>NZ_CP073683.1:0-10000 GCF_019454085.1 Paenibacillus sp. S25
GTGGACAGCCATACCTCTGAACTATGGCAGCAAATTCTATCCATCATACAAACCAAGCTGAGTAAGCCGAGTTACGACACTTGGTTTAAGGCTACCAAGGCAGCGAAACTAAATGACCACTCCATTGTGATTTCTGCACCGACAACTTTTGCCGTGGAATGGCTTGAAAGCCGCTATACCAAGCTAGTCGGAGCAACGGTTTATGAAATTTTGGGCAAACAACTAGAGGTCAAGTTCGTTATTGAAGAGAACAAGCCCGCTGAGGTCGACCTTCAGCAACAACCTCAGCAGCAGCCGGTCGTTCATGAAGAAGCTGTGTCCCATATGCTGAATCCCAAATATACATTCGATACATTCGTCATCGGATCGGGGAACCGTTTTGCCCATGCGGCATCGCTTGCCGTCGCCGAGGCGCCGGCAAAAGCTTACAATCCGCTGTTTTTGTACGGTGGTGTGGGGCTGGGAAAAACGCATCTGATGCACGCTATCGGACACTATATTTTGGAGCACAATCCGACCAGCAAGGTCGTTTATTTATCGTCGGAGAAGTTTACGAATGAATTCATTAATGCCATCCGGGACAACCGCGGGGAAAGTTTCCGGAATAAATATCGCAACATTGATATTTTGCTCATTGATGACATTCAATTCATTGCGGGCAAGGAATCGACGCAGGAGGAATTTTTCCACACGTTCAATGCGCTTCATGAGGAACGCAAGCAGATTATAATCTCAAGCGATCGGCCGCCTAAAGAAATTCCAACGCTGGAAGAACGGCTGCGCTCTCGCTTCGAGTGGGGACTTATTACGGATATTCAACCGCCAGATCTGGAGACGAGAATTGCTATTCTTCGGAAAAAGGCGCGGGCGGAAAACCTGGATATTCCTAATGAGGCCATGATGTATATCGCTAATCAAATTGATACAAACATCCGTGAGCTGGAAGGGGCGCTTATTCGCGTTGTCGCTTATTCCTCCTTAACCAATCAGGATGTCACAAGTCATCTCGCAGCTGAGGCGTTGAAAGATATTATCCCGTCCAGTCGTCCAAAAATGATCACGATTCAGGATATACAGCATCAAGTCGGGGAATTTTACAATCTACGGTTGGAGGATTTTAAAGCGCGTAAGCGGACAAAGGCTGTAGCTTTTCCACGACAGATTGCCATGTACCTGTCTCGTGAGCTAACCGACTATTCTTTGCCAAAAATCGGCGAAGCTTTCGGTGGGCGTGATCATACGACTGTCATTCATGCGCACGAAAAAATCTCCAAATCCATTCAAGTGGATCAGGATCTGTTTAAAGTTATCAACAGCCTAATAGAAAAAATCAAAAATCCAACCTGAATAAGTTCAGAGCCTATACACAATTTATACACATGTGGATAGGCTTGATTTTATTAGGGTTACAGTGACTTATCCACATATTCAGTGCGCCTATTACTATTACTAATATATTTTAAAGATATACATCACCTAAATAAGGCCCGCGTCAACGCGTGCTTGAAGGATTAAAACCCGTAGGAGGAACTTATGAAGATCAGCATTCTGAAAAACGTTTTGAACGAGGCTATACAACATGTATCCAAAGCGATATCAAGTCGGACTACGATTCCAATTCTGAGTGGTATTAAGCTGGATGTGAATCACCAAGGAGTAACGCTGACCGCCAGCGATACAGACATCTCCATTCAATCCTTTATTCCGATGGAGGATGGTGACCAAACTGTTGTTCAGGTCGAACAACCCGGCAGTGTGGTACTGCCTGCCAAATTCTTTGTCGAAATTATCAAAAAGTTGCCGTCGCAGGAGATCCATATGGAGGTAAAAGACCAATTTCAAACCTTTATCTCGTCTGGTGCAACTGAAATTCAGATTGTTGGCTTGGATCCTGAAGAATTCCCGGTACTTCCCAACATTGAAGAAAATCAAGTCATCTCTGTACCAGGAGATTTACTCAAAAATATGATTAAACAGACGGTATTCTCCATCTCCACCCACGAAACGACACCGATTTTAACTGGCGTGTTGTGGAATCTGGCTGAGGGTGAATTGAAGTTTGTGGCAACGGACCGCCACCGCCTTGCCACCCGTAGCGCTCATCTGGAGACGTCTGAAGGCTTGCGTTTTAGCAATGTTGTCATTGCGGGCAAAACGCTGAATGAGCTGAGCAGAATTATTCCAGATCAAAATATGCTTGTGGATATCGTAGTAGCGGACAATCAGGTATTATTCAAAGTAGATCGGGTGCTATTTTATTCCCGCATCTTGGACGGCACCTATCCTGATACTTCTAGAATTATTCCGACCTCCTACAAAACAGAACTGATTGTGGATACAAAAAGTTTAAGTGAGTCAATTGACCGTGCTTATTTGCTGTCCCGTGAGGAAAAAACGAATATTGTAAAAATGCAGTCGCTGGAAAATGGCGGTTTGGAGATTTCCTCTAGTTCCTCTGAGCTTGGCAAAGTGCGTGAGGAAGTAACTGTGTCCAAATTTGAGGGAGAGCCGCTCAAAATTTCGTTCAACTCTAAATACATGCTCGACGTGCTGAAGGTGATTGACAGCGAGCAGCTGACGATTGCTTTTACCGGCATTATGAGCCCTATTATTTTAAAACCGGCAGATTCCAGCAATGCGCTGTATATCATCCTGCCATATCGCACAACCAACTGACGTTTAGCGTTAACCCACCCGAGGACAAGCGAAAGGATGAACAAGCCTTGAAACAGATATCTATACAAACCGAATACATTAAGCTCGATCAATTTTTAAAATTAGCCGATTGTGTATCCACAGGAGGCATGGCTAAAGCCCTGCTGCAAGAGGGACAAGTCCGTGTTAATGGTGAACCGGAAGAACGTCGTGGAAGAAAACTGTACCCGGGTGATACCGTAGAAGTAGAGGACAACGGAAGTTTCGAAGTTACAGCAGGAGCATGATCGCCTGGGTGGCAAGGACTCCTTTTAGGCACGGAGTAACAAGGGGGACCCTATGTGTTTGTGAACAACATTGTTTTGCAGCAGTACCGGAACTATGAACAGCTGGAGCTGAATGAATTTGGGCCCGTTAATTTGCTGATCGGACAAAATGCGCAGGGCAAAACGAATCTGGTAGAGGCGATTTTTGTACTGGCTTTAACCAAAAGTCATCGAACGTCCCGCGACAAGGAGTTAATCTCTTTCGGGGCTACTTCCACTCACCTAGCTGCGGATGTGGATAAAAAATACGGGAAAATCAGACTGGATCTCGCGTTATCCACACAAGGTAAAAAAGCAAAGATCAACGGACTGGAGCAGCGCAAACTGAGCGATTTTATCGGTTCGTTAAATGTGGTCATGTTTGCACCTGAGGATCTGGAAATTGTGAAAGGAACACCGGGGGTTCGCCGCCGGTTTCTTGACATGGAAATCGGACAGGTTGCGCCAGGATATCTGTATCATTTGCAGCAATATCAGAAAGTATTGGTTCAGCGAAACAACCTGCTCAAGCAAGCTTGGGGTAAGGATATGGCGTCAGTGCAGCTGATGCTGGAGGTATGGAATGAGCAACTTGTTGAGCATGGTGTTAAAATTGTTAAAAAGCGGAAACAATTTATAACAAAGCTACAAAAGTGGGCTCAGGCCATTCATGAAGGGATCGCAGGTGGGACAGAAGAGTTAAAATTAACCTATGTTCCCTCCTTCAGTGAGCCAGAGGAAGAAGATGAAGCTGTCTTATTGGAGCGATTTATGATAAAGTTATCCCAAATGAGGGAACAGGAAATCCGCCGTGGCATGACTTTGGCGGGACCCCATCGTGACGATTTGGCCTTTGCCATTAACGGCAGAGAAGTGCATACGTATGGCTCTCAGGGGCAGCAGCGGACGACGGCCCTGTCCTTGAAGTTGGCCGAAATAGAGTTAATTCATGAGGAAATTGGTGAATATCCTGTCTTGCTGCTGGATGATGTTTTGTCCGAGCTGGACCCCTATCGTCAGACCCAGCTGATCGAGACTTTCCAAAGCAAGGTACAGACCTTTATCACGGCAACCGGGGTTGAGACTTTGAACGCAGAACGACTCAAGGATGCCAATATTTATCACGTCCACGACGGGCATGTGGAACACTAAGGAGTGAGTGACCGCTATGTATATTCATCTGGGTGGAGAAAAAATCATCCGCTCGTCAGAGCTTGTGGCTATTTTCGATATCTCGATTGAAAAATCCTCTAAAATCTCCAAGCAATACGTGAACCACGCCCAACAGCAAAAGCATGTCGAGATGATTGGCGAAGAGGAAGCCAAGTCCATCGTAGTGACTCAGAATACGGTGTATTATTCCCCCATCTCCTCAACAACACTCAAAAAGCGGGCAAACCAGTTTGTTGCCAATGCTTAACCATAGAATCTATAGAAGTAGGTGAAAGGCATGTCTATGAATCAACCGTCTTATGATGCGGGCGAGATTCAGGTCCTCGAGGGCCTGGAAGCGGTTCGGAAACGTCCCGGGATGTATATTGGCTCCACGAGCGCCAAAGGTCTCCATCATCTGGTCTGGGAAGTTGTGGACAACAGCATTGACGAAGCGCTGGCGGGTTATTGTGACAGCATTCAAGTTGTGGTTCACGAAGATAACAGCGTTACCGTTACAGATAACGGACGCGGTATTCCGGTAAGCGAACACGCCAAAATGAAAAAATCTGCGCTGGAAGTCGTTATGACTGTACTTCACGCAGGTGGTAAATTCGGAGGCGGAGGGTACAAGGTATCCGGTGGTCTGCACGGGGTTGGTGTATCGGTAGTGAACGCTCTCTCCAGCAAAATGATCGTTCATGTTAAACGGGACGGACATCTGTATGAGCAGGAATACCACCGTGGTGCTCCGCAGTATGATGTCAGAGTCATCGGTGATACAGACGAGACGGGTACCCAAACGACCTTCTATCCGGACGATCAAATCTTTACAGAAACGACCGTATATGATTATGATACGCTCCAAACGCGGATTCGTGAGTTGGCTTTCCTGAACAAAGGCATTGCAATCAGCTTGACTGATGAACGGACGGGAGCCAGTGATACATTCCATTACGAGGGCGGTATCAGTGAATATGTGCAATTCTTGAATCAAAAAAGAGAAGCGTTACATGAACAGCCGATTTATGTCGAAGGCTCGCGTGATATGATTCAAGTCGAAGTTGCTTTGCAATATAACGACAGCTATACCGAGAATATTTATTCTTTTGCTAACAACATCAATACCCATGAGGGCGGAACTCACGAATCAGGCTTCAAGAGTGCATTAACCCGGATTATTAACGATTATGCACGTAAAAATGGCTTGATTAAGGACAACAATGCCAACTTGACCGGTGATGATGTGCGTGAAGGATTGACGGCGATTATCTCCGTCAAAATTCCAGAACCACAGTTTGAGGGTCAGACCAAGACAAAGCTGGGGAACAGTGAGGTGCGAGGGATTGTCGAATCCCTATTCGCAGAGAAACTCCAGGAATTCCTAGAGGAAAATCCGTCTGTTTCCCGCCGTGTGGTTGACAAATCATTACAAGCAGCACGTGCCCGGGAAGCAGCGCGTAAAGCGCGTGAGCTTACACGTCGTAAAAGCGCGCTGGAAATCAGTTCGCTCCCAGGCAAGCTGGCGGATTGCTCCTCTAAGGATGCTTCGATTAGTGAACTGTACATTGTCGAAGGTGACTCAGCAGGGGGATCGGCTAAGCAGGGTCGTGATCGTCACTTTCAAGCTATTTTACCGATTCGCGGTAAAATCCTGAATGTCGAAAAGGCACGCTTGGACCGTATTTTGTCCAGTGATGAAATCCGGTCCATGGTAACAGCAATGGGTACAGGGATCGGAGACGACTTTGACATCGCCAAAGCCCGTTATCACAAGGTCATTATCATGACAGATGCGGATGTCGATGGTGCCCATATTCGTACGTTGTTGCTGACGTTCTTCTATCGGTACATGCGTAAAATCATTGATGCAGGCTATATTTATATTGCTCAGCCACCACTATTCAAAGTAGAGCGTAACAAAGTTGTACGTTATGCGAACTCCGAGGCGGAACGTGATGAGATCATCAGGGAATTTGGAGAAAACGCGAAGTACAATGTACAGCGCTATAAAGGTTTGGGCGAGATGAATGCGACCCAACTTTGGGAAACTACGATGGACCCTGAGAGTCGTACCATGCTTCAGGTAACTGTCAGTGACGCGATGCTGGCTGATACACTGTTCAATACCTTGATGGGTGATAATGTAGAACCTCGTCGTGACTTTATCCAAGAACATGCGAAGTACGTGAAAAATCTTGATTTTTAATGCGTAACGTTCCTTCCTAGTGGCTGTATTACGTGCTCATTAGGTAGTATTCCACAAGGGGCGCCCAAATGGGCGTCCCTTTTCTTGTCATTAACCAGCCCGGGTGTATTTGAATATTTAATCTCATTGTTTTAGGCTTTTTTTCTTAGAACGTATGGGTTTACCCGTAGATGAAGAGTACCGGCCGTAGCCTACTGCATATCTGAATATTTTATGATAGAGGCTTTTGTTTGGAAGGGAAGAGAACACCTTGATTGCTGGTCTCGTATTAACCTCCAGAATCCACGGATAATTTTGCTGATCCAGTCCCACATCTAATCCTATTTCCCTTAAACGTGGGTATCTTTTTTGCAACTGCCAGGCTACCCGTTCGCCCATTTTTGATAATTTTTGCTCCAGTCGTACAGATTCCTTTACATCCATGTATGGAGCGACCAGCTCATTGAAAAAGCGTGTTGTCCCACCGCTGTGATGATTGGTGACGACTTTGTCAGGAGCAGCTACGCGTCCTACAATAAGCGTTGTTTCCCATTGGTGTCTCAAGTTCATCTGGGTTAATACCCTCAAATCGAAGGGGCGTGCTTCATGCTGAAGAAGTGGAATTCCACGCTGGATCAGATATGGACGTTTTCGTATGCGGGAAGAAACCACTCTATGCAGATCTTCTAGACTTTCGAAGGTGAAGGTATCTACTTCATAGCGAAGCACATACCAAGTTCTCTCTTCGATGATTCCTTCTTCTGTCGGCGGAAGCGGCTCTGTCAGCCTCTCTGCCCGCATAACCCCTTTTCCATAAGTACCGTTATCAGGCTTAATATAGACAGTACCATACACGGCCAACATTTCGTTCAAGTGATCAAATGTGTACAACCGTGTTTCCGGTACATAAGCGGCCAATGTCGGATTGGGGAGAATGGCATTTGTTTTGGTCCACTTACTGGATACTCGCTGAATAGACAAGTAATCTCATCCCTTTCTTTTCGAAATATGAGTCATGTACTTGGAATCCGCAACACTTTGACAAAACAAGGGAAACTAAAGGACAAGTGCGTAAAACAATGATATAATAGAGAAATACGGCGTTTTTCGGAATTTTGCTAAGTGAACCCTGACCGTATACGTATTGTATGTGGAAAAGGCCCTTAGGGTGGGGGCTAATCCCCAGCTCTGGGGAATTTGTTATAATCAGGGCTTGTGAGTTGTACAAGAGAATAGCGATCTGCTACAGGCAGAGAGAGAATGACGAGGGATTTACGCTGTAAAGAGGACAGATGCGTTTAATTGTGCTCTTTTTGTGAAAGTAATATAATTATACAGATGAGGATTTCAGCCAAAATCCTGCGCAGAGAGCGGAGTGTATAGGCAGTATCTTGTTAGGCTTTTCACATAGAGAGCATTGTATTGAAGGATAAGAAGGAGGACCAGCATGGCGGATCAAAATAACTCGCAAATCATCAATAGGGATATCGGAGTGGAAATGCGCGAATCCTTTATGGATTATGCCATGAGTATTATTGTTAGCCGTGCCTTGCCTGATGTGCGGGACGGACTGAAGCCGGTACACCGTCGTATTTTGTACGCGATGTCCGAGCTAGGCATGTCGCCAGATAAGCCTTACAAAAAATCGGCAAGAATCGTCGGCGAAGTTATCGGTAAATATCACCCTCATGGTGATACGGCTGTATATGATACGATGGTGCGGATGGCGCAGGATTTTTCTTTGCGTTATATGTTGGTGGATGGACACGGTAACTTTGGCTCCGTGGATGGAGATATGGCGGCTGCGATGCGTTACACCGAAGCACGGTTGTCCAAGATTGCCATGGAAATGCTACGTGATTTGAACAAAGAGACCGTTGATTTTATGCCGAACTATGATGGTGAAGAGAGCGAGCCCGTCGTATTACCTGCACGTTATCCTAACTTGCTGGTGAATGGCGTCGGCGGAATTGCAGTCGGAATGGCTACCAATATTCCTCCGCATAACTTGGGAGAGGTTATCGATGGTGTACAAGCATTGATCGAAAACCCCGACATTACGCCGATGGAACTTATGGATTATATTCAAGGGCCCGATTTCCCGACAGCAGGTTATATTTTGGGACGCTCTGGTATCCGTCAGGCGTACCAGACTGGCCGCGGATCTGTGACCATGCGTGCGAAGACCACCATAGAAGAGATTGGCAATAAAGCACGGATTATCGTGCATGAGCTGCCTTACCAAGTGAATAAGGCTCGTCTGGTTGAGAAAATTGCCGAATTAGTACGTGACAAACGTATTGAAGGCATTACGGATCTTCGGGATGAATCGGACCGTACGGGTATGCGTGTCGTTATCGAGTTACGTAGGGACGTGAACCCGAACGTCGTTCTGAATAATTTGTTTAAACATACGGCTATGCAGTCGAATTTCGGTATTAATATGCTTGCCATTGTAAACAACGAACCGAAGATTTTGAACCTGAAGGATGTCTTGTATCATTATCTCAAACATCAGGTCGAGGTTATTCGGCGCCGGACAGAATTTGATCTGAAAAAAGCCGAAGCTAGAGCACACATTCTGGAAGGCTTGCGCATTGCCCTTGATCATCTGGACGAAGTTATTGCTTTGATTCGTTCTTCCCAAACTGCAGAAGCAGCTCGTGAAGGACTGATTGAGCGTTTCTCGCTCACTCTTGAGCAGTCTCAGGCTATTCTCGATATGCGTCTGCAACGCTTAACCGGTTTGGAACGTGAGAAGATCGAGAACGAATATAACGAGCTAATACAAAAGATTGCGGAATACCGTGAGATTTTGGCGAACGAGCATCTGGTACTCAACATCATTAGCGAAGAGCTGAATGAACTTAAGGAACGTTTCGCTGATGACCGTCGCACTGAAATTACAGTGGGTGAAGAGAGTATTCTGGATGAGGATCTCATTCCGCGTGAAGATGTTATTATTACTGTAACCCATACGGGATATATCAAACGCCTTCCTGTTACTACCTATCGCAGTCAAAAACGCGGTGGTCGTGGTGTAGTGGGTATGGATACCAAAGATGAGGATTTCGTAGAGCATCTGTTCATTACGAATTCACATCATCATTTGTTATTCTTTACCGACAAGGGCAAGGTATATCGGATTAAGGCCTATGAGATTCCTGACCTTAGCCGGACTGCCCGGGGGACACCGATTATTAACCTGATTCAGATTGAACAGGGTGAGTCGATCAATGCGGTAATTCCAATCGAGGAATTTGTGGAGGATAGCTATCTATTCTTTGCGACCCAGCATGGAATCATAAAGAAGACACCACTTGATGACTATGCAAATATCCGCAAAGGTGGCTTGATTGCCATTAACTTGCGTGAAGATGACGCCCTGATCGAAGTGAAGCTGACCGACGGACAGCAGGAAATGATTATTGGTACAGCACAAGGCATGTCTATCCGTTTCCCTGAAAGTGATGTACGGTCTATGGGCCGTAGCGCTACAGGGGTTAAAGGGATCAACCTTGATGTGAGTGATGCTGTAATTGGTATGGACATCGTGGATACCAGCCTGGATATCCTGATTGTAACGGCCAAAGGTTATGGCAAGCGTACCCCTGTTGTGGATTATCGTATCCAAAGCCGTGGAGGTAAGGGGATCAAGACGATTAATGTTACGGATAAAAATGGTCCGGTTGTCGGTCTC
>NZ_CP073683.1:15000-112500 GCF_019454085.1 Paenibacillus sp. S25
GCAGCCACCATTGAAAGAGTGCGTAATAGCTCACTGGTCGAGTGACTCTGCGCCGAAAATGTAACGGGGCTAAACACACCACCGAAGCTATGGCTTGATGCTTATGCATCAGGGGTAGGGGAGCGTTGAATGCGGGTTGAAGGTGTACCGTAAGGAGCGCTGGACTGCATTCAAGTGAGAATGCCGGTATGAGTAACGAAAAGATCTGTGAGAATCAGATCCGCCGAAAGCCTAAGGGTTCCTGAGGAAGGTTCGTCCGCTCAGGGTAAGTCGGGACCTAAGGCGAGGCCGATAGGCGTAGTCGAAGGACAACAGGTCGAAATTCCTGTACCACCGTAATCCGTTATGAGCGATGGGGTGACGCAGTAGGGTAGTGACGCGGACTGATGGATGTCCGTCTAAGCAGTGAGGCTGGTGTGTAGGCAAATCCGCACATCGTTAAGGCTGGGCTGTGATGGGGAGCGAAAATTGTAGTAGCGAAGGTCATGATCTCAGACTGCCAAGAAAAGCCTCTAGCCAGGAGAAGGTGCCCGTACCGCAAACCGACACAGGTAGGCGAGAAGAGAATTCTAAGGCGCGCGGAAGAACTCTCGTTAAGGAACTCGGCAAAATGACCCCGTAACTTCGGGAGAAGGGGTGCCTCGGTAGGGTGAATAGCCCGAGGGGGCCGCAGTGAAAAGGCCCAAGCGACTGTTTAGCAAAAACACAGGTCTGTGCGAAGCCGCAAGGCGAAGTATACGGGCTGACGCCTGCCCGGTGCTGGAAGGTTAAGGGGAGTGGTAAGCCCTTCGGGGCGAAGCTATGAACCGAAGCCCCAGTAAACGGCGGCCGTAACTATAACGGTCCTAAGGTAGCGAAATTCCTTGTCAGGTAAATTCTGACCCGCACGAATGGCGTAACGACTTGGGCGCTGTCTCAACGAGAGATCCGGTGAAATTTTAATACCTGTGAAGATGCAGGTTACCCGCGACAAGACGGAAAGACCCCATGGAGCTTTACTGCAGCTTGATATTGAATTTGGGTACGATCTGTACAGGATAGGTGGGAGCCGTTGAACTTTGAGCGCCAGCTTGAAGGGAGGCATCCTTGGGATACCACCCTGATCGTATCTAGGTTCTAACTTGGTACCGTGATCCGGTGCGAGGACAGTGTCAGGTGGGCAGTTTGACTGGGGCGGTCGCCTCCTAAAGAGTAACGGAGGCGCCCCAAGGTTCCCTCAGAATGGTTGGAAATCATTCGAAGAGTGCAAAGGCAGAAGGGAGCTTGACTGCGAGACCTACAAGTCGAGCAGGGACGAAAGTCGGGCTTAGTGATCCGGTGGTACCGCATGGAAGGGCCATCGCTCAACGGATAAAAGCTACCCTGGGGATAACAGGCTTATCTCCCCCAAGAGTCCACATCGACGGGGAGGTTTGGCACCTCGATGTCGGCTCATCGCATCCTGGGGCTGAAGTAGGTCCCAAGGGTTGGGCTGTTCGCCCATTAAAGCGGTACGCGAGCTGGGTTCAGAACGTCGTGAGACAGTTCGGTCCCTATCTGTCGTGGGCGTAGGAAATTTGAGAGGAGCTGTCCTTAGTACGAGAGGACCGGGATGGACGTACCGCTGGTGTACCAGTTGTTCCGCCAGGAGCACCGCTGGGTAGCTATGTACGGAAGGGATAAGCGCTGAAAGCATCTAAGCGTGAAGCCCCCCTCAAGATGAGATTTCCCAGTATGTAAGACCCCTTGAAGACGACGAGGTAGATAGGTTGGGGGTGGAAGTGCAGTAATGCATGGAGCTGACCAATACTAATCGGTCGAGGGCTTATCCTAAAAATAAAACGCAAATGAGTTTCGGATCCAGTTTTCAGGGTGTAACCTTGAAAGTATGTACAAGTGACATACGACAAGCGCATGGCTATTCATTCACACGATAAGTGATGAACCGAATAACCGTACGGTAGAGTTTGCGCAGCAAATTCATGTTTGGTGGCGATAGCGGAGGGGTTCCACACGTACCCATCCCGAACACGACCGTTAAGCCCTCCAGCGCCGATGGTACTTGGACCGCAGGGTCCTGGGAGAGTAGGACGTCGCCAAGCAACAAGTAAAGAGGACCATGATCTCAATGAGATTATGGTTCTTTTTTTGCATATACGTATATTTTAGAAATATCCTTACAAAAGGAAGGTAACATTTTTGTTACGGAATGTAAGAGTAAACCCTGTATAATATAGGTATTGAATCCCATACACACACGCTGCATTATTGCAGAATTATGCAAACTCCATCATAGGATTTTGTATAGTCAATCAGGCTGGTAAGGAGGGAAGATCATGCGGCGAAATAAATGGCTTGCTCTATTGGTGCTATTCAGTGTCGCTGTCGCGATTCTTACCGGGTGCGTGGAGGAGGAGCCTTCTTGGACATCGTTTGAGGGTGCTGCCAACGAGAAGACGTTTCCGGTTCCCAAAGAAGCTAGTAAAACCGATCGGGCCAGCAGTAATTCGGACATGGACTATGTTCGCTATGCACTGCCAGCGTTGAAGGAAAGTGATAGTCTACCTGCTCCTTATCTAGAGGAGATTGCAGCTTGGGGCTGGACTGAGGAACCGAATTTATCCACCTCGAATCAGAAGGTGTTTCAGAAAAATAAACACATGGTGCATTTGTCTGTGCATGATGGTTCTTTTACTGTATTGGTTCCAAAAGACAGAAAGGCTGTTGTGAAGAGCAAAAGCGTGGATCTTAATTAGGGACACGGTTTTCAACCGAGTAAGCAGCATAGGATTTATTGTAGATCATATTTTTAGTAAACTCATAGCGTATTGTATGCTGTGTATAATGATGAATGAAGAGATCGGATATGGGGAAGCACTCAGAACTGCCGTTGAGTAGGGAGTGACTTCCTTTTATATATTTGCATGTTGATCAAATGCTCTACATGAATAACGAGGATAAAGATGAGGAAAAGTTTACTTGATAAGATAAGAGAATAAAACGATTAGAGTTGTTAAGTCACAAAAAAAGGAGTAACCGGTTGAGGTTGCTCCTTTTTTATTGCTTCGGTCTATATGGTTGTAGGTTAGTTCAGACCTGAATTTTCTATCTGTACGGATATGAGTGGTTAAATTTACTGTTGATAATATGAGGCATCTTCATCGGTAAACTTCAACATGCCGTCTTTTCTCTCGCCTGTAAGCCGACTGAGGATGTATAGACGCGGTGCAATAAGCCATAGATGCCAGAAGAGTAAGGATACAGTAAAGGCTGGTGGAGACCAGAGAATGAATACGGCTGACAAGCAGACACCGATCCAGAGTGTATGTATGTGCACACGACGAAAGATGCTATAGCCTATGTACTGGTCTGTCATATAGCCTAGCCAAGGTAATTTACGATGGAATGCCCAGCGTTTGCGGAAGGATGTTCCGCCACCGATGTATAGGACAGATCGTGAGATTACGAAGTGTACCCATAGGGTTAGGAAAAAGGCAAGAGCAAACAAAAACACGCTAGTCCAGGAAAAGGCAAGAAGCAGAAAGAGAAGCATAATAATAGGTAATGTGATGTGACTCCATATTAGTTGACGCGGTATACTGATTTTTTTAATGAGCTTGTAGTGATAGTAGGTAGCTTTGGTTCCGGTTTCCTCTGTCATGCGAACAGTCCTTTCATTAATCTACTGCATCACAAGTGGCTTCCCGTCCACAGCCGGAAAAAGGGACGGTACTTCGCTCATGCCGCTTTAAATAAGCATTTAATCGTTTTTGTAGAAATACAGAATGATCAACATCCAGTGTTAGCTAGCCTACTCTATAATTACTGGAAAAGCTATCACTGATGAAGTGTTCAAGGGCTCCGATGAAAGGGTATCCATACATAAGAGCTTTTCTTATTATATCGGCATAGATGGCTGTTTTTTAAACATACGGGGTACAAACACCATAATGGCCCAAAAGGAATATATATAGAGTATATCGTCGAACTGGGCTATGAAAAGGTTTAAAATAGTAGAAAGTGCCCCATACTAATAGTAAAAGAAACAAGGTGGGATGGATATGCATGATCAAGGCGGCCACCGCTGTATTATATGCGGGCAGCACAAGCATGAAGGCATTTTTATCGTT
Source organism: Paenibacillus sp. S25 (assembly GCF_019454085.1). Classification (NCBI taxonomy): domain Bacteria; kingdom Bacillati; phylum Bacillota; class Bacilli; order Caryophanales; family Paenibacillaceae; genus Paenibacillus; species Paenibacillus sp. S25. Next base: position 19,110 of record NZ_CP073683.1, read on the forward strand.
TCCGAGTTTATCTGTGATACGTGTGAAGCTGAAATGGTGCACACGGATGCAACTGATGCCAAATATCATTTTTTTATTGATCAATTAAAGCAAATCTGGGTACAGAAAAATGCATAATATCCTTTGCTAATTAGTCTTTAAAGGATTGGCATTCCAAGGTCTGTCGATACGGGCCTTTTTTTCTGTGAGTAAAAGTAGGATTCCGCTTGATTTTACGATAAAATAAGGTAGATATAAAGCTTTGTTTGGAAGGATTGCAGAATGATGGGGAAAAAGGCGGTACATGCACCATTAATGGAAGCTCTAATACGTTACCGGACTCAGGGCAATGCTTCTTTCCATGTACCCGGTCATAAAAATGGACAAGTATATGAGCATGAAAATATTGCGTCTTTGTTGCAAGAAGTGATGTCTATTGATGCGACAGAAATTTCTGGACTGGATGATTTGCATCACCCAGAAGATGTGATTCGTGAAGGGCAGGGACTGGCTGCAAGGTGCTTTGGTGCTGAAGAGAGCTTTTGGCTAATTGGAGGAAGCACGGTCGGTAATTTGGCTATGATTTTAACTGTATGTACGGAGCCAGGAGATCTGCTGCTGGTACAGAGAAATGTACACAAATCTGTCCTGAACGGTCTCATGCTGTCAGGGGCTAACGCGGTATTCCTGGATCCGGAAATAGATACACTAAGCGGACTGGCGGTTGCCCCAACGACGGATACAATAAAGGCTGCACTGAAGGCCTATCCTTCGGCTAAAGGGGTGTTACTTACACTACCTAATTACTATGGGATGGGGCATGACCTGACGGCAACGGCTAAGGCCTGTCATGCAGCCCATGTGCCGCTATTGGTAGATGAGGCACACGGTGCCCATTTTGGGTTGCATCCTCGTTTGCCAGCCTCTGCGCTATCCTGCGGGGCAGATGTAGTGGTCCAGTCGACACATAAAATGCTTCCAGCCATGACCATGGGGGCCATGTTACATGTGCAGGGAGAGAGAATCCATCGGGAACTGCTTCGTCAGCGGTTGGCGATGGTGCAGAGCTCTAGCCCTTCTTATCCGTTAATGGCTTCACTGGATTTGGCAAGATGGTATATAGAGGCGTATGGAGAGGATGCTTTTACAGTGGGCTTAGCGGCTGCAGATGCTTTTAGAAAGGGCATGGAGCAGCTCCCACGCTTTCGCTTGCTAGAACCTACACAGCAGGAACTAGAGGGGAGAGACGCTCACAGGGGAATCTCTGAGGTCCTAGAAAGGGCTGAGGAGGGAATAAGCGGATATTCATCCCAGGATCCTTTTAAATTGGTGCTGTATGATACATGGGGGATACTGGATGGGTTTGGACTCAAGCATGAGTTAGAGACTTACGGATGTGTTCCAGAGATGAGCGATGAAAAACATGTTGTCTTATTGTTTACGTTAGGCTCTACAGCTAAGGATGCGAGTCACCTGTTGCAGGCTCTTGTGCATATAAATAATGATATAAGATTTAAGGAGACGGCTGGTGAGCCGGGGGCAACGGAAAAAGAGCCGCAAAGACTCGAATTAGATTTTTCCACGTGGAACAATGATAGAATGAAGGGATACTCTAGTCCGGTTCCGTTTGGGCTTCGACCGATTAGCCCGGATCAGATGGAGACCGTGCCTGTAGAGGAATCCGCTGGCAGGGTAGCGGCTGAAATGATTATCCCGTATCCTCCAGGTATTCCTCTGTTATATACAGGAGAAACGATCACAGAAGCGATTGCACTGCGGATGAGTCGTCTACGTGAGTTGGGAGCCAAGTGGCACGGGATAGCAGATGAAGGTATGCTTACAATTCGGGTATTCCGTTTACAATAAAGATTAGATACTAGAGACTTAACAAATACAGAAGACTGAATAAAAGAAGCATACGTAGCCTGTGGGTGACTTTTATTTTTCAGGCAGGAAAGCAGGGAATAACATGAATCGCAAAGGCATTTTTATCACACTAGAGGGGGGAGACGGCTCCGGTAAAACAACTATGATTCAACGGCTGGCGAAGTTTATGGAGGAAGAAGGCTATCCAGTCATCACGACGAGGGAGCCGGGTGGCATCGAAATTTCCGAAAAGATTCGCTCTATCATTTTGGACCCTGCTCATACCAGTATGGACGCTCGAACAGAGGCACTTTTATACGCAGCGGCGCGGCGTCAGCATTTGGTGGAGAAGGTAAAGCCGGCTATTGAACAGGGAGCTATCGTATTATGTGATCGTTTTGTGGATAGTAGCTTGGTCTATCAAGGATTTGCAAGAGGGATCGGAATTGAAGAGGTAGCTTCAATTAATCGCTTCGCGGTGGATGATTGGGAGCCGGACGCCACATTTTATCTGGATATTGAGCCCGAATTGGGATTGGCAAGAATTAATGCGTCACGAGGAGCAGAAATGGACCGCCTCGACATGGAGAGTATATCGTTTCACCATAAGGTGCGAGAGGCATATTTGGAGTTGGCTCGCAAATTTCCGGAGCGAATTACAATTGTTGATGCATCTCCGGCGCCAGAGCAGGTGGAGCAAGTATTGAAGGATTTGCTGAAAAAGCGGTTTGTTCAGAATTTTAGCATATAATTGTCGAAGGATATACGGTAAAATTGAGCTAGGGACAAGGTTGTCTCTAATATGACTTGAAGGAGGAATACAGGATGAAGCTGATTATTGCGATTGTACAGGATAAGGACAGTAATAGATTATCCAGCGGACTGGTGAAAGCTAATTTCCGTGCTACCAAATTGGCGAGCACAGGAGGATTTCTGCGTGCAGGTAATACGACATTTATGATCGGTGTTGATGACAATCAGGTGGACTCATTAATGAACGTCATTCGCAGCAGTTGCAAGGTTCGTGAACAGCTGGTCACACCCGTTACCCCTATGAGCGGGACGACGGATTCCTATTTACCGTTACCTGTTGAAGTGCAGGTGGGTGGAGCGACGGTATTCGTGATGCCTGTAGACCGTTTCGAGCATTTCTGAATCTACACAATAGGGCCTATTCTGCCGATATGATAGGGGAATCGCCTGTATCTTCTCACATGATGGGAGTGAGGGCAGATCCACTAAAACGGCAGCGCTATAGCGCAGTCCCCGGAAAGCCGAAGGAACCCTGAGTTCTAGTTTGAACTGTTCATGAAGGGGGAAAGTGGAAGCATCCGGGGAGAAAGCAGGTTTATATGAAAATAAATCCGGGCTATCGCCCTTTACAAAGTACATTGTCTACAAATGAAATGAGTGCAAAGCCAATTCAGCCCAAGAGCTTCTCCGACGTTATGCAGCAAAATGGGGAGCAGGCTTCGCAGGAGGAATTGAATCGGCGCTTTAAGGAAATACAAATGCAGGGAGATCGTCTTGCACGTTCAATGACGATTCGTGAGCTGAAGGCTTATAAGATGCTGGTTAAACGGTTTTTGGAAGATACAGTTCGGCGAGGCGTGTCCATGAAGGATACAAAGGGCTGGGATCGCCGGGGACGCAGCAAACGTTATAAGCTGATTGATGAAGTGGATGAGCTATTGCTAAAAATGGCGGATGAGCTGCTCGAAACCGAACAAGGCAAGATTGAGCTTTTGCAAGGGGTCGGTGAGATCAGAGGATTGCTGATTAATCTCTCATTTTAATGCAGACTTATGTTATAAATGAATACAGACGGGCTGTTGCCACGAGAAATAATCTGCTTGCTGATCATGCTGGCAGATTATTTTTGACTATGTATATGTGGGCAGACGTGATACGGAAATAGCAGCTGTTACCCCAAAAACAAGGATTTGAAGTTGGAATCATGAAAATAGCAACAAAGTTTGCCCAGAAGAACAACGGTTTGCTGAGGGATCACAGTTGTTTTCAGTGGAGAAAGTGAGGAAATATGTCTTTTCAAAATATAATGGGCCAGGATGTAGCCAAAAAAATGCTGCAAAGTGCACTGCGGAATCATACGGTCAACCATGCCTATGTTTTTAGCGGGCCGCCGGGAAGCGGGCAGATGAACATGGCGCAGATCTTTGCTAAGGCTTTATTTTGTGAGCGACAGACGGATGATGCATGTGGGGAGTGCTTGTCATGCCGTAAGGTAGAGCACGGGAATCATCCAGATTTGCATATTGTAGAGCCGGATGGAGCTACGATTAAAATTGATCAGATTCGCGGGCTTCAACGTATATTTTCTTACAAATCTGAAAGCTCCAATCCGAAGGTATATATCATTCGGCAGGCGGATACCATGACAGTGCAAGCTGCTAATAGCCTACTTAAATTTCTAGAGGAGCCCCAGATTCCAGTGGTCGGCATACTCATTTCTGAAAATGGACAGGCGTTGCTGCCTACGATTCAATCACGGACGCAGCAGGTTCCTTTCCACGCTTTACAGCCGGAAGTGATGATGCAGGCGTTAATTGGGGAAGGCTATACGGCAGGGCTTGTCCGGTCAGTCGTTCATATTGCTTCAGGACTGGAATCATGTAGAGAAATTCTCCAGCAGAATTGGTTTGCAGAAATTAGAAACGTAGTGTTACAATTAGTGAAGGAGTCCATGAGTCGGGGGAGCTCGTCTATTATTCTGGCTCAACAGAAGATTTTTAAAACTGGACTTTCTGAACACCTGGATATTCTGTTTCATCTGTTTCATTTGTGGTTTAAGGATATGCTTCATTTCCGTTACGGAAGGCACGAAAGCATTGTTTTCATAGATCATTTGGAGTCCGTCTCCAAATTGGCAATCACCCGCAGCACGGAACAATGGGTCTCTTATATGGATTTGGCCGCGAATTGCAGGAAGAAGCTCCGTTTTCACGTCAACGGGCAATTATGCGTGGAGCAGCTTCTGATTGGGTTGTCCGATACAAGCGGTTCTATCACCGGCTAACAGGAAGGCGCGCTTGTTCCACTCTGCACAATCCGCGACGCCAGGTTCCCGGTTTGTGCGACAGTGAGACTTCAATTGCGGCCATTCGTACAATGTCGGCTTCAAATGAGGTTTAGTGGCATACAAGGGGGTTAATTTTTGTATAGTGTAGTGGGTGTCCGTTTCAAGAAGGCGGGCAAGACTTATTATTTTGATCCGCTGGACCTTCCAGTGGAGAAAGAAAACTGCGTCATTGTAGAGACCGCGCGCGGTATTGAATATGGCAAGGTTGTAGTGGGCAAAAAAGAGGTAAATGATTCGGATGTTGTCCTGCCCTTAAAAAAAGTCATTCGTATTGCTGGGGATGATGACGCTCTTGTTGTAGAAGAGAATAAAGTGGCGGCCAAGGATGCATTCGGCACGTGTTTAAATAAAATTAAAGACCATGGCCTTAAAATGAAGCTGGTAGATGTAGAATTTACATTTGACCGCAATAAGATCATTTTTTATTTTACGGCAGAGGGTCGGGTGGATTTTCGAGAGCTTGTAAAGGACTTGGCCAGTATTTTTCGTACACGGATCGAGCTGCGGCAGATCGGCGTACGGGATGAGGCTAAAATGCTTGGCGGAATCGGACCTTGTGGACGTATTCTGTGTTGCTCCTCATGGCTGGGGGATTTTGAGCCGGTATCTATTAAGATGGCGAAGGATCAGAGTTTGTCGCTGAATCCGACGAAGATTTCCGGGTTGTGCGGGAGATTGATGTGCTGCCTCAAGTTTGAACATGATAACTACGAAAGCATGCGAGAAGAGCTACCTCAGGTGGGTAAGATGGTTATCACCTCTTTGGGAGAAGGTAAAGTCGTAGGTGTGAATGCAGGTCATCGCACGGTGCATGTTCAACTGTTTGAGATCAGTAAGGTCAAGGAACTTCCAATGGACGATGTAGTCGTCAAGTAAACCATTAGGTTGCTTCGGGGTGGAAACTTGGATAAATTAAATGTTTTTGCGCGTATTCACGAAATGGAAACCCAAATGGGACAGTTGCATAGCGATCTGGGTGAATTGAAACTGGCAGTAAAAGAGCTGCTGGAGGAAAATCAACGACTAACGATTGAAAACGAACAGGTGCGCAAGATGCTCAAACGTGAAACCTCTGGAGAAGAAAAGACGGCAAACAAGCCGAAGCTTCCTCCTCCGATCGTCATTAAGGATGAAGGGCAAACGGGTGAGGTCGTCGGCGAAGGCTACGACAATCTAGCAAGGCTGTATCATGAAGGATTTCATATATGCAACGTGTATTACGGACATTTGCGAACGGAAGGCGATTGCCTCTTCTGTCTGTCATTTTTGAATAAATAAAAACAAGCCGTAGGAGCAAGATGCCTACGGCTTTTTTGTAAGGAAGTATGAGTGAAAAGCGATTTTGGTTATAAAAGACGGGAGAGCACTATGGACGAAAATGAAAAGAAGTCTGAACGAATTGATGATTTGCTTTCACATAATTTGCGCATTATTCAAAGTGAGGAAGTATTCAGCTTCTCGATGGATGCGGTCTTGCTGGCACGTTTTGCCGGTATTCCGCAGCGTGGAAAGATTCTGGATCTGTGTACTGGCAATGGGGTTGTCCCGTTGTTGCTAACGACACGAACAAAAGCGTCTATTGAAGGAATTGAGATTCAACCACGCTTGGTAGATATGGCTAGACGTAGTGTCAGCTTGAATGGATTAGAAGCAGCAATTCAGATTCGGGAAGGGGACCTACGTGAGCTGGTTCACATCACGGGACATGGTGTTTATGATGCAATTACCGTGAATCCCCCCTATATGCCGCTAAATGGTAGCGATATCAAGCTAAATCCTCACCAGGCAATTGCCCGTCATGAAGTGAACTGTACACTGGAAGAAGTCATTCAGGCATCCACCCGGCTTGTCCGTAATGGGGGAAAAGTATCCATGGTTCATCGCCCGCAGCGATTGGGTGAGATCATAACCTTAATGCGTAATAACAGTTTGGAACCCAAACGAATACGTTTTGTTCACCCAAGAGTTCATATGGAAGCCAATATGGTACTGGTCGAAGCATTACGTGACGGCAAACCGGAGGTTCGTCTGTTGCCTCCGCTCATTGTATATCAGGAAAATGGGAATTATACTCAGGAAATAAGAGATATTTATGGAGAAGTAAGCAAGGGGGATTCTGTGTGAAAGCAGCTGTACAAAAAAGCTTTAGTGTCCGCGAAGAAGAACGGGGAAAGTTGTATCTTGTTGCAACACCCATTGGGAATCTGGACGATATGACCTTTAGGGCGATTAACACCTTGAAATCATGCAGTATTATCGCTGCCGAAGATACGCGTCAGACACGCAAACTGCTCACCCATTTCGAAATTACACCGGATATGCTCTTCAGTTATCATGAACATAATAAGGCTGCCAGTGGGCCTGAACTGATACGTTATATAATAGAAGGAAAAAATTTGGCACTGGTTAGCGATGCAGGTCTACCGGCCATTTCTGACCCTGGTTCGGATTTGGTCAAACTGGCACTGGAAGCGGGAATTAGCGTCATTCCTATCCCAGGAGCAAATGCGGCACTATCGGCTTTGATTGCTTCAGGACTGGATACAGAAAGGTTCACCTTCGCTGGCTTTCCACCACGGGAGAAAAAGGACCTAGAGAAGCTGTTGCTATCTTTTCAGGTATCTCACGGCACAATTATTTTTTATGAATCGCCTCATCGCATTGTGAAGACATTGATGGTGTTGAAGGAAACATTAGGTTCACGCAAAGTGGTGCTTGCGCGTGAGCTGACCAAGCTGCATGAGGAATGGGTGCGAGGAACCGTGGAGCAATGTCTTGCTAAACTAGAGGAGAATCCGCCGATTGGTGAATATTGCCTGGTGGTTGAAGGAAAAGACGAAGAGGAAGAGGAAAAGGAACGTCAGGCGTGGTGGCAGTCCTTATCTTTGGAGTCCCATGTCGCACATTACGAGGCAGAGGGACTTACACGCAAGGATGCAATGAAGCGTACAGCCACAGATCGTTCAATCTCCAAAAGAGATGTTTACAACGCACTCTTATGAATATCTGTCTGAACAAAAAAGGGCCTTCCAACGGTTGGGTTCAAACCGTGGAAGGCAACAAGGAGTATATATGAAAAAGGTTAGAATTAACAATATCTGATAAGTCTATTATATACTAAAATTCTCAGTTTGTCACAGGTGTTGGGATTTCAGAAATGCAATCTTGGCAAACAATTTTCCCTTTGAAGTAAATTACGTTCTCAGCATTGCCGCAGAAGATACAAGCTGGCTCGTATTTTTTAAGCATGATGCGTTCGCCATCAACATAAATTTCCAAAGCGTCTTTCTCTCCGATTCCCAGGGTACGGCGCAATTCGATTGGAATAACAACACGTCCGAGCTCGTCAACTTTTCTTACAATACCAGTGGATTTCATCATAATAAATCAGGCTCCTCTCGCCGTTTAAAATAATATAAGTGTCATGATTCGACAAAATTTTCTCTTTTCTGATATTTACTATACCAACGATTCCCAAAACAGTCAACCTTAAAAATGTAGTAACAGTCTGATTATGCAAAAGTATTTAGATTAAAGAGCTTTATTCATGTGTATTGCCTTATCTTATTGATGATTTATTCAGTTTGTCGATTTGGAAATGTCGAAAAACTATAATTCGACATATTACGACAAAGAATGTCGAATGAGGGGAATCATTTAGGATTTTATTGTATTTTAATCCATTATTCCGAATATTAAAGGAGCTGATATCTTGCACCAGCCACTCAGTGAAGAAAAAGTTTTTAAAGACCCGGTACATAATTACATCCATGTTCAGGATACTGTGATATGGCGGTTGATCAACACGCCGGAGTTCCAACGTTTACGGCGCATACGGCAGTTAGGCACATCGTATCTTACGTTTCATGGAGCGGAGCATAGCCGTTTTTCACATTCATTGGGTGTATATGAGATTACGAGACGTATTATTTCTCAATTTGAACGTGGAGATTTCCCAGATTGGCCGAAGGAGGAAAGGCTGGTTGCGCTGTGTGCAGCTCTATTGCATGATGTGGGGCATGGCCCATTTTCTCATTCAATTGAGGAAGCCTTTCATATGAACCATGAGGATTGGACATGCCGCATTGTACTGGGAGACACGAAGATCAACGCTGTGCTACGGCAAGTCGACGACAAGCTTCCACAAAAGGTGGCTGCGGTTATAGCCAAAACGTATGATAAGCCGATTGTTGTCAACTTGGTAACCAGTCCGCTAGATGCCGACCGTATGGATTATTTGTTGCGGGATGCTCATTCGACAGGTGTCAACTACGGCACGATTGATTTGGATCGTATTTTACGACTGCTGCGTCCTCATAATGGGAGAATTGTTGTAAAGGAATCAGGCATGCATGCAGTAGAAGATTATTTAATGTCACGCTATCAGATGTATTGGCAAATTTATTTTCATCCTGTAACACGCAGCTCGGAAATCCTTTTACGTAAAATTTTCAAGCGAGCAAAGGAATTGTTTAAAAACGGATATGAGTTTGGTTTTCTGCTGGACCCGCTACCGGACCTGTTGAAAGGAGAGCTTACAGTAGAGCAATATCTGATGCTCGACGAGTCATTAATCCAGACCGTATTTAGCCAGTGGAAACGAGAAAAGGACGATATTTTAAGCGATTTGAGCAGTCGTTTTATGGACCGTAGATTGTATAAATATGTAGAGATTGAAAATATGGATACAGATACCATTGACAGTATTAGAGAAGCTTTGAAAGAGGCTGGTTTGCACCCTGAATATGATTTTGAAATTGATTTTCCGACAGATCTTCCTTATGATGTGTTTCGGCAGGGTGGCTCGACGGACAACCAGATTTTACTGCTTGGACGTCAGGGCGAGGTGAGTGAAATATCCGAAGTTTCGGAAATTGTGCGCTCAATAAGTGGTATTCACCGAGGAAAATATCATATGTATTTCCCCCAGAATAAATTGAACGCGGTAAAAGACAGACTTCCTGCCGAAATAAGGAATTATTTTGTCAAAGAATAGACAACTATATAGAAATATAAGTAAAAAAAGGAGATGTAAACCTTGGATTTATTCGACACCCATACTCACTTGGATGCACCACAATTTGACGAAGATCGTGAAGAAGTTATAGCACGTGCTGTCGAATCAGGAGTAACGCGGATGATCAACATCGGATTTAATCGTGAGACCATTCCATCCACTATGAAATTGGCTGAGACATATGATTTTATTTATGCGGCAGTTGGATGGCATCCGCAGGATGCGAATACAATGCAAGAGGGCGATTTAGAATGGATTGCATCGTTATGCAGTCATAAGAAGGTTGTAGCCATTGGGGAGATTGGTCTGGATTATTATTGGGATACTTCACCGAAGGATGTTCAGCATCGGGTGTTTCGAAATCAAATTGGTCTGGCTCGTGAGCTCAAAATGCCCATTGTTATCCATAACCGGGATGCGCATGAAGATATTGTTAGGATTTTGCGCGAGGAAAAAGCGAGTGAGATTGGCGGAGTCATGCACTCCTTTTCGGGTAGCTGGGAGACAGCCAAAATGGTGTTGGATATGGGATTTCACCTTTCCTTCGGTGGTCCAATAACGTTCAAAAATGCCAAGCAGCCAAAAGAGGTGCTCGCACAGGTGCCGCTGGATCGTCTACTCATTGAAACGGACGCTCCCTACCTGACGCCGCATCCGTTCCGCGGGAAGCGAAATGAGTCCGCACATGTGAGACTGGTAGCAGAGACCGCAGCCCAAATCAAAGGGATTACAGTGGAGGAATTAGTGTCAATAACGACCCGAAATGCCTTGGAACGATTTGACATTCAATGAAAAAGTGAAGAAATCGATCAAAATAAAGAGATAGACGAAGCTAATCATGAATTTGTTGCAGGAAACTCGAGAATATTACAATATTTTAACCGAATATTTTAAAAAATGTACTTGAAACCTGCTTTACAACATGCATAGAAACAGGATATCATCTTTTCAGTGAATTGTTGTTTGAATGTAAACATCAACAAGTCATTTCATGAACCAGTCTCGCTGAGTCCCTTTTACAGGGAACGGGGGAACCGATATGGCTTACAGTACGTCCGGCGTATGTGCAAGAAGGGAACGTCTCTTCCGCCAGCCGGCTCGACCGAAATTCTTTTCCAGGATGGGATTGAATAGGTGGAGGAGCCGTATTTCGATTTCTTTCTGGGTCTTCGGGGTGAATGTGAAGGCGACCGCCATGAGCGGTTGACCCAAGCTAGGGCGACTCTCTACGTCCGAACCCGACAGCTAACCCCGTAAGCGTAACAAGAGAGAAGCCATCTCGTGCATGAGTTTTCCCGCATATTCACACATGCCGGAAGCCACGAAAGAGCTCTCTAGTCTCTTTCTCTGGCTTTTTTTGTTGTGAATAAAAGAAAATCTGTCATCATACTGTGGTTAAACAGGGGAGGACAGCATGCCGCGAAGACGGGTACATGGTGCAGGACAGTCGCAGTTTGGGCTTGTCTTGTAGAAAATCTGTTATAGTCACGTCAAATCTCAACTATGTCTTACTCCAGACGGCGGGCTATGTAAGGAGGACGGAGGAAATGGGCATTTTCCAAAAAGAGGAGACCCATGAGTCACGCTCATCCAGCATGTCTTACGTATTGCGTTGGAAGCAAGAGAATGTGCGCCAGGCTGCCTTGGTTGCTATTTTTCTAATCGCGCTAACGATTATGATTTCAATTCTGATGTACACGCAATCTAAAAAACAAGTCTTTTTTGTCATCGATGGCAAGGCATCTGCGGTAGAAACCCGGGAATCCAAGCTTCAAGATTTGCTGAGCGAGCATTCCATTTCACTTCAGCCGCATGATACAGTTTCCATGCCGCTAAATGGAGCAGTACAGGATGGGGATCGCGTAGTCATTAAACGTGCCAATCAAGTTAAAGTATCTTCAGGCAATGAGACGAAAAAGCTGTACACAACAGAAAATACAGTAGAAGGTGCCATTCGTACCTCGGGCTATAAATTATCCTCAACGGATAAAGTTTATCCTGCGTTGGATGCCTCTGTTTCGTCTAACATGGACATAAAAATCGTCCGTGTGAAGAAACAGCAGGTCGAACAGAAAAAACAGGTGCCTTATCAGGTCATCAAAACGGCCGATCCGAGTCTTTATAAAGGCGATAATCGGGTCATTCAAAGCGGCAAATCGGGTGTGGTAGTCCAGCACGTTCAAAAGGTATACCATGATGGAAAGTTGGTATCCAAACAGCTGGTAAACAAGGAAGTTGCACAGAATCGTGTGGATAAGGTCATTGCTGTAGGAACGAAGAAAAAACCGGTCGTTCTTGCTGCTTCCGTCGGTCCCAATGATGCGGTTAAGGCAACAATGGTTAGTTCGGGCAGTGCTGTCCGTAAAGCAGGCGTAAATTTTAAATATAGCAAAGTTTTACAAAATGTCTCCATGACGGCGTATTCCTCACAGGAGCCAGGGATCGGTACACGTACTGCATCCGGCGCACGTGTCACGGAAGGACGCACCATCGCTGTCGATCCGAGTGTAATCCCAATCGGCTGGTGGGTCTATATCGAAGGGGTGGGCTTCCGCCGTGCGGAGGATACCGGTGGCGCGATTAAAGGTCACAAAATCGATGTGTATTATGAGAGTTTAAGCCGAGCCAACCAATTTGGTCGTAAGCACGGTAAAACCGTATATGTTATCGGACCCGTAAAGCCTGAAATCAACTAAAACAGGTTGTGTATGTTGAGGGCAATGCGATAGTATTAACAACATAGTTATGCCATGCTAAGAAGAGGATATCCTCTTCTTATTTTGTTTTCAAAAGCAGGGAAAGATAAATATAGCTTGCTTTGTAGCAGTGGAGGGAAACGCAAATGATCAAGGAAGTGATCGTGGTAGAGGGCCGGGATGATACGGTGGCCATTCGCCGCGCTGTTGAAGCGGATACGATAGAAACTGGCGGCTCAGCCATTAATAAAATGACGCTGCGTAAAATTGCATTGGCGCAGGAGCGGCGGGGGGTCATCATTTTAACCGATCCTGATCATGCAGGGGAGCGCATCCGTAAGATTATCGCTTCCAAGGTGCCTGGCTGCAAGCAGGCCTTTATACCCGAGGCAGAAGCGACGCGCAAAGGAGATATTGGCGTGGAGAATGCCTCACCGGAAGCGATCAGACACGCTCTTGCACGGGTCCATACGACAGTGGAAGGCGCCGACCCGCTGATTGAGTGGGCGGACCTGATTGATGCTGGACTCATCACCCATCCCAATGCTGCTGCACGCCGTATGGCCTTAGGGAATGTGCTGGGTATTGGTTATTGTAACGGAAAGCAGCTACATAAACGGCTCTCTGTATTTCAGATCAGCCGCGAGGAATTTGCCGGGGCGCTGGCACAAATTGAAAGTGAAGGATTGTGATATCTATATGACAGGGATTCAAGATATAGCAACACCGCGGCGTACGAAGGACATTATTCAACGGCACGGTTTTTCGTTCAAAAAGAGTTTGGGACAAAATTTCCTGATTGATCAGAATATTCTCAATAAGATTGTAAATGCTGCCGGATTGGATGAGACAAAGGGCGCACTTGAGATCGGTCCTGGGATTGGTGCTTTGACCGAGAAGCTGGCCCAATCGGCCAAGGCAGTTACCGCTGTCGAGATTGACCAGCGGCTGCTGCCAATTCTCGAAGAAGTGTTGGCCCCTTACGAGCATGTGAAGGTACGTCATGGAGACGTGTTGAAGCTGGATTTGCGCGAGGTGTTCGCAGCCGATTTTGCAGACGTGAGCAAAGTAAGTGTTGTGGCTAATCTACCGTACTACGTTACTACACCGATTCTGATGAGGCTGCTGGAGGACAAGCTCCCTTTGGAGAATATCGTTGTTATGATTCAAAAAGAAGTGGCTGAGCGCATGGCTGCGTCTCCTGGGACGAAGGATTACGGTAGCCTGAGCATTGCGGTCCAATATTACAGCGAACCTGAATTAGTCTGTATTGTGCCGAATACAGTATTTATTCCCCAGCCGAATGTGGAGTCTGCAGTCATCCGATTGCGTGTACGGGAAGCCCCTCCAGTGGAAGTGGTGGATGAGAAGCATTTCTTTGAAGTGGTTCATGCTGCTTTTGCCCAGCGTCGTAAAACCATTTCTAATAACTTAAAAAGCCGTTTCTTCACCAAAGAGAACAGGGACACGCTGGAGCCGTTGTTGCAACGAGCTGGTATTGAACCCTCGCGTCGAGGAGAAACGCTAAGTATTGAGGAATTTGCGCGTCTAAGCGCTGTGCTGTTGGAGGCAGGTATATCCTAAGCTGGAACCAAACTGTGCGTTCACCCATACGATATAGGAGGGGTGATACAGTGTGATGAGTTTAGGAGACTTGGTCGTTCGGAAATCGTACGGCGGAGATGTCACGTTTCGTGTTGAGGACATCCAGCGGGATAAAGCGATCATTAAGGGAATAGAATTTCGGCTGCTGGCCGATTCCCCGGTGAACGATCTGGTCAGAGTGCCTGCAGACCAGATTAGCGGTAAGACTCAGCAGGCCCACATTAAGGCTGGTGAGTCTCTTAATCTGTTGCAACGGGCACGCCAGCAGCAAGCTGCTCGTAGTCAGGCAGCTCTGGTTGGGGACTGGAGTGATCCGGTCGAGTCAACGTATTTTGAAATGCCGGGAAAGGTTCTTCATCTGGATGGAGATCCCGGCTATTTGAAAAAATGTCTCAGTTTATATGAACAGCTCCGTGTTCCTGCAGAGGGACATCACGTTCACGAATCGGCAATGGCGGACACGTTGTACCGACTGCTTCCCCGTATCCGTCCAGATATCGTAGTCATTACCGGACATGACGGTGTGCTGAAGCAGCCACAGCCTTACGATTTGTACAGCTTGAAAAGTTATAAAAATTCGCAAAATTTTGTGGCGGCGATTCAGGTAGCAAGACAATATGAACGTCATCTGGATTCGCTGACGATTGTAGCAGGGGCGTGCCAGTCCCATTTTGAGGCGCTGCTACGTGCGGGGGCGAACTTCGCCAGCTCACCAGGGCGTATCCTGATTCACGCGCTGGACCCCGTTTACGTGGCTGCCAAGGCGGCCTTTACTTCGATCCGTGATACGGTCAACATGGGGGACCTGTTTCACCAGACAATCAGCGGCAGTCGCGGAGTGGGTGGAATTGAAACTAGGGGAAGCTATCGCATCGGCCTGCCGAAGCTTGAAAATTTGTCTACGCTTAAAGTAACGCCTTCCGCAATCTAGGATTCAAATGTGCCAATAGGATTAATCTGAACAAAAAGCCTCTGCTTTCAGAGGCTTTTTGTCATTTTTTATATAAATTATTCCTGTTCGCAAAAAATTAAATTGACAACTTATTTTTCGTGTTGCTATAATATTTAGCTTGATTTGACAATCCCTCTAAAATTCGTTATAATGGACAAGGAAAGAGGTGGTCGTTAGGCAATGGCTAAAAATACGCTGTTGGAAATCAAACGCAGTCTCGACGCACATGTAGGGCAAAAAATTTTGCTGCGGGCTAACGGCGGACGCCGTAAGACCGTCGAACGAACTGGTGTCTTGGAAGAAACGTACCCTTCTGTTTTTATCGTCAAGCTGGATCAGGAGCAACAGACGTTTAAACGTGTCTCCTACAGCTATGCTGACATTCTTACCGAGTCGGTGGAAGTCAGCGTATATGATCCCGACTCCCATACAAGTGTAGTCGAATATTTTGAAACACCTTAATTGATTTCGTGATTTATACCAGCTTTGCAGGTTTAACGATGGCTTCGTCATTTCAAATGACGGGGCCGTTTTGTATATACAGAGCAGGATGAAGCATGACATCTCTGCACATACTAAGCCGGGAATGATCTTCCTTATTCCATTGCCGAAGGAGGCGTATGTATGAGCCGAAGAAGACGGAGTGTCATGTCGGAGGAGCTAAAGTACGAGCTAGCCAAAGATCTTGGGTTTTACGACACGGTCAAGGAAGAAGGCTGGGGAGGCATTAAAGCCAAGGATGCGGGCAATATGGTCAAGCGGGCTATCCAACTTGCCGAGCAGGCAGCTTCCCGCAAATCGTAACCATCGGTGGTGCTGATGAAAAGCGGGGATATCCGGGATTAGACCGGGTCATCTCCGCTTTTTTGAACCTCATGACTTGACACGCTGAGTCTGATATAATATGTTAAGCTGTCTTGAGGGAAAAGTTGAAGGTGGGTGAACGCCTTGAAAATATATGAAAAAGCACCGGCGAAAATCAATTTAATGCTTGATGTTCTACGTAAGCGGGACGATGGCTATCACGAGGTCGAGATGATTATGACCATGGTCGATCTTTCTGACCGATTGACGATGTCTGAGTTACCGCGTGATACCATTATTATTTCAAGTCAAGCCGGGTACATACCATTGGATGAAAAGAACTTGGCTTTTCAGGCTGCGCGTCTGATCAAAGAACGTTATAACGTGTCTACGGGCGTCCACATCCATCTGGATAAGCATATCCCGGTGGCGGCAGGGTTGGCGGGTGGAAGTAGTGATGCTGCCGCAGCGCTGCGTGGACTGAACAAGCTATGGAAGCTTGGCATCTCGGATGCAGAATTAAGGGTGCTGGGTGCTGAGTTGGGCTCAGATGTACCTTTCTGTATTACAGGGGGTACAGCTTTAGCGAGCGGACGCGGAGAACTGCTCAAGCCACTTCCGAATCCGCCACAATGCTGGGTGATCCTTGCGAAGCCGCCGATTAATGTGTCGACGGCTGAAGTATATGGTCGTGTCAAAGCAGATCAGATTACGCACCACCCGTCTGCCCGTCAGATGGAGCATGCAATCCGCAACGCTTCTTTTACCGAAGTATGCAACGCGCTGGGGAATGTACTTGAGGATGTAACACTAAAGCTGTATCCAGAGGTAGAGCATCTTAAAAGTTCCATGATCCGCTTAGGAGCAGACGGTGTGCTGATGTCAGGTAGTGGACCTACGGTGTTCGGACTGGTATCGAAGGAAGCCAAAGTGCCACGGATTTATAATGGACTAAGAGGTTTTTGTAAAGATGTGTACGCAGTACGACTTTTGACCTGATTTTAGATAATTTTTTCTTATTATAGTGGTAATTGTTGTACAAATACGTACGAAGATGATATATTTACTATTAAATATTCGGATTTTACTATATCACTTACATTCCGCCAGCAACCGGCCAGTCCGCCGGTGCTTTACTGTACAAAGCGGGCGGCAGGAGAATAGATCGCGAGGAATTGTTGTGAAAAAACTTAAAAGAAGCTCACGATTGGTGGAAATGACGCAATTTTTATTGTCACGGCCGCATACGCTGGTGCCTCTTACTCATTTTGCGGATCGCTACGGGGCAGCTAAGTCGTCCATAAGCGAGGATTTGGCCATCATCAAGGAAGTATTTGAGGATGAGGGTACTGGCGAGCTTCTGACGCTGGCGGGAGCGGCAGGGGGCGTGAAACTGATCCCGAGGCTTTCCAAGCAGCATGCGCTTGCGTTTGCGAACGACCTATGTGGGCAACTGGAGCAACCTGACCGCATATTACCGGGAGGATACCTGTATTTGTCCGATTTGCTGGGCCAACCTGCGATGATGAACGAAGCTGGTAAAATATTTGCGACCGCTTTTGCCAATCGTCAGATTGATGTGGTTATGACGGTGGAGACCAAGGGTATTCCACTTGCCTATGCAACCGGAGCACAGCTGAATTTGCCAGTCGTTCTCGTACGGCGTGATCATCAGGTGACAGAAGGCTCGGCTGTAAGTATTAATTATGTTTCAGGATCACAAAAGAGCCTGCATACGATGTCTTTATCCAGACGTGCGATGCGTGAGAAATCGCGTGTGCTCATCGTAGATGATTTTATGAAGGCCGGTGGCACGATTCAGGGAATGGTCGACTTGTTGGCTGAGTTCGATGCTGAGGTGGCCGGTGTAGGTGTGCTGGTAGAATCAGGCGAGGTGGAGAACGAAGAGCGCCTGCTGCACGATTATATTTCACTGGCGAATCTGACCGCAGTCGATTCTCGAAGCAAGCAAATTACAGTCAAGCTGGGCAATTATTTTGATGAGTGAACAGGGCAGTAAATTGTCACAATCCATCATAAAATACCTAAATATGTCGAAAAGAAATCTTTTCAAAAAAATTACCTGAATTTAGGATACGAATTGCCGAAAAAAAGAAGGATTTCGAACTGCTGTGTGGAATGTATACACCAAGTCCTATTTGGAAAAAGGTGGTGAAACACACATGCAGATTACGGATGTTAGACTCCGCCGAGTGAACTCAGAAGGAAGAATGAAGGCGATTGCATCCATTACGATTGATAATGAGTTTGTTGTTCATGACATCCGAGTTATCGACGGTAATAACGGGATGTTCGTAGCTATGCCAAGCAAACGAACTCCAGACGGAGAGTTTCGCGATATCGCTCACCCGATATCTTCAGGAACCCGTGAGAAGATCCAAGCTGCTGTATTGACTGAGTACGAACGTGCAGCTGTGGATGAAGAAGTTGCTATTGAAGAAGGCGCTTAATTCGCCTAAAGCAGGATTGGGGTACAAAAGAAAAAGAGAGCCACTAACTGTGGCTCTCTTTTCTTTTTGTCTGGAATGAGATATATTCTTTAGTGAGTTAACAGTCAGTTTTAAGGCAACTTGGAGCCATCCGGGCTGCCGAAGCGGCTTTTTCATAAGACAGGGACTAGGCAGCGATGCGTCCCGGGGATGTATGTCCAGCACAAGCTGGCCTGAAAAAATAGCCATTAACCAAAGGTTCGCCGTTATTTTTCAGGAGGATTGTGAAAAGTTAAGCAAAATCTGATCTGGGAATTAACGTTTTAGCCAAGGGGTAACTGTTATTTTCAGGATAGGAGGTTGGACTTGTTGGAAAGGTTGGCAGTCATTCTTGCCGCAGGGCAGGGAAAACGTATGAAATCCAAATTATATAAAGTTCTGCATCCGGTGTGCGGAAAACCGATGGTCGGGCATGTGCTCGACACGGTTCGTGAAATCGGTGTGTCCCGAAGTGTAGTCGTCGTGGGTCATGGGGCAGAGGAGGTACAGTCTTATTTGGGGCCGTCGGCAGAATATGCGCTTCAGGCAGAGCAGTTGGGAACGGGCCATGCTGTCAAACAAGCCAAGGACTTGCTCGCTCAGGAAAAAGGTACAACCATTGTCATTTGTGGGGATACTCCTTTGATCACAGCAGAAACGCTAGAGGGCTTGGTGCAACTGCACGAGAGCCGTGGGGCGGCTGCGACGATTCTGACCGCTGAGTTGGACGACCCGAAAGGATATGGACGAGTTATCCGTGATGCTTCCGGGGCTGTGCTCAAGATCGTGGAACAGAAAGATTGTTCACCTGAGGAAGATGCTGTCCGGGAGATCAATACGGGAACGTACTGCTTTGACAATGCCAAGCTGTTTGCAGCGCTGGACAAGGTAACGAACACCAATGCACAGCAGGAATATTACCTGACAGATGTCATTGGTATTTTGCATGGTGAAGGTGAGCAGGTTGAGGCGTATTTGACAGATGATGTGTCTGAATCCATCGGTGTTAACGACAGAGTCGCTTTGTCGGTAGCTGAGGGTTATATGCGTGAGCGCATCGTTCGCAAGCATATGCTGAATGGTGTCACTGTCATTGATCCGTCTTCTACCTATATCGGGAGCGAGGTTGTTATTGGTTCCGATACAGTACTGTACCCGAACACATGGCTGCATGGTCAAACACAAATCGGAGAAGATTGTGTGATTGGTCCGCAGGCTGAGATTCAGAATACGATTATCCATTCAGGCGCAACGGTAAAACATTCGGTGTTGAACGAAGCGGAAGTGGGAAGCAGTACATCTGTGGGGCCGTTTGCTTATCTGCGTCCAGGCGCGAAGCTTGGCGAACATGTGAAAATTGGTGATTTTGTTGAGGTGAAAAATGCGACCATTGGAGATCATTCCAAGGTGTCTCATTTGAGCTATGTCGGTGATGCCAAGGTGGGTACAAACGTAAATATTGGCTGCGGGGCAATAACGGTCAATTATGATGGATATAATAAATCCATTACAGAAATTGAAGACGATGCCTTTATTGGCAGCAACGTGAATCTGATCGCCCCGATTAAGATTGGAAAAGGTGCTTATGTTGTAGCAGGCTCCACTGTAACACATGCTGTCCCTGATAACGATCTGGCCATTGCCAGACCACGTCAAGAGAACAAAGCCGGATATGCGGACAAAATCCGCGCACGTGCCAAAGCGAAGAAGAAAAGATCGGAATGACCTAATCAGCAAGCTGTTGAATCTGTAATGAATGAACCAGCACGGAGGGTTTCTATTAATGACTTATTGCGATTCCAAACTCAAAATATTTACTTGTAACTCCAATCCGAAGTTAGCCCACCAGATTGCGGACTACATCGGCATCCCAATGGGGGAATCCCATACCACATCGTTTAGTGACGGTGAAATCCAGGTTAAGCTGTCCGAAAGCGTACGCGGCTGCCATGTGTATATTGTGCAGTCAACTTGTCTGCCGGTTAACGACAACTTGATGGAGTTATTGGTTATGATTGATGCACTTAAACGCGCTTCTGCCAAAAGTATCAATGTCGTTATGCCATATTACGGTTACGCTCGTCAGGATCGTAAAGCTCGTTCACGCGATCCGATTACAGCGAAACTTGTCGCTAACTTGATTGAAAAAGCGGGAGCTCACCGCGTGATCAGCATGGATTTGCATGCGATGCAGATTCAGGGATTCTTTGATATTCCAGTGGATCATATGCTGGGAGCGCCAATTCTGGCCCAATATTTCCGTTCCAAGCAAATTGAGAACCCGATTGTCGTTTCACCCGATCATGGTGGGGTTGTTCGTGCTCGTAAGCTGGCGGACTTCCTGAGTGCGCCGCTCGCTATTATTGATAAGCGTCGTCCAGAGCCAAATGTCAGTGAAGTGATGAACATCATCGGGAACATTGAGGGTAAAACGGCTATTTTAATTGATGATATCATTGATACAGCCGGAACGATTGTATTAGGTGCAAATGCGCTTAAAGAAGGCGGCGTAAAAGATGTGTATGCGTGTTGTACACATGCTGTGCTTTCCGGTCCTGCTATGGAAAGACTGGAGAATTCGCCATTAAAAGAGGTGGTTGTGACGGATACGATCCCGATCGTCCACCCGAATCCGACAAGCAAGCTGAAGGTATTGTCTGTGGCTCCATTAATGGGAGAAGCTATCATCCGTGTGCATGAAGAATTGTCGATCAGCAAACTGTTTGAAATCGAATAAGCGCTGGCTCATTAAAAAAGGGGTTGCCTTTTCCATATGGAAAAGGTAACCCCTATCAGCATGTCAGGCTAAAAGCCTGGGCGAGATATGAATGTGAAGCGTTGACGATTGTATAGTGTGTCCTCTATTTCGACGAAATGCTCATTAAAACGCGCAACGATGCCAATTTGAATATGTACATTCCCGTCATATATCTGGACAGGAACGGAATGTTTTAAATGATATAGAAAATGGCTGTCATATAAGAGGATATCACCTTGATTGAGCATACCGGCACGCACCTTCCTATTCAATACCAGGACTTTGCAAAATTCGATTCCAGTCGCTCTAAAGTGCAATATATAGACGAACTAGACCATTTCGATCTATATATTGTTCATTGAAAGTCGCTTATTAGATTTTTGCAAAATCCTCAATACAACTATTTTACCAAAAAATCCAGACTGTGAAAGAGGGTGTCAAGGTTATGAAGTGGATTGTAGGATTGGGCAACCCCGGTCCCCAATACGAGAAAACGAGACATAATGTCGGATTTATGGCATTGGATGCTCTTGCCTCGCGTCATAACATCCAGATTAACCAAAGCAAATGCAAGGCATTGATTGGAGAGGGCCACATTGGTGGCGTGAAAACCGTACTGATTAAGCCAATGACCTATATGAATCTATCAGGCGAGTCTCTACGTGCTTATATGGACTACTATAAGGCCGATATGGAAGATCTGGTTGTCGTGTACGATGATCTGGATACAGAAGTCGGTAAAATAAGATTGCGTTATCAAGGTAGCGCAGGCGGTCATAACGGCATTAAATCGATCATTCAGCATACCGGCACGCAGTCCTTCAATCGGATACGTATGGGCATTTCCCGCCCGGAGCCTGGACATGCTATTGTCGATTATGTTCTGGGTACCTTTCCAAAGAAGGAAAAAGAATTACTGGCCGGAATGATCGAGGACACGTGCAACGCCTTAGAGCATAGCTTGAGTCATCCGTTTGAACGGACGATGGCTGAATTCAACAAGTAAGTTCAGACGTAGGCAGACGGGCTTAAATGGAAGATTGTTGGACATACTGAAAGGTATAGAAAACTTTCAGGAGGCATATACATTACATGATTGTTAATTATGTATGCAGACATTGTCGAACTTTCTTGGGACGAATTGATTCCGCAGCAATAACCGAAGAAAGGTTGGGCTTCCATTCCTTGACCCCTGCCGAACGTAGAGATATAATAGCGTATAATTCGGGTGGTGAAGTGACCGTCAAAGTCATTTGCGAGCATTGCAGTCAGGCATTGGAGAATAATCCAGAGCTGAGTCTGCTCGTTAATCCGCTCCAATAACAGGTATTCAACTGGTAGGATGTACCAGCTTGAGAGGTGAAGCGGCAATTCCGCTTATGGAGCCTTGGCAGCATTGCTGAGGCTTCTTTTTCGGTTTACATGTAACTATTTATAAGCATAAAGGGGTGCCTTTTTTGTTACAAGCACTTATTCAGGCTTTTACGAAGGATGCTGATTATGCATCCATTGCAGCAGGCATATCATCAGGGATGAAGGAACAACTGATATCAGGTTTATCAGGCTCTTCCCGACAGGTACTGATGGCCGCGCTTGCCGAAGATACCGGACGACCGTTAATGGTCATGACGCACAATATGTTTGCCGCTCAAAAAATAGCAGATGACTTACAGGAAGCGCTTTCTCCTGATCAGGTTTTATTGTATCCTGCTAATGAGCTGGTAGCTGCTGAAGCAGCAATATCTAGTCCAGAGACATTGTCCCAACGAATTGATGTATTGATACGCTGCGCCCAGGGTTTTCGTGGGATTGTTGTCGTGCCGTTTTCTGGTGTCCGACGTTTACTGCCAATTCCGGAAACATGGCGTGAGGCTCGTATTGAGCTGAAAGAAGGCGAAACGATTCAGCTGGAAGCGTTTTTGCTACATATGGTCGAGATGGGATACCAGCGTGTAGAGCGTGTGGAATCACGTGGAGAGATGAGCGTACGCGGAGGAATTATTGATTTTTATCCAATGACAACCCGTTGGGGCTATCGTGTGGAGCTGTTTGACGATGAAATTGACTCGATCCGTAAGTTTGATCCGCAAGATCAGCGCTCGGTGGAAAAGGTTCAGGACGTTACTGTAACACCGTGTAAGGAAGTTATTGCGAATAACCAGCGTATGGACCAGGCGGCGGATGCCGCTGCTATTTTGTTGGAGGAGCAGCTGGGCAAAATGACGGATCGTCAAGCTAAGCAGCACCTGAAAGAAGAGATTCATCGTGAAATTGAGTTGCTGCGAGAGCATGTGTATTTTGACGAAATCTATAAATATATCTCCCTGCTGTATCCTGAACGTAAAACCCTAGCAGACTATATGCCGGAAGATACGATTCTGATTATTGATGAACCGGCACGTATGCTGGAAACAGCCAAGCAACTGGAACGAGATGAGTCGGAATGGAATCTGCATTTGCTTCAAAACGGTAAAACGTTACCGCAGCTAGAACTGTCAGATGACGCGGACAATCTGCTGTACAACCGGAGATTTCAGACGTTGTTCCTGTCGATTTTCCTCCGTCAGGTTCCTCATACCCAGCCACAAAATATTTTGAACTTCATCTGCCGAGGCATGCAGGATTTCCATGGCCAAATGAATGTGCTCAAGGCGGAGATGGATCGTTGGCGCAAAGCGGGCACACAGGTTATGATGCTGGCGAGTGGAGATGAACGTCTGGATCGGATGCGCCGAGTGCTTGAAGATTATGGTATTGATGAGCCGACGATGGCTATCGGCAATCTGCAAAGCGGTTTTGAAATGCCGTCTATTCATCTGGCAGTCATCACTGAGGGTGAAATGTTTTCCCAGAAGCAGCGGAAAGCACGTAAGCAGGGGCGGCATGTGGACAATGCAGAACGGATTAAGAGCTATAGCGAGCTGAAGGTGGGCGACTACGTCGTACACCAAAATCACGGGATCGGGAAGTACATGGGGATCGGCACGCTGGAGGTTGGCGGTATCCATAAGGATTACATGCATGTCCTCTATGCGGGTGGAGATAAGTTGTCTGTACCGATTGAACAAATTGATCTGATTCAGAAATATGTCGGCTCAGAGGACAAGGAACCCAAGATTTATAAACTGGGTGGCAATGAGTGGACACGGGTTAAAAGTAAGGTGCGCAGCTCGGTTCAGGATATTGCGGATGACTTGATCAAGCTATATGCAGAACGACAGTCGGCGCCAGGGTTTGCTTTTGAAAAGGATTCACCGGAGCAACAAGAGTTTGAGGATATGTTCCCGTATGATGAGACACGTGACCAGATTCGGGCCATTGAAGAGATTAAGAAGGACATGGAGCAGAGTCGCCCGATGGATCGTTTGCTATGCGGTGATGTAGGTTACGGCAAAACTGAAGTTGCTATTCGTGCTGCTTTTAAGTCTGCTATTGAAGGCAAACAAGTAGCGGTGCTGGTACCGACGACAATTTTGGCACAACAACACTATGAGACGTTCCGTGAACGTTTTTCAGGGTATCCGTTCAATATTCAGGTATTGAGCCGTTTCCGCTCGCGCAAAGAGCAGAATGAGACGATTAAAGGGGTCCGGCAAGGCACGGTCGATATTGTCATTGGTACCCATCGTCTGTTGTCGCAGGATCTGGTGTTTAAGGACTTGGGAATGCTGATTGTCGATGAAGAACAGCGATTTGGCGTAACCCACAAGGAAAAGCTGAAGAAGCTGAAAACGAACGTAGATGTGCTGACATTAACGGCAACACCTATTCCGCGTACGTTGCATATGTCCATGCTGGGTGTACGTGACTTGTCAGTCATTGAGACACCACCGGAAAACCGTTTTCCAGTGCAAACCTATGTGGTTGAGCACAGCCAGACTCTAGTTCGTGAGGCCATTGAACGCGAAATGGCACGTGGAGGGCAGGTGTACTATCTGTATAATCGCGTGCAGGGAATTCAGGAGATGGCTGCAGAGATCAATGCGCTCGTACCGGAGGCCAAGGTGGGCGTGGGTCACGGACAGATGTCCGAAACCGAACTGGAGAAAACTATTTTGGATTTCCTGGATGGCGAATATGATGTGCTGGTCAGTACGAGCATAATCGAAACCGGCGTGGATATCCCAAATGTGAATACACTCATTGTGCATGATGCCGATAAAATGGGGCTATCCCAGCTTTATCAGCTGCGTGGGCGTGTAGGTCGTTCCAATCGGATTGCCTATGCTTACTTCACGTACCAGCGGGATAAGGTGCTCACGGAAGTGGCGGAGAAGCGCCTTCAGTCGATTAAAGAATTTACGGAGCTGGGCTCCGGCTTCAAGATTGCAATGCGCGATTTGTCCATCCGCGGAGCGGGTAACTTGCTTGGCGCCGAGCAGCATGGATTCATCGCATCCGTCGGTTTTGATCTTTACTCGCAGATGCTGGCTGAGGAAATTAATAAACGTAAAGTCAGCGTACTTGGAGAAGAGGATCAGTCCAACCGGAATTGGAGTACGTCGATTGATTTAGGCGTCGATGCTTACCTCCCGGGAGACTATATTTATGACAGCATCCAGAAGATTGAGATTTATAAAAAAGTTGCAGCGGTCAGCACCTTTGACGAGGCTTCCGAACTGGAAGATGAACTGGTCGACCGATTTGGTGATCTGCCAGAGGCTGTGCTTCATTTGCTAGCCGTGGCTCGTCTCAAGGTATATGGACGCATGTATGGCATCGAGTCCATAGTGCAGCGCGATGAAAATATAGTGTTGAAATTCCATGAAGGGCGCCAGCAGGCGGTACAGACTGCTAAACTTGCCGAGATTGGCAATCGCTTTGAAAGACGTGTACAATTTGAACAGGGCACTTCTATGAGCGCACGCATAAAGGGCAAAGGTCTAGATGATCCACAGTTGCTAGAACTGCTGGAACAATTTTTGAGTGCATTGAAAGAAGCATTCACATTGAAGGAGGAACTGCAAAATGCCACAACTAAATAAAAGAAAACCTTGGAGAATGCTCTCCTTGGGAATGGCAGCGCTGCTAGCTATATCCGTGCTGGCAGCATGTACGAAGCAAGCGGATGAGAACAAGGTCAAGGATGAACCGAAGGACAACAGCAAGGTTGTCGTGACCTATAAGGGTGGAACCATTACCGAAAATGAGTTCAACCAAGAAATTAGCATGATGAAATTCCTTTACCCGGAATATGAGTCTGCGTTAGCTTCGGATCAGGTACGGGAGCAAATTGTAAAGCAGGAAGTGGTGTACAAGCTTCTGGCGGCCAAAGCGGACGACAAAGCCAAGGAGCAGGGTGCCAAACAAGGGAACGAACAGCTGGAGCAGTATAAAAAGTCAGTCGGAGAAGATAAGTTCAAGACATTTCTGAGTGATAAAAAACTGACCGAACAAGGTGTGAAAGATTACTTCACGCGTGTAATGACGGTAATCAACAGCGAAACCAACAAAGTAACAGATGATCAGCTAAAACAGGAATTTGAGAAAAATAAAGATCAATTCACAACAGCAACCGTGCGTCATGTATTAATTAACTTCGAAGATCCTAAAACGAAGAAACAGCGCAAAAAAGAGGATGCCCTCAAGCTGGCTAAAGAAGTGAAGGCGAAGCTGGACGGAGGAGCCGATTTTGCAACGATTGCCAAGAAGTATTCAGAAGACCCAGGTTCTGCGTCTAACGGAGGTCTGTATGAGAATGCATCCGTAGCGCAATGGGTACCTGCCTTTAAAGAGGCCGCTGAGACTCAACCGATTAACAAAATCGGTGAGCCAGTGGAAACGGAATACGGATATCACGTGATCAAAGTGGAGTCCCGCAATGAGCCAACGTTTGATAAATTGAAAGATAACGAAAAGGCTGCCCTGAAAAATAAATTGGCCGGGGAAAGTATCCAAAACTTTACCGAAAATGATTTGACGAAGCTTGATTTGAAAATCAATCTGCCGAAGGTACCAGCTACGCAAGAGAAAAGCGGTGCAACTTCCGGTGCTGGTAGCACAACTACACCGGGCGCAACAACAAACGGTACGGGCGATACCAAAGCAGGAACAGCCAAAGATGGAGCTACAAACGAAGGTAAATAACTGAACATGCATAAGGAATTGGGAACAGATGAATACTATGGTCAGATATCACCATAAACACCATGACCGTGACGTTCTTCGTGACCGCTTCTGGGGGAGTGGAAGCGTCTTTCGATACCGTCAGTAGTTTACTAAATTCTTCTTGAGAAAGTGGGGCAACATGTGAAATGAAAGCTACTGGTATAGTTCGCCGTATTGATGACCTTGGGCGGGTAGTTATTCCAAAGGAAATTCGCCGCACCTTGAGAATTCGCGAAGGAGATCCGCTTGAGATTTTTGTGGATCGTGACGGAGAAGTCATTTTGAAAAAGTATTCACCTATTGGTGAACTTGGTGATTTCGCCAAAGAATATGCTGAGTCCCTGTTTGAAAGCACGGGCCATATTACAATGATTACCGATCGGGACACCATTATTACGGTGGCTGGAGGCTCTAAAAAAGAGTTTCTGGACAAGCCAATCGGTAGCATTATCGAAGGTAGTATGGATAATCGCAAAACTGTGCTGGAGACAGCCAGCGGCTCCTATGAG
Organism: Paenibacillus sp. S25; assembly: GCF_019454085.1. NCBI lineage: Bacteria > Bacillati > Bacillota > Bacilli > Caryophanales > Paenibacillaceae > Paenibacillus > Paenibacillus sp. S25. Next base: position 46,993 of record NZ_CP073683.1, read on the forward strand.
CTAACGCGAGACCACGAAGAAACACTCTCGTCCTTTGTGGCGGCTCCCATTGTTTCTGGTGGTGATCCCATTGGTTCCGTTGTATTGTTGAACAAGGACGAAAACGTAAAAATGTCCGAAATGGAGATCAAAATGGCTGAAACAGCCGCTGGCTTCCTGGGCAAACAAATGGAACAGTAACATCCCGTTTCACCCCTGTATGACGTACAGAATGGCGAAAGCCGTCCTGCGTTGTACAGGGTTTTTTTTCTTTCCGGGAGAAGAGGCGGTATAATAGGACTCGTGAAAGATGCATATTTCAGGTGGGAGTGGAGACGGAGAATGCAGGAAAATCGCGCCGCTTCGCGGCTGCTACGGGGTGCTGTCATTTTGACACTGGCAGCAGTAGCGAGCAAGCTGATCGGCACAGTGCAAAAAATCCCGCTGCAGAATATCGGCGGCGACGGCGTGTTTGGCATTTATAATACGGTTTATCCTTTTTATACGCTGTTCATTACCATTGCAGCTGCTGGATTTCCGGCTGCAATATCCAAATTTGTAGCTGAGTTTGAGGCAGTGGGAAACCGGGCAGCAGGGCAACGGGTTGCACGGCTATCTTCGCTTGTCTTGGGTGTCTTTGGATTAATCCTGGGCGTGCTGATGTATACGTGTGCGCCGCTCATTGGTCAATGGATCGACAATGCTCACGTCATTCCGTCGGTGAGGGCGGCGGCGTTTGCCTTTTTGTTCGTGCCGGTTATGGCGGGACTGAGAGGATATTTTCAAGGTTTGCAAAATATGCTTCCGACTGCTATCTCCCAAGTGACGGAGCAGGCGATACGGGTAAGCGTGATGATTATGCTGCTGCTACTCATGCTGTCACAAGGAGCGGGGGCGGATATGATTGCCGCCGGAGCAGTGTTTGGTTCAGCAGCAGGTGGAGCAGCGGGCTTGGTCGTCATGTTGCTATATTGGCGAAATCACAGGAAGAGGCTTAGAAGGCAAGGGACGGTCATGGCGACAGTGCAAGCACAAACTGGAGAGCTACACCCGGCGGAAAGCAACGGTGCCTTGCTAAAGGCGCTGCTGCGTTATGCCTTGCCTGTTTGCCTTGGAGCGCTAGCCGTTCCGTTAATTAGCCTAGTAGACACATTTACCGTACCTCGCTTGTTAAAGCAGGAGGGTTTGGACGATACTGCGGTTATGGTGGCCTTTGGCGTGTATAACCGAGGTCTGCCGCTGGTACAGCTAGTCATGATGTTTGCCACTACACTGTCGGCATTATTCATTCCATCGCTGGCCGAGGCGCGGGTGACCGGCGGTACGGAGCTGGCACGTCGCCAGTGCGAGCAATCGCTGCGCTGGTTTTGGTTGCTGGGACTAGCCGCTGCGACAGGCTTGATCGTGCTGGCTGTGCCCGTCAATGTGATGCTGTATGCGGACGACACCGGCAGCGAGGTCATACGCTGGATGGCGCTAACCGCCGTTGGCGGTACGCTCAGCATCATCTCGGCTGCGCTGCTGCAAGGGCTAGGCGCGGTTCGCGCGCCGGCTCTGGCGATGCTCGCGGCCGCAGTAGCCAAGGCGCTGCTAAACTGGCTGCTCGTGCCGCAGCTAGGCACGGCTGGAGCCGCCATTGCGGGGGCTGTCGCCTATCTACTGGCGGCGGTGATCAACATCGTGCTGCTGGCTCGCTTGGTAGGCCTGCGTGGGAGCTGGTCCGCCAGCGTGCTCAAGCCGGCGGCACTGCTTATCGCCCTGGCTGGTGCGGCCGGGGCGGCGATGTGGGGCACCAGCGCTGTGCTGGGTGCCTTGGGATGGGCTGCCGGAGGTCGCGCCACGGCAGCCGCGGAGAGCCTGCTGGGCGTAGCCGTAGGCGCCGTTGTGTTCGTGATCGGCCTCGCACGCTTGAGGCTGATCACGGCGTCCGAGCTTATGGCGGTGCCCAAGCTCGGACGCCCGCTGGCAGCCGTGCTGCGTAGGCTGCGTGTACTGGCTTAGCCCAGGCATAGGGCTTAGGGCGCGAAAGTGGCACAGCCATTTTATGAGCCTATACAACTTTGTGGTATAGTAAATCCCAAAGCAAAGGAAGCGGAAGCGGGGTTAGGCCGTATATTTTTTCGAGCATGAACCTTGTTTCTGCGAAACGGAGGATTGGATATGAGCGTAACATTAACGGTCGTAGGTTTGGGTTCGGGGGATCCGGATCAGCTTACGATAGGGATATTGAACAAAATGCGGGGCGCTTCAGCGCTGTATCTGCGGACCAAGGAGCATCCTGCGGTTCAAGTGCTGAATGAGTTTGAAGTGGCTTTTGAGTCGTTTGACGAGGTATATGAGACAAAGGAGTCTTTTCCAGAGGTATACGAGGAAATTACCAGCCAATTGATTACGATGGCTGCTAAGGCGGCAGACGGAAGCGAAATCGTCTATGCGGTTCCCGGTCACCCGATGGTGGCGGAAGCAGCGGTGCAGTTGCTTAAGGAGCGTTGTCCTGCGCAAGGGATTGAACTGAACATTCTGGGTGGCGAAAGTTTTCTGGATGAAGCTTTTGTGCGTCTTGGTTTTGATCCGATTGAGGGTTTCCAGCTGTTAGACGCAGGTACACTGGATGCCAGCTGGCTCCAGCCTCAGTTGCATACGCTGATCGGACAGGTGTATGACACCTTCACAGCATCTGATGTAAAGCTGTGCCTGATGGAGCGGTATCCTGACGATTATGAGGTGTACGTCGGTCACGCTCTTGGGGTGGAAGGTGAGGAAGCGGTGCACAAGGTGCCGCTGTACGAGCTGGATCGAGTAGAGGGCTACGGAAATCTATCCTTGGTATACATACCTCGCAGTGAAGATGAGGCGCTGAAACGGCGTTCTTTTGACCGTTTACACGAGATTGTCGATATTTTACGCAGTCCGGAAGGCTGTCCATGGGATCGTGAACAGACACATCAGTCGATCCGCAAAAATCTGATCGAAGAAACGTATGAAGTCATCGAAACGATAGATGAGGACGACCCTGAGCATATGAAGGAAGAGCTGGGCGATCTGTTGTTGCAAATTTTGCTGCATGCCCAAATGGAAGAGGAAGTCGGAACCTTCAATGTGTATGATGTAATCCAGGGGCTGAATGATAAGCTTATTTTCCGACATCCACATGTATTTGGTGACAATCAAGCGAATGATGCGGAAGAGGCACTGCAAAACTGGGAGCAGATGAAGGCTGAGGAAAAACGGCTTAAAGGCACGACGGCAGCAGACCCTTCTGTGCTGGATGGGGTTCCACGTGATCTGCCTGCTCTTATGAAATCGTACAAGCTCCAGAAGAAAGCAGCTAAAGTAGGCTTTAACTGGGATAGCATTGAGGGCGTATTCGATAAATTGGACGAAGAAGTGGCTGAGCTGAAGGAAGCGGTTCGTGAAGGGCATGCCGTGGAAGCCCAGCTGCTGGAGTTAGGCGATGTGTTATTTGTTGCAGTGAATGCAGCCCGCTTCATGGGAGTAGACCCGGAAGAGGCATTGTCTGCTACCAATCGCAAATTTGTTGACCGTTTTCAGTATATTGAGCAGAAATTACGCGAGCAAGGGCGTCGTCCCGAAGAAAGCAGCGTAGATGAAATGGAGACTTACTGGCAGGAAGCGAAAAAGCTCCTTGGCAAAGCGTGATTCCACATATTCGCTTTTGGCTGTACAGACCATTAAAATGAGACATATGCAGGGTTGAAAGAAGGCCTAGTTGGAGAAGACTTGCCAATGGGCAGAGTTTTGTAGTAGGATGTTGGCTTAACTGGGGTCGAATAAAAAAACGCCTGTCATTGCAGGATTTTTACGGACAAGCCAGAATAACTTGTAGTAATTCTGAAAATAACTGTAGCTTATAGTTAAGCGTGTTACAGTGACATTCAGGAGGGCTTCGGCCACAGTTGGACCTCACGTCTGCTCCATAAATGGACATGCAACGTGATGATTATTTTTTGACATTTGGGAGGCTTTTATCTTATGAACAAGACAGATCTGATCAACAATATTTCCAGCAAAAGCGGTTTGAGCAAACGTGACGTTGAAGCTGTATTGAATGGCGTTCTTGGTGAAATTACAGATGCACTCGCTAGCGGCGACAAAGTGCAACTGATCGGCTTTGGTACTTTCGAAACACGCAAGCGTTCCAGCCGTACAGGCCGCAATCCACAAACCGGCAACACGATTGAAATTCCAGAATCAACCGTTCCTGCTTTTAAAGCCGGTAATAAGCTTAAAGAAGCCGTTAACTAATGCGTCTTGATAAATTCTTGAAAGTCTCGCGGCTGATTAAGCGGCGTACGGTTGCCAAGGACGTCTCCGAACAAGGGAGAGTACTGGTGAACGGACGCGAAGCCAAGCCGAGCAGTGCGGTCAAAGTAGGCGATGAAATTACCGTCCAGTTTGGCCAGAAGCTGGTGACCGTGCGAGTGGAACGGCTCGCCGACACTACACGCAAGGACGAGGCTGCAAGTATGTACACTTTGGTAAAGGAAGAGCCTATTGCCAGGGATAATGGTTTGAACTGGTAAGAGACATCTGATTTTCTCATAACTGTACATGAAAGCATTCCTTCATTATTTTATGAAGGAGTGCTTTTTTTCTTTAGAAGACGAGGTTTCGTCCATCATATGCTTGATTAACAGCAAAAGCGGTTCTAAATCATACGGCTTCCTTCATAAGCTAAGAACAGAAGGAGGGGTACATGCCATGATTGAACAAGGGAAGTCCAAGCACCATGATCTGCGCATGCAAAGCCGCAAGCAGCTCGATATTTCAGGCGTCAGCAATGTGGAGAGCTTTGACAGTGAAGAATTTTTGCTTCAGACCGAGCTGGGCCATCTCACCATTCGCGGACAACATTTACATATCAAAAACCTCAGTCTAGAAGAGGGGCTGTTGTCCATTGAAGGTCTGATTACTTCCCTCGTCTACCTGGAGCCCGGGGCCCCGGCCAAAAACGGAAAAAGCCTATTCGGCAAGATCTTCAAATGAATCCTTACACGCAATGGCTGACGTTGACGTGGATGCTGTTGTCGGGCATAGCCATGGGAGTGGTGTTTGACAGCTACCGGGTGCTGTCCATCCGCTTTCATTTTGCCCGCTGGAGCGTTCATATGTTGGACGTGCTGTACTGGGTGGCCTCGGCTTTGTTTATTTTCCGTGTGCTATACGCGAGCAATCGCGGTGAGCTGCGGTTTTATGTCTTTTTAGGACTACTTTTGGGGGTTTGGCTCTATTTTTGGGCCTTTAGTGTTACAACCCAACGTTTTGTGGTAATGTTATTAGAGATAGTTCGCAGACTGACGTTGATCGTGAACAGCATACTGCGCATCCTGATTGTTCTTCCGGTGTTAGCGCTGTATCGGCTGTTACGCAAGCTGGTCGGATGGACATGGGCACTTATTGTGTTCCTGGGAAGGATGCTGATATACATCCTGATGCCGGTTTGGAAGCCGATCCTATGGCTGATCGGTCCGCTTAAAGCGCGCTGGAAGACTCCATTGTTGCTTGTGAAGCTGGGTATCAGACTGAAAAACACAGCGAAAAGATGGTTTGGAAGGAGGTAGTATCATGCGTAATTCGTCTGTAGATCGCCATTCATCTTCTACGTCCAAGTCCAACGCGGGCGGGCGCAGGCGAATCATGATTTGGTTGCTATCGCTTGCCGCCTTTGGTAGTTGGGCAATTTTTACCTTTTTTTCTCAAGGCATGATTATGGCCGATCGAAGTGAACAGCTCACCCAGAAGGAAAAGCAGAAGCAAGCTGCTACACAAACGGAACAACAGCTTCAAACCGAAGTGAATCGTCTCAAGGACCCTGAGTACATTGGCGAGATTGCCAGAAGCAAGTACGGTCTTTACAAACCGGAAGAGACGCCAATCATCGGAGATCAGAAATAGGAACATTATCGGGCCAATGCTTAGTTGACCTTGGTTCCGCCATTTTGTATAATCAAATCACCACAGCGGGATTTTTTTGCAAAAAAATCGGTTGTATATTTTAAGGGAGGATCATTTTATTCTATGGCAATTGAAGTGGGCACCAAGTTAGAGGGCAAAGTGACAGGCATCACGCATTTTGGAGCATTTGTGGATTTGTCTGGAGGTGTCACGGGTCTCGTTCACATCTCGGAAATCGCCGATAACTATGTTAAGGATGTTAACGACCACCTGAAGATTAATGATGTTGTGACGGTGAAAGTCATTAATGTTGACAAAGATGGCAAAATCGGACTTTCCATTAAGCAAACGATTGACAAGCCGGCAAGTGAAGCCCGTCCCCCAAGAGCTCCAAGACCGGAGCGTACAGGAGGACCAGGCGGAGGCGACCGTTTCGGCGGTGGAGGTTCAGGTCCAAGTCAAGGACGCGGTGGTGGTGGCGGTGGTTTCAACCGCGATCGTGGAGGCCGTTCTTTCAAGCCTGCACCGGGTAAACCTTCATTTGAGGATAAAATGTCACGCTTCCTGAAAGATAGTGAGGAACGCATTTCGTCGCTGAAAAAGAACACCGAAGGTAAACGCGGAGGACGCGGCGCGAAGCGTGTTTAATTCACTTTGACAACCGTATCAATCATACACGGAAAACCGTACAGTCGAGAGACTGCTACGGTTTTTTTGCGTTCTACCGACAACAGATGCGATAAGCAGTGGCTGTCGGCGCTGAATCCAGTGGTTAGTCGTACGGGCATTTATGAGATTCGCAATTTCGACGAAGAAGATAAGAGCTACGATGCTGAAAAGTGGATGTTTTTTTTGTCGTGAGGACATAATCGTCCGACAAACTCCAACGGTTTTCCGTCTATCTTCTGTGCAAATCGCTAGTCTGGGCATCGGGATGGACGACATCGAGAGGTCATGCAAGGAGGAGCGGGACGCTTCTTCCATCAGCTTCCATACGGGCGTAGCTTGATGTTCGGAGTGGTGCTCTGTCCTTTCGCGCAGAACGTTTTTTTGTCGGAAATTTCTTGGAATAAGACGTGAGGTTCTGACAAACTTTCTCAATCGTTCCGGTTTAAGATGGGAACATCAAATTGATGAATGGGGTGCCTGACGCATGATGGAGAAATGGAACGTGGTACATTTTCCGGGGTTAAAATCTAGAAAGTCCAAATCCAAAGAGCGTACGGAAGGTTGGTCTTCCAGACTCAAGAAACGGCTGGAATCACATAAAGTGGTGCAATGGGTAACGGCGCAAAGATGGATGCTGCTATTGTCAGCTATGGGAGTTCTACTGGGACGCGCCACTATTTTGGACGAGCTTTCTCCCTTTGCCCTCGCTTATTTTGCGGTCATAACGTTTCTTCGGCGTGATCTGATGCTGCCTGTAGCTGTATCAGTTGTGTTAGGCAGCCTGTTAGCTCCTTACCCATCGTTATTTATGATTGGTGGCGAGCTACTGGTATTTTATCTCCTCTACCGCGGGCTACGAACCTTCGACCGTCTGGAATTATCCTATGCACCGCTTATGGTTTTCTTGTCGGTGTTTATGGTCAATTTATTTAACGCCGTGATGGCTCCAACTTTTACATGGTATGAACTTATCATTGTGGGAACGGATGCGGTTCTCAGCTTTATGCTTACGCTGGTGTTCACGCAGGCCATACCGTTGTTTACGTATCGCAAGAAGACAAGCCAGCTCAAGAATGAGGAAATTTTATGTCTTATTATTTTATTAGCCTCTGTGATGACGGGAGCAGTAGGATGGACTGTTCATTCATTGTCTGTCGATCATGTACTGTCGCGATATTTGGTCTTGGTGTTTGCTTTGGTGGGAGGTGCTTCGCTCGGTGCATCGGTTGGTGTAATTACTGGCTTAATTTTAAGCTTGGCCAATATGTCTGCAATTGTGCAGATGAGTTTACTCGCTTTTGCAGGTTTGCTGGCAGGAATGCTGCGTGAAGGGAAAAAAGGTGCTGTTGCGCTTGGGATGCTGCTAGGCTCCTCAATTCTGACGATCTATTTGGACGGGACCGGAGACGTGCTGACGTCAACCTGGGAGAGCTGTGCGGCAATTCTATTATTCTTAATGACCCCAAAAAGTTTCTTTAAAGCGGTTTCTACCTATGTTCCCGGTACGCAGGACCACGCCAAATCTCAGCATGAGTATGCCAAAAGGGTCCGCGATCTCACCGCAGAGCGGGTAACGAAGTTTTCCCGTGTATTCAGTCAGCTATCCCGCAGCTTTCATCAGATATCTGCGAGTGAGAGCACGAAGTCGGATGGTGAAATCGAACACTTTATGAATGCGGTGGCGGAAGGGACATGTGCCTCCTGCTTCAAGTGTGAGCAGTGCTGGGACGGCAAGTTTATGCAAACTCATCAGTATATGACGGAAATGATGAGCGCCATTGAGGATAACCCGGATTTGGAACCAGATCAGATACCGCCGCAATGGAGCAAGGCATGTGCTAAAACGGGTGCTGTCCTGCAAGTGATGAAGCAGCAGTATAGCCTCTACCAACATAATATGCAGTGGAAGCGCCAAGTATACGATAGTCGTCAGCTTGTTGCTGACCAACTATCGGGTGTATCACAAATCATGGAGGATTTAGCGCGAGAAATTCAGCGGGAAGGGCAGACCATGCATCGGCAGGAGGAGCAAATACGGGAGGCTCTTGATAGACTGGGCTTGTCCATTCAATCCATTGAGATCATTAACCTGGATGCAGGTCAGGTAGAAATTGAGATTGTCCATGCCTATACAAGGGGATTTGATGAATGTCGGAAAATCATTGCTCCACTTCTGTCGGACATACTGGACGAGCATATAGCTGTGATGCGCGAAACGGAGGCAGATCGCCGCCAAGGCTTGGCTACAGTCATGTTCGGCTCTGCTAAAACGTATGAGATTGCTACAGGAGTAGCTAGTGCCGCCAAAGGAGGCGATTTTTTCTCAGGAGACAGCTACAGCATGATGGAGCTAGGGAACGGGACTTTTGCAGTCTCTTTAAGCGATGGTATGGGGAACGGAGAGCGCGCGCAGCAAGAGAGCAGTGCAGCACTTAACATTTTGGAGGAATTACTGCAATCGGGTATGGACGAAAAATTGGCGATCAAGTCGGTTAACTCTGTCCTGATGCTGCGATCACCTGAGGAAATGTATGCTACGGTCGATATGGCGCTGATTGATCAGTACACGGCCCAGACAACCTTTATGAAGATTGGGTCTACGCCGAGTTTTATTAAAAGAGGGGAGGAGGTCATTCCCGTATCTGCCAGCAACTTGCCGATTGGCATTATACAGGATATTGAAATTGATCTGGTATCACTGCAGCTCCAGCCGGGTGATATTCTCATTATGATTACAGACGGTATATACGACTCACCGGGTTATGCGGTTAATAAGGAAATATGGATGAAACGCATGATTCAGGAAATTGAAAGCGAAGATCCACAGCAGTTGGCCGACTGTTTACTAGAAAGGGTTATTCGATACCAACAAAATCAAATCTATGATGATATGACAGTAGTCGTTAGTAAAATAGATCACTTCCGCCCAGAGTGGGCAACTCTCCATGTACCTGGCATGAGGTGGTTGGAACGTCCACGGACGGTGAGCTAATCCGACATTGCCCGGGAAATTCCTTATTCGTTTTTAAAAATCCGCATCCTTCGTTTGAATCGTTCCGGATTAGGCAAAGATAGAATCTATCGGGATAGATTAAGAGGAAGCGGAGGTCAAAAAACGATGAAGCAAATTTTGATCATTACAGACGGATGCTCGAATGTAGGTGTTAGTCCGGTCATGGCGGCTGCCCAAGCTTTACGGGAAGGTATTACAGTGAACGTCGCCGGAGTCATAGATTATGGAACTATTGGCGAGCTTGGCAGTGCGGAGATTCAAGAAATTGCTAAAGCAGGGGGAGGGTTTAGCCAAATCGTAGGGACGAAACAGTTGGCGCAGACCATGCAGATGATGACGCGCAAGACCGTGGTTCAAACCATTCAGCAGGCGGTTAATAGAGAGTTAACGCACATTCTGGGTGAGGGTGGCGCTAAACATATCGGCGAACTTCCTCCGGCCAAACGAGCCCAAGTAGTTGAGGTGATGGATGAGCTGACAGAAACAAGCACGCTGGAGATTGCTTTGCTCATTGATGCAAGTGCGAGCATGAAGCCCAAGCTGCCTGCTGTAGAGGACAGCATTCGTGATTTGCTGCTCAGTTTACAGTCCAGAAGTGGACACAGCCGTATATCTGTATTTCATTTTCCGGGCGGAAAAATGGGAGAAGACGCAGTCATGGATATCGGTTGGACCTCTGAGCTTAACCAGATCAAATCGATATTTGGACGCTTGCGGATGAAAGGGGCAACACCGACAGGTCCTGCCATTTTACAAGTGATTGATTATTACCGATATGTTACACTAGGAGAACAGAAAGATCTGGAAGAATCCTATGGCAAAGGAGAAGGGATGCTCGGTGACTACGTCGTCTGATCCCGTTCTTGCACCCGGAACGGTCATCAAGGGCAAGTGGAAGCGGAGCAGCTATGTCATCCAGCGCTTGCTGGGCCGGGGAGCGAACGGAACTGTATATTTGGTAAAAGAAGCACAGGCCGATCGGCAATTTGCTCTGAAAATGGGGAAGAACACGCTTGATCTGCAATCAGAGATTAATGTGCTAACCACATTGCAGTCTCAGGGGACTCAGGCCGCCCTTCAGCGAAATGGAAATCCTTCCTTTTTGTTTGAGGTGGATGATGTAGTGTTACGCAGCGGAGAAATCCCCTTTTATGTTATGCGATATGTTAAGGGTGATCCGCTTCATCGTTTTGTGGCGGCCAAAGGGCCGGAATGGTATGGTGTGGCTGGAACCGGTATACTGAATCGTCTGGCGGATCTCCATCAGGCAGGATGGGTGTTTGGCGACCTGAAGCCGCAGAATATTTTGGTCAATGCCTATGGAGAGGCTGAATTAATTGACTACGGTGGGGTGTCTCTTGCTGGTCGGAGTGTTAAACAATTTACAGAATGGTATGACAGGGGATTCTGGAATGCTGGCAGCCGAAATGCCGATTCCCAGTATGACCTATTTGCCTTCGCTCTTCTAACGATTCATATATTGGAGAGCGAATCGTTAAAGGCGGCTGCGAGCAGGCTGCCACAGTTGCGTAATACGGCAGAATTGACGGTCATCATTCGCCGCAGCCGTGTATTACGCCCCTATGCCGAATGGCTACTGGGTGCAGTGCGTGGAGAATATTCCGATACTCGTGCAGCGGCCCGATCTTGGTCACGTTTGGCTTCCGCACATGTCAGGCAATCGTCGGTCAAAAGAGGGAACCCACGCTGGCTGGGATATGCTTTTACGGTATCGCTTTTGCTGCTTGCCGGAGCGCTCTGGATTGCGTTAAGGTAGCAGCATGACTTACATAAGATAACAGATGATCATCATTTTTACGGTCGGGAGAAAAGAGGGTCGTGAATGGGAACAACAAAACCGACCGGTGTTGTACAGGAAGTGCTCGCCTTGGCGCGAGATCATTCACTGTGGAGCCCCGGAGACCGCATTGTGGTTGCTGTATCCGGTGGGCCGGATTCGGTGGCCCTTTTGCACATTTTACATGAAATATCCGTTATACATATGCCTTTACAACTCGTCTGCGCTCACGTTCATCATGGCTTCAGACCAGAGGAATCAGATGCGGAGGCTGAAGAGGTACGCAATATTGCCCGAAAGCTTGAACTTCCATTTGAAATGACTCGGGTGGATGTACCCGCTTATATGAAGGAGAGCGGGAAGGGACCACAGGAAGCAGCCCGCGAGCTGCGCTACAGCTTTTTACATGATATGGCTACAAAGTGGGAAGCACAGCATATTGCAATGGCCCACCACGGCGACGATCAAGCCGAAACGGTTCTTTTGCACTTGCTGCGTGGTAGCGGCCCAGCAGGCTTGGCGGGTATGCGTTTGGCGCGCAGGGAAAAAAATGTGCAACTCATTCGCCCGCTGCTACGTATGTACAAGGCTGACCTGATTGAGTTTTGTAACTTTTATGGTCTTTCCTATGTGATAGACAGCACTAATTTATCGTCCAAATACCGCCGTAACGCCATCCGCATGGATGTGCTTCCTTTTTTGGGGCAATATAATGAGCGACTGACACCGTCCCTGAACCGGCTGGCCGAAACGATGGCTGACGAAAATGACTTTATGGAGGCATCTACGCTGTCAGCATACGAGAAAATGGTGAGCTTGGATAATGGCAGGTACATGTTTCCCATCGCTTCATACCGTAAGCTATCCGTTGCTTTACAACGGAGGTTGATTAAACTAATATTAAATTATCTGCCTTCGGACAGTGAAAATTTTGATTTTCGTAAAATTGAGACCGTTCGACTAAGACTTCTCCAAGAGGCATCGTCTACATGGAGTTTGGATTTGGGAGGCGGTGCGGTTGGAGTCCGCGAATATGACCAGGCGGTTTTGTTTGACCGTACGCAAGTCGTTATGGGCGAATGGTGCTATGGACTAAGTGTATTGCCTATTTCCGGTGAGCTAGAGTTGCCTGAGGCAGGTGGTATACTTCGGTGGCGAAGGGCTTCCTATTCGGATGCGGACCATCCGGCGAATAAGGAGGAAGCGTGGTTCGACGCAGATCAATTGAGTCTGCCTTTGACTGTACGCTCGCGATTACCTGGAGATATCATGTATGTAATGGGATTAAACGGAAGAAAAAAGGTTAAAGATATTTTTATTGATGAAAAAATACCTCCTTCAATGCGTTCCGTTATTCCCATCGTCTGCGACCACTCTGGAGCTATTCTCTGGATTCCGGGCGTACGACGTTCTGTACATGCCGCGGTGCAAAAGCACACGTCTTCGGTTATATATATGTCATGGCAAAGACGAGAGAGTCCGGGGCACCGGTAATTGCGCAGGAACGGCTTTCATAGTATAAACTTAGGAGGTTTACACCGTTGCAAAATGATATTCAGGAAATATTGATCAGCGAAGAAGAAATTCAGAGTAAAATTAAGGAATTGGGTGCACAGCTCAGCGTAAAATATGAAGGAAAAAATCCATTGGTGATTTGCGTGCTGAAAGGTGCGTTTATCTTTATGGCTGATTTGGTTAAATCCATTACAGTGCCGTTGGAGCTTGATTTCATGGCTGTATCAAGTTATGGAGCGTCCACAAAATCCTCAGGTATCATCAAAATCATTAAGGATTTGGACGCATCTGTGGAAGGACGCGACGTTCTGATTGTCGAAGATATTATCGACAGCGGCCTGACGCTGACGCATTTGATTGAACTGCTTAAGAATCGTAATGCCAATTCGGTATGTGTCGTAACCTTGTTCGACAAGCCTGCACGCCGGACGGTTAATCTTGAAGCAGATTATACTGGATTTACGCTTCCAGATGCGTTTGTTGTCGGCTATGGTCTGGACTATGCCGAGCACTACCGGAACCTCCCATACATAGGGATTTTAAAGCCGGAAATCTACACCAGCTAATCTCAGCCTCCAGTCCTAGGACTAAATAAGGCCCTTTGTTGAGAAGGACTTACAGGCTATGGTAAAATAACTTAAGTGTCTCGAGAGGAGGTAGGGGATGAATCGGTTCATCCGGAATTCTGGTTTTTATTTGATTCTTTTTTTAGTTGTGGTGGGTATCGTTCAGTTTGTTAGCAACAGTAACGAAGCCTCCGATCTCCCTAGATATGACCAATTACGGCAAGAGGTTAAAGCTAATAACATCTCTAAAGTAACGGTCCAATTTGACGGTTACGCCTATCTTGTAACCGGTGCATATAAGAAGCAGCCGGCTAATGCTAAATCGACCAATTTTTCCGTATATGTTCCACCAACGGATCAAGCACTAAGTGAACTGGTGAATGCCAGCGAAACGAACGGGTTTGAATACGTGCAGAAGAAAATGGAAGGCGAAAGCATTTGGCTGACGTTTTTGACTTCTATCATTCCTTTGGTGATCATGTTCCTGTTGTTCTTCTTCCTGTTTAATCAGGCACAGGGCGGTGGCGGCAAAGTTATGAACTTCGGCAAGAGCAAAGCCCGTCTGTATAACGAAGAGAAGAAGAAGGTTACGTTCGAGGACGTGGCAGGGGCTGACGAAGAGAAGCAGGAGCTTGTCGAAGTCGTAGAATTCTTGAAGGACCCACGCAAGTTTGCAGCTGTGGGCGCTCGTATTCCAAAAGGTGTCCTGTTAGTGGGCCCTCCAGGTACGGGTAAAACACTCTTGGCGAGAGCTGTTGCAGGCGAGGCCGGAGTACCGTTTTTCAGCATCTCGGGTTCTGATTTTGTAGAAATGTTCGTCGGGGTCGGTGCTTCCCGTGTTCGTGATTTGTTCGAGAATGCGAAGAAGAACGCACCTTGTATCATTTTCATTGATGAGATTGATGCCGTTGGACGTCAACGTGGCGCCGGATTGGGTGGCGGACATGATGAACGTGAGCAGACGCTCAACCAATTGCTCGTAGAGATGGATGGATTTGGCGCAAACGAAGGTATCATCATCGTAGCGGCTACAAACCGTCCGGATATTTTAGACCCGGCGTTGCTTCGTCCAGGACGTTTTGACCGTCAAATTACGGTTGATCGTCCAGATGTTAAAGGCCGTGAAGCAGTATTGTATGTACATGCTCGCAACAAGCCATTAACGAAGGATGTTAAATTGGACGTAATTGCGAAACGTACAACAGGCTTTACAGGCGCTGACCTGGAAAATCTGTTGAACGAAGCTGCCTTGTTGGCGGCTCGTCGTAACCGCAGAGATATTTCGATGCGAGAAGTAGATGAAGCCATCGACCGTGTTATCGTAGGTACAGAAAAACGCAGCCGCGTAATCAGTGACCGCGAGAAACGAATTGTTGCTTATCATGAAGCAGGCCATACGATTATTGGTTTCTTCTTGGAAAATGCCGACATGGTTCACAAGGTAACGATTATTCCACGTGGACGTGCAGGCGGATATGTCATCATGCTTCCGAAGGAAGACCGCATGCTGACTACCAAGCAGGAATTGCTGGACAAAATCACTGGATTGTTGGGTGGACGCGTATCCGAGGAACTGTTCATTGGTGAGATCGGAACGGGAGCCTATAGCGACTTCCAGCAAGCGACAAGCATTGCACGCAGCATGATCGTAGAATATGGTATGAGTGAGAAGCTTGGTCCGATGCAGTTCGGTACTTCACAAGGCCAAGTATTCCTTGGACGTGATATCGGTCATGAGCAGAACTACAGTGATCAGATCGCTTATCAGATTGACCAGGAGATGAATCGCTTCATCACTGAATCTTATGAGCGTGCTAGAGAACTCCTGACCAAGTATTCCAAAGAGGTTCATTTGATTGCTCAAACCTTGCTGGTAGAAGAAACCTTGGAACTTGAACAAATCAAACGTTTGATTGAGACAGGTTCTTTGGATGGTGGCACGACTGAGGGAGAAGGAACACCGGAAAACGGTGAGCCTGTGATCGACAACATTGGCGACGTCCGTGTACGTATTCAAGGTAAGGATGACGAGCCTAAGAATACAACGGATCAACCGAATGATATCCCTAATCTGCAAAAGCCAGAGGATGATAACAATTCGGGCAACTCCGGTGGTACTCCACCGACAACGACCTAATCATCCGATGGATAGTTGAATAAGCGTATATGTAAGCTCCGGGGAACCAGGTATTATGGGTTTTCCGGAGCTTTTTAAATGGAAGATTATCGCTAACGTGATTTGACAGACACCGGAACGTTGTGTACATTTATTGTTAAATAAACGGCTGTCGTCTTCTTAGCTTATAAAAGCCAACAGCCGCTGCAATCGACTTTCTATCATTTTGAACATATACGTGAGCGCATACTGTAGAACCTATGGTGTGCGCTATTCTTCTGTGAAATCAGGTGAAGGCATGATTCCAAGATATCTAGTTGATTTTGATGTAGCGGAATTGACCCGATTGGAGGCCGATGTGTTAATTATCGGCTCGGGCATTGCGGGCTTATATACGGCGATTAAGGCTGCGGAGAATCGGAAAGTGTTGCTGATTACCAAGAAGGCTTTAATGGAAAGCAACACGCGTTATGCTCAAGGCGGCATCGCTGCTGTCACATCGGACGAGGATACACCAGCTTATCATATGGAAGATACCCTGATTGCTGGTGCAGGTCTGTGTGAATGTGAGGCGGTCAGTACGCTTGTCCATGAAGGTCCAGTTGGTATTCAAGAGTTAATACGTTTGGGGACGGCTTTTGATCGTGTGGAGGGTGACCTAGCGTTGACACGGGAAGGAGCACATAGTCATCGGCGTATTTTGCATGCAAATGGAGATGCTACGGGTTATGAGATTGTTCGTGCGTTGTCAAAGCAGGTTGCTGCCCATCCCGGTATCGAAGTGTGGGAAGAGTGCATGGTAATTGATCTGCTGACGGAGCATGGTGAGTGTATTGGGGCACTCGTCCAAAACCCAGGTGGGGAAAGGTCGTATATAACTGCTAATGCAACGATTTTGTGCTCAGGAGGTAGCGGGCAATTATACCGTTATACGACCAACCCGGATATTGCAACCGGGGATGGTATTGCTATGGCATATCGTGCTGGGGCGATTGTACGGGATATGGAATTCATACAGTTTCATCCTACGGCGTTGTGCCATCCGGGCGCTCCAAGGTTTCTAATTTCTGAAGCTGTACGGGGAGAAGGAGCCGTGTTACGCAATATTCACGGAGAACGCTTCATGGACAAGTATGATTCCCGGCAGGAGCTTGCACCCAGAGATATCGTAGCTCGTGCTATCATTCATGAGATGGAACGCACCCAAGCTGCGTTTGTATACCTGGATATTACACACGAGCCGCCAGAGCGGGTGAAGCAACGTTTTCCAACCATTTATCGGACATGTCTGTCATTTGGTTTGGATATGACGACAGACTGGATCCCCATTGCGCCTGCTGCTCATTATATGATGGGTGGTGTTCAAACCAATTTACACGGGGAAAGCTGCATTGCGCGTTTGTTCGCCTGCGGGGAGACCTCTTCTACAGGTGTTCATGGAGCTAATCGTCTGGCAAGCAATTCGTTATCTGAAGCTATTGTATTCGCCAGCAGGATTATTGAGCGACTGCATTCATTGCCACCTCTGGTCGGCCATACGTTGATATCTTATAGCGATAACCGTACAGAGTTCCCGGCTTCATCCGTCGCGGAGCAGCGGCATAAGCTGCAAGAAGCAATGGTTCGTTATGCTGGAGTTCGGCGGCACGGCGAGGGGTTGCAAGCAGCATTAGATGAGCTGCAAGGGCAAATGCCTATTTTTGAGGGTGTGATCGCCGGCCGGGAAGAGATCGAATTTGCCAATTTGCTCACCTGTGCTTTATTAGTAACAGATGGTGCGCTGCTACGTGAGGAGAGCCGGGGAGCGCATTATCGCGAGGATTTTCCTGAGACAGATGATAGCGTCTGGCGAAAGCATGTTCAGCAGAGACGTGAGCAAGGGATAACGGAGGAGTACGTTCATGACATCTAACAGCGAGCTTTATGGAGAGTTTAGTGGATATCAGGAAGAACTGACAGCACAAATTCGCAGCTGGCTGCGAGAGGATACGGGCTCTGGCGATGTAACCACGCGCTGGACGATTGAGCAGGGCCACCAATCCAAGGCTGTCATTCATGCCAAGGAGAGCGGCGTGGTTGCCGGTTTACCCGTGGCTGCCCTTGTATTTCAGGTAGTGGACCCTTTCTTGTCGTTCACTCCGCTGGTGACGGATGGACAGTGGATTGAAAAGGGAAGCGTTTTGGCGGAAGTGACGGGGAGTACCCATGCAATTCTGACTGGAGAACGACTGGCGTTAAATTTGCTCCAACGGATGTCTGGCATTGCCACGCGGACTCGGGCTTTTATAGATCAATTGCATGGTTTGTCCACTCGCTTGGTGGATACACGTAAAACAACACCAGGACATCGGTTGCTGGAGAAGTATGCTGTGCGTGTAGGCGGTGGCTCGAATCATCGCTTTGGCCTGTACGATGCTGTTATGATTAAGGATAATCATATTAAGGGTGCAGGTGGGATTGAACAGGCTGTAAGTCGAGCGCGCGCTAATATACCGCATACGATGACGATTGAAGTAGAGACGGAAAACATGAAACAAGTTCAGGAAGCCCTGGAAGCTGGGGCGGATATCATTATGCTGGATAACATGTCTGCCCCAGATATGAAGGAAGCCGTTCGGTTCATTCGGGAACGGGCACCACATGTCAAAACAGAAGCCTCGGGCAATGTATCGCTGGATACAGTGCGTGAGATGGCTGAGAGTGGCGTAGATGTGATTTCTGTCGGCAGGCTGACTTACTCTTTTCATAACCTAGATATCAGCCTTGACCTTAACGCAAAGAAAGATAGGTGACACCCATTGATTCTTGTAGTGGATGTAGGTAATACCAATATTGTTCTGGGGATATACGAAGGGCGGGAGCTGTTGCACCATTACCGGATCAGTACCTCCAGACAGGCAACCGCAGATGAATACGGCGTACTCATACATAATCTTTTTAGTATGGGTGGCGTATTAAAGGAAGACATCCAGGGAGTTATTATTTCCTCTGTCGTTCCGCCGTTGGTCCGTGTATTAGAAGAAATGTGCGATAAATACATAGGCAAAACGCCGTTAATCGTCGGACCGGGAATCAAGACCGGTCTTAACCTGCGTTATGAGAATCCACGTGAAGTAGGCGCGGATCGGATCGTGAACGCTGTTGCGGCAGTCGAACGGTTCGGCGGGCCACTGGTTGTGGTGGATTTTGGGACAGCGACGACGTTTGATTGTATTGACGATAAGGGAAACTACTTGGGCGGTGTCATTGTGCCGGGTATCGGGATTTCGACAGAGGCACTGTATCAACGGGCTTCCAAGCTACCCCGCATCGAGTTGGAGAAACCCAAAAAGGTTATTGGTCGTAATACGGTTCATGCCATGCAAGCTGGGATTATCTTCGGTTATGCTGGGCAAGTGGATGGCATTGTGCGGCGCATTAAGGAAGAAATGCAGGCGGAGCCTACAGTTATTGCTACCGGAGGTCTTGCAGAGCTAATCGCATCAGAGACAGAGAGCATTCAGAAAGTGTTGCCGATGTTGACGCTCGAAGGATTACGCATCATTTACCAACGTAACGCCGAATAAAAAAGTGGATATAAGCTGCCGCTGAGTCCAACCGAATGATCTTATCGGTTTGGATTAGCGGCGTTTTTCGTCTATACTGAAATATGTTACGTTTTTGAACAATTCGCGTGATCTGTAGATGCAGGTTGTTTATATAGTAGGAAATTATGCTTCAATGATGAGCAATACTAACGAAAATAAGCAGCATAGCTGTCCTGGTGAATAGGGGAGGATATCAATATGGAAAATAAGCAGGATCGACTTATTCGTGGAACAGCCATGGATGGGAGGGTTAGAGCTTTTGCTGTTCGGACAACTCAATTGGTAGAGGAATTGCGGAGAAGACATGATACGTATCCAACGGCTACCGCTGCTTTGGGGCGAACCCTCACAGCAGGTGCTATTATGGGTTCTATGCTAAAAGGCAAAGAGCGATTGACCATTCAAGTTAAAGGTGATGGACCGATTGGGCAAATCATCGTTGATGCCAATGCTGTAGGAGAAGTGCGAGGTTATGTTACTGAACCGCATGTGCATTTGCCAAGCAATAGTATGGGCAAACTGGATGTAGCGGGTGCCGTAGGTACAGAGGGGTTCATTCATATCATCAAGGATTTGGGGTTAAAAGAACCGTATCGCGGCAGTACTCCGATTATTTCCGGTGAACTGGGTGAGGACTTTACCTATTATTTTGCCAAATCAGAACAGACCCCGTCAGCGGTGGGCTTGGGTGTGCTGGTAGATACTGATAACTCGGTTATTGTGTCTGGTGGATTTATTATTCAGTTGCTTCCAGGCTTGAATGATGATGAGATTACTGCGATCGAAAATGCAGTCAGCTCCATTCCACCCGTTACTGCTTTGCTGGATCAAGGGTTGGAACTTGATGAAATGCTGCGCTGGATGCTGCCGGACGTTCGGATTCTCGATGAATTGGATATCCATTTTCAATGTGAGTGTTCACGTGAGCGCGTGGAAAAAACATTGATCAGTTTGGGAGAAAGCGAATTAGAGCAGTTAATTGAGGAAGAAGGACAGGCTGAGGTCGTATGTCACTTTTGTAATGAGGCTTATCAGTTTAATAAGGATGAATTGCAAAATCTGTTAGATCAAGCCAAATCCTAACCGGATGGGCGGTGCAAGCGATGACTACACGGGAAAAAGGATTATGGACAGCTGTCATTATTCTGACCGTTAGCGTCGCCGCCTTGGGTGGTCTTATCATGCTTCGGGGGCTGTCAAAGCCGGGTGATGTAAGCAAGGATGACGGCGATCATACTGTGGCGGAGATGGGTCAGGAAGGCATATCGGAGGAACAGTGGGTAGCGGAACTGAAAAAGCGATATGGAACCAATACGCTGCTGCAAATGTTGAATCGTAAAGCCGTGCAGGCTGAAACCAAGCGTCTTGGTATCAAGATCACCCAAGAGGATTTACAGCAGGTGCTGGAGCAGGATAGTAAAGGGTATGACTCAGATCATGCCTACTTTGATGAAATGCAGCGACAGTTTGGCTTAGATCCGGTTGACTTGCGGAATGAAGCGGAATACCGGATTGGTTTGGAGAAAATAGCCACGCAGGGTATTCAAGTTCAGGAAGCTGAGATTGACGAGTATTGGGAACAGCACCATGAGGAATTTGCCTTCGGTAAGCAGATCCAATTGGCAGCTCTTTATGTGGATAATGCGGAGGAAGCAGAAGCGTTGCTAGATCGGGTCAAGCAGGGGGAGAGCTTCGATGTGCTGATTCAAGAGTACTCAGGTAAGCCTTTTGGCAAGGATAGCAGCGGGCAGTTGGGATGGGTGGATGAATATGATCCATTGCAACCGGAGGCGATCATGAAGGCGGCGAGAGAGCTAAGCTCCGGGGATGTTGCAGGTCCGATCTCTGTTAACGATGGCTATGCTGTCATTTATGTACAGGATGTCCGGTTGAAGAGTTCTCCGGATAAGCAGCAGATCCGGCAGCAAATTCGCCGATCTCTTGCGCTTGCACAGGCCGCTCCTTTGGAAGAGGTCGAGAAGAGTCTACGTGATAAATATGGAGCGCGTATTTTATCTGGAAAAGATGCATCCTCTGCTGCTTTGTAACGTAGTGAAAGAATATTGGTTTGAAGGAAGCACGATGCTGATAACGCGGGTTGCCAGCATCGCGGCTTACTCACTCGTATTGACATTGGAATTGAAGATTGTTATGATTAGCGTATAAAACCCACTATTTTTATCGGAAATTAAATGAACGGTACAAAATTAAAGTGATTGACTAAGATTGATCTACAATATGATTTCGCAATTTTTAATATATCATCTACAGTCAGGGAGGAATTATCATGGCTAAAGTTGTTAATAACATCACCGAACTTATCGGGGAAACTCCCCTCGTTCGGCTCAACCGGATCGTACCGGAAGATAGCGCCGAAATTTATTTGAAACTGGAATATCAGAACCCAGGCTCCAGTGTAAAAGATCGTATTGCGATTAGCATGGTAGAAGAAGCTGAACGTGAAGGTTTGCTTAAGCCAGGCGGTACGATTATTGAAGCAACTAGCGGTAATACAGGAATCGGCTTGGCTATGGTTGCTGCTGCGAAGGGCTATAAGGCAGTAATCGTTATGCCAGAAACGATGAGCATAGAGCGTCGTAATTTGTTGCGTGCCTATGGAGCCGAACTTGTGTTAACACCAGGATCAGAAGGCATGAACGGGTCCGTTAAGAAAATGGAAGAATTGCTGAGTGAAAATCCGGAATATTTTGCTGCTGAGCAGTTCAAAAACAAAGCTAATATCAAAATTCACCGTGAAACGACCGGTCCTGAGATTGTGGAAGCCATTCGTTCCATTGGCGGAACTCTGGACGCTTTTATAGCGGGAATAGGTACTGGTGGAACCATTTCTGGTGCCGGAGAAGTGCTTAAGAAAGAATTCCCTGATATTAAAGTTGTGGCTGTAGAGCCTGCCTCTTCCCCGCTGTTAGCAGGCGGTAAGCCAGGACCCCACAAGATTCAAGGGCTGGGTGCCAACTTTATTCCTGAAATTTTAAACCGTGATATCTATGATGAAATTATTCATGTAGAAAACGATGAAGCTTTCGAGGTAGCACGTAGAGTGGCCAAGGAAGAGGGCATTTTGTCCGGTATTTCATCTGGCGCGGCTGTTCATGCGGCTTTGAAACTTGCTAAGCAATTGGGCAAGGGTAAACGGATCGTTGTCATTGTTCCAAGTAATGGAGAACGTTACCTGAGTACACCACTATACAATTTCGAGCTGTAATTATGTCGTAATTGTGTATACTATACGTAAGGATTCCCTCATTTCCCTGTTGCAGGGGGGTGGGGGTTTCTTTTTAAGGAGAGAATATAGACTTATTGAAAAGTAGGGAAGGGGAAGCACACACGGATGAAATCGACAGCTAGAGTGACGGAGGCGCAGTGGCAGGTTTGGCAGGAGGAAGGCTGGAGCATACTTCCTTATATTGCTGAGTACTCATTACCCGTGGGGGGTCTACCGTCATCGTGGCAAAAGGCTTGGGAGGATTCGTCTCCATATGCCTTTTTGCTGGAGAGCGCTAAAGGTGGGAGGTACACCTATCTGGCCTTAAATCCGGTTGCTATATTGGAGGGCGAGGGAGAACATGCAGTTTGGACTGATTTGCAAAGCGGGAAACATGGAGAAATGCATGGTAAACCTTTGAAAGTCATGAGCAACTGGATCGCTCCTTACCGTGCGCCGCGTGTACCTGGCATGCCTTTTTTCTCTGGAGGATTTGCGGGTTATCTTGGCTACGATGTAGCTCGCTCGTTGGAGCGTTTGCCATCTCAAGCTGCAGACGATACGGGCATACCTGATTATGTATGGATGCGGGTGGATGAGCTATGGATTTATGATCACGAGAAATCCTGCATATATTGTGCTGTTCATATGCCCGCTCCTGCGCATTCCGATAAAGTCAGCAATAATACCGATTTGACCAATCATGCTATGCTGGATGGGCCGAATCCTATACTTTGCGAGTATTACGCGGAAGCTGCCCAACGTGCAGAACGTATGCTGACTCAGTGGAATAACATCATAAATGCAGGAGAGATTGATCCTGCGTACCCTCGTCGTTGTGCTAGGCTCGCCGAAGAAGGGTTAGAGGCTGCTCATCTTGAATCTGAAGGCTGGACAGCGGCATTCAACCAACAGGATTTTGAACAAGCCGTGAAACGTGTGCAGGAATACATTGCCCAAGGGGATGTATTCCAGGTTAATTTGTCGATTCGTCAGCAACGTGCGCTTACAGCCCCCCCTGAAAATATATATGAATGGCTTCGTCTGCTGAATCCTTCCCCTTATATGGGTATGCTGCGTATGCCAGATTTACGGATCGTTAGTGGCTCGCCGGAATTGTTGGTGAAGCTGGAGAATGGACGTGTGAGCGCCCGACCTATTGCAGGTACGAGAAGAAGAGGGCTAACACCGGATGAAGATGCCGCTATGGCAGCAGAGCTTCTATCAAGCGAAAAAGAACGCGCCGAGCATATTATGCTCGTCGATCTGGAGCGTAACGATATCGGACGGATTGCCGAATACGGATCGGTGCATGTGCCTGAACTGCTGACGGTCGAATATTATTCGCACGTTATGCACCTGGTTTCTCAGGTTGAGGGAAAATTAGCCCCAGGTCGTACAGCTATAGATGTAATTGCTGCTACCTTTCCAGGCGGAACCATTACCGGGGCACCCAAGGTGCGCACCATGGAAATTATTGAAGAATTAGAGCCCGTTCGTCGGGGGCCTTATACAGGGTCCCTTGGATGGATTGACTATAACGGCAATATGGAATTAAATATTATAATAAGAACATTAGCTGTTAAAGGCAGCACTGCCTATTTACAGACAGGTGCGGGGATCGTCATCGATTCAGAGCCGTACAGGGAATACCGGGAATGTCGGAACAAGGCTAGAGCTGTCATGAAGGCGGTACAATGTGGTGAAGAAGAAGCCGCTTTGAGCAGAGGCGGTATCACAGGAGGGTGAGTCGTATGATTTTGGTGATTGATAATTATGATTCGTTTACGTACAATCTTGTTCAATATTTGGGTGAACTTGGCGAAGAAGTAACCGTAAAACGGAACGATGAGATTGATGTGAAAGGCATAGAAGAGCTGGCACCAGAGCATATTTTGATCTCGCCGGGCCCCTGCACGCCGAATGAGGCAGGGATATCACTGGATGTGATCAGCCATTTTAAAGGTCGCATTCCGATTTTTGGCGTTTGCCTCGGCCACCAGGCCATCGGACAGGCTTTCGGCGGTAAGGTTATCCGGGCTGAACGACTCATGCACGGTAAAACATCACCGATTCTTCATCACAATACGTCAGTATTTGAAGGTTTGCCTTCTCCGTTCACAGCAACCCGGTATCACTCATTGCTGGTGGAGCGCGAGAGTCTGCCTGAATGTCTAGAGATTACCGCTGAAACCGCAGAAGGCGAAATTATGGGTTTGCGGCATAAAGAATTTGCCGTAGAAGGAGTCCAGTTCCATCCAGAATCCATTATTACGGATTATGGGCATCAACTGTTACGCAATTTCCTAAAACGCAAGGTAGGCGTCTGATTCATGAAATATATCGGAGTCAATGGCGTCCTCACGGAAGCCGAAAAAGCCGTGATTCACGTAAGTGATCACGGCTTTTTATACGGAATGGGTTTGTTTGAAACATTCCGCACCTACAAGGGTGTCCCATTCTTGCTGGATCGGCATCTGCATCGACTGCAGGAAGGTTGCCGAATGCTCGGCATTCCTTTTCAACCGGATGAGGAGCAACTTACGAGACACATTCAACATCTGATAGTGGCGAATGGACTGGATGAAGCCTATATCCGTTACACTGTATCAGCGGGCGAAGAGGTGCTAGGATTGCCGACGGGGGACTATACGCGTCCTAATCATATTCTGTTCGCTAAAACGTTGCCCTCTACCAATACACAAACCGGTCAATCCACTTCCCCATCGGCACTTCAGTTGTTGCGAACTCCCAGAAACACTCCAGAGGGTGAGGTTCGCTTAAAGTCGCTCCATTATATGAATAATATTCTTGCAAAGCGGGAACTTCAGCAGTATGCCGAGGCTGTCCGTTATAAGGCTGAAGGAATGATGCTTACGGCGGATGGTTTTCTGGCAGAAGGAATGGTCAGCAATCTGTTCTTTGTGCGGAACAATACGTTGTATACCCCTGACTTGTCTACAGGGATTCTGCCAGGCATTACGCGTGAGTTCATTTTGGAGCTGGCGCATCTGCGAGACATTCCTTGTGAGCAAGGCCTGTACCGCTGGGACGAGCTGAAACAGGCTGATGAAATTTTTATGACCAACTCTATACAAGAAATACGGCCCGTGGATTTGTTGTTGGAGCCGGGAGGAGCAGCGAACCATTTATCGGTTTCCTTGACGCAGCCCAGGTCCATAACAGCTTTGCTGTTGCACGATTATAGACAGAAAGCAGGGATCAAGTGAACATACCGACCCTTTATCAACGTAGTTACCGAATGGGAGATGCCGAGCTTACGCTCGGACATTCCACACAGATCATGGGTATACTGAATGTGACCCCAGATTCATTTTCCGATGGAGGATTACATTATAGTCCCGAGATTGCTGTTTTACATGCATTGAAGCTGGTGGAAGATGGAGCCGATATCATTGACATTGGTGGGGAGTCTACTCGCCCGGGTCATGATCCGGTAGGTGTGGAAGAGGAACTGGCTCGGGTCATTCCGGTCGTCCAGGCCATCCATCGTATCGCACCGCACATTCCGTTATCTGTAGATACTTACAAAGCCGAGGTAGCCAGACAGGCACTTGAGGCTGGCGCACATATCATTAATGATGTGTGGGGGTTTAAGGCAGACCCCGATATGGCGCGTGTAGCTTCGGAATTCGATTGCCCGGTCATTTTGATGCATAATCGTCATGACCGTAACTATAGTGATTTGGTTTCTGATATGCTGTCCGATTTAAAAGAAAGTATCCGATTAGCGCTGGATGCGGGGGTACGTGAGGAACAGATCATTTTAGACCCAGGTATCGGTTTTGCCAAGGATTACGATGAAAATATTCATGCCATGACTTCTCTCGATACATTGAGTCAGCTGGGCTTTCCGCTGTTATTGGCTACGTCACGCAAAAGATTTATTCGTACAGCACTGGATTTGCCTGTGAATGATGTGGTGGAGGGTACGGCGGCTACTGTTGCTTTTGGCATTGCTCAAGGGTGCCAAATTGTGCGTGTACACGATGTTGCGCAAATCAAGCGCACCGTACGTATGTGTGATGCGATGGTGTACGGGTCTAAAAATGCACTGAGTTATGGTGGTTGGTAGACGCTCCACGAATGATTTGATCCTACGATCGCTGTTGCAACGGGATTCTTTTGAATTGGTAAACATATGACTGTTAGAATCCCGTTGCAAAGGCGAATGCTCCGCTTCTTCGGATTCAAATCCTTCATTCCGCTACAACGCGCCATAAAGTCACTGTATTTTTAGAGAGAAATTTATTATAAAAAATTGAAATAAAAAACAGGGGGTCTACCCACGATGGATAAAATGGTTTTGCATCGTATGGAGTATTACGGATATCATGGCGTTTTTCCAGAGGAACGTAAGCTGGGACAGCGTTTCTACATTGATTTGGAACTGGAGCTTGATCTGCGTGAAGCGGGTGAGCAGGATGCTTTGGACAAAACGGTTAATTACGCCGAGGTGCATTACACCGTTAAAGATATTGTAGAAAAGGAATCTTACCAATTGATTGAAGCTTTGGGCGAACGTATTGCATCTTCCCTACTGGACACTTATACTAGTGTCAATGCACTGACTGTCAAAGTCACAAAGCCGCATCCGCCGTTTGATATTCATTTTCAGGGCGTGACGGTTGAGCTTTATCGCGCAAGAAAGTAGGAACGATACATGAATGCACATTCGACCTCTGAGGCATCAGAGGCTTATATTGCTTTAGGGGCTAATTTGGGGGAGCGCGAGCATACCCTGTATGAAGCCATTACGGTGCTGGACGAACATCCGGGTATACGGGTGCTTCGGTGCTCCAGCCTGTACGAAACAGAGCCTGTTGGGTATCTGGATCAACCTTCTTTTTTGAACATGACGGTAGCCGTATCTACAACACTTGCTCCAGAGGAGCTTCTGGTATATATGCTGGAGGTGGAGAGTCGTCTGGGGAGAGTAAGACATATTCCTAATGGGCCACGAACCATTGATCTGGATTTGTTATGGATGGAAGCGGCGCAACTGGCTACACCGGATTTGGAGCTTCCCCACCCTCGTATGTTGGAGCGTGCTTTTGTGCTGGTTCCTTTGGCTGATATCGTTCCGAACCAAGATCCGTCCGGTCTGTACAGTATCGTGCATACTGCATTGAATTCTGTGGATGGAAAGGACGGCATACAGCTTTGGAAAACATGCAGCTGGCGCAACGACTCCGCGCCTTTCGGAAGCTAAAAGGGTTCACACAGCAGGAGTTGGCAGAACGTACTGGTATATCTTTGACTGTATTAGGTGCTGTGGAGCGAGGCAATCGTACAGTAGACCCAGACATGCTGAACATCATCGCCCAAACGCTAGAAATTGAAGTCCGGGAACTGACCGAATGACGATAAGTGACGATACAAAAGAAAGAATAAAGGGGTGAACAGATATGTTGAAAATCGGCGATATTGAAATGAAAAATCAAGTCGTTCTGGCTCCGATGGCAGGCGTGTGTAACCCTGCTTTTCGCCTGATCGCCAAGGAATTCGGTACAGGTCTGGTGTGCGCAGAAATGGTTAGTGATAAGGCGATCATTCACGGCAACAAGCGTACGCGCGAGATGCTGTTTGTAGATGAGCGTGAGAAGCCGCTTAGCTTGCAAATTTTCGGGGGAGACCGCGAATCTTTGGTGGAAGCAGCGAAGGTCGTAGATCAGGAAACGAATGCAGATATTATTGATATCAATATGGGCTGCCCAGTTCCCAAAGTGACCAAATGTGATGCAGGTGCTCGTTGGCTGCTCGATCCAAACAAGATTTATGAAATGGTATCGGCGGTAGTGGAATCAGTAAGCAAGCCGGTTACCGTGAAAATGCGTATTGGTTGGGATAGCGAGCATATTTATGCCGTAGAGAACGCTCGCGCTGTTGAACGTGCCGGAGGTCAGGCCGTCAGCGTACATGGCCGTACACGGGAGCAACTGTATACGGGACATGCGAATTGGGATATTATAAAAGAAGTTAAAGAAGCAGTTTCCATTCCTGTAATTGGAAACGGTGATGTGGCATCACCGGAAGATGCCCGCCGTATGCTGGATTTGACCAATTGTGATGGCGTTATGATCGGACGCGGTGCTCTGGGGAATCCATGGATGCTCTACCGTACGATTGAGTACTTGCAAACAGGTGAGCTGTTGCCCGATCCTGCACCGGAAGAAAAAATCCGCATTGCCATTCTGCATATGGATCGTCTGGTTGCATTGAAGGGTGAAGCGGTAGCTGTCCGTGAAATGCGCAAGCATCTGGCTTGGTACCTCAAGGGGCTTAAAGGTTCTGCACGTATTAAGGATGTCATTATGGAAGAAACAAAGCGCGATGATATGGTACATATTTTGGAGCAATTTGTATCTCAATTGCACATGGTAGAAAACGATGAGCCTTCTACAAGCGCTGCTTCTCCTGCTGCTGTTGCGCAATAAGGAAGCTGTTCCGGCCTGCGCACGCGATTGACTTTTCCAATTGCTTGCCCTATAATCGTTCAGTATAAAATCTTGATGTATGCTACAAATTGTGTGCAGCTCTCAAGACAACAGCAGGAAATGTTCTCATTCCCTCAGAGTGGCATATTATGTTTTGAAAGCGTGCATTCCGATGCACTTTTAAACTTTTCCCATGACAGGAGAATCGGTTAAGATGAGCGATAAAGAAGTCATTCTGACACAGGAAGGTCTTAGAAAGCTCGAAGATGAGCTTGAGAACTTAAAGTCTGTCAAACGCCGCGAAGTGGCTGAACGGATTAAGGTAGCCATCGGATACGGAGATATTAGTGAAAACTCCGAATATGAGGATGCGAAGAATGAGCAGGCCTTTATTGAAGGCCGTGTAATTACGTTGGAAAAGATGCTACGCAATGCCCGCATTATCAATAGTGATGAAATTGACACCGATGTTGTGGGAGTAGGCGCAACTGTAACCGTTGAAGATTTGGAATTCGGAGATATTACAGAGTATGCTATCGTAGGCTCTGCCGAATCCGACCCGCTACAGAATAAGATTTCGAATGAAAGTCCGGTTGGCAAGGCAATTCTCGGTAAGAAAAAGGGAACTGTTGTGGATGTCACCGTTCCAGCAGGCGTTATTCAATATAAAATCGTGGATATCAAGAAATAAGACACGGACTTTGGAATTTAATGTAAAAGCTTCCTTGTGGAAGCTTTTTTTCTCTACACCCGGACGGACCCCGGCCCGTCTATTCATATTGAAGGAGCTGATTTAGCACCATGTCGGATGAAACTACTAACCAGGAAACACAAGAAAATCGCGAGGAATTAAGTGAATTATTGCAAATTCGTCGTGCCAAATTGGACGAGCTTCGCTCATTGGGCATTGATCCTTTTGGACGCAAATACATACGCACGGCTGAAGCGGGCGTACTACTGAGCAAGTATGACAGTTTGACTAAGGAAGAACTGGAAGAAAAGAATATTGAAGTTAGCATAGCAGGCCGTATTATGGCTAAACGTGTTATGGGAAAAGCCAGCTTTGCTCATATACAGGATCTGAGTGGACGTATTCAAATTTATGTTCGTCAAGACACGGTACCCGAATCCAAATATAAAGCATTTGGTATTTTGGATCTGGGCGATATTGTTGGTGTTAAGGGTGTGCTTTTTAAGACCAAAACAGGCGAAACGACAATCAAAGTGCTGGATATTGAGGTCTTGTCCAAATCCTTGTATCCATTACCGGAGAAATATCATGGTCTGAAGGATGTTGAATTGCGTTACCGTCAGCGGTATGTCGATCTGGTTATGAACCCTGAAGTACAAAAAACGTTCATTACACGGTCCCGCATTATTCAATCCATGCGTCGTTATCTCGATTCGCTCGGCTATTTGGAAGTTGAAACTCCAACATTGCATTCCATTGCTGGCGGGGCGGCAGCGAAGCCATTTGTTACGCACCATAATGCATTGGACATGCAGCTCTATATGCGTATTGCTATTGAACTCCATTTGAAACGACTAATTGTCGGCGGAATGGAGAAAGTATATGAGATCGGGCGTGTTTACCGTAATGAAGGTATTTCGACCCGCCATAACCCTGAGTTTACGATGATTGAGCTGTATGAAGCGTATGCTGATTATAAAGATATCATGCAATTGACGGAAAACATGGTTGCACATATTGCGCAGGAAGTACTGGGCACACAGCACATTCAATATCAAGGCCAGGAAGTGGATCTGACGCCGCAATGGCGCAGAGTTTCCATGGTCGATGCTGTAAAAGAAGTAACAGGCGTAGACTTTAGCGTGCAGATGAGTAATGAAGAAGCTCATCGCCTTGCGAAAGAGCATAAGGTTCCGGTTGAGCCGCATATGACATTTGGTCATATCCTGAATGCATTCTTTGAGCAGTTCGTAGAGGAAACGCTCATTCAGCCGACCTTTATTACTGGACATCCAGTTGAAATCTCGCCGTTGGCCAAGAAAAACGAACAAGATCCACGCTTTACGGATCGCTTCGAGCTGTTCGTAGTCGCTCGTGAGCATGCGAATGCGTTCACTGAGCTGAATGATCCAATCGATCAGCGCCAACGTTTTGAAGCACAATTGCTGGAACGTGAGCACGGTAACGACGAGGCACATGAAATGGATGATGACTTTATCCGCGCCTTGGAATACGGTATGCCGCCAACAGGCGGACTGGGCATCGGCATCGATCGTTTGGTCATGTTGCTGACAGATGCGCCTTCCATTCGCGATGTGCTGCTTTTCCCGCATATGCGTAACCGTACAGTAGAATAACATAACATTATGAATATAGAGGATCAGCCGGGCTTCCCGTGTCTTGTTCCTCTTTTTCATAAGAACGGATGGAGAGAATACTCTAATGAAACGCAGCGTCAAGCTTAGTCGGTTCGCATCGCCTCCTTTTATATTGGTCATCGGATATTTATTGATTATTGCATTAGGTACTTTGTTACTGATGCTTCCTGTTGCCAATCATAGTGGACATGCTCCGCATTGGATTGATTCGCTTTTTACGTCCGTCTCAGCCGCTTGTGTCACAGGACTGGTCGTTGTTGACGTCGATTCAACGTATACGATGTTTGGCGAAACCGTCATTCTGGTGCTGATGCAGCTAGGCGGGTTGGGGTTTATGACCTTAGCGACCTTGTTTGCGCTGTTGTTGGGGCGGCGATTATCGTTAAAGGATCGGTTGCTGCTTAAAGAGGCTATTAATGCCGATAGCATGGAAGGGATCGTGCGTATTATTCGCAAGGTGTTGATCTTTTCTTTTACCATTGAGGCGATAGCTGCCGTCGTCTTAGCTTTGCGGTGGATGCGAGAGATGCCTGTCGGACAAGCGATATATTATGGAATATTCCATTCCGTATCCCTCTTTAATAACGGGGGATTCGATTTGTTCGGGACTAGCTTCCAACAGTACGCTGGAGATTTTGTTTTCAATATGATTGCATCTGTGCTCGTTATATCAGGAGGCTTGGGTTTCCTTGTACTTAGCGATCTGTTCGATTTTCGCCGTACCCGGAGACTGTCTCTACACTCCAAAATGGTGCTAAGCGTGTCGGGAGTGCTCATTGTGATTGGTGCGCTGGTTTTATTTGTTTTTGAGTTTACCAATGCACGAACCTTGGGCGCGCTGAACTGGGAAGGCAAAGTATATGGAGCTGTCTTTCAATCGGTTTCTACGAGATCATCAGGTACGAGCACAGTCGATATCAGCGGGTTAAGGCAGGCAAGTCAGTTTTTTATTATGTTGCTGATGATTATCGGTGCTTCTCCGGGCTCCACTGGAGGAGGAATTAAAACGACTACGTTTCTGCTTATGGTTGGTGCGCTAATCGCCGTCATGCGAGGACAGAAGGAAATTGTGTTTTTCCGCCATAGGGTCCCCAAAGATATCATGATGCGGGCGCTGACCATTATTGTACTGGCCCTATTTATATTCTCGATTGTGGTTATACTGCTCTTAATGACGGAGGATGCCCCATTTCTCTCCCTTGCATTTGAGGCTGCTTCCGCAATCGGAACGGTAGGGCTGTCTGTAGGAGTGACACCCGGATTGTCTGACGCAGGCAAGCTGATTATTTGTGTGACTATGTTTATTGGTCGGATTGGTCCTCTTACGATTGCCTATGCTATTCGTCCACGCTCGACCAAGACATTGTACCGTCGTCCTGAAGGGCATATTGTAATTGGATAGTGTATCTGTAAAAAAAGATGTACCCGTGCTGATTAGCATAGGTACATCTTTTTTTCATTTCAGATCATCATAATCCTTTACGGGGAGCATATCATGAAAAATGTCCATTTTGAGAACAAGACAAAATGGGCTGAACAGATACTGTTTTTCTCAGAAAAAAACGGCTATTTGTTTCCTTTTATGTAATTATAGACAAAATACTAGGAATATTATGTATAATATTGTATGATAGTGGGCATGAAAGGGGGATAGTTGAGGTGAATACCAATTTCTAATTTGAAAGGAATCATCTATTATGTATTTATTTATTATTAGTGCTGAAGTTTTATTTTGGGTTTTTGTTGTTGCAGGCTTGATCGCAAGGTATATGTTTGGCTTGAAGAAATTAGGCGGTCTTCTTTTACTATTTACCCCCATTATTGATATCCTGTTACTGATTGCGGTGTTCATCACGGTGAAAAGTGGCATGGAGATTACGACTGCTACTGGCTTGGCGGCCTGTTATTTTGGTATTACGGTAGCATTTGGTCATAGGTTAATTAAGTGGGCGGATGTACGGTTCTCCCATTGGTTTGGTAAGGGACCCAAGCCTGAACGCAAGTATGGTGCTGCTCATGCAAAAGAGGAACGGATAGGTTGGTTGCTTCACCTTTTGGGCTGGGCTATAGGTAATGCTTTGTTGCTCGCCATCATTGTGTATGTTGATGATCCGCAGCGTACGGTGTCTTTGGAGGGCATTATGCAAACATGGGCGATCGTTCTGGCAATCGACTTTGTTGTCTCCTTTAGCTATACTTTAGCTCCCAAAAAACAAAAGCGTAGTCTATAGAGGTTAAGGCTTTACACTTAGATTAGATACAATCTGGCTGGTCACTCAGGATGTTCAAATCGGAAGACTCATTGTTGGTGAAAATGAAGTGGTTACTTCCGGTAGTGGGGTGAGTCCGTTGTCGTAATGTAAATATTTACAAAAATATGAGGATTTTATGTTCAACTCGCTTTGACAGTCATCTTATTTTACCTCGCTACCTTTTTTCACACCCATGTATTCCTTTCGATTTGAACACTGACCAACAGAAGCAAACAACTATTTTTTGTGAGATGACAGCATGCATGATGTGTTACACAAATTTTAAAATAAATTTTGTGATTTGCCTAAAACGTCGCCTATCCAAGTTTGGCAATTAACGCGATAATATTCCAGGAAAGATTACATATGTCTATAAATGTAGACATACGCAGTTAAGTTGTTATTTTGTTTAAAAATGTAAAAAAAGAAAGGTGGTTTCTGTGGCAGTACTACTGAGCGGTAAGAACATTTTGATTATGGGCGTGGCTAATAACAGGAGTATTGCCTGGGGGACAGCTCAATCTTTAGCTGCTGAAGGAGCACAGCTCATTTTTACTTACGAAAATGAGAGGGTTGCAGAGCGGGTACTAAAGCTCGTTGAAACCATTCCGGGAGCACTGGTCTGTCCTTGTAATGTTCAAAGCAATGAAGAGCTTGATGCATTGGCGGATTTTCTAAAAGAAAAAGTAGGCGTGTTGCATGGTTATTTTCACAGTGTCGCCTATGCTAAGGCTGAGGATTTGGATGGCTTGTTCGTTGACACTTCTCGTGAGGGATTCGCCGTTGCACAAGAAATCAGTGCCTATTCTCTGGCTGCTGTCTCCCGTCGAGTATACCCACTGATGACAGAGGGTGGAAGTATCGTCACCATGACGTATATTGGCGCAGAACGAGCGATCAAAAATTACAACGTTATGGGTGTGGCGAAGGCTTCACTGGAAGCCAGCATGCGCTATCTGTCGAATGATCTGGGCACATATGGCATTCGTGTAAATGCGATTTCCGCTGGTCCGATACGGACCTTGGCTGCCTATGGCATTAAAGATTTTAACACAATGCTCAAACATATTGAAGAAACTACGCCCCTACGCAAGACGGTTGATACGTCGGAAGTCGGAGATACGGCGTTATTCCTATTTTCCCATTTATCGAGAGGCATTACGGGTGAAGTTATCCATGTAGATGCTGGATACCATATTACGGGGATGTAAGGAGGGAACGTTGTGCTTATTACGCATACGGATTGCCGTATTATCTCACCTGAAGGAATTATGACTAGGGAGCGTCTGGAGCGAGACGTTACGATCTTCTCCCGGATGTTGACGCTCAGAGGAATTCCCGAAGGCGGTAGAGTGATTCTGAAAGCGGCCAATTCCTATTGGTTTGTTGTGTCTCTGTTTTCCCTGTGCAATATCGCTGTTTCGGTGACTGTGGTGGACGAGCAGACTGTGCTCGATGAGGTGGCCCAAATCTATGATGAAGCGGGTGCCTGTTGCATCCTTACGGATTCCGATCTAGAACTTCCTTATGCTCTCGTTATTCTGATTCAAGATCTGATTCAAGAAGAAGCAGTACACCCGGATTGGGTGGGAGAGCCAAAGCTTGAAGCCCTCAACTTTAACAAGTGGTGCGAGAGGCCAGATGCGCTCATTCTGTATTCTTCAGGTACGACGGGAAAACCCAAGGGGATCGTGAAAGCTGGTTCAGCTTTTATGGAGAATATCAGGCATTCCATACACGCCATGAACTACCTACCGTCTGACCATATGCTCCCCGTTGTGCCTTTCTCTCATTTTTATGGAATCTCACTTATCTTCTCCTGGTGGTTAACCTCATGTTCTCTCATCATCTGCAATCCCAAAAACCTCTGGAGCGTCATTGCAAGTATTACGAAAGACCGGGCGACGGTCGTAGACGCTAACCCCTCTGCTTTTTACACCTTGTTGCGTATGCTAAACCGAAAACCCGAACAACTGGAAATGGTCAAGGAAGCTCCGGTGCGCATGTGGTGCGTAGGCGGTTCCCCACTTACCCAAGACCTCGAAGAGAAATTTAACAACATATTTGGACAGCCTCTGCTGAATGGTTACGGCCTTTCTGAACTGGGCAACGTTACGCTGGGGACGCTAGAGTGTCCGAAGGGTTGTGGCCTACCCTTACCTGGTGTGGATCTGAAAATACTAGATTCTACAGGCAACCAGCAGGCGGACGGTATCGTAGGCGAAGTGTGGATACGTAGTGCTGGATGCATGGAAGGTTATCTAAATCGTCCAGACCTGACGCAATCCGTTCTACAGGACGGCTGGTTCAAGACGGGGGATCTGGGCTATCTGGATGACGGAATGCTGTATGTTATTGGTCGCAGCGGTAAGACGGTCAACCGGATGGGCTACATGGTATCTCCGGTCTATATTGAGGACCGGATTGGTTCGCTTGGTTACCGATCCTGCGTGATCACCTTGGAGGATGAGGCTAAAGGGACATTGCTGGTTGCATTCATCGAAAGCGAATCCTCGCAGGTCTTACCTGTGCTCCGCAAAGAGATGAATCGGGTACTTCCTTCCTACATGTTCCCCGATCTTTTGCTTCCGCTCGCCCATTTTCCTTTAAATCGCAATGGAAAAGTAGATCGGCTGGAGATGGAGAGCACCGCCCTGCAGAAAGTTGCTTCTCGCAAAGTATAATGAAAAATTTTACCAAAATTTAATGAGAGAAAGGGAGAATGTGCCATGAGTATGAATCCGGAGCTGGCAGAAAACACGCTGTTTTTGGAAAGGCATGAATCGATCCTGAAGTGCCTCAATTATTTGATTGAAAATCGGCAGGAAGTGATGGATATTCTCACACAATTTTCATCCTATCGGGCTGCCAATGCAGAAATTGATTCCACAATCCTCACACTTCAAGGTGCTTTGCAAGAAGTGCAGACCTATCAGCCAAGCTGGCAACGATCTATGGCTGTATTTATGCCTTCCAACGTCATTTTGTACTCTTATGCATTATACCTCCTGATTCCGTCCCTGTACGTTGAAAATATAGACTTTCGCCCTTCTTCTCACGTAAACGAGTACGTCAACATGCTGCATGAAAAGCTTCAGGCTGTACACGGATTACCCATCTATATTCGTAAGGTCAGTCAAAGGGTTTTTATGGAAAATTCGGTTATGCCAGCTGATATTGTGGTGTTCACCGGGAGCTATGTCAATGCGGAGAAGATCAAAAAACAAATCCGAAAAGACCAACTCTACATCTTCTATGGACAAGGGATCAATCCTTTCGTCATCGGACCCGATGCCGATCTGGAACTGGCGGTTACCGATGTAATCCGAATGAGACTGTTCAACTCAGGACAGGACTGCCTGGGACCCGACATCATTCTGGTACATCAAGAGGTGAGTGAGCATTTCAAAGATCTGCTGATTCAACGGCTTGACCAACTTGTGTTTGGAGCCAACGATGATCCGAACGCAAACTATTCCCCTATTTTCTATAAAGATGCGCTGAACTCGGTTTCTGAATATTTTAATACGAACGATAAGTTTATTATCTACGGCGGTGGCATTGATTTCCGTACGAAAAAGATGGAGCCAACGGTTGTATATAGCGAGCTAGATCAGGATTTGGAGATTATTGAGTATTTTTCACCGGTCTTCAACGTGGTTAGCTACCGAGACGACGAGCAGCTGATCAAGCGTATTTCCTCCAGTTATTTCAGTGAACGAGCAATGGGTTGCAGCTTATACGGGTCTAGTCACCTGGCGGACGTTCTGCGAAAGAAGCACACGCTGACCATTAATCAGACGCTTGAGGATGTGGATCAAGGCAATAAGCCTTTTGGTGGCTATGGCACGATGTCGAACTATATTTTTTACGATTTTAAGCTCATTTCGAAGCCGATCTTGATTTCAGAAATTGTCGCAGAATATTTGTCGGAAAAGAGGAGTTTGGTATGACTGCGAGTTTGTTCCCTTGGGATGCCATCATTGGCTACTTAAAATCGGCTGGGGTTCAGCATCTCTTTGGATTACCAAGTGATGATCTCAAAATCGTATCGTCACTCCCCTCATCCGGTATGGATTTTATTCTGTGCAAGGATCAACGCAATGCTGTGTTCATGGCAGCAGGTTATGCACTCACAACCAACCAGATGTCCGTATGTGTTGTCGGAAAAGGCCCTGCACTCAGTAATACACTTACAGGGCTACTGGAAGCAAAGAACCTGGGCGCTCCGCTTTTACTTTTGGCGCTCGGCACTGGAGGAGACAAGCTGGGTACCCGATCCTTTCAGGAAGCGGATCAAATCTCACTCGTAAAGCCGCTCGTAAAATGGGCTTATCGTGTGGAGCATGTGGATCGGCTTGTATGGGCGATGGAGCGGGCTGCCTTTTTGGCTATCAATGGAGCACCGGGTCCTGTCTATATCGAACTCCCTGAAAACCTGATGGACCAGCCTGTGCCAACAGGGCTTCAGTTTACCCCACCAGAAAAGCTGTCGTGCTCTCCGTCTCGTCGGGAGTTGGATGCATCGTGGGGAATTATTGAGAATGCCCGCAGACCACTCATTCTAGTCGGAGGCGGAATGAAGTCAGGTACAGGTGATGTGATTGAGCGGTTTGCTAACCAACATGGAGCGGCCTTGTTCGCAACCGCCTCGGGACGGGGTGTAGTTGATGAAGACCACGAACTCTTCTGTGGTGTTGCGGGACTCTATACGGATCTCAGCCTAAGACAAATCTGGAAGGAATCTGATGTGGTAATCACACTGGGCAGTCGATTGGAAGAAACGGCTACTTTTGAGTGGGATATTTTGCTACAGGATACACCTTTGATTCAAGTCAATGTAAATCTGGAAGATTTTGCACACGAGTACAGGGGTATCAAGGTGCTTGGTGATGGATATGCAGCGGTGGAGCAGTGGCTTGAACGGCGCGGGCAGGAGCCTGATGGAGTGTGGCTTGAAACGATTAGGAGCTGTAAACAGGAGGCTTTTTCTCACAGGGCTATTTATTTGGAAGAGCTGAAAAAGACCCCTGGAATCCACGTTCCTGAGCTGTTGGACATGATTCAGACGGAGTTCCCTGAAAATCTGGTGCTTCTTCAGGAGAATGGATTGCAGGATATGTGGTCCTATTTTTATCCATATTTTCGCTTTGCCCACGGCTCTCTTTCGATTGTTCCTAGTGATCAAACGAGTCTTGGATTCGG
This sequence comes from Paenibacillus sp. S25, assembly GCF_019454085.1. Taxonomy (NCBI): domain Bacteria; kingdom Bacillati; phylum Bacillota; class Bacilli; order Caryophanales; family Paenibacillaceae; genus Paenibacillus; species Paenibacillus sp. S25. The sequence continues at coordinate 85,642 of NZ_CP073683.1, forward strand.
TGCGGCGGCTGCTCTGGGAGCAAGCGTGGCAACACAACGTCCAGTAGTAGCACTCGTAGGTGACGGTGCGTTCAATCTCTTCTGTTCGGATTTTATGACGGCGGTGGAGTATCAAATACCGTTAATCTATATCGTACTCAATAATGGTGGCTATGGTTGGTTGCAGAATCAGATGAATTATAAACATCTCACAGGGCAGTCCCTCCCGTTTGTTTCTGAGGCGGCCAAGACAGGAATTCAAATTCCCCAGTATGAGTTTGTGGAAAGCCTTGCAATTCGGAGTAAGGGAGAGGCACGGGAACAGCTTCAGCTTGCTTGGCAAAAGTATCAGGAGAACAAGCTTGTGGTCGTCGAGGTATATGCTGATCTTGCGGATGTGCATGAAAAAATCAGTCATGTGTATGGCGACTTTCCTCTCTACGAGCAACAGGCTTCCAAGAATTAATTTCAACGAAGGACGTGGATACAGTGAGAAGACGTGTTGTAGTGACTGGACAGGGAGTCGTAACGCCGGTCGGGCTTAATCTTACGGATTTCTGGAATTCACTGTTGGAAGGAAAAAGCGGAATCGGACCTGTCACTGCTTTCGATACAGCGGACATTCCGACAAAGATCGGTGCACAGGTTACGGGCTTTGACCCATTGCAATATATGAGCAAGAAGGAAGCTAATAAAGTCGCACAGTTCACTCAGTTTGCTTTGGCGGCTGCCCGGCAGGCAGTGGAGCAATCAAAATTGGTGATTGATGAGCGGAATGCAAGTCGCGTGGGGGTTATTGTCGGCTCTGGAGCAGGCGGCCTCGACGTTATAGAGGAGAACTATGGGAAATTAACAAAGCTTGGTCCCAAAAGAGTTTCTCCTTATTTTGTTTCCTCGATGATGATTAATTCAGCACCTGGTGAAATCTCCATTGCTATTGGAGCAAAGGGGCCTTCTTTTGCTGTGGTTACGGCTTGTGCCACAGGAAGTAATGCCATTGGTGAGGCATTACGTACGATCCAGTACGGCACGGCTGATGTTGTGGTTGCTGGTGGAGCAGAAGCCAATTTTAGTCAGCTTGATCTGGCATCTTTTGCGAATATCCATGCTCTCTCCAGACGTAATGAAGAGCCACAGAAGGCCAGTCGTCCGTTTGATGTGGATCGCGATGGATTCGTCATCGGTGGAGGAGCAGGAGTCTTGGTGCTGGAGGAGTTGGAGTATGCTTTGAACCGCGGAGCCACCATTCTGGCCGAAGTTGTGGGTTACGGATGCACAACTGATGCGTATCATATCACGGCTCCAGATCCCTCTGGCTCCGGTCCGGCAGAAGCGATCAACATCGCACTGCAGGATGGCGGCTTGACACCGCAGGAAATCGACTATGTCAATGCCCACGGTACGAGTACGCCATTTAATGATCGTATGGAGATTAACGCTATTCAAAAAGTATTCGGGGAGCATGCCCCCCATTTGGCGATATCGTCTATTAAATCCATGACTGGCCATTTAATGGGCGGTGCAGGGGCAGTCGAATTAATTGCGACTGTGCAGAGCATGATTCACAGCAAAGTACCACCAACACTCAATTGCGACAATCCTGAAGCTCCTGAATTGAATTTTGTGCCGCATGTATATCAGGAACGCGAGGTCCGCGCGGCGATTAGCAATTCATTTGGTTTCGGAGGGCACAACGTCTGCCTTGCTGTTCGCAAGTGGGAAGGGGAATAAGCCTGTGAGCGAAGAGCTAATCCATATCCCGGATGTGCTTCCGCACCGGTACCCATTTCTTCTGTTGGATGGCGTGACCGGGTACGAAACGTCGCAATGGGCGAAGGGATACAAGCTTGTCACCTGGAGTGAGTGGTTCATTACAGACACTAATCCATACATGCCTCCTATGTTGATTGTGGAGTCGCTTGCACAATTAGCGGCATTCGCTGCGATTGATAAAAAAGGCATTTCATACCTGACTAACCTCAATGGAATTCGATTCCACAGCTTGGCCAAGCCTGGGGACCGAATTGATCTCTATTTTGAAGTGATCAAGCGTCGGCGAGGCTATATTCTTGGAAGCGGTCGGGCTTCCGTAGGCGATCGATTGGTGGTTGAGGCGGAAGAAATTGTTTCACTGGATCAATGACGGGGTGGAAGCGCACGTTAAACTGTCCTTTTGTCCTCCTGACTGCCAGGTGCAGCGGGAGGATATTCACATCATGGAATAGGAGTGAATGAGATGAATGACATGCAATTATATGATTTAACAAATGCGCAGAAGCGTATATGGTATACCGAATTACTCTACCCAGATACGTCAGTGTCACAGCTTTCCGGTACAGCTAAGATGAAGGGGCACATCAATATTGCTGCCTTTATGCAGTCCATTAATTTGATTATCAAACAGTATGATGCCTTCCGCATCCGTATTACCTCAGTGGATGGAGTGCCTCAGCAGTACGTCGTTCCTTATGAAGAGAGACAGCTGGAGTGTCTGGATCTTAGCCACTATGAAAGTGTATCTGAGGTGGAAGCCTTACTTGAGCAACACAAAAGCAAACCTTTGCCCCTGCTGGATTCTGAGCTCTTCCAGTTTTTAATTGTGAAGATTAGCGAGGAAGAGTATTGGATTAATATCAAGATGCACCATATTATTTCTGACGGAATATCAATGGTGGTCTATGGCAATCAGCTTACAGCATTTTACATGGAGTTAATTCAAGGAAATGAACCGAAGCTGGGCGATGATTGCTCGTATATTCAATATATTGCTGATGAGAATGCATACGAACTTTCTGACAGATACCAAAAGGATAAGGCATACTGGTTGGATAAATTTTCTGATTTGCCTGAGCTTACGGGTTGGAAGTCATATAATCCGTTATCTTTAAGCACCCACGCCGTTCGGGAGCATTTTACCGTACCAGAAGTGCTATATCACGAGCTGCAAGCATTTTGCCAACAGAACAGAATTTCTTTGTTCCAGTTCTTCATGGGTGCGATGTATATCTACATACACAAAATGACGAATCAGCCGGATGTGGTGATTGGCACTTCGTTCGCTAACCGGGGGAACAAAAAAGAGAAGCAAAAGATAGGTATGTTCGTCAGTACCGCTGCTGCCAGAACATACGTCAAAAAGGATATGGATGTGTTGAGCTTTCTGCAGGATGTAGCCAGAGATCAGATGTCAGTCCTGCGGCATCAGAAGTATCCATACAATCAGTTAATTCAGGATCTTAGAGAAATGCATGGTAACAAGGATATTCAGCGGCTTTTTGGCGTTTCAATGGAATATCGTCTTATCAATTGGGTTGATTTGGATGATGTGCGCATTTTGACGGATTATGATTTCTGCGGGGACGAAGTGAACGATTTCGTGCTTCATATTGTGGAGATCCTGGATGAAGGCGAACTGGTACTGGATGTCGATTATCGGACGGAGCTGTTTGAACGCAGTGAAGTTAAGGACATGGTTTCCCAGTTGCTTACGATCGCCGAGCAGATCATTCATTCACCTCAGCTTTCTATCGCAGAGGTAAACTTATTGGGTGAACCAGAAGAGCAATCCATTTTGGCTCTTTCGGAAGGCGCTGCAGTCGACTATCCACGTGAGAAGACCATCCATGGCTTATTCGAGGAACAAGCCGAGCGCACGCCAGATCACGTAGCCGTTCAGATGGACGAGCAGAGCATTACATACCTAGCTCTAAACGAGCAGGCTAACCAGCTTGCGAGATATTTGCGCTCCGAGGGAGTAGGAGCAGATACGCTCGTAGGGATTATGGCTGATCGTTCCTTGGAGATGGTCATCGGGATGTTGGCCATTTTGAAAGCAGGTGGTGCCTATGTACCGATTGACCCTGATTATCCCGAAGAACGTATCCATTATATGCTGGAAGATTCAGGGGTCCGTCTGTTGCTCACCCAAAGTCATCTATGGGAGAGCACCACTTTTGACGGAAAGCTTGTGAGTTTGGACGAAGCTACAACGTATACAGGAGATGCTTCCAATCTGGAGAGTATTTCGGGACCAAGCCATCTAGCCTATGTTATCTACACATCGGGTACGACCGGCAAGCCGAAGGGTACGCTGATTGAACACAAAAATGTAGTTCGACTGCTCTTTAACGATAAAAATTTATTTGATTTCAACTCTCAGGACACGTGGACGCTATTCCATTCGTTCTGCTTCGATTTCTCCGTTTGGGAGATGTACGGAGCGCTTCTTTACGGAGGGAAATTGGTGATTGTTCCATCTCTCACAGCCAAGAGCCCAGCATCTTTCCTGGAGTTGTTGAAAGACAACCAAGTCACCATTTTAAATCAGACGCCGACGTATTTTTATCAGGTGCTACAGGAAGAGTTAACGCACTCTTCGACAGAGCTTGGCCTTAGAAAAATCATTTTTGGTGGAGAGGCCTTAAGTCCATCTCTTCTGAGAAACTGGCGGGTCAAGTATCCTGATGTGCAGCTGATTAATATGTACGGAATTACGGAAACAACGGTCCATGTCACCTATAAGGAAATCACGGAACATGAGATTGAAGCGGGGAAAAGCAATATTGGCAGAACGATCCCCACACTTAGCGCTTATATTCTCGATGAGCAAAGACGGCTGCAGCCTGTTGGGGTTCCGGGAGAGCTATACATTGCAGGGGACGGTCTTGCCCGTGGGTATTTGAATCGGCCGGATTTGACGTCTGAGAAATTCGTTGAGCATCCGTATCGGGCGGGAGAGCGGCTGTACCGAACTGGGGATCTTGCTCGTTGGTTGCCTGATGGCAATATTGAATATTTGGGGCGGATCGACCATCAGGTCAAAATTCGCGGCTACCGAATTGAGCTTGGCGAGGTAGAAGCCCAAATTCTCAAGGCTCCTAACGTGCGGGAAACGATTGTCCTGGCACGGGAAGACGAACAGGGCCAAAAATTGCTGTGCGCCTACTATGTAGCCTCCAGTGATCTTTCGCCGGGGGAATTACGGTCTCAGCTGGCGGCGGAACTCCCCGCTTACATGATCCCTTCTTATTTTGTCCGACTGGAGCAAATGCCGCTTACGCCAAATGGCAAACTGGATCGCCGTGCGTTGCCGGCTCCTGAAAGCAGCGTACAATCCGGCGAGGCTTATTTAGCTCCGAGAACTGCTGTGGAAGCTCAGATGGTACTCATCTGGCAAGATATATTGGGAGTTGCCCGCGTCGGTGTCAGAGATAATTTCTTTGAAATTGGTGGTCACTCTTTGCGGGCAACAGTGCTCGTTTCACGGATTCACAAAGAATTGGGATGTAGCATTTCGCTGCGTGAGGTGTTTCAGTCACCTACGGTCGAATCCTTGGCGCAACTTGTGAAAAAACACATTCCGACCATGTACCAAACTATCCCACAGGCAGCGAAAAGCGAAGCTTACCCAGTATCCTCAGCGCAAAAGCGCTTATACGTGCTGAGACAGATGGATGGGGGAGAGCTTAGCTACAATATGCCAGGGGTCTTCACAGTGGATGGACCGTTGGATCGCACGCGGCTGGAGTCCGCGTTCCAGGCACTGATCCAGCGTCATGAATCCCTGAGAACCGGCTTTTATATGCAGGATGGAGAGCTTGTTCAGCGTGTGCATAGGAATGTGCCGTTCGCGTTGAACTACACAGAGGCTTCGGTGGAGGAGACGGATACGCTCATTCACAGCTTTATTCGTGCCTTTGATCTGAGCCAGGCTCCATTACTGCGTGTTAGCTTGGTGAAGCTCCAGGAGGAGCGTCATCTGTTGCTGTTTGATATGCATCACATTATTTCAGATGGGGTTTCTATTCAAATATTGATACAGGAACTTACTCATTTGTATCAAGGAGAACAGCTACCAGAACTGCACATCCAATACAAGGACTATGCCGTATGGCAACGGGAACAGTCAGAGAATCAATGGCAAGATCTTGAGAAATATTGGCTGCAATCTTTTGAAGGAGAGTTGCCGGTACTGGATTTGCCTACAGACTTCCAACGACCTTCGGTTCGGAGCTTCGAGGGTAGCCGAATTGATTTTACATTGGATGAGTCTGGAAATAAGGCGATACAAGAGCTTGCATCCCGTACAGGTACTACACTGTATATGGTATTGCTGGCCGCTTATTCGGTACTGCTGCACAAATATACAGGACAAGAGGACATCGTCGTAGGTTCTCCAGTAGCCGGAAGACCGCAGGCTGAGCTTGAGGGCATCATCGGAATGTTTGTCAACACACTGGCCTTGCGCAGCTATCCGGCAGGAGATAAAACCTTTCAGGATTATCTTCTGGAAATCAAGGAAACGGCGCTCAAGGCGTTTGAGCACCAGGATTACCCTTTTGAAAAATTGGTCGAAAAGCTGGGCGTAGGACGTGATGTCAGCCGCAATCCGCTCTTTGACACCTTATTGGTATTACAAAATACCGAGCAGGAAGAGCAGGATATGGACGGAGTGCACTTTACTCCTTACTTGATGGACACCGTCACGGCCAAATTTGACCTGTCCCTCAATGTAGAGGAGAAGGGATCAAAATTAGCCTTTGGCCTCGAGTATAGTACGGCTTTATATCGGCGTGAAAGTGTAGAGCGACTTGCAACGCACTTGCTCCGGGTTCTGCACGCAGTCTCGGCCAATCCTCAGTTGCAACTGGCCGAGATAGAAATGATCACACCGGAGGAGAAAGTACAGATTGTTGAAGTATTTAACGCGACATCGGTTCCTTATCCAAGGGACAAGACCATTCATGAGCTGTTCGCAGAACAAGTCAAGCGTACACCAGAGCAGACGGCGCTTGTATTCGGCGATGTCCAGCTAACGTACCTTGAATTGGAAAACAAGGCGAGCCGACTGGCCCAAACACTGCGTCGTTTGGGAACGTTGAGGGAGCAGCCTGTGGCCGTGATGGGCGGACGAAGCATTGAGATGGTCATTGGTATGCTCGCGGTGCTTCAGGCAGGTGGAGCCTATGTGCCGATTGATCCTGATTACCCGGAAGATCGGGTTCGTTATATGCTTGATGATTCCGACGCCAAGCTATTATTGGTGCAAAAGGGCGAGCTTATAAGTGTAGACTACGGTATACCGATTGTCGATCTTAGCAGTGAAGAGGCTTATGCTGCTGAACCTGCCCAGCCGGAGACGGCTCAGGGATCGCAGGGGCTTGCTTATGTCATCTATACATCGGGTACGACGGGTAGACCGAAGGGCGTTATGGTTGAACACCGGAACGTAGTCCGTCTGGTCAAAGAGACCAACTATGTGGAGCTGAATGAATCCACACGAATTTTGCAAACAGGAGCCGTGGCCTTTGATGCTTCTACATTCGAAATATGGGGAGCGTTGCTCAACGGTGGGCAGCTCTATTTCGTGGAGAACGACGATATCCTGATTGCCGATAGGCTCAAAGCGGCTATTGCCAAGTACGGGATTACGACATTGTGGCTTACTTCACCGCTTTTCAATCAGCTTTCCCTGCAGGATGAGTACCTGTTCAGAGGGCTAAAAGCATTGTTAGTCGGTGGTGACGTACTGTCCCTATCTCATATGAATCGTGTAATCGAGGCTAATCCTGATCTTGTCCCTATCAATTGCTATGGTCCGACAGAGAATACGACCTTCTCCACCACCTACAAGATTCCAAGCCGTGCCGAAGGGGGTGTGCCGATTGGTCGCCCAATTAGTAATTCGACCGCTTATGTGGTCAATGGATCGCTGCAATTACAGCCTATTGGTGCTTGGGGTGAACTCATTGTCGGCGGTGAAGGTGTAGCACGCGGATATCTCAATCGTCCTGATCTCACAGCAGAGAAATTTGTTCCTAGTCCTGTGAAGGACGGAGAACCCTGCTACCGAACTGGGGATTTGGTACGCTGGCTTCCAGATGGTAATTTGGAGTTTAAAGGAAGAATTGATGAGCAGGTCAAAATACGTGGTTACCGCATCGAACTCCCTGAAATCGAGGCCCAACTGGCCAAGGTGGAGTCAGTAATCGACGCCGTAGTGGTCGTTCGAGCGGATGAGCTTGGAGAGAAGCAGCTTTGCGCTTATTATGTGGCGGATCGTACGCTCACGGCAGGCGAAGTACGTCTTTCCCTATCGCAGGTACTTCCGGGCTATATGATTCCATCCTACTTTATCCAAATGGATCGTATGCCATTAACATCAAACGGAAAAGTGGACCGCAGGTCTCTGCCGGCTCCTCAAGTAGGCGCGCATACAGGACGGAAGTATACAGCTCCTCGTACACCGGCTGAAGAAGCTTTGGCATCTGTCTGGCAAGGGGTACTGGGTGCCGAACAGGTGGGTATCCATGACAATTTCTTTGAATTGGGCGGAGACTCCATCAAGGCCATTCAGGTGTCGTCACGGTTACTGCAGGCCGGCTATCGGTTAGAGATGAAGCAGCTGTTCAAATCGCCAACCATTGCCGAGCTAGGCGCGGAAATACAAACGGCTGTGCATATGGCTGAACAGGGAGTTGTGCGTGGAGCGACTCGCCTGACTCCAGTTCAACAGTGGTTCTTTGGACGGAAGCAGGCAGAGCCTCATCACTTCAATCAAGCGGTTATGCTGTATCGTGAACAAGGGTTTGAGGAAAAGGCCTTGCATCAGGTGCTAAGAAAACTCGCTGAGCATCATGACGCCCTTCGCATGGTTTTCCGTCAGACAGAGCATGGATACGAAGCTTGGAATCGTGATCTTGAAGAAGGAGAGCTTTATAGCCTGTTCACCGCTGATTTACGGAATGAATCCGATCCGACTGCAGCCATTACATCGCTGTCGGATGACATTCAGCGCAGTATCAATCTGGCAGAAGGTCCGCTGCTGAAGTTAGGACTTTTCCATTGTCAGGATGGAGACCATCTTCTGATCGTGATCCACCATTTGGTGGTGGACGGAGTATCCTGGCGGATTTTGTTCGAGGATATTGCAGCAGGCTATGAGCAGGTGATTCAAGGACAGACGCTGACATTCCCGCAGAAGACGGATTCCTTCCGTGACTGGGGAGACGCCCTTGCTCGTTATTCGGAAGGTCCTGAAATGGAGACTCATCGGGCGTATTGGAGAGAGCTGGAGAATCAGCCACTTGAACAGTTGTCGAAGGATGAGGCTGTGAAAAGCCTTCTTTTACAGGATAGCAAAGTAATAACAGCACAATGGACTATAGAAGAAACCGACCAATTGTTGAGAAAAGCCCATCGTGCTTATCAAACTGAGACGAATGATCTGCTATTGACTGCTCTGGGCATGGCGGTATCCAAATGGTCTGGCATCGGAAAGGTTGCTGTGAATCTGGAAGGACACGGTCGTGAGCCGATTATACCGAATATCGACATCACCCGTACTGTAGGCTGGTTTACAAGTCAATATCCGGTGATTTTAGACTTGGGGGATAACCCGGAAGTGGCCTCCTTGATCAAGTCAGTGAAAGAAGGGCTGCGCCGAATTCCAAACAAAGGTATTGGCTACGGGTTGCTTAAAACGATGGCAAGTCAGTTGGATGAAGACAGCCTCGGCTTGCAGCCTGAGATTTCTTTTAACTATTTGGGGCAATTTGATCAGGATTTGCAAGGAAGCTCGTTGCAGATTTCTCCTTATCCGACCGGAAGCGCCCAAAGCTTGTTGGAGGAACCGGCCTATACGCTAGATATCAATGGCATGGTGACGGACGGAGCCCTGACTCTGACGATTACTTATAACGGAAATCAGTATAAGTCATCTACGATGGAACAGCTCGCTGGATATATTGAAGAAAGCCTGCGGGAGCTTCTCCAGCATTGCGTAACCCAAGAAAAAACCGTATTGACACCAAGCGACGTGCTTGCGAAGGGTCTAAGCATTGCCGATCTGGAGGAGCTTTCTAAGCAGACCAGCCACATAGGCGATATTGAGAATGTATATAGTCTGACGCCGATGCAGAAGGGCATGCTGTTCCATGATATGTTTGAGCCGCATACAGGTGCTTATTTTGAGCAGGCTGCCTTTGACTTTAAGGGTAGCTTTGATCCGACTGTCTTCGGACACAGTCTGGATGCAGTGGTGGAGCGTCATGCCATCCTGCGCACGAACTTTTACAGCGGCTGGGGCAGCGAGCCTTTGCAGGTTGTATTTCGGCACAGAGGCGCTAAATTGGTGTACGAAGATCTGCGGGAGATGAATGCATCGCAGCGCGAAGCTTACCTGAAGACATTTGGTGCTAAGGACAAAGCACTGGGCTTCAACCTGGCTGAAGACGAGCTTCTCCGTGTATCAATTTTACAAACAGATGAAAAGAGCTTCCGCCTCTTATGGAGCTTTCACCACATCGTCATGGATGGCTGGTGTGTTCCGTTAATTACGCAGGAGGTATTTGAACACTATTTTGCCCTCCTGGAAGGAAGAGAGCCGCAGCTGGCAGAGGTTCATCCGTACAGTCGATATATCGAATGGCTGGAACAGCAGGATGAAGCAGTTGCGTCCAACTATTGGAGCCGATATCTGGCCGGTTACGAGCAGCAGACGCTGTTACCTCAAGTCGGTGGAGCAAGTAAGGGAGAAGGCTATGTAGCAGAAAAGCTGAATTATCCTCTCAGCAGGGAACTGACTGAGCGCCTTGAAAAGGTGGCCAGGGATGCTCATGTCACGATGAATATATTGCTGCAGTCCCTCTGGGGCATTGCGCTTCAACGCTATAACGGTAGCCGGGATGTTGTGTACGGAAGCGTAGTATCAGGCAGACCAGCAGAAATTCCGGGCATTGACCGGATGATCGGTTTGTTCATCAATACGATTCCCGTTCGTGTGAAGACAGAGGAGAATCTCCCCTTCACCGTTCTGATGAAGCAGCAGCAGGAACAATATATGGCTTCTCATATGTATGACACCTACCCGTTGTTTGAGATTCAGGCTCAGACGGATCAGAAGCAGGATCTAATCTCCCATATTATGGTGTTTGAGAACTATCCTGTGGAGGAGGAGGTAGAGCGTCTGGGTGGTGGCGAGGCTGCCTTTGAGATTGAGGAGGCGGAGCTTCTTGAGCAAACGAATTATGATTTTAATTTAATTGTCCTCCCTGGCGAAGAGATGAGATTGCTGTTCCAGTACAATGCACTTGTTTATGACCAAGTGACAATTGGGCAAATCAAGGGCCATCTGGTTCACCTTATGGAGCAAATTGTAGAGAACCCTGCTATTTCCGTGGATGCTCTAGAATTAGTCACGCCGCAGGAGAGAGAACAGATTCTGAACGTATGGGGAAATACGAAAGGCATTTACGAGCACTGTAGTAACACGTTCCACGGGCTGTTGGAGGAACAGGCGGGACGAACGCCGGATGCGACTGCCATTTGGTTCGAGGACGAGAGTCTGACCTATGCCGAGCTCAATGCAAAAGCCAATGGGCTGGCAAGAAGGCTCCGTACGCAGGGAATCAAGACGGGAGATCTGGTGGGGCTGATTGCTGAACGGTCGCTCGAAATGATCGTTGGGATCTACGGCATTATGAAAGCCGGGGGTGCCTATGTTCCAATCGATCCAGAGTATCCGAAAGAACGAATCAGTTACATGCTTGAAGATTCCGGGGCGAAGCTGATCCTTACACAGGCCCATTTCTTGGAGCATCTCGGATGGACGGAAAATGTTTTGCTGCTGGATGAATCATCGACCTATGATGCTGACACCTCGAATTTGGAGGATACTGCTGGCCCGGATGATCTGGCTTACGTGATCTATACTTCAGGTACGACGGGTCAGCCTAAGGGCGTATTAGTCGAGCATCGGGGACTACCAAATCTTTCTGACGTATATGGGGCACACTTCGAAGTTACACCGCAGGATCGGATCGTTCAGTTTGCAAGCCTGTCGTTTGATGCATCGGTTTCGGAAATTTTAACGGCGCTGAGCAACGGGGGTGTTCTGTGCATCCCTTCTACACAAGATATTTTAGATCATGCCCTGTTCGAGCAATTCATGAACGATAAGGGAATTACGGTAGCGACTTTGCCGCCCGGTTACGCTATCCACCTTGATCCAGAGCGTTTGCCAACACTGCGGTGCCTGCTAACCGCTGGATCGGCCGCATCGGTCGAGTTGATCGAAGAGTGGAGGAAGCATGTACGTTACTCTAATGGCTATGGCCCAACGGAGGACTCCGTATGCACCACAATCTGGTCTGTCCCGCCGGACAGTGAGGAAGCAACGGATACTGTATCTATTGGACGACCTATTGCTAACCATAGTGTGTACATCTTGGATGACCATTTTAGATTGCAACCTGTCGGTGTAGCTGGAGAACTATGCATTTCGAGTATCGGATTAGCACGGGGGTATCATAACCAGCCTGAATTAATGGATGAGAAATTCGTAGACAATCCGTTTGCTCCAGGAGAGCGTATGTATCGGACAGGTGACCTGGTTCGCTGGTTACCGAATGGAACCATCGAGTACTTAGGCCGAATAGATCATCAAGTCAAAATCCGTGGCTACCGTATCGAGCTAGGCGAGGTAGAAGCACAAATGCTCAGAGTGCCGTCCGTTCAGGAAGTCGTGGCCATGGCTGTAGAGGGCGATGACGGCTACAAAGATCTAGTCGCTTATTTCTTAGCTGCTCAGAAACTTGAGGTATCCGAGCTTCGGGCCGTCCTGTCGGAGATGTTACCTGGATATATGATCCCTTCCCGCTTCATACAACTGGAGGATATGCCTCTGACGTCGAACGGAAAAATCGATCGAAAAGCGCTGCAAGGCGAGCGTGGATGGGCAGCGGCTTCATCGGAGGCTCCAAGGACACCTGTGGAAATCCAATTAGCCGAAATCTGGCAAGAGGTGCTGGGTGTAGAGAGCGCGGGATTAAAGGATAATTTCTTCCATTTTGGAGGTCATTCACTGCGTGCAGCCCTGCTAGTCTCACGAATTCGCAAGGAAATGAATCGCGAGATTAGTCTGAGAGAAGTGTTCGATTCTCCTACCATTGAAGGATTGGCTCGTGCCATTGAGGGCTATACACCGCTGAGTTTTGAAGAAATTCCTACAGCGGGAGCGAGAGAGCATTACCCATTGTCCTCGGCTCAAAAGCGACTGTTTATTCTAAGTCAGCTGGAAGGTGGAGAGCTGAGCTACAATATGCCGGGTATCCTTACGGTTGAGGGAGCTTTGGATCGGGAACGGCTGGAGCAGGCATTCCGTCGTCTGATTCATCGTCATGGTTCGCTGCGTACTCGTTTTGTGACCGTGAACGGTGAACCTGTACAGCAGCTCCTGACGGATGTTCCGTTTACTGTGGAATATGCGGAGTTGAGTGAGGAAGAGGCAGGAGCTACCCTACAGCAGTTTGTCCGTCCTTTCGATCTAGGTGTAGCTCCATTGCTGCGGGTTGGCCTCATTCGAATTGCACATGAGCGCCATTTACTATTGTTTGACATGCATCATATTGTTTCAGATGGGGTTTCTATGAATATTCTCATAGAAGAGTTTCTCCGCTTCTACCAAGAGGAGGACGTATTTCCTGAGCTACAGATCCAGTACACAGACTATGCTGTATGGCAGCAAGAGCAGCTCGGAAGCGAGCGTCTTAAGGCCCAGGAAGCTTACTGGCTAGATGCCTTCCGCGGAAGCTTGCCAGTGCTGGATTTACCAGGAGATGAAGTTCGTCCTGCGGTGCGAAGCTTTGCGGGCGATCGAATCGACTTCCAAATTGATTCTTCTCTGAGTGCTTCACTTCAGGAGCTGGCTACCCGAACGGGTTCCACTCTGTTCATGGTACTGCTGGCAGCCTATACAGCGCTCTTGCACAAGTACACAGGTCAGGAAGATGTCATTGTCGGTTCACCTGTGGCAGGAAGATCCCATGCGACACTCGAAGGCCTCATCGGTATGTTCGTCGGCACAGTCGCACTTCGTACTTATCCAGAAGGAGAAAAGCCTTTCGAGGCTTATCTGCAGGAAGTGAAGGAAACAGCGCTGCGGGCCTATGAAAACCAGGATTACCCGTTCGAGGAGCTGGTAGAAAAGCTGGAGCTTCAGCGTGATTTGAGCCGTAACCCGCTATTTGATACCATGTTTGTCCTGCAAAATATCGAGCAGGGAGAACAAGAAATAGAAGGATTGCGCTTCACTCCTTACGATAATGTACATCCGGCTGCCAAGTTCGATCTCACGCTGACCGTGAGTGAAGTAGACGGGGCATTGAACTGCACGCTTGAGTACGCGACTGCGATCTACAAGCAAGAGACTGCTGAGCGGATGGCAGGCCACTTTGTACAGCTTATTCGGGAAGCCATTGCCAATCCGGGAATGCCGTTGTCATCCCTTGATATCGTGACACCTCAGGAAAAATCAAGGCTGATGAAAGCGCCGGACGAAGCCAAGGCAGATTATCCTCGTGACAAGACGATCCATGCGCTGTTCGAGGAACAGGCTGCACGTACTCCGAATGCAGTGGCAGTCGTATGTGAAGATGCAGCCCTGTCCTACAGCGAGCTGAACGAGCGGGCTAATGGACTTGCCCGAACGCTGAGGGAACGTGGTTTGCAACCAGACGGTTTGGCCGGAATCATGGCGGATCGGTCCCTTGAAATGGTGGTCGGGATTTTAGCCATCTTGAAGGCAGGCGGAGCCTATGTCCCTGTAGACCCTGAATATCCAGAGGACCGCATTCGCTTTATGCTTGAGGACTCGGGAGCCAAGCTACTGCTGACACAAGCGCATCTGGAGCAACGTGTCTCCTTCGCTGGGGACATCGTAAGTCTGGATAAAACGGCTTCCTATAAGGAAGATGTCTCAAACCTGCAGCCTGCAGCCGGATCAGAGCATCTTGCCTACGTCATCTACACATCGGGCACGACAGGCAAGCCAAAGGGAACGCTGATCGAGCATAAAAATGTAGTTCGCTTGCTCTTTAATGATAAAAATATGTTTGACTTTGGTCCTCAGGATACGTGGACACTGTTCCATTCATTCTGTTTTGACTTCTCTGTATGGGAAATGTACGGAGCATTGCTGAACGGAGGACGGTTGGTCATCGTTCCATCGCTTACCGCGAAGAGTCCAGATCGTTTCTTGCAATTGCTTAAGGATCAGAAGGTTACCGTTTTGAACCAGACACCGACGTACTTCTATCAGTTGCTACAGGAAGAGCTCGGTCATCAGGCGGCAGAACTGAGCCTCCGCATGATTATCTTCGGTGGAGAGGCACTAGCCCCGGCCCTGCTGAAGGACTGGAGAATGAAGTATCCGCAAGTGCAGCTCATCAATATGTACGGCATTACTGAAACGACCGTGCATGTAACATACAAGGAAATTACAGAGCTGGAGATTGAACAGGGCCGCAGCAATATCGGCACCACGATTCCGACGCTGCGAGCGTACATTTTGGATGAACAACTTCGTCCACAGCCGATTGGCATTCCAGGTGAACTCTATGTGGCGGGCGTAGGTCTGGCGCGAGGTTATCTGAACCGACCGGAATTGACGGAAGAGAAGTTTGTAGCTCATCCGTTTGAAGCGGGCGAGCGCATGTACCGCTCAGGTGACTTGGCACGTTGGTTGTCGGATGGCAGCATGGAGTATTTGGGACGGATTGACCATCAGGTTAAAATCCGTGGTTACCGTATCGAACTGGGCGAAGTGGAAGCGAAGTTGCTCCATGCTCCGTCTGTAAGGGAGGCCGTTGTGCTCGCCCGGGAGGATGGAAGTGGACAAAAAGTGCTTGTCGGCTACTTCACTGCCGATCAGATGCTGACGGTAGGCGAGTTGAGAAAAGCTTTGGCTGCCGAACTGCCGACTTATATGATTCCATCTTACTTTATGCAATTGGAACAGATGCCTTTGACACCCAATGGCAAGCTGGATCGCAAAGCGCTTCCGGCTCCAGAGGCCAATGTGCAGACTGGAGCGGTTTATGAACCGCCAAGGACGAAGGCTGAGGAAGCTTTGGCTTCCGTATGGCAAGGTGTGCTGGGAGCGCAGCAGGTCGGCATCCATGATCATTTCTTCGATCTGGGTGGTGACTCCATCAAGGCGATCCAAGTGTCCTCGAGATTGTTCCAAGCTGGATATAAATTAGAGATGAAGGATCTCTTTAAATATCCGACAATTGCCGAGCTAAGCCCGTATCTTCAGGCAGCCGGACGAACAGCGGAACAGGGCGAAATTAAAGGTGCAGCAGAGTTAATGCCAATTCAGCGTTGGTTCTTTGAACGTCATACAGCGGAGCCGCACCATTATAATCATGCCGTCATGCTCTATCGGAAAGACGGCTTTGATGAGGCTGCACTCCGGTTGACAATGGACCAAATTGCGATCCATCATGACGCGCTGCGCATGGTTTTCCGGCCTACAGAAGCTGGATACGCAGCTTGGAATCGGGGAACGGACGAAGGCGAGCTCTACACATTGGACATTGCCGATATGAGGCAGGAAAAAGACCAGACAGCTGCGGTTCAGGCCCAAGCCGATGCTATTCAGGCAAGCTTTGACTTGGAAGGTGGCCCACTGTTCAAGCTAGGCCTGTTCCATTGTGACGATGGCGATCATTTGTTGATTGTCATTCATCACCTCTTGGTTGACGGCGTATCCTGGCGCATCCTGTTTGAGGACATTGCAGCGGGGTACGAGCAGGCATTGAATGGACAAGCAATCGTCCTTCCACAAAAGACCGATTCGTATCTTGTATGGTCTGAGCAAGCGACGAAGTATGCAGCAGGGCCTGCTCTGGACAAGGAGCGTGCATACTGGCAGCTGATTGAGGAGGCGATTCTGGCCCCACTACCGAAGGATGAGGATCAGAAGCCGGGCACCATTCGGGATACTGAATCGGTTACGGTAACGTGGTCTACGCAAGAAACTGACCTGCTGTTGCGACAAGCGAACCGGGCGTATCATACGGAGACGAACGACTTGCTCTTGACTGCTCTGGGGGCAGCCATTCAGCGCTGGACAGGCATGGAGCAGATTTTGGTCAATCTTGAAGGGCATGGACGGGAAATGATCGTACCAGACCTGGATATTACCCGTACCGTGGGTTGGTTCACAACCCAGTATCCGGTTCTGCTGAACCTGCAAGGCAAACAGGAAGTATCTGCGCGAATCAAGCGCATCAAGGAGAATTTGCGAGAGGTTCCGCACAAAGGAATCGGCTACGGTCTTCTGAAGTATATGGCACCGGAGAAAAGTGTCGGATTCGGCGTAGAGCCGGAGATTTCCTTCAATTATCTTGGGCAGTTTGATCAGGATTTGGAGGGTAATGCTCTTAGCCTATCCACACATTCAGTTGGAAAGGCGCTCAGTGAACTCACACCTCAGCAATATGCTCTGGATGTGAATGGCATGATTGCCGAAGGCCAGCTATCCCTGACGATTACGTACAGCAGCAGGCAGTATCGTAAGGAGACGGTGAGCCATTTTGCTGAATTATTACAGTCAAGCCTTAGTGAGGTCATCCGTCATTGTGTGGCTCAGGAGCGTTCACAGCTTACACCAAGTGATGTTCTGTTCCAAGGATTAACATTGGAGCAGCTTGATCGACTCACGGCGCAGACGGCTCACATCGGAGAGATTGAGGATGTGTACAAGCTGACGCCAATGCAGAAGGGAATGCTGTTTCACAGCCTGCTGGAGCCGGGCTCCTCTTCATACTTCGAACAGGCAACGTTTGAGCTGCGTGGCAGCTTCGATGTAGATACCTTCTTCGAGAGCTTCCAGGCTTTGGTGCAACGACATGCCATACTACGTACCGGCTTTTACAACAACATTGCTGATGTACCGCTGCAAGTTGTCTTTAAGCAACGGTTAATCCCTCTGCACTACGTAGATTTGCGCGACGCATCTATGCAGGAACAAGAAGCAAGGATCAAGGCTTACACGGCTGAAGATATGGTTAAGGGATTCAGCTTGTCAGAAGATCCGCTGATGCGAGTGACCGTCTTGCAGAAGGATCAAAGCTGCCTTGTATTGTGGAGCTTCCACCATATTGTCATGGATGGCTGGTGTATCCCGATCATTACACAGGAGCTGTTCGATTATTATTCTGCCAAGAAACAGCAAATACAGCCTGTCCTGCCGCCAGCTCAGCCCTATAGTCGTTATATCGAGTGGCTTGATGCACAGGATGATCAAGAAGCTTCAACGTACTGGAGCCAATACCTCGAAGACTATGATGGGAACACCGTATTGCCGGAAGGCAAGACGAAATCTCAAGCCAAAGAGGCGGGCTATGTTCTGAATGAGCATGTTCTCCATCTGGGTGCATCCTTGACCGGTAAAATGGATGTTGTCGCGAAGCGCAATCACGTGACTGTCAACACACTCATGCAGACAGCTTGGGGACTGATTCTTCAACGTTATAATGCCAGCTCGGATGTCGTTTTCGGCGGCGTTGTGTCGGGTAGACCTGCTGAGATTGCAGGGATCGAAAATATGGTGGGTCTGTTCATTAATACAGTACCTATCCGTGTACAGTCATCCAAAGACGAAGCCTTTGTCGAGGTGATGAAGCGTACACAGGCACAGTCATTGGCTGGTCGTGCCTACGACACCTATCCACTGTATGAGATTCAGGGGAAAACAACCCAAAAGCAGGACCTGATTTCTCATATTATGATCTTTGAAAATTACCCGCTCGACGAGCAGGTGGAGCAATCGGGGAATCAAACGGAGGACAATCTCGAAGTCGCCAACTTCACCATGTTTGAACAAACTAACTATGACTTTAACCTGGTTGTAATTCCAGGCGAAGACATCAAGGTTTGCATTCGCTATAATGCTTCGGTTTACGAGCAAGAAAGCATTGCACGAATCGGAGGACACTTGTTGCAGATGCTCGATCAGGTGGCTGCTCGTCCGCAGGCAACGATACAGGAACTGGAGATTGTAACATCTGAGGAACGGATGAATCTGCTTGACTGGGGCGGCAAGGCCCATACCTATCCAAGTGATCAGGGTCTGCATACCTTGTTTGAAGAACAGGTTGTCCGTACGCCTGATAAGATTGCGGCTGTAAACGGGGACACTCAGATCACGTATCGGGAGCTGAACGAGCAGGCGAACAGACTAGCTTCCACCTTGATAGACCAAGGACTACGGAGTGAACAAGTGGTAGGTCTGTTGGCAGATCGGTCTGTAGAGCTGCTTGTCGCCATCATGGGTGTGCTCAAAGCGGGCGGAGCCTATGTACCTATTGATCCTGAATATCCGCAGGAGCGGATTCAGTATATTCTGAAGGATTCTGGCGCTGAAATTCTGCTCACACAGAGCCACCTGACGGAGTTGGCCTCTTTTGAGGGAACGGTTATGGAGTTGGATTCGCCGCACATCTATGGAACCGAGGTGGATAATCCCAATATTCCTGTGGGAGGAAACGATCTGGTGTACTTAATCTATACCTCGGGTACAACAGGGAATCCGAAGGGAACCATGATTAACCACAAAGGGATCGTGAACTACATCTGGTGGGCCAATAAGGTCTATTGTGCCGGTGAGCCAACCGATTTCCCGCTGTACTCATCCATTTCGTTTGACTTGACGATGACATCAATGTTTACTCCGTTAATAAACGGAGGAATAGTACGGATTTATGATGGTATAGATAAAGCGGAGGTTGTTCAGCATATTTTGCGGGAAAATGCGGTCGATATTCTCAAGCTGACGCCAACGCATCTCAGTCTGATAAAAGACATGACCATTCCAGCGGAAAGTCGTATTCAGCAACTCATTGTGGGCGGAGAAAATCTGACCACACATTTATCGAAAACCATCACAGATCTCTTTGGCGGCAACATCAAAATCTACAATGAATATGGACCAACCGAAACAGTCGTTGGGTGCATGATTCACCTGTACAATCCTGCGAAGGATACGCGTGAATCTGTACCGATTGGATTGTCGGCAGATAATATATACATCCATATTCTGGATGATCAGCTTCGTCTCGTACCGTTAGGCGTGGAGGGCGAAATGTACATCGCCGGGGACGGGGTAGCCCGTGGATATCTGAACCGTCCTGATCTTACCGCAGATAAATTCATTAGAAATCCATTCGCTTCGGAAGGAAATATGTACCGCACCGGGGATTTGGCTCGTCGCCTTCCTAATGGAGACATTGAGTACATTGGACGCATTGACCATCAAGTTAAAATACGGGGCTATCGTATTGAGCTTGGTGAGATTGAGGCCAAGCTGCTGGACATTCCACTTGTCGAGGAAGCTCTCGTTGTTGCGTGGGCAGATGCTAATGGGCAGAAATCGCTGTGTGCTTACTTCGTAGCGGATCGCGAAATGTCTGTCAGCGAGCTGAGAAACGAACTGTCTGCCGGACTGCCTGCATACATGATTCCGTCTTACTTCGTCCAACTGGACGTGATGCCTCTGACACCGAATGGCAAGCTGGATCGCAAGGCACTGCCTGAACCGAACTCGGGTATAAAGGCGGGAGCAGACTTTACCGCTCCGCGGACGGATGTGGAGAACATTTTGGCTTCAATCTGGCAAGGTGTACTCGGCGTGCCGCTTGTCGGCATACATGATAATTTCTTTGAGCTTGGAGGTGACTCGATCAAATCCATTCAAGTATCCTCAAGGCTTCTCCAAGCAGGCTATAAGCTTGAAATGAAGGATTTGTTCGGTTATCCGACAATTGCAGAGTTGGCACAGCGCGTTAGTGTGGTCAGTCGAATTGCGGATCAAAGCGAGGTACACGGAGTGGTAAGACTGGGGCCTGCCCAGCACAGATTCTTCCATGAACAGTCTATGGATCTGCATCACTTTAATCAGTCGGTCATGTTGTACCGACGGGATGGCTTCAATACCGATGCGCTCGCCGAGGTTGTTCGGAAAATTGCAGAGCATCATGATGCTTTACGACTGGTGCTCCGCCAAGGAGAGCAGGGGTTCGAGGCCTGGAACCGGAGTGTGGGTGAGGGAGAACTCTATAGTCTCCAAATCCATGACCTGCGGGCTGAAACAGATCCGGCTTCAGCGATAGAAGCAGGTGCGGAAGCCATTCAGCGCAGCATCTCTCTGGAGGATGGACCTCTCTTTAAACTGGGTCTGTTCCGCTGTGCGGAAGGCGAACATCTGTTAATCGTTATTCATCATCTGGCTGTGGATGGCGTATCCTGGCGTATTCTCTTTGAGGACCTGCAGGAAGGCTACGAGCAGGCAGTACGTGGAGAAGCGGTCAAGCTTCCACAGAAGACGGATTCGTACCGTGCATGGGTTGAGGGAATCGCACAATTTGCAAACAGCCCGGCGGCTAAACAAGAACTCAGCTATTGGGCAGAGGTAGAGGGAGATGGCTTTGTCCCTCTTCCCAAAGACAAGGTAGACGGCGCTCTTCTCATCAAAGACAGTGAGGCTGTCACGGTGAGCTGGTCACCAGAAGAGACAGAGCAATTCCTGAAAGAAGCGAACCGCACTTACAATACGGAGGTCAACGATCTACTCCTGACGGCTCTGGGTATGGCTGTTCACGAGTGGACGGGAATCGAACGTGTAGGCATCCTTCTGGAGGGACATGGGCGGGAGCCTGTTGTGCCGGAACTGGATATTACTCGTACAATAGGCTGGTTTACAAGTCAATACCCTGTCGCCCTTGAGATGGGAGGGGAATTGGAGATCGGCGCCAGAATCAAGCACGTCAAGGAAGGCTTGCGTCGTATCCCGAACAAAGGTGTCGGATATGGTATTTTGAAATATTTAAGCGACGGTTCCGATGTCTCCTCCTTCTCGGCTGAACCGGAGATTACCTTCAACTACTTGGGACAGTTCGACCAGGATCTTGCAGGAGGGACGATGGAAGTATCGCCTTACTCAGTAGGACCTGAGGTCAGTGAGCAGATGGTGCAGCATCAGGCGTTGAACATTAATGGACTGATTGCCGAAGGACAGCTTCAACTTTCGGTTAGCTATAACCGTCATCAGTTCCACGGGGAGTCCGTGGCTAAGTTTGTTGGCATTCTGAAGAACCGTCTCAGTGAAGTCATTGGACATTGCGTAAGTAAGGAAAGAACAGAACTTACACCAAGCGATGTACTCCTCAAAGATATCAGCTTGGAAAAAATCGAGGAGTTAGAAGACCAGACACGACATATCGGCAGTATTGAAAATATGTATAAACTGACACCGATGCAAAAAGGAATGTTGTTCCACAGCTTGCTGGAGCCTCATTCAGAGGTCTACTTTGAGCAGGCCACATTTGAAATTCAGGGAGTGTTCTATCCTGAGGATTTCAAACGCAGCTTACAGCATCTGATGAAACGGCATGCCATATTGAGAACAAATTTCCATGCTGGATGGGGCGATTTCCCTATACAGATTGTGTTCAAAGAAAGAGCATGCGATTTCGCATACGAGGATTTGCATGAGCTGGAATCCGGTGAAATAGAAGCGCGTCTTGCAGCTTATATGGAACAAGACAAAGCGAGAGGTTTTGATCTTACGAATGAAGCCTTGCTGCGTGTTGCTATTCTACGGACTGCAAAAGAGCATTACCATCTGTTGTGGAGTTCTCATCACATCATTTTGGATGGATGGTGTATGCCGCTTGTGCTCCAGGAAGTGTTTGAGACGTACGGGGTTCTGCGTGAGCAAAGGGAACCTGAGCTTCCTGCAGCTGTATCGTACAGCCAGTATATTCAATGGTTGGAGAAGCAAGGCGAGGAAGAGGCATCCTCTTACTGGAGAGGGTACCTGGAAGGATACGAGCAGCAGACGAAGCTGCCGCAGGCCATCACACAGCCATCGGCAAAAGCGGAAGCCTACATGTCGGAGAAGCTGGTATTCACGTTGGATGCGGAATTGACCGATCGCCTGGAACAGGTGGCCAAGCAGCACCAGGTGACGATGAATACGTTGATGCAAGCAGCCTGGGGAATCGTGTTGCAGCGCTACAATAGAAGCCAGGATATCGTCTTCGGAAGTGTGGTATCGGGAAGACCTGCCGAGATTCCGGGTATCGAAAGCATGATCGGTCTCTTCATTAATACAGTTCCGGTTCGGGTTCAGGCAGAGGGAAGCGATTCGTTCTCCCATGTGATGAAAAGACAGCAGGAATTATATTTGGCAGGACATGCTTATGATTCCTATCCGCTCTATGAGATTCAAGCACAGAGCGAACAAAAGCAAGATTTGATTTCTCATATTATGGTGTTCGAAAATTACCCAGTAGAAGAGCATTTGGAAGAGAAAATTGCCAGTGAAGAGGCTGAATACAAAATTACGGATGTTCAGATGTTTGAACAGACGAATTATGATTTTAACCTCATTGTGCTGCCGGGTCGTAATCTGGAGTTCTTGTACCGTTACAATGCCCGCGTCTATGATCGGGAGAGCGTGGAACGGATTCAAGGACACTTGACGAGAATTCTGACAAGCGTTGCTGTTCAACCTGCTATCCGTATCGATGAGCTGGAGCTGATTACGCCAGAAGAGAAATCGCAGATTATAGAGGTGTGGGGCGATACAGCAGCTCCTTATCCGCGTGAGCAGACCCTTCACGGTATATTTGAGGAAAAAGCAGCGCTCACACCGGATCGTACAGCACTTATTTACGGTGAAACGGAGCTTACCTATGGAGAACTTCATCAGCAGGCGAACCGCCTTGCACGTACGCTGCGTGCCCAAGGGGTCAGACCGGACCAACCAGTCGGCATCATGGTCGAGCGCTCGCTTGAGATGATCATTGGTATTCATGCCATTCTAAAAGCTGGCGGGGCCTATGTACCGATTGATCCGGAGTTCCCGGAAGATCGTATTCGCCACATGCTGGAGGATTCGGGAGCGAAGCTTCTGCTGACGAAGAACCATCTCAAAGATCGTTTTCCGTTCACCGGCACGATCCTGACACTTGATGATCCGCAGGCGTATCATGTGGATAGCTCGAATCTCGATCCAATTGCGGGGCCGGAGCATCTGGCGTATATCATTTACACGTCAGGTTCAACCGGCAAGCCGAAGGGCGTAATGATTGAACATCGCGCTGCCGTCCATACGCTGAGTCAGTTGGAAGCTGAATATCCGATGTTGGCAGGCGACCGTTTCCTGCTCAAAACGACATTCACCTTTGACTTCTCCGTGCCGGAGCTGTTCTGCTGGTTCTTTGGACAAGGGACTCTCGTGATCCTGCCACAAGGCGTGGACAAAGACCCGATGGCACTGCTAGAGGCCGTGGATACGAACCGTATCACGCATCTCAATTTGGTGCCGTCGATGCTCAGTGTGCTCGTTCAATACTTGAAAGAAAGCGGCACCCAAGGATTCCTTACTCTGAAATACCTGTTTGCCTGCGGCGAGACGCTGCCTGCCAAACTTGTGGAAGAGTATTATAAAGTATCTCCTTACGCAGTACTGGAAAACATCTACGGTCCTACGGAAGCGGCTGTATATGCGACTCGATATACAACGAGTCCTGAGACCGCAGCTCTAACGCATGTGCCTATCGGCAAACCGTACGCTAACGTCCAAGTATGGATGATAGACGGCGCCTCTCAGGTATCACCAGTAGGTGTACCAGGAGAACTGTGTATTGCAGGCGAAGGGGTAGCAAGGGGGTACTTCAATCAGCCGGAACTGACGGCAGAGAAGTTCATTCCTCATCCGTACAAACCGGGAGAAAGGATTTACCGAACAGGCGATTTGGCTCGGTGGTTGCCAGACGGGAATATTGAGTATTTGGGACGGATCGATCACCAGGTAAAAATCCGCGGTTACCGCATTGAGCTGGGAGAAGTGGAAGCACAAATTCTGAGGGTGCCGTCGGTGCAGGAAGCGGTTGTTCTAGCACTGGCTGACTCCAGCGGAAGTACTCAGCTTTGCGCATACTTTGTGGCCGAGGAAGGGCTCGCAGCCGGCGTTCTACGCGAGGCACTGGGCAGCGAGCTGCCAAGCTATATGATTCCATCTGCTTTCGTACAGCTCGCACAAATGCCGCTGAATCCGAATGGCAAATTGGATCGCAAAGCGCTACCGGCACCAGAAACCCTTCTGCGGAGCACAGCGGAGTATATCGCGCCACGTACGCAGACAGAAGTAGAGCTCGCTCAGATTTGGTCCGAGGTGCTCGGCGTACAGGAAATCGGGATCAGAGATCATTTCTTCGACCTTGGGGGCCATTCCCTGAAAGTATTGGGCTTGATCCAAAGGATTTCGTCTAATATGGGCGTCCATCTCCCACTCCAGACCGTGTTTAATCTGCCGACTGTGGAAGAAATGGCGCATGAAATTTTCAAGCTGCAGGCAACAACTGCTGCCGATGAACAAGAAATGGAAATTATCCACTTCCCAGGGAAAGGAACGCTTAAAGTATTTTGCTTCCCTCCTCGGGTAGGTCACTCTCTGGGGTACTATGAGATGGCCAAGGAGCTGGATGGGCTTTGCGAGGTGTACGGGATGGAATTTATCGGCGACCGTTTCCAGGGTCAAGATATGCTGGACCGATACATCGATGCCATCGTGGACATTCAAGCGGAGGGCCCATATGTATTCCTGGGATACTCACTTGGGGGAAATCTCGCCTTCGAGGTAGCTAAAGCCATGGAAATCCGAGGTCACCATGTTGGCGACATTATTATGGTAGATGCTATGAGAAAGATGTCCAAGGATGAATCGACACCAGAGGAGCTTGAAGAGATTGTCGAGACGGTGCTGGACAGCATTAGAGAGCAGTACAAAGCATTCCTCGCAGATCCAGCGGACAGGGAGCGAGTCATGGATAAAATGCTGGTTTACTCTACCTACCGCGATGAGCTTATTAACGCAGGTGAAGTTCATGCGAATATCCATGCTCTGATTGCAGAAGATGATAGTATTGGTCCGGATACATCATTAGATAAATTGTTATGGCAACAGGCGACACTTGGCCAATACAAAGAATACGAAGTCATCGGAACGCATGATGTGTTGCTTGATTCCGGTTTTGTCGGGGAAAATGCTAAAGTACTGAGACAGATACTTGGCAAGGTCACAGAGACCTTACCTAAAAACAAGCCCATTTTATCCTAAGCTCAATCAAGCATAATAAGTGTTAGGCAGCAAAGACGCCCGGATTCCTTTATATAGAAGGAACTCGGGCGTCTTTTGTTTTTTTATGTTGTCCTTAACATATAAAGTCCCTAATGATTTGTGTATGCTTTAGAGATGGTTGACTGAAAGTGTCTTGTGTCGGTGATGAGTTCACGGATGACTTGGATGACAAGCTCCGGTTGATCATGGATGATCATATGCTCGCTTTTCTTGGCAACAATAAATTTGCTGTTTGTAGAGATGTTAAGCATCTCGCGCTGTCCCATTTGCCAGCTTTGTTCGATCTGATCATTTCCGCGTTTACTAATACCGAACTGAGTCAAATCTTGTTGAATGCCCCGGGCAATTACACGTACAGGGAGGTTACCCAGATGCTGTCCCCGTATGGCATCTTCGGTAGTGCTCGCTAGATCACCCTCCTCAGCAACAGATCGAAAGTATTTAGAGGAAGCGACAATATTCACAAAAGATTTTCTATCTTGATATTCGACCCGACCCGTTAGCATTAAATTGGGGAACAGGCGAAAAGCCCCTGACTTTTCTAGGAGAATGGATATTAGCGGGGAGGGATTGACCTTAGGCCGTTCCTTGGCATAGATCTCATTTGTCCGGCGAGCGTCATTCTCAGGCCTGGCATCCACTAGAACCAATCCTGCCACTTCGTCTTTGTATGTCTGCGCGTACAGTCTTGAGTACATCCCTCCAAGGGAATGGCCTACCAGAATATAAGGAGCTTGGATGTCTGCGTTTTTTAAGGCGACATGAAGCTCTCGAACGATGTTTTCCCCGGTTCGTGGAGTAGTAGCCTCCTCGCTCCAGGCATAGCCTGCCCGGTCATAGGATACAACAGTGGCGAATGATGACAGTTTTTCGGGAATATCTCTCCATGA
>NZ_CP073683.1:115000-182500 GCF_019454085.1 Paenibacillus sp. S25
TCGACGAATGTTTCATTCACACTCTGTGTGGAACCGAAATATTCATCGGGTTTCGCTTCGATGAAGCGAATTGCACCTTGAAAACTGGATACCGAAACGAAATTGCGTTTTAGAATATTCCTTTAAGCTGATCTTGTGTAAACAAGTGAAATAAAGGTAGCTGCGTTGAATTTCATTCACACGTAAGTGTTGAACCGAGATTCAAAGCAAATCGTATTTACCATGTAAATACTAGGTTAAGCTACAAAGAGCACACGGAGGATGCCTAGGCGCCAGGAGCCGACGAAGGACGTGGCGAACAACGATAAGGCCTCGGGGAGCTGTAAGCAAGCTTTGATCCGGGGATGTCCGAATGGGGAAACCCGGCTGTCTTCATCGACAGTCACTTTCTGCTGAATACATAGGCAGAATAGAGGCAGACCAGGGGAACTGAAACATCTAAGTACCCTGAGGAAGAGAAAACAATAGTGATTCCGTCAGTAGCGGCGAGCGAACGCGGATTAGCCCAAACCAAGGAGCTTGCTCCTTGGGGTTGTGGGACGTCTCACATGGAGTTACAAAGGAACCGGTTAGATGAAGAGGTCTGGAAAGGCCCGCCAGAGAAGGTAAAAGCCCTGTAATTCAAAACTTGTTCTCTCCGAGACGGATCCCGAGTAGTGCGGGGCACGTGAAACCCCGTATGAATCCGGCAGGACCATCTGCCAAGGCTAAATACTCCCTGGCGACCGATAGTGAAGCAGTACCGTGAGGGAAAGGTGAAAAGCACCCCGGAAGGGGAGTGAAATAGATCCTGAAACCGTGTGCTTACAAGAAGTCAGAGCCCGATCTATGGGTGATGGCGTGCCTTTTGTAGAATGAACCGGCGAGTTACGTTCCCGTGCAAGGTTAAGGTGAAGAGCTGAAGCCGCAGCGAAAGCGAGTCTGAATAGGGCGACTTGAGTACGTGGACGTAGACCCGAAACCGGGTGATCTACCCCTGTCCAGGGTGAAGGTGCGGTAACACGCACTGGAGGCCCGAACCCACGCATGTTGAAAAATGCGGGGATGAGGTGGGGGTAGCGGAGAAATTCCAATCGAACCCGGAGATAGCTGGTTCTCCCCGAAATAGCTTTAGGGCTAGCCTCGGAAAGAAGAATCGTGGAGGTAGAGCACTGATTGGGTGCGGGGCCCGCAAGGGTTACCAAGCTCAGTCAAACTCCGAATGCCATAGATTTAGTTCCGGGAGTCAGACAGTGAGTGCTAAGATCCATTGTCGAAAGGGAAACAGCCCAGACCATCAGCTAAGGTCCCCAAGTGTGTGTTAAGTGGGAAAGGATGTGGAGTTGCACAGACAACCAGGATGTTGGCTTAGAAGCAGCCACCATTGAAAGAGTGCGTAATAGCTCACTGGTCGAGTGACTCTGCGCCGAAAATGTAACGGGGCTAAACACACCACCGAAGCTATGGCTTGATGCTTATGCATCAGGGGTAGGGGAGCGTTGAATGCGGGTTGAAGGTGTACCGTAAGGAGCGCTGGACTGCATTCAAGTGAGAATGCCGGTATGAGTAACGAAAAGATCTGTGAGAATCAGATCCGCCGAAAGCCTAAGGGTTCCTGAGGAAGGTTCGTCCGCTCAGGGTAAGTCGGGACCTAAGGCGAGGCCGATAGGCGTAGTCGAAGGACAACAGGTCGAAATTCCTGTACCACCGTAATCCGTTATGAGCGATGG
This sequence comes from Paenibacillus sp. S25, assembly GCF_019454085.1. Taxonomy (NCBI): domain Bacteria; kingdom Bacillati; phylum Bacillota; class Bacilli; order Caryophanales; family Paenibacillaceae; genus Paenibacillus; species Paenibacillus sp. S25. The sequence continues at coordinate 116,710 of NZ_CP073683.1, forward strand.
GGTGACGCAGTAGGGTAGTGACGCGGACTGATGGATGTCCGTCTAAGCAGTGAGGCTGGTGTGTAGGCAAATCCGCACATCGTTAAGGCTGGGCTGTGATGGGGAGCGAAAATTGTAGTAGCGAAGGTCATGATCTCAGACTGCCAAGAAAAGCCTCTAGCCAGGAGAAGGTGCCCGTACCGCAAACCGACACAGGTAGGCGAGAAGAGAATTCTAAGGCGCGCGGAAGAACTCTCGTTAAGGAACTCGGCAAAATGACCCCGTAACTTCGGGAGAAGGGGTGCCTCGGTAGGGTGAATAGCCCGAGGGGGCCGCAGTGAAAAGGCCCAAGCGACTGTTTAGCAAAAACACAGGTCTGTGCGAAGCCGCAAGGCGAAGTATACGGGCTGACGCCTGCCCGGTGCTGGAAGGTTAAGGGGAGTGGTAAGCCCTTCGGGGCGAAGCTATGAACCGAAGCCCCAGTAAACGGCGGCCGTAACTATAACGGTCCTAAGGTAGCGAAATTCCTTGTCAGGTAAATTCTGACCCGCACGAATGGCGTAACGACTTGGGCGCTGTCTCAACGAGAGATCCGGTGAAATTTTAATACCTGTGAAGATGCAGGTTACCCGCGACAAGACGGAAAGACCCCATGGAGCTTTACTGCAGCTTGATATTGAATTTGGGTACGATCTGTACAGGATAGGTGGGAGCCGTTGAATCTTGAGCGCCAGCTTGAGAGGAGGCATCCTTGGGATACCACCCTGATCGTATCTAGGTTCTAACTTGGTACCGTGATCCGGTGCGAGGACAGTGTCAGGTGGGCAGTTTGACTGGGGCGGTCGCCTCCTAAAGAGTAACGGAGGCGCCCCAAGGTTCCCTCAGAATGGTTGGAAATCATTCGAAGAGTGCAAAGGCAGAAGGGAGCTTGACTGCGAGACCTACAAGTCGAGCAGGGACGAAAGTCGGGCTTAGTGATCCGGTGGTACCGCATGGAAGGGCCATCGCTCAACGGATAAAAGCTACCCTGGGGATAACAGGCTTATCTCCCCCAAGAGTCCACATCGACGGGGAGGTTTGGCACCTCGATGTCGGCTCATCGCATCCTGGGGCTGAAGTAGGTCCCAAGGGTTGGGCTGTTCGCCCATTAAAGCGGTACGCGAGCTGGGTTCAGAACGTCGTGAGACAGTTCGGTCCCTATCTGTCGTGGGCGTAGGAAATTTGAGAGGAGCTGTCCTTAGTACGAGAGGACCGGGATGGACGTACCGCTGGTGTACCAGTTGTTCCGCCAGGAGCACCGCTGGGTAGCTATGTACGGAAGGGATAAGCGCTGAAAGCATCTAAGCGTGAAGCCCCCCTCAAGATGAGATTTCCCAATTAGTAAGACCCCTTGAAGACGACGAGGTAGATAGGTTGGGGGTGGAAGTGCAGTAATGCATGGAGCTGACCAATACTAATCGGTCGAGGGCTTATCCTAAAATAAAACGCAAATGAGTTTCGGATCCAGTTTTCAGGGTGTAACCTTGAAGGTATGTACAAGTGACATACGACAAGCGCATGGCTATTCATTCACACGATAAGTGATGAACCGAATAACCGTACGGTAGAATTTACGAAGTAAATTCATGTTTGGTGGCGATAGCGGAGGGGTTCCACACGTACCCATCCCGAACACGACCGTTAAGCCCTCCAGCGCCGATGGTACTTGGACCGCAGGGTCCTGGGAGAGTAGGACGTCGCCAAGCAACAAGCAAAGAGGACCATGATCTCATTGAGATCATGGTCCTCTTTGGTATATTACGGTACAAACCACTTATATGATTGCTTCTATGCTGCGCATTCAAAGAGGAGATATACTCTTGTGAATAGTTATTACCTTTGGAAACGCTTATTTTTAAAGGTTGTCCTTCGTAGGAGTACAGTTGTTTGTACAGGGAAATACTAAAGGTTAGGGCTATTGATGAAGGCTTGACACCCCTATACCGCTTTGCTAAGATTGCAATAATATATTTTCAGAGAGCCTTGATTTGTCCATGTCGGACAGACAACAAGACCAATACAGACTAAACAATTTGAAGGAGGATCATCTTGGTGTGGGAAGATAAATTCGGTAAGGAAGGCCTTACCTTTGACGATGTTTTGCTGGTACCTCGCAAGTCGGTGGTTCTGCCCAAAGAAGTAAGCGTGGCGACTCGTTTGAGTGATAACGTAAAGCTGAATATTCCTTTGATGAGTGCTGGTATGGATACTGTTACTGAGGCAGTGTTGGCAATCGCGATGGCTCGTGAGGGCGGTATCGGTATTATTCATAAAAATATGTCGATTGAACAGCAAGCGGTAGAGGTGGATCGGGTTAAACGTTCGGAGAGCGGTGTTATCACCAATCCATTCTCATTGACTCCGGATCATTTGGTATCCGATGCTGAAGCAGTTATGGGTAAATACCGTATTTCTGGTGTACCTGTTGTAAACGAAGAAAACAAACTGGTGGGTATTATTACTAACCGCGATCTTCGCTTTATTCACGATTTTAACCTTAAAATCAGTGAAGTCATGACGAAGGAAGAACTGGTAACTGCACCTGTAGGCACGACTTTACAGGAAGCGGAAGTCATTTTGCAAAAGCATAAAATTGAAAAGCTTCCTTTGGTCGATGATGAAAATTATCTCAAAGGTCTTATTACCATTAAAGATATTGAGAAAGCTATTCAATTTCCGAACGCAGCGAAAGATGCACAAGGGCGTCTTCTGGTCGGTGCGGCTGTCGGCATTTCCAAGGATACATTTGATCGGACTGAAGCACTTGTAAAAGCTGGTGTGGATATGATTGTCGTGGACTCTGCTCACGGGCATCATATTAACATTATTGAAGCAGTCCGCAAGCTGCGTGAAGCTTATCCTGATCTGACGATTGTAGCAGGTAATGTAGCTACTGGTGACGGAACGCGCGAATTGATTGAAGCTGGAGCATCGGTCGTAAAAGTCGGTATTGGTCCAGGCTCCATCTGTACAACACGCGTAATCGCAGGGATTGGTGTTCCACAAGTAACAGCAATTTATGATTGTGCAACAGTAGCACGTGAATATAATATTCCGATTATTGCAGACGGCGGTATTAAATACTCCGGTGAAATTACAAAGGCCATTGCGGCGGGGGCTTCTGCGGTAATGCTGGGAAGTCTTTTTGCAGGTACGGAAGAAAGCCCAGGCGAATCTGAAATTTATCAAGGACGCCGCTTCAAAGTATATCGTGGCATGGGATCTATGGCTGCGATGAAGCAAGGTAGTAAAGATCGTTATTTCCAAGATGACGACAAGAAATTGGTACCGGAAGGCATCGAAGGACGTGTTGCTTATAAAGGACCACTTTCCGACACTGTTCATCAGCTGTTGGGCGGTCTTCGTTCTGGTATGGGTTATTGCGGTACAGCTAATATTGAGGAGCTTCGTAACGATACAAGCTTTATCCGTATTACAGGTGCTGGTCTGCGTGAGAGCCATCCGCATGATGTGCAAATTACGAAAGAAGCACCAAACTACTCTCTATAAAGTTCGGCTGTAGTAGACTTGACGACAGGCAGAGCGTATTTCGCTCTGCCTGTCTTTTTTTAGAGATACCCCTGTGATAGAATAGACAAGTGTCCGCCTTTATGAAGAAATTAGTGATGAATTAGGGCACGTAGGTCTTTTGGACGATTCCTACCAGTGAAGAAGATTCGAGCAGGAAATGCTCATGACAGGATACAACTAAGAAAACGAAATAAAACTGGATTTTATAACATTAAAACATTAATTACATTGGCCAAGTAGAGGCTGTAACCACCGTCTCGTTATATATAGCGGATCGGGTTGAGGTACGAGAGGAGTTTGTATTCATTTGAAAGCGAACAATTTAAAGCAAAATACAAAACGCAGCATGATTAAAAAGAGTGTGACTGCAGTCATGGTGCTTAATATGATGTATATGTCGGCATTGCCTGTTGTAGGCAATTTCGATCCGAGCGTGGCTACTTTTGCAGCTGGGGCGGCAACACAGGCAACCAATATTACGGGGACAGGTTCTATTAACCCCCCTAGTCTGGCACTACGTTCCGCCATTTTGATCGAGCCTTCCACTGGGCAAGTATTGCTGTCTATGAATCCAGATGAACCGCTTCCACCAGCAAGTATGACTAAAATGATGACAGAATACATCGTGGCTGAACAGGTTAAGCAAGGTAAACTCAAGTGGACGGATAAGGTTACGGTTAACGAGAATGCTTCTAAGAGCATTGGATCACGTATTTTTTTGGCTCAAGGGGATCAACATACGGTAGAAGAGCTTTATATTGCAATGGCGGTAGGTTCTGCTAATGACGCAACAGTAGCCCTTGCTGAACGCGTATCCGGAACCGAGCAGGACTTTGTAAAACTAATGAATGAAACAGCTCAGAAAATGGGCATGAAAAATACGTATTTTATCAATTCGACTGGTTTGGACCGTGGTGATATGCCGAAAGGCTTCCAGCCGGATACAGACCGGGAAACTGTAATGACAGCGAGAGATGCAGCTACTCTGGCTGGTTACATCATTAAAGATCATCCGGATTACACACGATTTACGACAATTCAATCTTACAAATTCCGTCCTACTGACAAGGCGCCGATTATTAACTATAACTGGATGCTAGAAGCAAACAAAAATATTACTAACTTTAGAAAGTTTGCTTACCCAGGTTTAGACGGGATGAAAACAGGCCATACGGCTAATGCTGGCAACTGTTTTACAGGAACCGCTGAACGCAACGGAGTGCGTCTCATCAGTGTAGTTATGGGGGCTGATTCAGATGCACACCGTTTTACAGAGACAGCTAAAGTGCTGAACTATGGTTTTGATAATTTTGAAGTGAAGCAGGTTGTTGCTCCAAAGACGGTGGTTAAGGGTGTTGAGAATGTGCCTGTGACCAAAGGTACGGAAACAGAAGTACCGATCGTCACCAAGGATGCAGTAAGCTTTATTGTACCTAAGGGTGCGAGTAATCCTAAGGTAACCTTTACAACGAACATTACACCAGCAAGCTCTCTGGTGGCACCTTTGAAGCAAGGGGCCAAAGTCGGAACAATTACGTACACGTACAAGACAGACGGTGTGGATAAAGGGCAGACGAAAACCGTTGATCTGGTTACTACGACGGCAGTAGAAGAGGGCGGCTGGTTCCGAATGCTTTTCCGGGCAATCGGTGATTTCTTCGGAGATCTGTTCCAAGGAATTAAGAACCTCTTCTAAAAAAGCAAAGCTAAGTGACCTATCTTGTTTTTCATTACTTATTTTGCAGCTTGAAATGATTGTGTATTTGGCATTCGTGCGGTAAAATATTAAGTTAGAATCTAAACGTAACCCTTACAGGAGGCAACGATATGGAAACGGGAACTTCGCGTGTAAAAAGAGGTATGGCAGAGATGCAAAAAGGCGGCGTAATCATGGATGTCATGAACGCTGAGCAGGCTAAAATTGCAGAGGCAGCAGGAGCTACAGCTGTAATGGCTCTTGAACGGGTGCCTTCGGATATCCGTGCAGCTGGTGGGGTCGCTCGTATGGCTGACCCAACGATTGTGGAAGAAGTTATGAAGGTTGTTTCTATTCCTGTTATGGCTAAGGCTCGCATCGGTCACTTTGTAGAGGCAAAGGTACTGGAATCTCTCGGTGTTGACTATCTCGATGAGAGCGAAGTGCTGACACCTGCGGATGAAGTTTTCCATATTGATAAGCGTGAGTTCACCGTTCCATTTGTCTGTGGGGCCAAGGATCTGGGAGAAGCGCTGCGTCGTATTGGTGAGGGTGCATCTATGATCCGTACGAAGGGCGAACCGGGAACTGGAAATATTGTTGAGGCCGTTCGGCATATGCGTTTTATCAATGGTCAAATTCGCAAGGTGCAAAACTTGTCGAAGGACGAGCTGTATGCAGAAGCGAAAAACCTCGGAGTTGCTTATGAACTGCTGTTGGAAGTGCATGAGCTTGGCAAGCTGCCTGTGGTGAACTTTGCAGCGGGTGGTGTAGCGACACCTGCCGATGCCGCGTTAATGATGCATTTAGGCGCTGATGGCGTCTTTGTAGGTTCTGGTATTTTCAAGTCGGATAGCCCTGAGAAGTTTGCACGTGCAATCGTGGAAGCGACCACTCATTATACGGATTACAAGCTAATTGCAGAAGTCTCCAAGAATTTGGGAACTCCTATGAAAGGCATTGAAATTTCCAAACTGGCACCGCATGAGCGCATGCAGGATCGTGGTTGGTAAGAAAGAAGGGACCGGCATGAAAATAGGTGTATTGTCGCTGCAAGGCGCTGTAGCTGAACATATACGAAGCGTTGAACGTGCGGGTGCGGAAGGTATAGCGGTGAAGAAGATCGAACAGCTCGATGAGCTGTCCGGTCTTATCATTCCCGGTGGTGAAAGTACCACTATCGGTAAGCTAATGCGCAAGTATAATTTTATAGAGGCTGTACGTCAGTTTTCCAATCAAGGCAAGCCTGTATTCGGTACTTGCGCGGGATTGATTGTACTGGCTAAAACGATTCAAGGACAGGAAGAAGCACATTTGGGACTCATGGATATTACAGTATCGCGTAATGCATTTGGTCGCCAAAGAGAAAGCTTTGAAACAGACTTGAACATTAAAGGGATTGAGGAACCGGTTCGTGCTGTATTTATACGCGCGCCCTTAATACAGTCTGTTGGAACGGGAGTAGATGTGCTGTCTGAGTATAACGGCGAGATCGTGGCAGCCCGTCAGGGTCATTTGATGGCTTCATCCTTCCATCCGGAGTTAACAGACGATTACCGGTTACATCAATATTTTGTGGATATGGTCCGCGAATAGTGGAAAGTCAGGTTTGTAGTGTAGGAGGGATTACCTGTGTTAGATATAAAGATTTTACGTAATGAGCTTGGTCGGGTTGAGAAAGCCTTGCAGAACAGGGGGAAATCTCTGGATCTGATTAATGGTTTTACAGATCTGGATGTAAGCCGTCGTGAGTTACTTCAAGAAAGCGAAGGGCTCAAAAATCGTCGGAACGTGGTATCCGGTGAAGTAGCCAAGTTGAAGAAGAATAAGGAAAATGCGGATGATCTTATTGCAGAAATGCGTCAAGTCTCCGATCGTATCAAAGAATTAGATGAGCAAGTACGCGAACTGGAAGTACAGATCGACGAACTGGTGATGTCCATTCCGAATATTCCGAATGAAACAGTACCTGTAGGCGCTTCGGAAGAGGATAATGTAGAAATCCGTCGCTGGTCGGAGCCGCGCGAGTTTTCTTTTACACCCAAAGCGCATTGGGAATTGGCTCAGGATCTAGATATTCTTGATTTTGAGGCAGCAGCCAAGGTAACGGGTTCTCGTTTTACGTTCTACAAAGGATTGGGAGCAAGATTAGAGCGTGCGCTGATTAACTTTATGATGGATCTGCACAGCAGTGAGCATGGTTATGAAGAAATGCTTCCTCCATACATTGTAAATCGGGATAGTTTGTACGGAACGGGTCAACTTCCGAAGTTTGAAGAAGATTTGTTCAAGCTGCGTGATACTGAGTATTATCTCATTCCTACGGCTGAAGTTCCGGTAACGAACTACCATCGTGAAGAGATTATGAATGCGGAGCAGCTTCCGAAATATTATGTGGCATACAGCTCTTGCTTTCGCTCGGAGGCAGGATCAGCAGGACGTGATACACGTGGCCTGATCCGTCAGCATCAGTTCAATAAGGTAGAGATGCTTAAGCTGGTTCACCCGGATACCTCTTATGAGGAATTGGAGAAAATGACGAATAACGCTGAGCGTGTTTTACAGCTGCTCGGACTTCCATATCGCGTGCTGGCACTTTGCACTGGAGATATGGGTTTTACGTCTGCCAAGACGTACGATCTGGAAGTATGGTTGCCTGAGAGTGGCATGTACCGCGAGATTTCTTCTTGTTCAAATACGGAAGACTTCCAAGCGCGTCGTGCGAACATCCGGTTTCGTCCAGATTCGAAGGCAAAGCCTGAATTTGTACATACGCTGAACGGTTCAGGATTGGCTGTAGGGCGGACTGTGGCTGCTATTTTGGAGAACTATCAGCAAGAGGACGGAAGCATCGTGATCCCAGAAGTGTTGCGTTCATACATGCGAGGCATTGAGGTTATTGCTCCTAAACAGTAAGTGTTGCATTCTTAGAAGTCCTGTGGTAAAATAATTTTGTTGCGCCTGAGTATGTTTAAAAGGGAAGCAGCTTTATACATTTACCACCTGGAGAGGTACCGAAGCGGTCATAACGGGGCGGTCTTGAAAACCGTTAGAGTGCAAGCTCACATGGGTTCGAATCCCATCCTCTCCGTCAGTTTAATAATTTCCTTGCTGCATATGGATTTGTAGCAAGTATGACTGAAACGTACTTTACCGTTGGATAGCGGTGTGGTGCGTTTTTTGTGTTCGTGACCGTTGGATAAACATCTGACGGAGGTATAGGATTAATACAAACACGGGGGCAAACCGCGTAAACGCGGGCAGCGGAAGAATAGGTGGACATTCCCCAGCCGTTTCTCGACCGTCTGAGTCCATCGGTTTTGGAAACGTCTCGGGTGGCGCAGGATGAGAGAGCGAGCGTATCGCCTGAGATTCTGACACTGGAGGGGCTGTTCAAACGCTATTACACCGCGCGGCAAGCGGCAGGAGCGGCAGAACGTACCTTGGAGGGCTACCAGAACAAAATCCCCCATCCGCATCATATGTGCGCCAATCGAAGCGGGAACTATCGTCCATTGTCTGGCGTCCTTCAAAAAAGTAGTGATGAGTCCCGCTGTGTCCAGATGAACACGGGACGGGCAAAGAGGGTCCCACCACTGGTCATGTCTGAATTGAAACTCTCTATTCCAATTTATGAAGACTTCGTCTTGCGCCGCCAATTCTTCCATTTCAACAGTATCTCCGGCCTGCCGCCCCGACACAGCTAGGCGCAACAGCATCATTTCTTCAGTAAAAACGGTTTAACAGTGACACTAGGCGGCACGATTTCTCGCACCACAAACGCCACATCCATCTCGCGCCGCTCAATACTATCAAAAGCTTCCTGAGTATGCTGCGTACGAATTTGCGGTCGGATGGACGGGGTATGCTGATTAAGCATTCTATGTACAGGAGGCAAAACAAAGTGACTTATACTTTCGGCAGCGCTTATTGCCAGACTTAACTGCAAACCGCTAGCCTGCAAGATTTGTGTTTCCCTCCAGAGAGCATCCCATCTTTCCGCAATGCTAAAAAAGTTTTCCCCTTTTGGGGTCAGAATGATTTTAGGTGCCCCTTTTCTTCGCTCAACCAAAAAGGCCACCCATTTCCTGTTCCAATGTCTTTAACCGATAGCTAAAAACGCTTCAATCCCAGGAAAATACATAGAATACCTCCTCAATATATAGAAATGATTAATATAGTTCACAAAATATTTGAGTTTTACAACAATATTCTTTATGTTTAAAATTATCGTTAATAAAGACGAGGGGTCAAATGTTTTTCAATGTAATTAGATTGCTGTTGAAACGGTAAGAACAGCAAAAGTCTTTTCCATTGCTCTAAAAGTTGCTTTATTATAGTACGTTTTCATATTCCCAGGTATTCATGCCGGTAATATTGGTTGTAAGGTAGCGCAGCGTCTTGGAAACTTTGAGGCATATGGTCCGATCCTGTAGTGCTAAATGTACCGATCAATGACCTTTCAAGAGGTTGTACTGCCGATGAAGTCTATAATATGGAAATAATCACTTCTTCTTCAAAAGGATAAAATGAAGATCATCAAACGGGTTTTCTTCGAAGAATGATATAGGTAATGAAAGGTGGTTTAGCAATGAAGATTCTCATAGTTGGCTATTTTAGCGAGACCTCGAAATCAAATATTGTAAGGTATTTTCCTCAAGAATGGAATGTTGTAATTGTCCCGCCCGGAAAAGAAATGCTGCATCATATTGAAGATTGCCAGGTAATCATCCCTGAACATATTAAAGTGGATCACAGCCTGCTTTCTATCGCAAAAAAATTAAAATTGGTACAGACGGGTGCAGGATTTGATAATGTAGATGTCCCTGCTTGTACACAGCTCGGCATTTGGGTGGCCAATGCTGCAGGAGTGAATGCACAGGCAGTGGCCGAGCACGTAATGGCACTGATATTGTCTTATTATAAAAACATACCGTTTCTTGATACTTTCATGAAAAACAGGATGGATGAAAATCAATTGGACTATACAGGGAGTGAATTAAAAGGCAAAACGATTGGGATTATCGGTTTGGGCGCTATCGGAAAAAAAGTAGCTACATTTTGCAGGGTTTTTGATATGAATGTACTGGCTTATGCGAGAAATGCTCTTGTACAATCTGACGGTTTTGTGAAAATGACGGATTTCGATACTCTTGTAAGCACATCGGATATAGTCAGTGTACATGTACCCTTGAATCAGCAAACCAAACAACTGATCAACAAAGCGGCATTCAAGAAAATGAAGAAAACCACTCTTTTTATCAATACAGCCCGCGGTGGGATTGTCAACGAAAGAGACTTGATTGATGCATTAAAAAACGGGGATATTTCAGGCGCATGCCTGGATGTGTTTGAATCTGAACCGCTTCCTATTGACAGTGAGCTCCGGAATCTGGGTAATGTGATACTTACTCCCCATACAGCAGGAATGCCTGATGGTCGAAAATTTCATAAAAAAAGATATGATTTCTTTATAAACAATATAAGACGTGTAGAAAATGGTGAAGAGCCTGAAAGCAAGCTCAATCAGTTATTATAGTTTTGGTGCAATAAAAATGAGCTATCGGGGCAGCTCCGTGCACCTGGTTGCCTCCAGATAATGGCAAGGGGGACACGGCAGCGTTGGCCAGCAGTTGTAGCAGTTCTTGCATTAGACTTCACAAACCCAGTCATACCAAGGCTCGGCGGCTTTTCATAGGTAGTAACGGTCTTAAAAACCGTTAGATTGCAAGCTCGCATGGGTTCGAATCCCATCCTCTCCGCCATACTCTAAATAAACCAAGCCATTCAAATACGATAGCTGATACATTGGCCTTTATAAGCTAATGATTAGGAATCGTGGAGAGTGGCTTTTTTGTTGTATAAAAAGCTCGTTTTTTTCACACGTTATCAGATGTGGAGGTGCTGGCATGAATCGAGAAATGACAGTAGATCAGCAAAAGCTGGTAGAGGCCTGGCAGGAACAACTGCCGATTCTTTTGAATTCAGGAGACAAATCACAGGTACAGGCAGATGAAGCCAACAACCGGGCTATACGAATCCACATCGAGGTTGAAGGCCGACAAATGTACTCCTTTGATTTTGCATGTACTTATGTAGACTCCCGGGAAGTACAGGTTAGCTTAGTCGATGTAGAGCGAGACGGACAGTCTGTGGATGAACGAACAGATATCATTCAGCAGTTAGTGTCCGATTATACTCGGCATATTCACCAATGTGCCCAAACATTACAGTCGTTGACGCATTCGTAGGTCATGAAGGAATGAGGAGGAAGGCTACATGACAAAAGCCAAAAACGGACTGGATAAAAACCTGTCTAACATTGTTGATGATTTGGAGCAACGTCCAGTTAATAGTCATCAGGCACAGCAAGTGCAGCAGGATCGTAATGATCGCCGTCATCAGGATTCATTAAATCACGATAAAACGGAAGATCTACACCATCTATAGTCCTATTTTTAATGGTAATAAACGGATTCGTCGACGTACCAAAAATATAGACTGAGAATGGAGGATGCATAAATGAGCAAGCCTAAAGCCATTCCTGTTCCCGAAGCACAGGATTCTGGTGGAAGTAACGAAAAGCGTGAGCGTAGTCATCAACAGGAGCCGTTATCTGGTTCCAAGAAGGTGAAACAGCGGAATCACGTGGATCACCATAATAGAGAAGGCTCATAAGCAGACAGACCTTTCTCCTAAAATATATTGCATAGTGTAAGCACCCTGGTTAGAGAGCCAGGGTGTCTTTGTGCTTATTGTAAGAAAATTTTCCAATAAGTGTTTCGCCGTTTGAGAATATGAGTTAAAATAGAGGGTGTGTATTTTTTTGTTAGCATAAAAAAAGGGGTTAAATACGAGAGGAGAGAATCTACACAATGAGTAAAAAGTTATCCGTCTTGGTACTCACTATGGTGTTGCTTTTGACGGTAGCCCTGGTAGGTTGTAGCAAGAAGTTAGAACCGAAGGAAGCTGTTACGACTGGTACAGCTAACGCAATGAAATTGAATTCTTATGAATCCAAAAGTCAATTCACGATTAAGGAACTGACCATTACATCCGCTTCTGTTCCAAGTGAGCAAAGTGCAATGGTAACTAGCATGCTGAAAAATGCTGATATTACGCTGGATGGTGTGTACCAAAAGGAACCTTTCCAATCTGAAATGACGCTCGGCATTCATTTGAAAGGTGATCTTTCCACCAGCTTCACGATTCCAATGGTAATGACTAAAGATAAACTGTACGTTAAAATTCCTAATATTCCATTTTACCCGCTTCCACAGGATGTTGTAGGTAAATTCCTGATCATTGATCCACAAGAACTGGCTAAACAATCAGGACAAGAATTTAACCCTGCAGCCATGGATCAGGAAAAATCGCAGAAATTTGCGAATGAAGTGATTGCTGCGATTATGAACGAGTATGATCAAGCTACGTACTTCTTTGATATTGATCCTAAAGACGCTAAATTGCCACAAGGCGTTGAAGCTAAACAAGTAGTTCAGTTCAAAATAACGAACGACAATGTGAAGCAAGCGACCAATACATTTATCACTAAGGCGCTTCCTAAAGTCCTTGATGTGATGTCTAAAGATGAATATGCTAGCATGCTTCAAGTGAAGAAGGAAGAGCTGGCTGAAGCGAAGAAAGAACTGCAATCGAACACCAGCGAAGTTAGCAAAAAGCTGGATGAGTTGAAAAACTATTTGACGGTGAAACAATTTGACATTAACACAGCTTTGAACAAGGATAACATTCCTGTGTATCAAGACCTGAATGCGAATGTAGAGATGAATGATCCGGCTACAAAAGACAATGTGAAATTGTCCGTAACAGGCTACACGCAATATAGCAAAATCAATGCTAAAGCAGCATTTAAAGTGGGTATTCCAACAGGGGATCAAGTCCTGACTATGGAACAACTGCAACAAAAAATGCAAACTGTTGCTCCTTAAGTATGGGATGACATGATTGCAAAACATCATTTTTTTCGAATTTGATGTAAGAAAACCGCTCGGCACAAGCCGGGCGGTTTTTTGTTTACTGTTAGTGTTGTCCCTGTGCAGTCATTTAGCTCTGCCACACGTCATCCTCAGCTAAAAGTCCAAACATCTGGTGATCCTGCCATGTGCCCTGAATTTGTACAAGCTTGCGAGCAATGCCCTCTGGCTGGAAGCCGCACTTTTTTAATACATGTTGTGAGCGATCATTATGCAAAAGAGTACCCGCTTGGAGACGATGTAGAGATAAGGCACGAAAGGCATATTGTATGATCAACTTTAAGGCAGCGGTCATATGCCCTTTACCCTGTTCATGATGATCCATCATGTAGCCGATATCAGCGAATTGTCCAACTCCACGTACTAGATTGGAAATGGAGATATAACCGATGAGTCGTTCTTCCTTTAAGAGAAAGATACCGAACACGTAACCTCGATCTTCTTCGGCTTGCCGCAATTTCTCACGGATGTATTCTTGCTGTTTCTCTAATGTGAAAAATGAATCCTCGTAAAGCGGCTCATAAGGCGCATGGGAATCCCTATTTCGGTGCCTAAGGGTGAGAAGGGCTTCGCTATCCGCCAAGCTAAATGGTCGTAAAAAGATACCTTGAGGCGTATTAAACAAGCTCATAGGCATGGGGTGATCTCCTTCCATGGGGAATTAGCAATGAGATGAAGTGTTTTGGAATTTTCCCCCTCAGGATGAAGATGGGGGAGGAGACAATTTGGCGGCCGCTCTTTTTTGCCGAAGATGCCGAAAAAAGCTCGTTAGCAACGAGGCACATTCCTCCTGAAGTATACCACTGGTTACCTCTGTGCAATGATTGAACCGAGGCTCCTGTAATAAATTCATCAGCGTGCCTGCACAGCCTGCCTTGGGATCTGTGGTGCCGTATATCAGATGGGGGACTCGTGATTGAACAATGGCTCCGGCGCACATTGGGCACGGCTCTAGGGTGACATACAGCCTGCAATCCAGCAGGCGCCAAGCACCCAAATGCTCACTGGCCTGACGAATGGCAACCATCTCTGCATGTGCGGTTGGGTCAGCACCCGTCTCGCGCAAATTGTAGCCGCGACCGATGATTTCATTATCTTTTACGATGACAGCTCCGATGGGGACTTCACCCAACGCTTCTGCCTTGTACGCTTCCTGAATGGCTTCTTTCATCCAATAGGCGTGATCCATAGTGGTCACTGGGAAAATGCTCCTTTCAAATGCGGAATTATCCAACGAACAAATATTCCGTTGTTAACATGATGTGAATAAAATTGTGGATAACACGGCACTTGTCCACAGATTTATCCACAGTTTATAATAAAATCTGTGTATTTGTGGACTACCTGTGGATGATTATCTTCTTATATTGTAGGCAAACCCTCGTCTATTGACAATACTGTACACAAGGTGTGTATTTATGTATATCCGGTAAATGTAAATGCTGGTATCAGAGGCGCTATTACGGTATCATTGAGTTAGCAATTGCCAGTAATCGCCAGCATACGGCAAGAGGTGAGAAATCAGTGTGTCGATAAAAATCAGAATAACGATCATTTTGTCGGGGTCCGTCCTGTTTATCCTGTTGTTAAACATCGCACTCAATTATTACACGACCCACGAAAATCTAAGAAGTGACAGTGAAACTAAAATGGTTCTGACCGCTAAAATTATCGGAGGAGCTATCGAACAAACCCAACATAGCTGGGAGGCCGTTGACAAACAGCTCGGATATAATCTGTGGCTTTCTGCCACATTGGCTGCCAATCAGCTAGGTCCTGACATCCGAAATGTTCAGCAGGAACAGCTTCAAAAGGTAGCCTCACTCCACAGAGATACTAATATTTCATTGATGATTCGAGACGGGCAGGGGTATAAGATTGTTAAATCCTCGAATCCAAAAGAAGTAACGCCATCTGATCCAATGACAGGGTATTGGAAAAATGCAGTTGACCAATTATATGAGCACGGACAGGCTGCAATGGCGCAAGGCCAGAAACTGGATCATTTTTGGACCGGATCATTTGACTATACCGGTTCAGGCTCCTCACATATTAATAAATGGGGATTTTATTATGACCAAAAACGTAACTACTTAATTCGAATTTCCTTTCAGGATACTTCAGTGCAAGATTTCATAACCATCCTGAGCCCCGATGAGATCGTAAAGCAAACCCAACAAGTGGATTATCGTATCATGGAGATTACAGGAATTAACCCTGCAACCTTTGGTGGCGCTTCGATGGACAAGAACGGGAACGATTCGAAATACTATTACATGTACAATAAACCGATCCAATTTGGCACGTATCAACTAACAAGAGTGCAGGAAGATCGTTTGGCCGTGTCCAGAGCTATTCTCTCCGGGGAGAGTATTGTACAAGACTGCTATATCAAAGGCGAACGGGTTCTCGTCAGTTACATACCTTTTTACCCGGCTAACCGTGAAGCCTATGTTATACGTATTGTTATGAATTATGATACGATTACTTCTGTTATTTCCAAGCAATTGATAAGTTTAATTGCCATTTCCATTGTCCTTTTAGAGGTTGTAATCATTGGAAGCTATGTGCTGGCAAGTCTGTTTGTTCGCCCAATCCAGTCGATTCTGGGGAAAGTGAACGAGATGGCTGATGGTCATTTTGATACACGGCTAGAAATCAAGGGTGGTCATGAGCTTGCACAGTTGGGTGAGCGCATCAATGCGATGGCCTACAATTTGGGGATGTATACGAGAAGACTCGAACAGATGTATGAAGAGAACCGTTCTGTAAAGGAGCATCTGGAATCGGTTATTAATCAGACAGCAGATGCGATTCATGTGACTGACGAGGAGGATCGTGTCGTTCGGGTCAATCATGCCTTCGAGGCTTTGTACGGCTGGACCAAGAAAGAATTGGTTGGTCGTAAGCTGGAGTTTGTACCTCCGCAGCAACAGGAGGAGTATGAATTTCAGAAGAAGAGCCTGCTTCAGGGAGAGAGTATCGTATCAAGTGAGTCCCTTAGAATGCGTAAGGATGGAAGTACGGTAGAGATTAGTATGAGTACGTCGCCTATTCTAGATGAAGAAGGCCAGATTTTGGGATTCATCTGCGTGTCGCGTGATATCACGGGTCGCAACCGGATGGAGGAGCTGTTGCGCAGATCAGAGAAACTGACAACCGTCGGACAACTAGCGGCAGGCGTAGCGCATGAGATTCGTAATCCGCTAACCACGCTACGTGGCTTTCTCCAACTACAGCAGCAAAACCAAGTGTTGAATATGAAACACAACGATATTATGATGTCTGAGCTGGATCGCATTAATTTGATCGTTAGCGAGTTTTTAATACTGGCGAAGCCACAGGCAGTGCATTTTCAGAAAAAAGATGTTCGCTATATTGTGAGCGACGTGATTTCTTTACTAGATAGTCAAGCGCATCTGCTGGGCATTGTATTCAATCTTCAGGTCACGGACGAGCCTGCCCTGGTATACGCCGAAGAAAATCAGTTAAAACAGGTATTCATTAATTTACTTAAAAATAGCATGGAGGCTATGAGTAAAGGTGGTATCATCACGATTCATTTGTTCTTGGAGGGAGAAAGCGTTAAAATCTTCATACGGGACCAGGGAACGGGTATTCCTGCAGAAATGCTGTCCAAGCTAGGAGAACCTTTTTTCACAAACAAAGAAACAGGGACAGGACTAGGACTTATGGTCAGTCAGCGTATTATACAGAGTCATAAAGGCACACTGGATATTGAAAGCACAGAGGGAGAGGGAACGACAGCCCTGGTGCAGCTTCCGATTGCCAAGCCGGAGTAACGGGCTGGGGTGCAGGAGGAAGTGTGTTAGTAGAAATGGAGGGTACACAGGTTGCGCATTAACAAGTTTATCAGCGAAACCGGTTTTTGCTCGCGCCGGGAGGCAGACAAGCTGGTAGAGAGCGGCCGCGTGACGATTAACGGCGAAGTGGCTGTGCTGGGTAGTCAAGCGGAAGAAGGCGATGATGTTCGCGTGAACGGCAAGCCACTGCGCGAGAAGTCCGATCACGTCTATATTGCATTGAACAAGCCGGTGGGCATCACAAGTACAACGGAGAGCCACATTAGAGGCAATGTTGTTGATTTTGTGGGGCACCCGCAGCGGATATTCCCGATTGGACGCCTGGATAAGGATTCGGAAGGTCTCATTTTACTTACCAATGATGGAGACATTGTGAATAAGATTTTACGGGCAGAAGGCAAGCATGAGAAAGAATATATCGTAACGGTGGATCGCCCTGTCATACCATCTTTTGTGCAGGGTATGTCCAGCGGGGTGAAAATACTCGGTCAGCGAACGCTACCTTGTGAGGTGACGCGTGTATCTGAGTATGTTTTCCGTATTATCCTGACTGAAGGAAAAAATCGTCAGATCCGGCGTATGTGTGCTGCCTTCGGTTATGAAGTAAAAAAACTGCAACGCCTGCGAATCATGAATATTCGGTTGGGGTCCCTTCAGAAAGGTGCCTGGCGTGATCTCACAGAGGCTGAGAAGCTGGAGCTTGGACAGATGCTCGATTATACGCTTAGCTAATGCCAGAGGGGCTTCATATAGCCTACAGCGTATGATCGTCGTATCTGACAGGGTCAGAGTACAGGAAGCATAAACAAAGAGGCACCAGCTGCATAAAAATGCGGCGGTGCCTTTGTTCATATAACATATGCATAATCAACCTTCACTCGAGCTTGAGGTAGGACTGATGACTTGTGTCCCGTTCTGGTATTTGCGGAGAACAGATATTTCAACACGACGGTTTTTGGAGCGTCCTTGACCATCTTGATTGCTTGCCAATGGACGATACTCGCCATAACCGATGGATACAAACTTGGTTGGATCGAGATCTGGATTGAGCAACAAGATACGCAAGAAATTTAGAGAGCGCTTGGCGCTCAAATCAAAGTTGGACGGGAACTGGCTGTTGGAGATCGGTACATTATCCGTGTGACCCGATACGATAACATCATAGCCAGGGAACTGCTGAAGCATACTAGAAATAGACTTGGCCAGCTTTCTTGCTTCCGGCTTTACTTCGGCCTGCCCGGATGAAAATAGGGCATTATCACTAATAGTGATCATCAGCTGTGATTGGTTCAGCTTGGTATTCAGCAACGGGGTCAGGCCGTTATTTTGAATGTATTGATCCATCTGTTTTTTAAGCTTTTTTAAATCTTCTTCTTCCCGCTGGGCCAACTGTTTTTGCAGTTCAGAGGTAGAAGTAGCTTTCGATTTTAAGGGTTGTGATACTTGTTCTTTATTTTTGCCCATATCCATGGATTGTGATGACGGATTCGCGGCCGAGTGATCCAGCACGCCAGTGCCGCCATTAAAAGCTGCACTCAGGGATTGAGCCATAGTTTCAAATTTTTTGGCGTCGAGCGAGCTCATACCGAATAAGACAATGAAAAGAGCCAACAGAAGGGTCATTAAGTCGGAATATGGCAACAGCCAGCTTTCGTCAGCATGCTCTTCATGCGGTTCATGTCTCTTTTTACTCACTGGAATCGCCATCCTTCTGGGTCATCGTAGCCCGTTCGGTCGGAGTCAGGAAGATCGTCAGTTTCTGACTGATGGCAATCGTAGATATCCCCGATTGAATGGAAAGCAGACCTTCGACCATCATTAATTTAAGCTCTACTTCTTTTTTGGATAACCGTTTGAGCTTGTTGGACATCGGATGCCACAGGACATAACCTGTAAAAATACCGAGCAACGTCGCAATGAAGGCTGCTGCAATGGCATGAGAGAGCTTTTCCATGTCACTAAGGTCGGCCAGAGCGGCGATCAGACCTACAACCGCACCGAGTACCCCAAGCGTTGGAGCGTACATACCAGCTTGAGAGAAGATCAGCGCGCCAGAGCGATGTCGATCTTCGGTAGCATTGATATCCTCCATCAGAACGTCCCGTACGAATTCCTGATCATTTCCGTCAATAATCATTCGCATGCCGCCACGCATAAAGGGATCGTCGATTTCCTCTACCTTAGATTCCAAGGCGAGCAGACCTTCACGACGGGTAATGGATGCCCACTCGGTAAACGTACCGATGAGCTCTTTGCGGTCTAACAGTTTTTGTTCGGTGAAAATAACCTTGAACAGCTTCGGAATCCGTTTGATTTCTGCCATCGGGAAGGCCATAAATATACTCGCTGCCGTCCCGACGAAAATAATCATGTAAGCAGCGGGATTATTGACCAGATTGACGACCGGAGCGCCTTTTAAGATCATCCCGACGACCAGTGACATAATCCCGAGCACAAGTCCGATAATGGTTGAAATTTGCATGATACACCTCATCCATGAGAATAGATTTTGAATCCTTTCATGCCGCCGGGGTCGTCCTTGCCCCAAGCGCGTCATTACAAGACGGATTATAGTATTTATCGACAAAACTCTCTTTTTTGTTAAGTGCGAATTTCCGGTATAATAAGGTGATTATGTATTGAATGGCGGAACCATTGGAGGAAATGGCATGGGAGTAAAGCATGGGCGTGAGTATGAACAAATTTTGAACGATTTGACAGAGGCTGTGGGACGCATCCCAGACAGCTACGAATTTTTCGAGATGGAAGTAGAAGATTGGGACAGGCTGGACCCGGCGGGACGCCAGGAAGTCAATGAAGCTTTGGCAGAAGACTTATTCTATGCACTGGGTACAGAGCCCATAATCACTGTAGGCAGTGGCGTTGTGATCTATGAGCCGGAGCACCATCGTATCTATGTACTCATTGGAGACGAGGAGCTGACGTCAGTACCTTTGATTTGAGGTCCGTCTTATGGATTTATCAACGGGGCCGTGGTAATATGTACACCAATATATCGTAGTTTTGGCCGTATTTAAGCGGTCGAAAGGCTTCCGTATAAACGGGGAGGAGTTCGTAACATGCCTTTTACACAAGAAGAGATTGAAGCACATCTGGAGAAACTGGAGGGCTGGGAACTGGAGGAAGGACGTTGGATCGTTCGGAAATATAATTTTTCCAGTTTTATGAAAGGGATTGCATTCGTGGATGAAGTTGCCGCTATATCTGAAGCATTCAATCATCATCCATTTATTACGATTGATTACAAGACCGTGACTCTGCGTTTGACCTCTTGGGACGACGGCGGTATTATGGCCGTGGATATTAAGGAAGCCCAACAATATAATGAAGCTTTTGAAAAAATGCGCAGCAGTCATTGAGCTTGTAATGATCGGTCGTATGATGATAAAAGCGCCTTCGCTATACAACATCGCGGTTGTATGCCGAAGGCGCTTTTATCATAGAACCTGGGTTTGGTGCTCGGGACGATATACCATACAATAAAACGGTTTTTTGCCATCGGGAGTCTGGCGTTCATAGGTATCTGTAAGCTCAAATCCAGCCGCCTTGTAAGCCCGGATAGCGCGATGATTCCAAGTAAGTACCTCTAGATCAATTTCATTCTTCGGGTTGCGTCGTTGGGCTTCCTCTGCAATGGCACGGACAAAATCAGCGCCTTTGCCATGTCCGCATCTTTCAGGATGCATTCCAAGACCTAGCCGGGTCACACCGATCATAGGGAAATATTGGGCAAATCCCGTCAGCTTATTCTCTTCATCCAGTACAGCAACATATTGCTCTTGGCGAAGCGTGGGACTTCCAAATTCGACTTCAAGCGCCTTCATTTGTTCCCAGGGGAGCCATCCGTATATATTATAAGGTGGATCATAGCGCCACTCACAGATTGCAGCCGCTTGATGCTCGTCCATCGGTACGATCCGATAGTTAGATATTGAGGCCGGCATGTGTTCCATCCTCCTTTTACAAGTACTTCAATCATTAACAACAGATTGTAGACAAGTTGCAGGGGAATGGCAAGCGTGTTTATTTCATACTCAAGTCGGGTATACATTCAATAAGAAGGATTTACTGCTCATATGCTCCCCCAGCGCTGACGGTAAAACCGACGATGTTCGCTAAAATTGAAACCTTTTGAGGCTTCAGTTCGTCAGTAATGATAATAATTGCTGATGTTGTGGACATAAAAAACCGCAATTCGATTCCGGCCAGAATCAAATTGCGGCTAGGGTTAGCTTGCTGTGCGTTAGTTATTCTACGTTGTCGTCATCAGGAATTTCTGAAGCTACAGAATGGTAAGCGTCTGTGCTCATAATTCTTTTTGCACCGACATAGCGGTTAGCGTAATAATTTTCGTTCAGTGAGCTAACTACTACACCACGTGAAGTCGAGGAGTGGGCAAATTTCCCTTCACCTACGAAGATACCTACATGGGAAATGCCTCTTCCTGTGGTGTTGAAGAACACCAGGTCTCCAGGTCTCATTTCATCGCGGGATACAGAAGATCCCATTTTGAATTGTGATCCAGATTGATGCGGAAGTTTAATTCCCAGTTTGTTAAATACATACATTGTGAAGCCGGAGCAATCGAATCCCTCGAGTGTAGTGCCTCCGCTTCTGTAGCTCGTTCCTTTGGCATCTTGAATGACCTGGTCCATCTTGGAGTCTGCATATGCACTGCCGCCACCGAATGTAAAAGATGTAAAGGCAATGGCAAGACCCATAGCTGCGATCGTTAGCTTCTTCTTCAAAAAAAATATACCCCTTCCAATGCCTGCGAGGTTAGCTTAAGGATTCGGTAGAAGGTTCCCCTATGACCACTCTGTTGCGAGATCAATTCACCCAAACTGGTTCCCCCGCTTCCTAGGTGCCAGGAATTAGGCTTAACTTAAGATGTGCACCTTGGAGAGCAGTATTCACAATAACGTTATTTTTGAGATAAAGGTTACAATAAAGATTACAAAGTTGTTACTATCAGTTCACTGCGATTATTGTAACAAAGACGGCTGGCTTTGGCAAATGTTTCATTGCAAAAAGTTACAAAAAAAATCTGCTCCTAATGTCCAAGGAACAGATCTTGTTAACAGTATTCAGTTATGTGTCGTTTGCGCGGATATGAATCGAGATTTTTCGACAGACGGAAATGAAGTAAAAAACATAAAGGCAGGGCTTAACTTCTACTGGAGATATCGGTATGCCATAGTCTGTACTGCGAACTGATATGCCACAGCCTGACCAGACTAGTAACAAAATGATACGATTGCTGGAGAATGAGCGCCAGCATGCCAGTCCAAATCATCGCCACGGTGCCAAATAGACCGAAGACCAGCAGCACACAAGCACCGAGCAAAAGGGATATACCGACAGCTGGGAGGAGCTGGCGAAAGAAGGCGAGCAAGGACGATAGTATGGCGTGACCACCGACAGTCCCCAGTTGCATATACAGGATGCACTGCCGAATGAACCATCCGTAAGCCATCCATCCCACGGCATAGGGCAACAAATGCAGCAGGTAAGAGGGAGATTGAAGCGTTCCTGCTACAATAGGGTAGAGTCTCGGTACTACCCAAAAGGAGGGAAGCAGCAGCAGTCCCAACTCGATGGTGTAATACAGCAGCGACGACATGCCATGGCGTTTCATACCCTTGAAAAAGGACAGGCTTTGCGGTTCAGTAGCATCGGTATGCAGGCTTTGATATATTCCGGCTCTAATGAAGGGAGTGATCAGTATACGTAGTACAGTCGCCCCTAGTAGTATCCACAAATACACATGTACTTCCCGGCTGTCCATCAGAGCAATCTGGCTCTCCATCCAAAACAAGGTCTGTCCAAGTTCGTTTTGACCCTGATCAGGATAACGGAGCAGTAGCGGGATAACGGCAGACTGCACCAGACGATAGAGAAACACCCCCCACAGTAGTCGATATAGAAATAAAATGATAACGATATAGAATCGTATGCGCACCAGCGCCCAGCCCTCTTTTATAACAGTCCGCATCTATAGACACCTCACCATGACAGACTTCCAAGCAGTGTTTCTAACAGCTTGGTTACACTTACATTCCAACGGGTTTGTTGCTTTTCGTCCAATTCGGCCTTTAGGCTATTGTTAATATGCTTATTCTCCAGTGCAATGGTATATAGAGGATCAAGGGTTACATAGGAAACGGGAGAAGTACTTTTGATCCGAAAAGTTGTGCTTTTGCCCGCGCCGTCCCAAGCCTTGAATATCGTAGTACCATCCTTGAAGGTAAATTGGACAGGGATCTTGGGATAATCCGCCCCTTTTTTGCTGACCGTCACGACGGCTTCATATCCGTTCTCCAGCTTGTGGTTCGTGATATGATCCACCGAAAAGTCCGCCATCTGGCCGTCATATACATACTGTTCAAAATAGTGGCTCCATGAGCGTCCGGTGACTCTCTCCACGATACGTTGAAAATCCTGGGAGGACGGATGCTTAAATCGGTACGTCTGGACGTAGGTCCGCATAATCCGATCCATTTTTTTCATACCCACCTGACGTTCAATGCCCCGTAGTACCAGCTTGCCTCGAGAGTAGGCATTTTGCGCGTACTCAGTAGCCGAGCCGTACTTCCATGACTCGCGGTTGAGCGGCTGTGGGGAGGCTACCTGTCCCGATTGTAATGGCAAGTTGGGGCTAAGCCCATATTCTTGCTCCATAAGCCGCTCCTCTGCATAGGAGGTGAAGCCTTCATCCAGCCACGGCTCCTCAAATTCGTTATTGGCTACCATTCCGTAGAAATATTGATGTCCAATCTCATGAACTAATGTTCGTTCCAGACTATAGCCAGGATTCAGATTACCCGCAGCAGCGGCTGTGATGAGTGTCGGATACTCCATACCGCCGGCTCCATTGCCTGATTTGGGTGGAACCACGATGGATAGGGTGGAATATGGATAAGGCCCGTACCATTTGCTGTAGTACGAAAGGGCGGCCTTCGCGGCGCTCATATAGCGCCCTTTGAGCTCCTTGTGCGACGGGTCAAGGTAGAGCTTGATTTTGACACCAGGGACTTCAGCAGAAGAAAAGGGTTCTTCTACGGTTACAAAGTTGGGTGAAGCGGACCAGGCAAAATCGTGTACATCATCGGCATAAAATTGATATATTTTTTGGCCGTTCTGTCGGACGGCACCACGGGTGGGAAATCCGGTCGCTGCTACGATATGAGTTTCAGGCACCCGAATCCGTACGCTGTAAATTCCAAAATCGGCATAAAACTCGGAGTTACCATGATACTGGTGGAGGTTCCAGCCCTCTTCGGCGCGTCCACGCTGCCCTGCAGTCTCGTAGACGCTGAGCTTCGGGAACCACTGTCCTGCCATTACAAAATCATCTGTCGCACCCATACGAGCGAAGATGGCGGGCAGTTTTACCTCAAACTTCATATATAATGTAATTTCTTCGCCACCTCGTACCGGCTTGGGTAGACGCACCTTCATGAGCGAACGGTCGCCTGCGTTACCGTCATCTGGCTGCACATATTGGATGCGGTGCATGAGAGATAAACCGTCTTCTGTTTTTAGTTCAGTCAGCGTCATAGAGCCAAAGCCGTCTTTGGGCATGGTGTCTCCACGCAGCTTTCCACCGGATTCCTTCATAAAGGTGGTTTCCATGGAAGAGAAGGCATTCGGGTATAGATGAAGATACAGATCATTCACGGTTTTCTTGCCCGGGTGCTTCCAGGTCAGGGTCTCAGTGCCTCGCAAAACCTGTCCTTTTTCCAGAGACACATCAATGTGGTACTCTACCACCCGTTTGCTGAGGATTTCTGTAGCGGGCTGTGGAGGGTTCTTGGGCAGGTCAGGCAGGATGTTTGCCCCTAGAGGCTTGCCCATATTTGGGACAAGCGCAGACTCAGACAGGGAGCCGTATAGTGGTTGGCCTATGGACTGCGGGTCGGATTGCGATTGGGGCTGCCAGGCAAACCATAACGTCCCTGCGAGGAGACCGAGGGCTAGTGTAGACAATAAAACGATTTTAGTGCGTGCTGGGGTCATACAATGGATACCTCCCGTTGACAAGCATCTACAGCATGTATATGTTTGCTTTCAGGAGATTATTAGTTAAAATATTTATAGTGTAGAATGAGTGTGAAGACGGAAAATGGAGGTCTAGTGACGCATGAGTGAAAATCAGCCGGACGGCAAAAAACAGATTGCACTGAACATTGTCAGTGGCAAGAGCAAACATAAGGGTTTCGGCGCAGGCTCAATCGACCTGAACAGCATGTCCCCGGTCATTATTGACCGAGGAGAGGCGAAAATTGATATCGGTGCCATGCATGCCAAAAGTAAAGTAGAACGTGGTATCAAGTTCTCTACGAATAAAGAGGATGTACCGAACGGACGCCAGGTATGGCTCGTATGGGTAGCCGTGGATCGTACGTCCGAAGGACGTATGTACGGCGGTGCCACCGCCTGCGAGATGCTGATTGACGACGAAGCCAAACGCGGCTGGAAAATCCTCGCCGATCACGTCAACCGTATGGATTACGCGCTCAAGCGTCGTTTCATGCTGGATGATCTCGGCAGCGAAGATAGAGCAGCGCTTAGAAGCCTGCTAATTTCGCATAACGAGGAATGGTGGGACGCTTCGCCTGAGGAATTGAAGCAGGCGCTGGAAGGATAGGCCCAGCGTTAACGCAGCAATAATATTGTAAAAAAGCAGCCACTTCTGTGGGCTGCTTTTTTTATTTATCTGAGTTGACACTAACCTTTTAGTAAGTAGTTGTCCTGAAAGTGCATACTTACATATTTGTAGCGCTCACTTTATACTCAAAAATAAATAATACTTAAGGAGGACAATTCTTTGAAAACTCTTGTTATCGTTACACATCCAAGCATCGAGGCATCTGTCATAAATAGGCGATGGGTAGAAGAGCTCAAAAAATATCCAGAAAAGTATACTATCCACGAATTGCATAAGGTTTACCCTGACGGGAACATTGATGTGGAAAAAGAGCAGCACTTCATTGAATCACATAGCAATCTTATTTTACAGTTTCCTGTTTATTGGTTTAACAGTCCGCCTCTCCTAAAAAAATGGCTTGACGATGTTTTTGCTTATGGTTGGGCTCATGGTTCAAATGGAGGTGACAAATTAAAGAATCGTAAGGTTGCTTTAGCAGTATCTGCCGGAAGTAAAAAAGAAGATTATAGTGAAGAAGGAAGATATCGCTATACACTTGAGCAGCTATTATCTCCTTTTGAAACAACCTTCCTATATTGCAATGCAAATTACCGTTCGTTCTTTGCGTTTTATGGTACAGAAAAACAGTCTGGCGAAAATGAGATGGGTACGTCCGAAAGCGAATTGGAGAAAAGCGCACGAGATTATTTGAATTTTATTGACAGCCTGTAATAGGAATTGCCTATTGCCGTCCGTCCTCCAGAGCTGGCAAACCATTTTCCTCTCCCCACTCGCACATCATATTTAACAATGGAATGAGAGAAAGACCGCGTTCAGATAATGAATATTCAACCTTTGGAGGTATTTGGGGGAATTCCTTGCGTATGATAAGTCCATCTGCCTCTAGCTCTTTTAACATGATGCTTAGTGTTTTGAAGGAAATGGTACCGATACTTCGCTTCAGCTCGTTATGTCGCATAACCTTATTTTCAAAAAGCCAATATATAATGATCATTTTATATTTACCGCTTATTAAGGACAACGTATATCCAAAGCCAGTGTCTTTTAGGACCACGCCAGACGGAACACAGGGTTCACTCATAAATTACACTCTCCTTTAGGTAAGTATATAATATGAATGTGCATACTTTACAACTGATCATTATGCAATTTTAGTGAAAGGATGTAAAGTATGCTCGCTATAAAATGTTTCTGTATCTTTAATTGGAGTGATTTTAGAAACGGAGAGCATCTTGACATTCTGGAAAGGCACTCACTATAATTCAGATAGAAATCGCTTCCACTCTTCTTTTTATTCTTTTGTGGAACCGGTTCCTTAAAAGGTGTAGTTAAGTCCTATTCACTGTTTATGAATGTACTCTCTAAATAAGGTGGCATCGTTATGTTTAAATGGTTGAAAAAGAAGGCGGCTCCTCGTATTGAAGAATTCGACATGGTAGCACCAATCAAAGGAAAAGTGGTTTCCCTTGAAGAGGTTCCAGATCCTGCGTTTTCTACGAAGGCTATGGGGGAAGGCATCGCTATTCATCCGACTGAAGGTAAAGTGACTGCTCCTTTTACGGGTAAAGTCGTCCACGTGATGGAGAAAAGTAAGCATGCTCTGATCATTGAGCATGAATCCGGTGTACAAATCTTGATACATGTCGGGATTAATACAGTTTCCCTCAAAGGACAAGGGTTTAATCCTCACGTTCAAACAGGAGATAACATTAAAGCAGGGCAATTACTGATGGAATTTGATCTAGACGCGATTCAACAGGGTGGATTGCCTGTAATTACTCCGGTAATCGTTCCAGACGGGCAAGAGATGATCAGTCATGTGGAAATCTTGGAAGGAACATCTGCCTCTTCAGAAGTACCCGTATTAAGAGTACACTTAAAAGCCTAGTTCTCATTCAGAAAAGACTAACCAGGAATTCCTGGTTAGTCTTTTCTTTAGATGATTCACTGACCGGTCAAGGATCGGGTATGACCATGTGATCAAAAGCTAGGATTCACATATTTCAGATATCCGCTGATTACAATTGCCTTCGTACAGCCCTCCATGAAAGCAAATCACTTTTTTAATATCATATGGCAGCAGGTTTTTAAGAGATTCTTTGGCCATATTGAAATTACAGCAGTATTGCGGGTCTGGAGCCAATAATTTGCCGCTTACCAAGCGTAGAGCATCTCCTGCAATCAGGGTTTGACTGAATTTATGATAGAAACTTAGGTGTCCTGGTGTATGTCCAGCAGTATCTATAACTACGATCCCCCCACAGAAGGGTAATTCCTCTCCGGCAACGATGGTGGAGTTTACAATAGCCTTTGGGGGATTTTCAAGTGTACGCCGGAATGCGTGTCTCCACTCTACCGGAACGGATTCGGGCATGGCGCTTACAGCTTGATCTATTGCTTCTGGAGTCAGCTTTATAAGCTGTTGTTCTCCCTGTATATAAGGCTTTTCGATAGAACTGGCTAATACTTGAACTGGGGATGAGGAAGCCCGGATTATATCTGCTAAACTGCCGATATGATCAAGATCCTGGTGTGTTATTAATATGGAGGTAAGTTTATGGATTGCTAATCCGGTGCCTAGAATAGCCTCATGTAAAAGTGAGAGTTGCCCGGGGTAAGCCGTATCGACTAAAATCATGTTATCTTCGTCCCACATTAAGGTAGGGTAAATACTCTCTATACTTCCCATGATGTTAGCAGAAACCTGAAGTATGTGTATTCCCTTGTCTAATTGCATCGAATCCCTCCCATAAGAGTTGATGTAATACAAAGGAATCGTATCATGAAATCTAAATATGTAAACCTATATTATAACATAAAAATAATTATTTGTAAATATGAGGAATACTACATTTGTGTGACGGTTAGGAGCGATGATGTGAAGAAAATTTACTTTGTCAGACATGCCCAAGCAACCGGACAGGAACCAGATGCCCGACTCACCGATGAAGGTACCCGACAAGCTGAGCAGTTGGCTGATTTTATGGAGAATGTAGGTGTGGAATATATAGTGTCCAGCCCATGGAAACGGGCTGTGCGAACCATTCAGCCCTTGGCTGAGCGTAGACAGTTGCAGGTATATACTGATCCACGTCTTCAGGAACGTGTACTTAGCTGTGAGCATCTGGATCATTGGCTGGACGTGCTGGAGCAGACGTATTTGGACGAGGACTTGAAGCTGGAGGGAGGAGAATCATCTCGTGAAGCAGCAGATCGAGGAATCCAGCTTGTCCAGGAGCTTATAGAGCGGGCGGAGAAAACGGTTATCATTGTAACTCATGGAGCTTTATTATCTCTTCTCATTCGACATTACGATCCGCAGTTTGGTTTTGAGGAGTGGAAAAAACTTTCGAATCCCGACATATATTTGCTAGAACTGAAGAAAGCAGAAGCCAAGATTCACAGAGTGTGGAATACGGGTTGAAATAAATAAAGCACGTTCACCATAAGTGCAGAATGGAATTGAAAGGGGAGGCGCATGTTGAATGCAAACCGTTTTTTAGAATTAGAAAAGGCGTTGTTTCAAGCTTGGTCTTTGGAGTCTAGCTCTAAATGGACAGTAAATAATCCTGCGGCTGGACAATGTGGTGTCACAGCGCTTGTCGTTCAGGACAGGCTTGGCGGCGATATTTTGAGGACTTGGCTGGATAGTGGCTGGCATTATTACAACCGCATTGGTGAGGACATTATAGATTTTACGAGGTCGCAATTTTCAAGCCTTCCTCAGTATCAGGATGTACGGTCCAACCGGGAAGAAGCATTTTCGGACACCAATGCAGAGCAGTATGCAGCCTTAAGTAGGAGGTTAGGGGGATTTCTGAACGAAGGCATTAGGGTCCAACAATAGACCGTTACCTTTGTGGGGGGGCGGTCTATTTCTTTTTCATGTAGGTAAGCAATGTTTCTTTAGAAAAAAACTAATGCAGCCAATGGCCGGGAATACTTAGAGAAGGGGGCAGTTTGGTTTTACAATTGCCCTTAGCCGAATTTAATTGCGCTTGTGTAAGAAAAATACTTCCTTCCAGATTAGCTCCACTTAAATCAGCGTCTCTAAAATCCGCACCGATAAGGTCGGTCATTCTTAGATCAGCTTCTCGCAGATCAGCAGCAATCAGTAAAACTCCTCTCAGGTTGGTACCTCTAAGATTAGCGCCTCTCAAATTGGCCCCGATAAGGTCTCTACTCCTGATTTTTTTACTATATTTATTGTGCTCTATGTTTTTCTTAACTTTTTCTCGTACTAACTCACTTGTCTGTAAAAGTAAATCATTGACTAACGCCCTATGGGTTGGTACATGAAGATCTATGAGTGATTTTGGATCTTGATTCGTAAGCTGCTCGGTTTTCGCCATGGCTTTTTGTAAGTCTGTATAGATGGGATGAGTTTCTTTTAAGTTAAGGGCTTCTTTTAGGTAATAAAGCATTTCATGAAGCTGTTGCATGATGGGAAATATATTGAACATTTCCTCAGCTATTGCCGGATCGTCTCGCCAGCTTTTTCCGTTGTATGTAACTTGGGAAACTTTTTGACCTGCTCCAAAGCAATCATATACCGTACAGCCTCGCAAGCCTTTATTTCTTAGGTTCTTATGAATATCACAACGATAATCCGCATTTAGGTTTTGACAAGGGGTTCCTCCATCCTTATTAAAAGCAAAATCAGCAGATTTTGCATAAGGTAAAGCTACACAGCATAAACCAAAACATTTCTCACAATCTGCACTATACAATAAACACACATCCTTTTACTGGCACCTATTAAACATAATATTACCAAAAAAAGATGGAGCATGGTCTATTGTTTTTCCATAGACTTCTAGAGTCTGCTGGATCGTTTAGAGAAGAAATTTAGTCTTTTGCCAGGTTCAATTGCCATGAGACTCCGTATTTATCTTCAACCCACCCAAATTGTTGGCTTACGGGTGAGGCTTCAAGGGGCATTAAAACTTGGCCTTCCTGAGATAGCTGACCAAACACACGATGAATTTCTTCTTCCGAATCACAAGTGACGAATAGCGATAGAGCTGGGGTAAAAGGATGTTTGTCCTGATGGTTATAGTCTATAGCCATAAAAGTCTGCCCTTTGAGGTTGAATACGGCATGTAACACGTTCCCATCCTCCTGATGAAAAACGCTCATGATACCCGAAGGCTTAAACACAGAGGTATAAAATTGCATGGCTTCTTCTGCTTGACCAGAGAACATGAAAAATGTTGTAATTTTTGGACTGGAATCTTGCATGAGATCAACTCCCTAGACTGGATCGTAGATGATAACATCTTTCCTCTTTTTTAATAGGAATATTCAGCATTAGAGAAGTGCTTCAAGAAGACGCACACACGTGAAAGGAGAAAGACAGGATGATGGACGCGACAGCAAGACTTATTGATATGTTCGGCTCAGGCAAGAAGCTGGACGCCAGCATCATTTCCGCCTATACGGATGTGGTTGCCCGATATGGGACCATGGAGGATGCGTGGGAGTTATACAGGCTTTTTGTAGAAGATCCCCATCATTATATCAGGGGGTTACTCCTCCAGCCGATCATGAGATGCGGGGATGTTACTTTGGCGCAGGATATGTACGAGCGTTACGTTCAAAATCAGGCATCCCCAGAACATATACCTGACGGTGTGCTGTATGCTCTAGGTTATTTGGGTTATGTGGAGGCTGCTGCTGATCTCGTCGCTTTGGTGAACGGACCGTATGGAGCTGTGTCTGTGGATGCCTGTTTGGGACTGGTACAGCTTCCATGCGAACCGTATCGTGGACAACTGGCGGCTGAATTGGAAAAAGCGCTGGATCAGAATTTGTTTAATGAATTCTTACCTCTGTTAAGCTTCAAATGCACTGCTGAAGATATGATTCCGCGATTGGTACATTGGGGAGAGCAACATGCTTCCGTAGATTGTAATGCAGGAATTATTGCTGGAATAGCATTGTTTGGAGAAGGGCAGAAGGATACGATTCGCTCTATCCTGTGGAATCCGTTTTGGGAGGCTCATGGAACGGCTACAGGTAGTTGTGTGTGGTCTTATTTTGCTATGCAGCATGTAGGGCTAACCTTTAGGGAGCTCGTTCAGGATATAAAAAGCCACGATGCATCCAAAGAAGATGTACAGGTATTGGAATACCGTTTGGACGTGCTATATGAGATGTTGGAACTCAAGCTAAGCTATACAGCCCGACCGATCCGGTTCGCTCGCAGCAATGAGGAATCATTTGGTCAGCTATATAGCGATTTGTTTAGCTGGTCTAACGAACATCACGATGACTCTATTATAGGCTGGATGAATGAACAGTTGGGGGTTGAGCACCGATTGCTGGAACGGTATTATGAGCTAAGGAAACGAGTCGAGATTAAAATGGTGCATGAAATTGAGCTGGAGCATGTTCAGAAAGGGAGTTAATCGTATCAGGAAATAAGAATTTTTGATGTAAAAGCACGAAATAGCGGAGTCTGGCGGCGATATGGGGATTCGCCCAGTCCACGGGCTGATGTCCCGCATAGGATACATCAGCCTAGAACACAAGGAGTGAAACACATGTCTTTACTGCCACAAGTTCCTTTCGGAACGCAACCGGGTACTCCGGGTCCATTCACGCCGTCAGGTCCTTCGATTCCACAATTTCCTGATATGCAGGATTCCTTCCCATCTCCGATAGGTCCGCCACCAGGCCCAGGGCCATTTTCGCCACAGCCGTTCTCACCGCCGCCGCAGGGGCCATTCGGTCCGCAAGGTGGGCAGCAAACTCAAGCACCAACTTCCCCACCACCGCAATTTACGCCACCGAAGCCGCTGGTTTCGGCGTATGCGGTTGACCCTGGAGCCATTTTCGGTTGTTTGTTCCGCAACACGTTTGTATGGCTGACGAACGGAGAGCGTTTCTGGATGTACCCTGTCTTTGTAGGCAGGACATCCGTAGCGGGTTTTCGGTGGAGTGGTCGTTTTTGGTTTTATTATGGTGTAGACACTAACCGTATTGAGTCGTTTAGCTGTTATTGGTAATAGCGCAGCTTTAGGGAAGAGCGGGGCTTAACGGGATGATGGCTGATGGCACTGGCAAGAGAGGTAAATGGGTAAATGAGGTAAGTGAAGCGAAAAAAAGACTGAGAGAGCGCTCGTCGCGTTCTCCCAGTCTTTTTTTTGCTATTAATCCATCCACCAACGCTTAAAATTGCCCCACCACGATTTCTTTTCGGCTTGTCGCTCCGCTTGGTCAGTTGGCGTTGCTGCTGGTGGATTATCTTGCCCCGACAGCGTCTCCTTTGGCTCCGTGCCGCTGACGAATACCTCCAGCCGCTTGTCCGGGCTGTCCGGTGCAGCCAGCTTGCCGCTGGCCGGATCAATATAAGCGCTGACTACGCCGTCAGGGATAGGGAAGATTTTGGGCGGCACATTCTCCAGCGCTTTCTCCGTATATTGCGCAAAAATCGGAGCCGCCCGTCGGGCATCCTGTGTGCTGATGGCCTTGCCCTTGTCATAGCCGACCCAGACAGCGGTGGACAGCTCAGGGGTAAAGCCGACCATCCACGCATCGGTGTTGGTCGTGCCGCTCTTGCCGGCAACCGGGCGCTTGATCAGCTTCGCGACCCGGTTGCCAGTGCCGCCTTCTTCGAACACGCCTTCCATGAGGCGAGTGAGGACGTAGGCGGAGGCGGGCTTCACCACCTGCACGGGCGCGGCTTGGGGCGCTTCGTACAACGACCGCCCGGCCGCATCGGTGATGCGCAGCACTGCCACCGGAGCCACCTTTTGCCCGCCGCTGCCGATGACCGAGAAGGCCGAGGCCATCTCGAACGGGCTGACGGGCGACACGCCCAGCGCCAGCGAAGGTACGGGCTTGAGCTCGCTTGTAATGCCCATTTTGCTGGCGAGGTCCATGACCTTATCCGTTCCCACCTTCAAAATGGTGCTAACGGCATAGATATTATCGGACGCCGCAATTGCGCGCCGAAGATCTATTTCACCCAAATATTTGTCTCCAAAATTTTTGGGCTTATAGGTCTTGCGATTGTTATCGTAGTGGAACAACGTCGGTCGGCTTTCGAACTTGGACGTACTCGTCAATTCGCCGGAATCCAACGCGCTCAGATACATAATCGGCTTGAAAGCGGAGCCTGGCTGCCGGGTTGTGGCCAGCGCATGATTATATTGATTCCCGACATAGTTCGTTCCGCCGACCATGGCCTTGACATGTCCGTTGCGCGGGTCCATGGAGATTAACGCGGTTTCCAGTCCGTTGCTGCTCTTCATGCCTTCGTTTACAGCCGCCTCGGCTGCTTGCTGCATGTGCATGTCCAGCGTGGTATAAATGCTCAGGCCACCATGCTCAAGCACCCCTTCGCTAATCCCAAGCTGATGAGTCGCCAGCTGGCGGACGTAATCGCGGAACCAGGGAGCGGCTTCCACTGTCCGGCGCTGGCTCTCGGGCCGCAGGGCCAGCATTTCCTCATAGGCCTTGGTGGCTTCGGCCGGAGTAATTTTGCCGGTGAGCGCCATGGAGTCCAGTACAATTTTCTGCCGATCCTTTGCATTTTTCATATGATTATACGGTGAATAGTAGGTCGGTCCTTTCGGAATACCTGCTAACAGGGCGCTTTCGGCCAAATCCAGATCCTTTGCAGATTTACCGAAATACATTTGCGAAGCCGCTTCAATGCCATAGGCGCCGTGACCATAGTAAATTTCGTTCAAATACATTTGCAGCAGCTCATTCTTGGTGTACTTCATTTCAAGCTGTGCGGTATAGATGGCCTCCTTGGCCTTGCGCGTCCATGTTTTCTCATGAGATAAGTACAGATTGCGTGCAAGCTGCTGAGTCAGCGTGCTGGCCCCTTGCGACATATCCCAGCGGGTCAGATTAACGATTACCGCCCGGCCCAGACCTTTGAAATCAAAGCCAAAATGATCGTAAAACTTCCGATCTTCCACAGCCAGGGTAGCTACAATTAAATCGGGTGAAATGTGATCAAGCTGGACCGGAATGGATTCTTTGCCTCCGGCAGAGAAAGTAGCGATGACTTGTCCCTGACTATCTAGCAGACGTGAATTCCGATCCGTATCCGCGAGCGGAAGGCTGGTCGTGTACAAATAGGCGAGCAGGATGCAGGCGGTGATGACCGTCAGAATAGTGAGAGACATCAGTCCTTGAAAGCATCGAAGCCAAAGCGGTTTACGCTTGGGGGATCGCCCGGTTGTATCGGTCATCATGCCACCTCCTTCCATAGTTGATGTTCTCAGTATAGTCAATCCGAAAGCGTCTATTCATCAGATACACACACGTGTCTATTTTAAACAAGATTAAATCTCCAAATTGCTTTTGCAGTCCATTCAGGTATCACTTATAATGCAAAAAGTGTGAAATTCCAATGCGTTTGGTACAATAAATATAGCAAACTCGGCGTTTGCGTGTTGCTGATATAAGGAAAGTCAACGTTTATGCTACCGGATTGCCGGACACATACTTTGATCAGAAAGAAGGTTGGAATGATGGACTTGTGGTTTACGGAGAAGCAGACTCCCTCTTTCGGCATTACAGCAAAAATCAAACAAACCTACGTCTCTGAGAAAACAGATTTTCAGGATCTGGCTATGATCGAGACTGAGGAATTCGGCAATATGCTTGTTCTGGATGGCATGGTGATGACAACGGTTAAGGATGAATTTGTGTATCACGAAATGGTAGCACATCCGGCCTTGAATACACATCCGAATCCGAAAAAAGTTTTGGTTGTGGGCGGTGGCGATGGCGGCGTTATTCGTGAGGTCATCAAGCACCCTGAAGTGGAAAAGGCTGTATTGGTTGAAATCGACGGTAAGGTGATTGAATATTCCAAAAAATATTTGCCTGAAATCGCAGGAAAGCTGGACGAGCCTAATGTAGAAGTGCTGGTCAATGACGGATACATGCACATTATTGAACACAAAAATGAATACGACGTCATTATGGTCGATTCGACGGAGCCGGTAGGTCCGGCAGCCCCGCTGTTCGAGCGCGGGTTTTACCAAGGTATTTTTGAAGCGTTGAAGGAAGACGGCATTTTCGTTGCGCAAACGGATAATCCTTGGTTCAAGGCAGACCTGATTCAGAAGGTCAACAAAGATGTGAAGGAAATTTTCCCGATTGTGCGTGTGTATGGTGCGAACATTCCGACCTATCCGAGTGGTCTTTGGACATTCACGTTGGGTAGTAAGAAGTATGATCCGCTCGAAGTAGACGAGACCCGAATTCCAGAGATGGACACCCGATATTACAGTCCGCGTCTACACAAAGCGGCGTTTGTACTACCTAAATTCGTGGAAGATTTAACGAAATAAACATTTTAAGAAGCGCCTTAGTGGTCTTTATTGCCTGTTTCTGGGTGGGAAAGAGCGCTATAGGCGCTTTTTTGTGTTGGATAAGATTTGAAAAAGGCTATGAAAGCATACTGGACACCGGATTTCCTTTTAAGATAAAAGAAGGAAATTTAAGGGTGTGCGTAGAATATACAAAAAACCAGACATTTAACAGATTTGTAATGTCAACAGGGACGGTTTGGTTGTGAAATACATAAATCGGCGATGTACCAAAGAGGGGGAAACTTTTTTGATCAGACGCTCTTTTTATTACCTGTGGGGGTCTCAGACGATCTCCAACGTAGCAGATATCATCTACATGCTGAGTGTAGTGGTATTGGTGTTCAGTTCAAGTAATTCCTTAATGACGACTATTTTAATCCCGTTGTTCCGATTGTCTGCCCAAGTGCTTAGTGGGCTCGTTGCACCGATCGTCCTTGGCCGATTTCGGCTGACGCGCGTGTTGCTATTTTCCCAGTTTGGGCAGTTTGTCATTTTTACGCTGTTGCTGCTTTATTTGTGGATCGTACCTGAGCAGAGGTCGTTTCTATTTATTTTTGTGATGGTGTTTGGTATGTCTTTTCTGGATGGCTGGACCAATCCTGCGCGTAATGCGCTTGTACCTCGTTTGGCTACGGGTGAAGGGCTAATGCGGGCCAACGGCATGGTAGCGGTCAGTGATCAGGTGGTCAAGTGTGCAGGCTGGGCGTTGAGCGGAATTATTGTGGCTTGGCTGGGTTCCCTGAATACGCTTGTGATCGCATCCTGTTGTTATCTCGTAGCTGTAACTGTCACGTCCTTCGTCCGTGATCCACTGGATCAGAAGGAATTAAGTCTTGAAGCTTCGGATTCCTCGACAAATCTAGTAGAACCTGCAAAGGGAAAGGAAAAAGGCTCCCATTGGAAAGAGCTTGGGGAAGGCTGGAAAATCATTTGGCACAACCGTCGTATACGTTCTCTGATGATCGTCGATAGTGTGGATAGTATTGGGGGTGTCTCTTGGCTCGGCGTATTTATTTTGGCGTACGTCAGCCAAGTGCTGCATCGGGATGCAAGCTGGTGGGGCTTTATGAATGCGTCCTTTTTCTCGGGCACGATTTTGGGTGGATTGATTGTCGTTGGCTTGGTCAAGCGATTGCAAAAGAACAGCTTTTTGTACATGCTCGGAGCGTTGCTGGTGTATGTACTGATTACAATTGTATTTGCGCTGAATACAATCCCCGTTGCTGCACTTATTCTTTTTGCTGTATCAGGCTTACCTGTTCAAATGGCTGGTATCATTCGCCGTACCTTGCTGCAAACCAGTGCACCGGCAGCCCAGCTGCCCAAAGTGATGGCGGGAATTGATGTGCTTACCAATCTCGCTTTCGGCCTGTCCTTGTTATTCATGGGCTGGTATGCAGACCGTTTTGGTATGGTGCAGGTGTATTTGTTGGCTGCGATTATGACGACCATTGCTATCTTGATCGGCTGGTTGTATCGCAGGGATTTTCAGGAAAGTGAGCAAATGGACCATCCAACCGCTACGGGCGCTGGCATTTGAGTTTTGTTTCGTCTAGGCAGGGAATGTTTCATTCGATGAATTACATAAGCAAGATATAATCCAAAAGGCTGCCGAGAGAAGATCCGGCGGCCTTTTGCTGGAGATGCGCGTTCTTTGTTTCTTCCTGTGTCACTACAAAAAAAGCCGATTGCATAAGAGCAACCGACTTTTCCCCTCAACCCGCAGTGTTAGGCTGTAGTGAACTGACTGTTATAGAGCGAGGCATAATGGCCGCCGCTGGCAAGCAGTCCCTCATGGGTACCGCTTTCGACGACATCGCCGTTTTTCATGTATAAAATCAAATCCGCTTCACGGATGGTCGATAGTCTGTGGGCGATCACAAAGCTGGTGCGTCCGGCAATCATTTTCATAAATGCTTTTTGGATACGCGCTTCTGTCAGGGTGTCTATGCTGCTGGTCGCTTCATCCAGGATCAGCATAGGTGGATCGACGAGGATCACTCTCGCGATAGTGAGCAGCTGTTTTTGGCCTTGCGACAGGCTGTCGCCTGACCCGCTGATGACCGTATCGTAGCCATGAGGCAGTCGTTTGATGAAGCTATGCGCATTGGCAGCTGTTGCAGCCGCGATGACTTCTTCGTCCGTGGCCTCCGGCTTTCCGTAAGCGATATTATCCCGAATGGTCCCGCTGAACAGCCATGTATCTTGAAGCACCATACCGAAGTTAGTCCGCAGGCTGTCCCGGCTCATGTCGTTGATATTCACCCCGTCGATGGATATCGAGCCGCTGTCCACATCGTAAAACCGCATGAGCAGATTGACGAGTGTGGTTTTACCAGCTCCGGTCTGCCCGACAATGGCCACACGAGTGCCTGGCTTAACCTCCAGACTAAAGTTCGTAATGAGCGTACGTTCCGGGTTATAGGAGAATTTGACATGATCAAAAAGAATCGTGCCTTTGCTGCGCTCCAGCTGTATGGCGTTCGATTTTTCCGGCTGCTCAGGCGGTGAGTCTAAAATCGCAAATATGCGCTGAGCAGAAGCCGTAGCTGCCTGGAACTGGGTCAGCACACCCGTAATTTCATTAAAGGGCTTGGCGAACAAATTAGTATAAATCAGAAAGCTCGACAATCCGCCTACCGAGATCCCACCCAAAATAATGGAGATACAGCCAATCATGGCGGTGACTGAAAAAGTCATGTTGTTTACCAATCGGGTGGAGGGGTTGGACAATGATCCGTAAAACTGCGATTTCACCCCGGCTTGATACAATTGTTCGTTTCTGGCGGAAAATTCCTCAAGCGAGCGGTTTTCATAATGAAAAGCGGTAACTACCCGTTGTCCGCCAATCATTTCTTCCACGTAACCATTCAGGCTTCCTAAAATTTTGGCCTGTTCGCGGAACATACGCTGTGACCTTGTAGTAATGAACCGTGCCACACCGTATGTGATCGGGGCAGACACCAATACGACCAACGTCATTATCGGACTGATATACAGCATGAGTACAATGGAGCCTATAATCGTAATGATCCCGGTAATCAGTGTGGAAAAGCCTTGCAGCAATCCATCCGACACAGCATCCATATCATTCACAAAACGGCTAATGCTGTCTCCTTGCGGATGAGTGTCATGAAAGCTTAACGGAAGGATATTAAAATGATCAAATAACTCCCGCCGCATATCATTTACGGTCTGAAAAGCAATCCGGTTCGTCAAATACGTGAGCAGCCAGCTAAATAGACTGCCTACAACATATACAATGCCTAATCCAGCTAAAATCTGTGCAATACCTTTAAAATCCACTGCTCCCTTATTCACCATATGGTCGATAGCTTGACCAATCATGTAGGGTCCGATCAGACTGGCAAGCACGCTGAGAAACGCACTGACGATGACCCAAAATGTTGTTTTTTTATATCGACCTACATAGGTTAACAATCTTCTCCAGGTTTCCTTGCCACTCATTGGTCTACCTCCTGTGTTGAGAGCTGGGAATGATTAATTTCCTGATACACATCTGAGCTGCTCATCAACTGTTCATGTGTGCCGATACCGACAATCCGCCC
Organism: Paenibacillus sp. S25; assembly: GCF_019454085.1. NCBI lineage: Bacteria > Bacillati > Bacillota > Bacilli > Caryophanales > Paenibacillaceae > Paenibacillus > Paenibacillus sp. S25. Next base: position 156,380 of record NZ_CP073683.1, read on the forward strand.
CTCATCAAACACAATTATTTTATCAGCATGCTGTACGCTGCTTACTCGTTGCGAGACCAGCAGGACGGTCATGCTGGTGCTATTTTCCCGTAGCGATTTACGGAGGGCAGCATCGGTAGCAAAATCAAGTGCGCTTGAGGAGTCATCCAAAATGAGAATTTGCGGATTGCCGACAATAGCTCTGGCAATGGTAAGTCGCTGCTTTTGTCCTCCCGACAGATTAAGCCCCCCTCGGGTGATCGGAGCATCGAATTTCTCCGGCAAGTTGGATATGAACTCATCTGCTTGCGCGATTGCTGCGGCTTGAGCGACTTCCTCATCGGTGGCGTGTTCATGCCCCCAACGGATATTATCCGCTATAGTTCCAGTGAACAGCAGCGCCTTCTGAGGAACAATACCGATTTTCTGCCGCAATTGCTCCAGCTTATACTGCCGTACGTCAATGCCATCAACCTCTATACGACCTTCTACTACATCGTAGAAGCGGGGAATGAGATTCACAAAGGTAGATTTCCCCGAACCTGTTCCTCCGATGATGCCGACCGTTTCACCGGGATAGATGTTTACCACTACATCGCTAAGTGCCAGTTGCCCTGTCGTATTGTATCCAAAGGAGACATGATCAAAAGAGATAGCTGGTACAGCGCCATGCTCAGTTGTTCCCTCCCTGTCTATAGGTGTAGAAGTAGCAGCAGTGTCGGAAATCGAAGCTTGCGTGTCTAGGACCTCCTGAATCCGCGCTGCTGAAGTAGCAGCCTTGGTGAACAAAATAATTAAATTGGTCACCACAATCAGAGCCAGTAAAATTTGCGTAATGTAATTAATAAAGGCAATAATCTCCCCTTGTGTAAGAGATCCATATTGGATATGGATACCGCCGATCCACAGGATTGCAATAATTGCTCCGTTTACCACCAGTAAGGTGGCAGGGCTTAGCAAAGCAGAAATACGTCCGACACGAATAGCGGTCTGAGTCAGATCATCTGAAGCAGTGTTGAATTTAACTCGTTCAGCTCCTCTTTTGGCAAATGCGCGTATGACCCGTACGCCTGTAAGATTTTCGCTTAGCACCAGGGCGATTTTATCCAATTTTTTCTGATACCGACGATACAGTGGTGAAGCCTTCGTAATGACCACATATAGGATCAAAGCCAGAACTGGTGTAGCCGCCAACAGCACCAAAGCCAGGCGGAAATCCAGAATCATTGACATGATAATAGCCCCGATACAAATAAAAGGAGCACGAATGACCAGACGAATCAGCATCGCTACAGCCGTTTGGAGCTGATTAACATCATTCGTAATCCGGTTAATGAGCGAGGGCGTACCGAACTTATCGAGGTCAGCATAAGAAAACGATGAAATATGCTTAAACATCGTATTGCGCAGCGTAGTTCCGAATCCTTGAGAGGCACGAGCTGCGTAAAACTGACACACTAATGAACTGCCAAAGCCCAGTATAGTCATGAGTAACATCAAAAGACCCATCTGCCAAACATAATGGGTGTCTCCTTTACCTACGCCATGATTGATCATTAAAGCAACCATAGTAGGTAGCAATAGTTCCAAGATGGCCTCAATCAATTTAAACAGAGGCCCAAGAATCGTTTCCTTTTTATAGGGTTTCAAAAAAACAGCAAATTTCAGCAAATAAACCATCACCTAACCTAAATAATGTATATAGCCTCATGCCGCAATAGCATAACTGAATTTGATTATGGCATATCCCCAACCATATGAATAATATTTAATATATATTAGAGGTATAGGTTTTACATATATCTAGTACCGGAGGTCCATAAAGATGGAATTGAGACATCTCAAGTATTTTTTGGCGATCGCAGAGGCCGGACAGATTACCGCAGCAGCCAAAAAGCTGCAAATCGCGCAGCCTCCTTTAAGTCAGCAGCTCATGCAGCTAGAGGAAGAGCTTGGTGTAAAGCTCGTGCATCGAGGCTCACGAAGCATCCAATTGACGGAGGCCGGCATCATTTTACAGAACAGGGCTAAGCAGATCTTGGAGCTGACAGATGCCACAACAAGAGAAATAAACGATTTTGCCTTGGGGATGAAGGGTACGCTCACCATTGGAACGGTCTCCTCTTCCGGCGCAGCCCTGATGAAAGACAGGCTTTCCGAATTTCATAAAACCTATGCGGGTGTAAAATTCGAAATTCATGAGGGAAATACCTTCATGATTCTCGATCTTTTGAACAAAGGAATTGTAGAGGTCGGTATCGTCAGAACCCCTTTTAATACCACCGATTTAGGGTGCAGATATGCGTCCTCCGAGCCGATGATAGCAGTGATGACAGAAGAACATGACTGGAACCCCGAACAGAAGACCATCCCGTTGTCTGATTTGAAAAATAGGCCGCTCATCGTATATCGCCGCTTTGAACAATTGATCCACGATACCTGTATGAAGCATGGCTTTGAGCCAAATTTCTTTTGCAAAAACGATGATGCTCGCACCACGCTTCACTGGGCTAATGAAGGACTAGGGATCGGTATGATTTCGCGCTCTGCGTTGTCACTCGGAAGCAATAATCAGTTAATCGTTAAGGAAATTATGTGTGAAGAATTGCATACGCGTGTGGCGGCTGTCTGGCTGAAGGATAAATACATGTCTTCTCTAGCCTCTCGATTCATTGAAAGTTTTAGCCAAGCATCCGATGAAGCTGACTTAAGGTAGCTAAATTTTTTGGATGAAAGCATCTTTTTGTAAAAACTCATTTGAATTGCAATCGGGAACTGGATATAGTAGTACAGTAGGATAGCAATAGAATGGAGTTTGAATACATGCCACATAATGCAAAGGTCCGAATCCGTCTTCATAGTCATCATGACGGAGAAGATGTGGTACAGGAACTTCCCGGAGAAGCGATCGTGCGTGGGAAGCATCTATATATAAGGTACGATGAGCCGCAAGAAAGTCCTGAGGGTGGTACGACACGGAACACAGTCAAAATCGGACCGGATGAGCTAAAGCTGATTCGTCACGGTGAGGTACAATCAGAGCAGTCGTTTGCGCTGGGACGCAGGTTGCCTGGATTTTACCGCTCGCCTTATTTAAACCTGAACATGTCTGCGCATACGCAGAAGCTCGATATTCGGATGGATGGATTCACCGGGCATGTGAGCTGGACCTATGATCTGTACGTATTTGAGGATTTCTCGGGGCATTTTGCCATCAGTTTGCATATACAGGAGGAGCAATAATCATGACAAGCAATCCACTGGAACTTATTAATCAAAAGGTGACTTCAGCAATCGAGGCGGCGGTGCTGGCTACCGGAATCGTGAGCCGCGAAGAGCTGCCGACCATTACGCTGGAGGTGCCAAAGGACAAGTCACACGGTGATTTGGCTACCAACGCTGCGATGCAGCTCACCCGCATTGCGAAGAAGAATCCACGGCAAATCGCTGAAGATTTGATCGCGAATATGGATTTAGCTTCTGCTTCTATTGAAAGTGCGGAAATCGCTGGACCGGGCTTTATTAACTTCCGCCTGAACAAGAGCTACCTTTATGCTGTTATTGGACAAGTGCAGGAGCAGGGGGCAGATTACGGGCGTATACAGGAAGGTGCGGGCAAAAAGGTACAAATCGAGTTTGTCAGCGCCAATCCGACAGGTAGCCTTCACTTAGGTCATGCACGTGGTGCAGCCGTAGGGGATGCTCTTTGCAACGTGCTTGATTTTGCCGGATACAAAGTAACTCGTGAATACTACATTAATGATGCGGGCAACCAGATCTACAACATGAGCCGCTCTATTGAGGCGCGTTATTTGCAGGAGCTGGGACAGCCTGCGGAGATGCCGGAGGATGGTTACCATGGTGAGGACATCATCGGGTTTGCCAAGGAACTGGTGACCGAAAAGGGAGATTCTCTGTTGTCTATGGAACCGGGAGATCGCGCTGCTTATTTCCGTGACTACGGTCTGGAAAAGGAACTGAACAAGATCAAGCGCGATCTGGAACTGTTCCGTGTACCTTTTGACTCCTGGTTCAGCGAAACGTCGCTGTATGAAAACGGTGAAGTGCTTAAAGCGCTGAATGAGCTGCGTGACCGTGAGGAGATTTACGAGAAGGACGGAGCTACATGGCTGAATACGACCAAGTACGGCGACGATAAGGACCGCGTCTTGATCAAAAATGACGGTACATACACGTACCTGACTCCGGATATCGCTTACCATCGCGATAAATATGCTCGTGGGTATGACACGATTATCAACATTTGGGGAGCGGATCACCACGGCTACATTCCACGGATGAAGGCAGCAATGGAAGCACTGGGCAATGACCCGGATAAGCTTAAAGTGCTGATTGCCCAAATGGTCAGCTTGTTCCAAAATGGGGAAAAAGTAAAAATGTCCAAACGTACCGGCAAGGCCGTGACGATGGAAGATCTGATGGAAGAAGTGGGTGTAGACGCGATCCGTTACTTCTTCACGATGCGCAGCATGGATTCGCACCTGGATTTTGACATGGATTTGGCGATTTCCACCTCCAATGAGAATCCAGTATTCTATGTGCAATATGCGCACGCACGTGCATGCAGCGTATATCGTCAAGCCGAAGAGCAAGGTATTGCTGTGCTGCCGTTGGCAGAAGTTGACTTGTCCAAGCTGACGGCTGAGCATGAATACGATCTGTTACGCAAAATCGGCGAGCTGCCGGAAGAAGTATCGATGGCGGCTGCAAACTTTGCACCACACCGTATGATTCGCTATGTCTACGAGCTGGCTTCATTGTTCCACAGCTACTATAAGGCAGAGCGCGTCATCACAGAGGATGCCGCTCAAACGCAGGCACGCTTGGCTTTGTTTGGTGCGGTGCGCACGACCATTGCCAACGTACTGAAGCTGGTGGGCGTGTCTGCACCGGAACGTATGTAAGCAAGCAACTTTAACATCATGACTTTGTAGTCATATAAATAATAATAAAAGGAACCGTTCGTATCACCCTCAACAGGGTGGCGCCTCGGTTCCTTTTTATGTTGGATTAGCTTAGTAGCGTTCCAGTACCAAATTCGTTTTCAGGGAATCGGCGGGAACCAGCCATCCTTTGGATTGCAGCAGGTTCATCAGCTTGGTGCGGTTGCTGGCGGCAACACTGTAATCCGAGGTTTTGAAGGAGATTTCGATAATATTTTCTGTACCTGATCCGTTTGCGCTGCGAATAGGCCATACTTCAACGTTGGCATCCAATCCCTGAAAGCTACCCTCGTATTTACTGACCTGTACAGGACCGCGTACTCTGGAGTTTGCCAAGGTTTGTTTACCCCAATTGCTGTTTTTCCAGTTTTGCAGCTTGCCCGGAAGATTATCCTGCAATTGCTTTAATGCTTGATCTGGGGAAGGCAGAGCCAATCCTTTGGAGGCGTTTGTTTTCTTATCATTGGAAAAGCTTAATGTTTGCTTGCTGTACCCCCAATCCACCTCAGCCTCATAATTATCATCAGATGCGCTGAACCCTTCTTTATTCGCTTGGGTGAGCGCCGCGTCGATATTTCCGTTTGTGACCGTATAGCGCTTTTTGTAGGTTAATTCATAATTCTTTTTGTCCTCTTTTTTGCGAAATCTCACGTTCCAGCCCTCGTCATTCAATTGCAATGAATTTGTATCAAAATACTCGACGCTCAATCGTTGTGCATCGTCGCTAATTTGAAACTCGTTCACGATGCCACTCTTTAATGAGCCATCCGCATTGAGGACCTGAGCCGTATCCAGTAGCAGCTTCACCTCATAGCTTGGTGTGGCATTGGCGGCAGCTTGTACCGGTTCTGCTCCTCTCCATCCTGTTACGAGCAGCACTGCACTCAGAGTTACTACCGACATCAATTTGGTGATACGAAGGCCTGTTTTCATTTCATCCTCTCCTGTTCGTCCGAATAGGTTACACGCTACACTTTACGGGTGTATTGTCAGTCGTATGTCAAAGCAAGAGGGTACTCCGGTTAAAAAATTACATAATTTCTATATGACAGGTAAGATTTAATCTTGGTTCCATGATAAATATTCGGTGAATCTGTGAATGAGCGCCGAGCGATGGCGGTCTTTGTTGCTGACCATATAGATGTACCGCTCAACAGACTGCCCCGGAATAGGTCTTACAACCAGTAAGCCCCGCTCAACCTCTGACTGAACGGCAATGCGAGAGACAAAGGAGATGTGTTCTCCCAGCATAACCGCCTGTTTGATGGCTTCCAGTGAATCCAACTCCAGATAGGAAGGAAGTCGCCGACTCCCACGCTCCAGCCATTTGTCGGTCACGTGGCGTGTGCTGGATTCCTTGCCATGTAATACGAAGGAGGAAGAAGCGATAAGCTCGGTTGTCAAATTGGTTTCGTTGGCGAGCGGATGAGTGGGTGAGCAGATGAGCATCAGCTCATCTTCGCCCAAAGATTCGGAGAGTAGCGTTGGGGATTGAAACGGCTCTGCCGAAATGATGCCAAGGTCAATTTCGTGGCGAGCGAGCATGTCCTTGATGACGGGCGCTGTTTTCACGGACAAGGCGATGTGAATGCCCGGATGCTCACGGGCAAAGCGGTGCAGCACAGCAGGAAGCAGGTAGGTAGCGGGTACATAGCTTGCGCCAATACGTATACTTCCCCGCTGGAGCGTATCGAACTCGCGGACGACTCGCTCAGCTTCAGCAGCCAGTGCATTAATTTTAGTGGCATAGTGCAGCAACGCATTTCCAGCATCGGTCAGGATGATTTTGCCCATACGTGTGTCAAACAGCTTTACTCCGAATTCACGCTCCAGATTTTTCATATGAAAAGTAACGGTTGGTTGCTTTAGGCCAAGAAGCTCGGCGACCGTGGTAATTTTATGGTGCTTATTCAGCAGCTCTACAATATGTAACTTTAGAAGACTTAAATTCACTTAGAATGCCTCGCTTTCAGGTTAATCGAACAATCATGCCTATTTCTTTGGGGAGCAGCATCAATCCCCTCTATATAGATTAAATCTATGAGTGTTAACACAATTCATTGAAATAATTAATTTTGTTTTAACTTTCCAATAACACAGGTTGCGAATTCAAGTTTTACACTGGGGTCAGTCAGAAGAACAGGCAGGTAATGCGATGAATCAGGATCTATATATTCACGGATTAAGTAAAACCTTCAGCCAAATAACAGCGCTGCATGAGACGAATCTGGTAGTACGACGGGGCAAATTCACAACACTGCTCGGACCGTCCGGCTGTGGGAAAACAACCCTCTTACGCTTGATTGCTGGTCTGGAGACACCGGATACCGGCACAATCACGATGGGAGAGGAAATTCTTTTTTCTGCAGAACGCAAAAAGGATATTCCCGCCCATTTCCGCCACTTTGGGATGGTCTTTCAGGATTTCGCGTTGTGGCCGCATATGACGGTGTTTGAAAATGTGGCCTTCGGCCTGCGTGCGGGCAAGCGTGGGAAAGGGTTCGCCAGCGTTCGAGACAAGGAACTGCGGACAGTGGTGCTGGAGGCGCTCGACATGGTCAGATTGTCAGGGATGGAGGATCGGTATCCTCATCAGCTGTCCGGTGGTCAGCAGCAGCGGGTTGCCTTTGCAAGAGCGGTTGCTATCCGGCCTCGACTTGTTTTGTTCGACGAGCCGCTCAGTGCGCTGGATGCGGTGCTACGGGAGGAGATGCGCATTGAGATGCTATCGCTTGTGCGCGATCTGGGGCTGACCGCCCTATATGTCACCCATGATCAGATCGAGGCTATGTCAATGTCCGATGAAGTAGTTGTTATGAAAAGTGGACATATTTTGCAGACCGGAACACCAGAGGTGATCTACGGTTGCCCGGCTCATCCAGAGGTGGCGAAGTTTATTGGCAAATCCAACTGGCTGGAGTCGGAACGGACACTATTTCGTCCTGAACATGCCCGTTGGGAACAGGAGCAAGCGGATCAGCATGTTTTTACAGTAGAGATCCTGCATGTCAGCTATGTCGGCGATCGTTATGAAATTCGTTTACTAGCCGAGAACGGCGAACAATGGACTGCATATCATTCCATCCGCTTGCCCATAGGTCAACAAATGCACATTTGGGTATCACCGCAACACATCCACCAACTTGAAGCATAGGGAAAAGGGGTATATATAAGATGAATAGGCATGTTTTTCGTACAGGATGGAAAAAAGGGACGATGCTCGCATTAACATTGACTTTTGGACTCGCTGTGGCGGGTTGCGGAACAGCAACGCCATCCAAGGATGGGGCGCCAGCTAATGGATCAGCAGGACAAGCTGAGGCGGCATCCACCGATCAGAAGCTGGTGGTCTACAGCGCAGGCCCGGATGGACTGGCGAAAAAGCTGGTAGCAGGGTATGAGGCGCAGAGCGGAGTGAAGGTAGAGTTGTTCCAGGGAACGACAGGGAAAATTTTGGCCCGCATGGAAGCTGAGAAGACGAATCCGGTAGCGGACGTGGTTGTACTAGCATCGCTTCCATCTGTACAAGGCTTGAAAAAGGAAGGACTTACGCTGCCTTACCCGGAAGCCAAGAACGCAGACAAGCTAAATCCAGACTGGTCCGATAAGGAGGGCAACTACTTCAGTACCAGTGCTTCTGCTCTGGGCATTGCGTATAACACGAAGCTGGTAAAAACACCACCAACTTCATGGGCTGATTTGGCGAAGCCTGAGTACAAGGATCAGGTTAATATTCCCGATCCATCCCTGTCCGGCTCAGCGTTGGATTTTATGACAGGCTATCTGAGTGCCAAGGGCGATGGAGGCTGGACGTTGTTCGAGCAGTACAAGGCTAACGGTGTTGCTATGGCTGGTGCCAATCAGGAAGCGCTGGACCCCGTAATTACCGGAGCTAAAGGTATAGTCGTCGCTGCGGTCGATTACATGACATACAAGGCTAAAGCCAAAGGCGAGCCGATTGACATTGTCTATCCGACAGAGGGAACGGTCATCAGCCCACGTCCTGCCGCAATTCTCAAGTCAACGCAGCATGAGCAGAATGCGAAAGCATTCATTGATTATCTGTTGTCGGACGAGGCGCAGAAACTAGTAGCAGACGCCTCCTTACTCCCGGGCCGCACGGATGTCAAAGCCGACAAGCGTGCCAATCTGGACGAGATTCCATTGTTGAAAACCAATTGGGAGTGGATGGGTGAGCACGGATCAGACGTGACGGAGAAGTTCACGCAAATGTTCAAGTAAGCCGATGGGAGGCTTATCCGTTAAACACATCAGAGCGTGGTGTCTGACGCTGGCTCTGATCGCGCTTCTTTTCCTGATTGTGATGCCGTTGCTGCAAATCTTTATCCAAAGTGTATATGTTGATGAAAAATTTCAATGGGATGCGCCTTTTCGAACGTTAGCTGCTTCACAATTTGCAGGAGTGCTATTCAGCTCGATTTGGCTTGGTATCTGTGTGATTGCAGGAACAACGGTACTTGCACTTCCGCTAGCCTGGATCATGTCCAACACTCGTCTTGCACACTGGCGCTGGTTGGATATCCTGTTGCTGATTCCGTTTATGACTCCTCCCTATATCGGTTCCATGGGCTGGATTCTGTTTATGCAAAAAAACGGATATCTGGAGCAGTTGTTCCCGGGTCTACATTTTTTAGCGCCGTCCTTCTTCAGCCTTGGTGGCATGGTGATGATCATGAGCCTGCATCTGTTCCCATTCCTGTACCTCCTGCTGCGCGGGGCGCTGGTAAGGATTGGCGGGAGCCTGGAAGAGGCGGGTGCCGTAATGGGCGGTGGCTTTCTGTACAGATTCCGTCGAATCATTTTACCGCTGCTGCTTTCAGCTTACGGAATGGGCGCGTTACTCATTTTCGTTAAAACAATTGCCGAGTTTGGCACCCCCGCTACCTTTGGGCGACGGATCGGGTATGAGGTCATGACTTCGGAAATTCACAAATATATCTCCAGCTGGCCCATAGATTTTGGCAAAGCGACGTCAATGGCCTCGGTGCTGTTAACCGCCTGCCTGCTCATGTGGTATGCGCAATCGGTGATCAACCGAAAGTTTACGTACAGGCTGGTAGGTGGTAAAGGTTCGCGTCCGTCCCGTCTTCGTATATCCGGCTTGACTACGGGGCTGAGTGTTGCATTCATTCTATTGTTGCTCATTGCATCCATTGGCATTCCTTATTTTTCAATTCTTTCAGCCTCGACGATGAAGCTGAGGGGAATTGGGCTTGCCTGGGATAATTTGACGCTCGACTCTTACAAGGAACTGCTGTCTTGGGGATCAGAGAGCATGGAGGCGCTCCTGAACAGCGTATTTCTCTCTTTGGGCGCTTCGACGCTTGCTGTGGTGCTGGGCACTTGGTTTGCGCTTGTCATTGGCGGCTCACGCACAAGAATTCAACGGACGGTTGATGCATTTAGCTTGCTTCCGAATACGGTGCCGGGAATTGTTATGGTGGTCGGCCTGATTTTGTGGTGGAACTCACCATGGATGCCGATCCCTTTGTATAACACATACGGCATGGTCATTCTGACGTATGTTATCTTGTTTGTTCCTTATACGGTGCAGTATGTCAAAAGCGCCTTTACGCAGGTGGACACTGGCCTTTTTCAGGCGGGACAGGTATTTGGCGGGCGACCGTCTTACATATTCCGCCGGATTGTGCTGCCGCTGATTATACCGGGAATGCTCGCTGGTTGGATGATGACATTTACCATTGCTTCACGCGAGCTGGTAGGATCGTTGCTGATTTTGCCGCCATCTGTTCAGACGTCTGCAACCTACATCTTTGCACAATTTGAGCAGGGACAGGTGTCACTTGGGATGGCGATGGCCGTCATATCGGTGGGAATGACCACACTGCTGCTGGTCTTAATGGAAAGCTTAAACTCGCAAAGAAAGTGGAAATGATCATGACCAAGCTTAGGATTTGGGGAGGAGCGGGCGAACATGGCCGCTCCTGCTATGTTTTTGAAGGAACACAGCATCGCGTTATGCTGGATTGTGGCGTGAAAAAGGAAGGAACCGGACAATATCCGGTTTTTCCGCCGCAAAAGGCGGAGGGACTGACCACTGTATTGCTGTCTCATGCACATGAGGATCATTCCATGGCGCTCCCCTTACTGTACAAGTATGGATACCAAGGGGAGGTCTGGACGACCAAGGCCACCGCTGAGCAGCTAGGCTCCTATTTTCGCTCCTGGCATACTTATGTTGAATCGAGAGGAGCCGAATTGCCATACGACGTACAGGATATCCAATCCATTGCTTATCGCTATCTGGAAGATGAAGGGCCAGCAGGAGAATGGCTTGAGGCTTGTCCGGGTGTGAGAATCATGTGGGGACGCAGTGGACATTTGGCTGGTGCAGTGTGGTATGCGGTAGAAATGGAAGGGAAGCGGTTGTTTTTTTCTGGAGATTACAGCCGCGAATCTGAGCTTCTTGCTGCCGATGCGCCAGACTTGGGTGTTGGGGAGGGGCTGCATGACCTGCCTGAATGGAAGTCAGAGCCCAACCTAGCGGACATATCCATTATGGACAATGCCTATGGCATGGATATAGACCCGCAGCCTGTTAAGCTGGAGCGGCTGAGGGTCGAGATGGGGCGGATATTAATGTCTGGTGGTCATGTGTTGTTGCCGGTGCCTGCCTTTGGTAGAGGACAGGACATGATCGTATGGGCTAGCGAGCAATTCCCTGCACAGGCAATGATTGTAGAGCACGACATATGGCAGGGATTGAAACAGTTAAAACGCTGGAAAGAATGGCTGCGTCCGGAAGCTCCAGCGCGAATAAAACATGTGCTAAACAGTGACAGGGTCTTCGTGCCTCGTGATGCTGCGGAACGAGTGAGTCTGCTGGAACAGAACCCAACGGCTATTATCATAACAAGAGACGGCATGATGGATTCCCCACAGGCGCGCTGGTACTATCAGTATCTATCGGATAACCGCAACATGGGGGAGGGTAATGAAAGCGGAGAAAGAATCAGCAACAGTGTTATATTGACCGGGCATGCTCCACATGGTTCTTTTGGCAAACATCTGTTGGAACGTGCAGATCAAAATGACAGCTGTGTAGCTCGGCATTTGATTTACAAGGTGCATCAGGGATTATCAGATGTGCGGCAAATGTTAAAGGATCTGCCTAGCAAACAGGTTGTACTCGTTCATGCACCAAAGCTGCAGACTGACCTGGTACGAGATGAGTTGATAAGAGGAGGAAATAGTGGGTGTGAAGGTTCTGCCAGAAAAGTTCATTCTCTGGAGCCGGGCGCTACACTAGAGGTTTAGCAACATCATTCACTTTGTGCCCTCCTGCATCAATCGGAAGGCATCGACTTCTCCAAGTTTGGTGGAGATAGAGCTACGTCCAGCGCTTTTACGCAGGCGTAGCGGTGTGGCGGTACGCTTAAGCAGTGCTTTGATTTCTCCAGGCTCCAGTTCCGGTCTCAGTGAAAGGAGAAGTGCAATGCTTCCGGTCACATGGGAAGTAGCCATAGAGGTACCGCTCATTTCGTGATGCTTGCCATGGATCCAGGAGGAGGTAATCTTTTCGCCAGGTGCGTACACGTCTACAAATTGCCCTCGGTTGCTGAAAGGTGCAATGCGTCTGTATTTGTCAGTAGCCCCCACCGAAATCGTCTGGGAATAGCGGGCTGGATAGTCAATACTTCGGCGCTTGCCCTCATTTCCCGAGGACGCTACAATCACGATGCCGTTATGATATGCTTTATTCACCATATCTAGTAGTGCCTTGCTACGCGACTTCATACCAAAGCTCATATTGATGATATCGACACGATTTAATACACACCAGTCGATGCCAAGAATGATATCGGAGACGTAGGCGGCTCCATTATGATCAAATGCTTTTACGGGATGAATTAAAGCCCGTGGTGCTACGCCGACCATACCTTCATCATAGTTAGACGCCGCGATAGTTCCAGCAATATGAGTACCATGGCCGTTATCGTCATAGGGTAGCATGGTTCGGTTAAGCAAATTAATACCTCTGGCGAGAGAATGACGAAGATCAGGATGTTGAAAATCTGCTCCTGTGTCGATCACACCGATTCTGACCCGATTCCCTGTCGAGGAAGGCCAAGCCTTGTATGCACGTACCTGTTTGACTCCCCATGGCATGGAAAGGTTCTTCTCTACTTTTGGTATATGAGCAGTTTCAGCGTGGACCTTCATGCGGGTATCTTCTTCAACGGTAACACCGTTGTGATATTTGCCTAGCCTGTCTCCCCCTGAAAGCGGAGCGATTAAAGCGCGGATTAGTCGGGCCGGTTGTACTTGCCGTAATCCCGCAAGCTCGGGTTTCAGCTTCCTGAGATAGGACAGGCATTCCCGGTATTGGTGAGGCTTATCGAACGTGATGATCTGTTTGTTCCGTCCACTGCCGGACGGCTCCGAAATACCCTCATGCAAACGCTGCAAAAAATCCGGATAGTCCATTTGAGACGGTCCCCCTCCGATGAGCCATGCTGAGGTATTGTATGAGCAAGCGTCAGCTGCGGCATGGGAAACCTGCCCCTTTTTTATGGAAATAGGCCTGCTTGTCGTGTCAAAGTGGCCGTGGACACATACGATACATGGAGGGCATAAGCTCTTGTGCAACAACTTTGGGGGGTTCTCCCGGAGCGGGTACAGTCGAAGACGGGGGGGACCCCGTCTTTTTATGTATGCCGTCTTGTTTATAGGGATATTCCTGGAAATTATGACGATACCCATCTTTAACTTGCAATTTGCTTCCAAATAGGTTTTACTTAGTTTTGATAATGGATATGTTAGTATTGCATGTATCGTGTATGCTCTGAAACATGTTCTTGTGAATTACGTGTGAGAGGAAGTGTCCCTAGGTGAGTACCCCACTCAACTTGAAGATTGACCCGGAGAAAGTCCACGAGACTCCAATGGTGGATTTGGCATTTATGGTATTGAAAGCAGCCAATACTCCGTATTATTACCGTGACCTGATGAAGGAAGTCGCCAAATTGCGTGGCTTTTCCGACGAAGAAATTAATGACGTTATTGCTCAGCTATATACTGAAATCAACATTGACGGGCGTTTTGCCTGTGTCGGTACGAATCTGTGGGGCTTGAAACGTTGGTATCCGGTAGATAAATCCGAAGATGCCCTGACAGGAGCCAAGCGTCCTCGTATTATTAACGACGAAGACGATGACGATGAAGATGACTATCATGAGGAAGAAGAAACATACAACTCTGATGACGACTTCGATGCAGATAGCGAAGACGAGGATGGCGAAGATGAGCTGTTCGACGGAGAAGAAGATGATGATGATAGTGATGAAGACGTGGTTATAGACGATGAAGACCTCAGTGATGAGGAAGATTCAGAAGATGAAAATGACGATGAGTCGACGGAAGACGACGATTCGCTTCGTTAGGAACAGGCTACAAGGGGAGATGAGTTCTCCCCTTTTTCATGACCATTCTCTTGAAAACCTCTTCTGATTTAAAGCTTTCAGGTGGATTCTCTCCAATCTGGTTCAATGGACAAATTAACACAGATAACTTCCTTGACAGCGGATTGGACACGGGGTAAACTATTGCTTGGGCTTATGATTGATTCACTTATATGTTTGCTTTTTGTATAAAAGTGCCCCGTACTACGGGAGTGCTTTTTTGTTTTTTATAGGGGTGTTTTCACTCATGAAAGAGGGCTAAGGGCGGCGGACATGGAAAATGATTCCGCTGCCTTCTTCATGGATGATAATCCGTGCAAACGGGTTACGATAACATCATAATGTCGCCTGAATTTTGCATCTTATCTAGGAGGGTTTTGAACAGTGACAAAGTATATTTTTGTGACAGGCGGGGTTGTGTCTTCCTTGGGCAAAGGGATTACGGCAGCTTCACTGGGGAGGCTTTTGAAGAACAGGGGACTGAAGGTAACGATTCAAAAATTTGATCCTTACCTGAATGTCGATCCGGGTACGATGAGTCCTTACCAGCACGGTGAAGTGTTTGTAACGGATGATGGTGCGGAAACGGACCTTGACTTGGGACACTATGAGCGCTTTATTGATATTAATCTGTCCAAGAACAGCAATGTCACAACAGGCAAGGTATATTCCAGCGTAATCAGCAAAGAGCGTCGCGGAGAATATTTGGGCGGTACGGTGCAGGTTATCCCTCATATTACGAACGAAATCAAGGAACGCGTGTACCGTGCAGGCCGTGAAGCAGGTTCGGACGTCATTATTACAGAAATCGGCGGTACTGTGGGCGATATTGAAAGCTTGCCATTTTTGGAAGCTATTCGTCAGCTCAAAAGCGAAGTTGGGCGCGAGAATGTGATGTACATTCACGTAACGCTCATTCCTTATATTAAAGCTGCTGGTGAGGTTAAAACCAAACCAACTCAGCACAGTGTAAAAGAACTGCGCAGCATCGGCATCCAACCGAATGTCATTGTTTGCCGTACAGAGCATGAACTGTCCTCCGATATGAAGGCTAAAATTGCATTGTTCTGCGATATTGATGCGAATGCAGTGGTAGAATGCCGCGATGCTTCAACCCTCTACGAGGTTCCGTTGAACCTGCGCGAAGAAGGCTTGGACGAAATCGTAGTTAACCATCTGAAGCTGACAACACCTGCACCAGATATGACCGAATGGGAAGGGTTAGTTGATCGAATCAGCAAGCTGGATAAAACGGTTGAGATTGCTATTGTTGGTAAATATGTTGCATTACATGATGCTTACTTAAGTGTGGTTGAATCACTTTCCCACGCTGGATTTGATGCGAATGCAGACGTAAAAATCCGTTGGGTGAACGCTGAAGAAGTGACGGACGAGAACGTAGCTGACATGCTGGGCGGCATTGGCGGCATTCTCGTACCGGGTGGCTTCGGCGATCGCGGAATTGAAGGCAAAATTAGTACCATCCGTTATGCGCGGGAGCAAAAAATTCCGTTCTTCGGCATTTGTCTGGGTATGCAGGTATCTGTCATTGAGGTTGCCCGTTCCCTGGCTGGTCTCGAAGGAGCCAACAGCTCGGAAATTAACCCGGCTACTGATTATCCTGTCATTGACTTGCTTCCTGACCAAAAAGACATCGAAGATTTGGGCGGTACGATGCGTCTTGGTTTGTATCCATGCAAACTGGCGGAAGGTTCCCTGGCTTCGGCTTGCTACAACGACGAGCTGGTGTACGAAAGACACCGTCATCGGTACGAATTCAATAACGAATATCGTGAAGTTATTGAAAAAGCAGGTCTTCGTATTTCCGGTACTTCACCGGATGGACGCTTGGTGGAAATTGTGGAGCTTCCTGAGCATCCATGGTTCCTGGCGGTACAGTTCCATCCAGAATTTACTTCCCGTCCGAATCGTCCACAGCCTTTGTTCCGTGAATTTGTAAAGGCAGCATTGCAGCTTCAAGCTTAATGCTACGGCTTGTAAGACCTCCTCAGGGAGGTCTTTTTTTTATCCCATGCTTCCTGATTATGAAAGAATATTCCACAATTATCTATAAGAGAAGGATTTTCTTTTTGCAGGAGCGAATATAGTTTTAGGTATGGGACGGATATTGTACGTCATCGGACGCTGTTATGGCAATAGCTGCATGATCCTCGTTTTAAGATCTTAGGAGGTTAAAACATTGGAAAAGAAGAAAGTATTAATCGTCGATGACCAGAATGGAATACGGATTTTACTGATGGAAGTGTTCGGAAGTGAGGGTTATGAGACCTTTCAGGCGGCGAACGGGAAAATTGCACTTGAAATTGTTGAGAAGGAACCGCCTGATCTAGTTCTGCTCGATATGAAAATTCCAGGTATGGACGGACTCGAAATTCTGAAGCATCTAAAAACCATGAATCCCGATATCAAGGTTATTATGATGACAGCAT
This sequence comes from Paenibacillus sp. S25, assembly GCF_019454085.1. Taxonomy (NCBI): domain Bacteria; kingdom Bacillati; phylum Bacillota; class Bacilli; order Caryophanales; family Paenibacillaceae; genus Paenibacillus; species Paenibacillus sp. S25. The sequence continues at coordinate 173,216 of NZ_CP073683.1, forward strand.
ATGGAGAACTGGACATGATTAAAGAGGCGACGGAGCTAGGTGCGCTAATGCATTTTACCAAGCCCTTTGATATTGACGAAATGCGGATCGCTGTGAACAAACAACTCAGAGGTGACTAGGTGAGTCGCTATGGTTGAGAACTCTGTTAACACAACAGGGTTTTTTGTTTGTGATTATGGGAAATACTGAAAGTAAATCCTCTCCTTATACAATTCTATGGAAAAACGGCGTCCTGGGCGTGATTTTTGTATGTGTTGATATGCAAAAGCTTGTTTAGTATTTAACATGGGTTGTGGTATAATAAGCCCGTATGTGATGTCGGCTAAAATATAGACAAACCCAAACACCTTTAGGAGGACTGTAACCATGCCATTGGTATCTATGAAAGACATGTTGAACAAAGCACTCGAAGGAAAATATGCAGTAGGTCAATACAACATTAATAACCTCGAGTGGACTCAAGCTATTTTGGGCGCTGCTGAAGAAGAAAAATCCCCAGTAATCTTGGGCGTTTCTGAAGGCGCAGCACGTCACATGGGCGGATTCTACACTGTTGTTAAAATGGTAGAAGGTCTTATTCATGACATGAAAATCACCGTTCCAGTTGCGATCCATTTGGACCACGGTTCCAGCTTTGAAAAATGTAAAGAAGCTATCGACGCTGGTTTCACATCCGTTATGATTGACGATTCCCACAGCCCAATCGACACAAACATTGCTACAACGAAAAAAGTGGTAGAATATGCTCATTCCAAAGGCGTTTCCGTTGAAGCTGAAGTTGGAATGGTTGGCGGTCAAGAGGATGATGTTGTCGGCGACGTAATGTACGCTAAGTTGGACGACTGTCTGCGTATCGTTAACGAAACAGGTATCGATACACTGGCACCTGCACTGGGTTCCGTACACGGACCTTACAAAGGCGAGCCAAACCTCGGCTTCAAAGAAATGGAAGAGATCTGCAATGCAATCAAACTTCCACTCGTTCTGCACGGTGGTACTGGTATCCCAACACATGACATTAAAAAAGCAATCTCCCTGGGAACTTCCAAAATCAATGTAAACACTGAGAACCAAATCGTATTTGCGAAAGTGGTTCGTGAAGTTCTTGCTGAGAAACCGGATGCTTATGACCCACGTACATTCATCGCTCCAGGTCGTGAAGCGATTAAACAAACCGTTATCGGTAAAATTCGTGAGTTCGGTTCCAACAACAAAGCGTAATAATGAATTAAACTGGTCGTGCGTCTGCACAGGCTAGATGTATTTCTTAGTTGTAGCTGTAGTTCTGCTGCACAAAATATTTAAATCTGTACAGTTGAATAGTTTGGTATGGAAAGCACACCGCTTAGCCGGTGTCTTTCCATTTTCACCACTAAAAAAGTTAAAAGTTTATGATTTGAGATTATTGTTTGACCGACTGCAAAACACGTAGGGGGACCCTCAAGCTTATGGAAAAATTGATGATCACCGGTGGACGGCCGCTTCAAGGTACAGTTTCCATCAGCGGTGCCAAAAACAGTGCCATCGCCTTGATTCCCGCAGCCATTCTGGCAGAGTCGGAAGTCATTTTGGACAATTTGCCACTGTTGAGTGATGTGGCGGTGTATTCCGAAATACTAGAGGAACTTGGTGCAACGGTTACCTGGGAAGGTAGCCAGATGAAAATAGATCCTTCCTCTATTAAATCCATTCCTATGCCGAATGGGCCTGTTAAGAAATTACGAGCCTCTTATTATATGATGGGAGCCATGCTGGGCAGATTCAAGGAAGCGATCATCGGTTTGCCAGGAGGGTGCAATTTCGAACCCCGGCCCATTGATCAGCATATCAAAGGTTTTGAAGCGCTGGGTGCCACGGTTACGAACGAGCATGGCGCTATTCATTTGCACGCCAAAGAATTGCGCGGAACCAAAATTTATTTGGATGTTAGCAGCGTAGGCGCTACCATTAATATTATGCTGGCGGCAGCACGTGCCAAAGGCGCCACAATTATCGAAAATGCGGCTAAAGAGCCTGAGATTATAGATGTAGCAACCCTTTTAAACTCCATGGGGGCCATTATTAAAGGCGCCGGTACGGAAACGATTCGAATTGAAGGTGTGTCGGAGCTGCATGGCTGCCGTCATTCGATCATACCTGACCGTATACAAGCAGGCACATATATGATTGCCGCTGCGGCAACCCGTGGAAATGTATTGATTGACAACGTAATCCCCAAACATATGGAGGCTCTCACTGCAAAAATGCAGGAAATGGGCATCGGCATCGAGGAATATGATGAAAGTATTCGCGTACTGGGTGCACCTTCCTATGATCATGTCGACGTTAAAGCCTTGATATACCCCGGATTCGCCACAGATTTACAATCTCCCATGACCAGCTTGCTTACCCAAGCACAGGGTGTCAGTGTATTGAGCGATTTTGTGTACAGCAATCGTTTTAAACACGTCCCTGAGCTGGTGCGAATGGGGGCTAAAATTCGCGTTGAGGGTCGGTCCGCCATTATAGAGGGTGGTCAACTGAATGCAGCTAAAGTAAAAGCGGCAGATCTGCGCGCCGGAGCGGCCCTTGTCATTGCTGGACTTACAGTAAGCGAAGGCGTAACCGAGGTGACGGGTGTCGAGTACATTGACCGTGGTTATGATCACCTTGTCTCCAACCTGCGTCTTTTGGGCGCGGATGTATGGCGGCAAACTGAATAATTAAACCATGCAGTTTTTTTGAACTCCCGGAACGAAAGCAATAGAACGGGCAACACCTATGCAGCCGCTGCTTGATAAATGATTGTGGTTCATACCTAACAATCTTTTATCGGAAAACCGGAATAATTCGGTATAATCCAGGCAGGTGGCTGCATAACTTTATTTGTTTTGGTTAAAATTATGTTAATGGTGTTTATGATATCATTGTCTATCATTTAGATGTATGAATGGACTTAATAATTGAATAGGTGGTTATTATATGGATCTGCAAATTTCCGATCTGGAAGAAATGAAGCTGACCGACCTGTACAAGCTGGCCAAGCAATACCAGATCCCGTACTACGGAACGCTCAAAAAGAAAGAATTAATTTTCGCCATTCTGCGCGCACAAGCTGAGAAGAGCGGATTGATGTTTATGCAGGGGGTTCTGGAAATCCTTCCCGAAGGTTACGGCTTTCTGAGGCCGATCAATTATCTCCCGAGTACCGAAGATATTTACATCTCTGCTTCACAAATCCGCAAGTTTGACTTGAGGACAGGCGATCTTGTTTCCGGTAAATGCCGAACGCCAAAAGAGAATGAACGATATTTTGGATTGCTTCAAGTTAACGCCGTCAATGGAAGAAGTCCTGAGCAAGCTGCTGAGCGGCTACATTTTCCTGCACTGACTCCACTGTATCCGCAAACCAAATTAGTCCTTGAAACTTCCCCCAACCATTTGTCTACGAGAATTATGGATGTACTGGCCCCTGTCGGACTTGGACAGCGCGGACTCATTGTAGCACCTCCCAAAGCTGGGAAGACGCTTCTCCTCAAAGAAATTGCCAATAGCATTTCTACCAACAATCCCGAGATCGAGCTTTTTGTCTTGTTGATTGATGAACGACCCGAAGAAGTGACCGACATGCAGCGTTCCGTTAAAGGTGAAGTTGTGGCCTCTACATTTGACGAACTTCCTGAAAATCACATCAAAGTGGCAGAACTCGTGTTGGAGCGTGCATTGCGTCTCGTAGAACATAAAAAGGATGTTGTCATCCTGCTGGATAGCATCACACGTTTGGCTCGTGCGTACAATCTCGTTATCCCTCCTTCTGGTCGTACTTTGAGCGGGGGTATTGATCCGGCGGCATTTCACCGTCCAAAGCGCTTTTTTGGTGCGGCTCGGAATGTGGAGGAAGGCGGTAGTTTGACGATTCTTGCTACAGCGCTGATTGACACAGGATCACGCATGGACGATATCATCTATGAGGAGTTTAAGGGTACAGGCAACATGGAGCTGCATTTGGACCGTAAGCTGGCAGAACGTCGTATCTTTCCTGCGATTGATATTCGTCGTTCCGGCACGCGCCGTGAGGAAGTGTTGTTGAATAAGGAAGAATTGGATACCATCTGGGCCATTCGTAAAAATATGACGGAAAGCCATGATTTTGTGGAAGGCTTCCTCAAAAAGCTGCGTAATAGCAAAACTAATGCTGAGTTTTTGGCTTCGTTTGATTTGACGGCACCTTCTTCCAGTGGCTCGCAAAGCAGTTCTGGTGGGCAACAACGGAGAACTGCGCGTTCTACCACAGCGTCAGTCCCGGCCACAACCAACTAAAACCCATCATGTATTTTATCTGTTCCGTAAGTACACAGTCGTTACATTCATTTTGTTAATGGCGTAGGCTTAACGGAGCGAAAGGAGCTCCATAATGTATTTGGTGTATGCCGACGAAAAAGGCAATGTATATGATCATGCTTCTTTGTATGGGCTTGCCCGTAGTGCAGACATGATTGTTGAAATCATGGAGGATGAGCTTATTCCGTTACCGGAAGGAGCTACATTGGTAAGCCTGCCCAGCACTCGCCCGGTCGGTATGAACCCTGAAACAGGGGAAATGGTTTCTCTTCCCGGAGATATGCAAGCAGTAGGGGCTTTATTGCCGCAAGGTTTTACACGCTTGTGCCTGCCGGGATATGTGAAGACCGATAAGGAGTACAAACTTCCCTTGTTCGGTTATTCGGCCGTAGTCTGGAAAGATGGGGCATTTTATGTAACGGCAGAGCAGAGTGACAGTCCATCCAAGTGGAATCCGGAAAACTGTGACCGTCATCAAGTTAAATTGGGTGTGCAGCGGATGACGGAGCAATATCCCGAAAATCGGCTGTACCAACATTTGTCAAACTGTGCGCTGGGCTACGAATGTCTTACTTCCTCGAACACATTCCTGAATCGCTGGGAAGGAGGAGTTCCGGTATCTTATTCTTGTAATGCGGGTTGCTTTGGGTGTATATCTGAACAGCCGGATGACAGTGGTTTCGTATCTCCGCAGACAAGAATGAACTTCCGTCCTCGCGTCGAAGAAATTGTAGAAGTTATGCTGGAACATTTGAAGACACCGGAGTCCATCATCAGTTTTGGCCAAGGTTGCGAAGGTGAGCCTTCCACACAAGCCAAACTGATTATTGATTCGATCAAAGAGGTGCGTTCCATTACCGATATGGGATACATCAATATCAATACGAATGCTGGATTGAGCGATCATATCCGGGGAATCGTGGATGCGGGTCTTGATCTGATGCGCGTTAGTACCATTAGTGCACTGGACGATCACTACAATGCGTATTACAAGCCGCGCGGCTACACGTTGGCTAATGTGGAAAAATCACTTCGTTATGCTTCTGAGCAGGGAGTATATACGTCGATTAACTATTTGATTTTTCCGGGTGTAACTGACCGGGAGGAAGAAATTGAGGCAATGATTGAATTTGCCAAACGTACTAAGCTCAAGCTGATTCAAATGCGTAATTTGAATATTGATCCTGAAAGCTATCTGGAATTGATTCCACCTGCTCAAGGTGACATTCTTGGCATGAAACAAATGCTTGAGATTTATCGTGAGGAACTGCCTGATGTAGTCATCGGTTCTTACACTCATGTACCCCCACAAGGGCTGGCACGTCCCAAATTTGCCAAGGCCTAAAATGGTTGATGTAACTTGAATCACACCTATTCTACACCATCTTTGAATGCAGAAAAGAGTTGTTGAAACGCTCATATTCAAGTGCTATAATGTGAACATGTGTTCATACAACTCTGGACTGATAGGACGTTCAGGGCGGAAAGAGGTGAAAGTTCAATGCAACAAGCTATTCAACCAAAATTTAACGTAACTAATGTCACTTGTGCTTGCGGAAATTCGTTTGAAACTGGTTCTGTGAAAGGATCTCTGCGTGTGGAGATTTGCTCCGCCTGCCACCCATTCTTCACAGGCAAGCAGAAATTTATTGATGCTGGTGGACGCGTGGATCGTTTCAAAAAGAAATACGGTATCTAATGGATCACCGCAGGTTATAAAGTTATTAGAGCCTTCTGCAACTGCAGAGGGCTCTTTTTGTAATAATGTGTATTTGCTTTTTATGCGGCCTTAAGATATACTTATTTTCACCGTGCTAGATGGGGAGGTAGCGGTGCCCTGTAACTCGCAATCCGCTATAGCGAGGTTGAATTCCTGTTAGAGGTGTTGTTGATGTGAGGCTGGTCCCTGCGCACAATGTTGACGGCTGGGTCCTCCGCAATGAGTACTTGTGAACCTGGTCAGGTCCGGAAGGAAGCAGCCATAAGCAGGTCCACTCTTGTGCCGGAGGGTTGCCTAGCCCGAGTTGCTGTTCAGGATTGCCGCTCGGATCACAACGATCAATAACAGGTGCACGGTATACATTGGTAATTAGAACATCTTGGCAATCATTGCGAAGATGTTTTTTTGTGTTTTATAAATTGGAAGGTGTCTGGTTTAGATTCGGACGGGAGTATAGTATAATGAAGTGACCATGAATGGTCATGAAAGTGAATGGGAAAGAGGGTAACGCGCATTGGAACATATAGCGTTGTACCGTGCTTGGCGGCCGCAGGCTTTCAAGGACATGGTAGGACAACAGCATATTATCCAGACATTGCAGAATGCCATCCGCGAAAATCGCACGTCCCATGCTTACCTGTTCAGCGGTCCACGAGGAACAGGTAAGACGAGTGCGGCCAAAATTTTGGCCAAGGCAATCAACTGTGAGCATGGACCTGCGCCGGAACCTTGCAACGAATGCGAAGCCTGTAAACGGATCACGGCCGGAGCGGTCATGGATGTACAGGAGATTGATGCAGCCTCCAACCGGGGCGTTGAAGAGATTCGTGATTTGCGCGATAAAGTCAAATATGCGCCCACAGAAGTGCGGCACAAGGTTTATATCATTGATGAAGTGCACATGCTGACGACGGAAGCGTTCAACGCGCTGCTCAAGACGCTGGAAGAGCCGCCGCCACACGTGATGTTCATATTGGCTACGACTGAACCACATCGGATTCCGGCGACAATTATTTCACGTTGCCAGCGGTTTGACTTCCGGCGGGTATCGCTGGAAGAACAGACAGAGCGGCTTGACCTGATATGTCAACAGGAGAACATACAGGCTGATTCGGATGCACTGCAGTACATTGCGCGTCTTTCAGATGGCGGGATGCGAGATGCGGTTAGCGTTTTGGATCAGATATCCTCGTTTACAGATGGTCGGGTTACTTATCAGCAGGTGCTGGATATGACGGGAGGTATTGCGTCCGAGCAATTCGGTAAGCTTGCCTTGGCATTGCTGAAAGAAGACGTGGGCACGGTGCTACAAATGATCGAGAACTTTATGCAGGAAGGTAAAAGTGCGGATAAGTGCATGGAGAATCTTCTGTACTATTTCCGAGATCTGCTAATGATCAAGATGGTGCCTCAGGCGACCAAAATGACGGAGCGAGTGCTGGATCCAGAGCGATTTAAGGAAGTGGCAGATGCTTTCACCAAGGAGCAACTCTTTGCGATGATTGACACCCTTAATCGTTATCAGAGCGAGATGAAATATGCCGTACAGCCACAAACCTTGTTTGAGGTAGCTCTATTGAAGCTGTGCAGTATTCCGGGGGAAGCAGGAACTGTTGCTCAGCCGACCGCACAACGCTCTGGCGCTGCAGCTGATCAGGAAGATGTGGTAATGTTGAAGCGTCAGCTTGCTGAGCTCGAAAAGAAACTGGAGCGCGCGCTGCAAGGTGGATTGGGCGTTGGAGCGGGACAGGAAGCATCGTCGGGTGGTCGTCAGGCTTCCGGGGGTCGTGCCCCTGCTCCGCGGATTTCAGCGCCAGCCAAACTTCCTTCTCAGTTGGATCGCTATATCGCTGAGAAGTCGAGCGAAGCATTCGCAGCAGCAGGACGTAAGTGGAGCCAGATTTTGCAAGGGGTAAAAGAGGCGAAAGTTACGGTTCATGCTTGGTTTATGGATGGTGAGCCGGTTTCTGTGTTAGAGGACAGTGTGCTGGTTGCATTTAAGAACAATATTCATCGTGAAACTACCGAAAAGCCTGCCAATAAGCAGGTCATCGAGAAGGTATTGCATGAGCAGTTGGGTCATCCTTATCGTTTAGTAACGATGATGCAAAAGGATTGGAATGCTGCGATTGAAGGAGTTTCCGACCAGCCTGCCGAAGAATTGCAACTGGAGCCGGAGCATGATGCGCCGGGAAAGTCCAAGGAGCCCTGGATTGATGAAGCTATTCAACTTTTCGGGGAAGACCTAGTAGTCATTAAAGATTGAATCAAGTTTCTAGATGTATACTTCATTAAAGGAGATGATTGAAATGAACAATATGAACCAAATGATGAAGCAAGTGAAAAAAATGCAGGAACAAATGCTGAAAGCCCAAGAGGAGCTTGGCGGAAAAGTAATCGAAGGGACTTCTGGCGGCGGTGTTGTGACGGTGGAGGTAAATGGACATAAAAAAGTGTTGTCCATCGCGATCAAACCAGAAGCTGTAGATCCTGATGATGTAGAAATGCTGCAAGATCTTGTGCTGACTGCAGTCAATGATGCTTTGTCCAAAGCAGATGAACTGGCTAATGATGATATGGGTAAATTTACAGGCGGCATGAAAATTCCGGGCTTGTTCTAGTCTGCTGCATAAAGGAGAAACACGCTATTGTATTATCCGGAGCCGATTGCAAAGCTAATTGATGCTTTTACGCGCCTGCCGGGAGTAGGGCCGAAGACGGCTGCCCGGTTGGCTTTTCACGTACTGAAAATGAAGGAAGATGATGTGATTGACTTTGCCAAAGCGCTGGTCAATGTAAAACGCAATCTTCACTTCTGTTCAGTCTGCGGCAACATTACGGACACGGATCCTTGTCGGATCTGTCAGGATAAGACAAGGGATACTTCCGTCATTTGTGTTGTTCAGGATTCCAAGGATTTGGTGGCTATGGAGCGTACCAAAGAGTTTAATGGTTTTTACCATGTGCTTCATGGGGCGATATCTCCTATGGAGGGAATTGGTCCTGAGGATATCAAACTCAAGGAATTGCTGAACAGACTCAGTGATGAACGCGTCAAGGAGCTGATTTTAGCTACGAACCCGAACATTGAAGGAGAGGCCACGGCCATGTACATTTCTCGCCTAGTGCGTCCTTTTGAAATCAAGGTTACTCGTATTGCTCATGGATTGCCAGTGGGTGGAGATTTGGAGTATGCCGACGAGGTTACCCTGTCCAAAGCGTTGGAGGGCCGTAGAGAGCTCAAT
>NZ_CP073683.1:187500-852500 GCF_019454085.1 Paenibacillus sp. S25
TAGGCGAGAAGAGAATTCTAAGGCGCGCGGAAGAACTCTCGTTAAGGAACTCGGCAAAATGACCCCGTAACTTCGGGAGAAGGGGTGCCTCGGTAGGGTGAATAGCCCGAGGGGGCCGCAGTGAAAAGGCCCAAGCGACTGTTTAGCAAAAACACAGGTCTGTGCGAAGCCGCAAGGCGAAGTATACGGGCTGACGCCTGCCCGGTGCTGGAAGGTTAAGGGGAGTGGTAAGCCCTTCGGGGCGAAGCTATGAACCGAAGCCCCAGTAAACGGCGGCCGTAACTATAACGGTCCTAAGGTAGCGAAATTCCTTGTCAGGTAAATTCTGACCCGCACGAATGGCGTAACGACTTGGGCGCTGTCTCAACGAGAGATCCGGTGAAATTTTAATACCTGTGAAGATGCAGGTTACCCGCGACAAGACGGAAAGACCCCATGGAGCTTTACTGCAGCTTGATATTGAATTTGGGTACGATCTGTACAGGATAGGTGGGAGCCGTTGAACTTTGAGCGCCAGCTTGAAGGGAGGCATCCTTGGGATACCACCCTGATCGTATCTAGGTTCTAACTTGGTACCGTAATCCGGTGCGAGGACAGTGTCAGGTGGGCAGTTTGACTGGGGCGGTCGCCTCCTAAAGAGTAACGGAGGCGCCCCAAGGTTCCCTCAGAATGGTTGGAAATCATTCGAAGAGTGCAAAGGCAGAAGGGAGCTTGACTGCGAGACCTACAAGTCGAGCAGGGACGAAAGTCGGGCTTAGTGATCCGGTGGTACCGCATGGAAGGGCCATCGCTCAACGGATAAAAGCTACCCTGGGGATAACAGGCTTATCTCCCCCAAGAGTCCACATCGACGGGGAGGTTTGGCACCTCGATGTCGGCTCATCGCATCCTGGGGCTGAAGTAGGTCCCAAGGGTTGGGCTGTTCGCCCATTAAAGCGGTACGCGAGCTGGGTTCAGAACGTCGTGAGACAGTTCGGTCCCTATCTGTCGTGGGCGTAGGAAATTTGAGAGGAGCTGTCCTTAGTACGAGAGGACCGGGATGGACGTACCGCTGGTGTACCAGTTGTTCCGCCAGGAGCACCGCTGGGTAGCTATGTACGGAAGGGATAAGCGCTGAAAGCATCTAAGCGTGAAGCCCCCCTCAAGATGAGATTTCCCAATTAGTAAGACCCCTTGAAGACGACGAGGTAGATAGGTTGGGGGTGGAAGTGCAGTAATGCATGGAGCTGACCAATACTAATCGGTCGAGGGCTTATCCTAAAATAAAACGCAAATGAGTTTCGGATCCAGTTTTCAGGGTGTAACCTTGAAATTGCGCTTGATATTCCAAATCACTTTGGTGAGATACAGAATAACTTGCGGAGTTTTGCTAAGCGAGTCCGTTTATATGGAGAGATACCCAAGTGGCTATAAGGGGACCCTCTGCTAAGGGGTTAGACTGCGAAAGTGGTGCGAGGGTTCGAATCCCTCTCTCTCCGCCATTTAGGACAAGCTAGCGAAATATTATGTTATGGCGGTGTAGCTCAGCTGGCTAGAGCGTACGGTTCATACCCGTGAGGTCGGGGGTTCGATCCCCTCCGCCGCTACCATACATACCCAGGAGGCTTAGCTCAGCTGGGAGAGCATCTGCCTTACAAGCAGAGGGTCGGGGGTTCGATCCCCTCAGCCTCCACCATTGTGCCGGTGTAGCTCAACTGGTAGAGCAACTGACTTGTAATCAGTAGGTTGGGGGTTCAAGTCCTCTCGCCGGCACCATTTTTAAATTTTGAAAAATCTAGGGAACTGTGGTGTAGAGGCCTAACATGCCTGCCTGTCACGCAGGAGATCGCGGGTTCGAATCCCGTCAGTTCCGCCATTTTTCAATTCAATAGTTTTGCCGTACTAAAGTGGGAAGGGGTATCCCTCCGCACTTTATTTTTTTGTTAATGGGTATGGCTCGGTAGCTCAGTCGGTAGAGCAGAGGACTGAAAATCCTCGTGTCGGCGGTTCGATTCCGTCCCGAGCCACCTTTATATGGAGGATTAGCGAAGTGGCCAAACGCATCAGACTGTAAATCTGCTCCCTTACGGGTTCGGTGGTTCGAATCCATCATCCTCCACCAGTTTTACGAGCCATTAGCTCAGTTGGTAGAGCACCTGACTTTTAATCAGGGTGTCGAAGGTTCGAGTCCTTCATGGCTCATCAGAAGTCATCAACTATAGGTTGATGGCTTTTTTTGTATTGTTTTAAGTTATGTTTTTATATAGCTTTTTTATTTTACGGTATCGACAGGTTATAATGAGTTCATTATGTTCGCTTAGTGCATATTCTATATTCTAAAAAAAGTGAAGTGGTGATCGCGTGACTCTGGATACAGAATGGATTCAGCAACAGCTTCAGAATATTATTCAAGCGCCTTTTACCATAGTGCCTTGGTGCCCGGAAATGATGGCAGAAGGAGAGACAGCCGATTCAGTTATTCCGGATAGATCGTTTGTCCGTGACAACAAGTTATATTTTCCGTTTCGTGCGTCGGCAGGTGAACTGGCTGCCTTTGTGGTAGAGGCCAGATATTTGACGGATCGAGAACGGAAACTGGTAGAAGCGTTATTGGCAAACATGGAGCAGTTCTGGAAGAACGGTCCACAATTGTCGGACAACCCGATTTATAGCGAGGAAGAGCGGATGAATCGTTTTGGACAATGGCTCATACAGCAGGCTGCCAATCTAAACAGGGAAGAAGGGGTTCCTGATGAATTGCAGCTTCGTGATTCGCTATCAGCGTGTATGGTTCCGATTTTACTGAATGGCGAGGGAACCCAGGAGGGGGCTATTACTTATACGCAGCTTCATCGATTGTTCGCGAGCTATTTTGGAGGGGATGTGCTGCTTACTCCATTGGACGAACAGTCTTGGCTGATTATGGCTAAAAAGGAGCTTTTATTAGGAGCCGACGATGACACTGAGTCCAGGGATGCAGATTTTACGGAATCGCTGGAGGAGGTTCTTACAGCCTTTAGCTTGGGCCTATATGAGCTTATAGCGAATGAGTGGGTGGGTGTATTCCATTTGGCGGTTTCTAAGCCTTCGATCCCTTTGCAAAGTCTTCCCCAAGAGCTGAATTTGTTATGGGAGACGATACATCTGGGCAAGATTTTTCATGTAACAGAGCACATCCACTTTTCATGGGAGCTTCATTTAGAAAGGCTGTTAAACCGCATTCCCAAGGAACAACGCGTACTATTTTTAGAGCAGGTAATGAAGTCATCTGTCATACTGGAAGACTCAGAAACGATGGCTACATTAGATATCTTTTTTCAACTAGATTGTAATGTGAGTGAGACAGCTAAGCGTCTCTATGTGCATCGAAATACATTGATTTACCGTTTGGACAAGATCAAACAGGAGACCGGATTGGACGTGCGGACGTTTAATGATGCAGTTTTGGTCAAGCTCTATCTGCTATTGTACAAAGTGACAAAAAGGAAATAGCATCTTTGTGCAGTTTGCGAATAGCCACGCTACAAGGACTAGGGTAAGATACAAGTAAGAAATGTATTCGATTTCATAACTCGATCTTAGGAGGCAAAAGCTATGGCTGGTGTACGTTTAGAGCATATTTTCAAAAAATATCCGGGTGCAGATAAAGCTACGGTTGTTGATGTCAATTTGGACATTCGAGATAAAGAATTCCTCGTATTGGTTGGTCCCTCCGGTTGCGGGAAGTCTACTACACTTCGTATGATTGCTGGTCTGGAGGAAATTTCAGATGGTAAATTGTACATTGGGGATCGTGTTGTGAATGACGTGGCTCCAAAGGATCGCGATATCGCGATGGTATTCCAATCCTACGCCCTGTATCCGCACATGAGCGTGTACCAGAACATGGCGTTCGGTCTGAAACTGCGCAAAGTTAAGAAAGAAGAAATCGACAAGAAAGTACGCGAAGCTGCCAAAATCCTCGATATCGAGCACTTGCTGGAACGTAAACCTAAGGCGCTGTCCGGTGGTCAACGCCAACGTGTCGCTCTGGGCCGTGCGATCGTCCGCGATCCTCAAGTCTTCCTGATGGATGAGCCGCTCTCCAACTTGGATGCTAAACTTCGTGGTCAAATGCGTGCTGAAATCACTAAACTGGTTAAACGCCTTGAAACCACTTGTATCTATGTAACACATGACCAAATTGAAGCCATGACGATGGGTGATCGGATTGTCGTTATGAAGGATGGTATCATTCAACAAGCTGCATCCCCGGATGAACTGTACAACCGTCCAGTGAATCTGTTCGTAGCTGGTTTTATCGGCTCTCCTACGATGAACTTTATCACAGGTCAGCTGGTTGAAAAAGAAGGTGCATTGCATTTTACTGCGCCGGGTCTGGATCTGTTCGTACCAGAAGGTAAAGGACAGATTTTAAAAGCGAAAGGCTATATCGGCAGAGATGTGATCTTGGGTATCCGTCCTGAGGATATTCATGAAGAGCCTGTATTCTTGGAGGCTTCTCCGAATACGATCTTTACATCCACTGTGGATGTAACGGAAAATCTCGGTCATGAAATGCTGTTGTACCTGAGCGGTGCCGGAAATGATACGATTATTGCCCGTGTAGACGGACGTTCCAATACTCGTGATGGTGTCAAAGCGAAGTTGGCTGTTGATATGAACAAGGTTCATATTTTTGATAAGGAATCGGAATTGAGTATTCTGGTTGGCGAATAAAATTTGCCTCTGGAAGAGAGTCGCAGTTTTCCCCAAGCGGAGAACTGCGACTCTTTTTGTATATCGCATACGGCTACTAGCTTCGGCATTGCATTCATTGGAAAATTCCGATACGATGGGTACAATGGTACAGGTCTAGATGCAGGCAAGGTCCCTAGATGGGATCAATCCAGCTGTCGGAATAGAGTTAGCCTGGAACCATAGTGTTAAATTAAGTGGAGTGTGGATTGGTGCAGTGCAGCATAGACTGGCGTTGGGCTGTATGGTTAATAGGGTAAAGCTACATAAATCAAATGACGTATAGAATCCGGTTTTGCAGATGAAGGGGAGAATACAATGGCTAAACAGGTAAAGGTATCCGAGCTTGTACAGCAGTTTCAAATGGAAGTTATTTCTGGTGAAAAGGGTCTGCGAAGACTGATCACAGTGGATGATTTGAATCGCCCAGGTCTGGAGATGGCTGGGTATTTTGAATATCATACACAGGAGCGGGTACAGCTTCTGGGAAGGTCTGAGTTGGCTTTTCTGGGGATGCTGCCTCCTGAGGAGCGACGGGATCGGATGGAGCGTCTGTGTACAGAGCTGACTCCATGTATTATCATCACACGTGCTCTGGAGGTACCGGCTGAGTTAGTGGAGGCGAGCGCAGAGCGAGATATTCCTGTACTGCGTACTAATATGGCGACGACGATTTTATCAAGCCGCATCACAGGCTTTCTCGAAAGAAAGCTGGCTCCTACGGCGACCATTCATGGTGTACTGTGTGACGTGTATGGCGTGGGAATGCTTATCACAGGAAGTAGTGGAATTGGTAAAAGTGAAACAGCACTGGAACTGGTTAAACGTGGACATCGCTTGGTAGCAGATGATGCGGTAGAAATTCGGCAAACGTCAGACTTTCAGCTGCATGGTACAGCACCTGAGCTGATTCGTCACCTGCTGGAAATTCGTGGCGTGGGCATTATTAATGTGATGACGCTGTTTGGTGCTGGTGCAGTTCGTAATAACAAACGGATAACATTGGTTGTCCGTCTGGAGGCATGGCAGCAGGACAAGCAGTATGACCGTCTTGGTCTTGATGAGGAAACGACACGCATTATTGATACAGATGTTCCACTGGTTACGATCCCAGTCCGTCCGGGCCGAAACTTGGCTGTTATTATCGAGGTGGCGGCGATGAACTATCGTTTGAAACAAATGGGCGTTAATGCAGCCCTGCAATTTACCAACAAGCTGACTGCTACAATTTCTGAAGATATGGAAGAGATGGATTAAGATTTGTTCGTTTGCAAGGAAGAACGAGGAGTGAGAGAAACATATGTCAACGGCAACATTACTGCTGAATCCGATCGCTTTTTCAATCGGGGCAATTAAAGTCCACTGGTATGGGCTTATTTTGGGGCTGGCGGCGCTTGTGGGTTTATATCTCGCCATCCGTGAAGGAAAAAGATTCGGTATTCCGCAGGACTTTTTTATGGATATGCTGCTTCTGGGGGTTCCATCAGCTATTATTGGAGCGCGTATTTATTATGTAGCCTTCAAATGGGAAGACTACAGAGATAATTTATGGGATGTTTTTAAAATTTGGAATGGCGGTATTGCGATATACGGTGCCTTAATCGGGGCCATTATATGTGCGGTCATTTATTTCCGGTATAAAGGGTATAACTTCTGGCGTATCGCTGATATTTGTGCACCAGGCTTACTGATCGGTCAAGCGATTGGACGCTGGGGTAATTTTGTCAATCAGGAAGCCTACGGTGGACCGACGGAAGAGACTTTTTTGCGAAATCAACTGCATCTGCCGGATTTCATTGTGAATCAGATGAACGTTAACGGGGTGTTCCATCACCCTACATTTTTATATGAATCACTGTGGAGTATTGTAGGTGTGATTTTGCTGCTTGTCATTCGTCGTATGAAATTTATACGTGCAGGCGAAATGTTCGCGTTTTACTTCATTTGGTACTCGATTGGCCGTTTTTTCATCGAGCGTGTACGGACGGATAGTTTGGCTTTTCAGGGACCGGATTGGCTGGCTTCCTTTGTGAATGCTTTGTGGTCTCCTATGGTGTGGTTAGGGTTTGAACCAGGGCATCTGGACCCGAGTTACGGTAATGTACGGATCTCGCAATTGCTACCTATTTTCATTGTGGTAGCTGCCGTGATTTTCATTTTGGTTCGTCGCCGGAAGGGCACATCTGTTGCTCGGTATAGCGATCCGATTATCTCCAGCAAAGCGGGGATTGATCAGGTACCTGACGTGACGCCAGAACAGGTATCCCGTCCAGGACAGGACGCGGTTCCTCCAACAGCTACGGCGGATAAGCTACCTAAGGAAGACACGGACGAGGACAAGAAGGAGCATCTATGATAAATACGATTTTGTTTGATTTAGACGGCACCATCATGGATACGAATGAGTTGATTATCAGTACATTTTTACACATTTTGAATCATCCGGATGCTGATGCGCTGACGCGGGAGCATATTATTCCTCATATGGGTGGAACGTTGGACGATCAACTCCGTACTTTTTCGGGATTAACGGATGTATCTGGGTTAGTTAAGGACTACCGTGCTTATAATCAGATTCATCATGATCAAATGGTGAAGCCATTTCCATATGTCATTGAGGTTATTCAGGAGTTGCGTGCGAGAGGAATTAAGCTGGGGGTTGTGACAACAAAAATACGACCATCCACGATACGTGTACTTAATCTGTTCAATCTGACTTCCTCTATGGACTATATTGTGACGGTAGACGATGTGGAGCATCCAAAGCCACACGCTGAGCCAGTGCTTAAGGCCTTGGCAGGTTTGAATGCTGAAGCAGAGCACACATTGATGGTCGGAGACAGTTCTTTTGATATTTTGTCAGCTCAGGCAGCAGGTGTGAAATCGGCTGGTGTAGCTTGGTCGCTCAAGGGCGAGGAAACTCTGCGCAGATATGGGCCTGACTACATGTTGCATGATATGCGGGATTTGCTGAAGCTGGAGCTTCAAGGTGTCAATGTATCGTGAGAAAGGTGAACCGCTATCCTGTAGAAGGTCCCAATGCGTTGTGGCAGATTTATCGGACGGTGAGCCGCTGGAAAGGCATTAAGAACTTTATTTTTATACAGATTGCCCGGTATTGTCCTGTGCTTTCTCTGAAAAACGTCATTTACCGCAGAATGCTGGGGATGAAGGTGGGGCAACATGCGGCCTTCGGCCTGATGGTGATGGTGGATGTTTTTTTTCCGGAGCATATTACGATAGGGAACAATTCGGTCATTGGGTATAACACGACGATACTGGCTCATGAATACCTCATACAGGAATATCGTATCGGTAAAGTGGTGATTGGTGATCATGTGTTGATCGGCGCCAACACAACCATTTTGCCGGGTGTCACCATCGGTGACGGAGCTATCGTAGCGGCCGGAGCCGTCGTGCATAAAGACGTGCCCGCAGGTGCATTTGTGGGTGGCAATCCGTTACGTGATTTAAGACGCTCTGGTGTGAATGAGCAGTAAATAGCACAATAGAAAGACCCCTTATGTATTAAGGGGTCTTTCTTGCATTGTTTTTCTGTATAATAAGTGGGGTAATGCATGTTAATTATGTTTAAAAATTGATAACAGACATATTTGCAAGGTGATATGGGAGCGTGTTGATTTGGTCAAAAAAGAACGTATACCAGAGCTTGATATTTACCGGGGAATATTAATTGCAGCCGTTGTTACCATTCATGCGACTTCAATGGCTTTAATTGATGCGCGTCATTCTCTATTGTTTTATCCCTTTTTATTTTTAAATGTGTTTAGTAGCTTTGCTGTGCCCGTATTTATTTTTGTGAGCGGGTTTGTTTTATTTTACAATTATGTCGATAGGCCGCTTCGTGGTAAGGATATGCTTATATTTTTCCGAAAAAGACTGATGTTTATTGTGTTACCCTATGTTTCGTTTTCTCTTATGTACTATGTAACCTTGGTGACACGCGGGTTGATGCCGCTCAGTGATCTTCCGCTCGTGCTGTTAACGGGAAAGGCGTACACGCATTTGTATTATGTCATCATCATCATCCAATTTTATTTGGTCTTTCCGCTGTTGCTGTGGGGGGTGCAGCGTTTACGCCATTCGATATCGAGTCCACGGAGAGCAGCCTTTGTCATTTTGATAGTAGGGTTAGTCATTCAATGGGGGTTTGTATTGCTGAACAAATACGTTTGGCAAGAGGAAAGAGGAAGTCTTGCGATTACGTATATCAGTTATTTTGCCTTGGGTGCAGCTGTAGCAATTGGATATGAAGGGTTTAAAAAGTGGCTTTTACCGGTGTCAGGTACGGCAATTAGTCGCAGTCAGTTGATCAGTTGGTGGGGCTTGTGGGTGGCTTGGCTACTCCTAGGTATAGCATATGTACAAATCTGGTTTGTAGCATATCGCAAAGCCATCTATGCAGACTCGCTGATCTATGAACTGCTCCATAATGCATATGCCCTTGTCTCTGCGCTGGTGCTGTTTCAGTTCTCGGTCTTATTATATCGTCATACTAACGATAGGCTGCGAATGTTAATCAGTTGGCTGGGGGCATGCTCTTTCGGCATTTATTTACTTCACCCAGCGTTATTGCGGGTGTATCGCAAGTTGGATTTGCAAGGAACGCCGGTAGAATATATCTTCTCTGTTGCGGGTGGATGGTTGTTGGCGCTGTTTGGCTCATGGCTGATTGTGACGTTGTGTTTTCGATATGTACCCTTTGCATGGATCGGTTTGGGCACGGTTCCGAAGTTTCCTTCCCGGAGTAAAGATGAACAGGTAAATAACTAAATATTTTGATTTGGACTGTTAGCTTAAGGCTGGCAGTCTTTTTTTAGAGTATAGAATTATTTATAAATTTTCAGCGGAGCTGAACAATTCATATGCACAAAAATTACCGTAAGCGGTAAGCGCGGTCTTGCTCCGGAAAATACTCTGATAGATGTTTTTCATATAGGATTCATGTATTTTGCATTGGATAAAATATAGAGAGGGGCAGCCACTTGGCGAATCTGTAAAAAAGGGCTGCGCCGTTCGGTTGACGTTCACAAGTAGGGCATGATAATATATCGAATATACTTTAGTTTGTTAGCACTTTACCACGATAAAGATATTGTGAAATCATGAGGTGATAGAGATGTCTAAGCCAAAAGGATTTGAGATCCCTATAGGGGTTCGAGATTATCTTCCGCGTGCAGTGTCGAAGCTGCGAGCCATTGAACTGAATGTACTCGAATGCATGGAGCGTTGGGGTTACCGCCAGATTATGACGCCTACGATGGAATACTACGATACGGTGGGAGTGGCTAGTTCTACTTCCGATCGGAAGCTGTTTAAATTGCTCAATAACCGGGGAACCACGTTGGTGCTGCGATCGGATATGACCGCTCCGATTGCACGGGTGGTATCTTCGTTGCTAAAGGAGGAGGAAGTACCACTCCGACTTTCCTATCACGCAAATGTATTTCGGGCGATTGAGGAAGAAGCAGGAAGAGAAGCGGAGTTTTTTCAGACGGGTGTGGAGCTGGTGGGTGATGATTCGCCTGAGGCTGATGCAGAAGTTGTAGCATTGGCAATTGCATCATTACAGGCAGCAGGGGTGACCTCTTTTAAAATTGCCATGGGGCATGTGGGATTCCTGAACGGCTTATTTGAGGAAATCATTCCCGGCCGTCAGGCTGAACAACAAGCGCTAAAGGAACTGTTACTCAGTCGTGATGTAGTAGGCTACCGAACAGCGATTGGAGCTTTGGGCTTGGCTCCCGAACATCGGGATAAGTTGGAAGCTATTCTTCGGTTGCGCGGTGGGAAAGAAATTTGTGACCAGGCTACCCGTCTTAGTGTGGAGCAGCAGACGATTCGATCCATTGCACATTTATGCGAGGTGTGGGAAGTGCTGGAGGCTTACGGCGTATCTGAGCATGTGTTAATCGACCTTACCATGATCGGGGATTTCTCATATTATACAGGAATGACTTTTGAGGGCTATGCGGCGGAGATTGGGTTCCCGGTATGCAACGGAGGTCGCTATGACAATCTGCTTCAGCAGTTTGGTCGCTCCGTACCTGCAACGGGTTTTGCATTGAAGACAAACCGGATCGTCGATGGTGTGGATGGTATCCAAATGGAGACGAAGCTTCCTGTACTTATCCGTTATGACGAACAGGGACGCCAAGAGGCGTTATCTGCAGCGGCACAGCTACGCGCAATAGGCCTTACTGTAGTGACAGGGCTCACGGGAGGACCGGAAGATCGACGTCGTGAGCAGCAGGGCCTGTACGCAGAGGTATACAGCTATACAGCAGAAGGAAGACAGCCAGTACAAAGGAGGGGATTGCCATGACGGAAACGTTGAAGGTAGCCATGCCAAAGGGACGGATTTATAAGCAGGCTTCCGAGCTGTTTCGCCAGGCGGGGGTTCCGATTCCACTGGATGTGGACGAAACGCGTAAGCTGGTCATTCCACTGCCTGAGCTAGGCATGGAATTTATTATGGCGAAGCCCGTCGATGTTCCTACGTACGTAGAGTATGGGGCGGCGGACATCGGCATTGTGGGCAAGGATGTTTTGCTGGAAGAGAATAAGGATGTGTATGAACTGCTGGATCTCGGGATTGCTCGTTGCCGGATGTCGGTGATTGCTTTACCAGATTGGCAGCCAGGTATTCGTCAGCGGGTCGCTACAAAATATCCGAACGTGGCTTCCCAGTATTTTCGGGAGCAAGGCCAGCAGGTGGAGGTTATTAAGCTGAATGGCTCCATTGAGCTGGCGCCGTTAATTGGTCTGGCAGACCGTATTGTTGATATGGTGGAAACGGGGCAGACCTTGCGGGAGAATGGATTGGTCGAGCAGATCAGCATACTGGATATTACGAGTCGTCTGATTGCCAACCGGGTCAGCTACCGGATGAAAAACAGCTCGATTCAGGCGTTGTGTGATCGATTGCATCAGGTGATTCCAGCTGCGGTGGCACCCCGGGAGTAAATGAACTAAAGGAATAAGCTAATGGTTAATGGGCATTCTGCAAGCTGCAAGTAAGGGGGAATGGACAAATGAAGATCGTATCAGCCCGTGATTTCAGTCTCCAACGGGAGGTGGATTACGGCACACCTGAGCAAAATGAGGCTGTGCGTACCATTATTCAGTCGGTACGCCAAGAAGGGGATGAGGCTGTCCTGCGGTATACGCAATCGTTTGATGGTGTATCGCTGATAGCAGAGCAACTTCGTGTGACGGAGGAAGAATTGAAGGCGGCATATGACAAGGTAGAGCCTTCTTTTTTACAGGCGATTCGAGAGTCGGCGGATAATATCCGTGCTTTTCACATGAAGCAAAAACGTAATTCGTGGATGGATTTACAGCCGGATGGTAGCTTGCTCGGCCAAATTATCCGACCGTTGAAACGTGTAGGCGTGTATGTTCCGGGCGGTAAAGCAGCCTATCCATCCTCGGTGCTGATGAATGTCATTCCCGCTCAGGTGGCTGGTGTACCGGAGATTGTCATGGTGACACCCCCGGCGACAGGCGGCAAGGCAGGGATAGATCCATATACACTGGTAGCTGCGGCAGAGGCTGGTGTAACGGAAATATATAGGGTTGGCGGAGCGCAGGCGATTGCCTCTCTCGCTTACGGAACACATAGCATTGAACCAGTCGATAAAATTTGCGGTCCAGGCAACATTTATGTAGCGCTGGCGAAGCGCGAGGTGTACGGCGCAGTGGATATCGACAGTATAGCGGGACCAAGTGAAATTGTCGTGTTGGCTGACGACACGGCGAATTCCTCTTATGTAGCGGCTGACCTGCTTTCACAGGCGGAACATGACGAAATGGCCTCAGCCATACTGGTCACGCCCTCGCAACGCTTGGCCGAAGAAGTATCAGCTGAAGTACAGCGCCAATTGGCAGAGCTGCCGCGCAGAGATATTGCTGCTGCATCGGTGGAGGCATACGGAGCTATCATTGTCGTCGATACTTTGGAAGAGGGCATCCATATTGTAAACCAACTGGCACCGGAACATTTGGAAATTATGACAGAGCAGCCGATGGAACATGTGGGTCTGATCGAAAACGCGGGAGCTATTTTCCTGGGAGCGTACAGCTCGGAGCCGGTAGGCGATTATTTTGCCGGACCTAACCACATTATCCCGACGAATGGAACGGCGCGGTTTTCTTCGCCAGTGGATATTGATGATTTTATCAAGAAGTCGAGTATGATCTATTACAGCAAGGAAGCGCTGCTGCGCAATGGAGAGACGATTATGCAGCTTGCCCGCCATGAAGGACTGGAAGGTCACGCACGGGCGATACAAGTTCGATTGGACAATGAAAAGAAGGCGGTGGATGGCGATGGGGAACGAAAATAACGTAAAAGGACGTACAGGCAGCGTCAGCCGAAAGACGAACGAAACGGATATTCAGCTATCTTTTGCAGTAGACGGCACAGGGCAAGCTGAGATTGAAACGGATGTTCCTTTTCTGAATCACATGCTGGATTTGTTCACCAAGCACGGACAATTTGATCTGAATGTACAGGCCAGAGGGGATGTTGATATCGACGATCATCATACCGTGGAGGACATTGGTATTTGTCTGGGGCAAACCTTGCTGGAAGCGTTGGGTGATAAAAAAGGAATTAAGCGCTATGCCAGCGTCTTTGTACCGATGGATGAGGCGCTCGCGCAAGTTGTCATTGATCTGAGTAACCGACCCCATTTTGAGTATCGTGCGGAGTATCCATCACAGCAGGTAGGGAGCTTTTCGACAGAACTGGTGCATGAATTTCTGTGGAAATTTGCGTTGGAGGCTCGCATGACGCTACACGTCATCGTTCACTACGGGCAAAATACCCACCATATGATTGAGGCGGTGTTCAAGGCACTGGGACGTGCACTGGATGAAGCGACCTCCATTGATCCGCGAGTGACAGGAGTGCCTTCAACGAAGGGAGTGCTGTAGTCCATGTCCATTGCCATTGTGGATTACGGCAGAGGCAATCTGCATAGTGTGAGCAAGGCGGTTGAGCGTCTTGGCTATGAGGCTGTAGTAACGGGAGATGCCCAAGTGATTCGTTCCTCCAGCGGTGTGATTTTGCCGGGTGTAGGGGCATTCGGGGACGCTATGGAGCATTTGCGTTCCAGCGGATTGGATCGGGTGATTCAGGAGGTTGCAAGCACGGGACAACCACTGCTCGGTGTTTGTCTAGGAATGCAACTGTTGTTCACTCGTGGTGAAGAATACGGCAGTCACGAAGGGCTTAATATTTTGCCAGGCGAGGTCGTTCGGTTTGCTCCTGATCTGGGGGTTAAAGTGCCGCATATGGGCTGGAATCGTCTGCGTATGACTCAGCCAGATCACCCGTTGCTACAGGGCTTGGAGGAAGGACATGTGTATTTTGTGCATTCCTATCATGCCAAGCCAGAGGTCGATAGTGACCTGCTGGCGGTGACCGATTATGGCGGGCCTGTAACAGCTATCGTGGGCAGAGGCCACGTATATGGCATGCAGTTCCATCCAGAGAAAAGCGGGGAAATGGGGATGCAATTGCTTCGTCAGTTTTTGGAACTAGCGGAAGCGGGAAACCGAGCGTAACGATTCGTGAGTCTACAGTTGGTGGTACGCCAACTTTGGTCGTTAATTGATGTAAAGGCATATAGATGTTGAATAGCTCACAAGGGGGTCATACTTTGTTCACGATATACCCGGCGATTGATATTCGCGATGGCAAATGTGTACGACTGGTACAAGGAGATTATAACCAGGAGACGATATACAACGAAAACCCGGTGGAGGTTGCCCAAGAATGGGAGCGTTTGGGCGGCTCCTACATTCACTTGGTTGATTTGGACGGTGCTAAAGCAGGTCAACCGGTGAACGATGAGCTCATTGGGCGCATCGCTTCTGCGGTGCAAGTGCCTGTACAAGTGGGTGGCGGCTTGCGTACACGAGAACATGTGGAGCGGCTGTTGTCGCTGGGCGTGAGCCGTGTGATCTTGGGTACGGCAGCGATTGAGGATCGTGCTTTTACGGAAGCGGTATTGGGTACCTACGGTGATCGGATCGCCATTGGTCTGGACGCACGGAATGGCTATGTGGCCACGCGTGGATGGCTTGAAACCTCGGAGGTTCGAGCGGACGAATTGGCTGCTGAGTTGGCCTCCAAGGGAGCGGAAACGTTCATTTTCACAGACATTTCCCGCGACGGAATGATGCAAGGCCCGAATGTGGAGGCTATCGTAGCGCTTGCGAAAAGCAGTGGACGAACCGTGATCGCTTCCGGCGGTGTCAGCAAGATGGACGATCTAATCACGCTGAGCGCCTATGCGAAAGAGGGTGTAGGCGGTGCTATTGTGGGTAAGGCATTGTATACGGGTAGCATTGATTTACAGGTCGCCGTACAAGCTGTAGCAAAGGCATAGGGGGAGTAGGCATGCTGGCTAAACGTATTATTCCCTGCTTGGATGTAAAGGATGGCAGGGTGGTTAAGGGCGTTAATTTTGTGAACTTACGCGATGCAGGCGATCCGGTGGAATTGGCGGCGCTTTATGACCGGGAAGGGGCAGACGAAATCGTATTTCTGGATATTTCTGCTTCAGTTGAAGGGCGTGCCACCATGGAAGAAGTAGTTCGTCAGACAGCCGGGGAAATTGCCATTCCTTTCACCGTAGGTGGCGGGATATCTCATGTTGATGATATGAAACGCATTTTGCGTGCCGGAGCTGATAAAATTGGCGTAAATACGGCGGCTGTCCGTAACCCTCAGCTGATTGCGGAGGGTGCGCGCAGTTTTGGCTCACAATGTATCGTTGTTGCCATTGATGCCAAGTACAACGAGGCGTGGGGCGAGTGGGAAGTGTATACGCACGGAGGCCGCACGCCATCTGGTATCCGAGCCTTGGCCTGGGCCAAGGAAGCTGAACAGTTGGGAGCCGGTGAGATTCTGCTGACCAGCATGAATGCGGACGGAACCAAGGACGGCTTTGACCTGCCACTGACTTCCGCGGTATCGGATACCGTCGGGATTCCAGTTATCGCTTCTGGCGGAGCAGGCAAACAGGAGCATTTCTATGACGTGTTTACGGCGGGCAAAGCGGATGCTGGATTAGCAGCAACGATTTTTCACTATAAAGAAATAGGAATCCCTGAGCTAAAACGGGATTTGAAGCGCAGAGGAGTGGAGATACGATGAGCAACGAATTGAACCAACAGCTATCTCTGGAGCAGATACTGGATAATGTCCGCTGGAATGAGGCAGGACTTGTCTCGGCGATTGTGCAGGATGATGCTACGCTTCAGGTGCTGACGCTGGCCTATATGAACCGCGAGTCGCTGAAACTATCTTTGGAGTCGGGAGAGACCTGGTTCTGGTCTCGTTCCAGACAGGAGCTGTGGCACAAGGGGGCTACTTCGGGGAATACGCAAAAAATCACCTCCATCCAGCTGGATTGTGATGGTGATGCCCTGTTGGTACGTGTCATTCCGAGTGGTCCTGCCTGTCATACAGGAGCAACGAGCTGCTTTTTTCGTGATATTTCCGCGCCAGGAACGGCTGTAGTACCTGTTGCAGGAAATGCAGGAGACCACGCGCTGGTAAATCAAACCGATGATATTTCCAGTGCTTCAGCAGACCGCTTTGAGGTACTTGCCCAGCTGGAGGCGATTATTAAGGAGCGCGAAGAGACACGTCCTGAAGGGGCCTATACGACTTATCTTTTTGATAAAGGTGTAGACAAAATCTTAAAAAAGGTTGGCGAAGAAGCATCCGAGACGATCATTGCCGCCAAAAATAAAGATAATGACGAACTGCGCCTGGAGGTCAGCGAT
Source organism: Paenibacillus sp. S25 (assembly GCF_019454085.1). NCBI lineage: Bacteria > Bacillati > Bacillota > Bacilli > Caryophanales > Paenibacillaceae > Paenibacillus > Paenibacillus sp. S25. The sequence goes on from NZ_CP073683.1 coordinate 204,043, forward strand.
TTGATTTATCACCTGCTGGTGCTGTTGCAGGAGCGCAAGCTACCGCTTGATGACGTGCTGGCTGAGCTGAATCGCCGTCATGAACGTCCTCGTCGTGATTAGTACGGTTTCTTGTAGTGTTGAAAGGGGGAGGGTCGCATGAAAATTGACTATCATACGCATCACGCCCGCTGCGGGCATGCCATAGGAAGTCTGGAAGAGTATGTGCAGCAGGGAATTCGGCTAGGACTAGATCAGCTCGGCTTGTCCGATCACATGCCACTACTGCATGTAAAACCGGCTGACTATTACCCGGAAATGGCGATGCCTATGGAGGAGCTTCCCCGATACGTGGAAGAATGTTTGGAACTGAAGGAACGTTTTAAAGGGCAAATTGATATTCGTGTTGGCTTGGAAGGCGACTACATCGAGGGCTGGGAACGAGAAATCGAAGACATCATCACCGCGTATCCCTGGGATTATGTGATTGGTTCCGTCCACTTTCTCGGTGAATGGGATGTCACGGACTTCCGTCAGGTACACCATTGGGAAGGCAAAAATGTGCTTGAGGTATGCCGCACGTATTATGATGCGGTTTCTAAGGCGGCAGCTACCGGTCTGTATGACATCATGGGTCATCTGGATGTTATTAAGCGCTTCGGCTATCATCCGAAGCCGGAGGAAATGGAGGAGCTGCGTGAACTGGAGCGCTCCGCACTTTCAGCCGTTGCCCGCAGCGGTCGGGCGATGGAACTGAATGCATCAGGGCTTTCGAAGCCCTGTGCCGAGATGTTCCCGAGTCGCCGCATGCTGGAAGAAGCTTTTACGCTAGGCATCCCGCTGACCGTAGGATCGGATGCTCATGATCCGGCGAAGCTGTCCGAGCACTTGGAGAAGGCACGCGCGCTTCTATATGAAGTCGGCTATCGCGAGCTTGCCGTATTTCAGCATCGTGAGCGCTCGCTGGTACCGCTGACGCTTTAATTATTACGTTTATTGGGTCTAAGTATCATATCCAGTGGCTAGCCGAACGCTCCCTATTTATACAGGGAAAAAGCGCTCGGCTATTTAGCGTATTCTTGTATCTATATCTATCGGTATACGAGCATATATCCGTTTTTTGGAATGAGGTAGGATCGACTGTCAAGTCGTTTTGAAGTTGTGGTATACTGAAGGGTATGAACATGCCAGTTACTTTTAAAGGAGGTGCCTTGGTTATTTATGAAAGGGAAACATCTGCGAGTATCGGAACCTAGCCCTAAAATTATTGCTTTGCGTTTCGACGCATCTTTCTTTTTTGAGAAAGCTGTGCGCTCGCTTGATCGCAATCATTATGACAAGGCATTGAAATATTTTCGCAAAGCCGTTGAATATGAACCGGATAATCCGGTGAATCATTGCAATATGGCGGGTATATTATCAGAGATGGGGGATTATGCAGGTTCGAATGAGATCCTGTCCTCTGTTCTGAGTGACGTAGACTCGTCGATGACAGAGTGTTATTTCTATATGGCGAATAATTACGCTAATATGGAGCAGTTTGAAGAAGCGGAGAAAGCGTTGGTCACGTACCTGGAGGAGGACGAAGAAGGCCAGTTTCTTGATGAAGCGGAGGAAATGATGGAGCTGCTCTATTATGAGCTGGACCGTCCAACGAAGCTGAACCGCATTAAGGCCCGGCAGGGAGTAGTAGAGCATGATCAGGCTCGTGTCCTGCTGGAGGAGGGGAAATTTGCTCAGGCAGCCCAGTTGCTCAAGCAAATTTCAGAGGAACAACCGGATATGTTCGCTGCGCGGAATAATCTGGCGCTGGCGTATTACTACATGGGGTTGTTCCAAAATGCTAAGGCTACCATTATTCAAGTGCTGGAAGATGAGCCGGGTAATTTACACGCATTGTGCAACTTGGCGATCTTTTATCAGCACGAGGGCGGCGGCCCGGAATTGGATCGTCTGGTGCAGACTTTGGCGGTTACTATACCGTTTCAGGAGGAGCAGGTATTCAAGCTGGCGACCACTATGGGCATTCTCGGACGCCATGAGGAGGCCTACAGACATTTCCGCAGGTTGCTTCATGGCGATGGAGAGAACAATGCGGACGCTTCTTTGTACCATTACACGGCGGTAGCTGCCAGCAATACGGGAAGATATGCGGAAGCTCGGCGGTTGTGGAGTCATTTGCAAAAGCAGGATGCTTCCTCGGAAGTTCCGCGGTTTTTCCTGTCCCGACTGGTGGAACTCCAGCAGGAGGGTAAACCGCTGCAAGTGCTCAGCTATCATTATCATCTCCCGTTTGAGGAGCAATTCCGCATGTGGGAGAAGTTTGGTGCTGACCAGGTGCCTGACAGCATGAAGAAGGACCCGCTAATCCGCTCATCCTTCTTCTGGGCCTTGCGCCACGGGGACCGGGCGACTCAGCTTCAGGTCATTCAGGCGTTAAGCTTGATCGGTGATGATGAGGTGCGCCAGGCACTGGAGTCCTTCGTAGAAGACCCGGACCAGGAGGATGAGCTGAAACGCCGTGCCTTGCAAGTATTGCAAGAGCTGGCGGAGCAGGATGAGCAGAAAATGTATCCGGAAACGGAACATTCTGATCAGTTGGAGGTTGAGAACGATCCGCATACAATTGAAGGTGATGTATCTGCTTCCCTGGTCGATCCACAATGGCAGGCAGTGCTGGATAAGGTACTGACCGTCATGAGCAAGCCATCAGATCCGGCCATGCAGCACGATTTGAAATCGCTTTGGCTGGAGTATTTGGATCGACTTGCCCCGGAAGTTCCGATGGTTCAGCATACTGAGGGATGGGCAGCGGCGCTGGAATATTTGACAGCCAAAATGCATCATCATTCAGTCACCTATCAGGAAGTAGCCGATCGTTATGGTATCTCCGTATCGACCGTAAGCCGCTATGCACGCCAGATTGACAGCGTGTGTGGTATCAAACAGAAGCTGAAGCAGCCGCTCTCCACGTTTAAAAAGCAGGTCTGAGACCTGCTCCAAACATCACTTAAAGGAGGCAACAAACGTATGTATAAATCCATAATTATTGGTACAGGTCCTGCAGGCTACACAGCGGCTATTTATTTGGCACGCGCTAACATGAATCCGCTGATCATTGAAGGGATGCAGCCCGGTGGGCAGCTTACTACAACGACTGAAATTGAAAATTTCCCGGGTTTTGAGCAAGGTATCCTCGGGCCTGAACTGATGGATAATATGCGCAAGCAGGCTGAACGTTTTGGCGCTGAATTTACTTCCGGATGGGTAGAGGAAGTAGATTTCAGCAAACGCCCTTTTAAAGTGAAGGTAGAGGGTAAAGGCATCATTGAGGCGGAGTCGGTCATTATTGCTACAGGCGCGTCCGCTAAATACCTTGGTATTCCGGGTGAGCAGGACAATGTAGGTCGCGGAGTCAGCACGTGCGCAACTTGCGATGGCTTCTTTTTCCGCGGGAAAAAGATTGTTGTGGTTGGCGGTGGCGATTCAGCCATGGAGGAAGCGAGCTTCTTGACCCGTTTTGCTTCCAGCGTAACCTTGGTCCATCGTCGCGATGAGTTGCGGGCATCCAAAATTATGCAAGATCGTGCGCGTGAGAACGAAAAAGTACATTGGGCATTAAACCGGACTCCGCTGGAAGTTGTGACGGGAGAAGCTGGCTTAAAAGGTTTGAAGGTACACAATAATGAGACCAATCAGGATGAGCTGATTGAGGTAGATGGCGTGTTCGTAGCCATCGGGCATACACCGAACACAGGTTTCCTGAATGGACAAATTCATACCGATGAACACGGCTATATTGTAGTGAAGCCAGGCACAACGGAAACGAACATCTCCGGAGTTTTTGCCTGTGGGGACGTACAGGATAACCGTTACCGTCAAGCTATTACGGCTGCGGGAACGGGCTGTATGGCGGCTATGGACTGCGAGAAGTATCTCGAAGGCAGTGCTGTTCACGACTGGAGCGAAACACTGGATCAATAAAAGCGTGTCTATAGTACACAAAAAAGGCTAACGGGAGAGCGAAGGAAACCTCTGTTATGCCGCATTTTTTGTTCAGGAAGAGAAAGCCTGCTGCGTTTGCACAGGCTTTCTCCTTTTTATGATTATAGAATTTATAAGTTTTCAGCGAAGCTGAACAATCTATAAATCGCAAGAAAAATTTCCGTTAAGCGTGGTCTGGCTTCCTTGAAAGTCGTCAATAGACGTTTTTCTTATGGGTGTATGAGGTTAAAAATTCCGCTAATCGTACACTTTTCAACAAGGAAGTGTCCTTGACCGTAACGGGGGCTTCAATTATAGTTGGAACGTAGGATTACTATTATGAAGTAGGAATTGTAAGCATATATTTCATACCAGGTTTTTAAGTAAACATAAAGGTGGCTTGGAACATGTCTGAAAGTATCTATGTGGGTGTCGATTTGGGCGGTACAGCGATTAAAGTCGGCATTTGTAATGAAAACGGACAGCTTTTGCACACATACGAGGGACCAACCGAAACCGATAAAGGTGTAGACGTTGTCATCGGTAATATCGAAAAATATGTGCGGCACATTGTTGAGCAATCTCCCTATGAGTGGGATCAACTAAAGGGTGTCGGTGCGGGCGTTGCAGGTTTTACGAATGTTCGCGAAGGTATTATTGTCCTCGCACCCAATATTGGCTTTCGAGACGTACCGATTCGTGCGCTTCTAGAGGAACGGATCGGCAAGCCTGTGAAAATAGACAATGATGCCAATGTTGCCGCGCTTGGCGAAGCTTGGGCCGGAGCAGGCAAAGGTATCGAAAATTGCGTATGCTATACCCTGGGAACAGGTGTTGGGGGCGGCATTATTATTAATGGTAAAATATATCAAGGTTTCTCGGGGATGGCCGGAGAAATTGGTCATATCAGTGTCGTACCTGATCTGGAGGCTATTCAGTGTGGATGCGGCAAAATGGGTTGTTTGGAAACCGTATCTTCTGCAACAGGCATTATTCGTATGGCCAAGGACGCTGTGGAACGTGGCGATCGAACCTCTCTGGCGCTGGAAGATCAAATTGCTGCCAAAGAAGTATTCGATGCTGCCAAAGCCGGGGATGAAGTCGCGCTGCGTATCGTGAACCGTGCTGCCTTTTATTTGGGCAAATCTATGGCAGCAGTTGCCGCTGTGCTTAATCCAGAGTTGTTTATTATAGGTGGCGGTGTTTCCAAAGCAGGCGACTTTTTGTTTGAAGAGATGCGTCGCGTGTACACCAAGCTGGCACCTGAGCCCCTTCAAAAAGGGGTATCGATTGTTCCAGCTGTGCTGGGCAATGACGCAGGTATCGTAGGGGCAGCTGGTTTGTTGCTACGTTTCTGATTCACAGGTTACTGATAATACGGGTACTGGCATAGAGCGAAGAAGCAAAAGGAGAGGGAAGTCCATATGACAGATAACCTAAAAAATGCTGCGCCGTGGGCAACGCTCATTATTATTACGGGGATGTCAGGCGCAGGGAAGACCATTGCGGTTCAGAGCCTGGAAGACTTGGGCTTCTTCTGCGTTGATAATTTGCCTCCTGTACTGATTCCCAAATTTGCCGAGTTGATTGAGCAGTCTAACGGTAAAATAGGCAAGGTGGCACTCGTAATTGATTTACGCGGACGAGAATTTTTCACCGCCTTGTCTGAATCGTTGAATTATATTAAAGATCATTTTACGATTCATTGTGAAATTTTATTCTTAAATGCGAATGATGGCGTTCTCGTACAGCGGTATAAGGAAAGCCGTAGACGTCATCCGCTGGCTCCAGACGGTATGCCTTTGGATGGGATTCGGTTGGAGCGCAAGATGTTGGAAGAATTAAAAAGCTCGGCTACACAGGTTATTGATACAAGTGTGATGAAGCCTGCAACCTTAAAGGCGAGGATTATTTCGCGATTTTCTCATCTGGAGAGCAGTATGCTTTCCGTGAACATTACTTCTTTTGGCTTCAAGTATGGTATTCCCATTGATGCCGATCTTATATTCGATGTGCGCTTCCTGCCTAATCCCCACTATGTGGACCAACTACGTCCCCACACGGGACAGGATAGCGATGTATATGATTATGTCATGAAATGGCCCGAGACTCAGGCATTCTTGACCAAGTTGCTGGATATGTTACATTTTTTGATTCCGCAATATCGCAAAGAAGGCAAAAGCCAGGTCATTATCGGTATTGGCTGTACTGGCGGTAAGCATCGTTCTGTTGCAATATCGGAGTATTTAGGAAAAATGCTGGGTGCCAGCGAGACAGAATCTGTTTCTGTTTCGCATCGGGATGCTGATCGGGACCGGCATTAATGAGGTGAAATCATGAAAGAGACCGGATCACAACGGGAGCGCCCACGTATTGTTGTTATGGGCGGCGGAACCGGCTTGTCCGTCATGCTGCGGGGCTTAAAGCAAAAGCCGCTAGATATTACGGCTATTGTTACAGTCGCTGACGATGGCGGAAGCTCCGGGATTTTGCGCAGTGAGCTGCAGATGCCCCCTCCAGGGGATATTCGCAATGTGCTGACTGCCTTGGCTGACGTGGAACCAGTGATGTCAGATATGCTGAAATACCGTTTCGGTGCGGGATCAGGATTGTCAGGCCATAGCCTGGGTAATCTGATTTTAGCAGCGATGACTGATATATCGGGAGATTTTGTAACGGCGGTGCGTGAGCTTAGCCGTGTATTTGCTGTCCGGGGACGTGTGCTGCCGGCAGCTGAGGAAGGCGTTGTGCTAAGTGCCGAAATGGAGGATGGCACGGTGATTACCGGAGAGTCCAAGATCCCGGAAGCGGGCGGACGAATCAAACGCGTCTTTCTTGAACCGACTCACGTGGAGCCGTTGCCTGAGGCTGTAGAGGCCATTAATGAGGCTGATGCGATTTTGATTGGCCCCGGCAGTCTATATACCAGCATATTACCGAATTTGCTTGTACCTAAACTCGCTGAAGCTGTAGTAAAATCAGACGCTATCAAAATATTTGTCTGTAACGTTATGACCCAGCCTGGAGAAACTGATGGCTATACGGTAGGAGATCACCTGCAAGCTATTTTTGAACATGTAGGGCATCATCTCTTCGACTATGTCATTGTAAATAACGGAGAAATTCCACCCCAAGTACAGGAAATGTATGCCGAGCAGGGAGCTAAGCCAGTTCAAGTAGACATGGGCGAGCTGACCGATCGGGGATATAAAGTGGTGGCAGATACATTAGTTCTGTTCCGTACGTATCTACGGCATGATGCCGACAAATTAAGCCAGCATATTTACCAATTGGTACAAAACTGGATATTAAGAAGGAGGTGAGTCCCTTGTCCTTTGCGGCACAAACGAAAAAAGAGCTTACGATGATTGAAAGCCAGTCCTGCTGTGAGAAAGCGGAACTATCTGCGCTCATACGTATGCTCGGATCCGTACAACTGTCGAATAAAAGGGTGATATTGGACGTGTCCACAGAAAATGCCGCGATTGCAAGGCGGATTTACTCCTTGATCAAGAAGCATTTTCAACTTCATATCGAACTGCTTGTACGGAAAAAAATGCGCTTGAAAAAAAATAATGTGTACATTGTCCGTATTCCCAATGGTGTGCAACAGCTGCTAAAGGATCTTTATATCGTCTCAGAAGGTTTCTTGTTCACTGACGGGATTAATCGGGATATCGTTCGGAAAAACTGTTGTAAGAGGGCTTATTTGCGGGGCGCCTTTATGGCAGGTGGCTCTGTCAACAATCCTGAAGGATCGTCTTACCACCTTGAAATTTCTTCGATGTATGAGGAGCATTGTCAGGCACTCGTTGATCTTGCGAATGAATTTCATCTAAATGCTCGCTGTATTGAGCGAAAAAAAGGTTTTATTCTCTACATCAAGGAAGGCGAGAAGATCATTGAGTTGCTTAGCATCATTGGGGCGCATCAAGCCTTGTTCAAATTTGAAGATGTACGCATTATGCGCGATATGCGCAATTCCGTAAATCGCATTGTCAATTGTGAAACGGCTAATTTGAACAAGACGATCGGAGCTGCTGTCCGGCAAATTGAGAATATTAAGTTGCTGGAGAGGGAAGTTGGTTTGGAGACCTTGCCGGATAAACTGCGTGAAGTGGCAGAAATTCGGCTCGCTCATCCCGATTTGAATTTAAAAGAAGTCGGGGAAATGCTCAAAGGGGTCGTGAGTAAATCGGGTGTAAATCATCGGCTTCGCAAAATTGATGAGATGGCTGACAAAATCAGGGGCGAAAATGGCCTGATTCCGTAAAAAGAATGTTAGTGGGGCTTTCAGCCCCGGTTTTTTTAGTTTTTTTTCTAGTGTCTGTCCCGGGTTAATGTTATAATGTGATAAATAAAATGGAGTAAGTAGTGTCCAGATTTATTTGATGAGGGGGTAAGCTGACATGTCAAAACATCCGGTAGTCGTACGCTTGAAAACAGGACTGCACGCCAGACCTGCTGCGTTGTTCGTACAGGAAGCGAATAAATATTCATCTGAGATTTTTGTGGAAAAAGATGACAAAAAGGTTAATGCCAAGAGCATCATGGGTATTATGAGTCTTGCCATCAGTACAGGTACTGAAATCAATATTAGTGCTGAAGGTGCGGACGCCGAACAGGCTGTAAACGCTTTAGTAAGTCTGGTTAGTAAGGTAGAGCTGGAAAATCAATAAACAAAGATTTGCTTTGTAATATGGTGTATGCTCTTAGTGAAAAGCCCCTTTTGGGGCTTTTTTTGTATCCAGAAAAGAGTCTTCGAAAACTTCTCCGTTAACTGTTTTATGGATGGATTTGTTGAATATAGATACCGTATTAAGTTCAAACTATAAATAATTAAAATCCCCGTGGTCATGCTCTGTTTCGGAAATTTGTACGCTTGGCTGCAACCTTTTTCCGTCTTTTCCGTCTGGAAGGTACAAACATTTTCAAGAAAGAGGTTGAATTCAATGAGACTTTGGACAAAAACAGTAGCCACAGCAGTTCTCGCAGGAGCATTAATGGCAGGGGGAGTAGCAGGAGGATTATGGACAGGGGCAGATCGTGCTTATGCTGCATCACCAGCTTCGACGGTAAACGGTGTAATTAATGTGACTGGAAGCGGGGAAGTATTAGCGAAGCCTGATATTGCTTATCTCTCTATTGGTGTACAATCGGAAGGGAATACGGCAGCCGCCGCTCAAAAAGCCAATGCTACAAAATTGAACAAGGTTACACAACTGTTGAAGGAAAAGTGGAGCATCAGCGCAGATGACATTCAGACCAGCCAGTTTTATGTACAGCCTAACTACACCTATAACGAAAAAGAAGGGCAGAAGCTCAAAGGCTACACTGCCAACCATACACTTTCCGTCAAATACCGCGATTTGGATAAAATCGGTCAGTTGTTGGATGAGGCGACCAAGTCCGGAGCCAATAACGTAGATAATGTACGTTTTTCCGTGGAAAATCCTTCGACTTATGAAGAAGAAGCCATTACTAAGGCATTGGGAAGCGCACAATCTAAAGCCAGTGCTGTAGCTAAGGCAGCCAAACGCGGGTTAGGTGTCCTTGTGAGTGTGACGGTAGATGGCGGAGAAGCACAAATCTTTACACAACGTGAAAATGCCATGTCAAAATCGCTCTTGGACGTAGCAGGTGGCGGGACAGAGATACAATCAGGGCAAGTAACAGTGAAAGTACAGGTGTCGGCTCAATACGAAATGAACTAATATAGATCATCAAACGAAGCCACAAGCGGCCTGCATCATGTGCAGGCTGGCTTGCTGGCTTTTTTTGTAATACCGAAACCTTTTTGTAATGAGTCTGTCATAGCTAAGGGTTATTAGGTGTACATATTGAAATCGGAGAGTGTACAGATTGTAAACTACATACAATAGGGTATAGATATAATAAAAGTAGTTATCACACATAGACAATACAGATCATTAACAGGAGGAATATTTAATATGAGTAAGCATGCAAAAAAATGGGGTTCAGCACTGCTGGCGGCAGGGATTTTCGCAGGAGTCACAGCTGTTCCCGTTTCCTATATCCAGGCAGCATCGACGAAGCAACAGCAAGCGACAACACAGCAACCAGGAATCACCATCCAATGGAATGGTAAAACGTTGCCCGCTAAAGGTGTTCAAGTGAACGGGAGTACAATGATTCCGGTGGCCGCACTACGTGACAGCCTGGGGATTCCAGTAAGCTATGATGCGAAAACAACGACGTATACCGTAGGTAGCGGGTACAATAAACTTTACATTACGGCTTCTTCCTCGGATGCCTACGTCAACGTCAATGGAATCAATACACGTAGCATGGATGCCAAACAGATCGCTGGGAAGCTATACATTCCTATGAGTCTGCTGAAGGACTATCTGGGCATAGATGCTCAATGGAATGCAGCTCAGAAAACAGTAACGCTGAGTAAAAGTCAGCTAAATCCGATCACAATTGCGTCTCAAACACTTCCAGCTTCAAGTAATGCAAAGGTTTCCTACAAGATTAAGTACCCGCAAATCAGCGGTAGCCAGCTGAATCCTGAGGCTCAACAGGCCATTAACAATGCGCTTAAAAAGCATGCAGAAGGTATATTGGCAGCAGGCAAAAAGATGATGGCTGAGGGAGAGGCTACAACAGAAAGACCGTATGAGTTTGGAAATGATTTTGCGATTGCCTATAACAAGGATGGTATTCTGAGTGTGATTATGCAGGATTACTCGTATACGGGTGGCGCACATGGCATGACGGCACGTAAAGGATATACGTTCTCGCTCGCTGATGGTAAACTGCTGCAATTGTCTGACGTATTGAAGGCAAACCCGAACTACAAAAAGTTCCTCAATGCTGATTTGAAGAAAAAAATCGATGCACTTCAGGCTGGCGAAGGATTCGGCAAATTTAAAGAGCTGGCGGCAGATCAGAATTTTTATGTGACTAACAGTGGAGTAACAATTGTGTTTGATTTGTATGATTATGCGCCATACGCGTATGGAATTCCGGAGTTTACCTATTCGTTCGGTCAATTGCTGCCTCAAGGCGGAAAGCCTTTTGCGGGACAGAATGAATAGTAGAAATAAACAAGTCCAATTGTCTATAACCTAAAAAACAATAAAGCAAAAAAGCTGCCTACCGGATAAGAACATCCGGAGCAGCTTTTTCATTTACCAGTTAACGAGAGGCGAATTACTTCGCTTATACACCTTCTGGAGAGGAGCTAGTTAGCACTTTATCAATAATACCGTATTCCTTGGCATCATCAGCAGACATGAAGTAGTCGCGGTCTGTATCTTTTTCAATGCGCTCCAGTGGTTGGCCTGTGCGATCTGCGAGAATGCGGTTCAGTTTATCCCGCATTTTCAGAATGCGGCGTGCGCGGATTTCGATATCCGTTGCCTGGCCTTGTGCACCACCCAGGGGTTGGTGAATCATAATTTCGCTGTTTGGCAAAGCGAAACGTTTACCTTTGGCGCCTGCATTCAGCAAGAACGCGCCCATGGAAGCCGCCATACCTACGCAAATCGTAGAAACGTCAGGTTTAATGTATTGCATCGTATCAAAAATGGCCATACCAGCTGTAATGGAACCGCCAGGGCTGTTAATATACAAGTGAATATCTTTTTCAGGATCTTCGGCAGCCAAAAACAGCATTTGCGCAATTATAGAGTTGGCTACAACGTCATTGACGTCCGAGCCTAACAAAATAATGCGATCCTTTAACAGTCTGGAATAAATGTCATAGGCGCGTTCGCCGCGGTTACTTTGTTCTACTACCATAGGAACATAGCTCACGTCAAAAAACCTCCCTTAAATATCGTTAGTGGATTTGGTGGACATGCCGATTACACGTCCCTTATTTATAAACTGTTACCGTATTAACCACATGATAAACAATTTCAAACAAAAAGTCAAAGAAAGTCAAACTAATGATTAAAAAAAAGAGCCCTCAGCGCTCTTATTGGTTAAAAGACTATATAGAAGCATTTAAGCGTTCATTTAAAATGGCGCGCCCGCGAGGAATCGAACCTCGATCTCAGGCTCCGGAGGCCTACGTCATATCCGTTGGACCACGGGCGCATAGTTGAATCAATGCAAACAACTAACTAATTAAACAGCTAATTGGAAACAAAAATGATTATATGATATACAGCAGTGAATTGCAAGCTTTTATTAAATGCGCATATTCAGATGAATGGTTGAGAAATATAGGTTCAGATAGACTTGCATGTGGAGCAAATATTGGTTAAGATATACGTGGGACTTAAAAAGTTATCCCGGGACATTTTAAGACCAGTTAGAGATAGAGCATTAGAGACAGAACTTAGAAGTGTGCGGGAGTGGAAAGCATGCGAAAGATATTAGAAATACAGAAGCAGCTTCTGCCCGACCTCATGGATGTTTTGAAAAAAAGGTACACGATCCTGCATCAGATTATGCTGTCCGATGTTGTTGGACGCAGAACACTGGCAGCTTCACTGAACATGACCGAGCGCGTGTTGCGCGCCGAAACCGATCTTCTTAAAGCTCAGGGGCTAATTGAGATTGAGAGTGTAGGCATGAAGGTGAGCAAAGCAGGACTGGATCTGCTGGAACAGCTGGAGCCGATTGCGAACAACTTGTTCGGCCTGTCCCAATTGGAGGACCAGATTCGTCAAGCCTATGGTTTGAGGAAGGTGGTTGTCGTTCCAGGGGATTCGGATGCTTCTCCGTTAACAAAGCAGGAGCTGGGGCGCGCTGGAGCAAAAGCGTTGCTGAGTGTTATGGACGACGAGGATGTGGTCGCTGTAACAGGTGGCACAACAATTGCCGACGTGGCGGAACAACTGGCACTACCTTCTAATGGCCCACTTAAGGGTGGGTGGTTTGTACCGGCACGCGGGGGTTTGGGAGAAAGCATGGAAATGCAGGCCAACACAATTGCTTCCACAATGGCTCGCAAGGTAGGCGCTCAATACCGTCTGCTCCATGTACCGGATTTGCTCAGCAATCATGCTTACAACTCCTTGCTTGAAGATACGAACATTCAGGATATATTGAACCTGATTCGCGAGAGTCGTATCATCATTCACGGGATAGGCAACGCCATAGCGATGGCACATAGACGTAAACTTGATCCCGAAACCTTTGCCCAGATCAGCAGTGAAGGAGCGGTAGCCGAATCGTTTGGTTATTACTTTAACGAAGATGGCGTCGTTGTTCACAGAATGCTGACGCTTGGACTCCGATTGGAGGACATTAGGCGTACCGATACGGTTCTAGGTGTAGCTGGAGGCAAAAACAAGGCGGCCGCTATTCATGCGGTACTGCGTTTCGGGCAAGAAGACATTCTAGTCACCGACGAAGGCGCTGCTGTTGAGATTGTAAGTCGTTATTTAAATGATTAATATAGGATTTATGAATAGTGTTGTCTTGACGGGCTTTCGGGTCTGTCTTGAATATATAAAACTAAACTAAACGAACTTTGGGAGGAACTCACTCATGACAGTTAAAGTTGGTATTAACGGTTTCGGACGTATTGGACGCCTTGCTTTCCGCCGGATTCAAAATGTGGAAGGTATTGAAGTAGTAGCAATCAATGACTTGACAGATTCCAAAATGTTGGCACATTTGTTGAAATATGATACAACACAAGGTAATTTCCAAGGACAAGTAGAAGTACATGACGGCTTCTTCAAAGTAAACGGTAAAGAAGTTAAAGTTTTGGCTAACCGCAACCCTGAAGAACTGCCTTGGGGAGACCTGGGTGTAGACATCGTTCTGGAATGTACAGGTTTCTTCACAACTAAAGAAGCTGCTGAGAAACATTTGAAAGGCGGCGCTAAAAAAGTTGTTATCTCCGCTCCAGCTACTGGCGACATGAAAACTGTCGTTTACAACGTAAACCATGAAATTCTGGATGGAACTGAAACTGTAATCTCCGGTGCTTCTTGCACAACAAACTGCCTGGCTCCTATGGCTAAAACACTGCAAGATAAATTTGGTATCGTTGAAGGTTTGATGACTACAATTCATGCTTACACTGGCGACCAAAACACTTTGGATGCTCCACATGCTAAAGGAGACTTCCGTCGTGCTCGTGCAGCAGCTGAAAACATCATTCCTAACACAACTGGTGCTGCTAAAGCAATCGGTTTGGTTATCCCTGAGTTGAAAGGTAAATTGGATGGCGCGGCTCAACGTGTTCCAGTACCTACAGGTTCCCTGACTGAGTTGGTAACAGTTCTGGAGAAAAATGTAACTGCTGAAGAAATCAACGCTGCGATGAAAGAAGCTTCCGATCCTGAAACTTATGGATACACTGAAGATCAAATCGTTTCTTCCGACATCAAAGGTCTTACTTTCGGTTCTTTGTTTGATGCAACTCAAACTAAAGTTCTGACTGTTGGCGACAAACAACTGGTGAAAACTGTAGCTTGGTATGACAATGAAATGTCCTACACTGCACAATTGATCCGCACGTTGGAATACTTCGCTAAACTGGCTAAATAAGAACAGTCTTATTGAGCAACATCATAGAGCGGAAACAGGTTATTGTTTCCGCTCTTTATATATCAAATGTGCCTTAAATTCCTGATTCGTAAAATTATAAGGGTGCGGAGGAATATGGAGATGAACAAAAAGAGCGTACGTGATATAGAACTGAATGGAAAACGGGTGTTTGTTCGTGTAGATTTTAACGTTCCGGTTGAGGACGGTAAAATTACGGATGACAAGCGTATTCGTGAAACCTTGCCAACCATTAACTACCTGATTGAAAAAGGTGCAAAAGTTATTTTGGCGAGTCACTTTGGACGTCCAAAAGGTCAGGTTGTTGAATCCATGCGTCTGACTCCTGTTGGCGTACGTTTGTCTGAGCTGCTGAAAAAGCCAGTAGTTAAAGTGGACGAATCGGTAGGCGAAGCTGTTAAAGCGAAAGTGGCTGAACTGCAAAACGGCGACGTGCTGTTGCTTGAAAATGTACGTTTCTATGCAGGAGAAGAAAAGAATGATCCTGAATTGGCGAAGCAATTTGCTGAATTGGCCGACGTTTTCGTGAATGACGCATTTGGTGCAGCACACCGTGCCCATGCTTCCACAGAAGGTATCGCGCATCTTCTTCCGGCTGTTTCCGGCTTGCTGATGGAGAAAGAATTGTCTGTAATCGGTAAAGCTCTTTCAAACCCAGATCGTCCTTTTACAGCCATTATCGGCGGTTCCAAGGTAAAAGACAAAATCGACGTGATTGACAACCTGCTGAACATTGCAGATAACGTAATCATTGGCGGTGGTTTGGCTTATACATTTTTTAAAGCTCAAGGTCATGAAGTGGGTCAATCCCTACTGGATGAATCCAAACTGGACGTAGCTCTTGGGTTTATCGAAAAAGCGAAGAAACTCGGCAAAAACTTCTACCTTCCGGTTGATATTGTGGTATCTGACGATTTTAGCGCTACGGCGAACACGAACATTGTGGATATCGACGGCATTCCTGCAGATTGGGAAGGCGTGGACATTGGACCGAAAACACGTAAAATCTATGCAGATGTGATCAAAAACTCCAAATTGGTTGTTTGGAATGGACCAATGGGTGTATTTGAAATCGAGCCTTTCGCTGGTGGTACTCGTGAAGTAGCGGAAGCTTGCGCAACAACAGAAGCATACACCATCATTGGTGGCGGTGATTCTGCGGCTGCGGCTGAAAAATTCCACTTGGCTGACAAAATGGATCATATCTCCACTGGCGGCGGCGCATCTCTGGAATTTATGGAAGGCAAGGCACTTCCGGGTGTTGTTGCACTGAACGATAAATAATCAAACGCACTATGCGTGAATAAAGCTTTAGGGCACCTAATAGTTAGGAGTTGAAACCATTGAGAACACCGATTATCGCGGGTAACTGGAAGATGTTTAAAACCGTACCAGAAGCTAAAACTTTCATCGAAGAGATCAAAGGCAAAGCAGAGGTTGCAGGAGTGGAAAGCGTGATTTGCGCACCATTTACGAATCTTCCTGCTCTGGTTGAAGCAGTAAAAGGCACGTCTATTAAAATTGGCGCGCAAAATCTTCACTTTGCAGAAGATGGTGCATTTACAGGTGAAATTAGCGGTGGAATGCTGAAAGATCTGGGCGTAGACTACGTTGTGATCGGGCACTCCGAGCGTCGTGAATATTTTAATGAAACAGACGAAACGGTGAACAAAAAGGTTCATGCGGCATTCCGTCATGGCCTGACTCCAATCGTATGTGTAGGCGAAAAGTTGGAAGATCGTGAAGCTGGACAAACCAAAGAGGTTGTAAAAGTGCAAACTGTAGCAGCTTTTGCTGGTTTGGCTAAGGATCAGGCTGCACAAGTAGTTGTTGCTTATGAGCCAATCTGGGCGATCGGAACAGGCAAATCCTCCACTTCGCAGGATGCGAATGAAGTGATTTCCTATATCCGTAGTCTGATTAAAGAGCTGTATGATGAAAATACAGCAAATGCTGTACGTATTCAGTATGGTGGCAGCGTGAAACCTGAAAATGTGGCTGAATATCTGGGCCAAAGCGACATCGACGGCGCACTTGTAGGTGGCGCTAGTCTTCAACCAGCGTCTTACATCGCGCTTGTTGAGGGGGCGAAGTAAGATGACAGTACCAAAACCGGTAGCCTTAATTATTATGGATGGATTCGGACTGCGCGACACTGTGGAAGGCAATGCGGTTGCACAGGCGAACAAGCCGAACTACGACCAATACTTAAGACAATACCCTCATTCAACGCTTACAGCGTCTGGTGAAGCGGTAGGTCTGCCGGAAGGGCAAATGGGTAACTCCGAAGTAGGTCACCTGAACATCGGCGCAGGCCGGATTGTATATCAGAGTTTGACCCGTATTTCGAAGTCCATTCGCGAAGGCGAGTTCTTCCAGAATGAAACTTTGGTTAAAGCAGTACAGCATGCCAAAAAGAACAACACGAAGCTTCATCTGTACGGACTTTTGTCCGATGGTGGCGTGCATAGCCATATTAGCCATCTGTTTGCTATGCTGGATCTGGCGAAAAAAGAAGGTTTAACAGAAGTATACATTCATGCATTTATGGATGGACGCGATGTTATGTCTGACAGCGGCGTGGACTTCATGCAGCAACTGATCGCCAAAATTCAGGAAGTGGGCGTAGGCAAAATTGCGACTGTACAAGGACGCTATTATGCTATGGACCGCGACAAACGTTGGGAACGTGTGGAGAAATCTTACCGTGCAATCGTATACGGAGAAGGCCCTCAATACACAGATCCAATGGAAGCATTGAAAGAATCGTATGAAAAATCAGTGTTCGACGAATTTGTGGAGCCAACTGTTATTGTGAAGGCTGACGGAAGTCCTGTAGGGCTGGTCGAAAGCAATGACTCTGTTATCTTCCTCAATTTCCGTCCTGACCGTGCGATTCAACTGTCTCAGGTATTTACAAACGCGGACTTCCGTGGTTTTGACCGTGGCCCGAAATTGCCTAAAGATTTGCACTTTGTTTGCCTGACGTTGTTCAGCGAAACGGTTGAAGGCTTTGTAGCTTACGAACCGAAAAACCTGGATAACACGTTTGGTGAAGTGTTGGTTCAAAACAACAAAAAGCAATTGCGTATTGCTGAGACTGAAAAATATCCGCACGTTACTTTCTTTTTCAGTGGCGGACGTGATGTGGAGCTTCCTGGCGAAACTCGTATTTTGATCAACTCGCCTAAAGTGGCTACATATGACCTGCAGCCGGAAATGAGTGCGTATGAAGTAGCGGATGCTGCTGTTAAGGAAATCGAAGCCGACAAGCATGATGCGATTATCCTGAACTTTGCCAATCCGGATATGGTTGGACACTCCGGTATGCTGGAGCCAACGATTAAGGCGGTAGAGACGACGGATGAATGTGTTGGACGTGTTGTAGATGCGGTTAAAGCCAAAGGCGGCGTGGTTATTATCATTGCTGACCATGGTAACGCGGATATGGAAATTGATGAGCAGGGACGTCCGTTCACAGCTCACACAACTAATCCGGTTCCGTTCATTTTGACTGACGAAAATATCGTTTTGCGTGAGCATGGAATACTGGCTGACGTAGCTCCAACGCTTCTGGATTTGATGCAACTTCCGCAACCTGCGGAAATGACAGGAAAATCTATGATTGCATCCCGCAAGTAAGCTTGATTTAATAAGTATAGGCTTGACCAATAAATCATGATTCACAAAGGAGATTAAGTACAAATGACTATTATTTCTGACGTGTACGCTCGCGAAGTCCTCGACTCCCGTGGTAACCCTACGGTTGAAGTTGAAGTATATCTGGAATCCGGTGCTATCGGTAGTGCTATCGTTCCTTCCGGTGCCTCCACAGGCGCTCACGAAGCTGTAGAGCTTCGTGATAACGATAAATCCCGTTACCTGGGTAAAGGCGTTCTGCAAGCTGTTAAAAACGTGAACGAAATTATTGCTCCTGAAGTAATCGGCTTGGATGCTGTGAACCAAGTAGAAATCGACACGTTGATGATCAAATTGGATGGTACACATAACAAAGGTAAATTGGGTGCAAACGCAATTCTGGCTGTATCCATGGCTGTAGCTCGCGCTGCTGCTGAAGCTCTGGGCTTGCCACTGTACACTTACCTGGGCGGATTCAATGCTAAACAATTGCCAGTACCAATGATGAACATCGTTAACGGTGGCGCTCATGCCGACAATAACGTTGACGTACAAGAGTTCATGGTTCTGCCTGTAGGCGCTCCTACATTCAAAGAAGCTCTGCGTGTTGGCGCAGAAATCTTCCACAACCTGAAATCCGTACTGAACTCCAAAGGTTTGAACACAGCTGTTGGTGATGAAGGTGGTTTTGCTCCTAACTTCAAATCTAACGAAGAAGCTCTGTCCACTATTATCGAAGCAATCGAAAAAGCTGGTTACAAACCAGGCGTTGACGTATTCCTCGGTATGGACGTTGCTTCCACTGAGTTCTTCAAAGATGGAAAATACACTTTGGAAGGCGAAGGCAAATCCTTCACTTCTGCTGAGTTCGTTGACCTGCTTGCTTCTTGGGTTGATAAATACCCAATCATCACTATTGAAGATGGTTGCTCCGAAGATGACTGGGAAGGTTGGAAATTGCTCACTGAAAAACTGGGCAACAAAATCCAATTGGTTGGTGACGACCTGTTCGTAACCAATACAGAGCGTCTGGGTAAAGGTATCGAAGAAAACATCGGTAACTCCATCCTGATCAAAGTAAACCAAATCGGTACGCTGACTGAAACATTCGATGCTATCGAGTTGGCTAAACGCGCAGGATACACAGCTGTAATCTCTCACCGTTCCGGTGAATCCGAAGACAGCACAATCGCTGATATCGCTGTTGCAACAAATGCAGGCCAAATTAAAACAGGTGCGCCTTCCCGTACTGACCGTATCGCGAAGTACAACCAATTGCTCCGCATTGAGGATCAACTGGGTGAACTGGCTCAATACCACGGCCTGAAATCTTTCTATAACCTGAAAAAATAATATTGCGCAAATTGCTGACGCGTCTCAGACTTATGGTTTATGATGACGAAGTCTGAACGCTCAAAGCTTTTACGCATTAATAAAACAGGCCTACTCGCCACCGCGAGTAGGCCTGTTTTTTTGTATTATTGATGTGTATGAGAATTTATAACTTTGCAAAGGCTTAATGGTTGAGTGACTTGTATAACTGTTGTTATCTACTGGAAGCTGTGGTAGAATAAAAATAGTGTTTTGCGTTAATTTCCGGCTATTTATAACATGATATGTACATGTTTTCATAAAAGAGGCTGTGTTGTTTTGCAAAACAGATGTATAAGCTCAGGAGGTGGGATTTTTCATGGAAATCTTTTTGAAAGTGCTGCTCGTTGTGTTCTCGATTGCTGTTATTGCGGTTGTTTTACTGCAAAAGGGGAAAAGTGCAGGTTTGTCCGGTGCCATCTCTGGCGGTGCTGAGCATCTGTTCGGCAAGACTAAAGCTCGCGGTATGGATTTGATTTTACAACGCGCAACTGCTATTTTGGGTGCGGGTTTCATGATCGTTTCTGTTTTAGTTGCATTTTTTGCAAAATAAGATAAATATGTACCTTAAGCCTTCGTTTCGCGGGAAACGGGGGCTTTTTTTAGATTTTGGACAGGCAGGGATGCCGTCGATTAAATTCGTGTATACTAGGGTATGAGTATATTAAGAGCCTTGTATCAGGAACAAGGACATGCGGATTTATTACTGAAAATTAAAGGTCACCCGAGGTGGACAATATTATGATAACAGAGCAACAACTACTCGATTTTATGCGCGAGACTGCATACAAACCCATGACTTACCAGGAGCTGGAGCAGCACTTTGATATTAAGGATGCGGAAGATTTCCGTGAATTTCTTAAGCTCTTGAATGCCTTAGAGGAAGAGGGCAAAATCCTGCTGACCAGCACAAACCGTTATGGCGTGCCGGAACGGATGGATTTGCAGCGTGGGCGTTTGCAGGCTCATGCCAAGGGATTTGCCTTTCTAATTCCAGAGGACCGGGAGCACCCGGATGTATATATTCATGCGAACGACTTAAAGAGTGCGATGAATGGAGATACGGTACTGGTAAGAGTGTCCTCGAAGGGACCTGCGGGCGGTCGATTAGAAGGTGAAGTTGTACGGATCGTGAAGCGTGCAGTGCTTCAAGTAGTAGGCGTGTTTCAGAGCCACGAAGCATATGGTTTCGTTTTGCCGGATGATAAGCGTATTAATCGGGATATTTTCATTCCAAAAACAAGCTTCAATGGAGCCGTAAACGGTCAAAAGGTTGTTGTGCGTATTGTGAGCTATCCGGAAGGACGAGCAGCGGCTGAAGGGGAAGTGTTGGAAGTTTTGGGTCATAAGGATGATCCGGGCGTCGACATTTTGTCAGTTATTCGCAAGCATCAGCTTCCGGAAGCTTTTCCAGATGAAGTGACAGAGGAAGCGGAGAAGGCTCCCGACGCGATTACGGAAGAAGAGATTGTACGTCAGGGACGACGCGATCTGCGTGATAAGATCATTGTTACCATTGATGGCGAGGATGCTAAAGACCTGGATGATGCTGTAAATGTAGAGCGCTTGCCGAACGGAAACTACCGTCTAGGCGTTCATATTGCCGACGTAGGGTATTATGTGCGTGAGAACTCCAAGCTGGATCAGGAGGCATATAACCGCGGTTGTAGCGTGTATTTGGTTGACCGTGTCATTCCTATGCTTCCACATCGACTTTCGAACGGAATATGTTCTTTGAATCCACAGGTGGATCGACTGACTTTATCCTGTGAGATGGAATTCAATGAGCATATGAAGGTTGTAAAGCATGATATTTTCACCAGTGTGATTAAAACGAAGGAACGGATGACGTACACTAACGTTCGCAAAATCCTCGAAGAGGAAGATGCTGAACTGATGGAACGGTACAAGGATCTCGTTGATGTATTCGGCACGATGAAGGAATTGGCATTGAAGCTGCGTGCTAATCGAATGCGCCGAGGTGCGGTTGATTTTGATTTTGATGAAGCTAAAGTGATTGTGGATAATGAAGGAAAAGCTGTAGATATTGTGAAGAGAGAGCGTACGATAGCTGAACAAATTATTGAAGAGTTTATGTTGGCAGCCAATGAAACGGTAGCCGAACATTTCCATTGGCTCAAAGTACCTTTCTTGTACCGGATTCATGAGGACCCAGATCCGGAGAAGCTGCAAAACTTTATGGCTTTCGCAGCTAATTTTGGGCATCAGATCAAAGGTAGAGGAAATTCCATTCATCCGCGTGCACTGCAAACGTTGCTGGAAGATATTCAGGGTACGAAGGAGCAAACCGTGCTTAGCACGATGATGCTGCGTTCGATGAAGCAGGCAAAGTATGATGCGGAAACGACAGGACATTTTGGGCTAGCAGCGGAGTACTACTCTCATTTTACATCGCCGATTCGTCGTTACCCTGACTTGGTGATTCACCGTGTCATTCGTGAGGTATTGGAGAATGGCGGGGCTTTAACAGCCGAGCGTCAGGAATATTTGACTGCACGTATGCCTGATATTGCGCAGCAATCTTCCGAGCGTGAACGTGTGGCTGTGGATGCAGAGCGTGATACAGAGCAGATGAAAAAGGCTGAATACATGCTGGACAAGGTCGGCGAGGAATTCGAGGGGATCATCAGCAGTGTAACCAGCTTTGGGATGTTCATTGAGCTGGACAATACAGTGGAGGGTCTGACGCGTCTGAGTGCGCTTACGGACGACTATTACCACTTTGACGAGCAGCATATGGCTTTGATTGGCGAACGCACCTCCAAGGTGTTCCGCATTGGGGATGAGGTTAAGGTTCGCGTCGCGCGTGTAAACATGGAAGATTACACAATTGACTTTGAACTTGTCGATATGAAGCAACGGCAACGCCGTGAACGGACGAGCGGTTCAGGACAGGGCGGAGGTTTTGCGCGTGGCGGTGAGGGCCGAGGTAAAGGCAAGCCCCATGAAGGGCGCGACCGTAAGGGTGGCAAGGACAAGACTGGCAAAGAGCGTAAAGGCGGTCGTGATGCTGCCGGGAAGCCTAAAGAAGCCGGTTCAGGCGTAGGTGGCGGAGGTATTAGCACTGCAGGTCGTTCAGGGCGCGGCGGTGGAAACGGAGCTGGAGCCGGCTCAGCTAGCAGCTTCGGCTTTGGCAGTGGCAAGGGCGGGTATAACTCGCCAGCATCCGGGGCAAGCAAGCGACGGAAGAAGACGTCTGCCAGCGGTATTTTCATCGGCGGAGCAGCTACACCAGGCAGTGATGCCAGACCAAACGGTGAAGGCGCTGCACGTCGCAAGCGGAAGAATAAGGGCGGAAGTGGCGGCAATAGCACCGCGGGCTTTGTGCGGAAAAAGAAGAAGTAGGTAGCTAGAGCTTACTTGCTTTGAAGGTTGGAGCTTTCATTGCAGTGAATGAAGCTGATTTGAAGATAGGTATACGAGCGGTTTCTGTCTGCTGTAATGGATGGAAGCCGCTTGCTTTAAGTGTGATATAACTGCAATTAGAAATGTAGAAGGCTTGACCTTTCTTGCTTTTACCATCTGAAATTTGTTACAATATATTTCTAGGTGGCTCTTTGTAGCCGGATTTTGATACCTGGATTTCAAGAGTGAATTACGTTATTCATAAGGAGTGGTATTCATGGGTAAGAAGGCAGACGGGAAAGTGCTCGCCCAGAACAAAAAAGCTTCCCATGACTATTTTATTGAGGACACTTACGAGGCGGGCATGGTGCTAACGGGAACAGAAATTAAGTCTCTACGGAATGGTCGCTCTAATATAAGTGATGCATTTGCTACGATCCGTAACGGCGAAATTCATATTCACAATATGCATATCAGTCCCTTTGAGCAAGGCAATCGTAATAATCCTACTGATCCGACCCGTACGCGTAAGCTGCTGTTGCATAAAGAGCAGATTCGCAAACTTATCGGATTGTCCAAACAGGAAGGCTACACGATTGTTCCGTTAAAGATTTATGTTCGCAATGGTTATGCCAAGCTTTTGCTCGGACTGGGTAGAGGTAAAAAGCAGTATGATAAACGTGATGCTGCCGCTAAACGTGATGCACAGCGTGATATCCAGCGCGCTTTGCGTGAGAAACAGAAAATTGCGAGATAAGTTGCTGTATTATTGTATGGTACAAATTACGTGGAGAAGTTACTTGTTCCTGTAATGGTGCTATTTTATAAGGCTTAAATGGCTTCATTTCGTTTCGTAATGACCTGTAATATGCTATACTAACGAAGTAGTCAGTTTTAAAGCTTTTAACTTTGTTCGAGTGTTGAATCTTAGAATTCAGCTTTTGATATTATGCATGCTTATGCTCCGGTATTTCCGGATTTATCCGTGGAGCCCTTTTATAATAAGGGGGCGTTTATGGATTCGACGGGGATAGTTCGAGCATGGGTAGCGGGTAGTGGGGACGCGTCCGCTTCATCAACGCTAAAGCCTATTAAACGGCAAACAACAAAACAACTACGCTTTCGCAGCCTAAGAAACTGTGTGCGTGCTTCTACCCAGCATCGTCCATGTGACTGGGATAGGGGCTAACAAATAGTGGAATACGCTGTCTCATCTCCGCCTGGGGTGAGCTGAAGAAGATAATCAGGCTGACCCGAAGGGAATCCGGTGACAGGGAGTTTCTAGGGTGACATCAAAACTGTCACTACACCCGTAGAAGCTTATGTGTCGTTATCTTCGGACAGGGGTTCGACTCCCCTCGCCTCCATTGCTATCTTTAAAAAAGACACCATTAAGGTGTCTTTTTTTGTATGCAAATCTATTATTCTGGTGAAACTAATTACTATAATATTAGATTTGGAGTGAGGATAATGACCTTAATGACTACTGAAAAGGAAAAACAATTTCAGATTGCTGATTACAAGAATTTAATTGAAAAACTAATCAAGAGGGGATCTTTGTTTACTTTATTCAAATTTCAAACTGAAATGATACGAGAGTTAACTGCTGATGATCCAGACTTCACACAAAATAGAATTGTTGATTTTTTAATAATATTAAAGGAGGTAACTGATGATTGCTTAACATGCACAAAATGCCATCAACCATATAATTTTAGGATCTGCACTGGGCTAAGTTATGAAAAAGATAATGCAATTGAGCTAACTTGTAATGGGTGTGGTGATTGTTTTACTCATTCGGAGAGGAGAAGTCATGTAACATATTTTAATTTCGAAGCTTGGAGAGAAGTAGACAATTTAAGGAAAAGGTCTAGAGGATTCACGATAAGTTATCGACTTAGTTATTCACCTAAGAAGGCACTTCTTTATATATACGATAATAAAGAGATACGTCCTGAATTATGGATTAATGGCTACCAAATCTTTGAAGCGGAAGAAGTGAAGAGTTACTGGGACTACTCAAAAGGGTTAATAAAACAATGGAAAAAGGATGAGGAACTACAATCAGCGTGTATTCAAATTGAGAATGCAAAGATCTACACACTGGATGAAGTTTCAAAGGGTGATTAAATTAGTTTGGAGTTGGCGAAAGAAGTAGTAGTTTTTTACAGGAATTTAGTTTAGTTTGGTGATTGGAGAGTTTCAAGTGAGGTGCTGTTTTTACACAAGGTTTCGTTCTCTCGCTTTACATCAAGGTACTTAAAGCCACCAACCAGTGTCTGGTTGGTGGCTTTTTATATGGCTTTAATAATTGAGATGAAGAGATTTTACAATTGGTTTTTTACTACAGGCGTACATAGAAATATCAATGCCAATTCAGGAGGAACACATTGATTTTGGTACCACTTATAGTTAGGTCTTGATGGTTTGCCTTCCATCCACTGTCTGGAAACCAGTTATTAATCCAGCGATTTCACGTTGGACCGATTTCTTCAGAAGACCCAAAATGAACTGTCACTGCATATAACCCTTCCGTGATGATGTACTCCTGTAAATCGTATGTGTTATCAAAATCAGAATCTACAGTTATTACTGCGTACGATATTTTGTCCTTCGGTAGTATTTTGGGTGAATGGTCAGGAAATACAGACATCCTCTCTTTTGCGTGTGGATATAGCTCATGTTAAGGAAAATAAGGCTTCACCGATAACAGGAGCCTTTCAAAGTAATAATATCTATTTTCTTTTAGGTGGAAGATGGTTTTGGGGTTTCATATATTCATTCGTTAGCATATTAATTCAAAATAACAGATCGGATGGGGCTTTCTGTAAACAAAATCACTAATCTATCCGATACATACATAAGAATGTTTTGCTGTTAAAAATAACCTCTTAAACTCAAAATCTGAATTGTATAGTAGCTATGAACACATGTAAACACAAGGTAGATGGCGAACGTGCCTTGTGCCGCTGGAAAGGAGATATGAAAGCATTTGGACGTACTGCAAAACGGAATAGGGTATGAAAGTCTACACTTATACGGTCCTTTTCAACCTCAGCATATGGAACAATTGCGAATTACCAGGGCCGTTAACGATCATGCATACCTGTATGTGAGCGGCATGCTGTCGGAAGAACAGGGAGCAGCGTGTGTTGGACAGGACATGGAGCAGGAACCGATTGTCATACGTCAGTTAGATGAGCAAGGACAGTCGATCAGAAGATTGTTTCACGGGCTGGTTACACGTATGTCTGTGCACTGCATAAGGGGAGTATATACTTTTGAACTGGAGGCGGCCTCGCATTCCTATCAAATGGATATCAAAACGAAAAGGCGCTCCTATCAGGACATACATCGTACCTATGATGATCTGGTTACAACGATGGTTCGGAAATACATGTATGGAGACGCCATTGATACGGTAACCAATTATACCGAGTTAGGTACTTTTGTTTTACAATATGAAGAAACCGACTGGGCCTTTTTAAAGCGCCTTGTCTCTCGTTTTGGTTCGGTACTTGTGCCGGAGATCACAGCTGCATCACCTAAGGTTTTCTTTGGAATGCCAGAAGGCAAGCAGTACAAGGTGGAACGAGATGTATTTTATAGGGTTCGAAAAACATTTCATGATTTAGATACAGCAAAACCAGGGGAACGTGCTGGTGCGTATATCACCTATACAATTGAAAATCTGCAATACTATGCACTGGGTGACTTGATCACGTTACCCATCGGACAAGGCAAAGAGCTGGTTGTTGTTCGGGCAGTGACAGAGTTAAAGGATGGTTTACTCCAAACTCGTTATGAACTCCAAGCCGAACAGGATATTCACTATGCTCGGTATGAAAATGATCAAGCTATCGGGATTTCACTCACGGGAACGGTGTTGAAGGTACAACAGGATTTCGTACAACTTCAACTGGAAATTGATCCGAAGCAAGACCCAGCTAAAGCCTGCTGGTTTCCCGTAGCCACCCGTTATGTCGCGGAAGAGCATAGCGGCTGGTACGACATGCCTGAAGTTGGGGAACAAGTGGAGCTGTATTTACCTACACACTGTGAACAGGAAGCCTATGTGACCGATTCCTTGCGACAACATCGCCACGACAATGGACAGCCAGATGTGAAGGCATGGAAACACGTACAAGGTAGTGGCATCGAAATGTCTGAGCAGGAACTGATCCTGTCCACTTCCGATGGGTTTTCGATTACACTACATGAGGATATGGGCATCACCGTCAACAGTCCGGGGAATGTACAGATTCAGGGCGGTCATGTAAAGCTGGATGCAGGTCAGGAACTATCACTTGAAGCTGGAACCGCACTATACTTAAAAGGTGGAGCCAGCAGTATGGTGCTGGATGGTGAGACGGACACGAAAGCCCCAGTGATTTATCAGGAAGGTACGGTAAAAGCTCCGGTTTTTGTAGCTGACCTCCCTCCTGTACCCGAGCCGCCGTTGATGAATATTAAGGCGTATGAGGCAGCGCAATCGGCAGCAGCTAACGCTGCTTCTAGAAGTACAACTTCTACTCCTACGGCAAAGGTTATAAGTCCAACGGCGCTTCAACAGGCTAACGCATTGCTGGGTACAGTATCTAAGCTATTAGGCTCCATTCCAGTAGTAGGGAAAGTGGCCAATGTGATGTTGAATACGTCGGGTGGACTAGCAGGTAAAGTGGCGGCAACGGTTTTACAAGCAACCGCAGCGATTCCTGTTCGCAGCAAAGGAACGCCTACCCTGGGAGCGTCTAAAGAAGTAGGGGTACATCCGTTAAAACATTTGGCAGGTCTGGCGCTTCAAGGATTGATTAGTCAGTATGAGCATGAGCAAGCGAAACAAGCCTATTATAGCAAGTGGATTTTAGGCAAAGTATATACGAGTGCACGTCATATAGCACATTCCGGTGGCCCATTAGAGCTGGTTCAAAGCCTGCTGAAAGAGTCTAATGCCATGGTTCATGCGTATCAGCAGATTCCGGTAGATATTAGACAACGCTGGAGAGCAAATTATGACAGCTATATGGCTCAACAAGCAAAGCCAAAGCAAGAAGAGGAATCTCAGTCATGGTGGGAACAAGCATTAGAGAAGCAAGGTGAGGCTGAATTACTGAACGCACAACTACAGTTAGAAGGAGCCCGGATTAGCAGTGAAATGGCATGGGATGCTACTCAAGGAGCATACCAAGCTGGTTTAAGAAGTGTATCACATGGTAAACATCATATTGACTACAGCCCAAAACATCCGATTGCAGGTAAAACAGGTGAAGTGATAGGAGATGTGTTCAGCACTATAGCCGGGGTTGGAGAGATGATGATTGGTACGGGGGGAGAGGTTGGTGGTTTCCTCCTTGATGGATCGGTCGTATTATCTCCGGCTGGTGTGTTGGTGAACGTTGCATCTGCTGGTATGATATATCATGGAGGTGTGATGTCCTACCATGGGGCGTCGAATACAGGAGGAGATTCTGCGGAACTCTGGAAAATGATTAAGGAAAAAAATAAGCAAGGCTCAACATCGCCGTCTAAACCGGCTGGTATAAAGTCCGGTAAGACTGAGGGACCTTTAACACCGAAGAAACCGAGCAATGAGGCGGTTAAAGCTCCTCCTCCTGCTACGAAGCCTAAACGTCCACGTGAACCCAAAGACACTTATAGTCGTCCTTCTAAGTTTCGAAAGGGAGTTAGGGAAGAAACCTGGGAAAATGCTAAAGATGTTGATGGTAAAGTAAAAGATCCACTAACAGGTGATACTCTTGATCCTAAAGAGCCATGGGATATGGGGCACAAACCTGGCTATGAGTTTAGAAAGCATAAAGAGAGTGCTCAAGAACGTGGTATTACAAGAAAACAATTCTTAGATGAGCATAATAATCCAGATCATTATCGTCCAGAAAATCCAAGTTCTAATAGGAGTCATAAGGACGAAGATCATTCGGATGAATATAAAGGACCTTAAGATCCTAGGGAGGACGGAACTAATTGAAAACGAATGCGGAACTTTATATGAATAAGCTTGAGGGAATATTTGGTCAGGAAGACGTTATAAGAAAAGTAGATCCTTCAGATGGAAGTGCGCCAATACATGTGTTCTTTTACTATGATTTACCTGAAGAAGGTATGCTAACAGCGGTGACGTATGGTTTATCTGATGGTGAATTTATAGGCTGGAAGAACGCGAAACCAGAACTAATCATAAGTCTAGAAACGCAAGATGAAAGTTGGGGGCTGGCTGCTGCCTATTTTGCTGCTGAATTTAGGGGAGTAAAGGCATTCTCTTATGCAGATTTGTTTACTTTAGATGAACCTATATCACAAGAGTCTGATATGACAGGTTATTTTGTTTTTGCCTCTGCAATACTAGAAAAAGAAGATTCGGTGATTGAACTGCCCGATAAAACAATACAGTTAGTTGGGATGTACCCTTTGTACAAAGAGGAATTTGATCTAATGAAAAGAATAGGGATCAAAGATTTTTGGCATAACAAGGACTTTGATATATACAGTGTTAATAGGGTTAATCTAGCGAAGGCGAATATTTAAAAGCCCTTAAAGGTGGAGAAAGGCCCTCTAAGGTCCAGAATAATTTTATGACTGTCTTCGAATCGGACTACGTTTTGAGATGGCCGAAAGCAAAAACAGGGTGTACCTCTTTTCTCTTGTTGCAGAGATTGCTTAGTAATGAAAAACATACTTTTTTAGAAAAATATAATGATGACAGATTAATTTCAATAGGGCTAAACCCACTATGATAAGGCTGGTCATAGTGGGTTTTCATTATGCCTCGGTATGGGGCTATAACATAGGGATGAAGTAGAAGAGATAAAGTCAATTCAATTTCAAAACCTAAAAAAGGGAGACCATAATGAAGCCTATAATGATAACTAAAGGATGGAATAAACACGATCTTTGGAAGGGATGTATACTTTCATCTATTGCGCACGCAATTATGCTGGCCCATTACCCTGAACTGTCCTATGAACATTCTTGGGATGGAATGAACTACAGTGTTATTGACGGAACAGGTGGGAGAGCAACAATTACATTCAGTGAAAAGTATTGTGTTGCAGCATTCCGAAATGACAATGTTTCTCGTTCAGATGTTAAAGCTGCTATTGATTTTTTTGAAGGAGCACCCAATGAAGTTTTGGAACTAGCCAAAAACGAAACTTTGGAGTATCTGCTGGAAGAAGGGGAAGATGGTGTGCCCGTTCCTTCCATTACTACAGCTTTCTGGGGGGATCAGGATAATATGATCTCTATAGATAACGTAGTAAGAATCGTTTTAAATGGTGGCTATCTTTTAGAAATCCAGTTAATGGAATATGATTCAGCGGTTGAATCTTGGCGAGATTATTATGAGATGACGGATGAACAAGTTGATCTTCTTAAATCAATATACACAAGAAAGATTAAAGATTTAAGTAATGATATAATATTAACCAAGAAAGAAATTGAAGCGATTGGAACGAGTGATCCTGAGGGATTGAATGAAAGCGAGACTTCCTTTGGGGAAATTGGAGTGCGTTGGGGCAATTAATGTGAATTAATGGATGGAAGATTAATACTGGATAGATGAAAGTCTCTCTGAATGTTTCAGGTAGAAAGAAGCGATAGTACCGACTTTGGCGTAGAATGACGCTTTCGTCGGTATCGTCGTTTTTTGAGGTTGAAAAGGGGGCATTTGAGTCGACCTCCTTTAAAAAAATTAACTTATAACGACAAAAAGAGACAAATTATTCATAGGACTAATGGTATTATTACTTTTGTCTGTTTTCAGGGGACTTGGATAATTTAAATGGGAATTATTGACCAAGTGGGGAGAAAGAATTAGAGAATCACTGGGCTGGGCTCATTAATGAGTGAGTGGCAATCCATTCTTCTTTAGAAACGTAAATGGCAGCATTTATGAGTGTGTAATTAAAGTTTAAAAGGAAGAAGTGATAAGTTAGTGAGAAAACACAAACCAGATAAAGAGACTATAGAAAGAGAAAATAAACAAAGAAGAGAACTTAATAGAATTCTAATGACTGCCAAAAAAATAATAAAACAGTCCACCACTTATCAAGACACTCATCCAATTTACTTACTTATAAAGCAGTTAGTAGATCAGGAATTATATAAAAATATTTACAACTCCATTTCAACCCATGATCCTAATAAAGTTCGGGAATTCAGCATTGCAGATATACTTCCATTTAACTCAGAAAAAAAAATTTGGAATTACCAACAAGGAAATTTTCTATATGTAGATGAGTTTGGTAATGGTGTCATCTACTCGGAATTTATTGAACAATCAAAATTAGATGGAAAGAAAGCTTCAATTCGATTGGGGTTTGACTCAGTTTTGACAAGACCTTGGAATGAAGAAAGATTAGTAAGAGCCTATTCCAATATAGGTATGGGAAAACCAAGTGGTGATTGGATAGAAGACAGTAATCATGACGCAGTGCTGTGGCTACCATTTGGCGTGACTATTGTTAATAATGGTAATCATTCTATTACTACCGGAATAATAAATAATGAGGGAATGCTTAAGATATATAAAATTTATGACATAAGCAAAATCTATCGATACATATATTGCGATGGAGCCAATTTTTTTAGAAAAAGTGATAATAGCTTATATACTCCAGTTGAAAACTTTTCTATGGCCATTGTCTTTGAAATCGGTAGACTTATTTCTGAAAATATAATTAATTTTAAAGAGTTAGAGCACGTTAAATAAAAACATTAGAAAGTATTTATAAAAAAGAAATTCAAAATAGAGTGCTTAGAGTGAGGGGCTGTCAATAATTTTGTGTAAACTTATTTTAAATATATTACCAAATGTGTATCCCTTATCGCAGATACTGACCGACCCAGTCTGGAAAGAAAATAGATAATTGAAGCAGCATTTGAGTCTGTAAAATAGATTGTGTAAACTCCCAAAACCATTACAATGGAAATCAAAGAAAGGTTGGGGAGCTCACATGGGACTTTGGACGAAACAGCAATTGAAAGAAAATTCATCAAAGAGAACAAGTTGGTGACGGCTCAAGATGCACAGAAGGCTTTAAAAGAGCTATTTGCCGAAACCCTGCAAGAAATGCTGGAAGCCGAACTGGATACCCATCTGGGCTATGAGAAACATGACATCCAAGCCAAAACGACACGCAACATCCGGAACGGAAAAAGCAAGAAGACGGTCGTGAGTGAATACGGCGAGCAGGAGATCAGCGTGCCTAGGGACCGGTTGGGTGAATTTGAACCGTTGGTCGTGAAAAAACATCAATCGAATGTGACGGGCACCGAAGACCAGATCGTTGCGCTCTATGCCAAAGGGGTCAGCCACGCGAGAGATTCAAGATCATTTACAGCAACTCTACGGCATTGAGGTCTCTCATACACTCATTTCCAATGTAACGAACAAGATCGTACCGCTCATTAAAGAGTGGCAAAATCGGCCGCTGCAAGGCGTATATGCGGTCGTCTTTCTGGACGCGATTCACTTCAAAGTCAAGCAAGATGGAGCTACATGGTCATTGGTATCGATCTCGACCGGAAACAAGGATGTACTTGGGATGTGGATCGGCGAGAACGAGTCGGCTAAATTCTGGCTTAGCGTCCTGAATGAGCTGAAAAACTGAGACGTTCAGGATATTCTCATCACGTGTGTGTGGATAATCTAACGGGCTTCTCTCAAGCGATTACGGCTTGTTATCCCCAGACGGAAATTCAGAAGTGCATCATTCATCAAATCCGCAATTCCACTCGGTATGTCTCGTATGAAGACTTGAAAAAGGTGACAGCGGATCTCAAACCGATCTACAAAGCCACAACCGAAGAAGCCGCTCTGGCTGAACTGGACCGGTTTGAAGAAGCCTGGGGCACGAAATATCCACTCATTGTTCAATCGTGGCGCAAGAATTGGGATGAGCTGGCAACCTTTTTCAAGTATCCACCGGAGCTTCGCAAGCTCATTTATACCACGAACATCATCGAGAGTTACCATCGCCAGCTTCGAAAAGTCACGAAGGGCAAGAGTATTTTCCCGAGCGATGAATCGCTCCTCAAGATGCTTTATCTGGCTACGATGGACGTCGTTCGCAAATGGACAGGTCGGGTTCAAAACTGGGGACAAATGCTGGAAGCTGCAAGCCGAATTATGGGCTGAGAAACTTAATCCATTTGAGAAAGAAGCTAACTATCTATTTAATGAATCTGTACTATGCTACAAGGTTGGTGCTTATACATCTGCCTTCTTGATGTCTTATCTTGAGCAAACCATGGACTGTCCATCCTGTTAGAAAGGCTCCGTGAACTGTTCGGGTGACCACACTCGCCAAGCTTTTCTTCAATCTGTGTAGCCCGTTCCCTCATCCATTTCCCCTTGGTGCTCATAAACCTGCTGAGCGGATTCCGCTTCGTAGGGCTTTTCCTGGCGTTCAGGAAAATTTCCCGGCTGATGGTAGCAGGATGTCTTCCCAGTTCGCGGGCGATCGCACGCGAACTGGCCCCTTACTAATGAGGGGGCTTCTAGCTTGCTGCGTTCGATTATCCTAAGATGTGAGTAAATCATGATCTGATTCTCCTTGTAGAGGTGGTGTGGTAACTTCATCCTACACGAATCAGACTATGAGCCTCTTCTTTATATTTTCCAGCAGGTTTTTTATTTGATATTATAATTCGTCAATGAAATATTAGTAGTATGGAGTTTCTCCTAAAGAGTGGTGCTGGCTCCTTATAAGGAGAAAAAGGTAATTTGAAAATTATGTCGAATGATTTCAGATTATATAAATATAAAAAAATATAAGTTGGAGGAATTGTATGAGGCTTTTACCTTCTGATCCAGATATACAAACAATAATTGCTAGAATAAAAAGTGGCGTTATAAATTTACAACCTGAGTTTCAGCGTGGCGAAGTATGGGGAGATTCTAAAAAGCGGAGATTAATAGATAGTATTTTGAGAGATTGGCATGTTCCACCAATTCATATTATAGAGGTTAAAGAAAATGGAAGACAAGAAGTATTAGATGGACAGCAACGCCTGGTTGCAATACGGGATTTTGTAAACGGTGAAGTTGTAGTCGATGGATATACTGAACCGTTTGATTATGAGATTTCTGAACTGAACAATCTTGGTTATAATAACTTACCAGAATTTTGGAAAAATAGATTTGATCAATTTACTATTCGAATATTCAAGATAGTAGATTATCTCCCTTCGGAACCAGGAGAGCTCTTTTATAGATTAAATCAGCCGACCAGTCTTACAGCAGCAGAACAAAGAAACGCTTTTTTTGGGCCTGCACGCCAGCAGGTTAAGGATATTGTTACGATGTTCAACAATATAGGGCTAAATAAAGATTTTTTAGGATTCTCCAATTCCAGAATGGCATTTGATGATGTTGTTTCTAAATTTTTCTATATTTTAGATTCTGGAACATTGTTAGAGAAAGTAACATCAAACAGTGTAACTAATAAGTATAGATCTCAAGAAGAATTT
The DNA here is from genome assembly GCF_019454085.1 of Paenibacillus sp. S25. Classification (NCBI taxonomy): domain Bacteria; kingdom Bacillati; phylum Bacillota; class Bacilli; order Caryophanales; family Paenibacillaceae; genus Paenibacillus; species Paenibacillus sp. S25. The sequence goes on from NZ_CP073683.1 coordinate 238,369, forward strand.
AGGAAAGACACTCTATATAGAGTACACAAGGCAGTTGATTTTTTTGGAGAAGCTAGTGTATTCGTAGATTATAAAGCTAAGTTTAATAAAGCAACGTTATTTTCTTGGCTTTGTTTTATTGCACAGTTACATTCTAATAGTGTTGATATTTCTTCAAAAATACTTGGGAGGTATATCAGTTTTTTTGAACAAAATAGAATTAGCCTTAAGACAATAAACATGCAGAATAAACTGAACATGTATAAATATGAAATGAGTTCATTTGATGAAGAACTGCTCCGTATTTTTAACGACAGGGCTAGTTCGAGGGTGGCTGATACTACATCTGTTATAGCAAGGGATATCGTGTTGTGGTACTTTTTCAATAAATTTGTATCTGCAGAATTAATAACAATTGATAACCATATAGAGCCAATAGAGAAAATTGAATGGTTTTTCAAATCAAGCTTTTTCCCTGAAGATCCTAGTATGCTTATTTCATCATTGATAGATGGTGCTTCTTGGGGTGAGCATATATGAGAGCAGCTCGTACTAATGATCACTGGAGAAGGGTTTATGCACGGAAATATAGTGTTAATATAACAAACCTGCAATTTAATAATATTGCTGGAATAGGTGAAGGTACGATAAATTTTAATGGTGGAATAACAGCAATATGTGGAGCAAACGGAGTGGGGAAATCAACTCTATTAAATGCTATTTTGAGTGTATTAAGACCTAAACAATTTCAGAATTCAGCAACTTACTCACGGCTACTAGGCTCAGTCCTTGATGCTCAGATTACTACAATGAAAGGAGTAGTTAGTCAGAGCTTACGATTTCATGATGGAATTATTGATGCACAAGTAGTTGAGGAGGATATTGAGGTAGAAGCTATAGTGATAGATCCTTCGTCGAGTTGCTATGAACAAGTTAATTTTTTTAGAAAAATGTCTAATCTGGAAGAACTGTTAGATGGATACGAGCCTATTATTTCAACTGAAGCTGAAATAGAACAAGTTTCTTATATTGTCGGTAAACAGTACACTTCGTGTAAAATATATGAAATTGATGACATAGGTGATTACGGTGTTATTCCTTACTTTCAGGTATCAACATTAAATAGCAATTACGGAACTGAGACTATGGGATTAGGGGAGCTCTCAGCACATCAAATTATTTGGCAACTTAAACGTTCTTCTAAGAATTCAATAATACTAATCGAGGAGCCAGAGTCATACCTAGCACCAAAATCTCAAGAAGCATTACTAAATGTGATTGCTAAGTACGTGGAGGAAAGAGGTGGTTGGGTTATCTTATCTACTCATTCACCAAACATTTTACAAAGGATACCGATTGATCATATCAGATTGTTAACCAGAGTTGATGATAATGTTCAAGTTATTACTCCAAATAGCAGAGATGCACACTTAACATCATTTGGTGTGACTCTTTCAAAATCATCTGTGCTACTTGTTGAGGATAGATTTGCTCGAGAATTTTTGAAATTACTGTTATCTAACTTTGATCCGTTTCTTTTTCAAAAAATAGAAATTCTTGAAGCCGGTGATGAAAGTAAATTAAAGAGTCTACTAAGGACCTTTCCAGGATCAGGGTGGTTGAAAATCGCAGGTGTATTTGATGGTGATTTGAAAAGCTTCGCAGAAGAATGTAGGTGGCCTTATACATTCTTGCCGGGAGATGTGGCTCCAGAGCAGTATCTTAAACAAGAAGTCTTACAAGATATTAACTTACTATCTAGCCTGCTGGGCAAGTCTAAAGATTCAATACTAATAATACTTTCTTCACTTGAGGGACAGGATCATCATGATTGGTTCATAGAATTTCATAATAAATTGGGTGTTTCATACGAACAACTCATTTTTACTCTATTTAAAGTATGGGTAGATAAAGAGGAAAACAATGAAATTGCATTAGATGTTTTCAATAAGATTATTAATCTAATAAATGAGAACTAGAATTCTTTAACATAATACATCCAAACTGTCATGACATTTGGGCCTATATATGCCGTTATTTCAGGTGGAGGAACATCTTTACTCCTAGCAAACAGACCGTTAGAAACGGATTCATTTTATTAATGCATAGGATATAAAGAGTCTCGGATTTTTTAATATTAGGAATTCTTAAGTTTGGTCTTATGGGGATGAAAAAGTGATTATTTGGGATTTAATACTATTTCTACTACGTCACCACCTCCCAAAACAATTTCAACATCATCACCCGCCGAATTGTGGATTTGCCGTGCCATGGTTCGCCTCCATTTGAGTAAGACAAGAAAGCCATCAGCCAGTGATTCTGGTTGGTGGCTTTTTATTATGGCTCTAGTAATTGAGTTGATGAGGTTTTACACAACTTGTAGCTTGAAGGTGTCTCTAAGTGTTCCTGCTGCTTTTTCACCGTAAGCTACCCAAGGATTGATCTTCTTTTCGAAAAAGTATTGACACAGATAGAAAATTATTATATCTTTATATCAAGATAAATAAATTAAAGATAAAACAACCAGAAAATTTTGAATAGGGAGGTATACACGTGATCACCATTTTAGAAAGAATTAATCAGCTTGCAAAAAAAACAAAAGAAGTTGGGTTGACTGAAATCGAAAAAACGGAACAAACGGATCTTCGCAAAGAATACCTTCAAATCTTTCGGGGTTCTGTACAAAGCCTTCTCTTGAATGCTACGATTTATGATCCGAATGGAGACGATGTTACGCCTGAGAAACTAAAAAAAGAACAGGCTCAAATCGCTAAACGATGAATTTAATTTTATCTAATATCTCTAATTTAATAATCTTTAAATAAATATAATATGGAGGGTGATTTTTATGTTGGCAAGTGGATTGTTACTGATACGTTTGGTGGTTGGATTGTTATTGGTGGGGCATGGAGCTCAGAAACTTTTTGGCTGGTTTGGTGGCTATGGTCCAAAAGGTACTGGCGGTTGGATGGAATCGATCGGCATTAAGCCTGGAGTGTTCATGGCAGTGTCTGCTGGGTTGATGGAATTGTTGGGAGGAGCTCTATTTGCTTTAGGACTGCTCACACCACTGGCTGCATTGTTGATTACGGTGACTATGCTCGGAGCGATTTTCAAAGTACATGGCCAAAATGGGATCTGGGCAACGGCTAACGGCTATGAATATCCACTAGTTCTTGTTGCAGTCGTAATTGGTATTGCGTTGACAGGAGCAGGTTCATATTCTATCGATGCATTACTTAGATAAAACATGATGTTTAGGTCATTAAAAGTCATCAACAACAAAAAATAAAGGTTCCTACGATTAAAGGAGGATTTCATATGTCACTGCAAACTACAGGTATCCATCATATTACAGCTTTTGCCGGTAATCCACAGGAAAATGTCGACTTCTATGCCGGCGTCCTGGGACTTCGGTTAGTGAAGAAAACAATCAACTTCGATGCTCCTGAGGTTTACCACTTGTACTTTGGTAACGAGGCAGGAAGTCCTGGAACGATCATTACTTTTTTTCCTGCACCAGGAACTCCCAAAGGGCGAATCGGAGGTGGCCAGGTGGGCATAACCTCGTATGTGGTACCCCCAGGTTCACTTGATTTTTGGCAGCATCGTTTGCAAAGCTTTGATATTCAAGTTACGAAAACGAGCCGTTTTTCTGAACAATATCTTCAATTCGAGGATAATGAGGGTCTACGTCTTGAGCTTGTCGAACGTGAAGCGGGAGCGAATAGCACTTGGTCTTACGATGGCATTTCGGCTGATCAAGCAATTAAGGGGTTTGGAGGTGCCGTGCTATTTAGCGTTAACCCACAGAAAACGATGGATGCATTGGAGACCATACTCGGATTTACAAAAATCGCTGAAGACGCCGAATATGCCCGTTATCAGTCCGTAGGAGAAATCGGCAACATCGTAGATGTTCCGCTCGCCAAAATGGGTTTAGGCTTTGGTGGAGCAGGCACGGTACATCACATTGCGTGGCGTGCAAAAGATTTCGAACAACATGAAGAATGGAGAAGCGCAGTCCAGCATTATGGCTATCAGCCGACTCCAATCATAGACCGCCAATATTTTAATGCGATATATTTCAGAGAAGCGGGCGGCATACTATTTGAAATTGCTACAGATCCACCGGGATTTGCTAATAATGAACCTGCTGAATCTTTGGGGCAGAAATTAATGCTGCCAGAGTGGTATGAACCGCAGCGGGCTCAAATCGAGGCGAATCTGCACCCTATTAAAGTGAGAACATTAACTGGGAAACAACAGTAAACGAAACGGCTGCTGTTTTGCCCCCAGAGGAAAAGGTGAAGCCACGATTAAACCCACTTTGACAAAATTGGTCATAGTGGGTTTTCATTATGCACTTGGTATGGACTTATAACATAGGGATGAAAGTCTGATCACGCTAGGCGGGGGGGATGTATATTTAATCGCTATTTTTCAACGCATCTAATTTTCGAGTGCTCCAGATGAACCTCCCCCCAATCATACATACTGCGCAATATGGGGACGAAATTTGCTCCGTGAGCTGTTAGCGAGTATTCAACCCGGGGAGGGATTTCTCTGAATATTTCGCGATGCACAAACCCGTCTTCTTCTAATTCTCTTAGCTGCTTGGTTAACATCGCTTGTGTGATATCAGGAAAGGCGCGTTTAATTTCACCAAATCTTCGGGTACCACGGGACAGAAACCATAAAATCACTATTTTCCATTTGCCGCCAATGATTTTCTGAACCTTTGTTAAGGGGCAATCTGTAAAATAATTCGGATTTTCACTCATTTGTTCCATCTCCTCATCGTTTGTATTCCAGAAAGTCCTATGAAATCAATTAGTATAATTTTTGATAGTATATACTATAAATATGCCTACTTGTTGTTTCGATACCATTGGCTTAACATTACATTAGCATTAAAGCTTTGACAAGCCATATGAAAATATTCTGGGGGCGAAGAAGATGAACATTAATATTCTATACGGTCACCCTTATGCTAAGAGCTTTAACAAAGCGATTTTGGATCAGGTGATCGCTCATTTAAACGTACGAGGGGCGAATGTTAAGGTAAAAGACTTAATTCAAATGTCATTTAATCCGACGGCAGGCTTAAAGGATTTAGAGGCTAAGGTCACTAACGTATTGCCAGAGGAGATAGTAAAAGAACAGGAGGATTTATTGTGGGCAGATGCCTTGATTATTATTTCACCGGTATGGTGGGGTGGATTTCCCGCTGTTATTAAAGGATATATAGATAGAGTGTTCACAACAGGACTCATACGCTCTTCTGATGGTGTATATGGGCTTGAGGGCAAGAGAGCCTACTCGATTTTTACAACAGGATCTTCAGAAGACTATATTCGTATATCACGTCAGAAAGATATGCTCTACGCGGCGAACGATAATTTGTTTGGGTTCGCCAAGTTTTCGGATGCTGAGATTAAGCTTCTTTACTCGGTGCCGCGTGTAACCTTGGAGGAAAGAAAAGCAATGCTGCTGGATGTCAATCGATTTGTCGATCGTATTTTTGATATGAGACCGGGAGAGGGAGGCAGTACGAGGGGTAGCCTTTCTCTTCAAGCTTTGGAGCATGATTTGGCTAGCCATTAAGAATACGTAAACTGGAGGACGTTTCTTTGGAAAAATGAAGAACACCCTTATGGGTGTTCTTTCGTTTGGACATATGGACATATTACACTGTGCTAAGTTATAAGCTTGTTACTGCTAAAGATATAACCTTTTGGATGGTTCTCCTACTGGATACCGCAGACGGTTTAAGACGTCAGTTGCCGGTTTGTAAATTGCCTTAGCCACCACGTCAGGAGATTTCCCGGTGTTTCCCGTATCCTCTAGCCGACAAGATATGAATGCTCCTCCAATATTTGGAAATGACCAAATTCCACGCATTACCGTGTAATATTTTGCTTGATAGCCTTAATTTTCTCCTCGGTAAAGGCTCCTGAATCCAGCAGGTCTAGAATGGAGAGCACGCCGCCGCGAGAACCCCAGCTGCCTTCTTCAATGACCTGGAAGGATACCCACCAAGTTGGGGATGGCTCCGGTACACCAAGTACTTTAGTCAAACTGCCAAGAATACTCTCAAGCACTTTTTTGCGAACGTCGTTAGGCCAGTCACCATCCATCACCAGAACATTGACAGTAATTACATCACGTTCTGGCTGATCCGACAGCAAATGCCCGCCAATTGCCATGTAATCTATTGGACGTTCGGTGAAATGGACCTGAAACCCTTCTCTTGCTGGCGGACAATATTGACCTACCTCTGGAACGAGAACTGCATCCGTCAAACCTTTTGCCAAAAGACGGCGCTGTTCAAGCGTTATGCGGCCTGCGGGATAATTTACACTGATCATGGTCATGGTCTGATATCTCCTTATTAAGATTTAACCAAGCGATGTTTTGGAATTCTTTATGATATCTGTATCCAAGGCTTCAGCTTGGCAAGCTCATTGGTATTTTGTTGATATCGTTAATATAAAACGGCGATAAACCCCTGTCAACACTAATTATTATAATAATATATATTTAAATAATATATAGAGAGATGTGAAGCTAGTTTAAATGGGCTATAATTATGTCTAGTCTAATGAAAGCATGACATACTACGGAGATTTGCTAGAGATAACAGGAGGCATAATATATAATGGCGAGACAGTCAGGAAAAACCAATACAATGTTTGCGGTATTAGGCATTCTGAGTCTGGGTCCTCATACCGGTTATGATATAAAGCAACATATGGAGCAAAGCACTAGTTACTTTTGGAATGAGAACTATGGTCAGATCTATCCCAGCCTGGCAGAGCTACTGGATCGAAAAGATATTGCAGTCGAGGTTATTCGACAGAAAGGAAAGCCTGACAAGAAACTCTACAGCATTACCGATCAGGGAAGGCAGACGTTGTCAGACTGGCTTTCTCAGCCCATGGAGCATGTGGTGATGCTTAAAAAAAATGAGCTACTGTTGAGGGTGTTTTTTGGCGGGAATTCTTCGCCTGAAACGATTATAAAGCACATACAGAAGCACAAAGAAAAGCTAGTGGAAAGCTTGCATATTTTTGAAGAACTTGAACGTTGGCTTATCAACGTAGAGCATAAAGACCATAATCACAAATATTGGATGATCACAATGAGCTATGGTAAGAGTCAGTTTAGCAGTTTAATTAGCTGGTGCGATGATAGCATTAAAATATTGAGTTCTTAGCAGTTGGTAAAATTCATATGTAATGAATAATCAGAAAGCATGCTGGACTATCAGAGGAATAGTAAACTAGTAACGACAATTCTTGTCGTTATCTCCGGACATGGCGACTCCTCCTCCATAAAGCTGCTTGCCAAGTTGGGCCTGCACCTTTATGGAGGAGTTTTTTTATCCCGTAAGGAGGATGCAATACATACGATTTTGCACGCTGTAAATGAGTAACTATTATTCCACCAGCTTTTCAGACTTCACCAGCATTTCTCGTAACACGTGAGCGACTCGACTTTTCCGATTCTCTGCTTTCTTTTTTATCAAGTGTAATGATTTCTTGTATGCATGAGTATGGCTTTGATCGTAGAACTGTTTGGCTGCAATGCGTAGTGTTCTTCTTAATAACAGTGCTGATGAGCGTGTTAACCTAGAGCGGAATCCCCTGCGCAATACCCGCAACGTATTTTTGTAGGTCTCAAAATCCTCGGATGGAGGGATAAGGGCAAATAAATTTAACGAGGAGTCATTGAATCCGTAAGTTTCATACATGATTCTCAGGTTTTCCGTATTTAAAACGTTACCTCTAAGATAGGTTGGATGTTCCTGATGGTATCCGACCACCTCTTTGATGCAATAAAAAGGGATCTTCAAGCGATGCAGTCTATAGCCAAGGTCCCAGTCTTCGAGTCCATACAGCACAAACCGTTCATTAAAACCTCCAATACGAATCAAGTGACTGCGTCTGATGGCTACACAACGAGTAACCAGCAGCATCCAGGGAGCGACATCCGTTGTGGCAAATTGTTTCTGCGTATTGGGGGGGACTCTTGTGGGACTAACTACTTTAGACAGTGCACCCGTTTGGTGAAGGATATCTTCTGGGGTTATGATTGGAGTAATTTCGTTCGCTGCTTCATAGTCAGCATTCCATAAGTTGGACTGCGTAAGTATGTTGCGACATTGTTCTTTTTCTTCAGGAGAAAAGTCAGGGTAATAATGGGTAAAAGCATCGTCCCATGAGTGAGGAATGCCTGAGAGCACGGACTTGGGATATTTACGGTGATAACGGCTCACGATCCTAATGAATTCTGGCAATACTACAAAGTCAGCGTCGCAGAAGATGATGTATAGCCCTTTTGCACGGCGCAGTCCCAAATTTCGAACGGCAGATCGACCGCGTTGTTCCTGATGTGACACATAGATAAGAGGATAGGATGCTTTGAAGCCTTCGACCATTTCTTTCGTTCCGTCTGTAGAACCGTCATCAGCTACAATTACTTCGAATAGTTGCTTTGGATAGGTTTGTGTCTCAAATGAAGCGAGTGTGAGCAACAATTGCTGGGCTCGATTATAGGTTGGAATGATGACGCTGTAGCGGATAGCCAATATGATCTCCCCCCCACCATTCTTATTAGAAAACGCTTGAACAAGATAAATAATAACAATGTATTCAAGGATTGTAGCCTGGTCTAGTCAAACATCCCTCAAGGTTCGAAACAGGCTTGGTTTTATTACTGATGCTAAGGTAGGGGTTCTGTATTTCCTGCTGTTTTGCAGGCACGTTCAGTGGTGTTATGTATGTGTAATCATGGTATTATGCATAGAGATGTAAAGTAAAAGCGAGGGCACTTCCTATCCGCTGAAAGCCCGCTCAGCAAACAGAAACAAACATGAGATGAAATGGGCAAGTTATGGTAAACTATATAGAGTTATAGAAGACCTGAAAGAGGAGTACTATATGACACAATTTGTCTATAAGCAAATTATTGACGATCTCAAGATGAAAATCTTTGCGGGAAAGTTTGCAGATATGAGATTGCCAGATGAACGTAGTCTTAGTGAGACTTACCAGGTTAGTCGTAGTTCAATTAAACGTGCTCTGACTAAAATGGAGAATGTCGGAATTATTTTCAAAAAACAAGGTTCCGGGACATTTATAAATCCATTATACATAAGAAATGAATCTATCTTTAACTACGAAGGCTCAAATCTAGGGGTCACTGATAATTTTCAAATGCATGGTAAAAAGCCAAAAATCAAAGTATTGAGTTTTGAGGTCATTCCGCCAACAGAAGAATTACAGCGCGATTTGTTCTTGGAGACTCATGATTTTGTTTACAAAATTGTCCGCTTACGTCTGTTTGATGATGATCCTTTTATGATTGAAACGGGCTATATCCCCATTAAAATTGTCCAGAATTTAAATCAGACAATTATCGAGGGGTCCATTTTTAATTATTTGGAGGACTCGCGGAACTTGGCCGTCACCAAATCTTTTTTATCCATTTTTGCAGAACCGTCTCAAGAGACTGATCAAAAGCTACTACATTTAAATGAAAATGAGCCTGTAGGTATTATGGAAGGTGTGTTCTTTTTAGATAACGGTACGCCATTTGAGTTTTCTCATATGCGATTTCATTATAAATATTTGAAATTTAATACCTTTGTATCGGTTCACTAATGATAAGACTGGAGAATTCTCCAGTCTTTTTTTTATGGTTTTGAAAAAAGGATTGAAGCCTGCGATTACCTCGTTTATTACAAATTTTATTGGTTTATACTTCTATATATTTAAATGTAAGAGCTTTTTTACTGTCTTTTTAATTTATATTTCATAGTATGTTCAAAATTTCACAAAATTGGACCGTATCACTTGTGAAAAAGGTTGAATTAAATTGGCGTAGCGTTATGATGGACATGTAGATGAAATTTCCGGAAATAAATTACAAACAAAACTACTTAGGGAGTGGACACAATGTCATTATCACCCGTGTTAGCAGATTATTCATCTAAAACATATTTGAAAAAACTTGATGCATATTGGCGTGCAACGAACTACATTTCGGTAGGTCAGCTTTATTTAAAAGATAATCCTTTGTTAAGAGAGCCTTTAAAAGATTCAGATGTGAAGGTTAAGCCTATTGGACACTGGGGCACAATCCCGGGCCAAAACTTTATTTATGCACATCTAAATCGTGTTATTAATAAATATGATTTGAGCATGCTTTACATTGAAGGTCCTGGTCACGGCGGCCAGGTTATGGTTTCAAATTCTTATCTGGATGGAAGCTACACTGAAATCTATCCGCAAATTACACAAGATATCCCAGGTATGAAGAAATTGTTCAAACAATTCTCTTTCCCTGGCGGTATTGCTTCACACGCTGCTCCTGAAACACCGGGCTCTATCCATGAAGGTGGAGAATTAGGCTACTCCCTTTCTCATGGTGTAGGTGCCATTTTGGATAATCCTGATCTGATTTCGGCTGTTGTTATTGGTGATGGCGAAGCTGAAACGGGCCCATTAGCTGCTTCGTGGTTTTCTAACAGATTTATCAATCCCATCACAGATGGTGCAGTGCTGCCAATCTTGCACTTGAATGGCTTTAAGATTAGTAACCCAACGATTATGTCTCGTCAATCGCAAGAAGAATTGACCTCATACTTTAAAGGTTTGGGTTGGGAACCGTTCTTTGTTGAAGGTGAAAATCCGGATCACATGCATCCAGAAATGGCGAAAGTATTGGATACGGCCATCGAGAAGATTGAAGCTATTCAGAAGAATGCGCGTGAAAATAATGACCTTACTCGTCCGGCGTGGCCGATGATTGTATTCCGTTCACCTAAAGGCTGGACAGGTCCGAAGGAATGGGACAACGTACCGAATGAAAATTCATTCCGTGCCCATCAGGTTCCAATTCCGGTTGATCAAAAAAATATGCAGCACGCACCTGCTTTGTTAGAATGGCTGAATAGCTATAGACCAGAGGAATTGTTCGACGAAAACGGTCGTTTAAACTCTGAGCTTGCTGAAATTCTGCCTACAGGCGATAAACGTATGGGAATGAACCCTGTTGCGAATGCGGGTAACCTCATTAAAGACTTGAAATTACCGGATTTCCGTAACTATGCACTGGATAATTCCGTACCGGGTAAAGTGATTGCGCAAGATATGTCGGTTTTAGGGAAATACGTTAAAGATGTGGTTCTCTTAAATGAAGAAAATCGTAATTTCAGAATCTTCGGACCGGATGAAACGATGTCTAACCGCTTGGCTCCTGTTTTTGAAGTAACCAAACGCCAATGGATGGACCAAATTATTGAACCTAATGATGAATTCTTATCATCCTATGGCCGCGTAATTGATTCTCAATTATCCGAACACCAAGCTGAAGGATTGCTGGAGGGTTATGTATTAACAGGTCGTCATGGTTTCTTTGCAAGTTACGAAGCCTTCCTGCGTGTGGTTGACTCGATGATCACCCAACACTTTAAGTGGCTGCGTAAAGCAACGGATCAAGGATGGCGTGCAGATATCCCATCATTGAATGTCGTAGCAACCTCAACAGTATTCCAACAGGATCATAATGGGTATACACACCAAGATCCAGGTTTGTTAGGTCATTTGGCTGATAAAAAACCAGAATTTATTCGGGAGTATCTGCCAGCGGATGCCAATTCCTTGTTGGCTGTTTTCGACACCATTTTAAATGATCGTCAAAAGATCAATTTGATTGTTTCGTCTAAACACCCACGTCCACAATGGTTTAGTGCTGATGAAGCGAAAGAATTGGTGGATAAAGGGTTGAAGATCATTGACTGGGCAAGTACAGATCAAGGTGGAGAACCTGACCTTGTCATTGCTTCTGCTGGTACAGAGCCAACGATTGAAAGTTTAGCTGCGATTTCCATTTTGCATGAAAAATTGCCTGACTTGAAGATTCGGTACATCAACGTGGTAGATTTGCTGAAACTGAGAAGTCAAAAACTAGACCCACGTGGATTATCCGACGCCGAGTTTGATCATTTTTTCACAAAAGACAAGCCAGTTGTTTTCGCTTTCCATGGTTACGAAGGTCTGATCAAAGATCTGTTCTTTGATCGTCACAATCATAACTTGCATGTACATGGTTACCGTGAGAACGGCGATATTACGACACCATTTGATATGCGTGTATTGAATCAAATGGATCGTTTTGACTTAGTGAAGGAAGCTGTTCTCAACTTACCTGACGCTGAGAAGTACACCAACATTGTGGATGAAATGGATGCTACGGTTAAGAAACATCATCAATTCATTCGCGAAGAGGGCATTGATTTGCCAGAGGTAGAGAACTGGGTATGGAAAGGCTTGAAATAAAAATACAGACACTTCAACTTTGTGTTGGACAACCAAGCCATTAAGTATGAAGTGGGATATATGATTTGGTAGTGGTACAAGTGCCTGACCCCTTGACTTCAAGTATGATTTCAATGGGGATCAGGCGCTTTTTGATTTAGCACACAGAGAACTTGGTAGGGAAGTTACGAACTAGTGGGTATATACATATATAGGGAACGGAATGGATTTCTATATTTTGCCGGTGCTTTGAAGAGGTGTTATGTTATATGAGAATAGTAAAGGAGGCTGTTAATATGAACCAACAAATTCCGGAGAAGGTATTGCATGATGGCACTAAAGTGCCCGTCATTGGATTTGGGACTGCTGGATTTAAGGGTGCAGATGGAGTCAAGGCGATTACCGGCGCGATTGATGCAGGTTACCGTTTGATCGACACAGCGTTCAACTATGAAAATGAGGGTGCTGTCGGGAAAGCGGTCCAGCAGAGCTCTGTGCCCAGAGAAGAATTGTTGATTTGCTCCAAACTACCGGGTCGCCGACATGCTTATCAAGAAGCCATTGTAACGATCGAAGAGTCATTATATAGAGGAGGTCTGGACTATTATGATCTTTATCTGATCCATTGGCCGAATCCCCAAATCGATCGCTATGTTGAAGCCTGGCAGGCGTTGATTGAGGCGAAGAAAAGGGGCTATATTCGTTCCATCGGGGTCTGCAATTTTCTGCCCGAGCATAATGAACGTTTAATTCGAGAAACAGGTGTCACGCCGAGCTTAAATCAAGTTGAATTGCATCCATTATTTAATCAGGAGCATCAGCGTGCAAAGGATGCTGAACAGGGCATCGTGACGGAATCGTGGAGCCCCTTGGGTCGCGGTCACAGCATGCTGGAGAATGAAGAGATTGGGAAAATCGCTGCTGCTCATGGCAAAACGACTACACAAGCGATTTTACGTTGGCATATCCAACTTGGAGCAATCCCGATCCCTAAGGCCTCTTCCTTAAAACACCAAACGGAGAATCTGGATATTTTCGATTTTGAGTTGTCTCCAGAGGAAATGAACGTGATTTCGGCATTTAGCAGTGAGGATGGACGGATATGGGGCCAGGACCCCAAGTCCTATGAAGAACTATAATCAGGAACAATAAATAGAAGGGTTCAAAAATCTGTCGCGGGTTTTTGGACCCTTTGCTTTTATAATAAAACGAACACACATCTGAAAGTGATCAATGGGCCAGTATATATGGCTGGGATGAACATTTTTTACCGGATTTGATGTATGATATGGTGGAATGTAGTCCTTTCGAAGGAGGTCATCATGGGGATTTTGTCGAGGTTTAGGGATATTATGAAAATGAATATTAACGCCTTAGTGGATAAGGTGGGAGATCCGGAGAGAACCATTGACGATTATATGCGGAATTTAAACAGTGATCTAGGCAAGGTGAAAGCGGAGACGGCCTCAGTCTTGGCTGATGAGAGAAGGGCGAAAAGAGCACTGGATGAATGCAAAGCCGAAATCAAAAAGCTCCAGCATTATGCCAGTAAGTCTGTGGAAGCTGGTAATGAAGAGGAAGCTCGAAAGTTTTTGGAGAGAAAAGGTTTGCAGGCGGAGAAATTGGAACAATTACAAACGTCCTATGATGTAGCTTCGACAAACGCCGTAAATATGAAACAAATGCAGGAGAAGTTGGTGTCCGATATGGGGCAACTAGAAGCGCGGCGCGCTGAACTTAAAGGGAAGATGGCGGTTGCCAAAGCACAGCAAACCTTGAACTCTATGGGCAGCAAGAATTCTGCTTTCGAAGTTATGGAAGAACAGGTGAACAGAGCGTATGATGAAGCGATGGCTATAGCCGAGCTTCGAGCAGGAACGAAGGACGACCTGGATGCTTTATTTGCACAATACGAGAAGAGTACGAATGCAGAAGATGAACTGGCTGCGATTAAAGAAAAAATCAACCATAAGGAATCATAACAGTATCTACATGAAGAGGTGAGCAGATGCCGGTTATCGAATACAAATGCCCCAACTGCGGCAGCGGCATGGTCTTTGACGGTGAGACAGGGATGCTATCCTGTCATAGTTGTGGAAGAGAAGACAATATCGAATCTATTCCTGATCCTCTGGTAAATCGTATTTTTTCAGAAGATGAGGCCCATGAGTATCATTGTAATAACTGCGGAGCAGTGATTATGACCGAAGTGGAGACGAGTGCAACGGTGTGCAGTTTTTGTGGTTCTGCCGTGGTTCTCGGGGATCGACTGACTGGGAAACTGGCTCCAGCGCAGGTTATTCCTTTTTCCATCAGTAAGGAAGAAGCCATAGCTGCTTTCAAAAAATGGTGCAAGAATGGCCGTCTGACGCCGAATCGGTTCATGATAGCAGACCGAATCAAGGGAATAACCGGGATGTATGTGCCCTTCTGGTTATATGAATTACATAATAAAATTGAGGTTCAAGGTGAAGGTACCCAAGTGAGAACCTATACGAGCGGAGACTACGAATACACGGAAACGAAGCATTTTGATGTATATCGGAAAATCCGTTTGAATTATGTAAAGGTTCCGATTGATGCTGCGGAGAAAATGAACGATGAGCTGATGGATAAATTGGAGCCTTTTCCATACGATCAGCTAAAACCCTTTAAAACGCCATATCTAGCAGGTTATATTGCGGAGAAATACAGTTATAACGAAGAAGAGCTTTTTCCGCGAGTTAAAGAAAAAGTGAAGGAATATATTGATGCTTATATTCATTCTACGGTGTCAGAGTATACGGCCGTGAGTTATACGGAAAAGCAAATTGATACTACATTAAAACAAGCGGATTATGTCCTGCTCCCGGTGTGGGTCATACATTATGACTATAATCAATTGGAACATACGTTTGCTATGAACGGACAGACGGGCAAGGTAGTCGGTAAGCCTCCGATTAGCAAGTTCAAAGTGACGGCTTGGTTTGCAGGTATTTTTGGCATTACTCTCTTTTCATTGAGGTTAATCACTTGGTTGATGATGGGAGGGGGATTTTATTGAAAAAGCATAGAGCGATTATAGCCGTTTTGTTGTTCTTTGCTGTTTTTCTGGCGCTTCCTATGGAAATGAAGGGCGAACCAGCAACGACAGAAATGAAGCCATTGATTTATGATGAAGCGGGTCTGCTCAATCAGGAAGAGTATGATGTGTTGAATACGATGGCTAATCAATATGGAGCAGAAAGAGAAACGGACATTATTATTTATACTACCCTCAATCCTGATAATATGGATGTTATGAAAATGACGCAGGATTTTTATGATGACCATGGTCCGGGGTATGACAGATCTCATGGGAACGCGGTCATTTTAACGATGGATATGAGAAATAGAGAGGTGTACTTGGCCGGATTTTATAAGGCAGAACGGTATCTGGATGATGACAGGCTTACTAAAATACGCCATGAGATTAGCCCGGATCTGACGAACGGTAACTATGGGTTGGCATTTCAAAAGTATATTCTAAGTGCGCACAAATATTTGGCGATCCGTCCAGGGGTGAATCCAGACAGTATATTTTTTAAGGGCTGGCTTCATTTGGCGGTTGCCCTGGGATTGGCGGCAATTATCGTGGGTAAAATGGTTTCCAATTCTGGCGGTCGGGTTACGGTAAATCGACAGACCTACGAGGATGCGAACGCTTCGGGAGTTCTGGAGCATCGAGATCAGTATCTTCACACAACGACAACGAAACGGAAGATTGAAAAGAGCAGCAGTAGCAGCAGCTCAGGCGGTGGTGGTGGGACTACCAGCGGCGGTCATTCGCATAGCGGTAGCAGAGGATCATTTTAACTGAGGATTTTGTAAAAATCCAATAAGCGACTTTCAATAAATAATATATAGATCGAAATGGTCTAGTTCGTCTATATATTGCACTTTGGAGCGACTGGAATCGAATTTTGCAAAATCCTAAACTGAAAGGATGGATACAGTATGGGGTTCTTCAGAAATCAATTTGCAAATGTTGTAGAATGGGAAGAATTTAGAGATGATATGATTTTCTGGAAGTGGAGCAACCGTGAAATTAAAAAAGGCAGTAAATTAATCATCCGCTCCGGTCAAGATGCGATTTTTGTAAATAATGGAAAGATAGAGGGTATTTTCGAGAATGAAGGGTCGTATAACATGGACTCTGACATTATTCCATTTCTATCCACCTTAAAAGGGTTTAAATTTGGTTTTAACAGTGGCATGAGGGTAGAGGTCTTATTCGTTAATACGAAGGAGTTTACGGTCAAATGGGGGACGCAGAATCCAGTGCTGATCCCGACCCCCCAGCTGCCAGGCGGTATGCCGATTCGTGCCAATGGCACATTTAATTTTAAAGTGAACGATTATGTTACGCTCATCGATAAGATTGCCGGAGTGAAGGACAGTTATCTAGTTGAGGATGTGAAAATACGGATTACTTCGGTATTGGATCAGTTATTGATGAAGTGGATTAGCAGAGAAGGAAAGGACATGTTCAATCTGCAGGCGAATGCTTCTGACATTTCAAAAGGTATTCAAGAAGATCTGGATATGCAAGTGATGGACAACGGTATGATGATTACTGGCTTTCATGTGATGAGCTTCAATTATCCTCAAGAGATCCAAGATATGATTACGAAGACAGCCTCTCATGAAATGATCGGTAATCTGCAAAAGTACCAACAAGTGACGATGACGGACGGGATTGCATCGGGTAATGTAAAAGGCGGCGGTGCTGCTTCGGATATGGCGAGTATGATGATGGGGATGAATATAGCAAATGAAATGATGAAAAATTTGAACCCGAACCCAAATCCTTCGGCTGAGACTCAGCCTACACCTGCTGCCCCCGCTCCATCTGGAGACGGTAATAAGCCCAATTTTTGTCCGAATTGCGGTACAAAAAACGAAGGAGCTAACTTCTGTCCGAATTGTGGACAAAAATTGAACGGATAACATAGCTACGGCCAAACTTCTTTATTTCAGAAAAGCTCCGACTGGGTCAAGTAATCCTGTAAGCCAAAAGGCAGTTATCGCAGAGTATCTTCTGTGATGGCTGCTTTTTTATGTAGTTCGTTCAAGTATTTTCTTCATAAATCCGATTTATTGGATTGAAAAAGGTACTCAGGATAAGGTACTATAACTATATAGTATGTATTTATATTAACTAATTAGTTATTACATTAATAAACTATAGGTATAGGAGCAACGATGATGACCAAATTCCAAGATCAAATCATTGCGCGTTACAAGTTTGATGATGCAGAGAACGTCGGCAAAGATAGCTCAGGGCAAGGTAACGATGGGGTTGCTTCAGGCACAGTAACACCTGCGATTTCCCATGCTACCGGTAGAGCAGCTTTGACGCTTGAGGGAGGCCCCAACGGTACATCGTATATCCAGCTTCCTTCCGATCTATTCAAAGATGTAAGCGATAACACCGGTGTGACGGTTACTGCTTGGGTCAACTTCGGCAGATTCACAGATATGTGGGAACGTGTCTTTGACTTTGGTAAAGCCCATACAGGACCCTATATGTTCATGACACGGAATCTGCGCGGAACCCTTTTCACCGAGGCGGATTTATCCGTAGACCCGGGAAGAGGCTTTGTCAGGGATGAGTGGATGCACATAGCCCTGTCTGTGATCGGCACGGAAGGCGGCACATTAAGCAGTGCCGGCCCGGTGATATATGTCAATGGTGAAGTGGTAGCGGATGGTTCCATCAGCCAAACTTCCAGCGGTAACTATGCCAAGCTGCGTAGATGGTTCGAAACGTTTACAGACTCGTCCAACTACAGCAACAATTTTATCGGTCGCTCCCAGCATGCGGCGGATGTAGACTTTGCCGGCTCCGTTTCAGACTTTAGAATTTATAAAGCAGGCTTGTCGGCAGATGAAGTCATTGAGGTCATGTGCGATTCGTTGACAGATGAAGAGATCGTGAAGCTTGCTAGAGATAAATATTTGTCCTTTCCAACGACGATTGTGACCAAGGACTTATCTCTACCAACCGTTCTGATGGGCGATAGAGTAGGAGTGACCTGGAAATCCAGCCAACCTAGTATACTCTCTGACAATGGGCAGGTGCAGGCGATTACCTCCGCACAAGGGGTTACCGTCACAGCTTTGTTAACGAAGGGCTTAAGCCAGATTGAAGAAAGCTTTGAAGTATCCGTTCTTCCTGAACAGCTGCCTCCGTACACGCTGACCATTCATGGAAATAAGGAAGTACTTGATGTCAGCGAAGTGATGTACGGCTTGTTCTATGAAGATATTAATAACGCAGCAGATGGCGGGATTTATGCAGAACTCGTTCAGAATCGCTCCTTTGAATCTTTCGAGTTCGATACGTATTCCCATGCTTCCGGTGAATGCGGCTGCTCTACAGGACGGAATCGCAACCCGTTTTTCGCCTGGTCTGGTGATACGGATAAGATGACTCCACAACATAGCGGTGGATTAAATGAGTTTTTAGGCGCAAAAGACAAAGAAGTGAACTCTTATTATGTGACGGTAGCGGATGGTGCAACGATTCGGAACAAGGGCTTTTCCGACTCTAACCAGAATTGTGCCATGTCCATCCAAGAGGGTGCCAAGTATGAGTTTACCATCTGGGCGAAGGCCGATTCAGCGGGGGCAATCACACTGCAACTGCAAGACTCGAATGAAAAGGCTATTAGTGATTCGGTTACGATACAGGTGGAAGGTGGCAACACGTGGAAGAAGTACGGCATCGATTCCAAGCTTGTGCTGACAGGCTCAGCTACGGTTCTCGGGCAGCTGGCGCTTACATTTGAAGGGGACATTTCGGTTGATATGGTTTCTTTATTCCCACAAGATGTATGGGGCGCAGGAGAGGAAGCGCAATCCCCATCGGCACATGCTAACTTCCAGGGAAATCCTAACTACCGACTGAGAAAAGATTTGGTGAACGCACTTGTTGGCATGCATCCGAAGTTTTTGCGGTTTCCAGGTGGTTGTATTTCCGAGGGTTCGTTTATATGGGAAAATGTATACGATTGGAAGGAATCGATTGGGGATATCGAGCTGCGCAAGGAAAACTTTAATGTATGGGGCTATATGATGACCATGGGCCTTGGTTATATGGAGTATTTCCAGTTGGCAGAAGACCTGAATGCAGCTCCGCTTCCGGTTATGGCCTGTGGCGTTCTCTGTCAAGCCCGTTCCGATTACGCTCATCCGGCTGGAGGCGCATTAAGAGAATACTACATTAAGAACTTTACGGATCTGATCGACTTTGCGATCAGTGTGGATTTTGAACATAATGAATGGGCTGCTATGCGTAAAAAAATGGGCCATGAAGCTCCATTCGATCTGCGTTATTTGGGTGTAGGTAACGAGAACTGGGGTACAGAATTCTTTGCCAACTTTGAAGTGTTCAAAACGTCGATTGATGAGTATATGGAGAAAAACTATCCGGGTTATGAGCTGCATATCATTTCCACGGTTGGCGCTCAAGCAGACGACGATGCATATCAACAGGGCTGGAAGTTCTTAAGCGGTAATATGACCGGTTCGGCTAAGGTTGCTTTTGCAGATGGTAACCAGGTGACGGAGGAGACTGTAACCTGGTATGAGAAGCAAAAGGACTATATGGACACCATTGCAGACGAGCACTATTATCGTTCTAACGAGTATCTGCTGAATAACGTGGACCGCTATAACTACTACTACAGAGCTTATAACGTGGACGGTAGTATAAATTGGAAAGCAACATCAAAGGTTTTTGTCGGAGAGTACGCCTCAACGGATAAAAATACATTGGCAGGCGCTGTAGCAGAGGCAGCGGTGATGACGGGCTTCGAAAATAATGCCGATGTCGTTCGGTTGGCTGCCTATGCACCGCTGTTTAACAAGGTGCTGACAGATGGAACCTACAGATGGACGCCAGACTGCATCTGGTTCGATGACGAAACAGTGTGGTTTACGCCGAACTACTATGTACAGCAAATGTATGCTAAATATTTGGGGAATAAAGTATTGAGCACTTCTTTCTCTACTTACAAAAACGGCAAGCCAACGGATCTCATTCCTCAGGGTGGAATTGAAATCGCTACAGGCAACGCCGAAGTTATGATTAAGCGTATGACCGTTACTTCCAACCAGGACGGCAGTGTGCTGCTGGATCAAGACTTTACCCAGGAATTGAATTCGGCCTGGCAGGTCATTCCCGGTTCCGTGGGCTCTACAGTGGAGGAAGGAAAGGGGCTTGTCCTCAAAGCTCAGGATAGCGGTTTGAATGGTCTGTACATCTTGAACGACAGCTGGAGCAATTACAAGGTAGAGGTGGTCGCTTCCCGTATTTCCGGCACGGACGGTTTTTATGTGGGTGCGGGTCTCACGGATATTTCTGCGGAGAAAAAGGACGTTGTCGAATACGCGATCGGCTATGGCGGCAAGGCTACTGGCGTGAAGGTTTACAAGCAAGGCATAGAAGGCTACACATTGGGTGACTACTCTTCCAGTACAGCGGCAGGTAACTTGAGAGCAGCTAGCTATGAAGAGTTGGCTGACAACACGGACTACACCATAACAGTGAACTACGGCGGTGAAACGGGCAGCAATCTGATTTGCTCGTACACCGACGGCGAGACAACCAGCAAAGTGCTGGACTACAAGCTGGAGGCTTACAACAGAGACGTGTTCAACTCGGTAACCCAAGATGCTGAGCATGTATACGTGAAACTGGTGAATGCCGGCAACGTGGATAAGGTAACACAGCTGAATCTACAAGATTTGAGTGTTGAGTCCGTCGCTAAGCTGATTACACTAACTGGCGATTCCTCGCTTGTTCATGTACCTAACGTGAACAAGAAAAATGATGAGAAGGTGGTGCCTACCGAACAGCAGATCACGCTTCATACGGATTCTGTTCTCTTAGACTTACCGGCCAACTCGGTAAATGTGCTGGTGCTGGATCTTAAACCTTTTCCCGCTTAAAAACAAAAAGGGGTGTCCCAAGCAGCCGTTTTATGGCTTTTGGAACACCTCTTTTTTCTATGAATAGAGTCGGAATGTTGAGTTGATTTCCCCGAAGGGCATTACTGTGTGCTTCTGTTTACCAATTCACGCGGATTGATGCCATCGTCTATCGTTAGCGGAGTAGGGGCTCCCGTAGCGATTCGCTCCCAGGGCACCATTTTAAAGTTCTGATTTAACTTTTTGCCGTTTTGAAGATTTTCGTCATCTTGTGCAACGAAGATACCATGAGGGAAATTCTTGCCTAATCCGTAGCCAAGAACATCAATACCGTCTGTGACAGACGTACCGTCAACGGTAGGGCTCGCGCTGATCGTAAAGTTGCTTACATATGCATTGTCGCCTTGTCGTTCATAGATCGCATAGCTGCTGTTTCCTTGACTGGAAGCCATAAGATACCCCTTGCCATCTTTACCGTAATACAATGTAAGTCCCTCTATGTCATCGTGAAGTCTGCGCCCATCTGCAATATCAACACGTCGCAGAGGCTCGGAAGAACCGTCTGGCTCGGCACTATACTTCCAAATGGCGTAATCCTCTTCAGCGATGTAGATCGTACCATATTCATCATCAGCAACCATGCCTTCGGATTGCGTATTCAGCTTGAACTGGCGGACAAGCTTACCTGCAATTTTGCCACTTCCGTCATCAGTCAGCTCATATTGTTCAAATTCACCCTCTTTGCCCAACACGAGCGCGTAAAATTTATCTGTCTTGAGGCTATGGTATAAGCTGAATCCGTACACTTCTTTCATAGATGCTTTAATAGGTTTGCCAACCACGTTGGTCAGCTTTCCTGATGCACCGTCAATGGCAAAGATATCGATCGTGTTGTTGGTTCGATTGGTTGCCCCTGCGATATCAATTTTTTTGCCGCCCAATGTGAAACCGTAACGAAGGTCCACGTTATTCATTTTTCCGACCTTCATGTTTTGCAGTTGTTTGCCTTCCAGATCATAGACTAAAATCCCGCCGCCTTTATTGGTTGCTAAAATTCTACTTTTCTCTGGATCGGCCGGGTTGAGCCAGATTGCAGGGTCGTCGGCTGCGTCTTCTCCATCCTCCACAGCTTCTGTTTCGGCAGAGGGGATTACTTTATAGGTGGGAACTGCGTCCTTAGGATCTGCATATTTGCTGTTCTCTGCTTCAAGCGCTGTAAGAAGTTTCGTAGGAAGATATACATTTCCATTCACTATTTTAATTTCCCGGTCCGCTTTTCCGCTTAGTCCAGCTAGACGATATTGCTTCTCACCCACTGTAAAGGTCCCGACAATGCCATTTTTCAGTTTGACCAAAACAGACTGGTCATCACTGTCCCATGTAATTGTCGCCCCCATTTTATCTGCCTGTGTCCGTAGTGGTGCATACCCGGATGGCTGAATGTCTGCCGCATAGGTCAGTTCTGGTGATACCAGGACCCCCGTTAAAATGGCTAATAATGCGAGTTTAGTTGACTTCATATGTATGCCCCTTTTCTGAAGTGAAAATGATATAACCGACTCAGTATAAAGTGAGAATATCAAAAGGATACAATGAAAATGTAAAAGGAATGTAAAGGAGATGTAAGCATTCAATGGACTGGCTTCCAGTATTGTTGTCTGTAATTCTTTGGAGACATTCCGAATTTTTCTTTAAAGCATTTGGAGAAATAGCTTGCTTGGGAGAATCCTGTTTCCTCGGTAATTTGTTGGACGGACCAGTCGGTTTGCAGCAAAAGACTACGCCCTTGATCCAGTCGATAATCCATTAAATACTCAAGCGGTGTGCGCTGGAAGGCGACCTTCATGCATCTGGCGAGATAGTTCTGATGTACGTGAAAATGGGTCTCCAAATCCTTATTGGTGATTGTATTTTTGTAATTCTGTTTTAGGTATATTTCGATCTGTTCTGCCAACTTAGAGGAGCTGTCTTTATTATTCTGGTCATACTCCAAACTCTGAAAAACATTCACAAACGTCTGTTGGGCCTCCCATAGTGCCAGTTTTCTAGGCTTTAAAGTAGAGGCTAGTAAATAGTCTAATTTCGAAAATAGCTCATGTGGATTTACCACTTTTTGAATTTTGGGCAAATGAATGGTCGTATGTTCTGAATGAAAGTGCAGCTCGGGAATGGGGGTGCTGGGTATAATAGGATTGGGCGAGGATTGTGCGCACCACATGCTATTGGTTTGAAAATGGAACCAGTAAAAGGAGGTTTGTTCTGTACATGCCTCAATGGGAAAATGATGTTTATCCGGTTCAAGAATGAGAGCGTAATTTTCAGTTACCTTCCACACTTCGTCCTCTTCGCCAATGTGCAGCAATCCTTCTTTAATGATTATTACGTCAAAATAACCTAAATTATACCGATTCGGGTGCCAGTCCCCTTTTTGATATGTAGTAAAATTCCCCTCAATGAAATAAGGCAGCGGAGGGACAAGGAAGGATAGAAAGTCTGTTTTGCTCATGGAAGCCAGCTCCTTTGTGTGTGAAATCGTATAAGTTTTAGTTAAAGATCGCGATTTTTTTTATAAATTCAGGTTGATAAAATAAGGACGTAGCAAGGGGAGCTCAGGTTAGCTTGTACGATATTATCATTACTTTATCCTTATTTTTTCGAAAATGAAAGCGTTCTATTTCCAGGAAGGGATGTTTATCCAATGAAAACGGCAAAGCCAGTTAAGCATGTCATCGTTGATGATTTATTTTGGAAAAAGTATAAGCAGGTTGTGGCGGAAGAGGTTATTCCTTATCAGTGGAAAGCATTAAATGATGAATTACCAGATACAGAACCCAGTCACGCGATTGAAAACTTTAGGATTGCAGCCGGGGAATCCAGTGGGGAGTATTATGGAACCGTTTTCCAGGACAGTGATATTGCCAAATGGCTGGAGACGGTTGCCTTTAGCTTAAGGGATCATCCGAATCCTGCGCTTGAAGAGCGGGCTGATGAAGTAATTGAATTGTTGGGAAGAGCTCAAGCTAAGGATGGATATCTGAATACGTACTATCTGCTCAAGGAACCCAACAATCGCTGGACGAACCTAAGAGATAATCATGAGCTGTATTGTGCAGGGCATTTTATAGAAGCGGCTGTTGCTTATTATGAAACGACGGGCAAAACGAAGTTTCTTCACATTATGGAGAAATACGTAGATCTGATTCAGCAGATTTTTGGTACGGAAGAAGGGAAACGGAAAGGCTACCCGGGACATGAAGAAATTGAGTTGGCCTTGATCAAATTATACGACGTAACTGCAAAGGATCAATATCTCAAATTAGCGCAATATTTTATTGAACAGCGGGGACAGCATCCTATTTACTTTGCAGAGGAACAAGAAAAGAGAAAACATATTCAAACAGAGCCCACCTGGAATGATGATAACAACATTAATTTTGGCGTAGGCTTCGAATACCAGCAAGCACACCAACCTGTGCGGGAACAAAAAGAGGCAGTCGGCCATGCGGTGAGAGCGGTGTATCTGTATATTGCGATGGCGGACTTAGCCGCGAAAACAGGGGATGCTTCCCTGTTACGAGCCTGTGAAACGCTATGGGATGATGTAACGAATCATAAAATGTACATCACTGCAGGGATCGGTTCTACTGTAAACGCGGAAGCGTTCACTTGCCATCATGATCTTCCCAATGACAGTATGTACTGTGAGACCTGCGCCTCTGTAGGGCTGGCCTTTTGGGCCAATCGTATGCTGCGCTTAGCGCCAGACCGGAAATATGCCGATGTTTTGGAGCGTGCGCTATACAACGGAACGATTAGTGGGATGGATCTGGACGGGAAACGGTTTTTCTACGTGAATCCGCTGGAGGTTAATCCTTTTCAAAAATCCAGAAAAGATCAAGAGCATGTAAAAACAGAACGGCAAAAATGGTTCTTCTGCGCCTGCTGTCCGCCCAATTTGGCACGAATGATTGCATCGGTCGAGGACAATATGTACACCCAAACGGATGATACGTTGTATACGCATCTGTATATTGCCAGCAAGGTAAACATGACTTTATCTGGTCATGAGGTTGAGATTACACAAACTCATCGTTATCCATGGGATGCGGATCTAACCTTTTCGATCCACTTAACAGAGCCGACTTCCTTCAAATGGGCACTGCGGATTCCGGGTTGGTGCAAGCAGGCAGAGGTGAAAGTGAATGGGGAAGCTATATCATTAGACCATCTGGAAAATGGCTATATCGAGATTCAGCGTACTTGGAAGGACGGAGATGTGGTAACTCTGCATTTGGCTATGCCAGTTGAACGCATTCGAAGCAATCCGCTGGTCTCTATGAACCAGCAGCAAATTGCTCTCCAACGCGGCCCAGTCGTGTTCTGTCTGGAAGAAGTAGATAATGGAGCGAATTTGGCAGGATTAAGATTGACGAAGGATAGCCTCATTACGGAAGAGTTCAGCGAAAACCTGCTGGGTGGCGTTGTAAAGCTGACCATAGAGGGATACCGGCTAAAAAATTCGAATGCATTATATAGCTCGGAGCCTCCTGAATTTGTTCCTCAACAAATTACCGCCATTCCTTACTACGCCTGGTGCAATCGGGCTAAAGGGGAAATGCGTGTATGGGTTTATGAATCATAATTCATTCGCATGGGGAGAGGAAAGATCATGAGTACGAGAATTGTGAGTACGGAACCACCGGAAAAGGCAACAAGTACCGTTCCTTTTCATCGTAAAATCAGCTATTCATTAACGGATACAGCAGGCAATTTACTATACTGTGTCATTTCCAGTTATCTATTATATTTTTATACAGATGTATTCGGTCTTTCTATCGGAATTGCCGGGACATTACTATTTATCACCCGTTTTATCGATGCCATTGATGCCCCGATTTGGGGCATCCTGATTGACCGAACCAAGTCGAAATACGGCCAGAGCAGACCTTATTTTCTATGGTTAGCTATTCCGTTCGCTGTGTTCATGGTCCTTACGTTTACGACACCCAATTGGAGTGAGTCGGGCAAAATTGCATATGCCGCCATTACGTATATCATAGCCGGCATCCTGTACACAGGAATTAGTACGCCGATTACGTCTATTCTGCCTAATCTGAGCACCAATTCTAATGAACGCGTAGTCTTGAACTCCTTCCGCATGGTCGGGGGGAATGTGGGTTTCTTCATCGCCACCACGTTTACGTTACCTTTGGTCGCTTTCTTTGGACAGGGGAATGATCAAAAAGGATTTTCCTTAACGCTCGTTTTATTTGGAATCATGGCGATTATTATGTTTTTCATAGCGTTTGCGGATTTGCGAGAAAATGCAGCAGTGAAAACGAAATCCGTTCCCATTGCTAAAAGCTTTACAGCCATCAAACGAAACTGGCCCTGGATGCTTGTTGTAGCTGCCAACCTGTGTTACTGGATCGGTTT
This sequence comes from Paenibacillus sp. S25, assembly GCF_019454085.1. Taxonomy (NCBI): domain Bacteria; kingdom Bacillati; phylum Bacillota; class Bacilli; order Caryophanales; family Paenibacillaceae; genus Paenibacillus; species Paenibacillus sp. S25. The sequence continues at coordinate 265,065 of NZ_CP073683.1, forward strand.
GAATATTCGTTCAGCTACGCTAATCTTTTATCTGCAATACAATCTGGACAGTAAGGATTTAGTACCCTTAATCAATGGACTGACCTCCTTGCAGTTGATCTCGATGGTTCTGATTCCGTTTTTCGCCAGAAAATTAAGTAAAAATGCGATTATGATTATCGGATTGATATTAGCTGCGCTGGGTCAAGTCGTGATTTTAATGGGTAGTACAGATTTAACCCTCATTATTATCGGCTGGATTATTGGTGCGTTAGGATCAGGTTTTGCATGTTCTATGCCGTTTGCGATGTTGTCAGATACAGTCGATTATGGGGAATGGAAAAATGGTATTCGGGCAAGTGGTTTCCTGACCTCTATTGGAAGCGCATTCTGTATTAAAGCGGGTAGCGGAATCGGCGGATTATTGCCAGCATGGATCATGGGCAGCACCGGTTATATCGCTGGAAAAGTTCAAACCCCTACGGCGTTGTCCGGCATTCAGTTTAGCTTTATCTGGCTGCCATTTATCGTCTTCTTGATCGGAATCATTCCTATGTTTTTTTATAAAAAATTCGAAAAGAATGAAGCTTCTATTCAACAAGATTTAATTTCGAGAAGATCATAGACATTCTTTTAACAAGGGTTTAATGATATATTAAAGCATTATAATGCTGCTCCAAAACCTGTTCACTGAGCTGAGCAGGTTTTTTTGTTTTTTTCTATTCAAATGTGAGTAAAGCCATTGACAGTATTTTCTTTTGGAGTAATACTTCTATGTAGAGAAAAGTGTACAGAATCAAGAACTAGACACATCTAGCCTTGCAACTTTATACATTTTTTCGCCATGAAGGCTCTTCTGTTGAAGGGTTTTTTTCAATTTGAGAAAAAGAATGTGATGATATGAGTCAACTGAGTGTAAGGATGAGAACACATGGCTTTCTGAATAAGCATTTTTCAGGAGAGTCTATCGATTATCGACAGATTATTGCGCTGTTTATCCCGCTTCTGATTGATCAGGCTTTTATTGTGGGTCTTAATTTGGTGAACACGGCAATGATTAGCTCGTCGGGGATGGCGGCAGTCAGTGCTGTAAATATGATCGATTCTTTGAATATTTTTCTGATCAATGTGTTTGTTGCAGTGTCTACCGGGGGAACGGTTGTTGTAGCACAGTATAAGGGGAGCGGTAACGACCTCATGGTCTCTAAAGCCGCATCCGGTACCATTTCCTCCGTTTCCTTGCTGGCTTTATGTATCAGTTTGTTTATGATCGTGTTGTACAATCCAATTTTAAGTGTTCTGTTTGGTTCGGCCTCGCCTGATGTATTAGCTAACGGTAAGGTATATCTGCTGGGAAGCTGTATGTCTTTTGTGGGAATTGCAATCGTTGAGGCAGTGTGTGGGGCGCTGAGGGGAATCGGGAAGACGAGGGCATCGCTGGCTCTTTCGCTCATCATGAACCTCTCGTACGTGCTTCTCAATGTGGTATTCATTAATGTATTGGATATGGGTGTGCTGGGCATGACGATTGCCGTCAATGTGTCCAGATATGCAGGAGCAGTATGCGCGCTGATCTATTTGGTCAGGGTAGATGATGACTTGCGTGTCCAGCTTAGAGATATGCTTTATTTTAATCTGGCTATGCTTAAAAAGATTCTGTTTATCGGGCTTCCCTTTGCATCGGAACAGATGTTTTTTAATGGGGGGAAAATTTTAACCCAAATTTTCATTGTGAGCCTGGGGACAAATGCGTTGGCGACGAATGCTATTTGCTCATCGCTAGCTAATGTGTTCCAAATCCCTGCGAATGCTTTGGCTCTTACGATTGTAACCGTGGTCGGTCAATGCATGGGACGTCGAAATGTCGCGGATGCCCGGAAGTTTACCAAATCGTTCATTTGGCTGTCGTCTTGTTCGTTTATTGTAATGGGATTAATTCTGATGCCTTTGTTTGAGCCGATGGTGGGGCTGTTTCATCCGCCTGCCGAAATCGTAGATGACATTTTTGTTGTCATACTGATTAATACGTTGGCCCAGATTCCGCTCTGGTCCATTGCCTTTATTACACCCTCTGCACTAAGGGCAGCAGGTGATTCAAAATTTACGTCCCTCACCTCAATGCTGTCCATGTGGTTGTGCCGGGTGGTGCTCGGATATATTTTGGGCATTGTGTTCAACCTGGGGATTGTTGGTGTCTGGTTGGCTATGGATATTGAATGGGGCGTGCGGGGGATCGTCTTCCTTTGGCGCTTCCGCGGCAACAAATGGGTCCAGCATCGTTTGATCGACTGAATAGGTCCACTACCATAAAATTGACTTCTGGATGAAGGCATTTTACGGCAGTGGATTTTTTTCTATTCCTTTACTTCGTTCAGACCCCTTACTCCATCCTGATCCCTATATTGCCTAACTGCGCTCCCTGCTGCATACGGTGGAAGGCTTGCGGTGTGTCTTGTAAAGGAAATACGCTATCTATAATCGGATGGAGTGCATGGCGCTCCATAAACTGAAGCATAGCTGCGAATTCCTCGCCACTGCCCATAGAGGTGCCGATGATGCTGATTTGAGGGAAAAATATAGACCGCAGCGGAATCTCTACTCGATCTCCTGAGCTTGCGCCAAATGTAACGATCCGACCGTTCGGCTTGAGGATATCAAAATATTTATCGAACGTAGCAGGACCGATACTGTCAAGAACCAGATCCACGGTGTCTCCGTTCATACTTTCTTTCCATTCGCTATGGCTGTCGAATGCATGATTAGCGCCATGGGCGAGGGCAGCCTGACTCTTTGCTTCGCTGCGTGATGTGACGGTGACCCGTGCACCTGCCGCTAAAGCCATAAGCATGGCATACGTGGCTACACCACCGCCAATACCGGGAATGAGGACGTGCTCACCCTGCTGTAACTGGCCTCTTGTGAAGAGCGCGCGGTAAGCGGTCAAAGCAGACAAAGGCAGTACCCCTGCTTCTTCCCATGAAAGGTATGCTGGCTTGCTGACGGCATTTTGGACGGGGATGATAACCGATTCAGCGAATGTCCCGTCTGAAGGCTCGCCCAGAATGGCCGGAACTAAGGGAACGTGATGCGTATTCTCCCATCCGATACAGGGATTGATAATTACATCGGTGCCTACCAGCGAGGTTGGGACACCAGCACCCACAGCCTCGATCACACCTGCTCCATCCGATCCGAGAATGAGTGGAGCATCGTTGGCAGCTCGATCTGCCATGAGGAATAGGTCCCGATGGTTCAAGCCTGCGGCTTTGAGTCTTACCTTCACTTCGTTGTGTCCCGGCTGTCTGTCCGCAATGTCTCTATATGTCAGGCCCTCAGGGCCGCTTTTGCTGGCATGGATTACGGCTTTCATTTTAAAACCTCCCGTGGTGCGAATTTAGATGCAATTGCATGTATATTGAATTGTACAGAGCGGCAAGCATCCGGTAAAATGAACAAAATCGAACGTGAGTATCATAAATGATCATACCAAGCAGGTGACGTATACATGGAAAGCAGTGATTTGAAAATTTTTCGGGCCGTCGCTCGCGAGGGCAGTATCACGAAGGCTGCGCAAGTTTTGAATTATGTACAGTCCAATGTGACCTCGCGGATTCAGCAGCTTGAGGCACAATTGAACGTACCGCTATTTCGCCGATCTAACCGGGGAATGACGTTAACGCCAGCAGGAGAGAATCTGCTGGAATATGCGGATACCATACTGACCTTGCTGGACGAGGCAGTAAAGTCCACTCAATATTCAGACCAGCCTGCGGGACCTTTGCGACTGGGCTCGATTGAGACGGCGGCGGTTACACATCTGACTTCTTTATTGACGGAATATCACGCTCAATATCCTGATGTCCATCTATCGCTTATGACAGGCAGCACCCATGATCTCGTACAAAAGGTATTAAATTACGAATTAGATGGGGCGTTCGTCTATGGCCCCGTCGATGATCCGCATATAGAGTATGTTGCAGCTTTTGAAGAGGAACTGGTACTCATCTCGGAACCAGGAGAAAGTGATATGAGCAAGTTGCTTGCCAAGCCTATGCTGTTCTTCGACGTAGGCTGCACGCATCGTACAAGAGCAGAAAGCTTTCTGAGCGAAGCAGGTGTGGATGCGTATCAGGTTATGGAGTTCGGAACCTTGGAAGTCATTTTGGGTGGTGTAGCCTCTGGTATGGGGGTGTCCATGTTACCACAATCGTCGATTGCAAAGGCAGAGGAGGCGGGAAGTATTGCTTCTCATCGTTTGCCTGAAGAATATCGCAAATTAGAGGTGTGGTTTGTTCATCGGCGGGATTCGGTTTACTCCAGTGCACTGTCAGGCTTGCTTCACTGGATGAAAAAGGATGCTATACTTAACCGGGATTAAATTGACAACAGAGGTGTATCATTTGGAGGAACATGATGTAACGAACAATCCGTCCACAGTAGTTCCGGGAGAGTATGCGACTCATGGCAGCTACCATCGACGAGAACCGGATAAGATGGCAGTATTATCAGAAACATACGGAGCCTCTATCTTCTTCAGAAGATGGGCGGCCTGGATGATCGACTTCATTCTTATCGTCTTCGGGTATGGAGGGCTGGTTTATTTTACAGCGAAAAAAGTATCTGAAGCGGAAACCCCCAATATGGGTATGGTAGTGATACTCTTCCTGATTGGCTCCTTCTGCTATTATTTATTGTTGGAAGGAATTACAGGCTATACGCTGGGTAAGTTTGTACTTCGCATTCAGGTCGTAAATGGAGAAGGGAAACCGCCGGGCATTGTGAAATCGTTGATCCGCACCCTCATACAGCTGGTAGATACGAATCCGCTGTTTTTTCTGGGACTGCCCGCAGGGTTATGTGTGCTGGTGACACCTCGGAAACAACGGATTGGAGATATGGCTGCGAATACATATGTGGTTAAGGTAAGGGATTTGGGAAAGGCCAGCAGAAAGAAAACCGGGATTTTTGTAGGAGCAATCATCCTGATGACGATCATTTCGATTGCCTTTGCTGTATCTTTAATTACTACGCTCATTACTCAAATCGTGAAGCCTGAGGTATTTACCAGTAAGGATAGCCAGTTTGCGGTTACGGCTCCGTGGAATTGGTCACGAGATGATACGATTAATGAGGATGCCGACATCTCCATTAAAAATGAATTGACCGAAAGATATCTGATTGTATTGTCTGAACCAAAAAGCGATTTTGACAGTAGTATGACTCTTCAAGAATATAAAGGAATCATTGAGGATCATTTGGTGTCAGGAATTACGGACCCTGAATTGGGGACCGCTTCAGATATGGTGGTGAACGGATATCCTGCCATTGAGTTTACTCTAAAAGGAGAAGTAGATGGGACTCCGATCATGTATAACGTGACTACGATTGAAACACCTTCGCATTATCATCAGGTGCTTGCCTGGACCTACGCCTCGCGATACAGCAGGGCACAGCAAGAGCTACGCAAGATTAGAGACAGCTTCCGTGAAATGAACATGCTGTGAAGTGAACATAAAGCAATAACGATGATTCGAAGTTATTAGGGTAAACAAAAAAGCAGATAGCTCACAGGAGCATCTGTTTTTTTGTATTTAAACTGAATTTAAAAGATGAACATCAAAACGGAGTAGGCGGAATAGTGCTGTACAAGCAAAGCACTATCCGCCTGCGTAGTGGCGCTATAGTAGATTTATATAGATAATTTGATCATACAATAGAGTGTCTAATCACTCGTAATCCAGCTACTTTCGCCACTTTACCTTGTGGATGGGCTGTGAATTGAATCGTAACTTCATTCTTGTGGCCCGTCACAGATAGAGGAAGCTCATAGGTGAACGTTTCGAATTTATTCATTTCCTCAGACTCCAGCTTGCCTTCCCCTAAAATCTGACCATCCGCAGTGATGTCAAAGTCACTATGAGGACGGCTCAAGTCCTTCAAATAAGTGACCGCCAATTGGACAGGCTCATCTGGAAGCACCTTCATGACAAAAGAGAACCAGCCCCCAGGCCATGTATCGCGATATTTGCGGTTATAGATGGACCCCAGACCTACATGCTCTCCAGTAAAGGCATGATCCCGTTCAGGCTGCATTTCGGCAGGCTGCACAACGTCGACTGTAAGTCGTTCCAGCTCTAGCTGATACGCTAACGCGGTACGATATTCTGCCTCTGTTGCTGACCATTCCTCCTGGGAAAAGAGATCCCAATAGACGGTATATGAGCGATCATACATTTGATAAAACGGACGAAGCTTCAAGTCTCCGATATAGCCTAAGTCGGTCATATGGAATGTATTAGGCTCGTTCCCGTCAGCAATTAGCTTCGTTGTCAATGAGTCGGCCGCTCCGATCAGTACAGACGCAAGCAGATGCTCCTCGTTGGATTCCGGTGTGACAGGGCCAAGGTCCCCAGCCAGCACTAGCGGCCCATACATAAAAGCAATTCGGCGTGGATTATCCGGCATTTCCTCGACTCTCACGGTCATAGGAATGTCATACTCGATCGTATCCCCATTGTTCCATTCCCGTTCAATTACAACGTAGCTGGTAGGACAAGCCTCTGTGACGTACTCTTCCCCGTTGATTTTAATCATCATCCCTTGCTCCGCCCAATGAGGGCATCTTAGCTTGATCGCGAAGGATTTGGGCTCCTTGCTGATGACGCGCAGTGTTCCCCGTCCATTTTGCGGAAAGAGAGTATCTTGTTTGAGCTGTACGCCCATCTCGTCCCATGTCACAGTAGAAGGGACATATTGATTGACATAGATCGTTTCTGGCGTGTGAAAATAAATCGCAGTGCCGTACATGGAGTGGCTTTCCATACCGGACCCGACACAGCATGTGAAATCCTCATATTGAGAATTAAAGGACTTGTGTCCTCCCATTTCCAGTGATAAAAAATAGCACACACGTCCATCTACAGGCTGCTGTGAAGCCAGGATATGATTGAACATGGCTCGTTCATAGTAGTCGGCATAGGCTGCATAGGCGTCCCACTCGAACATATGTCTTGTTAATTTCAGCATATTGTAGGTGTTACAAGTTTCACAGGTACCTTCGCCCAAACGGTCATTCAGCTTCCCGGGTTCACCAAAATGTTCATTATAGCTATTGCCGCCGATCACGTAGGAATGCTTGTGAACAACCCGATCCCAGAAAAAGCGAGACAGGTCCGCATATTGCGGTTTGCCCGTCATTTCAAATTGCCGTGCAGCGCCAATGATTTTGGGAATTTGCGTATTGGCATGTCGCCCTGCCAGCGTATCTTGGCTATCTGCGAGATCATTGAGCACCTCTCCGTGATAAAAGCGTTCCGCCAGGCTCAAAAAGCGTTCTTCTCCTGAATGTTCCGCCAGATCCGTCAGCACCTCGTTCATACCGCCAAACTCGCAATGCAGCACCTGCTGCACCTGATCATCGTCCAGCCCTTGAAGTACATCCTCCAGCCAGTTGCCGAGTTTGATTTCTATAGACAGGGCCTTGGGATGATGCGCCAGTAGATGTGCATCACGCAAGCCCGCAAAAAGCTTGTGCATGGTATATAGCGGGACCCAACCGCCGTTCAGATCAAAGCCCTGGGAGCGGATATCTCCGGCTTTTACTTCCTCAAAAATCTCTTTCCCACGTGGAATGCCGGAAATGTATCCGTTTCCATGACTGTTTTGGCATAATTCCAGTTCGTCGACCACATAGTTCACGCGTTCCAACAGTCTTTCGTCGCCTGTGGAGGCAAACATCAGTGCACAGCCGGACAGGTAGTGACCGAGTGTATGTCCGCTGATGCCACGTGCTTCCCAGCCCTCATAGTGAGCTGCTTTGGGCTCCAGTCCCGCATATTCACGAAAGCGTGATAGTAAACGGTCAGGTTCCAAACTCAGCAGGTAGGCCGTATTCAGTTCCATCGCATGTAAAAGTGGGCCGGAATCAATTCTTACTTTATGCAAGTCAAAAGCTTTAGCTTTCAAAATCATCGCTCCTTAGCTAAGATGAAAGTGTATATTTCTCCACTACATTAGCATTGCAATCGCGGTATGTCAGTAGCTTAACCATACAATGGGTGGACAAATCCGAACATGAATCTAAAGAGGCGATAACATGACCTATCTAAAAGTAAATGTAGATGCTCCGGTCCAACTGATCTCGGCAGGCGAGTTTGTTAACGAGGTACCTTGGAAGCATATGAGTCGTTCCATTGAGAATTTTGAGCTGATCCTAGGTGTCCAAGAGACGGTATATATACGGGAGGAACGGGAAGATTTTGAAGTAGGCGAGGGAGATATTCTATTGCTGTACCCCGGTCGTACGCATAAAGGATACCGGGAATCGTTGCCGGGCGTGAAATTTTATTGGTTTCATTTCGATGTTCCCACGACCCCGAATGTATTATCTAATGAAGAAATGAAGCAGGAAACAAGTGTCATGGATGGGCTTTTGCAGCGACATGGTGTGATGCGTGATATCTATTTACCGCAATGTGTACAGGCAGACAACGGAGATCGGATTCATATTATCGTCAATCAGATTTTGCATGTAGCCAACTCACATTATCTTACGTATCACAGTGCAAATTATTTGTTCACCTCGCTGCTGATCGAGATATCTGAACTGGCGCTTAGCCGCTTGCTTTCCAATCCTGCCAGTTCACAAGGGAATGTGAGTTTTAACAAAATTATTGAGTGGACCCGTATTCATGCCGAGGAACCATTGACCGTGACGGATTTAGCTCGAAAATTCAATTACAACAAGGATTATATATCTCGTTTATTCAAGCAAAATACAGGCATGCGTCCCCTGGAGTTCATTCATAGTATTCGTATTAACAAAGCCAAAGAGTTGATTTCCCGTACAGATATGAGCATTAAGCAGGTTGCTGAAGAGGCAGGATATACCGATGAGAAGTATTTTATGCGTTTGTTCAAAAAGAGAGCCCACATGACTCCTTCCCAATACCGGAATGCCTATCACAAAACATTTATGAACAATGTCTAGTGCATTTCCGCTTGGATAGGGAAATTTTATAGATAAAACATGGAGGAAGAGTCGGCTAAAATAAACTTGTAAGCGTTTCACTTATAGATAGAAGGGAGGAGAGACATTCACCATGATTACTAGAGAACAGATTTATTTGGATGAGAAGCTGGAGACCAAATCGGCTGTGTTTGAGTTTATTGCCCAAGAGGCTGAAAAGCTGGGTGTCACCGTCCATAGGGAGCAACTGGTACAGGATTTGTGGGAGAGGGAAAAGGTATATTCGACAGGGCTTCAGGATCAGTTTGCCATACCTCATACGCAGAGCGAAGTGGTCACCAGACCAGCAGTCCTCGTGATCCGATTGGAACATAGCATTGATTGGGCCTCTCATGATGGCAAGCCTGTCCAGTATATTTTTAGTATTTTGGTGCCTAAAGGGTCCGTGGATGTATCCCATTTACAAATTATTTCCTCGCTCGCAACCCTGCTCTTAGAGGATTCCTTTAAAGAGGCGGTAGCGGGTGCCAATAGTAGCGGCGATGTGTATCATTTGCTGGAACAGTATACAGAAGGGTTGGTGTCATAATGAAAATTGTAAGCGTTACATCCTGTATCGCAGGGTTGGCTCATACTCCAATGGCGGCAAAAGCACTGGAAAAAGCGGCGGCACAGCTCGGTCACCATATTAAAGTGGAGCAGCAAGGCGCACTAGGCCAGGTGAACAAACTTACGGAGGAAGACATTGCAGCGGCGGATTTTGTACTGATTGCCTCGGATCAGACAGTGAAGGATGCAGAGCGTTTTGAAGATAAAAGAATCGTTCGCGTCAAAATCGGTCATGCGGTCAACAATGCGGAAGCGGTTCTTACCAAAGCGGTGGAGGCCATCTCTGCTCAAAAATAAGATTAGGAAGGCAACACGGACAATCAGCAGCATAGCTGGCTTGAATGATATCCGATGAGCCTTTGAATAACAGTAGTATTCATGATGGGGGAGAACATGATGAAAAAATGGCTGAGTGAAGCTAAAAAGCATCTGATGACAGGCATTTCTTATTTGCTTCCGGTTATTATTGCAGGCTCCTTGATTGTTGCCGTGTGTAAAATTATCGGTCTGACCATGGGTGTCACTGACTTTGGTCCATATGCTGACAAAAGCGGTTTTCTTCATATTTTATACTTAGTTGAAAATGTAGGTTGGCGCGGAATTGGACTGCTAAACATGGTTCTGGCTGGGTATATCGCTTATTCGATTGCCGACAAGCCTGCACTTGCTGCAGGGTTGATTGGCGGCGTGCTGGCACAGGAGACGAATGCGGGATTCTTGGGCGCTCTTGTTGCAGGCTTTTTCGCCGGGTATCTCACCCTCTGGGTGAAAAACAAAGTGAAAATCACCGGCCCGGCCGCAGGTTCTGTTCCACTGATTATTTTGCCACTCATTACGGTAGGTTTAACCGGGATTCTCATGTCCGTCATCCTGGGTGGGCCGTTGAGCGCGATTAATGAAGGACTGGTCAACTGGATTAAGCATATGAGTGAGAGCGGAACCAGCACCTTGGCGCTAGCCTTAATTTTGGGAGCCATGATTGGGTTCGATCTTGGGGGTCCCGTCAATAAAGCTGCCTGGATGGCGGGAAATGCGTTATTCCTGTCGGGTGTGTATTTACCCAATATTTTCGTAAACATTGCCATCTGTATTCCACCGCTAGGCTATGGAATTGCAACCCTAATTCTGAAGCGTCGCTTTTCCAAAACATATCGGGAAGCTGGAAAAGGCTCCGTGATCATGGGCATTATCGGAATTACGGAAGGGGCTATCCCGTTTACACTGCGTAACCCTGCCAAGCTGATTCCATTGAATATGATTGCCTGCGCAGCAGGTGCAGCATTGACAGCTTTGCTGGGCGCACATGTCATCATGCCTCCAATTGGCGGTTTGTATGGCGCCATCTCCGTAGGCACTCCGTTTGCATATCTGGCTGGAGGGGTTACAGGCGCATTAATCATTGTGGCAGGAACCTTGCTCGTCAATTTCCGTGAGGAAGAACAGCAGCAGGCTGAAACGAAAGAGGCCTCTGTTAAGAAAAATGGAGAAGACATTGAGCTTGTATTTGACTAAATATCACTAGATAAAGAATAGACAGCATGGAGGGAGAACGAGATATGAGCCGTACGAAAGTGCATGTCATACCACATACTCACTGGGATCGGGAATGGTATTTTACCACTTCCAGATCCAAAGTCTACTTGGTGAAGCATGTGAAAGAAGTATTGGATGCGTTGGAGAATGGGGACGGTTTTAAATACTATCTTTTAGATGCCCAAGGGTCCTTGCTTGACGATTATACCCGCTGGTGCCCGGAGGATGAAGAGCGCATTCGCCGTCTGGTAAGCGATAAACGCCTGATGACCGGGCCGTGGTATACGCAGACGGATCAATTGGTGATTTCCGGTGAATCGATGGTCCGTAATCTGTATTACGGTATGGAAACGGCGCAGAAATATGGTCATGCCATGAAGGTCGGTTATGTGCCGGATGCCTTCGGCCAGTCGGCGCAGATGCCGCAGATTTATCAGGAGTTTGGTATTCGGCATTTTTTATTCTGGCGCGGGGTGGCAGATAATACGAATCCTAAAACCGAGTTTTTGTGGAAGGGGTCGGATGGCAGTCAGGTGTTTGCGGTACAGATGCCGTTTGGCTACTACTATGGTGGGAATATTCCAGAGGAAGCGGGAGAACTTGAGACGTATCTCGACAGCCAGATCGGTGCGCTGGAAGAAAAAGCGTCCACGCGCCATGTTTATTTTCCCAACGGCTTCGACCAAGCACCTATCCGCCTGAACTTGCCAGAATTGATTCGCACATTCAACGAGCTGGACCCGGAACGAGAATATGTGATGAATGAGCCGGAACGTTTCCTTGAAGAGATTGAAAAGGACAGCAACGACCTTCCTGTACTGGAAGGAGAGCTTATGGAAGCCAAGCATATGCGTATTCATAAGTCGATTTTTTCCACACGGGCTGACCTTAAGCAGCAAAATAACGAGATTGAACATTTAATCGTGAACACGCTGGAGCCTGTACTGTCGATCAGCCATGCACTTGGGCATGAATATCCACATTATATCGTGAAGGATATATGGAAGCTCTTGTTTGAAAATGCAGCCCACGACAGCATTGGTGGATGCAATAGTGATACGACGAATCGGGATGTGGCTTTTCGTTATAAACAGGCAAGGGATATCGCGGAGAATGTATTGGAGCTGCACAAGCGACTGATCGCGTCGAAGATTAAGCAGGAGGAGACTTTTGCCTTCACCGTCTTTAATACGTTGCCTTACCCGCGTAAGGGAGTGACAGAAATTGATGCTTACTTGCCCGAAGGAAGCTTTGTCATTCGGGATACGAACGGTCAGCAGCTTTTGTATACGATTACCGAGAAAGTGGAACAAACAGACTACGTGCTCGGTCAGCATATTGATCTGAATCCGAGCAAAAAGGTGTACCTGCCTGAGCGTGTATTCCGTGCCAAGTTGTTGGTGGAGCTTCAGGAAGTACCTGCTATGGGGTACACACAAATTATATTTGATTTTAGTGCAACAGGGGATGCAACAGCAGAACGTAGCAACGGAAAACATATTGAAAATGAATTCTATAGCATAGCCGTACAGGAGAACGGGGCATTAAGCATCACGGATAAAATTTCGGGACGTGTGTACTCAGATCAGATGGTGTTCGAGGACAACGGAGATGACGGAGATTCCTACAATTATTCTCCACCGGAACGTGATCTTACAGTTTCTTCGCTTGGTGCTGATGTGGAGACGATAACATCCAAAAGTACGGTATCCGAAGAATTGTCCCTTCGGATGAAGCTTAAGGTTCCGTATGATTTAAATGAGCGTTCCACTGCTGGGACTTCAGCTGAGTTGCCACTGCAGGCATCGGTCTCCTTGCGGAAAGGTGAACGCCTGATACGTTTCTCGGTGGATGTGGACAACCGAGTGCTGAGTCACCGTCTGCGGGTGCTATTTGATACCGGGATTGCCTCTAAGCTATCTATTGCAGATCAGCCGTTCGGAGTCATTGCCCGTCCAACTACGCTGGAGGAAGTAAAGGTATGGGAACGGGAGCAGTGGACAGAAAAGCCGATCACCATTGAAGCTATGCAAAGCTATGTTGCATTAAACGATGGTTCCCATGGAGTAGCCGTGATGACTGAAGGAGTAAGGGAATATGAAATCATTGGGCATGAACATGATACAATAGCGCTGACGTTATTCCGCACTTTTGGTTATATGGGCAAGGAGAATCTGCTATACCGCCCGGGTCGTGCCTCAGGAGAAAAGATCGTAGAAACGCCAGATGCACAGCTGCTCGGTGAACTCTCATTTACGTTTGCTCTACATGTCCACGAGTCCGGGTTTGACGAGGCGGGCATCGCTCAAGCGGCCAAGGAATATTTAACACCATTGTCCAGCTACCAGTTGTCTGATTTTCTGAACGGTCGTTTAATTTTTGCCTTCCGAGACGAAGAAAGAATATTTGAGCAAAACTACAGCCTGTTATCTTTAAGCAAGGATTCCAATGTAATCTTGAGTGCATTCAAGAAAGCAGAGCATAGTGATGGTTATATCGTCCGTGTATTTAATCCTTATTTAGAGAAAAATGCGACTGCACATATCACATACAGCGAATCGGCCCACTACGAGTTGGTTTCGCTGGATGAGCGTTCCAAGGGAGAAACATTGGTTTCGTCCGATAAGGAAGGTGCACAATTGCCGGAATTGCAGCATTGCAAGCTGTTAACGGTACTGGTAACCCCAGAATTGAACTAACGTGGAAGTAAAATACGGTTTATCGGAAAGGAGGTCTTATATCTACATGATTTTTCCCTACAAACGCTTGAAAAAGCTGTACCAGCTCGTCAGTGGAAATGATCAAGGCTGGTCTTGGACCACCAAAGCGCTCGCTGAGCGGCTGGAGGTAACAGAGCGGACCATCCGCGATGATCTTAAGAAGCTGGACAGTATGCTGAATGAATATGGAGCATATCTGGAATCCAAGAGGGGTAGCGGCTATACGATTAGGGTTGATGATCGTGAGAAATACCATTTTTTTGCGGATGAAAGTCAGGAAGAAACAGAAGTAAGTCAGCGGCTACCGGGGGCTCCGGAAGAGCGCATACGGTATGAGCTGTTCAAGCTGCTGAATGCGAGGGAATACGTGAAGATGGAAGATCTCGCCGATGAGCTATATATTAGCCGGGCCACGATGAATAATGATTCTAAAATCATCCGTCGGATTCTGGAGGATTATAGCCTCACCCTGTGCACCAAGCCGGGACATGGTGTAAAGGTGATTGGGGAAGAAAAGAGTATTCGTTACTGCCTGGCTGAATATGCTGACGTCCGCGATGAAGAGGGACAACGCAGCGACATGCCCTTGGAACAACAACAGCTGTTTCAAGGATTGGATCTACCGCAGATCCGGACAATTATTCTAAAGCATTTGCGGAGCGTTGGGACCAAAATGGCTGATTTGGCGCTGAAAGATCTCATCACTCATTTGGCGGTCATGGTGCTGCGAGTGAAGGAAGGACATGGTTTAGAACGCTTTGAGGCGGTAGTGGGCAGTCAGCGGGATATTGAATTGGCTAGCGCCATGCTGAGGGAGATGGAAGAGGTCTTTGGCATCACCTGTCCAGAAGGAGAGTTCGATTATGTTCTGCTGCACGTCGTCAGCAAAAAGATGGCCGAAACCGAGTGGGAACGCCTCCAGTCTGACCGTCTCTTCTTGGCAGTGCGCGGGATGCTGACATTCGTCTACGAACGCTTTACCTATGACTTGCGTGACGACGAACGGTTGTCCAAGGATTTATTTGTACATTTGAAGCCAATGCTGACTCGGCTGGAGCATGGTATGAACATGCGTAATCCACTGCTTGGACATATTCGCAAGTATTATCCGCTTGCCTATGAAATCACAGTTGGTGCGGTAAAAGAACTACAAAAATCGTTTCCGTACGACATCAACGATAACGAAATCGGTTATTTGGCACTTCATATCGGGGCTGCATTGGAACGCAAATACAATATCCCTCATCGGCGTCGTAAAACCGTGTTGCTGGTGTGCGGCTCCGGCTATGGAACTGCCCGGATTCTAGAATCCAGGCTGCGTTCGCTGTTCGCTGAGCTGGATGTATCCCGAGTGGTTTCACTTCGGGAATACGAGGAGATGTCCACCGTCGATGAGGACCTCGTCGTTTCGACCATTCACTTGCAGCAACGTAAGGATAAACCGTCCGCGGTGATTAGCCCGATTCCTTCGGAACGGGATATGGAGACAATGACGCGGATGGTACGGGCCAGCGATGAGGAACAGGAAACTTCACTGCTACGGTATTTTGACAAGGAATGGTTTATGACCCGATCCGATCAACCGAGCAAAGATACCCTAATTGAAGAAATGAGTGGTATTTTAAAGCAAAAAGGAGTGGTGACCGACAAGTTTCTGCCAGCAGTCAAAGAAAGAGAGAAGCTGGGCTCTACTGCACTGGATCGAGGGATGGCCATTCCCCATCCCTTGGAGCTAAGCTCTAACCGAACGGTCGTAAGCGTGTGCTTGCTGGAAAATCCGATTCCTTGGGATGCCAACCACGAGGTTCATGTGGTATTCCTGCTTTCAATCTGCAAAGAGGACTACGAGCAAGCTATGGGGATTTATGATTTGTTTGTAGAACTGATCCGCCAGGAAGAGACGCTGGAACGATTAAAGCATTGCCACTCCTTTGATGCCTTTATGCTAATCGCCCGACAGGTGCTTGCAGTCAAGAGCAATGATTACCATTGAGGAATGACCCTATTATCTATTCTCATATGAAACGAAAAAAGAGGCCCTAGGGGTCTCTTTTTAGCATGTATTTTCTTACATCTGCTAGAAAAATAGATTGTCAGGCTTTTATTTGGTAATCTGAGGTAAGGGTTTAAATGGTTGCAGGCTATTTTATTACTTCATGAAAAAGGGGCGAGCGAGATGCTACAACCACCATTAAAGGATGAACTGACTCGAATACTGGAAGGGCATTCACTAGATGAAGATTTAAAAGAAGAGATTCATCAGGAAGCTCAAGCTGCTATACAATTCCATGTGGAGCATGAGGAAAATTACGAACACATTGGAAATAGTCGGATCGCCGGTTATCCAGATCTGCCACCCACGATCGAGTGGCCGTGTGATTCAGACGGAGAATATTATACGTTTATTGCTCAAATCAATTTGGGTGAAATGCCTTTTTCCCCATACGAGGGGTTGCCTCATCAGGGTATACTTTACTTTTTTCTTGGGCTGGATGAGCCCGCCTATGATATTGACCATAAAATCTTTTACTATAACGGTGACAGCAGCGCTTTGAAGAAAACCTTGCCACCGACCGGGAAGGTTGAAGTATGTGCTGAGAACAGGGGTTTCACATCTTATGCAATTTCTTTTCAGCCGATTGTTACCCTTCGGTCGGAGGGTGAGCTAGGAGATGTTCTTGTAGATCAGTATGAAGAGCTGTATGAGCTTGTGTGTGAACAAAGTGACACGGTGTGGGGTCAGCATCAATCTTTTGCCGGGAACACCCTGCGGGATGCTTATCTACGCCGAAACGGGCTAGAGGGTCTTCTGTTTAACTGGCATAAGAGTGAGAGTCAGATTCATAAGGAAATCGAGCAAGCTATGCATAGGGGAAGTACGGATTATGCGGAGCATTTACGATCCGAAGTGCTGCCTCAGCTGCAAGAATATCAGACGAATCGGGAGAAGCACGATCAGGCTTCAGCGAATTGGCATGTTCTGCTCTCGGTATCCTCTTTGGACGAGGTTGGTATGTGCTGGTGGGACGCAGGGTATTTGGAATTTTTGATCGATCAAAGAGACTTGAAGAACCTTGATTTCTCGAACACATATGTCAATCTTGCTACGAGCTAGCCCGGTGCGGCAGACTCATGCTGATTTAGGGAAAATGATGGCAGTTAGAGCAGGGTGGTTTTTTGATTGATAAAAGCAGTGAATTGAGTATGTGGCACAGTAGGTTTGTTTTGCCCGAGTGTCGGGAATCGAACGATCAATAATAGGTGGTCCTATATAGGGCCGCCTTTTTTCGATGTAAATGAACGATTGTACTCCGTTATTAGTCTTAATAGTTGAGAACACAACAAGGGAGGTGCACACGTATATGACTGATCGAGAGCTGTTTGAGCTATATAAGGAGCAGATATATTATTTTTGTTATTATTTGATGCAAAATCAAGCAGATGCAGAAGATGTTTGCCAGGAAGTGTTTGTCAAAGCACTCTTGGCCGACAGGTCCAAAGTACAAGATCTCAAATCATGGATTTTGCGAATTGCTTCTAATGAGTGCAGCAATGTGCTTAGAAGGCGGAAAACTGGACTGATGAAGGAAATACGAACTTTTTTATTGTCACGCCCTCATTCATTTAATCCGGTGGAAGAGAGCTTATATCATCAAGAAACTAAGACAGAGCTACAGAAGCTATATAACAAGCTTCCAGATAAAATTCGAATGGTCGTGGTCCTTCGTTATGTAAACGAATTGACTGTGCCGGAGATCTCTAGAGTTATAAATATACCCGAAGGAACAGCTAAATCTAGATTAAATCGGGGGCTTAAACTGCTAAAAAAAATGGTGATATCCCAAGTAAAGGAGATGAGTAGCAGTGAGTCGGTATTTTGAAAAAGAACAGAACATTCCTCAACCTGAATATGATGCAATGTGGGTAAATATAGAACAGGAAGCAACCAAACGAAAAGCAACTCTGCAACAGTCACAGGAAGCACCTATGCATAGAGCAAAAGTTGTTCCAGCGAGTATCGTATTCTCATGTTTTCTGCTCGTCGCCATCCCTGTATTCGCTAGTGTGACCATCAATTGGGATAGAATAGGCGGACGTAGTGTAACCAATGCGCTAAATAATGGTATTGGACAACGGTATGATCTAAAAGCATCCAATGCAGGCGTTACGATGAATTTGAATGGTGTTGTAACGGATGGCGAAAAAATGAAAATGCTTATTTCTCTGGATCCAGGAATTGATCCAACCAGTTATATTGGGTTTGCTATAGAGAAAACTACGGTAACTAGCAATTCTGATACCAAGGAACAAGCACACGGATATTTAAATTACGATCCTAAAAGCCAGAAACTCCTTGGCATTTATGAAACTATTGATACTTTAAAGGAGCGTAAAAAAGATTACACACTTGAGGCTCAGAATCTAATTTTTTATCGTAACCAGGATATTCCTTTAAAGACGGATCATCAAGCCGGAGATACCCTCGTTACCGGGACCAAGCAGTATCCTAACATTTATATAGAATCCGTTCGACAAACCAACAACAAGACTGTTGTCCGCTTTAGAGTTGCTGCAGCTCCATCCGATTTAGGACGTGGGAACCCGCATTTGGTAATGAAAGTGGGCGACAAAGAGATAGACGCAATCCCAACCATTCTACCTAGCGACAGCTCAGACTTGCATATTGAGCAGGTATTCAACATGACTGCACAAGATTGGAAAAAGGCAAACCTTCATTTTTGTTATATTGAGGAAGCAAAACGAATTGAAGGTACTTGGAAGTTCGAATTTGAAGCGGATGGAAAAAAAGCAAGTGAAGCGATTTATTCCAAAAAGCTGCATAGCAGCGCTGAATTCCAAGAAAATGCGGGCACTACCTTAGACCAACTGGTTGTTACCCCCTTGGATATTGAAATTCTAGTAACAGAGCGTGATTCACTTAAAAAAGGAATTGTTCATTATAAAACAGCTCAGCTGGTTATAGGTGATAAAAAAATTAACGGAGGGTGGAATATTAAAGGAGATGATCCTGAAAATTATCAACACTTATATCAATTTGAATCTCCAGAGTGGTATAAGGACTGGTCTGATGTTCCAATGAAACTTATATTGAAAGATGCTGTCATCGAGAAACGTGATACGTCCAAGAATTGGATCACTCTTCATAAACCCAAAGAAGAAAAACAGTTCGCTGAGCTTAATGCGGACGGTTATCAAATTGATTTCACATACTATACAGAGGGAAAAGATTTGATTGTCGAATCGAAATCCGGTTCCTCTGGCTTCAAAGGCGTCAACCAAACAACGATGCGAATTAACGGCAAAGAAGTAGTGCCTGAGATCATTGCGAAGGGTATGGTATCCACAGGAGTTAATGTTGACCGTTACAAAAACATTGAATTAGACGGAAAATTGGAACTAAATCCTGGCATCTACAAGTACAGCGATCCTGGACGTGATATTGAAGTTATATTGAAGTTATATTGAAATAGATATGGCCAGCGCTGTCTATTCTGCAGATACGTAAATACAAAAGCCCTTTCAGCTTTAGCTTCTCATGAGGGAAGCAGCGGAAGGGCTTTTGTTATATCTACTTGTCTATACAGTGAGCGTGCTTATTTATACTCGTTGCACGGTAAATTCGAATTCCAGCTTTTGATCGGCTGTAATTTGGTATTCTTCATGTACCGGAGCTCCCCAGCTATCGTCGCCGCCTACGCCCATTTGTTTACCGGCTATGGTGACAACGGTGTAATACACGTTTGGTAGCTCATACAGATGGTAGGCACTTTCCAGCTCAAACGCTGTATACGGCGAAATATTGCATTCCACAGGTGCGGTAGCTGGTGCAGTAATGCGAATACCGCGTTGAGAATCGTCGGTAATATCGACACGGCGCACGCCTGTGCGGTTGCCGGATTCCTGCGGTACGACATACCCGGATACGTTATCCGCAGCTTCGTTACGGAATACGCCTAGTCTCGCGCCAAAGGCACGGTCGATGTAATTCTCTTCCGGTCCCATCGCGTACCAGTCCAAATGGCGGTAGTCAGCCGGAACCTTGAACGAAAGGGCAAAGATCGGCAGGTTAGGCAGTCCTGAGACGCCTTCATAAGTTGATTTTACGTTCAGACTACCATCCGCCAAGACGGTGTAGGTTACCGTTACCTGTACGTCTGCATGGATGCTCAGCGTGTAGCGGAATGTAACGGTTACACGGTCTGTCTGCTCTTCCGTGACCTGAATGTCGACGCATTTACGTGTCAGACTTGCAGCGAACCAGCCACCGGCTTCAAAGCCCAGAGCAGTTCCCCGATCATTGTCTGTGGTCGCCCGCCAGAACAATGGGGCAGGAGGCATGGCAATCATCTCACGTCCGGCGTAGCGAAGTGAAGTCAGGCTGCCTGCTCCTTTGGAGAACATCATACTGAAATCTGCACCGTGAACGCCAATGTTAACATCACCATGCACCACTCGTAAGGCACCGCCCGTAGGGATCTTCAGCGGGTTTGGATCTTCCACGATGAAAATATGCTGTCCAAAGGCCACTTCGTGTCCAGCCTCAGCCCAGAGTGTGGATTCTTTCAGAACTAGAGCGGTGTGAATGACGTACTCACCGGGCTTTCCGTCCGTATTGGGGAACGTCAGTGGAATATACGCTTCGGTCTGAGCCGCCACATCTACATGAATGGCATTACGTGCGATTTCTTGGCCTTCATGCAATAGACTGTATACTAGCTCATAGTCGCCCGTTCCCTCGAACAGGTTTTCATTGCGAAGGGTTACACCGCTGCGATCCGGGGTGAGCTTCAGATTTTGATACAGGAATTTGACCTCCTGCATCTTCGGTGAAACCTTCCGGTCCGCATAGACAATTCCATCCGTACAGAAGCCATAGTCTGTGGCACGGTCGTCAAAGTCGCCGCCGATCGCGAGGTACTCACGTCCGTAGCGATCTTTTTTCATAACAGCCTGATCAATATAATCCCAAATAAAACCGCCCTGATACAGCTCGTATTTGTTCTCCAGCTCTGTATACTTGTGCATGCCGCCTACGGAATTACCCATCGCATGCATGTATTCGCAACTGATATACGGCTTTTGCGGATTGTCGTTCAGATATTGCTCGATATCTGCGGGTTTGGCGTACATCCGGCTCTCCATATCGCTGGTATCATCGTACGTACGGTTGTGAAACACGCCTTCGTAGTGCACCAAACGGCTCGGGTCGGTGGCACGGAAATAGTTGGCTACATTGCGCAGCACTTCACCTGCATACGACTCATTGCCGCAGGACCAAATCAGAATGGACGCATGGTTTTTGTCCCGTTCCAGCATGGAAATGGCGCGATCCATGACGATATCCTGCCACTCAGGCAGATTGGCGGGAATATTCCACGATGGCTCAACGGCGCCGAGTTTTTGCCAGGAACCGTGTGTTTCCAAGTTCATTTCATCAATTACATAGATCCCATACTCATCGCATAGCTCATACCACAGAGTCTGATTTGGATAATGAGAGGTGCGAACAGCGTTCATATTGTTCTGCTTGAGCGTCCGGATATCCCACAGCATATCTTCACGGGAAATCGCACGTCCGGTGCGAGCATTAAATTCATGGCGGTTCACACCTTTAAAGACGATGCGTTTGCCGTTCAAATGCATGACCTTGTTTATCAACTCAAATTTACGGAAGCCCATTTTTTGTGGAATGACTTCCACGAGCGATCCACTGGCATCATAAATTTGAATGAACAACGTGTACAAATAAGGTTTCTCCGCGCTCCAGCGCTGCACTTGCTCCAAGGTTGCTGACAGCGAAGCTGTACCATCAGTAAAGTCAGCTTTCAAAGAAGCTACAACATGGCCGGTAGCATCTTTCACATCGACAGTTGCATAGGCCGTTGCCGGCTTTTCCAAGGTCAATTTCAGCTCCAGAAGGCCCTGCGTGTAGGAAGCATCCAGATCCGCCTTGGCATGCAGGTCACGTACGTGAAGAGTAGGGATGGTATAGAGATATACGTCTCTGAAAATACCGGAAAAACGCCAAAAGTCCTGATCCTCCAGCCACGCCCCCGTACTTCTTTGATATACCTCTACTGCCAGCTTGTTTTCGCCTGCTTGCAGGAACGGTGTCAGTTCAAAATCAGATGGTGTAAAGCTGTCCTCGCTGTAACCGACAAATTGTCCGTTCAGCCATACATAGAAAGCCGACTCGACGCCTTGGAAAGAAATGAACACAGGCTGCGCGCCCGAAGCCATATTTTCCGGCAAAACAAAGCTTTTGATATAGCTCCCGACCGGGTTGTGATCCTCCGGAATATGGGGTGGGCGAACGTCCGAATGTCCGTCCCATGGATACATCGTATTCACGTACTGCATTTGGCCAAAGCCTTGTGTCTGAATGTGACCCGGCACCTGAATATCGCTCCAGCCGCCATACTCAAAGCCAGGGGCATAGAACTCTACCGGACGGCTGGCTGGATTCATTGCATAGTTAAACTTCCAGCTCCCATTCAGGCTATGACGCCAAGCCATATCAGCTTGCTGCTCCGCTTCTTGAAGCGTAGCGTAATATTTGTGATCGGAATAGGCGGGCAGCCGATGTACAGCAAATTTGGTTACGTCGGTCAGCCAGTCCAGACTAGGGGTATGGGTGGTCAAGGCGAACACTCCTTATTTTTAAAATGAAATGAAGAACGTACACAGAAATCTGTTATTTTACCGAACCAACCATGCCCGCTACAAAGTGTTTCTGCATCAGGAAGAATACCAGTGCAGTTGGCAGTGTGGACAGGACAATGGCGATCATGATGACACCGTAATCCGGTGCATAGCTGGAGCCAAGGTTCGAGATCAACAGCGGAATCGTTTGATTCTCCGGCGTTTGCAGCACAATCAGAGGCCAGAGGTAGTTGTTCCAGCTGGACATGAATGTGATGATTGCGGCAGCGGCATAGGTTGTTTTCATCGTAGGCATATACACCCGGAAGAACAGACCCAGCTCGGATAATCCATCCATACGACCTGCTTCCAGTAGATCCTTTGGAAACATCTTGGTGCTTTGACGGAAAAAGAAGATCAGGAACGCCGTAGTTACGGTCGGAATGACGACAGAAGAGAGTGTATCAATACCGATCCACGGTATGACATTAGAAATACTGCCGAACATCCGGTAGAGCGGGATCATGATCGCCGCAAACGGAATCATCATAGACATCAGCAGGATATTGAAGACAACGTCTTTCGCTTTACTTCTGTAAATTTCAAAGCCATAACCGGCCAGTGATGCGATTAGCATAGCCAGCAGCGTAGTTGAGATGGAGACTTTTGCAGAGTTACTTAGTGCGGTAACGATGTCTACTTTTTCAAGCAAATTGTGCATGTTATCCATCAAATGGGAGCCAGGCAGAAGCTTGCCTTTGGTCACATCGACCGACAGGTTCGTGGAGCTGGATAGCATCCAGAGGAACGGGAAAATCGA
The DNA here is from genome assembly GCF_019454085.1 of Paenibacillus sp. S25. Classification (NCBI taxonomy): domain Bacteria; kingdom Bacillati; phylum Bacillota; class Bacilli; order Caryophanales; family Paenibacillaceae; genus Paenibacillus; species Paenibacillus sp. S25. The sequence goes on from NZ_CP073683.1 coordinate 288,358, forward strand.
AACGAACGACACAAGGATCAGAAAGGCGTACGTAAATGCTCTTTTTGTTTTCATCATTTTTTCTCACCTGCCACTTTGAACTGGATAATCGACAAGATAATGATCATAATGACGATGGAATAAGATACGGTCGCCGCATAACCAAAGTCGGATGAATATTTGAAGGACAGATTGTAAATATATTGCGAAATTGAAGATGTCGCGTTCCCTGGCCCACCCTTGGTAATATTCATAATTTCATCGAAGAGTTGGAGTGTACCAATCGTTGATGTAATCGAAGTGAACAGGATAATCGGCTTAAGCAGTGGAACCGTAATGCTGAAAAACTGTCGGATCGGAGAAGCTCCGTCAATACGGGCCGCTTCGTAGATGGAACTGTCAATGTTCTGAAGACCGGACAGGTAAAAGATCATATTATAACCAGTCCAGCGCCATGTGATCGCGATAATAATCGTAACCTTGGCCCAGAAAGGATCTGTAATCCATTGGATGGGCGTGCCAATCACGTGCAGATTCAGCAATAAGGAGTTTACCAGACCATCGGACGAGAACAAGTACTTGAAGACAACCGAATAGGCTACAAGGGATGTGATACACGGCAAGAAGATAGCTGTGCGGAAAAAGCCCTTGAATTTCAGGTTTTTATCATTCAACAATACCGAAATGAACAGAGCCAGAATGACCATCAAAGGTACCTGGAAAATTAAATAGATAAACGTATTCTTCACGGCCGTTATAAACATTTTATCGGTGAAGAGTCGCTTGTAATTATCAATGCCGTTAAAGCTCAGATTAGACCCTGTACCTGTCTTAAAGGACAAGATAAGCGCCTGAATCATCGGATAGAAATAAAAAGCGGCGATCATGATCACTGCGATGGATATGAACAACCATCCTGTCATACCTGCTTTGAGACGTGTTGTAGTTATTTTGGGCGCGGCTGTCTTCATACCATGTCAACTCCCTGTGCAGCAATAAAACCTTGAACTCGCAAGCCCAAGGTTTTAAGTGCTTATCGTTTTATTGTTTAGCCTTGGCTAGATGGACTGTCTTATTTAAGCTGTGCTTCCGCCTGTCCTTGAGCATCTTTCAGAACTGCGTCTACATCTTTTCCGTTCAGATAGTTTTGAATTTCAACGGTCATGATATCCTCAATGGCATACGTGTGCAGGCCATAATTAACTTTTGGAACTTGCTTAGTCCATTCTGCAAATTTCTTGTATACTTTGTCGCCTCCGAAGTACGGATCTTCCACGTCATAAGCTTTACCGCTGGAAGCTGCGTTCAATGAACCGACAATTCCAATTTTGCTCAGCATATCTTGATACAGTTCTTGATCTGTTCCGAATGTCTCTTTCAGGAAATCAGCAGCGGTATCTTGACCGTCCGAGTTAAGGACATACCAGGAGCTGCCGCCGAGGCTGGAAGCATTCACGGATTCAGGAATATTTTTCAGCTTAGGGAAAGGAACAACGGCCCATTTACCTGATTGCGAAGCTTCAGCTTTGATCGAAGGTGTAATCCAGTTACCTGTAGGTACGGAAGCAACTGCACCACTGTTGAATGCGGCCAGGAACTGACTCCAGTCGGCATTCATTTTAACGATGTTAGCGTCGAACAAGGATTTGTACGTCAAGAGCGCTTCTTTCAGAGCTGGATTACCAGCCAGGTTTGGTGTTTTACCGTCTTCTTTCAGGTACCATGAACCTGCAGTTTGGATCATACCACGGATCAGACCGAGGTCATTCGGATCTTGAGTCAGCATTTCTTTGCCTGTTTTTTGTTTTACGGCTTTACCAATTTCAATAAATTTGTCCCAATCAATATTAGTCAGGTCTGCTACTTTGTAGCCGGCTTGTTCCAGATAGTCCGTTCTTACATACAGTCCCATAACACCGGAGTCGAATGGAACACCATACTGTTTGCCGTTGTAGCTAGTCGGTCCGATTTTATAATCAGCGAAGTCGGATGCTTTGATCGTGCTGCTCATATCATGGAAAGAATCGGGATAGGCTTGCAGGAAGTTCTGTGCCCGATAATCCTCGATCAGAACCACATTCGGCAATCCTTTGGTAGATCCGGAGTTAAGGCCGGCATTCATTTTTTGTACAATATCGTTTTGAGCATATTCAACAATGTTTACGGTTACATCTGGATGTTTGGCAACGTAGCGATCTTTTGCCAGCTTCAGGGCTGCGATATTAAAGTTCGGGTCCCAAGCCCAGACGGTGATTTCTTTTTTGCCTGAATCTGTGGTAGTAGCTGCTTTCTCGGAATTGCTGGAGCATGCGGATAGCAAGATCAAGCTTGCAATCAGCAGAAGGAAAGTCATTTTTTTCATTTTGTTCAACCCCTACTCTTTTTTTATATGTTGCTTGCTAGTTCTAAACCTCTTAAATGAAAGCGGTTACCTTATTTATAAATCTAGTGTACCATCCATACTTTGTCGGCGTTAGGAATATCTTTATACGGATTGGTCTTATTATTATGATTTATCAAAAAAGGTACCGCTTACATTTGTATTTTATTTTGGTTTAGGTATTTTTTTTAGGTGAGTTTGAAATTAGATGGTGTGCTACTACGCATGTGGATGGTGCTTCCCATCGCCCCCGCCCCCGGATTTCTTGAAAGAAGTCTTTCTTAAAGTAGAGATCCGGGGAGGTGATGCTTCCGAAGCTAGCTTTCCTACGGAAAGCTTTTAAAGCGACCGCTTCGCTTGTACAGCACCATACCACCCACTCCGTTTTACATGTGCATTTTTTAAGTTCAGTATATATAGATTTATTTAGTGGAGTCGTTCGATTTCAAAATCAACGGCAGGGTCATTCTTACTTTGGTGCCCTCGTCTTTTTTACTGGAGATGGTTACGCCATATTCTTCTCCATATAAAAGGGTAATGCGGTTGTGCACATTCTGGATGCCGATGCCTGTGAACAGTTGGCGCTTGCTCTTGGGATTCGGGAGTCCGTCTTGCGCCGTATGCCCGTCTAAATCCATACCGTCTCCATCATCGACCACCTCACAGATCAATGTGTCCTCCGTTTTGGACACCAATATATAGATGTGCCCTACATTTTTTTCATTAAACGCATGGAAGAAAGAGTTTTCAATAAAAGGCTGAATGATGAGCTTGGGCACATGGTACTCCAGACAATCGGGTGATACAAAATAATTCACTTGTACCCGCTGCCCGTAGCGCACATGGTTAATGAACACATAATTTTGCATGTTGGCCATTTCCTGCTCAATGGTGATCGTTTCACTCACATTGCTGATTGTATTTTGCAGTAAGGAAATGAGTGCATTGATCGTCTCGGCGGCTGTTTCCTTATTTCCTTTGAGCACCAGCATTTTGATCGAAGCCAGTGTATTGTACAGAAAATGCGGATTGATCTGCCGTTGTAGTGCAGCAAGCTCTGCGTTCCGTTGACCCTTTTGCGTCTCTAGAAGCTTACGGATATAGTCATTTAGTTCATCCAGCATGTAGTTGTAAGCATGACTTAATTGTCTAACCTCATAGCTGCCCGTTACCGGGATATAATTATCAAAATTCTTCTCGCGTATGGTCGACATTTGCTTCACAAGTCGAGTCAGGGAACGAATCAGTCGACGGGATATGAGGAAAACGATCACCAAAGCAATCAGTACGATGGCAATGCAGATCCATACAACGGATTTAACGTCAATAATTTGCCCAATCGCGGCTTGTCTGTCGATCATGTTCACCAGATAAAAATCAAATGAAGGGATATAGTTGGAAAGGAGGATACTTTCCTTATTCATCACATCTGCATTAATGTAGTTAAGTCCCTGTTCATTGATTTTTGTGGCATAGCCTAGCAGCTCACTGGAGCGTTGTCCGATCAGGTCCTGACGGTTGCTCGATACAATCAGTCCCGACTTGTCCAAGATAAGTACATCATTGCCGTTGCTCGTGAAACTGTTGTAAAAACGGCGTAATTCAGGTTCCCGAATGGCGATGTAGATCATGCCGTACAGGGTGCCGCTGGTCCGCTCCATAAATGGTTTGGAGGCGATAATATAGGGTGTTGGCTTTTGCGCGGTATTATTCATTTGTTGCTGAAATAATTCAATATCCAATTGATACATAAGCTGTGCGGGTCGTGCTACACTTCGGGCTGTAATAGCATTGCTTTTAAGTTCTTCCGCAGTTACAGGCCAATAGGACGAGTCGGAGTAAAAGCTCCGGCCGTTCAGACCTGTTACAGCGACACCGACATCATAGGCATCGACGTTCGATTTAATTTGCTTCATTTGCTGTGCCATTCCGAAGTAAGTCCTTGCCGAGTTAATCGAGTCAGATTGACCGCCAGTCAGATAGTTCTTGACCGTTCCATTTTCCGAAGCATGGGTTACGGCATTCACGATAGAATCATTGAAGGATTCAAAGCTGGATTGAATCTGGCTGAGTACTTTGGCATTTGTAATACTGAATGTCTCAGCAAAAAGTCGTTCAGACATCCGAATCGTCACCAAAGAGGTCAGCAAGGACACCGCAGTGATGCTGACCACCATAACAATAAAGATTTTGAAGAACAGACCTTGATATTTGATCTTATGGATATACCTTTTCATAATCAATCTCTTTTCTGCTGGCAGATATGGCTTACTCTCTAATAGAGATGCTCTCGGCGGTACTGGCTGGGCGAGTAACCCTTCACTTTTTTGAATACTTTGGTAAAATAGCTGGGGTCCGAATAGCCTACCGTGCTGCTAATATCCGAAATGGACATCGTCCCCGACCGTAGTAACTCTGCGGCTTTTTCAACCCGAATTTTGTTCAGATACTCGCTAAAGCCCTCTGTATGGTGTGCCGTAAAATAGCTGGACAAGTAGGAAGGGTTAAAATGAAAATATTGCCCAAGTGTCGTCAAATTGAGTGTTTCAGCATGATGCTCCTCAATATACTCCAGCAGTTTTTTCATGCTTGCGCTACTTCCTTGCTGTGTCTTAGCCATAATCTGTCTGTTCGCTTCCTCCAAAAAAGTCTCCAGAAGGCGCACGGCTTCATGTACATGAGGGGCATCATTAATTGTTTTGAAATAGGAATATTTTGCTGCATCCAGCTCCTTCATATCATACCCCTGATTCCCGAGCAAAATCGTAATGTTAAACACGATATTTCCGAGAAGCGATTTGAATTCAAAAGCGGTAGAGGTATAGTTGCCGGACATGGCGGCTACATAGGATCTCAAATCCTGAAAAGCTGTATCAAAATGCTCACGCTTCATCTCTTCTGTAAACTGTTTTAAGTTGAACGAGCTGTTCACCTGTACAGGCGGAGGGAGTTCGTCTTCTATTAGCAGCGCTGTTCCTGGGAAATAAAAGCGGTAACTCAGCAGTTTGGGCAGTTCATCCTGATAGACGTCACTAATCTGATTGAAGTCATCAAATAAATGGCTAACTGCCCAGCCTGTCTGTGGATCGACTCGCTTTGTCTCCTGAGCAACTTCCCTAACCGCAGCCATCCAGGCGTCTACTTCCCGTGGATCAAGATTGGCTAAAACCACAGCTGCATAGACATCAGACGGCAGTTGTCGCAGTACGATGTGCTCACAAGCAGAGGATACTTGATCTGTTAGCTTGGAAAATAGATCCGAGGCAGAGATGGAGCGTCCTTTATTCTGCGGTGCTGATTGTTCCACACCTATAAGCGCAAAACGGACATAAGGAAATGCTTGCTTCAGCAGCTCAGCGTCATAGTCCATGCTATATCCGGAGATCAGCTTTTCGATCACATGATCTATTGTAATTTGACTATTATTAGCATCTGCCTGATACTGAATGGATGGAATTTTGCGAGCGGTTCTCTGGAGTACTTGGAGCAACTCATCCGTGTCCAGCTTGGGTTTTAAAATATAGTCAGCAACCCCTTGCTGAAAGGTAGATCGCACGTAATTAAACTCACCGTAACTGCTAAGTACAATGACTTCGATATCTGGATAGTTCTGTCTGACTATGCGCGTCAGCTCCTCGCCATCCATAATCGGCATTACGATATCTGTAATGACAATATGAGGGCGCAAGGTTTCAATCAGCTCCAGTGCTTCTTTCCCGTTAGAAGCCTCACCTACAATGCGAAATCCATACTGTTCCCACGATAAATGATGCTTGATCCCTTGCCGTACCAATATCTCATCATCTACAATTAAAATATTGCATAGTTCTTTCATGGCAGCACTCTCCGTAATTATACCTATTCAAAAAAAGACCTCCATAAGGCGGACGTCACATCATTTGAGACACATAGTTGATAACGCTTCCAAATTGGCTGAAATATAAAGTATTTAATCTTTACATGCTAACATAAACTACAGATGTAATCCAAAGATGTCTCAAATTAAGCCTTTCTTTTCATATCGGTTGCCGGGCCATTGAATATTATATGGAGAACAAGCCGTATATATGGAAAAAAGAAACGGAAAAGCAAACCTGCTTTTCCGTTTCTTTCTATTAATAGGCTCAATCTATCCGTTGCTCATGCATCGTCCATCGTTTACGTAGTTCGAGTAATCGGTTTTTTCAGGAATACCCCGTATGAAATCGCTCCCATAACGAGCAAGGATGCTCCCAGTAAAAATACATTATTAAAGCTTCCGGTTGTATCCAAAATGTATCCGGTTGCAATGGGTGCTAGAGCAGCACCCAGAAAACCGCCAAAGTTTTGGATGGCGCCCAGGGATGCCACCTGTTCCCCCGGAGCAATATCGGCTGCCAATGTCCAAATAACGCCTGAAGGCAACTGGGAAGCAAAGTAACCGACAGAGAGAAGTACAATGCTGACAACTGTATTGTCTATAAAAGGAATCGGCGCTACAGATGCCGCCGCCAAAATGGCACCACCAACAATAGGTATCTTACGTGAGGTCACAGGAGCAACCCCCTTGCGGATGAAATAGTCGGAAATAAAACCACCAAGCAGTACGCCAATAATGCCTGCAACAAATGGAATGGATGCAATCCACCCGGTTTCTTTCAGCGTGAAGCCCTGTTCCTTCTCCAGATAGCTTGGCAACCAGGTCAGGTATACCCAGATTGTGAACATGATGCCGAAATTACCGATGATCATAAACCAAGTGCTGGAATTCTTGAAAAGAGAAGACCATTTGGCTGTTGGCGCCTGTGTTTCTGATTGTGCCGCATCTGATTCCGCAGCAGGAACTACGTCTGCAGCCATATCGTTTTGAGTGATGGCCTGCTTTTCGGCAAAAGTCGGATCGCGGTAAACTTTCAGCCAGATCAGCATAATAATCAAACCCATTGCGCCGACGAAGATAAACATGCCTCTCCAAGTCATGGTCAGCATAAGAACAGTCAGCAGGGGTGGAGCAATAGCATTGGCAATTTGCGAGCCCGTATTAATAATAGAGGTTGGAAGGCCTCTCTCACTTTTAGCGAACCATCTTTCGGTCACTTTAAGTCCTGATGTAAAGAATGGAGATTCCGACACACCGAGCAGCATACGCATTGCATACAGCAGAGAATAGGTATTTACAAAAGCACTGATAATGGTTGCGACCGACCACAGTCCAGAAGCCCATGCGAACATTTTCTTTGGACCGAAGCGGTCAACAAGCCATCCTGCCGGAAGATTAGCCAAAGCATAAGGCCAGAGAAAGGCGGACAGCAGCAGACCCATCTGTGTAGAGGATAGTCCAAATTCCGCTGCGATGGTCGTATTCGCGATACTTAAATTCGATCGGTCCAGATAGTTGACGACGGCCCCAAGCAGAAGCATCAAAATAATGCCCCAGCGCAGACCTGCCTTTTTGGGTTTTCCTGTGGATGTTACATGGTTATTCCCGATTTTGTTCATGAAAGCTCACGCTCCTTGATCTAGGCTGTTGATTAAAAAGGCTGATGCCAAATTAAAAATAGGTCATTCAAATCACGATTGTATGCGTTTACATTTCCTCTAATCATCAAATTCATTTCGATGATTCCTTAGCTCTGTTGATATGGGCGATTCACAACGATGGGTTCGAAGCTTTCCGGAAAATTCGAAAGTTAGCTATTGATCGTTGTGATGCCGCATATCTTGCCTAATGTGGTCTATACAGGCTTAGCCAATCGATATCTTATATGGAACGTGCCGCCGCAACGGCCTCCAGAAATTCCTTGGCAGCCGCCGTAACTTTACTGTAATCTCCGTCTTTTTGCGCAGCCTTGGTGATATAGCTTCCTACGCCAGCTCCGATGCAGCCAGCTTGTAACCATTCCTGCACATTTTGCGGAGTGACTCCTCCAGTAGGGGCGATGGGAGCTTGAGGAAGTGGGGCGGTAACCGATTTTACATATTGTGGACCTAACCCTTCGGCCGGGAAAAGTTTAACAATGTCCGCCCCGGCTTCCAACGTCTCCAATACTTCCGTCGGGGTAAAAGCGCCACTAATGGTCACGGCCTGATAACGGTTGGCCATTTTGATCATTTCGGGGTTGAGTTGCGGACTTACCAGAAGCTCTGCCCCCGCTAGAATAGCCGCTCTTGCCGTTTCTGCATCCAATATGGTTCCAGCGCCGACAAGAACGTCTTCTTCACGATACTTTTCTGCCAGTGTTTGAATGACATGAAGCGCATTCGGCACACTCATTGTGATTTCCAGCGCCTTAATACCGCCTTTTACGGCTGCTTCTGCTACAGCCAAAGCCTCTTGTTCGTTGTCCAAACGAATGATCAACACAATGCCTGTGTCCGCTATTTTCTTGAGATTATTGAACTTCTTCCACATCATCTTATCCTCCTAATCGTTATACAGACTTTCACCACGGTATCCCAACTGGTTGGAGAGCTTTAGCGCTGTTTCCTTGACTAGCTTGACGATCATACCCTCGCGCTCCGGTGTCATGGTAGAGTACATACTCGCCACACTAATCGCTGCCACCGGCTGATTCCATTGGTCATATATCGCAGAACCGATGCAATACATTTCCAGATTGTCTTCCCGGTCATCAATGGAGTAGCCACGCGTCCGAATTTCCGTTATATCCTGCAAAATTTCTTGTAACGTTACCTTTGAGTATTGTGTTTTGGCCGGAATTTCTCCGTCTACTCCCAGAATAAACTGGATTTTTTCCGTTGGTAACGCTGCCAAAAGTGCTTTACCGATTCCTGTGGTGTGTATGAATCTTCGTGAGCCTAGCTTTGCTGTCGGTCTCATAACAGAGTAATTTTCCGCCTTATCCAGATACACGATCTGCCCTTTATCCTCGACTCCCAGAAAAACAGTGCTGCCCGTCTGTCTGTTCAGCTCCTGTAACAGCGGTCTGGCCAGATGGGGGATGCCCATATTGGATAAATAAGCTATACCGGTTTCAAAGGCGCCAATGCCCAAACGATAGGTCTTCAGGCGCGGATCATCCAGCTCAATAAAGTTTTTATAGAGTAATGTCTGCACCAGTTCGAAGGCGCTGCTTTTGGGCAGCCCCAACGTCTTGCAAATTTCGTTCAGTGTCAGCGGGGAACTGCTATTAGATAACAGGACCAGAAGATCGACAACCCTTTCGGCTGATTTATTCAGCTTAAAATTTTCCATGCAATCTCCTTCATTCAATTACTGTTCGTATATGCGAACCGTGTTCATTATTTCGAACTTGGGTTTATTATAGTACAGCCCCACAAGAGAGATCAATAACCTTTACAAAATATTTTATTTATTCCGATATGGGATTGAATTTCTTATGAAAACGTTATAATCTAAATAAAAAATAAATTCAATACTACGAATTTAGTTCGTATATGCGAACAAAGTGGGATTTTGAGCAGCTCCTGGATGTGTACCGTACGGGTGTTGCTACGCTATCAATTGGAACCGTATACATTTAAGGATTTAATTTATGAAAATGTGCAAAAATCCTGAAATACAGATTGCGGGTTATAAGGAGGAATTACGGATGCAACCTACAGCTATATTTTTAATCGGGGCTGCCAGTTCAGGTAAATCTACGATAGGTAAGCTCATTGCTACAGAATATCATTTTGCTTATTTGGATAAAGATATCATCTGTAATAAGTTCACGGGCCTACTGTTGGAGTCCAAAGGATACTCGCCTCATGAGCGTGACGGCAACACTTTTTATAGCGATACGATCATGCCGCTTGAATATCAGACTTTGCTGGACTTAGCCAATGATAACCTTCAATTGGGGAGATCCGTCGTTCTGGATGCACCGTTTCTCGGTTATTTTTCTAACAAAGATTACATTCGGGAATTAAAAGAAAAATACGACTGGCATCATGTCAGACCGCTTGTATTACAGGTGGACGTGGATTTTGACACATTAAAAGAGAGGATGAAAGCCCGTGGATTGGAGCGGGATGAATGGAAATTTGCCCATTGGGATGCTTTTGTGGAAGGAATCCGTGCCAGAAGTTGTCTATGGGAAGATATTGAGATCCGGCATTTTGATAATAGCCCTGCTGAAGTAGATAAGAGCAGGCTGCACAATACACTTTCCTTCAAAAAGACAACAACCTCTTTGTAATTCAGGTTTGGTGAAAACAAAAGAAGCGCCCCTTGGAGTCGAAGTGATAGTGAGCTTCCTCCAAAGGGTGCTTTTCTCCTTTTATACAGTTCCCCACGTCCGATCTCCCGCCAAATATTTTTCAGTCAAAATAGACAGCAGTTGAATACCAACCTCATTGTGTCCTCCCTCAGGAAGGATCAGGTCAGCGTATTTCTTGGAAGGCTCAATAAATGCCTCATGCATCGGCTTAACGGTAGTCAAATAGTGATCGTGGATCGAATGGATGGTGCGGCCGCGTTCCTCAATATCGCGAAGAACCCGACGGAGAATGCGCACATCAGGGTCAGTATCCACAAATACTTTGATGTCAAGCAGGCTGCGGAGCTTTTCGTCTGACAGCACATGCAGACCCTCCAACATAACGATGTGATTTGGCAGAAGCTCTACCGTCTCGTCCGTGGAGCGTGCATGAACCGTAAAGTCATACACTGGTGCTTGTGTTGCTTGTCCTTTTTTCAAACATTGGAGATGCTCAATAAGCAATTCGTTGTCAAAGGCAAACGGATGATCATAATTGACCAAAGCACGTTCATCATAGCTCAGATGTGAATGGTCTTTATAATAGTTATCCTGAGATATGAAAGTCACTTTATTAGATCCCAGACGCTCAACGACGGCGCGTGCTACCGTCGATTTACCGGAACCTGTACCGCCGGCAATACCAATAATAAGCATGGCGTTTCACTTACCCTTCCCTAAATGTATCCCGATACAACTCAAGTATTGTAGCACAATGCACACTTTTTTTCATCACTGTTGGGCTTTGTATTTCTTCCATTTCCGTATCTTGGCTCTGAATGTTTTAAACGGTGCCACCGAGTTGATGTGAATCCATCTTGCCATGGGCCAGTTCGGATTAGTACCCGTCCAGTTGTGAACGCCTTGAGTGAAGAGCTCTTCATGGCTAAGTGTGTCGATCCAGTCCAGCCACTTTTGCTCAGTCAACTTGAACATATCGCGTAATTCACGTAAAGATTGGTGGGAATAGGTCTTGTAAAATGATTGATATAGTTCGCCTAGTCTATTCCATTTATAATTGGGAGCGGGCATGATGACGGTTTTTCCTTCCCGTTCGTCCCTGTCCCATGTCATGACAAGATGAAGCCATCCGAGCTGGTAGGCGATCATTTCTGCGGGTGTTTTATCTACTTCAGGGATACGAATATCCTTTTGGCTCTCATCGATCTCCTGGAACTCACCGTCAAATCGTAAGTAGGAGGCATGAATGGCTTCTTTTAACTCCAATTTGGAAGCGTAGTCGTAGCTGGACATCTAATCGCTCCTTTAAATGATATGGATGATACTCACTCCTTTATATGTACCATTCTCAACATGACAACCGTATGTCTTATTCAAAAATAAAAAAATATCGTTTTTTGTGATTTTATGAAACAGCATTTGGCGTGTTCACGAAACAGGATGCAAAATTAATAGAGAAATTAAGACAAAAGATAAGTAATTAGACATATTTTAATATTTATTTAAATGCCTATAATTATTGGAGTATAGCGATTGGGGCCCTCATTGGTGTTGGGACATTATTCCCTTCATCAGTACGTTATATACCGTTGGGGCATGTCATGTCCGATGAACGGTGCAACCTTTGTTTTAGTATTCATGAATCTAATTAAGAAGGGGATTGTTATAATGAAGTCGAGTCTGTTAAAAAAATGTGCAAGTGTAATGCTAAGCAGTACGTTGGTACTGTCTTTATCATTACCGTTGCTAGGTCATGCACATGCAGATGGGAATTTACAGATAAGTGATGATTTCGAGCAAGGAGAAGCTCAAGGCTGGACCGCAGATTCGGGGAACTGGTCTGTGGTCAAGGATGGGAATGGTTCTACATACCAACAATCTAGTCGAAGCGAAAGCCATTCCGTCAAAGGTAATGCCTCATGGACGAACTATAGCGTGCAAGCAGATGTATATGTAAATGATTTTAATGGCTCCAATCGAGTCTACGTTGCAGGTAGATACACAGATTCCAACAACTTCTATGCCGCATCGTTGTACAACAAGAAAGATGGGGCTCTTGAGATTCGAAAAAAAGTCAAAGGCTCTATGAAGACACTGGCTACCAATAAAAAATACAAACTGGACACGAATACATGGTACAGAGTCAAGCTGGAACTATCTGGTTCAGAAATCAAAATGTATGTCAATGATCAACTGGAGCTGTCCGCAACAGACACCAGCCTCACTGCTGGAGCCATTGGTTTGGTAACCTCTAAAACAGCTGCCCAATTCGATAATGTGATTGTATCCGGTGCTTCTTCTGAGGTAGATCCAGGAACACCGCCTGTGAACCCAACACCAGGTACAGAACAACCGACTCCTGGAGTGGACCCTGATGTAACCTCCAAAAACAACTATAATTTGACTGGCTTTTCGTATGGTAATACAGGTGGTGGCAATATTGCGGATACAGATGCCAACTACAAAAAGGTTTACAACGCTGTAGATCTCAACGAAGCACTGAAGAAAGGCAGCAAAGTCAAAGTGATTGAGATTATGAACGATCTTGATCTCGGTTGGAATGAAATTCCTAGTGCTGCTAAAGTAATGCCTTTTAGTGCCAACAACCCTGTACAGACGCATCCTGTTCTGAAAAAGACAGGTGTGAGCAAAGTCTATATCGAAAATATGAATGGGGTTACGATTTTCTCTGCCAATGGTGCGAAAATCAAACATGCCGGCTTTGTTATCAAAAGAAGCTCCAATTTGATTTTCCGTAACCTCGAATTCGATGAGCTTTGGGAGTGGGATGAAGCAACCAAAGGGAACTATGATAAGAATGACTGGGATTATGTTACCATCGAAGGTACAAGTTCCAAGGTATGGATCGACCACTGTACATTTAACAAAGCCTATGATGGTCTGGTAGATGTGAAAAAAGGTAGTAACGGAGTTACGATTTCCTGGTCTTTGTTCAAAGGAGATGACCGCAGCTCCAACAGCTGGGTAACCCAACAAGTCAACGCGATGGAAGCAGACAAGTCTTCCTATCCTATGTACGCTTATCTGAGAAGCAGTGCAGTAGGCATGAGTAAAGAAGATATCATTGATATTGCAGCAGGACAAAAGAAGGCTCATCTGATCGGTGCTACGGAAATGGCTTCCGACAATGCAGACCTTGAGGTGACGCTGCATCATAATTACTACCTGGATATTCAGGATCGCATGCCTCGTCTGCGTGCTGGTAATGCTCATGCATATAACATCGTTATGGACGATGCTGGATTGGCCAGAGCCAAAAAAAGAATCACTTCTGACATGGCTAAAGCAATTGCCGCAAAAGGATACCATTTTGATGTCGTGGGTAATGGTGCAATTTCAACAGAAAACGGCGCGGTGTTGCTAGAAAAGTCTTATTTAATTGATGTGTTTTCTCCAGTGCGTAATAATCAAAAAGATCCTAACAAAGCGGATTACACAGGTAAAATCAAAGCCGAAGACGTTATCTTTTCGGACAACGGTACCGTATTTAGAGGAGGCAGTGACGATACGAATAGCCCGTTAGCCCCTTATCCAGCGAAGGCCAAGAGCTTCTCTTGGAATGGGTTCACAACGTTGCCATACAGCTATACTGCTGAAGACCCTGCTAACCTGGTTGCTCAATTGCAGGCCAAGGATGGAGCGGGTGCAGGCAAGCTGAACTGGTCGAGTGAAAACTGGCTCAAAACGGTGTACAAAACAGCCGTTGCGAAAAATGCAATAGTGGAAGAAGATTCCGAATAGGTAGGCCAAATAAAAAAGCAGCTAGGACAGATATGCTCTGTTTCTGGCTGCTTTTTTGGTTACCTACGTTAAGGCTGCGTTCGGTACGAACTTAACCGATAACGACAAACGAGGACACGCCAGCAGGTACGGTTCTAACCCGGAATAGCGTTCCATCGTCTCTAAAGGTACGCAGAATAAAAGCCTGGTTCGTAGGTGTACGGACTCTGCTGAATCGGGCAGTACCAAAACCATCGAAGCCTGCAGCTTGCACAAAGCTTCCATCTAGACGCCGGAGTATAGCAAAAAATCCGGTTGTGTTAAAAGGAACACCGTTTGTGTTAGCCCAGATGACCGTAAATCGGCGCAGGGTTTGTGTTGGACTCACATTGCGATATCTCGTAACAGGAACCTTCCTGCCCGTAGATTTCAATGTTTGTGGAGGACGAATGGCCACTTCAAATCAACTCCTTTGTTGTGATGAGATAGTAAATGCAAACAAAGGAGTTTTGGACTGTGTTATAAACTACGACTTCTTAAAAATAGGTATATATCGAACTCAAAATGGCATACCATGTACATTATAGTTCGATTTGGGATCTCCTTATGCCCAATCGCGTCGTAGCGTAAAGAGGTCTTTTAACGCGTCTGTAGACAGCTCAGTAATCCAGCCCTCCGTACTGGTTATGATTTGGTCGCTAAGCTGCTGCTTGCTCTCCAGCATTTCATCAATGCGTTCCTCAAGCGTGCCCAGCGAGATAAATTTGTGCACCTGTACATCCTTCGTTTGCCCCATCCGGTAGGCGCGGTCTGTGGCCTGATTTTCAACAGCTGGGTTCCACCAGCGATCAAAGTGAAAGACGTGGTTGGCGGCTGTCAGATTCAGGCCCACCCCCCCGGCTTTGAGCGATAAAATAAACACGGATGGCTGCTCGGCAGGGGGGAGCGTGTGAGATTGGAATTGATCAATCATTCGGTCACGCGCAGTTTTGGATGTGCTGCCGTTCAGATAGAGCACGGGCTCTTGCAGCTCCTGAGCGAGTACCCGCTGGAGCATTTGTCCCATACCAATATACTGTGTAAAAATAAGGCAGCGCTCGCCCTCCTCCCGCAGTTCCTTGACCATAGCCAGAATGCGCTCCAGCTTGGATGAACGGCTAATGACCGCTTCAAGATCGGAGGGACTATAACCGGAAGCCGCGCTATCTGGGAGCGCCTCCTTGGTTAAGAGGCCAGGATGGTCACAAAGCTGCTTCAGCTGGGTAAGGGCGGATAAAATGGCTCCTTTCCGTTCAATCCCTTCCAGCTTCTGCATCCGTTCCATCAACTCTTTGACAATCTGGTCATAGAGCGCGCCCTGCTCAGAGGTCAGATGAATGTAGGTTTTCATCTCATTCTTGTCAGGCAAATCAAGCTGTATAGCAGGGTCCTTCTTCTTTCGCCGCAGCATGAAGGGCTGAACCAACTTTTGCAAATCTAATGTGCGCTGCTCGTTATGTTCCTTCTCAATAGCATTAATGAAGCGATTGCTAAAGGCGCGTGAGCTGCCCAGGTAACCTGGATTGATAAAATCATAAATGGACCATAGCTCTGACAAGCGATTTTCAATAGGTGTCCCGGTCAACGCAATCCGATGACGTGCAGGAAAGCTGCGCACGGCTGTGGATTGCTTGGTTTGCGCATTTTTAATGTTTTGCGCTTCATCCAGGCAGACTGAATCCCAGGTCATGCTTTGTAGCAGCTCTTGATCCAGGGTTGCCGTAGCGAAGGAGGTCAGGATGACATCGGCCTGCTCAACTTCTTCGCGGAACAGGTCTCCCTGCTCCCGCTTGCTTCCATAGTGCAGCATCACCTTCAATGAAGGGGCGAAGCGGCTGAGTTCCTTCTGCCAGTTGCCCAGTACCGAAGTTGGGCAAATCAGCAGCGAACTGGAGCGGACGCCCGTCTCGGCGGCAATATCCTGTAGGTGCAGTAAATAAGTAATAAACTGCACTGTTTTACCGAGTCCCATGTCATCGGCTAGACAGGCACCCAGTCCAAAACGCCGTAAAAAGGCAAGCCATGCATACCCGTCCCGCTGATACGTCCGCAGCTCGGCTTGCAGCCCGTCCGGCACGTCCAACGCAGGCCATTCCGACTGTCGTCCGAGCTGGCTGATCAGCTTCAGCAGATGGGCATTCAGCTCGACTTCCAGTCGGAAGCGTGCCGCATCCTCCGGCTGCTCGCCCGAGGCGTCGCCTTCAGGCTCGTCGGCGTTGCCGAGCAGGTGTAGCTGCAGGATGTCCTGAAAGGACAATCCCTGAGCACTGTCGATCCCAGCCATGGCCCGGCGGATCTGCGCCAGCAACGCGGGATCGAGCGCGATCCATTGCCCGCGGAAGCGCACCAAGCGCTCGTTGCGAGCGACCAGCTCGGCGAATTCCGACTCGCTGAGATCGGCATCACCGAGGGCAACACGCCAATCGAACTGGACAATCGAGTCCAGTCCGAACAGCGAGCTGCCCTTCGTGCGCTCTCCCGCCCCTTCGCCAGGGCGTACCTTGGCCCGCAGCTTGGGCTTCTTGCGGGTGGCTGCCTCCCACCAAGCCGGGAGCAGCACCTGCCAATCGCTTTCCAGCAGACGCTGGCTGTCGGTCGTCAGGAATTGCCACGCCGCTTCGTCGGAGAGCGGGCGATTCAGCACGTCATCGCGGCTTCCGGCACGCTGTCCGGCGGGCAAAATCGAGGTCAAACGTTCTAGCCACCCGGCAGAGCGCTCACGGACATGTGCTGTCCAGGCATCGGGCCATGAGCCGGATGCGTACCCATCATCGGCGAGCTGTACAGACACCAGCAACGCCGGGTCCTGCTTATCCTGCAACACAAGCTTGAGCTGCCAGGACGGCTCGTCGTCCTCCAGCTCTGGCTCCAGCAGTTGCAGAAGTGGCCGAAATGGCGCGGTATCGGCTTTCCAGCCGATGGCGATGAGCCAGGCCCGCGCGTCCAGACCCGCCGCCGGGCGATTGGGGGCGAAGAGAATTGGATATTCTCTTCGCAAATCGGCGGCTTCCGCTTCGGTGCCGTACCAGCGCTGAAATACGGCAGCCGAGAACGCCGCTATCAGCCCTTCCTGCTCGTCCTTCTCCAAGCGGTCGAGTAAAGCAAGCTCTGCCGGTTGGATGTTTTCCAGTGCTTCCGCATCCCACTTCCATTGCAGCTTCCCCGCCTGGAACGCTGTGAAGCTGGGCACATATGCTTTCGCCTCAATACAGTGAGCAAGTAAAGGGATCAGCCGGAGCCACGGGGCATGGGCCTCGTCCCAGATCCATTCGATATGCTTCAGAAGCTCGCGCTCTGCCAGAAAAGGAATCACCTGCTCCGAGGGTAGCAGGATAATATCCGTGTCTTGAACATGTTGAATCTCCAGCTCGGTGCCATAAAACGAAGCCTCATGCCAAGCAAACAAACGCTGCTTCAGAATTTGGCCGGAAATGCTATAGTTCATGGAGGAATCGCCATAGATCAGCGCGTCTCCATAGGTAGTTAATTGGATATGGACGGTAATCGTTTCCGTATATTGATTCATGATAACAATTTCCCTTTCCGCAATTCCTCCTGTAGCGCCCGCAGGCGGCTATGACGGCTGGTGAAGGTCGTAAAGAACAGCTCCCAGCGTGATTCTTGCTTCATTTTCTTGTACAGCTTGAACAGTCGCTTTAACAGCTTGACTGCTGCTTTATAGCTGGCTCTGTTTTTTTCCAACACATAGCGTTCTACCGCTTGATGGTAAAAGGGGAGTAGTAACTCAGGCGCGTTCTTTTCAATGGGCTGTAACACGCTCACTCGAAAACTCAAAGGCTCACTGCGTATGCTTAGCTGATAGTCGATCCATGACCGCCATTTTTCGTGAGCAAGCAGCGCCTCTTCATACATTCCCCCGGCAAATGGAAGCATACCCACCAGCGTGTCCCACATGTCCTGCTCCGCTTCTGGAAGGTGCTGCAAAACCAGATCCCAATCATGTATATAATCTTGTAAATGGTCATCCCGATGACTGTGAAGCAGGGGTCCGATATGTCGCAGTCCGTCCTTGAGACGTGCCCAATCCTCGGCTTTACGCAACGTCTGTAAGAACAAAAGCAATTGACTGGAAGAGATTTTTAGTGGAAAAGCTCGTTCCGCTTCCTGAAGAAGTAACCAGGCTTCATTATCCTGCGATTGGTAAATATGCATCCAGCTGCGAGCTAACATCCACGGAAGCCGTGCTAAAGTTGTGCCGAGATCCTCCTCAGCCGCCTGTAAATGCTGTAATTCCTCCGTATATATGCTGGAGTCCTGTCTCTCGGGATGCACCCAGTGCAGCCAAAACTGATAATACGCGTCTGAAAAATAAGTACCGTTACGCGATTCTGTCAGCATTTTTCGGCGTAAATAGGCTAAGGTTTCTGCCATACGGGCTTCTTGCATCGGTTCATCGGTCAGCTCCAGTGGACTCTCAAAATCACGCTCGATAGCTTCTTTAAGCTCATCGGCAGCAATTTGCGTGTAATACCCCATATAGGTATGAGAGGGATAGCCTGGCATGGAAGACTGAGGTACGAGCTTTTCCAGCACACGCAGATGAGCATGCAGTCCGTATAGTTGTTGCATGCCGGGTGAAAGCGGCGGCTTCACAGCATAGATCGAGGCTAAAGCGCTTTGGACATATTGGGAATTTTGTGTGTTCACATGGTTAAGGGCGATACACTGATCGAACAGATCATGCCACTCTGAAATGGGCATGTCCGGTATTTTGCTTGCAGTTTTACTGAGGGCGTTTCTTGTTGTTTCCTTGTGATCCGGTGAAAGATTCGACCGGGAAGGAGGTGTGTTACGCGTGTCAGCTTTTGTCGCCAATCGAGTGAATCCCGCCGAATGAGCGTTCACTAAAGCATGTACAGAACGTTCCTGTTCATTCGCGTAATTCAGTAGTACGGCAATCATATGCTTGCAGTTGGTGTGGACAGGGCATGTACATCTGCTGGCAGCAAAAGCGCTCAAGTGGAGATCCACCTCGTATAGCTCGCTTCCATCCACGACAGCTGCAATATGATCGGCATCAGGCATTGCGAATTCTTTTACCTTTCCTTGCTTAAAATACTGGAAACCTCGTTTGATCGTCACGTCATTAAAATGGTCAGCCACGTTTTCAATAAGCTGTTGCCACTGTATATCATCCATAAGATAGGTTGGTTTCATGTGCATTAGTCTCCTAAGAGAGAATAGTTGATCGGGTAGTAGCTTAACTCTTCCATTATATCAGTTCACGAATATAAATTGAGTGGAGGGAGCAGTTGGAAAGTTTTCATACGGGTTGACATGTTTCCTTTTGAAGAGTACATTTCTATTATAAATATAAAATAAATATTACTAATATTTTAGTGTTAATGATTTTGTATAGGATTGGTTTGTAGTGAACTATATCCGTGGA
Source organism: Paenibacillus sp. S25 (assembly GCF_019454085.1). NCBI lineage: Bacteria > Bacillati > Bacillota > Bacilli > Caryophanales > Paenibacillaceae > Paenibacillus > Paenibacillus sp. S25. The sequence continues at coordinate 308,072 of NZ_CP073683.1, forward strand.
GGTATGCAATAAACTTATTGTTAAGAGGGGGAAATAACATGTCGTCTTTATATAGCTATCATATTCACCTGCCCAGCCAGCTTGATCTCAACCGTACGTATCCAACCATTTTTACACTGCATGGGAAAGGGTCCAACGAGCAGGATATGTTCGGAGTTGTAGAGCCGTTGTCAGATGAATTTATTATCATCGGCATTCGTGGAGACCTTCCCATGAGTGGAGGATTCCAATATTATGAGCTGAAAAGTCTAGGTAATCCGCTGCGTGAGCAGTTTGATCGGTCTATTGAACAGCTTCAGGCGTTCGTACAGTATGCCACAGATAAATATCCGGTTGATCCTAGCAAACGGTATTTCCTCGGCTTCAGTCAGGGAGCGATTTTGTCGATGTCACTTGCGCTTACCCTTGGCAATCAGTTGAAGGGGATTGTAGCGTTGAACGGATATGTGCCTGATTTTGTGAAAACAGAATATTCGTTGCAAAGCATAGAGGACATGTCCGTATTTATTTCCCACGGCGAATACGATTCTGTATTTCCAGTGAGCATCGGCCATGAGACGGCGGCATATTTCCAGACCAGGACTTCTCATTCCACATTCAAAACATACCCGACGGATCATGGTGTCTCACCAGATAACCAGCGAGATGTGCTTCAGTGGCTGCGTGAGGATGCGGGTGTTAGCTCGAAAGTGTAAGGGCGTGGATAAGAGTAGAATAGCAGGCGGCTATTAAGCCCTAAAATTAGTTTAAAAAATACGTATTTGGAATGACAAACGAAAAAGGTGCTGCAGTTGGCATAGGAGTGCCTTTTTTTTGGCATGTTCATAATTCTCCGGCTCCTTATGTAAGCTATGAAACACTAGAAGTTGCTTGTGTAATCTCCCAATATCAAATTACAATAATTTATATAAAATTTATCGGCAATGTCGCTGAGTATAATACTGAAAGGACAGAAGATAACTTGTCTTTTTATCCAATTGTTTGTCTAAAATAACGCCTTATTATCAAACAATTAGAACCTTTGACGAATGACAGATTTCCAAAGAATTTTAGAATATACTTGTGAAAAATAGTTCTTTTTTTGGGGGAGCATTGGTTAAGTCCCAGTCAAAAGAAAAAATAACAATTGGAGAGTTAGTGGATAGTTACTCTATAAACATAATCAGAACAGCAAGAAAAATGATTAGCGCAAGAATTAATTTTGATAAATGGTTGTTAGAAGATCTTATTCAACAAGGCTATGTCGGACTGATAGAAGCTCAAAGAGATTAAATCCTCCTGAAAGTGCTAAGGAACTCAAAAAAATGCAGCACACGATTAATGAATATAATCACAAATTATTGAGACTAAAAGAAGATTTACGAACATACATGAATAACGAAACACGACTATAAAAATACCCGGTTTTTATATAAAACCTAAACATTAGCCACAACTTCCGATCGGAAGTTGTGGTCTTTTTAAGCTAAATCAATTATGAAAAAATGATGCTACTTTACAATAGTTTGATTGCGATATAAAGTACCTGGAAATGGTATAATAATGTCGAAAAACATTTTATGACGTCGATTTATTAACATTTTGTCTTTCTTCAAATACAGGATATTTTAATGGAGGTGTCTGAAATGCGATGGGAAGAAGTTAAAGAACGTTTTCCTAATGAATGGGTCGTACTTGAGGCAACCAAAGCCTATTCAAAGGATGGTCAGCGTTTCATTGAAGAAATGACCGTAATTGATACATTCGGTGATTCGACGGATGCTTTTAAGCGGTATAATGAGTTGCACAGAGTGGATCCTCAGCGTGAGTATTGTTTTTTTCACACTTCTCGTGCCAAAATTACGGCAAAAGAACGCTATGTGGGGATCAGGGGGCCTAGATGAACATTACAGAAATATATGAGCTTCCCTTTGTTAAGGTCAAAGTAATATTTAGGGGAGAAGAGTTAACTTTAAGTAAAGTGCTTCTAGATACTGGTTCTGCCAGCACACTTCTGAATGCAGATATAGTACGAGAAATAGGTATGATTCCGGAAGGGGATGATGATGTTGATATTATACGAGGTGTGGGTGGCGTAGAATATGTCTACACTAAATCTCTAGATTCCATTACACTCGAAGAATCGACACTCGAAAATTTCCAGGTGGAAATTGGAAGCATGGATTATGGTATGCAGATCGATGGGATACTGGGCTTTAATTTTCTTAAACTAGTTGGAGCTGTTATTGATGCTAAGGCAATGGAAGTAAAGACTGATAGCTATTAAAGTTTTGGTTTGCAAAACTTCTAAATTCAATAAGATCTATATTCAAGAAAAATAAAAAAACTGGTGGAACGGGTCCACCAGCTAATCAGACTCACCTTTATAGGAAATTCCTTTTTTCATCCTCTGATAAAATGTGACTCCAACATGCTCAGAGAAAGCTCGGCAGTAGTGGCTACCACGATATCCGCACCTTGCATTTGCGAAGGTGTTCCTACACCGACCGCAAACATCCCGGCACCCTTGATCGCCTGTATGCCAGCCTGTGCGTCCTCTATACCGATACAGTCGGCAGGCTGAACGCCCAGATTTGCGGCTCCGGTGAGGAAAATTTCCGGGTCAGGCTTGCCATTCCGAATGGCGGTAACATCCACCACACTGTCAAAATAGTACGCTAGCTCCAGTCGCTCCAGGATAAACGCTGCATTTTTGCTTGCAGAGGCCAGCGCGATGCCGATTCGGGCTTCACGAAGTTCTGTCAGAAGCGCTTTAATGCCTGGAAGAATGTCCGAGGGAGTTACAGCTGAAATGAGCCGCTGATACTCCGTATTTTTCCGTGTAGCCAGTTCTTGCTTGCCTTCTTCTGAAAATTTATTGGACAGGTTACCGCGCGCCAGTATTTTGTCGAGCGATTCCGTACGGCTGATTCCTTTTAACTGTTCATTAAATTCCCGATCAAAAGGGATGCTTAACGCTGCCGCCAAGCTGCCCCATGCCTGAAAATGATATTCGGCGGTATCTGTAATGACTCCGTCTAGATCAAAAATGACTGCTTTCATTTGGTTTCCCCCTGTCTGCCCGATTTATGAAACGCTGTTCGTCATTAACGACTGCCCACTGGTAATGTGCGTTGGCTCTCCATACAGTTCCAGCGTCAGCGGTTCTCCGTCCAACAGGGTAATGATTACTTCATTTTCCTGTACGAGAATACTTAACAAGCGACCGCGGTAGTTGATTTTAAACGTATATTTGTTCCAGCCTTGAGGCAGGAAGGGGGAGAAGCTTAATGTTTCACGATACGTTCTCATCCCGGCAAATCCCTGTACAATCGCCAGCCAGCTTCCCGTCATGGAAGTGATATGAAGTCCGTCTTCGGTATCGTTATTGTAGTTATCCAGATCCAGACGGGCCGTCCGCTTATACATCTCGACTGCCTTTTCCTCCATTTTGAGTTCGGCAGCCAGCACGGCGTGAATGGACGGGGACAGACTGGATTCATGAACAGTCATTGGCTCGTAAAATGCAAAATTGCGCGCTTTTTCTTCCAGCGTGAACTGGTCCCCAAAGAAATACAGCCCTTGCAGCACATCTGCCTGCTTAATGAAGCAGGAACGAAGGATTTTATCCCATGACCATTTCTGATTTAGTGGAAGATTGCTGGGATCAAGGGAGGATACAGGCTGCAAATCCTTATCCATAAAGGTATCGTGCTGTACGAAGACTTCCCGCTCCTCATCATAGGGATAATACATGTGAGTGATGATATCCTGCCAATGTGCCAGCTCATCAGCCGTAACTGCCAGGTGCTGCGATTTCTCAGCCGAAATTTGAGGTAAGACCGATAATGTATATTTCAAAACCCATGCAGCCAGCGTGTTGGTATACCAGTTGTTATTGACGTTATTTTCGTATTCATTCGGCCCGGTAACCCCGTGGATCATATACTGCTGCTGGCTTTTGGAAAAATGAACCCGGTCGGCCCAGAAGCGGCTAATTTCGACCAGTACATCTATTCCATATTCCCGTAAATAGCTCAGGTCGCCCGTATAGTTGGTGTAGTTGTAAATGGCATACGCGATGGCTCCGTTACGGTGAATCTCCTCGAAGGTAATCTCCCATTCGTTATGGCACTCCACACCTGTAAAAGTGACCATAGGGTATAGTGCACCCCGTAGCCCTTGCTGGGCCGCGTTATGCTTGGCACCCTCAAGTTGTTGGTAGCGGTACAGCAGCAGATTTCGGGTTACATCCGGGTCTGCGAGCGCCAGGTACATAGGTACGGCATATGCTTCTGTATCCCAATAGGTGGCACCGCCATATTTTTCACCTGTAAAGCCTTTGGGACCAATGTTCAGACGGGCATCTTCGCCGTAGTACGTAGAGAACAGCTGAAAAATGTTAAAGCGTATTCCCTGCTGGGCCTCTGTATCTCCCTCGATTTCTACATCTGCTTTGTCCCAACGTCTGGCCCAAGCTGCGACATGCTCCTGCTTGATGGAGCTGTACCCTTTGTTCACAGCCTCCACGGCGATGCGTTCAGCTTGTGGAATCAGTGCGTCCTTTTCCATATCCCGTGAGGTGGTAACCGCCACAATTTTTTGCAGCTGGATACTGTCGCCCGGAGCGACGCTGTATTGATAGTGGCGTGCAGCATACAAAAAGCTCTCTTCCGTCGTCTGCTGATCCTGTCCCTCGGTCACAATACCCATGGTAGCGTTTACGGTAAAGCGCGGAATACCGAAGGGATTATCTATGGTTGTTGTGGACAGGCTGATGAATTGTTCTTGAACCTCTCGGGCCTCCTCCAACCAAAAAACCTCATCATAGTTCGTGTCTTCATTCTTCGTATTGCCGTCCAGATAGGGGACAAGCTCTATGGTTAGAGGCTGCTCGCTTATATTCGTAGCTTGGTAATCAATCAGGCATAGCTCACGAGTGGTGAGGCTCAGAAAACGCTCCGTAGTGATACGAACCTGATCATTCACGGTGCAGGTGCGTCGCAGGATACCCTGTTTCATGTCCAATTCCTGCACAAAATCGCTGATGTGTGCCGTAAATAAGTCTACTTCCTCTTGGTTTACGATCAGACTGATGCCGATGAAGTTCATGGCATTGATGACCTTGCCGAAATATTCAGGATAGCCGTTTTTCCACCAGCCGACCTTTGTTTTGTCGGGGAACCATACACCGGAGATATACGTTCCCTGATGATGGTCACCTGAATAAGCTTCTTCAAAATTGCCGCGCATGCCCATATAACCGTTGCCTATGGACGTTATGCTTTCCTGTAGTCGCATGTGTGTGCTATGTAGAGTGTGTGTTGTCAGCTTCCAACTATCTACGTCAAATAATCGGTTGTAAACCATGATTGTGTACCCCTCTCGGAAAATGAGATCGTTGTTTTAACGAAACCAGTATATGAGCGAGTTCAGTATATAGTGCAACCGTTTGCCCTGTCAACGCAAAAAAACTGATTTTATGGGTTTCCACAAAATCAGTTCTTGTTCATTCCTCAGAGAATCATAGTATCTGGCTGGACTCGCGTTCCACAATTCGGTGGGGAACAATGATGTGTTTGGTCAATTCTTTGGGGTCTTCGATTTTTTCAATCAGGCTTTTGGCTGCCTGATAACCTAGAGTGAAGATATCAATATCCACGGAAGTGAGAGGGGGATTCATCAGCTCAGCCAGCATTAGATTATTGAAGCTCACCATGGATAACTGTTCTGGCATGGACACGCCGAGCTGAGAAAGCATTTTCTGTACTGCCATGGCTACAAGGTCGTCGCTAACGATCATCGCGGTAGGCGGCGGGGTAGCCTGCAATAATGTGCGCATGTCCTCCAGATTAAATGGCTCCCTGACCACGTATTCCTTGGGTAGAGGCAAGCCCGCCTCTCGCAGCGCATCCTGGTAGCCTCGGAGTCTTTCAATATTCACGATCTGTTCATGATCACCGCCAACATAAGCAATGCGCTGATGATTCAGCCCAGTCAAATAACTGACCACATCTTTGGCAGCCTGGTAGTTATCGTTGTCTACATGGGTAGTTTCACTGACAAATTGCTGAGGCTTACCGATTACGGTGTAAGGTATTTTTTCTTTATGAAGATACTCCACGATGCTATCTTTTTGCTTGGAGTACAGAACAATATAGCCGTCAACACGTCCGGTCCGGGTCATCAGCTTCACGCGGGATAGCAATTCATCACTCGTTTTTCCTGTGACAATGGACAGTGTATAGTTGTGCTCATTCACCCATTCGCTGATCCCGCGAAGGCTTTCCGGAAAGAAGGGATTTTGAAAGATTGCCACATCCGATTCAGGCATAATAATGCCAATCGACTGTGTGACACGGTTAGCTAGACTCTGAGCTGAATAGTTGGGTTCATAGCCAAGCGCCTTCATTTCTTTACGGACACGTGCCTTGGTGGCTTCGCTGATTTTGGGGCTGTCTTGAATGACACGGGATACGGTGGAAGTAGCAACATTAGCACGTTTTGCGACATCTTTGATGGTTACTGCCATCGTCTTCGTCTCCTTTTGCTATCTCAAGCAGGAAATATTATGTTCTATCATACGATATTGCTCGAAAATCAACAAATTCGTGGCTTTTTCGAGTTTTTACATCATCATTAACCAAGATATTTACAATTAGGGTATTGCCAATAGAAAGCGATATCATTATAATAATTGTGCAACCGATTGCATAATGTTTATAGGGTACGAACAACGCTGTACATACTATAAGGGATGGAGATTGAAGGAGCATGAAAAAACTTCTATCATTTGATTTTTGGCAAAAGCTCGGGAAAGCACTGCTAGTGGTTGTTGCTGTCATGCCGGCAGCAGGGATTATGATTTCGCTCGGTAAAGTAGTGGCGATGTTGGCTGGCGATATCCATTTCTGGTTGACTGTCGGCGGGGTCATGGAGAATTTGGGTTGGGGTATTATCAATAATTTACACATTCTATTTGCAGTGGCGATTGGTGGTTCCTGGGCTAAGGAACGGGCGGGCGGGGCTTTTGCTGCCTTAATTGCCTTTATTCTCATTAATATTTCAACAGGAACGATTTTGGGTGTGTCCTCGAAAATGCTAACCCAGGAGGGTGCCACCACCCACACTCTTTTTGGTGCATCCATTCCGGTTAGTGGCTATTTTACCTCTGTCTTAGGGGCGCCTGCACTTAATATGGGTGTGTTTGTCGGTATCATCTCCGGATTTGTCGGGGCCGTGGTATTTAACAAGTACTACAATTACCGCAAGCTGCCAGACGCTTTAGCCTTTTTTAACGGTAAACGTTTTGTTCCTTTTGTCGTGATTTTATGGTCTGTCATCGTAAGTTTGATCATGTCTGCCATCTGGCCATTTGTTCAGGGGGGGATTAATCAGTTCGGTATTTGGTTGGCGACTTCGGGAGAGTCGGCTCCTTTTGTAGCGCCATTTGTCTATGGTACACTGGAAAGACTACTGATTCCTTTTGGACTTCATCATATGCTGACTGTTCCTATTAACTATACTCAACTTGGTGGCGTTTACACGACACTTACGGGTTCCGGGGCAGGTAGCGTTGTTGCCGGGCAAGACCCGCTGTGGCTGGCTTGGGCAAGTGACCTGAGTGCGCTTCGTGGTACCGATCCGACAGCCTACAATAGCTTGTTGGAAGGCGTGACGCCTGCCCGCTTCAAGGTAGGACAAATGATCGGTGGAGCAGGAATCCTTATGGGACTATCGGTGGCTATGTATCGCCGTGTAGACAAAGATAAACGCAGCAAGTACAAGTCGATGATCTTTTCGGCAGCCGCAGCTGTCTTTTTAACAGGGGTAACGGAGCCACTGGAATTCATGTTTATGTTCGTAGCGCCTGTGCTGTATGTGGTTTATGCTATTCTTACTGGTATTGCGTTCGGAATGGCCGACATCATACATTTGCGTTTACATTCGTTTGGTATGATTGAACTGCTGACCCGATTGCCGTTGTCTATAAATGCGGGTTTGGTGCAGGATATTATTAACTTCGTGCTGACTTGTGTGGTGTTTGCGGTAGCAACCTACTTTATCGCTTATTTTATGATCGGTAAATTCAAAATGGCTACGCCGGGAAGACTGGGGAACTATACGGATGAGGAGCCTCAGGGCACTTCCGAGGTGGGGAATACGAAGACAGATGGTGTGGCAGCTGTTTCCACTCAAAATCAACTGGCTACGGATATCATCAAGACGCTTGGGGGTGAGCAGAACATTGTCGAGGTGGACGCTTGCATGACCCGTCTGCGTGTGACGGTGAAGGATACAGATGCCGTTGGGGACGAAAAGACGTGGAAAGCACTGGGTGCCTTGGGCTTGATAAAAGTAGATAATGGGGTGCAGGCGGTTTACGGACCGAAGGCCGATGTGCTTAAATCAGATATACAAGACATACTCAACAGGTGATTACTTTGAAGTTGTTAACCTTAAATGCACATGCTTGGATGGAAGAAAACCAGCACGATAAGCTAAAGCAACTGGCTGCTTTTATTGATGAACAGCAGTTTGATGTCATTGCTTTGCAGGAAGTGAACCAGTCTATGGAAGAGACTCCTTTGTCGCCGGACGATTTGGGCGCCTACCATAGCGCAGATCCTGAGGTTGTCATTAAACGTGATAACTATGCTTATGTGCTGAACGGGCTATTGTCCAACGCCTATCATTGGACGTGGGCTCCCGCGCATGTTGGTTTTGCCAAATACGACGAGGGTTTGGCGATTCTGTCCAAAACGCCGATTACAGCTACGGTGAACGAATATGTTTCCTCGCTACAGGATTATGACAATTACCGCTCGCGTAAAATTGTCGGCATTCAAACTGTGGTGGACGGAGTACAGGCCTGGTTTGTCAGTGGACATTATAACTGGTGGAATGATGAAGAATCCTTCCGTGGACTATGGGATCGTACAACAAAAGTGCTAAATTCTTTTGCTCCGATTCCTGTGTTTATGATGGGTGATTTCAACAACGCGGCCGAAGTACGTGGAGAAGGATATGACTATGTACTGCAATCCGGCTGGTCGGACACCTATCCGAATGCAGCAGTACGTGATGAAGGCCACACGGTGATTAAAGCTATTGCTGGCTGGGAAAGTAACGCGGAGCCGCTCCGCATTGACTTTATCTTCTCCAATAAGAAAGCACAGGTTCAATCCTCAACCGTTGTGCTGAACGGGAAAACAGGACCGGTTGTATCGGATCATTTTGGGATTGCAGTTGAGTTGGAGCTGTGATGAAAAGAAAGGAGGCCGGTTGCTTATGCAATTGGCCTTTTTCTTATAGATTTCGACTTGAATCGAATGACATATTGGATAATTATAGCGATCAACACCAAAATCAAATTGTAGTAAAAGGGAGTGTTGATGCTAAACCGTTCCATGAGTGCACCTGCGATGATCGGAGACACAATGGCCCCCAATTCGGACAAAGATACGACGTTGCCGATAAATGAGCTTCTATTTTCCTCAGGAATAACATCCCCTAGTTGCGAGTAAAAGGAATCCAGATAGCTGGCTCCTCCTATACCTCCGATGAACATCCCCAAGTATACGATCCACGGTTCTGTGAACCATAAAAATAAGATAATTTCCATCATGATTAATAATAGACCGATGATACAAAGCAGCAAACGATCCTTAAGTAGATCAGATATTTTGCCAATAAAGGGTGCTGATATGAAGGTCGATATGCCGATAATTGTAAAAGCTAAGCTGATTTCTGCGGGGCTCCAATGGAGCTTGTAGGTTGCATATATGGAGAAGTACGTTAAAAATATTGCGAATGCACTCATTTCAAGAAAATGAACGGTAGAATAGACAAGTAACTGTTTCGTTAACATGGTTTTTTCTTTGGGTTTCAGAGGGAGAGAATGCCGTTCTTGTGGTTTTAAGGGAGAGTTAGCGAAAGTCATTCTTGAAACGGCAAAGAAGGATATACATGCAAAAATAGCAACGAAGTAAAACGGTACGGATAAAGAAAAATAGGAAACAATGACTCCACTTATAAGAGGGCCTAAAATCATACCGGCCCCTTCACTGCTGCTGATATATCCATTGAGCGTGCCTCGATTCTCTGCGGTGCTCATATGGTTGACCGTGACTCTTACAAAGACGGTTAGCCCTATAGCCACCAAGCCTTGAAGAAGTCTCAGTATGGATAGAATGATGAAGCTTGTAGCAATTGGAAACAGGAGCATACAAGCGATTTCGGCAATGAGTAAGCTCAACCCCAAGCGTTTTGCGCCGATCTTTTCATAAATTCGTCCTGCTAAGCCTCCACCAAGAAATCTTCCCACATAAAAAAGAGAAAATAAAATACTCATGCCGAGTACGGATATCCCGAATTGCTCTACATAAATAGCAAAGAGTGGAAGGATCATACTCCCACTCATGTTAGCAATAAGGCTGATCACGATCATACAGGCGATATTACGATTTAAATATAAGTGTCTCACCATAACCTCGAAACCTCTCTTTGATCTTGCATCATGGGAACCGTTATTCGGATTGCACCTGATTACGGATGAACGGTTTCAGGTCGAGTTAGCGGGTTCCCATATAGGGTACGCAAGCGAGTTCCTCGTGGTGCCTAAATCCCAATGCAATGATGGAGGTATAAAGCAGCAGATTGGGGAAATCCTTTTGTTTAATTTATGCTCTATTCGTATGACCAGGGCATGGTGTTGCCTTTAAGCGGGAAAGCCGCCTCCTGGTGGTGGCCAAGCTCCATAAATCCGGCGTAGCAGTACGATTTCACCCAAATGATATGAATTGTGGGAAGCGATATTCCGCAGTAGTCCTGCTTTCGTTTCACCTGGGAAATGAGCTAGTGAATCATCCAGTTGCGCGGTTTCGGCAATTTGCACAGCCTGATCTACGCCCTGTAAAAATTCGTTAATGACAGCCTGCCATGCCTCTTCGCTTTGCGGCCCAGTCTCTTCGGGCCAGCTTTCCATGACATTGCCCGGAAGCTGGGGCTTCCGTCCTTCCAAATGCTCCAGCATAAATTGCTGCCAGTAAATCATATGCTTCAGCAGTTGATAAATGCTGTAAGGCATTTCCGCGTTTTTCTTCCCTGCCAGTTCGACGTCAATGTCTGGCAAAGCCCGAGCCACACGAATATGCCCACGTTCCCCGACCAGTGATTTAACCAGTGCTTGACCGAATAATTGGTTGGCATCCGACATGTATAATCATCCCTTCTATGGAGAACTTGTTTCTAGCTTATTCTCATTTAGCAATTATACAATTATATTTTCCGAAATGAAAATACCCCCGTAGTTTGGAGAGAAACAGAAATGATTTAAAAAAACGGTTGATAATCATTCTCAATTGCATTAAAATAAAATTGTTTCAAAGGAAACAAAGTATAAACAACAGATATATTCTGTATATATACGGAAATGTTAAAGGGGAGCTTTCCGTATGCATATATTGTTTTCTATGAAACAAATGTCGGCTATAATGAAAGGAGGAGTATGCCAAAGGAGTGACTACTTGTTAGTATGGAGAAGGCGACATCGGTTCAGCATGTCTATGATTTGCTTATTAAGATGAATCACCAGCTGGAGCAGCATCAGCAAAGAGAGAGCATGACCTTTCTCGAAGAAATCCGCGAGCACTTTGATGGAATGACTTCGCTCAATATGACGGATGTGCACGTTATGGATTGTATTGGGAGGCATGAGCCGATTAATGTTACGACATTAGCGGATCGAATGGAGCTGAGCAAGGGTACAGTTTCGAAAGTCAGCGCCAAGCTGCTCAAGGAAGGCTGGATTCGCAGAACCCAGCTTAACGACAACAAGAAAGAAATTTATTTTCGGTTAACTCCGTTGGGGAAAAGACTCTTTCTTGTACATGAACGACTGCATGTTAAGGTACAGCAGCAGTTATTTGAATTTTTAGATCGTTACAGCTCGGAAGAACTGAATGTCTTGAAACGTCTGCTGTCCGATGGTGTAGATCTCTTGGAAGCTATGGAGTGGCAGGACAAGAGTCTGGATTAAAGGGATATCGAATCATCAACGATGGGCGCCTGTTTTATCTCCGAGTAATAGATACATGGGGAGATGCAGGTGCTTTTCTTTTAATGTCAGCATTTTGCATAATTCGATTCCCAACGCTCGAGGGTACAATATTTAGACGGACTAACCCGTTCTGATCTATATATTGCTGATTGTGAATACTCTTTGGATTTATGCAAAATGCTTAGTGTAATAGCCGTTTTGCTTCCATATAGAGCACCTGTACGAACTTTTTCGTATTAATGCGGGCTTGGGACAGTGAAGGCTCCACATTGTTTTGCAGCTCCAGCATTTTTTTGCGGATTTCTGTAAAATCAAAAAATTTGGATGCATAATTTTCAAATTTAGGATGGGTATAGTCGGTCAATCCGAGCGATACTATATGGCTTAGCGTCTGGAAAATAGCGCGGCGGACACGTTGCTCCGATGCTTTGATTTCCTTACTCAGCTCTACTGCTGAGGCTGAAGCCCCTAACCTTTTGGACGCTACATTGGCGAATATATCCTTCAACGGCGGGAACAGATAGGGAGATAGATTGCCTGTTTCCTCCTCATACTGGTCCAGAAATTCCAGCATGTCCAGTAAATCCATACTCCCGGCTTCGCCGATCATTCCCATTTCGGAGAGCAGAAACTGCCCGGAAGTTACGATGTTTCGGGTCGGTTCAATCGTTGCCGTTGGATTATTCGATGTGAACATTGACAACCCTTGAAGCGTGCGCTGGATATCCGTTATCGACTGCTGCATGCGCAGACGCTCAGCCACCTTATGAATAACTGCAATAATCTCCAGTCGATTCAAAGGCTTGGCCACATAATATTCAATACCGAGCGAGTACGCCTCGCCGATCATGTTTTTGGATTCGATGCGAGAAATCATAATGATTTTACCGCTGAATTGATCGCCGAGTGCACGCACGGTCTGAATGCCGTCACGAAGCGGCATCAGCAGGTCAATCAGCAATACATCAATCCGGTTCAGCTCCAGGAGGCCGCTATTCACGTAGGTACCATCCTCTGCTTCCCCGATGACTTCCCCTAGACCTTCGTCTTCAATAATATCTGCCAGCATAGAACGAATTCCCTGATCGTCATCCACAATATAAAAACGCATCCGGGCTATCTTCCTTTCTCCTTCAGTTTCCGTAAAGGCAATGTAATTCTAAAAGTGGTCTGTAATCTATCTGTATTCTCTTCTTCATCCTGTTGCAGTTCAATCGTTCCTTCAAGGCTCTCCGCGACCTCACGCACATAAAACAATCCCATACCGGTCGACGGCTGTCCTTCCTCATCATACTTGGTCGTATACCCCGGTGTGAAGACCATTTCCCGTTTCCGCTGAGGAATACCCGGACCGTTGTCGGTAACACTAAAGGAAGCTATATCCTCTTTTCCCGGGAGACAGCGAAGGGAAACGTCAATCCTTCCGTTGTCCTTCATTGCTTCAACCGCATTGGCTGTCAGGTTATTAATAAGTGTCAAAACGGTATAAACATGCAGCTTGGGTAACAAAGGATCGACATCTAGGGTAAAACGAATGGACTTGTCCAGCGATTGCGCGTATTTGCTGTTCGTTCGGATGATTAGCTCCCCAAGCTCTTGAGAAGCCATGTAATGCACTCCGCTTTCGGCATCAATCAGCTTGGACAAACCAGCAAAAATCCGCTGGCTGTCTTTTTTAATTTCGTGGACCTGTCCGGAAATACGGAGTGCCTGTCTGGCGTAATGTTCTCTGTCCTTCAGAGATTCATCCTGCTGCAGCTCACGGTACAGCTCGTAGCTTTCACGAGTGATTTGTTCTGCATGTGACAGCGTTTTGCCTAACTGGACCGACTCCTCATACAAGTCCGATACAAGGAGTAAAATTCGCTCTGTCTGCTGTCTTTGTGCCTCTTCATGCTGAACCGATTGATTTAACCGAATCATATTATAAAACCCAAGCACGAAGAAGCTGCGGATCATAGCCATGAAAGCTACTTTGCTGATCTTAATGATGTCCCAGAAATCGCCGTCAATGCTCCACCGGACGCTAAGTTCCGACACACTTGCGGCAACCTCAATCCCTACAGAGAGGATGCCCACGCGGAGCGCGCGGTAAGGCTCAGCATTAATGTTAAGGACCTGGAAGAGCAGCCCGTAGACCATGTAATAAAAAAAGGTAGGGCCGTGCAGTGTCAGCAACTCTTCAAAGGGAAGGCCGGGCTGAGTGTAATGATTAAGTAAGATGCGAAAGGCGACTACCGCTATCCCTGCAAACACTCCCGATAATGCAGGCGGTATATGACGAATAGATAACAGAAAGAAAAAAAATACAGGCGTGCCAAAGCTGAGACGAAATGTATTAGCGAACGGGTGAATATTCAGCTCACCTGCGAGCGGTACAAAGATAAGCATGAGCAGGAAAAGGAGCGTATTCAACTTCATCCATATTCACCTCCTGGGTATTCAGTCAGAAAGTCAATGTGAGCTAAATTCACAGGCTCGCCGTTAAATTTTGTGAATTTATAGAAAAAAATAAATGCAGCTGTAGATAATTGTCGTTTTTTATAGATCAGATTGTAGTATAAATAACATCATTTGAATATTAAGAACAGCATACTGCAAAAATATACAAACCAGCCAGGGGGGACACGAAGTGAAAAAGATTAATTTGACGATGCAAATCTTTATCGGTCTGGCTTTAGGTATTATTATTGGTGCCTTATTTTACGGCAATTCAGGGGTGGAAGTCTACTTAAAGCCAATCGGCGATATTTTCATTCGCTTGATCAAGATGATTGTCGTGCCTATTGTGATCTCAACGCTCATTATCGGCGTTGCCGGCGTGGGCGATATGAAAAAACTAGGTAAACTTGGCGGAAAGTCTATTCTGTACTTTGAGATTGTAACGACAATCGCCATCCTTTTCGGACTGCTTGTTGCCAATCTGGTTCGACCTGGTGACGGCGTGGACATGTCTCACCTGGCCAAGAGTGATATCCATTCCTATGTGGAGACTGCAGAGAAGTCAGGCCATAGCTTTATAGATACGATTGTGCATATTGTTCCTACCAATATTATTCAAGCTCTGGGCGAGGGAGATATGCTGGCTATTATATTCTTCTCCGTACTGTTTGGACTAGGGGTAGCGGCGATTGGCGACAAGGGCAAGCCCGTGCTGAATTTCTTTGAAGGCGTAGCCGACGCCATGTTCTGGGTAACCAATCAGGTCATGCGCCTGGCTCCGTTCGGAGTATTCGCACTGATTGGAACGACAGTGGCCAAGTTTGGATTGGCGTCGTTATGGCCATTATTGAAGCTTGTTTTGTCGGTGTACGGCTCCATGGCGCTGTTCATTGTGATTGTTTTCGGAATTATCGCCAAGCTTTGCGGTACCCGTCTCTGGACTATGATTAAAATTTTGAAAAGTGAGCTGTTGCTTGCATATTCGACGGCCAGTTCGGAAAGTGTTCTGCCTAAGATCATGGAGAAGATGGAGAAGTTCGGATGTCCTAAAGGAATTACTTCCTTTGTCATTCCGATTGGGTATTCTTTTAATCTGGACGGTTCCACCCTGTATCAGGCACTGGCTGCGATTTTCATTGCCCAAATGTACGGCATTGACCTGCCAATCACGACACAAATCACGCTGGTGCTCGTTTTGATTATTTCATCCAAAGGTATTGCAGGGGTGCCGGGTGCTTCCTTTGTCGTTTTGCTGGCTACACTTGGAGCAGTGAACCTCCCGCTGGAGGGTTTGGCTTTTATCGCTGGTATTGATCGCATTCTGGATATGGCGCGTACGGTAGTCAATGTATTAGGCAACTCGCTTGCCGCTGTGGTCATGTCCAAATGGGAAGGCCAATATGATAAAGAAAAGGGCGAGGAATACGTTGCTTCAATTAAATAAGATGCAATGAACTGAATAGTTGACAGAAAGAGCACTTTTGCGAAGTAATGCAAAGGTGTTCTTTTCGTTTCCAGACTTGTTAAGACCCTTCCTTTTTCGACATTTTTCAATATTTTTTGTATGAAAATATAGGTATATGGACATAAAAATGATTCTTATTACCTATGTAATTTTAAATTTATTTATAATGATTCTTAATAAAATTCCGATATTAAACTATATCGTTTTATATATTGGCTTAGAAGGGAAGAGCATATATGTTTCTTAAAAAAAATGAGACCCACTCACTTGCTCCTTTAGTAGAAGAAAGCCGCAAACTTTCACAAAGAATACAGCAGAAGGATTATTCCGCCGCAATACAAGTTTCATCCAAATCTTCCGAGGTTCAAGAAATCGCAAACAATGTCAACCAAGCGCTTGAGTCCATGAAAAAGGATGCTCAACATGTTGACATTCGTCTGAAGCTTGTTACCAAGGCTATAGAGATTGGCTTATGGGACATGGAGGTGGTTGCGGGTGATCCCGTCAATCCAAGTAATACGTTCACATGGTCAGAAGAATTTCGTGCTATGCTGGGGTATCAGAGCGAAAAGGACTTCCCCAATGTATTAAACAGCTGGGCATCCCGGCTGCACCCCGAAGATCATGACAGGTCATTGGCGGCTTTGTCAGATCATTTGCTGGATTTTACGGGAAAGACGCCTTATGACGTACAGTATCGTTTGAAGCTGAAGCATGGAGAATACCGCTGGTTCCGGGCTACCGGAACGACGATCCGCGATCAGCAGGGAGTGCCGCTTCGAATTGCGGGTGCTCTATTGGATGTGCACGACCAGAAGATTAAGTCCGAGGAGTTGCAGGCTCTAGTTACAAGATATGATCTCATCAATCGTGTTTTGGTGGAGGCTCCATATGATGTCATTCTGGCTGATGGAGACATTGAAAACCCGGATAATATATTTTGGTGGTCCCAGCAATTCCGCCACACCTTGGGCTTTAAGGATGAGCAGGACTTCCCGAGTGTACTAAGCAGTTGGAGTTCGCGTATACATCCTGACGATGCCGAGCATGCGTTTAAGGCTGTAGTTGATCATTTAAATGACTATTCAGATCGTACGCCATATGACATGGTGTGTCGCTTGCAAAGTAAAAATGGCGAATATCGCTGGTATCAAAACAGTGGAAGAAGCATACGCGATAGTAAGGGAGTGCCTATTCGTATTGCCGGGACCATTCGTGATATCACAGTGGAAAAGGAAAAGCAGGCTGTCGCGGATGAGCTTACGCTCAAAATCCAGCATCTCTCCGATTCCATTACGGAAATGGTGAACGGCGTTAACTCGGTTAGTAACCAGGCGCAGGAGCTGGCAACGGCTCAGGAGCAATCGACAGAGGCGGCGAATCAAGCCAAAGTCAGTGCAGAAGAAACCCAAAACATTTCCAACTTCATTAAAGAGATTGCGAATCAAACAAATCTGCTGGGTCTGAATGCTGCCATTGAAGCATCGCGTGCGGGCGAGCAGGGGCGGGGTTTTGCGGTAGTCGCAGATGAAGTGAGAAAACTTGCCATTCACAGTGCTGATGCAACCGGAAATATCGAGACTAGTCTGGACGAAATGAAGACACTCATCGAGCGGATTTTGCACAATATCGGTAACATGTCTACGCTGACACAGACACAAGCCGCGCTAACGCAGCAAGTGAATGCATCTACAGACGAGATTAACAGCATGTCCAAAGCTTTGTTGGATTTTGCGAGAACGATGTAAGGCTTCATGTAGAAATGAGGCCGGGCCTTAGGTTCGGTCTCTTTACTATTTTTGGAAGATGAACTATACTTTTCGAGGATAGATCTAAAAATCACCTCATAGTAACTTTATGTGGAAAAGAGGAATATACTTGAGCTTGCTTAGTTCAATATTGGTCGGAATTGTAGCTTTGGAGCATGTGTACATTCTAATACTGGAAATGTTTCTGTGGACGACTCCGCGGGCGATGCGTACGTTCGGCACCTCGAGGGAGCTGGCGGAAGCAAGCAAATCCCTGGCTGCAAATCAGGGGCTGTACAACGGATTTTTGGCAGCCGGATTGGTGTGGGGCTTGTTCTATCCGGATACTGTGATCGGGCGGCAAATCCAATTATTCTTTGTCATTTGTGTGGTAGTGGCTGCGTTGTATGGTGCATTAACTGCCAATAAGTCTATTTTATTAAAGCAAGGCCTGCCTGCCATCCTGGCACTGATCAGTTTGTGGATACTCTGAAGACACCCTTACCGGGTGTCTTTTTTCTAGATTCGATCACATAATGTCTGGAATGCTAATGACAAGGGGAATAAACAGTTTTTGACCGATTGTAAATCCGACTATTCCGATTTATAATAAATTCATTACATACTAAGAGGACACGGGGGCTAGAGCGATGCGTCGTAATTTGACTGGTGTATTGGTATTAATTGTATTAATGTTGGTTGTAAGTGCATGCTCCGGCGGGAATTCAGGATCTACGTCTGAGACGAATGGGAATACGCCTGGTACAGCTACCACAACAGCTGATAATGGACAGCCTAAAGATGGCGGTAGCCTGATCATTGGCGTACAAGCTGATCCGGTGGTGCTGAATCCAAACTATGCGGGTGATCGGGTAAGTCTGACGATAGACCAGGCGATATTCGCACCATTGTTTCAGGTGAACAATGGCAAAAAGACATTTTATTTGGCAGACAGTCTGACTCCTTCAACAGACAAGCTGACTTATACACTAAAACTGAAAAAAAATCTGACTTGGCATGATGGCGAGAAGCTGACAGCTGACGATGTTGTTTTCACCATTAACAAAATTTTGGACGAGAAGCAGCACAGCTTTTTGAGAAGTAATTTTATGGTTAATGGCAAACCGGTTCAGGCGAGCAAAGTTGATGATACAACGGTGGATTTCAAGCTTCCTCAGCCAGCCCCTGCTTTTGAGGCAGCACTGGTACAGGTATCCCCGATTCCGAAGCACATTTTCGAGAATGAAGCGGATATTGAGAAAAGCACAAAAAACAACTCTCCGATTGGATCAGGTCCTTTCAAATTTAAAGAGTACAAAACCGGTGAGTACGTTACACTCGAACGGTTCGATAACTATGTTGGCGGCAAGCCGCATCTGGATACAGTAACATACCGGATTGTTAAAGATTCAAATGCTGCGAATTTGGCCCTTCAAAATGGTGAGATCAATGTAAACTATCTCGATCCACAAAATGTAGAGACCATTAAAGCAACAGATAAGTTTGACATTTTCCCTTACAGCGAAGGTCGCTTGGCTTATCTGATGTTTAATGAAAACAGTGATACGAAGCAGTTGAACAAAAAAGAAGTACGTCAGGCGCTTTCTTATGCATTG
Source organism: Paenibacillus sp. S25 (assembly GCF_019454085.1). Taxonomy (NCBI): domain Bacteria; kingdom Bacillati; phylum Bacillota; class Bacilli; order Caryophanales; family Paenibacillaceae; genus Paenibacillus; species Paenibacillus sp. S25. The sequence goes on from NZ_CP073683.1 coordinate 327,383, forward strand.
AATCAGGATGAATTGATCCAGGTATCCTATGGCTCCAAGGATTATGCAGATACTGCGAAATCTGCTCTGACACAGGATGTACTGTATCACACGAACGACGTTGCATTTTTCAATAATGATGTGAACAAGGCGAAGGAGCTACTGAAATCGGCTGGAGCTGAAGGACTGAAGCTGCGCATTATCATTCCGGGCGGCAACAAGGTACAGGAAGCACAAGCGCTCTATATCCAGCAGAAGTTAAAGGACATAGGCGTTCAGCTGGACGTGAACAGCATGGATTCCTCGGCATGGTCGCAAAAGTTCGTCGATACGAATGCCAAGGACTTCGATCTGGCGATCAGCGGCTATATCATGGGGTATGACCCTGACGCGTATCGTATTTTGTATAGCACCGGATCGTCCTCCAATTATTCGCATTATTCAAATAAAGAAGTGGATAAGCTGCTGGAAGAGGGCGCGGGTGAGTCGGATACGACTAAACGTGGAGAAATTTATAAAAAGGTACAAGAGCTGCTGGCTGAGGATGCTGTCATCTACCCGATTGCTTACACCAAGACTATTGTAGCCTTCGACAAGCAGTATGGCGGTATTGATCAGGCTGTGTTGAAGCCGGTCGTGATTTTCGAGGATTTGTCCAAAATTTATCACAAATAAGACAGGGTTTTCAAAAATAAGCTGGGCTAACCAGCTTATTTTTTTCGAAAACAGCAAGGGGAAGGGAAACGTATGAGACAACTCATCGCCAGAAGGTTGCTGCAAGTTATACCGATGCTATTTTTTGTGTCCATCGTCTGCTTCGGCTTGATCAAGCTGGCTCCAGGTGATCCGGTTCTCTCTTTTGTTACACCGAATATGCATCTGGAAGACATTGAACGAATGAGGCATAGCTTGGGGCTGGACCAGCCCGCTTATGTGCAGTACATATTATGGCTTAAAAAGAGCCTAACGGGTGATCTCGGCTACTCGCTAATTAATCACCAGCCTGTGCTGGATCAGATTCTCGATCGTCTCCCGGCTACAGCCGGGTTAATGGGTGCATCCATCATACTTGCCGTGCTGATTGCAATTCCACTCGGTTTGACGGCTGCGGCTAATCGGAATCGCTGGATCGACAAGCTCATTAATCTGATGTCGTACATCGGGATTTCTGTTCCGCTGTTTTGGCTCGGTATTTTACTTATTTATTTGTTTGCTATTTATCTGCACTGGCTTCCGAGTACAGGGATGCGCACCATCGGTACGGACTCGGTGCTGGATGTGATTAAGCATGGAATTTTACCATGTTTTGTACTGGCCTTCGGCTTTCTGTCTGTGTATGTGAGGTACATCCGTTCCAGCACGATTACGCAGCTCAAGGAAGAGTATGTGCAGATTCAATACGCGTTTGGGTCTGGAAAAAGACTGGTTTTGTTTCGACATGTGCTCAAGCATGTGCTGCTGCCCATCATTACGCTGCTCGGAATGTCGGTTGCGGACCTGGTGGCTGGAGCCATTGTGACGGAGACGGTATTTTCCTGGCCGGGCATTGGCTCGCTGGGCATGACGGCGGTAAAAGGAATGGATTATCCCGTCATCATGGGGATTACTTTATTTTCCGCTCTGCTGCTGATCCTGGGTAATCTGCTTGCAGATATCTTATACAGCATTGCGGACCCGAGAATTAAATCAACGAGGTGAATTCATGAATCGGAGCAAATGGCGCAACATCGGGATCGAGCTGATGACGAGCAAAATGGGCGCCGTCGCCCTCATACTATTGATCGTATTCTCGCTGGGGGCGATTTTCGCATTTTTATCGCCGCAGGACCCGAATAAGTTGAACGTGCTGGAGCGTCTCCAACCGCCGGGAGCGGCACACTGGTTTGGGACGGATGATTATGGGCGGGACTATTTTACAAGAGCACTGTACGGTGGGCGTGTATCATTGCTGGTAGGCTTTGCGTCCATGATTATTGCGACCAGTATCGGTGCAGTGGTAGGTATTGTGAGCGGATATTTTGGAGGATGGATCGACAATCTGCTTATGCGGGTTTTAGAGCTGATCATGTCGATCCCGTCTTTCTTGGTTATTTTGCTGCTGAGTGTGTTTTTGAAGCCGGGTGTCGGCAATATCATTGTCATTATCGCCCTGCTTATGTGGATGAATATTGCCCGGGTGGTCCGTGCAGAGACAATGACGTTGCGCGAACGGGAGTATGTACTATACGCCAAAGCTTCGGGACAAAGTACGTTTGGTATTATTATGAAGCACATCGTACCGAATCTGATTCCGGTAATTATCGTAGGGGCGACGAACAATATCGCTTCAGCGATTATGATGGAATCGTCACTGAGCTTCCTCGGCTTTGGTGTTCAGCTGCCGAACGCTACGTGGGGCAGTATGCTGAATAATGCCCAAGGATATATTGCACAGGCCCCATATATGGCATTATTCCCGGGTCTACTTATTTTACTGACTGTGTTGAGCTTTAATGTTTTGGGAGATGTGCTGCGTGTAGGCTTTGAACCCAAATTAGTAAAACGATGATTCATAGCACAGATCCATTACAAATGGCTCCAGGAGCGACAGGAAGGAGCGAAAACACAATGACAGAACATCTACTGTCCGTCGAACAGCTGAAGGTCTCCTTTTTCACTCGTGAAGGGGAAAATCAGGCAGTTCGAGGGGTTAGTTTTCATATTGATGCTGGAGAAACGGTAGGAATCGTAGGAGAATCCGGCAGCGGCAAAAGTGTTACAGCGAAAGCGATCATGTCGATGATTGCCCCGCCGGGCAAGCGGTTGAACGGCGATATCCGTTATCGGGGACAAAGTCTGACCGCTCTGACGGAAAAGCAATGGCGCAAAATACGCGGAAACCAGATTGCGATGGTCTTTCAGGACCCGATGACCTCGCTGAATCCGGTCAAAAAGGTTGGCTATCACCTGGTCGAGGTAATTCGCAGACATCGAGGACTGAGCAAGGAAGCGGCTACGCAAGCAGCAGTAGAACTGCTGCGACAAGTAGGCATTACCGAGCCGGAGCGCCGAATGAACCAATATCCGCATCAATTCAGTGGCGGGATGCGCCAGCGGGTGATGATTGCCATGGCGCTCTCGTGCAACCCGGAGCTACTGATTGCAGATGAGCCGACTACAGCGCTGGATGTGACGATTCAGGCGCAAATCTTGGAGCTGCTCAAGACGCTGAAGCAGCAATCCGACATGTCGATTGCTCTGATCACCCATGACCTGGGCGTCGTCGCCCAGGTGTGTAGCCGTGTCATCGTCATGTACGGCGGTATGGTGATGGAGGAGGGGCGTGTGGACGATATCTTTTATCGTCCGGGCCACCCGTATACGCAGGGCCTGCTGCGTTCTGTGCCCCAGCGCACGAACGGCTTCCGCGAGCGGCTGGTGCCGATTGAGGGCACGCCGCCAGACCTGCTGAACCCGCCATCGGGCTGTCCGTTCATGGAACGGTGCCCACATGCGTTTGCCCGCTGTGTGGAGCGGCCACCGATGGTGGAGCTGCGCCCGGATCAGCGAGCAGCCTGCTGGTTGAACGAGCCGGATGCAATGCCTGCTGAAGTCTACGAGACGCCCGAAGCGGGCCATGTGGAAGGGGGGAATAACGGTGAGTGAAGCAAACGATGTATTGGGTGAGCATCAGCCCTTGGTAAAGGTACACCAGCTTAAGAAGCATTTTGTGACCGCAAAGGATTTGTTAGGGCGTAGCTCTGAGGTGCTCAAGGCGGTGGATGGCGTGAGCTTTCAAATCAAGCGTGGCGAGACGTTCGGATTGGTCGGTGAGTCAGGTAGTGGGAAATCAACGGTTGGACGCTGTCTGACGCGATTATACGATTATACAGAAGGTACGGTACGCTTTGACGGTCAGGATATTTCCAAGCTGAACGACAAACAGCTCAAGCCGCTGCGTCGGCGCATTCAGAGCATTTTTCAGGACCCATATTCCTCTCTTAATCCGGGTATGAACGTGCTTGACCTGATCGGTGAGCCGATGGATATTCACAGATTGCATCAGGGGAGTGAGCGTAAGGATGCTGTAGTGGCTTTGCTTGAAAAGGTAGGGCTGAAGCGGGAACATCTGTATCGCTACTCGCACGAGTTCAGCGGCGGGCAGCGCCAGCGGATTTCCATCGCTCGTGCTCTCTCCGTGAACCCCGAGTTCATCGTCTGTGACGAGCCGATTTCGGCACTGGATGTGTCCATTCAGGCGCAGGTCATTAACACGCTGGAGGATCTCCAGCAGGAGTTCGGGCTGACGTACCTGTTCATCGCCCATGACTTGTCGATGGTGCGGCATATTTCAGACCGAATCGGTGTGATGTACCATGGGCGACTGGTAGAAGTAGCTGATGCAGATGAGTTGTATGAGCAGCCCGCTCACCCTTATACGCAGGCACTGCTGTCCTCCATCCCTGTGCCCGATCCGAGAGCAGTCGGAGAGCGGGAGGGACTGGGGGGAAGCTTGGCCCAACCAGACGGCTCATTAGTATGGGACAAGGATAACGACAGTGCAACCGAGCTGAGAGAAATCAGTCCCGGCCATTATGTAGCGTACCCGGTTAACCGTTAGGGTTGAGATCGGTTGTACGATGTGCAATGACCCAAAGGAGGCAAAAAACGATGACTGAATCGACAAAAAGAGTACGTATTTCCCAATGGGACGCGCTCTTGCTGGAATCATTACGCTCTTTAGGCTGGTCCCAAGAGGAATTAATCCGTCGGGTGCAGCAAAATGAACTGCCAACGGACGGACCATCCGATTTTGATTATACAGAGCTTGTCACCGGGCTGGCGTCCAAAGAGCCGGAGGTGTTTGTCAGCGCGGTAACGGACGGATATCAGATCAAGTACAATACGATCCGGGGCATTCGTTCGTGGATTGCCGTTGCGTTCGGGCGGGAGCCTGAGCTGTCACTGGAGGAAGGAAGCGAAGCCGTTACATCCGAATTGACGAAGGCTGAGTATGATCGGCTGGAGCGGGTGCTGTCATTAGGATGGTTCATCCAGGAAGTACGTCCCGCGGCTGGCGAGACTTCAGGATTATACCGAATTGTACCTGCTGCACAGACGAATTAAATATTGTTTATGGAGTAAGACGCTTTACCGGAAATCGAAACGAGCTGACCGTGAAGGCCAGCTCGTTTTTTTAATGCAATCCTTCTTCATATTTTTTATTCAACATGCCCAGACTATTGTGGATGACCCGTGTCATGCAGTAAAAGAAGGTCATTCTGGTGGTTTGCATAATAGCTCCCAGCAACATGGACATCGACTCCATATGGGAAAAATGTAAGATAAGAATCCGGTTAATAATCCCTTCACCAAACCAGACAAAATATAGCGGAACAATCATCTTTTGAATATAACGCGCTTTGCGCTCCAATTCGGGGTGGAGCGCAAAGTACCTATAAATATGGGTGAATGTATTGGAGAATCCCCACAAGTTAATAAAAGGAATCATGCGAGCAATGGCTCCCACGGTACGAATCGGATAATCGGAATGCTTTTGCCGGATGGCTTTATGTACTTGAACTAGCCAGATCAGATAGGTTACAAAACACATGTAGTACAGAACAAAGCTAAAAACTGTAAATTTTTGCTCCAGCTCGTATAGATGATCGTAATAAAAATCGTTTGCGTAAATATACACTAACGTAAAAATAAGGATGAGAAATTCGCCCATAGTGCCCACTGCTAGTAAGGCTTGATGCACACTGCCAGCCGTCTTGGACGGGAATGCTTTGGAATCTGAATCATTCAAGATGTGCTTCCTCCTAGTCTAGTTGCTTCAAATACACGATAGCATCCTCCAGTGTTTCTACGGGGATAATGCGTAGCTTGAGTCCATGCTCCTTTTGGACTCGGGCAGCTTCTGCTTCGTTGCCTTCCTCACCGTACCATTCATAATCTGCCGGTACGAAAAATAGATCAACCTTTGCGGTCTCGGCTCCCAGCAGCTTTTGCTCCAGTCCACCGACTGATCCGACATCTCCGTATTCTTCCATCGTGCCAGAGCCAGCAATTTTGTGACGTCCGCCATCTGAAAAGTCGATGTTATTGGCTTCCTCATACAGTCCGATGCCTGTCATCAGACCCAAGGAATTTCCCGAAAGATCCTGCAAATGAGTCAATAGCTCGGCATAGCGAGCATCCTCCAATTGGCTAAGATTCGAGAATGTCGCCGTAGCCTCAGCTGTGTCGCTGTCTACGCTTAATTCCGTCGCTGCATGTACGGCTTGCATGGCAGAATATTTTAGCGTGTCCGTCTCTGTGAGGTCCTTCAAATAAGAGTCCACTTCATCAGGGGCAAGGGGTTCAAATGTAATCGCTCCCCCGGATACATTTTCACTGGAATATACATTCCAACGCTCTAGGAGATTGTTAGCAATACCCGTTTGAACAGACGCAAAAAACACGCTTCCCTGAACGCCAAGATCTTTAACCGGATGCATTTCTCCTTGCAAAATATACTGTGCAGGCATAGGCCGTGTTCCAATAAAGGCAGCGATAGCCGGGATCAGCAGCAGCGCGAAGATGAGTATACGTTCTTTGTTTATGCCAAATATCTTTTTGAGGAGATATGGATTACGGCTTGGCACCTCATTCACAACCTTTCCATCTTTTCTCATACGGATATCATCGGTTGAAATGATTAGAAAGGTTACATTTTTCACCATAAATGACCGATAAGAGTATGGTGATATTCATATTTTATGGTAAATGAGGAAAGGGGATCTTTTAAATCTGATGAGTGAACAAGAAATACATGTGGGTGAACGTGGAGGTGGGACGATTGTTGTTGAACCGAACGCAGCTCCACCACGTCCACAAAGAATTGTTTTGACCTTGGTTGCAGGATTTATTTTATTGATCCTTGGTTTGTTTCTGTCGCTAATCACAGGTATATTTCCTATCAGCTATGCAGAGGTATTGGAAGTGTTGTTTTCTTCAAATCCCAATCCTATGCTTGTGGAAGTTGTATACCATACTCGTATGCCATTTGCATTGGATATGTTGTTGCTTGGGGGATGTCTGGCCGTTTCAGGAACTCTTTTACAATTACGAACAGCTAATCGCTTTGCATCACCAACCTTAACCGGACTTATGCCTGGGGCAATGGTAGGGCTATGTGTTGTCCTTTTACTTGGGATGGACATAGATTCCTTTGGTAGTATGGCTCTTTGTATTGCAGGAGCGGTATTTGGGGGATTCATTGTATTTACATTGAATAAAATCCGTTTCATTCGAGGACGGTCTGCAGGAGTTCATTTATTCATGATTGGTTTCATTATTGATGTTGTCCTTCGATCAGCGTCGGAATTTATTGTGTTACTTGGAGAATATGGAGAATATCAGCAAGAGTGGGCAATATCTCAGGGAGGTTGGGGAATAAGAGAAGGATCATTCACGTTTTGGCTTGCATTGCTTACAATTCTCGTTGTGTGCTCTGTCTTTGCATTCCCCAAGCAGCTTAGTCCGCTATACATTCCCTTCGCGATTGTGTTGACCGCCGTTACTGTATGGGCATGTGGTACCATCGGATATATAGGACTTATTGTGCCTTATTTCATGCGTTGTATGATAGGAAACCGTCCACGGCTTCTCATTTTGGGCTCCGTCTTTTGGGGGGGAGGTCTGTTGATGCTAGCCAAAGTCATTTCCGCTAAAATCAACGAGCCGGTTGGGTTTCCCGTAACCCCGGTGCTGGCCTGTATCGGCATACCCTTTTTGATCTTTATGGTGTGGGTAGAATGGAAAAGAAGCTCTCTGCTTGAAAGCAGTAGATTTTGAACGAGAAAACTTTTCCCAGATCACTGGACTGTACCATAGGTGCTCTGCTAGATCATCAGACGCTCATTTTTTATGCTATATTTTATACATAAGGAAAATTTGAGAGTTGAGGTGCAGCATGACATCAATGACTATTGTCGAATCATCCGTCAAACCAGGATTAATGGCTTTTCAGGCAAGCACTGAAGATCAGGAGCAGGTTCAGGAATTAATTTTAAAGACGGCCAGATGGCTGCACAGCAAAGGCTCTACGCAATGGGGACGCTTACTAAAAGGAAAAGATGATCACAACCTAGGCGGCGCTATTGCACGTGGAGAAGTGATTATTTTCCGAGCATCAGAGGATCATGGCTTGGCAGGCGCAGTGATCTTGCAGCAGCAGCCCAGTGCATGGGACCGTAATTTGTGGGGATTAGACGAAACGGATTCTGAGGGAGGAACCTCAGTATATCTGCATCGTTTGGTTGTGGATCGCGATAGCACTGGGAAGGGGCTAGGGCGTGAGCTGATGCAATGGATTGAACGAGGCATCCACTTCACAGGCAAGGATCGAATCCGATTAGACTGTATTGCGGGCAATGACAAGCTTAGCGAGTTTTACAGACAATGCGGTTATACGTATATAGGCGAAACGAACGGCTATAATATTTTTGAAAAGATGCTAATAAAGATTTAGAAAATTGAATTATAGCTCAAGGAATACGAAAGAAGGAAGCAGGTGATCTGCATCCTTCTTTTTTTGTTGTGGAGTCTTTACTTTCTCTTGGTCACTGTCAAATCACGGCCACCCAAAAGAAAAAAATTATATAAAAATGAAAATGGGGATATCGTGTCTCCCCCTCCTACATATGATGATAGGGAAAGTTTTGTAAGCGCTTCGAAAAAGGATGCCATACAACCATGCGAAGCTACAGGAGGCGGTTAAGGTGGACAATTACATGAGCTGGATAAAGATTGGATTTTTCCTCAGCGTTCTGTTTTTACTTGCAGCGGCCTGCACTACTTCCCCAAAAGTCGAGAACACAGAAGGGCAAAAAGTACGACTTACGATGCAGGCTTGGGGTAATCCTGCGGAGGTGAAGGTGTATCAGCGGGCGCTGGATGCATTTGAAAAGGAAAACCCAAATATCGAGGTTAAGCTGGTGCCTGTACCGGGAGACCAATATGAGCAAAAGCTGTTGACACAGCTTCAGGGAAGTCGCGGACCGGATGTGTTTTATTCGTATGAACCGACGATTGCGCGTTTGATCGGGGCGAAGCAGGTACAGCCTTTGGGTGAGTTTTTAAAAAGTGATGCGAGTGATGTGAAGGCTGAGGATTTTCCGGAAGGATTGTGGGGACCGGCAAAGCGTGACGGGGAAATCTATGGGGTCACTCCCGACTCCAACCCGATGGTCATGTATTACAACAAAAAGGTATTTAAGGAAGCAGGCGTGAAGACGCCGCAAGAATACTATGACGAAGGCAAGTGGAACTGGGATGCTTTTGAGGAGGTTACATCCAAGCTGAAGGCAGCCGGAAAGCAGGGTTATATTGCGGAAAACTGGTGGGCTCACTGGTATTCATGGGTGTGGTCGAATGGCGGTCAAATCTTTGATGAACAAGGCAAATATGTGCTGGACCACAATGAAAAGGGCAAGGAAGCCTTTAGTTTTATGTACGATATGGTAAAAAAGGGAAATGCGGTATATCTCGGCTCGCTTCCCAAAGGGCAAGGGGCTGACGCGATGTTCATGTCCAATCAAGTCGGCATGCTGGCGGCGGGAAGATGGCTAGAGCCCTTGTTTAGTCAAAACAAAAGCCTCGACTTCGATTATATCTACTGGCCATCCAATACTGGTAAGAATGAGCCTGTTGCCATTCCGGTTGCCTATGTAGCTGTAAACAAAAATAGTCCGCATGTGCAAGAGGCCATGAAGCTGGCAGCATTCTACGTCTCTGTGAAGGGGCAGGAGGCCCGGCTGGTTGAAGGGGGGAATGCCATGGGTACGCTTGCTGCGGCAGATGATAGCATTATGAAAAAGGCGACAATTGAGCATTCAAGCTATTTGACTGAGGGACGTAACATAGGGCATGCTCATGGATCTGCACTGGCCTATGATGCTCAGGTGCCGGGGTTGAACTCGGATATCACGGAAACCATCGACTTGATGTTCCTGGGCAAGCAGGATGCTGCGGCAACCATTGAAAAGTTGAATCAGATCATATCCAAGGCGGTCAAGTAGGCACGGGATGGGCCGTGACCGGGGAGGAAGGTGACAAGATGCAGAAAAAGCATCAAGCGCTGTGGGGCTATCTATTCATTGGCCCCCAGTTTTTGGGTCTGTTATGTTTTTCGCTGTTGCCGTTGCTATATGCGCTTTACTTAAGCTTTGTAAACTGGGATGGATTTGGCGTACCCTTGTTTGTTGGCTTAGACAATTTCAAGGGGCAATTATCTGATCCTGATTTTTGGAAGGCACTCATGAATACGATGTACTATATGGTGCTGGTCATCCCGGCGGGGATTATATTGGCTCTGCTCGTAGCCATTGTGCTCAACAAAGTGAAGGGCAAGGAAATTTATCGCTTGTTCTTTTTCATGCCTGTCGTAACCAGTTCGGTATCGGTTGGCGTCATCTGGATGTGGATACTGAACGGTGAATTTGGCATTTTAAATCATCTGCTAGGAGCGATTGGGATTACAGGCCCAATGTGGCTTACGGATACGCAGTGGGTGATTCCGTCGATTGCGCTTTTGAGCATATGGCTGGGACTGGGATATAATATGGTCATTTTTCTGGCAGGACTCCAGGGTATCTCCAAAAGCTATTACGAGGCAGCCGAAATTGACGGGGCCAGCAAGTTCCAGCAGCTAAGGTATATTACACTGCCGCTGTTGTCACCAACGACCTTTTTTGTGACCATCATGATGGTCATCAGTTCTTTTCAGGTGTTCGATCAGGCGTTCGTCATGACGAATGGAGGGCCAGCCAAAGCAAGTTATACGCTGGTGTACCACATTTACGATCAGGCGTTCATTGACTTCACGATGGGAGAAAGTGCTGCGGCAGCAATGATTTTGTTCGTGATCATTCTCGTATTTACACTGCTGCAATTTAAAATGCAAAAGAGGTGGGTGCACTATGGAGATTAGTTCCAGAGGTAGGGTATTCCTGCGCCATGTGCTGCTCGCTGTCGGCTCTTTAGTCATGTTTTTTCCATTCCTGTGGACTGTTCTCAGTTCCCTGAAGGATATTTCCCAAATCTTTGTCGTCCCGCCTCAATGGATTCCCGATCCGTTCGTATGGAGCAACTATCCGGCCTCGCTGGAGGCGATGCCCTTTGTACAGGCGTATATGAACAGCTTTTACATTACGGTGATTATCGTGACAGCGACGCTGATTAGCGCGTCTATGGCGGCGTATGCTTTTGCTAAAATCCGTTTTCCGGGCTCTAATATACTATTTATTTTGTTCCTCGCCACGATGATGGTGCCTAAGCAGGTGACGATGATTCCGTTATATTTGGTGATGGACCGCATCGGGTGGCTGGATACGCATTGGTCGCTGATCGTGCCTGGAGCCTTGTTTAATGCATTCGCGGTGTTTCTGCTTCGCCAGTTCGTTATGGGTATCCCACGCGATCTGGAGGAAGCTGCAGTAATGGATGGGGCGGGCTACATTCGTATTTACTGGAGCGTCATTCTTCCACTCATTCGTCCGGCATTGGCGGCGATAGGGATTTTCACCTTTTTGGGGGCCTGGAACAGCTTTCTTGATCCGCTTATCTATCTCAACACACCGGAGAAATTCACGGTTCCGCTTTTACTTAACAATTTCAAAGGGTTATATACCGCCGATTGGTCACTGATGATGGCGGGTACCACCATTTCTGTCGTCCCGGTGCTGATCGTCTATATCATTGCCCAAAAGCAAATTATTGAAGGTATCACCTTGACGGGAATTAAGGGGTAGAGTTATTTTCTCTACTCCTTTTTGTATTTTTTTCGGTATTGTAGCGGGGTGTGCCCGGTAAGATGCTTGAATACACGACCAAAGTGAGCGATGCTGTCAAAACCCGTTTTTTCAGCAATGGAAGTCACCTTCCAGTTTGTTTCTCTCAAATATGCACGAGCCTGCTGGACTCGCACATCCTGAAGATATTCTACTAAAGTAAAACCTGTTGTCTGCTTGAAAATACGGCACAAATACGTGTTGCTAATATAAAAATGCTCAGCCAGCTGATCTAGCGACAGGCTCTCGTCATAATGAGCATGCAGGTATGCAATGACCGAGTACACGCGCTGCTGCTTTTCGCTACGTTCCGGTGCAATGGTATCGGCAGTGGCCGATTGTATGCGCCGGATGCGGATAAGGAGCTGGAGTAGCAAGCTTTGGAGATATAGTTGGCGGTAGGCATGTTCTTGGTGGTATTCATCTAGCATTTGCCGGAATAGATGCTCCAGCCCGCATTGTTCTTCCACGGAGGGGCGAAGCAGAAAGCTTTTTTCTGGCAGAAGAAGCTGGTTCTGATCGCTGGAGGGAGAGACATTCATTGACGAGGCTGCAAATTCTTCATCAAAGTTAATCAAAATCCGTTCATGGCTACCGCTACCTTTGTTACTCGTACGGTGAAAATCATGTTTGCTGATCCAAATCAGATCGCCCTTCTGGAGCGCGTATACCCGCTGATTAATGTAGTAGTAGCGCTCTCCTGCCAGCAAATAATAGATTTCGTGCGCTTGGTGGACATGGTCGGCAGACATGCTGAATGGCACCTTCCGCAGTGCTTGCTCGATGGCAAAACGGGGTGTAGCGATCATATCGATAGTCTCCTTTAATAAAAGAATGCATAAGGATAATATATGTACACTTTACGGGAAAAATCATAATAAAAGCGAAGATTTTGCTCTTTCTTATACTATAAAATAAAAGCAATTCATGTAAAGGGTGTGAACCAATTGGCTAAAATCAAATATGCACTTGTGGGTACTGGAGGAAGAGCCGAATTTTTTTACGGTGAAGTTGTTACCGTTTTCAAAGATACCTCGGAGCTGATCGCGTTCTGTGACGTCAATCAGACGAGAATGGATTATGCCAATCGGCTGTTGCAGGAGAAATACGAGCATGAGCCGATTCCGACCTATAAAGCTCACGAGTTTGATCGGATGATCGCGGAAACGAAGCCGGATATCGTCATTGTCACGACCATTGACCGGGTGCATCATCGGTATATTATCCGGGCGATGGAGCTGGGCTGTGATGTCATTTCCGAGAAGCCGATGACGGTGGATGAAGATAAATGCCAAGACATTTTGGATGCCATAGACCGCACGGGACGGAAACTGCGCGTCACCTTTAACTACCGCTATGCGCCGCATAATACGAAAATCCGTGAGCTGATCATGGACGGAACGCTCGGAGAGGTGTTGTCAGTCAATTTCGAATGGCTGCTGAATACACAGCATGGCGCGGATTATTTCCGTCGGTGGCATCGGGACAAGCGCAATAGCGGCGGTTTGCTGGTGCACAAGTCGACGCATCATTTTGATTTGATGAACTTCTGGCTTGGCTCAAAACCGGAGACGGTGTATGCGATGGGGGATCTGAAATTTTACGGACGGGAAAATGCGGAGCAGCGTGGCGTGACGGAGTTTTATCAACGGGCTTATGGCAGCAAAGCAGCGGAAAATGACCCCTTTGCGCTGCACCTAGACCGTAACGAGCATCTAAAAAGCATGTATCTGGACGCTGAGCATGAGGATGGCTATGTGCGGGATCAAAGTGTATTTGGCGACAATATCAGCATTGAAGATACGCTGAGTGTCATGGTGAAGTATCAGAACAAGACGGTGATGAACTATTCACTGAATGCTTACATGCCTTGGGAGGGCTTTATCATCGTATTTAACGGCACGAAGGGACGGATGGAGGTTCGGGTATCCGAGCAATCCTATGTTAATTCTGGCGGCAGCAAGGCAGATGAGGGTGCTCTAAAAGAGAAGACCATCACCATCTATCCCCACTTTGCAGCACCTTATGAGGTCGAAGTGGAGGAAGGCCAAGGGGGGCATGGCGGAGGAGATCCAGTTATGCTGCGTGATATTTTTGATAAGCCGGCAGAGGATCGGTTTCATCGTGCGGCCTCACATATCGACGGTGCATGGTCCATTTTAACAGGCATCGCCGCCAACCGCTCTATGCGTACAGGTCAGCCAGTGAAGGTGGAGGAACTGGTACGCTTGTAATGAGTAGTAAACTTAATACCAAAAGAAGGCCCCTCTAAATAGTTCGAACAGAGGGGTCTTCTTTTGGTATTCAAATATAGAATGCACCTTATATCTAACGACAATTTATTACTTATCGGCAGTCAGCTCCCGGGCTCCCAGCTGTTGTACAGGACGATGGTTATCGGGGAAAATGGCAGCAAACCGGTTGATTTGGTCTGCGGACATTTCAATAGGTTGCTCCAGCACTGTCCAATTTACATGTTCTGTGCATGGTGGGGTAGTCAGCGATCCGTTGTAGCGAACGGAGTGCAAATCTTTTGGCAGCAGCGCAGCGAGATTTATTTCTTCATCCAGAGCTGCTTCTTGGGAAATATCTTTCGGCAGTTTGGACCAGATGCGGTTGAAAGCCTTGTTTTCTTTGCCACTTTGGATAAGGACCGCTAAGACAGCTGTGCTTCCGTTGTCGCTTTGATGGACAAAATGAAGCTCCATTTCAGCATTTTTACCATCTATTTGATGTTCGCTCGGGTGATGAAAATGAAACTGCTTTAAAGTGAATTTAGTACCGTCCAGCATGATGTTATTGCTGGTATTGGCAACATTGATTTGCACAGTGTGCCCATTATTCAAAATGGATGCTTTTGTATTGGTGTAATGAACTTGTAGCGGTTGCTGTGTTTGCGATGCTTCCAGATGGGTATGCTCTATATTAACAGGAGATTGTTCGTGGCCGTTACCACATGCAACAAAGTCTTTTTCCAGTTCTCCCCAATGTTCCGGTCCCTGATCTCCTGCATAGGACCAGTGTGGGCCTTTCTGAACAACTGCATGAGCGTTGTTAGCTGATGAGGATGAAGTGCTGGTGGTACTAGAAATGGCGGGCTGTGAATTGCATCCTGTTACCGACACGACCAAGATAATGGCAAATATGCTGAACAGGCAACCTTTCCAGTTTTTTTTCATGTTTTTGTATCCTTCTTCCAAATAGAGTATGTGAAACTTTTTACATTGTAAATTATTGTAGAAAGTTCCTGCAAGGGTACAAGGACTTAGGAACAAGCATCTAGTGATTAAATGGCCTAGTTTAGAATATGCTTGTCCTTTGTAGTTAAAAATTTATATAATATTCAATGTACTTTACAAAATAATTCCATGCGTAATTAAAGGAGAGATTTACATGAAAGCAGCGATTGTTACAAAAGACAAGAAAGTCAGTATAGAAGAGAAACCTTTACGCTCCCTGAAACATGGAGAAGCGTTAGTTCAAGTCGAATATTGCGGAGTTTGCCACACGGATTTACATGTGAAAAATGCAGATTTTGGTGATGTTACAGGCAGAGTTCTGGGGCATGAAGGTATCGGAAAAGTCATTGAGTTAGGTGAAGGAGTAACCAGTCTGAAGATTGGCGATCGCGTAAGCATTGCCTGGATGTTCGAAAGCTGCGGTCACTGCGAATACTGCTTAACTGGCCGGGAAACGTTGTGTCGTGAAGTTAAAAATGCCGGATATACCGTAGATGGTGCAATGGCAGAGCAATGTATTGTCACAGCTGACTACGCAGTCAAAGTACCAGATAGTCTTGACCCTGCTGCTGCAAGTAGTGTAACTTGCGCAGGGGTTACAACATATAAAGCAGTTAAAGTAAGTGAAATCAAACCAGGACAATGGATTGGTATCTTCGGCATTGGTGGCTTAGGTAATTTGGCTGTGCAATACGCCAAAAATGTATTCAATGCTAAAGTTGTAGCCTTTGACATTAGTGATGAAAAACTAGAACTGGCTAAACAAATTGGTGCTGACTATATCGTTAACAGCATGAAAGAAGATCCGGTCGCCCGAGCTAAGGAGTTAACAAACGGTGCTGGTCTGGATGCAACCGTGGTTACTGCTGTTGCCAAAACACCTTTCAACCAGGCCATCGACGTTGTAAAGGCTGGCGCGCGTGTTGTAGCTGTAGGTCTTCCAACCGATAAGATGGATCTGGACATTCCACGTCTGGTTCTGGACGGCATTCAAGTTATTGGCTCCTTGGTCGGCACTCGTGAAGACCTTAAAGAAGCGTTCCAGTTCGCTGCAGAAGGTAAAGTCGTCCCTCTTGTACAAAAACGTCCGATCGAAGACATTAATGAGATCTTCGAGGAGATGGAGCAGGGCAAAATCCAAGGACGCATGGTCATTGATTTCACAAATTAAAATGATGTCCAATTCGTAACCCTTGGAATTCGGAGAGAGAAAGCGCCTGCTGATGTATGCAGGCGCTCTTTTTGGCTTTACAGCTTATTCAGAATGTTATCTTCCAAAACTGCAGATTTATCCCCGTATTCTTTAATAATATGTCTTTCTCCCCAAGCACAAAGAGAATCTAAAATGCCTTTCAGACTACATCCATATTCACTAAGCTCGTACTCCACTTTGGGTGGAACCTGATTATAGCTAATCCGATTGACAATACCGTCTTCCTCTAATTCACGAAGCTGCTGAGTCAGCATTTTTTGTGTTATGGAAGGCATCATTCGTTTTAATTCGCTTGTCCGCATCTTTCCATGTGTCAAATGACACAGAATCACGCATTTCCATTTCCCCCCGATCACCTCTAACGTCGCCTCAACAGAGATGTTGTATTTTTTCTTCCCCAATGCAGATCCCCCCATGTGTATCGCTTCTGTTATACATACCTTAACAACCTGTTTTAATCAAAAAGAACTTTATCTAGGGTACTTTTTAGTACCTATATCACTAAAAAGTACGTACTGTTCATATTTGCTTGAATAACTCATAATAACATCTGCTGGTCGAAGATTTCTATAGATAGGAGTGAAAAACATGTCGCCAGAATCAAAACGAAGTATATGGCCATTACTGGCTCTAGCCGTAAGCGCCTTTGCGATTGGAACAACCGAGTTCATCAGCGTGGGACTGCTTCCCCTGATTGCTGAAGACTTGCACATATCTGTAACGATGTCTGCACTAACTGTAACGCTATATGCATTAGGGGTTACCATCGGGGCACCTGTCTTGACCTCATTAACATCAAGTGTTCCCCGTAAAACGTTGCTGCTGTGGATCATGATTATATTTATTGCAGGTAATAGCCTCGCTGCGGTCTCTAGCGGAATTGCCTTGCTGCTGATAGCACGTGTGATCTCAGCGTTCGCCCATGGGGTGTTCATGTCTATCGGTTCCACCATCGCGGCCGATCTTGTGCCGGATGATCGACGAGCGAGTGCAATTTCCATTATGTTCTCCGGATTGACCGTAGCCACGGTCACAGGTGTACCTTTGGGCACCTACATTGGGCAGCAATGGGGTTGGCGGGCTGCATTTATGGCGATTGTGGTCGTCGGTGTAGTGGCACTCATCGCCAATCTGATTCTGCTGCCATCTACGCTGCGCAAAGGGAACAAGACTCCTTTCCGCGAGCAGGTCAAACTGGTTACCAATGGTCGCTTGCTACTCGCATTTATCATTACAGCTTTGGGGTATGGAGGCACATTTGTGGTGTTTACTTATTTATCTCCATTACTTCACGACATAACCGGATTTCAGCAAAGTACGGTAACGTTTATACTTTTGCTGTATGGAATTGCGATTGCCATCGGGAATGTCATTGGCGGAAAAGCAGCCAACCGCAAGCCGCTTTCAGCTTTGTTTTACATGTTTCTGATTCAAGCCGTGATCCTTTTTCTCCTGTTGTTCACGGCACCTTTTAAAACGGCAGGACTGATTACGATCTTCTTTATGGGATTGCTTGCGTTTATGAACGTGCCCGGGCTACAGGTATATGTCGTCATGTTGGCCGAAAGGTTTGCACCCAAAGCTGTCGATGTTGCCTCTGCTGTTAATATTGCAGCTTTCAACGCAGGGATAGCAATCGGAGCTTATGTAGGCGGGATTGTAACTGATTCACTCGGTCTCATTCATACGACGTGGATCGGGGGCATTATGGTTTTCGTTGCGGTTCTGCTCACAGGCTGGAGTCGTATGCTCGAAAAAAGGGATACAACCATCATTACAGGTTAAAGCTTTTAAAAAATAGAGAGGAAGATACAAAATGACACAAAACTTACAAAGCACAACATTGTTAAACAACGGAGTTCACATGCCTTGGTTTGGCATCGGGGTATTTAAAGTGGAAGAAGGTTCGGAGCTGGTCGATGCTATAAAGGCTGCTGTAAAGCATGGCTACCGCAGTATAGATACAGCTGCAATCTATGCGAATGAAAGCAGTGTAGGGCAGGCTATTCAGGAAGCCCTTCAGGAAAATAATCTGTCCAGAGAAGATCTGTTCGTCACGTCCAAAGTGTGGAATGCAGATTTAGGCTATGAAGAGACACGAGCCGCTTATGAAGCCAGTCTGGACAAGCTGGGTCTGGAATATCTGGATCTATATCTGATTCATTGGCCAGTTCAAGGAAAGTATAAAGAAGCTTGGAGAGCGTTGGAATCCTTGTATAAAGAAGGACGGATTAAGGCAATTGGAGTCAGCAATTTCCAAATTCATCATTTGGAAGATCTCATGAAGGATGCTGAAATCAAGCCAATGATCAATCAGGTGGAGTTCCATCCACAATTAACCCAAGCCGAGCTGTTGCAATTCTGTCAAAAGAACGACATTCAAATGGAAGCCTGGTCCCCGTTAATGCAAGGCCAATTGCTCGATCATCCGGTATTACAAGACGTAGCGACCAAGTATGGCAAATCGGTGGCGCAAGTGATTTTACGCTGGGATGTGCAGCAGGGAGTTGTCACCATTCCCAAGTCTACCAAGGCGCATCGGATCGTCGAAAATGCCGACATTTTTGACTTCGAACTGACGCGCGAGGATATGGATCGAATTCAGGCGTTAAATGCCGATCTTCGAGTAGGCCCAGATCCGGATAACTTTGATTTTTAAAATTACGTTCATCATGAGACGCCGTTTCCTTCTTCACTGAAGGGACGGCGTTTTGTGCATGATGGATCTGGAGCTACAGCAATCCAATCCCGCCATATGGTATTATAGGGTTATGTGAAAAGAGACGTTTTGGAAGCATATGAATATGAAAAATCTCCGGGGGACTTCATGAATAAGACGATTGCAGATATAGCCCAAATGGCTGGTGTATCCAAGAGCACGGTATCCCGTTTTTTGAACGGCGGGTCTGTCAGCGTGGATACGAAACGTAAAATTGAAAAAGTGGTTAAAGCCACGGGGTATGTGCCCAATGCCTTTGCCCAGAGTCTTAAGGCGAAGCGGACCAACATTATCGGCACCGTTGTACCGCGTCTGGATTCTTTTGCGACATCCCATACGCTGATGGGGATTGATGAGGAACTGCGTTCTCAGCATTATCAGATGCTGATCTCGAATACGAGCCAGGATGTACAGCGTGAAATCGAAGCCATTTATGAGCTGGGAAGACAAAAGATTTCGGGTATCATTTTGCTGGCTGCTCAAATTACAGACGACCATCTGACCGCGATTCGTGACATCGGTATTCCGGTGTTGCTGGTGGGCCAGCAGCACGAGCAGCTTCATAGCCTTATCCATGATGACTATCGTGCAGGATATGATATCGGCACGTACGTTTTGTCACAGGGACACCGCGAAATTGCCTACGTTGGTGTTACTGAAAAGGATGTTGCCGTCGGTGTGCAGCGCAAGGAGGGCTTTAGGCAGGCTGTTCGCGATGCATTGCCTGCTGAGTCTCATACGGACGATGCGATGCGAGCAGCAGGGTATGATATCAGATACTATGAGACCGGATTTAAAATGTCCGATGCACGGATTGCTGCATCCGCCATTTTGGACAATTTCAAGCCATCGTTAATGGTGTGTGCTACGGATAATATCGCGCTGGGCGTAATCAATGCGGCTTATTCCAGAGGGATTGTCATTCCGTCAGATTTGTCGGTAACTGGCTTTGGGGGATACGATATTACGGAGGTCATTCACCCTGCCCTGACAACCGTTCAATATCCGTATATGGAGGCTGGACGTGTAGCAGCGCAAAATATTATGCGGTTGGTAGAACATAAATCGGTAGAAAAAGTGACGGTCATGAATTATTCCCTTATCGAAAGAGAAAGCGTTGACAAACGCTGAACAAGTGGATTATAATTTCTTCGAAACCGGTTCCATAGCATTCGGGCACAAATGGAATCGGTTGCAAATCCATGGATGAGTATATTTTTTTAATCGCATGGGAACCGGTTCCGATAGAATATTTTTTCATTGATTTGGAACTGGTTCCTGAAGCGAAAGTTTTAATAAAAATGAGGTACACCTATGAAAATGACAAGAGAACAAAAGTATCGAATGATCGAGCAGGCAGAGCCCGGTGAAATAGCCAGCTTGGAGGAGAGAGTGGAGCAATGTCACTGGCGGCAGGCGTTTCATATCCAGCCACCGACAGGTTTGCTCAATGACCCCAATGGCTTTTCATATTACCAAGGTGAATACCACTTATTTTATCAGTGGTTTCCGCTCGGAACGGATCATGGGATGAAATACTGGTATCATCTGAAATCCAAAGATTTGGTCACATGGAATAGTGCGGGCATTGGTATCGCACCTGGGGATTATTTTGATTCGCATGGGGCTTATTCGGGCAGCGCACTGGAGCATGAGGGCAAATTATATATGCTGTATACGGGAAATGCACGAGATGAAGACTGGATCAGACATCCTTATCAATGCATGGCTGTTATGGACGAGAATGGTCACATTACTAAATGGGAGCACCCCGTTATTTCCAATGTGCCAGAAGGGTATACAGACCATTTTCGTGATCCCAAGCTATGGAAAGACGGCAATAGCTTTTACTGTGTGATTGGTGCCCAGAGAACGAATTTAACAGGCTGCGCCGTCCTCTACCGATCAACCGACCTTCGTACGTGGGAGTTTGAGGGAGAATTGTGCACAGGCCTGGAGTCGTTTGGCTACATGTGGGAATGTCCAGATTATTTTGAACTGAACGAAGCGGGAGTCTTGATCTTTTCTCCTCAGGGCTTGGAGCCTTCTGGGGATGAAAATCACAATATTTATCAATCGGGCTATGTAATCGGCAAGCCGTTGGATACCGGAACAAGAAGACTGGAGCACGGCGCATTCCACGAGCTCGATAGAGGCTTTGACTTCTATGCGCCACAGACGATGATTGACCTACAGGGGCGGCGTATTATGGTGGCATGGATGGGCCTGCCGGATATCGAATATCCCACAGATCCGAACGGATGGGCTCATTGCCTGACATTACCAAGGGAGCTTACGCTTCATGAGGGCAAACTCTTGCAGCGGCCGATCCCTGAGCTGACTACGCTGCGTAGAAATCGTGAGGATCGGGTAGCTGACACGTTATTCTCAGAGAGCAAAACCTATGAAGGATTTACAGGTACGGCCTATGAGCTGATCTGTGAGGTAGATCTTTTGAGCGCTAAGGTGTTTGGTATTGAATTCCGTGCGAGCGAGACTGAGAAAACGGTGATTAAATATAATGCCGTCAGCCGCAAACTTGTATTGGACCGTTCGCAATCAGGTGAGCCTGTAGCCACTTCGTATGGTGAGGTACGGCAGTGTTCATGGGATAAAGATCATATCAAACTACATTTGTTTGTAGATACGTCTTCAGTTGAGATTTTCGTCAATGATGGGGAAGAGGTGTTCACCAGTCGTATTTTTCCGCATCCAGAGAGTGACGAAATACGCTTTTTTGCCGACAAGGGAGAGGCTCTCTTCCAGGCGGTGAAATGGGATTTTACATGAGTAGGCTAAAACATCAAGTGGATCGTTAATCATCAAACATAACGGAATGAACGAGAGGATGAACATCATGGCGGAAAACAGAGAAATAGCTAAAGAAGTGATCCAGGCAATCGGTGGGCAAGAAAATATTGCATCTTTTGCTCATTGTGCGACACGCTTGCGGATTATGGTGCATGACAAGGAGAAGATTGATCAGAAAAAAGTTGAGGAGATCGACAAGGTCAAGGGTGCTTTTTTCAATTCCGGGCAATATCAGATTATTTTTGGTACGGGTACGGTAAATCGAATTTTTGAAGAGGTCGAAAAGCTTGGCGTAACCGGTTCATCTAAAGAAGAGGTGAAGAGTCAGGCGAAAAAGGAAGGGAACGTTTTCCAGCGCTCCATTCGTACCTTTGGTGATGTGTTTGTACCGATTATTCCCGTGCTGGTTGCTACGGGACTGTTCATGGGGCTACGTGGCTTGCTCACTCAGCCACAAATTCTCGCTCTACTCGGCATGACGCCACAGGACATTTCACCCAATTTTCTATTATACACACAAGTATTAACGGATACGGCCTTTGCTTTTCTACCAGCGTTAGTCGCTTGGTCAGCCTTTAGAGTATTTGGTGGTAGTCCAGTGCTGGGTATCGTTCTCGGTCTGATGCTGGTAAACCCGGCCTTGCCCAACGCTTATAGTGTTGCGGACGGCTCAGCTCACCCGTTGACGATGTTCGGATTCATTCCTGTGGTGGGCTATCAAGGCTCGGTATTGCCAGCTTTCTTCGTGGGCTTGATCGGAGCCAAGCTGGAGCGGGCGCTGCGCAAACGGGTGCCTGAAGCGTTAGATCTGATTCTTACACCATTTTTAACACTGTTGATCATGATCACTTTGGGGTTGTTTGCCATCGGTCCGATTTTCCATTCACTCGAAGAATGGGTGCTGCACGGAACAACGTTTGTGCTGGATTTGCCTTTCGGTATTGCAGGGATTGTCATCGGCTTTTTGCATCAGATTATCGTCGTTACAGGTGTGCATCATATATTTAATTTCTTGGAGATTCAACTGCTTGAAAAGAACGGCGCAAACGCCTTTAATGCCATCATTACCTGCGCTATGGCTGCTCAAGGTGCTGCCTGTCTGGCGGTTGGACTGAAAACGAAGAATAGCAAGCTGAAAGCGTTAGCACTTCCTTCCTCGTTGTCTGCCTTTCTGGGGATTACGGAGCCGGCTATTTTCGGGGTCAACCTGAGATACATGAAGCCTTTTGTCATGGGCCTTATCGGTGGGGCGGTTGGTGGTTTTATCGCTTCGGTCTTCCATTTGGCGGCTACAGGTATGGCAGTTACGGTCATTCCGGGCACGTTGCTCTACATGAATCATCAGCTTCCGCTTTACATTTTGGCGAACTTGGCTGCTATGGTTGTAGCGTTTGTCCTGACCTGGATGTTTGGCTATAACGATAAAATGTTGGAAGAGGTCAAAACAGCGGGTTCTTCTAATTAACGCCACCCAGGTGGTACGAATACACGCAGCTTCATGCACGTAAGCATAAATATGGTGGTCGTCTACATGGAACGCTCTTGGTCCCTAATGAAAAAGGGCTACTGGAGCAGGATTTCAGGTGGAACGACCATTTTTATTAACTAAGGATTTTGCAAAAATCTTGAACTATGAAATCCGCTTCGTATCATCATCTTCCCATAATCCTATTTCTGTAGTTCTAAACGATTGAGGAACGTTCATCCAGAAATTCGGACGGTGAGCAGCCTGTCAACCGTTTGAAGATTCGATGAAAATAGGAAACATCACTATATCCCACATACTCCGAAATTTCACGGATCGTTAGCCGGGACTCGGTCAGCATGTAAATGGCGGTTTTAATACGTTGTGTATGTACATGCTCGCTGATCGTTTGGCGTGTTACCTCACGCAGCAGCGTCGCGGCATAATTGGGGGTTTTACGAATGGCGTCGCCAAGCTCCTCCTTGGTTACCTTTTCACGGTAGTGGTTCTGGATATACTGTTTCATATGTTCCACATGTCGCTCTCGATCGCAAGAAATGGTGCCTTTGTCCCATTCCTGATTCATATATATCATTGCCTCGGTCAGCAGACAGTCAGCCATCATGGTGTAGTAGCTTGGGTGTTCAGTCCATTGATAGTACATCGATTTGATCCGTTCATGCAGCATATCGTAGCATCCAGGTTTGATCAACAACGGCTTGTCAGTATTCAATATGGGAAGTGTGCTGTTTGTACATGTTTTGCGGCAATGTATCACATACTTGGTATGAAAAAGCGTAGGAATGCTCTTGCCATAGTAATCCAGATGACTGGGTAAAAGCAGCGTTTCACCCTTACCGAGAATGAATTTGCAATCGTTCACCCAATATACACATTTGCCAAAGGTGACCAAAATGAACAGTAAGTCATCGTTGTCGCTATTTGCGCGAGCCTTTTCATACCAGTCCACACCGTTGTCCTGCCGAATATCCACCAATGTAATCACGAAACTCACTCCCCGATGTCTTCAACACTCATTATACTGTAGTACATTCATCATACTATAGTTCATAGTCTTGGTGCACGGGTACAGGTAGAATAGAGCTATATAAGTTTAATGTAGATAGAGAAGCAAAGTGGAATAGAAAACCATACAGTAAAGACATTCAGGAGGATGACATTACTATGCTTAAAACGAAAATTATTTGTACTATGGGACCTGCCTGTGACTCCATTCAGTTGTTAAAAGAAATGATCCAGGCTGGTATGACGGTAGCCCGTTTGAATATGGCTCACGGTGAACTGGAAGATCACGTTAAACGTATCGAAAATGTGCGTCAGGCTGCGAAGGAAATGAATACCTTTATCCCTGTCATGATGGATATTAAAGGACCGGAAATACGGATTGGCAAGCTGAGAGAGGCATCTTGTCTGCTGAAACCAGGTAGCCAGCTCATTCTGACCACAGAAGAGATTCTAGGGGACGAGCATCGTATTTCAGTGAATTACCCGGATATGCCGAAGGACATCAAACCAGGCGACCGCATTCTCATTGACGACGGTTTGGTGGATCTGACTGTAACCTCCATCGAAGGTACGGAAATGATTTGTAATATTGTAAGCGGCGGTATTTTGAAGCCGAGAAAAGGTGTGAACCTGCCAGGGATTCATACGACCCTTCCAGGCGTGACGGAGCGAGATGTGAAGCACATCCAATTTGGGGTGGAGCAGCGTGTTGAGCTTATTGCGGCTTCTTTTGTGCGTAAAGGCGACGATATCCGTGAAATCCGTGAGATTTTGAAGGGACATCATGCTGAGCATGTACAAATTTATTCCAAAATTGAAAATGCTGAAGGTATGGAAAACCTGGATGATATTATCGAAGCTTCCGATGGCATTATGGTAGCCCGTGGCGATCTGGGCGTCGAGGTGCCGATTCAAGATGTGCCTGTGATGCAAAAAGAAATGATCGACAAGTGTAATCTGGTCGGCAAGCCCGTTATCGTAGCTACCCACATGCTGGAATCCATGCAGGTGAACCCGCGTCCGACGAGAGCCGAAGTTAGTGACGTGTTTAATGCCGTTATGCAAGGAGCCGATGTTGTTATGCTGTCGGGCGAATCTGCTGCAGGTAAATATCCTGTCGAGTCTGTACGGACCATGGCTGCGGTAGCTGCCAGTGCAGAATCACAATTGGATTATCAGGAGCAGTTCGATAAGCGCAGAGCACGTCAAAGCACCAACATTACCGAAGTGATTAGTCAAGGTGCGGTAAGTTCGTCTCTGGAGCTGGATGCCAAAGCGATTATTACCTCGACTGCCAGTGGATTCACGGCACGTATGGTATCCAAATATCGTCCGAAGGCACCTATTATTGCGGTTACTCCGAATAATACGGTATTCGCTAAAATTTGCCTGTTATCCGGTGTATTCCCGATCAAAGGGGATAAAGTAGCTACAACGGATGAAATGTTTGAATCCTCCATCCGTAACGCCCTGAATGCAGGATATATCCATAAAGGGGATACTGTAGTTCTGTCGGCAGGTGTTCCTGTCGCTGAGGCGGGCACCACTAACTTGATCCGAGTATATCAAGTGTAATTTACAATAAAATATAGACAAGCCAAAAGGCGCTGGCCCCCATGGGTTCAGCGCCTTTTTCACATTCTGTCGTGTTATTGCTTACAGCCCGAACACACTTTTAGCAACGACCTGTGTCAATTCTGCCTTATGGGCTTGGTATTGCTCAGGCGTAATGCTCTTATTGGCCAGTCGTTGATCCAACTGCTTCGTTAACTGAGCTACCTGTAAATCAACAACAGCCTGTGCGTCCTGTTTATTGGATTGTGCAATATCTGCCAAGGTTTGACCGTTATATAACGCATCATACAATTGCTCATCCGAGGATGCGCCCAGTGTTTTCAAAAGTTCATCATCCTTGGAAGCTTCATTATCCTGTACCTGAGGGGCTCTCTCTGGAGCCAGTGTAGCAGCATTAGCCCGACTTCCCCAAGTAGAAGACTGCCCAATAGATAACGCCAGCAACAGTGTACAGATGACCAACATTCGTTTTCGATTCATAAGTGTAAATCTCCTTTGTGTTTCATTCAATTTCTGACAGGGTGGAGCCTTATATGGATATCCAACGGGAGTAATGTTTATGCCTTTAGCCGATCCGGCTTATGTAGTTACCAGATTCTAATATACATCATACACACCCAATCTTAGCGCCAGCTTAATACTCGTTTAAAATAAACTAAAAGAGGAGGATGTAAACAGGTAAAGCCAAAAAAAATTCACGGATGCGAATAATGGATGTGATTTACCCTTTGGATTCTGCCCTTTTCTTTGACCACATTGTTCGTATCCCATGAATACAGAGCAATAGTAAGGGGAAAAACAACCCGATGGATAGTGAGTAAGGAACCCACGTCTTTGTATCATAGGTTTGTTGGTAAGGGACATTGGGATACACGATAATGGACAGGATGACTACAACCATTCCGAGAGGAAGCACCAATTGTCGGTCTTCTTTCAAACGGAAGATTTGGGCTATTGCTGTCACCGTCGTGTGAATATACAGCGTAATTCTAAAAAAGAGTGAAATAAACCACATAGTAGCCATGATAGCCTCGATGCGCTGTAAAAAATTTCCGATGCTAATTTTTTTGGCTAACGCATAGCTAGGATACAGATTTCTTGCTGTTAAGTCAGGACCTAATACCAAAATCGCCAATGTAACCACCACGACCAACATCAATCCGCCAATCAGGCTACCTAGGAAAAAGGCTTTACGGGTTTGATCGGAACGATTTATAGAATCCGGGAAGATCATGAGAAAAATAATATGAGGTATAAACACAGTGCTACAAAAGGACAGGGCAGCAGGCCAAATAGGTCCAACTCCCGCCTCCAATACAGGTTGAACATTTTCCAGCTTAATATCGGACACCACTAAACCTACAAAAGAAATATAAAGCAGAGTAAATAACGGAAACAGCAGTTCGGCTGAACGGGCCAGCACTTCGAGACCCAGCCGAGCAGCCAATACTACAATAAGTGCAAAGAGAATATTTACCGCTAGAATCGGTGTTTCCGGTATCATTTGAGTAGTCATAAAATTCCCTATATAAAATAAAACGGGTGCAGGGGCATTGATGAATAGTATAATGAAAAACAAAAGACCGGCGGCTTTGCCTAACCATTTTCCGAGCAGGGTTTCCATAATCCCAATCAGCGTCATCTCTGGATACAGAGCTGCAATCTTGCTGTACATATACAAGATAAGGAGCCCTGCCCCGACTCCAACGAGCGCGGCAATCCACGCATCTTGTTTGGCTACCGATGCCATGCCTGAAGGGACGATGAGGATCGCACTCCCGATCGTAAATAAAGCTGTTAAAATCATAATTTGGCGTGCTGAAATTTTAATCTGTCCGGGCACCAATGTTCACCTCGTCTTATCTGATTAGACCGATATGGGTCAGGAAATCGCTAAATGGTCTATATACGGCTGTTATCCAATCCAGGGGAGTGGGAATTTGCCAGTGTAATGCCTTGGCACAGCTAATTCCAACCGCAACAAATAGAAGGATGGAAAATAACCAAAGTTCTTTTTTAAATCCCTTTTTCCACATGTAGGGGATCTCGACCAAGCTGATTGCAGCAGCGATCAGTAATATGCCCAAAACGTTCACCATATGAGACAGCATCTTGGAAAACACCTTCTTTGTAGGGTAAGGGATTTACTCCTTAATATCATTCAAAAATGAGCTGCCAATCGTACCCAAGCGCCGAATCTTGAAATCCACCTTGATATGTACAGGTAATTCTGTAAAGTATTCATAATCCCAATTTTTTTTAATGGATTTCCAGGTCCTCGGGTCAGCACGGTGAATGGCTTCACCGAATCCGAAGATATCAGCTTTGTATGATTTTTGGGCTTTTCTGACAGCCATTTTCATAAACTCTTCTATTTTTTCTTCCTCTTTGTTTTCAAGGTCATAAATCGTCTCCACCTGGGTCAAATCCAGGCCGGTACATTCAACTTCCCCCAGGTTGGCCTCAACCTGCATTTTTATATTGATCTGGGGCTCCCCCCTATAAACGCTCCCTTTTATAGAGGTTTGGGTTCTAATGATTTCCGAGACGACTTTGCCGCCCCCAGGGCAAGCCACAAAGCCGACAGAACTCTGCACTTTGCCGAGGATGAAGTTGTAGCCTCTACTTTCAGTTTCATTTAACCAACCGATTAATCGGTCTTTTCTGAATACAGCAAGTCCCGAATACTGTAATCGGGCGGGCGGGGCGATTTTTTGCACATTCCCGCTTGTTTCTCCCATTTCTTTATCGCCAACGATTCGGAGTCCTGTCAAGACAGGCTGCATTCCTTCACTGGTGAGTGCTGATACCAATTCATCCAAAGTTACTGTCGTACTGGGTGACCAGTTTTTTTGTGATGTTTCCAGAGAGGAGAAAAGGTCATTTGCGGGAATCGGATCTAAAGGTGTCATAATTTTCAACGTATCCTCCGCACTAGTGCCCTTGGACACTACAATATAAAAATCGGTTCGGAACTGATGATATCTGGAGAGTAAATCTAAGGATTTCGCCATTCCTTCGGTGGCCATCGATTCACCGATTACACATATACGCAGATGAGAAAAATACATTCTCCGGGGGCTAATCGTTGTTATTTTTCGGATCGCTTCAAATATGGTATCCGCTTCTTCTGTATACAAGGTGGCTGGAGCACCACCGCCCGATCCTTTTTTGGCTGATGCTTTTCCAGGGTCCACCACTTGGAGAGAGACCCGGAATTGATCTCCTTGTTTATCAATCCCCATACCAACGGCGATGGCAAGCTCATTCAACTCCCTGCGATTCCAACAGCCCGTCAGAAGTAAAACGAGTGCAAGAATCAGGAACAGAATCGCTTTCTTCCGCTTCATGATTATCCACTCCTTTCCGACTGTTTCTCTTTTCTTTTATTCCCTTGATTTGCGAGGTGGAGCGCTGTTTCGACGTTTGACATTCTTCTGATCGACTAACCGGGGACGTGAAATCATCATCCAGTGAGGAAACCGAAATATGGTATCTTTGGTGTCCGACGGTATTAGAGGTGCAAAAGGAGTCATATAGGGAACGCCGAACGAACGAAGGCTGCACATATGCAGGACCAGGGCAATGCCTCCAACGATAATCCCGAACAGCCCAAAGGAAGCGGCAAGTCCCATCAAGGGGAACCGCAGCATACGAAAAGCGATGGACATATTATAGGCAGGAAGTACAAAGCTGGAAATTGCAGTAATCGATACGACAATAACCATCGCAGCAGATATGATGCCCGCCTCGACGGCAGCTTGTCCGATGACGAGTGTGCCCACGATAGAGACGGCTGCCCCGATGTATTTTGGCATACGAACGCCAGCTTCCCGCAATATTTCAAAAGTCAGTTCCATCATGAGTGCTTCAATAAAGGCAGGGAAGGGAACAGCCTCCCGCTGTGCCGCTAGACCGATCAACAGTGAGGTCGGCAGCATTTCCTGATGAAACGTAGTGATGGCAACATATAAGGACGGACCGAGCAGGGAGATAAAAACTCCGGTGTAACGAAGAACCCGGATGAAGCTGCTAATGTCTGCACGCTGATAATAATCCTCCGCGGCATGCAGGAAGGAAACAAACAGCGCAGGCACGACAAGCACAAACGGGGTTCCATCCACCAGGATCGCGATTTTTCCTTCCAACAGCTCGGCAGCGATCACGTCTGGGCGTTCAGAGTTGTATACTGTCGGAAAAGGCGTAAAAGTTTCGTCTTGGATTAATTCCTCGATATACCCGCTTTCGAGAATGCCGTCCACATCAATGCGATTCAATCGCTCATGCACTTCCTCGACCAATTTAGGGTTTGCAATCCCCTTGATATACATGACAGCGACTTCGGTCTGGGTTACACGACCGATTTGTTTGGTTTCCAGCCACAAATTCGGATCTTTAATCTTACGCCGAATCAATGCCGTATTCGTGCGCAGTGTCTCAGAAAATCCTTCTCGCGGCCCACGGACGACATTTTCCGAGGC
Organism: Paenibacillus sp. S25; assembly: GCF_019454085.1. Taxonomy (NCBI): domain Bacteria; kingdom Bacillati; phylum Bacillota; class Bacilli; order Caryophanales; family Paenibacillaceae; genus Paenibacillus; species Paenibacillus sp. S25. Next base: position 357,707 of record NZ_CP073683.1, read on the forward strand.
AGGCTCGGTGACACCGCGATCCTTCCATCCACGTGCACTGGCAACTAATCCCTGTGTCTCACCGTCAATCAAAATGACAGCATCCCCGGAAAACAGCGCGTTATATAAGGTTTCAAAGTCTATAATCTCCCGGATGCCCCCGATGGTTAGGGCATGATCTTTCAATACTTGCATGACACTAGAGGAGTTCTGGAGCCTGCACTCTACGTCTCTGGACAAGTTACTATCCAGCATCATCGATTCCATAATGAAGTCGGAGACTATATTTTTGTCCGCCAAACCGTCCGTATAGAGGATTGCAATGAGCTGGTCACCATCCTTGCCGATACGAATTTCTCTTATGATGATATCGGTGCTGTTACCAAGTGCTTGTCTGATTTGCTGAAGATTGCTTCCGATATTCGCACTGAGCTGCTCTCCTGAATGCTCAGGCTTACTTTCGCTGTGCTGGACTGGCGGCTTTTTAATTTTGTTAGGGGGGGTTCTTTTCCGAAAACGCATGAACGTTCTCCCTCTCTATTGAGGATACTTTTTAATCCAGTATGGACGCCGGGGTCTCTAGATAAACTTACTGCTGAAATTTTGATGGGGGAGATACAGATATGAAAAAAACCTCCTTCACAAAAGTGAAAGAGGTTTTAGACATCTACAACCATTACAATTTAGGGTTTTTTCCATACTTATTGTCGCCAGGCTGACTGTCTTGGCAGAAGAATACAATCAAAATAATTGACCCTACCAGAGGGATCAGACTGATTAGAATCCACCATCCGCTTCTACCTGTGTCATGCAGTCTACGGGCCATAACGGCCAAGGATGGCAACAGGACAGCAAGAGAATAAATCAAAGTCAATACCGGTGATAAGCCTACAAGACTATCGATCAGGCTGACTACAAAGCTAGCGATTGCACTAAATAGTACAAACATCCAATACTCTGTACGTCTTGCTCTACCTTGAAACCCTACATAGTTTTTTAATGCATTTAAATACCATTGCATATATTTTTCACCTCCTTATAAAATCTAAAAGTTGCTTTACAGTATCCGTAAAGTTGTCCTTGTAGGTATATCGGCAGGAAACATATAGAATTTTACTTGTAAAATTATAACTTTAAACTAGAAATTTACGCAATACATTTATTAATGTTAATAATTCAATGAATAATTCATAAAAATATAAAATTACATATTGAATTTTCCATATCCATTGAATAATATAGAGGTACGGTTAACCGCCAGGTTTGAATCGTCCTTCTTAACAGAAGGTGCTTTTATTTTTCATATTAATTGAAAGCGCTTTAATTCGAAAAAGGAGGGATGAGCAACTTTAAATTAGAGGGTGAAGAAGTTAATACAAACATAATCCTGACCGCTTTCTCAATATTGTTTTATGTTATCAGGGATGTTCAAAACGAGAGGAGATTGATTTATGAAGCAAACATTCGTTCGTAAAGCGGCGGCAGCTTCACTCGCAGGTGCGCTGTTGTTGCCTGCTTCTTTTGTAGGTGCCGAGCAAACACTCAATTCAGATACAAATGGAATTCAAAATGTGGGACAAACTTCCCTTCAAGCTCAAGACCTAGAAAACTTTTCAATTCAAAGTAAAAAGGCTGTCTCTTTCAAGGAGACTTCCGTACATGATCCATCCATACTGAAAGTGAAAGACACATTTTACATTTTTGGCTCACATCTGGCGGCTGCCAAGTCCAAAGACCTCATGAATTGGGATACGATTGCTACAGGAGTGGCGAATGGTAATGCATTGATTCCTAACGTCAAAGAAGAATTAAAGGAAGCGCTGGATTGGGCACAGACGGACACGCTGTGGGCAGCAGATGTCATTCAACTGGCAGATGGCAAGTTCTATATGTATTATAATGCTTGCAAGGGTGACTCACCGCGTTCAGCAATGGGCCTAGCAGTTGCTGATAAAATTGAAGGGCCTTATAAGAATAAAGGCATTTTTCTAAAATCCGGCATGTGGGACCAACCGAGTGAGGATGGGACGATCTATGACGCAACCAAGCATCCAAATGCCGTAGACCCGGACACTTTTTATGATAAGAACGGCAAGTTGTGGATGGTATATGGCTCCTACTCAGGAGGCATCTTCATTATGCAGATGGATGAAAAAACAGGGAAGCCGCTCCCTGGTCAAGGCTACGGGAAAAAGCTGACAGGCGGCAACCATGCTCGTATGGAAGGACCGTACATACAATACAGTCCGCAAACGGACTACTATTACTTGTTCCTGTCTTATGGTGGATTGTCAGCGGATGGTGGATACAACCTGCGGGTGGCTCGGTCCAAAACACCAGATGGTCCTTTCTACGATGCTGAAGGCAATGATATGATCAAGGTCAAGGCGAATCCTGATAAACCACTTTTTGATGACGCTTCCATTGAACCATACGGTGTCAAACTGATAGGTAATTACCTGATTCCCAGAGAGATTGGTGATCCGGGTACTGGACTGGGTGCAGGCTATGTGTCGCCCGGACACAACTCGGCTTATTATGATTTCAAGACGAAAAAGCATTTTGTTATATTCCATTCCCGTTTCCCGGGGAGAGGCGAACAGTTTGAAGTGCGGGTACATGAAATGTTCATGAACGCTGACGGTTGGCCTGTGGTTGCTCCTTATCGTTATTCGGGAGATGAAGATTCACTTAAAAAGCTGTCAGAAAAGGATGTCCTCGGTCAATATTCGTATGTAAATCACGGGAAGGAAATTTCGGCAAATATTAAGCAAGCCGTTAACGTCAGTCTGGATAGCGGCGGCAAGCTGTCTGGTGGAGTGAACGGTACATGGAAGTTGGGGGCAGGCAATCAGCTGGAAATTACAGCAGAGGGCACGAAGTACAAAGGTGTATTCCTGCGGCACCGTGATCCAGACACAGGTGCCAAGACGCTTGCTTTTACCGCGTTGTCCTCCAAGGGTGTTGCGGTATGGGGTTCGCTAAAGCCTGACCTGAAGGCCAGCAAAATTGTAGCTGCTGTGCAAAAGGATCTGAGCCTGGGCGATACGAGCAATGTTCTTTATAATCTGACGCTACCTACTCAAGCAGCACAAGATACCACTATTTCATGGGAATCCACCCACCCGGAGAATATTTCTGTGACAGGTGAAGTATACCGTCCAGAAGCCGGTTCTCAGCCAGTAACAGTTATATTGACAGCGACCATCAAAAAGGACAAAGCCACAGCTAAGAAAAACTTTACAGCCATTGTTCCCGGGCAGGCCCAGGGTCCTCAGCTCGCACGCTATTCGTGGAGTGAAGATCAAGGAACTTCGGTTGTCGACAGCACATACAATCAATTCGATGGTAAGGCCTATGGTGGTGCTGCATGGGATAAAGACGGGAAGCTTGGAGGTGCGCTTGTCCTAAACGGTAAGGATGGTTACGTGCAACTACCAAATACAGTAACAGATGCGAAGGATTTTACCTTTTCTGCTTGGGTGAACTGGAAGGGCGGTGCAGCTTGGCAACGGATTTTTGACTTCGGCAACGGCCAAGCCCGGCATATGTTTCTTACCCCTTCCCAAGGAAACGGTGTGCTCCAGTTTACAATCCATGAGGGTGCGGATCAAAGCTTGCTTTCCAAATCATCATTACCTCTAAACCAGTGGACGCATGTAGCGGTTACACTGGAAGGGAATATAGGAAAGCTGTATGTAAATGGTGAGGAAGTAGCTGTTAATGACGGCATTACCTTTAATCCCAATGAGTTGCTGACGAGCGAGGCTTATCTCGGCAAAAGCCGCTTTGCCGCCGATGCTTACTTCAATGGCAGCCTGGATGAAGTTCAATTGTATAACAAAGCGCTGACAGCAGAGGAAATTAAAGCACTGGCAGAATTGTAATTCAAAATGAGCAAATAAACGCAGGAGATGGGCTTTATTAAGAAGTTCGTCTCCTGCACAATGTTTTGTATATTTATTTCTTGATTGCTGGTATAATAGGAAGCAACTGCGGATATAATGTTTTAAGTAGGCGTTAATGACTCACTGCCGCCGAATGAACACAGCTTTGAAGCAGCAATAGAGAACATAAGCACTCTGCACAAATTAAATTCTCCAGTGCTTGCGTTTTCAATACACTTATGGTAATATGAGTATATTGAAATTGTGACCTGAGATTCACATATTGTAGAGGGTTATTGTTTTAGGTTGAAATAACCTTGTGCAATATGTGAATTTTTATTTGTAAAAAATAAAGGTCATATAAATACATTTTGGAGGTAATTCCATGCAAACAGGTACAGTTAAATGGTTTAACGCAGAAAAAGGTTTCGGTTTCATCGAGGTTGAAGGTGGAAGCGACGTATTCGTACATTTCTCCGCAATCCAAGGCGAAGGTTTCAAATCTTTGGACGAAGGCCAACGCGTAGAATTCAACGTAGTTGAAGGAAACCGTGGACCACAAGCTGAGAACGTTGTAAAACTGTAATTTAAAATTACAGCCTACTTCAGATGCCCCGAACATAGCGTTTGGGGCATTTGTTTTTATCTGTTCACAAGACCGTTTTTGAACTGATTACATCTTATCGCTTTATAAATCATGAAGAAAGAGGGATGTTTATGTACAATTCACGGAAAAAGCCAATGGATGAGATTCCTGAGGAAATTACAACTGTCTGGAATTGCGCCAGCGATACATGTAACGGCTGGATGCGGGATAACTTCGCTTTTTCTGTCGAGCCGACATGCCCCATTTGCGGTTCTGCCATGGTGAAGGGCGAGAAAAAGCTGGCTGTTTTAAATAATACGAGCTTCAATCATACCAAACAATCCTAAACGGATAAATGTTTGTAGTGAAAGATGCCCCATAGCCATTAACGGCGCTGAGGCGTCTTTTTGTTTTTTATAAATATAAATTATACATAAGAATGAATAGGCTTTCAATTATGGTGTGGAGGATGGGGCTAGTATGCTCAGTAAGATAGAATTAAATTCGGGTAGCGCTTCGTAAAATACACCGTGCCCGCTTCGTTCGAAAGGAATAAGCTTTGATCCGGCAATTCCTTTTTGAGTTTGGACAGCCAGGGGGAAAGGACAGACCCGATCCAGCTTGCCGTGTAGAATCCAAGTAGGCACGTGTATACATGGCAAATCAGGGCGCAAATCAGAGTCACGTAGTGAATACAAAGTACAAGCCATGCTATGAACTGTAGCCGCAAAACCCTGATCGCGTAACCAGTCGCGTAAGCTCTGGCTGACGGGATTGGCAAACAACATCTCGCCAAAAGAAGTTACCAGTTGTGGACGATCTGTATAGGCTTGTTTGATGAGTTTATCTACCTCTGTGACAGGAGTACCGTAAGGGAAGTCGCTGGTTGGGGTGAATCGGGGCGTAGCTGCTCCGATCAAGATCAACTGATTGACGCCAAATCCCCGGTGCCTGCTCATGTAGCGTGTGACAATAGCTCCCCCCATCGAAAAACCGATCAGCCGTACCTGGTTTAACTGAAGCGCCTGCATAACAGCCAGCAGATCGTCCGCCAATCGATCATAATTGTATCCATGCCATGGTCGATCAGACTTGCCGAACCCCCTAAGATCAACCTGAATACAGCGATACCCGTAAGCAGGCAACAAGGCGGCCTGGTATTCGTACATTCGGTGATCCAGCGGCCAGCCGTGAACCATCAGAACAGGGATGCCTTCTCCAATATCCTCGACATACAGCTTCACGCCGCGTTCCACCTCAATATAATATCCCATCGTGTTCACCCCTTTAGAAATCACGGAATTTCATTCTCTCTCACATATATGTAGCCAGGGCTTAGCTCATTCGAAAAAGGGGTGAGACTGTCACGATATAAGCATATATTATGTTAAAAAATGTATGTCATCCTACATAGGGATGGGATATAATTATGGAATGAAACAGCATTGGGAGAGTGGAACAATGACACCATCAAAAACATTAAAATGGATTACAGGCGGATTGGAGCTGTTTTTAGCTATTCCCGTTTTGGGCGGGCTGCTCGTCGTAAATTCCGCGTATACTATATTGTTCTTTATGCTGATTTTCCACATTGTTACGTTGGTGCTATCGGTGACGAATAGAGAGTCTTATTATGGATCTATTTTAGGGATCGTGACCTCGGTTATTGGATGGATTCCGATTGTGGGCTGGTTGATGCATTTGATCTCAGGCATATTTTTGATGATTACCGCAGCCCAGCAGCCGCGTGATCAGTATCGTAATCGCAATCCTTATGATGATTATCGCTACTAGGGTAAGTGTGGCGATACAAAGATGAAAGATCCTGTTGAACAGGGTCTTTTTTTATTTATGAAATCTCCCCATGATTATGGTGTTGTAGTATTTGCCATCTGAAAGAACCTTATCGTTTTTTAATAACCCTTCGATCTCAAATCCATGTTTTTTATAGAGCTCAATGGCTTTATCATTCGTTTCCAAAACTTGTAGAGTTATTTTCTTAATGCCATTGGAGTCAGCCCAAGAAATAGATTTTTTTAAAAGATTCGTCCCGATCCCATAACCCCAAAAATCCTTTAGTACGCATACGCCAAATTCAACCTTATGAGAGAATCTGCTCAGAACATGGCCCTCACATCTTGAAAATCCGACGATTTTATCATGAACTACCGCAACTAAAAATAGGTTTCTGTTATTCTCTGTATCTGATTCAATGAGCTGTTCAAAACCGGATGTACTTATAAACGCTTCTCCCTTCTCTCTGTCTAAATTTTCAGTCTCTCCATCAATCAGCAAACGGATTTCAGACAAATTCTTCGCATCTTGAATCATGGCAGATCTGATCGTATAGCTCATTCCTCGTATATCAAATTCCTGTTTATTTATTTTCATTACATTCTCCTTATTATGAATTTTAGTGAAAATGACCTCTGGATCATGTTAGTCTACCACATATTATCTTGTTTACATGACAAATAAGCTTGTCCCCTCCTGTTGTATCAGCAGCAGGGGACAAGCTTATTGATTTCTCCATCCGTACAGGGAAGCCGGATGGAGATTTATTATACATGGGTGGCGGTAGCTATTTTTGCTTAGCAGAGGCTTTAGCTGCATTGGTTTTAGCAGGAGCCTTGGCTGCATCTCCTTGAGCAGGAGCTTTACCTGCATCGGCTTTACCGCCATCTACTGGTGGTTTGGATGGTTTCACGCCATTCACCATATCTGTCATCATTTTCTTTAGATCAGAGACACGTTGGTTATATTCAGTTGCTGTAATCTTGCCGTTTTGTTTTTCCGTAGCCAATTTCGCTTTCATATCTGAAACCATCACATCAATAACGGAATTTACGCTCACACCTTGTGCTTTGGCGATTGTAGCAAGGGGTTTACCTGCTTTCAATTGTGTATCCAACTGACTGGAGGACAATTTCAATAATTTCAGGAGAGCTTTGTTCTCAGCATAGTTTCCTCCTGCGATTTTAGGGCCGTTAGCATCGCCGGGGTTACCCTTAGGTGCCTGTGCTTTGTCTGCAATGGGAGCCTTCTCAGGTGTAGTTGAAGCAGCATGGGCTGCGCTTGTGGAGTACAGTACCCCGCCTCCTAAAAATGCCAAGGCCATCGTTCCGGCCAAAATTGCCTTCTTGGTGCTCTTCATCTTCATTTTCCACCTTTCGGTTATGGTTTGTTTGGTACGTGATACATCATAAGGGATCAACTTGAATGCTATCTGAGTGCAAGCTGAGCATTTACTGAATGAAATTTTGAGAGCATGACTAACATTTTAATAAGGTGGTACTTGTATTACGTGTATTAAGTGATATAATACACTACAGGCACGATAGATACAGCCGATTAGGGGGAAACACCCATGGAAGAACAACGGGTTGGCTCGTTCCGATTTCTAATTGACTTCAGCCAGCCATTATATGAGCAAATATTAAATCAAGTACGAAGCTCCATTGCTAAAGGGGAGATCGAAATGGGAAGCAAAATGCCATCTGTTCGTGATCTGGCGCAGGAACTACGCATGAATCCGAATACTGTGATGCGGGCGTATCAGGAGCTGGAGCGGGACGGATTGACTGAGAAGCGGCGCGGGTTAGGCACTTATGTTACTTCGTCCAGTGAACGGATTGCCAGCTTTCGGGAACAATTGGCTATAACGTATATAGATCAGTTTCTCGGACAGATGAGCAGTCTGGGGTTATCGTGGGAAGATGTACAGCAGTATATAAGAAGCAAACAGGACGGAAATGACGAGGGAGGAGGCGAAGGGGCATGACGGAATCTATTGTGGTTGCGAGTCATCTGACGAAGCAATATGAAAGTAAAAAAGCGCTGGACCACTTGGATGTCGTCATTCCGGCGGGACGCATTGTAGGGGTGCTTGGACCCAATGGCTGTGGGAAGTCCAGCTTCTTTCGAGCAATCACCGGATTAATTCGACCGGATGGGGGCGAGCTTCAGGTATTGGGACAAAAGCCAGGTTGGGAAACCAATCGTGGCATATCCTATCTGCCTGACAGGGCTCGCTGGTACCCTAATCATACGGTGCAGCAGACACTGGAGTGGGGGGAATCCTTTTTGCCTGGCTTCAATATAAAAGATGCCTATAAACTTGCTGATCATATGGACGTAGAGTTGGAGTTGAAAATGGCCGGGTTGAGTCGCGGACAGGAGGCACGTGTGCTACTGATTTTATGTCTGGCGCGTGAGGTTCCGCTCATGATCCTGGATGAACCGTTTGCGGGCATTGATGTCCTCTCCAGAGAAGCGATCGTGGCCGGGATTATTGATTATTTGGAGGGTCGCCAGCAGTCTATACTCATTAGCACGCATGATATTCAGGAAGTGGAAGGCTTGTTTGACTACACGGTCATGATGGACCGCGGACGGGTCATATGGTCTGGTGATTCGGATGATCTGCGTGCAGAGCATGGCTCGCTGAATCAGGTGTTCCGCAATTTGTATAAAAAGGAGTGGAAGGCGTGAATTCATCAGGGCTGTTCAAAGATTTGATACGCCATGAATTTCGAAATAAAGGAAGCTGGAGAAAGCAGAGCCGCAATCGACTGCCCAGATCGTGGAGACTTGTATATTTCTCACTATTTCTAATTGTGGCGTTCGTTATTTCCTTGTATTTCGCGCTTCACAACCAGCTCGAATTGACAAGGCTGTGGTATGTCACCTTGGGCTTGCCCTACATGATCATTTTCATGGGTGTGGGAAGTCTGAGAAGAGAATGGGAGAATGACACCTACGGATGGTGGCTGACTCTGCCCTATCCGCGCATGTGGCTGATTAGCGCCAAATGGATTGCTGCTATTTTACAAGCCGTGGTCGTGACCTTGTGCCTGTTTGTGGTAGGTTCTCTGTACGCGCTGTTCATCTCATCCACCATCCAGCCTTATACGTTTGCGGATGCAGCGTCCTTTATTATAGCTGGATTGAACTGGTTTGTGATGATTATCGCTTTCACACCGTTGGTTATTGCGTTGGGTCTGCTGACGGCCAGTACCAAATACAGCACCTTGCGGCCGATTAGCCCGATACTCTGGATTCTTTTGATGGGTGGCGGGAGTGTCTTTTATTGGTCAGGCGATCAGGGGCTTTATGAGCAGTTTGACCATGTTCAAACAGGACAATGGTTTTCTTTTACCTGGCATTTCCCGATTGCGGTGTTGATCAGCTGGGTTGCTGCATATGTATTAATCCGCTTGAGCGCTTATCTACTGGAGAAAAAACTGTCGATTTAGGCTAGCGTATCTATAGGATCTATGAGGAAGGAGTTTCACCATGACGACGATATTTATATATGCATTGTTGGCTGTTTTGGTGGGGCTGATGATCTGGTTGAGAACCAAAAGACGAGGGGGGCCGGTAAAAGGAAACGGAATCCGGATTCTGCTCCCCTTGTTTATCGCGTTCCCGCTTATGATGATGTCTGTGTACCAATTAATGCATATTCCCGGTCAAACGTACGCGCCCCCCGCCTTTTGGGAACTGCTGGTTGCCGGGCTATTAGGGGCTCTGTTTGGCTATGTTATTTTGCTGCATACGGCGTATGAAAGACGGGATGACGGTCTTATTTATCCCAAGCCGAACCAATATTTTAAATATATTATTATCGCTATTATCTTGATTCGCGTTGTTTTGACCCAGTACCTCAGTAGTCTGGGTACGACCGGAATTAGCATGCTGGCAATTACGATGGCGCTGGTATATATCTCAATATGGCGAATCGGGAGCTTTATCAAGTTTCGGAGAACGTTATCCGTATAACAATAGCAATGGGGTTAACAGCGGCTTACTATTCAAAAAGCGTTCATTCGCTTGGCGATAGGAGCCGCTTTTTTTGAGTTTCGGCATTAGCAACTTATCACACATTGTTATTGCTCCCCATATCCTTTATTCTAAGGCTTGTGGCTTGCATTGTAGCAGTACAAGTATAAATTTTTGAAAGGTGGGTTATTGAGGTTTCAAAACATTTAAATGGGGTTTAAAGTTAGATAGGCGGGGAAAAGTTGCTTTTTGCGATTAGGTGTAACTACATTAGTTACATAAAAGGAAATTGTTTTCCACATTCTATTTTATAGGTTGAGAGGGGTTCACATTCATGAAAAAACATACGGTTACTGCTGCACTCGCTGGTTTGCTTGTTCTGTCTTCTGCTGTACCGGCTTTAGCAGCCGAGGTAAAACCTACTACGGGTATTCAGGTTTGGGTAGATGGCAAGAAAGAGGCTTACAAAATTGCGCCTATCGTGAGAAATAAGCAGGTTTTAATTCCCTTGAGACAATTGGCCTCCAGTTTGGGAATTCCGATGGATGCCAAGCATATTACGTTCAATACGGCACGACAAAGCACGACTATCCGATATGATCAGGCGACGGTTGTACTGGTATCTGGCAGTCCGGAAGCGCAAATCAACGGGATTAAGGTACCGCTATCCACCTCGACCCTATTGACCAAGCAAGGGGTAACCTATGTACCGGTTGATGTCGTCAAAGAGGCATGGGGCAAGCAAGTGATTTGGGACCCGGCCAGCCAAACGGTGCAAATTGGGGTGAGTAACAAGGATAAGGTCGTTGAAATCGTGAAAAGCTTTGAAACCGGAGACACGAAAGCGGCCGAGACTTGGATCAGCAAAGATCAGTACATCCAGCACAATCTGAGCTTTGCTAGCGGAAGAGATGCGTTGCTGCAAGGGATTATCCAGTCGAAGGGAGCCAATGTACAGGTTGAAATCCAACGTGTAATTCAGGATGGTAATTATGTAGCGGTTCATTATAAAGAGTCCATTGCAGGGAAAACGAGCATTGTTTTTGATATTTTCCGCTTCGATAGCAATGGTAAAATTGTTGAGCATTGGGACAACATACAGGACTCGGCTCCAGCCAATTCAAGCGGACACACCATGATTGATGGAACAACACAAATCACGGATCTCAACCAAACCGAGACCAACAAAGCGCTGATCCGCAAGTTTGTGGATGATGTTCTAGTTGGCAAAAATCGTGCTGCATTGGAAAGTTATTATAATGGTGATCAGTACATTCAGCATAATCCTCTTTTTGGTGACGGTGTATCCAATTTGAAGCAAGCATTTTCCGCAGCGGGAAGCCAAGGAGCTTCTTTTGGGTATGGTCAGGTCCACATGGTTATTGGAGAAGGCAACTTCGTGCTGGTTGTGAGTGAATTGACATCGTCTAAGGGAACTTCAGCCGCTGTCTATGATCTGTTCCGGGTAGAGAACGGCAAGGTAGCAGAACATTGGGACGTAGTTCAGGAGGTTCCAGCTAAAACAGAGTGGAAAAATACAAACGGCAAGTTTTAAGAAAGTGCGTTTGTGGTATGGCGTGATTGGCACGCTTTTCCAACCGTCCTGTTCCTGTTAAAATGATGCAAACATATAACAGGGGGTTGAACGATGGAAGGCTTAAAGCAACGTGTGGGCTGCCTGCATGCACATCACTCGAACATAGCCTATGTGGAACGAGTTTTTGCTTCTTATGAGGTGGAGCTGATACATTTTGTGGACCCTGGGCTTATGCGCCGGATCTCGTCAGACCCGCATTTTTCTGCGGACGATGCCAGTCGCAAGGTAGAAGAGCAACTAAGCTGGATTGCCCAAAGCGACATAGACGTTATTTTGGTAACGTGCACGAATTATATCGTTTTGGCGGAAAAGGCTCAATTGACCATGTCTACACCAGTAATCGCGCTGGATGAGCCCTTTTTTCATGAGATATGCGATGATTTGCTGCCACGGACCTTGGTATTCACGAATCCGGCTACTGTAGAGGGAACGATGAAGCGTCTTTATCATACGGCTGCTCTGTTAGGCAAACCAGATATCTCTTCTTGGATAGAGGTTAAGGTGGTGGAGGACGCTTTTGAACTGATTATGCAGGGACGTGAAGACGAGTATAAGGAATTGCTGGTTCGTTCGCTGTATGAGCTGAGGAAGGCTGATCCAAGCAGAGGGCTGGCTGTAGCACAGTTGTCTATGGTTGATGCTGCGTTACAGGTGGAGCTGGAGACGGGGGAAACGATTGGCAATCCCTTACGGTCGTTGTCGAATTTAATTGAGGATTTGTTAGGTTAAAAAAGTATAACCAAAAGAACTTCCAACCCGTGTTCTGGGACTATGGAAGTTCTTTTTTTGAGGCTGGCGAGCAGGTTACTTCTGCGTTGTTCATTACAGATTCTGTTGATCTTGGGTGATGAATGCTGCGCCTGCCGATTCTCTTTGGACAAGCGTAACGTATAAACGTTCATGCTCCACGTCTTCCCCGGCAATGATTTTGAGAACTTGTTCGGCAGCTACAGCGCCCCATTTACGTTTGGAATAGTCAATCGTTGTCAGACGGGGCTGAATATATTGCGCCAGCTCGATATTATCAAAGCCGACGATATGAATATCCTTGCCAATCGTCAGCTCTGACTGAGCCATTCGATTGTAAAAGCCCACTGCCATTTCATCATTGAGACAAAATACGGCTACAGGTTCCGAACCCGGGCTAACTTGTTGCTGCAAAATGATTTCAGCCGCCTGTTCGCCACCCGATTTCTCAAAATCGCCGTCAATTTCGATCATTTCAGCGACGCCGTTACGCTCAATGGTCTGCTTGACCGCCTGCATCCGTTGCCATGAATCGTAAGAACCTTCTGGTCCGGTAACCACATATAGCTTACGGTGTCCCAATTCCAATAAATGTTCGATTGCGAGAGCGGCGCCCGCTTTGTTATCCAGCAGCACCTGGTTAATGTTAGGATGATTCAGTTCACGGTCCAATACGACAATTTTATGTCCTCGCTCGGCATAGTTCAGTAGCTCCTGACTTTCAAACGTCTGATCCAGCACAATGGCGCCGTCGATCATGCGTTCCGGCAGCATTCGGTGAGACTGCTTACCGCTGCATACGATGAGATCATAGCCCTTGCGGTTCAAAATTTCCTTGATGCCGTACAGTAAATCTCCATAAACGTCTCCACGGAAATCAGTCAGGAAAACGCCAATAATTTTGGTCTGCCTTTTCTTGAGATTACGTGCGGCGGCATTGGGCACATAGTTAAGCTCTTTGGCAATCGCTAAAATACGTGCGCAAGTTTCTTCTGTTACCTTATCGCTACCATTCAAGGCATATGAAACGGTAGATATGGAAACGCCCGCCTGTTTGGCGATATCTTTAATGCTGACCACATCGTCACCTCCTTGTCGTCCGTCTTATAATTGCTATTGTATATTCATTATTAACCACATATCTATTCCAAATGTCGTAGTCCTACACATAAGCAGCAAAGGGCGATCCCGCAAGATCGCCATCCCTTTGTTGCCTATACTAGATTTAGCATCAAAAACTCTTTATAAAATAATCTCCAGACGGTGTACACCGTCATGTTCTGCTAAGGCCTGCTCGAAAATCTCACGTTTGATACGCAAGGCACCGGAGCGGTAACGATTATCATCGGCTGGCACGCTTTCCAGTGGTGTTCCGTTCAATACTGCAAGGCCTTGCTCACTACCAGTACGCTCTTGCAGCATGCGGTAGACGAAGGTAATTGGTTTTCCTGCAAAGGAAAATTCAAATTCTAATCCGTCGAGATGATCCGGTAGCACAGGGTCCAGGATCAGATCTTCGCCCGACTGACGAATACCAAGGACATTCGATATGAGCTGATTCATGTAGATTCCCGGACCGCTGGAATAGATTCTCCAGCCGCCTTTGACGGGGATGGCTCCTTCACGCAGTTCACCAAACCGTTCCTGTGCTTCATAGCGGGTGTTAAATTTACCGTCCGAGCTACTGAAATAGGCGTTGCTTTGGCGCCATTCAGCATTCGGTACGGACGCACGGATGCCGACCGGATTGATGAGCTTCAAGCTGTGCCAAGCGTCATCCTTGCGTCCCAACTTGGCCATCGCTTCCGCAAAGCGGATATGGGCATGCACATATTGCAGCCCGACCTCACGTCCAAAGTTGGCCGCTTGCTCTGCACGCTTGAAGTGCGAGCTCACACCGCCATCATACTGTGCAGGGCGGTTCATCAGACGCACACCATCCGGGCAGAGGAACTGCTCACGGATGATCTGCTCATGAGCCAATGCTTGCTCAGGCGTGAGCAGTTGGCTGATCATGCTGCGTGTCATTGGCAGCAACCGATAATGGATTCCTGTCTCAGTGTCAGACGGATGGAGCATCAGCTTAGGTTGACCGGGCTCTTCCATATACACGAAGCCCGGAATAATTCCGCTCTCCAGCATGTAGCGGTTAAAGTCTTTACGGATGCCATTGGCCATTTGATGTAGATCTTGTGCGATCTTGTCGGCTTCGCTTACTACACCTGCGGGGGCCTGCTCCAAAGCAGCAGCAAAGTTACTAATAACTTGGTAGGTGAGTGCAACTGTCCAGCTGCTCGCCATATATTGCTTCAGCTGAGCATTGGCTGGCTGGAGGGTATCATCCCAATCGCCGTCGCCATAGGCCGACAAATACGTATCATGAAGGAAATTCTCCCGAATATATTCGATTTCCTTCAGGGCATGTTCCATGAGAGTCGCGGTTTGCTTGGTATAATCGAAAGTATGCCGATGGGTGTAAGGCACATTTTCTCCCAGAATACTGTAATCACGGGTAGCGGTCAAATAATCGCCCAGTACCTTGAGCGGCCAGACGATAATATCCCCATGGCTTTCTTCTTGCTGCACGTGAGTATAGTTGTCAAACATAAACCATTGCGGCCAGTTTCCGCTGTCCTCGTACTGATGGCTGAAAACAGTCAGCAGAATGGAACGAACCTCGTCGAACTTTTGCGTAGCTGAGAAGTATTCCACAGGCCCCTGACACACATCACGTGTTCCCCAAGCAGCGCCGCCGTATTGCTCCAGACCGTGAGGCACAGAGTAGTGAACGAGCATATTGTGGGTGTACCACCAAGCCACTGCGTTCACTCGGAATAGCTCGCTCGTTTCGTGTTGACCCAGCGATAGATGGAAACCGTTCATAAGCTCGGCAAAATATTCCCGATAGCGCTCGCGCTCATCTTCAAAGGAAGCGTGACGCTCTTTGTGCGTTGATTCTTGCCCGGCTGAAGGCCCATTCAGCCAACCCTGCACGGTGCAGGTCCATTCGCTACTGTCACCCAGCTCCAGCACAACCAGAGACGCATCAGGGGAAGCATTCCCCTGTAGCAGTACGTGAGCGTCGCTCACATGCTGTAATGGAGCGCCCTCTATGTGCATTCGGTACAGCAGGTCTGGATAGGCTTCGGCGCTCAGGGAAGCAGAGTCTGCCCGGAAGAGCAGGGCGTCACCTTCACGTTCCATATGAAACGGAAGCTCATATTCGTTCACATGCATAGACATTTGCTGAGTGATGAGGAACGGATAGGTTTTGCCGCTTGCCGCACGCATATGAAGCCGTACTTCTGGGCTATCGGCATTCGTATGGTTTGTAATAATGAATGTATCGTCAGCCGTTTTGTAGTACCAGCGCACATAATTGAAGCCAATCTCGAACAGGGAAGGCATCGTGAGCAGGCGGTATTTCCCTTGGATTCCGACATAGATACGCTGACCGGATGTCTTGGGAATATTGAGCGCATTACGCGCGTTGGTGATCATTTTATTGAAATTCGTATTGCCGATAACGAGCTGGGAATTGAACACCCCGTACATATAGGAGGTGGTTGTAATGGTTTCTTCCTTACCTCCTGAGTAATGCCCGCCCATTAAAATGTGCCCATGGGGACGCTCTACACGAAGCTCTTTGGATTTGAGTACAACATGCTCATATCTGTCCGTGAAAAAGGAAAGTAGTTCATCGCCATCCCGTTCTTCTTCCTGCCGTTTCGGGAAAAGTTGATTCACTTCGGCAGCGGTTAAGTCCAGCGTGCGCAGCGGCTCACCGATGGTTTGAGCTGGAGCCACACGCCCTGCCTGAAGATCACTTGTCGCGTGTGCCGGTATGCTGGTCTCGGAAGTGTCCGCTAGAACGGTAGCTACTTCGTCGCGTGCCTTTGTCACCAGCTCCTGATACTCTAGCTTTGTCACTGCGGCTGGATGATTGGGCTGGAACAGACCGTAAAAAGTAAAGCGAGCTTCCCCTGCAAGTTTCACCCGCTCAGATTGCAACGCGGTATAGGCGAATTCGTATTGGTACACTTCATTGGCGAGCGAGTCACGATGGAGTGCTTCCGGCTCATTCGTTTCTTTGTACGAAAGTCCAAAGAACTGAAATCCGTCAGTCGAGTAACCAACAGTGCGGGTTAACGAACCTTGTTGAATGTATGGGAACGCCTGACTTTGAGGCTGGTTTTGACGTGAGCAAACGGTGTAGCCTCTTTGTTCATCATGGTAGACGGTGTGGTCAATATATTGAGACAAATAAGCTTCATTACTGCGCACAGCAGCGGTATCGGCAATGCCGATATCCTGACCGTACACGATATCTGCTTCCACGTCATCGCCCTGTAGGGTTACATCCCAGAACCATACTCCCAGGCGGCTTAGCGTGAAGGTCACCTGATAGCCTACACCAGCGGTGAAACCTTCCCAAATAATCTGCTGATCCGTTTGTCGGATTACTCCCGGTGAGCGAACTCCAAGCAGGGGAGTGATACTTACACCGGACGGACGGTACAATCTCAAGTACAGATTGTTCAAGGAACCGTCGACTGAATTGGTCAACAGTTGGTTGATCATCGTTGAGCCGTGGGCGATCTTATACACATCACCACTGCTTAAGAAGGTAAAAGACAGGTCGCCGGCCCGCAGCAAAATATTTTGATCCAGACTTGTATTCATCAAAGGGAACGCCTCACTTTCCTGTTTATTTCACTAACCGAAAACGGCTTTCACTAGTATCTCGGCTGTTAGGTCCTGTAAAGACGGCAAATTCACCGCTGTCACTGCTGAAGCTCAAATCTGCATGATGATAGCGCAGCTGAGGCTCGGTCAATGCAAATTCCACTTCCCGGCTTTCGCCTGGGGCAAGAAGGACTTTGCAGAAATCCTTCAGTTCTTTCATTGGACGAACTGTATCACCGCTGATATCACGAACATAGAACTGGACGGTTTCCTCGACCGGACGTGTTCCTGTGTTCGTTACCTGCACTTTAATGGTCAGTTCCTGACCAGGTATAAGGGTATCGCCGGAAAGCTGTACGCTGTCATAGGCTACATCGGTGTAACTCAGTCCATAGCCGAACGGGAATAAAGGTTCGTTTGGTACGTCTAGATATTGAGACACGTAGCGTTCTTTTGTATTCGGATCTAACTGCGGGCGTCCCGTATTAAAATGATTGTAATACACGGGCACCTGTCCGACCGTTTGCGGGAAGGACATGGTCAGACGACCCGTAGGTTCGGCATCACCGTACAACAAATCGGCAATCGCCGCGCCGCCTTCACCACCAGGGAACCAGGCTTCCAATACGGCGTCTGCTTCTTCAATGACACCGTGCAGATCCAACGGACGACCATTAAATAATACGGCTACCATAGGCTTGTTCAGCGTCTTCAGGCGCTTCACCAGTTCCAACTGGGCTTGTGGCAGGCGAATATTGGAACGGCTGCCTGCTTCACCACTCATATCGGAGCGCTCACCAAGCGCCAACACGATAACCTCTGCTTGGCTGGCTGCTTGCAGAGCTTCCGCATATTGCTCCTCAGTTATATCGTCGGTAGAGAAACCTGCCGCAACCGTGAGCAGCGAGGAGGATATTTTCGATTGGAACCCGTCGACAACGCGAATAGCTTCCTCCTGTGAACCGCTCCACGACCAAGAGCCCAGGATATCACCGCTCTCTGCAAAAGGTCCGATCAACGCAATATGTTGATTGCGATTCAATGGAAGAACGGAATCATTTTTGAGCAACACGCAAGATTTAATAGCTAATTCTTTGGCAACCGTACGGTGAGCTTCGCAGAACACAACTTCACGTTCACGCTCAGGGTCTGCGCCGCGTAGCGGATTTTCGAACAAGCCCAGCTTTTGCTTGAGCTTCAATATACGCATCACGGCTTCATCAATGAGCGCTTCATCCAGTTGTCCGCTGCGAACCAGCTCAGGCAGATGCCCGTTATAGCAGGAGGTCATCATTTCAATATCTACGCCAGCCAGCAGTGCTTTCTTCGCTGCCTCGCGCTCATCCTCGGCGATGCCGTGAGGGATAAGCTCCTTGATGGCGGCCCAATCCGAGATGAGCACACCATCAAAGCCCCATTCATCACGAAGCAAATCACGCATCAGGCGCTTATTGCCCGTTGCTGCTACGCCTTCTACGGTATTGAAGGACGTCATCACCATTTCGCAGCCTTCATCTAAAGCAGCTTTGTAGGAGGGGAGATAATACTCTCGCAGCTGCCATGCGGATACATCTACAGTGTTGTAATCCCGTCCGCCTTCGCCAGCTCCATATGCGGCAAAATGCTTCACGCATGCGGCCACCCGGTCGGTATCGTTCGTCAGATCTTTACCCTGAAACCCGCGCACAAACGCACGAGCAAATTCGCTGTTGAGGTAAGGGTCTTCCCCTGTAGATTCCATCACACGGCCCCAGCGCGGGTCACGCACTAGATCGACCATAGGAGCGAATGTGACGTGAACACCGGATACAGCCGCCTCGCGGGCTGCAATGGTAGCGCTCTCTTCTGCAAGTTGCATATCCCATGAGCAACCAATGGCCAGCGGTATAGGGAAAATCGTTTTGAAGCCGTGTACAATATCTGCCATAATTAAAAGCGGAATACCCAGACGATTTTTACTCAAATGAGCCTGCTGAACACGAATCGCTTCCTTGGCCCCTGCGATACCAAGCACGGAACCGACGTTATGGACATTTTTCTCTGTGATGCCGAGAGAAGCCATGGGGCCGGTAATTTGACTATCCGTTCCCGCTTCTTCAAAGAAGGCACCCACAAGCTGTAGCAGTTGATCGACTTTTTCTTCAAGCGTCATGTTTTCTAAATAGGAATTCAGGTGTTGTTCCATCATAATCCTCCATAAGCTGTATTGTTGGTGGACAGCTCTTTTTTTTCAGATTCATGAGATTTTTTGGATAAAATTGATTCAAAAAAGTGCTGAACAGGCTAATAGCTAGTATAGAAGCATAATATTCTGTCGTATTATTAATCGAAACGTTTCTATTGTTGAACTCAGTTGGATTATATACGCTTTCAAATGGAGAGTCAAATCCAATTCAGGGGGTTTTTATAGGCTAAATAACGTAATAAAGATGATATAAACGAAAAAAAGTCGGGATTCTGTGCAAATAAAAAATAATATTTCTATTGAATACGGTTTCAATTTGTTCTATAATGACTATCGAAACGTTTCTATTGACGGGTATGGTCCTTGTGCTTTGAACATAAGTGTTATAGCGGTATGCTTTAATCGCTATGTATTTACATGCATCAGGATTTTACAAAATTTCGATTCCAGTCGCTCGAAAGTGCAATATATAGATGAACTAGACCATTTCGATCTATATAATGTTCATTGGAAGTCGCTTATTGAATTTTTGCAAAATCCTCGTATTTGAATCCGTTATCATATTGCATGATCGGTAAACCGATCATCTCGGGAGGAATTCGTATGATGAAAAGAACGTTGGGGATCATTTTGGCAAGTACCTTATTACTGGGGGGCGCGCTGGCAGGCTGCTCGTCCAAGGATGATTCGTCTGGCAAAGATGCGAACGGCAAGACGACTATCACCATGTGGGGCATGGGAGCGGAAGGAAAACTGCTGCCTGAAATTGTAAAAGATTTTGAGAAAGAAAATCCAGATATTCACGTTGATGTACAGGCGTTACCTTGGGATAACGCTCACGATAAGCTGCTGACAGCAGTTGCTTCAAAATCCGGTCCGGACGTGGTTCAGTTAGGTACATCATGGGTTCCCGAACTTGCGTCTGCGGGTGCATTGACGGATATTACCCCTTATATTAGCAAGTATCCTGAACTGGAATCGAAGAATTTCTTCGAGGGTGCTGTAGGTACGACAAAATTTGAAGGGAAACCAGTCGGTGTGCCTTGGTACACTGAAACGAGAGTTTTGTTCTATCGTTCTGACCTACTGAAACAAGTCGGATATAATGAAGCACCTAAAACGTGGGGAGAGCTTTCCGATGCTGCTCAAAAGCTGGCGGCTCGGGGCAAAGGCAAATATGGCATCTCCTTTAGTGCAAAGGAGCAGTCTATGGGCTTTATGTTTGCTCTCCAGAACGGTTCCAAGCTGGTTGACGAGCAGGGCAATCCGCTGTTCAATCAACCACCGTTTGTGGATGCTGTGAAGTATGTGAATACCTTTTTCCAAAATGGCTCTAACGCAGTGGATATTGGAATTGATTCCGTTCAAGGTTTGCAAGGCGAGGGTATCGTTCCAATGTTTATCAGCGGTCCTTTCATGATTAAAGAAATCAAGAGCAAGGCACCAGAATTGGAAGGTAAGTGGAATATAGCGGAGCTTCCTGGCAAAGTAAACAACCTGTCCGTTTTGGGTGGAGCCAACCTTTCAATTATGAAATTCAGCAAGCACCCAGAGGAGTCGGCCAAATTCCTGGCTTACATGAGCAAACCAGAAACACAGCTGAAATGGATGGATCTGTCCAGTAACTTGCCTGCAACTACTAAATCGTGGGAAGATGCCAAACTGAAGAGTGATCCGATGCTTCGGACGATTCGCAAACAGTTGGATCATTCCGCAGCATTGCCGCAACTGGCCGCATGGGAAGAGGTTTCTCAACAATTCATCAAGAGCTTCGAACGTATTTACCGCGGTCATGCCGATGTACAGAAGGAAATGGATGACTTTAATCAGCAGGCTGCAAGTATAATGAAAAAATAATGATCCATATCCGTCATTGTCAAAGGGAGTGAAGGCATGAAAGGAAGCTCGCAGAAGCTTGCGCCATACTTGTTTATCGGTCCCTCCATCATCCTGTTGACGCTGTTTTCGCTGTTGCCGATTCTACTGGCGCTCGTAATCAGCTTCACGGATATGGATCTGTCAGGACTTGTTAATTATGATAGTATTCGCTTTATAGGTCTGGAAAATTATACAAACGTACTATTGGACCCTTCCTTTATAAAGTCCCTTGGTAATACCCTGTTCTTCGTCATCATCGGTGTTCCGTTGGTGCTGATATTTTCGCTTAGCATCGCGATTCTGATTAACATGGGTAAATCACGTGCTTTCAAAGTATTCCGCG
Organism: Paenibacillus sp. S25; assembly: GCF_019454085.1. NCBI lineage: Bacteria > Bacillati > Bacillota > Bacilli > Caryophanales > Paenibacillaceae > Paenibacillus > Paenibacillus sp. S25. Next base: position 379,376 of record NZ_CP073683.1, read on the forward strand.
TTGTGTTCTATCTACCGTCCGTAACGAATGTGGTTGCAGTCGCAGTCGTTTGGAGCTACCTGTATAATCCGACGCTTGGATTATTCAACTATGTACTTGGTATGATGAATTTAGGTCCCGTCCCATGGCTGACCGATCCAACAGTAGCGAAAGTTTCGTTGATTGTGTTAGCAGTTTGGCGGGGCATCGGCTTAAACATGATTATTTTTATTGCGGCTATTAAAGGGATTCCGGGTTCTTATTATGAAGCGGCTCAGCTTGACGGTGCCAATACATGGCAGCAAATTCGTTATATTACGCTTCCGCAGCTTCGTTACGCTATTTTCTTCGTGTCCATCACGACGATGATCGGCTGGCTGCAATTTTTCGAGGAACCGTTTGTCATGACCAAAGGGAAGCCGCTCGACGGCACGCTGACGGCATCCCTGTTCATTTACAATAACGGCTTCCAATTTAGTAAATTCGGGTATGCCGCGGCGGGATCGTTCATTCTGTTCTTCGCGATCATCGCGGTGACGCTGATTCAGTTCCGTTTGCAAAATAAAGCGGAGTCCTGATAGAGAGAGGTGATGAACGTGAAAACAGCTGTTCAGCAAGCCCGCGCCAATACGCGCAGTGGTGAAAAAACATTTCAATGGTTCGTGGCGATTCTCCTGACCGTGGGAGGTCTGTTGATGGTGCTGCCTTTTGCGTGGATGATATTATCCTCCTTTAAGACAGAGGGTGAGGTAACCAAAATTCCTCCGACCATCTGGCCGCAGCATTTTACACTGGATAATTTTAAATTACTATTCGATAGCATGGCTTTTGGAACCTATCTGACGAATACGCTGATCATTGTTTTAGCTTCCTTCTTCGGATTATTCCTCAATGCCATGGCGGGTTATGGCTTTGCCAAATTTCAATTTAAAGGCAAAGGGTTTCTATTCTACCTGGTACTGGCAACGATGATGATTCCAGGTCAAGTGACGATGATTCCCGTCTACTTGATCCTGAACCAAATGGGATTGACCAATTCCATGCTGGGGATTGTCCTTCCTGGATTGGTAGGCGCGTTCGCGATCTTCCTGTTCCGGCAGTTTATGTCCGATATCCCGGAAGAATTGCTGGAGGCGACACGTCTCGATGGAGCAGGGGAGTTCCGTACTTTTCTGCAAATCGTATTGCCTATCTCGACACCAATTCTGGCAGTACAGGCCATTTTAACCTTTATCGGTGGATGGAATAGCTTCTTGTGGCCGCTCATTATTGCGAACGATGAGAAGCTGTACACCTTGTCCGTCGGGTTGTCACTGCTCAAGGGGCAGAACGAAAGTCAATTTGCCCTTCAAATGGCAGGCTCGACCTTCATGGTCGTTCCAATCATGATTATTTTCATTATTTTCCAAAAGTATATTATCGAGAATTATACAATTTCGGGGATTAAATAGTAGTGTAGTGTGAATACAAGTCATAGTCACAAGAACGAACAGCGGAGCTTCTCTTTGGGAGGGGCTCCGCCTTTTTGCTTTACAGGGACATATTTATATATGAGTTAGACAATATTGATGGGACAATGTACGAAGTTTCCTTTTCAGTCTGTAGATTCGAGTCGTTGTAGCCGTAACCGAAATATTATATTTGGTAGCGAGCAAGGGCACTGCCAGTTGTCGACAAAAGTAGTCCTGATAGAGCGTATATTCATTTTTTGAAAGCTGCATCAGTATGTTAACAATAACCGTATCCACATCTCCCAGCCTTCGATTCTCCCACTCCTCATCTACCGAATTTGAGAAACCACATATCTTCTCACAATCAAACGTAGTTTCATGCTTTTTTTGTGTATAGTAGCACCTAAATGATTTATATATGAGATTTTTAGCCGTAAGATATAGCCAACCCTTCACATTGGGGTGATGTTTGAGCTTGACCAATTGCTGTCTTGCCGCTACAAAAGTATCTTGTGTACATTCTTCTGCCATAAATTTAAAGCAAGACTGATTCTTGATTAAATGCATACAGAAACGATATACCTCGCTCAGATAAAGTTCACAAATTTTTCTGTAAAAGCATCTGGAACTACCTCTGCATTGATCCTCTTTGCAACAGTCGATAACCATCGTAGTCGGCATTTGTTCAAGCCCCCTTTGGACGGATAAAAAAATAAATGATTTTTGTATGTTCCAATCATATACATTAATTCCAATTTTCAAGAATGACATAAATCATATTTAATCTCGTAAATGTGGAATTACTAGAACAGTTAAAAGATATTTTAAGGTGATTTTGATTCTGATACGGAATTAGTTAATAGGGGGAGAGGGTGCATCTGGTGAAAGGGGGAAAAGGATGAAAGAATCCATAGTATATAAACGTTTGGCAGCAACATTTAGACCTTATCTGAAGACGGTCACTATCATTTTGATATGTCTCATCCTATCAGCGGGCTTGAATATATTACTGCCTTTAACAAGCAAGATTATTGTGGACCAAGGTCTTCTGAAAGGGAATATGCAGGCTGTAATCCTGTACACATCTGCTGCGTTTTTAATCGTTTGCTTGGACAAGCTGTTGAATGTGTGTAAAGAAATCTTTCGGGCAGGCTTAAGCGCACAGGTTACCTTTTCATTATTTGAAAAGGCGTATCTGCATCTGACAAGAGTACGAATGAGCTATTTTAACCGAACCAATGAAGCGGAGCTACTGAACCAAATTGGCACGGATGTAGGCAATGTATCGAGGATCACAGATAGTGGAGTATTTTTTGTCATTATGCAGGCGTTCAGCATGATTGGTGGTATATGTGGTTTGCTGCTCATTAACTGGAAAATGACTGTAATCGTGCTGTGCTTTTTACCCATCAAATATGTTGTGGTGAAGTATTTTGTGAAGCGTAGAAAAAAACTAGTGGGGAATTTAATTGAAGGCAGTAGTGATTTTGCTCAGTGGTTTGGGGAATCTGTCGGGGGCATGAAGGAGCAACGGATGTTTGGTCTTATTCCACATAAGCATCAGCAGTTCTCATCCAAGCAGCGTCGAATTGTAGAATCAGAACGGAAATTATCACTTCTGGACGCCTGGAATATCGCTTCGGAATCTATTTTAATTCAGCTTCTAATGATGCTTTTGTACGTTGTGGGTGCTAATCTTATCTTTCGTTTACAGCTTACTGTAGGTGGGATTTTTGCCTTTGTTTCTTACAGTGCTTATGTTACCACTCCTGTATTCGCTATTCTAAACATTGGCTACATGCTGGCTGAAGTCGTTCCCTCCGCCATTCGATATTATCAGTTCTTGGATTGGGCAGAGGAAGAAACATCTAATTCAGTCACTCCAGCGTCTATAGTAACTGAGCCGCCATTCGAAGATCACATTGCATTTCATAATGTTTCATTTTCCTATACCAAGGATGAACCCGTACTGCCCCACGTGAGCTTTAGGATTGCCCGAGGGGAAAAAGTAGCTATCATTGGAGCAAATGGGGCAGGGAAGTCTACGTTGCTGGATCTGATTATGAGATTCAGCCAGCCTGATCAAGGGATAATCACTTATGACGGCATTGACATCCAAAGCTATGAAATAGATGAGTATCGAAGTCAAATAGCTTTGGTCAGTCAGCAGGTGTATTTATTTGATACTACTATTTTTGGTAATATCCGCATAGGCACAGAAGTCACTAATGATGCAATAGAGGCCATTATCGCGGAGGTTGGTCTGGAAGAATTGGTTCAGAACTCGGCAGATGACTTCCCCATAGGCTCGAACGGCTCCATGTTGTCGGGTGGGCAAAGACAGAAAATTGCTATGGCCCGGGCATTGATCAGGGAAGCGCCATTGTTTATTCTCGACGAGGTGACCTCCAATCTAGACACAGCAGCTAGGCTAAATGTTCAGCAATTGTTGAAGACCCGGTTGCGTGACAAGACCGTAATCATCGTTACACATCGCAGCGAGATATTAGCGCATGTCGATAGAGTTATTTTGTTGGAGAACGGCGAACCAGCCCAAATAGGATCACACTCCCATTTTATGACCTGTCATGCAGAATACAGAGGATGGGTATTAGGGGAAGAAGAGGTCTCCATAAAATGATGAAAAAAACAAACGCTTTCATAGAGTGATTTAACACCATGTACGGAATTAGTATAGGTGAACACCTTTTTAAATCATATCATGAATGGGAGGAGTAGTTTAACATGCGTAAGCTTGTGAAAAGAAGCACGAATGTAGGCGACACGATTGAGGCATTTGGCTGTGGTTGTTCCTGTTATTGTCCTTGCTCCTGTTATTGCGCAGGCAGTTTGACTCGAAGCTCCAATACTCAGCGTGAAAGTGACGGTTCTTATCGCAGAGATAACGGAACTGGAATTGGTAATTATTAAGCTTGTATCTGTATGGAGGAGCCTGGGCATTCCAGGCTTCTGTCCACATCAAAACAGAGTAGGTGTGAATCATGAACATGTGCCAACCCTTTATATACACATTTCAGACGAGACTCCACCATTATGTATATGATGTAAATACCAATTTAATTTTGAGGATTAAAGAGGAGGCTTACCATTTCCTGAATTCGCATTCCAGCTTCGACCTGGATCAGATGGAGGCTACACCGGAATTGCAGCAGTATATCCGTGACTTGTTGGATAACGGATTTTTATCTTCACAGCGTCCGCAGATTATGAATCATCCCAAAACAAAGCACTTGGAACATATGCTTCAGCATCAGCTGAAGACCCTCACCTTACAGGTAACTCAAAATTGCAATCTTAGATGCTCTTACTGCGTTTATTCAGGAGGATATGACAATCGAGGTCATACCAGTCTGATGATGGATTTTGAGACAGCCCGCAAGTGTATCGATTTTGTCATTGATAGGTCAGTAGACAGTGACCGTTTGGATTTTGGTTTTTATGGGGGAGAGCCGCTTATTAATTTTCCGTTGGTCAAGAAGTGTGTGGAATATATCAAGGAGCAGGTAGCGTATAGAGATGTAGGCTTTCATTTGACGACCAATGGTACGCTGCTTAATGACGATATTCTGGACTTTCTGGATGAACATCGTTTTGTGCTTACGATCAGTCTGGACGGAGATCAAGAGAATCATGACAGAAACAGACGATTTGCTGTTAACGGGCGGGGCTCCTTCGATACGATTATTGCCAATGTGGATAAAATTAAGAGAAATTACCCAGACCTCTTTGAATGGATTAATTTTAATGTGGTGTTGGATACCCGTAATGATTTTGGTTGTATCAATGATTTTTATACGAATTATGAAACCTTCGAAAGTCTGTACAGTGTAAGGTCGTCCTACATTAACGATGCTTATGTGAAGGATGAAATTTTGTACAGAAATGAATTTATTGAGCAGAGAGGCTATGAGGTAGTTAAAATGATGCTTTCCAAGTTTGGAAGAGTAGATGAAAATCATGTCTCCAAGCTGATTAAGGACTATTATATTCAGATGTATTTCCGAATGTTTCATTATAGAAAGCCTTCTGCGGGGATGCCGATAGAAGCGCATCATGGCGGACCCTGTGTGCCTGGTGTACAGCGATTGTTTGCGGATGTGCATGGAAATCTGTATCCATGTGAACGGGTCAGTGAGCAGTCGGAGGTGGTGCAGATTGGAAAGGTGGACACAGGCTTTGAAGTGGATAAAATCAGCCAGATTTTGAATGTAGGGACAATCACGGAGGATGCATGTAAAAACTGTTGGAATTTCCGCTTTTGTACGCTGTGTGTTGCTGTAGCAGATGATTTGCATACCTTGTCCAAAGAAAAGAAGCTGAGTCATTGTTCGGTAGTCAAAAATGATATTAGGCATACCTTACTTGATTATTGCATGATGAATGAGCTGGGCTATGATTTCTCCGAGGATACGATTCTCGATTTTGAAAAAGCATGAGGGGTGTCTCCATGACCAATAAATTAATCATTTTTCCGTTTGATTATGAAACGATAGCCCTGGTTAGGAACTTAAATCTATTAGGAAGTTATGAGGAAGTTGTACTTATCTCTTTTCAAGGGTCGGGGTTGATCGGGAAAGATGCCTGTGTAACGGACAAGGGGGAAGCGACAGGCTTCATAGTGAAGCCGGAGTCTTGTTTGGAGCAAGAAATGGAGCGTTGTGATGCTATATTACTGGTGAAATCCAATTTCAAGCTGGATGTAGCTGAGGTGTATCTTCCCGTGATCAAGAAGGCTGGACAACTTGGCAAAAAAGTCATGTGTAATTTCACTTTGCCAGACTCATGTATGGAATTCATCGAACCCTGTGAGGAGCAAGATGACAAGCTGATTTTAAAAAATACATTTGATGTACGCACGAAAGATATTTTACCGCCTGACCCGGGCTCTGTTATTCATGATTTTTTTACACCGGTTCTATTTGTATTAGGGCTGAACGAGCGAACGCATAAGCTTAATTTGCAGCTTAACCTTCGGCAGAAGCTTGAAGCACAAGGATATCGGGTGTCGCAAATCACATCTAATGGATGCGGGGAGCTGATTGGTGCACATTCTTTTCCACAGTTTATGTTTGAGAGCGGTATGACGGAAACCCAGAAGATTATCATGTTTAATCGGTATTTGAAAAAAATAGAGCAGAGCGAAAAGCCTGATCTAATACTCGTAGGCATTCCAGGTGGGATTGTTCCCTTTAACAATACGTTCACGAATTATTTTGGAGTAACCTCATTTTTGGTATCCCGCGCTGTTAGGCCGGATGGACTAATCTGTTGTCTTCACTATGATGAATACAATATAAAATATTTGGAGCATGTGAAACAGTACATGGAAAACCGTTTTTCCTCTTCATTATTAGGATATGCCATATGTAACAATGTATTCGATAGTTACTCTTCTTCCACAGTCAATATGCAATATGCATCTGTTGATCATCGTTTCGTGGAAGAGAAAAAGCAGGAGCTTTCCAATTATTCCGTGCCTGTACTCCATCTGTCCAACGATGAAGATATGAATAGGCTGACGAAGGATATTTTACATTATTTTTCGGTTGATCATCACGTAGTTCAGTTGTAATGGAGGGAAGAACATGAACTTTACTCAGGATGTAAAGGGAACAGGAATGAAACTGGAAAATATATTTTGGAAGCTTTTTAAAATAAAAGCGGGTGAGATAAATAAAGAGGCTACATTACTGGGTCCTGATATGGGGTTGTTCCCCAGAGATCTGGTATATCTATTATTTGAAGTGGAAAAAAGCTTTGCTATCCTAATTCCAGAAGAGCGTATAGTGGGAGGGGGGTTGCTTACATATAACAGCTTGTATGAGACGATAAAGGACTGCTTAAGTGTGGAAAAGGAATGAAGGATTTGTGAAAATGATGATAAAACATACAAAAACATACAAAAAAATCCGATAAACCTCTAGAATCACTTATTTCAGGATTTTGGAAAAATCCTCATTTAAAAGAGAATTGGAGGTTTTAGGATGAATGTATCATTTACATCATCTCACCAATCGCCGTTCCGCACCGCAGATCACAACCGACTTGAACTACGGCACCCCCTTTCCGCTCAGGCTGAAAGGAAGAGTATAGGCAAGCCACAAAACAAGGTTATTGAACAATTGACAGAGCAAAAGCAAAGTTTGATGGAGAGGCGTTCGGACTATTTAAGTAATGCTCTCAAGCGTGGTCTCGGTCCGGAAGCTGTAAAAGCTGAAATGGAAGAGATAGATAAGCAGATTCAGCAAATTGACGAGAACATTCAAAAGCAGTCACTGGAAGAGCAAAAAAAGGCTTTAGGCATGGATGAGGAAAGTAAAAAAGAAGCTCAGAAAGGCAAAAAGGAAGAATATACGCCTAAGACTGCTGAGGAGCAGCAGCAAAGATTGATCACCTATACAATGCATAGTATTGTATCTGCAAACAATGAGTTGAAGAGTGCCAAAATAGCCAAAACGGCACAAATCACGTTGGGAAGCGAGGCTAAGGGATGGGAAAACGCTAACCCTGCAAAATCAGCGGCTTTGCGTGAAAAGGCAGAGGGACTTAATGGAAAGATCATGGAAATCGCTGCGAATATTAATGAGCGTATCAGCGAAGCAGTGAATAACGAACCGATGGTTACAGATCGGGTTGAACCTAAGGATGAGCAGGAGTCGAATGCAGAGGCAGATAGGGTGTGGACTGAACAAGAGCTCAATGCCTATCTGGACTCGGCTAAAGACGGGGCGAAGACTGCAGGCACGAAGGTAAATATTGCAGTCTGATCCGGCTATCATGTACATGGTTCGCTAAATTAGGAGGGTGCTTTCAGACGAACGCTATCGTTCGCAGAGGCACCCTCCGCTTACTCTAATATGGAACGGAACAGAGCCGTGAGATTCATTTCACAATCCGAAGAGACAGGGGGAGAAAAAATGAATGGCAAGATCCATGTAGCCATTATTGACGACGGGGTTAATGCTGGCTTTTTAAACACCCAATTATTATATAACGTCGAAATAGCTCATGGAGACGTAGAAGATGGACGCACCTTAAATCACGGTACGCTATGTGCAGCTATTGTACAAACGTATTTTCCAGATGCGATCATCAGCAGTGTAAAAACAATGAACCATAGAAAAGGAAATGCAGCTCAGCTTTGTGCTGCGCTGGATTGGTGTGTAAAGCATGGTGTACAGGTAGCCAATATCAGCCTGGGAAGTATAAATTATCGAGATCGAGGCATACTGCGGGAAGCTGTAAATAATGCAGCTATGGCGGGATTAATTATGGTATGTGCAGCACAAAACGGAGGACTTCTTACTTATCCGGCTTCCTTTGCCAATGTGATTGGTGTGCGCTGCGATCATAGCGGTATACTCACAGCAGGACAATATACATATGATGCTGAGAAAGCATTCTCAAGTGGTATCGATTTTACCGCTTTTGCCAAGCATGAACTGGTAGGTGCAGCTGGAGAGGCTGTACAATGTCCCAACAGCAATAGCTATGCCACTCCATTGATTACAGCACACATATGTAAAGTTTTGCAGCAGTCCAAGCCTGTTCCTTCCATAGAACAGCTAAAACATATTTTACATAAGTATAGTTATCTTCCGGTACAGGATACCATAATCCCCGTAATGCGTTACGGACATCCGGATTGGATACGGCGCGCCTATGTGTTTATAGAGGATTGTGCAATTAGCTCGAAAGCACCCTATTATTTTCAGACCCAATGGAAAGCTCAACTCTCTGGCGACAAAATTGTTGCGATCTTCGAACAAGCCATCCTGCAGGAGCGAGAACAACAGGACACAGCGCTCGAAGGTGGACAACGGGTATACGACCTTACAGATACGATTGTCTTGCTAGGGGAAATGGAGCCAGTGAGTTTGCAGGAAGTGGAGCAATTGGCTTCACGTTATGGAAAACATGTCGTCTATATCTCTAAAAATCAACGATACATCCCCGCACTGAATTTCTCATCTTGCTATTTGCGCTGGTGGCAGCAAGAGGGGGGGCTCTTTATGTCGCAGGAGGAGGCTATCGCAATAGAGGATTCTCGCATTCCGCTTATTTGTATTTATTATGACAAGGGCATTGACATTATTTATTTTTTGCATGAGTTGAGAGGGGGATTTGCCCGGGATGGATACCAAAGCTGGATCGCGGTGGACCAGTCCTCGGCAGTGTTGCATGATATGGAGTATACGCTCTCTTCGGATGCAAGCATTGGATTACAGGAACTGTTATATAATGCGGGTACAATGGCATATAACGCTTATACGGATATTGCTATTTTGTGTGTAGAGGCTACGAATATTACGCATTGCACCAAAGAACGAGTTTTATTAGACGTTGATATTGAGCTTTCTTTACTGTTGAAAGCGGAAACTGAACGCATTTATATATCTATACGGACAGAGCAGGGCTATTTGAAAGAATGGGTCCTCTCGAATTTAAACGTGGGCGATATAGGTTGTATTTATACATATTTAGAACAACTGTTGGTAGACTGATATTCACTCAATAAGTTTGTTTATAAAACGAAATATTTTGAAGTACGTAACCAATTGCTTATCGTTTACGATTAATGTTAATAAATATGTTAAGTATTTAATAATAATGTTGACTATAATAAATATGGTGTGTTATATTAAAACCGTAAATAAAACGGCTTCTTAGTCTTGGTGGTACAACGGATTTTATTTTCGCATTCAGAGAGGATGGTTTAGGTGGCAGCAGCTGTAAAAGCAAAGATGATTGTAGACAAATCTTTTCGTATTGCTGAAGTCGATAAACGCATTTATGGCTCTTTTGTAGAGCATCTCGGGCGTGCCGTATATGGCGGCATTTACGAGCCTACTCATTCAACTAGTGATGAAAGCGGTTTCCGAAATGATGTTAAAGAGTTGGTAAAACAGCTTGATGTTCCTATTATACGCTATCCGGGAGGTAACTTTGTATCCGGTTACAATTGGGAGGACGGTGTCGGCCCTGTCGCGTCCAGACCTAGACAGTTGGAGCTGGCGTGGAGAACGGTCGAGCCGAACGAAGTGGGTACGAATGAATTTTTCAAGTGGGCCAAGGATGTAGGTTCCGAAGTCATGATGGCGGTTAATTTGGGTACGCGCGGAATTGATGCTGCGCGTAATCTGGTGGAATATTGCAACCACACAGGTGGCTCCTATTGGAGTGATCTACGTCGTAGTCACGGTGTAGAGCAACCACATAAGATTAAAACCTGGTGTCTTGGTAACGAGATGGATGGCCCATGGCAAATTGGTCACAAGACAGCAGAAGAATATGGCCGTCTGGCTGTTGAATCTGCAAAAGCCATGAAGCTGATTGATCCTGACATTGAGCTTGTATCCTGTGGAAGCTCCAGTTCCACAATGCCGACGTTCCCAGAATGGGAAGCAACCACGCTGGATCATACCTATGAAGTAGCGGACTATATTTCCTTGCACCAATACTACGGCAATCATGACAATGATACGGCTAATTATCTGGCACGTTCTATGGATATGGATCATTTTATTCATACGGTCATTTCGACTTGTGACTATATCAAAGCAAAGAAACGCAGCAAGAAAAAAATGATGCTCAGCTTTGACGAATGGAACGTATGGTACCACTCCAATGATGCGGACAAAAAAATTGATCCATGGTCTGTGGCACCACCGCAGCTTGAGGACATCTATAACTTTGAGGATGCATTGTTGGTAGGCAGCATGTTGATTACGTTCCTGCGCCACGCGGATCGTGTGAAAATGGCTTGCCTTGCCCAACTGGTCAACGTTATTGCGCCAATCATGACCGAGAATAACGGAAAGGCGTGGAAACAAACGATTTTCTATCCGTATCTGCATGCCTCCCGTTATGGTCGTGGGGTATCGCTGATGCCTGTCGTGGATTCGGAAAAATATGATTCCAAGGACTTCACAGACATCCCTTATCTGGACAGCGCTGTAGTTTATGATGAAGAGGGAGACGCACTGACTGTCTTTGCAGTGAACCGTCATTTGTCTGAATCGCTGGAGTTGACAGTAGATGTACGCAGTTTTGAAGGCTACCGCATTGTCGAGCATACTGTATTGGAGCATGATGATCTTAAAGCGACCAACAGTCCAGCCGGTGAAAAAGTTACTCCTCACAACGGCGGCAACGCCAAGCTTGAAGACGGAATTGTAAAAGCTCATTTGGGCAAAGCATCGTGGAACGTTATCCGTCTCGCTAAGTCTCATTAATTCTCTTCTGTAAAAGGTAGAGCTTCGACTGTATCTAAATAAGCTCGCATTCTCTCTTGTAAGAGTATTACAAGAGCGGCAATGCGAGCTTTTTGCGTAAAATGAGCCATTTGTCCCTCCATAGATATAGGGTTCTAAGAGAAGGGTGGATTTTAAATAAATATTATGTTTATTACTAAATTTAACTAAACAAAGATGATCCTTATTCACTAATTGCTCATACTCTCTACATTTTTATGAAGTTAATTAGACCCAGTGCCAGACTTCCTAGGTGAAAAAAGACCCTGTTATATCGTTGTCAACGTATTGATATCTGAAATGCAGGGTGTGCAATCCGACTTAAATCCACGTTATACTTTAAAAGACAGTCTATTTAAAACCAGATGATGGTTGTAGCATTTCGAGAAAGGAATGATCTGTATGAGTCAGACAGACCAATATCGTTTTCAAGTGAACTTGGGCGGTATGATTGATATTTTGGCCAATCATTTATATAGCAGTCCACGAGTGTTTATACGTGAGGTTTTGCAAAATGCAACAGATGCGATCACGGCTCGCAAGGAGCTGCGGAAGGTTGCTGCTGAAAGTAAAGTATTGAAAGAAGACAAGGCCCTTGGAGATACAGCTTCTGAGAGTAACGACTATGAAGGTAAAGTCATCGTGGAGTTATCTGGTTCTGGGGAGCATCAGGTATTGATGATTCAGGATAACGGCATTGGATTGTCAGAAGAAGACATTCACCGTTTTTTGTCGATTATCGGTCAGTCTTCCAAGAAGGGAGCCGATTTGCTGGCTTCTGAGACTTCGTTTATCGGACGCTTTGGGATTGGGTTACTATCCTGCTTTATGGTGAGCGATGAAATTGTAGTGTTGACCCGCTCGGTGAAGGAGGGCATCTCCATGGAATGGAGAGGGAAGCCGGATGGGACGTATACGATTCGTCGCTTGGAGACCGAGCTGCCTGTAGGGACGCAAATTTATTTGCGCTGCAAGCCGGGAAGTGAGTTTTATTATGAGCCAGCGCACGTAGAGGAGTCTTTAATCTATTATGGGGCGTTGCTGCCGTACCCGGTCATGCTGTCTGTAGACGGGGAGACCAAGCGCGTCAATCTTCCATCGACGAGCTGGATGCAGGACCCAGAACAATTGCGTAGTCGCCGTAGTGAGGTGCTGGATTTAGGCTATCGCCTGATGGGTGAGCGCTTCAGTGATTTTATACCGTTGCGGACGGCATCAGGCAGAACAGGCGGGATTGCATTCATTTTGCCTCGCAGTGTTAATCTGAACAGCAAGCGGCTACATCGGGTGTACCTGAAGCATATGCTGGTGTCGGACAAGGCGGAAAATGTTTTGCCAGAATGGGCATTCTTCATTAAAAGCCTGATTTGGACAGATGAATTGCAACCAACAGCATCACGTGAGTATTTTTATGAAAATGAGCAACTTGACGATGTTCGTTCTGAACTGGGGACCTGTATTCGGGAAGAACTGCTACGCATGGCGCAGTATGAGCCAGACCGCTTGCAGCACTGGATTCGTTTGCATGAGCTGTCCATGAAGGCGCTCGCCGTGGAGGATGATGAATTTTTGCGGATAATGTACCGTTGGTTTTCCTTCGAAAGTACGTTTGGGCGGCGTGAGCTGAAAGAACTGATCCGAGAGGCGGACGGACGTCCGTTGCATTACACATCGACAGTAGATGAGTATCGTCAGATTACGCATGTGGCGGCGGCGCAATCCATGTTGGTGATCAATGGCGGCTATATTTATGATTCAGACATTTTGGAAAAGCTGCCTTGGATTGACTCTAACCTGCAAACAGAGCGTCTTAGCCCTGAGGAAGTATCTCTTTCATTTACCGGGCTAACACAGGAAGAGCGCGAGAATTATTACGGTGTGCTACGTGTCATGGATGCTGCTTTGCAGCCGATGCGTTGCCGCGCTGAGTTGAAGCGTTTTGAGCCTGCGAGTTTGCCAGTGTTGTATACCATTTCTCAGGATGCACTGACCTTGCGCTCCATGGAAAACACGGTTGAGGAGACAACCTCACTTTTTTCCAATGTGCTTGATAGTCTGAAAGCAGGAGTCCAGCAGAATTCGGGTTATTCCACCTTATACTTTAATCTGAACAACCCAGTGGTGGCGCGAATTCTTGAAGCTACCGATACGCAGATGGTCGCGGCTGCTACAGAAATGATGTATGTGAATGCGCTTATGATGGGGCACTACCCGATGAACCGCAGTGAGTTGGGACTGATGAATCGGAGTGTACTGCATTTTATCAATTGGGGATTAGGGAACGGACAAAATTCGTAATTGCGTAATTATAGGGGGATCCAAATGGAAGATACGATATATGATTTGATGGAGCAGGCGCAGGATCTGCCAGGAGGGGCGGCAAAGCTGGCGCTTCTGGAAGAAGCAGTCCGCTTGGCAGACACTTCCGGATTGAAGGCACTCGCTTATGAAATCCGGGGAGAGATTGTAGACTGCGCTATTTTTAACGGATATCCATTGAAGTCGCTGATTGCTTTTTCGTGGCAGTTGGGCCAATTTGATCAAAATCCAGAGGAGTACGATCCGTTTGAGTTGTTGTGGAATTACAAATGGATACTCGGGAAGGTGTGCAGCTTTTCCAATATATCGAAGACTCAAATAGAAGATCTGGTGGAGGATATGCGCAGACGTTATGCCGAATACGGGTATAATGAGCGTCCATATTACTATTATAAGTTCCGCATCGCGATGGACATGGGTGAACTGGATGAAGCACGGCGGTATCTGGACACCTTCCGCTTGATTGAGTCGGACAGTATGAGTGATTGTGAAGCCTGCGAGCAGAGCCAGATGGTACGGTTCTATTACTTGACTGGAGAAGACGAGCAGGCGCTTGCCGTGGCAAAACCGATTTTGTCGGGTCGCATGAAATGTGCAGAAGTACCACATGTGACGCTCTCGCAGGTGCTATTGCCGCTTTATCGTCAAGGCGAGGTTGATCAGGCAAAGGACAATCATCGCAAAGGATACCGCCTAATTCGGGATGACCGCGACTTTCTGAAAACGATAGCGGAGCATATCGAATATTTGGCGATTGCTGATCCGGTTCAAGGAATCGAAGTAGTAGAGCGTCATCTACATATGGCGCTAGACTATGAGAGCGGGCTGGAGCAGATGTATTTTTACGCGACGATGGTGAGTCTGCTACAAAAGTTGGATACTTCGGGAGAAAAACGATTGATCCGGTTGCCGGCTTCTTTGGAATGGGGTAAAGAGGATCGCACATTGACCGAAATCATTGCGTATTTTAGGCCACTGGCAGAGTCAGCGGCGGCTGATTTTGACCGACGGAACGGGAATACGTTTTATTCCGATTGGCTCGGGAAAATTGTTCAAACGGCATAGAAGAAGTGGTAGCTGTGAAGAATATTTTATACAGCCCAAACAATGAGCAGGTATAATGTTCCTGTGAAATGACAGGAGGGGTTATGTTGTGACTGTAACCGAAAAGGTGATTAATTTCGCACACCGCGGAGCTTCAGGTGTATGTCCTGAGAATACGATGGCGGCATTCCGCCACGCCTTGGAACTGGGAGCAACAGGTATAGAAACGGATGTGCAGCGTACCCAAGATGGGCACCTGGTGCTGATTCACGATGAGTCGCTGGAGCGTACGACAGGTTGCTCACTGGATGTAAGGGATATTACGCTTGAGGAATTAAATAAACTGGATGCGGGCGGTTGGTTTGATGAGAAATTCCGAGGTGAGCGGGTCCCGATGCTGGATGAGCTACTTGAACTAGCCCAGTCCTCGAATACAATTATTAATTTAGAGTTGAAAAACAGCATTTATCTCTATCCGGGTATGGAGGAAGAGGTCATTGCTGCCGTGAAGCGTTTTGGGTTGGAACAGCGGGTAATCATATCCAGCTTCAATCACGAATCGCTGGCGCTGTGTGCGCAGCTTGCTCCTGAAATCAAGACGGGGGCGCTGTATATCGAAATTATGGTTCGTCCATCCGAGTATGCAACCCAATTCGGAGTAACAGCACTCCATGCCTACAAACAAGTTGTTACGCCAGAAGCTGTATCAGAGGCTTTGGCATTAGGCGTCGTCTACCACCCATGGACGGTGAATGAGCCAGAAGAAATGAAGCGTCTGCTGGAGGCCGGGGTGAACGGCATCATCACGGACTATCCTGATCGGTTGGCGCACTTATTGGCTGTTCGCTCTTCCTAAGTCGAAGACACATCGGAACTGTGACTAAGGGGTTGCAAGGATATGACTGTGGCTATTTATTGAAGCAAAAAGGCTCTCCTGTACGCACTCGTTTTTACGAGGCGAGGGAGAGTCTTTTTTTGCCCTAAGCCGAAGAGCGTATCATCCACGATGACCTTGATTCCTTTCTACTTGATGCCGAGCCGCATACGATAGCTGAACAGGATGTCTAGTGTTCTGCCCTGAAAATGATTCTCTACCAGCTTCACGAAGCGGGTTATATCGATGTCAAGCGCTCGATTGCCAAGTTTGAAGAGACTTTGAATACCCCCTTGGCTGAGAGCGAGCCCTGTATAACGAGCTGCGTCACACTGCTCACGGTTATGGAAGACAATTTCCCGGGCATATCGGAATTGTCCGCTGCGGTGCAGATTAGCTAAATGCTGATCCTTGCTCCATTTATGAGCTTGTTGCTCTACTGGAGCTTCCTGTTCCAAAAGGGTATCCGCTTTGGTGATAAGCTCTGTATAAGCTTGCTCTATCTGCCATTGCAGCACCGGAGGCCAGTCACAGTCAAAGGCCGCGAACACGCCGCCCTGAGCCAAGACCCTGCCCGCTTCCTGAAGCGTGCTCTCGGGGTCCATCCAGTGAAAGGATTGAGAGCAGGTGATGACGTCTACAGTTCCGTCCTCAAAGGGCAGGTTGTTGGAGAACCCGCTTTTGAAGGAAATGGTTCCTGCCATTGTCGTTCCTGCTGTCTCCAGCTTGTGCTGCGCTTTTCCTCTCATGTCCGGGTTAGGCTCGATACCGACGATTTGCCGAGCAGCGTTTTCCCATATGAAAGTTGAAAGTCCTGTACCGCAGCCAATATCGGCAACTAGCTCTACGTTTCGCTCCAGATAGCGGCTGATGATTTCCACGACGAGTGACGGTGCTTCTGGGCGGTGCTGATCGTAGTTGTCGGCAAAACCGTTGAAACGATCCACATTACTTTGCAGATTTCCTTCAGGTATCATAGGTCCTTTTCCTCCTTAGTATCGACCGGGCGGCCGTGTAGACTCAAATGCTGCTGTACTCCTATATTGTACAATTTTACATGTTCATCCATCTACTCTCGTGATTTCACAGCACCCGTCGGATTTCGGAGGGAGGAAATCCCCCTATTTTATCATTGAAGCAAGCGCCCACTCGCGCATCATGGAGTCAAGCATTGGACGCAAATCTTCGCGTTGCATACCCATGTGGAGCACGGCTTCCAGATATCCAGCTTTATCTCCAATATCATAACGTGTGCCTTCCAGTTCTAATGCGAGCAGTTGGTTCTGCAATGCTACTTGATGAAGAGCATCCGTCAATTGGTATTCACCGCCCGCTCCAGTGGACAGGTTTTCCAATATGGAGAAAATGGAAGGCTCCAATACATACCGACCAATGACTGCCTGCCGCGAAGGGGCATCTGCCGGAGATGGTTTTTCAACAAGTCCGCCGACTTCGTGAATGAGACCGTTCTGGTGAGTGGAGTCAATAATACCGTATTTACTCACATCTTGTTCTTCCACTGTGCGCACGCCGACGACTTGCTTGCCAGTCGCTTCGTAAACATCCATCATTTGACGAATCGCCGGGATGGAGGAATTCATAATATCATCGCCCAGCAACACGGCAAAGGGCTCATCGCCAATGAACTGACGAGCGCAGCTTACCGCGTGTCCCAAGCCGAGGGGTTCTTTTTGACGGATATAGTGAATGACTGCTTTGCCCCCAATGCTTTGAACTTCACGTAGGAGATCGTATTTACCTTTGCTCTCCAGTACCTGCTCCAACTCCACAGACTTGTCAAAATGATCCTCGATGGCTTTTTTATTACGCCCCGTTACGATAATGATGCTCTCAATTCCGGACTTGATGGCTTCTTCTACGATATATTGAATAGCTGGCTTGTCTACGATTGGAAGCATCTCTTTCGGTAAAGCTTTCGTAGCTGGTAGAAAACGGGTTCCTAATCCGGCGGCTGGAATAACAGCTTTTGTAATTTTTCTCATAGAAACTCACTTTCCTTTCGGGATGGGGAACCGAATACCCAGTATCGGCTCCCGATATAATTGATGATCATTCCGGCTGCGGTCGCGATCAGCTTGCCTAAAGCAAGTGGCAACTCGGTTCCAGTGTGAAGCACTTGCAGTAATAAGGAGGTTATCCCTAATACGATGAGGTTGATGATGATGAATTTGGGTAATTGACGCTTGTTTGTGTCGTTTGATAGTTGTTTGTTGAATGTCCATTTGCTGTTCAAAATATAACTGTTGGCTGTGCCGCAGCTGTACGAAATGATCTGCGCTACAATGACCGGCACTCCGCCCCAAGCCAGCAGCATAAAAATGATATAATCTACCCCTGTATTCACCAGACCTACGATGCCAAATCGGATCATAGGAAGCAGCTGGGCCATGCGACTTTTCATGGGTTAGACTCCATGACCGGATTTGGGTCCGGTATATATTGCACTGTTGCCGCGCACTGTGCGTCCTGTCGAAATCAGGCTCTCACGGGCTCCTTGCATGTACAGGGAGTCACGGGGTTCAGGGACTTTCATAGCATGCGTCGGACCGTTTTCGTATTGTCCACCCAGATGCTCACGGACAATGTAAAGCGGACGTGCTTTGGTTTCGTCATAAATGCGTCCAACATATTCACCCATAATACCGAGAATGATCAGGATCACCCCGTCGAAGATCAGGCTGATGCTAATCATAGACGACCAGCCCTTCATCACATAGGAGTCGGTGAAAAAGTTGAGAAACAGTACGTATATCAGATACAGGAAGCCGGACATGGATAGAAGTGCACCGATATACCCTGCCAGTTTGAGCGGTTTAATCGAAAAGGATGTGATCCCGTCCAGACTGAGCTTGATCATTCGTTTCAACGGATACTTGGTTTCACCTGCGAGCCGTTCGTCGCGCTCATATTCTACAGCAGTCTGTTTGAAACCGATCCAGCTGACCAGTCCACGAACGAATCGGTTATTTTCCGGTAACCGTTTCAATTCTTCTATGACCTTGCGATCCATTAGGCGGAAGTCCCCGGTGTCGACCGGGATATTAATATCCGTTGATGCTTTAAGTACACGGTAGAAGAGGCTGGCAGACCATTTCTTGAAGCGAGTCTCGCCATTGCGTTTGAGTCGTTTGGCGTAGACCACTTCATAGCCTTCCTTCCATTTGTTAGCCATCTCAACAATCAGTTCCGGCGGGTCCTGGAGGTCGGCGTCAATGACGACGACCGCCTTCCCAACCGCATAATCCATCCCGGCGGTAATCGCTAGCTGATGACCAAAATTGCGAGAGAAATCAATCAATACAATGGTGTCATCTCTGAGACTGAATTCCTTGATCAATTGGACGCTGCGGTCCGAACTTCCATCATTTACGAAGATCAGCTCGTAGGGCTCCCCCATCGAGCCCATAACTTGTTTCAGCCTCCGGTAGGTTTCCGTAATAACGGCTTCCTCGTTG
The DNA here is from genome assembly GCF_019454085.1 of Paenibacillus sp. S25. Classification (NCBI taxonomy): domain Bacteria; kingdom Bacillati; phylum Bacillota; class Bacilli; order Caryophanales; family Paenibacillaceae; genus Paenibacillus; species Paenibacillus sp. S25. Next base: position 398,793 of record NZ_CP073683.1, read on the forward strand.
TACATCGGAATAACTATGGAATAACGGATGGGTTCACTCATTCGTAGTTCCTCCTCATTTATAATGTGATTTCGTATAAAGTACCGCTTCCGCCACGTTCGTCTCCGCCAGGGCCACCTTGACCATCCTGGGCGCTAGCATTGCTGTTCGTGGTGTCGCTTCCGCTCTCGGTTGCTTTAACGTCTGTACTTGTTTCGCCTGTTGTTGTTTTCCATTCATCTGTAGGAATCACTTTGCCGTGTTCTTTGATCCATGCAGTGACTTCAGAGTTACCGCCGTCCGGTCCGCCACCTCCACCAGAAATCATGAAGTACTTCACTTGGCCGCTTTCGACCAGCGCCTTGATTTTATCGACGGTATAGACGGGATCGGAAGATACAAAACCGTTCATAATAATTACTTTTTGTCCGGCCTCGACCAGGTAAGGAGCAGCCGTTGAATAATTACTTGCTGCAAAAAGGTAGGTTTCACCTGTGTTATTTTTTTGCAAGTAGCTCAACGTTTTTTGATCTAAACTTTGGCTACCGTTGGGTCCTCCCATTCCTCTGGAACGGATAGAAGATTTTTGTTCCGTGTCTATACTTGTTTGTGTGCTTGAAGTACTTCCATCAGGACTGGAGTTCTCTGCATTATTGGTCTGGTTATTCGTTGGAGTTGGAGTTCCTTCGGCTTGTTGCCCATTGGCGCTCTGACCTCTATTGCGATCATTGCCGCCTGGCATTCCGCCACCACCACCGCCAAATTGAGTGGGTCCGGCTTGTGGAATCATGCTGTTCCCCCCGTAGATGATCGGTGTCAATGCCCAGTATGCAGGACCGATAAACATAGCGAGTACACTTGCAATGATGGCGAATCTTGTGAACTTCTCAGATTTTATTCGTGCTACTATCAGCAGCACTGTGCCGATGATCCCTAGGATCAATACCGCGATGGACCAGCCGCTGCCAATCGTATCGTTGTAATTTTGCAAAACAAACCAGCTAAATACCGAGGTTGCCAAAACTGCTGCGGGTAACAGCCAGGAGAGCCAGTTGGAACGCTCACGATACTGCTTCCACAATTCTACGAATCCTGCTCCAAAGAGCGCTGCAATTGGTGGCGCGAGCATAATCAGGTAATAATGATGAAAGAATCCTGCTACGCTGAAAAATGCAGCTACGGGAATCAACCAGGCCAGCCAGAAGATGACCTCTTTGTGTTTTTGTGTGATATTACGACGTCGAATGCTTGCAAGCAGACCGATGGAAGCAATCAATGCGAATGGAAGCAGCCAGCTGGCTTGACCTGACAGGGAAGATTGGAACAACCGCAAAGGTCCTTTTTCGCCAGTGCCGAACATGCCGCCACCGGAATTTCCTCCCGGTCCACCGCCTGGACCACCCTGGCCATTTTGCCCGTCTCCAGGACCACCTTGTCCGTTGCCGCCAAATCCACCCGGTGGCATTTGACCACCTGCACCGAATCCGTCTGCTGCCATGTTGTTGGCGCCAGAATCATCCGTAGTGGTAGTGCTGTCCGATGTTGTAGTCGTCTGAGCCTGATCTGTGTTCGTATCGCTGCTATTCGTTGTAGCGTTATTGTTCCGATCCGTGCGTTCACCGCCACGATTGCCACCTGTACCCTGATCTCCTGTCAGACGGGACAGGCCGTTATAACCAAAGGCCAAATTCAGCACAGAGTTCGTACCGCTACTCCCCATATAAGGGCGTTCATCTGCCGGAGTGGAGTCCACTACGACTGCCCAGGAGAGCGATACGATCAGGAGGACAACTGCTGATCCTACCAGTGTTACTGCTTTTCGCTTCCAGTTAAACTTGGAGGCTAGCAGATAGAACAGACCCAATGCGGGAACGATCATATAGGCTTGCAACATTTTTTCGTTAAAGGCGATGCCTACGACTGCGAAAGCAGCAAGGATCAGCCCGGTTTTGCTATTTCTAATGCCTTTGAACAATAGCCATGTTGCGAGCAACAGTGTGAAAACCAACATAGCGTCGATGTTATTCGTGCGGCTAACCGCTACGGCTATCGGTGTCGTTGCCATGGCGAAGGCGGCCAATCGTGCGGCCATCGTACCGAAGCTCGGTTTGACGAGTAAGTAAACGAGCAAGACTGATCCGACCTGAGCCAGCGCCTGTGGCACGATGACGCTCCATCCGTGAAGCCCGAATATATAGGCGCTCAGTGTCTGAATCCAGAACACCACAGGCGGTTTGTCTACCGTTACCGATCCGGCAGAATCAAGTGAGGCGAAAAAGAAGTTGTGAAAGCTCTGTAGCATGCTTGCTACGGCCGTCGTATAGTAGGTGTTTACATATTTGTCTTGCCAGATGTTGTATCCGTTCAAAAATGCGGATATCAGCATAATGATGATCAGAGGGATGTCCGCCCTGGTCTTAAACCATTTCTTAATCATGTTCATTCCACTCCCTGTGAAAATTCTTTGTATTTATTCCGTTGTTCTAGCCGCTATCTTCAGGACTGCGGAATGACCAGTCGCTTCTGATCTTGGCCCGGTGAACTACCGGCTTGCTATTATCATCCCATACGTACCTTAATGGGTTCTGAGCGCTCCCTGAACGTTAGCTGAAAGCTGAGCAGGGGTGCTTTTTTTACGACAGGATTCAGGTATATTAGATACAGGTGAAAAATGAACTGACTTTTTTATGAGAAAAATGCGGCAACATGAAAGGGAAGATTAATAATGAATCCAATACACGGAGTTAAAATTATGCTGGCAGATGATGAGCCTCATATTTTGCAATTTTTAGAGCTTGGACTGATTAATGAAGGATATGAAGTCAGAACCGCCGAGAACGGGAGTAAAGCGCTCGATTTGGCAAGAGAGTTTCGTCCGCATGTAGCGGTGCTGGATGTGATGATGCCGGAAATGAACGGTTTTGAGGTGTGCCAAAGTCTCAAGGAGACGGAGGATAACATCGCGGTCATTATGCTGACCGCCAAGGATGACGTAGAAGATCGGGTAAAGGGATTAAAACTCGGCGCGGATGATTATGTCGTAAAGCCCTTCAGTTTTAATGAGCTGCTGGCTCGCATTGAAGCGCGCTTGCGCAATCAGTTCCCCGATCTGCTGGGGGAAGTGGTTCACGGCCCCTTTCAAGTGGATGATCGACGGAAGGAAATTCGTTATCAGAGTCAGGTGCTGGAGCTGTCGCCTACCGAATATGAACTATTGAAGTTTCTGGTGCTTAATCACGGGATTGTGCTGAGTAAAAGTCGTATTCTGGACCGGGTATGGGGGTACGATTTTGGGGGCGAGGATAATATTGTTGAGGTGTACATTCGCTCCTTACGTGAAAAACTCAAAGACAAGGAGCATCGGGTCATTCGTACGCTGCGCGGTGTGGGCTACCGGGTGGATTTGCTATGAAGGCGGGCGGGAAAAGTCGGAGAAAATATGCACTTCGATCTCTCCGGTCCCAGCTTTTGGCCAGAACGTTACTCATTTTGGCTTTGCTGCTCGTATTGATTGGTTTTCTACAATATTTTCTGATGAAAGACTTTCTGTATCGGAGTCGTGCAGATGCTATGGGAACGCAGTTAAACTCCATTCCTGCTGATTTATTGATTAGGGACTCGCAAGAGCAGAGTGAGGGTGTTACTCCCCAGGGAGGAAACAATCGAAGGGATAATCGACCGGGGCCGTTCCTGTTTTGGCCGGATATGTCGCTCGCAGCTATAGGCATAGATGGAACCTTCCGAAGCTTGTCCAGTGAAAACGGACTTAACCCACCGCGTCTCACCACTGAGCAGTATCAAGCGATGCAGCAGAGCAAGCGCATGCGTCATGGCTATCAATTGATCACGGATGCTCAAGGGAATGAGCAACTGGTTGTGTTCCGTCCGCTTGGTCCGCCTGACCGTTCGTCAGGTATGCTTCAAATGGGCGTATCCACGACTTCCATGCAAGAGCAGCTGATTAATCAGCTCCGTACCTTTATTTTATTGTCTCTGATTGCGCTTGCGATTGGTCTGGCCCTCATGCTTCCTGTGCTGCGCCGTACGTTGGTGCCCCTTTCGAGGATGGTTGAGGCGGTCAAACGTATTGATGCCGGGAATCTGGACGAGCGTTTTGACGCCGAGCAGGGTCAGTATGAAGTGGATCGGTTGGCGGTTTCATTTAACGGGATGCTGGAACGGCTGGAGCATTCTTTTGCTGCCGAACGGGAATTGCAGATGCAGATGAGACGATTTATTGCGGATGCCTCCCATGAACTGCGCACCCCGCTCACGTCTATTCACGGCTTCTTGGAAGTGCTGCTTCGTGGGGCAGCATCTAATCCGAAGCAGCTTCAGTCGGCACTAGAAAGTATGTATGGTGAATCCAAGCGGATGAATAAACTTGTCTCTGATTTACTATTGTTGGCTAAACTGGATCGAACACCGGAGTTGAAGCTGGAAGACATATCACTAGATGCGTTGCTGCTGGAAATGAAACCGCAGCTCCTTATGCTGGCAGGTACACGTAAAGTGGTTTTTGATATGACGGCAGGTATACGGGTATTGGCAGAGGGGGATAAAATCAAGCAGGTAGTGCTCAACCTGTTTCACAATGCTGTTCAGCATACCGATATGGAAAGAGGTGTGATCCAGGTAAACCTGTCTGCAGGTAAGAAGTTGGTGGATATCCAAATTCGTGATAACGGACCAGGCATGAGTAAAGAACAGCTGGAGCGGATATTTGAGCGTTTTTATCGTGGAGATGAATCGCGTACACGTAGCTCAGGCGGGGCGGGCCTTGGTCTGGCCATTACACAGTCTATCGTAGAAGCACACGGCGGGAACATTACGGCCGAAAGTACACCAGGAACGGGAAGTGTATTCAAAGTAACGTTACCTTTAGCGGGAACAGTATAGTATTTAAGATTATGGCGTAACATAAAAATAGCCCCCCGAACCGCAGCTTTGGTTATAACACGGCTCGGGAGGCTTTTCTATTGTTAGTTAATCAGCGAAGCTTTCTGTAAAAGCACATGCAGCACCTTGGCAGATGCCTCACGGGTTGTAGGTGCATTCGGCTGGAAGTAGGAGGAGCCTTTAATCGCTTCTCCGTTGATGATACCTGCTGCACTTACTTTTTCAATACTGTCCTTGGCATAGCCTGCAAAGGATGAAGCATCATGGTACGGTGTACGCGCAGGGCCATCGACTGCTGCTTTGATTTGAAGCAGATCTATAGCTTTACCCAGCACGACAGCAATTTCTTGACGACTAATATTAGCGTTCGGATCAAACTTCTCGCTGTTACGACCCGTAATCAATCCAGCTTCATAAGCGGCTGCTACATCGCCGGAGTACCAGCTACCTGCCGGAATATCACTGAATGGTGCAGCAGTACCTGGTGTCAGGCCGAGTGCTCGGGTTACCAGGGCTGCAAATTCTGCACGCGTCACGTTCTTCTTCGGTGAGAAAGTCGTGTCGGTCGTGCCGTTGATCAGCAACTTGTTCGCCAGCGATTGAATTTCGGATTGGGCATACGACGATGAAATATCTTCAAAGCTAACGGGACGTGTCGCCGCTGCATACGTCGAGAAGCCCGGACGGCTTACCTTGACGACGGTAGATCCATCTGCCTGCTTGGTGAAGACGGATGGAACGGGATAGACAGTTCCGTTTGCCGTATAGAGTACACCGGCTGTATTGGAATCAATTTGACCAGGTACGGTAAAGGATCTGCTAATGAACTGTCCTGGAGCAACTTTGAGCGATTGACTCTTGCCACCAGTGACAACATTAGCTTCAAATCCTACTGGGGTGCCGATCACATTGGAGCCTTTCAGCTTACTTGTAAAAGTGCCACTCGCCTCTGTCTGGCTGCTGATTATCACTTCAATGCCTGCACCAGCAGGAACATTTTTCAGAGCGGATACTGGCAAAGCCAGAGAAGAGCCTGTATTGCTTACAATCAAGCTACTTCCTGATGCAGCCTTGCCCAGCGTTACCAGTTGTGTGGAAGTGAGCGATGCTTTCGTCGTTTGGCCTGCTTGGCTAGTAGCCGACAGTACAATAGCTGTCGGGCTGGAACCTGCTGCTGTCACGGTAGCCTGCAAATCTGCATCGGTTACTGTCAGCGACTGTACATTATTGTTCAATGCAACGGCTGTAGTGACAGTTTTAACAGCCTGCCCTTGTTTCACAACGCTTTGAAGTGTAGGTGCAGATGTAGAGACAGGAGTGGATGTGTTCGTTGCAGCAGAAGGTGTAGTATTGCTTCTGCCGCCACCTCCACCACCTCCGCCTCCAACACTACCGCTGGATGCGGCGCTATTATCCACACGGATAGCTTTAGTGGCGGTGAAGAGTTTAGGACCTTTAGTAGTGCTCTCGACTTCGCCTTTTGCATTCAACTCCGGAGCGCTGACTTCCAGCTTGTATACTCCGTCCTTCAAATGCTGAATCACGGGCTGACCGTTAGCATCCAGAACAGATTTTCCATTGTCATCTAATTCGGCGTAACTTCCGTCAATGCCCTTAAAGGAGTAGACGCCTTGTTTGAGGCGTGCATTGTCACCTTGTTCCTTGGAGGTCGTAATTCCATCGATCAGACCGATTAACTTGTCATCTACGCCGTACACATAGAGCGCGATCAGGTTCGTTTTATCCGTAGTCAGGCGGAATGCCAAATCTGTTGAGCGCTGAGCACCTGTACGACTCGGATAAATAATCGGGTTGGTGACACTCAAGTCCTGCAAGCCGAAGCCAGTTGTAGGATTTTCTTTGCCGACATGAACGACGAACGGCAGATGAAGCGTTGGCAGTCCTGCGCTTTTCAGAATAACTTCCCCTTCATATACACCTGTGGCTGCGCCCGAATTTGGTTGTACAGACAGGAAGAACGGTTGCGATTTACCCGGTTCTGCCGAGATTGCTCCATTCGCGCCGACACCTTGCAACTGAACGGAAAGGTTGCTTACATCTGGCGTGGCGATTGGCTTCTTGGGATCTGAGGTTACAATATCATGTAAAATATAGCTCGCCTCATACTGTACAGAGTTAGTGGACAGGTTTTTGAGTTGAAGCTGAATCTGCTTCGCATCACTACCAGGTCGTAACACCCCGAAGCTGGCGGAAGGATTGTAATTCACAACCTCCTGCCGATTAAAGTTCTTGTCGAGAATCGTTATCTTTTCAACAGTTTCCAGCAGGGCGGGAGTCTGAATCGCATTAGCGATGTTTACTAGGCCTGCACCTTGGGAATACACATCATATTGGATTTTATCCTCATCGAAGAGTATAACCGAAGTGTTTGCCAGAGCAGCACGGATATCAAACGGTGTCCAGTTTGGATGCTGCTGCTTCAGCAGCACAGCAAGTCCAGCCACATGCGGAGATGCCATACTTGTACCGTTGCTACGACTGTAAGCTTGCTCATAAGATGCATCTGGATAGAACTTGCCGAAGGCAGGGTAGGTTGACAAAATGCCAACCCCCGGTGCGCTCACGTCTGGTTTGATGCTAAGCAGTTCATCTCCGTTCGGTCCGCGGGAGCTAAATCCGGCCATCGTATTGCCTGCATTATCTGTACGAATATAATCTGCTCCAAAGGAAACGGAGAACTTCTCTCCCGCGTTGTCTACGATTTGTTTAGCCAGCGCACGACCTTCCTTACCTTTCATGTCAAAGGTGGGAATAAAGTCAAAGCTGTCACCCAAATTGGAATTTACGTAGTCATCGCGACCTGAAATACTTTCCCCTAAATCAGCTTTGGTGATGTCGCCCGCTTTCGTATTCCCATTAAAAACGATAACAGCCTTCGCACCGTTTTTTTTCGCATTTGCGATTTTATCCACGAATGCCAAGTTGCCGCGTGAAACGAGGACGATTTTTCCTGCTACGTCTTTCCCTTCAAAATCATCAGGTTGTCCCAGATTCGCATATACGAGCTCATAAGGGGCAGTTCCCAAAATGGAGGCAAAGTCTTCTCTGCCTGTCTCCCAGCCCATCAAATTAAAATCATAATGTGCATAAGCATCATTAGTTACGGTCTTTTTCAATTCACCGTTAGCCTCCCAATAGGTGTCACGGGTGACCGAAGCTGTACCCGAGAAGCTTTTGCTCGGCGAAGTAGCTGCACCGACGGAAATCGCCAGCTGTGATGTTGCGGGAGAACCCATGGAATAAAAATAGGGGCCTTCCTGTGCCGCATTACCATTCGCTATGACCGCGACTACGCCGGAAAGTACAGCATTATTAATAGCAATGGAATCTGGGGAGTTCGGGTCCTTTTCGGAATCCGAGCCCAGCGACAGGTTAATGACGTTCATACCATCTTTGACAGCGCGTTCAATGCCATCAATGACCTGTGCGGAGGAACCGGAGGAGCGACCTGTCTTGGTATTGCGTCCAAGCACTTTATACACGTATAAGTCCGATTTATAGGCAATACCCTTTTGCACAATATCCGAGGATTTATTTGCGGCTTTACCGGCAATCGTGCCGGAGACGTGAGTACCATGTGTCGTTCCGCTAAAACCTGTGCCGTATGGGTCATTTTCTTTTTCAAGGAACGGTTCCTCGTAAGGGTCGTTGTCTTGTTCAAAAGAGTCATATCCGCCTTTATAGGCTTCTTTCAAATCCGGATGCTCATAATCGATACCGGTATCAATAACCCCGACCTTGATTCCCTCGCCATTCAGTCCTTTGGCCCAGGCTTCAGGAACACCAATCTGGTCCAGCGGTGCGTTATCATAAGTGGCTTCACTGGCTGTAAGTGTTGGCGGGTCCTGTACGGGGATGGAATAATACGTTTTGTTTTCATGAATGGATTTTACACCTGGCAGTTTAGCCAGTTCTGGAATCTTATTGGCTGGTAGTGTGACCTCCAAGCCGTTAAGCACCGTGTTGTACTGGTAATTCACCTGAAGAGAAATGCCATGCTCAGCGGCTTGGTCCACGAACGTAGTTTGCTCGGTGGCAATCGCGGATTCCGCTTTTTGCTCAGATTGAGCTGTGAAAGCTTGTACGCCTGAACGTGCCGCATATTTGTCCACGGCTAGGGGCTCACCATCAAGCTGTACGATAACTCTGACCTGGCGGGAAGAATCTGTGCTTAGCTCTGGCGAAATGAAGGCCGGAGCCGCCTCAAGAGTCAATGCTTGCTGAGCTTCCAAAAATGAGTTGATTTGCAGATCTGCGGTAGCAGCAGAACTGACAGACGGCAGAGACAAGCTTACCGTCAAGGCAAGAGCGAGTGATACGACAGGTATTTTTTGCAAAATGATCGGCTTTTTCAAAGATTTCCCTCTTTTCAATCAAAATATGATATGTCTACATACTAGGATTTGAAGCCACTGCCGTTGTTCTCACGCCTCCCTTAATATCTAAAATAATAGAATTGACCACTGGTGACTAACTTGCCAGTTTTGAGGCATATCTTACCATATTGGTGGGATATATTACTATATGTTTTTTATATTTTTAGAAAAAATAAGGGCAACATTACATATAGATTCCATGGAAATGTTATGAATTTACTAGATTATTTTTGAAAAACAATCGAAGGGGAATGGGAGAATGCGAGATTTAATGATATAATCTGCATTGGAATTGTTGAGGTTTCACAATCATGTAAAATGCCTAAGGCAAAGGAGTCGATTATGTTGGCAAAAACATTGATTTTCGGGCATAAAAATCCGGATACGGATACCATTTGCTCAGCTATTGCTTATGCAGACTTAAAAACCAAACTGGGCGCGGACGTAGAGCCGGTTCGTCTGGGCGAGGTGAACGGGGAAACGCAGTATGCACTGGATTATTTCAAAGTGAGCGCGCCGCGTCTAGTTGAGCAGGTTGCTGCTGAAACGGACAACGTCATTTTGGTCGATCATAATGAGCGCCAGCAAAGCGCCGCTGATATTGACAAAGTACGTGTAACTGAAGTCATCGACCATCACCGGATCGCTAACTTTGAAACAAGCCAGCCGTTATACTTCCGCGCTGAGCCAGTGGGTTGCACAGCCACCATTTTGAACAAGCTCTACAAGGAAAATGGTGTAGCGATTCCGAAAGAAATCGCAGGTCTAATGCTGTCCGCGATTATTTCCGATTCCCTGTTGTTCAAATCCCCAACCTGCACGGATCAAGACGTAGCTGCTGCTCGTGAACTGGCTGAAATTGCTGGTGTGGATGCAGATCGTTACGGATTTGACTTGCTTAAAGCGGGGGCTGATTTGAGTGGTCACACCATTGAACAGTTAGTAAGTCTGGATGCCAAAGAATTTCAGATGAATGGTCGCAAAGTGGAAATTGCTCAAGTGAACGCAGTAGACGTCAACGATGTGCTATCGCGTCAAGCTGACCTAGAAGTTGCATTATCCCAAACCATTGAGGCCAAAAATCTCGATCTGTTCCTGTTCGTTGTAACAGACATTGTGAACAGTGATTCCATTGGTATTGCCCTGGGAAGCCAAGCACAAGCGGTTGAGAAAGCCTATAATGTACAGTTGGATGACAACAAGGCTGTTCTAAAAGGCGTTGTATCGCGAAAATCGCAAATTGTGCCTGTATTGACTGACGCTTTTAACAGTTTGTAAGGATAAAAAATAAGCCTCCTGTACCCCTGCATAATGGCAGTGGAAGCAGGAGGCTTATTTTTATTTCTTAAGTTCTGCCAGAACGTCTCCGATGTGGAATTCAAATGCCAATTTCAACTGATCGCTCATCAGGTGCCAGGCATTTTCAGCTACAGCGAGATCGCCGCTATGGGTAAATGCATGTGCGGCACCCATGTATTTTTTATACGTCACGGGCACATCCGCTTCAATCAGCCGCTTAGCGTACAACTCGGCTTCGTCAGCCAAGGAGTCCAACTCTGCGGTTATGATCAGAGCAGGAGGAAGATTATGTAGTGATTCTGCAAAAAGGGGGGAAACTAACGGATTCCGCGCCTCATCTGGTGAGTGCAGATAACTTTCATTAAAGATTTTTGCTACTCGTGGCGGAATCGCTTTCTCGAATTGGGGCTTCAATTTGGGATCTGTAGCAATATCTAATGGTGGGTAATCCAGTACCTGATATACAATCGGAAATTCCTTGCGATCCCGGGCCATAAGACACAGCGCTGCCGCTAGATTACCACCTGCACTGTGTCCCCCGACCGCAATGCGTTGAGGATCTACGTTGAGCACATCAGGATGCTCGTACAACCATTGGGCCACATCATAGCTTTCCTGTAGCGGGATAGGGAATTTATACTCCGGGGCCAAGCGATAATCGACATTAACGACGACGCAATTCGCACGTTCAGCAATGACCGGACACCAGGGATCATCCATTTCGGCGCTGCCCATTACAAAGCCGCTGCCATGGAAATTTACAAATACAGGGAGTGGATCAGCAGACCGGTGAGAAGGTTCATATACAATCACCCTGGAGTCACCAACAGAGGTGGGAATGATCCTTTCTTTCCGATGTACTTTGGGAGAACGCGAAGGTTTGAAATCGGACGCAGCTACCATTCTGCCAGCCGATATGCGGGCAAGTTTGACGAACAGTTTTTGTCTCAGTCTTCGCACCATTTTTCTCTCTCCTCTCTGGAGTCGGTTAGACGCGAACCTTTGACATCTTCAAACGCAGAACGTACGCGTGACAAATAGGTTTGGAACTGACAGATTTCCGACTCACTAAAGTCTGACATCAGACGTGAAGCCAGCCCTACGAAAAAGGGGTCCATCTGTTGAATTTTACTTCTTCCTTTATCGTTCAGGGACACGAACACTCCCCGCTTGTCATTGGGATCGTCATATTTATTAATGAAACCCTCTTGTTCGAGAGAAATAACCATAGAACTGATAGCTGCTCGGCTTACCCCCATCTTTTCAGCCAAAGCAGAAGGAGACGACATTTCATCTCTTTGCGCCGAAAGTACACAAAGCGCGATATATTGCCCGTAGGAGAGACCAAATTCACGCGAACGTTTTTCCATGTTTTTACGTATTTCATACGTTATGGAAAATAAATCTACCAAAACACCAATCGGTTTATTGCCACCTGGAAAGAGATTATAGGCCAGTTGACGAATTTCGGAGTCCAAAAAAAAGAACATGCGATCCACCTCGATGTAGTTAATTAGTTAACTGTAATTTAATTAACCACTGGTTGCAATGATTTATACAAACTTTGTTCCGCATTTTTTTAAAAATATATCTGTAAAACGTCACATCCAGGGGCCGATACACTGATCGAGGCCCTGATTCACAAAGGCTTGTATGGAGGGCTGACGCAGAGTACGTCCTTCTTGCCACCGCCACTCACTATATTGAACCTTGGCGGTATACATGGGTTGCACCCAAAATGCGTCCTGATGCCGATCCGGTTTATTGTTAAAAGGTCGCTCCGATATGGTATGTGGCAGCAGGCGCTCGGTAAGCTGACGCCAATCTTCCCGAGTCAGCTTACCCGTCCCCACATGCCCGATATAGCGCAGCATTCCTTGTTTATCATATTGGCCCAGCAACACAGCATTGATAATGCCTCCGTTTAGGGTATAGCCACCGATAACGGCAATAATATCGCCATAATTTTTGACCTTGAGCCATCGTCCGTCCTTTCCGCCCAATGTGTACGGACTATCCAGCTTTTTACAAACAATGCCTTCCATTCCTTGGCTGCACATGACCTGAAATAGAGCTTGTCCATCAGGATGAGCGGGAGCCAGTTGAATCCGTTCATTCGGTATGATGATCTGATGCAGCAGCTTAAGCCTTTCCTGTAACGGTTTAAGATGAACCCACTCCCCGTTCAGATAAACAATATCAAACAACATGTAAGTAGCGGGTACAGCTTCATAGGCTGACTGAATTCGATCCGTCCGACGAATCAGATCCCGTCGCATAATTTCATGGAACGATGGCTTACCGTCGGCACCGAGTGCGATCATTTCCCCGTCCAATATGACCGAATCAGCCTTACAGTAGGAGGGGAAGAGAGCAAGCTCCGGGTATAAAAGCGTTCGTTCATGCTGCTTGCGGTTGAACAGACGCGTACCGCCCTGGTCGTGATACGTCATAATTCTCGTACCGTCCCATTTTATTTCGTAACGCCAAAGGCCCGGATCTACAGGTACTTTTTCGCTCAGTTCCGGCTCAAACGGGATGACAGGTTTTATTTCTGTAGGCAACGCAGCACCTCCCTTGCCCTAATTGGAATAAATATAGTGTCGACGATAGATCTTATTTTATGTATCAGGATTTTGCAAAATTCGATTCCAGTCGCTCCGAAGTACAAGATATAGACGAACTAAACCATTTCGATCTATATCTTGTTCATTGGAAGTCGCTTATGGGATTTTTGCAAAATCCTCGTATGTGATGTTTCGCTAATTCCTAAATAGGGGAATGATAAGGATATCTAGCGTCGGCATGAAGTGATTGCAGTAATTCGTTAGCATGGAGTTGTAACGGGATTTTCTTCAGTCAGAAAGGAGATTGGTTTCATGAGACAAATTCGCGAGGAGGACCATGCAGTAGTCATGGTGGATGATGGACAGGTAGTTGCAGAAGTAGGCTATAAATCCATAGATGACCACTCATTGGTCATTGACCATACATTTGTATCCGAGCAGTTACGGGGTCAAAAAATCGGCAAGGAGCTCATCGACAGAGTGGTTGACATGGCAAGGAATCAGCATAAAAAGGTTATCCCTGCTTGCTCGTACGCGCTTGCGCTGTTCAAGCGCCATCAGGAGTACAGTGACGTATGGCAGCAATGAATATGGATCATCGAGGCTGCTTAAATGCATAACCGACACAACACCGGAGCGGGTAATCAGACCTTCCCGGTGTTTTTTTGTGTGCATAAAGCTTGTAAAATCAATGCATTCTACCGTTGATATAGGGAAGTAAAGGGCTATTTTTAAATGTTGAAGCATATTTTCTGACAGATGGCTGTGAAATTGTTCATACTGTTGTCACTTCACAGGCTGTCTATGAGTTCTATATAATATATTATGGTTATGACTACAACAGTAACGAAAACCTGAATTTAACGAAGGAGACGCTCATGATGAATAAAGCGAGTGAGGACAAGCAGTACGTTCCAACGAGCAATCGTAATTTTACAGCCTTGATTATCACCGTTTCCATTATAGCCAACGTGATTATTTTGCTGCTGTTCTTTTCGCCGATCGGATACCAGGGTAGTGTGAGTTTTGATCTCACTATTTTCCCAAGGCTGAATGCGATTTTTAACAGCTTCACATTTATTTTCCTGGTGGCTGCACTGGTTGCTATTTTCAAAAAGAACATTAAGGTTCATAAAACCTTTGTTTTGCTGGCCTTCGCCAGTACCGTTTTATTTTTATTTTCCTATCTGACCTTTCACTACATTTCGCCGGAAACTGCAAAATATGGTGGTGTGGGTATCCTTCGGCCGATCTACTTTACGCTGTTGATTTCGCATAGCATACTGGCTGCGATTATTGTCCCGCTGGCACTGTTCACGGTTGTATGGGGATGGACGATGCAGGTAGCAAAACATCGTAAGATTGCGCGCTGGACGATGCCAATTTGGCTATATGTGAGCTTGACCGGGGTACTGGTGTACGTTTTCATGGCCCCATACTATTAATAGTTGTGAACCCTTTGCGGGTTGATTTAAGAAAATGGCGTCTCTGCTGAAGAGGCGTCTTTTTTGTATCCAATAAAAGAAAAATTATTCCTTCTAAATTTATTTTATTGAAAAAACGTTCCTTCTTTAGCGGTATTTCTGCTATAATTTGCCTTAATCAACTAAGAACAAGGGGGTCACCATGTGACAAAGAAAGCGAAAGGCAGGTTACGGTTGCTTGTATCTATGCTGGCGCTGGTTGTACTGCTGAGCAGCTGCGGTGGTGGAGGATCAAAGTCGGAAAAGGTTGACGGAGGGAAAGTAACACTGCAATTTTGGACCATTGCACTACAACCTACATTTACCCCGTATTTCAATCGGGTGATTGCCGATTATGAGCAGAAGAACCCCAATGTCAAAATTGACTGGAAGGATTACCCCTATGACGCAGTAACCAACAAGCTGTTGACAAGTATCGCTAGCAACAGCAGTCCGGATGTAGTCAATCTCAATACAGAATTTGCTAGCCAAATGGGCTCCAAGGGTGCTGTTGTTGATATGAATGAGCATTTGTCGCCCGAGGAAAAAGCTGCTTATTTCGAGGGTATTTATAATTCCACAGTCATTAACGGTAAAGCTTATGCGCTACCCTGGTATACCGGTACAGAAGTGCTTTACATGAATACAAAGCTGGTCAAAGCCGCCGGATTGGACCCTGCTCATCCGCCCAAAACCCGGGAGGAATTGTCTGAGTGGGGCCGTCAGATCAATAGAAAAATTGGCAAAGCAGGCTATGCGCAGCAGCTTGTATCCAAACTTTTCGCTGTGGACGGCATTCCCATTCTAAATAAAGAAAAGACAGCAGCGGCGTTCAATACACCAGAAGCAGTCACCATGATTGATAATCTAAAAAAACAGATGGAAGATGGCGTTGTGCTCAAGGAAGACGCTGACTTCTCACAACAAGTGAAATATTATGCCGGCGAGCAGGTTGCTTTCGAGCTGGCAGGCCCAACGTTCATCAATTTTATCAAAACGGCAGCGCCGGATGTTTATAAGAACACAATTGCTGTTCCTGTCCCAACCGGTAAAGCTGATGTGCGGCTCTCCAACTCCATGGACCTGGTTGTACCTGCTAAGTCTGCACATGTGGACGAAGCAGTGAAATTTGCTGTTTTCTTGACAAACGCAGAGAGTCAAACAGCTTTTTCTAAAGCGGCGAATACACTACCTTCCACGAAAGACTCCATTAAAGATCCATATTTTACTCAGTCTGACAAATCATTAGAAGCACAAGCCAAGGTAGTATCCGCGCAAAGCTTGGATAAGGCGACAGATTATATGGTCGGTGTGCCTAATGCCAAAGATGTGAACAGTGCCATCGCGCGAGCTTTGCAAAATATTGTATTGAACGGCACGGATACGAAGCAGACGCTTACTGCCCTGGAGCAGGAAGTGAACGATATTTTAAAGCAATAGGTTTGACAGGGGAGTAAATGAATACTCCCCTGTTCATTTATCAAAATCAGGTGGTGATGCAGCATGATCAAATGGTTAAGGTCGGAGTCCTTTACGGCCTGGGCCTTTATGACGCCAGGACTGTTATTGCTTGCCGTCTTTGTATTTTGGCCTATTATTTACAGCATCCCGCTGGCATTGACAGACTACTCTGTCATATCAGATACCCATTTTGTCGGCTTGGATAATTTTGAAGCGGCGTTTAAGGACCGTAACTTTCTTATTTCAATTTGGAACTCATTGTTGTACGTGCTCATTGTCCCCTTTCTCCAAATTTTCTCCATCCTGATGGCCGTGCTTGTGAATAGCCGTATCCCGGGAATTAAAATATTTCGTACGACCTACTACATCCCTGTTGTAACTTCGATGGTAGCGGTAGCCTTAATTTGGAGCTGGCTGTTGGGCAATAACAGCGTAGTGAACTACTTGCTCATGCAGGTCGGCTTGATTAGCAAAGACATACACTGGTTATCGGACAGCAACTTGGCCTTGTATGTACTGATGTTCATCACAATGTGGAAGGGACTCGGGTATTATATGATGCTCTATCTGGCTGGATTACAAAATATTCCTCAAGATCTGTACGAAGCCGCTAGAGTCGACGGAGCAAGCCGATGGCGTCTGATTGTCCATATTACTCTTCCACTGCTGAGACCCTACGTTCTGTTCTGTACCCTTATATCGCTCATGTCAGCTATTCGTGTATTTGATGAAGTGTATGTACTAACCAAGGGTGGACCGGGAACGGCCACGTTGACATCCAGCTTGTATATTTTTCAAAAGGGCATGGAGCAGTTCAATTTTGGATATGCTTCAGCGCTTGGCTTAATTGTCGGCGCAATGATTGCCGTACTTAGTATTATCGTATTCCGATTCAATAGGAAAGGTGGTGTCAATCCCTATTGATGAATCTAAAGGATGACAAATTGCTACGCTCATCTCTTCCTAAAAAGGAAAGCAGCCGCATCATGCGCAGTCTTGCTCGAATGCTGAGAATGACGGTCATCTACGTGCTTCTAGTGCTACTCGCCCTCTTTTTAATGGGACCGTTCCTATGGCTGCTCAGCGTATCCCTCATGCCAGGTCGTAACATTTTTTCAACGCCGCCCGCTATTTTTCCGACCTTTATTGATTTCGACAACTATGTTCAGGTGTGGCAGTTCATGAATTTTCCAAAGTATATGCTGAATACGGTCATCATTACGGTGTTAGGCGTTGTGCTCAATGTGGTACTCGCCAGTCTGACGGGATATCCCTTGGCTGTATTTCGTTTTAAGGGTAAAAATCTGGTATTTACGCTGCTGATTGCCACGATGATTATTCCTTCCTACACCGCATTTATTGTGCATTATCTGACCATTCAAGGGCTCCATCTGGGCAATACATATTTGGGTGTGGTGTTGCCCGGGGCAGTCTCCGTGTTCAACATTTTTCTAATGCGACAGACGTTTATTCATATTCCCACCGATGTGCGTGATTCCGGTAAAATGGACGGCGCTTCGGAGTTTCGAATTTGGTGGCAGCTGGTGCTTCCGCTGGTCAAGCCGGCGCTCGCTGTAATTTCTCTGTTGGAGGCGATGTCGTTCTGGAACAGCTTTCTATGGCCTATCGTTATTTTGAATGATACGGAGCTATATCCGCTGGCAGCTGCGCTCACGTATCTCAACGGTCAATTTGCCTATAACTTCGGCTGGATCGCTGCAGGCACAATGATTTCGGTACTGCCGATCATTATATTGTTCCTGTTTACACAGCGCTACTATATGGAAGGCCTGGCGGGAGCGGTAAAAGGATAAGCCAGTAGTCACGGCTACGAAGAGCCTGTGAATGGAAGGAGACGATTGCGATGAAATTGTCCAAAGGAATGGGGTCTCATTTAGATGTAGGGCTAACACCGCAGGAGATTCAATATTATTTTCGTGATGTGTATGACAGCGGGGAATGGCTGGTTATCTCCGAACCGCGTCTGATCTGTGAACTGTCCTCTCGCTTTGCAATGAATCAGGAATATGAAGGTGTGCTGGACCCAGAGGGACCGATCAAGCTCATTGTGCCTCCAGGACCGGGTGTACCGACTGAAACACGGGGAAGCGTGCAGTTGGTGCTCGAATATGACGGAACGCTTGCTGCAGACGGATATCGGTTGGACATTCAGAAGGACGGGCGGATTGAAATCCATGCTTCCAATAAAAGAGGGCTCAAATACGGCATGGATGCCCTGCATCCCCTGCTTCAGGTGGAACAGGAGCGATGTACTCTGCCAGTGATGTCTATTCGGGATGAGCCTTCCTTTCCGGTCAGAGGAATTATTGAAGGCTTCTATGGGAAACCGTGGAGTTTCGCGGATCGGCTGGATGCCGTCCGTTTTATGGCTGCGCATCGGATGAACACGTTCATGTATGCCCCCAAGGATGATCCATATCATCGTGAGCTATGGAGAGAGCCGTACCCTGAGGATACGTTTGCCCAGATCCGCGAATTGAAGGAAGCCTGCGAACGGCATGAGATTGATTTTCATTATTGTATCAGTCCAGGGAACGACCTAAGCTTTGGCAGCGATGAAGATTTCCTTAAATTGACGGAAAAGCTGGCGGCCGTGATTGCGATTGGCGTACGTCATTTTTCTGTATTAATGGATGATATTGATTATGTACTAAAAGGGGAAAATCGACATTTGCTGGGCCGGTCGGGTCACGCTCATGTCTTTTTGACGAACAAGGTTCACACATGGCTGGCTGAACGGCTGCCTGAGTTTACACTGACAGTCTGTCCCTCGGAATATTGGTCGTATTGGGATACCGAATACAAAAAGGATTTCCGTGAGCGGCTGCATCCGGAGATTAAGGTGTTCTGGACGGGGTACTTTGTTTTTGCCCCACAGATTAGTCGAGAGCACGCCGCCGATAATCATGCATTCTTCGGGCATGAGCTGTGGCTGTGGGATAACATCCCGGTGAATGATTGTGACCATGATCGGTTATTCCTTGATCCGCTGCGCGGACGGTATTCCGGGCTACCAGACTGCGGACATACCGGTATGGTGGCCAACCCGATGAATCAGTGGGAATGCTCCAAAGTGACGCTCATTACGATGTCCCACTATATGTGGAACAGTGAACGGTATATGCCTGAGCTATCTTGGGAATGGGCTGCGCGAGAGTTAGCGGGAGAGCGTGCGAATGAACTGATGTTTTTCTGTCGTCAAAACAGGAACAGCCGACTGGGCGGCAGCGCGTATGAGGACGTGGATCTTGCTTTGCAAATGCGCGATATCCCTGCGCTGGATATATACTTTGAGCGGCTGCTTCAGGCGGTGAGCGTCCTACGGAACGTGCCTGCCGATGATCCGGCGGCAGGTTTCGTGTCCCAGGCCGCGCCGTGGCTGGAACGTGCCGAGCTGGACGCAGGCCTGTGGCATGTGCTGCGCCAAGCTGCGCTCAGTGGCGAGCGACAGGACGATGCACATTCAAGGGGAAGCAGCATGCCGAGCGAAGCAGTTGACGGGCAAGAGCCGTCGCCTCTGACGGACGAAATCGCAGGAGAACTGCGACGCGGTATCACTGCTTGCTTAGAAGCGGAGGCTCGGCTGGGTAGCAATCCGGCGATCCGTGCTGCCGCGCAGTGGGGTTATGTCGATCAGGACGAACAAGGCAAATATCGACTGATCTTGTGAGTATTTGCGATGGATTAAGAAACCAAGGCAGCATAGCTGCCCTGAAAATAATCATTTGCCGTTAGGATAACGGTAATTTTCAGGAGAGGTGGAACGTACGGTGAAGTCAAACACCCGATTACTTTTTATACCGCTGGATGAGCGGCCCTGTAATTATCAATTTCCTTATTTACTGGCACAGGGCACCGACTTGGAAATGGAGCGACCCCCATTAGAATGGATGGGACAAAAGAAAACACCTGGAGATACGACCAGACTATGGGCATGGCTCGAAGAACGCGCGGCTACTGCTGATGGAGCCATTGTAGCGATGGATACGTTACTGTACGGAGGAATCGTCCCTTCTCGACTACACGGTATGTCGAGCGAGCAGGTCAGAGATAGAGTGAATCGGCTTCGCAGGCTAAAGCAATTATATCCGCAACTGACTCTCTATGCATTTCAACTTATTATGCGTTGTCCACAATACTCTTTGGCTGATGAAGAACCGAATTACTATGCCGATTGGGGGCGTGAGATATTCCGAAAGGGCTTCATTGAGCATCGTCAGGAGCTGGGGATCGCTACCACAGAAGAGTTGCTCGAATTAGCTGATATTAACGAGCGTTTGCCAATGGAAATACTGGATGATTACCTGGGGCGTCGCCATGTGAATTTGGAGGCTAATGAAGTTGCACTGGATCTCGTAGCAGAAGGTATCATTGATTTTATGATTATCCCACAGGATGATTCGGCTCCCTACGGCTATACCGCCAAGGATCAGCAGCGGCTAAGAAGTCGTATTTCTGAGCTTGGGCTGGATTTGAATGTATACATGTACCCGGGGGCAGATGAAGTGGGTTGTACGTTGCTGGCTCGTTGGGTTAACAAGATGAATAATGTAGTCCCACTGGTATATCCCCGATTGTCTGCTTTGCAGGGGGCATTCGTAGTTCCGCTTTTTGAAGATCGCTATTTTTACGAAACCTTAAAATATCAGATTATGGCGGCAGGTGGGCTGATAGCTTCCTCAGCAACGGAGGCTGATTTGATTTTGTTGGCTAACACACCCGGTGACACGATGGCAGAGGCTTCATCCCAGCAGCGTGCAATGACCGGATATGATGTACAACGGAATGTAGTAGAGCTGGTTGAGTACGGCTCTTATATGCTGCAATATGCAGGTCAAAATGTTGCAGTTGCTGATGTGGGCTACGCCAACGGCGCAGATCTCAAGCTACTTAGACTATTAAAGCAAAAAGGACTGCTTTTTAAGCTGGCAGGTTATGCAGGCTGGAATACCAGTTCTAACACGCTGGGCACCGTCATTGCTCAGTCCATGCTGTATACCCACTATGGCTCTACGGAGGAACATTTGGATTTTCTGTCGCTGCGCTACGCCGAGGATGCCTGTTATTGCGCTGTGGTACGTACGGCTATGAATAACGGAATTGTGGAGCAGATGGGTTTTACCAAGTTTATGCTCGATGGACCGAGAGGCTCGGTAGCTGCGGTTATTCGCGGACGGCTGGAGCAGGCACTCAATGAATATGTGAACGGGCCGGAAGGCTGCGTGGAAATTATAGATTGCTACATGCCGTGGAACCGCACCTTTGAAGTCGGATTAACCGTACGGCATCATGCCGAGAAGAGAGGGTGATTCCTATGGGAATGGAAGGTGTATTATCCAAAGTTCAGCACGGATTGATCGTATCCTGTCAGGCGCTACCAGGCGAACCGTTACATGGAGCAGATTCTATGGTCAAAATGGCGCGTGCCGCACAGCAGGGCGGAGCTGTAGCGATTCGCGCCAATGGCGCATCGGATGTACGTGCGATTAAACAGGCGATTTCTCTACCAGTGATTGGCTTGATTAAGCGGGATTATGATGATTCTGATATTTACATTACGCCTACCCTTCGTGAAATGGAAGAACTGGTAGAGGCAGGCGCGGATATCATTGCGCTGGATGCCACATTACGACCGCGCCCGGCGGGAGGCAAGCTGAAGAGGCTCCTAGATTATGCCCATGAGCAGGGAGTCACTTCCATGGCAGACATATCGACACTGGAGGAGGCGCTTCATGCGGCTTCCCTTGGCGCAGACTGCGTATCCACCACGTTATCCGGGTATACGCCGTACTCTACTCAGATTGAGGGTCCTGATCTGGAGCTGGTTCGGAGAGCGTCGGAACTGGTTCCTGTTCCTTTAATTGCAGAGGGCAAAATCTATGATCCAGCGCAGGTTGAGGAAGCATTCCGAATGGGAGCACATGCAGTGGTTGTAGGCTCGGCGATTACCAGACCCCAATTGATTACGCAGCGGTTTGCCGATGCCGCAAGGAAGGCAGTGAAATGCATCTATGGAGATGAACGACCGAATTAACACGTATTATCCTTCATTAACGAAATCGGAGCAGAAAGTCGCCTTGTGCGTACTGGAGCATCCCGCAGATATCATATATTTCTCCGTGACGGAGCTGGCGGATTTTGCAGGTACAGGCGAAACGACGGTGATGCGCTTTTGTCGGAAAATTGGTTTCAAAGGTTATCAGGATTTCCGACTGTCCCTGGCACAAAACCAGACTTATCGTAAAACCGATATGGGCGAGGAGAATATCGACCCAGATGACGAACAAGATATTACGCGTACGGTATATCACAACATGCTCAATATTTTGCACTCCAGTATGGGACTGCTGGACCATTCAGAGCTTGGTCGTGCGATTGCGTGTCTCGATCAAGCGGGCTATGTTCAATTTTTCGGCGTAGGCGCTTCGGGAATTTCCGCGCAGGATGCTAAAAATCGTTTCTTACGGATTGGGCGCCGCGCCGAGGCTGTGGCAGACGGACATATTCAGTCGATGATGGCGGTATCCATGAACCCGGGTGATGTCGCTATCGGCATCAGTGTATCAGGAAGTACGCTGGATACGAACGATATGCTGCACAAAGCCAAGCAAAACGGTGCAACTGTTATCGCAATTACGAATTATGCGAAATCACCCATTACCTCCATTGCAGATATCGTGTTACTGACCGCAGGCAAGGAAGCCCCGATAGAAGGTGGTTCAATCGGCGCTAAAATCTCACAACTATTCGTGATTGACCTCATCTGCGAAGGGCTTGCTCGCAAGCACACGAGTCACAGCAAACAGATGAAGGAAAAAACAGCGAGGGCGGTTATTGAACGAAGTTATTGAGATTTTTCAGTTGTGAATTGAAAACTGTGCGCTCCGACAGTTCAATGACTTGTGTTTGTGGTGCTTATGAATGGCTATTTCATGTATTGCTATTAATAGAAGGTTTGTACAAAGAGCTAGTAAGCTTTTATGAGGGGCAACAAGGAGGTTGGTGTGGTGGCAGCTGCTGTGAACAGAGTCATTGGAATCGACATTGGGGGCACATCGGTGAAGGCCGCCATAGTGGCACGGGACGGATCTGTGCTTGATGAAATCCGGCTGGATACGGACGCTTCCCGTGGACGTGAATGGGTGTTGTCGCGGGTGTCAGAATCTGTGCTCGGACTGTTGCGTTCTTTTGGAGATACCAGCATCGGTGCTCATATAGATGTAGGCGCTCTAGGTATTGCTACTGCTGGCCGAGTAAATGTGGAGAGCGGCGAAGTTGTGTATGCCACAGATAACCTACCTGGCTGGCAAGGTACATCCTTAGTAACGTGGGCTAGAGAAAAACTGGCTTTACGAGCGGTTGCTGATAATGATGCGAACGCCGCTTTACTTGGAGAAGCGTGGCAGGGAGCGGGGAAGGGCAAGCGACGCTTGGTGATGCTCACGTTGGGAACAGGTGTCGGAGGTGCATATATGGAAAATGGCCTCTTGTGCAGAGGGGCTCATTGGAGCGGCGGTGATTGGGGGCACAGTATTTTATTCCCGGGGGGACATCCCTGCAATTGTGGAAAAAAAGGGTGCGCCGAGCAATATGTATCGGGGAGGGCCCTGTTACGCCGAGGTAGGGAACACGTCGGTAAATTGTACCGCTCAGGGAACGAGATTGTGAAAGAGGCCGCTTACGGTAACCAGGAAGCAATCCAAGTGCTGGATGATTACACCGCAGATTTAGCTGTGCTTCTATCTAATATCTCGGTGCCTCTTGATCCTGAGGTGATCATTGTAGGTGGAGGAGTAGCGGACGCGGGAGAGGTCTGGTGGCCCATGCTGGAAAAGCATCTGCACCAACTTGGAGTTCAAACGGAAGTAAGTCGGGCATTGTTGGGCAATCGCGCTGGAATCATCGGCGCTGCACGGCTTGCATTTGAAATGACCGAGTCCTAGTACAAGAATGAAAGGGGAACGAACCATGACGCAAAAACGGCTTGATACCGACATTGTTGTGATTGGCGGAGGTCTGGGGGGGACATCGGCAGCTCTTGCGGCGGCGAAGGCTGGCATGAGAGTCATCGTGACGGAGGAGACGGATTGGTTAGGGGGGCAGTTAACTTCACAGGCGGTTCCCCCAGATGAGCATCGATGGATCGAACAATTTGGCTGCACAGCAACATACCGTGAGTTCCGTAATCGTGTGCGTGACTATTACCGTCAGAACTATCCGTTAACCGAAGAAGCACGGAATAATCCCATTCTTAACCCTGGGAACGGTTGGGTAAGCCGTCTGGCCCATGAACCACGGGTAGCTCTGCGGGTGCTTGAAGATATGCTCGCTCCCTATTTGAATACGGGGCGTGTTCATGTATACTATCACACCGTGCCTATTGCCGTTCAGACGGATGGGGACTGTATTACTTCTGTAACTGTCCGTACCTCGAATAGCGCTGATCATAAGTGTGGATTTAGAGTGCTGCACGGAATGTTTTATCTGGATGCGACAGAGTGTGGTGATCTCCTTCCAATGGCGGGCGTGGAGCATACGAGTGGAGCGGAGTCGCGGGCTGCTACGGGTGAACCTCATGCACTGGAGTGTGCTAACCCTTTTGATATGCAATCTATCACACATGTGGCTGCCGTAGACTATATTCCCCAGGAAAGCTTCATTATAGAGCGGCCGCAACAATATGATTTCTGGAGAAATTATATTCCTTCCTTTTCCCGTTTTCCGATTTTGAGCTGGTTTGCTACTGACGCGGATGATACCAGTAAATTAAAACAGTTCACATTGTTTCCTAACGATCAGGGCATTGTATCCTTATGGGATTATCGTCGTATTGTAGATCCCTCGATATGGAGCGAACCGCTAAATGATGGTGAGGTAACTCTTTTAAACTGGGCGCAAAATGATTATTACCTAGGACCATTGATCGGTGTCACCGCTCAGGAGCAGGCAAAACATCGAGAAGGAGCGCGTGAGTTGACTCATTCATTAATATATTGGCTTCAAACCGAAGCCCCCCGATTAGATGGAGGGTTCGGCTATCCGGGAATTCGACCACGAGGTGATATTCTCGGCACATCTGACGGTCTGGCTAAAACGGCTTATATTCGCGAGTCACGCCGAATTCAGGCCAAGTATATGATATCTGAGTTTGATGTAAGTCGTGAGCTTCGGGGAGAAGAGGGACCCAAGCGATATATAGACAGTGTAGGTGTAGGCAGCTATCATTTGGATCTTCATCCAACTACGGTATCTCAGCGAACATTCTACATCCCTAACTATCCCTATGAAATTCCATTGGGATCACTTATTCCGGTGAGAGTGCGCAATTTACTTCCTGCCTGCAAAAATATAGGGATGACCCAAATAGCCAATGGCTGCTATCGATTGCATCCTACAGAATGGAATATAGGAGAATCAGCGGGAAGCCTAGCGGCTTACTGTGTCTCCAACGAAGTATATCCCATTGAAGTGAGCCGATCAGCAGAGCATCTTGGGTGTTTTCAAAATGTTCTTCTTCGCCAAGGTGTGGAACTGCACTGGCCTGCAGAGGTATTCGAGCCAGAGGGAGTCATCAGCTAATGAAGGGGCAACTAGCCCCTTGACTGATTTAAATGAGCTGGAAGATGAACGGATTTATTCTAAAATAAAAAAAACAAAAAAAGTGCTTGCTAAGTTGCTTGGCTTTATGATATATTATTTGAGCTGACAACAAAACAGCAGTTTCAAAAGCGAAAAGCTTGGGTGAAACGATCTTCAAAAAAAAGAAAAAAATAACCCTTGCATTTTTGAAACGAACATGATATGATCTTATAGCTGCTGAAAAACGCAGCGAAAGAGAAATGTTTGATCTTTGAAAACTGAACAACGAGTGAGTAAAACGATTTTGTTCGCAAAATCAACAAGAGATATTTTTATCTCGTCAGTTTCAAAATGAGCTTATCGCTCTTTCTATAAACCAGCTTCGGTTGGTCTTTAATGGAGAGTTTGATCCTGGCTCAGGACGAACGCTGGCGGCGTGCCTAATACATGCAAGTCGAGCGGGGTTGATTAGAAGCTTGCTTCTAATCAACCTAGCGGCGGACGGGTGAGTAACACGTAGGCAACCTGCCCACAAGACAGGGATAACTACCGGAAACGGTAGCTAATACCCGATACATCCTTTTCCTGCATGGGAGAAGGAGGAAAGACGGAGCAATCTGTCACTTGTGGATGGGCCTGCGGCGCATTAGCTAGTTGGTGGGGTAAAGGCCTACCAAGGCGACGATGCGTAGCCGACCTGAGAGGGTGATCGGCCACACTGGGACTGAGACACGGCCCAGACTCCTACGGGAGGCAGCAGTAGGGAATCTTCCGCAATGGGCGAAAGCCTGACGGAGCAACGCCGCGTGAGTGATGAAGGTTTTCGGATCGTAAAGCTCTGTTGCCAGGGAAGAACGTCTTGTAGAGTAACTGCTACAAGAGTGACGGTACCTGAGAAGAAAGCCCCGGCTAACTACGTGCCAGCAGCCGCGGTAATACGTAGGGGGCAAGCGTTGTCCGGAATTATTGGGCGTAAAGCGCGCGCAGGCGGCTCTTTAAGTCTGGTGTTTAATCCCGAGGCTCAACTTCGGGTCGCACTGGAAACTGGGGAGCTTGAGTGCAGAAGAGGAGAGTGGAATTCCACGTGTAGCGGTGAAATGCGTAGATATGTGGAGGAACACCAGTGGCGAAGGCGACTCTCTGGGCTGTAACTGACGCTGAGGCGCGAAAGCGTGGGGAGCAAACAGGATTAGATACCCTGGTAGTCCACGCCGTAAACGATGAATGCTAGGTGTTAGGGGTTTCGATACCCTTGGTGCCGAAGTTAACACATTAAGCATTCCGCCTGGGGAGTACGGTCGCAAGACTGAAACTCAAAGGAATTGACGGGGACCCGCACAAGCAGTGGAGTATGTGGTTTAATTCGAAGCAACGCGAAGAACCTTACCAGGTCTTGACATCCCTCTGACCGGTCTAGAGATAGACCTTTCCTTCGGGACAGAGGAGACAGGTGGTGCATGGTTGTCGTCAGCTCGTGTCGTGAGATGTTGGGTTAAGTCCCGCAACGAGCGCAACCCTTATGCTTAGTTGCCAGCAGGTCAAGCTGGGCACTCTAAGCAGACTGCCGGTGACAAACCGGAGGAAGGTGGGGATGACGTCAAATCATCATGCCCCTTATGACCTGGGCTACACACGTACTACAATGGCCGGTACAACGGGAAGCGAAATCGCGAGGTGGAGCCAATCCTAGAAAAGCCGGTCTCAGTTCGGATTGTAGGCTGCAACTCGCCTACATGAAGTCGGAATTGCTAGTAATCGCGGATCAGCATGCCGCGGTGAATACGTTCCCGGGTCTTGTACACACCGCCCGTCACACCACGAGAGTTTACAACACCCGAAGTCGGTGGGGTAACCCGCAAGGGAGCCAGCCGCCGAAGGTGGGGTAGATGATTGGGGTGAAGTCGTAACAAGGTAGCCGTATCGGAAGGTGCGGCTGGATCACCTCCTTTCTATGGAGAATCGTTTCCTGCAATGGAAACATTCAAATATGAAGCGTAAGCTTCAAAACTCAGGTTTAGGCCTGTTACTCACTCGTTGCTCAGTTTTGAGAGCTCAAACTCTCAAGCTTCGACGAATGTTTCATTCACACATCCGTGTGGAACCGAAATATTCATCGGGTTTCGCTTCGAAGAAGCGAATTGCACCTTGAAAACTGGATACCGAAACGAAATTGCGTTTTAGAATATTCCTTTAAGCTGATCTTGTGTAAACAAGTGAAATAAAGGTAGCTGCGTTGAATTTCATTCACACGTAAGTGTTGAACCGAAATTCAAAGCAAATCGTATTTACGATGTAAATACTAGGTTAAGCTACAAAGAGCACACGGAGGATGCCTAGGCGCCAGGAGCCGACGAAGGACGTGGCGAACAACGATAAGGCCTCGGGGAGCTGTAAGCAAGCTTTGATCCGGGGATGTCCGAATGGGGAAACCCGGCTGTCTTCATCGACAGTCACTTTCTGCTGAATACATAGGCAGAATAGAGGCAGACCAGGGGAACTGAAACATCTAAGTACCCTGAGGAAGAGAAAACAATAGTGATTCCGTCAGTAGCGGCGAGCGAACGCGGATTAGCCCAAACCAAGGAGCTTGCTCCTTGGGGTTGTGGGACGTCTCACATGGAGTTACAAAGGAACCGGTTAGATGAAGAGGTCTGGAAAGGCCCGCCAGAGAAGGTAAAAGCCCTGTAATTCAAAACTTGTTCTCTCCGAGACGGATCCCGAGTAGTGCGGGGCACGTGAAACCCCGTATGAATCCGGCAGGACCATCTGCCAAGGCTAAATACTCCCTGGCGACCGATAGTGAAGCAGTACCGTGAGGGAAAGGTGAAAAGCACCCCGGAAGGGGAGTGAAATAGATCCTGAAACCGTGTGCTTACAAGAAGTCAGAGCCCGATCTATGGGTGATGGCGTGCCTTTTGTAGAATGAACCGGCGAGTTACGTTCCCGTGCAAGGTTAAGGTGAAGAGCTGAAGCCGCAGCGAAAGCGAGTCTGAATAGGGCGACTTGAGTACGTGGACGTAGACCCGAAACCGGGTGATCTACCCCTGTCCAGGGTGAAGGTGCGGTAACACGCACTGGAGGCCCGAACCCACGCATGTTGAAAAATGCGGGGATGAGGTGGGGGTAGCGGAGAAATTCCAATCGAACCCGGAGATAGCTGGTTCTCCCCGAAATAGCTTTAGGGCTAGCCTCGGAAAGAAGAATCGTGGAGGTAGAGCACTGATTGGGTGCGGGGCCCGCAAGGGTTACCAAGCTCAGTCAAACTCCGAATGCCATAGATTTAGTTCCGGGAGTCAGACAGTGAGTGCTAAGATCCATTGTCGAAAGGGAAACAGCCCAGACCATCAGCTAAGGTCCCCAAGTGTGTGTTAAGTGGGAAAGGATGTGGAGTTGCACAGACAACCAGGATGTTGGCTTAGAAGCAGCCACCATTGAAAGAGTGCGTAATAGCTCACTGGTCGAGTGACTCTGCGCCGAAAATGTAACGGGGCTAAACACACCACCGAAGCTATGGCTTGATGCTTATGCATCAGGGGTAGGGGAGCGTTGAATGCGGGTTGAAGGTGTACCGTAAGGAGCGCTGGACTGCATTCAAGTGAGAATGCCGGTATGAGTAACGAAAAGATCTGTGAGAATCAGATCCGCCGAAAGCCTAAGGGTTCCTGAGGAAGGTTCGTCCGCTCAGGGTAAGTCGGGACCTAAGGCGAGGCCGATAGGCGTAGTCGAAGGACAACAGGTCGAAATTCCTGTACCACCGTAATCCGTTATGAGCGATGGGGTGACGCAGTAGGGTAGTGACGCGGACTGATGGATGTCCGTCTAAGCAGTGAGGCTGGTGTGTAGGCAAATCCGCACATCGTTAAGGCTGGGCTGTGATGGGGAGCGAAAATTGTAGTAGCGAAGGTCATGATCTCAGACTGCCAAGAAAAGCCTCTAGCCAGGAGAAGGTGCCCGTACCGCAAACCGACACAGGTAGGCGAGAAGAGAATTCTAAGGCGCGCGGAAGAACTCTCGTTAAGGAACTCGGCAAAATGACCCCGTAACTTCGGGAGAAGGGGTGCCTCGGTAGGGTGAATAGCCCGAGGGGGCCGCAGTGAAAAGGCCCAAGCGACTGTTTAGCAAAAACACAGGTCTGTGCGAAGCCGCAAGGCGAAGTATACGGGCTGACGCCTGCCCGGTGCTGGAAGGTTAAGGGGAGTGGTAAGCCCTTCGGGGCGAAGCTATGAACCGAAGCCCCAGTAAACGGCGGCCGTAACTATAACGGTCCTAAGGTAGCGAAATTCCTTGTCAGGTAAATTCTGACCCGCACGAATGGCGTAACGACTTGGGCGCTGTCTCAACGAGAGATCCGGTGAAATTTTAATACCTGTGAAGATGCAGGTTACCCGCGACAAGACGGAAAGACCCCATGGAGCTTTACTGCAGCTTGATATTGAATTTGGGTACGATCTGTACAGGATAGGTGGGAGCCGTTGAATCTTGAGCGCCAGCTTGAGAGGAGGCATCCTTGGGATACCACCCTGATCGTATCTAGGTTCTAACTTGGTACCGTAATCCGGTGCGAGGACAGTGTCAGGTGGGCAGTTTGACTGGGGCGGTCGCCTCCTAAAGAGTAACGGAGGCGCCCCAAGGTTCCCTCAGAATGGTTGGAAATCATTCGAAGAGTGCAAAGGCAGAAGGGAGCTTGACTGCGAGACCTACAAGTCGAGCAGGGACGAAAGTCGGGCTTAGTGATCCGGTGGTACCGCATGGAAGGGCCATCGCTCAACGGATAAAAGCTACCCTGGGGATAACAGGCTTATCTCCCCCAAGAGTCCACATCGACGGGGAGGTTTGGCACCTCGATGTCGGCTCATCGCATCCTGGGGCTGAAGTAGGTCCCAAGGGTTGGGCTGTTCGCCCATTAAAGCGGTACGCGAGCTGGGTTCAGAACGTCGTGAGACAGTTCGGTCCCTATCTGTCGTGGGCGTAGGAAATTTGAGAGGAGCTGTCCTTAGTACGAGAGGACCGGGATGGACGTACCGCTGGTGTACCAGTTGTTCCGCCAGGAGCACCGCTGGGTAGCTATGTACGGAAGGGATAAGCGCTGAAAGCATCTAAGCGTGAAGCCCCCCTCAAGATGAGATTTCCCAATTAGTAAGACCCCTTGAAGACGACGAGGTAGATAGGTTGGGGGTGGAAGTGCAGTAATGCATGGAGCTGACCAATACTAATCGGTCGAGGGCTTATCCTAAGAATAAAACGCAAATGAGTTTCGGATCCAGTTTTCAGGGTGTAACCTTGAAAGTATGTACAAGTGACATACAACAAGCGCATGGCTATTCATTCACACGATAAGTGATGAATCGAATAACCGTACGGTAGAATTTACGATGTAAATTCATGTTTGGTGGCGATAGCGGAGGGGTTCCACACGTACCCATCCCGAACACGACCGTTAAGCCCTCCAGCGCCGATGGTACTTGGACCGCAGGGTCCTGGGAGAGTAGGACGTCGCCAAGCGATATCCTTTAAAGGATGATGAAGTTTTACATGTTAGGGCCTTTAGCTCAGCTGGTTAGAGCGCACCCCTGATAAGGGTGAGGTCGGTGGTTCGAGTCCACTAAGGCCCACCACTTCTAGAATAACAAAAAGATTGGGGCCATAGCTCAGCTGGGAGAGCGCCTGCCTTGCACGCAGGAGGTCAGCGGTTCGATCCCGCTTGGCTCCACCAATATTCCCTGATAGCTCAGTTGGTAGAGCACTCGACTGTTAATCGAGTTGTCACAGGTTCGAGTCCTGTTCGGGGAGCCATGTTTTGAATATTTCTGAATTTTATATATAAGGTGGCGGCGTAGCTCAGCTGGCTAGAGCGTACGGTTCATACCCGTGAGGTCGGGGGTTCGATCCCCTCTGCCGCTACTCGGAGAGATACCCAAGTGGCTATAAGGGGACCCTCTGCTAAGGGGTTAGACTGCGAAAGCGGTGCGAGGGTTCGAATCCCTCTCTCTCCGCCATAAATTTATTGGAATCAGAACTTATTTTGTAAGGCCCGTTGGTCAAGGGGTTAAGACACCTCCCTTTCACGGAGGTAACAGGGGTTCGAATCCCCTACGGGTCATAATATGGAGGCTTAGCTCAGCTGGGAGAGCATCTGCCTTACAAGCAGAGGGTCGGGGGTTCGAACCCCTCAGCCTCCACCATAAGAAAATTTGATAAATCCCTTTTAATGTCGCGGGGTGGAGCAGTTCGGTAGCTCGTCGGGCTCATAACCCGAAGGTCGTAGGTTCAAATCCTGCCCCCGCAATTAATTTCCTATTGGAAATGCCTCTGGAACTGTGGTGTAGAGGCCTAACATGCCTGCCTGTCACGCAGGAGATCGCGGGTTCGAATCCCGTCAGTTCCGCCATTTTAACCTCATATATAGTTAGCATATATAGTGCGGATTATATGGTGTAGTAATAAAACAAATTATGGCTCGGTAGCTCAGTCGGTAGAGCAGAGGACTGAAAATCCTCGTGTCGGCGGTTCGATTCCGTCCCGAGCCACCTTTCAAGTGGGAAATGAGTAATGTGCCGGTGTAGCTCAACTGGTAGAGCAACTGACTTGTAATCAGTAGGTTGGGGGTTCAAGTCCTCTCGCCGGCACCATTTTGGAGGATTAGCGAAGTGGCCAAACGCATCAGACTGTAAATCTGCTCCCTTACGGGTTCGGTGGTTCGAATCCATCATCCTCCACCAGTCTTTTCATAATCATATGGCGGTCGTGGCGAAGTGGTTAACGCACCGGACTGTGACTCCGGCATTCGTGGGTTCAAGCCCCATCGGCCGCCCTTTATTCTTAATTTATTGGGGATTAGCCAAGCGGTAAGGCAACGGACTTTGACTCCGTCATGCATAGGTTCAAATCCTATATCCCCAGCCATTAAGAGCCATTAGCTCAGTTGGTAGAGCACCTGACTTTTAATCAGGGTGTCGAAGGTTCGAGTCCTTCATGGCTCACCATTTATAGTTATTTTGCGGTCGTGGCGGAATTGGCAGACGCGCACGGTTCAGGTCCGTGTGGGCTAACCCCCCGTGGAGGTTCGAGTCCTCTCGACCGCACCATATTTTGCGGACGTGGCTCAGCGGTAGAGCATCGCCTTGCCAAGGCGAGGGTCGCGGGTTCGATTCCCGTCGTCCGCTCCATTATCCATACGGCGCCATAGCCAAGTGGTAAGGCAAAGCTCTGCAAAAGCTTCATTCCCCAGTTCAAATCTGGGTGGCGCCTTGACTGCTCATTATGGATTTAAATATGCGCCCTTAGCTCAGCTGGATAGAGCGTTTGACTACGAATCAAAAGGCCGGGAGTTCGAATCTCTCAGGGCGCGCCATTTCTTAAAAAAAGTATAATGTCGGGATGTAGCTCAGCTTGGTAGAGCACCTGGTTTGGGACCAGGGGGTCGCATGTTCAAATCGTGTCATCCCGATACTGATTTGCGGGTGTAGTTCAATGGTAGAACTCCAGCCTTCCAAGCTGGTAGCGTGGGTTCGATTCCCATCACCCGCTTTTTGCTATAGCGGATTCTTGTTGCCTCAGTGGTGACACCTTATAAATAAAGAGAGCCTGTCTGGGGACAGAGCTCTCTCTTTTTTTGTATTTATTCTCATGTACCCACAATGTGTTGATTATTCATAATCTCGGTATCGGTGTATATCGTTCTGATCCATACAACTGGTATACACCGATAACCGATCTAGTGGACAGTTTTTACACGGGAATGGTCAGCTGGATGGAGGTTCCCTCATCTGGAGCAGAGGTCATGCTCATAAATCCCCCTACCCCTCTAGCTCGTTCTTCCATACTAAACAATCCAACTCCTTCTCCTTGGGACTTTCCAGAGAATCCAATGCCCTCATCCCGAATGGTCACTTGTATCATTTCATCTTGATCCTCAACGTCGACATATGCCTCCGCTACATCTGCGTATTTGGCTACATTCGTTAATGCCTCCTGTACAATCCGATAAATTGCTATTTCCTTGCGAATATCAAGGCGTTTACGTAGAGTGCATTGAAAATGCACCTCAATCCCGTAATGAGAACAGAAGTTTTCAATATAGGTTCTTATAGCTGGTACGACACCCAAATCATCCAGAACTGAGGGACGAAGTTCCCACGCTAGACCACGAACATCTTTGATGATGTCGGTCACCTGCGAACGAAGACTCTCCAGAGCAGCACTAGGTTGTTCGGCAAGTTGGCTGTCTAACTGAATAATAAGTGAAAATAAGCTTTGCCCTATCCCATCATGTAGCTCTCTTGAAAAGCGTTTACGTTCTTCTTCCTGTATTTGCATGACTTGCGTCATCATAGACTGGAGTTCTGCTTCTACCTGCTTCAGTTTAGTGACCTCATTGCGGATCGCTAAGTACTGATAGGGTTTACCTTCCTCGTCCATAAACGGAACGATCGTAGTATTCACCCAGTAGTAGCTGTTATCTTTAGCTCGATTACGTATTTCTCCTTGCCATACCTCACCTGAACGGATTGTAGTCCACAGGTTTTTCATGAAGGCAGGGGTATGATAGCCTGAATTAATGAGACGATGATCCTGACCGATCAGCTCTTCACGACTATATTGCGAAATCTCACAGAACTTGTCGTTCACGTACTGAATAATACCTCGATGATCGGTCAAAGCAACGATGGAAGACGTATCTAGAGCAAATTTAAGATTGGATAGTTGGTGGAGTGAGTTACGCAGTGCATGGAGAAAAGGGGACTCTGGTATATAAATTTCCAGATCATTCAGCAGTGTATCGGTTGATTCACCAAAGGCATGCTGCAGTAAAGGATTAGAAGGTTCATTCATAATGGAGCAGCCCCTTTTTTAGTGCGAATTTGACTAGCTCAGGTCGTGTTTTCAAGTTAAGCTTCTCCATAAGGTTACTTTTATGGGACTCTACGGTTTTGACGCTAATCACAAGGTGCTCGGCAATTTCCTTGTTGGCATATCCTTTGGCTACCCACGATAGAATCTCCTTTTCCCGCTCAGATAAGGATTCATAGGGTCCGGCTATGCCTTCCTGTTTGATTTTGTCCAGATATTCACTCATCAGTCGTTTGGTTGCATTCGGGTACAAATAGGCACTACCCTCGGCTACAGACTGGATGGCAGCGAGCAACTCCTCGTGAGGTGCGCTTTTTAAAATATATCCGGATGCTCCAGCCTGAATGGCCCGGAACAGATATTCTTCATCATCATGCATCGTTAAAATAAGGACTTCTGTATCGGGCAACTGTTTTTTTAATTCAGTGGTTGCCGTGAGACCATCTTTGCCAGGTGGCATGCTAAAATCCATGAGCACGACATTAGGTTGTAGCTCCACTGCCTTGCGGATTGCCTCATCCCCGTCTGCTGCATCTCCTACTACCTTGATACCGTTTTTGCCGTCCAATAGGGCCATGAGGCCAGAACGTACGACAACGTGATCATCCACTACTAGTATGCGAATCAATTTGTCATCCCCTCGAACGGTAAAAAAACCGTGCGTTTTGTCATAATCATAGCAAATTTTAGGGATTTCAATCAACAAAGATAGTTAGGGACAGTCATATCAAGTATTTTATGAGTTTCATTATCTACAGAAACATTGTTGATCTATGGAATAAGAGGGTAAGCACATAGTTGGCTAAGGCGTTGAGCGACTTGAGTGGCCTCGGCTACATCAGACTCTGTGAACATCCTCACATCACGATTACCAAGAAGCAGCACACCGTTGGGCAGATCCCCTGTGCTGGAAAAGGGAATAGCAACAGCAGAGTGAAGCTGCTCGGCCAGCATTAGTGCACATTCCTGACGCATACGTATACTACCTGATAGCAAAGCACTTACAGTCACGGTACGTCCCAAGCGAACAGCCATCCCGGCAATACCATGACCAATCTTAAAAGAAATAAGGCGATAGCGATTGCTTCGGCTACCGGAGGCGTAATACCAATGCAACTTACCACCCGACTTGGACATAAATGCAAGGGCAGTGAGATCACCATAAGTAGTATCTCTCAATTGGTTCAGTTCTTTTCGCATTTCATCCGTTATTTGTAGCATAGAAGACACATCCTTTTTCATAACCAAACTATATCTCTAATTCATTGTAGTTCCGGCAGTTACAAAAGTAGATCAGGGAACCCCCTGATCTATAGGCGCAGGAAACACTGACTTTTCATCAGGTCGGGTAAGGAGTAGGGAAAAGGCCGATAAATGGGGTGTTAGCTTACATCTGGAGTGATATTTATCACAGCAAATCAGGGAGTAGGAAGGTATAAAATCAGGTGTTCTCCCGATAACAACCCAGGCATTAAAACATTATGATATAGATATCAGGTAAACACGAGGAGGACGCTAACATGCAAGCCACTTGTATGGAACGGTTTGGGGACGAAGCGGAACGCACGGGAATTCAGATTTATTTGACAGAAGAACATTTTGATCTGCTAAAAGATATTATGTCCTGGAAGAAGGTAAAGGCAGGCGTTATGCTTTTCCGAGAGGGCGATGATGCAGAGCAGCTTTATTATATACATTCAGGTCATGTTAAACTTCGAAAATCGACAGAAGATGGTAAAGAACTGATTCTGACCATTCAGCATCAAGGCGACTTAATTGGGGAATTTAGCGGGATAGATGGAGAAGAGTATAGCTGCACTGCGGAAACAGCCGATGTGTGTGAGTTAGGCGTCGTGCTTGTTAAGGATTTGGAGTCGCTCTTGTCCAAAAATGGGGAAATGGCACTTCAGTTCATCCAGTGGATGGCGATGAAGCAACGCATTATGCAATCGCGTTTTCGGGACTTACTGTTGTATGGTAAAACTGGAGCACTAGCGTCTACATTGATCCGTGCTAGCAATACATGTGGCGTGGCTGTGAAGGATGGCATTTTACTAAATATGAAGCTAAGTCACTCCGAATTAGGTGAGATGATTGGAGCGACCCGAGAGAGTGTGAACCGGATGCTGAGCGCGCTGAAAGAGCAAGGAACTTTAGATACAAGGGATGGAAAGATTGTCATTCACGATCTCAAGGTATTACGTGGCATGTGCTGCTGTCCTTCGTACGGCCAATGTGCCCATGAAATTTGTCGCCTCTAATATTATGAATACCATTAGGCGGGGTCCAAGAGACTTCGCCTTGCTGCATGTCTTCTAACAATCTAGCACATGGGGTAACGAACAACATAGATTACAAAAAAGACTAATCAACGGTATAGCGGCTAATTACCAATAATGTATTTATAGTAAATGAAACTGAACACATGACATTTTATGAACTAGCTGTTCTGAAATAACGTTGGAGCTAATAATGGTTGACTAAAAGGTGGAAGGGATTATACGTTTGGAAAAAGGAATTATTTACAAGTTGCTTTCTTTTGCTGAAAATGATATATTATTTGAGCTGACAACAAAACAGCAGTTTCAAAAGCGAAAAGCTTGGGTGAAACGATCTTCAAAAAAAGAAAAAAATAACCCTTGCATTTTTGAAACGAACATGATATGATCTTATAGCTGCTGAAAAACGCAGCGAAAGAGAAATATTTGATCTTTGAAAACTGAACAACGAGTGAGTAAAACGATTTTGTTCGCAAAATCAAACAAGAGATATTTTATCTCGTCAGTTTCAAAATGAGCTTATCGCTCTTTCTATAAACCAACTTCGGTTGGTCTTTAATGGAGAGTTTGATCCTGGCTCAGGACGAACGCTGGCGGCGTGCCTAATACATGCAAGTCGAGCGGGGTTAATTAGAAGCTTGCTTCTAATTAACCTAGCGGCGGACGGGTGAGTAACACGTAGGCAACCTGCCCACAAGACAGGGATAACTACCGGAAACGGTAGCTAATACCCGATACATCCTTTTCCTGCATGGGAGAAGGAGGAAAGACGGAGCAATCTGTCACTTGTGGATGGGCCTGCGGCGCATTAGCTAGTTGGTGGGGTAAAGGCCTACCAAGGCGACGATGCGTAGCCGACCTGAGAGGGTGATCGGCCACACTGGGACTGAGACACGGCCCAGACTCCTACGGGAGGCAGCAGTAGGGAATCTTCCGCAATGGGCGAAAGCCTGACGGAGCAACGCCGCGTGAGTGATGAAGGTTTTCGGATCGTAAAGCTCTGTTGCCAGGGAAGAACGTCTTGTAGAGTAACTGCTACAAGAGTGACGGTACCTGAGAAGAAAGCCCCGGCTAACTACGTGCCAGCAGCCGCGGTAATACGTAGGGGGCAAGCGTTGTCCGGAATTATTGGGCGTAAAGCGCGCGCAGGCGGCTCTTTAAGTCTGGTGTTTAATCCCGAGGCTCAACTTCGGGTCGCACTGGAAACTGGGGAGCTTGAGTGCAGAAGAGGAGAGTGGAATTCCACGTGTAGCGGTGAAATGCGTAGATATGTGGAGGAACACCAGTGGCGAAGGCGACTCTCTGGGCTGTAACTGACGCTGAGGCGCGAAAGCGTGGGGAGCAAACAGGATTAGATACCCTGGTAGTCCACGCCGTAAACGATGAATGCTAGGTGTTAGGGGTTTCGATACCCTTGGTGCCGAAGTTAACACATTAAGCATTCCGCCTGGGGAGTACGGTCGCAAGACTGAAACTCAAAGGAATTGACGGGGACCCGCACAAGCAGTGGAGTATGTGGTTTAATTCGAAGCAACGCGAAGAACCTTACCAGGTCTTGACATCCCTCTGACCGGTCTAGAGATAGACCTTTCCTTCGGGACAGAGGAGACAGGTGGTGCATGGTTGTCGTCAGCTCGTGTCGTGAGATGTTGGGTTAAGTCCCGCAACGAGCGCAACCCTTATGCTTAGTTGCCAGCAGGTCAAGCTGGGCACTCTAAGCAGACTGCCGGTGACAAACCGGAGGAAGGTGGGGATGACGTCAAATCATCATGCCCCTTATGACCTGGGCTACACACGTACTACAATGGCCGGTACAACGGGAAGCGAAATCGCGAGGTGGAGCCAATCCTAGAAAAGCCGGTCTCAGTTCGGATTGTAGGCTGCAACTCGCCTACATGAAGTCGGAATTGCTAGTAATCGCGGATCAGCATGCCGCGGTGAATACGTTCCCGGGTCTTGTACACACCGCCCGTCACACCACGAGAGTTTACAACACCCGAAGTCGGTGGGGTAACCCGCAAGGGAGCCAGCCGCCGAAGGTGGGGTAGATGATTGGGGTGAAGTCGTAACAAGGTAGCCGTATCGGAAGGTGCGGCTGGATCACCTCCTTTCTATGGAGAATCGTTTCCTGCAATGGAAACATTCAAATATGAAGCGTAAGCTTCAAAACTCAGGTTTAGGCCTGTTACTCACTCGTTGCTCAGTTTTGAGAGCTCAAACTCTCAAGCTTCGACGAATGTTTCATTCACACATCCGTGTAGAACCGAAATATTCATCGGGTTTCGCTTCGATGAAGCGAATTGCACCTTGAAAACTGGATACCGAAACGAAATTGCGTTTTAGAATATTCCTTTAAGCTGATCTTGTGTAAACAAGTGAAATAAAGGTAGCTGCGTTGAATTTCATTCACACGTAAGTGTTGAACCGAGATTCAAAGCAAATCGTATTTACCATGTAAATACTAGGTTAAGCTACAAAGAGCACACGGAGGATGCCTAGGCGCCAGGAGCCGACGAAGGACGTGGCGAACAACGATAAGGCCTCGGGGAGCTGTAAGCAAGCTTTGATCCGGGGATGTCCGAATGGGGAAACCCGGCTGTCTTCATCGACAGTCACTTTCTGCTGAATACATAGGCAGAATAGAGGCAGACCAGGGGAACTGAAACATCTAAGTACCCTGAGGAAGAGAAAACAATAGTGATTCCGTCAGTAGCGGCGAGCGAACGCGGATTAGCCCAAACCAAGGAGCTTGCTCCTTGGGGTTGTGGGACGTCTCACATGGAGTTACAAAGGAACCGGTTAGATGAAGAGGTCTGGAAAGGCCCGCCAGAGAAGGTAAAAGCCCTGTAATTCAAAACTTGTTCTCTCCGAGACGGATCCCGAGTAGTGCGGGGCACGTGAAACCCCGTATGAATCCGGCAGGACCATCTGCCAAGGCTAAATACTCCCTGGCGACCGATAGTGAAGCAGTACCGTGAGGGAAAGGTGAAAAGCACCCCGGAAGGGGAGTGAAATAGATCCTGAAACCGTGTGCTTACAAGAAGTCAGAGCCCGATCTATGGGTGATGGCGTGCCTTTTGTAGAATGAACCGGCGAGTTACGTTCCCGTGCAAGGTTAAGGTGAAGAGCTGAAGCCGCAGCGAAAGCGAGTCTGAATAGGGCGACTTGAGTACGTGGACGTAGACCCGAAACCGGGTGATCTACCCCTGTCCAGGGTGAAGGTGCGGTAACACGCACTGGAGGCCCGAACCCACGCATGTTGAAAAATGCGGGGATGAGGTGGGGGTAGCGGAGAAATTCCAATCGAACCCGGAGATAGCTGGTTCTCCCCGAAATAGCTTTAGGGCTAGCCTCGGAAAGAAGAATCGTGGAGGTAGAGCACTGATTGGGTGCGGGGCCCGCAAGGGTTACCAAGCTCAGTCAAACTCCGAATGCCATAGATTTAGTTCCGGGAGTCAGACAGTGAGTGCTAAGATCCATTGTCGAAAGGGAAACAGCCCAGACCATCAGCTAAGGTCCCCAAGTGTGTGTTAAGTGGGAAAGGATGTGGAGTTGCACAGACAACCAGGATGTTGGCTTAGAAGCAGCCACCATTGAAAGAGTGCGTAATAGCTCACTGGTCGAGTGACTCTGCGCCGAAAATGTAACGGGGCTAAACACACCACCGAAGCTATGGCTTGATGCTTATGCATCAGGGGTAGGGGAGCGTTGAATGCGGGTTGAAGGTGTACCGTAAGGAGCGCTGGACTGCATTCAAGTGAGAATGCCGGTATGAGTAACGAAAAGATCTGTGAGAATCAGATCCGCCGAAAGCCTAAGGGTTCCTGAGGAAGGTTCGTCCGCTCAGGGTAAGTCGGGACCTAAGGCGAGGCCGATAGGCGTAGTCGAAGGACAACAGGTCGAAATTCCTGTACCACCGTAATCCGTTATGAGCGATGGGGTGACGCAGTAGGGTAGTGACGCGGACTGATGGATGTCCGTCTAAGCAGTGAGGCTGGTGTGTAGGCAAATCCGCACATCGTTAAGGCTGGGCTGTGATGGGGAGCGAAAATTGTAGTAGCGAAGGTCATGATCTCAGACTGCCAAGAAAAGCCTCTAGCCAGGAGAAGGTGCCCGTACCGCAAACCGACACAGGTAGGCGAGAAGAGAATTCTAAGGCGCGCGGAAGAACTCTCGTTAAGGAACTCGGCAAAATGACCCCGTAACTTCGGGAGAAGGGGTGCCTCGGTAGGGTGAATAGCCCGAGGGGGCCGCAGTGAAAAGGCCCAAGCGACTGTTTAGCAAAAACACAGGTCTGTGCGAAGCCGCAAGGCGAAGTATACGGGCTGACGCCTGCCCGGTGCTGGAAGGTTAAGGGGAGTGGTAAGCCCTTCGGGGCGAAGCTATGAACCGAAGCCCCAGTAAACGGCGGCCGTAACTATAACGGTCCTAAGGTAGCGAAATTCCTTGTCAGGTAAATTCTGACCCGCACGAATGGCGTAACGACTTGGGCGCTGTCTCAACGAGAGATCCGGTGAAATTTTAATACCTGTGAAGATGCAGGTTACCCGCGACAAGACGGAAAGACCCCATGGAGCTTTACTGCAGCTTGATATTGAATTTGGGTACGATCTGTACAGGATAGGTGGGAGCCGTTGAACTTTGAGCGCCAGCTTGAAGGGAGGCATCCTTGGGATACCACCCTGATCGTATCTAGGTTCTAACTTGGTACCGTAATCCGGTGCGAGGACAGTGTCAGGTGGGCAGTTTGACTGGGGCGGTCGCCTCCTAAAGAGTAACGGAGGCGCCCCAAGGTTCCCTCAGAATGGTTGGAAATCATTCGAAGAGTGCAAAGGCAGAAGGGAGCTTGACTGCGAGACCTACAAGTCGAGCAGGGACGAAAGTCGGGCTTAGTGATCCGGTGGTACCGCATGGAAGGGCCATCGCTCAACGGATAAAAGCTACCCTGGGGATAACAGGCTTATCTCCCCCAAGAGTCCACATCGACGGGGAGGTTTGGCACCTCGATGTCGGCTCATCGCATCCTGGGGCTGAAGTAGGTCCCAAGGGTTGGGCTGTTCGCCCATTAAAGCGGTACGCGAGCTGGGTTCAGAACGTCGTGAGACAGTTCGGTCCCTATCTGTCGTGGGCGTAGGAAATTTGA
The DNA here is from genome assembly GCF_019454085.1 of Paenibacillus sp. S25. Lineage (NCBI taxonomy): Bacteria > Bacillati > Bacillota > Bacilli > Caryophanales > Paenibacillaceae > Paenibacillus > Paenibacillus sp. S25. The sequence goes on from NZ_CP073683.1 coordinate 440,730, forward strand.
GAGGAGCTGTCCTTAGTACGAGAGGACCGGGATGGACGTACCGCTGGTGTACCAGTTGTTCCGCCAGGAGCACCGCTGGGTAGCTATGTACGGAAGGGATAAGCGCTGAAAGCATCTAAGCGTGAAGCCCCCCTCAAGATGAGATTTCCCAATTAGTAAGACCCCTTGAAGACGACGAGGTAGATAGGTTGGGGGTGGAAGTGCAGTAATGCATGGAGCTGACCAATACTAATCGGTCGAGGGCTTATCCTAAAATAAAACGCAAATGAGTTTCGGATCCAGTTTTCAGGGTGTAACCTTGAAGGTATGTACAAGTGACATACGACAAGCGCATGGCTATTCATTCACACGATAAGTGATGAACCGAATAACCGTACGGTAGAATTTACGAAGTAAATTCATGTTTGGTGGCGATAGCGGAGGGGTTCCACACGTACCCATCCCGAACACGACCGTTAAGCCCTCCAGCGCCGATGGTACTTGGACCGCAGGGTCCTGGGAGAGTAGGACGTCGCCAAGCACGATAAAAGAGCACAGCCTTAACGGGCTGTGCTCTTTTTCTTATAACCGATTCATTTATCATTCACATGAAAGATCATTATCGTGGATTCGGTCAAAAGTTTTACGGTATCCTGGTTGTCCTATAGTGGTGCCTATTCAGCATTTTTAACTGAGGACAGTATTAACTGGGGAAGTTAATCTATTTCAACCTGTTCTGTCTGAAGGACACTCAAGGTTTGAAGTTTACGGGTAATTTCTTTTTGCCACTTTGTATCTCCGACTTGTACGGCAAGATTGAGAAGATCCAAATAATCATCAATATGCAGGGAGGTTTTACTAAAAGCTTCTTTCACTGCGGTCCTGCCTCCTTTAAAGTCTATGTGTATTTATCATTTAATAATGATAATCATTATCAAGAAATGATCTTATTCATATTATGCCTGTGTTCTAGATAAATTGCAAGTTATGATATGAATGAATTTTGAAGCACGCAAATGAGGGCTTGAAAAAACAAACCCTTCTCCTTAAGTTCACGCATTGTTCACGTCTTTTCTATGGAACATAATGAAAAGAACAAGCGGGCATTGAGTGTCCACCAATAAGGAGGGCAAATTGCGCAATGCTTCAACAAGAGGAGGAAAAAGACCATGAGCAGAACAAAAATGAAAGCGTTTGCCATTGTGATGGCGAGCGCCTTGGCATTGACGCTGGCAGCTTGTAATAACGGACAAAGCGCAAGTCCGGGAAATTCAGGAGAGCAGAGCAGAGGCACCACAACGAAAGATGTTACGATTACCTTTCAGAACATTAATCCTGATCCGAGCACCCCTTCGTACAAAATGATTAAGCAAATTGTAGGTCAATACGAGCAGGATCATCCTCATGTCAAAATTGAATTGGATTCGCTAAATACAGATCAACAAAAGCTCAAGCTGAAAACACAGGCAGCGGCGAAGGAAGTACCTGATATCACGATTGTAAACCCAGCTGCACAGATGAAGCCATTCGTAGATGCCGGGCTGCTGGCTCCATTAAACGATGTGGCTGATAAAGAGGGGTTAAAAGATACGTTTCAGAATGGACTTCTTAATTACTATAGCTTCGACGATAAGCTCTATGCTTTTCCGGACGGTAACAATATAGAAGTGGTGTTTTACAATAAAGAACTGTTCAAGCAGGCGGGAATTCAGAAGTTGCCAACCACCTTTGACGAGCTGATTACGACGGTCAAGACGTTGAAGGCGAAGGGAATTACTCCGATTGCTATTGGGGAAAAGGATTCATGGACGGGTTCCCTCCTTTTTATGAATATTTTGTTGCGTACGAATGAAGGGCCTAATTTTCTCAATGATGTACTGGACGGTAAAAAGACGTTTAACGACCCAGCTTTTGTGGAAGCGGTGGATGCATTTCAGGAATTGGTGCAGGCAGGAGCTTTCCCGGATGGAGCTACATCTATTGACTACAATGCAGGCGGTAATATTTTCAAAACAGGAAAAGCCGCGATGTATATCATGGGTACATGGGAAACGGGGTCTATTGATGCTTCTTCGGTAGCGGGTAAGGTAGGAGCGTTTCAATTCCCTACGGTAAATGGCAAGGGTGATGTGAATGAGTATGTAATTGCGCCGGGCAGCGCATTTGCGGTTTCTGCGAACAGTGAACATTTACAGGAGACGAAGGATTTTCTGCACTATTTTATATCGGAGATGCCCAAAATCCAGTTTGATCTGAAAAATGCGATTGGCAGTGGTCAGAAAATGAAAGGTGATCTGAAGGAAGCGGGCTACTCCGAGTTAGCGATTAGTCTTAATGAACTGTTTAAGAATGTAAAAGGGGGCGATCTCGCTTTTGATAATACGATGAATCCGGCTATTGCGCAGGCGCATCTGAGTAGCATTCAAAACCTGTTCGTGCAAAAAGAAGACTCTGCACAAGTTGCCAAGGAACATCAGAACACTTTTGAAGCGAATAAATAAGTGAGGATTTTGCAAAAATCCAATAAGCGACTTCCAATGAACAATATATAGATCGAAATGGTCTAGTTCGTCTAGATATTGCACTTTGGAGCGACTGGAATTGAATTTTGCAAAATCCTGAAGTAGCTGACACTAGGGAGGGAGCAGCATGCTCCTTCCCTGATTGGAAATTATGTAGGTTGTGCATCCTCAGAAGATGTTCAGAATCAACACAAAGGAGATTAGAGCATGAATGTACTGAAGGTGCCAGCACGTACCATTGCCGTTTTCGTGCTACCCTGCCTGTTGTTGTATACCTGTATGGTATTTGTTCCGATTTTGGTGTCGGTGTATTGTGGATTGCTGGATTGGAACGGCATCGCCGAGGCAAAGTTCGTGGGGCTGGCTAATTTTGAGCGGATTTTTACAACAGATTCAGTGTTCTGGCCGTCCGTGAAACGGACTATGATGTTTGCTGTGTTTTCCATGTTGGAAATTCCGTTCTGTCTGTTGCTGGCGATCTTGCTTAATCGCTATGTGCGTAAGGCCAATACGCTGGTTACGATGTATTTTCTGCCGGTTATTCTGTCGGTAGTCATTATCGGGCAGCTGTGGAAGACGATCTATAATCCAGCCTCGATGGGTGGAATGCTGAACGGTATTTTGCTGGCGATTGGGCTGGAAAGCTGGACACGCTCATGGCTGACGGAACCGCAGATAGCGATGTACGCCCTCTATTTTGTATCGTTGTGGCAGTATTTTGGCTATCATTTGCTTATCCAGTTTACCGGGGTGCAAAATATACCGAATGAGCTGTACGAAGCAGCCAAAATTGATGGAGCTGAAGGATTCAAAGCAGACCGCTATATTACGCTACCGCTCATCGTACCTATTTTTAAGATATCAATTGTATTAGCATTTATCGGCTCCCTGCAATCGTTTGATTTGATCTGGGTGATGACGGGTGGAGGACCAGCTCATGCAACGGATACAGTATCTACGTATATGTACAATATGTCCTTTTTATCGATGAAATACGGATATGGCAGCGCATTGGCTTCAATTCTCGTAGTGATTTGCTTGTCATTTACAATTGTGATAAATTTTGTTTTCAAACGAATCGAAAATAAGGTAAGCTAAAGGAGATGGAACTGTTGAATGCCTTGAAAAAAACGGGAGTCTTTACCTTATTGGCAATCTTAATTGTCACGCAGCTGTATCCACTCTTTTGGCTGCTGACCTATTCGTTGAAGACGAATGAAGAGATATTGAGCTCAAGCTTCTTTGCACTCCCTCAAGTGCCTCAGTGGCACAACTATCAGGAAGCCTATGAATCAGGGAGCTACTTGCGTTATTTAGGAAACAGTGTGCTGGTGACCGGGGTTACGATGATTTTCGTCATTTTATTAAGCTCAATGACTGCTTATGCGATTACACGTTTTCGTTGGCGCTTTGGGGTTGTTGTGCTGACTTTGTTTCTGATCGGGATGATGATCCCGATGCAAGCTACACTGCTGCCGCTGATGGTGATGTTTAAAAACGTCCATATTCTGAATACGTATTTCTCACTGATTTTACCCTACATTGCTTTTCAGACACCGATTGCGGTCTTCATCCTATCCGGCTTTATGCGGTCCATTCCCCACGAAATTGAAGAATCCGCTTACATTGACGGAGCGAGCATTTATCGTATTTTCCGCAGTGTAATCTTACCCATCTCGATTCCGCCTATCATGACGGTATGTATTTTAACTTTCATTAACATCTGGAATGAATACATTATGGCTGCCACCTTTATCTCGTCCGAGAAGCTCAAAACTCTCCCTTTCGGCGTATATACGTTCGTCAGCCAGTATTCTGTGAACTACGGTAATATTGGTGCTTTTCTAGTCATGGGTGCCTTACCGGTCATTATTATTTATTTTGTTCTGTCCGAAAATATCACCAAGGGCATGGTTGCGGGAGCGGTTAAAGGATAGGCGGCCGATGCGAAAGGAGCGCACGGAGGTATGATGCGCCGTTTTCAATCCATTCAATACCGCTTGTTTGTTCTGTTCCTATTGAGCATGTCCGGCATTGTGCTGGCGGTCAGTTTATTATTTTACAACCGTACTACGGTGCAGTTCCATGATAAGGTCAGCGAGCTGGCGCGTAAAAATGTATCCCAGACGGCAGGCCTGTTCGAATTGTTACTCGGCAGCTATAACAGTCTCTCCAAATCGATCAGCAACAATATGGATTTGGTTCGTCTGTTGACGACGGATAGCAGTGACTTACCTGCTGTCAATTACATTAACGAACGTACGATTACAAATATTCTGGGGGCTATCTATTATTCGCGTGAGGATCTGATTGGCATCCATGTCATCACAGACACAGGCAAGGTATATAACTATGGAAATTATATGAATGTCATTGATACTCATTACGAACATACGGAATGGTATAAGGAAATTCGAAAGTCGGCGGGCAAAATTGCATGGCTGGGCGTGTATCCTCACTCTGTCATTGATCAGGTGGAAACCAGACCTGTGTTTGCATTCGGAAGGCAGCTCTATGATCTGGATGAGCACAAGCCGATTGGTATTGTCCTGTTTGAGGCTGAGCCGCGATCTGTTTTGTCCGCTCTCCACAATTTGCGGCTGGGCACCAATAGTCAGGTATATTTGTTAGGTCATGAAAATCGAATTGTGTCGGCTACTTCCTCTGATCCGCCACCGGATTTGCAAAATCTAGAGCAGCAGGTACCGGAGGAGGATGTTATTGTAAATCGAAGTAATGAAAAAGTTGTAATCGCTTCCAAGTTGCCGTTTGCCGACTGGTCTGTGATTAGTGTGACACCTAGTGAGGATCTGAACGTGGAGTTGGTGCAAAATCAAAGGTACTTATTTATCGTGGCACCTATACTTATTATTGTGTCGGCGTTAATTGCGTCCATCGTCTCCAGGGGCATTTCCCTTCCACTCAAGCGAGTCATTCGGGAAATGAAGCGAGTAGAGACAGGGAATTTCCGTCATACGGTAAACATCGAATCCTATGAAGAAATCAATCAGCTAGCTACCTCTTTCAACCATATGGTAAGACGAATTGCAGAGCTAATCGAGCTGGTGCGTATATCATCGGTCAGCGAAAAAAATGCGGAGCTGCACGCGCTACAGACGCAGGTCAATCCACATTTTCTGTATAATACGCTCGATATGATCTATTGGATGCTGGATGAAAAGGGACAAGATCAGCTCGGAGAGGTAGTCCTCTCCTTATCCCATATGTTCCGTTACAGCAGCCATTGGGAAGAGGGGGCCGATGTAAGCCTTCGTGAAGAAGTGGAGCAGGTTGGCCACTATCTCACGATTATTCAAGCTCGGCTGGAGGGCAGGGTATCTGTAGACATTAGCATTGATGAACGATGGATGGATATCCGCTTGCCGAAAATGACCTTACAGCCCTTGATTGAAAATGCAGTGAAGCACGGACTGGAGCCTCTTCATGCGGATACAGGTGGCAAGCTGCTCGTCAGAGCGGAGGAATATGACGGTGTATTGAGCCTGCACATCATCGACAACGGTGCAGGGATGGAGTACGAACGATGGGAGGTGGTCCAGGTCGCTTTGGCAGAACCCGGCAAACAGGCGGGCAGCGGGCAGGCGGGAGGCATCGGCCTGCAAAACCTAAATTTACGGCTATGGCACATGTTCGGAGAAGAGTACGGCCTACGGATCTCTAGCGCACCTGGGGCCGGAACAACAGCCACTGTAAGTGTGCCTCTGCCACAGAAGGAGGAGAAACATGAATATTCTGATAGCTGACGATGAAAGTATGATTCGGCAGGGGATTCGGCGTACCATTGGCCAAGCTCTACCAACCTGCGGCATTCATCTCGCTGCTTCCACCGAGGAGGCAGCAGGCATTCTGGCGGAGCATCCTGTAGATATTGTATTAACTGATATCCTGATGCCCGGTATGGATGGTCTGGAATTCATGCGTATTTCTAAACGAAAGCATCCTCATCTGCAGTGGGTTGTCATCTCGGCCCATTCCGACTTCCAATATGCACAAAGAGCAGTAAAGCTGGGTGCCAAAGACTACCTGTTAAAGCCGATTGGCAAAAAAAAGCTGTTGGAATGTATTGAAATGCTGGCAGCCGAAGCGCTTGTGGCCTCGCAGCAGGCGAACGAGGGTAGGCTTCTCAAATCCAATATGGTTTATTTGCGTGAAGCCGTTTTCCAACGCTATGCCCTTGGACTGGATACGGGAAAGCTGGATATACAGCCTTTTGTCGAAAATTATCCGGAATTCCATCTCTTCATGGTTCGCATGGAACCTGATCACAAGCAGACGCATCTGGAGCATTTTATGATTGAAAATGTACTGTCCGAGCTCATTGAGGCAGGAGGCAGCGGCTTTGTCGTCAGTCTAGACCGCCATAGTCTGCTGGGCATTGCAAGGCTAAGGGATGAGGCAGAGGCCGCACGGCTAGAGACGTTGCTCGAATCCCATTTGAAGCGTTATGTGAAGGTGCCCCTACAAATTACACGTTCGGGTGTTCATCACAATTTTGCCTCCATACCTGAAGAGGTGGCGCGACTAAGACGTACGCCAGAGGAGATTGCAGCCGCAGCAGCGGATACAGGAGAATGTCTCCGCAAAGGCATGCATACGGTAGATGTGGCATTGCAATACATTCGGGCTCACTTTACAGAGGAGCTGTCGCTGGAGAAGGTGGCTTCAATCGTATTTTTGAATCCGGTGTATTTCAGCCAGTTATTCAAGCAAAAGACAGGACAAGGCTACAAGGATTACGTCATTTGCTTGCGTATGGAGGAGGCGAAACGGCTGCTCAGTGATCCTCATCTGCGGCTGGCTGATATTTCAGAGCGGATCGGTTATCAGGATATGCGGCATTTTACACAGGTATTCCGGCGCAAATGTGGAATGACTCCAACCGAGTATCGACATCAGGGAGTAAAATAAGGCGGTATCAACGACCGAATGAAGGAATTTCTTCAAGCATCAGACTGTTTCAGGAGTAGAGTGGTAGAGCATCTACTCCTGAAACAGTCCTTTTCGTGTCTCCAGCTTGTAGCAGTTCAACAAATTTGCGAGCTGCATTGGATAAATAACGATCCTTGCGCCATACGACGGCAGGCTGTGTGAAGGGGAATGGCTCCTTAATGGAGAGTATGCGAAATCTGTCCCCGTATTCTTGTCCCAAGCCAGCGTCTGGAATAATGGTAATTCCCATGCCTGTGGAAACGAGCGAGAGAATGGTCGAAATTTCAGGACAGTCCAGTACGACGTGCGGAATAAGATGGTGTTCCTGAAATTTGCGGATGACGGTTTCGTATAGTCCGTGTCCTTCTGTTCGGCGTCCCAACAAGAGGTCATAGCTGGCAGCTTCCTGTAATGTAATTTCCCCACTGGGATGGCGATCTGCCCATTCACACGGAAGAACCGCAACAAAAGAAACGCCCTCCAGTTCAATCGTATGGTACGATTTATCATCTACCGGAAGCAGCAGCAGGGCCAGATCAACTTTATTTTGGTGCAGCAGTTCTTCCAGATGATGTGTGTCTCCGTGTCCTATTTTAACGTATACCTCTGGAAAATCCTGATGAAAGCGACTGAGTTGTTCAGTAATCAGAGACATACAGGCGGATGACGTGCCTATGGAAAGTGTGCCGGTTACTTTGTTTTCAAACTCCCCAATTTCTCTACAGGTGTCCTCCATTTCAGCCAATAATCGCTTGGCGCGTGTATACAGTGTATATCCTGCCTCGGTAACCTCCCACTTCTTTCCTTCACGGTAAATCAGCTTTACGCCAAGCTCGTCCTCCATATTTTTGAGTTGTTGACTCAGCGGAGGCTGGGCCATGTTGAGCGTTCTGGCGGCCTTGGTGATTTGCCCTTCCTCCACGATGACGCAAAAGTAATGCAGATGCTTCATGTCCATTGGGATTCCTCCTTATTTCTAAACAACGCTTCAATTTGGATACTTTTAAAGTATGTATTACATATATTATATATATTTTTCGTGTGCAAGGAACAGGCGTATAATTTTTGACAGTAATGCATGGGTGAACATAAAACGATGGGGTGGAAGGAGGGGACATATGAAGAAAATCATTGTAGGAATATCGGGAGCGACAGGATCGATCTTCGGTATACGTATATTGCAACAATTACGAGAGGCTGGAGTCCAAAGCCATCTGGTGCTATCTCCGTGGGCTATTGCGAACATTCCCTATGAGACAGGCTATACGGTGAAGGAAGTGGAGGCAATGGCGGATGCAGTCTACTCGTATAAGGATCAGGCTGCGCGTATTTCCAGCGGCTCCTTTCGAGTAGACGGCATGGTCGTCGCTCCTTGCAGCATGAAGACCCTTGCCTCTATTCGTATAGGTATGGCGGACAACCTGCTTACCCGATCAGCGGATGTGATGCTGAAGGAGCGAAAGAAGCTGCTGCTCATGACCAGAGAAACACCATTAAGCAGTATCCATCTGGAAAATATGCTGGAGCTGTCACGTATGGGCGTGATGATCCTGCCGCCGATGCCTGCCTTTTATAATCATCCTGCAAGTATCGAGGAATTAGTGGATCATATTGTTTTTCGCGCATTGGATCAGTTCGGTATTGTCACAACCGCAGCCAAACGTTGGGATGGAATGAAGCAGACTGACTCCAGACTGCACCAGAATTGAGAAATCGAAAGACGAAGGAGAATGAATGATGGCTTATAAAGACTTTCGCGATTTTCTACACACCTTGGAAAAGGAGGGACAATTACTCACGATCAGCGATGAGGTAAAGCCGGAGCCGGACCTCGCAGCAGCTAACAGAGCATTAAACAATCTTGGAGATAAGACGCCTGCTCTCTTTTTCAACAACATCTATGGATATACGGATGCTCGTATTGCAATGAATGTGATGGGCTCCTGGCCCAATCATGCCCTCATGATGGGAATGCCAAAAAACACGCCGCTCAAGGAGCAGTTTTTTGAATTTGCCAGACGCTATGAACAATTTCCGGTGCCCGTGAAGCGGGAAGAAACTGCTCCTTTCCATGAAGTCGAGATTACAGAGGATATTAATTTGTTTGATATTTTGCCGTTATTTCGTTTGAATCAGGGGGACGGAGGATTTTACCTGGATAAAGCAATTCTAGTTTCACGCGATCTGGATGACCCGGACACCTACGGTAAGCAAAATGTCGGTTTGTACCGGATGCAGGTAAAAGGCAAGAACCGTTTGGGCATCCAGCCTGTACCACAGCATGATATTGCGATCCATATCCGTCAGGCTGAGGAGCGCGGCGAAAATCTGAAGGTCGCTATTGCCCTCGGATGTGAGCCTGTTATAACAACGGCTGCTTCTACGCCGCTGCTGTACGATCAATCCGAATATGAGATGGCGGGCGCCATTCAGGGTGAGCCTTACCGTGTGGTCAAAGCGAAGGATGCAGATTTGGATCTGCCTTGGGGAGCTGAGGTCATTTTGGAAGGCGAAGTGTTAGCAGGTGAACGTGAGTATGAAGGTCCATTCGGTGAATTCACAGGTCACTATTCCGGCGGTCGCGCGATGCCAGTCATTCAGATTAATCGTGTATATCACCGCAAACAGCCTATCTTTGAGCATCTGTACATCGGGATGCCTTGGACGGAAACGGATTATATGATCGGTGTGAATACAAGTGTACCGTTGTTTCAGCAACTTAAGGATGCTTTTCCTAATGAAATCGTAGCCGTTAATGCTATGTATACGCATGGGCTGGTCGCTATTATTTCCACGAAAACCCGGTATGGCGGCTTTGCAAAGGCTGTGGGAATGCGTGCGTTAACGACTCCGCATGGATTGGGGTATTGCAAGCTGGTGATTGTGGTGGATGAGGAGGTCGATCCGTTCAATCTGCCGCAGGTCATGTGGGCTTTATCCACCAAACTGCATCCGAAGCATGATACTGTCATAGTCCCAGGCTTGTCTATTTTACCGCTTGACCCCGGTTCTGATCCGGCAGGTATGACGCACAAAATGATATTGGATGCGACGACACCTGTGGCACCGGATATTAGAGGCCACTACTCGCAGTCGCTTGATTCCCCGCTGGGTGTAGCGGAATGGGAGAAACAATTGAGCCAGATGCTTCGCTAACTATTTTAAAAATAAAGAAAGTTTAAAGGAGTGCTGACAGATGCATATTTGTCCCCGTTGTGAATCTAATCGTTCGGAGGTTGTTACCCGCTCGCCAGTTAAAGGCGCCTGGGAGGTCTTATTGTGTCCTGTATGCATGTTCACATGGCGCACCTCAGAACCGGATAGCATTACTGATCCAGCAAAGTATAAATCGGCGTTCAAGGTAAACCCCCAAGATATTCCGAATGCTGCTCATGTTCCTCCTATTCCAGAGCGGATACAGGTCGTTCGTAAGTAGCCGTAAATTATGGTACTTTGAAGTTATAGGCCAAGTGTAAAGGGGATTATAACTCATGCAGACACCAAGGATCGGTAAGGAACTGTTCACGCTACTAGACGGTAAGGTATTGGAGGACAAGCAGCATGAAGCAATGATGCTGCTGACGGTCACGGAAGATCAGTGGCCGCACATAGCGATGATTAGTGTGGGTGAAGTTGTAGCGCTGGACGAGAGGAATTTGCGTCTGGCACTATGGCCAGGCACGACCACGACGGGCAACATGATTCGTACCGGGAAGGCGACGCTTGCGGTGTTTACCAAGGGGAAGGCGCATTATGTGCGGTTGTCGCTGGAACATCTGCCTGCTTTGCCCGGAGCCAAGCATGTACGTGAGCGATTTGCGGCTCATGTTTTTGCAGCCAGAGAAGATTCGGCCCAATATGCGGATATCTTGACAGGTGTCACGGTCCGTCTCAAGGAACCGGAATCGGTGATCCATCGCTGGAAGGAAACGGTGGCTGAATTGTTAATGTAAAGCCATCTGATTATGACAAATAATCTATGTATTTACCAAGTTTACCGTTAAAATAAATGCGGGGAATAAGCGCTTACAAGGGATCGTGCTGAGCTTGTTGGAACAGGAAATTAGAGTGCGAGGGGAAGTTTATTTCTTTTGAAGGAAAAATAGGAGGGATGAATATGTCTCGTTTTGACAAGGTAGACCAACTATTGAAACAATTCGTAGCAAATGGGCCGGCAGGTTGCGGTTGTGCCATTGCCCAGAATGGTAAAGTGTTGTATGAAGGGTATCATGGATATGCTGATCTGGAAGCCCGAAAGCCAATCACTGAGGATACAGTGTATCGATTGTTTTCCATGACAAAGGTTGTTGTCTGTGCGGCTGCACTTATGCTGTACGAACGTGGGCAATTTTTGTTGAATGAGCCTTTGTATGAATATTTTCCCGAATATCGTAATGCGCATGTATTCAAAACCGCTCCTAACGGATACACTTACGTGGATAAGGCGGAGAAACCCATTTTAATTAAGCATATATTCAATATGAGTGTGGGTCTTCCTTACGCTTCCGAGCCTTCAGAGACAGGACGGGCAATGCAAAGGGTCCTTACAACGTTAAAGGAAAAGCAGGGGAAATATGATCTGCGCACAGAAATTAAAGCGCTTTCTGAGATTCCGCTTTCTTTTGAGCCGGGAACACGCTGGTTATACGGATATGGACATGACCTGGTTGCAGGTCTTATTGAAGTGATTTCAGGTAAATCATTAGGGCAATTCCTAAAGGATGAAATATTTGATCCGCTTGGAATGAACAATACAGGTTACCGATATCGTGGAGATATTGAATCGCGAATGGCCTCCTTTTACCAACGGACAGACGCCGGAGAACTAGAGAAAATAGAGGGTTTCTTGGATGAATATCATCAGCCAGATGCTATATATGAAAGTGGGGGCGCAGGTCTGTATTCGACAGTTAAGGAGTACCTTACATTTTCACAAATGCTGTCGAATGGAGGTATGGTAGATGGCGTGAGGCTATTAGGGAGAAAAACCATTGATTTAATGCGCACCAATCATCTGAATGCAGATCAATTATTAGATTTTACCAATTCATATCATACAGGTTATGGTTACGGACTGGGCGTGCGCACGTTAATTGATAAAGCGGCTGGGCATGCAAATAGTTCTATTGGAGAATTTGGCTGGACGGGAGCAGCCGGCACTTGGGTTTCTATAGATCCAAGCGAACAATTCTCCGTCGTTTATATGCATCAGTTGTCTCCTAGTATGGAAGAATACCATCATTTGAGAGTTCGTGCAGCAGCTTATAGCTGTTTGTAAATGCGAGATTGTGGATCTGTTGAGAAAACCCTTTACTATGGCTCTGAAGCTACACAAATTGTAATGTCTAATCTTTATCAAAAACGATCTAGTTAATAAGGACCAAATTTCCTTCGAAGCCTAAACTATTCTTTTCCATATGACGACATAAAACGTAGGTGTAAGGATTTTGCGAAATCCTTAATTTAAGTTTTGAAATGGGAGGGAATTAGATTTTGAAGAATAGATGGTCCGGTTTTCTGGCGTTGGTCATCCTGATTTCAAGTTTTACATCATATGCAGGGTTTGCATCTGCTGCGGATGCGGTGCTTTCCAAGATAGTCCTTTCCTCTAACGAGGTAACTTTGCAGCAGGGAGATACGGCTGCGTTGACGGCTACTGCTGTTTTTAGCGATGGGACAACCTCGAATGTAACCGTAAGCACGGATTGGAAAAGTGATAATACAGCTATTGCTACCGTGTATAATGGTACAGTTTCGGCTAAGGCTGAAGGGGAAGCCACCGTGGTTGCGACCTATAAAGAGAAGGTGCAATCGGTTCAGGTACATGTAACGAAAAAGGTTAAGGCGCTGACATCCAGTGTACAAAGCCTGAACTTGCGTTCAAGCGGTACAGGACAGGTTGATTTGACAGCGACATACAGTGATAATACAACAGCTCAGGTTTCGGGTGACGCTACTTGGACCTCGGATAATCAAAAGGTAGCAACAGTAGTTAACGGATTGGTTACCGCTCAGGGAGCAGGTACAGCCAATATTAAGGGCGTATATGGTCAACAGACCGTAACCATTGCTGTGCAGGTGGAGCAGGTTAAACGTCTCGATGTCAGTTCATCAGAGGTTTCTCTTTTGCTGAAGGATACTGAGAAGGTTAAACTTTCAGCGACATTCCCGGATGGATCGGTACAGGACGTGACAGAGTCCGCTGAGTGGAGCTCCAGCAATGCAGCTGTGGCGGATGTACTGAAAGGCACCATTACCGGCTATAGCGCGGGAAAGGCGACAATTACAGGTAAATATGGCACGATGTCCGCTACGATTTCGGTGGATGTTGATCAAACGAACAAGCTGAAAGCCAGCGAATCCAATATTTTTCTCCGTCTGGATGAATCTAAAAAAATACAAGTTTCTGCCGTTTATCCGGATGGGACGGTAACGGATATCACAGATAAAGCTACTTGGACATCAAGCGATGAAAAAATTGCGACTGTGAATAAGGGAACGATTATGGCGATTGGAGCGGGTTCGGCTACGGTGACCGCTAAGTATGGAGATAAGACCGTTTCGATCAAGACAGATGTTGAAACCTCCAGATATCTGGATTTGAGTGAGGACAAGCTGAGCCTGAATGCCAAGGAATCCAAAAAGCTCAAGCTGACCGCAACGTATGTAACAGGTACGGAAGAAGATATCACAAGTAAGGCAGAGTGGAAGTCCAGCAATGAAGATATCGCTTTTGTCAGTGCGGGAGAAGTCACGGGTTATAAAACAGGTGAGGCTACGATCACCGCTTCTTATGGTGGCAAAACAGTTACAGCTACGGTATCCGTAAATGTACCCGGTGATCTGTCTCTTTCCTCCAAAACGGCAACGATTGATATTGATGAGGACTATACTGCAACTTTGACGGCTACTTATGCGGATGGGCGTAAGGAAGATGTAACACAGGATGCAGAATGGGCTTCAAGCGCAGAAGATATTGCTTCTGTGTCCAAAGGAACGATTACGGGTAAATCCGCTGGTAAAGCGGTTATTACAGCGACCTATAATGGCAAAAAACTGACGATTAACGTACAAGTAGGCCTTGTAGACCGTCTGGAAACTGACTCGCGTGTAATTGCGCTTGGTGCTCAGGAAACGAAGCAGCTGAAAGTAACAGGAGTTAAGAGTGGCGGTACAAAAACAGATGTAACCAAGGACGCCACCTGGACAACTAGCAATGTAAAAGTGGTTGAAGTTAGCGAAGGCTTGATCAAAGCGAATGGTAGCGGCAAGGCAACGGTGACTGCTTCATATGGCAAGCAAAACATTACGTTTACGGTAGAAGTGGACGTAGCGCAAAAGATTGAAGCGGATGCAATCGCGCTATCGCTCAAATCTGGAGATCAAAAAACCATCGCGATTGTGGTTAAATCGAATGATGGTAAAGAAAAGGACGTTACGGCCCAAGCTGAATGGAAAACGTCTAATTACAAGGTAGCCACTGTTAAAAAGGGTCAGGTTACCGCAGTCAGCTACGGTAAAGCTAACATTCAGGCGAAGTTCGGTGGGAAGGTGATCAGCGTGCCCGTGGATGTTGATACGCTTAAATACCTGCAAACAGACGAAGTTGCTTTGAATTTGAAGGCAGGACAGCTGGCCAAGGTTACGGCTACAGCCACGTATAAGGATGAGTCGGAGAAGGATGTTTCCAAACCGGCTGTCTGGTCCTCGTCCAGAATTGTTGTTGCGACCGTCAAAGACGGTAACATTAAGGCACAGGGCAAGGGCAAAGCTGTAATTACTGTGAAATATGCAGGTAAAATGACGAAGGTACAGGTAACCGTTCAGTAAAACAAAAGAGCAAGCATACGTCCAAGGACGATATGCTTGCTCTTTTATTTTAAGGAGGCTACCGCTTATAAATTATGACTTATCCTTCTTGGTCGGTGTGTTGCGTGTAAGTGATTCGGTCAAACGCTTGCCAGTCGGCGTCTGGGCCAAGCCGCCTTTGGCGGTCTCGCGGTGCTTCGACGGCATCGCACTGCCGACTTCAAGCATCACGTCGATGACTTCGTCAGACGGAATAGCGCTGCGCACACCCGCCAAAGCCATGTCCGCTGCGGCAAGCGCAGTCACGGCTCCCAGCCCATTGCGCACGATGCACGGAATCTCCACGAGTCCGGCGACGGGGTCGCAAATCAGGCCGAGCGTGTTCTTAAGAGCGAGACCCACGGCGTGAACAGCCTGTTCAGGCGTACCACCGCGCAGCTCGACCATAGCGCCAGCGGCCATCCCGATAGCTGAGCCAATCTCAGCCTGACAGCCTCCCTCCGCGCCAGAAATGAAGGAGTTGTTGGCGATCACGTAGCCAATGGCTCCAGCGGCGAACAGACCGTTCACCATATGCTCATCATCCCAGCCGAACCGCTCCTGCGCACTGATGAACACACCAGGGATAACCCCGCATGAGCCTGCGGTAGGCGTGGCGACAATGCGACCCATGGATGCATTAACCTCCGACACGGAGAGGGCATAAGCCATGGCGAGCGCGGAGGCATCACCGGAGCAGGTTTCTCCTGCCCGCAGATACTCGGCTAGGCGCTTGCCGTCACCGCCCGTCAATCCACTGCGGGATACGGTGTCTTGTGTCTGACCGCGATGAACGGCTTCCTTCATGACTTCATAATAATCAGACATTTGGCGAAAGATTTCTTCCTCCGTTGTATTCGTCTCTTGTACCTGCTCTTGAATCATCAAGCGGCCAATTGTGGTGGATTCTTCAGCGCATAAAGCGCTGATTTCATGCAGATGGCTAAACCGCATCGGATTCAGCTCCTTTTTTCAAATTAATCATCTTAATTTCATACATATGAGGTAAAGAACGCAGTTCCGCAATCAGTTCAGCTGGAGCAGAACTGTCCGTTTCAATGGCGGTGAGTGCTTCACCATCCCGGCCTTTGCGATCTACGTGCATATAGGCAATGTTAATGTGGGCCGCGCCCAGCGCTGAAGTTATCGCGCCCAATGTACCGGGCTTATCCGAGTGGAGAAGCACCAGCGTAGGCAGCTCCCCGGTCAGATTGACCCGGAATTCGTTAAGCTGCTGGACATGGATGCTGCCGCCGCCGATGGAGGAGCCCAACAGTGTGCGCTGATCCTCGCCCTTCCACAGCTCGAAACGGACAGTGTTCGGATGAGGCGCGGGGAGTCCGCTGACGGCGAATTCCACGGCCATCCCGGCTTGCTCCGCCCATTGCTCGGCATCCGGAATCCGGTGATCGTCCGTATCGTAATTAAGCAGCCCTGCGATGAGCGCCAGGTCTGTACCGTGTCCTTTATACGTATCGGCAAAGGAGCCGTACAGTGTCATACGGGCACGGTCAGGCTGCGTCCCGAGCCAGTGCCGTGCAACGCGTGCGAGCCGTACCGCGCCTGCGGTGTGTGAGCTGGAAGGTCCGGTCATGGCCGGACCGATAATGGAAAATACATCTTTGAAACGCATGGTGTGGCCCCCTGTATGTTCTAATACCATACTATATGGTATTTCCGCGTCTTTGCGCGGTTATGACGGTTCCTAATGCTGACGCACAATGTGAGCACAAAAAAGGACAGGATAAGGAAGTTTCCCTTATCTCTGTCCTCGTTACCTGAGAGTTTCGTGCGGTGTTCTTACCGCCTTTACCCCTTGGGTGGCTTGCGCTCTCTCCAGAGTTGCGTCAGATGACGATACATGGACCTGAGAGATTATCCGTCAGCCGGGTGCTGACGCCTTGCTCCTTCGGTGCCGCCAGAGTGTAGGCTCCCTGGACAGACTCTCCCGTCATCTTCATTCGCGTATACCGTTCTACATGTCTTTCTTAGCGTAATGTATGGCGTGCTCGGTGTCAATCACAGGTTTAATTTTTACATAAACAGGTGCGTTCCCAATAAAAAAGATTAAAATTTACATAATTATGGATGAAACCAGGAAGGAATTAGAAGATTGGCGGCTAATCTGATAAAGGACAAGTATATTTATGGAAATCATAGGAGGGATATTGACGTATGGTAAAAGGCTTGCGATTCACAGGTTCACGCTTAAAAGGGATGCTGCATCTAGCAGCGATCGTATCACTGCTGATCGGGATCTTCGTTCCATTCGGTCAGGTCAAGGCAGAGGGAGCATTGACAGTAGCCGAAGCACTTCAGCGCCAAGGCAGTGAAGGTACGGTGACGGTGGAAGGTTACATCGTCGGACATGCTACCGGATCGAAAACGGCTAATTTTTCTTCCCCGTTTGCGAATGATTTTAACGTACTGATTGCCGATCAGGCAAATGAACGTAATACGTCTAATCTGTTGGATGTACAGCTGACTTCAGCGTACAGAGGGCAATATGGGCTATCAGGCCATCCTGAGCTGATCGGCAGCAAAATTCGTGTGACGGGTACACTCGGCGCCTACAATAATTTTGGTGGAGTGAAAAGCCCAAGCGCTGTTGAACTGGTGAACGGAAGCGAGCCGGGTGAACCAGGTGAACCTGGCAACCCGGGTCAACCCGGTACTACATTGCCGGATGGAAAAGGCAAAAAGGTGCTGTTCGATAATACGCACGCACAGACCGCTGGTGCAGCAGATTGGGTCATTGAAGGCGCCTTCTCCGACTTTGCCAATGGACTGCGTAATGTAGGCTTTACGGTAGACCAATTGAACCGTCCCATTCCTTTTACTTATGGAGAGCAGGCCATAACATATGACAAGTTGCGCCAATATGATGTGTTCATTATTGGTGAAGCGAATGTTGCCTTTAAGGCATCCGAGCAGGCTGCCCTGCTGCAATACGTGAATAACGGGGGGAGCGTTTTCTTCATCTCCGATCATTATAATGCGGACCGTAACAAAAACCGTTGGGATTCCTCCGAGGTTATGAATGGCTACCGTCGTGGAGCCTATACTAATCCGGCCAAAGGCATGACTGCAGAAGAAGCTGCATCACCGGCGATGCAAGGATTAACAAGCTCCGATTGGCTGGCGACCAACTTTGGCGTTCGTTTCCGTTACAATGCGCTCGGTGACGTGAATGCTACCGACATTGTAGCCGCAGATCAATCTTTCGGCATTACCAAGGGTGTGCGCTCGATTGCAATGCATGCAGGATCTACGCTGGCTATTATTGATCCTACCAAGGCTAAAGGCATTGCTTATATCCCTTCAGGCACAAAAAAATGGGGGAATGCGGTAGACCAGGGAGTTTATAACGGCGGGGGCCGTGCGGAAGGACCTTATGCCGCTATCTCCAAGGTAGGTCAAGGCAAGGCAGCGTTCATCGGTGATTCTTCCCCTGTAGAAGATGCTACACCGAAATATGTGCGTGAGGAAAACGGACAGTCGAAGAAGACATATGATGGTTTTAAAGAAGTGGATGATTCCACCTTCCTGGTGCAAACGGTCCAATGGCTTGCATGGAAGCAGGACTACATGAAATTGTCCGATGTGGAAGGTTTGACTCTGGATCAACCCACGAAGCTTCTGCCATTCGAGGAGCCTGCGGCTTCCACGGAACCGCAGCCTGAGCCTTGGTCTGCTCCGGCAGCAGGTTACAAATGGTACGATCCTAGAACGTTCAAGTCTGGCTCCTATGGAGCGGCTTCATAATTATCGCCAGAAGCTCAATGTGAGCTGGTATTAGTTAGTCGTTTGATCCCTGCGGAGGGATCAAACGACTTTTTTTGTAATGAAAATTAACCTGTGGTTGGTTATTTCATTACATTTTGTGCCAGAAAGGCCGCGCTACTGCTGGATCATAGATTTTTTAAATGATGTTGATAGCATAATCTTAATTGATATATCCATATACTGGTGATAGGATGTATTCAAATTATTCCGACAAAAACGGTATGTAATGTTCATGAGAGGTTTTAAACATCAAACATGGTGAGAATAAGCGGGACAAGACCATGGAGAATGGAGGAAGCGCGCATTGAATACCGAACCCGTGTTGGAAATTAAAGGATTATCCGTATCTTTTCGCATCAAGGATCAATATCACCCCGCAGTCGACCATCTGGATCTGACGGTCAACCCCAATGAAGTGCTGGCTGTAGTCGGAGAATCCGGCTGTGGCAAAAGCGCACTGGCGCTTTCGATCGCACAACTGCATGACATGGAACGCACACGTGTAGAGGGAGAGGTCCTTTTTAAAGGTACGGACCTGAACCGTCTTTCTTCAGGGCAAATGAATAAAATCCGCGGAGCGGGCATTGGCATGATCTTTCAGGACCCACTGACAGCACTCAACCCGTTGATGAGCATTGGCAAGCAGATTGAGGAAAATCTTGATTATCATACGTCACTATCTACGAAGCAAAAAAGGGAACGTGTGCTGGAGCTGCTGGAAAACGTAGATATACCGAATCCTGTGCGTGTGTATGAGCAGTATCCGCATGAACTGTCAGGAGGGATGCGACAGCGTGTGATGATCGCAATTGCCATAGCTTGCCGACCTTCTCTTATTATTGCAGATGAACCAACTACCGCGCTCGATGTAACGATCCAATCGCAAATTCTCGACTTGCTCAAACAGCTTCAACAGGAGACCGGAAGTGGAATTATCCTGATTACGCACGATCTTGGTGTTGTGGCAGAAGTAGCCGACCGCGTGGTGGTCATGTATGCCGGAGAAATCGTGGAGAGCGCTGATGTTTTTGAATTATTCAGGCATCCACAGCATCCGTATACGCGTTCTTTGCTTGCTTCCATGCCGGGATCGCATACCAAGGGGGAATCACTGCATGTCATCGGCGGCATTGTTCCCTCATTACAAGATATCCCCCGCAATAGCTGTCGCTTTGCCCCGCGTATTCCCTGGATTCAGCAGAGAGTGCATGAAGACCATCCCCAACTAAATGAAATTTCCGCTGGACATTGGGTCCGTTGTACATG
Source organism: Paenibacillus sp. S25 (assembly GCF_019454085.1). Taxonomy (NCBI): domain Bacteria; kingdom Bacillati; phylum Bacillota; class Bacilli; order Caryophanales; family Paenibacillaceae; genus Paenibacillus; species Paenibacillus sp. S25. The sequence continues at coordinate 461,081 of NZ_CP073683.1, forward strand.
TTACCAGCATTTTCATTTTGAACACGAGGCAAAGGGGGAAGCTGCTCATGGCACTACTGGAGTTAAATGATTTGAGGGTCCACTATCCGGTGCGCGGTGGTTTCTTCCAGCGTGTTATCGATCAGGTGAAAGCAGTGGATGGCGTGTCGATCAGCATTGAGGCAGGCCAGACATACGGGCTGGTGGGAGAATCCGGCTGTGGAAAAACGACGACAGGCAGGACGATTATCGGTCTAAATAAGCTGACGAGCGGACGGATTCTTTTTAAGGGAAAGGACCTTGCGGCTCTGAGCCGTAACAACCGTCATCCGCTGCGTAGAGACATTCAGATGATTTTTCAGGACCCCTACTCTTCGCTCAACCCGCGCAAACGCGTATTGGATGTCATTGCTGAACCGCTGCGAAATTTTGAAAGGCTGAGCAGTGAGGAAGAACGGAGGAAAGTACAGACGTTGCTGGAAAAGGTCGGCTTGAACGCCGATGCAGCCTACAAATATCCGCATGAATTTTCCGGGGGGCAACGGCAGCGGATCGGGATCGCGCGTGCGCTGACATTAAACCCCAAGCTGATCATTGCTGATGAGCCAGTGTCGGCGCTGGACGTTTCTGTGCAGGCACAGGTGCTTAATTTTATGAAGGATGTGCAACGGGAATTTAATTTGACGTATTTGTTCATCAGTCATGACCTAGGTATTATCCGCCATATGTGTGACCAAATCGGTATTATGTACCGAGGCCGTCTAGTGGAGCAGGGGAGCGAGCAAGACATTTATGAGCGTCCACAGCATCTGTATACCCAGCGCCTCATTGCAACCATTCCCAATATTGATCCTACAAAACGGCTGGAAAATGCCAAGAAAAGGCGAATGCTTTTATCCTCCTACAAAACAGAGCTGCCCAAACATCTAGACGCGAGTGGAAAGCCGTTTGCACTAAAATCAGTAAGTCCATCCCATCAAGTCGCGCTACCATAAGGGGGTACAGAAATGTGGAAATTTACACTGCGTCGGCTGCTGGTTATGATCCCTCAACTTTTTGCACTGAGCGTGCTTATATTTTTCCTGGCTAAGGCTATGCCGGGGGATGCCCTGACAGGACTTATTACATCGACACCCAATCTGAATCCGGCCGCACTGGAAGAACAGCGACAAAGACTGGGACTGAATGACCCGGTGTGGGTGCAGTATGGGAACTGGCTCGTCCAGCTTGCTCACGGGGATCTAGGCAAATCTTATGTACATAAAATTAGCGTTACCGATCTGATTGGCAGCCGTCTGGGAAACACGTTTTTTCTGGGCGTAGTAATTCTGGTTCTGACGTATCTGATCGCCATTCCGCTCGGCGTACTCAGCGGTCGTTATCAGCATAGTCTGCTGGACAAAACCGTAGTGGGCTATACCTATCTCAGCTTTGCGACACCTCTATTTATACTCGCGTTGTTGCTGCTATACGTATTCGGATTCAGGCTTGGCTGGTTTCCAACCAGCGGCAGTGTGGATGTAGGCGTGGAGCCGGGGACATGGTCATATTACGTGAACAAGTCGTATCATCTCATTTTACCGGCGGTTACAGGCGCATTGCTCAGCACAACGGCTACGATTCAGTATTTGCGCAATGAGGTCATTGACACACGACTGAAGGATTTTGTGAAAACCGCGCGTTCCAAAGGGGTGCCCGAAGGTAAAATTTATTCTCGCCATATTTTCAAAAACTCTCTATTGCCGATTGCTGCCTTTTTGGGCTATGACCTGACGGGAGTAATTGCAGGAAATATTTTCCTTGAATCTATTTTCGGTTATCCGGGGTTGGGCCAATTATTTCTCCAGTCCATCACTCAACGGGATTTTTCAGTCGTGAACGCGCTGGTCATGATCTCTGGCTTCTTGGCGCTATTAGGGACCCTTCTATCTGATGTCATCCTAAGTAAAGTTGATCCCCGCATTCGAATTGAATAGCGAACAAGTCTAGAGAAAGGGAGGGATTATGGTGTCTATACAGGTGGAGGAGGTCTTCACGCCGGAAATCATTCGTAAATCACCATCCAGTTGGTCTGTACTACGTCGTGAGCTGGTGCGTGACAAAATGGCCTTGGTTTCTATTGGCTTTGTAATTCTGTTCTTGATCTTTATATATGCCTCTGTTCTGTTTGTAAATCAGGATGTAGTCACGACGGTGGATTTGGGCGCAATCCGTGAAGCTCCCGGCTCAGTGCATTGGCTGGGTACAGACCGAGCGGGCAGGGATATTTTCGGTCAGCTGGTCATTGGAGCCCGCAATTCCTTCACCATCGGCTTTACGATTACATTGTTATCCGCCGCTATTGGCTTAACGTTAGGTTTGCTGGCTGGTTTTTATGGGGGGCTGGTCGATAACATCATCATGCGGATCATTGATTTTATTCTGGTACTTCCATTTTTGATGCTGGTCATCGTGTTTGTCAGCATTGTACCCAAAAGCGGCATAGGGTCCTTTATTTTCATTATGACCGCCTTTTTATGGATTGGAAAAGCACGTCTGATCCGGGCCAAGGTGTTGTCGGAGCGCGAACTGGATTATGTGCAGGCTTCCAAAACCCTTGGCACACCCAATTGTAAAATCATCTGGTTTGGCGTGCTTCCTAATCTTAGCTCGGTCGTGATCGTCAATCTGACCCTCAGCCTCGCGGGAAATATCGGGATTGAGACCGGGCTTTCTTATCTCGGCTTTGGCTTACCGGAATCTACGCCAAGCTTGGGTACACTGGTGAGTTATGCGAATGACCCGGATGTTTTGCAGAATAGCTGGTGGATGTGGTTGCCTGCCTCACTGCTTATTTTGGTGTTAATGCTGGCGATTAACTTTATTGGTCAGGCGCTTAAACGCGCCACGGATGCTAGACAACGACTGGGTTAAACGAAGTTCAAGGATAAGGACAATGACAAGGAGGGATTTACAATGGTTAAACGCTGGAAAAAAGGAATTCTGCCTGTTCTATCTGCAATTTTGGTGCTTTCACTGGCCGCATGCAGCGGCTCGCCTTCCGCTTCAAATGGAGGGAAATCGTCTGACGGTACAGGCGGCTCAGGGTCCGACAGCAAGCAGGTGAATACGACAGCGCTGGCGAAGGCGATCAAGAACGATAAGGCCCCGATTAAGGGTGGCATCATCAATTATGCACTCGTGTCTGATACCCCTTTTGAAGGTATTCTGAATCCTGTATTTTATGAAGGCAATCCTGATTTTGAAGTCTTCCAGTTTTTCTACCCTTCTATGTTTTCGATTGACTCCAATCTAAATATTGACGATAAAGGGGCGGCGACGATTTCCTTTTCCCCAGACAATAAGGCGGTGACTGTCAAAATTGATCCCAAACTGAACTGGACGGATGGTAATCCCGTAACGGCGGAGGACTATGCTTTTTCCTATGAAGTGATCGGTCATAAAGACTACGAAGGTCCGCGTTATGATAGCTTTATGACCAACATTGTGGGCATGGAAGATTATCACGCAGGTAAAGCCAAAACCATTTCCGGTATCAAGGTGCTGAATGAGAAAGAGGTTACCATTCGTTTTAAGGAACCTAATCCTTCGGTGAAATCGGGGCTGTGGTCTACACCACTGGAGAAAAAGGTGTTTCAGAATATTCCCGTGAAAGATATGGCCGGATCTGATCCTGTCCGCAAAAATCCGATTGGCTATGGACCGTTCAAAATTAAATCAATGGTCACAGGTGAATCTGTGGAATTCGTCAAAAATGAAGATTATTTCCACGGTGAGCCCAAGTTGGATGGACTTCATCTGAAGGTGGTGAACCCGAATGTCATTACCGAGGCGCTGAAAAGTGGAGAAGTTGACTGGGCCAGCTATCCAACCACCCGTTACAATGAGGCCAGCAATCCGAAAAATGTACAGTTTCTCGGTCAGGAGGAATTATCTTATAGCTATGTGGGCTTTAAGATGGGCAAATTCGATCAGGCCAAGAATCTAAATATCATGGACCCGAACGCCAAGCTGGCGAACAAGTCATTGCGTCAGGCCCTTGGCTATGCGCTGAATAATGAGCAGGTCGGCAAGCAGCTCTATCATGGACTTCGGATTCCAGCAACATCCCTGATTCCGCCTGCCTTTAAGGGATATCATGATGTGAATGCGAAGGGCATCACATATGATCCAGACAAGGCGAAAAAGCTGCTGGACGAGGCAGGATATGTGGACACCAATGGAGATGGATACCGTGAGGACCCCAAGGGCAAGGAACTGGTGCTCCATTATGCGGCAATGAGCGGAGATGCGACAGCTGAATCGCTGGCAAAGTTTTATTTGCAAAACTGGAAGGATGTCGGACTTCATGTCGAGCTGGTGGACGGTCGTCTGCTTGAGTTCAATTCTTTCTATGATCGTGTGCAGAAGGATGACCCCGGCATTGATATTTTTGGCGGCGCATGGAGTACAGGTACAGATGTAAACCCTAGTGGGCTGTATGGACGCGGAGCCAGCTTTAACTACTCGCGCTTTACCAGTGAAGAGAATGATAAGCTGTTGCAGGAAGGGGTGTCTGTGAAAGCCTTTGACGACAATTATCGTAAAGATATATACAATCAGTGGCAGGCGTATATGAGCGAGGAGGCGCCCATTGTACCGACGTTATTCCGTTATTCGCTGGAGGCAGTGAATAATCGGGTAGCTAATTACGATATTTCCCGTGGCAAGGAGTATGATGCAGACACGTTTGCGAATATTACGTTGACTGCGGAAAAAGCAGAAGTAGCCCAATAATCTCAAAAAAGCGCAATAACCTGAAGAAGAAGCGCGAACCGGATGGATCCGATTTTGCGCTTCTTTTGACCTTTTAGTGCGATCATTCTGGGGATTCTCGAAGGGAGAGAAGGAAGACGGAAATACGTCAGCTTCAATACTTCATTGCCGTATGCGAGGAACTGCACTTTACGAAAGCTTCGGAAAAGATCGGAATCTCCCAACCCACGCTTAGCTTGCAAATTAAGGCGTTGGAAGAGGAATTGGGCATGACACTTTTTGACCGTGCAGGCAAGAAAATTAAAATGACAGATGCCGGGAAATTGTTGCTGCAACACAGTGCACATGCGCTCAAGGATTTACAGCAAGCGAAGGCTTCCATTGAGGAGTTGCGCACCGAGCAACGCGGGAGTTTGCGGATTGGCATTGCATTACCGGAGCTGGAGGAACCATTACAAGAAATGCTTATCCATTTTCATCAGTCATTTCCTAAAGTCAGCCTGCACATCCATCCATCATTTGATGTAACAGAACAGCTGCTGGATAACCGAGTGGATGTTGGCATTACGCTGCATTCGGGTACGGATGAAAGGCTTGTCCAGCTTCCTCTTCGTACAGAGAACTACTGTCTTGTTGTTCCCGTAGAGCATGTGTTTTCCAACCGTTCTTCCATTACACTGGACGAATTGAGGCATGTACCCTGGGCGATGCAGCCAGAGTGTCATTCCGGCAGGAAGCTGATTGAGAAGTGCTTCCGTGATCGCGGGTATCCCTTTGCAATCGTCTTGGAGACAAATTCCATACCTTCAATCCTGCGCTGGGTGCAGGAGGGACTTGCTGTAACCCTACAGACGGAGTCCCTTGCGGCAGAATTGGATCGCTCACAATTTTGCACTGTACCTATTTTGTGCGGCGTGATCCAGGGTCAACTAGAGTTGATTTATCAGTCTGGCCGTTATCAGGGAGAAGCGTTGAAGCGATTGATTGAAAAGATACAAGCTGTACTAACAGTGCGTTCCAACTAGTGGCAACCCTAATGAGTATCAGGAGCTTTAATGTGTACGAACTTCCAGCCTGCGTGCAATCAGTGACATACTGTAATTGACAGCAAAGTACAGGAAAGCTGCGAACAGCAGGGCTGGAATGACAAAGGATTGATTTTGCCCACCGACAATCTGAATGTTATGCGTCAGCTCCGGCAAACTGATAATGACAGCCAGTGAGGTATCCTTGAATAGGGAAATGAACTGGCTGACCATCGGAGGCACCATGCGACGAAGCGCTTGGGGCAGAATGATATGCCACAAGGTTTGAGAGTAGCTTAGACCGGAGGAACGTGCGGCTTCCACCTGTCCTTTATGGACCGAATTCAGGCCGCTGCGCACAATCTCGGCGATCATGGCTCCCTCGAAGATCGACAGGCCTGTAATGGCTGCCCACTTGAGGGAAATCGAAATTCCGATGGATGGTAAAACCATACCGATGAAGAAAATAATGAGCAATAATGGAAGGTTGCGAATGAGATCAATGATAAAGGCTGCAACCTGTGAAATGACAGGTAAGCGGGTATAGCGCAGGATGCCGAATAAGATACCGAGAGCGAAGCTGAACACGATAGAGTAAATAGCAACCTCCAGCGTGAGCAGGAAGCCCTCCAGTATAAAACGCACATTAGGCCACACAAACAATCCACCGAAATCCATACGGGCTTCCCTCCTTAGGATGTTTTGGACAGACGCCGTTCCATGTATAGTACAAGAAAGCTAAGCGGAACCGTCAAGATAAGATACAACAGCGCCGTGATGGCGTAGACTGTGATGGGCAGGAAGGTATCCGAGTTAATGAGATCCGAGTAATACATTAGGTCCAGTCCGGCCACAATAGCCAGCACGGAAGAGTTTTTGACCAGATTAATGAATTGGTTGCCGATCGCAGGCAGTACAATTTTGATGGCTTGCGGTAAAATAATGCTGATCATCGTCTGGTTGTAACTCAACCCGGAGGACCTTGCCGCTTCAAATTGCCCCTTGGGCACAGATTGAATGCCGGCACGTATGGCTTCAGCAATAAAGGAGGCTGTGTATACAGTCAATCCGAGCGTTCCAGATACGAATCCGTCCAAAGGGATGCCCAAAGTAGGAAGTCCGAGATAAAAAAACAGTACGACGATCAGCAATGGGATATTGCGGATGACCTCTACATAGACGGTACCGATCCAGTTCAGCCATTTAAAAGGCGCAATTCGGAGGATGGCAATAATAGCCCCCAGAATAAAGCTTCCGATCAAGGCAATGACACTAGCTTGAACGGTATGAAGCAAGCCTTCTCTGAAACGGTCGCTATGATCGAAAAGTACGTTGATATCAAAAGTAAGCATCTGCGAATTTACCTCCTTATCCAGACTTAAGAAAGGAAGGAGCTCGCAATCGCGGCTCCTTCACAAGAATACTATTCGGGTTTAACCCCAAGCCATTGCTCGTGGAGCTTATCGTATTCACCGTTGCTTTTCAGTTCCTTGAGCGTATCATTAATAGCTTGTAGCAGTTCGGTTTGCCCCTTCTTTACTGCAATGCCGTAAGGTTCCTCTGTGAAGTTCCCGCCTACAAGAGTATAATTCGGGTCTTGCTGCTGCATGCCGAGCAGAATAGAGTTATCAGTAGTCAAGGCTTCTCCTTTACCTGCTTTGAGGGCGTTGAAAGCATCCTGATAGTTTTCGAATTCCAATATCGTTGCTTCAGGTGCTTTTTCACGGATATTTTTGGCGGAGGTAGAGCCTTTCACGGCGAGCACCTTGGTATTCGAGGTCAGAGACTCCAGCCCGGTGATGGGGCTCCCCTTTTTCACGAGCAGAGATTGCCCGGCGTTAAAATAGACATCGCTGAAATCGACCTGCTTTTTACGTTCATCCGAAATGGTCATCGTCGCGATAATGGCGTCAATGTCCCCGTTTTGCAATAAGGTGATTCGTGTTTTGGACGTGACTTCTTTTAGTTCAAGCTTGGTTTCATCGCCAAAAATATGTTTGGCTACAGCCTTGGCGATGTCGATATCAAAGCCTTCTACTTTTCCGCTAGCCGGGTCTTTCAGTCCGAACAGCTTGGTATCATATTTCACACCAACGACCAGTTTGCCACGCTGTTTGATCGCTTTCAGCCCGTTGACTGCTGCCGGCTCATTCCCCGACGTTGCTGCTCCTTCTTTGCCTCCACAGCCTGCCAAGACGAGCAGACAAGATAAAGCTACCAGCACCAAAGTACTCCATTGAAATCTTTTTCTCATCAGAACATTCCCCTTTCGATTTACGCTGCATTGGTAGTCTGTTTAATGATGAATCAGACGGCTCAGGAACAGACGAGCCCGTTCTTCACCCGGATTCTGAAAAAATTCGGCAGGTTGGCTGTCTTCCAAAATCTGTCCTTTGTCCATAAAAATCACGCGGTCCGCCACTTCACGTGCAAAGCCCATTTCATGAGTGACAATGACCATTGTGATGCCCTGATGGGCTAGCGAGCGCATAACATCCAGTACCTCCCCGATCGTTTCGGGATCAAGAGCTGAAGTAGGCTCGTCAAACAACATAATTTTTGGATTCATCGCGAGCCCGCGGGCGATCGCGACCCGCTGCTGCTGTCCACCGGACAATTGGGCGGGGTAGCTCTGTGCCTTTTCTTCGATTCCGACGCGCTTAAGATAGGTGATGGCTGTTTGGGTCGCTTCTTCTTTCGAGATGCCCAGTACCTTCATAGGTGCCAGTACAATGTTTTCAATCACCTTTTTGTGGGGATACAGATTGAAATGTTGGAACACCATCCCGATATTGCGACGGAAGGCATTAATATCAATCTTTTTGTCGTGTACCGGGATCTCGTTAACGATCAGCTCCCCATCCGATATCGCTTCCAGACGATTGATGCAGCGAAGCAAGGTGCTTTTACCCGAGCCGGAGGGACCGATGATTACGACGACCTCGCCCTCCTTAATCTGAAGATTAATGTCTTTGAGTACATGGAAGTGACCGTAATGCTTGTTGACATTGCGAAACTGGATCAGAGAGCTCACCCCTTTTTAGGCTTGGATACATAGCTTAGTAGACGGATTGACATGATCAAGCTCTATTAGAATTTAAAAATTTCTCTCATGATACTATAAGCTTACAATAAAAAACAAGATTTTATGTCACTAAACTTTACGTGTAATGTATTTTGGTGTGTTTTTTGCTAGTAAACTGTTATTTATATGTTGGGAATGAATGAATATCCGTAATTTTATGTTATTAAATTTGACATAAACTATTGATCCTCGACATGCCAAGGGAGAAACGTGACAAAAGCAACGCTATGTTTTACAGTAGGGAAGAAGGAATTTAGGGTAAAGGAAGGTTAGACAATGACGAAAGCTATTTCACCGCTAGTAACGGCATTGGGCATGGAGCCCCATCCAGAAGGCGGCTGGTACAAAGAGATGTGGAAGGCCCATTTCCAAATTCCGAAGCCTGTACTGCCGGATGTGTATTCCGGTCCGCGCTTTGCAGCTTCGTCTACGTATTTCTTGCTGCATCCGGGCGAGTTCTCCGAGTGGCATGTGGTCCATTCTGATGAGCTGTGGTTATATCATAGCGGAAGCCCTGTAGAGTTGAAATTGGGTGGAAGCGGAGAAGAGCCTGGTGAAGAAACTGTGATTATCGTCGGTGCGGATGTGGAGGCAGGACAGCATCCACAAGCACTCGTCCCAGGAGCAGTATGGCAAACGGCACGTCCGCTTGGGGATGAGCCCGTGCTGGTAACCTGTGTGGTTGCACCAGGATTCCACTTTGATGATTTCAAGCTGATTGCCAAGAATCCAACTGAATTATGATGTGAGCATTGGCGGGTGTATTTCTGTAATGAACAGGAATGGCCCGCCTGATTTATGTTTACTCATAGAAATAGGATCTTTAAAATAGCTTTAGGTGCTTAGTTTGGCCTGAACAATGAGACGATGGGTGGGGTTTACGAGAGGATCACATGTAATCAGTGTAAGCAGCTTTTGTTTTTTGAAGCTTTTCAGAACAGACACGTCCGTAGGATCGACCACCTTCAGGCTATAAACGCTATATACATATTGGCTACCCTGAGTGTTTACAACAATCTTATCCCCGATCTTCAATTCATTTAGACGATTAAATAAACGTCCAGAGGTACGGGCTCGATGAGCAGCAATGGCGGCATTCCCCGCTTGTCCCAGCGTCCCCGTTTCCGGCATATGTACAGCCGCGTGTCTCATATTTATCCTCGTTGCGCCTTCCAATACAGGGAGCTTTAAAGCAATACGACTTATACTAATAGTGGCTATGGGAGTTTGTTCATTAGCGCTTGCCATGGAAGCAGGGGATGGGGAAGTATTTTGTCGTGCTTCACTAACCGGAACTTCTGTAAGACGAGTGGACAAGCGAGCATAGCTGTCTGTAAGACTGGGAGTCGATAGCGCATCGCCTTTTCCTGATGGTGGCTCGGCTGCTTTTAATAGCTTGCTTTGTTCCCGATCCTCATTCCATTCCATCGCTTTAGGAAACAAAATAAAAAGTAAGCCTAACACAATAAATACGTAGGAAAGTTTACGCAGACTCAGCAATCTCGCCTCCCCTAAGCAATATACGGATTATACATATTTTTTGAAAAATGCCCCATTCCCGACTCATTCCAATCGGGAATGAGTCGGGAGATCAGGGCAGGTGATCGGTTTTATTTTTTGTTTGTTCGTCTGAATTTCAAAAATACGCCCCATATAACCATCGCTATGCCTGTCAAATAGAACGGAACGGGGCTGCTTTCACCTGTTTGGGGCAATTGATGTAACGCAGGTGTATCCTCTGGCTCTTCAGGTTCTTTTCCCGGAACCTTGAGACGGATCTTAGGTTCGGGATCGTCTTTCGAATTCACCGGAGGAGGAGGATCTTGATGAGGTATGACGGCTGGTGGCTCCGGCTCCGGCGGTATAGGCGCAGGTTCCTCCTGTGGAGGGACTATGTCCTCCGGAGACTTTGGCAATGACGGAGGAACGGTTATAGACGGATTATCGGGTATTTCTGGATCTTTGTCATGTTTTTTACCTGAGCCTCCGGACGGGGGTGAAGGGTCGTTTTTCTTTTCTTTACGATTGGTGATCACAACCCTCTTTACACCAGAACTTTGTCGCAGTGTTGCGTCTATTTTGATCTCGAGCTTGCCCTCGGTGACTTTATAGCCCTCCGGTGCTGCCAATTCTTCCAAGATGTAATCGTCATGAAGCAAGGAGGAAAAGATGATTTTGCCTTCCGCATTGGTAGTCTGAATGAGCGGGGCTCTTTTTTGACCTTTATCATAGAGCGCAAACTGTGCGCCAGGCAGTACCTTGTCAGGCATATCTTGATCTACCTTGGTCAGCTCAAGACTTTCGGTCACACCTCCGCCAGAACCGGAGCCGGAAGACGTTCGCACGATGATTTCCTGGCTGGTTTCCCGCATCTCTGTCGTCAAGCGCTCCCCCTCAAAGGCAACCTTATTACTCACCTTGGCTTTGTCTTCAGCATGAATGAATGATTGGTATTCAAGTATAAAAGCAGTGGAAATATCCTTGGCAAAAGAAACTTCAAAAGTTTGCTGGCCTTGAGCGTCTGTCTTGATATACAGCTTGTAATCTTGGTTTCTAATCAACTCGGTGCCTTTGGTGGTATTTCCGTTGGCAGCGATGATTGTAGAGTACAAATGAAAGGAATCCTCAATTAGGATTTGATTGTTGCTAGGCTGATCTATAATTTTAGCGTTGGATACATGGGACTGTCCTTCATTGATGCGGATGCTCCAATCGATCTTATTTCCATTTTGTGTACCGACTTTAGAGACATATTCTCCGCCATGAGGTACCGTGACTTGCGCTGCCCATTCGGAGACTGTTTTTTGTCCATCCAGTAGAAGGGCTTGATTATGGATTTCCTTTTCAATCAGTTCTCCTTCCAATGAAGTTTGAAAGGTAATCCAGTAGGGAGTCTGTATCTTATTTTTGAACTGGATACGCAATTCATTACCATTTTGCTCGGAGGGGGGAATAATGGTGTATTGATCTGCCGGGATTTCAGCCCCTTTTTGTACGCCATCCCACCATCCCAGCAGGGTCATATCGTATACCTTTACGGAGGCGGGCAGTAACTTCTGACCTTGCAACAAGGGGTCTCTCACTTCCGCGTGATTCAGAATCTTGCGATTGTAGTTAGCTTTAATGTCCCAGGTAATGAGCTTGAAGGTCGCATTATAGCTTCCTTGCTTGGCACCGTTTCGTTGTGTCATAAAGTCCGGCCAGATTGGGCACTCCACGTCTTGCGATGATCTTTCTCCGTTTTCAAACTGGTATTCTATAAGGGATTTATTACGAAACTCAGGCTTCGTCGTATCCGTTTTCCAGTCATTATTATAGGTGGTTGAATACTTGATCGTATAAGCTTTCTGAATGGTTTTATGAAAAATGAGCGTAAATCCTTGTTTATAGTCCTGTGATAGCGGAACCAGCTCATAATCCGTGGGCGCACGTAGCTCCGTTGTTCCGTCAACACTTTGAATTTTCATGGTGTCCGGTAACAAGGCCAAGCCCCCGTTTGGAAACACATCCTGAATGACAATATTTTTCATGGTGTACAAGTCCGTATTGATGGTAATCACCCAAGGTATGATTTTGGTGTTGTAATTGGGTGTGTCATACATTTTAGTCATAACTCCACTTATGATTTCCGTCGATACGATCTTCTGGGTTCCATCTGAGGTTATGATGTTTATAACTTTTTCATTTTCATAGACACGGCCTCTGGCTTGAGTCTGGTATCGGATGGTATAGGCTGAATCTACGTCGAAGTTGAATTGAAGTTTGAAGCCGTTGCGGTCCGGATAATCAACTGGGATGACAGTATACGCCCACGATGGGAGTTCCTCCAGTGTGTTTCCCTTAAATACTTTCAAAGAACCGGGCAGCAACTCTTGAGTTTTGTTGAAATGATCAATTAAAAGAGCTTTGGCTTCGGGGATTTTTGTCTCGCCGAAGTTATATCTTATGGCCCACGAGAGTGTTTGTGTGGCATGATCATATTTTTCAACCTTTTTGGACAAGAATTCTTCACCACGTTCTACCTGAACAGTAGCGGTAGCAGCAACGTTCTCTATTGCATCTCCTGAAAGTGTCGCTGTGTTGGAAAAACGTGTTTCGTCGCCAATAATACGCGTGGAATATTGAATCTGATAGGCCGTGTTCATGCTATCGTCTTGAAAACGAATCACAAACCCTGTCCCGGCTTGATCTGCTTCAATGGCATATTCACTCGCATTTACTAGGTCTCGAACAACGGTTGAGCCGTCGATATTGATTTGTAGATGATAGAGCCGGATAGAGTCTCTTCTGAGTTCCAGCCCTGAAGGAATGGGATCGGAGATGAGGGCATGTTTTACGGTGTTTAGCTGTTTATTCACATCAATGGTCCAGTCGATCTGGTTTGTGCCAGCTATTTTCCCTTGTTTGCTTAGGGGCGGCCCTGACTGGGGTTTGACATTCACGATGACCGTTTGCACCCCGCCTTTGATCGGAATCGCAATGATGATTTCTGTACTGCCTTTCACCGTTTCTTTTGTAAACTCGGTTTTAACTTGTAGTTTACCGCTGACATTGGAGTGATTCTCTACATATTGGTTAAAGGTCATGATAACCTTGCCCTGACGATCTACTGTGAAGTATCCCACGGTTCCGTCGGTAGTGACTAACGGAGATGAGATATCAGAGTAGATGACAAACTGTTCTGGTAAATGAAAGGTGAAGGTGTCCCCTGACTTATAGGTATTGTCAGGAAGCTCCCATTCATATCCTAGTTGGATGGCTGATCCGATGTCGAATTGGCTGCCGGGGCTATATACCGCATCAATGACACGACCTGTTTCGTCGGTCAGACTCAACTTCGTTAGTATGCTCTGTGGAGCTGCATCATGTTGAGATTTTGAACTGACTGCTCCTTGAACGAAGGGGACCGTGTTTGAAGGAATCTCCCCAGGAGGTTCAAGGTTTGGGACAACGTATACAGCATCTGTAACGGTATGTGTAGGATCAGATACAGCACTCTGCGGCAGTTCTGTAGCTGGAGCATCTGCGTAAGCCAGAGTTGCGCTGAAAAAGCTTTGGACAATGAGCAATAAGGCAATGATCATTACATTTATTTTTGTTCTCATGCTCCAAGTGATTCTCCTATTCATCGTAATATGGGTAATGCTTTGAAATTAGTATATTCAGCATGCTAGGCTGACATGACTATCCCAATAGAAAAAAAGCCCTGATCATAGTGATCAGGGCTTTCTTCGAGAGAGGCATAGCAATTTGTGATGGATCTATGTAAAAAAGACATAATAAAAAGCTCGTTCATCTGGTAGCTGGCTGCCATCTGGATAGGAAGGCCCTATAGTTTTGCGTCACTGCCTTTCGACAGTTTTGCCATTAACTTGAATAGCTTGTGCGTCTATCATCTATCAAACTGATTTCATGTAACCTCTCATTTACAACTTGGAACGGTTTCCCCATTTTTTGCGGAAGGAATGAGGTGTTTCTCCTACATGCTCCTTGAATAGGTTAATAAAATGGCTCGTATTGGGAATCCCTACGTACCTTGCGATATCCACAATGGACATGTCACTGGTTTTAAGCCAGCTTTGAGCGGCTGTGATACGGACATTAATGAGATAATCAATCGGAGAGAAACCGATCTGCTTTTTGAAATTTTTAGCCAGATTAAACTTGTTTAATTCAAACATATCTGCCAGCGAGTCCAGTGTTATTCGCTCACAGTAGGACTGATCCAAATATTGCTGTACCCGGCGTACTTCGCTGAGGGTTTCAGCATTCACATGTGGATGATCATAGGGATGCTGCAAAATGAACGTCAGTATTTCACCAATGAGCCTGGACGTTAGTAGCTCAGCGGAAAGACTTCTGTCAGACTGCCCGCAAATCAGGGCATGGAGCTTATCCAATATAATATACGGATTATGCATGGAAATGACCGGTTTATTATGCTTGGCAAATTGTTCGTAAAAATTTTCGATCAGGTTGCCATACAGGTACAGGCTGATAAACTCCCAGGATTCATGACCGGAGGTACTGTATTGAACATATTCCTCGCAATTAATAAAGAACAAATCTTGAGGTTTTAAGATATATTTCTTGTCCCGGTACAGTAATTCTCCCTTACCAGACAACGTAAAGACAAGCAAAAAAGAGGCAAGTTCTTTCCTTTCCATCGTAAAAGCAGAGGTTTTTTGGAAGTAGCCTAATTCCTGAATATATAAAAGGGATTGCTTGGCAAAAGCGGAGGGAGTACGTACAATTACGACCGGATCGCTATTCCAGAGGCCCAAGTTGTTTTTTTGGTCTGTTGTCATATTCAATTCCTTTACAAAAAAGCAATTTTATCTAGCATATCTTGGTTTGATTTACCAATATATAATGGCTGATTAAACATGATTTCCTATTTATAAAAGTTTATTTTATCACAACAAATATGTCTATATATCAAATTATGTGTGTGAGCTTTATGGGAGTCTCGCTTTTTATGGATATTTAACCTGATAATCCATATGAAAAAGTCGAATGCTGTTGAAAGAATCTGGGGTTATCATGGATTCAAATCCTTTCTGAGGTCAAATACCAAAATGGTACTGAAAAAAGGTATCTTATGCCCATTCAACTTTCTTGTTCACTTCTCCTTTCGGTTTAAAAAAAATGGGACTTGGTTCTGATAAAATGGTTCGTAAGGCTTATTATTGAAAATAAGAGTTTGGGCCCACCACTGTGATTTTGTTCACAAACATGAATGTAAAAAAGAGAGATATATGCATAAAAAATTACGCAAAAAGTGCCCTTGCGCGTTTCATCAAAAGTGCTTTCAACTTTGGAAATGACACGGGCAATGATATGATGGGTAATACAGGTATAGTGCTTTACTTACTCGATAGTCAGTTTGGAGGATTACAGGATGGGAAAACCAAAAAATACGAAAACCGCAGCGGCTTGGTCGCTCGTTATTCTAGGGGCAGGCTTTGCAGCCACATTGCCCTTCCAGCAATATGGCTGGGCTCGTTTGTTAGCCGGAGCTTTTGAGGCAGGACTTGTAGGTGGACTGGCAGACTGGTTCGCTGTCACTGCTTTGTTCCGTCATCCGCTAGGCATTCCGATACCACATACGGCGCTGCTTCCTAAAAATAGGGACAAGCTCACGAATGCATTGGTGAGTACCGTGGAAAATAACCTGCTAAACAAAGACAGCATTGCGTCTAAAATTGCAGATATTCGTTTGGCCGATTTGGTGCTGGGCGGTGTGGAAAAAGGAATGCGCACCCCAGAGGCGGCGGCATCCATAGATGTTCTTGCCAAGCGTCTCGTCCAGTCGCTCCCACTCGCGGAATTGGCTCCGGTCATCGTGGCAGAGCTCAAGCGGCAGGTGACTGACTTTGACGCCGGACCGCTGCTGGAGGCACTTGCTCGTCAAACCAGCGAGAAGGGCTATGATCGCCGCGCACTGGATTACACGCTGGAGCAAGCCGAGTCCTGGCTTTTGCGACCCGAAACGGGTTATACGCTGGGCACCTTAGGGATGCAGGCTGTTAGCGGTTTGCAGGTGAGCGGGCTGATGCAGTTTGCCTTGAACGCATTCCTCGGCTATCTGAACGAAGAGCGTATGGGTGAAATGATTCGTCATTTCCTGCTGGATCAGGTAGCAGAACTGCAAAGAGAAGAGCACCCGCGCCGTCAGGCTGTGCTGGATGGTTTGAGAACACAGGTGACCCGATTGGCGACGAAAGAAACGGTTCAGGAAGGGTTGAACGGCTGGAAGGATAGCCTTGTTGAAGCCTGGGAAGGCGATGCGTCAGTGCTGGGCAAAATGGAAGAACTGCGTATACGCTTATTGGACTACATGGAAGACGGAAGCTATGTGCAGACCTATATTTTACCGCTATTGGATCGGATGCTGACTGATTTAAGAGGGAATACCGAGCTGCTGGACAAGATCAATGTGCGAATTGTGGAAGGTATTACTGGACTGGTGGAAGCCAACCATAGTCGAATTGGTAACTTGGTACGCGAAAATGTAGACAAAATGGATAACAAATCCCTGATTGCACTGATGGAGGACAAACTGGGACAGGATTTGCAGTGGATACGTATTAACGGCGCAGTTACAGGCTTCCTGATCGGCATTGTGCTGACAGGTATCCGTATGCTAATCCAATAGACCAGAAAAAGCTACAGATAGGGTTGTGGAAGCATGAGGCTTTGGCATGAACATTTAATCGACAAATTACCCCGTCCGCAACTGCTGGGGCAACATCGCGAGTGCTGTGCCCTGCGCGGGAATGGGTGGGGCAAGCCACACGCCACCGTGAATTATGTGTTCGATTATCACCCAATGCTGCTGGTGCGCTATCATAGGCTCATTATGGACGAAATGAAAAGCAGAGGGTATAACGTTGATCCACTATGGGAACAGCCGTTGTATCGCGGTAAGCAGTGTGAGCCTTGGGAGGCGGAGTTGGGTGAGGAACTGGCAGGCGCGGGTGCATATGTGGAACATGACGATGAGTATATGAAGGAGTGCCTGGATAACCTGGCTTCCAAGGGTATTTTGATAGAGATTGAAGTGACCTAAAAAAGACGGGCTGCGGTATGTTCATCATTCAGATGAACATACCGCAAGCCCGCTTTTTTGATGCTTCAATGTTCAGTGTTTGGGAAGAGACTCGGGAAATTAGATTATAGAATCCAGCGGGTGACCTTTTCCAGCGGTTGTCTGGATTTTTCCCGTTTGGGTTCATGAACGCGATAACCGAAGGCAGCAATGACTGAAATATCGAGCAGCCCGTTCTCCAGCAGTCCTTCTTCCTCCAAAATGGCATGCACCTGATCGTAGTTAAAGCCCTCAATTGGACAGGAATCAATACCGATCTGAGCCGCCGCTGTCATCATATTGCCTAAGGCAATGTAGGTTTGCTTGGAAGCCCAGTCAAATAACGTACGTTCGTTTTCCAGTAAGCGTTGATTTTCACCCTGGAAAATCTTATAGCGGCCTGGCAGTGAAGCAAAGTCCTCCTCAGACATACCTTTAACCTCTTTATACATATACTCCACGTAAGGAGAATCATAACGAACATCCTTGCGCGCCAAAATCAGGACGACGTGGCTAGCCGCAGGAATCTGCTTTTGACCGCCGCTGGAAACTGCAGCCAACTTTTCTCTCAATGCCTGATTTTGTACAACTACAAACTGCCATGGTTCAAAACCAACGGAGCTTGGAGAAAGTCGCCCGGTTTCGAGAATGAACTGAAAATCCTCTTCTGATATGATGCGATTGGGATCGAATTCTTTCGTGGCGTGCCTGAACAGAAAGGCGTCCAGAATTTCTTGTTTTTTAGCTGATGTATTAGACATAAAATGTACTCCTTTTGGTATGGGTTTAGTTGGTACTCTATGGGTTTTCTGCTACTATAATGAGAGCTAATATCGAATATATAGTTATCATATAGAAAGTTTTTGCAGGGAACAAGTACGCACATATTTGTTCCTTGTCATACATCTGGGGCTATTGGTCTACACATTCTACAGAAAGAAGGGGTATACATGGCACAGGAGATGGAGCATGCAGTTAGCGTTAATTTTGGATGTCCGGTAGCGAAAACCGTCGGGGTTATAGGCGGCAAATGGAAGGGAGTCATCTTGTATCATTTGACCACAGGACCGCGGCGCTATAACGAAATTCGACGGACCTTGCCTAATATTACCCAGCGGATGCTAACCTTGCAGTTGCGCGAACTGGAGAAAGATGGAATTGTGCACCGTGAAATTTATAATGAGAACCCACCGCGTGTGGAATACTCGCTTACCCCGTTGGGAGATACGTTAAGGCCGTTGCTGGATTTTATGAGAGACTGGGGGATCTTCTATGGAGAACAGGGTTGCGAGCCTGTGACGACAACTTCCAAATCAGGCAAGCACTTTTGTTAAAGGGCATGAAGAAAGCCCGCCACATGATTTCATAGAAGACGCATAAGAAATCATTAGCGGGCAGAATAAGGTCTGATACACTTATTTAAACTCGATGGCTTCGTTCATCTGCGCCCAAGCCGTTTCTCCAATGATGCCCAAGCGCCAGATAGCGATTCCTTTGAGGTCATAACGTTTGGCTAAACCGATCTTGGCGTTAACGGTGCTATCTTTTTCACTACCCATCGAAATCCCCAAAATGAGCTTGTCCCGCGAGGTTTCCTTCAAGGCCAGTTGTATGGCTTCATCCACTTTATCCAAAGGCTCAGGCGTAGCCTTTTGTCCGTAATCATAGGCCATGATGATCAGATCGTCCGCCAGATTGCCCAGCGTTTTGTAGTCATAGCCAGAGTAAGAGCTGTTCAGCGGATGCAGAACGACGGTGAGCTTGAGCCCGGCCTGATGCGCTTTGGCCGATAGCTTTTTAATAAAGGTGTTGTAGTCTGAACGCGCTTTGGCTTTATCGCCGCTCCAGCCCAATCCTTCCAGGTCTAGCGTAATGCCTTTAAATTGTTTGTCGGTGGCGGTGCTGACGATTTGGGAAATGGTTTGTTCTTGAAGCTGCGCATTTTCCAAAACCTTGGTCAGCTCGTGATTGCCATCTCCGGAATAGACCATCAGGTAAGGGGAAGTCCCCTGGCTATCTGCCTCTTGTACAATGGACTCCGGTGTTACGGTTCCAGCGGCTTGAGGCCATTTGTATTCCTTGCCGTTTGTCGTAAATTGTCCGTTCGTATCAATTCGACTCCAGCCGAAGGCAACTGCGTTAAAATCCGGTATTTTGGATTTTTGGTCAAAGGAAGAAAGCGCATAGAAGCCTACTGTATACATAGCTTCACGTGGCGATGTAATGGAGACCGTCCGTGTTCCCTGGTTCCAGTTCACCGTGGCTCCAAACTGCTGCCCGAAAAAGCCCAGCGGAATCATGGTGCTGCCGTGCACGGTTTGCGGAGCGGCTGTTAGTTGAACCGTTTGTCCGTCCACTGTGGCATTGCGGCTACCCATCTTTAGAACCACCTGCTTGGTAGCAGAGCCTTGCGCCTTGGTAGCAGTGATGCTTTGGCTGGCTTGATCCCATTTCACTGTAATGCCAAGAGCCTCAGAAATAGCGCGAAAGGGAACCATGGTCGTGCCGTTCATCATGGCAGGTTGTACGGGGAACGGTAATGGATATCCGTCCAGCATAATGCTGATCTTACCGGTCTCGGCTTGTGCCAAAGGGCTATAGAAGCCCGCTGCGGTACTCAGAAAAATAGCACTAGATAACAGAGCCTTATTTACGATTTTCATCCTATGATCTCCTATGCTCAATAGATTGCAATGCTATCATGTTAGAATCGTGAGGTATCTACCATTTTACCAAAAAAAAGATAGAAAGGTGAATGTGAAATAATAGGATGAGATGAATCTGAGTATGTATTAAAGCTGAATATTAATCGTTTTCTTTCATACAAAAAAAGCTGACCCCTTTAACTAGGTGTCAGCTTTTTCTTTTTAAAACGATCTTAACTTTATACGTAACCCAGATTACTTGCGACGCTTGAGTGCAATGCCGACAGCTGCGGCACCAAGAACGACTGCAATGATAGAGAGGATGAGTGCTGTCGTTTGTGCAGCAGAGCTGGCTGGAACAGAAGCGGCAGGTGCAGCTTCTACAGCATTGTTCGAAGCAGGTGTGGGGCTGCTGCTATCTTTAGTCGTATCTGTGCTCGCGTGACCTGCTGCCGTACCTGCCGAATCGTGTCCGTTGTCTGCGGCAGGGGCAGGAATTGCGGACGTGGCATCCGCCGTGATTTCGGTAATGGAATGAGGGTTGTTACTTCCTTCGTCGCCTGTCCATTCCACGATACTTCCGTCGCTATAATATTGGAAGGCATCCCAGGCTGCTGCGGTATTCTGGTCTGCATTTTGCGCTACAAAGCTGAAACGCTGATACTGACCCGCTTGAATGCCGTCTTTTTCAGTCGTCCAGGTTACGGTGGTTACTTTGCCAGAGCTGTCTTTTTCGGTGGCTACCTTCCAGTCCGGTACAGGCTCGTATTGTTTGAAAACGACCTCTTTCGGAATTTTCAAGGCGACTTTGATGGTTGGAATGTCTTTTTCCACGGGTACTTTCAATGTGTACGTTTCCCACGCATTAGGTTGTGAAATAGAAGGCTTAACTGTCACATGTGCACTGGCCATGCCTGCAAAAAGTAAGGCACCCGCCGCAATTAGACCCACAGAGGTTGCAAACCTGGAAAATCTGGATTTTGCTGTTTGAATCGTTGTATTCATATTCATTTCGCTCCTTTTAAGTATAAAATAATTATTTTTTACCGCCTACATGCAGGGTGAATTCAGCATCAACGGCATCGAGTGAAGCCGTCAGAGCATGTACTTTTACCGTCCATGTTCCTTCGGAGGTTATCAATTCCTGACTGCGGAATGGCTGTTGCTGCTTCACGGGCAGAACAAACTCCTGTTGATCTTGGTCAGGGTCTGCTGGAGTGAGCGTTAATGTGACCTGCTGGATTCCTGAAGCGGCAGCACCCTTGCTATCCTGAACGGATACCTTAAATTCATTGCTGCCCACAGCATTGGGACTGACTGCGAGCGTAACGTTGTATCCGCCCGTAGTGCGAGTCTCCTCAAACGGTACAGCAGGTGCCTGGCCGGGTGACAGGTGAGTGAGCACCGCGGTCAACAGCATCACGAGCATGCCGACGGACACTTCAGCACGCAATCCCCGGGCGGCTTGCTTGCTGGGCGCCGCTTGCCGTGCGCTGCGGAATTGGCTGGCCGCGAAGGCCAGCATGACTAGCAGCAGCGCTGCTTTGCCGAGCAGAACGAGTCCATAGGACGTGTTCAGCAGCATGGAGGGAGCCGGAATGTACAGCACGGCTCCATATATACCGGTGGCGAGTAACGCTGCCACCATCGCAATGCCCCAGCCGGCGAAGCGGCGCAAGGTGGCTTGTCGCAGAGTTGCCCGCTCGGATACGGGCAACTCTGCTCCGGCAACCGGCAGGCACACGACCATGACGGCAAGTGAGCCGATCCAAAAGGTTGCTGCCGCGAGATGGACGAAGTCCGCCGCAATGGCTGGAGCTGGATGCGTAGCCGCTGCCGGATGGCCGACAAAGGCTTTGGACAGCATGAGGCATAGCGTTAAGAGAGCTGAGCTGTAGCCCCAAAGACGGCGCTGACGATTCGAAATGCTATAATCCAGCGCGTAAATCAGCGTTACGCTTAGGAGCAGCACGAGAATCATCTGGATAAACCAGATTTGCCCGGCTCCAGTAAACTGGAGAGCTTCTCCCAGAATCGGGAGTGAGAAGCCCTCTCTGATGGAAACCCCGGCATCCCATGAAGCCTGAAGGGGCAGGCTGAACAGAATGGCGGCAGACGTTATGCCGTAGCCGCTCCATAGCAGCTTAGTCCAGCGAGGCAATGTTTCAAAGGGCCGCTGATTTTGCTTATGCTGTTCACTTCGATTCTTGTCTTGGTCTATGCTCGGTAAGATGAACAGCCGGAAACAAATTGCTCCAAAAAGCAGCGATAGTCCTATGTAAAGAAACCAACGGACAGCGATTAAGTCGATTCGTGATGTCCCTGAGCCTTCAGGTGCGGTAGCTTGATGGGTAGGCGCATTGGAACTGCTGCCTACTTGAAATGGAATGACTCCATTAACCGGATGTCCATCTGCGGATAAAGCTCTCCAATTGACAGAGTAAATTCCATTTTTCATCCCTGGAATCAATTGGATTTCCATGGTGGCTTTGTGATTCGGGTCAAGCTGTGCTTTTCCTGTATCGACCCGCTTGCCTGTTTCGTCGGTCACTTTGATCGACATGAAGGCAGATTGCAAATCTTCATTGAAGGTGATGGTCACCTGAGAAGGCGACTTGTCCAAAACCTGATTTTCGGTCGGACTGGATTCAATGACAAATGCATGAGCCCACGAAGAGTGAGGAAACAGGATCAGAAGGGGGAGACACAGCAATAAAAGACAAGCCACGCGGGCTGGTCTGGACAGGTACAACATGCCTGTGAAGTCACCTTCTCTCGATTACTTGAAGCGAGGATATCCCCATTTGTAACATTTTATACAGGAGGATTTTGCAAAAATCCAATAAGCGACTTCCAATGAACAATATATAGATCGAAATGGCCTAGTTCGTCTAGATATTGCACTTTGGAGCGACTGGAATCGAATTTTGCAAAATCCTGACGGACAAACCCATTCCTACCTTAATCATAGTGCATATAGCGTGAATAGATGGAGCGAAATATGACATTTATATGAAATTTGAAATAATAAGCATTATACAAAATGCCAATCATATGAAAACCCCTAGCGTGGTTGAATTCAGGACGATTTCAACCACGCTAGGGGCAAAGAGGAAGAGCCTATGAAGGAACTAGAGCCCTGTTTCCATGAGATCCGTGAAAGCAGATTGCTTATGTTGAATATAATGGATAAAAATAGCCGTTAGTTTGGGATCGAATTGGCTACCCGAGCAAGCACGTAGTTCTTCAATGGCCTCCTCGAACGTTTTGGTGGGTTGATAGGGGCGCTCAGTTGTCATCGCGTCAAAAGAGTCGATGATCGTCAGCATCCGACATAAACGTGGAATTTGCTCGCCCTTAAAGCCAAACGGATAGCCTCCTCCGTCATAACGTTCATGATGCAGCTCCACAAAAGGAACCAAATCTATGAATCGTTCGTTGGCTTCGACAATACGTTTGCCCCACATGACATGCGCTTGCACCATCTGCCATTCCTCACCGGACAGCTTCTCTTTTTTATTGAGGATATTCCAGGGGATCTCCAGTTTACCAATGTCATGAATGAGGGCACCTAGTATGAAACGCCGCTTATCCTCCGGTCCGAGCTGAAGCACATCGCTCATGTCTGCTGCATATCTGAATACCCGCTTGGAATGCTTGAAAGTGTTAATATCCTTGTACAAGAACAAATTAAGCTGCTGCTCAAGATCACGAATATCCTGCCCCAGATCGACCTCGCGCTCCACTTCATTTAAACTTCCGTGCGTATGAACGATGTTTTTGCCCTGTTTCTTGGCGTAGTACAGGGCTTTATCCGCCAGATCGACCAGCTGTGATTTGTCGTAGATATCAATGCGGCTTTGTGCAATACCTGCGGAGAAGGACAGACAGCCGTGTGGAAAAATTTCAACACCCTCATAACGAGAATCATTTAATCTTTTTCGAATAGCATTGACTGTTTCATATGCTTGTTCAGCGGTATGATCGGGCATAAGCAGAGTAAATTCTTCTCCACCGTAGCGGGATACGGTGATGTGGGTGCCGGAGGTTTCCTTCTTAAGAAACTCACCGAGAAATCCCAGTAGCTGATCGCCTTTAAGATGACCGAAATGATCATTGTATTTTTTGAAATCATCAATATCAATCAGCGCCAGACTGAGAGGAGTATTCTCGGATCGGGATATATTCAATTCAGCTTCAAGTGTATTTTCAAAGTAGCTGTGATTGTATAGCCCTGTTCTGCGATCCATGTTCGCTTTTTCTTCGATTTCCCGATACAGCGTGAACATTTGCTTGAATGCGTGAGACAGGAGCATGCTTAGCCCAAGGAACAGCAAAAGTCCTAAAATGCCGTTGTTATAAATCAGTGTAGTCAATACCAAAGACAGAATGAGTGTACATAAGTATACGAGCAGGGATTCGGCCAAAAAAGCCTGTTTAAGCTCATTGAAGGACCCTTTGTATGCGATATAAAAGTAGATGCCCAGTGTGATGGTATTCACCGCAAAGTAGCAAATCAACGCCAGCAGGTAGGAAGCGAAATGATCTTGGTTTAAAGCTCCCTGCGTTCCGCCGCTTAGTTCAAATACTGTTGAAGACAGGAAAATGGAAAGGGCGTAAATGGAAAAATTGACGGTATGCTTCCACCAGGACAGCTCTGTGTGCCGGAACATGGCAATGATTACATTTAACAACAAAATCAGAATAGCAATTTCGGTGCTATGCACAAAAATACAAGCCAGATACACGGAGGAATCCATGGACTGTTTGTTACTGGCCGGTGGTAGCTGGAATGTAAAATGCTCCAGAATCAGAACTGCTCCCAACAGGGAATAGATCGTGACCCACTCTGTTGTCGTATACTGCAAAAAGGACCATTGGTTCGTATACAGGAGGACGATCACGCCTGCCAAACATATGAAAAACACATATATTCCCGTCGCGGTAACCCGTTCTTGCAGCTTTTTTATTATACTCATCATTTCTTCTCCTGCCTTGTCGTATCTTGATGTCAAAGCTACCAGGGGTGAATGGGATAATTTACAATTTTGTAATCGAAAATTTCACATGAAAAAACAGGCCGGAGTCCAGCCTGTTTTGTTGAGCCTGTGCTTCCTTTTTTTCTTATCGGTGACTAGCCCCCGATTTTGTAACCGGAAGTCAAAGCAATTATGACAGAAGCTACGATAATAGCATTGATAATCACACGGGAGTATTTCAAGTTTTTCATAGGGTTCCCTCCCTTCCTTGGAATAAGGTGTGCACTAAGCGTGGCGGGGATTGGTTTCTTGCTGCTTATCCTTAGTTCTCTTCACGACCATAATGCTTTGGATAAACAGGAACATCCCGAAGTTCATGACAACATCTCCAATACTAATTACCTGCGTGCGGGGATAGGGCTTGGAGAGAGGAATAATGTCACCAAGCAATGATAGACGCGTGCTCGCATCCATCATGTAATGTTTCGAGATGACACTTCCGGATTTAAGCATATTTGTATAATAGGGACCCAGCACCTCCGAAGCGCTCAACGAGACCGGCATCCTGCCGCCATTCACCGCCATAACGATAAAATTCATCACTACGCCGATTATAATAAGCTTGAATCCCTTATGATGTCTGTTCAACCAGAGAAATATCAATCCAACCACGTAGACTCCCATAAATAGATACCCGTTAATGGCTGCCAACCAAGCCCACTTTTCCTGGAAATAAAAAATAATGAATTGCACCAGCAGCAGCACGGGGAACATCCAGCCGGCTATAAGGCGAATTTGACTGAAACGGATCAGACCTTGCCGCCAGCCTCCTCTGAACAGACCTACAATGAGACCTAATAGCACTCCATCATAGACCATTATCATTCTCCAGATTCCACAAATTTTTTGTTTTGGTTACCGTATAATTCGACCTGAAATTGGTAAATTCCTGCCTGATATATAGCAGTTTTGAAAAAAAATTGCGGATTAGCGTGTAATTATTCGAAGCCAGACGAAATGAGTGATATTATGATGTACTGAAGTAATTGTTTATATTTTTGTGAAAAGGATGATTATTATTATGAACCGGTTATCGAATACTGTTATGGTTGCCGCAGATATGACCAAATCGCGAATATTATGGATCGCCTTTGTCCTGGGTGCATTGAGTGCTTTCGGGCCGTTGTCCATAGATATGTATTTGCCGTCGCTGCCTACATTAGCCGACAATTTGCATACGACCACTTCGCTGGCGCAGCTTAGTTTGACCGCCTGTCTGTTGGGACTGGCTGTTGGCCAGATCGTTGCTGGTCCGCTTAGCGATGTAAGGGGTCGCAGAGGACCGCTGGTGATCTCGCTCATTCTGTACGCTGCTGCTTCGCTGTTATGCGTGTTTGCGCCGAATATCGGTATGCTCATTGCGCTTCGCTTTATTCAAGGGCTTACGGGGTCGGCGGGGATCGTGATTTCCAGAGCTGTAGCCCGTGATCTATACTCGGGCAAAGAGTTGACACGTTTTTTCTCACTACTTATGCTGGTGAACGGCGTGGCCCCCATTGCTGCACCAGTACTGGGCGGTGTCATTTTGAACTTTGTTTCCTGGCGTGGTGTATTCATGGTGCTTTGTGTAGTCGGCGTGGCTATGCTGATTGCCGTCGTATTGGGTTTGCCTGAAACGTTGCCGACTAATCGCCGCTCATCCGGTGGCTTGAAGCAGACGCTAGGAACACTCGGTCACTTGTTTGCCGATCGACGCTTTATGGGCTATGCCTTCTCGCAGGCGCTGATTACAGGAGCGATGTTCGCGTATATCGCTGGCTCACCATTTGTGCTTCAGGATATTTTCGGGGTTTCTCCTCAGACGTATAGCATCATTTTTGCAGTGAATGGTTTGGGGATTGTACTGTTTTCGCAGTTGACGGGTAGACTCGTGGGTCGCTTCAGCGAACGACAGTTACTCTTGTCGGGTCTGGTAATTGCGGCTGTAGCCGGAATCAGCTTGCTTACTGTAGCTTTTACCGGGGGCCAATTGTTTGCTGTTTTAGTTCCTCTGTTTTTTGTCGTTTCCTGCGTAGGGATTGTGAGTACAACGACGACTTCATTGGCAATGCAGAGTCAACAGCGCTCCGCAGGCAGTGCGTCCGCCATGCTTGGTTTGCTGCCTCTATTACTTGGCTCCATCGCTTCACCGCTAGTAGGCTTGGGGAGTGGAACAACCCCCGTACCGATGGCTGTCGTTATAGCTATAGCCGAGGTTGGTGCGCTATTAAGCTTTGTTGTACTTGCTAAGGAAGCACGCGCTAAGGCTTAAAATAGGGCGAAAAAGTGACATTTTTCCAGAATGTTGACATACCCCATGGGGGTATATTATGATAGGGATATAACAAATGCATAAATGCATATATACACCACACAGGAGGCTGATGTATGGCTGAGGAGCAACCTGTTTCCCACACTGAAGTCCATGAGAATCACTGTGGAACAGACGGGGAAAAGACAGTTAGAAAAAGTCATCATTCGGCAGAGTTCAAGAACAGCCTCGTATCCCGGTTGAACCGTATTGAAGGTCAGGTTCGCGGAATTAAGGGCTTGATTGACAAGGATACCTACTGTGACGATGTACTGAACCAGATTGCGGCTGTCCAGTCCGCGCTGAATGGTGTCGGTAAGCTGCTGCTGGAAGGGCACATGAAAAGCTGTGTCATTGAGCGCATGCAGGCAGGAGAGCAGGAAGTGATTGACGAGCTGCTGGTTACGGTCAAGAAGCTAATCCGTTAAGAGTAGTATTCATACACATTATGGGTATGGAAGTACCCCTGAGGAGGAAAAGAAAATGGCACAAGTTACATTGAACGTAGAAGGCATGAGCTGCAATCATTGCGTGAAAGCAGTAGAAGGGGCTTTGGAGAAAGTGGGCGCTACCGGCAAGGTCAGCCTCGAAACGAAACAAGTGAATGTAGAATATGACGAGTCCAAGCTGAACGTTGAAGCTCTGAAAACAGCCATTGAAGACCAAGGCTATGATGTTGTTTAAGCTGAAGATGCTTTATGTGTGACAGACTTGTTTCGAAGGAGAAGCTTCCATATTAGAAGCTTTTTCTTTTTGGATATGATATACCCCACTGGGGTATAGGAGGAGGGTTACCATGGAAAACCGTGCGACCGACGGTGACAAGCAGACAACGCTTCATATTACGGGGATGTCCTGTGCCGCTTGCGCAAGCCGTATTGAGAAAGGTTTAAATCGAATAGACGGTGTAGCACAGGCTAATGTAAATTTGGCTTTGGAGCAGGCGTCGATATCCTATGATCCCAAGCAGGTGGAGATCCCTGAGTTTCGCGATAAAATTGCTTCTCTTGGGTTTGGAACTGTAAGTGAAGAAGCCAATCTGAATGTAACGGGCATGACTTGCGCGGCCTGTGCAACCCGGATTGAAAAGGGATTGAATCGGATGCCTGGTGTAACAGGTGCCACGGTAAATTTGGCGCTGGAAACAGCTCATGTGGAATATGCAGCGGGGAGTATTGCGGTTGGTGATCTGGTGAGCAAGATTGAACAGCTAGGCTACGGAGCGATCCCGCAGAGCGCTGAGGACAATATCGCCGATGTGCGCAGTAAGGATATCCATCGTAAAAAATGGAAGTGGATTGTGTCCGCAGTGCTGTCATTTCCGTTGTTGTGGGCGATGGTGGCTCATTTTTCCTTTACATCATGGATTTATGTGCCAGAACTGTTTTTGAATCCATGGTTCCAACTAGTGCTGACAACGCCGATTCAGTTCGTCATTGGTTGGCAGTTTTATGTGGGCGCGTACAAAGCGCTTCGTAACGGCAGTTCGAATATGGATGTGTTAGTTGCACTGGGTACGTCTGCGGCTTATTTTTACAGCTTGTACCTTACTCTGCGTCCGTCTGATGTCATGGAGGGAATGGCGGGAATGCCTGTTATGACCATGCCAGAGCTGTATTACGAGACAAGCGCGGTGCTAATTACGCTTATTTTAGTTGGTAAATGGTTTGAAGCGGTAGCCAAAGGGCGTTCGTCCGAGGCGATCAAGAGCCTGATGAGTCTACAGGCTACGACGGCACGTGTAGTACGTGATGGACAAGAGCTTGATATACCGATCGAACAGGTACGTGTGAAGGATATCTTTATTGTACGGCCCGGCGAGAAAATTCCTGTCGATGGTGTGGTCGTGGACGGACGTTCGGCAGTGGACGAATCCATGTTAAGTGGTGAGAGTCTTCCGGTTGAAAAAGAAGCGGGTTCCGCAGTTACAGGGGCGACGCTCAATAAAAACGGGGTACTACGTATTCAGGCTGAGCGTGTAGGTGGTGATACGGCGTTGTCCCGCATTA
This sequence comes from Paenibacillus sp. S25, assembly GCF_019454085.1. Classification (NCBI taxonomy): domain Bacteria; kingdom Bacillati; phylum Bacillota; class Bacilli; order Caryophanales; family Paenibacillaceae; genus Paenibacillus; species Paenibacillus sp. S25. The sequence continues at coordinate 490,498 of NZ_CP073683.1, forward strand.
TTAAGGTCGTGGAAGATGCGCAAAACTCCAAGGCCCCGATTCAGCGGATTGCAGATCAGATTTCCGGTATTTTTGTCCCCATTGTTGTTGCTATCGCTGTGTTGGCCTTTATCGTCTGGTTTTTCCTTGTGACGCCGACTGATTTTGCAGGCTCACTGGAGAAAATGATTGCAGTTCTCGTCATTGCTTGCCCTTGTGCGCTCGGATTGGCAACCCCAACGTCCATTATGGCAGGATCGGGACGTGCGGCTGAATACGGTATTCTGTTCAAGGGCGGCGAGCATTTGGAGATGACCCGTTCAGTCAACGCAGTGGTGTTGGATAAGACAGGTACAGTTACGAATGGCAAGCCAGAGCTGACGGATGTTATGGTTGGAGCAAGCGGCTTGGCTGAAAAGGATTTGCTGCGGTTGCTCGGTGCGGCAGAAAAAAGATCGGAGCATCCGCTGGCGGAAGCCATTGTAAAGGGGATTGCAGATCGAGGCATTGAGCTGGTAGGACCGACAGATTTTGAAAATATTCCGGGTTATGGCGTGAAAGCGCATGTGGAAGGTAAGCAGGTATTGGCGGGTACACGCCGATTGATGAGCAGGGAAGGTATCGCGATAGATGACTCAGCTGAGCAGCATATGAATGAGCTGGAAAGCGCAGGGAAAACTGCGATGCTTGTTGCTGTGGATGGTGCCTATGCAGGACTGGTGGCCGTGGCGGATACGATTAAAGAAACGTCACGGGAGGCAGTTACCCGTCTGCGCGGGATGAACATTGAAGTCATCATGATTACGGGTGACAATGAACGGACTGCGCGGGCTGTTGCCGCCGAGGCTGGAATTGAACGAGTGCTAGCGGAGGTGCTGCCTGAAGGAAAGGCTGAAGAAGTGAAACGGCTTCAGGAGCAGGGCATGATCGTAGCTATGGTTGGGGATGGTATTAACGATGCGCCTGCGCTGGCTACCGCTAATATTGGGATGGCGATGGGCACGGGAACGGATGTGGCAATGGAGGCGGCGGATATTACCCTCATGCGTGGCAACCTGAACAGCATTCCTGATGCGATCGAGATGAGCCGCCGGACCATGACAAACATACGGCAAAATCTGTTTTGGGCGCTCGGCTATAACGTGATCGGTATTCCGATTGCCGCTTTGGGCTTCCTTGCCCCATGGTTGGCGGGAGCAGCCATGGCATTTAGCTCTGTTTCGGTTGTGCTGAATGCACTGCGTCTCCAACGGGTGAAGCTGTAAATGTATGGAGGTATTAGCAGGATAGCGTACTGTCGGACATCTGTTGCGAGATAAAGTTATTATCAGAGTATAGAGCAAGTACGCACAATTGGTTTTCTGCGTGCTTGCTTTTTGTTGCGTTTGTTTTTTTAGACCATTCAACTTTCATCACGTCAGGTTGCTTATCATTCGCGAAAGTTCCATAATATTTGTAGGAGTGCCATGCAAGCATGCAAGAACTTCTTCGTATACTCACAGCTTGAAGTAGATAAAGAGCTTATATTATGGATTAGGAGTGAAGCAGTCATGAATGATACGATTTCCTTGTTGATGAACCACCGGTCTGTGCGAAAATTCAAGTCAGACCCCATTACCGACGAGCAGCTCGCAGCTATTGTGGCAGCTGGCCAAATGGCATCCTCGTCCAGCAATGTGCAGGCATATACCGTTATTGCCGTTACCGAGCCTTCTTTAAAGACAAAACTTGCCGAGTTGGCAGGAGGGCAGGCTTACGTTGAGCAATGCCCTGCGTTTCTGGTATGGTGCGCAGACCTGTATCGTTTGAAGCAGGTCACGCTCCACCATCAGCCAGGTCAGCCTTCCTATGAAGGTTCCGTCGAAAATTATACGGTTGCGACCATTGATGCCGCGTTAGCTGCACAAAATGCAGCGGTAGCCGCTGAATCACTGGGCCTGGGCATCGTCTACATCGGCGGTATTCGTACTAAAATAGCAGAGGTATCTGAGTTGTTAGGGTTGCCAGAGCTGGTGTATCCAGTGTTCGGTATGTGTATTGGTGTACCGGATCAGGAAACGGGCTTGCGTCCACGTCTTCCACTGTCCGGTGTTATGCATATGAACGGTTACGATAAAAACCAGACGATGAAAGCTGTAGAGGTATACGATCACACATCTGCGGAATATTTGAAGGAACGTACAGGCGGTCAACGTTCTACGCCATGGTCTGAGCAAATGGCTGCGAGACTGACCGAGCCAGCACGCTTGCAGTTGAAGCCATTTTTGGAACATAAGGGTTTCTTGAAGCAATAAAAGCTGAGAAGTGACAAAAAAATCTGCAAAATAAAAGAACCTCCTTATTTACGCATGATGAAGTCCCGCGTAAATAAGGAGGTTCTTTGCTGGTATGCCTTTATCAATCAGATAGTGAGTAAAAGCGTCTCGTGTTTTCATAAAATAATTGACGGACGGCAGATTCATCTTGATGGGTCAGCTTGCTGTACGCACGAATGACGTCGGCAGTCATCCGGGGATGTGTCTCTTGTCCAGTAAAAGGTCCCTCGAACGGCCAGGGACCATCTGTCTCTGCCATGATCTGATCAGACGGATACTGTCTTGCCAAACTGCAGATATCTTCTTCGTACAGGAGATCCGGTGTGAAGGAGACATAATAGCCGTTCCGGGCCATACGTTCGGTCGTGGCGGCAGAGCCCTTGAACCAGTGAAAATGCGCCTGTGTGATGCCATGACGTTCCAAAAGTTCACAGGCGATGTCTGCGTCCTCATAAACGGCGTGCAGGACAATGGGTTTGTTATGCTTGCTTGCAAACTGGATAAAGCGCTCTAGTAGCACTATGTAGGGAGCGAGGTCAAAAGGTGAACCGCTCTGTGAGGCTTCCAGCCGATTGTAATAGGGCAAGCCGACTTCACCCACGGCGACCATTTGCTGTACATGTTCGCCCATCCAGTCGAACAAGAGGTTAAGCTCAGCTTGCGGTGGGAGAGCCTGTTCGGGATGAAAGCCAAAGGCTGGTCGTACCAGCCCGGGGTAACGCTTGGCTAACTGCAGATTGGCTCGGCTGGAGCCCAGATGCATCGACACGGCTATCACGGCTTGGACGCTGCTATTGGCAAGTGAAGCGAGCAGTAATTCCTGTTGTTCGGGCGGGTAGCTGTCTAAATGAATATGCGCGTCGATCAATGGAGCGGTTGCGGAAGCGTTCAATTTCAATGCAGAGAGCCTATTTAGATTATTCATAATGATTTACCCCGTCGTCTGAGGTAGTTTTACGGACACTTTCAGTGGTGTCCATGTCGCCGTCCAGTTTATGTTTTTCCTCGCGCATCCAGCTGGTCATGGTCCGCTTCCATTCAATAAAGAGCGGATCGAGGGTGATTTCTTCCCTACGCGGGCGGGGAAAAGGAACATCTACGACATGCACCACTGAAGCGGGTCGCGCCGACAGCACATAGATGCGGTCGGAGAGCAGCAACGCTTCTTCAATGCTGTGGGTAATAAACAGCACAGAACGGCGGTTCTTTTCCCACATCCGTAATAACCATTGCTGCATGTCTGCACGTGTCAGCGCATCGAGTGCGCTGAACGGCTCATCCAGCAGCATTAATTCCTGCGGGCTGAGCAGTGCGCGAAGAAAGGCTGCGCGCTGTTGCATTCCACCAGACAGCGTATGTGGATACGCCTTGACGAACTTACCAAGTCCAACCTGTTCGAGCCATTGCAAGGCTTCTTTACGACGCTCGCGTTCACTGGCGTACTGAGGGGGTACTGCTGTATTTTTACGTGGAGCATTTTCCTGCCCAAGCAGTACGTTGTCCAGCGTGGTACGCCACGGGAAAAGGGCGGGCTGCTGCGGCATATAGCTGATATGCCCACGTTCACCAGTCATGTCCCGTCCGTGCATACGGATATGTCCCTGCTGTGGTTTGAGTAGCCCGCCGATGATGTGAAACAGCGTGCTTTTGCCGCTGCCTGACGGACCGATGAGGGAAACGAATTCTCCTGGCTTGACTGTGAGGGATACATCCTGCAGTACGGGCAGTAAGCTTCGCTTTTCGCGGAAGGCGAGGCTGATCCCGTCCAATTCCAAAGCAGGAGGAGCAGTTGATCGTCTCTGCTGTTCCCCGGTTCGTTGTTCATTAGCCACGTTGTGTGATGATAATTCAATCGGATGCAGACTCATACGCGCCACGTCCTTTCTTTGCTGTATGTAATTCAAGGAGGAAGCTACTCTTGATCGGGTTTCCAGCGAACCAGCCATTTCTCCAGTAGTAAAATAACCACAAACATGAGTAAGCTGAGTGCAACAATAATGCCGATGGCGGCAAAAATGAGGTCCGTGCGATAGGCTGATTTTTGCAGCAGCATATAATATCCAATTCCTTCACTAGCTCCGATCCATTCCGCAATGATCGCACCCATCACACTATAGGTAGCAGCAATTTTAACGCCAGAAAAGACTTGCGGCAGGGAATGTGGCAGCTCCAGCTTCATAAAAATAGCCATGCGGCTTGCACCCGACATCCGCATATAGTTCATCATCGTACGGTCTGTTCGAGTCAGCCCGTCCATGGCCGCTACAGCCACGGGAAAAAAGCATACTAGGGTAATGACCATCAGCTTGGGCAGCACGCCAAAACCAAACCACACCATGAGCAGCGGCCCTAGAGCGATGATCGGAATGTTTTGACTCAGAATAAGCAGCGGATACAGGGCGGATTTGAGAAAAGGAATTGTATGAAGAACGATGGCGATCAACAGTCCCGTTGCTGTCCCTATAGCGAATCCCGCAAGTGTCAGACGAATCGTAGCCCATGTATGGGCACCAAGCAGCGCCGTTTGTGCCATGCCCTCTTGTACGATGAGGGATGGAGCAGGCAGCAGCCAGGATTCAACATGCAAATAGGAAACCGCCCCCTGCCAGGCCGCTAAAAAGAAGAGGACCGCCACAAGGGGCGGCCATACGCTTTTCCACCAGGATGCGTTCTTGCCTTTCGGATTCATGGGCGATATTTCTCGGTCAGCTTGTTCATGCTGATGCCTTGTGGGTTATGTGCGATTTTGATCTGTGAAATGACGCTGGGACTGCCCGCTTCCGTCAAAGCCTCGTGCATTTCTTTGACCACTTTCAGCAACTCGTCGAGCTCGCCCTCCATGGTCGTATCCAATGGATTCACTTGATGTTTGACGCCGGAGCGCTGAATGACCTCAATCGCCTTATCTACATACGGGTAAGAGTCCTCATTATTAGGAGTTTTAGGGATTACTTGAATACTGAGCAGTGTGTTAGCCATGCAAATTCACCTGTCCTTTATTTGGAGTGTTTTAGAGAACATAGGGTGGTTTAAGGCGTTTGAGACCGCTCCGCGTTTCATTTGATCTTACGATCGCTGTTGCCATGGGATTCTTTGAATAAATTTTAAAAGTTAAGAATCCAACGGCAAAGGCGAACGCTGCGCTTCTCCAGATTCAAATGAACCGCTCCGCTGCCAACCGCCTTAAAAGCACCCTGTTTTTAAAGCTGGTTTGTGTGGCATTATTAACACACAAGCGCACCTACTTAGCGCTTAGATAATATGAAAAACTAAAGAATAAACCAAGTGGAACGAGAACGAAGTGGGCGGAATGGTGCTGTACAAGCGTTAGCGTTCGCCTTTGTACCCAGATTTCAACCTCTGGATATTCATAAAAGAATTCTGGGTACAACAGCGATGGGAGGCACCATCCGACTGCCTAGTGGCGCTTCGTTCACTTCTCTAGTTCGGTCTTATTTTGCGTTTTAACAAATGGTCAGCGCTTGGGCAAGAAGTCATTTGTGAAGGCTTTATCGACTTCCAAAGGCTTGCTGAGCAGCTTGCGTTCGTACATCCAGTCCGAATAGTTTTGCCATACCTCTGCTTTTTGCACGCCCCATTGCGCGGCATCGTCCTGATAACGCGGGCTTAGCCATTTTTGGCTGGCGAGCACCAGTTTTTTATCCAGCTCTGGTACAGCTTTGCTTAAGATGTCCGCGGCTTCTTCTGGATGGGCGATAGTGTATTCATAGCCTTGTGCGGTAGCGTCCATGAACGCTTTGACCAGCTCTGGATCATTTTTTATCGTCTGTTCGTTGCTTACAATTACAGGCGTATAGTAATCAAGGCTTTTGGAATAATCTTTTACATACAGCATATCCAATGGCTCACCTCGAAGCTCGGCTTCGATTCCGGTCCATGCATAGAAAATCCAAGCAAAGTCAATATCCCGCTTCACGGCTGTAAAATAGTCTGCATTGCCCATGTTGACGATCTTCACTTTGCTCACATCGCCTTTGTTTGAATCCATGATGGATTTCATGACCGCTTCTTCTACGGGAGAGCCCCAACCGCCGTATTTTTTACCTTCAAAATCTTTCGGGCTCTTAATTCCGCGATCTACTGGGGCTGCGAAGCCTGAGGTATTATGCTGAATCACCGCAGCGATGGATACAAGCGGCACACCTTGCGTACGAGCTTGTGTGACGCCTTCTTGGTAGCTAATACCAAAAGGTGCAGCATTAGAAGCAACCATTTGATCGGCTCCGCCTGAACCAGGTTGAACAATTTGGACATTCAAACCCGCTTTTTCGTAAAATCCTTTGTCCTTAGCGACATAGAGTCCCGTATGATTCGTATTGGGTGTCCAGTCGAGCACGACTTTAACATCTTTGAGCCCCTTTGCCGGAGTAGACGTTTGGGTGTCGGTAGCGGGAGCCGCTTCTTGGGATGTGGGGGCACTTCCACCGCAAGCGGTCAGGGTCAGGGCCATGAGCCACAGACTGATCAGTCCCAGGCTTAACATTTTCATGCGCTTCATCGTTGTGTTCTCTCCTTTAATTACCCGTTATCCGTCCAATCAGACAGCTTAAGTTCCCCATTTTCTAAAAATAACATCTGCCGGACGCGATCTTTCCAACAACATAATCTTCAATAAAAAAAGCGCCCCGAGTTTCCGGGACGCTTGCGCTTGTATATACCAAAGTAAGGGATGGTCCTATGTAAAAAAGGCACATCTTGCTTAAGCATTCCTACGCTGGCATTACCCAGATCAGGTTGTAAGGGTCAGTGTCTTGGGACACACTCTCAGCCGGCCGATTCCAGCACCCCTGGCATTGTATGGTTTAATGGGTTCATTTATTCGGGTTTACTACGACGATTATATGCCTTGAATGCGGGTCTGTCCAGCATGAAGGGAGAGATGACGGTTCATTTGCCGAACGACAGGGTACACTTTTACTGTGAGCTTTGATCTGAAAATGAGCATGAATCAATCCGATTCGATCGGGTCATGTTATTTTCAGAACAGCTACGCAAGTAGGTTCAGATGGGCTGGTGCCCAATGGCGTGGCCGTAGAGAATTCTAATTCGTGAAAAGGAGTTGTTGTACTGTGGGTAAAACGGAAACATTGGATCGCAACCAACTGGAACAAGCCATTGTGAAGGCTTTGGATAACAACAAATTTTGCTCGTTAGGTACGGTAGAGGGTGGCAAACCGAAAGTACGCTATATGGCCCTTTTTAACGATGGAATGAACATTCATCTGGCGACAGATCGAAAAACACATAAAGTGGATGAGCTAAAAAACAATCCGAATGCTTATCTGCTGCTGGGTTATGAAGTTGGCGGTACGAAGGAAGTCGTAGAAGTGGAGGCTACCGTCCAGATTACAGCTGATGAGGGGCTGCGCAAACAAGTGTGGAACGATTCCTTGAAGGAATGGTTTTCCGGACCGGATGATCCCGATTATGTCATTCTGGACGTGAATCCGACACGCATTGAGTATGTGGGTCAGCAAACTGAGCGCCAAGTGTGGAATAAATAATAAGAATATAAATCGACAAACCAGTGAATCTCCGAGTTTTTAAGGAGGTTTGCTGGTTTTTATTTTTTGAGAAAATTAATTATTTTTTCATAAATAATTTAAGTAAATGACTACTCTTTTGCCTGGCGTTGGATTAAAATAGAAATGGTGGGTTCAAGGCTTACATATATGTGCAAAAGTATGTATATGAGGCATACACCTTAATGAGGAGGGGTATATTTTGTTATTTCGTAAAAATTGGTTTAAAGGGTTTACAGCAGCAGTTGTAGCTTGTAGTATGCTGGTGTTTTCAGCCGCTCCATCCTGGGCAGCTAGCAATTCTCGCGATAGCGCTACAGTGAATTTGCGGATTATGGAAACAACGGATATTCATGCGTCCCTGATGAACTATGATTACTATTCGGACAAAGAAACCAACGAATATGGCCTGATTAGCACAGCCGGTTTGATCCAACAGGCGCGTAGTGAAACGAGAAACAGCATGCTGTTCGATAACGGTGATTTGTTACAGGGCAATCCATTAGGCGATTATATGGCCAGAAATAAAACCTTCGAGAAAGAAGGCGGTGTCCATCCGGTCTACAAGATGATGAACCTGATGGGCTATGATGCGGCGACAGTGGGCAACCACGAATTCAACTACGGCCTCGACTTTCTGGAGAAGTCGCTCAAGGGAGCCGATTTTCCTTACGTAAATGCGAATGTTTATGTTGATAAGGGGGGGCAAGCTACTAAAAATTATTTTACCCCTTATCGAATTCTTGATAAAACGGTAACGGACGAGAAGGGCCAAGAGCATATCCTTAGAGTGGGCGTAATCGGCTTGGTCACACCTCAAATTATGCAGTGGGATGAAGCCAATTTAAAGGATAAAGTCGTTACGAAGGATATTGTTGAAACGGCGAAAAAGTTTATTCCTCAAATGAAAACGGAAGGTGCCGACATTATTGTCGTTCTTGCGCATACAGGTTATGAGGATGTGCCACAAACGCCAATGATGGAGAATGCCGTTAAATATTTGAGCCAGGTGGACGGAATTAACGCTATTCTGTTTGGGCATGCTCATAAATCTTTCCCTGGCCCTGATTTTAAAGATATGAAGGGTGTAGATCTGGATAAGGGAACCATTAATGGCGTACCGGCCGTGGAAGCTTCTTCATGGGGCAAGGATCTGGGGATTATTGATCTGAGCCTGGAAAAGAAAAAAAACGAGTGGAACGTAATCAACTCCCAGTCTCAAGTGCGTCCGGTTGTGAGTACCACAAACCAGGCTGTGCAGTTTACTCCTGACTACAAACTGACAGATTCGATCAGGGAAGAGCATAAAGGAACACTGGACTATATTCGTCAACCTGTTGGAACAACGACTGCACCGATTAACAGTTATTTTGCATTAGTGCAGGACGACCCTTCTATTCAAATCGTAACGAATGCACAGAAATGGTATGTTCAAAACCATCTTAAAGGAACTGAATACGAAAAACTTCCCGTATTGTCGGCAGGCGCTCCATTCAAGGCCGGTGGTCGAAACGGAGCCGAGTATTACACCAACATTCCTGAAGGTACGATAGCGATTAAAAACGTGTCCGATCTGTATGTGTATCCGAACACGGTTCATGCTGTAGAAGTGACCGGTGCTGAAATTCAGGAGTGGCTGGAGTGGTCTGCAGGTCAGTTCAACCGCATTGATCCAAAGCAAACTGAGGAGCAATCGCTGATCAACAAAGATTTCCCAACCTACAATTTTGATGTCATTGACGGTGTGAATTACCAGATTGATGTAACCCAGCCTGCACGATATGATGCCAAGGGAACTATTATTGATTCTTCAGCTCATCGTATCAAGGATCTGCAATACAATGGGAAGGCTATTGATCCTGCGCAGAAATTTATCGTAGCCACCAATAACTATCGTGCTTCCTCATCCAAACTGGCCAACCCAGATGGCAAACGAATTGTGATGGCAGCACCGGATGAAAGTCGCCAGGTCATTATTGACTATATCCGTACGAACGGAACGATTAATCCATCGGCGGATGGCAATTGGTCTCTTGCTCCTTTTGGTCAGGCAAAGGTTACTTTCGAGTCCTCTCCTGATGCCAAAGACGTGCTGGCAGGAAATCAACAAATTTCATACTTGAGCAGCGCGGCAGACGGCTTTGCCAAATACAGTTTAAAAGCTGGCGCTAAGCCTAGTGCAACAACGACTCCTGTAAAGGAAGCTGTGGCTCCCGCGAAAGCGACAGCAAAACCAGCTGTTAAAACGACCAAACCTGCAGCTGTTAAACCAGCTAAAACAACGAAGCCGAAGGCGTCCAAATAACTTCGGATTTTAGTTTCCACTCAATATCAGAATGAAGCAGCAAGTCTCTTTAACCAAGAGATTTGCTGCTTTTTTTGATGCCAAAAACAACAGCCCCGAATTTATCATGATTGTAAAAAGTTTTCTGATTTTTGTCGAATATGTACTTAAGTCCTAAGTTGTCGTTAAGAATAAGCTACTTTTTTGTAAAAACACGTAATTATATAGTGCTTTTGTTCTAGTTATTTGTGATATAATGGTGAAAAAACCGGAAAATTGTTCCGAGGAGGACCATTATGGCATGCAGCAATTGCAGCATCATATTACCTATTAAGGATCAAGGATTGCTCATAATTAGGCATTCCAGGGTGTCGCTTACTCCAGCATTAGATGGTTTGGGTATGCTATCGGAACAACTGAAGCAGGAACATGGGCGTGAGGGCAGCATAGAGTTTCGCTTTGACAGCCGTTCAGAGCTGGAACAGCTGGTTAACGGACTGGCTCGTCTGCCGCAGGAATACCTGAACCATATGCAAGTTGTGGTAACGGGTTTGCATCATATCGAAGGATATGAGGACTGGCTTTTATTTAGTCAATTGCAAGCCAGACTGCAACATCCAGATATCGTGAGTATTATTAAGGATCAAAGTTTTTCCAGCCATATGCAGCCTATTGTTGACCACAAGCTGGATATTATCGGGTTTGAGTTTTTGCTGCGTCCGTCACATGCAGAGAGACCTTTTCAGCCTTTCCGGCTGTTTGAAATCGCCCGTGAAGCTGGCTTGCATGCTCATCTGGATCGCTCGGCTCGTATTTCCGCTATTGAAAAAAGTGCAACATGCCTTCCGGCGGGAATTAAACGTTTTATTAACTTTCTTCCTTCCACCATTTATAATCCGGCTTATTGCTTGAATCACACCTTTGAGACGATTGATCGGTTATCCATGAGTACGAAGGATTTTGTATTTGAGGTCGTAGAAACGGAAGAGATAGACGACCTTAATTTTCTGCATCATATCTTTGATCAATATCGCAATCGAGGAGTTTCGGTAGCCCTGGACGATGTGGGGGCAGGTTATTCTACGACCGAACTTATGAATTGCCTTCAGCCGGATTATGTTAAAATTGACCGCAGTATAATTGACGGCTGTCATAGTAATAGTGATCAGAAGCGGCAAATTACAGGGATTGTAGAATCGGCTTTTCGTTTTGGAGGCCAAGTGTTAGCTGAAGGAGTAGAGCGGATGGAGGATTTTCAATTTTGTCGTGAAGCAGGTGTATCACTGGCTCAGGGTTATTTGTTTGGCAAGCCGGAGCCTGGTCCGCCCTCCAATTTTATACTTAGTAGTGTAATATAGTCAGGAACAAATTTAAGTAGACGTAGTTTATAAAAATTGGAGCTTAAATAAGGCTGTGGCATAAGCAAATTTCAATTCTATTGGACAGCGCTTTATCACCATTAATGTAAAAAACGCGAGTTGCAGAGGTTATTTCACCCCTGCAACTCGCGTTTTTTGGTCATGCTTGCCCACCTGAGCAAGTTCTGGACAATCGAAGCCACCCAGTCTCCAATTTTACTTGGTAAGAAACGTTAAAAGCCCGGAAGCAGTTTATGACCGTTTTATTTTTAAAGTAAAGATTGACGTCTTGAAGACAATTGGATACAGTGTATTGTATAAGAAACAGTGTTTCTTTCATAATACATCGTATCCATACTAGGTAAAAAGTCTAACATTACAGGGAGGACAACCCAAATGAAAGCAGTGCAACTGAAAAACGGTTTTGGCTTTGAAGAGTTAACCTTGACGGAACTTGACATACCGGTGCCGGGACGGCTGGAAGTTCTGATCCGCATAAGGGCAGCATCTCTGAATTACCGGGATTTGGTAATTATTAACGGAGTAATGCCGATCGGCATTCAATTTCCCTTCATTCCGTTATCCGATGGAGCGGGTGAAATTGTAGCTGTGGGCGAAGGGGTGACAAAATTTCAGGTTGGACAAAGGGTAGCGGCAAATTTACAACAGAAATTCATTGGCGGGAGCACGAGAGCGGAGGTCTTAAAGGACAGTCTGGGAGGCCCGCTCAGTGGAGTGGCGGCTGAATATATCGTTCTGCATGAAGAAGGGGTCGTCGCTATTCCGGATCACCTTTCTTGGGAGGAGGCTTCCACCTTGCCGATTGCGGCATTAACCGCATGGAGCATGCTGATGGAATCCGGCGGGCTGCGAGCGGGGGATACGGTGCTCTTGCAAGGAACAGGCGGTGTTTCCATCTTTGGGCTTCAATTCTCTCTGATGGCAGGAGCACGGGTAATTATCACATCGAGCAGCAATGACAAGCTGGAACGGGCAAAGGCTCTCGGCGCATGGCAGACAATCAACTATTCGGAAGTTCCCGAGTGGGATAAGGTGGCTCTGGAGCTGACAGGCGGCGGAGTCGACCATGTCCTGGATGTAGGGGGAGCGGCAACAATGGCGCAATCCATCAATGTACTTCGTACCGGAGGGACTGTGAGCATGGTCGGATTCTTATCGGGCTTGACCATTCCTGAGTTCGATGTCACCAGCATTTTGCAGAAGGCTGCGACGATTCGCGGCAGCCAAGTCGGTAACCGGGAACATTTCGAAAACATGAATCGTGCCATTTCCCGCCATCGTTTACATCCTGTCATCGACCGGGTATTCCCGCTCAGCCGAATTGGCGAAGCCTTCGCACTTTTGGCTGAAGGAAAACAGTATTTCGGTAAAATCGTCGTTCAAATATAAATGAGCATTTTGCATAAATCCCAAGAGCGATTTCAAATCAGCAATATATAGATCGAAACGGTTTAGTTCGTCTATATAGTGTACTTTCGAGCGTTGGGAATCGAATTATGCAAAATGCTGAAATATTATTCACATCACATAGGAGGCACTCTAATGCCCAGTAAACCTGATTTATCTGTCAAAGATTCTCAAGGAAGAAAGACTAAGAAACCCCGTAAATGGGTACGCAGAACCGGATTATCGCTGCTGGCGGTAATCCTTCTGGGAGTGTTTATTTTTATGCTCATCCCTTCCCCTGTCCAGCCTGCAAAATGGCTTGCACCTTCGGCCCCCTCTTTTGAACAAGCGGGTCCATGGCAACAAAACAACAAACTCAGCTCCGCAGAGCTTGTTACAGATGCCCCTAAGTTTCCGGAATTTATCACCTTTGACATGAAAGGAAATTTATATACGGGAGACTCCGACGGGAAAATTTATAAGGTTGCCTTTGATACTAAGGGCAATCCGCAAAAGGCCCAGCTATATGCAGATACCAAAGGAACGCCCAATGGACTTATGTTTGACGCAAGTGGAGATCTGATCGTTACGGATGTTAAGAAGGGGCTGCTGTCGGTAGATCCTTCCGGAAACGTGACGGTGTTGACCAATCAAGTCGACGGCACACCGATCTATTTGGCCAACGAGCTGGATATTGCCAAAGATGGTACCGTTTATTTTTCTGACACCTCGAATTATGGCAGTGTAGTCTTCAAAGAAATCGCCGAGAACAAGCCGCATGGACGTTTGCTGAAATATGATCCGGCGACCAAGCAGACGACAGTTCTGTTGGAAGGCCTTTATTTTGCGAACGGAGTTGCCTTGTCTGCGGACGAAGATTTTGTACTTGTGGCAGAGTCGTATCACTACCAATTGACCCGATACTGGCTCAAAGGGCCGAAGAAGGGGACTTCGGATATTTTTGCGGATAATCTCGCCGGTTTTCCAGATAACATTACGCGTGATGATCAAGGCCATTTCTGGGTCGGTCTCTTCACCACACGTATTCCCTTTGTAGATCAGATGCATGGAAGCCCGTGGCTGGCTGGAATGATGGCCAAATTGCCTCAATCGCTGCTCAGCGGTGCAAGCGCACCTGTGAAGCATGGGCTTGCTGTGGAGCTTAATACGCAGGGTAAACTCATCGGAAGCTGGCATGATCCTGAAGGCTCGCTTTATGGGGTAACCACGGCTGTAAACCATGACGGATATTTATATATAGGTACAGCTCCTGGAGGCAGCCAGGGTGTTCATCGCGTGCTTTTAACCAAATAAGCTTGGGGAGGGTTTAACATGATATTGGATGAGTTGAAATTATCCTGGAAAGCGAAGGAAAGCCTGGCCGGGAAAGTAGCTTTGGTAACAGGCGCAAGCAGCGGCATTGGGGCATCGATTGCAAAAAAACTGGCAAAGCGAGGCGCGTATGTAGCTGTATTGGCACGCCGTCAGGAGCGATTGGATGAATTGGTTCGTGACTTGCACCAAGAGGAATTGTACGAGGTCATGGCAATACCTGCCGATATCCAAAAAGCTGAAGACGTACAGCAGGCGGTCCACGCCATTCTTGAACGCTGGGGGCGGCTTGACATTATCGTTGCGAATGCCGGCTTCGGGTATCGAAGCCCACTGGCAGAAGTGGAACTGGAAAGATGGGAGGAGCTTTACAAGACGAATGTGCACGGTCTTGTCCTGACACTGAAGTACGGACTTCAGCCAATGAGGGAACAGGCCAAGGGGGATGTTGTCATTGTCTCCTCTATTGCAGCGAAGGAAGTGGTTGCCGGAGGGGGACTATACAGCGCTACCAAGTACGGCGTTAGCGCCATAGCCTCTGCATTGCGTTTGGAGACCAGTACACAAGGAATTCGTGTAACTGCGATTCACCCCGGGGCGGTGGCGACGGAATTTTCGCAGGTGGCCGGATATCCCGAGCAGGAAATTCGGGCGTTTGCTTCGAGCGTTTTGCCGCTGCATCCCGATGATGTTGCAGAAGCTGCCCTTTATGCACTAGAGCAGCCGGAGCATGTCAATATTCCAGAGTTGACCATTATGCCTTCGAGGCAGGTCCAGCGGTTCAAATAGAGCGATATTTATTCTGACACAAACCGGGTAAGCATGAACCAAAAAGCGCGAGCTACAGGGGGAAATAACCCTTGCACTCGCGCTTTTTTTATACTAATGAAGAAGCATGACTGTCCAATAAAGTTTAAAACCAGCTTTGGGACAGCTCCATTTACTATAGAGCAGACCATACCCTGTGAAAATTTTGGCTCCACGTTCGCTCATTCAGTCATCGTGAGCACAGCTATAGTGTGATGACGTACAGACCTAGCGGCGTAGTTGCACTGCCGGCGACCATGAAGCTGAAATCATAGCTGGATCTGCCGGGAGGGACGCTGATATCAGCCAATCGGCATACCTTGGTATTATCTCGTAGCAGAGGGATACCATAAACACGATCATCCACACGCACAGACCCGGCGAACGCGCCCCCACGCGGATTGGCGTAGATGCGGACCGTACGGTCCTCGTCACTGTCATTAATGATGGGAATCGTCGCGTTGTATATGGTTCCGAATTGTCCGCGATTATCTAGCGCAGGCCCCAGCTCGCTGCGTTCCCCGGTAAACAGCAGATCGGCAGGAGTCTCGCCGTTCAGCTTTTTGGTGGCACACGCCCGATAGTTGGCGCTCTGCCCCACCACGTACTCTGGCATCCGCGCATTCGTTTCGCAAAAGGACCACACCCCTCGTGGATGCGCCTGTGGTGGAGGTACGGGAGGAAGCGCATCCGTATGAATCTGGCGCAGATCGGTCTGCGTATCCTTGCTGATCACGGTGCGAATCACATAATCCAGCGTGCCGTGACCTTCAGCAAATTCTACTGTGAGGTCATAGATGAATCCGGCCAGCGATCCTTCGGGCAGCTCAAATTCCTCCAGCAGGGCGGTGCCTTTGCCGAATTTATGACGGTCTGCTGGCTTCAGACGTTCCATCGTACCCGCCAAACAACTTTTGGCAATAGACTGCCCGACATCTATAATCCAGTTGCCGTCCTCAGGCACAATCTTAAGGGCACGTTCAATATGACGTACTTCCAGTCCAGCAGCGCTTCTGTTCTCTACGGTGATGCCCAGTTTAGCAGCGCTGTCGAGTTTGTTATAATGCCAGCCGAAAATGCGATGCTTGACCGTCCGCGTTGTGGTGCGAACCACATCATGCCACAGGGTGGCTTGCTCGGTAGGTACCGTCACATGGGTAAGCGTCTCCGGGTTATCGCTAAGCATCAGGCGGCGTGTTCCCCCCTCAGTGGCTGACTCCACATCCACATGGATGTTGGGCGGGATCACAGCAGTTTCCACAATCAGATCCTTTGGCTCCTTGGGTCGATGGTTCATGTAAATTCCTCCTTTTATTCAAAAGTGGCACCGTTTTGAGTACATGTATATGGGCAGTTCATAAATATAGGTAACGCCAGGTTCACTTATACAACCTGTTTTGCAAAATATTTTTTAAAATAAATCTCCATAGGTTATAGCGGCTCTGTTAATGCGCGGAAGCAAGCTTACAAGACTGTTGTTCCCCTTCACCAACGATTCGCAAACAGGTATTGCGTGTATGTTAAGAGCATAAGCTATTGGATGTACAGAGAAGCTACAGGAGGGAAACATGCCTAGAAAAATATGGTGGAAGGAAGCCGTTGTATATCAGATTTACCCGATCAGTTTTCAGGATTCTGACGGAGACGGTAAAGGAGACTTGCGAGGTATTTTGTCCAGGCTGGATTATTTGTGTGAACTGGGGATTGATGTAATCTGGATTTGTCCGGTATATAAATCGCCCAATCACGATAACGGATATGATATTAGTGATTATTATGCCATTATGGATGAGTTTGGAACAATGGAGGATTTTGACGAACTGCTTCACCAGGCGCATGAACGAGGCATCAAAATCATGATGGATTTGGTATTAAACCATACATCGGATGAGCATCCGTGGTTTACGGAGTCACGCTCGTCCAAGGATAATCCGAAGCGGGACTACTACATATGGCGAACAGGCAAAAATGGCGGATATCCGAACAACTGGGAATCGTATTTTTCCGGTTCAGTGTGGAAATATGACAAGCTTACAGACGAATATTACATGCATCTGTATTCCGAGCATCAGCCGGATCTGAACTGGGAAAATGAAGAGATGGTGGGCGAACTCTACCGCATGGTGGAATGGTGGTTGAAAAAGGGAGTCGATGGCTTCCGCTTTGACGCCATTGCCCATATTGTCAAAGCCGAAGGGCTGCCGGATGCCGATAATCCTGACAAACGAACCTTGGTGAGGGCATATCAGCTTTTTTCCAATTTGGAGCAGGTACATGTGCTTCTTAGGGTACTGAATGAAAAGGTGCTGGAGCG
Source organism: Paenibacillus sp. S25 (assembly GCF_019454085.1). Classification (NCBI taxonomy): domain Bacteria; kingdom Bacillati; phylum Bacillota; class Bacilli; order Caryophanales; family Paenibacillaceae; genus Paenibacillus; species Paenibacillus sp. S25. The sequence goes on from NZ_CP073683.1 coordinate 507,837, forward strand.
TTATCCCTTAATGACGGTCGGCGAAACGTCCGGTTTAGGACCGGAACAGGCGCTTGATTATGTGGGTGACCAACGGCATGAGCTGAATATGGTTTTCCAGTTTGAACACATGTTTATTGATGCACAAGGGCTAGGGACGGAAAAATGGAAATCAAAGCCGTGGACATTGGTGGAGCTGAAAAAAATAATGAGCAGCTGGCAGACAGTGCTTCATGAGGAAGGATGGAATGCCAATTATCTGAACAATCATGATCAGCCGCGGGCCCTCTCGCGATTTGCTAATGATGGACAATATCGCGTGGAGTCAGCCAAAATGCTGGCAACCTTCACACATATGTTAGAGGGTACACCTTATATTTATCAAGGTGAGGAAATTGGCATGACGAATATCGCATTCCCGTCAATTGATGATTACCGGGATGTGGAAACGTTGAATTATTATGAGCAGCAACGGAAGATCGGTGAACCGGAGGAACAGATTATGGCGGCGATCTGGCGAAAAAGCCGGGATAATGCACGCACTCCTATGCAGTGGGATGCTGGTCCTGCGGCCGGATTTACCGATGGAGAGCCGTGGATGAAGATTAACGATAACTACACACACATTAATGCAGAGGCAGAAAGAAATAATCCGGACTCGGTTTTCCATTATTATCGCAAGTTAATTGCTCTGCGCAAACAACATGAGGTCATAGTCTATGGCGAATACAAGCTACTGTTGCCACTAGATACGGAGCTGTATGTATTCACTCGTATGTTGGGAAAAGAGCGTTTGCTGGTCATTTTGAATTTCTTTGATCGTGATCCGGTGTACCACTGGCCCGAGGAGGACTTTCCTGTCGCTAAGGCGGAGCTGCTGCTGTCCAACTACGAGCCGGTACAAGGGGAACAACTGCATGCCTTGAAGCTGCGCCCATATGAAGCTAGAGTGTATAAGCTAAGCGTGCAATAGGCGTTGCTATCTGTAGAATGGTAAAGGGAAGGAACGGCTCATAGAGACCTTCCCTTTCTTGGCGTTTGGCTAAATTGCAGCCAACTCAAGTATTTTGTCGATAATCCGGTCTTCTAGATTTTTTCCCTCATTAGGGATCGATTCAGTCGCGAAGGCAGCCAGTTCAGCATGGTGATGAATCATGACGGCATGGTGTGCCTCCCTGAACATCGGAATATCATTCGCATCATTGCCGAAGGCGATAAATTGACGGGGCTGCACACCAAGCTTCTGAAGCGCGTTCCATTTATGGATATTTTGCGGGCTGATGTCCAGCACTTGTTCATTACGGTGTTGATGGATGACTACGCCGAGCGGCAGAAGCTTGGCGGCCAGCTCATCCATATCGTCAGCAGTTAAAATGAGCATTTTTACGATGGATTTCAGGGAAGCCAAAGGCAGCTTTTGCGCCAACTTGCTGATATCCACATTGTTGAGTATAGGATGATCAGCTGCACCCGTATATGCATAATCCCACTCGCTGTCAATCAGGTAGGTGGTTTGGTGTTCCTCCAGTATTGCGAGCAGGGCATTCTTCACTTCCGGTAAAAAGGATTCCACGTGAGTTATATTGCCTTGTTGGGAGATCATAGAGCCGTTGCCACCAATCAGAGCATAGGTGTGAAAGCGTTTAGGAAGTACGGGTAACATGTCGCGAATCGGCCGTGCCGAGGCAAAAATGACTTCATGTCCCGCTTGGGACAATTGTTCCAGACAGCTTGCGATCTTATCCGACACACACTGCCCCTTGAAGCAAATCGTTCCATCCAGATCAAATACAAAATGCATGATGTACCTCCAAAAAATAGTGCTTTCCAATTCATTTCTTACAGTCATTATATCCATTACCTTCCTTGGTCGTAAACTAAAAAGCCCGATTCACACTGGCTACCATGGGCAGGTGTGAGATCGGGCTGATAACGTATCGGCTCTCATTAAATTCAGTTACTATTTAGTGATAATGTTTCACCTTAAGGTCGTCTAGACTTTTAAACTCATACCCTTGCTTGCGAGCCTCGTCGATGATAGAAGCAAGCGCCTCGGCATTGTCCTTGGATACGGAATGGAGCAGAATGACCGCACCAGGGTGGAGCTGGCTCATGACTTGGCGATAGGCATAGTCTGTTCCTTGCTGAATATTTGTGTCCCAGTCCTTATAAGCTACAGACCAGAATACGCTCGTATATCCGGCCTCTCGACAGGAAGCTAATGCTTTTTCACTAAAAATGCCGCGAGGCGGCCGGACATATTTCATTTCTTTTTGCCCGGTTAGCTCTGCCGATGCATTTCGTACCCGATCCAGCTCAGACCGGATCTCTGCCGAAGAAATGGTGCTCATATCAGGATGGCTCCATGAATGGTTTCCGATAATATGACCCTCACTTGACATGCGTCGCATCAAAGCAGGCTGGTCTTTTACAAAATGCCCTGTCACAAAAAAGGCGGCTGGGACCTTTTTGGCCTTCAATACATCCAGCACTTTCGGAGTATATCCATTCTCATAGCCGTTGTCGAAAGTGAGAAATAATTCTTTTTTAGTCGTATCTCCCAGAAAGATGCCACCTTGTCTTTCGATCAGGTGCATAAAGCCTTCTTGTGCGATAGAAGGTAGCTCCCCTCCCTTACTTTTTTTAAACCCAAAATGATAAGGCTGTCCGTCAACAGTCTGAGTGGCCCATGCGGGTTCCGCCGTAACTGCCAACATCCCCATAACTGCAACGCATAGCCACAAGGTAAATATTCGCTTCATCTATGTTCCTCCGCTTCCGTCCCGTTCGGGTAAGGTGTGTATGCTTCGGCATATTTCATACCATCTGCAATATCATGCTGATTTATGCAAGGACATGAACTAACCAGACTCAAAACACATATTGACATGAATATTAAATCGAAGTAGTATACTTTATAAAACTTACTAGAATACTCGGATTTAATTCGATCGTTCATGCCAAAGAAAAGCAATCAGCTCAGAACATCTTACATACTTGTGAGAACGGAAGGAGTTAGGACTCATGATTGAACTTAGGAATGTATCCAAAACCTACGTGAGAAAAGGCCTAAGTATTGAAGCGTTAAAAAATATAAATATCAAAGTGGATAAAGGAGATATCTTCGGGTTTATCGGATTCAGTGGTGCAGGGAAAAGTACGCTGATTCGTTTGGTCAATCGTCTCGAGAAAGTAACCAGCGGAGAGGTTCTTGTTGAGGGGGAGCAGTTAAATACCTATTCGACCTCTGGGCTGCGGAAGGTAAGGAAGAAGATCGGAATGATTTTTCAGCATTTTAATCTGCTGGAATCAAAAACGGTGTTCGACAACATTGCAATTCCGTTGGTGCTGCTTAAGCGCAACAAACGGGAAATAGAGGGGCGTGTAAAAGAGCTTTTGGCGTTCATAGGATTGTCGGACAAGGCGAACAGCTATCCCAACGAGCTTTCCGGCGGACAAAAGCAGCGTGTCGGGATTGCACGGGCGCTTGCGAGCAACCCATCCATTTTGCTCTGTGATGAGGCAACCTCGGCGCTTGATCCGCAGACCACACAGTCTATTCTCGACTTGCTTCGCAAAATCAACAAGGAATACAAGATCACCATTTTGATTATCACCCATGAGATGTCGGTAATTCAGCGAATATGCAACAAGGTAGCCGTAATGGAAAAAGGGGAAATCATCGAGCAGGGCAATGTCCTGGAGGTATTCGGGCAGCCGCAGCACCCGACGACGCAAAGCTTTGTACGCACAGTTATTCACGATCAAGTGCCGGACAGTGTACTGCAGACGTTCGAGCAACAAGAGTCGCAACGCATCTACAAGCTGGAATTTATCGGACAGGCAGCTTCCGACCCAGTGGTTCATGAATTGATTCGAAAGCATGATATCCATGTGAACATTTTGTTTGCCAACATGACGGAAATTCAAGAAACGACGATTGGCTATATGACACTCCAGCTGCGCGGTGAGCAGCATGCCGTTCAGCAGGCTGTTGATTTTATCAAGAGCAAAGGAGTCCATATTCAGGAGGTAGAGAGTCTATGATGATTACAGGAACCACGATAACCTGGGATCAACTGTGGGAAGCTTTGTATGAATCCGTGCTCATGGTCAGCATATCATTATTCATTGGCGCCCTGATCGGTATCCCTATCGGTATTTTACTCGTCATCACCCGTCCGGGCGGAATTCTCGAGAACAAATGGCTGCACAATATTTTGAATCCAATCATAAACATTGTTCGTTCCTTACCCTTTATTATCTTGCTGATTGCGATCATTCCGTTAACTCGTCTGATTGTAAATACATCCATTGGGACCAGTGCGGCAATTGTCCCCTTGATTGTATATATTGCGCCATATATCGGCAGGCTGGTCGAAAACTCGCTGTTGGAGGTAAATCCGGGGATACTGGAGGCAGCAGATGCGATGGGGGCGACTCCATTCCAGGTCATTCGATACTTTTTGCTTCCTGAGGCATTCAGTTCTCTAATTTTGTCGTTAACGACGGCATCTATTGGTCTGATTGGTGCTACTGCTATGGCTGGTGCGGTCGGCGGAGGCGGAATTGGCGATCTGGCGATCGCGTATGGCTATCAACGTTTCGATACGCTGGTTATGCTGATTACCGTCATCATTCTAGTCTTGTTTGTACAAGGTGTTCAGTCCTTGGGCAACCTATTGTCTCGTAAAGCACGCAGGGGCTAAATTAGATGTTTTTCTTTTTCACCTATTGTCTGTTCATAGCTTGTAATTTTATAATCCATGCGTTCCAACACATTTTCCATATCTTTCATTTTTGCGATGAGCTGCTTGCGCTGCTCTATTAAGAGTTCTTTTCTAGCATTCATCGTTTCATCACCCTGTTGGAATAACCTAACATACTCAATCAAAATTTCAATGGGAAGTCCTACGCCTCGCATACATTTAATATATTCAACCCATCTGCAATCTTCTTCCGTGTAATCCCTGATGCCACTTTTATTACGGTTCACACGCGGAATAAGTCCGATGCGTTCATAATAGCGGAGTGTATCCTGAGATAGTTCAAATTTTTTGCTTACTTCTGCGATCAACATGCAGACTTCACCTCCTGATTTCTGATCAAGAAACGCCCTATGTAAATGGATAGGGCGTTCTTGTCGTTTCTTATTTCGAAACTGTCATTTCATCCATATTTACTGAGCGCCAACTACCGGATGAGGAACATACGGCTCTTCCAGTAATGCAATTTCTTCAGGTGTTAATGTAATCGAAAGAGCAGCTACTGCATCTTCAAGATGAGACGTTTTCGTAGCACCGATAATGGGAGCTGTTACCGGTTCTTTCTGTAGCAACCAGGCAAGTGCGATTTGAACGCGGGGAACTCCACGTTTTTCCGCGATTGCCGCAACCTGCTCCACGATCAATCGATCGGTATCTGCAGTCGCATCGTATTTAGATTTCGCAACTTGATCGGTTTCGGAACGATGTGTTGTTTCTTGCACATCACGTGTCAATCTCCCACCTGCAAGCGGGCTGTATGGAATCACACCGATTTTTTCTTCCTTACAAAGCGGCAGCATCTCTCTCTCCTCTTCGCGATATAAGAGATTTAAATGATTCTGCATTGATACAAATCGGGTCCATCCATTCTTTTCAGCGACATGTAACGCCTTTAGAAACTGCCATGCGTACATGGCAGAAGCACCAATATATCTTGCCTTCCCGGCCTTCACAACATCATGTAATGCTTCCATCGTCTCTTCAATAGGGGTATTGTAATCCCAGCGATGGATTTGGTACAGATCCACATAATCTGTCCCCAGTCGCTTAAGGCTCTTATCTATTTCACTCATGATAGCCTTTCGGGAAAGTCCCGCACCATTCGGGCCTTGATGCATACGGAAATGAACCTTTGTCGCGAGGACAATTTCATCTCGATTTGCATAATCCTTTAAAGCCCGTCCAACAATTTCTTCGCTAGTTCCATCTGAATATACATTCGCGGTATCAAAAAAATTAATACCTAGCTCCAGGGCATTTTTTATAATGGGACGACTGCGCTCTTCATCTAGTATCCATGGGTGAATCCACCGTTCTGCAACCCCAAAGCCCATACACCCAAGACAAAGCCGGGATACATCCAAGCCGGTATTTCCAAGTTTCACATAGTCCATTTGATTATACCTCGCTTTCCTAGATATTGTTTTCTTCAAATGTAGTCTACTCCAGCTACTTACACCGGATATTATTACATTTGGAGTTCACTCCAAGTCAAGCGATTTTGTTGCGTGATTCCTTCGTATAGGTCTAATTGTTCAGAATCGGTTCAGTGACGTTTCGTATAATTCTCTTAGCATAGTTCCTTGGTTGCATAATCCGTAGAACTAAACATGACTAAAGACTTTGATGAAACAGGATATATGCCAATAAATAGCGTCTAGGAGTGGAAATGTTGAAACTTGTAAATCGAAATAAATGGATTGCATCTGCGATGGTATTGGGTATTGCTTCAGGCTCCATCGTATCTCTGCCTTGGGTGGGCGGCGTCCAGACTGCTTATGCAGCGACAGCAGATACGCAAAGCGAAACTGGATTTGTAGCACAAGCCCGCACCTTGGGTTTGATGACAGGCGGTAAGCAGGGCGATTTTATGGCACAAAAGAATTTGACCCGCGCAGAAGCGGCTAAAATTTTGTGCAGTCTGTTCCAGTTGGAAGTTAACAATCAGCCGCAGACTTCTTTTATGGATGTATCGTCCGATGCATGGGGTGCTCCCTATATTGAGGCTGTACGTGCAGCCGGGTATATGACAGGCAACGGGGAACTGTTCCGTCCGGGGGATGCCATTACCAAGGAAGAACTGATCGTGTCACTAGTACGTGCAATGGACTTACAGGATGCCAGCACAGCGAATGCACAGCAAAATGCAGTTCAGGTTGCCCGCTCTTACGGTCTGTTATCAGAGGATGCTTCTGCAACGGATTTGAAAAATCCATTGAACCGGGAGAGTGGTGCAGAAGTATTCGTCAGCCTGCTGGATCATCCGGTAGGAGAAGTGAAATCAGAGGGCAATACCGTTCGAATCGGAAATATCCCTTACCAGTTAGAAGGGTCTTTGCAAGGTTTGTTCGGTGAAAATAACAAAGCTGTATTAAAAGGGGCAAAATTCGACCTTAACCGTAATTTGCGTACACTGACAGGTGTAAATAAGCTGGAAATTAACGCAGACGGCGGCGTTTTTGACGGTAAGGGTGTATCTTTTGAGGGACGCCTAATCGTTAATGGCTCAGTAACCTTGAAGAACATGTCCTCCACAGGCGTCCTGGAAATCAAAGGCTCAGGAACTCAGCCTGTATCGGCCATTTTGGAAAATACGGCATGGTCCGGTGTGGAGCTTGGCTCCAAGGATGCCAAGCTGACCGCAACCGGGACGACGAAGATCGACAACCTGACGCTGAAAAATGATGCATCGATCGTGACCGAGGGAAGTGCCGCGATTAGCCGTGTTTCATTGCAACAGGGACTGGGCAAGCTGTTGGTTAGCGGTAGTATTGGTTTGCTGGATGCATCACAATATGTGGGCGTTCCCTTTATTACGCTGACTAAGGGAGCTACAATCAACCAGCTTAACCTGCCGGAACAAAAACAGCCGCAGGATGTTATCATTAACTATGATGCGATGAAAGAGGCTGTTAGTCTCGTAAATGGTACGAAGAACTCAACCTCTGCTGGATCGGTTGTCACAGACACAGATAGCAAAGATAAGAAAAAACACGACAGCGACATTGTTAGCGTAGACCGCAGTCAGCTGGAGACAGAAGTCCATGCAGCCAAAGAACTGCTGGAGCGTGCAGGTGAGGGTGGACCGGATCAGGCGCTTTACACGGCCGTAGCGAAGGAAAGCCTGTCCATAGCAATCAATCAAGCTACGCTGGTACTGAACAATACAGCAGCTACACAGTCAGAAGTAGATCAAGCGCTCAGCACATTGAAACAGAATGTTTCTGTGTACACAGCTTCAGTCACAGAACCGGTGATTGGAACACAGGAATTAGTTAGACTGATTCAGGTAGCTTCGACTACCCTTGAACAAAACCGAATGGTTGGCGACGAATTCCCGCCTCTTTGGGATGAATCACTAAGTCAAGCTATTCAATTTGGCAACAATGTGTTGGAAGGGAATGCGCCTCAAAATATTGTGGATCGGGAAGTAAAAAGCTTGCGTCGAGTAATTGAAGTCTACAATGCATCAGTAAAACTCAGAGATGCCTATGTGCATTTTCTTGATGTAACGGATCGCGTGGAGAATTTGAAAACAGACAAAGCACGTTACAAGTCCTTAGTGAGAGAAGGATTAAATGTATATGTGAATCCATTATCTACAACTGAGCAGTTGGACGAATGGACACAAAAAATAGAAGGTGCCACAGAATCATTCTTGGCACTGCAAGCAGCGGACTTCTCAGTGCTTAAAAATACTTTACAAGAAGCGCAGGTTATCTACGATCAGAGTGGTTCTCAAAATGCTGAACTAGACAACCTCATTCAGGAATATACAGAGAAGATGCACACCGCTATGACGCAGCTGGATGTATTGAACTTGAACATGGAACTGAGTCAAAGACTTGCGGAATTCACTGCGCCAGTGCCTGCTACAACTCGGGAAAAACTGCAGCAGCTGCTTCAAGATGTTCAACTTAAACTGCTGTCTGACCCTGTGGCTCGTAATTACTTGAATACGGAAATGCAGCTTTTAGATCAACAAACAGTACAAGCGCACTTTGCACTCATGATGCCGTTTACCCCTGAGGAGCAATTGGTGATCTCTTATAATCAATTAAGCCAGGCTAAAGGGACCTATATTGAAAAGTATAACGAGAAAAGGCTACAATTGAGACACGAAATCATTGAAATGCAGACATCGATCAATGAAGTTTTGGTGCAAAATTCAGGCGCATTAAGCGCTGAAGCCCAGCAAGCCTTGTCTTCTGCTTCAGAGCATGCCTCCATCTTCTTGGGTTTGTCCAGCTTTAAATTACAAGACGTTGTTCCCGTATACGAGGAATTGCAACAGGTAAAGAGCCAGTATGCTGTACCAATAGCGGTGGATACCACGTTGTTAAATTTCAACATAAATTTAGCTAATAATGAAGTTCAGACGTTCGGTCGTCATTATACCGAACAAGATAACGAAGAACTTCAAGGGCAAATTAATCAGGCAAACCTTGTGCTTAATACTCCGGATAGCACACAGCTGCAGGTAGACCAGGCTAACACGGATTTGATTACAGCGTTTTCGAACTACCAATCCAAATGGATAGTAACTGATTATGATATCAATGAGCTCAAGACAATTGCGAACAATCTGCTCACAGCAAATGGTACAGATCCTACGACGGTCTACTTTCACAGAGTAGTGGATGCATTCAATCGTCTGGACCAGTATTATCCTATGCCGGAAATTAAGAAAAATTATATGAATCTGGAAGATGCGATTCAGGAGTATAAAGATTTTGTAGCCAGCCAGCAACAAAACAGCGGAACAGGAAGCAGTGACAGCAACGGTCGAGAAACACCACCAAGCGATAGCGGCGGAACAGGAAGCAGCGACAGCAGTGGTGAAGCAACGCCGCCAAGCGATAGCAGCGGAACAGGAAGCGGCGACAGTAACGGTGGAGCAACGCCACCAAGCGATAGCAGCGGAACAGGAAGCGGCGACAGCAACGGTGGAGCAACGCCGCCAAGCGACAGCAGCGGAACAGGAAGTGGCGACAGCAGTGGTGGAGCAACGCCACCGAGCGATAACAGCGGAGACGATTCAGGCTCGATTCCTGGCGGTGGTAATGATGAAGGTATGATTCCTTAATAAGGGGAATATAGGGAGTAAAAGGGTGTCTAGAAGGGGACGATTCCGCACAGATTTTTGTCTGCGGCGGGCGTCCCTTTTTGCATGGGCAGCGCTTCTAATACAGCTGGTTAGAATAACCGATACTAAAAGATAGACGATATTGAAAAGAGCGGAGGATTTATGAAAAAACAGGGGGTTTTATTTTTTATTATACTTCTGCTTGCGGTTGCGTTGCCGGTGTATCCGTTAGTGTCGGGTGTTTTATCCGGGAACAGTCATTGGAAAGCTCACAACGGTGTTATTGATTTGCGTAATTGGAACCCCGAAAAGGAAGGCCCTGTACAGCTGGGAGGGGAGTGGGAATTTTACCCCAATCAGCTTGTGCAACCTTCATCCTTTCGTGAAATGCAAGATAAGGATTGGGTAAATCATCAGAGTTCTTCAGAGTTGGGGATGGAAAAGGGATCTTCTACCAAGATTGTAGATGTGCCTGGTAGATGGAATCAGTGGATGCCTGAGGGACAGGCGACCGGATATGGAACCTATCATATTCGTGTGCTGTTGCCTGAAAAAGCGGAAAATCTGTATGGCATCTATATGCAAAACATTCGCAACGCCAGTCAAGTATGGATTGATGGAGAAAACGTGGGAGCAAGTGGCATTCCCTCTGTTTCTGCCGACAAGGGCAAGCAGGGCAATGCCCCCTATGTTGGATTTGCAGCGGTAGATGGACATTCAGCTGATATTACCGTGCATGTGGCTAATTATAGCTATTCCTCCGGTGGAATCATTTATCCACTGTTATTTGGGGATTACGAGAGTATTGCGCATAGCCGGGAAGTTGCGATGGCAGAGGACACCGTACTGGTAGCTGGATTTTTTATTCCTACCGTATTTTTTATCATGCTATACCTTTTACGTAAAAAGGAGAAGGCATTGCTTTACTTAGGATGTTTTTGCATCGCGGCTTTATTTTATATTCTGACTCATGGAGAAAAGCTGCTGGTTTGGGGAATACCGGATTTACCTTATGAATGGATACTGAAAATACAGTCGTTCTCTTCAACGCTGTTCTACTATTTTTTGATCCGCTATGTTCATCTTTCGACGCAGATTGTTATGAATCGGATCGTGCTGCGCCTCTATAATATTACAACCGCACTGATGTTGGGTATGGGGCTGTTGTTGCCTACACTGATACTCTCATCCTTTGAAGCGTTTATTCTTCTTTTTGGTGTAGTCAGTGTGGGATATGTATTACTGATCTTGATTCGAGGACTTCTTCAACGGACGGATGACGCTGCACTGCTAGTCATTAGTATTATGAGCATTCTTATGATTGTAGTGACTAGTTTTGTGTATATTTTGGGCTGGGGAGATGTACGTGGGGTGACAGCCTATGAAATGCTCATATTCGTATTGGCTCAAACGCTTCTGCTGGCCAAACGTTTTGTACATTCGTTTATGGAGGTTGAGAACCTGTCACGACGGTTGCTAACACTGGATGGGTTAAAAGACGAATTTCTGGCCAACACGTCACATGAGCTGCGCACTCCTCTGCATGGAATTATTAATATCGCTCAATCCATGCTAGACCGCTATGGGACACAATTCAATGAGCCGCAAAAGCACAACTTGGTCTTGATTGCGAATGTAGGACGCAGACTTTCTTATTTAATTAACGATATTCTGGATTTTTCTAATTTGAAAAATGGCAGATTAGCCTTAAATCGTCGGCCTGTTAATGTACAGGCAGCTGTAAATTCCGTGCTGGAGGTATTGGGTCATACGGTGGGTAAGAAAAAGCTTCAATTTGTCAAAGAATGGCCCAGTTCGTTGCCCAAGGTGGATGCGGATGAGGATCGGTTGATTCAAATTTTGTACAATTTGTTGGGTAATGCGGTGAAATTTACGGAGGAAGGCGAAATCGTAATCTCTGCCAAAGCGGGGAACCGCGAAATGGAAATCAGTGTGAAGGACACCGGGTCCGGTATTGCCCAAGAGCATCTTTCGCATATATTTGAACCTTTTAACCGAGGGGCGAATGCTGAGGATGAAGGATACAGTGGAACAGGGCTTGGATTAGGCATAGTCCGTCGTCTGGTGGAGCTGCATGGTGGTCATATTCGGATAGAATCTAGATTGGGTAAGGGTTCGACCTTTTATTTTACACTGCCATTAGCGCAGACCGGAACGTTGGCACATGAAGCTCAAAAAGATGTTTCGTCTGCGGTTATATTGCAGCCGGGCGTGACGTCGGGTCAGAATGTGATTCCGCATGAAGAGGATGCCCAAGAGCAAGTTCAGACTGTTCCTTACAAAGTGCTGGCTGTGGATGATGATGAGGTCAATCTTCGGGTGCTGGAGGAGCTATTATATACCACAGGTTGTAGCGTAGTGGCTGTGGATCATGCCGAGGAGGCACTTCACATACTGAATGGCCGTACTCGATTTGACTTGGTCATTACGGATTGGATGATGCCGGAAATGTCCGGTATTGAGCTGTGCCGACGGATACGGGAACGATATTCCCTGTCCGAGCTACCAGTGTTGCTGCTGACGGCACGCGACCTGCCCGGCGATATCCGCGCAGGTTTTATGGCGGGAGCGAATGATTTTCTACGTAAGCCTGTTGATGCTGAGGAATTAAAGGCGCGTGTGCGCACGCTGTTGAACATGCGTCATTCGGCGGAGGAAGCGGTGCGTTCGGAAATGGCCTTTTTACAGGCACAAATCAAGCCGCATTTTCTGTACAATGCATTGAATGTTATTGTATCGACCGTAGCCGTAGACCCGGATAAAGCAGCGGAGCTGCTCATGGAGCTGAGTCAGTATTTGCGGGGCAGTTTTGATTTTCAGAACAGGGAGAATACGGTGCCGTTATCCAAGGAGCTGGAATTGGTAGAATCGTATGTGGCACTGGAAAAAGCACGATTTGAAGAACGTTTGCAGGTGACCGTAGAGGTAGGAAGGAACATCCGGTCGCTTATCCCGCCATTAAGCATTCAGCCCATCGTGGAAAATGCGATACGACATGGTGTAATGCAACGGGCAACAGGTGGAACCGTGCGAGTGATTGTGCAGGAGGATGGAACCGATTTTGTAGTCAGCGTGACCGATGACGGCGTAGGGATTCCGTCCGAGCGACTGGAACAGTTGTTGTCGGAGGATCATGTATCTTCCAGCGTGGGACTGCGGAATATCCATCGCCGTCTTATCCATATGTATGGAGAAGGATTGCGGATTGAAAGTAATCCTATGCAAGGGACGACGGTAAGCTTCCGTGTGCCGGAAACGATCTCACCCCGGAATACCGATGAATAAAAAAAGTACAGTACATTTGTCGGAAAAGCTAATGTCCCGTCCGCGATGATACGATATATAAAATATAAGGAATTAAAAATCGTAAGGATAAAGCAGATAGCATGTAAATAGAGCATCATGATGGATGGGTGCAGCAGGAAGGGAGTACGGACACAAATGAAGGCGATTTTGATTGATGATGAGAGGTCGGCATTAACCTACTTGGAACGTTTGCTGGAGGCGGATGGACGGTTAACGGTAATGGGCAAATATACGTCTGCACAAGCGGGGCTGGATCATCTGGCGGCAGAACGTGCGGATATTGTTTTTATAGATATCGGAATGCCAGAGATGAACGGTCTGGAGGCCGCCGAGTGGATTCAACAGCTGGATTCCCAGATTCATATCGTCTTTGTGACCGCGTACTCGGAATATGCTATTGAAGCGTTCGAGCTGCAAGCACTGGATTACTTGTTAAAGCCCGTTCATGCCCGGCGGCTATCCAAAACGTTAGATCGGATTGCAGCCACGCTGGCTGATCCCCGTTCTTCCAGCTTGGGAGTTACAGCAGAGCAATCCCCCAAGGTACGTTGTTTTCAAAAGCTTGAAATTTTGGAGGATGGACAGAAAGCCGTAGGAGCGAAACCATTCAAATGGCGCACATTAAAGTCACAGGAGCTATTTTCTTTTTTACTACACCATGAAGGGGAATGGGTGAGCAAAGAACAATTGCTAGATGCGCTGTGGCCTGAGTATCATTTGGACAAGGCTGTTGTTCACCTGCACACGTCCGTTTATCAAATCCGCAAGGCGTTGAAAGAACGGATGCAAGATACGAAGCTGGAATATAATCTGGATCGCTACCGCTTGAACCGCAATGGCTGGATTACAGATGCGGAGCTATTCGAGCGAGGAATATCCGAATGGGCTGCATCCGGTAGCGGCGGTACGCCGCGTATTGAGAGCCTGTTGGCTCTATACCGTGGCAACTATCTGGAAGAGCACGATTACCCGTGGGCGTATGCAAAAAGGGAGAAGCTGCGCAGTATGTATCTGGCATGTGCTTCTGAGTTGGCGAGAGAAGAGCTTCGCTCAGGTCGTACCCGGCAGTCTGTTCAGCGCTTACTCAGCCTACAGCAACGGGAGCCGTACTCAGACGATATCTGCGGTCTGCTGCTGACCGCCTATGCCCAACTGGGCGATTATACCGCTGCTCAAAAGCATTATGAAAGCTTCGTCCGTATACTGGAAGATGAGTTGGGTATTGAGCCGCAGCAGGTGACGCACCAGTTGTACGTGCAATTGAAAACACAGACGCTACCTGCGTAAACTGCTGTACTGGCTCAGGTAGCGCTCAGAAACTGCTTCAAGGGAATATCCTCTTGGAGCATTTTTTTTATAAAATGAAGAGAAGGGGCACGTATATTTATTTACCGTTAATATGAAATGATTTTAAGTAATTCTGGATATCTTCCTGATCGGTTTGGAGTAAACCCCTTAGCATCGTTTGCAGAGTATGCAGGGTGCTTATTTGGGCCTCAATCTCAACGATCTTATCGTAAACAATTTTCTTTAATGTGTCTGCATCCATCTCCTGACTGAGTAGTTGGAGAGTTTCTTGTATTTCCTTGAGAGAATACCCCAGCGATTTGGCATCTTTAATAAACTTAATTTTCACCAAATAATCCTCTGTATATGTGCGATACCCATTTGTAGCCCGCTGGGGCGCTGGTAAAATACCACTACTCTCGTAATAGCGAATGGTCGCCATACTCAATCCGGTTCGTTTGGACAGCTCACCACGCGTCATTCCCTCCATACTTCAACCTCCGGTATTCTTCATATTTCTGCGAAAAGATCATTTCCTTTTTGTATAGTTTGGATCGAACGACACCTCGGGGTATTCCGGTGAGGGGCCATTCAGAAGGGGCTGCTGCTTACCTTTAATATATTGATCAAAAAAAGCTCGTACATACGATCTTGTAATATCAATATTATGCACAGGGTCTATATGTTTAGCAAAAAGGGACGGAGAAATGAGGGCTAAGTCTGTAAAGCTTTGATGAAAAAATTGATCTACCGTCAAATAGTAGGTATCATTTTGGCTTTTCGTCATGACAGCGTTGAGATCGGGAGCAAACTCTGAATAAAAGACTTTATCTTTTTGAGTAACCGAGGGTTTTAAACTCTCGGCCGTGGTCCCTGTCATCATATACATGAAGGGCTGCTGCAACCCGCTATGAGCCACTGTACCCCAGAAGCCGCCTTCCAGACTAACGCCAGCTTTAAAACGTTTGTCCTGCGCCAGAGTTTCCGCTGTCGTCGCGCCCCCATAGGAATGTCCGAATATACCGACATGCTCCAGATCCAGCCTACCTTCGAACAATTGGTTAGGATCTTGTGTATTCCATCTCGTAAGCGTGTCAAGTACAAATCGGGAATCCGCTGCGCGAATGCCGACACCTTTTACGTTATTCTCATACAGTTCAGCCGATGTCGTGAATTCAGGCTCCGGCGTGTAGGAGATGTTACGTCCATCTGGAAAGGAAACGTTGGCTGAAGAGTAGGGATGATCCATGCCCACTACAATATAGCCATGGCTCACCAGCTCTTCTACAGCCGTCATGCTCTGAAAACGGGTAGATCGAACACCGGGCGAAAACAGCAGCACCGGATATTTTGCTTCAGTTGTTGATATCTCTGCACCTTGAACGACATGTGTAGGAATCTTTGTGAGGTAACTGAACAGTTGCTTCGGTATCCCGAACACAAGACTGATGGCTTCTCCCAGTTCAGCAGGGTAAGACTCTTTGGGTTTTTGCTTTGCCACATCGGGATCGACGGGGTACCAGACATTCACCATCAATTCACGTTTGTCGCCCGGTGCTTCACTGAGGATTTCGTCGCGGCTTGGATCGGTCAAATGCCTTGAAATTGTGCCGATGGCATATTTCCCCGTCGGTTCAGGGAGCGAGAAAGTAGGCAATACATGCGTCAAAATCATAGATCCAGCAGTCAAAGCCATTACAACCATGGCTAGCAACCCCTTTTCAACATATTTTTTAAATAGTGTTTGGAGACGTACTTTAGATTGGGGCTTGATCATTCTGAGCATGAATCCAATGCTGAGTATCAAAGCAACAAGATAGGTTGGAAGCATCTGCATACGAAAATGATCCATCGTTCCAAGCAGCAGCACGACGAATACGAGAGATGACAGTATCGCTATATCGAGTCGCCTTTCTTTTTTTTCGAAAATCATAACGCCTGCGGCAGCCAAGCTGACCAGTAGTAACGCAATCTCTATTGTCCTCATGATGTAAGATCCTCCATCCTTTAGATCAAGCATAAACGTTGAAGTATACTACAAGGTCAAGCATAAGCATTCTCCAAACCACAGCCTCTTTACTCTAAGATCTGATATTCGCCGATACTTATTTTCTACAGCGGCATATTCATATAGCATATCTCTTCGCATTTGAGACGTAATTGAGAGGTTTAAGGAACTCACGTATATATTTAAGGAGGTATTGCATTGGGAAGAACGAGACGAACTGGCTTTAAGAATAAAAGAATTTCGGTGGTCGTCAGACAATCTTCTTCAGCTCAGACAGGACAAGGCGGTAACCCCATTTCGATCAATGCTTCGGATGTTGGGGTAGTAAGAACAGATATTAAAAACAAATAATCGATTTGAATAGAAGCTCATATTCGACGTAAAAAGACCACCGGGAACAAGTTAACTATCTTGTTCCTGGTGGTCTCGCTTTTTTACCGTATTCAACAGGTACTTTCATCAGCATCCGCCTATAGAGGCTTATGCCTTTCTTCTACTGAGCAGGGCTGCCTTTAGCACAGCGTATCCGTAGGGTGGAAGCTTGGCATGCAACCCCTTTGCTCCTATGGACCACTGGCTTTCGCCAAAGGCTAATTCCCATTCCTGCTCAGGAATGTCCAGTTCAAAAACGTGATCCTCATCGGAACGATTGAGCAGCACGAGCATTACTTCTTCCTCGCTGCGGCGCTCGTAGGCAAGTGAGGTGCCCTCTGGCTGTGCATCCAGAAAGGTGATGCTTCCCTGATCACGGAGGACAGGGTGCCCCTTACGAAGCGCAATCAGCTCGCGGTAAAAGTCGAACAGCTCGCGGTCCTGCTTGTCGGTGTCCCACTCCATGCACTTGCGGCAGCCTGGATCGGCATCTCCATCCAGACCGATCTCATCGCCGTAATAGATGCAGGGTGCGCCCATGTACGTGAACTGGAACAGGGCGGCCAGTCGCATCAGCCGCTTGTCATCCCCGCACAGTGTCAGCAGGCGTGGTGTGTCGTGGCTATCCAGCAGATTGAAGGCAACCTCGGATGCTTGCTGCGGATAGCGGGCCAGCTGTCGTCCGATGGCGAAGGCAAAGCTTTGGGCATCGGTCACTTTCTTGACGAAAAAATCATTCACCGCGTAGGTGAACGGATAATTCATCGTTGCATCGAATTGGTCCCCCTGAAGCCATTCAGACGATTCATTCCACATTTCACCCAAAATGTACGCATCCGGATTGGCCTGCTTGACCGTAGTGCGGAATTCCCGCCAAAAGGCGTGATCCACCTCGTCTGCCACATCCAACCGCCAACCGTCGATGCGGATTTCTTCGATCCAATGCTTTGCCACCTCCAGCAGGTACTTTTTCACCTCAGGATGTTCGGTGTTCAGCTTGGGCATCATCGGTTCCAGCCCGAATGTATCGTAGGTCGGTATGTCATCCGCCACTTCCAAGGGAAAGCTATGTACATGGAACCAGTCCCTGTAAGGCGAGGCTTCGCCTTTTTCCTGCACGTCAACGAACGGTTTAAAAGTACGGCCTGAATGGTTGAACACCGCATCAAGCAGCACCCGAATTCCTCGTTCGTGGCAGGCATCGACCAGTTTTTTCAATGTCTTTTTGTCACCGAAATGCGGGTCCACCTCCATATAATCCTCGGTATCATATTTATGATTGGTCGTTGCCTTGAACACAGGGGTCATATATATGGCGTTAATCCCTAGCTCGTTCAAGTGATCCAGGTGATCCAGAATCCCCTGTAGATCGCCACCGAAAAAATTGTCTCTTTGTGGCGTTCCGCCCCATGTCTCTGCACTTTCTGGGCTGATGGAGGGGTCACCGTTCGCAAAACGTTCCGGGAAAATCTGATAAAATACAGCATCCTTCACCCATGCAGGTGGCTTCAGAATATCAATCGGGTTCAAAAACGGATATTGGAACAGACTGTCTGCGTTCTGGGGTTCCTGGGTGGTGAAGTCGTCCTCGTTCATCCAAATACGTTCCTCACCGTCTTCTAGCAAAAATCCATATTTCAGCCGACGGTGAGTAGGTTTTACGCTGCATTCATAGTAATCAAACCTGCCATCGGTAGCGAATTTGGACATCGGGACAAGTTGTCGGGTGCGGTCCCAATCGTATTTATCTCCGGTGAGAGCATGAACGGTATTCAGGTCATTTTTCTTCGCACGTAGCCGTAGAAATATCGTTTCATCATTATAACCAAAAGCCCAATTGCGTTTCGGGTGATGGTATATCGCTTCCAGCAGCATCGGGTAGGCCTCCTTTTTTCACGAGCATTCAAATTTGAAAATGTGAAGCGTATGTCGTATAAGGTAGTTATTAACCTTTTTAAGTGGGTCATGTACCATAAATGCTATAATGCCCATTACATAAAAGAAAAACGATAAGTAGGTGCCCATGATGAAAACAAATGTGTTATACATCGAAGATGACCAGGATATTGGTGCTTGGACGCATCAGTATTTGGAAGAGCGGAATTACGCTGTAGTATGGCTTCGCAGCGGGGATGGGGCTGTGGAGGCAGCCCGTACGTGCCAACTTGTGATTTTGGATGTGATGTTACCCGGTCTGGATGGATTTACCATGGGTAAGCGGCTCAAGAAGGAGTACCCGGAGCTTCCCATTCTCATGTTGTCTGCCCGTACATCCATTGACGATAAGCTGCAAGGACTGGATTTCGCCGACGATTATGTAACCAAGCCCTTTCACCCGGACGAGCTCATAGCACGTATGGAGATTTTGCTGCGCCGATCGGGAACCGTGCCCGAAGAATCCTTACAACTGGGGCATCTCTCTGTGTTCTCTCCTGATAACCGTATTGTGAACCGTGATACCGGGGAGGAAATTACACTGACAGGCAAGCAATATCACATTTTTGCTTATTTGCTGCGGCATTTGGGCCAAATTATGACAAAAGAGCAAATGTATGAAGCGGTGTGGGGAGATCCATATATCGACGGAGACAAAACTTTAATGGTTCACATCCGACACCTTCGCGAAAAGCTGGAGATTGATCCCGCGACACCCCGCATCATTGAGACGATCCGTGGTGTAGGATATCGGGTGAAAGCATAATGAGCAGGACGCGCAAGGATTGGAGGAGGCTACACCCCAGCTCTAGGCCGGGTCAGGGAGGTCGGTTTCGCAGTTCACTGTTGTTCCGTTATCTGGTCATTATTGTGGTTGCTATGATGCTGTTGCCCATTGTGTTGCCTGCTACAGCCTTGATATATAGCGTGTTATTGAATTGGGGGACGGAGCTCAAGCCTAAAAACACTTACTATCCCTCTACTACCCATACCGAAAATAGCTGGCATCGCGAAGCTGTAGCTTTGAAGGGAGCCACACCAGAGCAAATCTCAGCCCATCTGCGCAAAATACAACAAGATATGTTCCCTAACTCACAAATGTTTTGGGTGGATGCCGCAGGTAAAACAAGGTTGGAGCTACCGACACAACCTAACATGCCAAAACAATGGAACGCTGCGCAGGCTATAGCTTTTATGAAGCAAGCAAGCTATGAGGGGCCGTTTACGGTAGTAGCCTTTATTGGCGGGGGCAAAAATGACGTGAATCAGGGCTATATGGTATTAAAAGTACCTCGCTCGTTCTTTGAACAGCCACCTACAGATAGTAGCATGTTCATGTACTATCTCTTTTTTATCGTATTGATTCTGGGCGCTTTTATATTCGTATCTCTTCTGTTTTTTGGAGGCATTCGGCGTAGACTGTTGCAGCTTCAGGCCGCCATGTCGCAGCGAGGAGAGGATGGCTTGCCTATTCTTGTTGCCACTGGACGCCCGGATGAAATTGGCAAGCTGGAAGAAGCATTTAATCAGATGGTCGAGCAGTTGGCAGAGAGTCGGGGACGTGAGCGTCAGGAGGAAGAGCTGCGGAAGAGACTGGTCGCGGATCTGTCACACGATATTCGGACACCGCTTACGGTCGTGCGTAGCCATCTGTATACACTAGATGGTGAAAATCTGAGCAGCAGAGGGAAACAGTCGATTACACTGATGGAAAACAAGCTAAAAGACCTTGGGAGTCTGATCGATAATCTGCTCACCTATAATCTGCTAGCTAGTGGGAAATACACTATGAATAACACACCGCGTGATATCCTGCGGCTAGTGCGGGAGTGTGTAGCCAGCTGGTATCCGGTGTGGGAAAAGGAGGGCTTTGAAGTGGATATTGACCTGCCCGAACATAGTATGGTGTGGAATGTCGATGAGCAAGGCTTCCGTCGTCTGCTGGACAATCTCTTTCAAAATGTAGTTCGCCATGCTGCCTCAGGCCGATTTATCGGTGTTCAAGTACAGAAAGATAATGGGACAGAGGCATTGGTTATCACAGATAAAGGGCCCGGTATGGAGCAACATTCCAGTGAAAAAGGGGCCGGGATCGGTTTGGCGATTACAGAACTGCTGGCTCGCGAAATGAATTTGGAGAGGGAGATTTTCAGTTCATCAGCCGGGACCCGAATCCGTTTTTTAAACAAAACTTAAACTCAGAGTTCCCTTGGCTTTAAACTTGGCACGTTACGATAGGTGTCGAGGTGAGGAACTTGAACGAATACATTATTGAAACGAACAGTCTCAGCAAAATATACAAAGGCCGCGCGGCGGTTAATCAGCTGGACCTGAAAATAGCTCGGGGAGATATTTACGGATTTCTGGGTCCCAATGGAGCGGGGAAAACGACAACGATCCGCATGCTGCTTGGACTTATTCGCCCAACTCGAGGAACGATCCGTATATTCGGCAAAGATATTCGCAGACATAGGCTCGATATCTTGCGTAAAGTCGGCTCGTTGGTGGAGTATCCTTCGTATTATGGTCATTTGAACGCAATTGAAAATCTGGAGGCCATTCGCCGTATTTTGAATGTACCCAAGCAAAACATTGCGGAAGTGTTGGAGGTCGTCCGACTGACCAAGCATGCCAAACGTCCAGTCAAAGGCTACTCCCTGGGCATGAAGCAGAGACTGGGTATTGCAGCAGCCCTGCTTGGGAATCCCGAAGTGCTCATTTTGGATGAGCCTACGAATGGTTTGGACCCGGAGGGTATTCAGGAAATGCGCACATTGATTCAGGTGATGCCCAAGCAACGGGGGATCACCGTGCTGGTATCCAGCCATCTGTTGAGCGAGGTAGAGCATATGGCGAATACTGTGGGTATTATCCGTGAAGGAGAGCTGGTCTTTCAAAACACAATTCATAATCTCCGTCAGGAATCCGCCGGCGGAATTCGGATCGTAGTGTCGGAACCGGAAGCAGCCCAATTGATTGCGCGTGAGCAGGGGTATCATTCGGTGAAGGACGGCTCGGCGCTGGATTTCGAGAACATGAATGATGCGGCTGTTGCACTGCTGGTCAGAAGATTGGTCGAAAATACGCATGCCGTATACCGTGTAGAGGAACGCCGCAAATCGCTGGAGGATATGTTCATGCAAGTGGTGGGCAAAGGAGGAACTTCCTTATGATGCTGCGGGCGCTCACGGCGGATCTGCTCAAAGCACGCAGAAAGGGAATCTGGTTCCTGGTGTTTCTCGGTCCCCTTGGGCTGGTGGCGATGCAAGCGCTGAACTTTGGACTCCGCTATGACTATCTGATTCCGCGATACAAGGGCCATTTGTGGGAATCCTTGATGGATAACATCGCTATGTTTGTCCCCCTTGCGCTGGTGTTAGGAGCCACCATGGTCGCTTCCATGTTGGCGAATGTGGAGCATATGTCTAATTCCTGGAAGCAGCTATTGGCCTTGCCGATTTCCAAATTTAGCGTCTATATGGCCAAGCTGACGCTGGCGATCGGGATGCTGTGTGTGTCCTGTGTACTCCTGACGGTAGGGACGTGGGGACTGGGCATGCTACTCGGCTTCGGGGGAGAGCCGGCGCCGATTGGAGAATTACTGCGGCTTGGATTTTGGCCTTTAGGCGGCACGCTGCCTATGCTCGTATTATTGTTGTGGTTAACGGTCACGTTCCATAATCAGGCTCTGCCTGTAACACTGGGCATTACGTTAGGCATCGGCAGCTTGTTTGCTTCACAGCTGTCCGAATGGTTTCCGTTGGCCTGGCCTCAATTCGCATGGGTTGCACCTCAAGCGTGGATGTTTGCGTCCGTCGGGTGCGGAACGGGTGTGCTTCTCAGCCTGCTGACAGCGGCCCATTTTAGCCGAAAGGATGGGGCGTAATGTTCGGAGGATATGTACGGCTGCTTTCTGTTGAACGTATGAAAATGGCGAAATCGCCCGTCTGGCTCCTTGCGCTCGTCAGCCCGGCGATTGCCGTCTTGATTGGTTTGCTGGCAAACCCGGGAGGGAATTGGCAGGTGTTGTTGTCTGCCATGCTTACAGTTCAGGCGCTGCTGTTCATGCCGATGCTGACCGCCGTATTTGCATCTCTGGTCTGCCGATTCGAGCATGGGGGCGGCGGTTGGAAGCAGCTGATGTCATTGCCATTGTCCCGCACGAGTCTGTATGCGGCCAAGCTGACAATCATTATGGCCTTGGTCGGATTGACCCAGCTACTGTTCGGAGGAGCGTTGCTGGGTGTTGGAGTTGTGCAGGACATGAACGGACCGATTCCATGGGCCGTGATCGCTCAAAGTTTGCTCGCCGGTTGGGTAGCCTGCCTGCCGCTGGCTGCGTTGCAGTTGATGGTGTCCTTCCTGTGGTCCAGCTTTGCCGCACCGCTTGCGTTGAATTTCGTCTTCACCGTGCCGAATATTCTGGTCGCCAATTCTCAAACCTACGGTCCGTACTATCCATGGACACAGCCTTTATTGGCGATGATGCCGAGTGGAAGAGACAACTTCGGGGCGTTCATGGTGCCAACGGACACACTGTTGACGGTTATAATGGGTAGCTTTCTCGTATTTACGTTGGCGGGACTGACAGTATTTCGTTATAAAGAGATATAGGGCGAAATACCGGGATTGCAAAAACTCCTTATCCTCAATGAGGGTAAGGAGTTTTATTGGTTTACACTAAGCCTGAAATGGCACGGATATTATTGCTGATAAAGTGGCAAGAGGCGTCGAACTTCGCTTGTTCTTCCGGACTTAGCTCCAGTTCGATGACCTCTTGAATTCCTCTGCTGCCGATAATCGCCGGAACGCCCGTGCAGACATCGGTGTGCCCGTACTCGCCGTCCAATACAGCAGAGACCGCTATAATTTTACCATCATCATTTAAAATGGAACGTGTAATATACGCCAGCGCATTGGCAATACCAAAATAAGTGGCGCCTTTGCGGGTGAAGATCTCCCAGCCTGCATCCCTGGTCTTACGGGCAATGTCATCCAGATCGACGTGGCTGAATCGTTCCTTGTGCTGACGCAAAATGTGCAAGAGCGGCTTACCACCAATCGTGACGTGTGACCAAGCGACGAATTGGGACTCGCCATGCTCCCCAAGAGCATACCCTTGTACGCTACGTGGATCTATGGAAAATACTTCAGAAAGCAACGTCTTGAGTCGGGATGAGTCAATGGAGGTGCCCGTGCCGATCACCTTGTTGCGCGGCAGACCGGATATACTTTGTACCATATACGTTACAATGTCGACAGGATTAGCGGCAATGACGAATATACCGTCGAAACCACCCTCCATAATCGCTGTTACAATCTCTCTGGTAATAAGCACTGCGTCATCCAGCACAGATAGGCGGTCTTGACCCGGTTTAGGGTTGGCTCCAGCCGTTATAATCACAACGTCCATATCCGTACAGTCTGCATACGTGCCTGCACGTACCTTGGTACGTGTGGACGTAAAATCCATACAATGGGACAGATCCAGTGCATGGGCCAAAGCCCGATCATACGTGCGGTCAATCATCATGATCTCATCACAAATGGACTGATTAACCATTGAGTAGGCACAGCTCGAACCGACCATTCCCGCGCCGACAATAGCTACTTTCCTTGCCTTCCCCTTCATCTATGTTGCCTCCTCGTTCCAGCGAACGTTAATATGCTACAAATTATGCCTGAAATCCATTTTACGTTACATAACATAACATATTGCTGATCTTTTGAAAATATCCATTTTTTTGTCTCCATTCTGGAAAATTAAAAATGAACTGTGAATAGAGGTGTCTTTCTAGGATTAATTGTAGAATGAACGTAAATTATCAATACTTTTACTGGAAGGTAGGAGAGGACATTTCAATTTATATTTAAGGTGACCGCTGTATAAATTATAACATGGACTATGTTGATGGAAGGAATGGTGCCATAGAAATCATAAAAGTGTGACATTTATGTGACGCTCTTTAAAGAGTCTGAAGGGTACATGAAACAGAAGTATTCTCTGCAATGTCGTTTCTTGTATTTCTACAAAATTCCGTTATGACAAAGGTTCTTAGTAGTCTGCAATATTAGAACATTTTTGCCAAAGGGTTTCCAATGGTTTTCGCGAATTCTACATATACAAGCTAATTTCTTTCCATACCATCCGGGGAGGTAATGATTAAATGGAAGAAAGCAAATCGACGACGGAAGCAGCAAAGCAGTTGGGAATCGGGGCGAGTACCCTTCGTAAATATGCAGCGGCGCTGGAGGAGCAAGGGTATGTGTTTCAGCGTTCCGCGAATCAATCGAGAATGTTCAGTGCTGAGGATGTTGAGTGCTTGAAAGTGATGCGGAGGGCATTGCGTGAGCAGCATATGACGATGGAGCAGGCGGTTCAGGTGGTGCTTGAGAGAGTGACCGCCCCCTTTCAAATGGAGGGTGAGGAATTCCGCTTGCCACCCATCTCGGATGCGGAGTCACTGACCGCAACTTGGGAAGAAATAATGGCGGCAGCTGAGGGTAGGGGAGAGACGGTCATGCAGGCGCAAGCTGCTGCTACGGTTGAACTGACAGAGTTACAGGGTGAAATGAATGCTCAGGAACTGTCAGAGGAACCCATGCAGCTACAGTCGCAGGAGGAGTTCCAGACTTTGGAATCTACCATTGAGTATAGATTGGAACAAGCGCCTGTATCCGTACAATCGCAGGAGTCCGTAGAGCCGCAAGAACTGGCACAGATGCAGGACATGGTGCAAAACGCTTTGTTGGAAATGCGGAGCCGTTTGGAGGAGCTGGAAGCAGAGCACAGCCGTTTGGTGGAAAAGAATATCAATCTGTCTAACCAACTGGAGGACCAAAAACGCTGGATGAAAGAAAGGATCGACGAGGAACGGGACCGGCAGTTAATTACGAATTTGCGTACCTACCAGGGCAGGCAACGAAAATCGCGCAGTTCGTTGCTGTCCTGGCTTGGTCTGACACCGCGCAGACGCAGAGAGGCATAACCAGCATCTTTTCTGATAAAGACCATCAGACCTTCCCGGTTCTGATGGTCTTTTATCGTGGATGGTATAATAACGGAATACAAGAATACGAGAACAAGCCGCATAAGAAACGTTGCTGCGGCATGTAAAGGAAAGGATATAAGTATGTTTGCTTGGTTGCGGAACGCATATGAATCATGGATGGATTATCCGAAACAGCCTGGTGACTTGCTGAGCGGACGTTATGATGTTTGTTCGCTTTTAGGCATGGGGAGCTATGGTCTGACCTATCTCTGTCTGGATCGGCACAGCGGACAAGAGGTGGCGGTGAAATTGCCCAGACCGAGCAAACGGGCGAAGGCAGTTCAGCTATTGCAGCGAGAGGCTCATATTATGCGGCAGATGGAACACCCCTATATTCCGAAGCTACTCGAAAGTGTAGAACATTCGAACGGAATATATGTAGTCATGGAATACATCTCTGGCATGACGCTGGAGGAGCTTATATTTGAACAGGAGCGTTCCTTTACAGAACAGGAATGCGTTGTCTACATTTTGGAGTTAATGGAGCGAGTTCTGCATGTGCATGAGCGGGGCTATATCCATCGGGATATCCGCATTCCCAATGTGATTCACCGCGAGGGGAAGCCTTACCTGATCGACTTTGGTCTTGCTCTGGCTGTGGGAGAGCGACAGGAGGATGTATTTACCAAATCCATGCTGGAAAAACGCGCACTCGAGCGACAAGATGTCGCCGTCTACAGCGATTTGTACGATGTCGGGCATTTAATGCTTTTTATGCTGTATAGCAGTTACGAGCTTCAGCCGGATCAACCGCCAGCAAGCTGGCAGGAAGAATTGAAACTGAGTTCACCTGTGCGTCATGTGCTGGAGCGTCTTTTTCAGATTCGGCCACGTTATGAGAATAGCCGACAGTTTATGCAAGAGCTGGAGGAAGCATTGTTGCTGCTAGAGGTTAACCCATAATGTTAGTCCCTAAAAATAAACAGGCATTCGCCGCAAAAATGGGGGAATGCCCCCCTTACGCATTTGACCAGGTCTACATACAATGATCCTGTAAATGAGCGAAGGGAGTGTTGTAAATGAGTCATATGTGTGGAGTAGGCGGTATGGGTTGCGGCGTAGGAGCATGGACCTCTGTAGGAGCGATTCTGGTTCTGTTTATTTTGCTGGTGATCATCTCTAAAACCCTGTTTCTGTAATTTCGGTCATAACCGATTTCCTGTAAAATGCACAGATGTTGCCCTGCATAACGAAGGGCGCACAACAATAAAGCGAAGGCCCTTGAGATGAGAAGGGTCTTCGCTTTATAGGGTTTGAAGAAGCCTGTGGCATGCTTCTTGTGGTACGCTCTATTCCGTCGCTACTTCTTGTTGTTTGGCTAAGAACTGGAGTAATGACGGCGTTTATCTTTGTAATATCGGTGCCCATTGTGGCTATTCTTGTAACCGTCTGAAGAAGAATGGTGTTTACGTTCACGTTCGTAATAACGGTCTGAGCTGCTGTATCGCCGCTTATGAGAATGAGAGGTGGAATGTAGCAGGCGGTGCAGTAATTGTTTAAGCATCGTCTAATCCTCCTTCTTACCCTGCCCAACTGACATAGACAGGTTTTTATAAAACGGTAATACGCAGCAGCGTTAGAACAGGTTCCACTAATTTAAGATTGTAGGGACTTGGCCTGAAATTCCGCAATATCCTTGAACTCTTCTTCGAATTTACGTGAAATGCGGATATAAATCGGTAGTAAATCGCGATAAATATCCACGTGTTCTGCTACAGGTTTGTGCTGGTGAGTGGTACCGATCATACCGGACACAGCATCCAGCGAATCAATCCGTCCCAGCGCGTACAAGCCCAGTATAGCTGCGCCCAGACATGAGCTTTCCAGACTTTCAGGGATAATGACTTCCTGATCGAAAATATCCGCCATGAGCTGTCTCCATAGCTCCGAGCGTGCAAATCCACCAGTGGCGTGAATGACTGACGGTCTGTCGATGACTTCTTCCATGGCGAGCATGACGGTATACAAATTGAACAGCACACCCTCCAGAGCGGCGCGAATCATATGCTCTTTTTTGTGACGCAGGGACAGACCGAAGAAGGAGCCGCGAGCATTCGGGTCCCACAGGGGCGCACGTTCACCGGATAAGTACGGAAGAAAGAGCAGACCGTCGGAGCCAGGACGTACCTGTTCCGCAATTTGGGTCAGCACATGATATGGATCAAGTCCCAGTCGTTTGGCCGTTTCCACCTCAGAGGCTGCAAACTCATCCCGAATCCAGCGGAAGACTATACCTCCGTTGTTCACCGGGCCGCCGATGACCCACAGCTTTTCGGTCAAGGCGTAACAGAAAAAGCGCCCTTTGGCATCCGTGAGCGGCTTATCAACTACGGTACGGATGGCTCCACTGGTGCCGATGGTAACCGCGACAACTCCAGGTTTAATCGCATTCACACCGAGGTTGGACAAGACACCGTCGCTGGCCCCGATCACAAAAGGAGTCGTCTTCAGTAGACCCATGTCATGCGCATAGGTCTCATCGAGCCCTTTGAGCACATGAGTTGTCGGCACCAACTCGGATAGCTGCTCCTTCGTCACACCTGCAATGTGCAGTGCTTCCTCGTCCCAGTCCAGCTGCTGCAAATTCATAAGTCCGGTTGCAGAGGCAATCGAATGATCCACGACATATTGGTGGAATAACCGGGCAAAGACGTACTCCTTAATGGAAATGAATTTGTACGTCTGGGACGCAACATCCGGTAAATCCCGCGTAATCCACATCAGTTTCGTTAGCGGTGACATGGGATGAATGGGCGTTCCGGTACGTAAGTAAATATCGTGTCCGTTGTATTCCTGTTTGAGCGCTTCGGCCCATTTGGCGCTACGGTTATCTGCCCAAGTAATGGAGGCGGTCAGTGGTTTGCCGTTCTTATCCACCGCCAGTACGCTGTGCATGGCCGAACTGAAGGAGACGAACAGCACATGCTCGGCTGACACTCCGCTTTGTTTCATGACCTCTTGCACCGTCGTCACGACAGCTTTGAAAATATCTTCCGGGTCCTGTTCTGCCGCATCCGGCTCAGGCGTATGGAGCGGATAGCCCACATGGTGCTGGGCGGCAATATTGCCGTTTTCTTCGAACAGCACCGCTTTGGTACTGGTTGTACCGATATCGACGCCGATCATATATCGGGTGTCTGTCATATTCAATCGCCCCTTCACTTACCGTTATTAGCTTATTATCGTTAAATTAACACACTCAGCAGCATAATCAAACCGAAAGCGACCAGGGAGAGGATGGTTTCCATAACGGTCCATGATTTTAGAGTCTGCGGAACCGTCATATTGAAAAATTCTTTAATCATCCAAAAACCGGCGTCATTCACATGAGACAAGATCAGCGACCCTGCTCCTGTAGCAAGGACGACCAGTTCGACATTCGCGCCGGGTGTAAGTGCCAGCACAGGTGCGACAATACCGGAGCCTGTCGTCATCGCGACTGTCGCTGACCCAGTGGCTACACGAATGAGCGCAGCGACCAGAAAAGCAAATACAATCACATTCATATGGGCTCCCGTAGCGACCGCTGCAATGGCCTGACCTACACCGCTGTCGATCAATACCGTTTTAAATGCACCACCGCTCCCGATAATTAAGATAATAGAGGCTGTTGGTGCCAGACATTCACTGGTAAAACGGGACAAGTCCTCTTTCTTTAGACCACGTGCATAGCCTAGCGAGAAAAAAGAGAACACAGCCGCAATTAGCAATGCCATAACCTCATCACCAATGAATTTGAAAAATACAGTGAGTGGATGTGTATTGGCCGGGTCTACGATTTCTGCGACTGATCCGCTAAGCATTAGAATAACAGGCAACAAAATGGTGAACAAAGTAATCCAAAAAGGAGGCAACGACCGTCCCGTCGTATTTCTGAACTGCTCGTCCAGCCTCTCGGAAGGTCTGACCATAATTCTTTTGCCAATCCAAGCGCCGAAGACCGGGCCTGCAATAATGGCGGATGGAATGCCCACGATGAGTGCATATCCTATCGTGCGTCCAATATTGGCGTTAAAGGCTTCAATTGCGATCATCGGAGCCGGGTGGGGTGGCAAAAGACCGTGTACCGTCGATAGTCCTGCCAGCATTGGAATACCGATTTTCAGCAGAGACATATTCATTTTACGGGCAACCGTGAACAGGATGGGAATTAATAAAATAATACCAACCTCAAAAAATACCGGAATTCCCACGATAAAGCCTACGATCATCATCGCCCAATGAACGCGTTTTTCACCAAAACGATCCATCAGTGTGGTCGCGATGCGTTCGGCACCGCCGGATTCTGCCATCATTTTACCGAGCATGGTGCCTAAACCGATCACGATGGCGATGGAGCCGAGTGTACTGCCGAGCCCCTTGGTGATGGAGGCAGTAACTTCATGTCCCGGCATCCCGTTAACCAGTCCGAGAAATACCGACGAAAGCAGCAGTGAAACGAAGGGATTCCATTTGAATTTGGCAATCAGCAAAATCAAAAGAATGACGGTAACTAGCGCCCATATGAGCAGGGACGCGTTATGGCTCAAGCCGAATAATGTGTTCATGAAGTAATGCCTCCTTATTTATATATGTTTAGCCGAATGTATACTTGTCGACAACTTCAATTAAAAGAGAACCGCGCCAGCAAGAAACGCATAAAAGCGCGGTACATCGGCTCTTTGTCACGCATATTGCGGCTAGGACGATGTCTTTCTGTAGGGAGACAGAACGCTATCGTTAACCGCGTTGCGGGTATCTCGATAATGATCCTCAATAAATCCGGACATCTCCTGAGCATTCCCTTGATTTAAAGCGTTTGCAAAGATTCGATGTTTGTGAATCGTGACTTGTGATTCTTCGATGTTGGACGCAAATCGTTGTTCTGTTGCAGCTAGCATGACGGTCAGGATTAACTGTCTCATACCGTTCCAGGTATGAAGAATACGGGTATGGCCTGCTTCCAGAACCAGAGCCTCATGAAAATTAAAATCCTGAAGAGAAAATTCAACGACATCCCTGTACTTGAGAGCGACTTCCATTTTGTCAATCATCTGATTCAAAGAAGTCACTAATGCTGCATTATCACTATGTACATACCTTTGTACAACAAAATGCTCAATCAGCATTCGCACATCGAATAGCTCCTCCATATCACTGGGTGTCATGCCAACGACAATCGCCCCCATGCGCTCCAAGCGGATCAGTCCTTCGCCCGAGAGTGCCTTCAAGGCTTCACGCACCGGAGAACGACTGGTACCAAAATCGGCGGCAATCTGATTCTCAGATAGCACAGTGCCTGGTGTCTGAATGCCGCGTATAATCTGAAGCCGAAGTTCACAAGCAATCCTTTCCCCAAGCGATGCGCCCTGTAACCAGGTTGTTGGATATTTCATAGGATACTCCTATCATGGAAATGATTTTGCATACTGGTATACAAGTTACGGAGTATTATATACCCCGTTTAAGATCCTTGTAAACGGTATCAATTGACATCGGTTCCATTTCGCTGCTTTTAGCGTTACAATAGAAGCAGAAAAAAGAAGCAGTGAAAAGTGGAACGAACACGGAAAAGAAGGAGACCGTTTAATGATTATCATTAAAACCAAAGAACAAATTGAAAATATGAAAAAAGCTGGTGAAATTTTGGCTGCTTGCCATCGGGAAATTGCCAAAATGATCAAGCCAGGCATTACGACACTGGAAATCGACGCTTTCGCAGAATCCTTTATGAAGAAGCATGGCGCAACGCCGGAGCAAAAGGGCTATAACGGCTACCAGTTTGCAACATGTGGCTCACCTAACGATGTGATTTGCCACGGCTTTCCGAATAAGACACCGTTGAAGGACGGGGACATCGTGACGATCGACATGGTTGTGAACCTGAATGGCTGGCTGGCAGATTCCGCTTGGTCGTATGCGGTGGGTAATGTGTCTGAGCAGGCGCAAAAGCTGCTGGATGTTACCAAGGAATCGCTGTACAAAGGGATTGAGCAAGCCGTTATCGGTAACCGAATCGGAGATATTTCCCATGCGATACAAACCTACGCGGAAGCGGAAGGCTTCTCGGTCGTACGCGAATTTATTGGGCACGGCATCGGGGAAGAGATGCATGAGCAACCGCAGGTTCCACATTACGGACCGCCGCACCGTGGACCACGCTTAAAAGAGGGCATGGTCATTACAATTGAGCCGATGCTCAACACAGGCACATACCGCAGTAAAATTGATGCGGACGGCTGGACCGCACGCACGTTGGACGGCGGTTTGTCTGCGCAATACGAGCATACGCTGGCCATTACAGCAGATGGTCCGATCATTTTGACCCAGCAATAAAAGTAGGCATTCATCGGTGGCATACAGACTACCGTGGTGAATGACAGTCAGTCTGGGCGTGTTCATCTGCCTCCCCGAACGCCAGAGTCAGCGTGAAGAGCTGATCGAGCAGCAGATCGGATGCTGTACACTGCGAAGACAGAGGGACGCAATCGAATAGCTCCTTTTTCCGGAATGCATAATGTAGACCTGATAGACCAAAAAGACCAAAAAGACACGGCTCCTGTTGGGAGAACGTGTCTTTTTGGTCTATACAGCAACATGCGAGCATGCATGTTAAAAAACCGTTTGTCAGGTGCGAACTTCCGCCTCGTTCGGAACGAACTGACGATATTGAAAATACATACGAAGCCGCCAGTGTAACAAGGTCCCGAAGGCTAGGATGAAAAATAGCCCTGCTGTCTGCGGAATGGTAATATAATGCTGAATAAATTCATGCAGCAGCAATCGGATGATCAGCAGGCTGATCAGGATAAAAAAGAAGGTACGTGAGCGTTGCACGAAAACCAGCCCTTCTTGCAACTCAAATTTGGTGCTGCGGATCAACGGGTAAGAAAAAATAAACCAGCCGACCAGAAAAGCACCCAGCGCCCAAAGATAGGGAACCCGTACCTCCGGCACCACAAACATCATAAAGCCGGTGCTCATGCCGAGCGGAGGGATGATGATTTTTTTGGCATTAATCGGGCGATGACCTGTCTTCATACGGATGAAAATAGCCGAAATAGCGATTAAGATCATACCGAAGGTTGCGCCATATTGCAGCAATGGGGTGCTAATATGAAACATGGACTGGCCCCCTCTATAAGGAATATAAGCGTTATTGGACAGACTGCAAACCTTTTACATTATACCACATATGCAATGGATATATTTAGTTACAGTCTTTCCTCGGGCAAGCGGATTATACGCCTCTTGGTGGTAACGGGTCCTATAATTAGGTCTCTTTCATACTTATGCGAGTTCCTTTGCTTGTACCTCTCCTTGAGCTGATTTTTTCTCCTGACGCATGATATAACCCATGGCTGCAATAATAAGGATAAAGGCGATCAGTGCGAGAAAAGGAATGGTGATAAAATCGAACCAGTTCAGGTAATCCTGTTCACAGGATACTCTGCCGCAGGAAGTTGAAGTTTGTGCAGCTGCTTTGGCGGCTGCATGGATGCGCTGAATGATAAAATGATAGGCCGAAATCGCGCCTCCAATGATAGCCAACGGCATGACGTAACGACGTATTCCCGAATCTCCTCGAAAATATGCAATTCCGAGCAGAAGGGTCAGGGGATACATCAGAATGCGCTGAAACCAACACAGCTTACAAGGCTCATACCCCAAAATCTCGCTGAGATACAGACTGCCCAATGTGGCCACACAAGCTACAACCCAGGCGGCAAACAAAGCAATATCCGTTTTTTTAAACGATCCAATCATAGTAACGCTCCTTTTTTAATTCAAATGAGAACAAAATGAACTCACCCGTGTCTTGTCCCATCGGCAGGCATCTGCCGATATGTATGTCTTAATCCGTATTGTACTGTATTTTGAGTGCAGGGTCATACTTAAACATATTGACATCATTCACTATCATTTTTATAATTGCAGTAGTTTGGGAAGTTAATGAGGATTCAAGTTAGATATATATTAAGAAATTAGGAGTGTGCCTAGAATGTCGAGCAGTCCAAAAAATGAAACCCTATCTATTATTAGTGAAAGACACGCGGTAAAGAGCTATGTTAAGGATTTTAAATTGCCAGAGGAAGATTTGGAAGCTATTTTGACTGCGGCGATAGAAGCTCCTTCCGCTTGGAACCTTCAACATTGGAAATTCCTTGTTATCGAAAGCGAAGCGGACAAGCAAAAATTGCTGCCTATCGCCTACAATCAGGGTCAAGTAGCGGAAAGTTCTGTTACGATTGCCGTATTGGGTGATTTGGAAGCGAACCGCAACACCGTTATTTATGATCAAGCGGTAGAAGCAGGCGCACTGCCAGCAGAAATCCGTGACGCATTGGTAGGTCAAATCAACGGCGCATACCAAAACCCGCAAGTAGCTCGCGATGCAGCCATCCTGAACTCTGCTCTTGCAGCACAAAATATTATGCTGGCTGCTAAATCTCTGGGCTACGACACTTGCGCAATGGGCGGTTTCATTCCAGCACAATTGATCGAGCAATTCAATATTCCGGCACGTTACCTGCCAACCCTGCTTATTAGCGTAGGTAAGGCACAAGTGCCAGCACGTCCATCAGGACGTTTCCCGCTTTCTGAAGTTGTTGTAAAAGGTAGCTTCTAAGAAGATTTGTGAATGTAAAAGGGTGTTCCTGCAACCGTTCGTGGTTGGGGAACACCCTTTTTTTCGTCGTGTTAGGCTGTCAAAAGCCTTTTGGTTAGCCCTTTGTTTAGTCCGAGCGTTTGGACACGAGATATACCAGCTCCAGCGTCAGGATCGGTAGAAAGACAGAAGCCGGATAGGCCAGATAGCGTGGCTCCCATTGCGGCTTGAACTTATCCTTAAAGCGCCGAAGCCCCTGAAAACCGTAAAAATGTCCCCCGTATTGAAAAACAAGTCGAGCCAGCTTTTCCTCGCGCAATGCCTTTTCGCTTTGCCCTACCTGGGACAGAGGTGCCATTCCCAGATTAAATGTCGTATATCCACTTTCCTTGGCCCATTCAATGACCCGTGTGAATAAATAATCCATCGTGCCATTTGGCGTGTCAGGCAAGTGGCGCATCAGGTCAATGGAGACCGTCCGTCCATGATCATAGGCAGGGGCCATCGTAGCGAAAGCGATGACCTTCCCTTCAGAGTCCTTTAGCAATGCAATCGGAGCCAACTGAAGATAGGGTTCTTTGAACCAGCCGAGTGAATATCCCTTCTCCTTGCGCCCGTCCAGCCAAATGTTCGAAACATGACGCATCTCCTCAATCAGTGACGCCTCTAGAGGCGGTTGGATGATTTCGAACGAGTAGCCATCGCGGTCAAAGCGGTTTTTGGCGCTGCGTAGCGCCTGATTGCTTTTGCCCGTCAGTGTAAAGGATTCCAGCGGCACCAGTGCTTCCTCGCCCAGTTTGAAAAAGCGATAGCCGTTCTCGTGATAGATGGACAAATACTCCGGTGATGCCTGATAAAATACAGCCGTTAACGCATACCGATCTGCGAACCGCTGGAATTCCTGAATCGCTTCACTCACGCGTTCTTTTGGACCGAGTGGGTCACCTAATACAATCAGTTTGTCCCGACTGCGAGCATAGGGAATGACAACTTGTTCATTTTTGGTCCAATACAGATATTTATCGCCCAGAAAAAGCATGTGGGAAACGAGATTACCACCCTGTCGTTCCAAAAATTCTTTTAGCTTATCCAGCTCCTGTGCGTCGGGTAGATTGCTGATACCACGCTGAGGTCGAAGAAAGAAATACACCGTCAGGAAAACCCATGCCAAAATCAGACTAAACACGGCAGTAACTCCGTAATCGCTGCGGTTCATAAAAAAGTCCAGATGGACCTTGGCGTGCAAATGGCGCATAAAAGGTGTGTTGGAGCCTGCCCCAATGATAAAATAAGCCCCGGTTACGAGTAGAGATAATCCGCCCCATATTAAAATATTGTGCCGATTCAGCGGTGCACTGACCCGATAAAACCGCGAGCGCGAGATCCATAGCATTAACGCCACGAATAGTAGAAATAAGGCTTCTTCAAAATCCAGACCTTTAATGAAGGTGAAAATGGCGCCGGCCAGCAGCAGTATCAATGTCAGTCGTAATGCTCTGCGAATACGCAGAGAGATTCCGTGGGACAGAACGACAAGCATAATCCCGATGATGACTGAGATTTCATGCGACAAGCGCATGACGGGCAGGCTGAGCAAATGCTCAGCAAAACGGAGCCGATATAACAGACCTGGCGTAGCTGCCGACAAAAGAAGCACCACGCCGGAGATGAGTACCAGCTTACCAAGCGCCCATACTCCTAAATCTGCCAAAAACCGGAATTGACCAGGCCAGCCCCATACCTTCTGCCAAGCATTAAGGGAGTAGTCCCAGCCCGTCTCAGCTAGCTGATTTAGGCGCTCGTTACGCGGAATCATTTCCAGCGCGGCTAACACCAAGCCAATGAGCCACGGGATGATGTAATAAAAGACTCGAAAGACCAGTAGGACAGCCAGTGCCCGATCTGAGTTGGCTCCCGCCATTTGCAGCCCGAGCAGGGCAATGATGTCGAATGCCCCGACCCCTCCGGGTGCAAGACTGATCAACCCGGCAATCGCGGCTATTACATAAATGCCGAACACAGCATTCATAGGCAGTTCATGGAGCAAGTGCGAGCCGATCCATGCAAAGGTAAGGCCAGCCAGCAGCCATTCCAGTAAAGAAGCACTGATGGAAGCGGAGATGGTGGACCAGGAAAGCTGTCCTTCTCCCTTGTTGAACCATGTGGAGTACCGTTTGGAGCGCTGCATGATCAGAAATAGCGGCAAGTACAATGCCATTCCCCACAGCGCCCAATGAAGCCAAGGATGGGCATCCAGTACAGGCTGTACCGGATACAAATGGACAATGGCTCCCCAAGCCAGCAAAGATAGTCCGGTAATGACGACTGGCGAAAGAAACACGACCGCAGAGGTGATGACACCCAACGGCACACCGCTTTTTTTATAGAGCACTGTGCGAAGGCCCGCTCCTGTAAAGCCTGCAAACCCAAAGACATTATTGAAGGTATTGGAGATCCAGGCATAGCGAAATGTCGTTCCAGGCTTGACCTGAAGCTTGAAATGATGCCTGATTACGTAATCGTATGCGCTCATAGCCGCCACGGCAGCCAGTGAGAACAAGCCAATCTCGATGAGAAAGGTGGCATCCATTCGCCGCAGTTCATGAAGCATACGCGCCAGATTAAAGTCTTTTAGCTCTCGTCCGGCCTCCCATATAATAAAAGCCAGTACAGCCAGTGGTAGCAGAATACGTGTCAATCGTTGCCTGTAGACGGTCATCACGAACTGTACGATTTTAAAGGATTGAATCGGTTTGTGATTAGATTTCATAGATTCACCTGCTTGGAAAAGAATGAGATGTACACGGAATGAAGTGCTTAGATTTCATGCCCGATGAACATTACTATATATTATACCTGTAATAATCGTTTGAATAACAACAGAAGGGTTACGAAATGGGTTTCAGTTTGATTGCTGTAAATAATTCCAATATAATGATGGAAAACCTAGTGGATTGCTTGGCAATGGAGCTGAACTGGACATGAGTATATGGGATCGTAATCTTTTTATACGTCGCCTGGAGCTGATATGGCCTCCAGATGCTGACAAGAGCCAATATCCGTTTAACTTAAAAGCCTTACACCAGTGGAATGAACTTAAATTTCATCCTTCCGTTACCTATATTATTGGAGAAAACGGTGTAGGTAAATCGACGCTTATGGAGGCAATCGCGGTCGCGTGGGGATTTAACCCAGAGGGCGGTACTAAAAACTTCAATTTTTCTACACAAGCCACGCATTCCTCACTGCATGAGCATATCCGGCTGGTGAGAGGGATAGAAAAGCCGAGGGATGGCTTCTTTTTCCGGGCGGAGAGCTACTATAATGTGGCGACTCATATCGACGAGCTGGATCGCGAAGGAGGAGGGCGACCGATTCGAAATTCCTACGGGGGTAAATCGCTGCATGAGCAGTCGCATGGCGAATCTTTTTTTGCTGCATTTGTGCATCGGTTTGGAGGACAAGGATTGTATATTTTGGATGAACCGGAGGCTGCGTTATCTCCTTTGCGCCAGATGGCCATGCTTGCACGGATTCACGAGCTCGTACAGCAGGGATCACAGTTTATCATTTCTACTCATTCCCCCATTTTGATGGCTTATCCAGATTCCATCTTGTATCATCTGACACAAGAAGGGATTGACACCCGGACGCTGGAGGAAACCGACCATTTTATCATTACGAAACAATTTCTGAATAACAAGGAAAAGATGATACGGGAGCTATTCGAAGATCCACAATAGGGATCATAGGGACCGCCAGACCGTTTCATAAATTCACCCTTGTCGTTCGTTATGAGAGGGACAACTTCGTCTTTTCAGGTTGTTCCTTTTTACTGTTCTGCCAAAGGAAAGATTCAGGGTTATCGGAAGTATTTTATGATTGTTATTTGTCTCTCTCTCTATTAATATAATGAAGAGTTTTGCTGGAATGGTTGCAAAATGAGATTTTCGTATACGAAATAAAGAACCTGAGGAGGACAAAACGCAACATGTCAGATTCACAACAGTTGAAAATGGGACCGCTGGTCATTTTGATGATTAATATGTTTATTGCCATGCTGGGAATTGGCCTCATTATTCCGATACTCCCTAAGTTTATGAGCTCCTTAGGAGGCAGTGGTGAAACGGGCGGTTATTTGGTTGCCGTGTTTGGCTTAACCCAATTCCTGTTTTCGCCGCTAGCGGGAGAATGGTCCGATAAATACGGACGTAAAAAAATGATTATTATCGGTTTGGTAATCATGACAGGGTCTTCTGTATTGTTTGCGATTGGGGAATCGTTGACCATACTGTATATCTCCCGTTTGCTGGGTGGTGCAGGGGCGGCTTTTATGATTCCTCCGATGATGGCCTATATTGCTGACATTACAACGGTCCATAATCGCGGTAGAGGAATGGGGCTGTTGGGTGCTGCCATGTCTCTTGGCTTTGTGATCGGTCCTGGTGTGGGCGGCTTGCTGGCGGATATCTCGATTCGTACGCCCTTATATGTTTCGGCGGCCGTATCGGGCGTAGCTGCACTGATTTCCTTGATTATGCTGCCCGAAACCTTGTCGCTGGAGAAACAGTTGAAGTTTCGGAATGTCAAGGCCAAACGTGACAATGTGATTAAACAGTTTGCCCTTTCTTTCCGCAAGCCTTACTTTATGTTGCTGATTATGATATTCACGTTAACCTTTGGACTGACACATTTTGAAACGATGTTTCCTTTCTTTGTGACGGGGAAGTTTCATTATAATGAGCGTGATATTGCTATCATTATTACTGTAGGTGCACTGGTCGGAACCGTGATTCAAGCAGTGGTAATCAGTCCGATGTTGAACCGTTTTGGCGAAAAAGGTGTCATCATCGGTTCCTTTCTGTTTTCGGCGATTTCCCTTGTGCTTATGCTGCTCTCTGGCAACTTTTATTATGTACTCGGGGTATCGCTCATCTTCTTTACCGCTACGTCGTTGCTTCGTCCAGCCATTAATACTGCTTTATCCAAAATGGCGGGAGATGAGCAGGGAGTTGCAGCCGGCATGAACAATGCTTATATGAGTATTGGTAATATTCTAGGACCTGCGCTTGCGGGTACATTGTTCGAGGTGCATATCAATTTGCCATACATTTTTGGGGCAGCCATTCTCATTCTTAGTTTGGGTCTGGCTGTTAAATGGAAGAGCAGAGATACGCAAACCACAGCGGTTTAATGTTGTTCTTTTCGTAAAATTAGTCTCTTTTGGTGTGAACTGTGACGTTCTTGTGAACCACAGATGGCGCCGAAGGAGGCTATTTTTTTGCATACATCGCGAAACGTTAATGAAACGACAGAATCTTGGGTAATAATGCATGATGAGTTTACAACAAGACAAATAGTAGAGCTAAAAATCCAGATAATAGGTAAAAAAACAGCTAGAAGGAGATGAGAGCCGATGGAAGAGCGGAATGAGCAGTTATTTTATACAGGAACTTATGCGTCTCGTCAGGAAAGAGGAATATATGAATGTGCTTTGCATGTGAACAATGGTGATCTGAGCATTATTGGAGGTGTGGAAGGGATTGAGAGGCCTTCTTTTCTCGCGCTACACCCGGATGGGACGAAGCTGTATGCTGCCAGTGAAACAGAAGGAGGCGAGCTGTATGCGTATCAGGTGAATGCCCAGACGGGGGAATTACACCCTTTGGATCGAAAAGGGACGGAGGGAGCGCATACTTGTTATGTTTCCGTAACAACCGATGGAAGATATGTGCTGGCTTCTAACTATTCAGGCGGCAATGCCGTTGTGTTCCCTGCGACGGAAGCTGGAGGATTAGGAGACATGTCGGGGCAAGTTCAGCATACCGGCTCAGGCATTCGCCAGGACCGCCAGGATGCGGCACATCCGCATTCGATTATTCCAGATCCTTCAGGACAGTATGCCATGGTATGTGATCTGGGACTGGACCAGATTGTGGTATACCGTTTGACAGAGGATGGAAAACTGGTGACCCATCGTGAGACAGATTTGCCACCGGGTTCTGGACCGCGTCATCTGGTTTTTCATCCTTCGCGTCCATATGCTTTTGTCGCCAATGAGTTGAACAATACAGTCGCTGTTTTTAGTTATAACGAACGTAATGGTGAGCTTACATTGCTGCAAAGCCTGTCCACACTGCCAGAAGGCATTATAGATGTAGAAAATACAGCAGCCGATATTCGGATTACGCCCTGTGGACGCTTTTTGTATGTGTCAAACCGGGGCCATGACAGCATCGTGCTATACCATGTCGATCTGGACAGCGGCAAGCTGAAGACGGTCGAATGGGTGGAAACCTTCGGCAGTACACCGCGTAACTTCAACATCTTGTCCGGTTATCTGATAGTAGCGAATCAGGATGGGAACAACATCGTATCCTTTGCCATCCAAAGTGAGGATGGAAGGCTGACCCGAACGGGATATGTGCTGGAGGTTCCTTCACCTGTGTGTATTGAACCTGTACGCTAATCGGATAGCACGTGGCAAAAGAGTACGATATAAGTGGATGAAAAATAAAACACGGCGCTCTGTTTCCCATGAAAGGCATGGGTCAAATGCCGTGTTCAGGTCTTGAAGTGGTCTAAAAGCTATTTGCTGCTATCGCCAGCTTCTACCGCTACCGTTTTCGCATGATTTTCTGTATGTTTGTAGTACAAACGGAACAGGATGTCCTGATTGTAGTTACCGAATCCGGTACCGAACAGGGTAACCCCTCCAACATGCTGGGCATCATCCAATATGGCAATGCGGAATTTCCATTGCTTCTGATCAATCAGCACTTGGCTTAAAGTCACGTCGGAGATCTGCTTGCCATCCATAAAGGTGCCTTCGGAGGTAACGCGAAGTCTTTTAAGGAGACCATATTGATTGATAAAATCAGGCCACCATGCAGGTGTGTATTTACCACGGTTATCCCCGAAATCTCCTGGGCTGGTCCATGTACCCAAATTCACATCATTTAGGAAAAAAGTGATATCTGAAGGCCAATTATCATTGGTAAAAGGGGCCTCGGACGATAGTTCCATCGAAATTTCCAGTTCCTCAGCTTTTTGGCTGGACAGTAGGAAATTCGGCACCTTATAATCCATATAACCTTGGCTGAACCACAGAATTTTGGAATTGAAGCGCTCAGGATCCAAAAACGAACGAGGCTCATCGAATTCACCAATGATCTTTTCGACGGTAGCCAGTCCGCAGGTCGACTGTATTTCAAAATCTGTAAAGTGTCCGACGGAAATCTCCGTCTGATGGAATTGCCGTACATCCTGCTGATAGCGTGGCATGGCGATTTCAATTTTGTCCGTAGCCAGTGAGCACACTTTCTGTACCCCGCCTCGTCCAGGCAGCATTTTAGTTGAAATAATGGACGCTCTCTCCAGTTTCTTGACATGCATCGTCATAATCGCACTGCTGAGCCCCAACGCTTCCGCCAGCTCACGTATATTCATAGGCTTCTCCGCAAGCAGAACAATCATGTTTAGCCGAACCTCACTGGCCAGCGCTTCATAAACGGGAAGTGATTTTTCAGAAATGTCCAGTTGCATAGTTCCTCCAATTCTAACGCACATCATAAATTGATGGTAGTTTAACATATATGGATTTTTTTCAATAATCATACATAAAAAACGATATGATTTACATTTATATAAACAATATACCCTTTCCTTGATCACTGGCACAAGCCTAACCCCATAAAAAGCCGGAAATTGTTCAAAAAACAGGACACCCCATGAACTCTTTCTTTGTTGTTGGGATGTCCTGTGATGGTATGTGATTTGCAGGGTGGATACGGGATAGAGTCATGTGCCATTGGTGTTAGGACCGGATATGTTCTTCTGCCAAAGAAGAGTCAGCCGTTTTATCTTTATCTGCTGCGTGTAAATCCTGATGTTGGGAGGCATCTGCCTTGATCAAGCCAGGGTGACCAACATAAGGACGATCACTGCGCGAGCGGCCTCGGGTAAGTCGGAAGCCAATCAAGAACAGCACAAGCTGCACAGCCAGTATGTAGGGAGACGCTTCCGGTCCGATCCATTGAAACAGAGCGACAGCGGCGATCACCATGCACAACAGGCTTGTTGGAAAATGGGATGCCGTCACGTCCAAATCATTTTGCCTGCGCAGGGTCATCAGTCGGTACACATACAGTAGGGCGATCAAGCCGGAAACGAACCTCATCCATGCACACCCTATGAGCCATGAGGCAGATTGTACAGTGTCGGGCAGACTAACATCGACATGGCTGGAGGCTAATAGTTCCACAACCAGCCTTGAGACCAACCAGACGATTCCTGCCAGCGCCAACGGACCAGCTGCTGGGCGCAATAGCTTCCACAATGCTGTTCCCCAGCCCGGAGCATGAGATTCCAACAGAACAAGACGCCGTTCCTCGATGAGTTTGTTCATTTCACGCTCCAGTGATTTGAGAAGCAATTCTCTGCGGAACGTATCACACTCCCGAAGGGATGCTTGAACCTGCTCTTGAAGGTGAGGGGTCAAATAGGGAGCAGCTTTGGCTTCCTGAAGAGCGTGGATGAGTCCGTTCTGGTACTGCTTTTCGCTGTTATTGAACCCATTCTGGGTAGCGGTTTGGAGACAACCAGCTAATCGTCCATAGATACGCAGCGATTCCTGTAATTCTTCCAGCCGCTGCTGACGCGAATTTCGAAGCTGGGCTGCACTGTGAACATACAGCCATACCAGCAAAGACAACGCCAGCAGGAAGGCAATCAGACCGGGTGAGATATATGCGGCTAACGCCGCGAAGTCCGTCGGGGACACCCGCAATCCCTCCTTCCATTGTTCTTTCTACACTATTGCACAGACTACACAGGCATTTCAAGGGCTTGTATACCTTTGACCAGGATATATGAAGTATTTTTTGGTAAAATAGACAAGATACAAGCAGGAGGGTAGATTCGGTATGGATAAAAATATAAAAATTGCATCAGAAGATCATGAGACATCGAATCGATATCTTGCACGGGTTTAAGCTGGAGATAAAACGGATAAATAACAGTAAGTAAATTATAGACAGGAAGAAGGCACATTTATATGAAAGTTATTATTTTCGGAGCAACTGGAACCATTGGTCAAGCGTTAGTAAAGGAAGCAATCAAGCGTAAGTATGAGGTGACAGCAGCGGTGCGCGACCCCCAACGTGTGACGGAGCAAAGTGAATACTTGACGGTGGTTCAAGCAGATATTCTTAATCCGAATTCCGTTACGGAAGTGGCTAAGGGTCACGATGCTATCATTAGCGCGTACGGTCCCAAGTTTGGAGAAGAGGAAGAACTGCTCGAAGCGACTCGTTCTTTGCTGGAAGGAACTCGGCGTTCCGGCGCGGAACGCATACTTGTCGTTGGTGGAGCGGGAAGTCTGAAAACAGAAAACGGTGAACGCCTCATGGATACCGCCGAGTTTCCGGAGGAAGTGAAGCCACTGGCGGCTGCCCATGCAGATGCACTGGAGCTGTACCGCGCTGCGGATGTAGACTGGACCTATTGTAGTCCTGCCGGAATGATTGAATCGGGAAAACGTACAGGACAGTTCCGTATTGGTTTGGATCATTTGGTGGTTGACGAATTAGGCCATAGCCGTATCTCGGTCGAAGATTATGCGGTAGCCCTGATTGATGAATTAGTAGAAGGGGAATTTGTCAATTCCCGTTTTACGGTCGGATATTAATAAGCAGGGATAGCCATATGGGAGGCGAAAAGCATGTATATGGTGACCGCCGAAGAAATGCGGCAATTGGATCGTTACACAATTGACAAGCTGGGTATCCCGGCCCTTACGTTGATGGAAAATGCCGGGCGTGCGGTAGCTGACGAGGTATTGAAGCTATGTGCCGAAAGAAGTGGGAAGCGCAATGGCGGCTTCTCAGTAGGCATTGCTGATCTAACACGTGGGATTGAGCGTACTGAAGTGCTAGGGTCGCAGTGGACAGAAGAGGTTACACACACAGGGCCGGGGGATATACCGGGACATGGCGGTGTTATACGGACAGAGTCGTGGAGTCAAGGACGACATGACTTACGGGAACGAGAACACTGGTATATCCTCGTAGGTAAAGGCAACAACGGTGGTGACGGACTGGTAGCGGCCCGCCATCTAACGGATGCAGGGCTGTGTGTCACCGTTGTGTACGTCGAGCCGCCAGACACGCTGCGCGGTGAAGCGGCTGCGCAGCGCGATATCATCGCGGCTCTGGGAATCCCGTCTGTCCTCTATGGGCGGGATTCCCTCGACCTGCGCGGCGCTTCTGGCATCGTCGATGCCCTGCTGGGTACGGGCACGCAAGGCCCGCCGCGCGAACCCTACGCCTCGCTGATCCGCGAGGCCAATGCCAGCGGCGTGCCGCTTGTGTCGGTAGACGTGCCTAGCGGCCTCGACGCCAACACAGGTGCGC
The DNA here is from genome assembly GCF_019454085.1 of Paenibacillus sp. S25. Lineage (NCBI taxonomy): Bacteria > Bacillati > Bacillota > Bacilli > Caryophanales > Paenibacillaceae > Paenibacillus > Paenibacillus sp. S25. The sequence goes on from NZ_CP073683.1 coordinate 552,648, forward strand.
TGCACGAGCCGTGCATTCGTGCGCGCGTCACCGTATGTCTCGCCTACTTGAAGCGTGGGCTCGTCCAATATCCGGGCGCCGGGACTGCAGGCGATGTGGTGGTACGCTACATCGGTATTCCACCCGGCCTTGCCCGTGAGTGCGGCGTGCAGCTGCGGCTCTTGACCCGTGACACGCTGCGCGTTGCACTGGACGTGGATGTAAGCCGCAGCCGCGTGCCGGACGGTCACAAGGGCACCTACGGCCATGTTCTCGTCGCGGCCGGAAGCCTGCGCATGAGCGGCGCGGGCTTGCTGGCCGCACGAGCCGCCCTGCGCATCGGCAGCGGCCTTGTCACGTGGGCGGTGCCCGAGGCGCTGCTGCCGCGCGTCATTGGCGCCGCGCCGGAACTGATGCTCGCTGCCGCAGCAGCAGGCGGAGACGGCGAATGGAATGCCGACTCCGCAGACGAGCTACTACAGCTCGCACAGGCACGTGATGTACTGGCCATCGGCCCCGGCCTCGGCCGCTTTGCAGGGGACACCGGCTGGCTGCGCCGCCTGTGGGAGGAATACGGCGGTCCGCTCGTGCTTGATGCGGACGCCTTGAACATCCTTGCATCAGCAGGGCCTGAGCTGGAGGCTTGGAAGCCGAGAAGTGCGGCGGTCGTACTAACGCCGCACCCCGGTGAAATGGCTCGTCTGCTGGGCATACCGACAGCAGAGGTGCAGCGTGATCGCATCACCCATGCCCGGGAGTACGCCCGAACACGTGGGGTCACGCTGGTGCTCAAAGGAGCGCGCACTGTCATCGCTTGTCCTGACGGAACAGCCTACGTCAATACCACAGGCCATGCTGGGATGGCGACAGGCGGTGCGGGCGATGTGCTGACAGGCATCATCGCAGGTTTGCTGGCCCAGGGCTTGAATGCTGCGCAGGCAGCAGCCTTTGGCGTGTACCTGCATGGTGCGGCTGGAGAAACAGCCGCACGTCATCGCCAGCACCCTGCCTCAGTGGTAGCTGGCGACATTATTGAAGCCCTATAGGCCATAGCAGCAGTGGCAGGAGGAAGGCCAGCATGATCTGTATTCCATATTCACGGTTCAGCCAGTGTCTTCCTCCATAATACAGCAGTGTAATCCCTGCACCTGCTATGCCGTTGCTCCATGAAATGCCCATTCCGGCAGGCGACATCAAAGAACCTAGCAGGAGAAAGATGCTGAATCCTGCAGCGAGGTATAGGGTGAGCTGCTCGGGCTTACGAAGCCAGGGTAAAAGATCGCGTAGCGCATCAGCGGCAAGAGCGGCAGGAAGGGCAAAACCATAGGCCCATAGCTGCGCGGTCAGTTCACCACTATTGCCTGCTATAGTCAGAGGAACTCCTGTTATTTCCTCTGTCAGATAGCAGTAGACCCATAAGAGACCAAAAACCAATCCTCCACAGGCCAGTTTATTCAGCGCATAACAACCAAGCTCCATCCGCCAAGGCATTTTGGAATTAAATTCATTCCAAGGCTGTCTCATGTTGCGACTCCTCCTCTTATCACACTCGGTATTCACAACCAATCAAGGAATTTATTTTCAATTACAATCCGCTTACCGTTTACGACACTTCAGTTTACGTTAGCTGTGTATCATGTTCCTAAGCAAAATAAAGATTGCGGATAGCCGCGGTACGGAAAGGCGGGGATTGCATGATACAGGCGGTTATTTTTAATCTCGAAAGTACATTGTTAGACCCCGGAGGACGAGGCTTAACCCAGGGAATGCGTGACATTTTCAGATGGAAAGGTATACAGGTAACTGAAGAACAGGTATCTCATGGGCGAGGAATGCCGATCCGGGATCATATTGCGAATGTGCTGGGACTTTCAGAGGTTCGGAAAAAATGGCTGGAGTGCTTTGGTGCGCATCCTGGCAGAGCGGATATTGAGCATATTTATCTTGAGCTTGTCCCTGTTCTCCGCTCCTTGATCCAAGGGGCTGAGCCTGCTATCGGTATAGACAGGGCGCTGCAGGAGTTGCAGGATCGTCGCATTCAGTCAGGTGCCACTGCATCCTGTCCGATGGAAATGCTCAGTCACAAGTTTACGCCTGCACAGTCACCCTATACGTTGGATTGTATGGTAGCCCCTTGTGAAGTTTCGCAGGGGAGGCCTTATCCGTGGATGATCTATGAAATTGCACATCGCTTGCAGGTATTCCCGCTTAGCGATATTGTGAAAGTAGGAGATACAGTAGCCGATATGCAAGAGGGGCGGAACGCCGGTGTATGGACGATTGGTGTATTGAACCATAACGAAAGCGTGACGACCGCAGCTCAAACGACCAGCCATGAAGCGGACGACAGAGTGGCTGAGGAACGGCGCAGACAGAGTGTATATGGCTTGAAAAGGGCAGGAGCCCACATCGTGATGAATTCGGTCGCTGACTTACCGCGTATTTTGCGTGAAATCGAAATGCTCCAGCATACGGGAGGCTATCCTTCTTATACGAAACAGGTGAAAACAGCCGCGCTACCTCCATTATAAGAACGGGTATGAGTCTGGAGTGCTTGAATACACACTTCTAGGTTATATGTATGCACCTACTCAGATAAAGGTGAACTCTGCTCGGCTTTCAAAACATAAAAATGGAGCACTCGCTACGTTAGCGAATGCTCCATTTTAGTTTACTTCTTTTCGTTCAGTTGAACTGAACCCAACGTAATATTTACTATTCAGCGTTTTTCACCCGGAACTGGTCAGCATGTCGTTGCAGATTGTTTGATAGTGTGGTCAGATTGCGGGCTACTTCGGATAGTTCTTTTACTGCTAGAGCCTGCTTCTGAGCGCTTGCTGATACATCTTCTGTCATTCCGGCAGTCTGCTGTGCCGCGCTGGCTGTGTGATTTAAATGTTGATCTACGCTGTGACGTACCTCTTGCATCTCTGCCGTCAATTGAGCCAGATGTGCAGCTAACTCCTGAACTTCCTGTGAAACCTGGGTGACTTTGTCAACAGACTGTAGACATACAGAAATTTGGTTTTCTTGTTCATTGACTGTCTTTATGTTTTCATCAAATTGATCACCCATTTGCTCAATTTGCTCAACAAAGCTTTTTAAGATTTCGTCGATTTCACGAATCGATATGGCGGATTGTTGGGCAAGTTGTCCCATTTCATGAGCGACCACAGAAAAACCCTTGCCAGCTTCGCCTGCACGTGAGGCTTCAATAGAGGCATTAAAGGACAAAATCTGCGTCTGCTTCACGATGCCCTGTACCTGCTGACCGATGTTAGCCGCCTCGCGGGATTTTTCGGTTAACGCGTGTGACATGCGCTGCATCTGCTTGATACGCAAGGCGCTTTCTCGTCCTTTCTCTAATAACAGTTCATGCTCACTGGCTACCTGATTACGAACCTCATTGAGATGATGGGCCGTATCCGTAAATTGTTGCACATGGCTTCCGACTTCATCCAGCGTTTGTCCTAATCGATCAGATTGTTGAACCGATTCCACCGCTTGATCGGCTTGGTTAATAGAGACATCGGCAATTTGCTGGAGTGTACGGGACAGTTCCTCAGTCTGGTGGAGTGTTCCTTCCGTTGTCACGACGATATTCTTCGATGCGTGCTGGAGTGTGCTTGAACTGCTTTGAATATCCACAATCATATTCGACATGGCTTCCACCATTTTGTTCGTCAATTTGCTGATTTCGCCTAACTGATCATATGTTACTTGCGACGATGTAACCGTAAGGTTACCGTCGGCTACTTGCTCCAGTGTATTTTTAATAAATCTCACCTGACGCAGTATCCGCCGGGTTACCAGCATCATAGCCGCAATGGAGATGATCAGAATGATGGAGATAACAGGGATAACTAATCGGTAGGCCTCGGGCAAGGTATGTTCGTATACTTCAGTCACAGAGGACAGGGATCTGTCGATTCCCAAATAACCAATGATGGTTCCATCTGTATCCTTAATGGGAGTAAAGGAGGAAAACATCGTTCCCCACTCAGGGTCCGTTGTAATATCTGTAGTTACCGTTTCCCCCTGTTTTAATTTCTCTTCCGTTTCTTTAAGGGTAAAACTTACAGGAGTTCCGAATGGACTGTAGTCTTTGTCGTCCCATGCGGCTCCATCCACCGTTATTTTCCACTCATCTCCAACGCGGTTGTACATATAGACGTACAGAATTCCAGTTTGCAGTCTGAGCGTATTTAACTCGTTCCGAAGCTGCTTATACTCGCTGCTTTGCTCAGATGAATTAGTGTTTAAGCTCTTGACTGCGGATTTGTCCAATAACTGGGCCGTGTTCTTTGCCAGCGTTTCATTGTTTAGCTGCATGGTTGATAGAGAAGCATTTTGGATAGATTGATTGGTCGTCCACAGAACAATAACGCCAATCACTATTAAAGGAATGAGCAAAATGAAGTAGAGTTTGGATTGTAATCCCATTCTTTTTTTAACGCTGCTTTTCATAATATGCTCCTTACTATGTTTTTTTCACCTTCATATATATCGTGTACAAATAGGAAAATATGAATAGTAATTCAGATGTTTTCATGATTTTTTTGCGTATTTGCGTAAATTCTCATGAAAAAAGCCTTAACCCGGTAAGTACCGAGTTAAGGCTGTATCTTATGACTTACAAATCGTCAAATCCGTTGTCATCTCCGACCTTGCCATAATTGCGTGATTTTGCTTCAAAAAAGTCCGTTTTTGTCGCATTCAGCGCTTCGTCTGAGAATGGTTTAATCCAAGGCATGCAGTTTACATCTACGCCTTCGTATGCTTTGTCCATACCAAGCAATCTTAGGCGCATATTTGCCATGTATTTGATATAATCGCTCAGCTCGTTCAAGTCGATTCCGCGAACCTCTTTGAGCGTATAATGCGCCCAATTCGTTTCGAGCTCCACAGCGCGGTTAATCATACGATAGACATAGTCCGTATTTTCCTTGGTGTTCAGCTCAGGGAAGTCAGACAATAGCTGCTTGAACACTTCAGCAAAAAAGTAGCAATGCTGATTTTCATCACGCTGAATATACGAGATCATTTGGCTGGTCGCCATCATTTTCTGATCACGGGCCAAATTGTAGAAGAAAGCAAATGTACTGTAGAAGAAAATGCCTTCCAGAATCAAATCGGCTACCATCGCTTGGAAAAAGGTTTGCGGGTTCTGCTCATCGCGGAACTCCTGGTAAATATCCGAGATGAATGTGTTACGCTCTAGCAGGACAGGATCGTTTTTCCAGTATTCAAAAATTTCCTTCTGTTCCTGATCTGACACCAAAGAAGACAGAACGTAGGAGTAGGACTGGTTATGCACCACTTCCTGCTGTCCGATAATCGCCGAAATAGCTTCCAGCGAGGAATCGGTAAAATAGCGTTTTACATCCCCGACAAACATCGTTTGCATGGAATCCAGCACAGCCAGCAGGCCAATGTTAATTTTGAAGGTGCGCTGTTCTTCAGCATCCAGCACAGGGAACTGGGACGCGTCCTTGGACATCGGAATTTCATCTGGAATCCAGTGGTTCAGCAGCAGCACTTTATACAGTTTGTACATATGCGGCATCCGAATATCGTTCCAATTCAAAATACCGGAGCTTTCGCCTTCAATAATACGGGTAGAGCGATTCGGCGCTTCTGTGTTAAAAATCTTCTGTAACTGCATGAGAGCTTCTCTCCTTTAGTTTAGGATGCGCAGCTATCACATTCTTCAATCGTCAGTGCGCGGCTGCGTACATAATAGGTCGATTTCATACCTGATTTCCAGGCATGGATGTGCAGCTCTAAAAATTCAGTTGCTTTAATATCGGGACGTACATACAGGTTAAAGCTTTGACCTTGGTCAATATGACGCTGACGTGCAGAAGCCATGTTGATCGAAGCGTGTTGATCCAGCAAGAAAGCTGTCTTGTAGTACCAGATGGTTTTCTCGTTCAAGTCCGGTGCTGGGTTAGCGATCTTGTAAGTTGTTTTCTCTTCATAGGAAAGCAGCTCGTACAATGGATCAATGCTGGCGGTAGAGCCTGCGATGATAGACGTGGAACCGTTAGGTGCGATGGCGAACAGCCATGCGTTGCGGACACCGTTTTGTTTGACTTCTTCTGCAAGCTCGCTCCACTCGGACGTTGTGACAAATTTACCTTCGCGTGTACCGTCCGTATAGCCACGGGAAGTGAAATAATGCCCGGTAGACCAGTCAGAACCCTCGAATTTCGCATAACGGCCTTTTTCTTTCGCTAGCTCCATGCTGGATTTGACTGCCAGGTAGTTAATCTTTTCATACAAATGATCGTTATAGGTTACCGCTTCATCGGATTCCCAACGGATACCTTCCAGTGCAAGTAGATGATGCAGTCCAAATGTACCCAGACCGACAGCGCGATATTGGCTGTTCGTATATTGTGCTTGCAGCACTTCAATGTTGTTGATATCAATAACATTATCCAGCATACGTACCTGAATCGGTACGAGGCGATCCAGCACACCTGCCGGAACCGCACGAGCCAGATGGATGGAGTTCAGGTTGCACACAACAAAGTCGCCAGGAATTTTGGAAATAACAATGCGTGTTTGTCCGTCCTTGGTGACCAGTTCCTCTTTTTCCACTACAGTTGCAGATTGGTTTTGCATAATTTCCGTACACAGGTTGGAGGAATATACCATACCATGGGCGCGGTTTGGGTTGGCCCGGTTTACCGTATCACGATAGAACATGTACGGTGTACCTGTTTCCAGTTGTGATTTCATCAGGCGCTTCATGATGTCGATGGCAGGCACTGTAATACGAGAGAGAATGGGATGCTGTGATGCCTCTTCATACTTTTCGCGGAAGGTACCTGAACCGAAGGTTTCATCATAAAAATCTTCCAGACCCAGTGGACGACCGTTGTCATCTTTCCAGCCCATCACCTTCTTCACTTCATGCGGACAGAACAGATTCCATTCACCACGTGCTTCGACCCGCTCCATGAACAGATCAGGCAGACATACGCCGTGGAACACGTCATGTGCACGCATCCGCTCGTCACCGTTGTTCAGCTTCAGGTCAAGGAACGCGAGGATATCCTTATGGAATACGTCCAGATATACGGCAATTGCACCTTTGCGAGTACCCAATTGGTCTACGCTAACAGCTGTATTGTTCAACTGGCGAATCCACGGAATGACGCCAGAACTTGTATTTTTATGTCCACGGATATCGGAGCCGCGAGCCCGTACTTTACCGAGGTATACGCCGATGCCGCCGCCCATTTTGCTAAGACGGGCTACATCCGTATTGGAGTCGAAAATGCCTTCCAGGGAGTCGTCTACCGTGTCGATAAAGCAGCTGGAGAGCTGTCCAGCCACCTTTTTTCCGGCATTGGACATGGTTGGTGTAGCTGCCGTCATGTACATGTTGCTCATCGCCCAGTATGCTTCCTTGACCAGTTCCATACGCTTGTCAGCAGGCTCTTGGTGCATCAGGTACATTGCGATGATCATGTAACGTTCTTGCGGCAGTTCCATTACGCGTCCGTCAAAATCATTGGCCAAATAGCGCTCAGACAGCGTTAATAGCCCGATATAATCGAACAGCAGGTCATTTTTCGGCAATATGGAATCGCCCAGCTCATCAATCTGCTCCTTGGTATAGTAGTCGAGCAGTTCTTGGCGGTAAATTCCTTTTTGGACCAAATCGGTAATCAGTGGATAAAAAGCGCCGTAAGGCTCGTCCGCATAGGATTTATAACGGCGGTGAGTAGCCGCTTTTTTATACAAGGAAGTGAGCAAAGCACGTGCAGCGGCAAATTTCCAGTCCGGTTCTTCCTTACTAACCAATTCAAGGGCAGCCATCGCAAACGCGTTGCTGATGTCATCCCCCGTGACTTCGTCCCGGCGCAGCTTGCTAGTTACACCGCGAATGAGACGATCTTTATCCAGCTTGTCCAGACCGCTGAGTACACGGTCGGCATATACGGAAATGCGTATTTCATCAAAAGCCAACTGGCGATTGTTTGGTTTGGTTACGAGTTGTGGCATAGGATTAATTCCTCGCTTTCCTGATTTGGAATCATACTTGGGAATAGGCATGAAAATGATCATGATGAGAAGATAATGGCGAAAAAAGCGATGGTCAGACAGCATTTGGGGGCTGTATGTAATCCAATAACATAGAAATAGCGATGCACCTGCCAATGAAGGGGGAAAAGATGGTTCCCGTACGATTTATCGGCTACATCACTATATTTAGACGTGTTATGAATATTTAACCCAACATATTGTGTGTATAAACTTAAAATTTCAAATAAGTGCAAGGAGTATTATAGCAACATTCGAAGCCATACGTAAAGGAAAAGGAATGGAAAATCAAAATATGCAGAGAAGTCGCGGGCTGTATTTGAATTGAGGCAGTTTGAACGGTACAATGAATGATAAAGATGTTTCCTACAGAAACAAGCAGCATACATATGAACTTTTTTTGTGAAATAAGGTTGCTCGCTCTATCGGCCTGAGGCTTTAGATTTTTAAAGAAGTGACGATTTTAAATTAAAAGGAGGAACTTGGCGATGGCTATTGCAGAAGTGACAGTGATCCCGATTGGAACGGGGAGTACAAGCCTGAGCGACTACGTTGCTCAGATGCAAAAAGTGTTGAAGACGCAAAAAGGAATTACCTATGAGCTTACCTCCATGAGTACGATTATTGAAGGTTCGTTGGACGATGTGTTCACCGCCATTGCTGCGCTGCACGAAGCGCCATTCCTGTCTGGAGCTAAGCGTGTTTCCACCTCGGTCAAAATTGATGATCGCCGTGACAAGCCTTCCTCCAGTCACCAAAAGCTCCGTTCCGTTGCAGAGAAACTATCTGGCACCGCGACAGGAAATGTTACCGAACTAAATCCAAATCCTAGTTGAAAAAGTTGATGTAAGTGATTGATTTTTATGTAACTAAGAGTATAATAGTTTTTGTTGTCAGTTACACTGACCTGCTGGTGTAGCTCAGGGGTAGAGCAACGCACTCGTAATGCGTAGGCCGGGGGTTCAATTCCCTTCACCAGCATAGCTATAAACTCAAGCACAGCGCGGCTTCCAAGCTTTTGGGGGACGCGCTTTTTTGTGATTCTGGACAATCTTCTACGCTGAGGTCTTTTTAGTAGGATTATTATGCTATATATAATTAGTTTTTTTGTTTCGTTTCATGCTAAAAATCGAATTCTTACATTAGTTGCATAGTATATTGACAGGTGGTTAATTTTGGTGAAAAATGAAGTATGTTTTTAAAAATTATGGAAAGTTTATGCGAAGGGTGGCTATGGCATGAAGCATACACCTACGATACGAGCAGAATTAGACAGATACTTAAAACAAGAGAGCATGAGTCTAACGCAATTCGGGCTTATAGCAGGCATGAATAGGGGAATAGTAAGTGCTATTGTGACGGGGAATAAGTCTATGTCTGTTAACCAGCTTGACCTAATTACTGAAGCTATGGATTTACCGGAGGGCTACTTTTACGACTTATTTATAGAAAACTACATCATCGACACTCCCCCGAATATGAGGCGAATCGAGCCATTTTTGTTTCGCTGTGCGGAGTTGGACAAGCTGGATGCGATCCGTCGAGTGGTGGGAAGCATTATGGACAACTTACTCTATTCGCCTAAACTATTTGATATAGCAGAAGTACTATTAGCACAGGGACGACATGATGCTGCATTGCTGCTCTATGAGGGCGTAGCTGAAGCGGAGAAGTACCAACATTCTGAACGTTTAGCCATCTGTCAATATCGCATATTCACGATTCAGATTGGAGACGATCAAAGTCGCAATCTCAGTGCAGCTACGATATTTGAAGCTTTTGTTGAACGCCTAGATGAAATAGACCAGCTTGATGCATTGAAGGACTTGGCTAATGTGTATAGGTCTTTGCGTAAATGGAACAAGGTTGATGAAGCGGCGAAAAAAATGAAGCAGAAAGCGAAAGCTCAATATTCGTTAAAACATCAACAAGAGAGTCGAGAGCGTGATGAGTCTGCCAAGAAGCTAAGTCGCCCATTGTTTGTATATATTTCATATGCCGATTTATTGTGTGCAAGTGTCTGTGAAGCCCAAGGCGACTATCAACAAGCTCTAGATTATACATACACCTACGCTAATCTAGATTGGGTTAAAGAGACTGACGACGACACTCAACACTGGGTTAGCTTGTTTAAAAGTTGGGCAGAAGGTAATACTTACGTATATAAACTGTTGTCAGGAGATATAAGTGTGCTTCAAGATTATGTTGAATATATTGCAGCGACATCAGCCACTAACGAGAATGAGAAAATCTCAAAACTGTTGAATGTTATAATTTCAGCAAACCAATATAACATAGATGTGGAAGGTGTACTTCAACAATTTGAAGCCGAAATAAACGCTTTTGCACAACAGCAACCATCATCAGATGATATGTATACTCAACAGGTGATACCGGATTATATCGCGTGGTTTGGTTACGAGTTAGCTTATTATTATTTACATCGAGGCGCTTACATGGATGGTTTTAAACATTTGATGTATGCAATGGTAAGTTATCATACATTAAATAATGAGACTAATTTTATAAACTGTATGGGTTTGTTTTTACATTTTCGGGATTATGCGGTTTCAGAAACTAAAGCAGTATTTTTAAATTTCATTGAAAAGGTGTGGATGACCAATGTTAAAAAAAATGGTACTGCTGATCATCGCGGCTAGCTTTTTGTTTATTGTTAATGTGCCGGATCAAGCTCTTAACCACCACAATAGTATTCAGCCTTACGTTACCATCGGAGGTGCTTAAACGTAAGCAAAGCAAATCCCCGCTAACCTTAACTGGTCGGCGGGGATTTTTGTTGAAGGAATTACTACATCGTTCACCGAATGAATTATCAAGGTGATCAGCATGAACCCTACATATAAAGTGTTAAAATCGGATATAGAACTGTTTGCAGCTGCATTAAGCCAGGCTCTGTCTTTTAAGATGATATATACCAGCATTGAAATTGCACTGGATGTGGGTGTCCAGTCCATTTCTTATTTAGTAACTATAGGAGTTTTAGTTCTACTGCTCATTTTTTTAAATAGTAAGATGGCAAGAAGTAAAGCTATGCTTACAGCGGCAAAACCCAGCCAATTCAAATATAGGACAGATGTACGACTGATGACTAGCCCGCCTAATCCAGATCCCAGTGCAAAACCAAATTGGATGAACGAAGTATCTACGCTAAGTGCAATGTCCGGATTTCGAGGCGCCAGAGTAACCAGATATAGTTGCTGGGCCGGGGAAATACTCCACGTTGCTAACATAAAAATCATTAAAACCAAGATTAATACCAAGAGATTGACTCCGGCTAGAGCGAATAAAAGAAGAGTCGCCCCCTGTAGCATGAGCCCGAGACAAATGGTGAATTTCGATCCCTTTGCATCTGCCAATTGTCCGCCCACTCTTGATCCGACAAAGCTGCAAATGCCCGCCAGGAACAGAACACCGCTAATTTCTGTCATGGAAAGAGAGGACGTGGCTTGCAAGAAAGGCGTAATATAAGTAAACAGTGTAGAATAGCCGCCGACATAAAATAACGTAATAACCAAGGCCATCAGAATAGTTGGATTTTTTAAAATAGAGAGCTGCATTCTGAGGGTAACCTTTTCTTCTTCTTTGATTGCTGGAACCTTTTTATAGAGGATAAGTAATGGAAGAACACTTAATAATCCGATTAAAACAAATAGCATTCTCCATCCAAACATCTCACTAAAAAATGTGCCCATGGGAACACCGAGCACTAACGAACTGCTAAGCCCCATCAAAATGATACCGATGGCATTGCCCCTTTTTTCTTTTTCAACGAGCCGTGTCGCTACTGCCATGGCTACAACGGTAGCGATTCCTCCGCTAGCCCCTTGGATAATTCGTATCCATAGTACTGTTTCATAAGCAAGATCTACAAACATAAGTCCGTTGCTGGCAATAAACACACCAAGGGTGGTCATTAGTAGTTTCTTGCGATCTGCATTGATCGTTAATGCAATCACAATCGGAGCGACAATAGCCGCGGCGAGAGCAAATACAGTCACCAATAACCCAGCTTCTGAAGTAGATACTCCCAAGTCTACAGCGATCATCTCAATGACTCCCGTAATAATATATTCAATGGTTCCAATCAGAAAAACAGCCAGTGCCAGGACATAGATGATCCGTTTATTTTTCAATTTACCCCAATCCACCTTCTTCAGTTATCTATTTATAATGGGAATTTGTATTTCTATGAATTGTGCATCTCGTTCTGGAGTTAACGGTAAATATAGTTCCCTACCTAATTCGTTTTCCTTGATCCGATAGTTATTTTTTTCAATCCATTTAGCTAAATGAACACAGGCCGCACCATCAAAATTAGAATTTGAATGAAAAGCCATTGTGGCCATCATCGGTTCAGGAGGAAGAGTCCGTAGCAGAAACGGTTCTGGAAATGACCGCAGCTCACAGGTTAAAAAATAACCGACTTCAAACTCAAACTCATCCTCTTTTCCGTCGATTTCTTTCCACAAAACAACCTGAGGACCTTGAATCAATTGACGAATTTCCGTTGTTAATAACTGATCAAATCGACGAAACAAATCCGGAATGTCTTCTTCTTTCCCGCATGTTTTCTGATAAAAAAACGATTGAGCACCATCTGCTTTGACTCTGATTTCTTGACCCGTTTCGAATTGCCCCTCTTTTTCTATAAGCTGCATACGGTCCTCAATCCTGACGAGTTTGGCTTGTTCCGTATCGATGATATGCTGGATTTCGCTTCTTTTCAGCTTAAACATGCCTTGAATATTCTCCAATGAAATATCTTCCTGAAGCAGCTGTTTAATTTGGGGCAATGTAAAACCCAATTCCTTATAGATTAAGATTCGGTTGAGCTCAAGAAGCTGATCTGCGGAATAGTAGCGGTAGCCCGTATCGTGATCCACTTTTCTCGGCTTAAGTATGCCAATCTGGTCGTAATAACGCAGTGTTTTTAAGGAGACCTTGCTTAGCCTGGAAAATGTACTGATTTTGAACAAAATATCATCTCCAATCTATAACATAATGTGAGTATACAGTTTCCCGTGCAGGGGAAAGTCAAGGATGACTGCTTTTCCTTTTTATAGCTAAGATCGACTGCCATCTTTGTCACCACTCTATGTTGGTGTTATTGGTAAGTCAAAGAAACGTTTCTGAATAAAACGTTCATTTTTCTTGAATTAATAGGATTCTGTTGGTTCAAGCCTTTAGTAATTGAGTTAATCTATCTATTGAAAAATCCTTCCAAAAGAGTGTTAACATAGTGGACAAGCTTGGGGAAATCGCCAAAGAGAAGAATTGCACGGTAGCACAACTGGCAATAGCCCGGACAATAGCTAAAGGAGCACTGCCGATTCCAGGTACAAAACGTCGAAAATATCTAGAATAAAATGTTAATGCTGTTAATATTAAATTTACTAACGATGATTTAGCCCGTATTGACGCAGTTAGTCCAAATGCCTACGGTGGACGTTATCCCGATACGGTGTAACCTCTTTTACTTGGATCATTGAGTCATGGGCTCTGCTGGCTAATCACCGGCAGGCCTCTTATGTGTTTTGAATTAAAAACGGATATTTAATCATAATAAGATAGCCTGTTTATTCCAAACGTAAGAGGAGCAGATGAATTGAAAAACAAATGGCTGTTGGCATTGCCGTTAACCTTGGCGCTCGTTTTTAGCATGACTCCGTTAGTAGTCGCGCAAGCGAAGGTAGGGGAGGAGAAGGATTCTGCTTGCCTAAGTTCCAAAATGGTGCAACTGAAAGGCGATATGCAGAAGGTATGGATCGACCATACGATATGGACGAGGAACTATATTGTCAGCGCCATATCTAATCTTCAAGATCAGAAGGACGTATTGGACCGGCTTTTACGGAACCAGCAAGATATAGGCAATGTGATCAAGCCTTATTATGGGGAAGCCGCTGGTAATAAGCTGGCTGATCTTCTGAGGGAGCATATTCTAATCGCAGGGAAAATTGTAGCGGCTGCCAAAGCGGGTAATCAGGCGGATGTGAAAAAGCTAGAAGCGGATTGGCGTACAAACGCCGATGATATCGCCAAATTTTTAAGTGCAGCAAATCCGAACTGGCAGTTTAAAACGCTACAAGATATGCTGTATACGCACCTTCAGTTGATTACGGAATTAGTCCTCGACTATATCAAAGGAGATTGGAAAGCGGGTATTGCATCAACTGACAAAAACGAGATCCATATGATTCATTTAGCGGACATCCTGACAGAAGGCATTGTCAAACAGTTTCCTGGAAAATTTTAAGTGAGCGCTATAGACGCTGCAAAGCAGATTAGCTTTCTATGATCACCCCAAAGGGTGATATAGAAAGCTTTTTTATCGGTTTAATGAATCGTTAATACAACTATGAATGCGGTTGGTATGTCGAACCGAAATACGTTCTCCCACAAGCTCAGTTCTATTGAATCTATTACGAAGCACTCGTAATGTGTAGGACAGGGGTAAGGTGGTTCATGAATAAAAAAATTACAATAAGTCTATTTTATTTCAATAATCTTTTTAAAAGGGGAAATTATATTGTCGGTTCTACTAGTCTTTTTTAGTACGACCTTTTTTACCGAGAAGCCGCCTCAAAATATATTTCAATACATATACTTGGAGCATGAACATATGAAGAACTGGTTTCGAGAAAAATAGGGTAGTTCGCTTTTATGTAAAATAATATTTTCTTATTTTAAAATGTAGAATGGAGGGAACTTCTTGTGCCACGAGCTTCAGTTATACTGCCAGTTTATAATACTGTGGCTTATGTTTGGGAAGCAGTCCACAGTATTTTAGTTCAAACCTATTCCGATTTTGAATTAATTATTATTGATGATGGCTCAACAGATGGATCCGCTTTTCTTATTTCACAGATAACAGATCCTAGAGTAATTAAAATCTTTCATAGTACCAATCAAGGTTTGGTCGCTACTTTAAACGAGGGATTCAATAGGGCAACTGGTGAATATATCGTTCGTATGGATAGCGATGATATTTGTACGCCAGATCGATTGGATGTGCAAATATCATTTATGGATCAAAATCCCCTAATTGATGTATGCGGTGCTGCTTTTACTACTTCTAGTGGAGGAGTACTTAAGGTGAATCCGGCCAGTCATGAAGAAATTAAAACATGGTTGTTATTCCATTGCTGTATCTGCCATCCTGTCACAATAATACGCAATAGCATGATACGTCGGCTAAACATTCAATATGATAGTAATTATCCCCATGCCGAAGACTACGAACTGTGGAACCGATTAGCTTCTCAGGTACAAATAGCGAACCTCCCCATAAACTTATTGTATTATCGTCAACATAAAGGACAAGTGTCCAATCAGTACAAAGCAATACAAGACGCCACTGCTCGGAGAATTCGACAAAGACAGTTTAGCCAGTTGGGCTTGGAATTATCAGATGAAGAGAATCAGATTATGCTGGATATTCTTGAGTATAAAATTAATCCCTATGATTATAATTGCTACACTAAAGCTGTAGGATTTGCGAATTGGGTGTTGGATCAAAACTGTAAGTATCAGATTTACAATCAGGAACTATTAAGCATGGCTTTTTCACGGTGTATATCCCATCTCCCATATTAACAAAGATATCAGCAAGCGATTGGAAAGTATCCTAATATCCCGCTGGCGTGTGTAAATGGGGTGTTTTATGTTTACCTGAATGCCCGGTCATAAAACATATTTACACATATATTAAAATGACGACAAATAAAGGAGGGCTAAAGCTATGAGCGGATGTGCAGGTGCAGCTGTTTGCGGTGTGTGGACTTCTACAGCGGCCATTTTGGTGCTCTATATCCTCTTGGTTATCATCCTTAAATCATGTTGGGTTTAATTTTGTGAAAAGAATTGTATGATTTCATAATCTGCCCGAAATTAGATTAGATAAAAAGCTCTGCTAACCCTATGGGTCGGCAGAGCTTTTTTCTTTTGAACAATTCCTTAATCACTTTAAATATATCGAACATGCTGCGATTGTACACCTTATTGTAAGCAACTTTGCGTGGGTTTCTGGTCCACTTAAGCCGCGAGGCATCTTGAGTCCTGCACAGCGGACAGTCTACCTCTTTTGTTGTTTATTTCGTTGAATACTCGCTTACTTCAAATGTAAGGATTTTATTGAATATTACGTAGTCCTTACGGTTGCTGAATGGACCTTTGTTATTATTATGCTTATCAATGGCAAAGAAAGAAGCACCTCTCCCGGCATCTTTAGCATCATACCAAGCGACAAAGGCATTCAGTTCTTTTTTACTCAGATCGAATTCCTTATCCAATCCATTGTCCATCGTTACAACCAAGATGGCACGGTCACCACTAGGTTGTTCTGGTTCGGTTGGATCAGACGGATCGGGCGTGGATTTCTTTACAATAGCATTTGCTTCATTGGATACAACTTGATCCATGGAGATATTCGCAGAAACTACGTAATAATAGGTAGTGTTTTCTTCAACTTTATTATCAGTATAAGAAGTACCAGAAATATCTGAGGCAATTTCTTCATACGGACCCCCAGGGGCTAGTGCTCTTTCAATTTTATAAGTAGTGACTCCTGTTATTTCATTCCACTGCAATTGAATATTTTCTTCATTCCCTGTTGCATTAAGAGTTAATGAATTTTCAGGTTGTTGGTAGGGGAGGAACCCTTCTGGAATACTGTGCGTGAATGGAGTCGCACCAAAATTTGTGTCAAACGAAAAGCTGCCAGCTGAACCACCTGTGATCGAAGGAGTCACAATCTCTCCTGGAAGATCGCTTGGTTTAAAGGTACTTGTATAAACGAATACACCATTCTTATACCAGCTTATCTTGTCATCATCCATATTCAAAGCCACACCAATAACGTCTTTTAATGTGTAGGTCGTTCCAGAAGAAACGATCCCCGGATAAGTGTTTCCGTTTGCAGCATAATACATCCAATTCTGAAGAGCTCCTGCACCTGGTCCATTGTATTGCTTACCTTCACCGACGATACCAATGCCAGTTGTGGTACTTGCTTGAGCTGTTACTGTGACTTCCCAATACCATTTTCCTTTGGTTTTTCCCACACTTGCTTTAGTTCCACTTGAATCTACGGTGGCCGAAACAGACTGGCTCTTTTCCCACACTACGTTTTTTGTAGCAGCGTATGTCGAGGAACTAAAACATATTAGAGTAAAAAATCCCAGTAGCAATAATGACGAAATAACTCTTTTCAACAAAATCTCTCCTTATTTATGTATTATTATGCGAGTTTAGCAGTTTCAATATGTATCGTCTAAACATTTTAATGCATATATTGAATAAGAAGTAAAATAATTACTTTTTAACAATGAAACGTAACAATTTAATTCTGTTTTTGCTTAAAAGAAAAAGCCCCGAAGGGCTTACATGATTAAAATTTATTGATTTTCTTTCGTGAGAAAAGAAGCTGCTAACAGTGTAGTATTCGTATAGCCACCTGAAACATTTTCATATGAAAAATTAGCGATAGGAACTCCAATAACTGTAGCAACGTCTCCTTCAAAAATTTCTCCACTTGCTCCCGGATAAACTGCCATTACTGTATTATCATTTTCATCACTAATATAAACGATAGCCGTTGTCCCTATAGGAATATTATCTTCTTCTATATCTATTACATCCCCGCTTATTTTTACAAATTTGTTTAAGTATAAGTTCAAACTTTTATTTAAGTGTTTTGTTGTTACGGATTTGTCTACTAGATTAATGATTTTGCTTTTATCTGTGGAAGGAAATAAGTCACTGTTTTTAGCAATGAAGTCATAAGAGGTTTGTTCCATAGAAGCTTGATCTTCTGTTAACATGGGTGTTCCATCCTTCAAGAATTCAGCAAATAAATATTCTTTATCTGTGACCTCAATTGTAGAAGCTTGCTGAGCAGTATTTTCATTGCTTACTGTTTGTTCAGTAGCAAAGGACGTGCTTGAAGACCCAGACCTTGTCGTTGTTTCTTTAAAATTGCTTCCACAAGCTGTTAGAGCTACAGAAAGTAGAGCAATGAATAGAACTTTTTTTAACATGACGAATTCTCCTGTGAGTGTCCTCATCGGTTGAGGTAGTTGCTCATTTTATCTTGTTACCTTTATTATCGAATATTAGTGTTGAATACATAATACTTTTAAGTTTAACAACAAGGATAATACAGTGGATTTTTCTATTCTAGAGGCCTTTCATTAATATGTGATATCGGACGCACTTAATTGCTAAAAAATGTATAAATTACTCATTCTATCAAATTAGGCAATGCCGCAAAGCCGGGGGTTATCTCCTTCACCAATAACTTACAAACTCAGGCACAGCGTGGTCCTAGGCTTTTAGAGACCGCTTTTTTTGTATAAAAATGGAGGATGTAAGGGTATTAAAAAAAATAAATATTCTATATTTTTGGTTTGTGCTAATATATCTCTATTCAAGTACAACTAGAAAAGAGGATATTGTGTGCACCATGACAAGGAATTAAAGCTTGCAGAAACAAATATTGCAAAAGGTATTGCTGTAATACTACTTTTGATCCATCACCTTTTTGCTTTTCCTGACAGATTAAAGTACGACTATGTTTCATTATTTAGTTTATTTCATGAAAGAGGGGAATTTTATGTAGGACATTTTGGGCAAATAGCAATATCTATTTTTTTGTTTCTAAGTGGTTATGGATTATATAAGAGCAATGTTCAAAATCCACATCATTTGATGCAGAAAAGCTTTACAAGATTAAGCAAAATAATGATAAATTACTGGGTTGTTTTTTTGCTTTTTATCCCAGCTGGTCTATACTTCTTTGGAAATTCTGATAGGTTTCAAAATAATTCAATAATGGATTTTTTGCGGAATTTTATAGCCCTATCAAGTTCATATAATGGTGAGTGGTGGTTTTTATATGATTATATTCTGCTGCTATTAATTTTTCCGGTCACCTTCCAAGCCTTTCAACGTAACGCATGGGTAACTCTACTCATTTCCGGTCTTGTTTTTTATAATTCATATTCACAAGGAAATTATTACAGTATTATGTATTGGCAGTTGCCGTTTATGATAGGGTTGTTCTTTGCTAAATATAAATTGTATTCATGGATGAATAAGATTTATAATTCCATCATATTTAATAACATACTGTTTGATATTATAATCATTGTATTGTTATTTCGCTTTCGTACTACGAGTCAATTATTTGAGAAGACAACGATTGATATGATAATAGCTCCTGTACTTATCCTCGTTAGTATTCATTTAATGAATAAATTAAAACTAGCTAGACCTTTCGCTTACTTAGGTAAAAATTCAATGAATATTTGGTTAACCCACACTTTTTTTTGTTATTATTATTTTCAGAGTATTGTTTTCTTCCCCAAGGTATCTATCTTGATCTTGTTGTGGCTAACGTTGTTAACGGTACTTACTTCAATTGTAGTTAATAGCATCATTAGTCTCATTAATAACAAAGTGTACACTAAAAATATTGATCTAAGTACAAACAAAGCCGGGGGCCAAGTGTAGGGTTCTTGCTATCTGTTTGAAAAAGACTACTGAATTGTACTTCACGGACACTCATTCGAGAGTATTGTATTTAACTTAAGCACAGCTTCCAGGCTTTTTGGAAGCCGTGCTTTTTTTGTTGAAATAAAACGATTTGCAAACTTTTAGTCTAGAAAAAATGTATCGTCCAGTACAGCAGTTTAGGCGTGATTTCGAGATTAAAGTTAATGTAAAGAAGGACCTCACTGGCATGTTAGCCGATATGAAGTCCTTCATCATGTTTATTTAGTTGAATATTCGCTTACTTCAAATGTGAGAATTTTGTTGAAGATTACGTAGTCTTTGCGATTGCTGAATGGACCTTTGTTGTTATTGTGCTTGTCAATGGCAAAGAAAGAAGCACCTCTACCAGCATCTTTAGCGTCATACCACGCGATGAAGGCATTCAGTTCTTTTTTACTCAAATCGAATTCTTTATCAAACCCATTGTCCATCGTTACAGTCAGAATGGCGCGATCACCAGTTGGTTGGGAGGCCCCATCGGTATCTGACGGATCCGGTGTTGTAGACGGATCTGGTGTAGTAGATGGATCAGGCTTTGTAGATGGATCTGGTGTAGTAGACGGGTCTGGTGTTGTAGATGTACCCGATTCTTGATAAGGCAAAAATCCTTCAGGAATAGGATATTTAAAATCACTTGCTCCAAAATTAGCAGTATATACAACAGAACCATTTAATTGATCGTTTCTTATGTAGGGATATACAGTATCGCCTAATAAAGAAGGAGTGTACTTAGAAATACCTTGTGAAACTCCATTTTTGTAAAAGGTTATTGTGTTATTACTTAGATCTAAAGCGACCGAAATGACATCATTTACTGTATAAACGGCCCCGTAATTATAATTTCCTGTGCCAAAAGATTGGCTCGTAGGACCATGACTGTCTCCATGAGAACCAGTGTACCTGATTTGTTTTTTCTTGTCTGAATTTGCGACTCCAATATCGCCGCTTCCTTTATTAAGGGTTACTTCCCAATACCATTTCCCTGAGCTTTTACCTACATTAGCAATATCGGTTTGATTCCATTCAGGAATTGTTTTTGTTAAAGATCCATCTGACCAGGTCACATTAGTAGTCTCAGCTTTTGTAACTGTAGGGAACAATGAGAACATCGAAGCTCCAATGAGAAGAGCTAACACTATTGTTCCTAGTTTTTTGAATATAATATTGTTCATGACTTCCTCCTAAATATATGTAATAACAAGTGAATTATAGAATTAGATTGGGAGAATTGTCCAAACATTAAATGATATAAATTCAAATATGAGTATTATTATGGAATTTAATTTGTTTCAGGGGAACGTAGGTCATCGAGAGTATAAAGGCCCTAGTCATTAGATTGGAGGTTTCAAAGAAACATCCGATTATGCTTGTCATTTGAGAATTTTGGAGGAGCAGTACAGGAGATTAAGCCAGAATCAGTTAAGATAGCGGGTGAAATTTTTATGTGAGACCAGCTTGAATTTCGAATAGACCTAGTATCAGGAGAGGGCCCGGAATGATTAATAACTCCGACGGTCAATAGCCAGTATAGAGAAATATTTCACGTACATAGATAAGGCAACAGAGTTACGAGTCTCAATAGCTCAACTTCGGAATTAGATTGTATGAGGCGTGGGATTCGATATTCATAATGACAAGGCATATCCCATATGACTAAGTAAGTGCTTTTTTGCTCACATAGAGGAGGGATATGATTGGATGCATTCGTTTCACGCTCATTAGATGAAATACGATTTTGGTCCAGGATTATGAAGGAGCATTCCTTTTTTCTGGGGTTAGGTTTTAGAGCGGAAGATACTCAACTTAAAACAGAAGCCAATCAGTTTTACGCTATTTTTGAGGATATTGAGAAAAGATCGTATGAATTTAATATCGAGACAGATCCTTATACAATCAAAGAGTTTAATACGGAAGTTCAGAATGCAGCGACAAATATTTGGGCATTTAAGAGAATGGTATTGGGTCTTATATTACAATGCAAGCTTCCTGGGCAAACCAATTTTCCCTTACTGGTAGATCACGTAAGCCGGGAAGCCAATTATTTCAGAAATCGTTTAGGAGAACTCAATTCAGGAAAGCTTGAACCATTACCCGATGCAATTATTGATGAAAATGTATTTTTCTTAAAAATCATGGCCGATCACGCAAAATTTATAGGCCATTTGCTTGATCCATCCGAACGTAAACTGGTTGAACAAGCGAGGGAGTTTAGTAATGATTTTGATATGCTGATGTTTCAAGCGATTGACCTAAGTCATATGCGGCCACAGTCACAAACCGTTCCACTCCTGAGTCAATTTGTTGATGAGAACCGTGTCTCTGTGAAGTCTTTGCGTGATTTTAAGAAAACAGCGCGTGATTTAATCGATGAGTGCCGAATAAAAAGCATTATCCATCCTTTATTGGCCGATCATGTATTTCGTGAAGCTGAGAGGTTCCTTTTTATTCTCGATATGTTTGATCAATCCTTATCAGGTGTTAAGGTGAACAAGAGAGAAATCATGCACTAAACTTTAAAGTGGACAAAAAATCAAACAGCGGCAGACCAAGACTCGAAAAATAAAGTTTTAGACAGCCGCTGTTGTAATCCAACTAACGTGTATGAGTACATAGAAAATCCAATATGTCAGCATTAAGCATCTTATGGAAATGTTCGCGATCAAAGCCGGGAGGGTCTTGCGATGGGAGAAAGGCCGGAGTCCTCATCGATTCCGGGAAAGGACTCAGAAAGGAGAAATGTCCGGCGTTTTTTACTGTTTTGTATTGCACCTTCTTAGGATCTGGCACGCCATCCAATATTAAACGAGCGTGTAAAGAAGGAGTGTACTGATCCTTCTCTGCATCCATCATTAAGATAGGTAGATTAACCGCACGCAAGCTACCTTCAGCTCGAAACCAGACCGACGCTGGCGCTAGTAAAACGAGACATTTTACTCGGTAATTTGGTGTAACCTCTATAAGCTGGGGCTTTCCGTCCGAGGTCTCGTGAGGCAAAGAAGTCGGCACGCCACCCGCCGCCGCTAATGCCGTGTAACCGCCCATGGAATGTCCGATGAGAGACACAGCATTCTGTATTAATTTGTCCTTGAACAGCATACTATCGAAAAACCAGTCGGTGACCATATTAAGGTGTCTAGGTCTATAGGTAAGATTCTGTGCTGTTCCTTCCAAACTATTGTCATTTCGATTGTTAAATGGATGCTGTGGAATGCCGACAATAAAACCATTGCGTGCTAAATGCTGCGCCAAAATCCGATACACAAGCGGCGTACTGCCAGTACCGTGAGAGATGATAACCAAAGGGAATCTTCCTTCTGATAGATCTGCCTCTCTCGCCAACTCTAACTGGTATGGACCCAATCGCTCTATTTGTTCGGGTTCGTCCGCTGGATACATTACCATCATGGGAAATGTAATGCCTAGGGAGGAATCCTTTATTTCTACTTCTCGCCATCCTGCATAACTATTCTTAAATCCTGCGTTTCTTATCATCCATCATACCTTTCCTTTCTCGAATTTTTGTTTAACTATCCTCCTGCCCGTTGCTTAATGAAAAAATAGACAGCTGCCGAGTGTATACCACTACATCTTCGAGCAGCTTCAATTTCTCTTGTTCACTATCTTTTAATTATTGTTAAATATTCAAATCCAAATATCATTGACTGCCGTTAATTCTGACTCTGCTCCTCCAGTATTTACTACACCTCTCGGCTCTACTAGCATGATATGGCACTCCTGATGTGCGAATGGCTTGTGTTCGACCCCCTTAGGTACAATAAACATTTCTCCCTGAGAAACCTGTACCCGTCCATCTCTAAAATCAATGAACATCTCGCCTTCAAGTACAATAAAGACCTCGTCGGTATCTTGATGATCGTGCCATACAAAATCCCCAACTATTTTCACCAATTTAAATTGATAGTCATTCATTTCACCAATAACTTTCGGAGACCAATGATCACTAAACTTAGATAACTTTTCATTCAGTTTGATTGATTGATACTTCATAATATCCTCCTTTTAAACTAGATATCCTCAGACGGATTTATAATCGCCAGAACCTGGTGATCCTCCCATTTTCCGTTGATCTTTACGTTGCTTCGAGAGATGCCTTCTTTGTGAAAGCCAGCCTTCTCAAGCACACGGATGGATCCTGGATTCCGAGGAGAGGCTTCCCCGAAGATCCGGTGAAACTTTAGCTCATCGAAAGCATAGCGGACCACCTGCTTCACCGCCTCCGTCGTATAGCCCTTGCCGTTATATGCTTGGTCTAGGCTGTATCCGATCATACAGCTCTGAAGCGGTCCCCTCACCACAAAAGATAGATCTATGCTGCCTATAATCCGGTCGTCCTCCTTGTGACATACCACGAAGGAATATTTCCGGTCCTCCATCATGTCGGCCTTGCTCTTAATAATCGTCTGGAGCTGGTGCTCCTCCGTATAGTACTTCTCTTGGTTGTTTGGCGAAAACTTCTCAAAGAATTCCCGATTGCGCTTGTACATTGCTGTCAATTCTGCGGCGTCCGTCTCCTCAGAGAACCGGATGTATACTGGCTGCTCCAACATCTGCACCATCCTTCCAAACTGTAATATTGAAAGAATTATATCACAGGCTGAAGACTGGGAAATTGATTTGACGAATGGTGTATATCAGGAAGCATTCCTTTGAATGTTAACTAAAAAATATATACCGTAATTATTGGAAGGGATATAATGTTTTCTAAAAAAAGGAGAATATATTGTAATGAATAATGCTTACGAAGTGCTCGAGGAGCGCATATCCGAATGGGGACTCTCTAATGAAGAAATTATTGCGGTTTATATCGTTGGGTCCCGTGCAAGAGAGGACAAACCTTTTGATGAGTTTTCTGACTTGGATGTAGTCGTCTTTTCAACGAATCCAGATTACTATCTTCAAAATGATCATTGGTTACTAAACATCGGCAAGGTTTGGACCAGCTTTATGTTTCGAACGGCAAAAGGAGATCCAGAAAAACTAGTTCTCTTTGACCAAGGGGCTGAGGTTGATTTTCTATTCCGTCATACTTCTGATCTGGATCATATAATCAAAAAGGGGCATATTCCTGAGGGGTTTCAGCGTGGGGTTAGGATGCTGCTCGATAAGACGGGGAATGGAAATCAAATCATTCCTCAAACCAGTACGATCCCGGATACTCCTCCGATATCTGAAGGTGCTTATCTACAGGTTGTTAATATGTATTGCTTCGCCTCTCTATATGTGGCTAAACAAATTTTGCGCAATGATCTGTGGGTAGCTAAGCAAAGAGATACGGACTGTAAACAATTATTGCTGCAAATGATAGAATGGCATGCAAAAGCTGTACATGGATCGGAATATGATACTTGGCATGCAGGGAAATTCTTGAATGAATGGGCTGATCAAGATGTCGTTGCTGATTTGAAAAAATCTTTTGGGGAATACGACCCCAATCATAGTTGGGAAGCACTGATCGTATCCTTTGAGTTGTTCAATCGGTTATCCTCGGAAGTGGCAGCTAAGTATAAATACGTGTATCCGAATGACTTGTTTTCCCATATCCAAACCTGGTTTGGGGGACAATATGATAAGCATTGATAAAAAGTCGGACACCCTAATTGTTGTGCTGCATGAGATTTATGGAATTAATCAGCATATACAAAATTTTTGCAGTTTATTATCAGATCAGGGTTATGACGTCATTTGTCCAAGTTTACTAGACAAGGAAACGCCTTATGACTATTCGCAAGAGGAAACTGCCTACACTAATTTTATGGATAATATAGGATTTGACCGCGCTTTCTATCATATCGAAAGTTTATTATTAAGTATTCGAGCTCGTTATAAAAAGGTATTTATCGTCGGCTTTAGCATAGGGGCAACGATTGCCTGGCTGTGTAGTAAAGAAAAGTATGTTGATGGAATCGTAGGATACTATGGCTCTCGTATTCGAAATTATTTAGAAATAGCTCCACATTGTCCAATACTGCTTTTTTTCCCACAGGAAGAACCATCATTTAATGTGGATGAGCTCATTTCAACTTTAGACAACCGTAATATCCGGGTACATAAATTCAGTGGACAGCACGGATTCAGTGACCCGTACTCTCCCCGATATAACGTGCACTCAGCTCAGCAATCATTTAAAGAAATGGTAGAGTTCTTAAAACTATGATGATCTAGTTAACCTCTATCGAAAATATCTCTTTAAAACCTCTTTTACCATCGGCTGTAACACGTATTGCTCGGGTTGTGGGCAGACGCTCGATCCAATTTAATTCGAATAATCTGTCCAGAAGTGCACTTCCTAAAGCACCTGCAAGGTGATGGCGTCGTTCACTCCAATCCAGGCATTTATGTGAGAAGGAGCGGCGCTTTTGTCTTGTTTTTTTAAGGTCAATCTGAAAGTCAGTGAAGAAAGTCTCTCCTTGTTCCGTGATATGAAGCCCGTCCTGATCTTCGGAAAGAATCCCCTTTTGAATGAAAAAACTCATGAGCTGCACGCCTAATTGACCCGCAACATGATCGTAGCAAGTTCTTGCCAACCGTAGGGCCTCGTTTTCGGAGGCATGTTTGAATGAATGGATAGGGACAGACGGGGCTATGGATAAAAATAATTCCATCACCCGGGCAACTTCGGGGTCTTGAATGCCATAGTAACGGTGACGCCCTTGTTTTTCCACAGTAACGACTTGTGCCTCGGTCATTTTAGCCAGATGGAAGCTGGCCGTTTGCGGTTTAATGCCTGCCATATGGGCCAATTCACTTGCCGTGTGGAACCTGCCGTCTAATAAAGCGGTGAGTATAGCTGCACGGGAAGGCTCGCTAACAAGAGAAGCAATCATGGCTACATTTGACTTGGTGCTCATGGCACGGTTATCCCCCTTTGTAATCCATACTTCGATGAAGGTTGAAATATTTATATTTTACAATAGGGAGGCAGATCTGAATAGAAGGAGAAGAGATAATGAACCCAATAAATCAGATGAATGAGATGAATTATAGTTCAGACGTTAAAACGATTAACCCTAGCATTTTATATTACGGAACCCCTGTGATTTTACTCAATACGCTGAATGAGGATGGAACGACTAATATTAGCCCCATTTCCTCTTCGTGGGCATTAGGAGATTGTGTGGTACTAGGTATTGGAATAGGTGGCAAAGTATTTGAAAATATGAAGCACCATCCCGAATGTGTAATCAACGTCCCGGGACCTTCGATGTGGGAAAATGTAGAACGTTTGGCTCCTTATACAGGCAAGAATCCTGTTCCAGCGGAAAAGAAGGAACATGGATTTATGTACCATAAAGATAAGTATGAGATCAGCGGACTAACTTCGATGGAGTCGAATAGGGTCAAGCCCGCCCGAATCAGGGAGTGCCCTATTCAAATTGAAGCTAAGGTGAAGGATGTGAGAATCCCTAACCATTCTTCTTATTTTGCGATCGTCGAAACTCAAACCATACAGGTGCATGTTCATCAGGATATCATCCTCGGTGAGAACCATATTGATCCGACAAAGTGGAGCCCACTCATCTATAATTTCCGTCATTATTTTGGTTTGGGGGAGCATTTGGGCAAAACCTTCCGATCTGAAACCTGATATTTTAATAAAATTATAATATCCTACCTGAATAATAAGAATTATCTTCCCAAATCGTTCTTTTTGTGCGAGAATGATTGAAAAATCATCCATGAGTACGCATACAGGAAGAGACGATTCATACAGCACGTATAACAAGGGAGGAAATAACCATGTCAGAAGAACGCAAGCTGTCATTCGAAACTCTCGCTGTCCATGCCGGACAACAAATTGATCCTACTACCTTTGCACGCGCCGTTCCGTTGTATCAAACCACTTCATATGGATTTCGGGATGCGGAGCATGCGGCTGATTTGTTCTCGCTCAAAGAATTCGGCAACATTTATACGCGTCTGATGAATCCGACCACGGATGTATTCGAGCAACGGATCGCAGCACTGGAAGGCGGGGCTGGCGCGTTGGCAACGGCTTCGGGAGCGGCGGCGATTTCCTTCTCCATCCTGAACATTGCTGGAGCTGGGGATGAAATTGTGTCGGCCTCCAGTCTGTATGGTGGTACATATAATCTATTTTCTACAACACTACCGAAATTGGGCATTAAAGTGCATTTTGTTGATTCGGATGATCCAGAGAACTTCCGCAAAGCCATTACGGATAAAACGAAGGCATTATTTGCCGAAACGATTGGTAACCCACAGGGCAATGTGCTGGATGTGGAAGCTGTAGCGGCGATTGCGCACGAATATGGTATTCCGCTGATTGTGGATAACACGTTCCCAAGTCCTTACTTGTTGCGTCCTATTGAATACGGAGCGGACATTGTCGTGCATTCTGCAACGAAGTTTATTGGCGGACACGGTACGTCTATTGGTGGGGTGATCGTGGACAGCGGCAAGTTTGATTGGAAAGCGAGTGGTCGTTTCCCAGGACTGACTGAGCCGGACCCGAGCTACCATGGAGTTGTTTATACCGAGGCGGTGGGACCTATCGCATATATTATCAAGGCACGGGTTCAATTGCTGCGGGACTTGGGAGCGGCCATTTCTCCGTTCAATTCATGGCTGCTGCTTCAGGGCTTGGAGACACTTCATCTGCGGTTGGAAAGACATAGTCAAAATGCCTTGAAGGTAGCGCAATATCTCGAAGGCCACAAGGATGTGGAGTGGGTCAGCTACACCGGGTTGCCGAGCCATCCGTCCTATGAATTAGCTCAAAAGTATTTGCCGAAAGGACAAGGAGCAATCCTGACCTTTGGTATTAAAGGTGGAAGCCAGGCGGGAAGCAAGCTAATTGCGAATGTAAAGTTATTTTCTCATTTGGCGAATGTAGGTGATTCCAAGTCTTTGATTATTCACCCGGCAAGCACAACGCACCAGCAGTTGAATGTGGAAGAACAGGTTGCTGCCGGAGTCAAACCAGAGCTGTTACGCCTATCTGTCGGGACAGAAGCGATAGACGATATATTGTACGATCTGGAGCAGGCGATCGCGGCCAGCCAGCAGTAGTAGCAGCAGTAGATCCTTCTTAGACTAAGTGTGAAGCATTCGCAAGTGATTTTTCGACCCATATCAGTATTCGTTCAATGTTTATCAGGCGGGGGGCAACCTCCGTCTTTTTTTCGTATTGACAATATACCCCCATAGGTATATATTATACCCCGTAGGGTATATGAGGAGGGGAAGAAATGGGTAGGAAAATAGTTATTATTGGCGGGGTAGCAGGTGGAGCTTCTGCTGCTGCGAGATTGCGTAGATGGAATGAGGAAGATGAGATTATTTTGTTTGAACGCGGAGAGCATGTTTCTTTTGCAAACTGTGGCCTTCCCTACTATATTGGCGGGACAATCCATGCGCGGGAGAAGCTGTTTCTCCAGACACCTCAAGGGATAAGAGACCGTTTTAATATAGATGTACGGGTACTGAAAGAAGTGATACAAATAGACCGCGAGCAGAAGCTCGTCCATTTCCGCGATATGATTACAGGTGAAACAGATGAGCAGCCGTACGATATTGTGGTATTGTCGCCAGGAGCCAAACCGATGATACCGGACATTCCTGGATTACATGAAGCTATGAATTTATTTACATTAAGAAACATTCATGACACGGACGTTATTAAGGCATATGTAGATGAAAGGCATCCAAAGCATGTCACGGTGATCGGAGCTGGATTTATTGGGCTGGAGATGGCCGAGAATTTGCGGGAGCGTGGACTTGCAGTAACCATTATTGACATGGGCCAACAATTATTGAATCCGCTGGACCCTGAAATGGCCAAATTGGTAGAACAGCATATGAGGCTGAACGGGGTGGAGGTGCGTTTAGAGGAGGGAGTCACGGCTTTTGAAGAGCAGGGTACCCAACTTCGTTTGACTTCCGGGGGTATGCTTCAGACGGACATGGTTATTCTGGCGATCGGTGTTGTTCCTGAAAATGAGTTGGCCAAACAAAGCGGATTGGAACTTGGTTTTCGCGGCGCTATTCAGGTGAACGCCCAACTGCAAACCAGCGATCCGGCCATTTATGCGGTGGGGGATGCCATTCAGGTCAAAGACCGCAATCATGGGTTTGCAACGATGGTATCGCTAGCCTGGGGAGCCAATCGTCAGGGGCGTTTGGCAGCGGATCATATTAACGGTCAGGCAATATCTTATGATGGGGCGCTCGGAACATCCGTAATTAAGACCTTTGCATTGACTTCAGCTTCTACAGGTAATAATGAAAAAACATTACAGCGGCTGGGCGTTCCTTATCAGGCTGTTCATATTCATCCTGGTTCGCATGCCGGTTATTATCCTGGCGCATCACCCATCGCTATGAAGCTGCTCTTTCATCCCGAGAACGGAATGATCTACGGGGCGCAGGCTGTTGGAGCTGATGGTGCAGACAAAAGGATTGATGTCATTGCAACGGCTATTCGTGGTCAGTTGAACGTCCGTGAACTGGCTGATATTGAACTTGCTTACGCACCTCCCTATTCTTCAGCAAAAGACCCTGTGAATATGGCGGGTTACGTGGCTTCGAATATCATGGATGGACTGGTCCATACGATACAGTGGCATGAAGTTGATGATTTTCACCGTAATGGTGGTCTTATTATTGATGTTAGGGATGCGGTGGAGCTACAGGCGGGGGCCATTCCAGGTTCGATTCATATTCCTCTGGCCGAGATTAGAGAGCGGATGGCAGAAATCCCTAGTGATCTGGAGATCGCGGTATCCTGCCAAGTCGGTCTGCGAGGCTATATTGCGGCCCGAATTTTGACCCAATACGGTTATCGGGTGAGGAACGTTGATGGTGGCTATAAGACGTATTCGGTTATGGCTGAACGTGAGTGAACATTTCCTTTCATGTCTTTGGTGTAGGATCGCTACTGTACATTATTTACGTTATCCGTAGGGTTTACCCCTTTTCTGATCAAATTATGGCTTGGTTCACTGTGTGACGTCTGTTACAATAGAAGAGGCATATACGAATGGATAGAAAAGAGGTTGAACAGGTGGGCACTTCAGTGATTTGGGAAGCAGTTATATATTGGGTGATCTTGGTGATTACCGCTCTGTGTGTGATCGCAGTATCTGGTACTCGGAAGACAGCAAGCACGATTATTTTAGCGCCCGTTGTTTTGTTCTGTACCATATTTATGATGCAGGGATCAGTGTTTACTGCCATGAATCACCCGACGATGGGGTCTAATGTCGGTTTGGGTATGGCATTTCTGACAACATGGGTGGTCAGCGGAATATTGTTTGCTGTAGCGCTTGTAATTGCTTTTATTAAATATAACAAGAAGAACAAGGCGTAATTTAGCCTTAACCTCAGATGAATAAAGGCTTTCGGTGATGTGCCGAAAGCCCTTTTTGTATTCTTTTTTAACCATGCAGGATGTCTCCGCTTATCTGCGTCTTCTCATAAGCAACACAACGATCAGCACGACGATGATCACGATCAATAGGAATTTCATATTCGATAACCTCCTTGGTCTGTCTCATATTTGGTATTAACCACTTTTAGTTAGTATGCACCGATGGATCTCAAGCAAGTATCTATTGTCGAGTTCTTGGGGAAATTTAGAATGTGGGACTAAAAAGAGGTTTACAGGCTTAGCTGGAAAGTGTATACATAAAGTAAGGAGGCGATTGCCATGAGTGATCGTGCATTTCATTTGTTCTATATTATTTTCTTAACGGTTCTGGCACTTGGAAGTGTGGGTGGAATCGCCTGGTGGTTGCGCTCTGTTGGTCGTCAGGAGAAGGAAAAAAACTAAATTCAGCATGGGCATACAAGCCCGCATGCATCTTCCAGTAGGAGGGTGCATTTTTATATGTTATAATGGGAACATATGTTCTTTGTGGGAGGGAAAACGATGTTGCCAGATTTGGAACGGAAGCTGCTACGTATTTTGTATAATTATTTCGCCCAGCATCGCCACATGCCCACAATGGCGGAATTGACCGTAAAAACGGGCAAGCGAGACGCTGAAATTACAGTCGCTTTGCGGCATATGGAACAGGAGCGCTACATCACTTGGGAAAACAATTCGGGTACCCAGCATGTTGTTTTACTGGAAGGGTGGGAGCGTCCCTCGGCCCAAAGGCGCACCCAAGCGGAAACAAGACGTTCCACTACGCAAACGATGCCGCCCGATGGTACAGAATATTGGACGAATTATTAGAAGGGATATAAAACTGGAAAATTAATGAGTTTTTAAGGTGCATATCATTTAGTTTTAAGAAAGCGAGACTATAATGACCCTATTAACCCCTTTTTGATCAAGCTATAGGCCCTGCCGATGTATCGGCAGGGCCACTTTTTTGTCTATAGATACGCTTATGTATATGAAAAATCCCCCGGGGATCATCCGGAGGATGGGTGCAGTTTGCATATACTGCACGGCCTGCTCAAACTTCATCGTTTGATGGCATAATATATATTCAACCCCTGCTACCTTGCATTATATGGTCAGCATGTTCATAAGGGGCAGTGTGATTCCACTTCATTTTCCAAACGACAAAAGCCCTACCTCTCTTTCGTCCTTGCGGCTCCGATGACCGCGCCAGTGTGAATGTGAAAATCTTCGGCAAAAGCTCAAAATTCTACATTAGGGTTATACATAAAATTTGGAGAAGCTCCATACGGTGATTAGGAGTAATAGCTTGTTGCGTGGAATCTTATGGGGTTAATACATATACATACTTTAATAGTATAGCAAGAATGATTCTAAAACACAAGGTATTTTTGGTTTCTTTGATTATAGACTGGAAAAAATGTTGATAAGATCATGGTCTTTTATCCATCGTTTGATGCCTGTCCCCCGCGAGATCTGATAGACGACAGCATGTTTTCCTAGCTATACATTGCGGATCGAAAGCCGTCCTCTGTATTTATGTAAAATGCTCAAGCAAGAAGGTAAACTTTTGATGGTTGGACTCCGATATTGAATACACAAGATATTTTAGAGTGTACGGATGAAAAGAGGGGTAGCAATTTGCCGACCTATAAGCGCTTTATTCAGCATGTTATCCTGAACTATATTATAGGTTCGTTTATCGCTGTATTGTTGGTAGGTATGATTTTTGTATTTTCCACGTTAAATGTAGCCCACTATGAAATTCTGGGTCTTGTTAAAATTATTGCATTTTCCAGCGTCATTATGATTGCTTGTGAAACCATAGTGTTTCGAATGCATTTGAGACCGGTTCATCGTTTTTTTTACGGTAACCAGGAAACGCTCAAGGATGTAGAAGCGGTGTATATCCGGGTTCATCAGCTGCCTAATTTGTCCGTTTTACGTATTGTTGGACCGCATTTGTTGGGTTTCTCTATCCCGGCAGCCATTATTGCCTTATGGATGATACATACTGGACAACTTACCTTTCCCTTATATTATGTAGGAATCGCCTGTATAGGAGCTTGTCTGGTTGCTTCGATGCACGCATTGGTTGAATTTTTTCTGACCATGAGAGCAATCAAGCCGTTGCTGGAGGAAATTCGTGATCGAACTTACCAGCAATATGGATTGAACCTCTCCCTGCGAGGACGAGTTCTACTATCGCTTCGGCATAAATTTCAGTTAAGTGCGACGCTCATTGGTGCTTTTCCTCTGTTTTTATTTTGTTTAGCTACACAGATTCGCCTGGAACGTTTGGAGGCGACGGATTCAAGTTCCTATTGGGCATGGGCGGGTACGATTTTAATTTTTGGTGTAGCCTTTGCTTATCTGGGAGGAAGGTTGTTGACCCGTGAGATAGAACAGCCGATCCACCACCTGCTGGAAAAAATGAATGCAGTGAGGGAAGGCCGCCTGAACAGTAATGCCAGCGACTTGTACTCCGACGAATTTGCCGAGTTGGTTGAAGGCTTTAACATGATGATCGAGGGCCTGAAGGAACGGGAAGAAAAGAACGGTCAGCTATTGGACAGTTACTTTGCGACCTTGGCGGCAGCACTAGATGCGCGAGATGCCTATACCGCAGGACATTCTTTGCGTGTAGCTGAATACTCCGTACTCATTGGGCGCAAGGGAGGTTTGAATGAGACAGACCTCGACTTGCTGCGCAAAACAGCTTTGCTGCATGATATCGGTAAAATCGGTGTGGCTGACGCTGTGCTGCTCAAGGACGGCAAGCTGACGGACGAGGAGTTTGATCAGATTAAAATGCACCCGGTTATGGGAGAGAGCATTCTCCGGCAAGTTGAACCAGCTTATGCTATGGCCCCTTATTTGCCTGGCGTGCGCTCGCACCATGAACGTTATGATGGCAAGGGATACCCTGACCAGCTCGCTGGGGAAGATATCCCCTTATTTGGGCGAATCATTGCTGTAGCAGATGCTTATGATGCGATGACGTCTGATCGTCCCTATCGGAAAGGTATGAAGGAAGAGAAGGCGGTTATGATATTGGAAGAGGGAAAGGGAACCCAATGGGACCCTTATTTTGCCGAATTATTTGTCAAGGAGTGGCGCCGGAACAAAGGCATCACAAGCTGACTTTGTATATATCAGCACAACAGGGCGAGCCATTGAGGTTCGCTTTTTTATATATCAGGATTTTGCAAAATCCTCATATACGGATGTAAGATCTTTTGACATGTCGAAAGATGGGGCTTCATGTTATGATGTACAAGAAAGGCAAATGCGGTTAACATAGGCCTGGCATCCAATTTTTTGCGCTATGGGAGTGTGAGTCCATGCAATTTTCAATGATGTTTTTAATGAATTTAGGGATGCTGATTGCCGTTGCCTATGTGGCGAACGTGATTTATAAATATGGTTTGAGTCGTACTTCTTCGCGGTTCAAATATGTCAACTCGGTGCTGCTAGTGATATTTGGTGGATGGGTCAGCTCTTGTTTTGGTTTTAACTTTAGTGAAACGGTTATTTTTGATTTGCGTTTCGTACCGCTGATTATCGCGGCATTGGTGTATCCCCGCTCCTATACGCTTATTATTATTGGGGTCGCAATCGGACTTACGAGGTTTACCTTCGGTTTGAATATGGCGGCGTGGGTCGGCTTTTTGAATATGAGCATTCTGGGCGTCCTGTGCGCCGGATTGAACTACTGGATGCGCCGTTCCACCTGGCGTTTGATTATTAAGGCATCAGTGACCATTTTAGTGGTTAATATCGTAAATACGTTAAATATTGCCTGTCTGGGTGTCATCCCTTGGCGCTATTATGTAGCGGAGGTTGTTCCTCTTACACTGCCAATCGGCATCGTCCTCAGTTTTTTATTTGCCCTGATTTTACGGGACTTTCAGATGGAGCAACAGCGGAATCATCAGATTAAGCAGGCGAATGAGTTGTTATCAGAGCAGCGAGATGAGTTGCAGAAGGCAAAGGTCATTCTAGAGGAACGTGCCAAGCAGCTGATGATGGCTTCCCAATATAAATCGGATTTTATGGCAACGATGTCGCATGAGTTACGTACACCTCTTAACAGCATCATTAATCTGGCGCAGATTATCAACGAGCAGGGAAAAGAATTGGATGAGGACGAGTTATACCAATACAGCGATCTCATCTATGCCTCGGGGCATGATTTGCTCCAAATGATTAACGACATTTTGGACTTGTCCAAGGTCGAAGCTGGGCACATGGAAATTGTAAGTGAGCCAGTCAATGTGCGTGAGATTGCGCAGGTGATGATGATGCATTTTGAAGTCACTGCGAAGGATAAAAACCTGGAATTCAGCTTAAAGGAGCATGAGCCTATACCGAATGAAATTCGGTCCGATTCCAAACGTGTACAGCAAATTTTGCGTAATTTATTGTCCAATGCCTTTAAGTTCACTCATGAAGGACGTGTATTGCTAGAAATGAGTACACAGCATCTGGATCAAAAGGGACAAGAGGGAGATTGGGTTGTATTTGCTGTAAAAGATACGGGCATCGGTATTTCCAAGCTTCAGCAACACGTTATTTTTGAGGCATTTCAGCAGGCGAACGGTTCCATTAATCGTAAATATGGAGGAACCGGTTTGGGATTGTCCATTAGCCGTGATTTTTCCCGCTTGTTGGGCGGGTTTATCCGTTTGGAAAGTGAGGAGGGTAAGGGAAGTACGTTTTCTCTGTACCTACCGATGTGTCCGTCCGAAAATAAGGAGGCGGACGAACAACCCTTTAAATTAACCTAATCGCAATTGTAGGAGCAGGAGCGTTATGGCACAGAGGAGGTCTATCATGGAACGTAAAGCGGTCGTTGTGGGTGCAACAGGGCTTGTCGGGGGTTATGTTGTACGAGAGCTGCTGGTGCAAAAGGAATACAACCGCGTCATGGTTATGGGCAGACGTCCGTTGGACATCAAGCATCCCAAGTTGGAACAGGCGCTCATCGATTGGGAACAGCCACAGAAAGCGGCGTTTGCCTTCGAAGGGGTGGATGATGTTTTTTGCTGCCTTGGGACAACGATGAAAAAGGCTGGCTCCAAGGAGCAGTTTCGTCAGGTGGATCTGGACTATCCGGTGCTGGCTGCCCAGTTGGGCAAAGAGGCTGGTGCTGTACAGATGCTAGCTATCTCAGCGATGGGGGCCGATCCAGTTTCACGCGTGTTTTATAACCGCACCAAGGGTGAGGCTGAAGAGGCGCTTGCCGCTATCGGGCTGCCTGCGCTGCATTTGTTCCGTCCGTCGCTGATTTTGGGTGCGAGACCTGAACGACGTTTGGGCGAAGCCGCTGCCGCTGTTGTCATGAAAGCGCTGGACGGTCTAATGACGGGCAAGCTGGCTTCCTACCGTGCTATCCCGGCCTCGGTCATCGCACGAGCCATGGTACGAATCGCTCTTGCGCAGGCGAGCGGAGTACATATTTATCCGAACGACATCATTCGGGTCATCGGTGCAGAGCTAACATCCGATGATGAGGAACCTGGTACAGGAACGGCTCCTGATGAGTACGTGTAAAACCATGGCAGGATTAAAATGACAAAAACGCCGCTGTTGCCCAATGATTCGGACAATAGCGGCGTTTTTGTGTTTTATTGATGGTTTGTATTTTGCGACACATCTATCGTAATCTCTAATTCATCAATGTAATGGCGTGTCCAGTTGCCATTAGCATCGAGCAGGGCATTACCTCCTGGTTGTGTTGGCAATATATAAGGCTTGAAAATGATCTTCTGGGGAGTGTCCACATAAGGAGTAAACAGGGTGATCATTTTGCTGTCACGTTCTTTGGTAAGGGGAACTCCAGAGCCGCTCAGGAGCTGGAGTTCTCTTCCCTGCTCGTCGAATATAGCATACTCAACCATATCCAATTCCTTTTTGGTGTACTGGATCGTTTGGCCGTTTTTGATGTACTTGTATTCTCGCTCCACGGTGTAATCATCCGGCATATGTGCAATATCGGTCAGCATTTTGAACGACGTTGTGATCTTGGTCGTGATGGGTGTAATTTCTACCTTTTCTGCCGTAAATGCAAGATACGGATTAGACTTGCTTATTTGTAGCTGAAGTATCTTGTTATTTATTTTAGTTTTGTGAACCGTGGTTTGTATGCGAAACGGCTCGGCTACACCTTTTAACTTTGCATATACCTCTAGCTCAAACTGATCTGGTAAGGCGGGTTTACCGCTGGCAAGGTCACGCATATACGCAATCAGCATAGAATTACTGTCTTTGCCTGGGCGGCCATACATGAAATTAAAGGCGCCATTATTGCTATTGACCGATGTCCCATTGATGAACAGGTCCACTTTCTCCAGAATGTCCTCCTCGGACTGTCCTTGCGTTTGGATGGCCGGATATAGGGTTTGATGTTGTGAATCTCCACCGCTCTTTTCCAACGCCACGACCAAGCGTGTCCCGTCAAATATGATTTGTGGTACCTTTAATGTAATACCGCTATGGGTAACACTGAGATTCGAGGAAGTTGCCAACCCTTTCTGATCAGCGGTTTGCAGCCCGAGATCCCCAGCAAGCTTGAACACGCTGTCTACAAGGGGAACCTGTTTCAATGATTCTGCCATTGTAGGCGAAACAAAGGCGCTACCAATGATCATAATGCCAATGGCAGCCGCAGAAGCAGCGGCAATTGCTGTCCCTCGAAGAAATCTTTTGACCGGTCGATGTAAGGAAGAGGAAGGAGACTTGGATAACGGCTCCGCATCCGATACCATTTGTGTGTAAAATGCATCTAAGCGTTCTCTTACCAAATCAGGAATCATTACCGTGTCTGCTTCCAAGTTTTCTTTTTCTGATTGTAATTTCTGATCCAGCTCTTGATTCTGTTTCTCAAACTCTGAAGGGCTCATTGAAAGGTCACCTTCCTTTCTCCGCGATTTTGTAGCAGGTCCATTAATATTCTGCGAGCACGGTGCAATCGTGTTTTGACGGCCCCCTCTGATACATCCAGTACTTCTGATATTTCTTTGATCGGCATATCCCGCAAATAGTGCAGGGAAATCACAGTTCGCATGGATTCCTCCAAGTGGTCGATGGCCTCGCGCAGTTCGATTTTCTCATAACCGCCCAAGGTGGAGGGTTCCTGCACAAATTCCGCCACGGGGACGACCCGTTTTTGCTTGCGTATAATCTGATGGCACTCATTAATGAGGATACGAAGCAGCCATGTTTTAAAATAGCGAGGTTCACGCAGCTCACCCAGAGACTGGTATGCCTTGAGCATCGCCTCTTGCATCGCGTCCGCGCAATCTTCATTGCTGCGAAGAATGGAACGCGCCATGCCATACATATCGGATTCCATATGTTTCATCAAGGCGACGAATGCCTTGCGGTCCCCCTGCCTTGCTTGGTGTAGGTTTGTTTCGAGATTCAAAGGATGGTGCTCCTTTCCCGTCTATACTGGCTATGATCATTGTACCTGTATCTGGATTTGTAGAATTTATTTTTGAAGCAGGTTATAGGAGTTAGATGATACATAGGCGCTAAAGGTTACAGCGGAAATAAAAAAATATAGCACCGTCACAATGGGGTGTATTAAAAGAAACCCAGTGCGTTAATCCGTCGCACGGAATAGTGGCTTTGGACTTCACATGCTATAATACGGTGAACCAGTATCAGGAAGGAGAATCCAACCCATATGAAAAAAACAATTGCTACTGAAAAAGCACCCGGTGCTATCGGCCCTTATAGCCAAGCGGTAGAGGCAGGCGGGTTTATTTACACTTCGGGACAGCTTGGACTGAATCCGGCAACAGGTGAGTTTGGTAAGGATGTACAGGAGCAGGCACGCCTGTCCTTGAGCAACGTACAAGCCATTCTGGAAGCGGCAGGCAGCAACATGAACCAGGTTGTGAAAGCGACTGTATTCCTGAAGGACATGAACGATTTTGTCAGCGTCAATGAGGTGTACAGTTCTTTCTTCGAGCAACCATACCCAGCGCGTAGTGCGGTGGAGGTAGCTCGTCTGCCTAAGGATGCACTGGTGGAGATTGAAGTCATTGCATTGAAGGGCGAATAGTCTGAAAGGTCCGTTCATAAAATAAAAAGTTTGTATGGCAACCGGGTGTCCCTATTAAATAGAGGCACCCGGTTGCTCAGATTTAATGTGTTTTGTTTTTTTTGAATACAGAGTGGAGGTGGAGATGATTAAAAAAATAATTTTCACTGGTGGAGGCTCTTCAGGACATGTAGCAGTAAACCTAGCTTTGATTCCTCACTTACTGGAACAACATTGGAGTGTCCAATACATAGGCTCTGAACAAGGGATTGAAAGAAAATTGATTTCTGGACTGGAAGATGTGCGTTATTTTAGTATCTCAACTGGGAAATTGCGCAGATATTTTGATTGGAATAATTTTAAGGACCCTTTTAAAGTGCTGAAGGGGATTTCTCAAGCGTACCGGATTATAAGAAAAGAAAAACCGGATATTATTTTTTCAAAAGGCGGGTTTGTTTCGGTTCCTGTGGTATTGGCTGGGTGGTTGAATAAAGTCCCTGTAATCATTCATGAATCAGATATTACCCCTGGATTAGCTAATAAGATTTCCAGCACATTTGCTACAGAAATTTGTACTACCTTTCCTGAAACCATTCAGTACTTTCGCTCTAAGCATACCCGGTATGTAGGTGCTATTGTGAGAGATGAACTAAAAGATGGGGAGGCAGCCACAGGTTTGACCTATTGCGGATTTACTCGAAATAAGCCGATCATTCTGATCATGGGTGGGAGTTTGGGTTCCAAGAAGATCAATGAGATGGTCTGGATGAATTTAGAGGCTTTGCTCGTTCATTTTCAAATCGTGCATATTTGTGGTAAAGACCAAGTGAATCATTCCATTCATATGTATGGCTACAAGCAGTTTGAATACATAAATGATGAACTGGCGGATGTTATGGCGATGGCAAATATGGTTGTTTCTAGGGCGGGTTCAAATTCCATTTTTGAATTCTTGACGCTGCGGAAGCCGATGCTATTGATCCCTCTTTCAAAGGCGGTTAGCCGGGGAGATCAAATTCTAAATGCCAAATCATTTAAAGCGCAAGGCTTTTGTGAGTTTTTAGAAGAAGAAGAGTTGGAATCTGAACGATTTGTCGACATGATTCTTCGTTTGTATGAAAAAAGGTCGGATTATATTATCAATATGAAGAAAATAAATGCAGATCACTCGACAAGCAAGCTTATAGATTTGATTAAAGTCTATACCTAATCACATGGTTAAAATG
The DNA here is from genome assembly GCF_019454085.1 of Paenibacillus sp. S25. NCBI lineage: Bacteria > Bacillati > Bacillota > Bacilli > Caryophanales > Paenibacillaceae > Paenibacillus > Paenibacillus sp. S25. Next base: position 592,930 of record NZ_CP073683.1, read on the forward strand.
AATAAACAAAGCAAGCGAGCTTGGGCTAGATGATTCAGACCCAAACTCGCTTGTTCTGGCTAGGAGATAATATTAGTTTTCTTTAATCTCGGTCCCGATTACGGGCAAAGAATAGCCATAGCGCGTACACTAGAATGATTGCCGCCAAGATCAATGCAGCCAGCCGTACATTTTCATTGTTCGGATGCTCGACGGCGATGGCGACATAGGCCCATACAAATACGAGAGGATAAATGCTGTCGCGATAAGGGAAGCTGACCATGATCGCCAATAGGGTGCCGATGAGCAGGATAATGATCGCCCATGTCGTATCGCTCAGTCCCCAGCCACTCCATTCATTCTTTTCCAGTGCCACTGTAATGTTGATAATAGTAGCAACGGATACCCAACCGAGGTTGAGGCTGAACGGTAGCTTGACGAACCACATTTCTCCGCGGGTTGGCTGCGGCGTGCGGGTACGTACATACACGACGCTCAAGGAAAGCAAGTATAGAATAATGACGATGACGCACAGCTCTACGTATACATACTGCCAGAGGAAAATCCAGATGATATTGAAGAGACAGCTTAGAATAAAAAAAATACCGATGGACTGAACGCTTGTCTTGGCTTGACCTGTAGGTGTAGCTTGGTACACGACAAAGCAGGCGAGCAGTACGTAGATGACCGACCAGATGGAAAAAGCGTAACCCGCTGGGGTGATCAAGGTTGGGTACATGTTGGATACAGCAGCAGTGCTTCTGCCGCCGATAGGAAGTGTAGAAGCCAGAATGTTAACGAGAACGACAGCGATAAATGCAATAATATTCCACCATTTATACGGATGGCTTCGTGACATAGGGATATCTCCTCCTCAACGAATGATGATCCAAAAATGACCGACTGGTCACAAACTTCTATTATGAATATACCCACTTTGCTTTCGAATATGTCCTTACCGGAAAAAGTTTCTTGATCCCGGTAAAATCATAAAAAGTTGTATGTATATGCAGTCATATGTAGTACAATGGTGAAAATTTTAAGCACTATATAAGCAGAATTTCCTCAAATTCAAATTATATAGAAGTAAGGAGATAAGTAGAATGAATGGCTTGGAGAAAGTAGGGAAATTTGTAGGAGGAACCTTTTCCATCTGGGTACTTTTATTTGCATGTTTGGGATTTTTCTTTCCTGCGGCGTTTACAGGGTTGAAAGGATACATACAGTTATTTTTGGGCATTGTCATGTTCGGGATGGGGCTGACTTTATCTGCGGCTGACTTTCGTGAAGTATTCCGGCGTCCAGTGGATGTGGCTATTGGCGTGGTCGGACATTATCTGATTATGCCGTTACTGGCCTTTGGATTGGCATTAGTATTGCAGCTGCCATCGGATATTGCGGTAGGTGTCATTTTGGTAGGCTGTTGCCCGAGTGGAACCGCGTCCAACGTAATGACGCTCTTATCCAAAGGCGACGTGGCATTGGGCGTGTCGATTGCTTCGGTGTCGACGCTGATTGCTCCACTGGCTACCCCGGCCATGATTAACCTGCTTGCTGGACGTTGGATGAATATTGATGCGAAGTCGCTGATCATGGATATTCTCATCGTGGTTATTGTTCCCATTGTGCTGGGTGTTATCGTCAAATCGCTATTTCGCAAACAGGCAGAAGCCAGTGTACAGGCGCTGCCGCTCATATCAACACTGGTGATTATGCTCATCGTGGCTATTGTGATTGCAGGCAGCAAGGGCAAGATTTTGGAGACAGGCCCGATTATTTTTGGTGTGGTTATTTTGCATAACGGTATCGGGTTCCTGCTCGGATATTGGTTTGCCAAGCTATTCGGTATGAATCTTTCCAAGCGTAAAGCTGTTACGCTGGAAACGGGAATGCAGAATTCCGGACTGGGCGCTGCGCTGGCAGCAGCTCATTTTAATCCGATTGCTGCTGTACCGAGTGCAATTTTTAGCGTGTGGCATAATATTTCCGGCTCGTTGCTCGCCACCTGGTTTTCCCGCCGGGAGGAGAAGAACAGCACATCCGGGAACCATTAAGCTTTGTCAGTGGCTTGTGACAAGTGGCTGCGGTTCAGCTTTTTCGAACCGTTTAGGGAAGGTCAGAAAGGATAGATTTGACTTTATAGTTGCGGATCATTATACTGTGGTTGTTACAACCACTGTATTTAAGTAAGCAACAGTAGTTTGAGTTCGTTATGGAAGGAAAACTGCATCGAATTCATATTCGGCTTCATGCTCAACAGCCTCATATTATCTGATCTGATTTAAACTGAAGGAGAGAGAACGAATGAACCCAAAATATAATTCTCTATTTGAAGCTTTTACTCTGCCATCCGGTGTTACGTTGAAGAACCGTATTACCATGGCCCCTATGACTAACTTTGCTTCCCACGAAAATGGTGAAGTCAGTGACCAGGAGCTGGCATACTACCGTGAACGTTCCGGTGGGGTGGGCGCGGTTATTACCGCTTGTGTGTATGTAACTCCAGATGGTAAAGGCTTTGTTAATGAGTTTGGTGCGGACAAGGATGAAATGATTCCGAGCCTGCGCCGCCTGGCAGATACGATTCATCAAGAGGGCGCAAAAGCGATCCTGCAAATTTATCATGGTGGCCGCCTGTGTCCACCGGATCAAATACCAGATGGACAGCCGATCAGTGCAAGCGCAGTAGCCGAGGAGAAAGAAGGCGCGCCTGTACCGCGTGAAATGACATCCGACGATATCCACCGCGTCATCCGTGCCTATGGCGAAGCGACTCGCCGCGCGATTGAAGCAGGCTATGATGGTGTGGAGCTTCACGGAGCGAACGGTTACCTGGTGCAGCAGTTCTTCTCCCCGCACTCCAACCTTCGTACCGATGAATGGGGAGGAAGTGTTGAAAAACGAATGACCTTCCCGCTGGCGATTGTTCACGAAGTGAAGAAAGTGATCGCAGAACATGCAAAGCGGCCATTCATCTTTGGATACCGCTTGTCTCCTGAGGAAGGACACACACCAGGCATTACGCTGGATGATACGATGGTGCTTGTAGACCGTCTGGCGGATCAAGGGCTGGATTACCTGCACATTTCCGTAAATCATTTCTTCGGTGGTTCGTTCCGTGACCGTAGTGACGAACGGTCACGTACCGTTCTCATCCATGAGAAGGTAGGTAACCGTGTGCCGATTATGGGAGTCGGGTCGCTGAATACACCGGACGAGGCGCTTGCAGCACTGGAGACAGGTGTACCGCTTGTATCGCTGGGACGTCCGCTTTTGATGGAGCCGCAATGGGTTCAGAAGGTGAAAAACGGCACAGAAGATACTATTCGCACGACATTATCCAAACAAGCTCAGCAGGAGCTAGTCATTCCTGACTATTTGTGGAATGTATTGACGACCCTTCCAGGCTGGATGCCTGTTACGGACTAAATTTTGAATGATGGAGATACCCTAGGTTGCTCTCATGCACCTGGGGTATTTTCCTGTCTCGTGACCGTGAACACAATAATATAGGAATAACTGAGAAAGAAGGAAAATGACAATGCTACATGCAGCTAATGGCGTAATTTTGATTAAGTCTACCCATCCGGGGCTACAGATTCGACTGTTACAAGTCAATGATGCAGAACGTTTATTAGAGATCAGACGTGAAAATTTTGATTTCTTCAAACCGTTCGAGCCAGAACGACCTGAAATTTACTTTACGCTGGAAGAACAGGCGCGTCTGATTTCCAACGGTTTGGAAGCGGCACAAGCCGGTCAGGGATATACGTTTGGACTTTTTTTGCCGGAAAATGATAAGCTGATTGGCAGAATGGAGCTGTCGGGTATCGCTAGAGGCCCCTTTCAAAACGCCAATCTGGGCTACTTTGTAGATCCTGCATACCACGGACAAGGCTATGCGACTTCCGCAGTGAAGGATATCGTACGCTACGCCCTGAATGAGTTGGAATTACACCGTATTCAAGCTGGAGTGATGCCAAGAAATACGCCTTCCAATCGAGTGATGGAAAAGGCAGGATTTCGCCGCGAAGGGCTGGCTCTCAACTATTTGAAGATTAATGGTGTGTGGGAAGATCACGTGCTGTATGCGGTAACGGCTGAGGATTTGCAGAATGGCGTTTTCTGAATTCGCCGGGCGTGACCCCCTCCAGTTTTTTGAACACCTTGCCAAAGTATTTTTCATCCTGATACCCGACCATACCGGCAATATGATGAAGGCGCAGCTTGTCATTCAGCAGTAATAGCTTTGCCTTGCCCATCCTGATCTGGCACAAATAGTCCGACAGATTAACCCCATACTCCTGCTTGAATTTACGAGAAATATATTCCCGACTGAGGTAAAAGCGGCTCGCCATATCCTGTAGAGAAATGTCCTCGTTATAGTGTGCATCCAGATAGCGGGCAATATCACGTATGGTCGGGTTGTTTGGGCTATGGCTTGGTGTAAGTGCCTGACCAGCTGCCAACAGTCGGTTTTCGACCTGTCTTTGCCATAAGGGCAATGAAAGCATGCCACGGTTGTCGACCGGCAAGGCATGAATGGAGCCGGACTCATCTGCCAGTTCCTCGCCATCGGTATCTCCAGGTCTGTCATTCAGCCAGCGGGCCAGCATCCAGTCCAACTCCTGATTCCAACTGGCTAGCTGCTCTGCTGTCACCGAAGGTAGCTCGGCTACGGCTGCTATCCAATGGCCTACCGCTATCGACACACGATTGGCATTACAGCTGAGCGCACTAAGCCGCAGTTCCTCTTCCATCTCAGGCAACTGGGGAAGACGAATGCTCTGGCGTGTCTGGGAACTCTGGTGCATCCAGTCGGCGGTTTGCAACACATCCCGTTTCCACAACGCTTGCCGTGCCTCTTGGTAGGCAGTGGCTGCCGCTATGGGAAAAGCGCCAAAAGAGCCAAAAGAGCCAACCCCGATGTGCATGTAACACCGCAAAGCCGTTTTGATCCCTGTGTGAATATCCTGCAAGAGCAGCGGCCAACGAGATGGCTCGCCCCAATACAGCAGAATAATTTCGTCCATACGCTCCAGATGACGGAATGCAATTCCGGTTTGAGAAGTTCCAAGAAATTCGTTGCAGATGTTAATGAGGGAAAAGCTCAAAAGCGCACGGCGCGTTTTATATTTGTCCAGTATATCGGCATCCAGCTGAGTGGTGCTCATCACAGCTGCATTACATATCTGAATAGCTGCAGGAAGACGTAGCTCCTCACGTAAGGGCGTAATGGAAAGAGGGGTATTCGCTATACCGGAAACGATTTCAGTCAGGAGCTTATCAGCATAGTGCGGCCTCATCCGATTGACCTCCATTGCCTGCATCGTCTGCCTGTTCCGGTCTTGCTCCGCTGTCCGCCAGGCTTGAGTGGCTTTATTAAGAGCCTCGTTAATCTCGACTGGATCCACGGGCTTAAGAATATAGTCCATGCCTCCCCGGCGGATGACCTGTCGAACCAACTCAAAATCATCATAGCCACTGACCACCACGACTCGGGTTGCTGGGGAATTGACTTGAATCCACTCCATCAGTGCTACTCCATCCTTGCCGGGCATCCGCATATCCGTGAGTACAACAGGTGGGGAAAGGGCGGTAATGACCTCAATCGCCTGATCGCCCGACTCAGCCTCAATCACCTCGCTCACACCGCAAGCTTCCCAATGTACGAGCATCCGTATGGCATGGCGTACATGCTTCTCATCATCTACAATCAGGACTTTCATTGACAGATCACTCTCCCTTAATATGAATTTCCGTAGGGACTTCAGTACGAATTTCGAGTGTATAACGGACGCCATGAGGCAGAATGTTGTCTACGCACAGGGTGTTAGAACCATCCTCCGAGTGAAGCTGAATACGCAATAGAACATTACGAAGGCCAATGGAGTCCTGCTCGCTAGTGTCTGGCTCCTCGTAGGCTTTCAGCGGACGTTTTAACATATGCTGGAGCTGTTCTAACTCGGCCTGTGGAATGGAAGTTCCGTTATTTTCCACGGTTATTTTCACAATACCTTCCCGGATTCGGCTGCCTGTAATGCGAATTTCACCGGGTCCCAGCCGGGGATCTGCACCGTGTTTAAAGTAGTTTTCCACCAACGGTTGGAGAATCATTTTAGGCACCCGATCATTCAGGACCTCATATTCCCACTGGTAAGTGACCTCTAATTGCTCACCGAAGCGTTCCTTTTGTAAATCAAGATATTGTTTTACATGTTCGGCTTCTTCCTTAAGTGTTACGACCGTATGGTCACGCATATTATAACGCAGCATTTTGGCAAGGGAAGAGAGCAGAGAATAAATTCGCGGCACCTCATGCTGTAGAGCCAGGGTTCCAATAGACTGTAGCGTATTATATAAAAAGTGAGGATTAATCTGTGCTTGAAGCGCTTTCAATTGATGTGTCTTATTAGCCAGCTCCAGCTTGTATTCCTGCAAAATGAGGTTATTGATGGTATCCATCATCTGTCTGAAACGGCGCGACAGCACTCCGATCTCATCGTTACTCATAGCCCGGATGTCTACATCCAGTTGACCGGACTGAATCTGCTTTATGTAGCGAGTCAGTCGCTTAATAGGTTCCGTGATTTTTATCGAAATCCATAACGTGGCAACAATGACGAGTAGCAACGCTGCGCCTGTAATGACCGCATTGATCTGAGTCAGGCGGGTAGCCCGTATATACAGCGTACGATGTGGAATTTTCTTGACGAGCGTCCAGCCTGACAGGTTGGCATCCAGCTTGCCATACACGTGCAGTGCCGTATCATCCTCAATCACTCCGTGCTCGCCTTCTTTAGAAATTCGATTGAGCAGGTCAGATTCCTTCCAGTGTGTTCCAATCGATGCTTCTTTTCCGCTATATATGATTGTTCCGTTCCGATCGATCAAATACAACTCCTCTGTATCCGCATCATACAATTGACGGCAAATACTGCGCAGCGGCTCCAGATCAACATCTATAGCGAGTACCCCAAGCGTCTCTGAGGCAGGAATGTTCCGAATCGCCCGATGAAGTGTAAATACCTGCCGCTCTGTGCTGTGCTCCGCATAGGAAACCGCCGAAAAGCCGTACAAATGCTTCATGTGCGAAGGCTGTATGAATAGTCCGGAAGGGCCGTAATGAATAGAACCAGTAAAGGGCGCCAGCCGGAATTCCCGTAGCGGGACTGTACTGGTAATCAACGTGGATTGCCCCGCCTCAAAAGAATGCAAATACACTTGGTCAATGCCTGACGAAGCATTCATCATCGTTTGCAGCGTGGTGTAAATTTCAGCGACGGCCCGGTAATCATCTGGGATTTTGGCCAGATTACGCAGAAAATGAGGATCATTATAGACTCCGATGGACGCGCGATTCAGCCCCTGTAAATAGTTATCCAGATTCGTAATTCCCTGAAAGATAAGCCGTTCATTTTCTTGTGTAGCCTGCTCACGCAAGGATTGCTTGGTGAGAACGAAGGTCATTGTCATCGACAGCAGCAGCGGCAGAGTGACGGCAATGAGCAAAAACCAGATCAGGCGGGAACGAATGCTGTGAAATTTCATGCAGTGAGCTCCTTTCACAATTCAAGTTGAGCCAGAGGTCAATATTTTCCCCCCTAATGGTTCACGATCCTACGTGTTCTCGAGAGCGCTTATTCGACATAATGAACATGTGAATCGCATATCCGTACGGCCCAAGCATCATGCTGCTGAAGGAAAGCCGTAAGGGAGCGTTCCAGACACCAACAGACAACAAAAGGGGGGGATCGGATTGAATCGCGCCAAGTCGTCGCAATGGCTCCAGCAATGGATTTTTGTAGGGCCGTCGACGTTATTTTTCGTTATCATTATTGTAATCCCTTTTATGCTCGGAATGTACTATTCTTTTACAGAGTGGAATGGGGTAGCCAATGAGGCAAAGTGGGTGGGGCTGGATAATTTCAGTCACATTTTATGGAATGATGACAAATTTGGGACAGCGTTCTGGTTTACGGTCCGTTTTACGGTGGTAGGAGTGGTGGCTGCGAATATTTTTGGCTTTCTGCTGGCGTATTTTCTAACCAAACCGCTGAAAACAAAAAATGTACTAAGGACCATCTTTTTTATGCCCAATGTGATCGGAGGTCTGTTGCTGGGCTTTATCTGGCAGTTTATTTTCGTCAAGGGATTTGCAGCAATCGGAGAGAGCACGAACTGGTCCTTCTTCAACCTGTCCTGGTTGGGAGATGAGATCACCGCCTTCTGGGGCATTGTAATCGTGTTTATCTGGCAAACTGCCGGGTATTTGATGGTTATTTACATCTCTTCCCTGACCAATGTGCCCCGCGATATGCTGGAAGCAGCTGAAATTGACGGAGCAAGCCGGATGCAAATTTTGCGGTCGATTATACTTCCTTTGATCATGCCTGCCGTTACGGTATGTCTTTTCCTGGCGATATCATGGTCATTCAAAATGTTCGATCTCAATTTGTCACTGACCAAAGGCGGTCCCTTCGGGTCGACAGAGTCGGTTGCACTCAATATTTACAATGAAGCGTTTGTGAATAATCGTTATGGGCTGGGAACAGCTAAAGCACTCATTTTCTTTATCATTGTTGCTCTGGTTACGAGCCTTCAGGTACGACTGACGAAAAGTCGGGAGGTGGAAGCGTAAATGGAAACAAGCAAGCGCTACCGCTTTGGAACATGGGCGACCGAGATGGTGATGATCCTCGTCGCATTGTTATTCCTTGTCCCGTTTTACTTTTTATTCGTGAATTCGGTCAAAAGCTTTGGTGACCTGCTCACCGATTCTGCGGCCTGGCCACAAACCTTTGTATGGAGCAACTACGCTAGAGCGTGGAGCATCACGCGTTTTCCCGAAGCTTTATGGAATTCACTCGTGGTTACGGTAATTAGTAATCTACTGCTCGTACTGATCAGCTCAATGGCTGCTTACCGAATGGTCCGGCGTCCGACGCGTTATAATCGAGTGTTGTTCAGCCTGTTCGTAGCTGCCATGGTGATTCCTTTTCAATCGGTGATGATTCCTTTGGTCAAGGTTGTAAGTACACTGGATTTAATGAACAGTATAAGTGGTCTGGTAATCTGTTATCTGGGATTTGGAGCTCCAATGTCGATCTTTCTCTTTCATGGATTCGTCAAAGGTGTGCCAGTCGAGGTGGAAGAAGCAGCTACGGTGGACGGCTGTACGCCTTACGGAGTATTTTTCCGAATTGTGTATCCGTTGATGCTGCCGATGATGGTAACTGTTATTATTTTAAATACGCTCTGGATTTGGAATGATTATCTCCTGCCTTCTCTGGTACTGCAAAAGGCTGAACTGCGCACAATTCCGATTGCGACCTATGCTTTTTTCGGACAATACACGAAGCAGTGGGATTTGGCTTTGCCTGCTCTGGTGCTGGGCATCTTGCCTGTCATCGTATTCTTTCTGGCCATGCAAAAATATATTATTCAAGGTATTATGGCTGGCTCGGTCAAAGGTTGAGTGTGGCGATGAGCTGAAATGCACATGGTGTGCCACTACGCAAACGGATGGTGCTTACCATCGCTGCTGCCTCCAGATTCCCCTGAATAAACGAATAAAGGTGGGAATCTAGAGACAAAGGCGAGCACTATCGCTTGTTCAGCACCATTCCGTTTGCTTCGTTTCCACATGAATTTTTCAAGTTCATCTGATATGAATTTAGAATAGAAAGGAACATGAAAATGAAAACGCATACTTTTAAAAAGAAAGCTCAAGCACTCATCTTGCTTCTCGCGGCCTTTGCCCTGGTTTTGGCAGGTTGTAACAGCAGTGGCGGACAAAACGCAGGCAAAGAGGAAGTGAAGGAAAAAACAATTCACATTTTTCAGTTTAAGGTAGAGATTGCAGAGGCGCTGAATCGCATGAAAGCGGAATACGAAGCATCTCATCCGGGCATCAAGCTCGATATTCAGACCGTGGGCGGGGGCAGTGACTATGGTGCGGCGTTAAAGGCCAAGTTCGCCTCCGGGGAGCAACCGGATATTTTTAACGTAGGAGGTTACCGCGAGCTGGATACGTGGCTGGAATATTTGGAGGACCTGTCTGACCAGCCTTGGGTTGGCGATGTGGTGGATGTCGCCAAAGAGCCGATGACCAAAGACGGCAAGCTGTATGGCCAGCCGATGAATCTGGAGGGGTACGGCTTTATTTATAACAAGGATTTGTTCAAGAAGGCGGGGATTACGGAGACCCCTAAAACATTGTCCGAACTGGAGGGAGCTGCGCAAAAGCTCCAAGCTGCAGGAATTACTCCATTTTCTAATGGATATCAGGAGTTTTGGGTGCTGGGCAATCATTTGCTGAACGTGGCATTTGCCAATCAGCCAGACCCTTCGGCCTTCGTCAAGGGACTGAATGATGGAACTGCAAAGATTCCGGGCAACGCTGTATTCGCCGAGTGGGTTAAGCTGTTTGATCTGACACTGAAGTATGGCAATTCGAAGCCGCTCACGACCGATTACAACACGCAGGTAACGAATTTCGCCACTGGAAAGGCTGCCATGATGCAGCAAGGGAACTGGACTCAGGTCCAAATTGACGGAATTAATCCTAAGCTAAATTTGGGGATTTTGCCTATGCCGATTGGTGAAGACGCAACAGCCGGAGATAAGCTGTTTGTAGGTGTCGCCAACAACTGGGTGGTTAATAAAAATTCGTCCGTCAAACCCGAGGCGAAAGAGTTCTTAAACTGGATGGTGACATCCGAGCAGGGTAAAAAGTATATCACCAAGGAATTCAAGTTTATTCCAGCGTTCAAGAGCATCGAAGGGGCAGAGGCTGATATGGGCCAATTGGGTGCTGAGGTAGTGAAATACAGTAAGGAAAACAAACTGTTGGGCTGGTTCTTTAGCCGCTATCCTGAAGGAGCACAGCAAGAATTCGGAAGTCAGATGCAAGCCTATGTGGCAGGTAAATCGGATGCCGGGAAGCTATTCGAGGATTTCCAGAGAACATGGGATAATTTGAAGACCAAATAATGAACAAAAGCACGCGATAAAGCCTTCATATTTCAGGAAGATTGCATGATCCTGACATATGAAGGCTTTTCTGTAAACAAAATTATATATGGTAATGGAGCAGAGCGATATCCCCGCGGTGTTCTATTTCTTTAAGCTTAAACGTACTTGGCAGCGTTCCCTCTGGAAATAACGGTATTCCTTGTCCAAGCACCTTGGGAATGATCGCAATAACAGCCTTCTCCAGCAGTCCAGCTTGTAAGAAGGCCTGGACTAACTGGCCTCCACCGACTAGCCATACCGCACCTTCCGATTGTTCTTGTAGACGTGGAACCAGTTCAGTCAGAGCTTCGTCCGTAAATGTAACATGTGGCGCTTGCTGGTGCTCCGTTAATGCTCGTGTGAGCACATAACATGGCTTGCCAGCATAAGGGAAATCATCTGAGAGCTTCAATACTTCCTCATACGTCAGCCTGCCCATCAGCACTGTACCTACGGTGTCGTAAAAGTCGGCATATCCATTGTCCCCGCCATCCCCTTTAACATCATACAGCCAGTCCACCGAACCGTCCGGCAAAGCTATATACCCGTCGAGACTCATGGCAATATACAGCACAACTGCGTTTGATTTCAAATCCTCCATAGTTCATTCACTCCTTTCTATTTCCTAATGTTACAATGTATTTATGACATAGTATGTCGTAGTTAAACGGCCATTTAAAATTAATTTTTGGTTAGAGGGGTACCTTATGAACGAACGCAGAATTGCTCTTATGAGGATACTGGATTCCCGAAAAAAATATACGGCGCGTGAGCTGGCTGAACGTTTTGGTGTCTCCGTCAGGACGATACAAAGAGATCTCGACTATTTGCAGCAGACCGGGTTACCCCTTTATACCGAAATGGGTCCTCATGGCGGGTATCGGGCACTCCCCAATCGGCTTCTTCCTCCCCTTCATCTTGCTCGCGACGAGGCCTTGGGTCTTTTTCTTATGCTGCAACTGTTGGAGAACATTCCAGATATCCCTTTTGGCTCGGTTCGTGGACATTTATCCGAGTATTATTATGCCGAGCTTCCACAGGATGTGCAGGACAGTATCGATCAATTAAAGGAGTACATTTCTTTTCGTATGCTACCCACTCACGCAGAGTCACCCTACACCTCAATCATTTTGGAGGCTGCGCTGAATAAGCGCCGGGTAAACATGCATTACCGCTCCGCTTCCGGTGAAAAGTGGACCGAAGTATATCCGATTGGACTGTATTTTGATCACGGATATTGGTACATGCCAGCGCATAGCAGAGACCGCATTATTCTGTACCGTTCAGATCGGGTGATCACAATAACGATGCTGGACGAAACCTTGGACAGCCTTCCCACGCTTCAGGAATGGTTGGCTTCGGAGGATTCTCGTATAGGAATTCCGTCCAAAATAAAATTTACCGCATTGGGTGCCAGGCTGGCCGGATCAGATGCCCTCTTCCAAAATGTTTCCCATCACGAAGGGAAGAGTCAGGAATGGCAGGGATATATTCCGGTCGAAGAGTTTAGATATGTGTCCCGACTTTTACTAAAATACGGGCCAGAGGCCGAGGTCGTATATCCCAAAGAACTGCGAGTACAGGTCAAGCAACTGTTGCAAGACAGCCTGAACCCTTATCTGAAGGATGCAAAAGCGGATGATGAAGAAAAAGACAATTAATCCTGTAAATTGATTCTCTTATTTATAGTTAACCACATGAATATTTAAGGTTATTAACTTATGACTTTCCATTTATTTTTGTGATAAAGTTTTGAAAAGAGCCCGTTTTCGTATATGATGAAGAGTAATAATTCAAAAGGCTGGACGGGAGACAGATATGAATCAACCGCTTTATGGAATATGGCTCGGAGATGTGTTTTTTTGCTTTTCTGGTGAGACGTCGGAACCACGTATCGATGCGTGGAGCAGTGTAATTCGCAGGCTGACGCTAAAGGGAGACCTTCGGCCGTTTCGGCAGGCTGCGTTGCGTCTTGCTGAGGTACGGATACCGAACACTGCTCGTGTGGAAACCGCGGGCAGAGGTGGCAAAAGACGTTCCATGCTGGGGCGTACATTGGAGGGTTTGGCGCTGGAACCGCGCGAGACGATGGCACTGTTGACCCGCATGGACGAGAAGGGCTGTGCGGCATCGGGCATTACGCTGGGCGAGGAAATGCAATATTGGCAAAAAGCTGCTTATTTCGCGCTAGAGCTGATGCAGCGGGGCGAAATTGCGCCATCGCTTACAGAGGCGCGTCCATCGGGACCGCGCCGTCGTGGTCCCGATGCGGCTGTCGGGGTGTGGATTCCTCGACTGTGTCAAGAGGAGGACATACGCCGCTTTTATGAGCTGGCTGCTGCAATGCCGGCTGTTTGTATGGCGGCTCCGGCCGTTTTTGCGGGCAAGGAGCCTGAAACACGCGAGGATGCAGCCGGAATCGTGCTGTACTCCTTCTTGTGTGCGATCATCCATGCGGAAACGACCGCGGTGCTGGCAGCATCAGACCGTGAGCTGGGCCGATATCGCGCAGAGTATCGGCGCGGAGGATCGCCGCTGGCAGAGCTGTGGTGGAACAGTCTGCTGACAGGTTCCCGGCCGGTGGCGATTCAGGGAACGCCCGCGGAGATGGAGGAACTGGTGATTCAAGCTTCTTCTCTTGAAGGGAGCGCAATGCCTGTCACGGAACGGGAAGACAAGGAGCCGACAGAAGGGCAACTGCGGTTGTGCCTTCGTTTGGAGCCTTCGCTGGAAGAGAGTGTGAAGGAATGGCGCATTACCTTTTGGGCAGAAAGCGATGCTGAGCCGGGGTTGCGATTGCCTGCTCTGGCACTGTGGGCGCATCCTGAACGTGATCTGGTTCGCGGCGGAATTGTATATCGTCAAGTGCAGGCGCAACTGCTAATGAGGCTCGGACAGGCAGCTGAAGCGGCACCTATATTGCAAGAAGCGTTGAACCGTCCTTATCCCGAGGGGCTGACACTGGAGCCAGAGTTGTTCTTCCGCTTCCTGACGGAAGCCGTTCCCGCATTACAAAGGAACGGTATCACCGTGCAAATGCCTTCACGCTGGAGCCGGGAGGGCCGAAGACGTGCAGGCTTGCGGCTCAAAATGCGTTCGACAGAGCAGGGTGCCAAGCCAGATGGTGTGATTGCCGATACATCGTCTGTCGGCATTAACCGCATGATTTCGTTTGATGCCGAGGCTGTGCTGGGTGATACGACTTTGACGATGGAGGAACTGGAAAGCATCGTCGCGGCCAATTTGCCGTATGTACGTCTCGGAGGGGAATGGATCGAGGTCGATCCCAAGGAAATCCGTCAGGTGCTGCGCTTTATCAAGCGCGGGGAAAATGGTGAGATGAGCTTGTCCGAATGGATGCATCTGGCTGCAGAAAATGAAAGTGCAGGCGAGGCCTCATGGAAAGGCTTGTCCATCTTTGGCGCGGAATCCGCCGGATTGCTTGCGTCTTTGGCTGAGGGCGGCGTACTCCGTTCGGTAGAGCCAAGGCCTGTGCCGGAGACGCTGCATGGCGCATTACGGCCCTATCAAGAGCGCGGCTTTCAATGGCTGGCTGCAATGCGCGGATTGGGCTTTGGCGTCTGCCTTGCGGACGACATGGGACTTGGTAAAACGATTCAGGTCATCACCTGCCTGCTCGACGGTGGCATCGGCGCAGATGATCAACGTCCGGCGTTGATCATCTGTCCGACGTCCTTGCTCGGCAACTGGCAGCGCGAGTTGAAGCGCTTTTCACCGGATTTGTCACTGTATATTCACCATGGCAACCAGCGACTCCACGGCGAGCTGTTTCAGGAAAGTGTACGTGAGTATGATATCGTCCTCACTACCTATCATTTGGCGGGCCGGGATGGCAGCGATTTATCTGCGGTATACTGGTCCTCCATCGTGTTGGATGAGGCGCAATATATAAAAAATGCACGAACAAAGCAAGCACAAAGCGTCATGAAGCTGTCTGCACCACACCGGATTGCCATGACAGGTACTCCGGTAGAAAATCGGTTGAGCGAGTTGTGGTCTATTTTTCAATTCCTGAATCCAGGTTATCTTGGTACGGCTTCTTCATTCCGCCAGCGTTACAGTCTGGCAGGAGAGGAACGGGGGTCCGCGTTGCGTGAGCTTCATCGCCTCGTCTCCCCGTTCATGCTGCGTCGTCTCAAAAGCGACCCAGATATACGCAAGGATTTGCCAGAGAAGCTGGAGTTGAAATCCTACTGTGTACTGACACCAGAGCAGGCCGGATTGTATCGGGGCGTGGTGGATCAATTATTGGGAACACTGGATGGGCAGATCGGTATGGCTCGCAAAGGGCTTGTTCTGTCTTCACTGACCAAGTTGAAGCAGATTTGTGACCATCCGGGTCTGATCATTCCGGGCCGGGCTGATAGTGGTAAAACTGAAAACTCGGGCAAAATGGAGCGACTGCTGGAATTGGTAGAGACGATTCGCGAGAACGGCGAATCGGCGCTGATATTCACCCAATATGTGTCGATGGGAGAATTGCTGGTCTCTCGTTTGGCCAAAATTTTCGGGGAAGAGCCGTATTTTCTGCATGGAGGACTGGCGAAAACCAGACGTGATGAAATTGTTCACAACTTCCAGCAGGGAGAAGGGTCAAATATATTCGTACTTTCCCTGCGTGCAGGTGGCGTGGGTCTGAACCTGACACGTGCCAGCCATGTCATTCACTATGACCGCTGGTGGAATCCTGCAGTGGAAAACCAGGCGACGGACCGTGTATTCCGTATTGGTCAAAGTCGCAATGTACAAGTGCACAAGCTGATTTGCCAAGGTACACTGGAGGAGCGGATCGACGAGCTGATCGAGAGCAAAAAGGCACTTTCCGAGCAGGTTGTCGGCTCCGGTGAACATTGGCTCACCGAAATGTCTGATGATGAATTGCGCGGTCTGATTGCGCTGCAAAATGATGTATGGATTGAGTGAGCAGAGAAAGGATGAAGGCGATGACGAGGCCGCGAGTGAAGCTAAAAGTAACTGACGGTCACTGGATAGCGGAATTAGACGGAAATGGGTTGGAAGGCGAATCAACGGGTGTACCTTCCACACATGCTGTCCAATGGACTGGCCCAGCGCCTGTACTGAACCCCGAACAGCAGAAGGCATGGCTGGAGCAGCTAAAAGCAGATCCTTTGGACATCTACCGTTTTTTGCAAGGGGAAAGCTGTCTATCGCTGGATGAGATCGTTCAGCTAGCAGCTGAGACAGCCACTTCTAGCATGGAGGATGGCGTGGGTGTAGTAGACAATGTGAAGAAAGCTCTTCAAGCCGGTCTGGAAAGCGAGCCGCAGACCTGTCTGGAACTGATCGGAATGACGCGAGAAGAGCTGCTGGAGTACGTATTTAGTGCTTGGGCCGGAGAGTTATCCCATGTGCAGGGGACATCCCCCGCGCTTGAGTCTACCTCACGGCAGGAAGGCGGACGCAGCGGATCGGCAGCGATTAGCGAATGGATTGCAGAGTCTGCGGCAGAAGGAGCATTGCATCGTCCCGGTGCAGGCTTTCACGCGATTGAGATTGGTCTGCCGCAGAAGCTTGCTCCTAAGAAGGAAGCGGATATTACGGCTTTGCTGCCGGGTTTACCCCGTGTGGAAGAGGCATTGAAACTCATACGTGAACGGGTAGCCGAGCGGGCCCGAGCTGCAATCCCGCAAAAACGTCATACTCCGTAACAATTCGGGTTTATACTTCCTTTTTCGAGTCTATTCGCCTTCATCGAACGGGATAACGGCTTCGAAGAGTGCCAAAAGTTCAGTTACAATGGGGAAACGGAAAAGTGACGGCAAGTCATGCATCAATTGCAATATTGGAGGAGATACCAGCATGAAACGACATATACAACAGACGCGAGCATCTAAGCGCTGGACCAAAGCGCTCATTCCAGGGCTGATCCTGCCAGGTCTATTACTGGCAGCCTGCCAGCAGGGAGGATCAGGTGGACAGGAAAGCGAACCGTTGAAGTCATCTACAGCGGTACAGGAGAATGTACAGCCTTCCGCCCAGCCGGATGCGGGCAATGGCAGCACTAGCGCTGGACAAGCCTCTGCGGGTACAGAAAGTGGACAGGCCGACCCTGTGATGGCGTTGCGGAGCCAGAGTGCGCTGCAAGCCACGGTTAAGGAAGAGGATGGAACCGCGATTGTCACCAATGCGACTTCTGACACAGTCGTTGTGAACAAAAAGCGCAGCTTGCCTGTAGGCTATGTCCCCGATGACCTGGTGGAGCCGCAGGTGCCATTTTCCTTCGAGGGACCGCATGAAAAGCGGCATTTGCGTAAGGAAGCGGCAGAGGCACTGGAGAAGCTGTTCGACGGTGCGGAAAAAGACGGCATTGAGCTGCGTGCGGTATCGGGATACCGTTCCTATAAGCGTCAGGTATCTATTTTCAACAACAATGTAAAGACAAAGGGGCAGGAATATGCCTCTAAAGTTAGCGCTGTACCGGGTACGAGTGAGCATCAGACAGGTTTGTCCATTGATGTATCCAGCCCAAGCGTAGGTAATGTGCTGGAGCAATCCTTCGGAGCTTCCAAGGAAGGCGAATGGCTGGAAAAACATGCACCGGAATACGGATTTATTATTCGTTATATGAAGGGTAAAGAAGATGTAACCGGCTATGTGTACGAGCCTTGGCATATCCGTTATGTGGGAATAGATATTGCGGAGGATGTAGCCAAGCAGGGGATGACGCTGGAGGAATATTTCGACGAGAACAATATCAAGCTGTAGCAGCTAAAATCAAGCCGTAATCCTAGGGATTACGGCTTTTTGTCGTGTTTTTCTTCCAAATTGAACCTTTTCAAGGTAGAATCTCGTATAGTGAACGACGACAGAAGCGCTTTGATTTGTTGCAAACCTCATGACAGAAGCGTGCAGGAAGGGAAGGGAATCATCATTTATTATTCATTAACGTATCGCGAATGGTCGGAAGACACTCAAAAGGAATTGCGCAGCCTGACACGGGAATCCGTATCGGGAGATGAGCTGTTTCTACGCAAGCTTGTAGACGCTACGCGTCTCCATGACAAACTATGGTCGCATATCTCGAATGAAAGTGAGGAACATACGGATCATTCCGTCTATGTGACTGAATTTACAGGGGAACGTGCAAAGCCTTACGGTGCCTCCATCACAGACCTCGTGCTTGCCAGTGAGGGAGGTTACACTTCCACATTCAGTGCAATGTACTGGATATGGCATGAACCTGGATTCCGTAGTATGGATCAGCGGGAAGGCTCGGTATTTACCTTGGAGTTGGCCCAACGGTTATTAGATCACTATACAGTACTGGGTGGCAAAACATATGAATTTATATATTCGGTACTGGACCCTCAGCTGAAAAAGGTACATCTGTTTGTGAAGGAGGTCGATCTGTGATGGAGCATTCTTGGGAAAAAATGAAATCCAAGCCCGGCTCTCGTACACGGATGGCGGCCTTTGCCCTGATGTTGGCTGTCCCGGCTGCTCTGACGGGTTGCGGTAACGACGAGTATTATGACTGCGATGAGCTTCCTGTATCGGAACAAACAGCGTGTCGGGATTCAGGCAGCAGCGGGTATTACTATGGCGGATCGACTTATTATAGTGGGGGCTCCTCCTACCATAGCAGTCGTTCTTCTTCCAGTTCTTACCGAAAAAGTTCATCCTCATCTTCCAGCTCACACAGCGGTTTTGGCAGCAGCGGTTCACGCAGTGGCTTTTTCTCTGGGGGTTAAGATGAGCATGCGCACGATTCGGCAATTGCCTTATGAACATAATGAGCTTTTTAAGGGTGAAATCAGCCGTAGAATTCCGTATCATCGCATGTATGGTAAATCCTATTGCGTGCCGGCCTTAACGGTATATCGGGAAAGCGAGCTGGCAGAGCTTCAGACTGCTTCTGAGGCGGTACATCGTATTTATCGCAAGGTTCAGCAATTCGTCCAGCGCTATATGCCGGATGAATACCTGGTGGAACGGTTGGGAATTCATCCGGGCTTGTTGCGTGCTGCACGAATGGAGGCCGAGCCGGATGGGATAACCCGCCAGGACTGGATTGTGGGGGAAGCGGGTATCAAGTGCATAGAGAATAACACCGATACCCCAACCGGGATTCCCGAGGTGGCTTATCTCGAAGGAAAGCTGCTGGAGGTGCTGAGTAGGGATGGAATGTCGGAAGATGACAATGCATTACATGGACCCTCATCTGGAATGGACGAGGCGATTCAGTCTGCCTTGACAGAGTTCATTCATTTTTATAGCAATAAGGGATTAGGGACAAAGGTATATTTCACTTGCTTTGACTGGCACATCGAGGATCAGACGAACACCAAATATATCATGCATTTATGTGAACAAGCCGGGTTTGAAGTGGTTTATGCGCCTTTGGAGGAATTGGAGATTATCCCGAATCAGGGATTGTATCACCGGGGAGAGCAGATCCACATTCTCTATCGCCTGTATCCCCTGGAATATCTAATTGATGACCGGGAGGAGGATACGGGGCTTGAGGTGGGGCAGGCGCTAATGGATATGGTGGCAGACGGGAAAATAGGATTAATCAACCCGCCGCAGCATATCATTACCCAGAGCAAAGGGTTCACCGCAACCGTGTGGTCGCTATATGAGCGCAATGAGCAGACACCAGAGTTCTGCGGTTTTCGATTGTTTGACGATCGCGAGATGGAGGTGATACGAACCTACCTGCTGCCTACGTATTTTGAACCCTCGGTGTTTATGCAAAATAAAGAGCCTTATGTGGCCAAAGGTATATGGGGTCGGGAGGGTAAAGGGACGCACTTGATTGAACATCCTCAATCCGAAGAGATGCTGAAAGGTGCTTTGGGAGAAGTTGAACCTGCGCAGACTGACAACCCTGATCTGCTTCACCAAGCTGATGGTCCACGAACGCCTGAGCAGGAGGAAGCCGCACATATTGCCGCTTATTACGAGGGACAGCCTAAGATTTATCAGCAGCTATGGCCCATGCAAAGCGCAGAGGTACAGACCGAGGAAGGGCTATTTCACGGCTATGTGCTGACAGGCATATTCGTGATCGGGGGGCGTTTTGCGGGTGTCCTGCCGCGAATCGGTGAAAAGGTAACAGGTGATATGGCCTATTATTGCGCCGCCGCCGTTGCCACCGTACCTCCTAATCCGCCTGTTATATAAGCTGAATTAAAAAATGTACAACATTCGAACATATCTGTTATTTTCACAAGTGAGGATTTTGCAAAATCCTGAAGTATCCTAAGGAGGAAGAAAATTGGACTCTCATATCAGTTTGGGCAACGCATTGGGCAATGTGGGTATCGGTCTGCTTATCCTGTTTGCCATCTTAATCGTAGGTTATTTTGTGTTCAGCTTGCTGACACGTTATAACGATAATCAAGAAATCGCACGCGGCAATGAGGCGGCAGGCATCTATATGGGTGCAAAGCTGCTAGGTCTGTGTATCATCGTGGGGATGGTGTCGTACAGCAGTCATTCATGGCTAGATATGCTGACCTGGTCGGCTGTGGGCATTGTAGTGCTGTGTCTGGTCTATGTGATTTTTGATCTGGTGACGCCGCGTACCAAGGTGTGCGAGGAAATTGCCAAAGGCAATGTGGCTCTGGCACAGCTGCTGCGCTCGATCATCGTCGGGGTGTCTTTTGTGGTAGGTACATTTTTGATGTAGTCGGTATAGAGAAGGAATACCAAGGATCTGCAACACCGGACAACGGAGCTGCAGATCCTTTTTTTATGGACATTGTATTCACTGCCCGGCATCAGCTTGTTGAATTGAATGGTTGTGACGATCACTTCCTGTGGGGACTATTCTACAAAGCAACGGGTGATACTGCATAGCAAAAAGGAATTTACTACAGAGTTCAAATCAAATTGAAGAGAAGGGAATTCTGAACATATGAGTACCTCCACCTCCCCAACCAAACAAATTCGGATGGGTATCATTGGCCTGGGTCTTATCGCTGAATATCACATGAGATCACTGCACACCATCTCGGGGGTATCTATTGTGGCCGTTAGTGATGTGAATCCCAATCGCCTTCAAGCCATCGGAGAACAATTGCAACTGCCTGCTTCCAAGCGGTACGCCCATTATGAAGCATTAATCCGTGACTCAGAGGTAGATGCGATTCTGTCGCTGACACCCAATGATGTGCATTTTGACATTATTCGTATTGCGCTGGAAGAACACAAAGCTGTACTGGCAGAAAAACCATTGACTCTCACATGGGAAGAAGCGGATCAGTTGAAAAAGCTATATACAGCGAATCCGGTGCCTTTGCTGGTTCACTATAAGCATCGCTACGGCGCGGCCTTCCAATATACCAAGCAACTGCTGGATGAGCAAAAGCTGGGTAAAATCTATAACATTCAATTTCGTTATCTAATGGATGCATTTGCGCCGTATCGTCAGCATCCGTATACATGGCGTCACAATTTAGCCAAGGCTGGTTCTGGAGTAGTGGGGGATACCGCCTCACATATCATTGATCTGGCCCGTTTTCTGGTGGGTGAATTTAAAAGTGTCGCAGCGCTGCTACATACCATTACACCCGAGCGGTTCGATCCGATCACGGGGCTGCCTGTAAAAGTGGATGTGGAAGATCTCGCTGCCTTTCATGGCATCGTAGGCGACAATGCCGTGGGAACCTTTATCACTCATAAAAATGCCATCGGCATACGACACGATATTGAAGTCGATATCTATGGAGAACTTGGTACGCTGCACGCCAGCCTCAATAACCCGGAAAGTATCAGCATCGTGCTGCGTGACCTGGAACACCCGGGTGCCGAATACGAGACTTGGGCTGTCCCTGTAATCTATAATCATACGGCCTATGAAGATTTTGTTGAGCTGGCAAGGGGAAAGTCTGTAGATCGTGCTCCCTTATTCGAGGACGGCTACAAAAACCAGTGGGTACTTGAGAAAATACTGCAATCATGGAAAGAGAATGGACGTTTAGTAGAAATGTAGGGGATGTGAGGGGAGTCGCTGAAATTCCAGCAATGACAAAGAGGATATACATGCTGTGACCCGCAAGAGGGTTTCTTGGAAAGAGCAGCCATCTTGCGGTTTAGCAATTCAATATATCTGTAAAGACATCTTTTTCATCAATTTCGCATCGCCACGCTTATATCACTTCAAAATAAGCCTGCCTCAATCTTTTCAATAATGGTCAGCAAGAAGGATTCAGCTAAGCTGTTTTTCAAAATAGCTTGCTTGGCTTCCTCCAGTGTAAACCAACGTGCTTGATCTACCTCCGTACTAAGAACATCCAACTGGTCGTCATTCACAATGGATACAAAATTCAGCATCAGTGTATTGCTTCGTTCAAAATACTCACTGCGCATATATTGATACTCATCGACTTGTAATCCTACTTCTTCCTTAACTTCACGCACCAATGTCTGCTCGGCGGATTCACCCTTGCTCACATAACCTGCCAATAAAATGAAGCCCTGAATATTGTACTGCTGTATGAGCAGCACCTTATCTCTCTGACTATTCAATACAGCGGTACTGATCGCAGTGCTGAATATCGGGAAACGAAAGACTTGGCATGTATGACAAAAGGGGATAGGGCCTTCGCCTTCACACTCCTTCACCATCAATTTCGTTCCGCATTCATAGCAATATTTCATGTAAGCGCCACCCTTGTATCACATTTTTTAAAATTGTAAATGTTGCTTTTAATGCCGTGTTTGTACTGCAATACTCATCATCTTAATTCTACGATCACTGTTCTGTCTACGGACGCTTTATTTCTTCTCTTGGTCTTTATCCCTTTTCTTGCTGCGTTCTTGCCCGTCTAGCCCCAATCAGCCGCCAGCCTGTTAACAATGCCGCCACAAGACAGATGGACGCGGATGTCATAAAGACTACATGCATGCCTGCCAGAAAAATTTCTGGATGACCCGGGACCAAGCCGGTGACCCGATAACCAGCCTCTTTACTCATAATATAAAAGAGGATGGATGTGGCCAAAGTGATCCCCACAACCATACCGACGTTGCGAACCAGCGAATTGACACTCCCGGCTGAGCCGAGCTGTGTGCGGGGTACCGTGGACATAATCAGCGAGTTGTTCGGCGATTGGAATAAACCACTGCCAATGCCCAGCATGGCAATCCACAGACCCACAAGCGGGATGGAGCTGCCTGCATGCAGTTGGGCCAATCCAATCTGGGCAATGACCATAACGACCAGCCCGGCGAATGTAAGCAGTTCAGATCCGATTTTATCGGAAAGCGCACCGCTGAGAGGGGCCACAATAACCATCGAGATGGGGAGCAGCATCAGCAGGAAGCCGGCATGAAAGGGCGACAAGTTCAGCATATTTTGCGCATAGAAAGGCGAAATGATGTTAAAGCAAAAGTTAGCGACGAACACCAGAAAAGCACACAAAATACTGAGCGAAAATAACGGATTTTTGAATAGCGCGAGCTGTAACAGCGGCCCAGGACGACGAAGTTCCAACCTAATGAACATGGCAAAAGCAACTACAGCCACCACCAGCGAAGCAACAATACGTTTGTCTCCATACCCGACCTGCTGTCCCAGCAACAATCCGACGAACAAAGTGAGAATAAAAATAGCAAACACCAAGCTACCGGGAACGTCAATTTTATCTTTCACCTTGATCAAATCCTTCGGCAGAAGCTTCCAGCCAAGAAAGACAGCGACCAGCCCTACCGGTACATTGACCCAGAAAATGTACTGCCAGCCCAGCGACGAGACAATAATACCGCCCAAACTTGGCCCGGCGATACTGCCCAGAGAAACGAAGGTTCCAATGAGGCCAAGCGCTTTGCCCCGTTCATTGGACGGGAAGATATCTGTCACGATCCCCTGGCTGTTCGCCATGGTCATGGACGCTCCAAACGCCTGAATAATGCGGGAAATCAGCAGCATAGAGAGCGAAGAGCTAAGACCGCACAATAGGGAGCCAAGAATGAATACGATTGTGCCGATTTTGAATATTTTGATTTTACCAACGATATCTCCAAGCTTGCCAAAAAATAAGATAGCGGTACATATCGCCATTAAATAGGCGGTTGTCACCCATTCAATCTGTGCCACGGGTAAATGTAACGTGCGAGACAACACAGGAAGAGCGATATTGACGATGCTTCCATCCAATGTGGACATAAATGTAAACAGATTCAAAACAATTAAAATCAGCCAACGTTTCTTCTGGACTTCGATATTCTCTTGATAGGTTGTAGCCGTTGTAGCAGTTGAACTCATCATTACACCTCGTTATCGTTGACAATTTCTATTTAGTTGCACGTGCAACTAAATAGAACGGTTCTAGTGTACAGCAAATTAGTTGCGTGTGCAACAATATTATTGTAAACTTTGCTTTGGTCCCAACTGGGGA
The DNA here is from genome assembly GCF_019454085.1 of Paenibacillus sp. S25. Taxonomy (NCBI): domain Bacteria; kingdom Bacillati; phylum Bacillota; class Bacilli; order Caryophanales; family Paenibacillaceae; genus Paenibacillus; species Paenibacillus sp. S25. Next base: position 617,313 of record NZ_CP073683.1, read on the forward strand.
TGTGTGATTTTCAAGCCAATGAGGTGTATTTGATGAGAAAAAAACAACCGATTGGAAAGCTAATTTCCCACCTGTACCGTCGTAATCAAAAAATATTGTCCAAAAAACTGACTCCTTACGGAATCGGCAGTGGAGGACAACACAGCTTTTTAAAGCTCATTTTGCAGCAGCCGGGCATTACACAAGAGCAGTTGACGAATGAACTTAAATTTGACAAAGCAACCACGGCACGTTCTGTGAAACAATTGGAGGAATCAGGCTACATTGAACGGAAAACAGACCCAAATGACCGCCGTTCCCATCTTTTGTCTCCTACGGCCAAGGCGCTAGAATTTTTCCCCGTCCTACAAGGAATATTGGACGAGTCCAATGTCAGCCTTGTCCACAATCTATCCGAAGAGGAAGAGGACCTTCTTATCGAATTACTGCAAAAAATTAGTATAGACCCTGACGAATAAACAAATCAGGAGTTAGCTAGAGGATCGTGGCAGGTAAAAGAAAAAGCAGCCCTCACAGAGGATACTCTGTGAGAACTGCTTGATGCCATGCCATTTAGTCCAAGCCAATTCCTTTGAACGCATTTATGACTAATTGTCGCACATAGGAATCGTCTAATGGATAACCGGTTACCAACAATCGATAAAAAACCGGCCCATAAATGAGATCGATACATAATTCAATATCGAGATTTTCCCTCAATTCTCCACGCTCCATTCCGCGCTCAATAAGAAACCTAGCTTCAAGTCGCCGAGGGTGGAAATATCGGGTCCGGTATGCCTCTGCCAATCCTGAATCAAGTTGCCCTTCGCCTATTAACTCCGTAATGATTTTACCCTCTCGACTTATTAAGAACCGCACTAAATTCGTGGCATGAATGAGAATGTCATCTAATACACAACCCGTGTCGGGCACGGGCAATCTTGCTATGGTGGCTGACAGGAAGCCATCCATCACTACGGCAGCTTTGTTAGGCCACCATTTATAAATGGTGGCTTTGCTAACTTTCGCTCGCTCAGCAATTTTTTCTACCGTCACCGCCCCAAAGCCTTGCTCCAATAGTAGATCATAGGAAGCGTTAAGGATAGATTTTTGCGTCTCGACATTACGTGGACGTCCTCTTTTGCTCTGCACTGGAATGCTCACCTTCTTAACAGATATAAGTAAACACGAAAAATAAACTATACGTTCAGTATATCAAATATTATGTGAAAATAAAAAGTTGATTTTGCCTATTTACAAAACGAAACGTTCAGTATATTATTTGATTATCGAATTAACGAACTATACGTTTAGTATTTAAATTATTGAGGAGGATTATCATGCAAAGAGAACAACAAGCCTTAGAAAGTAACCGTATCTCAAATTGGATGATGTTTTTGTTGGCAGCCGCATGCGGCCTTATTGTTGCCAACCTGTACTATGCTCAAACCCTTGTAGGACCTATTCACGTTGCTATGGGTCTTTCTTCTACAGCAGCGGGCTTCATTGTCACCTTGACTCAAATCGGTTATGTGGTGGGATTGCTATTTATCGTACCGCTCAGCGACATTATTGAAAATCGACGGCTCATGGTCATATCGCTAATCATCACAGTCTGTGCCTTGGTTGTTGCTGCTTTTGCCACCAATGCCCCGTTGTTCCTGACCGCATCCTTATTCATTGGAATTGGATCTGTGGTAGCCCAAATACTGGTGCCGTACGCCACCTATTTAGCATCCGAAGAGCAGCGCGGTCGCGTTGTTGGGAATGTCATGAGTGGACTCTTACTAGGCATTATGTTCGCACGGCCAGTAGCAAGCTTTATCACCAGCATCTGGGGATGGCAAGCCGTATTTATTTTGTCAGCCATTGTCTTGACGCTGTTGACGATTCTGCTCTCGCGAGCTCTTCCAGAGCGCAAGCCTGTGCCTACGGTATCTTACAGTAAATTGATTTTCTCGTTAGGCACTCTTTTAAAACAAACGCCTGCATTGCGTCGCCGTGCCCTGTATCAAGCCTGCCTATTTGGAGCTTTCAGCCTATTTTGGACTGTTGTTCCTTTACGATTGGCGGATGATTTCGGAATGTCTCAACAAGGGATTGCATTGTTTGCTTTGGTAGGCGTAGGCGGTGCAGTAGCTGCTCCGATTGCCGGCAGATTGGCTGATAAAGGCTGGAGCAAAGTACTAACCGGGCTAGCTATGATCATTGCAGCCTTGTCTTTTTTGCTCATCTATCTTTTTCAAAGTCATTCGACCGTTGCGCTCGTACTTCTCTTTATTTCAGCGATTACACTGGATATGGCTGTATCGGGAAACCTTGTACTTGGACAACGCGTTATTTACTCCTTGGGAAGTGAAGCGAGAGGGCGTTTGAACGGATTATTCATGTCTATCTTTTTCATAGGCGGAGCGATTGGATCATCATTAGGCGGTTGGTCTTATGCGTTAGGTGGCTGGAATTTCAGTGCTCTGATTGGAGTCGTCCTGCCTGTGCTGGCTTTGCTGTACTTTTTCACTGAGAAAGAAACGAGTGGAGATGTGCGAAAGAAACAAACCACCTGATAGAGGTCAGCTTTAACCTATGCCGTACGCAAAAGCATAATCATTAAAATGGCTGTTCCCAAGAGAAAACAAAGGGGCGAGTAGAGCACAGTGTCCCATTTTGCAAAAACAGTTCCTTTTTTTCTCTTGAAGAATCCCACCCATTTGAAATCTCCTATAGAACGTAAAATAAATATGCACGATAACAAACCTGCACCGTAGGAATGAAAGGAATTGAAAAACAGGGATTGTGTAACTCCACCTAGTTCTAAAACGAACCAAGCGGCTAAAGCTAGTAGAATAGCTACAACTGATGTCCCTATCTTGGAGGGCTCAAAGAGCAAAGCCGTTCCTGTGCTTGGGATCGCTGCCTTTGCACCTTTTTGTCCGCCGAATACCCAATATAGATGCATGCCGCTCAGTACCCATAGAATTCCGCCAACTACCCATGTAAGTAACTCCAACATGTGGCATCCTCCTTAATTGAATTCATTCGAAATCCACTCTGTCCAAACCATGTGAATATGTTGCTGAATGGCTTCGTCACTTAATGTCTCTTGCTTGTGACGCTCATACCAACCTAAGTAGTAATGGTACAGCATCCATGATCTCTGAAAGGCTTTCTCTGGTTGCATTCCCTTCTGTATTAAAAGCTCTTTCATAAACTCCATTCTCATCTGTTCGACTTCATTGAGCAGGGAATGGTAACTATCATCCTTCAATGACAGTTTTCGCAGATAAAACAGAAAATCTCCTCGTTTCGTTTTCCCGAACATCTGGGTTAACAACTCTCTGATCCGCTCATCTGCGGCAGCATGGATGATGGACGCTGCAATAACCTGTTGTGTCGTCTGTTCCTTCCATGTCTCCACAATCTGTCTAATGTAGCTGCTGCGATTGTTAAAATACCAATAAAAACTGCTCTTACTGCACCCTAAAGAAACGGCCATTTTCTCAACAACAAGTTGATCAATTCCACCCTGTTCAAAACGCTCGATTCCTTTCTGAATCCATTGTTCTTCTGTGACAATAATTTTAGGCATTTTTCCTTCTCCCTTTCTGTACGGTATCGTCTAGATAAGTGTATATTATAGTGTTTTTAGAGCTGTGTAAATATGGGCACATGAGCTCCCTTAGCTAGCTGATGCATAGGAGGCATGAAATTACATAATCGCCCACTTGAAATACCTGCGAATTTGATCTATAATGCTGTAGCATATAGTGATATTCAAGGCATTGACCAAAGACATGATTTCCTTGAAGGGCCGTTCAGAGAGAAAAGACGAGGCTGAGAGCTTTTCCGGCAACCGCATGTGAAGTTACCCCTTTGTAGCCGTGACGTTGAACATGTAGCTGTGCAATCTGGCAGTAACATCATTAAGCGCCTACCGCTTTATCCCCGTTAACGGATACCAATGGAGGGTCACGCATGTCGTGCATGAAGCATGTTCCGATGAACATGAATGTACGCACAGGAGCGGGCCGAACTAGGGTGGAACCACGAGCTGAACGCACTCGTCCCTTGAGGGAGAGAGGCGTTTTTTTGCGTTCAATTTTGATATAGCACACAATTTGAATGGAGGCTTTAATCGTGAGTATTCAAGTGAAATTGCCGGATGGAGCCGTACGCGAGTACGAGCAGGGCGTAACAATTGCCGACGTGGCGGGGGCGATCAGCTCCGGGCTGAAAAAGAACGCAGTAGCAGGTAAAGTGAACGGGAAGGCTGTAGATCTGAACACCGTTTTGGATCAGAACGTTGACCTTGAAATCATTACGCTGGACGGTGCAGACGGTCTGGAAATTTACCGCCACAGTACAGCGCATTTGCTCGCTCAGGCGCTCAAACGCATTTACGGTGAGAAAAACGTGAAGCTGGGTATCGGTCCGGTCATCGACAGCGGCTTCTACTATGACATTGATATCGAAAACCCATTGTCCGTTGACGACTTGGCCAAGATTGAGAAGGAAATGACGAAGATCGCACAGGAAAATCTGCCGATCACACGTCGTGTGGTCAGCCGCGAGGAAGCTACTCGTATTTTTGGAGAGTTGGAAGATCCGCTGAAGCTGGAACTGATTCGTGATTTGCCGGAAGAAGCGGAAATTACAATCTATGATCAAGGCGAATTTTTTGACCTGTGTCGTGGCCCGCATTTGCCATCTACTGGCCGCATCAAAGCTTTTAAACTGTTGAGTGTAGCGGGCGCATACTGGAGAGGCGATTCCAACAACAAGATGCTGCAACGTATCTACGGAACAGCATTCCCGAAAAAAGCACAACTGGATGAGCACCTGCATTTGCTGGAAGAAGCGAAAAAACGCGACCATCGCAAGCTGGGTAAAGAGTTGGAACTGTTCATGTTCTCCGAAGAAGCACCGGGCATGCCGTTCTACCTGCCTAAAGGTATGGTTGTCCGCACTGCATTGGAAGATTACTCCCGTGACATTCAACGTCTGCATGGCTATGAGGAAGTACGTACACCGCTGATGATGAACAATCGTCTGTGGGAACAATCGGGACACTACGAGCATTACAAGGAAAACATGTACTTCTCCGAAGTGGATGAAACTACATTTGCTCTGAAACCGATGAACTGCCCAGGGCATATGCTTGTGTTTAAAAATGAGCTTCACTCCTACCGCGATCTGCCAATTCGTATAGCCGAATTTGGACAAGTGCATCGCCATGAACTGTCCGGCGCGTTGAACGGTATGATGCGTGTTCGTACATTCTGTCAGGATGATGCGCATATTTTCGTTACACCAGGTCAGATTGAACAAGAAATTACAGACGTAATTAAGCTGATTAACGAAATGTATAGTGTGTTTGGCTTTGACTTCACAGTGGAATTGTCCACACGTCCTGATGACTTTATGGGCGAGCCAGTGCTGTGGGATCAAGCGGAACAAGCTCTGCAAAACGTGCTGGATCACCTGGGCATCAACTACCGTATTAATGCGGGAGATGGAGCATTTTACGGTCCGAAAATTGACTTCCACATTCTCGATGCGCTCAAACGTAGCTGGCAGTGCGGAACGATCCAATTGGACTTCCAAATGCCTGAAAAATTCGACCTTACTTATGTGGGCGAGGACAACCAGAAGCACCGTCCAGTCGTTATTCACCGTGCCATCTACGGTTCGATTGACCGCTTCATGGGCATCCTGACTGAGCATTTTACAGGTGCATTCCCATTGTGGTTGGCTCCTGTTCATGCGAAGCTGTTGCCAGTATCCGAGAACTATATCGAGACTGCCAATGAGATACAGGATGCGTTGCTGAAAGCAGGTCTGCGCGTCGAAGTGGATACTCGCAATGAGAAGCTTGGTTATAAAATCCGCGAGGCGCAATTGGAGAAGGTTCCATATATGTTCGTTATCGGGGAAAATGAAAAAACAACCGGTACTGTAGCGGTTCGTAAACGCGGTGAAGGCGATCTGGGATCACTCAGCATTGCGGACATCGTAGAGAAAATCAGCACAGAAATTCGCGAGAAGCAGTAATATTTGATCGAAAAAATGTGTAAAAGAGCCATCAAAACCATGATGAACGTGGTTTTGATGGCTCTTTATTTATAACCAATACATAAGAATCCAGCGTAAGAATGAACCATAGTTTTTGCAGCCTCGACTGAATTCTTAAGTTATCTTGTGCACAAAAACTTAGCAGGTTTGTGGCCGTGAAGTGGCGTGATCTGCAGGGAGGGATAGTGTCTTCAAGGACGACTCTTCGGATTGTTTCGCCGGGGATTCTTCCGCATCCTGTTCCTCGCTAAGCGATAAAATTTCGCCGCGCAACTTCAGCATTTTCTGATCCAGCTCGTAGGTTGCACGTGCGGCCTCGGTCAATCCATTAACGACATGTTCAGGCACTTTCTTATCGAACTTATAGTACAAAATATGCTCCATACTGGCCCAGAAATCCATAGCCAATGTGCGCAATTGAATTTCAACCTTGATCCAGCGTGTGCCCTCAAACAGGATCAGTGGAATTTCCACAATGACATGTAGGCTCTGATAGCCGTTGGGCTTAGGATGGGCTATATAGTCCTTGACCTCCAGGATACGAATGTCTTCCCGTGTGTGAAGATGATCCATCAGACGATAAATATCTTTCACAAAAGCGCATACCACGCGCATTCCCGCGATATCATGAATTTCACGCAATATATTGTCTAAGGTGACTTCATGCCCTTTGCGCCGAACCTTTTCCACGATGCTGTGGGGCTCTTTGATCCGGGTTTTAATATGCTCTATCGGGCTAAAACCGTCTAACAGCTTCCATTCCGTCTGGATTAGCTTGATTTTATTCTTTAATTCCTCCAGAGCCAGTTGATAAAGGACGGGAATCTTTCTCCACTCCTCTAGTTGCTTGGCGTTAACACTGTTTTGATCCAGCTGTAGCTGAAATTCCTGCAAGGGTAATGGGACAGCATTCAGGTGCTTCCAATCCGGTTCATTCACAGAGCATTCTCCTAAATGAGGCTTATGATGTCCTCGATCTTTTTCGTAAAAAAGCATTATCGTATACATTGTACACTATGTCAAAACCTACAGGCAAAGGAGCGACGGTCAAAGAAAAAAGAAATACGACAAGAATTATGGTGGTAAAACCGAGTAATCCGATGTATAATTACAAAAATGCTGATTTGGAGCATTTAATTCTTCCTTAAAAAAATCACAAATGTAGAGTATCTAGTATCCATCATTAGATTAAAAATATAAATTACAGAAAAGAGGAAAAGAAAAATGGCAAAAGTAGAAAGTTTTCAATTAGATCACACGATTGTAAAGGCTCCTTATGTAAGAGCAGCGGGAGTAGAGCATGATGAAAAAGGAAGCACAGTACAAAAATATGACTTGAGATTTTTACAACCTAATGAAGACGCACTTCCGACAGCAGCTGTACATACGCTGGAGCACTTATTAGCGACGTACCTGAGAGATGAAATCAAAGGAATTATTGATATCTCTCCTATGGGATGCAGAACGGGGTTCTACTTGATTTTGTGGAATGAACATGAGCCTGAGGAAATTGCACTCGCTTTGGAAAAAACCCTGAAAAGAATTCTGGAAACGACAGAGGTTCCGGCTGTTACTGCTTTGGAATGCGGGAACTACAAGGACCACTCTCTTTTTTCAGCGCAGGAATATGTGAAGATTGTATTAGAGGCGGGTATTAGCCGCGATCCTTTCGAAAGAGTATTTTAAAATCTATGATTTCGATTGACCTATCTCATCAGACAGCGGTAGTGACAGGCGGCAAGTCAGGCATAGGCAAGGGAATTGTAGAGCTTTTCATTCAAAGCGGAGCTAAAGTGATTTCTGCTGATATTTCTTATGAAGAGCCGTATAGAGTGGTCAATCCACAGTTGGTTGAAACTCAATTGGACATATCCAAACCGGATGATATCGAAAGATGGTGCGATCTACTAATCAGCGAAGCGGGAGTTCCTGATATATTGGTGAACTGCGCGGGTACTTCTACGATGGATTATGTCATTGATAGTGAGTTAGCTGATTGGGAGAAAGTATTTTCGATCAATTCAACCGGATTATATGTAACGTCCAAACGTTTTGCCAAAGAAATGGTGGCCGCTCGTAAATCAGGACGAATTATTCAAATTGCTTCGCAGGCAGGAAAAAATGGATATCGGGCCATGGGCGGATATTGTGCTTCCAAACATGCGGTTCTCGGCTTGACCAAGGTAATGGCCATTGAGCTTGCCCGGCAAAATATTTTGGTAAATGCGGTCTGCCCTGGCATTGTAGAAACGCCGATGAAGCATCGTGAACGGATTGAAGGGGGCGTCATTCGCGGAATGACCGCTCAAGAAATATACGAAGAAGATTGTTCACAGGTACCTTTGGGGAGAACGGCTGAGGTGGAGGATGTCGCCAATGTGGTACTATTTCTGGCAAGTCCACTCTCTGCATATATGACAGGACAAGCGATTAATGTTACAGGTGGAATGACGATGCACTAGCATACTAGCATGATCTGGGGGAAAACAACATGAGGAAATCGTTCGTTTTACTATTAGGGATTAGTTTATTATTAGTTGCTGCAGGATGCGGTAATAAAAGTTCAGACAGTAATGGCTCCAGCGCCGCTTCCGGTTCGGAAACGCAAAAAGTAATCATCGGCTCCATGGGCTCTGACGCCCAGATATGGAAGCATATTGCCCAGTCCCAGGCCGCCAAGGATGCCAAGCTGGACATTGAAGTGAAAGAAATTAACGGTGGAATCGAAACGAACAATGCGACCAAAGAAGGCGAAGTAGACGTGAATGCATTCCAATCATGGGCGTACCTGGTTAGCTATAACAAAGAGAGCAAAGCCGATTTGAAGGCTATAGCCACAACTTACCTGGAGCCTATGGGGATTTATTCGCAAAAATTCAAAAGCATCGATGAAGTGACCGACGGGGCTCTGGTAGCTTTGGCAGATAACCCGGCCAATACAGCAAGAGGTTTAAAGTTATTGGAAGCCTCCGGTTTGATTAAGCTTAAGGCTGACTTTAATGATGCCTTGGGTACAGTCAATGATATTACTAGCAATCCTAAAAACCTGAAATTTGAACTAATTGATGACAAAACAGGACCACGAGTGATTCAAGATGTAGGCTTGGTGCTGATTGGGAATACGATTGCTTTAGAAGGGGGTCTGAATGTACTGAAAGATTCCTTGTTCCATGAGGAAATCAGTCAGGCAACCAAAAATAATATTAACGTCCTGGTTACTTCATCTGATAAGGCGAATGACAAAGGGCTGCAAAAGTTAGCGGATCTCTATCATAACGAGGATACTCAAAAATACATTAAAGATGAATTTGGCGGTACCAAAGTAGAGGTTAAAGAGCCGGTTTCTTATTTGGAAGGACAAACTACAACAAAATAAACTTATGAGATCAGCCAGTTTTTCTGGCTGATCTTTTTTGTTCGTGTAAGAGGCCTCTTACCGGTAGTCGGGTAGAACGTCATCTCTGCTCTTGGAGTCCACGCCGAATAGGTGACAAACGTTGAGTTGATGTTGCCCCATCCTCCAAATAAGTCAGCGATTGTATTTTTAGTAGTAGGCTTGAGTTTGAGCATGGGTTTCAGTTCGATAATGTCTGGGGGAGAATCCCTTTACCTTTTTAAAAATTTTCGAGAAGAGTAAAGGGTCGTTATAGCCGACTGAACGGGAAATATCACCTATCGAAAGTTCGGCGTTTCCCATCATTTCACATGCTTTGTTGATCCTATAGCGAACCAAATAATCCTGAATGCTTGTGTTCACTTGTTGTTTGAATAACGAACATAAATAGCTTCGATTGAGTCCAATAAAATTTGCAATGTGCTCAATAGTAATTTTCTGAGCATAATTCATTTCGATAAAATCCTTCACTTTTTCAACGTAAATTTCCGCCCGGCTTTCCTTTTGTTCGGGAGGTGTTACCGGACCGAACTCTATAAGCTCCGATAACATTAGGCATAGCAGACCGGTCAGTCTGGTTTCCCGAGCTTTATGGCATCCACTTGATTCGTTCATGAGCTGTAAATACTGATAAATCAAATGGTCTCCTTCAAAGTCGAGAATTGGACGCGTCATCGTTAGACCTGCTTGCTTGAGGAGTGTTTCTGCCAATGCCCCGTTAAAACCAAACCAGCAATAAGACCAAGGATTTACTACATCGGCTTGATAATAAGTGACGATCTGGGGACAGATTAGAAACCACTGTCCTTTCCGCAAGCGATAACTGAATCCACCGACCTCGAAGGTACCTTCTCCGTCCAAAATATAATGGAGCAGATAGTGATCTCTTATCGCAGGTCCAAAAAAGTGCCCCGGTATGCATTCCTCCATGCCAAACTGAGTTAGATACAATTCAGAGTGCTGTTTACTACGTGGCAAATATTCTATCACGCTAAATCTCCTTATGTAAATTATCAAGCATTATAACATAAATAGTGAGTACCATGCCATGTACTTCATATCTAAAATTAATATATCATTTCTGTAGAACCTATTGCGACTAATGAGGAGCTTATCAAGCTTTACACCATGTGAACTTAGTTGGTGGTGTTACAAAAAGGTTCTTCTATGTCCTTTTTTAGGTGCGGATTTCCGAGGGGTATGATCTAGAGGGAGGGGTTGTTTTTCCAATGGGTATCATTGTTCAAGAGCAAACGGGGCTGTTTCATCTACAGTCGTCGGGCATGAGTTATATTATTCAGATTGTGGATGGATTTCCTGTGCACGTATATTGGGGAGATAGGCTGAAGCACCGCGAATCAATGACCGATCTATGGCTTCACACTTCTGCGATGGCTGGATTGGATCGGCTACCGCAAGAGTACCCGCAGTATGGGAGTGGGGACTTCCGTAACCCGGCGTATCAAGTAGAACTTGAAGATGGAACTCGTATCACAGAGTTAAAGTACAATGGTTACCGGATCATTAAGGGAAAGCCATCATTAACCGGGCTTCCGGCCGTATATACCGAGAATGAAGACGAAGCGGATACGTTGGAACTGGAGTTAAAAGATGACTTTTCAGGTCTTAAAGTTGTTCTTCTTTACACCGTCTTCGCGGATCGAAACGTAATCGCTCGTTCGGCTCGTTTGACTAATGCGGGGGAAAAGAATCTTAGGCTCCTTCGTGCACTAAGTGCCAGTGTCGATTTTTCGGGTAAAAGCGATTTGGAGTTCATGTATCTTTCGGGAGCATGGGCTCGGGAGGGGAATATTACCCGCAAACCGATTCTTCAAGGTGAAACCCGAATTGATAGTAAAAGGGGCATGAGCAGCCATCAACTCAACCCTTTTACTGCATTGGTCACTCGCGAGACAACGGAATGCTATGGCGAGGTATTCGGCTTTAGCCTCGTGTACAGCGGGGGCTTTGAGGCGGGAGCGGAAATGGATTCATTTGGCTCAACACGGTTTAACATCGGCGTGAACTCCTTTGACTTTTCGTGGTTACTGAGCCCAGGGGAGAGTTTCCAAACGCCAGAAGCAATTATGGTTTACTCCGGTCAAGGACTGGGAGATATGTCGCGGACGTATCATCGCTTGTATCGGACTCGACTTTGCCGAGGGAAATATCGGGACGAAGAACGCCCTATTCTGGTCAATAACTGGGAAGCTACCTATTTTGACTTCAATGCAGATAAGTTGGTATCGATAGCGAAAGAGGGGGCTGAGCTAGGCATCGAACTATTTGTCTTAGATGACGGCTGGTTTGGAAAACGGGATTCCGACAATTCGTCTCTCGGCGATTGGTACGAGGATCGTCGGAAGCTGCCAGACGGACTCGCGGATGTCGCGAACCGTATCAATCGGCTGGGTCTTAAATTCGGGCTCTGGTTTGAGCCAGAAATGATCTCTCCAGACAGCGAGTTGTACCGGGAGCATCCGGACTGGTGTCTCCACGTTCCGGGACGCAGGCGCAGCGAAGCCAGATGGCAGCTAGTGCTGGACTATACTCGCAAGGAAGTGCGCGATTTCATCTACGATTCACTTGCTGCCATTTTCTCCAGCGTGCCGGTTTCTTACGTGAAATGGGATATGAACCGCTGTCTGACGGAAATCGGTTCCGCTGCTCTGCCGCCAGAACGCCAATCCGAGACTGCCCATCGCTATGTTCTTGGATTGTATGAGCTGTTGGAGCGCATCACCACCGAATTTCCGCATATTCTTTTCGAGAGCTGTTCAAGTGGCGGAGGGCGCTTTGATCCAGGAATGCTTTACTACATGCCCCAAGTCTGGACTAGTGATAATACCGATGCGGTGGAACGCCTTAAAATCCAATATGGAACTAGCCTTGTCTATCCTGTAAGTGCAACCGGAGCGCATGTGTCGGCAGTTCCGAACCATCAAGTTGGACGCATAACGCCCCTTGATTTTCGAGGTGATGTCGCCATGTCTGGAAATTTTGGATATGAGCTTGATCTCACGAAATTCACCGTTGAGGAAAAAGAGACGGTTAAACGCCAAATCACAGCCTACAAGCAGATTCGTGGTTTAGTACAGAAGGGTGACTTGTATCGCCTAAAGAGTCCGTTTGAAAATAACGAGTCGGCTTGGATGTTTGTTTCTGAAGACAAAGAGGAAGCCCTCGTCTATTATTTCCAAGTGATGGCTGTTCCGAACGCGCCTTGGCGAGTTCTCCGCCTTGACGGACTTAATCCAGAGCTCGAATACGAAGTTCAGTCAGGAAATAGCGGAGAAAAGTCTATTAATGGGGGGGATAGGCTTATGAAGTTGGGCCTCCCTCTTGTCTACGGACAGAAAGACTATGAAAGTGGATGGTTCAGGCTTCGGGCAATATGGCCCGGCAAGGCGTAAAGGATTAGTACAACTGTAAAACTGCCGAAAGAGAAAAGACAATCGATTGAGTAATGCCCCTTTTTATATGAAAAGGGGCATTTTGCGTGCAACAGCTGTACTGATTGAGGAAGGGGAAGCCATTTTTTTATACGAATGATGAATGACATGAAACTGAGGAAGATGTGGGAGTTACATTTGAATGTAGATTGAAAACAGGATCATCAACAGAGTAAGTCGTTACGCTGACGGCTGCTTCATTCCTTAATTAATGAATTCATTTCTAAATTTCCGGAATTCATTAGGTGTTTTTTTATGATGTTTCTTAAAAGACTGAATGAAGTGATTTACATGATTGAACCCCACTCTGTGGGCTATTTCAGTTATTGTAGAATCTGTTGAAATTAATAACTCGCTGCTTTTCTTGATACGGTACTTAATTAAGTAGTCGTAAGGTGTCATATGAATGGTTCTCTTAAAACTACGAGTGCATTCCGAAATACTTAAATGTGCTATATCGGCAATTTCTTGCAGTGTTATATTATCTGAGTAGTTTTGATGGATAAAGCTGAGCATCAATTGAAGTCGCTCCTGTTGCAATTTCATGTATTTAGGTGCTTCCTCAGAAGACAGCGAAATATTAGATATTAAGACTAACCATAATTGTGCCGTTTTGATGGAAACCTCGTATTCCCAGCCCCATTTTTTTTTCATATCAAATTTTTGTTTCATATCCCAAAGCATTTGCAGTATTTGATTTTGCCATTCAACATCTCCTTTGATTACTAATGACAATAAGAAAGAGTTTGTATAAGGCAGTACATAGTTTTTTTCCATCGCACTATCTGCATAAAAGGCCAGCAGCTTCTCAGGGAAATTAAAACTGACATATTGACCGTTATGTGTAAGGTGTGTAGTAACGTGAAGGACACCTTTGTTAATTAAAATGGCCTGACCTGTTTCTAATTCATGATCAATGCCGTTAACTTGTATCACTAGCTTTCCTTTGGTAACCAAAGTGATTTGTAGTTCCTCATGCCAATGTAAATCGTTGAATCCTCTACCTTCAGGACTACTTGCATGAATAGTATGGGTGTACATGATGTATGGAAATGAAACATCGGGATATAGAATGGTCTCATGCAATTGTTTTTCCATTTTAGCGAGGTCCTTTCTGATGACGATATTTCTATATAAATTAAAGATATAGTTACACAAATAAAATAAAAGTGGTGATATTATTATACCAGATCTTCGGCTTATCATTACAATCCTGTGCACAGGCGATTGGATAAGACATCTTGGAGGCGTATATGTGAAAATAAATCAATCGTCGTTACCGTTTCATCCGTATATTTTGCTTTTAATCAGCATACTGTCTGTTTCTATCTCATCTATCATGATAAAATCCTCAGATACTCCAACCTCTGTGGCTGGGATGTACAGATTGTATATGTCAGTACTCATAATGCTTCCCTTTGTACCTTGGAAAATGTTTCGTTCCTTAGAAATGAACAAAAAAGATTGGAGTACTGTTTTCATAGCTGGTCTTTTTCTCGGGTTATATTTCTTATTCTGGATGGAATCTTTAGTATATACCTCAGTTGCGAGCTCCATGGTCATCTTATCCTTACAGCCTTTATTTGTAATGATGGGTTCATACTTTATGTTCAGAGAACGAGCAAATATATTGACCATTCTTTGTTTGATCGCCGCTCTTGTCGGTTCAATCGTTATAGCTTGGGGAGACATAGGGATTTCGAGAGAGGCATTAATCGGAGATGGATTATCTTTAGTAGGAACAATCTTGGTTTCAGCATATATGTTGGCAGGACAGAAAGTAAGCCACAAAATAAATGCAAATTTATATAGTGTTATTGTTTTTTTTATTGGTGGCAGCATCATGCTGGTCTACAATTTGTTGAATCACTATTCCTTGATCGAATATGACTCGTCGGATTGGATGTATTTCTTGTTACTTGCAGTAATCCCAACTATTTTCGGACAATATATTTTTAATTTGTTGTTGAAATCAATGGGTGCAACTACGGTCTCAGTTGGTATTATTGGAGAGCCTGTTCTTGCCATAATTCTCGCCTACTTATTCTTGGGAGAAATAATCTCTGCATTTCAATTCATAGGTGGAATCATGACTTTATTCGGTATGGGGATGTATTTTTGGGCAAAATCTTTAAGGTATACTACAGTTGCAAAATATTAAATTTGAAACTGATTATCACGAAATTGAAGAAAATAATCGATGAGGAGAATGTTTAGATGGCAACGATTGATGATTTTTTGAAACTAGATATTCGAGTTGGAACCATAATTAAAGCTGAGTTTTTTGCAGAAGCAAAAGTACCTGCTATTAAACTTGAAATTGATTTTGGACAAGATATCGGAATAAAAGCTTCGAGTGCACAAATCACAAAAAGATATGTGGCTGAAGATATTATAGGGGAACAAATCATAGGTGTAGTCAACTTTCCACCTCGACGGATAGCAGGCTTTAAATCAGAGGTATTAGTCCTTGGAGGAATTCCCGAAAAGGGGGATGTGGTTCTATTGAAACCAGATATCAAACTACCTGATGGAACACCTATTGGATGATCACAAAGAGCAAGGCATTGAACTAACGGAAAACGAACGTTCAATAGCGAGTTGAAACAGAAAGCGGCAGACTAGGACTTTATTTTCACGTCCTAGTCTGCCGCTTTTTCTTTTATTGGTCTGTCTAAAGCTTATTTGATTCATTAAAATCTGCAACAGTTAGGCTGGAAATCACGGGTGTCACCAGTCCAGAAAAGCACAGTTCTCCAATACCAGCTATACGCCTTATACCTATCTGGCCGGGATGTTGCGTGTCCCCTCTGTCATCGGGGAGGCGCAGAGCGGGCACACCGGCGGCGTGCCTGTGCTAGCCGCGCTTGTACGGCGTCCGCTTGTTGTGTCGCGCCGCATCCACGCTTTGCAGGCGCCGTCGGTGCATTTCCACACGGGCACGTTGATGCGTGGCTCCGCCTGAGACCCTGCCACCGACGAGGTCGTCCGTGTCGTAGCACTGCCTGGTCCCGGCCTGCTGCTCACGCGGGTCGCTGTGCCAGACGCTGGCGATCCAGCGCCAGCACGGCTGCTATACCCGGAAGCACCCTTCGGTTGGCCGAAGCTGCTGCGGCGTGCTTCTGGCTTGGAAGCCTCAGGGGTGACCCCATAGGCTTCCAGCAGGAATCGTGACACGGCGGCAGGCTTGCCATGATTAGAGGCGGGAGAGGTGATGTACAGCAACTCCTTCGCCCGGGTGACGGCCACGTAAGCGAGGCGGCGCTCTTCTTCAAGCGCTGCATCGTTATCCACAGCGGTAGTCGGGGCGGCGCCTGCCCGCCGATCCTCCGGCAGCTCGCTGTGCAGCGCCGAGCTGTGCGGCAGAATGCCTTCGCTGGCTCCGATCCAATATACGCAAGGGAATTCCAGCCCCTTGGCGCGGTGGATCGTCATGAGCCGAACAGCATCGCTGTCTTCTTCTCTGCGCAGCGATTCCATTTGGCGGTGACGCTCGGAAAGCTCATCTGCAAAGCTGACGAACGCCTCCACGGTGTCAAACCGCTTGGCTGCCGTTTCGAGCTCCTCCAGACTTTCTTGCATCGTTTCCTTATAATGAGTCCATGCGCCCGTATCTCCGCTTTCCAAATATTTGTCATAAAAGATGCGCCGCATTTCTTGAATGGCATAGGCAGGCTTCATTGTAGTGAGACTGCGAATCAAACGAATACGTTCTTTTACCTGCTCACGCTGAAAATCGCGTAGTCGATCCCAGCGGCTGAGATGAATCAACGGGTATTTTTTAGCCTGCTGTTTCTCCTCGCGCATAATCCATTCCATACCCGCCTCACGGGAGACGTACAGCGGCCCAAGGGTGCTCGGAATGGATTCCATACGCCGGGGATTCAGCGACAAGCGCAGGTGATCCATTAAGGGACGAATCAGGGACTGATCATAAAATACAGCCCCTGCTCCGTACTGAATAAATGGGACATCCCGCATAATTAATTGCTCAAAAATAGACCGGCTTCCGCTGGCTGTCCGGTGCAAAATAGCGATATCCCGGTAGCGCAGCCGCCCTTCCTCTACCTGTCCGAGTAGATGGGTAACAATATGCCCCGCTTCCTCCTCGGGTCCGGATGGGGTGGCAAACTGCGGCGGCAAGCCTTCACGCCCGGCAGCCGAAAGACGTTTGGAGCGTCGATGAACATTTTTGGCGACAATGTTAGAGCCCAGCCCCAAAATCCGCGCATCGCTGCGATAATTAATATCCAGGGTGATGACCTTTGCATCCTTATAGACCTTGTCAAACTCCAGAATGGATTCCTGGCGTGCCCCATTAAACGTATAGATCGTCTGATCATCATCCCCCACAACCATCAGATTGCGATGTCGGGCAGCCAATCGTTGCACCATCTCATATTGCAGGGCATTCGTATCCTGAAATTCATCGACCATGATATGTGAAAAACGCCGCTGAAGCGGCTGAAGCACATCCGGGTCACGCAGCAGTGCGGAGGCACGCAGCAGAATATCGTCAAAATCCATTTTATTGCGCTCCTGTTTCCACGCTTCATAGGCGAGCATGGCACGCTTGGCATCCGATTCCTCGCGCACGGTTTCCGGTAGCTCATCCGCGCTGCGGCCTTCCGCTTTCCAGGCGGAGAGGGCAGACAGCAGGCTTTCTGGCTGGAAAGCCTCGCTGAGCCCAAGCTGCCGCAGCATCATTTTCATGACGGTATGCTGGGCCTGCGTTTCGCCGAACACTTCATCTTGTACGCCACGATGACGCAGCATCGCCAAAGCGAATGAGTGAAAGGTGCGTGCCTGAACTGCACGTGCAGCGGCAGGGCGCACACCGGGTAATCCGCCGATGCGCAGTTTCATTTCGGCAGCTGCCTTGCTGGTGAAGGTCACCAGCAGAATGGACGATGCAGGGACATCCCGCATAGCCATCAGGTAGCCTGCGCGGGCAGCCAGCACTGTGGTTTTGCCGCAGCCAGCCCCTGCAAGGGTTAGAAGGGGGCCTTTGCCGTGGCGAACGGCCTGGATCTGCGGGCGGTTCAGGTGAATGCCGGCGTTCTCTAAAGCACGAAAATAGGCCGAGTCTTGGTCGGTGTCGGGCACCAGCGTTATACTGGTATCCATGGAAGCACGACGTGCCTGAGGGCTCGACGTTGAATAAGGAACCCCGATGGGTCGGGGGTAAAAAGAAGGATTTGGGTCCATAATCCTGAAACCCCTTTCGTTCTTAAAATCTTCCATTTTCACAAATGGGGGTAGTTTTTGGTATGATAGAGTTCTAGTCAGCTTTAGCTGACGATAAGAACAAGGCGATGGACTAAAATAATGCTGAAATTCATGCGGATCTTGGCGGAGCATCAGAACGTCAATACGTTGACGCTAATGCCTATAGCCTTCAATCAGGCGATATGACCGCATTCCATTATACAGGAGTTCGAGGTTTGCCAACAGAAAAAAACTTTGGGATATACGGACGGTACAATGAAATCCGGCTGGATATGGGGAGGAAATAACGATGAAGCTGATTCAACGTATAAAGGAAGGCGCTAATCGCGCAACAGAAAAGGCGCAGCATGCTGTCGAGATTAGTAAGATCAATTCACAAATTACAACGATTCAGCAGGAAATGGATGTTCATTTCTTACGAATGGGTCAGATCTTTTACGAAGGTTACCGCGCATCCGACATGTCAGTGGCAGAAACCGAGATGACACAGCTATCCACTGCATGTGATGAGCTTCAGGATGAAATTGACGAGCTGCGCAGTAGAATTGCAGAATTGAAAAACGCTCATTTATGCACCTGTGGAGCGGTTGTGCCTCTGGATGCGAACTTTTGTCCCAAATGCGGACGCAAGCTCAATGAAGGACAGGCTGCTTCCAAACAAGTAGCTGCTGTGCGTGAAGAGGTGCCAACGGACGTCTATTCTTTTGATCTGCGCAAGCCAGAGGTAGTGAAGGATGCTGCGCCTGCTTACACGGAATATGCAGAACATGAAGTAGTCGATCGGCATGAACAGGAACAGGATGAGCGGTATGAAACACACGAACCAGCGGGACTAGACCGCGATTACACAGTATCTGATTTTACGCCAGAAGAAAAAGCGGCATTCGACGCTGAATGGGAGCGCCGTCGTCAGGAAGATCTGGAAAAAGAACACCGTCGTCTTGAAGAACTGGCACGTGAGCGTGAGCGTCAGGAAGAGCTGGACGAGCGGATTCGATATTGGAAGGCCAACAACTCCGGGGCCGAGAAGCCGGCAACGCCGTCTGCACAAGTACGTGAAAATGTAAAATGCCAAATCTGTACTGCAGAACTACCCAAAGGGTCTAAGTGGTGCCCGCGCTGCGGAGCTGAACAGATTTGACGCAGCCGAACAGGCTGCCGCAGGACACAGACATAACGCCAGGCAGCATAGGGGGAACAGAACATATGGAGCGTTTGCTGCATCATCTGCGGAATCTGGGTTTTACGGAAATGGAAGCCAAGGTTATGGTCGAGCTTTCGAGGCAAAATGCGGCTTCCGGCTATGAAGTGGCTAAGCGTCTGGGCGCATCGCGCTCCAACGTGTACGCGGCTTTGCAGCGTTTGGCCGGGCAGGGATACCTCAGAACCAGTGCTGGAGAGCCTGTTCGTTACAGCATGCTGCCACCGGGTGAACTGACCCGGATGATCGAAGGGCAGATGCAGGAGTCTCTACGTGCGGTGGAGAAGGAAATGCCACGAACAGAACCAAGCAAGCCGACCTTTTATAACGCGGAAGGCGATCGGAAGGTGCTGGAAAGTCTGACACGTGAATTGGAACGGGCAGAGCATGAGATTGTGTTGGATTTGTGGCGCGAGGAAGCCGAACTGCTGCGGACAGAGTTGGAGAAAGCTGAGAGTCGAGGTGTGCGTCTGCTCTGGTCCTGCGATAACGGAGAAAGCATGATGGGACCGTGGTTACCGCTTAGGTCTGGTACAGACGGACAGGAACCAGCAGGGCGCAAATTTTCTTTTGTTATTGATCGGCGTTGGTGCATGCTGGGTATGCGGGGAGAGAATTGCCCGACACAGGCGCTTATTACCGAGCATCCGGTAATGACAGGTCTGCTGCTTAATCATTTTGCTCAGGATCTTATTCTGTATGAGCTAGAGCATGATATGGGCAGAGAACTGTCGACCCGGTATGGCTGGCGGTATGAAGGCATTATCGGCAAATATATGTCAGCTGGAGAATAGCTAAAGATTACCGGGTAGGAAGTTCCATTAGTGCCCGGCATATAGATGTAATATAGCCCGCCTTATGAGGCACGAATTGATCCGATGTAATCAGGCGGCGAGTTTTTTCCGGGTTCGGCCCCGACGTAATGCCATGGGCTTCGATAAAGGGAATACGGCCTTCAAAAAGGGCCAGTGCTTGGTTAAGATCTGCTTCGTACAGTCCGGCTACTTCTTCTTGCTGGAGGTGATAAGCTTCCAATGGCTGGTTTGATAGCAGTCCAAACACCGAGCTAACCTCCCGATCCCAAAAAGAGGTGCCCTGTGCGGTACCTTTGCTTTCATACCGAACGGTCATCAGCGGTGTTAATGAGGTAAAGGGAACATGAATGCCCAGTTCTTCCTCCAGCTCACGAGCCGCCTGAGACATGTCTTCGCCTGCCGTCAAGTGACCGGCTGCTGTAATATCGTAGCATCCGGGGAAGGTGTCCTTCGTATCCTGACGCTGTTGGAACAGCAAGCGACGGTCTGTCGAAGTGTCTCGTGCAAGCCAGCAGTGAAAGGTATGGTGCCAGTATCCCTTGGCATGTGCGTCTTGTCGCGAGGCTGTGCCAAGAGGTTTGTCTTCATCATCGTAGATATCCAGAAGCTCGCTAGTCATCGTGGTTCCTCCTATAGTAAGCAGAAATCAAAGGTCTACTTTACAGTATAACGTGTTTTCTGTCCCGACGATATGAAGGCGGGTGTGGAATGTGGAGTGGCATTTGGGGTATGCTGGGAACATAAGGATTTGTAATATCACACAGGTTTACGATTGAAAGGAGCGATTTTACATGGAATGTATAGTACATTTTCGAGTCATGCATCCAGAGGAACCCAAGGAACTGCGCGGGTTGATTATGCTGGAAAGCGGAGGCAAGCCGGGGATTGATCAAATCACGGATATGTTCAAAAATATGGGCTATGATGTCCGCCCAGACAATCCGGAGGAATTAATTTTTAAACCAGTCGATGTCAGAGCCAATTATACATATATCCGGGTTATTGAGCTGGATACAGGTGAGGAAGTCTACCAGGAAGACAGGGATTTGCGCGCGATTTTGGAAAATTTGCTGAATAAACGTTAAAGATCAGGAGAACTAATCGATGTAATGAGATAAAGCGATCCTGTCGCCATTCATAGAAACGGAGAACCAATAATGAGATTGTATATTATCCGGCACGCAGACCCCGATTACCCCAACAACACCATCACGCCGGAGGGGCATTTGGAAGCCCAGGCACTGGCCAAACGGCTTTCCAGTCACGGACTGGATCGAATTTATGCCTCTCCTTTGGGGCGGGCTTTGGATACGATGCGCTACACCGCCGATTCTCTGGGTATGACTCATGAAGTGGAACACTGGACACAGGAGCTGGCTCTAAAGCTGGAGGAAACTCCATACGGTCGTCTTTCCCATTGGGATTTGCCAGGTGAAGTGATCCGTTCCGAGTTGCCCTTGCCGACTCATGACTCTTGGCAGGAGATTTCCTATTATCAGGGAACGCAAAGTCCCGAAACCTTCGAACGGCTGAAGCTTCATTCCGATGAATTCCTGAAACGGCAAGGCTTTGAGCGGGTGGAGGGCAGGTACCGGATTCTGAAGCATACCGAAGATCAGGTGGCCGTGTTTTGTCATGGCGGCTTCGGGTTGACCTGGCTTGCTCATCTGTTGGAGCTGCCATTGGCCTTGGTCTGGTCCGGTTTTTGGATGCCGCCTAGCTCCGTAACCACGATCTTGTTTGATGAGCGCTCTCAGGAATGGGCAGTTCCCCGTTGCATCGGCTTCGGTGATGTTTCCCATCTGTACGCTGAGGGCTTGCCCGTCAGACCCCGTGGCATTATCACCAATTTCAACTAATCAGATCTCCTACACCATACTAAAACGGCTTAAGACGGTATACCGTCTTAAGCCGTTTGTTGTAGTCATATAGGTGTGGGTTGGGTCAGCGTGCTTCGACGTACCCTTCCAGCTTGGAAGTGCAATGTGCGCAACGGGTAGCGGCTACAGGAATTTCGGATAGGCAATGTGGACATTCCTTGATCGTTTTTTCCTGAGGAGGTTTTTCTTCCTCTTTGCGTTTCAGCATGTTAATCCCTTTGACCAGCATGAACACACAGAAGGCCACGATCAGGAAGTCCAGCAGAACGTTAATGAACTGACCATAGGCGAGGACTGCGATCCCTGCTTCTTTGGCCTGTGCCAAAGTCATGCGTGTACCGTCAGCATTTAAAGGGTCGGCAGCTCGTAAAGCTACATACAAGTCTGGAAAATTCATGCCGCCCAGAAGTTTACCAATCGGAGGCATAATAATATCGTTTACCACAGAAGTAACAATCTTGCCAAACGCTCCACCGATGATAACACCGACCGCGAGGTCAATCACGTTACCCCGTACAGCGAATTCTTTAAATTCTTTTATAATACCTTTTCCGCTCATGTGAGTGCTCACCTTCTTTACATAAAATCATTTATCTATAATACATGCTATGTCAATTGAGGGCAATTCCAAATTGATGTATTACACATTGTCACAAAATCACATGTTCATTTGTCTTCTATATGTAAACCAATAATGGAGGCGATGTATCGTGAGTTTAAGATTCAATCACAGAGCAGTGAGTCCTAGCACATTCAAGGCAATGATGGAGATGGAAAAATATATTTCCAGTCGTTTTACAGACAAAGTATTGTACGAACTACTGAAAATTAGAGTATCCCAAATCAATGGATGTTCCTATTGTCTGGATATGCATGCGAAGGATTTGCTCAAGCTGGGGGATTATGCTGACCACATTTTGCAGCTAGCCTTATGGCGGGAGGTTCCTTTGTTCACGGAAAAAGAACGTGTTATGCTTGAATTGGCTGAAGCGGTCACTCGCATCTCTGAACAAGGGGTATCTACGGATTTGTACAATAGGGTCAGAGAACATTTTACAGAGGAAGAATACGTAGATTTGATAACCGCGGTTAACGTGATTAACAGTTGGAACCGGATTGCGATTGCAACGGGAATGTATCCGGGCATTCTTTAAATGAACAGGGGGCTATGCTTTGTCTGGCAAAGAACACAGAATTGAACAAGAATCGGTGGATTTAAATCTGGAGGAGCTGTATCAAAGATATCGCAAATATTCTTTTGCCATTGCTTATCGCATGCTTGGAGCGGTTACGGATGCCGAGGATGTAGTTCAAGACTGCTTTGTCGAGCTGAAGAATAAGCCCCTGGATGATATACACAATCCCAAAGCCTATGTAGCCAAAATGACGATGAATCGGTGTCTGAATCTGTTGAACTCTGCGCGCAAGCAAAGAGAGACATATGTAGGACAGTGGCTGCCGGAGCCGTTGGGTGAAAGCGCAGATCTCCCTGCGGATTGGTTAGAGCGTAAAGACATGATATCTTACGCTTTTCTGGTTTTGCTGGAGCAGCTAAAGCCGATAGAGCGGGCTGTTTTTGTGCTGAGGGAAGCTTTTCAATATGATTACAAAGATATTGCGGAATTGCTGGGGAAGACTGAGAGCAACTGTCGTCAGTTGTTCAGTCGCTCCCGTCGTATTCTATCTTCAGGAGAATCTGCTCTTGAGGCTCAGTCCAGTCGTAATATGAATAACTCATCCCGAATAAAACTACTAGAACGTTTTACAACCGCCTTTCTTGCCTACGATGTGACTGCTATGCTGGAACTACTGGCTGAACAACCTGTATTCGTGTCAGATGGCGGAGGTAATGTCCATACGGTGATGAGACCGATGGTTGTACGCAAAGGCGTTCTTGCCCTGTTGACTTCTCGTCGGGTATTAACCGTTTTACGAGAAAGAGATGTGTTCCACACCATCATCAATGGTGAGGTCCAGCTGGCATTTCTGGAAGATGGAAAAGTGAGAGAAACCTTATGTCTCAGACTGACACCGGACGGGGAGCATATTCAGAGCTTTTATTTAATGGTCAACCCAGATAAGCTGGGATACATTCATATAGGACAGAAGAAGCGAACATGCGATAAAGAGTAATCATCGAAACAGCAAAAACCTTGAATCCTGCTAAGGATCAAGGTTTTTTGTTGATTTCACAATTGCCGGGCTTGATGAAGAGCTAGATCGCCTACCCAGGGAAGCTTGAGCCACTTGCCTTGTCCCGCGCGAATTAACAGGATGACCCACAATACAAGGCCTGCCAGCGTTAGTAGGGAAGCGAGCAGAGGACCGAGCAGCGGAATGAATCCAACAAGCACATGCCCGATCATGAGGGTGACAAACAGAAATATGGATTGCAGCGCGTGAAATAATACAAATCGACTTTTCTTTTCCAGCATGACAAAGGCCAGTGCGCCAATAAATGCGAACAGATAGCACAGGACAGCTGCTATATTTTCATCCAATCCCGTGGAAGACTTATAGACTGACATGTCAGGCAAATCCCCCTTTATAAGTTATCCGTACTATACAAGCTATGAGGATAGGAATTAAAGATATGCCCGAAACGCCAGAAAAAGTTCAATCAGGGAATGTGTATAAAAACACGAAAAAGACTGAACGAAAAGAATTCGCTCAGTCATTCACAGGGTTATACACAGGTTTTGCACATGTTGTACGCATTTTATCCACTAAACCCTACTACTTGTCCACAAAATAAACATAGGTTATGCACAAATTGTGCACAAACTGTAGACAGTATAGCGATTTAGCACACTTTGCACACAGGTTGTCCACAAAATATCAACAGATTGGTATTAACCGTGGATAAGTTGTCTTATTTAGCGGTCTCCGCGTTGTAAACGACGGCGTGGATGTGTGATTTTACCCTTTTTATCCTCGTCGTCCTCTTTGGGGATAAGTCGTTCATCAGTACGTCCTTCATGATGGTTATCAAAGGCATATTCGGTCATTTTCCACTCGGAAGTCCCCAGAACAACATCAGCGGGAAAATGCTGACCTCTGTGCAAATGCTGCTCATGTCCATCCTCATCAATATAAACACCATCCACTTCTACCTTTTCTCCTGTTAGCGGGAGCAAATCCTTCCCTTTGTGTTCCATAGGTATCCCCTCCGTCTGACTTTATTCTTCGTTAATTTGTCCGGACGGAAGGTCTTTTATCCACAAGCTGATGCAAAATATCCTCGGCAATTTGGTCTGCGGGATGAGGTTTGCGAAGCAACTCAATCGCCTGCATCATCTCTTCGGCAAGAGAGGGGGTGGAAATCAGGTCGAGACAATGCTGAATCAGCTCCTCCGTAGTGCGAGCAATACGGGCAGCTCCTTTTTGCTGCAAATACAGAGCATTATTTAGCTCCTGACCGGGTACGGGCTTGAACACAAGAATAGGCAAACCGGATGCGATGCTTTCCGAGAGTGTGATGCCGCCGGGCTTCGTAATCACCAGATTGCTCGCACGCATAAGTGCTGGGACAAAGTCCACGAATCCATAGGTGTAAATGTCCGGGTGGTTTGCATACAGCGCATCCAATTCTGCTTTCAGTTGCTGGTTACGTCCGCAGACGATCAGTAGCCGCAACTGAGGAAGCTGGCTTAATTGCCGGCAGATATCCAGTATGCCGGATAGCACACCATAGGCGCCAGCCATAATGAGTAGCGTAGTAGTCTCAGACTGTAGTGATGGAATTACCTGTTCCTGAACGGGAACTTCGTTGGCAGACATGTTATAAAAAGAAGCGTGAATCGGAATACCCGTAGCGATAATGCGTTCGATAGGTATTCCCCGCTGGGCGGCTTCCTGCTGGATATCCTCAGTGGCTACATAGTAGCGGTCAATATCAGGATGCAGCCAGCGCCCATGCAGATCGAAATCTGTAACCACGTTGACAATAGGCAAATTCATTCCCATTTTGCGGCGTAACACCGGGAGCGCGAGCTGCGGGAACGTATGTATCACGAGATCCGGCAACTCCTTTTTCAAAGTGAGCGTGAGTTGACGCATCCCGAATGAATGCAACACATGGCCGAAGGCCGATTTAGCCTGCATACCGCGCGTGATGTTATAGACCCAGCCGTAAAGCTGCGGAATGGTTTTGAAGCTTTGCATATATACAAATTTGGTCAGACCGTTCAACCAGGGATGAGATTCAGCCATCAGGTCGAGAAGTTGTACCTCGCAGCGTCCGAGTCTTCGCAAACTGTCCATAATTGCCCGAGCGGCCTGCACATGGCCTTCCCCGTAACTGGCGTACAATATTAGAATTTTTGGTGGTGAGACTTCCATGATTGTTTAGCCTCCTATTATCAATAAGCACATGAAGCTCATATCAGGAACGTTCCAAGTTGAGGGAGGATACGGCTGGCAAAACGTAGCGCTCCAGCAGTGTTCGCGGATTTTTCCAACGGCTCACCTTGCTGTCTGCTGTAAATACCGCGACTGCGTTCGCTTCTGGCACAAGATAAATTTGCTGTCCTCCATGTCCGTGTGCACACGCGTAGTTGATGCCGTGGAGTCGTCCTGTCCACCATTGGAATCCGTAATCCCCGAATTCTGGATAGCCTTCAACCTGTCGCTGTGTCGCCTGATGCAGCCAATCGGCCGGAATCAATTCTTTTCCGTTCCAGCTGCCTTGATGAAGGCAGCAATCGCCAAATTTAGCCATGTCACGCGATGTCAGATATAGCCCGATGTGTCCCATGGTGTAGCCCTCTGGATCTTGTGCCCAACCACTTCTTCCAAAACCTAAGGGTTCGAACAGATGCTGGAGAGCGTACGTATAGGCGTCAATCCCACAGCATTGGGTCAGCAGCACGGACAACAGGTGAGAATCAACACTACGATATTGGAATACACCGAGTTGATCCTCCTGTACAGGTAAACGCAGGGCAAAGGACGGCCAGCTTTTGCTGCGATGAAAACGGTGGATAAAAGCTTCTCCGAGCTTTTTGCCCGTCTGCCAATATAGGCCGGATGTCATGGTCAACAGATGGCGAATCGTAATCTGCTCTAGCAGTGTTTCCTTCCGCCTAGGTAAATACTCAGACAACAGCTTATGCACAGCCGTCTCTGGCCCGGGCATATCACCGCGAGCCATAGCTATGCCGATGAGCGTGGAAGTGAAGCTTTTGGTCGCGGATCGCAAATCGTTCAGAGAGCTTACTTCATGCCCGTTATAATAGCGTTCCCAGATCAGTTTGCCGTGGCGCAGCAGCAGGAAGCTGTGCATTTTAGGAAACTTGGCTTGGATTTCACGGTCTGCCTGATCAAGTAGGGAGACGCTGATGCCCTCCTCTTCGCAAGTTCCTATGTTCAGGGCAGACATACGGGCAACAGGTGCAGTGAACAGCGGAGCATAGCGGCTCATCCTTTTCCCTCCTTGTTATGTTTATTTATTTTACCCCAAACACATACACTCCAAAAACCGATAAATAAGGTATACCCTCCTGTGCAACAGCTGATTGAGTACCCCAAATGACATGATGCGTAAAAGATAGGTAAAATCAATGTAAATTTACTGGAAAGCTGAAAGCTGTATCTGAATATGTTATAATGGGGTAGTGATTCAGCCAAAAGAAAATCGGTTAATAATAGTGTCAGGTACATGCCTTGTATAAGGTGTTCCCGACCTAAGCTGCAATTAGACATACTACTTCACTGCATAAGGACATCAATACTTTTCGGCATTCTCTTCAACGGAGCACTTATTTTCAACGTTTTGGGAGGGAGTTACATGGCAACGAAAGGTCACAATGAAGTTAAGGAAAGTCTGCGGGAAATGACTCGAATTTTCCGGCCTAAGGATCCCAAAAAATTTGTAAAGGAATATGTGCGAAAATACCGGATTACAGGAGGGTATGAGGAAGAGTTGACCATGGTGGTGGAAAACGAACTCGGTCGCATAAATTCTTCAGTATCTTAAAGGGTTCGATTACCCGAAAAACTAGAAATACGACTTTTATAAACCGTCTATCCACAGAGGAGACGGTTTTTTTGTGTCCGTCCTGCATACAATGGGATAGGTTTAGTGAATTTGTATGCTCAAAGGAGGCGGATTCCAATAGAGATAGCGATACGAACACCGGAGGAAATCGGCTACATGAGGGAGGCCGGACGTATTTTGGCAGATTGCCATCGTGCGCTGGAAAGTCGTATTCTTCCGGGAATCACAACGCTTGAAATCGATGCTTGGGTGGAGCAGTTTTTAAGCAAGCGTGGAGCCACGCCTGAACAAAAGGGCTATAAAGGTTTCCCTTATGCCACCTGCGCTTCGGTCAACGAGGTAGTATGTCACGGTTTTCCCTCGGAGCGGGTGCTTCATGATGGGGATATTGTGACCATCGACATTGTGGTTAACAAAGATGGTTGGCTGGCTGACCGAGGATGGACCTATGCGGTAGGTAACATTAGCCGCCCGGTAGCACGACTGTTGCGGCAGACCCATAGGGCATTGGTACGCGGTATCGAGGTTGCCCGCCCGGGGAGGACGTTGGGGGATATCGGGCATGCTGTGGAAAAAGCGGCAGGCTGGCGGCGGTTCGGCAACGTCAAGCCTCTGATCGGGCATGGCATTGGCCGCCAAATGCATGAGCCGCCAGAGGTTCTGCACTACGGTCGTCCCAAGACGGGATTACCACTGCGAGAAGGGATGGTGATTACCATTGAGCCGGTATTTACCCTCGGAACCGAGGGGGCCGTGCTCTGGGGGGACGATGGCTGGACCATCAGCACAGCAGACGGCAGTTGGGGAGCTCAATACGAGCACACGATTGCGATTACTAAGAACGGCCCCTATATTTTGACCTCGTAAAGGATAGTTGTGCCATAGGGAGTCAATGTGCGGGTCGTTTGCATAAGGCTCTCTAGGTAAGTTTTTTCAGGAGGATACATTCATCGTGCTTGTAGAGATTTTTCGGTAAAGCAACAGATAAATCCCCAGCTCGACAGGGGAGGAAACAGCCATCACAATTCCCGCCACGTTGCCGTCCAGTCCTGGAAAAAAGCAGATACACAGAATAAGCGCGAGAATCGCAAAGCTTACAGAAAACAGCCTACCGATAAAGATAGGTTTGGTATTGCCGATTAATATTGACCTTCCAATAAAATATTCCACCCAAGGATAAAATGCGACATAGACAGCCAGTATGCGAAGCAATCCTCTGGTTTCTAGCAACAATTCTCCTTCCAATCCCAATACATTCCGTAACACAGGATCGCCAGCAAATCTGAAGGAAAGTAACAGGAGTAGCAGCGGCGATAGGATAGACAAAAAGCTCAAAAATATCAGCACTTCCCTGCGCTTGGACGTATAAAATTGAATCACAATTTGATGCAAAGAGCTGCAAAACCAGACAAATAAATTTAGGATTTGCAGTGCTACAGAAAAGGATGCCACGGCCAAAAGTGGATCAGTTGTATTGTTCAGCGCAGCTTGGATGGAAGGATTCAAGATAACCAGTACCAGCGCCGAATATAGCAAAGGAAGATAAAAAGGTAGGAGATGCTTCGCATGATGGATGGTTTGCTCCGCGTTGTCAGGAGGCAGCTTTCTTTTGAGAACTCGGCCTTCTAAAAAAGTAACGACCAGCTCTATGAGGATACCTGCAATAAAAATGGCGGCACCGACTCGTCCGTCATTCGTCCAGCCAGCATGGATCAAAAACCAGGAAGCAATTAGCATCACGATAATACGTATGGACGAGCTGAATGTCATCCATGCCGTTCGGTGCTTGTTAATAATAAGTCCCTGATATATGTTACGGACAGCTACTAATATGTATAGTAAAGTAAGAACCTGAAATACGTTCTTGGTGGGTTCGATCAATACTGGGGACACACCAAATACATATTGAAAGACTAGATTGCCTACGGGCGTCAACCCGATACTCCAGCCTATGATCAATACAGTCACCGCCACGAACGTACATAAAATACCAATAGAATGAACGGACTTGCGATCATAACCGAATTTCGTGGTCATCTGCCGTACTGCGGTTAACGGAGTTTCCAACAGTAGGCACAGGCTGACGGCAACCGCATAGCTGCTTAATGTAAACGAAGGATGTTCCGAACGAGCAAGCACAGCATTGACGATGACATGCGTTAGTGCAGCAATTAATGACGAAATGCCAAGCGGCACATAAAATGAAACAATTTTATTCAAGTCAAATCCTCCAGTAATGAACGAGTAGTGTAGTGAACGGTTATCCTATCCAACTTCACTAAACAATGAATATTCTTATTATAGATCAAGATTTGGATCGTCGGTATAATAGAAAGCATAATATTGGAAACTAGGAGTGGAACTCACATGATCATCAGGGAAGCAACGATATCAGATGCCGAGGGCATCGCCAAGGTGCACGTAGATTGCTGGAGAACGACGTACAAAGATATAATGCCTGCCCAGGTTCTGGAACAGCTTTCTTATGAGCAAAGAACAGAACTGTGGAATGCGAATCTATCCAGTGAAGACGGTCATCGGGTATATGTTGCTGAAAATGAGAAGGGGGGAATCATCGGATTTGTGAGTGGAGGTCCGGAAAAGTCAGGTGAATATCCCCCGTATGGGGGAGAAATAACGGCTATTTACGTTTTGAGTGAATACCATAGTTTAGGCTTGGGGAAGAGACTATTTTTACGCCTGCTTCAACATTTTGATAGTATGGATATTCACTCTGTAATCGTATGGGTGCTAGCAGATAATCCAGCATGTACTTTTTATGAAAGGCTGGGAGCCAAACTTATAGTAGAACAACATATTATAAATATGAGTGGCAAAAACCTAAACATGGTGGCTTACGGTTGGATACTATTCGGATAGAATACGCTTTTGTCCTTCCAAGGCACGAATTGGTGCAATATTTTGCGTGAATTCCAACGTTCCCAGATAGTGGCCCTCAGCATCACGGATGGCAAAATAACGGATGTAGACAAATTTGTCCTTGATTGGAATCCAAAAATCTTCAGCATCCTTGCGGCCTGCTTTAAAATCTTCCAGCAGCTTCTCAACGACATGCACGCTTTGGGGTGGATGACAATTCTGTACGGTACGACCAATGACGGCTTTCGTGCGCGCGAAGATTCGTTCCTTACCATGGGAAAAATAGCGAACAACATCATTTTCATCGATAAAAGTCAGGTCAACGGGTAGATGATTCAACAGCAGTTCCAATTGTTGGACGGATACAATCCCTGTCTCGAATCTCACGAAGCCTTGCGGTGTTCCGGATGTGCCTTCCGTTTGCTCAAGGGCTTCTGCAGGTTCCTCTGCCCGTTCGGGTATCCATTCACGTTCGGGAGCAGTCAGGCAGAACCCGATTTCCTCGCTTTCCCGGGCTATTTTCAGCCACTCATCCTCTGTCAGCTTACTGAGTGCCATCGGCAGCAAAATATTCTCTTCCTTGAATATCATTTCATTCACTTCGCTCATGATATGGGCAAGCGCCTTCCCAATCTGTTCACGATCTCCGTTATATTCAGCGAGCAGACTCTTCGCTTCCTTGATTGCGGCACGAATGCTGTCGTCCACACCCCACATGACTTTGGTTGGGCCAAAAATTCCATAGCGTTCTAGATAAGGAAAGACCAGATTTTCTTTGCGGCTATAGTGCTTGTCAAGATCGAGAAGCAGACTTAAATCTTCCAGTAACTTGTAGATAATTTTGGGACTGTCGTCCTTTTGAAATTGGTCCGCGTGCAATGACAACTTGAAGTTGACCAATTGTTCGATCTCCCGATTTTCCAGCTTGAAGGTATGAACGGGATGTCCCGGTTGTTCCTCCGGTCCGGCAGGACGGTGAATATCCTCAATGGAACCCTTGAATATCGATGTATGCACGGAACAAAGACGCTGCACTTCCGATACGGGAATTCCCTCCTCGGTCATCAATGCATGCTCCATAGCCGAAATTTCAGCCACGCTTACTCCGCCAACAGCCTCTGCGAAACGGGCTTTGACTTCCTCCACGCTCTTCCCGGCATGTAATTCTTTTATAATTTCCTTTAGCGTTTGTTGACGTTCCGTTAATTCCTGTGCTGTATGTTCACGGTTGTTAATTAGCTCGCTCATGATGGTTAGCTCCTTTATTTTTGAATAGTAAAACCATGTTGCAAAAATGTCCGCTGCACGGTTTCCATATCTACTTTTTTCAATGCAATACCTTTGGACAGTGTCATAAAACGACCTGCGGTTTGTAACATGCCAGGCTTGGCGATATCGTGAAAACCCAGCTCTACCATAATGTCCTTCACTTCGGGGTGACGGTTAACAAGGTTAAATATCGGCTCATCCCAGTGCAGTATCTTATTCATTTATTCATCCCCTTGATTGAGAACGTTTATCATTTACAGAGTAGCATAGGTCATGACGAGCTTTTGTGATTGTACGCACAATTTACATGCAGGTGTTGACAGCAGTAATTCATGGTTTATATACTGTGTATAAAGATATATACAGTAATAACACTGATTACTGTAATAATTACTTCGTATGAAGAGAGAACGAGGTCGTTATTACACAAGCAGTGCAGAAGGGATCAGGATGAGAAAATGACAATTATCAAGCAGGCATGGAAGATTACCCGGCACGATTTTCGCAACAATCCATATGTCATGCTGTGGACATTGCTGTTTATTGCATATTTGGGATTTACCATGAGTTTTGCTGTAAGTGTGCAATGGGGTGAACGTGGAAACTTAAGTCCAGTAGCCGATTTTATCATGCTGGCGTTGATTCCGTTTCTCGGATTCATTTATAACCGCCGTGCATTTAAATATCTTCAGGAAGATTCCTATACGCATATGCTAGCCTTTTTCCGCACCTTGCCTATACCGATGAATGCGGTGATTATGAGTCGAATTCAACAGGCGCTTTTGGCGTTTGTTGTGAATAGTGTGATATTTTTTACTCTCTTGTTTACGTTGTCAGCTACGTTTCGGGTATATGCCAGTACAGGTTTCTTTGTATCGTTTGCACTTACTTGGATAGGCTACGGAATGCTGATTCAAGCCATTTATATTCACTTGGAATTTCTTAAAAAAGGTAAATCCTACTTTTGGATATCCATTGTCATCATGCTTATTTGTGGGATAGTTACGATTATAGTTCGAGTATGCGGGGCCAATCTGGTATCGATAACGGCATCTTACAGTAAGGAATGGTTGCTGTTGTCCCCGGTGATGTGGGGAGCATTGTTAGCAGGAATTCTAGCTATGTCAGTGTCCTATCGGGTGACACAGCGTAAGCTCATGAAGCGGGACTTAACTTAGTAGTATGTGTACAAAAGTAACTAAAAAGGGGGGGGGAAAGCAGGTGAATATTCCAGTGCAAATTGATGAGAATAGCGCGGAACCGCTGTATGCGCAGATTGAAAAGCAGCTTCGTTCACTCATTGTAACCGGACAGATTGCAGCGGGAACGCTGCTTCCCTCCATTCGTGAGTTTGCGGGAACGCTCCGTTGCAGCGTCATCACCGTCCGGCGGGTCTATCAGGATTTGGAGAACGAAGGTTTGCTACGTACCCGGCAGGGAACGGGCACCTTTGTCGCTCTGGTCGAGGATGATATGCGCTCAGGTTACCGCCTTAAAGCGGTGACCGAGGCGTTGGAAACGGCGATTGATACAGGCATTGCTGTGCAGATGACAGAGCAGGAATTGTTGGAGCTTTTCGCAGAAATGGTGAAGAGAAGGTATGAAGTCCAGGTGAAGGAGTGACAGCTGTGAACAATCATGTGGAAGTTCCTACGCAAATACAGAGGAAAGTACCAATTATTGAGATGAGCCAGGTCTATAAAACCCGGGGTAACCGGAATATTGGGCCGATTAATCTAACTGTTGAACCAGGATATGTGGTCGCTCTGGCTGGACATAACGGATCAGGGAAAAGCACATTGATTCATTTGCTGACTCAGCTTGTTCATCCGGATTCCGGTGAGATTCGTTGGTTCGGTCAAGCATACCCCGACGGTATGCCGGCAGATACACGACAATGGGTTGGGTATATACCGGAGCAGCCGGTTCGCGAGGAGGATCGATTAACGGCAGAAGCAGCAGCGGCTTTTCGAGCCTTGTGGTATCCCGGCTGGGATGAAACACGTTTTCAGCGTCTAATGGACCGCTTTCAGGTTCCAGCACATACGAAATTATCGCGTATGTCCAAGGGGCAGCGCCGGA
Source organism: Paenibacillus sp. S25 (assembly GCF_019454085.1). Taxonomy (NCBI): domain Bacteria; kingdom Bacillati; phylum Bacillota; class Bacilli; order Caryophanales; family Paenibacillaceae; genus Paenibacillus; species Paenibacillus sp. S25. The sequence goes on from NZ_CP073683.1 coordinate 651,561, forward strand.
AATTCGAACTGGCTGCTGCCTTGGCGCCGCACCCACGTGTGTTGCTGCTGGATGAGCCTTCATCGGGTTTAGACCCTTTTGCCTGGAAAATCATGCTGGAGGAACTGCGGGATTGTATGAAGAACGGCAAAACGACGATCATTATTGCTACCCATATCATGGACGAGATCAAGCGTTTGGCGGATTATATTGTCCTGATGCATGATGGCAGGCTGCTCGGCAAGCTGGAAAAAGACCATTTGCTCGAAAATGGCAAGGAAATGTGGTTTGAAGGTACACCAGAGGAGGCATCGGAGCTTCCGGGAGTTGTAGAGACGGAGAGTGATGGGAATTTACAGCGAATTATAACGCTGGCAGCCGGGGAGACCAGTGCTATATTGGAACAAGCAGGGATTCGTCCCATCCGTGTGCGGCGTCTGGAACTGGATGATATTTTAGTATATTGGTCTGCAGGACAAATATCTGCGAATGCAGAGACATTTATGGAGAAGGAAGGGGTAAAACAATCATGAGCATGCTGCAATTGGAAAAGGTCGTGAAGCAATATGGGAACCATACGGCGGTGAACGGAATTTCGCTGAATGTGAACGGCGGAGAGATTTACGGACTACTAGGAGGCAATGGAGCAGGCAAAACGACAACGATGCGCATGGTGCTCGGCCTGATTTACCCTGATGAAGGAAACATTCAATATGAGGGCAAGCCCTACAGCAAGGAGCTTCAACGGACGATGGGTTATTTGCCTGAGGAGCGAGGGTTGTACCCCAAGGTGAAGGTGAGCGAGCAAATTAACTATTTGGGCAGGCTGCGCGGAATGTCGGCCAAGGAGGCGGACAAAAGTCTACGCTACTGGCTGGAGCGCTTTGGAGTGCCGGAATATTACGACAAGCGGATTGAGGAGCTATCCAAGGGGAATCAGCAGAAAATGGGTTTTATTGCTGCTGTAGTGCATCGCCCGACGCTGCTTATTTTGGATGAGGCCTTCAGTGGGCTTGATCCGGTGAACGTTGAATTGCTTAAGGATACGGTGAAAGAGCTGCGGGATGATGGGGCTGCGATTTTATTTTCGACCCACCGCATGGAGCATGTGGAGGAACTGTGCCGCCATATTACGATTTTGCATCGCTCAAATACAGTTGTGCAGGGAAGTGTGCAGGAGATTAAGGGCCGTTACCCACGTGAAAAAGTTCGTCTCATTACTACAGGTGAAGTGAACGGACTGGAGCAGCTGCCCGGCGTGCGCCGTGCAGAGCCTATGGATCGCGGCTGGATGCTGCATATCGAGCAGCCGGATGCGGCGAAGTTGATTTTACAAACTGCGTTGGAGCAAACGGATGTGGAGCATTTTGAGATCAAGGAACCTACGCTGAACGAGATTTTCATAAGAGAGGTGGGTGATTCCCATGAATAGACTGGGTACGGTGATCGGTTTTACGTTTCGTCAGAAGGCGAGAACCAAGTCTTTTATCATTACAACGCTGGTACTGGCCTTGCTCATTACAATTGGTATGAATCTGCCGTATTTGATTTCTTTGTTTAAAGGAGATGGGACAGGAGGTTCGGGCACAACGGCAGCCGAGCATCATCGCTTGGGACTGATTGCCGGGAGCCGGACAGAAGTGGCAAGTCAGCTGGAACAATTCACCAAGGAGCAATCCAACCCGGCAGCCATCTGGGTGCGTTATGACAACGTACAAACGCCAGCCATGCAGCAAGCCTTGAAAAACGGAGAGCTGCAAGGTTACGTGCAGTTCACGGAGCCTGCCACCAAGGGAGACACGTTTCCTAAAGTGGAGTACGTCTCTGTTGAAAAAGAGCCATCTCCTGCTGTAATTACACTATTGCAGACGGGACTTCAAGAAGCTAAGGTCAAAGCCATTATGGGCGGCAATGCATTGAACAGCGATCAAATTCGCGAAATTAGCACACCTGTATTGGTGCATAGCAGGGAAGTAGAGGGTCCGTCTGAGGCAGGGGGAACTGTGGGCACAGAGGAAAAAGAAACCTCTATGATTAACTATGGTTTGGTCTATGTACTGATGATTTTATTCTTCACCTCCTCCATGATGACGGGGAATATGATTGCTGCAGAGGTGACATCGGAAAAGAGCTCACGTATCATGGAGATTCTCATCACAAGCGTCTCACCGTTGACCCAGATGTTCGGAAAAATTATCGGCATCTTCCTGGTCGGTCTGCTGCAAATTGCTGTTTTTGCAGCCGCTGTATGTGCCAACCTTATGCTGCCGCATAATAATGTCATTCTTAGCTCAGTCGGGCTGGATTTGTCGCAACTAAATATCGCAGTGTTGGGCTATGGTCTGGTATTCTACATCCTCGGCTACTTTCTGTACGCAGTATTGTTCGCCGCGGTGGGCTCTATCGTTAGCCGTACCGAGGAGTTGGGACAAGCGATCATGCCGATTACCATGCTGTCACTGGCGGCCTTTTATATCGGTATCTTCAATATCGCCGCACCTGATACGATTTTCGTAAAGGTGGCTGGGTACATTCCGTTCTTTTCTCCAACCGTCATGCTGTTGCGGATTGGTCTGGAGCGGGCGAGCCTGCTGGAAATTTGGCTGTCCCTTGGTATTCTGGTCGCCTCCATTTTGTTCTTCGGCTGGTTGGCCGCCAAAATCTACCGTACGGGCGTCTTAATGTATGGCAAACGTCCTTCATTCAAGGAGCTAAGAAAAGCTATGAAGGCTTACAAGATTTAAATTTTTTAAGAGCCAGTGTGATGTGTGGTGTCATAATTAATGAGAATGTTTTCAGAATTAATGAGAATTTTTTTTCATAATTAGTGAGAAATGAATATTTATGCATCAGTAAACAGTGATTGGACTAGTTTTTAGCTTCTTAGAGTAATTTTGTGAGTAACCATTATAGTTGAGACAAATGTAATTAATAAATGAGATTTTTTTTCAATATATGTTTGAGACAAAGTGGGGGCCTTGATTCATCAGAAGTACCGATGGATCAAGGCTTTTCTACTTTATATGGTGATGAATAATAATTGGTGATGTTTTGAGAGGAGAAGCTAGACTTATCATTAAATAAATCAATAAAGCTTATGACTGAGACAAGATTCCTTTAACAAACAATGAGACACTGTGCTTGTAGAACTCTTCCTCGGTGACGAGTTGGGACTGATATTGCCGGTGAATCAGCTCGCTCATCTGAAATCCGTAGCACATCGAGAGGAAAGTCATGGCGGCAAGACGCTCATCCTGTCTGGCTATAACTTTTTTCTTCTGCAGGTGTTCAAAATATTCAACCAGCAAGGAGTGCAGCTTCACCGGCGGATCGGCCAGCACTCTGTCCAATTCGGGAAGCATTCCTTTGTCACGGATGCCAATCAAAATGATGTCCGCATTTTTATGGAAAAACAAACGGTACTGCTGACTTACATTCAGCAGATCTACTTCCGGATTATCGGTCGCATCCTCTTTTAACAGCTTCTCAAATTGTGGGATATCCGAATGTCTTTCAATGATGGCTTCCAATATGCCTTGCTTGCTTCCAAATTGCCGGAAAATCGTAGATTCATTGACTTTAGCTTCCGTTGCAATGGCTTTGGTGCTTACTCCCCGATAGCCCTTCTTTTTGATGAGCCGTGTCGCGGCTTCAATGATTCTGTCTGAAGTTTGCATTGCATTTCTCCTTTTACATATGTTAAACCTATTCTACTACAAGATTTTGCATATGCAGCAGGGTCGGGGTTCATCATTTTCATAAACGTTTATTTAAGGCAAATCGCTTCTTTTTTCCCAGCGGCTTGGTTCAGTAATCTTGACATGATCAGGCACCAATTGCGTGAGCGAGCCTAATTTATCAAATGTAATCTGGATTCGGTCAGAGGGCAATAGCCATTGTTCAGTCTCGATTGCGCAGCAATCCGGTATCGTCCCCATTCCTATAATCGTGCCCGGGAGCGGCGTGAAAACTTTGAGAATCTCCTCCATCACTTTTGCAGGGTGTACAGAATACTCGGATGTGCTTCCCTTCCAGTGCAGTCTCTCCCCGATCCGTACATCCACATCCAGTGCCAGCGGGTTGCCGATTTCATCCGGCGTAGCCAGAAATGGTCCTATTCCTTTGCTGCGATCAAAATCTTTGCAGCGCGTCGGTCCAGTCAGCGCCAGGAAATCAGGCCACTGCACATCGCGAACAGTACTGTCGTTAAAAATAACATAACCTGCAATGCAATTCCCCTTCCCTGTAACAAAGGCCAGCTCCGGCTCGATATCCAGGTAGGAAGAGTACGAAGGCCAATGTATCGTATCCCCATCGCCAATTAATGCATTATGGTTACACTTGTAATAACTGAAAATTACTTTATTCGGATCTTGCTGGAATTTTTCAGCAATTTTTCGTTTAAGTTCTTCTCTTTCCGGTCCTGTGTATTCTCTTTGCAGCAGATTTACGCCAGCATTTCTCAGATGTCTTGGCGTCAGCCCGAAATCGATAAGCGCAGCCGGATGCGGAACCGGCGGCAGCAATTTTACCGCTGCAATCGGGCAGACTTCATTTTCATTGAATTGATGCGACAGTTCGACAGCATATTGCATCAATTCCTTAGCGGCATCATAACTTGCCGGCAAATAATGAAGATAGCTGTCCATACTTTCAAGACCGTCAACGAATGTTCCCTGCTTTTTCATGATTGCGGCAAAAGACACGACAAATTTCTCGTTAATTACAAGCCCAAACAAAGGTTCCTGAGATGTCTTGGTTTGAAAGGTTACTAGCTTCATGTTGCAGCGCCTCCATCCATGTTGTTTGATGTTGTTCTGTTACTATCATATTGCATAAAATAAATGCATGCAAGTGCTTGCTTGCATTTATGTTTTCGATTCTCTATACTAAAGACATAATCAGTGTGCTTTACCCCAAAAACATATACGCAAAGGAGAATTTTCATGAAGTATGGACGTATTATCCAAAAACCTCGCGTTAAATTTTTTGAAGTCGCAAATGGCGTCTTTGCCGGTATTTCGCCGTATCGCGGCATCAGTTGGGCCAATGCCGGGTTCATCAACAAGGGCGGAGGGCTGGTGTATGACACGTTCTTCGATTTGTTCCATGCGCGGGAAATGCGGGAGGCTTTTAAGGAAGTAAGCAACGGCGGCTCTCCCGCATATGTGGTGAATTCGCACTATAACAGTGACCATGCCTGGGGAAACAAAGTGTTTGAAGATGCTTGCATTATTATGCACAAGGAAGCGTCCAGAGAGCGTCTCACCGAAAATATCGCCTGGATGGATAGCGTCATCAGAAGAGGAAAGAATTCTCCGGAATCGACTTCGGGCGAGCGGTTTTTTGCAGCGGAATTTGAAGGATTCGACCTGGAAGGCGTAGAATGGGTGCTCCCGAATATTGAGATAAAGGACGATATCAACATCCGTCTTGGCGATATGGAAGTTATGATTTACAACGTAGCTCCGGCCCACTCTGACAGTGACTTGCTGCTGTGGATGCCAAAAGAAAAGGTGCTGTTCGCCGGCGATGTCGTGTTTAACGGTTGTACGGCATACAGCGAAGAGGGAACCCTCAATTGGGTTAAAGTGCTTGATCGCATTATTGATGAAATTAAACCCGAAATCGTTGTTCCAGGACATGGCACCATCTGCGGCCTGGACTTCGTGAAGGAGCAAAGAGACTACCTCCTGAACCTGATTAGCGAGTTTAACAAGCATTACAATGACGAAATTGATACCTTGTCCCTGACCAAGCAAATTGATATTTCCCGCTTCCTTCATTGGATTCAGCCAGAACGGTTGTATGTTACAGTGGATATCCTATTGAAAAGCAAACGAGGGTTACCACCCCTTCCAATTTGGAACGAGGTGCCTGCTAAGCTGGAAGACATGAAAGCTTTTTTGGCCGGAAAATATGGCGATCAGATCAAGCCATGGGACCCTATGAGTGTTTGGCAAGAATAGCAAGTTGAAGCTAGCGTACGAAAAACAAAAAACGGCCTTGTCGCAAACGATGAACTGTGACCCCAATTGAGGACACTTTGAATAAAGCCCGCTTGGGCAGCCAATAGAGAGAGTCGTCATTAATTACCTCCTGGGAACAGTCGGATAATAATTTTTTTAGTGAATTATCTTGTTGACCATTCCACGGGCAAATTTATCAAAGGCTATACTATGTTAACCCTAGGTTGGTCGGACGGGTTTAGCTTTGCTCCACTTGATTTTTTCATGCTCTCTTCCGCCAAAATCACCAATCGGTTGTGAAGAATTAGCATCTACGACTTCTTTATATACATTTCCCAAAAAAGACACCGTAAATAATGCTGTAAATAAAAGCGATATGATAAAAATATATGATTACAGAATGGTCGGAGGTACGGGGCGGTCTTATTATGATACTATCTTTCAAGCCCCAAAACAGGGGATTTGTCCATCGTCGTTTGAACGCTGGAGGAACTCCTGCACCTTAACCTCAACTGGGGAGGTAGGAGACGTGGAGGTTCCGAAACCGGTTCTCTATGCTGTCGGATTCGGGAAGAGGCCGAAAGAATGATAAAACGCTAATGACTGCTGTTGTCAGTAGCGTTTTTTATAGTACGCTCAGCATGGCGTCATCTCTAGGGTGAGAGTCCCGAACGTAGGCTGGCTAACGCCTACCGTTACCAAGAGCAAGGGTGTTCATCGCGAGGTGGAATCTGGAGGAAGCTGGAGGCAAATGCACGAGCCAAGGTACACGAACTGGATTTGAGGCAGGGATCGCAGATGAGTCACTTATGCATAACGAAATCCGAAGTCGCCAAGGGCATCCCTGTAGACTCCAGTGGTTGCGGGCAGAAAAATGGCGCTCTTATCTGGGGAGGCGTGCGAGGACAGGGGCTTGCCGCTCGTTTCTACTCGATCTGGGGTTATATCTAGAATAAATGAGGAGTGTTGTTTTCATCAGAAGTACAGCAGAAGCATTTCAGGTCTTTTGAAACGACGGTTCAACGGTATTTAGTTGAACCAGAAAACCTCAATATGGAGCAACTACATGCAAAACCGCATGAGAAAGAAGGTCGATTGGGCAAATGTATATGCATTTGATACAATTCATGCATTTGCGTAATGTTGACCAAAGTTTGGCCGGAAGCGAAGCCGCATTGGGGATCATGGGAGAAAAAACAGAGAGTGGTAAGGCAAGGCAATGTCTGAGCTTGGAAGTTTTCCACCCATTCGGATACGGGTCCCGGATTCGCCGCAGTACACACCGCAGCAGCCGAAGAGTAAGGAGCAGTTTATAGAAGGACTTCGTGGTGTAGTGGAACGGATGAAACGTACTGAAATCACCTTGCGTCAGGAACCAGGATTTGAATAAAATCCTTCATCCCGGTTTCGATGCATTTAATGCTACAGAGTGGTTTTTACTAGTTAAAATGCAATACAGCATCATCTATTGCAGCTAGGGCGTTTGCAACATTTTTTAGAAAATAACGATGTATAAATTGCCAAGTAGAAGTGGTGTAACGATGTTAAATGTAAAAAAACAGCAGCAAAGTCGCTATTTTAAGTTGAAATTAAACATTGAAAAAGCTTGTCGCTGGCAAGCTTTTTTTGATGTCTTTTGAGCTAATAAAGATAATATGAAACCTATACAAGGTGGATGTATACTTATGCATTACAATAATGAGGATATTCTCATTAATTATGATTTTTATGGCTTACATGAGTTGGATAGCGATAATTTTCTCACTAATTATGAAAAACAGACTTGATCTATAAGGTGTTTTTTTGGTAATTTTCTCACTAATTATGACACCGCACATGTGAGGACCTTGATTTGTCAGAAACACTGATGAATCAAGGTTTTTCTACTTTATATGGTGATGAATAATAAAACAGGCAGTTTAGTTTAACTCCGGAAACAAGAATGGGGAACAAGTGTTCTTTACATGTATTATATATGAGTATATAATCAAAACGAAACGGAAACGGAGATCTGGTTTGCTTGATAAAATATGTAGATTCTTCTTTAGTGTAAGAATATTATAAATAACTCAATTTTGGAGGAGTCTGTATGCCATATTGTAAAGTCAAGAATGCCAATATATATTACGAGGAAATGGGTACAGGCAAACCGATTATAATGATCCATGGTTTTACACCAGACCATCGGTTAATGAGTGGGTGTATGGAACCGATATTTGAAGATATCCCCGGTTGGCGTCGTATCTATCTTGATTTGCCTGGAATGGGACAAACAAAGGATTACGATCAAATATGTAATTCAGATGAAATGCTAGAAGCAGTTATAAATTTTATTGAAACTCTTGTCCCAAACCAAGATTATCTCATAGCAGGCGAATCATACGGTGGATATATTACAAGAGGAATAATTAATAGACATAAAGATCGTATTGGTGGAGCTGCACTGATTTGTCCATTAATTATTCCTGAACACAAAAGAAGAATACTTCCCGAGCATTTTGTTGTTCATTGTGATCGCGAGTTTATAGACACCTTAAGTGAAGAGCAAATAAGTGATTTTAGCGCTAATCAAGTCGTTCTCAATGAATATAATTGGAAAAGGTATTCTGAAGAGATAGTGGCAGGTTGTAAGATCGCTGACTACGATTTTCTTAGCAAGATTCAAAGAAACTATGGATTTTCCACCAATATAGATGAATTGGTTTTCGATAAACCAACAGTTTTTACTCTTGGGCGACAAGATGCAGTTGTTGGTTACATAGATGCTTTTAGAATTTTAGACAATTATCCTAGAGCAACCTTTGCCGTTCTAGATCGAGCAGGCCATAATCTTCAGATTGAACAGGCTCTATTATTTGAGTCACTTATGCGTGAGTGGCTTGAAAGAGTAACAGAGTTTGGATTTTAGTTGTATATGAATCCATTGAACTAACGGGCAGTGTAGTTTAATTTACATGGTTTAAAAGCACAGGATATTATTGAATAGATATTTAAAAAAAAGTATAATTTTCTTCGTATGTTCAAAGGAAGGAAGTGAATTCATGAGTGATTTAGATAAAATTAAGCTCGTGAAGCCGCCATTTCCCAAGCTACGATGTTTTTCTTCCAACCTATTATGATCTAGGAGAGGATTTCTTTGAAGAAAAACATCGGAAACAAAAAACTAAGCTTATTATTACTGATTGTTTTAGTAGGCTTCCCACAAATTAGTGAAACGATCTTTAGCCCCTCATTACCTTCTATCGCTGTGGCGTTCGGCACTTCAATGAGTAAAGCACAGCATACAATGAGTGTGTTCTTTATTGCTTTTGCCTTGGGAGTATTTATCTTTGGGCGTTTGTCTGATAGAATAGGCCGACGCAAGGCAATGTTGTATGGGCTGTTTTTATATTTTGTTGGTAATGTACTTTGTTTAGTAGCACATGAAATGGCGGTTCTACTCGTTGCACGTTTTATTCAAGCGTTTGGTGCCAGCGTCGGCTCTATCGTGACACAAACGATTTTACGCGAAAGCTTTTTTGGCGTTGAGCGTCATAAATTGTTTGCTCAAATTTCGGCAGCCCTTGCTTTCACACCTGCTATTGGTCCATTGATCGGTGGATTCGCAGATTACTATTACGGCTTTAAAGTCGTATCTTTGCTGCTGGTTGGTATGAGCGTTATTGTATTTTGTTATGCTTTTGTACGCTTACCTGAGACAGCACTTGAAACAATCGAAATGAAACCTCTATTACCGATAGTCAAGCGAATGATTACAAACACTCGCCTATGGTGTTATGGCTTATTAATTGGTGGTATTAACGGAGTATTATTTAGCTATTATACCGAGGCACCGTTCATCTTCACACAATACTTTACACTGACAAGTGCGTTATACGGTTTTTTAGGTATGATCGTTGCACTCGCTTCTATCGCAGGTGCGATGCTGTCTAAACGACTCGTTAGCTCCAACGAACCCGAAAAGATTATCGTAAGTGGGTTAACCATCATGCTTATGGGGACATTGCTCGCTTTATCGGCATATTTTTTACCGAATTCAGTACAAATGCCAGCCATGATTGTTAGTGTGTTCATCATTTTATTTGGTACAGGTACCGCTCTGCCGAACTGTTTAAGTCTGGCACTCATTGACTTCCAAGACGTGGTTGGCTCTGCGGGTGCGCTCTTTAGCTTAGCTTACTATTTGCTCGTGAGTGCTGTAATCTACGGTATGAGCGTTTTCCATAACGGAACGATTCTTGCAATGCCGCTGTATTTTTTGGTACTAGGGATTATGATGCTCCTTATAAGTCTACCCCTCCTTAACAAAAAAAGTTTGACACTTTGATTAAGGTTTACAGGTGAATGAAAAACTGAATTTATATCTGCAAAAGAACCCATTTTGAATATCTTCTCAAAATGGGTTCTTTTTATTTATCGCAAATCTGAGTTGCGCTGACGGGAAACGTAAGCTTATTTTAGCAACTGGTAGTAGCAGTCTCTATGATGGTAAGAGAGGAGGAGACATTACGACTCTAGCTCACGAAACGTAGGGCTACCCAATGTGGATGAATAGGTCTGTTTTTCTCCTTTATGACTTGACCTTAGGTCTTACCCTAAGATATATGCTTAATTTGTATTCGAAACTTATGGGCCTGTCTGTTCATCAAATTCTTTATTTTGAAGAAAAAGTCATTGTTTCCTTCCTATATTGATGAAAATCATGATGTCTTATACACCTCAATCAATCACGGCACTCAAGTTGCATGAAATTCTTGCCCGCTAATTCATTAAGCTAACGGAAGGATGATCCACATGAATAACCCGAACGATCTATTAAGAAGTTTAGAATCATTGTCCGGTCCTTTTCCTTCATTTGATGTAAACATGTTACCAGAAACCCCAGGAGAATTGTTCCTGCAATGGCTGAACCTAGCGATTGAGAATGGGGTGAAAGAGCCACACGCGATGACACTTTCTACGGTTGATGCCAATGGCTACCCGGATGCGCGCGTATTAATATTGAAAAATGTGGTCAATGATACGTTTTACTTCGCTTCAAGTTCCGAGAGCCGCAAGGGTCAGCAATTGAAACGCAACCCGCAAGCAGCAATAACTTTTTACTGGCCAATGCTGGGTAGGCAGATCCGGTTGCGGGGGATGGTCGAGGATAGGGGGGATGAGGCCGGGACTTCCGATTTCTTGCAGCGGTCAGTGGAAGCCCGGGCTGTAGCGCTAACAGGTAATCAGAGTCGGGAGCTTGTAAGGGAGGAAGAGCTTGAGTATTCAGTTGCCAAACAGAAAGAGCGGATCAGCCGCGATCCAAATATTACAACTCTCAATTGGAGGTTGTATGCGATGAACGTAAGGGAGGCTGATTTTACTCCAAATTGGATTATTTAATTGCGGATGATAAGGATAATAATGAATTTACGGTTTATATGGGCTATACGCAAGTGGTCTTCAAAAAGGCGGATGATCAATTCTTAGTTCAGTATGGTAAGCCTTATTATCATATAGCCATCAACATTCCAGAGAATGAATTTGCAGAAGCGAAAAAAAGGGTATCTTCTCAAATCAGTCTTATTGAAGAGGATAACGAAGATGAAGTGTTTTTCGATTTCTGGAATTCTCATTCATTCTATTTTGAGGATCCGTCAGGAAATATCGTAGAATTCATTGCGAGGCATAATATGAAAAACCAAACGGATTATCCATTTTCGATAAAGGACTTGATCGGAGTGAGTGAGATCGGTATCGTTTCGAAAAACGTTCCAAATGCAGTAAAGAAGTTAAATGAGCTGGGGATACCGAACTTTGGAGAGTCATCTGAAAACTTTGGTCCCATAGGGGATGAGCATGGTCTATTCATCGTTGTGTATAAAGGAAGAGAGTGGTTTTTTTAAACGGAAAAGAGGCCGTATCTTATCCAGTAGAGGTATGAATCGAAAACATCGGACAGATCACTTTCACATCAGGCGAAGATTTCGTTTTTCATGATTGATCTTTCGAATAGCCCATCCGAACTAGATTTGATTGGAGAGTGAGGACGACTATGACTAACTATATAATATCTTTTACAAAAAAGTTCGATTATTTTTTCGAGCAAAAAGAAATCTCAAATATTATTTATTTACATGATGAGGATGATAATGAGAGGTTAGACCATGTCCTTTTCCTTGAGAAGGATGATGGTAATGTTATAGGCTTGTATATAAGAGGCATGAATCCGTTAATCTCAGTGAATAGAATTTACGATTTGGATGATTTTAATTTATTTGCAAGTTATGAAGGATTGGTTGAATCTAAGGAAAATATTAAACTCAGAATAGAGTATATATGTTTGTTTTTTAGCTCTAAATATAACGAACTATTAGGTTTTTATTTATCGAATAACGATGCATCCAGTTCCTTATTTGTATTATTTTTACAAGATGAGATTGACGTGAAAAAGAATTATAGTAAGTCAGACGCTAGTAAGGTAATTAAAAATAAGTATTCGACTGAAGGTTATATAACTTACGAAAAAAAGAGTGAGAGTGACTGGAGAGAAATGAAAATGGAATGTCAACAGTAAACTAAACAAAGTTTCAAATGTACTAGTCTTGATTTTTTTTGGGGGCTACCCAGTGCCGAATGAACCCATCATTCAACCAATAACACATCTAACCCATGTAATACCCGTATAAAGATTTCTCCATTTCTGTTGTACGCACATCAATGCTTGAAATTTATACCCTGAATATTGCTATTCCGTTATATTGAACAGGTTGATTATGGTCAGGTACCACATGATTGACCTGTTTTCTTTCTATCTTTGCTTTCTCGCATTTTTAAGATTAATTGCAGCAATGTACATGCATAGGACGATAGTTAGGATGGACTACTGTCAATAGAATGGACACTCTGAAACGAGAATCATTATGCTGCATTTGCATACTGGTTCGGTGATGACGGGTTGTAATATTTAAAATATTGTAGGAGTTTTGACCATTCCATTTAAGCTTGATACAATAGGTTAAACTAAGTGGAGATACTTCAATATAGAATGGTGTGGTCTAAACTTGCAACATGAAAACGAACTTTTGGATGTATGGTTGTCTTTGTCACACATCCATTCCACTTTAAATGATAAGTTAGAACAAGCTCTGCTACAAAAGTATGATTTATCCTTGAAGGAGTTTTATGTGTTGGGTTTTATATCCAATTCGGAGGAAAAAAAATTACGACTACAGCAACTTCAAGAATTGGTGGGATTAAGCCAAAGTGCGACATCGAGACTCGTAGTTAGAATGGAAGCCAAAAACTGCGGGGCTTTACAAAGACATACATGCGAGGATGATCGACGAGGTGTGTATACTCGTATTACGGAATTAGGTGAAAATAAATTCCAGCGTGCACTTCAAACCTTTAATCAGGTTCTTCAATCAGAACTTCAGAAAGATGGAGTGAAGTCACAATTTCAAAATCTTACGCAAAAGCTGTTTTAGACTTTGCAACCTGTGTGTATCGTTCTTAGTTTCCTTAGGGTAATATGTGGCTTGAACGTTGTGCCACGAAAGGCTCTTTACAGGGGCGTAGTTTATTACCCTACACGATTCAATAGAAATGTTATGAAGTGGAAAGTAACCATTTATATGATTGTGCATGCATGTTTTAATTAGGCTTCCAACCATGTACGCATAGAAATGCCCTTTCGAAACTCCTCCTCATGAGGAGGAGTTTTATCGTCTGGAACCGCCGCCAGCCCCCTTTGCTTAAGAAACAGAGGCTGTATTGCGCTTTTCCTTGGCGTTGCCGCGGTCGCGACGACTCAGCAGAAACCCAACCAGAGATGCTGTAGATTGTTGGAAAATCATCCCGAGTACAACAGGCAGTGCTACCGGGGCCGGAAAATAGGTGATGGCAAGTACGGCTCCCGCACTAATATTGCGCATGCCACCGTTAAAGACAAGCGCCGTACGATCTGCATCATTCCACCGCATCAGCCCTGATATCAGATAACCGATCGCATATCCAGTGGAAGCAAGGACGATTATGGATAGGCATACTCCGACAAGCTTGAGGTTAAAATCGACCAGATAAGGCGCGATGACAGATCCGTTAATCATGACGACAAGAGCCATAGCCAGCTTGGAGAACGGGCCTAGCCGAGGTCCCCATACCTGCTTGATCTTCCCTTTAGTCCATTCGTTCAACACCATGCCGATTAGCGAAGGAACGACAATCATCCAGAACAGGCTCTGCATCATCGCCCAGGTATCAAGTTGCACATCCGCTCCGATCAGCAGGGACATGATGCCCGGCACGGCGAATGGGGCCAAAATCGTATCAATTAAAATAATCGCCAATGTCAGCGCCGTGTTGCCTTTATAAATGTTGACCCACACGAAGCTGGAAATACCTGTAGGGATAGCTGCACCAAGAATAAGTCCAGTGATCGTATAAGGATCATTACTGAAGGCCAGATGCCCTAGCATCATGGCGAGAAGCGGCATGGCCAGGTGAAGAATAAACAGACAGGCGATCAGCGGACCAGGATGCTTTATTACATGGACAAAATCCTTAAACCCCATACTGATGCTGCCCGCGAAGGTCATGAATGCAAACAGCCAGGGAGAGAGTTCGGTATATTCTGACAACGACGTACCGATCAGGACGCCAATTAGAATGCTGATGGGTGTAATTAGCGGCATAGCTGCATTTAGTCTTCGATTCAACGTGAGGAGCATACAAAACTTCCTTTTTTAACCTTAAGTATAGACCTTGCACCCCCGATCCGTAAATGATCTGTGACCTTGCGTAGCCCGATAGAAGCAAATTTGAACGCTCCTGATGAACATAGATCAACCCTTCAAATTATTTCGGTATTCCAAAGGAGAACAGCCCATTATTTTTTTGAATAGCCTGGAGAAGTAGTAAGGGTCCCTAAAACCGAGTTGTATGCTAATTTCTTTAATAGAAGCATTCGTCAAATCCAAAAGCTGACTGGCCCTCTGTATCTTCATTCTTAAATAGTAATCGACAGGAGAGTAGCCGGTGGATTGCTTGAATATCAAGTTCAGATGCTGCTTGGATACCTGAACATGCCGACTAAGCTCCTCAAGCGAAAGGGTGGATTCCAATTGTTCACTCATATAGCGTGTTGCCTTATCCACATGACTCTGGTACGTACTGTCTTCCTTGCGAAATGCAACCGATACAACAAAACTCAGCAGATAACGGACAGTTTGCGATACTTGAACTAAATGTATGATGGAGTATGATTTGTTCAGTAAAAGGTCGTAACACTGATGAAATAGCTCTAGTAGTTTGACTTCATCACTGGAAGCCATCGAAATATACGTTTTAAAAGGCTCAAATAATGCTATAAAATCATCAGCTTGGTCCCCTTTAAGATGAAACCAGTAAATCGTCCAAGGATCTCCATCGTCAGCCCCATAAGCATGCGGCATGTCCCTGGGAATGTACGCAAAGCTTCGCTCCGTCATGTCAATCGTTAGGTTATCCTTTGTTCGTATCCAACCTTTTCCGCTGGTACAGTAGATAAATATATGAGAGTCACATCCGTGCATTCTTTCACGAAAATGATGGCGGGCATGGCTGAAGCAGCCTATATCCGTAATATATAGATCTTTTATAAGCGGATTCATATTTAATTTATCCAGCATATAGGGTGGAAGGACATATAACTTTTCACCCTCAAATCCATCAGCTTTCTTATTCATAATCTATCCATCTCCTAGCCTTAGGCGGCTCTAATGATGAAATACGTATATAGTCCATCATAAACAGTGGATTGTCAATTGTCTGTACTGTCGCTTACTTGTAAGCTCTGAATATAAGAGCGACTATGAGGGAGTGATGGAATTGAGCATCTTCGACGCTAAGGCACGCGTGTGGGAGGAAACCGTGCAGATCCCCACGTATGGAATTGGCAAACCCGACAAAAATCCAATGTTTCTGGAGAAACGTGTCTATCAGGGAAGCTCCGGTCGAGTGTATCCGCATCCGGTAATTGATAAAATTGAGGATGAAAAGAAGCTTGAGAATTATCAGTTGGTTTTTCTGGAAAATAAATATCTGCGCATTGAGATCATGCCAGAGCTGGGAGGCCGCATTTATCGTGCGGTCGACAAGACCAACGGTTACGATTTTGTTTATTATAACAGGGTCATCAAACCAGCGCTTGTGGGCTTATTGGGGCCGTGGATATCTGGAGGCATTGAGTTCAACTGGCCCCAGCATCACCGTCCCAACACCTACGGACCTGTTGAATACAAGTTGGAAGAACATGAGGATGGAAGTGCAACGGTATGGGTGAGCGAAATTGATCGTATGTTCGGCACGAAAGTAACAGCTGGTTTTACACTTCAACCGGATAAAGCATACCTTAAAGTTGGGGCCCAGCTATACAACCGGACTGCCGAGCCTCAAACGTTTCTATGGTGGGCCAATCCAGCCATAGCGGTACACGAGCACACACAATCTGTTTTTCCTCCAGACGTATCAGCCGTGTTCGACCATGGAAAGCGAGATGTATCCCGTTTCCCAATTGCTACAGGCACTTATTATAAAATGGATTATTCTGAAGGCGTAGATATCTCCCGATATAAAAATATTCCTGTCCCCACTTCATATATGGCCTATAAATCGGATTATAATTTCATAGGTGGTTACGACCATATGAAACAAGCCGGGCTTTTGCATGTGGCTAACCATCACATCTCTCCTGGAAAAAAGCAATGGACATGGGGGAATGGCGAATTCGGCCAAGCTTGGGACCGGAATCTAACAGACGAAGACGGCCCCTACATCGAGTTGATGACGGGGATATATACCGATAACCAACCAGATTTCACTTGGCTTCAGCCGTACGAAGAAAAATCGTTCTCGCAGTATTTTATGCCTTACAAACATATTGGTATTGTTAAAAACGCTTCAATTGACGCAGCCGTTAATTTGGAATTAAATCGCAGCGAAGGGACGGCACAGATTGGAGTCTATGTAACTTCGTCATTTCGTGAGGCTGTTGTGGAATTAAGTAGTCAGCGGAAAGTTTATATCCAAGAAACCTTAGATCTGACACCTAATAAGGCCTTTATACAGAAGACAGTTATTTTGGCTGAGGATGAGGATTATGAACTATGCTTAACCGTCAAAGACGCGACCGGAAGGGAGCTGATTAGCTACCAGCCGAAGAAGAAGGAAGTTGAACAGATGCCGGCTGCTGCTGCCGCCCTGCCAGAACCGGAGGAATTAAGAACGAACGAAGAATTGTATTTAGCAGGACAACACTTGGAGCAATACCGTCATGCTACCTTTGAACCCGAGGCGTATTATCTTGAGGGCCTGAAAAGAGATAAAAATGACAGCCGCATAAATGTGGCATATGGTACGTTGCTTCTTCGTAGAGGATTGTATTCAGAAAGTGAAGAGTGCTTTCGTAAAGCCATCTCACGAGTAACCTGGCGTAACTCTAATCCCTATGATGGTGAGGCCTACTACCAGCTTGGTTTGTCGCTAAAATACCAAGAGCGGATGGATGAGGCGTTCGCTGCATTTTATAAATCAGTATGGAGTGCGGCATGGCAAGACAGCGGGTACTTCTCACTGGCACAGATTGCGACAGAAAAAGGGAACTATGAAGAAGCGTTGGAACTCGTGGAGCGCTCGACAATCCGAAATGCTCGCAACTACAAAGCACGCAACCTGAAGTCGGCTATTCTTCGTAAGCTTGGCAGCTACGAAGCGGCAATAGCCTATTCCAAGGAAACGATTAAGCTCGATATCGCCGATTTTGGAGCTTACCGTGAGCAAGCATTATCATTAGAGGCTCTCGGGTTACGAGATGATGCTAAAACGGTTTTTGAAGAGCTGGAAAAATGGATGCGTGGAGATGTGCATAATTATATAGCAGTAGCATCGGACTATGCGGCGGCGGGACTCTATGAGGATGCAGTATGTGTGTTGGAAGAAGCTCCAGAGCAGGCAAAAACATACCCTATGCTGTATTACGTTCAGGCCTTCTGCTATGCTAAAATCGGCAAGCATGAGCAGGCGAACTATGCTCTCGCTCAGGCCGCAGTTGCAGTTCCCGACTACTGCTTTCCTAACAGTCTGTTTGAGTTGGATGTATTACAATTTGCAATTCGAACAAGACCGGGGGATGGAAAGGCGCATTATTACTTAGGTAATTTACTCTATGACAAGAAACGGCATTGGGATGCCATTTCCAGCTGGGAAACGTCTCGTTCCATTGACGATACTTACCCCGTTGTTCACCGTAATCTTGCTCTTGGATATTTTAACAAACAAGGCCAAGTAGAGAAGGCTCGTCATTCGTTAGAGCAGGCATTTGCGTGCAATACTTCAGACGCGCGTGTTCTTTATGAGCTTGACCAGCTGTATAAGAAGCTGAACATCAAGCCCAACGACAGATTGAACCTAATGGAGAGGTATCCGGGAATCATAAAGCTTCGCGATGATCTGTTTTTAGAATATGTAACCGCTCACAATGCGATGAAGCAGCATAAAATAGCGTTGTCCTTGCTGACAGGGAGAATATTTCATCCATGGGAAGGCGGAGAGGGGAAGGTAACTGGACAGTATAGGCTTGCCAAGGTAGAGCTTGCGAAGTCCGACCTGAGGTCTGGGCAGATTGAACAGGCTGTAAAAGGGCTGCAGGAGGCTTTAGTATATCCAGAGAATCTTGGCGAAGGTAAGCTAGAGGGTTCCCAAGATAACGATATCTATTATTATTTGGGCTGCGCGTATGAGCTATTGAAATTAACAGATGAGGCAAAGCAGGCTTTTTCCACGGCCTCTCAAGGACTGGGGGAACCCATTAACGCCATGTATTACAACGATCAACAGCCAGATATGATATTTTACCAAGGAGTGGCCTGGCAGAAACTTGGTTATGCGAAGGAAGGAAAGCGTCGATTCAACAAGCTCATTGATTACGCCGAAAGGCACTTGTTTGAGCCCGTGAAAATGGATTATTTTGCGGTCTCGTTACCCGACTTTCTCATCTTTGAAGATGACCTGAATATTCGTAATCAGGTTCATTGTACTTATATGAAAGCACTTGGTTTGCTTGGATTAGGAAGACAGGACGAAGCTATCTTGCATTTTGAATCGGTGCTTAAGCTGGAAGCTAACCATCAAGGAGCATTGAACCATATGGACTGGAGCTGGGAGGGGAAATCAAATGAGTAAACTCATGAGAAATGTACCGCGCAAATTGACAATCACCATGTGGGACTTTTCTTGGTATACAATGACGCAGGAAGGTGAGCCCTACAGCGATCTTGAAGCCCGTTTTAAAGAAGCGGTCGAAAGAGGCTACAATACGATCCGAATATGTGCTATGCCATTCATGTTGTTTACAGCAGATGGCAAACGTCCTGGACCCTTGGAGTTTGCTAACCTTGGGGAAGTAGGCCAGCGTACGCGTTGGTATAACTGTCGTGGCGGCGCAGTACTGGACGGGCACGCTCATTTACTTGAACTGTTTAGACAAGCAAAGGCTCATAACTGTTACATTATGTTATCCTCTTGGGAATATCAGCAGAGTCCCAGCTTTCTGGCTCATGCTGAGCTTAGAGATGAATTAGCTGCAATACCTCCTAAGGAGAGATTTATGGCCATTGCAAAATCAATGGATCAGTTGATCCGTTTCGTCACAGCAGAAGGCTATAGGAACCAGATCATCTATACAGAGTTGCATAACGAAGTGGAATTTGGGCAGTTAAACGCCGTCGGAACGTCTGAAGGCATAGCCGAAACGAATGTACCAGCACTAATTGAAGCCATGCAGCCCTATGTAGAAGAAGCGATTGAATATCTTCGCCAATGTCATCCCGATATTATGATGACGGCAAGCTATACGTTAAATGAAGCCTACCCTAAAGCTTACGTCGCGCGCAATATGCAGGTTGCCCATTTTCATCTTTATATTAAAGGGGTGCTCAATGAGCTTATGGAAGCGGCAGGGCTTTATGATGAGTTGGCGCCGTTCCCCAATCCATTCGTACAATCCCTATTAAGAGAAGATGCTCCTCCATTTGCAAAGTGGACCCTGCCTCCGGAGCAGAATTGGCGGATGGAAGGCAATCCGGTCGGCATGAGGCTTATTTATTTACACGACTGGGTAGATCCCGACCAATGGGACTTATTTTTGTACGATCGGTATGGAGACCATAAAATTGCCATGTTGCAGAAGGCCGACACCCGTTTGGAAGAGATTCATGAATGGACTCGTCATTCCGGCATTCCAATAGTCATAGGAGAAGGTTATGTAGGCTACACGCCGCTGTATGCCCAATTTGAAGAAGGCCCAGTCGGCAAATTTATCGCTGAATATGTGTTGCGAAAAGGAATGGCACTTGGGTTCTGGGGAATGACCCTCTGTTCTAACTGTGCTCCCCATCATCCATTCTGGAATGATATCGCCTGGCAGCGCAAGTGGAATCAATTTATCCTGAATTCAGATTAACGAGTGAGGGGAGTGAACTCCATGAGAAACTATCGGGTTACAGTCAAAGACGATCAAAAGCATATTGTTAAAGGACATATCAAACTTGGCGGAACCAATCCAAAAGGAGAGGAAATCGGATTCACCAACTATTTTATGGAGAAGGACGGAGAGCCCTTTTTCGGTATTTGTGGTGAATTCCATTATGCCCGTTATGATGAACGCTATTGGGAAGACGAAATTATTAAAATAAAAATGGGCGGCGTAAACATCATTGCCACTTATATTTTTTGGAACCTACATGAAGAAGTTGAAGGTATTTTTAATTGGAGTGGGAACAAGAATCTTCGTCGTTTCATCGAGTTGTGCGGTAAACATCAGGTATACTCCATCATTCGGATCGGCCCCTTCAATCATGGGGAAATTCGAAACGGCGGTATGCCGGATTGGTTATTTGGTCGACCATTTGAGGTTCGTTCTAATGATGAGGGGTATCTGTTCTATACGAGAAGATTGTATAACGAAATTGGTGCCCAGGTTAAAGGGCTGCTATATAAGGAAGGGGGGCCGATTATCGGCACCCAAATCGAAAACGAGCATAATCATTCATCTGCCCAGTGGGCCTTGACTGTAGGAATTAATGATATGTGGTTAAACAGCGGAAGTGACGGTAACTCGCATATGTTAAAACTTAAAGAAATAGCTCTGGAAGCAGGGATTGATACTCCGATCTATACGTGCACAGGATGGGGAGGAGCGACAACTCCTGTACCTGATATGCTGCCATTATGGGGCGGGTATGCCTATTGGCCATGGATCTACTACGAAGAGGGACGGATGGAGGGGATGAACGAGCATCCTGCGACACCGGAATACATTTTCCGAGACAAGCATAATAACAAGATTCCAAAGAGCTACAATTTTGAGCCTCAATACGCGCCTGAAGACTATCCGTACGCTTGCTGTGAAATGGGTGGCGGTATGGTTCAGTTTTATAAATATCGATTCGCATTTCCCTACCGCAGTGTTCCAGCGATGACTGTCATGAAGGTTGCAGAAGGCTGTAACCTGATCGGATACTACATGTATCATGGGGGTTCCAATCCTCGAGGTAAGGTTAACCCGTTCACAAATGATCTAGCCACCCCTAAAATATCCTATGATTTCAACGCCATGATCGGCGAATTCGGTCAAGTAAGGGAATCATACCAAAGAACAAAGCTGCAGCATTACTTTTTTTCAACGTTCCAAAAGCAATTCTCACTAACAAAGACTATTCTGCCTGGGGATACGTCCCATATGGACCCTTACGATGTGGATACGTTACGATATGCAGTGCGATCCAGTGCCGGATCGGGTTACCTGTTTCTAAATAATTTCCAAGACCATGCCGAAAATTGCGACCTGTGCGATTTTAATGTGAGCATTGAGCTGCCCGAGGAAACGATTGTAATCCCTAGTCAAGGTGAACTGACGTTAGGACGTGATAGTTTTGCCATATTGCCATTTAACTTCAATTTAGATGGAATGAAGCTCAAATATGCTACGGCACAGCTGATAACAAGGATAGAAGAGGATGGAGAAGCATATTATTTTTTCTTTGTACCAGAGGGCATGCAAGGAACGTATGTAATGGAGTCAAAAGATATAATCAGTGCTACAATCGACAAAGGTTCGATAGATCAATTGGATGGGAGCACGATCATTAAGGTTGCTGAAGAGGAGGATAGTCTCATCCATCTGGTATCTGAAAGTGGTCAAAAAGTTGCCATCTACACGATGACTGATGAGCAAAGTCTTACATTTTGGAAGGTAAACATGCAAGGCCGGGACAGAGTCATTTTGACAAATGCCAATCTACTTGTATCTGAGGGCGATCTAAGGCTGGAATCAACGGACCGAGAAATGGTAACCCTGAGTGTATTCCCGGATTTTGGCGCCTCATTCACATCGATTTCCGGTGGAGAACTGCTTGAAATAACAGAAAATAATTTATTCAAAACGTATCGTTTAAAGGCTCCCAAGCGAGAAATCCATTTTAATTTGAAAAGGATAAATGACGATAAGCTTACTATTGATTTCGAGATAGATGCTTTTCACGGAATCAAGGAAGCTCTGCTGCGTATCCATTACACTGGAGATATCGGGTATGCTTTTATTGATGGCGAGCTGATCAACGATAATTTCTGCAACCATACGACCTGGGAAATAGGCTTGAAAGCATTTGAGCAACGGCTCATGGAGCAAGGGCTGTACGTATATGTTTCCCCTATTCAAAAAGGCAAGGTTCTCAATAGCAATACGACCATGGCTGGCTGGAAAGAGACGACAAAGGAACGTATTGTAGATATCGGTTCGGTTAGCCTTGTGCCTGTATATGAAATCAAAATCACCATATAACCCAGAAGGTTATATGGTGATTTTTTCCCAGATTAATTTCACATAAAGTAGGGGGCAAGTGAATACATGAGTCTTTTTTATTTTCTAATGTGTTTTTAGTAGATACCGGCTTTTTTCGATGTTTCTTTGATCCCGTTGCTTCCGTTAACTACAGTTTTTCCCCAATCCGTCAGATTGCCATTAGGTCCTGTTACAAGATCAAGGTAGGAAAGGTTGGAACTATTACCATACCAGGACCAGGCTAACCAGCCTACTCCTTTGGATTGGCCATATCTCATGATTTCTGTCTCGTCGACGTCTGCTCCCTGGTGGTAACCGCCAAATTCACCAATAATCAGAGGAAGTCCTTGATTCAGAACGTTATCAATATTGGTTCGAACAGTTTGAACATCTTTACCAGCGAACTCATACATATGGATGGAGAATACCGTATTCTTCAAAGAATCAGCTGCAAATACAGATTTACCAAAGTCATTGATAGACTGAGGATATTGTCCCCATCCGGCACAATCGACGATGATCGTATTTTTGATACCTGCGTTTCTCAACTTGGGAATTGCTTGCTTGTATCCATCAGCCCAACCACTTCCATTCCAAGAACCATACCATTCGTTCGCAATGTTTACGATAATCCGGTCTTCCTTGCCGATCAGAGCATCCTTTATGCTAATCCAGTAATTCACTGCTGCATCCAAAGATGCATAGTCGTCTTTGCCTGTAGCATCATGAACTTCAAGTACAGCAATCATTTTATGGTTGGAGACAAGAGAGATAATATTTTTCACGGAATTAATGTCATCCTTGGTGTACTGGTTTCCGTTAGAAAGGACAATCCGGACGGTATTAGCACCTGTCTGGGCAATTGCCGGGATAGCTGTATAAAGATCATTTTTGTACCATGTGTGAGCATGATTGACGCCTCTCATAACAAATGGCTTGCCTGTAGAATCATACAATTTGGTGCCGCTTACATAAAATCCTGAAGCAGCTTCTACCTTGGAGAAAACTCCTCCTAAACCAATCATGATGAGCAAGCCGACCAGTCCAGACAATAATGCTTTTCTTAACAATACCTTCATTTTTATTCCTCCCTAAATATATTATTCAACTTCCTGCTATACAGAGATGAAGTAGGTATGTAAGTGTGTAAATAGCAGTAAGCTAAACACAAATTAAGCGTTTTCAATTTTGAGAAAAGTTATTTTTGTTATTCTATCATTTGATTTTTTGTTATTCAATTGATTTTTTTAGTTATTTTTTATGTTTTCTAAAAATAAACACATAGATTTATTATTTAAGTGTGATTTTCTATGGTTTGATTGTATTTATTGCTTATAATTGTTTGAAATTTAGTTTATTTTAATAAAACTAACCTAACTTTTTTGCTATAATATATTTTATTTATGTAGATAAACCTAACGTTGTACTTGGCTAATTATCTTGAACAAAGGCGAGATCTAATCGGACAGCAATACCTAAGCTTCACCGTGATATTAAATTATAGTATGATATTCTTGTGAAAAATTTTACCAGAGTGAATAGGGGCAAGCTGATGAGAAAACCAATCATTGCAGTCGATATGGACGATACCATCTGTCATCTCGTCAAACGAGCCATATACCATAACAATAGTGAATTTCCCACTCATCCGCTTCGGTATGAAGAAATGTTAGATTGGAACACCGATCATCTACGTCATCCCAAAAGCACGCATGATGTATTTTATGGGCGACCGGGTTTGTTTGAGGAACTTGAACTGTATGACGATTATGTTGTAGAAGAGATGGAGAAGCTTTGCAATGCTTTTGATGTCATTATTGTGACAGCGGCAGAACCCAAGACCGTCGTAGAGAAATGGAACTGGCTTCAAAGACATATGCCATTCATTCCGATTGAGAACTTTTTCCCATGTAAACGAAAGAACCTGATTAACTATGATCTCCTGATTGATGATGGTCCTCATAATTTAGTGCCTGCGCTAGAGGAGGGGAAAAAGGTGCTTTGCATTCCTCATCCATGGAATCTGAGAGCAAGAGAGCAATATGAGTTCCCCGTCATGACATCCTGGCAAGGAGCAAAAGAACGAATCGACTCCATTTTAGGAGTTCTGTATAAATAATAGAACCATCGTAAAACAGCTGGCTCCTTTGGAACTGGCTGTTTTGCTAGAAAGAATAGCACTTATGATTGAAATAAAATGGTACAATTGATATGCATTATCCATGAGGAGGGAACGTGTATGACCATGACTATGGGTCAGATTGTGAATCATCTGACCAAGGGGATAAGCATACCCAACACCACCGTAGATCTGCTGGACCCAAAATATATAGATACTGAGGTACAAGGAATTGTAACCGCTTTCTCCGCTTCGCAGTATGTGATAGAACAAGCTATTTCTCTAGGTGCAAATTTTATCATTACGCATGAAGGCATCTTTTATAGTCATCAGAGAATGCATGAATGTTTACTACATGATCCTATTTTTTTGCAAAAATCTCGCCTCATTGCCGATGCAGGTATAGGCATTTATCGGTTTCATGACGCCATACATCGTTATCAACCGGATGGAGTGATGGTTGGGCTTCTTCAGGCGCTTGGCTGGCACAACTACATTGTGAAACAGCAGCCGACGGCCGCCATTTTGACTATTCCGGCTATGGAAGTTAAGGAGATCGCTGAATATATCAAAGCCAAACTACGTATTCGTTATGTACGGGTGGCTGGCGAGGTTTCCATGCCATGTGAACGAGTGGGAATCTCAGTAGGATACAGGGGAGGTGGTGAACTAGCCATTCCATTATTTCTAAATGAAAATGTGGATTTAGTCATTGCCGGTGAGGGCCCAGAATGGGAAACACCAGAATATGTTAAAGATGCTGTCTATCAAGGGCAAAGTAAAGCACTTATCATGCTGGGACATGCTGAAAGTGAAGCACCTGGGATGAAGTATCTCGCAGATGTACTTTCCGCCCAATTTCCAATGCTCCCCGTACACTTTATAGAAGATCGCCCGGTGTTTCAAATATTGTAATGAGAACACGTCTTTTGTGATGGTCATCCCGCACTGTTGTTATATCCGTTCATCCACTTTATGAAATGGAGGCAAGATGATGGGAAGCAGAGTGATTATGCCGTTCAAAACAGACTGGAGATTTATAGAAGGTAATTACGCAGGTGCTGAGAAAATGGACTACAACGATGAGCATTGGCGGCTCCTTCAAGTCCCTCATGATTGGAGCATTGAAAAGTCCTTTGATCCACATATGCTGTATGGTGGCAATCAAGCTTATTTGCCGAGATGGTCTGTCGGATGGTACAGAAAGCATTTTAATGTGAAGCTCTCCTCTCCAAAACAGCGCGTATACATACAATTTGATGGCATTCACAGTAACAGTGAGGTTTGGATCAATGGGCATTTTGTGGGCAAGCGACCCTATGGATATGTTAGCTTTCAATATGATTTGACTCCATATATTCGGTGGGATGAGGAGAATGTGATTGCCGTCAAAGTGGACAATACGATTCTTTCACCTGATAGATGGTATTCGGGGGCCGGTATTTATCGTAATGTTTGGCTGATTTGTACGGATTATATTCATATAACCGAATGGGGGACTTACATTACCACACCTGAAATTTCGTCAGATGAAGCCAAGGTGACTGCCAGAATCCAGGTCACTAATCATCACGCGCATGACGTAGAGTGTACGATTATGACTGAAATGCTGGACCCACAGGGACAGATCAAAGGAAAAGTGGAAAACCGAGTAACTCTTTCGGGCTGTGAAACGAGGGAAATAGAGCAAAAAACGCGAGTTATAGAGCCAGAACTATGGTCACCGGACAACCCAGTGCTCTACGAAGCCCAGACGACGATCTATTGCGACAATACAGAGGTGGATCGTTATTGCACCCCTTTTGGTATAAGAGAAGTGAAGCTGGATACACAAAAAGGCTTATTGCTGAACGGAAGCAACTTAAAGCTAAAGGGAGTGTGCATTCACCATGATTTAGGCTGCCTGGGGGCTGCTTACCATGATACAGCCATGAAGAGAAGGCTGCAGAAACTGAAAGAAATGGGCTGTAACTCGATTCGTTTTGCTCATAACCCGATGGCGCCCGAATTATTAGATTTATGTGATCAGATGGGGTTCTTGGTGGTTGATGAAGCTTTTGACAAATGGAAGTCTCTTTTCTATGAGCATTTGTATGATGAGTGGTGGGAAAAAGATCTGGAAGCAATGTTGCTCAGGGACAGGAACCATCCCAGTGTTTTCATGTGGAGCGTTGGGAATGAAGTGGAGAATCAAGGTCAGCCATCCATGCTCAAAATGTTGGAGCAACTTGTGGGTTTCTGCCATGAAAAAGACCCAACCCGACCGGTTACATGTGCGCTTGAGCCGCATAATACACCGATCAGCTTGCGTGAGGGTTCAATTGAGGCCAAAGTGGAGCATACCAAACAGCTGGCACAACGAGTGGATGTTCTGGGGTTAAACTATCAGGAGCAGTGGTATGAGCACTATAGAGCGGCCATGCCGGATACGCTTATCCTTGGAACCGAGACGTTCCCGTACTATCGGGGTAAGGATAACCGTGTTAAAGGTTATTTGCCCCTAAATCCCTGGTTTGATGTCACTAATCATGATTATGTGATCGGTCAATTTGTTTGGAGTGGAATTGACTATTTGGGAGAAACGAGCTATCCCTCCAAAGGGTGGTCTTCGGGTCTGATTGATACTTGCGGATTCCGCAAACCAGTATCTTATCTCCAACAAAGTTTATGGTCTGATCAGCCTGTTGTGCACATAGCCGTATTTAACGAACATATGAAATCGGAATTTAATCCGACATGGACGATGCACTGGAAATCTCCGGCCATGGAAGGTCACTGGACATTTCCTGAATACGGTGGAAAATTGATACGGTTGGTTACCTTCACCAATTGTGAGAGCGTGGAATTGATCGTGAATGATGAATCATACGGTGAGAGGAAGCTAGTGGATTACCCTAATCATTTAAT
The DNA here is from genome assembly GCF_019454085.1 of Paenibacillus sp. S25. NCBI lineage: Bacteria > Bacillati > Bacillota > Bacilli > Caryophanales > Paenibacillaceae > Paenibacillus > Paenibacillus sp. S25. Next base: position 679,393 of record NZ_CP073683.1, read on the forward strand.
CCTATGGGAGCTTCCCTATACACCGGGCAAAATCCGGGCTGTGGGTCGTAATGGAAACGAGAAGGTTTGTGAGCATGAATTGACTACTGCCGGGCTTCCTTATGCTCTAAAGTTGGAGGCTGATCGGGTAATTCTACCTGCTGATGGGCATGAGATATCTCATGTGGAAGTAACCGTCATAGATCAAAACGGGATCATTGTACCTAACCAGGATTTTGAATTAACCTTTAAACTGCATGGTGATGGTCGTATCCTTGGAATAGACAATGGGGATCTTACCAGCGATGAATCCTTCAAGGGGAATGAGAGACGAACACACAGAGGAAGGTGTCTCGTTGTTGTACAATCCGGTTATGTGGCTGGTGAGTTGTTGCTTCAAGCATCAGCAGAGGGAGAGTTGCAGGGAGAAACCAGACTGAAAACAGAAGAAGAACCCAAATGATAAATCAAGGTTGATTCAGTATAGAGCTTGTATAGTTTAATTAAAAGGTCTGAATAGGTGATGAGTGCTTATGCTCTACCTGTTCAGACCTTTTTTTATGTTTGCAGCAGACGGTCAATAGCGATCTATGACTATAATTCTCTTTTTGACAAATAGTTTGGATACGAATAGAATGACTAATTATAATATATCTTATTAAAAGATTAATAAAAAGTGGTGATAAGGAGATAAGTGAATGCCAGTAGAATCATCCATGAATCCCAGGGTAATTCGTAACATTTTATTTTTGTTATTCGCTTTACCGGGTGTAGCTTTTGCTTCCTGGGTGTCTCGAACGCCTATTATACGGGATATTTTACATGTCTCGACTGCCGAAATGGGAATCATTATTTTTGGATTAGCTGCAGGTTCTTTAGTGGGACTACTCAGTGCAGGCAATATGATTTCTCGTGTAGGTGGACGGGCGGTCATTCTGGGAAGTGCGATTTTGATTGTGATCGGTTTTGTCATTGTAGGGTTGGGAACTGCATTTTCGCTCACGAGCATCGTGTTTGCTGGTTTGGTCATCTTTGGAGGTGGCTATGGGACAGCAGAAGTAGCTCTTAATGTCGAAGGCTCTGCGGTGGAAAATCAATTACAAAAAACGCTTTTGCCCGCTTTTCACGGTTCATTTAGTATGGGGACACTTGTAGGCGCTGCCATCGGTTCTGGAGCAGCGGCACTACATATACCTGTTGTGGTCCATTTTGGAGCAATGGCTGTCATGATTGCAGCAGTAACCTTCTATTTTTATCGTTTTCTGCCCCGCGATACAGGTATAGAGAAAGAAGCCCCTACTCAAAAGGCTGGATCTAATCTCAAGGCGCAGCTTGCTGTATGGAAAGAAAGACGGATTTTATTGATCGGTATCATCGTGTTAGGTATGGCATTTGCAGAAGGGTCTGCGAATGACTGGCTGCCGCTAACGATGGTAGATGGTTATGGCGTGGATTCTTTAACAGGTTCCTATATGTATGGACTATTTGTGGCAGCGATGACCATTGGACGTTTTACTGGCGGATTCATACTGGATAAATACGGCCGTGTCCCTGTGTTGAAAGGGAGTGCTATCCTGGCCGCTATCGGTATCATTCTAGTGATCTGGGGACAGCATTACCTCATAGCTGGACTGGGCGTCGTATTATGGGGGCTTGGAGCCTCACTTGGTTTTCCTGTGGGTTTATCTGCTGCCGGAGATGACCCTCGTGGTGCAGCTATCCGGGTTGGAGCCGTAGCCACGATCGGTTACATTGCCTTTTTAGTAGGTCCCCCAGGCTTAGGGTTTTTAGGTGAACATGTTGGCCTTCTGCATGCCTTGATTGTAGTTCTTGTTGGCGTTATTGTTGCTGGTTTGATATCGGGTGCAGCCCAACCTATTGGGATGAAAGAAAAGAAATCAGGTTAAAATATAAAGGGGATTGTTTCATGACTATGAAAACGGAAAAACAAAAGATGATGGATGGGGAACTTTATGTAGCTGCTGATCCTCAATTAACGAATGAAAGAGAGTATGCGAGAAGATGTGTACGTCTCTTTAATCAGACGGCAGAGACGGATCGTGAGTACCGTGAAAAGTTACTAAAGGAGCTTTTCGGATCAACTGGTGAAAATATAGGCATGGAACCCAACATACGTTGTGACTATGGGTACAACATCCATGTTGGGGAAAATTTCTACGCTAACTTTGACTGTACCATTTTGGATGTTTGCGAAGTGCGCATTGGAGACAATTGTTTCATGGCTCCAGGAGTCCATATTTACACAGCAACTCATCCCATAGATCCGTTTGAACGAATCGCTGGCCCAGAGTATGGAAAACCTGTAACAATTGGCAACAATGTATGGATCGGCGGTAGAGCAGTTATTAATCCCGGTGTTACGATAGGTAATAATGTCGTAGTGGCATCAGGAGCAGTAGTAACCAAGGATGTTCCAGATAACGTAGTTGTAGCTGGAAATCCAGCACGAATAATTAAGCAAATTGAAATCTCCTAAACAGCATACACGCAAATCGTTTAATGTACCAATGATCCTATTAAAAAGAGCTCCTTATTTTAATAGGATCATTTAATTTGAAGACTTGAACACTTAGGATCTCTTGGTGGACTATATAGAGTAATAAATAATCATATTCATCCGGACTAGTGCTTCTCCTGGATTATAGTAAATGTGTGGGCGGTCTGCTTTAAACCGGATTGAATCTCCAGCTTTAACCGTGTATATTTCCTCACTGACTTTTACCACCATCTCACCCTCAAATACGGTAATAAATTCTTCAGTACCTTCACGGTGCGGCGCTGAACTTAGTTCTCCGCCTGCTTCAATCTCTACGGTGTAAACCTCAAAATTTCTACTGCCTTCATAGGGGAAAAACGGATACAAACGATAGTGATTATTTTCTTCAAGCACTTGTACTTTGCTTTTAGGAACGACTACCGCATCTGAAGGTGGTTCATTAATCAGAGCAGTGAAAGAGATTTTCAAGCCGTTCGCAATTTTCCATACAGTTGTAATCGAGGGATTAGATTCTCCCCGCTCAATCTGACCGAGCATCGTTTTACTGATCCCCGTCAGATCAGCTAATTTATCTAAACTTAATTTTCTTTCATTTCTTAGATATTTCAAATTTTTACTTAAAATCAGATTAATATTCTCCATAATTCTTCGCTCCTATTGTGCTTTATAAAGAACATATTGTACAATCATAAAGTACAAATGTACGTTTGAACGTACATTTCATTCAATTATAACATACGGGAGTTGATTGTTGCATGCCGTTTATTCCGTTCCTTTCTTATGCACTTGTTAGCAGCTTTACGCCAGGTCCCAACAATATTATGTCTTTAGACAGTGCCAGGCGGTTAGGTTTGAAAAAAGCATTCCCATTCTTGCTGGGAGTAACAGCAGGCTGTTTCGCCATTATGCTGTTAGCTTGCTATTTTAATCTTGCTTTGTATCATTTTTTGCCACGGGTTAAGATCTGGATGAATGTTCTCGGCAGTCTGTATATGCTTTATCTGGCGGTGAAAATTGCAAAGAGCAAATCCTCTACGGAGGATAATGATCACAATGAGGGATATTCCTTCAAATCAGGACTGTTGCTGCAATTTATCAATTTAAAAATCATTTTGTATGGTATTACGGTCATTTCAACGTTTGTAATGCCTTATGATGTATCGTATATAGAGCTTATTACGATTTCATTACTCCTGACCTGTATTGGTTTTGTAGCTGTAGTGAGCTGGGCGATTTTTGGCGCTGTGTTTCAACGTTTCTTGAATAAGCATGAGCGTTCCTTCAATATCATAATGTCCTTATTGCTCCTTTATAGTGCACTATCGATATGGATGTAAATGAGTACCTTATTCATCATAGAAAAGAAAGGTTCCTGACTATAGGCAGGAGCCTTTTTTTCGTGTGAATTGAGCTTATTCTACGAGTCATAACATACAATCGGACAGAATGGATGAGTCTCCTGATCATTTAGCTGCAAAACGGGTATTACCTTAATATATAAAGCTGTTGACATCTTGTATATACATGACTTAATCTTGTATATACAAGATGTTGAAAGCGTTATACTATTTTTTACGCTACTTCATTTCGCAAGAAAGGAATGAGCATGAATGGAAGCAATGAACAAGACTTTAATTCCTCAAGATAAGGACTGGTGGCGCAAATCAGTGGTCTATCAGGTTTATCCCAAAAGTTTTAACGATACGACGGGCAAAGGAACCGGCGATATAAGAGGACTGACGCAAAAGCTGGATTATTTAAAAAAACTGGGTGTGGATATTGTCTGGTTGCAGCCTGTATATGTCTCACCACAACGTGATAACGGGTATGATGTAGCCGATTATTGCCAGATTAATCCCGATTATGGAACAATGCAGGATTTTGAAGAATTAAGCGAGGGAATCCGGGCACGTGGGATGTACCTAATGATCGACATCGTGGTTAACCATTCTTCCACAGAACATGCCTGGTTCCAGAAGGCACGGCTTTCTAAGGATAGTGAGTATAGGGACTACTATATCTGGCGTGATCCAGCACCCGATGGTGGACCTCCAAACAATTGGGTTTCCAAATTTGGTGGACCAGCTTGGCAATATGACGAGGCAACAGGCCAATATTTCCTGACACTGTTTGATAAGACTCAGGCGGATCTAAACTGGGAAAACCCCAAAGTCCGTCAGGAAGTTGTCAATCTGCTGGAATTTTGGGCTGAGAAGGGAGTCAGTGGTTTCCGACTGGACGTCATTAATTTGATTTCCAAGGATCAGCAATTCTCGGACGATGATAGAAGCACAGTTCCTGGCGACGGACGCAAGTATTATACGGACGGTCCACATGTGCATGAATACATCCATGAATTACATGAGAAAGTATTTGCCAAACAGAATAGCGTCACTGTGGGTGAGATGTCCTCCACCTCATTGGATCACTGCATCCGTTATTCCAATCCAGAGAGAAAAGAATTGTCCATGACCTTTAATTTTCATCATTTGAAGGTGGATTATCCAAATGGACAAAAGTGGGAATTGATGCCATATGATTTTGAAATGTTGAAAAAGCTATTCTCGGATTGGCAAACGGGCATGCAACAGGGTGGCGGCTGGAGTGCATTGTTTTTTAATAATCATGATCAGCCAAGGGCGATCTCTCGCTTTTTGGATGATGGAGAATACCATGTAGAAAGCGCCAAGCTGCTGGCAACCACGCTACATGGTCTACAAGGAACGCCTTATATATTTCAAGGTGAAGAGATTGGGATGGCCAATCCGCAGTGGGCAGACATTGAAGAGTTTCGGGATGTTGAATCTCTGAATATGTATCGTATCTTACAGGAGCAAGGCAAAAGTGCAGAAGAAGCATTGAATATTATTCGAGAGCGGTCTCGTGATAATTCGAGAACACCGATGCAGTGGGATAGCACTCGCAATGCGGGCTTCACTACAGGAACTCCCTGGATTAAGGTAGATGAACGATATCCACAGATTAATGTTCAGACTCAGTTAGAGGACCCGAACTCTATCTACCACCATTACCGTAAGCTAATTCATCTGCGTAAGACGGTGGAAGTCATTACCGATGGAAATTATCAACGCTTGGACGAAGCTCATCCTCAGGTCTACGCCTATCAACGCAGCAATGAAGAGGAGACTTTGATCGTCATCTCTAATTTTAGCGGACAGAATACGCAATTCCGTATACCGGATTCATTTTATTCACAATTAAACAATCAAGCGTTGGATGCGGCTGAGCTCTTAATTGGTAATACCCAGCACGCCCCAGAGCTAAAACAAGTGATCTCTTTAACCCCATATGCTTCATATATGTGGATGGTTCGTAGCCTTAGTGAATAGTATGGAGACATCTAGTAGCACCCCGGGCACGTTATCTTTGATAACCGGGGTTGCTACTTTAAAATGAGCGAACGTTAAGGGAGTGGGCTAAATGGCGATTGAAAGATCACAGGTAGAAGACATTATAAAAGCCGTTGGTGGTAAAGACAACATAGAGGCCTCTACGCATTGCGTAACTCGTCTGCGATTTGCCCTTTATGATGATAAGCTGGTTGATAAAGATGCACTTGAACAAAATGATCTGGTCAAAGGCCAATTTTCTTCACAAGGACAGTATCAGGTCGTGATTGGCCCAGGTCTGGTGGATAAGGTATATGACGAAATGATCTCCATTACAGGAGGTAGTCGGGCTTCTAAAGACGATGTCAAAAATGCAGCAAGCAAAAAACAAAATCCAATTCAGCGTGCCATCAAGACGCTGGCAGATATTTTTATCCCTATCTTGCCCGCAATCGTGACTGCAGGCTTATTGCTTGGAATAAATAATATTTTGACAGGCAAGGGAATCTTCTTCGAAGGAATGGCTCTGGTTCAGGTCTATCCTCAATGGACCGACTTTGCTGCTATCATTAACACCATTGCCAGCACCGCATTTACATTTCTACCTGCCTTAATTGGATGGTCGGCCGTTGTACGATTTGGCGGCAGTCCTTTACTCGGGATCGTACTGGGCTTGATTCTGGTTCATCCGGATCTGCTAAGTGCATACGGTTATGCAGATGCCGTTACCAAAGGAACTGTTCCGGTTTGGAATTTGTTTGGGTGGGAAGTGAACAAGATTGGTTATCAAGGACAGGTTTTACCCGTTTTAGTATCCGCTTACGTGCTCGCGCAAATGGAGAAATTCCTAAATAAGAAGATAGCGGATTCATTTAAACTGTTACTTGTAGCACCGATTACATTATTAATCACGGGATTTCTGGCTTTTACAGTGATCGGTCCGGTTACTTTTATGATTGGTAATGCTATTACGTCTGGTCTTGTATACGTTTTCGATTTGGCTCCTGCGCTGGGAGGTCTGATTTATGGTGGCTTGTACTCCTTGCTCGTGATTACGGGAATGCACCATACTTTCCTAGCGGTGGACGTGCAATTAATTGGTACGCAGGGTGGAACATTCCTCTGGCCGATGCTGGCGCTGTCCAATATCGCTCAGGGTGCCGGAGCACTGGCCATGATGCTGGTATTGAAGGAGCAAAAGGGAAAAGGATTGGCTCTTACCTCTTCAGTGTCTGCATTTCTGGGTGTAACCGAGCCTGCCATATTCGGAGTGAATATCCGCTATAAATATCCGTTTGTATTCGCAATGATCGGTTCCGGTATTGCAGGTATATTGCTCACCGTAAATCATGTGATGGCTTCTTCCATTGGTGTGGGCGGGATTCCAGGCTTCTTGTCTATTTTTCCAAACAACTGGGGTGTATTCTTCATCGGGATGGCGATCGTGTTAATTGTGCCGTTCGCTTTAACCTTTATGTATGGAAAACTGCTAAATAAGCGCCGTCAGGCTGCACCAGCCAATGATTCCGTACGGAAAGACTCGCTTCCGCAAAATACCGCACTAGATGTGCTTGAAGTGAGGACTCCCGTACGAGGACGTGTTGTACCGTTAGAACAAGTTCCTGACCCGGCTTTTGCCGAACGGCAGATGGGGCAAGGTATTGCAGTGGAACCGAAGGACGGCAAGATTCTTGCCCCATTCAGCGGAAAAGTTATTCATATCATGATGAAAAGCAAGCATGCCTTGATTTTGGAGCATTCGACAGGTGTACAGATTCTGGTACATGTGGGAATCAATACGGTGTCACTGAAGGGTGAGGGATTCACCATGCATGTGGAGACCAATCAAACCGTGGAGCAAGGACAACTATTGATGGAATTTGACCGTGATCTGATTCAGAAATCGGGATACCCCATTATTACACCAGTCATTGTCCCGGATGGTCAGAGCATGATTGAATCAGTTGAGGAACTGCCAGGTGAGGCAGACGATTTGCAGTACACCTTAATGAGAATTCATTTGAATTCTTCATCAGACAATACGAATTAAGTCCGATTCATTCGCACAGCCTATTTTAGTGAACAGGAAGTGAAAGGATGCTACAATGAACGTGGTGATGAAAATTGACAAAGAATATATTTTTGCAAATTTATCAGGAGTACTCGGGACGAATCCAGACAGGCGAATTGGCCCCAGGCACGAAAATGCCTTCTGAAAATGAACTGGCCCGAGAGTATAACACTTCTCGCGAAACCGTGCGTAAGGCACTTCACTTGCTTGCCCAAAATGGGTATATCCATAAAATAAAAGCTAAAGGATCTTTTGTTCTGGATATTGGACGGATGGATTTCCCTATAGGGGGATTGGTCAGTTTCAAGGAAATGTCTGAACGGATTGGGCGTACATCACGAACAATTGTACATGAAAATAAGCTAATTCCAGTTCCAGATGACATAGCCAATCATCTTGAGATTGACAAAGACAAGTACTTGGTCTGGAAAGTTATTCGTGCGCGTGAGATTGAAGGTGAATGCGTCATACTGGATAAAGATTACTTTCGATCAGACATTGTACCTGTGCTTACCGAGGAAATTAGTCGTGGGTCCATCTACGAATATTTGGAGGGAGAGCTCCATCTTCAAATCAGTTATGCCAAAAAAGTCGTTTCCGTAGAAACTGTAGACGAAGAAGATCATAGGCTGATGGACCTTCTGAACTACACTCATGTGGTCGTAGTACGTAACTATGTTTATCTGGAGGACACCACCTTGTTCCAGTATACCGAGTCAAGGCATCGGCTGGACAAATTCCAATTTGTCGACTTTGCTAGACGTTCCCACGGTGAAGAGAAAAAAACTGATTTTTTAAGCTAACCTATTAGAGTAGATACAAGAAAGAGCAATCAGTCGGAATAGTCCACAGTTGTGGAGAAACCCTACTTCTTAGGAAGAGGGTTTCTTTTTTACCTTAGGAGAAACTCTGGAGTAGATTATACTCATTCAGCAGATGAGCCTAAATCCGTAATAGATAACTTAATATCGAAGGTTACAGGTATTTTACTGAAATTATAATCCCAATCCTCCTTTACTTTTTTCCACACCTGCGGTTTCTCAATATTTAAACGTTCGCCAAAACTGGCGACATCGACTTTATATTCTGTTTGTAATTTGTGCATAAGAGACTTAATCCTTCTAGTCACTTCTTTTTCAAATTCTTTCTCAGCCTCTTTCATGTTTCGTGTCTCAGTCGGGTTCACTTTCTCATCCCAGTTTTCGATTAAACGTCCTTTGGATTCAATTTTTACGTGAAACGAGATATCGTTGCCCTCGGTCACTTTAGCTGTTATTTTGCTTTTTACCGATTTGATCTCATAAGTTATAGCTTCATTCCGCTTGTCATACGTTTTGACAGCTCCGCCCTCAACATCACCTTTAATCCATGCAATGCTCTCTACATCTTGTTGTCCCAAACTACCGATCCAGTGACCGGTGTCTCCTTTAATAACACCAGCACCCGAAAATTCTAATTCTCCATCGGATTCAGAAATGTTTTGCAATATATAGCTTTTTTTGGAGTGCATCAACCCATCCAATTCAGACAAATTGACTCCCCTCATCACCTTGCTGGTTCTGAAATGATTACGAAGCATATACAGAATATGAATGGATGGGACCTCATCCTTATATTTGGTAACTAAGGTATCAGCTGCACGTTCCTTACTTAAGAAAACAAAACAACTCGGACGAATATCATTATCACGAAGCACAAAATCCATCAATTGCTGCATCGTCTGTTGTTCTGCCAATTTGGTGGAAACCACCAGGACCTTTAGATGGTGACCAATAATCGGGCGATCCAGACGGAGGGATAATTGCCGGAAGATTTCAAGTAAAGAATCCCCGGTGGCAGCTATATTGATATAGTTTGGCCCTTGTCCACCGCCTGGTTTTGCCGCGTTTCCAAAAGACTTTTTGGGGACGATTTGCACAGTGGCAGTAATTTTATTTTTCTTGAAGTAACGGCTGCCTTCCTTCTCCAGGCCCTTTTCCACTGTGCTGGGCTCACCCTTATCCAGAGCCAGTCCTGTATACATGCTTAATTCTTCTATTTCTCTGCTGCTCCAGCAACCGGCTTGAGTTACCAGGAGAATGAAGGCAAGCAGCAAAGATAGGATTTGTTGCCTATACATTTTGCTTCATTCCCTTCTTCCTGATCATGAAAACGATGGAGAGAAGTACCGGGACCAGAAAAAATAAAATGATTCCCATGTATCCGATCGCATCGCCTAGGCTAAACACTTCCATCATACGAACAGGAGTCATCGTGGAGATAAAGATAATTGGGATTAAGCCAAAAATCGCATAACGATATTTAAGGCCAAATACCTGTGAGACACCTAAGGATGCATTGAAGAAAAAACTGCAGAAATTACAAAACATTTGCATCATCCAGATTACCAGCAACGGAAACTCAAGACGTTCAAAAAGAAATCCGGAGATTTCAAAGCTGCGCATTAAATTAATGGTGGGCCAGGTACTTGTTATAGTAGAGTCCACCGATAACCCGCCAACTACCATAACTACGGTCAAAAAGTATAATACCCAAGGGATGCTGATTCCCACTACCATGGCCTTTACGGCTTTTTCAGGGTACTGCAAGAAAGCGACCAGTGTCATGACGACTTCACATCCAGTGAAAACAAGGACAGTCGACTTTAGCCCCTTAACTACTGGAAGAATACCGTTACTCAATACAGGACGAAGATGGTCAATTTCAAAGATCCTTAGGCTAAGGACAAAACAGAGGAGTAAAAAGAAGAGACTGATCGGGAGTACAATCTGGTATAACCGCGCAATGGGATTAATACCTCCAAAAACCAGATAACTTCCCACCCAGATGAATGGAATCACAATTGCCCATATGGGTGTCCCTTCAAGCAAAAAATAAATCGTCACTTCAGCTAAAACACGAATTTCAAAGCCAGCGATGATGATAAAGTATATGATTAATAATAGACTTAAAAATCCTCCTGGAATGATACCGACGATTCTCCTGGAGTATTGATACACAGTGTTTCCAGGAAATTGTTGGCTTAATTTTACCATCAGCAGGATCACGAATATGATAATACATCCGCCGAGAAGGACAGAAAGCCATGCATCAGGAGTCTTTACCGTTTCAGTTACACCTCTCGGCAGTGTCAAAATCCCTGCGCCTAATACTGTATTGGTCAGGAATACTGACGCCTGTTTGGATGTAATTTTATCATCGGAACGTCTAAACACAATCATTCCTCCTTCCTCCGGGTGCTATGATTTGCGCTTGCTTTGTTGAGTTTTCATCATAACGGGTCTTCGTTTCATCAGAGATATAGGGGCTCGAATGTACACATCCTTCCAGTCGCTTGGGCGCATAGGGGAGAAGGGAGTCACATACGGTACGCCAAAGCTTTTTAATTTGGTCAGATGGATACAAATTAACAGAAAGAACAATATGGTTCCGAACATGCCCAGGATTGCTGCAAATAGCATGCCGACGAAACGCAAAAGACGCAAGGTAATGCCCGCACTATATGTCGGTATCGAAAACGAAGAGATGGCAGTAACTGAAACCACAATCACCAGGAACGGACTAACAATGCCCGCATTGACAGCAGCGTCGCCGATGACTAAGCCTCCCACAATGCCCATGGCAGGACCAATAGGCTTGGGCAATCGTATGCCAGCTTCCCGCAGGATTTCGATAGAGATTTCCAGAATCATAACTTCTATGACAGATGGAAAAGGAACGCCTTGACGGGTCTCGATGATGCTAATAATCAGCTTGGTTGGAATCAAACCGGGATGGAACGATATAAAAGAGATATATAAAGCAGGACCCATAAGCGCTATAAATGCTCCGAAAAATCGCAACACCCGTAAAAGTGTCCCTGGAATCCAGCGCTCATAATAGTCCTCGGGAGATTGGAGTAGCATACTGAAGGTCACCGGAACAATAAGTGCAAAGGGAGTACCATCCAGCAGAATCGCTACTCTTCCTTCCAACAAGGCACTCATGACACGGTCGGGGCGCTCAGTGTTGTGGGCCTGCTGGAACGGACTTAAATAATTGTCTTCAATAAGTTGCTCCACATAACCGGATTCAGCTAAAAAGTCCATGTCTATTTTTGAAATTCTGCGATTTACCTCTTCGAGGAGATCCGGATTCACAATATCCTTGATATACGCGACAACCAGATCTTTTTTGATTCGGCTTCCCACTTGGAATTTCTTTATCTCCAAACTTTTGTTTAAGCCCTGGCGTCGAAGCATCGAAGTATTTTCACTTAATACCTCCGTAAAACCGATCCTGGGACCCCGAAGTAATGCTTCAGAGGTTGGTTCATTGACCGAGCGAATGGCGCCATTAGGCGAGCCTACCAGCAGTGCTCCCTTCATTCCTTCAATTAATAAGGCAGTATGACCTAAAAGTATAGACTCCTGCAGGTCCTCCATATCAGCAACTTCACTAATTTGCGTTAGCGGCATCAAGCTTTCTTTTATAAAAGAGCTACTTATACTTTCCTGCTGTTCCTGTGGGTCCTGCTGGCCGTCAAACATCAAGACCTCCAATACCTGCTTGCTCATTAGCTTTTCATCCTGCATACCATCTATGAAGACTAACACGGACCGTGCATGATATTTCTTTACTACAAACTCACGAAAATGCACATCACTATTTTCGCCTATAGCCTCTTGGATCGACTTTAAGTCGGAATCATAATTCCCTGTAATTTTGGAGCTTGGTTCATGCTGTTGATCAGCGTGGCCTTCGTTATGTTCGTCGGAAAGCGGACGATCAGAAGAATGTTTGGATTTTGCTCCCTTACTGCCGACAAACGAATAAATTGATGTGTTTATATAAAACATTCCTAAAGGAATAATCAACGCGAGGCCTGCTTGAAAGAGTGTACTCCAGCTTGGAATATAAGAAATTATTTTAGACCACATGATGATCACCTCCATACGATTAATTCATTTTTCCTTAAGATACAAGTTGTTCCTAAAGTATTCCTTATAAAGGTTGTATTTACTCATTAAACGGTATGTTGACTTGTGGTCTCTTTGTATTTTGGCGGAAAACTCTTTCTATGCTAGTGTGTCAGTTGACACCCATATTAGGATTATGTTAGTCTCCAAATAGGAAAACGATTACTCAATATGATAATTTGAGGGAAATAATATGAAAAAAAATCAAGTGTCCATAAAGGATATTGCCAGGTTAAGTGGAGTTTCTGTAGCTACGGTTTCCCGTGTGATTAACGAGAATGGTCGCTTCTCTGAGGAAACACGGCAGAAGGTTGTTGAAGTAATCCAAAAGTACCAATATGAGACTAACAGCATCGCCAAAAGCCTGCGGATGAGTAAATCACAGACGATTGGCGTTTTGGTGCCGGATATTAATAATGAATTTTTTTCAGTCATTGTACAAAAAGTGGAAAGCTTCTTTTTTAAACAAGGATATTCTACCATTATATGTAATACTGCTAAAGATGCGGAGAAGGAACGAGAATATTTGAAAACTTTGGATGGAAAAATGGTAGATGGTCTGATCTGCATTTCGGGTCAGGAGGAGCTTTCTGCGGAATTGCTTAAACGTCCCATTCCGATTGTATGTATTGACCGTCGTCCAAAGATTAATACAAATGTAGCTTTTATTGAGTCCAATCATTATGAGGGTGGATTTTTGGCGACAGAGGAGCTGATTAACAAAGGCTGCAAGGAAATTTTGCTGTTGACCAAGCAAAACAATCTATCCTCTGTTAATGAGCGTCTGTACGGGTATAAAGATGCTCTGCAAAAGCATGGACTGCATCCATCCGAGGACCGCTTGGTCGCAGTTCGCAATGATGGGCCTACTCTGGAGACCGCACAGGCTGCTATTAAACATGTCTTGGAAAAAGGACTGCGGTTTGACGGTATTTTTGCAACTAATGACTGGTTGGCTTTGGGCGGATTACTGGCGTTACAGAAATTCGGAGTACAGGTCCCTGGTGAAGTCAAGATAGTGGGTTTTGATAATGATACAATTTCCCAATACTGTAATCCACCATTGACTACAATTGAACAGGATAAAGAAACACTTGCAGATAAAGCTTCCAGTATGCTGCTTCGTATGCTGAGTGGAGACAAAATGGAACAAGAGCAGCATTATTCCATCCCAGTACGGTTGATACAACGCAGTACCACCTAGTTTCGTAGTCAGATATCATCTTGCATTAGCCAAGGGAGAGGTAAGCATAGGTACTGTTTTACCTCTCCAGAGTAAGATGGTCGAGCTGTACTTATCATGCTGTATACTTTCCTATTTAATATCCAATAAAAAATGGTTTGACAACAATATCAGAAAATGATAACTTTAATTATGTTAAATGTAATCGTTTACTCAAGAGAGTTCAGAATCCATATGATGTGTGAGAAACCAACAAGTGATGGAGTTCGAGCCAGGAACTGTTGTTATTTTTTTCAATGGGTAAACGTTTTCTCTACTGATTTATTCAATACCAAAGGGCATAAAGATAAACTGCTGCTTTTTGGAAAATGTAAAACTGATTATGCCGTTTGAGTAATCGTTTACTCTATTTTAGAAGAAGGGTGATTATGAATGAGTATGCTATTATGTCCTTCCATGATGTGCGCTAATTTCAGCTCCTTGGAACATGAAGTAAACGCGCTAGAAGAAGCCAATGTGGATATTTATCATATTGATATTATGGATGGTAGATTTGTCCCTAATTTCGGAATGGGGCTTCAGGATCTGGAGTTTATCCGTAAACAAACCCAAAAAACAATGGATGTACATCTGATGATAGACAATCCTTCCGCCTACATTGATTTATTTGCTGATAAGGGTGCAGACATCATTTATTTTCACCCGGAGGCCGACATGCATCCGACACGTACCATTGATCGAATTGTTGGAAGCGGGGTAAAAGCGGGAATCGCTCTTAATCCGGGAACAGCCATTGCTGCGGTGGAACCTTTACTTGGCATGGTTGACTATGTACTGGTCATGACCGTAAATCCGGGTTTTGCAGGGCAAAAATATTTACCCTTCGTGAACGACAAGATTAAAGCTTTGCAAGCTTTTAAACACGAAAAGGGATTGAATTATACAATCGTGGTTGATGGGGCTATCTCCGAAGAGAAGATCAACGAATTGACACACTACGGGGTTGAGGGATTCGTTCTGGGGACATCCACTTTGTTTGGTAAAGAAGAATCTTACAAAACCATCATTAACAGATTAAAAAATATCTAATTCGGGGAGGAATAAAGCCATGAAAATTGCCATCGGTAGCGACCATGTGGCTGTAGAGCTTAAGACGATGATTTCAGCCTATCTTAATGAACTAGGTCATGAGGTCATGGACTATGGACCGCAAACTTCAGAAAGAACTGACTATCCGAAGTATGGAAAGCTCGTTGCAGAGGCTGTGGTCGGAAAGCAGGCTGACGCAGGTATTCTGATTTGTGGCACAGGCGTGGGAATATCCATCTCGGCCAACAAAGTCAAGGGAATTCGGGCTGTGGTATGCAGCGAGCCTTATTCTGCACAGTTGTCCAAGCAGCACAACAATACAAATGTTCTTGCATTCGGTGCACGTGTCGTTGGAAGCGAATTGGCGAAAATGATAGTGAAATCATGGCTGGAGGCTGAGTTTGAAGGAGGACGCCATGGCGACCGCATCAAGATGATATCCGATATCGAGGAACAACATTTGTGCTGACAAACGACCACTTAAAACATAAATGACTTGGAGGAGATTACATTGGCAAAAAGGTTAATCGCGAGCACGAAAACGGATATTTTGAAATTTAGCGCAGCAGACCTAAAAGAATCCATTCTGGCTTCTGAAGGGCGTGTCATTATGGGACAACATCTGGTAATGATAAACACTGGTTTGGTTGATGGTGTTACCAATGCGGAAATCCAGGCTGCCTACGGTGCAGATATGGTTATGCTGAATGGCTTTGATATGATCAAGGAAGAATCCAATATCGGATTGCGTGAAATGAAGCATGGCAAGCTGGCTGATAAGCCTTACAGTCTGAAACAAGTCAAAGAATGGGCTGGAGTTCCACTTGGAATTTATTTTGAATGTCCAAGCCCTGATGCTCAGGTTGCGGGAGAACAATATGTGGAGGCCAAAGAAGGAAGAATTGCTTCCAGAGAGAACTTTCTGCGTGCCTTGGAGATTGGAGCTGATTTTATCGTACTTGGAGGAAATCCTTCCGCAGGTACAACCTTTGAACGGATCATTGCAGCAACCAAACTGGCAAAAGAAACACTGGGAGATAAAATCCTGATCTGCGCCGGAAAATGGGAAGACGGAACCATTGAGAAAGTATTGGGTGATCCACTGAGCGAGAGACCTTCCAATGAAATTATTAAGGACTTGATCGATTCTGGTGCTGACGTTATTACGTTGCCTGCGCCTGGCTCCAGACATGGTATTACAGTGGAGCACGTCAGACAATGTGTAGAATTTGTCCATTCATATAAACCCGGAACGCTTGCTCTTTCTTTCCTGAACAGCTCAGTTGAAGGGGCAGATGTTCAAACGATTGCCTGGATCGCACTCATGATGAAACAGACGGGCGCGGATATTCATGCCATTGGAGATGGTGGTTATGCAGGAACACCTCTTCCTGAGAACGTATACCAGCTTGCGCTGTCCATTAAAGGACGCAGACATACAATCAAGAGAATGGTAGGAAGAAGTCGGTAACGATTGCCCCCGTGTAATTCAAAGACTCTATATTCTTTTTGTACTCCTTGGAGTGCACGTAGAGTCTTTGGATTACCACCATTCATGTAAACGTTTACTTTCATAGAAATATGCCAAATGAGGATTAAAGGAGAGAGCAGTATGTCCAATGAAAAACTGGCAAAAGACATTTTAGCGTCTGTTGGCGGAGAAGGAAATGTCTCCAGCTTGGTGCATTGTGCCACTCGGTTAAGATTTAAATTAAAAAACAGGGATCAGGCCGACAAGAACCAAACACAAAATATTCCCGGGGTTATTACAGTTGTTGAAAACGGTGGACAATATCAAGTGGTCATTGGAAATACGGTAGGGGACGTATATAAAGACATTTTAAAGATCAGTAGCCTTGGAGATGACGACAAATCGAATGCATCCGCTGCTTCTGATGGCAACTGGTTCCACAAAACGGTGGACATTATTTCCGGTATTTTCACACCATTTTTGGGGGCGCTGGCAGCTTCCGGTATTTTGAAAGGGCTTTTATTAATGCTTGTCTCGTTAGGATGGCTCACCAAAACAGGTGGTGTCTATTCGATCTGGTTCGCTGCCGCAGACAGTATCTTTTATTTCCTGCCGCTAGCGATTGCAGTCACTTCTTCGAGAAAGTTTGGAGCGAATACGTTTGTAGCGCTTGCAGTAGCGGGAGCTCTGGTATACCCGAATATTATTACTTTGTATAACGATAAAGTGGATATTACGTTCTTCAATATTCCAGTTGTTCTTATGAGTTATACTTCTTCGGTTATTCCAGTGATTATCGCGATTTGGTTGCTATCGATTCTGGAGAAATTCCTGAATAGAGTAATTCATGATAGCGTGAAAAATTTTATAACGCCACTTATCTGTTTGATGGTCATTGTTCCCTTGACTCTGATCGCGGTTGGACCGATTGGAATATATGCCAGCTTGGGAATGGCTAAGGGCTACACCTTCTTATACAATTTGAGTCCGATTGTAGCAGGAGTCATTTTAGGTGCTGGGTGGCAGCTACTGGTAGTTATGGGGCTGCACTGGGCGTTTATTCCTATTATGTACAATAACATCGCGGTATATGGTTATGATACCATGAAACCATTAATGGCACCTTCTAACTTTGCACAAGCAGGTGCGGCACTGGGTGTAGTCCTTAAAACCAGAAATCCAAAAGTGAGAGCGATTGCAGGGCCTGCGGCGATAACGGGTTTGTTTGGCATCACGGAACCGATCATCTACGGGATTAGTATCCGCTACAAAAAACCGTTCGTATGGGCTATTATCGGGGGCGCTATCGCCGGGGCAATCACAGGTGCGGCGGGTTCCGTGGCGATTGCTCCAGGTATACCGGGCTTGGCATCCCTGCCGATATTCTTCGGCACAGGATTTGCAGGATTCGTAATTGCCATTATCGTAGCTTATATATTCACAGCCATTACCACGTATTTCTTTGGATTTAATGATTCCATGGAAAAAGAAATGATTGCAGTCCATGAAGAGAAGAAAGAAGCTGAAACCCCAGCTCCTGCGCTGACGAACGAGAATATTTCCAGCCCGCTGACGGGTGCTGTCCAACCGTTATCCGAGATATCTGATGAAGTGTTCTCTACTGGAGCCATGGGTAAAGGCGTTGCTATTGTGCCTGAGGATGGCAAACTGCTCTCCCCATTCAACGGAACTATAGCTAATGCCTTCCGTACAGGTCATGCGATTGGTATTGTATCGGATGGAGGAACGGAGATCTTGGTTCACATCGGTATGGACACCGTCAAATTGAAAGGACAGCATTTTAAAACGCATATCGCAGAAGGTGACCGGGTTACCAAAGGTCAACTGCTGGTCGAGTTTGATATTGGAGCAATTAAGGCTCTGGGCTATGACATGACTACACCGATTATTGTGACGAATACAGCCGAATACTCTGACGTTAAGGTGCTGGGAAATAACCGAGTGTACACAGGAGATTCATTGCTGGAGGTCAAGCTATGAAGACTACGGAAAGACTAAATCAAATCAATGCACCTTTGGTCATTTATGAGGTAATGAGCGAAGCATTCCGCCCGTATGGAAGGCTGCTGCCTCATTTTAATACCACAGAGCTCATCAAGTATGCAAAAGAAACGACCAGCGTACCCGATCAGGGAAACCATTATGTACCTTCGGTCGCAGAACTCGAAGACTTCGGTGTAATTCACCGGATTCAAGATGAGGTGTACGGCCAACTTCCAATTCAGGCTGGTTTTTGCGCAGGTCAGAATACGGGTTTGACCGGGCTGGAATATCATCAGAGCA
The DNA here is from genome assembly GCF_019454085.1 of Paenibacillus sp. S25. Taxonomy (NCBI): domain Bacteria; kingdom Bacillati; phylum Bacillota; class Bacilli; order Caryophanales; family Paenibacillaceae; genus Paenibacillus; species Paenibacillus sp. S25. Next base: position 698,316 of record NZ_CP073683.1, read on the forward strand.
GTGAGGTGGTGATTGCCGCTACAGACTGTATTCATCTTGTCGGCAGAGTACAGGACATTGAGGACAATTCCTATGACAGTGCAAATGTTCAGGTGTTTTTTCAGCCTAAAAACACGGTTGTCGAGATATATTCAACGACACTTCATTATGCTCCCTGTAAAGTTGACAGTGAAGGATATTTGACGATTGTGATCCTTCCGGCAGGAACGAATATGCCACTTGAAGCGGGAGAAGGTAGCCGGGGGAACCTACTGCTGACTAAGAAAAATAAATTTCTTATGGTTCATAGTACACAGATGGAAAAAATCGCGGCTGGCGTCCATCCCGGGCTGCACGGGAAGTTGCTGAATATTTCACCCATTTGAGTCAAAGTCCATCATTCATAAATTAAACTAAGGGACCAACTAGCGGGTCCTTTTTTTTAATCCAATTTCAGCTGCTTACCTTTATCCCTTGAAACGAAATAGGGAAATCCCTAAATATTCTTAATTTGAACTACATTGTGATTCTAATCACATATAGCTCTATCTGCTGCATTAGAATAGAAGCATAAGCAATATTCATAGGAACGTAGGAGATGTCATCGGATAGGAAGCATTGTCGAATGAATGGAGGAACCGGTATATGATAAACAGTAAACAGAAACTTGTGGTTATAGGGAACGGGATGGCTGGTATCAATACGGTCGAACAAATTTTAAAATTAACGGATAAGTATGAAATTACGGTCCTGGGAAATGAGCCGCATCCGAACTATAACAGGATCATGCTCTCTTATGTATTGGAAGGTAGCAAAACGATTGATGATATCATACTGAACGATTTGCAATGGTACGCGGATCAAGGGATTACTTTATATACAGGAAAAATGGTGAAAAGCATTGACGGTGAGCACAAGAAGATTCACACCGAAGACGGACTGGAAATTGATTACGATGTAGCTTTGGTAGCTACTGGCTCACAATCATTTATTTTGCCTATTCCGGGCAAAGAATTACCGGGTGTCATCGGTTTCCGAGATATCGCCGATTGCTCGGCAATGCTTGAGGCAGCGAAGACCTTTAAAAAGGCAGCTGTCATTGGTGGAGGCCTATTGGGGCTGGAAGCAGCTAAAGGCTTGGTCAACCTGGGGATGGATGTTACGGTCGTTCATTTAATGGAGGATTTGATGGAACGTCAGCTGGACCGGGAAGCTTCTGCAATGTTGAAAGCAGAACTAGAACGCCAGGGAATCAAGTTTGCGATGCAAATGCAAACTGCGGAGGTGTACGGTCAAGATCGGGTACAAGGACTGAGGTTTTCAGACGGAAGCGAGCTGGAAGCGGACTTGGTCGTTATGGCCGTCGGGATCAAGCCTAATATTCAGGTGGCTGTGCAAAGTGGTATGGAAACGAATCGTGGTATTGTAGTCGATGATTTGATGAGAACCTCCGTGCCGGATGTATATGCTGTAGGGGAATGTGTTGAACACCGCGGAATCTGTTATGGTCTGGTAGCTCCGCTGTTTGAGCAGGGAAGTGTCATTGCCAAGCATTTGGCAGGCGCGGAAACTGAAGGTTATATGGGATCGGTGGTTTCCACCAAGCTCAAAATTTCAGGGGTGGATGTTTTCTCAGCTGGCGAATTCATAACCCAGCCTGAACATACGGTGATTGTTGCAAAGGATGAGTGGAAGCGCACATACAAAAAAGTGCTGCTTCGTGAAAATAAGATTGTTGGAACTGTACTGTTTGGTGATGTGAGCGAATCTGCTAGCCTTCAAAAATATGTGCGTCAGCAAACATTGATGACAGATGAGATATATGGACAGATCATGGGTACTGGATGTAGCAATCACGGGGCGAAAACATTATCCGCTGAAACGATGGCGGATGATGAAATTGTCTGCGGCTGTAACGGTGTGACTAAAAAGGCGATTGTGGATGCAATTAATGATAATGGACTAACCACAGTCGATGAAATTAAGGCATGTACCGGAGCAACGCGTTCCTGTGGAGGGTGCAAGCCGGTCGTTGAGCAAATTCTACAGTATGTTCTTGGAGACAGCTTCAAGACGTCAGCCAAGCAAGGAATATGTGGCTGCACAACATTGAGTCGGGACGAGATTGTGGAAGCGATCAAAACCAAAGGGCTGACAACAACGCGTGAAGTTATGAATGTACTGGGTTGGCATAATGATGAAGGATGCTCCAAATGTCGGCCAGCGCTGAATTATTATCTGGGAATGATTAACCCGGATACCTATGAAAATGAGGGAGATTCCCGTTTTGTAAATGAGCGATTGCACGCGAACATTCAAAAGGATGGAACGTTTACAGTTGTTCCTAGAATGTATGGTGGTGTAACGACCCCAGAAGATTTGAAGAAGATAGCTGATGTTTCTCTTAAATACAACGTTAAGGTTGTTAAAGTAACAGGAGGACAACGGCTTGATTTGATCGGTGTCCGTAAAGAGGATCTGCCTAAAGTATGGGAAGAACTCGATATGCCGTCGGGATATGCCTACGCGAAGTCACTTCGTACGGTTAAAACCTGTGTTGGATCGCAATTTTGCCGGTTTGGCACACAGGACTCGATGGGAATGGGAGAAGTGTTGGAACGGAAATTCGAACGACTGGATTTCCCGGCAAAATTCAAATTAGCGGTTAATGGATGTCCACGCAACTGTGCGGAATCATGTACCAAAGATATCGGAATCGTAGGTAATGATGGGGGCTGGGAGATCTTTATCGGCGGTAATGGCGGTATTAAAGCGCGGTTGGCTGATTCACTCTGTAAAGTGAAAACCGACGCCGAGTTGATTGATATTGTAGGAAGCGTAATGCAACTCTACCGGGAAACAGGACAATACCTGGAACGTACTTCGGAGTGGGTGGAACGGATCGGTCTGGAGGAGATTCAGAAGGCTGTCGTTCATGATACAGATCATCGACAAGCTTTAGTAGAACGCATCGAATTTGCATTACAACAGGTCGAAGACCCTTGGAAAAAGATCATCAATGATGAGGATTCACTCAAAAATTTATTCGAGGTTGTCACCCCGTCTATTGTGTAATTGTATCTAAAACGCCTAGGAAGGGAGCGATCAAGCAAATGATCAAGAATGCCGAATGGCTTGTTGTCGGTCATAGTAAGGATTTTCCGATCAGAATAGGACGTACCATCCATATCAAAGGTGCTGAAATTGCTGTTTTCCGCACTTCGGAGAATGAGCTTTATGCCGTTGAAAATAGCAGTCCTCATCCCAAAGGAGGTCCTCTTACAGAGGCTATAGTATCTGGTCATTATATCTATGATCCTTTATATGACTGGAAAATTGATCTGCAGACGGGCATCGTTCAAGAGCCTGATCACGGACAAATTAAAACGTTCGCCGTTTGTGAAGAGGGAGAAGAAGTAAAAATATCGTTCGAAACGGTTTAGTTCGTCTGTTGGAATACAAATAAAAAGGGCTCGACAGGAACAATCCTGTTTGGCCCTTTTTTCTTCTTGGATCAGGTAATGGTAACGCCTGCGCTTGCATAACCTACAATAGTGTTTACGAGGGAAAGTCCCGTAGCTGTTGCAGAGAAAACAAGGAGCAGACGAGTCTGTGCGGTTACGGGGATAGCCAAACCAGTAGTAATGCCGCTAGAGGTCGTTCCCAAAGCAACAATGCCATTCAGTGGAGGGGCCAATGTCACGATAGCTCCTGGAACTGCTGTGAAAGTGTTATTAGGTGTTGGGGAACTAAACAGCTGGGCAGTAATTGTCGCAGTTGAAGCCACGAGAGTTAATGCAGCTGTTGTACTGAAGTAACCAGCAATAGATGTAATTACGCCATCCCGTGGTACGGAAAAAGCAAAGTTAATCAGAGGTCCTACAAGTGTACCTGTGAGGTCAATGGTATCGCCTACGAGGCTAATACCTGTTGCTGAGCTCCCAAAGCCGATCAAACTTGTGGTTCCTACCAATCCACCAAGAACGGTTGTCAGTATAGCAGGGCCACCTGAAGCAAACGGAATGATGGCTCCCGAACCGGTGGCTCCGGTAATCCCTGTAACACCCGTAACACCCGTGGCTCCAGCAGGTCCGATAGCACCGACCGCGCCTGGCAGTCCATCAGCCCCGGTCGGCCCTGTGGCTCCAGCAGGTCCGACAGCGCCAACTGCACCCGGCAGTCCATCAGCCCCGGTCGGCCCCGTGGCCCCAGCAGGTCCGATAGCACCAACCGCGCCCGGCAGCCCATCAACCCCGGTCGGCCCAGTGACCCCAGCAGGTCCGATAGCACCAACCGCGCCCGGCAGCCCATCAACCCCGGTCGGCCCAGTGACCCCAGCAGGTCCGACGGCACCGACCGCGCCTGGCAGTCCATCAGCCCCGGTCGGCCCTGTGGCTCCAGCAGGTCCGACAGCGCCAACTGCACCCGGCAGTCCATCAGCTCCGGTCGGCCCAGTGACCCCAGCAGGTCCGATAGCGCCAACTGCGCCTGGCAAACCATCAGCCCCGGTTGGCCCTATGGCTCCAGCAGGCCCTATGGCCCCGGCTGGCCCGACCAATCCATCCGCGCCCGTAGCGCCCGTGGCGCCTGTCACACCCCCGGCAGGTCCCGCAGCACCCGTAGCGCCGACAGGTCCGGCAGGGCCTTCCGGTCCAGCGGCCCCGATAGGCCCGGCAGCGCCAACAGGTCCAGCCGCTCCAATGGGTCCCGCAGGCCCCACAGGCCCGGCAGGGCCAACAGGTCCGGGCGCTCCGATAGGTCCAGCGGCGCCGATAGGTCCGGGAGGCCCTTGTGGCCCTGGTCCACCTGCGGGTCCAGGCGCACCGCCGGGTCCCACAGGTCCAGGAGGTCCTTGTGGGCCGGACTCCCCTGACAAGTATGTTTCACCTAATACGTTGCTAACCGTCGTTCCAGCGATTCTGATCGCGCTGATTAAGCTGTCTTTAAGAGCAGGATCAAGGGATTCTTGTAAAACGATGGACAATAGGGCATCCAGCAATTGTTGCAGTGCAGTACCTACGCCGATCGGAGAGAAAGCTGTAGCTTCTAACGCAACAATAGCAAGCTCCAGCGCTGCTAGTAAGTCTGCCTTAACCCCGCCTCTAAGTCTTAAGCTTTTCGCCAGAGACAACAAACGTCTTAAAACCTGTTGCAAGGAAGATACATTAGCCGCAGAGGGGTTTGCGAATACGACGGGGATGATCGCGGTTAATTCATTAATCAGTCTGAGAAGAGCTTCGATACTTTTATTTACTCTTGTTGGTTTAGAGTCTTCGTCTTTTTTTGAAGCACCACTGAACCTGAACGGTTTTTTATGTTTCATGCTCAAATATCTCCTCCTCATCATTCTCCCTACTGTAGAGGTGACAGGTGGTTCATCGCCCCGCTTCGCAGATATTCATAATATATTTACTGAAGCGAAAAGGGTGAATAAACAAGCAAAAATGATTGTTGAAGGCTTGTACATAAAATATACATAAAATAATACGGCCCCCAAAAAGCTTGGAGGCCGCGTTGTATTTGCTTATACTCATCTGATCTATGAAGCTTGAAAAGTCTTATTTAAGAATACGTACCAGCAGTTCAGCCATCTCACCTCTGCTGATGGCCGCTTTTGGCTTGAGCGTTCCATCTGGATAACCGCTGATCCAACCGGAGGATACTGCATTTTGGAATGCTGCCGAGGCCCATGCTGCAATCTGCTGCTCATCCTTGTAGGATTGCAGTGCAGTAGTACTGGAAATGGATGTCTGATTCTGCATCGCGTGTGACAGGATCACCATCGCCTGTTCACGGGTAAGACTCTCATCAGGTCCGAAAGTTTGAGCGGTTAGCCCCTGAATCCATCCCTGACGGTGAGCAGAATCCACGGCTGATCCAGCCCAGTGTCCCTGCATATCTGTAAATGAGGTAGAAGGGTTCTCATCTCCAGCAGTTCCCAATGCTCTGGTCAGTATGGCTACAAATTCTGCACGGCTTACAGCACGCTCAGGGCGTATGTTGCCGTCTTTATAGCCTTGTATCCAGCCTTTGTCTGCAAGAGATTGCAGGGACTTCGCTGCCCAATGGCCTTGTACATCCGGCCATACCTGAGCTAGCTTTTGCGAATCTGACGAATTGATTTGGTCATTTTGCACACTGGCATTATCGGTTTGAGGCTTTGCGTCTGTGGCGACGGCAAAGGTACCTAACCCAGTCGTATTGACACTCACACCCGACAAAATCCCTTTTGAATTCATTACAGCAGTCCCTTTTAGAATCTCACGCTCGCCATTCTCATGAATAACAAGAATGGAGAACTGGGGCTCTGCATTGTGTAACTCACCTAAGGATTCGTTATCCAGTGGTAGAATGATCGACGAGGTCCCTGTCACATTAGCTTTGATGTCTGTGACCGGACCCATCAGCGTCAGGCTGGATTGTTGCTCAGCCCAATCACGGATTTGCTGTGCGCGTTGTACATCTACCTGCTGGAATGACAATGTAACGTCCTGCTGGCTTGAGGCCATGCTGGTTAAGGTGTCACTGGATATCATCAGTGTTCCATATCGGGATATTACCGATGCACCAATCTTATCCCATTTATTCAGTAAAGTATGAGAAAGGATAACACGACTCAGTTGCTTCTCCTGCTCCAAACGAATGTCTGCGTATGCCTTGCCTTCACGGAGTGCTTGCTGTATCTGCTCATCTAGGAATGCCGGCGAAGGAACAAAGAGGGAGAACTCTTTCCCTTGTTCGGAAGATCCGATCTGTGGTACGAAAGCAGATACATCCTCATTCTTATCTTTGTTAGATTTGCCTGTGTTCGCAATTACCTTGGCAGGGACGGTGACTTCTATGGCTTGCGTCAAAGCATGAGAACCATCGCTTACCCTTATAACATCCAGCATGATAGTTACAATGGAAGGAGTATCTGCTTGAACAATAGTTCCGTCTGTACGCACGATGTCTGGCTGGCTACTGCTGCTGATGGTCACACGGAAACCATCAGGTACAACAGGCAACCTGAGCAGTGTGTCAGTTGTTGTAGGAGCTGTTATACTTGTGATTGAATCTGCAACGCGCTGCGCGGTTAACCCTTGCGGATACACTAGCCCTGACGGAGCGCTCTTCATACCATTTACGTTCTGCAGCACATAATAGCTGGCTCCTTCAGGAACAGGTGTAAATGTATATCTTCCCTCTCCCGAAGCAATTCCTTCCGCTATAAGCTCCTGCTGGGCATTGTACAGCTCAAGCCGTGCGTTCGGTAAGGCGCCTGTAACGATCACAGAGGCTATATCCTCATTGCCTGCTGCGGCTGTAACAGCACGAGGCAGCACGTTTATATGGCGTTCTGCTGGCTCTGCCGTCCAACCACCGTTGTCGCTATAAGCATAGTTCAATACATATACACCAGGTACATTTGTATCAACATTCCCGCTACCTGTAAGCTCAGGGAGCAGGATATTGCCGTATACACTGTCCAGTACGCTGGCTCCTGGATCAGTGAAGCTGTCGCCGGTTTCCAGAACAATTGGATTACTGCCGTTCAATCGTACGTAAGGTGTATTCGGTAATGCCTTCAGCACTGTGATCGTGAATGTTCTTTGTACAGAAGCTGCACCTTTAGAAATAATGGCAATTAATTGTACATTCACATCACCGTCTGTATATTTAGGCCGATTCACCTGACCGCTGTTGCTGAGAATATCTGGTTGATCCGAAGACCAGTCGATATGGGTGTCAAATGCTCCTGTACGAGGCAGAGCGATGGAATCCTTAATCCCTTGTGGATAATCTAAATCCAGTGTATTGGCTGCCAAATTTACGGCTTCATCAGCGCTTACGGGCAGTGCAGGCACGAGCAGGCTAAATGTTTTTCGTAGCTCAACCCCGCCTCTTGACACAACGGCTTCCAGCGTGATGGTCTGATCGCCCTGCACATAGCTTGGGAATGTTACATGCCCAGTATGATCCATGAACTGCGGCTGATTCGATGACCATGATACCTGAACACCGTTCAGAGCGTCTTTTGGCAAATATACGTCTCCGGTTACTGTAGTCATTGGCAACTCAAGCGCCCTGTATGCTGCGTCAACGGCTTCTGTATCGCTCATGGGCAGACTGAGTACATGCGCAGTAAAATTCTTTGTTTTCGTTAAGCCTGCAAGTTGCAGGGTAGCCGTTAGGGTAACATCTGTATCTCCACTATTATAAGAGGGTCTGGTGAGTGTTCCATCTGCTGCAATAATTAGTGGTTTGGCTGAGGACCATTCGATCTGCGCTCCACCATAACCGGATAAAGGGAGAGAAATATTTTCTGTTACCGCAGACAAATTGCCAAGCGAGAGGGTGTCTGCTGCTTGATCCAAAGTATCTTGTGCAGTTATCTTCGGTACGGTAACTTCGAAAGTTTGAGTATCCGAGGCGCTTCCCTTCGCAATCGTAGCTGTCAGTTTTACTTTTCGGTCACCCAAATCGTACCGCGGGCGTGTGACTGCTCCCTCGTTCGTAATGACGTCAAGAGTATCCGAACTCCAGCTCACCGTCGTATCATTCAATCCAGCGAGTGGTAGTGTCAGCTTTTGGGATACCGAATCAGCTGTATCACCAGATGCGAAGCCTAAAGCAAGAGCGGCTTTGGCCTGTGCAACTCTCTCGGCATCGGTAAGTATGTTCACTTTAACCTCTGAGGGAGTGCTCTCCCCCTTAGCATTTACAGCCTGAACCGTGTAAAGGGCTTCACCTGGCGGCAATGCTGAAGTGTCTATGAATTGGGTTAAGTTACCTGTATAGAGGGTTACACTATCTCGTATGACTTTGTATGAAGTTGCATAAGGAACAGCATCCCAGCTTAACTCCACCGTATTTCCATTTTTGGTTCCTGTAAAATGACCCGGAGCCTGCGGAACGGGTAATCTCTCCCCATAAGCTGCGAATTCCATGATGGAAGCCCACTGATTGTTTCTTGCATTTCCTTGATCAATATATACTCGCAAGTATCGTGTAGTTACAGGAGTAATGCTCTTTTCAACATTAGAGCTCCCATTATTCTGGACGGTATCAACAGTCACCCAATTACTTCCATTGCTGCTTGTTTGCAATCGGAAACTGTATGGATCACGTTGATCCTGCCACCCGTTATGGACTCCCATACCTGTAACAACATATCGATCTACGATATACCAATCTCTCAAGTCTACCTGGATCCATTTCTCACCGTCGCTGGCTTGATACCAGCGGCTTGTCGGCCCGATTGACCCATCCACAGCTCTGGAGGGATCATAGGGCTGGCTATAGCCACTGGATGTGGTTGGTTTATTAAGTACCACATTTTCCCAACCAGCAGCATGTGCCTCATTCGTCCCTATGAGCAGGAACGCACCGCCGATGAATGGCAGCAATGGAACCAGCAAGCGATACGGTTTCAAATTGTTGCGTGTGAAGTTATTGCCTTCGAGCACGCCATCACCTCTTCTTCATTAATTAGCCCACCGATGAACGCATTCATTAAGGGCGGGATGGGTAGTTCCCTTCGGTTGCGATGTAGTAGTTTACATTTGGCAACGGGGAAGCCCCGCGCAAGTCAGGCAATGCAAATGTGTTCATTCCATCGCCGCCAAAATTAGTGCCCAGCAGACTGAACAGTGCTGTATTTTGCGAAATAGATAAGAGCTGACCCTCGCATTTTAGCCATCCCTTAGGAGCGAACATGTACGGGTACACCGTAATTTCCCCAATATAAGGCTCATAACCTGCATGTGCCTGTTTGGGACTGATCGCCGTTCCCCCTAACAAAATGACCGCTAACAAACTCAACACAGCGGCTTTCTTCCAAAAATGATTCTTCATACCTACAACTCCTTTTTAGATTCGAATAATGGCCCACGAATTCAACAAATTTGTGACATTAGTCATAGAATGAATAGATATTATCATGGAATTCCACTTTTGGCACTACAGTTCATCTATCAAATTCACCTTTTTATTCCTTTTGTGAGCAAAGAAATTTATTCCATCTAGTCCATCTTTCATGCATCTTTTTTCTAATCCAGGTAAATCTATATACAAATCCAATTGAAGTGAGGGAGGAAAGAACGTGTGGCAGGTCATCGGAACTCATATACCCAAATGGAATGTGTGGATAGAAGCCTTCTCTTTGTTCATCATACCTTTGATTATTTTTATGACAGTACGACAACTTAAAGCGCTGGATGGTCGAGAGAGCAGACGTATGGAACGATTAAAGCTTTTAGAAGAAGAAGACCGTTCGCAGCAAGCAGATCGTAATCCGTCTGTCAGTGAGGCTGAGAAGGTAAAGGGGACCTTCACCGAAGATTATGAAGCGAATGTAGAAAAAGTCAGACAAGCCGTCACGGATATGTCGGATGTGAACGAACGATCTATTTTTCTTGGAAAACTGAACGCTGTAGGTACACTTTTTTTTGTGGACGGATTAACAGACAAGGCTGGCATGGATCAGAACATTTTAAAGCCACTGATGGATTGGGGCAGCTCCGGACAAGGCGGGGAGGATCTCCCGAGAGGAAAAGAGCTTCGGGATATGTTTATTCGTCAGGTCATGCTGGTATCGGAGACAGAGTATACGTTAGAGGTACAGTTCTCCTTGCAAAAGGTGCTGTTCGGTTCAGTCATACTCATGATTCAGGGCATACCGGGTGCTTTTGTGCTGGGTACACCCAGAGGGAATACACGAGGGGTGGAAGATCCTATATCGGAATCGGTGCTGCGAGGACCGCGAGTGGGTTTTACCGAGACCCTCAGCGATAATACAGCGATGCTGCGTAGGCATGGAGAAAGTACGGAACTGGCCATGTCGTCCTTCAAAGTCGGCAAAAGAGTGGAGAAGCAGTTGATGGTGGTGTATTTCAGAGACATTGCTGACCCGGAGCTTGTGGATGAGGTAAAGCGGCGGGTCAAAACCATCGATATGGATGAGGTATTGGAGTCGGGCTATGTGGAGCAGCTTATTGAGGATAATTTTCTTAGCCCCTTTCTGCAAATTCAAAATACGGAGAGACCGGATCGGGTCATGGCTGCATTGCTGGAGGGACGTGTGGCGATTCTGCTGGACGGTACACCTTTTGCGCTTCTTATGCCTGTAACGTACGGGATGATGCTCCAGTCCCCCGAAGATTATTATGAACGATGGATACCGGGGTCGCTTATTCGATTCCTTCGTTTTATGGCAACCTTCATATCGCTGTTTGCCCCGGCGCTCTATATCTCCTTTATCTCGTTTCATCCCGGATTGATTCCAACCAAGCTGGTCATTTCCATTATCAGTGCGAGACAGGGGGTTCCATTTTCGACGCTGATTGAGGCCCTGATAATGGAAATTTCCATTGAAATTTTACGCGAGGCGGGACTTCGGCTCCCCAAACCCATCGGTCCAGCGATGGGCATCGTCGGCGGTTTGATTATTGGACAGGCTGCCGTAGACGCTGGGATTGTAAGTCCGATTCTCGTTATTGTGGTGGCCGTTACGGCGATTTCTTCCTTTTCAGCCCCTGTATACAGCGCTGGCATCTCCATGCGTGTCATGCGCTTTGGAGCCATGTTCACGGCGGCCACCTTCGGATTGTACGGCGTGATTATGTTTTTCCTGATGCTGAGCATTCATATGGTTAAATTACACAGCTTCGGCGTGCCGTTCCTTAGTCTGACCACCCCCCGTTCGTTGAAGGATTGGAAAGATTACTTCATACGAGCACCGTTGCAATTTATGAAAAACAGACCCATTCTATTGAAGCATAAAGACCCTAAGCGACAAGGATGAGCTCAACACAGGAGGGAGCAAGATGGCCCGTGGGAAAAAAGCGGATAAGATTACAACGTTACAGACAACGGCAATTGTGGTTTGCTTTATGCTGGCTGCCGGGTTGCTTACCCTTCCCAGAGTAGCTGTTGAAGTTGCAAAAACACCGGATGCGTGGATATCTGTCATTTTAGCAGGGGCGGCCACTTTCCTGTTTGGATGGATTATGATCAAACTAAGTTCACGGTTTCCAGAAACCACCTTTTACCAGTATGTTCAGCGGATAACAGGCAAAGTCATTGGCAAAGGGATTGGCATGCTGATTGTTATTTATTTTGTTTGTATAGCCGCATTTGAAATCCGATCTGTGGAGGAAGTAACGTCGTTCTTTCTGCTTGAAGGCACTCCGGCGTGGGCGATTTCAGCACCTTTTATGTGGCTCTCTCTGTACCTATGCATGGGGGGAGTGGGCGCATTGGGGAAAATATGTCAACTGGTATTTCCGGTTACGGCGGCTATCTTTCTGTTGATATGCTTGCTGAGTTTAAATATTTTTGAATTGAATAATTTGCGTCCCGTCTTGTCGGAGGGGGCAATGCCAGTGCTCAGAACGCTCAAGACTACAATCCTGACATTAACGGGGACAGAGTCCCTGCTTTTTATTTATTGTCGGATGGAAAAACCGGAGAAAGCAACCAAGGCGATCGGACTGGCGATTGGGATCGCGGTCGCTTTTTATACAGCTACGCTGATCCTGTGCATTGGCGCTTTTTCAATAGAAGGGCTCTTAAGCAGAACCTGGCCATTTTTAGATTTGGCCCGCAGCTTTGAAGTGGAGTATCTGTTATTGGAACGGTTCGAATCCCTATTGTTGTCTATTTGGATTATGCAAATTTTTGCTACATTCAGTATTGCTTTTTATTGCGCTTCGCTCGGAGTTTCGCAAATTTTGAATAGCTCTTATTCCAAGGCGCTGTTTATTTTGCTTCCGATCATCTACGTCCTGTCCCAAATCCCCAAAAACCTGAATGAGCTATTTTCTTTTGGAACGGTCATTGGGAATGTAGCGTTCGCTTTATTCGCGCTGCTTCCACTGCCACTATTGCTTATTTCATACTGGAGGGGGGCACGCTCATGAATCGTTTTCGAGGATTACTCGGATTGATGGCTCTCCTGATGTGCTGTACACTTTCAGGTTGCTGGAGCAGCTCCCCAGTGGAGGATCTAAATCTGGAGACAGGTATTGCTTTGGATATTGCAGAAGAATCCTCGCAAGAAAAACAAATTAATCAGGAAGGGGGAGATTATCCAAAAAAGGAGTTAATTACAGGAACCTTTCAATTTGTTATTCCAGAGGAAAGCGGAGGCTCCAACAGCTCCTCTCCACAAGCCAAAAAATTTTTTAATATTACGGAAACAGGAGATTCTGTTTTTGAAATGATAAGAGAAATTTCTTTGCGGACCAATCGTCCTCCCATTGGGCAACATTTGAAAACCATTATTATCAGCTCCAGTCTGCTTCGCAAGATTCCGTTGTATGAGCTACTGGACTTTTTTTTAGGGGATAATGACATTCGGCCCAGCGTACAGCTGCTGATTAGTACAGAAAAGGCGGGGCATGCGCTTCAAGAGAAAATTCCTGGTCAGATTCCTGCCTATATTTTAAAGGATATTTTCCAAAACCGGAAACGAAACGCACGGTTGATAAAACCCATGGCCTTGGTTAAAGTGATCGGACCCATGAAGGGTGAAAGAAGCTTTATATTACCCAATGTCATTACGGCAGAGAATCAAATCAAGCTCGCAGGTGCGGGCATCATTAAGGGAAAGACGCAAACATACGGTGGTTATCTGAATGAGTCAGAGGTTGAGGGTCTTATGTGGATCAAAGGCGATCTGAAGGGAGGTGTGCTGAAAAGCAGCGATCCGAAGACCGGTAAAAACATAGCATTTGAGATCAAAGCAGTGAAAAGCAAGATCAAGGCCATCGTTCAGGGGGATGACATTTTCTTTCAGGTAAAAATGACCTCAGAGGGACGTGTCTCGGAGGTGCATATAAAGAATGAAAATTTGCGTAACAACAATGTGCTTGGACAAGAAGAGAGTCTCTTTCAGGAGAAAGTGAATACATTAGCTGAACAAACCTTAGCTAAAATGCAAAAGCTGCAGGTTGATGTCGGAGGTTTCGGAGAAGCCTTGAGGATTCAGCATCCTAAAGTTTGGCGTAAGGTCAAAAAGGATTGGGATACCACTTTTAGTACCATTCCTGTACGGTTTAGTACAGATATCCATATTGAAGATTACGGCTCTTCGATTACGACGGCAGACTAGTTTGTACCTATTTAGAAAAACCTTCAATACCACGAATCTACGTGGCGTTGAAGGTTTTTTAGGCTATTCAAACAGGGATAGTGTTTCTTTCAGCCACGTAATATAGCTTTCTTCCCGATTAATGGCACGGCTCAGTACCAGATAATGCCCAAATTGATTAGAACCGGGGGCTTGAAGGTTTTCGTCCAGCTGTTGGAGGGATTTTTTACTTTCGTACAGATACTCTAGCTTCTCTTTACGTTTGGTTATCTGATCCTCGAACAATCGTTTGTTCTCTTCCTTGGGGATGGCTGCTGAGAAATACAGCATGAGCATAAACTCATCCTTTTCCGTTTCCGGTAACTCTTTGGGGCTCAACAGCCATTCGGTCAGCTCTTGGGTTCCTTTGGGGGTAATGCAGTACAGCTTCTTTTCCAGCTTGGCTCCTGTAATAGACGTGCGATATTCTATAAGCCCCTCTTCGGTCAGCCTTTTTAACTCAGGATAAATCTGACTGTGCTTGGCGCTCCAAAATTGTCCGATTTCCTGCTTGAATTGACTCGTAATATCGTAGCCGCTCATTTCCTCTTTGTGAACAAGACCCAAAATGGCGTATTTTAATGTGCGTTTCAACGTAGCTCTCCTTGTCAAACGTAATTTGACACTAGTATACCATAGTGCTACAATTTATATGTATTTAACAACATGTTTAATATTACATGTTTTGAATTGAATATTTATAATTTTTGGTCTCCTATTCAATTCATAAAAACTTATAATTTAGGAAAGAAGGATGCAAGATGGATAAGTTTATCGGCAGCCACATGATCTACACTTATGAGAATGGTTGGGAGTACGAAATATATATTAAAAATGAAGATACGATCGATTATCGCATTCATAGTGGTATGGTAGGCGGCCGCTGGGTACGTGATCAGAAGGTCAATCTGGTGAAACTGGTGGAAAATGTGTATAAAGTATCGTGGACCGAACCGACAGGCACTGACGTGTCTCTGAACTTTATGCCTGAGGAAAAACGTATGCACGGCATTATTTTCTTCCCTAAATGGGTTCATGAGCATCCGGAAATTACTGTGCGCTATCAAAACGATTTTATTCCGCTGATGGAGGAATCGCGCGAAAAGTATGAAACATATCCGAAGTATGTGGTTCCTGAATTTGCAGATATTACATTCATCGAAAATGCGGGTGTGAACAACGAACAATTAATTTCCCAAGCACCTTACGCAGGAATGACAGACGATATTCGTGCAGGTAAACTGCAAGTGTAATTAACTCTGTGCTAAAAGTGTAAAGGCCTGGCCTGTGATAAACAGTCCCAGGCTTTTTTACGTGAACTGGAGAGTAGATTGCTAGTGGAGTGGTGGACGATATTTAGAATGAATAGTAGACCAGGCCATGCTCGATAAGATATGAACGACTAATCCGAGGGGGGAGTATGGTCGCTGATGGGGAGAGAATGTGCAGGTTCGCATGGGTAGTCAGATCGGATAAGGCAGATAGAGCTAGCTCTGTTTTATCAGGCCCCCAGTGATCAGCATGGTGCTGAATATATTGCTCAGCCTCGGTTAAGGACAGACTCTTGAGCGAGGTAAACACGGAAGCCCAGCGGACAAGGTCAAAGGCACCTTTAATTTCAGGCAGCTCATATTCCGCCAGACCTTGAGCGCCGTTACACGACATAGTAAGCAAGCCACAGCAATGGTGTTGATAGGGTTTAGAGTCAGGAAATTGACGATAGTCATATTGAATCATTTCCATGGAACCAATGCGTAATTGGATCGCTTGGGACGTTGTGGGCTGGGCAAGCGTCATACTCATGCTAGAACGGCCTCCTTCTCGGATTCACTGTAAATAGGGATGGAAGAATCATACGTCACAGCGGATGTAATGTAAATCACGAATACAAGTGTAAAATGAGGATATGTAGCGGAAAACGAGCTTTAATGCCAATGGAAACGGATACTTGCATCCATTTCTTTTATTATCTTGGGGAACGTCTTTATATCACAAAAAAACAACCCCAGATCTCCCCAGGGTCGTCTCTACTAAAAATATAGTTCAGCATTTCGTAAAATGCTTGTTTTGTTGGTCACACGGGTGTGACGTCCTGTATCGCTTCTTCTTCTTTCCAAATCACGTTCTCGCGATAGTTTGATCCCCAATCGTACATTGCTCTCAGTACCGGAATCAGGCTTTCGCCATGCTCTGTCAGTGAATATTCCACATGAGGAGGGACGACAGGATAGACTTTACGCAGAATGAGTTTATCTTCCTCTAGCTCGCGCAATTGGTTGGTCAGCATTTTTTGCGTAATATGGGGGATTAGCTTCTTCAATTCACCAAACCGCTTGGTGCCTTCCATACCGAGATGCCACAAAATAATCAGCTTCCATTTTCCACCGATGACCGCGAGAGTCAATTCCTTATCACAATTAATCAGCTTCAAATCAATCCGGTCTTTTATAGTAGTGATATTCATCGACCTCCTGTCCGTAGTTATTCCAAGTATACTATTTATAGCTACTATACGCAAAAGGATATACATCCATTTTGGAAACTATACATATGCTAGGACACTTATAGACCGGACAGGGATACCTAATGATGTGTGCAAGCTGGAAGAGTCCAGAAATCTGTGGCGTTAAGAAGGAATCACGATAGTATTAAAGGATTCCGGCTCCAGCTCCAAGCGGTGTGTTGTTTCACCGAGAGACAGATTCAGCACACGCGATTCCTTGAACGGATTGGCGATGACTACCACCCTTTGTCCGTCTGTATTTTGAAAAGCAACTGCATTTCCAGTCCATGAGCCACGAAGTCCGATGCGTCGGGCACCTGGTAATACAAAATGAGAAAAATGCTTCATGACATAATACTCTGGATTCAGGACAGGTTTTCGATCCGCTGGATCAACCGTAATCATCGAATTTTGCTCCCAGCCCCATGTGCTCTTACCTTTCGGTTCCAAAACCATATTCCAGTAAATATAAGCATTCACTCCATTGGTGAAGTAGTGCTGGTACAGATTATATACATATTTGGCGTAGTCCCATGAGTTTTCTCCGTTACCGCATTCATTTTCTGTTTGCATGTAACGAAGCTCAGGATAGCTGGCAACGGTGCGCTGAATGGCATTTTTGCCTGCCCACTGGTAGCCTACACCTTTAATATATTTGTAGGCCTCGGGGTCACTCAACACGGTATGGGCATACTCATCGAATCCGGTCGAAGTTTTTTTCATTAATTCCTCCCACGGGTCGGGAGCGTTAATGGTGCCCAGCCAAATTTCCGTATCCAGTCCGTGTTCCTCAAAAGCAGGGCCCAAATAATCACGAATAAATTCACGCAGTTGCTCTCCGGTCCATACACAGGAAGGGAACTTCTGATCGGCAATGACTTCATTTTGAACATGAATCTGATGAATTGTAATACCTGCCTCGCGATAAGCCTGAACAAATTTGACAAAATACAATGCATACGCTTTCAAAATATCCTTTTCCCAGCGCAAAGTGCCATAATTGTAGGCTTTCGGTGATTTCATCCATGTTGGCGGGCTCCAGGGTGAAGCGAACAACTTCAAGTCTGGATTGAGTTGTAACGCTTCCCGAATAAAAGGAATGAGATATTGCTGATCACGCTCAATGGAAAAATGCTTCATCTCCACGTCGCCGTCTGTTTCATTGTGGCTGTACCACTCCAGCGCGTAGTCACTCGCTCCAATAGGAAGTCGGCATATTGCAAATTTGTGCTCGCCCTCTGGATGAAAGAGAGAATGAAGCACCCGATCTCGTTCGTTCTTTTCCAAATGGTTCAGGGCCACATAACCCAATTCATTAAAACAGCCACCAAAGCCTTCGACAAGCTGATGAGTTTCTCTCGTAAAGGTTAGGTTGGCACTCTCTTGGGTATTGGTCAATTGATGAGCTTGGGAATGCCAAGCTTTAGCTTTGGAAGTGGAAAACCACTGAATGGTTTGATTACTCATGCGTTACCCTCCTGTTCAAGCTTTTTGTATCTCTTCTTATTATAGGGTAGGATCATAGGAGATGAGATGGTCTGAGCCACGACAAATTTGCCCTAATCCAAGGTTGAATTTGCGGATGAGAACTTCTGCCGATAAGAAGTGTCAAGAACACATAAAGTACACATGTCTTTGATATGCTGGTGTCCTAGAATGACCGAAAGAGGGAAGTCGATTGAAGAAAAGAGTTCTTCTCGTGGAGGATGAAATACGTATTCGTGAAGTGATTGCTGATTATTTTAAACAGAATAATTGGGAAGTCTATGAAGCAGGCAATGGAAAAGATGCACTTATCTGGCTTGATTCTGTGCAGCCGGACCTGATTATACTCGATATTATGATGCCGGAACTGGATGGTTGGGAGGTGTGCCGCCAGGTGCGTAGCCGTTCAGGTGTGCCGATCATTTTGTTGACAGCAAAATCCGGTGATGATGATAAAATATTAGGCTTTGAACTGGGAGCCGATGATTACGTTACCAAACCTTTCAGCCCCAAGGTGCTGATCGCCCGCGCCAACGCGCTGATGAAAAGGGTGGAGGGACATGTACAGCCAGAGTCGCATATTTTGCGGTTCGGTAGTGCCATTCTCAACACGATGGCTCATCGGCTTGAGGTGGATCAGGCGGAAGTCGAGCTGACGCCCAAGGAGTATGAGCTGCTGCGGCTGCTTATACATAATAAAGGCATAGTTATTTCACGTGATGCGATACTGAACCGGGTGTGGGGCATCGACTTTGAAGGAGATACACGAGTTGTCGATACGCATATCAAAAAGCTGAGAAGTAAGCTGGGCCGTGAATCACGCCATATCCGCACGGTTTTTGGTACAGGCTATAGGTTTGAGGAGGAAGAATGAACAAACGGGGAGTTACCTTTAAGTTGTTCATTATGACGGTTGTATTTTTCCTGTGTTTTTACGGTATGGTGATTTTAAGTCAATTTCTGTTTTTTGAAAATTTTTATCAGCAACAGAAGATTGGTCGTGTAGAAAGCCGTTTGAAAAGCTTCGGTCAAAGTTATGTCCAGGAGGCTTGGGGATCGGGCAGGGTTTCGCGAGAGGCAGCTCGCTTTATGCTTCAGAATAAAAACCAGTTGGCGATTGTAACGCTGGACGGAAAAGTAAAGCTGGATGATGCGTTTCATATCAATCTAAGAACAGCAGATGGTAAAATCGTTAAAATATCGCTGTCTCTGTTTATGAGTGAGTACGGAGATGAACTGAGAGCTGCCCGGATTCAGCCCGGTGATACGGTAACGGTTGAAGGTGAGGGATTGGGAACGGAAGGTATCTCTACCGCCAATTTAATTTATCCAACCGGCATACAGAAGCTTGGTTTCAAAAATATAGGATCGACTTCGGAAGAGGCAAGCACAGATGGCAGTGTAAGGTTTTCCGGTACGGTGACAGAGATTGTACTGCCGGATCTGAAAACATGGAGTCAGCGACAAGGTTTACTGTTTAGTGCGCTGGAGGAATGGTTCCCTTTATCACAGGCGCATCTGGAGAAACTTAAGAATTTCGAAGTGTTGGAGGAAGATTGGACGGAACCTTGGACAGGGGTACGTAATGCAGTCATAGTCCATCCTGTTCGTCAGGACACAGGCGAGATCGACCTCCTGTTTACAGTGACATCGTTGCAGGAAATTAGTGAGACGAATGAAGCTCTACGCTGGTTTTATCTATATCTGGGTATCGGGGGATTTGCACTCATTTTGATTTTGTCCCTGTTCTATTCCCGAATGGTGACCCGTCCGCTCATTGCTTTGAATAATACCGCCAAGCGAATGGCTAAGCTCGATTTTACAGCCCATACACCAATCCGGCAGAATGATGAACTGGGCAGCCTGTCCTACAGCATGTATACCCTGTCCCAGAACCTGGACACAGCTTTGCGCGAGCTTCAGGAGGCCAATCAGCAATTGGTGGAGGACATGGAACAGAAGCAGAGGATGGAGGCTGTGCAACAAGACTTTTTTGCCAACGCTTCTCATGAACTGAAAACCCCGCTGAGTATCATTAAAGGCTTCGCAGAAGGACTACAAGATGGGGTTAGTGCCGGGAAGCAGGATCATTATATGAAAGTCATTGTAGAGGAAGCGGACAAAATGGAGCGATTGGTCAAAGATATGCTGGACCTCGCTAAATTGGAATCTGGAACCCTCAAGCTCCGCAAGACGACCTTTATATTGAGTGAGCTGGTGGAGGAAGTCGTGGACAAGCTATTTCATCTGTTGAAGGAGAAAAAGCTGGAAGTGGTCATTATCCCCGCCAATGAGATGCCGATTCATGCCGATGTAGGATGGCTGGAACAGGTGATTATCAACTTTGTTGTCAATGCCATACGGCATGCTGAGGAAGGAAGCTCGATCACGATTCGTATCGAAGGATCTGATGAAATCAGTATTTTTTCCATTGAAAATAAAGGTGAGACCATTCCTGACGATCAACTGGAGCAGATATGGGATCGGTTTTACCGGGCCGAGCTGTCCCGAAGCCGCCAGACAGGTGGGACAGGACTCGGGCTGTCGATCGTCAAACGAATTTTAGATTTGCACGAATTCCGCTATAAGGTGGAGAATACCAAGGACGGCGTCCGTTTTGTTGTTATATTCGGAGGCTAAGCTACGGCAAAGGAGTTAAGAGTATGAAATGGAATTGGTTGCCCTCACTGTGCACGATTGCAAACCTGGGGGCAGGGGTGTTATCCCTGTATTTCACGATTCATGAGCAATACATGACCGCTTTTATTCTCGTGGTGGTGGCTGCTTTATGGGATGTACTAGACGGTTTGCTGGCAAGGCTGTTGCATTGCTCCAGTGATTTTGGCAAACAGCTCGATTCGCTGGCGGATGTTGTCTCATTTGGGGTTGCTCCTGCTTTCTTGATCTTGTTATACAAGCTGGGAGATACCCATTGGATTGGACCGCTTGTAGCTGTTTTGTTTGTCATATGCGGTGCGGTAAGATTGGCAAGATTCAACCTAATGGCTTTTAGCAAAGGCTTTGTAGGTATGCCGATTACGGCGGCGGGTGTGATTTTGTCCTTTATGTTTTTATGGAGTGAGCATTTGAAGCCGGGGTTGTTGCTTGCATTAATGGTAGTGCTGTCGTTCCTGATGGTTAGCCGTATTCCCTTTCCGTCCTTCAAAAAATAATCGGTCAGGAGGTGGCTCCCCTATGGAATGGGTCATCAGCATGATTACACAATACGGATATATCGCTATTTTTGCTCTTCTTGCTCTTGGGATTATCGGCTTACCGGTTCCAGATGAAATTATTATGGTGTTTGTCGGCTATTTATCTTCTATTATGGTACTGAATTATTCGGTGTCTATATTAGTCAGCTTCATCGGTGCAATGACAGGGATGATGATCAGCTACACGCTAGGCAAAAAGCTGGGTCAGCCCTTGGTGGATAAGCACGGCAAGTGGGTTGGATTGACACCAAAGCGATTTGCAAGAGTTAAGGGGTGGTTTGCGCGCTTTGGGTTATGGACCATTTTGTTTGGTTATTTTATCCCAGGAGTCAGACATGCGACAAGCTATTTGTCGGGCATTAGTGCGATGCCTGTCCGAAAATATATGCTGGTGGCAAGCGCAGGTTCTCTAATATGGACGCTTATCTTTATCTCCATTGGTTATATTGCAGGGGCGAATATAAACTTTCATTAAGGTGACCTCAAAAGTAATGTAGCATTTTTCACGTATACCACCGATAATATAAATAAAGATACTGTACAACCAGTGAGGGGATCTGTATTGAATGCATTAATGAAGTATATTGAGAAGTTACCTAGTTTTCTGCAAATGATCTTGAATATCTCGCTGTTTCTGGTCGGGCTGATTTTAAGCTTCTTACTTCTAAAAGAAACATGGTCCATTTTTTCTTATGTTTTTTTGTACACAGAGGCCGACAAAAATTACTATGAATTCACGGAAGAGTTGCTTGTGTTTTTCTTGTATTTTGAATTCATAGCATTAATAGTTAAGTACTTTAAAACCAATTTTCATTTTCCATTACGTTATTTTATCTATATTGGGATCACGGCTGTCATCAGGCTCATTATTGTAGATCATGATGATGCTAAAAATACATTCTGGTGGTCTATTGCTATCCTAGTCATGGTAGGTTCTCTATTGATCGCTAACAGTAAATTGATAAAAAGAGAAAATTGATGCTCAGGAAGATTGCAAAGTTGACAGTCAAGTGGGAAAGAGGGAATAAAGACGAATGGTAAGAAACTGGATGAATCATGCGGGCGTCAGGCGGATAGCCGTCCTTGCGATAATCGTTTTGCTGTTGTTTATGTTAAGAAGCATGATGAATATTATGTTGTTAACACTGCTGCTTACGATCTTGATTGGTAGTATATATAACGGAGTGAATAAGCTGGTCAAGCGGTTCGTCAATGTGCCGTCAATGATCGTGCTGCTACTGGTGTATGGGTTGCTAATTCTGATTATGGTGTGGGGCGTATACAGAATGGTGCCGCTAATCGTTGTACAGGTCAAGCAGGTGTACCTCATGATTCAGCAAGCGTATATGTATCCTGATCGTAATCAATGGAACGAAACGATTATCGAATTTATGGACACGCTGAATGTTCAGCGGCTATTTGAGCCTGGCCTGAGTGCAGTGATGAAGGTCAGTCAATTGGGAACACAGCTTCTAGTGTCGATTATTTTGAGCTTGTTCTTCCTGATGGAAAAATCATATATTACACGTTTTACAGCTACGTTTGTAGATAGCAAGCTGGGTTGGTTTTTCAAGGAAGTGGGTCATTTTGGCCGTATGTTTCTGGATACGTTCGGGAAGGTATTGGAGGCTCAACTGCTGATTTCACTTATTAATTGTATATTGACCACGATTGCACTCTGGATTATGGGCTTCCCTAATCTGCTCGGTCTTGCGCTCATCATTTTCGTACTTGGATTGGTTCCGGTGGCAGGTGTGTTTATCTCACTGGCACCGCTCGGCCTGATCGCTTTCAGTGTCGGCGGCATTCAATATGTGATTTATCTAGTTATTCTGATCGTGGTGATTCATGCGATTGAGGCCTATTTCTTAAATCCGAAGCTGATGTCATCCAAAACGAATTTACCGATCTTCTTTACCTTTGTCGTACTTATTTTCTCTGAGCATCTGATTGGAATTTGGGGCTTGATTGTAGGTATTCCGTTGTTTGTTTTCTTCCTTGATCTGATTGGGATAAAACGCAAGCAAGAGAAGGATACTTGATTCAGCACTACAGATTCCACCCTTGTATAGTGACTATTGATTCATCACGAATGCCTGCGAAGCCGCAGGCATTTTTTTATTGCCCTTTTGTTCATAGGAAGAATCGCTGACGTTCATCATCATGCAGGAGGTGTCCAACGGTACACTTCGCTTTCTTGGGGATACTGAATACCGTCAGGGTAACTAATCAGCTCGATAATCATTCCCCAGGGTGATCTTCCATATACAAACTGGTTACGTGCTCCTGCTTCAATTCCGGTTAGCGCATGTGGACGCGACAAGAGTGTTCCTCCGGCTTGTTGAAAACGTGCTGCTGCCACTACCATGTCATCCACGTAGATAGCAAAATGCTGCAGACCATAGTCTGCTAATTGGGTAGCAGGGGCCTGCGGGCTATTTTCCAACTGAAACAGCTCAATACCCGGTCCTTCATGGATGCGAAGCAGACGAATGTGAATGATGCGTGCGTCTTGTTTGAGCCCTAATTGCTGTTCGGCTTGTTTTCCTTCTTGCGGAGGCTGCTGCTTGTTGAGGGCATCGTAGCAGATGTCGGCCCCGAAAGCGTCCTGTAAAAAGGTCGTCGCCTGTTCCACGTCAGGTACCGTAATTCCAATATGGTCGATTCCGCGTATGGGATGTTGCTTTGGGGTCATATGTACATCTCCTCCTTCTTGTATCTATTGTTTTTACCCATTATCTAATGAATTTTCACTTACTTTTTAATTATAGTACACTGAATATGTAAGATTAGATCAAGTTAAAAGAAATGAGATGATCGGATGGAACAGAAAATTAAGGTATTGGCTATATCGGGTAGCCTTCGTCAAAAGTCCTCCAATACAGCGCTTATGAAGGCTACTATTGAGCTGGCTTCTGAAAATATGATATTCACAGTTTATGATGGATTGGGGGATCTTCCGCATTTTAACCCTGACTTGGATGTAGATGAGGGGTCAGTTTCCGTAAGAGAGCTACGGGAACAATTGAAACAAGTGGATGGAGTGCTGATCTGTACACCGGAATATGGGAATGGGGTGCCAGGTGCTTTGAAAAATGCCTTGGATTGGCTCGTATCTTCAGGTGAATTTGTAAATAAACCTACAGCGGTCATTAGCGCGTCACCGTCTCCTATGGGCGGCCATCTGGCGCATGCCTCGCTGCTGCTCACATTGCAAATGATCAATGCAGAGATTGTGGAGAATGGAAAGGTCATTATTCCGCATATCACATTGAAGTTAAATCAGGAAGGGAAAATTACAAACGCTGAAACTAGGCAGGAGCTGGAAGCATTACTTCAAGGGCTTGAGCAGGCTTGCGCAAGCACATAAATCATATAGAAAGGATTGACCCTTCCGATAGAAACGCGGGTCATATACGCCCAGACGCTGTCCGTCGTCTACTACAACCACGAAGGGCGACCATT
Organism: Paenibacillus sp. S25; assembly: GCF_019454085.1. Lineage (NCBI taxonomy): Bacteria > Bacillati > Bacillota > Bacilli > Caryophanales > Paenibacillaceae > Paenibacillus > Paenibacillus sp. S25. The sequence goes on from NZ_CP073683.1 coordinate 723,076, forward strand.
GCACAAGCGTCTGCGCCTTCGGATTGCCAGCAAACAGTGAATCTAAATTGGCCTCATCCTTGGATGGCAGCTTTGCCACCGTGTGAAAGCCTGTCCAGAGGGAGCTTTTGCTCAAGGTGACCACGGAGTCTTTTTTGCTTGCGCGTCATATCCGGCTTTTTGACTGCGCCGTATAAGGCCAAGCCAAACAATGTGTGTGTGATGGTATCCATAATGCCTCTCCTTTTGGCACAGATATTCTAATTGTAGCATGGGACTATTGTATGTGGAGAGCGTGATATAATAGGGCACAAATCGTTTCATAGATGATGACTCAAGCAGAGGAGTGAAGGCTGGTGTATGAACAAATTGTAGCGTATGGTCTAAGCCAAAAAGAGGCTGTTAAGGATTATCCATTCGGTGCTGAAACGCTAGTACTGAAAGTTGGGGGCAAGATGTTTGCTCTATTATCTGAAAAGGACGGTATTAGCCACCTATCCTTGAAATGTGATCCGATCATTGCGGTAAATCTGCGTGAACAAAACAAGGCGATTAAGCCAGGCTATCATTTAAATAAAAAGCATTGGAATACGATTGAGGTTGATGCTACCTTCCCAATGGAGGATTTGTACAGCATGATCGACCATTCGTATGAGCTCGTCTTCAAGAGCTTAACCAAAGCGCAACGCGAAGCGATTACGATGAGAATACGGGCAACGGATTTGTAAAGGGCTGGTGAAGTCCTTAGGTTGTATCCCAAAATACTTACTAACATGATTATAGTTTTACTTGACAGAAATCACGAATAGATATATTCTTAATTTAAAGATAATTCATTTGAAAATAATATCAAGGAGTGGAACTTAACATGAGCGAACTGGTGAATATTATTCAAGAGAGAAGATCGGCTTCTAAATTTATTCCTGATGTTACTATAGATGCAAAAGAACTAGAAGAAATATTTCAGCTGGTGAAGTTTGCTCCATCAGCTTTTAATTTACAGCATGCGCGTTATATCGTAGTACAGGATGCTGATACCAAACAAAGACTGCATGATGAGGCAAGTAAGCAGTATAAAATATTAACGGCTTCGGCAACCATTGTAGTGCTGGGGGATACAGAAGCTTATACCAAGGTAGCTGACCTCAACGAAGGATTCCTGAATTTAGGTGTCCTGAGCAAGCAGGAATATGATAGTACAGTGGAATCGGTGACTCAGTTTTATCGCGAGCGGGGACCTGTCTTCCAGAGAGAAGAAGCGATCCGTAATGCCAGCCTGTCGGCTATGCAATTGATGTTGATTGCCAAGGACAAAGGCTGGGATACTTGCCCGATGATCGGTTTTGATCCGGCGAAGGTACAGGAAGTACTGAATATTCCAGAGCAATTTGTACCCGTGATGATGATTACCTTGGGTAAAGAGGACGAATCGGGTCAGCGGGCACGGGGATATCGCAAGCCGGTTGGACAATTTGTCAGCTACAATGGGTTTTGAAATTTGTAAATCATTTGTGTAAATAAATCAACATGTTAATGAAGGAGTGATAAAGATGTCATTGAAAACCGCTGGAATTCACCATATCACGTCCTTTGCAGGAGACCCGCAGGGCAACGTTGATTTTTACGCAGGCGTACTTGGTTTGCGATTGATTAAAAAGACGATCAACTTTGATGCTCCAGAAGTATACCATTTGTACTTTGGTAATGAAGAGGGCAGCCCGGGAACGATCATCACCTTTTTTCCGGCTCCGGGTACACGCAAGGGTAAGATTGGAGGCGGACAGGTCGGGATTACGACGTATGTCGTGCCGTCCGGTGCTTTGGAATACTGGGAAAACCGTCTGCACAGCTTGAAAGTATCTTTCACAAAGGCCACTCGTTTTGGCGAGTCATTCATCCAGTTCCGAGACAACGAGGGCTTGCATCTGGAGCTGGTGGAGCGGGAAGATGGCCCGGTGAACACGTGGACAGCAGGCGGCGTGCCTACGGATAAAGCTATCAAGGGCTTTGGCGGGGCGGTACTGTACAGTGCGGATTCCAAGCATACGCAAGAGGTGTTGGAGAACGTCTTGGGGATGACTCCCATCGGAGAAGACGCAAATGCAGGCTACATCCGCTATCAGACGACAGGTGATTTGGGCAACCTGATCGACATTCCGGTCAAGGATGTCCCGTGGGGGAATGGCGGCGCCGGTACGGTTCACCATATTGCCTGGCGCGCGCAGGACGATACGGAGCATCAGGTGTGGAACGAATGGGTTCATCAGCATGGTTTTGGGACCAGTGGTATTGTAGATCGCCAATACTTTAATGCCGTATACTTCCGCGAGCGGGGCGGTATTTTATTCGAGATCGCAACCGATCCACCCGGATTTACCGTGGATGAGGAATTGAATGAGTTAGGTCACAAGCTAATGCTGCCTGAATGGTATGAGCCTCAGCGCACCCAGATTGAGTCTAATCTGGTTCCGATTGAACCTAGAGTATTAAAACAGGATTAATCTGCTCGATCCAAACAATCATATTTAGAAGCAAAAAGGTCCAATACGGGAAGATTTCTACCGTGATTGGACCTTTTTTGCGTGTGGAATTGTCATACTAACGTATAAATAAGCGTGGAAGAGTCGGCTAGATCATGAGCAGTTCGCGAATCTCCAGCTCGGTCAGTGCCGAAAGGGTTTCTTGCCCCGGCTGGATGACCTGGTCGATCATGTTTTTCTTTTTTTGTTGCAGCTCATACATTTTATCCTCTACCGTGCCTTGGGCGACGAGACGAATAACCTGCACGACCTTTTTCTGGCCCATTCGGTGTGCGCGGTTGGTAGCCTGCTCCTCTACAGCGGGATTCCACCACAGGTCATACAGAATGACTGTATCTGCGCCGGTGAGGTTCAGACCAGTGCCTCCTGCCTTTAGGGAAATCAGGAACAGCTCGCGTTCTCCTTCGTTGAAGCGACTGCACAGCTCGACTCGTTCCGGAGCGGGAGTCTGCCCATCCAGGTAAAAGTAGGACACCCCTTCTCGAGCAAGCTCGCGTCCGATCATTTGAAGCATCGTAGTGAACTGTGAAAAAATGAGTATCCGTTTCCCGGAGCTGAGACATTCCGTAATGATCTCCAACAGCTGTTCAAATTTGGCGGAGCTTCCCGTATACCCTTCGATAAACAAGCCCGGATGACAGCAGAGCTGACGAAGTCGGGTCAGACCTGCGAGAATTTTGATCCGATTTTTCTGAAATCCTTCCTCGTTGAGATGCTTCAACGTTTCGTGCTGGAGCTTGGCCAGATAGGCTGTATACAGCTTTTTTTGATCTGGCAGAAGCCGGGATACCTGCACGGATTCGATTTTCTCCGGCAGCTCCTTGAGGACATCACTCTTAAGGCGGCGCAGCAGAAACGGACGAACCCGCTTGGCAATCACATTTCGAGGCAGGTTGTGAAACACTCTTTTCCCACCGGGAAATAGCGCAGGAAATACAACGTCAAAGATGGACCATAGCTCTTCCAATGTATTTTCTATAGGCGTTCCTGTCAGGGCAAAACGGTAACGGGCTTTTACATCCTTAACAGCTTGTGCTGTCTGGGTGGCATGGTTCTTGAAAGCCTGCGCCTCATCCAGAATGAGCGTATGAAACGATGGTTTGCTGTACACATCTGCATCGCGCCGTAGCAGCGGGTAGGACGTAATGACGACATCATAACTGGCGGCATCCCGTATGATCCGGCCGCGTTCTTCCGGGCTGCCATCTGCGATAGTGACGCGGACGTGTGGAGCAAATTTCTCCAGCTCATTCCGCCAGTTGTACACCAGTGATGCAGGGGACACGATCATGGCTGGAAGCTGCTGGCTGCGAATCTCCGGCAATACTGAGACGAGAAAGGCGATACTTTGCAGCGTTTTACCCAGCCCCATATCATCTGCCAAAATGCCCCCAAAACGGTAATGCGCCAATGTCTTAAGCCATTGAAAGCCGTAAACCTGATAATCTCTCAAGATGGGGGCAAGCATGTCTGGAACTGGAAAGTCGAGATGGTCAGGGTTGCGTATATTTTCCAGCAGCTGGCGAAAGGTTTTACCCAAAGTCAGGTTCTTCCCATGATCGTGAGGATCAATTAAGTACAGTCCTTGCGTGACGGGAACACGAATTTGCGCTGCATCCAGATCGCTTTTGCGGATACCTGTTTCATTCATGAACCGAATCAATTCCTTGTACTCCTCTGTTTCTAGCGGCAGCAAGGCGCCATTTGGCAGACGGTGATATCTCTGTTTTTCCTCTAACGATTTGAGCAACTTGCGAATTTCCGGTTCCGGTATGCCCTCCATATCAAATTTAAATTCAAGCCAATCCGTACGTTCATCCCACTCCGCGCGTATCCTTGGGGTAGGCAAAGTATTGTTTATTTTCGCTTTGACTGCACCTGTAGCATAGACGTCCAGCAGCTTTTCCAGTTGCGGAACGGTATGGTACAAAAAATCATACTCTGCATCTTCATCTTCCATAAAATATCCGCTGTCTGTTCTGGCAAAGGAGCTATGCTCCATCAGTTCCAAAATCCGCTGCTCCTGTTCCCCATCACGTATCAGAATTCGGTCGTTACCAGGCGTTCGTGCATCTGTTTCCAGCGGGTTGATGATGATATCCCCATATTGGAACTCCAGCCCTGCCAGCAGCTTGTCTCTTACCCGGTCCAGATATAGCTTTGCCTTCAATGGCTGCTGTGTGACCCGATCTGAGACGGACCGAGTCATATGAACACGTCCGAGCTTCATTAACCCGGGTACAACCTTGTCCATAAAAGATTCCATCTGCTCTGGCGCAATCAGAACTTTTCGCCTGTGGTGTACCTCTACCATCCGTTTTAGATCGGACAAACGCCGTAAGGGATCGGCCTTCTGTTTGACAAGCTTGCCATCGGCAATGACGACACCATAGTCCTCCATGATGGTCAAGTCATCCAATCCTTGTATGCTTAGCTGGTAGCCGTCGGTTACGGTCCCGGTCTCATCAAATTCAAATTGCAGTGGAAGCATCAGGTCGGACTGGGGAATACCCTCGCTCATGTTTCCGTGAATTTCAAAGTAGACGCCCTGTGCTGTTGTCAGCAAGGGGAGCAGCTTTTCCCAAGCCGCAGGCGGAATGAGGAGCATTCGCTCTCCGCTCATATGGCTACTGGAAGATGAATACGTGCCTGAGGTTTCCCGAATCATACGCTCATGGTGGCACACCTGGGATAATTGCTGGAGAATAGCGTCATGTTCAGGTCGGAAGCGGTACAACTCAGGCTCGTACGAGAAGCTTTTCGTGAACATGTAGTTATCCCCACGGTCAATACTATCCAGAAACGGACGAATTTTCTGGACGATATATAATCGTTTGGGACCAGCCTTCATTTCTACACCAAACATATATTTTTGGTAACCGTAGGCAAAAGGTCGGATCACGAACTGAAAATCCAAGACCGCACGAGTATCCAGCAGGGTAGGCGTGCTGCGAAGCGGTCTCTTGCGGTCAAATAGTTTTAACATACTGTCGGTCAGCTGGAGATCCCCTTGTGTGATGTCAGAGGATCGTGCCGTTTTAGCAGTGTAATCATACGGAGTATCTGTAGATGTGTACATCCCGTCTGAATCCATGCTTCCTGCTGTATCTGGGGCAGTACCAGGATGAAGTCTGGAGGCGTAGGAACGCACTGACAGACTTTTTCCACGGCGTATATCATGGGCGTTAAGGAGAACAGCAGCGATATGTTTGCAATATCGTCCGGTGTTCTGAAATGTGCTACAGGTGCACTCTGCTCGGATACTTCCATTGGATCGGATCATCGCCGCAACAGCATAAAAGCTGCTTCCTTTGACCGTAGCTTCGTATACCCCTTCATCATGATCTATTTGTGTAAAGGCCACTCTTTTGGCCCGGTAATAGGCATCCCCGTCGTCATAAGCAGCTTGACTGCATAGTTGTCTGATGGCTCGCCGGGTAAGTTCAAAACTCATGATTCGTAATCCTTTCCTGAGTTATTCCGTTTTCTTACATGATAACAGAACAGACAGGAGGATGGACACTTGCGTGCGAAACGTAACTTTACAAAAAAAGGAGAGCAGAAAAAAACAGGCCTTGGTCCGTCATTGAACCAAAGCCTGTCAGGTGGCTACAGCTATATTATATTCGTCGTGCTGCTTTAAGCGGACATCGAAATCTGCACGAGGAATAATATAAATGGCTACCCCGGTTCGCTTATCTGTGGGTTAGAGAAGTTTTTACAAGCTGCACATAGCAGGATACAATGGAAGTGTTAAAGAAAGGAGACGGATACTTTTGCAAAATGAAGAGAAAAAGACCGATTCCAAATCCGGCTCATCCAAATGGTACCTTGGTAGTGCAGCAGCATTGCTTCTTCTGAAAGGTAAGTCGTTACTTGCCCTTTTAAAATTCAGTAAATTTGGCGGTGCGCTGATATCTATGGCGCTAACGATTGGCACATATGCGATCATTTACCCGTGGGGATTTGCGGTCGGATTCGTGTTGCTGTTGTTTGTGCATGAGCTGGGACATGTATTGGCCGCCAAGCGCAAGGGGCTTCCCGTGTCAGCACCGTTATTTATTCCTTTTCTCGGTGCGCTGATCACAATGAAACGGCAACCTTTGGATGCGCAGACAGAGGCTTATGTGGCCATGGGCGGCCCGTTACTGGGGACGGTTGGGGCTATGGCGGTATACGCAGGAGCCTATGCAACAGATAGTCCCCTGTTGTATGCGCTCTCGTATGTCGGGTTTTTCCTGAACCTGATCAACCTGCTGCCGATTCATCCGCTCGACGGAGGACGGATTTCCACGGCAGTGACGCGTTGGCTGTGGCTGGTGGGCCTATTGGGTGGAATTGTAGTCGTAGTATATCTAAAATCCTTTTTATTTTTCTTGATATGGGCGTTCTTTGCCTACGATTTGTACAAAAAATATGTTAAGCGCAATAAAGAAGAGGTTAAGGTCCAATCCTTTTTGCAAAAGCCGCTGGTGAATGTACAGCATCTGTATGAACAAGGATATCCGCTACCCGGACCGGAGCACACGCGCAGATTATCTTTTAATACCTACTCGGATTTGGAGGGGCAACAGTATGTGACAGTGTACATGGAAAGTCTGGATGTGGAGCAGACAATTCTGCTGCCACAGCAGTGTCTTGTCCAGCATGTATGGCTGAACGGTGTTGAACATATACCGACGCCGGATGCGTACCAGCTCAGATTGCTGTGTGGGATTGATTACATTCCGTTTGAAAATGATAAATATTACGAAGTACCCGCATCATCGCGCTGGAAATTCGGCATCGGTTACTTGGCTTTGGCCGTATTCCTGATGGGGATGATGTATGTGGTGCACCAGCATATAGGGGATATTAGGCTGTGATTCGAATAATGAGAACTTGGTCAAGATTTTAGATCATTAAGGCAACGGTACAGCTTATAGAAAATTGAGTGAAAAGAGCGCGACAACCGCAATATTCGGTGTCACGCTCTTTTTTTGTATGAATAACACGGTGGAGCCTTTGCTTTCCGTCCTTATAACTTAATCCTTTGTTCATCAGTAATCGGCTTTAACGTCTGGCGGTATTTAAGTGGGCTGGTGCCTGTCCAGCGTTTGAACTGTCTGCTGAAATGAGCCAAACTGGAGTATCCGAGCAGGGAAGCTACCTTGTTGAGTGGCAGATTGGGCTGCTGGATCAGCACCTTAGCCTCATGCAGCTTGGTCTCCGATAGATAGTGACGTGGAGAATAGCCGTATACCTTGCGAAATACTTCCTGGGCGTAGCCAGGACTGATCCCGAGGGAAGCCGCCACATCTTCAAGGCGGAACGCTTGCTCGTCAGATTCATCTTCCCGATAAGGCTTAAACCTTGATTGAATGGCTTCCATGATGGCCTTGGCATATTGAACGGATGAAGGCGCAATTCTGGGCTCCAAACCGGTAGATATCATTTGCGAGAATATCCCGAATAGCTCAAATAAGGCAATTTGCATACGAAAACGGTCTGCTGTCGTATATTCTCCGCTTTCCTGCACCATACCAATCCAGCTATGGACGACCTTTTGCAGCTTGGTATTCGTTTCAGTACCCGCTGGGAAAAAGAGCTGATTGCTCTTAATCATTTCCTGACGGAACAATGGATCATCGACATTAAAATGAGAGCTAAAATAGTACATGCCGTTTGGGGAAACACACTGACTCACATGCTTGAAACCCGGCGGAATAATTAAAATATCACCTTCCCCAACCGAATATACGTTATTTTCCATAATCGTTTCCTGACGACCTTCTAAAACGAGTGCAATTTCAAAACCGATATGAGATTCCTCAGGCATGCACCAATCCGCTTTGACCCGGTGAATATGGGCGCCAAAAAATTTCACATTCCAGTCAATAATGGGCAGCCATTGGCAGTCATGAAATAGAGCTGGATCAACATCAGGATTTAATATCATCAGATCACCTTCGATTAGGGCAAATTTTACACCGCTTAGACAATCTCATTGTATCGAACATTTAACTATAATAAAAGAGCGTTTACAAATGCTATAGTATAAGCTTTTACATAAAAGAAATCGCTTGCGTTGCTATTTTATACGGACTATGTCGGCATATCTGTTTCTATTATCGGTACTTTATTCGTACTAGCCCGTATATGGGATGCCCTTAGTGCTCCGTTCTTCGGTGTGATCATTGACCGAGCCAATCTAAAGGGCGGCTTGGTTCGTCTATATCTTGCGCTTCGGAGCGACTGGAATCGAATTTTGTTAAATCCTAACGAACCTAATTGGAGGACGACTTGATGAAAAAGCTACTGTACGGTGTTGCCTATTATGATGAGTATATGCCTTATGACCGTTTGGACCAGGATATCCAAATGATGAAGGATGCGGGCATCAACGTGGTGCGGATTGCTGAATCCACTTGGAGTACGCATGAACCACAAAACGGCGTGTTTGATTTTACCTCTGTGGATCGGGTGCTGGACGCCATGCATAAGGCGGGTATCGAAGTCATTGTGGGGACGCCCACCTATGCTGTACCCACATGGCTAGTGAAGGAGCATCCTGATGTATTGGCGACAACGCCTCAAGGTCCGGGCAAATATGGAGCTCGCCAGATTATGGACATTACGAACCCGGTGTACCTGTTCCATGCTGAGCGAATCATACGCAAGCTGATCGGACGGGTGAGTCAGCATCCGGCGGTCATTGGCTTTCAGACGGATAATGAGACCAAGCATTACCACACGAGCGGTCCAAATGTGCAATTGCAATTTGTGAAGTATTTGAGGGAGCGGTTCGAATCGCTGGAGGAGCTAAACCGCAAATTTGGTCTGGACTACTGGAGTAATCGCATCAATAGCTGGGAGGACTTTCCTTCGGTGGTCGGAACGATTAATGGAAGTTTGGGCGCAGCCTTTTCCCAATTCCAGCGCAAGCTGGTGACGGATTTCCTAGCATGGCAGGTCGCGCTGGTGAATGAATATAAGCGGGAAGACCAATTTGTTACGCAAAACTTTGATTTTGAATGGAGAGGTCATTCCTTTGGTGTTCAGCCAGACGTGGATCACTTTGCGGCATCGCAAGCCTTTGATGTGACTGGGGTGGATATTTACCATCCATCACAGGATGACCTGACTGGAATTGAAATTTCCTTCGGTGGCGATGTAGCGCGTTCGACGAAAAATAGCAACTATCTAGTGCTAGAAACGGAAGCGCAGGCTTTTACCCACTGGGTTCCCTATCCGGGGCAATTGCGTCTGCAAGCGTTCAGCCATCTGGCTTCTGGGGCCAATATGGTGGCATACTGGCACTGGCATTCCATCCATAATTCCTTCGAAACCTACTGGAAGGGTCTGCTCAGCCATGATTTTGAACCGAATCCTGTGTATGAGGAAGCACAGACCATAGGGAAGGATTTTGCAAGATTGTCTCCGCATTTGGTCAACCTGAAAAAGAAAAATAAAACGGCGATTCTGGTCAGCAACGAAGCATTGACGTCGATTGACTGGTTTAAATTTAATATGAGCAGCCCGTTGAATTACAATGACATCGTACGCCGTTTGTATGACGAGTTGTATAAACTGAATATTGGGACGGATATTGTTCATCCAGGAACAGAATCGTTTGACGACTATGATCTCTTGATCGTCCCGGTCCTCTATTCCGCCCCAGACGAACTACTGGAGAAGCTGAACCGATATGTGGAGAAAGGTGGTCATATAGTATACACATTCCGAAGCGGATTTACCGACGAGCATGTGCAGGTGAGAACGTCCCGGCAGCCGGGCGTGATTAGCGAAGCCTGCGGCGTTCATTACAGCTTGTTCGTGGAGCCGAAGAAGGTGACGCTCAAAAATAATCCTTTTGAGGTGCTACCAGAGGACAATCAGGTAGATACGTGGATGGAGCTGATTACCCCGACGACCGCCGAAGTGTTGGCCTATTACGATCACCCGCATTGGGGAAAATATGCCGCGATTACGCAAAACCGCTATGGTCAGGGAACAGCGACCTACATCGGCTGTATCGTCAGCCCAGCGGTCATCCGCGAACTATTCAGCTCTGTAGCCAAAAAGGCGGGAGTATGGGGAATGGATCAGGAAACGTCTTATCCGATCATTGTTAAATCCGGCACGAATGAGCTGGGACGGACAATCCGGTACTATTTTAACTATTCCGAACAAGCAGGCTCGGTGGTATATCCACATGGGGACGGCAAGGAGTTAATCGGGGGGCGTACAGTTACCCAAGGACAAACGCTTTCAATAGAGCCTTGGGGTGTTATAATTATCGAAGAAGCGTAAATGATGAATAATGAGCTGAAATCGATTTACGATTAATATCATATAGGTATTCTCCGGAAGTATCCGGTAAATGAAGCGCCCCTGCGAATTACGGGGCGTTTTCGCATATGGCTGAATAGAGGAGTGCATCGCTATGCCAACCCGAGCAGTCCGTTGGTTCCGGGCGCTGACGGCCCCGTATCGACGTAGCATTCAGCTTAAGCTGATCTTGACGATGATTGTTCTATCTGTGCTGCCGGTCATTGCTGTCACGGTGCTGGCTGCGGAAAAAAGTAGAGCTTCCATGGAAACTGAAGTGGTAGAGACGAACATGTCCAATATGAAATGGACGGGGATCTATATCAGCGACCAGCTAGATCGTCTGAATCATCTGATTTACAGCATTCAGATCAGCCCTGATCTGAGCGATTATTTGAATGAGCGCGAGCCTGACAATCTTTCGAGCCAATTTAATGCCCAGCGAAAAATGCTGAATACGATGGCGAATGTGTATTATTCGGCCGGAAGTCATGTGATCGGCATCCAGCTTTATTTGAAGCAATCGCAAACCCTGTTTACCTTCAATAGCATGCAAAATGAAATTACGACAGTGAGCGGTATTCCACCACAGTATACCGAGATGTGGCAAGCGAATAAGGATTATTCGATTCGTCCAAGCTCTGCTGACCCGGAACGCTTTACTTTGACGCGCAGTATTCGGCGTTTCGAAGACCAGAAGCAGACGGGGGCTATTTCATTGGATGTATTGTGGTCGCAATTCGATCAGACGCTGGGCCTGCTGGGACGAGGGGATCAGCATCAGGTGCTTATTACAGATGCGGATGGCAGGGTTATGTATCCAGCACAGGCTCGGCAGTCGCCTCCACCTGCAGGTGTGCTGACAGCCCTTCGTGACGTTAAGCCGGGCCCCGGGATGATTCAAACTGCTGAACATTATGTGTTCTATAATGATCTGGATGTAGTTGGGCTAAAGGTGGTCAAAATCGTACCCACTTCCTCCATTAACCACAGTGCCTTTTCAACCATGCTGTATGGTATTATCGTAGGCGTGATTTCAATCCTGGTTTCCATCTGCATTGCCGTTTTCATCGCATGGCGGACTGCACGTCCGATTGTTCATTTGGCGCGTTCCGTACAGGAGCTGGATATGATCAAAGGACCGATTGGACAGCCAAGTACACGCCCGGATGAGATTGGGCTGCTGGAAAGAAGTCTGCATGGGATGGCAGGCCGAATTCGCGAGCATATTCAGGCGGAATACAGTATAAATTTGCAAAAAAAGACGGCTGAATTGAAAGCGCTCCAAGCGCAGATTCATCCACATTTTCTGCAAAATACGCTGCAAATGATCGGAAGTATGGTATTTTCTCAAAAGCCGGAGGACACCTATGAAGTCATTCGGTCGCTGAGTGAGATGTTCCGTTACGTGGTACGGGAACCTCAGGATTTGGCCTCTTTACGCGCAGAGCTCGACCATGTGGGACATTATATGCGCATCCAGCAACGGCGATTTCCACAAAGATTGGTGTTCCAGGTGGAGACGGAAGAACAGGCGATGGATATTCGACTGCCTAAGCTATCGCTTCAGCCATTGTTGGAAAACGCGTTTCAGCACGGTCTTGATCGAAAGGCGGGGGCATGGCAAATGGGGATTCGGGTGGAGATTATGAAACAAGATGTGTGTATTACGGTTTGCGATAATGGAAACGGCATGGCCCCGGACAAGCTGGAAAAACTACGGGCAAAGCTGGAAAACGCGTCGGAGGAACCGATCTGGGCGCAGGGTAGTCATATCGGATTGAGCAATGTGTCTTCACGCATACGGATGAATTTTGGAATGCACTACGGAGTGACGATAGATAGTGAGCAGGGAGTCGGTACACGTGTCACCATTCGCATTCCATTCACCTCAGCAGAGGAGGGAAAAGTATGATCAGAGTATTAATTGTGGACGATGAGCCGTGGAATCGCGATATTCTGAAGACATTTGGCACTTGGGGAAAACTTGGAATGTTGGTAGTGGGTGAGGCTGAAGACGGAGACGAGGCGTTCAGGCTGGTCGGGGAGTTAGCTCCCCATATTGTGATTACTGATATGCACATGCCGGGTGCGGACGGAGTGGAGCTGCTGCAAGCGCTAAATAATCATTGTCCTGATGTGAAAATCATTGTCGTGAGCGGATATGATGACTTTGCGTATGCCAAACATGCCATCCGCTATAAGGCCGTTGATTATTTGCTAAAGCCAGTCAATCCTGCAGAGCTGAATGCAGTGCTACTCAAATGCAAAAACGATCTGGAGGTCAAGGTGGCTGAACAGCAGCAAGAAGCGACAGAGCTGGATTATGAGTTTTTTCACAAGCTGACCCGGTATAAGCAACTGCTGCGTCTTTATTTTAATGAGCTGAACTGTGACGGGGTGAACTTAACCTGCAGGCAGGTTATGCAGGAGTTGGAGAGTTATGGAGCACCAAGTCCACATATGCTAGGCAGGCTGGTGCAGGAACTTCTTTCCCTGCTGAAAGAGCTTGCAGCGGATAACGGGCTGGATAATTCTACGACAAAGGCAGGATTTCCACTGCCGCAGGATGCCGTGTCCTCTGTAGAACATGCGTTGGAATTCGTATCGTCGTGCTATGTTCAGGAACTGGATCAGCTCATTCGGCAGCGAAAATACAAAAACAAGCTGAATTTAGAAGAGGTACGGCGATATATCGACAGTCACTTTGCTGGGCCGATTACACTGGAGCAGTTGGCGAAAAACTTTTTTGTGAGCAAAGAGTATATGAGCAAGGTATTTAAGCAGGAGTATGGTCAAAATGTAACGGACTACATCGTAGAGCGAAGAATGGAAAAGGCGCGGGAATGGCTGGCCAATAAACAGATTTCAATTAAAGCAGTTGCGGAGATGGCAGGATATGAGGACGTGTCTTATTTCTATCGGGTATTTAAAAAGCATTTTGGCATGGCACCCGGTGAAATGAGGAAGGAAGTTTAAAAAAGTCCAATTCAATAAGCTAAGGGTGTCCAATGGCAGAAGTGACCTCCCACTCTATAATGAAAGCGTATACAAAATGAGCAGTACAAAGGAATTTGGCCTTTATGAAGTTCGCACAGAGCTGAATAGAGGTTGAAGACCGGCGGCATAGCTGCTTTGAATAACAGCTGATTTGCCGATGGGTAACAGTTATTTTCAAAATAGGGGAGGTCATTTTTCATGAAAATGTGGAAAGGTGTATTGAGCACGATGCTGGTTGGCACGTTATTGGCCGGGTGTGGAGCGAATTCTTCAGGCAGTGACAGCAGCGGTTCCGGTGGAGACGGCAAAACGGTGAATCTCAAAATGTTTATTGCTCAGCCCCGTTTGAAGGAGCACTACGATAAATACATTAATGCGTTCGTAGCGAAAGAGAAGAAAGATAAAAATATCGACGTTACGGTCCAACTGGAGATGCCGCCTGCTGACAACGCCGCACAAATTTTGAAGACAAGACTCGCATCCAACGATGCGCCGGACGTATTTGCTTTGCACGCGGTGAATGAAATTCCTCCGTTTTATAAAGCGGGCTATTTGGAGGATTTGTCCGGGCAGCCTTTTGTTAACAAATTGATGGATAGTGTGAAGCCTTCGGTGACAACCAAAGACGGAAAGGTCGTAGCGGTACCTTTGGAGACGATCTCATGGGGCTACTTGTACAATAAAAAGATATTTAAGGATTTGGATTTGCAGCCGCCGGGAACGTTGACCGAAATGAAGGCTGTGGTCGAGAAGCTGAAAGCGAATAATGTAAAACCGTTCCTGTTGTCCTACAAGGAATCCTGGATTCCACAGCTGTTCGTGCCTCTGACAGCAGGTGCGATGATGAACACACAGAATAAGGATTTTATCGACCGGATGAATCAGGATAAAGGCTCTTTTTCCGAAATGAAGAGCATGTTCGATATTATTGATCTGGTGAATAGCAACGGTACTGACAAGGCGCTGGAAATCGGCGGGGATGATGGATCGGCTGCGTTTGCCTCGGGTAAAGCGGCGATGTGGATTCAAGGGCCGTGGTTTGCGGAAACGATTTTAAAATCGGATCCGAAGATGGATTTTGGGGTAGCACCGCTGCCGATCAATGACGATCCCAATGCGACATTGATTAATTTGTCTACTTCGACTTCGCTGGCAGTATCCTCTACAAGCAAGAATAAGGAAGTTGCGCTCGATTTTGTTAACTATGTGCTGGATGACAAGGATTCTAGCGCATTCTATGAAGCATTGAAATTTAACCCGATCTCCAAAGTGCATACGTTTAAAAGCTATCCTTGGGTTAATGACGCTACCGAATACGTGAAAGCAGGCAAGTCGTACCAAGATCCATCTATCCCGCAAGCGGTCAAGGACGAGGCAGGCAAATCGCTACAATCCTATTATGCTGGTCAGCTCTCGCAGGATGACGTAATTAAGGCGCTGGATAAGGCATGGAAATCGTATAACAAAGTGAACAAGTAACGGTAACCTACAGAATTACACCGGGAGGGAGAGACTCCATGCCTTTTAAAATCTATAAAAAATACGTCATGTTACTGGCGTTTACAGCCCCGGCGCTGATCTTTTATGCTATCTTCCTGCTCATTCCAACGATCAGCGGCATGTACTACAGCTTTACAGACTGGAACGGATTGAATCCCAATTACAGCTTTATCGGCTTGGGGAACTTTGTGGAATCGTTGAAGGAAGACCCCGATTTTCTCAATTCCCTTTGGTTTACCCTTAAATACGTATTGGTCATGATTGTGCTGCAAAATGTACTGGCCCTGGCACTGGCAGTGTTGATTGAGTCGCGTACACGTACCAAAGGATTTTTCCGGACGATATTTTTCATGCCCAATATGATCAGTACCATTATTAGCGCATTTATGTGGACCTTCGTTTTTTCTTCCGTGCTGCCACAGATCGCCGAAAAGACGGCTATCGCTTTTTTGGGCCAATCGTGGCTGGGCGATCCGAAAGTATCTTTCTTCTCAATTATTATCGTGTCGCTCTGGAATGGTGTCGGTTATATGATGATCATCTATCTGGCTGCGCTTCAAGGTGTACCACAAAGCTTGAAGGAGGCTGCTATTATTGACGGGGCGAATGCATTTCAGACATTGCGAAGCGTAACGATGCCAATGATTACCCATGCGATTACGATCTGTTTCTTCCTGACGCTGAATGGTGCCTTCAAGGTGTATGAGGTCGTATACGGACTGACTGGCGGGGGGCCGGGGCGCAGTACACAGGTGATTACGATGAACATTTATGAGGAGGCGTTCTCCAACAACTTCCGTTATGGTTATGCGAGCGCCAAATCCGTTATTTTGTTCGCAATCGTTCTCATTTTCACCCTGATTCAGCTGCGTGTCATGAAGAAGAGGGAGGTGGAGGCATGAGGCTGAAAAAAGCCAATTCCTTGCTGATTACGCTGATTCTGTGCGTGGGCGCTGTCGTGTCCTTCTTCCCAATCTACATGGCGGTAATTAACTCGTTTAAAACACAGGGTGAGATGTTTGCATCCTTTACGGCGCTGCCCACGAAGCTTCACTTTGAAAATTACAGTCAGGCTTTTCATCAGACTCATTTGCTGAACAGCGCCCTTAATTCCACGATTATTTCTTTTATCGGCATTGGTGGCATTGTGATCTGTTCGGCACTGGCAGGCTACAAGCTGTCTCGTACACAGGGGAAACTGAGCAGTGCGATTTTCTTCCTGTTTGTCGCATCGATGCTGGTACCGTTTCACTCTATTATGATACCTCTTACGCGGATGGCAAAAGATTTGTCCGTTCAAGGCAGTACGTACGGCTTGGCCCTGATCTATATCGGCTTGGGTGTGAATATGGCGATCTTTTTGTATCATGGATTCGTCAAATCCATCCCGCGTGAGCTGGAAGAATCCGCACAAATGGACGGCTGTAATGAGTTTCAAACATTCTTTCGCATTATATTTCCATTGCTGCTGCCAATCACAGTTACCATCGCGATTTTGGATTTTCTGTGGATTTGGAATGACTTCTTGCTTCCATTGTTGATGCTGACGGATGTGAACCATTACACCCTGATTCTCTCGACCAATATGCTGTTTGGAGAGTACAACAAGGATTGGTCGCTTATTCTGGCCGCACTCGTGCTGACCTCCATCCCGGTTATCCTGATCTATGCCTTCTTTCAGAAATTCATCATGGAGGGCATTGCGGAAGGAGCGGTTAAGGGATAACTGGAGACGACGGGCAGTCAGATGGTACTTCCCATCGCCTTCATATCATAAATATCAAAGCCTTCCTATAAACAAGGAAGGCTTTTGTTTTGGAACGACTGCACATTCAATGTTACTTCGAGAAAATGCTGATAATGAGCATTTTGCATAAATCCCAAGAGCGTTTTCAAATCAGTAATATATGTACTTACGAGCGTTGGAAATCAATCATGCAAAATACTGATAATAAAAAATAAAAGCGAAATGATGATCAAAAATAGATATATACTGGAAATCCGTTTTCCGATTGTAGCTCCAAACTCTTTAGGATTTTTATATCCAATGATTAAACTGGGAATAAAAAAAATACTGGATAGAAAAATGGTGTAGTGAAACCTAGTATTATCAACACTGTTAGACCAGGCGGGCAATCCTAAAAAGGAAAGCAACTGGTCTCCTAATATGTAATTGCCGAATTCGAAAGAAACAACCATGCCAAGAAGAGATAAAAGCAGTGAAAGTGATCCCCAACCTATTTTTTTTCTGTTTTTTCTCAACACTTCAAAGATAATTAGTAAAATTGCAATTGCTTGTATGCTGTATGTCAACATGATTGAAAACATAAAGTACCTCCTTAAACATCAGAATCAAATGATAAGATATCAATTTCGGAAATGAGTATACCATTTTTTGGAATGTTTTCATATGCCTTTCAATACAGCGATCGTATGTTCAAATGGAACGCGAAGCGGCCTTAGCCATACAATATTTCATCTGAATGTAAAAGGAGATGATTATGTTGGCTACCTTCTCGGCCGCGCTTCAAGTGAAAAAGCGGATGGCCAAGCGAGTCTTAAAAATGTCCGGTGTCCACGGCATTGGCGTAGGGTACAGGGACCCTGCCCATCCCAAAAAGGGAGCCGCTGTCATTGTGTATACGGACCGTCTAGCGTCGGCCTCTACTGGACTCCTGTCGGCCACCGCATTAGGAAAGAAAACGAACGTTCCAGTCCGAATTGTAAAGACTGGAAAGATCAGAGCCAATGCCACGGACTACAAAGTGCGCATACGCCCGGTCATCGCCGGCTACAGTGTCGGGACGATTGAAGGCTCCGGTTCAACCGGACTCATCGTTGCCCCAACTGGAGCGCCGGCGACACGTTATCTTTTTAGCAATAACCATGTCCTTAATCCCTCCAATACAGACAATCGAGAGGCAACAATTCAGCCAGGCGGAGCCGATGGGGGGACGGTTGCCCAGGATCGTATAGGACGGCTTTATCGTTATGTACGCTTGAATCCCACCGGAACGAACCTGATTGATGCGGCGCTTTCGCTTCCGACCCGTAACAACCTGCTCAATCCGCGTTATGCTACAGTAGGAGCGATTCCGGGTCATGTGACCGCTTATCGCATAGGGGAAAGATTGAAGAAGGTAGGGCGTACGACCGGGCGGGTCAATGGCACGGTAGAGTCCGTCTATACGGACCTGCAAATCAATTATGGTGGAGAGTTGGGCTTACTGACCTTCGAAGATCAGACGGTTATTAGAGGTACGACTCCCGTATCACTACCTGGGGATTCCGGCTCTGTATGGCTCAGACAGTCAGATAATTATGCAGCTGCGGTTAACTATGCAGGCACTGCAGATGGTCGCTTATCCATAGCCTTTCCGGTGCAGTGGGCCATGCAGGTATTCAACACACGGGTAGCCCGCCCCAACGGGGCAGGCAGGGTGCTCAGGGTAGATACAGGATCTTCCCCTCGCTCTTATACTAGGCAGCTCACCAGTGAGGAACTGGTTCGCTTAAGACCAAGGACGACACGCATTAGACGGAGCTAAGCATTCTCCAGATGGAAAAGTTGTCGCTGATCGTCCCGGTAAAGCGGTCGCTTTAAATGCTTTCCATAGGACGGCTCGCTTCGAAAGCATCATTTCCCCGGATTTCTCCCCTGATTACAGACTTAACTTAAGAAATCCGGGGGGTGGAGCTAATATAGCAAGAATCATTCACGATACCAATCATTTATGACGAAAATGGTTCACGAGACAAATGATTCACAGTACAAATCATTCACAATCTAAAATGTTAACGGCATGAACGAATGCGTAAATGTATTCTAATCTGCTCCTTCGGCATATGAACGGGCTTCCACATCATGGGCTGTAATGGTGCTGCTTGCCGAGGCCAAGCCCCGGATTTCCTGAGCGGTCAGGGCTCTGTTGTAAATGATCAGTTCATCCACTGCACCGTTTAGGTAGGGATCATCAAACTGGGATTTCCCAATATAGTTCCAGTCTGTCAGTCCAAGGCTGGAAGGCTTCAGCGTCAAGTTGGTGTTACGTGTCGCCTCTACACCGTCCACATACATCATTCCAGTATTGCCTGACAAAGTCACGGCGACATGCTTCCAAACCCCTGTTGCCAGCTCTGGCGCATTCAACTGTTGTTCCTTTCCATTCCCCGAGACGGTGATAGCAAAGCGCATACCGGTTCCCTCGGCCTTGGGCGTCAAAAACATATACCGATCCGTGCCCGCTCCAAAATCAAACAGGCGTGCCCAGCCGTTATGCGTGTTCACCCGTACCCACGCGGCAATCGTAAAGTCATTTATGCTGCTAACGATACCACCGGGCAGGCTAGCATAGGCGTCTGTACCGTTAAAGTGCAGGGCATTGCCTTTTCGTCCGGCGCCCCACGCGCCTCCACTTACACTGGCCTGCTGTCCATAACCTGACGAATCGGCTGCGGTAGATCCGGCCGTTTCGTCAAATTCATAACGGGCTACAATATCTCCGGCGGGAGACGGGTTGTCTGTACTCGACTGGATACGGATATCATAGTTGGCTGCTGCACCGATATTCAGTCTGACCGTGGTCGCAGAGCTGTTAGCAGCCGTGACTGAGCCGGTTTTGGTGCCGTCTACGAGCACGTCATACGTACCTGCCGCGAGTCCGGTCAAGCTCATAACGGTGGTATGAGTCGTGCCTGGGGTCATATTTTTCAGTGTCAGACGGATGTTGTTCTTGGACTTGGACACGATGGCCGAGCTATATTGATCCCGATTCAGCTCCAAACTCAGCTTTTGGGTGATCAGATGCAGACGTTGGAATACACCGTCTTTTGGAGTAATCGCGTAGCTGTTGCTGCTTTCTGTAACGTCACAGCCATAGCCGAACAAGCCGAATATTGGATCTACAGCAACATCCGAACTTAGGATTTTAATGGCTCCAAACAGTCCCAGATCGGCTTCCCCGGACATGCCGCGCCATCCGTTAAAGAGAGGGCCACCGTCCAGACCAAGTGCGCCATAATTGCCCTTGCCCGCCTGATATGTCCACGATACCGCCCCGATGTTGGAAGGATCAGAGCTGATCTGTCCCGAGTTAATCGCTCCGACGTTCGCCAACTTGGCGGCATAGGATAGACGCTGATCCACTTCGGGCTTGGACGAATGCCGACGTGTCCAGTCATCCATCGCATAGCCGGCAAGTGAGGTGGTGTACTGGAAGTTCCACCAATTCTCTCCGGTGATGGTGACCGGATCGGCGTAATAGTACCAGACAGGCATATGACCGCGTGCAGCACGCGTTTTGGCGTTGATTTTGCTCATCATCGTCGTATTGTTGTTCATTTTGGCGAGTGTATATACGGCTTCTTCGCCTGTATTGTCATAGTTATACTCAGAGCCATAAGGATAGGTGGTGTTTTTGAAATTGTTGTACTTGGTAGCCATTTTGGCAATCAGGTCGTTAGCCTCGGTGGTCAAGCCTTCTTCCTGAAGCGCTTTAATAATATCAGGTGTAGTTAGCTCACCCATGAGTCCCGTGTTCCAGTTATAAGCAACAGGGCCTTCATACAACGCTTTAAAAATACGATAAGCACGTAGCAAATATGTGTTTTTGCTATTGCGATAGCTGATCAGGTTGGGATACAGCTTGGCAAGTTTATACATGCTAAAAAACGTATTATAAATGTGCGGATAGGCATAGCCCCGGTACGTCGGTGTCGTGTTAGGCTGCGGCATCAGGAAATCAGGAACCAGATAATCGGTATGATGGCCTTCCATCAAATTCGTCCAGATGGCCACTTCCAAATAATCATCGACTGCCTTGATCTCAGATGCCACGGGCTTCTGAACGTTTTTCTCCGCCAGAAACTGGCCGTGAGTTAGTCCCCAATCATCACCCCAGCCCCAGTAACCAGCAAAGCTGTTGCGTCTAGCCTTGTACTGCATCATCCAGTCATCAAAGACCTTGTCTCTCAGGTCGCCCGGCACGTTCCATTGGGTGCTGTTGACCATGAAGGTAGAGTGACGCTGAAGTGCAGCTTCGACTGGCTCGATGGCATAGAACTGGAGAACGGTTTTTTCGCCGTTACCATAGTTTACAGTAATATTGTTATGTCCCAGTCGTCCCAGTGTAAGTTCATATATTTTATGGTTTGTAGGGGCTGTTTCCAGATAGCTGATGGTCGTTTCAGACGGATATTGCGCTGTGACAGAGGTAATGGATTTGCTGGTATGCAGATCGAATTTGGCCTTGAGATTCGTCGGGAAAATCATACCCGGAACCACGGTCACATCCACATGTCCCTCACTGTACAGCCTGTCCTTTACGGCCTGCTCGTCCGCTACCTTGTAAAATTTAAAGGCATACGTTTTGCTTTCACCAGGAGCCAGCGACAGACTGGTGCTTCCAAGATAGCCACGGTTGGTGCTCTTGATGACATTGGAATGGATATAGAACACATTCAGCCCTTCGGACCAGCCACCTTGCTCCATAGCCCATGTGCTGCCGGGATGCTCCTCAGTTCTCCAATGGTCCTGATATTCGAGACCAGCACCCGTTGAGGCATCAGGGATCAGCAGTACATACGGTCCGATGCCGCTAGGTCGTCCGGCGGTAATAAAGGAGCTATTATGGCCTACAAAGGAGTGTGAGAGTACTCTGGTTTCATAAATTTGTTCATTATTGCCACCGGACCAGTACTCGTTAAACGGAAGCGGCAGTCCCCAATCTCCGATCTCCAGTGTTTGATTAGATGTGTTCGTTACTTTCATTTGCCAATGCAAATAATCGTTAACCAACGAATAAGTTTCATGTAAAATGAAATTACGTATTCCCTGATTGTTTGATGAATTCTGATAGGCTACCTGGACACTGTTTCCAGAAGAGGTGATCTGGCGCGCATCAGCAGAATTACTTGTCCATGCCCGAGTCCACGCTCCGTTGCCGAGACGATAGGTGAACATCAGTTCACCTAGCCACTGATGATCCGCCGTATTCTGTTTAGGTGCGTTGGAACTGTTCATAACATAGTTGGTATTAAAAGTGTCCCCTACCAGTCGCAAGGAAGAGAGATCCCCGTAATCTCCGACAGAGATGGAGAACACTTGATTAGATAGCTGTACTGCCATGCTATCAACCTCCTAACAAAGGTTCGTGAGAGTGCTCACAACGTTAATATATGTGTGAGAAATGCTTTTGCTACCCTATGCATGAGAATTGATAGAAAATAGATTCATATAGATGTCCTAGAGGGCTCTCAATCGTGGAGGTAGAGGTATTATGAAAATTAAAATGGAGTCACCGAAGATTCCTGCGGATTTACCCGTATTAAATGAAGAAATGCGCTCCATACGATCCAAAGACGAACTTAGTATAGGGTCTGTAGAGGATATGATTTTGGATAATATGGAAGCGGTTAAGGTTTCATTAGAAAAGATGACTTTTAAAAATGTAACGATCATGGAATCGTCATTACCGGAAAGTGAATGGACAGACGTCATTTTTGATAAATGCGATCTGTCTAATGTTAATTTTTCCGGTTCCTTTATCCATCGAGTAGAGTTCAGAAACTGCAAATTGCTTGGAACAGACTTTTCCAGAAGCAGGCTCCAAAACGTTCGTTTTTCAGATTGCTTAGGGGATTATTCGATGTTCCGTTTTGCTAATTTAAAGCAAGTTGGTTTTGAGGATTGTTCTTTAATAAGTGCCGATCTGTATCATTTAACACTACAAAAAACCTTTTTTAACCGCTGCAATCTGGATCAAGCGATGCTATCCGGGTCCAAGCTCAAAGGGATTGATCTGAGCGATTGCGAATTTGATGGGTTGCAGGTGGATATAGAAGATTTGAATGGCTGCATCATCTCACCGCATCAGGCTTCATCATTTGTAGGGCTGTTGGGGCTAGTGATTAAATAAGGGAACTCCGCACTGATTTTTAATATGGTCCCAAGCCTGGCGCAGACGGTTAAACCCTTCAATAATTTGTTGCTCCGTTAAATGGGCAAAGATAAAGCAGGCTGATGGAGGTCCCGGTGTCAGTTGGTAATCGGCGGCATCACGCCATGTGACTCCGTAAAATCGTGCTGTCTGCATCAAATGATGATACTGGGCAGACTCATGCTTCCAGATGGCATAAGCATGTAGTCCACAATCGTTCTGATGCCAGTGAAACAGTTCACTTAACTGCTGTATTTCACGCTGGAATACGTCGTAGCGTGATCTGTATATTCGAGTCATCCGACGCACATGACGAACGTAGTCCCCGCGCATCATAAAACGTGCCAGTGCGCGCTGTTCCAAGCGAGCAGGCGGCAGGGGATCGTATAGTCGTTTGGCAGCTGTCAGCGCTTGGGCTAATTCAACGGGCAGGATTGCAAACCCGAGTCGAAGGCTGCTGAACATGCTTTTGGAAAAGGAGCCGACATAGATGACACATTCTGTGCGATCCAGTGCTTTTAATGGTTCAATGGGTCGTCCTGCCCAGCGGAATTCACTGTCATAATCGTCCTCAATGATCCACGCTCCCTTGGATGCAGCCCATTGCAAAATATGTTGACGGCGTGTTAATGGCAACACTGCACCGGTTGGAAACTGTCGTCCAGGTGTAACAAATAGGAGTTTGGAATCCCAATCCTGTGGGACAATTCCATGTTGATCCATTTCAGCAGCATGTATCTGTCCGCCTGAGGCAGTAACTGCACGGTAGATACCGGAATAACAGGGATTCTCCAATACAATTCGATCTTGTTCATGAATAAGCAACTGACTTAATAACGTGATCACTTCCATGGAACCACTGCATAATACGACTTGATCCGGCGTGGCCGTAATTCCGCGTGTTCTGCCAACATGATGGCAAATCGCTTCACGCAGCCATTCATCACCGCTCACTGGTGCAGTCGTCGCGTCAGCCGAGGGCTTTTGCAGATCTTTTCCAGCGGCAGTCATTGCGCTTTTCCATGCGATCTGTGAATTGCCCTCCAATACAACTTCTCCTGCCTGAAAAGAAATCAAAGGCTGTTGCGCACTGTCTCTATTTGTAGCAGAAGCAGGAGACGGCTGTAAGTTTCGTTCCCTTTCGATCTGCATGATTCGTTGTCCCCAAGCTGATAGAGCAGGGGCTTTTTGTTTTACAACAGGTGAATTCTGGTTCTGCTGGTTGATTAAAGATTTGTCGGGCAGCACCGCGGTCTGTTCCATAACAAAGGTTCCTCTGCCTACTGCCGAATCTATATATCCTTCTGCCAACAGCATATCATATGCCTCTTTAACGCTCCCTCGCGAAATTCCATACATCACAGCCAGATCACGAGTGGAAGGCAGACGCGTACCACTGGCAAGGGAGCCATTAAGGATTCCCTCACGAAGAGCATGATACAATGCCAAATATTTTAAATGATACTTTTGAAGCGCACGCTGATAAGCAATCGTAATATCCATACTCTTCTCCTTCGATTGGGCCACTCATTTTCGTTCATATTGGATCTTTTTATGAATCCATTTTCAACATAATCTGAAATGTATCATTGGTCAATAGATGGAAGGAGAGTTCCCTGTGAGAAGAAAAGAATTTACGGTGGCAGAACTAGAGGAAATAGAGCAGTTTCTAAGCGAGGTCAGTTTCGGATTTTTAGGCATGAACAGCGAGGATGGTTTTCCGCGTGTGGTTCCCTTGAATTTTGCTTATGGAAATGGCGTTTTTTATATTCATGGCAGCCGTGCTGGAGAAAAGATGGAACGGATGAAAGAGGATAATCGAGTTACTTTTTCAGCTGCCAAAGAATATGCGCTCATTCCATCTTATTTTACGGATGAGCATATGGCATGTCCGGCGACTTCATTTTTTAAAAGTATTACCGTGCGTGGTCATGCGGAGCATGTAGTGGATTTGGAAGAAAAAGCATCGGCCTTTTCCATTTTTATGAGCAAGCTGCAACCGGAAGGCGGGTATGACACGATTGATGCCAGCGATTCTCGGTATGCTTCACGTTTAAAAGGGGTCGCTCTGATCAAAATTGTACCGGAGGAATGGACTGCCAAGTTTAAATTCGGCCAAAATGTTAAAGATCAGGAACGTCAGCAAATTATCGACGGCTTGCAACAACGGGGGCTGGATGATGATCTGGCAACGATTGAGATGATGCGCAAATATTGTCCTCATCACTGATATATATCGAAAGTCAGGATTTGCAAAATCCTCAAGTATAAATATTTGAATTCCATGTAATAATTCCTGCTCGCTCACCGTCAGATTGGTTAATTATACCTTGTAGGGAGATGCCCTTGATTTTCCAAAACGTTCAGTCCTTCTGTATTAGGACTTTTGAAGGACAGGTATATATCATCCTCAAGCCCGTTGTTCTTACTGCAAAGGAACTTTATAATACGATAGATTTGTGGCGTAAGGGGGCAAGACCGTGATGAGAGCAGGAGTCAGAAGTCGGGAGAGTCGACGGTTGTTACTGGAAGCGGGGGCTGAAGAGTTTGCTCAGACGGGGTTTTATCAGACAAAGGTAAGTTCGATCGCGGCACGTGCAGGATTGACGCAGCCGGATTTTTATATTCATTTTGAAAGCAAGGAACAGTTGTACGAGGAGCTTGTGGAGAGCTTCGGTACTTTGGTGAATGATACGGTACAAAGCATGAAGATAGGCCCAGACCTAAGCGAGGCTGAAATTTTGAGACGGGGACAGGTGTTTCTGGAAGCTATTTTTCGTGTGTTGTCTAATAATCCGGCGATCACTCGTGTCGGTTTTTACCAGGCTACAGATTCGGTGCGTATTAAGGCGGAAATGGCTGAGCATATCAAAAAGCATCTGCTGGCGGCGCAACGATGGGGCTCCTGCCGTGAGGAACTGGACCCTGAACTGACAGCAGAATGCGTGATCGGCTTGATTGAACGGCTGACGTTAACTAAATTGCTGCCTGGACGTGAAAGTCCGTCTGTGCTTGCCAAGCAGGCACGAAACCTCCTGTATCACGGCATGCTCGGGTCCGAAGAATAACAGGACAGTACAACCCCAACCTAGATTTGGGCGGCAGGCGCGGCATTTGTCCCTATCATGGATGACGACATAAGCATAAGATGCTTTGTAAACCATGAAGGGAGGAATCACCATGTCTGGAGTAGGCGCTGGTTATGGAGCTTTTACATCTACAGGAGCGATTCTGGTACTTTTCATTCTGCTCGTTATTATTTCCAAAGCATTCGTCATCTAATTCGTAGCTCGTGAATCTGATTTCGGGCGATTTGTTGTAATCGACAGAGGGAGGAGGAACATAAGATGGGTGAAGTAGAAAGAGGTTGCGGTGGTGGCGGCTACAATATGTTTACTTCCACTGGTGTTATTCTGGTACTCTTCATTTTGCTGGTTATCATCACACGTACCATTTTCATCTAAACCGATATTCATGGGCTCGAGCACCGATGCTTCGGTCTATGACCATGCAAGCCAAACTAGGAACCGTCTCCAACAGGGGCGGTTTCTTTTTTTATATAAAAGTTTACGTTGACGTTAACGTTATAGAGGCGTAGTATTTATATATAATCTTTTTCATAAGGTGGGTGTCATGGTTACGTATAAAATTGATGAGGTCGCCAAGCAAAGTGGTCTGACGAAGCGAACCATTCGTTATTATGAGGAAATCGGCTTATTGCCCTCTCCGCAGCGCAGTGAAGGAAATATGCGCCTGTATACGCAGGAGGATGTGGATTTACTAAAAAAAATAGTGAGTGCCAAGGAAGTACTTGGATTCTCCTTGCAAGAGCTTCAGCGTTACATGTCCGCAGCGGAAATGCTCAAGGGTCAGCGGGAGGAATATCGCGAGCGAACGGAGCATTTGCAACCGAACGAGCGACGGGCCATGTTGGAGGATATGGAAGGTACACTGAACGAACAGTTGGAATTAATGGAGGGAAAAATCAATAGCATCCGTATGCTCCAGACTGAGCTGGAGGAGTTGCGGGTTAGGGTGCGTGAACGCAAGATTCTTCTGGATGAGGAACTTGATCACGACCCGTCATAACAAGAACATTTACATTCAGATGTGGAGGTAACATCATAATATGAGTTCACAACACGCATTACCTGAAGAGTTAAAAGAACGCTCAGGCTTGCTGTCTCAACCTAAAGCGGTATGGGCGGTCGCCTTTGCTTGTGTTATTTCATTTATGGGTCTGGGATTGGTCGATCCGATTCTTCCGGCCATTGCCGATCAGCTTCATGCTACGAAAAGCCAAGTGTCATTGCTGTTCACCAGCTATAATTTGGTAACAGGTGTTGCGATGCTGATTACAGGCGTTGTATCTAGTCGATTGGGTGTCAAATGGACACTACTAACCGGGATTTTGTTTATTATTGTGTTTGCCGGACTGGGCGGCACCGCCAGTTCAGTTGGCGGAATTGTGGGCTACCGGGCAGGCTGGGGTTTGGGGAACGCTTTGTTTATCGCAACAGCGTTGTCTGCGATTGTAGGTCTGTCCACTTCTGGAACAGCTAAAGCAATTATTTTGTATGAAGCGGCATTGGGCCTCGGGATTTCAGTAGGTCCGTTGCTGGGCGGTGAGTTAGGTTCCATTTCCTGGCGCGGCCCGTTTTTCGGTGTAGCCGGACTGATGGTAGTGGGATTTTTGTTCATTACGTTTATGCTGCCTTCGATTCCAAAGCCCAAAAAACGCGGTTCCATTGCCGATCCGTTCAAAGCGCTCAGTTATCCGGCTTTGCTCACGCTCGGTATTGTAGCGTTGTTATATAACTTTGGATTTTTTACGTTGATGGCGTATTCTCCATATGTAATGAATCTGGACGAGCATGGTTTAGGTTATGTGTTTTTTGGCTGGGGAATTATGCTGGCCTTTACCTCGGTGTTTGTAGCACCGAAGATTCAAGCACGCTTGAGCGTGGTATCTTCCATTAGTATCATGCTGACGCTGTTTGCCATTGATTTAGGTGTTATGGCGATCGGGACGGTAGTTGGCTCGCCAACGACTGTCATTGTCGCCGTCATTGTAGCTGGTATTTTTCTGGGGATTAACAATACATTGATTACAACTGCTGTTATGCAGGCTGCTCCAGTGGAGCGCTCGACAGCATCTGCGGCCTACAGCTTCATGCGGTTTTTGGGCGGGGCAATTTCGCCGTGGCTTGCAGGGAAGCTGTCAGAGTGGTACTCAGCAGAAACCCCGTTTTATTTTGGAGCATTGATGGTACTGATTGGTGTAGCTGTGCTGATCGTACGTCGTCGACATATGCAGGATATTCAGGTGGATGCACACTAAGATCGAACTTCTGAGGAGGAAAAGAGGATGAGCGAATACAAACATATTCTGGTCGCGATTGATGGTTCGGAACACGCTATGAAGGCGTTGGAGACAGCTAAAACGTTATCTAAGCAGCTTCAGGGGAATCCGCATCTGACTGTATTGCATGTAAATCCGGCTTTGTCCATGAATGAGCCCCCGGTTGGGATTGATGTGGATGAGCGGATCGAAGAGGAAGGTCGTCATATCTTGGAACCTGCATCCGACTATTTGAAGGACGAGGGTATTTCTTACCGTATGCTGGCGGGTCATGGTGATCCGGCGAGTGTCATTTGCGAAAGTGCAAAGCAGGAAAAGACGGATTTGATCATTATGGGAACACGAGGCAAAGGACTTGTTTCCGAAATGATACTGGGTAGCGTGAGCCATCAGGTGATTCAGCATGCACCTTGTCCGGTGTTGACGGTAAAATAGATGTTAAAAGGAACGTTGATATCAAGAGAAGGAGGAAAAAGCATGCAGCAGCATTTATTTATTGGTGGAGAATGGAAAGCAGCTTCATCGTACACGACGTTGAAATCACCATATTCCGGAAAAATCATTGCTGAGGTGGCAGAGGCCACAGCAGAGGATGCCAAGGCTGCTATTCAGGCGGCCTCTGATGCACGCTCGGAGATGCGGGCCATGCCAGCGCACCAGCGGTCAGCCATTTTGGAGAAGCTGGCCGACCTGCTGGAAGAGCGGCGTGAGGATGCAGCGCGCATCATTGCACGTGAAGCGTCAAAACCATGGAAGGCTGCGCTGGCGGAGGTTGACCGGACGGTGCAAACCTACAAGTTCGCAGCTGAAGAAGCCAAGCGGATTCACGGGGAAACCATTCCGCTGGATGCCGCACCGGGCGGCGAGGGCCGTATGGCCTACACGCTCAAAGAACCTGTAGGGGTAGTAGGAGCTATTACACCATTTAACTTCCCGATGAATCTGGTTGCTCATAAAGTGGGTCCCGCGCTGGCAGCAGGCAATACGGTCGTATTGAAGCCTGCAGAGCAGACGCCGTTGTCTGCTTACTTGATTGCGGAGCTGCTGGAGCAGGCTGGATTGCCTGCGGGCGCTCTTAATGTGATCAGCGGCGATGGTAAAACCATTGGCGACGTACTTGTCACTGATCCGCGCGTCAGCTATATCACTTTTACCGGTAGCCCAGCGGTCGGTACAGAAATTCGCTCCAAGGCTGGCTTGAAGCGGGTCACGCTGGAGCTGGGTTCCAACGCGGCCGTTATTATCGACCGTGATACGGATGTGGACGCGGTCATCGACCGTTGTGTGAGTGGAGCCTTTGCCAATCAGGGGCAGGTATGTATCTCAGTTCAACGTATTTACGTTGTTGATGAACTGTATGATACCTTTGTATCCCGATTTATCGAAGCAACTCAACGTTTAAAAATTGGAGATCCGCTAGAGCCGGATACGGATGTATCCGCGCTTATTTCAGCCAAGGATGTCGAACGTGTCCGTGAATGGCTGGAAGAAGCGGTTCAAGCAGGCGCAAGGATTGCTCTGGGTGGCCAAGCCAAGGGAGGTATCTTGGAGCCGACGGTTTTGCTTAATGTGGACCCGACTTCCAAGGTGTCCTGTCGTGAAGTGTTTGCCCCGCTTGTGCTGATTCATTCTGTTAGCTCTATAGATGAAGCCGTAAACCATGTGAATGATTCGATCTATGGCCTGCAGGCGGGAATTTACACTCGTAATATCACGACCGCGTTGGATGCAGCGGACAAGCTTGAGGTGGGCGGCGTGGTGATCAATGACATTCCAAGCTTCCGTGTTGATCATATGCCGTATGGTGGTGTGAAGCAAAGTGGCACGGGACGCGAAGGCGTAAAGTATGCCATGGAAGAAATGCTGGAAACAAAGCTGATCGTTATTAAACGGTAGTGGTTATTTAAAAGCCTATCTGATGAACATAGATAATACGTTTTGCGTATGTCTGCTCATTAGATGGGCTTTTTTTCACCTTTTGCGCGATTGTCAGATGAAAATAAAGGTTTAGACTGAAAAATATTTGGATAAAGCGTAATTAGCTTGAGGTTTAGACCGTTGGAACTGTTCCACCGTCAATATTATACTCACTTCCTGTAATTGAAGCGGCCCGGTCGGATACCAGAAAAGCAACAAGCTCAGCGACTTCTTCTGGTAGTCCTGGACGACCAATTGGAATTCCTCCCAACGAGTCCATCAGTTGCTTTAATGCACTTTCTCGGTCACCTGTCGTCTCAGCAATCCGATCAATCAAACTTTGTGCTGCCTTCGTTTCGATAAAGCCTGGCGCAACTGTATTAATACGAATGCCTTGAGGTGAAAACTGCTTGGATAGCCCTTTGCTGTAAGTAGTTAAAGCTGCTTTGGCTGCAGCATAAGCCAATGTTGCATCATATAGCGGCAAGCGACGTTGAATGGATGAAATATGAATAATAACACCGGAACCCTTTTCCACCATAGCCGGTAGCAGTCCACGGTCTAAACGGACGGCAGCAAACAGATTGGCGTTAAAAGTTTGCTGCCAATGCTCGTCTGTCAAGATAAGAGCTCCCCCGGATGGGGCTGACGAGCCTCCAACATTGTTGACAAGAACATCTACACCGCCTAGGCGCTCAAGAACACTGTTTACTACTTTATCTACACCTTCAGGCGTACTAATATCGGCTGGAATAAACAGGTCTGGATTTTCTAAATTAACTGGAGTCGTTCGAGCCGTAGTTATTACGGTAGCACCTGCAGCCGTAAGTCTCTTAGCAATAGCCTCTCCCATTCCTTTGGTACCGCCTGTGACCAAGGCCCTTTTGCCTTTAAACTCACTTAATATGCTTTCTAATTGAAAACTCATGCGAATAATTCCTCCTAAATTTTAGGATTTGGTTGAGAAATATACCTCCAGGTATCTCCACTCCGAGTTCACTTGTCTTGCGAATCTTACAAACTTTCGACAATGACACCCCGGTATCGCCCTCCGCGCAGTCGATGCTTTAGGGCTTTTTGATAGGCTGGACTAAAGTACCAAGCTTGTGCTTCCTCAAAAGTGGGGAATTCCAAGATGGCCAGCCCCTCAATATTGGGTCCTTCGAGGACTTGGTATGCGCCATACATTGCTAGGGGTTTGACGGAATGTCCCGCCAAACCTGCCGGTGCCAACTCAGAATAGAGTTGGAGTTCAGTTTGATCGGTACTCTGTTCACGTATAAAAACAACATAAGCGGGCATATTCGTTTTCCCTTTCTTATTTTTTTCAGGATTTTGCAAAATCCTCTTTTAATTACTTTATGGAAGTGTAATAATCAGTTCTTTAATTTTATTGTTGTTTACTAGAAATTGATGTTTAAGTAGGAGTGGGTCGGGAAGATTCGATTTATCAAAGTCTCCGTCTACTTTCGCAATTACGACGATGGTATTATTACTGTCATCCATATCCACGATCTCGAAGGTGACATTGGGCTCCAATATTTCTGCTTCACACCATGATTTTATGGCTTCCATACCTTTGATTTCGCGATGATTATCCAAGATCAACGCATCTTTATCGAAAGCGGAAGTAAATACTTCAAGCGGGGATTTGTTCGCTGATGTAAAGTAAGTTTCTACTGCCGGTGGCATGGTTTTATGTGGATTCATTAATCCTTCAACCTCCTATAGTGAGTATGTTGTGAGCGATAACTTCAAACTCATCATAGCAGTGATAATATGACTACATGGTGTCATATTATAGAGGATCATTTAAATTTCTTTTCATCGTTTCTAAATGAGACAATATTCTTGTACGTACTTGTTCGGGGCTGACCTCTATAAGGAGGGGACCAAAGGACAGCAGATAACTGTCCAGCCAATTGCCTACAGGAAATTGTGCCGTGACGGAATAAGATCCGTCTTCCTTCTGAGTAATTGTTTTCTCGGCAAATTCATCGTGTACGCGGTAAGCTCCTTGAGCAGAAATATGAAGAGTTACTTCAATGGTATGAAGCAAGTCGTTCATCTTTGTATCTGTAGATGCTACGACCGTTCTTGGCTCATAACTAATTTCGGTAACTGCAATCTCTTTCATTCGGCTAATCTTAAATACACGATGACTTTCGGTATTTAAACAGTAACCTTCCACATACCAGGATTTATCTTTAAACAAGAGCTTGGCAGGTTCGACGCTACGATAACTCTGTTCCCCGGCGACATTATAATAGCGGAACTTTATAACACGGCTTGTGATTATTGCGTTGCGTATAAGAGTGAATAGCTGTCTCTGGCTGTTTTGGCTTCCCCATGGCGAAAAATCTACTTCGATCCAGTTTCCCATGTCTTTTTTAAAAAGCCTACTCAACTTGTTTAGCACTTCTTCTACCTGTGGGATGGTAGCTGTAGCCACACTCTGAAGGGCCATTAAGATATCATCTTGTTCCTGCTCGGACAGTAAAGAGGTGTTAAAGACATAACCCTCCATCAATGATATTCCGCCACCCTTGCCTCTACTGCTGTAGATGGGAATCCCAGCTGCGCTTAAGGCATCTATGTCCCGATAAATCGTTCGTGTGGAAACCTCAAAATGCTCCGCCAATTCATCAGCAGTCACTTTTTTCTTATGGAGTAACATATAAACGATTTCAAAATGTCTACTTAACGGCATAAGCTTCACCTCTCTCGATAGCATATACCTTATAACATGACATCATAAAGTCATATTAAGTGATTCTTGAAATCACACCTTAATGGACATCAACTGGGGGACTTTATTTTCTTTGAACAGCGATAATAACACTGCCTTGGGATCAGATCTTTTTACAATCTTTTATATAGAGTTGAACAAAGAGCACTTGCAAAGTAAAAAGGAATATACTATACTGAGGCCAATCATTAGTGATTGATCAATCACTAACTGGATTAATAAGCAACGGAGGTGATATTTATGAGAGGATACCGCTCAAGTTTACTCAAACGTATCTTTATCGGAACTATGGATTGAGCAGATTCAGTTGATTGAAGGAGTACGAAGTTAAGTAATTGATCAATCACTTATTTTAAAGTAAATGGAGGAGAGAACATGAAGCATCTTATTATTTACGCACATCCATCCGAGGGAAGCTTTAATCATGCAATTTTGACCACAGCAGTTGAGGGGCTAAAGCAAAAAGGACATGATGTGGTTGTTCGTGATCTATACGCAATCAACTTTCAACCTGTGGTTAGCAGCGGCGAGGTTATTGGAGGAATCGGAGAAGATGTTGTACGGGAACAGGAATTTTTGCAATGGGCAGAGGTAATCACCTTTATTTATCCTATTTGGTGGACGGGGATGCCAGCCATTATGAAGGGATATATTGACCGCGTATTCTCTTACGGATTTGCTTATAAATATGTAAATGGAGTGCAGATGGGAATGCTCAAGGGAAAGAAAGCAATTATCCTCAATACGCAAGGAAAATCACATGCGGAATATGCCAGCAATGGCATGGATCAAGCACTTCGCTTGACGTCCGACAAAGGCATATTTGAATACTGTGGACTTGACGTCATGTATCATCTATTTTTCGAGTCGGTACCCCAATCTGATGAAGATACGCGTAAGAAGTGGCTTCGCCAGATTGCAGACATGGCCAGCAAAGCCTAATGGAAATATGTTTTAGGGGCAGGGAATTAGGAATAAGGGGAATCGAAGTAGCCAGTAGCTAACCCAAAAGGCATCGCATGCATCTACCGGCGATGCCTTTTGGGTTGGTCCAATATTGAATGTATTCCAATCGACACTCGCTCATGGCAAGCTGCAATTGCTACAATAAGGGGGGGATATTAGTTTTACCGATTTTTCCGATTAGCGCTACGAGATCCACCGGAAGGCCACTGTGATCCACCACCTTGACCATGTTGAGGCCACCACTGCGACCCACCTTCCTGACCGCCACCTTGACCATGTTGAGGCCACCACTGCGACCCACCACCCTGACCGCCGCCTTGACCATGTTGAGGCCACCACTGCGACCCACCGCCTTGACCGCCGCCTTGACCATGAGGAGGCCAATGCGATCCACCACCTTGACCGCCGCCCTGACCATGAGGAGGCCAATGCGATCCACCACCTTGACCGCCGCCCTGACCACCGCTTTGTCCTGGAATAGAAGGCATACTTGGATAAGGGCCTTGTGCCTGACTGATTTGAGTAACATCAATATAAGACTGTGTGCCATTAGGATATAGCACTAACATTGATTTGTTAGTGGGATCTACGCTTTTTACAAAAGCAACGATCTGTTGACCATTCACAGTAAATATTCCCCATAAATTAACAAAATTGCTCACTTCAGTAGTGGTCGCGAAATGTGGTTGTAACGGTCCCATCGAACGATGAGAAGAATGTTTAGACAAGGTGTGTATCTCTCCTTTAAATTGAATTTTGCAACATCATATGTGCAAACGTACTTGTTGGAATGGGCAATGTTGCTACAAGATATTCTTTTGAAAAAATTCATTGTCCCAAAAAAGTACAAAAAGGAGCATTTTTGCAACGATCCCTTTTGTCAGCCAGTTAATTAAAAAAGGCAGCCCATCCCTTCTGGACAGCTACCTCTATTAGAAGTGTGCGGTGGTTTACTATAGAAAAATGAATAAATAAATGAAATGACCTTCTCTAATTAAAGAAGGTCATTTTTTAATTCAGGAACCATTATTAAATGTAGCACAGCCTTCTGCTTATAGGCGTTCTCGCTTGCAAGTCATTCACTGGTTCTTTATACCTAGTGTGGAATTTTCGCATGGACGTTCATGCGTTTTGTCGGTTAGCTATGATGCTGCGTATCACGGTTCAAAAGTAGCTGCACATGATGAAATCTCTGGTGTATATCTATGTAGGGTATCAAGCTGTAGTTAGAGCATTTTTTTGAGCTGGGATATACGGGCTTGGGAAACCTCAAGTATTTTGGCATATTCGTGCTGTGCTGCATTGGGGTGTTTTTGCATTAATTCTTTTAGACTTTCGATCATCTGTTGTGTCGATCGCCGCAGACGTTTGGGCTCTTTAATAGATCGTTGTGAGTTGGATAAAGCTGATTTGGCTGGTCTTAGGATAGGGCTAAAATGTATTCCCTTTTTTAAACTTTCAATACATTCCCCGCAAATAAAGCTGTCTCTAAAATAAGTTAATTGTTCTGTTGAACCACACATTTTACACGTCACCCCAGTATATTTTCGAAAGGCGAGAATACCAGTTTCCTCATCTGCAAAAATCTCAACAGGATCACCCACATTATAATCCATGGAAATTCGCATTTCTTTGGGGATAACGATACGGCCTAACGCATCTAGGGGACGTGTCATACCTGTACTTTTCAAATGATAACCTCCTTTTTTTATATCCTTATAATACTAAATAGTTATGATAAAAAAGAATAGGCTTAGAGAAGCAATCGCATATATTTAGTAAACTGTTGAAAAGTATACAAGTAATTACCAAAATATGTTTTATTATTGGGGGAAACGTGTTGAGGAGATTATAAAGAATTTCCGATATATATTCATAAAGGATATTCTAGTTGGCAATGAAATTGTTAGTAACACGGGATAAGGAGATGTGAATTACATATGAGAATACTTCAGTTTTGGAAGAAGAATAAGAAAGCTGTGGTGGCAATCGATTTGGATACTACTATTCCAGCAGCGATTATAAAGGTTGGCGGATTAATAGATCAACCAGTGGAATTTACCATCGAGGCGAAGAAGTCTGCTGCTATGCTGGGGGAAGAGGCACTGGCTCTATTTCCGCGTTATTTTTTTGGGACGGAGTTGCAGAAACCAGAGAGCTTGGCGGGAAAGTACGAAGGTTTGGGCGACTGGCTTCATATTCAACAGGATGCGATTTTTGAGATCATCTACTATTACAAGGAACAATCGATTCCCATGCTGTATGAGGTGGCGTTTGGTGTGTACGATTGGACGCAATATAAGGCGGTACGGGTACTAACTCGATTAGCACGTGAAGGTCTTCAGACCGACCAGATTGTGGACGATATTATCAGCCATGTCGACGAGTTTCGCTATGAGGCACAAATGCCCACGTTCTATTTTCTGTCCGGACTGATGGGCAATAAGAAGGTTGCTTCGCTGCTGCAAAGGCATTTCCTTGAGAATCTGGAATACGATCCGATTGATGCCTTTGATATTTTCGAGAATTTGTACCGTTGTTCGCCGGATGTTGCCATGAGGCATGCCGATTTTCTCAAAGCAATTGCCCGCGGTGAAGGCCTAGAAGGCCGTTCCCCCTTGCTGGATGGAGCTATAGGGACTACCGATGGGAATGGCAAGCAAGAGTACCACTGGCCCGACGATGAACCTGTCGAAGAGCATCACCAATTACGAGCGGCCATATTTTATTATCGGCTGAACCCTCTGGATGAGGAGGTTAATCGGCTGTTGGATCATTGGGAAGTGAACCATTCGGAGGAGAATGTTAGGAGTTATATTGGGAAATTGAGAGAAGAAGGACAGGGAGAGGGCTAGCTTTTCTGCTAGACGAATATCGGAATCTTAATTTTGCACTCTTTACTATGAAAACTTATACTTATCGTTAAAGCTGACTTGAAGAGAAAATAAAAAAACGAGGAGGGAAATAACCATGTACTCCATTAAAGAAGTTCAAATCAAGAGCGGATTGCCCGCATCTACCCTTCGTTATTATGAAAAAGAAGGCATATTACCTGATGTCGGTCGGGATGAAGGTGGAAGAAGGGTATATACCGAAAAACAAATCGATTGGATTAGGTTCCTGATGGCTATGAAAGATACAGGGATGACTATTGAAGAAATTAAGGCATACCTTGAGCTAAATGGAAAAGGAGAAGCTACAATCCAAGAGAGAAGAGATTTTCTTGTAGCCCACAAAAAGAAAGTGGAAGCACATGTGGCACAAACGCAGCACAATTTGGAGAAAATTATTCAAAAGATAGCTTTTTATGATCATGTGGTTATGGGGAAAAGCCTCTCTTAACTAAGCAATTGCTGCAAGGTAAAAAAGCCAAAGCCGCCTGCTTACATAGTAAACGGCTTTGGAGGTAGCGGGGTATTATATATTTCTAGTAACCTCATAGGCGTCCCAGACAGCATACATAATATTTTGTACTTGCTTGGCATCGCCGATTAAGTAGGACTCGGAAACCTCATTTTGGATGTCTTCATAAAGCGATTGCTGAGGAGTATATCCTACAGCCAGAATCGCTGAGTCTGCGCTTAAAATCGTTTCTTCACCATCTTTATTTTGAAGAACGAATTCTTGATCGTTGGCATCGACAATTTTGGCGTTGGTCAGGAGATGGATATCCTTGTATGCAACAAGGTCACGCAGCATATCTTCATTTGCATGGCACAGAGGGCCGCCGACGGTTAAAATATCTTCTTGCACTTCCACCAGCGTTACTTTTTTACCTTGATCAGCAAGCCAAAGTGCAGTTTCGCATCCCACAAGCCCACCTCCGACAATTACGGTGGAAGCACCGGGATCTTTTTTCCCAAGCAAAACTTCTTCTGCGGAATACACCTTAGTAGATGTACCAATGGAGAAGGTTTTGGGAGAGGAGCCGGTAGCAAAAATAACAACATCTGCTGCATATTCATTTACGGTAGTCCGGTTAACCTCGGTATTCAATTGGACGTCAACTTTTAAATCCTTTAGCTCCCCTTCATACCAGGTCGCAAGTAAATGATCGTCTTCTTTGAAGTCTGGAATTCCACCCGGGATCAGATTACCTCCCAATCGGTTATTTTTATCGAATAATGTAACGTGGTGTCCGCGAATAGCAGCTACACGGGCAGCTTCACATCCTGCGGGTCCTCCACCGATCACCAAGACTTTTTTGGACTGATCTGCTTTTCCGAGTGCATAGTCTTTTTCTCTGCCGCAAGCCGGATTAACGGCACATGAAATCGTTGCAAAAGATGCCAGTCGACCCATGCAGCCCTCCTGGCAGGAGAGGCAAGGACGAATCTTTTCTATTTTCCCGGCCTTGATTTTGTTGGGGATGTCAGCATCAGCCAACAATGGCCGACCCAGTGCAATCATATCGGTTTTTCCTTCACGTATAGCCTTGCTGGCCAAGTCTGGATTATCCAATCTGCCAGCAGTAATGACAGGTACCTTTAGAATGGTTTTTAAAATTTTGTTATAAGGAAGATAGAGTCCTTTTTCCTGATACATTGGTGGATGTGCCCAATACCATGAATCGTACGAACCAACATCACCATTAAAAGCATCATATCCAGCTTCCTCTAATATTTTGGCCGCTTCAATTCCTTCTTCAATATCCCGTCCCTGTTCCTGAAACTCTTCGCCTGGCAATCCACCCTGACGCCAATCTTTAATAAAGCTTTTGATGCTGTATCGAAGAGATACCGGGAAATCCTGTCCACATTCGGCTTTGATGGCTTGGACGATCTCTATGGCAAATCTTAAGCGGTTTCTCAGATTTCCGCCGTATTGGTCTTTCCGATGGTTAAAGAATGAAATCGCAAATTGATCCAGTAAATAGCCTTCATGAACCGCATGGATTTCAATACCGTCAAAGCCTGCCTTTTTGGCAATAGCCGCAGATTCTGCAAATTTTCTGACGTAGGTGTGAATTTCATCGATAGTTAGCTCACGACAGGTTACATCGGGAAGCCAGCGATGAGGGATAGGAGAGGGAGCGACAGCCGTTTTACCTACAATTGAAGGGATGCTTACCCGTCCAAAGCCTGCAGATAATTGTAGAAATATTTTTGTGCCGTATGCATGAATCCGCTCCGTCATCATTTTACCGGTTTTAACAAAATTCAAGGGGTTTAGAGTAGGGCAGGGCATTGATGGCAGGGCACATTTCTCAATTTCATTCTCAACCATCGTTACACCTGTAATGAGCAGTCCTGTCCCGCCTTTTGCCCGTTCAATATAATATTCGACGCCGCGCTCATTAAAGGTGCCATCGGCATCACAAAGCCCACCAGGGCCCATGGGAGCCATGACAAAGCGATTCTTAATTTCTAGTTTTCCAATTTTCATAGGCTCAAATAAAATTCGATGCTCTTCTTTCATAACAATGCCTCCTAATTATGAATCCATTCAATGAATCCATTCAGTGAATGTATTCATTGAATGGATTCAGTATAGAGCGGTAGTGGACATTATTATGTGATTGTTTTCACAATTAAACAAAATAGCATTTCTTATTATAATTAAGTAACATGGACAAGGCATCAGAAGAGAGGAATGTTTAGAATAGAAAGGAAGAGTAGGTAAATGCCAAACCAACAATTGAGTGGACGAAAGCTGCAAAGCCTGCAGACTAAAAAAAATATATATAACAGTACATTAGAGCTAATGCATGAAAAGAGTCTGGAAAAAATTAAAATTGAGGATATCTGCCGGAGGGCCGGAGTGTCTGTGGGCTCATTTTATAATCATTTCAAGACGAAAAGTGATATTTTGGTGGAGATGTATGCACAGGCGGATGGCTACTTTGAATTGAAATTTAAGAATGAACCACCTTCAGAAAGTATTGTGCAGGATATTATTCAATATTTTGAAGTTTATGCGGAATATAATCAGAATATTGGTTTAGAGACGGTGAAACAGTTATATACAACTAATAACAAGCTTTTCATTACTAAGGGTCGTGATATGCAAAATATACTTCAACAGATTATAGAGAGAGGACAAGCTGCAGGAGAGTTGGATCAAAGCATGACATCCGAAGAGATGACAGACTACTTATTTATTGCAGCTCGTGGGGTCATGTACAACTGGTGTCTTCATGATGGCGACTCGAATTTAATTGTAAATATGCGTGAATATATGAGTCGTCTGATCACGATCTTTAAACAAAAGAATTGATTGTATCCTTGTCATAGGGACGGTTCATCACACGCTTAACGGGTAAAAGTGTAGTACCAAGGTGGGCAAGTGGGGGTGTTGACTCTCACGCCACGTGAGACACTAGACTGTCAAGCAAGGGAGGTGAAGCGGAATGGCCTATACGGTAAAGGAAGTATCTAATCTGTCGGGAATCAGCGTACGAACTTTGCATTATTATGATGAAATCGGATTGCTGAAACCGCATCATATTGGAAATAATGGATATCGCTATTACGAACAGGAACAACTTTTGAGGCTTCAGCAAATCATGGTGTACAGGGAACTGGATTTGCCTTTATCTGAAATTGGAAATGTGCTGGAGCAAACCAAGGAACAAAAAGCCGAGGTTTTGCAGGAGCATCGAGCCAAGGTCGAGGCCAAAGTCTTCCGCTTGCATACTCTCCTACAGACCATCGACGAAACGGTGGCTCATTTGAAAGGAGAACAAGCAATGAAACCAGAGCACATGTACCAAGGGTTTAACCCGGAAAAGCAGGAAATGTACGAACGTGATTTGACAGACCGTTATGGTCAAGTGGCTCAGGAAACAATTCAGGAAAGCAAGACAGCGACAAAGAACTGGAGCAAAGAGGATTATTTGGATTCACAGGCAGAGGCTGATCAGATTCATCGGCAGCTGGCCGAAGCCATGAATAAAGGATTGAAGCATAATAGTGAAGAAGTACAGGCGCTGATCCGCCGTCATCTTCAATGGGTAAGCCGATTCTATACTCCTACAGCAGAAATTTATAGCGGGCTGGGAGACTTGTATGTGGAGCATGAGGATTTCAGTAAAATGTATGAAGGCTATCGTCCCGGACTAGCTGAGTATTTGCGAGACGGGATGAAGGTTCTAGCCGAACGGGAATTAAATTAACAAAGCGGGGAAGAAGGGCTGTAAAAGGTCTGAAAAAAGGTGAACAACAAGCCAATTCCGATGGCCTACTGTTCACCCTTTTTGTGTGTAGAGCAGTTTACATGCTGCTTTGTGTCGCTCTCATGCCTTGCTGGCTGTTGTTTCCGTACTGCTGCATGCCACTACCGCTTACATAATGCTGTCCAGTCGTCCCCATGTGTTGCGGGAAGCTGTGATTCATGTGGCTTCCTGCATTATAGGAGGATGGTTGCATACTGCGTGAGGCGTAGCTATCGCCAAATCCGGGCTGAGTCATTTGACTACTGGATCGAATAGAGTTTTCCAACTGACTACACAGTTGAATAACTTGCTGGTACTGCTGCATAGCCTGCTGGTGATGCTGAATTGCAGTTTGGATCATTTGAGCTGCACTTCGTTCACGTTGCACCAGGCTTTCAAGACTGGATGCATTTTGTTGTTCCTGTTGCAGCAACTGCTGATACATGGCAGTTCCTTGCTGTGTTTGTTGTACCAATTGCTGCATGATTTGTTCACATTGATGAAGTTGTTGTTGTGGAGCCATGTTGTTGTACATGAATCATCAATCTCCTTCGCCGGATAGTTTTGGGTTTCAGACCCTCCTATATTGTGGCGAAGGAAGACGATATATATGCGCTATTTTTGGTTATAGGCTGGCTACCAGAATAGCCGTAAATTCCTCTAGGAATACACGATCTTCGTGATCAAAGCGACCTTTTAGTGGGCTGTCAATGTCCAGTACTCCAATCAGTTCCCCATTCTTGACAAGGGGAATAACAATTTCACTATTGGAAGCAGCGTCACAGGCAATATGTCCTGGAAACGCATGTACATCATCTATAACAAGCGTTCGTTGTTCAGCTGCTGCGGTACCGCATACGCCACGTCCCAATGGAATCCGTATACATGCAGGTAAGCCCTGGAAAGGACCAAGTACAAGCTCAGTGCCATCATAAAGATAGAAACCGCTCCAATTAATATCTGGAAGGAAATGACCAAGTAATGCTGAAGCATTTGCCAGATTGGCAATGGTATTGGATTCATCATGAATAAGTGCCCGGAGTTGTCCAAGAACCGATTCGAATTGTTCATGACGTGTGCCTTCGTAAGGAATAGCTTGAAACATGTAGAGTTCACGCTCCTAACATTAAATTTTTACATTAAGTGTTGTATATATTATCAAAAATAGGTAATTATGCAATTCGCTTTTACCATTGGTTAATTAATTTAAGATATAACGATTGTATCTATTCAGTCAAGTGGAAAATCACTTTGTAACCTTTCGGTATTCTTCGTACTCTAACCTCTGTACAGAATCATTTTGGGAAGGGGAAAGCTATACGTTTTAGCGGGGCAAACAATATAAAAAGTAATTCAGCAAGGGTTGCCCTCATCTGTTTCCAGCTTATCCTCTATGGGTAAAAACAGTGTAACATGGTTGGCCTAGGCCAGGGAGGAGTTACAATTATGCATGCAGATGTTCAGAACTTGTTTATCCGTATACAGATGCTTTCTTATGCACATCAGAACGATCTCACGGTAAGAGATATTCAACCTGTGTTGGAAGAGCGCGGTTACCGTGTAGGAGAACGTGAGGTCAAGCAGGAGCTTGAAAACCTGACGCAGGAAAACTTTCTGACACCTCATGATGATATGTTCAGCATTACTGGTGCAGGGATCGATGAATTACAGGAAATTCAGTCGATGCTGGGCGTACTGTACAAGGATGTTGTGAAGAAACCGACGCGCACCACTACCCGAGTCTCTTCTTAAAGGCTTAGATGCTCAATACTTTTGATTCGGAAGACAAGCCCTTAAACGGTTTAATCTCTTATAATATAGAAGATGCCCTTCTAATTCCTAATCCTAGGAACAGGAGGGCTATTTATATATATAAGCTTCTCAGCTTTAAATAAGGTTGTGTTTGTTGAAGGTGTATGCTTAAATGTAGCGTATATTTAGTCATTTTAATGCTGGAAGGATGATTGAACATGTGTGCATATGCATGTAAGGGGCATATACCACCGCTGGAAAGTCCGCGTCTTCGGCTGCGAAGGATGGAAAGTGGGGATGCGGCTACGATGTTCGCTTGCTGGTCTGACCCGGAGGTTCACCGTTATATGAACCTTTCTGGTATGTCAGGACGTGAGGATGCAGAGGATATGATTGAGCTGTTGAATGAGCTGGCGAAGACGGAGGATGCGCTGCGCTGGGGAATAGAGCTGAAGGAGAATGGGAAGTTGATTGGAAGCTGTGGTTTTAATTATTGGCAGACGGAGGGAGCCTATAAAGCCGAGATTGGTTATGAAATAGCCAAGCCTTATTGGCGACAGGGTTACATGACCGAGGCGCTACGCTTGGTGCTGTCATTCGGGTATAACACGATTCGGTTGAATCGGATCGAAGCGCTGGTGGACCCGCGTAATACAGGCTCGCAAGCCCTGCTGTCCTCGATGGGCTGGACAAAGGAAGGGCTGCTGCGGCAGGTACAGCATACATCTACAGGTTTTAAGGATATGCTGATGTATTCTTTACTGCATGAAGAATGGCTCAGATTGGAGGCACAACGAAATGCTGTTTCAGTATAACGGCGGTTCGTCGCCGCTGCACAGGCTAGGGCCGTTAAGTAAGCTAATATGGGTGGGATGTTTTAGCCTCCTGTCGATGGCATGGGATTCGACGTTGCGGGAAGCAGCACTCTTGGCTGTACTGATTGCTGTGGCTGGCTTGGGCGCACGTTTGACCTTAGCACGCCAACTTCGGGCTATGTCGTTCCTGATTGGTTTAGGTATCCCGTATTTTATACTGTCTATCCTAGCGATTCGAGAAGGACATACCGTGGCTTCATGGGGACCCATTGTCATTACAGCAGAGGGACTGGATATCGCAGGGGCGTTAACGTTGCGGATTTTTGTGTTGTTTTTGGCATCTTATATCTATCTCTCGACGACCGATCCCCGAGATTTTGTGCAGGCATTGAATCTGCGCTTGCGTGTTCCTTATCGGTTTGCGTTCGGTATTTCAGTGGCACTAACGTTTCTCCCCTTATTGGAAGAAGAAGGGCGAACCATTATGGCAGCACGGCGTGTTCGTGGACAGGAACCACCACGAGGGTGGGGCAATCGGTTATCATGGTGGAGCGGGTATGCGGCTGCCGTATTGGTGAATGCTGTAAGACGGGTTCAGCAGACGGCGCTGGCTATGGAGGGC
Organism: Paenibacillus sp. S25; assembly: GCF_019454085.1. Lineage (NCBI taxonomy): Bacteria > Bacillati > Bacillota > Bacilli > Caryophanales > Paenibacillaceae > Paenibacillus > Paenibacillus sp. S25. The sequence goes on from NZ_CP073683.1 coordinate 767,678, forward strand.
AAAGGTTTCGGCGCTTATGCAGAACGGACATATCTTCGTACACTGAACAATGGGCGTGTAGGCAATTTATGTGCTATGACTGCTGTATTAACTACGGCTGTTTTATGGTGGAGCTTATAAAGTGAAGCCTCTTATTTTTGTTCTTATTGTCAACCTATTAATTATAATTAGGTTGACAATAAAGCTGCAAATGAATACATTTATACAGTAGCAGCTTGTACAAGGATCAGAGCTGTAATCTTATAGATTAGATAGGGAGAGGAGTCAAGAAGTACATATGAAGGAATCTCGTATGTTTGCAAAATTTACAACGCTGGATATCGTACTCATGGCGATGCTAGCCACGTTGAACGGCGTCATGACCGTGTATTTGTCGCTCATTAACAAAACATTAAATAGTCTGGGAGGGCCTATTGCAACTTCCGCTATTGTCGGACTGTACATGATATACGGCTTGTTGGCCTATTATATTATTCGTAAGCCGGGTACGGCGGTTATTGCTTATGCTTTTGGCGCGGTAGTGCAGTCTTTTATGGGATCTGCCTATGGAATTGCTTCTATTATCGCGGCGGCTGTCTGCTATATGATTGCGGCTGAGTTGGTATTTGCCTTGTTGCGGTATCGGCGCTGGAACGCAGTTTCGCTGATGCTAGTGGGTGGGGCTATGGTTCCGCTGTGGTTTATTGTCGCAGCCAATATGTTTGGCTATATGCATTGGGGTTGGAAGGTGCTGACGATTGCACTGGTCGTTCGTATCCTGAGCGGCATTGTCCTATGCGGTCTGCTGACGAAAGTGCTGGGCGATGCCTTAAATCGTACGGGACTGTTAAAACGTTTTGAACTGGGACGCGCTTCACGTGCATAGCCGTGGCTATGCACGTGGTTATATCTTCAACAATGGAGATCGAGGGTATTTCAGTTATGAATGAACATAGCGATTATAATTCTAGCCGTAAAATAGCCGTATCCTTGAAGAATTTTGGCTATCGGTATGATGATCAGGCAGAGCCAGCGTTACATGGTCTGACACTGGACATTGCAGTGGGTGAGCATGTAGCCATTGTCGGAGCTAGTGGAAGTGGAAAGTCTACGCTATGTCAACTGCTTCATGGCGGATTGTCCCGTTCCGGTGAGGGCGAACGGACAGGGGAGCTGACCGTGTACGGGATGGACCCCGATACCGCTGATCTGGCTACTGTCGCCACCACTGTCGGCGTCGTGCTTCAGGACCCGGATGCCCAGCTGGTGCAGGGAATCGTCGAAGATGAGATTGCTTTTGGGCCGGAGAACCTGCGTGTGCCTCCGACAGAAATAGCGCAGCGCATTGCTGCTGCGCTGGAGGCCGTCGGCCTAGCTTCCGAGCGCGGCTCCTTCGTGCGGCGCCTCTCGGGAGGCCAGCGCCAACGCACCGCGATTGCTGCGGTACTGGCGTTGGAAGCGCCGCTGGTCGTGTTCGACGACGCAGCTGCGCAGTTGGACCCGTCGGCTGTATGCGACTTCGTAGAGTTATGTCGGCGGCTCCATGCGGCAGGCCGGACGGTGGTTACCGCGTCCGGACGCATAGACGATGGCGCGCGGGCAGCGCAGCGCATCATCGTATTGAAGGGCGGGACCGTGCAGCTCCAGGGTCCGCCCGAAACGCTGCTGCGCGAGCATGGTGCGCAGCTGGCAGCCTTGGGGCTGCTCCCCTCTCCCGCAGGGAGGGGAGACATGCCACGTGAGCCGGGGGTGAATCCCGGCTCAGCGGCGGACCGCGCTGGACAGCCATTGTTGGAGGTGAAGGGATTGACCTTCACCTATCCCGGTAGCCAGCGGGCAGCGCTAAAGGGCGTGAGCCTAGCTCTTGCGCCCGGTGAACGAGCCGTGCTGCTGGGTGAGAACGGCTCGGGTAAAACCACGCTCGGCAAGTTGCTCATGGGCCTACTCCCAGCACCGAAGGGGTGCATGCGGTGGGAGGGGCAGGATATGGCGAAGCTGCCAATTCACCAGCTGGCTACCGGAATCGGCTATGTGTTCCAGCAGCCAGAGCATCAGTTTGCAGCTGCAACGGTGTGGGAGGAGTGCTTGTATAGCGTACGCGTCAAGCTTGGTTTACGGACCGGGGAGCCGGTTCCCGCGGCATATGTGGAACGGGCGCAGCGCTTGCTGGCCGCCGCCAGGCTGGAGCACAGACTGGATGCCTCCCCGTTCCTGCTAAGTGGAGGCGAAAAAAGGCTCTTGAGCGTTGCGGCACAGTTCATCTTGCCCAAAAAGCTATACATTTTGGATGAGCCTACCGCAGGAACGGATTACGAAGGGGCGAGTATTCTGCTCCGTATGTGCACAGAGCAGTCTGCCGAAGGTGCGGCTTTTCTGGTCATCACCCACGATATGCAGGTGGCTGAAAGCTTTGCCAGCGATGTTCTGTGCATGGAAGAGGGTCATCTCTATAAAGTGGAAAATAGCGAGATTTATCATGCGATGACAGTTGACAAAAATTAACGATATGTAGACAATAATATATATACATCGTACAAAACAGGCGGCCTATATAGGCCGCCTGTTTACGATTATGCAGTGCGGGTAATAATCCAACCTGGAAAGGCAAACCGTACAGATACAACACAGTTTTTATAAGGGAAGGATTTGTGATTTGCTTGGGAAACGATAAACCCATGAAGCGCGGACTCGTGCTGACAGGTGTTCTATTGGCCACTTTTCTGGCCGCAATTGAAGGAACGGTTATCGGTCCGGCGGGACCGACGATTGTTAGTGAGCTGGGTAGCGTGAATTTGCTCAGTTGGATTTTTACGGCATATTTGCTGACGATGGCTGTGACCACACCCATTTTCGGCAAGCTTAGCGATTTGTTTGGCCGAAAACCCATTTTTTTAATCGGCTGTTCGTTGTTTGTACTTGGCTCTTTGCTTTGTATGCTGGCTGGCAATATGGAGCAGCTTATTATCTACCGGGCTATTCAGGGTATTGGTGCGGGTGGTGTCATTCCTGTTACTTTTACCATCATCGGTGATATCTACAAAATGGAGGAACGCGGCAAAGTCCAAGGCATGATCAGCTCCGTATGGGGGATTTCTTCCCTGATCGGGCCTCTCTTGGGTGGTTATGTGGTTACCTATTTTGGCTGGGAGTGGATTTTCGGCTTTAACGTTCCCTTTGGATTGCTGGCTATGTTCTTCATCGCCCGTTACCTGCGGGAACAGGTAAGCAAGCGTACCGCGCGTATCGACGTGCCGGGAGCGGTTACCTTTACCATCGGGATGACGGCCCTCTTGCTCGTATTGGCACTGGGCGGGCAGTATATCGGTTGGGCTTCTCCTGAATTGCTAGCCTTGGCTGCCGTAGCCATTTTGTTCCTGATTTTGTTTTTGGTTATCGAAAAACGCGCTCAGGAACCGATGGTGCCACTAAAGCTATTTCGGATACGGGATATCGCTTTTTCCTGTGCCGCAGCATTGTTAGTCAGCACCCTGCTGATCGGACTGACTAGCTATCTTCCACTATGGATTCAAGGTGTACACGGTGGAGATGCCGCTTCATCGGGTCTCGCGCTGGCTCCAATGTCCGTAGGCTGGCTATTTGGCTCCATGATCGGAGGACGCATTTTGCTGACCCTGGGCTCACGTCGAACCTCTTTGATTGGGCTGACCCTGATTGTATTGGGGGCCTTCGTCATGACCTTGATGGGCCAAACGGCCCCGATCTGGCTGCTGTTCCTGTCTACATTGTTGTATGGACTGGGATTTGGCTTCTCGATGACTGTGTTTACGATTATTGCCCAGTCCTCGGTCGGGTTTCAGTTGCGTGGCGCGTCGACAGCATTGAATACGTTTCTGCGTACGTTGGGGCAAACAATCGGGGTTGCAGCCTTCGGTTCATGGCTGAATTATCGCATTGTTGCCCAGACAGCAGACGGACAGCTTACACAGCAAGGGGTAACGCAGGAGGATATTAACGGTCTGCTTGCACCTCATGCTTCACAGAGTCTAAGTGACAAGGTTGCCGGATTACTTCGTTCTGTACTGGAAAACAGTCTGCATTCCCTGTTCGTTATCATGGTCGTTATTGCAGTTATTAGCTGGTTTGTCGTCCTCGGATTGCGGAACCGTCCGCCGGGTACGGAAGAAGAGGCAGATCAGCGCGTAAAGACACCACAAAGAGAACACGCATAAAAAATAATATAAATCTTTCATTATAAAAGAGATAGCCCGGACCTTTGAATAAAAGTCCGGGCTATCTCTTTATTCAAAGGTCTCTCCTCCTACTGATTCAACAAAAAACCATCTCGTATAGGACCAAAAAATTTCCCAGCATACAAAAAGAAAATAAAAATCTCCTTGAGATTGCTATATATTCATAGGGTATAGGTAACAAAATGGTAAAAAAGTCTTAAGAAATTGTAACAAAAAATATGTTTCTGAATTGAGCTGTAGGGTACTAAGGAACCATTTTTTTGAATTCGCTTACAAATTGGGCTTTGTATGATTTATTTTAGAACGATTTTGCATGTGAATGAAGCAACCAACCTAGCAAAATGGGACACGAAAAAAAATCAAGTAGCAAATTTTTCTGAATGTAATAGGAATGAAAAAAAAGGGATTTTCAGAAAATTACTAGGAAAATATGAGGATGAAATTCAAGAGGCGCCTGTTTTCTTACCTCACATAATAGGGCTTTTCAGTCTATATCAATCGTTTGACATACCGTATAAAATGGCCCTACCAACCAAAAAGTTGGGTTTCAAATCTAGAAGCATAATTAGATTAAGGGAGATGGAGTACTTGAAGTTTAACAAATGGTTCAGTAAAGCAGCCACTGCAACAGTAGCAACTACCTTGCTGTTAGGAGGCGGCGTTCAGGCTTTTGCCGAGGAAAATGATGCATCTGATCTCAAAACAGACAATGCATTTACGCAAATTACGCGTAATGACATGCTGAATATTTTCAAACAGCAAGGCAAAGAGAAATATGAGGTTCCGTCCTTCGATGCCTCTACAATTAAGAATATTCCTTCTGCTATTGGTCGCGATAGCTCAGGCAAGCTGATTGATTTCGATGTCTGGGACTCTTGGCCGTTACAAAATGCCGATGGCACAGTAGCCAATTACAAAGGGTATAATATCGTTTTTGGATTAGCAGGCGATCCTAAAAGAGGCGAGGATACATTCATATACCTGTTTTATCAAAAAGCGGGCGATACTTCACTTAGCGGCTGGAAAAATGCCGGCAGAGTATTTAAGGACAATGATAAATTGCTTGCCAACGATCCGATTCTAAAAAATCAGTCAGAAGAATGGTCAGGTTCAGCTACCTTAACCTCTGATGGACAAGTACGTTTATTCTATACCAGCAGACAGCCCTATGATCCGAATAACAAATTATTCGGCAAGCAAACCTTGAGTACGGCTCAAATTAATGTCTCTCAGCCTGATGATAAGACACTGAAAGTAGATGGAGTCGAGGATTTGAAATCGATCTATGACGGTGGAGATGGGAAAACCTATCAAAATGTGCAGCAAAGCGTCGGAGTGGATATGGATAATCATACCCTTAGAGACCCTCACTATGTCGAGGATCAAGGCCACAAATATATTATATTTGAAGCCAATACAGGGACTGAGACAGGCTACCAAGGCGAAGATTCGCTTCAAAACTCAGCTTATTATGGCGGCAATAAGAAATTCTTCAGTGAAGAGCTTTCTAACCTGCAGCAAAGTCCTAAGAAAAAAGGAGCTGAGCTGGCGAACGGCGCACTGGGCATCGTTGAATTGAATGATGATTATACGTTGAAAAATGTAATGCCCCCTTTGATTGCATCCAATCTGGTAACAGATGAAATTGAACGGGCGAATGTTTTCAAAATGAATGGTTTGTGGTATTTATTTACGAGTACGAGAGGTTCCAAGGTGACTGTAGATGCGATCGGTGACGATGATATTTACATGCTGGGTTATGTTTCTACTTCCTTGACAGGGCCTTATAAACCGTTGAATGGAACCGGTCTCGTTCTTCATCAGGATCTGGATCGTGATGATATTACCTGGACGTATGCCCATTTTGCTATCCCGCAAGGCAAAGGCAATAACGTAGTCGTTTCGAGTTATATGACTAATCGAGGGCTTTTCCCGGATCACAAATCTACTTTCGCACCAAGCTTCCTGCTGAATATTAAAGGCTCGAAAACCTCTGTTGTGAAAAACGGTATTTTGGAGCAAGGGCAAATCACGATTGATCCAGCGAATGATAAAAAAGAACACCAAAATGAATATGGAAAGAAATAAGTAGGTATATGCAGTATGTCCGAAGGCGGCGGCTTGGTAGCAACCCGATCTGTCGTCCATCGGACGATACATAACGATGCAATGAGAGGTAAGGAGGATCGTCATAATGAGAAAAAAAGCTCCCAAGAGCATTTGGATACGATCCGTTGTAATCATCACAGGCTTAACTATATTTATAGCTATGGGATGGAGTATGTACCAACAGGATGCAGCCGAACCCCAAAAACCTGCTGTAAATCCAAAAAATCAAGCTAATCAAAGTAAGCATACAACACCAACCTACCGGGCATCCTATCATTTTACCGTTCCGGATAAGTGGAAGAATGATCCTCAACGGCCCATTTATTTTGATGGAAAATATCATTATTACTATTTGTATAATCGTGACTATCCCAAAAAGAACGGTACAGAATGGCGACATGCCACATCAACCGACCTGGTTCATTGGAAAGATGAGGGGGTGGCGATTCCCAAATATACGAACCCGAATGGAGATCCTTGGTCCGGTTCGGTCGTGATCGATGATAATAATACCGCAGGGTTTGGAAAAGGCACGCTGGTAGCCATTGTGACACAGCCCTCCGCAGATGGCGGAAAGCAGGAACAATTTTTGTGGTACAGTAAGGACAAAGGCAAGACGTTTACTTCTTACCGCAACAAGCCTGTGATGCCCAACCCCGGTACAAAGGACTTCAGAGATCCCAAAATCATCCGAGATACTCAACGTAATCAATGGGTGATGGTCATGGCAGAGGGAACAAAGATTGGCTTTTATGAGTCTGATAATTTAAAGAATTGGCGGTATACAAGCGGCTTTCAAACGGAGAATATCGGACTTGTGGAATGTCCTGACCTTTACCGGATGCGGGCGGATGATGGAACCTATCAATGGATTCTAGGCGTGAGCGCCAATAGCAAATCAACAGGCGGACCCAACACGTATGCCTACTGGACGGGAGATTTTAATGGAGAAGCATTTCTCCCTGATCACAGTGAACCTGGGTGGCTGGATTATGGGTTTGACTGGTATGGTGCAGTTACGTTCGAGGAAGGAAAAGACAAAGATAAATATAGTCACCGTTATGCTCTGGCCTGGATGAACAATTGGGATTATGCCAATAACACGCCTACCCTAAAGGAAGGCTTTAATGGAATGGATTCGATTGTTCGCCAAATTCGACTGAAACATACGGCAGATGCTGGATATCGTTTGGTTTCACAGCCTATACCCAATTTGGAGCGATTCCAAACATCCAAAAAATCATTAGGAACGATTAAAGTAGAGGGTACTCACCGGCTTCCGGTAGCAGGCGATGCCTATCAGCTAGAGGCGGATGTCTCTTGGTCCACGATTAAAAATGTAGGATTGAGGCTTCGAGAGTCGACGGATGGCAAGCGCCATGTCGATGTGGGTGTCTCAGTGGACGGTCAATACTCTTACGTAAACAGAGCGAACACTGGGCAGCCGGATCAGAGTGGAAAATATGTAGAGAGTAAGGCGCCATTTGATCCCGATAAGAAAAAGGTCCACCTGAACATTCTCGTCGATAAAACCAGTATTGAAGTGTTTGTCGATGATGGAGCAGTAGCTTTTTCCTCCTTAATATTTCCACGATTAGAGGATCAGAAAATCACTCTGTTTTCCGATGGCGGTCCAGCAATTTTTAATAATGTAGTGGTCAAACATTTTAGTCGATAGCAGGTTATGCTGCTCGTAAGCTTGGGCATATTTCGCTCTATTCAGGTATTTGAAAAGTCCACCCATGAATATAAGGGTGGACTTTTCTGTGTAAATCTAAATTTTCGTTTAGCACAGCTATAAGATTGTTCGTTTATTCACAAACGATCAGTTGCTAAAATTACTATTCGTTCTATTTGTGATAAGGTGACAGGTTATCAGCGCTACGGCCCAATTTTTTGAGCAAGCCGATAAGTTGATCTCTTTCGGTTTCACTGATTCCGCTAAAGGCACGTTCAATCTGACGTGTATAATCAGGATAAATTTCGTCCATGACACGTTGTCCTTCGTCCGTCAATTCTGCATATATAATCCGACGATCTTGGTCGCACGGGTGACGGTGCAAATAACCGCGGCTTTCCAGCTTGTCAATAACATAAGTGACATTTCCGCTTTGCAGAAGCAGCTTTGCTCCAATTTGTTGGATTGGCTGCGCGCCCTTGTGATATAAAACTTCCATCACGGCGAAGGCCGTTGGGTTGAAGCCCACCGTTTTGATGCCAGCAACCGCATGTTCGTTTACACTTTTGAATGACTTGGCAAACACGCTATACAAATGCATAGATTGCTGTGTCACCAATGTTCGGTAATCTATCATCTTCATTCCGCCTTTATGTATGGATTTGGGCATCCTTTGACCGCTCGGCTCGGATGACCGGGCAACCATACCCTTGTTACTAGCATAAAGGGATTTACGTAGCGAAAACATGCGATTTGTCACAGTAGCTGCTTTTTTAACTATTTAATTTCAAAGCTTTAAAGTAAATTTTTGAAAAATAAAGGCTTTGAATGTAAAAATACTGTTCCGGTTGGTTATATTAAAAATAACATACCTAAACTAATGAACCCCAATTAACAAAATAAGCTACTTCAGAGGAGATGAAACACATGGATACGGGTTCTTTCCGTTTTCAATTTCGTGATCCGCAGCAAGCCGCCCAAGCCTGTGAAACATTAAAGGAAATTGGATACTCCGCCAGCACAAATGGTGACACAGGTCTCAGTGTTCATATTGAGAACCAGGATGTGCTGTCTGCATTGGAGATTTGCCAAGCCTATGAAGGAAGTATGATTGAGGTAGGAACTCTTTTCTCTAGACCGGATGCAATTCCCGATCTGCAAGGAAACGTCGGTGTACAAAATCCAGGTTATAGCCCGGAGGACTGGATTATCCCGGCGCACACAATCAACGAGGATTGGAGTGAAGCGTATAAAAACGGCTCCTCTCGAACGTATAGCAACACAACGGGGGAGCACAACGTCAGCTCTGATCAACAACCGGAGGACGAAGTGGATGGATTTTCTGGAAGCATCCATATTTGACCCAAATGATGACGCTATGTCGATTAGGCGGTTGTTTATGTTCCAAATGTTTTGTGAAGTAAAAAGCACCAGTAAACCTTGAACGGGTTAGCTGGTGCTTTTTTATTGATAAAGAAGAGTCATTCATTCACATGAAATATATTGGAGAGGGCAATCTAAAGAATGGAGATATCTGTCCCAAAATCTAGGAGTAGGGTGATTTTTTAATGGACAAACCGTCTGATATGCAAAAAGAACAAAAACTAAAATGGTGGCAACTTAGCTTGTTAGGAGTTGCAGGTACTATCGGTACAGGATATTTTCTGGGGTCCGGCTTAGCGATTTCTATTGGCGGTCCAGCCGTACTGATTGCGTACTTTTTGGCAGCGGTTGGAACATATGTAGTGTTTGATGCTCTTTCGCGAATGACGGCAGATCATCCTGAACAGGGTTCTTTCCGTTCCTATGCCCAAAAAGCATTTGGAAGTTGGGCAGGATTCGGCAGTGGCTGGGTATATTGGTTTTCAGAATTGCTTATCAATGGGAGTCAACTAACCGCGCTATCTATATTCTCACGCTTCTGGTTTCCTCAGGTACCGATGTGGATCTTTGCGGCAGGCTTCGGGATTTTAGGGCTTGTGATTGTTTTTTTTGGCAATAAGGGTTTTGATCGAGTTGAAAATGTATTGGCCATCATTAAAATGGCGGCTATTGTTATGTTTCTGGTCTTGGCCGTTGCTCTTTTGGCAGGCTGGATCGGAGGAGGAAAATATAATCCAAAGCTCCCCAACAGTTACAAAGAGTTTTTCCCTACCGGCGGTATAGGATTGTGGTCATCTTTTATTTTTGCCTTTTATGCATATGGAGGTATTGAAGTGCTCGGAATTATGTCAAATCGGCTTCAAAAACCGGAGGATGCACCTAAAGCAGGAAAAGTAATGCTGGTTACACTGGTTGCAGTGTATGTGCTTTCGATTGGTCTGGCTGTGTCTATGGTGCCATTAAGTGCCTTTAACCCGAAAGAAAGTCCTTTTGTGCTAGCGCTCAGCAGCGATCATCTGGTTTTTGTGCCTCATTTATTTAATGGAGTGCTTATTATTGCAGGGTTCTCAACAATGACAGCATCCCTATATGCAGAGACATCTATGATGCTTACGCTTGCACAGGAAGGAGATGCCCCCACATTATTTTCACGGAAGTGGAAGGATAAATATCCTCTTTATGCACTTAGTTTGATCTCCGTCGGATTAATCTCAGCCATCGTAATGTCGTTGCTACTACCGGGAAAAGTATATGAGTATATCACTACTGCAGCGGGTTTAATGCTGTTGTATAATTGGTGCTTTATTTTGCTGTCTTCAGGTAAGCTACTGGAATCGAGTAGATCAAACCATATTAAACGTTGGATTGGATTATTGTTGATAGCTATGGCTGTGGTCGGATCATTTTTTCATAAACTTAGCCGCCCGGGAGTGTACATCAGCTTATTGCTTGTCTTGTTAATTGCAGTATGTGACCTTATCGTACAATGGGTTCGCCGAAAGCCCACCAAGGAATCTCGGTAATTTTGTCAAGAAGCCAAGAGTTAGCGTAAAAAAAGTAATTGAAATGCTTGTACACCAAAATAAAAGCCAAAACCGATAAGAGATAATCCAGACATCCAAGAGATGGTTTTAAGCAATCCGGTTTTTAGAAACCTACGGAAAATACTTGAGGCGGCTGCCATAGTCACATCCCAGAGTAGCACACCTAATACAATCGCTCCGCTAAAGATCATTAGCTGTTGTACTGGATATGAATTAGCGACGTTTGCGAGTATGGACCCGTAAATCCCAAGCCAGAATAGGACGGAGAGAGGATTGAATAATGACATCAGGAAGCCCGCTAGGAATGAGTTGGTTAGGGTATTACCATTTCCCCGTAATTCGGACTCTGAAATCACGCCAGCATTTTTAATACTTTCAAGACCTGTATACACAAGCACGAAAAATCCAAACAACCATAAAAAAGCTTTGACAAACGGGGCATTAAGAAGGTGGATCATTCCCAAATAGACAAGCAGCATATAGATTATATCTGCGGTTATTGCACCAAGACCAATAAACCAGGCATGCCAAAACCCATTCTTAATACCTCGATCCAACTGTGCGGCATTAATCGGTCCAATGGGAGCGGAAAGTGACAAACCAAGAAAAATATAACTGATAAACGTATTAATGTCCTTTTTCCTCCTTGAGTATTATTGGATGTTATGTATTTGTCTATATTAGTTTATTCGGACAAACCCATCTGTAAGACCATTTTTTTGTACGTATATTGCAGGAGTAGTCTCGTTATTGCCAACCACTATCAATGAATTAAAACTAAAAAAGGAGCTCTAATCCCGTACACAAAAGGATTAGAGCATTTTTAATGACAGGTTATAAAAAAAGTCTATTTGATCGAATAATTGGGCTTGACACTTTTATTGAAAGCGCTTATATTTATCTCGTAAACAATACGTTATATAACGTTATACAAAAGGGAGAGATCACAATGAATGTACATCAGACGGTTCAAACGATTTATGAACAAGCGAGTGGGAAGATTTCAGAGGTTTATTTAGTAGCCTGCGGGGGCTCATTAGTCGATATGTATCCCTCAAAATATTTTCTGGATAGTGAAGCAAAAAAGTTGGTAGCAGGTATGTATACGGCGAATGAGTTTGTGCACGCGCTGCCAAAACGTTTAGGTAAAAACTCAGTAGTCATCGTTTGCTCCCATGGTGGGAACACGCCGGAATCGGTTGCGGCTGCTAAATCAGCCAAAGAGAAAGGCGCTTACACCATCGGCTTAACCCACAATAGTGAAGCGACACTGCTCAATTATTCCGATTATTCATTCCTCTACGAATGGGGAGATGAGAGCGATGTCAAAAATAATCCTATGGCCATTATTTTAGAGCTTACTGTTGAACTGCTTCAAATCGCTGAAGGCTATGTGCATTATCAAGCTTTCCAGAACGGCTTGGGAGCAATCAATGGAATTATTAACCGGGCCAAAATACAAGTTGAACCGCGTGCGAGCGTATTTGCTGACAAATATCGCAATGAAGATCTCTTCTATATTCTGACTAGCGGGGCTTCTTATGGACATGCGTACGGATTTGCTATCTGTTCTCTGATGGAAATGCAATGGCTTCATGCGGCTTCAATCCATTCCGGTGAATTTTTCCACGGTCCGTTTGAAGTAACGGATAAAGAAACTCCATTTATTCTGATGATCAACGAAGGACGCACACGGGCACTGGATGAGCGGGCACGGACTTTCCTGAGTCAATATGCCGAGAAAGTGGAAGTGATCGATGCGAAGGAGCTTGGAATCGGAACCATTGCCGACGAGGTCGTCGAGTTTTTTAACCCGGTTTTATTTTACAGCATTGTATGTGTTTATCGTGAAGCACTCGCAAATGTACGCAATCACCCACTGGAAACTCGCCGTTATATGGGCAAAGTAGCTTACTAAGCGCTCTTACCAACAGGAGGAAACCATCATGAAAGTTCTAGGCATTGGCGATAATGTGGTAGATAAATATGTACATCTGCGCATGATGTATCCTGGCGGCAATGCGCTTAATTTTAGTGTATTTGCCAAAAAAGCGGGAGTAGATGCAGCCTTTATAGGAGTATTCGGAGATGATAACGAAGCACAGCATGTAGAACACATTCTCCGTGAGCTGGAAATCGACATTTCACGGTGCAGATATCACAGCGGTGAGAACGGCTGCGCACGTGTAACCCTGGAAGACGGAGACAGAGTATTTCTGGGCAGCAATGAGGGAGGAGTTACACGTCTCCATCCGCTGAAGCTGAGTGAAGATGACAAGGCCTATGTTGGCGGGTTCGACCTTATTCACACCGGCTTGTACAGTCATACAGGGCACTTGCTGCCTGAATTGGAGATGCTGGGAATCCCTCTTTCTTTTGACTTTTCGGATGATTTCGTAGATGCACAGGTGGAGAAATATATTGCGTATGCCGATTTCGCTTTCTTCTCTTGCAGCCATATGACGGATGAAGAGACACAGAACTTTATCCGCTCCAATCGAAAAAAAGAGGGGCAAATCCTGGTAGCCACACGCGGTGGAGATAGGTCTATTGCCTATGATGGTACTAAGTTCTATTTTCAAATGCCTGATTCCGTTGACGCTGTGGATACGATGGGGGCAGGAGACTCTTATATAACCGCCTTTTTACTGAGTTTTTTAAAAAATAACAACATTCAGGACGCTATGGCAGAGGGCTCGAGGGTTGCCGCCCAGAGCTGTCTGGTAGAAGGTTCTTTCGGATACGGCGTCCGTTACTAATAAAATATTTTCAAATATCTTCACTTGTAAGAATATGTAACATTTGATACTCTAAGTGGGAGTAATATAACGTTATATGACAAGTGAGGGCACATTATGTTGAATTCAGACCAAGCAGAGCCATTATATATTCAATTACAAAAAGCAGTCAAAACCGCTATTCATAATGGAACATTTACGCAGGGAAGTCGTATACCGACCGAAACTGAGCTAAGCGAGACCTACAATGTAAGTCGAATTACCGTAAGAAAAGCAATTGCCGAATTGGTTCATGAAGGTTATCTGACCAAACGTCAAGGAAAAGGTACCTTTGTCAATGTACCCAAAATTGGGCGGAAGATTGAACATATCATCAGCTTTACAGCTGCCTGCAAATCCAACGGCCTCTCTTCACACAGTGTGGTCACAGAACGTGAAATCATAGAAGCAGATGAGGAAATTGCACATCAGTTGCAGCTGCTACAAGGAGAGAAAGTGTTATATATTCAGCGCAAAAGATACGCCGGTGATCGACCGCTCATGCTGGAGAATAATTTTTATCCTTATGACCGATTCTCTTTTCTAATGGAAGAACAGTTGAAGGGCTCTGTATACGAACTGCTGCGACATAAATACAGCATCGATCCTAACCAACCAGGAGAAACGATATTACAAATCGCTTTGGCGGATGAATACCAGGCAAAGCTGCTGGAGACGGCTATCGGGCAGGCTTTATTCTACATGCATACGATTATTTATGATCAGCATGGAAGCCCTGTTCATGTAGGTAAGCAGTACATCATTGGAGACCGTTATCAATTCTCAATATAAATCCGTTGCCTGTTAGGTAATGTTATTCAGGTACGGCACAGCTTCTGCTTCCACTTCATAAGAGAAGCAGAAGTAACATTATAACGTTATATTACGTTATGTTATAGGGCGGATAAATAATGAGGGGGTGAAATTGTGCAAGGGAAGAATGACACATTAGCGGACAAAGTTTTACTCTCAAATGCTATTTTTAATGGCTTGGAAAATGAAGCCTCACCTGGGTTTATTGCACTGCAAGGAGAATGTATTGCAGCAGTGGGGCGTCCCGAGGAAGCACAAGCTTGGATAGGAGCGGGAACGGTTGTCTGTGATTTGGGTGATGCTTTTATCATGCCAGGAGTTCATGACAACCATGTATTTTTTACCGGATATATGTCGATGCATCGGGGCGTGGATTTGACTCATGCAGCCTCGATCGAAGAAGCAGTGGAATCCATGCTACAAGCGGCAAACAATCTTCCGCCAGGGAAAGATGTAACCGCTTACGGTTGGAGCAAGGAAGGATGGGGCAAGCTGCCTCAGCAAAGCTTGTTGGACGAGCTGTTCCCTGATCGGGCGGTAATTGCCATTAACCTAAATAAAAGCTACTGCTGGATGAACCGACTGGCTCAGGAGAAATATCAATTTCTGCCGGATCAATGCAGTGCTGAGGCACGCGCTTTGCTGCTCCAAGCTATGATGCAGGACCACAGCCTTGTCAAACAAGAGTTTATGGAGTTTTGCCGCATACTAGCTGCACGAGGAGTTACTTCCATAAAAGATATTGGCTTTGACCGGCATAGCGAGTTGCTGCCGATTCTAGAAGATTTGAAAGAAACAGGGGAACTGCCACTCAGATTTCATTTCTCGCTTGAACCCGTTGTTGAATCGCTTGATATTGCCACCGGTATGAAGTATAAAGCACTTTATAATGGAGACCTTATTCGTTTCCAAGGATACAAGCTGATGCTTGACGGTGTCGTAGCTGATCATACGGGGGACATGCTGGAACCTTACGCAGATATGCCCGGAGTAACGACTTTGAGGACGGTTGACTACAAAAAGATTGAAGCCTATGTGCTGGAAGCAGACAGCCAAGGTATCAAATGCTGCCTAACTGCAGAAGGTGATGCTGCGATTCGCCAAGCGGTATCCATGATTGAAAAATGCCGCGAACAACAAGGTAATAACCTTATCAGACATTCGATCAGTGATCTAGAGTATCCTCATCCAGATGATCTGATCAGAATGGGCGAAAACGAAATTTTTGCCGAAGTCTACGCTCAAATCCTGCTACTGAATCCAACCTATGAAGAGGCCTATATGCCTGTTGTGGTAGGCAAAGGTCATGAAAACCGATTTTATAATTATAAATCTATGCTGGAGGCTAATGTGCCAATAACCATTGGGACTGATCTGCCCTTATTTATCACGAGTGTTCCCGCTTCACTGTACTCAGCTTCTCATCGGTTGTTTCCGGACGGATCACCTACTGGAGGCTGGTATCCCGATCGGGGGATGCCGCCATCCGAAGTTTTAAAGGCATGGACCATTAATGGAGCCAGACATTGTTATATGGAAGAGGTTACAGGCACGCTAGAGGCTGGAAAATATGCTGACATCACCGTTTTTGATCGCGACCTCCTTAACGCATCTGCTGGTGATATCAGGGACGCCCAAGTGATATTGACCATTATGGGAGGGAAGGTTACGTATAACCATTCTTGGAATGAGGGATAAACATGAACATCAAGAATATGAAATGGAAATTATCCTTGCCCCATAGCTATACTTTAATATTTTTGATTATTATTACAGTCGCTGCATTGACATGGATTGTGCCCAGCGGACAATTTGAGCGTAATGAAGTGACAGTGAACGGTGTGACCAAAACGGCGATCGTTTCGGGAACCTATCACACTGTACCCAAAACTGGTGAGAACGGTGATTTAAGACAGGGACTCCCCCAAATCCTAAGCGCACCTATTGAGGGGATTATCAATGCCGCGGATGTCGTCTCTTTTGTCCTTATTGTGGGCGGCTCCTTCGGGATTATACTGCAGACGGGAGCCATCGATCGTGCCCTGACAGCTCTTGCCAGACGGCTGAAGAATAAGGGGATTCTGCTTATTCCAATTGCCATGGTTATATTCAGTCTCGGAGGCTCTACCTTTGGGATGAGCGAAGAAATTATTCCGCTTTATGCGATTTTTATTCCGTTAATGTTTGCCCTAGGCTTCGATTCTATGACTGCTATTCTCATTCTATTTCTGGGAACGCAAATTGGCTATGTTGGTTCGACTGTTAATCCATTTTCAGTATTGATTGCCCAGGGGATTGCAGGAGTGGAGGGGAATCCTCAGCTCTGGCTGAGATTTATTGAATGGCTTGTATTTACTATGATTTCTATTGCCTTTACGATGTGGTATGCGCATCGTGTTAAGAGAAATCCGGAGAAATCCATTGTTTTTCAGAGTGATATTATAAATCGTGAGCAATTTATAAAAGAAAATACAGGTGAGGACGTCGTCTTCACGTTTCGGGACAAATTAATAATAGGTGGATTTATTGTAACGCTTGGAGCAATTGTCTGGGGGATTTTGGCCAAAGGCTGGTATATGACTGAAATTGGTGCCCTTTTCTTCGCACTCGGTCTTTTTGTTGGGGTAGTTACTAAAATGAGCCAGAAGGAAATAGCTGAGAATTTTGTAAAAGGGTGTGGAGAATTCATCTACGCTGCAGTGATCATAGGTCTCGCCCGCGGAATTCTGATCATCGCCGAGCAGGGTATGATCATCGATACCGTATTGAATGCACTCGCAAGCATTCTGGAAGGATTACCAAGTTACTTGTTCACTACCATTATGTTGGTTGCACATAATATTATTACTTTCCTAGTCCCATCTTCTTCGGGGGAAGCAGCACTAACCATGCCTGTACTTGCACCGCTTGGCGATCTTGTAGGTATCAATCGTGAAGCAGTAGTCACAGCGTACCAATTCGGTAACGGGTTAACCAATCTAATTTCACCGACAGGCGGAGTACTGCTGGCGGGATTGGCCATTGCCCGGATCAGCTTTGGACAGTGGCTAAAGGTAATCTTCAAGCTATTCCCGATCCTGTGGTTAGTTGCTGCTATTTTTGCTGCTATTTCGGCTGCGGTGGGTATCTAATAAATCAAGTGAGAGCCCCTGTCTTTTAGAGACAAGGGTTTCTTTTTGTGCATAAGTTTACGTGGAAAATGAATAATATGGATAGCATTTTCCTAAGGAGGAAATAAAATTGATGCATGCTGATAATAGATTACTCATTGCTGCTCTAGGCGGTGTTAATGAAATCGGGAAAAACATGTATTTTATCCAATACGATCAGGATATTGTCGTTATCGATTGTGGCTCCAAGTTTCCTGATGAGAATTTGCCTGGTATTGACCTCATTGTGCCGGATGTTACCTATCTGCTGGAAAATCAGGATAAAGTCAGAGCGCTCATTGTGACTCATGGGCATGAGGATCACATCGGAGGTATTCCCTATCTGCTGAAGCAGATTAATATGCCCGTTTATGGCACAAAGCTCACCATCGAACTAATTAAGATTAAGTTAAGGGAGCACAATCTTTTACGTGATGCGGAGCTTCATCTTATAGATGCGGATTCAATCGTTCAAGCGGGAACGATTCAGGCATCCTTTTTCACTACCGTCCACAGTATCCCGGATTGCCTGGGTGTCTTTTTTCAGACACCGGAAGGAAATGTGGTCCACACCGGGGATTTCAAATTCGATATGTCTCCCGTCAGTGGACCTTTCCCCGATCTTCATCGTATGGCCGAAATTGGAAAGCAAGGGGTTAAAGTGCTTCTTTCCGAAAGTACAAATGCCGAAAGACCGGGATTTACTCCTTCAGAACGCTTGGTTGGCGGACATATTTTGGATGCTTTTGCCAGAGCCAAACAGCAAGTATTTATTTCTACGTTTGCATCCA
The DNA here is from genome assembly GCF_019454085.1 of Paenibacillus sp. S25. Lineage (NCBI taxonomy): Bacteria > Bacillati > Bacillota > Bacilli > Caryophanales > Paenibacillaceae > Paenibacillus > Paenibacillus sp. S25. The sequence continues at coordinate 786,112 of NZ_CP073683.1, forward strand.
ATGTGAACCGTGTCCAGCAAGTCATTGACGCGGCTGTAGAAACAGGCAGGAAACTCGTTCTACTGGGACGCAGCATGATAAATGTGGTGTCAGTGGCTAAGGAGCTGGGTTTCTTGCACATGCCTGAGGACTTGTTGATTGAGGCGGGAGAAACAGAACGGTTTCCTGCAGAAGAAATTGCCATTTTATGTACAGGAAGTCAGGGTGAGCCGATGGCTGCACTGTCCCGACTAGCCAATTCCTTGCATCCCAGAATCGAAATTTTGCCTGGTGATACTGTAATCATTGCTGCTGGGGCCATACCCGGGAATGAACGGAATCTTTCCCAGGTCATTGATAACCTGTACGTACTGGGCGCCAACGTTATTTATGGATCAGGCAGTACCACAGGGATGCACGTATCCGGTCATGGCAGCCAGGAAGAATTAAAATTAATGATGACCCTGATGAAACCTGAGTATTTGATTCCCATACACGGTGAATTCAGGATGTTGTATCAGCATCGTCAGCTAGCGGAGTCTGTAGGGATTCCGATGGAGAATGTATTTATCGTCCATAACGGTGACACTGTTCAAATCGAAGAGGGAAGGGCATCCCTCGGGCCCAAAGTATCAGCCGGCAATAGCTTGGTAGACGGATTGGTGACAGGGGACGTAGGTAATATTGTACTGCGAGACCGTAAAAAGCTTTCTTCAGACGGAATGCTGATTATTGTGATGACGTTGAGCAAAAACGAGAAACAAATGCTCGCAACACCAGAGGTCATTTCAAGAGGCTTTGTATATGTTAAGGATTCCGAAGAGCTCATGAGTCAGATCCACGACACGATTATGTCCACAGTGAACGAGTTAACAGAAATCGAAATGAGTCAGTGGGGACTGATTAAGCAAATGTTAAAAGATGATGTTGGCCGGTTTATTTACAGTCAGACGAAGAGAAGACCCATGATTTTGCCTATCATTATTGAGGTATAGAATAGCGGCAAATTTCAAAACAAGATGGAGCTTGTTTTTTACGCGAGTACCCAAAAAAGACTTAGATCAGCAATACAACTGATTTAAGTCTTTTTACTTCCTGTTTTCCCTAAAAATGCAGTTGTAATGGCGGTTTCTAGCGAAGCGGAGGATTTGAATCTGGAGAAGCAACAGCGATCGTAAGATCAAATCCTACGCGCAGCGTCTTAATCGCTTACGGCCGCTTGGGTTCCTGCTGTATGCCCTGTCGTAAACGCCGCTGTAATATTATAACCACCTGTGTAACCGTGAATATCGAGTATCTCACCGCAGAAGAACAATCCAGGCATCAGCTTGGACTCCATTGTTTTCGGATTAATTTCCTTCAAATTCACACCGCCCCCGGTAACAAATGCTTCCTTCAGAGAGAGCGTACCGTTCACACGGATTGGAAACGCCTTAATGCGATGAGCAAGTTCTTGCCACTGCTGCTTGGGAATATGATCATAGGTCAAGTCCTCACGCAGTTCGGCCTGCTGGAGTAACAATGGAATCAAGCGTTCCGGCAAATAAGGCTTAAGCACGTTTTTGATCGCTTTTTTAGCATCGACCGATGCCAATTCCAGCGTCTCACGGTAGACTTCATCGGCATGTTTGTGAGGCTGCAAATCGAGAGTCAACAACACCGTGTTCACCTTATCCTTTTTCATTCCCTTGACGACAAACTGACTGCACCGCAAAGCAGTCGGGCCAGATAGACCAAAATGTGTAAAAATCATATCTCCTTCATGGACGACAACTTTCTTTTGCTTCGCATTCCATACGGTTAGACTGATGTCGCGTAAGGATAGTCCCTGAAGCTCTTTCGTCTGGATGAACGTCTCGCCTGAGGTCAAGGGAACCTCTGTTGGATACAGTTCCGTAATCGTATGCCCTGCTTGTTCTGCCCATGCATAGCCATCACCTTCCGAGCCTGTATGCGGAACGGATTTGCCACCAACGGCTACAATGACATTACGGCTATGTAGGATTCCACCGGAACGTAGCCGTACCCCAGCCGTATGACCTTCCTTGTAAATAACCTCTTGAACAGGACAGCTTGTCCGTATCTCGACTCCTTGAGAGCGTACCTTGTTGATCAAAGCATCGACAACTGTTTTGGCTTTGTCCGTCACTGGAAACATACGCCCGTTGTCTTCTTCCTTTAAGGCTATACCCAACTGTTCAAAAAAAGCGATGATATCCCGATTGCCGAAAGCCGCCAGTGCACTGTGCAGAAATCGGCCATTGCCGGGAATGTGCCGAATGAGTTCGTCCAGCTCTTTGGCATTCGTGACATTGCAACGGCCTCCACCAGAGATCCCCAGCTTACGCCCGAGTTTATTTCCCTTTTCCAGCAAAAGCACCTTGGCACCTTCACCGCTGGCAGCAGCAGCAGCCATTAATCCGGCTGAGCCGCCTCCGATCACAATAACGTCGTAAGTCATAAACCTCTTCCTTTTCGTCGACAAATTTTCAAAAAAATTCAGAACGGCGTAACCAATTTTTCATCATATCGTAATACCGTCGCTTTAGATAGCCTTTGAGCACAGTAAACGCATATATCTTTCAATTTTCAGGAGTCTGAAATACGTAAAAACGCTTTTCTTATATACATCTGGTATTTAGCATATTTTGTCGTTCTACACCGGGATTTTAACACATATATTGTAATATATTGTAGCCTGTGCTTTAATTCAACTAACGGCGTCAAGGAAAGATGATGAGGGGGAGAAGTCCTTGTTAATTGCGTTGAAGGAAAGTGTGCTCCAAGTTCTCCTTGCCGTTATATCGGCGGGTTTTTTCTCTATATTAACGGATTATGGGGATAAGAAAAAGGTTTGGGGCAGCAATTTGCTTCCTGGACCCAATCAAGGAATACTGTATTTGTGTTGCTTGCCAGCCATATTGCTATGTACACTCTTTCAATATCAGTCTCCGTATGGTTTACCTTCCAATCTCGGTATTATTCCCCTTGCTGTTGGCATCATGTACGGTAGACGTCGCACTGCCTTCGTGCTTGCTGCTTCCGCACTTATGGGAGTCCTAATTATAGCCCAGTCGACAGAAATGTCCCCGATGTATGTGGGAACGGGTTTTATCCTTTTTCCTTTTATGCTCCTGCATGTCAAGTTTTTTCAAAGAGGAACAATGTTGGACAAAAAGCTCCTGATCTCCGCATATGTTGTGGCTGATATGCTGTTTAAGGCGATATTTCCGCTACTGTGGGGCAAACAGGATATTGCGGTATACATTCCTGACTTACTTACAACGTTTTGGAATATAGGTGCAGGGGTACTGGCAAGTTTTACGGTCGTGAGCCTGATGCATAATGCCTTTGAGAAGCTGGCGCTACGGCGTGATGTGACTGAGTTTACGAGCAAATATTTAATTGAAGTGGATAAGCTGCGTCAAGTTATGGATTTGATGCCGTTATCTCTGGTTACTTTGGACAGCGAAGAACGAGTTATACATATGAACAAAACGATGCTGGAACTCTATCGGGACTACGATCCCTACATTACGCTGCCTGAGGTAGTAGGTCGTCCATTCACCTCGTTATATGGTTTTAGCGCTTTGCCTGCGGTTAACGAACGAGTTGCGAAAGCGTTGGAAGGAGAGGCGGGGGCTGATTTTATAAATGTTACCCCCAAAGTATTCTTCTCAAGTTTCCTTCCTATTCGGGATAAACATGCAAACCAAACGACAGGTGTCATTATCGCCTTGCAAGATATTACAGAGCTGGAGACGCTACGCAGTGAGCTGGGCAATTTTGAAAGGCTCAGTCTGGTTGGACAGATGGCAGCTGGCATTACTCATGAAATACGTAATCCGATGGCGGTTGTGCGTGGTTTTTTACAGCTTATGCGTGAGAAAAGCCCAGAATCCCTCAACCATTATTACCGCATTGTGATGGAGGAACTTGACCGGGCGAACGGGATTATTAACGATTTTCTTTCACTGGCCCAGAATCGAATTGTCGAGAAGGAGCAATGTCATCTGCATGATATTATTCGCGAGCTGACGCCTTTATTGTGGGCAGATGCGAATCTGAGGGGACAGACGATTGAGCTAAAGCTGGAGGATCATGTGACGATGCTGCATTTGAATCCTAAGGAAATGAAGCAATTGCTGCTTAATTTATCGCGTAATGCGATGGAAGCTATGGGGGAAAAGGGAGTGCTGACCATTTCCACTCATGAGGAAGGGGATTTTGTGGAACTAGAAGTAAAGGATACAGGGCCGGGAATTCCGCAAAAACAGCTTGAAAAGCTGTTCCAACCTTTTTACACCACCAAAACGAAAGGTACAGGTCTGGGTCTGGCCTTATGTCAAAGTATAGTGGAGCGTCATCACGGTACAATTGCCGTAGATTCGGTGGAGGGAATGGGCACGCAGTTTAAAGTTCGATTGCGCAGAACCGTTCCGACTTACCGGGACCATTCTGAGTTTCCTGTCATGAATTCGATACAGAAATAATCGTGCAAATATATAGCCGGATTTTTGCAAATTACGTGAAAAAGATTGTATAATGAAGTTTAGATGTCCATGCCTTTACTACGGCAAAGGATGAAATTAGAAACGTAGTATACATGATTTTTGGAAAAGGAGTGAAAGAATATGTCTATGTCTTTCGATCAATATATGAGAGATTCAGTTCAGCCAATGCGTGATGAACTGACGAATCTTGGGATTCAGGAACTGCGTACTTCTGAAGATGTGGAGGCCAAGCTGCCTAATGCTAAAGGTACAGTGCTGGTTGTTGTGAACTCGGTATGTGGTTGTGCCGCAGGCCAATGCCGCCCAGGGGTGGCTGAAGCACTGAAGCATGATCTTACGCCAGATCATCTGTATTCGGTTTTTGCCGGACAGGACAAGGAAGCAACAGCAAAGGCTCGCGAATTTTTCGCACCTTACCCACCGTCTTCCCCTTCTATCGCGCTGTTGAAAGACGGCGAGCTGGTTCACTTCATCGAGCGTCATCAGGTGGAGGATCGTTCGGCAGATCAGATCGCTGCTGATTTGACCAGTGCATTTGATCGTTTTTGCCGGTAAGACTGCTCAAGCTATGCCCCGCATTTTTCGCCTGCGAAACTTGCCGGGGCTTTTGCATGTTGGCTTGTGAAGGAAATTCCTAAAAAAGAGGTGCTTATCTGATGAGTTTGCAGGAACAGATTATTGCTGAATTGGGAGTACAGCCTACGATTAACGTAGAAGTGGAGGTCCGCAAGCGTGTGGATTTCCTCAAGTCGTATGTAACGAAAACGGGAAGCAAAGGGCTGCTGATCGCCATCAGTGGCGGGATTGACAGTGCCGTAGCAGCCGCTTTGTGCAAGCGGGCTACAGATGAGTTGACGCAGGAGCAAGGGGACGAATACAAAACGCTGGGTGTATTCCAGCCATATGGCCAACAGGAAGATATCGAGCATAGCTACGCGGTAGCCAAAGCGTTCGACCTGAAATATGCTGGGGAAACGAACATTAAGGAAGCCGTGGACAAGGTTGCCGTGGAAGTGGAGCATACGTTAAAGGATATCGGTCTGGAGCGTTCCATTACTCCGCAAGTGAGAGGGAATGTAAAGGCAAGAACACGTATGGTGGTACAATACGCACTCGCGAATGAGCTGAATCTGCTCGTCGTTGGCACAGATCACGCTTCAGAAGCCATCACAGGCTTTTATACCAAATGGGGCGATGGAGCGGTCGATATTACGCCACTTAGCACGCTTAACAAACGTCAGGTGCGCTTGCTGGCCAGCTATCTCGGAGTTCCGCAGGCCATTTTGGACAAAGCGCCTACAGCAGGATTGTGGGAAGGCCAGACGGATGAAAAAGAACTGGGGATCTCCTACGAAGCAAACAGCGACTACCTGGAAGGCAAGGAAATTGACCCGGCGGCACGCGAAAAGCTGGAAAGCTTCTTTACACGTACAGCGCATAAGCGGACAAGCATCCCAGGAGTTTAAGCATTAATCATTATGGAATTGTAAAATGCTCAAGTGAGATTTTGCAAAAATCCAATAAGCGATCTTCAATAAACAATATATAGATCGAAATGTTCTAGTTCGTCTATATATTGCACTTGGAGCGAATGGAATCGAATTTTGCAAAATCCTGAAGTAAATAAATGCGGCGATCCGCCCGGCGGATCGCCGTTTGTATTGAAGGGGCAATAATTAATTGGCGATCCACTCAATGAAGCGGCGGGTTTCTGTAATCGCCTGATCGAGTGGAAGACTGCCTCCCTGGAATGGATGAACGGTATTAAAGGTATGAGTGCCGCCTTGAATTTGTACCCATTCGATGTCGGGACGAACGGAAGTGAGCAGGGCAGAGCCTTCCCGTAGACGTTTGGAATCTTCGGTTCCCTGGATTAGTACAGCTGGGAGCTGGCTGTTGGCAAGTCTGTCTACAATGGCAAAACGCTGGCGATTTTGTTCCAGGTCTTCCAGAATGACAGCATCCAGCGGAAGCTGTTGTCCGGTTCTGGCGTTTTCCACATAGCTACGCCCCTTGGCGCGCATTTCTTCTTTTTGCGGTAAAGTAAACAGATCAAGATCTGTCACGCCATTCCATGAAATGACGCCAGCAATCTCGCCGGGATGATCTAGAGCATATACAAAGCAGCTCCCCGCGCCTCGGCTATGTCCTAACAGAAACAACGGCAATTCTCTGAACTCATGACGTGCTCTCAGATTGGATAGCAATAGTTCCAAATCCTCTTGTTCGCGGCTATAGGTGTTACGTGCGAACTTTTCCAGCTCGGTAAAATTCTCTAGATCCTCACCTATGCCATTATGTGAAAAGTTGAAGGTCACAACATGGTTATCCATACTCAATGCTTCTGCTATATAGGGGAACATGCCCCAATCCTTAAATCCTTTGTAGCCGTGAGCGATGATGAGCAGGCTTTTGGCTGTATTTTTAGCGGGAAACCAGGAAGCGCGGATCACCGCATCTGTTCCTGCTTCAACAATAATGGTTTCTGACATCCTATCCTTCCTTTCTACGGGAATTTTTTAAAATGGGCATATCGGCTGAATTTCAAAACATTCACCTATAGCCTTTCTTATTTTAACATATTTTGGTGCTGTTTTTACGCCTTTGTGACTCGCCAGGGTGTGGACGCACTGTTACAATAGATCCAGTAAAGTAAAAAGGACGGGGAATACCCAAATGATCTACGGAATTGGACATGATGTGCTGGAAATAAGCCGTATGGCTCATATTTTGGCAGGTAAATATGCAGATTCGTTTTTGAATCGGGTGCTGACCCCGGCAGAACGTGAGCTTGCTGTGGAACGCAAGGGTAGACTAACGGAGTTCGTAGCAGGGCGCTTTGCTGCCAAGGAAGCGATAACGAAAGCCTTCGGTTGTGGAATTGGGCAAATCATTGGGTTCGGCGATATGGATATTTTACCGGAACCTGGGGGGAAGCCAGTAGTTTATTTGTCTTCATCCGCGTGGGATAGACTGAGGTTGCCGTCTACAGGTGACTCGAATTACAGCATTCACTTGAGTATTACACATCAGCCTAACATTGCCTCTGCTTTTGTGATTGTCGAATATAAGGAGATGTGATGTGATGACTACAAATACATTGGAACAAAAGCGTTATTTCAGCTTTGAACTGTTGAATTGGTACACACGTAACAAACGCGATTTGCCGTGGCGCCGCCATCGGAATCCTTTTTATATCTGGATCTCGGAAATTATGCTTCAGCAGACGCGTGTGGATACGGTCATTCCGTATTTTAACCGCTTTATTGCACGTTTTCCTACAATTGAAGCGCTGGCGGAAGCACCCGAAGAGGATGTGCTTAAGCTGTGGGAAGGGCTGGGTTATTATTCGCGGGCCCGGAATTTGCAAACTGCGGCAAAACAAGTAGTTGAGCTTCACGGCGGGCAGGTACCGGATGATACACAAGCTGTCGCTGCACTGAAAGGAGTAGGCCCGTATACGACGGGGGCGATTATGAGTATCGCCTTCAACCGACCAGAGCCTGCTGTGGACGGGAATGTGATGCGTGTGCTGTCGCGTTATTTTCTCATTGAAGAGGATATTATGAAGGGCAGCACGCGGGCGCATATGGAAAGTCTGGTACGGGAGCTGATTCCCGAAGGAAGAGCCTCTGATTTTAATCAGGCTCTGATGGAATTGGGGGCGCTGGTCTGCACGCCGAAGTCGCCTCATTGTCTGACCTGCCCAGTCATGGAGCATTGCTCGGGCAGGTTGGCAGGTCGCGAGGAGACACTGCCAGTCAAGACCAAGGCGAAGCCGCCGCGGCTGGAGCCGCGCTCCGTTGCTCTCATCGAGGGCAGCGGAGCGAACGCCGGCCGCTTGCTCGTACGGCAGCGCCCGGCCAAGGGCCTGTTGGCCCGCATGTGGGAGCTGCCGCATGAACTTGCCGGGCCGGAGGGCTACAACGGCCCGGTGCCGGATGAGCCCGCCATGGACCATTTGGCGGCTCATTTGCTGGCAGAGGGCGTGCTTGCGCGCCCGGTGCGGTTTGTACGTGAGGCGGAGCACACGTTCAGCCACATTCACTGGAACCTGCGTGTGTTCCAGTGTGAAGAGGTCGCCGCCCCTGCCGGGGAGGCGGGAGGACAACCGCTGGCTGCCGAGAAGCGGGCCAGCTACAGCACCGGATCGAAGCCGGGTGCATTGATTACGCTGGCTGAGCAGGCGGAGCACACGCGCAATGCGCTGCCAGCGGGGTACCGCTGGATCAGCGAGGCAGATATGGCCACCTTGGCGTTTCCCAAGGTATTCCTCGATCTGATCACCGAGTATTATGCGAAGCAAAAAGGGACCTTGGTATAGGTCCCCGAAAGCTGCCGGGATAAGTCCCGGCAGCTTTTTTTGTTCTTTTTTTATTCCGTCTGACATTTCATAAAATAACGATACGTATAGGCAAGGCTTCGTTGTTAAGAGCTCTGACTATTTTGAATTACATGGCCTGTTCAAAAATGTCGATGACTTCTTGTTGTGTAGGTTGAATCGGATTGGTTGCTCCGCAGGCATCTTTAAGCGCGTTCGCTGCAAGTACAGCAAAATCTTCACGTTTGACACCGAGTTCTTCCAAACCAGATGGGATGTTGACCCGTTTAGCCAGCTTCTCGATAGCCTGCAGGGCGAGGTTGGCTCCTTCTTCAGGTGTAACACCGTCCGTTTTCTCGCCGAGTGTACGGGCAATGTCGGTAAGCCGTTCGGCGGAGGCCTTGGCGTTATAGCGTTCTACATGCGGCAGTAAAATGGCGTTACAGACACCGTGTGGTAGATTGTAGAAGCCGCCAAGTTGATGCGCCATCGCGTGAACAAAGCCTAATCCGGCATTATTGAACGCCATGCCTGCCAAAAATTCAGCGTAGGCCATTTGGCTGCGAGCCTCCACGTCGTTTCCGTCATCGACGGCTCTAGCCAGATTGTCCCGAATCAGTTCAATGGCTTTGAGGGCACAGGCATCTGTGATGGGTGTAGCATTTGTGGAAACATAAGCTTCAATAGAGTGAGTGAGCGCATCCATTCCTGTTGCGGCAGTTAGAGATTTGGGCATGGCCATCATCAGATCAGGATCATTAACAGCAATGAGTGGTGTTGTGTGCTTATCCACAATTGCCATTTTGATATGGCGCTCTTCATCCGTAATAATACAAAACATTGTCATTTCGCTCGCTGTTCCTGCCGTTGTGTTAATAGCAATCAAAGGGAAGGAAGGCTTCGCAGATTTATCCACGCCTTCGTAGTCACCAATCTGTCCACCATTAGAGGCCAAAAGAGCGATTCCCTTGGCGCAGTCATGAGGTGACCCTCCTCCGAGCGAGATAATGAAATCGCACTTGGATTGCTTCAGCAGGTCCAATCCCTCATTCACATTGGAAACCGTAGGATTTGGCTGAGTACCGCTGTATACGACGGATGTAACGTGTAGACCGTCCAACATGTTTGTTACTTTTTTCACAATACCGATGTCAACTAAGGGCTTATCAGTTACGATCAACGCATTTGTAAAGCCCAACTTTCCGATTTCTGTACCTGCATTCGCCAGTGAACCTGAGCCCATAAGACTCATACCCGGCATCATGAATTTTGAAGATCCTGTCATCGTATGCATCCACCTTTATTATTATTTTGAGTTAAGTCGAGGTATAATGATGGAGTTAAAGGATTTCATTACCATCCTTATAGCCTAATCATACTGCCCCATATTGGGGGGAACTAACGCATTTTATTATAAAATATCGTGATTTTTAAAAGGGTGAGATGGATGGAACAATCCAAGACTTTAGGCGATTTTAATCGTTATAGTGAGCTTCAATATGGATATGAAACCGATCTGATCAGAATTTTATACTATGATCTTCCGGAGAATTACTATGAGAAATACGCTTCATATGAATACCCGAAACTGTGTACTATTTTGGAGGGAAGGAAGGAAGTCAAGATCAATGAAGTGGAGCATTTTGAATATGATACTCAGGAAATTATTCTACTTCCTCCACAGTCCAGCGTTGAAATGAAAATTAAAGAACACACCAAGGCGCTGGTATTTGAATTAAGTGATCAGTTAATGGAACGTCTGAGGGATGTGGTAGAGGAGGAATTTCAGGTTTCAGAGAGTACTCCAACTCATTCAGTGGTTCGCTGCGAGCTGAACGAAAAGACGGATTTACTTACCGCTTCCATGGGACGGATCAAGCAATATATGGAACAACCTGCCGAGAGTGGAAAATTCCTGATTGATCTAAGCGCTCAGGAAATGGCCTACCATTTGCTACAGATGCAGGTGCTTGAACAGCATTTGCTCACGAATGACCGACATCCTGTGTTCCGCGCGATTCGTGACATTCAGGAGCAACTGCCCGGCATCAGGCATGTGAAGGATTTGGCGGATAACTACAACATGTCACATGCCAATTTTACGAATCAGTTCAAAAAAATAACCGGTTTAACTCCACTTGACTATATTACGAATCAAAAGATGCAGCTCGCCAAGCAATGGCTCCATCACAGAAATGTAACGGAGGTTGCTTTTGATTTGAATTATGAGAGCGTTTCTTACTTTATTGGTCTATTTAAAAAGAAATATGGCATTACGCCTAAGCAGTATCAGATGAGTGTGCGACGGCAGGCAGTTCTTATGTAGTGTGAAACATATAAAAAAAGTAAAAGGGCCGTCCTTCGTAGTTAAAAACTACGGAGGACGGCCCTTTGTTCACATGTATATATATTTACTGCTTAAAGCTAATCGATGCTACCATCGCTCTCAATCAGTCCTTTGCCAATTACATTGGCCGAAACCGGAGGCTTGCCGAGCTCCCGAGACCATATGGACAACTGTCCAATATGGTGAATTTGGTGGGCAATGACATGGCGCATCACCTCGCCCCAGGCATCAATTACAATTCTGCCGTCCGGGAGGTGATCTTCAAACCTTTTTCGTTCCAGACCATCATGCCAGGTGAGCACGAACGGCTCGACATCGAGTCGAAACTTTGCATCCAGCTCACGGACTTTGTCGAGCGTATCATACAGAGAGAAGTTCTCCTGAAAGTCGGGTTTACCCTGAATCGTTTGAATCCAGCTCCACTCCACATCAACGATATGAAAGAGTGTCTTTAGAATGCCGCCGACTCCGCCGACGCGTTGTTTCAGTAATTCCTCCTGCGACACCTCTTCACACCAGCGGTACCATTGTTCCCGAATTATCCAGTTGTAACGAAAAAAAGTCTGCATCCATCAACCTCCAGGGACTGTATTTAAGAATCATCTCCATCAGTTTACCATGGAATGCCAAAAGGGCTGTCTCATTCGTAGAAAATCTACTTTTGAGACAGCCCTTTATTATAGGATAGAGATGTTGTTACTGGCTTATTTCTTTGCAGCCGCGTAACGTTTGTTTACTTCATCCCAGTTGATTACATTGTAGAATGCTGCAATGTAGTCTGGGCGTTTGTTTTGATATTTCAGGTAGTAAGCATGCTCCCAAACGTCCAGTCCAAGTACCGGAGTCAGGCCTTCGGACAGCGGGCTATCCTGGTTTGGAGTGCTAGTGATCGCCAGTTTGCCGTCTTTGCCGACAACCAACCAAGCCCAGCCGCTACCAAAACGTGTTGTAGCTGCTTTAGTGAAGTCTTCTTTAAATTTGTCGTAGCCGCCCAGCTCGTTGCTGATTGCTTCAGCAATAGCACCTGTCGGTTGTCCACCGCCGTTAGGACCGATAACTTCCCAGAACAGGCTGTGGTTGTGGTGTCCACCACCGTTGTTGCGAACCGCAGTGCGGATGCTTTCAGGAACGCTGTCCAGATTGGAGATCAGATCCTCCAGACTTTTGCTTTGCAGTTCAGGAGCGCTCTCCAGAGCTGCGTTTAAGTTCGTTACATATGTGTTATGGTGACGATCATGGTGAATTTCTACTGTCAGTGCATCAATGTGCGGTTCCAGTGCGTCTTTTGCGTAAGGAAGTTCTGGTAATTGAAATGCCATAGTAAAATCCCTCCTGGTTATATGGTTGGGTAAGTGTTCCTATGTAATAATACCCTCGACAGTTATATTAAACCGCATTCAGCCTATTTAATCAACATTTTTGTTTGTAAAATAGCAAACTGGGCAATACGGCCTGGTAGTTAGCATGTCCAAAAACCCGATTGGAATACATAATACATAGGTAATAAGAGGTAAATTGTGAACATTAAAATGTAAACGCTTTATATACAGCGCTTACATGAGAAAAAGGGATGTATTCCATCAAAAAGTATGGTTTAATGTTCAAGGAAGCAGAAATTTCGGCTTTTTTGTCGTCTGCTATAATCTGTCATGTCTATGACATGACGAACTTGAGGGCATACACCCTTTTCCTGTTCTTCATTTCATATATAGCAGATCGTATGCATTTTTATCATAATGCCTTGTGATTAACACCATGATAAGAAATTTAAGGATTTATGTAAAAATGACGGTGCTGTCTCAATTTTTTTATTATGCTTACGAAAAGGGAGATATTACTTATGCACGTTCGTTCCTTTCAATTAAGTGATGTGAACTCAGTAACGGAACTCATGCAAATTGCCTTGTCAGAGGAGTGCTACAAAGAGACGGTGAGTGCGTTTGCACGTCAGCTTTCGTGGGATTCCGGTTTGATCATCGTTGCAGAAGAAGAGGGTGAGATCGTTGGTGCTTTGATCGGCACGATCGATCAGAATGATGGTTGTTACTATCGTATCGCTATTCACCCGGATCGTCGTCGGATGGGAATCGGCAAATCGCTTGTGGAATCCATGGAGCAGCGTTTTCAGCAACGTAAGGTTAGCCGTATTTGGGTAGCAGGGGACAAGCATAACAGTGCGGCCATGCCTTTGTACGAAGCGATGGGCTATGGAGCAAGCCAGATTTTACAGGCTTTTCAGAAGCTGAGTATTTTGGCGCCTCATTAATCGGGAATCGAAATAAAGAGAATTGAATAACATTAAGTATAATATTTACATTTAGAGCATATCTGAGTAACCGTTGCAATCGGGTACGGGATATGCTTTTCTATTTATAACAGGGTTGAGGAGGTTTAATTATGGACGCTTTGGCTCCTTCGTCAGGCCCACTTCCCTCGCCGGAAACGTCCAAACCAGCAGGTCGCTCTGGTTACATACGCGATTGGTTAGTCACTCTTCTGATCGCCATGGTCGTCTTGCTGCTTCTGAACCTGTTTGTATTTAACTTGTCCACGGTCAGAGGACATTCGATGCAGCCGACGTTAATGGAAAGCCAGCATTTGTTCGTCAACAAGCTGGTTTATAATTTTCATGATCCGGGCAGGGGGGACATTGTGATTTTAAAAGATCCCGATTCCAAGCTGTCGAGTCCAAGATTTTTAGTGAAAAGAGTCATAGGTATTCCCGGAGATGTAATTCGGGTTGAACATAATCATTTGTATGTGAACGGTGAACTGCTAAATGAACCTTACACCAACTCTGACGTGGAGGATGGTGATTATGGTCCTTTTACGGTGGAGCCGGAGCACTTTTTTGTCATGGGAGATAATCGCCATAATGCAGCGAGCAAGGATAGCCGCTATTTTGGCAGCATTAAATCTCAAGATTTACTGGGACGTGCAGAATTTATATTTTGGCCGATATCTGAGTGGAAATGGCTATAGAGCAACTAAAGTCTGAAATGAATGCGGAACACGTCCGAACCGATCAGGATCATGACGGAGCAGACGGTTACCGATTAGGAAAGGAAGAGGATTATGAAAGAAGTGATGGTATATACCGACGGTGCTTGTTCGGGAAATCCGGGCCCTGGGGGCTGGGGGATTGTTTTGCTGTATGGGGAACATCGTAAAGAGCTGTCAGGTGCCGAGAAAATGACGACAAACAACCGTATGGAGATCAAGTCCGTGATTGAAGCACTGAAGCTGCTCAAGGAGCCTTGCCATGTGAAAGTACACAGTGACTCTGCCTATGTCGTCAATTGCTTCAAACAGGGCTGGATTAAGAATTGGCTTCGTAATGGCTGGCGCAACAGTAAAAATCAGCCAGTGGAGAACAAGGAACTATGGGAAGAATTGTGGGAACTGATGGGTAAGCATGAGGTTGAATATGTGAAGGTTAAGGGGCACAGTGACAATGAACTGAATAATCGCTGTGATTTTCTGGCGACCAGTGCTGTTAAAAATTTACGGTAGCATCTGCTGCTGTTTTCTGTTGAAATTTGAGATATGAGAATTTTGCAAATCCTCATATCTGTAATGATAAAAAGTGGAAGAGAGGTGAGTATCGGATGCAACGCGGATTGACTCAGGCGGCTGCCGGAACCGCTTCGACTTGGGCTTCGCTCAAGCAGGAAATTATTGAGGCAGCTCCAGGGCTGGGTATCGACTCCATCGGGTTCGCATCCGCCGACCCCTTTCTGTCTCTGAAAGCTATATTGGAAGAGCATCGTGCGAAAGGCTATGAATCCGGCTTTGAAGAGCCAGATATTGATAAGCGGATCTACCCGGAGCTGTATGGCTCACAGCCTGCATCTCTGATTGCTATTGCGGTGGCGTACCCTTCCAAAATGAAGGACCCGCCGAAGTCGGACAAGGGGAAGTACCGTGGTATTTTGGCACGTTCAGCCTGGGGGAAAGATTATCATCTGGTACTACGCGAAGCGATGGAAAAGCTTGAGGCTTTTATAAGTGAGCGGGTACCTGATGCCATATTGAAAAACATGGTGGATACCGGAGAATTGTCCGATCGAGCCGTTGCGGAACGCGCAGGGATTGGATTTAGCGGCAAAAATACGATGATGATTTCACCGACGCTAGGATCATGGATTTATCTAGGTGAGCTGTTGACGAACATTCCTTTCCAGCCAGATGAACCGGTAACGGATGGTTGCGGCGAGTGTACCAAATGTTTGGATGCCTGTCCTACGGGCGCACTTGTGGGTCCTGGACAGCTGAATGCCCAGCGATGTGTGTCCTTTTTGACGCAAACGAAGGGCTTTCTGGATGAGGAGTTTATGCGGAAGATAGGGAATCGGCTGTACGGATGTGATACCTGCCAAATGGTTTGCCCCAAAAATCGGGGTCTCAACTGGGATCACCATCCCGAGCTTACACCCGATCCTGAAATTGTGAAGCCGTTGCTGCTGCCGTTATTGGATTTGAGCAACCGTGAATTCAAAGACCGATTTGGACAAAGTGCGGCGGCTTGGCGAGGGAAGAAGCCCATTCAACGCAATGCAGTCATTGGACTGGGCAATTTCAAGGATATCAGCGCAGTGCCCAAGTTAACGGAGGTTTTATTGAATGATCCGCGTCCCGAGCTGCGAGGCACGGCGGCGTGGGCTTTGAGTCGAATAGGAGGGGAAAACGCTATGACAGCGATCAAGCAAGCATCAGAGAAGGAACAACATGAGAAAGTACGCGAAATGATCGCGCAAGCGCATTCCAAACTAGAGGAACAAGAGCAGGCAGAACAGCAAAAGGCGTCTGAATTACCAAAATCAGAAGTAACGGCCGGGGATTCACAGGGTCCAACCACCATTTATTATGATGAGATGGAGACACCTGTGGGCACGTTGACGCTGTGCGCTACGGATCGGGGGCTGTGCCGAATAGACTATGGCGTTTTTCATGCAAAGGAAGCACTGCTTCAGCAATGGGCCCGAACATGGATTGGGGAATATGTCTATGTGCAGGAGCCGGAAAAACTGCGCGAAGCCGCAGACCAATTGCGTGAATATTTTGCGGGAGAACGACGGGAATTCAGTATAGCCTATGATTTGAGAGGCACTCCTTTTCAAGAGCAGGTATGGCGTGCACTGCAAAATATTCCGTACGGGCAAAGTGTGTCCTACAAAGATATTGCGGAATCGATCGGACGAGCCAAGGCGGTACGTGCTGTGGGTGGAGCCAATAACAAAAATCCGTTACCCATTCTATTTCCATGTCACCGGGTATCGGGTGCAAACGGAAGTTTGGTCGGTTATGCAGGAGGCTTACCAGTCAAGACGAAGCTGCTGGATTTGGAGAAACAATAAGGACA
Source organism: Paenibacillus sp. S25 (assembly GCF_019454085.1). NCBI lineage: Bacteria > Bacillati > Bacillota > Bacilli > Caryophanales > Paenibacillaceae > Paenibacillus > Paenibacillus sp. S25. Next base: position 802,635 of record NZ_CP073683.1, read on the forward strand.
TATGTTTGCAAAAAGTGATTTGCTAGCTGTCCCATGTTTTGCTATGATAGGTTCGTGCAATTCAAGATGTTTCATATAAATATACAGAGGTGACGACTTCGTGGTGTGGAATATTGTCATTCCGATTATTACCCTGATTGCTGGTTTGGTTGGGGGATTTTTCATCGGTGCTTATTATCTTCGTAAACAGCTTGAAAAGATGCAAAACGACCCTGAAACGCTGCAAAAAATGGCCAAACAGATGGGTTACAACTTGAATGGGAAACAAATGCAAAAAGCCCAGCAGATGATGAAGAACCAACAGTTCTCCAAAAATCAGCCTGGTCCGCGTAAAAATCAGGGCCGTCGGAAATAATGAGCAACGAGAGCACGGATGCCGCATGAGGTTGCTGCATAGAGGAGGATTACTGTGGCTGGCGTAAAAGATTATATTAACCGCAAAGCTGCGGATAACCGGGATAAAATCGAGTACCATGTGGAGCAGATTTTACAACTGATCGGTGAGGACCCCAAGCGTGAAGGGTTGTTGGAAACACCGGCACGCGTTGCGCGCATGTATGAGGAAATATTTGCGGGTTATGAGGTTGATCCCCGGGATGCGTTGGGTGTGACATTTGACGAGAATCACGAGGAGCTTGTGATCGTGAAGGACATCGTCTATTACAGCCAGTGTGAGCACCATATGGCTCCTTTCTTCGGAAAAGTGCATATCGGCTATGTACCCAGCGGCAAAATTGTAGGACTGAGCAAGCTTGCACGTCTGGTAGAGGCAGTGACCCGCCGATTGCAGGTACAGGAGCGTATTACATCACAGATCGCTGATATTTTAAATGAAGCGGTCTCCGCTCACGGGGTTATGGTGGTCGTGGAAGGCGAGCACTTGTGCATGTGTGCAAGAGGTGTCAAAAAGCCTGGTAGCAAAACGGTAACGTCTGCAGTACGCGGTACGTTTCGTGATGATGCAGCGCAGCGCGCAGAGTTTTTGTCGCTGCTCAAGGATTGATCGAACATCGCAAGACGTTTATGTGATGAACAAAAAAAGGGTGGTTTACGCATAGGCGTAGCCACCTTTTTTTGTTAACATCAGAAATAGAGACGACGGGATAGCTACCTTAAAATTACGATTTGCCTATGGATAACAGTTATTTTTAAGATAGGGGATAACGTATGGAGAATGTACATAGATCAACAGAAAAAACAACAGCTTTGCCTGAGTTGCAGTGGTTTGAAACGCCACTCGCGGCCACTCAGGAGGATGTTTTGTCTCCGCTGGCTTGGGAGGAGTTGGCCTGTCGGCAAGTAGGGAAAGGAGCTACACCCATTTTGCATCTATGGCGGCATCCGTCAGCGCTTGTGATCGGTCACCGGGACCGAAGGCTTCCCTACGCCCCACAGGCGATGGAGCGAGTGCGCAACGCGGGAACCTCGGTATGCGTACGCCCCTCGGGTGGAGCAGCCGTCATGCTGGACAGGGGGGTACTGAACCTGTCCTTGATCCTGCCGAATCCACAGCGGGCCATCAGCCTGCATGAAGATTTTCGGCTCATGGCAGCGCTAATTGCCGATGCGCTGGTTCCGTGGTCTGGCGAGGCGCAGACCGGAGAAATCCCCGGGTCCTTCTGTCCCGGGGATTACGATGTCAGCGTCCGGGGCCGCAAGTTTTGCGGCATTGCACAGCGGCGCCAAGCCAAGGCGTATATCATCACAGCCTTCGTGATGATTGAGGGCAGCGGTGCAGAGCGTGCACAGGCGGTGCAGCAGTTCTATACAGAGGCAGCCGGGGACACGTCGGCAGGCGTGCAGCAGCAGGATTACCCTCGGGTGAATCCAGCAACGATGGGTAGCCTGGCAGAGCTGGCTGGCGTGCCGTCTGTTGAGGCGTACACGGCATCTCTGCGCCGTGTTGTTGAGAGCCGGACAGCCATTTTACCTGCCGATGGCTGGCTGGTACACCCGGAAGGATTGACCGAACAAATAGCAGCGCTCAGAGAGCGATACGATTTGCAGGTGTAATTTTTATTTAGCTTAGAAGCCTATTAGTGCGTGTTCAAAAAGTCGGCTTTTCAGGATCGAGAAGGTTGGATGAAGCCAGGGACTGAGTAGGGGAGCGTAGACAGATCTACGTGAGCAACGGAAGGCCTGGCTGAATTCAAGATTCGACGTCGAATCCGCTTCTTGATTAGCTTCGTTATGGAAAGACGACTTTTTGAACAACCTCTAGAAGGGTTGCCATCTCAGTTTGGAGGCTTGGGTATAGCGCGCCTCCACCTCTGGCCAGTTAACGACATGCCACCAATCCTCAATGTATTTGTTGCGCTCGTTTTGATGCTTTAAGTAATATGCATGTTCCCATACATCTATCGCCAGCAGCGGAATGGACTCCCATTGAGTCAGATTCTGGTGCTTTTCGGCCTGCAAAATTTCAAGCCGTCCCGCGCGTGGACTCCATACCAGGATAGCCCAGCCGCCACCCTCGACCTTTTCGGCTGCCGAGCTGAATTGCTTTTTGAATGCATCGTAGCTGCCAAAATCCTTTTTAATCTGTTCAGCCAGCGGTCCGCTTGGGTTTCCACCGCCTTGAGGACTCATGATCGTCCAAAAAAGAGTATGCAGATAATGGCCTGCGCCGTTGAATGCCAGTTCACGTTCCCAATGTTTTACGAGGTCAAAATCACCTGTTTTTCGGGCTTCTTCCAGCTTCTTTTCCGCTTTATTCAGGTCATTCACATAGCTCAAATGATGCTTATCATGGTGAATACGCATCGTTTTCTCATCAATATACGGTTCAAGCGCATTATAGGGGTAAGGGAGCGGCGGTAGCCGATGTCCCCCAATAGGAACCGGCCGGCCGGGTGAGGTTTTTTCCGTTGCCGAAGGTTGCGCTTGGCTGGATTTGACGCTTTTAGTCGTCCATGCGCCTTCTCCCCTTATGCCTGCCTGCCGTTCTCGAAACGATTCCTCTGGGTAATTCGCACCCTCTTCCGCTACATGATACAACCTAGCAGCCCTTGCGATGGAGCCGGGTTCTTGAAAGGGGGTTGTCGAGATCAGGAAATATTGGCTTTCATGTGCCGCGTGTAATACAACTCCGGCGGATTTTGGCTGCTGACGCAATGCATGACTGTGCTCGCTCAGCAGACCGAGCTGTCGTACATACTCCTGTGACTGACGGTTTGCGGTTTGCAGCAAATCGTCCAGTCGACGATTTAGTTCTTGTGAGTCAGGCTGAGAGTTTAAGGCTGACTCTGTCAATGGTATCTTTACAGATGATGTCGCGTCTAATCCCCTTGACTGTTTTGAATGTTCAGTGAATTCGTGTGTATGTGCTTGTGGAGCAGCCGACATCTGTTTCCATTCCTGATGCCACGCCTGATCTGCCGGATCGAGTGCGCTCCGTTGCTCTTCTAGCAACTCTATGGCGGTGCGTTCCGTCTGTTCGAATACAGTCCGCCAATCATCCAGCAGCCGTACATAAGTAGGCTCCAGTCCCTCGGTAGCGGATTTAATTACTTCCACATGCCAACTTTCCTGCTGCTTCCAATGCCGAATTTCCTCCAGCACACGTAAGGGCAGGAAAGACCCATAAGTACTCAGCATCGTTTTTTACCTCCCGTATCCTACTATGGCTATCCGGCGGATCTGGCAGATCTGCCCTGGATGCATACGTACCCAGTATATTCGCTGTCCCATCGGGAATATGTCTATGAACTCCCTTAATCCGGTCACATCTGTTACGTAGAACAATGGATAACCATGGAAAACGAAAAAGAAACCCAGCTACGGCACGGGTTAAGTGTCCATAGGCAGGCTTCTTCCAGGCGAAGAATAGAATACAGTTCTTCGAAAAATTTACTTCGTAGTCGTTTGTTTGTGGGCATCAGCGACGGTTTTCTTGTCCTCCAGCTCCTGTACACTGCTTAGAAACGTCGATACCCGTCGCAAATATTCACGAGGGTGCTCTCTGAAAATAAGCTCATGTATCCCGTTTTTAACAATCCATACACTGGAAAGCGGATTAGTTTGATTGGCAGCGAGCTTTTCCGCAATAGGATAAGGAGCTTTTTCATCCTGTGTACCATGCACAAACATGATCGGGAACGGATAGTTTTCCTTTTTAACCTCCTGATATGGAATCTGATGCAAGCTGGTGCCGTTCAAAACTGGAAACAGCAACTCCAGAATTTCCAAAGACGGATGTCTTGGCAGATTAATTTGATTGTGAATGTTATGGTACAGCGTATCCGGTTCCAGCAGGAAGGTGCTGTCCAAAATCATTGCGTCCACATCCTTGGTTTGCAAGCCCGCCTGAAGAGCGGTTCCTGCCCCCATAGAGAAGCCCCATACGATAATCTCCGACGAGCCGCGTTGCTTCGCAAGCTGAATTGCCCCGAGAAGTTGCTGGGATTCCGCTTTGCCTCCGGTCGCGACTGCTTTGCTGTTTTGTGACGCGAATCCATAATCGAACATGACTACATTAAAGTTCAAACTGTGGGCATAATGCGCCAGATCATACATGGGAATCCAGCTTTCTTCGCGGTTAGCTCCATAGCCATGGCTGAAAATAATCGTTTTCCGCGATTGATCCGCTGGGATATACCAGCCTTGTACCATGCGGCTACCATCCTTGGCAGGGAAGCTGACTTCCTCATAAGGCATGCTTTTGGCCTGCATCGGATTAGAGTACAGCGGTGCAACGGTGGGATTCGTAAGTACCCATGCGATGTAAGCATGCAAGGCAATAAAACAAAACAACAGAAAAAAGACGACCGACAGCAGCAGAGCAATCACAACGTGCTTGAACCGCAGCAGACGGGGATTAAAGAGTGGGGTGGACGGCTCCTGAACAGCGGTCTGTAGCTGAGAGTTGCGCTGGGATGTCGAAATCATGTAAGAGCCTCCTTATATAAAATTGATCTTCGTTTCATAGAATATAGGTATAATTCCACTTGAAAATGATAGTGTAGATCCGTATAGATACCTATTATCGTATGATGGGGATTATCCAAAGTCAACGCCTGAACCGGAAAAGTAAAAATGATGCAAAGAATTGTCGATGTTTGTTCTCGTTCTGTAATATGGTTGTCACAAAAACATCGGTTTACAGTAGCCGCGACTATTCTATATAATTTATGTAACCATGTTTCATAGTGTGAAACGAATATGGATACAAGAGGAGCGGTTCACGATGGAAGACCGTAAATTAACCGTTCGCGCTGTAGAGCGTGCACTTGATATACTGCTGTGTTTTACCGCAGATTCGGATCTTGGCCTGACGGAGATTGCCTCCAAAATTGGTCTACATAAAAGCACGGTTCATCGGCTGCTGACTACGTTGGAGGATCGGGGCTTTGTCGTTCGGAATGCCGAAACGGAAAAATATCGACTTGGCTTCCGCATTTGGGAGCTATCCACGCATTTGTCCCAAAGTGACGAGCCGGCGGTGTTGTTACAGCCTGCAATGGAAGGATTACGTGACCGTTTGGGCGAGACGGTCAGCTTGTACTTACGGGACGGCAGCATGCGTATTCGCATACAAGCCGTGCAGAGCAATCAGGCGATTCGCAGGGTCGCGCCTGTAGGTGCGCGTATGCCGCTTGCTGTAGGGGCCTCCAGCAAGGTGCTGGCAGCCTTTATGCCGCCGCAGGAGCTGGAAGCTCTGCTAAGCGGGGATGAATGGCCGCCCTCGGTAGACCCGGAGGTCTATAAAGCCCAGCTACAGGACATCCGCGAGAAGGGCTATGCGACCAGCTATGAAGAACGGGAGCCAGGGGCTGCTGCTGTGGCTGCGCCAATTGTAAACCGGAAGGGACAGGTCACTGCGGCTTTATCTGTATCCGGTCCGGTCAGTCGGCTTGCACCCGAGACGCTACATGACTTTGCTCCGATTTTGATTGAAGCGGCGAAGGAAATGGGGCTTATGCTTCCGTAACAAGAATGAACACAGTTGAAGCAAGCAGAGTGATTTGATGGGGAGTGTCTCCTTGGTAAAGTGAACCTAGAAGGGTTGCCAAAGCTATAAATTTAAAGTAGTCTGGTAAGGATGGCGGGATGTCTGTTATAGCCGCCTCATGTGAATAGAAGTATCACAGTTACTGGGGGAGCCTGTAATGCCGGGCTGAGATGGAATCGTGCAAGATTCCGGACCCTTTGCACCTGATCTGGATCATACCAGCGTAGGGAAGTAATCGGCCAATGAAATGTATACGCGGCTGCTGTCTACGGTGACGCATTGGAATAGGATTATTCCACATGCGTACTGTCTGGATAGCTGCCTCGTTAGATTAGCCGGTTCCCTAGGGAACCGGCTTTTTTGCATAGATCAGCGCCACCCTGGGAATGGTTCCGGATCGGTGTGTCATTTCATCGAAACGGGAGGAATGGACAATGAAGCCGACAGAAGCAGAAGGAACAAAAGGAACAGAATTGAAATCAAACGAAGTAAGATTGGTAGGAACAAAAGAAGTTGAGGTAGAGAAGACAAACGGGGATCAAGCCAATGGGGTAACGCCCTTTCCAGGGAGCCGTAAGGTATATATTCAAGGCTCACGGCCGGACATTGCCGTGCCAGAGCGCGAAATTGCTCTTCATCCTACACATACGCCGCAGGGCACGGAGCATCATGAGCCATTGCGTGTATATGATACAAGCGGTCCCATGACTGACGAAGCCTATCAGGTCGATATCCGTCAGGGCCTGCCTCCATTACGGCGAGCTTGGGCACTGGAACGGGGCGATGTGGAGGCTTACGAGGGACGCGCTGTACAGCCGGAGGATAATGGACTGAAAACTGGCTTCAAACGGGAGACAGTGGAATTTCCCGGCGTGACCAACCGTCCGCTTCGTGCTTCGCAAGGTCGTACAGTGACACAAATGCATTATGCGCGGCAAGGGATCATTACGCCAGAAATGGAATTTGCGGCGATCCGCGAAGGGGTGGAGCCTGAGTTTGTACGGCAGGAGTTGGCGGCTGGACGAGCCATCTTGCCTTCGAATATCAATCACCCGGAAAGTGAGCCAATGGTCATTGGGCGTCATTTTCACGTGAAGATCAATGCGAACATTGGCAATTCTGCGGTTACCTCCTCCATCGAGGAGGAAGTGGAGAAAATGACCTGGGCTGTGCGTTGGGGCTCGGATACAGTTATGGACCTGTCCACAGGCCGTAATATCCATACAACACGTGAATGGATCATTCGGAATTCTCCTGTACCAATTGGGACTGTGCCGCTCTATCAGGCACTTGAAAAGGTGAACGGCGAAGCAGAAGCGCTGACGTGGGAGCTGTATCGCGATACGCTGATTGAGCAGGCGGAGCAGGGAGTGGACTATTTTACAATTCATGCGGGTGTATTGCTGCGGTATATACCGATGACGGCGAATAGAATGACGGGAATTGTATCCCGTGGCGGGTCGATCATGGCAGCCTGGTGCCTTGCGCACCATCAGGAGAATTTTTTGTATACACATTTTGAAGAAATCTGCGAAATTATGAGAGCCTATGATGTGGCCTTTTCTCTCGGGGATGGTCTACGTCCAGGTAGTATCTATGATGCGAATGATGAAGCACAGTTTGCAGAGCTGGAAACGTTGGGCGAGCTAACGCAAATCGCATGGAAGCATGATGTTCAGGTCATGATTGAAGGGCCAGGACATGTCCCTATGCATAAAATCAAAGAGAATGTGGATTTACAAATGGAGATTTGTAAGGAAGCTCCTTTCTATACCTTGGGGCCGCTCACGACGGATATTGCCCCCGGATATGATCATATTACTTCAGCCATCGGGGCGGCGATGATCGGTTGGTTCGGGACGTCCATGCTGTGCTATGTTACGCCTAAGGAGCATTTGGGTCTGCCCAATAAGGATGATGTCCGCGAGGGTGTCATTACCTACAAAATTGCGGCACATGCTGCCGATCTGGCGAAGGGTCATCCACGGGCGCAGCAGCGGGATGATGCTTTGTCCAAGGCACGCTTTGAGTTCCGCTGGCGGGACCAGTTCAATCTGTCGCTTGATCCCGAGCGGGCCCTGTCCTACCATGATGAAACACTACCGGCAGAGGGCGCCAAGGAAGCACATTTTTGCTCAATGTGTGGCCCCAAATTTTGTAGTATGCGTATCACGCAGGACATTCGCGCCTATGCAGCGGATAAGGGGCTGAACACTCAAGAAGCAGTAGCTGCCGGGATGCGTGAGAAGGCAGAGCAGTATCGGGATGGAGGTCAGTAAAACGAACGTGTGAGTTTAGGAACACATGAATTAAAAAAAGCCGTGGTTCTCTACAGTCGATGTAGGAAACTACGGCTTTTTAGCTTATGTAAAGCGGGATCATGCAACCGGATAAACGGCGCCTTATTTTTTACCCATTTTTTCATTCAAAATGTCCTGAAAGCTGAGCTTCTTCTCCGAGCTATCTTCTTTCTTCTGCATACTCACCGCGTTGGCACGTTGGTATTGGTGGTGAAAGGGCATCAGGGTGTGGACGGTTAAGTTCATTGTATTCATGTAGGTCATTCCTCCAATTCCATATTGTCAAATTCAGATTGAGTTGCTTAGGACGTCTGTATAGGACTATTTGTATGTACTTGATGTCGTAATGCTAAGTAGGTTGCTTGGTAATGTTTCAATCATTATACCCACATTTTTTCAAAGTAAAACGCTTTTGACATAAAACAGGAAGATGGTCATATGTGTCCAAAATGTCGATTAGGAGGATGGTCGTTTTAGAGGAAAATGTGCCTAGGTCTAAAACAAGGGCTAGAGGCCCGTTTTCTTAGTTTAGTAGTCGGGATTGTGTTTTTTTGTCGAATAACCTTGTAAAAGGAGAATTTTTGCGAAATCCAAGTCAGGATTGAGGCAGTCTGGTGGCGAATTAAAGTGTCAAAGTTGTATTGACTTTATGTTTGGTAGTAGATACCATGAACTGGTTGTCAGCGTATTTTGACAACAAGAGTCAGCCAATCCATCTGGCGATTCATCCTTTGAAATGTTAGAGAAAGGATTAGAGCATATATGAAAAAAAGTATTGCAGATATCGCATTTATTATTCTGGGTGCGTTTTTTTTCGCGCTAGCTGTTAATCTGTTTGTGATCCCGAATGAGTTTGGCGAGGGCGGCGTTACAGGGGTCACGATCATCCTGTACTACCTGTTTCAGTGGTCTCCCTCGATCGTTAATCTGGTGATTAATGGCTTGCTGTTGATTGTCGGATATAAATTTTTGGACAAGAGAACGACCCTGTACACTATAATTGCGGTCGCTTTTAACTCGCTGTTTTTACATTTAACGGTCAACTGGCGGATTGATTCGCATGAGCCGACGATTAATGCTGTATTTGCCGGAGTTTTGGTGGGGGTCGGCATTGGCTTAATTGTACGGGTAGGTGGCACTACGGCGGGAACGGTCATTTTAGCCCGAATTGCCAACAAGTATCTGGATTGGAATATCAGTTATGGCCTGCTGTTTTTTGATTTGATTGTCGCGTTCTCTTCCTATTTTATTATTGGTCCAGAAAAATTGATGCTAACTATCGTTATTTTGTACGTTGGTACGAAGGTGATGGACTTCATGATCGAAGGACTAAACCCTAAAAAAGCGGTCATGATCATTTCGGAGCACCAAGATAAAATTGCTGAGATGGTTATTACGAAAATGGATCGTGGAGTTACCGTCCTGTCAGGCCACGGCTATTACACTAAAAATCCAAAAGAAGTGCTGTATATCGTCATTAGTAAACAAGAGGTGTCAGCGCTTAAAAAGATAGTGAAAGCCATCGACACAGCAGCATTTATCACCATTCATGACGTGCGGGACGTGTTTGGAGAGGGATTTTTGGATATTTCGAAGTAACTCGCTTGCGAAGGTAAGGTTATAGGAGAACACAGTTGGAGCCGGTCCTGAGAGGATCGGCTTTTTTTGTCCTATTTTTTTACTTTATATAGGGTCTCATACAGATAAAAAAACACCCCCGAACCGCAGATGAATCTGCACTCGGGGGTTCTGCATGTATAATGTTACATATTAAGCTTGAATCATTTGACGCAATACGGTTTGCAGAATACCACCGTTGTGGTAGTAGTCGATATCGACAGTACTGTCCAGACGGGCAATTACCGGGAATTCGAACTTCGTGCCATCCTCGCGTTTAGCTACAACCGTAAGCTCTTGACCCGGCTTCACGTCATTGTCGATGCCAAGAATGTCAAACGTTTCACGACCGTTCAGACCCAAGCTGGACCAGCCATAGCCTTCCTGGAATTGCAGAGGCAGTACACCCATGCCGACCAGGTTACTGCGGTGAATCCGCTCGAAGCTTTCGGCAATGACAGCCTTAACGCCCAGCAGAAGCGTACCTTTGGCCGCCCAGTCACGAGAGCTGCCTGTGCCGTATTCCTTACCAGCAATGACGATCAGGTTCTGATCGGCTGCCTGATATTTCATGGATGCATCATAGATGGACATTTCCTCATCCGTTGGCAAGTATTTGGTCACGCCGCCCTCGGTGCCTGGAGCCACATTGTTGCGGATACGGATGTTGGCGAATGTACCGCGCATCATGACCTCGTGGTTACCACGACGGGAGCCGTAGGAGTTGAAGTCCTTGCGTTCCACACCATGCTCTTTCAAGTACAGTCCTGCCGGGCTGGAAGGGGCGATGTTGCCTGCTGGTGAGATATGGTCTGTCGTGACCGAATCATTCAACAGGGCAAGCACACGGGCATTACGGATTTCCTTGATATCTTGTACGCCATCCTGAAGTTTTTCAAAGAATGGTGGATTTTGAATATAAGTTGATTTTTCATCCCATTCATATAGTTCGCCTTCAGGAACCGGAATGGAGTTCCATTTTTCGTTAGCAGTAAATACATTTTCGTATTTGCGGCGGAACATATCCGGGCTAAGAGACAGGCTGATCGCTTCCTTGATTTCCTCAGAAGTAGGCCAAATGTCTTTGAGGTAGACTGGCTGATTGTCCTGATCGTAACCGAGCGGATCGTTCACCAAATCAATGTTCACTGTGCCTGCCAGCGCATAAGCGACAACCAGTGGCGGTGAGCCGAGATAATTGGCTTTGACCTGAGCATGCACACGGCCTTCAAAGTTCCGGTTGCCGGAAATAACTGCGCCAACCGTCAAATCATTGTCTGTGATGGCTTGACTCACTTCGTCAGGAAGTGGGCCGGAGTTACCGATACAGGTCGCACAGCCGTAACCTGCCACATGGAAGCCGAGGGCTTCGAGCGGTCCGATTAATCCGGCTTTTTGCAGGTATTCCGTCACGACGAGGGAGCCTGGTGTCAAGCTTGTTTTAACATAGCCCGGCTTTTTGAGCCCGCGCTGCACTGCTTTTTTGGCCAGCAAGCCCGCACCGAGCATAACGCTTGGATTGGAGGTATTCGTGCAGCTTGTGATAGCTGCAATAACGACTGCTCCTGTACCCAACTCGCTGGTGGAGCCGTCCGGATGGGTGAGCGGAATCTTCTGTGCGATTTTTTCATCGCTCAGTCCATAGCCACCTTTGTCCACTGGGGTACGGATAATGCCTTCAAAGGTTTCTTTCATGCGGCTAAGCTCAACACGGTCCTGCGGACGTTTGGGTCCGGCGAGACTCGGTACAACCGAAGCCAGATCCAGCTCAATCGTATCGCTGAACACAGGGTCCGGCGTATCGGATGTGCGGAACATGCCTTGCGCCTTGTAATATTCCTCTACGAGGCTTACTTGCTCATCGGAACGTCCGGTGCTGCGCAGGTAGGCCAGCGTTTCCGCATCGACCGGGAAGAAGCCAATCGTTGCGCCGTATTCCGGTGCCATGTTGGCAACCGTCGCGCGGTCAGCCAAGCTGATGTTAGCCAGACCAGGCCCGTAAAATTCTACGAATTTGCCGACTACGCCTTTTTTACGCAGCATTTGCGTTACAGTGAGCGCGAGATCGGTGGCGGTAGAGCCTTCCGTCAGACTGCCTGTCAGCTTGAAGCCAATCACATCGGGAGTGACAAAATACAGCGGTTGCCCCAGCATACCCGCCTCTGCCTCAATCCCGCCGACACCCCAGCCAACAACACCCAGGCCGTTAATCATTGTGGTATGGGAGTCTGTTCCCACGAGGGAATCCGGGAAGACGACCGTTTCGCCGTCAATGGTTTTGGTGGCGGCCACGGAGGCGAGATACTCCAGATTGACCTGATGGACGATACCGGTGGATGGCGGAACGGCCCGGAAGTTGTTGAACGCCGTTTGCGCCCAACGCAGAAAACGGTACCGCTCCTCGTTGCGTTCAAACTCTACATTAATATTGTAATCCAGCGCGTCACTGGTACCGAAAGCATCGACCATGACCGAATGGTCGATAACGAGATCGACAGGAACGAGTGGATTGATTTGTTTCGGATCACCGCCCGCTTTTTTCACTGTATCACGCATGGCTGCCAAATCGACAACCACCGGGACGCCGGTAAAATCCTGTAGCACGATGCGTGCAGGAATGAATGGAATCTCCTTGTTGGTGTCCCGATCTTCAGCCCAGCCTGTCAGCTGCTGTACATGTTCATCTGTAATGGCGCGTCCGTCAAATTGGCGAACCGCAGCTTCCAGCAACACTTTAATGGAGAAAGGCAGCTTGGCAACACCGCTCTTTCCTTGTTCCTCCAGTGCCTTAAGACTATAGTAGCGATAAGGCTTACCGTTAACTTCGAGACTACGGGCAATGGAGAATTGATCTTTTCCTGACATAAGTATTACCTCCTTGAAGTGGATGCTTGGGGGAAAATAGGGATGTCGTTTTTTCGACGTCTTGCACAGTTGGTTTAAATTGGTTGCGTTCTCAATTACATCTTCAGTGGTTCATTACGTGTTAGAGGTTGCGATCAATGTAATTTGTTTCATTAGATGAAACGTGATTTCAAAATGATTGCTTTTGGATTAAGTATACCGTTTTCAGGCAGTTCCGTAAAGTTTTTTTGGCCTAAAAGATACATTGCAGATTGGAAAATAAAACGTTCCGCTCCCTCGCGTTTCGATGTTCATACCAAGCTTTAGAGATTCATACTTATAGATAGAGAGCATATCAGACCAGAGATGCAAGAATGGAAGTTATACATCATTCCGGTTATCCCCGGAAAAGGATAGCGGGACGAATATGGAGGGATAGGGATGGGGGAGCGGGAATGGAAACAGGCCCTTTTTGCTTACGTGAATCAATACAATCGCAGTGAGGTGAATGGTGTACCGCAGCCGGATGAGTATCTGGAGGTGGGTCAGCGGATGGAACGAGCAGCACGTGCGGCCAGATTGGAGCAGTGGTACAACGAACGGGATGCTGTTCCCCTACGCAGCGAGACACGCGCCAAGCCGCTACGAATGGTGCAGGATACCCCCGATGAGGCTGTGGTAGATGTACAACTGCATGTCCGACTCTTTTATGAGAAGGGCGGGATGACTCACCGGGAGGATCGGATTGAACGGGAGCGTCTGACGTTCACACGCGAGGGTGAAGCCTGGCAGGTAGCGAGAATTGAGCGCGATCCGGCAGAAAGGAAGCCAGCGGGGGGAGAGGTTCCTTTTGAACAGGCTTCGTTTAATCAAGGAGGGAATCTGCCGCTGCTGAATCGCGGTGTGCTGGGCTTTGGTTCATCAGCACGTCCCAGCCGATATCGCCGCGAAGAAGCAGCAGCCTATGCAGATCAGTGGTGGGATAGCTTCAATCCGGAGTTTGAAGGTTTTGATGTGGATTGCACCAATTATATCTCGCAATGCCTCTTTGCAGGGGGAGCACCGATCCACTATACTGGTAAAAGAGAATCGGGCTGGTGGTATAAAGGACGGGTCGCCGGACGTGAGCTGTGGAGCTATAGTTGGGCGGTCTCCAACAGCCTAGAGCGGTATTTGGGCTCCAGCTCATGGGGGTTGACCGCTGAGCAGGTGAGTCGCCCAGAGCAGCTCATGCTGGGGGACGTCATTTTTTACGATTGGGATGGTGACGGAACCTTCCAGCACAGCACGGTGGTAACGGCCTTTGATGCGGGTGGCATGCCGCTAGTCAATGCACATACGGTAAGCTCCAGACATCGTTATTGGGACTATAAAAATTCGTATGCGTGGACGGACAACACGGTATATCGCTTTTATCACATCGCCGACTATTTTTAAATGAGATGATGGATAACAGGTACAGTGATGCAAATCAGTCACATGACGAAAGCAGGAAAGCGGAGGATAGGCATGGCAAATCAAAAATTGACCGTAGGGCTGGTGTACGGTGGCAAATCGGGCGAACATGAGGTTTCGCTGCAAACGGCGTATGCGGTAATGAACGCTTTTAACTATGAGAAATACGAGATTATTCCTTTTTATATTACGAAGGCTGGCGATTGGCGTAGAGGGGCGCTATTAAACGCTCCTCTGGCTTCTGTAGAGCAATTGAAGCTGGAACGCGCAGAGGGTGGCACCAAGGCGGCATTAGATACGTTGTTCGGCAAGCTGTACGGAGAGCAGTCGCTGGATGTGCTGTTTCCGTTGCTGCACGGCACCTTTGGTGAGGACGGAACGATTCAGGGTCTGTTCGAAATGGCGGATATGCCCTATGTCGGTGCAGGAGTGCTGGCTTCGGCAGCAGGTATGGATAAAGGCGTCATGAAGAAGCTGTTTGAGCATGCAGGATTGCCGCAAGTGAAATACTGTTATTTTAATAGTACACAGTGGGCCCAAACCAGTCATGATCTGGTACGTACCATGGAAACCGAGTTAGGTTATCCTTGCTTTGTCAAACCGGCCAATCTGGGATCAAGTGTCGGTATTTCCAAAGCCAGCAACCGAGAAGAACTGGAAAAGGCTGTAGATCTGGCTTTGCAATTTGACCTGAAGGTGATTGTCGAGGAGTATGTCGATGCCCGTGAGATTGAGGTCAGCGTACTTGGCAATGACGAGCCGATTGCCTCTGTACCGGGTGAAATTGTATCGTCGAGTGATTATTACGATTACGCTGCCAAATATACGGATGGCCAATCGCAAATGCTTATTCCAGCACCGTTGGATGAGGAAGTGGCAGATCGTATTCGTGAAGCCGCATTGCAAGCGTTCCGCGCTCTGGAAGGCTGCGGGATTTCCCGTGCCGATTTCTTCGTCAGACGCTCGGACGGACATATCCTTATTAATGAAGTGAATACAATGCCTGGTTTTACACCGTTCAGTATGTATCCATTGCTGTGGAGAGAAACTGGCGTATCCTATGCAAGTCTACTGGACCGCATGATTGCTCTTGCACTGGAGCGTTATGAGCGCAGGTCTGCGTTGCACTACGAGAACTCATAAACGAAACAAAGGGGAGCTGATCACTCTCCTTTTTGTTCATATAAATGGCATATCTTTGAGCACAACACTAAACCCTTAATCATGAAAGGTGGCGGCTACACATGGGCTTTCAAACTGAATTTAACTCAGTGTGCAAATTCAAGAGCGAACAAGAACTTTACGAACTCCTGGAATACGGACGTGGCAAAATGGTTAAATCCGGGCTGCGCGTGTTTCCGACAGGCCAGAAGGTCATCGCTTACAGCGTGGATAACGTGGCAGTAGCCATCGTGCAGATTGTGGGCTGTATCGCCGAAATTAATTTCCAGGGCGATGAAGTGACCGAAGTTGAAATGATTCTCATTCGTAAGCTGAATGAAGAGGAAGCGAGAATTCAGACCGCATTGGCGGATGAAATGTTTTTTGGAGCACAGCAGCAATCCTAGCTGTTTCCTTCTTGCAATTTGTACGATAACACCGAATCAGCAGGTGCTTTTCCGGGTATGATCAGTAGAAAAGGGTTTTAGGTCACAGAACGAAAGCGGCCTTACCATCTAATGCGACTGCTGAAAGGAAGACACCCTATGATCGTAAGGTTCGGTTATGTAGCCATGTCGGTTACCGTGCAAAATGCATCCCCCTCCAAAACCATGACAATGGCCAGCTTTAACAAGATTGGAGACCGAGAAGCTGCGATCCGCAAGCTAGAAAGGATAGCAGCCGAAAATCTCCATAATACTTTGAGGCTGCTGCGCCATAATCGCGCGAGTGATGTCCAGGTCTATCGTTTCTCATCCAAGCTGATTCCGCTCGCGACCCATCAGGATCTGCGGGATTGGGACCCGTTTCAGGCACTTGCTGCTGACTTTGCAGAGGTAGGGAACTATGTCAAGGCGAATAGGATGAGGGTATCGTTTCACCCTGATCATTTTACAGTGTTAAGCACTCCCCGTCCTGAGGTGTTGGAGAGCTCCATTAATGATCTGAAGTACCACAAAGCGATGTTGGAGGCCATGGGGCTCGGTGCCGAAGCCAAGAACAACATTCATATTGGTGGTGCATACGGAGATAAGGTGACCTCAGGTCAGCGTTTTGTAGAGCAGGTTAGTGCGCTGGATCTTTCGTTAAGAGAACGGTTAACGCTGGAAAATGATGATAAAACGTTCAATGCGGTGGAAACGCTGGAGGCTTGCAAATTGACGGGGTTGCCGATGGTTCTCGATATTCATCATCAATGGGTGAATAATGAGGGGGAAAAGCCGTGGGAGCTATGGCCGGATATTTTGGATACCTGGAAAGGGGAATTGGCCCAAGCCGGATCTTCTGTTGATCATCCATTGCCGCCCAAAATCCATGCGTCCAGTCCCAAAAGTGAAAAAGATCCCCGGGGCCATGCGGACGGTGTTCTAGTGGAGCCGTTGCTTACCTTTTTGCGCAATATTGCCGGATATACGGATCGGATTGATGTCATGCTTGAAGCCAAGCTTAAGGATGAAGCGTTATTCGGATTGATGAATGAACTGCACCTTCAGGAAGGCAATGGGGTTAAAGTGCTGGATGGGGCTTCCGTAGAAATTATGCCTTAGAAAGTGGAATTTCGCGGATAAAGCTCCCATTTAGAGAAACTTTATGCAGTTTATTGTGTATACTAGAATGTGTAAACTAGCAAACTTGTACTGAAACAGAGATGGTTAAGAGACTGTGCTGTAGGGCAGATTCGTAAACCACGTAACAATGATATAGAAAGTAGAGTGAACACGTTGAACGAACATGAAAACGAAAAGGTTCCCTATATCGTATCAGGAAAAAGCTATACTGCCGTGGCTATTAACGCGGCATCCAAAGCCGGGGAATGGATTAAGAGCAGACTGGGAACTGTTGAACATTTGAATACCAAACAGTCTCCTACGGATCTAGTGACCGAGGTAGATAAAGGTGCAGAGCAGATGATTCGCAGACTGATTCTGACCCATTTTCCCGATCATGCCATTTTGGGTGAAGAGAGTGTAGAGCCGGGAGCCGAAGCTTCGGCTCGTGCATTAGAGGCTGCCCGTGAAGAGGAATATTTATGGATTATTGATCCGGTAGATGGCACTACCAATTTTGTACACAGTCTGCCGTATTACAGTGTGTCTATTGCCTTGGCTCATCGTGGAGAGGTGATTGTCGGGGTCATTTATGATCCGTCCCGTGATGAAATGTTTGTAGCGGAAAAAGGAAAAGGCGCGTATGTACATGGCAATCGCATGCAAGCATCGAGAGAAGAAACACTGGGAGATAGTCTGGTCTGCATTGGCTTCCCACCGGACCGTACGTATGCACAACCGCTAAATATGAAAATTACGCAGGTTCTTACACCTCAAGTACGTGGTATTCGTGCGCTGGGCTCGGCAGCATTGCATCTGGCTTATGTAGCGTCAGGACGGCTGTCGGCTTATTGCGAAATTGGTTTAAATGCGTGGGATGTAGCAGCGGGCGCTTTGCTGGTACAGGAATCAGGCGGTACCATCACCGATACATTGGGCAGACCTTATGACCTGAGTGTACGGCATATTGCAGCTACGAATACAGCTATTCATTCTCAACTTATTCAAGTGCTGAAAGAAGCAGACGCAACCGGGTTATAATTCTACGTAGACCATCATCCTGAAGGAGGAAATCGCGATGAGCCAATCCGAAGAATTGGAACGCCAGCTCAGTGAACTGCTGACGGAAGGCGAAATTCGTGAGAATGAGGCCAAAAAGCGGGAACGGCTCAGCCCTAAATATGAGGTGCGGGTTCAGACTCATATCGATCCCATTGTTGAGGAGACGCGTAAATACCGGAGTATGGCACGTGAACTTGATGACCGATACGACGAATATATGAGCAAGGCGGACAAATCGAAACCAACCGATCAACGCTAAGCAAATACAAATACCTCTTGCCGAATGACCAAGGCATGGGGTATTTTGTATGTTATAAAGGAGGCGACATTCACTGATTACCTACTTTAAAAGCGCTTACAAAAATGCTGGAATCCATCATAAAATGGTACTACTGATTACGGTACTTATGCTGGTTAATTTTGCAGTTGTTGCAGTCATACTTAAGTACGTATTTCATATTTATGATAATCAAATGTACAAAAAAACATCCGAAGTACTCAATATTTCTTCAATCGGTATAGAAAATGAGCTGAAAGATGTAGAAAAAGTTACTTTCAAGGTAACAACGGACGAGCAGCTTCAACGTTATTTGCTGCAATTGGAAAAGGAAACGTCACCTTATGCCAAAATGGTGCTGCGTAAAAAAATAACGAATAGGCTCGTCGCCTTTGCCGGCTCTGAGACCTATGTCTATTCTATGATAGTGATCGATAAAGAGGGACAGGTCATGAGTGCGGGCAACCGCGAAGGTATTCCCCAAGAACTTCGATCCACCCTGTCGGAGCTGGCAGACGAACATGACGGTTCCAATGCATGGTATGCGGCAGGCCATTCCTCCTTGCTGGCAGCTCGGCAGTTCAAATCCTTTACCGATTCCAATTTTACACTGAATGGGCTCGGAACGCTTGCGATTCGTGTGCGAATTGACCGGATTGTAGCAGATCGTGTGCAGACCTCCGGCCGTGACGGACAACTGATGATTACAGATGGAAGGCGGATGATTTATCCCGAAACACCACTTTTGAGTGAGAGTGATATTCAGGCCGAGCTTGGCCGGAAGCAGCCTTACGGGATTGCGACCTACTCAGGAGGAACCTTTTTCGCTGCTCAAATCAAATCCTCTTATACGGGTTGGACGTATTTGCATATGACCCCCTTCGATGATATGTTTCGCAGCATTACGATCATTAAAGAATTTGTAAGCGCTATTTTTGTAATTATGCTTCTTATTGCATTGGCATTGGGAGCTAGGTTGTCAGGCAGCATTACCAAACCGATCGTTCAACTAATCCAGAACATGCGTAAAATAGAAAAAGGCGATCTCGACCGTTTGGAAGAAGAAGCACTTGGCGCGGTCCCCCTTTCCACACAGGACGAGGTAGGCTTGCTACATCGGACATATAAGAAAATGATTCGCCGCATTCGTGAGCTCATTAATGAGAATGTTGCCAAGCAGCTATTACTGCGGGAAACAGAGCTAAAGGCACTACAAGCACAGATTAATCCACATTTTTTATACAACACACTGGAATCCGTGAACTGGCTCGCCAAGGCCAATAAGCAGGATCGTATTTCAGAGATGGTGGAAGCACTTGCTTTTCTACTGCGTAGTGCGGTCAGTTTTGAAGAGCAGCTGATTCCGCTTCGAAAAGAACTGGATATTGTAAGGAGCTATGTAACGATCCAAACAACACGTTTTGATGAACGTCTCGTTTTCCATCTGGATGTCCCGGAAGAACTGATGGATGCGCAAATTCCGAAGCTAACGCTTCAGCCTTTGGTGGAGAATGCCATCCATTATGCGCTGGAGCCGCGAATTGAACCCTGTCGGATTGCTATTATTGCGAGAGAAAGCGAGGGGGCTCTATTTCTGCGAGTTGAAGATGACGGACCGGGAATGACGCCGGATTTCTTGGAAAAGCTGCGGAACGGGCAGGTCACGACTCGTGGGCAGGGCATTGGACTTACGAATATTCAGGAACGGATTAACCTGACATTTGGTACACCTTGGGGGATAGAGCTGCATAGCGAGTCAGGAACAGGAACGTCGATTCATGTCTGTATTCCATATGTGAAAGGGGATCAGGGTCGTGTACAAGGTGCTACTGGTTGATGATGAGCGTATGATTTTGGAAGGCATATCGCAGGTGGTTGATTGGGGAAAAGCGGGAACGAGATTGGTTGGTACGGCACGTAACGGGATTGAGGCTTATGATCAGATTCAGGCCAGCCCGCCTGACTTTGTGATTAGCGACATCTCTATGCCTGGATTGGACGGTATCGGACTGGTTGCCAAAACGACGGAGCACTTTCCAGACGTTCGTTTCATTCTGTTGTCTGGTTACAAAGATTTCGACTATGCCTGTCGGGCCATGCAATACGGGGTGAAGCACTACTTGTTGAAGCCATGCAATGAGCAGCAAATTCATGAGGCTCTGACCGAGTTGGGGCAGGAGCGGGAGGAGCAGAAAGAACGCAAGCAGTTTGTAAACCGGATGAAGCTAGATTTTCAGCGTATGCTGCCTCATGTGAAGGAACACTTTTTGAAGGAGTTTATTTCCTATAAAACTTACGGTAGCCGCGATATCGCATTTTATGAGCGGTTATTCGGACTTGAATTGCAAGATAAGCAGGTTCGAATGCTACTGCTGCGGGTGGAGGAATCCCATGAGCCGGAGCATTTGTTTGCATTGCAAAATATAGCGGCAGATTTAATGGATGATGTCTTGCTCAGTACGACCATGCAGGGGCAATTGCTCATTGTACTTGAAAGCGAGGACGATACGTCACGGTTTATGAAACAGATTGAAGCGGTACGTGCGACATTTCATCGCTTTTACAAGCTGGAGGTAACGGTCGCAGTTAGTGAGTCGGATAGTATGCAGCATTCACGGGGGATGTACCGGGAGACACTGCATTGCATGAATCACCGTTTTTACACCGGGGAGGGCAGTCTGATTACGAAGGAGGATTTAGCGGCTGAGGATACCCGGGAGATGGCAGATTTGGAGCTGGACGAGGAGAAGTTCGGTCTACTGATCAAGGCTGGAAATACGGTGGAGGTTGCACAGGAAGTGGATCGGTTGTTCGGTATTCTGTCCAGGATGAAGCTGGAAATTTCCGTGACCCGCTCCTATGTGCTTCAGCTCTATGCTGCTATGATCCGTATATGCCCTGAAGAAGAGCGTGCGGCGTTTACGAGCCGAATGGTGGTGCTGGCAGAGCAAAAAACGCTGGCATGTCTCAAATCTTTTGTACAAGAAGCTGCCGAACGAATGACCGCAATCTATTATAAAAGTAATGTGTATCGCCAATCTTCCACCGTTGATAAAATGATCACTATTATTGAGCAAAACTACAGAAAATCCGATTTGTCGCTGAACGGAGTGGCAAGTCAAATGCTGTATATGAATTCCGACTACTTAGGGAAGATTTTCAAAAAGGTGACAGGCGAAAACTTCTCCCACTACGTCAATCGTTATCGGATCGAACGTGCGGCTGAGCATATTCGGGAGACCGGAGACGTGAAGGTGTTTGAGCTGGCGGAATGGTTCGGCTTCGGTGGGAACGCGCAATATTTTAGCCAGGTGTTCAAAAAGTGGGCGGGTATGACGCCTTCCGAGTACATTAAATCACATGAACGGGGATGAGCGGGGCAAGTCTAGTTCTAACTTCCTTCCTAAAAAAAGAAAAAAGGAGCTCACGGCTCCCTTAAACTTTCAGGTATACATCATATTAACGTTAAAGTTTACACGTGGGACAATTTATACGCAGCTTGTTCATTAGTTGATTCTTCAAACCCAGGTTTGAAGCCCAAAGCAAGTACTACTTTCATTATAGTCTCCATAGAGGATACAGACGTTGAAGTTCCTAGTCTCGTCGCTTGGGCTCGAGTGATATTAGCTTTCTAAGCTACATCACGTTGTGTAAGGCAAGTTTTTTAAGTATGCGGACGATATAAAATAACAAGTGGATACTCAGATTTTATACCGTGAATTTTTGCGTTCTTGCAATACCTTCTCCCTTTGTTCTTTTGTTTTTTTTAGTAGCTCTGATTTTTCTACAAATGCTTCGTTAATACATTGTTCTAAACTATATAGCCATTTGTTTCTATAAATTAATGTTGCAAATATAAGCACCAAAGGTGCTATTATTTTAGATATTTCTCAAGGTGTGCATCTTGTAATTTACTTAATTCAGCATTGTAATTTGTTTTCTCTTTCTTCAACTCATCACTCAAATACTGTTCTTTCTCCTCAATACTATTCATATTTTGTAGCTTTTCTTTATGCAATATAACTATGTACTCATGGGTCCAATCTATTGTTTTAGAGAACTGTTGTAGATAAAAAGTTATTGGGGATAACGCAAATGTTAATATAAAGGAAGTAATGGCTAGAATCAAGGTAAGTTGTTGAGAAAACTTTACTTGTGATTTAATCCCCGCTCTCAAGTCCCTTATTTCTTCTATAGTAGCTTCATTAACCAGTTTTTTTCTAACCTTACGAAAGGTTTCAAGCGAGATGCTTCCCAGAGCCATAAAATGTCCGTTTGCACCGTACTCTAATCTGATATGTCTTCCAGCAGAACCAGCTTTGAATTTCATGTAATTCATCCTCCTTTTTATTATATATCGGTAGATTGTTAAGGAAGACAAAATGCCTAAAGCATAATATACCCATTTCCACTAATGGTTCAGAATAACGGCGGCTTATAAACGGAGTAGGTGGAATGGTGCTGTACAAGCGAAGCGGTCGCTTTTGTCCCCGGATTTCTACCTTGATCATATGCTTAATTCCAGAAATCCGGGGGCGGTGGCGATGGGAAGCACTATCCAACTGCGTAGTGGCACGATAAGAAACTTTTAAGTTCGGCTTATATAGGTACAAGCAAGCCCCTCTGTTTTTTAAACTTAGGAAATCTGATTTGTGTATTCCAATGTTTCTCGGCTTTTGGGAAAATAACAACAGGAGCTAATGTAAACGCTATCAAAATTGCATGAGTGCGTTGTCACTCGTAATTTGGCTCCTTTCTAGAACAGCGAAAAGGGGAGAGATAGGTGGGCAAAAAGGGATGGTTTCTGATCATAGCTATGCTGCTCGTTTTGACGACGGCATGTAGCGGAGCGGGCGGCGGCGGCAATTCGGGCACAAGTGCAGACGGGAAAGTAAAGTTACGTATCGCTTGGTGGGGATCGGATACGCGTCATGAATACACGCAAAAGGTCGTTGATTTGTATAAGCAGAAAAATCCAAATGTAACGATTGATGTAGAATATGCCTCTTTCGATGACTATTGGAAAAAGCTCGCTCCGCAGGCTGCGGCTAATCAGTTGCCGGATATCGTGCAAATGGACATTTCGTACATTAGCCAATATGCGAAAAATGGTCAACTGGAGGATCTCGCGCCTTACTTGAATCAGAAAATTCAGGTCGCAGACGTGAACGAAAATGTGCTCAGTACCGGTGTAATAGCAGGAAAGCAATATGGTATTCCAACAGGTGTCAATGTTCTGGGTTTCCAGTATGATCCGGCGTTGCTCAAAAAAGCAGGTATAGATAAAATTCCTGACAACTGGACATGGGATAAATACAAAGAACTGGCTTTAAAGGCAGCTTCCAATAAAGTATATTTTGACAGCTCGATGGCTGCCGATATTTTCTTCCACTACTATTTGCGTACGCAAGGAAAGACGCTCTACAATGCGGAAGGAACAGGCTTGGGGTATGACGACGATAAGCTGTTTGTTGACTTCTTTAGCGGATTGGCTGATCTGATTAAGAAGGGAGCGACCCCGCCTCCTGAAATCATGAACCAGACTAAGGGGATTCTTGAGGAATCCGATATCGTAAAAGGAACAGGCATCGGTATTTGGCAGTGGTCCAATCAGTATGTGGGCTTACAGCAGGTTGTTAACCGCCCAATGGCACTGGCTCCGATGTTTGGGCCGAATATGGAAAAAGGCGTATATATGCAGCCTACGATGTACTGGACGGTTGCTTCCCGTTCACAGGTGAAGGATGAAGCCGCTAAGTTTATTGATTTCTGGATGAACGATGTAGAAGCGAATAAATTGATTAAAGGCGAACGGGGCGTACCGATTTCCGCCAAAATCAAGGAAGCTGTTGCACCAGAGTTGAGCGAGCCTACGAAGCAGGTGTTTGAATTTGTAGCTTCCATGGAGCCGAAGGCTTCTCCAATGAGCCCGCCGCCACCAGTCGGATCGCCGGAAGTGATTGCGACTCTGACCGATTATATTGAGCAGGTCAATTTCGGACAGATGACGGCTGAAGACGCAGCGGCCAAATTCCGGGCTGATGCGAATACCATCCTTGCGAATAACAAGCAATAATAAGCGCAATATGGCCTTTGGATATCTGACAACGTTTTAGCATAAGAATCGATAGGATCGAAGGAACATTTCGTTAAGTTAACCGTGCGTAGTCCAAAGCATGATTGCGCACGGTTGATTCGACGAACCGACTGCATAAGCACCCTCTGCAGACATCACAATATTATTCGTATAACAACGAATTATAAACATCATAAAGTTTTACTAATTCTTTAAATGCAACAGAAGGGAGGCTTGATGAGCTTGCGAAATCATCAGAGCTTGAAAGCTAATATGACCGGATATGCGTTTATCAGCCCGTTTATTGTGGGCTTTCTGGCGTTTACGTTAATTCCAATGTTTATTTCGCTGTATCTGTCCTTTACCACCTACAACCTGTTCACCCCGCCCAAATGGATTGGTCTGGGTAACTTCGAAAAGATGTTCACAGGCGACCCGAAATACTGGAATTCGATCAGGGTCACGTTTACGTATGTATTGGTCGGTGTACCGTTGCGACTGATTTTCGCGCTGTTTGTGGCTATGATTTTGAATACCAAATCGCGCATGGTCGGCACCTATCGGACGATGTACTATCTGCCATCCATTATCGGAGGTAGCGTTGCGGTATCCATTATGTGGCGGAACATTTTCAGTAATAACGGCATAGTGAACAGCCTGCTTTCGACCTTAGGGGCGACTCCGGTGAAATGGTTTGGTGATCCGGATGCTTCGCTTACGATGCTGATCACCCTGTCCGTATGGCAATTTGGCTCCTCCATGCTGATTTTTCTGGCAGGTTTGAAGAACATTCCTGTTGAATTGTACGAGGCGTCCAGTGTAGATGGTGCTAAGCCAGTACGAAAATTTTTCAGTATTACGCTGCCGTTGCTTAGCCCCATTATTCTATTTAATCTGATTATGCAGACAATCAGTGCCTTTATGACCTTCGTCCCGGCTTATGTTATTTCTAAGGGCGAAGGAGGCCCGATGGATGGAACGATGCTGCATTCACTGTATCTGTTCCGGCAGGCGTTTATGTTCAGCAACATGGGATATGCGGCAGCCATGGCTTGGGTCATGCTCATTATGATTGGGATACTGACAGCGATTTTATTTATAACCTCCAGATACTGGGTATTTTATGAAACGGAAAAGGGGCGCTGATACCGATGGCATGGAAAACGGTCAAATGGCCAATTTATCACATACTGGTTGCTGCACTGGCGCTCCTGATGCTGTATCCCGTTTTTTGGATGCTGTTCAGCTCGTTTAAAGAAAGTCGGACGATATTCGTCACGGCATCCTCGCTTTTCCCTACAGAATGGATCTGGCAAAACTATGTAACAGGTTGGAAAGGGACGACGGGCTACAACTTTGGCACGTACATTCTGAACTCGCTCACGATCGTGGTGATTTCAACGATTGGAGCCGTGCTTTCCTCCTCATTGATCGCATTTGGCTTCGCACGTTTGAAATTCAAAGGGCGTAACTTGTGGTTTGCTTTGATGATGGTGACGCTTATGCTACCAGGGGATGTGGTACTGGTACCGCAATATATTATTTTCACCAAGCTCGGTTGGATCAATACGATCTTACCGTTGGTGGTACCCTCCTTTTTCGGGATGCCGTTCTTCATCTTTCTGATGGTGCAGTTTATACGGACGATTCCAGCAGAGTTGGATGAAGCGGCGACGATTGACGGATGCGGCAAGTTCCGGCTGTATTTCAGGATTATTTTACCCTTACTCAAATCGTCGTTGGCTACAGCGGCAATCTTCTCTTTCTACTGGAAGTGGGAGGATTTGCTTGGTCCGGTACTCTATCTGAATTCGCCGGAGAAATATACCGTATCGATTGCACTCAAAATGTTCCTCGACAGCGAGTCGGCTTCCAACTGGGGAGGAATGTTCGCGATGTCTATCCTAAGCCTGTTGCCTGTTATCGCTGTATTCTTCGCTTTCCAAAAGCAAATTGTAGAAGGAATGAGCACGAGCGGCCTGAAGGGTTAAGATCCAAAACCCATAGCGTGAGTTATGAAGCTTACGAGTGGAAATGGAAGGCATCGGGGTTTGTACGATTGAATGGACGGGATTTGAGGGCGATGGCTGAGAGGTGAGTAAATTGTGGAAGTTTGATTTTGGTCCGGGGGAGCCTGCGGATGGCTACAAGGGAGTGTCCCCGGATTGCTTATATACAACTGAGCAGGGCTATGGCTTTGAGACTACGGAGCATGTGTACGGTCGAAAAAGGCAGAGTGCAGCCAAGGATGCACGTACGCGGCTGCGAAGCAGCTTTTGTATTCCACTAAACGCTGCATTTGTTGCAGATGTGCCAGACGGGCTGTATCTCGTCACTATACTGGTCGGCGATTCGCAGGCGGAAACGCTCACGCGACTCAAGTCTGGTGAAGGCAAGCACATGCTTCCTCCAGTGCACACGCTGCCAGGCCAGTTCACCGAAGCACTGTTTGCGGTGCCTGTCCGGGGTGGCAAACTGCGCCTCACCGTATCAGGCACCGCGCCAAGGCTCAATGCGCTGGAGATTGCGCTAGCGCCACAGACCCTTCGGCTATTCCTAGCCGGAGATTCCACGGTTACGGATCAGGACGCATCCGGCTATCCGTATACTGGCTGGGGCCAGGCTTTGCCCGCCCTGTTCAAGCATGATGTCTGCGTGGATAATCATGCCGTATCGGGACGAAGCTCCAAAAGCTTCGTGGACGAAGGACGGCTGGGTGTCATTTTGGGCGAAATAAAGGCAGGAGATTTCCTGTTCATCCAGTTCGGTCATAATGATCAGAAGCCTGATCCGGAGCGGGCTACAGAGCCTTTTACAACCTACAAGGAGCATCTTCGCCTCTACATCGATGGCGCAAGAAGCCATGGGGCAACCCCGGTACTGGTTACGCCCGTACATCGTCGCTATTTTAACGAGGATGGTACGCTATCTGACACACATGGTGACTATGTAACAGCGGTTCGTGAGCTGGCGGAAGAAGCGAATGTACCGCTGATTGATTTGTCTGCCTGCACGCAGGAGTTATATGAGCAGATGGGTCCCGAAGAGAGTAAAGAGCTTTTTATGTGGTTGCTGCCTGGTGAATACATGAACTTTTCCGGCGGCTTAGAGGATAACACGCATTTTCATGAGAATGGCGCGGTTCGTATTGCAGACATGGTGGTGGATGCTGTGAAGGAACTGGATTTGCAACCGCTGCGCATGTATTTACGTTGAAGGACGACCTTTTCATGTACGGGCGTCAAGGAGGTAACTCACGTGAAACTTACCAAAGGGGGAGACGTGGAAATGCCTGCATTGATTTTTGATGAAGAACAAGTTAAGCAGGTGATCGACCGGGTAGTAGAACGCACCTTTCAAATGCACTACAGCTGGGATTGGCCGGGCGGAGTAGCCTTTTACGGAGTATGCGAAGCGTATGAAGCGACAGGGAACGAAAAGTATTTGACCAAGCTGAAAGAATGGGTTGACGAAAATATCGAGGACGGGCTTCCGTCTCTCTCGGTGAACGGCGTTTCTGTTGGGCACTGCTTGTTGACGCTTTATCAGGCCACAGGTGAGCAAAAATACCTTGATATTGCCGTCGAGATGGCAGAATTTTTGTCCAAAAAAGCGGAGCGGTTTGGCGACGGCATTTTCCAGCATACGGTGAACTCACTTCATGATGTATTTCCGCAGCAAGCATGGGTGGATACGATGTTTATGGCTGGTTATTATTTGCTGCGCATCGGTCATCTGTTAGGCAACAAGGAGTATTGGGAGGATGGGGTTCGTCAATATCACGGGCATGAAGAATTTTTGCAGGACCCGGATACGAATCTGTATTATCACGGATGGGATCATGCCAATCAAAGCCGGATGTCAGGAATATATTGGGCGCGCGGCAATTCATGGGCAGCCCTCACGATGGCAAAAGCGCTGAAACTTGTGGAGGTGCAGCATCCATCTTATATGATCATCGACGGCTCGCTGCGTGACCAGCTCAATGCACTGGTGCGGCTGCAATCCCCAGAAGGGCTGTGGCATACGGTGCTGAACGATGATACCTCTTATCTGGAAACCTCGGGCTCGGCAGGAATTGCGACCGCCTTGCTTATGCAAGGAAGATTGTTTAACAAATACACCCAAAAGGCGATCGAAGGTATTCTTTCCCGCATTAAGGACGACGGCACAGTAACGGGTGTATCCGCTGGAACTGCTGTAATGAACGATATTGACGGCTATCGAAACGTTCCATACAAACGCATTCAGGGATGGGGGCAGGGATTGGCGCTTGCTTTTCTGGCTCAACTATTGCGTACCAAGGAGAATCCGTATGGCTAGAAGAAGGGGCATAAGCGCCAAAAAGTATTATGGGTAAAGGAGGCCAATAGTATGGGAAATGCTGAACTTTCTCATGAAAAAGTAGCTAATCAGCCACGAGGCAGCCTATTCTGGGTCATCCCCGATGGGTATATTCCACCGGAAAGCCGGGGAGAGCTGCTCAGTCATGAGAGTATATGCGTGCTGAATTGTGGGAGCCGTGTGGCAAATCTGAGTATAGACATCTATTTTGAAGACCGCGAGCCATTGGAGGGATTGATCGAGGTTGTGGAAGGAAGACGAACCCGTCATATCCGAACAGCCTCGTTGGAGAAATCCGGCGAACGGATTCCGGTAGGTATTCCTTACGCAATTACGGTCACTAGCGATGTGCCCGTAATCGTACAATATAGCAGATTGGACACGACACAGCCGGAATTGGCGTTAATGAGTGTCATGGCGTACCCTATCTAATGCGACGAAGACTAAGAAATGAAAAAAGAAATCTCTCGGCTGGAATTGCGCAGCTTGGAGATTTCTTTTTTTGCAGGCAAATGAGTGTCTATTTTTAGCCCGTTTTTTGTGATTTTGCCGAAGTTGTTTTGATTGGCGTGAAGTTTTTTCGCCCTCCAAAATTGGTACCCAACACGCCGATAATGATCATCACAGCCCCAATAATGTGATAGTAGGCAAGCTGCTCCTTCAAAATGTAAGCACCGGCAATCATGGAAATGAGGGTGGATAAATTGCCGATCACACTCATTTTGGAGGCTTCGATCCACTTCAAGGCAAAGCTCGATAACAGCGAGGTGACGAGGGTAGACAGAATGCCCAGATAAATCAGTGCCATCCAATAACCAGGCTTCACCAGTGGAGCGGTATAGGCGCTCATGGAGCCGTCTATGGCATGATATCCCAGTGCCACCACGTTAAAAACGATACATCCCAAAATAGAGGTAACGTAGGTCAATTCCATTGGGTTGTACTTTTGTGTTAATGGTCGTGCCAGCACATTATAGCCGGATAGGCATATCGCAGAAAGCACGAGCAGAAGAATACCGCCATAGCTATTGGATGCTAGCGGTGCTCCGCTTTTCATCACAAATATAAAAACCACGCCAAAGACAGAGAGCAGTAAGGAAATCTTCTGGACTACCGTTGTACGCTCTTTAATAAAATAGGAAGCTAACAGCAGCGTAAAGATGGGAACGGTTGCTTGGATAATTCCACCTTCCGATGAAGAAGTGCTCATCAGCCCGAAGGCCTGCAGTGGAAAATACACTAATGGCGAGAGCAGTGCCAGTGGTAAAATACGCAGAATGTCACGCATCTTGATGTTGATCTTGATCCAACCGAGCAACACGGGAATGGTCAAAGCGATAAATGACAGCGCAAAGCGGTGGGCAATCACATCCAGCGGGCTTGCCTCTGTGACTGTCAATTTTACAAATAAAAATGAAAATCCAAGTATAGCTGCATAGCTGAGAGCTGCCAGATAGGCGGCTCCATTTCTGGAACGATTGCTCATAATAAACCTCCATAATAATGACCTTAACCTGTGGTTCTCTCAATATACCCGTAGGGCATAACCTGATACAATCCATAAAACCTGCAACTGTACGGGTACAGTTGTGAAATGAAAAAAAGCCGGAACGAAGTCCCAGAGGTCGGATACCCATCCCTAAGACTACTTCCAGCTCTTATCCTATTCATATTCTATCACTTACTGCTTAGTTTACTTACCTTGTGACATCGCCCGGAACGAATCGTCCGCCGCTTCCAGCGTAGCATCCACATCTTCGTCCGTATGCGCTGTTGTGAGGAACCAGGCTTCGTACTTGGATGGTGCCAGATGAATACCGCGATCCAGCATGTGACGGAAGAAGGATGCAAACGCTTCGCTATCCGTATCCTGCGCCTGCGCGTAATTCGTGATCGGATGATCACAGAAATGCGTCGAGAACGCTCCACGAATTCGGTTGATCGTCAATGGCACGCCGTAGCGTTCGGCAGAGGACTGGATACCGTCCGTCAGCCTCACGGCCAGACGTTCCATCTCTTCATACACGCCTTCCCCTTGAAGGATTTCAAGGCAGGCGATGCCTGACGAGATGGACGCCGGGTTGCCCGCCATCGTACCCGCTTGATAAGCTGGGCCGAGTGGGGCAACCTGCTCCATGATGTGCTTGCTGCCGCCGTAGGCACCAATCGGCAGACCACCACCCATGATTTTGCCCAGCGCGGTCAAATCTGGCTGAATCGCATCATGATTGTCCAAACCTGCAAACGTTTGGGTGGAACCGAAGTGGAACCGGAATGCGGTAATGACCTCGTCATAAATGACGAGTGAGCCGTTCGCACGCGCCATGGAGCACAACCCTTCCAAATAACCGGGTTGCGGCATGACCATGCCGAAATTACCGACAATGGGCTCGACCATGACTGCCGCCACATCGTCGCTCCAACGCTCCAAGGCTTGGCGTAACGCGTCGAGATCATTGAATGGTACGGTAATAACCTCGCTCGCAATGTTGGTCGTAATGCCTGCACTGTCCGGTATGCCCAGTGTGGAAGGACCGGAGCCTGCGGCTACAAGTACCAGATCCGAGTGACCATGGTAGCAGCCGGCGAATTTGATGATCTTGTTCCGCCCAGTATAGGCCCGTGCCACACGAATCGTCGTCATGACTGCTTCTGTGCCGGAATTCACAAACCGGACCTTGTCCATAGAAGGAATTGCTTCCTTCAGCATCTTCGCCAGTTTGATTTCCAATACCGTTGAAGTTCCGTATAATACGCCGTTCGCGGCCGCTTCGCTGATAGCCTTAGTAATATGGGGATGGGCATGTCCAGTAATAATAGGGCCGTAGGCCGCCAAATAGTCTATATACCGATTATCATCCTCATCCCAGAAATGAGCACCTTTAGCGCGTTTCATGAATACTGGAGCGCCGCCGCCCACAGCTTTAAAGGACCGTGAAGGGCTGTTAACGCCCCCGACAATATGCTCCAGGGCTTCTTTATATAGTGCTTCGGAGTTTTCCCGTTTCATCAACAAAAACTTCCTTTCCGTTCATTAAAATAGGGTATACACACGCCAAAGGGCAGCGTTCACGGCTGCCCCTGCATACATCATTATAGCTCTTTTTGTCCTGTCTTTGTTGTTGATTGTGTGGAAGCATCTTCATTACTGGTTTTACTGCCCCCTGTAAAAGAAGCTTTATCCTTCTTGGTAGACGATGCACTGTCTGGCTGTTTCGTTTCGTTCTGATCCTTATTTTGTTCCTGTGTTTGTGTGGGTGGATTATTAAATATATCCTGCACATACGTTTTCAGTTCTTCCGGATCGCGGACAGTAAGAACTGCCGCGCCGCCCACATTCTCTTCTCCGAGCATCTTCATCGGTGGAACCTGTTCGCTGCCTGCAAAGTTGCTTTGGTACCCCACATTTGCCAGCTTCCACATATCGTTAACACTGAGATTCGTGTCAATGAACGGGTTAACCTGCTCTAAAATATTCGGCAAGTTAGCGATGGAAGTCGTGGTCTGCATTTTCTGGGCTACGGCTTCCAAGAATGCCCGTTGCCGTCCTGATCGGGAGAAGTCGGACATTGCATCGTGGCGGAACCGCACATATTGAAGCGCCGTGTTGCCATCTAGATGCTGCATGCCCTTTTTCAAATCAATATCGTATTGATGTTTATCCGCATTACTTGTATAATGCATATCCTTTTCCACTTCAAAATCAATACCGCCTACGGCATCCACCAGTTTGATAAAGCCCTGGAAATCCGTGTACACATAATATTGCACCGGGATGCCTAACAAATCGCCAGCCGTCTTCATGGCTGTGTTGGGTCCGTGAGTAATGGCGGTGTTAATTCGATTTTTTCCATAGCCGGGAATATCCACGTACGTATCACGCAAAATAGAGAACAGGTGGATTTTTTTCTTGACGGGGTCCAGCGATACGACCATCATACTGTCTGATCGGGGAACTTCCCCTTTCTGGATACCGCGCCCATCAACACCCATCAGCAAAATGTTAACCATATCGGTACCTTCCCACTTGGGCGGTTCTGGCGTACGAACCTGATCGACCTGCTTTACATTTTTGAAGGGGGAGTTAGCGCCCTCTTTATGCAGATTATCCAGCTGATTATAAATGGATGTAAAATAGTACACGGCAAAGCCGACAATCGCGACGATTACCACGGCTAGAACCGACCATATCGTCCTTTTGGTTCTGCTTGTCATGGATGCTCTCCCTTTCGCTTTTCAGTTCATTACATTATAATTTCTTTTTGGAGCACAATCAATTTAACTATGGATTTTACAAATCCTGATTGAGAGGTATAACATGCTGGCAATTGATGTGCAGGATCTGCGCAAAACATTTAAGGTTCAAAAAAATCGCGAGGGCTTAAAAGGTGCCTTCCTTGATTTATTCGCCCGCGAATACAACGAGGTAGCCGCGGTCAAAGATATATCTTTCCGTATTCCGCAAGGAGAAATATGCGGTTATATCGGTGAAAACGGCGCCGGAAAGTCCACCACGATTAAGATGCTGACAGGCATTCTCGTGCCGACATCGGGACATCTCAAGGTGGGCGGTTATGTCCCCTATGAGGAACGCGAGAAATTTGTAGGCAACATTGGTGTTGTTTTCGGTCAGCGCAGCCAGCTTTGGTGGGACATCGGTGTGATCGAGTCTTTTCAACTACTGCGGAAAGTATATCAGGTTCCGGCTACGGACTTCAAACGCAGGCTGGATGAGCTGGTAGAGAGACTACAATTGCAGGATCTGCTAAGCCGCCCGGTACGCAAGCTTAGTCTCGGGCAACGGATGCGCTGTGAGTTAGTAGCAGCCTTGCTGCACAATCCGTCCATTGTTTTTCTGGACGAGCCGACCATTGGGCTCGATATTATGGTAAAGTCCGAAATCCGCGAGTTTCTAAAGGACATGAACCGGGATTACGGTACGACTATTTTGCTGACAACCCATGATTTGCAGGATATTGAAGCGCTGTGCTCGCGCGTCATTATGCTGGATGATGGGAATATCATCTATGATGGTGGTCTGGAGGATCTGAAGGCACGTTGGGGTACAGGTCGAGAAGTAAGGTTTCAGTTCGGTACACCGACCCAATTGGAGCAATTACAGGCATGGACTGCTGATATGCCACTGGCTTGGACGGCGGATAACGATTTGGCTGCTAAGGTATGGATTCCGCTTCATATTAATGTATCGGATGTGCTCGCAAGCGTAGTCGGTCGCACGGACATTACGGATATCAAAATCATTGAAACCAACACGGATGATATCGTCCGCAGTATCTATCAGTCTGGCTCCGCGGAACGCCAGGGCAATCCGGTAGTGGAGGCCAAAGTTCATGCTTAGCGTATACACCGATTTTATTCGTATCCGATTTCTCACGATGCTTGCGTATCGTGTGAACTACTATTCAGGAATCCTTATTTATTCCATGAATATTGGCGTGTATTATTTCACATACAAAGCGATATATGGCGATGCGGGTAGCATTGGAGGTTTTACCGCTGCTCAGATGACGACGTATGTTGCAGTATCGTGGATGGCGAGAGCCTTTTATTTTAACAATCTGGATCGTGAAATTTCGACGGATATTCGTGATGGAAGCATCGCAATTCAGATGATCCGACCTTATAACTATGTACTTGTTAAATTTATGCAGGGACTCGGTGAGGGAATGTTCCGTTTTCTGTTGTTTATGATTCCGGGCATGGCGATTGCGATGCTGCTGTTTCCGGTGACGCTCCCCAGTGACCCGGTAGCCTGGGTTGGTTTTCTGGTCATGCTGTTTTTCAGCTTTCTGATCAACACTCAGATCAATATTATTACGGGGTTAACGGCCTTTTTTATCGAAAATAATGAGGGCATGATGCGTATGAAGCGCGTAGTTGTAGATCTGTTTTCTGGGTTAATTTTGCCAATCAGTTTGTTTCCAGGCTGGCTGGCGACGATCGCCCAATGGATGCCGTTTCAGGCGATTACCTATTTGCCGGGCTCTGTATTTACGGGACGTGTAAAAGGCGTTGGCATCTGGAATGTACTGGGTATCCAAATCATTTGGCTGGTCGTTCTGCTCGTGCCGATGATCATCATTTGGCGACTGGCGCGCAGACGTCTGTTCGTGCAGGGAGGGTAAGCCGATGATGTACTATTTGGGTCTCATTAGCGAATATTTAAAAAATTACATGAAGTCACGGCTCACCTATCGGGCCGACTTTTGGGTAGAAGTTATTTCAGACCTGCTGTTTCAGGCCACGAATCTTATTTTTATCCTGGTTATTTTTATGCATACAGACAGTTTGGGCGGCTGGAGTGAAAGTGAAGTCGTGTTCGTTTATGGATTTTTTATGGTTCCATACGGACTATTCAGTTGTTTTGTAAATCTTTGGAACTTTAGCGAGCGTTACATTGTGAAAGGTGAACTCGACCGGGTAATGACCCGTCCCGCGTATAACCTGTTCCAGATTTTCCTTGAAAATGTGGATCCGCCTGCGCTGGTGGGTTCTGTGATTGGCCTGATTATCATGGGGATCAGCGGGGCACAGATGGACTTGGCTATGGAGTGGTGGTTCGTACCGGCGCTGATCATTTTGAGCCTAAGTGCCGTGGCGATTTATACGGGCATCTACACCATATTGACATCCCTTTCGTTTTTTTCGGATGCGCCGACAGGAATTATCCCGCTCATGTACAATATTCAGGGCTACGGACGTTATCCAGTAACGATCTATAACCGTGCTATTCAGGTTGTGCTAACTTGGATACTGCCTTTTGCTTTTGTTGGCGTATATCCAGCCTCCCTGTTCCTTCACCGAGAGGACATGCGCCATATGGCGCTCTTAACTCCTGTGATGGGGATTGTCTTTCTGACCTTGGGTTTACTGGCATGGAACTGGGGGATTCGCCGTTACAGAGGGGCAGGCTCATAGGGCGGATCACATAAGAACTCCCACAAGATAGGAGATGATGAGATGTCCACGACATCTACCATTATTGGACAAGAGGCACCGGATTTTGAATTGCCTGGGAGTGAGGGAAAGCATGTTAAGCTGTCTGATTATCGAGGCAGTAGGGTATTGTTGTATTTCTATCCCAAGGATTTGACCTCCAGCTGCTCGAACCAGGCTTGTGATTTTCGGGATAAACATACGAAGTTTGAAGGCTTGAACACGGTGATTCTGGGGGTAAGCCCTGATCCACTCAAGCAGCATGACAAGTTTATTGCAAAGTACGGTTTACCTTTTCAGTTGCTTTCTGACGAAGAGCATCAGGTGGCTGAGACATATGGGGTATGGCAGCAAAAACAAATGTACGGCAAGCAGTACATGGGCATTGTTCGGTCTACGTTCCTTATTGATGAAAATGGAATTTTAGTTCATGAATGGCGTGGTTTAAGAGTGAAAGGACATATTGATGCTGCGCTGGCATACATTCAGGATATGGCATAAGTGAAGAACCAAAGAAAACCTTTTGCAACCGGATCGTGCTTTCAGGCATATCGGTTTCAAAAGGTTTTTGTTAATTTTTAGATATATTCTGCCGTTGCTTCCACTTTTGCTTGCAGAGATAAACACCCCATAATAGCAGCGGAATGATCAAGCCGTTCGTATAATTCCAGGCTGCCAGTGGATAAACAAGAGTCCTCACATAATAGAAGACATTTGGCGATATTAAAATGGTCATGCCAAACACAAGCGCTCCTGCGGGGATGACAAAGGGACGGATATTAGAAATTCGGAATAGCTGGGTTGTTCCGAAAGTAAACGCGTAAAAGAAAAGAACACCTTTGAAATAGGCAGCAAGTGCCCACGTTAAAGTTACTAACGATTCAACTCGTGTAATATAATTGAGTTCATTAATCTTTGTTGTGAGTGCAGAAGAAATGTAAGGACTATAATTGGTCACAAAGGGACCAATGACAAGGAGAGAGAGAAGCAAAAACACGCTAATCAGGAATCCGCCTATTAGAGAGGCGAGTAACACGTCCTTTCTAAAATGGGCATGTTTGTTAACATAGGGAAAAACCATGAGCATGACAGACATTCCGGCAAATGGCATAGCTGTAGCTGGAACGATCCCTTTACTAATGGGACCCATTCCATTTTCAAGACTAGGCTGTAAATTAGAAAGATGAATTTGCGGCAAGAGTGCAAGAATCAAACCACAGAAAATGAATACATATACAGTTAACAGCATCTCACTAACGCGACTAAAAGCCTCTATTCCCGATAGCACAGTAAACACCAGTAATGCTACCTCCATAGCCAGCAGGATGCGCAGAGGGGTTTCTACAAGTAACTGTGAAGTCAGGAAATCACCTACTTCTCTCGCATTAAAGGCGGTGTTCATTAAGAAATAAAACAAATACCAGCAGGAAAGAATGGTTCCGAATACAGGTCCCAAAATTTTACGGATGGCTTCAATAAGCGAAAGGTTCGGGTAGAGCTCATGAACGCGAATAAGCACATAAATGATGACTAAGCCTAACGGGATGGATAATATGGAGCTGATCCAGGCATCTTGGTGAGCAATATGTGTAATGATAGTCGGATAGATTAAGAGCATATCCCCGATTAAACACAGGAAAGTAAGGACAGTCACTTGTCGGACACTAATACGGAATCTTTTTGACATGTGTACCTGCCTCCTTTTTAAAAACCAAATAGATGCGACACGAAAGTGTTTATGGGGTTATAGATGATTTCGATCAAAATCAGCGGGCTTGGTGTAACCTCCAATTTTACGGCAAGGACACTCAACCATGTTCCTAATCCAAGCATAATGATGTACACCAACATATCCTTAAAGCGATGCTTGCGGTACAAGCCTGGCAAATCCTTGACGGCGATAGCCAGACCGATACAGATGACGATAATGGTAGCCAGCATGCGCATGCTCCTTTCGTGAAGGGTGAGAATTCACCCGGGTCCCAGACTGTGACGGCCCTTCGATCTAAATTTATATACAACAATCAGCAGGAGAGGAAGGACAACAGAATCGGTCAAATCCCAATAAATCCAGGCATGAACGATCGTATCCAAATAGTAAGTAATATTGGGTGCCGAGACGATAATCAAGCCAAATAAAATCATGAAGCTGGGGCCAAGAAAGGTCCTTACATTGTCCAGTCTCAGCAGTTGAGTCATGCCCAGTGTAAAGGCATAGAAGTGTAAAATGGTCTTAAAGAAAGTAGTGATAATCCAGGCTGTGCTCATCATGGACTCTACCCGTTGCAAGAAACCACCAATGTTAATCTTTTTGGATAACGTATAGGAGGTGTACACACTGTTCTCTGTTACAAAGGAGCCCAGTACCATGAGTGAAACAATTAGCAGTACGCTTAACAGGATGCTGGCAGTAAGCCCGGATAGCAAAACGGACTTTTTTAGGCCAGGTTTTTTGCTTACATAGGGAAGAATCATCAATAAAAAGGCTAATTCTCCGAATGGATAGGATACTGCAAATATGCTTCCTTCGATAACTTTAGGTATACCTTGATCCATGAACGGCTTAAGCTGCTGACTGTCACATTGGGGGAGTAAGCACAGGATCAAAAACAAAGTGAACACCAAACATAAAGGAAATAATATTTGAGCAGTACGGGCAATAGGCTCCAGCCCCATATACAATCCCCACATCATGACAAGGATTAAAATTAAATTGATAACGGGGAGGGGCGTCATGACATAGGTCTGGTTGTTCATAAAATCCCCGACCTCTCTTAAATAAATCGCGGAGTTTATCAATAAATGGAATAAATACCATATTGAAATGAGGGCGCCTAGCCATGGGCCCAAAATTCGCTGACAGAGTTGGATAAAGGTGAGCTCAGGATAGAGCTGATGTACCTGCAGGAGTAGCCATAGTACAGCAAGTCCTGCAGGGATGCTCAACAACGAGCTGATCCAGGCATCCTGTTTGGATATGCCTGTAATAATGGAGGGATACACTAACACGCAATCTCCGAAAATACTCAGAAATACGAGTACGGCTATATTTGAGATGCTGATTCGCCCTTTCTCCTCCACTAAGCTCACTCCTTCATTTGTTTTTGGAACGATTCAAACAAAGAACCAATTTTTTTAATTTTGGTCTCTGCTTTGTATTCGATTTGCAAGTCCAAAAACGGATTTTCTTTTTCTTCTTTCAATCTTTTCCAAAGTTTGGGCTTAGACTGGTGAATCAACTGGCCAAAGCCGAAAATGTCTGACTTATATTGATGTCGGACAGTCTCTACCGAATGCTTCATGATTTCAACGATTTTTTCATTACTTACGGCTTCAATTTCTTTAATATCGTCCATACTATCTAGCTTCATATGCTGGCAGTTGACTTCTCGTACTGTGCTGTTGTTGGTAACGGATATCAAAATAACAGGCTCTCCATCGCGAATCATAACTTTGTTTTTGGTGTCACTGCTCAACGTTAACAAGGCGATATTTCCACCTCCCTCACAGTCTGCGTGTCCCGTAGTAGAATCCACTTTATTGCGGATATAGTTGAATCCTTTACTGTCTCGTTCATTGATCCATCCCAGTAATCGGTCTTTTTGGAATACACCAATACCAGAAAACCTCAATGTGGTTCCAGGCGATATGCTTTTGGTGTCATCTTCACCTTTTTCAATGGACGCCTCAATATCTCCCACAGCCTCCAAAGCTGGCAAAGTAGATTGGATGTCGGGATTAGTCAGATCGCTAAGCAATTGATCCATGGTTACTTTGGTCGCAGGTGCCCACGTCTTGGTTAAGGTGTCCAATGAAGCGAACATTTTGTTGGCCGGTAACTTTTCCAAAGAAGTCGGTATTTTTAAAATCGTAGAAGCCTTGTTATTCTTGGCTATCGCAATGTAAAAGTCACTTCTTGTAAAGGGCTCTCGCATCAAGGCTTCAATCACATCAGAAATCCCTTTCCTCGCATACTCCTCACCTAAAATCAGCATACGAATATGAGATAAATAAATGGAGCGCGGACTTGTATCAGTCATTTTTTGAATGGCCTCCTGAATCGTGGGCGCTGTGGCCTCATAAGTAACCACTGGAGAGCCTGCACTTGGTGAAGATTTTGAAGCCACTGCAGAAGGAATAACCACCTGAGCCGTTACCTGATACTGGTCTCCTTTCATATCCACTCCGATTCCAATAGCGATGCCAAGTTCGTTTAATTCTTTGCGGTCCCAGCAGCCCCCTAATATTAATCCGATCAGCCCCCAGACGAACAGCAAATGAATGGTCTGCTTCATGGTTGATCCCTTCTGGTTTGTGATTTATTGCCGATCCGTCTTTTTTTCGTTTTTTGGCGGATCGTATTTTGGATAGAGATGGATTGAGGACGCTTCGTCATATGAGGCCAGGGTAAGCGAAACAGCGTATCTTTCATATCGCTTTCCACATAGGGGCCAAATGGACTCATGTAAGATACTCCAAATGATCGCAGACTGGTCAAGTGCAGCAAAAGTACGATTAATCCCATCAATATTCCTAGAAGTCCGAAGGCTGCGGCTAGCATCATTAAGGCAAAGCGGACAATACGAACTGCTATGGATAGACCGTTTTCCGGAATAACATAGCTGGAG
Organism: Paenibacillus sp. S25; assembly: GCF_019454085.1. Taxonomy (NCBI): domain Bacteria; kingdom Bacillati; phylum Bacillota; class Bacilli; order Caryophanales; family Paenibacillaceae; genus Paenibacillus; species Paenibacillus sp. S25. Next base: position 842,853 of record NZ_CP073683.1, read on the forward strand.
ATGGCAGTGATCGACACGATAATGACCATAGCCGCCGAGACAACCCCCGCATCCACGGCTGCTTGTCCAATGACCAGTGTGCCTACAATAGATACAGCTTGTCCGACGGTCTTGGGAATACGAACCCCGGCTTCACGCAAAATTTCATAGGTGATCTCCATAAGCATCGCCTCGACAAAAGCTGGAAATGGGACGCCTTCCCTTTGTGCAGCGAGGCTGATCAGTAAGTTTGTAGGGATCATCTCCTGATGGAAGGTAGATACAGCGATATAGACTGCCGGTGCAAGCATAGCGATAAAAAAAGAAAAAAAGCGCAACATACGCAGCAAAGTGCTGATGTCAGCACGCTGGTAATAATCCTCTGCTGATTGGAAAAATTGGACGAACAATGCAGGTATTAACAGAACAAAGGGTGTCCCATCCACCAATATAGCGATTCGGCCCTCCAGCAGGCTGGCAGCGACTGAATCCGGGCGCTCGCTGTTATATATGGTGGGAAACGGGGTGAAGGTCGCATCCTGAATTTCTTCCTCGATGTAACCCCCTTCCAAAATCCCGTCAATATCAATTCGGTCCAGACGTTCTCTCAGTTCCTGAATAACTCCTTCGTCAGCAATCCCTTTGATATACATCACGGACACATTGGTATGCGTGACTTGACCAATCTGTCTTGTTTCCATCCAGAGGCGCGGATCGCGGATTCGTCTGCGAATTAGAGCTGTATTGGTACGCAAATTTTCGGTAAAACCCTCCATTGGACCCCGTACAACAGTCTGTGATTGGGGTTCGCTGACATTGCGATCCTCCCAACCGACCGCATCAATCCATATGCCTTTTGTGTATCCGTCCAGCAGAATGATAATACCGCCGGATAACATCCGGTCGAATAAAACATCCATTTCCTCCAAGCTACCTGCGTTACCAGCAATCAATACCTGATCCTTTAAATAGTCGAACGGTTCCGCGCCCTCTGGTACATGATGTTCGTTTACCCGCATTAATGAACGCAGAACGGAATCATGGAGCAATTGAGTGTTAACCAGACCATCGATATAAAACAAAGCTGCTGGCCATTTTTGCATCCATAATAGCTGTTTAATGATTAAATCTCCGCTGTTTCCAAAGGCGCTTTCAATATGCTTTACATTATCCTTCAAGTTAGAGGACACATGAGTAAGTGGACAACTTTTATTCTGATTTGGCATACGTAAAATCCTCCGATATTGGAGTTTGTTGGCTTAGTATGCTCTGAATATATGAATTTATGCCTTGACGGTTTATAGAGTGATTTTTATAAATTAGATAAACAACTAATTACATGCAGTACAGGATTTCAGGCTGGGCGATGCGACATTGGATTGTTTTAAGCCGCTTTGGGCGCGGGTTGGTTGCTAGCAGGGTAGGGGGACATTTGTCTGGATACATTATTATTGAGGGAGACCCCATTGTATTTACAGGGTCCATTGTGGTCATGCTGGGGCATGCTGACGGCGTGGAGTCAAGGTATCATCGGACTGTCTATGTTTGGAGCAGGGGTGGCGATTGAAATGATGGAGCCGCTTTGGCTTGAGGCGCAGGGTTTGTGGTGATATCTATCGTGATTTCGATGTATTATGCAAGGACTCGTAACCGTAAGGCAGCAGAAGTTTGACTACTTCGTGTCATCCTTGTTGCTGGTTTTCACCGATTTTTCGGATTTGCGTAGTGAGCTAAACAGGAAGTTTCTCCACCGGTAAATAATATACAGAAGGATTATGAACCCAACGACTCCCGCAATTCGCAGTGCATACAGCTCTACCAAATGGAAAATGACATCCCATTGGGGACCAAACAGCTTGCCGATGCTTAGAAAGAGGATGACCCAGAATAAAGCGCCGCTGTAAGCATACAAGACAAATTTACGGAAAGAAAGAGCAATAATTCCGGCAAAGTAACCGGTAAAATGCCTGACACCGGGAATGAAATATCCAAGGAAAATAAGCCAGTATCCATATCGTTGAAACCATTTTTGTGTTTTCTGAAGCTTGTCCGGCGATAGCAAAACCCATTTACCATATTTCTGAATAAAGGGGAGTCCAGCCCACTTTCCGATAAAGTAGGTAATAGTCATACCGATGGTTGTGCCCAAGAAAGCTAGCAGCACCAGTTTACCGAAATCCAGGGTACCGGCATAGGAAAGATATCCCGCATAAGCCATTGTGGTTTCCCCGGGAAAAGGTAAAGCAATAAACTCAAGCAGCAAGCCGAAAAAAAGGACGCCGTAGCCGTATTCTTCGAACAATTGCGCGATCCACTTCAGCACATCCATCGTTTACACTCCTACGAACAGATTGAGTATTTTAGAATCAATTCATTTTAACAATCTTTTCATGCCCACTCAACTCCGGTTGATTTCTTGACGTCTTGTTTTATCGTTGCGTATAATGAAACGAACAATTGAGGGAGGCACGGTAATGAATAAGCCTAATGAAATCGTTGTAGTTCTCGATTTTGGAGGACAATACAACCAGTTAATCGCAAGAAGAATTCGGGATCTCGGTGTATATAGCGAGCTCCTTCCATACAATACGCCTGCGGAGAAGCTGAGAGAGCTGGCGCCCAAAGGGATTGTTTTCTCAGGCGGACCTTCCAGCGTATATACAGACAATGCTCCTCAGGTGGATCGGGCAATTTATGATCTTGGCATCCCTATCTTTGGTATTTGTTATGGCATGCAGCTGATGGCTCACCAACTGGATGGTAAGGTAGAACGTGCGGGCAAGCGTGAGTATGGCAAAGCAGACGTGCAATTCAATCAGGATGCCCGCTTGGCTAAAGGACTGGATTCTCGTCAAACCGTATGGATGAGCCATGGGGATCACGTTACAGATCTGCCAACCGGATTTACACTTGATGCAGGAACAGAGAGTGCGCCGATTGCCGCGATGAGTAACCTGGAGCGGAATCTGTATGCGGTGCAATTCCATCCAGAGGTACGTCATTCCGTTCAAGGTAACGAGATGATCAGCAACTTCCTTTATGAAGTATGCGGTTGTGAAGGCAACTGGACCATGGAATCGTTCATTGAAGATCAAATTCGTGAGATTCGTCAACAGGTTGGCGACAAGAAAGTATTGTGTGCCTTAAGCGGTGGCGTGGATTCTTCCGTTGTAGCGATGCTCATTCACAAAGCGATTGGTGACCAACTGACGTGTATGTTCATTGACCATGGATTGCTGCGCAAAGGTGAAGCCGAAAGTGTAATGGAGACGTTCGTTGGTAAATTTGATATGAAAGTTGTCAAAATTGACGCACGTGAGCGCTTCTTGTCCAAACTGGCAGGAGTTGATGATCCGGAACAAAAACGTAAAATCATCGGTAACGAGTTTATCTATGTGTTCGAGGAAGAATCTTCTCAATTCGACGATTTTACTTTCCTGGCACAAGGTACACTGTATACGGATATTGTAGAGAGCGGAACAGCAACGGCACAGACCATTAAATCCCATCATAATGTGGGTGGTTTGCCGGAGAACATGAAGTTCAAGCTGATCGAGCCGTTGAATGCCCTGTTCAAGGACGAAGTGCGTAAAGTCGGAGAAGAATGCGGACTGCCACCTGAGATTGTATGGCGTCAGCCGTTCCCGGGTCCGGGTCTTGCCATTCGTGTGCTGGGTGAAGTGACAGAGGACAAGCTAACCATTGTTCGTGAGTCGGATTACATTTTGCGCGAGGAGATTGCTAAAGCCGGTCTGGACCGGGAAATCTGGCAATACTTCACCGCTTTGCCGAATATGAAGAGTGTTGGCGTTATGGGCGATGCTCGTACGTATTCTTACACCGTAGGTATTCGTGCAGTAACCTCTATCGACGGTATGACTGCCGACTGGGCACGTATCCCTTGGGATGTGCTGGAGAAAATTTCGGTACGTATCGTAAATGAAGTGGATAACGTGAATCGCATCGTGTATGATATCACCTCCAAACCACCAGCAACGATTGAGTGGGAATAAACGCGGAGACTCCCGCGCCGTAACCATCAATCCTTTAAGATTTACCAATACAACATCAGGACTCCTCCGTATCGGCGAAATATCGCTATGCGGTTGGAGTCTTTTTTACGGGGGCAAGGTCGAACCTTTGCTCGGGAAAGTTTACTGTACGGCAACCTCAATCGACGGGGGTTAGCTGAAGGCGAACAGCATTGCCTCATGCAGCGGAGATATGAAGTCATTTATTGTTGCAAAACGGAATATGAAGCTGAAAAAAGGAGATATTATTCAATGTTAATGTCTCCTTTTTTATATGGTTTTATTAGATTCAAGCTATAAATAGCTTAAATCAAGTATTAAATTAAACGTTCACTTCTTTTTCATGTCATGCTCTAATGGTGTCATGTTTTGATACTAATATATTTTATAATGTACCTAGATTAAAGTGTTGCATATCTCGTTTTATTAAACGCTATTCTAAGGAGAATAAAGAGATGAAAAAATTATTTCTGTCGTCCTCATTTAAGGATGTTGCACCATGCTTAGTCCATTTCGCTGGTGAAAACTTAGAAGGAAAAAAAGTCACCTTCATCCCAACCGCAAGTATTCCAGAGAAAGTTAAGTTTTATGTGGATTCAGGGAAAAAAGCATTAGAGAATTTAGGATTAGTCGTGGATGAAATCGAAATCGGCACAGCAACATTGAATGAAATAGAGAGTAAAATTAGAGAAAATGACTATATTTATATTACCGGAGGCAACACATTTTATTTACTTCAAGAGTTAAGAAGAACCGGGGCTGACAAAATCATTGCTGATGAAGTTAATGCAGGGAAGTTATATATAGGAGAATCGGCAGGTTCGATAATTTTATCACCGAATATCGAATATGCCCGACTTATGGACAATGTGGAGGAGGCGCCTGCTTTGGATTCCTTTGTTGCGCTCGGGATAATTGAATTCTATCCAGTCCCCCACCATACGAACATCCCGTTTAAAAAAGCAGTGGAGAGCATCATTGAGGAATATGGCAGCCAATTAAATTTATATCCAATCAGCAACGCGGAAGTTATTTTGGTTGAAAGTGACAGTATAAAGGTCGAGAATGCATGATTTTAAAAGATCAAGAACCTTTAACTCCCACATCTATCGTGGTGTTAAAGGTTCTTTTTTTATAATTCTACCTTACCATACGATCTTTTTCCCAGTTGCAGCCGATTCCTCAATGCGGTCTAGTAGCTGATGCAGCTTTAAAGCATGGTTGAAATCGGGAGCGAGACGGGTGTGTGTCAAAATATCCTCGGCAAAAACATAATGAGCCTTGGCTACATTTAGGGTTACCCCTTCTTTTGGGAAATCCATTTCTATATTAGGCTCTCTAGTTATACTTATTTGTTCAAAAGCGCCATTAGGACCATGACTCTGCGTACTGCTTGGATCGTACACAAGTTTTTCGAGCGTTAGATTCCCGAATTGAACATGCCCAAGCGAAGGATTCTGTGACAAACGCAAAATACCCTTTTTCCCTTGAATCTCTATCTCAAACTTAGAATTCACTCCGCCTTGAATGTGAACGGATACCGGTGCTCCTTTTTCCAATATTCCGTGAATCAGAATCTGATCGGCTGTATCCTTGGAAATGACTTCACCCGTTTCCTGAATAATGGCTTCGTGATAACGTGATGATGTAATGGCCGATAGCTCGCGGAATTCGCCAACGATGTATTGCAACGCATCCAGGGAATGCCCACCATTAATCGTGAGCAGATTAGCCCCATTGGCTCTTTTCAGCAAATAAGCAGTGTCCTGATTTACTTGTCCTCCTTTGCCGGGAGTAGCTACTTGCATATGACAGGATATAATTTCACCAATCTCTCCGCCCTCCACGAGCTTTTTCATCGTTTGCACTTCAAGATCCTGCCGTGCCTGCAAGCCGACGGTATGATGAATGCCTGCCAGTTCCGCCGCCTTGGCCATTTCAGCAGCTTCCGCAGTGTTTGCCCCCAAGGGCCATTCACAAAAAATATGTTTTCCCTCTTGAATTGCCGCCATCACCGCCTCGTAATGATGGGGAACTTTTACGCTCACCACGACCATGTCCACATCCTCGGAAGCTGCGAGCTTTTTGGAATCATCAAAAGACAGTGCCGCACCTACTTCTTCTGCGCTTTGTCGCGCACTCTCCATACGAGAGGTACCAACGGCAGTGATATCCAGGTTCGAGTGCTTGAGCAAAGCAGGAATATGCGTTTGACTGGCCCATTTATTATTCATCGAACCTCCTACGATACCTACACGAATCTTCTTTTTGATCATGTTGCCATACCTCCTGATTTTTTAAATGGGTGGAAAATAGCATCCAAGGCCAATATAATACACTTAACTCATAAATAATAATGCTTGTTTATGATATAGGTATCATTTTATTTGATGGGAGGTAAAGGGATGGATATTGAAAATATGCAGGCATTTGTTTCGGTGGCAGAGCTGAGAAGCCTGACAGAAGCAGCACAAAAGTTGAATCACCTGCAATCGAATATGACGGCCAAAATAAAGAAGCTGGAGGCCCATTACGGGACAGCATTATTTTATCGAAAGCCCCGTGGTATGGAGCTGACACCTGCAGGAGAAACCTTGTATGCTCAGTTCAAGCAAATGTTGTTGCTATGGCAAGACACGGAGATGAAAATGAGACCGCAGGAGGAAAAGCTGCGCATCGGTACGATGCAGTCCATCGTGGCGGGCGAAACAACGAGGGCGCTCACGAAGGTATATGAGCTGTATCCGCAGGCCTCGGTTACATTAAAAACCGGAACCACGACGGAAATGGAGCGATTGATCCTTGACGGGGAACTCGATATTGCTTTTGTTACAGGGTATCCCGCCAACCCGTATATTCATTATCAAAAAATATGCCGTGAAGAACTGGTGCTGGTGGGGAAAGGCATACATGAAGCCTCGGATCTCAAACAGGTACTCCAAGGAGCATCTATTATCATATTGTCGGATGGCTGCCTGTACCTCACGTATTTAGAGAAGATGTATCAGGACATGCAATTGACCCATGGCGAGGTGGTAGAGGTCGGGGTGTTTGATACGATGGTGCAATTTTCCTTGATGGGAATGGGAATCACCCTCATGTCCAAAAAGCTGGCGCGTCAATTTAAAGTAACATCCTATTTGCCCGCTCCCCCAACCTTCGGCTACATGGATACATATTTAATAACCCGACCAAATCACGAAATGACAGCGATTGAACATAAATTTATCGAAATCAACAATACGATCTAATAGATAGGAGAGACATTGAATGACAATCAATCAAGGCAAATGCCAAGGCAGCCATGCTGTATTTCTGGGTGATAGCATTACGTTTGGATATGAATTGCGTGATGGAGAAAAGCCTTACCCCCACCTTGTGAGCGACGCACTGGGATTCCTAACCTTTGAGAATCACGGCATATCCGGGGCAGCAGTGTAGCCAGCGGCGGTTTTGAACCGATGTGTGAGCGTTATGAGAAAATGAACCCTCATGCGGACGTGATCTTTTTTATGGGGGGAAGAAACGACTTTTCGATGGGAGAAATACCGTTCGGTAGCTTGGATACGCCATCGACAGAAACGAGTACGTTTTATGGTGCGCTCAAGCATATTGCCGAAGGACTAATTAACCGTTACCCGGACAAGCTGATCGTCTTTTTGACTCCGCCTCACGGATCAAGTGATACGGTTCCTGAGCATCTGCCTAATGCCATTGCTGGTCAAGTCTATAGCGCGTATGTACAGGCCGTGAGAGAAGTGGCCTCACTTTATTCTTTCCCGTGCTGTGATCTGTGGAATATCGCCGGAATTCAACCACTATTGCCTGTACATAAACAGATGAAACTTGTCTCAGGGCTTGTTTATTTTTAGTGAGGGTGTATAATACTTGATATATCAATTGATAGGTCAAGTATTGGGAGGAGGGTTTGTCATCGAACATTGCTCTGAAAAAAGCCAGTTGTTTTATCGCATGCATCTTTTGTGTAAAGAAATGAATAACGCCTTTGAAGCACAGTTAAAAACCAGTTTTACCAAGGTTGAAATTTTGTATCATATTGATCATCGTCAGGAACTAAGTCAGCTGGAGCTCCAACATCTGCTCGTTCTGGATGGTGCAGCAGTAACCCGACATCTGAGAAGACTGGAAGAGGAAGGTCTGATTTTACGTAGTAAAAAAGAGCAGGATAAGCGTGTGACCTATATACGTTTGACCGAATTAGGGGTTCAAGAGCTGCAAGTTTTGTCAGAGCAAAGACAAGCCTTTCAGGAAAAGCTGCTATGTAAGTTTACAGATGAGGAAATTGTGGCTTTGACAGATGTGCTACAGCGTATGTCTAGCAATATAAAGAATATGTAAATGTGCGAGGAGGAAATGAATATGAAAGCCATCGTTATAGATCAGTATGGAAGCAAGGATGAATTGAAAGAAAGAGAAGTGGCTACTCCTACACCACAGGCTCATCAGGTTGTAGTTAAAGTGGCGGCTACCTCCATCAATCCAATTGACTGGAAGCTGCGTGAAGGTTACTTAAAACAAATGATGGATTGGGAGTTCCCAATTATTTTAGGCTGGGATGTAGCCGGCACTATTTCGGAAGTAGGCAGCGAGGTCATCGATTGGAAAGTGGGAGATGAAGTGTTTGCACGCCCGGACACTACCCGATTCGGAACTTATGCCGAGTATACCTTGGTGGATGATCACCTGCTGGCACGTAAACCTGCCTCAATTTCTTGGGAGGAAGCCGCTTCTGTACCTTTGGCGGGGTTGACTGCTTGGCAGGCGCTCTTTACACATGGTCAACTGACCAAAGGGGAGAAAGTATTAATCCACGCAGGTGCAGGTGGCGTAGGCATGTTTGCTATCCAGTTTGCCAAACAAGCCGGAGCCTATGTCATTACTACAGCCAGTGAGCGTAATCATGAATTGCTTGCTTCATTGGGAGCCGACCAAATCATTGACTATCGTACAACTCGATTTGAGGAAGTTTTATCTGATGTGGACGTGGTGTTCGATACGATGGGTAGGGATGTTCAGAAGAACAGCTTTAAGGTAATGAAAAGGGATACCGGACGGATCATATCCATTGTCAGCAATTTCGACGAAGAGCTGGTGAAGGAGTACAACGTAACGGCCAAAAATATATGGCTGGAGCCCAACGGACAGCAGCTACAGGAAATTGCCGATCTGTTGGAGCAAAAGAAAGTAAGATCGGTAGTAGGAGCTACGTTTCCTTTTTCACAAAAAGGTTTGTATGACGCACACGCTTTAAGCGAAACCCACCACGCTGTTGGTAAAATTGCAATCACCTTTTCATAAGGACGCATACACATATACAGCACGAAAGGAATTGCACACGATGAAGATTTTAGAAGATTATTTTCACTACTATGATTTAGCAAAAGATGACGAGAAGAGTAGAGAGCGATTAATTAGCCTTTTCTCTGAGAAGATTGAGTTTGTATTGAATGGTGATCGAAAACAAGGTATGAACAGTTGGAAAAGCTTCTTGAATATGTTCTTTGAGGGATCGCTCGAAATCAAGCATATGTATGAAGGTTGGAAACCTGTACCCATAGAACCTGATACCTATCAAACCAAATGGGCAGTGTGTGGTAAAAAAGCAACAGGCGAAGTT
>NZ_CP073683.1:857500-2545000 GCF_019454085.1 Paenibacillus sp. S25
GCTAGCCTCGGAAAGAAGAATCGTGGAGGTAGAGCACTGATTGGGTGCGGGGCCCGCAAGGGTTACCAAGCTCAGTCAAACTCCGAATGCCATAGATTTAGTTCCGGGAGTCAGACAGTGAGTGCTAAGATCCATTGTCGAAAGGGAAACAGCCCAGACCATCAGCTAAGGTCCCCAAGTGTGTGTTAAGTGGGAAAGGATGTGGAGTTGCACAGACAACCAGGATGTTGGCTTAGAAGCAGCCACCATTGAAAGAGTGCGTAATAGCTCACTGGTCGAGTGACTCTGCGCCGAAAATGTAACGGGGCTAAACACACCACCGAAGCTATGGCTTGATGCTTATGCATCAGGGGTAGGGGAGCGTTGAATGCGGGTTGAAGGTGTACCGTAAGGAGCGCTGGACTGCATTCAAGTGAGAATGCCGGTATGAGTAACGAAAAGATCTGTGAGAATCAGATCCGCCGAAAGCCTAAGGGTTCCTGAGGAAGGTTCGTCCGCTCAGGGTAAGTCGGGACCTAAGGCGAGGCCGATAGGCGTAGTCGAAGGACAACAGGTCGAAATTCCTGTACCACCGTAATCCGTTATGAGCGATGGGGTGACGCAGTAGGGTAGTGACGCGGACTGATGGATGTCCGTCTAAGCAGTGAGGCTGGTGTGTAGGCAAATCCGCACATCGTTAAGGCTGGGCTGTGATGGGGAGCGAAAATTGTAGTAGCGAAGGTCATGATCTCAGACTGCCAAGAAAAGCCTCTAGCCAGGAGAAGGTGCCCGTACCGCAAACCGACACAGGTAGGCGAGAAGAGAATTCTAAGGCGCGCGGAAGAACTCTCGTTAAGGAACTCGGCAAAATGACCCCGTAACTTCGGGAGAAGGGGTGCCTCGGTAGGGTGAATAGCCCGAGGGGGCCGCAGTGAAAAGGCCCAAGCGACTGTTTAGCAAAAACACAGGTCTGTGCGAAGCCGCAAGGCGAAGTATACGGGCTGACGCCTGCCCGGTGCTGGAAGGTTAAGGGGAGTGGTAAGCCCTTCGGGGCGAAGCTATGAACCGAAGCCCCAGTAAACGGCGGCCGTAACTATAACGGTCCTAAGGTAGCGAAATTCCTTGTCAGGTAAATTCTGACCCGCACGAATGGCGTAACGACTTGGGCGCTGTCTCAACGAGAGATCCGGTGAAATTTTAATACCTGTGAAGATGCAGGTTACCCGCGACAAGACGGAAAGACCCCATGGAGCTTTACTGCAGCTTGATATTGAATTTGGGTACGATCTGTACAGGATAGGTGGGAGCCGTTGAACTTTGAGCGCCAGCTTGAAGGGAGGCATCCTTGGGATACCACCCTGATCGTATCTAGGTTCTAACTTGGTACCGTAATCCGGTGCGAGGACAGTGTCAGGTGGGCAGTTTGACTGGGGCGGTCGCCTCCTAAAGAGTAACGGAGGCGCCCCAAGGTTCCCTCAGAATGGTTGGAAATCATTCGAAGAGTGCAAAGGCAGAAGGGAGCTTGACTGCGAGACCTACAAGTCGAGCAGGGACGAAAGTCGGGCTTAGTGATCCGGTGGTACCGCATGGAAGGGCCATCGCTCAACGGATAAAAGCTACCCTGGGGATAACAGGCTTATCTCCCCCAAGAGTCCACATCGACGGGGAGGTTTGGCACCTCGATGTCGGCTCATCGCATCCTGGGGCTGAAGTAGGTCCCAAGGGTTGGGCTGTTCGCCCATTAAAGCGGTACGCGAGCTGGGTTCAGAACGTCGTGAGACAGTTCGGTCCCTATCTGTCGTGGGCGTAGGAAATTTGAGAGGAGCTGTCCTTAGTACGAGAGGACCGGGATGGACGTACCGCTGGTGTACCAGTTGTTCCGCCAGGAGCACCGCTGGGTAGCTATGTACGGAAGGGATAAGCGCTGAAAGCATCTAAGCGTGAAGCCCCCCTCAAGATGAGATTTCCCAATTAGTAAGACCCCTTGAAGACGACGAGGTAGATAGGTTGGGGGTGGAAGTGCAGTAATGCATGGAGCTGACCAATACTAATCGGTCGAGGGCTTATCCTAAGAATAAAACGCAAATGAGTTTCGGATCCAGTTTTCAGGGTGTAAGTTTTGTATTGTATAAGCTCAAGTAGCTTATATGAAGCAAGAGAACACACAGCATTTGGCGATGCTGATTCCTGAAAAAGAATTTACGATGTAAATTCACGTTTGGTGGCGATAGCGGAGGGGTTCCACACGTACCCATCCCGAACACGACCGTTAAGCCCTCCAGCGCCAATGGTACTTGGACCGCAGGGTCCTGGGAGAGTAGGACGTCGCCAAGCAACAAACAAAAGAGACCATGATCTTCAGAAGATCATGGTCTCTTTTTTGCGTTAAAAGGCAGAGGGATTTTATTTAAAGCGAGTTTGTTATAAGTTCAACTGGATAAGTGGATATTAACTAGTAAATAAGAAGACGTTTTTAAAATAATTTAGTACCAGGTATTAGTATCTGGTGTTATAATATGAATAAGGATTACAAAGGAGAGTGATCAGATTGTTGAATTCAAAAGCTAAGCTTACGGCCTTTGGCACTTATGTGCCTGAGCGCATTTTGACAAACGCCGACTTGGAGAAACTTGTGGACACTAGTGACGAGTGGATTATACAAAGAACGGGTATGCGTGAAAGACGAATTGCGGCTGAAGATCAATATGTATCTGATTTATGTATACAAGCTATTACACGTATGATTAACCTGTATGACGTAAATATAAACGATGTTGAGATGATCATTGTAGCGACTAGTACACCTGATTACTACTTTCCAAGCACCGCTTCACGTATTCAGGCTCATTTTAATATTCCGAACACGGGGTCAATGGATATTAGTACAGCATGTGCAGGTTTTTCCTATGGACTTCATTTGGCAAATGGCCTTATTACGAGTGGTCTGCATCGTAAGGTTCTAGTAGTGGGAGCCGAAACGTTATCCAAAATTACAGATTATACGGATCGGACGACGTGTATACTTTTTGGAGATGGTGCAGGAGTTGCACTTGTTGAATATGACGAGGATGAAGGTTCATTTTTAACTTCAGATATAGGTACTTATGGGCATGGGGGAGCACATCTTTACCGTGTGGGATTGTCTGATCATTTGGATGGAGAGAAGCTGCAAGACCATGGATTTATTGCTCAAAATGGACGTGAGGTTTATAAATGGGCTGTTCGCTCTGTTCCAACGGGAATCGAACGATTATTGGATAAGGCAAATATGAAGAAGGAGGATCTTGACTGGTTTGTCCCTCATAGCGCTAATTTGAGAATGATCGAGTCCATATGTGAAAGAAGTACAGTACCTTTGGAAAAAACGCTGACCAGCGTAGAGTTGTATGGTAATACATCGGCGGCATCCATCCCGTTGGCTTTGCAGTGTGGTTTGGATGATGGACGTTTACGATATGGACAACATGTGTTGTTATATGGATTTGGGGGAGGCCTCACCTATGCGGGTCTGCTATTAAAATGGAGTGTGCCTGATTTGTAAGTTATCCTAACCGATGTAGAAGCAATAGCAATAGTATGTAGCATCATGTTAATAAGAGCCGTTGGCATTAGAATTTATCGTAAGATGGCAGGATGGTATAATTAACACTATGAGAGAAAGGAGCGTAACATGAAGGTATTGGTATTGGCAGAAAAACCGTCCGTGGCCAGAGAGATTGCACGTGTGATGGGGAGCCGCGAGAAGCATAAAAGTTATATAGAAGGCCCCCAGTACGTGGTGACGTGGGCACTGGGACATTTGGTCGGCTTAGCAGAGCCGGAGGATTACGATTCTAAGTATGCGACCTGGAATTTGGAGGACCTGCCTATTCTTCCGAAGAGTTCAAAGTTAAAGGTGCTGCGCGAAAGTAATCACCAGTTCAAAGCTGTGCAGCAGCTCATGAAGCGGCAGGACATTGGAGAGCTTATCGTGGCAACAGATGCTGCTCGTGAAGGAGAATTGTTGGCACGCTGGATCATCCAAATGGCAAACTGGAAAAAGCCCTTCCGGCGCTTATGGATATCCTCGCAGACGGACAAGGCGATTAAGGCAGGTTTCGCAAAGCTATTGCCTGGTCAGCAGTTTGATCGTTTATATGAATCGGCTCGCTGTAGAGCTGAAGCAGACTGGATGATTGGTCTCAATGTAACTCGCGCGTTGACTTGTCGTTATAACGCCCAACTTTCGGCTGGAAGAGTGCAGACACCAACGCTGGGGATGATTATGGAGCGTGAGAAAGAAATTACCGAATTCCGTTCTCAGGAATATGATACTTTGACGGCGGATTTCGGCGATTTTCAGGCAACTTGGCGGGCAGAGAGCGGGGATTCACGCATGTTTGACCGCACTCAAGCAGAGGCTTTGCGCCGCAGGCTTGAGGGGGCCAAAGGCACAGTTGCGAGTGTTAAAAAGAGCGAAAAGAACGAGCCTCACCCGTTAGCGTATGACTTAACGGAGCTGCAAAGAGATGCTAATCAGCGCTATGGCTTTTCGGCTAAACAGACGTCTAATCTGCTTCAGCGTCTGTATGAACAGCATAAGCTGGTGACCTATCCACGTACGGACAGCCGTTATCTGACATCCGATATGGTGGACACACTTAAGGAAAGGCTCAGTAGTGTAGCAGTAGGTCCATATGCTTCCTTGGCACGTCCGCTTTTGCGTAACAACCTACCAATCACAAAGCGAATTGTGGATGACAGTAAAGTCACGGATCATCATGCGATTATTCCTACTGAGCAGACATTATTGCTTAATCAGTTGAGCCCGGAGGAACGTAAACTGTATGATCTGATTGCACGACGTTTTATCAGTCTATTCTATCCGCCTGCACGTTATGATGCTGTAGCCGTATCAGTAACGGTGGAGCAGGAGACGTTTCAGGTAAAAGGCGCAACGGTAAAAGATAGCGGATGGCGTGCTGTATATGACGCGAACCATTATGATATGGATGATGAAGAAGCAGAGGATCGGGAAAACAATGGACGAGGCGTTATTTTACCTGAGCTGCAAAAAGGAGATTCAGTCCGATTACAGCGTTGTCTTGTACGAGCTGGGCGAACGATGCCGCCGAAGCGGTATACAGAAGCAGCCCTGCTCGCTCAGATGGAAAAGCATGGACTGGGTACTCCTGCTACCCGTGCAGATCTGATCGAGAAGCTTGTCAGCTCGGATACGATTGAGCGTCAGGGGAACGTGATGCATCCCACGGGGAAAGGTAAACAACTGATTGAACTGGCAGCTCCACAGCTTCGAACGCCCGAACTGACGGCACGTTGGGAAGCGGAGCTGGAACGGATTGCTCGTGGTCAAGGACAACCGGAACCGTTTTTGAATTCTATTCGTGCTATGGCGAAAGAGTTGGTTTCCACTGTAAAAAATAGCAGTGCGGAGTACAAGCCCCACAACGTGACGAATAGTCATTGTCCTGATTGTGGTACAAAGCTGTTGGAGAAGAAGGGCAAGAAAGGAAAGTTCCTTGTATGTCCAAGTGCAGATTGCGGTTACCGTCGTTCAGGGGAAAAACGTTTGTCCAATCGACGTTGTCCGCAGTGTCATAAGAAAATGGAAATGAAAGAGGGCAAGGCAGGGCTATATGTAAGATGCCTGCCCTGCGGCATTACTGAGACGTTGGATACGGACAAGCAACGGGTAAACAAACGGGAACAGCAAAAGCTAGTAAGACAATTTGAAAAACAGGAATCTTTTGGCTCCAGTTTGGGTGATTTGCTAAAAGCAGCGATGGAACAAAAGCAGGGCAAATAACGGATGATCAAAAGTGCTGTAGTCAACATAATCAGCAGGTATACGTCGGTATAAAAACGATCACTCCTTGGCATGGTAATCCGAGGAGGTGAGTATTTATGCCAAAGCATAAGTCGCTTAAAATCAATAATCAGCAAAATAAATCAAGTATTCTGGAGGAAGAAATCGCTCCTCATCCAGAGAAGCAAGCGAAATATCCTCCAAGCTTGAATGGGATTCCCAAACAGCAGTCTTGATGCTACATGGGAGGAACAACGAATTACTGTTTAAGACCAAGACGATTGGATATCAGATGAAATAGTTACTAAGCTAGAATTGTCTCGCAAAAAAAAGAAGCAGCAGTTACGGTGGTCAACCGTAATCGCTGCTTCTTTTTCATAATAAAGATGATCTATTTATTTGATTTGGGATGACTGCTTTTAGTATTCATTAAAAAAGGATTGAATTTGGTTAACATCGTGTGTTTGGGTCAAAGCAAGCATGAGCAAAATCCGTGCTTTTTGCGGATTAAGCGAATCGGTCGACACAAAGTTCGATGCCGCGTCTTTTGTTGACGGGGACACAACTCCACTTCCCACGCGGCTGGAGCGGGCAATGATCACTCCTTTTTTACCTGCGGTCTCTGCGCCCTCTGAGGAGGTCTTGGACAAGGAACCATTACCGGAACCAGCTACGACAATACCCTTGGCACCAGCTGCTACGGCTGCATCATATAGATAGCGACCATTGTTTTGATACTCGTATAAAATATCTACTTGCGGCAGTTGAGTCAGGTTAGAGATGTCGAATACAGAAGAAGTCGTATGCTTGTGCGTGGATTTGTTGTAGTAGTACACTTGGTCACCCACAACAGCTCCAAGGTATCCCTGCTCTACAGACTTGAACGTATCGACTGCTGTTGTGTTCGTTTTGGTGATGTATCTTGCTGCACCGATACGGTCGTTCAGCAGGACGAGTACACCCTGACCTTTAGAGGCCGAAGCCCCGGCGACTTTCACTGCATTATACAGGTTGAAGGGACCATCAGCACTGATGGCAGTAGCTGGGCGCATAGAGCCAACGACAACTACTGGCTTATCGCTTTTGATAACAAGATTGAGGAAATAAGCGGTTTCTTCTAATGTATCTGTGCCATGTGTAATGACAATGCCGTCTACATCGTCTCTGGCAAGCAATTCATTGGTACGTTTGGCAAGTTTTAAGAGGATTTCATTATTAACGTCGGGGCTACCTACATTAACAACTTGCTCACCACTGACATTTGCAATACTTTTCATCTCAGGAACGGCATTGATCAGAGTTTCCACACCTAACGCGCCTGCTTTGTAGCCGGTCGTATCAGTATTGACGGAAGATGATCCTGCAATAGTCCCTCCCGTGGCAAGTATTTTAATATTGGGTAAATGATTGGTTTGAGGATTTTCGGATTTGTCCGACGTAGTAGTGGTAGAAGCAGGTGCAGTTGTGCGGGTTGTAGCTGCTGCCGCAGCCGCAGCGTTGGCGGTAAATCCACCACTCCATAAGGTACTACCGAGAATAAAGCTAGCCAACAGGGGAATCATCGTCATTTTTTTCATGTTAGTCATATAAAGCTCCTCTCCAATCTTAAACCTCAAATATTAATGATAGATTAACTGACAAATATTTTGTCGAATTACGTTAATATCACGAATTATAGGGTGTAAAATTGTTTTTAGTCAACACTTATGTTAGATAATATGACTTTAGAACTTATTTATTACAAATGTAATCGATTTCAGAAAAATATTTGCAAAACAAAACAACAAGCAGATATCTCATAAGGAGTCTGCTTGTTGTTATTGTGGAAGCTAAACAACGGAGTTTACCTTGTACTCAATTCTCAGGAAAAGCTGCAAGGTTAAGTTGATACTATACGTTAATAACGTGGCTATACAGCTTAGTACAGATTCCTTGATCAAGGATTGTTGGTATGCTGTTTTGTCGGCAAGCTGGCGCTGGGAGTTCCTTTTCCTCGTTTGCGGTTGCGTTCTGCCTTTTTTGCATTTTCTCGCAGCTTTTCAACGTATTCATGGGTGCTTTCCATCGCAGTTCCTCCTTTAAGACAAAATAGATGCACTCGGGGATCGCCCTTATGCCACCTTACTATTTCCGCAAAAGCACTATCCAAGTCAGGGGAGGCGTTGTTTCTGTAAAAGGGGTGGGGTTATAATGAGGGGGAGAGCGCTATATAAGGCCTAATCCTGAACTTGGTAGGTGTGCAAAAGGAGGAGAGACATTGCAGACAGGCTTGTTGGTATGGCTGCTGTTTATCAATGCAGTAGGCTATCTGGTAATGTCGGAAGATAAAAAGAGAGCACGTAAACATCGCGATCGTGTACCTGAACGGACGTTGTTTTTCCTGGCCCTGATCGGGGGAGCATTAGGCGTGCTAATTGCCATGTACCGTAAACGCCATAAAACACGGCATATGAGCTTCAGATTAGGTATTCCTGCGTTGCTATTCATGAATGCATTGCTGTATGGGTATTTTTTACGGTAAAGGGGAGGAGTTTAGATTCTCATAGGGAAGTTTAATGATGAGTGAGAAGACTACTCCAGCCATCCAGTGATGACATGGCATGAACAACAACAGGAATACATATTTTAGGCTTTGAATCAACAAACTGAATCAGGAAGAGGTGCGTATTATGCTATTTTCAAAAATATTGCTTGCTTATGACGGTTCGGATGCATCCAACAAGGCTTTGTTGAAGGCGGCTGAATTGGTCAAGGCATCTCCGTCCTCGCAGCTTGAGGTGGTAACAGCATTTGATTTTCCACGGATTTTTATGGGCGAAGGTTTGGCTCCAATTCCAGCTTCGGTGAATAAAGAATATTACGATTTGGCCGAACAAACTACGGATGAAGTTAGAAAGCGGCTTGCTGAGCAAGGCGTAGATGCCAAGGTGGAGCTCATTCAAGGTTCGCCAGCCGAAGTCATTTTGGATTATGCCAATGAGAATGGCTTTGATGTAATTGTGATCGGTAGCCGCGGTTTAGGTGGTATCCGTGAATTCGTATTGGGCAGTGTAAGCCACAATGTGGTGCAGCATGCGCGTATTCCTGTGCTGGTCGTAAAATAACTGAATAAAAAAGTAAAAGTCGGTTTACTGCCTGTATAGGGAGTGCCGACTTTTATTTTTGTCAGTGAAATGCGGTGCGCTCGCTGTTATCAGGATAGGTGAGAGATAGCTAAATGTAATACAATAGTCCTGACCTATGGGTATATAAGGGTGTTGATTTTGTTAAACACGAACATTCTATTGTATGATTATTATAATGTTCGTTTTCAAGTTGACATAAGGTGTAGGGAATTGTTAAACTAGGAAGTGTATTGTCGATAAAAAATGAACTTTAGGTACAATTTAATAAGGTACACATGTTTGAGCCGAAACTGACCACGATCATACTTGTAAAGAATATCGTTGGGTATGGAATAGGCACAATGCTAACTCGTATAATGCCGGGGATATGGCCCGGAAGTTTCTACCTGGAAACCTTAAATTTCCGGACTACGGGAGACATACGGCTGAAGCCGCATTGGATGCGGTGGAAGAGGCTTGCTTTTGGCATGCCTTTAAGAGGCTCTGTCGTTTGTTTTTTCGTAGTCCGGTGTCTTGAAAATAACGTTATTTTCGAGTGCCGGATTTTTGGCGCTTATTGATAAACAGGGAGTGAAGGACATGTCAGTGCAGGTCGCTGTCATTATGGGCAGCACATCAGACTGGGACACCATGCAGCATGCATGTGCTGTGCTGGACGAGCTTGAAATCGGATATGAGAAAAAAGTAGTTTCAGCCCATCGTACACCGGATTTAATGTTTCGTTTTGCAGAAGAGGCCGCCGGGCGTGGACTAAAGGTCATTATTGCTGGAGCGGGTGGGGCTGCGCATCTGCCAGGGATGGTGGCTGCGAAGACATCCTTGCCGGTCATTGGTGTGCCTGTTCAGTCGAAGGCTCTGAACGGTCTGGACTCCCTGCTCTCCATTGTGCAGATGCCGGGTGGTATTCCGGTTGCCACTGTGGCAATCGGTAAGGCAGGTGCTACGAATGCAGGGCTGCTGGCAGCACAAATATTAGGCGCTTTTGACGAAAAGATAAGCCAGCGGGTTTTGGCGAGACGCGGCCGTATCCGTGATGAGGTACTGGAAGGTAGTGACTCGCTATGAATGGGGCATGTGAACCCACAGGCCGTATCCGCCCTCCTGGTACAACGATTGGACTTTTGGGAGGCGGGCAATTAGGAAGAATGCTTGTACTGGCGGGAACCAATCTAGGATATCGCTTTGTGACACTGGACCCTACACCGGATAGCCCATGTGGACAGGTGTCAGAACAAATCCGCGCTGCCTATGATGATGAGCATGCAGCCAGAGAGCTGGCTGAGCGGTGCGATGTGATCACGTATGAGTTTGAAAATGTGGACGCAGGTGTGGCTGCACTTTTGGAACAGGAATCCAGCGTTCCGCAAGGCAGCAGTCTTTTGTACACAACACAGCATCGTCTGAGAGAGAAGCGTTCTATTGAAGCTGCTGGTGTCCCTGTCGCTCCGTATCGTGAAATCAGTAGTCTTGCGGATATGGTTCAAGCGGTAGCTGAACTGGGTGTACCGTGTGTGCTCAAGACAGCAGTCGGTGGTTATGATGGCAAGGGACAAGTGGTCATTCGCCAACCGGAGGAAGCCACGGTTGCCTACGAACAATTGGCAGGAGGCGGTGCGGAACTGGTATTGGAACAGTTCATCCGTTTTCGCTGCGAAATCTCGGTGATTGTAGCTCGCAGCACGAACGGTGAAGCCAAAGCCTTTCCACCTGCCGAAAACATTCACGTGAACAATATTTTGCACACGTCGATTGTGCCTGCGCGTGTGCCAGAACCTGTCCAGGAGGAAGCACGAAAGTTAGCGCTGGCTGTGGCAGAGTCGCTGAGTGCGGTGGGACTGCTTGCTGTGGAGATGTTTGTCACCGAAGACGGACAATTGTACGTTAATGAGTTGGCACCACGACCGCATAATTCCGGTCATTACACGATGGAGGGATGCGCGACGTCGCAATTCGAGCAGCACATACGTGCGATTTGCGGTTTACCCTTGGGCAGCACGAAGCTGCTGACTTCAGTCGTGATGGTCAATGTGCTAGGTGAGCATTTGGAGGACGTGGTTCGGCGGTTTGCGCAATCGGATGTCGAAGCTGATAGATTGGATGTTGTACCCAAGCTGCATTTGTATGGAAAAAGTGAAGCCAAGCCAGGCCGAAAGATGGGACATATTAATCTATTGTGCCAGGATGCGGAACAAGCGCTGGAATGGATTGAACAAACCAATATTTGGGGGAATAAATAGTCATGATCGAACGCTATAGCAGACCGGAAATGAGAGCGATTTGGACGGAAGAAAATAAATTTAAAGCGTGGCTGGAAGTAGAGCTGTGTGCCTGTGAAGCTTGGGCGGAATTAGGAGTTATTCCTAAAGAGGATACTGTGGCTCTGCGTAAGAATGCAAGTTTTGATATTGAACGGATCTATGAAATTGAGCAGGAGACAAGACATGATGTCATTGCTTTTACCCGCACGGTGTCCGAAAGTCTTGGAGACGAGCGCAAATGGGTACATTATGGTTTGACCTCTACAGACGTAGTTGATACGGCACTGGGCTACCTGTTAAAGCAGGCAAATGAAATTCTGGAACGTGATATCTTGAATTTTATTGAAATTTTGAAGGAAAAGGCATTGGCTTACAAGCATACACCGATGATGGGGCGCACACACGGAGTACATGCTGAGCCAACAACGTTTGGACTGAAGATGGGATTGTGGTACGAGGAAATGAAGCGCAATCTGGAACGCTTTCGTTTTGCGGCTGACCAAGTACAATACGGTAAAATGTCCGGTGCAGTGGGAACATATGCCAACATTGACCCGGCTGTAGAAGAATTTGTATGCCGCAAGCTGGGCACCAAGCCTGCACCGATTTCTACACAGACGCTACAGCGCGACCGTCATGCCGAATACATGGCAACATTAGCGTTGATCGCCACATCGTTGGACAAATTTGCTACAGAAGTCCGTGCTCTGCAAAAGAGTGAGTTCCGTGAGGTGGAAGAAGCCTTTGCCAAGGGTCAAAAAGGATCTTCCGCGATGCCGCATAAACGCAATCCGATCGGAAGTGAAAATATCTCCGGTCTGGCACGCGTGATTCGTGGGCATATGGTATCGGCGTATGAGAACGTAACCCTGTGGCATGAACGCGACATTTCGCATTCTTCCGTAGAACGCATCATTCTGCCGGATGCAACGATGCTGTTGAACTACATGCTGAACCGTTTTGGTAATATCGTAAAAAATCTGACGGTCTTCCCTGAAAATATGAAGCGCAATATGGCCCGTACGTACGGCGTACCGTTCTCCGGTCGTATTATGACGAAGCTGATCGACAAAGGCTTTAGTCGTGAAAAAGCTTACGATACTGTGCAGCCGCGTGCTATGCAGGCGTGGGAAGAGCAACGCCAATTCCGTGAAATCGTCGAGGCGACCCCGGAAATTACTGCCGTGCTCAGCGCAGACGAAATCGAGGACGCGTTCAACCCAGCCTGGCATCTGAAGAACGTGGATACGATCTTCAAAAAGCTGGGATTAGGGGAGTAGGAGGGAAGGTTGGTTGGTGCTTGGGAGGGTATGAAGAGCGTGATGAGGCCGCTGCGCGAACGGATCATTCTTCCGATTGCTGTTGCCCCTGGATTCCTGGATTGGAATAAACCTGTAAAGGTTGGTATCCAGAGGCAAAGGCAAGCGCTAACGCTTCTCCAGAAGGATTCCGTCCGCTCCGCTGCTTCCAGCACCAACCTTCGTGAGGGAGCAGAACTAGGGAAGGTGCGGCACATAAGATACCGCACCACCCCGAAGAACGATAGAAAAGCGTGTTCCACTGCTTTTCTATCGCAAAGCAACGTGCTCGTGCGGGCTGCCGAATTTGCGTAGCAAACAGCCTGCGGTCCTCACGAGAACGCGCAGGCTCAAGAAGCGAAGCCTTGAGCCACCCGAAGGTGCGCAGCGTAGGCATATGCGCACAACAGGCGAAGCCTTCACGCTCGGCCGCATGACGTGCCGAGCTGTGGCCACGGGCCGAGGGCAGGCGACTTGTCATGCTGCCAAGTCAGCTACGGCCCCGGGCCGGAATGGTCTGCGGCATGCACAGAGCCGCAGCACCCGTAAGCTGCATATAAAATTGCAGCTTAGAGCTTTTCAACGCCATTACGATGTCATACTCGTAAAAACGTCGCTTTTCACCAACGTAAAAGCGTTGCTGGATGAGGGCTTGTGCCACAAGCCTTCATCCAGCGAAACGCGCTTGCCAGCACTACAGCTCCAACAACTCGTCATCCCCTGCTCACCAGCCAACCCTTGCGGGAGTCCCGAGGGCAGCAGCCCTGGGGGTCCTCCCCGAGGGGAGGATTTAGGAGGGGCAAACTTCTTTGAAAGAGGTGTAATGAAATGTCATTGTCTACTGCCGAAGGTCTGATCCATGCGCCGCTCTTGTACAAAGGCAAGGTGCGTGAACTGTATGATCTCGGAGAGCATTTTCTGATTGTCGTGACGGACCGAATTTCGGCTTTTGATTATGTGCTAGAGCCACCCGTGCCCGAAAAGGGGAATGTGCTGAATAAACTCAGCGCTTTCTGGTTTGAGCAGACGAAAGACTTGTTGGAAAACCATGTCGTGCACACCGATGTGAACAAGCTCGGGCATGTGATCGACGAACAGAATAAAGAGTTGCTGAAGGACCGTATCATGGTCACGCTGAAGGCTGAACGCATCGACATTGAGTGTGTGGTGCGCGGATATATTACCGGAGGCGGCTGGCGTCAGTATGAGCAGAACGGTGAGGTGAACGGCATTCCATTGCCAGAGGGGCTGCGCAAAAATGAGCGCTTTCCCAAGCCTTTATTTACACCGGCTGCAAAAAATGATGTTGGACACGACGAGGACATTTCCCTTCACCAAATGAAAGAACTGGTCGGGGTTGAACTAACAGGTGAGCTTGAGGAAAAGAGCTTGGCGTTGTACGAATTTGCACGTGCTTTCTGCGAGAAGCGGGGGATTATTTTAGCCGATTGCAAGTTTGAGTTTGGTCTTGTTAACGGTAAGGTGATTTTGATTGACGAAATTTTCACTCCAGATTCATCCCGTTTTTGGGCGCAGGAAAAGTATGAGCTGGATGTTGAGATTGACAGCATGGACAAGGAGCCGGTACGAAGCTATTTGGCATCATCCGGTTGGGACAAGAATAGCAAGCCCGATCCGTTGCCTGCTGAGGTCGTAGAAGAAACAACTGCAAGATATACGGATATTTGGCGGCGTCTGACGGCACAGTAAATAGTAATCATAATTCAACCAATAGGATTCACTCATTCGGAGGAGGAACTGAAGGAACATGATGAAAGCAACAGTCTATGTCACGATTAAGCAAAGCGTTTTGGACCCGCAGGGGGTTGCGGTGCAAGGCGCACTGCATTCTATGGGTTTTGGAGAAGTGGACAGCGTCAGAATTGGTAAGTATATGGAATTGAATCTGGATACAACAGACCGCGAGAGTGCTGAAAAGCGCATCATTGAGATGTGCGAAAAGCTGTTGGCCAACACGGTCATTGAAGACTACCGCTACGAACTGGAGGGCTGATTCCATGAAATTTGCAGTTCTGGTTTTTCCGGGCTCCAACTGTGATATTGACTGCTATAAGGCGGTAGAGGACACGGTCGGTGAACCTGTCGATTATGTTTGGCATACTGCGACGGATCTGTCGCCTTATGATTGTATTCTTGTTCCAGGAGGCTTCTCCTACGGGGATTACCTGCGTTGCGGCGCGATTTCCCGGTTTGCTCCGGTGATGAAGGAAGTTGCCAAAGCGGCTGCCGAGGGCAAATATATTTTGGGGATTTGCAACGGTTTTCAAATTCTGACCGAAGCTGGGCTGCTGCCAGGGGCTTTACGCCGTAATCTGTCGATGAAATTCCTATGCCGGGATACGGTGTTGCAGGTTGCGAATAACCAAACACCTTTTACAAAAGATTACGCTGCTGGTGAAGAGATCGTCATTCCGATCGCCCACGGCGAAGGCAACTATTACTGTGATGATGAGACGCTGGCTCGTTTGCAGGCGAACAATCAGATTGTATTTAAGTATAAAGATAATCCTAATGGTTCCGTTACGGATATTGCAGGGATTTGTAATGAACAAGGTAATGTGCTGGGCATGATGCCCCACCCGGAACGCGCGGTGGACGCATTGCTCGGGACGGATGACGGCAAACGTATGTTTACATCTATTTTGAACGCTTGGAGGGATCGACATGGCGCAGCAAGTGTCCGCTAAGGAACCGACGGCAGAGCAGGTTGCCGAACATAAACTGTATCAGCAGATGGGTGTATCGGACAGTGAATATGCGTTGATCTGTGAATTCATGGGACGTCAGCCGAATTATACGGAGATTGGCGTATTTAGTGTCATGTGGTCAGAGCATTGTGCTTACAAAAACTCCAAGCCGTTGCTGCGTCGTTTTCCAACGAGCGGCCCGCGAGTTCTGATGGGGCCCGGCGAGGGCGCAGGCATTGTAGATATCGGTGACAACCAAGCGGTTGTATTTAAAATCGAAAGCCATAACCATCCGTCGGCTGTGGAGCCTTTTCAAGGGGCGGCGACTGGGGTAGGCGGTATTATCCGTGATATTTTCTCCATGGGTGCAAGACCCGTTGCGGTGTTGAACTCTCTGCGTTTTGGCAAGCTGGAAAGCGACCGTGTGAAATATTTGTTCGAGCATGTGGTATCTGGTATTGCGGGATACGGGAACTGTATCGGTATTCCGACTGTAGGTGGCGAGGTTGTATTTGATGAAAGCTACGAAGGCAATCCGCTCGTTAATGCAATGTGTGTCGGACTGATTGACCATGATAAAATTCAGCGTGGTGTTGCTAAAGGGGTCGGTAACCCGGTGTTCTATGTGGGCCCACCGACAGGTCGTGATGGGATTCACGGAGCGACATTCGCATCGGTTGAGCTGACAGAGGAATCTGAAGCGAACCGGACTGCGGTTCAAGTAGGCGATCCTTTTATGGAGAAGCTGGTTATGGAATCATGTCTGGAGCTGATCGACAGCGGTATTGTGCTGGGTATTCAGGATATGGGTGCCGCGGGACTTACCTGCTCCAGTGCGGAGATGGCGAGTAAGGCTGGCAACGGTCTGGAGCTGTATCTGGATCAGGTACCGCAGCGTGAAGAGGGCATGACACCTTATGAAATGATGCTGTCCGAATCACAGGAACGGATGCTGTTCGTAGTCGAGCCTAAGGATGAAGCACAGGCGCTGGAAATTTTCGAGCGCTGGGGTGTTATTTGTGCCAAGGTCGGTAAAGTGACAGATGACGGTCGTTTGCGTTTGTTCCATCACAATGAAGTGGTCGGAGATATGCCAGTGACGGCGCTGGTTGACGAGTGTCCGATTTATGACAAGCCTTCCGAAGTCCCTGCTTATTATGAGCAAAATGCTGCGATTGACACACTTCGTTACGCTGAAGTGACGGATTTGAACGGTGCGCTGAAAAAGGTGCTGTCTTCACCAAGTGTAGCCAGTAAAAAATGGGTATACGAGCAGTATGACTACATGGTTCGCACGAGTACAGCCGTTCGTCCGGGATCGGATGCAGCTGTTGTGACTGTGCGTGGAACTCGTAAGGGGCTCGCCATGACGACAGATTGTAACGGACGTTATGTATACCTTGATCCAGAGGTAGGCGGACGGATTGCAGTCAGCGAAGCAGCGCGTAACATTGTATGCTCCGGCGGCGAGCCGTTGGCGATTACGGATAACCTGAACTTCGGTAACCCTGAAAAGCCGGATATTTTCTGGCAAATGGAAAAAGCCGTGGACGGTATGGCAGAAGCTTGCCGTGTACTGGATACACCTGTTATCGGGGGCAATGTCAGCTTGTACAATGAAAATGCCAAAGGCTCCATCTATCCGACGCCTGTTGTCGGTATGGTAGGACTGGTTCATGATACAGACCATATTACGACACAAGGCTTCAAAGCCGAAGGTGATGTAATTTTCCTAGTGGGGGAAACGAAGGCCGAGCTGGGAGGCAGTGAGTTCCAAGCTGTCGTACACGGTGTATCCGAGGGACGCCCGCCTGAGCTGGATTTGAACGTAGAGAAAAAACTGCTGACTGCGGTACTGGGAGCGATTCAGACCGGATTGGTACAATCTGCGCATGATTTGGCAGAGGGCGGATTGGCTGTAGCGCTTGCAGAATCCGGGATTAGCGGCGGATTGGGAGCACAGGTCAACGTAGAAACGAGCTTGCGTCCTGACCATGCATTGTTTAGCGAAACCCAATCCCGTATTTTGTTATCTGCATCGCCGGATAAAGCGTCTGCTCTGGAAGCACATCTGCGTGGTTTGGAAGTGCCAGTTACCGTATTAGGAAAAGTTGAAGGATCACAATTGACAGTTGAGGTGAACGGACAACCCGCTTTAAACGAGGCAGTCGCCAGTTTGAAGCAAATCTGGGAGGATGTCATTCCATGTCTGATGAAATAACAGCACGGACGTTGTGGACTGGAGATTATTATAATGAAGGCTCTGGTAAAGAGGGGCTGTTTGATAAATTAAAAGAGGAATGCGGCGTGTTTGGAGTATACAGACACTCCGATGCCGCTTCCCTAGCATATTACGGATTGCATGCACTCCAGCATCGCGGGGAGGAAAGTGCGGGCATCTGTGTGAGCAGTGGCGACGAGTTCCATTATCATCGTGGAATGGGGCTTGTAAAAGAAGTATTCAATAAAGATTTGATGGCTTCGCTGACAGGCGATATTGCCATAGGACATGTGCGCTACTCGACAAGTGGAGACAGTAAGCTAACGAATGCACAGCCTTTGGTGTTTAAGTATCGTGATGGGGATCTAGCGGTAGCGACGAACGGAAATATCGTGAATGCTTTGCAAATCCGGCATGAGCTGGAGCAGGGTGGGTCTATTTTTCAAACGACCAGCGATACAGAAGTAGTGGCGCATTTGATCGCACGATCGTCCAAGGATTTGGTGGAGGCCGCGAAAGATGCATTGAAGCGTATTGTCGGCGGATTTGCTTTTCTTATTATGACCAACGATAAACTGCTGGTCGCTTCTGATCCCAATGGCTTGCGTCCGTTGACGATGGGCAGATTAGGTGATGCATATTTGTTTGCTTCCGAAACCTGTGCTTTGGAAACGATTGGAGCAGAGCTGTTGCGCGATATCGAGCCGGGTGAACTGTTGGTGTTGGACAAAAATGGTCTGCACGAAGACCGTTACAGTGAAGGCAAGCATCGTAAAGCACTGTGCGCGATGGAATATATTTATTTTGCCCGTCCTGACAGTGATTTGAATGGTTCTAATCTTCATGCTGCACGCAAAAGAATGGGGAGCCAGATGGCGCTGGAAGCTTTTGTCGATGCGGATCTGGTGACGGGAGTGCCGGATTCCAGTATTTCGGCTGCGATTGGTTATGCAGAGCAGACAGGTATTCCTTATGAGCTGGGTATGATTAAAAATAAATACACTGGACGTACCTTCATTCAGCCGAGTCAGGAGCTACGCGAGCAGGGTGTGAAAATGAAGCTGAGCGCTGTACGCCGTGTTGTTGAAGGTAAACGAGTCATTATGATCGACGACTCTATCGTACGGGGCACCACGTCCCGTCGAATCGTGAATATGCTGCGGGATGCGGGCGCGTTGGAAGTACATGTACGTATTACCTCACCACCTTTCAAAAACCCGTGCTTCTATGGCATCGACACGCCAGATCGTCGGGAACTGATCGCTTCATCCAAAACCGTCGAGGAAATTCGTGAGGAAATTAACGCCGATTCGCTTTACTTTATGAGCGCCGAGGGTTTGATTGCCGCTGTAGGCGGATATAACGAACAGGATTACAAAGGCGGCTTGTGCCTAGCCTGTTTCGATAATGATTACCCGACTCAGGTAGATTTCAAAGGTGAAGAAAAGTTCGGATGTAGTTGTTGAGAAAAGGGAACAAAAGAGGCACAGTGGTGCATGGCAGGAATGGGGATGGCGGTTTTGACGGGGCCACTCCGCGTGTGGAAGGTTCCTACGATCGCTGTTGCCGCTGGATTCTTGGATTGGAATAACCCTTACAGGGTTAGAATCCAGCGGCAAAGGCGAACGCTTCGCTTCTCCAGAATCCTTCCACCCGCTGCGTTCCTCAGGTGTGCAGCATTTTGCAGCAGTGCCTGTACCTCTTTTGTTCCCACGGGGAAGAGGATAGGTAAGGCAGTTAAAAACTCATGGCATAACTATTTCATGCCATGAGTTTTTAAAGGAGCGGTGACTCATAAAAAGTCACCCTGCTCTTATAAGGTTGAGCCAGCGAAGCGAAGCTCGACACCAGGCAGAGCGAAGCTGCCTGAAAGGGCAAATAAGTAAGCCGCTTGTTGGCGCCGCTCACTTATTTGCCCGGCACGTCCCCGCCTTTGCGAAGCAAACAGGCAGGGACGTGCCCGCCGCCACTGAATAGGCGGCCACGCACTAAAGCGTGTCCTTTGTATTTGTGGGCTATGCCCACAAATACAAAGGACAACACGCGACTCACAGCACGAACCACCACCAAGCAGCACCCAACCTTACACATCTGACCGACTCTTGAGGGGTCCAGGGGGAGCAGCCCCATGGAATCCTCCCTTTTAGGGAGGACTTAGGAGGGTCAATCATTTGAAGGAGTGTTCATGAATGTCCGAAGCATACAAAAACGCAGGGGTAGATATCGCTGCCGGTAATGAAGCAGTAGAACGGATGAAAAAGCACGTTAAACGTACCTTCCGTCCCGAAGTGCTGACGGACTTGGGCGGATTCGGTGCATTGTTCGGCCTGAATAAGGATAAGTACGAGGAGCCTGTACTCGTTTCCGGTACCGATGGTGTCGGCACGAAGCTGAAGCTTGCTTTCGCAATGGATCGTCATGACACCATTGGTATTGACGCGGTTGCGATGTGTGTAAACGACATTGTCGTCGGGGGCGCGGAGCCACTCTTTTTTCTGGATTACCTCGCTTGTGACAAGGTTGTGCCCGAGAAAATTGAAGCTATAGTCGCTGGAATCGCAGAGGGTTGCCATCAATCGGGCTGTGCGCTGGTCGGCGGTGAAACCGCAGAAATGCCAGGGATGTACAGCGAGGGTGAATATGATATTGCCGGATTCACGGTAGGGATTGTAGATAAAAGCAAAATCATCAACGGTAGCTCCATTGCTCCCGGAGATACCGTTATTGGACTGGCCTCCAGTGGAGTTCACAGTAACGGCTTCTCACTCGTTCGCAAACTGTTATTAGAACAGCAGGGCTATGATTTGCATGATGAAATCGAAGGCTTGAACGGCAAACTGGGCGATGTACTGCTGGAGCCAACGAAAATTTACGTGAAATCCGTTTTGGCATTGCTGGACAAGGTAAAAGTAAAAGGCATGGCGCATATCACAGGTGGCGGTTTTATTGAAAATATCCCTAGAGTGTTACCGGATCACGTCAATGTGGATATAGAATACGGCACTTGGCCGATTTTGCCAATCTTCCAGCTCATGCAGGAAAAAGGCGCAATCTCCAACAAAGACATGTTCACAACCTTTAATATGGGAATTGGAATGGTAATCGTTATAAGCGAAGAACATGCACAGACTGCACTCGAAGTTCTGAAGGAACAGGGCGAAGCCGCATATGTGATCGGAAAAGTAACGGAAGGCAGTTCTATCGTGACCTTTACGGGAGCCGAGGTGTAATGAACGAGTACCGGATTGCTGTTTTTGCATCAGGCGAGGGGACGAATTTTCAGTCATTGGTGGATGCGGCTGCACGAGGAGAACTGGGCGGCGCCTCGGTAGAACTGCTCATCTGCGACAAGCCTGCGGCTCCTGCCGTAGCTAGAGCACAGAAAGCTGGAATTGCGTGCCATACTTTTCGACCCACGGAATATCCTTCTCGAGAAGACTATGAGCGTGAACTGGTGACTTTACTGGAGCAGAAATCGATTGATCTCATCGTGTTAGCTGGCTACATGCGTTTGCTATCCAGCGTCATGGTCGATGCTTACGCAGGAAAAATCATTAATATTCATCCGTCACTACTTCCGGCATTTCCAGGGAAAGATGCTGTTGGACTGGCATTGACCTATGGGGTCAAGGTAAGTGGCGTCACCGTTCATTTTGTGGACGGGGGCATGGATACGGGTGCCATTATTGCCCAGCGTGTCGTGGAAGTTGACGACCATGATACAGCGGAATCTTTATCCGCAGCCATTCAATCCGTGGAACGTCAGCTATATCCAGAGGTAGTTGGAAAATTGGCCCAAGGCAAAATCCAATTAAATGGTCGCAAAGTGATTTCACTTCTCTAAGAATGATTGTAATTTGTCATATCATTGTCATATCAAGGATGCTGTACAGGCATTTTCCGATATTTCTCGGGAAATAAAATGATAAAAGAGAATTTTGCAAAATTTCTGAAAGAGCTAAAGGAGGAGACAGGGTGAGTATTAAAAGAGCGCTCGTCAGCGTATCGGATAAGCGGGGGATCGTGGAATTTTGCCGCGAGTTGTCCAAATTGGGTGTGGAGATCGTTTCGACAGGGGGAACGAGCAGCTTGTTGTCGAAGGAGGGAATTCCCGTCATCGGCATTTCAGAGGTAACGGGTTTTCCTGAAATTATGGATGGACGTGTTAAAACACTCCACCCTGCGGTACACAGCGGCTTGCTGGCTGTTCGGGATAATGAAGAGCATCAGCGTCAGATGAAAGAACTTGGATTGGGTTATATAGATCTGGTCGTTGTGAATCTGTATCCTTTTGCGGAAACGATAGCCAAACCCGGTGTAACTTATGAGGACGCGATTGAAAATATCGACATCGGCGGTCCAACGATGCTGCGTTCTGCGGCAAAAAATCATGCTTTTGTCAGTGTAGTAGTCGATGCTGATGACTATAGCACAGTGTTGGAGGAAATCCGTAAGGATGGCGATACGGAACTGAATACCCGCAAGCGTTTGGCCGCAAAAGTTTTCCGTCATACGGCGTCATACGACGCTTTGATATCCGATTATTTGTCGAATGTGACAGGTGAGCCGTTGCCTGAGCGATACACCGTAACCTATGAAAAAATTCAGGATTTACGTTATGGCGAAAATCCGCATCAGCAGGCGGCATTTTACCGTGAGCCATTGGCGGCAAAGGGTACACTGACAACAGCGAAGCAACTTCACGGCAAGGAGCTGTCTTACAATAACATCAATGATGCTAATGCCGCTTTGCAAATTGTCAAAGAATTCAGCGAACCTACAGTAGTAGCAGTTAAGCATATGAATCCTTGCGGTGTGGGAATTGGCGGCAGTATTTATGAAGCGTACAGCAAGGCGTATGCAGCTGATCCAACCTCGATTTTTGGCGGCATCGTAGCAGCTAACCGGATTATTGACGGTGATACAGCAAATAAGCTGAGCGAAATCTTTTTGGAAATTGTACTGGCACCGGGCTTTACGAAAGAAGCATTGGAGATTTTAACGAAAAAGAAAAATATTCGTTTGCTTGATCTGGGTGAGCTTTCCCGGTCTGAACAGGCAGAGAGCCGTTTCGTCGTGACTTCCATTGAAGGCGGCATGGTAGTTCAGCAAAATGATATTCACGCTGTAGACCCGGATGCACTTACAGTTGTAACGGAGCGGGCACCATCCGAGGAAGAACTGAAACAGCTTTTGTTTAGCTGGAAAGTGGTTAAGCATGTGAAATCCAACGCCATCGTACTGGCGGCAGATAATATGACCATTGGCGTAGGCGCAGGACAAATGAACCGTGTCGGTGCGGCCAAGATTGCTATCGAGCAGGCCGGTGACAAAGCAAAAGGTGCCGTACTGGCGTCCGATGCATTTTTCCCGATGGGGGATACGTTGGAGTTGGCAGCTAAAGCAGGCATCACAGCAGTTATTCAGCCGGGCGGCTCCATCAAAGACGAAGAGTCCATCAAGGTTGCTAACGAATACGGCATTGCCATGGTCTTTACGGGCGTACGTCATTTCAAGCACTAACTTGAATGAGTTGAGGATGCAGCAGTATTTTCACCTGAACAATCTTAATGGGAGCGGAGGAATCACCTGAATGGATATTTTGGTTGTCGGAGGGGGCGGCCGCGAACATGCAATTGTATGGGCGCTGAAGAAAAGCCCCAAGGCCGGACAAATCTATTGTGCGCCAGGCAATGCTGGTATCGGACAGTTAGCGGAGTGTGTGCCGATTCCGGTGAGTGACTTTGACGCGCTGACAGAGCTGGCGGAATCCAAAAAGGTAGGACTTGTCGTGGTTGGCCCCGATGATCCGCTGGCAGATGGCATTGTGGATGCATTTGAAGCGAAAGGCATTCCAGTATTCGGACCGCGTAAAAATGCAGCGGAAATTGAAGGCAGCAAAATCTTCATGAAGGATTTGCTGCACAAATATCATATTCCGACAGCAACCTATCGCAAGTTTTATACTTACGAGGAAGCACATGCATACTTGAAGGAGCAACCGATCCCAGTCGTCATCAAGGCAGACGGACTGGCGGCAGGCAAAGGGGTAACGGTCGCGTACTCGATGGAGGAAGCGGAAAAGGCTCTCTCCGATATTATGGTGACCAAGGTGTTTGGTGAAGCCGGGGCGCAGGTCGTGATCGAGGAATTTCTGGCTGGCCAGGAAATGTCGATTCTCTCCTTTGTCGACGGTGAAACGGTTCGTCCGATGGCTGCAGCGCAAGACCACAAGCCCATTTTTGATGGTGACAAAGGGCCGAATACAGGTGGCATGGGTACGTATTCTCCGTTGCCTCACATAGCCAATTCCATTATTGAGGAAGCTATTGAAACGATTATTAAGCCGACGGCCAAGGCTATGGTTGCTGAAGGGCGCCCGTTCCGAGGTGTATTATTTGCTGGATTGATGATTTCGCCGGACGGCAAGCCGAAGACTATTGAGTTTAATGCACGTTTCGGTGATCCGGAAACTCAAGTGGTTCTGCCTCGTTTAAAATCCGATCTGCTCGATATATTTCTCGCTGCTGTAAATGGCACGCTGGATCAGGTGGAGATTGAGTGGAAGGATGAAGCGGCGGTGTGCGTGGTGCTGGCATCCGGAGGTTATCCTGCAGCTTACGCCAAAGGCGTACCTATCCACGGATTGGAACAGGTAGACGAAGCCATTGTGTTCCATGCTGGAACAGGCATCAACGAACAGGGTGAGTGGGTAACGAACGGCGGACGTGTATTAGGTGTGGTCGGCTTGGGACGTGATATTGCCGGGGCACGGAACAAAGCTTACGAACAGGCGGATCGTATTACCTTTGAAGGTAAACAAAACCGTGCGGATATTGCGGCAAAAGCATTGCTGTAGTAGCGATATAAAGGATAAAGAGAACCTCTGAGGGGGTTCTCTTTTTGTTCAAAGAAAATAAAGTTGTAGACTGAGAAAATAAAGCGTTTTCTTAGTGCTTGGATTAAATAAAGGCTTCTTTAAAAGCACTACATGCTACCCGCGTATGTTCTTTAATTAATATTTGGCGCGGGAGCTTCCTTTTTTATTGAACTCCCATGAAAATTAAAGCATCTAAAAACCCGAAAAAGACAATAACAAAATAGACCTAGCCAAATGATTTTTTTTTAAAAGGCAGTGCCTGAGATGAGTTATGAAATTAAAGTATCAAAGATTTTTCAAGGCTGAACGTAAAAATGAGGCTGGTGTAAAGGTTGTTTTAGTTCATTCAAATGATTAAACTAACGGTTAATAGTAGGTTCAAGTAATCGATGAGACGAAGAGGGGGGAACCGAAATGAAGACGATCAAGTGCATGATGGACCACTTGTACTGGGCGGACGGACGCATCTTGGATGCGCTCGAGGAGAGTGAGACGAAGAACAAGGACCTTCTTAAGCTGGTTCGGCACGTCGCGGTCGCGGAACGAGTCTGGCTGTCCCGATTGCAGGGCAAGGGCAGCGCCCAATATTCGTTGTGGGAGGAAGCAGAAGACCTGACGGCGATCCGGACGATGTTCGAAGAAAATGCCGAGCAATATCGCGTCTATATCGAAGGACTTGAGGAATCCGAGTTGGACGAGATGATCGACTATGCGAATCAGAGCGGGGGTCCGTTCCAAACGTCCGTCCGGGACATCCTGTCACAGGTCCTCTTACATGGGCAATATCACCGGGGACAGATCAACCGGGCGCTTCGGATCGAATCGGCAGAGCCTGTCCAAGTCGATTACATCGCGTTCGCGAGGCTCTAACAGGGCCTAATAATCACCATTACTCGGAATGGGATTGGCATTGAACGACGGGTACGATAGCTCAACAAATTGCTTTTACCATATAAGAGCAAAATGATAATGTATATTAGCAGACGATGATGTTTTATAAGTGATAAGAACCTACACTGCCTTATTTAGGATCAAAGAGAGCCCATACCCTTATAAATTGGAAAATTCATTTGCTTCCAAATACGGTTATGGGCTTATTTACTTTTCATAAGCACTACACTACATTAGACTGCCGGTACTTGTTTAAGCTAACGGGCAGGATAGTTTAAAGCTTTCGATAAATCGTATGGCCTTACGAAAGACAATAAAAGCGCAGCTCATGATTGGAAAAGACCGTTTAAAAGAGCACCACCAATTCCACTGGCAATTATGCAAATTTATTAGCATTAGCGCTGCGCCACTAGGCGTACTCGTCCCATTGGGCACTGCGGAACTCATGCTGGTTGCTATATAAGAAGCGCGTGCCAATTGCGACGAGCCGTTCGCTCTATATCATTCAGCGGTTACTTTGTATATTTGGTGCAGCAGGTCGTATCCCATGCCGTCAGCCAATATGTGCACCCTGAGAACACATAATCGTCCTTTAAGTATGGCCAGATGAGATTCCTAGCAAACGCAAAGCGAGTTTCAAGCTGTGGCGTTCTTCGTGTATTCGGTCAAATAATACACGGGGAATGGGAAAGTCATTTTTTCAACTATAAACAGTTGCCTGAAAGGGCAGAGAGGATTTCCTGTGTTGTCCGGGTACGCCCGATGCGTGGAAAAATGAAATTTTTTACGTAATCATGCCCGGTTTCGGAAAATCCAGTCATAGCATCAATCGCCAAAATCAGCTGATACCCATGCATAAACGCTTCCCGCGCAGTCGTATCAACGCCCAACTCAGTAGCGATGCCGCATAAGACGATGGTATCAATTCCCCGGCGGCGCAACTGAAGGTCGAGCTCCGTTCCGTAAAAAGCCCCCCATTGCTTCTTCGTGATGATATGGTCTGTCTCGGTGACTCGCATTTCCGGGACGATTTGATCCCATCCTTCAGGCAGATTCAGGGGTGGTCCAGGCGAATCCAACTTAGGACGCGGGATATCCTTCAAATCTTTACTAGATACCCGGACCAGTGCAACCATTGAGCTTTGCTCACGGAAAGTATCTGCCAAGGCTGCGGCGTTAGACACTACCTGCTCAGCAGAATAAGGGGCGTATTGATTTCCTATCCACTTTTGCAAGTCAATAACAACCAACGCTGTTTTTTGTGGATCCCATAATCGTTCCATTCTGTATGTTCTCCTCATCTCTTCGATTTGACCGTATGTTTAATTACGCGAACATATAGTCATTTGACTTCCTGTTTCGTATTTTGTACTATCATTCATGAATAGTCAAGGGGGAGATTTTTCTTATGAGTGTGACAAGGGAAGAGGTTTTAAAATCGGCGATGAAGCTTTTTAAGGAACATGGGTTTCTTTCGACGACGATACAGGATATTGCCGAGGATTGCGGTATTGCCAAAGGATCAGTCTATAAATATTTCCCTTCCAAGGAAGACCTCTTCAGCGAGGTGTTTGATCAATGCCATAACGCCTATTTTGATCAAGTCGATGAACTGAAACGCTTTCCCGAACTCTCGCCAGAAGAGCAGTTTCTGCAGCAGATCATTCTGCGATTCCGTTATTTTATGGAATACAAGCATATTCTGGTCGAATTCACGGAGCTCCCCATCCAACAGGATCCCAAGTTCCAGCCGCTTAGACACAAGGTTAGAGGGCGGCTCATCCGATGGCATAAAGAGTGCTTGATACAGGTTTATGGCGAAGAAATTTATCCGTTCCTGTGGGATTTGGTTTCCATCTATCGTGCGATTCTGAAGGAGTACTTATTTTGGATCGTTTATGAAGAAAAGTCTCTATCGCTTGAGGAAACGGCAAGGTTCATTTTGGATAAGCTCAATGTGCTCGTTAAGCATATGATGGCCTCTAACCTGAAGCCTCTGCTGAAACTGGCTTCGTTCGAGAGGTATTTAAGCTGGGGGCTCGAGGACCGCCAAGGGGAGAGAGAGCAGTTCCTTACCGAGCTGTTCCGGGAGATGGATTCGGCCCTTAATGTTCTTCCATCCGGCGCAAAACATCGTTCAGAGTTGAAAGAGGTTTACCATTTTATCCAGAACGAAACTCGTAAAGCGGAACCGAACTTCCCGTTGCTGCAAGCTTCGCTCTACTTTTTGGAGAGAGAGAAAGAGCTTAAAAGTCAGGTCATCCAGTTAAGGAATATTATTTATTCAGGTAGGGGGAGATAGCTTGTTATGTGAAATCAAATCTAACCCCATCGGGGACAAGAGTGAAGACTCTAGGGGTGGAGAGAACAATACGCGAGAAAGGTACGTCTAATGTTGTTACGGTTAGCGAGCATTCCGCTAACGGGAAACGATATTTGAATTTAGAACAGGGAGCACACTGCCACTGTGAGGTACAAAAAGAGACCCAAATGTGATTTTGGTTGACGCAGTGAAGGATGATTAAATTTTGTAATCATACTGAAATAGTGTGGTGGTTTGTGGTATAACATCACCCTACTAAACACCCAATATTCTAAAAATGGTTTTTAGTCTAGCGAATAACCGGCTATTCGTCCATGCCTAAAATAAACAACTCACGTACACTGAACCATATTTATAGGGAGGTGTCGTTGTTGAGTTGTCCAGATAAAAAAAAACGTGCAAAAAGAAAGCTACAATTGTTTGCCTTCCAAAAGAAAAGAAAAAAGAAACTGTTGAGTTTTCTGCATAAAAAAAAATCGTGCAAAAAGAAAACCGCAACTGTTTGCCATCCAAAAGGGAAAAAAAAGAAACGACGTCTTCTAGTTATTAAAAAAATAGTGCGGGTACCGTGTCCCCCACCTAAAGGTCAGCAATTACTTCAAGGACTTGCGGGAGCAATTGCAGAAGCAGGACCTCAAGGACTTGCAGGAGCACTTGGCCCCCAAGGATTGGCAGGACTTGCAGGAGCGATAGGAGCACTTGGTCCCGAAGGACTTGCAGGAGCACTTGGCCCCCAAGGACTGGCAGGGATTGCAGGAGCGATAGGCGCACTTGGCCCCGAAGGACTTGCAGGAGCACTTGGCCCACAGGGACTTGCAGGGATTGCAGGAGCGATAGGCGCACTTGGCCCCGAAGGACTTGCAGGAGCACTTGGCCCACAGGGACTTGCAGGGATTGCAGGAGCAATTGGCGCAGCTGGATTGGCAGGACCAGCAGGACCAGCAGGACCAGCAGGGCCAGCGGGACCAGCAGGAGCAGCAGGAGCAGCAGGAGCAACAGGTCCAGCAGGAGCCACAGGAGCCACAGGAGCAACAGGTCCAGCAGGAGCCACAGGAGCAGCAGGGCCAGCAGGTGGAGTATTAGGCTTTGCAGATTTCTTTGCCTTGATGCCTCCTGATAATGCAGCAACTGTTGCTCCCGACACGGACGTGAGTTTTCCGCAAGATGGTCCAATCAGTGGGACTGCAATTACCCGTATAAATGCGAGTTCTTTTAACTTGGCTACAATTGGCACTTATCAGGTTTTGTTTCAGGTAGGTGTAAACGAACCGGGTCAACTCATTTTAACACTCAACGGCGCTGACCTGGCTTATACGGTGGTCGGGCGTGCAACAGGTACTTCTCAAATAGTAGGAATGGCTCTTGTGCAAACAACGGTCATTAATTCAGTACTCACAGTGCGAAATCCTGCTGGCAATGCCGCGGCACTCACGATCACTCCATTAGCTGGAGGAACAAGACCAGTTTCCGCGCACCTTGTTATTACGCAGGTTGCATAGAGGGAAAGAAATGCAGTATTTTTCGATAATAATGCCAATATCAAATAGAGGCCGCCCTCAATATTTCTGCGGTGCAATAATTTGGTACGGGGACATTGTGTTCCTACGACATAAATGTATTGCTTTGTAGCGATCACCGCCGACAGGCGAACAGGAGCTGATTTTTGCGGAATGAGCAAGGAATCAGGCACATCGTCCGGCCGCCATATGCACCAGACGGAAAGTCAAGAGATAGGGGTGTTTCTCCAGACATCTGTGATGGGGGACATCCCTTCTTTGATAAATGTATTAAACTAACGGGGAACGTTAGTTTAATAAAACAGCGGTAGTCTAAGACTGCCGCTGTCTTTTTTGTTGTCGCCAGTCTAATACTTATTTTATGGGATTTGTCGGTTTTTAAAATTTAAAAGCCGCTTGGAGCAGCAAAACTTTATTTTATTCTGACACTTTTTTCTTTGACAAAAGTATACTTATCCTATAGGATTAAAAATACAAAACTGACTGACTGATCAATCGGGAGGAGGAAACCCATTGCAGCCACGAAAGGCGAAGCAGTCCGAGGCCGTCTCAAATGACCAACCTGCTGAGCATGCGGGGGAAGAAACAGACCGCAGAACACAGCTTCTTCACATTGCATTGAAGCGGTTCGCCGAGCAGGGTTACCATCAAACGAAGATTTCAGATATCGTGGTAGAGGCGGGAGTAGCCCAAGGCACGTTTTATTGGCATTTTAAAAGTAAAGAGGCACTGGCGCTAGAGATTATCGCTACCGGTCGTGAACAACTACTGTCAGCGATCGGACAGGGATATCGCCGTGACGCGGGAACGCTGGCTGATATGGTTAAGGCATCGGAGGCGCTGTTTGTTCGGTTATTTGATTTTGCATTGGAGAACCGCTATCTGATGGGTTTGCTGTTGATCGGCAGCGGTGTCGATGAACCGGTGCGCCAGAGTATCCGAGAGACAAGGGTCGCGATGGAACTGGCATTCCGGCGCAATATGGAAAGAGCGATCGAGCTGAACATGTTGCCTGCTGAATTGGATGTCGAATTAAGGGCGGCACTACTCATGAGTATGATCGAAGGTGTCATTACACGCTGGCTATTCGGTTCAGAGGGAACACATGACCACATCACGCAGATAACTGCTAAAAGATTGGCGGCAGAGGCGGCTAATTTTGAGTTTTATGGACTATTAGGTCAAAGCTAGATGTGCAACATCGCATGAATGGGGCGTTGGCAACAAATAATATAGCCAAATCACATAGAAGAACTCAATCATTTACATCCAGACAGGAGAGAACGATACATGAAAACACGTAAAAAAGGGTTCTTGGTAACTACACTTATGGCTCTGGCATTGTTCAGCCTTGTGCTGAGCGCTTGCGGTACTAAGCCAGAAGCTTCTAATACTAGCAATGGAGCGGGTAGCAGTAATGTGGCAGCGAGTAACCAGCTCGAAGCAATCAAGAAGGCTGGTGTAATTAAGGTAGGCATGATGGGCACCTATCCGCCGTACAATTTTTTGAACGACAACAAGGAATTGGACGGATTTGATGTGGATATCGCCAAAGAATTGGCGAAGCGGATTGGAGTGAAACCGGAGTTCACGGCACAAGAATTCTCGGGACTGGTTCCAAGTTTGCAAAAGAAAAAATTCGATGCAGTGATTAGCCAGGTGACGATCACAGAGGATCGTAAGAAGGCCATTGACTTCACTGAGCCTTATATCACAAACAATGTAAACATTATCGTAAACAGCAAAACAAATGATATTACCAAGCTGGAGGACTTCAAAGGCAAAACTATTGGTGTCGGCTTGGGAACGAATGATGAATCTTATCTGCGGAATGAAGTACTGCCGAAGGTAGGCGATTTTGAGATTAAAACGTATGATGATGTCATTACTTCCTTAAAGGATCTAAACTCTGGTCGTATTGACGCAACAATCAACAATCTGTATGCTCTTAAGCCGATTATCGATAAAAACGGGTTCCAAATTAAAGCCGTAGGCGAGCCGATTAAATCGGATCAAGCGGGTGTAGCCATTAACCAGAAAACTCCTGAGCTCAAAGAAGCCTTGAACAAGGCTTTGAAGGAAATGAAGGAAGACGGCACTTACAAAACAATTTTCAAAAAATGGTTTGGCGAGGAGCCAAAAGAATAACGTAAGCCTGTTAGAGGCGTCTGGCTCCAGTCTTGGCTTTTATGCTGACATGGGGCCACTCGTCTGAAAGAAGGGAATATAACGATGCTTGAATTAATGTGGGAGAACGTCCCTTTTTTATTAAAGGGTGCTTATTATACGCTATATATTACGATTGTCTCTATGTTTTTTGGCCTAATCATTGGTTTGGTTGTTGCTGTGGCCCGGTTGAAGGGGAATCGACCCGTTCGATGGCTGGCGCGCATGTATGTATCGATCATTCGGGGGACGCCGGTTTTGGTGCAGATTGCGGTCATTTATTATGGACTAGATGATTATGGAATATCATTTGGATCGCTGACGGCTGCTTGTCTGGCACTCAGTATTAACACAGGAGCGTACTTATCGGAGACGTTCCGTGGAGCTATTTTAGCCGTACCCCAGGGACAGACCGAGGCAGCTTATGCGACGGGAATGTCGCCCGGTCAAACGATGTGGCGTATTGTTCTTCCTCAGGCGGTACGCATTGCAATTGCACCGATGGGGAATACATTTGTAGGTATGCTTAAAGAAACGTCGCTGGTGTCGGTTATCGGGGTCAGTGAATTGATGCGACAGGCACAGCTTTTACAGGCACAGTATTTGCTCTATATGCCGTTTCTGCTCGAAATTGGCCTGATGTACTGGATTATGAGCATTGGATTCTCCGCTATACTGGAGCGGGTGGAAAAGCGTCTGGCTCGAGCTTATTAAGGTGGAGATGATAGGTGATGATAACAACAAACGGATTAGGTAAACGATTCGGACAGGTAGAGGTTCTGAAAAGCATTGATTTTCAGGTTGCCGCTCGTGAAATCGTCGTATTACTCGGCCCGAGCGGTTCAGGTAAAAGTACCTTGCTGCGCTGCCTGAACGGTCTGGAAGAGCTGTCTTCCGGCAAGTTTGAGGTGAATGGGATTGAGGTCGATGCTACGGCTCCCGTTCGTGTCCGCCAAGCAGCCATTCGTGATATTCGCAAACAGACGGGGATGGTGTTTCAGCAATTCAATCTGTATCCGCACAAAACCGCAATAGGCAATGTCATTGAAGGACTGCTGACAGTAAAAAAAATGCCGCGCGACAAGGCTATGTCCATCGGACAACGGTTGTTGGAGCGGGTGGGGTTATCGGACAAGCAGGATGTACATCCTTCACGTCTGTCCGGTGGACAACAGCAACGAGTAGCCATTGCACGTGCGCTGGCGATGGACCCGGCGATTATGCTGTTCGACGAGCCGACATCGGCGCTTGATCCCGAGCTGGTAGGGGAAGTGCTGGGTGTTATGCGAGAGTTGGCTCAAGACGGAATGACGATGGTCGTCGTTACTCATGAGATGAAATTTGCTCGCGAGGTGGCAGACAAGGTTATATTTATGGCAGATGGTATCATTTTGGAGGAGGCAGCGCCACAGGCGTTTTTTGACACTCCCCAGCACGAGAGAACACAGAAATTTTTACGCCAAATCAGCGAATTTTAAAGTAAGATCGAGTATAAATCATAGATTATTAAGATGGAAAGAAGGCCTTTGGACATGAAAGTATCTACAACTTGGCACGGCAAACGCGCGTTTACTTCGGAGGGACCATCCGGTTATTCTGTAGGGATGGATGCTACGGCGGCTTATGGCGGTGATGGTAAAGGGATGACACCCATGGAACTGCTGTTGGCAGGTCTGGCAGGATGTATGGGTATCGATATCACAATGATTTTGGATCGTTTCTTGTCGGACATTACTCGCATTGATATTGACGCAGAAGGTACGCGCAAGGAAGAAATGCCGACAGGCTTTACAGCGATTGATCTGACATTCCACGTAGATGGAGATATTCCAGATTACCGCGTATGGAAAGCGATTCAGATGGGTAAGGAAAAATATTGTGCGGTATCCGACTCCTTAAAAGCGGAAATTCGGATGCACCTTATATTGAATGGAACCGAAGTACCCTATCCTGCATAAGTGTAGAAGGGTAATGAAAGAGAGTCAGCCTGTGTTATATACAGGAGGCTCTCTTTTTTATGTTATTTGCAAATATGACACGTAATGAAACTTTTTGTACTGTGTTTTCGTTTAAAATAGAAATCGAAATATAAAAATGGGAAAATAAACCTGTGCATGAAATGTATGCAGGGGGAGGTTATAGTGAAACGAAAGCGCCTTATCATAGTAGCAACTATTTTGGCTACAGTGCTCATCGTTATGGGGGTGGCAACAGGATTACTCTCTTTAAAGCAGAATCAAGTGGCTAATCCTCCGAATACCGTCCGGCCCACAAATGCGATTGCAACCGAGATTAAGGGTGAAACAAAGGAACAGGATGCTGCTCGTCGTTTACTTCATTTTGTGGAGGAGAATGCAGAAAAAGTTTCGATTACGATTCTGAGAGATGGAAAAAAGCTGGCAGGCCAAGAGGAAAACCGGATGATGCCTTTGGCGAGCACCGTCAAAACAATTATTGCGATCGAATATGCCAAGCAAGCGGCGGTGGATCAGATCAACCCTGATGAAAGAGTGAAGCTGATTTCGCTGGAAAGGTTTTATTTGCCGGGTTTGGATGGTGGTGCTCATACAGCGTGGCTACAGAATATGGAGGCCAAAGGGCGGATACAGAATGAAACTGTATCTGTACGTGACGTCGCCAAGGGGATGATTCAATTCAGTTCCAACGCCAATGCGGAGTATTTAATGGACAAATTGGGGTTGGAAGCGATCAATCGGACGAGAGCTAACTTGGGTTTGCAAAATCATGATCCCATTTATCCGTTTGTATCTTCTATTCTGATTCCCTACGAACGGATGAAGGAGAGCCAAGGTGAGAATTGGAATAATGCAAAGAATAATATTTCTGCCAAAGAAGCCATCGAGGCGATGTCGGACACGGAGTTTCGCCGATATGCCCGCGTGATTCATAACAAGCTGCGCCGTGATGTGAGTGGTTCTTACAAGAAAAACGCAGATATCGAGGCCTGGTATGATCAGGATTATGACCATATTAATACGGATCGTTTTATAGCTTCAACGACAGCCGATTATGCCTCTTTAATGAGTAAGCTGAACCGCCGTCAAGGGTTCACAAAAGCTGAGCAAAAGTTATTGTCCGAGGTCATGGAGGAACCATTTATGGTTCTTCCTGAAAACCAGCAATTTCTGAAACATACTGGGCAAAAAGGAGGCTCCACGGCTTACGTTTTGACACTGGCAATGTATGCGACAGATAAGGAAGGGCATTCGACAGAGCTAGCTGTCTTTTTTAACGATTTGGACCCTAGCACAAATGCCAGCTTTCCTGAAATGATAAATGTTTTTAAAAAGAGGTTACTACATGATGAATCGTTTAGAAAAGAAGTTAATCGGCGTATCGGTGTACAGGTAGCGCTGCTAAACGCTAGGGTATAGTGCAGCGCTTAGCTGCGCAACTTCTTATCCTACTCCTATCCGCTGCCTTTTTGTTTGCGTTCCCGCAGCAATAGATACAGAAAATATGGCGCGCCAATGACAGCTGTCACGATGCCAGCGGGAATTTCTAGCGGCGGCCTCAGCCCCCGTCCCAACGCGTCGGCGAGGACGAGAATCAGCGCGCCGATCATCGCCGAGCCGGGCAGTAGATAGCGGTGACGATTGCCAAATAACCGCCGTGTCAGATGCGGTGCCAGCAGTCCGATAAAGCCGATGGAGCCGATGGCAGCAACACAGGAGGCAGCCAAGGCGACTGACACGGCTAGCAGTCCTGTACGCACACGCTTCACGCTAAGTCCCAGCCCAGCAGAGCTTTCCTCATCTAGGCTCATAATGTCCAGCTTGCGCTGTAGGGTATAGGCGAGAGGCAGCAACACGATTAACCACGGCAGTAGCCCATACACTTCGTCCCAGCCTTTGCCCCACAGACTTCCAGCTAGCCAAGTGAGCGTGTCGCTGGCTTCGAGTGGATACTTGACCAGAATATAATCGGTCGCAGCCTGAAAAATAGCGCCCACCGCCAGTCCGGTCAAGGCTAGCATATTGGGACGCATGCCTCCCTTCATCGAAAGCTGTACGAGCAACAGTGCAGCTAGTCCGGCACCGACAAAGGCGGCTACAGGCAACAGCGCCACTGGGGATGAGGGCAGCAGTACGATGACGAGAACCGCCGCAAAGCCGGCCCCCTTGGATAC
The DNA here is from genome assembly GCF_019454085.1 of Paenibacillus sp. S25. Classification (NCBI taxonomy): domain Bacteria; kingdom Bacillati; phylum Bacillota; class Bacilli; order Caryophanales; family Paenibacillaceae; genus Paenibacillus; species Paenibacillus sp. S25. The sequence continues at coordinate 892,823 of NZ_CP073683.1, forward strand.
ACCTACCACATCTGGCGAGGCCAGCGGGTTGCGGATCATGCCTTGCAGCAGAACACCGGCTACTGCCAGCCCAGCTCCGGCCATGATGGCCAGCAGACCGCGTGGCAGCCGATAATGGTGAACGATGAACCAGGAAGAGGCATTCCGGTCAGTCAGAGCTGTGATCAGCTCAGAGGGCGTAATGTAGGTGCTGCCCACGCCAATAGCTATAAAAGAAACACCCAGCATTAGTGCGAGTAAAATCCACAATTTTTTCATCGTGAAGCCCTCCCGTTCTTATGCGCCAGATATAAAAAGAAGGGCGCACCCACCAGCGCCGTTACAATGCCAACGGGCGACTCATAAGGAAATGCAATGAATCGTCCAAGCACGTCTGCATATGTCAGCAGCAGAGCTCCGCAGATTGCAGACAGGGGAATGACCCGCCTGTAATTGTCGCCTGTAAACATCTTGATGATATTCGGCACCATCAGGCCCACAAAGCCGATGGACCCGGCTACCGCTATGGCAGAGCCTGCCAGCAAAATCACTGAGGCCGAGGCCAGTAGACGGACAAGACGTACGTTTTGTCCCAATCCCTGTGCGACCTCCGTCCCGAGGCTCAGCACAGATAGCGAGGGGGCCAGCGCCAGCGCGAGGATCATACCCACGGCGAACCATGGCAGCACCAGACGCGTGTCGGCCCAAGTGGAACCATCGATGGCTCCGGCGAGCCAATACAGCACATCGGATATTTGCTCGTTGAACACGAGCAGTCCCTGGGTGATGGAGGCCAGCAACAGATGCACGGCCATCCCGGCAAGGGCCAGCTTAACCGGCGTCATACCCGCCGTTCCGGCCAGCGCATATACGAAGGAGCCGCCTGCGATGGCCCCGGCAAAAGCAAAATAAATGCTGCCGGACGATCCGATATTCGGCAGCAGCACGACGGACAGCACGACAGCCAGCGAAGCGCCTGAGCTGACCCCGAATACCTGCGGCGAGGCCAGCGGGTTGCGTGTGATGGCCTGCATCAGGGCTCCAGCCACGGCGAGCCCAGCCCCGACGATTAGGCCAATAACGGCACGCGGTAGGCGTACCGTCAAGACAATGAGCTGATCCTTGGACGGATGCTCGGTGAACAGCGCAGTCAGCATGGTGGGGATGTCCATCCTGACTGGGCCAATCGCCACGCTGAGCAGCAATCCAGCCAGCAACGCAGCGATAAGTGCAAAGAAGACCGGCTTATTCAGCCGGTCGCGTGAGACTTGTCCGATCAACGGGAGCCGTCTCCTTTACTTTGCGCAGGATACAGAAGCGAAATGGCTTGCTCCAGTATTTTCTCGGCTGAGCCGAGTCCACGGTACCGGGTCCACAGTGCCCGGTTCACTTCGTAAACTTCCCCTTTTTTGACGGCCGTAATGTTTTGCCAAAGCGGATTTTGCTTCCATTCCGCAATCAGCTTCTCATCGGCTTCCACCAAAAAGATCACATCAGGATCCGCTTGTGCAATCTGTTCCAGCGTCAGCTTGACGGTAGGCTCGCTTGTATTTTGAAGGGCATTGTGAATACCCGCTTGCTCCAGCAATTGTCCATCAAAGGATGAAGCACCGTGAGCCGATAGTGAATCAGAGCGGAATACCCCTAGCAATACGCTACGTGACTCGCCAGCTTTGATGCCTTCTTTCAACTTTTCCATGGTAGCTTTATGCGCAGCGAGAATTTGCTCGCCTTTTTCCTTCTCACCCAACGCATCGGCGATGACACCGAAGGATGCCAGGTTTTGTTCATAGGAGGAATTGCGGCTCTTTAGAACAATGGTCGGAGCAATCTCGCTTAGTTCTTTGTATATGCTTTTATGACGATTCAGATCGGCAATAATCAAATCCGGCTTCAGGGAGCTGATCGTTTCCAGGTTTGGCTGTTTGCGCGTGCCTACTGGTATGAAGTTGATTTTCTTACCGAGCAGCCCATCAATATCATCGTCATTTTCCTGAGCTATGCCGACAGGAGTAACGCCCAGTTGGGTTGTGGCATCGACAAAAGAGAATTCTAGGGTTACGATTCTTTTGGGTGTGCCTGTAACTTTGGTTTCTCCCATCTCATGTTTAATCATTCGAGTGTCGCCTGTTGCTTGAGGTGCTGCTGTGCTGTTATCTTGTGACTGGCTTCCACATCCCGCCATAATGACCGTCAGTAGTGCCAGGATCGCTGCAAGCAGCATGCCTGTGCGCAGTGGTTGTTTCGGTGTTGCCATATGTTATCCCCCGTTCCAGTATGCTATCAGAGAAACTGATAATCATTATCAATTAACTAACTGTTGATCATTCTAGCAATCGGGAAGGAGGACGTAAATAATGTGGTCATTTAAACCGTTTTGATCGATTAAGTGAATTAAATTCATTAAAATTATGAATAGGAGGAGAGAGAAGTACCAGGACATCAGAGTTGGGTGGTTTATGCATCTCCCCGCTGTCGGCGATAGATACGCTCCGGTCTGCCGACGGTTCCGTACACCTGATCGTGGTGCGCGTCGCCACTTTCCACTAAATACTCCAGATACCTTCTGGCTGTAGAACGGCTCATACCCAGCTCAATTCCCACTGTCCCTGTAGTCACCTCACCCCGTCGATTCAGGAGATCTAGCACTTTGTCGCAAGTTACTTTATCGATGCCTTTGGCCCATAGTTCTCCGTTCCCCGTCATCCGACCGGTGCCCGCGCTTTGTATCAAACTGTCAATTTCCGATTGCTCCACTGTGGATTGTTCCTCTTGCCATGTTGTAACTTGTCGCCGAAATCGGGCATATTCCTCCAAGGTCGCACGCAATCTCTCGAATATAAGCGGCTTTACGATAAAATCAAACACGCCTGCTCGAACGGCTTGTACCACTGTTTCAGCTTCTTTGGCGGCAGTCAGCATAATAACATCTGTACCCGGATAGTGTTGCTTGATGAACGATAGCAGGGTTAGACCATCTGTATCAGGAAAATAAACATCCAGCACGACTAGAGGAGGACGGAGCACGTCCAGTTGAAGTTTTGCCTCAAATTCGTTCGTCGCGATTGCACATACAGTGAACCCGTCTACCTTTTCAATAAATCGGCGGTTAATCTCCGCAATTCGCGGATCGTCTTCAATAATAAGAACCTCAATGTGCGATAAAACCCGTTCATTCATGGGCATAACCTCCGTTTGCATCATTACTCATATCTATCCTATGTAAAGGAATGTATACCTCGAAAATACTTCCACCACCAGGCCGCTCATGCACTTCAATAGAGCCGCCCATTCGTTCCGTGTACTCCAGCACGAGAGCAAGGCCATATCCATGTCCTGCTTCTGCTTTGGTCGAAGCTCCCCTGACAAACAGCTTTTCTTGGATATCGTCCGAAATTCCCGATCCGTTATCCGCAACTTCGACGATGATGGCTTCATTCGTTTCTTCAAGCCGGAACCAGACCTGTCCGTCAGGGATGGCGGACATCGCAACAGCTTCCATGGCATTGTCCAGCAGGTTTCCGGCTATGGAAGCGAGAAAGGACCACTCCAACGTAGGAGACTGGGTTGAGAATGCTCCTTTAATATCAGAATGGAGTAATACCCCTTTTTCCAGCGCCTGTTTCTTCTTCCCGATCAGTAGGCTGGCGATGATTGAATCGGGCAGGAGAGCAGTGGCAATCGGTCTGTGTACACGATATCCCTCTGATTCCTGGGTGATAAAGTCCACCGCTTCGTCATAACACTGCAACTGAATCAGGCCGGATATGAGATACAGCCGATTGGCGTATTCGTGTGTTTGTGATCGCAGTACTTCCGCGTAATCTTTGACCTCTGTCAACTGTTGTGTCATGTGGAGCAGTTCGGTCTTGTCACGCAGACTGGCAACCGTGCCTATGATGCGACCGGACCGATCCTGGATCGGTACACGGCTGACGACTACAATTCGCTGCTGGACCTCAATTTCCTCATTCCATACGAGCTGTCCCTGCTCTGGCCCCATCGTTGCATGCTCCACTGTATAATCGGCAACAAGCATATCAACCAGTACATCCGGGACACCCGTCAAGTGACGAAGGTCGCATCCGTATATAGAGGTTTCCGGGGGGAGTCCGATCAAATGAGCCGCTTGTGGATTGGCAAGTGTGATTTGTCCATGACTATTAACCGCGATAATCCCTTCGCCGATGGACTCAATAATGGCTTGCTTTTCCTGGTACAGCCGTCCGATCTCCACTGGCTCCAGTCCATGCAGTGCGCGTCGAACCCGTTGTGCTATAACCAGGCTTCCCAATATGCCGATCATCAGCGCGCCCACCATAAACCAGAGCCACGCATATGTGTATGTACGAATATTTTGCTGCACATCTGTCATTAAAAAACCTACAGAGACGAGCCCGATGGCCTTACCTTGCTGATCATAAACGGCAGTTTTGGCGCGTAGTGAGGGTCCAAGAGAGCCTGTTGATTCAGTGATAAAGGACTGCCCTTGCAGTACCTTATCATTCATGGGGTCTATCATAGGCGTGCCGATGCGTTCCGGGTTTACATGCCACTGCCGGATGAGATGACGATCAGCAATAGTAATAAAATCAGCGCCGCTGCTGGCTTGGACGGGCTTTATGGCCTCGTTGATACGCGAACGCAATTGCGTCGTCTCGGTCTGCTCCAGAGCGTCTCTGACCTGCGCATCTACGGCGAGGGTATTGGCGACGGTTAGTGCCCTTTTTCCGATTTCATCATATAGAGCGGAGGTGATCATATATCGAAAGGATAATCCCAACAGCCCGGTAACTACCAGTACTAAAAGGGATATAAATACCATTAGTTTTGTCTGAAAACGCACATGCCTTCACCGCCGTTAAATAAAATATAGGAGGAACGGATCAGCCGATCTTCTCCCCCATACGATCCATTTTACTGTATTACAGAAATGCCCGCACTTTTATTCTGTCGAAAGAATGGTCTATAATAGAAATAGTTACATAATACGAGGAGGAACATAATATGATTATTATTCATGCCGATATGAAAGTTTTACCTGAAAAAAGAGAGACTTTTCTGCAACAAACCCAAGGGCTGATCAGCGCATCCCAAGCTGAAGAGGGCAATGTACGTTACACGTTAATGCAGGATCTGAATGATCCCAACGCATTTACGATGGTTGAAGAGTGGAAAGATGCTGCTGCTGTAGATTTCCATAATAATTCTGCCCATTTCCAGGCATTTGTTGCCGCGGCTAAAGAATTGTTGGCTGCTCCGCTTCAAGTGAATGCTTTTCAGGATGCAACTAAACTGTAATCATCCCGTTGGATAATTCATAATCAGGAACAGGAGGAATAGACATGGGGAACATTGCGGATACAACTGTACTGAATAACGGAGTTCAGATGCCTTGGCTTGGTTTCGGTACTTACAAGGCGGAAGGCAATGAGGTCTACGAAGCGGTCAAAACAGCTATTGAGGTCGGTTACCGTCACATTGATACAGCGGCGATCTACGGCAACGAGGAACTGGTTGGACAAGCCATTCGTGATAGTGGAGCGGCTAGAGAAAACCTGTTTGTAACCACCAAGCTATGGAATCAGGATCAAGGCTACGATTCAACACTGCGTGCCTTTGAGGAAAGCCGTAAGCGGCTGGGTCTGGATATCATTGATCTGTATCTCATTCATTGGCCTGGCAAGGATAAGTACAAGGAAACCTGGAAGGCATTCGAACGACTGTATGAAGAAGGAAGCGTACGCGCTATCGGAGTTAGTAACTTCCAAGTTCACCATCTCGAAGACCTCCTCAAAGACAGCAACATGGTTCCTGTCATCAACCAAGTGGAGCTTCACCCTCGTCTGACTCAACAAGAGTTGCATCAATACTGCCGGGAGCACCAGATTCAGCTTGAATCGTGGAGTCCGCTGATGAAGGGGAAATTAACCGAGCAAGCGGACATCGTTGAGATTGCTGCCAAATACGGTAAAACCTCTTCGCAGGTTATTTTGCGTTGGCATCTGGATCGGGGAATTGTGACGATTCCCAAATCTGTAACCGCGCATCGTATTCGCGAAAATGCTGATTTATTCGATTTTGAATTGACGACTGAGGATATTGAACGAATCAATGGTCTTCATCTTGATGAGCGTGTAGGCACGCATCCCGATAAGCTGTTGTTCTAATATTAATATTTAAATGTACAAGGAACCTCCTATTCTACGTTTATCGTGGATTGGGAGGTTCCTTTTTTAGGTTCAGGATTGGCTTTGTCTGCTTACTGGTTTAGCTTACGATACAACAAGAGAGAATAGAGTATGGGAGAGATGACAGATATGGTCAGCACGGATAGAAAAATGACCGTTCCCGCCACTCCATCGACCCATGCCGCCACCAAACCCGAAGCACCACCGAGCATCATCATAGGTCCACCGAAACGGTGCGTTTTACGCCATACCTCCGGGTTGGACAGAGTCCACGGCGTGCGGATACCGAAAGTATAGTTCGGCTGCACCTGAGTCATATAATTACCCATCACCAGCAGCAGCAGGCCTATTACCCCCAAAATTATAGTATTCATTTGCAGTCGTATGTTCAGGTTATACAGCAGCATCCCCCATCCAGCTACAGCGAGAACCAAAGAAATACCTGCACGCGTAACTTCATAGGCTTTTGAAAATTTCTCATAATTAGCTCTGTTGGGGTCCATGTAGCGTGCCAATCGAATGACCAACGGTACTAGACCCAACAGCACGAGCATGATAATAGAACCACTTTTGCTCATATACCCGTCTGCTGTATTGTCAAAGCCAAAATGCGAGGCTAGAACATTGGGAAGTCGGTCGTACAGCAGTATAGCGCCTATAGCGGGTGATAAGGCAATCAAAGTCGTCAAAACATCCGTAAAGCCCCAAGGTGTTCGAAATTTCATTCAGATCCCTCCGTATCCTTGATATGATTCACATTTTTCTGGGCAGGGGTATCGGAGTGGGCGATGCTGAACATCCAACCGATGACATCCGCCACAACCGTTGTATGCAGGGTGTAGATAATGTTTTGCCCCTGTCGTTCATCCAGCACCAGCCCAGCCTGCTTCAGGATATTGAGATGGTGGGAGATGCTGGGCTTACTAATTTGAAAATGTTCAGCCACTTCACCTGCGCTCATACTTTTCTCCTTTAAAAGCTGTAAGATTGTACGCCGGGTCGGATCAGCCAAAGCTTTGAAGGCATCGTTCAAAATACATTTCCTCCTTTAGATATTTAGATAATATTCTAAATATCTAACACCATAGTAAAGTAGAGCTATTCTACATGTCAATGGAACAAGGCATCATTTTAGAAAAAAGATGTAGATCAGGCTAATTAGGTTTGTAAAAGCCAGCGAAGTTGGCTATAATTAATTTATACTAAAAATAAGAATCTTAATTTAAAGAAAAAATGAGGAGGAAATATAAATGAAACACGTATTTCGTAAAGGAAATCATCCGCAAGCCCCGGTTATTTTGCTGTTGCATGGTACAGGCGGGAACGAACAAGACCTGATACCTTTGGCTGAGATGGTAGCACCGGGAGCTTCTGTGTTAGGCGTGAGAGGAAACGTGCTGGAAAATGGGATGCCGCGTTTCTTTCGCCGTTTGGCAGAAGGAGTGTTCGACATCGAGGATCTCGTATTTCGCACCAAAGAACTGAGCGAATTTGTGGACACAGCAGCAGAGCAATACGATTTTGACCGTAATAACGTGGTGGCTCTTGGTTATTCCAATGGTGCAAACATAGCCGCCAGCATGCTCTTTCACGATGCAAAAGCGTTACGTGGAGCTATTTTGCACCATGCAATGGTGCCGTTGCGTGGCCTGGATTTGCCAGCTTTGAATGGTATCCCTGTATTTTTGTCTTCCGGTGAGAATGATCCGATTGTTCCGATTTCAGAATCTCAGGAGCTGCAAGCATTATTGGATGGGGCCGGAGCGCAGGTGGAAGCATATTGGGAACGCAATGGTCATCAATTGACTCGGACTGAAGCCGAAGCCGCAGGAAAGTGGTTTGGGGAGCATTTTAATGCATAAAATGACCCGATAGCGATCAAGCTACGGATTAGCGCTCTACTGAGCGACCCCATTATTAGGAGGCGACAAACGAATGGCAAAACCAGATAATCGAGCCGATAATGTTGAACATTTGCAACAAAGTATTCAGAACACACAGCAGAACCTGCATGAAGCTGAAGGATATCTAAACGAATTTTCCTCTGAAATCAGCAACGAGGAGCGTAAGCAGATCGAAGAAAAAAATAATCGTCGTAAAGAAAGTATTAGATCATTTCGGGAAGAAGTGAAGGACGAAGCAGCCCATTCCCAAGAGTAGTTAAAAAAGCGAGGCCCAACTTCGAGTTTCAATTCGAGGGGGGCCTCTTTTTTATGCAAAAATCATCATAGCCTCATTCAATTCATTTTCCCCCTATAATGCAAAGGAGACGCTAATCTGCGTTGAAAATAAATATTTTATAAATAATGTTGTTGTAAACTAATTTGTGTTGATGTTAAATAATAAAAGAAAGCGCAATCATTTACGAATTAGGATTTCATCATGCGAAGGGGGAAGGATATGCTGCTGCGAAGAAAAAGCATGGCTTTGATGCTTATGGCGGTGGTTTTGATGGCTGGACTGCTGCAAGGCTGTTCTTTCAAGACCGATGAAAAGGATGGGCCGGGAACAGAACTTGTATTATGGACGTTCAATGAACTGCATGAGAAGTTTTTTCTGCAAATGGCTGACCAATGGAACCAACAGCACCCTGATGAATTGATTAATTTGAAAGCGAATACATTTCCTTATGACAACCATCACAGTAAGCTGTCGATTGCGCTGCAATCGGGGGTGGGAGCGCCGGATATCGCGGATATCGAGGTGAACAAGATCGGTAATTTCCTCAAAGGCATACCGCAGCTGGTCCCGCTCAATCCGGTGATTGACCCCGAGATCAATAACATTGTGCCTTCCAGAGTACAGATTTACGGCAAAGACGGTAAATATTACGGCATTGACTTCCACGTTGGGGCCGAAGTGATGTATTACAATAAAGAGGTTATGGATCAGGCGGGGGTAAACCCGGATTCCATCGTCACCTGGGCAGACTATGCTGCTGCTGGCAAGCAAGTACTGGCGAAAACAGGCAAGCCCATGGCGACCTTAGAAACGAATGATCTATGGAGCTATTGGCCGATGATCTCCCAGCAAAATTCAGATTTTCTGGATGACAAGGGAGAGTTGACGTTGGATAACGAAACCAATATTAAAACACTCGAGTTTCTTCAACAGATGGTAAAAGACAAAATCGCTATTCCCGCACCGGGCGGCGGGCATCACATGGAGGAATACTACGGATTTATGAACAAAGGTGGGGCCGCTTCGGTATGGATGCCGATGTGGTACATGGGGCGTTTTACGGATTACATGCCTGACCTGAAAGGTAAAATCATCATCAGACCTATGCCGGCGTGGGAAAAAGGCGGTTATCGCTCAGCGGGTATGGGTGGAACCGGAACGGTAGTCACGAACCAATCGCAGCACCAGGATCTGGCGATGCGCTTTCTGGCCTTTGCCAAGCTATCCAAGCAAGGGAATGTGGAGATCTGGAAGCAGCTAGGTTTTGATCCCATCCGTAGTGAAGTGTGGGCATTGCCGGAAGCCAAAGCCAAGAATAAATTTACGGATTATTTCGGAACGAATATTTTTGACACGCTCATCGAAGTCAAAGATGAAATCAATGCGGTGCATATTGGACCGAAAACGCCTGATATCGCCAGTGCTGTGCGCAATAAAATACTTTATCGGACACTACAGAATGGCGAAGATCCAGCCACGGTGCTACATGAGCTGGCAGATGAACTGAGATAGACCCCAACAGGAAAGGGAGTGAGATTCATGGCAACGCCCGTTCATACGAACGCTAATGTACCGACAGGTCAGCCGCCACAGCCTCAGCGTCCGACCAGGAGCCGATGGAGTCGCTTTATTCATTCCAGCCGTACGGCACCGTATGTGTTTGTCCTTCCATTTTTACTGTCCTTTGCGCTATTTTTTGCCTATCCGGTCATCTCGACAGTCATTATGAGCTTTCAGGAAGTTCTGCCAGGGATAACAACTTATGTTGGACTGGAGAATTATAAGGACTTAATCAATCCTACGTTTGGAAAGGCGATATTGAATAGCGTCCTGTACACGCTGCTTACCCTGGTCGTGCTGATTCCTCTGCCGCTGGTATTGGCGGTATTGCTGAATTCGCCTAAAATGCCGGGCAGAGGGTTGTTTCGCTCCGTGATGTTTATACCTGCACTAACCTCGGTGGTGGTAGCAGGAACGATCTTCCGCCTCATGTTCGGGGAATTGGATGGTTCTCTGATGAACTCCCTGTTGGGGGTATTCGGTCTGGAGCCTTACAAATGGCTAATGAACGCGAACACCGGCTTTTTAGCGTTGATCGTGCTGGCCTTGTGGAGATGGTTGGGCGTGAACATGCTCTATTACATGTCGGGACTCCAGAACATTCCTCCCGAGTTGTATGAAGCTGCGCAGATTGATGGAGCCAGTCGTTTCGATTCATTTTGGCGGATAACGATTCCTATGCTGAAACCAGTGACGATCTACGTATTTACGATTAGCATTTATGCGGGGTTGTCCATGTTCACGGAGAGCTACATGTTGTGGAACGGAAATAACTCCCCGAACGATATTGGTTTAACGATTGTTGGCTATCTCTATCGCCAAGGTCTGGAGCAGAACAGTATGGGCTTTGGAGCTGCGGTGGGCATTGTATTGCTCGTATTTACACTCGTGCTGAACCTGATCCAGCTCAAATTTTTCGGCATGTTCCGGAAGGAGGATTAAGCGATGGCTCAGAAACAAAAAGGCTCGTTATCCGTATTGCTCGTTGTCCTGTTCATTCTGTTTGCCGGGTTTGCCCTGTTTCCGCTATTTGCCGTGACGCTTGCCTCGTTCAAGCCATCGACGGAGCTGCTGCGCTACGGCTTGAATCTTAAGCTGGAGTGGGGCATCATGTCCTTGAAAAACTATGCGTTCATTTTTCAGGGGACGACGGATTATTTTCAATGGTACTGGAACAGTATTGTCATTACCGTCTTGTTTACGGTATTATGTCTGATATTGTCCGCGATGGTGGGCTACGGTCTGGAGATGTACCGTTTTAGATTGAAAAATGTGATTTTCACACTGGTACTGGTCGTGATGATGATCCCGGTAGAAATTATCATGCTGCCGCTCTACAAGCTAATGATTGGCATGAAGCTAATTAATACAGTATGGGGCGTAATTCTACCTTTCGTCGTCGCGCCGATCCCGATCTTTTTCTTCCGTCAATATTTGAGTGGTGTTCCCAAGGACTTTATGGATGCTGCGCGGGTTGACGGCTGTTCAGAATATGGCATTTTCTTGCGGATTATGATGCCTCTGATGGCGCCTGCATTTGCGGCAATGGCTATTTTGCAGGCGATGAACAGTTGGAATAACTTCCTGTGGCCGATGATTGTATTACGTACCAACGACATGCTGACACTGCCAATTGGACTGTCCAGTCTGCTGACGCCGTATGGCAACAATTATGATGTGCTGATCGCGGGATCCGTTTTGGCTATTTTACCGATTCTCGTCGTGTTCCTGTTCTTCCAGCGTTACTTTATTGAAGGGATGACGGCAGGCGGAGTAAAAGGATAATCGGAAAGGTATTAAATAGAGCAATGGAATACAAGAAATGTGCAACGTCAGAAAAGGCTGAGCGGGCATTGTCCCGGTCTGCCTTTTTTAGATTCGATTGATTTTCATTCTCATTTTCATGACTATCATCTGCACAAGCTATGGGTAAACGTGGTATGATATTTGAAAGATTTCAAATACAGCACTTTGCATAATTCGATTCCTGACGCTCAAAAGTACAATATATAGACGAACTAAATCGTTTCGATCTGTATATTGCTGATTTGAAATCGCTCTTGGGATTTATGCAAAATGCCCAAATACAGAAATATTCAGGCGGAGCGTGGAGAACCTATGGAACCAACAGAAACCCAGAAAACTGACCCGACCATGGCGTCAACCGTTGCCATGGAGGATATTGTACGGGCGCATCATATGCTGCGTGAGGTGATTGTACGTACACCTTTACAGAGGGATGCCGTCCTATCGGCCAAATATAACTGTAATGTGTATCTGAAAAGAGAGGATCTCCAAGTCGTGCGGTCTTTTAAAATCCGTGGAGCTTACAACATGATCCGCAGCTTGACCCCTGAGCAAATGGAAAAAGGAATCGTGTGTGCGAGTGCGGGGAATCATGCGCAAGGTGTGGCTTTTTCATGTAATGCACTTGGTATCCACGGTAAAATATTTATGCCGAGTACAACGCCCAATCAGAAGGTCAAGCAGGTTCGTCGCTTTGGCGGTAACAGTGTAGAGGTCATTCTGACCGGAGACACGTTTGACGATGCCTATGACGAGGCCATGAAGGTGTGCAGCGAGCAGGCAATGACCTTCATCCATCCGTTCGATCAGCCGAAAATTATTGCAGGCAATGGTACGATTGCGATGGAAGTGATGGAGAGCCTAGATACACCTATGGACTATGTGTTCGTAACGATTGGCGGCGGCGGTTTGGCGGCAGGCGTAGGTACGTATGTTAAAACCGTGAGTCCGTCCACCAAGGTAATTGGCGTGGAACCCCTCGGCGCAGCGTCGATGACGGAAGCGATGCGTTTGCACAAGGTGGTTACACTGGATCAAATAGACAAGTTTGTTGACGGAGCTGCAGTGAAGCGTGTGGGTCAGCTGACATACGATATTTGTAAACATACCTTGGACGATATTGTGAAGGTACCGGAAGGCAAAGCATGTACCGCGATTCTGGAGCTGTATAATGAAAATGCGATTGTTGTGGAGCCTGCGGGTTCACTGCCTGTTGCAGCACTTGATTTGTATCGCGAGCAGATTCAAGGCAAAACGGTTGTCTGTATCGTCAGCGGTGGTAACAACGATATAGATCGTATGCAGGAGATTAAGGAACGGTCCCTAATTTACGAAGGACTGAAGCATTATTTTATGGTGAATTTCCCGCAAAGAGCTGGGGCACTGCGTGAGTTTCTACAGGATGTGCTTGGACCAGACGACGATATTACTAGGTTTGAATATACGAAAAAGAATGATAAGGAAAATGGACCAGCTCTGGTCGGCATTGAGCTGTTCCACAAGGAAGACTATCTTCCTTTAATTGAACGAATGAACCGCAAGGGGCTTAAATATACGGAACTGAACAAAAACGAAAATCTATTTAATATGTTAATTTGAAAAGGAGCCTACGGGCTCCTTTTTTGTATCAGGATTTTGCAAACTCCTCGTATCTATAGTGTTATGCGTAGTTTATGAATTTCTTTTTATTTGAAATAAAGCGTTTACAAAACTGAATGTGATAGGTTAATATATGGGTAACTTCATAAGTAAAAACACTAATGTAATAGGCGTGTCACCTGAATTTCATTATAAGATACTCATTCGGAGGTGCGAAAGAATGTTGAAAGCATGGAAAAAATCAGTACAGAGTAAATTGACCCGAACGGCGTTTGCTGCCGTAACCTCGGCTGCTTTAATGCTGTCAGTGATGCCATCTGCATCCGCAGAGCATTGGGCGTTAACTGGCGATGTGGCAGTGCATGATCCGTCCATTACGAAGGAAGGCAACGCATGGTATATTTTCTCCACAGGGCAGGGGATACAGGTTCAAAGATCGGACGACGGACGCAATTTTTACAGATTGCCGCAAATATTCCTGTCGCCGCCATCATGGTGGAAATCGTATGTACCTAAGCAAAAGACTAACGATGTATGGGCACCGGATGCTCAAAAGTACAATGGACGGGTATGGCTGTACTATTCCATTTCTACTTTTGGTGCCCGGACCTCGGCTATCGGACTAGCTTCCGCAACGAGCATTGGCGCGGGGAGTTGGAGAGATGATGGACTAGTGCTGCGTACGACGGATGCTAACGATTATAATGCCATTGACCCGAATCTCGTCATTGACGCTTCCGGTAACCCGTGGCTTTCCTTTGGTTCATGGAATTCAGGCTTGAAAGTGACTCGATTGGACAAGAATACGATGAAGCCTACGGGCCAGATCTATTCTATCGCCAAGCGTACGGCTGGTGGTTTGGAAGCGCCACATGTTACATACCGTGACGGGTATTATTATCTGTTTGCTTCCATTGATAACTGCTGCAAAGGCGTAGACAGTAATTATAAGATTATTTACGGTCGCTCTACTAGTATTACCGGACCGTATGTGGACAAGAGCGGCAAAAGCCTGATGGATGGCGGTGGAACGATACTGGATGCAGGGAATGACCGTTGGAAGGGACCGGGTGGACAATCTGTCTATAACAACAGTGTGATTGCACGTCATGCCTATGATGCCACTGATGGTGGAAATCCAAAGCTTTTGATTAGTGATTTGAAGTGGGATTCGGCAGGCTGGCCTACGTACTAAAGAGAGGCCCGTTTGGAGTCATTTGTGCAGTAAAATCATATAGATATATTCAAAAACTGTTCCTCCTAAGGGGGAACAGTTTTTGGCTTGCAATGTCATAGAAACATGCTATTATGTATCAAGTTGATAATAATTATCATTATCGTTATCGTTATAAGAGACGTGATGATTTTCAGGTATGGAGGGAGTGACCTCACCAAATGCAGTCTAAAGACAGCATGGACAAACATACAGCTGAGACAGAGAGGGCAGTTCCTGAAGTAGACATAACAGCACGTCCAGTGCTTCGAGCGGGTAGGGTTCGGCAGGCGTTGTTGTTCACAGCTTCGGCTGTATTGTTGGCTTTGGCCATATTCGCCGCCATTTCTCTCGGAGCCAAGGATTTGATCGTAAGCACCGTGTGGTCGGCAGTATTTCACTATGATCGTTCGCTAATGACACATCAGATCATTCACGAGCTGAGATTACCGCGTGTACTCGGTGCAGCTGTTATTGGAGCTGCGCTGGCGGTGGCAGGCTCTCTGATTCAGGGTATTACACGCAACCCGCTGGGAGATACAGGTGTGCTGGGCATTAACGCAGGAGCGATGTTTGTAGTTGCAGTGAGTTTTGCCTTTTTCCCCAATCTACCTTATGGGACGTTAATAGTATTGTCGTTCCTGGGGGCGCTGATGAGTACCTTACTAGTATTTGGTCTGGGAGCATCTGCACCTGGAGGATTGACACCTATGAGATTGACGGTGTCTGGAGCTGTGACGGCTGCCTTGTTAGGTTCCATGACTTCGGGGATTGCGATTTATTTTGATCTAAGTCAGGATTTAGCCTTCTGGTATGCGGGTGGTGTAGCCGGGATTAAATGGTCGCAGCTTGAGATTCTTGCACCGATTTTGCTTATTGTGATCGCCTGGTCTATGGGGCTGGCACGTTCCATTTCGCTGATTTCGATGGGCGATGAGGTGGCGTTAAACCTTGGGTTGAATCTCAGGCGTATCCGGCTTTTGGGTCTGCTGACTGTAGTGGTACTGGCTGGCCTATCTGTATCGGCTGCCGGAGCCATCGGCTTTGTAGGTTTGGTTATCCCACATATTGCTCGCAAGCTAATCGGTGTGGATTATCGCCAGATCGTGCCGCTGTCTGCGTTATTGGGAGCCGTATTACTGGTGCTGGCAGATTTGGGAGCGAGAATGGCAAACCCGCCAGAGGAGCTAGCTATTGGAATTATGGTGTCTTTTATCGGAGTACCCTTTTTCCTCTTTCTCGCCCGTAAGGAAAGGAGGGATTTATAGTGAGACGCTCTTTAGGGACCGGGGATAAAAGGACGACAAAGGCTTGGCTCGTTTGTTTGGTTTTGGCGGGGATCAGCTTTGCTGTCCTTGTTTTGGGTTTGAATACCGGAACGATTCGTATTCCACCGCTACGCGTGCTGGATACGTTGTTTGGCGGTGGCAACGGACGTGATCATATCGTTCTGTTCGAGTATCGTCTGCCTCGTATTGTTGTAACGGTGCTGGCTGGAACGGGACTAGGCGCAGCCGGGGCGGTCATGCAAGGTTTGTCACGGAACGCACTTGCTGATCCGGGAGTTCTTGGACTTCACGCAGGGGCTGCGTTGGGGCTGGTAATGTTCGTTAGTTTTTTTCGCGATCTGGAAGGATCGGCAGCCATGCTGATCCCCTTATTTACCTTTGCAGGAGGTGTCCTTGCGGCGGTGCTGATTGTTTTGTTGTCCTATAACCGCAACAGAGGAATCGTGCCCGTGCGTCTGATTTTGTCCGGCATCGGTGTAGCCTCGGGCCTTAGCGCCATAACGCTGTATTGGTCGTTGCGGCTGGATGAGGATACATACGCATTTACTGCACGTTGGTTGGCTGGCAGCGTATGGGGCCGGGACTGGATACATGCAGCGGCTTTGCTGCCGTGGATTGTCATTGTGTTGCCCTATGTTCTGTCGCAGACGCGTAGCCTGAATAACCTGTCGCTGGGTGACGAGACTGCAGCTGGAATCGGTACAAGTGTGAAGCGTCAGCGACTGATACTGCTGGGCGCAGCCGTGGCTCTATCGAGTGCCAGCGTATCCATGGCCGGAGGCATCGGTTTTATTGGGCTGATTGCGCCTCATCTGGCTCGCCGTCTGGTTGGGCCGATGTACCAGCATTTGCTGCCAGTAGCCTGTTTGGTCGGGGTCGTTATTCTGGTCACCGCAGACACGATTGGGCGTTCGGTGTTTCAGCCGAATGCGATTCCCGCAGGTGTGGTGGTTGCTGTGGTAGGAGCTCCGTATTTTTTATTCCTGTTGTCCCGAACAAAATGACATAAGGAATAGGCACATATGAAGTCAAATGCTGCAAAGGTTGCAACACGCTGAAAAAAACACTAAGTAGAAGCCTTCTATATTGATCATTATAATGTAGAGTTTCTGTAGCATAGGAGAGAGTAATCATGAGAAAGCACAAATTTAAGGGTTCAGGTTTTAAACGTTCATGGGTAGTCACAACTCTTGTTGTATGCATGATCATGCTGTCCGCTTGCGGACAAGCAGCCGACAAACAGGCTACCGATACGAAAGCGGCTGGCAGTGCGCAGACAACCATTAGTGCGGATTCGCGTATTGCTTCGATGTCTATTCATTTGACGAACAACCTGCTGGCATTGGGCATTACTCCGGCTGGTTCGGTCATTGGTGGAGATGTGAAGGATTTTCTGCCCCATGTAAAAGATCGTCTTCAAAGTACCCGTAAGCTAGGTGTTGTCACAGACCCGGATATGGAAGCGGTATTGGAACTTCAACCTGATCATATTTTCTTGGACAAAAAATATTCGGGGACCGATGTGGCCAAGTTTGAAAAAATTGCGCCGACTGAAGTTTTTGATCTGGATGAAGGCACATGGAAGGATCAATTGAAAAAAATAGCCGTTATGGTCAAACATGAAGCACAGGCAGACGCATTTCTAAAAGATTATGATACACAGAAGGAACGAGTCAAAAAGCTGATTCGTTCAAAAATTGGGGACGGAACGGTTATGGCTGTACGTGTGACGGCGAAAGAGGTTCGTGTTATGGGGATGAAGCGTCCCGTAGGACCGCTGTTGTATCAGGACTTGGGCTTGAAGCCAGCCAAAGGTGTAGAAAAGATCAACAAGGCTTATCAGGTTGTTTCCCAAGAGGTTTTACCGGATTATGATGCCGATGCGATCCTTGTTATCATCAGTAAAGGTGCGGATGCCCAAAAGGTATACAAACAGCTGGAAGGAAATGCAGTATGGCAAGGTCTCAAAGCGGTGAAGCAAGGGCATGTCTACATGTTGGACGGACAGCCTTGGCTGGACTATTCCGCGATGGGACATAAAATTGCTCTGGATAATGCAGAACAACTATTTTCCAAATAAGTTCTAAAGTATATCAAGCCGTATTCCCCCATGCAGCTTCTTGCAGACCAGGAATACGGCTTTTTGGCGCACACCCAAGCTGTAAGTCGGTTGCCCGATCGAAATGAAAAGGAGCTGCTACGATCCAAAATGAGACAGCTCCATATAATGAGAATTGCAGGCTATGAACGTTTTTTACGCAGAAAAATCGGTTTGAGTCCAATAAAGCCGATGGCGGCGAGAATTAAATTTACCCAAGGGGAGATCCTGAATACCGGCAGTACACTGCGCAACGCTAGTCCGGCGACAAGAATCACGACAACTAACACAACATACATCAAGATGGATTTAAGATTCATCTGGGGCTTTACAGGGGCATGTTCTGGCTGTTGTGTCTCCTCGCCTTCTTCGGGACGGTCCATAAAATTCATCAGGGCTTCAACGAGTAGAATGGCTCCTGCGGCGATGATGATAAGGGTGGATAGGCTGATTTTTTCAAAGGGTTTGATATCCCCGCCTGTAAAGGTGACAAACCATCCGATAATTGCCTGTGTCAAAAAAAACATAGACAAGGCAATCCATGCAATAAGCGTATAATTTTTTGCTTTATTCATTTCTTCCTCCTGCTTTATGAGCGTATCCCGGGCTGATGGAACCGCCATTTCGTAACAAAGACAGTATACGTGAGGAAGCGTCGGATGGCAAAAGACTTTATCTATAGAATGTATATTACCGCTGCATTCTCCTCAAACTGGATAAAGGGTGAGCACATAGAGCAACCTGAATATAAACGTTAAGAGGGTGTGGCATCATGAAACTGGAGAACCAGGCAGATTATTCAGTCCAAAAACGATTGGCAAACGCTTCGAACAGGAATAGCGGGGTGGCCTCGTCTACAAATGTGAGTCACCGGAGTGTTCAAGGAACTTCTCCAACCTACCGTATACTGGATGATATTGAAGTGGCTGAGGATACAGAATTTGCAGGTGAACTAGGTGCACAGAATTACCGCAGCCTGTGGCATGAGGATGAACATAACGGTGCCTCTTGTAAGCTGGAGTGGGAGGGACGAACGGAGACCCACCAAATGTTTAGGAACAGCTACGAATAACGAATGTCTACTTTAATGTAGTGGATTCAATCTAATAA
This sequence comes from Paenibacillus sp. S25, assembly GCF_019454085.1. NCBI lineage: Bacteria > Bacillati > Bacillota > Bacilli > Caryophanales > Paenibacillaceae > Paenibacillus > Paenibacillus sp. S25. Next base: position 911,849 of record NZ_CP073683.1, read on the forward strand.
GTGTAGTATAGCGTTCTCTGGAATCGCATCGGGGAGCGCTATTTGTTTACTTTTTTAACGATGTGAACTGACAGGTTGACAAGGAAGCAGGGCGATGATAGACTGATTTTACTATAAAACTTATTAAACTTATCGGAATTAAAGTGAATGAATATCCTGGATGGATATTCCACGTTACTATATGAGCTTGAATTCATAAATGTAGTGAAGCTTGAAACAGGGGGAATCAGGATGGAACGGCAAATTGGAATTCGCTTTGAACATGAAGAACTGGCCGCAACAATTCATTATCCAAACCGTACAAATGAGGGAGAGCGTCAGAGACGAGTTCCCCTCGTTGTTATATGTCACGGTTTTGTAGGCAATCGTATCGGAGTAGATCGATTATTCGTCAAGACTGCGCGTGAACTGGCCGAAGGGGGATACTTTGTCCTGCGTTTTGATTTTGCCGGTTGTGGGGAAAGCACAGGTGAATACGGCAAGCAGGGGCTCGAGTCCATGATTAATCAGACACGTACCGTGTTGGATTACGCCGTCAATTGTGCGGACATTGACCCGACCAAGGTTACGCTGATCGGTCACAGTCTGGGGGGCGCGGTTGCCCTTCTCACAGCCGTACGGGATAAGAGAGTACAAAATCTGGTTCTTTGGTCAGCAGTGGGCTATCCATTCAACGACATCGTCAAAATTACGGAGCGAAGCGTGTACGATGAGTCTGTTAAAACCGGTCATGCCGACTATTTGGGCTATAAGTTTACGCCTGCTTATTTTGAGTCGTTAGCTCAATTTCAGCCGTTCCAGGAGGCCGTTAAATTTAACGGAGATGTGCTCGTTATTCATGGCACCTCGGATGATATTATTCCTGTAGATTATGCATTTCTGTTTCAAAAGGTATTCTGGATGCGCCCAGAGGGGCGCTGTGATAAAGAGATTATTTTCCAGGGGGATCACACTTTCTCGTCAGGTAAAGAGCGGCAACGGCTCATTGATCGGACACTTGAATGGCTGGATGAGCAGGAAAATATTCAACGGGATTGGCAGCACTGGATGATCTGATTTCAGAGTGTAACGGATTGTATTGGAAATTGCGCCTCCGCCGGAGTAAAATGGAAGAGTAACACTATACTGGCGTGTGGAGGTTGGCAGCGATGACATTACCCTCAATTTTTGTTGCGCATGGTTCACCGACACTGGCTGTAGAAAATAACGCATATACCAGCTTTCTTGCAAAGCTGGGCGCGAGCCTGCCCCGACCCAAAGGAATTGTCATTTTTTCCGCGCATTGGGATAGCCCCGATCAATGTATCGGCGCGGATGATCAGCATGCAGCGTTGCACGATTTCTATGGCTTTCCCGAAGAAATGTACTCAATCGATTACCCTGCACCAGGCGATCCAAAGCTGTATGAGGAGATAGAGCATCTGTTCAGTCAGCATAACCTGTTCCACCAGCCGGTTCGGAACCGAGGACTGGATCATGGGGCATGGGTGGTTTTGCGGCATATATATCCTGATGCGGACATACCGGTCGTACCCTTATCCATTGATTCTCGGCGCGCTCCCCAGGAGCAATACGAGATTGGACGGATGCTGGCGCCGTTGCGAGAACAAGGGATTTTGATTATCGGTAGCGGCGGATTGGTCCACAACTTGCGGACACTCAAGCAGACGAGTGAGCCAGCCGATTGGGCCGTTCAATATGATGACTGGATTGCACAGCAGCTCCAAGACTGGAATTTGCGTCACCTATTCCAATATGACAAAAAGGCTCCATATGCCAAACAGGCGGTACCTTCTTATGGAATAGAGCATTTTTCACCTTTGTTTTATGCGATGGGGGCTGCAGATCATGAGCGCTCCGCGCATAAGCTTTTTCAGTCGTATGTCCTTGGCTCGTTGAGTCTCAATTGTTGGGCTTTTGGACAAGAAAGTGATACGTAAATGTAAAAAAAGAACTTCCAAATCCACATGGTGTGTGGGAATGGAAGTTCTTTTGTGTATGTTGCGTCTTCGATTAATTAGAAGGCACGTTCTTTTTTAGCCAAGTGGATACCTGCGTAGTACGCTGGTATCCATTTTGATCCAACAGTGTCATAAATGCTTTCAGCTTTTGAATGTAGGTACTCTTCGAATCCATATTACGTTGAACGACGAGTTGATACCCTTTTTTGGCATTCGGATGAATCTTCCCGGTATCATAATCGAATAATGGCGTATTGTTCGTGCCATAGAAAGTATAGAAGAAGTACAGATCGTGCAACTTTTTTATAGCTTGTGTACGGTTGGAGTGTGGATATTGGTTTAAAAATGCCTCCTGTGCCAGCACTCGTCCGGCTAACTGTTGGTAGCCGATACGGAGCGCGGCATCCTTGGTAGCCGTCTGTCCGGATTCCATCGCCATGATGTCAATATAGCTGCGGATATCTGTCGAGGTGTGCTTCCCGAAGACTTTATATTTTTCATAGTTGATGACTGGGTAGTACATGCCTTCTGCAGTTTCAAGTTTGTAGCCGGCATCTCTTGTTTGAGTTAGCAACTTTTTCAGGTTCGCATCGCTTGAACGGCTGATTACATTTGTGAACGAATCACCGGGTTTATAGATTTGATTTATTTTGGTTTGAACAGAGGCCGGGTAGAACGTCTTTGCATAGGAATCCAATTGCTGGTTCTGCGCATTTTCCAGATGAAGCACCATGATGGTAGCTTGAGAGGCTGGAATGGATTGAATATGCTTTTGCAAATAAGTGAATGCCTGAGGTAGCTTGCCGGGTTGGCGTAGTAGCTGCTCGAAGGTCTTGGAGATATGTTGTACACTTTCTGCCTGAGATGTCGTAGTAGACGTCGCCGCTTTGGCTGATGTCGTATATCCCATTCCCATAGTCTGCACTGTGAAAGTTACGGCTGCGAGCATGAGATAGGCTTTGGTAATTTTTTTCATGATATAACCCTCCATTACGTTCTTTGATGTAACTGTAGTGTATAGGGTAAATGTATCGTGAGCATTCCATGTTGTATCCAACTTGTAAACGTTTGGAGGGGATGATGAATCCGATAAAAGAGTTCGAGTTAGAAGGAGCTGAAAGACCCCTTGTGAGCATAACAGCGCAAAAAAATAACCATTATCCCGGAGGATAACGGTTATTTTGGGATGTTTAAGCTATTTTTCGACTAGGGTCCGCTGGAAAGGTATCTTTATTTTTACGAAACAGTCCACGCAGGAAGGGCAGTACCCAACGGTCAAAGCCAATTCTTCCGGCATTTGCACCAGCAACTACAAGGAAGATTTCAAACAGCAGGTAGATTGCATTGGTGCTTACTGTACCCGAGAATAGGAACGAGAAGTTCATAACCATAGCCATCAAAGCAGCCAGTGTAGTCAATGTACCGAGAAGCAGGCCAACCCCTACCAAGAACTCACCCAATGGGATTAGGACGTTGAACAAACCTACATTCGGCAGGGCAAAGGCTTCCAGGAACGATCCCCACCAGCCTTGTACAGCGGGATGTTCTCCACCTGTTTTAGCAATGGCCCCCGAGATAAATCCGCCTGCATCGAATCCACCTGTCAGCTTTTCAAGTCCGTGGGTCATCCATTCATACCCTAGATAAACCCGTACTACAGTCAGCAACCACATTGCGACTTTGTTCTCACGTAACCAGCTGTTAAACATTCAAACCACTCCTCTTTCTTAATCTATAATGTTGGTTGTATTTCATTTTGTTGGGGATGATCATCTTTGCTACACCTTTATTGTAGTAGGTTCAGTTACAGTTATTTGTGATAAAAATCACAAAGTCTAAATATTTTTTAAATTTTAATGTCTTTAGATAAGTATTCTATAGATTGCTCACGCTTCAATCAAGACAAAAACAGGAAATAAAGCTTATAATGAGAAAAATAACTAAGTGGAGGGATGAACTTGTCCGGGCCCATTTCCCAACGAAATCATTGGTTGCGTGTGATGGCCTCAGCTCTGTTATGCATGATGCTGATGTCTTGTTCTGCTATGTCCAATACGGGTGAATCTGAATCCGTTCCCCAACTGACCAAGCAAGAAACAGAGAAGGAGGCACTTGAACCGCCGAAGGAGCAGTCTATTCCGGTATTTACAGCTTCGCTCACCGGTCTTCCGGTGGAGCAGCCAGTTTTGGAGCGACCGCTCGCTGTCATGATCAATAATGCTCCTGCTGCACGTCCACAGGCAGGACTTAGCCAGGCAGACATGGTATATGAAGTTCTTGCAGAAGGCGGGATTACCCGTCTGGTCGCTTTTTTCCAAAGTCATGGCGGAGATGTAAAGATCGGACCAGTCCGTAGCATTCGGCCGTATTTGATTGAGCTGGGCGAAACCTATGGCGCGTTGCCGATACACGCAGGGGGAAGCACAGATGCCTATGCGATTTTACAGCAGCAGCGGAAGGAACATCTGGATGAGATTTCAAATGGAGGGGCTTACTTCTGGCGAAGCAAAGATCGTCGTCCTCCACATAATTTATACACAGACGTGAACAGACTGCGCAAAGGAAGCGATAGTAAAGGGTATGCCAAGCAGACGGACGTTCCAGTATATTCTTACCTTAAATCCGGTGAAACCCCAGTTATGGTGGACGAGACAGCAGTATCTTTACAAATCCGGTTTTTGCTTAAAAGCTATCGGGTATCTTATACCTATGATCCAGCGGATCAACAATATAAGCGTTTTGTGAACGAAAAGTCACATGTGGATCAAAATAATAACCAACAGCTCTCAGCAGCCAATGTCATTGTGATGAGCGCTAGACATCGAACGTTGGATGATGTAGGCAGATTAAGTGTTGAGTTGGACGCTAGCGGAGAGGCCATGGTGTTTCAACAAGGACAGTTAATACAGGCTGAGTGGCAACATACACCAGGCGATGCGATTCGTTTTATGAAAAATGGGGTTGAAATCCCGTTAACACCAGGTACATCCTATATACATGTGGTACCTTCAGATACTTCACTAAAGGAACATGTAACCATAGAAGCGAATTAGAAAACGAAATACACCTTTTTAGGGAAAAAATGTCGGATAATGACCTTCCATGTCGGGCACTGTATACGTATATCATGAAATTTGCTTTTACAAACATTACAAAAACATTGATGAGTGTGATAAGATAGCAAAGGTTGTCTATTGCAGTCGAAACAGGTTGCGGATATTTTCGTAAAGGGGTAATCGTTATGAGATTGAAGAAAAAGGATATATTCTTCGAGACGTTGGAAAATATGGCAGATACGATCGTGCAAGCAGCCGATTATTTTGCCCAACATACTTCAAATCTTCAGGATGTAACTTTGTTTACAAATGAAATGAAGAAGTATGAAAATAAGTGTGATGATTACACACACACGATTATTACTGAACTGAACAAGACCTTCATTACGCCGTTGGAACGCGATGACATCATGGAACTGACAACAACCATGGATGATGTGTTGGACGGTCTTGAAGCGACGGCTTCTCGTTTTTATATGTACAATATTACGGAGCCGGACGAGTATATTGTGCAGTTCGCTGATATTTTGCGTCAATCAGCTTACGAAATTCAGAAAGCTGTGCATTTGCTTTCACAGAAAAAATTGCTGGCCATTCGTGAATACACTATTCGCCTGAATGATTTGGAAAATCAGGGGGATGAATTGTTGCGTATTTGCATTAAAAACCTGTTTGCAACTGTAACTGACCCTATTGAACTGATTAAACGCAAAGAATTGTACGAACGCCTTGAAACGACAACGGATTCATGCGAGGATGTTGCAAATATGCTGGAATCCATCATTATGCGTAACTCGTAAGGGAGTCCTTTTACATGGATACAAGTTTATTGGTATTGGGTATTGTTATTTTTCTTGCTCTGGCTTTTGATTTTATTAATGGTTTTCATGATACGGCGAACGCGATTGCAACTTCGGTATCGACCCGTGCATTGACCCCGCGACGTGCGATTATTATGGCTGCGGTCATGAACTTTCTCGGGGCAATATTGTTTACAGGGGTTGCGAAGACCATTGGTGGAAGTGTCGCTGATCCAACCAAGCTTACGAATGGAATTGAAATCGTCATTGCGACGCTGATCGCTGCGATTATCTGGAACCTCTTAACCTGGTGGTTCGGTATTCCTTCATCCTCTTCTCATGCATTGATTGGTGCATTGGCTGGAGCGGTGTATGTAGGTGCGGGATCGGATAAATTAAACTGGAGCGGCTTCATCGGGATTGTCGAAGGGCTTATTTTCTCCCCGTTGATTGCTTTTGTTGTCGGTTACATCGTGATGATGATTTTAAAATACATCTTCGCTCATCGTAGTCCGCATACGGTGAACAAAGGGTTTCGTACAATGCAGGTCATTACGGCAGCGCTTCAGTCGTTCACGCATGGTACGAATGATGCTCAAAAGGCGATGGGGATTATTACATTCGCACTCGTTTCGGCGGGGTATCAGGACCATTTGGAAGTGCCCATGTGGGTAAAAATTTCAGCCGCAACAGCGATGGCGCTGGGTACGTCTATCGGCGGCTGGAAAATCATCAAGACGATGGGAACCAAGATTTTTAAAATCGAGCCAATTAATGGATTTGCAGCCGACATTTCGGGAGCCTCGGTTATTTTCACAGCTACATTGCTTCATTTGCCCGTAAGTACCACTCATGCCATTACTTCGGCTATTTTGGGTGTGGGTTCTGCGAAGCGCTTTTCCGCTGTGCGTTGGTCGCTGGCCGGTCGAATTATTATTACTTGGGTCATAACCATACCGATTGCTGCGCTGTTATCTGGATTGATTTTCAAAATTCTTTTCTAGTCCATTATTATTTCTTGAAAAAAAGGTACACACTATAGAATACACAATAAGCTTCCGTCCGCTTTTTGCGGCAGGGGCTTATTGGCATTCTGGGACAAAACTGCTTCTTTAAAGTTTACACATCCAGATAGTTCCATGAAACGTTTTTCAAAAAATACCTGACATCAAAGTAGTCAATTTTTAATAACTCCTGTAGAATAAACAGAAAACTTTGAACCGTTCAACTGACTGGAGGAAATTATGCAAAAATCTAGAAAACTAATAGCACTCATGATTTGTTTGTTTTTTGTGGTTGCCTTGGCCGGTAATTTCGGTGTAGTGGCACATGCAGAAAATAAAACAAAGTATGATATCGGCACGGATACAACGTTCGCGCCTTTTGAGTTTGAAGATGTAGATGGTAAATTTGTCGGTATCGACATGGATTTGCTGGCAGCTATTGCCAAGGATCAGAATTTTGAATATACCATTAAGCCTCTTGGCTTTAACGCGGCAGTGCAGGCCCTTGAAACGAATCAAGTGGATGGTGTCATTGCCGGGATGAGTATTACCGATGAACGCAAGCGGAAATTTGATTTTACCGAGCCTTATTTTGATTCAGGCGTCGTCATGGCGGTCCGCAAGGATAATGATACAGTTAAACGCTATGAAGACTTGAAAGGGCAGCGTGTCGCTGTCAAAACAGGAACGGAAGGTTACACATTCGCAGAATCCATTAAGGCCAAATACGGCTTTACTACAGTACCGTTCGACGACTCTTCTCAAATGTATGATGAAGTTAAAACAGGTAATTCGGTTGCCTGCTTTGATGACTATCCGGTACTGGCTTACGGTGTAAACCAGAATAACGGTCTAAAGCTGGTAACAGATAAGGAAAAAGGTGCTTCTTACGGGTTTGCTGTTAACCAAGGCAAGAACCAGGAGTTGCTGGAGAAATTTAATGCAGGGCTTGTTAATCTGCGCAATAGCGGGGAATACGATAAAATTTTGGCTAAATACCTTGGCGAATCGGGCAAAGGTGTGGCGCCTGTACAGACCAGCCGCTGGGGACTGATTTCCGCTTCGCTGCCTTCACTGATTAAGGGCATGGGAAACACGTTGCTGTACACACTTGTATCTTTACTCGTAGCCTTTATCCTGGGATTGGTGTTTGGCTTTATGAAAGTAAGCCATAATAAGGTGTTCCGTGGTATTGCAACTGTATTCGTCGATATATTCCGCGGTATTCCGCTGATCGTGCTTGCTTTCTTTATTTACTTTGGTATTCCACAGGCACTGGATTTCAAAATGCCGCTTTTTGTTGCGGCTGTATTGACGTTATCCCTGAATGCGGGTGCGTATGTAACTGAGATTATCCGTGGTGGTATTCAGTCCATTGATCCGGGACAAATGGAAGCAGCTCGTTCGCTGGGTCTACCCTATCGGACGGCTATGCTTAAAATCATTTTGCCACAAGCTGTGAAAATCATGATCCCGTCGTTTATCAATCAGTTGGTTATTACGTTGAAGGATACGTCCATTTTGTCTGTTATCGGTTTGGTCGAATTGACCCAATCGGGTAAGATCATTATTGCGCGGACATTCCAATCCTTTGATATTTGGCTGGTAGTAGCGGTGATGTATCTTATCGTCATTACAGTCCTGACCAAAATTTCCAACCGTCTTGAAGGGAGAGTTCGCCGTGGGTAAAATTATCGTTAAAAACCTGAAAAAAAGCTATGGTAGTAATCAAGTGTTAAAGGGCATCGACATGCAAGTACGTGAAGGCGAAGTTGTGTGTGTCATTGGCCCCTCTGGTTCGGGGAAAAGTACGTTTTTGCGTTGTATGAACATGCTTGAAGAAATTACCGCAGGTGAGGTCATTGTCGATGACTACAACTTGAGTGACAAAAACGTGGACATTAACAAAGTCCGTGAAAATATAGGTATGGTATTTCAACATTTTAATCTGTTTCCGCATATGACCGTGCTCAAGAACATTATGTTCGCGCCGACTGAACTGGGCAAACAGTCCAAGGCAGAGGCCCGGGAAACGGCTATGAAGCTGCTGGATCGTGTAGGTTTGGCCGATAAGGCAGATGCATTGCCAGGACAGCTTTCCGGCGGTCAGAAGCAGCGTGTGGCGATTGCACGTGCGCTAGCCATGAACCCAGACATTATGCTGTTTGACGAGCCGACCTCAGCGCTCGATCCTGAAATGGTGGGCGAAGTGCTAGGAGTAATGAAAGATCTGGCGCGTGAAGGCATGACGATGATGATCGTAACGCATGAGATGGGTTTTGCACGCGAAGTAAGCGACCGTGTCGTGTTTATGGACGGTGGTTATATCGTAGAAGAAGGAACGCCACAAGAGGTATTTGGTAATCCGAAAAATGAGCGGACCATTAGTTTCTTAGAAAAAGTATTGTAAGTGGGCAAGGTTTGCCGTGAGTGCAGGTAAGGATGTAGTGTGCGACCGCTCCGCGATCCATTTGATCTTTCGATCGCTGTTGCCCCTGAATTTTTGGATTGTATAGGACCTTATAAGGTGAAAATTCAGAGGCAAAGGCGAACGCTGTCGCTTCTACAGATTCAAATGGACCGCTACGCTACGACTCGCTGATTGCGCCTTTTCGTGCAAAGAGCCTGCCTCACTTTTGAATGAGTGGGTGCAGGGGAAGAGAGCGAGATGAAGATTACGTGCGTATCGTCGTTTTTGTGATGGATTCAAAACATCGTAATAAAGGCATCGGCAAGGCGTTAAATCAGAAAGCGGAAGCTTGGGCTAAAGAGAACGGTTTAGATATGAAGCGACAAGCACGGGGCTTGTGAAAAAGATTTAATTATAATGAATTGATTATTTTATAAGGATATCTTGGGAGGCATGTGGGCCCGGAGATATCCTTTTCTTTATTAAAAGGAATATAGAGCGTGAGATTTGTATAATGTTAATTGGCTTATATAAAATATAAATAACATATCAGACGGAAGTGTAAGCGAGGGGGGCGTACGGTGATACGTACATTGGCTATAGGTCATGATCATCAGGTAACAGTGGGAAAACCATTGGATCAGATCGTTATGGACGATTACATATGGATGTGGGTAGATTTTAGCGAGCCTACAGATCGCGAGACGGAGCTGCTGACGAGTTATTTTCATTTTCACCCATTGGCTGTGGAGGATTGTATGCATGTTCTGCAACGTCCCAAATTGGATTATTACGAGGATGTGCAGTTTCTGGTCGTGCATGCGCTTGATGTAGATACGTTAGCTGCGGAAGAAGTGGATATGTTTATTAGCAGTCGTTTTTTGGTTACATATCACCATCATGAGTTAGAGGAGCTGGATCAAGCCTGGGAGCGGATTGTCCAGCATGCGAATGAACGCAAAATATGGTCGCGAGGACCGCTGGCTGCAGCCTACACGGTGATGGACAAGCTGGTAGATAACTATTTTCCGAGCCTTTTTATGATTGAGGATGAATTGGCCGAGCTGGAGGGCTTGGGCGGTCGCGAATCCGTAGAGGAATTAATGAAGCAGGTGTTTGACCTGCGTGGCAGGCTGCTCAAGCTGCGTCGTACCATCGTACCCATGCGTGATCTGATGTACCGAGTTTTGAATTCGCAGCATGTGCAGGGCCAAGGAGATCATATGGCTTATTTTACCGATATATATGATCATTTATTGAAGCTGACAGACATGCTGGAGGCCGACCGCGAGATGACAGCCGACCTGAGGGACAGTTATATATCGCTCAATTCCAATCGCATGAATTCAATTATGAAGACGCTGACCGTAATTACGACCGTTTTTATGCCCTTGACGCTGATTGCAGGAATCTATGGTATGAATTTTTCGAATATGCCCGAGTTGGGCTGGAAATATGGATATTTTGGCGTACTGTTCTTCATGTTTTTGTTGAGTGTTGCAATGGTGGTCTGGTTTATGCGCCGAGGCTGGTTCAAATAGTTTAGTCTACTTTCTTTTGCGCTTGCGCGGACGTCTGCGCGTGGTGGTGGTGCTTTTGCGTTGTGTCTTTTTCCGACGTGGGCGTGGTGGTGTGTATTCATCCAATTCCTCGGCGATATCTGTTGCAGAATTTTTGCTCGCGGATTTGCCGAATGCTGGGAGCGAGCCCATAATCAGCTTCGCCATTGGAGCAAATTGCTGCACACTGGACATGACCTTTTGCACCTTTCCGACCGTAGCAACAATTCCATCAATACCACCCATACGGTCAATGAAGCCTTTGATTTCGTTGAGATTACTGAGGTTGCCAAGACCTCCAAGCAGTCCTCCTTTGGCTGGAACCGGGTCTGGTGTGACCACGGCAGAATCCGTAATACTCGCTGGCGCCTCGTAAGGAACCAGCCCGGAAGAACCGGCTTGCGGAACCTCGTTGTATGGATCGAGTCCGGGGTAAGGAGATGAACTATACGGATCGGAAAGGGAACGCTGTAGCGGCCTCCGATGATAGTAGTGTCCAGGCATGAGATCACATTCCTTTGCAGGTTGATACTCTACTGTATGTTACAAACGCACAGTGGGTTTAGGCGCGTGTCCCGGAATCAGGTATAAAAGCGGATTTGGGCATTCGTACGGTACGTTTCTATGGTCATAATGTTGTTCTGTAATGCGTGAAACCGTTAATGCTTGAAAAACCGACTATTCCTCGGGTACAATGAGGAGAGATCGTAACCTTGGGAGATGATAATCCATGCAGCTTAAGAAGCTTAATGATAAAAGTATTGATCAATTGTTCGAAGCTATTTTAACTCTTAAAAATTTGGAAGAGTGCTATGTATTTTTTGATGATCTGTGCACGATTAATGAAATTCAATCCCTCTCCCAACGTCTGGAAGTTGCCCGCATGCTAGGCAAAGGCAGCACATATAATCAGATTGAAGCAGAGACAGGAGCCAGTACAGCCACCATTTCACGTGTTAAACGTTGTCTGAACTATGGTAATGATGGGTATAAAATGACTTTGGAACGTCTGGGACGCTAATGCGGAGCCCTGGGATACTGGTAATCAGCCACGGCTCTAGGGAGCCATATTGGGTGGAACAGGTGGATCAGGCAGTTGCAAAGCTTCATTTGCCGGAAGAAATACCAGTAGAGGTTTCATTTTTGGAAACGGTTAAAGAAAGATTGATTCAAAATGGTATTGACCGTTTGGAAGCCTTGGGTGTAACAGATATATTGGTTATACCTTTGTTTGTGTCATCAGGCAGTACGCATGTAGATGAGATTAGCTATGCGCTGGGTGTCAAAGATGCGCCGGACAAAGAAACAGATTTGGAGCCATTTCGAGTGAAGGCGCGAGTACATTTTGGCAGCCCGCTGGATGACGGAGAAGATGTTGCCCGCATGGTGTGGGACAAGGTTCGCCCGCTATCGGCCGACCCTGCGAGAGAGGTTATTTTACTCGTAGGTCACGGCAGTGTGCACAACGGCTTTTTTCAGCGCTGGGAGCAGGGGATTTCTTCGTTGGCCCGTACGGTGCAAAGCGTGAGCGGTATCATCACGGACCACGCTTTGCTAAATCCCGAGAGTGTGTACGACAAGGCAGCGTATTGGAATCAGGAGCGGGGTCATGATGTTATTGTGGCACCGCTATTTTTGAGTTCTGGATATTTTACAAGCCACATAATTCCTAAACGCTTGCAGGGGCTCGAATACCGTTATTCAGGAGATCCTTTATTGCCGCATCCTTTGCTCACAAGCTGGATGGATAGACAAGTTCGTGAATTATTGCAAAGTGTGCAGAAGCAAGCAAGGTCAAGTCATAGGTAGTCTGGTTCGGCTATAGCGTCATCTTAGCCTTAAATTTCCTTATTTGGGCAAAGTCTGGCTTCTTTTATTGTAAAAGAGGTCTTTTTCCAGTATGATGATATTTTGTACAGACTGAATGTGATGAACTGCTATGTGAATATAAATATCATTAAATATACGGGTGGCGTAACGGAATGAAAAGAGCTAGATTAATCTATAATCCGACCTCTGGGCGTGAGGAAATGAAGCGTCGTCTTGCGGATGTTTTGCAGCGCCTGGATGAAGGTGGTATTGAAGCCTCTTGCCATGCAACTACGGGTGAAGGGGACGCAACGCGTGCCGCAATAGAGGCCATTGAGCGTGGGTATGACATGATTATCGCCGCTGGTGGCGACGGTACATTGTATGAGGTCATTAACGGGATGGCTGAAAGAGAGAACCGCCCGCCCCTGGGTGTGTTTCCTCTGGGGACGACGAATGATTTCGCCAGGGCACTGGGCATCCCCAAGCACTGGGAGGATTATTGCGACCTAGTTATTCGTCAGAATCCGAAGCCACTGGATATCGGAAAAGCGAACGACCGCTACTTTATCAACATTGCAGGCGGGGGGACATTAACCGAGCTTACGTATGAAGTTCCGAGCAAGCTAAAAACGATGATTGGCCAGTTGGCGTATTATTTTAAAGGCATGGAGAAGATGGTAAGCCTTGCTCCACAGGAGCTGATCATCAAGGCATCGGGTCAAGAAGTGATCCACGACGAGTTTATGCTCTTCCTGATTGCGAATACGAATTCGGTCGGCGGGTTTGAAAAGCTTGCTCCTGGGGCGACAATAGATGATGGGCTGCTTGACGTCATCGCTGTGCGGAAATGCAATCTGGCGGAAATGATCCGATTGGTAACACTTGCGCTGCGTGGTGAGCATTTGCAGGATAAGAAGATTGTTTATTTTAAAACAGATTACATGGAAGTGACCTCACCCGGCTACGTCCAGCTTAATCTGGATGGCGAACTGGGCGGTACCTTACCAGCGACTTTCCGGAATTTACCTCATCATTTGAATGTTTTCCGGTGAAAAATAAGTAGGAAATGCTTCTGTTTCCGGGCGAAAACGCAATATAGTATACGGAATGCAGAGCAGGTAGTTGTTTTTGTGAACATATTGGTTCTTGCCGTTCTCCGTGGGGGAGTAACGGCATTTTCGAGTTGATGTTTGTATACTTGGATGACGTTAGTATTGTACGTACCGTATGAAAAGAAGATCAGAAAGAAGTGACAATCATGACGAATAACCGTAGCGGACGTGGAAAAAGCCGCCGGAATGCAGCGACAGCAACTCCTGTTCAAGGAAATCAGCACATAAAGACTATGAAGGCGACAAGAGAGAGAGAACCGGAACAGTCTCGGGTTAGAGCTGGAAATGGGCTGCTTCAAGCCGAAATCAAACATAAAAATGGAAATGTGAATGAAGTGGCTCGGAAGAAAAGGGAAAATGGACAAGATTCTCGTCGCTCTTCCAGAGGTGGACGGAGTCAGGAAGCTTCCAATCGTATCCGATCCAGTGCAGAGCGTACCGATCTGCCTGTGCAAAAGAATGATGAGGCCGTGATAGACATCATCGGCATGAACCACGATGGCGAAGGCGTAGGACGTGTAGAGGGTTTTACGCTGTTCGTTCCAGGTGCGTTACCGGGTGAAAAGGTACGGGTAAAGGTGCTGAAAACGAAAAAGCAGTATGGCTATGCCAAGCTGCTGGATATTGTACAGGCTAGCCCTGACCGGATTGCAGCTCCGTGCGCCATCTACGATCAATGCGGTGGCTGCCAGATCCAGCATATGAGCTACGAAGCGCAGCTGGGCTGGAAGCGCCAGCATGTCGTGGATGTGCTGGAGCGTATCGGGAAGCTGAGTGTGACTACGGAGTCCAGTGAGCATACTGCACAGGTTTTGGCTACTTCTGCGGATACAGATGGTGAGGCCGATACAGTCACGACTTCTGATTCGGCCATGAATGCGGATAGAAATGCCGATAGCATGTCGCGTGTACATGGCGTAGTTGTGCATCCTACACTTGGTATGAGTGAGCCGTGGCGGTATCGCAATAAAGCTCAGGTCCCGATTGGTGTCACCGAGGGCGGGCTTGTCGGCGGCTTCTACGCACGCGGCAGCCATCGAATTGTGGATATGAACACCTGTCTCATTCAGGACGAGCGTAATGACGAAGTTGTCGCACGTGTCAAAGAGATTGGCCGAATGCTGGGCATCAGTGCATATAATGAAGAAACCGGACGCGGGTTGCTGCGCCATGTCGTTGTAAAGACTGCTTTTCGCACGGGTGAAATGATGCTGGTGCTCGTGACGAATGGACGAGATATTCCGCACGCAGATGCGTGGATCGGCAGTATCCGTGAGCATATCCCACACGTGGCAAGCATATGCCAGAACGTGAATACGAAGCGAACGAACGTTATTTTTGGCGACGAGACTCGTGTACTGTGGGGGCGTGACGTGATCTACGACTACATTGGAAACGTACAGTTTGCGATTTCCGCGCGATCCTTTTATCAGGTGAATCCCGTACAAACGGAAGTGCTGTATAGCAAAACCGTCGAATATGCCGGGCTCACGGGCAAAGAAACGGTAATTGATGCGTATTGTGGCATCGGCACGATTTCTTTGTTCCTCGCTCAGCATGCGGACCAGGTGTATGGGGTGGAGATCGTCAAAGAAGCCATCGACGATGCACGGAGCAATGCGCTATTGAATGAAATGCGCAATGTGAAATTTGAGGTAGGCGCGTCCGAGGACGTCATTCCTGCATGGAAAGAGCAAGGCATCACCGCCGATGTTATCGTCGTTGATCCGCCCCGTAAGGGCTGTGATCCACGCCTGCTCGACACCATTCTGGAGATGAAGCCAGAGCGCGTGGTGTACGTATCCTGTAATCCAAGCACACTGGCACGGGATTTAAGGATATTGGAGGATGGCGGGTATAAAACAGTGGAAGTACAGCCTGTAGATATGTTTCCGCATACGGTGCATGTGGAGTGCTGTTCACTATTGGTCAGGAAAGACTAATAGTTGAGGTGTATTGGCGTTTGAAAAAGGTAAAAATCAAAACAAACTTACTGATAAAAACATCAATAAGATTATCGAAACGTACCGAAAATCGTGTAGATGTTGATAAATATGCTCACGTGGCATCACTTGAAGAAATCAAAGAAAACGAGTTTAACTTAAATATTCCTCGCTATGTGGATACGTTTGAAGAAGAGCAAGTCATTGACCTTGCCGAAGTAAATAAGCTATTAGAGCAAGATAAACAAGAAATCGCAGAACTTGAAGCCAAAATCAATGAACAGCTGAAAATTTTGGGTATTCATGTGTAGAAATTGACGAAAAGGGTCAAGGATATTATTCCTCGGCTCTTTTTTTAAGCCATTCGCATGGGAACGGCGTAAGCTGGGGGAAGTTATGCCGTGCAGTATTTCTATGAACTGCGGCGCAGTAGGTTATAGAAAATGGCAAGGAGAGGCGGCGCTCTTCCTTTTTTTGCGAGTCTTTTGGGGAGTCTGCTCCTCTCTTGGGTATGATATACTCATTTAGATGTCTATGCTTAACATATACTGCCGTTTGAACTACGTTGCTTAAACATGTTATATGTGAAGAAGAAGCAAGGACATGAACAGGTTAGCTTTACCATTTTGGGACCAAAGATTTGTCCTGGTATTTATAGAGGAGTTTTTGATATGACGAATAATTTTTGGCGTGATTTGCCACGACCTTTTTTTATACTGGCACCGATGGAAGATGTGACGGATGTTGTGTTTCGCCATGTCGTAAGTGAAGCAGCCAGACCGGATGTGTTTTTTACGGAGTTTGCAAATACAGAGAGTTATTGTCACCCGGAGGGGAACAAAAGTGTACGCGGGCGTTTGACTTTTACAGAGGATGAACAGCCCATGGTGGCCCATATCTGGGGAGATAAGCCGGAATATTTCCGTGAAATGAGCATCGGTATGGCGAAAGAAGGCTTCAAAGGCATCGATATTAATATGGGTTGTCCCGTAGCGAATGTAGCCCAGAATGGGAAGGGAAGCGGTCTGATCTGCCGTCCCGAAATCGCAGCGGATATTATCCAGGCCGCCAAAGCCGGGGGACTGCCCGTCAGTGTAAAAACAAGGCTCGGTTTCACTGCCGTAGATGAATGGCGCGACTGGTTAACCCATATTTTGAAACAAGACATTGTTAATCTCTCTATTCATCTGCGGACAAGAGAGGAAATGAGCAAAGTAGACGCTCACTGGGAACTGATTCCGGAGATTAAGAAACTTCGTGATGAGGTGGCACCAGACACACTGCTGACCATTAACGGAGATATTCCGGACCGTCAGACCGGCTTGAAGCTCGCTGAGCAATATGGAGTGGATGGCATTATGATTGGGCGTGGTATTTTCCAGAATCCATTTGCGTTTGAGAAGGAGTCGAAGGAACACAGCAGTGAGGAATTGCTTGAACTGCTGCGGCTTCATCTAGATCTCCATGATCAGTATTCAGCGCAGGAGCCACGTTCGTTCAGCCCTCT
Source organism: Paenibacillus sp. S25 (assembly GCF_019454085.1). Classification (NCBI taxonomy): domain Bacteria; kingdom Bacillati; phylum Bacillota; class Bacilli; order Caryophanales; family Paenibacillaceae; genus Paenibacillus; species Paenibacillus sp. S25. Next base: position 929,013 of record NZ_CP073683.1, read on the forward strand.
CGCCCGCTTCTTCAAAATATATGTCCGTGGATTCCGAGGGGCAAGTGAACTCAGAAACAGCTTAATGAACGCCAAATCAACAAGTGAAGTGCGTACATTGCTTGATGAGTTTGGAAGCAAGGATCATGATGAGGTAGATTGTGAGTTTTGCAATTGATTTAGAAGGAAAAAAAGGAGTTTTCACAGGCTGCTAGTAGGCATTGAAAACATAGGAGGATACATGTCCTGGAGCAAATTGAAGCAACAACTGGATAGCTTCCGCTGTCCTGCGTTAGACGGAAGGGTCGAATACCGAGCTACCAGTTACCGTTATTTGCCTGATAAGTCTGGAATTTGTTATATAACTGTAGATAAGAAGAACATACTCAATATGAATGATATCACTAGTCCAATCAGATGGTATCAGACGGAGTTGGAAATCAGGAATGATCCCAATATCCAAGTTCCTATCAGCAATGAAGAAATTGAAGCGGTCAGAAAAGATACTAATGGGAATGTTCCGGAGGATCGTCTACAAGTAATTGCAAGAGGTAGAAAAATATCAGAGCATGCAAAGGAGCTTTTGTCAGCACAGGCCTCATTAAGCAAGTCTAATTTTAATGTTGTAGCTAATAAATTTTTAACTACTTCTATAGAGGAAAGCTTAGAGAGTAATGATATCTTATTGAATATTCTAGCTTTAGTGGACAGACGAGTAGGAAAAAAGCGAATTTTAAACATGACCGGGAAGATGAAGTTAAAGCATCCCATTGTGCAGTATTTTTATGAACTACGGCGTAGCACTCTATGAAAATAAATAACTTTCATTGATGGGGGCACGTCATATCAGGGTTGTCCTCACTGAAGCCATGATAGAGACTTGAAAAAAATCGGGGAAAAGGTTGAATGGAGAACGGGGCAAACCCGCTTCCGTCATGTCTTTTCCCTGTTTTTTTATATTCGGCAATGGAATTATCACCTATCGTAACTGTCAAAGTTTCTGTTGTTTTGCTCTGGTTTGACAGATCTAAGCCACTGAATTACACTAAAAATGAATGGTTTATTCATTATTGATCGAGGGTGTTTATTATACAGGCCAAAAAAGATGAAGTGAAAAAAGAAATTGAGTCAGCCGCTTTAAAGGTATTTTCTCGAAAAGGCTTTGTAGATGCCAAAATGAGCGATATTGCGGATGAAACCCAAATTTCTGTCGGAAATATTTATACTTATTTTAAAAATAAGAAAGAGTTATTTTATACGGTTGTTCCGCCGTCTTTAGTGGATTATTTGAAGAATGTGTTAGTGGAAAGCATTCATATCGATAACCAGACTTTTTTTGAAGAAACCCGTAACGAAAAAAAGTCGGCCATTGTTCAGGAGCAAATCAACCTACTAACTCAATATAGCAAGCAGATCGTCATTATTTTCGAAAAAAATAAAGGGACGATTTACAGCAATGCAAAAAACGAACTGGTCGATCTGATGATTGAAACCAAGAAGCCCTATTTGAGAAACACTTATAAAAGGTATGAAATCGGAACTGATGAGAATATGATTTTGCTGAACATTATTGCCAATAATGTCATCCATATGACTTTGGATTTATTGAAGAGGGATATGAGCGTCGATAGTCGGAAACGGATTTTTGAGGCACTTAGCCTATACAGACTGCATGGACTAAAAAGCTTGAATGAATAATGTCGACAAGTAGGGATGATTATTTGCGGGACGGTCCATCATTTTTCTGGCATCAAGGCTGTCCCTATATTTTTTTATCTCAAAAATGAATGGATAATTCATTATTAAACACCATGAGCGCAACAGGAGGGAGAAACGACGGGAACAGGTTATGCATTTAAGAACTGCAATGTGATTTATGGAGACGCGAAAAAAGACGTTGAAAAAATGATGACGATTTTAATTCACGAAGACGGGCTGATTCAGGAGATTGGGAAGGCAAGCAATTTGGCTATCCCCAGCCATTATCAAACGATCGATGTATCGGGGAAATATGTGATGCCCGGCCTCATCAACGCGCACGTCCATCTTTTTGCAGATGGAAAGCCATTTACGCTGTCTGCAAGCGAAGGGCTGCTGAATTTTACATTCCGTCATATTTTGGATACGAGGCTGGGCCGAAGTGTGTTAAAGAAACGGGTGAAGAAAAATGCTCTAACGGCACTGCATTCCGGTGTAACCACGATGCGCAGCGTCGGTGAATTTTTTTACACTGATGTACAGCTCCGAGATGAAATTAATGCAAACCGGTTTGTTGGCCCCAATCTTTTGGTGTCCGGGTATTTTCTGAGCGTAACAGGCGGTCATGGGGCACCCTATTTGGCTTTGGTCGGCGATTCGCCATGGGAAGCGAGAAGAAATGTAAGAATTAATGTGAAAAACGGAGTAGATCTAATCAAAATATGCGTGACTGGCGGGGTTACCGATGCCAAGATGGTCGGCGAAGCAGGCCGCCTGCAAATGACGGAGGAAGAGGTTGCCGCCATCTGCGAGGAAGCCCATAAAATCGGTATGCGTGTAGCGGCCCATGTGGAAAGTACCGAAGGCGTTAGAATCGCGCTAAAGGGCGGAGTGGATACCATTGAACACGGTGCGGAGATGGATGAGGAGATCATAAGTCTGTACAAAAACAATCCTAGGGCATTAAAGGGCTATACCGCCTTGATTCCTACGATGCAGGCTGCGTATCCTGCTGCGAAATTGGACACGAGCCTAACGAAGGTGAATGAGACTGTTAAGGAAAATTCCCGGCTTGTGTACGACTCTATGCTGAAGGGACTGCGACAGGCTGTGGAACATCATATCAAAATTGGGGTTGGAACGGATGCCGCAATGTCCTACGTCACCCACTATGATATTTGGCGGGAACTGGACCACTTTATGAGACAAACGAAACTGAACGCGAGTCAGGTCATCGAACGGGTAACCAAATCTAATGCGGAAATCTTAGGCATCGATCACCTTACAGGCAGCATTGATATCGGAAAACAGGCGGATTTAATCGTGCTGGAGCAAAACCCTTTGGACAACATAAAAGCTTTGTCGGATGTAGCTATGGTCATGGTCAAAGGCAATCTTATACAAACACCATCGGTCACCAGAATTCGAGAACTGGACGAGCTGCTTGATTCCGTTTGGTAAAATCAAACCCACCCGGTAAACTCCAGTATTGACGCTTTGGCCGATTGCGCTTCGGATTGAGCACCTTTACGCCATTCTTTGGGGGGCTCTCCCATAAGCCTGGAGAAGCATCGGTTGAAGCTGGAAATGGAGTGAAAACCGACTTGTTCAGAGATCGAAAGAATAGAATCCTCCGTGCTTTTTAACTGCTTGCAGGCCTCTTCGATTCGGGTGCTGTTTAGGAAATCGAGAGGTGACGTCCCCATAATTTCATGGAATTTTCTTCGGAAATGAGTTGTACTTAAATGGCACAGGTCGGCCAAAAAATCCATCGTAATGGGGTTCATATAGTTTTTCGTGATGTACTCCAGAACCGGAGAAATGACAAAATCGCTTTTCAGGCTATGCTCTGTTTTTTGATCTGCCAACAGTTCATTCCTGGAATGAATTCTAAGGAGTTCTATGTAAAGGGATAGCAATAAGCCGTAGGCACTTTCCTGATAGTAAGGATTCTGATGTTTTAATTCCTCTACGATTGAAGTCGCAAGTGTATAAACCTTGGGATGTTGCTCCTTATTCAATATACAGTTCATTCCCTTCACCACCCACAAATTCGGCTCGAAGTTGCTGTAAGCGCTTTTAAATGAATATTGAAAAAGGTCCTCTGGCGAAAAAAAGATATAAGACCAAAGACTGGCTGTATTTGGCGAACTGTACGTGGTATGAGGAAGATACCTGGGGATGAAGGTCACATCACCGGCTTTGAAGGGGACAGATTCTCCTTTGATCTCCATGAAGCCGCTATCCGAATAGCAAATACCAATCTCCAAATGGTTATGAAAATGGAGATGCTCACTTTTAATATCTGAAATCTTCCAACGTTCACCGCTTAACAGCAAGACAGGGAAGTTTATAGGCAAGCTGTAGTGTCGGTATTCTATAACGGGCTTCTTTTTTCTGGGCATATTCAATACCCCCATGACTTTGATTTTAACCAGCAGATATACATCAGGATTTTGCAAAATTCGATTCCAATCGCTCCAAGGTGCAATATATAGACGAACTAGACCATTTCGATCTATATATTGTTTATTGGAAGTCGCTTATTGGATTTTTGCAAAATCATCTCATAAATGATTGGAATTGCGCAGTTTTGTTGCGAATATGCTTAGATGGAGACTATTTTACTGCGTACAATGGAATAAGTAAAGCGTTTTCAAAACGGTGACGAACAGCTCTCAAGCGCCTTTGGGGGCGTGTGCGAAAGAGAGGAGAACATAGATGCTTCAATTAACTTATGACAAGGAAGAAATATTAAGAGTCATCGACAAAGTCGTCAGAAAAACAATGGCGATGGATTTGACGTGGGATTGGCCTTGCGGTGTAGCTTATTATGGTGTATCCAGAGCCTATATAAAAACTGGAAATAAAGAGTATTTGAATATGCTTGTACAATGGGCAGATGAATATATCGAGCTGGGTCTGCCGCACTGGACGGTAAACACATGTGCCATGGGCCATATGCTGATCACATTGTATGAAGAAACAGGGGACCAGAAATATTGGGATATTGTGATGAGCAAGGTGGATTATATTCGGAACCATGCTCTCAGGTTTGGAGACAATGTTCTGCAGCATACGGTATCCGTTGCTAATGATTTTCCAGAGCAGGCATGGGCGGACACATTGTTTATGGCGGCATTTTTTCTGCTCCGTGTAGGAACCAAATTAAAGGATGAGGAAATGATCCAGGACGCCTTAAACCAATATTACTGGCATATCAAATACCTGCAAGACCCTAGTAGCGGTTTCTGGTACCATGGCTACAATAATGTCAAGCAGGATCACATGTCCGGATTTTTCTGGGGGAGAGCGAATGCTTGGGGAGCCTATACCATGTCGCAAGTTAAAATTCATTTGAAAGACTGGTATTTATATCCGCAGTGCATGGACGTGGAGTGTTCGCTTCGGGATCAACTGTCGGCACTGAAGGGTGTTCAAACGGAGAACGGCCTGTGGCGGACGGTACTGGATGACGAGGAGTCCTACGAGGAAGTGTCTGCATCTTGCGGCATCGCGGCGGCCATGATCAATAACGGCAATCCACTGCATACCAAATACGTGCAAAAGGCATTGGACGGCATCTTGAACCATATTAGCGAGGACGGACGGGTACTAGGTGTGTCGGGCGGCACAGCGGTTATGAAAGATCGGGATGGGTATCGCAATATTCCAAAAGACTGGATTCAGGGCTGGGGTCAAGGCCTGGCATTGGCTTTTCTATCCGATATGTTAAATTAGGAGGGAACCAAGTTGTCCAAACAAACAACGGGGGGCTTTACACTACCGGGTGAATCTGGTTATGAGGCGCTGACCCTAAAATTAGCTGAACGGTGGGGTGCCGATGTCATCCGCGATAGTGACGGCACGCAATTGTCCGATGAGATTATTAACGCTGGGTACGGCATATATTCGACAATCTGTATCATCAGAGATCATAATGAGTGGGCGTCCCACAATCTGGATAAGCTGCAGCAGTGTTTTTTGATTACAAATCCAAAGGTAGCTGTACAAGATTATGTATCCATCTATCTGATGGAGGATTTTTTTGCTGAACAATTCAAAGTGAATGATTCCAAAGAGGCGTTTAACTATTGGCAAGTTTTTGACAGAACGACTGGAGAGGAAGTTCCAAGAGAACAGTGGAATTATGAAAGGGAATCTGGAAATGTAGTCATTACCGGAATTGTTCCTTGGCATAAATACACCGTAAGCTTCATGGCCTACCGGATCTGGGAAGAGATTTCCATGTACAATCACACCACCAATCATTGGGACAAAGAGCATTTGATGCAGATAGATCCCATCTATATAGAAACGCAAAAGTATCTGCTGGATTGGATGGAAGATTGGTGTCTCCATCATAAGGAAACCACGGTTGTTCGGTTTACCTCCTTATTTTATAATTTCGCCTGGATATGGGGTAGTAATGAGCGCAATCGCCATCTGTTCTCTGACTGGGGTTCATATGATTTTACGGTAAGTTCAAGAGCGCTTGATCTGTTTGCCAAGAAATACGGGTATTCGATGACTGCCGAGGATTTTGTGAATGGCGGAAAATACCGCGTCAGTCATATCCCGGCTGAGCAGCGCAAGCTGGATTGGATGGCATTTATCAATGATTTTGTGATTGAATTTGGCAAGAAATTAATTGACATTGTGCATAGGCACGACAAGCTGGCCTATGTGTTTTATGATGATAGTTGGGTTGGCATGGAGCCTTACAATGATCGTTTTCAAGAGTTTGGATTTGACGGGTTGATTAAATGTGTGTTTTCAGGTTACGAGGCGAGGCTTTGTTCAGGTGTAAAAGTGAATACGCATGAAATTCGGCTGCATCCATACTTATTTCCGGTTGGTTTAGGCGGGCTTCCTACCTTTATGGAAGGGGGAAACCCCACGCTGGATGCCAAAAAGTATTGGATTAATATCCGGCGCGCCTTGCTGCGGGAGCCGATTGACCGGATTGGACTGGGCGGATATTTACATCTTGTAGAGCCTTACCCGGATTTTTGTGATTACATCGAAAAGATTGCCAATGAATTCAGAGAAATTAAAGAACTACATCATGAAGGCAAACCTTATCACATCAAGACGAAGGTAGCTATTCTGCACTGCTGGGGTAAATTGAGATCGTGGACCTTGTCCGGACATTTCCATGAAACGTATATGCATGATTTGATCCATGTCAATGAAGCTTTATCCGGATTACCGATTGAAGTGCAGTTCATTGATTTTGAAGATATCCGTCAGGGAATTCTACAGAATTGTGATGTAGTGATCAATGCCGGCTCTGCTGGTTCAGCATGGAGTGGTGGGGAGTACTGGAATGACAACAAGTGTGTGGACTTACTGACCAAATGGGTTTATGAGGGTGGTACCTTTATTGGCATCAACCAGCCTTCGGCGGTCGAAGGCCACGACAGCTTTTTCAGAATGGCCCATGTTCTTGGACTGGATGAGGATACAGGCTCCAGAGTAGGTCATGGAAGATGGACTTATGAGGTTAGGGATGAGCATGGCTTGGTGCCTGAAGGAGCCAGTATAACGCCAAAGAATAGCATTTATCTTACTGATGGGTCAGCTGCGGTAGTGGAAGAAACGAGTGGTATGATAACACTGTCTACAAATGCCTTTGGTAAAGGAAAGGGGATATACCTTCCTTCTTTCGAATTCAGCTGGGAAAACACAAGGTTGCTGCTGAATATGATTCGGTTTGCGGGTAATGAGTTACATGAAACGAAGTACATTACAGATAACCTATATACAGAGTGTGCTTATTATCCAGAAAGTAAAATATTGGTTGTTATTAACAATAGCGATCAACTTCAAAGAACGACGATTGATACGGAATATGGCAAACAAACCATGGAATTAGAACCGTATGACACCATGATCACCCATATCGGCTTAACAAAATCGGTATAGGAACGGAAAATATGAGAAGTAGCGGTATCAAGCCCTCCTTTATTTTAAGGAAGGGCTTTTTGTTTCAGCACCTCCAGAAAATCAAGCCAATTTACCGGGGATTTTGTCCATTCAAAAGTATCTACTCCATCATTAACTATAAGTAAAACAATTAAGGAGATGATTTCTTTGAGAAAGGCAACCTTAATGAAAATTAAAAAAACAGAAGCAAAGTTGGGAAAAAAACTGAAAAAAAATAGTCACGTGATTATGAATCTTAAAAAGGCCATTCGTGTAACTCAACTTGGAGATGGATTCGCACGATTCACTTTCGCACCGATCACTATTTCTCCTAATAGCTTTAGAAGCACTACGATTAACGGTAACGCCTACAATCTGATTAGCGGTGCATGGACTTTCTCTGGTAATGAACAAGGGTTTCTTCTCAATAATTATTCCGCGGCTGAAGACAGATGGGTATTTACTGCATGGAATCCATCTGGATTCACAAGAACGGTGTCCTATGCTGTTATCGCCAAACGGAAGCCATAATTCAAATGTCATAGCTAGTAAAGAAAAGGAGCTTGAAGGTTCCTTTTCTTTACTAGAATGTAAATGAAATAGACCAAAGATCTCCTAAAGGGTGTGAAGTTTTCTGGATTCTGCCTTAAAAGCCTTTTTACCTTATAATTTTTGATAGTGATGTAAGAGGTTCTTTACTTTATCTTGGATCATTTGTCTTAAAGATTCAGGCTTCACTGATATTACATAATGACCATATCTCATCAAATATTGAGCTATAAACTCCTCTTCTCCAGGATTATAAAATCCCTTAATGACTGTCTTATCACCATTTTCTATTTTCATAGAAGGATAGTGTTCTTTATAAAAAATATCCTTTGCTTGTTCTAAAATTTCTACTTCAAAGTCAATGCTCTTCTCGGATTGATACATTTCTAATGAACGACTAAGGAGTTCATCTATAGAAAAGCGAGAATTGCTCGCCTCTTCTTCTATAAAGGTGATTCGATCACATCTGAAAACTCTATATTTATTCGTATTTAACTCTATTCCAGTAGCATACCACTGACCAAACTTAGCAGAAATTTTGAAAAATTGAATATAGTAACTTTTGTTATGATTATTTTTTACATATTTAACTTTACAGGTGCTCTCATTAAGAATGCTTGTTAGAATTTTATCTAAATAACGACTAACATGATTATGCTGATATATTTCAAATTGTAGAACCTTTTTCATTTTATGAATCTGGTTTAGTTGTATTTTAGAAAGACAGTGTTCAAACTTTTCATTTAGTTTATTAACACTTAAATGAAAGGGGGTGGATTGATAAGCTTCTAACGTCAACATTGCAAAGTACAGAGCATATACCTCATCCATTGTAAAAATAATGGGGGATAACAATCTATTTTTTAAGATACCATATCGTCCATGTCTGCCATGTTCCGAAAAAATAGGCATACCTAATTGTTCTAATGAATTAATATCACGTAGAGCTGTACTTTTTGAAATATGGTATTTATCCATTAGGTCATTTAAATTAAAGAACTCTCGACTGTTTAAGTATCTGATCATATCATTTAATCTTTCCGATTTTTTCATCTAAATCTCCTTATAAAGGTGTCATGTTTTGATACCTTTTTATATGATAATAAGTTCAAGGGAATATATCAAATTCATAAGATATCTACACATATAAAAGGAGATTGATACCATGAGTACAACATTAGAAGTAGCTATTTTCTTATCCATGAACGGAAAGGCAAAAGAAGCTATACATTTTTACAAAAAACACTTCAGCGCAGAGGAATTGTTTCTTGTTACCTATCAAGACATGGCCCAACGTGACGGCTCCATACAGCTTACAGATGAAAATAAAAATTATATTTCTCATTCAGTCTTATCCATCGGAAAAACAAAAGTAATGATAGCAGAAGATACAATGAATCCCAGTGAAGAATATACAGTAGGGAATAATACTTCATTATGTATTCAAAGTGCTGACCTAGAAGAAATTAAACGTTTTTATGATAGCTTAATTACAGATGATCGAGTGAAAATTATTGTGCCTTTATCTAATAATGTGTTTAGCCAAGCCTACGGTATTATTGAAGACCCATTCGGTATTCAAATACAATTAATGTTTGATAATCGATTATAATAAAAAAGCATATTCTATGTTCCATGTTTCATAATTGGATAATAAATGGGCAGAAGTAAAAACTAAAATGGGAAAACCTAAGATACCGCAGCAGAAAAGGAGACACTATGACGGAGAAAAAAGAAATAGCAGATCAAATAGGGTGGAACTTCGACAACAGTTACTCTCGTTTGCCGGAATCATTGTTTACAAAGCTCAACCTAACTCCTGTCCGCTCACCAAAGCTGATCATTCTTAATCATCCGTTGGCAGCATCACTGGGGTTGAACGGCACGGCGCTGCAAAGGAATGATGGTGTAGCGGAGCTGGCCGGCAACCAGGTTCCTGAAGGGGCTACGCCTCTTGCTCAAGCTTACGCAGGGCATCAATTCGGGCATTTTAACATGTTAGGAGACGGACGTGCTCTGCTGCTTGGCGAACAGATCACTCCCTTGGGTGAACGGGTTGATATTCAGCTCAAGGGCTCAGGCAGAACGCCATACTCCCGTGGTGGTGACGGTCGTGCGGCACTTGGGCCGATGCTTCGCGAATACATCATCAGTGAGGCGATGCATGCGCTAGGTATTGCTACCACCCGCAGCTTGGCGGTGGTATCCACGGGTGAGTCGATCATCCGGGAAACCGAGCAGCCCGGAGCCATTCTGACCCGTGTGGCTGGCAGTCATCTTCGCGTCGGCACCTTTCAATACGTCTCAGCATGGGGCACGTCCCAAGATCTCCGTGCTCTGGCTGATTATACATTGGAAAGACACTACCCGGAAGTTGCCAATGACGAAAACCGTTACCTTTCACTTCTTCAGGAAGTGATTAAGCGTCAGGCCGAGCTGATTGCCAAATGGCAGCTAGTTGGTTTTATTCATGGGGTGATGAACACCGACAATATGACCCTTAGCGGAGAAACCATTGATTATGGTCCTTGCGCCTTCATGGATACCTATAATCCCGAGACGGTGTTCAGTTCCATCGATAGGCAGGGCCGCTATGCTTATGCCAATCAGCCGCATATTGCTGCGTGGAATCTCGCGAGATTTGCTGAGACACTCTTGCCACTACTGCATGACAACAGGGAGCAGGCTGTCACACTGGCCGAGCATGCAATTTCAGATTTTGTAAAAATATTTCACCATCATTGGCTTGCAGGAATGCGGGCGAAGCTGGGGATCTTTAACGAAGAGCAGGAGGATGAATCTCTTATTGAGGAGCTTCTGAGTATCATGCAGAAGCATCGTGCCGACTACACCAATACCTTCCGTGCCCTAACTTTGAACAAGCTGGAGGATACGGTTCTGTTCAGCACTGCGGAATTCACCCAGTGGCACGAGCAGTGGCAGGCGAGACTGGGCAGACAGCAGGAATCAAAAGCCTCCTCGTATCAGCTGATGCGCAGCAGCAATCCTGCAATCATTCCACGCAACCACCGGGTAGAAGAAGCACTGGAAGCTGCGGTGGAACGAGAAGACTACCGTGTGATGGAGCAGCTTCTTGAAGTTCTTTCGAACCCTTATGCCTACTCTACCGAACAGGAAATTTACTCTACATTGCCTGAGGAATCCACCTGTCCTTACCGAACCTTTTGCGGTACCTGATGTGGAGCGAACTATTTGAAGATAACCTATATTATGCGTTGGTGGAGAAGATAGCCAATCTCTCACCAACGCATTTTGTTTTTATAGTGGTAGGTTGCGACTGATTAATCCAGTTCCTGACCGTCATTTTCGATCTGTATGTGTCCGCAATAAAGACATTGATGCGTACAGTTCTGCGTAAGAGCAGGCTGGCCTTCGATGCGCATGTCGCTTTTTCCGTTCAGCCAAGGCATCGTAAGGACAGGAATACACGGTGCCTTTTTCACCCCATAAATATCGACCATCTCACTGGCTTGCACAGCCGGATTCAGCGGACTGGAGCAATTCCCAAAAGATTTTATGTTCACTCCGGGCACATAATCTCCAATATTCATCTGAGCTTTATTTTTGACATACACCCCATGGCTAAAAGGGCGCTTCAAACGCGTAGGCTGTGTACCGTAACTACAGCTTAAAATCGCACCTGCCACGACATAGCTTTTTTTCGCACCTGTTCCAGGCTGCACACTTGCTTCTTCCATACGGATTATTCCTCCTTTGTGGCCATCTCTACTTTTTGCACACGAACACCTGTAAATGGACGACGCAGTAGACTTTCCGCTACCGCGAGATTGATATAGATATGTGCTTCCAACAAGCCGGCAATCCGAAATATAGACGATTCGATTTTCCTGTGTTTAAGTACCAATTGCTTCAAGGTGTGGTCAGGATACCACTCGGTTTGTGAGGAAAGACAATCCACCACAGGTGGACGCAGTACCCAGTACACATCCTGCCTGGCTTTCTGAAAATCGGTAAGTATAGCGACCTTCCATTCCAGCTCCGGCATATATTTTTCCAACAGGGCTTTCATGGAGTCTGAAACCAGTGGCAAAGGGAACTCCAGAAAATCCGGATATACGGTTCGTGGATCTGTATGTACTGTTAAAAACAGGGGAGTGTCCTCCGGCTGAAAGGTATGACTCGAAAGGATATCTTCCACCTGCAAGGGAGACAGGGGCGCAGTCTCCACCCGATGCTTTACGCGCTCGTCCACCATGAGTCGGTAATACCTCATGACAACCACTCCCCTTTACTCACTGCATCTGTTATCTGTGTAGCCAGGGGCGCTTCTATAGCAGTAAGGCCAATAGCTTCGCTTAGTTGGTCATCTGTAAAGCTTACCCGGTGTAGTTTTGCTCCTGTAAAATTAGCTTTTACTAAACATGCACCTATAAAAGAAGCGTCAGTAACATCGGCTCCTACAAAGCAGGCACCTGTTAGATCCGCGCCGTTAAATAAAGCTCTTTGCAGCGCGGCATCTTGAAAAGTAGCTCCTTGAAGCTGTGCATGTTGAAAACTAGCTCCCTGTAAATTAGCTCTTGTAAAATTCACTCCATCCAATCCTAACGGTTCCCAATCCAGCCAAGCATCCGATCCATATTCGCTATTGCTTATAACTTTATCCAGTACAGCCTCTTGCAGGGAACAGCCACTGAAATCGGCTCCATGAAGCAGGCTGTGCGAAAAGTCGGTTCCATCTAGCTGAGCTTCTTGCCATACCGTACCTACGAGGATGCATTGATGCAATCGACTTTGTTGCATCCCGATCTGGCGAAAGACTGTATAGCGAAAATCCAAGGAACTGTAATTTCCATCTGACAGTTGAACTTGAGACAGTGCTTGGTAGCTGTAGGCCGATTCTTCTTTTTCCTCCAGCCAAGACTTTATTATGTTTGCATCCACGGGTCTTCGATCTTCCCGATACACGGAGACACTATGATCCATATACTCTCCGACGCGAATCTCAAAAGCTTCTTCACAATCCAACGCCTCAAACTCTGGTAGGTGGACTGCTTGCTTCATAGCCTGACGAACCAGACTAACGATCATCGTATGAAGATATCCCGCTGCTTCCAACATGATCTGTTCCAGTTCAAGTTCGGAAAGGGAGACTTGTTGCTTCAAAGTTTCAGCCCCAAGCTGTTCACGTAATTGAGTCCAATAGAGAAAAATCCAACTTGCATCGTACTCCAACTGAACGGGCTCAGCATCAAGCATCCATAAGGTATCCGTAGCTTCAACAAGATAAACGGGCTTCTGTTCAAGCCATGTGGTGCGCAGCATAGAGTAGGTGATGTAACCGATATGACCTTTACGACCTGTGAGTTGTTTTTGCCGAACCAGCTCACAAAAGGCGCGAAAATGTTCTACTATATGCTGTAATCTTTGTGTGTGTGTTGATTTACATTTCAACGCCCATTCTTTGCGAATGAAAGACCAAGCCTGATGAAGAGCCGCTTGTTGCTGATCTAACACATCTGTTTGCTTTTCCATTTCTAATCATCCTTAATTCGACTTCACTTCGCTGCCTTTCATATCCGCCGATCCGCTTAATTCAATATGACTGCCATTACAATCCATACGGAGCTGACTACCTGCGGACAGACTCATCGTCTTCCCCGCAGACAGGCTGAGATTGCCTCCTGCCGTAATATTCACCTGTTTGCTGCTCGCAATATGAATGCCTTCTTTATCGTCCAGTTTGATATAAATAGCGCCGTCCTTACCTGTAACGACCAGTTCATCCGGTCCCAGTCGAATTTCCTTGCCATGCGGGGTACGCCATATTTTCATTTGCGGATTGGAAAAATGGTTATGCGTACTCTTGCGATCTGCCCTTCTCACGGCACTACCTGCAACGCCGTCTTCTTCCCGACTACCGGGGAAATAGAGGGAAACTGAATCGCCTTTTTCTGGCATGACATACCAGCCGGTATGGCCACCGCCACTGTACACAGTAGAATAGTTGAACCAGTGTGCTTGGTTTGTGTCCTGTTGTTCATCACAATCCAGATGAATGCGCACCTGATCCTGACGTACGTCCAGCACAATACCGCTTAATGAGGCTCCCGCCAGCTTATCCTGGTAGTAGCTTTTTTGCCGAAATCCTTGGTAAGAACCCAGCACATACTGATGCCGCAGCAGTCCTTGACTCATGGCGGTGTAGGCTTCCATCACATATAGGTTATGCCCCTGAAAATTCAACTGAGCGCCCAAGTCGAGTACCTCATCCGTTTCTACCTCATAAAAAATAAAATCGTGTTCACTCAGTTTGGTTTGTTCATTCTCCTGAAAATAACGAAAAGGAAGCAATTGCTTACGTACGGTATAACGGGTATGATCCAGTATCGCCTGTGCAGGGCTGTCCTCAATACCAAAATAAAATTTGGGACTGTCAAAACGGGCTACAGGCATCAGACTCGTATGATAACGGGAGGCTATGCGTCTTAAAAACGCCCAGTCTGTCTCCTGATACTGAATGGCAAGCCGTCCTATGGCTTCTCCGCCAGTAGCCCCGTCGATCACATCCAGTCCTTCATAGTCCTTACCTATGTGCTCCAGCATTTGAGGAATCGTCATTTTCGTATACTGAAAAGAACGAGTACGCTGCTTCATATCCATCCGGTAAGTATGGGAAATAGCTTCCACCTCCAGATAGTACACACCTCGCACGACTTTTACCTCGACCGAGAGGGCAATCCCACTAAATAGCGGTTTGCTTGCGCCAGATTCATCTTGTTGGCTGACTTCAATGATGGTATTTTTTTCTGTCGTTTCCACATAACTGTCTTGCAAGTCTTCGGGGATCATACCTGTAAAATAAAGCCGAGTATGCTCATTGATTTTTTTCGTTAAGGTAAGCTCCTCCAGATCAATTTGTTCATAAGGGTGAATTTGAATTTGATCGTATCCCAGACTCATGGTGTAGTCATTCCTTTCTCATTTGTAGAATAGATGGAGGGTGGAAGGACAGAAAGGGACTGAACCCAGTATTCTGCTACAGGTAACCAGACTTCGAGATCTGCCTCCATACAGCTAAAGGAACCTATGACAACTCGTCCATTGTGGATAAAGAGGAGCATTTCGTTGTATAGATTACCGTCGATCCCCGCCGCCACAAAACGAATCTGTCCAACTGAAAGTCCGGAACTGTTGGTGACCATTTCGGTACCTAACCAGTTGCGAATCGGTTGTACAGACCGTAAAATATCCGCCATTTGCTCTACAAAATCAGGCAACTCTTCCGCTTCCAGAGAAGTATCTGTAGGATTAAAAGTGATATTGATGGTCTCCTCAGACGAGGTATAAGTGACCTTTGGTCGATGCTCTGAAGGATATTTGATTATAGCTTGCTCCATTGGCATAGGAGTAAAGGACTTGGGGATGTAGAAACCAATCTCTCCGTCTAGTATTGTAATGGGCTCCAGCGTGAGATAATCATTTTCAATATGAAGTAGCTTTGTTTCTTCAAACATGGAACCGTCCTGTTCCGATTTTTGGGTTTGAGCTGAGGTGGATTTCACATTATCGTTATTAGTTGTCTTTTGATCCATCATTTTAGCTTTGAGGCTAAGTATATGCTCGTCTAGATAGTTCATAGAAAGTCCCCTTTTAGGAAAAATGCGCGTTTGTACTTGAATATGTAAAGATGGGAGGAGATATTTAAGTACAGAACCAGCATATGTATTTATCGGTTAAAAGAGAGATTTAGTTTACAAAATGAACCATTTGTTGGAGGAGCTTTGTTCGATATTAGGTCCTATTTCATTCCATAACCCCTTTTTGTCGCAATAATTCGGTAGTAGTATTCCAAAGTAGGCGTTGCATCTTGCTATCCCCACCAGGATATGTCGGCACAATCGGCTTACCAGTGCCAACATTAAAATATCCACCTGTCACTTCTTGATATTGGGATTCTGTTGCTAAACGAACAATAATTTCTGCTCCTCTCCGTGGGTCTCCGATATGCAAAGCGTTCAATATTTTTGCAAGTACCGAAGAAAATCCTAACTCACGACCAAGGCCGGTTACGTTAAACCCTGGATTAAGTGCGTTAACTGTGATCCCAGTTCCATCCAACTGACGTCCAAGTTCTTCTGAAAACATGATATTAAGAAGTTTAGTCTTTCCGTATATCTTAGATGAACCTCTTGCGGTAAATGCAGATGTATCTATTAAATCCTCCGGTAATTTTAATTCACCATGGTTGCGTGACGCTTCAGAAGCTACATTGACGATCCTAGCATTTGTGGATTCCATTAGTAAATTGAGTAGTGTATGCGTTAACAGCCACGGGGCAAGATAGTTGACTGCTATCATTTCTGCCAAACCCTCTGAGGTTATTCGCTGTTCAAACCCATGTAATCCAGCATTGTTCACTAATACATCAATCTTTGGATAATTAGCTTTAATTTCATCCCCAATACGTTTGACATCTTTCATGAGAGACAGGTCCCCGAAAAAAAAGTCTACCTTTGTACTTGGCGCTAGGTCTCTCAGAATATTTCTAGTCGTTTCAGCACGTTTTTCATTTCTGGCTGTTAAGACTAGATGTGCTCCGCGTCGGGCTAATTCAATTGCTACCCATTGTCCAAGACCATTAGTAGCACCAGTGATTACAATAATCGGGTATGTCGACATATACATCATCCTCCAAATTCTCGATCCAATTACATGCTTATTCATGTCTACGCTTTACGGTTGTGGATGCTTTATACTGTAGATCTTCTGCTTGACACTTACCAAAGTTGAAAATATGATTGACATATATCAAGTATATGTATTTTGATTGATATATGTCAAATATATTCGAACTCATTCAAATAAGGTGGAGACATATGGATAGTAAAAATAAACATCCAAATTCTACAAGAGAGCAATTAGAACTGAATCTTGGTGAACAACTTAATGCACTTATAAGCGCGTCACATGCACTCAATGTAAGAACTGCGGCACTTTTCGATCCATCATTACAACCTGCGGCTTTTCTGATCGTACGCTGTCTTCTTTCGAACGGCCCGGCAAGCGCTACATTTTTGGCGGAATCCACCGCTATGGATCGAAGCTCTGTCAGCCGTCTTGTTACTCAGCTTAAGCAATTGGATTATGTAAAAAGTGAAACTCACCCTGAGGATCGCCGGGGAGTGTTGATATCCCTGACAGCTAATGGTCGTGAAAAAGCCTTGGAAGCTTTAAAAGAAAAAGAAAATGAGTTTTATCAACGTATTTCAACATGGGAGGATTCCAAACTTGAAGCATTTATTGGGATGCTGAATTGTTTTAACGGTCAAGATTGCGAGGATTAATGAGTTTAGACATAAAGCATCGTATGATGAAAATAGGGGGCATTCAAAAGTGAAAGAAAAAAATGTTAGGGAAATTAGGGTATCTGATTATCATGATATTTATTTGTTGAACCAAGATTTTAACCCCAATCTATATCTATTTCCTGAAGAAAAAGTAAAAGAGAAGATTGAATTGATTACAAAGGAATCAAAAGATATGATCTTTGTTTATGAAGAAAATAACGAGGTATTAGGATATATTCATGGAAACCCATATGAATTACTTTTTTCTGAATCTTTGGTAAATGTAATAGGATTTGTTGTAAAAGAAAAGTATAGAAATCAAGGTGTAGGTAGCATGTTGATTGAGCGTCTTGAACAGTGGGGAAAGTCCCATGGATTTTCTGGGATCAAACTGTTATCTCACCCAAGTCGGATACAAGCTCACAGGTTCTATGAACGACGTGGCTATATGTTTACCAAGGATCAAAAAAATTTTATAAAAAAACTCAAATAAATACATATTCATTCATCATTGAATAAGTGGGTTCAAAAGCCTGATCTTTAGCTAGGCTTTGAACCCTTCAATTTTAGATGAGATCTGCGACTTGCATCAATCCATTGACCAGTTATATCTTCATCTCAGATTTCAAATAGACTTAATATCGTGATATTTATCATTGAAGAAATATGTTTGTTTAGCACTCTAATGCATTGCATTAAATTGACCATTGTTCAGAAAATATGAATAGCCTTCCTTTCCATTTCATGCATAAAAATGTCTGCTAATTAGCAGTTGTATTTAGGCGTTTTTTGTCATACAATGCATCTAATGCTACGGACTCGGTCTTAGAAACAGTAAGGTTTGGACGGTAAATAGGACGTGGTTTTCTTGTATATTTACGAATCGTGGAACTACTTTGTAGTCGTTCACTCACGACCACGTCAGTCTGAAAAGTTAATAATGTTTGGGGACAGTTTTCCGGATCATTAGCGTTTGATGATGAACATATACGAAAGGGAGCGTTCTTTTGGAATCGAAACAATTAACGAGAGGGCTAAAGCCACGGCACGTTGAGTTGATTGCGCTTGGAGGTACGATTGGCGTCGGTTTGTTTATGGGATCGGCAAGTACGATAAAATGGGCAGGTCCCTCAGTGCTGCTGGCTTATCTCTTAGCTGGGATTATTATGTTTTTTGTCATGCGGATCATGGGGGAAATGCTGATTCTTGAACCGGTGACAGGCTCATTCGCTACATTTGCTCATAAATATATTAGCCCTTTAGCCGGTTTCTTGACCGCCTGGAGCTATTGGTTTTTGTGGGTTACCGTAGGGATGGCGGAAGTCACTGCGATTGGGGTATATGTGGGCTACTGGTTCCCTGATATCCCGCAATGGTTGCCGGCTTTGGCAGGTGTAATTATTATTGCATTGGCCAATTTGGCGGCTGTGAAATTTTATGGGGAATTTGAGTTTTGGTTTGCGATGATTAAGATTGTCGCCATCATCTTCATGCTAGTAGTGGGTACGGGGATGATCTTCTTTGGACTCGGTAACGGTGGGCAACCGATAGGTCTATCCAATCTGTACAGCCAGGGCGGCTTCTTTGCAGGTGGTTTGAAAGGGTTTCTATTTGCACTCTGCATTGTAACAGCGGCTTACCAAGGGATAGAGATGGTAGGTATTACGGCAGGTGAAGCTGAAAATCCGAAAATGACACTGCGAAAAGCTATTAAAAACATCATTTGGCGTATTTTGATTTTCTATGTGGGTGCAATCTTTGTTATTGTTACGATTTATCCTTGGAACCAAATAGGCGAGATCGGTAGCCCATTTGTTCTGACTTTTGCCAAGGTAGGAATTGTGGCTGCTGCGGGTATCATTAACTTTGTTGTACTTACAGCTGCGATGTCCGGCTGCAACAGTGGTATTTACAGCGCGGGCAGAATGTTATATACATTAGCTAAGAACGGACAAGCTCCCAAGTTTTTCGGGAAAGTTTCCCCAAGCGGTGTTCCTAGAAATAGTATTATTACGACCATTTCTTTGCTGCTGGTAGGAGTGTTATTTAACTACCTAATGCCTGATTCCAAACTGTTTCTGTACATTTACAGCGCCAGTGTTCTCCCGGGTATGGTGCCTTGGTTTGCATTAGCCATCAGCCAATTTAAATTCAGGAAAAAGTGGAAGGACGAAATGAAGGATCACACCTTTAAGTCTCGTTTTTTTCCGATCAGTAATTACATCACCATTATCTTTTTGTTGCTGGTGATCGTTGGAATGTGGTTTAATCCAGACACACGCTTGTCGTTGATTGTCGGGGCATCATTCATGGCGATCGTCATTGTTGGATATTTTGTCTTTGGCATAGGAAAGCGGCAGAGAATTGAAGAATTAGAGGAAAACTAAAAGATTGCTAAATACGTAACATTTGCCGAGCGCAATTCAGATGATCCTGAGTTCGCTCGGCTTTTCTTTTACATGACGAGGGAGAGGGCTATGGGAGGGTTGTTACTGAGGTATAGAACCGTGTGGTTATCCTGTTCGCACTACAAGTGTAAATATAGAGACAAAAAAAGTGAGAAGGGAAACTGAGAAGTTCATTATTGCTATACTCTTACGGTTAGCCTTAAACTCTGTAATTCCAGAAAATAAAAATATAAACCCTAGAAAAAATTGCGCGATTTTGTATGAGTCCCTATAGGTGTCTGGGTATGCGAGTGATAAAGAGGAAGAGATCATAACAACTACAGCAAATATTAAAGTGAGGATTCTGTAAATATCCATTTTCTTAAACATAGATAAGTTCCCCCTTCCTATATAACGCCTAGTACATTATATATTTTAAAGGTCAGACCGTGGGACTTCAAATAAATACAAAAAAAGGAGGGAGAATGGTACCCGCTAAACGAAGAACCATCCGACTGTAAGTAGCACTAATAGGTAAAGAGCACAGGCGATGACTCCAAGAAGCAACAACTACATAGACCACCAATTTGGACAATACGGGACAGGCTGGTGTGGATGCTGCTGTGAGCAATAATACAGACTAAGCTACAAGAGAGAATGCGAAGGTATACTCATACATTCCATGTTCAAGTATTTATGATTGAACTTATTTTCTTCTAATATTTAACTGTTAATAGAATTATTGAAAAGCTATAATGCTAATAATGATTTGAGTGTACTTGGAGAAAGAGGTTGAGGGTATAGTGTTGAAAAAATGGCCATTATTATTGATGATAGGTATTCTCATGGTGGCATCTGTGAGCTGGAATAGTGGAGTATCTTATGCAGCTACAGAATATACTTGGGATAAGTACAAGGGCACTGAGGTCAGGACATATAGATTGACTGCGGTACCTGGAAGAGTCGAATATATGGATCAGGAAAGGTTTTTTGCAGCTTTAAGTCAAACCCCAAATGTGTATGGAGATTTTAGTGGCTATAAAACAGGGAAAACAACTGGAGTTGTAACCGAGAGTATAACGGATGATGTGTACAAATTTACAGTTACTGATTTTCTTCGCGATCAAGAGCCTGAGGTTGTAGAGTATATAAATCCAAGAGGCGGAATTCCTCATAGATGGAATGGAACTAGTGATATTCAAATTTTTATGAGAGGGTCAGAAGCGGCTTCTTTGTCTGAGCTGTTTTATGAGGGGACACCCAGTGAAGGACGCTTTCAATTTAATGCTAACGATATATATTTAGTTACATTCTGGTCCAGTACCGTAAGACTTATCAGTGGGATGTCTGCTGAGGCGCTAATAGAGGAAGGTCCTCACACGTTTAACAATCGGGAGCTTGTAGGTCAAGTAACCAGCGAAGATCCTGCAGCTTATCCGCAAGATGGGATTTCAGAAGGTTATTATTATGTTTTAAATGGTGCTGGCAACAAAGAATCAACAGATGATGGAGATAGCCAATAAAAACAAAAGAAGAGATAACATTGTGTATGGTGCTTTATACATGATGTTATCTTTTTTATTGTGATGCTCGCATTAGAAAATTTAGTAATGAAAAAAATGCTGAAAATTTAATTCCCAATGAAAACCATTTTAAAAGATCGGGATATATGCCTTTAAAATAATGACAATTTTACGGATGGAACCGTAATATATAACTACTTTTTTTGCTGTCTTTATTCAATCCTAGGGATATTATTCCGATAATTCAAGTATATACAGTTTGGTGTTAATTGAAATGAAATCCGTTTGAAAACAAAAGAAATAATTTTCGGAATTTACACAGAAGTCCAGGTGCAAGTAACCTGATGCTATATTGTAAAGGAGGTGCAAGAATCCAAAATAATATGAAATGTGAAAAAAAGTTAAAACAAATTAGGCAGTACATCGCTGCTTTACTGGCTGTTTGGTTGTTCTGTATACATACTGTGCCTGTTTTTGCAGACAGGGCCTTTAACGATATTGAACATTCCTACGCAGCTGATGCAATTGAAGCCATGGCTGCTCAAGGGTATGTTACGGGTTATCAGGATGGTAGTTTTCGACCTGTACATTTTATATCGCGGCAGGAATGGGCGAGTATTTTCGCTAAAACCTTAAAACGAACTTCGGTTAACAAAAGCATTACTCCTTTTAGTGATGTGTCACCGTGGGCTCTGCCCTATGTGCAGACCTTGCAAGCAGAGAACATTACCAAAGGAATTAGTGATCAGTTATTTGGTGCAAAACACAATATGACTCGTCAGGATATGGCAGTGTGGTATGCCAGGTATTTCGGTGTCTCTGAAGATACCCGCGCTTCCGATAGATCCAGTTTTGTGGATCAGTCTGATATATCAGACTATGCACAAACGAGCGTATGGCTGATGGAACGTTTGGAGCTGATCGAGGGGGATACGAATCATTATTTCCATCCCAAAGAGTCTGTGAGACGGCAGGATGCTACACTGGTAGCGTATCGGATATGGCTAGGTGGCGACGGTCTGAGAGAACGTGCCAAGCGTTTGCTGGAGTCATTAGGAAATGGAACTGCAACGACGAATCAGCTAGCCAGTCCACTGGAATCGAAGAAGATCGTGGTCGACCTGGCGCCAGAAATTAGTCACCAGCGTGCGAATCCGGAGATCGAAGAGCCTAAAGGCCACAGTCCAAGACCCGATCCACCGGTATCTCCGGTAACACCTACAGAGCCGAACCCGGAACCGCCAGTTGTGCGACCAGATCCCGGTCCTAAACCACCAGTGACACCACCAGTCATACCGCCAGTGATACCACCAGTGACTCCCTCAGAACCACCGGACCATTCTTCGGATTTTCTAGTGGATGAGGTCGTAATCAAGGCGCCCGAGTTGGTCAATCAACCGGAAACGTATCCTTCGTATCAGCTGTCCTTTGATCTCTACAATAAAGGGCACTTGGTAAGCATTCCCGCTGTAAGCGTCACAAGTGTTACTTACACATTTAGTGACACATTAGGTGTATTTGATGAACATGGGAAAATTGCGCATTCCGAAAATATACCTGCTGCTGATGGTTACATTCCTGTAGAGATGGAAGTCATCATTGCTAAACCCCATCAGGTGCTTAAAGCACAGACCAAGCTGATCGTGAAAGGAATGACTCCTCCGGTAGAGGACCCAAGTGTAATCAGGTCCGTATATTTGGCGACGTACACCATTCCACAGGCCACGACTCTAGACCCTGATGGCTGGAGCATGCCCTATGTATTTCAAAATGCAAAGGGAGAGGTCATACCGTCCGGTCTATTGCCGTCAGATTTAAAGCTTCGGATAGAGGATTCCAGAGGGATATTTGACGAGGATGGACATATTGCCAATCTGCATCTGATTCCTGCATTGAACTCTGTCATTCCATTCAAGATTGAGGTTGAGTCACCCTCTCAGGGAATTCACTTTATATCCAATGCCGAGTTAACTGTAGTACCAGGAGCACGCAAAAAGCAATATTTTGCTATCTCCATGATGCTGCAGGGAAAAGATGCGGGCAGTACGACCACGGTAGAGCAAATTGAGCAGTCACGTCAATTACTGATGGATCACTTTGGTCCCAACGTAAAAGTGACGTGGGCCATGGAAAATAGATTTATTTTCGTGGAATCAAATCGTCCGCAGCTTAAAAAGGTTTTGGAATACGTGGATCAGTATGGCGATGAAGTCGGAATTTTGGATGGGTATCCGAATAATCTGTTTGGTCTCCCTGAATGGGAAGCACAGATGAACGAGTGGTTGTATATGTATCGTTATAATGCACTCAATGAGCTGCACCAATCTGGTTCGTTGGGATCACCTTCGGTGTTTGAAAGCATGGATACAGACCAATATCGAAAGTATCTGCCTAAATCATTGACCGGCTTTACGGTGAATCCTGAGCAGGCCCAATGGCTTAAGGATCATTTTAAGATCACCTCAGCGATGGGGTGGTCGGCTACACAGTATAATGTGAACAACATGTATGGTGAGGGGTCACCTTTGATGCCTTACTGGTCCCATAAGGATAATCCGATTGTTCCGGCACAGGGGCTTACAAATAATAGCGGTATCGTATTTATGAACTCGATTACGATTGATCCGATTGGATCACGTTATACCAAAGATTCCTCACGTTGGACTCTCCATCCGGGCGATCCATATGTGACCGAAACGGATGCGGCACCACAACTGTATATAGCGCAGCAGTATTTAGATAACCCGTATCAACGTTTGAATACAGTAAACTACATGTCCATTATTTTGGATGTCAACTGGCTTGCCAAAAACCATAACATGTCTCAAATATGGGAGAACTTTGTGAATCACTTCCCTGTTGACCGTGAGGTTGAGATTGTGGGCGTGGACGGGCTGAAACAGATTTATGAATCGGTAGCTGGATTGAGTAATGATCATACGGAGTTTTCGCTCATGTTTAGAGGCTCAGGCTTTAAGGCAGTTATGGACTCCAATAATTCACCAGCCAATCTGCGTTACTTGTGGACTGAAAACGCCTCACAGCGGATTATTTTATCCAAGGAGGATGGAGATGCGGCATGGTCCATTATTGACTTTACTGACTATACCCGAAGTCCGGTTCCGAAGATGGCATACAATCTGGATAAGAACACGGATGTAAGCTATGTCACTGGAAGGAACTTTAAGCTGCATCCTACAGCTCCGTTAACAGCAGATGAAATTCAGCGCGTAAAGGATCGTTTGAAGGAGATTTACTTTGCAGAAGAAGTAAACTATCAGTAAGGGTTTGGAATGACAGAATTTTTAAGACTTGAGGTTTTATGAAAAGGGGGTGTCCCAACAGCCATGGAAATGGTTGTGGGACGCCCCTTTGTTTTAGAGAAAAGGTTTTACACCCATTCAATAACCTGATCTACAGATCGCCGGGTTTTGCCTCGCGGCTCGTTCAGACGGTATCCAAATGCCACCATACAGGAAATACCGAAATGTTCGGCATCCATAATGCCTTCTTCGGAGAGGATGCGTTCGATTTCCTGTTTATTAAAACCTTCGATAGGACAGGAATCAATGCCGATTTGAGCTGCGGCAGTCATCATGTTACCCAGTGCGATGTAGGTTTGTCGGCAGCCCCACTCGAACAAGGCTCTTTTATTTTCCTCCAGCCCAAAATCTGATTTGAGAAAGGCATCATACACTTTCTCTCTGCCTTGAATCACTTCAGCGGGTAATTGCTGCACGTTCTCCATCATACTCTTGATATAATCGGAGGAGGCTACCATATCTTCAGGAAGTCTAGAGAGGATGAGTACAAAATGACTGGCTGTTGGCAGTTGTTTTTGGGCCCCCCAAGAGTAAGGCAGCAGCTTCTCACGCATAGCGTTACTCTGAACGACAACAAATTTCCAGGGTTCAAAGCCAAACGAACTCGGGGATAAACGGCCTGTTTCAAGAATAAAGTCGAAGTCAGAATCGCTAATTTTCTTATGGCTATCAAATTCCTTCGTTGCATGTCTGAACTCGTATGCAGATAAGATTTGATCTTTAGTAGTAGTTAAGGTTTCCATCGTTATTCCACTCCTTATGGATGTGATTAAAATTGACGCTTACCAAGTGACATGCTTAATATTAGAATATACATGATCGTTTTTGAAGTACGCACATTAATGTGCTGTAGTATATAAAATGATACCAAGGAGGAGAAAAGCCTATGCGCAATCGGAAAGGCGGCTTTGGGGAATGTACCGCTGGAAATGATCAGGCGTGTCCAGTTGAGTTCACGCTGGACGTGATTGGGGGCAAATGGAAAGGGATTATTTTATATCATCTTATGTATGGGACTAAGCGATTTAGTGATTTTCGGCGGATCTGTCCGGGAATTACTCAACGTATGCTGACACTCCAATTGCGTGAGCTGGAAGAGGACGGAGTCGTTCACCGTGAAGTCTACCAACAGGTTCCTCCTAAGGTCGAATACTCTCTAACTGAATTTGGAAAAACGCTGATCCCGATTATTAACCTGATGAAGGATTGGGGAGAAGAATATAAAACAAAACAGCGACCACCAGAAAGCAGCCTTCAGCAACCTAGCCCCAATGTGTAGGTTTTTGAGACGGCTCCACGAAAAAAGACCTGGCCATCATTTTGGCAGGTCTTTTCATTTTTAAAGTGAAATGATGCAAAGTTCGTTTTTCAGTTGACAGTAAGGACGACGCTTGATATATTTCTTACGATATTGATAATCATTATCATGTGTATCGGGAAGATCATCTTCACAATATATAGGGGGCTAATCAGTTGAAAAGAAAATCGTATTTTATGATGACAGCTATGTTACTTGTATTGTCTGTATTCATCAGCGCTTGCGGCGGAAATAACAATGGAAGTAATCCGGCTTCATCTTCAGGAGATAAGCAAGAGTCGGCTACTACTGGAGAGACTAGAAGCTTTAAAACGGTTAAAGGGGATATTCAAATTCCTGCTAAGCCCCAGCGCATTGTAACGGATTTTTACGGCGGAGAATTGCTGTCCGTGGGTGCTAACGTGGTGGGTGTGGAGCCGACTGCGTTTCAAAATCCTTTTCTGACCGATTTGCTGAAGGAAAAAGGAACCAAAGAGGTGGGTGATCCGACCAATTTGGAAAAGACGCTGGAACTCAAACCCGATCTGATCGTGGTTATGAAGGATACGAATTATGAGGCTCTTTCAAAAATCGCACCTACCCTGTACATTCCGTACGGTACGACGACTAATATCTATGATACGGTCAAGCTGTTCGGCGATATCACCGGGGAAAAGGAGAAGGCTGAGCAATTTATTACTGCATTTGATAAAAAGGCCGCTGAAGGTCGCGCACGTCTTAAAGGTGTGATTGACGAAAAGGCGACTTTCGGTCTGTATGAGCTGACGGACAAAAACGCACTTTGGATCTTTGGCGACAATGCGGGGCGGGGCGGTCAAGCTGTGTACAATGCGCTCAAACTGAACATGCCAAAGAAAACAGCGAACTCCAAGGAACAAACGGTGCAGCTTTCGATGGAGGTATTGCCACAGTATGACGCAGATTATATGTTCCTGACTACGTATGACCCGGAGAAAAAGGGTGACGCGCTCAAGCAACTGAAATCGTCCGCTGTATGGGGGAATCTTCCTGCGGTAAAGAACAATAGAGTGTTCTTTAACGATTTTGATACATATTATCGCTATGATCCAATCGCTATTACCGGGCAAATTGATATGATCGTAGATATGCTGGTCGAAAGAGAAAAAGAGAATAAAGCTAAACAATAGGTGTGAGATTCTGCGTTGTGACGAATTGTCCAAAACAGATAGGAAGTCGTATAATATACGCAGTATATAGCATAAAAAACCAGTCCAACATGAATCATGTTTGGACTGGTTTTTTATTGACTATTTCGTCGTAATTTCAATAGTATCTTCTTTTTGTATCCAATCAGTTATTTTTTGAAGAAATGTTTTGGAACAGGTTAAACACGGTTATGAGCAGACTAATTCGCTATTCGACTGCGCACCATCAACAAGGTTTGGTCTTTGATTTGTCCGATTTCACGGATGAGTGCGGCTGTCTTGGTCTCATAGGAGTATTTGACGTCCAAGTCTTTCAGCGAAGCAAGGTTAATGTCGACGGTAAGCAGGGCAGATTGAGCTGCTGCTTCGAACAGGATCGCGCCGATGCCAAGATCCGAAATCACATTTTTATTGGACATTTCCACAATGTTGTAGGCTTGCGACAATCCGTCCCGGCATACTTCCAGCAGACGCATGGGTACCTCAATGGCAGCGATCACCGCTGTCTGTAAGGAATGGGTACGATAGCGCTTTTCTTCGTCTGTTTCCTTGGGCAAGCGCAGTGCGGTCATGTACTGTTCAAAGGATTGGATGTCTGCGACCATTAGTTCCTCACAATGTGTAGACAATCTTTCCATGCTACTAATGACATCCGTGATTTGTTCATGGATGTGCGCATATTTTTCTCCTTGTGAAAGGTTGGCGGTCATGGAGGTCATAGCCGCGCCTAGTGCCGCAGCCAATGCGGATACACTTCCTCCGCCGGGGGTAGGCGCTGCACTTGCAGCCTCTTGCAGAAAATGTCCGATGGAATTGTTCCACGACAGTTCACTCATGAATAGACCACCTCTCTGGAGTAGTGTTGCAGATGTATCGCTTTGAGCAGATTTTTGTACAAAATCGCAGTCGTTAAGGTGCCAACACCGCCGGGAACCGGAGAAATGGCATGTACCTTTTCACCCACGTTTGAAGCAGCGTCACCCACGATTTTTCCTTCCAGCGTCTCGTTAATTCCTGCATCCACGAGAATCAGACCAGGATGGACCATATCCTGCGTAATCACATCAGGGCATCCGACTGCAACGAAGGCAATGTCTGCATGGCTCAGATGCTCTGCGATATCACGCGTACCTGCATGACAGGCGGTAACGGTGGCATTTTCTCTTTGCAGCATGTGGAAAAGGGGAAGTCCCACTGTCTGCCCGATGCCCACGAGAGTGACATTTTTGCCTGCCAAGGTGTGACCGTAATGCTTGAGCAGCTCGATACAGGCTTGAGGTGTTGCGGGATATAGTCCGGCGTCACCTGTTACGGTAGCCAGCTTGTTATCAGGTGTTATTCCATCAATATCCTTGTAGGGGGCGATGGATTGTTTAATAACGGAGGCAGAAAGATGTTGGGGAAGCGGCAGTTCCAGCATAATGCCATGTACATGGGATGCATCGTTCAGACTGCCGATCAGGTGCAGTAGCTCGGCTTCGCTAACATGACGATCAAAAGTATGGAGATGAAATGAGATGCCCAGCTTCTCCGCTATTTTTTGCTTGGTCCGTGCATAGTATGCAGATGCCGGATCGCCTTCTACCAATAGGGTCGCCAGATGGGGACGGTGTCCTTGCTGCTTCATTTTTTCTACCTGTGAACGGATCGTTGCATATACTTGCTCAGCTGCTTCTTTGGATTTCATGATTATAGCCATCGTCCGAGCCTCCTCTGAATTTATCGCATGATTTATCAACAGGGTGTCATGGTCTTAAAACGAAAAAAAGTATTTGCACAAGGTCGTCAAGACAGACGAATCCTCTGCAAATACTTCTCCCAGGCGAACGGTACGCTTTTTTTGTATGCTCCCTCGTGGTTCATTCCACTGACTTCGCCAGTCACATACAGCGTTATTATACCTTATATTTTAACAAATAATCATCAGAAAAGAAACCCGCGAACATTTGGAAAACGGGTTGTGTTACTTGTCTATATGACAAATGTCATATACCCGAGCTGACGTTTATGACTACAGCGCCTAGAGGCTTTACCTTATACTGAGATTAGATCAACATGTACGCCTAACAGGATCAAGGTATAGGCGTCATTTTAAAGGAGGATCATAATGAGTATGACACAACTCCCATTAGCCCAATTGAAAAAAAATATGGCTCCCTACGAGAAAATAAACACAAAATCCAGCGTTCTGCAACTCATCAATACCTTGGGTCCACTGATCCTATTGTGGTATGCTGCTTATCTTAGTCTGTCGGTTTCGTACTGGCTCACACTTCCAATTGCCATTGTTGCATCGGGGTTTGTGGTACGGACGTTTATTATTTTTCATGATTGTGGTCATCAATCCTTCTTCAAAAGCCGCAAGCTGAACGACATTGTGGGAACGATTACAGGCATTATTACGCTCTGTCCTTATCACCAATGGAAAAATAGTCACGCGATCCACCATGCAACCAGCAGTAATCTGGATAAAAGAGGCACAGGTGACATGTGGGTGCTTACGGTAGAAGAGTACACAGAGGCTTCCACATGGACACGGTTGGCCTATCGCATATATCGAAATCCTTGGGTTATGTTCGGACTAGGTCCGATCTATACTTTTTTGATTTCCTATCGCTTTAATATCAAGACAGCCAAACGCAAGGAAAAAATGAACACCTATGTGACGAATATATCCATCGTTGTATTGTACGCACTGTTGTCATGGGCTATTGGATGGCAGGCTTTCCTTCTGGTACAGGCACCTATCTTTTTTGTATCTGGTATGTTGGGAATCTGGCTGTTCTATGTACAACACCAATTTGAGGATTCGTATTTTGAGCATGATGAAGAGTGGAGTTATATTAATGCAGCCGTAGAAGGCAGTTCTTACTACAAGCTTCCTAAAGTATTGCAATGGATTACGGGCAATATCGGATTTCATCACGTTCATCACTTGAGTCCTAAAGTGCCAAATTATAATTTGGAAAAAGCGCATGAAGCGACACCGTTACTTCAAAAGGCAACCACGATCACAGTGAGTAGCAGTCTGCAATCTTTGAAGTTCCGACTTTGGGATGAAAATACGAAAACCTTTTTGACCTTTAAACAAGTGAAGCCGCTCCTCAGCAAACGTGTTGCAGTTACGAAACCCATCCCTACACCTGTTGTAAGCACAGAAAGAAAATAACTTTGTACAAAACTCTTCTGAAGAGATGTTGAAAAATTGCAGTTTACTTTGAGAAATCTAAAGGGATAACATCCTTTTGGATTTTTTTGTTTATATTGAAAATACAGTACTTTTCATTCTTTTTTTAGCAAGCGCTATTGACAAATCGATCGTCAACCTTTACTTTTTATATATCGAAACGATATATATCGATTATATATAAAAAATTAACTACATATAAACAGAGATAAGTTCCCTTTGATTTCAGAAGGATAATTCACTATGCCAGGAAAGAAGGAATAGTTTTTATGTTGATTTATGTAATACTTGGGTTCCTCTGCGAAAAGGATATGACAGGATATGAAATCAAGCAGAAGATGACGATAAGCACTTCCAACTTTATTGATGCCAGCTTCGGAAGCATATATCCTATGCTGAAAAAAATGGAAAAGGGGGAGCTTATCAACTATGAAGAAGTGGTAGAGGAAGGCAGATTCAAAAAATCATATGGTATTACGGAAAAAGGGAAGGTTGAATTTATAGAATGGTTAAAAACACCATGTACTTTTTCCCCTTTTAATTATGAGTATTTGAGTAAACTTTTCTTCTATAAATATCTTGACGACCTTGAGGTTGTTCGTTTGATTGCCAGCTTTCAAACCACTGTCGCCTGTGAATATAACAAGCTTGCCTTAATAGAAGAGAAGCACGTTCATGAGATGGATGTATATGAGAACGCGACGTTGATGTTTGGCAAAGAATATTTTCAAATGATTATGAATTGGCACGATGAACTCACAAGAAAAATTACAGGAAAGAAGGATAGTGAAGATGAGAATGACAAAGAAATTTAAATTGCAGATTGCAGCTAAAAATGTGGATTTGTACAAATGGGTAACTGAGATGACTCCAGCTGAATATGAATCATTTTCAAAAGCTCACAAGGCAATGGGCAGTTATTTTGAAAATGGTGAATTCTATATGGTTAATGTGGAAAATATGGGGAATGAGATGATTGTTCAGCACTATCAATTAAAAGAGTACACAAAGGATCATTTGCGTTTCTACTCTGACAAGACAGAAGCATATATATGGCGATGGATACCTGCCATCGTTGGAGTTCCATGGGAAATGAAGGTCACGCCTGTTGATAACAACTCTTGCGAATTTAGTTGTACGATTGGAGCGGACTTTCCATCTCGGCTACTGGCTTTTGCAGCATGGATAAATGGTTTTGGTGGATTCTTTATGAGAAAACATTTAGCCGATGAGGGCGGAAAATTTGCTAAAGATATAGAAAAGAAATTTAATAATGTCAGGTATGTATAATTCATGAACGAGCTGATCAGAAATATAGACCAGTCCCATTTCAAAGCACGATCTGGTGCAGTGGGTGGAGTGTACAGCGAATGGCTTAAGCTTGAGATCAGTTCCCGCAAAATGGACGCTTCTAATCAAAGTGTTCATTTGCGGTTCACAGTTATTGATCGGCAGCTATTTCTCGAATGAGGGGCATGGGTGAACTATCATTCATGAGTGCGTAAGCGGCGGGCACCCCCAGGAAAGGCTTCACCTTTGGTGCTTTCGAGCAGACGAGACCAGTGGTATGATAAGATAAAGGATATAAGTCATGTGAAGTAGAAGAGGGTGGCAGGATGCAAAAATGGTATCAGATTTTCCAAAGAAATACAGGGCTTAGTCCTTACGTGTGGGTCGTCTTTTATATCCTGCCCTTTTACTACTTTAGCTCTTCATCTACAAGTCATATTATTCTGGGTACTGCTATTATTTTGGTATTCTTTGCATGTTATGTATTGGCTTTTGTCTCAAAAGGCTGGCTCATATACTTTTGGACCAGTGTACAGATTGCCATATCGATTACCATGACACTGCTGTTTAGCTATATGTATTTTTCCATATTTATCGCCTATTTGATCGGTAATATTAAAAGTAAGGCTGCATTTACGACGCTGTATATAATTTTAATGGTTATTACGATTGGATTGATCAATTACGGTTTTGTATCTCAGAATCCCGTCTTTATTAAACAGATTCCTTTTATCCTGCTCAATCTGATCGGTGTGATTCTCCTTCCGATTACGAATTTTAATCGCAACAAAAGCGATCGGCTCCAGGTCCAATTAGAGGATGCCAATAAGAAAATATCGGAATTGATTAAGCTGGAGGAACGGCAAAGAATTGCGCGTGATCTGCACGATACCTTAGGTCAGAAGCTGTCACTCATCGGGTTGAAGAGCGATTTGGCGGGCAAACTGATGGATCAGTACCCGGAGCGGGCTCATGCTGAAATTAACGATGTTCGTCTCACGGCGAGAAGCGCGTTAAAAGAGGTGCGGGAAATGGTTACTCAAATGCGCGGTATGCGACTAGAGGATGAGCTGTTACGTATTCGGCAGATCTTAAAGGCTGCTCACATTGAATTGACCTTGGAGGGCGACCCGAAGCTGGAGCATACATCATTAATGAATGAAAATGTACTTAGTATGTGTATGAAGGAAGCAGTGACAAATGTGGTTAAGCACAGTGGAGCCACCGCTTGTTCCATCACCATTGAGCCGTCTCGTAAGGAATTAACCCTTCGGATTCAGGATAATGGAGTCGGTGCTACGGGGGAAAATGGGGCCTTTCGGGGAAATGGCCTGCAAGGAATGAAGGAAAGGCTCGAATTCGTGAACGGGTGTATGGAGCTTCGCTCAGATCGGGGAACGACCTTGGTCATTAAAGTGCCCAATATCCCTGAAAAGCCAAATGAGGAGGTGGGGCCATGATTCGAATTGTTATCGCGGAGGACCAGCGTATGCTGCTGGGTGCTCTAGCCTCCCTGCTAGACTTGGAAGAGGACATGAAAGTAGTCGGAAAAGCAAGCAACGGGGAAGAAGCTATAGAACTGGTGAAGCTGCACCAGCCAGATATATGCATTATGGACATCGAAATGCCGATAAAGAGCGGATTGGATGCGGCTGAGGAACTCAAAGCCTTGAACTGCAAGGTACTGATTTTAACTACGTTTGCTCGCCCCGGGTATTTTGAACGAGCGATCAAGGCGGGGACACACGGTTATCTGCTCAAGGACAGTCCCAGTGAAGAGCTGGCTTCCTCCATTCGAAGTATTATGGCAGGTCGACGTATTTACGCTCCAGAACTGGTCGATGATGCTTATGCCGAAGTCAACCCGCTAACAGAGCGTGAAAAGACCGTTTTGGCGCTCATCGCTGACGGAAAGAATACAAAAGAGATTGCTGGTGAACTGTATTTAACGACAGGGACTGTGCGCAATTATATTTCAGTCATTCTCGATAAGCTGGGTGTCAGTAACCGGATCGAGGCGATTACACGTTTTAATGAAAAAGGTTGGTTTAAATGAGAAACAGGGACGCTATGAAGCAAAATGTAGCGCTCTGTTTTTTTTGTTTTATCCATAGATTTGGTATGCCTTTAGCGTACTACCTTGTGATACAATAGGATAGTTGTCCACAGGATGGACTGGAGTACAAGGAGGAGCAGAACTGCATGAAACAAGCCCCATTTATAGCCGTTGAAGGGCCAATCGGAGCAGGTAAAACGACGTTAGCTTCGATGCTTTCAACCGAGCTACATTTACCGATAATCAAAGAGATTGTCGAGGAGAACCCATTTCTCGATAAATTTTATCAAAATATAGATGAGTGGAGTTTTCAGCTGGAAATGTTCTTTCTCTGCAATCGGTATAAGCAGTTGGAGGATACTGGTCTGCAATATATCGAGAAAGCTCAGCCCGTTATTTCTGATTACCATATCTACAAGAATTTAATTTTTGCTGAACGTACGCTTAAGGGTGTGAAGCTCGAAAAATATCGTCAAATCTATCATCTGCTCACAGATGATATGCCTAAGCCGGACATTATCATTTATATTAAAGCAGATTTGGATACCTTGCTGGGGAGAATTCGCAAGCGTGCACGCTCTTTTGAACAGGAGATGGACCCCGCCTATCTGGAGCAATTGATAATAGATTATGATAAAGGCATTCAGTTTCTCGCTGAACAGTCCCCTTCCCCTCGTATATTGACCGTGAACGGGAATGAAATTGATTTTGTAGAAAATCAGGCACAATTTAAACAAATTGTTTCCGATGTAAAGGAGCTTATATAGTGAATAATTACAATATTCCTGCGAATGCCCTGATTACGGTAGCGGGTACAGTGGGTGTAGGTAAATCCACGCTGACTGGTGCTTTGGCCGGACGCCTTGGTTTTAAAACCTCTTTGGAGCAGGTCGATCATAATCCCTATCTGGAGAAATTTTATCACGATTTCGAAAGATGGAGCTTTCATTTGCAAATTTATTTTCTCGCGGAACGCTTCAAGGAACAAAAGAATATTTTCTTGTCTGGTGGAGGTTTTGTGCAGGATCGTTCTATTTATGAGGACACAGGCATTTTTGCGAAAATGCATGCCGATCAGGGAACGATGAACCCTACCGATTATGAAACGTATACTAGCCTGTTTGAGGCGATGGTGATGACACCGTTTTTCCCGCACCCTGATGTGTTGATCTATTTGGAAGGCAGCTTGCCCTCCATACTGAGTCGGATTGAGGAGCGCGGTCGCGAGATGGAGATCCAGACCGAGCGTTCTTATTGGGAGCAAATGCATCGCAGATATTCCAATTGGATCAACGAATTTGATGCCTGTCCTGTACTGCGTCTGAACATTGATGAATATGATGTACACGACCCAGCTTCCATGGATGCCATTTTGGAAGAAGTAGGAAAAGTGATATCAAAAAAATAGAGATATAACCCCAAATAAATAACAGGGACTGTGGTACAATCAGTATAAATCATGCTGATAGACTACAGTCTTTTTTTGTTGAATGAACATGTTAAAGCATGAGATATGACTAACGGTATAGTGGACAAGTTTAGGCTGGAATGCGAGAATAGGTACATATGAATTGTAATGACTCACGGGAAGGATGGGATACTGTGATGCGTTTTGGTATTGTTGGAACCAACTGGATAACAGAGAGGTTTATTCAAGCTGCGATGGAGACGGACGAATTTTCCCTGACGGCGGTGTACTCACGCACAGAGGATAAGGGCAAAGCTTTTGCTGACAAATATAATAGCCAGCCGGAGGTTTTTACAGACCTGGCGCAAATGGCGGCAAGTGATCAGGTCGATGCCGTATATATTGCCAGCCCCAATTCCTTACATGCGGAGCAGGCGATCTTATGTATGAATCACGGAAAGCACGTGTTGTGTGAGAAACCTTTTGCGTCTAATACAGCAGAGGTGAAGAGCATGATCGAAGCCGCGCGCAACAACGATGTTCTGCTGATGGAGGCCGTTAAATCCACACTTATGCCTAACTTTAAAATAATAAAGGATCATATGTATAAAATAGGCCGGGTTCGGCGTTATTTTGCAAGCTACTGTCAATACTCCTCACGCTTTGATGCTTTTAAGCAAGGTAAGGTATTGAATGCGTTTAATCCGGCCTTTTCCAATGGTTCCTTGATGGACCTTGGAGTGTATTGTTTGTATCCTATGGTGACTTTGTTTGGCAAACCTGAGGAGGTTCGGGCGGTTGGTGTACTTTTATCCTCTGGTGTCGATGGCGAGGGCAGTATCGTGATGAAGTATCCTGATATGGATGCTACCGTCATGTATTCCAAAATTACAGATTCCTATCTGCCTGCTGAAATTCAGGGTGAGAATGGAACGATGGTGATCGACAAAATTAGTCAGCCCTATGAGGTGAAAATTCATTATCGGGACGGCACGATTGAGGATCTAACCAAAGCTCAGACGCGTGAGCCAATGTATTATGAAATTCAGGAATTTATTGATTTGATCAAGAGTGGTGAACGCAACAGTTCCATTAACTCCTTGGAGTGTTCACTTACAGTCGCTGAAGTGATGGAGGAGGCAAGACAACAATTCGGCCTTCGTTATGAAGCAGATTTGAAAAATACTTCTACACATTAGTCAGTGGAATGATCGAGAGTACAATGTACAAAGGGCTGCCGATTTTGCAAACTTTGCAAATATACGGTTAGCCTTATTTGGCTTTGTAGCCCTAAAAAGTGTAAGCATGAGAAAATTGAGGAGTCTCGTCAGCTTTACACGCAAACGAGCCGGTTTATTCATGCTAATCCCGAAATCGGCAATCAAGAATTTCAAGCTTCCCAGGCACTGACGGGTATTTTGGAGCAAGCGGGGTTTGAGGTAACTCGTAATGTAGCGGGACACGAAACCGGATTTGTTGCCCGTAAGGCTTCTGCTAGACCAGGTCCGAAAATCGGATACTTGGCTGAATATGATGCATTGCCCGGTCTGGGTCATGCTTGTGGCCACAATATTATCGGAACCGCAAGCACGGCAGCAGCCATCGCCTTGGCGCAGGTGATCGACGAAACGGGAGGTGAGGTGTATGTGTTCGGTACACCAGCGGAAGAAGGCGGTCCTAATGGCAGTGCAAAAGGCAGCTTCGTGAAGCACGGGCTGTTCGAAGGGATTGATGCTGCACTGATGATTCATCCATCCGGTGTGACCCGGCTGACCTCACCAAGTCTGGCAGTTGATCCGCTAGATTTTCATTTTTACGGCAAAGCGGCTCATGCCGCAGGATCACCAGAGCAGGGAATCAATGCGCTCGATGCGGTGCTGCAGTTGTTCAGTGGTATCAATGCTTTGCGTCAGCAACTGCCGACCGATGTGCGTATTCATGGCATCATTACGCATGGAGGAGACGCGCCCAATATCATTCCGGACTATGCGTCGGCACGCTTTTTCATTCGGGCAAGTACTTGGCAGCGCACAGAGGAGGTTTCCACGAAAGTTCGCCATATCGCAGATGCTGCTGCTTTGGCAACAGGAGCCACTGTGAAAATCGAACGTTTTCAAAATGAAGTGCGTGATTTCATTCTGAACGATACCCTGGATGAGGTAGTAGGTCGTGAACTGGAAGCGCTGGGAGAACAGCTGGATCGTGGCCCTCGTGCCGGACTGGGTTCGACGGATGCGGGAAATGTAAGCCATGTTATCCCGACTGCACATGCTTACATTAAGATCGGTCCAGATGATCTCATCGCTCATACGGTGGAATTCAGGGAAGCGGCTGGCTCTGAGAAGGGTGAGAAAGCCTTAGTGATTGGAGCCAAGGCGTTAGCCTTGCCAGGCTTGGAGCTACTGGTGAATGAAACACTACTGGTTGCGGTGAAGGAAGATTTTAAGCGTACGCATTCAGCGGCACAGTAAGCCAAGTCCACACATGGCATAGCAGAGCCACCTAATATGAATGTTATAGTTGAAGAGGATATCCTACAGTCTGGTTGGCTGCATGGATATCCTTTTTCATTTTCTTATAAGCTGCTATCATTGCTCCTCAATCGCTAGATCACTCATAACCTCATTTTTACAAAGTACTATATTTCCAAAAACAACGTATTAACATTTGATTGTTATGATCGTATTTATAACTTTTACATATTAACTGCACAGAGGAGTGTACACATGTTAAAGAAGTTTCAAAAGTGGTCAGCAACATCTATGTCTGTTGCTCTTGCACTAGGTTTGATTACTGGCATGTCAGCCTTACCTGTACATGCGGAGTCATCAGGGAATACAGGTCAAGGGATTAGTAAAGTTACAGCTACATTTTATGGAGACACAAAAGTCTCCAAAGGATTTACTTGGTATACTTCAAAACTTTTCACGAAGAGCACTGTTCAAGTAATCAAGAAAACGGCTTCTGAAGCTGATTTTACGAGTGCTCTTACATTTGAAGGCACTTCCTCTCCATCGACCAATTCTGCAGAAGAGCTTGTCCATAAAGCTGTAGCTACAGGTCTTCAAGCGGACACAGCTTATTATTATCGTGTGGGTGATGCAGCGCGCGGGATATGGAGCGAAACAGGCACGTTTCAAACGGCTCCTAAGAGCGGCGAATTTACCTTCATTGATCTAGCTGATACACAAGCAAAAAGCGAAGATGAAGCCATATTATCTTCACAAACGCTCGAAAAAGCACTACAAACCGTAGGTAATGCTCAGTTTGTAGTCCACAACGGAGATATCGTAGACACGGGTACCAAAGAAGAGCAGTGGGACTGGTTGTTGGGACATTCACAAAAAAGTCTTTTGAATACAACCATTGTTCCTTCAGCAGGTAATCACGAGGATGAGAACTACGCTTTTTATGATCACTTTAATATCAATGAACCAGCTGGTTCTGCTACTAAAACAGGAGCGTACTACTCCTTTGATTACAGCAATGCTCACTTTATCGTACTGAACTCCAATGAGGACTCAGAGAAATATGCCAATTTTTCTGAAGATCAAGTTGAATGGTTAAAGAAAGATGCTGCGGCAGCCAAAAGGGCAGGTGCAAAGTGGATCATTGTTAACATTCATAAAGGTCCCTACACTACCTCTAATCATGCAACAGACTCTGACATCATAGATAATAACGGAGTTCGTAACCAGATCGCGCCATTAATGGCCGAGCTAGATATCGACTTTGTTGTGCAAGGGCACGATCATATTTACGCTCGTACGAAGCCAATCAACAAAGAGGGTAAAGCAACAACGTCAACCAAATTAAAAGATACATTAAATGATAAGACGATTGAATATAGTGTGAATCCAGATGGAAGTATTTATGTCATCCCAGCAACCGCTGGCCCCAAAGTCTACTACAAGAATCCAAGCGAAAAACTTGGAGATAAGTATTATAATCTCTTTGAACTAGCTGAAGAGAATCATGCGGCAGTATATGGCCCAGATCCGAGTGACAATCGTAGACCCACACGAGGACAAGTACAGAATTTTGTTGGCATCACTGTAGACGAAAATAAACTTACAGCCGTAACGTACGAAATTGATCAAAACAAAAATGATGCTAAACCGTTTATTGTGGATCAATTCGGAATCATCAAAAAATATCAGTAAAATTGATTTAATGGTTTCTAAATGATCATAAAAGGATATCCTACAGTCTGTTTGGCTGCATGGGTATCCTTTTTCATTTTCTTAGGGGATATCTACTATTGTACTTGTAATACTTACGCCCTGTTCGGAAGCTGGTAAAACGTACATAATGCAATTAACGACTTTACAAGTTGAAACATGGAGTGACTTACAGGAGGATGAAACGACGATGGTTTATCAAGAAATCAATGGAGTACGAGTATGGGGAGCACCTGATCCAGGGGCATTATCTCAAGCTCGTACATGTGCCGAAAACGGTAATGTGATTCAAGCGCTGCTGATGGCAGATCATCATAAAGGCTACAGTCAGCCGATTGGCGGTGTGATGGTGTATGACGGACAAATTTCGCCTTCAGGTGTCGGGTATGATATCGGTTGCGGGAATAAGGCAGTAAGAACCAAGCTGTTTGCAGCAGATATTATGTCGCGTATTTCAGCTGTGATGGATGAGATTGCACGTCATATTTCGTTCGGCGTAGGCCGTGTGAATGCGATTCAGGTAGACCATGAGCTGTTCGATGACCCGGATTGGGCAGTATATGCGGCGATTGGGAAACAAGAACATGACAAACTGAAGTCCTTGGCGAGAGAACAGCTGGGTACAGTAGGGAGTGGTAATCATTTTGTTGATGTATTTGTGGAGGAAGCGACAGGACAGGTCTGGATTGCCAATCATTTTGGTAGCCGGGGCTTTGGACACAAAACAGCAAGTGGGTTTCTAAACTTGGCCGCTGGACGAGAGTTTCTCGGAAAGGCGCCGGGAGAGCATATGGATCAGCCGCCTGTGCTGCTGGATATGAACAGTGAGCTGGGGGACATGTACTACCGTGCGATGCGCCTTGCTGGACGTGACTACGTGATAGAACAAGTGCTTGGTATTATGGGGACCGAAGCAGACTTTACTGTGCATAACCACCATAATTACGCATGGAAAGAACAGCATGATGGGCGTGACACCATTGTGGTCCGCAAAGGCGCTACTCCCTCGGCACCTGGCCAGATGGGCTTTATTGGAGGAAGCATGGGCGATATTTCGGTGATTGTACGCGGAAAAGATACGGTAGAAAATCGGGATTCCTACTATAGTACAGTTCATGGGGCAGGTCGTATTATGAGTCGTACCCAGGCAGCCGGTAAAATGAATTGGAAAACCCGCACACGGAGTGGTGGACAAATCACGGATGTACAAATGAAGGAGGCCGTTCGGAACTATGGTGTCGAGCTGCGCGGAGCTGGTACAGATGAAAGCCCGTT
The DNA here is from genome assembly GCF_019454085.1 of Paenibacillus sp. S25. Lineage (NCBI taxonomy): Bacteria > Bacillati > Bacillota > Bacilli > Caryophanales > Paenibacillaceae > Paenibacillus > Paenibacillus sp. S25. The sequence continues at coordinate 969,610 of NZ_CP073683.1, forward strand.
CGTCTACCGTAAACTTCGCGAGGTACTGGACGCTCATTCCGAGACCGTGGAGGTTATGCATGAACTGAAGCCTATTGGGGTATGCATGGCTGGGGCTAATGAATTTGACCCTTATAAGGATTAATAAAAAGACTATGCCCGGTAGAAGTGTTCATTCGCCGAGCATAGTCTTTTGAGTACATAAATGAGTATATAATAGAAGGAATTCATTGCTTGATGCGTTTGTTAGTAGCTTTATGTTTACAGCTTATCAGCAAAAAGCTGTTCTTTAATATAAGCGACTGGCATTTCTTGGCCTGTCCACAGTTCGAAGGCCAATGCGCCCTGCCACAGCATCATGCCCAGACCGTTAATGGCAGTTGCACCTACGGATTCGGCTTGTTCCATCAGCTTGGATTTAGCTGGGCTGTACACTACATCGGTTATGATCAGGTCGGAACGAAGCATGGACACATCTTCAATCACACTTTTGCCTTCCAGTGGTTTCATACCAACACCTGTACCGTTAGCGAGAATATGACTTGTGCGGATCTCTTCACGTAGCTGTTCTTGATTTTCCAATGGATAGATATTCGCCTTAACTTGGGTGTGTTTCATATCTTCATTAATAATACGGACATTCTCTTCTGCACGAGCAAAGAACTGATCGTTACGGGCAAAGATTGAAATTTCAGCCAGACCTGCTTGAGCCGCTTCAATAGCAATCGGTGTAGCTGCGCCGCCAGAGCCGACAAGTGTCATTTTCTTACCTTTCAGGTCAATGCCGTGTTCACGCAAGTTACGAACATAACCAGATCCATCTGTACTATAGCCTTTCAGTTTACCATCTGTGTTCACGACGGTGTTGACTGCACCTGTAAATTTAGCGCTGTCGTCCAGCTCATCAAGGTACTGTAAAATAGCTGTTTTGTTAGGCATGGACACGTTATAACCACGTATGTTCAGAGCGCGCATCCCCCGTACCACTTCTTCAAGTTGTTCATTTCCTACTTCAAAGGCCATATAAGCGTTATTCAGGCCCAGCTTTTCAAACGCAAGATTATGCATAGCCGGGGATAAAGAGTGTCCGATTGGTGTAGCAAGCAGTCCGATTAATTGTGTTCTTCCGTCAATACGTCCAGCATTTTTCATGATATAAGCCTCCAAGTAATCTGTGTAGTTTAATGAAATACTTTTTTATATCGATAAGCAACAAACACGGCCAGCAAAATACTGACTACAGCAATCGCAATATCCAGAATGAATACCGAGGTAATTCCCAAACTTTTGGACATGCCCCCGGTAGCCAGAGGCATCAGGATGAACGAAAGACTGGCTGCTATGTTCACGAGAGAAGTCGTAGTGCCTTTGTTCTTGCGGAAAAATTCCGTCATAACCGTGAGGGCAATTTGGAATATGCCTGCGGTAGACAAGCCGATCAAGAATGAACTGATCAAAGTAGCGACAGGATTGTGCCATGTAATTAAAGCTAGCAAAGAAAGCAGGGCAATAAACGGATATACAATCATGACGGTAATCGGTTTAATGAATCTACCAAGTACCACAGCTAACAGAATAACGGAAACCAATGAACCTATACTATAGTAGCTCAGCAGTTTAATGGCACTGGCTTTGTCCATGCCCAGGGCCTCTTGTCCAAAGGTAGGAAGCCATAGCTGCACGATCATGAACAATACAGTAGAAGTAAAACCGATAATAATTAGAGATAAACCTTCTTGCCAAAACTTAGGCTCGCTGCGGAAAATATCTGTGGATTGGGCAGCCTCGGTTGGAGCCTTTTGTTCCTCTGCTTTGTGGTTAGGGAAAGCTGTCATCGATAAGAAGATACCGTTCAGCAGATAAATTCCTGCTGGAATAAAGAAGGAATATCCATAGAACATATCGTGATTAATAAAGAATGCAATCATGAACGGAATCACAATAGCACCGATAGAGATGGATGCTTTGACCAGTACAGTTGCAGATCCGGCTTTTTTTCCAAAGCCTTCAATTAATGCAGGATACGTTCCCGAATCCATCATAGAGTTGCAAAGCCCTGCGATAATGGCAAACACGAATGCCAACGAATAGTTAGGTGCAAGCGGAATGCCAATCAGAAAGATTAAATAAGCAAATGATGCAATAACAATGAGTGGTTTTCTTCCGTATTTGTCTGACATTTTTCCGGCTACCCCGAGAGCGAGCAACTTACCGATCCCAATCGCGGACACCAGATAGCCGATGGCTGCTTTATCCGTGTTCAATTGGACGGTCAGGAAGCTCATATTCGACGAGAGAATAACATTGATCATACCCAGAAGAAAATAGTTGATGTAAAGCCCTGCTGCCATTCTGATATAAGGATTTTTCATAAGTGTAACTCCCAACTTAAGTTTTAGATCAATGGCCTAGGTAGGCATCGTCCAGCGGTATTACATTACGCCTACAGATAAGTGAAATTATTCACATTCTTTCTATGTCATTATTATATAAGGAGTGTTATTATAAATCCAATGCATATTTCTATCGTTTTTCATAGTTTGGGTCTATAATTTAAAATATGAATTAAAGAAGGAGATTACATAATTATGAACCTGAAGCACTTACAATATTTTCGTGTACTTGCGGAGATGGAGCATTTTACCCAGGCAGCTATGCGACTATGTATTACACAGCCCAGTTTAAGTCATGCGATTTCAGAATTAGAAAAAGATTTGGGAGTTCATCTGTTTGAGAAGCAGGGGAGAAATATTCGGTTAAACAAATACGGACGATTTTTCCTGAAGTATGTGGAGCACGCGATGGATGAATTAGAAAAGGGAGAACACAATTTACGGGAGCTAGTGAGTCCAAGCCATGGAAATATAGATTTGGCGTTCATTTACACGTTAGGCTCACACTTCATTCCAGCGATTATTCAAGCCTTTTCAGCTCTGGATGCCCGTAAAGATATCTCCTTTTCGTTTCACCAAGGGAATACGAACGATATTATCCAGGGGCTGAAGCAGGAACATTATGATGTGGCGTTCTGCTCTCACATGGAAAATGTACCGGATGTGGAGTTTATTCCGTTGGCTCAGCAGGAACTGGTTGTCATTGTTTCGCCTGATCATCCACTGGGGACTTTAGACCAAATTGATCTCAAGGATACAGCGGATTATCCGGTGATCTTCTTCAACAAAAAGAGTGGAGTTCGGCCCATTATTGAGAATTTGTTTGTCAAAGCGGGCGTTACGCCACAGATTATTTGCGAGATTGAAGAGGATACAGCAATGGCAGGGCTGGTGTCTGTCAATTACGGAATTGGAGTTATGCCTCGAATTTCATCGTTAGATTATTTTAACGTCAAAACATTGCCTATTGTAAATCCAGAATACGAGCGTTTTATCTACCTGGCCAGCATCAAAAATAGGTATTTATCCCCGGCAGTAGTGGACTTTCGGAACTTTGCACTAAGCTACGGCAAGGAGTTTTATCTGAAAACGCATCAGCGCGTCTAGGCTGGGGTCCCGCAATATTTAAACTTGATAAATTTTAAAATGTGTTCTATACTTCATCATCGACACAGGTAATGTGAAATGATTCACATTTTTAATACTACAAGACTTACTTACAAAAGCAGGTGAATTCATGATAAAACGTTCTTCTTTTCCAGTGGCGACAGGCCTTTATGTAAACTATCTTTTGTTCGGCATGTTTAATATTATGCTGGCGTCCCACATGTCCTTTTTAACAGAGCATTTGCATACAGATCAGACGGGCATCAGTCTCTTGGTTTCTGCGATGGGATTTGGCAGGCTGTTTACGCTGTACATATCCGGGGTGCTCTCCGATCGTTATGGTCGTAAGCCGTTTATTGTGGTAGCAGGGCTACTAATGGCTGTATTCTTGGTCGGTATACCGCTGAGTCCCAGCTTTGAGATGGCGATCGTACTGGCTGTGCTGGCAGGCGTAGCGAATTCTTTTCTTGATTCAGGTACTTATCCAGCGCTGATCGAAGCTTTTCCCCAATCCTCTGGTTCGGCTACAGTGTTGGTAAGAGGTTTTATATCCATCGGGGCAGCATTTTTACCGTTAATGATTATCTTTTTTATGAATCACGACATTTTCTACGGGTTCTCTTTCTTTTTACCAGCCCTCATATTCGCTTTAAATGCAATTTACCTATTCAAGATGAAGTTCCCAGACATGCGGGTTCAGTCACCCAAGGAGTCAGTTGGTGATACTTCTGTATCGAGCGTTGAGCAAGCGGGAAAATTGGAGGCAAATGATCGGAGTAAGCCGCGGTTTTGGCAGGAAGGGGTATGCCTTATCTTGCTCGGATTTACCGGACCGACTTTGCTTTATATTGTGCAGTTATGGCTTCCTACTTTTGGACAACAGTTTATCGGTATGACCCAATCAGAGTCTCTCAGATTATTAGTTTATTACAATGTCGGTTCGCTGATTTCCGTGTTTGTATTAGTAATTGTGTTAAGAAAATGGGTTAAACCTGTTCACATTATTCTTATTTATCCATGTATTTCTCTCTTGGCTTTTGGAGCGCTTCTCCTTTTCAAGTCAGGGGCTGCGGCCATTATTTGTGCGAGTGTCATCGGGTTTTCAATATCAGGTGTACTTCAACTGACATTAACCGTAATGAGTGAATTTTTTAGTCAACGAAAAGGACAGATTACCGGGTTTGTGTATACAGCAACCTCGCTGTCATACACGGTCATCCCCGTGTTTACAGGCTTTCTTTTGAAACATTCTCAGATATCGAGTGTTTTTATGCTAGCTATTATTGTGAATGTACTAGGGATCGTACTGGCGGTGTTTGTTAATTTTCGGTACAGTTTAGTTTTTCCAGCAAGTCGCAAATTGTCCCCTGAAATCGTACTTGATACCAAATAAATGACGACTGGACCTAATCATCTGCATGCTTATTCAGAATGCGTTATACTATGAATTATTGTACATGTTCGACTTGAAACTGTAATTTGGGAGTGAGATAGAGATGGCTAAAATCGTAAAGGTGAAAGATGTTCTGATCGGTGAAGGAGCGCCAAAAATTTGTGTGCCAATGGTGGGAGAAACGTTGGAGCAGTTGAAGGAAGAGGCCACTTATTTACGTACGCTCGACCTGGATATCGTGGAGTGGAGAGTCGATTTTTTCGAGCATGTGGAGGATCTGGAAAAGGTTAAAGCTGCCTTACATGAAATTCGTTCTATTTTAGTAAATGTTCCGCTCGTATTTACGTTCCGTAGCGCTCGGGAAGGCGGAGAAAAAGAAATCAGTGCAGCGAGTTATGTGGAATTGAACCGTACAGTAGCCGAAACGGGGCAAGTCGAACTTATTGATGTAGAGCTTTTTAATGAGGAAGCTGATGTGAAGACGCTGGTAGAAGCAGCACATAAGCATAACGTATATGTGATTATATCTAATCATGATTTTCATAAGACGCCGTCGAAGGAGGAGATTGTGTCCCGGTTACGTAAGGCTCAGGAATTGGGAGGCGATCTGCCTAAGATAGCAGTGATGCCAACCAATACAGCCGATGTACTCACTTTGCTGGATGCCACGCGTACCATGGCAGAAGAGTATGCAGATCGGCCGATTATTACGATGTCGATGGCAGGGAAAGGTGTCGTGAGCCGCCTGACCGGAGAACTATTTGGTTCGGCTCTGACCTTTGGTGCTGCTAAGAAAGCTTCCGCACCGGGACAGATTCCTGTCACTGAACTGAGAGAGATACTGACGGTGCTGCATAGCCATTCTTAAAAGATGGATAGGCATTACTCGCCAGTCAGTAATATATCCGCAGTGAACCAAAAAGGAAGGCCCCCATGCGGTAAGCATGCTGGAGCCCTCCTTTTTGTGTAACTCTTAATTCAATCCCCGAGTAGGTTCATACAACTCCCAACCTAGATTCAGCGTTTGAATAATATAGTCTGCGACTTCTTCCGCATCCAACTGATCCGTATCGATCTTGGAGTGATTCACCGCGTAAATGTCCTGTCTGGAACGGAAGAGATCCTCAATTTCCCCTAAAGTCTTGTTTTGTAGATTGGGACGGGTGTCAATCAGCATCTTGAGCCGATCTTTCCAGGAATCCCAATTTAAATCCAAGAAGAAAACAATCGATGAAGCCAAACAAGCTTGCTTCACCTCTTCCTGTAAAAATGCACCACCGCCAACGGAAATGATTTTAAGGCGTGTGTTGCTGCACAGCTTCATAATATGCTCTTTTTCAATCTCACGGAAACGCTTCTCTCCATAAGTTTTGAAAATCTCTGTTGTTGGCATGTTGTATTCTCGTTCAATCTCCTGGTCAATATCCACGAAATCGCGATACAGCTTGCGCGCTAGTTGGGAACCGATCGTTGTTTTGCCTACACCCATAAAGCCGATGAGCACAATATTTTGTTCTTTTAATGGAATCTCACTATTGTTTTGCACGATAACCACTCTTTTCTCACCAGTAATGTTGAGATGTGACGCTTCAAAGCACTAAATACATTATACGTTCATCAAACGTGTCATTCAATAGTATAGACTACATCAAAAATGAGGTATAGGACGAAATAAGGTTCTGATTACATTCTAGTGACATAGAGCGCGCATTAGAGACTAGATACTCAGCGATTTGATGCGTAAATTGTCATAAAATAAACTTGTACAAGTATAAAAGAGGCAATATTGTGTACTTAATTGAAAAAAAGGACATATTTTGGCGGAAAATATATTGAAATTACTGGAAGTTTGATTATAATAGAGTTATGCAAATTGTAAATGTAATCGCTCTATTTACAATTTGTGCTTTATATTAATTAGAAGACAAAATTGCTTTGGGCCAAAAACCAAGTATACATATGCAAATAGTTGAATAATGCTTTATAGACATGTATCGGTCAATGGGTTCATTGTGCGAAGGTGGTGATACGGTCTACGCGTTCTAGTCAACGAAGAATTGGAACAATAAAAAATATCTACGAGAGGGATGAATTGAAATGAAAACAAACACAGCTAAAGTATTGAAAAAGGGACTCAGTATCGCTTTATCAGGAATGTTGGTTGCTTTATTTGTCGGCAATTATTCTGCTCATGCAGCTCCAGAAGTCGTTCATAAGACCATACTTGTTAAAGCCGGAGAAGTATACGATGGTAAGGGCAAGACTGTAGTGGCTGATCCCGATACCTTGGGAGACGGAAGCCAGAAAGAGGCTCAAAAGCCTATTTTCAAGCTTGAAAATAATGCAACTTTGAAAAATGTGATCATCGCTGCCCCTGCTGCGGATGGTGTGCATGTATATGGCAACGGCACAATCTCCAACGTAACATGGGAGGATGTAGGTGAAGATGCATTGACGCTTAAAGAACCAGGCACGGTAAACATTACGGGCGGTGGAGCGTTCCATGCGTACGATAAAGTGTTCCAAATTAATGCCGAAGGCACGATTAACATTAAAAACTTTAGAGCCGATGATATCGGAAAACTGGTTCGCCAGCTGGGAGACTCTACTTTTAGAGTGAATATGACTTTAGATAACTCGGATATTTCCAACGTTAAGGATTCAATTCTGAGATCGGACGGTCCTAACAGCAAAGCAAAAATTACGAACACTCGTTATCACAATGTGAAACAATTGTTCAAAGGCTTTAAATCCAGTAATACGAGTGAATCCGGCAATACTAAATATTAATCGGAGAGTAGGATAGGAGTACGGATATGAAAAGGGGCTGTCCAACAGGTCGTGTGGATCTGATTGGACAAGCCCCTTTTTTGGTACGTCGAGTTACCCAAAGATGGTCTGGGCTTCGTTCGGAACGAGGACTGTGATATGATCGTGCTATTACATTTTATACAAAAAAGTTGGGTGGCTATGAATCCTTTTCATCAATATGTGTATGTTGACGGCACCTTGAATGATACGCTGGTGCGGAATCGTGAAATTTTATATACAGGTACGAATGGTCGGCATGTGGAACGTTTTTACGTGTCTTCCTCTGAAAGTTATATATTCAAACCGCTAACCAACGATGATCAGGAGGGGCGGGAGAGATGGGTGTATGAGCATGTGCTTCCTGCGTTATCACCGATCTATCCCCGATTGCTAGCCTGGTCTGATGCAGGTGCGGATGGCGGAGGAGAATGGATGGTTTTTGAGGACCTTGGTCCGTTACATCATCTACACGCAGACGAAACTTTATTGCGAGCTGTTGGACTTGTTGCATGGTGGCATGCTTTGCCGACGGATCGTTTTGCTGGGATGCCGCTGCGAGGACCAAAGCCACTTATTCAGGAGATAGTTTCCGAGCTATACACGCGCAAGCCGGATGTGTTAAAGCTTTGCAGCTCACTGGGATTATCTAAGCAACAGATGCAGCGTATGTATGTACAGCTGGAGCATTTATCTTTTTCACAGCAGCTTGTACTGTCTCATGGTGATCTTCATCCGGGGAACTATGCGCTGAGCGGGGAACGGCTTATGGTACTGGATTGGGAGCATGCTCATCTGAACACACCGCTGTGGGATGTATATCACCTGATCGACATGTCCCATCCGTTGTTTCCCCGACGCATGACGTCCGAATTGCGTATTCGTATGCTGGACACATACGTGGAGCAGCTGGAGCTGTTGGGGATAAGAGTGGATCAAACGGCATTTATGCTGGAATATGGCATGTTTGCGGTGGTATTTTCGCTCTGGATGCTGTTGTTAATCACAAGTGATTTGCAAAGGATTGGAACGAACCTGCATAGAAACGGCGATAAATGGTCAAAAGAGCAATTAGAGTCCCAGTTGGATGAAACGTTAGCCTGTTTGAACCAATGTGCAGCGATGATGGATTGGGGACAAGCCCAACAATGTAGATAGTAGCTTAAGACATAGACTGTATTTAGTTAGCAAAAGAAGGTGGGGAATAAATCCATGAAAAAAGTCGGTTTGGTCATGAGAAAAATACAATTTGCTGAAGCACAGGGTCCTCGTATTTTTGCAGAACGTCTAAAGCAGATCGGGTTGGAATTGGGGGTGGACATCGTATTTGTATCACCAGAGCGCCATGTGAGCAGCCATGACTGGCTTCCGGGCTATGAGCACGAAAAGGGCGACTTGGTCAACTATGACGTCGTACTGGACCAACTCCATGAGCAGCAGATTGAGCACGTTATTTATACGGTATCTGGCTTTACCTATTTGAACATGTTCTTTAAAAACAGCGTGCTTTTTCCGCATAGTTTTCCTGATCCGGCACTTACAGGCTATGAGATGATGAAGCCTTTTTATCAGATCGTGGACAAGGCTATCGTACAGACTGCCTTTCTCAAGCAGGAGATGGCTTCGAAGTTTGGCGTAACCGATGTGACAGTCATCCCGATCGGATTTAATGAGCGGCTGGTGGAAAAGCATTTTGATCCCTCGCAAGTGGTAGAGAACCGGGTGATGTGGATTGGTAGAGATGAGGAGAACCGACGTCCGGACTTGGTGCTGGAGTATGCGAGGCATAATCCTGACAAGGATGTCTATATGGTATTTGGCGGTGAACGCTACAAGGAAAGTATGAAGAAGTACGATATCCCGGACAATGTTAAACTTCAATTTGCGTTGACGCAAGATGAGGTGTTTGCACTGATGAACACGGCAAAGGTGTATTGGAGCTGCTCCAAATTCGATACGTTCGCGATGCCACTGACCGAAGCGCTGGCTATGGGTAAAATCGTCGTGAAGCCAGAGCATCCTTGCTATGGACATATCAGCTCTACGCATTCTTTTTCAGGGAATGAGAAAAACTGGTTCGAGCTGGTCAATATGGCTGCCGCCTCACCGCGCCGGGTTTCTACAGAAAATCAGGCATACGCTATGGAACAGTTTTCAAGTCAGGTGATGAAGCAGGGCTATCGGGACTTTTTTGATCATTGGTTAAGCTGAACGGCGAGGAAAAATACTGTGGTTGCAACAAGCGTCTGAATGTCCAGAGTGAAATAAAAATAACCCGCAAGGGGGTCACTTTTTTCAAAATGTCCATCTTGCGGGTTACGGTTCTTTGACTTATCGTTTGGACTTTACCGGAACTGGGGTTCCTTTTTTAAAGCGAACCGGTCTTCTCGGAATTCTGCGAATGCTGGATTCTGCGGATTTGGAAGGTAACGCCGTACGAGTTTTCTTTGATGCCGGTTTGCTTTTACTTGTACTGGTGATGAACTCGAGGGTGAAATTGACTATAGAATCGTCAATGGGTAGTCTACGCATCCCCACTCGTCTGGATGATCCGCTGCTATAGTTCCAACACCAATGAAAATCATGGTCAGTACTTCTCGGAAGCCGTGTGCGGTACGTACCACTCCACCTATTGGAGTGATCTTCAGCATAATAGTAGAATGTGGTTCCCCCTACAGAACCGCTCCATACTTCCCTCGTACTACCAGGCTCTATCCGATACCAGCCCATTTTAGAATAATTCATGGGATGACAGTCGGAATCAGGATAAGCATAGGCAGCATAGATCGTGTTACTCGTGTTGTTAGTAAAATAAAGGCTCATCATACACACTTCTTTCCTCATAAATTGGTATTTCAATGCCATACTATGAGGAATGTAGAAGGAGAGACTGGACAATATCTCTCAATCTATGAAAAATGAACCATTCGTTTACGTCCAACTTGCTAAACGATTCTATGATTGTATCTCCGCTATCGCTTCAGGATGAGCCGTCTTGCGATCCACAATGTAGCTGACCACCATAAGGAGTAGACCGCCGACAGTGATAAGCGATGCAACCCATGGAATAGCGGCTAGCCCCATTTGATTAATAACGACTCCCCCGATAAAAGCGCCGCCTGCGTTACCCAGATTTAATGCGGAATGGCTGGAGGTAGAGGCAAGCAAAGGAGCCTCATAGGCCAGATTCATGATGCGAACCTGAATACCCGGCATGATGCCGAACGCAGCAATGCCCCAGATAAAGACTGTGATGACGGCCAATATCTGGCTTTGAAGCGTAAATGTCAGAATGGTCAAAATAATAGCCAGTACAGCATAGTTTGCGATCAGGGATGGCAGCAGTTTCCAATCTGCGAGCTTGCCGCCAACGATGTTGCCGATCGTTACCCCTAGGCCAAACAGGACGAGAATCCAGGTAATGCTATGCTCGGCAAAGCCACTAATGTCCGTAAGCAAAGGCGTAATGTACGTAAAGACAGTGAACAGGCTACCACAACCGACTGCACCTGTGAGCAGCATCAGCAGCACTTTTGGATTAAACAGGCTTTTGACTTCTTGTTTGAGACTGGAAGGCTTGTCCTGATGAATTACCGGAATGTAACGAATGATACCGAAGAGAGAAATCAAGCCGATGACCACAATGGCTCCAAAGGAAGCACGCCAGCCGAGCTGTTGTCCGATAAAAGTACCAAAGGGCACCCCAATAATGTTCGCCACGGTCAAACCGGTCAGCACCATAGAAATAGCACCTGCACGTTTGTCAGGACGAACCAGTCGGGCAGCGATCAGTGAACCGGCTCCCAAAAAGGTTCCGTGCGATAATGCAGTAGCCATACGGGCCGCAATCAGAAGTTCGTAATTGGGAGCAATAACGGAAAAAAGATTACCTAAAATGAATATAGTCATTAGGAGGCATAGCAGCTTTTTCTGCGGAACCTTATGGGTTAATACAGTAAGTACAGGTGCTCCAATGGCCACACCAAGCGCGTAACTGGTGATTAACTGCCCGGCTTGCGGAATCGTAACATGAAGATCATGGGCTACATTAGGCAGAAGTCCCATAATGACGAATTCGGTCATGCCGATGGCGAAGGCACCAAGGGTCAACCATAGCAAGGAGGGGGGGAAGCGATTTGCTGTCATATTTTCTTGGTTACTCATAAGTGTCTTGTATCCTCCTGAAAAAATAGTAATGCGAGTATATCATTACAGGCGATATCTGGCGACCCATTTTGCAAGAATTTTACATACTAAGTTGATAAGTTTTATGTAATTTACAAAAGCGACAGGTAGGAAGGAGGCAAGTATGTTATTTTGGTAGTATGATATGAAGATCGTAAATGACGCTGTAAGGAACGATCCAAGGAGGATATGACGATGGCACCTAAAGTGGTACATAGTATTACAGATTTAATAGGAGATACACCTTGTGTAAGACTCCAACGGCTCACAGGGCCGCAGGATGCGGAAGTGTATGTGAAGCTGGAGTATTTTAATCCAAGCGGCAGTGTTAAAGATCGGGCGGCGGGCAACCTGATTGCCGAGGCGGAAAAGGCAGGACATTTAAAGCCAGGAGGCACTATTATTGAGCCGACAAGTGGCAACACGGGAATTGGTCTTGCGATGAATGCGGCAGCTCGAGGTTACCGTGCAATTTTGGTGATGCCTTCGAATATGACAAAGGAACGGATCAATATTTTGAAAGCCTACGGGGCTGAGGTCGTACTGACACCAGCAGAAGAACGGATGCCAGGAGCGATTCGCAAGGCACTCGAACTGGGGGCTGAAATTGAAGGGAGCTTTATCCCGCATCAATTTGAAAATGAGGCCAATCCCGATATCCATCGTATGACCACAGCACTTGAAATTTTGGAACAAACGGAAGGAAAGCTGGATGTGTTCGTCGCTTCTTCGGGAACGGGCGGTACCATTACGGGAACAGGTGAAGTGCTGCGTCAGTATTTGCCGGATCTGCGGATTGTTGTAGTTGAGCCGAAAGGCTCGCCAGTGCTATCTGGAGGAAAACCCGGTCCACATAAGCTGGTTGGCACCAGTCCAGGCTTTGTTCCCACCGTGCTGAATACGGAAGTGTATGACGAAATCGTGCAGGTTTCCGATGAGGATGCGATTGCAATGACACGGGCGATTGCTGCCCAGGAAGGGATTCTGGTTGGCCCCTCTAGCGGAGCTACGATATGGACGGCGATTCAGGAAGCTCGGCGTTTGGGAGCAGGCAAACGGGTACTTTGCATTGCCCCGGATACCGGAGAGCGTTATCTGAGCATGGGGATATTCGGATAAAAAGATGTGGATTGGGACCAAAGTGATACACGACCGTAAGTAAGTGGTAAAATAGGTGTGTGATAGCGGTTTCACGAACTATTCATATGTGGATAAATCAGGGAATATTTTGAGGGTTGAAGGAGGAGCAGCATGAAGATTATGCCTTTACAGAAACGTGGAATCTCCGATAGTCGGCTGGCGCTCGGTTGTATGCCTTTTGGTGGAGAATGGAGCCATGCACCGTTTACGCAGGCGCATGTCGTTGAAGCGGAAAGAGCTGTAGAAGCTGCACAATCCATTGGGATTACGATGTTCGATCATGCGGATATCTATCGTATGGGGAAAGCGGAAGAAATTTTCGGTCGGGTTTTAAAGGGACAGCCGGGCTTGCGTGAACAAATCGTAATTCAGTCCAAATGCGGCATTTTTCTGCCGGATGGTACGCTCCCGGGCCGTTTTGATTTCTCATATGCTCATATTATGGAGTCCGTGGATGGTATTCTGAAGCGTCTGGGTACGGAATATTTGGACATCCTGCTGCTGCATCGCCCCGATCCGCTGGTAGAGCCGGAAGAAGTAGCGAAGGCGTTCAGCGAGCTTAAGACATCTGGCAAAGTACGGCATTTTGGCGTTTCCAATATGAATGTAAGCCAAATTCGTTTTCTGGAGCGGAGCCTAACGGAGCCGCTGATCGCTAATCAGCTGGAAATGAGCCTGGCGCATCTGCATTTTGTAGATCAGACAGTACATGTGAACCAGCAGGCGGGGACGAATATACATTTTGGCGAAGGTTTGCTGGAATATTGCCAAACCGAGGATATTCAGCTCCAAGCCTGGGGACCGCTGGCGCAGGGACGTTTTAGCGGAGGTCCTTTGGAAGGACAGCCTGAGCATGTCGTTAAGACGGCAGAACTGGTGCAGAAGCTAGCTTCTGAAAAGGAAACGACAAGTGAAGCGATCGTCCTTGGCTGGCTTATGAAACATCCGGCACGGATTCAGCCTGTCATTGGCAGCGCCAATCCTGAACGAATCAAGGCATGTCAGGATGCGGAACGCCAGAGCGAGCTGATGACCCGTGAGGAATGGTATAAATTGTATGTCAGTGCGCGCGGACAAGCCTTGCCGTAACTGGTACTGCGGACCCGCTTGTTACAGCAGGCGTAAGTGTATGACCTTGTTTATACGAACCGTAGTTTAATAGACCCTCCCTTCGTCTCATTAACAGACGGAGGGAGGGTCTATTTACATGGAGGCCTCTCATATTGCCTCAGCAGCTATTCCTCTTCGTATCGTGCAAGGGCCTTGGCCGTTGTTTCCTTCATTCGTGAAATCAGCCGGGAGCCTTGGACGACCTTGACACGTTTGCCAAGGAAACGGATTTTGGATAGTACATATTCACATTCGTCTGCTTGGAAGGTGAGCGTAATACGATAGGTATCTGCTTCCTGAACATATTCGACCTCTTTTTCAAAGCAGGAAAAAGCATATAAAATACGGGACATTTCTCCGTTATATACAGGAATAATTTCGATGATGCCCTGCTCTTTGCGCGACTCCAGTATACCGAGAATACGTTGGGTGAATTTTTCGGCCTCTTCGGGTAGAAGCTCATCTTCCCTGATGTTCACGATATTAGACAGCTTGGTAGACATGAGCGCGCGGTGTCTGCGGTTATACCACAGCAGGCTCCATTCTTTTTTGACCATAGAAAACTCCAGCTTATATGGAAAACCGGACATTCGCTCATGCATGCGTCCGTTGCGCAGTTTGTAGGTCATACAGATGCCTGAACGGGACCGCAGAATAGGACGCAATTCACGCAAGAGTGGATGATATACCGAGACAGCAGGGATACCTGCTTTTTCCCGCAAACTTCCATCGGCCTCCAGAGGCTCGTCGTCTGCGAGCATCTGCCGAAGCTTATCAAGCGTAGACGGGGTGAAAGCCTCTATTGCTGCCGAGTCTGTCAGCATAGATTGGAGCCAGACTCTTTCCTGCGATGTGGTAGCAAAAGCGCCCGATTCATCCAGCCGAGAGACGATCTGGTAGTTAAATATTTTCTCGAACAGGCTCATAATAGGCTTGCAGCTCCTTCCATTCCTGTCTGAATTCCTTACGCAGCCGCTCAGGCTCCAATACCTCACAGCTTGATCCGAAGCTGCGAATCCACGGTTTAATCTCGGTGATTCCATTCACGGTGATTTCATAGATAAAGGATTCACTTTCTTCCTCCGCAATCGTACCCCATTGTCCCTGTGACAGCACACGTTCCCGAATAAAGTTGCGCTTCGCGCCCTCAGGATTAAAAAAACGTACCCGTACCTTCACAGGGCGACCGGTATCAACGAGCCAGCTGTACCGCATTTTTTCTTCCAACACCGCTAGGAGGTCGGCATGAAACTGCTCTGGTACAGGCTTGCCCTCCACCAATTGAGTCATGCCCTCCATACGAAACTTCATGATTCCTTTGCCGCCTACGTGACCGAGCACATACCAACGTCCATATTGATGATCATAGATGACTTGCAGGGGTAGAATGGTATGTTCACGGCCCTCCGTCTCTTTTTCAAACAGCGGGTTTGTGTTCTGTGACCCGTACATGCTTCGTTTGGATGTCGAAAAATATAAAAAAGTTACACAGCGGCGTTGCCGAATGGCGTGCAGAAGCGGATGAATATGGGCTTCGTCCAGAATGCGTGAATAATAGTGGTATTTATATAAAAAAGGTTCGATTATATCCCGATCTCCGGCTTGACGGCGCATGGCCTTTTTAAGATGATCTCGCAACAGATATCCCTGCACAGAGGGAAGCTGGGTGTTGGCCATAATGTCTACAAAATCATATAAGTCCAGTAATTCCTCGTCTGTCAGTCCTGTCACCAGATCGTTGCGGACAGCATAGCGATAAGGTCTGCCACCGGGTTCCTTGCGAACCACGCCGACTTCGACCAGATATTTCAGATCGGAACGAATCGTTTTCTCATCCGGTAGCGAACTGTCGGAAGGCAGCCCGTTGCAGCAAGCATCCAGCAATTCCATAGTGGTCAGAGGCTGTGACTGTAGCGCTGTGAGCAGAAGAGATAAGCGGACGCTTTCTGATTCCTTGAGCGATTTGGCCCGAAACAGGAATAGTAGTAATGGATCAGCGGATTCGTAATAATTAAAGCGCAGCATCTCATTAAAATCATGTCCCTGGTCCTCAGGCAACTGCTGTTGTACGGATTGGGCGATTTCCTTGAGACGCCGGATTGTTTTATCAAAGGTATGCACTGAAATGCCCAGTCTGTCTGCAAATTGCTGCCGATTATAAGCGCCGCTGGTCAGTGTGAGCATGCGCAGGAATTGAATTTCTTTATCAAAACTCTCTCTCGCCATGATGCATTCTCCGTTTCTGTTGCCGATCTCCGAAAGCAAGTATCCCTTTATTCTAACAGGGAAGGGATGCAGGAAAAAGGGAAATTATTCTTCTTTGTAATACTTTCACCATGTTCACGACTTCCAAAATAAAGCATCATAGAAATATAAGATAGCACGATGAAATAAGAAGCAATACATAACAGAAGGGTGATGCAACATGTTTGGACGACGCAAAAATGAAGTGTTATATCCATGGGTAGGCAAGCTTTCGATTTATGAAACGATTATGCAGGGAATGGATACTCAGGGTAGGCTTACTGATGATCAATTACCGGATGATGAAGAATATTGGGCAGGTCACACGATGCGTTGGGTGGCAGGAGGATTAGATGGAGCATTTGGGCATCATGGTGCTGGCGAGCATGTAGCCGACAAAATCAAGGATCTGGTGCAGCTGTTGTCCAGACAATGTCGTAAGCCAGGAATGAAGACGAGACGTGAGACGTATGTACGCTTGATGGAGGAAAATGCGCTCAGTCTGATTGATCCGTTGCTGGATGCGGTGCGCCAGCATCCAGCAATTCAGCCAGACCGATTGTATGAGGAAGCGCGTTGGCTGGCTGAACATGGAGCACACCGTAATGTGGTGAAAATCGGCATTGCATTGCTTGGATTACTGGAGACAGAGCAGCATCACGAGCTTATTTTTACACTAGCGAAGCATGATGAATTCACGCTATATGCGGCTGTGGCAATCCGTAATATTTCGGAGCAAGCCAATGAACAGTTGTATACGTTAGCCAATCAAGTACATGGATGGGGACGTATTCACGTAGTGGAACGGCTGGAGCCTGCGCGTCAAGAAATACGTGATTGGCTACTGCGGGAAGGATTCCGCAATAATGTCATGTATGAATATCTTGCTTATGAGTGCGCTCATAAAGGCGAGCTGCATACAGTCATCGCCGTTCCGCAGATTGATCAGGAGTTGTTTGAAGGGGCAGGCGATATATTGTCGGCTTTGCTGGCAGCAGGCGGACCTGCGGAAAGTATAGACGATTATGAGCATGCCGCTATGGTTATAGGTAACTACCTTCGTCATGCCAAGGCCATGTGCACGACGGTGCAGCATTTTACGATCATCATGGATATTGCAGACTTTCTGGATGAAGAGGACGATTCATGGGAGACACGTTATGAGCATGAATGGACACCGGAATTGCGTAGACGTTACGCGTCGCTGTGCCAGCAGATGATGGACGATCCGCAGTGGGTGAAGCTGGTGGAGCAGGAATTGCAGCATGCAGATTCACCTCATCTCCACTACGCCATTCGTGTAGCTCGAATGCTGACACTAGATGTATGGCCTGTGCTATTTGATCAATTAAGCAGATATCCAGTTAAGCCGACTCTGTACTTTGAACTCATCAAGACAGAGGATGAACAGCGGGTACGCAAGTTGGTGGCTTTTGCAGAACAGCACTTGCCCTTGGGAGAGATTGCTTCCGGCCCTGCTAATCTACCTGGGTATGGACTGGAGTATGAAGCGCATCAATGTCTGGGTATGCTGTTGCAACTATTGTCTTCTCACGAAGGAATGGGACAAGAGCTAGTTGCTGCCGGGCTTTGGAGTCCGGTGACCTCCAATCGCCGTGCAGCGCTTCATGTACTCAAGGTATGGTCTTCTGAGATGTGGGGAGAGAAAACGACAGAGCGCCTTCGCCGCTTATCGGTAGCTGAAACGGAGGAGTCGATTAGAGAACAGATTCGGGAAATACTTTAATGATAAGGGAGGGAACAACATGACAGATGTGAAGCATGGGCAGGGTTTCATTCAACCAGAAATGCGCGAAATGATTTTGCGTGAGCTGCGCGCATTGGAGCAGGCGGAGCAGGTGCGCATTGTGTACGCCTGTGAATCAGGCAGTCGGGCATGGGGGTTTCCTTCACAGGACAGTGACTATGATGTACGATTTATCTATGTAAGACCCGTAGAATGGTATTTGTCTATTTTTGATAAGCGGGATGTGATTGAGCGACCAATCAGCAATTTGCTGGATATGAACGGCTGGGATTTGAAAAAGGCACTCCATTTGTTTCGCAAGTCCAATCCGCCTTTACTGGAATGGCTGCAATCTCCGATTCCCTATCTGGAGCAGTATTCAGTGGCTGACCAGATTCGTGCGATATCACCGTTAACCTTCTCTCCGAAGTCCTGTGTGTACCATTACCTGAATATGGCGCGAGGGAACTATCGGGATTATTTGCAAGGAGAACAGGTGAAGATTAAAAAGTATTTTTATGTACTGCGCCCACTGCTGGCCTGTGGCTGGATTGAACGTTACAACAGCATGCCTCCGATGGAATTCGTAGACTTGCTAGAGGAATTAATTCCGGCCGATACAGAACTTTATCAGGTGATCGGGCATTTGCTGCAACGTAAAAAAGCGGGCGAGGAACTGGATATTGAGCCACGGCTTTCGGTGGTGAATGATTTTATCCAGCAGCAAATTGCTTATTTTGAACAAAAGGCGCCCTTGCTTCAGCATATGGAAAGTGGACTTGATCAGCAGTTGGATGATTTGTTCCGCGTTGCGGTGAATGAAGTATGGAAAGCATAAGCTGGGAAGGAGAAGTGGAGTATGCACATTACGCTAAAAGCAACCGGAACCCATGCAGGGATGATTTCGCATTTGCTTGCTAAGAATCCTTACAATACGTATGATCGCACAGAAAAAGGTGCACGTGTACGCATGGTGTACACTGTTTTTACCGAGGAAGAGGCTGAGATCGTCATTCAGGCTTCGCCAGATTCGATTGATTTGGTCAAAAACAGTCCGGACAGCTATGATATTACACAATATATTAATGACCGGGAGTTTGTAACCAGCAGCTTATTTTGCACCTATATTCGTGGCTCGCTTGGCACAGCCCTGAATGGCAAACCCAAGGAAGACTATACAGAATGGGTGACGCACCCTTTTGCGCTGGAGTTATCGTTTGGGCCCGTTGCTTCGGATTTGCCGGATTCTGTGGTGGAGGGACTATTTGCTCCGCTGGGCTATCAAGTGGCCATAGAACGAGGGGAAGCGGATTATTCTTTTCAGCTGAAAAATCGAAGCACCGTCAGATATGTCACGTTAAGTGGCCACCAGACGGTACAGTATGCGCTGCGTCAGTTATTGCTGTTGATTCCGGTGCTGGATAATTATAAGCATTACTATATTAGTGAAGAAGAGTTTGACAAGCTGAGACGTTACGGTGAAGGCTGGTTGCCAGAGCATCCGCTACGCGAGCTCATCATTCGACGCACGCTTCGTTTTACCAATCTGATTGAGCAATTTGAGCAATCTGATTCTGCTGAAACAGGTACTAAAAAACATATTGAAAAGGAAACTGTCCAAGCTCAAAAGGATAAGCACGAACAGATTCAACAGCCAGAACAGCCACAGGAGGAAGGGAAGCAACAGCCTGCTGTACGGCTGAATGAGCTGCGGTATCAAGCTATTATGGACGTGATTCGCAAGCTGCCTCGCAGACAGAAAATCGTAGATTTTGGTTCAGGAGAAGGGAAGCTTTCGGCTCGGATGGCCCGAATGACGGGCATTGAAGAAATTTGGGCGGTGGAGCCGTCTGCGTATGCACAGGTGAGAGCCATGGAGCGTTTTGCCAAGCTGGAAAGGCATACCGACGCGATCATTCCTACACCCATGATGGGCTCTCTCTTTTATTATGATGAACAATTGCGGGGCAAAGATGTGATGATCCTATGTGAGGTCATTGAGCACGTGGACGAGCATCGTCTGAACCGGGTGATGAAGACGATTGTGACGGAGTATCAGCCAAATGTGCTGATCGTGACGACTCCCAATCGTGAATATAATGAAGTATATCGCATGAACCAGCAAGAGCTGCGGCATGGCGATCACCGTTTTGAATGGAATAGAAGCGAGTTTCAGGAACGATGTGAGCAGTGGATTGAGGAAGCTCCTTATTCGATAGCGCTGAAGGGGATCGGAGAAGAGGTTGAAGGCTTTGGACAACCGACCCAAATGGCTATATTTACGCGCAGAAAGGAGCAGAAGGAAGCATGAGCAATTCATCCAAACGTACGATTCATTTACCGCATGCTGGACTGGTTGTGTTGGTGGGGGCCTCCAACAGTGGCAAAACCACATTATTGGACAGGCTGGTGAGCGAAGGGATTCTAATGGAGACAGAAGTGGTATCCTCGGATCATTTTCGCAAGCTGGTTGGAGATACGGAATTTATAGACTGGAGTGGACTTCCAAGGCTGGAATCGGACGTACTGTTCTATGAGTATCAGCAAATGTCAGCCAAGGCGTTTGAGGCGATGGATACGATTCTGGCTATGCGCTGTCGCTTGAATAAGCTGACGGTTGTGGATGCCACTCATTTGTACGCTGAGGATCGCCAGAAATATGTACAGCTGGCAGCCAAGGCTCATGTTCCTGTTATGGCCTTGGTACTGGATGTACCCGAAGCTGTGCTGCTGGAACGTGATTTAGGCAGGGAGCATCCGCGTGGCCGCCAACGGGTCAAGCAGCAGGCACAGCTGTTAAAACGGAACCTGCGTGGTATCCGTGAGGAAGGCTTTAACGCTTGCTATGTCCTTAAGGATGTAGAAGAAATGAACTTTGTTCGCCGTGTGCAGCCACTGTTTCATGAGATTGGTTCAGGTATTGACATCATTGGTGATATCCATGGGTGCTACCGTGAGATGCTGGAAGTGATAGAGCGGCTAGGATATACGGAAGATACGGAAGGACTATACCATCATCCAGATGGTAGAAGACTAGTATCTGTCGGGGATGTGATGAGCCGTGGCCCAGAATCGTTACAAGCGGTGCAGTTCTGGAAAAAGCACGTGGATGCCGGACTAGCGTATATGATTGACAGCAATCATGGCTGGAAAATCGGCCGTTACCTCGATGGAAGAAAGGTGACTCTCAGTCATGGCGATGAACGATTTGCAGAGGAACTGGCCCAATATGAGCAAAAAGCGGGCAAGACAGCGGCGGAACAGCTTAGAAGCGAGTTAAGGGATTTTCTGCTACATGCACCCTCTCATCTTATTTTTGGCAGAAATGGATTGCGACACGTGGTCGTGGCTCATGCCGGGATTAAGGATCATTTTATTGGCAAACAGTCGGCACGTATTTCTGATTATTGCCGCTATGGAGATACGGAGGGGCAGGATGCGAACGGAAAACCGATCCGTAAGGATTGGTTCGTGGACCATGAATCGGGAGAAATAGTAGTATGGGGACATGATCCGAGACCGCAGCCTACCCTTGTGAACCAGACGGTGAATATTGATCAGGGTGTGGTATTTGGCGGTATGCTGACCGCTTATCGTTATCCGGAAAAGGAATTTGTCAGCGTTCCGGCACATGAGAATTATGCGAATGATCCCGATAGCCCACTTGTCCGGTGGCAGAGAAAACGGTTTTCCCCGCCGAATTTACGCAAGCTAATCGCTGGTTACAGTGTGCTGACGGAATCGTATGGCGAAGTGCGCGTACAAGGAGAATGGATCAAATCCGCTATAGATACCGTGTCACATGTGACTGTACCCATGGAGGAGCTGGTGTATATTCCACCGACGATGAGCCCTGCTCCAGCGGTGTCTGCAGAGGAAGGATATCTGGAGCATCCACGTGAGGCGCTGGCTTATTATCGCGGGCAAGGAGTACAAACGATGGTGGCCGAGAAAAAACATATGGGTAGCCGGGCTATTCTACTATTATTCAAAAACGAACAGGCCGCTGTTGAATATGTAGGCTACCCGACATTGGGCACGATCTATAGTCGGAGTGGGAGAGCTTTCTTTGAACAAAGCCTTGGGAAGCAAGTGCTGGAGAAGCTGAATGTGGATCTACGGACTGCTGGATATTTTGAACGGAATCAGACGGATTTTGTATTGCTGGATGCGGAAATTGTACCGTGGAATCTCAAGGCTCGGGAACTGATTGCTGCACAGTATGCGCATGTGGGGGAGGCAGCTCTGCTGGATCGCAGTAAGTTGGTAGACAAGCTGAAGCAGGCGAAGGTTGCAGGTCGAGAGGTTGGAGACTGGTTGGAGGAAATGGAACAGAAGTACGCGAATGCCGTAACGTTTCAAGAGGCTTTTCAAAAATATTGCTGGGATGTGGACGGTCTGGATGAAATTCGTATCGCACCGTTCCATACGCTGGCACACAGCGGAAAGACTTTTTTCGGCCATTCTCATATTTGGCATATGGAGCAAAACCGGGAGCTGGCTGGGCTGTCTTCTCTGTTTATGGAGACAGAGTATCGCGTTATCACGGACGAAGCAAGCGAGGAAGAGGTCATTCGCTGGTGGAACGAGATGACAGAGGATGGTCATGAGGGGATTGTGATCAAGCCGGAACGCTTTTTGATGAAAAATCGGGACAAGATGATTCAGCCTGCAATCAAGGTGAGAGGCCGGAAGTATTTGCACATCATTTACGGTATGGATTATCTTGCCTCTGAGAATTTAAAGCGTCTGAAGCAGCGTCGAACGAACAAAAAGGAGCGTCATGCCCTGATGGAGGGAGCGCTTGGTATGGAAGCCGTGGAACGTTTTGTCCGCAAGGATACGGTAGATCGTATTCATGAATGCGTCCTTGCCGCGCTATCTCTGGAATCGGAGCCGATTGATCCGAGATTGTAGTTTGCGAAGGAGGGATTGAGATGGAAAGGGGTACACCGTTAATTGATATTGGCGTGAACTTGATGCACCGTTCGTTTCATGCGGATCGGGAACAGGTGGTAGAGAGAGCCGCAGCTGTAGGAATTTCACCCCTGATTATTACCGGGACCAGTGTCCGCAGCAGTCGGGAGGCTTCTCAGTATGCAGCACGTTATCCGGGCAAGCTGTATGCGACAGCTGGCGTGCATCCCCATGATGCCAAAGACTGCAGCGCAGATACGATTCAGCAGCTCCGCCAGCTGGCGAGTCAGCCGCAGGTCGTATCCATAGGGGAATGCGGATTGGACTATAACCGTGATTTTTCGCCGCGTGATGTGCAGCGCCGATGGTTTGGCGAGCAAATCCAACTGGCGGGTGAGCTGAATATGCCGTTATTTTTGCATGAACGAGATGCACATGAGGATTTTGTCGCTATGCTTCGGGAGTATCAAGGGCTTGTCGATAAAGCGGTAGTGCATTGTTTTACCGGCACGGAACAGGAATTGCATAGGTATGTAGAAATGGGACTGTATATCGGGATCACCGGCTGGATTTGCGACGAACGGCGTGGCAAACATCTGCGTGAACTGGTCAGAGATATTCCCTTGGACCGTCTGATGATTGAAACAGATGCTCCATTTTTGACCCCGCGTAATTTGCCCGTGAAGCCCAAAGAAGGGCGTAATGAATCGATGTATCTCGCTCACATTGCTGCTGCGGTTGCCGAATGTACAGGCCGAAGCATGATGGAGATCGAAATCGCCACGACGGAGACAGCCAAACGTTTCTTCGGATTATAGGATTGTCAAAGCCATAGATGTGGTATATATTATAGTGAATTAAAAAAGCATTGTCGGGAGCTTGAGAAAGTCAGGCTGAGAGGGTGGCCCTTGCCACTGACCGTGAAATCTGATCTGGGTAATGCCAGCGTAGAGAAACCAAGAACACTATACAGGAATGCCGCTTGTTTTGCGGTTGTCGATAGATTCAATGTATGTCCTAGCATTTTACCTTGATCCTGACTTTGGCTTGGTATCAGTGTAGAAGCTTAGACTACTGGTTATATAAGGCATATCGACGAATGATGTTTTGTATGGTACTTCACCTTTTACTGCGCATAAAGCTTGCCTGGAGATTCAGCTCCAGACAAGCTTTTTTTTATGGCCAAGAGGCCAATTATAAGGAAAAAGGGGAGCACGCAATAATGAATACTGCTGTAAGAGCGTCCAAAGGGTTGAAGCTGACTGATATTTTGGTCACGATTGTGATCGCTGTTGTGTTCGGGTTAGTCTACAAAATATGGGGACCTGCCTATGATTTAATGAAACCATTTGGTCTACACGCCGAGCAACTGATGTATGGCATGTGGTTTATGGCAGGCACGTTTGCTTATCTCATCATTCGCAAGCCAGGTGTTGCAATTTTGGCAGAGGTGGCAGCGGCAACGGTCAGTGCTTTTTTGGGAAGCGAATGGGGGATGTCCACTTTGTACTATGGCCTGCTGCAAGGCTTGGGGGCGGAGCTGTTTTTTGCGGCTTTTCTGTATCGGAACGCAAACCTGTGGGTTGCTTCGCTAGCTGCGGCTGGGGCGGCTGTCGCTTCTCTAATTTTAGACTTCAGCTACGGGTATATTGATCAGCTTTCGACCTGGAACTATGTTTTGTATATTGGTTTTCGCATGATTGGCAGCATTGTGATTGCCGGGGTATTCGCTTTCTATCTGGCTAAGGCATTGGAGGTAACCGGAGTTACGCGAAGTTTGAGGCCTGCAACGGAACAAGATTATAAGGGGCTGGATTGATGAGCCAGGCAACCGAAGATGTGGTGGCTTCGATCACCCGTCTTCGGTTGAAATTCCCCGGTGAGCAGGAGCTGCTTTTTCACAATATGTCTTTGTCTGTCCGCAAGGGAGAAAAGCTGCTGCTACTGGGACCGAGTGGATGCGGTAAATCAACGCTGCTCCAAGTGCTAAGCGGTCTGATTCCACGCACGATAGAAGTGCCTATGAAATGCGATGCTGCTGTAATCCCAAGTGTCTCAGGTATTGTATTTCAAGATCCTGATACGCAGTTCTGTATGTCATATGCAGATGAGGAACTGGCTTTTGTGTTGGAAAATAATCAGGTTCCTCGTGAGCAGATGCGATCCCGTATTCGCGAGCTGCTGATGCAGGTTGGTCTATCGACGGAGGATATACACATGCCCATTGGCAGCATGTCACAGGGAATGAAGCAGCGGCTGGCGATTGCGTCTGTGCTGGCTATGGAGCCAGAAGTGCTTTTTCTGGATGAGCCCACGGCTTTGTTGGACGAGGAAGGCACTACACAGGTGTGGGATACCATTCGCAACATTTCGGTAGACCAGACACTGGTGATCGTGGAGCATAAAATTAATGAAATTGTCCATGATGTGGACCGGATTGTAGTGCTTTCTGCTCAAGGGGAGATTATTGCGGATGGAAGGGCGGAAGAAGTATTTCATGTGCATCGGCAGGCATTGTCCGAGTACGGTGTGTGGTATCCGGGAGTATGGAATGAATCGTCTTCGCCACGTTGGAGTGAAGCGGTGACGCAACAGAACGGTGCGGGGATTGATTTGCTGGAGCTGGAACATTTTAGCGGCCTCCGTAGTTTAAGTTCAGTGATTTATGTGGAGCATGCGCAGGTGAAGCCTGGCGACTGGATTGGCGTGGTCGGTGAAAACGGAGCTGGCAAAAGCTCGCTGCTGCTTTCCATGATGCGCTTACTTCGAACACAGGGACGTTATAGCATGTGCGGAATTGAGGCAGGCAGTACGGAACAACTGGCAGAGCGTATCGGGTTCGCGTTTCAAAATCCCGAGCTGCAATTCGTAGCACACACCGTACGAAAGGAACTAGAGTATTCGTTACCCAAGAGCTTGTTTACCGTTGAACAGTGCCGGGAACAGGTCGATCGGATGCTCGTACAGTTCGGACTGGAGCGGCTGGACGAACGTCATCCGTATCAGCTTTCGTTGGGCCAAAAAAGGCGGTTGAGTATTGCTACGGCTATGATCCGTGAGCAGGAAGTGCTGCTGCTGGATGAACCGACTTTTGGGCAGGATGCGCGTAATACCTTTGTCATGCTGGATATGTTGGAGCAGCTGAGAGCGGCAGGCACGGCCATTGTGATGGTCACGCATGACCCGGAAATTGTCCGTCGATATTGTACCGATATATGGCGGATTCAGAAAGGGGAACTACGGTATGAGTCTGTCCTTTCCCCATCATAAAACATGGCTGCATCGTGTGAATCCGGGCCTAAAGCTCGTTATGTTTTCCATACTGTTTGTGGTCGTTATAGTCATTCATGATCCGAATGTCATGTTTAATGTTGCGTGTGCTATGCTGCTGCTGCTTGTCTGGTCAGGCCATCCATGGAAGCGGCTGCTGCTGTATGGATCTCCCTTTATATTGGTGTTTATTTCAACCTCAACGGGCATGATGATGTTCGGCAAAGGGGTGACGACCTGGTGGACATGGGGCTTGATCCATATAACGCAGGAAAGCTTTTACCGAGGCATGCATCTGGGCTTTCGTGCGCTGAGTATGGCTGCGGTAGGGTTGCTGTTTGGTTTAACGACTTGTCCGGTGGACCTTTTTTATTCACTGATGCAGCAATGGAGGCTCTCTCCGAAGTATGCGTATAGCTTTTTGGCAGCCATGCGGTTGATGCCCATGATGGTGGAGGAATTCCAGGCATTGAGACAAGCCCATCGCATTCGAGGTTTACATCAGCATGTGTCCAAATGGAACATGTATGCCACGCTTCGCAGGTATGCAATTCCGCTGCTCGCTCAAAGTATCCGGCGTGCACAGCGAATTGCTATTGCCATGGAAGCCAAGGGTTTTACCAATGAAACCAAACGCACGTATTATTATGCGATTGGCTATTCGGCTGTAGATATTGTGTTCATATTCTATTTTGTCATCATGCTTACGCTGGCTTGGGGACTCGGTATCTGCTTTCCTTATGTGGGGGTGTGGGATGTACGTTAATTGTTGTCAAAAGGCTTTGCCCGTTTTCTGCTCTGTGGTATATTAATGCAATGGGAATTGACGGCTCGTACAGACCCGCCTGGGCTGGCGGGCTTATTACATTTTCCCTGAGAAATGGATCATCAGGAGGCCAGGTTTCATGATTACGCTGCATCAGGTAAGCAAGTATTATACCACCTCAAGCGGCCAATTTCATGCGGTTCAATCCGTGTCCCTTCAAGTGGAGGAGGGGGGAATTCACGGTATCATAGGTGCCAGCGGTGCCGGTAAGTCTACGTTGCTCCGGTTGATGAATGTATTGGAAAGGCCGGATGAGGGAAACGTGGTTGTGAACG
This sequence comes from Paenibacillus sp. S25, assembly GCF_019454085.1. Lineage (NCBI taxonomy): Bacteria > Bacillati > Bacillota > Bacilli > Caryophanales > Paenibacillaceae > Paenibacillus > Paenibacillus sp. S25. Next base: position 997,004 of record NZ_CP073683.1, read on the forward strand.
GGGTAGATCTGACTCGCATGCCGGAAAAACGTCTCCGTGAAGCGCGGCGATCCATAGGGATGATTTTTCAGCATTATCATCTTGTTCACAATCGGACGGTCAGTGGAAATGTGGCAATGCCGTTGGAGCTGGCAGGTGTCGCGAAAAAAGAGAGAGCGGAACGTGTGCGCGAATGCCTGCAATTCGTCGGTTTAGCTGATAAAGCAGAACAGTATCCGGCACAACTGAGCGGAGGCCAAAAGCAACGTGTGGCGATAGCCAGAGCGCTGGCGAATCGACCTGCGGTGCTGCTGTGTGATGAGCCGACCTCGGCGCTTGATCCGCAGACGACCGCGGATATTCTGGGCGTGTTACGGGAGATCAACCGGGAACTGGGAGTTACCATTGTAATCGTAACGCACGATATGGACGTGGTACGCAATATTTGTACCCGTGTATCAGAAATGCGGGATGGGCAGCTGCTTTCAACGCAACGTGTAGCTGACGCTGCGGTAGGTTCAACAGCGGGAGCAGGTGAAGCTGATGAATGAAATGCTGAGCATCATTGCGCAATATCAGTCTGAGATATGGAAAGCCATCGGAGAGACGTTTATCATGGTGGGGATTTCTATCGCAGCAGCTGTACTGTTAGGGCTTCCGGCAGGAACGATTTTGTATTTGTGCGGCAAAGGGCAAAAATATGAAAATCGACTGCTGTTCACCATTTTGAACAGTGTGGTCAATGTCATCCGCTCGTTCCCGTTTTTGTTGCTTGTCGTGTTTATGATTCCATTTACACGTCTGGTCGTAGGGACGGCGCTGGGCACGATGGCTGCTACGGTTCCCTTGTCAGTGGTGGCCATCGCCTATTATTCGAGGCTGGTGGAGCAATCCTTGCTTGAGGTGCCCAAGGGTGTAATTGAAGCCGCTACTTCTATGGGGGCATCCACCCTCCAGCTTATTTTTAAATTTCTGTACGTGGAAGCTTGTTCTGGGCTTGTACTGGGTTTGACCACGTCCACCATTAGCTTCATCTCCTACTCCACGGTGATGGGCATTGTGGGCGGCGGCGGGGTAGGCGATTTTGCCATCCGTTACGGTTACCAGCGCTTTGAAACAGGCTTGATGGCGTTCACCATCGTCGTCATGATTATTTTCGTACAAACGATCCAGTTCACCGGAAGCACCATATCCCGCCGGATCGACAAGCGGTAAGGTGGAATTGTAACTTTCACTATACTTGCACAACTCACTATGGGAAATGAAAATGACTTTACAGTACCTCAAAAGCGGAGCGAAGGATTTGAATCTGGAGAAGCGTTAGCGTTCGCCTTTGAAATGGGATTCTAACCTATAAATTGTGTTACAAATCAGAGAGAATCCCGTTTCAACAGCGATCGTAAGATCAAATCATTCGCGAAGCGGCTGCGGCTCCCACTGTAACTCATTTTTTATCTTCCCAATCACAATTTACTTGGAGGTTCCTCATCTAATGAGTCGGAAAAACAACATGAAAACGAACTTGAAATTACTTACACTATTTGCTGTCGTTATGCTACTGGTTGCCGGATGCGGTGGTCAAAAGCAGGCTGCTCAAGAAACACAGTCTAAAGAAGCAACTTCCCAAAAAGAAGTGACCTTGAAAGTAGCAACGCTAATCCCACCGATGACAGATGTGCTGGATATCGTGAAGCCGCTGCTTAAACAGGACGGAGTCAATCTGGAAATCGTCGTGCTTTCAGACAATATCCAACCGAATAACGCATTGGCAAGCCATGAAGTGGATGCTAACTTCTTTCAGCATGCTCCTTTTATGCAACAATATAATGAAAGCAACAAGTCTGATTTGGTAGCGATAAAACCAATTTACAACGCCATTTATGGCGCGTACTCCAAAAAATACAAGAACGTTAAAGACCTGCCCGAAGGTGCGACTATTGCCATTGCCAATGACCCGGCCAATACTGGACGTTCTTTAGTAATGATGGAGCAAAACGGTTTGATCAAGCTTAAAGAAGGCGTAGGCTATAATGCTACACAGGCTGATATTATTGAAAATAAGAAAAAGTTTGTGTTTAAAGAGGTGGATTTGTTGATGCTGGCGCGCTCACTGGATGATGTGGACATGGCTGCCATGTATCCCGCATATGCCAAGCCGCTCGGTCTGACACCGAAGAAGGACGCGCTGATTACCGAAAAAGACGATACGCACTTTGCCATTAATCTGGTAGCGCGTAAGGATAATGCAGATTCCGATGCCATTCAAAAGCTGGCAAAGCGAATGACCGGACCGGAAGTACGTAAATTTTTTGAGGACAATTACAAGGATAGCGTTGTTCCAGCATTTTAAATAAATGAGGATTTTGCAAAAATCCAATAAGCGACTTCCAATGAATAAGATATAGATCGAAATGGTTTAGTTCGTCTATATCTTGCACTTTGGAGCGACTGGAATCGAATTTTGCAAAATCCTGAAATAAGTATGTTGAAACATCGTTTTATGATGAAATATGACCTGTATATATGGAAGAAAGTCTGCGAAGAGCAGATGGTCTCCCTTGTGCAGGTCTTTTTCTTTTCCATCCTTAATATGGATAAATTTCATCGAAAACAGGGTATAAAGTCTTATTTTTTAAGGTTTTAGGGTGTTACACCGCTACGAATTTTGGTCATAAAGGGCGATGGAGTAATGATAAGGAACATATTAAAATAAATATACGAACAAACATTCGTTTTCGATTTCGTTAACGGTGTTTTTATATGGGTCAAAAAATTCAGCTGACAACGGGCCAAAAGCGTGAATAAAAAGGAAGGGGAACGACATGAAGCTGTTTGTAACTGTAAAAAGTCTGGGAAAGCGCAAGCCCGCACTCGCACGACAGGAATTAGAGCTGAGTCCTGCTCCAGAAACATTGCGAGATTTGATCACTGCAACGGTTGCTCTGAATGTTCAAAAGCTACGGGAAAAGCAGGAGAGTGTCGCGCTGATTCCGTTCCTCACGGGAGAGGAAGTTCAGGCACAAGGCGAGATAGGCAAAGTAGGATTCGGTTCCATATATAATGAGGGTGTCCCGGATATTAAGGATGCCGTGAACACGGCGATGCAGGCTTTTGAAGATGGTTTATACAGGGTTTTTGTATGTGACGAGGAAACTATTGAGCTGGATGCTCCTTTGTCACTGAAGGATGGGCATGAGATTGTATTTATACGCTTCACAATGCTGGCTGGAGGCCTATGGTAGAGGGGGAAACGAAATATGCATCAAGAGAACAATGAGCAAGAATATTTCACCACACTGAAGGAGCGCGCGGCGCAACTGGATGGACAACAACAGGAGTTGGCTCAGTATGTTGTGGAACTGGGTAAGCTTCATTACATACAGGAGAACGAGGAGCCATTTAACGAATGTCAGCGAATATTAAAAGAACGGGCGACGGAAAGCGGAGAACCGCTGTTTAAGCCACTGACAGAGGTATTACGTGCTCTAATTGGACAAGCAGCGGGCGACGTATTCGCCCATTTAACAGAGCATGTGACTGAATATCCATACAGCACAGGGTATGCGCGAAAACCGTTTCGGACTTCGGATATTACGGCCCATACTTCCCGGATTTATAAAAGAATGGTGCAGTTGATCCGAATGAACTGTATCGGGTTCTCCGTAATGGATTATTTAACAAAAAAGGATTATGAACCAGGCAGGGATTACCGGATTCAGGAAACGATTGGTGACTGGATTGCTTATGAGCTGGATAACGGTAATTTACAGGTGCTTGAGGCGTTAAAAGCTATTATTTATGGAGATAATCAGGCGGCGTTACTGACGCGCAATATGATTAAAGGCATGCTCCTGAGTCATCAGGAGGAGAATTATCGCATGATCGGTGAGCTCTTGGCAGCCGCCAAGCTCCAGGAGGGATTGCGCCAAAGTATCGTGGAACAAATGGATGAAGGAACACCGGAGGCTCTAATATATCTGTTAAAGGTGATCATCGACCAAGGCTTCATTCGTTACAGCTCGGTAGTGCGGGCGCTTGCAGTATGGACGGGAATGGGTTTGGAATCCGCCAATCAGCGGGTCGTTCGCCAACTGATCGAGCAGGCATATGAAGCATTGACTCGAAGTGAACTGCGCCAGGAATGGCTGACCAGCTCAAATGCTAATGAAGTATATATGAGTCTGTGGGCTACCGCAGTACATGAGGAATGTGATCTGTATGGACATGTTCGGAAACTCCTGGAGCAGGGAGCACCTTACCAGAAGATTGTAGCACTGTATGTACTGTCTAACAGTGACAACAAGGATGTGCGCCTCGGAATTGCGAGAGAATATCTGGATGAAACGGACCCGGAGCTTCAATATTGGATACTGACGAACTATACAAGCAATTATTTTTATGAATGGATAGAAGGCGGGACGGTCGCGGATCGGATTGTTAAAGTGGTGCGCACTCCTTTGCTGGAGAGCAAAGAGGAGCGGCGTAAGGATTTTGAACGACTTCATAACCTGTTTGTACATATGAAAAAGGGTGAGTCCACCGAGCCCTCCAAGGTGCTGGATTTTGTAAATCTGTATCACCGCTCAGATGCACCTGTTCAAAAAATGCTGTATCTCGCTGGTTATGATATGGACGCTTCTTGGATTGGGGAAATCATAGCCTTAAAGGAACAGATTAGCCCTAATCTGCGTGGCGAACTGTTGAACCATTTTGTGCAAAACCCTGAGGATACGGTACAGCGTGATTTTATTTTTTCCAGTTTGTCTGACAAAAGTATGAGTATCCGTGAGTTCGCTGTGACCAAGGCGCGTAAGCTGACGCTGTCGGAACCAGAAATGCAACAAATGGAAGCCTTATTAAAGCTCAAGACGGGATCGTTGCGACAAAGTGTCATTGGTGTGTTGCTCTCACAATCGGAAGGGCCGCTGGCTGGCTCATTGGAACGCTTGCTTCGTGCTAAGGCGGAGCTGCAACGATTGGGTGGACTGGAAGTATTGACGAAGATATATGCAGACCCGGATCGTGCCGAACAGTATGAAAGCCTGCGGGCTTTGGCGGATATCATTCAGCAACCTACAGCCAAAGAGGAGCAACTGCTGTCCAAGCTGGGACAGGAGGATGCTCATACAGGGGCTAACGGTTTTGGCCTGTACGATCCGAATGTCAAGGAAGCTTGGTTGGAAGAGAAAGTTGATCTGGGTGATTTTCGATTGTCCGATGTTTTTGTTAGTCCATTGGAGAAGCTCAAGCAGTTTCTGAGTGGACTGGATGAGCTTGTTCATCATCATCGTGATGTGGAATATACTGCGGAGTATTATTCGGGCTACAAAGATACATTGCTTATTGGGACGAACCTTCGTCCTCTACGGCTGGTTCAGGTCGATGAAGAAGTAGATTCCAGACTGTCTTTATATCCTCTATATGAGGAGTGGGACCGTTATTTGCAGGAAAGCGGCATGGAAGCGCGTGAACTGCTGGAGCTTGTTTTTTATGACCGATTGGAGCCTATGGACCGAACGCTGGATCGCTACTATCGATACTTTTCTTTTAACATGAACTATTCAGAACAAAGCAAGCACAAGCTGCTGGAAGGATGGCGTAAAGACTTCGCTGAGCAAATGTATCCTTTGGATCGGATTAACGAGGTTCAGAAGTGGATGGCAGAGCTGACCTATTCCGATCAGGTAAGCACATTAATTAATGCTTATTTTATGGACACATCCGGTGACCAAACATTTGACGTAATTGACCTTGCTTTAAATTCACTAATGCAGGGCGTGCCTAAGGACAGACCTGTAGAGGATATGGGAATGCTCCATCTATTGTCCGGCCCGTGGGTAGCACTGGAGAAGGGGCAGGTCCATGATGGTGAGTCCTTTAAGCGCTTTTTCCATAGCTTTGTGAACTACGCAGAACTGCCAGGAGCAGAAAATCGTTTTTATTCCCCACTGGATCTGGAGGATTATTTCAAAGCATATGAAAAAGGGTTGATCGGTGTAGGTGAAGTGTATCGGGAGCTGTTGGCTGGTAGTGAAAGCAGAAGACATATGAGTTCCTTAACCAATGCCCGCAATACATGGATTTCTAGCAAACATGAATTTCTGGAAATACGTCGTACGGTTATTGATCGACTGTTAGAGGTTGAATTGGTTCGAGGCGATTTGCCTACCGAGGCTACGCCAAAGGTTATGGGATTGAGCCGGATTGAAGGTATGGATTATTTCATCCGTATTCTGGAGGGTCTCGACAAGGAAACGTTTGTGCGTGGTTATGTGTACGGCTACGGTGATCGTATTACCAAAAAAGAATCGTTCAGCCACTTGCTCAAAGCATGTTATCCGAGTGATGGCGAGAATGCCACGTTGCTCAAGGAAAAGCTGAAAAACACTAAAATTACGGATAAACGTCTGCTGGAGGCTGCTATGTATGCTCCACAGTGGATTGAGATTGTAGCAGACTATCTCGGTTGGGAAGGGCTTCGCAGTGCGGCATGGTATTTCCATGCACATATCAATGAAGGTTTTTCGGCCGAGAAGGAAACGATTGTAGCTCATTACTCGCCGATTGCTCCGCAAGATTTTAATGATGGTGCCTTCGATATTCACTGGTTTCATGAGGCCTATGAGAAGTTGGGCGAGGAACGATTTGATCTGCTGTACGATTGTGCCAAGTATATTTCAGCTGGAGCCAATCATCGTCGGTCCCAGTTATTTGCGGATGCGACGCTGGGGAAACTCAAACGGAGTGAAATGGAAAAGTCAGTGGAGGACAAGCGAAACAAAGACCATTTGCTGACCTACAGTCTGATTCCACTTGCTCAGCCGCCTGAACCAGATGTACGCGAACGTTATGATTTTATTCAGAGGTTTCTGGAACAAAGCAAAAAATTCGGGGCACAGCGTAAGGCCAGTGAGGCACTCGTTTCACGGATTGCACTCGGGAATTTGGCACGTAACGCAGGTTATGATGATGTAACCCGTCTCGTATGGGACATGGAAGCTCGTAAGCTGGATGATCTCCGATCTTATTTTGAGCCACATGCTTTGGACGAGGCTACAACGGTACAGCTCGTCATTGATGCTGAAGGAGCGGCAGATATTGAAATTGTCAGCAAAGGCAAGACGCTGAAATCCATTCCGGCTCGTTTCAAGAAGGATGAGTATGTTACGTCGCTGAAGGAGCTTAAAGGAGATCTAGTGGATCAGTACCGCAGAGCTCGTAAAGAATTGGAACGCTCTATGGAGTCTGGTACGACCTTTATGGTGAAGGAATTGAGAGGACTGCTGGGTAATCCTGTGCTTGCTCCGTTGGTGCGAACACTGGTTTTCAAGGCTGATGATCACCTCGGATATTTTAATGAGGAAACGTTGGTATTGACGGCTCCTTTTGCTGAACAGCATACTATAGGAGAAGAGGACAAGCTGATTATCGCTCACCCCCTTCATTTGTTCGAAAGTGGTCGTTGGAGCGACTTCCAAAAGGACTTATTCGACCGCCAGATACGCCAGCCATTTAAGCAGGTGTTCCGTGAGCTGTACCTACTGAATGCTGATGAACGTGCAAACGTGACCGTTTCCCGTCGATATGCGGGACACCAGGTACAGCCGAATAAAACGGTATCCCTATTGAAAGGTCGCCAATGGACAGTCAGCTATGAGGACGGACTCCAGAAGGTGTACTATGCCGAGAATCTGATTGCGAACCTGTATGCCATGGCAGACTGGTTCTCACCAGCGGATACCGAGGCTCCTACGCTGGAGACAGTACAGTTCTTTGATCGGACAACGTATAAGAGCGTACCGTTGGACGAAGTTCCTCCTGTTTTGTTCTCCGAAGTTATGCGGGACGTGGATCTGGTCGTCAGTGTTGCCCATGTAGGCGGCGTTGATCCAGAGGCCAGTCTGACGACCATTGAAATGCGTAGGGTGATTGTGCAGGAATCACTTCGCTTGCTGAAAATTAGCAATGTACGCTTGGATGGGAATTATGCACGTGTAGATGGGACTCTTGGCGAATATGCTGTGCATCTGGGAAGCGGGGGTGTCTATAAGCAAGCGAAGGGAGCACTGCATATTATTCCGGTGCATTCGCAGCATCGTGGACGCATCTTCCTGCCGTTTCTGGACGAAGACCCAAGAACAGCGGAGATTCTATCTAAAATTGTCTTGTTGGCTGAGGATCAGAAGATCAAGGACCCGCAAATTCTTACACAGCTTCAAGCGTAGAATAGAATTCTGATATATAGAGATTCATAATTAACTCAACGTTCGCACCTAGACAATGGTTTCAAATCCTCTACTGTGTAGGTGGAAACTTAGTTTAGTTGCGGAGGTTGAGTTATTTAATATTGAGCGTCTATCAAGCGCCAATAAGGAGATATGGGTAATATTTTAGGTTCTGTGGTTTGATGAGAATCTAACAGTATAACAATTGACGATAATAGGAGAACACAACGATGATTAATAGTATCTTTCTAAAAGAGTACTCGAGCGAGTATCAATCACAAGTTGTCGATTTAATTTTACATATTCAAAAAAATGAATATAATATCGCCATAACCAAAGAAGATCAGCCAGATTTGCTTGATATTAAAAACTTTTATCAGCGTGGTAACGGCAACTTCTGGGTGGCTCTTAGTGAAGGAACCGTAGTAGGGACTATAGCTTTGTTAGATATTGAGAACCGTAAGACAGCACTCAGAAAGATGTTTGTAAAACAAAACTATAGAGGTAAAACATTCAATGTTTCGAATCAATTATTGCATCATGCCATAGGATGGGCCAGGGAAAGGTCTATTGAAGAAATCTATCTTGGAACAACACCACAATTCGTAGCAGCTCATCGTTTCTATGAGAAGAATGACTTTGTTAGTATAGCTCCAGGAGAATTGCCGATTGGTTTTCCAGTCATGAAAGTGGATAAAAAGTTTTACAGATTCGTCATTCAATAATGGGTATAAATGAAGATGCTGCTGGGTCGCAAAAGAAACTGTCGTCTAGCAAATGTTTCTTTTGTTTAGGACAGGCGTTTGCTAGAATAAAAGGGCATGTTGTAAGTCAACGTTAACCAAATTGCTGGGAGGGACACAAGTATGAGCAAAAAGATTAAATGGGGAATTGTCGGCACAGGCTGGATCTCAGATCAATTTGTGGCGGATTTGGCGCATGTTACGAATGGAGAAGGGTATGCTGTTGGATCACGCACTATTGAAAGCGCTACCGAATTTGCAGCTAAGCATCAAATATCAAGGGCTTACGGGAGCTATGAGGAATTAGCACAAGATCCCGAGGTAGATGCTATTTACGTAGGGACTCCTCATCCTTTTCATAAAGAAAATGTTCTGACGGCTCTTCGGGCGGGCAAAGCAGTCTTGTGTGAGAAACCCTTCACCGTCAATAGCAAAGAATTGGAGGAAATGATCGGCTTTGCACGTGAGCGTAAGCTATTCCTGATGGAAGCAATGTGGACACGTTTTTTGCCTCCGATTCGCCAAGTGCGGGAGTGGATACATGCGGGACACATTGGCGAGGTAAAGCTGGTTAAGGCGGAATTTGGTTTTCGAATAGATTGGAACCCGGAGGGGCGGCTTTTGAACCCTGAGCTTGGCGGAGGTGCTCTATTAGATGCAGGAATTTATCCGGTTTCTTTTGCTTCAATGGTCTTCGGTCCTGAACCTGAGCATGTATGGAGCACAGCTCATATCGGGGAGACAGGCGTTGACGAGACATTTTCGATCTTGCTGGATTATGGAAAAGGACGCACGGCTATGCTTAACGGGGCAGTCCGTCTCGGATTGACGAATGAGGCATACATCCATGGAACAAAGGGCTATATCCACATTCCGTCATTCCTGAACAGCACATCGGCTACTTTAGTTGTGGACGGTGAAGAGGCACAAAACTTTCAGGATGACCGATCTTCTACAGGCTATGCCTTTGAAGCAGAAGAAGTCGGGCGTTGCTTGAACGAAGGTTTGCTCGAAAGTTCTACTATTTCTTTGGATGAATCATTAGGAATTATGAAACTGATGGATCAGATTCGTTCACAGTGGGGGCTTCGGTATCCGTTTGAATAATTACATTAATTCCAGGGACCTTTCAGGTTCTCTGGATTTTTTTTGTTTATGAGCGTTTATTTTTTATACCAGAATTTTGAAAAATTCTCATACATAAGTATTTTCAATTCCCAAATAGCGACTTTGGTCACACGCTAGGAAACGCCATATGAGTAAGTCAAGAGTGGGACATATGAATCATTTTTTGTGATTAAAATTAGTTAAAAACCTGTCATAAAAAAGTTACAAAAGTGTAATCTTATTATCAGTTAACTGAATTGTGAGCGCTCTCTTTTTATGAAAAAGAGTGAAGGTCCTAGTGCTGTACTTCCAAAAACTTTCAATGAAATTTTCGAAAATGTACGGTAGGGTGGTAAACGTGTCACTTGAGCCATTGCGGTTTTTGCTGACTTGCTTGCTTATCCCGTGGCTCTGGATTCTTGTCGGAGCTCGCAGGATCGAGAGCCTTTGCAAGCCTGTGAGAGTTGAATAGGCATTCACCTCATGACCTAACATCAAGGAGGAATTACAAACGTGAAAGTGAAATCAACATGGTTGTTCCGTATGGTGATGATGACAGTTATCGCGGCTGTTGTGATCGGACCTATGAATATTGCAGGAGCGGCAGGAAGCCAGACAGATCGGCCTTGGATGAACACGGCCCTGTCGGCTGAGAAACGGACAGCGTTGCTACTGAAAGAAATGACGCTGGAAGAAAAAATAGATTTGGTGACTGGCAAGGTCAACAATTACTATGGATTCTATAATAATTCGATGGAGCGATTGGGCATTCCGGCGCTGACGATGGCAGATGGACCTGCGGGTGTGCGCATCGCTAATCCAGATGTGCAGGACAAGCAATCTACTGCGTTGCCTGCTCCAATTGCGTTGGCTGCAACGTGGGATACCCAAGCTGCCAAACAGTATGGTGATTTGATTGGAGACGAGGCTTTTAATACAACTCATAATGTTGCGCTTGGACCGGGGATGGATATTGCCCGTATTCCATGGGGATCGCGAAACTTTGAATCTATGGGTGAGGACCCGTTACTGCAATCGCAAATGGCGACCGCTTATGTCAAAGGTATACAAAGCCACCCTGTTTTGGCGACAGCGAAACATTACCTTATGAATAATCAGGAAACAGAGCGCTTCACGACCAATGTCAAAGTCAGTGACCGTGCGTTGCATGAGATTTACATACGCCCGTTCCAAGAAGCCATCGCCAAGGCAGATTTGGGAGGGGCCATGTGCTCCTTTAACAAGGTCAATGGCGAGTCTGCTTGTGAGAACAAAACTCTTTTGACGGACCTCTTGAAGAAGGAACTGCAATTCAAGGGCTTCGTGATGAGTGATTACGGTGCGAACCTGAGTACAGTCGAATCGGCAAATAGCGGATTGGACCTGGAAACACCGGGGACCCCTTATGGTAAATGGGGAGATCAGTTGCTGGAGGCTGTTAAGAATGGCAAGGTAAGTGAAAAAACGATTGATGATAAGGCTGGGCGCATTCTGGTGCAAATGTTCAGCAAAGGTTTATTTGACCACCCGGCTCAAAATAATCAAATTGATGCCCGTGACCATGGCAAGACAGCCCGTCAATTGGCTGAGGAAAGTATGGTACTGCTTCAAAATAAAAACAATGCATTACCGTTGTCTAAAGATAAACTCAAGTCCATTGCTGTGATTGGCCCCGATGCAGATAACGGCACTGTGGCAGGCGGAGGCAGTTCGTTGGTGAACCCCACGTATACCGTGAGTCCGTTAGAGGGCATCCGCAATCGTGTCGGCAAAGGAGTTACCGTCCAATATGCACCGGGTACAGATCCGATCTCTGCAGGAGACATTATGCCAGGCCCATCGGCTGTTCCGTCTTCACTGTTGACTACATCTGATCAGAAAGAGGATATCAGTGTTGGGTATGCGACTTATGGAGATGGCGAACAGGGGCTTCGAGGCGAATACTGGAAGAATAACAAGATGGAAGGCAATCCGATTCTTGTACGCAATGATGACCAAGTCAATATGAACCTTGGATTTTATAATTATCAGGGCTTCAATGCGAAGTCCCCTAAAGTTCCCAATACACCAACGACACTGAACGGCTTGATATCTGCACGCTGGACAGGGGCAATTGCAGCTCCCAAGGATGGTGACTATGCATTGTCATTAACCAGTTTGGGATCAAGCAAGCTTTATCTTGACGATAAGCTTTTCGTGGACAATCAAGGTGAAAAGCTGGGCACTACGAAGAAGAACATCTCCCTTAAAGCGGGTGAAAAGCACAAGATACGTATTGAATACCGCGCTGATTATCCGACAAATGGTCGTGATTCCGGTGGTATGGTTCGTCTGGGCTGGGAACCTCCAGCAGATACGTCAGATAAACTGATTGACAACGCTGTGAAATTGGCGAAAAAATCGGATGTTGCGATTGTTGTTACGCGTACGTATGAGAGCGAAGGATATGTTGAGCGTTCCGATATGGAACTGCCGAACAATCAGGATCGGCTAATCCGTGCGGTTGCGGCTGCAAATCCGAAAACTATTGTCGTACAAATGAGCGGCAGAGCCGTGCAAATGGATACCTGGCAGGACAAAGTCCCTTCCATCGTACAAGCATGGTTTGCTGGACAAGAGCAAGGGAATGCGATAGCACGCGTCTTATTCGGGGATGTGAATCCTTCGGGTAAGTTGCCGGTAACCTTCCCGGTTAACGAGCAGTCTACACCCGTGTCCTCACCAGAGAAGTTTCCGGGTGTGAACGGTATAGGTGACTATTCAGATGGTATTTTTGTAGGCTATCGTGGGTATGAGAAATCGGGTATTCAACCGGCGTTCTCCTTTGGACACGGTTTATCCTATACGACATTCGGATATAGCGATCTGAAAACAAAACAGCATGCGAGTGGAAAAAAATCCGATCGTACGAGTTCCGTCGAAGTTTCGCTAAAATTGAAGAACACGGGTAAAACAGCTGGAGCTGAGGTTGTACAGGTGTACAGCGGTAAGCTTCCGACAAACGTAGAGACTCCATCCCGTCAACTGGCAGGCTGGTCTAAGGTAGAGTTAAAGCCAGGTCAAGAGAAGAAGGTTCGCATTGAGCTCGACCCGAAAGCTTTCTCATATTGGGATGAAAAGTCCAAAGCATGGGTTATGCCAGCAGGTGAAGTGCCCATTTATGTGGGCAGTTCCTCTCAGGATTTACGACTGACAGGAAGTGTTACGATTCCGGCAACCTCTACAGAAAAGGCAAAAAAGTAATCCCGTTACATTTGTTTTAAAATGGTTATATTCAAGAGAGCGCGGGCACAAGCACCGGCTCTCTTTTTGCCATATGTATGCAAAGGGAAACCCAAGTGAAAGCTAAAATAGTAGGGAGGATGGGGATAGGGTAATGATAGGGAGAGGAGGATATTAGATGAGGAAACTCCAAAAGCAACGACGTACTGACATCTGGCTGCTTATAGCTGCAGTAGCTATTTTGATCTGTGTGGTCCTGGTCAGTATGGCTATACGGAATGTTCCGGGGCCGAAAGCAGAAAATAACGTCAACATGTGGCTAACAACACCCGATCCGGCGAATCGCCTAACCCAACAAACCCCGATCCGTTGGGATAAGGATAACAGTAAAGAAAATGTTGCGAATGCGGATACACTGACGATTGAGATTAAGCCAGATATTCATTATCAGACGATGGAGGGGTTTGGCGCAGCGGTGTCCGGTTCGTCCGCATACCTGATGAATTATGGCATGTCTGCCAATCAGCGTGATCAGCTGCTAAATGATTTGTTTACAGCTAGTGGCATTCAACTAAGTTATATTCGCCATACCATTGGGGCCTCAGATTATTCCGTAGATGAACAGGGACAGCCTGGTAGCTATACCTATGACGATGTGGCAACAGGCAAGGACTATGAGCTGAATCATTTCTCCATCGCCAAGGATCGGGATGTGATCGATGTGTTGAAGCAAATCCTGAGAAGAAACCAGGATTTAAAGATTATGGGAACCCCATGGACAGCTCCGCCCTGGATGAAATATGGGGAACAGATTTATAATGGCTGGTATTTGGACTATACCGATCCGCGTATCTACCAGGCGTATGCTGACTATTTTGTTCGTTATCTACAGGCTTATGCGAACGAGGGAATTCCGATTCAGGCAATTTCCATTCAAAATGAGCCAGAATTCACGACGTCCAAGTATCCCAGTATGAGCATGGGAGCAGCAGAACAGGCGAATTTTATTAAACAATATCTGGGCCCGACCCTAAATCGAAACCATTTATCTACTCACATTATTGCCTTTGACCATAACTGGGATACAGGGAGAGAATATGCCAAGACCGTGTTAGGGGATGAACAGGCTCGAAGCTATACGCACGGAACGGCCTTTCATTGCTACAAAGGAGAGCCTACAGCAATGACAGATGTGCATAATGCTTTCCCTGATAAGCCTGTATATATGACAGAATGTAGTGGAGGAGCGTGGAGTCCGGGCTTTGGAGATGATTTGAGCTGGGACATGTCCAAGCTGATCATTGGTGCACCCCGAAACTGGTCGCAAAATGTCCTCTTTTGGAATATCGCACTTGACCCGTCCGGGGGTCCGACCAATGGGGGCTGTACCAACTGTAGAGGTGTAGTGACCATCGACCCGTTAAGCGGTGCAGTTACGAAAAATGTGGAGTACTATGCGATTGGGCACGCCAGCAAATTTGTCCGTCCAGGTGCGGTACGTATTGATTCTACACATTATAGTGGAAGTATTGAAACGGTCGCTTATCGTAACCCCGACGGTACGCTTGTCCTGATTGCCGCCAATACAGGAGAGAACACAAACACATTTAAGGTTCGACAGGGAAATAAGGTTTTCAAATCTACCCTTCCATCCAAGTCCGCAGCTACCTTTCAATGGAATCCTACGGTTTCCTGACAAGGCATGTACATCAACATTTATAGAAGTTTTAGAGCGCTTAGCCCGTCTGGCTGAGCGCTCTTTTTTCATTTGCTACTAAGTCCAGACTGCGAAAAAGATAAAATTTTAATATTGTTCAGAATTGGTTCAGAGGCGGATGATAAGATCTTTTCACTAATAACAAGAATGAACCGTTCACGGGGGAGAGTCTGATGATTCAAGAAACGAATAAAGAATGGCAAAAAGTGCTGATGGTGACGTTGCTGGCAGGTATGGCATGGGGTCCCCAGCTTGTTCATGCGGAAACGAAAGGGGAGACGTCAGCGATTGTGACTAAAGCCAGTACAGTATCTTTTACAGATCAGTCCACTATGTCATCCCAGGCATTACAGGCGGTACAGGAGGCTGTGAAGCAAGGACTAATCACGGGTTATCCAGATGGTTCCTTCCGTCCAGATCAGCCGTTAACGCGCAAGGAAATGGCAGCTTTGCTGGCTAATGCACTTAAGCTTGACGCAACGGAGAAAGCAGTAACTTTTAAGGATACGCAAGGGAGTTGGGCAGCTTCTTATATAGAAGCTGTACGTGCGGCAGGTCTAATGACCGGAGATGAATCAGGTGCCTTCCGCCCGGATGCTGCAGTGAGTCGTGAGGAATTGGCAGCAATTCTGGTGAGAGCGATTGGAGGAACCCATGTTCAAGGCGGAGATGTTCAGGACATTTCTGATGGGGATCAGGTGAGCGCATGGGCCAAAAGCAACGTAGAAGCAGCTCTCAAGCTGGGATTAATGGATACGCCGGATAATCGGTTTGACTCTAAAGTACAGGTAAAACGTCAGGATATCGCAGCCTTTTTGGTGAATGTATTCCAATCGGGTGAACGGACGGGCATCCTTTCTCGTATCGACGGGGATATCGCCTATATGGATGGAAAGCCCTATTTAATCGGCCAGCAATTGAAGCAACTGTTCGGAGCAGACAATGTGCCGGCGCTTCAAGGGGCTACCCTGACCTATCAGGCATCGAACCGAAACGTAGCTGATCTGTCAGCACTTCAAATTGTGCAAAGTGGTACAGCCCAACAACCGGTGACTTTGTATAGCAAAGGGACAGAATTTAAAGGCAAGTTAGCTATTGCAGCGGATTATGTGCGTATTCAAGGTGATACGTTACCTCAGGTAACCCTGATGCAGGGCGCCAAAAATGTAGAGATTCATGCAGATGTAAACGAAATGATCGTGGATACGCATGAGCCTATTCAGATTCAGGGAAGTGGTGTATGGCAGCAGCTTAAACTGAATTTTGCCGATACACAGGTACGTCTCGCCAATGGGATACAGACTGTACAGACCCGTCTTGCGGAGCGGGGAACAGAGACTCAAATTATACGTGATACCACGTTGGGTGCATCTTCGGATACATCCTCAACAAGTACTAAAAAAAGTTCATCCGGCGGCGGCAGTGGCAGTTCTACAACGAATCCAGCGCCAACACCTAATCATGTACCTGTCTCAGCTATCGTTCCTGCCGATCAATATGCCATTTTGGGTTCTGGAGATACGCTAGTGGATTTGAAAAATGTGTTTTACGATGCCGATCAGGATGAGCTATCGTATCATGCGGTCACTTCGGATGTATACGTAGCAGAAGCAGAAGTGGCAAATCAACAGCTTACACTAAAACCTAAATCAGTAGGAAGCACACAGGTATTTGTTACGGCAGAGGATGGAAAAGGCGGTAAAGCGAGCGTGTTTTTCAGCTATACAGTGACCAGCTCTACTTATGAGGAGGACATTAATCACAGTCCTGTCGCGAGCAACAGCCTAAATGACATTCCTTTGCTCTTAAATGAAGGTGGCAAGCAGATTAGCCTGTCTGACTTGTTTAACGATGAGGATGGCGATGCACTGACCTACACGGTGGAATCGGCTTCGCCAGAAGTGGCCACAGGAGAAGTTACAGGCGATCAGCTTATGCTTACGCCGCTTCAAGTCGGCATTAGTCTAATGACGATAACAGCTCATGACGGCAAGGGAGGTACAGCCTCGCTTCAGTTTGCTGCTTTGGTGAATGCGCCTTTGCCTGATCCGCAGCCTGAGAATCACATACCTGTGGCTTTGCCTCATTTACCTATCGTAGTTGCTAATGTGTTACAGGACAAGCTAATGCTGTATCCGGGCTCGTTATTTATGGATCAGGATGGCGACACCTTGACGTATACCATAACTTCCTCCAACCCCCTAGTAGGCAGTGTGGTGGAGAATGGAGAAGATTCATTTGTAACACTGCATAATGCCGGTATTACGATGATTGGAATTACGGCGAATGATGGCCGTGGGGGTGTTTCTTTCACTTCATTTATGCTGCAAGTTGAAGCTCCTCAACCCGTAAATCATCGTCCGGTAGTGACCCGTGTGCCTGAACCTCAATATTTGGACCCGGGAGATGGTCAGCAAACATTGCAGCTGAATGATATGTTCTCTGATGAGGACGGAGACACGCTGACCTATACTGTGGTGTCTTCTGATCCATCGGTGGCAGGGGGGCAGGTAGAAGGGAATGCACTTTTCATACAACCTTTGCGTAATGGTATGACGTTCCTTACGATTACGGCAAATGATAATCGTGGTGAAACGACATCTTTTACAATTCCAGTGATTGTTGAGAAAAGAGACTTGTTCATTTCCGAAGTCGTGTGGCAAGGCGAACCGGATTATCTGGACCAGGCGATTGAATTGTATAACCCTACCAACAGACCGTTGGAGAAAAATAGAATATGGATTGAGCGATCCGACCAACCAGACCCGATTATCATAAATGCCAATGACGGGGATGTGATTATGCCTGGGCAAACATTTGTTATTGCGAATGATTTGAGTTCGTTCGTATCGGAGGATTGGTATTATACCTTCCTGCAGTTACAAAGTAACAATTCCGAACCTGTAACGCTTAAGCTGTACTACAACAACGTGCTCATTGATATCGCAGTTATTGGTCAAGGGCAGGCTTTGGGACGGAATAGCGGTACGATCATTGGTAATACAGAACCATATCAAGCTAGTGAATGGAATGTGGAAGGGACGAACTACCCTGTTAATTTAGGAGACTTTATCGGTCGTCCTCGGCCGTAAAACATACGTATCCTAAGATTTTGAATACATGATTACATTTATCGGTGGGGAGAGAATTGCACTATGAAAAATAAGAAGTTAACCGCTCAGCTGGCAGCTGCTTTGCTGCTGCTGACCCCCTCGTTTCCTGCCGGAGCAGAGCAAGCTACCGTGATAGATACGGCTTCCGTATCCAAGGGGTCCACAGGGAACAATACTGCCGCCTGGACGGATGTACAGAAGCTTTCAGCACAGCAATTGGAACAACTACAAAAAGCTCGTGAACTCGGGATTATCCAAGGCGATCCCGCCGGAACGCTCAGACCTGAGCAGAAGCTCACACGTCAGGAGCTAGCTGTGCTGCTGGTCAAAGCGTTGCAGCTTCCGACGGGCAACTTGGACGGCGCTGCCTCCTTCACGGACGTGCCCGCCGATAGTTGGGGGCGCCCGGCTATAGAGGCAGCCCGTAAGGCCGGGCTGATGCAGGGCGATGCCAACGGACACTTCCGTCCGAATGACCTGATCAGCGCTCAAGAACTGGTCGCGCTGTTGGTCAGGTCCGCTGGGACGGGTACGGCTGCGGGCACGCCCGCCAGCACAACCGACTCGTCGTCGGCGCAGACGGTGCCGACGGCGTGGAAGGACGCCAGCCCGTGGGCGACCCCGATGATTCGGGCGGCGCTGAATGACGGGCTGATGAGTGAATTTGGCGGAAATCTACACGCCAAAGACTCGGTAAGCCGCGTAGATGCGGCCAGCCTGCTCGTATCTGCACTGTTTCCACAGGAGCGTGCTTCGCAGCTCCAGGAAATGGACGGCAAGCAGATACGGATCAATGGCATCGCTTATGACGTGGCAGAGCCGCTGCGCGGCATTTTTCACGCGGATAATCAGACCGCGCTGCGCAACGCAGGCATTCGTTTCCATGCCACAGGCCGGACGGTGGACAAGGTCACTTGGCTGGAGCTTCGCAGCAGCGGGAGTTCAGCTCGTGACGGTGAAGCGGAGTTCAGTGGCAACGTTGTGCTGAACGGACACGGCTCCACGTTGAACGGAGATTTGGTGATCGCTGGTGATTTTACATCCATACTGCATTTGAAAGTGGGACAGCAGTTAATGGTGGATGCCCGAGTACAGCAGGATTTTTATGCACAGGATGTGCAGGTGCAGGGACAGACCCATATTAACGGCGGAGATAATAATACAGTTGTATTTGATAGCTCAACGTTGACACAAATGGATGTCACAAAGCCGGAAGTTCACGTTGTATTCAGTGGTACCACAAGCGCGACAGTCATGAACGTGCAATCCAGCGCAAGCATTGAGGTTAGTGCGGATGCTTCCTTGCCGCAGTTGAATGTTAATGAAGGGGCGGACAAAGTCAATCTTCAGGGAACGGTTCAGACCGTTCAGGTAACTGGCAGCCAATCCGTCGAGATGACAGGTAATAGCACGATCCAGCAGCTGACCGTCACAGGGACGGGTGCCTTGGAATTGAAAACTACAGGTAGTATTGAAAATATTCAAGTCAGCAACCCGGCAGCTAGGGTAAATGTGAGTGGAAATGTACAGGTATCTGCGGTCACACTGGGTACCGGAGTAGCTTCCAACGCTGTTACGGGTCTAGCTGTGGCAAGTGTAACAGGTACGTCCTCATCTTCTGGAAGCTCATCTAGTTCATCCAGCAGCGCTAACCGTTCACCGGAAGTCGTGAATGCTTCTGTAGAGCGTGTAATTACAGAAGGCGCTGGTGACCAATTGTACGATTTGCGCCAATTCTTTACTGATCCTGATGGGGATATCTTGACCTTCTCGGCAGCTTCTCTTCAATCTGGCATCGTACGGGCGTCTGTATCTGGCAATACATTAAAGCTTACGCCAGTCAGTGTCGGAAAAGCATCCATCAGTGTATCGGCTAATGATGGACGGGGAAAAAGAGTGTCGTCGACCTTCAAAATTATCGTGAACGGTCAGCCAGTATCTGCAGGTATACCAGATCAGGCGCTTACTGTGGGACAGTCCGACTTGGTACTGCATTTGAACGACTATGTTCAGGACCCGGAAAATGCTAGCTTAACGTATCAAGTTACTCTTGATAATCCTGCTGTAGCGTCGGTGGTGCTTACAGGAGATGAATTGCGTTTGAGTCCGTTTCGCGCGGGCAGTACGATCGTTCATGTCACTGCCAATGACGGACAGCAAGGAGAAGATGGCAGTACAGGCCAAAAGCAGATTGAATTCAAGCTAACGGTTCAGGGCGCTCCTAACCATGCTCCGCATGGACAAGCTCCTCAGCCATTAACCGTTACTTTAGGCCAGCCTAATACAACGCTGGATCTTTCAACGATATTTACGGATGTAGATGGTGACCCGCTGGTGTTCACAGCGACCAGTTCGGATGCTTCTATCGTGCAGACTACCATAATGAGAGATCACCTATCTTTGCAGTCGCTGCAAGCGGGGAGTGTAAGTATTACCCTGACGGCAGACGACAGCAAGGGTGGAACAGATACAGTTACCTTGATTGTAACGGTTTTGCCTATACCGAACAGTAGCCCGGTGGTAACCCGTGTACCAGACGCGGTACATCTGATTTTAGGCAAGGCTGACGGAACCGTGGATCTGTCCACTATCTTTGCCGACCCGGATCATGATCCGATTCGTTATGAAATCAGTTCGTCTGATCCAGCCGTGGCAGATGCTACAGTTCAAAATGAACAGCTTGTCATTCATGGGCTGACTAGCGGCAATACCGTGATTACCATCACGGCTAAAGACGATAGAGGCGGAGAGATTAGCACAGACCTACAGGTTCATCTATTGGAAAATGCAGTTATTACAGCAATTCCTGAGCAGTTGCTTCAATTGGGAGATGCTGCATCAGAACTGGATCTCTCGCCGTTCCTGTTGAACTGGGATATAGCATCCCTGTCAGTGACAGCAGACACGTATGATCCAGGAATTGCTACGGCCCATATGAATGGTCAGAAACTACAGCTAAACCCAGTGAGTGTAGGGACCACAAGTGTAACACTCAGTGTGTATGATCAGTACGGACGTGCAGAGGGAGCGACGTTCCCGGTTACCGTCAGCATGCCTCAGCTTAATCAAGCTCCTCAAGTCATAGCGGCTATAAACGAGCAGGTATTGACTCCCGGAGTTACACAGCAAAGGGATTATGATCTGCAACAACTGTTCTACGACGAGGATGGGGATGAGCTGCGATTTACAGTCAGCTCCAGTGATCCGACGTTGGTGAGTGCATCGCTTAATGGCAGCATTTTATCACTGGCTTCGGGTACAGGCAGCGGCCTTGCTGAAATTATTATTACGGCTGCGGATAATCGGGGTGGATCAGTTCAATACACGTTGAATACACGCAACGCGGAGCTGGTTTCCGGCGGTATCACTCCGATTGGGGTTAAATATGGCTTGCCGCACAGAACCGTGGATCTGTCCAGTTATTTCCCAGGACAATCTAAATTCCTGGTATATAGAGGAACACCATCATCGACATTCCTCGGTCCTGTAGAACTCATGGGCACCTCTATCCCTCTTTCCCCCGAACCTTTACTGGTATGGGTAGTAGGAGCAGATGGAAGGGCTGCTGTATTTCAGGTTCAACAGGAACCACAGCAAGCGCCTGCTGTATATTTCTCGCAATATGTGGATGGCGGGGATGGAAGAATTGTTTTGCAATTGCATTATAACGGGAATGGAGACCCTTCCCATCGGGCAGACGGTTATTCACTGGAGTTTCATCAATGGATGAAGAAAACAAACCAAATGAAAGTTACCACTTTACCGATTAATCCGGTTTATCCTGCCATGCCATATATAATCATCGACACTATCTTTTATGATTTCATGGATATTACGAATGCTTGGTACTACAATGATGAGGGTGATTTCTACAACCCGAACGAATTTAATACCGTTGCATACGTTTTAAAATACCAAGGACAAGTGGTGGATGTATTAGGAAATCCAAATTCGCATGAGCAGTTTGCACCGCAAGGAGGAACGTTCGTCCGCAAGCCAGGAATATCCTACGGGTCGTCTGCCTATAATCAGCCAGATGAGTGGAATGCGTTTCCGAAAGGGAGCTATCAATATGTCGGCATTCATACACCATAAACGGTATGTTTTGCAGCATCAAGGGGACTCCTGTCCCCTCGAAAATGATTATTTGACTTTTTAAGAGTCCAGCTTAAGTAGGTCGTAGGATTGCTGGCAGAGCGACTATATTTCAGGTTCATCAGGAACCACAGGAGGCATTTCTTTTGTTTTTTTCACAATATGTCGATGGTGGAGACGGTCGCATCGTGCTGCAATTGTTTTACAACCGAGAATGTGACTTCTCTCATAAAATAGAAGGATATGAGTTGGAGGTTCACCAATTCATGAAAAACACGAACCGCATGAACGTATCCAGCATAGCACTATATCCGGCTAATCCAGTAATACCGTATCTGATCATAAACAGCATCTTTTATGATTTCATGGATGTCACGAATGTTGCCTATTTTAATCAAGAGGGTCATTTTTATAATCCAAGTGAATTTAATACGGTCGCATATGTTCTGAAATATCATGAAACTGTAGTAGATGTGATTGGAGAGCCTCATTCGCAGGATCAATTGTTTCCTCAAGGAGGGACATTTGTTCGTAGACAAGGTATATCGGGTGGCTCGCCCATTTTTAATCAGCGGGATGAGTGGATTGCATACCCGAAAGGTACTTATCAATATGTAGGCAGACATACACCTTAATCGGTATGTTTGTCTGCGATCGCTGTCTGTTGAAGACAGGTCATGAATTACTTATAAAGGTGTAACCCAACAACTATGGAGGGTTACACCTTTTTGTATACTGAGCATTTTGTATTCATCCAAGCCTTTACTGTACAAGGAGATTTTCAACATGAAACTAGAGGCATGGGGAGTTCTTCCGCAGCAGTATCAATATGCTTGAACAATGTACTCAACTGAATTACAATACAATTGATAATGATTTTTAATATCAATTAGGATGAAAAGGGGGAGTTGGGCTACATGTTTGGATTGACAAAAAAGCTACATATTTATATAGCACTTATTCTGATGATATCGGTGCTGGCTGGTTGTGCCTCGGGTGGAACTACAGGGACAACTGACCCTTCAAGCAAGTCTGCAAGTGGTAATAAGAGCAATACAGTAGGCAGTGGTGCGGACGAGCAGACCAGAGTTATCAAACATGCCATGGGTGAAACGACAATTAAGGGAACTCCGAAGAGGATTGTAACCTTGTTCCAGGGTGCCAATGATGTTGTTGTTGCACTTGGTGTGAAGCCAACGGGTGTTGTGGAATCCTGGGTACAGCAACCCGTATACAAATATTTGAAAGCGGATCTGGATGGAGTGACGCAAGTAGGTCAGGAATCACAGCCGAATCTGGAAGAGATCAACAAGTTGAAGCCGGATCTAATCATTGCCACCAAAACAAGACATGAGGATATCTATGATCAACTGTCCCAGATTGCTCCAACGGTAGTTACCGAGACGTTGTTTGACTGGAAAGAGACGGTTAAGACGGCTGGTGAAGCCATGAATATGAAGGAACAGTCGGACAAGTTGCTTGCCGATTGGGATGCAAGGGTAGCGGATTTCAAAGACAAAATGGGTGACCGTCTTCCCATTGAAGCGACTATTACGAATTTCAGAGCCGATCAGGTTCGCATTTTCTATATGGGATACGCCGGAAAAATTTTGAAAGAGCTTGGATTTACCAGACCGCCTGGACATGATGAAGACACCTGGGGTGTGGAGTTGACTTCGAAAGAGAACATCCCGGATATGAACGCAGATATGATCTTCAACTTTAATTCAGGTACGGAAACAGAAGCTATTGAGAAAAATTATAAGGATTGGACCAGCAGTCCGCTCTGGAAAAATCTCGATGCGGTGAAGAATAACCAGCTGGTACAGGTTGATGAAGTGGCCTGGAACATGGGGGGCGGATACACATCGGCCAACATGATGCTGGACGATCTATACAAGCAGTTCAATCTGAACTAATGGGAGCAAGACTTGCCATGTACCAGGACATTCGTATACGAAGCGTATGGGCAGGCAGGTCTTTTTGCATTTCACGGATGAAAGAGTGAGAATATGTTTCCCCTTTTTACGAAGGCAAGTACGAAGATGTATGGACTATCCGGCTTATTCATTTTGCTATTACTCGCCTGTGTAGCCAGCATGATACTGGGACGCACACACATAACATTTCAAATAGCAGTGGATGCACTACAACACTATGACGAAAGCTCAGTGGAGCATGTCGTACTTCTGACGGAACGATTACCACGCACAATTATTGCCGCTGTTGTTGGTGCAAGTTTGGCGGTGGCGGGAGGACTCATGCAAGCGCTAACTCGTAATCCGCTCGCTTCACCAAGTGTGTTTGGGATCAATGCGGGCGCCATCTTTTTTATCGTTATTGCCATCGTGGTGCTGTCGGTGTCCTCGCTCAGTACGATGATGTGGTTTGGTTTTGCCGGGGCAACCATTGCAACAGTGATTGTGTATGCGCTTGGGTCCATCGGTCGTGATGGTCTGACTCCCATCAAGATTGTGCTGGCAGGTACCGCTATCTCTGCACTTTTTGCTTCGTTCACACAGGCAATCCTGGTGCTGGATGGAACGGGATTACAGGACGTGTTGTTCTGGCTTGCAGGTTCAGTGAGCGGTCGGACACTCGACATGCTGTATCCTGTACTGCCATATATGACGGTTGCCACTGTAGTATCCCTGTTTATGGGCCGGGCGATCAATCTGCTCTTGACCGGTGATGATATCGCCAAAGGCATGGGACAGAATGTGCTACTGGTTAAGGTGCTTATGGGAGTCGTTACGGTATTGCTGGCCGGTGGTTCTGTTGCGGTGGCCGGTTCGATTGGTCTGGTAGGATTAGTTGTACCACATATCATGCGGGCGTTTGTTGGCAACGACTACCGCTGGCTTGTTCCCTACTGCATTCTGGGCGGCGCCATTTTGTTATTGGCGGCGGACGTTGTTGCACGACTGATCATCATGCCGCAGGAAGTTCCGCTTGGCGTTATGACAGCACTCATTGGTGGTCCCTTCTTCGTCTATATTGCCCGCAAGGGGGGGACGAAGATATGAGGAAGATGATTACTTTTCGCAATAAAAAAGATACGTTATCTTTGCA
The DNA here is from genome assembly GCF_019454085.1 of Paenibacillus sp. S25. Taxonomy (NCBI): domain Bacteria; kingdom Bacillati; phylum Bacillota; class Bacilli; order Caryophanales; family Paenibacillaceae; genus Paenibacillus; species Paenibacillus sp. S25. Next base: position 1,022,277 of record NZ_CP073683.1, read on the forward strand.
AATGGAGCGCAAATCGCTGTTCATCATCGGAATCTGTTTGGTTTTGGTATTGATTGCATCCGTTCTAGGAACCAGTGTGGGTAATGATTTCATATCTCCGCTGAATGTGCTGCAGACTATCTTCGGACTGGGCGCAGGCGATCATGACTTTGTCGTGTTGACGCTAAGGCTGCCGCGTGTGCTGTTATCGTTGCTTGTTGGTGCAGCACTGGGCATGTCCGGTGCCCTCTTGCAGGGGATTATCCGTAATCCGCTCGCTTCACCGGATGTGATCGGGATAACGGGAGGAGCTGCCGTTGCCGCTGTGGGTTTTGTCACCCTGCTGGGTGGAACCATCAGTATCAAGCTGTTGCCGCTGTTTGCCATTATGGGCGCGATGATTACCACAATCATCATATATCTTCTTGCCTGGAAAAAAGGAGTTAGTCCGATTCGACTGGTGTTGATCGGAATCGGAGTGTCAGCCATTACGGGGGCCGGGACGACCTTCATGCTGATCCTTAGTCCATTCTATACGGCTGGTCAGGCGTATATCTGGCTGACGGGGAGTGTGTATGGAGCATCATGGACCGATGTCAGAACGATCATCCCGGTGATTGTAATCGTGCTTCCGGTGGCGATCTGGTTTGCCCGCAGTCTGAACGCACAGGAATTCGGGGATGATCTGGCCACCGGGCTGGGGGTCACTGTACAGCGTCATCGTTCGGCACTGCTACTGTGCAGTGTACTGCTGGCTGGGGGGGCTGTTGCTGTCGCTGGGACGATTGGTTTTGTCGGTCTGATTGCCCCGCATATTGCCCGGAAGCTGGTAGGGCGCATGTTTGGCAGCATGCTCATCGTTTCGGGACTGGTTGGTGCCCTGCTTGTATTTGCTGCTGATCTGATTGCCCGTACGGTATTTCTACCGCTCGATGTTCCGGCAGGGGTATTTACCGCTGGGGTAGGAGCACCGTTTTTCCTGTATCTGTTGTTCAAGAATCGAAATCAGTTTTGAGGAGGAGAATGCCGTGAGTATTCTGGAAGCCAAAGACCTTACGATCGCCTATGGCGCAGAGCCTATTATTGAGAATCTGAACCTGACTATTCCCAAGGGGAAAACTACTGTCCTGATTGGCAGCAACGGTTGCGGGAAGTCCACCTTACTGCGAACGATGGCGCGACTGCTGAAGTCCAGTTCAGGCTCGGTGCTGCTGGATGGCGAGGAGATTGCGAAGTTGCCTACCAAGGAAATTTCAAGACGTATGTCCATTCTGCCGCAAGGTCCTTCTGCTCCAGAGGGACTGACGGTAAACCAACTGGTTCGGCAAGGACGGTACCCACACCAGACATGGCTGAAACAGTGGTCTTGCGAGGACGAACGCATGGTCAGGCTCGCGCTGGAATCCACACATCTGACTGCTCTGGCTGATCGGCCCGTGGACGCATTATCTGGCGGACAACGCCAACGCGCCTGGATTGCGATGACACTCGCACAGGGAACAGAAACCCTGCTGCTGGATGAACCAACGACTTATCTGGATATGACCCATCAGATTGATATTCTGGATCTACTGTTCGATTTGAATGAACAGGAGGGACGCACCATAGTGATGGTCCTTCATGATCTGAATCTTGCGTGTCGCTATGCTCACCATATTGTGGCTGTCCACAACAAGTCCATTTACGCGGAAGGAAAACCGGAAGACATTGTTACGCAGGACATGGTCCGCGCGGTCTTCCAGATGGAGTGCGACATTGCGGTTGATCCGCTATTTGGCACACCAATGTGCATTCCGCACGGGAAGGGAAGGAAGTTAAATGAAACCAAACGCTACAGCAACTTGGCTTAACGATCAAGAGATGCAGTCCTTGGCTGCCGAATACCGTCTGACCTGGGAGCCTTCGACAGATCGCACATTTTCGATGCCATTTACGGACTTGCTGGACCCGTCCAAAAGCCTGAACTATTTGCAAGGAGTTAGTAGCATCTTTGAGACGGACTCCCAAACGGCTACTGTATCTCTCTTTGCTAAACGGTATGCTTACTTGATTTTGGCTTCGGGCCTCTATGCCATGTCACGCTTCAACAAAGGCCTGAATTATGAGATTACCAACGGCACGATCGAATCCAGTTATCAGGGGGAGGCGTGGCTCCCCAAGGCTCGTCTGACCGATTGGCAGACGACCTCACCAGAGGCGGATCAGCGTGGCAAATGGAGAGATCAGGTGATTGAACAGATGTTCGCCGGTAATCTGGCCAAGGTGTGGCAATCGCTGTCCAAAGCAACCCGGATTTCCCGTTCAGTTCTGTGGGAGAACACGGCCATTTATGTATACTGGCTCTATGAGAACAAATTTGCTGAAGGAGCCACGCCTGAAGAAAAACAGCGTGTCGAAGAGGACTTCCATTATCTAATTCGTGATGCATCTGCACATCTCTTCGGTGAATCCCGTAATCCGCTCAAGCAGTTTAACACACCCAAGCGGGCAACAGCTGCTTCAGATACACCCATTCGTGTACGCACAACCTGTTGTTTCTATTATCTCGCTGCAGATGATCCACAAGATTACTGCTCAACCTGCCCCAAATTAAAGCATTAATGCCAATGATCATCATCCACATCCCCAGCCTATACTTCATTGCATCTCAATACAGCGAATAGCACAGGCAAGCTTATGACATAACGAAATTCAGAGCTTGTCTTATTTGTTGTGCCCATTGTTCCATGAACATTCCTTCATTTGGGGATTCTCTCCCTGCAAAAACCATCTTATTTTTCCTGAAAAGCTTATTATTGACAAGGTGACTGAAATTGCCATAAAATAGATTTTGTTTGAAACTGATAATCATTATCAATATTATTTCTATCAAATCAATCCGATGAAAGCACAACCAGGAGCGAACGCCTTCATTCGGTCGGGGAGGATTTTCATTGTTTCCGAAAGGAATTCATAATCTGCAAAACCGACTCATCATAAGCAAAGCAAGAGAACTGGGAATGACCTGCGAGCCACTTCTCGCAGAATGTGAAGATTTTTTGGAATTATCCTATGGGGATAAGCGCAGAGTCATTAATAAAACCAGATCGCATCGTCTACCCTTGATCGCTGGACTACTCGCCAAGAACAAGCAGGTTTGTAATATGCTACTGCATGAGCGGGGAATGCCTGTGCCGCCGTTTATCGTTATCGAGGCAATGGGTGACAAGGCAACGGAGTTTCTGAAACTGCATCGTTCCGTTGTAGTGAAGCCGCTGGACGCAAGCGGCAGTGCAGGTGTGACACTGGACGTTCGAACAAACGAGGAACTGGAAGCGGCTATTGCCCGGGCGGGTCCCCATAGTAACAGCATCATGCTGCAGCAATTCGTAACGGGTGTAGATTACAGGGTACTGGTCATTAACGGGGAAGTGGCGGCAGTAAATGAGTATCGACCTGTCTATGTAAAAGGGGACGGCACCTCAACCATACGGGCGTTGATTCGAATGTTGAACCAGCAGCGAATCCAGCCTACCAGTATAGGGAAGTTCGAGGCCTTTCCCAAGATTGATGAAGACGCAGAGCCTTTGCGAAACGTTCTGCTTGGACAGGGAATCACACTGGAGGAGGTACCTGCGGCAGGAAGAGAGATCGAGCTATATGATCTTCGCAATTCGGCCGCCGGGAACATCAGTGAATTTTATATGGACTGTACGGAAGCGATTTTTCCTGACAATGCACAAATGGCAATTGAGGCCGCAGGAGCCCTCCGGATTGATGTGGCTGGCATTGATATCCGTTGTGAGGATATCCGCCAGCCGCTGACAGCAGATCAGGGAGGCATTCTGGAAGTCAACGCATTGCCGGACCTGACCCACCATGTCTTCCCCTTTGGGGGGACCACACGTGATGTCGTCCGGTTGTACCTGGAGTATCTTTTTCAGATGGAACATCATTTCAAAAAGTCGATTGCAGAATAAGAGCAGTTCATTGCCTGATCTGGCTCAATGGACCGCTTGCGTTTTGCGTTGTTCTTGCTCCTATGGTGTGGTCGGTATATTCGAATGTACGTGCCTGCCCGCTGCAAGCGGTGGCATCCATCCAGCATTCCGCTACTGGTCAAAAGTGTAGGTACTCTGGATGATGGGTCTGCTAATGGTTCAACGGGTCAGAACACCAGCAGATACGGCCAGATGGGTGGCACTGAAAGAGATTAGTATGGGGCTCGGCTGTGCCATCCTGTGACCTTGTCCCTCGTTTTATTTATAACCCGAAAGAAGGTTGGCAACATTGTTCGAGATGGAAAACAGGCTCAGGTCTGAAGCAGAGCAGCAGGCGAATACACACTCTTGTAAGCTGCTACTCAATTGTTATATCCGAGAGCTTGCGGTGGAGAAGGAGGGCGACATTCAGATTGATCCGAATGCGATGACGTACGCAGTTGCTTTTCAGGCCAGCGGGGTGACGATAACCGGACAATTAGCGTATTACTCGGCTATGGGAGAGCATGAGTACCGAAGCGTACAACAGCGCGGGCAAGCGGTGCATTATCAGGACCTGGTTCGCTGGATCACACGGGAGCTGAGTGAAGACACGGCGTATGGAAACAACCGGCATGAGCAAGGCAGAATGACCCATGCGGCTGATGTGCGTGATTTTGCGGAAAAGGTAGACAACAGCGTGAATAATCTTGCGCTGTATATCGAGCAGGCTGCTGGACTTGGCATGTATGATTACTGTACTTCTGAACAGTCTCTGGTATATGGTCATCCCTTTCACCCGTTTCCGAAAAACTCCAAAGGCTTCACCGAACACGACGTACGGATGTACAGCCCAGAACTGCGTACCTCGTTCCAACTCTGTTACGTTGCTGTGAGGAAGGATGTGTACATGCAGGAATGGGTGGATGATCACACTAGGATCAAACTGCATGCCAGCCTGCACGGGCATGTGGAACAAGCTTGGGAAGCAGAGTGCGGTGAGCATGGGGATGAGTATGAACTACTGCCTATCCATCCCTGGCAGTATGCGTACGTGTTGGGCTTGTCCGAGGTCCAGCAGTATATTCTGGACAAGAAACTCATTCCGATGGGCAGCGGCGGGCCGAAGGCCTACCCGACCTCCTCGGTACGCACCGTCTATATTCCAGAGCTGAATTGCAATATCAAGCTGTCGCTGAACATGCAGATTACCAACATGATTCGCACCAATAGTGCGGAGCAGATGCGAAGGACGCTGGACGCCTCCAGGTACGTCAGGCAGCAGAATTGCTTCGGTGCAGATCAGCATACGCAGATTGCCTATGAGACAGGTGTAGCCACTTGTGACTTTCAGGAGGGAGAATTAACGAGTCTGTTTACCGTCGCATACAGACCGATTGAGTTTGACCCGGAGTGTACATATGTCCTGTCGAGTCTGGTAGAAGCCCCCTTGCCGGGAATGCGATCACGACTTATGACGATGCTGGGTGGCGTACGTGCTGAAGCCGAGCGCTGGTTTGCACGTTATCTGACCTTGTCTTTGCTGCCCATTGTACGAGCGGCTGGAGAGCGCGGCATTCACTTTGAAGCTCACTTGCAAAATACTCTCGTGACGCTAAGGGACGGAATGCCTGAGGCATTTATCGTGCGTGACTTGGAAGGAGTCAGTGTCGATGCGGAGCTGATCCATGAGGAGGATACCGCTCCCTCCAGATTGCTGTTTTATTCACGGGACAAGGCTTGGGCGAGGACATCCTATTACTTTATCATCAATCATCTGGGTTCCCTCATTCATGCGATGGCAAGGGATGTGAACTTACCGGAGGAGTATTTCTGGGCAGAGGTCCGTGAGGTGCTGGTGAAGGAACTAGATCGAACCGGAAACGTGTACGTGCAGCATTTGCTGACCGCGGACAGTTTTCTGGCGAAACAAAATCTGGTGAGCTGTCTCAGGGGGATCAGTCAGACCCCGGCGTATGTGCCGGTGAGAAATATAATGAACCGAATAGGGAGTGAAGTGGCGTGGGGTTCATAGGGTACAGGGCTGAGAAAGGTCACAAGACGGCAGTATACACGGATGTACAGGAACGGATCATGCGGCAGGCGCTGGAAGCCATGTGGTTCGAGGGTATCCTTGACTGTAAGGTGGGGGGAAACGAATGGTGTACTGTGGGGCGGAGTACGTCAGGACAGGCTGTGACATACAGCTGTGAGGCAGAGCGAAAATTTTCATTTGGCCGAGTGAAGGTGGCGAAGGGCTCGATTCGAAGAGAGGGCGTTCCCTGCACCGATCTGGATCTGTTTCTGGAGGAAATGGTGCTGAACCTTCTGGAGGGTGCGAATGTGGCGGCCTTCATTCAGGAATTGCTGGAGACGATGGTGAAGGACAGCCAGTGCCGGGCTTTGCTGCCTGAGAAGATTCCGGGTGAAGACCTACACTATGATGCCCTCGAAAGCCATATGAGCGACGGTCATCTCTACCATCCCAGCTACAAGTCGAGGCTCGGCTTCACCCTAAAAGACAATCTTGCTTACGGTCCAGAGTTTAACTCGGATGTGACCGTATACTGGATTGCCGTGAAAGAAGGACTTGTGCAAACGGCTCTTTCCACAGGCTACACGTCAGAACAGTTGGTGAGACAACATCTCACAGAAGAGGATATCAGCCGATTTAATCGGATACTTCAGTCGGAAGACACGGAGGGTAAACGCTATATATTCATTCCTGTTCATCCGTGGCAGTGGGAACACCAGCTGGAATCGGTGTTTGCCCGGCAACGAATGGACAGAGATATCGTTTTTCTCGGCCCTTCGGACTCAACCTATCGCGCCCAGCAGTCCATTCGTTCCCTGTCGAACCGGGTGAATTCGAAGGCACCGTATCTCAAGCTGTCGCTGAGTATTACCAATACATCGAGCATACGCATTTTGGCACAGCACACGACCCAGAATGCACCGCTAATCAGCGACTGGCTGGAAGCACTCATTCAAGAGGATGAGTTGTTGCAACGAGAAGAGTTTTCCATTCTGAAAGAGATCATGGGACTCTCGCTCCGGTATGAGAACTTGCCTGCAATCCAGTATGGACGGGCGTATGGCACAATAGGGGCGATCTGGCGTGAAAATGTATCTGTTCATCTGCAAGAAGGCGAGACAGCCTGGCCCTTAAATGCACTTATGCTGGTACAGTCGAACGGGGTACCGTTTATCCAGGGTACAGTTGAGCATCATGGCATTCAGAAGTGGAGTGAAGCCCTCGTTCGAACGGTATCGCTGCCTATTATTCATCTGCTCTATGCACACGGCATCGCGCTGGAATCGCATGCCCAGAATATCATTTTGGTGCTGGAAAATGATCTGCCGAAACGGATCATCATCAAGGACCTTCATGATGGTGTCCGCTATGTACCTGAGAAGCTGCTGAATCCAGAACGAGCCCCCAAGCTGCACCCCGAACCGGAGACCCATCGCAAGTTTAATCGGTATTCCTTTATCTACGCGGGTGACGTGTCGGAAGTCCGGGACTATACGTATGATGCGTTCTTTTTTATCTGCATGACGGATATTGCGCTGACGCTGGAGAATTTCGGTCTGACGGAAGAAGCGTTCTGGCAGCTGTGCGCGGCCACGATTGTAGACTATCAGCGGGAGCATCCGGAGTACGAGGAACGGTTCGAGTGGTTTGATCTTTTTGCCGAGGATGCGCTGATTGAAGAGATGACCAAGCGCCGCCTGTATGGGGATGGGGAACTGTATTTCCGTAAGGCCAGCAATCCGCTGAAGCTGGCGAAGGACGTTCTCGGATGAGAACCAACACGCTGAAGGAGAAAATTGAACGTAAACAGCCGGTGTTTGGCCTCTTTGTCTCTATCCCACATCCGGTCATCATTGAGATGATTGGACATGCAGAGTATGATTTTGTAATTATCGACCTGGAACATGCCGCAACGAATATGGAATCGGTGGAAGAACTGGTTCGTGCTACGGAGCTGGCAGGAATGACCCCGCTGGTACGCATCTCGAAGGTAGAGCGAACAGAGATTCTAAAGGTATTGGACTGTGGCGCACAAGGCATTGTCATTCCTCATGTGGAACAGCGGGAACAGGTGGAGGAAGCGGTTCGTCATGCGTATTTTCATCCGCTTGGCATGCGGAGTCTGAACAGTGGGCGACCAGGGGTGTTCGGCAAGTATCCACTCACCGGGTATATTCAGGAAGCGAATAAACAGGTGATGGTTGTACCTATGATCGAAAGTGTGGAGGGCGTCCGGCAAAGTGTGAGCATACTGTCTCATCCCCAGGTGAGCTGGGTACTAGAGGGGGCGGCAGACCTGTCGCAATCACTTGGCGTACCGTGGCAGACGGAACATCCAGACGTGCAGCGTTCGCTAGGTGCACTACATGAAGCGGCAAAGCAGTGTCAGGTACCGTATGCAACAGTGGTCAGAAACAAGGAAGGCATGGCGCTGTGGGCCAATCGGGGGGTATACATATACGTGTTGGGCGATGACCGGAATACGGCTTTTCGGGCGTACGAACAGAAACGGAATGACTATGGAAATGCGGGTGGACTGACATGAAATCAAGCGTATGGAATATGATTCATGAACTGCAAAGGGACAGTGAAGACCCGGTATGTGCTTATGTCTACGATCTGGCTGGTATTCGGGAGCAGGTCCGTCACATGCTGCACACGCTGTCCAAAGGCACGCGGATCTTCTATGCCATAAAGGCCAATCCGGATCCCCGAATTATTGAGGCTTTGCTGCCCTGGGTTCACGGGTTCGAGGTAGCTTCCATTGGTGAGTTGCTCAAGGTGAGGAGTGTAAGTAGCGAGGTTCCAATCCTGTTTGGCGGTCCAGGGAAAAAGGAGAATGAGTTGAAGCAGGCTATCGAGCACAAGGTGAGTTTCATTCATGTGGAGAGCCTGCTGGAACTCCGGCGTGTCATCGCCATTGCTACAAAGAGAGAGCAGGAAGTCCGCATTCTGCTGCGGATCAATCTGAGAAGCAGCACATTGCCACTGACCCGGATTGTAATGGGCGGCGGTCCGAGTCCATTCGGCTTGGATGAGGAGAGCGTGGAGGAAGCAGTCCGGGTTATTCATGAGGAAGGCGCGGGTACGGTGCGTTTATGCGGATTCCATTTTCACTCGTTATCGAACAATGTGGACGCGAGACTACATGCCGAGATGATTGAGCTGTATTTGCAAAAGGCGGAGATGTGGCAGCAGGCATATGACCTGCATCTTGAAGTAATTAACGCCGGAGGCGGGTTTGGCGTCACCTATGATGGGAGCCCTGGGTTCGACTGGTCCCTGTTCACATCCCTGATTGAGCGAAGTGAAGCCAGAGGGCGCCTTGCTTCACGCGGCATACAGTTGTATTTCGAGCCAGGTCGCATGCTTGTCGCTGACCACGGTTATTATGCGGCAGAGGTTACGGATATCAAAACATCGCATGGTCAGCATTTTGCCGTGTTAAGAGGAGGTACACATCATAATCGTCTGCCTGCATCATGGGGACACAACCATCCGTTTCACATTATATCTACGGACCGTTGGGGGCATTCGTTTGCAAGACCAGAGGTATGGAACAGCAAAGTTCACATAGTTGGAGAACTGTGTACGCCCAAGGATCGTATGCATTCGGATGCGGAAGTAGAGCGGCTGCGTGTAGGCGATATTGTTGTGTTTGAGAAGTCGGGAGCTTATTGCTGGACCATTTCGCATCATGATTTTCTGGGCCATCCGCACCCGGCATTCCATTATTTAACGGAGGACAACAACCATGTCAACAGTGATGAAGCGTTCCAGTCTGCAAGACGCTGAGCGCCGGATTATGGAGGATCTGATCAATGCATTTCTAGCCGAGCAATTGCTACCGCTGGAAGGGCATCCGTTCATTGAACTCTCTACTTCACCTGAACCGTTCCGCCGAATGGTTCTGGGGGATGGTAATGGAGGTCCTTCGCAGAGCGGATGGGGAACGGGGAACGGAACCGACGGCAATGTCGCAGGTAAGGATAAGCAGGATGAGAATGGGGCAGGTAGACATAGTGGACAGCTTATGCTGCATCAGAAAGGGATTTTGTTTCTGGTGAAAGCAGGCAAAAGGCAGGGATATCAATGGGTACAGGGTTCACCCGTCTATGGAGAGACACCGGATGGAGGCTGGAAGCTTCTTGAATCTCCGGCAGTCGTAGGACAGGCTGTGCTTCGGATGACACTTTCGGATGAAGCATACGCGCATCCCGGGGTTGCGGAGTTCTTGGCAGGCGTGAAAATAGCCACCGAGCAATTGGCACTGGGACTCCAGCAGGTACAACGTCTGAGAGAACGAGTTCCGTTCCATGCCTACGATTGGTTTATCAAGGGAGAGCAGGTGGCAGCGCTGCGAGATCGTCCATTTCACCCCACCTCCAAAGCAAAGGTGGGGTTCACAGAAGCAGATGTGACCCGGTATGCAGCGGAATTCAGGAAGGAGATCCCGCTGCGATGGGTGGCGGTGCGTTGGGATGCCGTACAACAGGGATGTGAGGAAGGGATGTCCACACTGGATGTACTGGATGAAGAACAGCGCAGCAGGCTGGAAGCAGAATTGGCCCGGAAGGGCCTGAATCTGCAAGAATACATGCCCATGCCAGTACATCCATGGCAGATGGAACATATCATCTTGCCACGTTTCAACGGAGAGATCGCGGACGGTACCATCGTTGTACTGGATATTGAATTGGGAGAGGTTCAGGCGACATCGTCCCTGCGCTCGATGGCCCCGATGGAAGAATCCACACAGATGCTCAAGCTTCCGGTCAGTGTGTTATCTCTCGGGGCCGCCCGCTATCTCCCGGTGGTGAAGCTGCTAAATGGTCTGGCTGGGGAGAAGATGTTACGACAGGCGGTGGCTTGCGATGAATCGCTCACAGGTAAAGTGTGGCTCTGCGAGGAACGGAACTGGTGGGGATACATGCCGGAATCCATGGGATTGTTCGATGATCATCCTCGCCATCTGGCCGCCCAGATTCGCATCTATCCGCCAAAGTTGCTGGAAGAAGGTGTGCAGGTCATTCCCATGGCTGCGCTTGGGGTGACACTGGAAGGTCGCCATATGTTATCCGATCTGCTGGGCAGAGAGTTAACCAGTGAAGAGGTTATAGGATTCTACACCAATCTGACGGTGTTATTCTATGATGTAGTAATGCGGCTGTTCAAGGTAGGCGTTGTACCCGAAATTCACGGTCAGAACTGCTGCGTGGTCCTGCGGAACGGACGGGTGAACGGCCTATTATTCCGTGACCACGACTCCGTACGTTTGCATCAGCCGTATCTGGACAAACACGGCATTGCGGACCCGGGTTATCATATCCGGCCAGGATACTCGAACAGCTTGTATAATGAGACGATCCGCAAGCTGATCTTCTACGTGCAGTCGCTGGGCACGCAGGTGAACCTGGCCGCGATTATGGAAGCGCTAAGCGAGGTGTATCCTATCCCTGAAGCAAAGTTATGGGATATCACCGAGCAGGCGTGGAAGGAAGCGCTACGGGTAGTGCCGCTTCCCGAAGCTGACCGGGCCGAACTGTTCCAAGCGGTATTCGAGAGTAGGGAGTGGCCGGTGAAGCTCATAATCCGTCCGCTGCTTGAAGCGGACGGTGTGCCTGGGGCGATGCCATCGGGCAAAGGCACAGGTCATAATCCTTTTTACAAAGGATAGAAGTTGTGACTAGAATGTTGGTTTAGATAAGATGAGAGATGACGGAGGTGACCCAGTGTAATCGGGTTGCCTTTTTATGTAAGAGTTCATTGATAGCAGTGAGTGCAGTCACATAGACACATACGAAAACATGACTATAATGAACACATAGTTAAAATTTAGTCTTTATGGAGCTGACGGCTCCAAACATCTCACTTACAAAGGAGAGAATTCATCTCATGAGCATACATTTAGAATTGGATTCCTTGTCCGTTGAAAGGCTAGAATTGGCCCTTTCAGGACGATCGGGAATGTTCAAGTTGTTTTATGACACCGAGGATTGCGGATGCAATGGCGTACTTGTCATTTTGGTTGTCACTACGCCGAATGCAACTGATAAAGCAGTTCAGTCTGAGCCTTATTCTTTTTGGGTAGATCAGCAGCAGGAGCAGCAGTTCGATGGCAGAATGCGGCTTGAGGCAGACCCTGGTTACCCGTCATTCAAGCTAAGTAGTGATGCTGGTATATTTAGTAGCAACATTAGAATTAAAGATGTCCGCATAAAATCGTCTGAGGAGTGATAGGGAATGGAAAAGGATAATAGCGATGGGTAAACCATCCATTCAGAACTAGACCAAACTCCAAAAGACGAACCTGATCCAGCTCAATTGGAAGAGGTTCGTCTTTTGCGTTATATTCAATTCGTTCCTCCAAAAAACGAAGTATTTAGTGGTCTGCTCTGAAGTGGTACAATAACCTTTATGATAATCGGAGAAGGACGTTGAGAAGATGAAAAACTTGCTTGTTTCGGGCTATCGTGCCCATGAGCTGAATATTTTCAATCAGAAGCACGAAGGCATTCCATATATTAAAAAGGCGATTGCAGGCAGGCTTATTCCCCTGGTAGAAGAAGGGTTGGAATGGGTGATTACCCCCGGCCAATACGGAGTGGACTTGTGGGCCTGTGAGGTCGTTACTGCACTAAAACAGCAATATCCCCACCTCAAATGCTCTATTATGATGGCTCATCAAAATATGGAAGAAAAATGGAAAGAGGACAAAAAGGAATATTTTCAGCAGATTTGTGCCGAAGTTGACTATGTGGGAGTAGTCAGCCGCCAGCCTTATCAGGGAATATGGCAACTCAAGGCACGGGATGAACTCCTTTTCCGCAAAACAGACGGTTTATTGCTTGTTTACGATGAGGATGCGGGAGAGGGCAGCCCACGTTTTATGAAGGAACTTGCATTGAAAAAACAACAGGCAGAGGGCTATCAGTATATCAGCATCAGCTCGGAGGATATCCAGAGCATCGCGGATGAAGAACGATTATTCATGGACCTCTGATTTTTAAAGCATTAGCCCGGATTTTTGAACAAAAAGGACGTATTCGTCCCTTTACATTTATGTAAGCGCTATCATAAAATTTAAATAACAATAACTTATCAGTCACATAAAATTAATTTATTGAAAATACAAACCATGAAAGGAGCTAATAATTCAGATGAACAAAAGGTTTCGGTATACTGCGTTGCTCTGTCTCGGTGTAATGTTGAGTGGAGTGGTCACCCCGATGGATAGCCAGGTCACTGCTGCCTCTACGAGGCAAATGGAAAAGCTGAACCGGGGAGCCGTTGCCGTTAAGGTGCCTGAGGGTGTACTGGTGAGCTGGCGCTTGCTGGGCACGGAAGCGGATTCGGTCGGCTTTAATTTGTACAGAGGGACAAGCAAGGTGAATGATGCGCCGATTACATCGAGAACCAACTTTTTGGACAAGGCAGGTACGACCTCATCTTCGTATACCGTTCGTGCCGTGGTCAATGGAGCAGAGCAGAGCGCTTCTCCTGCGGTGAAGGTATGGAACAACAACTACCTGGATGTTCCGATCCAGCAGCCCGCGGGAGGCACAACTCCGGATAATGTGAATTACACGTACCATGCCAATGATGCCAGCGTAGGGGATCTCGATGGAGATGGCGAGTATGAGATTGTGTTAAAATGGGACCCTTCCAATGCCAAGGATAATTCGCAATCCGGTTATACGGGAAATGTATTTTTGGATGGCTACGAGCTGGATGGAACACGCAAATGGCGGATCGACCTGGGACGTAACATACGGGCTGGAGCCCACTACACGCAATTTCTCGTCTACGATTTTGATGGAGATGGTAAAGCAGAGATCGTATGTAAAACAGCAGACGGCACGGTAGATGGTGCAGGTGTAAAGATTGGGGACGCTTCGGCTGATCATCGAAACACGAGCGGATATATTTTGCAAGGCCCTGAGTTTCTAACTGTATTCTCAGGTGATACAGGTAAGGCTCTTAGTACGATTGACTACGTGCCACCGCGCGGAACGGTATCGAGCTGGGGAGATAATTATGGTAACCGTGTGGATCGTTTTCTCGCCGGGGTTGCTTATCTGGATGGCGTGAGACCCAGCATTGTGATGGCACGTGGTTATTACACCCGCACCGTTCTGGTCGCATATGATTGGCGGAACGGTAACCTGAGCCGACGCTGGACCTTTGACAGCAACAGCTCCACCAATGCCGGGACGGCTGGACAGGGGAACCACAGTTTGAGCGTGGCGGATGTGGATGGAGATGATAAGGATGAGATCGTGTATGGCTCGCTGGTTGTAGACGATAACGGAGCGAAACTGGCTAACACGGGGATGGGACATGGAGATGCACTTCATGTTGGTGATCTGGACCCCGACCGTTCAGGTTATGAAGTGTTCAAGGTGAACGAGGACAAAAATGCCACCTACGGAGCTGCCATGTACGACCCGCGTAATGGAAATATTTTATGGGGCGTAAAAACAGGCAAGGATACCGGAAGAGGCCTGTCGGCAGACATTGACCCGCGGACCAAAGGGAACGAGCAGTGGGCACCGGGTATTGGTTTGCGTTCAGCCAAGGGGCAGCTCATCACCAACACGCTACCGTCTTCCATTAATTTTGGCATCTGGTGGGATGGGGATCTCCTCCGTGAACTGCTGGATCATACCTCATCAAGCGCTGGGAAAATAGACAAGTGGAACTATACGAACTCGACTACTTCCAACTTGCTTACGGCGACAGGAACGAGTTCCAATAACGGAACCAAAGGGACGCCGTCCTTGCAGGCCGATCTGTTCGGTGACTGGCGTGAGGAAGTCATTTGGCGCAAAAGTGATAATTCGGCGCTGCGGATCTACACAACACCATACGAGTCAGAACATCGATTCTATACGCTTATGCATGATCCAGTGTATCGCCTCAGTGTTGCCTGGCAGAACGTAGCTTATAATCAGCCGCCGCACACCGGGTTTTATCTCGGAGAAGGGATGTCCAGGCCCCAGCAGCCGAATATATATACTCCTTGATATGTCGTTCGACAGTGGTCTGAAAGCAGGTAGAATGAACAAAAACAGAGAGGGCTCCTGGCTAATTGGAGCTCTTTTTGTCATGAGAGCCCAAAAGATAACGTATGATTTTCATAAAAATGGGAACATTAGTTCTTATTGATGGAATATATGTATGAAAAAGGAGGCAGAATCTGTGAGTTCTTTAACGACTGAAGGCATGATCGAGCTCGTAACTAATGTCGGATTCCCTGCTGCATTAAGTTTGATTCTGTTAAAATACATCCTCTTCACTTTGAGTCGCAGATTGGAGGAGCTGGACCGATCTGTTAAGCAACTGTCGCTATCCTTGGAAGAGATGGAGGCAAAGCAGTTGAAACAATCAGAACAGCCGTCCCCGGCAAATACGGACAAACTTCGTGCAGAATGAACAAAAAAAGGCAAATAGAAACAATTTAGCAACCCAATCGAGAAGCGAAATTCTTATAATAGAAACGTGTGCAGTTTATGCAGACATATGATTATGGAGGTGTATATGAGTATGAAAATAAATACGAAGCTATCCGCACTATGCATTGCGGCCACACTTATGAGCGTGGCACAGGCCGCCGCTGCCGCACCCGCCGTGACCGCTCCAGCGGAAGCGACGCAACCGAGCGTTGCCAGTCCGGCCGCATCCGTCCCAGCCCAGGTGCCAGCACCCGCAGCGTCTGCGTCGGCTACGATGCCAGCCCCTGCGCAAGCGCCGTCGGTTCCAGCAGCCTCGACTCCGGCTGCAGCTGTAGGTTCTGCCAAAGCCGCTACACCAGTAGCTCCGTCTGCACCAGCACAGCGTCCATCTACATCGGTAGCACCAGCGGCTGCTCCGTCCGTACCGTCGACTGTGAAGCCGTCTAAGCCGCAACAGCCTTCCACTTCGGCGCCAATAGCCCCGGCTACTAGCGTGAAACCGACGCAGCTGGACAAGCTGAACCACGAGAGTGCGGTTCCGCTTGTGCTGGAGGCACAGTCTCGTTATCAGTATGCGATTAGTGGTGGCAGCCCGGTGGGAGAGTCGTTCCAGTTGAACGGTAAAAGCTACCGCTATTTATCCGAGGACATCGGTACGAAGACCAAATTGATCAGTTATCTGACGCAGGCTTACACAAAGCAGGCTAGTGAGCAATTTGTCGGTAAATTTTTCGTTGAAGTTAACGGCAGATTAGCTCAGTTGAACGCAGATGGTGGCAATTTGCTAGAGTTCAACCGGGCTACGGCGAAAATGGTAAACATGACTCCGGTGAAGCGCAGCTACTTGCTGACCGTGCCTTATCCGGCAGAAACCAAGCAGGCGAATGAGAAAATCACCGTGAACTTTGAAAAGGTCGGTAGCTACTGGAAAATCAGCTCCGCTCCGCATGTCATTTTCTAAATTAAGATTTTGCAACAGGCTTCATATGGGGTAAAGTGATATTAAGGCTTGTTTTGTAAGCCCCAATTCAATGCAGGGGAGTGCTGTGCAATGATGACACCCATCAAGGTAAAAGACGTTAAAGATATTGAAAAAATCAATCAAATCGTTTCGAATTATACCTATGACATCTGGATTCATGGCAAAAGCGGCATGGCAGATGCCAAATCCATTTTAGGCATGTATGTGCTGAAGCTGGATGAACCGCTAACTCTGGTTGTACCTGACAATGTCAATCCCAAGAAGCTGTTCAAGGAGTTGGAGGAGTTTATCCATTTTCCTGCTCAAGAAGAATAAAAGGCAAGAAGGCACCTGCTCTATTACTAAAAAAAGAAGCCGTGGAACCTAAGTCCCACGGCTTCTTTTTTTTAGTGTTCTTCCTCGTCCAAAAACGGGAGATTCACCGAATAGTACATAACCCCCATAAGCAGCACGCCACCAACCAGATTTCCGAGCGTAACCGGAACGAGATTATGGATCACACCAGCGACAGAAACCGTACCCGGATGATCCAGCACGAGCGCAATGGCGAAAGTACACATATTAGCCACGCTATGCTCATATCCCGAAATAAAAAAGCAGAACACAAACAGCATCATGGCAAACATCTTTGCGCCATTTTCCTTCATAAACATTGGAACAAAAAAGGCAAGACAGACTAGCCAATTACACAAAATAGCTCGGAAGAATAGCTGCATTGCAGGCGCTTCCATTTTATGCTCAACCACGTTCAGTAGAAAGCTGTTCACGCTGGAGGAGTCAAACAGCCCGGTCAAGTAAATAAGGAGTGCAAATACCCCCGCACCCAGCAAATTACCGCCATAGCTGGCAGCCCATAATCGAAGCACCTGCCCCCAGCGCAGCTTTTTACGGAGCGCAGCATAAGTGTAATAGAAGGTGTTACCTGTAAACAAATCCCCGCCGCCGTAAGCGATTAGAATGATGGCCGCTCCGAACGTGAGTGCCGCCATGGGATAAGTGAATGGAGAATGCTCCATGTAAAAAAAGTTGCCCGTCTTGAAGGCTACAATAACGCCGAACCCGATGAACATACTCGCCAGCATGGAACGTGCCAAATACCGGAGTAGGCTCTGCTTGTAAATTTTGTACTTCTTCATGGCTAGCTGTTCGACATTGCGTAAGCCTTCCGTCTCCATATTTAAGGACAACCTCCTATTTTCTCATATGTAAGTCTTTAAACAGACTTTATTTTTTCCGAAACATGTCCAGTCTATCAGCAATCCTGTTAGCTTAACAAACCAAGCTTTTGCAGTCCGTACAAAATACCATCTTCATCTGCGCGTTTTGTGACCATTTTAGCTGCGGCTTTGGCTTCATCACAGCCGTTGCCCATCGCGACGCTGTTATGTATAGCTGTCAGCATCTCCACATCATTTAAGCCATCGCCAAAGGCGTATTGATTTTCATCGGCAATGCCCAGTCTGGATGTAATTTCGCGAATGCCCTTCGCTTTGGAGCCAGCATGAGGAACAACGTCCACAGAACTCGGATGCCAGCGCACAAAGTCAAACGCCTTGAATACCGCTTCATAGAAAGGTTCTTCTTCTGCTGTACACATCAACAGCGTCTGATAAATATCTCTTCCCTGGAAATAGAGCGGGTCGTATCCAACTGAAATCTTGGCTTTAAGCGTTTGGACCGATCTCTCCACTAGCTCATCGTTAGGAATATTGGCCTTCATGTCCATATGATCCATATATACGAGAGCATGATTATGTGTGAGGGCCAGATCGGTCATCGCTTGCAAGGCTTCTCTGTTCAACGGATTGGTAGCGACCACTTCCCCGCGAAGCACGACATATTGCCCATTAAAGCTGACGTAGGAGTCAATTTCCAACTGCTCGCGGATATCTTTGAACATAAAAGGCGCACGTCCTGTTGCGATGGCCACCTCATGTCCCAGCTCTTTCAAAGCAAAGACGGCCTTTTCTGCCGTTAACGGCATTTTCTTGTCATCGTCCAGTAATGTACCGTCGATATCGAAAAAGATAATTTTTTTGTCTGACATGTCCCTACACCTGACTTTCAATAATGTATTGTCGAAATGAACTCATATGGATTCATTATATCAAAGGAACTGCTTCTGAATACACAAATACGTATAAATCCTCATGAATGTCCGACCTCTATAGCTTACAATATGAAATAAGGATTACTGTAAAATATAATTTCTATCTCCTATTTTCATAGATGGGATGTGATCACCATGACAAAAATCCAAGTCACACCGGAGCAGCTGGACAGCGTGGCCTCCCAATTTGCCAATGCCCACGGCACACTGTATAACCAGTTAAACGGCCTGGATAGCACAATGAACCGCCTTCACAGCCAGTGGGATGGTATGGAGAGGAATCGTTTTTATAATGACTATCGTACGGCTAAATATACACTTTCTTCTGTATTAAATAAGGTTCAATCCATTGAAATTGAGCTGAAAAGCATCGCTTCGAAGTTTAGAAATGCGGATGGTGAAAGCACACGTGGCTTCTGGACAGCCCTAGCAGCGGCAATGAACGCTAGCGCAGCGCTGGCAGGCAGTGGAGAGGCTGGAGATGATGGTGGAAAAATTGCCAAGCAGCCCAAAAACATAGACGAATGGGATCAGGCAGACGCGGATAAATATTATCAATATGAGGAACTACTGAAAAACGCCGAGGCCATCGGCGACAAGCAGGTTATGCAGAAAATTCACGACCAGATGAATGTCCTGCGGCTGCAATATGAGGACTCAGTTCCCCGTACAGATTACAATACAGGAGAGACCTCCAAGATCACGTCCGATTCCCTTGTCGCCGTCACCGAACTGACAGGTAAAGACGGAAGCAAAACGGATATATCTATCGATAAAAAAGGGAATGTTGTGAGTTATGAGCAAAATACGGATAAATACGATTACTGGGTCCAAAAGCATACCCAATCAGCCGGAGAACACGCTCTAGGTAAAACGGCCCAGACCGTCACCGGATATGGAATAGGTCTTATTTTGTCGCGCGGGGCTGGAGTTAGTGGGGCAGGTTCGGGCATCGGTTCTGGCGCAGCCTCCGGGTGGGGGGAACACGTCGTCGGCATTGGCGGCGGCATGCTCAGTGACAAAGTACTCTTTTCTGTACCCGATGAGGGAGAAACCCGTACCATGATCTACCGAACGAATAAAGAAACGGGACATATTGAAAACATGATCATCGTCACCAAAGGTGAGAATGAAATGGAGTATCGCTATTGGGAGGATTATAATTAGGTCTTGAGCTGTGAACGATAATAGCGTGAATAGGAGTATCTATAAAATCTACAGTCTTTTTTTCTGGAACAGGTGAGCGGCAGGTAGAAACTGTAAACTCGCTAGCTGGAGAAGTCTGTAGATTTTTTGGTTTACCAATTTTTTCGGAAAACCGATATATTAGATAGATAGAATACATATCCAAAGAGAAGTGCAAATTAAGTAGAACTAAATTTATAGATGGATAAACCGTGGATTATGGTAAAAGGCACAGTGCTTCTGTTAAATTGGAAGGCTGTGCCTTTCTTTCAACTCTACTATTTCACAGACTTGCAATTGGGGTACCAAATGATGGATGATGGAAGAGAGGATTTTATGTAGAAATTAGGGCTAAAGATAGAGAGGATACCAATAATAAATAGATCGGATTTACCGTATTTTTGTATATTATTGTAGAAAAAGATCGTAATTCAGGTTATAGTAAAGGAAGAAATTAACTAGGATACCTTTACCCAAATACGTAATTGTGGAGGGAAACATGAGTACATTTAAAAATTGGTTGAATACAACTAAAAAAGGACTTGGAGACCAAGTTAAGAAGTTTAAGAATAAAGATTTTATGGAAGCTGTTGTTGCAGGCTGTGCATTAGTAGCATTTGCTGACGGTACGATTAGTCCGGAAGAGAAAACAAAAATGGCCGGATACATAAATATCAGTGAAGAATTGAAAGTGTTTGATATGGGTGAGGTTATCAACCGTTTCAATCACTATGTAGCGAACTTTGAATTTTCACCTGAAATCGGTAAACAGGAAGCACTGAAGGCGATTGGTAAATTGAAAGGTAAGCCTGAAGTAGGCCGACTCGTCGTTGGCGTATGTAGCGCTATTGGCGCAGCTGATGGTGACTTTGATGCAAATGAGCAGCGAATTGTGGCTGAGATTTGCGGCGCGCTTGGTTTGAATCCGTCTGAATTTAGTCTGTAAATTTTACGGAAGGGAGGTGTGTTAATCAGTGGCTGTAATTAATCTGGTCAAGGGCCAGAAAATTGATTTGACCAAAGGGAACACAGGACTAACCAAGGTTATAGCCGGATTGGGATGGGACCCAGTACAGTCCAAAGGATTTTTTGGTTTTAAGAAGCAACCGAACATTGATTGTGATGCTTCTGCCATTTTGCTGGACGCAAACGGAAAACTGACTCAGTCAGATAACGTAGTGTGTTTCCACAATAAAAAAAGTCCATGCGGCTCTGTCGTGCATTCTGGTGATAATCTGACCGGACAAGGCGACGGTGATGATGAACAAATTGCGATTGACCTGGCACGTATTCCTGCCAATGTCGACAAAGTGCTTGTTGTTGTGAATATATATGATTGCGTAAACCGGAAACAGGACTTCGGCATGATCGAGAAGGCGTATATCCGCATTCTGGACGGTGCTAATTCCAAGGAGCTGGTGACGTTTAATTTATCTGATAATTATGAAGGGCTGACCGCACTGGTCTGTGGAGAACTCTATCGTCATAACAACGAATGGAAGTTTGCTGCAATCGGTGAAGGAACCCATGCCGTACATATTGATGTGCTGGCTCAGCGTTATATGTAATTTTAGGTTGCTCATACAAAACTTAATGTGAAAAGGGGTTCTTACTCATGGCAATTAACTTATCCAAAGGTCAAAAAATCGATTTGACGAAAACAAATCCAGGTTTGTCCAAAATCACAGTTGGTCTCGGTTGGGACACAAACAAATACGATGGCGGTAAAGATTTTGACCTAGACGTATCCGTATTTTTGGCTAATGCGGAAGGTAAAGTAGAATCCGATAAGAACTTTGTCTTTTTTAATAACCCACAAAATGAGAACGGCTCTGTCGTTCATACAGGGGATAACCGCACAGGTGATGGCGACGGAGATGACGAGCAAATTAAAATTGATCTGGGTAGCGTGCCAGCTAACGTTGAAAAGATCGCTTTTACGATTACAATCTATGAAGCACAAGAACGCAGCCAAAACTTTGGACAAGTGTCCCGTGCTTACGCTCGTATCGTAAACGAAGCAAACAATGAAGAATTGGTCCGCTTTGATCTGGGAGAAGATTTCTCAATCGAAACAGGCGTTGTTGTAGGCGAACTGTATCGTCATAGCGGTGAGTGGAAGTTCAATGCCATTGGTAGCGGCTACCAAGATGGTCTTGCAGGATTGACACGCGATTACGGTTTGGCGTAAAAAATCTATACAAAGAAAGCAGGTATGCGGAATGACCATTAGCCTTTCCAAAGGACAACGTATTGATCTGACCAAAACGAATCCCGGCTTGACTCGTGTCGTTGTAGGTCTTGGATGGGATACGAACAAATACAGTGGTGGCGCGGACTTTGACCTGGATGCTTCGGCTTTCCTACTTTATGAAGACGGTAAAGCCAAAGCTGCGGATGATTTTGTATTTTACAACAACCCGACAGGCGGAGCAGGATCGGTTACTCATACGGGTGATAACCGCACAGGTGAGGGCGATGGGGATGACGAGCAAATCATCGTTGATTTCTCGAAGATTCCTGCGAACATCCACCGTATCGGGATCACGGTTACCATTTATGATTACGAGGCACGCGCGCAAAACTTTGGTCAAGTGTCCAATGCTTTTGTACGTGTGGTAGATGCGGCAACAGATCGTGAAGTGCTGCGCTACGATTTGGGAGAAGATTTCTCCACCGAAACGGCCGTCGTATTCTGTGAATTTTACCGTCAGAATGCGGACTGGAAATTCCAGGCTATCGGTAGTGGCTTTGCTGGTGGATTGGGTGCGCTTGCTAAAAACTATGGCTTGGACGCTCAATAATATCCACTTGGGGTGGTGTCCATAGGGCGCTACCCTTTCTTTTTAAGCTATTACATTGAGCATTTTGCATAAATCCCAAGAGCATTTTCAAATCAGCAATATATAGATCGAAACGCTTTAGTTCGTCTATATATTGTACTTATGTGCGTTGGGAATCGAATTATGCAAAATGCTACATTAGCGTACGCTGACACATGACAAACGGACAGAAAGGTGACACAATCATGGCTGTTATCGTAGTAAAGGGACAGAAGGCGGATTTGACGAAAACAAATCCGGGCCTGACCCATGTCAACGTAGGGATTGGCTGGGAGTCCCCAGCGTCTCTGGAGTTGGATACTTCAGCATTTTTGCTGGGTCCTGGAGGAAAAGTATCGGGCGATGAGGACTTAATTTTTTATAACAATCCGACCACGCCCTTTATCACCTATTCAGACGGACAACAGTCCGGTGACAAAAAGCAATTTGCCCTTGATCTGACGCGAATTCCTGCAAACATCGAGAAGATTGCGTTTACGCTGACGATTTATGATGCGGATCAGAAACGGCAAAATTTTGGACAGGTTCAAGGTGGGTTCATTCGTTTTGCTCATCCGGTTAGCGGAGAGGTTTTGCGGTTTAATTTGGACAGTGGATTTACAGTGGAAACGGCGATTGTCATTGGGGAACTGTATCGTCATAACGGGGAATGGAAATTCAACGCGATTGGCGCAGGTTTTTCCGGTGGATTGGATGCGTTGTGCGTTAATTTTGGGATTGAAGTAGAAAACAATCCGGCTCCTCCCACGCCAGTGCCTACACCTCCGTCTCCAGCGCCTCGACCAGCACCAACGCCGCCACCAGTACCACCTGCTCCGAAGCCAGAGCCATCTGCAACACCGGTGAATCTGAATCTGCGGAAAATTGAGCTGAAGAAGAAGGGCGACACCATCAACCTGAAAAAAGGCTCAGGCGGATTGGGTGAAATCCTGATCAATCTAAACTGGAATCAGGTCCAGCAAAGCAAAGGCTTTTTCAATCGCGGTTCCAAGGGTGTCGATCTGGATCTGGGCTGCTTGTATGAGATGAAGAACGGAGATAAAGGCGTTGTGCAGGCGCTCGGGGAAGTTTTCGGTTCTCTAAATCGCTTCCCGTATATTGCTCTGGATGGCGACGACCGTACAGGCTCTGTGAAAACAGGAGAAAATCTTCGCATTAATGGTGCTAAAATTTCCGAAATTAAGCGAATTTTGGTATTTACCTTCATCTATGAAGGAGTCACGAACTGGTCACAAGCGGACGGGGTAGTCACGCTGTACCAGAAGGATGGGCCGGACATTATCGTTCACATGAATGAACATGACAATCGCAAAGGGATGTGTGCGATTGCCATGATCCAAAATGTAAACGATGAAACGTTCAGCATTGAAAGACTCGTGCAGTTCTATGGCGGTCATCGTGAGTTGGATCGGGCCTATAACTGGGGCATGCGCTGGTCGCAGGGTAGCAAATAAATTGAATTATCGGAGGCACTCTTTTCATGTTGAATGATTTGTTTAAAAATATCAGCGAAAACTATGGCCATTTCTTTTCATGGAGTGATGTTGTAGCTACGCTTACTGATCCAGTGAGTTGGGGGATTATAGGAACTCTCATTTTGCTGGAAGGACTTTTATCGGCGGATAACGCCTTGGTTCTCGCAGTTATGGTTAAACACTTACCCAAGGAACAACAGAAGAGAGCCTTATTTTACGGGATTTTGGGTGCGTATATATTCAGGTTCCTGGCTATCGGCTTGGGTACATTCCTGATTAAGTTCACACTGATTAAGGTACTGGGTGCGGCTTATCTGCTCTATATCGCTTATAAGGGCTTATTCAAGTCCGAAGGTGATGGAGAAGTGAAAAACAAACCTACTTCTTTTTGGAAAACCGTATTAATGGTCGAACTGATGGATATTGCCTTCAGTATTGACAGCGTCATTGCCGCTTTCGGTGTGAGCGAGAAAGTATGGGTTCTGTTCCTGGGTGGTATTCTCGGCGTTCTGATGATGCGTGGTGTTGCTCAAGTGTTCCTCAAGCTCATTGATAAATTTCCGGAACTGGAACAGACAGCCTTTATTATGATCGCCATTATCGGGGGTAAAATGCTGGCTGCTGCTTTTGGCTTTCATATGTCGCAGATTTTATTCTTCGGCATTTTGATTGCTGTCTTTGTAGGCACAATGGTCATCAGCTCGGCGAAAAGAAAGAAAAAGGCCGACAAAGAGGCTTAATGTACAAAGTATAGCGAAATCCCTCCTGAAACTAAGGGGGGATTTCTTTTATACCCGAAGCACAGGGCTTCAGTCAGGCAAGAAAGAGCAAGAGGAGGGGAAGGGCCCTGAAATATTTTAATGATTTAACCTCTGAGGAAGTAGAAGCGATCTTTTATACTCCACCGTTGGAGTTTCATAACCGTTCTCCCAAAAGTATATTGGCTTATGCAATAGGAGCAGCTTTGTACATGCCTGCTACCCGCTCGGAGGTAGCGGAAGAGATCAAAAATGGAAAACATGAAGGACTAACAACGGTCATTTTGGATTTGGAGGATGCTATAGGGGATCACCAGGTCGGACAGGCAGAACAATCGCTGGCACAGCAGCTGCTTCAACTACTATCCTATGTACGGACGGGGATGATGAGTGAACAGCAATTACCTTTGTTATTTGTGCGTGTGCGCTCTGTGGAGCAGTTGGAACGACTGCTGAACGGTTTGGGAGAATCTTTGTCACTGCTCACGGGCTTTGTCTTACCCAAGTTCTCTTCTGATAATGGACGGGCGTATTTTGCACTCATTGCTGAATATAACCGGAATATGCATACAGGGGCAGGAAACGCAAGCGACATGCCTGTGCTGTACGGATTACCAATTCTTGAAAGCTCCAAAATTATTTATCGGGAAACCCGCTGGAAAGAGCTGCTGTCGATTAAGGGAATTTTAGACGAGTACCAGGAATATGTGCTGAATGTACGAATTGGGGCAACCGATTTCTCCAGTCTATATGGCTTGAGACGCAGCCCGGATATTACGATTTATGAAATTGCCGTCATTCGGGATTGCATCGCAGATATTATTAACTTGTTTGGACGCGTGGGCTCAAATTATGTCATTTCCGGTCCTGTATGGGAATATTTCTCTCACCGAGAACGTGTCTTTAAACCTCAATTAAGAGTGTCTCCTTTCGAAGATGCACTTGGAAAGCCGGGACGTCACTTGCGGATGGACTTCATCTCAGATGCCGTAGACGGACTCATTCGAGAAGTCATGATGGACAAAGAGAATGGGATTATCGGCAAAACAATTATTCATCCCTCCCATATTAAACCGGTACAGGCCATGTATGCGGTGACACATGAAGAGTATATGGATGCACTTGAAATTGTTGAGCGTAACGACGGCAGTCTGGGTGTATTCAAAAGTACCTATGCCAACAAAATGAATGAAATTAAGCCGCATTTGAATTGGGCTTATCGTATTATCAATAGATCAAAAGTATACGGGGTGTTACATGAACAACAACATTTTGTCAGTCTCTTACCCAACCACGAAAACACATCTGCTGCCAATCCTGGAGCAGTTCAGCGTTAAAATTACGGAGACACATAATCCATTCCGCCTTCCTGTGGACAAGCTGTTTGCGATGGCGGCACGGGTCAATAAAAAGCGTTCGTTTTTGTTTGTCAGCAAGGTGCTGGGTAAGCATATTCCGGTAAACCCATACACTTCTCTGCTCAGTGGTGCGGCGCTGGCGATTCTACTATATAAGGAACTTGTCCCGCAGGCAGGACAACAAATGGATGAACTGATTGGAGAGGCCGTGAGAGGACTTCTTGACCCGGACTATGCGAAAGAGGCCTACCGCAAGCTGATGGATGAACGTTTAGCTTTTGCTTTTACGGAGCCGATCAAGTTTGTTGGTTTTGCCGAGACGGCTACAGCACTGGGACACAGCATGTATCGGTTGTTTGACGACGGAGCCTCGTATATTCATACGACGCGCGAGGATATTCCGGGCCTTCGGCCTATTATTCGGTTTGAAGAAGAGCATTCGCACGCTGTTGATCATCGTTGCTATGCACTGGATGAAGATGTTTTTGCAGGAGATGGCCCGATTGTGCTGGTAGATGATGAAATTACGACGGGAAAAACAACGCTTAATATCATACGGGATATTCAGGAGCATTTTCCGCGTAAACAGTATGTGATTGCTTCGTTACTGGATTGGCGGACAGACAGCGACGAGCAGGCTTTCACTGATCTGGAGGCAGAGCTAGGCATTACGATTACGCCTTTAAGCTTGCTCAAAGGGAAGATTGAGGTACAGGGAGTACCGATACTGGATCACGCAGAATATGCTGCACAGGCCTTGTACCCAGAACATGCAGCCACTAGCATGGCAGAGGTTAATAAATACGCTTCTGGAATAATTGACCACCGTTTTGAAAAGGATGCTTCCGGTTTTGAGCGGGTAGTACACAGCTCCATGTCAACGGACGGGTACGCCAATACAGCTCCTTATCTAAAATATACAGGCCGTTTTGGTCTACAATCCGCTGATAATTCAGCGTTGGATGCAGAAATCACGCGTACAGCTGAACGACTGAACCAACTTCGTTCTGGGCAACGCACGCTGGTTATGGGCACGGGGGAATTCATGTACATTCCAATGCGGATTGCTGCAGAGTTAGGCCCGAATGTGTATTTTCAATCGACGACACGCAGCCCGGTGTATCCCCACCGTGAAGAAGGGTATGGAGTCGCCTGTGGTGTGACATATCCATCACCTGAGGACAGTACGATACGCAATTTTATTTATAATGTGGACCCCGGTCAGTATGACGAAATATTCGTTTTGATGGAAAGAGAGTCGGACCCAGAGCGGATGAACCCCATGCTGGAGGCTTTGACCCGTCTGGGCTGCGATAAAGTGCATGTCGTTTATTTTAACGGTTTAACTAGACAGGAGAGTAAAGGAGCGCGGATATGAAGCAAGCACTCATGGAGCAAATACAGCAGAAGAACATTCATCCGCCCGAACCGCTGGGCAGTTATCCTGCCTCGGATGTCACTTTTTTATTGAAGGATTTGAGCCGGGTTACGTTGGAAAAAGGGACGGAGGATCGTGAAGAGGCGATTCAGTCGGGAGTCCATTATTCAGAAATGCTGCCAGTGGAATACGAGCCGACAGCAGAGTATATTGCATTGTTTCACGAAACGCTTGCCCAATCTGCCAAAAAGGTTGCATTAGCGGCAGCTTCTGTGGCTGAGATGATTGTGAGAAAAAGAGGCCTGAACACGGCGATTGTTTCTCTTGCCAGAGCAGGGACGCCCATTGGTATCCTGATCAAGCGTTATATTGACTGGAAGTATGGCGTATCCTTGCCGCATTACAGCATTTCTATTATTCGTGGCAAAGGCATTGACCGGAATGCGATTTTATACATCTTACAGCAGCATGGACTGGAGATTGAACTTCAGTTTGTCGATGGCTGGACGGGGAAAGGGGCGATTCGGCAGGTATTGATTGAGGCCTGTCGTGAGATGAACGCGGATTACGGTTTGCGTCTAAATGATGATCTGGCGGTGCTGGCCGATCCGGGCAGATGTTCGGAAACCTTTGGTACACGAGAAGATTATTTAATTCCAAGTGCTTGTCTGAATTCGACTGTATCAGGTTTGATGAGTCGGACGGTATTACGCGACGATCTCATAGGCCCTGACGATTTCCATGGGGCCAAATTTTATGAATCCTGGCGGTCAGTGGATCAGTCCAATACGTTTGTGGATACGGTATCCGGGTACTTTCAAGACGTGGCTGAAACGGCCGTTGTATATGCTGAACAAATGACATTGAATCCGCCTGCGGTGACATGGCAGGGCTTACGGGATATTGAGGCGATTCAGCAGGCATTTGGTATTCGGGATATCAATCTGGTCAAGCCCGGAGTGGGGGAGACGACTCGTGTACTGCTGCGCAGAGTGCCGTGGAAAATTCTGATTGACCGCGAAGATAATCCGAATCTCCAGCATATTATGCTGCTGGCAAAGGATCGTGGAGTGCCTGTAGAGGTATTTGAAGGATTGACTTATTCCTGCTGCGGAATTATCAAGCCGCTCAAGGGGGGACAAGAATGATCTACGCAAGTGATCTGGATCAGACACTGATTTACTCCAAACGTTCGCTTGGTGTACCTCTGGAGTCCTCTGGTCTGTTGCCTGCGGAACAGATAGACGGGGCGACGTCGGCTTTTATTTCTGAACAAGCCCTGCAATTGCTAAGTACACTGCCTGAAGATGTGATGTTTATGCCCGTGACGACTCGGACGATAGAACAGTATAGACGAATCACTGTATTTCAGACGGAGTTGGTTCCCGCATATGCCGTGACGAGTAATGGTGGAAACATCATCGTCGGAGGCGAGGTGGATCGAGAGTGGAATCGGCGTATTCATGAACAAGTACGCCGTGATGGTGCTCATGCGGAAGAAGCACGTCAGGTGTTCGGACAGGTGCTGCATGAAGACTGGGTCGTAAACGAACGCTTTTGCGACGAGTTATTCTATGCTTTCGTGATTGAACGGGATCGTATGCCGCTGGAACAGGTGCTGGAGAAGGCGCGAATCATGCGTGAAATGGGCTGGGAGGTATCCATTCAAGGTCGTAAGATATATCTGGTGCCTGCGGCGGTGAATAAACAGGCAGCCGTGGAGCATATCCGTAATCTCACGAATGGTGGGGCTGTGGTTGCGTCCGGTGACTCTTTGCTGGACCGTTGTCTGCTGGACTATGCCGATTACGCGATTGCTCCCCGTCATGGTGAATTGTATCGGGAACAGCTGCGGGATAAGCTGGAGGTCAATTACCGTTTTACAGAAGTGTCGGGGGTTTATGCAGCGGACGAAATCATGGCGTATGTTCATGAAATACACCGGATTGTGTTCGCAGCTCAAACTTCATTTTCAGAATAGATAGGGGACGTGGCTCTGTGAAGAAGGTTAAGGTGTATTTTAACCGCTGGTTTTCAGTGGCGTATCATTATATGAATGCTATTCGTAACAATGAGGACGGTATTCCGTTCGAGATCTATGCAACACACTCAGATCCGCAGCACATGGCGCTACAGGCCAGTGATGTGGCTGAAGTAGAGCCTCGCACCAGTGGTGTGGAGTACGCACAATTTTGCGCTGATTTTTGCAAGCGGCACGGAATTGATGTCTTTATCCCACGGTGGAATATGCTCGATATTAGCAAGCATCTTTATTTGTTCGATGATATTGGGACAAAAGTGATGGTATGCCAAGATACCGAACTGCTGGAGCAACTGATGGAAAAGGATCTATTTTATGAATCCATTCGTCAAAAGGATATTGTCACGATTCCCGATTATGCCATTGCCAGCAATGCCGAGCAGTTTAAACAGGCATATGAGTCGTTAATAGCACGTGGGCATAAGGTATGCTTCAAGCCATGTAATGCAGAAGGCGGAATGGGCTTTCGTATCATCGACAATGAACGTAATCCGCTGGAGGAACTGTTCGGCCATGCGCTGAATCATATTTCGTTCGAGGAAGCACACCGCGTATTGTCATCCACAGAATCATTTCCCAATCTGATGGTGATGGAGTTGCTGGAGGGATACGAATACAGTATTGACTGCCTGGCTGACCGGAACGGAAAGCTGCTAGCGGCGGTGCCGCGTAGGAAGGCAGGAGGACGATTACGGCTGCTGGAGCAGCATCCCGAGCTGTTGGAGGTGGCACATAAGGTCGCTGGGGCGTATCACATTCCGTACAATTATAACATTCAGGTAAAATATAACGGCGAGCATGCCAAGCTGCTAGAGATCAATCCGCGGATGTCCGGAGGACTTCATGTTTCATGTTTGTCTGGTATCAATTTTCCTTATCTAGCAGTGAAATCGGCTTTGGGTCATGAGATAGGTTCACTTCATCCGCAATACGACATTTTAGCCAGTCATATCGAGCAGCCAATCACCATACGTAAATCCGTACATTGACACACACAAATATTGTTTTCTACAATATGGTAAGGGTTTACGTCAGGAGGTACAAGCTATGACGTCAAAAATGTGGGGTGCCACGATTGCTGTGGTTAGCTATCTGATTGCGCTTTTACTAAGTTTTTGGTTGCCACTGTTTGTGTGTTTGGCGATTCCGATCATTGGTTTGGGAGGATACAGTGCCATCATGGCTATTCGTCATCCTCGCCCCAATCTGACCGGTTCCGTGATTCCGGTGGTGCAGGAGCAGGTCGCTGAGACACATCAGCATGAAAAGGAAGCTGCCGTTCGACCGGAGTCTATGACAGGACAAGTACGTCAACCAGTTCAGGTGAGCAGTGAATTTGCTCAGGTGATGGAGTATTTGGAGGTACTGGAGGATATGGTGATCTCCGAGGGACAGAAGGATGCGCTTGATAACGAGATTGTCGAGAAGGCGCTGGCTCTATTTGCACGTTTGCAGCGGGTCATTCCACTTTTGCATGAACTGAACAACAGCGAAGTGAATCACACGGTTCGGAGATTGATTTTGAAGGATTTGAACGGACTGATTAATCCGTTTCTTAGGCTCAGCGGCGATGCGAAACGGACCAACCGGAGGACGTTATTAAACGGATTACGGGATGTGGACAGCAAAATATCTGTAATTGTATCTACGGTGGAGC
This sequence comes from Paenibacillus sp. S25, assembly GCF_019454085.1. Taxonomy (NCBI): domain Bacteria; kingdom Bacillati; phylum Bacillota; class Bacilli; order Caryophanales; family Paenibacillaceae; genus Paenibacillus; species Paenibacillus sp. S25. Next base: position 1,053,492 of record NZ_CP073683.1, read on the forward strand.
ATAAGGATCTGTTGGAATTACAGAGCAAAGCGGAGCTTATTCACCAGCGATATAGCAGTTCCGAATTGTAGGCGATTTTTTGAAAAATAAAAAAGTAGCAGTATAGCTGCTCTGAATAACAACGATTAGACTTGGGTAACAGTTGTTTTCAGAATAGGAGGTAGCGTATGGCGACCCCATGGGCTGAATTGAAAAAAGAAGATGAACAAAAGGTGACTGAGGAGGCTTCACAGCTGATTCAGAAGGTATCACAAAGCGATGTCATGGGCCTGGATACCTTAATGGATGATATCGGTAAGCTGGGGGTTAAAACGCAGGAACGTGCAGGGCAGACCCTTAAAATGCTGGATCGTCCGGTAAACGACCTCATGTCCGGTGATCGGGCTGAGGTATCCAATATGATCTTAAAGCTGCGTGATGAATGCGAAACGCTCCAGCAGAGCAAAAATGTGAGTTTTTTTGGCAAGCTTCTGCGTAAAAGCCCGTTAAAAAACTACATTTACAAGTATCAGTCGGTGAAGACGAACATCGAGAAAATCATTACTGCCTTGAGAGATGGTAAGGATAATCTGGAAGAAAACATCGTCAGCATGAGACAGTTGAAGAAGGCTTCCATTGAAGAAATCTACAATTTACAGACGAAGATTGCCTTTGGTAATCGCTTGAAAGAACTGTTTGAGACCGAGATTGCCAAGCCGGAAAATGAAAACCGTAAGCCTCATCTGGAGCGGGGGTTGCGCAAGGTGGTTACTCGTACACAGTCGATGACAGAAATGATTTTGTTATACAATCAGGCGATTGCAGCAACAGATATTATTAATGATAACAATGATAAACTGATTGATTCTGTAAATAATGCGATTGATAAAACATCGAATCTGATTACTGTATCGGCTATGATCGCGATGGCGCTGGCGGATCAGGATAAAATCATTTCAGCCGTCGATGCAACCAACCGTACCATTGAAGATCAATTCAAGGAAAATGCGAAGCTTCTCAAAACGACGACCGAGAGAACAACAGATCTGCTTAGCAAGCCTTCTATGTCACTGGAGGCTGTGAATCAGGCGATTGGTGATTTGGTATCTGCTTTGGATCTGTCTGAAAAATCGAATCGCCAAATTATTGAAAGCTGCCATGATTACACAAATAAAATGACAGCAATCAATGCCAACCTTAGCCAACGCTTGGGGATCGAAGGGAAAGAACCATCCAAAACGCTGAAGGATAGCAATTCTTCTGAGGGTCTAAGCTCGTTTTTGAACTGATGACAATTTAGAATAATAGGACCCAATCTATTAAAAAGACGCCGGATGACTCCGAAAGGCGTCTTTTTTTGGTTTGGCAGCAGCTAATAAAGGACATGATGAACATACATAGCACTCTCGTGCATAAACTCTTAAAAAGCGAATGACAAAAGGAGAGAGCGAGCGTATGATGTCCTTTATTTTAGGGTGTGTGATTGTCTATTTACTTGTGGCTGCCAGCAGCGAAAAAGCAGATTCAATTGCAGAGTTAAATGATTCTGTGAAATAAAATTCTTTATTGAAAATCATGCATTTTCTGATAGGATAGAGTTAAATATTGGAATCCCAAAGGAGAATGCATGCTGGAATTTTCATTTGAAATCATCGACGAATCGAAAATCAACATTGTATATCAGTATGGAAGCAGCAACTTCAATTTTAATTTATTTTTTAACTACGGTGTGTGGACGCTGCATCCTTTTGACGGGATTCTGCTGCAGAACAAGGAAATGTGCCGTCTGATCGTTACGGATCTGTTTAAGAACAAAGATTTTCATGTCATGCTGGCGCGCGAAAATATTTTATTGTCAACCTTGCGCACCTCTATTGATCTCAATCCCGAAACTCGGGGAGAGCGATATCAGGAGCAAGAGTTTGATGAGCTGTCTGATTTTGCTGAGACACACAGCTTTGAAGAGGTACTGCAAATCGAGCAGGATTCCGTCCGCGAACGTATGGATTTCTTCCAAAACATCATTCAAAAAATGTATATGGAAGGATTCGGCCCGGAAGACAATGATTTTAACAAGGTACAAGCTATTCTTCGCATTTATAAAGCTGCACATGACCAACTCGGAGAATTGAGCGACTTTCCCCTGAGAGGCGACGAACGACGCAGATGGTAGATTTATTGAAACAAAAAAGAGAGAGTCCCACGAACTAGCTCCGCGGAACTCTCTCTTTTCTTTACACACCTCTAAAACGTATGGAAGCTCTACGGCGGGTACCAGCGGAGCGGGCAGAATTGTTCTGAAGAAGCGTGGCGATCGGAAGAACAATCTGCACGCGCAGCGCCCACCAACCGCGAAAAAGCTTTCATATGCCTAACTAACTTATTCCCATTAATATCATCGAGCAAAGGATAAGCCCCGCCCCGCACCCCGAAGTATATACCTTGAGGTGGCGGAACATGGATGTTTTCCAGGCTGACAGAGATTCATCGGAACGCAAACGCTCATTTTCCTCTCGTAATGCTTTGGATTGACGAATGAACAACTGTCTGATGTCGGTAAATCCCCGCAGGAAGAGGGTTAAAAAACCGCTTTGCAGAACGTGGAAGATTGCACCGATCACCAAGCCCAGCAACCCCAACAGGAATAGCAGATTTGCAGTACCCATGTTTTCACGACCATACAAAAGATGGGGGGTGGCGTACAAAAATCCTAAAGTACCGACAATCAGGGCAGTGATCCCGAAACGTAAAATCATTATTTTTCGACCCGTTTCGCAAAGCGCAGGTCTGGGTTCGAACGAGCATCAAATACGATACCTTGAATCTTAGGACTGATTAATGCGGTGTCCGCAGAGAACTGGATCGGAATAATCGGCAGATCTTCCATTAATACGTCTTCTGCCTGATGGAGCTGTTCAAAGCGTTTTGCCGGATCAAGCTCAAAGGTTGAAGATTCGATCAGTTTGTCATACTCCGGGTTGCTCCAGTTGGTAAAGTTGTTCGAATTTTTGGAAGTATAATGCCCCAATACGCCGAGTGGATCCAGGAAGTTTCCTTCCCAGCCCATACGGGCGATCTGGAAGTTCTTTTGTTTAAAGGTATCAATGTACGTTTTCCATTCCTGATTCTCCAGCGTCACTTCAACACCCAGGTTTGTTTTCAGCATTTCCTGAATCGCTTCAGCTACTTTTTTATGCTTGTCCGAAGTGTTGTATTTAAAGGTGACTGGTGGCAGCTTGGTCAAACCTTCTTCTTTCAGACCTTCGGCCAGCAATTGTTTTGCTTTTGCAGCGTCAAACTCATAGTATTTTTTCGGTGCTTCATCACGGAAGTCCTTGCCGGATGGCGTTGTTGTTCCGTATGGAACATAACCGTAAGCCGGAGTTTCGCCACCTTTGGTTACGCTGGTAGCCAGTGCTTCGCGGTCAATCGCGTAGGAAATGGCCTGTCTGATTTTTTTATTGTCAAACGGCTTTTGTTTTACGTTAAAAGAATAGGTGTACACACTGAAAGATGGATGCGACAGGAATTCCTTGTTGCTCTTTTCCTGATCCAGTGTATCTACGGGAAGGCTCAAAATCAGGTCCAGATCGCCTGTTTTATACATTTGATAATAAGTTGTGGAGTCTTGGACCATTTTAAAGTTAATCGTTGTCATTGTAATGGCATCTTTGTTCCAGAATTGATCGTTTTTCTCCAGCGTAATTTGTTCGTTATGTTTCCATTCCTTAGCTACATACGCACCGTTGCCGACAATTGTGCCCGCTTCTGCTGCCCATTTGTCATTTTTCTCAACAACCGATTGGTTTACTGGCAGATAGGCATGACCCACAGCGATCGTTGGGAAGAAGCTCAGCGGTGATTTCAGCTCAACTACAAGAGTTTTATCATCTTTGGCTGTAACACCCACGTCTTCAATTTTACCTTTGCCTGTGTTGTACGCTTCGGCACCTTTGATGTAGTAGAGGGCAGAAGGATCGTAGGCAGCTGTTTTCGGATTCAGTACCCGTTTCCAGGAGTATTCAAAATCCTTAGCTGTCAGCGTGTCACCATTCGACCATTTTGCACCGTCACGGATAGTAAAGGTGTAGGTTTTGCCGTCAGGAGATACATCTACTTTGCTGGCAGCGCCTTCTACGATTTTACCGGCCTTATCGTATGTATACAGCCCTTCGTACAAGTTATCAATCACAAAGTAGGACGTTGTATCTGATGCGAAAGCAGGGTCTAGCGTATAAGGCTCTCCACCTGCCAGATTGGCAGTAATTTCTTGCGGGATATCTGCTTGAGGCGTAGCGGACGGGTCGTTGCTTGCTGTTTTGTCCGAAGTACCAGAGCATCCAGCCAAAGCCGTTACGGCCAAAAGTAAGATGATCGTCATCCAATGCATTTTTTTCATCGTGGTTTTCCTCCATTACTGTGATTAGTTATGCCAAAAATAAGGTACACCGTACCGGGATTTATTCATCCTCCTTTCCCGCAGGTATGCCGCGTGTGCGCACTTCGATAAAGGAACTTCCGTTTTTCCTGCGATTAGGCGTGAAGCTGCGGATCATGGTGACACCCCTCCTTGTCCAATTTGGATCTCTCTGTTGTTAATGTTGTGAGCGCGGGTCAAGTGCATCCTGAAGCCCGTCTCCAAGTGTATTGAACGCCAGCATGGTGAGCGATATCATCAGCCCGGGGAAGAATAGGCGCCACCATTGACCGCTTAAAATAACGCCAAGTGAATCGTTAGCCATCGTCCCCCAGCTGGCCGAAGGAGACTGAATCCCCAGACCGAGAAAGCTCAGGAACGATTCGGCAAAAATAGCCGACGGAATAGTGAACGTCAAATTTACAATAATGATTGCCGCTACATTTGGTAGCAAATGTCTGAAGATAATACGCGAATGAGATGTCCCCAAGCTACGGGCTGCTAACACATATTCCTGCTGCTTCAGCTGTAAGATTTGCCCACGCACTACACGGGCCATACCGACCCAGCCAGTAATAGATAATGCAATAATCATTGTGAGCAGGCCTGGCTTCATAATGACCAGCAGCAAAATGATGACCAGCAGATAAGGAATACTATACAAAATTTCAATAATACGCATAAGAATGCTGTCGATCCGGTCGCCCGTTTTACCGTGCCCAGCACAATAGCCAGCAACACAGCCGACAAGAATGCCAAGCACCAAATCAATGGCAGCAGCGGCAAAGCCGATCATGAGTGAAATTCTAGCTCCGGCCCATGTCCGTGCCCATACGTCCCTCCCTAGATCATCCGTGCCAAACCAGTGCTCTCCCGAAGGAGAAAGATTCGTCTTCAAAAGGGATTGATCACTCGGTGCATAAGGAACCATGGAAGGTCCAACAATCGCCAGCACAATAATAATAATAAGTAGAGAAAGCCCCAACAGAGCAAGCTTGTTGTTAAAAAGTCTGCGTAGCCGATCCCGCCAGGGTGATTCTTTGGGTCTGGTCAACGTGGGGGTGGGGATCTGGCTGCGGTCTACAAGACTAAACAGGCTGTCCTTTTCGACAGTAGGTGCTGCTTTCATGTTAATCTCCTTTGCTGTCTAATTTGATTCGCGGATCGACAAGGCGATAGGATATATCAATTAAAAATAAAGTAACGACCAGAATGGCACTGTAGAAAATGGTCGTCCCCATAATCACTGGATAATCCCGGTTAAAGATACTGTCTACGAAGTATTTACCGATGCCGGGAATGGCGAATATTTTTTCAACGACAAAGGTACCTGTAATAACGGAAGCGAATAGCGGTCCGATAAAGGACAGCACCGGAATCAACGCGTTGCGTAATCCGTGACGAATGACTACTGCCCAAGAGGACAACCCTTTTGCTTTGGCAGTGCGTATATACTCCTCATGCATAACTTCCAACATACTCGTCCGCATAAAGCGGGCGATAACGGCAAGAGGTGAAACAGCGAGAGCTAGCGACGGGAGCACCGTATGCTGCCAGGTTCCCCATGAGGCGACCGGAAGCAGGTGCCATTGGACGGCAACATACTTGATTAACAGCGGTGCCAATATGAAGCTGGGTACGGAAATACCAACAATGGCGATAAACATCGAGATATAATCCAGTGGTCGATTATGGTGCAGAGCAGCTAGTGTTCCGAGCGAAATACCGGCAATAATCGCGACTACGATGGATTGAATACCCAGCAATGCAGAAGGTGGAAAACCTCGGGCGATGAGCATATTGACGTCCGTCGTTTTCGATTGAATAGACGGGCCCATATCCAGCACTAGCAGATTTTTTAGATACAACACATACTGCACAGCGAGCGGCTTGTCTAGATTGTACCTGGCACGCATGTTCTGTAATACCGCTTCCGGGATGGTTTTGGAATCGTTCGAGAATGGATCACCCGGAATGATGTGCATGATGATAAACGTTAAAGTGACGATAATCCACAACGTTATGAACATCGTAAAAAGACGCTTTAAAATGTACATGGGGCTTTATTTCTCCTGTCTATCAAGCTGATTTACATACTATTGCTGCTGAAATTTTAAAATAAATAAAAGTATATAAGAATACTAGGAAATAATAAGACGGTTTAGGTGACATGTCAAGGTAAGGTTTTACATTATAGAACATCGGTCAAATTTTCGTCACAGGTTTTCCATTTATATAAGGCTAAGATTCCGCTTATTCCTCTCGACGAGTATCCTGCGGTGTGTTATGATGATACTCTGATAACGTGTTAACGAGCTAAAGCGTTTGCCACCTGTTCTTGGATACGGGGGTCATCATTGTTGGAGGGGAATAAGATGAGAAAAGCAGCCATGTTTACGATGTTAATTGGATTGATGATGATCGTGTTGGCCGGATGTTCCGGCGGTAAGGATGACAGTAAATTGATTATTGGAATTGATGATAAATTCGCCCCGATGGGCTTTAGAGATGAAAATAACGAGCTGACCGGCTTTGATATTGATTATGCGAAAGCGGCCGGGGAACAAATGGGTAAACAGGTGGAATTTCAGCCGATTGACTGGTCTGCCAAAGAATCCGAGCTGAACAGCGGACGTATTGATCTCATTTGGAATGGATACACCATTACGGATGAGCGTAAGGAAAAAGTGCTGTTTACGAAGCCATATCTGAAAAACAGTCAGGTGATTGTCATTCCGGCTACTTCCAGTCTTTCCAAGCTGGCTGATCTGGCGGGCAAAACGGTCGGACTCCAGACGCTGTCTTCAGCAGCCGATGCATTGGATGCGAATCCGATCAAAAGCAAGTTGAAGCCTGTGTCCGAGTACCCGGATAATGTTCTCGCTTTAACGGACTTGAAAACCGGACGTCTGGATGCGGTTGTCATTGATGAGGTCGTCGCCAAATACTATATGTCGAAGGAACAAGGGACATATAAGCTGCTTGATGAATCATTGGCCCCTGAGGAATACGGCATCGGTGTGAAAAAAGGGAATGAAGAGCTGTTGACGCAGCTGCAATCCGCATTGGATGAGTTGCACAAGAACGGAAAAGCTGCTGAAATTTCGAAAAAGTGGTTTGGTGAAGATAAAGTATTAAATTAATACGTAGTGTATTGAACTAAGGGTTTAGGAGTCGAAGGTTATGAGTATGGAATATATTTTACGAATTATGAAGCCTATGCTTGAAGGGGCACAGATGACGGTTATTTTATTTTTCATCACGCTCATCTTGTCTATTCCATTGGGTTTTATCGTTACGTTACTGGCCAAAAGCCGGATTAAGCCAATCGCCTGGCTGATGCATACGTACATTTATGTTATACGCGGCACGCCGCTATTGCTGCAATTATTGTTCTTTTGTTTTGGTCTGCCGATGCTGCCTGTCATTGGGGAGTATCTGGTAATGGACCGGACAACGGCTGCGGTACTGGCATTTGTACTGAATTATGCGGCTTATTTTGCAGAAATTTTTAGAGGTGGGATGTTGTCGATTGATAAAGGGCAATACGAGGCTTCGCAAGTGCTGGGCTTGAGCAAGTCGCAGACGCTGATTAGAGTCATTGTGCCGCAAATGGTACGGATTGCTTTGCCTGCGGTAACCAATGAGGCGACAACACTGGTAAAAGATACGGCACTACTGTATGCAGTAGCGGTACCAGAACTACTGCATTTTGCCAATACGGCTGTAAACCGTGATTTCTCGATTGTACCTTATGTTGTAGCGGCGGTTATTTATTTGTTGTTAGCTTTGGTGCTGACGCTATTCTTCAGGGCGCTGGAAAAACGTTTTAAATTCGAGTAAAAGGAATGTCGGGATATGAATACTAATGCAATAGAAGTTACCGATTTGAAAAAATCGTTCGGCAAGCTCGACGTTCTGAAAAGAGTGAGCTTTAACGTTAAAGCGGGCGAGGTTGTAGCCGTCATCGGTCCTTCAGGTTCAGGAAAAAGTACCATGCTCCGTAGTTTGGTACACCTGGAAGATGTGACGGGCGGAACGATCCGCATTCATGATAAAGCACTGGTGGAAAACGGCCAGTACGCTCCGGCAGGTGACATTAAGGGCATTACCACCGGGATGGGCATGGTGTTCCAGCATTTTAATTTGTTCCCTCACTTGACGGTGCAGGATAATCTGGAGCTGGCTCCGAAGCTGGTGAAAAAGGTGAGCAAGGCTGAACTGCGTCGCCAAAGCGCTGAGTTGCTGGCTAAAGTCGGATTGGCAGATAAAGCAGATGCGTATCCATCCCGACTGTCGGGGGGACAGAAGCAGCGTGTGGCGATTGCCCGGGCAATGATGATGAACCCTGATATTTTACTGTTCGACGAGCCGACCTCGGCCCTTGATCCCGAGCTGACGGGTGAGGTGCTGCGAGTTATCAAAAAGCTGGCTGAGGAACATATGACGATGGTCATCGTGACCCACGAGATGAATTTTGCGAGAGATGTGGCGGATCGTGTCATTTTTATGGATAATGGAGAAATCGCGGAATCCGGTACACCAGAGCAGATTTTTGGAAATCCGCAGCTGGAGCGGACGAAGGTATTTTTGAATCGGGTGGAGGCTTAAAAAAATAGTTGCTTGTTAGAGTGTGTGTCGGGGAGGCGCTGCGCGTGCAGATTGTTCTTTCGAACGCACATGCTTCTTCAGAACAATTCTGCCCGCTCCGCTCACCGACAACCTGTGCCGCAACAAGTTATTAAGCAGGAAGTGTGGGAGAAGAATAAAAGCAAGGGAGATGGCAAGCGCCATCTCCTTTTTTTGTAGTTGTAGGGTATGCGAAACGTGTAGCAACATGAGGAAATATAGAATGTAAGCTCTCAAAAAGCTGGTTTAACAAGGAGTAAAAAACCTTAATGATTCTTATGTAAAAAGTCATGACGTCAGGTATTATTATTTTTTAATCTTTACATACCTACCGAAGGTATGTAAAATAAAAGATACCTACCGAAGGTAGGTTTTAAATGATGAGAGGATGAGTCGATCATGAATAAATCTCGCAACGAAATCATCTTTACGTTAATCATCAATCTTGTATTGCCTTATTTGACTTATCGCCTGCTAATTCCGTATACGAGCAGTGTGGTGGCTCTGTCTATCGCTGCTCTTGTACCACTATGCGACTCGATCTACAGCCTTATACGGACCCGTAAAGCAGATGTGTTCTCTGGCTTTATTTTTCTTGGTCTGATTCTTGGCGTCGTGGCCGTTCTCTTGGGCGGTGATGAACGCTTTATTCTGCTACGGGAGTCTTATGTGACCGGTATTATGGGGGTGGTGTTTCTAGGTTCGCTGCTCTTTGGGCGACCATTAATTTATTATTTTGCGGAAAGATTCACAGGCCATAATCCTCAGATGAACGATAAATGGGAGAAACTTCCCCGCTATCGCTTTAATTTCCGCCTGATAACGGCGGTGTGGGGACTCAGCCTGCTGCTGGAAGCCTTCATCAAAGTAGTGCTGGTATACTCGTTGTCCATACCGACCTTTCTGGCCGTATCCTCGTTCTTCACTTACGTGATTATTGGTTTGACGATCTGGTGGAATATTGGTTTCATTAAACGAATAAAAAGACAGACAACCGGGAGGTAAAAGATTATGCAAGACAAAGCGATGAACGACAGTCTAAAAAAGCTGCTTGAGATTGCCGAAGAGATGATTATGGAGAAAGGCTGTCGGGCGACGACACTACAGGATATTGCGGATCGCAGCGGACTGACTAAAGGAGCCATTTACCATTATGTCAAAAGCAAAGATGAATTGTTCGGTATGATTCTGGAGGCGGGAATGGAGAAAACCAATCAGCGTTTTTTTGAATCTGTCGCCCGGACTCCCGCAGGACCAGAAGGAATCAAGTCCCCGCTTAACACCTTAACTGAACGGCTTCGTAACATCGGCAGTGGGAACAGCGCTACCAGCCTGATTTTTATCTATCTACTCAGCCAACAGGATAAGCCCGCCGTGGCAGGAATTCTGAAACGTTATCATGAAGCATCTATCCTCACTGCCAAAACGTGGATCGAAGTCGGACAGCAGAATGGAGCTATCCCTATTTCAATCGATGCGGACAGGACAGCTCGGATGTTCACCGTGTTCAAGAACGGACTGCAAGTTCAGCATAACATAGTGACCGATGGCGATAAAATCAACGAACTGGAAATTTACGAGTTCTTGATGAATGCGCTGGGGGGCGCAGGCAGAGGCTAGTGAGCCCCTCCATTCGTTTTGTTATCCCCGGATCTTACCTTTAAATTTATATTTATTGAGGAAAAATCTAGGGATAACAGCGATCGGAACGGGTAATTTGCATGCGTAGCGGGTTCACCACCATAACTCCTCCATCAACATCATCTATCTATTAGGATCAACAATTTCTTTGTCCTCGCTAAATACTTCAATCATCGTTAATGCCCCCGCCCGGTACCCGTGAATGAATGCTGCTACGGAGTGCAGGGAAGTTGACTCGCTTAATAAATCAAACATGACTTCAATTGACTCAAACTCGACTGCTGGTAATTTGCTTTTCAACATCTCCATGAGATCACTAATTTTTTGATTCACTTTTTGAGATTCAGGGTCGGTTGAATTTATCTGTTCACTGGGACGCCAATTCCCATAATACATATCCTCCAAAATCATTTTTTATCATACCTCCTATGAAAAGTTAAGTGTTTGTCCTCACGTGAATCGAGAATTCTCATCAGCACTGCTAATCACCCAAGCACATTTTACAGCATGTGATGGATGCATATTGAGATTTATGCGTTATTTGCATAAAGTTTTTTTAGTATATAAGCTGAGTTAAAAATGTACATGAGGCGCCACTACGCTGTCGGGTGGTGCTTCCCATCGCTGTAATACTGGAATTATTCTATAAAATTCAAAGAGAGCTAAACATAATAGAGTTAAAGCTTTAATTTGCTAGGTTTATATGCAAACGCTATCATTCTATAATTTACACATAAGGGAGGTAAAAGTAAAAAAACGGGATATGCACAGATAAGAGATGTGTTACAAACAGAATCAACTAACAAGCAGGTGTATGGGACAAACACAAAAATTTTAGGAGGTAGATTATGTTTAATTTTAGTAAGAAAATGATGACGGTAGTTCTTGCAGCTTCCATGAGTTTTGGGTTGTTTGCAACAACCTCAAGTGCAGCGACAGACTATTGGCAAAATTGGACCGATGGCGGTGGGACGGTCAATGCTGTTAATGGATCAGGCGGTAATTACAGCGTAACATGGAAGGATACCGGGAATTTTGTTGTCGGCAAAGGCTGGACTACTGGATCGCCAAACAGAACGATTAACTACAATGCCGGTGTCTGGGCGCCGTCCGGTAATGGATACTTGGCTCTCTACGGGTGGACGAAAAACTCACTCATCGAATATTATGTCGTTGATAGCTGGGGGACTTATCGACCTACCGGAACGTATAAAGGTACGGTGACCAGTGATGGGGGCACATATGACATCTACACAACAATGCGATACGACGCCCCTTCCATTGAAGGCGAAAAAACGACGTTTATTCAGTACTGGAGTGTTCGACAGTCGAAGAGACCGACCGGGGGTAACTCCACGATCACTTTCAGCAACCACGTGAAAGCATGGGCGAGCAAAGGAATGAATCTGGGGAATAGCTGGTCTTACCAGGTGTTAGCAACAGAGGGGTATCAAAGTAGTGGGAGTTCTGACGTAACGGTGTGGTAATCACTCAACCACAAGCTGTTCAACGAACAGGCGCGGTTGGGACTGTCTCACAGGATAAGCGGGTTTTGAGAGCTGTCTGATAGATAGGGTTTAAATGAATCGATCATAAGTGATTTGACTTGGTAAATTAAGCGCAAAAAAGGCACGTTTTCAGTTTTGAAAATGTGCCTTTTTTGCCATTAATTTAAAGTCGAAATGGCAAACGTAACAATGCGTGTCATCTGCTTAATTTGCGCCCTTCTTTGTCGAGAAACAACAGTTCGTAGTATTTTTTTGGTCGCCCTTTACTGTTGTCTCGTTTTTCAAATACCGTTTGTACGTATTTACTTTCTTCAATTTTGTTAAGGATACGGTTTGCACCTCTGACGGTCATGGACAGGCATTGAGCAACATCCTCAGAGGATAATTTATTTGTTCTCATGATTTCTGCGTAGGACATGATTTTTTGCAAGTTAATGTTGTTTATTCCGATAGTTTTGGCTAACGCGATGATTTCCGGGTCCCCCTGTTCAGAGAACTGTATGACATTCATGCTCCGCATTGGGCCGATAACCTTCTGATCCTCGTTTATAAAAAAGCTGCAGCTGCCCGTAAAGGCTTCCGCCTGTCTGTGAGCTTTGGTGGCGTTAATGTTAGCTTGAAAATATTCATGCCCTGAGCCCCACCCGATCTTCACCTTGTCGCTTATGCGCTCTTCCAGATACTCCAGCAGGGTGCAGTTATGCGCGTTAGAGGTGATTTTCATGAAATTTCCATAGGTGGTGTATAGTCTGACAAAGCCTTCCGAAATTTGGGCCGTGTCTGCCAGATTCACGCTGCGCAGAAATCTGCCGACAAGGACCTTTAGCTCATGAAGCTGCTCTTCAGATGGCGGTTCCGCCGTTTTGGTCGATAAGCATGCGACAACTGCCCTCTGACTCTTAAGCTTGAGGATGGTAATCTCGTTGATGATCTCTCTTATGGTTTCTTTAACGTTTTCCAAAGTGGGCCGGATTAAGATATATCTGACTCCGTGCTTTTTGAGTTCTGGAACAAAGTGGCCGAACGCCGTGATGGACAGGTCTATTTTCTTATCTTCCCACAGAGTGATATGGTTTTCGAGCATTGTTTCCACCCGTTCGAGCAGATCGTCGTTGTTAATGGGCTTTCCCTCATGAGTCAGGTATTGTTGGAATTCACTGAAAGAATCGATAATATACGCATAATCCACATAGATCCTAGATATATCAAGCTCAGGATATGTAACCAGTAGCCGGAAAAGTTCCCTATATAGAAGGTTTTCATTATCCTGCAAAATGTGAATAGGTACTTTTTCATCCAAGCATTCCTTATCAATTGACTCGTAAAGCATCCTGCCACTGATAACAAATCCATCTACCGAACCTAAGTTTTTAAGATATATGTCTTTTGTTTCCCGGAAGTTGTTGATCGTAAGAAAACGGAACTGACATACCGACCGCATTTCTTCTTCAATGGCGCGGAAATAGTCCATATGGGTCTCAGGCGTGATAATACCCAGCTTGATTTTCATGGTAGATTCCTTTCATAAACAGTTCAATCAAAAGAGTTATATCACAATAAATGTGATATTTCAATGTTCCGGTAGCCTCCAAAAAAAAGCGTTCTTAAAATGTCTTATTTTCTCTTTACATTTAATAAATTTAAAAGTACGATAAAATTGTTCTTAAAAAGTCTTAAAATAAGAAGGGGGGGATGTTTACTCTGTTCTTACGTTCATTCAATTTGTGTTTTGGGAGATGTTCATTGTGATTGAAGAAGCTGGAGACTTTTTGAGTATGGCCCATCAGCTGCAGGAAAAATTGGTCATGTACAGGCATCATCTGCATGCGATTCCGGAACTTGATTTAAGTTTGCCCAGGACAACTGCCTACGTAAAAGAGGTGTTGGAGTCGATGAGTCTTAAGCCCACTCCCGTAGGAGAATCAGGTCTAACGGTTACGATCGGCGGACAACATGCCGGGAAGGTGATTCTTATTCGTGCGGATATGGATGGGCTGCCCATTCAAGAAGAAACGGATATTTCTTTTGCGTCGTTGAATGGAAACATGCATGCATGCAGTCATGACTTGCATACTTCCATGCTGTTGGGAGCTGCGGAGATCCTGAAGGCAAACGAAGAGCAGCTTCGCGGGTTATGTTTCAGCCGGGTGAAGAGACTCTGCACGGGGCAAAGATGATGCTTGAGAATGGGATTCTCGAAAATCCTAAAGTGGATGCAGCCATGATGCTTCACGTGTTGACTGGAATGCCAATTCCTGCCGGGCAATTTGTAGTGCCTGAGGCCGGAGAAGCGATTTCAGCTTCTTCTGATTGGTTCGAAGTAATCATCCGCGGAAGGGGCGCACATGGAGCGATGCCTAGTGCCGCAGTAGACCCATTAAATGTAGCTGCTCATCTTCATCTGGCGCTGCAGGGGATCGTAAGCCGTGAAATTTCGCCAATGGAGAGTGCAGTTCTTACAATTGGAGTGATGGAAGGTGGAAGTACAAACAACGTGATTCCCGATACTGCCAGAATGAAAGGCAGCGTACGCACATTTAACGCCGCATTGCGGGATGAAATGGAAACCCGTATCCACGAAATTTCTGCAGGTATTGGAGTAACTTTTCATGCAAAGGTGGATGTGATTTATACCAGGGGCTGTCCTGAGGTGAAAACGGAAAGCGGGCTGAACCATCAAATGAGAACTACTATTGCCAACACTTTTGGCGCCAGTTCCTTTATCGGTATAACACAATTGATACCCGGTGGTAAATTAATGGGATCAGAAGACTTCGCATTTGTATCACAAGCGGTGCCAAGTACCTCAGTGTTTATTAACGCAGGCAATACCGAAGAAGGTTATGGTTACCCTATGCACCATCCAAAGACGATGTTCTCGGATGAGGTACTTTATAAAGGGGCTGCGGCATACGCTGCTTTCGCCAGAGATTGGCTTGAAAGTAATAGATAATATCTAAACAAAACTAGGAGGAATTGAAATGACAGAGCGACGTATGATTGGACCAACAAAATTTGAAGAGTACTCGGTGAAGTACAAAGACTTTCTATTAATGACCCGTCGTGACGGAATAATTGAAGTGCGGTTGCACACCGACGGAGGGCCGTATCAACATTCTTGGGAAGCCCATACTGCATGGTCCCATGCATGGTCAGATATTGGCCGTGACCCTGAAAACGAGGTAATGATCATTTCTGGAACAGGGGATAAATGGGTAATAGGGAACCCTGATGTCTGGAATACAAAATTTATGGACTGGCCGAAGCAAAAGAAGCTCGAACAGTATCATGAATCGCTGAGACTGCTTGAAAATTTGATATTCTGCATTGACATCCCCACAATAGGGGCGATCAATGGGCCGGGAACGCATTGTGAACTCGCAACTCTCTGTGATATTACTATTTGTACAGAAGACGCGGACTTTTTTGATCCTCATTTTCTGGGAGGCACACCTCCCGGAGATGGAATGTTACTCACGCTGCAGAACATGATAGGTTTCAAGAAAGCAGCATATTACGCTTACACTGGCAAGAATATCAATGGTCAAACCGCATTGGACCTAGGCATAGTTAGTGAAGTCCTCCCCCGCGAAAAGCTCCTTCCACGTGCTTGGGAACTTGCGGAGATGATCATGCAGGCACCACGTTCAACGAGACATCTCTCACATTCAATTATATCCCGTCCATGGAAACAAGCCTTGGTCAGTGATCAAGGGTTCCAGCTTGCTCACCAAATGTTCGATATGGCTATTGATGAAGAAGGTGCTCTTGAGAGACTGATGAAGATGCAAGGACGTCTAATGGGCAACGAAGTTCAATAGAGATATGGCGGGACCTACAAGATTCGAAAAATATTCGGAGAAGTACAAGGACTTGTTCTTCATGACTCGCCGTGACGGCATACTCGAAGTGCGTATGCACACTCGCGGGGGACCTCTTCAATTTGACTGGGCGACCCAAACTGCATATGGCAATGTATGGTCAGATGTTGGCCGTGACCCTGAAAATGAGGTGATGATCCTTACAGGGACAGGAGATTTGTGGCAAATAGGCAATCCTGAAGTCTGGACAACAAAATTCATGGATTGGCCGAATAACCGGAAACTGGAATTATATCATGAATCGTTGAGAATGATTGAAAATATGATCTATTGCATCGACATCCCCACAATTGGGGTGATCAATGGTACAGGCTCACACTGGCAAATGGGAACGCTTTGTGATATTACCATTTGTGCTGAAGGCACAGAGTTTTTCGATGCTCATTACCTAGGCGGTGTACCGCCTGGAGATGGAATCGTCTTAGCACTTCAAAATATACTGGGAATCAAGAAAGCGGCATTTTGCGCATACACGGGTATGAATATTAATGCACAAGCGGCATTAGACCTCGGTCTGGTTAGTGAGGTACTGCCTCGTGAAAAGCTTCTTCCACGTGCGTGGGAACTGGCAGAGATGATCATGCAGGCACCTCGCTTTGTAAGACATCTTACTCATTCGATTGTGTCGCACACATGGAAAAAAGCCCTTGCCAACGATCAAGGTCTCCAGCTTACTCACCAATTGTATGACATGGCCATTGATGAAGAGGATGTTCTTGAGAGGCTGATGAAAATCAAGGAACGTTTTCAGAGGAACGAGCGATAGTTTAAACGATGCCGAACGTTTATATTGGTCAAGCAGTAGGAAGATCTTATGCCAAAGAAAACTGAAAACTGAGAAAGGATGTAAGGGTGCTATGAAATCTTTGACAGAACTCTATAAGGTTGGCAGTGGACCATCCAGCCCCCATACAATGGGGCCGGAGAAAGCCGCCAGAATCTTCAAATCAGAAAATGAGGATGCCGAACGATTCAAGGCATTGATTTATGGTTCCCTTGCAAAAACAGGCAAAGGCCATATGACGGACAAGGCCATTATTAAAGCACTGTCACCATTTCCAACGGAGATTGAATTTGTTCCACACGCAGATTTTATTCTGCCCCATCCCAATACCATTGATTTTTTTGCTTACAAAGACGGGCGGCAAACAACATCCATGCGTGCTGTAAGTATCGGCGGCGGGGACATCGTTATTGAGGGACGGGAGGAGATGCTGGCGCCCGATGTCTATAGGGAGAATAGTTTTGTATAATTAGTGAAATTTGTAAAGAGAACAATATCCGCCTAAGCGATTACGTCGAGCAGTGTGAAGGCAAACAGATATGGGATTTTTTCTATGGGATTTGGGAAGCGATGAAGCATTCGGTCAACGAGGGGCTTTCAGTCACAGGTATTCTGGAAGGCGGTCTCCATGAGAACGCAAGGCGCAATTTCTTTATAATCAGCGGCATATTGATGAGAGCCCGGAGACGCGGGAAAACAGGATTGTCAGCGCATATGCTTTCGCGGTCAGCGAACAAAATGCCGCCGCCGGTGCAATCGTAACGGCCCCGACCTGTGGGGCCAGTGGTGTCATGCCGGCCGCGCTCCTTTATATGCAGCAAAAGAAGCATGTCTCGGACGAACAGATCCCCCGGGCTCTGGCAGTAGGCGGGCTCATTGGCAATCTGGTCAAGCAGAACGCCTCCATCAGCGGTGCTAAATGCGGCTGCCAGGGGGAGGTTGGCACTGCTTGCTCTATGGCATCGGCTGCATTGGCAGATCTGTCTGATATGGGTATCGACCAGATTGAGTATGCAACGGAGGTTGCGTTGGAGCACCATTTGAGGTTGACCTGTGATCCTATTAACGGACTTGTTCAGATCCCTTGCATCGAGCGGAACGCCGTGTGGCAGAAAAGCCTGTGCAAACATTGGGCCGCAAGCGAGATCACACGCGGGATGATAAAATCCTTGAGGCGACAATCGATATCCTCGCCGATACGAGTTTCGATGGTATGACAATGGACATGGTCGCGGCTCGAGCAAAGGCTGGGAAGGCGACGGTTTACCGCCGCTGGTCTTCCAAGGCGGAGTTAGTCCGAGACGCCTTGGCCTGGATGAATCGAAATCATCTTGAGCTCGAAAGCTTGCCTGATACAGGAACCTTGCGCGAAGATCTTCTCGTGCTTTTGAAGCCGCAATCGATCGCGGAAGAAGAACGAAAATTTCGAGTCCTAGCGGGTCTAGGCTCCTTTTTGCAGCATCCGGAATTTGCCGAAGCAGGAACAGCCGGGATTTTCGAGCCATGGGTTGTTGTGAACCGCGAGCTTATGAACCGAGCCGTCGTCCGCGGTGAAATTTCCGCTCACGCGGACATTGAGATGGCTTGCCAGGTCATTACTTCAATGGCTTCCTTTCGCGGACTCATCCAGCGCAAACCGTTCGACAAGCCTTTCTTCACAGCGCTAATCGATGGCATTCTACTGCCTGCACTCAAAAACCCGCAAACAGCTCCAAATATCATGGACAGATGATGACGAGGCGCTTACCAGAAGAATCTACAAGGTGGATCAATCACAGAAATGATTCAACTAACGGGAAACAATATTTGAATTTAGAACAGGGTTTGAAAAGTGAAATATAAGGGATTAGGAGGCACGGGTTTGCTCGTCTCGAAGTTTGCGCTGGGAACGATGATCTTCAGAGGTAAGAACTTTCCGATGAGTGTGGCGATGGGGGCGCTGAATAAGCAAGATCCTGCAGGTAGGGGGCATTTTCCTTTTTTAAATGACAATTGCCCTTATTCCCCATCCACGTACCTAAAAAAGGCAGGATCGGGGAGTGTCCTTATCCTGCCTGCTTGGGTGTTATATATTTTCTACTGTACTAACTTATCCAATTCTGGCTGCAATTTGGTCCGCAAAACATACAACATGATGGCACCAACAAGGAATGCGACCGCATCCGCAATGACAAGCGACCAGACCACCCCGTGGAAGCCGTTCATTTGATTGGCGATAAACAACACAGGAATCAGAGTAATCCCTTGAATAATTGACATAATAAACGCGGCAGTTCCTTGCGCTGATGCTTGGAAGATCCCGGTAAACAATGTGGTCATTCCTGTAATGAACAAGGATAGGAACGTCACATGTAGAATGTAGCTGCCCATTCCAATTAATTGCGAGTCATTTGTAAATAAACCAATTAAGTGGTCGGAAATCAAATAGACGATGATGCCGAATACGACTGCTAACGCCACAATCACTTTGATCGTAAATCCAATGGTATTCTTCATGCGTAATTTATTCGCTGTGAAAGAGAAGGCAATCAACGGCACGACTCCCTCGCATAAGCCCATCAGAATAAACTCAGGAAATTGCAATAAACGTGATGAAATTCCGTAAGCCGCTACGGCCTGATCCCCGTATTCGACAAGAAAATGGTTAAAGATGAGCGACATTGCACCCAAAAAGATACTCATAATAAAGACGGGAACTCCGATTTTGAATACATTGCTCAGAATGTCCTTGGTAGCCTTGAACCATTTTACGGAGACGGTTAAGAATTGGCTCTTATATCCCATATGGAAGGCGTAGAATGCACTCGCAATCAAGTTAGAAATGACCGTAGCAGACGCAACGCCGATCACATCCCAATGGAGCACGAAGATGACTAACGCGTCGAGAATAATATTTATAACAACACTGAGAATCATACCGACCATCGACGTGATTGCTGCACCCTCCGAACGCACGATATTCTCCAGTGTGAAGAATAATACGACGAATGGTGAGCCAATAAGCATAATCGTGACATAGTCCTTCGTGAATCCGAAGGAGCCAGACGTTGCTCCCAGGCCATGAACGATTGGATTGATCAACGGGAGACCCACGGCCATCACGATAAGACCGAGAACTAAACTGCTGTAAAAGGCGAATGAAGACACATGCTTTACCTCATCATATTTTTTCTCACCTAGCAAACGGGAGATGAATGTACCGCTACCCATGCCAATCAAATTGCCTAGCGCCATAATGATTGCGAATAACGGCAGGGTTAGTGCAAGTGCGGTTAACATAGCAGTATTGTGAAGTGTACCAAGAAAATAGGCATTCAAGATGGAATAAATGACGCTCATTGACGTGCCTAGCATCATTGGTATAGCGAAATGAGCTACGGCTTTTGCGATCGGTGCTTTTTCAAAGTAATGGAGGTTTTCTGCATCCATGCGGATCACTACTTTCTTTATTTATTTTGCCTTTCAGTCTAACACTGTTAGGTTGTACCTTACAGTGTTAGATGGTATCATGAACCAATGAACCTGTAAAGCATAAACTTACACTGTTAGATAAAAGGGCGGATGACATGAAAAAGCAGCAACCTCAGATTTCGGAGGATAAGATTTTGGAAACCTCGTGGGAGCTTCTTGGAGAGGAGGGCATCGAGAAATTAAGCATGAGACGATTGGCCGACAGGTTAGGGATTCAGGCTCCCTCTCTGTACTGGTACTTCAAGAGCAAACAGCATCTCTACCAGCGTCTGGCCAACCAGGTATCGAAAATGATTCTGGAAGAGTTCCACTCCGAGGGGGAATGGAAGGAGCAGCTGACGGGGCTTGCGGTAACGGTACGGAGCGTGCTCAGCCGATATCCCTGCTCCACGCAGCTCATGATGATGACGCTGCCCCACGAACCGGACATCATCCGGTTCACCAACCGTATGTTGCTCTGCGTGGAATCGACGCCGCTTGAGCAAGAGCAGAAAATGCAAGTGGTTACTACGCTTGTGAACTATGTCTTCTATTTCGTTCTAGACGATTATCAGCATGAGCGCAATGTCTCCGCTATCTTTAAGGACCAGAAAGCGTATCCGGGTGAGGAGATGATTCGCCTTCTGGACTCCATGAGCGAGACGGATGTGGGACTGTTTCGGAGGATGTTCACGAACGGGCTGTTCAATCTGATGGGAACCGACGGGGCGTTTGAGTTCGGCTTGAAGCTGATTCTGTTGGGGATTGAGCAGGTGATAAAGGAGCAGGAGAAGTAGTATGTAAAAACCGCCCATCCGGTTATTGGATGGGCGGTTTCAATTAGGTTTACGTTTACCCTAAATTGTTGGTTCTTTTGGCGTAATCAAAACCTACGGGTGATCTTTTGAAAGAGGGTTAGATATCGAGTTTACGGGTACCGATCCATTTCACCATGTCAGGATCGCGATGTGAAAAGAACAGGCTCTGTTTCGTATCTAACGTAGTAATCGACTCCATATCCTCTGGGCTTAACTCAAAGTCAAAGATATCGAAGTTTTCGATAATTCTCTCTTTACGAACAGACTTTGGAATCACAACAACTTCTCTTTGTGCCAACCAGCGTAAAACCACCTGAGCAACAGATTTATTATACTTTTCAGCTATGGATACCAAGATTTCATGCTGGAACAAGTTGTTTTTCCCTTCAGCAAAAGGCGCCCAGGATTCGATCTGAACATTATTCTCTTTCATGAATTTTGCATTTTCGATTTGCTGGTTGAATGGGTGCGTTTCAACCTGGTTTACGGCAGGAACTACTTCATTATGAATAATCAAATCGATCAGGCGATCCTCATGGAAGTTACTAACGCCGATTGCACGGACCTTTCCTTCACGATACAATTCCTCCATAGCGCGCCAAGAACCAAACACATCTCCATATGGCTGGTGAATTAAATACAAATCCAAATAATCCAACTGCAATCTTTCCAGTGATTTTTCAAATGCCTTTTTTGTACGCTCATAACCAGTATCCTGAACCCAAAGTTTCGTAGTGATAAATAACTCCTCTCTTGCCACGCCACTACGTTTGATCGCTCTGCCAACTGCTTCTTCATTTAGATAGGAGGCAGCGGTATCAATCAGCCGATAGCCTGCCATAATAGCGTCATAAACACTTTGTTCACATTCATTTGCATCTTGGATCTGATAAACACCAAAACCGAGTATAGGCATCTCAATCCCATTGTTCAAAGTTACTTTTTGCATATAAAATCCTCCAGTATTTTTAATTATTATGTGTAAATCAACTACAATCCATATTCTTAACAGACATCCACTTCACATCCTTATTATGCACCAGATGACAAAGCAATCGTTATCCCGTTCGTGCCAAATGTTTGCCTAATCCTCTCACTACCACCTATTTAACAGATACATATGGACTATACTAGTTTTCATACGCGACTCAGATTTTTCCCCATACCCTATCCCAAAAATTCTTTACATACGCAGACTCCAAATTCTACCTTAGGAGCGAATCTATCTTAATAAATACCCTCACATCTGGAAAAAACCAACGTATCGATTCCCCACTACAGCAATTCATAATAAATTCTCGATTTTAAAGTGTCTGTTTGTATGATTTGATCAAACCCCGATGTATCTATGAAAGTCTTGCCTTATTTAAATAGAAAAAATCTCGTTACAACAGCGATCGGAAGAATGATCTGTATGTGCAGCGCTCGCTACTCACCACTATAACTCATCTCATGATTAGGTTGAAATCCTATATAAATCGGTTGAAAATGTTGATTTTACCAATGGACAAGGATTTGTACAATAGAGTTGTAACGCTTACATTTCCAAGGAGGTTGCGGCGAAATGAAGAGACTTCAGGTGATTGGCAAGCAAATCAGGACCCCGAGATCCAAAAGGAGGCCGTGTTGATGAAATTTAAGGGAATATTGGCGGCATTTTTGTTTTTAACCACAGCGTCTGTGTTGTTTGGGACGCATACGGCAGAGGCCCATGAACTATCTAATGACAAGCTGACGATTCAGACAGGCGAGCATGGAGAAATTTCATCAATACGTATCAAAGGAGATGCATTTCCGACTGAATATGTGATGAACGCAACGGTTACACCTGAGCAGAACACCGCAGATCATCAGTGGCTAGGGGAGCTGATGTTCACGTACCGATTGGATGGAGGCAGCTGGACGAAGGCATGGACGAACAAGTCGGCAGACGCACGTAAGATCACAACCAGTGGTAACCGTGTCACTGTCACGTACGAGAATTCTACTAATGCAGAAGGCATACGCAATTTTAAAGTCATCGAAACGTATTCGGCAGAGTCGAATGGTTCGGTGCTGTGGAATATACAGGTGCAGAATACAAGTGGAAAAAAATTGGAAATTGGCGATTTCGGTTTGCCTCTGCCTTTTAATGAGCAGTGGACCAACGGTGATGCGATCTACGAAACTAGAGTGGTGACGCATTCCTTTGTCGGCAATAACAGCTCCTATATTACAGCTGGGCGTCCCAGCGGCATTGGTTCTTCCCTGCTGCTGATTCCTGATTCCACAACGGGTGCGGGCTTTGAGTATCAGGATCACTGGCGGGATGAGGAGCATCCGGGCAGTAAATGGGCCTGGAACCCGGCCAACGAAGGCAAATGGCTGGAAGGACTCAATGTATTTTATATTCATTCCAATGTCATCAAGTCCACCAATCGGGGGTATTTGCCCAATACAAGCCTGATCCTGAATCCTGGTCAAAGCAAAAACTATGGCTTCAAGTTTCTGGCGGTGAAGGACGAGCATGATGTAAAAGATACGTTGTACCAAGAAAACTTGGTGGATACAACAGTCGTACCTGGCATGATCGTGCCTACGAATCAAAAAGCGAAGGTGGACCTGCGCTCCAAGCAGGCGATCAGCAAAGTAACCTATCCAGACGGAAGCGTTATTCCGCAGACAGATAGCAAGGCCGGAGGACATTACATTTATGAACTGAAATTTACTAAGCTGGGCCCGAACTTCATAACGGTAGAATACGGCAACGGCAACAAAACGGTGTTACAGTTCTATGCCATCGAGCCGATTGATCAGGCGTTGCAACGGCATGCTACATTTATGGTCGACAAAACCCAATGGAACGTACCGGGTGATCTGCGCGACAAGGTATTTGACGATTGGATGATGCATACCAAATCCAAACGCAACATTTTCAACGGCTATTGGGGCTGGGGAGACGATTGGGGTCTGACCCACGGACAGTTCCTGGCTGAGAAAAACACACTGTCTCCAGTCGCCAAAGAGGTGCGGGCAGTAGACGATTATTTGGAGACGGCGATCTGGACAAATCTGATGAACGGACATCATGAGGATTATTTAATTCATGATTTCTTGATGCCAGAGCCTAACGATACACCGACCTATCGAGGGTATGCGTATCCACACGTATACAACACGTATTTCAGCATGTACAAGATTGCCAAGGAATACCCGGATCTTGTCACTTACAAGCATCCAAAGGAAACCTATTTGCTGCGGGCGTATAACATTTTCAAAGCATTGTATGAAGGGCCAGTCGCGTACAACTGGGAAACAGGTTTGATGGGCGAACTGACCACACCGGATATTATTCAGGCACTTCATGATGAAGGCTATGATGATGAAGCGAATGATCTCAAGGAAAAAATGGATCGTAAATATAACAATTTTAAAAATACAAAGTATCCTTACGGTTCTGAATATAGCTATGACAATACAGGGGAAGAGGCTGTATATACGTTAGCCAAGCAGAATATAGATACAGAGGGCGAGCAAAGTAAAGCCCTGGAAATGATGAGTAAAATTAATGCCAAAACCCGTGCGGCACGCGGTCACATGCCCGTATGGTACTACTACACCGATCCGGTGACGATTACCGGGGAGAACTGGTTTAACTTCCAGTACACGACTTCGCTTGCTGGATATGCGATGGATGACTGGATTCGCCATCATGAGGACAATCACCGTGAGGAACAACAACGGTTGTCCTATGCAGCTAAAATTGCCAATGTTGGAGCGATTAACTCCGGGCAAATCAGCTCGGACCCTGAGAACATCGGGGCGGTCGCATGGACGTATCAAGCGGAAAAAGGCAATAACGGCACGAACGGCACTGGCGGCGGTAAAAATGTTCCGCTCTTTAACGGCTGGCGCGGCATGAGCGGTGAGGCTGATCTCGGATTGTTCGGTGCGCTCAAAACATTAAGTGCTGATATCGCGATTGATCCTATTTTCGGATTGACGGGCTACGGTGCAGAGGTGAGCAAAAGCGGCAACGTGTATACAATCAAGCCGCTGGACGGTCTCTTCAAGCGGGTCAATCTGATCACGGAAAAGCTGTATATCGAGCTGGAAAAGGACCAATATACAGAAGCAAAGTTGGCAACATCCAAGGATTACGTATGGCTCCAACTGAAAAATCAAACGCCGGGCCAAGCCCATTCCACGTACGTTACATTTGACGGTTTGAAGAAAGGAACGTATCTGGTTAAAGTGGGCAGTCAATCGCAAGGAAAGTTTAATGCGTATGCGACCACCAACAAACTTAAATTGGAGATTGGTACAGCATCCTCCTATACGGTAGAGCTGACACCGACCACACCTGATCCGAACAAAGCACCTATCGTGGATGCTGGCAAAGATTCGAAGGTAAAGCTGCCGGATCAGATCATTCTGAAAGGCACGGCTACGGATGATGGGCTTCCGCAAGGAAAGGTGACAAACGAATGGAGTCTGGTCGAAGGACCACAGGACGCGAAGGTCACATTCAGTAACAAAACATCGCTGCGCACGAAGGTGGACGTTTCCGAGCCAGGAACGTATGTGTTCAAGCTGACAGCCAGCGATTCTCAGTTGTCAGCGGAGGCTAAAGTAACGGTGATAGCTGAACCGGCGGCTCCGTTACTTGAACAGCTTGCAGTTTACAAGTTTGATGAAACAAGCGGTTCTGTAGTTGCGGATTCATCGGACAGTGGCAATGATGCTGCCGTGAAGGGAACGGCAGCATGGGCTGCGGGTAAAACAGGCAATGCTGTCAGCCTGAACGGCAAGGACAGCTATGTGCAGCTTCCGGCGGGTATTGTCAGTCGGACACAGCAATTGACCGTATCCGGCTGGGTCAAAGCGAACAGCCTGAGCGATTATGTGCGGATTTTTGACTTCGGCTCCGGGACGAATGAATATATGTTCCTGACGCCTAAAGCAGGAAACACCATGCTGTTTGCTATTACCAACCAAGGCAACGGGCAGGGACAGGAGCAGACGATTGAAGGCCCTGTACTGCCGACAGGCGTATGGAAGCATGTTGCGGTCACGCTTTCGGGTTCCACAGGTATTTTGTACGTGGATGGAAAAGAAGTGGGACGAAATACCAACCTGACCTTGAATCCTACCAGTCTGGGTCAGACCAAAAATAATTTTATCGGCAAATCTCAGTACCCTGATCCGTACTTCAATGGTCTAGTGGATGAATTCCGTATCTACAGCCGTGCTTTGAATGCAACCGAGGTGGCAGGTCTGGCCTCTGGTACAGCACAGAGCTTAACGGGAGCCGAGAAAATCACGGCTTTAAAAGAAGTAAACGTGACGACTCGTGCGGGTGAAAAACCCGAACTGCCAAGCGTTGTGGAAGCTACGTATGGAGAAGGCTCCACCAAATGGGTGGCTGTGGAATGGGAGGAAATAGACCCTGCACAATATGCTGCTCCAGGTTCGTTTGAGTTGAAGGGCAAAGTAGAAGGGACAGAGTTAAAGGCAATTGCGAAGGTAACCGTGATTGAGGCTGGGGCTGCGGATTCATCGGTAACACCGGTTAGTCCGGAGAATTCAGTAACCCCGCCAACTACGACATCCCAGACAACATCTGCCTTACCGCCTCGGCCTGTCAACTCCGCTAAATCAGCGGGGTATCCTGAATGAGAGGCAACAACGCATAGTCATGAGTAACCTTTCCCATCGTCACTTTCCTCCTGAAAAAGGGAGAGTGGCGGTGGGTATGTCATTGGCGGGAATAGCTTTGGAGAATATTTTGGAGCGCCAGATGGCTTAAATGATCGCATCGGGCCTCATACGACGGAGACGTGCAACACCTATAACATGCTCAAGCTGACAAATCATCTGTTTCAATGGAATGTTTCCGCCAAGGAAGCGGACTTTTATGAGCGAGGTCTATTCAATCATATTTTGGCTTCGCAGGACCCGGTTCACGGGGGCGTAACGTATTTTTTGTCACTGGCGATGGGCGGCCACAAGCATTTTGAAAGCAAATTTGATGATTTTACGTGCTGTGTCGGCACAGGGATGGAAAACCATGCGAGCTACGGCAGCGGCATTTATTTTCACGATCACGATAAGCTGTATGTCAATCAGTTCATTGCTTCCACGCTGGAATGGAAGGACACGGGCGTTACGCTAAAACAAAACACTTCCTATCCAGATACAGATCATACAACGCTGGAGATTCAATGCGATCAACATGCCTCATTTATGCTACTCATCCGCTATCCATATTGGGCTGAAAAAGGAATTACCATTCGTGTAAATGGCAAGGAACAATCGGTCGTATCGGAACCGGGCAGCTTTGTCTCCATCGCCAGAACGTGGATTGACGGTGATGTTGTAGAGGTGACGATTCCGATGTCGCTGAGACTGGAGCAGATGCCAGATAACCCGGATCGGGCAGCTGTCATGTATGGACCGCTGGTGCTGGCAGGCGACCTGGGACCCTTAGAAGATCCTAAAGCCAAGGATTTCCTGTACACACCAGTATTCATCCCCCAAGCGGAAAAGCTGGACGCCTGGATTCAGCCCGTGGAGGGCAAGACCAATACGTTTCGTACCTTAAATGCAGGGCATCCCCAGGATGTGGAATTGTCTCCTTTGTATAAAATGCATGACTGTACGTATTCCGTATACTGGGACATTTTTACCAAGGAAGCGTGGCAGGAGGCGGAACAGGAATACACAGCGGCACGCGAAAAGCTGGTGATTCTGGAGCAGTGCACGATTGATTTTGCCCAACCCGGAGAAATGCAGCCGGAGCGAGATCATAACTTCCAGGGAGATGCTTCGACTCGCACCGGATATGTGAATAACCGACCTTACCGGAATGCGGGAATTGACGGCTGGTTTTCTTTTGATCTGAATACAGATCCGTCTGCTCCAATGCTGTTGGTCATTACCTACACAGCTACGCTGGAAATGCCTAACTGTGGTTTTGATATTTTGATTAACGGTCATCCGCTTGAGCATTTTAGTGAAGGTTTTGATGAGGCCGATAAGTTTTACAACGTTAATGCTGCTATTCCGGCTGCATATCTGGAGGGTAAGGATCAAGCGACGGTGACCTTCAAGGCCAAGCCGGGACAGCGTATCCGCAGATTGTTTGGGCTGAGGATGGTCAACAAGGACGTGTATGAGCAACTCTATCAAGCTGGAAGTTCAGGTATACATGAATGATCTTTGAAATGTTTCGTGAGAGAAAAGTAACGTTTGATTTTTAGTCCGGTATGATTTATGATGTAAGAAATATTGGATGATGCTGGAATAATCCATATGGTGGTATGAGCTGATATATTCATAGTTTTGTTGCGCGTGAAGCACACGGGCTGTTTCTTCCTTCATAGGGGAGAGGCAGCCCTTTTTTGTTAATATTTTGCGGAAATATAAACTTTTTTAAAGAGTCAGTTCTATGATTTAGGGGGAGGGATTGCTCAATAGAGTCTATTTGTTAGGAATGCTTTGTATTAGAAGTTTTTCTTATAGATTTTGTAATAGGGAAACCCTATAATATATAAGTTGTATCCAGTATTTTCCGAAAGTGGGGATGCGATAAGTTTATGAGATTAGAGATGATATACATAGTTTAAAGTTTAAGCTGACAAAGGGGATAGAGAGATGAGTATGAAAAAATGGATGTTGAGTTTGACCGCAGTCACGTTGCTATGGGGCGCGACAAGTACGATTCCAACGACGGAGGCAGCAAGCAGCACCAAACCCATTGAAGTCTTGTTAAACGCGAAAAAAATACAGTTTCCAGATGCTAAACCTTTTCAGGATAGTAACGATTATGTGATGGTTCCGATTCGTTTTGTATCCGAAGCGCTAGGGGCTAAGGTTGGCTGGGAGAAAACAGGCGGTCAATTGGCTGTGTCGATTAAAAATGATGCACATGCTGTTAACATGACAGTGGGTCAAAACACCGCTACCGTGGATGGACAGACCAAAACGTATGAAACGAAGATTATTTTGAAGCAAAACCGTACGTTTGTGCCGCTGCGGTTGGTAAGCGAAGGCCTGGGACAGACGGTAGAGTGGGATAAGGTTAGCCGCTGGGTCTGGATTGGAAAGAAAGAAATTGCTGCGCTGGAGACTAAGGGCCTGCAACCCGTTAGTATTAATCCGTACAAGAAAGCAATTAACACTGTACCGAACCTCATAAACGATGTTTCAGATAAGCCATACGACAAAGTGGTGATCTTCAAACAATCTGACCTGCCTGTTAAGCTGCTTCGGGATATTTATTCAGTTGAACCTTATACATCTTCGAAGGGGGTTCCTTACCTGCGTATGAGGGTGAAAACGAAGTCTACTACAGCAGGGAGCATATTTTATTTGACGAAGAACAAAGATGCACGTGTGCGCTTTCCGATGGATGACTTGATGCAAGATAACGGAGATGGTACAAAGATGGTCTATTACCCAATTTATTCGTCTGGTGATGAACTCTTTCAAGGCATTAAAAATTATAAATCTTTTAAACTCCAAGACATTGAATATATTGCATTCGGATTAGCGTCAAGGGAGTATATTCCGATGATGGTCAATCCATGGAAAGGTAATTAAGCGCATGAAGAAGGCACAACGCATTCTGGCCGTAATGCTGGTGGGGGTACTGCTATTCTTGCAGCTCCCGCCTTTTTCATATCCCACGGACAAGGCTGCAGCCGATACAGAAATTACACCACTGTCCTATTTTGCAGATAGGAATGATCGCTACTTTGTCGGCATGATGTATTTTGATATGTGGAAGAATACCGCTGGAACTTGGGTCACTGATGGCGGTAAGCAGCCCGATAAGGACATGCAGGGTGAAGCCAAATTTACTTACAAGTTTAATTTTCCGGGCCGTAAAATCAAGAATGTTACAGCTAGCTTGTATACAAAAGCAGATAATTTGAGCCACCCAGAATATTTTCAGCAATCCCGTTCCGATAGCTACGATGAGTACGCCTACGCGATTAGTAGAGGCACGGATTATAAGAAGGATGTTCGTCCCTTCCAGGAGCAGGGGCTTGGTACGGATACCACTGTAATTCCTATTACTGTAAATATAAGGCTGAATGCGATGGTTCAAGCTAAAAATATAAAAGAAGAGAGTTGCCCTACCTGCGCAAAGGAAGTAGAAGCCTGGCGCATCTACCAGCCCATCCTGTTCAAGATCGAACTGGAGAGCAGTCTAATCGTCAAGCATTTTACCACTGACGGAAAATCTCTTAACAACGTATTTACACCAATAGAAGATGAACTAAAAGCTGATCAACTGTATGATTTCACCCCGCCAACCAACCCGAAATATGAGTATGTGGGTTATAAGAAAAGCACGACAGGTAAACCGCCAAGCGGAGATATTTTGCCGGGAATTGTACCCGGATTCACCTATGACGGTTCTTTTGAGCAGTTTACCGCTTATTTGTATTACAAAGAAGCCCAGGGCTGTCCTAAGCCTGGAGAAAGCCAAGAGGGAGCACCCTCAGATTGCCAAGATGATGATGAAAACAAGAACGGTGTTGTCTGCTCCCGCCCCGTTCCAGGTCTGCGCTTGGAAACTGCCGAATTGGACCCGACAGTATCTGCCGTTATCAAAGCGGACCAGCGTGGTCGGGAACGATTTGACGTATCCAAAGGTATTCCTACATCTGAAAGCCTATATGGTCATGTGCAAGCGAAGAGATACCTTTTTCAACATAAGTTTGTGAACATGACAGGCCAGTGTACCTATACAGTGAACGTAAAACGGGAATATCGATTGACCTGGCGGCCTAAGAAAAAATCTCGGCGGAGTGAGACTGTGAAGCGAACCTATACTTACCAAATCGTCCGTCCGTATTCTTATTGGACGATAGATAATTTGGAGGTGTACGGCATCAAGGAGGCTACGCTCCGAAATTATGCGTTACCCAACGAAGCAATCACTTTGCGTCCGCAATCCTATACACCCCCTTCCTATGTTGCAGCGACTCAGGGCAACTTTTATCCGCCCCCTGCACCCGGGACAGTGGATGGCGGTAGCCGTAGCAAAAACGGTGGCAGCAGCAAACCGAGTGTACCTGATGACCGTAGTGTACTGAAATCCAAGGCAGAGGGGGCTGTTAAGGAAATCGAAGTGGAGAACGACACTCTAACCTTTGAAAACAAGATCATTATGAATCCAGAGCGTGTTAAGGTGAATGGTCCTAGGCCAGGCGTTATTCCCTCTTCTGGAGAGATTGGGCCGGATGTGCTGTATAGTCCAGATCATGTGATTGATAAGCATAAGATAAATAAGTCCAATACGCCCAGCAGCGGTGACATCACTTACGCTATTCTCAAAGGAAATATCAATGGAGGTGCGGATAAAACGTTCCCGATACAGGGGATCAATACAGTGACTGTCCACACTCCCGTAGTGAATCTGTCTAGTGTGTCGGACGATGCTGCTCATAACCAGAAAACCCAACCTACGAAAGGGCGATCCGCGCTTATTTTGGAGCGCCCTTTCCGGGTGACGATCTCGACAGCAGGCCCACATTTGAACATTCCCGGCTATGGTGATCGGGAGTATGCCAAATATGTACGAACCAAGCAGGTGCGATTTCCGTTCGATGTCTACGACAAAGGGAAGATACAATTTTATCCGCGGGATACCTGGATCGACATTCCGGTGCAGCAGCTCGACACAGACTTTTATTTGCCCGTATGGGTGGATGAAGGCAACTATACAGTTGAGTTCCGTACCATTGCCGAAAATGCACCGGACGGGTTCACCGAACAGCGCCATGCCAATACGGATATCGCCCATCATGTTGCCAATGATGTGGTAAATATAGAGGTCATCGGACGGATGTACGATTTTCATATCACGGATATTGCCGATTACCATTGGGAGCGGGTGTTTCGGCAGCGAAAAGGAAGCCCGATGCATAGCGGTTTGTCCTATTGGACGGGGCTTGGCAATATTGACGGGTTGCCCAGAGGGAACCCGGAGCCATTCACCTTGCCCGTTCGTCCCGGCAGTCACCCATATGAAGGTTATGCAAATGCGACGGTCAAGACAGGCTATCATTTCAAGTTTGACCTCAAAACCAAAGGCAATATGTTTAGCGCCAAGGACGGTATTCGCATCACGCCATCGTTCTATTGGGTGAGCAAAGATGGGCGACAGCGGGAAGAGGTGGATCTGTATACACATTCCGGCAGTCGAAAATTTATCCGTTTGGGATCGGCGGAGGACCGGGAAAAGCGATATGTTATTTTGAATGAACGGCTACGCAATGTGCCGATGGAGGAAATGCAGGACACGTCAGCCTACCAATACAAGCATGAGCTGAGTGAAGCACAGCAAAGCCAGTTGACACTGGAACGTTATGTTTCCCTGTATGCCCACCGTATTGCACGCAGCAAGACCTGGATTGGACGTTACGACTGGCTGGTACTGCCTGCGGCTGTGCGTACCTTGATTGGTCCGAAGACAGACCTGCCAGATGGGGTCAACGTGGATCGCGCTAATGCGTCGATTCAGCGCTGGTATGGTGAATATAGCCTGCCTGCTGATGTGTACGCAGTCACTCAAGGCACAGATTTGCGCGAGGTCAGTCGCCGTCAGGAGCTAAACGAGCATACAGATATATTCAAGAAAACGGGCTTTATCGTCGTCAACTTTAATGTGGAGTCACTGCGTCAGGGGGACACCCAGCATCCTCATTTACAGTATATAAATGGTCCGCTATTGAACCAGTGGCAACTGGAGGGTTACCGCAGAGAGATAAAAGACCTGTACGGGCATACCTTTCGTTTACAGGACGGGGATGTAGTATTTTATCATGCGGATCAGTCCAGTCGGGATGATTTCAGTTCATTTGTCCCTCACTAGCTTGCAGTAATCAAGACGAATCCTTATCAATAGTTAGCGCGAAAAATACGAAAACGGACAATGGGAACAATCCACCGTCCGTTTTTTTATATTTCCTTTTGAGTTTATGCGAATATTTTTGCAGTCCGCTGCCTTAATGGGGAGTTTGGCGGTGTCGGGTATTCCATATCAGAAATGGGTTCGCTTCTTTTGGCCGTTACTGGCCGCCTAGTTCGTACTGGGTGCAGTATTCGTGGTTGTAGCTCAAATTATTGGATATCACTAAAATGTAAAAGGAAAATTAGATATATATTGAGCCCTCAGTATGCCGTTAACAGGCTTGGTGAGGGCTGTTTTATTTGGAATGAGTAAACAACACGGTTTTGTGTAGAGAAATCCTCGGATATTTAAACGCGTTTGGGGGAACGGCAAAACTATAATAATAGGGAATTTAATTTATGTAAGCGCAATCATTTCAGGTATTTGCTTGTCATCACAATACATTTGAGGAGGACGACCTGGATGGCTCAAGGGAAAGGCGCATGGCGAAAGGGAAGCTTGACCGCCGCGTTGGCAGCAATGCTGGCGATGACGGGGACGACTGGAGGAGTGGCTGCGGAAGACTTGTCCGAACCGACGCTGCAGGCGGAATCAGCAATCGCAGTTGAACAGAACCGTAGCGGCAGCATTCAGCTGGAAAAGCTGGATCGCGGACTGGTAGCTGCGGTGACGCAGGAGGGGGTATTTTTAAGCTGGCGGTTATTGGCTCAAGAAGTGAACGGTTACGGTTCAACGGGGCTGACAGGAGCGGACTTTAACGTATACCGTGACGGTAAGAAGATCGCGACAGTGACCGACAGTACCAACTATGTGGATAAGGAAGGGAATGGGAAATCGGTATACAGAGTAGCTTCAGTCGTTAATGGACGGGAAAAGGATCGTAGCGCCAAAGTGAAGCCATGGCAACAAGGTTACTATGAACTTCCTCTCCAAAAGCCTGCCGATGGCGTAACACCCGCAGGTGAATCTTATACTTATTCGGCCAACGATATGAGTGTGGGGGATGTGGATGGAGACGGACAATATGAATTTTTTGTAAAATGGGACCCGTCCAACTCCAA
The DNA here is from genome assembly GCF_019454085.1 of Paenibacillus sp. S25. Classification (NCBI taxonomy): domain Bacteria; kingdom Bacillati; phylum Bacillota; class Bacilli; order Caryophanales; family Paenibacillaceae; genus Paenibacillus; species Paenibacillus sp. S25. Next base: position 1,087,568 of record NZ_CP073683.1, read on the forward strand.
AGATGTATCTCAGAAGGGGTATACCGGAAATACGTATGTTGATGCGTATACGGCCGAAGGCAAGCTGTTGTATCGGATCGACCTGGGCGTGAATATTCGATCAGGTGCGCATTATACACAGATGATGGTGTACGATTTTGACGGCGATGGTAAAGCCGAGCTGATGTTCAAAACGGCACCAGGGACCAAAACGATTTCTTTTGATAAGAAGGGCAAGCCGAAAAAAGAAAAATATATTACTCTGCCACGTGAGGATCGCAAAGCAGGAATTACACATGAGGACGATTACCGTTTGAGTCGCTCGGATTATTATGAGCATGTGGTGAACATGTTCATGAACTGGACGAAGCATGAAGAAGTGGTCAAGGGAAAATGGCCTGCTACGCTGGAGGAATGCTTTGGCATCGCTCCGAAGTACAGTTATCCGTTATCCCGAAAGGATGCGGAAAGCCTGACAGACTACTTTATGGATGTATACGCACCTTCACGGAGCGACAAAAACAAGCTTAGAGAGTTCGAGGGCTTTATTGTCGATGGACCAGAATATTTGACGATTTTCAAGGGGAAAACGGGAGCTGAGCTGGATACCGTCCGTTATGAGCCAGAGCGTCATGACGATGGTCTCATGTGGGGAGACTACGCCATGGCCCGAATTGAACCCGCCAACCGTGTAGACCGCTTCCTGGCAGGTGTAGCTTACCTGGACGGACGCAAGCCGTACGCCGTATTTGCACGCGGCTATTATACGCGTTCCACTTTGGCCACCTACACATGGGATGGCCGCCATCTCCAAAAACATTGGATGGTGGACAGTGGCTGGACACCGATGACCAATCCATTTAACGATAGTCCGCACGGGCGTGATGGAACGGACCGGAAATTTGGCACCTTGACCACACAGGGAGCGCATTCTTTGAGCGTGGTGGATGTGGACGGTGATGGCAAGGACGAAATCGTATACGGTTCCGCCACGATTGACCATGATGGCAGCCTGTTGTACAGCTCATTTGATGTCATGCCTCCTGAAAGTGCAACTCCGGGTCAAACCGCCAGATTGGGGCACGGCGATGCACTGCATGTAACCGATATTGACCCGGATCGCCCCGGCAAAGAAATCTTTATGGTACATGAAGGTGGCACCTACGCTCCATATGGCTATTCTTTGCGGGATGCCAAAACGGGTGAAATCATTTACGGCGCATATTCCGGCAAGGATACAGGCCGGGGAATGGTCGGTGACATAGATCCGGATCAGCGAGGTCTGGAGACGTGGGCCATAGGCCTGTGGACCGCAGCGGGTAAACAGCTGGATACGAAGATGCCGGGTACCAATATGAGTATCAAATGGGCAGCTGATATGACCACACAAATCGTAAACGGCGCAATTGATGTAACTCCAACCATTGAGGATTGGAAACGAGGTACATTGTTGACCGCCACTGGAACGAAAACGAACAACTATACGAAAGGAACTCCATCGCTGGTAGCCGACATTTTCGGAGATTGGCGCGAGGAAATGCTCGTCCGCACAGCGGATAGTTCAGCAATCCGTATCTATCTGAGCACAGAGCCTACGACGCATAAATTGTACACGTTGATGCATGATCCGCAATATCGCACGGATGTGGCGCGCCAAAATACCGGGTATAATCAACCTTCCTATACGAGCTTTTACTTTGCGTCCGATATGGATTGGGCGAATGTGCCGATTCCCAAGCTCTACACGCCAAAAGCCTTGATGGAGGAAGAGAGCAGTGATGAGGTGGATGAGGCAAAGGCAGCGGAGGTAGATGAAAAAGAAGTCGATGAAATGAAAATCGATGAAACGAAAGTCGATGGGGCGGAAATAGATGCGAAGGAAATAGAGGGAGAGTCAGCAGCCCCAGTAGTTCCTGTAGTTCCTGTAGTTCCTGTAGTTCCTGTAGTTCCAGCAGAGGATTGATAAACGACTAGCTGAAGACTAAGATTCTATTTCGGCGTATAGATTAGTTAATGGATTTAGAAAAAAGGCAAGCCTCTGATTTTTAGAGGCTTGCCTTTTTGTATTCTTAAGTTTAAGAGTATAGACGACTCTATCCAAGGTCGGCATTTCTGGTTTTAGAACATCTCTAAAATAGCAAATCTGCTGAAAGTAGCGGAGAGGACGGAACGATTGCGAAAAAGCGTCAGCGGTCGCCTTTGTATCTGGATTTTTACCACTAGGCTATTTAATTAAATCCGGATACAACAGCGATTGGAGCAACGTTCCGTTCGCGGAGCGTCGTCAGAACACCTTTTTCATTTTTCTATTTGTAACACTGGAGTGGATTCTCTAAAGATCGGCTCTGTTCTGATATGCGTGATCTGATAAGGTCGGGAAGGATTTTTGACCCGCGCCAGTAGCATCTCAGCCGCCGTAATGCCCATTTCGTTGTTGTAGATATGCACGGTGGACAAATGAGGTTCCACAATCCGGGATTCAGGAGCATTATCAAACCCAAACACGGCAATATCGTCAGGAATTTTCAAGTTTTTATTTTTGAGCGCTTTCATAACACTGACGGCAATAAAATCATTGGCGCACACGAACGCAGACGGTAACACGCTCATGCCTTCCAATTGTTTATCCATCCAATCCGATTCGGAGAAAAAATTTCGGTCCTGATCGACGATACAGCAAGATAAATCCACATGTAGACCTGCTTCGATTAAAGCTCTGTTATATCCAACCCACCGCTCGTTGAAGCTTTTGCAATGCTTATAATCCCCGACAAACCCGATCCGTGTAAATCCACGATAAATCAGGCTTTTGGTGACAGAATGAACGCTATGTTCATTTTCCATCAGCAATAAATCCGCTTTCAAATCAGGATAAGAAATGTCCACAGAACAATCAATAAAGATCGTAGGCAGTCCCAAATCCGTAATGAGTTCAGTATATTGTGGATCAAACATTTCAATACAAATAATTCCATCCACCTTGGAGGCTTCAAAATTGTTAGGAAGTGTTCCTGCATGAATTTCATTTTCCCGCACAATATGAATCGACAGATTATATCCTTCTGCGCTTATTCTTTTCTCCAGACCACTGATGAGCAAGGAGCCAAAATGTGAGCTGTTCGGCAGATTGCATGTGACCAGAGCAATGTTACCTTGATTTTTCGGGATGATACTCTCCGTTTCCACATAGGCAAATTGCTTATATTTAAGTTCTATCGCTTTTTTAATGACCTTGTTTCTAGTATCAATCGGGATGCTATTACTACCGTTAATCGCTTTGGACGCGGTATTTCGGGAGATTCCCAAAGCGTCAGCAATGTCTTGAATGGTGACTTTTTCTTTCTTCATAGACAGGTTCCACCTTCACTAATAAATGGATTGCCTGAGAGGTACAATGTCCTCTTACGGCTTTCCGTACAGACCTAAAATGTATCCTAAATGTATAATAGTTCGCATAAAATAGCAATGTTAACATTACAAATGCGCAAATTATTTTTACTTTTGTAATTATGTAAAGGTAAAGCGTAAGTAGTCGTTGTTAATGGATAACTTTCAAATCTGGGTTATGAGCTATGACTATTATCGTTTATTGTTACAAAAATGTAGCTTTGAAACAAATATTTATGGTTAAATGTAAATAAATTATTTTACAAAAGTTATTGACGGATGATATTTCGATTTGGTAAATTGAAGATGAAAATTGTAAGCCTTTTCACATTTGGTGTACAGACGTTGATTACAGATTGGGGGAATGCAAATGGCGAACTTGGCTAAGGCAGCTCAAAGTAATGCCAAACTGGGGGAGCAAAGGTCCATTGTCAGCAAATTAAACTATATTCACAAGAACTACTTTCTTTATGTACTGCTGGCACCTGCACTAATTCTTACGATTCTTTTCAAATATGTCCCGATGTATGGGGCGATTATTGCGTTCAAGGATTTTAGCCCGCTCAAAGGGATTTGGGGAAGCGACTGGGTCGGGCTGAAATACTTCGCTAAATTTTTGAACTCACCGAATTTTACGGATATTTTCTTCAATACGCTGAAGCTGAGCTTCTATGGCCTTTTGCTTGGCTTTCCTGTACCGATCCTGTTGGCGGTTATGCTGAACCAAATCCGCAAAGCGGGATTGAAAAAGAATATCCAGCTTGTATTGTACGCACCTAATTTTATCTCTGTCGTTGTTATTGTGGGGATGTTGTTTATTTTCTTGTCTCCGACGGGACCGCTGAATCAAATCATCGCGTCGGTGACCGGCAACCCTGTGATCTTTATGACAGAGCCTGAATATTTCCGCTGGATTTATATCCTGTCTGGCATTTGGCAGGGGGCGGGGTGGTCTTCAATCATTTATGTAGCGGCGCTCGCGAATGTGGACCCTGAGCTACATAATGCAGCAAGTCTGGACGGGGCTAATCTGCTCCAGCGCATTTGGCATATTGATTTACCGACGATTAAACCGATTATGGCGATTGTTTTTATACTTGCAGCAGGAGGGATCATGTCGATTGGATTTGAGAAGGCGTATCTCATGCAGACATCCATGAATTTGCCTACTTCTGAAATTATTCCTACTTATGTGTATAAAGTCGGCTTGCAATCTGGCAATTACGCCTATTCTGCGGCTGTCGGGCTATTCAATTCCGTGATCAACGTAGTGCTGCTGCTGACCGTTAATTTTATCGTTAAGAAGCTCAATGAGGGAGAAGGGCTTTATTAGGAAAGGAGCCTCTTTATGCAAGTCAAACATTCCAATCTGGATCGCTTCATCCTAAGTGTGAATTACATTGTGCTCACTCTGGCTGTTTTGATTATCGTAGTTCCCTTGGGTTATATCGTCATTGCCTCATTTATGGACCCGACCGTTTTGTTAAGCAAAGGGCTATCATTTCGTATTTCTGATTGGAGTGTGGAGGGCTATCGGAAAATTTTGTCCAACCCGGCGATGCTCCGTGGATTTGCCAATTCGGTGTTCTATTCTTCATGTTTTGCCCTGATCTCTGTGACGGTTTCGATTTGCGCTGGCTATGCCTTATCGGTGAACAGCCTAGTGGGACGGAATTTCTTCATGACATTGTTTATCATCACCATGTTTTTCAGTGGAGGACTGATTCCTACCTACCTGCTGGTCAAGAATTTAGGGATGCTGGATACCGTATGGGCCATTCTCCTTCCCGGTGCAATCAACGTGTGGGATCTGATTTTGGCGCGAACCTTCTTTAAAGGTGTTCCAAATGAATTAAAAGAAGCTGCCAACGTGGACGGGGCTTCAGACTGGACGATATTTTTCAGAATTGTGCTGCCGCTGTCCAAGCCGATTATTTTTGTCATTGCGTTATATGCCTTTGTCGGTCAGTGGAATTCGTATTTCGACGCCATGATCTATTTGGATAATCCACAACTGCATCCGCTTCAATTGGTACTGAGATCTATCCTGATCCAGAATCAGACGATGCCAGGCATGATTAGTGATCAATTAGCGATGGCAGAGCTAAAACGTCTCTCTGAAATGATCAAATATTCATCTATTGTCATTTCAAGCCTGCCGTTGCTGGTGATGTATCCTTTTTTCCAAAAGTATTTTGAGAAAGGTGTTATGGTCGGCTCCTTAAAATAACAGGGCTGCACTTACCATACGCTACATGCTTCTTTACTTTATTCCATGGAGGTCATCCAGATGAAGATGCTCAAAACTGCCTCATTTGCCGCACTAGCGGCGATTTTGATTCTTTCCGGCTGCGGCAGCAGCAGTTCCTCTAATGAGAGCGAATCAACAGATGTGAATGGAAAAGTGACGCTTCACTTTTTAACCCAAAGCTCACCGCTTGCTCCGGCAGACCCGAACGACAAGCTGATTAACAAACGGCTGGAAGAAAAGACAGGCATTCATATTCGTTGGAAGAACTTTACCAGTGACCAGTTTGTTGAAAAAAGAAATCTGGCTATTGCTAGCGGGGATCTCCCCGATGCAGTGTTTGATGCGGGGTACTCCGATTATGATCTGCTCAAGCTAGCCAAAGACGGCGTCATTATTCCGGTAGAGGATTTAATCGAACAGCATATGCCGAATTTTAAAAAGGTGCTGGAGCAATCACCAGAATATAAGGCCATGTTGACCGCGCCGGATGGACATATTTACTCCTTTCCGTGGATTGAAGAATTAGGAACGGGAAAAGAAGCAATCCAGTCCGTGGATGATTTGCCGTGGATTAATGTGGAGTGGCTGAAGAAGCTAGGGTTGTCCATGCCCAAAACGACCGAAGAGCTGAAGCAGGTCTTAATTGCTTTTAAAATAAAAGATCCCAACGGCAACGGGCAGGCGGACGAAATTCCGTTATCGTTTATAGATAAACCGGGGGGTGAGGATTTAGCCTTTTTATACGGAGCCTTTGGCCTTGGAGAGAACTGGGATCATACAGTGGTGACAAACGATGGAAAAGTCGTATTTACAGCAGCAGATAACGGATATAAGGAAGCAGTCAAATATATTCATGATTTATACAAGGAAGGGCTGGTGGACATAGAGTCTTCCCAGCAGGATTGGAACACGTATCTAGCCAAAGGGAAGGATCACCGCTATGGCCTGTACTTTACATGGGATAAAGCGAATATTACAGGCACAAATAAAAAATATGACCTAATGCCGCCACTGGCTGGCCCGGATGGACATGTAAATGTCACACGGTCCAATGGTATTGGCTTCGATCGGGGGCGTATGGTGATCACCAGTACCAATAAGAAATTGGAAGCTACCGCCAAGTGGATTGACCAGCTCTATGATCCGATCCAGTCTATACAGAACAATTGGGGAACTTACGGGGATACCAAGCAGAAAAATATTTTTGAGTATGATACGACAAAGGGAATGCTGAAGCATCTACCACTGGAAGGATCAGCTCCGGTGGAAATCAGACAAAAGACGAACATTGGTGGACCGTTAGCTGTATTGGATGAATACTACGGAAAATACACCACGCAGCCAGAAGATGCCACATGGAGACTAGGTTTGCTCAAAAAGGTGATGGTTCCCCATATGCAGGCGGATCATAATTATCCCAAAGTGTTTTTCTCTATAGATGAGCTGGACCGCTTATCGACCATTGAAACCGATCTATTCGCCTATGTTCTCCGGAAACGTACGGAATGGTACCAGAACGGCAAGGTAGAGGAGGAGTGGCCGGAATATTTGCAGGAGCTGAACAGTCTGGGGCTACAGGAATGGTTGCAAATCAAGCAGGCGGGTTATGACAGAAATGCAAGTAAATGATTCTTTTTCGAGGGAGCTGGAGTATATGAATATGATTAGACAAGATGAATACCGCCCATCCTATCACTTTTCACCGAAAAGCGGATGGCTGAATGATCCGAACGGAATGGTTTATTTTGAAGGACGCTATCATTTGTTTTATCAGCATCACCCATTTGGCACAACATGGGGACCTATGCATTGGGGGCATGCGATCAGCACTGATTTGGTAACCTGGGAGGAGCAGCCGATTGCTTTGGGGCCGGATGAGCAAGGAATGATTTTTTCGGGGAGCGCCGTGGTAGATGAGAAGGATACATCTGGATTTTTTGGAGGCAAACCGGGTTTGGTAGCTATTTTCACTCATCATGGTTCGAATCCGGACACGGATCAGATACGGCAGTCCCAGAGCCTTGCCTATAGTACCGATTCAGGTAAGAGCTGGATTAAATACACAGGCAACCCGGTGTTGGAGGATGAGCATTGCATTGATTTTCGGGACCCCAAAGTGTTTTGGCATAAGCCTACAGAGCAGTGGGTGATGGTGCTGGCTTGTGGGCAGACGGTTCGAATCTATCATTCTCCTAATTTGAAGGAATGGGCCTTTGCCAGTGAATTTGGACATGGCATCGGTAGCCATGATGCAGTGTGGGAATGCCCGGATTTATTTCCGCTTTATGTTGATGGAGAGCCAACACAGGAGAAGTGGGTCATGCTCGTAAGTATTGGCGATACTCCAGAGATTCGAGCGGGGTCTAGAACACAGTATTTTATAGGTGAATTTGATGGGACGACATTTGTGGCGGATAGGGATAGCGAAAAGGTCCGCTGGCTCGACCATGGCAGAGATAACTACGCAGGGGTGTGCTGGTCAAATATCCCGGTAGAGGACGGACGGCGTCTGTTTATTGGATGGATGAGTAACTGGAGATATGCCAACCTTACACCAACTGAACGCTGGAGAGGAGCCATGTCCATTCCGAGAGAACTCGCGCTGGAAACGAGAAACGGCAAAGTTGCACTTATTCAGCGTCCTGTTCGGGAGCTGGAAGGATTGAGGACTCCTGTCCTATCCCTGAAAGAGCCATCGTTGGCTGAAATTCAGGCCGCATTCTCGGACTTGCGGCTGGACTGCTACGAAATTGTAGCTGAAGTTGCGACCGACAGAGACTTTGCTTTCAAAGTGCGGGTATCAGACGAACAGGATACGCTCGTCGGCTATGCTTCCGAAACACAGGAAGTATATGTAGACCGGACAAGGTCAGGCTGTTCGGATTTTCATGAGGACTTTGCAGGGAGACACGCAGTCCCACTGGAAACGGCAGAAAACCGATTGGACCTTCATATCTATGTGGATCGTTCGTCCATTGAAGTGTTTTTTAACCACGGGCAGGTGGTAATTACCGATTTAATATTTCCCGATGCAGAATCTAAGGGTCTTGAAATATTCACAGCGGATGAGCAGATCACGTTGTTTTCGCTGGAGCTTTATGCTTTGGAGGGTTGGATGTGAAGTGGGAGTTCCCGACTATTCGAACGAATCTGACGGACTGGAAGGTTACAGGGCAGGGGCACATAGAAGATAACATCCAGGGACTTTTGCTGAGGTCGGAGCCGCAGGAAAATGTGATGGCTATGTCCGGAACAACGTCTCAGAATTTTACTTTTGAGGCGGATGTGATGGTCACTGACACACAGGCGGATGCTACGCTAGTATTCCGTTCCAGTGAGGACGGGTGGTCTTCTTATATGCTCCAGATCGTACCAGCTGTCGGATTGTTGCGGCTGCGGGATGCTACCGGGGATATTGGAAAACTGAAAGAGGAACGTCAGGTCAATTTAAAAAAAGGAGCTATTTATCATCTCAAGGTGAGCGTGGAGGGTTCCCATCTTAAAGTGTTCTGGGATGTGGGATATAACCCGATTATAGATGTGGTCGATACGACTTATACATCAGGATATTTGGGGCTGAATGTCTGGAATGGATCGGCGTTATTTCAGAACATTCAAGTCAGTGATATGGATACGAATCTAAGCGGACCGCTCCTGATTCGTGGAAAATGGCAACCTGACCTGCGGGGGCTAAGGTCGGAGGGAACAAGTGCAGAAGATGCGTTGAAAATATATGGCTCCGCAGCTACAGACCTGGTGCTGGAAGGCGGTGTGACACTGAATCCTTCCGAACCGGGGATGGAAGTAGGACTATTTTTCAGAGGGAGTCAGGATGGGAAGGATGGATATGTTGCTTCTGTGCAAGGCGAAGGCAATCAGGTTCGCGTACAACTGAAGAAGGCGGACGGAACGTTGATTACAAAGTCGGCACAGACATATCCGGGTGGGTTCAGCGGCAAACACTACTTGGAAATCATCGCTCATGGAGAGCGGATTCAGGTATTTATAGATGGATATACTCCTGCGGCAATTGATATCATCGATAGCAGCTATACCAACGGTTTTACAGGCTTGAAAGTGACCGGGGGAACTGCTTATTTTCAGGATATCTACCTCACCTCTGTCTCCAATTACTATACAGAAAAATATCGCCCACAGTATCATTATTCTCCTGCCAGAGGCTCGGCGAGTGATCCAAACGGATTGGTTTATTTTGAGGGGGAGTATCACCTGTTTCATCAGGATGGTGGACAATGGGCGCATGCGGTCAGCCAAAATTTGCTGGATTGGAAAAGGCTTCCGTTTGCGTTGAAGTGGAATGATCTTGGTCATATCTGGTCAGGCTCGGCTGTAGCCGATCTAACCAATACTTCCAGCTTGTTCGGTGACTACGGAGGAGCAGGGCTGATTGCCTATTACACTTCCTTCAATCCCGATCAGCCCAAGGGAAACCAGAGAATCGGCCTTGCTTACAGCACAGACCGGGGGCGTACATGGCAATACCCGAAAGACCGTCCGATTGTAATAGAGAACCCGGGTCGAAGTGAAAACGATCCCGGCAATTGGGATTTCCGTGATCCTAAAGTAGTGTGGGATGAAGCCTATCAGCGCTGGATTATGGTAGTGTCGGGAGGCGATCATATCCGTTTTTTTACCTCCACGAACCTAATAGATTGGCGCTGGACGGATAACTTTGGCTATGGTGATTATATACGTGGTGGGGTATGGGAATGCCCGGATCTATTTCGGCTTCCGGTAGACGATGGTAACACCTCTAAATGGGTGCTGATGATTAGCACTGGAGCCAGCACAAACACTCAAGGCTCGGATGCGGAATATTTTATCGGTGAACTGATGTCTGATGGCAAATTTCAAAACGATCATTCACCGGGGAAGGTGTTGAAAACCGATTGGGGCAAGGAATTCTATGCCTCAATGTCCTTCTCCGATGTACCCGACGGGCGGCGTATCATGCTGGCATGGATGACGAATTGGGACTATCCGTTCAGCTTTCCGACTTCTCCCTGGAAGGGACAGTTTAGCATCCCGAGAGAGTTATCGCTAAAAACAACTCGTGAAGGCATCCGTTTGATACAGCATCCGATATCCGAGCTGACTTCGCTGCGTTTCCGTTTATTTGCGATAGAAAATCAAAGTGTCACGGAATCTTCTCCGAATATACTGGAAGGTTTGGATGCAGGTGCCTATGAGATTGAAGCGGTGTTCGAACTGCCTTCTGTTGGGGCTGCTTCAGCATTCGGGTTTTACGTGCGGGATGGCGGTGAGCAAAGAACGGCGGTCGGCTATACAACAGACATACAACAAATGTTTGTAAACCGTGCTGATTCAGGGCTTACAGATTTCTCTATTCTATTTTCAACGCTTCATAAAGCATCACTTGCACCTATCGGAAATCGAATTCAAATGCGTATATTTGTGGACGAATCCTCGGTTGAGGTGTTTGGGAATGATGGAGAAGTCGTATTTTCGGAGATTATTTTGCCCGATTCGGCGCGAAGAGGGATGGGCTTTTACACCCAGGGTGGTGAGGTGAAGGTTGTTTCCCTCCATGTTTATGCCTTGCGGAACAGCTGGAGGCTACCAGATGCTTCGTCCACCAGAGTGATCATGGATCACACTTATGTGGAGCTTGCGAGGGAGCAGACGAAGCGTCTGTACGCGAGTGTGGAGGATGAGTCTGGAGAAAAAGAAAACTCGCTGATTTGGGTCTCTAACCATCCTGAGATTGTAAAGATCACCGCGTCCGAGGACGGGAGTGCGCTAATAGAGGCGATTGCCCCGGGAGAAGCTGTTGTTACGGCTTCCGATTCGGAGGATAAGGTCCGTGGCAGTACCTTGGTTAAGGTGCACGGTGGGGTGTTTCATACCAACCTTACAGGTTGGAAGCCGGATGTTTCCGCATCGCGGTGGATCGTGACAACGGATGGGATACGAGGAAGCTATATCAGCGATGCGAATTATATGGCTACTGAGCAGGCGGAAGATTTTACGTATGAGGCTGATATGAAGCTGCATGGAAATGGAAGTGCAGGCTCCATGCTCTTCCGCGCCAATGCTGACGGATCGAGTGGCTATTATCTGAATTTGGACCCCAATCTGAAATTGATTCGTCTGTTCTATAAAAAAGACGGACGTTTCGAGGATCAGCAGGTGCTTGCTAAGGTTCCAAGATTCGTTTTGCCCGAAATGTTTCATCATATTAAAATCGTGGCGGAGGGCCTGCGCATTCGTATTGATGTAGACGGTGAGCAGGTCATCGACCTGGAAGATAGTACGTTCACCGAGGGACATGTGGGTGTGAATGTATTTGGAGGGCAGGCGTTTTACCAACATGTAAGGATCGAGCCAATTTGAATTTCTTATTTCAAAAGGAGAGCCGTCTTAACGGACTCTCTTTTTTTACGTTTTGATGTTATTGAGAATATAAAATGTAACCGCACACATGTAAAGAGTGTGATATCTTACCTGACGTAAAATTTGACACATATGTGAAATGAAGATAAATGTCAGGGATTTCATGGAGAAGTGAATTGACTGGTTTTGTCCCTGACTCTAAGATGTAATTATATTCCAGACAAAAACAGAGATTTGTGTAAGGGAATATAACGTGGAGAGGAGGGAATGAATGGACTCTTTAGCTGATCTCTCGGAAACCCCCTTAGCATTGGACACCCTCAGACGACATCCTTGTTATAACGAAGAGGCACATCGCTATTTTGCGCGCATTCATCTTCCAGTAGCCCCGGCATGCAATATTCAGTGCCATTATTGCAACCGCAAATTCGATTGCGTCAATGAAAGCCGTCCCGGCGTTGTTAGTGAACTGCTCACGCCGGAGCAGGCGGCGAGCAAGACCTATGGCGTAGCGGCACAGCTGATGCAACTGTCCGTTGTCGGCATTGCGGGACCTGGAGATCCGCTGGCCAATGCGGAGGCAACCTTCGATACCTTCCGCCGGGTCCGTGAGACAGTTAAGGATGTCATATTCTGTCTCAGCACGAATGGCCTTACCTTGATCAGGCATATTGACAGGATTGTAGAGTTAGGTATTTCGCATGTCACGATCACGATCAATGCTGTAGATCCGGTGGTGGGGAGCCGCATTTATGGATGGGTCTACGATGAAGGAAAACGCTATGCAGGAGAGGAGGCCGCGCGGCTGTTGATTGACCGCCAGCTGGCAGGCTTGAAGATGCTGGCTTCGAGAGGCGTATTGTGCAAGGTAAACTCGGTGCTGATTCCTGAAGTCAATGATGTCCATCTGCCAGAGGTAGCCAGGGTGGTCAAGGATCACGGCGCGGTACTGCACAACATTATGCCGCTCATCATCGCACCCGGCAGTCGGTATGAGCAGGAAGGGATGCGGGCCCCCCGTCCCCGTCTGGTCCGGCAGCTGCAGGAGCAATGTGCTGAGGCGGGAGCTGTCATTATGCGCCATTGCCGTCAGTGCAGGGCGGATGCGATTGGACTGCTGGGCGAGGATCGTAATCAGGATTTTACATGGGAGAACATTGCGGCTGCTCCTCCCATGGATGAAGAGGCAAGGGCACAATTTCAGAAAGAACTGGATGAGAAGGTGAGAGTGAGAATGGAACGCAAGGAGGGACAATCGCACCACAAACAACCGTCAACCGGGGTTGGATGTAGCTGCCCGTTATCGGAGGATAAGCCTGAAGCAAGCTTTACCTCAAAGCCAGTCCTAATCGCTGTGGCCAGTCGTGGCGGAGGGAAGGTGAATCAGCATTTCGGTCGTGCCAAGGAATTCATGATCTATGAAAGCGACGGGACTATCGTAAATTTCATAGGCATTCGTAAGGTGCAATCCTATTGCCATGGGAAAGCCGATTGCAATGGGGACAAGGCCGAGACGATGAAGGAGATCCTTTCCATGGTGCATGACTGTGCATTGCTGCTGTCGTCCGGCATAGGCGAAGCCCCCAAAGAGACATTGCAGGAAGCAGGCGTGCTACCTATTGTATGCGGCGGGGAAATTGAAGAATCCGTTCTGGAATATGTGAAATTTCTACGTTATATGTATCCTGTGCAGAGCAATAAGGGAAGTAAGCGCAATAAGGGAGTTAAGGGCAATCATTCGGATTTACCCATTGAACATTTTGGAGGCTGAGAAAATATGAGACAAATTGCGTTTTACGGTAAGGGCGGTATCGGCAAATCGACAACCTCGCAGAATACACTGGCTCAGCTCGCGACCAAATTCAAACAAAAAATTATGATTGTAGGCTGTGATCCCAAGGCAGACTCCACCCGTCTTATTCTGAATACGAAAGCCCAACAAACCGTACTGCATCTGGCGGCTGAAATGGGTACGGTGGAGGACTTGGAGCTGGAGGACGTTGTCCAGAAGGGCTTCGGTGACATTCTAAACGTAGAATGTGGTGGGCCAGAGCCTGGTGTCGGCTGTGCTGGGCGCGGCATCATTACAGCCATTAATTTTCTGGAGGAAGAGGGCGCCTACGAAGGGCTGGATTTCGTGTCCTACGATGTACTGGGGGACGTTGTGTGTGGGGGGTTCGCCATGCCGATTCGGGAAAAGAAGGCGCAGGAAATCTACATCGTATGCTCAGGTGAGATGATGGCTATGTACGCTGCCAACAATATTGCACGCGGGATCTTGAAGTACGCCAACAGCGGCGGGGTGCGTTTGGGCGGCTTAATCTGCAACAGCCGGAATACGGACCGGGAAGCGGAACTGATTACGGAGCTTGCAAGAAGGCTGAACACGCAGATGATCCACTTTTTGCCGCGTGACAATGTTGTGCAGCACGCTGAGTTGCGCCGTATGACTGTTACCCAATATAACCCGGAACATAAGCAGGCTGCGGAGTATGAAGAGCTGGCAGGTAAGATTTTGAATAACGATATGCTAACGGTTCCCACTCCCATTTCCATGGAAGATCTGGAGGATCTGTTGATGGAGTTTGGCATTATTGAGGATGAAGAAACCGCAATTAACAAGGCTGAGGCGTCCGGACAGTAGGCTCCAGCTAGAAGGCTTAATGATGGAACCAACGTGTGATGATGGGGGGAGCTGAACGCGTAGCTCGTAGGAGGGAGGAATAGGCCAAATGAGCAGTATTGTGGATAAGGGAAAGCAGATCGTAGAGGAGATACTGGAGGTATATCCCAAGAAGGCCAAGAAGGACCGGACCAAGCATTTTGAGATCGCGGATGAGGAGCTTGTGAACTGCGGAACCTGTTCCATTAAGTCCAACATGAAATCACGGCCCGGCGTTATGACAGCAAGGGGCTGTGCTTATGCAGGCTCCAAGGGTGTGGTATGGGGCCCGATTAAAGACATGGTGCACATTAGCCATGGTCCCATCGGCTGCGGGCAATACAGTTGGGGTACCCGACGCAATTATGCGAATGGGGTATTGGGAATCGATAACTTTACCGCCATGCAGATTACAAGCAATTTTCAGGAAAAGGATATCGTGTTCGGCGGAGATAAGAAGCTGGAGGTGATCTGCAGGGAAATTAAGGAGATGTTCCCGCTGGCTAAGGGCATCTCCGTGCAATCTGAATGTCCGGTCGGACTGATTGGTGATGATATCGGGGCCGTGGCTAAGAAGATGACAGAGGAGCTGGGCATTCCGGTCATTCCTGTACGCTGTGAGGGCTTTCGCGGGGTGAGTCAGTCTCTGGGCCATCACATTGCCAATGATGCTATCCGCGATTTTCTGATGGGGCGCCGCGAGCTAAAGGAGTCCGGGCCTTATGATGTCTCCATTATCGGGGACTACAATATCGGCGGTGATGCCTGGGCTTCGCGCATTTTGCTGGAGGAAATGGGACTGCGGGTCATAGCGCAGTGGTCGGGTGACGGTACGATCAATGAGCTGGGGATTGCCCATAAATCCAAGCTCAACCTGATCCATTGTCATCGTTCCATGAATTACATGTGCACAACGATGGAGCAGGAATACGGAATTCCCTGGATGGAATATAACTTCTTCGGCCCGACCAAGACGATGGAGAGTCTAAGAGCGATTGCTGCCCGCTTTGACGAGACGATTCAGGAAAAATGTGAGCAGGTCATCGCCCAATATATGCCGCAGATGGAGGCGGTCATCCGTAAATACCGCCCACGTCTGGAAGGCAAAAAGGTGATGCTTCTGATTGGCGGGCTGCGGGCAAGGCATACCATCGGTGCCTATGAGGATCTGGGTATGGAAATTGTGGCTACAGGCTATGAATTTGCCCATAAGGATGATTACGAAAAGACGTTTCCCGATGTAAAAGAAGGCACCATTCTGTACGATGATCCAACTGCCTATGAGCTGGAGGAATTGGCCCAGCGGCTGAATATTGACTTAATGGGCGCCGGAGTCAAGGAGAAATACGTGTATCACAAAATGGGCATTCCCTTCCGTCAAATGCACTCCTGGGATTACAGCGGGCCTTATCATGGTTTTGACGGCTTCAAGATTTTTGCACGTGATATGGATATGACCATAAACAGTCCAGTATGGAGCCTGCTGCCGTCCCGGCAGACTGCGGAGGTGCCGGTATGAGCGATCGTTTGAACATTGTCGATCACAATCAGCTGTTTCGGCAGGATAAATATGTGCGCCAGCGTGAGGAGAAACGGGCCTTCGAGGCCCCTTGCTCTCCAGAGGAGGTTACCGCCACCCTGGAGTACACCAAGACCAAGGAATACAAGGATAAGAATTTCGCTCGTACAGCTGTAGTCGTGAACCCGGCCAAGGCTTGTCAGCCGTTGGGGGCGGTTATGGCTGCGCTGGGCTTCGAAAAAACGCTCCCGTTCATTCATGGCTCACAGGGCTGTACGGCTTATTTCCGTAGCCATCTTGCCCGCCACTTCAAAGAGCCTGTTCCTGCCGTCTCCACCTCGATGACCGAGGATGCCGCCGTATTCGGCGGCATGCGCAACCTCATTGACGGTATAGAGAACTGCATTGCCTTGTATCAGCCGCAGATGATTGCGGTATGCACGACCTGTATGGCAGAGGTGATCGGAGATGATCTGTCTGCCTTCTTGGCTAATGCCCGTCAGGAGGGAGCCCTTCCCGAGGATATGCCGGTTCCTTTTGCCAATACCCCCAGCTTCTCTGGTTCACATATTACAGGCTATGACGCCATGCTGCGCTCTGTGCTGGAAACGCTGTATAACAAGTCAGGCCGGACGCCGCAGCCTGGTCATGAATTGAAGCTGAATGTACTGCTTGGGTTTGACGGGTATACGGGCAATTTTGCGGAAATGCGGCGCATACTGGGGATGTTCGGCGTTACGTATACCATTTTGGGTGACCACAGCAGTAATTTTGATTCAGGGGCCACTGGAGAGTACAGCTACTATTACGGGGGAACGCCGCTTAAGGATGTGCCCGAGGCCGCAGATGCTGCCGGCACGTTGGCGATCCAGCAGTACTCTCTTCGTAAAACATTAGGCTATATGAAGCGAACCTGGGGACAGCAGGTGTCTTCCATCTCCACGCCGCTGGGCATCCGCGCTACAGATTGCTTGCTTGAAGAGATCAGCCGTCTGTCCGGAAAAGAAATTCCCGAGGCATTGAAGCAGGAGCGCGCCCGAATTGTGGATGCCATGATGGACTCGCATGCTTATCTGCACGGCAAACGAGTGGCTATGGCGGGAGACCCGGATATGCTCATCGGCCTGATTGGCTTTTGTCTGGAGCTGGGTATGGAGCCAGTGCATATTGTTTGCTCCAATGGGGACCGGAAATTTGAGAAGGAAGCAGAGCTTCTGCTGAAGTCCAGTCCTTACGGTGCAGAAGCCACAGTTCATTCCGGTCAGGATTTGTGGCATATGCGTTCGCTGCTGTTCCAGGACCCGGTGGACCTGGCTATTGGTAGCTCCCATCTGAAGTTCGCGGCCAAAGAGGCGAAAATCCCTTTGCTCCGTGTGGGCTTTCCGATCTTCGACAGGCATCATCTGCATCGTTATCCGATTATCGGCTACCAGGGTGCGCTGAATCTGCTTACCCAATTCGTGAATACCGTACTGGATGTCATGGAAGAGCAGGCTCCGGATCATAGCTTTGATCTGGTGCGCTAATTGCTATACCGCGTAGATGGAAGTTAGCAGCTTGGCTTGTGATTTCAATGGATTCTATTTGAAATAAGGGGGTGTGCGGATGGAGCCGGCTGTGTCTAACGGAAGGCTGGAGGTATCCTGCGGCAACAAAATTCCCAAAAGCACGCCCTGTCCCCGGCCTGTGCCCGGGGAGGCTTCGGGTGGCTGCTCCTTTGATGGGGCCCAGATTACACTGATCCCCATTGCAGATGCGGCTCATCTGGTGCACGGGCCGATCGCCTGTCTCGGCAATAGCTGGGAGAGCAGAGGCAGCCTGTCCAGCGGCCCGGAGCTGTCGGCGTATGGCTTCACTACTGATCTTGGAGAACAGGACATCATTTTTGGTAGTGAACAGAAGCTGCATGAATCGATCCGCTACATTGTCAGCCGCTTTGCTCCTCCCGCTGTGTTTGTCTATACAACATGTGTCACAGCCCTCACCGGTGAAGATATCGAGGGGGTCTGCAAGGCTGAATCGGAGCGGCTGGGGACGCCGATCATTCCGGTGAACAGTCCGGGATTTGTGGGCAGCAAGAATCTCGGAACCCGGCTGGCCGGAGATGTGCTGTTCCAGCATATTATCGGCAGCACCGAGCCGGAACAGACAACCTCCCATGATATCAATCTCATTGGGGAATACAATATTGCGGGCGAGATGTGGCATATCGAGCGACTGATGCAGCAGGCGGGAATGAGTATCCTGTCCCGAATTACTGGGGACGGTCGGTTCCGTGAGGTGGGATGGGCGCATCGTGCCAAGGCCAACATGGTCGTATGCAGCCGGGCCTTGCTGGGTCTAGCAGTCCAAATGGAGCGTAAATACGGCATTCCTTATTTTGAAGGTTCATTTTATGGAGCAAAGGAGACGAGTTATTCCTTGCGGCAGATGGCTTACCTGACCGGAGATCGTGATGTAGAGCGACGGGTGGATAAGCTGGCCGCACGGGAGGAAATGAGGCTATCGCTGGAGCTGGAGCCCTACCGCAAGCAGCTAAAAGGAAAGCGGGCAGTGCTCTATACCGGGGGTGTAAAAAGCTGGTCTGTCATTACGGCTTTGCAGGAGCTGGGCATTAAGGTAGTTGGTGTAGGCACGAACAAGAGTACTACCGAGGATGTATCCCGGATTGCTGACCGTGTCGGAGATGATGCGGAATACATCCCGGAAGGCGGCGCCCGGCAGATTCTCAAGACCGTACGGAGCCGCAAGGCAGACATGGTCATTGCCGGGGGCCGGAACATGTATATGGCGCTCAAGGAACAGATTCCTTTTGTGGACATCAATCAAGAACGACACAAAGCCTATGCGGGCTATGACGGGCTGTTGTCTCTAGCGAAACAGCTTGTGCATACGCTACAGCATCCGGTATGGGAGCTGACCGCCAAATTGGCTCCATGGGAGGAGGAGACGGAATTTGCCGATTAAATCCGCCACGAAGCCTGTCAGTGTCAACCCGCTCAAGGTAGGACAGCCTTTGGGCGGCGTGCTGGCTCTGCAAGGGATGTATCGCTCGATGCCTTTGCTGCACGGCGCTCAGGGCTGCTCGGCCTTCTCCAAGGCGCTGCTGACTCGCCATTTTCGAGAGCCGATTGCCGTTCAGACCTCTGCGCTGCAAGAGATGGACGTTATATTTGATGCAGACCGGAATCTGGAGGAGGCGCTGGATCATATCTGGTCCAAGCACCATCCAGATGTCATTGGCGTTATCAGCACGGCCCTCACCGAGGTGGCAGGCGTTGATTTTCAGTCTAGGGTAAAGGCGTTCAAGCGAGAACGGGCCTTGAAGGATAGTCTGCTGTTTTCTGTATCGCTGCCTGATTTTCACGGCTCTTTGGAGACGGGCTACAGCAGTACAGTAGAGTCGCTAATGGATGCCGTACTCGGGTTGGCCGGAGGCAAGTCCCTCAAAAAACAGCGCCGGACGCAGGTCAATCTGCTGCCGGCTTCTTATCTGACTGCCGGAGATGTTATGGAAATCAAGGATATTATCGCTTCCTTCGGCCTGGAGGTTATTACACTCCCCGATATCTCCACTTCCTTGTCCGGTCATCTGCTGACAGGTTTTTCCCCTTTGACGAGAGGGGGGACTCCGCTGGATTCAGCCTGCCAGATGCTGGAGTCTTCCTGCACCATTGCCATTGGCGCGAGCATGGAGCGTCCGGCGCGCAGGCTGACTCATGCCGCAGGCATTCCCTACCACTTGTTCGCTGGTCTGTCTGGCTTGGCCGCGAGCGATGCGTTCATTCATTTTCTGCAGAAAATCAGCCGCGAGCCAGCCCCTGTTCGCTTCCGCTGGCAGCGTGAAAATCTGTTGGACAGCATGCTGGATGCCCATTTCTATTATTCCGACGCTTCCGCTGTAGTGGCGCTAGAACCGGATCATATGCTGTCGACCGCAGCCTGGCTGGAGGAGATGGGAGTGGAACTGAAACGGCTAATTACACCCTGCGGCACGCCTGCACTGCAAAAGACAGAACGGGAAGTCTGGATCGGTGATCTGGATGATGCAGAGGAGAGCGCGCAGGGCGTTGATTTGTGGATCAGCAATTCACATGGAAGAAAGGGAGCGGCACGGGCCGGGGCCTCATTCGTACCGGCAGGCTTGCCGGTGTATGACGAGCTGGGCGCCCACACATCCGTAAGCGTCGGATACCGTGGAACCATGGAATGGGTGAACAAGGTGGGCAATGTATTGCTTGCCGAGAGGGGGAGAGGAGGATGAAGGTTGCATTTGCGACGGAAGACGGTGTGCATGTGAATGCTCATTTTGGGCAGAGTCCCATGTTCACTGTATTCGAACTCCGGCACTCAGGCGTCCAGTTCCTGGAGCATCGGCGGATAGCCCTGGGGAGCGATGAGAACGAAGCGGGCAAGATCGCCAGCCGCATTGGCCTGATCGAGGATTGTGCCTTGATCTTCCTGGTACAGATTGGCGCTTCGGCCGCCGCACAGGTTACCAAACGGACCATTATGCCTGTGAAGGTGGCCTCCGGTAGCACCATTGAGGAGCAGGTCCAGCGTCTCCAGAATATGCTGGCTCGTAATCCGCCCATGTGGCTTGCCAAAATCCTGCATGCTGAGGAGGGTAGCGGCAAAGCCGAATCATGAGCCTTCTGTAAGGAAGAGCAACCATATATGATGTCAAGATCCTGCGGACCGAATATCTTAAAGGCGGGGCCGCATGTGGAGGGGGTGGACGAATGGTACAACTGCTGGAAGACAGTAGATACGGACGCCAGTTGAAGCTGCTGGGAGTGGAAGGTCAGAACAGGCTAAAGCAGGCTACTGTTATGGTTGCAGGCATCGGAGGATTGGGAGGGACAGCGGCCATGTACCTGGCCGCTGCTGGAGTGGGAAAGCTGATATTGTCCCATGAGGGCGTAATCCATCTGCCCGATATGAATCGGCAGGTGCTGATGGACAGCGGACGGATCGGGGAGGAACGGATGGAGACGGCATTGCAGCATTTGCACCGTATTAATCCGGAGACCCAGCTTGAAGGCCACGCCGACAGAATCACGGAAAAATCCTCTGGACCATGGGTAGAAGCGGCGGATATCGTGATTGATGCACGATATGACTTTCCAGAAAGATATGCGCTGAACAGACTATGTGTTCGACATGGCAGACCGATGATAGAAGCGGCCATGTACGCCTATGAAGTATCATTGATGACCATTGATCCCGGTAGGACGGCATGCCTAGAATGTCTCTACCCGGAAGGCGGACAGCCTTGGGAGCCTCTGGGCTTCCCGGTTCTGGGAGCCACCTCCGGCTTGATTGGCTGTATGGCTGCACTGGAAGCGGTCAAATGGATTACAGATGCGGGCAATCTCTTCACTGACCGCATGTACCGTATGAATGTGCTCGATATGAGTAGTTGCACCATAGCAGTCAAACGCAACACGCGTTGTCCGTGCTGCGGAACGGGAGGGGATACAGATGAGTCAGTTGCATATTTGTGATACGACACTTCGTGACGGAGAACAGGCTCCGGGCGTTGCCTTTTCGGCCGAGGAAAAAACTGAAATTGCCATCATGCTGGACTCGGCGGGGGTGGAGCAGGCTGAGATCGGAATTCCGGCAATGGGAAAGGCGGAGTGCAGGTCTATTGCCAGGATTGCTGCTCTCGGACTTCAGATGAAGCTAATGACCTGGAATCGCGCGGTGTTCACGGATATTGATGCAGCTGAATCGACAGGTGTCGGCTGGGCCCATATTTCGGTTCCCGTGTCGACGGTGCAGATGAAGGCCAAGCTGGGTATGAACCCTGAGCAGGTGACTGAGCTGATCCGCAAGTCTGTCGATTACAGTCTGTGTAAAGGATTGACTGTTTCCGTAGGCTTTGAGGATGCTTCAAGGGCAGATGACCTGTTCCTTGAGCAGTTGACGAGTCAGCTCTATAGAGATGGTATCCGGCGCTTCAGATATGCCGACACGCTGTCCGTTCACCATCCCGCTGCCATAGCTGCCCGTATAGACAGGTTTGTATCGCGCGTGCCACAGGATGTGGAGCTTGAGATTCACTGTCATAATGATTATGGCCTAGCGCTTGCCAATACTTTGGCAGCTTTGCAGGCGGGAGCTGTCTGGGCCAGTACCACAGTGTCGGGCCTTGGGGAAAGGGCAGGTAATACGGCGCTGGAGGAAGTGGTGATGTCGTGGAGGGACCTATATCAAGGAACCTGCAGTGTCCGTCCCGAAATGCTGAACCCGCTGGCTGCACTGGTGTCCAAAGCCTCCAACCGAATCATTCCCGAAGGCAAACCGATTGTGGGAGACATGGTATTCGCCCATGAATCCGGCATACATATCAACGGTCTGCTAAAGGAGCGCGCCGCCTATCAGGCCCTTGATCCGACCGAGCTGGGCGCTGACCATTCGTTTGTACTCGGCAAGCATTCGGGCAGAAGTGCAGTTCAATATATGCTGAAGCAGGAAGGAATCGAGGCAGGCTCCGGTGAAATCAAGTTCCTGCTGGAGCGGCTTCGCCTAGTCGGTGAAGATCCCAAGCGTGTCATCCATAGCGCGGATTTAAGGCGCTGGCTGCAGTATTATCCGGCAGAGCTGCCGAAATAACCGAAAAGGCGTTCCCGTCCGGTAAGTGTGACCGTGACTGGAACGCTTTCTTGTATATCTTTTAATTTCACAACCGGAGTCTCCAATTTGCTGGTTAAACGAAGCCGTTCAGAAGGGTATAATAAAATATAGTGCTGTATAAAGTGCGTATATATGGTTTTACAGCAGACAGGTTCGAATCTTATAACCATTACACGCTGATCTGGAAGGACGGCTATGGGCAATTGGAGGAATGCTTGTGGGAATGATGTTTTCTTTTCTAAAAAAATATCGGGTTCCAGCCATCGCAGCGCTCGTGATGATGTTGCTGGAATTGACGGTAGAGCTATCACAGCCATATTTGATCTCTAAAATCATTGATGAGGGCATCCGACAGCAGGATTTGTCCGTCGTCTGGTTATGGGGCAGTGTACTGGTGGGGAGTGCCGTTATCGCTTTTATGGCGGGGATATCCAGCTCTTTTTTTGCTTCACATGCAAGTCAGGGCTTCGGCTATGATTTGCGAGAAAAGCTATACCGTAAAGTGCAATCCTTTTCGTATCCTGTGTTTAAACGTTTTGCCACTTCGTCGCTGATTACGCGCCTGACCGGGGATGTCACGCAAGTACAAGATACGGTGTTTATGAGCCTGCGTTTTATGACGCGGGTTCCGCTTGTAGTCATCGGCAGTATTGTCATGGCACTGGTTGTACATTTCAGGCTTGGGCTGCTATTGGCGGTTATGGCCCCAGTGCTGTTCGTGTTTGTGTTGGTGATGATGCGGCGAACGGTCACTTTGTTTAAAGGTGTCCAGCGACGCTTGGATGACGTTAACGGAGTAATCCAGGAGAATCTGACAGGTATCCGTCTCATCCGGGTTTTTGTGCGGATGCGGCATGAAATCGAACGTTTTGCCCATTACGGAGGCGAGTTGATGAAAGGGACGGTGTCCGCTCTACGCTGGACAGAAACGACGATGCCGTTCATTTTGTTTACGATGAATGCAGGGATTATTGCAGTACTTTGGTTCGGACGCGGCCAAATTTCCACTGGGGATGCCAGTGTAGGACAGGTGGTCGCAGTCGTCAATTATTCACTGCGGACGATTGGAGCCTTGTCTGCCTTATCGGGTATCGTTGTTGTATTTTCCCGGGCAACTGCCTCTACCGGGCGGATTCGAGAGGTATTGGAAACATCTAATGAAGATGGGCAAGAGCTGGAGCCTGTTTCAACGCATCATACACGGATTGAGGGACAGGTGGAAATGGACCGGGTGAGCTTTCATTATCCGGGCAGTGAGCTGGCTGTCCTAAAGGATATATCTTTTAAGGCGCGACCGGGCGAGCGGATAGCTATTATGGGGGCCACTGGCTCGGGCAAATCCTCACTTGTGCAGTTGATTACACGTCTGTATGAAGAAGATGAAGGTCATGTGCGCTTTGACGGAAAGGACGCTCGTGAACTGGATGCATCCATATTGCGAGAGGCGATTGGCTATGTCCCTCAGGAGGTGCTGCTATTCACCGGCTCGATTCGGGATAATATTGCTTGGGGGCTGGAGAATGCCAGCCTGGAGCAAATTCAGGAAGCCGCACGCATGGCGCAAATCCATAATATGATTGAACGCTTGCCGCAAGGCTATGACACGATGCTCGGGCAGCGTGGCGTCAATCTATCCGGTGGACAGAAACAGCGGCTTTCGATTGCCCGCGCACTGGTGCGTCAGCCGGCAGTGCTGATTTTGGACGACAGCACAAGTGCGCTGGATGTAGGGACAGAAGCAGCACTACTGAATGCACTTGATGGTCTGTCCTGTACGACATTTCTCATTACGCAGAAGATCAGCTCGACCGCATCGGCAAATCAGATTTTATTGCTGGATGAGGGTCGCCTGATGGCAAGTGGAAGCCATGAGCATCTCATGGATAGCTCGGATCTGTATCGGCGTATCTATGAATCACAATACGGAAAGGAGGAGTCGCATGTTCAAGGAACTCATTGAACCGTTCCGTCAGCCTACACCGCCGTCCGGTGTGCTGCGAAATCCGGCGGGAGCTGAAGGACGCCGCAAGGCCAAGGCGAAGAACTGGTCTGGCACGTTAGGACGGATATGGGCTTATCTGGCCCGCCGTAAGGCCAAACTGATGCTGGTACTGTTCATGGTACTGCTCAGCTCCGGGCTGGCTCTGCTGGGTCCATATCTGGTCGGCGTAGCGGTGGATGATTTTCTCGAAGGTCCAGGTGGACGCACGTGGATTTATTTTCTCATCGGATTAGGGGCTGTATATCTGCTCAACTCGCTAACCTCCTGGCTGCAAAATATCTGGATGATTGAGATTGCCCAAGAGACGGTGTACCGCATGCGTTTCGATCTGTTTTCATATTTGCATCGACTACCGATTCCTTTCTACGGCAAACGTCAGCAGGGAGAGATTATGAGCCGTCTGACCAATGATATCGAAAATGTCAGTTCTACGCTTAACAGCTCCGCCATTCAGATTTTTTCAAGCATATTGACGCTAATCGGTACACTCACGGTGATGCTGTGGTTAAGCCCGCTGATGACCCTGCTGACCTTTATCGTGGTGCCGCTAATGGCTGCCGGGATGCGCTGGATTACACGACGCACCGGGCCCTTATATAAGGAACGCCAGAAGAATTTGGGCGAACTGAACGGATACATCGAAGAAACACTGTCCGGGCAGCAGATTATTAAAGCATTTTCGCAGGAAAAGAGAGTCATCCGTGGTTTTGGCGAGCGTAATGACCGTATTCGGCTATCGGGCTTCTGGGCACAAACGATTTCAGGCTTTATACCGAAGCTGATGAACGGACTGAATAATCTCAGCTTTGCTATTGTAGCGGGGATCGGTGGGATTTTGGCCATTCGAGGTTCCATCACTATAGGTACAATTATTGTATTCGTAGAATATGCCCGCCAGTTCACCAGACCGCTGAACGATTTGGCTAACCAGTGGAACACCCTGCTGTCCGCCATTGCCGGAGCTGAGCGTGTATTTGAAATATTGGATGAAGATGAAGAGTCCAAGGATGAACGCGGTGCAGGGGAGGTAGAGCATGTGGAGGGGGCGGTGCGGTTTACGGATGTTTCCTTTGGTTATGATGAGGGAAGCGTTACGCTGGAAGGTATTTCTTTTGAAGCCAAACCTGGTGAAATGATCGCATTAGTCGGCCCGACCGGGGCAGGGAAAACGACACTGATCCAGCTTCTTTCCAGATTCTATAGTCCCGACAAGGGAACGATTACGCTGGACGGGCGCGACATTATTACCATCCGGCGTGAAAGCTTGCGTTCCCGTATGGCATTTGTGCTACAGGACTCCTTCCTGTTTCAGGGGACGATTCGTGAAAATATCCGCTTTGGCAGACTGGACGCCACCGATGAGGAGGTTGAACAAGCATCGAAACTGGCTAACGCCCATTCCTTTATCATGCGGATGAAGGACGGATACGACAAGGTACTGGAAGTGAACGGCAGCGGCATCAGTCAAGGACAAAAACAGCTGCTGGCTATTGCCCGTGCTATTTTAGCCAACCCTTCTATCCTTGTACTCGACGAGGCAACCAGCAGCATTGACACCATTACAGAGATGAAGATACAAGAAGGACTGGAGCGGCTTATGCAGGGTCGAACAAGTTTCGTCATCGCGCATCGGCTGAATACCATTCGTCAGGCTGACCGGATTCTGGTCTTGAAGGATGGCCGTCTGGAGGAGCAGGGTTCTCATGATGAACTGCTGGCTCACAAAGGCTTTTACAGTGATTTATATTATGGTCAGTTGAGGAAGCAAAGCTCTTAAGTCGGCTCTGGATAAACAGATTTGTAGGCATGATGTAGAAGCATTATGATGCTAAAAAGGACTACCCCGGGGGTGGCCCTTTTTAAGTATGCCTTTTTACAGGTACGTACTCTTAAAGAGGCGTTTGAAATGAAGATACTGCTTTCATAACAATAAATATACCCATACCCCGTATATGTATGTTAGTATGAGTGTGCAAGAATAAAATCCCACTTCAAAGGAGAGATCATCATGAAAATCGCAATCATGCTTTTCGATGGAATTACGGCATTAGATGCAATAGGTCCATACGATGTATTTGCTGCTACACTGAAATGTGAAGTGAAGTTTGTCGCTAAGAAAAAAGGGTTAATCAAGCTGGACTCAAATATGGGTTATTTGCATGCCGATTACAGTTTTTCTGAAGTTAGTTCAGCTGATATTCTTGTTGTTCCAGGTTGCAGTCCGCCAAATTATAAAACTCCAATGAATGACGAAGAAACGTTAAATTGGATTCGCCAAATACATGAAACTACAAAATGGACCACGTCGGTTTGTAACGGCTCTTTGATTTTGAGCGCCGCAGGCTTGTTAAATGGAACCGTAGCCACCAGTCATTGGGGTTCCTTAGACCTGCTCCAATCTCTTGGAGCCATTCCAACAGATGAGAGAGTGGTTAGTCAGGGCAAAATCGTTACAGCAGCCGGTGTCTCCTCTGGTATTGATATGGCACTCCAGCTATTGGCATGGGAATTGGGAGAAGATATGAGTAAAGGAGTTCAGCTGATTTTGGAATACGATCCTCAGCCTCCATTTGACACGGGTTCACCAAAGAAAGCGCCTGCTATATTGGTAGAACAAATAAGAGGTATGTTACAAGAGTTTGCAAAACAGGAGCCTAATGTGTAACTCAAGAATAATAAGATCTCTTTCCGGTATTAGCTTGGCTTAATAGGTTTGTAATTTTATTTACAAGGGTCCCTATTTCAACTAATATAGTTTACACATAGTAAAGGATTACATAGTGTAAATGGTTGAAGGGGGTTACAAACATGAGCAGCTTACCTAAGTCTGCTAAATTTCCACTTTTCATTCTGATGCTGAATTTGTTTATTGCTTTATTGGGTCAAGGTATGGTGATTCCCATTCTGCCTGAATATCTGAAACAATTTAATGCGGCAGGAGCTGCTGCGGGGTATCTTATTGCCGCTTTTGGAGCAGCACAGTTTATTTTTTCGCCCCTAGGTGGGCAGCTTTCGGATAGATGGGGTCGAAAATCCATGATCATCACCGGTCTGTTTTTAACCGTCATCTCGGATTTAATGTTTGCTGTTTCTATGACATTGCCTCTTCTATATATTGCCCGATTTATCGGGGGGATAGGTATTGGCTTAATGGTTCCTTCTAATATGGCTTACGTCGCTGATATTACCACTTCTGAAACCCGAGCTAAAGGAATGGGATACTTGGGTGCCTCCATGAATTTGGGTATGGTGCTTGGTCCGGGATTAGGCGGTATGATTGCTGAGTTTGGCATAAGGGTGCCCTATTTTTTTGCTGGTGGACTTGGACTTGTAGCTACGCTGCTTAGTTTGTATATGCCAGAGACACTGCCCAAGGAAAAACGAAAACCCGCTAGCCAATGGGTCCGCCGGGAGCCAATTCGCAACCAAATCCTAAACTCATTTCGGACATCCTATTTTCGTTATCTTCTCCTCATTCTGATCATGACATTAGGTTTGATGAATTACGAAACGGTGTATGCTCTTTTTGTGGAACGAAAATATGGTTTTGATGCCACTAAAATCTCAATGATCATTACGGTTGGTGCAATTATAGGCATCGTTGTGCAGATATGGCTACTTGATTATCTCATCAAGAGACTTGGTGAAATGAAGCTGATACGTCTTTCTTTGATCATGACAGCCATCACTTTACTGTTAATGATAATTAAGGTCAATTTAGGTTATTTACTGGCGGTTTCGGCTCTGTTTTTTGCTTTTAATGCCTTCCTAAGGCCAACCGTAAGTACAATGATCGCGAACTCAGCTGGTGATCGTCAAGGATATGCCGCTGGATTGAATACGACGTATACCAGCCTAGGCAACATATTGGGACCCATTTTAGCGGGTTTGATGTTTGACAAACACATTCATATTCCTTATATTTTTGGTGCACTTATCCTTGCATCTGCCCTTTTCTTAACCTTACAAAAATCGAAAAATGAGAAACGGATGGTTGTTAATGACTGAGAACTGGCACCAGAATTTGAAAAACAAAAATCGGGAAGAACTCATTGCGGCTGCCAAGGAACTTTTTATGAAGCAAAGCTTTCTCAAAGTTAATATTAAGGATGTATGCAACGTGGCTGGTGTAAGTCGGGTCACATTCTATAAGCACTTTCAGTCCATGAACGAACTGATCTTTGAGGTTCAGATGGAAATCCTTGAGAGCATGACCGAATTTGTTAGAAGGGCACCTTCAGCCGAAATGAGCGGTAAAGAGATGCTTACTTCGATGCTTGATGCATGGATTGATTACGCTTGGCAACATCCGGAATACATCAAGTTTATTCTTCTATTCGATCTGCATTACGAAGCTTATGATTCAAATCAAGAACTCAAAGAACAGTACAAAAATTTTGTTAGCCGGGAAAAGGAACGACATTTCCTGATGGATGCTCTGGAAGTTGGATTCCAAGATGGATCATTAAATTCCGACACGGAACCCTTAAAGACCGCTCATTTTATCTTTACGTCTATGATGGGTATACTCCAGAAAATGAGTCTGACGTCCAAGGACGATTGGAATAACGAACTTGATGATATAGAAATTGCTAACCGATTTGCGGGAATGTTGATTCAGTATTTAAGTTCAGAAAGTGATAAATCCCCAACCTTTTAGGCAGGAGTCGCCTACCGTATTCCAAAGGATTTCAGATCGTCCGATGGAGTGAAATAGAAGTACAGGACTCAGTCTGTTAAACTGTGAAAATAGAGCGGTTTCAGATACGTTGTCGTGTTATCCTTATCTATTTTGTGGAGGTGCGGGGATGAACGGAAGTCTGTTTGAGCCACGGCTACGTGACGGGGATTATATTCCCCGTTTTTTTGCTTACTATTACAAGCAATGGCATGACTACACCATGTCTTACCACGATCATCATTCTACCGAAATTATGTACATGATTTCCGGCTTTTGCAGGGTAGATGTACAAACGGGAGAGAATGTGGAAGAAAGCATCACGCTGCGTAAAGGCGAGTTTATTATGCTGGACGCAGGTGTACCGCATCGACTAGTGGTGGAAGGAGAACAACCGTGCCGGATGCTAAATGTAGAGTTTGGTTTTACGGAGGGAGTGAGGGTAGGGCCGTCTATCCGACAAATGGCAGCAGAGGAGCAGGAGGTCACGACTCTCATGTCACGTCCGTTCCCGTATCTGGTACTATCGGACCCGGAAGAGGTATATTATGCGCTGAAAAGTCTCGTGCTGGAGCTGGACCAACGAAAAGAGCAGCCGGGTGCAATGGCAGAGATGCTTTTTATGCAATTGCTAGTACGAATTGCACGTCTACGGGAAGAGGCAGAGCGCAGCAACACGCAGCAAACGGATCTGTACATCAAACGATGCATTGAATTTCTCCATCTGAACTATGACCGAGA
This sequence comes from Paenibacillus sp. S25, assembly GCF_019454085.1. NCBI lineage: Bacteria > Bacillati > Bacillota > Bacilli > Caryophanales > Paenibacillaceae > Paenibacillus > Paenibacillus sp. S25. The sequence continues at coordinate 1,117,804 of NZ_CP073683.1, forward strand.
TATTGTGGTTAAGGACATGGCGGCAGCTGTGAATCTGCATCCAGGTTATTTGCACCGTATTTTTAAAAAACATACTGGGCTAACCCTCACCGCGTATTTAACGATGCTGCGAATGGACAAGGCTCGTATGCTTCTTCAGCAAACGGACATTCCCATTCAAGAAATTGCAGATTATGTAGGCGTGGCCAGCAGGCAGTATTTTCATATGTTGTTCAAAAAGCACACAGGCAAGACGCCTGTTGAATACCGCTCTGCTGTAGAGCGCAATGTGAGGAACTATGCGGAGGAGGATGGGAACTGATAATAAGAAGCCTCTGAACCATGGCCGATTTAGGTCGGTATGACTCAGAGGACGTGTGTTTTGAAGCATTATAACATGTGTTCGGGCTTCTTGAGAGCTAAAGTGGGGTCATTTTCCAAGCCACATATTTTCCATCTGTTCAAGTGATCTCCCCTTGGTTTCGGGAACCTTGCGCCATAAAAAGATTACGACGAACAACGAGATGGCTCCGAATAACCAGAAGGTGTTGGACGGACCGGCTGAACTCAGCAGAGGAGGGAATGCTTGCGATACCACATAATCGCCGGCCCACAATGCCATCGAAGCGATGGCTACCGCTTTGCCGCGAATGCGGTTCGGAAAGATCTCCGAGATCATAACCCATACGATCGGCCCAAGCGATATAGCAAAGGAGGCCACGTAGATCAATATCATGATGAGCACAAGCGGTCCGGTGGTCAAACCCAATTTGAATGCGGCTCCAATAATGACCAAACAGAGGGTCATCAACGAGGTGCCAATTATCAGCAGGACTTTTCGTCCCGCTTTGTCGATCAGCCATACGGATACGATGGTGAACAACACATTGATCAACCCGATCCAAATGGTTTGGGTCAAAGAAGCGTCCGTACCGAGTCCCATTCCCTTAAAAATAACCGGTGCGTAGTACAAAATGGCATTGATACCGGTAATATGCTGCATAATGGCGAGCATGACACCGATAAAGAGAGCGACTCGAATACCGGGAGCGAACAATTGCTTCAATGAGTCGTTCTCATTTTTGAATGATTCCTTGATATCAAGCACTTCCTGCTTCGCGGCTTCTTCACCGTGAATTTTCAGCAAAATCGGCAACGCTTCATAAGGCCGATTCTGTTTAATAAGCCATCTCGGGCTTTCGGGTATGAAGAGCATCAAGAGCATAAAGATCAGTCCCGGAACGGCTCCCACTCCGAACATCCAGCGCCAGGCCGTTGAGACACCCCAGGCTTTATCCCCCAGGCTGACGATCCACGAATTCTGAAAATAAACCAGGAAAATGCCTGTTACAATCGCCAACTGATTTAAAGCAACCAAACGGCCCCGGTATTTGGCGGGAGCGATCTCCGCGTTGTACACCGGACAAACGGTGGAAGTGATTCCTATGCCAATGCCGCCGATCATGCGAAAGATAACATACCCGGTGAACGTGTCTTGAAGCGCAGAGCAGATTGAGCCGACGACGAATAAAAATCCGGCAGCCAGTAATACCTTTTTTCTGCCGATCCTTTCACTCATGTAGCCGGAGAGAGCTGCTCCCGTGATACTCCCTACAATCAGACTCGACACCGCCCAACCAACCTGAAATTCGCTCAGCGAAAAACGCTGCTGTAGAAATTCAACGGCTCCCGAAACAACCGCGATATCAAAACCGAACAGGATACCTCCGAGTGCAGCTACGATGGATACCAACGTCACAAAAAGCATATTGGGTTTTTCTGATTGAAGCGCTTTCTGTTGAGCGCTTTCATTATTGATGATTACTGCCATATGATCATCTCCCCTCCAGATCTCTGGAACCTCATTCCATTCTTCGAGGAGAAGTATAACATGCGCTTATAAAAGAAAGGCCGGTTATCGTCTTCATTAAACGGACCTTTTCATGCACGATTTTGGCTTCGATTCCCGAATCGGAGATGGAGGGGCTGAACCTAGCATTACCTTGTCATTCGAGCTTAAAAAAATCCATGCCGATAGTCGGCATGGATGAATCTCTACTATTTTTGGCCCTTGAACTCAGTGGGGGGAACGCCCGTTATCTTCTTAAAGACGCGGCTAAAATAGTTCGGGTCCTTATAACCCACTTCAAAGCTGATTTCCTTAAGAGTAAGGTTGCCGGCCTTAATCAGAGAGATGGCTTTATCAATCCGCAGCCGGGTTACGAAGTCGATAAATGTTTCTCCGTATTCCTGTTTGAAAATTTTGCTGAAGTAGTGAGGATTCAAATGGACAAAATCAGCCACTTCTTCCAGCGAAAGATCATCGTTGAACCGTTCCTCGATATACATTTTCGCCCTACCCAGCATAGTCAGTGTTTGAACCTCTCGCTGTTCGCGTATCCGTTGCAGTGCTGACATGACGTACGTCTGCTGAAGCATTCCATTCTCCGCTTTGATGGCAAGCAAAGAAGCGTTTCCAGCCTCTGATGACTTCAGTTCGTCAAAGTGGCAGTAACCTCCATCCCGCTTGCGTAGGGTGGAGGCAAAAACGGCTTCGAAATAGGACTTGCGAAGTCCTTCCTCGCCGCTATGCAGCGATCCGATTCCAATGGCCGTCTTTATACCAAGTTGCTGCTGGGCAAGCTCGGAGAGCTGCTGAACAAGGTGATTAACCAACTGCCGCCAGTCGTTTTCGCCGGTGACAGGCGGCTTTCGTAAAAAAGTGGCTACATGATGGTCGATTAAGGAGCTTACAATGGCATTCGGGCCATGCGTTTTTACATAGCTTCGGAAATGATCGTAAATTTTCTTTTTATCCTGCTCGTCCGTATATCCGTCAAAGGCGGCAATGATGGCGCTTCCCTGATCAAGAGGAAAGTCCAGCCATTCCGATAGCTGGGAAGCGCTCGAATCCACTGTCTGGTCGACCATAAGCATTAAAGCCAGCTCATTTTCTGCGAGCGGCATCAGCTGTGAGATTTTGTGCCTAAGCTCCAATTCTTCCGTACGTGCCCGCTTCTCGCACTCAATTTCTTCAATCAGTCGTTTCAGTGTACCGATGATCAGTTCTCGCTTCGCCGGCTTCAGAATATATTCTTTTACACCCAAAGAGAGCGCCTCCCGGGCATAGGCAAAATAATCATAGGCAGTGACGAGCACGAATCGGGTATCGGGAAGCCGTTCCTTTAATTCACGAAGCGCCGCAAGCCCGTCGATTCCAGGCATATTGATATCCAGAATGGCAATATGGGGACGGTGCTCTTCCGCACATTCAATCGCCATGCGACCGTTGCCGGCATGAATAAACCGGAATATCCCCGGCATCGCCCGTTCCACTGTCAATTCCAGTCCTTCTCTCTCCAAAGCCTCGTCATCCGCGATCAACAACCGATACATCAGTCTGCTCACTCTCCTTCTTGACGGGAATTCGTATTGTTATAGTAGTACCTCGTCCGATATTGCTATTGATTTCAACCATTCCTTCCTTTCCGTAGAACAACTGCAGCCGCCTAAACACATTTTGCATTCCAAGTCCTGTTGAACTGCCGCTTTCGACTTCGCCTTCAAGACGGAGCACGGACAGTCGGGTTTCCTCCGTCATCCCCTTTCCGTTGTCCGAAATTTCAATTAGCACATCCTCGTTCGCTCGCGACAGCGTTAACGCGATCATGGCTCCGTCTTCCATATCTGCTACACCATGAAGAAAAGCGTTTTCAATAAATGGCTGGATGATCAGGGCCGGAATTTGCTGCTGAAGAACGGAAGCGTCAAAGTGAAGATTAAAGCGAATTCTGTCCCGAAAGCGTGCCTGCTGGATGGTTGCGTATTCGCGAATATGATCCAGTTCCTCCTGGAGTGTTACGGGTTTGTCCAGCTTCTGCAGGCTGTACCGTAGCAGATTGGACAGCGAAACGATCAGGTCGCTGGTTTTTTCCGCCCCTTCCAGGATCGCCAGCTTGGAGAGCACATTTAAGGTATTGAATAAAAAGTGCGGGTTAATTTGATTTTGCAGAGCCAAAAGCTCCAGCTCTTTCACAAGCCGCCGCATTTCCAGACTCTGTTTATCCTTCTCGATGAGGATACTCAAATCGGCGGACATTTGCGAAATGGCGTCCGACAGTACGCCTAGCTCGTCATCCCGTCGCGGTTGGGGCTTGATATTCAGATCACCTGTGGCGATCCGCTTCGCCAGTCCGACAAGTCTGCCGACAGGGCCAGTAATGCTGCGCGAGACCCAGATTGCAAGCAAAACCCCCATCAGCGCGTTCATGCCGAACAACGCCACTCCCCATCCGTTCATTCGCTCATTCTTGTTCCGGATGTTCTCAATGATTGGCCGGTAATAAGCCAGTTCATCATCGATGAGTTGCTGACCCTCCTCATGAATATAGCTGACGGTTTTCTCCGCTTCAATATAATGTTCAAAAGCCGATTGAGGATCTTGTGCCTTTGCATCCAGAACTGCGGCTTGTTTCTCTTTAAGAAATGTAGCCAACAGATTCACGTAGTCCTCCTCGGCGAAAGAAGGGTCGGTCGAGTCGGAGACTTCCTGAATTCTGCCTTTCAACTGCATCAATTGGTATTCTGTCGGGCCCTGCACAGCCTTATCGCCTCTTGGATTAAGCAGATAGGCATATAGGAGATTTAAATTGCTCTCCGCCGATTCGGAGGTTTGCTCAATGAGAAGAATGCGGCCAAGCATTTCATCGTAGCTCTGTTGTACGACCTTTCCGCTTTGGAATACAAAATAAGCGATGATATTGGCAAACACAACTAGAAGAGGGATGAACAGAAGCAGCTTCGTTCTGATCGTCATCGTCTGTCATCTCCGGTCATGTTGTCGGGAGTGTCCGCATGCATCTCATATATCCTGGTGTATGTTAATTCCTGGGGGGTATTCCCCTTTAGATAATCATTCAGTAATTTTATGGACTTAGCCCCCATTTCCTCTGGCTGTTGAACAATGGTCAGTTCGATTTTGTAATCTCTGATGGCTTTCAACGTCTCGGCCATATCGTCAAAAGCGAAAATCTGCAAATTCCGCGCTCTGCCTCGCTCCGAGGCTTCCAGAATGCCAAGGCCGTCCAGCGCACTGAATCCGACCATGTAGCGGATCTGCGGATACCGGGTGAGCATGTTCTGAGCTTGCTGTGCTGCCTGAAGCCGTGAAATATTCGAGGAGCGAATCTCCACAATGCGGAGCTTGGGATAGCGACCGATCACGGAACGAAATCCAGCAAGCCTGAGTCGCTGATTCTCGACGCGCTCGCTACTGATCATAACTCCAATGTCGCCACGCTCTCCAGAGGCTTTTGCTAACAGCGCGCCCATCCGTTTTCCTGCTCCTTCGTTATCTGTCCCCACGTAAGCTAGTCTACGGGAATCTGGTTCATCCGTATCGATCGTGATGACGGGGATGCCAAGTCCGGCTGCTTTGTCGATTAATCGGCGATACTCTGGATCATTTATCCCTTGAACCAGAATTGCATCCGCCTTACTGGCGATCGCTTTATCCAGCAGTTTGACCTGCTCGGACGGATTAATGCGGTCCGGACCGATATAATCGAGCCGCATACCGTACTGTTCCGCTTCCTTTCGGGCTCCTTGTTCGATTGACCGCCAGTAATAATTATCCAACTCCTGTGATATCAGTACGACTTTTGTAGCGGAAACCCCGTCTTTTGGAGAAACCGTCTTCAATAACTCTGCAAATTGGTGAATTTGAAAAGAAGACAGAGTGAACTGGAAGAGCAGCCAGGCAAATAGCAGGAAGACTGGGATAAGGATAAATGTCCATTTACGGTTTGACATGTCTTGCTCCTTTGTAAATATTTACAGACTCAACTCATTATACAGCAACAAAACAACCGCACGCAGCTATCGGCAGCATAAGCGCGGTTATTGAGGAGGAATTCCATATTTTAATCAAGGTACATGACCAAAGTAGAATCTTGAAGGGTAAGCAACAACAGATATTTGAAGAATGGTTTGCCCATCTTACAAGTAGTGAGGAGATGGAAGCCGAGCAGCAAGCACTAAGTGAATTCCGTGGAAAGATAGCATTGGAGATAGGCCCCTACCAGTAGAATTAGGACATTTTTAAGTCCAGAAACTACTGCAGGGGCTTAAGTATAAAAACTAAATCAGACCATGCTTTTTAAAGCTATGAAACAGTCCATCTTCATCCACAGCATCCGTAATGTCATCTGCAATGGCTTTGAGGCCCGGTTTGGCATTTCCCATGGCAATTCCTAGCGCACAATATTCAATCATTTCAGCATCGTTCATCCCGTCTCCGATAGCAATGGTGTCTTCTTGGGATCTTCCCAAATGCTCAATAAGCTTTTCAATAGCTACGGCTTTGTGAATACCGGGAACCATTAGCTCGCCGCTGTCTTGCCCGAAAGCAGATACAGTACATTGAATAACCTCGAATTTCCCTGAAAATTCCTTTTTGATCTGTTCGAAAGGAATATTTTTGTTTTCCAAAAAGCATGCTTTGTTCACGTCACTACGGTACAGGTTGTCCTCTCCTATAGTTAGGCCAGTGATAAAAGGATGTGGGCGTTGTTCTTTTTTTTCTCTGGCTACGGGATCATTGTCTACATCACCATAGATAAGCCGTTCCACATGGGGCAAAAAGTTTTTACTCGCAAACAGTCCCCCGTTCGATTCCAAATAAAAGTCCAAATCATGTTCATCAAAGTAATCGACCATATGTTTAACATCTTCATCCGATACTTTGTGGTGATATAACATCTCGCCTTCGATTTCTACAAAGCCACCGCCAGCTCCGATGATCCCGTCAAAACCGACCTCCATGATAAAATCATAAATCTCCGCTTTGGATCGGCCAGTGCATAAATAAATCAGATGTCCGTTCTTTCTCGCTTCGATACATGCTGTTTTTGCAGATTCGGGAATCATCCCATCATCATCCACTAGCGTTCCATCTATATCTAAAAAGATAATCTTTTTGTTCATCTTAGGCTGCTCCTTGCTCTCTAATGTTTTCTTTTATGTTACTACATTTACCGCACTTAAAGTACATATTGAACTGAAAAAACACTAGATAGAAAGAGAGAAGCGAATGGAGCAAAATGGAAATTGGCAACCCTCTGCTAAAGCGAAAGTTAGGATTTTTGACACCTAAATACGAAACTGGTCATGATTTTGATAACGCTTTCCGCAGAGCTATTGCTACAATGACGGTATATACCAATTCTAATTACCGGAGGTTGAATGCCGTGTCATTTAAAGTAGCTTTTATTGGAGCAGGAAGCATCGGTTTTACCCGTGGAATTTTACGAGATCTGTTATCGGTGCCGGAATTTAACGATATTGAAGTGGCTTTTACGGATATCAGTCAGCACAATCTGGATATGGTTACTGAGCTCTGCCAGCGGGATATTCGTGAGAATGGTTTGTCCATACAAATACAGTCCTCTACGGACCGAAAGATAGCTCTAAAGGATGCCAAATACGTCATTTGTACCATACGGGTAGGCGGGCTGGAGGGCTTTGCAACCGATGTGGATATTCCGCTGAAATATGGCGTGGATCAATGCGTGGGCGATACACTGTGTGCAGGAGGGATTATGTACGGTCAGCGTGGTATTGCTGAAATGCTGGCCATCTGCAAGGATATCCGCGAGCTAAGTGCACCGGATGTATTGTTGCTGAACTACTCAAACCCGATGGCGATGATTACGTGGGCCTGCAATAAATACAGCGGTGTCCGTACAATCGGTCTATGCCACGGCGTCCAGCATGGGCATCACCAAATTGCCGAGGTGTATGGTCTGGAGAAGCAGGATGTGGACATTGTGTGCGCCGGAATCAATCACCAGACGTGGTACATTCAGGCGTCACATGAAGGCAAGGATCTGACAGCTGGGCTGCTGGAGGCTTTTGAAAAACATCCCGAATATAGCCGCACCGAAAAGGTGCGCATCGACATGCTTCGTCGTTTTGGCTATTACAGCACAGAGTCGAATGGCCATCTAAGTGAATATGTACCTTGGTACCGGAAGCGTCCGAATGAAATTCTGGACTGGATTGATCTAGGCAGCTGGATCAACGGAGAAACAGGCGGCTATCTGCGTGTATGTACAGAAGGACGTAATTGGTTTGAAACAGATTTCCCTAACTGGATGAAAGAAGATCCATTGGAGTACAAGGCGGAAAATCGCGGTGAAGAGCATGGTTCATACATTATCGAAGGTCTGGAAACCGGACGTGTATACCGGGGGCATTTTAATGTCGTTAATAACGGTGTGATTTCCAATTTACCAGACGACGCGATCATTGAAGCACCTGGATATGTGGATCGAAATGGTATCTCCATGCCACATGTAGGAGACCTTCCGCTCGGTCTTGCTGCCGTCTGCAATGTAAGTATTTCCGTCCAGCGTTTGGCTGTTGAAGCGGCTGTACACGGAGATGATAAGCTGCTGCGGCAAGCGTTTATGATGGACCCGCTAGTGGGCGCGGTGTGTAATCCAAAAGAAATTTGGCAGATGGTCGATGAAATGCTGGTGGCCCAGGAAGCATGGCTGCCGCAATACGGAACAGCAATTGCCGAGGCGCGTCAACGTCTAGCAGCAGGCGATCTGATTCCAACCCGACCTTATGAGGGAGCAGCGCGACTTAAGGTGAAGACGGTTGAAGAAATGCAACTGGATCGGGATGCCGCCAATAAAAATGCAGGGCAATCCGACAAGGGCAAGGATCGTGAAAAAGTGTAGAACAACAAGAGCATAGATTGACTTCACAACAATAAAAGGGTGTTTTCACGGTCATGTGGCCTGAAAACACCCTTTTGCTGTCGATAGATATAACGATTTGGCATAGTTGGTGTTCTAGAGTTTATCATTGTCGATTTAGGCTGACGGAAATTAAAGGATACAGTCTTGCTTTTTTTGAATTTGCTCTTTTGCTGTCGATCCTAAATCTCCTGAAAGCTTGTCATAGTAGGGATGTTCAACAAATGAAAAAAACGATTTCAGAAAAAGAGAGGCCGCGATAAACCACTAGAATGGCAATTCATATGCCTAATTAATAATGTAGTCCTTAATTTATTCAATTTACAGAAGATTTCCAGCTCACTATAATCTAACATAGGAGGTGACAAAAAGGGGAAAAAGTAAGCGCACGAATAAATAGAGAGCGCTTACCTTTTGCAACTATGAACGCCGTTTTTTTTGAAAAAAGTAGGCGTAACTCACAATTAATCATGTAACAATCAGGTGCCGACATAGGAAGATTCAACAAAATCCATGGAAAGATAGGTGAAGCAATTGAAAACTAAGCAAGTGCTGCGTAAAAGCTTGAAGTATGCTTTTGCGCTATCACTCGTCGCGAGTAGCTTTCTACCAGGTGCAGGATTTACGGATAAAATACATGCAGAATCCCATGTGGACAACCCTTACCAAGGGGCGACAAAATATGTTAGTCCTGATTATGCGGCTAGTGTTGACACATCAATTGCCAAGATTACGGATGCCGATCTGAAGGCAAAAATGCAAACGGTCAAAACATTCCCAACAGCTGTGTGGCTTGATCGTATCGCTGCTATTGATGGTGATGGGGGTAGACTTGGCCTGGAAGCACATTTGGACCAAGTATTGGCGCAAAAGAAAGGCAGCACACCGATTACAGCGGAATTCATTGTGTACGATCTGCCCGGACGGGATTGTCATGCCTTGGCCTCTAATGGTGAATTACCGCTGACCCAGGCAGGTTTGGAAACATATAAAAAAGATTATATCGACAAAATTGCTACTATTTTCGCAAATCCCAAATATAAGGATATTCGTATTGTAGCAATCATTGAACCGGATAGTTTACCAAACTTGGTAACCAACTTGGATACTCCTCAGTGTGCTCAAGCCAAATCTACAGGAATTTATGAAGCTGGCGTTAAGTACACAGTCAATAAGCTTAACAATATTCCGAATGTGTACAAATACTTAGATATCGGTCACTCTGGCTGGTTAGGTTGGGATAACAACCGTTCAGCAACCGTATCCCTGTATACAACTATCTTTGGAGACACTAGCAAAGGGCTGTCCAGTATAGATGGATTTATCACGAATACAGCCAATACTACACCGCTGACAGAACCAAATTTGTCTAATCCAGATTTGAATATCGGTGGACAACCGATCAAATCGTCCAAGTTCTACGAATGGAATCCTAATTTTGATGAATTGCATTTCACAGAGTCATTGCATAAAGATTTTGTCAATGCAGGCTGGCCAAGCTCGCTCGGTATGTTAATTGATACGAGTCGCAATGGATGGGGAGGACCTAACCGTCCGACTTCTGCAGTCGGCAGTGATATTAACTCCTATGTTAATTCAGGCCGTGTAGACAAACGGGCGCACCGTGGTAACTGGTGTAATAGCAGTGGAGCCGGCATGGGAACACCGCCACAAACGGCCCCAGCTAGTCATATTGACGCTTACGTATGGGCAAAACCTCCAGGGGATTCCGATGGTTCTAGCTCACTCATTCCGAACAATGAAGGTAAAGGCTTTGACCGTATGTGTGATCCTACCTATACAACCAAGGACGGCACATTAACAGATGCTTTACCGAATGCACCTATTTCAGGAGCATGGTTCCATGATCAGTTTGTGATGCTGGTAAAAAATGCGTACCCTGTAATCGTGCCTTCCACTGGTGGTGTGGAACCATTACCTACTGCTCCAGCTGTACCGACAGACTTAAAGGCAGTTGCGGGCAATGCTCAAGTAACGCTGACTTGGAATGCATCTACTGGTGCCGATAGCTACACGGTAAAACGTGCCACTAGCGAAGCAGGTCCTTTTACAGCCGTTGCGCCTCTTGTAACGGAAAGAGAGTACACGGATAAGGGACTGACGAACGGAACAACTTACTTCTATGTTGTAAGTGCTACGAATGCGAAAGGAACAAGTAAGGATTCCGCAGTGGTAAGCGCTACACCTAAAGCTACTGATCCTACAGAACCAGCGGGTGATCTGGTTGTAATGTACCGGGCCGGGGACACTGATCCAGCGAATAACGCTGCCAAACCTTTCTTTAACTTGAAAAATAAAGGAACAACACCCGTGAAGCTGAGTGAGCTGAAAATTCGTTACTATTTCACGAAAGATGGCAGCCAGGAGCTGCAATCTGCAGTAGACTATGCGCAAGTAGGTAATGATAACGTGCTGCGTACCTTTACTGACAACTATATTGAAATTGGTTTCAGTCCTGCTGCCGGTACGCTTGCTGCCGGAGCGCAAACCGGTGATATTCAGATCCGCATCAACAAAAGCGACTGGTCTAATCTAGACGAATCCAATGACTACTCCTTCGATCCAACCAAAACCTCTTATGCAGAATGGAACAAAGCAACGTTGTTCCACAATGATAAGCTGGTATGGGGAATCGAGCCTTAGGATTTGGACAGAACATGTGCGCTTGAGTGATTGAAAAGTATTAAAAGAAGGCTATGGCATAACTGTCGTAGCCTTCTTTTACGTCTTCGAATAAAGAATTTGATGACCAAGGGAATAAGCATTGAAATTGTGTATAATGAAAAAAAAGAATGCTGTTCTACTGTGGAGGATCATCATGAGCAAAAAGTTAATCTTAGATGTAGATACTGGCATTGACGACGCGCTTGCTATTGCGTACGCGGTCCATTCGCCGGAATTGGAGCTACTCGGTATTACAACCACCTTTGGTAATATCTCGGTGGAGGAGGCAACACGTAACTCACTGGTTCTGGTGGAAAAATTGGAGGTAGAGGCTCCGGTCGTGTCCGGCGCTCACAAGCCGTATGCTCGGGAGTTGTTCAAACCTTATTCCCGGCATATTCACGGTGAAGACGGTATTGGTAATCAGTTGAAAGGAGCGCCCTCCCGTCAGGCTGCGTCTGGGGATGCCGCTGATTTTATAATCGGACAGGCTCGTCGCTATGAAGGCAAACTTACCCTGGTAGCTGTGGGACCGCTGACCAATCTTGCAATTGCATTGGATCGCTGTCCCGAATTGCCCCAATTGCTTGACCGCCTGATCATTATGGGCGGCGCGGTCACAGTGAAAGGCAATGTAACTCCGACGGCTGAAGCGAATATTTATGCCGATCCAGAAGCCGCAGCCTATGTGCTGGGAGCGGGTTTTCCGCTTACGCTCGTTGGGCTGGATGTCACGATGCAAACACTGCTTCCACAGCAGGATGTGGACAAATGGCGTGAGCAAGGGACCGAGCTGGGCGCGTTTATGGCAGATATGACAGACTTTTATATGGAAGCCTATCGCAATTTCAGACCTGGTATTGCAGGCTGTGCATTGCATGATCCACTGGCTGTAGGATTAGCGATAGATTCCAGTTTTGTGAAGACGCGTCCAATGCACATTGCCGTTGAGGTGGGGGATTCCGCCGAGGTTGGTCGCACCCGTGAGATGCAAAATGAGAACGAAGTTCAAGCACTGGCTACGGTTGATGTGGCACTTAAAGTCGATGCGGAGCGATTTTTGCGTCATTTCCTCAGCCGGGTGGTATAAAAAAATAATTCGAAGATTGCCGATGAACCTGCATCGGCAATCTTTTGTGCATACATGTTTTAAGGGCATTCATTTAGAGGTGGACTCACCGCTATAAAAATCCCATATCATGTTAGAATAGGTATAGTTAGAAAACTGCCGGACCACAAAGGAGGAGATTCATTGTGTTTTCTGCTGCTCGACGACTGCCTTTGCTGGAACATATGTATAATCATGCCCCGACAGGAATCGTGATTTTGTCGAGGGAGGGGAAGTGCCTGTACGTCAATCCCGCCTTTTGCAAAATGGTCGGATATGAGCAGGAGGAATTACTGGATATCCGGTATTACCATCTCTTGTATAAAGAGGCTCAGGATCAGCAAGGGTTGAGGGAGGCTTATGCAGGTTGGCTAAAGGCTACGGATCAAGTCTATAAGACAGAGCTGCGTTTGAAACATAAAAGGGGAACATCCGTCTGGCTATCGCTGGAATTAACCATATTTGATGATGAGGCTACCGAACAATCTTATTTGATTGCGTATGCAATGGATATCACGGAGAAAAAAGATATGGAGCAGGTGCTCTCGGATAATGAGGATTTGTACATGCTGATTACGGAAAATACGCCGGATGTTATCTCATATAGCACGGCGGACGGCATACTCCAATATATTTCTCCTTCGGTGGAAAAACTACTAGGCTATACAAAGCAGGAAATGCTCGGCAAAAAGCGGCTCCAATTCTATCATGTTGAAGATGCCGATTATATGCGTGTACATGGACTCTTCAAGGAAACAGGCATCATGAAGCGGCGTGTTCGTCATAAGGACGGGCACTATTTGTGGCTGGAAGTATCGTACCGCATTATTCGGGATGAACAGGGCAGGATCAAGCGAGTACTGTCCATCGGACGCAACATCACAGAGCGCCAGAAAAGCGAGGAGAATTTGGCAAAAGCTCAACGGTTGGCGATGTTCGGCTCATGGGACTGGGATCTGGTCAACAATGTTATGCATTTCTCCAAGGAATTTCGCAGCATTTTTGGTTATCGTGTCAAGTCGGTTGAAACAAGTATTGACGCCTTCATGGCGGCTGTTCATCCAGAAGATACAGAGCGCATGAAACAGATTATCACCAACGTTATATTAAAGGGAGTTCACGAAGAAACCTTTTACCGGATTGTATTGCCGAATGGGGAACAAAAGGTACTTCGTTCAATCTGGGAAGCTGAAATGGACGAGCATGCAGGCAAGCCCGTTCAAGTGATCGGTATGATTCAAGATGTTACAGAGCACCGGGAAATGGAGCTGCGTCTGCGCGAAAGTGAAAACCGTTATAGGTCACTGTTTCAGCATAATCCACTCGGGATATGCGCCGTGAATATGGAAGGTCATATCTTGAGTGTGAATCCGAGCTTGGAGGAGCTTACGGGTTATACGAAGGATGAGCTGCTTGAAGCTGACATACTCATCATGGCTTCCTCTGAGGAACAGGACAAAATCAAGCGTCACATGGAGCTGGCCCAGCAGGGTGAGACGCAAACCTATGAATCGGAATTTATACATAAGGAGGGGGAGCGTCTATTCATCAAGATGACGAATATCCCGATTTTCGTGCAAGAGGAAATTGTAGGCTGCTACGGGATTATAGAAAATGTTACCCCTCTTAAAAGCTACATTGCTCAAATTGAAAAGCTCAGTAATGAGCATTCGCTTATTTTGAACGCCGTATCCGAAGGAATTGTAGGTTTAAGTACCGAAGGACATGTCCGCTTTATGAACCCGGCGGCTGTCGAGATGTTCGGCATAGGATCGGCCAATCCGCTGAATGGCGCATGCATAGACATGATCCTCCATGCTGACGAAATTGGCAGTCATTTTCCGGACGAACAGTCCTCTATTCTTCAAGCGATTCGAAGCGGAGCCTCTTATCAGGCAGAAGAAGCTGTATTTTGGAAAAAAGGCGGGTCCAGCTTTCTGGCCTCCTATCGAATCAGCCCTTTGATGGATAATGGCGAGCGAAAAGGGGCCGTGATGGTTTTTGTAGACAGGACGAATGAAAAGGAGATCATTCGGGCCAAGGAGTCTGCCGAACGCGCCGATCGGGCCAAGTCAGAGTTTCTTTCTGTGATGAGTCATGAGCTCCGTACGCCGATGAACGGCATTATAGGCATGGCAGGGTTACTGGCAGATACTGAATTGGATGAGGAGCAGCGTAGCTATATAGACATTATTACCAGTAGCAGCGGCGCTTTAATGCAGATATTGAACGAGATACTGGATTTGAGCAAAATCGAAGCTGGTAAAATGTCTTTGCTGCACGAATCCTTTGTGCTAGATGACGTGGTCGGCAGTGTGGCTGACCTATTCATGACGCAGGCTATGGAAAAAGGCATTGAGCTGGAATGGCATGTGGATCAGGAAATGCCGGGGATGCTGGTCGGTGATCATGTGCGTATCCGGCAGGTGCTGGTGAATTTGGTGAGCAATGCGATCAAATTTACGGAGCGAGGGCGTGTAAATATCTTTGTGGAGAGAAAGGCTTACAGCCGTCGTAAAAATAGATGCCTGATTGAGTTCAGTGTTACTGATACTGGAATCGGTATCCCAGCAGACCGCCAGCATCTATTGTTTCAGCCTTTTTCCCAGCTTCATCCGGCACTGAACCGAAAATATGGAGGGACAGGACTGGGATTGTCCATCTGTAAAAACTTGGTCAAGCTGATGGGGGGGTCCATTGGTGTGGATAGCGATGAGGCCAGAGGAGCGACGTTCCGGTTCCAGCTGGATCTTAAGCTGCCGGATGGTTCAACGCTCGCGAATATAAGCCGTGATGAACCTTATGAGTCAAAGGAAGGCTAAAAAGAGATAGCCGTGATGCATCATGCATCACGGCTATTTTTTTTGTGAGAAATCCCCAAAGAAAAGATTGACAAACTGTTCTAACTGTACTATTAATTATAGTACAGTTAGAACAGCTGAGCATATACAAATGAATCAGATTAAGTCTTGAAAGGAGGAAGTCCATGTTCGAGCTGGATATCCGCAGCCGCAAGCCGATCTACGAACAGCTTATGGACAGGGTAAAGGAAATGATCGTGTATGGGTCACTTCAGCCGGATGAGCAATTGCCTTCTGTGCGGACATTGTCCGCTCAGCTAACGGTGAATCCGAATACGATTCAGAAGGCGTATCGCGAGTTGGAACGAGAAGGATACATTTATTCCGTTCAGGGCAAAGGCAGCTTTGTCACACCTGCCCAACATCAGCCACAACAAATCAAGCGAGATGAGATTCGGGCGGCGTTGTTAAAACAGATGATTGTAGCCGTCCATTTCGGTTTTACACAGCAGGAAGTGGACGACATGTACGTGGAAGCTATACAAACAAAGGAAAGGGGGATGTCCCTTGATTGAATTAAGGGAAGTCACAAAGACATTTACAGAAGAAAAGGCTGTCGACCAGCTCGCCCTTAGAGTGAAGAAGGGCTCCATTTTTGGACTGCTGGGCTCAAACGGGGCTGGGAAAACAACACTGCTCAAAATCATCGCCGGGATTTACCGACCGGATGCAGGAAAGGTACTGATTGGCGGACAGTCCGTATATGAGCAGCCAGAAGTCAAGCAGCACATTCTGTTTATGCCAGACACCCCCTATTTTTTTCCGCAAGCGACAATTCGTCAGATGGCCCGGTTTTACCGCTCCATTTATCCGAGCTGGAGCGAGGAACGCTACATACAGCTTACGGAGATCTTTAAGCTAGATCCTAAACGAAAGCTCCACCGTTTTTCCAAGGGGATGAAGCGCCAGGCTGCTTTTTTGCTTGCCTTGAGCTGTATGCCTGAGCTGCTCATTTTGGATGAACCGATTGATGGGCTGGACCCGGTGATGCGTAGAATGATCAAAAATTTACTGTTCCAGGAAACCGCTGCACGCGAGATGACCGTCGTGATCTCATCTCATAATTTGCGTGAAATAGAAGACATGTGTGATCACGTCGGCATTATGCACCAGGGGCGGATGCTGTTGGAAAAAGAGGTCGACGACCTCAAG
This sequence comes from Paenibacillus sp. S25, assembly GCF_019454085.1. Lineage (NCBI taxonomy): Bacteria > Bacillati > Bacillota > Bacilli > Caryophanales > Paenibacillaceae > Paenibacillus > Paenibacillus sp. S25. The sequence goes on from NZ_CP073683.1 coordinate 1,134,354, forward strand.
TCTGATACGCATAAGGTGCAGGTTGCCTTTCGTGACAGCACGCATGAGGAAACCGTATGTGGACAACTTTCGGTTGTACATAAGGAGCGGAGGGGCAGTGTTCTGCTGCTCATTATCCGGGGGGAACGAGAGCGGATTGCAGAGACGATTGAGGCGTATGAGCCGCATGTGTTTGATTTGCTGCCGTTGACGCTTGAAGAAATTTTCATTTATGAAATGGAGGACGCAGGTTATGACATCCAACCGATTCTTCTGTAGCGGCGGCGTAATTCGCCAATGCCTGAGACAGCATGGCTGGATCGGTCTATTGTACTTGGTAGGATTGCTGTTTACAGTACTGCTGCCATTGTTTATGAGCATTGGTGATGAACAACCACGAGTGGTTTTAAAAAGCTTGTTTGATAACACAAGCTCAGGTAATGAATTGCAAAAATTAATCTTAACGACCGTACCCGTGCTGGCAGGTGTGATGCTGCTTCGTTTTGTTCAGCGACAGGGGTCATCCGATTTGTATCACAGCCTACCTTTGCGTAGAGAGCATTTATTAACATCACATTTAATTAGCGGTCTTATTCTTTTACTTGTACCTGTATGGCTGACTGCGGGAGTAACTGCTTGGGTTAACACGTCAGTCGAACTGCCTTATATTTTTCATATCAATGATATTGGATCATGGGCACTGGTCGTATCTGTCCTTACGATTTTCCTGTTTACTTTTACTGTGTTTGTAGGGATTTGTGTGGGACAATCGTTGCTACAGATCGTAGTAGTGTATGTTTTGCTGCTATTGCCTCAGTTTCTATCCATGATGATAGGGCGTTTTCTGGAACGTAATTTATACGGTTATGTGCAAGTGCAAGAAACCATTGTTCAATATATTAACGGCTCGGAGTTTCGCAGCAGTAATAATCTCTGGGATAACTTATCGCCGTTTGTACGCATTATGGACAATTTGCCGCAGCGCGCCTTTTCCTACATGGAGCTACTTGCCTATTTAGGTATCTCTCTGTTGTTTGTTGCCTTGAGTTATGGTTTGTATCGTAAACGCTTGGTCGAGAAGGCGACTCAGGCCATGGCGTTTTCTTTCTTTCAACCTTTGTTCAAGGCAGGGGTTATACTATGCGCCATGCTTGTAATAGGCGATTATTTTTATAATGCAGGTACAAGAGGAGCAGCAAATTGGTCGATTTTTGGGTATGCACTTGGAGCTGTTCTAGGCTATATCGTTGTAGAGATGGTCGTCCGCAAGACGTGGCAAATTGTGCGTGTTCGAGCTTTGGTGGAAATGGTCGTGTACGGTGTGATCATGGGGCTGGTACTATATATCCCGATATCAGGTTGGTTGGGTTATGAGGGGCGGATTCCAACAGCACACTCCGTAGAAAAAGTTTATGTCGGGCAAGAGGAGCCTCTAGGGGGAAATGCAGAAAAAGAAGCTTATTACTCCCAAGACAGGGCCTATATCGCCTCTGTGCTGAATTTACATCGTGAACTCGTACGTGCACATGCAGCTGGCGAGAAAACATTGTCCAAAAACCTGGCCGTCGAAAGGGCAGTCATAATCTACCGCTTGGATGATGGTTCCACCATGACTCGCCGCTATACATTCCCGGAGAAGCCTTTCCGGACAGAACTGACTAAAGTGATGGAAGCAGAGCCTTATAAAACGGTAAGATACGAGCTGGATAAGCTGCAAGGAAAAGCAGAGACGATTAATATCCAATCCGTAGATGATAATGAAAGACGAGTGGTTTTAACCAATCCAAAAGAAACTCGTGAATTTGAAGATATACTCAGAGAAGAAGTATTAAATATGAGTTATAGCGAAATGCAATCACATCGATATCCCCTAGGGAGTGTTTCTATTACAAACAAAGAGTCATCCTTTACCAATAACGAACCGAGCTGGCATCGTGAATTTTCATTTGAATGGCCGGCTTCCTATCACAAGCTTACAGGTTGGCTAGAGCAAAAGGGGTATGCGGATAAGGTGATCATTGATTCCAAGGATATTTTTTCGATACGGGCTGTTCCTATTATTGCTGAAGAGCTTGAACCTTATCAACCCAATCAGTATATTGAAGACTATAAGCTATTTAAAAGCATCCAACAGAAGCATAAAGCAATAACGATTGAAGATCCGAAGCTCTGGAGCACTGTACTGGAAAAGCGCAGACCCTATAGCTATACTCCAAATAGGGCGAAAGGCACTTACCTGGTTCAGGTCAAGATCAAACCTTTATTTAGTTCAGACCCCCATACACGCTATTGCTATTTAACTCCAAACGAAATGACACCGGAGCTTGCAAAGGCTTTACCGACAGTTCCTTAAAATCCGATACCAAAAAGGCCTTTCCCGTGGGGGGAGGCCTTTTTGCCATATGTAGCTTGAGTGCCTCCTCGTTCGGATGATCAGATAAGGACATTTTTTCCTCCTCTCGTATACTAATCTTTACCATAATTGTACAATGAAGAAGCAATGGCTTACAGTCTCATTTCATTCATTAGATATAGGGGGATGTGCATGTCTGATCCAAAGGGAGTTATAACCAAGCCGGAAAAGGACGAGTCTGTGCGGATAGCATGGTTTTGGCCATGGCTGGGCGGTACGTTTATGTTTGGATTGTTTTCAGTCATGTTTAATGTAGTTTGGAGTAAGGTTGTGGCACCCCAAGTGCAGCTTCTGCTGAGGCATGGAGGTGTGACGGATACAACTGTGATTGTAATACTGCTTCTATATGCATGGATTATCGGTCTCATCTTTGCAGCTTATGGTGCCTTGAGTGCACGTATGTCCAGCATGGGCAAGCTTTCGCTGATGCTGACTGGGCTATTATCATTATTATGTGGGCTGTGGTTGTGGATTATAGGAATACAAGGGTCTGGTGGTCAACCTGCTGAAGTGTGGGGAGGGGCTTGGGAGCTCTTTTCACTCTATCACGCTTGGGCGGAGCCTGTGTTGGAGGTACTGGGGCCATATACACAGCATGGTGAAATCTGGTTTCTACTGGCAGCACTGCTGCCGATAGTTGGTATGGTAGTAGGAGTTGGGGTGAATCGTTATCCAGCGGTGACCGACAAGAATGGTAAGGTGGATCATAGATGGCAATGGATTGTTGCCGCAATATCTGCTGCGCTCGTCATTGTGCTGACGATTACACTGATGCTTCCTCAACGCCCGTACATTGCAGAGAAGGATTTTCCGGTAGTTGACGGGGCTACGGCGGCCATTCCTTTTGCGCAGGATATGCTGCATGAACTGACTGGAATGAGCAAGGCGCGAGCGGCGCACGAGCTGAGATTCAACACGACCCATCAGGCATATGTCAATTTGATCGAAAAGAAGGCGGATCTGATTCTAGTGGCCGGTCCTTCCGATGAGGAACTGCGTCTGGCAAAAAGTCGGGGAATACAAATGAAGCTCACACCTATTGGGTGGGATGCGTTTATTTTTCTCGTGCATCAAGACAATCCGGTTGACGGACTTTCTTCGGAGCAGGTTCGTCGTATATATGAAGGAGCTATCCATAATTGGAATGAAGTAGGGGGCAAGGATCAGCCGATCATTGCTTATCAGCGAGAAGAAAATTCAGGCAGTCAGACATACATGCAAAAGAAAGTGATGGCAGGCCATGAGATGGCTGACCCGCCGCGTGAACTACAAATTGGCATTATGGGTGGTATGATTAATGCAGTCGCAGATTTTAACAAGGATCACAACGCGCTCGGATATTCATTTTATTATTTTGCAAATGTGATGCATAATCGTCAAGAGGTTAAATTTTTGTCTATTGATGGAGTAGAGCCGAACAAAGAACACATTCGCTCGAAACAATATCCATTCACAGCTCAATTGTTTGTGGTCACACGGGAAGGCGAGAAACCAAGCTCTTCGATGCAACGATTACTCGAATGGTTGCAAAGCGAAGAAGGAACCAGGGCCATCGAAAAGGGCGGCTTTGTTCCTGTAAACTCGTAAACCTGAAACGATGGTTCGCATACAGTCACCCGTATATTCACCTTAAGAGTGAAACGAAGACAGCAGGGTAATGCATAGAATATACTTTGCTGTGAATACAATACCCACACAGCATGTATATCACCAACATAAGGGGATGAACGAAAATGAAGAAAAAAACATCGGTATGGGTGCTTTTGCTCGCCGTAGCCATAGTGACAGCGGGGTGTGAAACAGGCTCGCAAACAGGACAAACGGCTCAAAATGAGCAAAAGGGTGCCACCTCGGCACAAGCGAATGGTTCGGGAACAACTGTAGATACACCGGAACAGCAGACCGCTGTTAACGGAAAAAATGGCGCATCCCCGTCCAGTACTGGCAATGCAACGGAAACAGGAGGACAAGCAACCACAGACTCTACTATAGCGAAAGTCCGCATGGACAATATTACCGCGCTGCGTTTGATCGACGGTCAATCCGGCTGGATCGGCGGAAATGGCTGGATTGCCCGAACGGCCGCGGCTGCATCCGGTTCAGTCGGATCAATGTGGAATGTGCAATATCAGGGCCAAGGTACGGTTCAGCAGATTTTTGCCTTGAACGGACAGCAGGCCTGGGCTGTTATGGCAGACAGCGGATCGCTGCTGGGCACTCGCGATGGCGGCAAACGCTGGGAGGTTGTCGGGACTGTACCTGAGCAAGGACAAACGGGCTTTTTACACTTTGTATCATCCAAGGAAGGATTCAGTGGCAGCCAATATACGAAGGATGGCGGGCAAAGCTGGTCTTCGCTCCCCGTGCCTGGCCACATGGTAGGACAGCCATATTACCATGATCGCCAAAACGGCTGGGCGGTTACGCAGGACACAGACCGTTCGTTTCAGATTTTACACACTGTTAACGGGGGCCAAAAGTGGACTACTGTCATGTCACGCACAACGGAGGCGCCTCTAAATGGAGCCATTATTCGTTCGGTAGAACGTGGCAACGCATGGATCGAGCTGGTTGGAGATACGGGGATGAATCAGACGTCGTATTCGCTTTGGCATACTGCTGATAGCGGACAAAGCTGGCGTGCTGTGCTGGCGAATGCCACTGCTGGCGGCGGTCCGGCACCAGGTATTAGCCAGCAAGACAACCAGGTTGCCAAAAATGAAGGGACGGCACCAGGTATGCTCTATCCGGTTAATAGCAGTACCGCATGGATGGGTGGCTACTGCGCACCGTGCGACAAGCCCAATACCATCGGCTGGACGACTGACGGCGGCAAGACGTGGAACAATGGCAAGCAAGGCTTTGACGGTTATGGCGGTCAGCAAATCGGGATGGCAAATGCCAAGGAAGGCTGGGCTATTTTCTCAGATTCAGAGCAGGCCCCAGTTATGTACACCACCTCGGATGGTGGACAGCATTGGACGCAGAGCCATGTATTTGACAAGCCTGTGGCATCAGGATCCTAAGGAGGGAATGCATATGAGCCAACATAAGAAAAGTGTGATTACTTGGACTGACGGTCGTAAAGTACCGCTAATCGGGCAGGGTACGTGGAATATGGGTGAAAAAGCGTCACTCCGGCAGGAAGAGGTGCGCGCGCTTCAACTTGGCTTGGAGCTGGGCATGACGCTGGTGGACACGGCTGAAATGTATGCGGAGGGCGGCGCAGAAGAGATCGTCGGAGAGGCCATTCGGGGTCGCCGGGACGATGTCTATCTTGTTAGCAAGGCTTACCCTCATCATGCGGACCGCCAAGGACTGGCTCAAGCGTGCGAAGCGAGCCTAACCCGAATGGGAACGGAGTACATGGACATGTATCTGTTACATTGGCGTGGGAATATTCCGCTGGAAGAGACGATACAAGGTATGGAAAAACTGCGTGAGCAGGGCAAAATCCGCAGCTGGGGAGTGTCCAATCTGGACAAGTCCGACATGGAGGAGCTATGGAGCCTAAGTGGAGGCGAAGCCTGCGCTGTCAACCAAGTGCTGTATCACGCAGCTTCGCGGGGCATCGAATATGATCTGCTACCTTGGAGCCGTACGCATGGGGTGCCTGTGATGGCCTATTGCCCGATTGCCCAAGGTGGTCGCCTGCGACGGGGGCTGTTGGAGCATCCTGTTATGGTAGATATTGCTGCCAGCCACGGGGTAACTCCATCCCAAGTTGCGCTTGCGTGGGTCATACGGGATGGTGATGTCTGGGCAATTCCGAAGGCGGTGCAGGAATCGCATGTACGAGAAAATGCAGCGGCAGCCAGTATTCGGCTCACTCCTGAACAACTTCAACAAATAGACGAAGCTTTTCCTCCGCCAACGCGGAAGCAGCCGCTGGATATTGTTTGAGGAAGGAGGAGCCCATGACAGAGCGAGAGACAGAACTGCATGAGGTAGATGATCATCTGGATTATGGATTATCCGTTGTATTCATCGGCTTTAATCCCAGCTTGAAATCAGGCGAGGTAGGACATCATTATGCGAATCCGCGCAACCGCTTTTGGCGCATACTGGAGGGAGCAGGCTTGACACCTCGCTTGTACGATCCATCGGAAGATCGGGAGCTGCTGAAGCTGGGCTTCGGATTTACGAACATTGTTTCCCGTCCCACGAGGGGAGTAGAGGACATTGCACGCGAGGAATACGCCGAAGGACGTCTGAAGCTATACGAGAAGCTAAAGGAATACCGCCCGAAGGTTGCTTGCTTTGTCGGCAAAGGCGTGTACACCGAATACAGTAAAAAATCCAAAGTAAATTGGGGATTTCAGCCTGAACCGCTAATTCCCGAGATGCATGAATTTGTGGCACCTTCGTCTAGCGGACTGGTGCGCATGTCGCTAGACGAAATCACAGATATTTATCGCTATCTTCAAACGTTCCTTTCGTCAGAAATCGTCTGAAATGCATAAGTACGGTGAATACAGCTAGCACAAAAAGAACCACACGCTTCAGTCCCTGCTGGGAAGGCGGGTGGTTCTTTGAGCTGTTACTATTGTAAGGCTTTCGCCTGCCATGCCTGTTCCACGGGAACATAAGGATATCCCAGATCACGTGCGACCGCTTCGTAGGTAATATGTCCGTTCAGGACATTGGTGCCGCTAAGCAGCGGCTTGCTTCTGCGAAGCGCCTCCTGCACCCCCAGATCTGCGAGCTGGAGAGCAAAGGGGAGCGTCGCGTTCGTCAGGGCGAGCGTCGAGGTTTGCGGTACCGCGCCCGGCATGTTTGCTACCGCATAGTGAATGACGCCATGCTTCACATAGGTAGGCTGATCGTGTGTCGTGATGTGGTCAATCGTCTCGACTATGCCGCCTTGGTCGATGGCGACATCCACAATCACAGAGCCGGGCTGCATCGTCTGTACCATCGCTTCCGTTACGAGCCGCGGGGCTTTGGCACCAGTGATTAGGACAGCACCGATCAGCAAATCACTTTGCGCCACGGCTTCAGCAATGTTGGACGGGGTGGACACCAGCGTGTGGAGCTGATTGCCAAAAATATCGTCCAGTTGGCGCAGTCTTTGCAGGCTCAGGTCTATTAGTGTCACATCTGCCCCGAGACCGATGGCGACCTTGGCAGCATTGGTGCCGACCACCCCTCCGCCGATAATGGTCACTTTACCGCGTTTGACCCCCGGCACACCTGCCAGCAGGATGCCTTTGCCACCCTTTGGTTTTTCCAGCAGTTGTGCTCCAATTTGTACAGCCATTCGACCGGCAACCTCACTCATCGGGGTAAGCAACGGGAGGCTGCCTTCAACATCTAGCGTCTCATAGGAAATGGCGGCTACGCCGTTGTCTGTTAAAGCGCGGGCCAGTGCTGGCTCGGCAGCCAAATGCAGATAGGTGAATAAAATCAATCCTGGTCGAAAATACCCGTATTCAGAGGGGAGCGGCTCTTTTACCTTGATAATCAGATCCGCCTGGGACCACACGTCCGCAGCTTGCTGCACAAGAGTTGCACCCGCAGTGGCATAATCTCCATCCGTAAAGCCGCTTTCAACACCTGCATGGCTTTCCACAAATACGTGATGTCCGTGTTGAATCATTTGAGCTGCACCTGCTGGCGTTAGAGCGACACGATTTTCATTGTTTTTAATCTCTTTCGGAACCCCAATTTTCATTTCATTCACCTCTCCTAAAAATAATTGTTAAGAAAATTACACTATCATTTTTGTGCAGCCTGCCGATTAGTTACATGGACTCAAGCCGATAAATGCAATTCATGTTAGATTAGGTACAGTTTACAAGGGGTGAAGCTCCTTGACATCATACATTTTGTCGGATTATCTGACTCAAAGGCTCGACTTTTTGATGAATATATGTCATATAAAATGACATAAAGACATATACATAAGGAGAATGCCGATGAACGGTAAAAAAACATTTACCATTGCGGATGTGCTGGAACGTCCCGTTTTCCGGCGGGCAAAACTGGCGGCGGGGGAACAGGGCGTAAATCGCCGTGTGGGTTGGGTCCATGTACTAGAAATCACAAATGTTTCTCCGTTTGTGAGCCGTCATGACTTGATTTTGACGACCGGCCTGTGGCTCACTCGGAAGGGGGAAGAGCGTGCCGAGTATATGGAGCAACTGATCCGCTCGGAAGCCGCGGGATTGTGCGTGGAGCTGGGCACGAGCATTCATGAAATTCCCTCTGAAATTCTGGAGTTGGCGGAACGACATCACTTCCCGGTCATCGTATTTGAGCAGCCAGTGCGTTTTGTTGAAATTACACAAGATATTCATTCCCTACTTATTAACCGACATCATGAACTCTTAAAAGATCTGGAACGATTTTCACGTCAGCTTCAGCAGGAGACCCTGCGCAGCACCGATATGAACGCCCTCTTGCGTGTGCTTCATGACTATGCAGCTCGGCAGGTCATCTACATGTCTTCCATTGACACCAATCGATTCGTACCTTCCGTCCAGCCGGATTTGGCGGACCGTATTGCAGATTTTTATGCCAATGAAGTGGAATCTAGTATGACCGCTGATCGGGAGGGACACCTGCTGTTTCACCTGAATGAATCCACTGCCGTCTTGTTCCAGCCCGTTGTATGCTTCGGTCAGGTGTTTTCCGCAGTAGGTTTGGTGCTGCATAGTGAAATGCCGACGGAAGAAATGTCGCTGCTACTCGATTACACGGCCAAGGCCGCCGCTACATTGGTGCTGAGAACACAGTTTCTTGAAGACCGATTGCTGCGAAATCAAAATGAATTGATTCAGGATGTACTGAGCGGACAGCTTCCCAGTGAAGAACAGGCCCAGACCCGAATGGGCCTGCGATTGTTATCGAAGGGGCAGTATTTATTTTGGGCAGGGGTCATTGAGGTAGAACATCAGGACAAGGATGCCAGTCAGGTACGCAAGGAATCCATCAATCAGGATGTGCTAGTGCTGCTTCGTTCATTGTTGAAAAAAGAAACGTTGCACAATCTGCTGATGATGAAGGGGAGTCAATGCTACATCCTTTGTGCCAAGGAGGAATTAACACTGCGTTCCGCAGCGCAAATGAAAAAAGTGCTTGCCCATACTGTTCAATATATTCAGAACTATGCCGCAGGACAGCTTGATAAGGTGCGCATTCATGCAGGCTTTGGTAAAGTAAGGCATCGCATGACGGGGACGGACCGCAGTTTTGAAGAGGCATATGAGGTCATTGAAGTGGCACGAAGCGTCCCAGTCATGAAGGATCGGTTATTTTACGACAGCATCGGAATCTATCAGTTGTTGAAGGCGGTGCCCCGCATTCCTTTTCTACAAGAGTTTGTAGAGGACCATTTGGGCAGGCTGATTGCGCATGATCGTGAGCACCATATGCAGCTTCTGGATACACTGGATGCCTATTTTCAATCCCATGGCTCCAAGCGTGATACCGCCGGAATTTTGTACATTCACAGACAGACCCTTTATAATCGGCTGGATAAAATTAATGAAATCATAGAGGGAAATCTGGCAGACCCTGACAAACGTCGTTGCCTGGAGATGGCACTACTGGCTTACCGGATGCTTCAGGCTGAAAATTGATCCTAAATAACTAGTTCTATTTTCCATTCTACTCATTTACAATGCGTGTTAACACTGAGATAATAGAAGAGATTACGGAAATATATTGAAAGGGGATTAATATGAATATAAAAAAATGGATCGCCGTCCCTCTTATTCTGTTAATGGTAGCTTTGACAGGTTGCCAGGCAGTAGGCGGATTTGATGTAAGTAAAAATTTATTAGGAACACTTGATGTGAAATCCCAGCAGACAACGGAGAAAATCTCTCTTAAATTGACTCCAAAAGAAGGGATCACGCAAGGAGATAAAGAAATCGTAGATTTGATTAATTCGATTTCTGTCACTGTGGATGAAGCCAAGGTACAATCAGAGGAACTTGCTTCTGCCAAAGGTACATTGCACATCGATAAGTATAATTTGCCGTTTGAACTTGCTTTAGACCGCCAAGGTTTGGCTATTCAACTGGAAGGTGCCAAAAAACCTTATTACATATCTTTGAACTCGCAAGAGAGTTTGAGCGGTCTGCCTGCTGGATTTGATCCGTATGTATATTCCAAAGACGTGAGAGAACTGGCGAAAACAGCCGCTGCACTTATGCTCAAGCATGCGCCTAACCCTTCGACCATTTCTGCAACGTCTGTAACCGAGGAAGTATACGGTGAAAAAGACAAAGTGAAACTGACCCATCTGCATGCTGAACTTCGTGGTGATGAGCTGGTAACATTGGTAAAACCGTTCCTGACGAATCTGGCGAAGGACGAAGCAGGCTTGAAAGAGCTGATCGGGCAAGCCATTGATATGACTAAAACGATTGCTTCCGGCATGAATATTGAAGGTAGTGATAAAGTAACAACGGAACTGAGTGCTAACAAAGAAAAAATGGTCAATGAGGCTTATACCGAAGTTAAAAAGTATTTGGATCTGGCCGTTGATCAGTTTGATGTAGGCGTTAGTACCATGTATGCACAGTCCCCTGAAATCAAAACGGTTCTGAGTGCTAACACGGTTCTGAAAAGCGACATGTATTTTGATGAAAAAGGAAATGTTCGCAAAGCGGCGACAGACCTGACGGTTGCTTTGCCAGATGTGGACGGTCTTCCGGTGAAGTCCTTCACAATTCTGACCGAAACTCAATCCTGGAACGTCAATGGTAGTGTGACGGCTGATAAAGTGGATATTTCTAACGGTGTTATTGACTTGAATAAACAAGCTGAATTAACTCCGGGAGCGACGCTGCGCAATTTTGAAGCGAATTCTCCGATCTACAACATTTTAAAAAATGATTTGGAAATTACAAAAGTAGAAACCATTTTCGATCCTAAAGACGATTACTATGTCTTGGAGAATCGTGGTGGCACTGCCTTTATTCCATTGCGTGAACTGACGAGCGAACTGAACTCCGAGTTAAAATGGGATGCAGCAGCTAAACAGACTACTGTAACTGATGATATTACAGGTAAGACGATTAAGCTGAAAAGTGGCTCCAAACAGGCTGTATTGGAGGGAAGCACATTGACGCTGCCACAAGCTCCATATACGGATGAATATGGCACATTGTATGTTCCTTTCAAATCAGTTGCCGGGGTGCTTGGCGCCACTGTAACTCGTAATAATGATGGGGAATATGTACTGAAACGCGACTAAAAAGAAATTCAAGGAACCGGCCCAATTAGGGGCTGGTTCTTTTTTAGTTATATTGGTAAAATGCTCAGTAAAGCGATTAAAATAAGCGCTTACAAATTTTAAAAGTGCCATACTTTTATACAGGGAAAATTGAGATAATGATAGTATCATTCCAGCATAGGATAACACATACAATTAGGGGGATATACGATGAAAGATATGGAGCTATTGAATTCCAGAGAGGGACAAATGGTGCTTGCCCGAATGTACGGTCAACAGCAAATCTCTGAGCAAACGACTCGATATGAATCACTTATACAGGCGTATCGGGAGCATTTTGGTGTAGGGGATATTGAACTGTTTAGTGCTCCGGGGCGTTGCGAAATTGGTGGAAATCATACAGACCACAATCACGGGAAGGTGCTGGCAGGCAGTATAACACTCGATACCATCGCTGCAGCTTCTAAAGTGGAGGAGTCTGTAATTACATTCTTTTCTGAAGGCTACAAGACAAAGTACGTCATCGATTTAACCGACTTGTCGCCAAAACCGGAGGATGACAGTACGATGCTGTTGGTCCGTGGTATTGCCGCTGGTCTACTTGAATTCGGATACCGTATCGGGGGATTCCAAGCTTATATATCAAGTAATGTATTCTCTGCTTCAGGTTTAAGCTCTTCCGCTTCTTTTGAAATGTTGATATGTACGATATTAAATCATTTTTATAACGAGGGAGCGTTAGATGCTGTTGCTAAATCCAAAATTGGTCAGTATGCGGAAAATGGCTATTGGAACAAGCCCTCGGGGCTGCTCGATCAGATGGCTTGCGCATATGGCGGCTTGATTTCCATTGACTTTAAAAATCCCAAGGAACCGATCATAAATCCTGTTCATTGGAATTTTGAACAAAACGGATATTCCCTCGTTATTGTAAATACAGGTGGAAATCATGCTGATTTAACGGACGATTACGCGGCGGTGCCCAACGAAATGTTTGCAGTGGCTCAGTCTTTAGAAGCTTCGGTTTGCCGTGACTTATTGCCAGAGGATCTATATGCCAACCTTAAAATGGTCAGGGAAAAAGCAGGAGACCGTGCAGTATTGCGGGCGTTGCATTTCTTTGAAGAAAATAGGCGTGTGGATGAACAGGTGAAATCACTTGAGGAGGGACGCTTTACTGATTTCCTGAGGCTCATTACCGAATCTGGTAATTCCTCATGGAAATGGCTCCAAAACGTATATAGAAGTGGGGTTGCGCGGGAACAAGACGTATCGGTTGCACTGGCTTTAACAGAAATGTATTTACAATCAATAGATAACAGTGCATGCAGGGTACATGGTGGTGGCTTCGCTGGTGTCATCTTGACGATTCTTCCGAATGATCATGTGGAGGATTATAAGGAGTGGATCAGCGGAATGCTAGGAACTCCGGTACTTGTTGTCAACGTCCGTGAGGACGGTGCCGTTAATGTTAGTGATTTGATAAATGTTGAACGGACTCATTGAGAGTTTACAAACTAGTCAGTCAGTAGAAGACTTTAACCCATGGGTTAAAGTCTTCGTCCTTTTTATCGCCGATACAGCTTAGGTTTGCGTTATAATAAAGAGATGATAGTTTTAATGAAGGAGGGCCTGTCATGGCTATATACCCGTCCTGGTCCTATTCGCAATCGAGGGCTCAAACGTTCGATGAATGCTTACGCAAATACTATTATCATTATTACGGCTCGCATAATGGCTGGAATTCGGCACAGGGCACTGAAGAGCAAGTTACGTTGTATCGGCTCAAGCAACTGAGCAACTTATATATTTTATTCGGCAATATCACGCATCAAATGTGTGAATCAGTCATACGTGGATGGATGGAAAAAGGGGCTATCCCTCGCACAGCATACCTCGAGACAGCTATGAAGAACATGTTGAATGACAGCTACAAGGAATCGCTACACCGTGAGCTATGGCTACAAGATCCAAAAAATCGCGTCATGCTGGCGGAGGTTTATTACGACGACGAGGTGCTTTCGGAACGGATCGCCCTTATTAAGGAGCGACAGCACGCGGTGATACACAATTTATACCGTACTGCGGTTTGGCATGAACTGCAACAGGGAAAGGCCCGAATTGTAGAAGTGGAGAAGTGGGATACGATGCTCCTTCATGAGACGAAAGTGTATGTCAAAATGGATTTGCTCTACCGTAGAGACAATGGAGACATGGTCATCGTGGATTGGAAAACAGGCAAGGAAGGCGATTTTTCCGACCAACTTTTTTTGTATGCTTCCTATGTGCAGGAGCACTATCAGCTTCCTTTGGAGAAGATCGAGGTACGTGTCGAGTATCTGATGACAGGAGAGCATGAGGTATATCGTCCCGCGCAAGAGGATATCGACAAAGTGGTTGGTAATGTCGGACGATACATCGATGAAATGAAGTCCTGTCTTGATGACGATTACTATAACCGCCCCAAGCCCGAGTCTTTCTTCACTCCGATGCCTTCACGCAGAGCGTGCGGAGGCTGTAATTTTCGTGAGGTGTGTAAGTACCGAGCGGTGTGAAAAATACTTAATCGCCGTTGCCCCCGGATTCCTACCATAATTAAAGCTAGTGAATCCGGCCATATGGCAAATCTATAATTCTTCTATATTTTGAAACCGCTTTATAATTTAGATGATGCGAGGTATGATAAGGGTATTATTGGAAAATGATAAGGGGGAAGTTAGGAAGATGACGAGTACAGAACATGCACGTATTCTTTTTCAGGGAGATTCTATAACAGACGGAGGAAGGGGACGAAATGAGGACGCGAACCATTGGCTGGGTCAGAGCTATGTGTATCTGATTGCAGGTGCATTGGGGAGCCGTTTAACTACCACACAGCCAGAATTTGTGAACCGGGGAATTTCGGGGGATCGAGTTTCGGATTTGTATGCACGCTGGAATGAGGACACGTTTAGCCTGAAGCCGAACCTGCTCAGCATTCTAATCGGAGTGAACGATGCCTGGCGGATCGTGGAGCAGGAGCCGTCCGGGGTGACGGACCGATTTGAACGAGCCTATCGCCACCTTCTGGAAGAAACGCGTGAAGTGATGCCTGATCTGGGACTCGTGCTGTGCGAGCCGTTTATTTTGAAAACGGGAGCTACCGAGGCGCGATGGGATATTTGGCAAGAAAAAATAACGGGATACCAGCGTATTGTACGTCAGCTTGCGGACGAATTTGGGGCCGTATTTGTGCCGCTCCAGAGCATGTTGAACGAAGCCGCTACCAAGGCGGACGCCTCCTATTGGCTGCATGACGGGGTTCATCCGACAGCGGTTGGGCATCAGTTGATAGCTGATCAATGGATAGATATCGTGCAAAAGAGTCCGCTGGCGATTCGCTAACAGGGTCATACATAGTCTACTCCTTGTCATTTTTGGGTAATACACGATTATGGACATCATTACTTATGTTATGGTTCCATCCAAAAATGAATGTCAAAGGGGGTGCTTCTTGCTTCGTCATGAACGGAGCAAGAGAGGGCTATGGAAACGATAAATATCATTCTGGTTATATTACTTATCGCATTAACTGCCTTTTTTGTGGCCTCGGAGTATTCCATTATTCGTGTGCGGGTATCTCGCATCAATCAATTGGCCTCTGAAGGCAACAAAAATGCGAAAGCCGTTAAAAACATTCTGTCTCGGCTGGACGAGTATTTATCTGCTTGTCAGCTCGGAACCACATTAACCTCAATGGCGCTAGGCTGGCTAGGGGAATCTACTGTTGAACATCTGCTACATCCCCTGTTTGTGTTGGCTCATATTCCAGCAGGCCTGACGGGAGTGCTCTCCTTTTTGCTGGCTTTTCTAATTTTGACCTATTTCGAGGTGGTCATTGGGGAGCTAGTACCCAAAACATTCGCCATACAGATTGCGGAACCAATGGCATTGTTTTTTGCCCGTCCGATCACGATATTCTACAAAATGACCTATCCCCTGAATTGGGTGCTCAGTCGTTCATCGCGTGTCATTACGGGTCTTTTTGGGCTCAAAAGGGTATCTGAAGAAGATGTGGCACTCAGTGAAGCCGAGCTTCGTTTGGCTTTATCTGAAGGCTTTCGTAGTGGTGAAATTACACCGACAGAATATCGATATCTAAACAATGTATTTGATTTTGACGACCGTGCGGCACAGGAAATTATGGTACCGCGCATCCACATCCGTTCCATCTCCCACCAGGCAACAGTGGCCGAGTTTATGGAGCTGATCGAAGACAAAGTTTATAATTTTCTACCTGTAGCTGAACATGGCGACCGGGATCGTATTATCGGTATGATTCGCGTCAAGGAAGCCCTGCATGATTTGGCACGTGGGCACAGCACAGGGAATACGACGATGGCTTCTTATATTCACCCGGTGCTTCAGGTTATCGAGACGGTTCAGGCTCGGGATCTGCTGATTCAGATGCAAAAACGACGCATTCCAGTAGCGGTGCTGGTGGATGAATATGGTGGAACATCTGGACTTGTCACACTGGAGGATATTATGGAGGAGATTGTTGGAGACATTCCTTCCTATACCGACACCGAAACCCCCGCAGCGTTAACTCCACTCATTACAAAAACAGATGATCATCGTTACATACTTAAATCACAGGCGCTCATTCATGAGGTCAATCGGCGCTTGGAGACGGATATTGAGGCCGGGGACGTATATACAATTGGGGGATGGATGCTTTCTGAGCGCTTTGATATCCAGCAAGGAGAGAAGCTGACCATCGGTTTATGGGAGTTTACTGTACTGGAAAAAAACAGTCACCAAATAGACACAATTGAAGCAATTAAGAAAGCAATCGTTGAACAGAAAAATGACAATGATTTTTAATAATGGAAAATGACTTTGTCGAGTAACAACTCGCTTAAAATGTGACGAATGGCCTGTAAAGCTTGTAGCAGCGCGATTCGTCCATTTTAAAATGCAAGCTGCTACCTGGTAACATATTGTTTTTGGTAATTAGCGTAGGGGACTTAAGACTCTGTATCTTTGTACTCATGAATATATCTGTCTATGAAAAATACTACTAGAAATGTAGCAATTTTATGGTAAAATGGAATCAAATTTGAGTTTTTTGGGGTGGGCTACAGTACATGAAGATGTCACTAGGTACGAAAATGGTTACTGCATTTGTCTCAATTTCTGCAATAACCTATGGAACAAGCGCTTTTTTTATTTTTGTACTCAAGGACTGGCTTGCTCAAGGTACACAAGAATGGGTGTACACTTCGATCATTCTGTTATTGGGTGTCCTGTGGAGTGGCATTTTGGGCTGGTTGATCTCAAAATTACTCACACGGCCAATTGTTAGGTTGGCAAAGGCGGCAGAGGAAGCTTCGGCGGGGAACCTGTCTGTTGTGATTCCTGAACGTCGTTCGGAGGATGAAATTAAAGTTCTGTATGATGCATTTCGGCATATGATGCTGAACATTAAAGATATGTTCAATGAGATCTCGTACAGCACCAGAACAACTTCGCAAAGTGCGGAAAATCTGAGCTTGGCTATTGTACAGGCTACCACACAAATTGAGTCCATGTCTTCGGTGGTAGAAGATATTTTGAATGGCGTGGAGCAGCAAAAGCAAGCATCTGCCCAATCTATTAAAACAGCAGACCGAATGCTGGGCGATTTTAAAATGATGCGTAGCAAATCTGGGCATATGCTGGAACTGTCAGGCCATATGGAGCATTCAGTAGATTCGACGCAGACCGTATTTTCATCCCTGATGGATGGAATGGGAGAGCTGACAGCATCACATGGTCGTTCGCAGCAGGTGATTGCACGATTGGAAAAAGAAGCTTCCCAAATTGAAGCGATTACAAGCACCGTGAAGGATATTGCGGAACAGACCCATTTGCTGGCGCTGAATGCTTCCATAGAAGCGGCGCGTGCGGGAGAAGAAGGGAACGGGTTTGCTGTAGTGGCTCACCAAATTCGCGCACTTGCTGCCCAAAGTACGGAGTCTGTGCAGCAAATAAATGCCATCGTTAGCCGTGTCCAGTCACAAATCGTAGAGACAGTGCAGTTGATGCATCAGCAAACGTCATTGGTCAGTGCTGAGGCGGAACGGACAAGCTCTGTGGATCAGACGTTGAACCGTTTGAATGCTATTGTACGTGAATTTGTTGAGAGCATCCGTTTAATGGAAGAAGCCGTGACGGAGCAGACGAACCGGGTAGATCAAACCTTTGAGCAGATCCATCGTATTCAGCAAATGTCAGGGGCCTTCTCTGAAGGAGCTCACAAAATTTATACAGCTGCTCATGAGGAGACAGCAATTATGCAGGAAATTTCGTCTTCTTCCGAGGATTTGAAAGTGCTTACGAATAAACTCATGATGAAAACACGTGGAATGCAACTATAACAGAAACCGTCATGTGAGGCATGATATATACAAACAAAATATAGCCGCTATACACCGGAAAACGAAGCAAAATGGTTCCCCGGTGTGTAGTGGCTATTTTTTAATTTCAAAAAACTCACATTGTTTTCTGGGGTGGTAAGCCAGATCACTGACGCTGGATTGCACGACGATGGTTTGATCGTCAAAACGGATTATGATTCCGCCAGAGCCAATCAATTGGTCATCCTGAAATACTCGGACACGAAGATGACGTTCCAGTGCCTCATTGAAATCCTGATCTGTAATTAATCGGCGATTAATGGCCATGAGGGTTCTCCTTTGAATATAATATCTTTTATCATAAAGGTAAGGTATTGAACAAGCAAGAAACACGGCTAGAACATAATCGGCTATTGGGTATAAAATAGAATGCAACGAAGAGAGAAAGAGATCAAAGGGGGCTAACTATGGATAGGTCGTGGTCAGGGCCTTGGTTTGATGCCAATGCGCCAGAAGGGTTCGAGGCGTTTACTCCGTCACATGGGTTGGCTATATTGGGACTCATTGTATGCGCTTTGATGCTGTGGCTGACTCGGGGATGGATTCGATCGAACAAGCCTGTAAGCGAGGGAATTCGCTGGTTGTTAATTACAGTCCTCATTCTGTCAGAGCTGACTCTGAATATTTGGTATGTGATGCAGCATATTTGGGATGTCCAGACCTCATTGCCATTAGAACTGTGCAGCGTGACACTGCTGCTGTCTATCCTGATGCTTATATTTCGAAGCCGCTGGTTGTATCCGATCATCCTTTTTGCCGGAATTGGAGGGGCGCTCCAAGCCGTACTTACGCCTAATTTGGCATACGCATTTCCGCATTATCGTTTTATCCATTTTTTCGTAGCTCATAGTGCTATTATTTTGGCAGCCTTGTATATGACCTGGATAGAAGGACTCAAACCGACATGGAAGAGTGTGGGGGGAGTTATGCTTTTTCTGAATGGCTTGGCGCTGATGGTGTGGATCGTAGACGATGCTCTCGGTGCTAACTACATGTTTCTAGCTGGAAAGCCGTCGACACCGTCGATATTGGATGTTTTGGGGCCATATCCTCTGTATATTCTGGCAGAAGAAGCCATTGCACTGCTTTTCTTTTCGCTTCTGATGCTGTTGTTCGAGGTGCTCCCGGGAGGTAGGCTGTATGTCCGCTTTCGCAAAGGAGCTCCGCACGGTGCTGACAGGTCGATATAAAGCCGTTGTAAAGCCATACAAAAGCAGCCTATTCCACAAGTATATGACCAGGGATAAGGCTGCTAAGAATGCCTAAATAGTAGTATGGGTATAACGTTCCCCATTCTAATACTTAACGCAGTAGTGATTCTGCTCCGTCTACATAAATTTCCGTACCCGATACATGAGATGACTCGTCTGAGGCGAGAAACAGGACCAGATTGGCAACCTGCTCTGGCTCACCAGGGGCATCCTCTAGCGGATGCTCTCCGCCCTTCGGAAATTTGACTGGAATTTGTACCTTCTTCAAGTCTTCCGAAGGGTACGTGTTATCGTCAATTTCCGTGTCGATGGCTCCCGGGCATATCGCGTTGACCCGGATTTTGTAACGTGCCAGCTCCAGAGCTGCCATTTTCATAAAAGCAACCTGAGCTGCCTTGGTGGAGGCGTAGGCTGAGAATCCAATGCCTGAAAAGGTTCGATTACCGTTGATGGAGCTGGTAATGATAATGCTGCCGCCGCGTTCTTTCAGGTAAGGGACGGCATATTTAACGGTAGCAAAGGTGCCGCGAAGATTAATGTTCATCGTGCGGTCCCATTCCTCCAGTTCCAGTGTTTCAATGGGAGCCATGGTGCCGTTAATGCCTGCGTTGGCGAATACGATATCCAGTTTTCCGTACGTTTCCACGACTTTAGCGAACCCCTGCTGAATCATATTTGGCTTCGAAATATCACATTCCAGTACAAGTGCCTCGCCGCCAGCCTGCTCAATGATTGCTTTGGTCTCCTCTGCATGCTTGGGTGTCCGATCCAGCATGACCACCTTGGCGCCTTGTTCTGCAAAACGGATCGCGGTCGCCTTGCCGATCCCTGAACCTCCACCACTGACCACTGCTATCTTCCCTTGCAATCTCTGCTCTGCCATTGACTATTCCTCCCATTCCGTTCATAAACTAAACCTGACTCGTTATTCCATACCTCTGTACGTTGATGGTGAAACAGTCATACTGGATTTCATCCCATTTGCGAAATATGGTAACATAGGCGAACCAGCAGGAACTTATAGCAAAAACATATAGCAGGAACAAGTATGGAGAAGACCGAGTGACGGAGGTGGATCGAATTGAGCTATAACGCAAATGACCGGCCCGAATCGACAAACGCTATAGCACTGACCGGAAAAATGAAACCGTGGGCACTGAGCGGCCCCAGTATTCAAATCGATCCGTTGTTTCCCTATTACGCCAACCGTTCGCGGGACAGTATAGCAGATGAGATCGCCCTTGCGGGCTACCAGACCGTTCATTATTTTGTCGTGCGTGAAAATGAAGTGGATAGAGCACTTGTTGCTGCTTTTCAACGCAGAGGCATAGCGGTGTGGGCGATGGTACTAGGCAACGGTTCTTTTGGCGTGTCCCAGCTGCCGCCAGAGTGGAAAAGATGGCGCATGGAGCTGCTGCGCGAACCGAACGACGGATTTCAGCGGCTTTCGCATTTTTCCCAAGAGTATGTGGAATGGAAAAAGAAAGCCGCTGCCCGGCTCGTCACCGACATTCCGTTCGACGGGTTCGAGGTGGCGGAGCCTTATTTCCCCGAATGGAATGGGCTGCGCAGCGGAGTGTACGGGGATGTTGGGCCGCATGCACAGCGTGCCTTTCGCGAGCGTAGCGGTGAGGACATTCCGGATTTCCGCGACAAGCATGCGCGGAATTATTACCGGAAGGTTCCGAAGCTGTACGCGCAGTGGGTTGATCTGCGTGTGGACGCCGTGAACGGCCTGATCAGCGAGCTGGTGAACGGCGCGGGCGGTGTGCGTGATGTCCGGCCGGACATCTGCGTGGCGACATGGTCGCTTGCTGTGAGCGGACGCGGCGATGTCCCAGGCCAGCTGCGGGAATGGCAGGGTCTGGACGCGGTAGCTATGATCGGGTGCGTCGCCCCGGATATGCACGTACTCCAGACCCATTGGCCGGACTGGATGCGCCGCCGTCTGCCGCCACAGTATACCCGGGATACCCGGGGCTATGCTCGCATCGCGCAGTCGATCCGGGCCGCTTATCCGGGCCTGCCCCTCGGGGTGCAGGCGGATATTGGCTCCCTCGCACGTATGGTTCGGGACCGCGAGTGGACGCAGCGGTTTGGGGCTATCGCCCTCGAGGGCGACTACGACGCCTGGACCGCCTATGAATACCATTTGGGTGGTTACATGTACGATGAGCCACCCAAACCGCTTAGGGCGGAACGCTCAGCCGAAGATGAGGTAGTTATTTTTTTCAGCAAGCGGATTGCCATACCGTCTGTAGATGAGCTGCGTATTTGGAGCCGGGAGGACAGAGCAGGTACAACACGCGACCTGAGCCGCCACCTAAGGGACGATTCACTAACGTTGCTGGAGCTTGAAGATGCCGTAGCAGACGGAAACCGTCTATTGCTGCGTATACGCAATTTACCAGCGGGGGCGTTCAGCTTGCGCCTTGATGGCGTGCAGGATACACCGGAGCTGTGGTTGCTCAAGGGGAGGAAGGTACATCGCAATCTGCCAGAGGATGAAGTGAGGGTTCCTTAAAATTTGGGTAATAACAAATTAACAGCTGTATAAACGGCTCATTTACCGTAGCATTTTCGAATTGTATATTTTTGAGGAACAGCATCTTTCAAAACATAAACTATAGTGGAGTGAAAAAAGTATGTGGGATTGGGATTACCTGATTCGGGTCATGTTTGCCGGACTATGCGGTGCCTTAATCGGCTATGAGCGCAAAAGTCGGATGAAGGAAGCGGGCATTCGCACGCATTTCATTGTCGGTATTGGCGCAGCGCTCATGATGGTGGTATCCAAATATGGTTTTCAGGATCAAGCCGTCTGGTCGAACCTGTCGCTAGACCCTTCCAGAATAGCAGCACAGGTTATAAGTGGAGTCGGTTTTATCGGCGCAGGGATGATTTTCACACAAAAAAATAGAATCAAAGGACTGACCACTGCCGCGGGCATCTGGACTACCGCCGGAATTGGTATTGCTGTAGGCGCAGGGATGTATGGGCTTGGTGCAGGTGTAACGCTGTTTATTTTAGCGGCTCAGTCCTTGCTCCATAGTCGTTTTTATCAGATGGCTACTCCGTCTACGCGACAAGTGGTTGTTCAGGTCGACAATGAGCCGGGCGTACTGAATCGGATCAAAGAACTGCTGGAACACAAGAAGCTAACGATTCACAGCTTTCACGCCGAGCGCATCAATAACGGTGAGCAGTTGGTTATTCATATGCTTTTAAAGCTGTCCCGATCAGAGGGAGTGGAGGAACTGCTGTCACTGCTTCAAGAGATGGAAGATATTCGTTCAGTCGAGACTAAGTCCAATTAGACGAATTTACTGCTCATACAGTAGCTTTTTTGTCGAACGCTGGCGGTTCTTATAACGGAAAAAAGCTTTAAAAATAATGATTGAAAACGCTTCCTTTTGTGTATATACTCTTACTACATCATAGAGGCAGCAGCTTAGAGAGCATCAAGGGATAAGCAAAAACGACCTCACGCGTATGCGCAAGGTCGTTGCTGTTATCCCGTTTTGAAAGAATGATTTGAATGTCTTACTTTACTTTGACTGGAGCTGGATATTTTTTACCCAGCGTATCCACAGTTACTTTTTTCATCGTAGCCGGTTGGATCGGTTTGTCATTGCTATCCCGTTTGGAATTGACGATAGCATCGACCACATCCAACCCGGACGTTACTTTACCAAAAGCGGCATATTGACCGTCGAGGTAGTCCGCATCGGCAACCATGATGAAAAATTGCGATCCGGCCGAATCCAGATCCGCTGAGCGGGCCATGGATAATACGCCACGTGTATGTTTGAGTGTATTGTTAACACCATTGCTCTTGAATTCGCCTTTGATACTGTAGCCGGGGCCACCTGTACCGTTACCTTGCGGATCACCACCCTGAATCATAAAGCCTGGGATAACACGGTGGAAAATGGTACCGTTATAGGCTCCCTTTTGCACCAAAGAGATGAAATTGTTAACCGTGTTCGGTGCTACTTCCGGATACAGCTCAAGCTTAATTTTCTTGCCATCATTCATGACAATCGTGACAATCGGATGGGAGACAGCCTTGCTTTTGTCTTTAGTCGCAGCAGGAGTTGTAGTGCTTGTCCGGCTGGCAGCTTCCACATCGGCCGCTTTTGTGCCGCATCCAGCAACCAGCACGAGCATGATGGCCAGCAGGCACAGCGTGTACCATGGGCGTATCGTTTTTCGGTTCATTGATATTCCTCCTGAAAGGTTGGATGATGTAACATCCTAAATTATAGTTTGGGGGCAGCGCAGAACACTTTTCCATTTTCTATCATACCTTTTTTGCTGGGGATAAGGAAATACGGGTTTGAAAGCCGTATTCTTGACCCATACTGCTGCTATTCCCAAGGAAAGGGGCAGGATCATGATGGAGGTAGACAAAAAGCTGGCAAAAGGTCTCATATGGGGTATGGCGTTCAGTCTGCCGGTTTGGGTAGGGGTGCTGTACTCAGTACAACATATTCGTGACTGGCTATAATATAAAACGTAAAGATAGGCCAAAACCGTTGTGGTTTTGGCTTATTTATATTTGTGCCAGTCCAAATTGCTGTTATTCAGTAGATGCTCGAAGTTGTTATCCAGCTTCTTCTGTTCAGCTTTTTTTGCTTCGACGGCACGCTGCCGTTCGTCTTCTTTACGCTTGTCCTGTTCTGCTTGGGCTTCATTGGCTTGAGCCTTAAGCTTATTCAGCACATCCTGGCTCAACAGATCTTTTAACGTAGCAGGTTTGTCCTGAGCCGCAGGAGCAGGGGAAGACGAATTTCTCTTCTTAGCCATGTCATCATCTCCATTCCATTCGATTATATCAGCTTCTGCACGGTTGTTCCACGATTGAAGGATGAGCGGGGCGGTAGACTTTTCTAATTTAGAGGGTAATAATGAAATGAGCAGAAGGGACGTGTGGCATCATGCATCTATATTGGAAGCGAAACCTGGTCATTTTGTGGATTGGAGTATTGTTTTGCAGCATGGCCTATTCCGTTTCTATTCCGTTTTTACCTATTTTTCTGAATACGGAAATGGGCGTAAATGATCATCTGGAACTGTGGTCGGGGATTGCCTTTGGAGTCACGTTTTTAGCCAGCGCGCTGATTGCCCCATTTTGGGGTTCGCTTGCAGATAAGTATGGACGTAAGCCGATGTTGATTCGTTCAGGCTTTAGCCTGGCGGTGTTGTACCTGATATGTGCTTTTGTGACAGATCCGTATGTGTTCGTAGGAGTACGGTTGTTTCAAGGCCTTCTATCCGGGTTTATTCCTGCTGCGATTGCGCTGGTCGGAACGGGTTCGCCTGAGGAGAAAACCGGCTATGCACTCGGTATTATGGCGACCGCTGGGGCGACAGGCAGCATTATAGGTCCGTTGATTGGCGGTGTAGTGAGCCATTATTATGGCAATCGGAATGCCTTTTTTTTCTCTGCAGCTCTTGTGCTGGTATCTGCGTTAATCGCGACTTTTGGCGCTAGAGAGGACAGCTTCAAGGGAACCAGTACCCGCTCGCATGTTCGTGATGATATCAAGGAGGCTATTGCTAATCGGCCTTTGTGCTTTTTGCTTATTCTGGCGGGATTAAGTACCTTTTCCGTCATGATACTAGAACCGTTAATTACGGTATATGTGCTTGAAATGGGAGTTGACCGTAGCCGGGCGTCTTTAAGTTCCGGGATTGTATTCTCAGCCGTAGGTATTGCGGCGGTGCTCATGGCTCCCCAATGGGGACGGATTGGGGGACGGACCGGATTCGCACACGTGCTGCTGATTGGGCTGATCGGTTCGGGAATCGGGAACATCTTACAATTTTTTGTAACCAACTTTGTTGGTTTTGGTGCGCTTCGGTTTGGATATGGATTGTTTTATGCGTCCGTCATGCCGGCTATCAACGCAATGACTGTGGAGGTTACCAAGCCGGAGTTTCGCGGACGAGCCTTTAGCCTGAGCCAATCAGCCACTCAACTCGCGACAATGGCGGGGCCGTTGATTGGCGGTATGCTTGGCAGCTGGATGCCAATCCGTTGGATCTTTGTGTTAAACGGTGGCATACTGCTGCTTGCAGCGTTGTTGCTATGGGCGAAGGGAAAAAACGTTTTCCCGGTTTCAGTCAAGAAGAACGTAACGGATCAGGATATTCATTCTGCCGGATAGGCGAATGACACTGGATTGTCTAACGGCATAAGCTTAAGGCTCATAGAGCAGGTCTTTTTTTGTGTTATTAGATAATTATCCCAAACCTTTACTTTTAGTATACTTATTCATAACCCTCTACACTGATAATATGACAAGGAGGGATATATTATGATAAGAGACGACATTTTGCGTCAACAGCTTGAGAATGCTCGTCAAAAGCTGTATATTTTGCAAGCAAAACATGGCTTTAATCATGCCAGTGTGCTCAGACAGTCTGTAATTATGGATAACCTCATCAATCAATATAACCACCTTTTTTATATAAAAGAAAAAAAGCCGACTGCATAAATGCAACCGACTGGGCGAGAAACTTTTGGTGAGGTCACTCGCCCTTGTACTGTAGCGCTATACCTATAACAACGATGCTTATCTTAACTTTTATAACTATTGTGCAATCTATCATTTTAGGTACGGTTCGTTTGATGAGCACTCAGTAGGACGCCTATAATGACGACCAAACCACCAATGATTTGGCGCCATGTAATCGTTTCTTGCAAAAGCAACACAGAAAATAAGACTCCAAATATCGGAACCAAATTCATCAGAGAAACGGAACTGCTCGGTGACAGCTTGATTAATCCGTAATTGTAAAGCAAAAATGCGATAACGGAGCAGAATACGCCCAGATATACTAACAACATAAACGATCCTGTTGTCGGAGCCTGCCAACGATCCTTTTCTAATAGAGCCAACGGTATAAAAAAGATACTTCCTGCAACAGTTTGATAAAAAGATAACGTCACAGGCGGATATTTGTCTACTACCTTGCGCGTCATGAAAGTGTAAAACGCCCACGCAAAACCCGTTCCAATCAATATTAAATTTCCGATGAGTTGATTCTTACTATCAGAACTTTCGCCAACTGAAGTCAAGAAATATACCCCGATCATAGCCAGTGCTATGCCGCAAATTTTATATTTGGATATTTTCACTTTATACAAAATAAGTTCAAGCAGCGATGTAATTGCGGGATATGATGCAACAATTAATGCTGCGTTGGAAGCGGTAGTCAAACTAACCCCTATATTCTCCATTGAAAAATAGAGAGTGATTCCCAAAACACCACTAAACGAAATCGTAACCAAATCTTTTGGCTTTACTTTGATATGTTCTTTTTTAATCAGCAAAACGATACCTAGCACAACGGAAGCTATAATAAATCTGGATAGACCCAAGGTAAGAGGGGGGAACGTCGTGTAGGCTGCTTTGGTGGCAATAAACGATGTACTCCAGATCAATAGGGCCAGAATCGTAGAACCATAGTAAATCCGGCTGCTTTCGCTGTAATGAGCTATGACTTTGTTCAAGTTAAATCCTCCCTGAGGTAATCCCCTGTGAAATGATGATAGTAGCTACTAAAGTGACTACTATAAAAACGTTACTAAAAAGATAGTGTGTATATCAGTTTTTGTCAAGGGGAAGTGATATAGTAAGGATGAACACGAATTGAGGAGAAGACGTCATGAAACCAAAACCAAATATATTAGAAATTCTACGGGATTTGAATTTTACAGAATATGAAGCCAAGGCTTATGTGACCTTATTGGAAAGCTCTCCACTTTCGGGATACGCCGTTTCATTGAATTCCGGGGTACCGAGATCCAAAATTTACGAGGTTTTGTCTGGAATGGTCAACCGTGGGGATATCATGGTCAGTCAAGAAAATACGCCTCTGTATGTGCCGCTCCCGCCACATGAATTGATTGCTCAGAGAAAACGCAAAGCAGAGCAGATTTTCAATGTGGCGCAAGAGAGTTTGGAACAGTACACAGCATCATTTCAAAATAGAGAGAACATTTGGAATATTTCGGGGTATGAAGCCATTATCAATCGCATAAATGAAGGGGTAAAGGGAGCAAAACACCGGATTTTATTGGAAATTTGGAAAGAGGATGCCGAGGTGTTCCGAGATGCCTTAGAGCAAGTCGCTCAACAAGGAATTGAAGTGATCATTGTAGCGTATGGGGAGCTTAACTTTGATTTCGCTACTGTTTACCGCCATGATATGAGTGAGGAGATTACGTCTGAAATTGGTGGTCGGTGGATTGTACTTAGCGTAGACGACCGTGAGGTCGTAGCTGGCATACTTTCACTTGGTGATGACAGCCGCGCTGCATGGACGTTA
This sequence comes from Paenibacillus sp. S25, assembly GCF_019454085.1. Taxonomy (NCBI): domain Bacteria; kingdom Bacillati; phylum Bacillota; class Bacilli; order Caryophanales; family Paenibacillaceae; genus Paenibacillus; species Paenibacillus sp. S25. The sequence continues at coordinate 1,161,924 of NZ_CP073683.1, forward strand.
CATCCGGGTCTGGTGATGCCGATTACAGAAGTAATTATTCATGATATTTATATCATGGAAATCCTATATGAGTTCCGTGAACAATTAGAGGCGAAATTTGGCCCTAATCTAATTCATCTTCGCAATAAATTTGCTATGGGTCCGAATGGCAAAGGATATTATATTCCTTTGACTGAAAAAAGCATGAAACGTGTATAGAGATTGTCCGAGGTGCGATGTACAACAATAAAAAGGCTCATGGAGTGTTATTCCATGAGCCTAATTTTAGTGGATGTTGTGTTCTATTATTTTACGGTTACAATCACACGCTGATAATGCTTTAAAGGATGTTTTCCATTGTCCTGTACTTCTGCAATGATATGAAGCGTATTCCCTGACTTAGCATCTGCAGGAACTGTGAAACTAACTGCATTCGTATCACTACCTTGCAAGTCAATCGTGTTTACTTTCTCGCCTTTAGCTACTTCTCGATGAAGCCCAAGCTGCATATCCCCCAGTAATTCAGGTTTAACTTGTGCTGGTTTTACTTTAGAATCCTCATACGTGTCTGCTTCAAAATATCTCCACCATTTATAGGTCAATTGATTACCGTCGGGATCTGAACCTTCTGCATGCAGGGTTATTTTCTCCCCTGGACTAGCGGTTAGGTCTAATCCTTCTTTAATAGTCAACGTTGGATTATGGTTGGCATCTTTGTAGTCGGATGCAATAGCCCAATCTGCACGAGCAGCAAAGTCATTTTGAACATCATCAAACCAACGCATCAGAGAATATTCTGCTTCGAATTTTTTCGTATGCACATCATAATCTAACACGGTATTTCTAAATAATTTATCGTTAACGACACCGAAACGACCTCCCCAGCCACCATAGGTTGGGTTTTCCATACTCCGCAATCCGTTATCAATTAAATAGAAGAAGGATGGAGAATCACCTTCAGAAATAAAGTCATACTTGTCGTATTGTGGATTTTTCTTTAAGTAGGCCTCACTGCCTCTTTGTTCTTCATCCAACTCGCCTTTGATGATATTGCCATCGCCCATCAAGGCATACATATTGAGCAACTTGCCATGACCATCTTTAATATTTTTGAAGTTCCATTCCCCGTGCAACTTGCTGTTTACTTCTTCTGTGTGCATTTTCCAAGCATAAGCGAAATGCCAGAAGTTAGATTGATCATTAATAATTCTGATGTCAGGCCAATTTTTAGCGATGTAATTATTGTAGCTATCGTCCTGGTCCAGAATGATGTACAGTACGAGTTTATCACTTACTTTTTTTCGAATCGTTTCCCATTGATCTGTATTTTTATATTCGTCTTCAATGGACTTTAGAGCTCTGGCCGTGGTATTGGTTCCACCCCAAGTTTGTACGTACAAATCTCTTTTGTCATCGTCCAGGAAAAGTGTTTTAAGGAAATTGGAGCCTTCCGTTTCTTTGTCCATTTCACCTTTATTTGAAATGTTACCTATTTTGGTAACGCTCTTGATGTATTCAGGCTTTGGATATCCCTCGGCATGTTTGATTAAGTTGGGATAAATCTCTCCGTAGGCATCAATCATGTCCGTTACCCATTGTGTTCCGGTCCATCTAAATGGCTTGATGCCAGCCTTTTCATCACCTGCATAATGATATACGGAGCTAGTCAGTACAATCCCGGACAAATCCATTTCATTGGAGTAAAGAAGAAAGCGAATGACAGAGTTCATATCATCTACTTCTCCATCGGTAGTGATCACCGTTCTGGCCTTGGTCGCTTTATTTTCTGCTTTATTTTCCGTTTGTTTTTCTGTTGGAGCAGCGCTTTCATCTTTCACAACGGCGGGCGCCTTACCACTGCAGCCACTGATGATCAGAATACATATCATGGCTAATAGAAAAATGTTTAACCCTTTTCTTTCTCTCATTTCTGTTCCCCTCTCTGAACGTTCCTATGATGTTTTTTAGGATTATAACCATGAAGGTATTCTCTTTATTCAAGAATTAGGCATAAAAAAAACCTAAATGTATATGTGTCTCAACAAAAGTTGAGCATATATACATTTAGGTTTTGCCTGCATGATCAGTCACAATCCTGATTCAATTTTACATCATTGTCCGAGAAAATGAAAGCGGTTTATGAATCCGGGCATAAAATTAATTTTACGCTTTGAATAAACCGGATTCTTTGACTTCAGACAGGAAGTTGTGGAACTCAGGAATGTTCAGCTGTTGCTGAGCATCAGACAAAGCGACTGCCGGGTTCGGATGGACTTCCACCATGATACCGTCAGCTCCAGCAGCCAGGGCAGCTTTGGCGCAAGGGGCCAGGATGTCCTTACGTCCTGTGGAGTGAGTCACGTCCACCAATACAGGTAGATGGCTTTCCTTTTTCAAAATCGGAACAGCGGAAATATCCAGTGTGTTACGCGTCCATTTTTCGTACGTACGGATACCGCGTTCAATCAGCATGACTTGCGTGTTACCACGGGAAACGATGTATTCAGCAGCATGAAGGAACTCTTCCATTGTGGCAGCCAGTCCGCGTTTGAGCAGAACCGGAGTTCTAGTTTCACCTGCAGCTTTGAGCAATTCAAAGTTGTGCATGTTGCGCGCACCAATTTGAATAATGTCGATGTATTGGATCGCTTCCTCCAAATGTCTTGGATCGACGATTTCACTGATTGTAGCCAGCCCGAACTCGTCGCCTACACGTTTGAGAATTTGCAGTCCTTCCACGCCCAGTCCTTGGAAATCGTACGGAGAAGTACGTGGTTTGAACGCGCCACCACGAAGAATCGGCACACCGGCTTCCTTGAGAGCCGCACCTACTTCACGAGTTTGCTGGTAGCTTTCCACCGAGCAGGGACCTGCGACCATGATGGAGGCTTTGCCGCCCACCAGCGTATCTTTAACCTTAATAACTGTGCTATCTGGTTGATTTTTGCGGCTGACGATCAGATGTTTTTTGTGTTCTTCTTTTTGATAGTTCAAAGAAGCCTTGAAAATATTTTTGAACAGCTGGCGAATCGTAGCATCGTCAAAAGGCCCACGGTTAGCCGCGATCAGCTTGTCCAGCATTTGTTGCTCACGTACCGGATCAAAGTCAGGTACCCCTTGAGCTTCCTTCAATTTTCCAAGTTGTCCCGCCAGTTCAGCGCGTTGGGACAGCAGCTCCAGCAATTGCAAATTTGTAGCATCGAGCTGTTCACGCAGCAGCTCCAAAGAATTTTCGTTTGTAGACATACAGTACACCCTTCCCGAATTTAAATTTGTTTTTTCTGTCAGTTCATAAACTTTTCTTGCAGAAAATAACACAAAAAGGCACTCGTCGCAAGGGACGAATGCCGTGGTACCACCCTAATTACAGAAGTATACATACGAATCGTCAACGTCGTTCAGTCGACGGCAGTAACTTCTGAGCTTGATGCCCGTAACGGGGGCTTCCGGAAACCTCTACTGCGGACAAAGGAATGAATCCGTCTGTCGGTTCAAGGCTCGACTCGGGAGTGAATTTCAACGCGGGATTGCGGTACGCTCTCAGCAATTCGTACCTTTCTGTGGGAATCCGTTAGACGTTTACTTGTCTCCGTCACTGTCTTTGTTCATGGTATTCAAAAGATTTGACCTTATTTTAAACAAAGTAGGTGCAGAAGGCAAGCCCTGATTATCAGGTTCAAGTTTTTGCTCTTGAATTGCTGCCCTTACAACATGTGAAGTTCAAAAGGGTGCACTCAAGCCATGTGTATCATCTGTGTGGCTTGGGTAGCACCCTTTTGGCATTCTCTGTCTGTCCTTTCATTTTCCTTGATCCCTGGGTTCGGGCTTCGCAGATGCGACTCCTCGTGGATTATCTTCGGCCGAGATATCATCTGTAGTTGTCTTGTCCGCGGTCCTACGTTCGTCTGCTTCCACGGGATTCAAGGTTTTGTAGCGCTTATACTCCATATCGGCCTGAGACATCGGATCTTTATACATAGGAGATCAGTCAACTCCTTTCTGTTATACACTTCATTACCCGCATAGCAGAATGGGTAACCGTTTTCTTTCACCCGATAAAATGAAGTGGTTAATCCAGCATATCGTCGCTGTCCAGTTGCTCTTCTTCGTCCCCATCGGTACCATTCAGCAAATCGGTACCATGCAGGAATTCAGCAGGAGCAGAAGGATCGACAGGACTGTTCGGTGTCAGTTCATCGGCATCGGGGACGTCCTCCAGAGGAGTATCCGGCCCTTCAGTAAGATTCTCCCAGTTGGTTTCTGCATTTTGCAGAGAAGGCTCGAAATCATTGTCATGTAGCTCAGTAGTTCGATCATCACGATTGGCCATGCTGCTCAGCTCCTTTACTTTTTGTTGCTTATTCCGACCTTACCCAAACAGAAGAACGGCTAAACCTTGAGTTAGTGTGTCTGTAGGAAGTTAAAATCATGCGAATAGGGATATGCCCATTCTCAATTAGCGTTTTTTTGGTAACTGCTGTGATATGATAAAGAAGATAGGGAGGGATATGAATTGGAATGGTACATGTTTGGTCCGATGATTAGTCGTATCCGAGTAGGTCAAAAGGCATCTACCCCGGGATTTTCCCGCACCCTCATTCGGCGCCCAGAAGGCTTATACTGGACAGATGGCGGACAAGCCGGAAAAATAGTAGAAATACGCGATTATTTATTTTCCGATATTTGGACGATCTATGAAGATGAAGATTGTGAACCATGGTTGGGGCTTAGAGAGCAGAAGGAGCGGCGCGAACAGGAAATGATCATTAATCAATATGAAGATTTTACAAAAAATGAGTAAAAAGAACATGATACCCTTCTTATGAAGAAGGTATGCACATCATCGTATAGAATAATATAATTTCAGGACGTAAAAAATGTTAAAACGTATACAAACTTGTAAATCCTACTATGTAACTTTGAGGTGCTTAACATGAGGCATGTGCCCAAAGCTGTCGCCACCCTGCTAGCGGTCATTGTGTTGCTGTTGTCGCTGGGCCACTCCACCTATGCGGCCAAAATGACCCCGGAAAGGGATTATAAAATACCCTCCTGGGATATGAGATGGGGAGCGGTAAACGAGGATGGCTCTTTAGATGAGGTAAAGGACCCTAGCAAGATCTGGATGCATATTGAAGATGATACACAACTGCTTAGGCAGCCCGGCAATATAGGCTCCGCCTGGATTCGTATTAAGTTACCTTCGCTAAATGACGAAACGCCAGCGGTACTTTTTGAAAATATTTATGGCAGGCATATTACGCTGTATAAAGATGGGACCAATTTTTACGAATCCTACCGTGGGTACAATTATGAGAATAATCGTATTCTGATTCCGCTGAAGCCGGAAGACAGCGGTAAAACATTATACATATGGACGGAAAGCAGTAAGAATAGACTGGGCATTATCGGCAATGTGATGACCGGTGATTATCGTGATTTATTGGGAACCTTGGTCAGAATGGATGTTTTAGATATTGTACTGGGCAGTACGTTTATCTTTATCGCCCTGGTACTACTGATCTGCTCGTTTTTTCTGTTCCGTCCGAGTATGGCTATGTGGTTGTCCCTAAGTGCGATTGTATTGTCTATTGGTCTGATGATCGTAACGTATTCACCATTCTTGTATACATTCTATCGCGGCTATGGAAAGCTGTACTTACAACTTTTTGATGTGGCACTATTTATTCTGCTGCCTTCATTAGCCTACTTTTTTGAGCAAAATATCAATTCGATTATACTGATTCGTAAATTCAGAAAGTTGTTAACCGCCTACTCTTTGTTCTGCTTTACCATGATGATTGTAAATTTAGGAGCACAGGAGCGGTTGAACGATATATATTATTTTTTTAGTGTAGTGATCTTGGGTATATTACTCGTCGCCTTAATGATATTGCTGGTATTTGCTTCGGTTCGCATGGCACTTAAGGGTGATCACGAAGCGATCATTTTATCGACAGGCTTTGCATTTTTTGCAGTCATCTCTATCGGGGAACTGAGCTGGTTCTTTATTCTGGACGGACACTACAATATGTTTTTGTGGAAATGGGGCGTGTTCGGTTTTGTACTGGCGTTGATCGCGATTTTGGGCAGAAGACTGGCAGAAAAGCACAAGCAGGTGGTTCGGTATTCCAGAGAACTGGAGATGTTCAATAATGAGCTTCAACGTTCGGAGAAAATGGAGATTATTAGCGATCTGGCTGCATCTGTAGCTCATGAGGTACGTAATCCCCTTCAGGTTACACGTGGATTTCTTCAGTTGATGAGCAAGCAGGAGGATGGTAAAAACAAAGACTATCTACATATCGCTCTGGAGGAGCTGGATCGAGCTTCCGCGATTATTACTGATTTTCTGACTTTTGCCAAGCCAGAGTTTGACCAAACCAAAACGTTGACCATATTGGATGAATTCAAACATATTGAAGGAATCATCAGTCCAATGGCTAATTTACAAGGTGGAAAAATTTCACTGGATATTCCCCAGGAAATCAAAGTACGCGGGAATTCTTCCAAGTTCAAGCAGGCGTTCATCAATATCATCAAAAACAGCATTGAAGCGCTGCGAGACCAGGGTCATATTCATATATGGGCTTATGTGGACAACGGAGAAGCTGTCATTCATATTCGGGATAATGGTGAAGGGATGGATGCTCAGACTTTATCCAGACTAGGTGAGCCTTATTTCTCGAATAAGACAAAAGGCACGGGTTTGGGGATGATGGTGACTTTTCGGATTATTGAAACGATGAATGGAAAAATAACTTTTACAAGTGCAAAAGGGGTGGGAACGGAAGCGACCATCCGCTTCCCCGTAGCCGGATAATATCCGGCTTTTTTGCATTCGGAGAAAACGGAGGGAAGCTTGCTGAGCCCACCCACATGAGATTAAGGAGTATAGATTAAATAAGCATTAACAACCAATTTACCACATCGAGCGAGGTTTCTGGGATGCAGCGAGTACACCGGAGGGGTCTGGAGGAATTACCAGAAAAAACTGATCAGGCGTTTCCTCTAACGTTTTGATTTGGATATGATCGGGGATCACGACTCCTAACACATCACGAATTGCAGATTTGGGATCTGTCATCAGTTTCTCTCTGAAACTGGCATCCTCCCAAGCTTTTTGAATGACTTGTGTTTGAAGAACTTCAGTAGCCATCAAAAATCACCCTCTCATTCAATTGGTTATATTTACCTAGTCAGTATACCACGAAAGACTCAGAAAAATCTAGCATTATTTCATATTTTTGGAGAGCCAGTAATCAAGTCCGCCTCTTCTTAAATGCGAGCGTCCGCCTTCAATTTCCGCCGCCACTTCGCCCAGTTCTGCTGTGATAGAATGTGCAAAGCTACGTAGGCCGTGGATAGAAGGCTCCAGGGTCTCTAACTGTTGGACTGCTTGATCGGCAATGTTCACATAGCTGGCGAGCGCACCGCGTACATAAATCGCTTCCTGAATCTGTTTGGGTCCCAATCCTTCACAGTAAGCCGTCTTCTGCTCGGCACTGATATGGGACAAAAGACAGTTATAGCTATGTTCGACCAAATCTTCTGACCAATCCGCCCAATCATCCGACATTTGAAGCACGAGTAGCGCCAAGTCCGTCATATCTGTAATGATCTGGATCAGATCGGCACGGCCTGCAAGCAGTAAAGCACCCGTTCCAGCCATTTTTAATGGACTTGCTTTCAGCGCGACCTTATTTCTTTCTCCTTGAAAATAGTCCTCTGTTCCTTCGGATGTTACACTAACGGCCCATTCATCAACATACGCTCGGGCATATGACCAAAAAGGAGAGGTTGCAGGAAAAAGGTCCCGATATACGCTTAGACACTCGGTATAGAATAGCTGGCTTAAGGCGAGTTGCGTTTTACGGTTGTCTGCTGCTGTATCCATCACATCGTCTTGAATTAAATAGTGAGCCATGACGAACACGTTGCCAAGTGACAGCTTGCGGCATGTCTCGGGGGGCAGTTCGGTGAGTTCTTGCAGCCAAAATGGAAGCAAATAGCATATGTAATTACGCGTGCTGTCTTCCCGCAACGGATTAAAACGCGCCAGATAGTCCAAACCCTCTTGCTGAAAGGGAGCTGGAAACGTGGACGTCCGTTCCTCCGCTTGACGAAATACATTTTCCAATTCGTTTTTGTATGCAAAATACCATTCCATCGCTATCACCTGCATCTCTTATGAATATTTTTATAGCGATTTCTAGTTGTTATCCGCCATTATACAACAGATTGCAATTTTCAAGATTTTGTTATTTTTACATTGAGAATGTTGTGAAAAGGAATCGACAAAAATCCCGGCCGGGAAGATCCCGCCGGGATTTTGTTTTTTAAAATTAGATGATCTCCAAATAGTCAATATAAGCATCCCATGTTCCATCATCGGCTGTTACAACAAGCTCAATCTCTTGATTTCCGGTGCCATGGCTGACATTGTTTAAAGTATAGACCGCAGGACTGCTCCCGCCGAAGTAGAAGGTACCCTTCGTTTGACCACCAATTTTCAAGTCAACTTTGGCCATGTTGGAATTATTTGAAGCACCACGGAGTGAAAAACTATGGGTGCCACTGGTAAAATTCTGTGTGAATTTCACTGAATCATTGTTGGAGTATAAAGCCACTCCGTTGAACGGCGAGCTGATATTTGAAGTGTACTGCCCGCCTTTGGTCATATTCTCTGCTTCCACTTTTGTGCCTTTGTTTGGCGGCGTTTCGCCGTCTCCACCATCAGGCGCTACCGCCCGGCCATTGCTTGGTGAGATCATACCAGAGCAAAGGTTACGGTTTTTGAGGTTCTGTGCAATTTGTGGAATCGCTTGAAGTGTAGTCTGGTACTGATCATGCATCAGCATCACATCGCCGTTTTTAAGGTTGCCCGCGGCAGCTACGATCTGTGCAGTGGAGGCGCCGTTCCAGTCTTGGGAGTCAACGTTCCACAATACTTCGGTAAGACCGTTTTGGGTCTCGATGGATTTGAGGGTTGCGTTTGTTTCGCCATACGGAGGACGGAACAACTTTGGTGCCGTGCCAGTAATGGACTGTATCGTTTGCTGCGTTCGTGTAATTTCCGATGACATCTGCGATGTGCTCAGTTGTGTCATATGCGGATGTGACCATGAATGGTTACCGATCCACATGCCTGCTGCCTGCTGTTGACGTACAAGCGAAGAATTGTTTTGCGCGTTTTGTCCAAGATTAAAGAGCGTCGCGCGTAAACCGTTTTGCTTCAGAGCACTAAGCAGCGCTTTAGTGTTAGAGGGATTGGGACCATCGTCAAAGGTTAACGCTACATAACCGTTCGAGCAATCAGCCGCATGCGCTTGGTTGCTCGAGATCACCAGCGAGCCAGTGAATAAAGACAAGGTGATTGACATAATTGCCGTCCATTTTCCTGCTTTAGCTATAAACAAGGCTGTACCTCCTTAACAATTTTAATAGATAGTAAGGTTAGTTGATCTCCAAATAATCAACATAAGCATCCCATGTTCCATCATCGGCTGTTACAACGAGCTCGATTTCTTGGTTTCCGGTGCCATGACTGACATTGTTTAGAGTATAGACAGCAGGGTTGCTTCCACCGAAATAGAAGGTCCCCTTTGTTTGTCCACCGATTTTCAAGTCAACTTTGGCCATGTTGGAGTTGTTCGAGGCACCACGTAATGAAAAACTATGGGTGCCGCTAGTGAAATTTTGCGTAAATTTTACCGAATCATTGTTGGCGTATAAAGCCACTCCGTTGAACGGCGAGCTGATATTAGAAGTGTACTGACCACCTTTGGTCATACTTTGGGCTACTATTTTTGTGCTTGTGCCTGGAGGAGTTTCAGTTCCGCCGCCGGAATTGCCGCCAATTGTAACTGTATTACTAGTTACATTAGCACTTCCACTGCTTTGGTATCCCTCTACAGTAAGTGAAGTTTCATACAACTTGCCCACTTTCATGCCCATGCTTTCCCATTTTTTGAAATGCTCGCTAACCGATATGGTTCCGCTTGTGCGTTTGGATGTCCGGACACTCCAATACTGTTGGAAAGTTGTTTTGTCTCCTTTAATGGAAGGCTGGTCTACCCGAGTGGTTTCATAAATATCATATGTTCCCCCGTCAACGTTAAAGGTGCCCTTGGATGTTGCACCTGGTGGACGCCAGCTTCCCCAGCTATCGACGATGTAATATTCTACGAGCGGATCAACTGCCCATCCATAAACGCACAAATACGAATTACCATTTGGCTGGTAGTCGGCATTGTAGTTTACCGAAATATTTCCGATTTGCTGGTGTGTCTTGGTTTCGTCGAATTTTTTGCCTTTACGGAATAATGCATTTCCAATGTTACTCCACTGGGCACTGAACGCACCCCCATTATTAAGAGTCATACTTGTGTTCCCGTGATCTTTCCACAATTCATAGTAGTAGTTGTCATGGGTACCGGTTTGGTTCGAGGTGATCGTTGTTGCCGCCTGTGCATTTACTGCGGGTAAGATAAGCGAAAAACAAATCAAAATTGATAAAAATAACCGTATTCTTTTTTGTTTCATTGGACTTTCCTCCTTGTGTGTAATTGCATGTAGTCTGACTATGATGCAGTGCATTCTGTAGTAGCTTGATACAACATTTCCTTCCAAAAATTTAATTGTAATCGATTACAATTGGATTTTATCATATTTGCCCTAATATTTTACCTGAAAAATTTCGAATTATATTGTAGAAAGTTTAGTACTTCATTCTTACTTACCCTACATGATAAGGTTTCCAAGGAGTGCGTTCAGATCGAAGATTGGGGTGTAACCGTGATAGAAATGTTCATGAGCTCGTATTTTCCCGGTCTTGTGACTACTTAATAGTTGAAAATACGAATAAAAATACAGGAAAGAGAAAATATTAAATTAAAAAGGGTGAAAGAAGGGCCTGAATATGAAAAAACAATGGAAATTAATCACTGCTACCCTGTATGGAGGAGTGATGATGTATGGTAGTGCAGGGATGATCGAAGCTGCTGGTATAAAGACAAGCCCCCAGATGCAAGCTCTTACTCCTAGTAACTCTATTCAGGGTGAGGCTGATCCAGGGCGCATGCAGTCACAGGACTGCCATCGACAAGGACATGCTTATAAGCACGGGCATGGCAAACGGCCTGGAGGCTGGGACCATCATCTGAACGAAAAAGTAGCCAAACTATTGGGTATCACTCCTGTTCGCTTAGAAAATGAGCTGGGACAAGGCAAATCGTTGTCCGACATCGCTAAAAGCAAAGGAATTAATGAGGAACAGCTTATAAATAAGCTGAAAAATGAAATGACCGTCGATCTGAAACGGCTCGTCAACCGCAAAGGGCCAATTACATTCGATCGTAAGTCCGGCACTTCGAATGAAGCTCAATTGAAGCGTTAGCAGGGGATACCGTGGCATATCTTCATCTTGAATAAGTCGAGGAGCAGATCGTTTGACAACAAAAAAAAGGATGGGGGAAACCCATCCTTAAATTGCAACTTCCTTATCGTGTACGATGTCATATTTAGTTACTTTGCCAGTGTATTTGTCTACGTAATAGAATCCATAAGTTGCAATGTGATCAGGGAAATCTTCGTAAGCTCTTAAAGAGTATTTTGTTCCTTCCAAACCTTCAACCATTACATTTAAATTGTATTTAACAGCTTCGTTTTTTATTTTATCAAAAAGAATATTGATCGCTTGATTTTCTGTAATAATATTTTGCTGTTTACCTAAATACAGTTTATTATCAATGAGGCTGATTTGTCTGCCTTCTGCAATTCCAATATCTTTAACAGAGATGTATGTGTTTCCGTTGTAAATCAAGGCCTCGGCAGTATTCTTTTTTGTACCCTCTAAAAACACATCAAACTTTTTCACAACAGCATTTACGCTTGTTCCAGATGCAGCCATTGCGGTTGCACCTGTAATCATCGTACCAATGGTTAAGCCCACTAATAGCCCCTTTAATTTGTCATTCATTTTAATTACCCCTTTATGTATGCTAATTTCCTTATTAATAATATTCTAAATATCACCATACATAAAGTGATTGTTGTGGGGGAGAGCAGAAGAGTCAACTATCTTTAAAGAGCTTAAAAAAATCAATGGTTTCTCTTAAATCTTCATCATCCGTATAAATGTTCATCACCTTGCCTATTTCAATTGCAAAGTCCACATACTTATTTGGTTTAGCCGCAATGATGTTCTTGTGTATCTCCAGACCCGTTGGATGATTCACAGGACTTTTATAGGAGACACCTGCTATCTCCAGTAATTCAGTGGCAGAACAAATGGTCGCTATCACTTTATTATCATTATTCAGTGTATTGATTAAAGCTAGGAGTTGCTTGTTCGTCTTTAATTGAGTGTTATCTCCACCAGGTATAATTAGGAGTTGAATATCCTCGGCAGACACTTCATCAATGGCCACCGAAGGCATAACTTTAAAATCCTCATAGGAAATCACTGGGTCTTTGGTTACCCCAATCGTAACAATGTCCCCTTTGGTTTTCATAAAATAGGTTGCTAACATAATCTCAAAACTCACATAACCATCATAAATTAGAACATGTGATTTCATTCGTACACCTACTTCAACATTAGTTTTTAGCTTTGAGTCCGTTAAGTGCGCCTTTAGGAAGTTTACATATAGTGAAAATATATCACCTAGATAGGTTTAATTCCATAATTTACAGCAAATATAGAGTTGAAAGTTTAAATAACCAGTCGCACAAAATCAACCAGCGACTGGTTATTTAGCTTCGCTAGAATATGAGCTGAGCGGCACCTATAATAGCTTTTTAAGCTGGGGAATACGGTCTTGGGATACGCCAAGCCATTCAGCATATTCACCTTGCTTGGCTGCTGGATGCTCACGCATAAGTCTTCTTAGCTTCTCAACCAAATGTTGTGAAGGCGACCGATGTGCTATTTAACTTACACCTATGTTTCCCTTCAGATCGTTTATGCATTTTTTACATAAAAATGAATCCCTGAAATAGCTTAAATCCTGGATCGAATAGCATAAGTGACAGCAGACTCCAATATACTTCCGCATACTCAATAAACCTGTTTCACAATCTAAATAAAATTCTAAAGACTCACCAGCTTGAATACCCATAGAGGTTCGCATCTCTTTAGGAATAACAATTCGACCTAACGTATCCAATGGACGTGTCATGCCTGTATTTTTCAAATGATCTTCTCCTTTCATAGTCCAACATCCAATGATCTCCTAATAAAAATATAAAAATCAATAAAGTAAAAGCATTTATGTTTGTTCCAAAAGATGGTATTATCGTGAAGGAAAATCAATAATTATACTATTAGTTTCCAAACTATATTGTTTATTGAAATTGAAATTCTATGAAAATGCTGAAAGGGTGGTTTGTCCATGGAAATCACACCTACGATACAGGCAGAAATTCAAACTTATCTGAAACGAAAAGGTTTAACGATGACCAAGTTTGGTCACACGATTGATTTGAATGTAGGTACAGTTAGTAGCATTGTGACCGGTAACCGATCTATTTCTGTTCACCAACTGGATAGTATTACTGCGGGAATGAATTTACCACCGGATTATTTTTACGAACGTTATATTGAAGAATGCCTTGAAGAATCTCCGCTAAACTGGAAAAAAATCAGCCCTTTCCTATACCGATGTATTGAACTAGGACGACTGGACTGCTTACAGCGAGTGGTAATTCTGTTATTGGATAACCCTAATTATCTGCCATCACTCTTTGAAGTTGCCGAAAATGTATACAAAGACGGTTACAATGAAGCAGCGGCATACCTTTACAAAAAGGTGGCTGAAAGTGAGAAGCAGCAGCATTCAGAGCGATTGGCGATCTGCCAGTATCGTTTGTTCCAAATCAATATTGGACAAGATAGAGCTGTAAATCTTCAGGCTGCCATTGAATTTGCCCCTTTTGTTGATCGTTTAGACGAGATAGAGCAATTAGATGCATTAAAAGATTTGGCAAACGTGTACAGATCATTAAGCATGTGGGACAAGGTGTATGAATTTTCATCTCAAATGGGTCAAATGGGAAAGATCCAATATAATTTGGTTAATAACTCTAAGCGAAAAGGAACAGAGCCACGAAAAAAGCTAAGCAGGCCACTGTTTGTATACATAGTTTACTCCGAGTTGCTGTGTGCTAATGCTTGCGATGCAAAAGGTGATCATGAACAGGCATTAGAACATATTCGAGGTTATGCCGATCTAAGTTGGGTGAAGGAGAAGGATCCTGATTCACTTTATTGGAAGAAGCAATATCAACAATGGGCGAAAATTAATACGTACGTCAACAGGCTTATGTCCGGGGATATTAGTGTTCTCCCCGATTACGTAGAACATATGGCTGCTGAAAATGAGATTTTTTCCGAGCTACTAAACGTCCTTGAAGTTGCTAATCGGTACAATGTAGATGTAGACCATATCCTTAAGCGTTTTGAATCCCAAATTGCAGCGTATCAGGAACCGTTGTCTTCTGACATGTATACACAACAAGTTTTACCGGAAGAATACGTACGCTTCTGGTATAAAATGGCTAAGTATAGCCTATATAAAGGTAGATATCCATATGGTTTCAAATGTTTAATAAACGCGTTTGAAAAAGCTGTTACAATTAACCATGTACTACTTATTGCCAATTGTTTTGGATTATTTTTTCATTTCAAAACACATGCGGCTCCCGAAACACAGACACAGTTCCAATCTATTTATGAGGAGGTGTGGGAGAAAAATGATCAAAAGGATGGCTTTCTTCTTGGCGGTAACTAGCTTTTTACTGGTATTCACAGTACCAGTCCAAGCTGGAAATCTAAGCCATGACACGATCCAAACACAAGGACACGTTGGTGGATCTTGACCAAGCACTAATTCATTACCCTGGACCAGCTTATTGCTGGTCTCTTTTTGTATTATTTTGTAATTTTTCGGCTCAAAAAAGATTATGACGTATTTGTACATCCCTCCTTAAAATGAAATTCATTAGGAGGTATGCAGGATGAGCAGGTATGAAACGGTGCCGTTAATTCAACAGATGGAACACGCCAGACAACAATTGCATGATCTTTACGAAGAGTATGGCTTCGGACATGCTTGTGTACTTCAGCAGTCTATGCTTTTGGATGAACTGATTAATCAGTACAACCGTATGTTTCAGACCAAGAAGCTGCCTCACTATGTTTAGGGCTAGATCATTAACAACGACGATATTATGTTCAGTACATCCTCTCCCTTCTTTGTTATGCAAAACTGTAACTTTTCCCGCGTAACGTTTATGATTATTCTATATAATGACTTATTTTAAAATAAAATACATATTCATGTCATAAAATGTTAATCTTTTTTTTGAGGGGACGGCATACTAAGGCAACAAAAAAAGCAGAGCTCAATAAGTGAGCCCTGCCCAAATCCATTGGAATTATAACCCCATGCTGAAATACAGACGCACAAGATTAGCCAAGCTCCTGCGTGCTTTTGGAAGCACGTTTGGAGGAAAGAAACTGGAAACGAAACGAATGCCAATTCAATCGCTGTCTGCCTTTAGAGCCAACAATCCAGTTGCCGCCAGGCAGATGGGCAAAGAGCCAGCTTATGCCCAGAGAAACACTTGCCACGACGATAAACGTAATGAGCGTAGCTGTAAAATGATGATCGCCCAGTGCAAGCGGGCGGGTGTAGTAGGATATGAAGGCCAGCACGAGTGCATGGGCCAGATATCCTCCAAAAGAATAACGTCCGATCCAGTTCAGCATACGGCGAAACGGCTCGGATCGCGTATCTTTTTGCAAATGGAGCAGCAGTCCGTACAATAAAAGCAACTGCGACACAATTAGAACAAAGGTACTTGGCTTCAAATAGGTCGAAATATTAAGATTGATCGTATCGCCCGACTGGATCAGCATCGTGTGACCCATGAGCATGAACAAACCAATAAAGACAAATACATTCCACGGCAACGTCTGTTTGGCCAGTCCACGCCAGGTGTCTGTCATGTAAGCACATACTGCGCCCAGCATAAAATAGAAAAAGTACATGACAAAGTTATAGGTGCGATAATCCAGCAGAGTCTGCCAAAAGGACGGTAACCGAGTGCTCCATGCAGACATGTCATAGTAGGACCATTGTAACAGCAAAGCATAAACCGCAGCGGCAATCAGCATAATAGCCAAAACAAGCTGTTTGCGTCTTTTCGTGCTGTAACGACGTAGAAACGCTTGAACCTGCCCGGCTGCTTTTGAAAATAAAGGAAACAAAATATAAAACTGAAAGATCATCACTACAAACCATAGATGATATCCGCTGACGGGGATGATCATTTCCTCGAACATACCTTTGTAAAAGTAAATATTTCCCCACTGCGCCGTTGACCAGTTTTGAGTACATACCCAATAAATAACAGTCCAGCAAAGGAAAGGAACATAAATATCTCGAAACCGCCTGCCAATATAGCGAGGATAGCCAATCGGTTTGTTGCCGTTATAAAAAAGCAGCGCCGCAGACAGGAAAACGAACGTTGGTGTGCCAAAACGTGTCAAATGATACAGCATCGCGAGCATAACAGAATCTGGCTGTTGGATGTCGCTGCGATAAATATATTCGCCAATGCAATGCTGAAGCACAACAGCGAGGTAGGCAAGGCCCCGTAGTTCTGTCCACTCCGCGATACGCGGCTTACTCATCCATATCACTCCTTTTCCGCAAGATACGCACATGTTTTTCCTAGCACAATTGTAGGTATTGTAACGTAGAAACATTAGTGCAGGATTAACGCCACCTGAAAGTAAGAAGAGTGAAGTAGTTCCATTTTGATATGATTGCGTTTACAATCTAAGTAAAACCAGAATAAATTAAAGTGAATTTATAACTTAAGGATACACACAGGAAGAGGAGAGGAAGGATGAAAAAAACGCTGCTGGTATATATGCTGTTGATTGCGGCCTTTGCTCTCTATGTGTTCAGGTATGAACAAACGGGCCCGTTGAATGGCACTTGGGAGGATAAGGGGCTACGAGGCAGCATCGGAGAAACCTATATGATGATTACCTTCCAGTCTGGTTTGGAGTATTGGAAAAGTGGGCTCAAGGGCTTCGAGGATGCCGGGGATGCGCTGGGGGTGACTGTGGAGTATCGGGGAGCTACCCGTTATGATGCGCAGGAGCAGACGACCGTTATTGAGCAGGCGATTGCTCGTAAGCCCGCAGGGATTGCCATATCAGCGATTGATCCTCACTCTCTCATTCCGGTGATTAATAAGGCACTAGATGCGGGCATTCCTGTGGTGCTGTTTGATGCCGGAGCGCCGGGGAGTCGTGCGTATTCTTTTTTGGGCACGGATAATTATAAGGCGGGCGTGACCGCTGCAGATAAAATGGCAGAGCTGTTGGGACGAGAAGGCCAAGTCGCTGTTCTGACACTGCCTGGACAGCAAAATCATGAAGAACGCTCGCGTGGCTTTCGTGATACCATTCAACGGCAGTATCCTGCCATGAAGGTGGTGGAAGTCGCAGATGGCCGCGCAGACGCGATGGTCTCCCGGGATGAGTCGCAAAGGCTGATGAAAGCTTATCCGAAACTGGCGGGCATTTTTGTGACCGATGCAACGGGAGGAACAGGTGTGGGTGAAGCGGTATTGAGTCAAAAAAACAGCCATCCGCTGAAAATCATTTCTTTTGATACGAATAAAGCGACACTGGATATGATTCGTGGTGGGACGATCTCGGCAACAATTGCCCAAGGAACATGGAATATGGGCTATTGGTCGCTTCAATATCTGTTCCATCTGCATCATCATTTGACGATTCCTGCACCTTCTTCCTCTGGCGACAACACTCCGCTGCCCGTGCGGGTAGATACTGGGATTTCCGTGGTCACCCGGGCGAATGTAGATGATTATTATGCGAAATAAATTTTGGAAGCGTATCCACTTAAGGGTGCACCAAACGATGCCTCGCTTACGCTTGCGCAATATGCCTTTACGCTATCAGCTCATGCTGCTGTTCCTGTTGTTTGGCATTGTGCCTTCGCTGGGATTAGGCCTGCTGGTCAATTGGACGGTGGAACGGATTATTGAGCGGCAGGTGGAAGACCATACGATGCAATTGATTGGCAAGGTGAACGAAGCACTGGACACCAAAATGGAAAATTTGCAAAACATGACGTATCTGATTGCTTTTAACCCCGATATCGGAGAGTTCTGGAAAGGGAAGACGCTGGCTGACGGCCACGCGGGTCATGCGAGTATAGTAACGCCGGAAAACCAGGGGAAGCAGACACAGAACTCGGTGCAAAATCAGGCTCTCAGCTCCAAGCAGGCATTAAGTTCTGTACAGGAGCAGGATACGCTATATGAAATGAAGCAATTTTTGCAGGGCTATACTACGTTATATCCTGAAATTGCAGGGATTCTGATCGTAAACGAAAAAGGCGACTATATCAGCAACGAAATGTACGCTAGAAGCACACGTAGCCTGACGGAAGAAGGCTGGTACCAACAGGCGGCGCAGCATGCAGGCATATTCACTGTGCTAGGACAGCCGAGCCACCGTAATGTAACGACTCATGTCCGGTACAAGGATAGTGAAATTGTCTCCGTCGTCCGTTCGGTTACGGATTCGGAAACCGGACATGTGTTAGGCGTGATTATGATTGACCTCAAGCTGAGGGCTGTGTCGCAGGCCGCCAGGGACGTAACCTTGGGCAAAAGCGGGTATTTAATGGTGACAGATGCTGAGGGGCGCAGCGTGTACAGGCCGGATATGCCTTTGATTGAGCGCATTCCGTCGCAATGGTTCGGGGCAGGTGACAGCGGGATGTTTACCCGTGAAGCTGGAGGCAGGGAATTGCTGTTCATGTTCAGGGCTTCCGAATTCACGGGCTGGAGAACGGTGGGGGTATTCCCGGCACGCGAATCTACACTGGAAGTGCGGCAAATTAAGTTCTATGTCGTCTGTTTTGTTTTTATTGTATGTCTGTTTGGATTAACGGCATCCTTGCGATTGTCGAGTTCCATTGCGCAGCCGATTTTCCGGCTGATGTCCTATATGCGGGCAGCAGAGACAGGAGATCTTACAGTTCGCCAATGGAGTGACCGTGGGGATGAAGTTGGAATGCTGGGGCGGAGCTTTAACCGGATGCTGGAGCAAATTCGCCGTCTCATGTCACTTAGCGAACTGAGGGAACGACAAAAACGGGATGCCGAGCTGCGTAGCCTTCAGGAGCATATTAAGCCGCATTTTCTATACAATACGCTAGATACCATTCACTGGATGGCTCGAAAAAATGGAGCAGACGACGTGTCCGACATGGTGGGGGCGCTATCGAGATTGTTCCGTCTCGGGCTGAGCAAGGGGGATGACTTTATTCCGCTGCGCTCCGAGATTGAGCACATATCGAGCTATATGCAAATCCAGCAAACCCGCTATCGTGACCGACTTCGCTGGGAATTGAATGTACCCGACGAGCTAAAGGATCTGTTCGTGTTGAAGTTAATGCTTCAGCCTGTAGTGGAAAATGCGATTTATCACGGCATCAAGGCCAGACGAGGCCCAGGCACGATTTGGGTAGAAGCTAAAGCCGAGGGCGACAAGCTGCTGCTGACGGTACGTGACGATGGCGCAGGGATGACGGCGGACCGTCTGCGTGAACTGCGTGAATGGCTGGAAATACCCCTGGAGGCGATGGAAGGAAAGCAGAAGCAAAAGGGAGTTAGTACCCATGGCAGAAGCTATGGCATGCTGAATGTACAAGCGCGTATCCGGTTGTCTTTTGGCGAGGAATATGGAATTGTACTGGAGAGCAAAGAAGGGACAGGTACCTGCGTGACGATCACTCAACCGTTGCTGCTGGATATGGCACAACTGAAGAAGCCTTATGAAAAAGGAGAGGGTCAGGATGACGAAATCACAGGCCACAGACAACTCGACAACGGTGAGTCTGATTGACCAGGCCATAACGGAAGTGACCATAGGGACGGCAAAACGTTACCAAGTATTGATCGCAGATGATGAGCCGATCATTCGTGAAGGAATACGAGATTGCATAGATTGGGCGGCACTGGGCATGGAGGTGGTAGCAGAGGCGGAGGACGGAGAAGAAGCACTGGAGCTGGTGGGTCAGCTTCATATCGACATCGTGCTGGTCGATATGAATATGCCGTTCATGGACGGGATTGAACTGATTCGGCGACTGCGGGAAGAGCGTCCGGAATGCCGCTGTCTGATCATTTCCGGGCATGATGAATTTGCTTATGCGCAGGAGGCTGTCCGACTTGGCGTAGAGGATTATATTTTGAAGCCGGTAAATGCGGATCAGCTTCATGCTGCGTTGTTGCGGCTTCGTCAGCGAATGGACGAAGAATACAAGCGTGCCGCCTATGTAGAACAAGCCGCCGGACAGATTGAACGGAATATTCCGCTGCTGCGCCAGCGGTTTTGCCTGGAATGGCTGGAAGGGCAACACACGGGAAAAGACGTCATGGAGCAGTTGGCGTTTTTACGGCTTCCATCGCGGCCGCCTGCTCAGATCGGTGTCGTACGGTGGCCTGCGGCAGAGGCCCGGCAGACGATTATGCGCGAGAATGACCGCCAGTTGTTTCTTTTTGCCGCTGAAAATATTATTGGCGAACTGCTGGAGGACTGCCCGCATGTGTTGTTCCGCGATGCGAACGGACTGATCGGCATATGCCTGTGGCAGGAGGCACCCGAGACGATAGGCGCTTCCATGGAGCAGGCGATTGGACGCTACCTGAATATAGCGGTTCATACGCATGTGGAGTCCAACGCGGGTGGACTGGAAGGCGCAATGGACGCATACCGGGTGAGTCGGGATCGTGTGTATGGCGAATCGCAGTTGTCTCCCATCGTACGCCGGGCTCGGCAGCTCATTCAGGAAGGTTACGCCGATCGGGAGCTGACGTTGGAAGCCCTTGCTTCGCGGCTACAAGTATCCGCCGTATATCTCAGCCGTGTGCTCAAAAAGGAGCTCAACGACAGCTTCGTGACCCTCGTCACGCGTGCCCGTATCCGTAAAGCGGTGCAACTGCTGGATTCCACGACGTTGTCTATCTATGATATAGCAGAACGTACGGGTTACGACAGTCAGCACTATTTTAGCACCGCCTTTAAAAAGACTATGGGTGTGTCCCCTGTGCAGTACCGTAAAGGCGGTGGAATTCAAGAAGACACGGTGGAGTAGGAATTGGCACGGGGGATGAGTCCCAAACTGTCTCATAATAAACTGTAAGAAAAAATGTGTGTGTAATCACACCTACGCATTCAGGGGTTTGTTACGCTGGGGATAACGAACAAATATCTATCAATATTTGGAGGAAAACGATATGTTTTGTTATCAGTGTGAACAGACGCCGAGTGGCGGGTGTAAAGTAGTTGGGGTGTGCGGGAAAGATGAGACGATAGCAAGCTTGCAGGATACGATGATTTTTGCATTAAAAGGGATTGCTGCCTATGCGACACATGCTCGTCAGTTGGGCTATAGCGATCCTGAGGTAGATCGCATCACGCATGAAGCGTTATATATGACCTTAACCAATTCTAACTTTAATGTACAAGAGCATTTGGAAATGGCGATGAAGGTCGGAAATGCGGCTGTACGGATCATGGATGTGCTGGATCGTGCGCATACGGATCGTTTTGGCATTCCGCAGCCGATTACTGTCAGCCAAAATAAAATCGAAGGCCAATGCATCGTCGTGACCGGACATAATTTGTATGCGCTGGAGGAATTGCTGCGGCAGACGGAGGGTAAAGGCATCAACATCTATACCCACTCAGAAATGCTGCCTGCTCACGGCTATCCGGCATTGAAGAAATATTCACATCTCAAAGGGAATATCGGTAAAGCCTGGTACGATCAACGCAGACTGTTCGAGGAGTTCCCGGGAGCAATTCTTGCTACAACGAACTGTGTTATGCCGATTAAAGGCACGTATGCAGACCGCTTCTTCTCTTATGAAGTTGCTGGACTAGAGGGTGTTGCCAAAATTGTGAACGACGATTTTGCTCCACTGATCGAGCGCGCGTTGGCCCTGCCAGCCGCAGATGTAGAGTCTGAACAGGTGCTTACGACGGGATATCATCATGAGACGGTTATCGGGCTGGCTCCTGAGATTATTCAGGCAGTTAAAGACGGGCATATCCGCCGTTTCTTCGTCATTGCAGGCTGCGACGCACCAGGCAAAGGCGGTAACTACTACCGCGAGCTAGCTACATCCTTGCCGAACGATACGGTTATTCTGACCACGTCCTGTGGTAAATTCCGCTTTAATGACGTGGATTATGGCACCGTTGGAGATACCGGCATTCCGCGTTATATTGATTTGGGACAATGCAACAATTCGGGTTCTACTGTGAAAATTGCTCTGGCGTTAGCGGATGCTTTCGGCTGTACGGTGAACGAGCTGCCTGTGAGCATTGTTCTGTCCTGGTTTGAGCAAAAAGCGGTCGCCATCCTGCTGGGCTTGTTCAGCCTCGGCATTCAGGATATTCGCATTGGGCCGAAGCCGCCTGAGTTTATTTCTTCTGGCGTACTGGATGTACTGGTGGAGATGTTTGGCTTGAAGCTAATTACTACCGCAGAGGAAGATATGAAAGCGATGTTGGCGTTGTCGTAAGAGGTTGGTGGGGAACTGCAAAGCGCAGTTCCTTTTTTGTTTCATCGTTCATCGATTCTTATAAAGATGTCCGTAAGAATCTTTAATGCCAGCTCAGTATCTTTGGATTCACGAGTTCTTAGGAGAGTCAAAATGGTTTTTATACTCGAATCTTCTTCGGTAAGCTCATCATTGTCCTTCACATATGTAAGCAACTGATAGACGCCCACGTTCAATGCCTTCGCTATTTTCTCCAGATTTTTCAAAGATATATTTCTCTCCGCTCGCTCAATGAATCCAATATAACTCGAATTGAATCCTGCTTTTTCGGCTAAAGCTTCTTGGGAAAGCCCTTTAGACTTTCGAATATCTCGAATACGTGTACCGACTAATTCTAAAAGTTCTGACATGATTACACCTCTCTATAGTAAGAATTTCACAAAATTCGATTCCAATCGCTCCAAAATGTAATATATAGACGAACGAGATCATCTCAATCTATATATTATTAATTGGAAGTCGCTTATTGGATTTTGCAAAATCCTCTAGTTAGAAGTGTAGAGAAAGAGTTACATCTAATTAATAAGTGTTAGTAAGTAAATTGAATTAAAAACTACTATATAGTAATATTTATTATGAAGCTTGTCCGGTAGCTAGAAAATTATACATCTTGATGGTTACATAATTGTGCTATGTTGCTCACATTGTTTCAGGATTTTGCAAAATTCGATACCAGTCGCTCCGAAGTGCAAGGATATAGACGAACTAAACCATTTCGATCCATATCTTGTTCATTGGAAATCGCTTATGGGATTTTTGCAAATTCCTCGTTTATGAAATTTTAATTCAGGAGTTGATTCCCCTTGAAACATTACTCCTTAAGTCCCCAACTACATAGTGATTCCGATTTCAAACTGCCTAAGTACAGTGACACCTACATATTCAATTGCATGATGGATTTTCAAAAGCTTGCCGAATACCAGATCAAGCTTGCACAGATGATGCGCGACCATAATCAGTTTCAAAATTGCCTCATTCTTTGTGATCAAGCGATGTTTTCTATGGCTAAGGCCATTTATGTTCATCGAAACCAAATCATTCCATTGTATATTCGTTTATCCGTGACTGACCTGTTTCCTTTAATTCACACAGAGGCTGAGCCCAATTTAGATATGGTGCTGTTTATCGGTACGGTACATTATCTGGTTTCAGGAGAAGATGATGTATCTAAAGAACCGATGAAGCTGGGGGAAGTAGACAAGTTGCTTTATAAAACGGACTCTATTCTAGAGTCTCTGTCACAGCGAATCGTAGCTGATCCGTCTAAGCGGTATCCATCTATTTATAAAGAAAATTCATTCAATGAATCGTTAGATCTTTTATCAATAATACCTGATTCTTTTTGAGCCAATGATATAATGACGAAAAGGAATATGTTGGATTACGGCTTAAAGTTCTATAACAGAAAGGGTGTATTCCATATGCCTACATACAACAAGCTGGTACGAGATCGAATTCCGCACCTCATTATGTCTCAGGGCAAGGAATGTCGGACACGCATTTTGGACCCAGAGGAATACAAGCAGGAACTGCGAACCAAGCTTCGTGAAGAAGTCGAGGAATATTTTGTAGCGGACAAAGATCAGGATGCGCTGGAAGAGCTGGCGGATATGCTGGAAGTCATTCGAGCGCTGGCAGAAGAACATGGAGCGAATGCAGAAGAGCTGGACAAGCTGCGGACGGACAAAGCCGAGGCACGGGGCGGATTCCAGGAGCGGGTGTTTTTAATTGATGTGGATGAGGATACAACATACCTCTGAGGTTGTATTATGACTTCTTTTATTATGCAGTCCGGGGTGAATCGATGAGAAATCGGCTTATTTGCTCCAGTACGCTTAAAGTCTAGCCAAGTGATACACATGGTGAAATGAAAAAAATAAGCCTATTTTCAATTGAAAGAGAAATTATGGCAGGAATATGCTATAAAATGTCGAAATAGTAGTTCTTTAGATTCAATTTATCCTTGTTTTGGTAGGCGGTATGGATTATTTTAGGTGAATGAAAACAGTGTATAACTGTGGAGGAATTAATTTATGGATGCTAATAAAAATGAGTACTTTATTGATGTTCTAAAAAGATGTAAACAATCTTCAAAAGAAGCTGTAGAAAATCTAGATGAATTCAGTGAGTTTAAAAGATATATGCATGTTCAAAGGCCGGTAGAAGTAGAATTAGAGACAATGATTAATGATGCCTATTCTACCGAAAAGGCTCATTTAATTTTGGTTTGCGGTGGAGTAGGGGATGGGAAGTCACATATTCTTTCGTACTTGAAAAATAAATATGATTTCTTAAATGATAAAAGTAGCTTTTATTTGCATAATGATGCTACAGAAAGTTTCTCACCTCGTAAGACATCCATTGAAACGCTGGCGAACGTACTTAAACCGTTTTCTGATCAAGGTCTTCGAGAAGAAGGTGCTCAGAATATTGTTTTAGCGATTAACTTAGGGGCATTAAATAACTTCATTGATTCCGAAGAAGGAAAATCTTTCTCTCGTTTACGAGATTATGTACATCAAAAAAGGATCCTAGAGACTGTAATCGAAGATACTCCTGCAGTTGATGATGATACATTTAAATTTGTGAATTTTAGCGATTATCACATTTATGAACTCACTGAGGCAAGGCCAAAATCAAGTTATATTAAGAGTATTTTTCAAAAGATTACTCAGAAATCTGATGATAATCCATTTTATCAAGCTTATTTAAGGGATTACGAAAATAATAAAGAACTTTCCTTGAAAAATCCCATTATACAAAATTACGAGTTGTTTCAGCATGAGGATATACAGGAAAAGATTATTGATCTATTAATACAAGCCATGGTAAAGGAAAAATTAATTATATCCACTCGGGCTTTACTTGATTTTGTATATAACATTTTGGTGCCATCTTCTATGGAAAACATGAACTATTCGCAAGTAAAGGAATATGTGCAAAATCAAAATTTTAAGTCATATGTAGCTTGTTTGCTAGCATTCCAATTATTTGAGAAAACTGATGCTTCCTCTATACATCGCGCTATACATCAAATTAATCCAACAAGAATCAGGACTGAAAAATTAGATCAATATCTCATTGAATTTAAGTCTCGAAAAGATGGAGCCTACCTTTTTGCACAATATATAGATATTAATAGAATGTCGTATTTTGCAAGATCTTTTATATTGAATTCTCCATGGAGAAATACAGAAAGTAAAGATTATCAACAATATAAAAAAATGATTATAAAATTGTTTGTTTATTTGTATTATCTGATCCCTAAAGAGGAACATCATTCTTTTCAAGATAATGTCTATAACCAGTTCATGAAAAATTTATACCACTGGAATAAACGGGAGTGGGGTAAGCTCTCTAAGTTATATCGAGAAGACGTTAGAGAGGCCATATATAAATGGAATGGCGAAAGCAATGGGGACCTGATTTATATTCAAGTGGGACAACCTCAAACGCAATATTATGCTTTACAAAAATTAGAGGTAGAACCACACGTTAATCGATCGACTATTTTAATGGAAAAAGAGTTATCTAAATTTCTAACAGTAATGACATTACAGTTTAAAGCCAGAAATTCTGTTTACTCTGAAGAAGATTCGATTGCTTCAATTGATATAGATTTTTCTTTGTATTCCTTGTTAATTCGAATTAAAAACGGATATCGTCCAAATAAGAAAGATAAATTTCAATTTATTAAGTTTGTTGAGTTCATTGGTAGGCTAAGTAGCATAGGAAATCAGAAAGAGGAGATTGTGTTTGAGAGTAAGCAATTTGGCAAAATAACTCGGTATCGTTTGAAATTCGACTCAACGTTTGATCAATATTCGTTTATGGAGACGTGAATATAATGAATTATTATTTAAATACAGAGTTGATTAGGGAAAAATTTAAATTTACATCTTCTATTAGACACAACCCTAAAACGGAATTGGAATTTCTTCCTTATAACACGAAATTTAAAGAGAGACAATATAATTTCAGAGAAGTAGTTGGAGAATTCATTAGATTAGTCGGACAGAAAAAACTTCCTGAAGATGTGAACTCGGATGATTTGGTTGACAGGGTACTAAATACGATTGATTTTGAAAATATGAATCAGCGTAGTGTATTTAAGCAAATGATAAAAACATTGTTTTTAGATGAACACAATCAATTATACCTATTTCATCCTAAGACTTTATATTATATAAATACTGCTGAAAATGAAAATAAAAAGCTCGCAATATTTCTATACAATGTTTTATGGAACCAAGAAGAGCCATTAGCAGTAGAAAATATCCAAGAAAGTTCTTATGATCTTATGAGTGATCTGCTTTTTAAATCACTTCCTGAGTTATGTGAAATAACGGAAAAACCTAAAAATTATGAAATGTTATTACCCGAAATTTCAAAACTATTTATTCAGGATTTCAAATGGTTACTTACAAAGAGTGATTTATTCACTTTGCAGGTCGAAAAAATGGTTTCTTATTACTATTTTTTCTATGTTAGTCAATTGTCTTTAAGAAACGAAGCGATGTTTACTCCTTTTGAAAAGGAAATTAAACCTATTTATTTTACTTTTGAAGGAGAAGAAAAACTATCTAAAACACGTGTGAGTTATGAGTATGGTTGGAGAAAATTGGAAAAAACGATAAATCGTACTTTTTCACATGTTAATTTTTTGAAAGTACTTAATCTCTCTAATGGAGGTTCTATTTATACTTATCAAGATATCGCTTGCAGAATTCGTAATATGCCTCAAGAAGAGCTTGAAATATTGGATCAACAGGTTTTTCAACTGATGGAAGAGTACAAGAATAAGCTTTCTGGGGATATAAAATGGGAGCTTATGGGTACAGTGATGCGCCCATATGATATTCCTGTATTAAATAATATGTATTTGTTCTTTAATATGATTGATCATCAATTTAATCAAACCGGTCGTTCTAAGCCTTATAATGATTATAAACAATGGTTTGTACATTTCTGTCAAAAATCGTTTCTTAAATCACGAGGAAGATCTGGAAAGATGCTTATTTTAGATACAGATTATCTTTTGTTCTTTACTAAAATGATTATCCAAGACATGCCTAAAATAAGATTGAAAAAGTTGTTTGAAGAATTCGAAGCAAGAGGAATTATTTTTGATCGTGATACTCAAACAGCTATTGTAGATTATTTTGAAAAGCTTAATTTGCTTGAGAAAAAAAGTGATAGTGGGGATGCAATATATGTCAAAGCATTTTTATAATTATCTAGCTCAACAGATCCAAAAATTCTTTTCGGATATTAATGTTCAGCCAGGAGAAAAGTATCATATTCAATTTGAACGAACAGAACAAGTAGAGAATCTTGTAGAGCAAGTTGGTTTATTAGATCATGTAGAACCTTTCTATATGCAAACAGCGGAAGAGTTATTTCAAACGATATGTTTAGTGAATGATACGGTGAAAATTCTTATAGCTTCAAATATACATGAGGTTACGCCGGATTTTTTGACAACTCTACGTAATAAAGTAGGTACACAGGAAGAACAATTTACTGATAAAGCAATGTTGCTTATTCATAATTCTAGTTTAGATAGTTTGGTGCAAGGAATGACTTCATTTTCAAAAGAAGGAATGCCGTTTCACATTAGCTCTATTGAAAAAAATTTACAGGAATTGATGAAGGGTTCGAATCTTTCCAAAGAAGAAAAACTAATTTTACAATTCATTATGGAGTCAAATAAGGCTCAACAAGGCTTACATGAACAAATCACTTTGTTTGATTATGAGAATATTATGAACGTTCTAAATAATGAAAAATTAGAAGCAAATGATTATAAAGAATTTAGTTTGTTTTATGATTCGGAATTGTTTCATACTCCAAGATCGGATAAACAGATTATAGAACGCTTGAAAGATAATCAATCTTTGTTTAGCGATGTCGAAATGATTCACCAGTATGGACCAATTGATGTTGGTCTAGAAAGACATTTTGATGAACAAGGTGTAAAAGCACTATCAGTTTCTGAATGGCAGGATACTGACTTTGGAACGGTTAGACGTTCTAATCAAAAAAAACTTGAGGGTAAAGGGCTTGAGTATATTGAACCTAATAAGAAGTTATCTCTCGAAGGACTGACTTATTGGGAGAAAGCAGATGGTGAAACTAAAAGTAAGCAACGAAAAAGAAATATTATTGTATTTAATCCTGAGTTCAATAAAACAATTACACTAGAATTCCCTTTTAATGATTTTATAAAAAATCAGTATATTAATAAAAATGAAATGAAGCACAAATTGGACTCAGAAGCGTCTGGAAAAAAAATCAAAGTTTGTTTACATCATGAACCCGGTCAGACAAGCTTCTATGGGTTAAGGTATAAAACAGAAGTATCTCAAACATATGATTTTAGAATTGCGATCGTTGAATCTAAAGAAAAATTAATTCAATCCATTCAAACCTCTTTTACAATTAATTTATCTAAATCTAAAGGTTCGTGTATCCTAATAAACTCTGATGATGATCAGTGGATTCTAAATAAAGGTGCGTCCGAGGTACTAAAAGCAGAGCTTAGCAGTGAGATAGGAAGTAATCAGTTTGATATGACAGAGTCTGATGAGCTAGTTATCCTTAAAAATGCAGATATGGCTAATGAAGAAGAATTACTTCAGTTCGAAATACGATTGCCCTATACTAAAATTCCTTTTGCATTAAGGGATATAGTGGAACGTCCTGCTCCGATAAGTGGTTTCAGTGTGTGGAAATTAAAAAGGGAAAAACAAGCGCATTTTGTGTACCGCTTTGAGAATGAAAAGATGAAGATTGTTCAAGGTACACGTGAGACATATGCGCAGGGCGACTTTAAAAAGAACTTAGAACGGGAACTTAAACTAATTGAGTCTAACCACATGTATTTTTGTGAAGAAGCTGGAGAGATTATACCTGAAGTTATTTCAGTATCAGAATATTTAAGAGACTCCTATTTTGATTTACTAAGATTTTTTAGAGCAAATGATTTGCTTCCGAGCTTGGCTTTTTTTAATGATGAATATACAGCATTAGCCAGAAATTATGTTAACGCATTTTTAAAAGAGTTAAATGAATTGGAGAATGGGCAATCTTTGGATTATTTGCAAAGAGATTTAGCGTTGATCGGAACCATTAAAAAGGGTCCTAAAGATCCGGAGTGGCTTTTCACCCCTTTGCATCCCTTAAATATCGCATATCAGTTACAATTAAACGATCTTATAGGTTCAGAGGTAATAAATGATGAACTACTTCGTTCTTTAAGACCAACTAACTTATTACCTTACGTCTCATTTAATAATTCAAGATTGTTTAAAGCTGTTGAGAACAGCGATTCATTTGAATGGTTAACCTATATTGATCAGAGTTTACCAAGATTTGAATCTTCTAAATTTTTTGTGAGTAAACTTGTGCAGGAGAAAATTGTAGAGTTTACAGAGCATTTTTCTTATCTATTCGAATTAGATTATAGGGCTCCTTTAAAAATTAACACGATCAACATGGGAGATTGCCAAGAGATTTTACAGGGATTATTTGAATATTATAAACGTCAGCTTAAAAACAAGATTGAAAAAATAGATTTATTACCTATTGAACTTCACATCTATGCTGAAAAAAGAATCAACAATGTTTTTGAAGAAATGTCGCAGTATTCAGATGCTGAGGAAATAGCGAAGATTTTTAATCTGAAGTTAGATTTGGAAGGTTACCATCCAGAAGAACTTCTTAATATTTTCCGAGAACAGGTTAAGTTTTATTCAAAAGACGTTCAAGCCAATGAATATGAATATAGTCATGTGACTTTTTATCAAATGAGCAAAATTGAGCAGGTCGCGACGAGTAATGCGTCAGAAATGATTACCGGGGTTTCACTTTTTGGGTTGGTTTCGGGTATTCCATCTGTATTTATAAATGATGATTACAAAACAGGATTCGGTACGAAGTATTACCGAAAATCAGAGACTCATCTACTTTCAATTGCTCCAAAGCTAAATTCATTGTTACGTGTTGCTCGTACGCTGGACAACTACCAAGAAGATATGAATATTGTCACCGCAATTTCAGCTGTTCATAAACAGAAGCTGGACTTAGTGTATGATTCAGCACACTGGGTTACCTTTATTGAGCCAAAAGTCGACTTAAGTTTCTTTAAAAATGATGATGCTCAAAAAGACTTGTTAGTTATTCACTATAGTGATCAATATACTTCATCAAGTGGATTTGACGCTATAACAGTAACTAAACGTTCTAAACAATATGAGCGTCTTATTGAAGAGTTTTTAAAATCTCAAAATATTGAATGTACTAAAGAAGATTTACCTCCAATCATTAACTTTTTCAATGCTATAAACGGAAACTGGCTGCTACGATTACTAGCACAAAAAAATCAATTTCCAAGAGAGAAAATTAGTGTTTTGTCTGCAGTGAAGTTGGCGCTTGCCTCATTAGCACATCGAGATATTATTTGGATTCCGATTTCAATGGAAGAAGTACTTCGAATCTCGGGAGGTACGGGATTAAAGCAAGCTGAAGGATTGTTTTCGACTAAAAATTTGGGGAAATTCGGGTCTTATAGTGATGATCTTTTATTAGTTGGTATAGAAGATCAAAAAGGTAAACTTTTTGTGCATTTATATCCGGTCGAAGTGAAAATAGGTAATAACTCCTCTGCTGTATATGATAAAGCAATTAATCAAGTAAAAGAAACAAAAGGACTATTAGTAGAATTTTTAAACGATGAAAAATCTTTTAAAGCGAAATTGTATCGTAATTTCTTTATCCAATTGGCAATTTCAAGTGCTGAAAAAATGAAACTTTATAGTATTTGGCCTGAACAGTATTGGCAAAATATAACCAGTAGCTATCTGAGAGAGAAACTTTCAAATGATGATTACCAAATCTGTAATACACTGCAAGAGTATATCGGGCATGGTGCAGTAATTTCATTTAAGAAAGATGTTGTTTTTACTGATATAAAGAAGACCGAGGATGTATTAATATTTAATTATCCCGAACAAAGCGGGTACGACTTCCTTGTGAAAAGTATCGAGGAAATTAAAGACCATATACAAAGTGATTACGGTGATATTCCCAAGGATCAATTACTTTCTAATCTATATGATTCCAAAAGTGACTACGTAAAAACCAATGAGACCGAGGAAAATTCGATTCGGTTAATAGCTGAAGGCAATGGTGAATATCGAGTATCTAGTTATCATGAGGTCGCATCAACTACCTTAGAGTCAAAAGATGTAGACGCTCATAAATCAATTTCTACAAAACCATTGGAGATTTTGTT
This sequence comes from Paenibacillus sp. S25, assembly GCF_019454085.1. NCBI lineage: Bacteria > Bacillati > Bacillota > Bacilli > Caryophanales > Paenibacillaceae > Paenibacillus > Paenibacillus sp. S25. Next base: position 1,193,884 of record NZ_CP073683.1, read on the forward strand.
TGGTCATAATGCACAGAGTGGAGAAGAAATAAAATGGTATCCGACTACTACAGATAAAGTCATGCATACGAATACAGGTATTATTGGCACAATGGGGACAGGCAAGACTCAATTTACAAAATCATTAATTACTCAACTTTGTCGGAATAGTACAGATAATATTCACAGTACGTCAATTGGAATCTTAATATTTGACTATAAAGGTGACTACATTAAACCAGATTTTGTTAATGTAACGAAAGCGAAGGTTTATGATTTATATCATTTGCCATATAATCCGCTATCATTGTATATTACTGAACCAGTTAGGCCCTTATTACCTATGCACACCAGCAATTCATTGACTGATACTATCAGTAGGGCTTTTAACTTAGGATCAGTACAATCCATTACTTTGAAAGATTTAATTATGGATGCATACGCTCAAAAAGGGATACTTAAAGGGGATCGCTCAACATGGAGCAACCCAGCTCCAACCTTTAAAGATATTTACGATTTATATTCTCAAAGAGAAGGAGTAAAGATCGATAGTCTCTATGCTGCATTAAAGGAATTATATGATACTGAAGTTTTTGAGCCTGCTGCTGATCAAACAATTCCTTTGTTTGATATGGTTGAAGGAATTACTGTAATTAACTTGTCTGGATTTAACGAAAGTATTCAAAATTTAGTAGTGTCTATAACTTTAGATGTATTCTATAACCAAATGCAAATGCAAGGTCATAGTGCGATTAAGGGGAACTATCGTGAAATTACAAAAATGATTTTGGTTGATGAAGCAGATAACTTCTTGAGTAAAAACTTCACTTCAATTAAAAAAATCCTTAAAGAAGGCCGAGAATATGGTGTAGGTACTATTTTATCTACGCAATTCCTTAGCCACTTTTCGACTTCTGATAACGATTACGCGAATTATATCTTGACTTGGATAGTTCATAGCGTTTCTGAAATGTCTGCTAAAGAGATCAGGATGGTATTTAGTACTCAAAATAAAGCAGAGGAAGAAAATATTATGAATAGAATTAAATCTTTGCAGAAGCACTATAGTATTGTCAAAGTAGGTTCAGATCAACCGATATGGATGAGAGATCGTGCATTTTGGGAGCTGGACAGCTAATTTATGAAATATAACGATTAAATTGAATAGAAAAACATTCAATTATTAGGGGTGTTTTTTTGGGGAAAAAATTAACTATTTATTTAATAGATGGCACAGAGATTGGCCCAAGAACTGTAGAAATTGGGAATTGGTCAGGTAAAGCGTTATATTCTTCTCGAATAAACATTCAAAAAGTTATTAGTAGATTTGAATTTGAAAAGCCAGGTATCTATATCTTGAAATCAGATCCTAAGCTATCCATATATACTGAAAGAATTTATATAGGAGAAGCAGAAAAATTAGGAAATAGGTTGAAACAACATTTAGTAGGCAGAGAATTTACGGAATTTATCGGATTTATTAGTAAAGATGAAATGTTAACAAAGGGACACATAAGAATGCAGAACTTGAAAACGATAAGCAACCAGATCTTCCTTCATTACCTGAAGCAGATATTTCTGATATGGAGTACTTTCTTGACCAAATTAAATTGATTTTACCAGTAATGAATTTTAGATTTTTGATCCCTTCAACAGTGAGAATTATTGAGTCGCAACCATTAAGTAGGGAATTGCAAGATGAAGAAAAGATGAAAGTATACACATTAAAAAATAAAAATATTTTTGCTAAATTAATCGAGTCTCAGCAGGGATATGTAGTATTAGCAGGCTCTCAAAGTAACAAGACAACATCTAATTCAATATCAGACGGTTGGAAAAAACTGAGACAGAAACTTCTGGATTCTAAGGTTTTAAAAGAAAATGGAGATTTTTATATATTTACGGAGGATGCTATATTTTCAAGTATTAGTGGAGCGTCGGCCTCAGTTTTGGGAAGGCAGGCAGCTGGCCCACTAGAATGGATCGATGATAAAGGAAACACTTATAAGGATAACCAGAAAGATAAATATGGAACCAAAAAAAATGAATGGGAATTGACAATTAAATTGAGTTTTAGAAGATGGAAAATAGAAATTTTGGAGGAATTAAAGTTGACTCAAGGAACAGAAATATCTGGATTTTTATCTAAGTATCAAGAATTAACTCAGGTTGACCCTGAAATGTCTCTTAAAGAAGAGGTAAAGAGTATTCTTAGAGATTATCGAAACTTCTGGGATGTTCATGCTGAATTAATTCAAAATGCAGTGGATGCAATTAATCGAAGATATCGTTTAATAAATGACCCAACCTATCACCTATATAATGAATTTCATCAATGCTTCCCTGAATACTCAGAGACTAGCTATATTGGCAAGATTGAAATAAGAATTAATACAATTACTAAGACTTTAACTATTCTAGATAACGGTGTTGGGATTGAATCAGAGAATATTGTAAAGTTTCTACTACCAAAAAGTTCTGGAAAAAAAATCAAACAAGACTACGGTTTTAAGGGATATGGTTTAACATTTGTTTCTTTTATTAGTCGACATCTTTCAGTTACAAGTAGAAAATTCACTGAAATAGATGCTTTTGAGTACGAAGTTTCAAATATTTTCGACTGGATAAGTTTAGAGGGTATGCCGCTTCCAAACTTTCCTGATCAGGCAATAATATCAGAAGATCCTGAAATGGGGGAGTGGAATACTAAAATTAGCCTTAGGTTCGACGATGACTATCAAAGGAGATTTGATGCAGTTGCAGCATTAGACCTAGTCAACAATATTCTTAATGATAGTAGTGATTTAGAAAGATTCTGTTATATTTTGAGAACTAAAACTGCGATAGGAAATACTAAAACCCTTTTCTCACTACCACCTATCGTACCAATTGATATTACACTTAAAGTAACGTTTCCTAATGGTACAGAAAGTGGATCAATAAATGTTCCATACTCATATTACCATCCAGCTCAGCATCCAGAAATAGCTTTGAATACTTTTGAATTTGCAAACTATATTACACAAATCCAAGCTGCAAACTTTACAAGAGGATTCAGAGGTTTGATGCATAATATTCCTGATTTTACAATAGGCCAAAGAACACCTATTAAATGTAATATTTATTTATCTGCTATAAGTTCTACACGATTGGGCAATATAGAGGATCAATTACGCTTGAATGAAATCCAAGATGCTGGTGCAAAGATCTCTTGTGGCATTTATTTATCTATTGATGGTATGCCGACTGGAATAAAACTTGATTCATGGGATAAAAAAGGTGGAGCATACAAAAGGTACTACGTTATAGTTGATTGCACTCTCGATATAAGTAATACATTAGACTCTGGACGAAAAGGCATCACAAGTTACTATGCTGATCTAATTGATTCTTCTGTTGTTAACTTGATTAATCAAACTCAAATTGGAGAATCAGATAGCTTTGCTAGCTATGCAAGTCGTGATTTAGACATAGGTCGTGGCCCGACTCCCGGCGGCGGAAATGGATTTAATATACCTGACTTTCAATTAGATATAAATAATGCTAAGGAACAACATAGGGTAGATGACACAAGATATTCTAATGAAGTAACGAAAATTCAAAAATATTCACCATTGATGTCTATTCCTCATTCAGAACAGGAAGTAGTAGCATTATTTTATGCTTTACTATCTCAGGATATTATTAAGGGGTACAATGTTCTTTACCAAGCTGGCTCTGAAAAAGTATACGATGCTTGTTACACTTATAACTTGCCTTTATTGGGGAACATAGAACCTGTAGATCCAATAGGATTTGGCAGACTGAGAGAACAAGAACTAAGAGTACGGGGATACGAAGAATATAACCATGCACATTTATACGCTGGACAAACTATATACCCTGAATTGTGCGTCGAATTCAAACTCTCAGCTGGTGGATTATTAAACGAATTAAATCGGCAATCCAATAAAGCTCCAAATCAAATTGATTTGTTAGTGGTTTGGGATACGTCGGTTCCGCCTCAGATATCTAGTACTTCATATACTCTTGTTCCAGTAAATCCGACTAATAGGATTTTCCATGGAAGCACACATAGATTGGGAATCCTTGGGTCGAGGAGCTCAGATATATATGTTATTTCTTTAAAGGATGTACTATCGTTTCTTCCTTAGTTCATTTTGAAACGAAACATCTCATTTAAGTTTGTTTGTTTTTATAGTGAGAACTCTGTTTGAGGTGTTTATATTTTATTAATAAATTCTATTTAAAAGAGCGAACAAGCAAAAAGACTTGGAACTACTTGAGTCTTTTTGCTTTAATTAACTCATTCACTTAAATCAAATAAACTAAGTATTTCCCCATAGTTTCTCACTCACAGGAACACTGAGTTTTAAGTTGCTTCGCTAAGCACTCCACACTTCGAACTAAATTTGCAGCTACTATTATTTTGTTTATTAATTACCAATAATCGGTCATATAATTACCGGAGTTATTTTCACCTGGTTTTTGTACAGAACAAATTTGATGAATTATTTAATTTCTCTAAATAATTCTAGTTGATTTTCGTTAACATCCGTACTTAAAGTAATTCTGACTGTTTGACGGACTTCTTCAAGCGATTTCCCCATAGCACTTAATACATGACTAGGTTTGCTAGAACTGCAAGCGGAGCCAGAGGAAAGGGCTGCAAAAGGGGAGAGCTTTTTTAAAAGCAATTCATTGTTAACACCAATAAATTGCAAACTAATCAAGCCGGGAATTTTATTTTTTTCGTCGCTATTAAATTTAACTTTGTCTCCTAAATTCGTTTTAAAGATGTCTGTTAGGTACTTTTCTAAATCATTTAACCTTTTTATATTTTTATAGAGGTTTTTATGAGCAAGCTCAGCTGCTTTCCCTAACCCTACAATATTGTGCACAGCTAGCGTACCACTCCGATAATTGTTTTCTTGTCCTCCCCCGTGGAGGAGAGGAGTGAGACGTGTAAAGATCTCTTTGGATTGTTTTCGTATTATTGCTGCTCCAACACCTTTTGGCCCGCCGATCTTATGGCCAGATAGAGATAAGAGTCGAACACCTTTAAGTTTATTCAAAGAAATTGGAACTTTTCCTACAACTTGGGTAGCGTCTGTGTGAAAAAAGAGACCGTTCTCTTCGAATACTAACGATAAATCCTCAATTGGATTTAAAGAACCTATTTCATTATTACCCCACATAATTGAAGTAAGCATAGGACTGTCATGTACAACTGCTTCTTTTATTTTTTGAATATCCACTCTAGCAAATTGATCTACATCCAAATAATTAATCTGGAAGTCATACTTTTCTAAATAATTAAATGTCTCAATAACTGATGGATGTTCTGCTTTTGAAGTAAGCATATTTTTGTTAACATCTGTTCGTCTCCCGTAATAGTCGGCAATCCCTTTGATGATCATATTGTTACTTTCGGTAGCACCACTGGTGAAAACAACTTCATCAGCATCGCACCCAAGAAGTTCGGCAACTTGTTCACGTGCTTTGGAGACTGCTTTTTTTGCATTTTCGGCCAGTAAATAGAACTTGCTAGAGGGATTACCATACTCTTCTCGTAAATAAGGTAGCATAGTTTCTAGAACTTCAGAATGAATTTTTGTCGTTGCACTATTGTCTAAATAAAGCATAATATCACTACTTTCAATTATAGTAGCAAGGCACGAATAAATTTTTCGTAATTTCCAGTACTTTTATACTCGGCAGCAAGTGCTCTAATTCCGCGTTCTAGGTGAGCATTAAAATAACCTGGAAAGAACTCTTCGTCTGAGAGTTCTTTCCCTGCTGCTTGGGTAATCATTGCACGGAAAATATAATCGTATTCGCCAGTTACTGTACTTCGGTTAAGAGAAAGCCCATCAGTAAAATCTTTTGTGATAGGTGTAAGCTCAGCAGAGGAATCTCCAATCTTTAAAGAGAGAGCTACTGCATAACGAATTAATATATTCGGCGTAATGCTTGTAGAAGCTTGGAGTTGTAAAAGTATATCTTTTGCATATTTGGAAGTTTTTAAAGTGAAATTCATAAGAGGGTGTTCTCCCTTGTGAAATTAAAGTATCGGCCTTGAACGATTTCTGCTGCTTCCAAAGTTTCATTAAATTCCAGCGTGTAACAGTTTGAAGTAATATCTTTAATTAGTTCAAATTGTTCGGAGGCAATTTCAGAATCTGTGGTAAACATCAAAACTTGATTGCCGCATTTAGGTACAAAATGTTGAATCAATGCTCTTTTGTGATCTTGATCAAGACGACCAAAAAGAGTGTCAAATACAAAAGGAAGTTTCCAACCTGAAACTTGAAACATTGCCCAAATTACGCTAAGCATAAGCATTTCTTTTTCCCCAGCAGATAAGCGTTCCTTGTTAATTTCTTGTTTCTCCTTATTGTAAAGATGCAATTCGAATGAAGAGTGGTCTATATGCATCCGTTCAATATATGATTTTTTTCTAAAGAGAATGTTAATCATTTTTGTAGCTTCTTTTGCTACATCATCTAGTTTTTTACGCCATTGCCTTTCTCTAAACCGTTGGCTCACATTTAATAGTTTTTCAGTCATAACAAAGGAGTTCTCAGCTTTATGAAAGTCTCTAATTTTTTCTGTTATCTTGTTAGAAGCGGTTGTTTTTATTCGAATGTTTTCTTTTAAAGTGTCTACTTCACTGGAAGCTAGCTCAATTGTAAGCTTTAGTTGCTCAATTCTTTTAGTCTTATTTTCTATACTTTCAAGTAGATCTTTAAATTCACTAGCCTGATCGTTTCTTTCAACAGCTTTTCTAAAATTCTGTGCTTCTTCTAATAGCTTTGTATTCGCATCAAATAATTGGATAAAACTAGAAGGATCTAAAGTTTGAATCTGTCTATACAAGCTATGAATCTCACTTTGCTGTTCAAAGGAAGCCCGGTGGAGTAATTGAATATTTTCAGGCCGAATTAAATTAAGAATACCCTCATATAGCTGATCCATATCTATCATTGCAGATGTCGTATTTTTCTGTAGATTGGTTAGCAATTCATTAAGTTTATTTTTTTCTAAGGTTGATGCAACAAACTCATAAGACTCATGCTCTTTCTCTAGGGAAAGTTGTCGAGCAACTTCTTTTAATTGTGTACGAGCAATATAAAAAGGCAGTAATGTATTTGCAAAAGTACGAATTTTATCGGTGTTGGCTTTTCTAGTATTTTCAATATAATTTATTTTTGTGACCAGCTCTTGCCGTCTTTCTTGAACTAAACCACCATGAATTTCAAACTCTTTTTTATCTTTTTTAACCAGATCAATTAAATTTATAATTTCGCCTTCGCTAGATGAAATCAATTCCTCAGTCTTTCCTAGCTTCTGTTCTAGTTCACTGATTTCAGTTCCCAATTTATTCTGCTCATCAATTTCTTTTGTTGCTTCCAGATTTTTTTGAGCATATTGTACTCGGTAAGTTTGTAAATCTTTTTCTAGGTTCATAAAGAGATCCAAGTTAAAAAGGATCTTTCCTGACTCGCTTAAATATTCAGGAATCTTTTCCTCAGAAACAATTTTGGAGATTTCTTCACCATCAAAAAGGCACAATTCAAATAATCGAGGCGGCATTTCTTCGCGCAGTCGATTTTGGAAATCTGAAATTTCTTGTGCATTTAAATGTTTCCCGTTTTTTTGAATTGAAAAGTATTCTTTGATTTTTTGATTTTTAAATCTCCAACTACGAATTAAGGAGTAATGATTGACCTCGAGGTCTTCCGTAGAAATATAGTCAAGTAAAATCTGAAAATCATTCTCACCTATTTGCAGAGCCCTGCGATTCAATAATGAGCGTATTTTGCGAAAATAAGGTTCATTATCAGTTATAAATCCGTAAGCCATCGAACCAAATAGTACAATTCGTAGAGACTCCAAAATAGTAGTCTTGCCAGCGCCATTCTTACCGCCTAGCAAGATAACATTATTTGTAGATGTTGTTCTAAAATCAAACTTGTTTAGGTTTCCGTAATAAGCGCCTATATTACGAAGCACCAATTTATTAATTTGCATTGAATATTATCCACCTTCTATAGATGTAAGAAATCCTGTTTAAGGGTTTTATCGAATGATTGAAATAGACCTCTTCTTACTTTAACGCCTGAATAATCTTTTTCAACAGAGATTAATTGCTTGAGCAGGCTGAGGTTAACTCCTTCTTCTTGGCATAATGTCTCAAGGTCAGTCAACTGGTCTTCCTTGAAAACTGGGCGGTCATCATGTTGCCAATCAAAATCTTCACCAGTTTCATCTTTTACTATTTGAGGTAATCGATCTTCCCATTGTAAGTCATCATGCCAATACTTACGAATAGCTTTAAGCTCTTCAATAGTGATTAGCTCAATATTGGGGTCATGAAGCTTACGTACGGCCTTCTGTGTGCGAAGCAGCCTTCTTAAGATTTCCTCTCGAGCGTTAAGAGTGAAGGGGCCAACACCAAATCGTTTGTTGCTTCCATCATCATCTATTACAATAACATCGAGATCTTCAACTGTAGCTAAATTAATATTGTTATTTTCAATATATTGTTTTATTTCAGATTTATAGATCTTAGGGTGACTTTCAATATCAGAAATTCCGTCTAAATTTGAAGTTAAGTATACTTCACCATTCATCCGATGTTTTTGTCTTTGTGTACGATCTTCTCTAATTTCTACCAAAAAGTTTCTGAATTCGTAAAGTGGACGAAGCCAATCGACGCCACTATTAATAAATCCACTTAAAGCCTTATCTTCATTAACAACAGTGCAAGTCCAGCAGCCAAATCGGCTATTCCCGCAAGAACCAGCACTTTCTTTAACTTCTTTATCTACTACAAGAGGACATTCACTGCTCGAATCTTGATACAATTGAAGCAACTCATTATTATCGTCTCCCCAAGGTGACTCATACTGCAACAAAAATTCCCATACATCATCGAGATTGAACGCACGGATCGGAGCAAATACAAAAGCATTCCGTAAAGTAGAATGTCGCATTAATTTCTTACCTTCAATAGTATGTGATTGCATAACAGCTGCGCGAGTCGAACTTTCAGAATCCCTTACACCGAGAAGCATGATGACTTCACCAAATTGATCTACTTTATCTATAATAAACCGATTTGCTGGATCAATCTTTAGACGGTCTGTACACCATCTAAACTTTTGGCGCGGAGTTGGATATCCTTTTCCAATAATAGAGGCCCAGAAAGTTTGTTCTACTTTAGGACGAACCTTTTGGGTTTCAATAGGCAATCCTAATTCCAAAGCTCTGCTTTGAATTCGTCCTAACGTTCTAGTAATTTTATTGATTATAAGTGGGGTTTCCACTTGGGTGTCTGAAGAGATTACGTACACTTTTTTACTCAAAGAGGAAGAATCAAGCTCACTCAATGCTTGAAATACTAGCTGTACAACAGCAGTAGAATCTTTACCTCCACTAAACCCAACTACCCAAGGCCGTTCGTCAGCTAAATAAACTTCTTTAACCAGTTCCTTAGCTTCTATAAATTTACTTCCTGTATTGAATATATTAAGTTCCAAGAGGGGGAACCTCCTTTATTTTATTTTCAATTCTTTGTTCTTGTTCTGTTAATGGGAGTCCAATCTTCAATTTAATAAGATTTGCAGTCAGTTGAATGGTTTCATTTGTTTTGTTGATGCGTCCGGTTTGTCCATAAGCGCGACCTAGCCAATCTTTTTTATTGTCACGATTCCAGTCAACATGTTTAAGCTTTTTAATAAATCCTTGCCATTCATCTGAATGATGGAAGTAAAGATAATGTCCGACAATACCCACTGCTTCTAAGAAAACACCGTGAGCAATAACTGAGGTTGCCCTCAGATCTCTGGGGGTTGTCTTCTTATTTAATACATCTTCCCATTCTGTAATAGACTCACAGAGAAGGAGCCAGAAATGATTCACAAATTCTTTTTCTTGTTCTGAGATCATCTGACCCTTACCTTTACCTAAGAGACGGCAGTTTGTATTAAAGATATGATTTAAGGCGAATAATTTAGGCGAATTTTTAGATAAAGATACTCTTTCACGGTCAGTATAACGTTCAAGTAAAGGGATATCAGCAATCAGACTTTTAGTAATAATTGATAGCTGATCGCGGTGATCATATAAAATTCCGATGGAAGAAGTTGTGTTAACTGCATGTCGATTTAAATCCGAAAACATTTGCTGAGAGCGAATAAGTCCTAGATCCTGGAAGAAAACGACGGAAATTGTTTCATCACCCAGCTCAGGAGCGATTTTTAACGCATCCTCAATTGCTGCCCGTCGATGTTGTCCGTCATTAATTAAGAACTTAGAATCGAGCGAAATAGTAAGATATCCTATATCTTTAAGTTCTTTGGAACTTTCCTGGAAAATCATCTCGCCATCAACGGAGGCAGTTAAGGAAGAGAATATGTAGTCTGTAGGGTTCTCAAGAATATAATTAGTTATATCTGGAATCCTAGATTTATTCATAAGGCGTTGAGCGCGATGCTCGGCTGGGATTTCTTCCTCATCAAATAAAAAAATCTTAGGGATTAATCGTAAAGGACACATTACCGTGTAAAATTCTCTCCCAGCTTGAAAACCTCTAAGGGCAGGGAAACTATAACTAAAGTTCATTAGCATTCTCCTTGGTTACGTACGTAATTTTTAACGATGTGAATATAATTTTACTTTAATGCGAACGAATGTTCAATATCTTCTGGTTAAGAATTTTGTGTTTTTATGATAGAGCCCCATTTGGCTAGATAATATGATAGAGAATTATAAAAGCAAACCCCTCCCCCCACACAAAGGTTAAAATTTTATAAAAAAAGTTCAAAACCTGCAAAGACCTTTCCCGGCCTGGAATGATACCATGTGTTTGCACATAAAAAAAGGAGAGGTACTCGTTGCCTCACTTATGTAAGCGCTATCTAATTTCAACTCTAATCAGCACTTACCTTCAAATTGACCCGCATCACATGAGGAAAGGGGAACTTCATATGAAAAAAGGAGCTGTTGTCGTATGGCTTCTGGTTTTGGCCCTGATGCTTTCGGCCTGTAATTTGGCGGAGAGTGGAACGGGCAGCAAGGAAAAAGGCTACGTAGGCATTTCCATGCCGACCAAATCGTCCGAGCGTTGGGTAGGAGACGGAGAAAATATGGTCCGGTTGTTTCAAGAGCAAGGCTATAAAACGGATTTACAGTACGCCGAGGACGTGGTGGAAAACCAAATCTCTCAAATCGAAAATATGATCACCAAGGGCGTCAATGTTATGGTGATCGCTTCGGTCGACGGAAACACGCTGACGGATGTGATTCAGAAGGCACACGACCGAGGCATTCAGGTCATTTCTTACGACCGTCTGATTCGTAACACACCGTATCTGACGTATTATGCGACCTTCGATAACTTTAAGGTGGGCGTGCTACAGGCGGCATATATTGAGAAAAAGCTGGGACTCAAGGAAGGCAAAGGCCCTTTCAATATCGAGCTGTTCGGTGGTTCACCGGATGACAATAACGCTTATTTCTTCTTTAATGGTGCGATGTCTGTACTTAAACCGTACGTGGATTCCGGCAAACTGGTCGTGCGCAGCAAGCAGATGACGATGGCGCAGATCGCTACACTGCGGTGGGACGGAGCTTTGGCCCAGTCGAGAATGGATAACCTGCTGAGTGCGTACTATTCGGGGGCTAATCTGGACGCGGTACTATCCCCGTATGATGGCATTAGCATCGGTATCATTTCATCCCTGAAAGGGGTCGGATATGGATCAGCGAACAAGCCGCTGCCGATCATTACAGGGCAGGATGCGGAGCTGGCTTCGATCAAGTCGATTGTGGCCGGGGAGCAGACGCAAACTATATTTAAGGATACCCGCAAGCTGGCGGAGCAAACGGTCGTGATGGCCAACAGTATTTTACAGGGTAAGCAAGCGGAAGTGAATGATGCCAAATCGTATAACAACGGTAAAAAGGTTATTCCTGCTTACTTGCTTGATCCGATCTCGGTGGATCGGACGAATGTGGAAAAGGATATTATCGGCAGTCACTACTACACCAAAGAGCAAATTGGACTGAAATAAGAGTAAGAATCCAACCGAAAGGAGCGTATCCCATGACTGGAATCATTTTGGAAATGAAGGGAATTACCAAAACCTTTCCCGGCGTGAAGGCATTGGAAAATGTAAATCTCAAGGTCAAGGAAGGCGAAATTCATTCCCTGTGCGGTGAGAACGGTGCAGGCAAATCGACGCTGATGAAGGTACTGAGCGGTGTATATCCGCATGGAACCTATGAAGGGGATATTGTTTTCCAGGGCAAAACATGTGAGTTCAAGGATATCAAGCAGAGCGAGGAATTGGGCATTGTCATTATCCATCAGGAGCTGGCGCTAATCCCGTATCTCTCGATTGCGGAAAATATTTATCTGGGCAACGAACGCGCCAGTGGCGGCGTGATTGATTGGAAAGAGACTTTTGTAGGGACACGCGAGCTACTGTCCAAGGTCGGTTTGAGTGAAAATCCCAATACATTAGTTACGAACATCGGGGTCGGGAAGCAACAACTAGTTGAAATTGCGAAAGCGCTATCAAAAAAGGTGAAGCTGCTTATTCTCGATGAACCGACAGCGGCGTTGAATGAGGATGATAGTGAAAATCTGCTTAATTTGATGCTGGAATTTAAAAAACAGGGCATTTCCTGCATTCTCATCTCCCACAAGCTGAATGAGGTCGCGAAGGTATCAGATTCGATCACGATTTTGCGGGACGGAAAGACGATTGAGACACTGGATATGAAAAAGGATGAGGTTACGGAGGATCGGATCATTAGCGGGATGGTTGGACGTGATCTGACCAGCCGTTATCCAGAGCGCCATGCCGAGATTGGCAAAGTCGTGTTGGAAGTGAAGGATTGGACGGTGTATCACGAGCATCATGCAGACCGCAAGGTGCTGGATCAGGTGAATTTGAACATCCGGCGTGGTGAAATTGTCGGTATTGCCGGGCTGATGGGGGCGGGACGGACCGAGCTGGCGATGAGTATTTTTGGCAAGTCGTACGGACGCAACATTTCCGGTCAGCTGATTAAAGACGGCAAGCCGATCCAGAACAACACGGTTACAGACGCGATCAACAACGGCTTTGCCTATGTGACAGAGGATCGCAAGGAGTATGGCCTCATTCTGATGGATGATATCAAGCGTAATATTTCGCTGACTGGCCTGAACAAGCTGACGAAGGGCGCTGTCGTCAATGAGCAGGAGGAAGTCGTCGTTGCAGAGGAAATGAAAAAAAGCATGAACATCAAAGCGCCGAGCATTTTACAGAAAACGGGTAATCTGAGTGGCGGCAATCAGCAGAAGGTGGTGCTGAGCAAATGGATTTTCGCCGGGCCGGATATTCTGATTCTGGATGAGCCGACACGCGGCATTGATGTGGGCGCCAAATATGAAATTTATACGATTATTCATCGACTTGCCGCTGAAGGCAAGGGAGTGCTGGTCATTTCGTCCGAGCTGCCAGAGGTACTAGGCTTGTGTGACCGGATTTATGTCATGAATGCTGGGCGGATCACTGGAGAGGTTAGCCGTGAGGACGCGTCGCAGGAAACGTTGATGAGATATATGACCAAGTCAGGAGGCGTGAAGCATGGAAACCATAACTAAACTATTTAAAAATAATATCCGCCAATATGGCATGATGATTGCACTGGTCGTCATTATGATTTTGTTCGAGGTGCTGACGGGCGGCCTGCTGTTGAAGCCGATTAATATTACCAATCTGATTCTGCAAAACAGCTATATTCTCGTGCTGGCTATCGGGATGGTGCTGGTCATCATCACTGGACATATTGATTTGTCTGTCGGCTCCATAGCCGCTTTTGTCGGTGCGGTTGCCGCCATAATGATGGTCGATTGGCAGCTTCCAGCATGGATTGCTGTGATTGCATCTTTGCTGGTCGGGGCGTTAATCGGCGCATGGCAAGGGTTCTGGGTCGCTTATGTACGGATTCCGGCATTTATCGTTACATTGGCGGGAATGCTGCTCTTTCGCGGATTGACAATGATCGTGCTGGAAGGCCAATCTATCTCTCCATTTCCGGGGGGCTTCCAAAAAATCAGTTCAGGCTTCCTGCCGGATTTTTCATCTACCGGTTATAACCTGGTATCCATCATTATCGGTATTGCACTCACGGTATGGTTTATCGTGAACGAAATTCGCGAACGCCGTTCTCAGCTTAAATATGGATTCGAGGTTCCGTCACAGACATTATTTGTACTCAAGTTGATTGTGGTGGCTGCGGTTATCAATCTGTTCACCTTCATGCTCGCGAGCTACGCGGGGATACCTAACATTCTCGTGCTGCTGTTCATACTGATCGTTGTATACTCCTTCGTCATGAACCGCACGATTATGGGCCGTCATGTGTATGCGTTGGGTGGAAATGAAAAGGCAGCGGGTCTGTCCGGTGTCAAAACGAAAAAAGTAACGTTCTGGGTATTTGTCAACATGGGCGTGCTGGCTGCCATTTCCGGTCTGATCTTTGCTGCACGTCTGAACGCGGCTACGCCGAGAGCAGGTACGAACTTTGAGCTGGATGCCATCGCGGCTTGCTTTATCGGCGGTGCTTCGGCATCCGGGGGGATCGGAACCGTTTTTGGAGCCATTATCGGTGGTTTGGTCATGGGCGTACTGAATAACGGCATGTCTCTGATCGGTCTGGGTATTGACTGGCAGCAAGGCATCAAGGGCTTGGTACTTCTGCTGGCGGTTGCCTTCGATATTTACAACAAAAACAAAAGATCTGCTTAAGCTCAAATTCGATATCGTAAAACAAGACACCTCCAGTCCCATTTAAAATGTGGATGCTGGAGGTGTCTTGTTTATTAGGTCTGGAATGTAGGAACCATCATCCGATGCCAGCACACATATTATCCCGAAACCGTCGCTCCATCTGCCGGAATATGGACGCGTTCCTTCAAACCTTCACGGTTGATGTGTTCTGTAAGCTCAGAGCGAGTTAGTAGACAATGGTTGATTGCCTCCATGTGGACAGCCACGATTTGTGTATAAGAGGCATGCTGCGCAACAGCTGTTACATCTTGGGCAGTCATAATTATAGGATCACCTACCGTAAACCGTGCTCCTCCAGCGTTCACAATTGTCCACTCAGGACGGTATTTATCTAGTGCTTCCGCGACTTCACTGCACCAGATCGTATCCCCAGCCAAATAGACGACAGGTTCACCTGGAGCCTGAAACACAAAGCCGGACACGGACCCCATCTGTTCCCCGATTTCTCCGGTTCCGTGATGCCCGGCTGTACGGATAATCTCAATTTCTCCCACAGAACCAGCCACCCAAATCGGATTAACCCGTGTAAAACCATCAGCAGTGATTTGTTCTTCATTTCCGGGCTGACAGAAGACGGGAATTTGTTTGTCCAACCAGCGTACGGCTGCCGGGTCCCAATGATCCAGATGTAAATGTGTGACGATAACAACGTCAGGCTGTCCGAGCGCCTGCCATTGCGGTGGCAAGGGAACCAGCGGATTACGGCGGGCATTTTCCGTATTGGGAATCGGCGGATTTGCGCCAGCATCGCTTAACATTGGATCAATCAGAAATTTTACTCCAGCGTATTCCAGCCATAAGGTTGCGTTGCGGATTAGTGTGATTTTCATATATGGAAGCTCCTTTGTAATGGATGTTATTTTTGACCGAGTGTATTTTCTGTAGTTCTTTGTTTCTGTTACAATCATATCTGACGCAAGGAGCTACAGGCTACGGCCTGTTGAAAGGAAAACCAGCATTCTCGTTTCATCATGAAAGGAAAAATAACTATGGAACTATTCGTACCTGATAACACCGATCTACGCATTCTTCATCATTTAATTGAAGACAGCTCTTTATCGAACAAGGAGATCGGCCAGCTTGTTCATTTGACAGGCCAAGCCGTAGGGGCTCGTGTTCGAAAAATGCAGGATGCGGGCATTATCGAGGGCTATACGCTGCGCTGGAACCCTGAAAAAATTGGACAGACGATTCATGCCTTTATTACGGTTTTTTTGAATTCAGGAACGACTCACAGTGCTTTCCAGGCTTTTGCCCGGGAGCATCCCTATATTGTCGAAATCCATCGGGTGAGTGGGGAAGGCTGTTATTGGATGCGCTTGCGCATGTCATCACAGGCAGAGTTAAATACCATGCTGGATGAGCTTACGAAGTTTGGTAATTACAAATTGAGTTTTTCCATTGGTGAGATTTAACGATAAAAGCTTTCGGCGTTTGTGCCGAAAGCTTTTTTATGTGGGCGGGGGCTATCGAGGTCAACGTTATAGGCTCATTTTAAATATATGCTGCAAGCCGTGTTGTCCCATTTTAGTGTTGCCTTCATCGATAAAGCCGCATTTGCGATACAGACTTTGGGCAGACAGATTGCGGGCATTGACGCCCAGCACAATCTCTCGAATATGTGGGAAGTGTCTGGCGATGAACTGTGGTAGTAGAAGCAGCCCTTTTTTAGCGAATCCTTGTCCCTGATCTGCGTAATGAATAGAGAACGCGCGCAGCAGCAGTGCCTCAGCAGTATTCGTATAGTCCGCTAATTCATCCCCATCGTATAAAATGAAAAATCCAACGGGTCTTCTAGTAGCCGTAATCACGACAGGATGGCGGTGGGGGTCTTCCTTGGCCAGTGTCAGCATTTCATCCGGCATTCCAGTAAACTGCTTCTGCTCCTCAGGTAAGTAGAAGGTATGTAAAATGGCATCATGCCCACAATGGTAAGGGACAAGCTCTACATTATTCATCATTACACTCCGATCTGTACGGATTTTCAACTTACTATATCATCTAGTTTGCTAAAAAAAGAAACCTGAATTCGCCTTGCTTACGTATTACCCATACATAAACTAGCATAGTCAAAAGGAGACGTCTACGGTTATGAAGCAGCTTACAGAATATCGGGAAAGCCAGGACGTATTGCGTCATGAGTTGAAGAATATTGAAAAATGGGAGAAGGAGCAGAAGGACATCTTTTTCTGGGAAAAAATCGGCAGATGGCCTTTTATGCTGCTGGATCGGCTGACGCCCAAAATCATTAAAGACAAACTGGAGCAACTGCTTAACGAGCTGGGCAGCTTCATTCAGAACGGCGGCAAATATTTGGTGAAAGAAGAAACGGTTCTGAACAGGCTGAAAAAGACGGCCCATGAACATGTAATTCAGCAAACTGGTGCAGATTCCGCTTCGGATACGCAGGACCTGCCTCGTGCTGGGGAAAACGCTGATTCGGAACATAGTGCCGAACCTAGGTGGGAGTTGAAACAGGCGGCTGATCTCCCGCTAACAATCATGGATCGGACTGCTGACGATATGACGTCGGGTCGCATTACCTTTGCCACTGCTCAGGGAGCAACAACGGGGATTGGCGGTGTGTTTACGATTGCGGCGGATATTCCTCTTTTGCTCGGCTTGTCGCTCAAAGTGCTTCAGGAAATAGCCTTATGCTATGGCTTTAATCCCCATGATAAGCAGGAACGTATTTTTATTATTAAGTGTATGCAATTCGCTTCATCCGATATTGTGGGTAAAAAGGCTGTATTAGAGGAGTTGGCTTTGTTCGATGATCCTTCACGTCAGGCACAGATTTTTTCCCAGATGCAGGGATGGAAAGAGGTCATTAACACCTATCGTGATCAGTTTGGATGGAAAAAGCTGCTTCAAATGGTTCCGATTGCAGGCATTTTGTTCGGCTCCATCGCGAATCGAAGCGCTATTAGTGACGTAGCTGAAGCAGGGAAAATGTTGTATCGGAAGCGTCGTATTTTGATGCGTTTGGCAGAAGTAGAGAACTGATTGCAACACTTAGGCGTAAAAGGGGATATTTTTTTCGTGAGGAAACACGTTAGTTGGCTATAAAGGTGTGCAGCGGCCAAGATGGCCGCTGCACGTTTGCCTGTTACACTTCGGCTCCATTTTCTTCCGCCCAGCGGTTCAGGGTTTTATCTGTAGGAAGCAGGAAGGTTAAGATGCCGAGTAGTGGCAAAAAGCCACACAGGAACATGATGTGGGTGATGCCTACCTTGTCGATCCAGTTGCCGAGCACGAGTGCGCCCACACCGCCAAGGCCAAAAGCGAGGCCCGTAATGAGACCAGACACGGTCCCGATTTTACCAGGCACGAGCATCTGTGCATATACGACTGTGACCGAAAAGCTAGACAGCATAATAAATCCGATAATCGCCAGCAGGATTGCCGTCCAGAATTGGTTGGCATAAGGCAGCAACAGCGCCAGCGGTGCAGCTAATACCATGGACAGAAAAATCATATTGCGTTTACCAAAACGGTCCGCCAGCGGACCGCCAAAGAAGGTGCCCAGCGCTCCAGCCCCTAGAAACAGGAAAATGTAAAGCTGTGCATCAGCCAATGGCATTTTGAATACTTCCATCAGGTAAAACGAATAGTAGCTTCCGACCGAGGTTGAGTACCACGAACGGACGAATACCAATAGAATGAGGACAATCATGGCAAACATAACACGGTTACGCACTTCGGGCTTCATGCGGCGTGCCACCGCTTTTTTGCGTGCAATGCCTTCTGTACGCAGGACGTTACCGTACCAGCGGGCGATGAACGATTGCACCACAATTCCCGCTGCTGCAATACCTGTGAACCAGATCGCACCGAATTGTCCCAACGGGATAAAAATCCAGCTCGTGAGCATCGGTGCCAGCGATTGGCCCGCATTGCCGCCAACTTGAAAAATGGATTGTGCTAAGCCCCGGCGTGATCCTGCCGCCATATGGGATACGCGCGAGCCTTCAGGGTGAAAGGCAGCCGAGCCTAGACCTACAAAGATGACTGCGATCAGTACCGCTTTATAATCGGCAGCATAGGCGAGCAACAGCATACCAGTCAGCGTAAAGCCCATACCGATGGGAAGGATAGCTGGCGTAGGTCGTTTGTCCGAAAACAAGCCAATCACAGGCTGCATGATTGAAGCTGTAAAATTGATCGCGAATGAAATCCAGCCGATCTGCGTATAGCTCAGGCTCATAGATTCCTTTAAGATTGGAAAGATCGCTGGAATGACCGATTGAATCGAGTCATTGAACAGATGGACGAAACTGATCGCAATCAGAATCGCAAAAACGGTGCTTTTCGCTTGCGGCCCCGGGAGGGGAAGCGATTGGCCCGTTTCATTTTTTGTAGCAGATTTACTAGTCATGGCAACCTCCGAATATGTATGTATATTTTAAGATATAGGAAGCGATCCGTTTGCAGCAAATGGCTGAAAGTGGGATAAAGCCCCATTTTACTCATTGCTGCTTGCCCATTCTGCTGGATACTCTTTATTGCTCGATTTAGTTGGTTTCTAAAATGGCACATCGAAATTCAAACGTTTATCACCCTCAAAACCGATATATATGTGAGTATTTTGCATAAGTCCCAAGAGCGCTTTTCAAATCAGCAATATAGAGATTGAAGTGCTCCAGCTCGTGTATATATTATATTTTTGAGCGTTGGGAGTGGAATTATGCAAAATACTGATATGGAAATATAGATAGAAAAGGGGAACTACGATGAGAAAAGCAGCGAAGATTTTGCTGGCAGTATCCATGGTATGTGGAGCGGTGGTGGGAACTGCGTTAAACAATGGAGAAACAGCAGTAGCGGCAAATGTAACGACGAACAACACTTGGAAAAACGCTAAAATTATAGACGTGATCGACCGGAATAACTACATACTGGATGACGGTTCTTTATGGAGAAAGAGTATAGATGGCCCGGTTATTGAGAAATTGAATTTGAAAGGCATTACAGGCAGCAAAAACGAGAGCCAAGGTTATTATGGCTGGACTGAGGACGGGAAGGTAGCCATCTGGGATGATAACTCCGACCCAAAAGTGACGGCTCAATCCTCAGGAGTAAAAGAGATTACCGGAGAGGGTCTGGCTATTAAAACCGATGGGACGATCTCCTGGGGAAGAGAACAGGTTGAGGGAATATCGGATGCTATAGACGGTGATAAGGTAAGTACCTATTTTACGGTTCTTACTCGATCCGGGGATGTATGGTATTCCACAGGGTACGCAGAATCTAAGCCCCGCAAAATAGGTCATGTAGATGGTGCGCTTGATATCAAGATGAGTACGGCGTACGCTGCAGTGCTTAAGGAAGATGGTCATGTCACGATGCTGGATATGCTGACCAATGAACCCCCACGCGAAGTGGGAAGTGATATTTCTTCGATTTTATGGAAAAAAGGTACACATGTCTTGATTACTGTACATCATGATGGGACTGTATGGAGCTATGACCGAATGAAGAAATATCCAGCTGTGCAGCTAAGCGGGTTATCTAATGTTGCACGGTTGGTTGATTCGCCTGACGAGCTTTTTGCACAATTAAAGGATGGCTCTTGGGTCGGCTATAAGGATGGGATCACGACTGCGCTGAGCTTGCCTACATTAACGGGTATGTCCTTGTTGACGACCTCCAAAGAGGCTGCCATCGGCGACACTATTCAATTAAATGTACAAGAGACATATTCGAACGGTTATCGACTAACACGTCATCCCGAAGCTAGTGAGATTGAAGTAGAGAAACCGCAGGTTGCCGAGCTACAGCAGAATGGTTCGGGTACACTCAAAGTAAGGGGCATTGGAAGCACATCCGTAGCTCTGCGGACCGAAGGAATACCCTCTTCTTTTACACTAAAGGTATCGTCCGATCAAACTTTGACCGGGGCAGCTATACTGAACGGCAATGTATATTTACCTGTGCAGTCTGTGTTCAAGACGCTGGGTGGATCTGTTACCGTGGCGAACCAGACCTTAACGATCAAGCTGGGTAAAAACAATATCGTACTCCAAAAAGGGAGTTCCACCGCGATGGTGAATGGTAAACCTGTTGCACTGAAGGGCAAGGTTCAAACGGTTAACGGACAGGTTGTATTCCCGGGAACATTACTGACCGATCTGAAGTTGGGCGGATTCAAATGGAATCGTGACCGCCAGCAAGGAGAATTATCTGTAGGCGCTACCAAGCTGGTCATTGAGACGCCAGAAACGGCAAAAATTATCAGAGCCATTGATCTGGGCAGTCTGTCCAAATTAATTGGCAAAACCTATTGGGTCAATAACTTCTATAGCGCTGGAGAGCGATTTGGCAAGGTAACAGTTAAAGATATCGAAGTCAGCACGGACCCGAACGGTGTTAAATCTTACGAAGTTATTTTCCAGGGGGCCAATGGCGAAACTTATGACACGTATTCCATCATCGGAGCTTCACGCATTCCACAAATGCTGTCTGATTCCGATCAATTTCTGACTTACGATCCGTACAAGAAATACCAATGGTCGCAAGCTATCTGGAACAAGATTAAAAATAATGAGGTAAGCTTGGGCATGAATACGACGCAGGTGCAGTTCGCATGGGGAAATCCAACAGTCAGAGAAAAGGGGGCTGCTTCAAACGGAACTCAAGTCGAAGCCTGGGTGTACGGCAACCGTAGTCTTTATTTCAAGGCGGTAGCTTTCGTGAATGGCAAAGTTATAGAAGTATGGCTGTAGGGTAGCTGGTTTTCTATAACGGTTTGAACAAGGTGTCTCCAGAGTCGTATATACGGCTCTAGGGATGCCTTTTTTTCATTTAACAAAACTAAGCTTTTGATTTAACAAACGTAAGATATGATTCTTTATGTCATACATCTTGTTGTATAGATAATAGCTTCGTAGAGAAAGTATGAAGAGCACAAGAGAAGAGAGGATCTGATTTGAGAATGAAATCGCTAAGGAAACCATTATCAGTTGCATTACTATCTTTACCATTACTTCTAGGTTCCCTGGGTGGAAGTTATGCGAGTGCGGCAACCCTACCAACAACGGTAACTCCAACAGAACCATCGTGGGGATATTTCGTAGATCATTATAAAAATAATAGTTCTGCAAATAAGACGGAAAGCTCTAATCCGACCCTCGGGTTGCTCTCCGGATTTAATAAGCTTTGGACTCCCGGCGCTACTTGGGATACAGGTACCAAGCTAAACAACAGCGTGCTGGATGCCAATATTCAAAAAGTGATTGATATGGCTGCCCGTCGCACTTCCAGTGAGGCCGATGCGGCTTATTTGGATGATCGTAGAAACCAGAGCTACAGTGTGATCGACGGTCTGGGTTCGCTCACTGATGTATATCGAAAGAATGCAGGTGCCACGACAACGATCAACGACATTCCGGCAGATGCCCTGACTAAGAAATACGAAGATGAGGGAACGAATGCAGGGAGTACAAGCTCCAATCTCGGCAACATTGTAAATCTGGTAAATACCTTGCGCGGGGAATACTCAACGACGAACCCGGCTAAGTCTTATTTTAGCTATCCTCGTCCGTTTCGCTGGAGCGATAACTCAGTGGTTGTTCCGAGCCTTATTCCCGCTCTCAAAGCTGATGCTACTAGCGATGGCGGCTTTCCTAGCGGTCATACCAATGCTGCGTATCTCAGTTCTATTGCTATGGCCTATGCCGTGCCGGAGCGTTATCAGGAACTGCTGACACGAGCTTCGGAGCTGGGCAATAACCGTGTTGTTGCCGGTATGCACTCCCCGCTTGATGTTATGGGAGGCCGTGTCATGGCAACGGCGATGGCGGCTGCTATCCTGTCTGATCCAGCCAATAGCAGTTTGAAGAAAGCGGCTTATCAGGATGCTCGCAAACAACTGCTGTCTCAAAAAGGTACAGCTCCAGATCGGTTCAGCAATTATGCAACAAACAAAAAAAATTATAATCAACGATTAACATACGGATTCAGTCAGGTTAATCCAACTACGACGCCAATGACAGTGCCTAAGGGAGCTGAGGTACTGTTGGAGACACGCTTGCCTTACCTGGATAGCACACAACGTCGTTGGGTTTTGGCTACTACAGGGATTCCTTCCGGCTATCCTGTACTTGATGATGCTGAGGGATGGGGACGATTAAACCTGTTTTCCGCCGCGGATGGCTACGGTGCTTTCACCAATAATGTTGCGGTAAATATGGACGCTTCCAAAGGCGGTTTCAATGCACTGGATCGCTGGCGCAACAATATCTCCGGCGTTGGAAAGCTGACTAAAAAGGGAACAGGTACGTTGAAGCTAATGGGCAACAATACGTATTCCGGCGGTACACAGATCGAACAAGGTACTCTGGAAGGAAATTCGGAAACGGCTTTCGGAAGTGGTGGAATTACGAATAACGGGGGAACTCTTCTTAAAAATGCTTCTGGAAAGCTGATTATTGGCGGAAATTACAGACAATCTTCCAAGGGAACACTTGAGCTTAACCTGCGCAGTAAAAATGATGTGCTCAAAATGAAGGGAACAGCCATACTCAACGGAAAATTACGTCTAAATTTTTCTAACAAATATGTACCGGCTAATGGTGCTACGATCTTAACTTATGGTAAACGGAATGGAGCATTTTCTTCGATTGAAACAGTAGGTTTACCAAGCAATTATAAAGTGAAGGTTATCTATACAGCTGACAGTGCTCAGTTGAAAGTCACTAAGTAAAACGTAATTAACTCTCTATATAACAATTGAAGTGCACCTTTAAAATACATGGGAATAAACCAGAAGGTTATTCCAGTATGTATTCTAGGGTGCACTTTATTGTTTCATCATAATTAATCAAGAGTATAAAAAGGTCAAAATTTGACCTTAATGTAGTAAAATAATCCCGCTGTTTGAAAGCGCAGTCATGATATTCTTAAGAAGCATATTTGATCAAAGTTTCAAATGATTCAGACTAACTAAGAGGAACAGAGGAAAGGAAGAGACTGATGAGTCTTGAAAAGGAATACGTTAAAATAGCCCAAGATGTCATTAAAGGGCTTGGCGGAGAAGACAATATTATTTCCATGGCACATTGTGCCACACGGCTGAGGCTGATTGTAAAAGATAGAGAAATTATTGATGATGAATTTATTGAGAATATTGATAAGGCCAAAGGCGTTTTCTTTACCTCTGGGCAATATCAAATTATTTTTGGAACCGGTACTGTAAATAAAGTATACGATGCCATGGTTGGTCAAAGCATATCTGCTACATCAAAAGCTGATTTGAAAGAAATGGCCTCCACCCAAGATGATAATCGGTTCAAAAGAATGATCCGAGTTTTCGGGGATGTATTTGTTCCGATTATGCCCGCATTGGTAGCTACAGGATTATTCATGGGAGTTAGAGGCTTAGTAACTCAGCCTGCACTGCTCCAGTTATTTGGACTTACACCTGATCATATTTCTGCGAATTTCATATTGTTTACGCAAATATTGACTGATACTGCTTTTGCATTTTTACCCGTGTTGGTATGTTGGTCGGCCTTCCGGGTGTTTGGTGGATCGCCACTATTGGGGATTTTGATTGGATTAATGTTAGTGAGTCCATCGTTGCCTACATCCTGGGATGTCGCCCAAAAAGTACAGGAACCACTAGTGTTTTTCGGGTTCATTAAAATTGCAGGCTATCAGGGCTCGGTTCTGCCTGCTTTCATAATAGGTGTCGTGGGGGCGATGCTGGAGAAGAAAATCAGAAAATCAGTCCCCGATGCATTGGACTTAATTCTAACACCGTTTTTGACATTATTAATAACACTGGTACTGGGATTGTTCGTAATTGGTCCCATTTTTCACGAGGTGGAAACTTTAATATTAATGGCTGTTACCGCCATTTTGAAATTACCATATGGCATCGGCGGATTTATTTACGGTGGCATCAATCAGATTATTGTAGTTACCGGACTGCACCATGCCTTAAACCTGATTGAAATACAGATGTTAGTGGGCAATGGTTGGAATATGGTAAACCCAATCAGTTCGGCGTCGATTTGCGCACAAGCGGGTGCTGCGCTAGCTGTTGGTCTAAAATCCAAAAATGTAAAAACCAAATCCATTGCTTATCCTTCTACCTTGTCTGCGTTGTTGGGCATTACAGAACCCGCTATCTTTGGGGTGAACATTCGATATGGCAAACCGTTCATGATGGGCTTAATTGGAGGAGCGGTTGGTGGTTTCTTCGCACGTATATTTAATATTCAAGCAACGGGTATGTCGATTACAGCCCTACCTGGAATATTATTGTACCTGAACAATCAGATATTTCTTTATATTTTAGTTTGTGTGATCGGCTTTGCTGTAGCATTTGTGCTAACGTGGATCTTTGGGTTTAAAGAAAAAACAGATAACAAATAAAATGATGTGGGGAGAATCATGGACAACAACACACTGCTTAAGAAATTGGACAGCCTTTCAATAGAAGAGAAAATAGGCCAGCTCATCCAACTGACAGGTGATTTTTTTGAAGGGGATATAGACACTGTTGTGACGGGGCCTTTAAAAAAATTAGGGTTAAACGCCTGCTACAATATATATAACACAGGATCGATATTGAACATCACTAACCCGGAAAAAATTATCCAGTTGCAAACGGATTATTTGGAAAAATCGATTCATAAAATTCCGCTGCTGTTCATGGCAGATATTATCTATGGGTATCGAACCATCTTCCCGATTCCGATGGCACAAGCATGTAGTTGGAATTATGAGGGTATAGAACATGCGGGTTCGATTGCTGCCCAGGAATGTTACGACGAAGGCGTTCACGTGACCTTTTCCCCCATGGTAGATATCGTTAGAGATCCCCGTTGGGGGCGGGTGATGGAATCGCCTGGAGAGGATACTTTGCTAGCGAAGAAATACGCTGAAAGCATGGTTCAGGGGATACAGGGAAGAAACTTGGAAGGGATCATACCAGCCAATAAAATTGCCGCTTGCGTCAAGCATTTTGCCGCTTATGGGGCACCTGTCGCTGGACGTGAGTATAACGCTGTGGATATGTCGGAGCATACGCTGCGAGAATATTATTTGCCAGGGTATCAAGCTGCAATCGAGGCTGGGGCAAAGCTTGTTATGACGGCCTTTAATACCTTGAACGGCGTCCCTGCGACAGGAAACGAGTGGCTTAACCGCGACGTGCTAAGACGAGAAATGAATTTTAATGGTGTGTTGATCTCGGATTACGCCGCTATAGAAGAACTGATCATGCACGGTTATGCCGAAGATGAGGTTTCCGCCGCAAGGCTGGCATTGTTGGCTGGTGTTGATGTGGATATGAAGACAGCGATATATGCCAATCAATTGGAGAAAGTAGTATCGGATAACGAGCATATGCTGGAGCTTTTGAATGAAGCTGTATACCGTGTTTTAAAGCTAAAAAATGATTTGGGGCTTTTTGAGGACCCGTTCCGCGGATTACAGGAAACCGTTCAACGGTCGAGAAACAGCATTCTGTCAGATGAACATAAAAAAGCTGCACTGTCCTTGGCTGAAGAATCCGTAGTCTTGCTGAAAAATGATGATGAACTGCTGCCATTGTTTAAACATACCAAAGTGGCTTTAATCGGTCCTTACGCAGATGAAAACTCTACCCTGGGTATGTGGGCCATTAAGGGGGATGAGGCGGATACCGTCAACTTGAAAATGGGATTATTAAAGCATGTTGATCCCGACAATCTCTCGGTTTGCAAAGGGGCGCATATGCTCCCCGATAATGCAAGAGAAGCCCTTGGCAAATATGCGGACAAGCTGACTGCTGAAACAGTCGATGAGGAGGCTCTGCTGCGCGAAGCGATCCGGAATGCTAACGAAGCGGATGTCATTGTCCTTGCCTTGGGAGAAAGTATTTATCAGAGCGGAGAAGGGGGATCGCGAACGAACCCGACGCTTCCTAAGCCGCAAATGAAACTGCTCCATGAATTAAGTTTACTGGGCAAAAAGATGGTTCTGATCGTTTATAGCGGAAGACCTTTGATTCTTACCGAAGTAGCCGGAAAAGTTGACGCTATTGTTCAAGCCTGGTATCCAGGAACGATGGGCGGAGAAGCACTGGCCAATATACTGTATGGGGAAGTCAATCCATCGGGGAAATTAGCCATGACCTTTCCACGAAGCGTTGGACAAATTCCGATATCCTACAATGAGTTGAATACAGGAAGACCAAATTTAAAGGAAAATGGTTCTTATCGGTTTGCGTCTCGATATATTGATGAAGTGAATGAACCCTTGTATCCGTTTGGCTATGGTAAATCCTATACCTCATTTGAATACAGCCTATTAACAATTAGCCAAAAAGAAATGAAAAAAAATGAGTCAGTTGATATCTGTATTTCTGTCACCAACACTGGAATTTATGATGGAAAGGAAACGATCCAATTATACATTCGCGATAAATTTGCAAGTGTTGCAAGGCCTGTGAAAGAATTAAAAGACTTTAAAAAAGTTTTTTTGCAAAGTGGCGAGACCCAAAATATCGAATTTTCAATTCATGAAGAGATGCTTAAATTTTATGATCGTGAAATGCAATACAAAAGTGAACCCGGCGAATTTGATATTTATATCGGGTCAAGCTCGCAGGAAATTTTGCTGAGTTTTAGTTTTGTTTTTTCACCGGAGGATGAGCATGAATAAAAGCGACGCATATAACCTGAAATATCATATTACTCCTCCTTACGGTTTGCTCAATGACCCTAATGGACTTGCCTATTTCAATCATCAATATCATGTATTCTATCAGTGGAATCCAAAAGGAACTGAGCATAAAAATAAATGCTGGGGCCATGTTGTTTCCAGCGATCTGGTGCACTGGCAAAGGAAAAGTGTCGCGCTGGAGCCTTCAGAATGGTATGACAAAGATGGCATTTATTCGGGCGGAGGCATTGTTCATAATGAAAAGCTGTATCTGTTTTATACAGGAAATGTAATCCGAGATGATGGAGTAAAAGAAAGCTATCAATGCGCCGCGATTTCGGAGGATGGCGAGTACTTCCAAAAAATAGGTCCCTTGTTTGAGCACCCCAAAGGTTATACCCGGCATGTTCGAGATCCGAAAGTATGGAGAGACCAACACGGGAACTGGTGGTTGATTGTTGGTGCTCAGAGAGAAGATTTGACTGGAGATACGCTTATCTACAAATCTAAAAATTTGTCTGAATGGGAATGCCAAGGATCATTTATTGATCACGATCATCAATTTGGGTATATGTGGGAATGTCCAGATGTACTTCATTTTGCCGAAAATGATGTTTTTGTTTTCTCTCCTCAGGGTTTACCGGAGAGAGGCGAATATTATAAAAATCCTAATCAATCTGGTTATATTGTTGGCAAATTATCGAATACAGGCAAATTCAACGGCAACCTTTCCGATTTTAAAGAGCTTGATCGAGGATTTGATTTTTACGCGCCACAATCATTTAAGGTTAATGACAGAACCATTATGTTCGGTTGGATGAGCGCCATGAATGAGGAAGCGGAGAGAGCTGTTCCGACCATTCAGGAGGGCTGGATTCATGCATTGACACTTCCTAGAGAAGTGGTATTGATGAACGGTGTGTTGTACCAGAAACCATTGCCGGAATTACAATTGTTAAGACTGGATGACATGCATTACAAAGGGGAAATTCAAAATAACAGTGAGTGGTTACTGCCTTCTACACAAGCGGAGCTCATTGTTCATTTTTCCTTACTCACAGAAAACTTTAAAATGATCATTAGGGATGCTGTACAAATTGACTATGATTGGGAACAAAATAGTCTGACAGTTTGGAGAACAAACTGGTTGACTGGCGAGAGGGAGTACAGAAAAGCAACATTAAATAATAGGCTTGCAGAAATGCAAATATTCATTGAAAGCTCAAGTTTGGAATTATTTGTTAACGAGGGCGAAGAAGTGTTTTCCCTGCGTTATTTCATAGAAGATGCAGACCAACGCAATGTATTGCTTGAGGCAGGAGACAATGTAGGTGAAGTTAGAATGTATCAGTTGCAGGAATGTGTAGGGTAACATGTTTTGCTTGCCGAGTTGCAAGCAGGCTAAGGAAGGCTGTTCATTATCCCGTTTGCGGGAAGAACTGCCTTCTTTTTTTATTTTGGTCTATTGAATAGATTCTGCTTGTCCGAGCATTTTACTATCGGTATAGTATGAGTATTAGTATAAGAGTTTATTGCTTAATATAGAATACAGATGGATCACTCGTGGCTGGCTGATGAGGTGTGGTGATGAAAAAAATATATGAACATATCGAAATAGACAGAAAAAAAATGATTAACCTTTTTATGTTCCAATCCAGAGATACAGAAAGAGTCATTCCTATGCATTTTCACAGCAATATGGAGTTGATCTACTGTACAAGTGGAAGTCTAAAGGTGTGGCATGAAGGAAAAATAACTATTTTGATGGAAAAGGATGCGCTATTCATTAACAGCAATGTCCCGCATTCCACGCAGAGCATTACGGAGAACCAAGTCATTGTGCTGCAATTTCCAGACACTTTCTTTGCCAATGAACAAGTAATCATCCAATTAAACACGCAAGAGAAACAAGTTGACGATACTATAATCTCTAAATTAAGAGGATTGTTTATGGATATATATGATCTACATATTTCCAAAAGCAAATACGACTACATTTTAGAGCAAAGCCGAATTATTGAACTGAAATATTTGCTTGTCAATCATTTTAGTCAGGCAGCAGACATTCCACCGGAAGTATTTAGTGAAAAGCAACGAAAGATAAAGACAATCATGGACTTTATTAAAGAGCATTATACTGAAAATATTAGCCTGGCCAAAACGGCCCGTATCTGCGGTTATTCGGAGGCTTATTTGTCGCGAATGTTTCATGAATATACAGGCCAGACGTTTACCGAATACAAGCAAATCCTTTGTTTGGAGAAGGCAATCGATTTACTGGATTCAACCAATAAGTCACTTACAGAAATTTCTTACGAGGTGGGGTTTCCAAACGAGAAATCTTTCAGAAAAGCTTTTAGAGAAGTTATGGGTAAAACACCGTATGAGTATAAAAAATCAAGATTTGATCTGGATGTGTAACGCCACGAGCATGCACAGCATCCTTTCAGTACAACCAAGGGGCTGTCCCTTGTCATTTGATGACTTTAGGACAACCCCTTGATATTTACGCTATGTCAGGAGAGTTATTCGCTTAACGGTTATCGATCTTTTCCGGGTACATATCATGGTTCATCATACGGTGCTCCGCTATCTGTTCATACTTCGTTCCTGGCTTGCCGTAGTTGGTGTACGGGTCAATAGAGATGCCGCCGCGTGGCGTGAATTTGCCCCATACTTCAATGTAGCGAGGGTCCATCAGCTTAATCAAGTCATTCATGATGATATTGACGCAGTCTTCATGGAAATCGCCGTGGTTACGGAAGCTGAACAGGTACAGCTTAAGTGATTTGCTTTCTACCATTTTAATATCGGGAATGTAGCTGATGTAGATGGTTGCAAAATCAGGCTGTCCTGTAATCGGGCACAGGCTGGTGAACTCCGGGCAATTGAACTTTACAAAATAATCCCGATACGGATGTTTGTTATCAAAACTTTCGAGAATGGCGGGATCATAGGCAAACGTGTATTGTGTGCCTTGATTGCCAAGCAGGGTAACGTCAGTCATTTCTTCGGGTGTTCTTCCGGTCATTGGATGGGGCTCCTTAAGTTTAGTTTGGTAAAAGAGAGAGGGAGTTATGGTGATGGGGAGGTCGCTCCGCGAATGATTTGATCTTCCGATCGCTGTTGAAATGGGATTCATTCTGATGATTTGAAAGATGTATAGGTTAGAATCCCATTTCAAAGGCGAACGCTAACGCTTCTACAGATTCAAATCCTCCGCTTCGCTGCCGACCGCCGTCACTACCATAAAGTCCCTGCTCGTGGGATAGAAGAGAATAGTGCTCGCTCCTATATGAAAGGAGCGTTATTTTACGAGAAACCCCGTCCTCACGGACGAGGGTTTCTCTTGTTTTGTAACTTGGGTGTCGAGGGTGTACTTCGACTAATTTGGCGTATCTTGTGTATCACATACAGCCCATACGGAATATATTACATATAAGTGTTATACGCCGCGTTTGTTGCCCCATACGAGCGTGTGGAGCTGCGGGAGTACTCTTACGTCGTTTAGTCGGGAATCGTCCATGACACAGTCGATAAGCCATTCATAACGATGGAGTAGGGACTCCGCAATCTGTCCGGTGTTCTCCGTGTTCACATCTGGATTACCCGTCTGGAGGAACAGCGGTACGTGTGGATAGCGCTCGTGAACGATGCGGGCATAGGCAAGATCGGTGTCATCGAAGATGACGACCTTCAAGCTGCAAGCTCCGGTATAGAGCCGCGCAGATTCATTAGAGGGTTCCTTCAAGCCTGTTGGGGTTGGGACGTTGGACGTAGCTCGGGACTCATTAGCCATCTTCCGGTTCGATAGACGGGCGACGATATCATCCAGCACGTCCCAGTTGGTCGTCATACCAGAGCTGGGCGGCTTCGGGGATAGGGTTACCTCATCGATATCGTACAGCCATTCCTGCCAACGGGAGCCTTGTGTTTCGACAGCGGTAGCAATGCCTTGGCTGCGCAGCAGGGTAATTAGCTCCCCAAGTTGCGGTAGCAGGGCAGGATTGCCTCCAGAAAGGGTCACATGCGAAAACCGTTCGCCACCGATGGCCTTCAGCTCCTGCCAAATGTCAGTGGCACTCAGACGACGGATCTGGTCCTTGGCGCTGCCGTCCCAGGTAAAGGCGGAGTCGCACCACGAGCAATGGTAATCGCAGCCTGCGGTGCGAACAAACATCGTTTTACGACCAATGACCATACCTTCGCCCTGTACAGTGGGACCAAACACCTCTAGTACGGGAATAGGGGCTAGTTTGGTGCCGTGGGAGGCTGTCATGGGTTGGTGAGTCGTCACGGTATTACTCATCAAGCATCCACTCCCGTCGGAACTCGGCGTAGCTGGTAGGTGTCTCGAACAACCGTACAAACTCGGTACGTCCACCTTCGACACGGTTGCAGTATGCATCCGAGGTCAAGGCTGACTCCATTTGTTCAAAGATCCAGACGACCATATTTTCCGCCGTTGTATTCATTGGAGGAAGCGTCTCATTCAAGTAACGGTGGTCCAGAAAAGGCTCAATCCGCTCTTTCCAGATCGTTTTGATGTCACCAAAATCCAGCGTTAGACCCGTTTCACCCGGTATACCGCTTATGCCAAACACGACGATATAGGTATGTCCGTGCAGGTTTTTGCATTTGCCTTCGTAGCAGTGCAAATGATGTGCTGCATCGAATGTAAATTGTTTGCTGACTAGTACACGTTTGCGGTGATAACGCAGCTGAGAGTGCTCAATGTCTGTCCCGAACTGCTGGAGCTTGTCGACAATGCGAAAGGGACCTGGTTCACGCATGACCTTCAACTCCTTGGGATGAAGCTCCGCGCACCGCGAGATATTGCTCCAGTCCGGCACGGCGAAGTTTGCAAGCAGGGCATTCGCCACAGCCATCGCCAATGACGCCGTTATAGCACGTTAGTGTACGTGTTCTTACAAATTCAAAAGCTTTCAGCTCATCGGCCATGTGCCAGGTTTCGGCCTTGTTCAACCACATGAGCGGGGTATGAATCACAAAGGGATAGTCCATCGAAAGGTTCAGTGTGACGTTCAGCGATTTGATAAAGGAATCCCGGCAATCGGGATAGCCGCTGAAATCCGTCTCACAAACGCCTGTAATCAAGTGGCGCGCTCCTTTTTGCTTGGCGAGAACTCCCGCGAAGCTCAGGAACAGTAGGTTACGACCGTCTACAAAGGTGCTAGGCAGTTCGCCTTCCTGTTGAGTAATGTCAATGTCGGTGCGTGTGAGGGCATTAGGGGCTAGTTGATTAAGCAGGCTCATATCCAGTACCGTTTGCGGAACACCCAGCTCGCGGGTAATTCCAGCGGCTACTTCGATTTCCTGCTTGTGGCGTTGACCGTAATCGAACGTCACGGTTTCTACTTCAGCAAAATGTTTTTTTGCCCAAAATAAACAGGTTGTGCTGTCTTGGCCGCCGCTGAATACGACGACTGCTTTTTCGTTTGCAAACATAAAAAAACCTCTCGATCTTCTTGGAATGGTGCAAGACATGGAGTCTTGTCACTTGGAAGAAGGAGAGTTCTTGAACCGACTTCAACAAAAAACAGGCCTTGCCCCGCGAAATCATTTTTCTTGCGGAGGACAAAGCATCGTTAGTTTTTTATAGAGGGAGTTCGCGAACCTCTCCCATGCATGACGCATGGATTTTCTTCATTAGTATCTGCCATGAGGACAGACGGCTATAGCATTGCCATTATAGCATGGCAGGGCTATTTGATAAACACTCCACCAAATGGAATGACTTCCCTTAAAAATCGCTTGATCACGCCATCGTCGTTCATATCCTGTTGGAGCCGCCGATGATGTTCCCCAGCATGAAATAGTACGGTACCCTGTCCGGTCATTTTAAAATGATAGTTCATATGCTGGCTGGCCAGATGGTTGCCGTACACGGTCAACTCCAGTTTGGCGTTTTCGGGATAGGCAATGACGCTGCTCGCATCCACATATATCGGCTCTGTGGGATGAAGCTGTTCTTGACATACCAATCCCTGCGTCAAAAGACCGATTTGACCAACACCGTCGAATTTCATTTTTATAACATCGCGGCTAAACAACATGTTTTTCATGCTTAGCAGCTTAGTCCGCATTTGGATACCGGAGCTGTACCAGAACAGGTTGCGAAAATCGTATAACAGATCATCGCTCCCTTCAAGCTTAATCATTTTCAGACTAAAGCCAGGCGGAAGTGCGGCAATTAGACGACAAGCACCTGTGAAATCGGCCTGAATCAGTTTGTGTTTGCGATACATGCCCTTAATATTCATCAGTTTATCACTACGGCCTGAGCTGGGTCCGCGGTATGCGATGATTTGCTGCGGATGCAGAACGTGCAGCTTTTCTCCTTCCGCCAGATCGAGCGTTACGACCGAACCGACACTTTCATCATGGTGTTGTCCTGCTTGTATGTCCATTCAGACCTTTCATCCTTTCAGACAGTTAGTATCTTCCCGAACGTCGACGCATCCCGTAACGCAACAGTCGGATACCGATAAAATAACCGGCCAGCAGAATTATAGCTGTGATGATGAGCATTTTATTTCGGTGTGAAGCCTGATCGCGCTGGGTTTGAAGATTTTTTAATTCTGTGACAGTGTCGGTCAGCTTGCGGTTTTGCTCCAGCAATTGGGCGTTTTGCTCCTGATAGGCTTCTAAGCTGTTACGGGCCCTTTCCAGATCCTCCTGTGTTTGTCGGTAGCTTTCCTTGAGCTGGTACACATCACCGGGCAACCGCGAAAATTGCTCGAAGCCTTGGTACACATCATCCCAATAAGCAGCATGTACTTCGGGTACACGAGTTATCCCAAAAATAAACAAAAGTGCTATAGCAACGCAGACAATGCGGCGGTACAAAGCAAAACGACAAGTTGGTCGTGCCAAGAGATGTTCCCCCTTTTGATAAACCAAGATGTTAGATGATACAGATCATTACCCATATGACATGGTTACGTATAATATAACGATTCGGATGCAGATTTTAGAATAAACGGACGACAAATACGAAGAAAAAGTTCTCAAAAAAAGTCGATATATTAGTTTAAGTGTACCTTAAAACGGGTATATCAAGGAAGCGGCAACATTCCGGCATTTTTCCCAGCATACGAGTAAAGAACGATCCGCACCTGATCAGGGCTTAAGTTGAATATATGAACTGAAATATATTAAAAATTGATATAAAAGGAGATTTTGCAAGATGAATGAGAGAGAACAAAACTATAAAACTTTAAAAATCACTGTAAATGGAAAGCCATTATCAAAGGATCTCGTCGTAGATAGCACTACTTTTGCTCCTATATCTGATATTTGCACAAAAACGAAAGTTTCTTTAACAGAAACTACAATCTCATAAGTTTAAATATAGAAGTAGACTATAATATAGCCCGGCATATGCCGGGCTATTTTTGCGCATTTATGTAATTAAAATGGTTTAAAATGTTATTTACCAAACTAGGTCCCCCTTCATAAAGATTCCCATGTATAATTTTCACAATCAAACATACGTTCCCTGACAATATAGTGTCAGATAACACTGTTAATTTAGAGTTACATGTTCTTTTAGGGGGAATTTACCAGTGGTGAAGTCAATGCTCAATGTAACGTGCACATGGGACAAAGAGTCCATATCTGCGAATGGGTCCAAACAAGTAAATCTACTGATAGAATGGGGCTATGGAGCTATACGTAAAAGAAAAGGGAATCTAATACCGAAAGCAGCGGGTTGTGACCTTCAACTCCAGTTCATTCCAGAAAACGGGGTAAGTCTATTAAAAGCTGAAGGGGTAAGGCTCGGTTTTAAACGCTCGGAAAACGGAGATTGCATGTTTGTTCACTGTGGTGATGTACGGCGGGGAAAATATAGACAGGCTATTTTGACATTTTCTATACCGGCTCACTCGTCCGGAAGACATACGATTGGAATGATGGAGTGGAGCTGGCGCAAGCCATCGCAGGAAAAGCGAACGCTGATCCGGACAGACCAGCTCTATATCCATTTCACGCATCATCTTGGTCTGCTGAGCATTCCATCCAACCCGAAGGTGGAAAAATACATAAAGCTGAATGAGACGTCCCCTATTGTAAAAAAAGCATTGCGTATGTACGAGAAAGGGGAATATGAGCGAGGGGCGTTCATCCTTACCAGACAAGCAGATGAATTACTTATACGTGCAGCAAGAAGCGATGATATGGACTACCTGCAGGAAGCCGAGTTGCTTCTGGGCATACGTAATAAATGGAGTGGTACTTTTGTATCATTTACAGCGTATAGTTCTAAGGTCTTTTTTAATAAGAAAATACCGCTAGAAGATGTTCGTTTTACTGAAAATGATATTTTGAGATAGGCAATTATGCTAGTTTATTTGTGTAATATAGTGAGTCTAATTTACTATCTTTTTGTAAAGGAGAGACTTCCTTGACTGATCGGTTGATACGTTTAATGCGGATTATTACTATTGTTCAGGCAAATCCAGGGATATTGGCAAGAGAGCTTGCCGAACGTTGTGAAACATCAGAACGTACCATATACCGAGATATGGAGGCGCTAAGCGCTATGCATATACCGATTACGAATATGGGGCATGGCAAGGGGTACATTTTTATTAGCAATTTTGCTTTGTATCCTTTGAATTGGACGGAAGAAGAGGCAGAGGCTTTTACAAAGCTGGGAGAGATTATGGAAACGGTAAAGCCTCTTTTACCGCCAGCTTTTGAAAGTGCTTATGAGAAAGTGATGGCCTCTAGTCAGAAAAAAAAGATGGACCAGACGAGCTTCGCGCAGGAAATGAAAAATATTGTCCGGCTCGGCTCGACACTTGATCGGGAAAACCAGCCCTATCTGCTCAGGCTGATTGTTTTAGCGAGTCTTACGCAGCAGACCATTGAAGCGGAATACAGCTCGCCTCAAAATGAAGATGTATCACTAGTTCAGGTGGATCCTTATTGTTTGGTCCCGCAGGATCGGCGATTCTATATGCTTGGTTTTTGTCACAAGCAATCCGCTATGAGAACCTTTCGGATCAGCCGATTTCGAAACATGAGAATTTTGCCGTATACGTTTCAAAAAAATACAACTGAAATGGAAATGTTTTTTAAAGGGACCTGGTCGGTGACCAAAGGAAATCAGAATATCCGGTTTGTGGTACGTTTTTCTGCCGAGTCTGTATATCGGGTCAAAGAAGAGGAGCTGTTCATCAAGCCTTTTCTTAAGGATTTGCCGGATGGAAGTTTGTTGTTTGAGGTGACGGTCAATCATGACCGCGAATTTTTGGATTGGCTCACTTCCTATGGAGCTGAGGCCGAGATCCTGGAGCCTTTACGGTACCGCAAACGAATGCAAGAAATGCTGCGGACCTGGGGGGCATTCTATTTCGATAAAAAGGCAGGAAATCAAGAATAACAGGGGGAGATCCCCCGGAACGGGCCGGGGAGCTATCCGCTTAACGGTCCTTAAACAGGTTGGCGAGATTGCCAAAAGGACTGTACTGCTCCTGTTCTTCTTCTGGTGAGGAGTAGACGAGCTTCGATCCACGGCTTTCCTCATCGTCAGCAGCATTATGAACTAATGTAATACGATCAAAATGGTACATGAAAACCTGCGCGGTGTTCACGGCATCATCCAGTGCCCGGTGTTGTTGACCGTCAAAGTCAATGTTGCACAATTCCAGCGCCTGAGACAGGCTCAACTGACGGTACTTTCCATTGGAACTAAACAGACGGGAAATCTGCTTCTGTATATCATTTGTATTATGAATCCATCCGAGATCTACATGATGGGTACGACAATGGGATACCAGCTTCTGACGGTCATCCGGGCCCCATGCGCATAAATAATAAGGGGAATCCGTACCGAGCCAGGCTATGAATTGCTTCACAGCTTCAGGGAATAGTGGGGCGGCATCAATGTCTCGTTGAGTAATACCCGTGAACTGAACGGTATCTGTAGAGAGTACAGGCCGATTCGAGGGTCTTACAAAACTGTGAAACGTATCCGCAACGTATAGGCCATCGTCTCCCTGAACAACTTTGACGGCACCGATATCAATGATTTCGGAGGAATATCTGGCGTTACGGCTAACGGTAAATTCAAGATCGTAAATAATGTATTGCATTTCTAGACTCCTTCCACACATATAACTGATCCCGATGGATATCGGGATGAATGTTCTCTGCCCGAATGACTCTTCTCCATCATACCTCTCGGTTCACAACTTGTCAGCGGTTAAAAGGTTTGCTTTTAAAAAAAAATATGCGATGTCCAAATGAGCTTGGACTATCGCATATCTAAAAACGTCTGACATACAGCAGCATCCGAAATCACCAGGATTCCGGACGCTGTTTTTGCTAGCTATTGAATTAGGCCGGGAGGTCTAACTTTTGTCCCGGATAAATGCGGTGAGGATTCTTCAACTTATTCAACTGCTGAAGCTGTTGCCAGGTGGTACCATGTTTGCGGGAAATGTCATACAGCGTATCCCCGGATTTCACAACATATACATGGCTATTTGTAACTTGTGCAGAATCGGATGTCTGCTGTGGCTTGGCTGTTTGAGACTTTGCCGGTGCCGGTTTTGCGGGTGCTGGTTTCGCAGCCGGTGTAGGGACGGATTGCGGCTTTTCCTGCACAGGTGCAGGTGTTGCCGTTGAAGCAGATGGCGCAGCTTGTGTGGCAGGGACAGAAGTTTTACCGTCAGCCTTGGCTTCTTGAATGCGACCGTCTGCTTGTACTTGCAGGCTAGCGGAGCCCACCTTTTGCATGTAGCGAATTAACGCTTCGTCAAGCGAGCCGAACATACCTGCCTGTGGGTATTTAGCGAACATCGTATATTGGTCACCACCTACGGCAGTAAAATCATTGGTGGCCAGTGTGTATGTTGCCTCAGGATCAAGTGTCTTCCCGCCGATCAGGATAGAATGAACACGGCTCCCTTTAGCTGCGGATGTGTCTATTTTGAAGGAGATACCTGATACTTGCGGGAAACCTCCGCTTGGCTCTGGATAGGAGGCTGTACCATTTTCCAGTGCGGCCTGAATGTCAGAGCCCTTCACTTTCAGGGTTACGATCTGGTTGCCGAAGGGCAGCACAGTGATGATGTCTCCCTTGGTTACCGTCCCCGTCTTGATGGAAGCCCGGATGCCGCCACCGTTCGTTAAAGCCACGTCTGCTCCCGAAACGTCACGCATAGCATCGGTGAGCAGGTCACCGAGATTGGTTTCACTTGCACGTACCTTTTCGCGTGCTCCTTCCAGATCCACGCTCGTTTGCGTTACAACCTCTTTAAGAATAGGTTCCTGGTCCTTTTGAATGGAGGCGATCAATGCAGCAATCTCAGCGTTGGGCTGAACGTCGACTGCTTGAGTCGAATCAATCAGCTTGGCTTGCTTTTGCGTAACCTTACCTCCGTCGACCCATAAGTCTACAACACCCAGATATTTGGTGTATTCACCTGCGCTAGCGATCAATGTACCATTGTCACTAACCAAGCCTTTTTCCAGAACGGTATGGCTGTGTCCATCGATGAATATATCAATGCCAGGCACTTCCTTAACAACCTTGAGGCTGGTGTCCTTACTAGACGCATCCTGCCCCAGGTGACCAAGAACAACAACCACATCTACTTTGCTGCGGATTTCATCAACAGCCGCTTTGGCCTCAGCCGCAGGATCGGTGAATTGAATACCCTCAACATTTTTGGGATTAGTCTTATATGCTGTTTCTGGCGTAGTCAGACCGATAATACCGATTTTAACGCCGTCCATTTCTTTAATAACATAGGGTTTGAACAAACGTGTTCCGTCTGTTTGTTTAATATTGGCGCTGAGCACAGGGAACTGAATCTCCTTACTTAGCTCAACAAGATGCTTCCAACCATAATTAAACTCGTGGTTACCCGGAACCATAGCATCATAACGCAGCTTGTTAATCACTTTCACAATGCTCTCACCGTTAACCAAAGTAGCGAAGGTCGTTCCATGAACGGTATCCCCGTCATCTAGCAGCAGTGTATTGGGATTGGAAGCCCGGTACTGATCAATGATACCCGCCAGCTTGGCAAATCCCATTTCCTTGTCGTTCGCGACCACGTGGGCATGGGTATCGTTCGTATGTAGGATGGTGATGTGTTTACCGCTGACTGGAGCTGTTGCCGTTCCCACATTGGTTGCGGGGTCTGCTGCTGCTGTACCGAGACAACCAAGTAGAAGCGCGGCAGTCGTCAGGATCGACGAGAGTTTTTTCCATGAGTTCATGTTGTTCCTTCAACCTCCCATAAAATGAATGAATTAGAGAAACCGCTTACGACCACATTTTATCAGATGATTGTAAAAATAACTTCTATTTTATATCAAAGTACTAAAATTTTTTGAGATATCGGTTGTTAAATACATCGTCTAGTTACCTATTATTGTAGAGGAAGTAATAAACAGCAACTTATAGAATAGGAACTAATGTTCTGTTTTGTAGTCAAAAAAAAGGGCAGTCTCTTTGGGCAGCCCGATCCGGGGTAAATAGTGATCCAACGTTTCGTCAGCTAGTGGCGGTTTTCCTTCACTCAGCAGAAGCACGGCAAACCGATTGGCCTGCTGTTCAAATTTTCCTGGAGAAAAGTAGGAGTGCTCCTCCATAAAAAAGCGGCTAATGCCTTTATGCAGTCGGTCATGTCCCAATTCATGCGCACAGACGAACCGTTCCCATTCGGGTGTGAGGCCATTGTGGATAACGATAAATCTTCTACGCAGCTTGTGGTAATACAGCCCTTTGGTTGTGGGGCCTAGATCGCAGTATCGGATATGGATACCCAAAGCTTTCGCAATATTGAAGGGGCAGTTGGTACGGTGTTTTCGGACAAGTTTGTGAATGAGTTCGTTCATGCGCTCACCTACTATCCCTGATCTTTGCCCGCTCGGGGCTCTTTGGGCTTTTTATGTTTGTTCATCTGTTTGGCTTCCCAGAACAGACCTGTCAGCACGTCCTTGATCCGTTGGCGATCTTTTTCATCCAGCGGAATGCCATCGAACATTAATTCGTCGTCTTCCTCCAGCATTTTTTTAAAATCCCGGCGGTCTTTGGAGGTTGCCCATTCCGGCACAGTAGAACGATAAAGTTCATGTGGATTTTGCTCCATTGAATCATCATCTCCCCAATATCCGGCGGCCTTCATCATTTCGGTATAGGATACGCTAAGCGCGTCCGCTATTTTGCGGAGAGTGGAGGGTTTGGGGATTCCGCGCAGTCCATTTTCAATGCGGGAAATTTGTGAATTGCTAATACCTGCAGCATCTGCCAACTGGTTGATGCTCCATTGTTTGTGCTCACGCTGCTGTTTTAAGTAAGTTCCGAATGCTGGCTGTTCCACAATGGGGGCTCCTTTCTGCAAGAGAATCATAGATATCAGTTTTATTATACCATTAGGTAAATAGTAAAAGCACGTAATATGCCAAAAGGCATAGGAAAATAAAGCGAATATCCTGTTTTTGGAGCTATACTGCTTTTTTTGACGATGGATACCTATCCTAAATAATGTTATGTTATACTCAAGATGCGAACAAAAGGGGAACACAATGTAAACATAAGCGTTTTTCTATTTCAGGATTTTGCAAAATTCGCTCATTGGATTTTTTGCAAAAACCTCATTTAAAAATACATCATTGTCAAAAGGCATAAGATAAGGAGTGTTGCTTTACATGAGAAATAACTTACCCGAATTGGACCGTCGCAAAACGCAGAATGCGTTGGAGGGTGTGTTTGAGAAATACCGGATTTATAAAACGATTACTTTTATGGATCGGGAGAGCTTTATTACGGCTGGCTATACGGATCGCCCGAACGGCCCAACGAATGTGACAAGCGATCCAACGGCCCGGACAGCCGTATATAATGTAGATGCTCCTGCCGCCCGCTTGGCCTACTGCGAAATGGTGGATGCCGTAGTGAGTCGCTTGAGTGAACGCGAACAGCTTCTCATCCGTGAACGTTATTTAAAGGATGACGATGTGTTTGATTACAAGGTTTACAATTATGTGTTAGACCCGCCAGTCAGCAAGGATACGTATACGAAGCTTCGCACGCGTGCTTTTTACAAAATGGCGCTTGCACTGGCGGACCAAGGCGTTTTAAATTTGGCGGGCTTGCAGAAGGGCGCGGATCGAAAACTGGGTTAATGTAATAATTATCCATTCGTTCTCGTTTCTATTTTAAAATGATTTCCTAAAAGGCTTTGATTTCCTGTAATAACAGGGATCAAGGCCTTTTTTATAATAGAAACACACGTTCTCTAAAAACCTCCCAACATCATCCCTAGTCTCTGCTTTTATCGTCCATTTCCCCGGCAACGCATTCGTTATTAGAGTGTAAGATTATATCATCGGGAATCAAGACAAGAGGACATACCGAAGACACACACAGTCAAACGTTAGCCGGCCATTAGGGCCGGTCTTTTTATGCGGTGATCGTCTCTGTCGGTTCCCGGGAATTCGTTGAATAGAAAGGAGGAGTCGTGTTGCCTAAGCAAGGGATGCTGCAATGCATGAGTACGAGGCTGCGCCGGATGAGAACACGAAAGTGGAAAAAAGCCTGTCTGAATAGCCACAACATGCGAACGCAGGGGACGCAAAGGTGGCATGCCGCAGGATGAGACAAGCCTTTAAGCAAAAGCTCATTGAAATTATTCCAGCGCTACAAGGGCGTGTATACGATGTTCAGCCACCGTCGCAGACGGCAGAGGAGCCGTATGCTGTTATGGCGCTGGGCGAGGAAATCTGGAAGTCTTCCTGGGCCGGCTATCGGCAGGTTGTTCACATTAAGCTGTACGCAGGACAAGCCGGGTTGGCGCAGGCTGATGTATGGGCGAATGCCCTGATTGCCGGGCTGCACCGGGAACCAGTGACAGGTGCGGGTGAGGACACATCGGCTTTTACCGCGCACTATTTGGGTGTGCGGGATGCAGAAAAGCTGGACACTGTTACGGGCAAGGCCTATAGAACGCTGCGTTTTGGCGTGTATGTGCCTGAGACGGAAGGTGGTTCGGCCGTTCCAGCAAACGGTACTACACAGCCGGAAGAGTGGCTGGCTGCGCTGGTCCGCTGGACGCAGAAGCAACTGGGCGAAACGTGGTTAGTATACGCCGACGCTTGGCCCGCACAGCCGGGACGGCACGCGGTACTGTGGCGGATGAGCGGCTGCGAAACTAGGATGGCGGGAGCCTCCATGTATGAGCTGCGCAAACGGTTCATCGGGCATATTACTGCCCCAGACACCACTGAAGAAAACCGCGCAGCTTCCGCACTGATCGAGGGCTTTGCCGCTCAAATCCAGCTTCCTCTGGATCAGGACAAAGGCCGTTATATGTCTACAGCTGAAGCTTCAGCCGATTTGCAGGCGGATGCCATTTTAGATGGTCAGCTTCGGCTGATGCTGGTACAGCGGCGTATGCGCCCGGCTGAGGAAGCGGCGTTGATTCGCAGAGTGGAAATTCATCCTATTTTGAAATGAGGTGGTCCGAGTGACCTTGGAAAACCATGAGAAGGCCCCGGTATATGCCGGGCAGGAAGCAAGTGGCCCTCGCTATACGCTGGAGGAGCTAAAGGAGCACGCAGAACAATTGTTTTCCGTGAAAGAAGAAGTGCTGGCAGGCGCCTTTTTTGGCACACAGGACAAGCTGTTTACGGTAGCAGAAGCACACACTAAAATCGAACAATTTATGAAAGCGAAGGTGGACTAATTATGGCAGGCGGAACATGGGAAAACACGAATAAACCGGTATTGCCGGGTTTGTATATGAATTTTCAGGCAGCAGCAGCTTCAGCAATTCAAGGTGGGTCGCGTGGTACGGTTGTTGTACCCGTTAAGGCGAATTGGGGCCCTGTACGTGAGTTTGTAGAGATCGGCAGTGAAACGGCAATCAGCCAAATCTTTTCCGGTGACAGTCTGGACGG
Source organism: Paenibacillus sp. S25 (assembly GCF_019454085.1). Taxonomy (NCBI): domain Bacteria; kingdom Bacillati; phylum Bacillota; class Bacilli; order Caryophanales; family Paenibacillaceae; genus Paenibacillus; species Paenibacillus sp. S25. The sequence goes on from NZ_CP073683.1 coordinate 1,237,314, forward strand.
TGCGACCGCGTATTCGACGCTGTATCTGGCTTTGCTGGGCGGTCCGAAAAAGCTTCTAGCCTACCGTTTGGCAGATGATACAGCTGCTGAAGCATCTGTGACGCTGAAAAGCGGCGGTGCGACCCCGGCGGATGTGCTACGCCTGAAGGCTTTGTACACAGGTAGCCGCGGTAATGGTTTCGCTGTAACTGTACAGCCAACTTTGGGTGATGACCAAGCTCGTGAGGTGCGCCTCTATGAAGGAACCAAGCTACTCGGCACGTACAAAGGCAGTGACGGTACAGCAGCCTCTATTGCCAAAGCCATGAATGAGAACAGCGAAAACGTATGGGTGAAGGCCGAGGTTGTTGGCGACGGCGGCATTCCGGTGGATGTCAGCGGCGTACACCTTACTGGCGGCAACAGCGGCAATAGCAAGCTGGTTAATGCCGATTACATCGCGATGCAGGAGGCACTTGAAGGACAGGAATTTAATGTCTTGGCTCTGGATTATGCAGCTGATCTGGCATTGCTGCAAAGCTTTGCTGCCTGGATCAAGCGTGTTCGCAACGAAGGTAAAGGCGTTATCGCTGTATTCGGCGGTTCTGCGGCAGATGATGTGTCCAAAACAGCCGTCAGCTTGGCCTCTGCACGTTCCTTAGCGCTGAACCATGAAGGTATCGTGAACGTCGGTACAGGCGTACGTCTGGCAGGAAAGGACTACAGTTCCGCCCAAACGGCTGCTTACGTAGCCGGGCTGATTGCAGGCCAACGTCTGAATCAATCGGCGACGTATGCGGTTACGCCTTTTGAGGATGTGACCCGTCGCTGGACACGTTCCGAGCAGGAGCAGGCAGTCCGTAATGGTGTCTTCCTTTTGTTCTTTGACGGTCGTCAGGTCAAAGCGCTGCGTGGCATCAACAGCTTGGTGAACCCGGCTGCTGGGCAAAACAACGCATGGAAGAAAATTCGTTCCATCCGTGTCATGGATGCTATTAATGCTGACTTGCAGCGTGCAGCCGAAGAGACTTACATTGGCAAAATCAACAACACGGTGGAAGGTCGTCTGGCGCTTATCGGTGCAATCAAAGAATACCTGGCACAGCTGTCGCTGAGCAACGTCATCGAAGCAGATGGCTACGATGTCATTCTCGACCCGGCTTACTACGGCGATGCGCCAGTCATCAAACCGGAGCCGGATCAAGTGTTCCTGCAATGGAACGTGAAGCTTACCGACGTGATGGAGCAACTGTTCGGCACATTTTACGTGCAATGAATAAGCATTTTGCGTGCATAAGTATTTCGCAGGCAATCAGCAGGATTAAAGTAGCTTGTTAACAACGAGGATTTTATGAAATCCCGAACTATATTATGGATTATTTTGAGGAGGAAAAAGAAATGTTGGATGCTTCAAGAGTCATTTTAGGTACGTATGGTCAGGCGCATGTGGATGGGGTGTGGCAGACGAATATCAATAAGCTGGAAGCCAGCGTGGAAATGGAAAAACGCGAGCTGAATCTCGTGGGCAACGAGTGGAAGGTACACAAGCGCGGTATCAAAAAGGGAACGGGAACGATGAGTGGCTACAAGGTTACGTCCGATATGATTCGTCGCGGTTTTAACCGTTTTGAGATTATTACTAAATTGGATGATCCAGAAGCCTTCGGACATGAAAGTATTCGTCTCATTCGTTGCACTGCTGACAAAATTCAACTGGCCAACTGGACAGCAGGTGAAGAAGTACAGGAAGAAACGACCTTCACCTTTGAAGGCTATGAGCTGCTTGATCCGATTGTAGCAAACTAAATTGGTTAACGGGGGATGGGATGCTGTTAGGCGTTCCGTTCCCCAAATACAAATAAGGATTTTACAAAATCATGAAATTAAAAATAAGGGAGAATGACTTATGAGCTTAAATGAGAATATGACAGAAGAACAAATTTTGGACAGCCTGTTTGAAGCTGCTGAAAAACTGCCAGAGGAAACGGTCCGCATCAAGCGTCTAGATATGAAAATTGTGCTGCACGGCCTGACCTCCAGTAAGGTGGACAGCATTCGTGAACGCTGCACAATTCGACGGACTGTGAAAGGTGCAGTGGATGAAAAGGTAGATACCGAAACGTTCAACGCCTTGTTGATTTCGGAAGCTACTGGAAAGCTGGAAGTAAAAGGCTTGTCCCTTAACGGTTGGGGCGATCCCCGGATTACAAGCCGCTTAAAGCTGTCCGGTGGCGAACAGTCTGTCCGCCGTATGCTACTGGCAGGTGAACTGGATGCAGTAGGAGATAAGGTGCTGGAACTGTCCGGTTTTGGTGTTGAGATTGCTGACCTAAAAAACTAATCGGCTCCGGGGGAATGACGACGATGCTGTACCACTTGTGGGTCCGGCACCACCTCCGCCCCGGAGACTTTTGGCGGCTTCCCCGCGGTGAGCGCATGCTGCTGCTGGCATTTGCCGAACAGGAAATGGATAGCATAGCAGCTTCAAAAGCATAAACAAGGAGGTGAACATGATAGATGGCAGAAGCATTAAATTACCGCATGAACCTTGTGATTGATCCTAAAAACGTCATTAAGGCGAACAGAGAATTGCGCGCAATGGAACGTTATTTTGAGCGGATTCAAGGACGTGTGTTGAAAATCGGCCGTACCCGCATGGCCCCGGAAATTGTGCTGAACGATATGGCTTCTAAAGGCTTGGATAATCTGTTGAACAAGATTAACCGAGTCAAATCCCAGATTATTAACGCCTCGGGGAATGTAAATGTGAAAGTAAGCTCTCAAGACGGATCAGGCTCGCAGAAGGTTGATAATAATCCAAGTATCGTTTTGCTAAGCACTGCGGTGCAATTGAATACTGTAGCTGTAAATGCCAATACAGCAGCTATTGTTGATTTAGGTACTAAGTTGGGATCTGTGACACCAGCTGCCGAGAAAAAAGAAGAGCCTAAGGATGCATTAACTCAGGTAAAGGATTTTCTTGGTAATGTAAAAAAAGTTGGTGAAGGGGTAAAAAGCATATCTGAAGCTCCTGAAGCTTTTAAAAAATTTAAAACTGATTTTGGTATTTTAAAGGGCCCGCTCCAGGGAGCTAACCGAAGAGAGAAGTTTAAAGATTTTGCTAGTAAAGCATTTAATGTAGGGAAATCTGGGGGTGAGTTTTTAGAAAAATTTGGAGGGTCTTCAGATTTAATTGAAGGTGGACAGGGATTGTTTGATCAGGCTAAAGGCTGGGGGATGATTAATCCAAGCGAAGCTGCTGGTGTAGTACCTAGCGCTGCAAGTTCGAGTGCTGCGGCAGATGCAGCCTCAAGTATTATCAGACCCAGTAGCGTTGTTGGTGCAGCTGAGGAAGCCGGATCAGGCTTATTCAAAAACCTTCTAAAAGGTGGAGCGAAAAAACTGTTGGGACCTTTAAGCTATGGAATGGATATTGTGAACATTGCGAAGGCTACCTCTGGTAAAGAACGGGCAGAAGCTATCGGTTCCACAGTTGGTGGGACTGCTGGTTCTGCATTAGGCGGAGCTATAGGTTCATTTTTGCTTCCGGGTATTGGTACTGTGGTTGGTTCTACACTTGGGGGTATGGCGGGAGACTTTGTTGGTGGGAAAATTGGTGGATTAGTCTCAGATTATGGTCCAGCCATGATGGACAAAGCGAAGTCCGCTGGTAAATTTCTTGGAGAAAAAGCTTCCCAGGTCACAGGTTGGCTTTCTGATAAGGCTGGAGATTTTGGTAAAGGCTTTTCTGATTTCTTTTCTTTTGGTAAAAAAGATGAACCTAAGAAAGAGCCAGCTAAGCCACCTGAAGCTCCTAAACCAGCTACCTCTAAACCAGCAATCCCACCTCATTCGAATTTAGGTAAGTCATTTGAGCCCTTAACGCCTATGGCTATAAATTATAGTGCTAGTGCAGTTGCAAACGTACCTCCGCAACCAGGAGTAAAAGGTGTTCCTAATCCTTACGGACCGATGGCTATAGCTAACCAGGGAGTCAATCCAAACCCACTACTGAATACTGCGGCTCATGCGAATAATGGAGCCAAAGCTAAAGGCAAAGGTAATGGTAATCCGACACCTCAAGTAGTACAGATCAGTCCTGAACAAATGGGAACACTGTCTGGCTTTTTGAAGGATTTTAAAACGGAAACCACCAACCAATTCAATCTTCCTGCGGGGGCTGTACAGGTCACTGTACATGAGAACAAGCTGGATGTGGATGGGCTTATTACGCAAATTGGCTACCGTCTCAAAGCTGAAATTCTGCGTGCAACACAGAACACCAAGCCAGCGGGCGCTGGAGCTATGTAATACAGTAGATGGTAGCAATGGGGAAGGAGGAAAGAGATGGAATTTAGTTTGACAGATGGTAAAGGAAAAAAATTTCAGTTTCCAGTAAATCCTGAGGAAGTGACGATATCACGGCAAAAGGGATTTGATACAACGACGATTTTATCCTATGGGGAGTTTGACTTCCCACAAGGGGAGAAGGTGAAGGAAATCTCCTTCTCTTCTTTTTTTCCGAAAGAATACAATCCAGCGTATTGCACATACGAAGATATCCCTGATCCGCAGGAGGCCATGAACACGTTGAATGGCTTTTTGTTATCTAAAAACCCGCTGCGTTTTATCATCACGGAGACAGCCGTGAATGTGCCGGTAATTGTCGCATCTCATAATTCGATCTTTCGCGGCGGCGAGTATGGGGATGTGAATTTTGATCTGTCACTGCGGACTTGGAGTGATATGAAAGTTGCCAAAAAAGCTGGTGGCACAGGAAGTAAGGCAGCTGCGGTCAACAAAAAGCCCCGCACAGATATGAAAGAAAAGAAAAAAACATATACGGTTAAGTCCGGGGACTCCTTGTCCAAAATTGCCAAGCTGGAGTTGGGGGACAGTTCGCAATGGAGTCGAATTTATCAGCTTAATAAAAAGGTCATTGGACAAAATCCGAATGCGATTAAACCGGGGCAAAAGCTGGTGCTGTCATGAGTTATAAAGTCATTTTACAGGATAAATATGATTTGTCGCCGCTTGTAGAGAACATTAATTTGAGGGACTCACTGGAGCAAATCGCCTATCAGGGAACGGTCAATCTGGTCGTTACGTCGGATATGCCGCCCATTTCTCCAGGGATGTCCATTCGGGTTAGTGGGATTCCTTATGGTAAAAAGGATTATGTTCCCTTGTTGTCTCCAGCAGTGATCTGGGAAGTAGAAACTTCTAACAACGGGCTCAAACGTATGACGCTGACGTTATATGACCGTACGGTGTATTTGGACAAGTCCGAGGATGAATATCTGCTCCCTGCTAAGCAAACGGCTACTCAGCGTTTTCAGAAGTATGCTAGGGACTGGAAGCTGAAAATCGCTTCATTGCCAGATACGAAAAAAACGCTGGGACGCGCCGTATACCGCACACAGTCCATCTATTCTATGATGCTGGGAGATCTGCGCGAAACGGCAAAGGCGGGGGGGAAGCTGTATCATCCACGGATGATTTCTTCCGGGCTGGAGCTGTACGAGCTGGGAACGAACAAAGATGTGTATGTTTTGGAGAGAGTAACTGATACGACACAGTCCCGTACGCTGGAAGGTGCGGCCACAAGAGTGAAGGTACTGGCTACGGCGGCTAGTGAATCAGGCAATGAGGTACCGTCCAAGGTGATGGCGCTTGAAGAAAAGGACATTGCCAAATATGGAACCCTTCAGGTCATTGTGCAGGATGACGAGGTCAAGTCTGGTGCAGCAGCACGTGAGTTGGCCAAAAGTAAGCTGAGAGGCATACAACAAACGATATCGGTAAATGCACCGGATATGAACACGATCCGAGCAGGAGACGCGGTAATGTTAGGCTCCATAAAGTTGTTGGTCATTTCAGTGAGCAGGGAATTAGGTAACCCCGGCAGTATGTCGCTGGAGCTCGGAACGTATGACGATGTAAAAAGGAGGTTTTACCTTGAATAAGGACCCCTATGGGCATTTGGCTACTGCGCTGCAATCTTCATTTCATAAGCATACCAAGCAAGCACTGAGTGGAGTGGGCGCGGTACTAGGCACAATCACCTCCACGGGACTCAAGCTGGACGATTTTAAACATGAGCTTCAGGATTATCTGGTCGCCGAGCTACCGGGGCTGCTGTCTGTACCACGTCATATGTATAAAGGCACCTCAACCGCAGTGGAATCGGAAAATTGGGAAGGCAAAGAGCTGAAAACTTCCTTTTATATCGGGGAAGACGAGCTGGAAGATGTGAATCTCAGTTTGAACGAAGGACTCAAGCCCGGAGATCGTGTACTGGCGGTTCGGGTGAATAGCGGCAATGATGTGGTAGTCGTGTGCAAGGTGGTGAATGGACGTGGCTAATTTATTCCCCGAAACAGATGATATGATCTGGACAGACACGGATATGACCGACCCGGATGTACTGGAGGATAACCGTGCGGTATTTGGGCGAAGCTGGCGGTTTGATTTTGAAGCTGGTGAGTTTGTTATGAGCCCTAGCCGTAAAATCGTGACTACAGGCGAGAAAGAAGCCTGGGTACAGTGGTGTGAAAAAGCGATTCGCACTCCTCGCTACCGGCATGTGATCTATTCACCTGACTATGGGAGTGAGCTGGAGGAGCTCATTGGCAGCAGCTATGGGCACGGTGTGCAAGAAAGCGAAATTAAACGCATGGTCACGGAGGCATTACTAGCAGATGCACGTACGGCTAGTGTGGATCAGTTCACGTTTCGCTGGGAAGGTGAAGCGTGCCATTTTAGCTGCCAGATTACGAACGTGCGAGATGAAACAGAAATTGTGGAAAGTGTGGTGATCTAATGGCAGACTTGCCGGAATATTTGGTAGACCAGACGGAAGAGGGAATTTTAAATCGGATGCTGGAAAAAGTGCCTTCGGATATGGATAAGTCCGAGGGCTCTTTTATTTGGGATGCACAGGCGCCGGTAGCGTTTATGCTATCCGAAGCGGCAATCTGGGCGCAGGAGCTACTGCGACGTGGCTTTGCCAGCACAGCAGCCAGCGACAACCCGGATTTTCGCTCGCCGGAGCTGGATTTGCGGACAGCAGAGCATGGGGTGACACGGCGAGAAGCGGTTGCTGCCTCAGGTATGGTCAGTTTTACAGGCACAGCGGGAACGACCGTCCCGGCGGGAACGTTGGTGGCGACCCCGGCAGATGATGTATCCGGGGAAGCTTCCATTGAGTATGCGACCACGGCATCGGTCACGCTGGATGAACAAGGTGCCGGGGAAGCGACTATTCGGGCGGTCAATCCCGGGCGCAGCGGTAATGTGCCTGCGGGTGTCATCCAAGTAATGGCAACTCCGGTTAGCGGGGTTGCCTCTGTGATCAATACGGAGGAAACAAAAAGCGGTACAGACGTTGAGAGCGACCAGCTGTTGCTGGAGCGTTTTTATGCCAAGGTGCGGAACCAGGGTACCAGTGGCAACAAGGCGCAGTATACCCAGTGGGCGAATGAGATTGCTGGAGTGGGTGGCGTAGAAGTTGTTCCGCTCTGGAAAGGGCCGGGAACAGTAGGGTTATATGTGCTGGATACGGATAAACGCGCGGCCAGCCCGGATATCGTGGCTGCGGTGCAGAAGTACATTGATCCGACTCAGGATGGACAAGGCGAAGGGCTGGCACCAGCGGGCCCTGTGGTGACGATCATGCCAGCGGCAGAAGTGGAGATTAACATCTCAGTCAAGGTACAGCGTACCAAAGAGAAGCCGTCCACACTGGATGAAATCAAAAAGCTGATCGAAAGCGGTGTGCGGACGTATTTGAAGCAGCTTGCTTTTTACAAGGAAGACCCGTTGGTACGGTATACCCGGATTTCTGCTGTGCTGCTGGACATTCCGATCATTATTGATTTCTCTCAACTGAAAATCAATGGACAGAGCAATCAGAATATTGAGATTGGATCAGGTCAGGTGGCAGTGCTGGGGACGGTGAGCGTCAGTGAGTAACAATGGAACGAACAGTTTTGAAGATTTATTGAATAAACCAGACCAGGGAAAACGTGCAAACCTTAGTGGCACTTTTGTCAATCGGGTAACTATAGCGGGAGATACAGTGGGCCAAATGAGCAGCGAGCGGGGACGCGAGCTGCTTTCCTATTTGCCTGCCTATTATGAAACCTCACGTGTGATGCGTTCCGATATGGATGCTAAAGGAAGCGAATTGGACGCCTTGTATCTCGCAATGGATGCAACGGTGGGACAGTTTTTCGTACGTACAGCCACATGGGGGTTGGAACGCTGGGAAATGGAGCTGGGGATCGAAACCGACCTGGCGAAGCCATTGGACCAACGGCGTGCGGTGGTGGAATCGAAGTTGCGAGGGGCAGGAACTTTTTCCGGCCGGCTTGTCAAAAATGTAGCAGAGGCGTATGACGGAGGTACGGTAGATGTTATTTTTCACCCTGCCGAATGGGGATTTACGGTCAAATTTATAGATACCATTGGGATTCCGCCCAACGTGGAGGATCTTAAAGCAGCCATTGAGGAGATCAAGCCCGCTCACATGGCAGTAGAGTACAAATTACGCTACCTGACCATTGCCGAAGTTGAGTCTATGACCCTCTATGAAAATGAATATACAACCCAGGATAGATATTTAGGAGGTGGCGCATAGCATGGCAAGCGAAAAAACACCAAATCTTGGCTTAAATCAAATTGACCGCACATCGCCCAAAACCACGTATTTTGATCTGGAAAAGTATTTGGACCAAAACTGGCGTGCTGTTGATGAATTTGCTGGTGACGTGAATGATGGTGTAAATGAGATCAAGAAGCGTCTGGATACGACAGAGCGTAAGGCGGTAACTCTCGAACCCGGGGTGCAAATTGTTCATGCGGAAAAGGCTGCGCCATTTTCGCTGACAGGGCTGAGCGGGCGTATGTTGGTGAATTTGTTGGGACGCACTGGAGGGATGGAAAGTCTGACAGGTTGGTCAGCTGTAAACAACACAGCAAAGCTGGAATTAAACGCAAGTAATAAACTTTCAGGTAACAATGCTCTTGAGGTTACCGTTAGTACAGCACCAGTTGGGATAGCTGGAGCTTATGGTTTGCCTCTTAAATTTGGAGAGGGGGCGCCGTATTATTTGATCCGTGGTTATGTTAAAAATGGGAATCTTTCAGGTACTGATGCTAGGGCATATATTCAATTGACTGACGAAATTGCATATGCGGTGGATATGAGTACTACGGATTCAAATGAATTTACTTTTTGTTATGCGGTATATGATGCTAGAAAAGCCGCTAAAGCACCTATTCCTTATGCTGTTTCTCGCGGATCTGTTGGGCAGTATGCTTACTTTGATGAAATGGCTGTTTACGAACTGAGTTCATCTGAGGCCACAGCAATTAAAAGTATGTCACCTGAACAGGTAGCTGCCGAATATCCATATGTGAACAGCTTAATGCCTGTGTGTAATCCTTATGCGATTCGGTATGGGGAGAATATGCTGCCTAGCATTTACGAAGCTGAAAACAGTGTAACCACAGGTTCAAAAAAAATTACCGCTCCATATGTCGCCACTCTCACTAAGAGTACAGCGGGATATAGCTCGTATGCCTGGAACCTCCCGGCTGCAGCTAGTAAAGCTTACACTCTATCCATGAAAGTGTCAGTATCTAATATCGGGGGAGTCATTGGTGCAGGTGGTTACTACAATATCCGTGCACTAGATGCGTACGGGAATTACGTTGGGGTACCGTTAGACACTGGCCCATACGCAGTAGCTAACGGTGAGCACACTTTATCACAGACGTTTACAACTCCTATTGGGACATTTGGATTGCGTATTATAGTTGGAGCGGATACAGGTGTTTTTGGTACGTTTGTTTTTTCAGAAATGATGCTCAACATCGGAAGCATTGCCAAACCATTCAAATCACGTGAGGACTCCATACTGGCATTACAAACGGACCTGTATGCCGATCCTGTTACGGGCGAAAATGCTGACACGGTATTTGAGAGAGAGGGCCAGTATTTCAAATCTAAGAAGTGGAATGCCATAGTGCTGGATGGCAACCGGGAGTACGCGTTTTACACATCGGTAATGGGTAATAAAACGGTAGGTTCACTAAACAATGGAATTACCCCAGCCATAGACGGTACGGGGTTGTTCGTCAAATTTAACGGCAAGGTTATTAAAGAGTCGAATTACGCAACTGCAATTGGTCAATCCGACAGTTACAATATAGGATCATCGAGCAGTAATGGCACGTACGATAATTTTCAAATAGGTGTCTCGCTTACAGACAGCGGATGGGGGGACAGTTATACACCGACATCGGACGAGATTAAGGCATATTTCAATGGTTGGAAGATGTATCTTGCTGGACAAGGAGATGTAAGCAAGCCTTTTAATAACGAATCTGCAGGCAAGGCGTGGTGCCCAATAGATTCTATTTATGTGGCCAACGGTACGCTATCTGCAACGTTTTTCGTTACAACATTACCAACAACAGGGATAACTTCCTTGACATACACAAGATATGGAATTTGGACAACGCAACAACTCGTGTATCAGCTTAAGACGCCTACTGTTGAACCCATCGTTAGCGAGGGACAGCTATCCTTTATTGAGGGAGGGAATCAGGTCGAAGTCGGTACGGGGATTATACTACGTGAACGATCAAAGGCAGTTTACACAAATGGAGCTTACTATATAAACGGTCGTACAGATGATCCGAGTATTTTAAAAAATAGAGTAAATAAAATCTTAGCCGTTTATAGAGATGGTAAAAAGGATTCGTCATGGATAATTGCCACAGTTTCAGATCAATACCAATCTACCTTCGGCAAAGAGCAAGTGTATACTTTGACCGCCAATTTCAATTTATCGTCGTCTTACAATACTACCTACCTAATGGTTGATCGTTCACCCGTTGTCAAATTTATCGGAACTTATACAGCCAATGAAAAAACGCTTTTACTTGACTTGGTAGATAGTGTTCAAAAGAATAGTACACGTCTGTCTGTCGTTGAAAATGGGAGGGTAGAGAACGATATCACCTTAAAGTGGATAGCTCCTACATTACTCAACGGGTGGGTTAACTATGATAATACTCGTAGGCCGGTAGTCTACTGTAAGGATCCTCAAGGCTGGGTACATGTACAGGGATTTATTCGCGGAGGTGCTACTGCTTTTGGAACACAGATTTTTACATTACCGGATGGTTATGAAGCGGAAAGGCCAATGGAGGTTGCGGCGCTTTCTGCTGAAGGTAGTGTCCCTTATCCCTCAACTATATATGTAGGCGAGAGCAGTATACAGTGCGATAATGCAGTACACAATTCTTATTTAATACTAGATTTTAAATACCGTGCAAAACAAGGGGAGTGACCAAATGAAAGCAGTTCCTAAAGTGAATATAAGCGGTCTCTATCTAGAAGACGAGCTTGTGGACGATGCCTTTGTGGGTGTCGTCCCTTTTTATGCTTCCTTAGAAACCAGAGATCAGACTATGAAGGAAAAAAAACTTGCTGGCTATACCGTTGGTATCCCAGTTCCACCAGGTCTATATCATCCTCGTTTTGATATCCAAGGCTGGCTGGCCTATGAAGCAGAATATAACGAAACTCTGATAGAGGCCCAGAAGAAGTACGAGCAAATTAATAAGGAATCGCAAGCTTCATTTCAGAAGCTACATGATGAATGGCAAATCAAGCCGGAAAACAAACGTGAGGACGAGCCGGTATATTTTGCTCATACATTTACGGCTCCAGATCGAAGAGATCCAATGACGTTCTGGAGTGAAGGATTGAGCGAAGAAGCGATTAAGGAACTGACACAAAAAGCAGAGCAACAGCCAAGTGAGACAGATCAATTGAAGCAGCGTATTGCAGATCTCGAAGTAACGCTGAGCCAGTTCATGCTTGGTAACACAGGAAAATAACCAAGTATTGATTCCTGTTTAACTGCAAAAATCTTATTTAAATGAGGTGAAGTCATAACTATGACTGCTTTAGCAGAGACTCAATTGCGTATTTGTGCTTATGCTTGTGTTACCCGCTATGATCGGGGAGAAGGTAATATAGCAGCTATCATTGGAAGCTACGCTTTAGATGAAAAACAACGTAAACAAGTGAAGGAAATGATTTTATACCATCGTTCTGATCTGGTATTGGACAACGTAGAGGAATCGTCATCTATAGAGGTTTCCAGTGCACAGCGAGAACCGGCTAAATGGTATAGCTCTATTTTTCGTAAAAAAACGGTATAGCTCTATTTTTCGTAAAAAAACGGTATAGAGCAGAGAGCAAAAATGCCTGTACTCAAAGGAGGAGCGAGCATGTATGAAAGAATGGATCTGATTATAATGGGCTTCTCCAAGCTGAAAATGAACATACAAAGCAATCCTTTTATAACGATTCAATTCGGTCAGGGGGTAGAGCTGGGGATGGTGAGTGTGGATGGATATTGACGAAAAAAAAGAATCTGTTATCCAAGATGTAACCGATGATTTTAGTAATCGAATGTTCAGTTTGCGGGGACCGGAGCTATTTTCCTATCTTCCTGCCTATTACGAAGCATCCCGTGTTATGCACGTCGATATGGATGCAAAGGGTAGCGAACTAGATGCTCTATATCTCGCGTTGGATGATACGTTAGCTCAGTTTTTTGTTCGTACCGCCACTTGGGCGCTGGAAAGCTGGGAGATGGAGTTAGGTATCCCGGTCGATTTGGAAAAGCCGTTGGAACAGCGACGTTCTGTTGTGGAGTCGAAACTCCGTGGAAGTGGTAAATTTTCAGGAGACTTAATACGGAAAATCATGAACTCTTTTGGTGTAGAAGGGGAAGTAGGCTTTCATCCGACGGAGTATAAGTTCGGTTTAAGCTTTGAAAACCGTATTCCTGAAAATATGGTTGATTTCAAAAGGATCATAGAGGATATTAAGCCTGCTCATCTTGCATTTTATATGAATAACAAAACTAGGCTTGCATTTCTTCATGAGACTGAAATGGTTTCTCGTATCCGATTACGTTCGAGAGTTCGCTTTTTTGGTGGGAAGCCATGGTATTTAGATGGTGTCGAGTTACTGAATGGAATAGCCTCTTTGTCCGGGTGGACAGAGGAACCTATGCGATATTTGAACCGTACGAAACTGGTCACCAAGCATCGAATGGATCATCATCAGGAAGGCAACGTGAAAATTCGAAACCATTATTGGAAGTTAGATGGCAGCATGATGCTGGATGGAAGTCAGATGTTAAGCTCAACCGAGAAAGTCATTTCAATTTAAAAACATAAAAATTTTATTTCTAAGATAGAAAGGATGGTAAGTATGGCAGAACAAGTTCTAACGGTCACAACTGCTTATGCAAGGGAACAAATGGCACGTGCCCGTGCTGAAGGAGGAACGCTGACTAAAGTAGTAAAAATGGCGTTTGGTAGTGGGGGTGTGGATCAAGCAGGGAAACCACTGCCTTTGGAGGGAACAGAGCAGGCGTTGAAAAAGGAACTGGTTCAGAAGGATATTACCAATTCAGAATTCATTGCTCCTGCAACCATCCGCTATACCTGTTCACTGGCAGAAAATGAATTGGCGGGTGAAACTATTAATGAGCTTGCGCTGGTAGATTCGGCTGATAAACTAACGGCTGTTCGTACGATGAGTAATAAGGTCAAGGACAGTGATATGGAGTTTATTTTTGAAATTGATGACATTTATTAAGGAGGATGAAGAAGTATGAGTATACAACAACCACGCAGATTTGTTACTACTGACCAGGGACATGCGGATGTTCTGAATGTACCCATTGATACACTTTACGCAAACGATCAGGAATTGGCCGCACTGGTTGAAAATATTAAAAAAGATCCAGCTGGAAACGGTGTTGCTTCTAAGGAAGCGTTAGACAATCATGCCAGCAATACAGAGATCCATGTGACGTCAGCCAAACAAGCGGCATGGAGCGCAGCAGAGGGGAATGCCAAGAAGTATACAGAGCAGTATGCAGCACCAAAGCAGCATAGTCACCCGGCATCAGATTTGCCTTCTGCGTCAACACAGACGAGAGGGATTGTGCAGCTTAATACTTCTACAGGGAGCACAGCTACAGATCAGGCAGCTACTCCTAGTGCGGTAAAGGCAATGGGTGATGAATTAAGACAACTTATTAATAGTGTAAAGGAGACTGGTTCTGTGAAAAGCATACAAAGATTTAGTATTTCCAGTAATGTGCCTGACGGTATTGTAAATATTGCACCTGTCAATGTCGGAAAAGCAACGTTGAACTTAACAACTTACGGAGATGATCATAGCCATATGGCCAGCATTATAAGCCCAACGCAAGTCAAATTCACTCATGAAAGAGGCGGAGATTATTATATTTTTGCAAGTTTTGAAGTCATAGAATTTAATTAAGGTGGGGATGTTTATATGAAATATTTTGCTCAGTATAATAATGATTGCGTAATATTCGCAGTATCGCAGAGTATTGAAGCGCCAGCAGGTGATAAAGTAATTGAAGTTAATGGATACGAAGTATTAGGGAGTAAATTCCATCCGGACACAGGTGATTTCGAAAAGATTCCAGCACCGAGCCCTAAGCCAACTTTCGAGGAACAGCTCCGAAAAGAAATTGAGATATTAAAACAAGCTGATCTGGATAATAAAGAGACAATTGCAGGGCTGATTCAGCTCGTGATATCACAGCAGAATGTTTAAGTAGAATTTTAAAGATAGGTACTATTTACTTTAATATAATAACCAGAGGAGGTAATACGTTGGATAATAAAATTAAAAAAGCGTTCGCAGTAACTTTCGTACAACTTATTTTATCTGGTCGTCGTTCAATAGAAGATGTACCAGTAGTGCTCCAAGACATGGTTAAGGCGAATTTGAATTTAGCCAAAAATCAACAAGTATAAAAAGAATGCCTGCGCAGAGCGTGTTTTTATATCGCCCTTGGATCAGTCCAAGGGCATTCATTTTACACCTTGGTTCAGAAGGGGGAACAAACATGCATGAAAAGATCGATCAGATTTGGCTGGGGTTTTCCACGGGGACCTTGATCGGTTATTTTTTTGGGGGGTGGACCACAATGTTGACGTTGCTGTGGTGGATGGTCGTGATCGATTTTTTCACCGGATGGGCAGCGGCCTGGATTAATGGGGAGCTGAAAAGTCGCCAGGGGTATTACGGTATTTTTCGCAAGGTTACCGTGTTTTTGCTCATTACGGTAGCTCATCTAATCGACGGTATTCTCGGGGATGCACATTACTTCCGGGATGCCGTCGTTTTCTTTTATTTAGCGAACGAGTTGTTGTCCATTATTGAAAATGTGGGCAGAATGGGAGTGCCGATGCCGGATATTTTGCGGAATGCGGTAGCTATTTTTGAGTCTAAGTCGAGTGGAGAAAAAATAAAGCCAACCGATCCTTCCGACAAAGAAAATAAAGCTTCATAAAGTGCCACCAGTAGCCACTACCCAAATAGGCAGACTACCTTTTTGCCCTTTTTTCGGTATAAAAGTGGAAAAGCCCAGACCGTATGGATGGTCCAAGCATATGGATAACAGAGACAGAGTGAGCTACAACATTATGAATGATAAGGAGGGAACGCCTTATGCAGAATCGCAGCCCTAACGCTGCCGAAGGCATTGACGTGTCCCGATATCAGGGAACGATTGATTGGAAACGTGTACGAGCCGATGGTAAATCGTTTGCATTTATTAAAGCGAGTCAAGGACAGCGTTACGTTGATCCGACATTTATCACGAATGCAAAAGGGATCAAGGCAGCCGGGATTCTGCTCGGAGCTTACCATTTTGTAGATGCCACCAGTGTAAACGCAGCAAAAGCGGAAGCCAGGCATTTCGCCGAGGTGCTGGATCAGGTGGGTGGTGCGAAAGCGCTGGACTTGCCAGCGGTGATGGATTACGAAAATAATCCGGGAGAGCTTAGCTCGGCCGCGATTCATGAGGTTGCGTTGGCATTTGTAACGGAATTTGAACGGGTAAGCGGCCGTAAGCCGATGGTATATACAGGCAATGCTTTTGCTGCCCATTTCAAAGCGCCATTGGGTAGTTATAAGCTGTGGATTGCGCGTTATAGTACACGGGTACCCAGCGATACCACGGCATGGAGGCGCTGGGACTTTTGGCAATACAGCGATAGTGGACGGGTTGATGGAATTCAAGGGCCGGTTGACCTCAATATATACGCCGGAACAGAGGCCGAGCTACGTCAAGCATTTGCAGGAGAAGAGGGGGATGAGCCAATGACAGCAGAGGAAAAAGCGGCATTTAAGGCCCTGCAGCAGCAGGTCGCCGCCTTTGAAAACAGCAAAGATGCGCTCAAGCAGACGTTGAATGAACAGAGCGCTTATATTAAAAAAGTGGATCAGCGGGTAGCAGAACTGGAGGCGCGTCAGGCTATGCCTGTACCGGCCTGGGCGAAGGAAGCGATGGCTGCCGCTGTTGCAGTTAATCCGGCAAGCCCGATTGTGGATGCGAAACTGCCAAGCAGTTACGATTTTTATCGCTTACTGGTCGTACTGAACCGTCTGGGTGTGTTTAAAACAACCAAATGATCTTCGAAAGAACTCATGTACTGCCAACCCCAATTTTATATGAAATAAGTCCAGTAGTTACCTCTAAAGCCCAAATAGACAGGCGGTTAAATGAGCCGCCTGCCCTTATTGAATCTTTTATTCAAAAAGCAATTCAATATCCTCTTCGCTAATCTGAGCAGATTCAAAGTCCGAAGGAGTGAAGTGAACATTTTGCTGACTAATCGTAAAATCAATCACGCGGTTTAGAGTTTGAATATACATATGCATAAATTCAGTTATACTTTCTTTTTCAAACATTGCTGTGCTGTACATCATATGGACCACCAACTGGTCGTTAACAATCAGGCTGTTGATTTCAATGCCAGCCGTTAGATGATTGGCGTAGTCCACATCTTGAAGGCCTGGAGTATGCTTATATACATAGTCTGAACTCTGACTTTCGTGATCGAACTGTCCCAGATAATTGAAGCGTAGGGGACGAATCTCTTTACTTTTTTCAATAGCTCCTAGCATGTATTTTAAAATGCCATAACCGATACCCTGTTGGGGAATGCGTCGGCGCAGTTCCTTGACATATGCAATGACACTGCCTATTTCTGTGCCTGGCACTTGAATACGTAAGGGATATAACGCCGTAAACCAGCCAACTGTTCTGGATACGTCTACGTGATCCAGGCTCCTTCCGTGATGCTCAACCTCATAAGTGAAATCTTCTAATCCAATCCATTCCTTTACACTTAACGCCAAGGCAGCCAGCAGTAAATCCACAGGCTCAGTATGATAGGCCTGATTCGCCTTGGTGAGCAATTTGTACGTATGGGCAGGGGAAAGTTCTCCTTCGACGACTGTACATGAAGCATAGTTTACGGCAGTGGATGGCTGGCTTGTGATGAATGCTGGAAAATGGTCGTTGCCGCCCTCCATTTCATTCCAAAAATCAAGCTCCTCCCGTAAATCCGCAGTAGTGGAATAATGATGAAGCTCCCTGGCAAAGGTTTGAACAGAGGCTGTTTTTCTCGGGAAATGTACCTCCTTGCCTTCTTCTAAGGCATGATAAGCCTCCAATAAATCCTCCAATATAATTCTCCAGGAAACTCCATCTACAACCAGATGATGCGCAGTGATGAACAATTCCCGAGTTCCTTGTCCGTGATCGAATATAGCTGCTCGAATAGGAAGACGGTGGGACAAATCGAAAGCGGATTGCAAGCTATGCACCAGCTTATTGAATTCATGCTGCCGAGCCTCTGCTGAAATAGGCGTCATGTCATGATAATCCAGCTTGAACGGGATTGCAGTGAGTTCCGGGTTATAAAATAACTTGCCATCTGGGTGCATGTTCATCCTTAAAGCATCGTGATGCTCAATTACCTTGTGAAATGCCTTTTCTAGAGCAGAACGATCCATTTCATTTTTCAGCAGAAGCAAGACCGATTGATTATAGTGATGAGGATTATGAAATGACTGCTCCATAAACCACATGGAGATCGGTGTAGGCTGAATTTCACCGCTGACGGGAACTGAATCATACAATCTGCTCTTTTGGCGTGTGTAATGAGCAAGCTCTGCTATACTGGGATGCGCTAAGACATCCTGTACACCCACTTCCAAATCATAGTTATTTAATTTGGATGTCATCTGGATCGCTTTAATAGAGTCTCCACCCAGTGCAAAGAAATTATCGTGGATACCTATGGTAGACGTATGGAACAGCTCTTCCCAAACCTGCACGAGAATGCTTTCCACCGTATTATGGGCTTCCTCATATATGTCAGTTAATCCAGAGGACACGTCTGGCACAGGAAGCTTTTGCTTGTCGACCTTGCCATTGGATGTAAGCGGGATGATTTCCAGCTGGAGTATGTGGCTTGGTACCATATAATGGGGAAGACAAGCATGTAAATAATCTTTGAGAAGCTCGGGAGAGATAGCACGATCAGATACATAATAGGCACACAAAATGGGATATCTATTTGCATCGTCTGTTTCCACAACGTTTACGACAACATGATGGATGTCAGGATAGGAGGATAAAGCTCCTTCAATCTCACCCAGCTCGATACGAAAGCCTCTGATTTTGACTTGGTGATCATTTCGGCCAAGGTATTCGATCAGGCCATTTTCCAGCCGTATCCCCATGTCACCGGTTTTATACATTCGTTCGCCAGGAACAAAAGGATTATCGAGAAACCTTTCTTTTGTGAGTTCCGGTCTGTTCAGATATCCCCTTGCCACTCCATGACCGGAAATGTAGAGTTCTCCTTTTACCTGCATAGGAACAGGCTTTAAATGCGCATCCAGCAAATATACAGCCACGTTATCGGAAGGAACGCCGATGGGAACGGATCTTCTGCTATCCCGGTCTGCATCATAAATATGGATCATGCAGCCTACAACGGTTTCCGTAGGTCCGTACTCATTGAACAGGGCAATACTTCCGCCAAACTTGGCATGAATGTTGTGAGCAAGACTGACTTTGAGATCTTCTCCTCCTACGATGCATTTGCGGACGCTCGATGTACGAATGTCCGACTCTTGTAGAAGGGACAAGTGTGCGGGAGTTAGCTTTACAATGGTTGTACGTTGGTCTTTCATCATGCGGAACAATACAAATTCCCCGGGATCATTATCCCTATAGAGGTTGATGGCATGGCCGCTGATTAATGGGGTGAATATGGAAGTGACGGTTAGGTCGAAGGCTATTGATGAATAACAGGCAAAGACTTCATGAGTTGCGGACAAGTAGGTTTTATTCGCCCACCATATGTAATTAACAAGTCCTCTGTGGAGAACTGCCACTCCTTTAGGTTTGCCTGTGGAGCCGGAGGTGTAAATCACATAAGCGAGCTGGTTCGGTCCGCTTTGTGGCTTCAAATTCGAGCAATCTCCATGGTACAGGGATGCATCGTCTACACGATAAACTCCTCTGGAAAATGAAATATCATCATCCAAAGGTGCATCGGTAAGAAGCAAAGCAGCCCCGGAATCCTCCAGCATATAGCTAACACGGTCAGCTGGATAGTGAGGATCTATAGGCAGATAGGCCCCACCTGATTTCAACACAGCTAAGATCGAAATGATAAGCTCAAATGAATGCCCAGCCATGATCCCCACGATACTCTCTTGCCCAATACCACGGCTTTTTAAAAACCTCGCCAGTTGGTTAGCTTGTTCATTTAACTCACGATAGGTTAACGTGTGCTCTTCAAAGTAACAGGCAATATTAGTAGCTTTTTCAACGACTTGCTGCTCAAATATCTGAGTAATGGTTAGGGACGAGGGATAGGAAGAACGTGTTTGATTCAGCCCATAGATCAGCTCATTTTGTTCCTGCGGAGATAGCATTTCAATTTCCGCAATCGGGGTCTGTGGATGCTCGATCATCTCGCTAACTATATGAATGATATACTCAAACATTTTTGCGATCTGTGTCTCACTGTAAGAATTCACTTTATAGTCAAAGTCCAGCGTAATTCTTCCGCTCCCCTCCCAGTCACGAATAACCAGTTGCAGCGCATAAGGTTGATAACCACTGAAAACCTCCTGAACTTCATAGGGGCATCCATCAAATTGGGGACTAAATTTCATATTGTAATAATTAACACACATATCAAACAGACTGTTATGTCCTTTTTGAGCAAGCTCCAGGTCACTAGCTAGAAGATCATATGGATATTTTTGGTGAAAATAAAAATTCATCAGCTCCGCCCCCACATGCTTCATCAAAGAGCAGGCGTCTAAAGCTTCATCCAGTTGGATGCGAAACGGCATGGTGCTGGTGAACATGCCAAATGTATTTTTTTGTTTTTTTCCCGATCTGTTCAGGACTGGAGTCCCGATCACCACATCGGTTTCTTGAGTCGTCCGGTAAATGTAAAGCAGAAGGGCGGATACGAATAACACGTTTACAGAAAGTTTGGAGCTTTGGATAAAGGTCTGAATAATACGTGAAGTTTCACTGTCGATGGTAAAGGAAGTTCGAACGGCCGAAATATCTTTGCTTTTGTTGATAGGTATCATGTCGGGTAAGGTTTGAAATTTTTCATGCCAGAATATTTTATTTTTTATAAAACGCTCAGATGTTAAATAGGCTTGTTCTTGATCAATGATCGGTATGTAGGAATATTCTTCATCATCAGGCAGGGGGGCGTGGTTAACCAGTAAAGTATAATACTGCGAAATTCGTTCAGACACGATATGTAAGGCCCAACCGTCTGCAATAATATGATGAAATTTACCCAAATAACCAACATCACCAGGCCCCAGCTTAAAAATAACAAAAGAATACAGTTTGGCATTCAACAGAGGCATAGCCTGTCCGCTCACAGCCTTCAGCCATTGTTCAAAATGAAGCAACGGATCGGGTTCATGACTAAAATCAATACAAGCGATCTGCTCCTTTTCATAGGGCTTTACGTACTGTACGGGTTCTCCATTTTGCTCTTCGATCTGGATGCGGAGGCCTTCCGTTTTGGAAATGAAGAGTTGAATCGCTTTCTCCAGCGCGTCAAACTCTAGTTCCTTTTGAATGCGTACAAGTCCGGTCAGATTGTGCATGGCTGTCGTGCCATATATTTTCTCGTTATACCAAACTCTTTTTTGAGAATGCGTTAATGCATAGAACATCCATTAGCCTCCTTATACATGCAGATATTGAAAAACATAGAGTCTACATAAAAATGATCCTAGCCGACCCAATAAAAACAATCAAGCAGAAAAAATGTATTTTTAAACAAAAAATAAAACGGATTTTCGACAATTTTATTCCAATTTAAAAAGGCGAGTTCCCTTTAAAAGGTTTCCGTAGGTTTACAATGGAATTTTTAAAAAGTGTGAATTAGCTCACTACATCCGATATGGATGAAATGTTAAGGTGTTAATACAATTTCGATAATATTGATAAATATTAATTTATTAAGTATTTCTGGTAATTGACTCTCCGATTTCGCAATCAATATCCTGGCATTCTTCCTTAATTTCCCTTTAAATAAATCCATCTATATTTAACATATATTTACTATTAAACTATTTAATTATTCATAAATTAAATATACAAATTGTGTATATTTATTCATGATGTTGAATACTGTTTATCCTAGTTTTTTTATGTAATTACTAGATAAATGGTCTTACATATATTGGTCAAGCAAGCTTTGATTACATATTACAAAGAAAGCTGGAGCGATTATGGAATGTAAAAAGATGATCATGAGAAAAATGGCAGCGGTTATCCTGATTTTCGCTTTAGTGGCTACATGTATTCCGCCCAGTCGTGCGGAGGCCGCAGCAGGATTGGATGAAAACACCACTCAGCGTTTGGAAGCATTTATTCACGAGAAGATGCAGGAAGGTCATATCCCTGGAATGACAGTTATTGTGATTCGTGGAAAGGAGACGGCCTATCTCAAAAGTTTTGGGTACGCCAATGTGGACAAGCAGGTTCCTGTAACACCCGAGACAAGCTTTGAAATTGCCTCTTGCTCCAAAGGATTTACAGCACTTGCCGTGCTGCAACTACAGCAACAGGGGTTGTTGAAGCTGGATGATCCCGTTTCAAAGTTTTTTCCATGGTTTCAAGCCAAGTATAAGCACCAAAATGTCGAGATTACACTGCGGCAGCTGTTACATCACTCCAGTGGCATTCCATGGTACACAATTACCGACATCCCGATCTCCAACCGTTCCGATTCCCTGGAACAGGTTGTACGAAATGTGAATGGTCTGGAATTACATAATCGTCCTGGCGAACGCTTTGAATATGCCACCATTAACTATGCAATCGTGGGGGCTGTCATTCAAAAGGTCACAGGGCAGCCTTACGAAGATTATATGAAGACCCATATTTTTCAGCCTTTAGGTCTGAATAAAACCACTCTTTATCCCACAGAAGCCGCACCCACGATGGCAACAGGCTACAAGAACGGCTTTTTTCAAGCACGTGAATATCAATCCCCTGTCTTTAGAGGAAACCGTCCCGCTGGTTATATCATGATGGACGGAAATGACCTCGCCACTTGGCTCAAATATCAGTTGGGCAGCCTGAAATCTCCCATGACTCCATTAATTATGGAAACTCATGCGCCTGACCGCACCGTTACCCCCAGCAAGTTTGATATGTCGTCTTATGCTATGGGCTGGGCTGACTATCAAAGCGGAAACGGAGAGGTGTCCAAGGCTGGATTAAATCCGAATTTTTCTGCTTATATGGTTTTTCGCCCTCAAGATCAGCTTGCTGTAGGGATTATGGCAAACAACGGTACCACGTTAACGTATATCACCGGGCATGGTCTTATGGACATTTTACGAGATCGTCAGCCTGTGTCTCCGTATGAGCCAGATCAGAAAACAGACAATGCGTGGTCCGTTATTACGATCATGCTGGCATGTTATGTGCTGGCGGTAGTGGTCCTGTTGATGACGGTGGTACGGGATATCATCCGTAAACAACGTGTTTTGAAGCCTTTGAATCCAAAAAAGCTGCTCACATGGCTGCTGTTTTTGCTTTGCAGTACACCGTTTTTGTATGGAGTTTATCTGGTTCCTACTGCCATGCAGGGCGTTTCTTGGACAACTGCGATTGTCTGGTCTCCGTTTAGCTTTCCGTTTGCGATTGCAGCCTTGGGGCTGGGATTGCTTTTGAGCTTTGGCTACCTGGTGCTGGGTACACTTTTTCCGAACACAGACGAAAATAAACGCTCGTTTCCTTTACTGGTAATGATGAGCTTGCTGAGCGGGGCGGCGAATGCCTTTGTCATTTTTATCGTCAATTTCTCAATTGGCAGCGAAATACCGCTCAAATATCTGCTGTATTATTTCGGATTAGCGCTGGCGGTTTATATTTTCGGTCGCAAGCTGATTGAAACCAAATTAGTGAAGATTACCTACAACATGATTTATCGAAAACGAATGGAACTGATTCAACGTGTGCTACACAGCTCTTATGACAAATTAGAACGCATGGACAATGGCAAAATTTTAGCCACTTTAAATAATGATACGGAGATGGTGGGTTTCTCGGCCAATGTGGCGGTTGGGTTCGCGACCAGCCTACTGACAGTCATCTGCTGCTTTGTTTATCTCGGTACGATTTCATTTTGGGGTACGATACTTTCTCTGGCTGTCATTGCGGTGATTGCCGCATTTTATAGCATCGTCAGCGGTACGGCTAACCGCTATTGGGAAGAGGCGAGGGATACTCAAAACGTGTATTTGGGGTTCATCGACCATATGCTCAAAGGCTTTAAAGAGCTTAGTATGCATGGACGCAAAAAGACGGAGTTTAGCAGCGATATTCAGGATAGCTGTGAACAGTATCGTCAAAAACGCTCCGTGTCCCGCATTAAATTTACCAATGCGCTGGTGCTGGGTGAGACGCTGCTGATTTTAATTTTAGGTGTAGTTACCTTTGTGTTCCCGACGATTTTCCCGAACATTAAAGATTACACATTAATTCAATTTGTTGTTGTGTTTCTCTATTTGATTGGACCCATCAACGGATTGTTGCAGGCTGTGCCGGAGTTGTTCCAGATTCGGACCTCCTGGCGAAGAATTAAAGCCTTTATTGCGGAAATACCGACTGATGACAGCGGAGAAGTGTATGATACTGCGAGTTTGGTGGATGAAGAAGTGGCTGTGGAACGAATTGGTTTTCATAATCTTAGCTTCGAGTACAGTAACGTGACTGGAGAGTCCAGCTTTCTGGTCGGACCTATTACACTGGAAGCGGCTAAAGGACAGATCATTTTCATCACAGGCGGCAACGGCAGTGGTAAAACG
Organism: Paenibacillus sp. S25; assembly: GCF_019454085.1. NCBI lineage: Bacteria > Bacillati > Bacillota > Bacilli > Caryophanales > Paenibacillaceae > Paenibacillus > Paenibacillus sp. S25. The sequence goes on from NZ_CP073683.1 coordinate 1,261,609, forward strand.
ACACTTGCTAAATTAATGACGGCTCTCTATCCTCCACAAACGGGATACATCACGATCAATGGAGAAGTCATTGACGCCCGCACATCGGGTGAGTATTTTTCCACCGTCTTCTCTGATTTTCATCTGTTTGAGCGCTTGTACGACATTGATTATAAGGAAAAGCAGTCTGACATTGAGCGTTATCTGAAAAGACTGGGACTAGAGGAAAAAGTGACGGTCAAGGATGGATATTTCAGTACGCTCAAGCTATCAGGCGGGCAACGGAAGCGGCTTGCGCTCTTAATCTGTTATCTGGAGGATCGACCCGTATATTTGTTTGACGAATGGGCTGCCGATCAAGATCCGGAATTCCGAAAGTTCTTTTACCATACACTTCTGCCTGAAATGAAGGCGGCGGGTAAAATTATTTTCGCCATTACGCATGATGACCATTATTTCCATACCGCAGACCGGCTGCTGAAGATGGAAATGGGGCAGATGAAGGAGCTGGAAGTGCTGAGTGCTGAAGTCAGTGGCTCATAACCAATCCATTAAAATTTATAAAAAAGTGTGGGTTTAGCATGCAAAACTACATTGTTGTCAAAGGTGCAAGACAACACAACTTGAAAAATATCTCTTTGCGGATTCCGCGAGATCAACTGGTTGTTTTCACGGGAGTTAGCGGCTCGGGGAAATCCTCGCTTGTTTTCAATACACTATATGCGGAAGGGCGACGACGCTTAATGGAGTCGCTGTCCGCATATGAACGAATGGGCTTGCGAAAAACGGAAGAGGCGGATGTGGACTTGATCGAAGGGTTGTCTCCGGCAATCGCTATGGAGCAAAAGACGGTGTCGCGCAACCCGAGGTCAACCGTGGGTACATTGACCGAAATCTCCTCTTTTGTCCGGTTGTTGTTTTCACGAACAAGTCGGGCGGTTTGTCCCTACTGTCAGGAAGCACTGTCTGTACAGACAAGGAAAAAAATCACGGAGCAGGTACTCCGATGCTCACCTGATACTTCAATAGAAATCTATGCGCCGATCCTTTCCATGCCACATGAAGGGCCTGTCGCGTTGCTGAAGGAAATACAAAAAAAAGGCTACACCCAATTAAGCTGGAATCAAAAAATGCTGGATATAGAGCAAGCAGAAGTTTTGTTTTCCGGTAGGTCTCTACAGGCCGTACATCTAGGAAAAGGAGACAGTCAGCTGGGGGTACTGGTTGGCAGAATTACGATTTCAGCTTCCGTGGAGCAACGCAAAGATATCCAAGCTATGGTGGATAAAGCACTGGATTTAGGAGATGGCTGGATTCAAATTCGACCTATGGTTGATAAACGATTCGTATGGAATTCAAATTTTGGCTGCTCCTGTTGTAGCATGGTGGCGAGTGAAGTTTCGGCAGGGGCTTTCTCGTCGAATAGTCCTTTGGGTGCTTGTCCGACTTGTACAGGACTGGGCACTCATTATGAAGTAGATCTGGAACGTGTGATTCCTGATCGATCCAAAACTCTAGCTGAAGGAGCGATTCAGCTACTTGGCTGGCAATGTGAGCAAGAGAAATTTCATAAAAATCGAAAAATTTTGGAGGGACTGGCGACCCGATATCATTTTGATCTGAATACGGCGATCAAGGATCTGCCAGATGAGGCGTTATACGCTGTGCTATACGGTACTCAAGGGGAAAAGATTGCAATTGAGAATCCTGCTACAGGTGGCAAGCTGATGCACGAAAGATTTGCAGGTATTGTGAATCTTATTTATGAGCGCTTTAACGCTAATGCCAAGGATGAAATGAGCGCCACGAAAGCGGAAGACAAGGAAGTGATGCGGGAACAAGTATGTCCGAGCTGCGGAGGAACACGTTTGAAGGCAGAACGACTGCTGTATCGTGTGGGGGACAAAACGATCCGCGATTTTTCGAACATGCCGTTGGTTGAGCTGTATGCAGGCTGTGATGAACTACTGCGAACGGCACCTCAAGTTTTCGAGAGTCTTGCAGCTGTGGCCCAGCCCATTTTACAGGAAATCAAGACTCGATTGACGCTACTGCTGGATATGGGACTGGACTATTTAGATCTGAACCGTCCGGTGACCCTGCTCTCGGGTGGTGAATCACAGCGCGTACGCTTGACGACCCAACTAAGCTCAGGGCTGATGGGCATGATCTACATTTTGGATGAACCCAGTGTCGGATTACACCCGAAAGATACCGGGAAAATGATAGCTATGCTTCACAGACTACGGGATTTGGGAAATACCATCTTGGTCGTCGAACATGATGAAGAGATTATGGTTCAAGCGGATTATCTTGTTGATATTGGGCCTGGCGCAGGATTGCTCGGCGGTGAAATTGTAGCACAGGGTACGGTGGAAGAAGTCATGAACAATTCGAAGTCTTTGACAGGACAATATTTGAGCGGCAAGCAAGGTATTCCTGTTCCCACCCAGCGAAGAAAGGCCCGTGACGGGAAATATCTTGAGGTGATAGGAGCCAGGGAGAATAATCTACAGAACCTGAATATACGTATTCCATTGGGGTGTTTGGTTTGTGTTACAGGGGTATCTGGATCAGGGAAAACCACGCTGGTTCATAACGTAATATATGAAAAATTACGTTCTCGCCTGGATGGTAAATCTGCATATCTGAAGCACAATGTAGAGCTGAAAGGAGAAGCGTCGATTGATCAGGTGATCTGTATCGATCAGAAGCCAATTGGACGGACACCGCGATCCACTCCGGCTACCTATGTGGGGGTGTTTGACGCTATTCGAAAGCTATTTGCCAGGACGGAAATAGCTAGGCAGTTCCAACGAAAGAGTGCACATTTTAGCTTCAATTCACCGGGTGGACGCTGTGAAGTTTGTTCAGGACTCGGGGTGATCGTTACTGAAATGCAGTTTATGTCTGACGTTGAAATGGTTTGCGAGACGTGCCGGGGCAGACGCTACAGCGAGGATATACTGGCAATTACATATCACGAGAAGAATATTGCGGATGTATTGGAGATGAGCATTGAAGAAGCTGCTGTTTTCTTCGCGGACCAACCGGATATTTACGGCAAGTTGAAGCTCATGAACGAATTGGGTCTTGGTTATATGAAGCTGGGTCAGTCTGCAACGACATTATCTGGCGGGGAAGCCCAGCGTATTAAGCTGGTAGAGGAGCTAAGTCAGTTAAAAAAAGGGCGCAGCCTGTTGTACATTTTGGATGAACCGACCACAGGCTTGCATCCCGATGACATTCAGCGACTGCTAACCATCCTCCAACAGCTCGTGGATGAGGGCAACACCGTACTCATCATTGAACATAACCTGCATCTGATCAAAACAGCAGATTATGTGATAGATCTTGGCCCTGAAGGGGGAACCCGAGGTGGACAGCTAGTGGCAGCTGGAACGCCTGAGCAGGTTGCGACCTGTGAGCACTCCCATACCGGAGCTTTTTTACGTAACTTAGGAATGGATTACGACGAGAACGAGGTGAGAGCATGAGCAACAGATTGGAACATTTACGCATTCTCCCGACAGGCCCCCTAAATTATTATCTGCAAAAGCGATACAACGATCTGCCATGGGTGCACAAGTTTGGCTTGGATCACATCAAGGTAAAGGGTGATTTTATACTCATTCATGCATGGAAGCCTGGGTATGTGAAGCTAACACGGGAACAGGCGAATCTTCTCAAAGCAGCCATTGAAAAAGGTGAAAACCCAGAGGACAAGCTTCCTCGGTTACCAGAATCATGGCTACTGGACGGAGAAGATGAACCTGATGTGGAAGGACTCTTGGCTAAGGTCATCGTGCCCGAGTTATTCGAACTGCTATCCCCGGAAAATCTTCAAGAAGACGTGACCAGTCCGCAATCTATCCGGTTAAGAGCTATTTTGGAGCGTGTCGCCGAGCATGTACCTGTTTTTCCAGCCATTCAGAATCCCTATGAGCTGCGTCGTTTTCTGGAGGTCGTGAAGAGCCAAAAGCCTAAAACAGTCGTTGAGATCGGGACAGCCAGCGGCGGTGTATTTTATTGCCTGAGTCAACTGGCCGATCCGGACGCGTTGCTCGTCAGTATTGATTATCCAGGTGGACCGTATGGAGGTGGTCAGGATGACAGTGAGGTGCAGCTCTATTCCAGCTTTGGTAGCACGGGGCAGCAGTTTTCTTTTATTCGAGACCGTTCATTTCACTGCTCCACCAAACAGGACTTGAAAAAGGTTCTAGGAGAACGGCAGATTGACCTTCTATTTATTGATGGAGATCATTCCTACGGTGGAGTGAGTTCGGATTTTCGTATGTATCAAGAACTGGTGGCACCGGGCGGCATGATTGCTTTTCATGATATCAGCATGCGGCCTGAAACGTGGGGAAGGGGTTATGATGTTGGCGTTTTCTGGGATGAAGTGAAACAAAGTTATCCCTCCTTTGAGGAGTTTGTAGACCCAACGGGCTGTCGAGAGCCATTTATTCGTCACCCGCAAGAGGGACTGTTCGCATATGGGATTGGCACCATCATTCAATTGTAAGGGGGGAGAGAAACCATGAGCCACCGTCCATTGAACAAAACACGTGTGGAGGACGTCATTGGTTTGACTCCCATGCAGGAAGGAATGCTTTACCACTATTTACGGGACAAGGATACAGGAGCTTATTTTGAGCAATACAGCTATACGCTGCAGGGTCAGCTTGATCTATCTGTCTGCTGTGAGGCGTGGAAATGGACGATTCAACAGCATGAAGTGCTGAGAAGCGTATTCCGCTGGGAAAAGATCCAGAACCCGGTTCAGATTGTCCTGAAAGAACGCGTCCTATCTTTCACTTTCCATGACCTCACAGGAATGGAAGATGTGGAGCAAGAGACGGTACTACAGGAGCTGCGCGAGGCAGACCGTGCTGTAGGATTTGACCTGTCTGAGGGCCCCCTATTGCGGACTACGGTGTTTAGGCTGGCGCATGATCGTCATATCATGATGGTCAGCAACCACCATATTGTGATGGATGGCTGGAGTAATGGCATTGTGCTGGGTGAGTTTATCCGGGCATATGATGCGCTGCGTGCAGGCCGGGAGCCAGAACGATTAGCCAAGCCGCGTTTTGGAGAGTACGTGAAGTGGCTTAGTACGCAGGATAGAAGCGGAAGCAAGGCATTTTGGCAAGCTTACCTGACTGGATATGAGGTTCAGCCCCTGTGTTTACCCGATATAATTGCTGGATCAGAAATAAGCGATACGGCTTGCGAATCGTATGTTTTGCAATCGGAGCTGGTGAGGGGGCTTGAAGCTGTTGCGAAGGAAGAATCCGTGACAGTAGGTACCCTTTTTACAGCGGCCTGGGGTATTCTGCTGCAAAAGGTTAGCAGACGTCAGGATGTGCTTTTCGGCACGACGGTATCTGGTCGCTCTAGCAGCCTGCCTGGAATTGAACGGGTAGTGGGGCTTTTGATGAACACGGTTCCTGTACGGTTACAGTCAGGCAATGGAGATACGCTGCAACAAGCCTTGCTCGATATTCAGCAAGCCAGCGTAGCGAGACAGCCCTACGAAACAACGCCGCTTGTGGATATACAATCTTACGGCAATTTCAGAAGCACAGAGCGTCTTTTTGATACGTTGCTTGTGATTGAAAATTATCCGCTGGAGATCAATCGACAGAGTGAATTGACCTTGGAATCCTTTTCTGGCCATAGCGTAACGGATTATTCACTTCTGGTGAGCATTCATCAAATGGAGCAAACGACCATCCAAATCATGTATCAGCCCTCAAAATATGAGCCGTCCGCGATTGAACTGTTATGTGAACGTTATGTTGCTTTGCTCAGGCTGATCGTTACAGAAAGAGATTATGCCATTCAGAATATTCACTCCTTGACGGAGATGGAAAAGAGACTGGAAGAGGTTTGGGCGATTGAATTTGACTATAGCCCGAATACTTTGAAAAGGAGTGTATGAAGATGAAGAAGCCGAAAGCTTGGGAACAAATGGATTCCTATCAATGGATGACCACGAAAGAAACCGCCCACTATTACCGACTCATCGCCAATTTAATGAAGGAGATTCACGCCAAAATTCCGGATGAACAGTATCATTTGGACAAAGTAGCGACAGAAACGGATATTCGTGAGGAAAACTTTCAGGGAAAAAACTATCAACGCGCAGTCATGTATTTAATGTCTAACGGATGTGAGTGGGCCCTGAAAAACGGAAATGGCTGCACCATGTGCGGTCATTTGGCTAAGCAAACACGTAAAGACGGCCCACTCTCTGCCCATTATTATTTGGAGCAATTTAGTGAGGAATTTAAGCGGATTGATTTTAACAAATATCCTTTACTCAATCTGTATAACAACGGCTCCATTCTCAACGACAATGAAGTTCCGGCTGAAGCGCTGTGGGAAATCATACGCATGGTTGGAGAAAAGCCTGAGATCAAAATGCTGGTCATCGAAACCAGACCCGAATTTGTAACGAAAGAAAATATGGCGGAAATTAAGCGTCTTTTACCGGATAAGCATGTGGAAGTCGCTATGGGGCTCGAAATGATTGACGACTTTTTGCGGTATGTATGCATAAACAAAGGCTTTTCCTTAAAGCAATTTGATAAGGCCGCCCGCTTGGTGACCCAGGAGCTGAATTTACGCAGCTATGTGTTGCTGAAGCCGCCTTTTATTACGGAACAAGAGGCTATCGAACATGCCGTACAAACGATTGAGCATGCTTTTGAGCTCGGTACGACGACCGTTTCACTGGAAAGCTGTACCGTACAGGATTATACACTGGTGCAATATTTAAGTGACCAGGGTGCCTATAAACCGGCATGGCTCTGGAGCATCGTTGAGGTGGTAAAACGGACGGCGCATTTGGGCAAGATCATCGTCGGCTTGTTCCAATTCTATCCTTCTCCTGTCGGGGTGCCTTACAATTGTCCGCATTGCAGTGATCGAGTAATGGAGGCGTTGAAGGAGTATAATCACACTCTTGATCCGAGCGTTCTGGAACATCTGGATTGCAGCTGCAAGGCTGAATGGGAGAAGGAACTGAATCACGTTCATCCTCCTTTTGAGGAAAGACTGAGCATTTTGAATAGTGAATTAATCAAGTGATTCATTGAGATTATCAACTGAAAAATAGGGTGGATTCGTCAGCTCATGAAGACCTGGAACGGTTGACAGAGAGGGGAGTGTGTATGGACAAAAGTACACATTTGAAAGGCCGGATCATTGAAGAATATTGGATGAAAAAATGGTCTCAAGACCTGCCGAGGGAATTACTGCCTACAAGCAGAAGCAAGTCTAACCATCAGCCGGAGGCTCGCAAGGAAACGCTCGAAATGGTTATTCCCAGGGAAACGATTCATCAATTGGATCAAATGTCGAAGGGCTCGGAGTTGGGACGTTTTATTTTGTTCCTGACGGCGCTGTCAGGGTTGGTCTATCGCTATTCGCAGTCAGAGGATATTTGTATCGGCACGACGACGCTTATACAGTCCGAACCAAAGCGGGGAAATGTGCTTTTTCTCAAGCCGCGAGTTCAGGGAAGCCGAACCTGGCGTGAGCTTAACGAAGACATGAAGGCCGAGTTTTCTCGAACGATGAATCATCAGGATGTTTCTGTGCCCCTTCTCTATAACAAATGGACATCCGTTCACGGGAGAGAACTGCAAGAACTGTGGCAACTGGCATGTGTGGATGAGGGATTACAAACGGTGACTGAGGACCTGGATCGGTTTGATCTGATGATCAAGCTTGTTCCAAACGAAGAAGGCCGAATGCTGCAACTGGTTTATCGGCCTGAGGTGTATTCGTTGTCGCTAGTCCAATCCTTTGCTGCAAATTTGCTGTATGTTCTGGCTCAATGGCCTGAGAAATCGGCGGTCTCTCTGGAGGATGATGCGGCAAATATGCTGGCTCCACAGCAACGAGAGCTTCTGGTACATGGATTAAATCAGACGGCTGTAGAACTGCCGGGTGTGACCTTGCTGCATCAATTGTTCGAAGAACAGGTGATGACAACGCCTGAACAAGCTGCTGTGGTCGAGGCAGGGTATCGCATTAGCTATAGAGAGCTAAATGCGAAAGCAAATCAGCTGGCCCGTACTTTACAACGTCACGGAGTGGGATCGGATGATATCGTAGGCATCATGGCTGAGCCGACGACGGAGGTCATCATTGCCATCTTAGCGGTATTAAAGGCTGGAGCGGCGTATTGTCCGATAGATCCGACGTTTCCAGTAGAGCGGGTACAGCAGCTTTTAACGGATAGTCGGATGGAGTTGTTGATCTCACCTCCACAGCATGTGGATACCCATGCTTTTCAAGGAACAGTGCTCGATCTATCCAATCCTGCGGTATATGCGGGGGAGCCGTCCAATCTACCGTTTGAGGGTAGACCTGATCATACAGCGTATGTCATATACACTTCAGGCTCGACGGGAGCGCCCAAAGGGGTGGTGATAGAGCATCGTCATATTGTCAATCAATTGGCTGGACTGAAACGTAACTATGACTTCCATGAACAATTGAGACATGTTTTGATGGCTCCGTTCACATTCGATCCCTCTGTGCAGCAGATTTTTTTACCGTTAGCTACAGGCGGGACACTATATCTGATTCCAAAAGAGGCCAAAACCGATCCAAGCGCCTTTTGGGGACTGGTACGGAAGGAACGGATTAACGTGTTGAATACCGTACCTTCACTGATGGAAGTGCTGTTGGAACAGGTGACAGATATCGAACATCACTTTGCCTTTATCATGATGGCAGGTGAGGTTTGCAGCGGCGAGCTGGTACAGCAATTACGCGATAAGTTGAACATAGACAAGCTGCTCAATATTTACGGTCCAACGGAAGCGGCAATTAATACGACTCTGTATGAATACCTGCCTGTAGAGCAGCGAGCAACATTACCTATAGGCAAGCCTCTGCTGAATTATCAGGTATACGTTCTGGATCCACAGCAACGCTTGCTGCCCTTCGGAGCTACTGGAGAGCTGTTCATCGCTGGCGCTGGACTGGCGCGTGGATACTTATACAATCCACGCTTGACGGCAGAACGCTTTGTGCCGAATCCGTTTGGGACCGAATCAGAACGGATGTATAAAACAGGCGATCTGGTGAGATGGCTGGCTGACGGCAATCTGGAGTTTGTCGGCAGGTCCGATGATCAGGTTAAGATCCGAGGGATGCGTGTGGAGCTGGGGGAGATTGAGTCTGTTCTCAGAAGTCATCCGTCCGTCAAAGAAGCCGTGGTCATTCCGCATGGATCAGAGGAACGAACCGAGGATCTTGCTGCCTTTTATACCTTAAAGAAATTAGGAGCCAGGCAAGACTCTCTGATCGGAACGAGCGATGTCCAGTCGTACTTGAAGCAGCATGTACCGGGCTATATGGTCCCGGCTCATATCGTCTGCTTGGAGTCCATGCCCGTTACAGTGAACGGCAAGGTGGATAAAAAAGCGTTGCCTCTGCACCAGATTGGAATCACCGAACCCCGTGCATATGTGGCACCACGTAATGAGTTGGAAGAACAGCTGGCGGAGATCTGGAAGAAACTGCTGGCCGTACCTGTCGTTAGTGTGGAGGAAAGCTTTTTTGAAGCAGGTGGAAATTCGTTGTCTATCGTGCGACTGCAAAGCAGAATCCACCATCTGCTGAAAGTTCAGCTGACGATTCCGCAGCTCTTTACACATCATACGATCGCCATGCAGGCCAAAATCATTCAGTTCGGCGGTGTAGAGCAACCTACCGAAGTCCTTCGCAAAACGGAAACAAAACGACTACATACCCACAGACCTGAGCTTGGAAGCAAGGGGCGAAACGGTGATGTTGCTGTGATTGGCATGGCTTGCCGTTTCCCTATGGCGGACAATTGCGATGACTTCTGGGACAATCTGTGTCGCGAGGTGGATGCCGTTCGCGACATTCCGGCCCATCGGTTACAGGATATTGCTCAGGGTTCAGATGATGTAGTCGGGCAGTCAAGATCGTTGCCGCAAGGCGCATATTTGGATCGAATTGATGGCTTTGATGCATCGTTTTTTCAAATATCCCCTAATGAAGCACGGATGATGGACCCGCAGCAGCGTCTACTGTTGCAGGTTGTATGGGAAGCGATGGTGAATGCGGGATACTCGGAAAAAGAGGTGTATGGCTCGAAGACAGGAGTGTTCGTAGGGACAGGCACACCGCAATATGTGGACCTTATGCCACAGGTAGAGCCTTCCGCAATTCCAGGGAATTTGCAGGCTGTGATTGCTGGACGGATTGCTTATGCCTTCAATTGGACAGGCCCGGCGGAGGTTATTGATACAGCCTGTTCCTCTTCACTCATCGCCGTGCATCATGCGGTACAGGAGATAACGTCCGGCGGTTGTGAAATGGCTGTGGCTGGTGGTGTCAATCTGTATCTGTCGATGGTGGATGAAAATCTCTTCAATATGGGAATCGCCTCACCTGATGGAAAGACGAAAGCGTACGACGCATCGGCAGATGGTACAGGCGGTGGCGAAGGGGTTGGCGCTGTTGTACTGAAGTCACTGGAGCAGGCGGTGGCTGATGGTGATTATATTTACGCAGTAATCAAGGGAAGCGCAGCTAACTCGGATGGTCGCTCCAACGGGATCACAGCTCCCAATGCGGCAGCGCAGGCTGAAGTGATTGAAGAGGCCTGGAAGCGCGCGGAGATTGATCCGCAGACGGTTTCTTATATCGAAACACACGGAACAGGCACCAAGCTAGGTGACCCTATTGAAATGGAGGGCATTACACGGGCTTTTGGACGGTACACAGATCGTAAGCAGTTCTGTGCGGTAGGCTCAGTCAAAAGCAATATCGGGCATCTGGATTCAGCGGCAGGGATTGCTGGGTTTATAAAAGCAGTGCTGGCCATCACCAAGCGTCAGATTCCAGCATCCCTTCATTTTAAAGTGCCTAACCCACATATTGATTTTGCAAATTCTCCGGTTTATGTTGCTCCGTCACTTCAGGAATGGACGCCAGACTGCGGAATTCGTCGTGCAGGGGTAAGCTCCTTTGGCTTGAGCGGAACGAACTGCCATGTTGTGCTGGAGGAATATGCGATCCAAAGAGAAGTCCCTTCTCTGGGCGAGGAATATGTATTCACCTTGTCAGCCCGGACTGAACAAGCGCTCTACGCTTATGCCAACAGGTTTGCAGCTTATCTGGGAAATACCAACGAAGCTTTGGCAGACATTTGTTACTGCACCAATATCAGCCGTGGAAACGACGCCTGCCGTTTGGCTACCGTCATCGGCTCCCAGGAAGAATTACGGCGTAAGCTCATGCTGTTCGTGGAGCAGAGCGATCATGATTCAGCTTCGGCATTACCGGATCGCGAACGAATATACGTAAATATGACAGCAAAAACAGGGAACAGCCCTGAGCCGTATAGGGTACAGCCTGCGGAATCGCTGGAGCGTATGGCGAAGGCGTATATGCAAGGAAGGGAACTGGAGTGGGAGGACTATTATCACGGACAAAACCGGGTGCGAGTCCCTCTTCCAGGCTACCCGTTTGAAGAGAAGCGCTACTGGGTTGAACCCAAAGTTCAGCAACCACCGCATGTACCAACTAGTGCTGAATTGACCCCTGACACGCAGGAGGAAGCTCCTGATTTCTGGCAGGATACCGAGGCGGTTTTCCAATTTGGTGAACGGTTATTGAAAGAGAGCGGCTTTGCGGTAGAACAGGGCTATAAAAAGGCGGTTGATGAATTTGCGGCCCAGCTTATTATCGGATTATTCAGACAATGGGAGACGCTCACGGAACCCGGAAAAGTATATAAAGAGCCAGAAATGTTGCATACGATAGGGATTACTTCCACATATCAGCGTCTATTTCGGTTCATGCTGCGTTTCGTAGAGGAACAGGGTTACATCTGCATTGACGGTGATAATATCACGCTAACCCTTGAAGGGTCAGCTCCCGATCTGTCGGCCTTATACACCCAATACGTGGAACAATATCCGGCATTTGCGGGAACCTTCAAGGTGTTGAAGTATTGTCTCGACGCCTATCCGGCTGTGCTGACCGGGAAAAGGTCACCCCTTAGTGTGCTGTTTCCCGATGGTACACCGCAATTCCTGGCGGGCTTTGCCAATCAGGGACGTACGCTGGGCGATCTGTGTGAGACGATGGCGCTGGACGCATTAAAGCAGCATATTTTAGCACAAACGGGAAAACGGCTCCGCATTCTGGAAGTTGGGGCAGGCTCGGGAACGGTGGGCAAGGTCCTTTTCCCAGCCATAGCAGATCGTCAAGTCGAGTATTGCTACACCGATTTGGGCCGGGGCATCATTTTGGAAGCGCAAAAGCAGTTTGCAGCCTACCCGTTTGTTCGATATCAGACCTTTAATATTGAAGAAGATCCTTTGGCACAAGGCTTTGTGCCAGAACAGTTTGATATCATTATTGGCCTGAATGTGGTTCATGCCACGAGCCGTTTGCGAACGTCCTTGTCCCAGTTGAAAAAGCTGCTTGCTCCCGGTGGAGCCCTGTTTATGATCGAAAAAGTGCAGAACGAGCCTGCGGAAAATCTCGTCTGGGGGATGACGGAGGGATGGTGGCTGTTCGAGGATCAGGACATACGAAAGGATTCTCCGCTGGTTCCGACGGAAACATGGGGGCAGTTGTTGAAGGAGGAGCGATTCACGGAGGTACGAACCTTTCCTATGCATTTGCCAAACCGTGCCGAGGCCGAAACCTCGCTGATTATCGGTCGAATGAGCGAGCAAGAACAGGTGAGCAGGGCTGAAGATTTAATGTACCGTGTTCGGTGGATTAAAAAAGAACTGAAGAAGACAAGAGAAGGAGCGCTGGCTCAAGGAAACTGGCTAATCTTCCAAGACAAGCTGGGGATTGGTGAGGAACTGGTGCAACGCTTGACGCACTCCGGTCATCATGTGGTGACTGTAGAGGCTGGGCAAAGGTTTGAAAAACGGAACGATCATCAGTACACCATCCAGCCGGGTGTAGAAGCAGATTACATTCAACTCATGAATGAACTGGGACAACGTAACCAGCGCTTGAACGGTATCGTTCATCTCTGGACCTGTACAGCCACCCCGTCAACCCCAGTCAACATTGAAACAGTGGATGCAGGTTTGGAGTCAGGTGTCTATAGCCTTTATTTTCTGACTAAAGCATTACTGCATCAGGGTCTGTATGAAACTCTGGACTTGCGGGTGGTTTCGAACTTTACCCAGCGGATATCGGACGAGCAGCATGTATCACCTGAAAAAGCGGCGATTCACGGTTTGGTCAAAGTTATTTCTCAGGAGCATCCACAATTGCAATGCTTCGGACTGGATGTCGAAACGCTCCACCACACCAACGAGCAAGTGGCGGATCTGATCATGACCGAGCTGCAAGAGAACAAAACGGATTCATTCGTTGTCATCCGTCAGGAGCGTTACATCCAAGGTATGTCTCGTCTCGAATCGGATACTGTAAGCACTCCAGATAATCGGAATCATCCGGGTATTCCACCCCGGCGTTCCATCACCGTTCGTCCGGGTGCAGTGTATATCGTCACTGGAGGCGCAGGGGGATTAGGACTGGAGGTTAGCCGGTATTTAGCCGAGCAAGCTCCGATCCATCTAGTCATCCTGAACCGAACGGAGCTGCCGGAAAAATCGCAATGGTCACACATCAAAAATGATCCGGTGCAAAGGAAAGCTGATACCGCAATTTACCGTAAGCTTTCGGCCTTTGCAGATATGGAAAAGCACGGCTCACAGGTGCATTATTACGCGGGAGATGTGGCTGATTATAGTCAGATGCAACACATTTTTGACGATGTACAAGCTCGTTATGGCCCCGTTAAGGGAGTGGTTCATTGTGCGGCAGCTAGCGGCGACACCAGTCGTCCGCTGGAGATTCAGAGTTTGGGCGATTTTGGAAAAGTACTTCGTCCCAAAATTCACGGAACGCTGGTATTGGATAAGCTTCTGACGGAACAAGAGACAGATTTCTTTGTTCTGTACTCCTCGGTAGCCTCGCTATGGGGCGGAGCTGGTGGTGGGGATTATGCGGCTGCCAATGCGTTTATGGATGCCTTCAGCGCACAGCGTAACATGCGGGGGCAAACGACGCTTGCGATCAACTGGTATGCGTGGGAGGGACTCACAGGACCAGGGTGCATGGACTATATGCAAGTATCAGATGCGCTGGCTGCTTTCCGCATGAGTCTGTCTTATCCGCTGGATCAGGTGGCAATCGGCAAGTTTGATACACAGAAGCTCCGTGAATGGGCGCCGATGATGAAAATTCAGCTTGCGCCGGATATGTTGACGAGTCGACGCCGAGCTGTAGCTAAATCCACCAAGGAAGCAGGAGCTCTGCCATCTGTCGATCCTAACCGTTTGGTGACAGATGTGAAGGTCAGTCTGAAAGGGAAAACGACAGAGCCTTACACAGAGCTGGAACAGCAGATCGCCCAAATATGGGCAGAGGTGCTGGGATATGAGGAAATTGATGTAGGTCAACATTTTTTTGAAATCGGCGGAGATTCCTTGCTTATTTTGAAAGTGCTGAGTCTTCTGAATGAACGGGTTGATCCCGAAGTGGAGGCCGGGGATTTGTTCTCGTACGGTACAGTTGCGCAGCTGGCGCAGTTTATGGAAAACAGGCATGCTGCCAGCACAAGAGAAGTGACGGACGTAGCACCGCACTTACAGGTCGAAGTTTCCGGCGCGGACGAAGCGGACGAGGATTTACGAAGCCTGATCAAGCGTGTAAAGGAGGACGCTATTTCAGTGGATGAAGCTATGAAAGGATATGAAAGCATATGAGGGATACGTTTGTTGAAGCCATTTTGCAGCTTGTAGCCAAACAGGAATTATCCGAAGAGCATGCGTATTCTCTGATCAAGCAATATCAGGTTCGGCTCAAAACTGCTTCATCGTCCGCAGCCCACGATGGAATAAACCGCAACAGGGATATAGCCATCATCGGCGTAGCCGGGCGTTTCCCGCAAGCAGATACCAAGGAACAATATTGGAGTAATCTGGTCAATGGTTTGAATGGGATACGGACGTTTCCAGGCTCGCGTCTGGAGCAGATTCGACCCTTTTTGGATGAAGAGAACCAAGGGCCATATATGCCGGCAGGCTATTTGGAGGAAGTTGATACGTTTGACGCGGCATTTTTTAATATTCTTCCGGGTGAAGCCAAATACATGGACCCGCAGCAGCGTATGTTCATGGAAACCGGTTATGAGGCCATTGAGGACGCAGGGTATGGTGGTGAACGCATTCGTGGCTCACGAGTGGGGGTATACGTGGGCTATAGCGAAGCGAGATACAAGGAGCTGATTGAAAATGAGTCGTCCACCGCCTTTGTCGGGAACTTCCCGCCAGTGATCGCAAGCCGTCTCGCTTATGCGCTGAATCTGTCCGGTCCAGCATTGAGTGTAGCCACCGCCTGCTCGTCATCCCTGGTTGCCTTGCATCTGGCCTGTGAGGGATTGCGCGCTGGAGATTGCAGCATGGCGTTGGTGGGTGGAGTAGCCATTGGTGCGTTACCCACCAGGATGGAGCCGGGCGGGCTTGGGATTACTTCTCCGCAAGGACAATCACGCAGCTTCGACGCGGATGCCAACGGTACGGGATGGGGCGAAGGTTGTGGTGTTGTTCTAATCAAGCCACTGGAGCAAGCCGAGAGGGATCACGATTATATTTACTCCGTGATTAAAGCAAGTGCCATCAATCAGGATGGTGCCTCCAACGGATTGGCCTCCCCGAATGCCCGAGCTCAGGAAGAAGTGATTGTAGAGGCGTGGAAGCGTGCGGGCATTGACCCTTCGACGATCTCTTACATCGAGGCTCATGGAACGGGAACCAAAATTGGAGATCCGATTGAAATTAAGGGGATTACAAATGCCTTTCGCAGGTATACGCAAAACAGACAATTTTGCGGTATCGGCTCGGTCAAAAGCAATATCGGTCATCTTGATTCCGCTTCAGGCATGGCAGGATTAATCAAAATGATCATGGCTTTACAGCATAAGCAGCTTCCACCCACCCTGCATTTTGCTTATCCTAATCCGTTGATGAACTTGCATAGTTCTCCGGTCTATATCCATACGAAGCTAACCGAATGGCGAAGTGAGGACGGAATACCACTGAGGGCGGGTATCAGTTCATGGGGGTTAAGCGGAACAAATTGTCATGTGGTGCTGGAGGATTATCAGGGAAGCAGGCCCTCCCTTTCTTCGTCCTCCGATCTACCCTGCGGTGGGGAACGTGTATTTACCCTTTCGGCATACAGTGAGGATTCACTGCGAAGATTGACTGCCCGATATATTGATTTTTTGGAGAGTGACGATATTCCCTCTTTGGAAAATATCTGTTACGTCCTGAATACGGGCAGAGAGCATCATGCTTATCGGCTGGCGATTCCGGTCACGGATCGACGCAGTCTTTGGACAAAGCTCAAACAGGCTTACGATGCTTTGGTTTGTCAGGATGGAACCGGGCTGGAGCAGCAGGGGATTTTCTGTACCATTTGCAGCGAGTCCCTGACAGAAATGGCGCTGGATGCAGATGATGCCCGGATGATTGCCCGGCGATATGTTGCTGGGGAGAACAGGCGCTGGGCGGAGGATTATCCGGCAGGTGGGTGTGTCAAAGTACCCTTGCCTGCATACGCTTGGGAAAAGCAACGATATTGGGTGGACCCGCCGATCCAACGTCGAAGCAGCAACCGCGATGAACAGGTGTCAGCTTATAGCGAAGCACGCGTTTCCTTTGGTGACGGATATGTTCCAACGGAAACAGAAGACAGGCTGGCACGTATCTGGGGCCGAATTTTAGGCATTGACAAACTGTCTGTGGATGCGGATTTTTTCGAACTAGGCGGGGATTCTCTGCTGGCAACAGATCTGATTACTGCCATAAGCCAGGTATTCCATACACGAATTACATTGGTTGATTTGTTTGGACATCCCTGCATTCGTGAGCTTGCCCAGCTTATTTCAGGCGAAAAAAAATCGGATTACCAGTCCATTGAACCTGTGTCTCCACAAGCATTTTATCCCGTATCCAATGCGCAGCGCCGTCAGTTTATTTTGAAGCAGCTGGCAGAAGGCAATTTGAGTTACAACATGCCCGGAGCGGCTACGATCACGGGACGCTTGGATGTGGAACGCTTTAAAGCTGCTTTTGCTGCGATCATTCGTCGCCATGAATCCTTTCGGACGGTGTTTGATGTTGCGGAGGATGAAATTGTGCAAAGTGTTCTTCCACAGGCTGAGCTTGATATATCCCTGGGAGTGGCTCCAAAGGGAGCAGATGTGCAAAAGCTGATGGAGGAATTTGTCCAGCCGTTTTCTCTGGGAGAGGCTCCTTTACTTCGGGTACGCTTGCTGCGATTAACGGAAGAATGTGATGAAGAGGACAAGCATTTGCTGATGTTTGATATGCATCATATTGTTTCGGATGGCGTTTCCATGGAGATCCTCATTCGGGAATTTACCAGTCTTTATGCCGGGCAGAACCTGCCGCCGCTGCGTATCCAATATAAGGACTACGCTGTATGGCAAAATGCTTTTCTGCAAAGTGAGCAGATGCTGCAACAGGAGCAATTTTGGCTGAGGACGTTAACGGAAGGACCGGAGTCAGGATTGCCTGTTCTGAAAATGCCCAGTGACTATCCCCGGCCACCTGTGATGACTTTTGAAGGGGGGGTGTACTCGTTCACGATTAACAAAGTGGTCGCTGAACGCTTGCGAGCGATGGGGCAGGAGCATGGCGCTACGCTGTATATGACGCTTCTTGCTGTATACAATGTGCTGCTTTATCAATACACAGGGCAGGAGGATATCATTGTAGGCTCCCTCATTGCCGGCAGACGTTATGCGGGTGTAGAGCATACGATAGGGCTTTTTACCAACTACTTGCCTATTCGTAACACTCCAGCGGGTGAGCGTCGCTTTGCGGACTTCTTAGAGGAGGTGGCTCATCGCACCATAGCCGCGTATGATCATCAGGATTATCCATTTGAAAAGATGGTGGAGCATCTGGATCAGAAGCGCGATCTTTCACGCAACCCTATTTTTGACACCATGTTTATTTTACATAACCAGGGGATGCAGAGAACCCAATTTACGATGGGAGATTTGATGCTGAACATGGTGGACTGGGCCAAGCATAGTTCAACCATGGATTTAAAGCTCGACATTTTTCAGGGAACGCAAGGGGAACTGAAATGTACCTTTGAGTATTACTCCTGCTTGTTTCACGAACGGACGATCACTGCGCTGGCAGGACATTTGCTCAGCCTGATCGACCAGATTGTGGACCAGCCTGAGCAAGCTTTAGCGGAGTACCGGATTTTTTCATCTGAGGAAGCGGAGAAGATGAAACAGAAACGGCAGGAAAAGGACTCTACTTTTGCGCTTCCTGCGATCTGCCCGGCACCGGAGGCTGAACAGCACCCTTTATCTTTTTACCAAAAGCAGATATGGCGACATCGAGGATCAACCCCTCACGTGATCGTTCATGCAGTGTGGAAAGGCAAGGTGGATCAGACGTTATTTGTCAGAGTGCTGGAAGAACTGCAAGCCGAACACAGCACGCTCAGAACAATCTTCAGGGAAGAGACAGCTGGGCCGACTCAGCAGGTGCAGGCGTATCTTCCGTTGGATTACAAATTCACAGATGTAATAGAGGGGGATGCAGCTTCTTGGGCGGAACACCGTGTGGCTGTGGAGTATCAAAACCCGTTCGAGTTACGACGAGGTCCGCTGTACCGGATACGCTTGGGTTGTGACAGCAACGAACGATGCCAATTGATCGTCGCTGTTCATCCATTACTAACGGAGTGCCTGAACCTGAAAGATTGGCTGGAACAACTGTTTATTCGCTATTCCGCTGCTGTTACGGATTCGGCAGTGGATACAGACCACATGTTTCAGTCCATCTCGCAGATTGATTTTACTTATTGGCAACAACGGTTGCTGCAGGAAGGATATTTGGAGCCTCAAAAGGCATATTGGACTGGGGTACTGCAAAAGCCGCTCCCTCTGATCGGATTGCCGTTCAAACGCGGGGAAGAAGCTTTTGTAACATCCGAGTGGACTTCTATTGAAGTGCCTCTCGCCACAGAGGAGACTGAAGCGCTAAAAGCTTTTGCCTCCAGTCATGAAGGTTCTGTTACGGACGTTCTATTCGCCTGTTATTTCCTGCTGCTGCGGCAATTAACGCATGCGGAGGAGCTTTTGATCTATGTCATACATTCCGAAGGACATCCGGTTCAGGGGAGCGGAGTACCTTTACGTATCCAGCATCCTGTGCCAGTCAGAGTTTCGATGGAGGGACTTTCGTCGTTTAATCCTTTGCTAGAAAAAGTGAAGGACAAACATCAAGCTGCGCTTCAAGCTGTTTTATATCCGTTTCATTTGCTGCTGGACCCTAATGAGTTGAAGAGCGGGACGGAGGCTTCATTCCGTTATAAAGTCGTCTTTTGCACAGAGGATGTGACTAGATCTTTACCCGAGGTAGGGGCAGTGGAATTGCGTGTATACCCCTCAGAGCCAGCAGCACTGCAACTGTCAGTCGTGAAATCAGTAACCGGACTGACCTGTTCCCTGAGGTGGAATACCGCTTTGCTGGAATCTTCCTATGTTCACTCCATGCTGGAAAGGTATCACAAAATAATCAAGACCATTGCTAGTAGTGTGTCCAACCTGTCTAAGGTATCCCATTAACGTGCGGTTCATTCAAAGGAGGCAATTACAAATGGAATTAAGATCATCTATTGAATTTTATGACAATCGGTTTTTAATGTTCGTTCTGGATCAAATGGCTTATGAATTTGAGAAAAACGGCTCCAAAGAGGTCATTCGAATGACCTTGGGAAAATCCGAGCTGCCTTTGCATGAGGATATCATTCAGTCGATGAAGGATGCGTTGGACACCTTTGAAAAAAGCTCGCTTGTATTTCCGCCGGGCTTGCCGGAATTAAAGGAAGCACTCGCGGAGGAATACAAGAAAACATATGATCTGGACATTAACCCTAACAATATCCTGATTAATGTAGGCACCAGCGCCTTATTCCGAAATCTGTTTTATTTGCTGGCAAAAGAGGGGGATGAGGTTCTTTTACCGCGTCCGTACTATTCTCTGTATCATTTTTGCGCCCAATTGGTAGGGGCGAATGTTCGCTACTATGATATCAATTTGGAGACGCTGGCACTGGATCTGGATTCCTTTAAGGAAAATTTCACGGATAAAACTAGAATTGTAGTCATTAATTCGCCTGGTAATCCGCTAGGCAACATCTTAACGAAAGACGAGCTGTATGCCATTGATGAAATTATCAACGGTCAGGCAGTGGTCATTAATGATGAGATTTATGCCAATGTTTGCTTTGATGAACGAAGCACTTCGGTACTGGAGCTGAAGGATACCAAATCAGCCTTTATTACGACGAATGCTTTCTCCAAAGGATACCGGATGTACAGTCGGCGCGTGGGTTACTGTATCGTTCCTGACGAGCTAGTCACACCGCTCACGGTCATACAGCACCACACATTGCTGACAGCCGACCCTGTCGTGCAATTTGGCGCACTGGAAGCATTGGCACATCCCGAAGAGATTGAGCAGCTGGTCAGCCTGTATAAAGCAAGACGGGATTATACGGTGGAGCAATTCAATGAGGTTCCGCTCGTACGTGCTATCCCTGCACAAGGTAGCTTTTACTTCACACTCGATTGTGAAAAGTACATGGACGAGCACGGCATCGAAACGAGTTTGGAGCTGGCTGAACAAATTATGAAAGCCAAACAAGTGGCGACTGTACCAGGTTCTGATTTTGGATTGCCGAAAATGCTGCGCCTGTCCTACTCTACAACGCGATACAACGAAGGCATAGATCGCTTAGTGGACTTTTTCACAAACAGCTTGGTAGGTCAATCGGCTGTATCTGCTGCAATTCCGGTTCGGGAGTAGACCCTATGGATCTGGATTTTGATGCATTTGAAATTCTATCGGCAGAAGAGGAACGCGTCATTGCGGAGATGAATCAGACTGCAAAGCCTTATGAGGATCATGTTACGATTCCTGATTTGTTTGCCCGTCAGGTCACAATCACACCACAGCAAACCGCTATTTATGAATACGGCTCCTCCATTACGTATGCCGAATTGGAGGAACAAGCGAACCGAATGGCCCGCCTGCTGCATGCAGCAGGTGTCCGGCCTAACCAGCGGGTAGCGGTGGTAGCGGAACGGGGAATTGAGCTTTTAGTGGCTGTTTTCGGCGTATTAAAAGCAGGTGCAGCCTACGTGCCTATTGACCCGGACTACCCGAAAAAGCGGATTCAATATATGCTGCGCGACAGTGCTTGCGGTGTGCTGATCACCGAGTCTGCCAAGCTGCAAACGATGCTGGGAGATTTGCCGGAAAGCATGACGACGGTTGTTTGTCTTGACGAAACGAAGATGCGAGCAGATCGTCTGAAGGTGTATCAGCGGTCGGATTGGGAGCGCCAGGAGCGGGGCTCATGGGCCTGTCCTGCCGGTGAAAATGATCTTGCGTATTTGATTTACACCTCAGGCTCTACGGGAGATCCCAAAGGAGTCATGATGACGCATAAAGCTGTGCTAAATACGCTCTTTTGGTTGCAGGACACCTTTTGTTTGACCGCAGAAGATGTGATTGCGCAGAAGACTTCTGCCAGTTTTACCGATTCGGTATGGGAATTCTTCTGGCCTTTGATATACGGAGCCAAGCTGTCTATATTCAGCTCGGATACGGTCAAAGATCCTCAGCGGCTATATGAACAGCTCCGGGATGACAAGATTACCATCACCCAGTTCGTTCCGGCCCAGATGAGTCTCTTTCTGGATGCGGTTCCGACCGAAGAGACGGATCATCCGCTACCGGAACTTAAATGGGTATTCAATGGAGGCGAAGCCTTGCTCGTCAATGGGGTGCGGGACTGGTACAGCACATTCCAGCAAGCCAAGATTGCCAACATTTACGGTATGACCGAGTCGGCTATTTATGCAACCTGTTACCTGATTGATGCATCTCCGGCAGAGGGCGAATTGAGCATTCCGTTGGGAAGGCCCCTTGCGAACACGCATGTTTATATTTTGGACAAGGAGGGGCAATTGTGCCCCTTTGAGGTCAAAGGCGAAATATGCATCGGCGGGATTGGTCTGACGGAGGGGTACTGGAATAAGGCAGAAGCAACTGCCAAGGCTTTTACCCAGCATCCCAAAACAGGCGAACAGCTATATCGTACAGGTGATTTGGGACTGTTACGGCCGGATGGCATTCTAGAGTATAGCGGCCGCAAGGATGATCAGGTACAGGTGCGGGGGTATCGCGTAGAACTCAAAGAAGTGGAGCGGGCCGTATCCGTTTTTCCAGGGATCAAGGAAACAGCTGTGATTGCCCAAACGGATGAGTTTGGTGTAACCAATCTCTTATGTTATTTTACTTCGCTGGAAAAAGGACTCGAAGTGGATGATCTGACAGCTCATCTGCGTGAAATATTACCTGAGTATATGATTCCGGGATTTTTCATGGAACTGCTGGAGATGCCGCTAACTCCGAACGGGAAGATTGATCGCAAAAATCTGCCACAGCCGGAGGGCCGAGTTCATCGTTCAACCGCATATGTGGCGCCTCGCAATGAAAGAGAGCATATGCTGACGAAAATCTGGGCCGGAATCTTAAATATAAGCCCGGAGGACGTCGGCATCCATGACAGCTTTTTTGAAATCGGCGGCAATTCCATCTCGATTGTTCGGCTTCATCGAAAGATGAAGCACGCACTGGGCAGTGAGGCAACAGTAGCTGAGCTGTTTTCCTATCCTACGATTGCAGCGTATATGAATCACTTTGAAAATCAGTCCAAGGATGATGAACAGCTGGATCAGGATCTTATGAGCCTGCTGGATCAAATTGAAGATGGCTCACTGGATGTAAGCGAGTCTATACGGGCGCTGGACCATCTGAAGGAGGGATAACATATGAAACGGGTTCAGAAGTATTTGCTAGCTCAGGTTGCCGCAAAACATCTCTCCAAGATAGAAGCTCTGCCGATGCTAAAAGAGCTATTCGAAAATGAGGCCAAGACGGTGAAGGTTGATGATATTGCCGTTGTTGGGATGGCCTGTCGGTTTCCGGGCGCAAATGGAACAGATGAGTTTTGGGATAATCTCGTGAACGGCATGGATGCCGTGAGGGACTTCCCGGAAAGCCGCAAGGCTGACGTGGATCGGCCTATTCGGGACTATTTTAAAGGTAAACGATATGCGCCGGAGATCAAGTATCGCAGAGGAGCCTATTTGGACCATATTGATCGTTTTGATGCGGAATATTTTAACATTACTCCTGCAGAAGCCCGGTGTATGGACCCTTTGCAGCGCATTTTCCTTGAAGTTACCTGGGAAGCGCTGGAGGATGCCGGTTATGCCGAAAAGGAATTGTACGGCTCACGAACCGGGGTATACGTAGGGGATACGGATGCCGATTACTTGCAACTGATTCAGAACATGGAGCCGTATGCCTTACCCGGCAATACCATTTCAGTCGTAGCCAGTCGGGTGGCCTACTTGCTGAATCTCGCCAGCGGCAGCCATCTGATTGATACCGCCTGCTCGGCATCTTTGGCTGCTGTGCATCATGCGGTCAAAGGGCTGATTACTGGCGATTGTGATATGGCTGTAGCTGGCGGGCTGAACCTGACCTTATTTCCCGTAGATGAAGGGCTGGTCGATATCGGCATTGCTTCGCCCGACTCTGTTGCGCGTACCTTCGATGCCGCAGCGAATGGGACAGTATGGGGCGAGGGATTTGGGGTCATCGTACTGAAGACGCTGGAAAAGGCTAAAAAGGATCGGGATCATATCTACGCTGTCATTAAAGGCAGCTCCATGAATTCGGACGGAAAGTCCAACGGCATTACCGCGCCAAGTGCCTTGGCTCAGACGGAGCTGATGAAGGAAGCTTGGCGTAATGCGGGCATCTCTCCGGAAACGGTAACCTATATTGAGGCTCACGGTACAGGAACTCGTCTAGGTGATCCGATTGAGATTGAAGGCATTACCAACGCCTTCCGCAGCTACACGGACAAGCGGCATTTTTGTGCCTTGGGCGCGGTAAAAACGAACATAGGTCATCTGGACACCGCAGCCGGTATTGCAGGTCTGATCAAAACGGTGCTGTTATTGCAAAAGAAGGAAATTCCGGCAACCCTCCATTTTAACGAGCCAAATCCGCACATTAATTTTATCGAATCGCCTGTGTATGTGAATACAGAGTTGGTTCCATGGGAGACGGAGGCAGGAGTGCCACGGCGGGCAGGGGTCAGTGCTTTTGGATTGGCTGGAACCAATTGCCATGTCATATTGGAGGAATATGAGCAGGACGAGCAGAGCCAGTCCGCCAGCGGAGAAAACGTACCGTATGTATTTACGTTGTCTGCCAAGAGTAAAGCTTCCTTTGGTGCTTTGGTTGACCGTTATCGTACGTTTTTGGATCGCACGGCTCATGCGCTGCCAGATATTTGTTTTACAAGCAATCAGGGACGGGGGCACTATGCTTATCGGCTTGCGATTGTAGCTACAAGTCTTGAAGAGTTGAAGGAAGGGCTGGAGCGTTTTGCAAATGCAGATGAAGCTGCACGTCCAGCTTTAGCGGGAGAGGGGATATATTATACCCGCCTAACGACCCGTGAGGAGAAAAGCTTCAAGGTACAGCCTGACACCAGCCTGGATCGGGTTGTGGATGAATATATGCAAGGTAGCGAGATCAATTGGAGTGCTCTGCATGATTTGGATCAAAGACATCGTGTTCCTTTACCAGTATATCCATTTGCAGGAAAGCGGCATTGGGTGGATTATATCCCGGAGCATGCGATGGAGCATGTAGTAGATTCCCCAGCCTTGAGATCGGTACCGGAGAAGCAGGTTGACCAGTGGTTCTATGAACTGAATTGGGTAGCCAGTCCGTTGACGGCTTCTGCCTCCCAAGAACGGTCGGTTACCAGTAAGTCATGGCTTATTCTGGCGGATGAAGAAGGCGTAGCTGCTTCACTTAGCGAGCTTATGAAGGATCAAGGACTCGCACCTATTATCGTAGAGGCTGCATCTGATTATGCTGCCATAGATCCGAGTCATTATCAGATTCGTCCCGGCTATGCGGAGGACTATAACAGGCTGCTTGCAGCCGTGACCGAGGTTGAGACGCGAGGGGGAGCAGAGCTTTCCGGTATCGTCCACTTGTGGACCTGCACCGAAATTCGCAGTCGCATGCGACAGCTCGATGATTTGAATGAAAGTCAGGAGCAAGGGGCTTTAAGTCTTTTTTATTTGATGAAGGCTGTTCAGGCAAGCTCGATTCATCGTCCATTGGAAATCAAAGTCGTCTCGAACTACGCACAGCTGGTCGTAGCGGAGGATACATATGTGTTCCCGGAAAAAGCGCCTCTGTGGGGATTGATGAAGGTCATCTCGCAGGAATATAGCCAGCATCGTTGTAGCTGTATGGATGTAGAAACGATCGGACGCGAAAATTCTGACATTGCTCAGGAAATCATGCTGGAATTGAATCGGGACGAAGCAGATCAGAGTTCAGCATGGCGAAGCGGTCAGCGGTATACGCAGCAGCTGGAACGGATGCAGCTTACAGCTCTTCCACATCGAAAGATTACAATCCGTGAGGGTGGCGTCTATCTGATTGCCGGGGGAGCCGGTTCAGTTGGACTGGAAACCTGCCGCTATCTTGCCCGGCAGGCGAAGGTTAAGCTCGTGCTGGTGAATCGTACTGTGCTTCCGGACCGAGAAAGCTGGCAGGAACGAGCTGCAGAGCTGGATGCCTCTGAAATTACGAAGAAAATCCGTGGACTGTTGGAGATTGAAAAGCTCGGCTCCGAGGTGAGCTACTATGCGGCAGATATCACGGATCTGGATGCAATGAAGAAGGTCGTGGATGATGTACATGCACGTTATGGCTCAATTCATGGGGTTATGAATGCCGCGATGCATCTGGAGGAAATTCGTCTGGAGCAGATGGATGCAGCCGGGTTCCAGCGAATCATGGAAGCCAAGGTAATAGGAACATGGGTGTTAAACGAGGTGACTAAGGATCAAACGCTGGACTTCTGGATTCTTTTCTCGTCAGTGGCTTCGCAGCTGGGAGGTGTAGGCTTGGGTAGCTACGCTGCTGCAAATGCATTCTTGGATCAATATGCCCACTATCAGAGCCGTCGTGGCATGGAGATGATGGCGATCAACTGGTCGCATCTGGAGATGGGGGCTACATCGGACGAGCTGATGGATCAACGGATGTTATCTCAGCCGATTTCGTCGGAGGACTATGGCAAGCTGTTTGATCGGCTTTTGCAATATAAACTGACCCAAACGGTCATTGCCAACATTCGCAGCCAGGAGCTGGCTCAAGTGCTGACGCTGCTCAAGGTTCGCTTTTCCCCAGACTTAACAAAGGAAATTACAGAGCAAGCGCAGGAGCACAACGATCAAGAATCCGAAGCCCACAGTCATCTGCTGGAGTCCTATCAAGAGCTGAAGCAGTTCATTACCTCTAATGAGGCACTGAACGATATGATCCAGCGAAATGTGAAGCTGGGTGCTAAATTTGTCTCCTTTGAGGAAGAGCTGTTTCGTACGCTACAGCCCAAGTCGGAGGCTACGGACACTGGAGTGCACATGAACTCTCACATTCAAGTGACCTTGATCGGCCGTGATGGAGATGTGTATTCGAAAACAGAACGGCAGCTAGGTCAGATTTGGGGCGAGGTGCTGGGGCATGAGGAAATTAGCATACACCAGGACTTTTTTGAAAATGGAGATTCGCTGATGCTGATGAGTGTCATTGCTAAAATTAAAGACCAGCTGGCCATAGATGTACCGATTCAGGTCTTTTTTCAGGAGCCAACGGTGGCCGGGCTGGGAAGCTGGATAGATGAATCCAATCGTGTCGATTCCGAGGAATCCGATATCATTCCGGTATTACCACGTCATTTTGCTGAGGCTGAACAATAAAGCGGCTTTGTGTTGGGCTAACAGGTGAGGAGTGAAGGAACATGTTATTCTGCGGACTGAAATTAACGCATGATGGTAGTGTGGCTTTGATTGAGGATAACAAGCTTATTTTCAGCTACGAGGTTGAAAAATTCAATAACAACAAACGCTACAGCGAAATTCCTGATTTGGATTTTGTCGAGGAAGTGCTTAATCTGCATGGCTATACCTCGGCAGATGTGGATCGGTTTGTCATCGACGGCTGGGCTGGTTTGAAGGAAAGCAAGGTGGATACGCGTTCCCATGGACAGGAGCTGTCTCTCACGGTTGCACCTTACCGCGAAGTATCGCTTTCAGCCGACGCACTCCAAGCCTATTCGGGCAGTGGTCTTGTCATTGGCGGAAGAACCTACGACTATACCAGCTATATGCATTCAACCACACATATCGCCAGCACCTATTGTGCGAGTCCTTATGCGGTGAACAAGGAGCCGTCTTACGCGCTCGTGTACGATGGCGGCATGTATCCTCGTTTTTATTACTTTGATCCAGCGAACGGAAAATTAGAAAATCTGGGTCCTCTCTTCATGTACATTGGCAACATTTATTCACTGTTTTCGCTGCATTTTGAGCCATTTCTTCGCGGAGGGCAAGGACCGCGCGTGGATGATCTTTCGGTAGCGGGCAAGGTCATGGCCTACATTGCCAAGGGACAGGTACGTCCAGAGCTGCTCGAACAGTTTGAGCTGACGTATGCACGGCATTTTTCACCCTCGCTGGAGTTTAACTGGACCTTTTCCCAGGAAATCAAGCGATATGTAGATGAGCATCGTATTCCGCATGCAGACGCCATGGCGTCTTTCCATCAGTATTTGGAGCAGCTTCTCGTAACCTCGCTGGAGGCGAGTGTGACCAAGCATGGACGGAAAACACGTAACTTTTGCTTTATAGGAGGCTGTTCTCTGAATATCAAATGGAACAGTGCGATTCGGGAAAGCGGATTATTTGACGATGTGTTTGTTTCTCCGTTTACCAATGATACAGGTTCGGCTATTGGTGCTGCCTGTTGTGAAATGATTCATCAGACAGGTCATCCTCATTTGAATTGGTCTGTGTACAGCGGACCCATGGTCATTCAAAATGAGCCTGCAGAAGGCTGGGAATCACATGCTTGTACGGTAGCACAGCTCGCGGAGTTGCTGCATACGACAGATGAACCAGTCGTGGTGCTGCATGATCGGGCGGAACTGGGACCACGTGCTTTGGGCAACCGGAGTATACTGGCAGCTGCCGTTCAACCGGACATGAAAGACCGCCTGAATGCCATCAAGCAGCGGGAAGACTATCGTCCGGTCTCACCGATTTGTATGGAGGAGCATGCACCTGCTATTTTTTCGCCGGGAACCCGTGATCCGTATATGCTTTTTGATCATATGTTGCGTGATGAATGGGTGGAACGCATTCCTGCGATCCGTCATCTCGATGGAACGGCACGCCTGCAGACGGTGAGTCGGGAGGATAATCCGCTGATCTATGATTTGCTGGATGCGTACGCAAATTTGAGCGGTATTCCAGTGCTGTGCAATACTAGCGCCAATCTGCTCGGCAGCGGCTTTTTCCCGGATGTATGTTCTGCAACCGAATGGAACGGAACCCGGTATGTCTGGTGCAATGAAACGTTATACGAAAAGCAGTAGCATATCCTCGAATAATGTACAGATGGAGGTTTACACATGGGAGAGAAGCAGACCTATGATCTGTCTCATGGGCAGAAACGGTTCTGGGTTCAGTCCCAGCTGGACGCTCAGAGCAGCGCCTTAAATCAGTCGGTAGCCGTTCGAATCAGACAAGCTGTGAATACCTCGTATTTACAGCAGGCCCTCCATACCATCGTTGAAAGACATTTTATCCTTCGTACAGTGTTCACGGTGGTCGAAGGTGTACCGAAGCAAGTGGTGCTTGAGCAATTGACCTTAAACGTGCCTGTTGTGGATGTATCGGATACAGGGGAAGAAACAGCGTGGGCAGAGGTGCAAAAAGAAATACAGACTGTGATGAATCAGCCTTTTGATCTGGAGCAGAGTCCATTATGGCGGGCACAGATCTACATGCTGGCGGCACATGACTATGTTTTTCATATTTGTATGCACCACATCATTGAAGATGGTTGGTCTATGGATCTGTTTTTTCAAGAACTGTTTCATATTTATCAGGCGTTGGAGCAAGGAACAAGCCCCCATTTGCCAGAATTGCCGATCCAGTATATTGATTATGCACATTGGCAAAATCAGCAGGTGCTTAATGGAAAATTAAGCTCGCAGGAGCAATACTGGAAATCCCGATTGGATGGTGAATTGCCAAGTCTTCAATTGCCTTTGGATTTTCCGCGTCCGAGCATCCGACATGCTCCGGCGGCGGTGGAAAAGGTCATTCTGGATGCGGAATTATGCGCGGGCTTGGAGCGGTTGAACCGCACGTACGGAACCACCATGTTCATGTCGATCGTTGCCAGTCTGAATGTGTTATTAGCCCGGCTTACTCAGCAGGAGGACATTATTATTGGTACTCCTGTGGCGGGACGGAATCAAAAGCAGATTCGAAACCTGATGGGTTTTTTTGTGAATACTCTCGTGCTGCGGAATCGACTTTCCCGAGACATTTCTTTTTCACGATTGTTACAACAAGTTAAAGATGAGTGCGCAGGAGCATACGCCCATCAGGACTATCCTTTTGACAAGCTGTTGCAGGTATTGAACCGTCCGCGCCGTCTAAATCGTGCCCCGCTGTTTGACGTTCTGATTAATTTTGCAGCCGGCTCCAAAAATGAGGAGAACTTCGGGGGAATCCCGATGGAAAGAATCAAGCTGGGAAATGGTGCCGACGCGAATGAGTTTGACTTGACCGTAATTGTGGAATCCGTAAATGACGAATTGGTCATATCGCTTAGCTATGGAACAGATTTGTTTACAGCCTCAACGATGTCCAGAATCGGAGCGTATTTCCGTAACATTATTGCGGGTGCCATTCAGGATCCGGAGCAGCCTGTGTGGAAAATGGATTACATGGGGGCAGAGGAACGGGCGGTCATCCATCGCGTTAATGATACGCAGAAGGCTTATCCGGGTGGAGTCACGATTACGTCTCGTATTCAGGAGCAGACGCTCCGTACCCCTGATGCAGTGGGGGTTCTGGACGGCGACATGGCTGTCACCTATAAGGAGCTGCACCTTCGCTCCAACCAATTGGGACAGCTTTTCAGTCGTTATGAAGTTCGTCCGAACTCGCTGGTTGCCATTATGGGGGATAGAGATGTCTCATTGCTTACCGCTATTTTAGGGATTATGAAGGCCGGTGGTGCCTATGTACCGATTGATCCTGACTATCCGCAATCCCGAATCAAGTATATGCTTGACGACAGTTCGTGCCGCGTGCTTGTTACGAATTTACGTTATTTCGGGCGGACGTTAGATCATTTGCCAGACTGTATTGAAACTGTCATTTGTCTGGATGAAACGGTATGGGGAGAGTCGGAGTGGATCGTTAGACTGCGGGAGATGCGAGGGGATGAGTCTTATTTTATTCCTGTCAAAGCACAAGGGATGTCTACGGATGAGCTGAGTCTGCAAAATATTCCTAATGAAAAAGACCTGGCGTATATCATGTACACATCTGGCTCCACGGGACAGCCCAAAGGGGTGATGATGACCCATAAGGCTGTGCTGAATACGTTGTTTTGGTTGCAGGATACCTTTGCTCTGGGAGCAGACGATGTCATCGCGCAGAAGACGTCTACCAGCTTTACAGACTCGGTGTGGGAATGGTTCTGGCCGCTGATGGAGGGAGCCAAATTAACGATTGTACCCACGGATATCGTCAAAGACCCTGCACAGCTATACCCATTTATGGAGCGGGAAAAAGTGACGGTTACTCAATTTGTTCCTGCGCTCATGAATGTTTTCCTAAGTGCCGTACGAAATGCGGGGGAATCTCATCCATTGCCTGATCTAAAGTGGATTTTTAACGGGGGCGAAGCGCTTCCGGTGAATATCGTGCAGGAATGGTACACTCTTTTTCGCACAGCGAAAATCGCCAATCTATATGGCATGACCGAATCGGCCATCTATGCGACCCAGCATATCATTCAGCACAAGCCGGATGCAGGAACATTACGTATTCCTCTGGGGCTGCCGATTGCGAATACTCATGTGTATGTGCTGGATCAGGATGGACAGCTTGCGGGATTCCAGGTGCAAGGCGAGATTTGTATCGGCGGGACAGGACTGGCGAGCGGATATTGGGCCAAGCCGGATTTGACGGCCCAAGCCTTCACTACGCATCCGTTGACCGGAGAAAGGCTTTATCGAACGGGAGACTTAGGCTGTCAGACCCCGGACGGGCAATTTCAGTATCTTGGGCGAAAGGACGATCAGGTTCAGGTGCGGGGATTTCGCGTCGAAATGAAGGAAGTTGAGCAGGCGCTGGTCAGTCTTCCATCTATTCGTGAGGCAGCGGTGATTGCATATGTGGAGGAGACGGGATTAACCGGGCTGATCGGCTATTACACATTGCAGTCGCCGGAAATGACATCAGAAGGGGTACGCCAACATCTAAAAGAACGGCTTCCCGACTATATGGTTCCTGGTCTGTTGGTCCCGCTTGAAGTCATGCCTTTGACCCCACACGGTAAAATCGACCGTAAACATATGCCAAAACCTGAGGGAAGAAGTCTTGCAGGAACAGAATATGTACCTCCAAGGGACGGTATGGAGCAAGAGCTGTCGACTATTTGGGCAGAAATTTTGGATATAGCGCAAGTGGGTGTACAGGACCCCTTTTTTGCATTGGGTGGACATTCACTCAAGATGGCAAAAATGATTTACCGGATTCAGGAGCGCTTGCAGGTGAAAGTGACGTTCAAAGAACTTTTTGATCATCAAACCATTCGTGAGCTGGCAGATTTGCTTCGTCAAAAGACCTCTGTTCATGCAGCTTCTATCGAACCGTTGCCTGAGCAGGAGTATTACCCAGTTTCCGCCGCTCAAAGACGATTATTTGTTTTGCATCAATTGGAAGGAGAAAGCCTGAGCAATCACGTGTTCACTGCATGGCATTTGGAAGGCAGTATCCAACGAGAGCAGCTTGAACGTCTGTTTCGAACATTACTGCTCCGGCATGAAGTATTTCGAACGGGCTTTACCCTGCTGGAGGATGAGGTAGTACAGCAGATTCATTCGGATGTAGCTTGGAAAATGGAATATACCGAAGGGACGGCGGCCGATATGCCGCAGATTCAGCAATCATTTTTGCGTCCTTTTGATTTGCAACAGCCCCCGCTTTTACGGGTAATGCTGGTTCGATTAGCGGAGCAGAGCCATGTTCTACTGCTGGATGTGCATCATATTATTTTTGATGGAATTTCTGCGACAGTGCTTATTGATGAGTTTATCTCCCTGATGGAAGGAAGCGCTCTGGAAAAACCGCACATTCAGTATAAAGACTTTGCCGCCTGGCAACATACACAGCTCAGCGGGGAACATCTGAAAGAACAGGAAGCGTTCTGGCTGAAGATGTTCGACGAACAGCACACTGGAAGGGAAATTCCGCTTCTGAATCTGCCGGGAGATTATCCAAGACCAAGACAACGGAGTTTTGCCGGGGGCTCGCTGGAATTTAGTCTGTCGTCAGACTGTGCAACAAGTTTGCGGAAGCTGGCAACGGAGAGTGGTGCCACGTTATTTATGGTTTTGCTTGCGGCATACAATGTATTCTTGTCCCGCTACAGTGGGCAGGAGGACATCGTGGTGGGTACGCCAGTAGCCGGAAGATCGCATGTTCAGCTGGAGCGGATGCTCGGTATGTTCGTAAATACACTTACGTTACGAAATGCTCCCGTACAGGAGAAGACCTTCCGACAGTTTCTGGACGAGGTCAAAGACAATGCGTTGAATGCGTTTGAGCATCAGGATTACCCCTTTGATATGCTCGTCAATCGCTTGCATCTCCAGCGGGATTTGAGTCGTAATCCGCTGTTTGACACGATGTTTCGGCTGCAAAATTTTATGGATGGCAGCAGGGAAGTGCCGGGTTTACAGGTGAAGCCTTATCCGTTGGAAAGCCCTTTTGCTTCATTTGATTTGATGCTGACCGTGGTTGAGATAACGACTGCGAAAGGTGTAGGTGATAATCGCCGTAATGGGCTGCATTGTACCTTTGAATACAGCGCGGAACTGTTCCGCGAGCATACGGTTCGCCAGATGGCGCAGCATTTCATAGAGCTGGTGGCCCAACTGACTTCGCAGCCAGACCGCCCCCTGTATGCTGCCAGCCTGCTGACTCCTGCGGAGCAATCACGCATCCTTGTCGCCCGCAATGCGACTGAACTTGCGCTTCCGGCTGACAAGCTGATGCATCACCTGTTCGAAGAACAGGCTGCACGGATGCCGGACGCCATAGCGGTAGAATGTGGGAGCCGACGTTTGACCTATGGCGAGCTGGATGTCCTGTCCAATCGGGTGGCGAGAACATTGCGCAGCAAAGGAGCGGACGTGAATACGGTGGTTGCCTTGCTGCTGGAACGGTCGGTAGATTTGCTGACGGCGATGCTCGGCATTTTAAAGGCAGGTGCTGCCTATTTGCCGATCGATCCCGACTATCCTGCGGCGCGTATTTCCTACATGCTGGAAGAGAGTGAAGCGCAATGGCTTATTAGTCGGGACACACTGCTGGATGGACTGGATTTTAGAGGCGAAGTCATTTCGTTGAATGACGAGAGTATATACCGTCAGGATGGAAAAAGGCTGAAGATCACACAGCCGGGACCCCATGATTTGGCGTATATGATTTTCACCTCAGGATCGACTGGAAATCCGAAAGGCGTGATGATCCGTCAGGAAGCCATTGTTAACCTGATCTACGGGATTACCGAGCGAATTCCGTTTCCTGAAGGTCAGACCTTCTTTTCGGTAACCACTGCCGCATTTGATATTTTTGTATTGGAAACGCTACTGCCTTTGGCGAAGGGGCTACGGGTAGTGTTATCTACGGGAGAAGAGCAGACGAATGCTGAACTGCTGTTGGAGGCGATTCGCCGAACAGGTCCGCACTTGCTGCAAATGACACCCTCGCGGCTTCAGCTTTTGCTTATGCACCCGGAAGCAAAAGAGAGTATGCGCACGTTGCAGGTTGTGATGGTGGGGGGCGAGGCTTTACCAGAGCCATTGCTTCGCCAGACGCAGGACGTGACCACAGCGCGCATTTTTAACATGTACGGCCCAACCGAAACTACAGTCTGGTCAACTGTGCAGGAGCTTACCCAGCATGAGCGGGTGACAGTGGGTACGCCGATAGCGAATACACAAGTATATATTCTGGATGGGCAGCTCCAGCCTGTACCGGATCTTGTAGCGGGTGATCTCTGGATTGGAGGCAAGGGACTTGCATCCGGTTATGACAAGCGCCCTGAGCTGACAGCGGAGAAGTTCAAAGCCAATCCGTTCCGGTCCGGTGAGCGAATGTTTAAGACCGGAGATTTGGCGCGGTTGCTGCCTAACGGCGAGATTGAAGTGTTGGGCCGGATGGATGATCAGATCAAGGTCCGTGGCTATCGGGTGGAACTGGGGGAAATTGAACAGGCGCTGCTGGCTCACCCTGCCATTCGGGAAGCTGTGGTTGTACAGGACCGATCAGATGAACAGGAGAACCACTCCCTTTGTGCCTATTGGGTAGGCCAGCAGACTTTATCAGTGAGTGAGCTGCGCAATCATCTGCTTGCCCGACTGCCAGAATATATGATTCCGTCGCATTTTATTACCTTGTCGGAGATGCCTTTAACGCCGAACGGGAAAATAAACCGTAGAATGCTGCCCAAGCCGGATCATAGCCGTCCTCTTCTTGGAGTGGAGTATACAGCACCTGCTACAGAGGTGGAAATGCAGGTCAGCCAAATTTGGGAAGAGGTATTGCACAGAAATGAGCTTGGCATCCACGATAATTTCTTTGAGCTGGGGGGCAACTCGGTTCTACTCATTCAAATGAATGTTCGTCTTCAGCAAATCTTTCCGGGGAAAATCAGCGTTGCAGACTGCTTTGCCTATCCGACGATTGCGAGACTTTCCGGTTTTCTGGAGCAGCAGCAAGGAGAACAAGCATGGACGGATGCGGAACAGGAACGATATGAGCGTCAGGAGCAATACTGGCATCTTTATTTGGCTGAACCGTTATCTTTTATTCCGTGGAATGAGGTGATGCGGACAGATGGAGGAGCCGAGGGGCAGGCTACGTTCACCTTTACCTTACCTGCGGACCTGCTGACCACGTTACAGAAAGCAGTTTGGAGTCAGGATTTTGCCCTAACAGACTTGTTACTAGCCGTTTATACGTATATTTTGTCACAAATGACAGGTCAGTCCGAACTGGTATTGCTCATCGGTGAAGGATACCCATTACCACATAAACAGTTCATACACCATGGACAGTCCTCTTTCCCCGCATCACAACTGACAGGGGAGAGCTTGTATCCGCTGCGTGTACGATTGACGGAAAATGATGATTTTAGCGCCCTGTGCATAGAGGTTGCCGGTCATCGTCAAAAAGCGAAAGAGACCGACCTTTACCCGATCCCAGTTATGTTGCCAAATGGGACAGGAAACGCCAATCCATCCGTTTTTCTCCCTTGTGTGTTTCTGAATCATACGCCGGCGGGACATGAGGTGACCCGACAATTTGACTGGGTGCTTCATATGGATGTGCGCGCGGAGCAGGTACGGTTCCTATGCGAATATCAAGCTGGAAAACTGAGGAAGACTTGGGCGGAACAGATGATGAAGGCCTATGTCCACGTACTGCACAAGATTGCAGACCTACTATAAGGAGGATGGAACGATGAAAAAATTAGGATTTTTATTCCCGGGGCAAGGCTCTCAATATGTAGGCATGGGTCAAAGCTTATACGATGAACATTCAGTAGCAAGAGAAACCTTTGAAGAGGCCGAGGATGCGCTGGGGTTTGATCTAAAGACGCTTTGTTTCACAGGTTCCATGGATGAGCTGACTCTGACCGCTAATGCCCAGCCTGCTATTTTGACCGTGAGCATCGCAGCTTTTCGTGTACTGATGCAGGAATTGAAGCTTGCTCCATCTCTGGTAGCGGGTCACAGTCTGGGAGAATTCTCGGCATTGGTCAGTACAGGGGCGCTTGCTTTTTCGGATGCGGTGAAAATAGTACGTCAGCGGGGCATTCTGATGCAGGAAGCTGTTGCTCCCGGTACAGGTGCGATGCTGGCGGTAGTCGGGAGTCATGAGCGTGAGGTGGATGAGGTGTGCCAGCAAGCCTCGACAGCCGGCGTATCGGTCGGCATTGCGAATTATAATTCCTCTGAGCAGCTCGTCATTTCGGGTCATACTCCTGCACTGGAAAAGGCAGAAGAGGAACTGAACCGTAGAGGAATCAAGACGATTCGCCTCAAAGTGGACTTTCCGTTTCATACAAATTTAATGCGGAGCGCTGCGGGTAAATTTCGGGAGGAGCTGGAGAGATATGATTATGGCCGTTTTCAATGGCCTGTGCTCTCTAATGTTACAGCGACACCCTATGCGGATCGTCGTTATATCCTATCTAACCTTACGTCCCAGATGGCAAGGCCTGTGCAATGGCACAGAAGCGTTCAATACATGCTGAATCAGGGTGTGAATCATTTTATAGAAATCGGCCCCAAAACCGTATTGAGGAATTTAATGGCTGGTATCTCCTCTACGGCTCATTCCTTTGCTTTTGAGCATCCCTCCACTCTGGAATTGCTGCGGAATGCTGATATCGAGAGCAAACCAGATGGTTTGGGTCTGGTGACCTCCTGTATTGCGATTGCGGTTTCAACCCAGAACCGGAACTGGAATAACGATGAGTATGAGCAGGGTGTAGTCGTTCCATACAAAGAATTGCAAAACCTGCGCGAACAATTGATCACAACCGGAACAGAACCAACGTTGGAACAAATGCAGCAAGCTCTGGACAAGCTAAAGTCCATTTTTGCAACCAAATTAACACCAACGGAATTACGGGCTGAACGGTTTGAGCAGATTTTCAGCAATACGCATACACGCGAATTATTTCCCGCGTTTCAGGTCAGCTAATCGCAGCGAACACGAGGAACGGAAGGGAGTACGATGATGACAAAAACAGGATTCAATCTGGCGGCTCTTCAATTCAATGAACAGGATTTTCAGGACGCGGGTCCGATCGCGGTTAATGAGCTGCGAGATTCGGATATTGCAGTCATCGGGATTAGCTGTAAAATTGCCGAAAGTGAAAATGCGGCTCAATTTTGGGATCTTCTGCGGGCGGGGCAGGACGCCATACGCCCTTTTCCTGCCCGACGAAAAAGGGAGCTGGAGAGCCTCTTCCAAGCGGGGCTGTTGAATGAACAAACGGCATTAAATGAAGGTGGATTTCTAGAAGAAATTGATAAGTTCGACTATCCCTTTTTTCAACTTTCTCCGGCTGAAGCGCGATTGATGGACCCAAACCAGCGACTGTTTTTGGAGTCTGCCTGGGCGGCCGTTGAAGATGCGGGGTACGGTGGTAAAAAGCTTTCCGGTAGTCGGACAGGAGTCTATGTCGGCTACAGCAGTGATTTTGGTGAGGAGTACAAGCGGTTTATAGCAGAAATGGCTCCTTCATCAGCTTCTTCAGCGATTCCAGGTAATATCCATTCCATGATTGCCAGTCGGATCGCCTATCTGCTGGATTTAAAAGGGCCCAGTCTGTTGGTGGATACCGCATGTTCTTCATCTTTGGTGGCCATTCACCTGGCCTGCCGGGATTTGCGGCACGGCGATTGCGATACGGCGATTGCCGGCGGGGTGAAGGTCACACTCGTACCTATAAAAGAGGGAAAGGGCGGGGGGCTGGGTGTAGGCTCCTCGGATGACCGGACGAGAACGTTCGATAGCTTTTCAGATGGCACAGGCGGAGGAGAAGGTGTAGCCGCTGTTCTGCTCAAACCCTTGAAGCGGGCCATTCAGGATCAGGACCATATTTATGCTGTCATTAAAGGCAGTGCTGTGAACAATGACGGGACTTCGGCCGGAATTACGGCTCCCAATTCGCTGGCAGGAGAGGATGTCATTGTACGGGCCTGGAAGGATGCTGGGATTGACCCGGATACCATTACATATATTGAAGCTCATGGGACAGGCACCAAACTGGGTGATCCAGTGGAGATTGATGGTATACGGAGAGCTTTTCGGCAGTATACCGACCGGAATCAATTTTGTGCCATAGGCTCGGTCAAAACCAATGTAGGTCACCTGGATAACAGTGCGGGAATCACGGGCTTTTTAAAGGCAGTGCTCGCTTTGGAGCATGCAGAAATTCCGGCGAGCCTACATTTTACCTGCCCAAACCCGGATATTAGCTTTATTGATTCGCCTGTATATGTGAATGACAAGCTGCAGCC
The DNA here is from genome assembly GCF_019454085.1 of Paenibacillus sp. S25. NCBI lineage: Bacteria > Bacillati > Bacillota > Bacilli > Caryophanales > Paenibacillaceae > Paenibacillus > Paenibacillus sp. S25. The sequence goes on from NZ_CP073683.1 coordinate 1,300,051, forward strand.
TTGGCCCAAGGAGGATTTTCCGCGACGCTGCGGAGTCAGTTCCTTCGGGCTCAGCGGTACGAACTGCCATGTCGTTCTGGAAGAGGCCCCGGTGTGGGCTGAAATGCAAGATGGAGGCCAGTTGGAGCATGAAACACCGGAAACGGTTCAGCTTTTTACGTTATCTGCTAAAAATGAAACAGTGCTTGCAGCCTATGTGAAGCAATATCAGCAATATGTCATGGAACCCAAAACCTATCCGTTACGCGATCTTTGTTATACCGCCAATACCGGACGAGGGCAGTATGGCTTTCGTCTGGCGATTCTGTGCCGGGATTGGGATGATCTGGGAGCAAAGCTGACTCAAATTCAGACCTCAGGCTTTAGCGGACAAGCGCAACAAGAAGAGTTCATACAGGGTGTGTATTTTGGACGTCATAAGGTTGTATCTGCACAGAAGGAAAAAGAAGTAGGGGAGCTTACGCTGGAGGAATCCAGAAGACTGACAGCATCAGCCAAAGAGAAACTGACCCAGTCTTCATTCGAGTTCGATACGCTGGATTCCCTGTGCCGTATGTATGTTGAGGGAGCAGATGTGGAATGGGGGAGCTTGTATGAAGGCAAAGCGTGCCACAGACGAAGCATTCCCACCTATCCTTTTGAGCCTAAGCGATGCTGGATAGAGGTAGAGGAGAAGGCAGAAGTCGTTTCTCAGGCTTCCCAAGTTCGAGATTTCACAGAGATGGAAACAACACATCCGCTTTTGGACTATTGTTTGGCAGAAACCGAGGATCAGGATATTTACCTGACCCGTTTCTCTGTTGGGCGTCATTGGGTACTAAGCGAGCATAAGATTATGGAAAACTGTATTGTACCAGGAACCACTTATCTGGAAATGGTTAGGGCAGGATTGGAAAAATACAAGCGTCCAGGCAAGGTGCTGGAGCTATATGATATCCAGTTTATTTCTCCACTCATCGTGGATGAAGGAGAAGATAGAGAAGTACACACCATTTTGCAACGGGAGGGTGAGACGTTTTCGTTTAAGGTATTAAGCCGGACGGGACCCACAGTTCAGCCGTGGGAACAGAATTGGGTAAGGCATGCACAGGGGTGCGCGGTGTTTGTAAAGGCTGCCCATCCTGTTATGAGTCTGGGCGATATTCGGACTGAATGCAACGATCAGGAAGTAGTAGTCGGTGAGAATCATGCCGAAGCAGCAGCTGCATTTTCATTCGGGCCGCGGTGGGAGACGCTACGGACGATTGCAATTGGAACAGATCAAGTGCTGGCTAAGCTGGAGCTGCCCGCAGCCTATCATATGGATGTAAGCCAATATGTGCTGCATCCCGCTTTGTTGGATGTGGCCGTCGGGGTAGCAAGCCAGAGTTTGGGAAATGGCCTGTTCCTGCCTTTTTCATATCACAAGCTGCGCATTTATGACTCCCTCCCACGGCTTTGCTACAGCTATCTGCGCAAAAAAAGCAAGGTCAGGGAAAGTGGAGAAATTTTAACGGTAGATGTGCTCATTCTGGGTGCCGAAGGTCAGGTACTGGTAGAAATTGAAGATTATGCAGTCAAACGTGTACACGAGGCGGATCTTAAAAGAACCCGCTATACAGAACATCATAAATATCATCAGATTGTATGGAAAAAGCAAGAACAAGCACCCTCCGAGTATGAAGAAGATACAGTAACCCGGACCGCAAATGATTCAGTGTTATCCACACCGCTGGAAACGATTTTATTATTCACAGATAACCGTCCGATCGGTGTAACGCTGCGTGGATTGTTAGCGCACGAAGGGTATGATGTGGTTGAAGTGAAGCGGGGAGTCACCTTTGCTAAAATGTCAGACCATGCTTACTTCTCTACTGGTTCCGAGGAACATCATAGACGCTTGTTAACAGAGATGCGATGTCAGAATGCTAAGAAACTGATATACCTCTGGAACGGGCAGTCTATGGTTCAGCTATTTCATCTGGCTAAGGCAATCGCAGAGACCAAGTCAGCTGTTAAGGAACTGACGGTGATCGCTGAGCAGGCTTATAAAGTGAATGAATTGGAAAATGAATTAAATCCAGAACATGCGGGCTTGTTTGGGCTGGCCCGGGTCATCGGTCAGGAATACCCTGATCTGAGCTGCCGTTGCCTCGATATAGATACAAGCACCCAGCCTTCAGAACTCATTCATTCCCTACGGCACGATGATGATACATTTCTGGTCGCTTGGCGTAATGGCGAACGTTATGTAGAGCAGATTGAACCTGTGGATCTGACGGAAAGCGAAGCTGACCCGATTACGATCAGACCGCAGGGAACCTATGTCATAACTGGTGGTACTGGCGGGCTGGGATTGGCAATCGGTAAATGGCTTGCTTCTAAAGGTCAGGTCACACTGGGAGTGATAGGTCGCAAGCCTTTGCCACCCAAGGAGCAATGGAAGGCCATTGCAAACGCTGATTCGAACGGAAGCCGTAACGTAAGACAGAACTTAAAGCCAGATATGAATACAAGGATGCTGAATACGGTTACCTCCTTGCTGGAATTGGAGCAGCAGGGAGCGCAGGTAGAATATTATGCTGTCGATGTAGCTGACGAGACCGCTATGAAGCAAGCCTTGAATGAACTTCGCCACAAGTATGGGGCTATTCACGGTATCATCCATGCTGCGGGTGTGGCTGGAGACGGTTTTATGGCTCTCAAGAGCCAGGACCGCTTTACCGAGGTACTGGCTCCGAAGGTAACAGGCACACATGTGCTTGACCGAATCACCGCTGCGGATACACTGGACTTTTTTATTCTTTTTTCATCTGTGACTTCACTGATGGGTGGACCAGGCCAAAGCGACTACACGGCGGCCAACGCCTATCTGGATGCCTTTGCCGAGTGGCGAAATCACTCCGGCCGACGTACGCTTGCCATCAACTGGGCTCCTTGGCAGGAAGTTGGGATGGCTTTTGAGCATGAGGTTGATTTCCAGGAGAGCTTATTTCAGGCTCTGTCCACACAAGAGGGACTGGCCGCTCTTGAACACTTATTGCTTCATCCCGTTCCGCGTGTCATTGTGGGTGGCTTGAATTACGCTCAGGTGGCCGCACTGGATTCCGCCGCCATCCCTTTCGGATTTTCTCCTGAAATGCGGGCTATTCTGGACCGTCATCGTCGGCTTCTGCATGACCATGCGGTCACGTCATCCGCTGCCGTGCGACGTCCTGTACAGCTGCGTGGTCGAGGGACAGGAGAATATAGCTCATCTGAAAAAGTGATCGCAAGCATATGGGCTGAAGTGCTGGGGCTTGATGAGCTGAACATCTATGACAGCTTTTATGAGCTGGGAGGAGACTCCCTGATTGCTAGTAAAATGGTGGGACAGATGAATCAAAGCTTGTCCAAAAAAGTGGATATGAGCGATATCTTCAACTATATGACGGTCAGCGAATTAGCCCTGTATACGGATGGAGAAGCGAAGCAGCCTCTTCTGACGGAAACGGAGCTGCCTGCACCCCAATCAGCCGACAAAAATCTGATCATTCATCCGCTGGAACAACGTGAGGTGTACCCAGCTTCCTCGACGCAGCGTCGATTTTATATGATGCGTCAAATGGCAGGACATAGCACCTTGAATAATCTATGCAGTGCGATGACCATCACCGGTAATCTGGATCATCATCGGTTGGAGGAAGCTATATATGCGGTGATTCGTCGTCATAGCTCCCTGCGCACCGCTTTTGAGTTGCGGGATAACGAACTGGTACAGAGAGTGTACCCGGAGTTAGATTTTTCGCTGGAATATAGCGAAGGGGACGGGCGCGAGCTGGAAGCGTATGTGGACGATTTTATCCGTCCCTTTGACCTGAATCGTGCGCCGCTGTTAAAGGCGAAGTTGATCCGGCTGAAGGATGATTCCCACCTCTTTCTGTGCGATGTTGATCATATTGCAGCCGATGGAGCCTCAATTGGTATTTTATTAAGTGAAATGATACAGGGCTATTCTGGACAGGATCTACCGCAACTGCCTATGCAATACACCGATTTTACATTGTGGCAAAATCAGCGTCTGGACAGTGCCGAAATGAAAAAGCAGGAGACATACTGGCTGGACGTTTTTAAGGGGACGCTGCCTGTACTTGATCTGCCTACAGACGAGCCGCGGGCAGCGCAAATGAGCAATGCCGGGGATGTCTATACATTTGATCTGAATGAGGAATTAACAGCTTTAGCTAAAAAAACAGCGGTACAGCATGGGGTTACGCTCTTTATGCTTCTGTACGCTGTCTATAGTACTTTATTGGCCAAATATGCGAATCAGGATGATATCATTATTGGCATTCCAAGCGCAGGTCGTCAGTCCGAAGAGGTTCAGCACATGATTGGGCTGTTCATCAATACGCTGGCCCTGCGAACTGCGCCAGCCGAAGATAAGCCTTTCGCAGCATATTTGCAGGAGGTTAAGAAGCACGCGCTTGAAGCCTATAAGCATGAGGATTATCCCTTTGAAATGCTGCTGAATCAGCTTGACGTACCAAGAGACCGGAGCCGGAACCCACTTTTTGATGTTCAGTTTATTTCCCAGAACTTTAGGGGGGAGCCGATGAGCATCAACGGGCTTCGCTTTACTCCGTTGGAAGCTAAGATGGAGGCTGTACAAGTCGATCTGACAGTCATATGGGTTGAAAATGAAGGCAAGCTGCGTTTTCACTTTGAGTATGCGACCCAACTGTTCAAGGGAGAGACCATACGTCGGCTTGCAAGTTATTACAAGAATCTTTTACAAGAAGTTTGTGCGGATGCTTCGCGGCCGATTGGCCTCATTTCCATGAATCAGGCGGAAGAACAGCAGCGAACCCTGTACGAGTGGAACGAAACCCGGGTGAATTACCCACAGGAAAAGCTGGTTCACCAGTGGTTTGAAGAGCAGGCCGAACGGCATCCTGAGCGGATTGCTGCCGTCTACGGAGAGCATTCGCTAACTTACAGCCAATTGAATATCAGAGCTAATCAGCTTGCCCGGCACTTGCTAACTTATCATTTGGTACCGGACCAAGCTGTCGGCATCCTGGTTCCCCGTTCGCTGGATATGCTGACCAGCATGCTTGCCGTACTCAAAGCAGGAGCAGCCTATGTCCCTATGGACCCTGAACATCCGACGGAGCGAGTGGCCTACATGCTGGAGGACAGCGGCGTGTCTCTGCTCCTAACTTCTGCGGGTACCGTCAGCATCGACACGCTTCGATTTACAGGGTCTGTCATGGATATAAGTGATCCTGCCTTGTACAGCGGAGATGCTGATCATGTAGCTTTTGCACTTGCGGGCAAGGAGCCTCTGGCACCTCACCATTTGGCTTATATTTTGTACACGTCAGGATCATCCGGTAAGCCCAAAGGAGTCATGGTTGAGCATAGAAATGTAACGAATTACATCACGGCTTTCCAGCATGAGTTCCATCTAACGGCTGAGGACGTTGTGCTCCAGCAGGCAGCCATTACCTTTGATGCTTCCGTAGAGGAAATCTACCCTACATTGGCAGCAGGGGGAACGCTGGCTATGGTTTCACGGGATGATCTGAAGGACATCCAATTGCTGAATCAATTCATTCGCCAGCAGCAAGTGACCGTGGTTAGCGCATCGCCATTTATTTTAAATGAGCTGAATCAACTGCCCCCTTTCCCACATATTCGCACGTATATTAGCGGGGGGGATGTGTTGAAAAGTGAATATGTCACCCAGTTGTTGCGCTCGGCAAAGGTCTACAATACGTACGGACCGACAGAAGCGACCGTCTGTGCTACCTATTATCGTGTGCCAGATATTCCAGATGTTCATCCATTGCCTGTCGGACGACCTGTAGCCAATGCTGAGGTATACATCATGAATCGCAGTGGTACGGATGTTATGCCTATCGGGGTACCCGGTGAAATATGCATTTCAGGCTGGGGCGTTGCACGCGGCTATATGAACCGCCCCGAACTGACGCAGCAGCAGTTTGTAGCAAATCCGTGGATACCGGGTGAGCGGATGTACAAAACGGGTGATCTGGGCAGATACCTCGAAGATGGGCAAATTCAATTTTTAGGAAGAGTCGATCAGCAGGTTAAAGTGCGGGGTTACCGCATCGAGCCGGGCGAGATTGAAAAATCGTTGCTCCAGCACCCACATATACAGGATGGAGTTGTGTTAGTTCAGGAAGTCCAGCCTGGTATGCATGAGCTATGCGCCTATATCGTTGCAGATCAGGAATTGTCGGTGGCAGAACTGAAGACCCATCTGTCGGTAACCTTGCCTGAATATATGATTCCGTCTTACTTTGTTCGAGTCGATGCGATCCCGTTAACACATCACGGAAAAATCGACCGTCATGCTTTACCGTTGGTTAATGAAAGTATCAAGGTCGGTACGGCCTATGTACATCCAGCTTCACCCCTGGAAGAACGCCTGGTTGAGCTTTGGGCGGAAATCCTGCACCGGAAGCAGATAGGTACACAGGATGACTTCTTCCTGCTGGGTGGACAATCCTTGCTGGCAACCAAGCTGGTCTACCTTATTAACAAGGAATGGAATGTAAATCTGACACTGCGCGACTTCTTCCGGGCAGGTACAGTTCAAGGGTTAGCGACATGGATAGAAGAAATTCAATCGGGCCGCGAACGTGGAATATTAGTGGAACAGGACGGTTTAATCAAACCCTTTAATCTCCGGCAAAAGCCATTGTTCCGCGTTCAGGTTATTCATCAGCCTGCCAACTGTCATTTGCTGTTCATTGATATGCATCATATTATTACGGACGGTCTTTCCCAGGAGATAATCGTCGAGGAATTTGCTCGTTTATACGGGGGCATGAACTTACCGGAATTGACGATCCAGTATAAAGACTATGCCGTGTGGCAGCGTGAGTTTTTGAACAGTGTGGAATTCCGTCAGCAGGAGCAGTTTTGGCTGGAGCTTTTTCAAGGGGAAATTACAGAGCTGGAATTGCCTACGGATTATGCACGTCCTGATGTGAGAAGAGGTGAAGGGCAAGCCGTTCATTTTGAGCTGGATCAGGAATGGACGTGGAAGTTAAAACGCTTTGCCCTGCAGCAAAATGTCACGGTATTTATGGTTCTACTGGCGGCCTATAATCTATTGCTGGCCAAAGCCAGCGGGCAGGAAGATATTATCGTCGGCATTCCGGTATCTGGCAGAACCCATGCGAGCCTGAGTCCTCTCGTCGGCATGTTCGTCAATACGTTGGCCCTTCGCAACACACCGGAGAAGGACATGACTGTACACGAATTTTTAATGCAGGTAAAGGAACGTTCTCTTCAGGCTTTTGAGCATCAGGACTATCCGTTTGAGCAACTGGTTGAAAAGTTAAATTTAGCTGGCAAAACAAGCCGCAATCCGCTGTTCGATACCATGTTTGCATTATTGAACGAGTCTTCCCGTACCATCGTAGAATTACCCGGCCTGAAACTGACTCCATGTGATGAAGCGGAGTATACAGGAGCACAATTCGATTTAACATTTACTGCAACCATGACCGACGAGCATATCGAATGTATTTTTCAATACGATGTAGATCTCTTTACCGGAGAGACGGTGGAACGCTTGAGTCGGGAATTCCTTCAAATCTTACACACTGTCCTTGTCAATCCACAGCAAAAGATTGGAGAGCTTCGGATAGAAGAGGTGGCTGTTGACCCGGATCAGCGGGACAGAGAGGAAGTACTTGAGTCAGCAAGCGTCCATAAGGCAGAGGATTGGGTGAGTGAGCTTGCCATAGCAGCTTCGGAATCGGTGAATGAGGCGGAATGGAAGACACTCGTCCATGATTTCAATCAGACAGACATGGATTCGGGTTCCGTAAAGCTGCTACATCAATATTTTGAGGATCAAGCAAGCCGAAACCCTGAGCAGATCGCTCTCATTTCCGGTCAACAGGAGATCAGCTACGGAGAAGTGAATCGACGGGCGAATCTGGTCGCACATAGCTTATTGGACTCCGGCACCCGGCCGGAGCAAGTCGTAGCTATTGTCATGGAACGCTCACCGGAAATGATTGTTGCCTTATTGGGCGTGTTAAAAGCAGGGGCGGCGTACCTCCCCATTCATCCAGCCGATCCAAAGGAACGGATTCGCTACATCCTGGCAGACGCTGGGGCTGAATGGATTCTGACCCATCAGCAGTGTCATGCCAGCTGGATGGATGAAGGAATCCAGCAGGTCATCGACGTTGACTTACTGTGTCAGGATCAGCAAGAACGAGGTAATCCAGAGCTTGTCATCCAGCCTGATCATCTGGCTTATGTCATCTTCACCTCCGGCTCAACCGGGCAGCCCAAAGGGGTGATGGTGGAGCATCACGCCTTTAGTACGCGAGTGGTATGGCTGGCACAACAGCTTGGTTTAAGGGAGCAGGATACGGTGCTGCAAAAAGCATCCTATACCTTTGATGGTTCCATCGTCGAGCTTTTCAGCTGGTTCATGGGCGGAGGACGTTTGGTGTTATTGGAGGCAGGTGCAGAAACGGATACCCATCAAATGCTGGATACCATTCACAGGCATCAGGTTACAGTGGCTTTCTTCATTCCTACCGTGCTGCAAATGTTTTTGTCAGAGCTTTCAGTCGAGGATACGATCCAAGCAGCCACTTTGCGTTGGGTCATGTCGGGTGGCGAACAGATAGGCCAGGAGCAGGTGCGAAGTTTTAATCTGAAGTTCCCGGAAGCGAGATTACTTAATCTGTATGGGCCTACGGAAGCCAGTGTGTTTGCAACAGCCTATACGTGTACATCAGTATCTTCCGAAGGTCCGATTCCGATCGGGCGGCCTGTGGGCAACACCCGGGCATATATTTTAAATCAGGAGCTGGCGTTGGTTGGTTTGGGGCAGGTAGGAGAGCTTTGTCTGGGAGGGTGCCATCTGGCACGCGGGTATGTACATCTGGATGGACTTACGGCAGAGCGTTTTATCTCCAATCCTTTTGTACCAGGTGAGCGAATCTATCGGACAGGCGATCTTGCTCGGATGCTGCCTAGTGGCGAGATTGTTTACTTGGGACGGTCGGATCAAATGGTGAAAATCGGGGGCTACCGGATTGAGACGGGTGAAATTGAAACAGCCCTCTTGCAAAATAACGACATTCAGCAGGCGGCTGTACTTGATTTGACAGATGAGCAGGGCAATAAGTATTTGTGCGCTTATCTGGTTGTGCAATCCGACTGTACAGTTCGAAAACTGCGGGCATTTTTGCTGGAACGATTGCCGGAATATATGATTCCTTTACGTTTTGTGAAGGTGGAGACGATGCCTCTAGGTTCAAGCGGAAAGCTGGACCGTAAGGCATTAAATACCTTGGGGGTAGAGTTGCCTTCCGGCAAAGAACATACACCGCCCCGCAACGAAATGGAACAGCAACTGCTCCTGTTGTGGGCGGACATTTTCAAAACAGGCGCAGTAGGTATAGATGATCATTTCTTTGAGTTTGGCGGAGATTCATTGCTCGCTTACCAGTTCATTTTGCGTGTGCGTCAAATGTTGGCCATCGAGATTACTTTAAAGGAACTTTTTGCAGCTCCGACCATTCGACAACTTTCAGATCACATAAGCTCCAGAAGAGTTGAGTGTCATCACGAGGATGAAGCGACAGTCCGTTCCTTGATCCCTGCTGCGACTCCAAGCGCCTATTATCCGGCCTCGTCTGCTCAAATGCGTCTTTTTATGATGCACGAGCTGAATCCAGAGGATCTAAGCTACAATCTACCGGGTGCCATGATGCTGGAAGGAGAACTGGACATGGCCAGACTTGAGGGAGCCTTCCAAGCGCTTATTCAGCGTCACGAAGCTTTTAGGACCACATTTGATGTGATCAACGGCGAGATTGTTCAGCTTATTCATGAATCTGTTCCGTTTGCCATTGAGTTTTTCAGAACAGAGGAAACCGTGATTAGCAACATACTTCGGGGCGATGGAAAGCTTATGAGAGAAGTCATCCCAGTTCAGCAGCATGCACTGTCATCAGTGAAAGTAGAGAAAAAAGAACGCCGACGGAGGGAGATTTAGCATCATGCATTATGAAGGATATGAAACATCTTCGGCGCAAAAACGGCTATATCTGATTCATGATCTTCTCGGACCTAACATCATCTATAACATGCCCAGCATTCGAATCATCAAAGGAGCGCTGGAGCCGGAGCGGCTGTACAGAGCATGGTGTAGACTGACAGAACGTCATGAGGGCTTGCGAACGTCCTTTACTCAAAAGGACGGCGAGGTTTTACAACTCGTCCATGAATCCATCGACGTATCGATTCCCTATAGAGAACGTTCGGATCAGTGTACGGATAAGCTTGTTAACGAATTTATCCGTCCATTCAATCTGAACGAAGCCCCTCTTTGGCGGGCTGAGCTTGTACCTTTGGTTGATGGGGAGATTCTGTTCCTGTTTGATATCCACCATATCATCGCGGATGCGGTAACCATCAACATTATATTTGAAGAGCTGATGGCTCTATATCAGGGACAGGAGCTTGCTCCATTAGAGTTTCAGTATGTCGATTATACAATCTGGCAAAACGATCAATTAAGCGACATTCATATTCAGAAACAGGGTGAATTTTGGCTGAACCAATTTACAGAGGATGTTCCTCTGCTGTCGCTGCCTACAGATGGAAAAGGCTTAAGGTCCGATTACAGCGGTGGGATCGTATCGTACTCGATTGAAGCTAACACGGCTCACTCCTTGCGTGCATTATGCTTGCAGCACAATGTTACGTTGTATATGGTTCTACTCGCCGCGTACAGCATCCTTCTGTCCAAATATGCCGGACAGGAGGATCTGGTCATCGGAACACCTGTCGCCGGAAGGACTCATTCCGAGTTTGAAGGGATTGTGGGCATGTTCGTGAACACGCTCGCCTTGCGCCAAAAACCGCAGAGAACCAAGCGGTTCTCTGATTTTCTGGAAGAAGTGGCAGACCGAACTTTTGCTGCATTTGAGCATCAGGACTACCCCTTTGATATGCTGGTGGAGCAGGTCAATCCTGAACGAATCAGTGGTCGTAATCCCTTATTTGATGCTTGCTTTGTATTGGAAAATGTACCGCAGCCTGTCGTGCAGGCATCAGAGGTCACGTTTTCTCCTTATACTTTTGAACATAAAATCGCTAAATTTGATATCACCTTGTATGCATACGAAATGCAGGAGGGTATCGGACTGGAACTGGAATATCGCAAAGCGTTATTTACGGAGGAAAGCGCCCGCCGTATGCTACTGCATTTTGCCAGAATTGTCGAAATCATTGGCGAACAACCCGATATTCGAATCGAAGACATTGATATGGTTACAGAAGAAGAGCGCACCGTTTTACTTCATACTTTTAATCAGACCCACAGCAAAAATGCACACGAAAAAAATTCGCATGGAGTAACCATCCATCGACTGTTCGAACAGCAAGTGATACGGACGCCTGATCATCCAGCCGTGAGGTGGAAAGAAAAGCAACTAACGTATGATGAATTAAATGAACGTGCCAATCAATTGGCGCGGGTTTTACGGCAAAAGGGAGTTCAGGCAGAAGATGTAGTCGGTATTTTAGCTACGCCTGCGTTGGAGATGATTGTTGGTATTTTAGCTATTTTGAAGGCCGGGGCCGCTTATTTGCCGATTGATCCGCTCTACCCGGATGAACGGGTTCAATATTTATTACAGGATAGTCAGGCGAAAATATGCCTTCTACCGACTGCCAGCACTAGTCGCTTTTCTGGAGTGGACATGTTACTGCTCACAGACCAGAGTCTCTATACGGGAGAACCCCGTAATCTGGAGGACAGCAATCAGGCGCACAATGTGATGTACATTATTTATACTTCAGGGTCTACAGGACAACCGAAGGGGGTAATGATTGAGCATCCATCCTTTGCCCGCCTAGTGTTAGAGCCGGGGCCGTTAGCTATTACGCAAGAGGATCGAATATTGCAGACGTGTTCCCTGGCCTTTGATGTGTCGGTTTTTGAACTGTGGGGAACGCTGCTGAGTGGGGCAACCTTGTATCTTATTGAAAAAGAAGAGCTTTTATCTGCCGACATACTCGGCAAGAGGATGGCACAGTATGAAATCACGATGGCATGGTTCACGGCTCCTTTGCTAAATCAGCTGATTGATGAGAAACCTTCCATCTTTACTGGACTTCGATTAATCATGACCGGGGGAGACGCCTTGTCTCCGCAGCATATTAAGCTCCTTCGCACCGCCCAGCCGAATTTAACGATTGTCAATGCCTACGGTCCTTCGGAAAATACAATTTTTACGTCGTTCCATACGATTCAGGAGGACTATGACCATAACGTACCAATTGGCAAGCCTGTCGCCAATACACAGGTCTATATCCTGAGCGCGTCCAATCAACTTCAGCCCATTGGAGTACCGGGTGAGCTGTGCATTGGAGGTGAAGGATTGGCACGTGGCTATTTGGCTCGGGAGGAATTAACGGCAGCCAAATTTGTTTCTCATCCCTGGCTCCCAGAAGAGCGTATGTACCGTTCTGGAGATTGTGCCCGATGGCTGGCTGACGGAACGCTTGAATTTTTGGGTCGCATGGATCACCAGGTCAAAATTCGGGGCTTTCGTATTGAAACTGGCGAGATTGAGGCTCGGCTTGCACATATAGAGGGGATTCAGGAAGCAGTCGTGCTTGTTCGTCAGCACAGCGACGGGATCAAATACCTCTGTGCTTACTTTGTTTCCGACGTAGAAATGTCACAGGCAGAAGTCCGGCTGGAGCTGGCTACATATTTACCGGATTATATGATTCCTGCCTGTCTGATCCGACTTCCGCGTTTGCCACTGAATGTGAATGGCAAAGTCGATCGGAACGCGTTGCCAGAGCCTGATCTTGAAGCACTGCGGGAGAATGAATATGTCCCTCCTTGCAATGAACTGGAACAGGAGCTGGTTCGCATCTGGTCGATGGTTCTGCCCACGAACCTGCCGACGGATCGCATTGGCGTAACGGACAATTTTTTTACCCTGGGAGGGAGTTCGCTCAAGGCTACCAAGCTGGTTTCGCTAGTTTTGCGTGAGTTGGGGATAGACCTGCCGCTCACCAAATTATTTACTTTTCCTACCATTCGCCAACTGGCAAGTGCATTTCAGGGAAAGGAAAGAAGTGTGTTTCCAGCCAGAGCAGACACGCTTGTCCTCTTAAAGCCCGGCACAGCGCAGGATAAGCACCTTTTTTTCATCCATGATGGAAGCTTGGATGTCAGTTGCTACATGGAATTGGTCAACGGACTTACAGCTACTTGGAATTATTGGGGCATAAAAATGGATGCTTCGATTCTTGCTGAAAATAAAACAGCCGGGATGAAGGAAGCGGCACACCGATATGTGAATCAATTGAAAAGTATTCAGGAAACAGGCCCGTATTATGTTGCGGGGTGGAGTATGGGGGGAACGCTTGCTTTCGAAATAACCCGACAATTGGAAGAACAAGAAGAACGTGTCGAACTTTTGGCCATTCTGGACACACTGCCACCTTTGAAGTATGACAAGGAAGATCACTGGGACCACCATATTCAGGAACTGGAGAGGATGGAAGAAACGTTGGACTTATCGCTGTGGAAGCGAGCATTTCCAGCCAGCGTACTCCCCTTGCTACCGGAATTTAATGAGTTGGGACGGAGTGAATTACTAGAACGCTTTAAAAGTGTGAATCATTGGGTGAAAATGCAGCATGTCTACCAGCCCGATCGAGCTGTAAAGGCCCCCGTATGTTTGTTTATTTCAGAACATACCTGGGAATTAGGATATAAAGGATGGGAATTGTATTGTAAGGGGGAAATGTTCACGCATAAAGTGCCTGGCGATCATTTCTCTATCGTAAAAGGAGCCCAAGCCGTGTCTGTAGGTTTGGTGCTGAATACATTTTTGAGGTAAGATTATGCTCCTGCTTGGCGGTTGAAGATCCCAAGTAGGAGCATTTGTTTGATATGATCGTGTAAGTTGGTTTGTAATATTAATTGACATGATGTATAAAAACATATCGTAATGTATGAAAAACCCCCTTGTCTGCTTCCAGATTTTATAGTAAAGTATCCAATAATCAACTTTGTTTGAGCATAATATTCACTGTTTGTGAGTATATATCACACTTTCACCACGACCTCACATACTCCTCTTTCTATTTATTACATCACATCTATTCATTACCCTACAGCATCTCTTACACCACTAGATTATGAACACTTCTGTGCCAGTATTTTCAATAAAAGCCTGTCCATAGAACCCTATACCTTCCCTACTACACCTATTTGATGAACTCGGAACCTGGGACCACAGCTTGAGGACAAGCTTGTCATGTCAATCCAAAGGAATTGGCATTCATCCGGTATCAATGAATTAACAATATATAAGGTGTGAAAGGGGTTTGCTGCATGAGCAAAAAGTATGCAAAACACAAAGTCTGGACCGTTCTGCTGGTGCTTGCGCTAGGAGCTGTTTTGGCGCTTTCCGGTTGTGGGGGATCAGGTGAAGGAGCAAAGCCAGAGGCAGAGAAAACACCAAGCGGAGCAGGAGAGGGCGTGCAGGACACGCTCATTTATGGACGCGGCGGAGATTCCGTGGCGCTAGATCCTGCCATTGTGACTGAAAGCGAGTCGCTAAAAATCGGAATGCAAGTGTTCGACACACTGCTGGAATATAAGGAAAACACAACGGAGATCCAACCGGGGCTTGCAGAGAGCTGGGAAGTATCACCGGATGGACTGGTCTATACGTTCAAGCTGCGTCAGGGTGTAAAATTCCATGACGGAAGTGACTTTAACGCAGATGCGGTTGTGTTTAACTTTGACCGCTGGGCTGATCCGAAAAGTCCATACAAATTTGAAGGTGACTCGTTTGACTATTATGATTCTATGTTCGGTCCTGAAGGAAGTAGGGTGATTAAGGAGGTTAAAGCGGTAGATGCGAACAGCGTCCAGTTTACACTAAACAAGCCGCAGGCGCCGTTTTTACAAAATATCGCTATGCCGTCCTTTAGTATTTCAAGTCCCAAGGCTATTCAGGAGAAAAAGGCTGATTTCAAGAGTAATCCGGTCGGCACGGGTCCTTTTGTATTTAAGGAATGGAAACGGAATGATACCATCACGCTGGAGAAGAATCCAAACTATTGGAAAAAGGGGCAGCCGAAGCTGGCAAAGATCATTGTTCGTTCCATACCCGACAATACCGCGAGATTTAATGCTCTGCAAAACGGGGAAATTGACCTGATGGAGGATTTGAACCCGGATGATGCAAAGCAGTTAGACGGTAATAGCGAATTGGTCAAAATTGAACGTCCCTCCTTTAATGTGGCGTACATTGGCTTTAATTTAAAGAAAAAAACCTTCAATAATCCCAAGGTGCGGCAGGCACTGAATCACGCAGTGAACAAGCAGGCCATTATTGATGCATTGTTTGCAGGGCAGGCTAAGCCTGCGGTCAATCCGATGCCACCTACGTTATGGGGGTACAACGATAGTATTCAGGACTACGCCTATGATCTGGATAAGGCTAAATCTTTGCTAGCAGAAGCGGGCTTTCCTAACGGGCTTCCCGAGCCATTAACCTTCTATGCAATGCCCGTATCTCGTCCTTATATGCCTGACGGCAAAAAGGTGGCAGAGGCCATTCAAGCCGATTTTGAAAAAATAGGCGTCAAAGTAAACATCCAATCCCCGGAATGGGCTACGTATCTGGATGATGTTAAGGCGGGGGAAAAGGATGATCTGTATATGCTGGGATGGAACGGGGACAATGGTGACCCGGATAATTTCCTTTATACATTGCTGGACAAGGATACGATTCCAGGCAATAACCGCAGTTTTTATGTGAATGAGGAACTTCATAAAATATTGGTGAAGGCTCAGGTTGAGGTAGACCAGAACAAGCGTGGGGAACTGTATAAACAAGCACAAGTGATTATTAAACAGGATGCGCCGTGGATTCCATTGGTTCACAGCACACCGCTGATGGCAGGTAAAGCGAATCTCAAGGGTTTTGTACCTTCTCCGGCAGGTATTGAAGCGTACGGAAATATATATTTTGAATAGCCCAAACGCAAGCAGGCGGTGAATAGGATATGAACTTATATATTGTAAAAAGACTGGCTATATTGATTCCTGTATTACTGGGCATGACGCTCATCGTTTTTTCCATTATTCATGCCATTCCGGGAGATCCGGCGGAAACCATACTGGGAGATAAGGCTACGGAACAGTCCAAGCAGGCGCTACGTGAGCAATTGGGACTGAATAAGCCGTGGTTACAGCAATATGGGACCTATTTAGGTGAGCTGGCACAAGGGGACTTGGGTGATTCCATTCGCACCAGGCAGCCGATTGCCCGGGAAATGGTCCCTTATCTGGCGGCTACGCTGGAGTTGACAGTAGCAAGCATGTTTTTTGCCGTTGTAGTCGGAATGAATGCCGGCATCGTGAGTGCCTGGAAGCGAAATTCCTGGTTTGACTATGTCAGTATGGTCATTGCCCTGGTCGGAGTATCGATGCCGATTTTTTGGCTAGGCTTGATGGAGCAGTGGATCTTTGCAAATAAACTGCATTGGCTTCCTTCCATCGGACGCATGAATTCCCGTGATCCGGTGGAAGCTGTGACACATTTAGCCGTGATTGATGCGTTCATAGGTGGACGTATGGATCAGGTGTGGACCGTCATCAAGCATTTGATCCTGCCCAGTATCGCACTGGGAACGATTCCAATGGCGGTCATTGCGCGCATTACCCGTTCCAGCATGCTGGAGGTTATGGATGCGGACTATATCCGTACAGCTCGGGCGAAGGGGCTGGCATCTTTTCAAGTCGTATACAAACATGCGCTTAAAAATGCTGCGATCCCCGTACTTACTGTCATCGGTCTTCAGACTGGCTCACTACTGGGAGGCGCGGTACTGACAGAAACCATTTTTGCCTGGCCTGGCATCGGACGGTACATTTTTGAAGCGATCAGCTCGCGTGACTATCCGGTTATTCAAAGCGGAATTCTGATCATTGCGTTCCTGTTCGTCATCATTAATCTGATTGTCGATTTGCTGTACGCGGTGCTCGACCGGCGTATCCGTTATCAGTAATCAAGTCGCCAATTGTTCAAGGGGGAGCTTGTCCGATGTCACAATTTTCAATGGAACCCAACAACATACCGACGACACGCAGCACATTGGCGCATTTGCCTGTCGTGACTGGCCCTTGGAGAGACGCATGGAGGGCTTTCCGTCACAATAAAATGGCGTTCGTCGGCCTGAGCATTATTATCTTCTTTGTCATCATTGCTTTGATCGCGCCGTGGATTGCTCCTTTTGACTATAAAGAGCAAAATTTGGTGAGCCGTTTGCAGCCTCCTTCTGCGGAGCATTGGTTCGGTACGGATGATCTCGGTCGAGATTTACTGACTCGCACGCTGTATGGAGCCAGAATCTCGTTGTGGGTCGGTTTCTTGTCCGTTATTGGTTCAATGATTGTAGGAACAGCCTTAGGTTTAATCGCAGGATTTTACGGAAAATGGGCAGATATGGTCATCTCGCGGCTATTCGACATTTTACTGGCATTTCCGGGGATTTTGCTGGCCATTGCTATTGTGGCCATTCTAGGACCTTCATTGGAAAATGCGTTGTATGCCATTGCCATTGTCAATGTGCCAACATATGGACGGTTGGTTCGATCTAAGGTGCTGAGTGTCAAAACGGAGGAGTATATCACTTCTGCCAGAGCGCTTGGAGCCAACAATACACGAATCATCCTCCGTTATATTTTGCCTAACAGCCTGACGCCGATCATCGTACAGGGAACGTTGGGGATCGGAACGGCCATCATTGAAGCGGCAGCGCTTGGATTTTTGGGCTTGGGTGCACAACCTCCTGAGCCAGAGTGGGGTAAAATGTTGTCCGATTCGCGGCAATATATCCAGAACGCGCCGTGGACAGTTATTTTTCCGGGGGTATCTATCATGCTGACCGTATTGGGCTTTAATCTGATGGGTGATGGATTGCGGGATGTGTTGGACCCGAGGGCGAAGCGTTAGAGCAAAAGTGGTGAGGTATATAAAGTTGAGTAAAGAGGTGTTTTCTGGCCTGAATCAAATGGCTGGTGAACACCTTTTTTATATGACATTAAGAGCTTTCCGTAGGATAGCTCACTTCGGAAGCACCATCCGACTGCGCAGTGACGCTAAAAGTAACTTTTACAGTTGAAAGTCATGTGAGCTTTCCTGAGGCGCAAAAAAAATGTATAATCACTCCAATTGAGTACGTAGGGAGTGGGCTTTATGACATGGCAGGACAAGAGAGAGCATCGACAGTTTGCGGAACAGACACGAAGCGACGCTTCACGGGCCGCATATGAACGGGACTACTCCCGTTTGATCCATTCACCGACTTTCCGTCGGTTGCAGGGTAAATCACAGGTATTTGGCGCAGGCACGGGCGATTATTACCGCACACGACTGACACATTCTTTGGAGGTAGCGCAAATTGCGCGTGAAGCATCACGAAGCTTGCTGCGCCGCCATCCCGAAGTAGAGCTGGAACAGGCAGATAACGCAGGACTGATTATTGACCCTGAGGTGGTAGAATGTGCTTCCATTGCACATGACTTTGGCCATCCACCGTTCGGACACAAGGGGGAAGAGGTGCTGGACGGGATTTTGGATCAACTGATTGAAACAAAGGTAGAAAAGATATCCTCTGCCGGAGGCTTCACACCGGAGTCTAAGCGTGGACAGGAGGCCTATGCACGTGAGCGACGAATTTATGAGCATTTTGAAGGGAACGCGCACAATTTCCGGCTGATTATGTTTTTGGAAAAGCGTGAGAACGTGGATGGTTTGAATTTGTCGGACGCTGTGTTATTGGGGATCAACAAATACCCGTACCCGGGGATTCTGAACAAAAAAGGGTTGTACCTGCATGAGTGGGAATACATACGTTCCATCCGCGAGGATTGGGGTATCCCTGATGGTAAAAAAACGTTGGAAGCCCAGCTTATGGACCTGTGCGACGATATCGCTTATTCTGCGCATGATCTGGAGGACGGGATTAAGGCTGGAAAAATCGAGGTACACGAGCACTTCTTATATGATCCGTATTTAATTCGTCTGATTACGGAGAAAATCACCACGTTGGAGGATAGCTTCTGGCAAGGCTGGCAGCTGGCTCAGATTGAGCAGAAGGTAGCGGCTGTGCTGAGCGAATTTTTGAAGGTGTGGAACGGCAAGATGCCGATGTGTGAACACGATTATTCCCGTACCCGCCGTGAAGTGAAGGCATACTGGGTCAGCCTGTTTGTCAGCAGCTTGGGTGTAATTGATGATGGAAATTGGAAAAAGGTGACCTTCGTACGGGATGGAAGCGAAGATTTGGATATGCTGCGCACTGTGAGTGTGTTGAAAAGCTTTGCTTGGGTTACGATGATCCGCGATCTGCGCGTACAGCGACTGCAAAAACGGAGTGAGTGGATGCTCAGACGGCTATGGTTGGCGTTTCTGGACCCGGAGACGTCCAAATCTATTATTCCAAGCGACTGGCTCCAGCGCTTTGAGCGCGACCAAGCCAAGGCGAAACCGATCTGGACATGGGAGCATATGGTCATAGATTATATTGCAGGCATGACCGATGCTTTTGCTGAAAAAATCTATAATGAGTTATACGGCCTGAAGGTGGGTTCCATTTATGATCTGGATTGACCTTTAAATTCCCCCTATATAGTAGAAGGAACTGGTTTGTAATGGATAGCAGGAGGGAGGAATGTGTCTATGCAATCTCAGTTTTTATCTATAAAAAGGTTGAATCTCGGTGTGCTCGATATGGTGCCGTTGCTGCCCGGTAACCGTCCGGAGCAGGCGGTTCAACGAGCTGGTGAACTAGCGAGACGGGCAGAAGCATGGGGATATACACGCTACTGGACCTCGGAGCACCATGATATGGAGGGGCTGGCTTCCTCCAGCCCGGAAGTGCTGCTGTCTCATATCGGAGCGGTGACGAAGACAATCAAACTGGGTGCGGGGGCTATTTTGCTCCCGCATTATAGTCCAGTCAAGGTCGCGGAATGGTTTCATCTGCTGACAGCTCTATATCCTGGCAGAGTCGAATTGGGCCTGGGGAGAGCACCTGGTGGGGGACCTCATGCTTCGATGGCACTGAGCGGCAATTTTCTTCAACATGTGACGGAGCTGCCACAGACGATGGAAGCTCTATTGGCTTTGCTGGAAGGTACTTACGAATATGAACAGGTGCCTGTGTTTGCCCGACCAATGCCTGAACAGCCGCCAGCAGTGTGGATGCTGGGTACAAACCGAAAAAGTGCCGAATATGCCGCCCAGTATTCAACAGGCTATGTATTCGGTCAGTTTATGAGTGAACAGCAAACGGAAGAAATGCTAAGCATTTACCGCTCCAACTTTCAACCATCCAACCGGATGGACAAGCCACGTACCATGGTTGCTGTAGGAGCAGTATGTGCCTTGACGGATGAGCTGGCGCAGCAATGGGCTGGTCAGATTTCATTGGGCAACCCGGCAATGCGAGCCAGCTGGCTGGTGGGAACGCCGTCGGATATTGCCGAACGGTTACGTGGCTTGCAGATTAAATATGATACTGATGAGTTTCTGTTGGTCACACCGATTCCCGATTATGAGCAGCGGCTTCACTCCTACCGTCTAATAGCGGAGGCCGTAAATTCTAGCCTTGATTCCAAATGAAAAGAGATCTTACATGAATAAACAGAAAACGAATATCGATGAAATGAAACCAAGCTACGTCTATACCTATGCGTGTCATGAAACAGAGCGTGAGTTATGTCTTTTGGAATTAAAATGCTTGTTCGGTCAACCGCCCGTGCAGGACTCCATCCTATTGTCCCATCGGCGTCTGGAGCCGGAGACGAGCCCGTTTATTCATCTTCGGCTGGATGTAATGACAGATGCGGGAACGCTGGAAGAGCTATGCGAGGCAGCTTCTATGTTACAACTTGAGGAAGGAAAGACTTTCAAGGTGTTGTGCCTTAAAGAAGGTGACCATGAGGCTGACTATGACGAGCGGCGCGGGATCGAACGCCGGATTGGTGCACGTATTCATGGGCAGGCGCAAATGAAGACACCGGATATCACCCTTGGTGTTATTCGGATAGGAGAACGGTGGCTACTGGGCACGTGTCAGTATAGCGACAGATCGTGGCAGGAGCGTCGTCAGAAGCCGCAAAATTATTCTACTGGACTACCCGTTCTGGTAGCCAGAGCACTTGTGAATTTGGCAGCAACTGATCTAACAGCAGCAAAGGGAGAGTCAGGCTCATTGAAACTGCTAGACCCGTGTTGTGGTATGGGCAATGTAATGATTGAGGCTTTGAGTATGGGAAAGGATATTCGCGGTTGTGATATCAACCCGTTGGCGGTGCGTGGGGCACGAGTGAATTTACGTCATTTTGGATATGAAGAAGATCTAGTGAGGCTCGGGGATATGAATATGCTCGAAGGCACATACGATGCGGCCATATTGGATATGCCCTATAACCTGTGCTCCGTGCTCCCGGCTGATGAACAAAAGAAGATGCTGCGCAGTCTGAGACGTTTGGCCGCGCGGGCAGTGGTCGTGAGCACGGAGCCGATGGAAACATTGTTATCCGAGTCAGGTTGGACCCTTACGGAGCAATGCCGCATACATAAGCCAGGTATGAGTCGGGAAATTTGGATCTGTAAGTAGTGAGTTAATACTGAGTTTTGTAGTTAACCACATTCAGCGGTAGCTCCTGATCAGCGGCATAGGCATTCAAATTAGTAAGAAAAATATCTACCGCCCGTTCGGCATATCGGTCCGTATCGCCTGCAATATGCGGTGTGATCAAGACACGGTCCAGACTCCATAGCGGATGTGAAGCAGGTAGCGGTTCTTCCTCGAATACATCCAGTCCGGCAAAGGCAATATGCTCTTGCTCCAAAGAGCGTACAAGCGCATCCGTATGAACGGTGCCACCGCGGCCTACATTAATGAAGAAGGCTCCCTTACGCATAGCTGCAAATGCTTTTTCGTCAAAGAAGTGATGGGTTTCCTCGGTGAATGGCAATATATTTACCACGATATCCGCTGCTCCCAATGCTTCGTGTAGTTGTTCGTTAGTATACATGTGCTCTACATGGGGAGCTTCCTTGCCAGAACGGCGGACTCCGATCACCCGCATGCCAAAAGCTTCTGCAATCCGCGCTGTTTCACGGCCAATTTCGCCAACGCCTGTAATCAACAGCGTTTTGCCACGTAATTCCGTCAGTTGGCCTTTCGGTGGCTGCCATGTTTTCTGACGTTGCAAGAGAGCTGCTTGCTGTAAATAACGTGTATGCGATAGCAGCATTCCAAAGATCTGCTCTGTAATTGGAATTGCATGTACACCACTTGTATTCGTTAGTAAAATGTTACGCTTCTCCAATTTGGTAAGCGGGAGCTTATCAATCCCAGCCGACCAGGTTTGTATCCACTTCAGCTTGCTGTCTGGATGTAAGGCCTCCTCGGCAATATGCTTGGACCAGCCTAGAATAACCTCGGCCTCACGGATTTGTTTAGACTCTAATTCTTGAGCTTTGCCAATAATCAACTCGTAGTCCGGAGCCGTTGCACGAACTTGTTTTTTTTGCTCTTCCGTAAGTTGATGTAAGCTTAAAATGTTTCCCATAGTTCATAGCCTCCTCGATTTTTGATTCCTTGGAGTTTCCAATATATTCTGGCGAACCATCCTTTCAAGAATAACAGATTGCCGAAAAAATTGCATAAGATGGGTAAAAACGAGCTCGCAGTGTCACTATATATAACAACAAATGGCTTTACCCTAATCAGGGACAATCCAAACAGCTACTTTTTGAGATATCCACAAATATCTATTAGGAAAGGAGGTATAGGTTGATGAAAAATGAATCGCAAAGACTTTTTACAGCTATTGCTCTCCCGAATGAGCATAAGAAGAAGTTACGTGATTGGGTGGAGCAGGATTTGAATGACCTGTCTTTTCGCAAATGGAGTGATTTCAGAGATTATCACGTGACACTTCAGTTTTTGGGTGATGTGGAGACTGCGGCTATACCAAAACTTGAGCAGGTTTTAGTTCAAGCTGCAGCTGAGCATGGCCCGTTCACGCTCGGCATTGGAGAAGCGGGCTTTTTTGGCCGTGAAGAATTTCCGCGTGTATTGTGGAGGGGAGTGACCGGGCAGCGTGAGTCACTGGATCAACTGTACCAGTCCATAATCCAGGCTACCGAACCGCTGGGTTTTAAACCCGAGGAACGACCTTATCGACCTCATATCACCCTAGCACGTTCGTACACAGGAGAACAGCCTATTCCACCGTCTATTTGGCAGCCAAATGACCGATGCGACGAGCCGTGGGAAGTGGGAGAATTTGTTTTATATGCAACTCGAATGGGGCAAAAACCAATGTACCAAATAATTCAAATATTCCCATTAATGAGGTGAAAGCCTTGATCTATCAGCGAATTTAGTGATATAGTGTTTCAGCGTTATTCAAAAGGCGCATTTTGGGTTACATATCTGAGGAATGTGCTTAAAGTTAACGGGAGGAACATTATGGAAATCGTTAAAGAGCATCGTTGGTTTGCACCTCTTTTGAGTGTGCTGCTTGTTTGTATATTGGGGATAGGCCTCTACGCTGAGGTTCAGCAAACACAGAACAATCATAAAAATACACCTATGCAATCTCTGAGCTGGTCAGGGAACTCTTCGGCTCCTTCATATGGCGACAGGATGGGGACCCATAACGGGTCAAACAGGACAAGCCCCATCTTTGTCGCTGCTCATGGGCAGTCAAGCTGGAAAGAAATCATGCCGACTCCGTTACCCGCTTCCCAGATGAAGCAGGCGGAACAAGCTCGGAATAACGTTGCTACAGGCAAGAAAAAGCCTGAGGTCCAGCATAGCAAGTCCGCAATCCTAACCCCTCCTACAACCATCTACTTTACGAAGACAAAAATGCTCACTCAGGATGACAAGGCGTTGTCTACCTGGAGCTATCCTGTCTCCGCTAAAGAACTGCTCCTGCTGCAAAAAATAGTGATGGCAGAAGCAGAAGGCGAACCGTACGAAGGCAAAGTGGCAGTTGCCAACGTTGTCTTAAACCGGCTGCGGTCAGCCCCATTTCCCGATACGATTCAGGCAGTGATCTATCAAAAAGCGCAATTTAGTCCGGTCGCGAACGGGCGTCTTCGTCGTGTTCAGCCCAACCAGGACAGCATACGTGCGGTTACTGCTGCTTTGAACGGCCATAAAGCCGTGCCTGATAACACCTGTTTTTTCCTGTCGCTTACGTTGGCCCAGGACCTTACGGTTCATCATTCGCGTACCAAGGTGAAAACTATCGGTCATCATACCTTTTATAAATGAGCATTTGGCATAAAACCCATGAGCGTTTCAAATCAGTAAATGTATAGATTGAAACGGTTTAGTTGGCAGCCTTCTACAAATAACAGCCCTTTCTAAACAATAGGGTTCAGCTTTGTGAACGGATTTTGTGGTACAGGTGAAGCCATTATGCAAAAGAGGTATAATAGGTAAAGGAAAGTAACCAAAATAATGAAAGTGACAAAGGAGGCGTAGATGATATGAAAATCACATATTATGGACATTCAGTTGTACTGGTAGAGGCAGAGGGGAAACGGATTATTATTGATCCTTTTTTGACGGGAAATCCTAAAGCAACCGTACAGGCCGAGGATATTCAGGTGGATGCCGTACTGTTGACACACGGTCATGCCGATCATTTTGGAGATGCTGTTGAAATTGCCAAGCGCAATGATTGTCCTGTAATCGCAGTCGCGGAACTGGCCGAATATTGTTCATCCTTGGGGGCCAAAGCTCACGGTATGAATCTGGGTGGGGGGCACCACTTTGACGGTTTCCATGTGAAATTCACACTTGCGTTCCACAGCTCATCTTTGACGGTGGACGGAAAAACCATCTACATGGGAGAGCCTGCGGGGATTTTATTGACCATGGGAGGCCAAACCTTTTTTCATGCAGGGGATACTGGCCTGTTTGGCGACATGCGTCTCATTGGGGAAACTAACTCCATTGATGCTGCGGTATTGCCGATCGGAGATGGTTATACGATGGGACCGGAGGATGCACTGCTGGCAGCAAAATGGCTGCGTGCAAGCCGCGTAATACCGGTGCATTACAATACGTTCCCGGGTATTGAGCAGGACGGAGACGGCTTCTGTGATCGCCTGCACAAAGAAGGCATTGAAGGGAAAGCATTGAAGCCCGGCGAAAGTCTCGAATTTTAATACGGATATCTGATTTGCGGGAAAACATTTGATGGTCTATAGACTCATCAAATCTCCTTTGTCAGCCTTTTCTGTTCCTTAAGAGGAATAGGAAAGGCTATTTTTAAAAAGTGAATATTTATACATAAAAATGAGATATTTTTGCATTGATACGTTGAAGCTGTAATGTAAAAGATTTATTATCACAATCATAAAAACTTTGAATTGCTAACATGATAGGTCAATGATAAAATGATAGAACTAATTAGATTCATCAGTGGAATCGACGTATTTTTCAAGTCAAGCCATTGCATAATTATTGAAAAACATACGCATTCAGCGGACCGTACCGCCTTGAATACGTCACATGTTTTGTCCCCCATTCCTCGTAGTTGTTCTTTGAGTTACCTCTTGTTGCCACTGTCTTCTATTCGGCCGCCTGTATTTCAGGCCAGCATGACTTTATAACAGAAAGGTTGCGTTCCATGAGACAGACAGGTTTACCACCCAAACAGGGACTATATGATCCCCAATTCGAAAAAGACGCCTGCGGCATGGGCTTTGTTGCCCACATCAAGGGAAAACCATCGCACGATATTGTAAGTCAGGCTTTGACCATGCTCGTGAATATGGAGCATCGGGGCGGTCAGGGAAGTGAACCAAACTCCGGTGACGGAGCAGGGATTATGATTCAGGTCCCTCATCTGTTTTTTCAAGAGGAAGCGGAGCGATTGGGTTTCAAATTGCCAAAGGCCGGACATTATGGCGTTGGTATGCTTTTTGTATCCAATGATCCCAAAGTTCGTGAGGTGCATGAGCAGAAGCTAAGAGATATCATCGTGGACGAAGGTCAAAATTGTTTGGGTTTTCGCGATGTTCCAACTTATGACGAAATGCTGGGAAAATCGGCAAAAGCAGCTAAACCGGGCGTGCGTCAGGTATTCATCGGTCGCAGTAGCGATCTGAAGGAAGAGCTGGACTTCGAACGGAAACTGTACGTCATTCGTAAACGTGCAGAGCTTGCTATTCGCTATAACCAAGAGGATGAGAACGGTGAGTCGTTCTATATTCCAAGTTTGTCATGTCGCAAGGTTGTATACAAAGGAATGCTGACAACCGAGCAGGTAGGCAAATTTTATCTGGATTTGCAGGATGAGCGGGTGACATCGGCGATCGCGCTGGTCCATTCCCGTTTTAGCACGAATACGTTCCCGAGCTGGGACCGTGCGCATCCTTATCGTTTTATGATTCACAACGGTGAAATTAATACTATGCGCGGCAACGTGAACTGGATGCATGCTCGCCAGGCGCAGTTTGAAAGTGAAGCGTTTGGCGGAGATATCAAGAAGGTAAAACCAGTTATTAACCCAGATGGCTCCGATACAGCCATGTTTGATAATACGCTGGAGTTTCTGTATCTGAGCGGACGTTCCCTTCCTCATGTAGCCATGATGATGGTGCCGGAGCCTTGGAACAAGCATGAAACCATGGACCCGAAGAAACGCGCATTTTATGAATATCACAGCACCATGATGGAACCGTGGGACGGACCTGCTGCAATGGCGTTTACAGACGGTATCCAGATCGGGGCGATTCTCGACCGCAACGGTCTGCGTCCTGCACGTTACTATGTGACCAAGGACGATCTGATTGCACTGTCTTCAGAGGCGGGTGTATTGGATATTGCACCTGAAAATGTGCTCTATAAGGATCGTCTCCGTCCGGGTCGTATGCTGTTGGTTGATACCCAAGAAGGCCGTATCGTTTCTGACGAAGAGTTAAAGGAACGTATCGCTTCCGAGGAACCTTATCAGCAATGGCTGGATGAGCACTTGGTTGATCTGGATGAGCTGCCGGAAGCACTAGAACAGCCAGAGCCTAAACATGAAAATGTAAATCAGCTTCAGCTCGCTTTTGGATATACGTTTGAAGAACTGCGCAAAATTCTGGAGCCGATGGCACTTACAGGTGCAGAACCGATTGGCTCAATGGGGTACGACGCACCATTGGCGGTGCTGTCTGATCGTCCGCAACGTTTGTACAATTACTTTAAACAAATGTTTGCCCAAGTCACGAACCCGCCGATTGACGCCATTCGTGAAGAGATTGTAACGTCAACCGCAACTACGATTGGGCCAGAGCGCAATTTACTGCATCCAGAACCGGAAAGCTGTCGTCAGATTCGTTTGGATTCGCCAGTGTTGTCGAATGAGGAGTTTGCCAAAATTCGCCACGTACACCGTCCGGGCTTCAAATCTATGACAATTCCGATCTTCTTTGAAGCGAAGGAAGGTGCTGAGGGCTTACGCAAGGCGCTGGAAGGATTGTTTGAGGCGGCTGACCGTGTCATTGACAAAGGTCATAACATCCTGATTTTGTCCGACCGTGGAGTGGATGCGGAAAATGCGGCCATTCCAGCGTTGCTAGCTGTTTCCAGCCTGCATCACCATCTGATTAAGCAGGGTACACGTACACGTGTGAGCATTTTGCTGGAGTCCGGGGAGCCAAGGGATATTCACCATTATGCGGTGCTGCTTGGCTACGGTGTGAGCGCGGTTAATCCTTATCTGGCTTTTGAAACGCTGGATGTCATGATTCAGCAGGGCTTGCTGCGCGGCATCTCGCACGAAAAGGCAGTTAAAAATTATATTAAAGCGGCAACAAAGGGTGTCGTTAAAATATTGTCCAAAATGGGTATTTCCACGATTCAGTCGTACCGTGGAGCACAAATTTTTGAGGCTGTAGGTCTGAAGCAGGATTTTGTTGACCGTTATTTCACCTGGACACCTTCCCGCATTGGTGGTATCGGTCTGGAGGAAGTGACTACGGAAGCGCTGGTTCATCATAACCGTGCTTTCACCGACAAGGACGGCAACGACAAAGTGTTGGATTCGGGCGGCGACTATCAATGGCGTAACGACGGGGAAGAGCATTTGTTTAACCCGCAAACGGTGCATTTGCTCCAGCAGTCGGTTCGCTCTGGAGACTACAAGTTATACAAGAAATACGCCAAGCTGGTGCAGGGCGAAACGGAACAGCATTTAACAATCCGCTCCATGCTTCAGTTGAAGCCTACGGGTGAGCCTGTGCCGCTGGAAGAAGTGGAATCCGCTGCATCCATTATGCGTCGCTTCAAGACAGGAGCCATGTCCTTTGGCTCAATCAGTCAGGAAGCGCATGAAGATATGGCGATTGCGATGAATCGGATCGGTGGCAAGAGCAATACGGGTGAAGGTGGGGAGAACCCTGCACGTTTCATACCGGATGCCAATGGCGATTCTCGTCGCAGTTCGATTAAGCAGGTAGCGTCGGGCCGATTCGGTGTAACATCGAATTACTTGGTTAATGCCGACGAAATTCAGATCAAAATGGCGCAAGGCGCGAAGCCGGGCGAAGGTGGACAACTGCCAGGACGTAAGGTATACCCTTGGGTCGCTGAGGTACGTGGTTCTACGCCAGGAGTAGGTTTGATTTCACCACCGCCCCATCACGATATTTATTCTATCGAGGATTTGGCAGAGCTCATCTATGATCTCAAAAACGCCAATCCGCGTGCTGACATTAACGTAAAGCTGGTGTCAGAGGTAGGCGTAGGCACGATTGCTACAGGGGTAGCAAAAGGCCGTGCTGACATTATTCTGGTCAGCGGTTACGACGGTGGTACAGGCGCTTCCCCGCAAGGCTCCATTCGCCATGCGGGTATGCCTTGGGAACTGGGGCTGGCGGAGACGCATCAGACGCTGATGTTAAACAACCTGCGCGACCGCGTGGTATTGGAGACAGACGGCAAGATGCTGTCTGGCCGCGATTTGGTAGTAGCTGCCCTGTTGGGCGCGGAAGAATATGGCTTCTCTACAGCGCCGCTCGTGGCGTTGGGCTGTATTATGATGCGGGTATGCCAAATGGATACATGTCCGGTTGGTGTGGCTACGCAGAATCCGGAGCTGCGCAAAAATTATATGGGTGATCCTGCTCATGTGGTGAATTTTATGCGTTTCATCGCAGAAGATGTCCGTGAAATTATGGCGGAATTGGGCTTCCGTACGATTCAGGAAATGATTGGACGTACGGATTGTCTGGATACCGTGAACGCCGATTCGCACTGGAAGAAGAAGGGCGTTGACCTGAGCTTGCTGTTGCATGTTCCTGAGCTGGAAGAAGGGAGTGTACGTTACCGCGTACAACGCCAAAATCACGGTCTGGAAGAAACACTCGACATGCAGCAGCTCGTACCGATGGCTGCGGAAGCGCTGGAGAACGGAACGCCTGTTGAGGGCACCTTACCTATCACAAACGTGAATCGGGCGGTAGGAACGATTCTGGGCAGCGAGGTCACCCGTAAGTATGGAGCGGCGGGTCTGCCTGAGGATACGATTCGCTTTAACTTTATTGGATCGGCAGGTCAGAGCTTCGGGGCATTTATTCCGAAAGGCATCACGCTGAGCGTGGAAGGCGATAGCAATGACTATGTCGGTAAAGGACTATCTGGCGGTAAGGTTATTGTGAAAAAGTCTCACAAAGCGACCTTTAAGGCAGAAGAGAACATTATTATCGGAAATACGGCTTTGTATGGAGCGACCAGCGGTGAAGCTTACATTAGCGGAATCGCAGGCGAGCGCTTTGCCGTTCGGAACTCCGGCGCACGAATTGTAGTTGAGGGCGTTGGGGATCATGGTTGCGAATATATGACGGGCGGACGTGTAGCGGTATTGGGTGGAACCGGACGGAATTTTGGAGCCGGAATGTCCGGAGGTATTGCATATGTCTATGACCCTGAGGGGACGTTCCTGAGCCGTTGTAATCTGGAAATGGTGTTGCTGGAAGGTGTGGAAGAACCAGCAGAAGCAGCGGATTTGCGCGGCTTGATTCAACGCCATGTCACTTACACGGGTAGTGAAGCGGGGCAACGTATTTTGGATGATTGGCAGACTGCGATTCAGCAGTTTGTACGGGTGATTCCAAAGGATTACAAGCGTATGGTTGAACAGATCCAAAAAGAAGAGGCAACTGGTTTGAGCGGAGATGAAGCTCTGTTGGCAGCATTTGAAGCCAATATGCGTGAATTGGCGCGTGCCGGGGGCTAAAATATAGACTATCAAATTTACTAAAAAAGGACTCGCTGAATACCGCTGTTATAATCACGGTGGTACCAGCAAGTCTTTTTTAGGTTGCTAAAAATGTGATTCATTTCCTTGACAAACGTCATAAATTCTGACATTACCCCCAAAATGTTTTCCTGAAACGGTAAATATGTTATAAAAAGTACCAAATTTTTTGGAATGTAACCGTTTACGTAAGAGTTTATGTCTTGTTATTTATTTTTGGATTGGTTATGATTTTTTTAGAGTACACAAACAAACCTAATATGCCCATCGTCCCTTCAAAACACAGAATAGGGTGACAGGATGAAGTTGAGGAAGTCAGCAGAAGACAAAATGATTTTTTTATACCGTTATGTATCACTATCTTTAACGTCACTTGTTTTTCTGTTCGAATCATCTAGGTTAATCGTGTGGCAGAAGCTATTACTGATTGGTTTTCTATTTTTATCCGTTACAGCATTTACTTGGATTTACCGTAAATACAGACTTCATGATATGGTATTGAAATGCAGCATTGCACTAGAAACAGCAGGAATCATTTTGTTGTTATTCCCAACCGGAGGGATGGATAGCCCGTTCAAATGGTATGTGATTACCCCCATGCTGGTGGCTTGTGCTCATCTGTCTATGAGATACAGTTGGACACTCCTCCTTTCTTATATCGGCTTGGTGCTTACATTTTGTTATATCTTTTTTACACCAGGTCAATATTTTTTGTGGGATCTTATATTGCAGAACATCAATTTGTTTCTGGTACTGATCGTAACTACGATGGCAATGCAGGTTATCGGCGTCATGAAGGACGAACTGAAGGTGGCTAAAGAACAAGCCAATGAGACGATGGATCATATCAAGTCGATTTACCACATCATGGAGACGACTAGCCACAATGAGGCTTTAAATCTCGGCCAGGTCATCTCAGACTATACGGTCAAGCTAACAAAGCAGAGCCGTGCCTTTTTCTGGCTGGATAGTCAGGAGGAGGATGCACCGGAAAGCAGCCAGACAGGCTGGACGGTAGAGGAGGAGGAGCATCTATTCGAGGAGCTGGGGAATTATCGGGAGGAATTTAGGGAAGAGCGTGAACCATTTTTCAGACACCTGCCAGAATGGGGCGATTTCCTCATGATCACAGTACCGATGACGACCCGTTTTGTAGCGACGATTGGCCTCAAGCTGGGCCCGGATCAAAGTCTGACAGGAAGACGCTGGCTGGTGCAACAACTGATATTCTTGGCTGAGCTGAGCGCTGTGTTCTTGGAGCGCTATGAGCTGGAGCGTATTGAAAATCAGCTGATTGTGACGAATGAGCAGAACCGGATTGCAAATGAAATGCATGATAATGTTTCTCAAAGTCTTTTTGGTATTGTGTACGCAACGCATTCTCTCCGGCAAACCTGGTGTCATCAGCCAAAGGAACAGGTGGAGGAGCAAATTGATCTAATTCAGCAATCTGCCAACCAAGCGGTTAGAGAGCTGAAAGGGGCGATTCATAGTTTGAGCTCGAAAAAAAGCGGAGGCTCAACTTGGTTAGGGACGGTGAAAAGTCATCTGCATACACTCTCCAAGCTGAACCATGTACAAATTGATTTTGACATTCATGGTGATCATTATTCACTTCCGTATTTGTACCAAAAGGCTTTGTTCCGCATCATTTCCGAAGCGGCGGGGAACGCAATCCGTCATGGATTGGCCAAGCGAATTGATGTGAAGTTAAAATTGACGCCCCAAGTGATTAGACTGTCTATTCATGACGACGGAGTAGGGTTTGAGACGGCGAGAATGGTAGCAGGAGGTGAGGCGGTCAGTGCAGGCGGGGGCCTGGGCATGATGAATATGGAATATTTAGCTCAATCGATGGGAGGCGAATTTGATATTTCAAGTCGAATCGGAGAGGGAACACAGATCCGATTGTCCATTCCGGTAAATGCTTATGAATGAGGGTTTTGCAAAATCCTCGAATAAAATGTGTGAACATTCTGCAATACAAAATCTGCGGTAACAATCGGATACATAGGGATTATGCAAATCCTGAACTGTAGACAGGAGGCCGAATCATGAAAATTGTCATTGTCGATGATCATCCTTTAGTACGGAAAGGACTCGCTGCGGTTATATCCATGCAGCCCAATGTTCAGTTTGCGGGAGAGGCCCAGAATCAACAGGAAGCACTTGTGGTGATCGAGGAAACAGATCCGGATCTGGTGCTGCTGGATTTGAAACTAGCTGATGAATCGGGGCTGGATATTATCAAGATAGCGCGCGGACGTGGTTTCAGAAGCAAATTTATTTTGCTGACCTCTTCCGCAACACGTGAGGATTTCCTGAAAGCAGAGGAAGCTTCCGTGGATGGTTATGTGCTTAAGGAAGCATTGCCTGAGGAATTAATTTACGCGATTCATCTTGTCAACAAAGGACGCAAATATTATGATCCGGCTATTCTCGAAAACAAGCTGCGTGAAGATGCGGGCAATCTGTCGGACGACCTGACGCCAAAGGAAAAGGAAGTGCTGGTCGAGCTGGGACAAGGAGCTTGCAATCGTGAAATTGCATCGCGGTTATTTATCAGCGAGTTCACAGTCAAAAAGCATGTCAGTCAGATCTTGGCCAAGCTGCGGCTGGCGGATCGTACGCAGGCAGCATTGTATGCCAATGCTATCGGTCTGGCGAAGTACGAGCCAACAAACATGGTATGATGCGCTGACTCTGTAAGCTGCGCTGCACTTTCATATGCGAGTGGAAAGAAAAGCCTCAAAATCACCAAGCTTGGTGATTTTGAGGCTTTTTTCGATTTCTTTTTCCATAATCGACAAAGCATGGTACAAAAGTATACCATGCCGTATCCGAAAGTATACATTTCCCTCCCCCCGTAGTGAGGGAGAAAGTGCCATTCGGTTCCATGTCGTTCACACAACGGATTGTTACAATTAGATCATACTTAAAATAAGAAGAGAAAATGTGTAGGAGGGAGGATTTTTGTGGAGAAAACCATTTTGGATTATCTAGTCCTGATCAAAAGAAGATTGTGGCTGATCGCAATTTTTGTCATTCTCTCATGTGTAACAACATACTTTGTGAGCGACAATGTTGTGAAGCCAGTCTATTCCGCTTCAAGCCAACTGCTGGTTAATCATATTTCCGCCAAGCAGGGGAGCAACAATCTGAACGACGTCAACACAAGTCTTAATTTGGTGGAAAGCTACAAGCAAATTCTCACTTCACCTAAAATTATGGACGCTGTTGTAGCGACTCATCCCGAGTTCGGTTTGACGCAGCAGAAGTTGGCAGAGAAGCTGCAGATTAAATCCTCGGATAAAAGTCAGGTTATCGGTTTGACGTTTGAGGCAGGGAGCTATCCACAGGCCGCAGCGGTTGTAAACGCGGTAACCCAGAAATTCGTACAGACAGTTCCGGGGTTGATGGAATTGAATAATGTGAAAATTTTAAATGAAGCGGACCCTCAGGCCAATCCTGACCCGATTAATGGGAACCCGCTCATGAATATTGCGATTAGTTTTCTCGTGTCGCTGATGATTGCATTGGGCACGATTGTGTTCCTGGAAAGCATTAACGGCACGCTGCGCTCGGAGAAAGAAGCGGACGCGGACATCGGCCTTCCGGTAATCGCATCGATTCCAGTCATTCGCAAGAAGGACGTCGATGGAGCAGCCGGAAATTCCAAAGAACGGGTAGGGGAGCGTAAATATGCTGCGATTGAATGACATGTTGATTACAGAAAGTAATCCATCATCGTATATCTCGGAATCATTTCGATCCCTCCGTACATACATCCGGCAGCAGGTGATTGGGCAAAAGGACCGTGGCACGGTTCTATTGTTGACCTCGCCGGAAAGCGGAGCGGGTAAAACTACACTGCTCGCCAACATCGGAGTTTCTTTTGCACAAGAAGGCAAGAAGGTGGCTCTGGTGGATTGCAATCTGCATAAACCAGCGCTGCACGAGATATTCGGAATGGAGAATACCGGAGGTCTATCGGCTTATTTGCGCGGTGGGGCTTCTTCCAAGTCTATCGTTAGGCACGGTGGGCTGGAGCTATCGGTTGTTCCCGGTGGAGACACCCTGTACAACGCAGCAGATCTGCTCGGTAGCGAACGTATGGCTGAGCTGCTGGAAGAGCTCAAACGTGAATATGACATCATCTTGCTTGATTCGGCTCCGGCGTTGAATTATACGGATGCTCGCTTGATTGCAGGCTTGACGGATGGTGTGATTCTCGTTGCTAGACATGGTCGTACCAAACGGGAAGATCTACGCAAAACAAAGCAACTCATGGAGCAGGCCAGTGCGACGCTGGTTGGAATTGTGATGAATCAGGTGAAGTAAGCAACACCAAAATTCGATGAAGCAAGGAGAATGAGTGCGATGACGAAAAGAGTGAAAAAGGCCATTATTCCAGCAGCAGGGTTAGGTACGCGCTTCCTCCCTGCCACAAAAGCGATGCCTAAGGAAATGCTTCCAATTATCAATAAGCCTACGATTCAATATATCGTGGAAGAAGCGATTGCTTCGGGTATTGAGGACATTATTATCGTTACGGGTAAAGGCAAACGTGCCATTGAGGACCACTTTGACAACGCATTTGAGCTGGAATCCAAACTGCTCGAGGACGGTAAGTTGAAGCTTCTGGAGGAAGTACAGCGCTCTTCGGGAGTGGAAATCCACTACATTCGCCAAAAAGAACCCAAAGGTCTTGGACATGCGGTATGGTGCGCAAGACGCTTTATCGGGGACGAGCCGTTTGGTGTGCTGCTGGGCGATGATATCGTAACAGGTCAGAAACCTTGCCTGCGCCAGCTGATGGATCAGTATGAGGAAACTCAAAATTCGGTTATCGGTGTGCAGCGGGTACCGCAGGAATTTACGAACCGGTACGGCATCATTGAACCGGATCAGCAGGACGGACGCTTGTACCGAGTGAATAATTTTATAGAAAAACCGGCTCCAGGTACAGCGCCATCCGATTTGGCTATTATGGGTCGCTACGTGTTCTCACCGAAAATTTTCAAATATCTTGATCTTCAGGAAAAAGGAGCTGGCGGCGAAATTCAGCTGACGGATGCGATCCAAAAGCTGAATCAGAGTGAGCGTGTGTACGCCTATGATTTTGAAGGCACACGTTATGACGTGGGTGAGCGTCTTGGATATATTTTAACCACACTTGAATTTGCACTTGCCAGCGATGATTTGAAGTATCCGGTTATGGAGGCCATGCATGAATGGTTGAAAAAGACCGAGAAAGCAACCACGGCAGGTTGAGAGGGGGTACGTCAGCATGAGCATGGAAAATTTACCGGAGGACGGCGAGGCTGTCATGTCAGGTAAAGCGTTTTACATGCCATACGGAAATACACAAATTCAGGATAAAACGTCCTACCTGGTCACAAAACGCCTCCTTGATATGCTGCTGTCGTTCGTGGGCTTGATCGTCTTGCTTCCACTTTTTGTAGTGGTAGGCGTTTTGATTAAGCTCGAAGACCCAAAGGGAAGCGTGTTTTTCAAGCAAACTCGGGTGGGCAAGAATGAGAAGTTATTCGATATGTATAAATTCCGTTCAATGGTGTCCAATGCAGAGGAACTGAAAAAGGACTTGATGGAGCTGAATGAAGTGAGCGGCGCCATGTTCAAAATTAAAAACGATCCTCGGATCACGAAAATTGGCAGTTTTCTGCGCAAGACGAGTATTGATGAGATTCCGCAGCTGTGGAACGTGTTGGTTGGCGACATGACCTTAGTCGGTCCGCGTCCGCCGTTGCCCAGCGAGGTCGAGCAATATTCCGATTATGATAAGCAACGCCTGATTGTAACACCGGGATGTACGGGTTACTGGCAGGTGAGCGCACGTAACAGTGTAGGCTTCGAAGAAATGGTGCAAATGGATTTGAAGTATATTCATGTTCGCAATACGTGGCTCGATTTGAAAATCATCATGAAAACAGGCGTTAAAATGCTGTTCTCCAAGGATGCTTACTGATGGATGCATTCAAGCGATGTCCCGCAGTGTCCGTCGTTATTTGCACCTATAACCGGGCGGACCTGCTGGAGAAAACGTTAATGTCCCTGCTGGAGCTGGAAGACCTTGCACTGGCTGAGATCATAGTGGTCGATAACCGATCCACTGATCATACAGCAGCGACGATCAAAAGGTTCACCGTCGCCCATGGTCAGAATATTCATCTCCGATATCATTATGAGCGCGAACAAGGACTGTCTGCTGCTCGTAATGCAGGCATTACGTTATCAAGAGCGGAAGTCATTGCTTTTCTCGATGATGATGCAATTCCGTGTGTTACATGGTTGCAAACGATTATGTCAGCATTCGGGAACAATCCTGAGCTGACGGCTATGGGTGGGAAAATTGACCCTATGTTTGAGACGGAACGACCGGGTTGGCTAACAGGCCCGCTTGAACTGCCTTACACGATTATTGATCTGGGCAAAGCCGTTCGTGAATATCCGTCGGGACTGAATCCATTTGGAGCGAATATGGCGATGCGCAAAACGGCTTTTGCTGCCGTTATGTTCCCTCTTCATCTAGGCAGAAAGGGAGATATCCTTCTATCAGGTGAAGAATCGTGGGTATTCGAGCAAATCCGTAAAAATGGTGGAACGATTATGTATCATCCACACATGTCTGTGGAACATTTTGTGCCGGCTTCACGGTTAACGAAAGAATGGATCATGAACCGCTACTATTGTCAGGGCATGTCTAATGCTGCTCAGGCCGTAGGTCTGCGCGGCAACGCGATGCTGATGGCGAAGACGGCAGCCAAAGTGTTATACATCACTGTGGATTCCCTGCTGGCGCGTAGTGAGGGCAGGAAGCTGTTGAACCGGTGCAGGCTTGAAAGTATCCGTGGGACGTTGGATACACTGCGCAACCGGAAAAGCGAGTCAGCTGCGGGGTGAAAGATGGAACATGAGTAACTATCCTTGGACTACTAGAATAAACACCATACAGCATGTTTTTATTTTTCTACTGGGCGCTCTTGCTGTAGGAATTGCGGCTACCTATCAGCCGGTGGTCAGTATCGCGGCGGTATGTTTACTGCTCTTGCTGGCTGTTTCTATCCATCATCCGGAGCGCATCAGCTATGCTGTTTTGCTAA
The DNA here is from genome assembly GCF_019454085.1 of Paenibacillus sp. S25. Classification (NCBI taxonomy): domain Bacteria; kingdom Bacillati; phylum Bacillota; class Bacilli; order Caryophanales; family Paenibacillaceae; genus Paenibacillus; species Paenibacillus sp. S25. Next base: position 1,337,545 of record NZ_CP073683.1, read on the forward strand.
GTACAGCAGTCTCAGTCGATTCTCTGTATCAGGGTGGCGTGTTCGGTATTGAGATTTTGTCATTGTACAAATTGGGCATTTTGGCTCTGCTGGTGCCGTGCATGCTCGTGTATGGCATACGTCTCAAGTTCAGCTATCCGGTCTGGGCATTGGTGATCATGCTGGGGATCACATTTGGATTTTCAGCATGGCTGCCTTTGTTAACGACCTCGATTGCCGTCAAGGCGTTCGTCGGTTTATCACTCCCTTTCTTTTTTTTACTGATCCAGTGGAAAAAGGATGTGGCAGAAAAGCATATCCGACTGATCAGTCTGTTGCCAATTATTAGTGTGGTCATTGGACTGGGTTTGCAGGTTTTGGGGCTGCATTCGTTTACGGATGTGGAATTTACCGGCGCAGTCAGAGTACAAGGAGCGAATATACCGCCGCATCTGGCAATGCTCTCCTTTCTCGGAATTGCCGTCTCTCTAATTGAGGTCAAACGCAAACCCAAGCAAGCCGCTTTTTATTACACTGTGTTGGCACTGAACTTTCTGATTCTGATCGCTACCGGTACACGTGGACCGATTCTGGCATTGTTATTAATGTTTGCTGTGTATCTGTTTGATATTGCCCGTCAGTACCTCAAGGGGAAAGTCAATTATTTGCTACCGCTGGCCGGATCGTTTTTGGTTGCTCTGGGGGCGGTGGCCCTGCAATGGAACAATTTAAAAAAACGCTCCTTCGAACGGGAGACCGATACAGGCATTGACCTGTCGGGACGCTCGGAGGCATGGGAATATTTTTTGAACAGAGTACATGATTACCCTTGGTCAGGGAGAGGTCTTGGTGCGGTAACGGTCGCGAACGATGGGACATTATTCAATGGCTTTGTTGTACCGCATAACGAGTATATACGCTTTTATTTTGACACGGGATATATCGGTTGCGGACTATTAATGCTTTCATTGCTGATCGTGTTCGCTCTCATTTACCGGTCGCTTGCCAAGTCTATCAAACCTTATTTTGCAAGCTTAATTGCAGGCTTTCTGATCTACTCGTTTTCAGATAATACGTTGTCGACGGTTCAGATGATTATTCCATTTTGCTGGTATTTGAACGCGTTATACCAGACATCTACTCAAACCGATTTTCGCAAAGAGAAGTGATACGATGAGCAGAGTGAACATGTTCGATGTCAACTTTGATAATTACGATTTTAATGATCTACTCGAATTTATAGATACTTCTATTGAACATCAGCGTCATTCTTACATTTTGACCTGTAATGTCGATCATGTGATCAAGCTTCGCAAGGATGATGAATTCCGCAAGGTGTATTCGGATGCCGGAGCTGTAGTGGCCGATGGGATGCCTATCATATGGGCGTCCAAGTTACTGAAAAAGCCTCTCAAACAAAAGGTGTCCGGATCAGATTTGTTCACTCGGTTAGGAGAGGCTTTTGAGGATCGAGGCTATCGGTTATTTTTTCTGGGTGCAGCTGACGGTATTCCTGAGAAGGCTATGCTCAATCTCCAGGAATCTTATCCGAACATGAATGTGGTGGGCTGTTATTCTCCTTCTTATGGCTTTGAGAAAAACGAAGAGGAGAACAGGCACATTGTCCAATTGCTTCAAGAGGCTCGCCCGGACATCGTTTTTGTAGGTGTAGGCGCCCCTAAACAGGAAAAATGGATTTATAGATATTATGAGACTTACCGCGCTCCAATTTCGATTGGGGTGGGAGCGACCTTTGATTTCCTGTCGGGAAATGTGAAAAGAGCACCGGAGCTGATGCAGAAGACGGGATTTGAATGGTTCTGGAGGTTGTCTCAGGAGCCTAAACGATTGTGGAAAAGATATTTGATTGAGGATTCCCAATTTCTCGTTCTGCTGTTTAAGGAGATGTTCAAGCGGAAGCGGATGAAGGGAGGTCAGGGGTGAGAAACATGAGTCGGTTGGCAGATCAGCAGATTTCCGTTCGGCTAGGAAATCGGCGTGGAATCGGCATGATCGGCATGGGGTTGCTGGCTTGTATGTTGCCACTCGCCATCGGATTTGTCAGCGCCAAGATGAATCCCACCATGAGCCAGCAGGGAGCCATATTGCTGGCGCTCGTTTTTCCGGCCTTCCTGCTGGCGATCTTGCAATCCCGGCTACTGATTCCTTACACACTGGCAGTGTGGGCAGTAGGCCCGGAAATCCGCCGCATAGCGGATTGGTTGGAGGGAACGTATCACTCGGTTTCCTTGTTGAGCGTGGCACCACTGCTGGTAAGCAGTATGTTGATTATTCCTGTGTTGCGAGGCATTCATCAGGCGGAAAAACCCTTGACCCGAATTGCTGTATTTTTCGGCATAGAACTGGCCTACGGAAGTGTGGTCGGGTTATTCAAAAATGGTATTGTTTTTGCTTATGATTTAGCCAATTATGTGGTTCCTTTGATCCTATTGCCATATCTTGCGATTAAGCCCATGAAAGCGAAGGAGCTGGACCGACTGCTGTATTCATATGCCAACATTGCTGTTCTTGTGGCGATTTACGGCATTATCCAGTACTTGACGGTGCCTCCGTGGGATGCATTTTGGATGAATCATGTAGAAATGAATTCCATTGGTGTTCCAGAACCACTTCAAATCAGAGTGTTTTCTTCTATGAACTCGCCCGGTCCCTGCGCTATTTTCCTGGCGATGGCACTTGTACCCATGCTAATGGAAAAACGGTGGCGTGGCACTTTGGGATGGATCGGAATCCTGCTGACGGTCGTTTGTCTTTTGATCACGCTGGTACGTTCAGCCTGGCTAATTGCATTCGTCATGTTGCTGGCTTACATTCTCAGTTCATCTTCCAAGGGAAAGTGGAAAACCTTGTTTCAACTAGCTATAGTTGGCCTTCTTCTCTACATCATTGTTCCAAAACTTCCAGGGGCAGAAGGTTTGGTGGCACGCATGCAGACGCTGACGGATATTCAGCAGGATCATTCGTACAATGAACGTTTGGATTTACTGCATACGATGCTTCCGGCGATTGCTGGCAATCCGGTCGGGCAGGGGATCGGGAGTGTAGGAATCGGAACCAAGCTTGATAACGGCGGCGATCTCGGCGAACTTGGGATTATGGATAATGGATATATCGCCATTTTCCTCACCTTCGGTATTTTCGGGGCATTCTTTTTCTTCGGTGGTCTGTTCGTTATCATCAAGCGCCTTCTCGCCCGTATTGCCGCACGAGATGCCAGTCAGCCTTATATCAGACTGGCGTTGGCTACGTGGGCCGGAGCTGTAGCCAGTCTCATATCAGATAATGGTTTCCCCGGTATGCGCGGCTATCTGATCTGGATGATGATCGGAATAGGACTATGGGCAAAAGATGTCATCGCGGAAAGAAGGTAAAGGCTGTGCAAAACTTACAAGCATTATCCGCACCTGTCCGGACACTATGGTCCACGGTGATTCGGTTTGCCAAAAGCAAGGATAACAGCTCTGCAGCAGTAAAAACGATGATATTCAGTATGCTGATTCTCGTCGTGAATATGCTGACTGGTGTGCTAACGGCACGATTCCTGGGTCCTACTGGACGCGGGGAACAGACAGCGATGGTGAACTGGTCCCAATTTCTCGCCTTCTGCATGAGCTTCGGTGTCCCGTCTGCATTGATTTACAATGCGAAAAGGAAACCGGAGGAAACGGGCAAGCTGTATGGTCTGGCCTTGCTGCTGGCTACCATGTTCGGGGGCTTGGCGACACTCGTCGGAGTATTTCTAATTCCTTATTGGCTGCGCTCTTTTTCTTCATCGGTCATACTTTTCGCACAGTGCTCCATGATGATGTGTCCGCTCATAGCGATTTCACAGATCAATAATGCATTGCTTCAAGTTCGCTCGGAATATAAGCAGTACAATTTATTCCGGTATCTGGTACCGCTAAGTACACTGCTGGGTCTAGCGATTCTGATCCTAACCGGAAATATGAATCCGTACACCTCGGCATTGGCCTATTTACTGCCAGGCTTACCGATTTATATCGGTGTCACGATACGAATGATTCGGCTGTACAAACCAAAGGTAAAGAACAGCTGGACGCAATTTAAAAATCTCTTTACCTACGGTATGGGTTCATACGGAAATGATCTCATGGGGCAGGTTTCCACTTATATTGATCAGATTTTGATTGCGGGTCTGCTCAGACCCGCTGATCTCGGTTTATATGCAGTAGCGGTCAGCTTGGCCAGGATGGTGAATGTATTTTCTACCTCGATCATTGTCGTACTGTTTCCCAAAGCCTCCGGTCTGAATAAGGAAGAGGCGGTGGCCATAACATTTCGGGCATTTCGAGTGACATCAACGGCAACCTTTCTGGCTGCCGTGATGCTGATGCTGATTGCTCCGTTCGTATTTACATTGTTATATGGTCAAGAGTTTAAACAAGCGCTTACGGTATTCCGGTTCCTGGTGCTTGAGGTTGCTATCAGTGGAGGGACCATGGTGCTGGCACAACAATTTATGGCGTTGGGTAAGCCCAAACTGGTTACCATTCTACAGGGTGTCGGATTGGCGCTCGTCATTCCATTGCTGTCCATACTCGTACCGAAATATGGATTGACGGGTGCAGGCATAGCAATGCTGTCTTCGGGAATTCTACGGTTCATTTTCATTTTATGTAATGTTAAATTCGTTCTAAAAATGAAGATTCCAAGACTGCTTATTTCCAAACAAGATTTTCAATGGCTCCGATCAACGATGTCACACTACATCCGGAAAAAGCCAGTTAACGGTTAGATAAAGAAGGAGGCACCCGCTAATGAACCACATGTCTAGCGTTCCCGCGGACAACCGGATATCCGTAGTTATTATCGCTCAGGATGATGGCACTCGAATCACAGCCGCCATTAAATCCTGCAAGCCCTTTGCGGACGATATCGTCGTCATTGACGGAGGGAGCAAGGACAATACGATTCAGGTAGCTGAATCCTTGGGCTGTCGGGTGTTTTCTAACCCGTGGCCCGGTTATGCCAAACAGCGCATGTTTGGTGTTGAAAAAGCGGAATTTGATTGGATATTCCTGATTGATACGGACGAAGTAGTGGATGCAGAGTTGCTTGGAGACTTATTGAAAGTAAAGGAAACGCTCCACGATCCGGCCAAAGCATATTCCGTATTTCGGATTGGAGATTTTCTCGGCAAATGGATGAACAAAGGGGAATACCTGGTTCGTTTGTACAATCGGCGTATTTATGGCATTACGAATAGTCTTGTTCATGAAATGCCGGATGTAGCCTCTTCGCAGATTGTCAATCTGGAGGGCGTGTTATGGCACTATGGCTTCCGCAGCATCAGTGATCATATGACCCGTTTTAACAAATATACAGATCTGGAAGCAGAGACGGCATTTAACAAAGGAAGATCCTTTCGGATTACCAGACTATTGTGGCGGCCTCCTGCCCGCTTTGTGCAGAAGTATTTTGTCCAAGGCTTATACCGCAAGGGATTGGCGGGTTTTGCCGTAGCAGTATTCTGGGTGATGTATGAGTTTCTCGTCTGCTTCAAGCATTATGAGCTAACCAAGCGGCGAAAAAAGATAGAAATCGTGGATGACGGACATACCGAGCAGAAAGGAGAAACCAGCTATGTCGTACAATAACGGATTTCGTATTGCGGCAACGGGGCTTAGCTGGCCGTCCTTGCAGCCAGGAGGCCTCAACACATATTTCAAATCGATCTGTGAGCAGCTTACGCTAGAGCGCAATACGTTGGATGCTCTAATCTGTAGTGACGAGCAGCCGCAAGCGCCCGACCGTATTCGGATTCATACGATTGGCAGCAAGCAGCAATCCATCTGGAAGCGCCGGGAGCTAATGCAAAAATATGCAGCAGAGTTGTTTGACAAGCAACCGATGGATATATTGTATTCCCATTTTGCCCCCTATAGTGTCGGGCCGGCGCTGGAGGCGAAAAAAAGGGGAATCCCGGTAGTTACCACCTTTCACGGACCGTGGACGGAGGAAATGAAGATTGAGGGACAGGGCATCAAGCATTTTCTAAAAACGACGTTGGCCAAATCCATTGAAATGAAGGCCTACGGTCTGTCGGATAAATTTATAGTGCTAAGCGAGACTTTTCGGGATATTTTGCATGAGCACTATAAGGTTCCACTCAGCAAAATTCATATTATTCCTGGTGCGGCGAATGTAGAAAGGTTCCACCCGGCAGAGGATCAAGAAGCCGTGCGGAAGCGCCTGAATTTGCCGCAAAACGCGACGATTGTGCTAACCGTTCGTCGTCTTGTTAATCGAATGGGACTGCTACAGCTACTGGAAGCATGGAGACGAGTAACCGAGCGTCATCCTGATCATCTGTTGCTGATTGGAGGGAAGGGCCCCTTGATGGAGGAATTGGCTTCCAAGGTGGAGGAATACAATCTTCATAACCATGTAAGGCTGCTCGGTTATGTGTCGGATGAGGAGCTTCCACTGTATCACCAAGCATCGAATTTGTTCGTTGTACCCACACAGGCACTGGAAGGCTTCGGTCTGATCACAGTGGAGGCGATGGCCTCGGGACTGCCGGTGCTGGCGACTCCTGTGGGTGGCAACAAGGAGATTTTAAGAGGATTCCGTCCTGAGCTTTTGTTCAAGGGAACGGATAGTGAAGCCATTGCTGAAGGGTTGCTGCGTGTGCTGGATCATCGTGAACTTCTACCGAATGCAAGGGAATGCCGGGACCATGTCCTGAGCAGATATACATGGGGACATGTAGCGGAGCAGGTGGAAGAGGTGTTCCGACAGGTCCTTGATAGAAAGGCGGCGGCGAAATGATGAGAGTAGCTTATATTGACCATACGGCAAGATGGAGCGGTGGCGAAGTCGCTTTGTATAACATACTGACGAATATCGGGGAACATATCGACCCACTCGTTATTTTGGCAGAGGAGGGCGATTTGGCAGATCGGCTTCGGCAGCGTGATATTGATGTGCGCATCATCCCATTGGACGATTCGATTCGCAATCGGGGACGAAATGCCGTGAATCTAGGTGCGCCTGCAGCAGCTTTTCGTTTGCTGGCTTACGGTAGAAAACTTGCGCCCTTGCTGCGTGAGGAAAAGGTCGTGTGCGTTCACACGAACTCGCTCAAGTCTGCACTGTATGGTGCAGTAGCCGCCAAATCGGCGAAGCTGCCCTTGATCTGGCATATCCGTGACCACATCGGTCCGCCGTATCTGAAGCCGATTGTAGCCAAAGGGATTCGGCTGATGTCCCGCTTTTTGCCCAACGGAGTGATTGCTAATTCCAAGTCCACGCTGAGTGCGTTGGAGTTACCCCCGGACAAAAAGACGCTTGTCGTTTATTCCGCTTTTGCTAAAGCAATTACAGCACGTGACACGGCTGCGGATTTACGTGCTGATGACTCGTTTAACGTCGTATTGGTCGGCAGATTGGCGGAATGGAAGGGACAGCATATTTTACTGGAAGCGGCACGCTCCTTTTTACCGGATCAGCGCGTGAAATTCTGGCTGGCTGGAGATGCGTTGTTCGGAGAAGAGGAATACAAGCAACGATTAGAGTCCACGATGCGCGAATACGGGTTGGCTAACGTCAATCTGCTGGGACACGTCGATGACATTCAAGGCCTGATGCAGCGTTGTGATTTGCTGATTCATACCTCTATTACACCAGAACCATTCGGTCAGGTCATTATTGAAGGCATGGCTGCGGGTCTCCCAGTGATTGCTTCCAATGAGGGTGGACCCAAGGAAACGGTGGTACCCCATGAAACCGGGCTGCTTATTGAACCGGGTGACCCGGCTAAGCTGGAAGAAGCCATCCGCTGGATGTTGGAGCATCCACAGGAACGTCAGCAGATGGGTGAGAGAGGGATGGAGCGGGTCAAGAAGCATTTTGTCATCGAGAACACAGTTAAGGATATAGTTCATTACTATAAGGGTTTGTTGGCAGGAGTCTGACCGACATTCGCGTTAAAGGATGATTCAGATGAAAATAGCGATAGCACACGATTACTTAATCCAAATGGGCGGAGCGGAAAGGGTAGTAGAGGTATTCCACGATATGTATCCGGAGGCTCCTATCTTCACAACGGTGTTCAGCGACGACCGCCTGTCGCGTAACTTGAAGGATGCGGATATTAGAGCCACTTGGCTACAAAACGTCCCAGGAGTGAAGGCCAACTTCAAAGGAGTGCTGCCGCTGTATCCCATCGCTATCCGTGATTTTGATTTCAGGGATTTCGACATTGTTTTAAGCTCCAGCAGCGCATTTATGAAAAGCATCCAGGTACCCAAGCATACGTTTCACATTTGTTATTGTCACACACCGATGCGGTTTGCCTGGGATTACGATACATATATGGCCCGGCAGTCCAAATCCAACCTGCTCAAAAACATGCTAAAGCTGTACATGAACCGGTTGAAAACATGGGATGCCAAAACTTCTCGCAACGTAGACCAGTTTGTTGCCAACTCCTCGGTTGTTAAAAGAAGAATTTTGCACTATTACCAAAGGGATTCGGATGTCATTTTCCCACCTATTAATACATCCCGTTTTAAACGCGCTACAAACATCGGTGACTATTACCTGATCGTATCCCGATTGGTGTCCTACAAGCGCATCGATCTCGCGATCGAAGCATTCAAACGTAACGGTCTCAAGCTGCGCATTGTGGGTGAAGGACCGGATCGTAAACGACTCGAAGGTATGGCTGCCCCGAACATTGAGTTCCTCGGCAGGCTTGAGGACGAAGAGGTTAACAAGCTGATGGCAGAATGCCGAGCGCTCGTTTTTCCGGGTGAAGAGGACTTCGGTATTACGCCTTTGGAGGCGAATGCGGCCGGACGGCCTGTCATCGCTTTTCAGGGTGGGGGAGCGCTGGATACGATTGTTCCTCATGTGAACGGCGTATTTTTCCGCAAGCATCAAGTAGAGGATGTGCTGGAGGCCGTCGCAAAGGTTGAGCAACATGCATGGAATGTGGACGATATCATTACCCATGCCCGCAAATTTGATGAAGATAACTTCAAGGATCAATTAAAAAAGTATGTAGAACAAGCCTATGTGAACTTTCTAAAAGGAGGATGAACGGAATGAAGCTGGCTGTAATCGGTACTGGATACGTTGGGCTCGTCTCGGGTGTATGTTTTGCGCAAAAAGGTAATGAGGTGATTTGTGTCGATCTGGAGCAGCACAAAATCGACATGTTGAACCGGGCGGAATCTCCGATTTATGAACCGGGTATTGAGGAATTGATCGCGTTGAATCTGGAAGCCGGCCGTTTGGAGTTCACCTCGGATTTGGCCGATGCGGTACGCCGCTCGGATATCGTAATTTTGGCGGTAGGTACGCCTTCTCTGGCTAACGGCGAGGCAAATTTGTCGTACATTGAACAGGCGGCTGCTGATGTTGGTAAAGCCATGAACGGGTATAAGATTATTATGACCAAGAGCACTGTACCTGTCGGAACGAACGAAAAGATTAAGCACGTATTGGCTCGCCACACGAGTTTGTCTTTCGATATCGTCTCCGCGCCAGAGTTTCTGAGAGAAGGCTCAGCCATCAATGATACACTTCATCCGGATCGCATCATTATTGGTTTGGACAATACAGGATTGCGTGAAACCATGGTCACTCTGCATCAGGTGTTCACGGATAAAATCTATGTGACGGATATCCGTAGTGCTGAAATGATCAAATACGCGTCCAATGCGTTTCTGGCAACTAAAATTTCGTTCATTAACGAAATTGCTAATATTTGCGAAAAGGTTGGCGCCGATGTAACCTGTGTGGCTGATGGTATGGGTATGGACAAACGGATTGGCTCCTCTTTCCTACAAGCAGGGATCGGGTATGGTGGGTCTTGCTTTCCAAAAGACACAAATGCGCTTATCCAAATTGCGGGTAATGTAGACTATGAATTTAAGTTGTTGAAATCGGTGGTCGAGGTGAATACCGACCAGCGCTTTATGATTGTATCCAAGCTGCGCGAATCGCTGGGTCAACTGAACGGTGTGTCCATTGGTATTTGGGGCCTCGCCTTCAAGCCAAATACAGATGACATCCGCGAAGCTCCAGCACTGGAAATCGTAGAAACGCTCATTCAGTCAGGCGCTATTGTCAAACTGTATGATCCCATTGCGATGGATAAATTCAAGGAGCGCGTGGATCACCCGAATATTGTGTGGTGCTCATCCCCACAGCAAGCCGCTGAAGGTAGCGACGCTGTGTGCCTGTTGACCGATTGGGAAGAGTTCAAAAAAGTCGATCTCGTACAACTGGCCTCCATTCTGCACAAGCCGGTTCTCATCGACGGTCGTAACGTATTCGCTGAGGAACAGATTCAAGGCTCCGGGCTGGAATACCATTCCGTGGGTCGTCCGCGGATGAGTGGGTGGAACAGAGATAAAGTGGAAGTTTAAAAAATGACTGTGGCGGGGGTGGAGACGCTACACGTGCAGATTGTTCTTCCGATTGCTGTTACCCCCGGATTTTTGGATTGTGTAAAACATTCAAAGGTTAAAATCCGGGGGTAAAGGCAAACGCTGCGCTTCTTCAGAACAATTCTGCCCGCTCCGCTGCTTTCCGCCGTGGAGTCACGATTTTTAATCTCCCACCTTATGGGGTGGGAGCAGGAAGGGCGTATCGGAAGGAGCGGCACGGTTGAAGCCGCTCCTTCCGATCAAGCGGCGCTGCGCCGCCCCTGTGGAGCAAGCACTACCATGCGGATACGCTATGCTGCTCCTGCGACGCAAAGACGCCATTGCTGTTGCCGAAGGCGTGAGATTTTTACAGGCTGACCGGACTTAATAATGTCCGGTCGTGCCTTTTGCACCACAAGGTATGATCGATATGATGCATTTTTTGAGTAGCGAAGGGTTGGATTTGAATCTGGAGAAGCGATAGTGTTCGCCTTTGGACCGGGATTCAAACCTTTATACGATTTTATATAATCGAATGAATCCCGGTCCAACAGCGATCGTAAGATCGAATCCATCCCGTAGCGGGCTACTCAACCCTGCCCCATCCGATCACCCATACATTATAGAGAGGAAGTGGAGAGTTATGAAGCTCGTACTTTTGTCTGGTGGTTCCGGTAAAAGATTATGGCCTTTGTCCAACGATTCCCGTTCCAAACAATTTTTGAAGGTACTGGAGAGCCCGGAGGGGACTTCGGAATCCATGGTACAGCGGGTATGGAGACAACTGGGAGACAACGGATTATCAGAATCCTCGTTTATTGCGACAGGGAGAGCACAGGTCGAAATGATCCAGAGTCAGGTCGGACCGAATACGCGCATCATTGTTGAGCCGGAACGCAGAGACACCTTTCCTGCGATTGCGTTGACAGCGACTTATCTATATTCCATTGCAGGTGTTTCACCTGATGAAATTATAGCAATATTGCCTGTAGATCCTTATGTTGAGGATGCTTTCTTCGCTTCCGTAGCCCAGTTGGAACATACGCTTCAGGAGAGTGAAGGCAAGCTTGCTTTAATCGGGGTTGTCCCTTCCTATCCTTCAGAGAAATATGGTTACATTATTCCGAAAAACGATGCCACTCAAGGTAGCACAGGCTACCGCGAAGTGAGCCATTTTCAAGAGAAACCCGACCGGGAGCAGGCGGAGCGTCTGATTGAACGCAATGCTCTATGGAACTGCGGGGTTTTTGCATTCAAATTAAGTTATTTGCTGGATATCTTGGCATCCAAGGGGTTGCCGCTTAATTATGAAGAAATGCAAAAGCAATACGCATCTCTGGAAAAAATCAGCTTTGACTATGAAGTAGTCGAGAAGGAAAAGGATATTGTAGTTCTTCCATATGATGGTTTTTGGAAGGATTTAGGTACCTGGAATACGCTCACAGAAGAAATGTCTAATCAACAAGTGGGCAGAGGTGTAGTAACGGAGGATTGCGTCAATACGAGTCTTATTAACGAGTTAGACATTCCTGTGGCGATCATTGGAACGAATGATCTGATTGTAGCCGCTAGCCCGGATGGCATTCTTGTGACCAATAAGGCAGAAAGTCCTCGCATTAAGGAAGTGCTCAAGGCTCATGATCAGCGTCCAATGTATGAAGAACGTCGTTGGGGGCAGTATCGGGTTGTGGATTATGTCAAGTATGACGAGGGTAACGAGGTATTGACCAAACGAATTCGCGTACGGAAAGGCAAAAATATCAGCTACCAGCTTCATTTCAAACGAAGTGAAATCTGGACCATTATTAGCGGTGAAGCGGAAATTATTTTGAATGAGAAGCTGCACAAAGTGAAGGCTGGCGATGTAGTTCGCATTCCTGAAGGGACGAAGCATAGCATTTTGGCTGTGACCGATGTGGATTTTATTGAGGTGCAGACTGGCTCTGAATTGGTTGAAGAGGATATTGTTCGTTTTTGTATGGATTGGAATGAAATTTCCCGTCACCAATTTATCTCATAATTATTTTCGTAAAAACGAAAAAAAAGACGGATTCATGAAAATTCATGGCCCAAACTGTCGAAATTGGGCGAAAACCTGTAAATTCATGAACATGACCTATTAAATTTTGGTAAATAAAAGTCGATACTTAGGGTAAGAAGGAATCCAAACTCCTTCCAACGATAAACGCAGCCCTGTCGAAAGGCAGGTACGCAAAGCTAAAGGGCCTTCCACAAGGATGGCAGCCTGGCTACCGAAAGGAAGAGCGAAAGTGAGATTCAATTTTATTCCTCTGTATCGACTGATACGTCGTGTACTCCCCGTTGTTATGCTTTTTTCATTGTTGCCCGTCGGTTTTGTTGATTCTCTGTCTGTAGCGAATGCCGCTTCATTACAACCTGTTAATTCGGACGCTTCTACTCAGGCCCGTGAACTATACAATTATTTACTCAACATCTCAGGGAAAAAAATAGTCACCGGTCAGCATGATTATTTGGAAAGTCCGGATGAATTAAGTAACAAGGTCCAAAAAATCAGTCAGGCATATGTAGGTGTACACGGCTATGAGATGGGAGCTATCTCTGGTCAATCTGACGCTACCGAAGCAGCACAACGTAAAAATGTCGTCGATAGTGCTATCCGTTGGAGTAGATCCGGTGGTATTGTGACGATGACTTTTCATGAAGCGCTACCAGGTAGGCCACTGACTTGGGCCAATGTACAGGCGAAAGTAAGTCAGACAGAGTTCAACAAATACGTGACTCCAGGTACTGCGCAGTATAACCTCCTCATTGCCGATCTGGATAAGGTCGCTGTATCGTTAAAGCAGCTTCGTGATGCAGGGGTTCCGGTTTTGTGGAGACCTTACCACGAAATGAATGGTGACTGGTTCTGGTGGGGAAACAAAACTAATTTCAATCAGCTATGGAATATCATGTACGACCGTTTTACAAACACACATCAATTGAACAATCTGCTGTGGGTATGGAGTCCGAATGCTCCCAATTCGTATACTGTCCCGTATACCCCGAAATACCCGGGGGATGACAAAGTGGACATTTTGGCAGTAGACATTTACAACAATGATTTTAAGCAAAGTCATTACGAAGGTCTGCTTGGGCTGGCACGGAATAAGCCGATTGCCATTGGGGAGCACGGTGAGATGCCTAGTTCTGAGGTATTGCAGGCTCAGCCTAAATGGGTATATTCCATGACTTGGGGCAAGATGCTGACTGAGAATAACACTACAAATCAAATTCAGGATTATATGAATGATTCGAAGAGTTTGACGCGGGATGATGTGAAAAATGGGCTGGCAGCAATTGAACAACCTGGGACAGATGTACCGACCTTACCGGACGAGGGACAAAGTGAGCCTATCCCGGCTCCGTCTCCTCCTTCCGTTCCTGATGTGGTATATGTGAACGGGCTGCAGGGCGAATATTTTAACAATATGAATTTGAGTGGAAGTCCTGCTTTGATCCGTACAGATAGCAAGCTGGACTACAACTGGCGTGCCAATGCAGCTGATCCGAAGGTGAATGCCGATCAGTTCTCGGTTCGCTGGACGGGTAAAATCAAACCGCAATATAGCGAGACCTATACGTTCACAACGATATCTGATGATGGTATCCGTGTATGGGTAGACGGCAAGTTGGTTATTGACAGCTGGTTCAAACAAAGCTGGACAGAGCGTAAAGGTAGTATTACTTTGGAAGCAGGCAAAATGGTAGATTTAAAAGTGGAATACTATGATGAAAAAGGCGATGCGATGGCACGTCTAATGTGGGAAAGTCAGCATGAAGCGAAAGCGGTGATTCCCGAAAACGCTTTGTTTCTTCCTTGATTGATACTCTTTCCCGGTCAAAAAATTTGAGGAGAGAGGGTGGATCATATGATAAAAAAATGGTTATCCCATAGGTATACAGTAGTTTTATCTGGACTACTAGCGGTCGTAGCTATAGCGATGATCGCTTGGTTTATATACACGCCTTCAAGAAGCGCAGAATTGCAGACGGATAAAGTAGCGGCTGCCAGTCCAGTGTGGAAGCTGGGTCAGAGGGATGACTCTTCAGCGGAATTCAAAGGTGTGGTTGGTAGGGAAAATATCGATATTTCTGCAGCAGCTGCCTCTACCGAATCGTCTGCTAAAGGAGCATTGTCAGCATTGTCGGAAGCAGAGAGAAGTACAACAGTTCCGGTATTGCTCAGCAGTGGAGATATTCCTCCCGGTTTGAATGCGTCCACGAACCCTGAACTGACACTCCAGTATAAGCTGAATCAAATTCCTCCCAATGGTATGATATTCCGTGTTCGGATTTTGGATGCGGGCAAAGCAGTCCCGCAAATGGCTGTATTTTCAAATCATCAGCTGTCCGGTATTATTCAGATTGCCGGGGTATCTGGTACTGGGAGTGCTTATAATTTCAAAAACAACTACGATTTGTATATACCCAAAGAGCAATTGCAAAGCGGTGTTAACGTACTCAAGCTAAAGACAGCGCGCTGCCTATACTGCTCCTCTGCAGAAGATAAAAATGTGTGGTGGACTTGGGATGACTTGAGCTTGGAGACGTTAGCTTCACCTGCGACCGAACCGGTACACGGTAAATATGTACTGACCGGAACAAATGTGAACAATAAAGAATTTTATTATGATCAGGGTGCAGTTAAGCATTTACCATACGTTCTCAAGTGGCTGGGCATTGCTTATAGTGGCAACGTCATGAGGGTCACCTGTGCCAGTAATGTGGGCAAGGCCTGTACGGACGTGGATGATTACTATCAAACGTTAAAGCAGTATAATATGCAATCGTCTGCTTTGTATCTATATACAGGTGATATTAAGCTGCAAAAAGATGGTTCTCTACCAGAGACGGCCAAGCAAAAGTTGCGCGATTATGTAAAAAAATACGGTTCTTATCTTCAATATTATGAAGTAGATAACGAACCTGGATTATTTAATCGCTCCAAGGCGGTAAATCTGGCTGTGGCCAAGTGGTTGAATACAGAAGGCAAGCAATTGGCACCGCATCTCAAAACCGTAGCACCGGGCTGGGCCTACTGGCCAACGTACTCTACCAAGGCGTGCAAAAATCAAACCGGAGGTACGCAAAAATGCGGTGACCCAGATGGATGGGAACGGGACCCAGCGCAACGTAAACAGCTGGAGGAAGTCACCGACTTGACCAATGGACACGCCTATGGTGAATCGTACAATGAAGAGGGCGGGGGCAGCTTCGTCCAAAATTTAAAAACCTTCGGCGGTTCGAGCAATGGATTGGCGAAGAAGATGCTGAACACAGAGTTCGGTACCAATGATACGCATCGAGACAATCCAGATTACGGGGCTAGTCAGCCACAAGCAGCCGCATTCGACCGGATTATGCGTTCGCAAATTGGGTTTGCCGATATGTTTATCCAGCACGCTGCTTTTTATAAAGATTATACGCTGTTTAAAACAGGCTTTGATCTGCAAAGTCATAACCCGGCCAACACAGAAATTTATCCGTTCGGGCAAGGGCAGGACACCCGTGTTAAGATCATGAGACGCTTGAGCTTAGCCTATGCCACCCATGGAAAACCTCTGACTTATACAGTGCTGAATCCAGAGGATACCAAGGATAAGATGGTGTATGTTCGTGCGGTGGATACGTCCAAGCTTAAACCGCTGGCAGGTAGCGGCGCTACTTCAGACAAATTGCTGGTGAATCTAGTGAATTTTGAGGCTACCCCGCAGACAGTTCGTGTACGGGTAACGATGCCGAAAGCCGGTTTGTACACGGGTGAACGTTTTGGAGCGGGTTCTACTTACAGTCAGGCACAACGTTCCATATCAGGACTCAAGGCTTCTCCTGCCCTTGATTTTGAAGAAAAGCTGGGTCCTGGCGAAGCGGTACAATATATTTTGGAATTCAAAAGTACAGATCAAACCGCAGCTTCAGCTCCAACAGGGGTGAAGGCTGCCTCTGTTCAGGATGGGGCAGTAAAGATTAATTGGCTTCAGGCAGAAGGCGTATCTTCCTATGATGTGCTGCGTGCTGACGGGACCGACGGGGCCTATCAGGTGATTGCCTCGCAAGTAGCGGGAAGCACGTATACAGATCGGACGGTAAAAGCCGGAGGTCACTATGTCTACAAAGTTCGGGCGACCGGAGGCACTCAGGTTTCCCAGGCAGCCGAGGTCGCTTAATATCAGATCGGATTGTATATAGGACCTTAGATAACGAATACCTAACATCATTTCGAATTAAAACAAAAAAGAACCTATCAGGAGAAAATAGGACCTGACAGGTTCTTTTTTGTTGGAAAATCGTTCTGATTTGCCAATACTTTACGTATAATGAAGAAAAAAATAAGAAAATCCTTTTATATTCTCGTCATAAGACGACAACATTGCAGGTATGTATTCATATATAATAGTTTTGTTCATGACTATACATACATGGTTTGTAGGAAATCTCTTTCCGGTGACCAAGAATAATAAAGCGAGGTTAGTGCTGAATGAACAAGGAGACAGAATTAGGGGTGAACAACCCTCTTTTTCGAAACAACGTACAGAAAGCAGACAAAGCTGCCATCCACTTGGACATCCGGGACATTTTGCTCCAATGTGGTATCACGATACCAGAATGGCTAGAAAGCGACGCTGATGGAACCACATACCGGAAGGACAAGCGCGTGTAAATTCCAACGGCTGGTCTTACTTGAGCGAGACGTAAAGCAGTCGACCGCGTTCTTTATTCCATCATTCGTTCCATTCGGACAAATGCAATAAAACGTTTGGCTTCTTCCTCAGACAAGGTGCGTCCGTCAATGGTCAGGTTGAAACGTTGCAGAATATCCTCGTCGGACAGTTCAAGCTGGTCCACAAATTCCCTCACATCTGAATCCAATATTGCTGCCGGATGGCTCGTACGTCCCACCAAGTAGTCAATCGTTACCCCAAAAATATCAGCGAGCTTGGTCAGGATCTCAAAATCTGGCTTGCGCCTATTTTTTTCATAGTGAGAAAGAGCTGCCCGCGTAATTCCGAGGGATTGCGCTAGTTCCTCTTGTTTTAATCCCTTATGTTCTCGTAATTCAGCGATGCGGGTGCCATAATTCATCTGTTTTTCCTCCTGAAGGCAAGGTTAAGAAAGGTAAAAAAGCAATTTTACGCTTGACAAGATACGTTTTGTATCATAAATTAGTTATGTAAGTTACATAACGTATCTTTATTTCATAGTTTTCACTTATGTCTTCGTTTATATACCCTAAGAGGCCACCGATGATTGAGCATTTTGTGCTTATTCGCTGGCTGGACCTTCTATGCGCTATTATACAACATTTTACTATAGATTAGAGGGTCATGCACCGTTCTTTTCCCCGTTATGCAGAGGATCAGTACAAGCGTTATTGCATCGAAAACAAGTCAATCAGGGAGGACTGGTCTTGTGCAGTTGAAAGAGTACATCCGTTTGATCCGTAAAAGAATGTGGTTGATTGGTAGCATCGTACTGCTGGTATGTACTGTAGTGGGCATAAAAAATGTATATTTTACCCCGCAGATTTATGAAGCTACCGCAAAGCTCATTATCAACCAGACGCCACGACCGGATCGTGCAGGTGTCGTTGATTACAGTGTAGTTCAAACGAATATAGCCTTAACGAACTCCTATAAGCAAATTATGATCTCCTCGGCGATTATGGATCAGGTGGTCGCCAGCTTCCCCGACCTTAAGGTCACTCCGTCAGCTTTGGCGTCAAAATTAAGAGTGAACACCGCAGGTGATTCACAGGTCATGGATGTAACAATCCGCGATTTATCGTATACGAAGGCTGTGAAAACCGTCAATGCGGTAGCCAAAGTATTCAAACGGCAAATCCCCTCTATCATGAAAATGGACAATGTCACCATCCTAAGCGAGGCTAGTCTGAATGATCCAGCAGTTCCCGTGAACAGTAATCCCGCTATACAGATATTTATTGCTTTTGCCACCTCTTTGTTGTTGGGAATAGGCTTGGCGTTTTTGCTGGAGGTACTGGATGATACATTTAAGAATGAAGAGGATATTGAAAAAGAACTCGGTCTGCCTACCCTATCCCTGATTACGAAAATGAAAAAAGAAGATAAACGCTCTGACAGCTCCACTACAACTCCTAAACAGGTAGGTGAAGGGCAATATGCCGCGATTAATCAATAATCAGCTCGTTACATCCCTACATGCTCAGTCTTCCGTTTCGGAGGAGTACCGTATGCTTCGTACTAACATCCAGTTTTCTTCTATAGACGAGCCGATTGAGGTTATGATGGTGGCGTCCGCTCAGGCGGGTGAAGGCAGAACGGTCACGATTAGCAATTTGGCTGTAACCTATGCGCAAGAGGGGAAAAAAGTGCTGATTATGGATATGGATCTGCGTCGCTCCTCTTTGCACCATATGTTTGGTTTGCGTAATCACACGGGGCTGACACGGGTGCTTGCCAATCAACAGGCATGGCAGGATGTGGTTCAGGAAACGGGGATTGACCATCTGCATGCAATTACAGCCGGACCGAACCCGCCCAATCCGTCCGAGATGCTCAGTTCCCGCAGAATGAATGCTCTGCTGGTTGACCTAAAAGAACATTATGACGTGATCTTAATGGATACGCCGCCGTTGCTGTCCTTTCCGGATGGCTTAATTATAAGTGCCATGTGTGACGGAGTCATTCTGGTGGTGCAGGCAGGGAAGGTCAAAAAGGATATCGTCAAGAAAGCAAAAGCGAATTTGGAAAGAGTAAAGGCGCGCATTCTGGGTGTAGTACTTAATAATGTGAAGCGTTCGAATACCCGCGCTGAGCGGGGTATGGAGGAACGCAATCTGACATGAATAAAAAGGAGGAAAATGATAGTATATAAAATTCTTTTAACAATGTATAAATAATACTTATTAATAAGGAGCGAGGTGATGAGACGTGTCTTCTTCCCGCTCGAACGAGGCCGAAGTGCTGGGCGCGTCAGTGGATGTTTATTCGGTCGCTCATGGGCTTGAACGGCGGCAAGGATGGAACGTATACCCGTTCGTGAAGCGAAGCATGGATATTATATTGTCTTTCATTGGAATCATCGTGCTATGCCCGGTATTTCTGCTTGTCATTTTGCTGATTAAGCTGGAGGACCCAAAAGGAAGTGCAATATTTTATCAAGTACGTATTGGAAAAAATGAGCGGCCGTTTCGCATGATCAAATTTCGTTCCATGGTGTCTGATGCCGAGGCCAGATTGTCCGCACTGCTAGTGGAAAATGAAATTGAGGGTGCGATGTTCAAAATGCGGGACGATCCCCGAATTACCCGTGTGGGTCGCTTTCTTCGCAGAACGAGCATCGACGAGCTGCCACAACTGTTCAATGTACTACGTGGGCAGATGAGCCTGGTAGGACCCAGACCCCCATTGCCAAGAGAAGTCCATGATTACACTGTGAGGGATAAGCTGCGTCTGACGGTTACACCGGGCTGCACCGGTCTATGGCAGATCAGCGGTCGTAATCATCTAAGCTTTAACCAGATGGTAGAACTGGATTTGGAGTACATATCCAGACGCAGTTTCCGCACAGATATGATCATTATGCTGAAAACATTTCGTGTGCTGCTAGGCTCCAAGGATGCGTATTAAAGTCTTTCATTTTCACGAAGAAGGTAGGGAATAATTATGGATCTTCATTCCAACATATATGTAGCAGGGCATAACGGACTGGTGGGTTCCGCTATTGTCCGAGCGCTTCAGGATGCGGGTTACCGTCATATTATTACTCGCACAAGCCGTGAGCTGGATCTACGCAATAAAGAGGCAGTAGATCATTTTTTTGAAACAGAGCCTGTGGATTATGTATTTCTGGCAGCGGCCAAGGTTGGTGGGATTTTGGCGAATAACGAATATCCGGCTGATTTTATCCGTGACAATCTACTTATACAAACGAATGTGATTGATGCGGCATACCGGGCGAATGTAGGCAAGCTGTTATTCCTCGGATCTACTTGTATTTATCCTAAATTTGCTCCGCAGCCGTTGCGGGAAGAATATCTGCTTACGGGTGAACTGGAGCCTACTAATGAGGCCTATGCGATTGCTAAAATTGCCGGGATTAAAATGTGTCAGTCTTACAACCGTCAGTATGGAACCCGGTTTATTTCTGTGATGCCGACGAATTTATACGGTCCGGGCGACAATTTTGATCTCCAGACCTCTCATGTGCTGCCTGCGCTCATTCGCAAGTTTCATGAAGCCAAGCTGAATCAATCTCCGAGTGTAGAAGTATGGGGCTCTGGTACGCCACGGCGAGAATTTCTTCATTCTGATGATTTGGCTGAAGCCTGTCTGTTCCTGATGAACAATTATGAGGGAAATGAAATTGTAAATATCGGCGTAGGTGAGGATATCTCCATTCGTGAGCTGGCTGAACGAGTGAAGAATGTAGTCGGCTATGAGGGTGAAATTACCTTTAACACCTCCGCTCCTGATGGAACGCCGCGTAAGTTGGTAGATGTATCCCGAATTTCCGAGCTGGGTTGGTCGGCGCGTATTTCACTAGAAGAGGGATTAAAGTCTGTGTATCAGGCATTTCAAGGTCTGGATCTGGTTGAACAATAAAAAAACGGTGGGGGAATGGGAATGAAAAAAGCGCTGATCACAGGGATTACCGGACAAGACGGGTCCTATCTGGCTGAGTTGCTGCTGTCCAAGGATTATGAGGTGTACGGGGTGCGCAGACGAACCAGCACACCGAACTTTGAAAATGTAGCGCATATCCAGAATGACATCCACTGGCTTTCCGGTGATATGACCGATCTGGCTTCACTGATCGAAGCCGTCCGTCAGTCCGACCCGGATGAGGTCTACAACTTGGCTGCTCAATCCTTCGTAGCGGCTTCATGGCCGCAGCCGTTGGCTACAGGGCAGATTACAGCGCTGTCTGTCACCAATATGCTGGAGGCGGTTCGAATTGCCAAACCGGAAGCGCGCTTTTATCAGGCGTCAAGCAGCGAGATGTTCGGTAAGGTACTGGAGACACCGCAGACAGAAATGACTCCGTTTTACCCACGTAGTCCCTACGGTGTCGCCAAAGTGTACGGCCATTGGATTACAGTGAACTATCGCGAAAGCTTTGATATGTTTGCTTGCTCTGGCATTCTGTTCAATCACGAATCCCCACGCCGAGGACTGGAATTTGTAACGCGTAAGGTGTCGGATGCGGTAGCTCGTATCAAGCTGGGGTTGCAGCAGGAGCTGCGCATGGGAAATTTGGATTCACTGCGAGACTGGGGTTTTGCAGGGGATTATGTAAAGGCGATGTGGCTGATGCTTCAGCAGGATCAACCGGATGATTACGTCATTTCCACGGGAGAAATGCATTCTGTGCGTGAACTGCTGCAAATTGCCTTTTCCCATGTAGGGTTAAATTACGAGGATTACGTCGTGATCGATCCTCAATTTGTCCGTCCGGCAGAGGTAGATCTATTGCTCGGCGATTGTGCCAAGGCGAAAGAAAAGCTGGGCTGGCGATTGGAAGTAGGCTTCGAGCAGCTCATTCATATGATGGTGGATACAGACTTGGAGCGGATAAAAAGGCAGGCTGCAGTTGAAGCTTCTGTCGTCGTGTAAGAGATGGAGAGGCCATCCGCCTGGGCGGGGGTCTCTTCGCCGTACGCAAGGTCATTTTTCAAGATGGAGTAAAACCTATGACATTAGTCGAAAAACGCGCCAAACCGCGCAGAAGTTTGCTGGTGAATACATCCTGGCTGTTCGGTGACAAAATGATTCGCATGGTGTTCGGCCTGGCAGTCAGCATCATCATGGCGAGAGTATTGGGACCAGAGGAACTGGGAAAGTGGAATTATGCGGAATCCTTTTTCGGGATGTTTCTGATTTTCACGACCCTTGGCTTTGATTCTATATTAGTACGCGATCTTGTCAAAGACCCCAAGGATGAGCATGAGCTATTGGGTACGGCGGTTCTGCTGAAATTGGTAGGTACTCTGATAGCCATTGTACTGTCCTATTCCTTCATTTCACTGCTCAGACCGGAAGACAGTTCGGTGCGGTTGATCAATCTGATCCTGGCTACGGCCTCGGTATTTCAATTGTTTGATATCATCGACTACTGGTTTCGTGCGCAGATGCTGTCCAAATATACGGTCGTTGCCAAGAATACTGCCTTTGTTCTCGGCTCCACCATCAAAATTATTCTGTTGTTGTCCGGTGTCCCGATATGGGTGGTGGCGTTGTGTGCTCATGGAGAGTTTCTGTTGGGGAGCCTGCTGCTGCTGTATTTCTTCCATAAGGAAGGACGGCGAGTAAACCGATGGACGTTCCGTTTAGCCACAGCTCGGCGAATCATGAATCACAGCTGGCCGCTAATACTGTCATCCTCCGCTGTATATGTACAGGCACGGATCGATCAAGTCATTATCGGTGAACTGCTGGGGAACGCTGCGGTTGGGCAATACTCCGTTGCACTCCGACTTATCGAAGTGCTGGGCTTCATTCCGGTTGTTCTGACAACGGCCTATGCTCCAGTAGTAACCCGCTCCAAGCAGAAAGGAAGCGACGAATACAGACAGACATTGTCTACGGTATATCGCCTGATGTTTATATGCTTTCTTGTGACCTCGGTACCTTTATTTTTTCTATCCCAATGGGTAGTGGTTGTGCTGTATGGGAAAGAATTTACCGAAGCAGGTTCGCTGTTGTCTCTGTTTGCGATTCGTCTGTTTTTCACCAACTTCAGTGTTGCTAAAAGCTTGTTTATTACCAATGAAAATTTGTTCAGATACACGCTGCTGACCTCGGTGGTGGGTGCGGTTACGAATATCGCTTTCAATTACGCGCTAATCCCGTTGCTTGGTGTTCGAGGGTCGTTAGTGGCGACGATCTTGTCCTTTACGATATCAGTATTTCTATTAGATTTGCTATTTAAGGAAGTTAAATCTAATTTGGGTTGGATGATGAAGTCCATCCTGACCTTCTGGCGTGTTCATATTACAGTACCGAAAGTTGGAGAGAACAATCATGATACCCATTAAACCGTTTGTTCGGCATGAGGAACAGTGCCCACATTGTGGAGGTAAGGTACGTGGTGGAGAGGTGCTGTGGCAGGGAATCCATGTATGTGTCAGCACTGCGTGTGAGGGGTGCGGACGCGAATATCTCGAGGACATGAGGGTCGGTCATGCCACGTATTCACCTTATCGTGTAGAAATGCCTGACTATATTCTGACCGGTGATGCGAAGTCGAGAAAATGGCTCGGAGAGCCTTTGCGGCAATCGTTGATGAATCCTTCCTATGACTTAGCAGTCGGCATGACTGTGCATAAAATGAGAGCTTCTACACGTGTGATTATCATCAACACAATGGATTATTTGTATGGTCATGCTTTGCTCAAGCTGCTCAATGTGCAACGCGAATACGAGCAATCGCCGGACCTGGGCATCATCGTCATTGTGCAAAAGTCGCTGGAATGGATGGTGCCAGCATACGTGTCTGAAATTTGGACGGTTGATGTGCCGTTCAGCAGGGCACGAAACTTTTATCCTGTACTACATCATAGGATGATTGAGGAACTGATGCGTTTTGATGAGGTGTATGTCAGCCCCGCATATTCACATCCCAATCAGTTTGATATTGAGCAGTTTACAGGTGTCTCCCGCTATGACGAGGGGCGTGAGTTGGAGCCGCGCATTACCTTTGTATGGAGGGAAGACCGCTTGTGGAGCGGCAGCCATCATATCGCAAGAGCGGTACAGAAATTTCCGCAGCTCAAACGTGGGCTAAAACCGCTCATTTATCATCAGCGCAGTAAAATCATACGGCTGTTCCGCAGGCTGAGAGAAAGCTTCCCAGATCATCGTTTTACAGTCGCTGGACTTGGGCGTACCGGGAGCTTCCCGGCATGGATTTCTGATGAGCGTGTCACACGCTTTGACCGGGAAAGTGAGCTGCGGGTCTGCGAGGTATACGCAGCCAGCAGATTAGTAATCGGTATCCACGGTTCTAATATGCTGCTGCCCTCTGCGCATGCCGGCATGACCATTGATTTGATGCCCAAGGACCGATGGGGAAATTACGCTCAGGATATTTTATTTCACGAAACGGATCATCGGCTTACAGCCTACAAATACCGCTTTGTGCCGATGGAATCGAGTGTGACTCTAGTGGCAGATATGGCAGCTGCCCAGCTCAAAGGGGCAGATCATTTTAATATGCAGATGACGGAGGAGGGACAACGGGAACATTCAAGTTGGAGGGGGGAAGCCGCTTCGGGACGGATTTGATCTTCCGATCGCTGTTGACGAGGGATTCCCTGGATTGAATAGGCCCTGCAAGAGGGCGGAATCCCTCGTCAAAGGTGAACGCTACGCTTCTCCAGATTCAAATCCTACCCTCCGCTACGTCCCGCCGTCACCAAAAAGAATTTCCCCCAGCCTATTGGGTGGGGAAGGTAAAAGCCGCCTGGCGATAGCTTCGCCCTATCGCCTAGAACTTCTATGCCGGGCATGCATCCCGGCGTAATTAATGCTCTGTACAGTTCTCTGTCAGGGTGACAGGGTCCGGTGGATAACAATCTGGACAGGCGACAGTCTAGCCATAGTTAAGGCATCTTGGTCAGCTAGCGGTAGTAGTTCCATGTTGTTTTGTGAGCTTGCCATAACCGTACCAAGCTCACAAGCTGTTCGACGAGATCAGCGCCCTGCATGCATTTGCTCTCGTATCCACGCAGCGAGGGCACTTCATACCCAGCATTCCCTTTTTTTAAATGGGGTGACTTTATGGACACGGCGGTCAGCAGCGGAGCGGTCCATTTGAATCTGAAGAAGTGCTAGCGTTCGCCTTTGCAGTGGGATTCCTACCTCGGAATGTTTTATATATCCAGGAATCCCACTGCAACAGCGATCGGAAGATCAAATGGAACGCGCAGCGTTCTCCGAACCGTCCGTGCTCCATAACTCACCCAATATGAAATGGCAGGAGCCTTGATGATGATTCAAAAAATATTGTATATCCGCAATTTTGCCAGCAAGGTGAACGGGGACTCATACAATTTACAGGAAGTCGGTTTGGGCAAAGCACTCGTTCGAAAAGGCTACGATTGCGATATTGTTTACTACAACGATCGTAAGGAAACCCATCTGGAACAGGTCTACCGTCATGAAGGATGCACCTTGCGTATTATCTGGCTCCACGGGTTTAAGTTCTTAAGCAACAGCATCTACAGAGATGTTCTCAAAGATTCTTTTCTGGATGCTTATGGTCTGGTCATTACTACAGAATACAACCAGATCATGACCTATCTGCTTTCCCGCAAATGTCCTGATAAGCTGGCGTTGTATCACGGCCCATACCGGGATAACACGCACGCGCTGATCCGCAAACTGTACGATATTATGCTGCTGCCGAAGGTAACAAAATCTCTACGCCGTACCTATGTCAAATCCGACCTCGCCAAGCACTATCTAGAGAATAAAGGTTTTGACAACGTGGTTACGCTTGGAGTCGGGCTGGATCGCAGTAAAGTAGAGAGAGCATCCGACAGTGACATCAGTAACAACAGTGAAGACATAAGCGGGGAACGTGAGGAAAACCGTGAGGTCGCGAATGAGCTGCGTCGAATCGGAGATCGTCCGGTGCTACTGTATGTTGGTGTACTCGAGGAACGGAGAAATATACGTTTTATGCTGAGTACGTTCAAAAGGGTACTCCAAAAGCATCCTAGCTGCCTTTTGTTAATGGTCGGGAATGGACGGAAGACGGACACAGACCGCTATTGGACATATGCTCATGAACTGGGAATCACGGACAGTATTATACATTTTTCAAGAGTGGAGCAACGTCATCTGTGGCAGGTTTATGGAGCGGCGGATGTGATGCTGTTTCCGACCCAATACGATATTTTTGGTATGGTGCTGCTGGAAAGCATGCTATTTCGCGTTCCGATTATCTCTTCGGTAAACGGGGGCTCGGTTACCTTGATTGAGGACGGAGTGAGCGGAGTGATGCTGAGAAGCTTTTCAGAAGAGGAATGGTCTGGTCGGATAGGCGCTTTACTGGATAATGCTGAGCTGAGACGAAGTATGGCGGAGAAGGCCTTCCTTACGGTTGAGCGTATGTCGTGGGATCGCATCGCAGATGAAATAGTAAGCCATCAAGGGATCAAGCCCAGAAGTTCTAACCACGCTATGCAATCAACGCAGGAAAGAGGGGCAGCCACGTGAGCCAACAGGTCAGCAGACAGATGAACCCTCCTGTAAGCAAGGTGCTGATCATCCATAACTTTTATCAGCAGAGCGGGGGAGAAGACAAGGTTGTGGAGCAAGAATCGGCTATGCTGCGTTCCAGAGGAATAGAGACAGAGCATTACTATGTGCATAACGACAGCATTCAAAGCAGAGGGCTAGCGAACATGGCAAAGCTGGCAGTAGAGGCGGCATGGTCCCTGCCGGAATTCAAAAGAATCAAGAAGATACTTTTACAGGTGAAGCCAGATGTGGTGCATGTGCATAATTTTTTCCCGGTTATATCCCCTTCGGTCTATCATGCTTGTGAACGGCTGGGGATTCCGGTTGTCCAGACACTGCATAATTACAGGCTGATTTGTCCGGCGGCAACCTTTATGCGAGGGAATAAGGTTTGTGAAAAATGCCTGCACGGCACGCTGCTACACTCCATCCGTCATGGATGCTATCGAGGTTCACAGCTTCAGACGATTCCGGTGGCGGCGATGATTAAGTTCAACGATCTAATCGGCACATGGCAGCACAAGGTAAGTCGCTATATTGCGCTGACGGAGTTTGCACGGGACAAATTTGCCGAAAGCGGTATTCCGCTGGATCGTATCGCGGTAAAGCCGAATTTTATCCATCATAAAAAAGTGAAAACCCAGTATGACCCGAATGATCGTTATTTGTTGTTCGTGGGGCGGATTTCAGCCGAAAAAGGGGTGCGCAATCTGCTGCAAGCCTGGTCACAGTTGGAAGATCGGGGGGGATTGAGACTGGTCATCATTGGGGATGGTCCGGAAAAGGCTGAATTGGCCGCTGCTTATCCGCAGGAAGATGTTTGTTTTCTCGGTAAGCAGGATGGAGACACGGTACTGGATTGCATGAGCCGGGCTATGTATGTCATGGTACCTTCCATCTGGTATGAAGGATTTCCAATGACCATTGTAGAGTCTTTTTCTGTTGGAACTCCGGTATTATGCAGCCGGCTCGGCGCACTGGAGGAAGTCGTGGAGGACGGGGTGACGGGTTTCCATTTTCAACATGATGATTTGGAAAATATAAAGACTGTGATTCGCTGTGCAGTAGCCTATGAAAACTATGCAGCTATGAGACAGAAGGTGTCGGAAAACTATGCTGCACGCTATACGGAAGAAGTGAATGTAAAGCAGCTGATGGCGATATATAGCGAGGCGATGGAGGAGCGTGATTATGAAACAGCTGCCCCAATATAGAGTCGGAAGGATTGCGGATGCCGATATTGCAGCACTTACGTTTCAAGAAACGGTACACACGCTGGAACAATGGGCAGTCGAACGAAAGGACGGCTATGTGTGTATTTGCAACACGCATTCCATTGTCACAGCCGGGAATCATTCCGAGTTCCACAAAGCGCTCACTCAAGCCGATTTGTGTACTCCGGATGGTATGCCGTTGGTATGGGCGCTTAAGCTGTACGGATTTGAGCGTCAGGATCGGGTAGATGGTCCCAGCCTGATGCTCAAGTTGTGCGAACGTGCGCCACAGACGAAGGTAAGTATATATTTTTACGGCAGTACGCCGGATACGCTGGAGAGCTTAAAAGAAAGAGTAAGACAGGATTACCCCGGAATCCGCATCGCGGGCAGCTTTTCACCACCATTTCGTGAGCTTCACCCAGATGAGGAGGAGCGGATCATTGATGAAATCAATGCGTCCGGCGCGCATATCATATTCGTCAGCTTAGGCTGCCCGAAGCAGGAAATATGGATGTATCGAAACAAAGACTGCATCCGTGGCGTGATGATTGGAGTAGGGGCTGCCTTTGACTATATCACTGGAAAGGTTCGTAGACCGCCGCTAGCGATACAAAAGCTGGGGCTGGAGTGGCTGTATCGTCTGGTCTGCGAACCGAAGCGATTATGGAAGAGGTATGCCTATAACAATCCGACGTATGTATACCGTTTTCTAAAGTCTTATCGGCAAAACAAACGGCTTACGCTTTATCATAATCGGCTTGCAGGAAGAGATATAGAGAAGTGAAGTCGGTAAAAGCAGGATGCAATGAGACAGCATGTAAAAGGGGGAGTTGCTTTGAAGCTATGTGTAATTGGTGCAGGGTATGTCGGGCTGGTGTCGGGGGTCTGTTTTGCCGCACTCGGGAATACCGTCGTCTGTGTAGATCAGAATGAGGACAAAATTCATGAGCTGCGTGCAGGTGGGGTGCCTATTTATGAACCGGGATTAAAGGCTCTAATTAAAGATAATGTAGAACAAGGTCGACTAAGCTTTACAACAGATACGGCAGCTTCGGTGGAGGCAGCTGAAATTGTTATTTTGGCGGTCGGCACGCCTTCACTGCCGGGCGGGGAAGCGAACCTGTCCTATATTGAAGAAGCCGCCTGTGAGGTGGCAGACGCCATGAATGGCTACAAAGTAATTGTCACCAAAAGCACGGTGCCTGTCGGAACGAACGAACGTATTCAAAATTGGATTGCGAGCCGCACAAACTATCCTTTTGGTGTGGCTTCGGTTCCTGAATTTTTACGCGAAGGCTCAGCAGTCATAGACACCCTACAGCCAGATCGAATCATCATCGGAGCTTCCGATCCGCATGTGTCCGCAGTGCTGACTACACTGCACGAGCCGCTGACGACAAATATCGTAACCACGGATATCCGTTCGGCGGAGATGATCAAGTACGCGTCGAATGCTTTTTTGGCGACCAAAATTTCGTTTATTAATGAGATTGCAAATATTTGCGAAAAGGTGGGCGCAGACGTTACACGCGTGGCACACGGTATGGGGCTGGATCAGCGGATCGGTTCCTCTTTTTTGTCTGCTGGTATCGGCTATGGGGGTTCCTGTTTTCCCAAGGATACACAAGCTCTGATCCAAATTGCAGGCAACGTGGACTATGAATTCAAGCTGCTTAAATCTGTGGTAGAAGTGAATCAGGGGCAACGTTTTAACGTGATTCGTAAGCTAAAAGAGGCGCTGGGTGATCTGGAAGGAGCTACGATTGGTATATGGGGACTGGCCTTTAAACCGAATACAGATGACGTAAGAGATGCCCCGGCGCTGGATATTATGCAGTCGCTGCTGGAAGCAGGGGCGCAAATTCGTGCATATGACCCGATCGCTACCGCTAACTTCCGCAGACTGCTGGACAGCTCGGAAGTAACGTGGGCAGATAGCGCACGGGAAGCAGCAGAGGGATGCGACGCACTGTGTCTATTGACAGAATGGGAGGAGTTTGGTGAAATCGGGCTGGGTGAGCTGAATGAGCTTATGAAATATCCTATTATGATCGACGGACGCAATGTTTACAGCGAGGAGCAAATCAGACAATCTGCCTTTGCATACTATTCTGTCGGTAGGCCACAGATGAACAATCTGGATGTAGATCGTCATCAGTCTGTAGTAAATCCGTAAAGGGGAGGCTGCATATGAAACGATGGCTGAAGATGACATTGGGGGCTGCGGCGTTATTGGTCGTAGGGGCTACTGCCTACACCGCTTATGTGTATCATTCCTTTAAAACAGCGGCGAATGCGATGTATCATCCGCGCAGCATCGTGCAACCTGGGGCGGTTTCTACCCTTGCAACGGGCGGAGCAGGGCGATCCGTAGATACAGACTCTGGATCAAGTACACCCAATCCGGCAGCCATCTCCCAGTTCAAGCCGTTCACCGTGCTGGTACTGGGCGTAGATCGGCGGTCTCACGATCCAGGACGATCGGATACGATGATCGTTTTGTCTGTTAACCCTGCCGAAAGCTCTATGTTGATGTTCAACATCCCGCGTGATACGCGAACAGAGCTGATCGGCAGGGGGCGTGAGGACAAAATCAATCACGCTTTTGCTTTTGGGGGCGTGGATATGTCGATCCGTACGGTAGAGCATTTTTTGAACCATCCGATAGATTACTATGTACAGATGAACATGGAAGGGTTTGCGAAAATGGTGGACCTTGTGGGGGGAGTCGAGGTTCATAACCCACTTGATTTTCAATATGAGGGCCATCATTTTGCGCAGGGTAATTTGAACTTGAACGGGGCTGAGGCATTGGCCTACGCCCGTATGCGTTTTGATGATCCACGTGGGGATCTCGGAAGAAATGCTCGCCAGCGGGAGCTACTCAAGCAAATTCTTGCCCAGTCCATCAGTAAGGAAGGGCTGTTGAGGGTAAAACCGATACTGGAGGCAGCGGGGGAGCAGATTCGCACAGACATTACCTTTGACGATATGACCACCTTCCTAACCCGGATCGGTCCGTCCCTCAAGCAGACGGATACCGTTGAGCTGAAGGGACATGGGCGTAAAATCAACGGCGTGTATTATTACATTGTGGATGAGCAGGAACGCCAGCGTATCCATGGAGTGCTGGAGAAGCACATGCTTACCACGGCCATATCGCCTTAGGTAAGCCTTATGTAGACGGGTGCCCTATTGGGAGGTCACCCGTTATTTTCTTATAAAGTCTTCTAAAAAAGGCTTGTCCCACATACATCTGTAGAGAATTCGGTATAGTCCAACAGAGGGAGGGGCAATGTGTGCTGTTTAGAAGGAGAGCGGCTTCGGTGTTCGTCCGTAAGCTATTATATTTTGCAATCATATGTGGATTGTTATGGTTGCTGTGGCTGGGTCTGCATGGGGTGATGTCTACAGGCGAGGGCGATCAAGCGGTAGAAGCACTGAACGAGTTCTACACTATGGAGCAATCGGGAAATTTCGGAGGCTCATGGGAGTTTTTTCATTCGCAAATGAAAAAGAAATTCGAGAAGTCCACGTATGTACAGCAGCGTGCGCACGTTTTTATGCAGGATATGGGGACGGATACGTTCACGTTTGAACTGGGGGAGCCGCAGGCTGAATATGACATTCGTACCGATCAGAATGGGGAAGAGTTAGGGAAGGTTTACCGTATTACGGTCACTCAGCATTACAAGACCCGATTCGGCAATTTTGATATCGTACAGCCTTGTTATTTGACGCAGGAAGATGAGAAGTGGCGGGTGCTTTGGATATACAAGGACAAGGAATAGAGGTTGCGTGGTGTTTCTAAAA
Source organism: Paenibacillus sp. S25 (assembly GCF_019454085.1). NCBI lineage: Bacteria > Bacillati > Bacillota > Bacilli > Caryophanales > Paenibacillaceae > Paenibacillus > Paenibacillus sp. S25. The sequence goes on from NZ_CP073683.1 coordinate 1,369,228, forward strand.
GGTTAAATATGGTACAATACTTCCAAAACCGGAAATGTACAGTAAAATGGATCACAGCTTCACTCCGGATGGAAGGAGTTTCAAAGCATGCAGCAAGCGACAGGACAGGTTCCCGTCATACGTATGGAGGGTGTGAGTAAAATCATTTCCTCAAAAGCGATCGTGGATGATCTGACGCTGGAGGTTCCGGCGGGGCAGGTATTTGGTTTCCTTGGACCCAATGGTGCGGGTAAAACGACCACCATCCGTATGATGGTTGGCCTGATTTCGATCAGCAAGGGCGATATTCATATTTGTGGAGACAGCATCAATACCGATTTTGAAAAGGCTGTTTCCCATGTCGGCGCGATTGTTGAGAACCCGGAAATGTACAAGTTTTTGACAGGCTATCAAAATTTGCAGCATTTTGCGCGAATGTCTCCTGGGGTAACACAAGAGCGCGTGGATGAAGCGATTCGTCTGGTGGGACTCGGAAACCGAATTCATGATAAAGTAAAAACCTATTCGCTCGGGATGCGGCAGCGACTTGGGGTAGCTCAGGCGATTTTGCATCGACCGAAGCTGCTTGTGCTGGACGAGCCGACCAATGGCTTGGATCCGCAGGGTATTCGTGAACTGCGGGATTATTTGCGTCAATTGGCCCGTAAGGAAGGAATTACCGTATTCGTATCAAGCCATTTGTTGTCCGAGATGGAGCTGATGTGCGACCGTGTAGCTATTATTCAGAGCGGACGGCTGGTTGATATCAAGCAACTGAAGAATACAGGGGAGGAAGTGCAGAAGGCGGAAATTGCTTTTGAGGTAAATGATGCCGAACAAGCTTATGCGCTTGCTGGAGCAGGGCGCGTCCAAGGTAATCAACTGCTGCTTCACCTGGAGCGGGAACAGATTGCAGAGATGAACAGCCTGCTGGCTGCAAATGGCATTAAAGTATATGCGATTCGCCCGGTTGCCCGTACGCTGGAAGATCAATTTTTGGAAGTGACGGGAGGCGGGGTCATTGGGTGATTTCTTCAAGCTGGTACATAACGAAAATCTGAAAATTTACCTGCGTGTGCGCACATGGATTATGCTGGGATTGCTGGCGGTCATTACTGCTGCGATTCCTATGCTGATTTCCCTGGTTTCCGATCAGGTCAGTGTGTGGGATGGGATTGCGTTGACGACGTTATTTACATTTTTCCTCAATACGACGTTTACGGTCATTGTAGCCGCTGATTCGGTGGCTGGTGAATTTACTTGGGGAACGATTAAACTGCTGCTCATCCGACCTTGGACTCGCAGCAAAATATTGTTGTCCAAGTATATATCCGTGATTTTGTTCAGTTTGCTCGGAACGATCATTTTGATTTTGATGGTTACGCTGTCCTCATGGGTGATGTTATCCAAGGATGCACCAGCGGGTTCTGTTCCGCTGTTCAGTGATCCGATATCTTACGTAACGCTGAACTTCTTGTATAGCTATATCGCCTTATTCGTGACGATGGCCTTTGCTTTTATGCTGTCCGCTGTTTTCCGTTCCAGTGCCTTGGCGATTGGGCTGTCACTGTTCATGATGTTCACCAAAACAGTTTATAACACGATTGGCTTGTTCAGCACAGATCGTTTTGAATGGACCAAATACGTTCTATTTACGCATATGGATCTGAAAAAATATTTAGATATGCCGCCGGGTACGGTAAGTTCCAGTCTAACCTTTTCGCTCACCGTGCTGGCTGCATATTATGTGATTTTTATCGCCATTGCCTGGGTGGTTTTCGTAAAACGGGATGTTTCAACCTAAATCGAAGTGTCTTAGAGTTACATAAAGGACGTTCAAATGCCTAGCATTTGGACGTCCTTTTGTTATTTGAGGATTTTGCAAAATCCTCATTTAAGACTATTTTTCCTGTATTTAGGTTATTTTTGCTACACATTCTGCATACAGGGGTATATTGTAATCTATTTTCAGCAAGAATCAATCAATAGGGTCATTTTACGTTTAAAGAGGTAGAGAGAAACAGAACAGAGGGGGCCGCATGATATGCTGCAAAATAATCGTTTTTTTCGTCTGACTACAGGTATCGTCATGCTATTACTCATCATTTACTTGGGCACCAAAGTAAGTTTTATATTTAGTCCTCTCGTATCCTTGGTCAGCTTGCTGGTGGTACCGTTAATGCTATCTTTTTTCCTCTATTATTTATTGAGGCCGATTGTAGATGTAATGGAACGGAGAAAAATCAAACGATCTATCTCCATCTTGCTGATTTATTTGGTCATTGGAGTGTTATTGTTTGTTTTCTCATGGGGTGTGTGGCCTACGCTGCGTGATCAAGTTACCAATTTATTTGAAAATGCGCCGAAGCTCATTAAAAGTCTGGTTGATCAATTGAGCCAATGGCGGCATAATCAATCCTTGAGACAAGTACTGCCTCCGGGTGAAGACCCGCTGTCACAACTGTCAGATACGTTGAACGAAGCTTTTTCGACACTGTCTGATTATTCGGTAAAGCTGGTATCGTTCGTGTCCTATTTTTTTATTGTATTGGCTACCTTTCCAATATTGCTCTATTACATGCTGAAGGAAGGGAGCAAGTTTGGCCCTAAAATGCTAAACTTCTTTCCAAAAAAATATCACAAGGACGTATTGGAGGTTATGGAAGATATCGATAGTGCACTCAGCAGCTTTATCGTGAGTCGGGTGCTGATTAATGTCGCGTTGGGTGTGATGATGTTCCTTGGATTTTTAATTATTGGTTTGCCTTATGCCTTGCTGCTCGCCGTTATTTCGATTTTTCTTAATTTTATTCCCTATGTGGGGGCAGTGGCTGCTTCTATACCTGTGGTTATTATTGGATTTCTCGAATCACCTTCGATGGCACTCTGGTCCCTGGTCGTGGTGATCGCTGCACAGCAAATTCAGGATAATTGGTTGTCACCTATAGTTTTTGGCAAGCAGCTGGATATTCATCCGTTGACTGTCGTTATTTTACTGTTAGTTGGTGGCGACCTGCTCGGGATTCTGGGTATCATTTTGGTGATTCCATTGTATATGTGCGGAAAAATCGTCATACGCAAGGTGTACCAATTATTTTTGGAGCGCAGAGTGGAGGATATTATGGAATGAATGGAAAATGCACTGGATTTAAAGGAGTATATACTGACTTTATCCTGCTTCGGATTGCAGAGCGGCTTGGCTGTCCTCCTTGTTTTTGCTGAAACTAGATTGGGTTTCGTCGTTTGACTCATCCGTAGAAGTTGACAACTCTACATCCTTTGTTCGGTTCATTTGAATTGTGCCGTCCAGTATACCACCTTCAGAAATGACCAATGCAGCGGTTGCCGTATTTCCGTACAGTTCACCTGTCGGCGTAATGGTCAGTCGTCCTTCTGTAGTAATGCTGCCGAACACCTTACCGGCAAGAATGACGTCTCGTGCGATGATGTCCGAACGTACAACAGCAGATTCTCCAATGACGACAGTACGAGTGCTGCGGATATCGCCCTGAAAATGACCGTCGATCCGAATATTGGCCTCTGCCTCAACTGTACCTTCAAAGCTGGTGCCATTAGCGAGCAGTGTATCCATAGCTGGGGCGGAGAGCTTTTTTTTGGATTCCTTGAACATGATGGTTTTCCCCCAATCTTTTATTGTAAAGATTTTGAAAAATCCTTATTGTACATACAGTAATGGATCGACAGGTTGGTTATGCTTGACGATCTGAAAATGAAGGTGAGGTCCTGTGCTTCTCCCGGTACTTCCCAGCAGACCGATGGTCTGTCCTTTGTGGACACGATCCCCCGGAGCCACCTGCATGCCGCTCAGGTGCATATACCAGCTCTGGAGCCCGTCAGGATGCTGGATGATGATGCACTTGCCGCGGGCTCCGCTAGAAGCAGCCTCCAAGACGGTGCCCGCCCCAGCTGCATAGACAGGATCACCGGTTTGTCCGGCAATGTCCACGCCTGAATGAAAGGCAGATCTACCCGTAAAAGGGTCGCTGCGATAGCCGAAGCTGGAGGTCATTCGCCGTGAACCGACAGGCCAAACGGAGGGATTCCCTTGCTCGGCAAGAGCCAGCCTACGAGTCTGGAGTAGCTGTGCGGCTTGTTTGCGCTCCAGATTTTGCTGTACGGCATTTGCTTGCTGAATAGAGCGGGGAACCGTACGTTCCACCGTGTCCAACAGAGATTCGATCTCCTGAAAATCATCCATTGCCTTGCGAGTTAGGAGGGCAGTATTTTCATGCACTGCGATCAGCTCACCTCCGATATGGCCGGAAGCATCCAAGGAGAGCGGCGTCATGGTCTTTTTATGGTTACTTGTGGCAGATGAGTTTCCGTGTTTTCGAATGAATTGCTGCATTTGCTGTTCCAGCTCCGTTACACGCTGGAGGCGTTCACGAATATTGGTGGCTTGATTCGTCAGCTCCATGACTTCCTGCCGTAGTCGCCCAATGGCTGCATCCTTGTCCGCTACCGTGACCTCCATCTGCAAACTCTGGACAGCAAGATTCGTTTCCATTTGGGAGATAATATGGGAAGAACGGATTTGCAGTCCGATCACAAGTGTAGAGATAGATGCGATCACAAGAGTTGGGACGAGAATGACAGCGGCTGTAGAGCATTGTAGCTGCTTGGGTGGTTGCTGTGCATCCCGAATAACAAGCAGGGTCATCCGGCGATTTAGGCTTCCTTTTTTCATAATCGCTCCTTTCCGGACATCGCTCCTATAGTGCTTGGTTACTATCTATTCAGCTTAAGAGGCAAACATGTCAAAAAAATTGGAGCTTAGTATAAAACGTAGATGAGGATTTTCCAAAATCCTGAGATATATAAGGAGGCTTAGACATGCTGTGGTTGCTGTTGGTTTTAATTGTTTTTATTTTTCAGACCGGGACGATCCTGCTCTTTGAATTTCGCAAGCCGTCCAAAGCGGTAGCCTGGCTTTTTATTTTGTTTTGCTTCCCGCTCATTGGCTTTGTCGTGTACTACTTTGTTGCACAGGATTATCAGAAGCGCAAAATGGTTCGAAAAGGGGGATCGCAGCTGTTTCGTGAATTTCGCGAGCGTCTGTGGGCGCAATCCAAGGTGATTGAACAGGTGGAGCAAATGCATAATCCTCATTTCAAGCATCAGGAGCGTCTGTTTAACCAGTTAATTCGTATGTCGGAAAACCCGTTGACTGGATGTAATCGCACACGTGTGCTGACGAACGGTGAAGAAACCTTCGAGGCTATGCTGATAGCGATGGAAAATGCGCAACATCATATCCATGTGGAGTTTTACATATTTCGGGCCGACGAAATCGGAAGAAAGTTTCAAGAGGTCATGATCCGCAAGGCACGTGAGGGAGTAAAGGTACGATTCGTTGTGGACGGTGTAGGAAGCTACCATTTGCCCTATTCCTTTATTCGTACCTGTAGTGAGGCGGGAGTGGAATTTCATTATTTTCTACCTCCGTTTTTCGCCACGTTGGACCGCCGGATTAACTATCGCAATCACAGGAAAATCGTGGTGGTGGACGGCATGATCGGATTTGTGGGGGGGATTAATGTAGGCGACGATTATCTCGGAAAATATCCCAAAGTGGGATTTTGGAGGGATACGCATTTGCAGATTGAAGGAGATAGCGTCTATTTTCTGCAAAATGCATTTCTTAGCGACTGGAAGCTGGCCTCAGGGGAAAGGCTGATGGATGTGAATTTATTTCCTCCACATACCTGCACCGGGGATGAGGAAGTACAGATTTTGAGCAGCGGTCCCGATCAGGTTTGGGATACGATTCAGGAAATGTGTTTTGGAGCGCTCACAGTTGCCAAGAAGCGGATTTGGATTACGACGCCGTATTTTATTCCCGATCTGGGGATTTATGAGGCGCTCAAGCTGGCAGCAGTCAGTGGCGTAGATGTGAAAATTATTATTCCCTACCAATCCGATTCAAAGCTGGTTCATCTGGCGTCTTTATCCTATGTGCAAGAACTGCTGGAGGCAGGGGTGGAGTTCTACCAATATCGAAAAGGATTTATTCACGCCAAAGTGGTGATTGTTGATGATTTACTCGGCTCGGTCGGGACCGCCAATATGGACATGCGCAGCTTTTTCTATAATTTTGAGTTGACCGCTATAGTTTTTGCTAATTCAGCGCTGGAACGGCTTTCGGAAGATTTTGTAGAGGACATTTCCAACTCCTCACGCATAGATTTAAACGTGTTCCGCAGACGGCCTCGATCTCAGAAAATAGCTGAAATTCTAACTCGCATGCTCTCTCCACTCCTTTAAAGGCGGTTTTCGCCGTTTTTATCGATATAATCCCGCTTTATTGTGATTTATGTGCTCTTTGCTAACTTTTTTGCGCAAAATCACAGTTTTATGGTATACTATTCATATAACACAAGCGCGGTAAAGGAGAGGGGACTGCGGATAGCAGCCCCTTTTTCGGTCCAATATACCATACTGTAACGGGGGGATTTATATATGAGTGTAGTGAGCAAGGAAGTTCAAAATCTGTCTGATATCACAGATGTAACCGGAGAGTTGACCAAGATCAGCAAAATTCCAGCTAATCCGAAGAACAAAGCAAAACGCCTGTTTCAGCGTGCGGCCATGATTATTTTCGGTGCGGCGCTTATGGCAGTGGGCCTCGAAATATTTCTGGTTCCTAACGGCGTTATTGACGGAGGCGTTACAGGTATTTCCATCATGGCCTCCAAGATTACTGGCTATCCACTCGGCATTTTCCTGACCCTGTTGAACCTTCCATTTTTACTTATCGGATACAAACAAATCGGTAAAACCTTCGCTTTATCCACATTATTTGGCATTATCGTGATGTCCATCGGTACCGCGTTACTTCACAATGTAAGTGCATTGACTCCTGGCGAACCACTATTGGGTGCTATCTTTGGGGGCGTCATTCTCGGCGTTGGGGTGGGTCTTGTGATTCGGTCTGGCGGCTCGCTGGATGGAACAGAGATCGTAGCTATTCTCGTCAGTGAAAAAACTCCTTTTTCGGTCGGTGAGATCGTACTGTTCGTTAATATCTTCATTCTGGGAAGTGCAGGTTTTGTGTTCGGTTGGCCGAATGCCCTGTATTCCATGATTGCTTATTATATCGCCATGAAAATGATTGATATTACAATTGAGGGTCTGGATCAGTCCAAATCGGTCTGGATTATTAGTGAAAAATACCGTGATATCGGGGATGCCCTGACAGACCGTCTTGGACGGGGCGTAACTTATCTGGAAGGTGAAGGCGGCTTTACGGGCGAAAGCAAGAAAGTGATTTTCGTTGTCATTACCCGACTGGAGGAAGCTAAGCTGAAGAGCATCGTTGAAGATTGGGACCCGCACGCTTTCGTTGCGATCGGTAACATTCACGATGTGAAGGGCGGACGCTTTAAGAAAAAAGGAATACACTAGCGCAAGGGGACAATTTCTCAGCCTAATGGCTGCGGGGTTCGTCCCCTTTTTTGTTCTTCCAAGCATTGATCAGGTTGGGTGTGCCTTGGTGCGCATATGCTTGAGGACGTCTTCTACGGGCTGGGGAGGAACCTTGTCGATCAAGTCGCCTACCTGGTTTAGTCGTTCCTCAATATTCAGCAAATGGTAGTCAAGTGGTGATACATCTTGCCGTACCTCTTCCCATGTTAGCGGAGTGGAGACCGTAGCGCCGGGGCGTGCCCGCGGGGTATAAGGAGCGGCCAAAGTTTTTCCCTGATAATGCTGCAAATAATCAAAATAGATGGCTGTTCCCCGATCCTTCTTTAACCGTTCGAGTGTGAACAGATGCGGGTGCTTTTCTGTCACAAACTGTCCAACTAATAGCCCGATGCTGCGAAGTTCGTCGAAGGTTATGCCTGTACGGATCGGAACGATAATTTGTACACCTGTGGCCCCAGATGTTTTAGGGACGGAATCCAAACCAAGCGAAGCTAGTACTTCACCGACAATAGAGGCTGCCTCCATAATACGTGGCTCCACCTCTCTGGATGGATCAAGGTCAATCATCCATTCACAGGGCAGCTTGCTTCCCGCTTCATGCAGAGAGGGGTGGAATTCCAACGCAGCTTGATTACCAAGCCAGAGAAGTTGTGGCAATTTGCCGAGCACGATATATTCAATACCATCATGCAGAGCGGTTTCAATATAGTCCGGCCGAGGACGTGGGGCATTTTTCTGATAAAAAAAATCACCGTGAATCCCATGTGGCCAGCGAATGACGGTCAGCAGACGATGATGGCAATATTTGAGCAGGAAGGGAGCTAATACCGCCAGCTTGCGAAGATATAGCGCCTTAGTCACGCCTGCTTCAGGCCACAGTGGTTTATCCGGGTTTGTGATAGGAATTTCCTGGCCTTCAATGGTAATGGTACCTTTAACGGCTTGTCCCATAGTGCTATCCTCCTTTGTCTAACATGCAGCAAAATCTTTATTTACAGACTGATTGTTGAACTTATAGATCTACATATGGATTAACATGAACGTGAAGTGCTGAATTTATCCATCAAAGGGATTGACAAGATACATTATGTATCATAAATTTATAATAAAAAATACGATATGTATCTATTAAAGTGTCTTGAGCAGAGGTAGAGGAGGAGTTTGCTTGATTGAAAAGCAAGGCGGAGGGCTGGTATTCCTGTTAAGTGTCCCTCGGAGTGGAAGCTCGCTGCTTACCGCCATTTTGCAAAACCATTCCCGCCTGTTTGCCACACAGGAAATGTGGTTTCTGCTCAGTTTATATGATCTTCCTCAGTCACATGCACGGCCATATGGAGGAACAGGCATACTTCGGCAATTTTTTAAAGGCATGGTTCCCTCCGACGTATTGGAGCAGGCCTCCCGTTCGTATGCACTTGAAATATATAATGGTCTGCTTCAAGGAACAACAGCAGATATGCTTATCGACAAATCTCCGCGTTACTATACGGTGCTGGAATTTATAGACCGTTTATTCCCTACTGCCCGCAGGCTGTGGCTTATCCGGAATCCTTTGGCCATCGTGGCCTCATTTAAAAAGGTCAATCAGCTACGGAATGGACGTTTTCAACTGCTGGAAGAACTGGGGAGTCCGCATTTTAATATGAAAATGACGGATATTACAGTTGGTTTGTTCCGTTATGCTCATTATTTTGCTACACCTCATCCACTTGCATACCCGCTTAGGTATGAACAGCTCGTATCCAATCCAACGATGGAGATCGAGAAGCTGTGCAGTTTTCTGGGGATCAAGTATGAGCCGGGGATGGAAAAGTACGGAGACTTTGCGGAGACGCCCAAATCCAGTCTTTTTTATAGTATGGGAGCGGGTGATCCATTCGTAGGAGAGCATGAGCAGGCGCATCAGGATTCGGTACATAGCTGGCAACATTTGTTGAGTAAAACGGAAATTGAGCTATATTGCAGAAGCATTGGGTCCCGCATGTTTAGGCAGCTTGGTTACGCGGAAGCGTTGGAGCAGGCTGAGCAGATGACTGGAGTCCGCTTTGAAGATGAGCCGGATATAGAACTGCTGAGTCAACGTACACAACAATTTCTCCAACAAAGCGGCTTTGAATGGAAGGCAGGTTATCGGATGCTGGAAGACCAGGATGCAGATAACAGAGAACTTGTGATAAATGCAACCCGTCATACTGTACCTCAAGATCTAGCAAGGATGCAGGTGGACCAGATCGTGAGCGATAGACGGATTCAATCACTGGAAAACAGGTTGGCACATAGCTATGAGGAGCGGAACCGTCTTATCGCTCAGCTCCAAAGCTATCAACGCCCAGATCAAGGTCTCCGATCTCGCAACCTCTTTGCCCGTAAGCTCGGGCGCTTGGCGTCTGTAGCGTTATCAAGTATAGGAAAAGAAAAAGGGGGAAGAACGTGAGTGCGATTGCCGGAATCTATAGCTTTGGGCATGAGTCCGTAAGCACCGAAGAAGGCGGGAAAATGATGCAAGCCCTGCGAAAATATCCCGCTGACCGCGTATGCGCTTGGTGCGAAGGCTCAATTTTTTTGGGTTGTCATGCTCAGCATGTGACCCCGGAATCTGTTCATGAGCGTCTTCCCTTCTATGATGAGCTAAGAGATTTGGCAATCACAGCGGATGCGATTATTGACAATCGTTCCGAGCTGTTTGAACGGCTGGGAGTTGAGCAGGAACGGCGGCAAGATATCACGGACAGCGAGCTGATTTTGCTGGCATATGACAAATGGGGAGTGGAAGCAGCCAGTTATCTGATAGGTGATTTTGCCTTTGTCATTTGGGATGCCAAGGAACATCGATTATATGGTGCTCGAGATATGACAGGAAATCGTACGCTGTACATCTACCAACATGATCGAGGATTCGCGTTTAGCACGGTAGTCGCTCCACTTTTGGCCCTGTCCTCTCTGCGAAAAGAACTGCATGAACCGTGGCTGGCCGAATTTTTGTCCATCCGTGCCATGCAGGAATCCGTCGATATCGGAACGACCGCATACAAGCATATCAACCAGCTTCCTCCTGCACATTGGTTCACTATGGAGGAGGGGAAGCGAACCCTTCATAAATATGCATGTCTGGATAAGGTAGAGCCACTGCGGCTCAAAACAGGAGGCGAGTACATAGAAGCTTTCCGCGAGGTGTTCACACAGGCGGTCACTGCCCGACTACGGACGCATCGCGCTGTAGGGGCTGCCTTGAGCGGAGGGCTGGATTCTGGGGCGGTTGCCAGCTTTGCCGCGCCATCGCTGCACTTGCAACAAAAGCCGCTGCATGCCTACAGCTATGTGCCTGTTCAAGATTTTACAGACTGGACACCGCCTACATTGCTGGCGAACGAACGAAGCTATATTCAGTCTACGGCTCGCTATGTAGGAAACATTCACGAGAATTATATGGATTTTGAGGGGAAAAGTCCGTTTTCAGAAATTGATATTTGGCTGGAACTCATGGAAGCACCCTACAAATATTTTGAAAACTCTTTCTGGATCAGAGGTTTTTATGAAAAAGCACAGGAGCACAATGTCGGTGTACTATTGACCGGGGCACGAGGCAATTTTACCGTATCGTGGGGTCCTGCACTAGACTATTATGCCCGGCAGTTTCGTCGTTTGCACTGGTTGCAATCCTTTCAGGGATTGTGGCGGTACAGCAAGCTTACGGGCAGGCGTATGTCTCATCTACTCCCTGTGATGTTGAAAAAAGCGACTTCGCTTGAATCTCGTTCATGGCTGCGGCGTAGCAATCGAAGTCCCGTTCCTTCACTGATCCACCCGGAGTTTGCCAAACGGATGCATGTAGAAGATATTCCTGTATTGAGCGGAACAGGCTGGATGAAAAACGCCGATCAGACGAGAAAAGAGAAATTTTCGAATTTGGCGATTGCTAACAAAAATGGTGTGGTCGCGACCAAACTTTCACTACAGTATGGCCTGTGGGAACGTGATCCGACCGGAGACAGCCGAGTGATTCGCTTTTGCTTATCGGTGCCTTTTGAACAGTATGTGCAAAACGGTCGGGACCGTGCCCTCATTCGTACGGCCATGCGTGATCATCTACCTGATGACGTTCGGTTGAACCAGCGGGTACGGGGTGTACAGCCTGCAGATTGGTTACATCGAATGCTTCCTTGCTGGGATACGTTTATGGGAGAGCTTCAACTGATGTGTCATGATTTACGAGCCGCCGAATATCTCAATATTGAGTTTATTAAGACGGCTATGGCGAAACTTCACGACCCCCGCCCTGAGCAGGCGTCTGATCCGAATATACGACTACTAATGCATAGCCTGATCGTGTACCGTTTTCTCTGTAGATTGAACTGATCGAACCTATCCGGTCAGACAGTCCGCCATTCGTTGGAGGGGAGGTGATGAGATGAGTAAAAAAGAATGGCAGGAACCGACGATAGAGGTGCTGGATATTAACCAGACTATGGCGGGTAAAGGCTGGAAACAGATTGACTGGGTGTCTGACCACGATGCCGATCTTCATAATCCAAGCTAACACATGGTTATACATGCAGCCGATGTTGGGCTGGAAGCGAAAAAACTGGTCCGATAACGACTAAATGAACGAGAATAGCATAATCCATTGGACTCGTATTCAATACAAAGCCGTCTTTATTTCTTCGGGTTAGAGGTATTGCCCAAGAAATAAAGACGGGATTTTTAAGGACAGAGGAGTGAGTCCTATCGTGCATGACAGGAGTGCAAATGTCAGTTGGACGAAATATATAGCCTTTGGACTCAGGATTTCCAGTGAGCTTAATCTGCCTGAGCTGATCCTGGCAGCACCGGAAGCAGTAGAGGATGTAGTCATTCGACAAGCTGATTTAACTGCATGGAGTGATCAGCTGGAGCAGGCCAATTTTGTGATGCTAGATGAGCAATTTATGTTCCAAATACCAGGCACGGCCATTTATGCCGTCAGGGAAGGCAAGGAGATCGAGGTAAGCATATTCTCCGGGGCCGATCCTGACACCGTGCGGCTGTTTGTACTGGGTACATGCATGGGTGTTCTGCTGATGCAAAGACGAATATTACCTATTCACGGAAGTGCGGTCGTCATTGGGGGGAAGGCCTACGCATTTGTGGGTGAATCGGGTACGGGCAAATCGACACTGGCTGCTGCTTTTAGGCAGACAGGTTATCAGATGGTTAGTGATGACGTGATTGCTGTAAAAGCTACGGCTTCCTCAGCCGTCGTGTATCCAGCTTATCCGCAGCAAAAGCTGGGGTTGGATAGCTTGCTCCAACTGGAGGCTTTGCGGGAGAACAAGCATGCACGCAAAAGAAATAACATACGGTCCCTAACTGATGGCAATTCTGTAATGCCACAATACAAAGATCTGCGTATGCTTGCAGGTGAGCTGAATAAATATGCCGTACCCGCCGTAGATGAATTTTTTAACGATCCGCTGCCCTTAGGGGGCGTATTCGAGCTTGTGGCAGATTCTCCAATCCGTGCGTTGATGCGCGAAGGGGAGCTAATGGCGGTTACGGAACAGCCCTTGAACGTTCTGGAGTGCTTGCATACATTACTACAACATACATATCGTAGGGTGATTCTTCCGCGAATGGGTTTGAGTGAATGGTCGTTTGATACAGCGGCTAGGATGGCTCGTAAAGTAGAGGGCTGGCGGCTGCTGAGGGATAGTTCCGTCTTTACTGCGTCCGAGGTTGTACAACGGGTACTTGATATCATTCGTAAGGAGGAAAAGAGTTATGGCAGCCACTAATCCAGCTAAAGACCATTATCGTGTCATTTACGGTGAAGAGGTCTATGTCAGTGATATGGACGGAGAAAAAGTGATGATGAGCATTAACACTGGTAAATATTATAACTTAGGCTTCACAGGAGGACGAATCTGGGAACTGGCAGAATCCGGTCCTTCCCTTGGCGATATCGTAACTGTCCTGACGAATGAATATGAGGTGGACGAGGAACAGTGCAGACAGCAGGTACATTCCTTTGTGGCTGAGTTGGAGCGGGAAGGACTTTTAAAGCTTCTACGGGAGTCGGTATAGCATGCGGATACAACGGCTTCTTCTCCTGTCTCCAGAGGTTAGGAGATTGTTGCCGGAAGCCTGGTTGGAGCTGGGATGGGCGAGGCTGCGCCAGCGTCGTTCTTTTGGGGATTACTCAAGGGTTTGGGGCATATGTATGGAAGAAACTCCATGGCAGTGTGATGTCAGGCAGGAGAAGTGCATCCAGCAGATTTCGCACGCTGTAGAGCTGGCAAGCCGTTATACTCCTTGGCGCAGTAGTTGTCTTGTACAAGCCGCTGCGGCGATGACGTTGCTGGGGCGCAGAAAACTGGACTGCACGCTGTATCTGGGCACAGCCAAAAATGCCGCTGGCCGCTTGGCCGCACATGCATGGGTACGTAGCGGACCGATTTATGTTACGGGGAAACGGGAGATGGAAGCATTTACGGTGGTGGGGATATTCGGGAGACGCGCTGTGACGGATACAAATACAAAGATGGAATATAAAGGTAGTTCTTTGCTTTAATGCGATGAGACAAGAAGGAGAAGAATGCATGCCCACCAAGTCTGTTTTGGAACTTGCGAATTGGAATGAGGATCAAGAATTAACGTTGTTACTCTCTCTATTGGGGAAAGACGTTTCTCATTGGCAGGATAAGACTGCTGCTACCCAGCTGCGTGAGATGGATTGGGTCCGCTTTTTACGTCTGACCGAGCACCATCGAGTGGTACCTACGGTGTATCTCCAACTGAAAACATTGAATCATCCGTTCGTTCCCGCAGAATTGTTGCGAAACCTTCAGGCGCAGTATCATCGAAACACGCTTCGCATGCTCCATCTTCAAGCAGAAGCCGAGCGTATGACCAGGCTGCTCATAGCTCATGGAATTCGTGTGCTTATGTTGAAGGGTCCTGCTCTAGCGCAGCAATTGTACGGGGATGTTTCTCTGCGTACCTCCAAGGATATAGATTTACTCATTGCCCCTGACGATATGGATGAGGCTGAGCATTGGATGAAGGAAGCCGGATATGCGTCCAAGAGCGGAGAAGTGCGTGTCCTTGGCAGTTGGAAATGGAAGGACCATCATGCATCCTACCTCCATCTGCAAAAACGGGTAGAGATTGAGCTGCATTGGCGGCTTCACCCGGATGGGGGTGGGGAACCCTCTTTTGACGAGCTGTGGAACTGCCGGAAAATAGGCAAAGCTGCAGGAACCAGTCGGCAGGTAACGTTGGGATCTGCCGACAACAGGACTGTGATGACGTCCTGTATGTATACGCTTGGCAGCGAGCATCAATTTCTGTACTTGAGTGCGCATGGTGCGCGTCACGGCTGGTTCAGGCTGCGCTGGCTGGTTGACATCGACAGGCTTGCGGTATGTGCTGTCGATTGGGAGGCGCTACTGCCGATGATGCGCCGCTACGGGGGCCTGCCTGCTGGCGGGCAGGCTTGGGCACTCGCCGCTGCGCTGTTGGGTACGCCGATACCGGAGCCGATGCGTCCGGTATCGGCTACCCGGCAGGCGCACAGGCTCGCGCTGAGCGCGCTGGCCTTCATGCAGGCCAGCGTTCCCGCACCGTACCCGATTGCCAACGGGTCGGGTACAGGCAGGCTTGCTCCATCAGAGCCGCTGTACAGCAGAGCTTTGGCGGAGCAAGCGGAGGCCGCACCTCCGAATGGCGGTGCTTCAGTATGCGATACCTGTGGCGAAGCAGCCATGCTTGCCACCAGTGGCGTTACTAGCATCACGGAAGATGCCAGTAACGACGATCATAGCCCGATGAGCACCGCTACCAGTTGTGCCCCCATTACTCCAGCTGCCGCCTCCAGCCAAGTCATGACCAGAAACACGGCGGCTGCCCATCAGCCGGTCAGTCGCACTTACTTGCTTTCCTTAAAAGAGCCAAGACACAGACTATGGTACCTCATCAGCCGTTTGTTTCCCTCTACGGGGGATTCGGCCGTTTTTCCACTGCCTCGCCAGCTGCATTTTTTGTATATCCCTTTACGTCCATTTCTTTGGCTGAAGCGGCGATTTTCAAAGCACTGACTCTCGATAAGGAGTGTGCATTATGGTTCACCTGCGATTATATATGACAAAGCTGTATAGCGTGAACGGCGGTGCGTTATTTCTCAATATTGGATGTATGATCATTGTCAGCCTGCTGGAGGGTTTTGGCATTTATATGCTTGTTCCTATGCTGGCGGCCATCGGCGTATTTGTCGGTCATTCGGGAATGCCATTTCTGTCTGGTGGATTGGAACATTTTTTGCCGTTCATTCCTAAAAGCTGGCTGTTGCCGGGGATGTTGATGGTTTTTATAGTGCTGCTTACAGGGCAGGCTATGCTTCAGCGTTACCAATCCATCCTGAATTCGCGGATTCAGCAGCGTTTTATGCGTTCCCTTCGAATAGACGTGTACACTTCTTTTATGAAGGCGCAGTGGGCATTTTATTTGCGTCAGCGTAAATCTGATTTTAGCCATGTGATGACGACCGAGCTGGCGCGTGTCAGTCAGGGAACGAATTTGCTTCTTCAACTGACTACAGCCGTCATGTTTACGATGATCCAGATTGCGTTGGCTTTTTGGTTATCCCCCTCTTTAACCGGACTAGTATTTCTGAGTGGATTGGGGCTGTTTGTCGTGTTCCGCCGCTCCATTCGAAATGCCAAACAATTAGGTGATCGTACCACTGAGCTTTCGCAGGTTTATTTTGCTGGAATTACGGATCACATGAACGGCATGAAAGATATTAAAAGCAATCTGTTGGAAGCGGCGAATATCCATTGGTTTCGTTCCCTGACACAACGCATGGAGGATAATACGACCCAATTTGTCCGGCAAAATGCGACCACACAGTTTTTTCATCGTACAGCGGCAGCTGTTTTTGTCGCAAGTGTCATATTTATATCGCTGCAGTGGCTGCATGTTACTCCTGAAAAACTGATTGTGCTGATTCTTATATTTTCCCGCTTATGGCCCCGATTTGCTCTTATTCAAGCGAGTCTGGAATACATCATGTCTATGATCTCCGCTTTTGAAAGTGTCACCAAGGTGCAACAGGAGTGCGAAGCTTTCACAGATCCTTCATTAATTGTATCTGCATCTGTACGGCAACCCCTGTCCCTTCGTCATGGGATCGAATGCAGCCATCTGGATTATCGCTACGATGGTGCAGCAGAGTCTGCGCTGCGTAATATTAACTTGTTCATACCCGCTCGGGGAATGACAGCCATTGTAGGGAAATCGGGAGCAGGTAAAAGTACAATGGTCGATGTCCTGATGGGTTTTTTACGTCCAACTGGGGGACAGATTACAATAGACGGGCTTGTGCTGGACGACGAATTGTTGCTCCAGTGGCGGCAGTCGTTTGGCTACGTGTCACAAGACCCCTTTTTATTTCATGCGACTGTCCGCGAAAATTTGATGCTGGCAGATAAGGATGCTAGTGAGCAGCAGCTATGGGAGGCGTTACATTTTGCCGCCGCAGACAACTTTGTATCCAGATTGCCCGAAGGGCTGGACACAGTAATTGGAGATCGCGGGATTCGTCTGTCTGGAGGAGAACGTCAACGGCTAGTATTAGCACGGGCTGTCTTGCATCATCCTTCGGTACTTATACTAGATGAAGCGACAAGTGCGCTGGATGGTGAGCATGAAGCCGCAATTCAGGCAGCACTGGAACGGATGAAAGGTCAAATGACGTTGATCGTCATTGCACACCGCCTGTCAACCATCAGACATGCGGATCAAATTGTCGTACTGGATCAAGGCGAGGTCATACAGCAGGGGAACTACCACCAACTGGAACAAGAGGAGCGGGGGGCGTTCAGTCAGCTACTATCGTATCAAAGCAGTGTCACCGCCACCCCTTAACCAGACTTTTCTGTACCTCAGCTTAAGTTTCTTTACGTTTGGCAGTGCTTCTTTTCTTTTTGGCTGGAGTCGGAGAGATGTTCTCGCCTGCAACAGCCTGCTGTGCTGATGGGGCTGCTGGTTTACGCGCAGGGCGCTTTTTCGCAGCAGGGCCGGGATCGGTAACGACAGGTTGCACTGCCTCGATGCTGGCCTGAAGGGCGGCCATTAAATTTACTACATTGGTCTGAGGCTGTGTTGGGGCGATTCGCACCTCTTCACCAGCCACTTTATGCTGAATGAGATCCAGCAGACGCTCGCGGTATTGATCCGTATACTTTGCTGCATCAAAAGGTGTAGATAGCTGCTCGATCAGCATTTTTGCCATGGTCAGCTCCTTCTCTTTAACCTCCTCCTGCCCCGGTAAGTTAGGCACTTGAGCAATAGGGCGAATTTCATCGGGGTAAAACATCGTCTCCACCGCCAAACATTCATCCAACACCCGAATAGCCGCCAGGCTGCTTTTAGAGCGGATGGAGATTTGGGCAATCCCGATTTTTCCGGTATCCTTCATCGCATTCATGAGCAGCTTATACGCATTGGAGCCAGCTTGATCCGGGGACAAATAATACGTTTTCTGAAAGTAAATCGGATCAATTTCCTGCAAATCTACAAAATCTAAAATAACAATATTTTTATCCGCTTGTCCGCTAACTTGCTCCAGTTCCTCCTTGTCGAACATGACAAATTTTCCTTTTTCATACTCGTAGCCTTTTCCAATTTCCTCCCACTCGACCTCCTTATCACAAACGGGACACTTTCGTACATAGCTAAGTGGGCTTCCACACTCCTTGTGAATATAACGCATGGAAATGTCCTTATCCTCAGTCGCAGAAAACATTTTAACGGGCACATGAACCAGCCCAAAACTGATCGCACCTTTCCAGACCGTATGCATACCGCAGTCCTCCTTTTCTTAAATCCGCATTTTGCATCCTTCGTTTCCGGTCACCCCGGGATATGAGCATATAATTTTTCACTTAGTATGCTTCGTACAAGTGATTGTATGAGGTGTAAAGAAAAGAGCAAGCCAACTAATCTGCATTCTGAGGTGTGACTACATCGCATAACACAATGATATGAAGTTGTTAAGTCACATTAGTTATATTAAGATAAGGGATAATCAACGATTTTGACATTTTATAAGAAAGGAGTGTTCATGTCATGAAGAAAAGATCATTAAACTTTATATCTTTTGGATATGGATACTCTACTGCTGTTTTTTTCTAAAATCATTTTTATTGGTGGAGTCTGCCTAAAAGTGGTTAGAAGAAACGGTAGAAAAATTTAAAAATGACGAGGTCGATTAAATGAAATATGAAAAAATAACTAGAAAAAACCCGGCAGGTATGCCGAAACCAGTAGGGAAT
The DNA here is from genome assembly GCF_019454085.1 of Paenibacillus sp. S25. Taxonomy (NCBI): domain Bacteria; kingdom Bacillati; phylum Bacillota; class Bacilli; order Caryophanales; family Paenibacillaceae; genus Paenibacillus; species Paenibacillus sp. S25. Next base: position 1,387,962 of record NZ_CP073683.1, read on the forward strand.
TACACACATATAACTAAAGTTCCCAGAAATTCAGAGCTATTCGTGACTTCGGGTCAAGTTGGAGTAGATCAGAATGGCCAATTCCCAGAAAGCTTTAACCTACAAATCAGCAATACTTTTAATAACATTAAATCAGTTTTGGACGCCGAACAATTAACCGCTGACAATATTATAAAAGTAAATGTATGGGCAACTGAGCAGATAGATTGGGATTACATGTATTCCCAATGGGAAAAGTTATTCGGGAATGATTATCCTGCAATGACTATCGGCTACCTTACTGCTCTAGGATTGCCTGAAATAAAAATTGAAATTGAAATTTGGGCAGCTAAAGCATAAAAATAATACGCACCTCATTTATGGGATGGAATCATAGATAGCCCCGGTCTTCGTGAGAAGCTGGGGCTGTTTTATGTTTAAATTCACGAAAAATGTACATCCGTCGTAGCAAGCAAACGCACTAAACAATTACCGAGCATCGCATAGTGATGAGCTATCCGCATCTGCATCCTTCGATTCCAACGCCTTGGCTGTGAGCTAATCATTTTTATGCTTCGTACAAGTAATTGTATGAGGTATGGATGAAGACTGCGAATTGCTTCCGCGTGCGCATGGTTACAGCAATTTTGGTACATAGTAAGGCATATCCGATTCAAAAGGGGGTACACAATTTATGTCCGGAAAATCCTATCCTCAGCAAATCAGGCATCGTGTGGGTCAAAGCCAAATCGCCTTTCGGGGCCCAGCTGGAGGCGAACAGGATGCATTGCCGCCCGAGTTTGCTCTTTCACATGGAATCCGTCCGCCATTTCCCGTAGCTGTGGCTCATGTGGATTTGGAGGCTGTAGTTTCAACTTCGCCTTCTCATGGCATCCCTTCATTAGACGTTGAACGGATTATAGATGAAGACTAGGTGAACTATATTTCTGAATGAATGCACACAACAACAATCAGGAGGGGAAGAATAGCATGAATGTGGAACGAGCAAAAGCTATTTATGATTCATCCGAAAATATTGCTGTACAATTGGATGGTAAACCGATCTGGATTGAGCATGTAGACCAAGCAAACGGTATGGCAACGGTACAGATAGGTAGCAGACCAGGAAATACTCAAACCGTCCGTGTGGATCGTCTGGAAGAACAATAGGAGAGGGGCACCAAACAGATTTTTTCCCATAGTATGGGGTATAGCTTTAGAAAGATCTTGGACAGCTGTAGGCTTTCATCGTAGAATGCTGCTTGAATGGTCCCGCTCCAACCCTAAAAGGCTCGCAATTGCTCAATGAGCAATTAGCGAACCTTATTTGTAATAATAAATGCAGTCGAGGGGGCAGTTAAACGCCGGACAAGTTAATTTGAAGGTGCAACTGGCTCCTTTCTATGACCTTTATACTGCAATGGCCTTTAAATGTGGTGAAACCATCAGCTTAGCCTCTGTTGCCAATTGAACGTCTTCCACCGACAAACCCGGAGCAATTTCCTTTAGCATCAGCCCTTTACCCGGAATAACATCGATGACAGCTTTTTCGGTTACTATGGTCTTTACAACATTTACAGCAGTCAGGGGCAGCTTGCATTGTTTCAGTATTTTCGGCGCCCCATTTTTGTTCACATGCTCCATGGCTACAATGACTCTCTTGGCTCCAACCACCAAATCCATGGCTCCCCCCATGCCTGGAACTTTTTTCCCAGGGATCATCCAGCTTGCAAGGTTGCCTTTCTCATCTACCTCCAGGGCGCCCAACACGGTGATATCCACATGCCCTCCGCGTATGATGGAAAATGAAAGTGCACTGTCAAAAAAGCATGCTCCTTCCATAGTTGTAACGTAGTTTCCGCCTGAATCGATACAATCGAGCCTTTCTTTTCCCTGAGCCGCTTTGGGGCCTACACCGAGGATTCCGTTCTCAGCCTGCAGCATAATATGAATGTTTTCGGGGATATAGTCCACTACCATTGTAGGCAATCCGACACCAAGGTTGACCACTTCGCCATTTTTGAATTCCTGGGCTATTCTTCGGGCAATGAATTCTCTGTTATTCATGCGTTTTCACCCACCTTTACAATTGCGTCGACAAATATTCCGGGAACGTTGACATGATTGGGGTCAATTTCTCCCGTCTTTACGTATTCGTCTATCTGAGCAACTACATACTCTGCCGCTGTAGCCATAACCATATTGAAATTACGTGAAGAGCCGTTGATGACAAGATTCCCAGCTTCATCAGCCTTATGGGCTCTGATTAGCGCCACATCCGCTTTGAGCGGGAGTTCAAGCAAATATTCTCTTTCATCAATTTCTATTTTCTTTTTTCCTTCCTCTACAACGGTGCCTACACCTACAGGTGTTAAAACACCGCCCAAACCGGCCCCTCCTGCGCGTATTTTTTCAGCGAGTGTGCCTTGCGGGAAAAGTTGGACCTCTGCTTCTTTCGTCATCAGGAGCCTTCCCGTTTCTGGATTGGAGCCAATATAGGATGCAAAAATCCGCTTTACTCTGCCGCTTTTTACAAGCTTATAAATAGATAATTCCGGTGTGCCTGTGTCATTGGAAATAATCGTAAGATTGCTGGCGGGATTGGTGTCGACAAGCGCACGCACTAGGTCCTCCGGAAAGCCTCCTGCCAGAAAACCTCCGACCATCACCGTGTCTCCGTCTTTGATCTTCTTAACTGCTTCTTCAGCGGAGATTACTTTGTTATTCATGGTTCCTTCTCCTTATATATATATTTTTAGGAAAGCAAACTTTATTGGAGATAATCGTAGAGGACTCTTCCATATGGAAGCGTTAAATCAGCAATAAAATGTTTTCCGCCAATATAAGCTTTAACCGGCAAATCTGCCACAGGAGCGTTGACATGGGGGATCAGGCTTAATCTGGCAGGCCCTGACCAGGCGCCTTTTACAGTAACGTTCTCGAGATTATACGCTACTAACTGAGCGATTTTTGGGGTACCGTCAACGTCAGGAATTAATTTCAAATTAACTTGCGTTTTTGCGATGGCTTTAGCCGTTTCCTTTTCATCAAGAATGTTATATTTGAAAGGCATGGTTCCCGTGGCCACCAGGACGTTGTTGTAATGCAATGTACCCGTCAGCGTCTCCGTCTCCTCAACGATCAAGCGAGGCTTCGCCCATTTTTTCGGAAATCCCCAGATTTCACGTCCTCCCAGAATAGCAGGCGCGTTATCCAAATACATTTGGGCAACAAAATTACAGGGTTCTCCATGAAAAGTACACGGAATGACAATACCGCTTTCCTCATAGCTTCCTAACCCGGATGAATCGGGCATCTTGATCCATTCATAGGAAACGGTATTGCTTCCATCCGGCTGAAGAGGTTCCGGGACCGCTTGTCTAATCGCAGCGGGATCGGATTCATAGGTAATGATCAAAAATTCCCGGTTGATGAAGCGACAAGGCGGGCGCCCATAACTGCCGCTGGCCGCAGGCATGGATTGGAGTGAAAGTACATCTTTTTGATTCATAGCGATCTCCCTTCCTTTTAAGAGGTAGTTCTAAAAGTCATCCTGAACTCGCACTTTAAATGAGTGCATTTTCAACTAGCATCGCTATTCCCATTCCCGTTCCGATGCATAACGAGGCGATGCCGTAACGTGAAGATCTTCGCACCATTTCATGAACCAGCGTAACTAATACCCTAGCACCGCTTGCACCGACAGGATGCCCGATCGCGATCGCGCCGCCATTGACATTTACCTTCTCCGGATTGATTCCAAGCTCTTTCAATACCGCTAGTGCTTGTGCGGCGAACGCTTCATTAATTTCAAAAAGATCGATGTCATCAATAGACATTCCCTGTTGCTTTAGAAGTGACGAAATGGCCTTCACCGGTCCCATTCCCATATATGCAGGGTCAACGCCAACAAGTGAATAACCCTTGATATATGCCAACGGCTTTAACGCATGTTCCTTACATTTGTCTTCCGACACTACAAGCATAGCCGCCGCGCCATCATTGATTCCTGAAGCATTTCCGGCGGTAACTGTTCCGTTTTCCTTAAACGCAGGTTTTAATTGAGAAAGTTTTTCTTTCGTTGTATTTCCTCTTATGTGTTCGTCCTCCGTGAAAGAAATAGTTTCTTTTTTGTTTTTGATCATGACTGGAACAATCTGCTCTTCAAAAAGCTTCTTGTTTTTAGCTTCTACGGCCTTTATCTGGCTTTGATAGGAAAATTCATCTTGCTCAAGTCTTGAAATTCCATATTTCTCGGCAACATTTTCTGCGGTAATTCCCATATGGTAATGGTTGATCGGGCACGTAAGACCGTCGGCCACCAGGGAGTCTACCAACTCACCGTTGCCAAGTTTGTAGCCGTTTCTTGCATTTCTTAGCAGGTAAGGGGCATTCGACATGCTCTCCATGCCTCCGGCCAAGACGATGTTGCCTTGTTCAGCCAATATTGAATTGTAAGCTAAAGCAACGGCATGGAGTCCTGAACCGCAAACCGTGTTTATCGTTGTTTCGGGTACATCAATAGGGATACCGGCTTTTAGTGCCGCCTGTCTGGCAGGATTTTGGCCATTGCCCGCCTGAAGAACATTTCCCAAATAAATTTGATCAATCAAAGAAGGCTCTAATTTACTTTGCTGAAGGCATGCTGTCATCACAGTTGCTCCCAGTTCAGGAGCGCTTAGAGGCGCAAGGGTTTTGTTAAAAGAGCCGACCGCTGTTCTCAACGGGCTTACTAAAGCTACTTTTTTCATTAAAAACTCACATTCCTTTCGCTGTGTTCAAGACACAATACATCCATGATTGCACTTCAATTCGTAATTTCCGCTCTTAACCTACGAAACGCAGCGACTGCAAGATACATTTACATGCGGGCATATCATGGTGCCTAGACAGTGAGTATGACGGTCCGATCGCCTTCTTTCCTGGCTGGAAATTAAAACCAGAATTATCATAATTCTAATACAGATTTTGTTCAATGTTCAAATATTTACATATATCTATGTACAGATGTTTATAGGGCCATATACTCCACAATAATTAGGCCATTCTAACGTTTTCTGTTAATTTCTAAATTTTTCTGAAAATCATGATCATAAATTGAATTTTCTGTTAAAAATGAAAGTTTCAATCCATATGTGAAAAAGTTTTCTTCGCAAATATCATCTAACTCATCGCTGGGAAATAAAAAAAGCCTCCAGAATGTTCTGAAGACGGATTTGCCTTTCAATATTCATGATCTTCGTCATATTGTGCCAGCTTGCTTCTTGTTAACGGTGTCACTCGAAAGGGCGCTTTTTTCGCATGAACAAAAAAAGAAGCCGACTTGCTTGAAAGCAATCGGCTTGGAATATAAAACTTCAACAACTTACGAAAAATCTACATCCGCTGTCGCGAGTAAACGCACAAAACGATTGCCAAGCATCCCATTATGATGAGCTACAATTTGTTCACTGCTCAGCACCTTGCTATCAAATGTACTATGCGCATCCAATACGAGCACGTTGTTCTGGTATCCCAGACTATAGGCGCTTCGGCAAGTCGTGTCGAGGCAAAACTCGGTCTGCATCCCCGCGATTACGAGTTGATCGGCCCCCAGTTCCTTTAGTACATGGCCCAATTCAGTTTGGTAGAAGCTGTCCCAAGATGATTTACGGACAATTCGTTCATGAGGAAGAGGACGCACCACGTCGGCGATGGCCCAGCCTACACTGTTTTCCCGGAAATCCTCATCCGCTTCATCGGTATGCTGTACAAAAATCACCGGTGTACCTGTAGCTCTGGCTTTGTCCAAAAGCTGCTGCAAATGCGCTACAACTTCCTGTTCACGATACAGCTTCTCATCATACATAAACATAGCCTGCTGAACATCAATCATGAGTAAAACAGTTTGCCCCATCGTTTCAATCCCTCCCTGTGTGTATCATCTAACTTACAATAGCATGTCTTCATGCCTTGCGGCGACATAAGGTGAACTATATAATAAAGAACAAGTTGGAACGGTCCGATTCGGACGAAAGGTGATTAAAATATATGACAATTTCGCAGGAGCAGTTTACGTTCCGTTCTGTCTCAGAGGCACAGACCGGGGCATTGGCAGGTTTTTTGGCAGCCAAAGCGGTTCCCGGAACGGTGATTGTGCTGGATGGAGATCTGGGAGCGGGCAAAACTGCTTTTTCCAAGGCTTTTGCCAGCCATTTAGGTGTGCCGGGTATCGTAAATAGTCCAACCTTTACCCTCATTAAGGAGTACGAGGGCCGATTGCCTTTGTATCATATGGATGTGTACCGGATTTCCCAGGACGAGGCGGAGGATCTCGGGCTGGACGAATATTTTTATGGGACAGGAGTATGTCTGGTGGAATGGGGGAGTATTATACCGGATATATTGCCGGAGCAGCGGCTTCACATGTATATAGAAACAACGGATGTCGGGGAGCGCTTGATTCACCTGACCGGGTACGGCGAGCCTTATGAACAATGGTGCCGCAGTTTGCGGGAGAATGGAGTTTGAACCATGCAAAGAGAGCATACAGATGTGAATGTAAAGCCGCGTGAGCGGTTTTTGACGTTAGATACAGCGACGACCGTGATGGCGGCCGCTCTGATGAACGGAAGAGAACTGCTGGGAGAAAGCAATGTCTATGGTGAACGTAATCACTCCGTGCATGTGATTTCCGAGCTGGAGCGACTGCTGAATGAAGAAGGGCTGACACGAGATGATGTAGACGGTATTGCAGTTGGTGTTGGACCGGGGTCTTATACCGGTATCCGGATTGCCGTGACCGCAGCCAAAACACTCGCTTGGGCCTGGGGTGTCCCGGTGACGTCCATATCCACTTTGCACGCTTTGGCGTGGGGTGGTTGGAATCGTGGTATCGAGATGAAGGGACAAGAAGATAAAAATGAGTCTGTGAATAACGGTTCGTCCGGAGCGCAGGCAGCAGACTGGATTGTGCCTGTGCTGGATGCGCGCCGTGGTCAGGTTTACACGGGGCTGTTCGCCGTGAATACAGTTGACGACGTCGAGAGTCAGCAACGGCTGGAGCCAGATGCAATCCGGTTGATGACTGCTTGGACCGATGACCTGCTGCAACGGCTGGAGGCTTTGCCCTCTGAAGAGCGTCCTCCGGTCATTTGGCTAGTCGGTGAAACGGCGGTTCACGCCGAAACAGCCGAGCGCCTGCGTGCTTGGAGCGAGCTACGTATCGTACCTTATGAGCTGGAAGGAAGATGGGTTGGCCGCCTTGGGGCGGATAAGCTGCTTCGTCAAGAACATGACGAGCTACATACGCTGGTTCCTAATTATACCCAGCTGGCGGAGGCGGAAGCCAATCTGCTTCGTCAGCGCTGAAGAGAGCGGTGAACAACATGGCAAAGAACATACAGCGGGAAGAGAAACTTGAGTTTCGCTTGATGCAACTGAATGATATTCCCGATGTGCTGGAGATTGAGCATGAAGCGTTCACGCTACCGTGGACAGAGGAAGCATTCCGCAATGAGCTGACGATGAATCATTTCGCTAAATATATGATTATGGAGCTAGACGGACAAGCCATTGGTTACGCAGGCATGTGGACGATTATGGATGAGGCCCATATTACGAATATTGCGATTCGTGAGGCTTATCGCGGACGTAAGCTTGGAGACAAGCTGTTGGATGAGCTGATGCAGACCGCCTCTTATTTAGGGATGGAACGTATGACGCTGGAGGTGCGGGTAACGAACCGGATCGCTCAAGGCTTGTATGAGAAAAAAGGCTTTAAGCCCGCAGGTGTGCGCAAAGGCTATTATTCGGATAATAACGAGGATGCCGTGATCATGTGGGCGGATCTTCCCGCGCATGGGGCATCCGGTGAACAGGAAGGAAGCGTGCAGAAGCAATGACGCAAGAGGAAAAAGCAGGTACAGGCTCCGCCTCCGGCGAGCCTTGCTATATACTGGCAGTGGAAACGAGTTGTGATGAAACGGCTGTTTCTGTCGTGAAAAACGGCACAGAGGTGCTCTCGAATCTGATTTCCAGTCAGATTGAAACACACAAAGCCTTTGGTGGTGTTGTGCCAGAGGTGGCTTCACGCAAACATGTGGAGAGCATCACCTATATGCTGGACGAGGCCATGCAAACATCAGGAATTACCCCACGCGAGATTTCGGCGGTTGCCGTGACACAAGGACCAGGACTGGTTGGTGCATTGCTGGTTGGTATTGTCGCCGCTAAGAGCGCTGCTTTGGCGTTCGGCAAGCCGTTAATTGGGACGCATCATATCGCGGGACATATTTATGCTAATCAGCTGGAGCATGATATTGTATATCCGTGCATTGCTCTCGTTGTGTCAGGAGGACATACAGAGCTGGTGCTGATGGAGTCCGAAGGTCATTTTCAACTCATTGGTCGTACAAGGGATGATGCGGTTGGAGAAGCCTACGACAAAGTAGCGAGAGCCATTGGATTTCCGTATCCCGGCGGTCCGCATGTGGATCGTGTGGCTCATGAATCGGAGGAAGTGGTTACTTTGCCGCGTGCATGGCTGGAGCCGGATTCTTATGATTTTAGCTTTAGCGGTTTGAAATCTGCGGTGCTGAATGTAATTAACCAGACGAAAATGCGCGGAGAAACCGTTCATGTCGGAGCGATCGCAAGAGGCTTTCAAGAGTCGGTCGTCGAGGTGCTGGTGGAAAAGGCGATTCGTGCCATGCGTGAATACGGTGCGAAGCAGCTCCTGCTTTGTGGCGGTGTGGCTGCTAATCGCGGACTGCGTACAGCATTACGGGAGCGCTGTGAGCGTGAAGGAATTGAGCTGCTTGTACCCTCGATGAAATATTGCACAGATAATGCAGCGATGATCGGCGCTGCGGCCTACGCCAAATGGAAGCGTGGGGAATTTACCTCATTGGATATGAAGGCTGATCCAGGACTGTCTCTGGAAGAATGGTCTGTCCAAACTTAATTGAAGAAGAATGAGAAGACACGGCACAGTTGAGTCGTGTCTTTTTTGTTCCGCTCCATAACTATCATAAAAATATAAATTCAAGAGGATAAAATACAGGAGTTTGAGCAAATGAATGGCAGCATCTCATTCTGTCGCATTATTCGTCACAATTATTCACGATTTTTCATGATCCATCAAAAAAATCTGGAATTTTGATACTGCCCGAATAATGATGTGATTTGTCAAGTTGTGAACAAAGTTATCCACATATACCGATTCGAATGTGGATAACCGATCCCGAAGCAAGCAGGCTAAGACTTTTTGGAGATAGCAAGTTGGGGGATATGTAACACCTTTAGTTCTTGTGGAATCTGTGGATAATGTGGATAAAAAGGTGGATAAATTTGGTTTTCATTTGAAAACGGCCTTTTATCAATAAAAAAATGGCCCAAAAGGCCATTTTTCAATCTCATTCATACACATAAGCTGTGGATAATCTTGTGTACAAAAATACAGAAGAGGAAAATGTGAAATTTTTAAGGCTAAGATTTTATGCAGTACTGTTTATTCTTCTAACAGCTCTTCCCAAGCGGTATAGGTTTCAGTCAATTCCTGTTTATGGGTGTCGAGTTGTGCCTGAATATTCTGAAGCGCTGTGTAATCCTGATAGATCTCAGGCAGGGTCATTTGTTCCTCCAGCCCTAAAATTTGTTCTTCCAGCGTTTTAATCTGGTTTTCCAATGCCTCCAGCTTGCGTTGACGGCTGCGTTCCTCGCTTTTGGCTTGTTTGTCTGCCGCATAGGTGGCAGCGCGTGATTTGGATGTGGTCTCGTCTGTCACGGATGCAGAGGTAGCCGATGTTTTGCCGCGTGTGGCCTGATTTGCCTCCAGAGCTTCCTGCGCAATTTCCTCTAACTCCTGCTTTTTGGCTACATAGTCATCATAATTCCCCAGGAAATGTTCTATCCCTTCAGGATGTAGCTCGATGACACGTTCCGCCATTTTGTTCAGGAAATAACGGTCATGGGAAATGAACAACAGCGTACCGTCATAGTCCATCAAAGCCGCTTCCAGCACTTCCTTGCTAAATAGATCCAGATGGTTGGTAGGCTCATCTAGAATTAATACGTTGGCTTCGCGCAGCATGAGCTTGGCCAGAGAAACGCGGGCTTTTTCCCCTCCGCTTAATGCAGCTACCTTTTTCAGTACATCGTCACCGCTAAACAGGAAATTACCCAGCACTGTACGAATACGTGCTTCTTCCATATGAGGGTATTCGCTCCACAACTCCTCCAATACGGTATTGGTGGGGTTCAGGTTCGTCTGCTCCTGATCATACAGGCCGATTTTGATTTTTGTGCCCCAGTGTATGGAGCCAGCAGCAGGTTTAAGTGATCCGGTCAGACATTTGAGCAATGTCGATTTTCCGATCCCGTTCGGACCAATCAGTGCCACGGTATCTCCACGTTTTAAGTCGAACGATGCGTGCTGGAATAAAGGCTCTTTACCTTCATACCCCACAGAGAGGTCACGTACCTCCAGCACTTCCTTACCTGACATATGGGCTGTTTCAAAGGAAAAATGAGCTTTTTTCAAGTCTCCCATGGGCCGATCCATACGCTCCATTTTATCTAACTGCTTGCGCCGACTTTGAGCGCGTTTGGTCGTGGAAGCCCGTACGATATTACGTTGTACGAATGCTTCTAAACGGGCAATTTCTCCTTGCTGCTTTTCGTAATGTTTAAGGTTCGTTTCGTACTCGGCAGCCTTTAACTCCATGTAGCGGCTGTAGTTGCCTGTATATCGGGTAGAACGATGGCGTTCGATTTCAATAATCGTTGTTACCAGTCGGTCCAGAAAATAACGGTCATGTGATACAACCAGCAGAGAACCGGAATAGCCGCGCAAATAGTCCTCCAACCAGGTCAATGTTTGAATATCCAGATAGTTGGTAGGCTCATCGAGCATAAGGACATCTGGGGCGAGCAGTAGGATGCGCGCTAGCGCAAGCCGGGTTTTCTGTCCTCCGCTCAGAGTAGCTACAGGCGTCTCAGGTGCAAATGAACCAAAGCCCATACCGTGCAGCACGCTGCGAATACGGGTCTCCATTTCATAGCCACCGTGATCCTTGAACCAGTCTGAACGACGTGCATAGCGTTCCAGCAGATCTGCGTAGCGTTTTTCGTTTTGAGCATTGGCCAGGTCAGCGATGTCCTGTTCCATTTGCCGCAGTTCCCGTTCCGCTTCAATCAGGGGAGTGAACACCAGCATCATTTCCCCCCAGATAGAACGATCAGAATTCAAGCCGCTGTTTTGCGCCAGATAACCGATGCTGGTCTCCTTCGCCTTGAAAATTTGTCCACTGTCATAGGATATTTCACCAGCAATGATTTTGAGCAGGGTCGATTTGCCCGCACCGTTCACACCTACGAGTCCAATACGTTCACGTTCCAATATTTGAAGGTTAATCCCGTCCAGAACGGGCTCAATTCCATAGGATTTAGTAATTCCGGTTACTTGCAATAGCATAGCGTATCGTTCCTCCATTACATTTTGCACAGTTCTACCTGCTTTCTTCGCAGGTACCTTCCTTCCAGTTTACATGAAATTACCCACTATTGCACTGCTTTCACCCTGTAAACCCTTGAGCCGCGTGTAGTCAATTTGTATAAACAATGATAAACTTAAACGAGAAGTGAAAAAGAATGAAAAAAACTTGCAACGTACAGCACTTACTGACAAATGGGACAATAGCAACGTTTTAAAGATTATCGACGATTGTGCGGGAGGGCGGATGTGATGGATGTCTGTGATGTGAAGAACGCGCTGCGTTTGCAGCAACGGGAAGCGCGTGACTCCATGGACCCGCTGACAAGGCAGAAGGCATCGGCTGTGGCCTGTCGGCATGCAATCGAGGCATGGGAGCAGCTTAGAATAGACAGAAACGGAGATAAGCTAACATTATTTAGTTATCTCTCTTTTGGCAGCGAGATTTCGACGACTCCCCTCATTGAGCATTGCTGGTCACAGGGAGATCGTGTCCTGGCCCCAAGAGTGGATCCGGTAACCCGGACTATGGAGCTGAGGGAGATGGATCAGTACGGAGATATTGTACCCGGCATCTGGAACATCCCTGAGCCTGCTTTGACATGCAAGGAATGGTTGCCTGAAATGTGGGCGGGAATTGACTGGGTTGTTGTGCCTGGCTTGGCCTTTGATCGTCGTGGGGGCAGGATTGGTTACGGCGGAGGCTATTATGACCGCTTTACCGTACAGGTAGAGGCAGAGAAGCGTAACAACAGCCACGTAGGTCCGCTTTATGTCTCGCTGCTGCTGCCGGGACAATTGCTGACACAGGTGCCCATGGAGCCAAGGGATTTGCGAGTGGACGTGCTGTTTACTCTGGATGGACGCTTAGATTGTGATTATGCAAAATTGACAAATGATGAATGAAGTAAAGTTGGGTATGTGAAAGGAGCTGTGAGGGAGTCGTGGATTCCTTTACTCATTTTAACGAACAGGGACGGGCTCGGATGGTAGATATTTCGGGTAAAACGTCTACGATTCGTACAGCAGTTGCCGTGACTCAGATTACGATGAATCCGGCTACATTGACGGCTGTAAAAGAAGGAAGAATCGGCAAGGGTGATGTTCTTGCTGTGGCTCAGGTCGCAGGGATTCAAGGCGCGAAAAAAACGTCAGACTGGATACCGATGTGTCATCCACTGGCCCTGACAGGCGTGAACATTACTTTTTCCGATAATGGACATGATGTGCTTCATATTGAAGTTGAAGTAAAGACCGAAGGTAAGACAGGGGTAGAAATGGAAGCTTTGACAGCGGCTTCAGCCGCAGCGTTAACCGTGTATGATATGTGCAAGGCGCTGCAAAAAGATATGATCATCGGCCCTACCATGCTGCAATCCAAAACAGGTGGCAAGCATGGGGATTTTCAAAGGGAGGACCACCGGGAACCTTGACATAGACAACATTGTCGCCGAGAGGGTACTGTGATGTGATGGAGGATGCAGCGTGGCTGTTTCTGATTTTCAGAAGAGAAAGTATTCTTTCATGATAGGAGAAGGGTGATCTTATGGTGTGGAAAACGGCGATCCTAACAGCCAGTGATAAAGGGGCAAGGGGAGAGCGTGAGGATACAAGCGCACAGGTCATCCGGGAACTCATCGAAGAAGAACTGGGCGGAGAGATTGTGGAATACCGGATCGTTCCCGATGAACCGGATGAAATTATTGCAGCTTTAATCGAAATGACCGATTATTTTCATGCAGACCTGGTACTAACTACAGGCGGAACTGAGCTGGCGATCCGTGATGTGACACCCGAGGCGACTAGGCGGGTTGTGGAACGGGAAGTGCCAGGCATGGCGGAAGCCATGAGAATGATCGTGATGCAGAAAAATCCAGCGGCTATGCTATTCCGTGGAATCGTGGGAATACGCGGACGTACACTGATCGTCAATTTGCCAGGAACGCCTAAAGGTGTGCATGAAAATTTGGCAGCGATAATGGACCAACTTCCAGAAGCGTTGCTTATGGTGACAGGCCAGTTCCGGTAGAAGGCAGCACATCGTGTGTGGTATGATACCTATAAGAATTTATAAGGCCGTATACGGGCAAAGATGCTTATTTTGTCCGTCAACATAAGGAGGATTACTACACATGCCCAATATTGGAGCACCGGGTTATATTTTGTTGATTATTCTGGCGCTACTGTTATTTGGTCCAAACAAGCTGCCTGAGCTGGGTCGAGCTGTAGGGCGTACATTCCGTGAGTTTAAAAACGGGGCACGCGATATTTTATCAGAAGATGAGCGGACTGAGCGTAAAGACAGCAAAGATAGTGTGGTCAAAGCATCACAAACGACGTCTTCAGAAGTTCAACCTCAGCCTGAGGATAAACGCTTGTCATAGATTTAATTATAATTCTTGATGCGTGTACAATAAACAAGAGCCTCTTCTTCAGTGAAGGGCTTTATTTTTTAGGAGGCGCTGCTGCGTTCCGTTCAGAAAGGAGGAATGGACTTGACCCCATCAGAGCATGAAATGCCGCTAATGGAACATCTGGGAGAGCTTCGCCGCAGAATTATTTATGTGCTAATTGTATTTGTATTGGCACTGGCTGGTGGTCTGTTCGCGGCGGGCTCTGTCTATGACTGGCTTATTCGCTCCGGTTCGGCGCAAGCTTTTCAGTTAAACGCGTTTTCCTTTTGGGACGGGATTGGTATCTACATGAAGATCGCCATGATCATTGGGATTGCGGTGGCGCTACCGTTTGCCTGCTACCAACTGTGGAAGTTTGTCAGCCCGGGCTTAAGACCGCAAGAACGGAGTACGACTTTGCGGTATGTGCCTTATGTGCTGCTTTTGTTCATCATTGGGGCAGCTTTTGCTTATTTCATTATTTTCCCAATGGCGATTCAGTTTACATCGTCTGTGACCAAAAGTATGGGATTACAGGAAACGTACGGGATCGCACAATATTTTACCTTTATGTTTAATATTGTACTGCCTGTAGCGCTGTTGTTTGAACTCCCCCTACTTATCATGTTTCTGACGGGGATTCATGTTATAACACCAATGCGGCTTCGCAAATGGCGGAAGATTTCTTATTTTCTGCTTGTGTTCGTCGCGGTTGTCATTACTCCGCCGGACTTTATTTCCGATTTTTTGGTGGCGATTCCGTTGCTGGTGCTATATGAAGTGAGCGTGTATTTGTCTTCGGTCGTGTACCGCAGGCAGCTGCGTGCGCAGGAGGAACGTGAGGCCCAGTTGCGTGTAGCTTCGGAATAATAAGGCAGGACCTGAATGGCTCAGAAACAATTTATTCGGGTCCGCGCTACATGGCAGCTTGCAGATAATGAATAGCATTTGTATTTCATAACTATTTACAGAGTATGAACAGCAGCAACTTAGCTGCCTTAAAAGTAACCATTAGCCTTGAGTTAACGTTTATTTTTCAGATAGATGGATATAATCGGGAAGGGCTGTCCATAAAAATTCCCATAAAAAATACATTAGGGACTTGAAATTCAATCTCAAGTTGAGTATCATAAAGTTGGTTGTTAGCACTGACGACTGTCGAGTGCTAATACATACAACATAACAACCAAATTACAGGATAAAACACTTAATAAGGAGGCTATTTTTTCATGATCAAACCTTTGGGTGAACGCGTATTGGTGGAAGCAATTGAGCAAGAGACAACGACTTCCTTCGGGATCGTACTTCCTGACTCTGCCAAGGAAAAGCCGCAAGAAGGCAAAATTATCGCGGTTGGCGCAGGCGCATTGAAAGACGGTGCCCGTATTCCTCTGGAAGTAAAAGAAGGCGACCGTGTCATTTTCTCTAAATACGCTGGAACGGAAATCAAATATGAAGGTAAAGAATATTTGATTATGAAAGAAAGCGATATCCACGCGATCATCGGTTAACCGGAACCCGGACAAGACCTGAATATAGGAATTGAAACAAATCATTCATAATCCATAGGGAGGTTTATCACAAATGGCTAAAGATATTAAATTCAGTGAAGACGCTCGCCGCTCCATGCTGCGCGGGGTTGATGCATTGGCTAACGCTGTTAAAGTAACACTCGGACCGAAAGGCCGTAACGTTGTACTGGAGAAAAAATTTGGTAGCCCGCTCATCACCAATGACGGTGTAACGATTGCAAAAGAAATCGAGCTGGAAGACGCGTTCGAAAACATGGGTGCTCAACTGGTTAAAGAAGTAGCAACCAAAACGAATGATGTAGCTGGTGATGGTACGACTACTGCTACTGTTTTGGCTCAAGCCCTCATCACAGAAGGCCTGAAAAACGTAACTGCTGGCGCAAGCCCAATCGGTATCCGTAAAGGGATCGACAAAGCGGTTAAAGCGGCTGTTGCTGAACTGCAAGCCATCTCCAAACCAATCGAAAGCAAACAATCCATTGCTCAAGTAGCTGGTATTTCCGCTGCTGATGATGAAGTAGGCGAACTGATCGCTGAAGCTATGGAAAAAGTGGGTAAAGACGGTGTAATCACTGTTGAAGAATCCCGCGGTTTTGCAACAGAGCTGGAAGTGGTTGAAGGTATGCAATTTGACCGTGGCTACATTTCCCCGTACATGATTACAGATACGGACAAAATGGAAGCTGTACTGGACAATCCGTATATCCTGATCACAGACAAAAAAATCACAAACACACAAGAAATCCTGCCATTGCTTGAAAAAATCGTACAACAAGGCAAACCACTCGTTCTGATCGCTGAAGACATCGAAGGCGAAGCGTTGGCTATGCTCGTTGTTAACAAACTGCGTGGTACATTCAACGCTGTAGCTGTTAAAGCTCCAGGCTTTGGTGACCGTCGTAAAGCAATGCTGCAAGATATCGCTGCCCTCACAGGCGGTCAAGTGATCACGGAAGAACTGGGTCTGGACCTGAAAACAGCTTCCGTAGACCAACTGGGTACAGCACGTCAAGTGCGTATCACAAAAGAAAATACGATTGTAGTTGACGGTGCTGGAAACAAAGCCGACATCGACGCTCGTGTTAGTCAAATCCGTACGCAACTGGAAGAAACTACTTCCGAGTTCGACAAAGAGAAACTGCAAGAGCGTCTGGCTAAATTGTCCGGCGGCGTAGCAGTTATCAAAGTCGGTGCGGCTACTGAAACAGAATTGAAAGAACGCAAACTGCGCATCGAAGATGCCCTGAACGCAACCCGTGCTGCGGTTGAAGAAGGAATCGTATCCGGTGGTGGTGTAGCGCTCCTGAACGTATACAAAGCAGTTGCAGCTGTTGAACTGCAAGGCGACGAGCAAACAGGCGTGAACATCGTGTTGCGCGCTCTGGAAGCTCCAATCCGCACGATCGCTGCTAACGCAGGTGAAGAAGGCTCTGTAATCGTTGAGCGTCTGAAACGCGAAGAAGTTGGCGTAGGCTTTAACGCAGCTACTGGCGACTGGGTAAACATGATCGACGCTGGTATCGTTGACCCTGCGAAAGTAACTCGTTATGCATTGCAAAACGCTGCTTCCGTAGCAGCAATGTTCCTGACTACTGAAGCGGTTATCGCTGACAAGCCAGAACCAGAAAAGGCTGCAATGCCTGACATGGGCGGTATGGGTGGAATGGGCGGCATGATGTAACAAAGGGGATAAAAACCCTGTAATACCGCTATTTAAAAGGCTCCCGAGAGGGAGCCTTTCTTCATTAAATCACGAAAAAATCACATTCTCTGCAACGAGTCAGATTTGAAGGATGTCTGCGAAGTGATTTTTAATCTTCTCATTGGCATTTTTCTTCATTTTCTCCGTAACGTGCGTATAGACTTTCAATGTAGTTTTAGCGTCATCTTGGCTAACTTGCTTCATGATCGTTTTGAGATCAACTTCAGCTTCAGTCAGCATCGATATGTGAGTGTGTCGAAAAATATGAGGAGTAGCTTTCTTTTTAATTGAGGTTTTCTTGAGAATACGTTCCATACGGATTAAAACATTTTTTTGAATGAGTGGGTAGCCGTTCTTGTGGGCGGCTATGATCCTCAAATATATGCGCCCGGAGCTTTACTTCCTGTATAACACGCTCTCTCAAATTATACTGAGTTCCATTAACAACTTAGTTAATCCGTACGAGCGAACTTTTGTATATTAAAGGTGCGAGGTACCTTGTAGCGCAGTCATATATGGGGAAAGGTTACCGGAACGACATGTACCCAATTAGTGGGAGTACGTTTGCTGAACGCAGAGGGCAGCGATAAAAAAGATAGCTCATAGCTTCCAAATACTCGGCTTGTTAGATTTGGTTCAAGCTGAATATCAAATTGGAGAACTGTCTAACTAACCTTAGTTGGTCGGCGGGGATTTGTTACATTGAAGGAATTATCACACATTCATCGAATGAATGACTGAGGTGATCAGCATGAACCATACATATAAAGTGTTAAAGTCGGACATAGAACTGTTTGCAGCTGCATTAAGCCAGATAAGAGTATACGTTGTTCAGTCATTGGGAGAAGACGTGCTATCGGTTGTAGACTATGGAGGGACAGTAGAAAAGTTTTCGCCCGATACGATTAAGATTGCCGGAGCGTATTATATGCGGAATCAGTTTGAATTAGAGTAGATATGAAAGGACCTACCAGATTGTAGACGGTAGTCTCTTTAAGGTAGACCATATCAAAAAATAGAAGGGGAAAATGATGAAGAAAAGAATATTTCTGTTCTCGGTTTTGTCTTTAAGCATGGCGATTACGGTAGGGGCTACTTCAGCTTCAACAAGTAAAACTAACGAAAACATCATAATTAATCAAAGATCGAGCGGAGGCGCAACTGTAGGAGAGTCCTTTGATGTCCCTAAGGGATGGGGGCATGTTAAACTTCGTATGAAAAATCACTCTAATAATCCAGTAAAAGTAAGTTTAACTCATAACGGTTCAAACAAACTATATATTGAAGCATTAGTAATTGCTCCTCATGACACAGTTATTTGGAAAAGTACTGATGAAGGTATCACCAACGGTTTGCGTTCTGGAAACTACACACTTCAGTGGAGAGGCAGTGATTATAAAGTTAATGGGGAAACATGGGGAATAGCTGATTCACAGCCTGGAAACCTCTAAATTACCCTGCTATACAACTTGTCCTTCAAGCCATTTGGTGAGGAAGATTAATTATGTGTTTGTTCAAGCCAGCAAGTGAATTAACCCCCTTAATTGGTCGGCAGAGCTTTTTTATTAAAGAAATTGTTTACAGACGGACATTCAAGGTGCTATGAATCCACTTTTTAAATGTTCGATGAAAATAAAGTTTTGATAACTACAATAAAAGAAACAACGGTAGGCTAGGACGGGAATATAAAGCCCTAGACTATCGCTATTTCATTGAACTAACGTTTCCCGGTAGTTCAATCAATTCTGTTGCCATCGTATATGCTGGTGGTGAACCAGGTCTTCTACATTACTATATCGTCACTATATCGTCTTTCGTAAGTTTTTGGTACAGGGCTATCTTCTCGTTAGCAAGGGAAATCATGCACTCAAGTTCCTGCCGCTTGGATTCCAGTTCCACCAGATGCTTTTCAAGAATTTCTATCCGTATGTGTAAGGCAGGAGTAAAATTAGCAACTTCTTCCCCTTTTTGAATTTTATCCAGTACACATCCGTCACGAGTAAATTCCGTAATCTCCTCAAGCGACAATCCCAATTTTTTTAATCTAATTAAACATTGTATATATGAAACCTCACTTTCGGTATAAATGCGTGTCCTTCCATTTCTTCGATTTGGTTCCTGTAGCACTCCAATTTTTTCATAATAGCGAATCGTATAAGGAGTTAGCCCTGTTCTTTCTGATACTTGACTTATAGTAAGCATTGTTTTTTTATGTCACTCCTTTTTTCTAAACCAAAATTTAAAACTATTATACATCTTTAAGTCAACTCGAAGTCGATATTTGCACCTCTAACTTCATTTCAAAAATTTGTGCTTGATTTCTAGTTGACTCTAACTTGTAAGCTAAAGTTGCTAATTGATATACATGAAACATAAAAAACTAAAGATAAAAGGAAATGGTGTCAAACTTATTTTGATGGAGGCATAAACAATGAACAACCAATATTTCACGATTCAACAAGCAGCGGAAGGTATCTGGGGTGCTATTTCGGTACCTGGTAGTGGTTCGCTGGGGAATGCGGCAATTATTGACATTGGGGATTTGACCGTTGTTGTGGACACAACCAACCTACCGCATTCTGGTGCTTTGTTACGTCAAACCGCAGAACAATTAACGAATAAACCAATTAAATATGTGATCAATACTCATTTCCATGGAGATCATGTCAACGGCAATCAGGAATTCATGGAAAGTGATTTTATATCTACCGTTTGGACAAGAGATTTGCTATCTGAAATGGGTAAAGTGAATATTGATCTAATGCAACAAAACATTCAGAAGTTAATAAATAGCCTACATCAAGTACGTTCACAAGAAAAAAATCCGCACATGTTAACCGAAATCGGCTATGATCTTTCCGTGCAGAGAGCCCTGTATGATGCTATCCCTTCCCTTCGTAGGGTGATACCCACGATAACTTTTGACGATAAACTAGTTATAAAAGGAGCAAAACGCACTGTCGAAGTTTTATCTTACGGAGGCGGCCATTCTTTAAGCGATGCCGTTATTTACGTGCCTGAAGAACGAACCTTGATTGCTGGTGATTTAATAACCAACAAGACGATTCCGGTCATGCCATACGGTAATCCCTACGCTTGGATACGCATCCTTAGACGCATTCAAAGAGATCTGAAGGTAGATACTGTCATTCCCGGGCATGGAGATGTGTCCACTCCAGATAAAATCCTAGATGTCATTCGCTTTTTAGAAAAAACGATCGCTTATGTGTCTGAAGCTGCGACGAGCGGAAAACCAGAGTCTTACTGGTTAAATGAAGGTGTATTAAATGGCTATGAAGATTGGCATCTAGCTCAGTATTTCAGATGGAATTTTCGCTGGCTCTTCAATACAATGCTTGTTCAAAATAATAGATGAGACACAACTAGCACTCCCTTTAACTCCACCAGATTCACAAAGCCAGTTCTGAATGTCAACCCGGCAGCACGTTTGGGTATTTTCGAACGTAATTGTCAGTCTTCCGTAATATGTTAGATCTGGAGATAAAGACGCGGAGGTGTACAGAAAGCATAAAAGTTAGTTGCTTGCTTTAGAGCAAAATAACTATATTATGGGGCCGGATAAGTCTACACTACGAGATATCGTCATTCTGGAGAGTTGGGAGCGGGATAGAGCATACCTATGCCGCCAAGAGAAGGTGAGATATTTTAGAAAATTAAATTCTCAGAAATATCATTGCTACTTTCTATACCCCATTATACAATTGTAAGGAAGTTGTTGATTAGAATGAATTATGTGGGGGGCAACATGGTTATTTGAATCACAAAAAATCACATGAAAAATCACAATTCCGGCGAATGAGGGCGGATGTAGACGAATAAAACTTTCTGAAGATAAGCCCAAACAAGCTATACAATAGAAGATAAGTTTTACGACGTTCCTCTGCGAGAGTAAATCAAAGATGGGCGGCATGAAGTAATAAAACCAAAAAACCTTGGTGCAACAAGGGTTTAAAGGGTTGCTATATTGATTTGTTAACGATTTGTTAACAATTAGTCTGTTTTTTAGAGGCTCTCATTAGTTCTCCGAACTTTTGAGAAGCCTCTTTTCTTTTTGGTTTCGTGATATGGAGATACATTTTGTTGTGATTCGATCACTTGAATGACTGAGTTGGTGCATGATTTGTTCTAAACTAATACCAGCCTCAGCTAGAAGAGAAGTATGGGTGTGTCTAAGTGAATGTGGTGTTAATTCCTGATTGAGTCCAGCTAACTTAAGTAATCTTTTCATCCGTAGTTCTACCATTTTTATCACTTGAGGGTAACCCGCAAATTCACCAGTTTTTGCGAATACGAATCCCCCGTCATGCTATGTGGAAGGTCGCTTATTTCTTTCTATCTCTTGAATGGTTAGGAGGTTAGTGTAATCTTCAATCAAATCAGGTTCCTAGGTATGTAAAATCCCCGCAACCTTAATTGGTCGGCGGGGATTTTAGTGTTTTTACACTGGGATTATTCAAGTCATGCGATTGCCAGTGCTGCTTAAAAAAATGATTGACTTGATTCCCATTCAAGACCTCTTGGATTGGGTATGTTCCCCATGTTAGATATCTCCCAGGCAAGTGTCCAATCTTCCGCGAATGCCAAACATACAATGTGGTATCTTTTGTGGAGGTGAAATTTATGAAGTGTGAACCGTATCATTTGAGAAAGCAAAGGTCCAAACATGCCAAGAAAGTCAGACGCTATCTTGCCAAGAAAGTCAGACGCTACCTTGCAAAGAAAATCAGACGCCACCTCGTTAAGAAAGTTAAAGTGATTAAGGTTAAGCCTGAAGTTATGGTTAATGCTCCACAAGGCCTTCAAGGAATACCGGGGCCTCCCGGGTCATTGGGACCTGCCGGGCCGAAAGGGATTCAAGGAACACAGGGAGTGCTAGGTCCTCCAGGACCAACAGGACTACAAGGGATACCGGGACCTGCCGGACCATTGGGAGCTCAGGGACCGCAAGGGATACCAGGAACGCCAGGTTCAGCCGGTGCAACAGGACCTGCTGGAGCTACTGGCGCGATAGGCGTAACGGGACCTGCCGGAGCTACTGGCGCAACAGGTGCTCCTGGTATTTTTACCGCGTTTGACTGTACTACATTTTCAGGTCCAACTTTAACTGCAGAAGTCCCGACGGCGAATCTTGCATCTGTAACTGTAACTGTACCATCTATTACGAGTACTGTTTGGCTTACCGCTTACTCGACATGGACTCCTAGTTCTGCAAATCCGACGATCACATTTAGAATCTTCCGTGATGACGCTACCGTAATCGCAACTGCAAGCGATACTCCTGTTTCAGCAAACAGTCCTATTACGACTGCCTTGACTACCTGTGACGAAGCCCCACTAACAGGTGCACACACTTATACATTACAGGCTACTGGAAACGCCCTTTCTGGCGGACAGACAATCACTATTAATACGGGAGCTCTTACGGCAGCAGTCGCTAATACTTAATAAGAAGAATTGCTACTTCATATGCCTCAATATATAATAGAAGGAAATTGTTCATGAAACCGATGTGTGGTGAATATTTCGTTATTTGAATCACAAAAAAGTCACAATCTCGGCGAATATGGACGAATATAGGCAAATGAAATTTTCTGAATAGGGAAAAAACATGTTATAAAATAAGAGTTAAGTTCTGAAATGTCTAGCGGCGAGGATTAATCAAAGATGGGCGGAATGATGTAATAAACATCAATAAGCCTTGATATATAGGGGCTTTTAAGTGGAATAAAGATAAATGATCATACTTTTGCTCATAGTAAGTAAAAATGCTCACTTTTTTCACAAAAACCATCTTATCAGAAAAGGTCTCTCATCATTTCACTGAAATGATGAGAGACCTTTTCTCAATTGGTATAAAGTCTTTGTAATACGAGGGATACACTTGTACCATAATAGCTTAAAGGCTATCGACAAAAGTATGATTTCCTACATCTTGAGCAATTAGGGATACATGAATGGCACTGACATCACTGACATCACTGACATCACATAAACCCTTATTATCTTTCGAAAGACGGTAGTTATTCGAACTTGCTTATTGTTCATGAAGCAGTTCATCAGTCAATTCATCAAAAAGACAAAGATAGAATAGAAAATTTTACAATATTTAAAGTTTGCTAATAAGCAGAAAGAAAAAGTGAATAATCTACGATTGAAATGTCAAAATGAAATAATCTAACTTTGGGAAAATAGCAATTATCTTCTTAATACATAGATAGAATAAATTGGTTTAGTTGGAACTCGGTAAGAGATGAAAGTCTCACGTACGGTGTGAACAGGGGGAAAAGGGAGCGATAACTTTAAACTCTTACCTATCTGTATGTAGAATACTTATGAAGTCGATTCTCCATTGTGAAATCGGCTTTTTTGATGCTGATGCACAAAAACTAAATTAGAAGTTCTTCTGCAAATTGGTATCAAAAGCTACGAATATTTAAGTATCGTTTGTTCAGAATATATATTATTGATAAAAGGGGAGGAAGGATTTTGAATAAGTTAATTGTCCATCATTGCTATTCCCGCTCATCCTTTGACTTGTCTGATAATCGCAACCATGGCTTGCCATTATATGTTAAACAACAGCCAGAAGCTTTTTTCTTTGACAAACCAGAGAGCATAGTTCAAATTGACCCTAACCCTAGTCTTAAGGATCTTTGGTCTATCCGCGTCCTCGTTTCATTTAATTTGTCTCCAGAAGGAGCTTTCAATCGGACATATAACCTTATCCGGGGTGATCATTGTTTTGGAATGTGGATTGAAAGTGATGGGTCATTGCAAGGGAACATCTTCACCGATCGCAACCATTGGAACGTTCGATCCGAGCCAGGGCTTATTACTACTGACAATTGGCATACAGCAGAACTCCTATATGATGGAGTAAATACTTCAGAACTTTATCTTGATGGAGTGAAAGTTGCCGAAACATATAATGGTGAGGGACAAGTAAGTTCTATTGGATCTAGAGGCATTGCCATAGGACACGAGGCCGATAAATTAGTAAACAACTCGACCTTTAAAGGGCTTATCAGTGAAATAAAATTGTTTAAATATGATCCATATAAAGACATTAATGGGCTCCTGAATTCCTCTTGCAAAGACAGTAAAGCCATTGATATTGTTGTGCAAAAGTTACGACAGTACAAAGAGACACCTGAATCGGTAGAAGCTAAAGGGCGTGAGATACTACAGTTTGGTCTCGACATCATGAGCCAAGTAAGGGGTAACGATGCTGAAGTTACAAAACAGCAACGTCAATACTCTTTTGAAGCTTTTACAGCCTTTTTGCGAGGCGACCAGGCAGCTTACACTTCGGCTCAGGCTAGGCTTGCTTTACTCGCAATGCAAAACCTTAGTGCACATCAGATTAAGGAAATTGAGGGAGAAAGAGACAATCTCATCAAAAGCATGCCTTTACCTTTCGATGAACTTCAAGGTGTACTAAGCGCGTTTTGCCTTAATAAGACAACCATAGATCCGAATGCGCTCGTTGACGAGATTCATCGTTTGTCTAGGTAAACCTGAGAATAAAACAGGAGGGTGATAAACATGTTTAAGAATTTAAACTCAGTGGAACTCGCTTTGGCTTTTCAGCCAATCCTGCTTTTCGATCCGAGTGAGCGATTTTACCCAATTGCCGCCGAAGAATGGTTGGATCATCTAGCCACTGATTCATGGAATGGTAAAACTAATAAGCGAGGTAGTGCAGTAATGATGGTAGACCGCAATTCCACTAGCTTTGGCGATATAGATGTTCAAGCAGGTAGCCATTACCCCGCAGGTGATCACTTGGTCCTCAGTAATACCGGGCCTAATGGTATTGGACAAGAATTTACTGTTGGATTTAATCGGGATTTGTTTATTAATGTTGCAGGTTGGGATGATGCTCTGTCTCCCGACGATCAAGGCTACACAAAAGGTTCTCTTCAATATCTTGATTTGCTATTTAGGTCAGTAAGTAGCAATATTAATCCAATAATACCATTAGATGAACCTAGACCCTCGCCCGAATTTACCTTACCGCGTCTAAGCGTCCCGACCATTTACGCCGAGGTTGAATGGGCTGGAACATATCCGCGGCTTGATAAAGAACGGAGGGATAGTGTAAAAGATAATAAACAACGTGATTTTCCCCCAAGCATCGAATCAGATGAACCTGATAAGAATAACATTATGCTAGACCTTGATCGTTATATTGCTATAACTTATTATATGCTTTATCCTGCAATGGAACCGGCCCTATCTAGTGAAGATGACGAGATTCATAAACGGGAGGGACAGTGGGAAGCGATTACCATTTTCATTAAAAATATCTTTGATGATCTAGGCATGCGTAAGAGTCGAGATGGACGGGAACGTATGGATTTTCTCTATGGGAACGATGTAAAGAAGTGTATTAACTATTTTGAGCCCCGCTTTGTAGTATTTAGTAAAGGCTATACTACCGGTGAAGATCTTGACTCACCATTGGCGGCAGAGGTACGTCCTCTTTTTAATGTCAACAATCCTAACTTGGGAGTAATCAGGTTTGGTACGAATACTGTGGCATTTGTCGGTGCTGGACTACACAAGAACTTGTTTAACATTGCAGGAGCAGTGGTGATTTCTGGGGATTCGCCTCCTGACCCAACTCTAAATTCCATTGGAGGTGCTATTATGGGAGCAGCTGGCACCGGTGCTGGGATATGTCTTGCTTTTATAGCATCGTCAATTCCTCCAGCAGTCGTTGTATGTTTAGTTGTTTCTGGTGTGGTATTTTTAATTGGCCTAGTTTTGTTTGTGCTATCTTGGTTGCTCAAGGACGATCCAACGATTACAGAGGCACCACTTCCGAGCAGTACCGACGTTGCTAGGAGAGGTGGAGGACAGGCATTGCCTTCAGGGTTCCCAACGTTAACAAGTCCAGGAGTTGCACCTGTGGGCAAAGGTCTAAAAGCCATGATTCGAGTAATTGATCGATTTGGATTCGATCCTGAATTACCTGAAAGTAGCTATCCACTACCTGAACCGACTTCATTGGAAAATCCAATTGTGGAAATGCCTACATGGTGGAACTTTTCGGGACGGTGGGGAGTTAGAACTGTCCACCGTGCAACTAGTGAATGGGATAGTGGTACCCGTCGTGTAGATAAATACGGGCGTTCAAGAGGTTACTGGAATACCTATCGTCTTATCAAGTTCATTTCAGATCCTGACCGAAAGAGCGATAATATTCGATTGTGAGTTATATTACTAAGGAATTTTAGTGCAAATTTACTTAGGTGAGTTTAGAGACCATATTGTTTTACCGGTAATTAGGCGGTTGAACGCCCAAAATGAAAGCGTTGACGTGGATTTCAACCCGCTATATACTTAGCTTAATTAAATGAATAGTATTAGGATTGTTACTGTTACACGGGCAAAACCTAAGGAACAAAATGTTAAGATCCAAGGATCTTATGTATTTTGTTATACTTAGGTTTTTTTGTTTATAGAGAGAGGAAGGTTAAATACAAGTGGTTTCGGCACTCTGCTGGAGCCATTTTCTTCTATTTAGCACATCTGAGAGGAGCGACAAACTTGGAATACAAATATGAGCTGGTCCAGGCAGACAATCATTTTCCGTTAAAAATTATAGTTCATTCCTCAAATGAACCAGCGTACATACCTGGGCATTGGCACGACAGCATCGAAATATCCTATGTGCTTTCAGGAAGAATCGATAATATCTATATTGATGGCGCGAGTTATAGCTCCAAAGAAGGAGATATTGTGCTCATTAATTCGAATGCCATTCATTCCTTTTCTGTAGCTAAGGGAAAAGGAAGAGAGGCTATAACCGTTCTGATTCCTTCTGAATTTATCAGAGCAAATGTTAACGGCAGTAACCCCATTTCATTTGACTGTATCTCCATTTTCGAAACTAACGAGCAGAGATTACAGCATTTTGCGGAGCTGCGTGATTTGTTAAACACCTTATTTGTGGCTTATCTCAACCAGCATAATGACTCTTTAGCACATATCCATTTAACATCGCTATCTTATAAACTGGTGTATCTGTTATTAATGCATTTTAAAATGGATAATGAGTCTATCCGCGGCTTTAACTCCGATAAATATTTGGAGCGGCTGACGTTGATAACCAATTATATCAAAGAGAATTACGATCAAAGCTTATCCTTGGATTCGATAGCCCAGGTTTTTAGTTTGTCTCCCGAATATTTGTCCCGTTTTTTTGTCAAGCATGTAGGGATGACCCTATTTCAATATATCAATGCCATCCGTCTGGAGAGATCTTATCGTGTTCTTATGAATACGGATCATTCCATTATACAAATTGCGCTGGAGCACGGATTTCCGAACGAGAAGTCTTTTGCCAGGGTATTTAAGAAGGTTTTTCAGGCAACACCGCATCAATATCGAAAAGAGAACAAGAGGCATTCTGGAGCAAGGAGTCAGTAATTGACCTGAATTAGGCTAATAAAAGACAGGATGCAAATAAAAAAATTTATTAAAATAAATAATGTAAGCGTTTTATTAATGGACCTGGGAGGTAAGACATCATGTTTAAACGGTTTCAAAAGGCTGCTAAAACAACTATGTTACTCACTTTAGCTATCGGTACGACTCTTGCTTTCAGCTCCGGTGTATGGGCCAAGGATGTAAAGATACAGCCCACCTCATACCGGACGGTTGCAGAGGTTAAAGATTGGGGAGCAGCCATTACAAAGGTCATTGTTAACCTGGGTAAGCCAGTCCCTAAAGATGCGATAACAAAGGATACGTTTAAGGTGCATGTGGGAAGAAGCGACAACCGACTGGTAAATCCCTTTATTGAGAATGGCAACCGGAAAGTCACCAAGGCCTATGTATCGGACAAAAGTGGCAACCCTGTAAATAAAATCGGAAGCTACGTTGTATTGGAAATGGAAATCGGCCCGGCCTTAACACTAAGCTCCGCTATTCATTATGATGCGGCAGGCTCTGGGTTTAATGCATGGAATGATAACAAATACACGATCACGCAGCAAAAAGTTATTAAAACCAAATCAGGAACGATTTCCGGCTTGAAGATTGATACTTCCGCAGGAGAGATACGGAAGCTGGTTGATCAATTTACAACTGGCAAAGCTACTTTTGACGGTGTTACTTTAACGTATGTGGACTACGCACCGGCACAAGACAAAGTGAAAAACCCTCTAGTGATCTGGCTGCACGGTATGGGTGAGGGAGGTACCGATCCGACGATTCCGATTTCCGGAAATAAAGCAGCGAATTTTGCTTCTAAGGATATCCAATCCTATTTTGGCGGGGCTTATGTGTTGGCACCTCAGACCCCAACCTACTGGATGGATGGCTTTACAGGCTTTGGAGATGGAACCTCCAAGTACGAGCAAGCATTGATGTCCTTAATTAAGGAGTACGTGGCCAAGAACAAAGACATTGATACAGATCGAATCTACATTGGCGGAGACTCCAACGGTGGTTACATGACTATGCTGATGATCCGTGATTATAAAGATTATTTTGCAGCAGCTGTGGTGGCCTGTGAAGCCTTGAAGGACAGCCTTATAACCGATGAACAGATTAACGAAATGAAGGACCTGCCGATCTGGTTTGTGGCTGCCAAAACCGACACCGTAGTACCGCCCAACGATTATACTATTCCGACCTACAACCGTTTAGTGAATGCCGGAGCAAAGGATGTTCATATGTCGTTATTTGATAACGTAGTGGATACCTCTGGTTTGTACAAGAAGAGCGACCAAACACCGTATGAATACAACGGCCACTGGTCCTGGATTTACGTGTATAACAACGAAGTATCGAAGCTGATTGACGGAAAGAAAACAACTATGATGCAATGGCTGGCCTCCAAAACATTGGACTAAAGTATAGCAATGATCTTATTAATTGCCGCGTAAATCGCGGCTTTTTATATTTTGGGGGATGAGATTCTTTTCAAAACCAAATGCCAAGAATCTCATCCCAGACTATACAGTGGATAGACCGGTTATTCGAAACTGTACTTGATTCCCCACTGCTCTCGTATCTGACTCATGATATCCATAACGTCGAGGGAGAGGGCTAGGGTATTGCAGTTACTCTTGCCGGCAATACGGCTCTCTATTTCTTCAATCTCATACTGCAGTGCTTTGTCACTATCTCCTGCTTCAATGAGTTCTACAGTTCCGTCCAAATATTGAACAGTGGCGCTGGAGGCCCGAGGGAAATTGTCCACGGTGATATACCCCAATTCTCCCGCCACAACACCCCGCTTGGGCATTTTGGATCTCATAGCCAGAGAGACGATGGCCATCTCCTCTACACTGTTATTCAGGATGATACCAGATTGTTCATCCACGCCCGTCTCAAAGCGTTTGACAGTCGATAGAATTTCTTGCGGCTTCTCCGAAAGAAAATAACGGGCAAATGATATGGCATAAGTTCCAATATCCAGTAGTGCCCCTCCGGCCAGATCCTTGCTGAAGAAACGGTTATTCACATCGTACTCTTTATGACTGCCGAAAGAGACCTGAATCATTTTCAAACGGCCGATGGCCCCTTCGTCCAAGAGTTGCCGCAGCTTTTTATAAAGTGGCATGTGGTAGATCGTCATTGCTTCAGCCACTACTAATTGTTTTTCTTCGGCCAGACGGGCAATTTTGCATAGCTGTGCACTGTTTACCGTGATGGACTTTTCGCAGAGAACATGCTTGCCCTTCAAAAGGCATTCCATAATGTATTGATAATGATGACTGTGCGGTGTGGAGATGTAGACGGCATCCAGTTCAGAGTCCTGCAGCATTTCGCTGTGATCACCATAAGCCTTCAAGGCGCCGTATCGGCTGGCAAATTCCTCAGCTTTCTCCAGTGTCCGCGAGGCTACTGCATATAGTGTTCCGCCAAGCTCATTCAGGGCGGCTGCGAATTCCGCAGCGATCGATCCCGGCCCGATAATACCCCACTTCAAGTGATCCATTGTGAAGCCCCCGCTCTTAGTTTGATGTAAGCCAATCATCTCCCAGTAATATTTGATCTTCTGCACATTTGTGCATTATGATAAAATGTGTGCAAAATGATCGTCTATAGTATATCGGCGGTTATTTTTTCTGTCAAATGCAGGATGTGCAAAGAGAGGTTGAAAAGATGAATTTGCAAGAAGACCGGAAACTTTTAATTAAAGTTGCCCAGATGTATTATGAGCAGGACATGACACAGAGTGAGATTTCTAAAGTGCTGGGCATTTATCGGACAACAATCAGCCGGATGTTGAAGCGGGTACGTGAAGAGGGGATCGTGAGCATTACAATTAATTATGGGGCAGCCGGCCAACTTCCACTGGAGCAGAAGCTATGCGAGCATTTTGGACTTCAAGAAGCTATTGTTGTTATGACCGATCCAGCTCAGCCAAGCCACCTTAAGCGTAAAGCCATAGGTCAGGCTTGCACAGACTGGCTACAGCATAAGGTTCAGGAAAAGGATGTTATCGGCTTTTCTTGGGGTAGCAGTCTAGCGAGTGTAGTGGAGGAGTTTTCCCCCGACAGCCGCCCTTTTGTAACATTCATACCCATGGTTGGTGGTCCCTCAGGAAAACTGGAGAGCCGCTATCATGTGAACACTATTTGTTATCAAGCGGCGCTTAAGTGGAATGCCCGTTCATTAATGATTGATGCACCGGCGATTACAGAGCAGAGGGAGACCAGGGAGCAACTGATAAAGTCTCCTTATTTCAAGACAATCGCAGAATATTGGGATAAGTTAGATATTGCTTTATTTGGTATTGGCTCAGCGAAGTTGCAGGGACATGAAAAGTGGAGAGGCTTTTATGGCGATGCATTTATTACAGAATTGGAGGATGGACGGGCGGCCGGAGATATTTGCTCGCGTTTTTTTGACGATAGCGGTGTTCCAATAAAAACGAGTTTGGAAGATAGGACACTTACCATTTCGCTGGAGCAAATCAAAAAGGCGAAACTTTCTGTTGGTGTAGCAGAATCTTTAGAAAAGGTTCCAGGAATCCTGGGTGCACTGAATGGAGGTTACATGAATGTGCTTGTCACAACGGAAGAGACAGCATTAAAACTGCTGGAGCAAAGCTCCCGATAACAAATGTCCATGACATGATATGTACGATATAAAACTCCGTCAATCAATAATTGACGGAGTTTAATTCTTCCTTTCACTTATTCACTTCAATCAGCCCATCCGGTTT
Organism: Paenibacillus sp. S25; assembly: GCF_019454085.1. NCBI lineage: Bacteria > Bacillati > Bacillota > Bacilli > Caryophanales > Paenibacillaceae > Paenibacillus > Paenibacillus sp. S25. The sequence continues at coordinate 1,419,253 of NZ_CP073683.1, forward strand.
TTCCCGATTAGAGAGTAATTGGGATACCGTAACGAAGGTATAACCTCTCTTCTTGAGCTCGGGTAGAATAATTTTCAAGGCTTCAACGGTTTGTGTGCTTTGATGTACATAATCGTGCATGAGGACAATGTCGCCGTTACGGGCGTTGCGAAGGACCTTATTAGCGATGCGATGCACACCAGGCTTTCGCCAATCTAAGGTATCCTGATGCCAGGACCATAAAATAATTTTCAGCCCTTTCTCCTTGGAGAGCTTAACCAGCGAATCAGTATAGGAGCCGCCGGGCGGCCTAAAAAGATGTGTTCCCGTACCAGTTGCCTGAACAATGCTCGCCTGAGCTTGATCCAATTCGGACAGAGCTTTGTTGCGGGAAATATACTGAAAGGATGAGTGAAGGAAGGTATGGTTGCCAACTTCATGCCCTTCTTCTCGTTCCCGCTTGACAAGGTGAGGCAGCTTTTCTACACGACTGCCGACGACAAAAAATGTCGCTTTAGCATCGTATTCTTTAAGCAAATCCAAAATGGCAGGCGTGTTGCTTTCGTCCGGTCCGTCATCGAATGTGAGAGCGATAAGCTTACGATGGGTAGGAACTTCCCATACAATGTCGCCCCGTTCTTCGTAATAGGCCCTTCCCTTTGTAGGAGTAGGGGCGGCGTATGATGGGGCCTGTGCATTGGTAGATGGAGTGGGACAAGAGCTGATACAGAGTAAAGAAACAGCGATTCCAGCGCACAGCAAACGGTTATATTTCATAAGGCTTCTTCTCCGTTCTAACGTATTCTCACATTAGCTTGCCAAGAAGAAGCATATACCATTCCTCGTTTCTGAAATTCATCCATTCCAATCACTTAAAATTAGATCTAATTGCTTCTTCAGCAAGGCGCAGATTACGGAGTTATGCTCAAAAATAGTGATAGCTTGCTTGTTGATAACATCCTGTACCCATGTTAAGTTGTACATATCCATCCTTGGTTTCAATGTGCAGTTGAGGTAGGTCATTGTCCAGTTCGTGAGAGTCTTAATCTGACGAAAAATGAAGAGGTCGACGGGACAAGCCGCAAAAGCTGATCTGAGGTCAAGGAGCTGCGACTCGTTCCTGAACTTCGAACAGGAGATGAGACGGGATGAAAACAAATGAAAAAGAGTTGCGGGCTATTAGTCTGACATTAGAAGCGGGCGAACACATCCGATCATATATGGGGTGTACGTATGATTTGCAACAGAGCTCCCAGAAGATATCGCTTCATGGAATGCTGGCAGTGACGTCCGAACGAATCATCTTTTATTCCTGCACTATGGGTACTCCTTGGGTCAAGTTCATCAATTATCACCATATTTCACTGGCTAAGCTAGATAAGGATTTGTCGGATCCTAGGGGGAACATCACGCTGATTAATCAGGGTGTGAACGAGGTGTTCACCCACCTGCCGAGTGGAGATTGTATAGAGGGCTTTGTAGCTGTACTAGAGCAAGAAGCAGGTATCTCTTGTGAGCAATAATGATTATGGAAAACAAATAACTAAAACCTCCAACTTCGTAATGTGCCAAGAAGGCTCCTTACAGAATTTGGAGGTTTTTTTGTCTTTTAATTAGAGAGATATGGATCGAGCGTTAACTCAACAGGGTTATAACCAATAAATTATATAATACCAGCGGCAGAATGACATTGTTGTAGGCATAGGAGCGATCAGGGGTTGTGGTGCCTGAGAAGGGGGAGTGATATTCCTGAGGGACTCTCAGATATAAGTGATCCGCATCGATGTGCACAATCGTTCCTTCATATACTTGATGATCCATCGTTTGTACCCTAACTGTGTGATTCATGTAGGGGCTTAATTGATAATGCAAATGATCGCGGATATTTTTGAGTTCCGCCTGTAATTCTGGTCTAGCTTGATATAAAGTTTGCGGACTGACGGTGTTGTACGGCATTCGCCTCTAACCTCCATACCATGTAATGATGCATCGTATGCAGGAGTCCATGTCTTTGTGCTCTACCTATAGAGGGTTGCTTTTACAAAAAGAAAAAACATTAACATTTTACTCCAGCCGACTTGACGTTCCCTTTACATCGAAACGATACACTTACTGAGGTTGGTTTGAAAAGAAAGGGGCGCTCCGTTTTGGGTGAGCTTAACAAATCTATGGGACTGGGGACGAGGAGTCAGCAACAGACTTCGTCTAAAGCCCGCATACGCACGGGTTCGCTAAAAATTCAAAGACTGCGCGAAAACGCGCTGGCGTATACCTTTTTGGCTCCATCGCTTATTTTGTTTGCTGTATTTATGTTTTATCCGATGATCAAGTCCGTTTATCTCAGCTTGCATTCTACAGATCCCGCAGGAAACGTTGCGGCTTATGTGGGGTTAGATAATTTCACTACACTTTTCAGCTCGGGACTGTTTCTGCAAGGGATTAAGGTGACACTCCTATTTGCACTGCTAACAGTACCAGTAGGTATTTTATTGGCGCTGGTACTGGCTGCACTTACACACAGTAAATTACGGGGAATGCGTATCTTCCAGTTTGCCTTTTCGCTGCCGATGGTGTTGTCGGTCGGTTCATCTGCGGTCATTTGGAAATTTCTTTTTCATCCGACACTGGGGATGTTCAACTATGTGCTTTCCCTGCTACATATCAATCCGGTTCCATGGCTGACCAGCCCGGATTGGGCACTGTTCTCAGTAGCCATGATGACCATCTGGATGAATCTAGGCTTCAATTACATTATCTTATCAAGCGGACTTCAAGGGATTCCAGATGACATGTATGAAAGTGCCAAAATGGACGGAGCTGGCCCGCTCGTCACGTTCTGGCGTATCTCCATGCCACTGTTATCACCTACAATCTTTTTTGTGACTGTAGTTTCCATCATTGGAGCCTTCCAGTCTTTTGCTCAAATTAACATTTTGACCAAAGGTGGCCCGGTGAACAGTACGAATGTATTCGTGTATTCCATCTATCAGGAAGCTTTCGTTAATTTCCGGTTCGGAACGGGGAGCGCGCAGGCGATTGTCTTGTTTGCTGTCATTCTGCTGCTCACGATGATTCAGTTCAAATGGGTGGAAAGAAAGGTGCATTACCAATGAAAAGACACCTGAATTCAACATTGCTGTATGTGCTGCTTACGATTGCAGCTGCTCTCATTTTGTATCCGGTTATATATACGTTTTTTATGGCAGTCATGTCGCCGGAGGAAGCAAGCGCTTATCCACCAAGCTTTCTTCCACATTCTTTTCATATGGCGAATTTCACTGAAGTGTTTGAAATTGTTCCGATTGCAGCCTTTATTGGAAATACATTTCTCATTTCGGGTCTGACCATGATTGGGCAGCTGATTACAGCCAGTTTGGCGGCCTACGCCTTTGCCAAAATGGAATTCAAGGGGAAAAACTTCATTTTCAGCATGTTTGTAGCGACGATGATGATCCCTTGGGAAGTGACCATTATTCCGAACTACCTGACGGTACGAAGCTGGAACTGGCTTGATACATATCAAGGATTGACTGTTCCTTTTCTGGCGACGGCATTCGGAACATTCCTGTTAAGGCAATTTTTTCTCCAGCTTCCCAAGGAACTGTTTGAGGCGGCTCGTATGGATGGGTGCGGGCATATCCGTTACTTTCTGTTCCATGTGCTTCCGTTATCGCGCCCTGCGCTCGGAACACTGGCTGTGTATTCGTTCCTGAATATGTACAATTCGTACCTCTGGCCTTTACTGATCACCAATAGTGAGAATATGCGCACGGTACAGATCGGAATATCCATGCTCGAATTTCAGGAATCGACTTCATGGAATCTGGTATTTGCGGGTACGGCCCTTGTCATTTTACCGTCTCTGCTTCTGCTGATCTTTGGACTAAAACAGTTGGTTCGTGGAATGGCAGCGGGTGCGCTTAAAGGCTGAGCACATATGTCAAATGAAAAGCAACACCTGCGCAAGCAGCCCATATACAGAGCTTCAACACACAAGAATACCGCAAGAGAATGCCAATTCAAGAATCATTTAATCAAAGGGAGAGAAAAAAGATTATGAGATTTTTTCGTCTGAAAAGTGCATTGACCCTGCTTATTCTGACTGCCATGGTGGTTGCAGCAGGTTGTAGCAATAATACTGCTGCAGAGAAGCCGAGTAATGGTAGTGATGGGGCAGCAGCGGCTTCTCCAGTGAAGCTGACTTGGTGGCATTCGATGTCGGGTAACGGTGAAAAAGCAATCAAGCAGATCGCTGCTGACTTTAACGCCAGTCATAAGGACATTCAGGTAGAGCCAGTATATCAAGGCAAATATGATGATAGCTTGAACAAGTTGAAAGCGTCGCTTGGTTCCAACAGCGGACCGGACATCATTCAGGTATACGAAATCGGCAGTAAATTTATGATCGACTCCAAAATGATCACACCCGTACAACAATTTATTGATGCAGATAAGTTTGATCTGTCGCAGCTAGAGCCGAATATTACACGATACTACACGATTGATGGTAAATTGAACGCCATGCCGTTCAATACGTCAAACCCGATTTTATATTACAACAAGGACGCATTCAAAGCCGCAGGACTTGATCCAGCTAATCCTCCGAAAACGTATGATGAGTTCGAAAAGGCTGCAAAAGCCTTGAGCAAGGATGGTAAATCCGGTGCTTCCATTGCCATCTACGGCTGGTTCATGGAGCAACTGTTTGCCAATCAGAACGCGGATTATGTGAATAATGGCAATGGTCGTGATCAAGCGGCAACGGAATCCATGCTGAATTCGGATGCCGGTGTAAAAACGCTGACGTGGTGGAAGAAAATGATCGATGAAAAGGTTGTTTCCAATCTGGGACGTAACTCGGACGATACGGCAAAGGCTTTTTCCGCAGGACAAATTGCGATGACGCTGGATTCCACCGCTTCGCTGCGTAATATTGTGGAGCAGGTTGGCGATAAATTTGAAGTAGGCACAGGATTCCTACCAAGAGCCAATGAAGCTAAAGAAGGCGGCGTGGTTGTAGGCGGCGCGAGTTTGTACATTATGAACAACAAGCCTGAAGCCCAGCAGAAGGCAGCATGGGAGTTCATTAAATTCGTCGCTTCCCCAGCTGTACAGGCACAATGGAGTGTAAATACCGGGTACTTCCCGATCACGAAAGCAGCCTATGAAGAGAAGGTACTCAAAGACAATATGGTAATATATCCGCAATTCCAGACGGCGGTTGACCAATTGCACGCATCGGCACAATCCACCGCTACACAGGGCGCAGTGATGGGTGTATTCCCAGAAGCACGTCAAATCGTAGAAGGTGCAATTGAGGCCGTTCTGAGTGGTCAGCAACAGCCAAAACAGGCATTGGATCAAGCTGCACAAGAAATTACAGGCAAAATTGCTCAATACAATCAAACCGTAAAAAAATAGTCAGCCTTCCCTTAAAATCGGTTGATAATCTGTAGAATGGCCCCCTTATCATCCGATTTTATGACATAACGGATCGAATGAGTGACCCCCTCACTTATTCGATCCGTTTTTGCATTTTCATTTTTAGAATGAGCGTTTAGACGGAATGTCTAAAATGAATTATTTTCATTTTTCCTATTGCTGGATAACTAAAAATGGGCTTATAATGAATACATAATTTTTGTACTGGACGGTCAGTTCAAAAAAAGGAGGAAGCATGAAACAGCAGACAAAGGAAATTATTTTTAACGGCGCACTCAAAGCTTTTTCTGAACGAGGATTTAATGAAACAAATATGGAGGAAATCGCCAAGGTATGCGGCATAGCCAAGGGCACCCTGTATTACAATTTTAAAAACAAGCAAGAATTGTACATTTACATTTTGAAGATGGGGATGGAGCGTTTTGTCCGGGATATCCATGAAGCAATGGCTCATACTCCTAAAGATCAGGTGGAGCTTAGGATTCGTAAGCTGATCCAAGTACATATTGAGTTTATTGTGAGAGAGCCGGACTTTTGCCGTCTATTGGTCAGTAAGGGCTGGGTTTCGCAAGAGCAGCATTTTAATATTAGGCAGGTGCTGGCTGATTATTTTGATTTTATGGAGGCAGAGATCGATTCCGGTAAGTTATATGGGAAAATTTCAAGTAAGCTGGATGCCAAAACAACAGCCAATTGCTTATTTGGGATTTATATTTTTGCTCCAATGCGGTCTATGGTTTGGGGCGAAACGATGAATCTGCAAGAGGTTCGTGAAAGTATTGAAGTATTTGTGTGTAATGCATTGGGCATGCAACATTAATAGACAGATGGAGTGATGAGAACATGAAAGCTAAAAAATATACGATTTACGTCGTACTTATTATTTTAATCGCGGTTGGAATATATGCCTTGACTGCTTTTCCACGGGGTGGAAGCAGCTTGTCTGCGGATCAGTCTTCTTCCATTCCTACGGCTTATGTGGAGTCGGATACCCTCAATGCCAGCTTTAAAATGGCAGGACGGATTGACCAGATGCTCGTCAAAGAAGGCGATCAGGTTAAAAAGGGGCAGGTGTTGGCCCATCTGGAAAGTCGCGAGTTGGAAGATAAGGTGAAGCAGGCACAGGCGGCGTTGCTGGCAGCTAAGAGTAATGTCTCCAAAGCAAAAGCCGGTGTGTTGCAGGCTCAAGCAGGCGTAGGTCAGGCACAGGCTACTGTGAGCGCCGCTCAGGCCAAGAAGAGCCAAGGTACGACATCGGTCAGTGTGACCGCAGAGGCTTCCTCCAGTCAGATTGAACAGGCCAAAGCGGCTGCGAACGCCGCCAAGGCAAAACTGGATGCCCTCAAGAGCGGGGCAAGACCGCAGGAGCTTGAGCAATTGCAAGTATCTGTGAAGATAGCCAAGGAAACGCTGGACCTGACCGTTAAAAATTTGGAGCGTGCCAAAAAGCTTCAAGAAGCCGGAGCAGCAACCCAGGCATCTTTGGATCAAGCGACATTGGAACATCAACAGGCAGTGGCCAAATATAATGCAGAGTCACAAAAATTGGATATGGCACGGGAGGGAAGCCGCAAGGAGGAAATTACGGCGGCTGAAGCTCAATACCGTCAAGCCTTGGCTGCGGTGAAGGAAGCACAGGCAGGGGCGGGCAAAGTTGCTGTACAACAGGAAGATGTCAAAGCTGCTCAGGCTTCGGTAGAGCAAGCGCAATCCGCTGTGAAGGCGGCGCAATCCACAGTTGAGCAGGCTCAATCTGCGGTTGCAGGTGCCAATGCACAGGTAGCCCAAGCGGAAGCTGCGCTTCAAGAGGCTCAGACCTATTTGAGCTACACTACGCTATATGCGTCAGAAGATGGAATCATAAAATCCAAGTCGCTTAGCTTAGGTGAAATGGCTAGCGCAGGATTCCCGGTCTATACCATTGAAACTTCGACACAACGTTGGGCTAAATTCTATGTACCTGAAACGTCTCTGAACGGTCTTCAAGCAGGGGATACAGTCCAAATTAAATTGCTGTCTGGCGGTAAGCAACTTAAGGGGAAAGTCATTCTGTTAGAATCGGCTGCAGACTTTGCCATTCAAAAACCGAGCCAAAGCTCCGGTGACAAGGATGTCCGTTCCTTCGGTGTTAAAGTAGCATTGCCAGACCTTGCTGCTTCGGTTCCAACAGGCTCCACGGTTCTGTTTACAGGCAAAGGGGCGCAGTAATATGCAGGATTCACAGGAAAGACTTCGTATCCGCGATGTGTTTCGCGAGGAATGGCTGAGCATCTTCCGGGACCGCCGCTTTATGGCTATTCTGCTGATTACGCCGATTGTATATACGATACTGTTCGGCTTTCTGTATTCACATCAGAGGATTACCGAGATGCCTGTCACGGTGTACGACGGGGATAATTCGCAGCTTAGTCGCCAAATCATTCAGGCGTTTGATTCGACCGACTCATTTGCCGTTACACAGCAAGCGACCAATCAGGAAGATGTTGTCCGTCAGGTAGAGACCGGGGAAGCTAAGGTCGGAATCGTCATTCCCGACAACTTTACCACTCGACTTAAGCATGGTGAAAATCCACCCGTGCTAACGCTGATTGACGGCAGTAATATGATGTATTCCAACAGCGCCAGTCGGATTGCGAATCAGGTTATTAGTAGCGTGAGTGCCGGAGTATCAGTCAATTCCATGAAACAAAAGGGAATGAACGCCGATCAGGCCGCCTCGACGCTGACAACCATCCCGTTCCGATCCAGAGTGCTATTTAACCCGGTATATGATTATAAACTTTTCATGCCACTAGGGGTTATTTCTGCGGCTCTCCAGCAGTGTTTGCTGCTTGGTATTGCATTGTCTTGCACGCGTGATAAGGAAGCAGGGACGTGGGGGAGATTTGGCGCATGGAGAAATACCCCTTGGCGTTTGGCTATTGCCAAATTGGCACCGTATTATGCAGCGGGAGCTTTCAATGTGCTGACTGTATTCAGTATCAGCGCTTTATGCTTCGATATTCCGTTTAGGGGACAGGTACTGCCGTTAATTTTGGTGTCGCTGGTCTTTAACTTTGCCTTGTGCGGATTAGGCTTCCTGTTCAGTCTCTTTTCCAAGACTAGAGTGGATGCGACCCAAACTCTGATGCTGATTGCTGTTCCTTCCTTTATGCTGTCAGGCTATACGTGGCCATTGGAAGCAATGCCCGGCTTCTTGCGGGGGCTTGCTGAAATATTGCCACTGACGTATTACTTGGATGCTGTACGGAACATCACGCTCAAAGGACTGGATATCACATACATCTTCAAAGATATGATCGCCCTGGGCGTCATTGGTTGTGTGAGTCTGCTGGTGTCCTTCGCGATCTATCCGTTATTCTTTAGACAGCACCAGACGACAGGGCAGCATGCCGATGTGCCTGCTCAAGAAGGATTCACGCTAAAAGGCTGAGGGCAACTTTAAATATGGATATCATAAAAAGGCAGATCAGGAGTAAACCCTGATCTGCCTTTTGCTTATTCGTATGGTTTAAAAGCGGAAGAAATATTATTGCGGCGCCTTAAGATCCTCGATAGAATCAATCGGCACATAGGATGGAACGACAAGCCCGGACATAACGCCGGTCATGTTGGTTCCGATGTCATCCACCTTATCCTTGTATTGAGCCCAATAATCAGCATGCGTCAATGGAAGCCAAGCGGCAGCAGTGGCATCTACACTTCCGCCGGCCACGCCAGTCCACATTGGGCCGATTTCCACTTGCAGGGCTGTTACTTTATAGCCCAATTTTTGTTCCAATACATATTTCAATACGTTCGTACTGGCAATTTCAGAATCCCAAGCAGCGTAGCTCAGCTTCAAAGGATCACCGTTGACGGGCTGTAGGCCCTTGATCCATTCCTGTACCTTGTCAGGATGTTTATCAGCCCAGTTCTTGGCAGCCTGCTGTGGGACAGTACCGTCCTGAATCGCGATCATTACTTCACCCATATCTTCAGCAGTCCACTTAAATCGGCTTAGAAATTCATAAGCCACAGGAGCATCCTGCTTCAAGCCTTTGCGGGCGATGGTATGAATATCTTCCTTATCACCGTACGCTTTTTTAGGATCTTTCAAGTATTTCAAATCATATTTGTTAAACATCCAGTGAGGAGTCCAACCTGTTACGACGATAGGCTGCTTGGCTTTGATAGCTTTATCCAGTGTAGCGGTCATAGCAGCTCCAGAGCTTTCAAGCAGCTTCCAGTCGGATAAGCCATAGTCATTCATAGCTTTAGCGGTCAGCTTCATTAGTCCGGCGCCAGGGTCGGTACCGACAATGCGGTAACCGACCTCTTTGCCAAAGTCCCCAGTTGTGGCGGAAGCCGGAGCCGCTTCGGCTCCGTTATCCTGCAAATCAGTAATCGATTTAACATCCATGTAAGCTGGAACGACCAATCCGGTTTTAACACCGCTCATATTAGCCCCAAGATCGTCGAGCTTATCCTTGTATTTAGCCCAGTAATCCGCATGTGTTAACGGCAACCATGCAGCGGGTGAAGCATCTACATCACCACTAGCGACACCCGTCCACATAGGACCTGCTTCCACTTGCAGTGCGGTTACTTTATAACCTAGTTTGTTTTCCAAAATATACTTCAGCAAATTCGTGCTGGCAATTTCAGAATCCCAAGCCACATAACTTAGCTTGAAGGTGTCACCATTGACAGGTTGCAGTCCTTGAGTCCATTCCTGAACCTTGTCAGTATGTTTCTCCGCCCAATCCTTGGCAGCTTGCTCAGGACTGGTTCCGGCTTGAATGGCGACCATCATTTCACCCATATCTTCTGGTGTCCATTTGAAACGTTTCAGAAACTCATAAGCGATAGGAGCATCCTGTTGCAATCCTTTACGGGCAATCGTATGAATACCCTCGGCTTCACCATAAGACTTCTTAGGGTCTTCCAAATATTTGAGATCATACTTGTTGAACATCCAATGAGGAGTCCAACCTGTAATAATGATCGGTTTTTTCGCTTTAATGGCTTTGTCCAGTGTGGCTGTCATGGCTGCTCCGGAACCTTCAACGAGCTTCCAATCAGACAAATTGTAGTCTTGAATTGCTTTGGCAGTCGATTTCATAATGCCTGCCCCGGCATCAATACCGATAATTTTGTAACCGACTTCTTCGCCAACCGGGTTGGCAGCAGCGTTACCTTTGCCAGATGCGGAATGATCTGTACCGACAAAATATTGGGATGCACCAGCGATCAAAATGACAGCTGTAACTGCAGAAGTAATCCATACTTTTTGCTTGCTAGATACGCGGCCTTTGCCTTTTTGCGTAGGTTTAAACAGGTTTTGCGTAAAACGGTCAAGCACAATAGCCAGAACGACAACAGCTAAGCCGGCTTCAAAACCTTTACCGATTTGCAGCTGTGTCACAGCACGGTACACAACAGCACCGATGCCTTCTGCACCGATCATGGAAGCAATGACAACCATGGACAGTGACAGCATAATCGTCTGGTTAATACCAGCCATTAAGGTAGGCAATGCCAGTGGAAGCTGAACTTTGAACAGCTTTTGCGCAGATGTTGAACCGAAAGCGTCTGAGGCTTCGATCAGCTCACCTGATACTTGCATAATCCCCAAATTGGTCATGCGAATGGTTGGGGGGATAGCAAAGATAACAGATGCGATAACACCCGGCACAACACCCAAGCTGAAAAAGGTAACCGCTGGGAGCAAGTACACGAATGCAGGCATCGTCTGCATAAAATCAAGTAAAGGCGTGATAATGCGTGATGCGGATTTACTGTATGCACACCAGATCCCGATGGGAATCCCGATCACAATGGATACGAGCGCAGACGTGATGACCAGTCCGAGCGTATTCATTGTTTCACTCCAATAGCCGAGATTATCAATCAGCAGGAAGCCGATGACAGTAAACAGCGTAAGCTGAACCCGCCCGATCATAAAGGCGATAATCCCGATGATCACGATGAACACCAGAGGGTGCGGAAGCATGAACAGGCCTGAGAAAAAGCCTACTACAGCTTCTATAATGGAAGAAATAACATTAAACAATCCAGCCAGATGAATACCCATCCAGTCGACAATGGCTTGAATCCACTCAGCGATTGGCAGTTTCGGTATCATGGGCATTCACCTCCTTCGTAGTGGTAACATCTCCACCAAGTGCGCCGAGCAATGCTCCACGGACGATAACGCCCAACAGCTTTTGCTTGTCATCGACCACAGCCAGCGGTACCTTGGACGAGCTTGTAATTTCAAACAAATCATTAATGACAGTCTCAGCAGCAACCTGCGGTCCGTCAGTGATCAAAATATCTTCAATCTTCAAATTATTGCGCAGTGCATGAACAGCATCCTCGGCGTTAATAACACCCAGTAGCTTTTTAGTGCGGTCAATGACGAACAAATTGGAAATCCCACGCTCACGCATCAATTCCAGAGCCACACGCGGACCACGATCCATGGTGATGGTTTCTGGACGAAGCATGACATGAGCAGCCGTCAATACCTTGGACAGATCCACATCCTCGACGAAGCGGGCTACGTAAGAGTTAGCCGGTTGGATCATAATTTCTTCCGGTGTACCGATTTGTACGACCGCACCGTCTCGCATCAATGCAATCCGGTCACCAATCCGCAACGCTTCATCCAGATCATGGGTGATAAACACAATTGTTTTCTTCATTTTATCTTGAAGCTCCAACAGCTCATCCTGCATGTCACGGCGAATGAGCGGGTCCAATGCACTGAACGCTTCATCCATCAGGAGCACTTCAGGGTCATTAGCCAGCGCCCGTGCCAGACCGACACGCTGCTGCATACCGCCACTCAATTCATCGGGCATTTTATCGCCCCAGTTTTTAAGACCAACCAATTCCAGCGCTTGTTGCGCCTTTTCCTGACGCTGTGCTTTTTCTACCTTTTGAATTTCAAGACCATATTCTACATTCTCTAATACAGTCCGATGTGGGAACAGGGCGAATTTTTGAAAAACCATGCTGATGGTTTTACGACGAACTTCGCGAAGTTGTTCTTTGTTCATCTTACGGAGATCTTTGCCGTGGACCAGAATTTCACCGGAGGTAGGCTCAATCAAGCGATTTAGCATTCGCACCAAAGTGGACTTGCCACTGCCCGAGAGTCCCATAATTACGAAAATTTCACCTTGCTTAATTTCCATGTTGGCCTTATTGACACCAACAGTAATCTGTTTTTCTTTGGCCAACTTTTCCTTGCCCCAGCCTTGCTCCAGGAGCGGAACACCTTGCTCTGCGTGAGGACCAAAGAGTTTGCTGACATTTTTGACTTCCAAAATCGTCATACATACACCTCTTCTTTCTATACTTTGCTTGGTATTAACCCCATGTTGCATTAAGGATTGAGTATAAAAATCATAATTCTGAACATCCTGAACGGTTAATGACAAAATTAATTGTAACAGAAGCATTGCTTACATTTCAAACAAAAAAACTGTTCATAAAGTACGTACAGAAAAAACTGTACAAAGTTTCCTTTGATATGCTCCTTCGTTCTATAGAATGCTCAAACATTCGGAACTTTACAACCGATAGTGCTTTTTTTAAAATAGACAATGAAATATAACCATAAGAAAAAGATTTATGTATATCCATAATTTTAAAAGTTTACTATCATTAGCAATTTTGCGAATTATGATTTTGAACGACCCATGCTGTTGTAATATGGACAGAAGCTTTGCTTTTGAAACATTTCATTTATTGTTGAAAGATTTCATATATTGCGTCAAAGCTAATCTTTTACGGGTAAATCGTTCATACTAGGTTGTGCAAAATGCTCTAAAATTAGGAGGTTGCAAGCATGAGCTTGTACCAGTTAGGTGATGAGCAGCAGGCTTCGCTGCAAAAAATTCGCAAACGTGTCATAGAAGCTATAGGTAAAAACATGGACCTGTATGGGATCACTTTGTCTGCGGGGCATTTATACGGTTTGCTTTTTTTTGCGGATAAACCGATGACGCTGGACGAGATGGGCCGTGAAATGGAAATGAGCAAAACGAGTATGAGTACAGGAGTTCGAACATTATTGGACCTGAAAATGGTAAATAAGGTATGGAGCAAGGGCTCACGCAAGGACTTGTATGAAGTCGAATATGACTGGCATCAAACATTTACTGACTTCTTTGCTATTAAATGGAGAAAAGCGGTAGAAACAAATTTACTGGTGCTGCGCAAAGCCATTGATGAGCTGGATAGATTGATGAATCAGGGTGAAGAGTACGAGGAATTTAAGTCGATTCTTCAGCAAGATCGTTTGAAAATGAAGCAGGCCGTCGCTTATTACAAGTGGCTAGACCGATTAATTGACTCTATGGAAAGCGAAGAAATTTACAAGCTGATTCCAAAAGAAGAAGTTGGGGATTAATCGCTATTTCCCTATCTTGTTTATAAAAATGCCGGAGGCGCAAAAGTGCTTCCGGTATTTTTTGGTTTGGTCCTGTGCAAAGGGTATAATAGAGATATGTAAAGATTGATATTAATCCGTTGTGTTGAATATATGAGATAAAGGAGGCTTCATGATGGAGAGTATTACGGTACATACTCGTCTAGGTCAATTACGTGGGGAAACGGGGAATGGATATCATGTATGGAAAGGTATCCCATATGCACAGCCTCCTGTTGGAAAACTACGTTTTCACGCACCCCAGCCTTTGGAGCCTTGGGAGGGTGTGCGGACTGCGACGAGTTTTGGGCCAATCTGTCCGCAACCTATGCCATCCGCTGAAAGTATGACTGGAAATCTGGTGGAACCGCCTAAGCAGTCAGAGGATTGCTTATACCTGAACGTTTGGACACCTGCTTTGAAGGCACCTGAGAAGGGACGCCCGGTGATGGTGTGGATTCATGGCGGTGCCTTTGTCACGGGGTCCGGGATTATACCTTTATATGACGGGGAACGCATGGCGAAAAATGGCGATGTTGTGGTTGTTACGATCAATTATCGATTGGGGCCGTTAGGATTTTTGCATCTGACTCCAAAGGGAGATGGCCTGACCTCTAATGCGGGACTGCTGGATCAGATCGCTGCGCTGGAATGGGTTAGGGATCACATCTCTGCCTTTGGCGGTAACCCGGACGAAGTAACGGTGTTCGGTGAATCGGCAGGGGCGATGAGTATTGCCGCTTTATTGGCGATGCCAGCAGCTGAGGGACTGTTCCAGCGTGCGATTTTGCAGAGTGGGGCGTCGCAGGTATTGTCAACTTCAGAGGCCGAACAAGTGACGGCTGTGTATCTGCAGCAGCTGGGTGTGAACACTCAGCATCCAGAACGGTTGTTTACGCTACCGACAGATGCGCTGATGCTAGCTATGGCGAAGACGCATGAAGTCATCGGACCTGGGATGGCGATGATCTATCAACCTGTCGTGGACGGTGTGACCTTACCAGATGTACCGCTGTCTGCAATCGCGCAAGGTTCAGCAAAGCAGGTATCCGTTTTGATTGGAACGAACTTGCATGAGGGGGCCTATTTCATCCGAAAAGAATCCCATCTAATGAACAAGTCAACAGCGAGTCAGGCTTTGGAAATGATGACGGGCATGTCAGACATCGGCGACCTGATAGAACCATTTCCGGTTACGATTGAGGGACAGGCGCAAATGTTGACTGATCTATTTTTTTGGCGTCCTGCGTTGGCTCTTGCTGTTGCGCAGTCGGCGCATACGCCTGTATGGATGTATCGTTTTGATTGGACATTGCCGGGGCATCCTACCTTTGGACAAGCGGTTCACGGTGCAGAAATTGCGTTTGTTTTCGATAATCTGGAGCTGCTAGGTAAGCTTGGATTAGAGATTCAACCGTCGATGCAGAAGCTGGCTCAAGATATGCAGCAGGCATGGGTTGCTTTTGCGCGTGATGGAAAGCCAGTGCTGTCTGAGGGGGCTTGGGCGATGTACGACAGGGAAGAGCGGACTACAGCTATTTTCCATCAGGATATTAAAGTAGAGCACGACCCCGAAGGAGATAGACGCCGTCAGTTAACCGGTCAGATGACCATATAAGTAAACAAGAGAGAGCGCATCCCAAGAACTCAAATGTAAAAAGCCTTCGCCCGCTTTGTATACGGACGAAGGCTTTTGTTAGTCAGGATTTTGCAAAATCCTCTAGTAGTTAGATGTACTGCTGCTCATTCTTACTTGCATGAAATTGCAACGATACTATGTGTAACTTAAATCTTAAATCGCTTAACCAGTTGTTGCAAATCCTGCGCCATGTTGGACAACTCCTGAGACGAAGATGCGATTTCCTCCATAGCCGCCATTTGCTCCTGAGCGGCAGCAGATGTTGTCTGCGAACTGTCCGCCGAATTGCGAGACAGACTTGCCAAATGGGTGACAGTAGCGGAAACTTCCTCTGTACTGGCTGAAATTTGTTCAGCCGCAGCGGATACACTTTGAATTTGTTCCACGATATGAGATGTAGAGCGTTCAATATTCGTAAATGCACCTTCTGCATCTTGGCTAATACGTAATCCTTCACCTACCTGGTTACGAACATTACCGTTCATGGTGGCGGTGGAGCGTTGAATCAAATCGAGCATCTGAGTAATGATCTGACTGATGGAATCCGCGCTTTCCTTGGATTGCTCAGACAGCTTGCGTACCTCTATAGCGACTACGGCAAATCCACGGCCGGCTTCGCCTGCTCTGGAAGCTTCAATAGACGCGTTCAGAGACAACAAATTGGTTTGCTTGGCAATGGCGGCAATAGCTGTATTCATCTGCTTCGCATCGTCTGAGAGCTGGGATAGCTCATCCATCAGGCTAGCTGTTTGGCTTACAGCTTCCAGAATACGGTCCATTTGTGTCCGCACATGGCTGATCATTTGACTGCCCTGAGCCACATCATGCTCGGTTTGTCCTGCTGAATCCACGATGGAGCTTGCCGATTCGGCAATGGTGCTGACACCCTTTGCCATTTCTTCAACGGCATTAGCGGTTTGCTCGGACGCCTCGGCGCTGGTGGCTGCATTTTCCGCGGATTCCATAACCGTTTCCGCTACGTGTTGTACGGACTCTGTCGTTTGCTCTGTGCTTTCCTTGATCATCAGAGAAGAGGAGGCAAGTCGGGAGGACGTTTGATTGACCTCGGAAACCATCGTATGCAAGGAATGCGTCATCTGGTCAAAATTCTGTGCCAGTTCGCCGAACTCGTCCTTACTGGACAGATTAACACGTTCGGTCAGATTTCCGTCACGGACGATGCGTGTTCCTGCTTGCAGCTTGCGCAGCGGAATTAAGAACGAGCGGACCATAAGCACAATGATGATCGCAGCGGCAAGTATGGAAATGACAATCACAATCAGGCTTTGCTTCAGAATCGGTTGGGCTGCATCACTGTAATCCTCCAGATCCGACAGTGCGACAATGCTCCAACCGGTGAGAGGGTCCTTAAGTGTAAAGGCCAGCATATCTCGATTCATAAATTGAATTTGCGACATGGAAGGAGTATCATTTTCGACGGTTGTTGCCACTTCGGGAAGTCCCTCTATGGCGTCAGCCGGTTTTTTGCCTGTCTTGTTAAAGGCTGTTCCAGTCCCAGATACAACTTTATGTTCAGAATCAACAATAATGAGTCCTCCGCGTTCACCAATCTTAACAGACTGCAGACTTTCACCCATCTTGTCCAGATTCAAAGCCAATGCAACAGCTCCTTCACCGTCCTCCAGCGTTCCCGATATATTAACGACTAAATTCCCTGTCGTGACGCTGGCAACTGGAACACCGACGAATACCTTGCCCTTTTCCAGCATCGCATTTTTGTACCATTTTCTCTCCCGGGGGTCATAATCGGCCTCCTGTTTTTTCGGCGAACGTATGTATTGCCCTTTCGCATTGCCGAGAAGCGCGGCATCTAGCTCGGGATGAGCCTTGACGATGACATCCAACTTTTTCTGAAGAGCCTCTTGCTCGGAACCAATGGAATCAGAATTGATTTCATTGGTAAGCACGTCCAGGTCTTTCATAATGGGCGCTACATACTGATTAACATTGCTTCGGATCAGATACAGATTCGTAGATACGGAACCGCCCATTTGCTGACTGAGTTGTGTCGTAGCCCCCTGATAGGAAAAGTACCCGATAAGTACGCTCGGAATCAATAACACAGCCAAAAAAGATATTATTAATCTTGTCCTCATTAAATAAAACTGCTTGAGAAACCTGTTCCACCACGGAACTGTTTGTTTTGTTTTAGTCATAGTTATTGATTGCTCCTCTGTGTCTGATGATCACTACATTGTTTTATTCGACATAAACCGACGAATTTTATAGATGTAGTCTTTGAGAAACGAGGAATAATTGCATGTTTTAGACACTTTTTTCGGAAAATAGGTCTAAAGAACTATGATTTATATGAATACGAATACATAAAAAAAAGCCAAATCGGAGATGCAAAAGCATCTTCACGATTTGGCTTGGGTGAGTCATGAAAGGGACATTGAACTGTTAATTTTTTTGCTGACGTGAAATCATAAAGAGCGTAATCCAGATGAGCATAAAACCAGTCAATTGCGCTACAGTGACAATTTGCTGAAATGCGATCCAGTTAATCACGACTCCAACCATGGGAAAGCTTAATTCTGCCATCGTAGCATAAGACGCTTTGGTCGTACTTAAGCCTTTGTAATACAGCAATAAGCTAAGAAGGCCCGGAAGCAATGCCTGCAATAGCAGATTGATAATCACAGCTGCGCCTGCCCATGTACCGGCAGGCATGTTCCATGGCGCATGCTCTACAGAGGTGAGGACAATCAGCAGAGGGAGCGCCACCATGAAGCGGAGGGAGGTTACCGTTTCATATTTCATTGAACGAAGCAAGTAACTTCCCATGACTGTCGAACCGCCCCACAGAACTGCTGCACCCAGTGCAAGCAGACTACCGACCTGGACAAAATCACGAACATGTCCGAAGGGGAGCGACCAACCGAAGGTCAGAAGATACGTCCCAAACAGAGCGACGACAATTAATAATCCAAAATGACGCGGCAACATTTCCTTCAATATAATACGGGCTAGAACAATAGCGACCAGTGGTTGAAGCTTCTGGAGTAAGAGTACAGCATTCAAATCACCATTGCTGAGTGCCATGGTGAAAATTACGCTGGCCAGCGCCGATCCGCCCCACGAGACGAACAAAATAGCGAAAACTTGACGAAGCCGTACCGCTTTGAGTTCCTCACGATGCTTCCACAACATCGGTGTCAGAGCGAGGAAGAGCAACACATGCTCCATTAGTACAATTTGTGTTGAAGTAAATGACTTTAACAAAATAATACGAAACAGCGGGTCTGCGCCCCACAAGGCCGCTCCAATTGCGACCAGCCAAAAACCGCTTTTCATGTGGGAGCTACGATCAAAACCTTTGGATGTTAGAACAGTAGAAGATTGACTCATACTCAATTAGCTCCTTGCGAATACAGGACCGGTGGCACAAAAACCCCCGTCCATGGCGAAAGGCCATGCAAGACGGGGGTTGATCAAATAAACTTGCCGCTTTATGCAAGTTAAATGAAGTTACTGCAAAACCAATAACGCAGTATTCATCCACTTCGCGGCATGTTGATATTTCGATCTTCTTCCATCCGGACTTTACCGTCGGCTTTGGCATCTCACCAAATCAGTCCGTATCCTGTTGCCAGATACAGAGTCGCGGGCTTAGCTCCATGAGCCATACCGCCGGTTGGGAATTTCACCCTACCCCGAAGATCCTTATTCCGTTTTTAATTTCTCCTATAGGATATACCTGTTTTAGAATGAAGTCCAGTGAAAAATGTGTGTATATCTAACAATGATTTTCATCTGTTTTTTGAAAGCGCTCTACGAAATTACATATTACGAGGTAATATCCTTATACTCAATACGTCGAATCGCCGCATAAGCCACAAGCATTCCCAGTATAGAGAAGCCGATTTGCACGGGGGCAATGGAGCTAAGTGTAGCGCCGTTATTATTGGAGAAAAGCAATGCTACAATCAGGATTGAGGTGACAATGGTGGTGGGTACAGAGTATCTTCGCATCCCCATATACAGCGGAACCAGTCCCATAAAGCTGGCAGCAACGGCATTGATTAGCGTTCGTGCTGATTGTTGGCCCAGTACGGAAAGAGTAAGGTTATCCGGTACAATCAAGACAAACTGGTTGAGCAGATGAATAGCAGCCGTAATGAGTATTTCCGATATAATAATAGACAAGAACGTAAACAGCAGCACAACCAAGAGCTTGGCGATCATCAGCTTTTGACGGTGAATCGGATACATGAACAAGATCGTAATCGATTTGGATTTAAATTCTCCGACGATAAAGCGGCATAGCAAAACGGAGGAAAACACAATAAATGTGGCTCTTACAAAAATGTCTATTATATCCAAAAGTTGAGTGTAATGTGTGAATTCGGGTATTCCTTCGCTTTGACTGTCCAGTGCAATAATACAGATCAGCCCAAGAATGCATGCATTGGCGATCAGTGCTGAACGGATATAACCCGCCAGATGAAATTTTTTCAGTTCTAACTGCATCAATTTAAGCATGGAGATTACCTCCGTTTAACAGCCGTAAAAAGTAGTCTTCCAGCGTGCTGCTTTTCTGATGAATGGAATCCACCTCTATATCATTTAAAATGAGCGTCTTCATAATTTGTTTCTGCGGTACATTTGAATCGTAAATACGTATACTCTGTTCATTTAGTACCCTTATATTATTCAGATTCAGATGATGGGAGAGGACGTAGGTCGCTTTTTTACAATCGTTGGTCGTAAATTCGATATATTCCGTATTGGTTTCCCGCACCTGCTCCATCGACACTTCCTCAATCAGCCTTCCGTGATTAATCACGCCTACCGTATCCGCAATCTGCTCTATTTCCGCTAAAATATGACTGGACACGAGCAGAGTCATCCCATATTCCTTGCATAGCATGTGGAATAGTTGGCGGATTTCCTTGATTCCCACTGGGTCCAGACCATTAATGGGTTCATCCAAAATGAGTAGCTCTGGCTTAGTTGCAATAGCGCGGGCAATCCCGAGACGTTGTTTCATTCCTAGCGAAAAATCCTTTACCGGCTTGTCATCCGCATTTCGCAAATTCACTAATTCCAGGGCATCCCGAACAGCCTGCTTATTATAATAGCCCATGTATTCACAATGAAGTTCGAGATTTTGCTGTGCCGTCAGCCTGTCATAAAAAATTGGGTATTCAATAATCGAACCCATCCGTCCGAGCAGATGATACGATTTTGGCGTTAATTTCTCACCGAATAATTCAATTTCACCCGATGTCGGCTTGAGTAAATTCGTAATCATTTTCATCATCGTCGTCTTGCCTGCTCCGTTAGGGCCGAGAAAGCCATAGGTTTCTCCCTTGCGCACATTCATACTGACTCCCGCTACAATTTCGTTGCCCTTCAGGGCCTTGGTCAACTGATGTGTACGTATTACGTAAGTCATGGGTGTTCTCCCTTCGTATACTGCTGATAATTCAAGGATAAAGGGCGAATTGTTCATTTTTCTTTCGTGATTCTTACAAATTTATTAAGTTGAGCATGTTTAGTTCGATTAATAGTTGATTTTCTTCAATGTAAAAGAGAAGACCGTCCGCTCATAAGGTCTGCTAGTCAATTGAATCTCTCCGTTCATCGTTTCAACCAGGCGTTTGGCAATCGTAAGGCCCAGTCCGCTGCCTTGTACCGCCTTATTACGGGAGTCCTCCAGTGTGTACATGCGTTCAAAAACTTTATCTTGCTCAGATTCCTGTATGCCTTTGCCACGATCCCATACCTCTATACGCACCGTATCCTGCTGTTCCGATAAAGCCAGACCCAGCGTCCGTCCGTCTGCCCCATAGCGAATGGCATTCGAGATCAGATTGTTTAGCACCCGCCCAATCGCTCCTTCGTTCCCCAAGGCATGAATGGGGTGCTCCGGGATTTCAATATGCACAGTAAATCCCCGTGCGGTCAGCAGGTCATAAAACTCCAAAATGCTGCGTCTGCACAGTTCTCCCACTTCCAGTCGAGTCAACGGAATATCCGTATCATTAGCCTCCAGCTTCGCCAAGCTAAAAAAGCTGCCGATCAGCTCAATTGCTTCGCTTGTCTTTTGATGAATTTTGGATAGCAGCTTTATACGTTCTTCCGGCAAAATAGTCGGATCGCCATCCAGCATCTCGGCATATCCAAGTACAACTGTAAGCGGGGTCTTGAGATCGTGGGAAATGTTTGAAATCATTTTGCGCATAGCAATTTGGCTACGGTTGTAATCTGCAGACACTCTGAGATTCAAGTCCAGCAGTCGATTAATTTCCGTCATGAGTCGTTGCAGTTCAACGTCACCTGTGACATATAGCAGCTTCTCCGCATGGTTCACCGTCACAATCCGCTCTAGTAGGGCTCGGATATCCTTTATTTTGCGCTTATAGGCCATACGCTCCCGCCAAAGCCATACTATAACGACTGACATGATGAGGCCGACAATCCATTGAGAGATGTTTTCGATGTTCATATCAGCCATTCTCCCATTTGTAGCCAATGCCCCATAGCGTTTTAATGTGGACAGGATGAGAGGGATCTTCTTCGATTTTCTCACGCAGGCGGCGAATATGGACGTTAATCACGTTCTCGTCGCCCATATAATCGTCTTTCCAAATAAATCCGTATAATTGTGCTTTTGTAAATACCCGATTCGGATTGGCTACAAACAGCTTCAAAATATCGGACTCTTTGGCTGTTAGCTGAATTTCATTTTCATTGCGTATGACTGTAAAATGATCAAAATCAATGCGCAGACTGCCGTAGGTCAAAACTTGTGCTTGCGGCTGTTCCTTCTGCTGTTGCTGACGGGCATATGTAGTAGATCTGCGGATCGCGGACTGAATACGAGCCGTCATTTCCAGCATTGAAAAAGGTTTGGCAACATAATCGTCTGCCCCAAAGCCCAGTCCAAGCGCTTTATCCACATCGCTGTCCTTGGCTGACATAATCAGAATAGGTACGGCGCTGTGGGTACGGATCCGGCGGATCACCTCCATACCGTCCACCTTCGGCATCATCAAGTCCACCAGTACCAGATCATAGGTATGACGTTCAAAGGCAAGAAGACCCTCTTCCCCGTCATAGGCAGTGGTTAGACTGTATCCTTCCTTAGTGAGTGCTTTGAGTAGCATTTCGGCAATGGATAGATCGTCTTCAATAAGTAAAATATGCTGTGACATAGGTGTGGAACACCCCTAATTTTTAGATTAAGCTCGCGTGACGAACTGTACCTGAATTATATAGAGCAGTGGAGGGGATTTCCATAAAAAATATCCAAAGGGAAGATTAATGTGTCTGGTAATATATCATTCCCCTATATTATACTGAAAGAGTTTATAATCCGATGTTTGGAATACGGTGTTATGATATCCGGGACATGCCTCATGTGAGAGATTAGGTATGTCGAATCACGCTGCGGTACAGGACCGTCAATAAAGGAGAGCAACGATGTTTGTTATACGAGGAACACAAAAACTGCTGAAGGAATGGGAGACCGAACCACTTCAAGTTGATATTTATCCGCCTTTAAATAGTTGGCATGCCAGCTTATTTTTACTTAATCGAAGAAAAAATATAGTGTTCATGCATGATATATCCCGCTTAAGCATCACGCTTTTTGGAATTAAAAAATCGCAGTACAACAACCTGCCAGTTCTTTTTGTGCAAGCTTTGAAGGAATTAATGATCAGCGAAGGCTTTGATGAACAGATCGTAAAGGCATACACACAGGAAGGCGAGCAGATGCTGGCTACGACGACGAATAGTCATAGTGTAATGGGAACCTTGGATGAGATTATTTTTATCATGAAGGAACTGGATATGGAGCATGGGTGCGAGCTGGAAAAAAACCAGTGGAATAACCGGATTGTTTTCAAAACTGTAGAATACAAGTACCCTGTTGATGTTTTTAAAGAAATGCTAGAAAAGCATTATAAACTAGAGAGTATTTGAGAAATTTATGATTTTACCGAAATTAAGTTCCATTTATTCCCTCTGTCCTATATAATCTAATATAGTTCTAAAAGACTATATAAAGAGAGGTAAGGGGTAAATGAAGATTAAATTAAGAAATAAAACTGGAATGATCAAGGAACGCAAAGTAGGTTTTTCATGGACTACGCTCTTTTTCGGTTTTTTCCCTGCGTTGTTTAGAGGGGATTGGAAGTGGGCAGTTATTATTTTTCTGGTATCGATCCTTACGAGTGGGGCGTCCAACTTTGTATTTTGCTTCATTTATAACCGCTTACATATTAATGATCTGCTGTCCCAAGGCTATGGTCCTGCTACTAAGAAATCCCAAGCTATCCTGATTTCTAAGGGATTTATTGCTGAAAATTACGCTGCTAACTTTGCAGGTTAATTTGAGAGCTGCTTGTTAAACGAGACGTATCAAAAGAGCATCCACCAAAGTCCATGCGGGCGGGGAATGCTCTTTTTTTATAACTCACATGATAGCAACGCTTGCGATGAAATGAATCATAGCGCAATAAGCGGCACACTTTGGTAAAATAAAACGATACAGGGTTTGGCACCATCGGTCAGACTTATAAAACGGGGGGTACATAACGAAAGATGAAGAGGATTATTGATATTGCCAAAGAAGCAGGAATTGAAGAAGAACATCTGGAGACGTATGGGAAATATAAAGCGAAGCTGAATCCGTCCCTGTGGGAGCAGTTAAAGGATCGCCCGAATGGAAAGCTGGTGCTGGTTACAGCGATGAATCCCACGCCAGCGGGAGAAGGAAAAACGCTGACAACCATCGGGCTGTCACAGGCGCTGAATGCGCTGGGGCATAAAACCGTTGCTGCGTTGCGTGAACCGTCCCTTGGCCCTTGCTTCGGCATGAAAGGAGGAGCAACCGGGGGAGGACAAGCCCAGATTGTTCCGGCAGAAGACATTAACCTGCATTTTACAGGTGATATTCACGCGATTTCAGCTGCGCATAATTTGCTGGCAGCGATGATCGATAACCATTTGTTTCATGGAAATGCTTTGCGGTTGAAACCGGAGCGGATCGTGTGGAAACGCGCTGTCGATATGAACGACCGGAGTTTACGAAATATTGTGACCGGATTGGGGTCAGGTAATGGAGCGGTGAGAGAAAGTGGCTTTCTGATTACCTCAGCTTCAGAAGTGATGGCGGTATTATGTTTAAGTGAAGATATGGACGATCTTAAAGTGCGATTGGGTCGGATGGTGATTGGTTATAACGTAGATGGCGAAACGGTAACAGCTGAGGAACTACATGCGGTGGAAGGTATGGCTGTGCTGCTTCGGGAAGCATTGAAACCCAATCTGGTGCAAACGTTGGAGGGAACTCCAGTTATTGTGCATGGCGGACCTTTTGCGAATATTGCGCATGGATGCAGTAGTTTGATCGGTACGAAGCTAGCCCTGAAGCTGGGAGAGGTGGTCGTCACGGAGGCTGGATTCGGGGCTGAGCTGGGGGCAGAAAAGTTTTTTGACATCAAGTGCCGTCAATCCGGTTTGCAGCCAGATGCGGCTCTGTTGGTCGTAACCGCCAAAGCGCTGAAATATAACGGCGGTGTAGCTAAAAATGAGCTGGACGCAGAAAATCTGGATCAATTGCAACTTGGATTAGCCAACATGAACCGGCATGTACGGAATTTACAAAAGTTTGGCGTGCCAGTACTGGTAGCAGTCAACCATTTTGTAACAGATAGCGAAGCCGAGCTGGAACTAATATTCTCGGAATGCCGCAAGCTGGGTGTACCCGCAGAACTGTCACAGGTGTGGGCACAGGGAAGCCAAGGGGGAGAAAAGCTGGCCCAAAGTCTGCTCAACCTGCTCCAGGAGGACAAAGCCCATTTTGCACCATTGTATGAGCATACACTTGATTTGCAAGCGAAAATTAGTGCCATTGCGAAGGAGCTTTACGGTGCGGCAGAGGTAGCTTACACTCCTGCGGCCAAACGGGCGTTGGCCGGTATGGAGCAGCTTGGTTTTGGACAACTGCCTGTATGCATGGCCAAAACGCCGTATTCTTTCTCAGATCAACCTTCTCTGCTAGGTGCACCGGAGGGATTTACCATTCACGTGTCCAGCGTTTCTTTGTCCGCAGGGGCAGGCTTTGTGGTCGTGGAAACAGGTAATACTATGACGATGCCAGGATTGCCCAAATCCCCAGCAGCTGAGCATATGTCGCTGGAGGCAGATGGGAGCATTCAGGGTCTAATGTAGTATCTTTAGAAAAATGGCAGCTTCTCAGGATGGAGTGCCAAGCAGTTTGGGCAGTGCAGTAAGCAGTTTTTGCCGGGTCATGGCATCGCTCCAGTTCCAGCGGTCAGCTTCTACGAAATATACCCGACCTTGACGTACAGCAGGAAGGCTGCGCCAGTGAGGGCTGCTGATCATGCGTTCCAGCGCACGTTTGGATTCCGGGGCTGTTGGGACAAGCATAAAAATGCGGTCCCCGGCGTAATCAGGCAATTCGTTTGGATCTATTTCCGCGAATCCGTGTCCCTCATCGAGCACCCTTTGGATCGGCTCAACGGGCTGAAAGCCCTGTGGGTGGTAGAGGGCCGACGAGAATCCAGACATACCCATGACAAAGAGCCGATCACCATGATCGAAGATGAAGACGGAGGCCGTTTCTCCGGCTGTGATTTGTGTACCGAGCTGCTGCCACATTGCCAGATTGCGGGTTGTAAAGGTAGACAACCAGCGTTCGGCCTCCCGCTCCTTACCGAGCCAGGTGCCAAGTGTACGCATCCGTTCCTCCAGCGTGGCGAAGGAGTTGAAGGTGACGGTAGGAGCGATACTGGCAATGCGCTCATATTCCTGTTCATCCGAATTGGCGATGATAATTAGATCGGGATCAAGAGCGCTAGTCAAGCGAATATCCAGTGGAAGGCCCACATCGGCGACATTCACAAGGCGATGTTTATAGACGCTGTATTCACTGAGTCGCAGACTTCCACCGATGGCTTTGGCCCCTAATGCCAATAGATCGCCCATCGTTTCTCCATGATAGATGATGCGGCTTGCTCGGCGCGGAATGTGAATCTGGTGACCCGTCCAATCCTTGACGCGCACAGAACCGGAGACAGAGAGTGCGTACTTGCCAGGGGGAATCCCGGTCATTTGCCTAAACCGTCGATTAAAATAATATTCGTCAGAGAAACCAACCTGACGGGCAATTTCACGTAAAGGCCGTTTGCATTCCAGCAGCAGCCGCTTGGCATGGTTCAAGCGCAGCTCAGTGAGGTAATGCAGCGGCTTTTTGCCTGTAATTTTACGAAACAATTGGGAGTATTGCCATATGGAAACGTTCGCTTGTTTAGCGAGCTGCTTGACGGTAATGGGCTTTTCATAGTGGTTTTCCATATATGAAAGAGTACCTTCCACCGATGCTGGCAATGCCGGATTAGAGGTATTATTTTGATCAATATGGGTGTGGTCTTCCTGCCACAGCAAGAGCAACTCTTGAAACATGATTTGCTGCCGTAATACAGATGTTTGGTTATGCGGCTGTACCGTTTGTTGGGTACTATGAAATAACTCTTCAGTCAACTGAATAAGTTTGGAGGAAGAAGAGAAGGCGATGTATTCGCGCGGTCCCGGCAGGACAGGTCCATGATATAGGGATGGCATACGTGCTGCGTGTTCAGCCAAGGCCATGTCCGCTTGTGGTTCTGACGGCAAAGCGATGACCTCAAACGTGATTGTGTAGTATTCGGGTACAGTTCCATTCAGAGGAGCGATTTGATAGGATTCACCTGGAGCTAGCCAATACCCATGACCTGTATGGGATAGATACTGCTCTAGGCCAATGTCCACCATACCTGTTTCACCGATGAATATAAGTAGACAGTGATATGAATTGGGACGTGATAATAATTCATCGGTAGGCTCACCAACCAACGCAATTTCTTTAAAATGAAAAAGCAGTGAGCTGAATGGGGGAGGATATACGGACGACGGAGACTGGTTCACGGTATTGCTCCTTTTATTGAGAATGGTTATCATGCATGTATAAGTATACCTCCTTTAGGTTCAACAAAAAAGAAGCCTATCAACAAGTGTCGATAAGCTTCTCCAATTTTATTTGATGAGCTTGGGCAATTCCTCCAGCAGCCATTCTCGAGTGGAAGCATCACTTTCAGTTTTGCCAATATCCTGAGTGTACACACGCCCCTGTTTGACAGCAGAAAGCTGGAGCCACAACTTGCTTTTCATTAACTGTTCGGTGGATTGTTGGGCTTCTGAACTTGGAGTTCTTAGTATGAAAATCCGATCTCCAGCGTATTGTCCGATAACCTCCTGAGATATTTGTACAAATCCTTTGTCTTCATCCAGTGCTTTCTGAATAAGAGGAGTAGGCTTGAAACCATTCTTTTCATACAGTATTTGTGACAGTCCTGTCCGTCCCATTGCGAATAAACGGTCGCCAGGATAGTAGGTAAACACTGAAGCAGTTTCCCCCGCCTTAACACCCTCTGCGTGAAGCTTGGTCCACATCTCCGCTTCCTTTATTTTATATTGGGCAAGCCAATCTTCAGCAGCCTTTTTCTTGTTCACAATGTCTCCGAGATGCAGCAAACGTTCGTTTAACGGGGCAAAGGTATCGAACATAATTGTAGGTGCAATTTTTGTTAACGCTGCGTATTGTTTTTCATCTGTATCGGCGGTAATGATCAGGTCAGGCTGTAGTTCCAAGGTTTTTTCCAAATTAATCGGGAACCCCAGATCGGCCACGTTCTGAACCTGCTTCTCATAAACCTTGCCTTCAATCATAGAAGTCGATGTACCTATAGCTTGTACGTCTAAAACCAATAGATCTCCATAGTTTTCTCCGAAGTAAGCAATGCGCCCAGGAGTCGTGGGAATGTTCACTGTATGTCCCTTATAGTCTGTGTAGTCACGAGTTG
This sequence comes from Paenibacillus sp. S25, assembly GCF_019454085.1. NCBI lineage: Bacteria > Bacillati > Bacillota > Bacilli > Caryophanales > Paenibacillaceae > Paenibacillus > Paenibacillus sp. S25. The sequence goes on from NZ_CP073683.1 coordinate 1,447,634, forward strand.
TGGCAGCTTCCGATGTTTTTGTAGATGCTGTCGTGTTGCTGCTTGCAGTCTGATTGTCAGATGCGCCGCATCCCAGTAGCAATGCCCCCATAAGAAAGAAAAGGCAGATCAGAGCAGTGTATTGTCGAGTAGATTTTTTGTTGATTGTCGAGTTCTTGTTGACCATAGCAACCTCCGTATAATAGAATGATTCAGAATTTTGTAAATGAGAATTATTATCACAAAAGCAATGATAAGCGCTGAACCCTCAATACTCAATGGACAAACTTGGTCAATGCATCCGATTTTGTACAAAATAAGTCTCATGTGTTCTTAGCTCATTTTATTCTTCAAATTTTATTGATTTGTCATTTTTTATGGTATAGAATATCATTTTTATACATTTGAAAGGGGTTTTGAAATGGCATTGTTTATTACATATGTTTTACTAGGTTTCTCTATAGCACTACCTGTAGGTACAATTACCATTGAAATGACGAAGCAAGGGCTAAGGAATGGATTCATGCATGGATGGATTGTGGGCCTTGGGGGGATGACCGTCGATTTGTTATTAATCATTGGTTTATATTTTGGTCTGGCCTCTGTTTTTTCATTATCTGTTGTACAGGTGATCATGTGGCTCATTGGAGCTATATTTTTGTGCTACGTGGGGTACGACAGCATTAAAAATGCAGATCATGGTATTGCGATAGAAGGAGAGAAAAAAACGAAATCATTATTTTCTTCCTATAAAAATGGGCTGCTTGTAGCTGTTTCACCAGGAAATTTAGTGTTTTGGGTGAGTGTTTTTGGAACTGTGCTGGCAAGTTCATTTGATCGGTCAAATACAAGTCAGTTCTTGATTGTTGGCTTAGGTATTTTGTTTGGTATTCTTATCCATGATTTAGGCTTGATGATCCTTGTAGCGACAACACGAAAAGCGATGAATCGAACCGCCATCAAGTGGGTTACGATCGGTGCCGGCGTGGTTTTGATCGGTTTTTCGATTTATTTTCTGTATGAATTTATGATCACTCTCCAAAAGATTTTATAGCATTACACAAGGATACGTTCAAGCTTGTCATGCCAGTCTGCATAAATCGAACAAGTCCTTCATAGACATGTACTAATTCATTTAAAACATGTGCTGAAGGGGTTGATGACATGCGCCGGATTTCATGGATGCTTGCCATGGTCATGTGTGTAACGCTGCTGCTGGCCGGGTGCGGCAAGAAGAGCGCGGACGATGTGGTTAAAGATTTGAGTGACGTGGTGAGCGACCTGAACAGCTACCACGGTACAGCTTTGATGACGCTGCATACCGGCGACACGCCGCAGGAATACAAGGTGGATATTTCCTACCGCAAGCCGTCCTATTACCGAATTGCCATGACGAACGAGAAAAAGGATGTTACGCAAATTGTGCTTCGTAATGATGAGGGTGTATTTGTACTGACACCCAGCTTGAACAAAAGCTTCCGTTTCAAAAGCGACTGGCCAAACAATCAGGGTCAAGTATATTTATATGAAACGTTAGTTCGCAGTATTATCGGCGATGCCTCCCGTCAGTTGGCTATCGACGATAAATCCTATGTGTTTGATGTAGCAGCAAATTACAACAGCCATGCGCTGGTGAGACAAAAGATATGGCTGTCCAAAAATGACTACGCACCTACTCAGGTACAGGTGTCTGATGCGAATGCCAAGGTAGTTGTTGATCTGAAATTCGATCAATTTGCTTTTGATACGAAGTTTGACAAGGACTCCTTTGATATGGAGCGGAACATGGCTTCAGGTAAGACGAGTACGGGTAGCGGAGGGGCGCCATCTTCTGGAGCAGTAGATTCCAGCGGTCAGCTTGATCCTTCCGGTGCGATGGATGGGACGACTGGCGTGACGTCTGGTGAACCCGGACAAGAGCAGGGAACAGCAGGGGATGCAGTCCCGCAGCCGTCAGGGGAAGCGAAGGTGGACGGTACTGCCACAAACGATACATCCAAACCGGACGCAGCAGCCAACGCAGAGGCGCAGCAACAAACCCCGGGCACATCGGATGCCGCAAACGGAACGTCAGCGGGAACAAATGCGGCAGAAGCTGTGATGGGTGAGTTCGGCTTGATCGAACCGTCCTACACGCCAGCCGGAGTACAGATCAAGGATACGCCGGAGCTGGAGGATAATGGTACACATGCGGTGATGCTGCGGTATAGTGGAACGTATAACTATACCATTGTAGAGGCGCGTCCAAAAGATCGGGCGGTCGCACTGGCCGCAGGCGAACTGGTTGATATTGGAGGAAGCTTTGCCGTTCTGACCGGAAGCGAACAGCAGACGATGACCTGGATGAATGATGGAATCGAGTTCAGAATCACCAGTGCTGACCTGCCTGTGAGCGAAATGATACAAATTGCCGCTTCTATACAGGACCAATCGGGTAAGTAAAACTTTATAGACGGATGCAGACGGTCTAGAGTGTAAAAATGCTCTGCTGCCGCCCGTATCCGTCTTTTGTTCATTCGCGGTCTATTATGTGCACTGCTTGTATGTCGTGTTCATTGTAGAGGATGCTGGCAAACGTCTCCTGCCATTGACAGCCACGTTTTTGAACATTACCATTAACCTTTGGAAGCAAGAACTTTGCCACACTCCGAATGGTAAAAGGTTATGTTACAGGCTAACAATTGAAGAAGGTGACTGGATTTGCAAGCACAATACAGATCGACCCGGGCCGAAATCAACCTGGATCACCTTGGCGCCAACTATGAAGCTTTTCGCAAGGCATTGCCAGCGGATAAGCTGATACTGGTCTGTGTCAAGGCTAATGCCTACGGACACGGTGCCGTGGAAATTTCAAAGGAATTGGAACGCCTTGGTGCGGATTATTTGAGCGTCGCTTTTCTGGATGAAGCGTTGGAGCTTCGTCATGCGGGTGTTCAACTACCGATTCTTGTACTCGGCTATACCTCACCGGAAGCTGTACAAACGGCTTGGGAGCATGATATCTCATTGACTGTGTTCAGTGAAGAAGTACTGGAGGGTATCCGAAGACTGGACCGCCAAGGAAACGAACGCAAGCTGAAGGTGCACATCAAAATAGACAGCGGCATGGGAAGACTGGGTTTGCTGCCTGGAGAAGAGGCTATGGCTTTTGTCCGGCAGGCTCACGAATTAGAGCAGGTGCTGCTGGAAGGCATGTACACCCATTTTGCCCGCGCGGATGAAGAAGACAAAAGCTATACACTGCTACAATATGATCGGTTTCGGGGCGTGGCGGAAGCGCTAAGGGAACAAGGTATCACCATTCCCATTATACATACGGGCAATAGCGCCGCCACCATTGATACCCCTTCTCTTTCCCCCAATATGGTGCGGATTGGTATCAGTATATACGGTCTGTATCCGTCTGATGAGGTTAATCGGCAAGCCATTGAGCTGCTGCCTGTATTGTCATTGAAGACGGCGGTGGTTTACACCAAAACGCTTCCTCCCGGCTGGGGAGTTAGTTATGGCACCCGGTATGTAACCTCCAGTGAAGAACGGATCGGTACACTGCCAATCGGCTATGCGGATGGATACTCCCGCATGCTGAGTGGGAAGATCGAAGTGTTGATACGCGGTCGCCGCGTCCCGGTACTCGGTACGATTTGCATGGACCAGTGTATGGTATCCTTACAATCTTTCGCAGAAGATGCGGAAGAAATCCAAACCGGCGAAGAGGTTGTTCTCATCGGCCAGCAGTCCGGCGAAACTATCGCGGCGGATGAGCTGGCATCCAAGCTTGGTACGATCCACTATGAGGTGATCTGCATGATCGCAGACAGGGTACCGCGTGTATACACACGAGGTCATGTTCCTGTTGTTCGAGTGAACTCGCTTCTTCCAACCCGCTGGAATTAATTTCATAACGCAAATTACCGAATAAAAGCAGGAGTTTTCGCAGAACGTCCCGAAATATGTACAAAGGAAAGAAAAGAGCGCTATAACTGTCAAAAGACGCATTAGGCTCCGCTGACACTTGTATTTCGGGGATCAAACGCCTGTACGAAAACGAACTGCGTAGTTTATAATGGAATGCAGCATAGATGATATACGAATATCATATACATTCTCTTGTATTCCGTTTGAATAAATTACCGGGAATAACGTTATAATGGTACAATGGCGACAAGGTTTTGGGGGTGGAAGAGAAGTTGGCCAATTTGCAGAACACCAAAAGAATAATGATCAGTTTGCCAGATCATCTCTTGCAGGAAGTGGACGGGATCGTAGCTATGGAAAATTCCAACCGCAGTGAATTTATCAGGCAGGCCATGAAGCTGTATGTAGGCGAACGTAAAAAACGTTACATTCGTGAAGCTATGCAGCGTGGATACATGGAAATGGCTAAAATTAACTTAACCATGGCATCCGAAGCCTTTCACGCGGAGGAAGATGCAAACAGCACCTTGGGCCGTACAGTTAGCGGGGTGTAATCCATATTGATCGTAAAGCGCGGCGACGTTTTTTTTGCAGACCTTTCACCCGTAGTCGGTTCCGAGCAAGGTGGCGTCAGACCTGTGCTGATCATTCAAAATGATATCGGCAACCGGTTTAGTCCTACTGTGATCGTAGCAGCCATCACCGCCCAGATTCAGAAGGCAAAGCTGCCTACACACGTGGAAATCGACGCGGCGACGCATGGCTTTGATCGTGATTCTGTTGTTCTTCTGGAGCAAATTCGGACGATCGACAAGCAAAGGCTTACCGACAAAATCACCCATTTAGATGAAGAAACCATGCGCAAAGTGAGCGATTCGCTACAAATCAGTCTCGGTTTGATTGATTTTTAGCGTGATGGAACGACGAGTGAAACGGGAAAAGGGCAGCGCTTGGGCGCTGTCCTTTTGCGTGTCCAATGAAAAATGCAGGTAGGGCTTGCTTTAACGTCACCTGCTGGCGCTTTGAATCATTTTTTGTGATAATGAAAGACATGGTGTATGACAAGAGCTGTGAGGAAGAAGGGATAGGTTTGTCTAACGAGGAAACGAAGACGGAAATCCGGCAGGAGCCGAACGAAGCAGAACGCCAAGAGCGGATTGTCAAACAAGTGGCGAGAGAGCTGTCGCTGGCACTCAAGCAAATCCGGACAACGATCAGTTTGTTGGATGAAGGGAATACAATTCCTTTTATCGCGCGTTATCGTAAGGAAATGACAGGAGAGCTGGATGAAAATCAGCTGCGTGAAATTGAAGATCGTGTGGTGTATTTGCGTAATCTGGAGGATCGTAAGGTAGAGGTCATCCGCATTATTGATGAGCAGGGTAAGCTGACGGAAGACCTGCAGGCTGCTATCACCTCTGCGGTTAAACTTCAGGAAGTGGAGGATCTGTATCGTCCGTATAGGCAAAAACGCAAAACCCGCGCCAGTGTAGCGAAGGAACGGGGACTGGAGCCGCTGTCCATCTGGATCTGGAGCCAGCCGAAGCAGGGAGATGCTCTGAAAGAAGCCGAGTCTTATGTTAATGCGGAACTGGGAGTGGACAGCGCCGAGGCGGCCATTCAAGGAGCCTTGGACATTTTAGCTGAAAATATAGCGGATGATGCGGCTATTCGCCAATGGGTACGCCGATACACGCTGGACCATGGTATGTTGACCTCCGAAGCGAAAGACGCGGAGCAAGAATCCGTGTATGAAAACTACTACAGCTATCGTGAGCTCGCTAAGAAAATGCCACCTCACCGTATTCTGGCGATTAATCGCGGGGAGCGGGAAGGCATTCTTAAGGTTGGTCTGGAGGTAGCGCCAGATTCCATTTACAATTACGTGGCCGGCCAAGTGATTAAAGGATCGTCTGTCGTGCAAGATCTGCTGCGCAGTGTCATTGAGGATGCGTATAAAAGACTTATCGCGCCATCTATCGAGCGTGAAGTACGCGCTGAAATGACGGAGAAGGGCGAGCAGCAGGCCATCTCCATCTTTGCAGGCAACTTGCGCAGCCTGTTGCTACAGGCTCCGATCAAGGGCCGACGTGTGCTCGGTGTCGATCCCGCCTATCGGACAGGCTGTAAGCTGGCGGTTGTCGATGACACCGGCAAGCTGCTGGAAGTGGCTGTGACGTATCCGACACCGCCGAACAACAAGAAGCGCGAGGCTGCTGAAAAGTTCAAGCAGCTAATTGCCCAATACGGTATCGAATTGATTGTCATTGGTAACGGAACCGCTTCGCGCGAGACAGAGCAATTCGTAGCGGAAGTCATCGCGGACATTGGTGACAGCAGTCTAGCGTATCTGATCGTCAATGAGGCGGGCGCGAGCGTATATTCTGCCTCCAAGCTGGCACAGGAGGAATTTCCTGATTTGGACGTGGCCGAGCGCAGTGCGGCTTCCATCGCACGTCGTGTGCAGGACCCGCTGGCTGAGTTGGTCAAAATTGAGCCGAAGGCTATTGGTGTAGGCCAATACCAGCATGATGTGTCGCAGAAACATCTGGATGAAAGCTTAAAGGACGTTGTCGAATCAGCCGTTAACCATGTCGGTGTGGATGTGAACACGGCTTCCTCTGCGCTGTTATCCTATGTAGCGGGGATCAATGCGACGATTGCCAAAAACATCGTTAAGTACCGTGAGGAAAACGGTAAATTCAGCAACCGTCGTCAGTTGCAGAAAGTGCCGCGCCTTGGTGCAAAAACCTATGAGCAATCTGTAGGCTTTATCCGTATACCGGGTGGAGAAAATCCGCTGGACCGTACACCGATTCATCCTGAATCGTATGCTGTCGTAGACCGCCTGTTGGCGGTACTGAACATCAGCGCCCACGATCTGGGTACTAAGACTGCAATGGAAGCACTGAGCGTGTCCAACATTGACGAATTGGCCGCGAAGCTGGAAGTCGGCGTGCCGACACTGAAGGATATTCTGGACAGTCTCCAGCGTCCGGGCCGTGACCCGCGTGACGAGCTGCCGTTGCCCGTATTCCGCAAGGATGTGCTGAAGATCGAGGATCTCTCACCGGGTATGGAGCTTCAGGGAACCGTCCGCAATGTCATTGATTTCGGCGCGTTTGTCGATATCGGTATTAAAAGTGACGGGTTGGTTCATATTTCACAACTGCGCAGTGGCTTCGTAAAGCATCCGATGGATGTCGTATCTGTCGGTGATAACGTGACGGTGTGGGTGCTAAATGTTGATTTGAAAAAAGGCAGGGTTGGTCTGACGATGAAACCTCCTGCAGAGGCGCAATCGCAGGCATAATACTTTAAATAAAGCTGTACAACCTTCTTGTGAAGGTATAACAAAAGCCGGAATCTCCGAACTGCATCGGAGATTCCGGCTTTCATTTTTGATTGCCTTAGCTTCTACCCGTTGTTGGCATCGAACTCCACGCCAGGTGCTTTATGATAAAAAAACCAACAATCGTTCAACAGTTTAATTTGGCGCCGGTCCTTTTTGTAAAAGGCCCGCATGAGCTGGTTGCTGAGCCATTGAGGCAAGCCGATCTCCTCCTCTGCGTTACTTCTGTATGTTTAGCATATGGGGTGGGTACCTAAAGTGTGCTTATGAATTAGGGGTTAGACTTCGGCCGTTATTTTATAATATGCTTGTCAGTAAGGAGCAAAGGAGGAGAGACCGGAAGGATGGAGTCTAAGTCCCTGAGCAATTCAATGAACCATTCTATGAGTAATGAAGAGCTTCAAGAATGGGTAGAGCGCATTTCGCTGGAGAGCTTCGGCGTGCCGTTTCGACATCAAGCCACCTTTAATGCGCGCCTGTCTTCCACAGGCGGTAGGTATTTTATGAAAAGTCATCATATTGAAATTAATCCACATCAACTCGCAGCTTACGGACGTTCTGAGGTGGAGAAAATTATTAAGCATGAGCTGTGCCATTATCATTTACATTTACGCGGGATGGGCTATCAACATCGAGATGCTGACTTCAAAGCATGGCTGGCCCGTGTAGGAGGAAGCAGGCATTGTCAGACTCTGCCGGGAAGAACGGAACGCAAGCCTCAGCCTTATCGTTACAAGCTAGTATGCGTTTCCTGTAAACAGGAGTATATGCGCAAGCGTAAGATGAATCCTCAGCGGTATCGCTGTGGGAAATGTGGAGGTAAGCTTCGCCTGTTGGCACTTGACGGCACCCCCTGAATCATGGTAAATTAACCATACTGTATGATAATTTACAGTAATGTTCCCTGATAGCTCAGTTGGTAGAGCACTCGACTGTTAATCGAGTTGTCACAGGTTCGAGTCCTGTTCGGGGAGCCATGGAGAGGTACCCAAGTGGCTATAAGGGGACCCTCTGCTAAGGGGTTAGGCTGCGAAAGCGGTGCGAGGGTTCGAATCCCTCTCTCTCCGTTGGTATTTTAAGCAGAAAAAGGACGCTCGTGTGCATTGTAATGATGCTTGCGAGCGTCCTTTTCGTCTATATCTGCTTTGAGAATAACGGTGGGCTGAAATCGTTTAAATGGAGAGGCGGACGTGCTGCGTACAGCATGAAGAGACGTTAGCCTGTCTTGTACGCAGCCAATGACTTCTTATTTCACGGTGTCAGCCTCGGCTGTCTTGAGTATGTTCAACAGAGCATGAGCGACGCCATCTTCCGCATTAGTCAGAGTCACTTCGGAGCAGACGGCCTTGATGTCGTCTTTTGCATTGCCCATGGCAATGCCTGTTCCTGCCATCGTCAGCATGGAGATATCGTTGTAGCTGTCCCCAATCGCTACAGCTTCTTGCATGGGAATGCTCAGATGATTCGCCAGATAACGCAATGCATTACCTTTAGACGCATCCCTATGCTCGACTTCAAAGTTACGGTCTGAAGAGATGACCATGTTCAGCCCCTGAAAACTTCGGTAACGTTCCCGGCCCCAATCCAATTTGGCTTGATCAAAGGAGAAACAGAGCGCGTTATAAATCTCTACATCCAGTGGAATGTCCTCATATGAGGCGATGCGGGTATGTCCGGTCTGTTCATATTGTTTTTCAGCTGCATGTAATAAAGTATCCAGCGAAATATCCGGGTTGGAGCTCAGCAAGCGGTCCATTTCAACAGCAAGCAGCTGGTGTCCGTTTTGTGGAGAATAAATAGCGCGGTCTGTCATGACCTCATAGTAAAAGTCGTTGTCATGCAGCCAGCTCAGCACTTCAAACGTTTCACTGCGGCCCATAGGAGTAGAGGTTAACTGACGACGATGCACATCGTGTACGGTTGCGCCGTTTGCTCCAATGACGGGAGTTACAAGCTCTGCTTCCTCTAGCTTTGTCCAGGCGTCATAAGCGGCTCTACCAGTGGCAATTGTCACCTGAACGCCTTGCTGCTGTGCTTGGCGTATAGCCTCCGCGTTCACTTTGCTTATTTTTCCTTCCTCGTTCAGCAGTGTTCCATCCATATCAATCGCAAACAGTTTCATTTCTCCCCAGCTCCTGTCTTTCGATATCTCTGTGATAAGTCTTGAGTTCTAGCTAATCGGTTTCGTATTTTATGAGGGTACAACAACTTCCACATCATAATGTTGCAAAATTTCCAGCATCGCTGGTTCTGGCAATCTGTCGGTGATCACGATATTAACTTCAGACAGATCGGCAAAACGATATGGAAAATTGATTCCGAATTTCGAATGGTCCGCAAGGACGATCACCTGATCTGCCTGTTTCATCATTTGATGCTTCAACATACCGTCTTCTTCATGAATCAGGCTTAGTCCGTGGACAGATATACCACCAATCCCGATAAAGGCTTTGTCTACAAAATAGTGAGACAAAGTTGCGATCACGGAGGAGCCATATACATATCGGTGTTCTTTTTGCAGGCGGCCTCCCAGCAGATGTATGGAGACACCGTCTTTTCCAGATAGCACGTCAGCCTGATTGATTGAATTGGTGATGACCGAACATTCCTGCACATTCAGTCTTTCTGCACACGCCTGTACGGTAGTAGAGGAATCCAATATAATACGATCCTTATCTCGTACCATGCTGGCAGCCAGTTGTCCGATCACTTGTTTCTCCTCGGATACAGTAAGTAGTCTTTCATTATAATTTCCAATTGGATCGTGATGAAGTGTAGGGAGAAGAGCGCCGCCGCGGGTGCGAATAATTTTTTGATGCTCTTCAAGTTTTACGAGGTCTCGACGGGCCGTATCTCGTGAAACATTGAAAAATTCACAAATATCATCCACCGAAATACGCTTATGAAGCTGTAAGTAATCAACGATTTTTAACATTCGTTCTTCCTGATACATAAAAAGCTCCTCTAATATATAATTATTTCGGTATCTCGTAAGTGATTATAAGTAAATTCAAGTGATATTGCAATCATTTATCGCTATTTTCAGGATTTTAGTGATTTTGGATAAGGCATTGTAAGTGAATGCGAATTTTGTACTTATAAAAACTGTTTTTTTTAAAATTTTAGAAATAAGTATTGCCATCCGTTATTCTATTTGGTATACTCTTTCTTGTCGCCAAGTTGGCGCATAATAATAAGGCCCGTTGGTCAAGGGGTTAAGACACCTCCCTTTCACGGAGGTAACAGGGGTTCGAATCCCCTACGGGTCATTGTTGTCTTTATAGACTACATGTTGCATGCTTAAGGGAAATTCCTGAGGTCTGGTCTAATGGCGGACAGCTTGGATGAACTGCATGAGCCATTAGCTCAGTTGGTAGAGCACCTGACTTTTAATCAGGGTGTCGAAGGTTCGAGTCCTTCATGGCTCACCATTTATATTTTGTTATGCGGTCGTGGTGGAATGGCAGACACGCTATCTTGAGGGGGTAGTGAGCGTACGCTCGTGGAGGTTCGAGTCCTCTCGACCGCATCAATGGAATAAACGGAAAAGTCTCTCGCGGTAGAGGCTTTTTTTATTTGTTTAGTGATGTAATAAAGTAATGATTATGATGAAATAATGATTCCATAGTATAATATAACGCCATAATGTTATAGAATGATAAGTATAAACTTATGAAGTGACGGTGAAAAATATGGACACTCAACTGTTAGGAAATATATCAGAAAATATTTTGGGCTTGTTTCCGATTGTGAAGAAGAAATTTTTCACCTACGGTCCGCTCGATTTCCCATTACACTTGTCACCTAATAACTTTCAGGTGCTAATGCTTCTGCGTGAAGTGCGTTCGTCTACGGTATCAGATTTGTCCAAACAGCTCAACGTCTCACGTCCGAACATGACTCCTCTTCTGGACAAACTGGTGGAGCATGGGTTGGCTGACCGCCAGTCGTGTGATTCGGATCGCAGAGTCGTGAATGTGGCGATTACACAGGAAGGCGATGCTTTTTGTGAACAGGTATTTCATACCTTCTCCAATAAAATTCAAGAAAGACTGGTGTATCTGCCGGAAGAAGATTTATTGCATCTGAGTGAAACTTTGAATGAATTGAAGCATATTTTACTTAAAATTGACAACATTGCTACGTGATTGGCGTAACTGGACTGGCTTAAAGACCGCCCTTTCTTCGGAAAACAGGCGGTTTTTGTTGTGTGTTGTGGTATAATGGAAACCAACATACATAATTCGGTAATTTTAGCATACGTGATCTTTGAAATGGGAACAGAGAACATGATATCGTTATTTGAGAGCCTGCTAGGGAGGAAGGAACTTCTATGCAATCTATTTACCATCGCATTGAGGAACTCATCAAGGAACGGGGAATGACGAAAAAGGCGTTCTGCCAGCAGTTAGGCATTAGTACAGGGAACTTCGGGGATTGGAAAAGAGGAAAAACGACGCCGGGGACGAATAAACTCATTGAAATTGCTTCATTTTTTGATGCCAGTCTGGATTGGATCATGCTGGGTCGAGATGTACAGGGTGAGGTGCTAAAGGAGTCGCAAGACCCTTATTTTTTTGGCGCTTCAGGGCAACTGAATTGCCAGGGGGAACCGCTTAGTGAGGCGGAAAGAAATTTTATACTTGAGTATATTGAATTTACCCGCTTTCGTAAAGAGAAAAACCAGCGCAATTCTACTATGGGGTAATGGTGCTTAGGATTTGATGAGGATTACTAATGAGTAAGGCTGAAAAATGAAAATTATTTCAGAAAAAGTTACTGTGTCGGAGGGGAAACATTTTGGGAGATCAAACTATTTATCAGCGGATTGAAGCTTTGATTAAGGATCGCGGAATGACCAAGAAGGCATTTTGTGAAAAACTTAAAATCAGTTCAGGGAATCTCGGTGATTGGAGAAGGGGTAAAACAACGCCGGGTACCACCCATTTGATTCAGATTTCGGACTTTTTTAATGTATCGCTCGATTGGTTAATGAAAGGGATTAAGCCAGGAGAAGGCGTACTTCAGGAGCAGAAGGCTGCTTATTTTTTTGGAGTGATGGGGCCACTGAATTGCCAGGCAGAAGATCTTGAGACGGAAGAACAGAATTTTATTTTAGAATATGTTGAATTTGCGAAATACCGTAAGCAAAAAAGTGAGAAGGATAAAACAAAGCCGGAATAATTTTTTGGCTAAAGATGTCTGGGTTGAAAACCCGTAAACGAACTGGAGGGGTTCGCTTTACGGGTTTATTTGGTTTCTTGGTGATATGGAATGACCTATATGTAACTGGAATGCTTGTTAGGTTTAGAGTGCGGTGCCTCCTTATAATCGTTATCGTCGATGTTCAGAATTGCAGCAACTTGTTTTCTGTACCTTTGTGCTTTGCGGGTGCCGTGAATCAGATTGGACAAGCGTGAAGGCGGAATATTGTGTGTCTCACAAAATGTTTTCTGATCCAGTCGAAGTTCGACAAGCCGTTGTTTGATGGCCCACCCGAAGGAGGTGACAGGCATTTTGTTGTTCAAGAGAAATCGCCCCTTACGGATTCTTGCGGAATAATTGGTGTGTTATAATAATCATCAGTAAACATGTTAGAATTAACCATCTAACACTATGATACACTTTTATACGTGTTTTTACAATCGTAAATGCGTCATTTTGTTGAATTAATTACTTAATTAAGTGCTAGGTGGTTCTGATAATCCGTCTAGAGTCTGCCAATGGTGTGAATTGCGATTATATGTGGACCAAAAACACTCTGCCACCTGAGGAAAGGGACAGAGTGTTTTTGGTGTTGTGACCACATTGGCGAAACGACGCATCAGGGGGATGCAGGAAGGCGTTTGAATAGACCTGAGGAGGAAAACAGTCTAGGTTCATCCGATTGGCTATTATGGCTCGTATAAAGAGGTAGAGTGATGTAGGAGCTGGACCAATGTCTGTGAAGAAGGCGACGCTGGAATGCAGTTGGCTCAGGCTCGTTAAGCTTCTTCCAGGCGGAGAGCAGCTCGCTTGTCATACGCTCCATAAGAGGGTTCTTTTCCTCATAAGGAGGATTGAGTAATTTGAAGGCATCTTCCACACAGGAGGACACCGCTGCGCTAAGATAGCCGTGAACGGTCTGTTCTACATCGTTTCCGAGGAGGAAGTTAATCCAGGTGTGAACGGTAGCGAGTGTGCCAATCGCATTGTATTGAATGAGTATGGATTCCAACTGGTCAAATTCAAGCCAAGGATAAAGAGCCTTAGCGAGCTTGAGCAGACGCTGGCCGGATAGACGAAACTCCTTCACATGCTGCCAGGAGGGACGTTGGGTATGCAGCATCTTATCAATGAGGGCGATCCGCCAACTGTCATTCTGCTGGATGGCGACATACAGACTTTTGATAGCCATGCCGTCAACGGTTGTAAATTGAGGATACAAATCATCCAGCATGTAATGTTCCAGGTCTTGTAGACTGTTCAAATGTCCGTTACGGAATAGTTTCTCCAGTCCGTTAAAACGGGTGAAGCCACCAACAGGTAGGGAAGGGTCCAACAATAATGCATAGTTCAGCAAACGGTTGCCTTTATGCAAGGTGGTTCGCCTCCTCGAAGTGAATCCTTATGTTATGTTATTTAACTCTTTACTTTGGGGAAACAAACTGTATTCGAAATATATGTAATATATATTTACATTTAAATAGCTTTTGTGTCAAATTAAATATTCTTATCGCTCATATATGTTAGTTAAAATAACATATAAAATAATTATTATGTTTTTGTTTACAAATAGTTGATGAGAGAGTATAATAAATCTGTTGCCTCATTACATTATGATTTGCGGTCGTGGTGGAATGGCAGACACGCTATCTTGAGGGGGTAGTGGGCGTACGCCCGTGGAGGTTCGAGTCCTCTCGACCGCATTATATGCAAGACTCAGTTAAAAAAGCATCCTGACACGGTTTACGTGAAGGGATGCTTTTTTTGTTAAGCATTTTTCGTTATATCCTTTAGCCACAGAAGCAACGGTAGACAATAGGTCATTTATTAACTGTGATAAAGAAGGATGTCAGTTTTGCTGCAAAAGCTGCTCTATATCTCCCGCCAGCTTATCTGGAGTGGTTTGCGGTGCATAGCGCTTAAATACGTTACCTTCTCGTGTAATTAAGAATTTAGTAAAATTCCATTTGATCGCTTTAGACCCTAATACCCCCGGAGCAGTTTGGGTCAAGTAGCGAAATAAGGGGTGCGCTTGATCGCCATTGACATCTGTCTTGGCGAACATCGGAAAGGTAACACCATAATTGATCTGGCAAAACTCGGAAATCTCCTCGCTGGAACCTGGCTCTTGTTTGGCAAATTGGTTGCTGGGGAATCCCAAAATTTCGAGCCCCTGTTCATGGTACTGGTCATATAGCTCTTGTAGCGCTTTGTATTGGGGGGTTAACCCACATTTGCTGGCAGTGTTCACGATAAGCAGAACGTTCCCTTCATATGTGGATAACGGAATTTGTTTCCCTTGCAGGGTTTGCGCATCATATTCATAAACGGTCATAGTATCTCTCCTTATTCAATATTCAGCAATTAAATTGTAAGCAATTAAAAGCGAGGTTGCAAGTTTTGAAAAGCTGTATCAAGCCTTTAGCCGCTGTAAAATCGTATTTTGTTCAAAACAGTAAATCGCACCGCAAATGGAGCGAATTAAGGTGTTTCTTCTTATAAAAGCGGGTTCAATCGGTGTTTAGCTGGTACATATAGCGTATTTTCTTCTCTTTTTACAAAAAAAGGCCAAAAACGCCCTACCCTACGCCAATATTGACATGCTTGTCATTTTTGAAAAGGGATGAAAAACAGAGATTGAAGGAGCTGTGATAAGCATAGTAGTATTGTAAGCGCTATTATTAATATCCTAGGCTCTAAAGGCCGATTTATAACCCCGCAGTTGAGCTTTACAGTCTTCCATGCGCGGGTGTATGATTCAAGACGTAATTTCAAATTAACTTGAATGAAGCAACAACGAAATGTCTATAGCGCTGAATTTTGCAGTTGCAAAAGCGGGGGAACCAATCGAGACTGTACGGCTTCGGAAGCCGTGTGTCTCATGGGGTGAATTTTCCGGTCAAGTGCCAGAAATAGGGCGACTCTCACGTCCGAATCCGACAGCTAACCTCGTAAGCGTACAGGGAGAGGCAACAAACCGCCGTGTGCAGCCATGGTTTATTTTATCATGGATATGTAAGAAGCCGGAGGAAAGCCTTTTTCCTTCGGCTTCTTTTTGTTGTCTTTTTATACCGGGAGAGGAGCTACTGATGGAAGGTCGGTTAATTATTGTCACTGCACCGAATGAAGCGGGCAGAAGTTTTGTGAAATTGCTTATTTTCAAAAAATTGGCGTTTGCAGTTCTGACGAATAGCGCCCAGGAGGAACGACAGCTCAAAAAAATGGGTGTGGAGCACATTGTCCGCATCAATACTATGCAAGCAGGAAAATGGAATTTTCCAAAAAAAGAAATTGGTAGTGTGTATTTGTTCGAGAACAGCTTGAATCTAACTTGCCGTTTCCTGCAAATATGTCGGCCGCTAACATCGGAATCGATCTATGTTATTACGCACGGCTGTAATCCACAAGGAATTTATCGGGGATTGGGAGCGGATCATGTGATCTACACATTGAACGGAGAGGTGGGTTTTCTGCTGAACGGATAAGCACTTATAACATAGTTGTTTTATGATTTTATGATCAAATAAGAATGGCGATCTGAGGACCGATACGGAGGGTATAATCATGATGGATATATACATGTTGCTCGTCATGGCTGTGAGTTATGGAGTGATACTGCTGTTTGTACGCTGGTGTGATGCGCAGACCTCTAAAGGAGGACGAAGAGGATGATCGTTATACTTGGGCTTACGGCTATTGTGTTTATGTATTTAATCTACGCACTCCTGAACCCTGAAAAGTTCTAGTCAGCTATAGGGGATAGAGCGGGCGGGAACAACAGATCTGAATATTAAGCATCATAGGTAGCAGGTTTTCGCAAACGTGTGCACACAATTGGTGCTCTGGAAGCAGGTCTGTTGTTCCAAACGCAGGAGCATTTTGAAGGAGGAATAAAGGATGGAGCTGCTTCAAATTGGAATTGTGATCGTCATATTGCTGCTCTTGGTAAAGCCAGTGGGCACTTATATGTATCATGTATTCTCGAATGAACCCAATCGGACGGATCGGATTTTTGGCGGAACAGAAAAGCTGATTTATAAGATAGTAGGATTGAAGAAGCTGGAGAGCATGCGTTGGACTACGTATGTTATGAGTTTCATTGCAACGAATGTCGTGCTTGTGGCGATCAGCTACTTGCTGTTGCGTATACAGGGAATGCTTCCCGGTAATCCTGCGGGAAACAGTAATATGGAAGCATCACTAGCTTTTAATACGGTAATCAGCTTTATGACGAATACGAATCTCCAACATTATAGCGGAGAAAGCGGGCTTACGTATCTGACACAGATGGCGTTCGTCACGATGATGATGTTCACTTCGGCTGCTTCCGGTTTTGCGGTTGCTGCGGCTTTTATGAGGGGATTGACGCGGCGCGGTGAAGGGATGGGCAATTTCTTTCAAGATTTTATTAAAGCCATTATAAGAATTTTCCTGCCGCTGGCCTTTGTGCTTACGCTGGTGCTGGTTGGATTGAAGGTACCACAGACGCTACAGCCTACGGCGGATCTTACGACACTGAGCGGAACACAGCAGCAGATTTCTATGGGACCCATTGCTTCTCTGGAGTCCATCAAGCATTTGGGGACAAACGGGGGCGGTTATGCGGGAGCTAACTCTGCGCATCCTTTTGAAAATCCAAGTCCTTGGACGAACGTGCTGGAAATTTTGGCAATGTGGGTAATGCCGGCTTCATTGCCGTATACCTTTGGATTGTTTGCCCGTAATCGTAAACAGGGCTGGATTATTTTTAGCTCCATGATGGTATTGTTTCTAATTTTTCTATCCATTACGTATGTGTCTGAAAAGACAGGTAATCCGTTAATCCAGACACTGGGTGTGGATGCTTCTCAAGGAAGCATGGAAGGGAAAGAGGTTCGTTTCGGCATTGGACAATCGGCTTTATTCACTGCGGTCACAACAGCGGCAACGACAGGTTCGGTCAATAATATGCATGATACACTAACCCCACTGGGTGGTATGGCTGCTTTGGGAGAAATGATGCTAAACGTCATTTTTGGCGGCAAGGGTGTCGGGCTGATGAATATGCTGATGTATGCGATTCTGGGTGTGTTTATATGCGGACTGATGGTCGGGAGAACTCCGGAATTTATGGGAAGGAAGATTGAAGGCAAGGAAATGAAGCTGATCGCGATTGCCATTTTGGTACATCCGTTTCTCATTCTCGCCCCAACTGCACTTGCATTTATGAGTCATTGGGGATACGATGCGGTCACTAACCCTGGCTATCACGGGTTAACTCAGGTGCTCTATGAATATGCGTCATCTGCCGCAAATAACGGTTCGGGATTTGAAGGTCTTTCGGATAACAACGTATTCTGGAATATGACAACGGGGATGGTTATGTTCTTCGGACGATATGTATCTATGATTGCATTGTTGGGTGTGGCGGCTTCGTTGAATGCCAAAGCACCGACTCCGGTGACGACGGGGACACTGCGCACGGACAACAAGTTATTTGGAGCTATTCTGATCGGGGTCGTGCTGCTGATTGGTGCGTTGACCTTTTTACCCGTCATCGTATTGGGACCTGTTGCTGAATTTTTGACCATGTGAAGAAGAAAATGAGAATGGATGAACGGGGTGTTTGATCATGAAGGAACAGCGCAAACACATGCTGGACAGAAGCATCTTGAAGCATGCGATCAAGGATAGCTTTATAAAATTAAATCCGATGATTATGATGAAAAATCCTGTCATGTTCGTCGTGGAGATCGGTACATTGGTCGTGCTGCTAATGTTACTGTTTCCCGGTTATTTTGGAACTGGCAAGGAATTGGGCTTTAACCTGGCCGTGTTTGTTATTCTGTTGTTTACGTTGCTTTTTGCTAATTTTGCCGAAGCGCTCGCGGAGGGGCGGGGTAAGGCACAAGCTGCCTCTTTAAAAAAATCCAAGCAGGATACGCAAGCTAACAAGCTCATCGGAAATGACATTCAGGTGGTTAGCTCAACCGAATTGCGTAAGGGGGACGTGGTTATTGTCTCCCAGGGCGAAATGATCCCAAGCGATGGTGAGGTCATTGAAGGCCTGGCTTCGGTGGATGAATCTGCAATTACGGGCGAATCGGCTCCGGTCATCAAGGAATCGGGTGGTGACTTTTGCTCGGTAACCGGCGGGACGCGAGTGGTCAGTGACCGGATTAAGGTGCGGATTACGACAGAGCCGGGCGAGACATTTATTGATAAAATGATTTCGCTCGTGGAAGGCGCACAGCGGCAAAAAACGCCGAATGAGATTGCACTGAACACTTTGCTGATTAGCTTAACGATTATTTTTCTAATTGTAGTGGTTACGCTAGCGCCGATTGCCCGTCATTTTAATATTGATTTGCCTGTTCCTGTGCTGATTTCGTTGCTAGTCTGTCTGATTCCAACCACGATTGGAGGACTGCTGTCAGCCATCGGGATTGCCGGTATGGACCGGGTCACCCAGTTTAACGTGTTGGCCATGTCAGGCAAGGCGGTAGAAGCTTCTGGGGATATCAACACGATGATTCTGGATAAAACAGGTACAATCACCTTCGGGAACCGAATGGCGAGTGAATTCGTGCCTGTAGAGGGCGTGGAGAAGGCAGAGTTAGTGAAGTGGGCAGCGATTAGCTCTATGAAGGATGAGACGCCAGAGGGGCGCTCAGTTCTCGAATTGATGCGCAAACAGGAGCATACGTTGGATGCATCCTTGGCAGCAGGTGGAACTTTTATCGAATTCAAGGCGGAGACCCGGATGAGTGGTCTGGATCTGGCCGATGGACGAAAGGTACGCAAGGGCGCGGTGGATTCTGTTCGGCAATGGATCGTATCGCAAAACGGCAGTGTTCCAGCCGATCTGGAGGAAAAAGCGAATCAGGTAGCCTCTGAAGGAGGTACACCGCTGGCAGTCGCGCTGGATGATCAGATATACGGCATTATTTATCTGAAGGATACAGTGAAGCCAGGCATGAAGGAACGGTTTGATCAGCTCCGGGAAATGGGTATCCGTACAATCATGTGCACCGGAGATAATCCACTGACAGCAGCTACAATTGCACGAGAAGCGGGTGTGGACGACTTTGTAGCTGAGAGCAAGCCGGAGGACAAAATCGCGGTTATCCGACGTGAGCAGGAACAGGGTAAGCTGGTTGCCATGACCGGAGACGGCACCAATGATGCACCTGCGCTGGCGCAAGCGGATGTCGGTCTTGCCATGAATAGCGGTACAGTCGCGGCCAAAGAAGCGGCTAATATGGTGGACTTGGATTCCGATCCGTCCAAAATTATTGAGGTGGTCGCGATCGGCAAGCAGCTGCTTATGACGCGCGGAGCATTGACAACGTTCAGCATTGCGAACGATGTTGCCAAATATTTTGCCATCATCCCGGCGATGTTCATGCTGGCCATTCCACAAATGGGCGCTTTGAACGTCATGGGGCTTGGCTCCCCGCTGTCCGCTATTTTGTCGGCGCTGATCTTTAACGCGGTTATTATTCCGCTTCTGATTCCGCTGGCCATGAAGGGTGTGAAGTATAAGCCGATGAGCTCGGATCGCCTGCTGGGACGGAATTTGCTGATTTACGGTCTGGGCGGTATGGTCGTACCGTTTGTTGGCATTAAGGCCATTGATTTGCTGGTGCATTTGTGGATTTAGCGCAGAAAGGGTGAACGACATGAGTGGTTTTTATCGGATGATGTCTGGACGCAGATTTGCTGCGCACGAAAAAGCCGAATTTGGCGGGCAAGGTCATAACAAACGTACAGGGACCGGGACAGTGTCGGGAGGACAACCGGAGAGACAAGAGATGCGAGGAAGTGCAGTTATTGGAGTGGCTTTGCGAACTTCAGTGCTGATGATTCTCTTGTGCGGTTTGGCATATCCGCTAGTCAGTACAGGAGTAGCGCAGGTTCTGTTTCCACAGCAAGCAAACGGCAGTATGCTTCGTGACGCGGAGGGGCGGGTGGTCGGCTCCGAACTGATTGGGCAGTCCTTTGCCGATTCGGCGTTTTTTCAAGGTCGGGTATCGAGCGTTAATTACAATGGGGCTGGTTCAGGCTCAAGCAACTACGCGCCGTCGAATCCAGCCTTGATACAGCGAGTCAAGGACTCTATTGCGGATTGGCAGAAGCATAACCCGGATGTACCCGTCAGTCAGGTTCCGGTGGACCTGATTACGAACTCCGGCTCCGGTCTGGACCCGCACATCTCGCCACAGGCGGCACGGGTGCAAATTCCGCGCATTAGTGGCTTGACGGGTATCTCGCAGGATCAACTGAGAGCACTGGTGCAGGAGCAGACAGAAGGCCGCAGCGCCGGGGTTTTCGGTGAGCCGCGTGTGAACGTGCTCAAGCTGAATCTCGCGCTTGAGGCGCAAATGAAGGTAGAGCAGCCTGCCAAGCCATAGATGGATCAAAAAAAAGGTATTCCTGAGCGATAAGCTTGAGGGATACCTTTTTTTCAGGAATTGGAATGCTCTAAAACAGAAAAATATACAAGAAAATGTTTTATTCCTTATGGGGATATGAATTCTTGTTCACTTATTTACTTAGCTTTACATTGCTTGATGAATTTTTGGCTTTCTTTAAGGCTGAAGCGAGTACGAACATGTATATAAATACAATAATGCCTATGATTAAATAAGAGAACTTAATATTCATTAGATCCGTGAGAGTACTGCTCAAAATAGGGCCGATCATTAGGCCAATTGAGTATGCCGTGTTATAGAGTGCAAAAGTAATTCCATAAGAATGAATTCCACTTCGTTGAGAGATATCAGCAAGTTGAGGTAAGCAGGGAGCAAGGACCATACCCATGCTAACTCCTAAAACAGCTAAAATAACAGCTTGAAGCGATAATATTGCTGGAAGTACAGTCAGAGGAAGTGCAATGGATACCATAAGTAGACCGAGGAGAATTCCATTTTTATAGCCGATTTTACTAGAAAACTGTCCTATAAAAGGTGTTGCCAGGCCATAAGCAAGCGTGGGAATAGCAAATAATAATCCAATAATTCCTGGGTTAGCGCTAAAATTGTGCTGTAGGTGTAACGGTAATGTTGGCTCAAGTACGCTTGGGATGGATGCGCCGATAATCACCACTCCAATAACCAAAAGCAAATCTTTATTTTTCATGAACGAGAAAGGGGAAATATACTTTTCATTTTTCGCTTCCGGAATATCATGCAGGAGGATTAGTCGAAGTACAGCATCGATGACGGCCAAGGAGATGGCAAAGTAAAAAGGAAGCTGGTAACTTCCCCATTGATACAACCAACCGCCAATTGTCGGTCCAAGAAGGGTTCCGGCGGCTTGACCGGATAATGCCAAGCCCATGGCTTTACCACGTTCTTCAGAAGGGTATAGATCAGCCAAGAGAGCGAGTCCTGCTGTCCAGGTCATTGCGGCTGCAATTCCCTGAAAAGCGCGTGCCACTACAAGCAGCCAGAACGTGTGGGCTATGGCAAACATTAAAGTGGAGGCTATGAGTCCAATTAACCCCCATAATAGAGGTGTCTTTCTCCCAATCCGATCTGTTAATAGGCCAAAAACAGGTGTAGCTATAAATAATGCGATTGCATAACTGCTGAATAAAAATCCGATTTCAGTTTGAGTTGCGCCCAGAGAATCTGCATATCTTGGCAAAATGGGAACGACTAATCCATAGATTAACATATCAATGAATACAGCTAATCCGACAACAATTAGTGCAGCTTTTTGCTTATTTTGTGCTCCTTTACTCAGTTTCATTATTACATCCTCCTCATAAATTTCTTCTGATTTCCTCTTTAATTTGTTTAACAAATTTTAATTGAAGCTCGCATTGATCATAAATATTTCTGAAAATTAACATGACGTTTACGGGGATATCCATAATTTCAGCTTTTTGTTCTTGCCCTAGTTTCATTTCCTTATAGATTTTTTCGATGGCTTGCTGCTGAAAACTTAAAGCTTCTTCAATTTCATGGAGCCCAGCCTCATCCATAAAAGTTAAAGCTGTGTACAGTGCTGTTGGAAACACAACAGAAGATTCTTTAAATGATTCGATTAAAAGCCGACTAAACTCATTTTTTCCTGCCTTCGTGATAGCATATATAGCTTTGGACCGGTTCCCTGTCTGTTCTAATGTTTCTAACTGTACAATTCCTTCTGAATCCATTTTTTTTAAGGCATGATATATGGAAGCTGGTTGCACATAAGCCCATTTATCCGTTTGTGCTGATTGCATTTTCTGCTGTATTTCATATCCTGACATTGCTCCATATTGTAACAAGAGCCCAAGAACCATTACACGTGTCGTACTCAAGATGACATCTCCTCCATAACTTTATTGCTAAATGTTTTATACTAAATATTTAGTAAAGGATTATAGTCGGATTATATCATTACAATCTAATGATGTAAAGGTTTATTCCCTACATACATTCCTCACTGTACCTCATCAAAAGGAGAGCCATACTAACGAAATTAATCGGCTTTGGCCTTGGAGACACTATGGTTGGCCTCAACATCGGAGTTAGATAAGCGGTCCCAATAATCCCTTTATTATAGGATAGTTTTTTACTGATAAAGTCTGATGAATTTATAATAGTTTGCGAATATAAATTTAACCTGGAAAACATTAAATTCATATTTACTTTACGAAAATATGGAGGTAGAATATTTCTTGTGAAACATACTAAATATTTAGTATTTTATGTTTTTTAAAAAATGTATAGTTATTAATGTTTTCTATTAGAAAGGAGGGAACATATGAGCAGTTTATAATGATGCTTACATTTACATCGGAAAGGTACTTTCTGCAAGGGGAGTGATCCGAAATGTTAAGCAAGGTGATCAAGGATATCCGCTTTATTAGAGAAATGGATCCAGCAGCACATAGTTGGATTGAAATAGTATTATGTTATCCAGGTTTTCATGCTTTGATAGTCTATCGTTTATCCCATTTACTTTTTGAGGTTCATTTGTATTTATTTGCACGAATATTATCTAATTGGGGCCGTTTTTTTACGGGAATCGATATACATCCAGGTGCGAACATGGGGGATGGGATTTTTATAGATCATGGTATTGGAGTTGTAATAGGTGAAACCGCTGTAATAGGGAACAATGTGACAATATACCAGAATGTTACTTTAGGAGGCACGGGGAAAGATGTGGGGAAAAGGCACCCTACTATTGGAAACTGGGTTGTCATAGGTGCTGGGGCCAAAGTGTTGGGCCCTATCAAAATTGGCGATTACTCAAAAATAGGAGCAGGTGCAGTAGTATTAAAAAATGTTCCCGCCAATTGTACCGTTGTTGGTGTTTCGGCAGGCATAGTGAAATGGAACGGATATTCAATCATAAAAAACAACCAGCATATTAAGTCAGTGGTCAGATATTTTAAATGATCATATTTAGAGGAGGAACTATGATGCATAAGCAAATCCCTGTTCAATTGTCTAAATTAATCCAGGATGAAGCTGATTATTTCTGGTCTCCATCCGTTCGTTGGTGTAAAACAGAGGACGCCGTTGAAATTGAGCATTCAGTATTCTCTGGTATAGCACTTGAACTATTTCCTGAATTGTACTACATAACGCAAAAAGGCATAAAGCTGGAATCTCTTATCGAGCATTATTCTCATTTAAATCAGGAATTTCTTGTTGATTTTATTAAACATCTAATTAATGAACGTATATTAGTAAGTTCTATATTATCCCCTCAAGAGCTTCTTTATCCACATAATTATCTCGTACACAACCCTCACCACGAAGACACTTTCATCGATCCGGAACGATACAATCGCTTCAAACAAAAAAAGCTTGAACGCACATTTTCGAATGTTATGGAGTACGATCTTCCCTTAGAGGATGTTTCTTTTCCGGAAGAAATTGTAAATCGTAGATCTTTTCGTAATTTTGATATAAACCGTAAACTTCCATTTAAAACATTTTCAAAGCTAATCTCTGTTTTTAAACAGACTATAACCGATCGGGAGATTCGCTATTTCTATGCAACCGATGGCGGCCTATATCCAATTGATATATTCATTTATGTAAAAGATGCCCGGATAGAAAAGGTAAAGGCTGGTTTATATTACTATAATCCTGTACGTAATATGCTTCAAATGGTAAGCAGCGCCTGTGTTATCACACAGGAAGCGCATTATGCCCAAAATCAAGAAATATTTAGCACATCGGCTTTTTCTGTATTTATGGTTTATAACAGCGAGGTTACAATGCCGAAATATGGTGGAATGGGCTATTTGTATGCCGCTATTGACTGTGGAATTATGGTGCAACTGTTGACCCAAGTAGCTGAGCTGGAGCAGGTGGGGTTGTGTTCTATTGGTGATATGAATTTCCGTAAAATTAAAAAATATTTCAAACTAAATTCCAGTCAGGTTATGCTGCATTCCATTGAAGTTGGGCTCAAGTAAATAGAACGATGGAATCTCGGCAGGGAGGAAAAACAATATGACTATCCACAGTCTATTTGAAAAGCAAGTAGTAGCTAATTCAGATCGTCTCGCTGTTGTCAGTTGTGAAAAATACCTAACTTATCGACAATTAAATGAAAAGTCCAATCAATTAGCTGAAATATTGGTTGAGCACAATGTTAGTACTGGTTGTATTGTCGGAATTATGATGGAACGATCCGTCGATATGATCATTGCAGTATTAGCAGTCCTTAAATCTGGAGGAGCTTATTTGGCACTTGATCCAGGGTACCCTGAGGAGAGAGTTGAATTCATGCTGAGTGACAGCAATGTGAAGTTGCTACTTACACAACAGCACTTAAAATCTCCTAATCATCCGGGACTAAGTAAATTAACAGTGACTGAACAGCTGTATTCCAATTGTTCGACCAACAATTTGGAGCGGAATATTTGCTCAAGCGATCTCGCCTATCTAATCTATACATCAGGTTCAACAGGGCAGCCTAAAGGAACCTTATTAGAACATAAGGGAATTGAAAATTTACAGTCAATTTGGGCAAATAAATTCCATATTACTTCAAAAGATCGAATTGGTCAGTTCGCCAGCTTTTCTTTCGATGCCTCTGTTTGGGAAATTTTTATGGCACTTTTTAATGGGGCAACCTTATATATTATTCCTCAGGAAATAATACATCAGACCCTCGATTTTGAGTCCTATGTTTTAGAAAATATGATTACTGTACTAACATTGCCTCCAAGCTATGCTGTTTATTTGGAGGCTTCGCGTATTACGAATTTAAGGTTGATGATAACAGCAGGATCGTCATCATCCGGTAATTTGGTAAATCAATGGATTCCGTATACAACTTATGTGAATGCATATGGACCCACCGAAGCGAGCATATGCGCTTCTTTATGGGTGGCTCCTTCAGCATTTTTTGAAGGTAATTCGGTTCCTATAGGCTTGTCATTGCCGAATACGAATTTTTATATTCTTGATGAGCAACTGAAGCCTGTTGATTGTGGAGAAATTGGAGAACTTTTCATAAGCGGGTGTGGGCTAGCAAGAGGCTATTTGAATCGTCCAGAGCTTACAAAACAAAAATTCATCCAACATCCAACAATTCCAGAAACAACAATATATAGAACCGGAGATTTAGTACGGATGCTTTCTGATGGAAATTTGGAGTATCACGGAAGAACGGATCAGCAAGTAAAAATACGTGGGCATCGAATTGAATTGGAAGAAATTGAAGTCATCCTTCTTAAACACAAGGAAATCACAGAAGTAGTGGTGCAGACTATTCAGGGCGAGCAGGATCAGTTGCAGTTGTGCGCGTATTATGTAGCTCGAAATGCGATAAACACAACTGAGCTGCGTCAGTTTATCAAGCAAGAATTGCCGATTTATATGATACCAACCTATTTTGTTTATTTATCTGAACTTCCTATGACCATTAATGGAAAAGTGGATCGAAAAGCTCTTCCCAGTCCAACTAGGGATTTATCGGGGCAACTTAATCATCAGCAGCCTCGCACTGATTTAGAGAAACTTTTATGCTTACTAATGAGTGAGGTTCTTGGTGTAGGCCAGGTGGGCATAAATGATAACTTTTATGATTTGGGTGGTGATTCAATTAAAGCCATTCAATTATCTGCAAAGTTGAACTCTCATAATCTAAAGCTCAGTAGCCATCATCTTTTAAAACAACCTACTATTGCACAATTTGGTCAGTCCATTCAACAGATTCTCCGTAAAGGTGACCAAGGTAAAGTTTTGGGGAATGTCCGCTTTACCCCTATTCAGCATTGGTTTTTTCTAAAAAAGTTAACTGATAAACATCATTGGAATCAATCTGTTCTGTTTTATAATCCAGCACGTTATGAACCAGAGGTTTTGTTCAATGTTTTGAAAACGTTGGTTGAGCATCACGATGCGCTTAGAATGACTTACCAAATGGAGGGTGGCATTCTAAAGCAGATGAACATGGACATGAATCCTGAAGTATTCAGCTTCAATATACTCAACGTGCCGCCTGAGGATGAAGAACAATTTATTATCAACCAAATCTCGGAGATTCAAGGGAGTAAAAATCTAGAAAGAGGTCCATTAGTACATTTAGAGTTGTTCAGATCCAAGGTAGGAGATCATTTGTTGCTGTCCATACATCATTTAGTGATGGACGGAATTTCACTGCGTATATTAATCGAAGATTTGACAAAGTCCTATGAGCAACTTATTGAGGGGAGACAGGTTGTACTACAGGAGAAGACAGATTCATTTCAAAGATGGGCTGAGGCATTAGAAAATTATTCATGTAGTGAGGAGGTAGTAAAACAAATTCCCTATTGGCTGGATTTTGAAGCAAGAGTTAATCAGGAATCGATACTGTGGAAGAGAGAACTAGTACAGAGGTCAACACAAAGGAACAAACGTAATTTAAAATTTGCTCTATCAAAAGAAAATACAAAATGGCTTCTTGGTCAAGCTCATCATGCGTATAACACCGATATAAATGACGTTTTGATATCTGCTTTAGGAATGGCTTTGCATGATTGGCTTGAAATCAGGCAGATTGTAATCAATATGGAATCCCACGGTCGTACTGATATTTTACCTGATATGAATATTACTCGTACAGTGGGTTGGTTTACATCTCAGTGCCCCGTACTTCTATGCATGCATGATCCTGACGATTTGTCTGAGTGGATTACAAAAACCAAAGAGAATCTTAGAACTATTCCAAATAAAGGATTGGACTATGAGGTACTAAAATATCTTAGCCCGGAACGTCTGAGAGCACCTTTGATATTTTCTATTGAGCCAGAAATTAATTTTAATTATTTAGGTCAACTTGACCAAATCTCGAATTCTCCATATTTCCAACTCTCTCCTTACAGTAGTGCAGCTTCCTTTGGACCTGAGGGATTAGGGAATATCAGTCCTAATAATGAACTGTGTTATGCACTTGAAATAACAGGATATATCGAGGGAGATCAATTGCATCTTTCTATCGGCTATGATAGTGCACGAATTAGTGTACAAGAAATCCAACATTTGGCGGAAGGATATGAAAAGCAGCTTATCAGGATTATTCAGCATTGCATAGACAAAAAGGAGCAGGTGCGTACTCCAAGTGATTTTACATTGAAAAATTTAAAAGAAGAGGATTTAAATATGATTTATGATGTGCTACTCAATTCGTTAAATATCTAAACCACTAGATTAGGCGGGTGAATAGAATGAATCCGTTTTCGAAAGAACAAATTCAGGATATATATGCGTTGTCACCTATGCAAGAAGGCATATTATATCATTCTCTATCAGATGCTGAGCCTAACACTTATGTAGTACAGCTGATCCTAACTATGGAAGGTCATCTTAAAGTTGAACTTATGCGGCAAAGTTTTTCGACACTCATCCAACGGCACAATGTATTAAGAACAACTTTTTTATTGGAAAAAGTCAAACAACCACTTCAGGTAGTGCTAACGGAAAGGCCTCTTCAATTTGTTTTTGAAAGCAGAGCTGATATATCAAGTCTGGATGAAAAACAGTGGATTCAGCAATATTTAGAAAAGGATCGTCAGCGAGGATTCAACTTGACGAGAGATCCGCTCATTAGGCTATCGATGCTGCAAACAAGCCCTAGGGAATATATTTGTGTACTCACTTTTCATCATATTCTAATGGATGGATGGTGTTCAGATTTACTCCTTTGCGAATTATTTGAGATCTATACTTCTCTAGTTGAAGGACAAAGCGAATTCACTTATATGGAGCAGTCTTATAGTCAGTATATAGAATGGTTGGAAAAACAAGACCAAGAAAGTGCACTTAAATACTGGAAAGACTATTTAAACGGATTTGAAGAATGCTCTGTCCTGCTAGGTCAAACACATAGTAATGGAAAAAAATCTATTCAAGATTATAGCTTGGGTAAACATTCTATTCAATTGGAGCATCCGCTGTCCGAATTTTTAAAAGAGTTGGCCCGAAACAATCAAGTCACATTAAACGCAGTCTATCAGAGTCTGTGGGGGATGGTGCTACAAAAATATAATAATAGTAACGATGTTGTATTTGGTTCTGTTGTAGCAGGAAGGCCCCCGGAAATATCAGCAGTTGAGCAAATGATAGGATTGTTTATTAATACAGTTCCTGTACGTATACAATCAGCGGGGGACCTAACTTTTGTTTCACTAATGCAGCAAATTCATCATCTAAATTTAAATTCCCAGCCCTACGAGCATTTGTCACTATCACAGATTCAAAATCATTCGATTGGACAAAGCTTGTTTAATCATATTTATGTGTTTGATAATACGCCTTTAAGTTCCACATGGAAACATATGTTAGCTGAAGTAAATGTAAACATCAAGGATGTTGATGTTATAGAACATACTAATTATGACTTAAGTATTACAGTGCTTCCGGGTGATGAAACAAATATAACGTTTATCTATAACTCCAATATTTATTCTGAAGATACAGTGAGAAGAATGGCAAATCATATGTATAATGTTGCAATGAAAATTTGTAGTGAGCCTTCCGTTTACTTGAAAGATATTTGTATTTTGAGTGCTGAAGAGGAGACCGAAATTATTGCATTGAGTAGTGCAAAGATTATGGAGAGTAACGGAAAAGAAACACTTGCAGATTTATTTGAAAGGCAAGTTGAAGTTTCGCCATTTGCAACGGCCCTTACATGTAGAGAAACACATATATCTTATGCAGAGTTAAATAAGCAAGCCAACAAGCTTGCCTACGTTTTACAAGATATGGGTGTTCAACCTAATCAACTAATTGGATTACTTACAGAGCGTTCACCAGAGATGATCATTGGGATACTAGGCATCTTGAAATCAAATGCAGGCTATACACCTCTTGATCCTGAAAATACAATCGAGCGATTAAAGGTTATTGTGCAGGATGCTAACTTATCAATCATTGTGGTTTCGCGATCGAATCTATCTTTAATTACAAAGCTAATGGAACAACTAGAGGGTTCCGCAAGACGTCAGATTTTAGTTCTTGAGGACGTACTGGAACAAACAAATGATCGTGATAAGAGTAATCCACTACGCATATCAGAGGCTAACCATTTGGCTTATGTGATGTATACTTCCGGTTCGACCGGTATACCTAAAGGGATCATGATTGAAAATATCAATGTGATGAGAATTGTGAAGGGCTCGGATTATGTACAAATTGCACCACAAGACACTATTCTTCAATTGTCCAACTTTGCTTTTGATGGTTCTGTTTTTGATATATTTGGGAGTCTTTTGAATGGAGCAAGACTTGTTTTAGTAGACAAAGAGACATTGCTTAATGCATCTGAGTTAGCTCAGTTAATTTCAAAAGAGAATGTCTCCGTTTTTTTTGTGACAACTGCTCTGTTTAACACACTCGTTGACCTTGAAATTCATTGCTTGACCAATGTAAGAAAGGTGCTTTTTGGTGGCGAGCGAGCATCAGTAGCACATGTAAAAAAAGCATTTCAGTTAATGGGGAAAGGTAAAATTATTCATGTATATGGCCCGACAGAAAGTACGGTTTATGCGATGTATCATGAAATTCAAGAAGTCAATGAGGATATGTATACAATTCCGATCGGGCGACCCATTAAGAATACGGAGGTGCTTGTTCTTAATGGGGAAAATCATCAACAGCCGATTGGGGCAATTGGGGAACTGTGCATTGCTGGAGAAGGTCTCGCACGAGGATATCTTAACAATGACCCATTAACTCAAGAGAAATTTTTCTATCTGTACGAAAAACGATTATATAAGTCAGGTGACTTAGGGCGACGGCTTGCAAACGGAGAAATTGAATTTCTGGGACGTAATGACCATCAAGTAAAGATTAGGGGATTCCGAATTGAATTGGGTGAAATTGAAAAGTGTATTCTTGAAAATCAAGCTGTAAAAGAAGTATTCATCATGGAGCAGTCAGATAAACAAGGGTATAAGCGCTTATGTGCGTATTTTGCTGCAGATCAAGAAATGAATACCGAAAAAATCAGGCATTGGGTTGCTGAAAGACTGCCGAACTACATGATCCCTGCCTTTTTTGTACAAGTTAAGAAGCTACCTCTAAACGCAAATGGCAAAGTGGATCATAAGAAACTTACAATGCCCGATACAAGTCAGCTCTTTCAGGATCAAGCTATACTTCCAAGAAACAGCACTGAAGAGACGGTGGCTCACGTATGGGAAACGGTGTTGGGCATTGGGAACGTAAGCGTGGTCGAAGACTTTTATGCATTGGGAGGGGATTCAATAAAAGCTATTCAAATTTCAGCGCAACTCCGAGCGAAAGATATTAAAGTAACTACCAAAGATATATTTCAGCATCCAAGTGTAGCAGACTTAAGTACCTTTATTATAAAAGGACAATCGAAGCAGATGCAGTCTGTGAATGCTGCTGCGATTCAAAATGGCTATGACGAATTAGGGATTTCTGCAAGTGATCTGCACGAACTTCAAATAGAGTTGAATTCTAAGATCAATTAACAGGAGGGAACTAGTCATGTCGTCTAAACAACTTTTACAAAAGATTTATTCGCTAACACCAATGCAGGAAGGAATTCTGTACCATACATTGCGTGAAGAAAATCAGGGTAATTTTATAGTTCAGCTTTTTTTCAGTGTGGAAGGGCCTCTCTCACTAGACATTATGAATAAGAGTATGCAATTGCTTGTACAGCGACATGATGTTTTCCGTACGCTTTTTAATGTTGATAAAGCGAAGCGACCCATTCAAATGGTCGTAGACCATCTGGAAAATAGAATGATTTTTCAAGATTTGACTGAAATGAATCATAATAGTCAGATGGAATTTATATCTCATTATGCTAGTGAGGAAAAAATTAAAGGTTTCGATGTAACTGCTGAAATGCTTGTTCGGCTTACTGTATTTCAGACGGACCTGCAACATTTTCGGTTACTTCTAAGCTTTCATCATATTATTGTGGATGGTTGGAGCTTGAGTGCGATAGTACAAGAGCTTTTTGAAATATACAGTGCCTTATCTGCGCAACGATCACCTGATCTAAAGGAAATCCACTCTTTTCAAAATTATATCGAATGGCTTAAACAACAGGATCAAGATTCTGCAAGTTTATACTGGAACCAGTATTTAGAGGGGATTGAACAGTCTACTGGTCTACCATGGAAACCAAAACAGAAAAAGGAAGGTTATTTGCAGGAACAAGTTAAGTTTACCTTCGATCGGGAAATGACTAAAAAACTTAAGGAATTGGCACTTGCCTATCGTGTAACGATGAACGCTGTTATTCAAGCAATCTGGAGCATCGTGCTAAAAAGATATAATAATACCAATGATGTGGTTTTTGGGACAGTCGTTTCAGGAAGGCATGCAGCGGTTTCTGGAATCGACCAAATGATCGGAATATTTATCAATACCAATCCAGTAAGAATAAAGTTCGAGCAAGATATCCATTTTGAAGACCTGTTGTCATTAATCCATGAGCAAATGATTGAGTCCCAAGAGCATAGTCATTATCCTCTGATGAAGATACAAGCGCCTACGCCTCTGAAAGAGAATTTAGTTAATCATATTGTAGTTTTTGAAAATGTACCTTTGGAATTCAATTTATTAGACGGACAGCATGTACATGAGTTGAAAATCTATGATTTTGAATTAAAAGATCAGACAAACTATGATTTCAATATCATTGTGATACCCTCTGAGGAAATATCTGTATGCTTAAAATATAATGCATTTTGCTATTCAAATGAAGATATTCAAAAGATTGCTGGACATATTCGTGCAGTCACAACTGCCATCACTGAAAATCCACATATACTTGTTAGAAATATTTCAATTCTCACACCAGATGAAAAAGAACGCATATTAACAGAATTCAACAACACAGAACATGTTTTTTCTGACCTGAAAAATTTACACGAATTTTTTGAGGACAGAGCTATAGCTTATCCTGACAAAACCGCCCTGATCCTTGGTGAAGAAAATATGAGCTATGAAGAGGTTAACAAACGTGCCAATCAATTAGCCAGAATACTACGACGCAAGGGAGTATGTAGTAACCAGAGCGTTGGAATAATGGTTGAAAGATCATTTGAAATGATCATAGCTATATTGGCGATTCATAAGGCTGGTGGTGCTTATATACCTATTGATCCCGACTATCCCAAAGACCGTGTTCGTTATATGCTGCAAGACAGTGGAACTAACCTTGTCTTAACAAAGACAAGATGGAATGAACGCCTTGTAGGTTTAGAAATAGAAATCCTGCTCATGGATATAAGTTTGTCTGATAACGAGGATAACACCAATCTTAATTGTGTTAATCATCCTGATGATGTGGCCTACATCATATACACATCAGGTTCTACCGGCAAGCCGAAAGGGGTAATAGTACAGCATCGGTCCGTTGTCAACAATATGTTGTGGATGCAACGAAAGTATTCGATCACAGAAGCGGATGTTATCATGCAAAAAACAGCTTACACTTTTGATGTGTCCGTGTTTGAATTGTGCTGGTGGTATTTTCAGGGTGCAGCGACTCTATGTTTGTTGGAGCCTGGAGCTGAAAAAGATCCTGAGAGCATAATCCATACAGTTGAACAAAAAAAAGTAACTGTAATCCACTTTGTGCCATCCATGTTACATGCATTTTTAGACTATTTGGAATATGGGGAAGGACATATTCAGCGTTTATCATCTATACAAAAAGTGTTTACCAGTGGAGAAGCACTGACATGCAGGCATGTTCAACGGTTTAACGATGTATGGAGAAGAGATAAAAGCATTGTTTTCTCTAATCTATATGGACCGACTGAAGGTACTATACACGATTCTTATTTTGATTGTCCTTCTGATTTTAAGATGGATTCCATCCCAATCGGCAAGCCGATAGATAATATTCAAATGTATATTATAGACCAGGATGATCAACTACAGCCAGTTGGTGTAGCAGGAGAATTATGTATTTCGGGTACAGGCGTAGCAGCAGGATATGTGAATCTTCCTGAAGCAACAAAAGAGAAATTTGTAAGAGATCCATTTAGAATCGGTCAACATATGTACAAAACAGGCGATTTAACAAGATGGATGAATGATGGAAATATTGAGTACATGGGGAGAAAAGACTTTCAGATCAAAATCCGGGGGTACCGAATTGAAACTGGAGAAATAGAAAACGTTCTCCTACAATATGCAGGTATTCAGCAAGTATTAGTTACATTATGTATGGATGGCGAAAATAATGGATATTTATGCGCATATATTATTGGATCTCAATCTATTGATGAAAATGCTATAAAAGACTATCTTGTCCAGTCTTTTCCAGATTATATGGTGCCGTCTTATTTTATAAAGTTAGACAGATTCCCACTATCGCAAAGCGGAAAGATTGATCGTAGGAATTTACCAATACCGGACATCACAGTAAAGGTATCTACAGGCTACACACCCCCAAGAAATCATATTGAAAGAGTGACATCAGAGATATGGAAAGAAGTTCTGGGTGTAGAAAAAGTGGGTATTCACGACCATTTTTTTGCGCTTGGGGGAGATTCTATCAAAGCCATTCAAGTGTCATCACGTTTACAACGTCATAAGGTGCATATCGGAATTAAAGATATTTTTGCGAATCCGACGATTGCACAATTAACTCAGGTGTTGGCTGTACAAACAAAAGTTGTAGATCAGAGTGTCGTTGAAGGGATCGTTCCGCTTACGCCTATTCAAAAGTGGTTTTTTGAACATCAGGGGATACAACGGCATCATTGGAATCAGTCTTTTATGTTGTATAGAAAAGAAGGATTTGAACCTGACATCCTTCAAGAAACGATGAATTATATTATTTATCATCATGATGCTCTGCGTATGATGTATGCAAGCGAGCAAGACTCTATTGTACAAACAAATCAGGAAATGAAAGGGTCAGCTTGGTTGCAGGTTGTAGATCTATCAAGTGAATTTGATGTAAGGGATCGTATCGCAAATTTTTCAGAAAAGATTCATATGAGTATGGATTTAACTACAGGCCCTCTACTGAAATTGGGACTATTCCAAACCATTGAAGGGGATCATCTCCTTATTGTTGCGCACCATCTAGTAATCGACGGTGTTTCTTGGCGAATATTGCTGGAAGATATCACACAGGTTTATAAACAGCTTAGTTCTGGAGAAAAGCCTTCATTACCGTATAGGACGACTTCCTATAAGAGCTGGGCTAGCGCACTGGAGGAGTATGCGAACAGTTCGGTATTACTTGATGAGATTCCATACTGGATGAATATGGATCAGCGGCATATTGAGCCTCTGCCTAAGGATCACACATGTTCAACCAACTTTATCAAGGATACGAGATCGATTAATATGCAACTATCCAAGCAGGACACAGACAATCTGCTTCGTCATTCCAATCAGGCTTACAATACGGAAATTAATGATATATTGTTAGCCGCATTAGGGAGTGCATTCCGAGATTGGACAGATCATACCCAGATTCTTATCGGTTTGGAGGGGCATGGGAGAGAAGATATAGTCCCTGATAATAATGTCTCTCGGACGATCGGTTGGTTTACAACAATGTATCCTGTAGTAATTGATCTTCCGTTATCTTGCTCTGTACAGGATACTGTTCAACATGTAAAACAAACATTGCGCCAAATTCCGAAAAAAGGGATCGGATACGGTTTATTAAGATATGTTACTGCTCTGGAACACAATAAAGTAATGAAGTGGAAACTTCGTCCTGAAGTTTGCTTTAACTATTTAGGTGAATTTTCCCAAAGTATAGATCAGGGAGTTTTTACGCTTTCTGATATGTCTCAGGGCCAAATGCTTGATCCGCAATCAGAGCGAAGTTATTCCATTGATATAACGGCAGCAGTCATGGAGGACGAGCTAAGAATTTCTTTTATATACAATAAGCATGAATATGATGAAGATACACTGACCGAAGTTGCCCTGAATTTCAAGAATCATCTCTTAGAAATTATTAATCATTGCATAACATGTGGAACAAGAGAGCTTAGTGAAAAAATATACCCGACAGCGCTTCCCGATTTAGCACAAATATACGCTCCTTTTGCGCTAACTGATATTCAGATGGCATATTTTCTAGGTCGAAATGATGAGCTTGAAATGGGCGGCGTTTCCACTCATGTATATACCGAGGTGGAGACTGACGTTGACATGATGCATTTTAATCAATGCTTGAATAAAGTCATTCAGAGACACCCGATGCTAAGAGCAATTATCATGCCAAGCGGCGAGCAGGTTATTCTTAAAGACGTGCCTGAATATCAAATGGCTATAGAAGATCTTCGATTCCTGACAAGAAGAGAACAAGAGGAACGAATTCATCTGGAGCGAAGCCGGATGTCACACCATGTGTTTGTTCCTGAACAGTGGCCGATGTTCGAATTTAAGGCTTTTCAGCTTGAGAATAATAAATGTCTATTATGTATGGGCAGGGATTTGCTCATTGCTGATGCAGCAAGTATGGATATTATCGGTCGTGATCTGATGTATTTCTATCACAATCCGAATGCCGAATTGCCCCAATTGGACTTCAGCTTCCGCGATTATGTTCTTGCTTATTTAGATTTGAAGCACTCTGAAATATATGAGCTGGATCGAAAATACTGGCTTAATAAAATTGAAGATTTTCCATTAGCGCCTGTTCTCCCTTTACAATGTAATCCAGAACAAATAACAGCACCAAAATTTCAAAGAAAAGAGAAGATATACAATCAACAACAGTGGATTTCTTTAAAAAAGCTGGCTTTACAAAATGGAGTGACCCCATCTGCTTTGCTTGCGACCATTTATTCATATCTTCTTTCCATGTGGGGCAATCAAGAGAACTTGTCCATTAATCTTACAGTCTTTAATCGTTATCCCTTTCATGAACAGGTAGAACATATTGTAGGTGACTTTACATCAAACCTGTTGCTCGGCATTTCATTTAAACCTGGTACGTCATTGTGGGAAAAGGCCAAAGATGTTCAGTCTGTATTAATTGATGCATTGGAGCATCGCCACTATGAGGGTGTTGAGTTTATTAGGGATATTGTGAGACATCATGGGATTAGACATGGAAAGGCTGTATTTCCGTATGTTTTTACCTCTGTGCTTTCTGAAAATAAAACAGAACGCATACCCGGTCTTGAACAATTAGGAAACTTGAAAACAGGAATAACGCAAACCTCACAGGTCTATATTGATTTTCAGGCTACGTTAGTAGCGGATGAATTATGGTTATTTTGGGATTATGTAGAGGAATTGTTTTCGCCAGAAATGATTGAAGGTATGTTCAGACAGTTTACGCAAATCATTGATTCTCTTTTGTTAAAAGCAATTTATTCTTCGAATCTGGAAATTGAAATAGAGAATGAGGAAGCTATCCGATTATACAACAATACGAACAAGGCTGTACCGCCTAGCACCTTGCATGGGTTGTTCGAGGAGCAGGCAGCGCGTACTCCAGAAGCAGTGGCCTTAATGCATAAGGATGAATGCCTTACGTATGGAGAACTGCAGAAACGTTCGAATCAGATTTCCCGCTATTTGCAAGAGCAGGGTGTATGTCGTGGTGATTATGTTAGCGTATTGGCAACCCGAAGTATAGCAACTGTTGCTAACGTTATAGGTATTTTAAAAGCCGGAGCAGCTTATGTACCGGTGGATCCGGACTATCCGGAAGAACGGCGCCACTACATTCACGAGCACAGTCAATGTAAGCTGACTGTAGAACCGGAGTTGTACGATACAGCCGGCGTAGCAGAATATTCTGACGAAGCTCTTCCGATGGATTATCATCCAGACGATGTGGCGTATGTAATCTATACATCGGGCAGTACAGGCCGACCGAAGGGCGTGATCACAACACACGGAGCAGCAGCCAATACGATTCAGGATATAAATCATAAATTCGGAATCCATGAGCAAGACCGAATGATAGGTTTGTCCTCCATGTGTTTTGATCTGTCTGTATATGATCTGTTCGGTGCCTTGGCAGCCGGAGCGGCATTGGTATTGATTGACGATCAACGGGATGTTGATGATGTCATCTACACGATAGAGCATCAAGGGATCACCCTATGGAATTCCGTACCGGCTATTATGGAAATGGTGCTCGCCAACGTCACGGCTAACTTTTACAATAATGGAATTCGAACGGTGTTGCTCAGTGGGGACTGGATACCGCTACAGCTGCCTGAGAAAATAAAGCGACATTGTCCGCATGCAGAAGTGATTAGCCTGGGAGGAGCAACAGAAGCCTCAATTTGGTCCATCTACTACCCAATCAAGGAATGGGATAGACAGACCGCATCGATACCTTATGGCAGACCGCTAGCGAACCAGCAGATGTATGTGCTGAACTATGAGTTAAAGCCTTGTCCGGCGGATGTACAAGGGGAACTGTACATTGGTGGGAGGGGGCTTGCGGTAGGTTATTTAAATGATGAACGGAAAACCCAGGAATCGTTTGTGGAACATCCAGAGCTGGGCCGATTATACCGAACCGGAGATTATGGAGTATGGCGTCCTGCAGGCTATATCGAATTTCAGGGACGGAAGGATCAGCAGGTCAAGATCCGGGGGTATCGGGTAGAGCTGGGAGAAATTGAAGGACGCCTGCTGGCACATGAATTCATCAAAAATGCAGTGGTGATGGAACAAAGGGATGACCGCAATCATGCATTTCTATGTGCATACTATGTTCCAGATGAGGAGGAAGTGACCCCGGAGGAACTGCGAATATATTTACAACGGGAACTGCCGAATTATATGGTGCCGTCGCATTATATGGAACTGGAGAAAATACCGTTATCTCCTAATGGCAAGGTGAATCGAAGAGAGCTGCCGATCCCGGATGTGGAGAAGCAAATGGATTCGAAATACGAAGAAGCACGTAATGAAACAGAGCAGAAACTGACGGAAATATGGAAAGAGGTATTGGGAGTCGAACGAATTGGAATCCATGATCATTTCTTTGAACTGGGTGGAAATTCGATTCTGATGGTGCAAATCCGAACAAGAATAAGCAGGGAAATGGGAAACGATTTGAATCTACGAGACTTTCTGCAGCATTATACCATAGCGAAGCTGTCAGAACGGATGAAGGAAGGTGTAGATACACAAGCGGCCATCGTGTATCCGGAGTTAATACCTGATCCGGAGCATATGTATGAACCGTTTCCGCTAACGGACGTGCAAATGGCCTATCTGATGGGACGCGAAAACCATTTTGAGCTGGGTGGAGTGTCAACGCATGGATATACTGAAATCAAAACAGACTTTGATTTAGACAGACTTAATTGTGCATTACAACAGGTCATTAAACATCAACCCATGATGCGCGCAGTCGTATTTCCTACCGGAGAGCAGGTTATTCTGGAGAACGTACCGGAATATCGAATAACAGTGGTTGACCTTACCCATATGAGTTCGTCTGAGCAACAAGAACGGATAGTGTCAGAAAGAGAGAGAATGTCTCATTATGTATTTCCAACAGACCAATGGCCGCTCTTTGAATATAAAGCTTTTAAATTATCTGAAGGAATTCATTATTTATTTGTCAGCTACGATATGTTGATTACGGATGGAGCAAGTATTCAGCTGATCGGCAAGCTGCTGGTTAAATTCTATCATGAGCCCAATTGGATGCCATCACAGTTACAGAGCACATTTAGGGACTATATTTTGGCATTGCAGCATTTTAAAAATTCAGAAACCTATACAAAGGACAAACTGTATTGGTTGAATAAATTGGAGGATTTTCCTTCAGCTCCGGAACTTCCTTTG
Source organism: Paenibacillus sp. S25 (assembly GCF_019454085.1). Lineage (NCBI taxonomy): Bacteria > Bacillati > Bacillota > Bacilli > Caryophanales > Paenibacillaceae > Paenibacillus > Paenibacillus sp. S25. The sequence goes on from NZ_CP073683.1 coordinate 1,487,312, forward strand.
AAAGCGGATCCGTCCGGTGTGACTAAGCCTCGTTTTTGCCGTCTGGAGCAAGAAATCGATAGAGAAACCTGGGAGAAAATTAAAAAGCAGGCGTATCAGTACAATATAACGCCTACAGCCGCTCTTCTTACTGCTTATGCAGAAGTGATGGCTTTTTGGAGTAATCAGCCTCATTTAGCCGTGAGTTTGACCGTTTTCAACAGACTGCCGTTTCATCAAGACGTAAAAGACATGATTGGGGATTTTACTTCCGTAATTTTAATAGAAATTGATTTCAGATCCGAGAAAGGGTATTGGGAGAGAGCTAAACGGATCCAGGAATGCCTTTTAGAATCACTTGAGCATCGGCATTATGATGGTATTGAATTGATACGGGAAATATCTAAATACCATAATTATGGTAATCGTGCTGTTATGCCTGTTGTTTTTACAAGCATGCTGCTGGGGAGCAAGGAAAGAGGCGAAGTTAGTTGGTATGAACTAGGTGAGATACAATTGGGGGCCGGACAGACGTCTCAAGTGTATTTGGATCACCAACTTTTTGAGGACAATGGTTCGTTGAGAATCGTTTGGGACTATGTTGAGCAACTATTTGATGAAAATGTAATTCATTCAATGTTCAAGCAATATATTGATACACTAACTCTGAATACTAATTGCATGAGAATTACTGAACAAGAAACGAAGTTGATGGAGAGCTACAATAATACAGAGAAACCGATACCATACACCACCTTGCATGGCCTGTTCGAGGAGCAAGCAGTACGCACTCCAGAAGTAGTAGCATTAATGCACAAGGATGAATGCTTTACGTATGGAGAACTGCAGAAACGTTCAAATCAAATAGCCCGTTACTTGCAAGGGCAGGGTGTATGTCGTGGTGATTATGTTAGCGTATTGGCGAGTCGGAGTATAGCAACTGTTGCTAACGTTATAGGTATTTTAAAAGCCGGAGCAGCTTATGTACCGGTAGATCCGGACTATCCGGAAGAACGGCGCTACTACATTCACGAGCACAGTCAATGTAAGCTAACTGTAGAACCGGAGTTGTACGATACAGCCGGAGTAGCAGGATATTCAGACGAAGCTCTGCCGACTGAGTATCATCCGGACGATGTGGCGTATGTGATCTATACGTCGGGCAGCACAGGCCGACCCAAGGGCGTAATCACAACTCATGGAGCAGCAGCCAATACGATTCAGGATATTAATCATAAATTCGGTATTCATGAGCAAGACCGGATGATAGGTTTGTCCTCTATGTGTTTTGATCTGTCCGTGTATGATCTATTTGGTGCTTTGGCAGCCGGAGCGGCATTGGTATTGATTGACGATCAGCGGGATGTCGATGATGTAATATACACGATAGAGCATCAAGGCATCACCCTATGGAATTCCGTACCGGCTATTATGGAAATGGTACTCGCCAACGTCACGGCTGACTTTTACAATGATGGAATTCGAACGGTGTTACTCAGCGGGGACTGGATACCGCTACAGCTGCCTGAGAAAATAAAGCGACATTGTCCGCATGCAGAAGTGATTAGCCTGGGAGGAGCAACAGAAGCCTCAATCTGGTCCATCTACTACCCAATCAGGGAATGGGATGGACAGACCGCCTCGATTCCTTATGGTAGACCGCTGGCGAACCAGCAGGTGTATGTACTGAACTATGAGCTAAAGCCTTGCCCAGTCCATGTACAAGGGGAACTGTACATTGGTGGGATGGGGCTTGCAGCAGGTTATCTGAATGATGAACGGAAAACCCAAGAATCTTTCGTGGAACATCCAGAGCTGGGCCGATTATACCGAACCGGAGATTATGGAGTATGGCGTCCGGCAGGTTATATCGAATTTCAGGGACGGAAGGATCAGCAAGTAAAGATTCGGGGGTACCGAGTAGAGTTAGGAGAAATTGAAGGGCGTCTGCTAGCACATGAATTCATCAAAAATGCAGTGGTGATGGAACAAAGGGATGACCGCAATCACGCATTTCTATGTGCATACTATGTTCCAGATGGGGAGGAAGTAACCTCAGAGGAACTGCGAATATATTTACAGCGAGAACTACCGAATTATATGGTGCCGTCGTATTATATCGAACTGGAGAAAATACCATTATCCCCTAATGGCAAGGTAAATCGAAGAGAGTTGCCGATGCCGAATGTGGAGCAGCAAATGGAGTTGAAATACGAAGAAGCACGAAATGAAACGGAACAGAAACTGACGAAAATATGGAAAGAGGTATTGGGAGTCGAACGAATTGGAATCCATGATCATTTCTTTGAATTGGGTGGAAATTCGATTCTGATGGTGCAAATCCGAACAAGAATAAGTAGGGAAATGGGAATAGATTTGAATCTACGAGACTTTCTGCAGCATTATACCATAGCGAAGCTGTCAGAACGGATCGAGGAAGGCGTAGATACACAAGCGGCCATCGTGTATCCGGAGTTAACACCTGATCCGGAACATATGTATGAACCGTTTCCGTTAACTGATGTACAGATGGCTTATCTGATGGGACGCGAGAACCATTTTGAAATGGGTGGAGTGTCGACACACGTATATATTGAGTTAGAAACTTCATTGAACATGAATCGGTTTAATCGAGCTCTACAAAAAGTTATTGAACGTCATACTATGCTTCGGACGATTATTTTGCCGAGCGGACAGCAAAAAATATTAGATCATATGCCAGAATACCAAATTGAGATTATCCCGATAGAGGATCTCTCCAAGGAAGCTCAGGAACAGAGAATACTGACGGAAAGAGAGCGCATGTCTCACTACATTTTCAAGACTGATCAGTGGCCTCTATTCGAGTATAAGGCTTATCAATGTTCTACAGAAACGTTTTATCTTTTTATTGGTTATGACATGTTAATAACGGATGGGGCGAGCTTTCAATTTATTCACCAGGAAATTATGAAATTTTACCATGATCCAGACTTAGATCTGGCAGGTGTGGATATTACTTTCAGAGATTATATGATGGCTTATACGGCATTCAAATCTTCGGAAATATATAAGAGGGATCGGCAGTATTGGATGAACAAATTGAATAACTTTCCTGATCCACCTTCCTTGCCGTATATTTCCTTTCCAAGCATGATTGTACAACCGCGCTTCAAAAGGGCAACCAAACACTTAAATAGGGAACTATACGAAAAGCTAAAGCAAGTTTCACAAAAGAATCACCTGACACCAACTGCAGTACTATGTACTGTATTTGCCAAAGTGTTGTCTTACTGGAGCAATCAATCTCAATTAGCGCTCAATTGTACTATTTTTAATCGTTATCCATTTCATAAAGATGTATATAAGATGATTGGCGACTTTACGTCTGTTATGTTGCTTGACATCACGCTTGAAGGAGGAAAATCTTTCTGGGAGCAAGCTGAATCCGTGCAAAACGTGTTGATGGAGGCGCTCGAACATAGGCACTACGACGGAATTCAATTTATCAGAGAGATAATACGCCAACGTGGTGCTGAAACCCATAAGGCAGCGATGCCCATTGTATTCACAAGCATGTTACTGGATACAGGAAAAGGTACAGATGAGTCTATTTATTTTATGGGGGATGTAAAGACAGCGGTTTCTCAAACCTCTCAAGTTTTTTTAGATTATCAGGTTCTGGAAGTAGATGGCGGACTCACGATCACTTGGGATTATGTTGAACAACTGTTTGATTCGGAATTAATTAAAGCGATGTTTGACCAGTACTTTATGCTGCTGGAATTTTCCTTAAACTCAGATGCGGCAAATAGGTTCCCATGGGGACGTGAGAATCATCATCTGATTTCAGCTTTTAATGATACTTGTGAAGAAATTCCAAGCTCTACACTCGATTCCTTGTTTGAACAGCAGGTTGTTCGTTGGCCAGAGGCATTTGCGGTGATTTATAAGAACAGCCACATCACTTATCAGGAGTTAAATGAACGTTCGAATAGGGTGGCTCGCTATTTACATGAACATGGCGTGTGTCGTGGAGATTTTATTAGTGTATTAGCCAATCGGAGTATCGAAACCATTGTGAATATAATAGGTATATTGAAGGCCGGAGCGGCTTATGTGCCGATTGATCCTGATTATCCGGAGGAACGTCGTGAATATATTAGGGATCACAGTGGTTGTAAATTAACGTTGGAACCGGATCTATACGTTAAGGAAGGATTAGCAGTTTATTCTGGTGAAGCACTCCCGGTCGAACATGATCCTGATGATGTAGCCTACGTGATTTATACTTCAGGCAGTACAGGCCAACCTAAAGGAGTCATTGTTACACATGGGGCAGTAGCTAATACGGTGCAGGATATTAATCGTAAATTCAATGTGAATGAGCAGGATCGCATAATTGGATTGTCATCCATGTGTTTCGATTTATCGGTTTATGATCTATTTGGAGCGTTAGCGGTTGGAGCGGCTATCGTACTTATTGATGATCAACGTGATATTACTGAAGTTGCAAAGACACTCGAGGAACATAAAATTACAATTTGGAACTCCGTACCAGCTATAATGGACTTGATGTTGAACCATGTGCTTGGAGAAGAAGAGGAAAGATGTTATTACTGGAATAATATGCCTTCGTCGTCTGGATCGCGTAAGAAAAACAGTTCTTTGCGTTTGGTCATTCTTAGTGGAGACTGGGTACCTCTCAGTCTACCGGATAAAATTCGCAGACAATTTATTCACGCGAACGTAGTAAGTATGGGCGGGGCAACAGAGGCTTCTATTTGGTCCATTTATTATCCTGTATATGAAGTGCATGAAGACTGGGCCTCCATACCTTACGGTATGCCATTAGCTAACCAAACCTATTATGTATTGAATTACGATCAGGAACTCTGTCCAGTAGGTGTAAAAGGTGAGCTTTACATTGGAGGCGCTGGTTTAGCCAAAGGTTATCTTCACGAAGAAGAAAAAACAGCATCTTCATTCTTAGACCATCCGAAGTTTGGTAGGTTATATCGCACCGGAGACCAAGGAATTCTGAATTCAAATGGATATATCGAATTTTTGGGACGTAACGATCAGCAAGTAAAAATCCGTGGTTATCGTGTAGAGCTTGGCGAAATCGAAAATCAAATTCTTCAAATTATTGGAGTAAAGGAAGCAGTGGTTTTGTATACCCCGGATTCGAGAGGAAATAAAATACTGTGCGCGTATATTGTGACCCAACCAAGTTTGAGCATCCAGGATATTAAAGAAGGTATTAGTCATACATTGCCAAATTACATGGTGCCTACCCATTTTATTGGTCTTGAACAAATTCCTTTAACACCTAATGGTAAATTAGACCGAAAAGCACTGCCAGAGCCATCGGCTAAAACCATATTTCAAAAGAAATATGAAGCTCCAGTGACGGAGATGGAGTGTATTATGGTACGAATCTGGGAAGAGATTTTAGAGTACAGTTCCATTAGCATAGACGATTCTTTATTTGAACTGGGGGTGGATTCGACAAGTGTAATTAAATTTGTGGCGAGATTAGCTACAGGGCACGGAATAGAGCTTCCAATTCGACAGATATTTGTGACACCAACTATTCGAGAGATGGCGTCCCTAGTTTCTTCACCTGAGACGCAGATTAGTGACCTTTCTAACGAAAGAATGTTGTTTAATCCACAGGGAGAAGGAGACCGAAACATATTTTGTTTTCCGCCGGTAGTTGCTTTAGGGGTTGTATATCAAAGGCTTGCTGAATTCCTTGGTTCCTATCGATTGTACAGTTTCAACTTTCTTGAGATCGAACAGAACCGTCTCATTGCAGAATATATCCGTCTTATAAAAGAAGTTCAGCCAGAGGGACCTTACGTATTTCTAGGGATTTCAGCGGGAGGCAATTTGGCTTTTGAAATTACAAAAGCTCTTGAAAAACAGGGGGATAAGGTTCGCCAGCTCATTTTATTGGACTCATTTTACATTACAGAAATAAATTCAGAGCGGCTTACAACGGAAGAGAGTTGTAAATATGCGAAAGAAACGGTAGATCTTATGTTAGAAAAATATCCACAATTGCAAAGTGAAGGAGATTTTTTCCATCGCCATGTTGGCGAGAAGATTCAAAGATACTATGCGTATTTGGATAATTTAATGAATTCTGGACAAGTTGCCGCTCATATTCATGTTATTAAATCTCTTCAGAGTCAAAGTAAACATATACGTGGAGATATCCGAATGTGGGAGCATTCTACAAGTGGAGAGTATTCCATTTGTGATGGTTATGGAGATCATGAAAGCATGCTTGATGCTACATTTGTTGAACAGAATGCAGAGTTGATTCTAAACACATTGGAAAAATAAACGATAAAAAGAGGTGTTCCTTGGCTGTTTTGGCCTGTGGAATACCTCTTTTTAATGGTTGTATCCAAACGGTCTGTCAACCTGATATCGTTTGTACAATGAGCACCACATTCAAGATGATAATGACAGCGGTCACGATCCAGGTTAATACTTTTTGCCACATTTTATTTGCGAATTCACCCATGATCTTTTTGTCGCTGGTAAAGAGCAGTAATGGAATGATGGCAAAGGGAAGCTGGATGGACAGGATGACCTGGCTCAGTACAAGCAGTTCCTCCGCACCTTTTTCCCCTGCGATGGCAGTGACGATGACCGCTGGAATGATCGCGATGAGGCGGGTCACTAGACGACGCAACCAAGGTGAAAGACGAAGATTCAAAAAACCCTCCATCACGATTTGTCCAGCTAAAGTGCCTGTTACGGTTGAATTTTGACCTGAGGCGAGTAACGCCACCCCAAATAGTATGCTCGCCAGTGTGGTTCCCAGTAGTGGCGAAAGCAGATAATAGGCATCACTAATTTCGGCTACATCTGTTCTTCCTGCCGTATGGAATACAGCAGCTGCCACGATCAAGATGGCGGCATTAATAAATAAAGCGAACATCAGCGCTATACTGGAATCCCAAGTTGCAAATGTAATAGCTTCCCGTTTACCTGCTGAAGTCTGCTCAAATTTGCGAGTTTGTACAATAGAAGAATGCAGATACAGGTTATGCGGCATTACGGTAGCGCCCATAATACCGATGGCAATATACAGCATGCTCGGATTCGTCAAAATTTGCGAGTCTGGTACAAAGCCGCCCAATACGCCGCCCCATTCCGGTTGTGCCAAAATGAGATTAATGCCAAAACAGCCGGCAATCGTCGCCATCAGCACAATGACGAGTGTTTCCAATGCCCGAAAACCTTTGTTTTGCAGCAGTAAAATAAGCATGACGTCAAATGCGGTAATGATGACTCCGTATAGTAACGGTAGACCAAACAGCAGCTTCAGCGCAATGGCTGAACCGATGACCTCGGCCAAATCCATGGCTGCAATGGCAATTTCGCACAAGAGCCATAAGCCGATGGCGACAGGACGACTATAGGCATCACGGCACATTTGAGCCAAATCTTTACCTGTGGCAATGCCAAGCTTGCCGGATAAGGCTTGCAGCAGGATGGCCATCAGGTTGGAGATTAGAATGACACTAAGCAGCGTGTAGCCGAATTTTGATCCGCCAGCGATGTCTGTGGCCCAGTTGCCGGGGTCCATATAGCCGACTGCGACCATATAGCCGGGTCCAGCAAAGGCAAGAAACTTCCGAAACCAGGTCCCGTCTTTCGGGACGCTCAAGGAACGATTCACTTCCGACAGTGAAGCGATTTCCGCGAAGTTACCCTTTGTATTTTTCATACGCTTCACCTTCTTTATTGTTGTTGAAATATATTATTAGTGACATAACTATTGTGTTATCCCTATTGTACACTCACAATAGTTTTTGTCTAGTGCAACTTTTGTGTGGTCAAGCAAGTTAATCGTATTTTTGAAGCAATATAGCCATCGTATAAAGCAGAACAATAGAAAAACCAAGCTATATCGCTCTGAGGGGAGCAGCTTGGTCGTTTTGGATTTTTTTAAATTGTTGTCCATCTTCCGGGTGAACGCCGCTCCATATTTTATCAATTTCCTTGTAGTTATTCGGACTGAAACGATAAATAGCCCGGTGCAATCCTTTTCTTCGAATTTACGCGTTTCAGAAAAGGCCTTATTCTCCAAGTTCGGAATCGGAAGCATTTTGGTCATTTCTACGCCTGTAAGCTTTTCCAACGCTTTGACATAGGCCATCACATGGACTTCACCCCGCACCAGCAAGTAGCCTACGATCTCGCGTGCGACAGGGTTGTCAGTCATTTCGTATCAATAAACGATTCATGCGCATGAACATAGTCTTTTACCTCCTAAATGGTGAATGTAGACGGCCCATCAAGTTAGGGGCTTATAACATATAGTGTAAACAAGGTGAGGTGGAATTAAACGGTAAATAAATTAGTTAACTTCCATGTTTTAAATGATTCATTTTGTGTAGTTCGTTTAAAGTACATACGAGAAGGTAATCATGTCTTAACATGACGATGGATTCCTGCGAAATGTAAAATGATATAGAGAAGGAGAGATGAAATCATGGAAGCATTATACACGGCATCAGCAACGGTACATGGTGGAAGAGACGGTTCAGTCGCTTCATCTGATGGGGTTTTGAAGCATAAGCTCAGTACGCCGAAGGAGCTGGGTGGCGCAGGTGGAGAAGCTACGAATCCGGAGCAATTGTTTGCGGCAGGCTATGGTGCCTGCTATGAGAGCGCATTGGCTAACGTAGCCCGAAAGGCTAAGGTGAAGGTGGACAATGTTGAGGTCACCAGCCACGTATCTATCGGCAAGGACCCAAGTGATGGCGGCTTCCAGCTGGCGGTACGTCTGGATGTGAAAATACCCGGTATTGAACGCGCCCAGGCCGAAGATTTGGCACGCCAAGCGCATGATTTTTGTCCGTACTCCAAAGCGACACGCGGTAACATTGATGTCGAGCTTAATGTCATTTGACTGCATTTCTATAACTTTTACACTCTGGCCGCCGATTTATCGGGGGCCTTTGCGCATAGATCTTGATTCGCTGAGATTCACGACCATTTGACATCATCGCCAAAATTCATTAAGATGGCTTAGGTGATTCTGGTCATCAGGTACGAAACAAATTTGAAAAATACGGGTGATATGATGTCTTACAGACCGAATATTGTTAATTTCACGCTGGCTGGCAGCAACGAAAAAGAAGGGCTTTATGAGTTTAAAATGAGTTTGGCCGATGGAACGGAGTGCCGCGTTTTTTCTCAACGTCATCCGGAGTGGACCTTGACGAATATTAGTCGACTGCTAACGACGCCTTGCCCGGTATGCCATAAGGATTTTATCTGCAAGTGTATGGATAAGTTCCATGAGGAGTTTTTAGAGCAAATTAATACGAAACAGCTGTTTGAGAAAGCATTGAGCTAGTTTTTCGAACAGGTAAAGACTATACATTTCTAAACAAGCGTCGGATACTTTCGGCGTTTTTTTGTTTATATTCATATGGTTGTGCTGTTGGTATTCATGCCATTGATTTCCCTGGAGGTGAAATGATTTATGAACCAGTCTGATCATGCTCATTCAGATCACTCCATTGTGTTGGTGGATGGGGTATGCCATTTTTGTCAGGGAGCGGCACGCTTTATTATCAAGCGTGACCCTAAGGGAACATTTCATTTTGGTTCCCTGCAATCTGAGGCAGGACAAGAACTATTACGTGCAGGAGGACTATCTACAGATCAGCTGGATACGTTCGTGCTGATTGAAGACGGTACGTATTATACAAGGTCAACCGCAGCTTTACGAATTGCCAAACATCTTCGTTTTCCATATCCGCTGGCCTATGTGCTCATCCTGGTTCCCCGCTTTGTGCGCAATGCCGTCTATAACTGGGTGGCGCGTAACCGATATCGTTGGTTTGGCAAGGATGAAGAGGATCAATGTCAGATCCCCCCACCAGAAATTAGACAACGATTTTTTTAGAGGTTGTTCAAAAAGTCGTCTTTCCATAACGAAGCTATTCAAGAAGCGGATTCGACGTCGAATCTTGAATTCAGCCGGGCCTTCCGTTGCTCACGTAGATCTGTCTACGCTCCGCTACTCAGTCCCTAGCTTCATCCAACCTTCTCGGTCCTGAAAAGCCGACTTTTTGAACACGCACTTTTAGTTGCTTTTTTAAGTTTCTTTTTTGGAGCGATGTCTACGAATTAGTAAGATCACAGCGAGCACGATCAGTATCAGGCTCGTAACAGCTACATACACGATATGTCGTACATTGGGTACGTTAACAGACAATTTTAGCTCGTTAGATTCCAAAGGAGCAATGTCCCAATACAGTGTTTTTCCGTCTTCCGACACACGGTCCGCATTATTGGTAGCAGGTTGGATGGGTAAGGATAGGCTGAAGTTAAGATCCAGCTGCCGCTCCAGTAATTTGCGCGCTAACACATTCATTTGCTCAAATTTGTCACTCAGTCCTTGAGCTTCTTCAGGAAGCATGCGTGGTAGATCGAGCTTCATGGTAAGATCAATATTCGTTGTGAAAAAATGTTGGCTCACAGCGCGCTTTATTTCTAATCCCTCAGGTAGATTTAATCCCTGACTGGGATTTTTTTTGTTTGTGCTCCAATCTCCTTGATAATGTCCCTTGATTTGATATCCCTTTCTTCCCTGTTCAGCTAGCGGCTGTACATCTACATTGTTGCTTTGAATACGCTTGACTAATCGATCTAGCAGCCCGGGATTGTCCAACATCATCAGTGTCTGGTTGTTTACACTGAACGTTGCATCCATATCTACACTTTGATCGAGATGAACATCTACATGGATGTCACCTCGAGCACAGGAAGTTAGGGCAAGCAGACAGCACACCAGCATAAAAATGAGCAGTATTTTTCGTATCCGAACTTGCCGACGTTTGTTCCGATAAGGGCTGTATCCTGTTGGCTCCACGACCTACACCTCTTTATATGTATTCTTTGGTTTAACGACTGGATATCTTCTATATATTACACATTGGGAGAACGAAAATCGAACGGTATAACGAAATGCACAAGAATTATATTTTATAAAATGTTTCCCTAGGTAAAAACTTTAGTGTATACTCTAAAATATAGTATTGATAAAAAATAATTGAATCAAGGAAATAGTTTGTCCCAAGACGAAATTCAGAGGAGGATTTTAAAACATGAACAAGCAGTTTAAGAAGGCTTTGCCGCGATGGGTAACGACAGTTGGTGTATTGTCTCTAGCTCTGGTTCTAGCGACTGCATGTACCGATGCTAAGAAGAAGGAGCAGGGAACTGCGAGAGAGGCTGGACAAAAAATAAAGGCTACGGCTACCATCGGTATGATCTCTGACATTGTCGGCAAGGTCGGCGGTGATCATGTGGAGGTCACGGGAATTATGAAGTCAGGCGTTGACCCGCATTTGTACAAGGCTTCTCAGGGAGATATGCGCAAGCTGGATCAGGCCGACGTTATTTTTTATAACGGGTTGCATCTGGAAGGAAAAATGCAGGACATTCTGGAGAAAATCAGCAAGCAAAAACCCGTCATACCCGTGTCCAAAAACATCGCACAGGATCAGTTGCGTGCAGGTAGTCCGGAAATGGGATCTGAGCATGATCCACATATCTGGTTTAACGTACAGAACTGGATGTCTGCGGTAGAAACCGTCAGAGATGAATTATCGGCGCTTGACGCTGTTCATGCGGAGGAGTATAAAGCCAACGCAGAAGCCTATCTCACTGAGCTGCGAGAGCTGGACGATTACACGAGAGAGCAGATTGCCAGTATACCGGAAGCCCAGCGCGTGCTTGTCACAGCACATGATGCTTTCGGCTATTTCGGAGATGCCTACCACATTCAAGTGAGAGGACTTCAAGGTATGAGCACAGAGTCAGAAGCGGGTTCTCAAGATGTGACCAAGCTGCGAGATTATTTGGTGGAGCATAAAATCAAGGCTATATTCGTAGAATCTAGTGTTCCGAGAAAGGCCATAGATGCGGTTATTCAGGGGGCCGCTCAGCAAGGCCATACAATTAAGGTTGGTGGCGAGCTCTATTCGGATGCCATGGGTGAAGAGGGCACAGAAGATGGAACATATATTGGAATGGTCAAGCATAACGTCAATACGATTGTTAAAGCTCTTAAATAAGGAGGCAAAGATACATGGGGCATTCACCACTTGTCGTTCGTGATTTATCGGTAGCTTATCAAAAAAAGCCCGTTTTGTTCGATGTTTCCTTTGAAGTGCCAGAAGGCAAGCTGATTGGTATTATCGGTCCGAACGGGGCTGGGAAATCTACGCTGATTAAGGCAGCGCTTGGACTGATTCCAAAGCTTAGGGGCGAAGTGCTGGTCTACGGTAAGCCCTATAAGCAACAGCTACTCAAGGTTGGCTATGTACCACAGCGGGAGTCGGTGGATTGGGATTTTCCGACGAACGCATTGGATGTGGTTATGATGGGACGGTATGGCAGATTAGGCTGGTTTAAGCGTCCGGGAGCAGCAGATCGTCAGGCTGCGATGGAGAGTTTGGATAAAGTTGGAATGAGCAAATATGCAGACAGACAGATTAGTCAATTGTCTGGCGGTCAGCAACAACGTGTTTTTTTAGCCAGAGCACTCGCGCAGGATGCTCAGCTTTATTTTATGGATGAACCGTTTGTCGGTGTGGACGCTGCAACAGAAAAAGCCATTATTTCATTGCTCAACGATCTGAAACAGCAGGGTAAAACCGTGCTTGTCGTTCATCATGATTTATCTACAGTCACGGATTATTTTGATCAGGTTATGCTGTTGAACGGGCATCTGATGGCGTTTGGAGAGACGACAGATATTTTTACCGAGGAAAATCTGCAGCGTACGTATGGCGGGCGTCTGAGTATACTCAAAACAGGCCCGGATTCCGGTACGATACTCGGAGTGAGGTGAGCAGTATGACAAGCTTGGCAACGCTTTTGACCGACCCAAACATGCAGTGGATTTTGCTGGGATGCATTTTACTCGGTTTAAGCAGCGGGGTAATTGGCAGTTTTATGTATTTGCGCAAGCAGTCGCTCATGGGAGATGCTTTGGCACATGCGGCTTTGCCGGGGGTATGTGTGGCTTTTATGATCACAGGTACAAAATCCGTGTTTGGATTTATGATTGGGGCCGCCATTGCAGGGATTGTTGCGACCTTTGCCATCAGTGCGTTAACCCGGTATTCGCGAATTAAAAGTGATTCAGCGATTGCAGCGGTGCTGTCCGTATTTTTTGGCTTCGGTATTATGCTGTTGACCGAAATCCAGCATAGTGGCGCAGGAAACCAAAGCGGGTTGGATAAATTTCTATTTGGTCAAGCTGCGGCAATGGTATTGTCTGATGTTTATACGATGGCGGTAATTTCGGTGGTTCTCATCGGAATATGTATATTATTTTTCAAGGAATTTAAGCTGCTCAGCTTTGATCCCGGCTTTGCCCGCGGACTTGGTTTTCCGGCAGGTTTGCTGGATAAGTTGTTGATGCTATTGATTGTCATTGCGGTGGTTGCTGGCATTCAGGCCGTGGGAGTCATTATGATGGCTGCTCTGCTGATTACCCCGGCCGTGTCAGCAAGATACTGGACAGAGAAACTCGGTGTCATGGTATGCCTATCAGGCTTGTTTGGTGCTATAGCAGGCCTTGGTGGGACGGTCATTAGCTCTCTGGGACAAAATCTGCCTACAGGACCGTTATGCGTGTTGTGTGCGACTGTGGTGTTTGGAGTGAGCTTGATTTTTGCGCCGCAACGCGGGATGATCTCCAAGGCTATCGTTCGGTTGAACGCCAGAAAAAATCTGGAGCAGGCAGTCGGTACACAGCCAAGGGAGGAGCGTGCCCTATGAGTTCATTTTATGTAATTTTGACGGGAATGTTAGTGGCAGGGGGATGTAGTATCGTTGGGTGCTTTCTCGTGCTCCGAAAAATGGCTATGATCGGTGATGCAATCAGTCATGCGGTACTGCCGGGGATTGTCATTGCCTTTCTCATCAGCGGATCGAGAGATTCGGTGTGGATGATGTTTGGTGCGGCAGTGTTGGGTCTTCTATCGGTATACCTGATTCAGCTGTTCCAACAAAGCGGTCTGCAAAGTGATGCTGCCATTGGGGTAGTGTTTACGACATTGTTTGCTATCGGTGTATTGCTGGTCAGCGTGTTTGCTTCCAATGTCCATCTGGATATGGATCACGTTTTATATGGGGAAATTGCTTATGTGCCGTGGAATACGTTAGAGATAGCCGGCTTCGATGTCGGTCCGAGGGCTGTGTGGATTACGGGCGCGATGTTTTTGATCAATTTGATCGTGATAGGGGGCTTTTTCAAGCAATTTAAAATTACTTCCTTCGATCCCGCCTTGGCAGCTTCATTAGGCATTCCAGTTGTTTTTTTTCATTATCTGCTGATGAGTCTCGTCTCACTAACGACGGTGGCGTCATTTGAGAGCGTGGGTGCAATTCTGGTGGTTGGCATGCTCGTTGTACCGCCTCTTACCGCTTATTTGCTGACGGAGAAGTTGTCCCGTATGATTGTATACAGCGTAGGATTTGGAGCCATCAGCTCGGTCGCAGGTTTTTACACAGCAAGTGTATTGGATGCTTCTATTGCGGCATGTATGCTGTGTATATCGGGTGTGTTGCTGCTTTTGGTATTTCTCTTTTCCCCGTCTCACGGTGTGGTATGGCAAAAGTTATTTCAACAACGGGGGATCGTTGGCGAAGATAGCAAGTGATTGTAGGAAGTGATCCCATATGAGTTACCCAAAATAGCGTGCATTCAGGCATAAGAGACCTGAATGCACGTTTTTTGCGCTTATACTGCCCTGTGCGGCTTTTTTTGAGGCAAGCTTGATTGATCATCTTGAATTGATTGGGACACGGGAGTACATTCATTACAACCATATAAGAATGGACGGAACAAACAAGCACGCTGTGGGGAGGAACGAAAGTGGAGAGCTTCAAACGTAAATCACCAGAGGAAATACTGGATTCGATTAACAAACTGCATCGAGGCAGACTCAAAATATACATGGGTGCGGTCAGTGGCTCGGGCAAGACGTATCATATGCTGCAGGAGGGGCAATCGCTGCAGCATGAAGGTATTGATGTTGTGATTTGTGCGGTCTCAACCATGCAGCGGCCTGTGACCGTGGAACAGGTCGGCACGCTGGAGCGAGTGCCTAGTATTCATTGGATAAAAGATGGTGAGGAGCAAAAGGATCTGAATGTGGAAGCTTTGGTGGCACGAAATCCCGAAGTGGTACTGGTGGATCATTTGGCACATCATAACCGGAAAGACGCCCCATTTCCAACACGGCTGGAAGATATTCGGTATTTGCTGGAGCAGGGAATTAGCGTCATTACGACGGTCAATGTTTATGAACTCGAAGGAATTACGGAGTGGGTATATCAGCTGACAGGCTTTGAAGCGGAATATACGGTTCCGGTTGATACACTCGAGCTAGCGGATGAAATTCGTCTGATTGATGCCACCCCGGAGATGATTTTGGAACGGCTGGCGAAAGGCTACATGCATACGCCCAATCCTGAGATGTTTCACCGGGGTAATCTGGGTAAATTGCGTGAGCTAGCCCTGCGATTGGTAGCAGAGGATGTGAACGATTCGCTGGAACGGCACCGGGAGGAGTTAGGCTTGCACGGGGCGTCAGGAGCCGCAGAGCGTATTTTGGTACCCGTCCAATATCATTGGAATGGGTCCATTTATGTACGTAGGGGGGAACAGGTCGCCAAGCGGTTGGGTGGAGATATGCTAGTAGTCTCCTTTGTCAGCTCGAAGCGCAAGCTGTCCAAGGAATCAGCAGCCTTCAAGCGTTCAATTGAGAAATTGACTGACAAGATAGGATCAACATTTGAAGAAATCCCGCTTTTTTCACGCAGAAGGTTGCCTAGTCAACTGATTCATTATGCGGTGACGCACAATGTTACCCGAATTGTTATGGGGCATTCTCGGCAGACTCCGTGGCAGGAGTTGATGAAAGGATCGCTTGTGAACGGGATTTTAAAACGAATGAAAAATATGGATCTGCTGCTGATTGCGGACCGGGCCGAGCAGGAGGGTGAGCGGATTTTGCCAACAATGAGACAGGAGGAGGGAGATAATGATCCGTATCATCGTTTGAGCGTTGAGGAAGCACAGGCTGAGGCAGCCAAAATCTTGCGGGGCAAGCTCAAGGTATACATTGGCGCTGCTCCGGGGGTCGGCAAAACATACACGATGCTGAGAGAGGGGAATGATCTGCTGGAGAGCGGAATCGATGTAGTTATCGGATTGCTGGAAACGCACGGAAGAGCAGAAACACTGGCCCAGGTAGGATCTCTGAAGATGATACCCCGTCAGTCCATCGAGCGGCATGGCGCACACTTGGAAGAAATGGACACGGAATCGATTCTCAGGCGTAATCCCGAGGTGGTGCTTATTGATGAGCTGGCACATACCAACGTGCCCGGAAGTCTGAGATCTAAGCGCTATGAGGATGTGCTTACCATTTTGGAACAAGGTATTTCTGTGATATCCACAATGAATGTACAGCATCTGGAGAGCTTGAATGATGCGGTAGAACAGATTACTGGCATACGAGTGAGAGAGACTGTCCCCGACCATATGATGCGTCTGGCCGATGAAGTACAGCTTGTTGATGTGGCTCCCAAATCGTTGCAGCAGCGTATGCGTGAGGGCAAAATATACGATCATGCGAAGGTGGAACAGGCACTTAGCCACTTTTTTAAACTGGGCAATCTGATTGCGTTGCGTGAACTTGCTTTGCGGGAATTGGCAGATGACGTAGATGAGCGGCTGGAATCCTGGGATCGACACGAATCACTTCGGGGACCGTGGCGCAGGGAGGAAGTGATCTTCGTAGGCGTGACGCTAAGCGAAAATGCTGAAAGGTTGATTCGCCGCGGTTTTCGTATCGCCTTTCGTCTGAAGGCTGTGTGGATTGTGACTTATGCTCATGTTGGTGAGCGTATACCTGAGAGACTGAACCCTCGTCTGGAACAACTAAAGTTGCTGACCCACCGACTGGGGGGGACCTTTGAGATTCGGCTTGTTTCCAGCCGACGCGAAATTGCCGACATTTTGATTGCTCCAGTGGAAGGATATTCAGGTACGCAGCTCATCGTGGGGCAGTCTTCCCGAAGTAGCCGTTGGGGTAAGGCTGCGGTTGTGCCGAGGATTCTCCGTCAAGCACGTCATATGGATGTTCTAATTGTGGCGGATTATGATCCGGATATTAAACTGGAGATAGATCATTAATTAGCCCAGTAAATTCATAAATAGTCATATGATGGTTACCGATGGTTCGCTGCTTCCATAGTATATTCTATCTCAAAGAAATGGAGGCGAATTAAAAATGTTTAAACATTGTCATTCGCGTAAGCCAAAAAAACGTATCTTTAAGAAGATCATTAAGGTGACTGTCATTAAGTTTAAACCTAAATTTAAACATGATCACCGGAAACATGAAGATTTTGATAAGAAATGTCATTGCCGGAAACGTCGCCATCATCGCCATCATGACTGTCATCGTCGTCACCACAAATTCTACTAAGATGAAGATAGTAGGAGGCGGGGCTAGACTGCCCGCCTTCTCCTAGTACGAGGATTTTGGAAGATACTTGCACAAAAAATACTTGCTCTAATATAAGCGCTATGCTATTCTACCAGTAAATAGATTGCACGTGACGGAAGCACCGTTCACCAACCGTATGTACTTTACGGATTGATGAACGGTGCTTTTTTGCGTTGTTGTGTTAGGGAAAGGGATGAGCGTTATGGTTCCAGTGAAAGTGGTATTGGCCGTAGAAGGCCGGGATTATATTGAGCCGCTGCTGAATTATGTTCACGGAAGCGAGTACGCCAGAAGGCTGAGAATAACGGCTTTTTCGCAACCGGAGGCATTTCATCAATACATGATGGAAACCAGTGGAATGAAAAGACCGGATGTGGTGGTAGGTGAAGCGGCTTTTTTGAATCTATGGACAGACAGAGAAGCTGCGGATATTCCTTGTTTAGTATTGCATGAGGGAGAACAAGTAAGCGAATATGGGCAGCCTTTATTAAAATATCAGCCTTTATCTGAGCTGGTCGGTTTTATTTTGGAAACGGCTAGACAGAGGTCGAACGGTCGGAAAAGTGTAAACAGTCGGGAAGGTGGAATGATTATCGGCATGGTAGCAGCTTCCGGTGGACTAGGTAAGACAACGGCCGCACTCAATATGTCCAAACAGCTGGGGAATGAGGGATTTTCGGTATTCTATCTGAATCTGGAGACGGTGGATTCAAGCTCGTTGTTCACTGGTTCAGGCAGTGCTAGCGGAGCAGAAGGAGAAGGGCTGTCCAGGCTGCTCTATGATCTCAAGGCGGAGGGGAGTGAGGACACTCCATTATCCATGGCTTCCTATTGTATTCGTCGCCCTGAAATTCAGGCGGATACTTTTCAGCCTGTCTATAATCGCAAGGAGCTGACGGACATGACTTGTGATGAAGCGAAAGAGCTGATTCGAACGGTTGCCGAAAGTGGGCAGTATGATGTAGTGATCGTAGATGGCGATTCTGAAAAAGGTGATCGGGCTCAAGCCGTGCTTGAAGCTAGTCATAAGCTGATTTGGCTGCTGGCAGACGATTTAATGAGCATGCACAAGTGCGGATTATGGCTGGATGTTTTAGAAACCACGCAGCCTGAAGGGCTTGAAGACATGATATGCAAAACCAGCTTTGTGGTGAACCGCTATATGGGAACTATGATCAACTCATTACCTCGTGACTTCATGGAGCTAAACGGAGCGTTACCTTATATACCTTCATGGAAGCAGATGCAGCACCGTGAGCTACTGCTTAGTTCACCGATTTATCAGCGGGAAATTCGTCATCTGTGCCACGAGCTGCTGAATGTGGACAGTGTAACACATCCGCCCGCCGTTTGGTCTTAAAAGGGGCTGATGAACATGAATGAGGAACGTTTTAAGGCATTGCGAGCAGATATCCGAAACGGGTTAGACGTAACGTCTTCGGTAAAGGATACAGATCTGGTACGGCATATTGAAAATCGAATTTTACACGATGTAGAGCTGGTGGGCTTAACTTCCCGAGAGAAGCACGCACTTGTCCGCAAGATTTTCAACTCTTTCCGTGGGCTGGATGTACTCCAGCCATTGATTGACGATCCGACCGTTACGGAAATTATGATTAACAGTCACCGGGAAATCTTTGTGGAGCGGGCTGGTGAAGTGATGCAGGTACCTGATCAATTTGAGTCTCGCGAGCGGCTGGAGGATTTAATCCAGACGATTGTAGCCGGGGTGAACCGAATTGTGAATGAGGCTTCCCCCATTGTGGATGCCCGGTTAAAGGATGGGTCACGCGTAAATATTGTGCTGCCTCCAGTTGCTCTCAAGGGTCCGACGATGACAATACGGAAGTTTCCCGAGCGTCCTATGACGATGGATGACTTGATACAAATGGGTGCGCTTGATGCAGAAACCGCTGCTATGCTCAAGGACTTGGTACGTAGCAAGTACAACATTTTTATAAGCGGAGGAACGGGTTCTGGTAAAACAACTTTTCTGAATGCATTATCCCAGTTTATCCCGTCGTCTGAACGGATTATTACCATTGAAGACTCAGCAGAGCTGCAAATTGTGACGGTCCCTAATCTAGTTTCCATGGAAACAAGGAATGCGAACACCGAGGGGAAGGGAGAAATCACAATTCGTGATCTGATTCGTTCCTCCCTGCGTATGCGGCCCAACCGCATTGTGGTGGGTGAGGTCCGGGGAAGTGAGGCATTGGATATGCTGCAAGCGATGAATACTGGCCATGATGGAAGCTTGTCAACTGGCCACGCAAATAATATCCGCGATATGGTCAGCCGGCTGGAAACGATGGTGCTCGGAGGAGCAGAGCTTCCACTTGGAGTAGTACGGCAGCAGATCAGCTCAGCTATTGATATATTCGTTCATCTGTCACGGATGCGTGACAAATCTAGACGAGTGCTGGAAATTAGCGAAGTGATTGGCTTTGAAAATGGTGAGGTGACGCTTAACCCTCTTTATCGTTTTCAGGAACGAGGAGAAAGTAAGGGGCGAATCGTAGGAGGTCTGGAACGTTGTGGCGAGGGTCTGCAACATACTTTGAAGCTGCAAATGGCCGGGATCAATCCGGAAAACTGGCACAGGGGAGGAGTATCAGCGTGAAGCCAGGAAAAACGACTGCCAAGCAAGTATCACGTGAAGTCCCTTCTCTGCCAGATTATACGGTGTATACATTATCGACAGTACAAAAAAGTCTGTGCATATTCTTTAGTGGCGTGCTGTTTGCGATGATCGGCTATCTATTTTATCACCAATGGATATTATCGTTGCTGTGCGCTGCCGGGGCTGTGGTGACACCTCGTTATTTTAGGCAATTTTTGCTGCAAAGACGCAGGTCTGCTCTAAGCATCCAATTCAAGCAGGCTTTATATTCGCTCTCGTCTTCTCTTTCAGCGGGAAGGTCGGTGGAGAATGGTTTTCGTGAGGCTGTAGAGGATTTGAGATTGCTTAGTCCGGATGGAGATCACGACCTGATTTTTGAATTTAACATTATTACCGCCTGTCTCGAAATCGGACAACCTGTAGAGGCTGCTTTGCAGGATTTGGCCCGTCGGGCGCAGATGGAGGATATTACGAATTTTGCGGACGTATTTGCGGCTTGCAAGCGAACCGGAGGTGATCTGGTGGAAGTCGTACGACGAGCTTCAAGTGTCATTGGTGAGAAGTTGGAAATTCAGCAGGAGATCGGTGTAATGATTGCACAGAAACGTTTTGAATCGAGGGTTATGTTTGCGGCGCCTTTTTTCTTTGTATTGTTTATGACGATGACAGCGGGTGATTACATGATGCCCTTATACAGCGGTACAGGTATGATTTTATCAACCTTTTGTTTATTGGTGCTTGGTGGGTGTCTTGTGTGGATCAACCACATTATGAAGATTGAAGTGTAAGGAGAGATAGATGTGGTGATGTTGGTTTGTCTGGTCATGCTGGTTCTGCAAGTGGGAGGTTGGGTGGTGCTGAACCAGATGCATGGTGCTAAGTATGCGCATTTTCGCCATATGAAGCTGGAGGGACTGCGGCTGCAAAGACTTTCAGTCCCATTTGTACACATGATTCATGCTTCACGTGCTACTCACAGGCTGCCTTTGCTGATGTTTAAGCTCCAGCGTTCGGTGCAGAAGCTGTATGGTATGCGCAACAGCGGAGAAAAAACGATGCTTTTTCTGGCAGAAATGTTGGGTTACGGATATATGATGGCTGCTGGTGGAGTTATAATATCGCTCTTGATGGGTGGGGATGCGACCGGGCTGGTGCTCGGATTGGGACTTGGCATTCTGGTACCTATCGCGCTGATCAAGGATTTGCATGGGAAAGTACAGAAGCGGGATCAGCAAATTTTAATGGAATTGCCTGAACTGCTGAGTAAAATGATGCTTTTAGTAGGTGCAGGTGAGACGGTACAACGGGCATTGCTCCATTGCGTGGAACGTAAAGGAGCGGATACGAAACATCCGTTGTATCGAGAACTGAGGCAGACGGTGACGGAATGGGAAAGTGGCTTTTCCTTTCAACAGGCATTTGAGCACCTGAGCAAACGTTGTGGTATTCAGGAAATGACAGTATTTACGACGACAGTTTTGTTGAATATGAGGCGCGGCGGGAGCGATTTCGTGATGGCTTTGCGTGAGCTATCCCAGACGTTATGGGGCAAGCGGACTTCAATTAGCCGCACAAGAGGGGAGCAGGCTTCATCTAAGCTAGTATTCCCGATGGCGCTGATTTTGCTAACGGTAATTGTGCTGGTGGGCGCTCCGGCTTTAATGATGATGAATATGTAGGAGGAATACAACGATGATGACATTAGTAACAGGCAGTATTCGTAAGTTGTACAAGGATGAGGATGGTCTGGGTACGTTAGAAATGATCCTGATCATTGCCATTCTGATTGCGGTGGCAATTATTTTCAAGGATCAGATCAAGAAAATTGTAGAAGGGCTTTTGAAAAAGGCGGATAAAAAAAGTAACGATTTTATGGATTCATAATGCTGCGCAAATTGGCACAAAAAGAGGACGGGAGCTTCTCCTTGGAAGCTTCCCTCGTCTTTCCCATTCTACTGCTGGTCATTTTTGTGATGTTATTTTTTTGCCTGTACATATATCAAAAATCTATATTGGTGCAGGTCGCTGCTACTGCTTCGGAAAGGGCCGCTTACAGTTGGGATAACAGCTTCAAGGACCCACGTACGGGAGCATTTACACAAGGGCAACGGGATTCTCTCTATTGGCGCCTGAAGGATGATGGTATGCTGGGAGCCCTGTTTGGCTGGACCGGAGCCAACAATCAGGAAAGTGTACAGGTTCCGGGCGGCAATGGGGGAGGCTCGTTACCTGCTCAGAAGCTGTCCAATGCAGAAAATAGAATGCCTGCGGGCATGCAGGGGCAGATGACATATGAGAACAGTATGATTCACCGTAAGGTGACCACAAAGTTAAATAAGATAGTGAAGGTACCTTTGTTGAATCAGTTTTTAGATCAGACAGATTTGCAAGGGGAAATGAGCTCTGGCGTGGTCGAACCTGTGGAATGGATTCGTACGGTGGAGTTGGTCCGTTATTATGGTGCGAAGTTTATGGGCAGAG
Source organism: Paenibacillus sp. S25 (assembly GCF_019454085.1). NCBI lineage: Bacteria > Bacillati > Bacillota > Bacilli > Caryophanales > Paenibacillaceae > Paenibacillus > Paenibacillus sp. S25. The sequence continues at coordinate 1,509,950 of NZ_CP073683.1, forward strand.
GATCAGGTGAAAAGGTAGATTCGGCAGTTGCAGGGAAAGTACTGATGCAATATGGTCAAAACGGTCAGTGAGAAGTAAGTAACGGGAATGTAACTGGAAAGGAGGAAGCAGGTGTTTGGTAAGGGACACAATACAAAGGACAGGGAATCAGGTGCTGTCACGGTCTTTTTAATTCTGATTCTGGCGGTCATGTTCGGTTTTATTGCTGTATTTATTGATTACGCGAGAATTGCTGCATTGCATGTGCAGACCGAACGGCTGACCCATGCGGCGGTTCGTTCAGTGATGTCTGCTTATGATCCGACATTACAACAGGAGTACGGTTTGTTTGCTTATGGCGAAGGCGGCGGAGAACAAATTATGGTCAAAGTGCTGAATGACAGCGCGCGACGTACGGCACACGCGGATACACTCCCGCTGATGAATACGAAGCTGGATTCAAGTTCCCTGCAAATGGAAAGAGAGCTTGGTAAATATGCCATATTTAACGAACAGATCCGTGAAGAGATGAAGTATAAAGCACCTGTCGATTTTACGTTTGAAGTGCTCGAAAAGCTAAAGCCGCTCTCTCAAAACATGAAAGAGGCTTCTCATACGGTAGATTTGCTGAAAAGGCTGCAAAAGCTGTACGACAGACGAGAGGCCCAACTGGATGACATGCTGGAGAAGCAGCGTAAGGCAGGAGCTTATATGGAAGAGGTTCGCAAGCGGATTATTAAACAGAGGGGCACCTATATGCCCAATCAGTATATATGGGACCCGCTTGAGGTTGTAGCCGATATTGCCGCTCAATATAAGCATTACGTACATGTATATGAAGACAATAAGAAGAGTGTGGACGACGTTAAAATCATGCAGATGGAAAAATATGCACGTAGAGCGAGGGCAGCGCTTGATCGCCTGCGTCAGATCATGGTTCAGGCTGGAGAAGAACATGATAAGCTGCTTCTGGAAGCCAAGGAACCGTTAAATGAGGCCCGACAGATTAATGAAGAGATGCGCAAAGTCATTGCCCAATATAAGCAGAGGGCGGCCAATGCAGGCTACGATGAGGTTTCAGCAGCCCCTACTCCAAGCGGAGCAGGCTCCAACGCAGATCCGTCGGTAGGAAGCGCACGGCAAAAAGCAGAGGATTTGTTGATTCCAGATAAGGAATTTGAGCAATGGGAAGCAGAAATCGAAAGGCAACGGACTTCTATAAATACTGCTAACAATAGAATAACGAGCATGATGCGTACCTTATCTTTTTATACAGATCCATTTTTGAATGCAGACATGCTCAAGCAAGAAGTCGCATCAACGCTCAAAGAGATAGATAAATACTTGAATGCGTATGCTTGGGCGGGACCTGCCAATGTACTCGACGGTGAAGCCAAAATGATGGATACGCGACGTGGACCGGACAAAGAACGCAAGAAAATGGAAAAAGAGGCGAAAAACAAGCTCAAACAAGCCTATCGGATCATTGAGGTTCTTTCCAAAGGTAAACAAAGTGCAGAAAAATTCCAACATCTGGAGCGCTATTACAATGAAAGTATTTCGTTTAACCAGTCTACATCCAGTCCATCTGTATCCGCTGATTTGCCCTATGACACCTATGATGCAGCGGGAGCTTCAATGGATAGTATGGATGGTCTATACGGGTCGGCATCCAATTTACTGACTCAACTGGGAGACGAGTTTTACCAGAATGAATATGCGCTATCTTACTTCCATCATGTGGATTTTAGCCGTTTTGGTAGCTTGACCGGATCGGGTGGAAATGTGGGAAATGCTGCACAGATTTTGGGAGATCAGCTGGAGGTGAATAATCAGGAAGTTGAGTACATCCTGTATGGGTTCCATAATCCGACGGGCAATCTGGCATCCGCCTATGGAGAAATTTTCGCTATGAGACTTGCCATTCGAACAATGGAGGGATTGGTTAAAAACAGCTCAAAAGGTAATCCGCTGGTCGTTTTGGCGGCGGCTTTGTTATATGGAGTAGAAAAAGCAATAGAAGATATGATTATGCTGGTACAAAAGGGGGACGTGCCATTGTCTGATTTTCTGAAATTTCGAATGACATACAAGGATCATTTGCGATTGTTCCTGATGCTCCATAGCAATAATGAACGAAAAATGTCCCGTATGCTTGCTCTGATCCGCCTGAATACAGATGTCAATCCTGCTGAGCGGCAAACGTATGCAACGGGTGAGGTCAAGAATGGGATGAGGCTGTGGTTTCTACCTGGGGTAATGAAGATGCTCGGGACCGCCTCAAAAGAAGGCGAGAGTATTAAGGGAAGTGTGTACTATGTCACGAAAACAGCGCATTTTTCCTATTAATCGGTGTTTACGGAAAGTTTGTGGGCAGAAGCAATGTGAACAAGGGAGTATTGTTTTAGAAGCGTCACTGGTGTTGCCAATGTTTCTGTTTTTTATTATTTTTCTCATTTATATGGTTCAGATGACGCTGGTATCCACAGCCTTGCAGAACACCGCTTCAGAAGCGGTCAAGCAGGTTTCGACTAAAATCTACCCAGTTTCTCTAGCCGTGGAGGCGGCGTCCGCGAAAATAGATGCAGTCCGTGAACCGCTGGATGAATTGCCCAAGTTATCTATGAGTGAATATGCAAGCCAATTCGCTGCCCAGTTGCCACCTCCAATTGGCGATTGGGTAGAAAGCGCTGTTCAGGGCGGTCAAAAGCCGATGGAGGAACTGCGGGGGCGATTTACGGAAGCTGCACTCGATCCTGTTCTGAAGCCGATGCTAAAGCCTTTTATGGAGGAAAGCATTCTGGAGTATGACCGTATTCATATAACGAGCGTACATGTACCTGCTCTTACAGGAACTAAGGACCCTTATTTTAGAGTAGAGCTATCGTATGAACTGCCGATGAAGGTCCCCTTTTTGTATCGCAGCATTGTGATTCAGGCAGCGGCAGAGGAACGTCTCTGGATTGGGAACACAGGGGAGGGGACAGGTACAGGAGAGGCAACAGCGGATAAGGATGCGCAGCATTCCATACAGTTGCTCGTCAAGCCTGAACCTGCTGTGAAGGGTGTGTACAATTTGATCAAGGCCAAGATTGAGCCTGGGACGACTGCTAATCTTTCTGTACTTTATAAGTCGGGCCAAAGCACGGCCCAGCATTTGGGCTGGACCTCTGCCAATGCGGACGGGATTATTGAATGGAACTGGTTTGTGGGAACGAACACAACACCCGGTCAATGGAGCTTTGTGATTGAAACAGAGGATGGTCAACGTATAGAAGTTCCGTTTACCGTGGAAAAGCCAGCTGATGGATAGATAGAATCGACTCGACATAGACGGACAGGAATACCTACGATGGAAAGTGATTTGGTAGTCTGCTAGTTCTATTTTATAAAGGGGGAAGATCGCATTGACGTGGATGTATATTGTATGCGGAGTTCTGCTCGCGATCGCGTTAGTTACGGATTTACGTAGCATGAAAATCCCTAATAAGCTTACATTGCCCGGCATAGTGGTAGGCTTGGTGTTCAATACTCTGTTTGGAGGGTGGCACGGTTTTTTATTTGCTGTTGCTGGACTGGGTACCGGATTTGGTTTCATGCTGATTTTGTACTGGATGGGAGCTGTTGGTGCAGGGGATGTAAAGCTGTTCGGCTTGATTGGAGCATGGACAGGTGCCGCTTTTGCATGGCAGTCAGCTTTATATTCGATTTTTTTTGCAGGTATTATTGGCATAGGAATTTTGCTATGGAAGAGGGAAACCATCATGAGACTGCGGCGCGTGGCTTTTAATTTAGGAGGATTTTTTCTATTTCGCAGCGGCAAAGCGCTGACCAGTGGGAATGAAGCGCACCTCAGGTTTCCTTTTATGACGGCAGTCATTCCGGGAGCGATCAGTGCTTATCTTTACTTCTTGCCATAACATGTCCGCTGGGGGAGATCATGCTACCTCACGGAGATAGGAAATTGTTAAGGAGGTCATGAATTGTTTGGTTTAAGCAGGGATTTTGCCCGGAACGGCGGGACATTTATGATTCTAAACAAGGAAGACGGGCTCAAGACCGATGATTTAAATTCCGTACAGACCGGCATGATGACTGGTAATCGGATTCCCGGTCTGCTGGAACTTAGAATAAAGGAAGTCGATTTTCAGATAGAGTTACATTACGACATTTCGGGGCAACGCATGCTTTCCCAGTTATGGAAAGGTGGGAGCGTGTCGACTTCTGATTTCTACCGGATTCTTTTTGAAGTGGCAGATGCCCTCCATCGCAGCCCGCAATATATGTTAGATATCCGCCAGTTTATTTTGCACGAGGATTATATTTTTCTAAGTGGTTCAGGTACAAGGGAAACCGCCAGTTTAACCTATGTTCCTTTACGCAGTGTACAGTATACAGGGCAGCAAACAGGCAGTCAATTTAAGCAGATGGTTATTCGTTTAATGACTCGTGTAGCCCACTTTCAGGGAGAATATATACAACGCATTCTCGATCTGTGTGATAGAAATGAATTTGAATTGGGATTGCTAAAGGAACTGCTATTGCAAGGAATGAAGACTGGTACAGAGAGTGCTAGCGTGAAGGGAGAAAGTATGGAAGGGCGAGCTTTTTCATCAGCCGACCCTATCATATCTGCTCATACATCTCATACCTCACAGGGGAATTATACTGATCGTGGCGGAACATACGGGCAAGAGCATAGGGAGACTCTGCAGGAGATTCAGGAGCTTAAACGGATCAATCGGCTCAAACCGTCCGTGAAACCAGAGGAGAATTCTGAGCTTGTAACAGAAAACGAAGTAGAAGATGTGGAGCCTGGATTGCAAAAATATAAAACCTACATTACTCTCGGATGTCTGCTCGCTTCGACCATCGTGTGGCGTTATATTTATCTGGATCATCCAGAGACGGTACCGTTGATCATTTCCGTTGTGCTGACCTTGGTACTTGCCGCTGTTGCTTATATAAGCTGGACGGGGAAATGGGAGCGCAATCGAGCTTCATCTCATATGTACAGCGATTCAGTACCTGTATTGGATTCGGAATGGTTAGGAACTACTTCTTCCCCAGCACAACGCAAAAATGATCGTTATCAAGTAGATAAGCTGACCGGGTTTGTAGCGGGACGTCATCATCAAGACAAGCAATCTTTCGATTCGAGTGATCAAGGGCAGGAGAGCTGGAGATGGACTTTTCCAAACTCAGAATCGAAAAGCGTGGGAAACCGAGTTACGGAAGATAGGGAGAACACTTCAGCAAACTATGACCTACACGAGCCATCGTGGAAAGGTGCGGAACGAGGAAATGAATTGGAAGCCAGCGATACCAGTGAGGCTTATTATAAGTCTCTCTCCGGGGTAACGGAGCTGCTAAATGCTGTATCTAAGCAGGAAACGATGCTGCTTCGTTCAGATCAAGAGATACAGATTTCACCTGTTCAGCAATCACCGATTGCTTGCCTAGATCGCAAGCCACCAGGTAGTGGAGGGACCGAGCGCATCCGGTTGCAGCCAGACCAATTCGTTGCAGGCAGCTTTATCATCGGGAGAGATCCGCAATTGGTCCAGTTTGTGGAGCATACGGATGGAGCTTCCCGTTCTCATATTGAGCTTTGCATAGTTACAGGAGAACATAGCCACATTGTTAAGGATTTATCCTCGACGAACGGAACTGTTCTGAATGGAGAGCCTATGGTGCCTTATAAGGAGTACACAATGAAGGATGGAGACACTTTTAAAATCGCCGGAGTCTCTTATACTTATCGGTTGGACTCTTTTAAATCCTCCAATGCATCATAAATGAAGGTTAGACGGAATTGTCCGTCTAGCCTTTTTGAATTGTATGAAAAAACTTGCTAACTGCATTGTCGAGCTAGAAAGGATTTATGGTTGAGGAACATAATGTGAAGGCGATGATTACTACTACTACGCTGATAAAATGTATCTTATAACAAGGGTTATAATACTTTAGGCATAGCAAATCTGATTATCTCAGTCCAATTGTCACAGAATATAAAAAGGGAATTTCAGGATAATAGATGGATGCCCCTAAACATCTCCTTCTGATAAGATTATTTCCATCTAAATTAAAATGGACGTGATCAATTGGGGAGAATATTGGTTCCACCTGATAAGCTAATGGAAGTGGCTGACCAGTTCTTGCATGGTAAACACGAAATGGAACGGATGTTGAATTTACTGAATGGAAGAATTGATTTTGTCCAACAAGGTTGGTCTGGTGCTACCCGAGAGAGGTTTTTCCAAGATTTTCAGGTCTCTAGACAATCCATGGGCGTGACGCTTGAACGACTTTCTACGGTTGCACAAGAACTCATTTTTATTTCAAAAAACTTCACACAGGTAGATGGAGAAAAAGTCGTACTGGATGTGCCGGGGAATGGTGTGCCTGTTAAAACGGCATCAAGCGTTGAAGGTTGGTTACATAAAATTTTTGAACAGATCGGAAAAGCGGAAATCACCAAGGCTGAAGCCCAGATGGAAGCTAGCAAGCTTCAAGGAGAAATTCTCTGGGATACTGCTCAGGGAGCGAAAGGTGCTATTCAGGAAGATCTAACCTTAGGGATGCTGCCTGACAAAGACCGTGACTATGATCATCCTATGGCTGCTAAAGTAGGTGAAATTCTCGGTCACGTAGCTACGACATTGCAGGGGGCTGGTGAGGTAGTAGCTGGAATAGGTGGAGAAGGATTATCAGTTGCTGTTTCATCCACGGGAGTTGGTAGTATTATCGGAATACCTGGATTGATTGGCTCAGCAGCTTTAGCGGCACATGGAGGTACAACCGCAGTTAAAGGAGCAAGCGGAATAGGGAAAAGCTCAGCGGAATTGTGGCAAATGGCGAAAGGGGAAGGTGGAGGCTCATCTAAATCTACTCCATCTTCGGGAGCTAAGGCAGAAAGTACGACTCCTCATCAGGGAAAAGGTGAAACTGCACAGGTTGGTGATACTTTTGGAAAGTCAGGGACGCTGGTTGAGAATCCGGGAACACAAATAAATTGGTCTAATTCTTCAAATCATGCTTTAGAAAGAATGCAAGAGCGCGGCGTAACAAAAGAAATGGCAGATTCTTGGGTGGAAAATGGGAAGTCCCTTTCCCAGAATAATGGCAGTAAACATTTGTTCTTTTCAAAAGAAGGTGCTGCCGTAGTTGCTAACGATGGGACACTTGTTACAGTTATTCCTAAGAGTAAGTATGATGATGCATATAAAGCACTATCTAAATCGTTATTTGGAGAGTAGGAGTGTATAAAAATGAACAATGATATCGTACAAATGATTAATGAATGGAATCCAATCGAGATACATCCTCTATTAGAAGATGAATATTATTCAGAAATAAGTAAAATCTATGAAAAAAGTAAGATAACAAATTCTGTGGAAGAATTAGCGGAGCAGATTCATTTTGTATTTGCTCATTCTTTTAAAAAGGAATTCGATAAAAGTATTGAAGAATGTCGATTAATCGCTGAAAAAATAATTAATGTTACAAAATAATTAATCCAAGAAGCTTGCTTCTTTAACTATAAAAATGGGAGCGAGCTTTTTCATCAGCCAACCCTAGCCTATCTGCTCGATCCTCTCATACCTCACAAGGGAACTATACAGAACGTGGCGGAACGTACGGGCGAGATCACCGGGAGACTCTGCAGGGGATTCAGGAACTTAAACGCATCAATCGGCTCAAACCGTCCGTGAAACCAGAGGAGAATGCAGAGGTAGAAGCCGAATTCGAGATGGAAGATGTGGAGTCTGGATTGCAAAAATATAAAATGTACATTGCTCTCGGATGTCTGCTCACTTCGGCCATTGTGTGGCGTTATATTTATCTGGATCATCCAGAAACGGTACCGTTGATCATCTCCGTGGTGCTGACCTTAGTACTTGCAGCTGTTGCTTATATAAGCTGGACGGGGAAATGGGAGCGCAATCGAACTTCGTCTCATATGTACAGCGATTCAGCACCTGTATTGGATTCGGAATGGTTAGGTCCTACTTCTCCCCCAGCACAGCGTAAAAATGATCGTTATCAGGTAGATAAGCTGACCGGGTTCGTAGCAGGACGTCATTATCAAGACAAGCAATCTTCTGATTTGAGTGATCAAGGGCAAGAGAACTGGAGATGGACTTTTCCAAACTCAGAATCTAAAAGCGTGGGAAACCGAGTTACCGAAGATAGAGAGAAAACTTCAGAAGTGGACTATTCAAAAGAATAAAAGAGGCAACTTAAAAACTTACAGTCTGCTCGATAGATTGTGTCTGACTAAAAAAATGAAACCTAAGCCGGTAGTGACACTACCTACCAGCCTGGAGTTCCTCTTTTTAAATTCAATGCTGTTTTTGGGAAGAATGGAGTTCCTCTAGAGCGTCCTTAAGTGAAGGATAGTTAAACTTAAATCCGTGCTCGAGCGCTTTGCTCGGTATTACCTTTTGACCATCCAATACAAGCGTGCTCATCTCACCAACTAGCTTTGAAACGAGAATGCTGGGGACGGGAAACCAGTGCGGACGGTGATATACCGTAGCTACTGTCCTCCCAAACTGGTCGTTCGTCACTGGGTATGGTGATGATGCGTTCACTGCCCCGACGATTTCCTTCGTATGGATGCAGTACGTGATCAGACGAACAATATCCTCAATATGAATCCAGCTCATCCATTGATGACCGCTGCCTATTTTGCCGCCGAATCCGAAGCTATAAGGTATCTTCATGAGTGGGAATGCTCCTTTTTTTCTGTCCAGCACAAGGCTAATGCGTAACTTAATTAAACGGGCATCAGAAGGGTAGGCATTAGCGGCTTCCTCCCATTGCTCAACCACCTGAGACAAAAAATCTTCCGAACGACGCGGGCTCGTTTCATCGAATGTTTCGGTCAGGGATGTACCATAGGCGGCAACAGCCGAAGCCTGAATGATAACTTTCGGTTTTTTTTGTAGAGCATTCAATGCTTCAGCCAACCGGGCAACAGATAGCAGTCGTGATTGAAGAATTCTTTGTTTGGACTTATCCGTCCAGCGCTGATTCAGCGTTTCGCCTGCTAAATTAACGACCGCATCTGTGCCTTCCAGTACTTCAGGCTTTTGTTTTAATTCGTTCCAACTCATATATTGCAAGCGGGGGCTCGCTTCGTGCCCTACCAGTGGCTTGCGGGTAACGACTTTCACGGTGTATCCGTCGTCTAGCAGGCTTTTGACCAGTGCACTCCCCACCAATCCAGTTCCTCCACATACGATGATGTTCATGGAGCCAGCTCTCCTTCCAATTCACAAAAAAATACATCTGTTATAGAATATAACCCTTTTTGAGAAAAAAACTTCATATGAGAATCAATTTCATAATACCTTTAGCTGCTTCAATCAAAACTAGAAATAGATCAAAATGATTCGATTTGTCTATATCTAGTTACAACCACCAAGCTTTAATGAGTTATGAAATTGATTCATGAATGTACCTTTATACGGTTAAGGATGTCAATCCATGATTTTATTTACCCTCGTTTGACTAACATATATTCTGATGTGTACTTTATCTACGTGTTCCCTTAATAGAGTCATTTAAGAAAGCTGCCATAAAAGCTATGTTGTTTGATTTCAATAATCACGTTAAAATGATTAAATTAAAATAAGACAAGCATAACAGGATAAGGGGATGAATCAGGATCATGCTGAAAATTGGTTCTCATGTGTCCTTCTCGGACAAGGGTCTGCTCAGCGCTACAAAAGAAGCGTCTTCTTACGGGTCCAGCTCCTTTATGATATACACGGGAGCACCGCAAAACACGCGTCGTAAGCCGATGGAGTCCATGTACTTGGAGGAAGGCAAGCAGTTAATGGCTGAGAAGGGAATGGAAGATATCGTGGTGCATGCCCCGTATATCATCAACCTTGGCTCTTACAAAGAAAATACCTATGAGCTTGCGGTCAGCTTTCTTCAAGAGGAAATTCGACGCACACACGCGATTGGTGTGAAAAATATCGTGCTGCATCCAGGCGCTTTTACCGATAAGGATGCAGAATACGGAATCGGGCGTATTGCTGATGGTTTGAACGAGGTACTAAACGGCGTGAAGGAGACAGATGTTAACATTGCGCTTGAAACGATGGCAGGCAAAGGAACGGAAATGGGTCGTAGCTTTGAGGAGATTGCCTCCATTATTGATAAAGTAGAGCATAACGAGCGTCTTACGGTTTGTATGGACACCTGTCACATTCACGATGCAGGTTATGATATCGTAAATGATCTGGACGGTGTATTGGAGCAATTCGACCGTATTGTCGGCTTGAATCGCATCGCAGTTGTTCACATCAATGATAGTAAAAATCCAGTTGGCTCTCATAAAGACAGACATACTCCGATCGGATCAGGCTGGATTGGCTATCAGACCATTCATAATGTGGTGCATCATGAAGCACTTCAAGGACGTCCGTTTATTTTGGAGACGCCATGGATTGGTAAGGAAGCCAAAACTCAGCGTCCGATGTATGAGGTTGAAATTGCCCTGCTTCGCGGAAATGTAAAGGAGCGCTTTGGGGATGAGTTTTTGGGTCAGGTAGAGCAATTGCATTCGTTTTTCAAAAAACAGGATGTGGATGTCCGTAAATTTGTGCTGGACACCTGGGCTCTGCTAAAAAATGATGCCAAAGCAAGAAAAGCCGATCCACGTGAGCCGTTGGAGCGTCTGTATGACATGATAACGGAAGTAGCACTGTTTCCAGATTTGAGCGAAGAACACATTAATCAACGGTTGATTGCCTGGTTTGCCGGCAGTCATTTGCCAGTGACGGTATAAGCTAAGGGGGATTAATAGCCACATGGAAATTCACGTAAAACATCAGCCAAATAGCACTCTATCAGCCCATGAAAATCGCGCGCGTATGCTTGTATCTTGTCCAGACGGACCAGGTATTGTAGCGGCCGTGTCCCGTTTTTTGTACGAGCATGGGGCCAATATCGTTCAATCTGATCAATATACAATGGACCCGTCCGGCGGTATGTTTTTTATGCGGATTGAATTTGATCTACCGAATTTGAGTGCAACCCAGCCAAAGTTGGAGCAGGATTTTGCCGCTGTTGCTGAGCAATTCCGTATGGAGTGGACGATTTCTGCGGTTAGCCGCAAGAAAAAACTGGCTATTTTCGTTTCCAAAGAAGATCACTGTTTGGTAGAACTGCTGTGGCAATGGCAGGCAGGAGATCTGGACGCGGATATTTCATTGGTGGTTAGTAATCATCCGGATATGAAGGAGTATGTGGAATCATTTGGCATCCCGTATCACCATATTCCGGTAACAGCCGATACCAAACCGGAGGCAGAGCGCCGTCAACTAGAGGTCATTGGCGAAGACATTGACGTTATCATTTTAGCCCGTTATATGCAGATTATTTCACCCAAGTTTATTGAGCATTATCGCAACCGGATTATCAATATCCATCATTCCTTTCTGCCGGCATTCGTGGGTGGGAAGCCATATGCCCAAGCCTATAATCGCGGTGTGAAAATTATTGGTGCTACTGCGCATTATGTAACTGAAGAATTGGACGGCGGCCCGATCATTGAGCAGGACGTGCAGCGTGTAAGCCACGGAGATGATGTAAATGAGCTAAAACGGATCGGTCGCACCATAGAGCGGGTCGTTTTGGCAAGAGCCGTGAAGTGGCATGCAGAGGATCGTATTCTGGTTCATGAGAACAAAACGGTCGTTTTTAACTAATCTTAAAATTTCAGAAAAAATTTGTGAGTATATTTTTTTGTTAAACAAAGCCCGTCGCATAACGGGCTTTGTTTTTTTATGTAAGTATTTTTGCAAAATCCTCATGTGAGTTTATTTGCCTTATAAACGGTCAGTACATAATATTTTTTGTGATTTTATAATTTTTTAAATGAGGTTAATACATTACGGGTATATTTATATGAGGACTCGGTACTACATTTCCACAATCATCTTTATAAACGATCTGGCAAACTTTCACGGCAGATGGTACAATACTTAAGAATGTATAAGTCATATTGAAACATTCAAGCAGATTCACTCACTTCAATAGACATCGTTTCTATATCGGACGGTGGTGTTGGAGAGTATGACCGAATGCAATTGACATACTTTATACAATATGAGGAGGCAAACCATGACTGACCAGAACCAAGCGATTCAAAAGGATGAAAACTCCACGATCGACAATTTGTCCATCACAACTATTCGTACGTTGGCAATTGACGCCATCGAGAAAGCAAACTCGGGACATCCTGGGATGCCGATGGGCTCCGCGCCAATGGGATACCAACTTTTTGCTAAAACGATGAATCATAATCCCGATCAACCTACATGGGTTAACCGTGACCGTTTTGTATTGTCCGCAGGACATGGTTCCATGTTGCTATACAGCCTTCTGCACCTGAGCGGCTATGATCTTCCTATGGAAGAACTGAAACAATTCCGTCAATGGGGCAGCCTTACACCGGGTCACCCTGAGTTTGGCCACACTGCTGGTGTAGATGCTACAACTGGCCCTCTGGGACAAGGTCTCGCAATGTCCGTAGGTATGGCAATGGCTGAAGCTCAACTGGGCGCAACATACAATAAAGACGAATTTAAAGTTGTAGATCACTTCACGTATGCAATCTGCGGCGATGGCGATCTGATGGAAGGTATTTCCCACGAGGCTGCTTCGCTGGCTGGTCGCTTACAACTGGGTAAGCTGATTGTATTGTTTGATTCCAATGATATTACACTGGACGGCAAGCTTAATCTGTCCTCTTCCGAGAGTGTTGCCAAACGCTTTGAAGCTTACAACTGGCAAGTACTGCGCGTAGAAGATGGTAACGATCTTCCAGCCATCCAAAAAGCCATTGAAGAAGCGCAAGGCGACTCGACACGCCCTACGCTGATTGAAGTGAAAACAGTCATCGGCTACGGAAGCCCGAACAAACAAGGTAAAGGCGGACACGGTGGTACTCATGGTTCCCCGCTGGGATCAGAAGAAGCCAAGTTGACTAAAGATTTCTACAAATGGGTATACGAAGAGGACTTCCACGTACCACAAGAAGTTCGCGAGCATTTTGCTAAAGTAAAAGAGCGCGGTATTGCGGCGAACAAAGCATGGAATGAACAGTTCGCGAAATATAAAGCTGCTCACCCTGATTTGGCAGCGCAGTTCGAAACAGCTGTAAACGGCGATCTTCCAGAAGGCTGGGATCGTGATCTTCCGAAATACACGACTGGAGACAAAGCCGTTTCGACTCGTGTAGCTTCTGGTAATGCTCTAAACGGATTGGCTCCAAACGTACCTTTCCTGACAGGCGGATCTGCCGATCTGGAGAGCTCCACGATGACACATTTGAACAACCTGACGAACTTTACGCCAGAAGACTACGCCGGCCGTAACATCTATTTCGGTATCCGCGAATTTGGTATGGCTGCTGCGATGAACGGCATGGCGTTGCACCAAGGTGTAAAAGTATTCGGCGGTACATTCTTCGTATTTACAGACTATCTGCGTCCAGCCGTTCGTCTGGCAGCTCTGATGGGATTGCCTGTAACCTACGTTTTGACTCACGACAGTATCGCTGTGGGTGAAGATGGTCCGACTCATGAGCCGATCGAACAATTGGCTTCCCTGCGTATTATCCCGAACCTGACAGTAATTCGTCCGGCGGACGGTAATGAAACTTCTGCTGCTTGGGCTTATACGCTGGAAAACAAGAAGAACCCGGTTGCTCTGGTATTGACTCGTCAAAACCTGCCAATCCTGGCTGCTAGTGCTGAGCATGCACGCGAAGGTATCAAACGCGGTGCTTATGTGGTTGCAGATGCAACAGACGGCAAACCGGTTGCTCAAATTCTGGCTACAGGCTCCGAAGTACAATTGGCTGTTAAAGCTCAGGAAGCACTGGCAGAACAAGGTATCCAAGTACGTGTTATCAGCTTCCCAAGCTGGGATCTGTTCGAAAAACAGGACAAAGCATACAAAGATTCCGTTCTGCTGCCAGAAGTGAAAGCTCGTTTGGCTGTAGAAATGGCGTATCCACTGGGCTGGGAAAAATATGTTGGCGACCAAGGCGACATTCTCGGTATCAGCACATTCGGCGCATCCGCACCTGGCGACCGCGTGATTAAGGAATACGGCTTTACGGTAGAGAATGTTGTTAGTCGTGTGAAAGCTTTGTTGAAATAAAACACCTAGCATCTAAAACAGACAGTCGTAACCTGAGAAAGGCTTACGGCTGTTTGTTTCATACAGTTGATGTTTTGTAAAAAAATCACTATTGAATTCCAGTGTATAGCATACGGTGATACAGTGTGTATTTTCATACTGAAGCTGGAATCAAATCTATGTTATGATGCACAAATATTCATTCAACCATTGAGAGCAGATGAGGGGATAACGAATGACACAGTTCGATGGAGTAAGCGTAGTTAAAAAAGCAAATGTTTATTACGATGGTCAGGTTACAAGCCGTACAGTCATCCTGGGTGACGGCAGTAAGGTTACACTGGGTATTATGCTGCCAGGAACGTATGAGTTCGGCACAGATTCCCGTGAGATCATGGAGATTTTGGCAGGGGATTTGAGAGTGTTGCTTCCAGGTACTGAGGAATGGCTGGAAATACAAGGGACGTCAACCTTTCACGTACCTGCAAAGTCTTCATTCAAGCTGGAAGTACGAAGTGTAACTGATTATTGCTGTTCTTATCCTGAATAATAAGCTAAAACGGGTAAGCACACTCAGCTTTCAAGCCAAGTGTGCTTACCCTAAAGCTATGCCATATGTACACAAGCACAGCCGTATGGTTACAAAGAAAGGTACAGCTTATTCGAGAGGTTGACCACCAATGGTGCGGCCAATCCATGCTTCGTATGTCTTCACGACAGCGGATAGATCCTCGTCGCCGTAGCCTTGCGTTTGCCCGGCTTGAAACAGGCTTTTGGCAATGGATAACATAGGTGCAGGGATGGACAGGCTGTCTGTTAGTGAGGAAGCAAGCTTCAAGTCCTTAAGCATCAAGGCAAGTGAGAACTGGTTGCTAAAATCATGTTCAATGATTTTGCGCCCTTTCAGGTCAGCGGCCTTGCTGCCTGCCGATCCGAGTTGCACCAATTCAAGGAAGCTGTCTGCCGGGATGCCGGATTTAGCCGCGATAGCAAAGCCTTCAGCCAGAGCGAGGTTATGAATACCAACCATCGTATTATGAGCGAGCTTGGCTACGGCTCCGCTGCCATTAGGTCCCATATGAAGTACCTTTTTGCCCAACGTATCAAAAACATCTGATTGTGCCGCAATGGCTTCTGCATTACCGCCAACCATGAACACGAGTGTGCCGTCTACAGCGGCAGGCTTACTGCCTGTTACGGGAGCATCAATGAAGGAGCAGCCCAGCTTGTCCGCTTCGGCGGCCAGTTGTTTGACCAGATCAGGTGAAATCGTGCTGTTGTCCATCACAGTCATGCCAGCCGTAAGACCGGCAAACACGCCGTCTTCGCCGTAATAGATGTCACGAATGGAATGATCATCGCTGACCATGGTAATGACCAAGTGCTGACCTTCAGCTGCTTCACGAGGAGTTGAAGCTGTACGTGCGCCTTGCTCTGCCAGTGGTTCACAGCGAGAAGCGGTACGATTATAAACTGTGACTCCGAATCCCTGCTTTAGCAGATTGGATGCCATCGGGGCGCCCATGGTGCCCAGTCCGATAAATCCGATGTTTTTCATTGCTAATCACCTTTCTTGTTGGAAGTTGCCGTCCGATGCAGATGCGAGTTCGGCTTGAATTGAATATTGAAACAGGTTGATCTCAGTTAATTGTAGCATGGGCATGCTACCCTATCTACAAGAAGGGCTGTCAAGCACAGGATACACAGGTAACGCAAGCTTGTCAGGCCCAGCAAATTAAAGTATCCTATTCCTAAGTCCTTATGTTCGTATTCATGGTCTTAGTAATACCAAACAGGAGGTTCCAAACATGTCTAAAAAAGTTATTTTTGATTACACTAAAGCACTCTCCTTTGTAGGTCAGCACGAAATTGATTATTTTGCAGAGCCTATCAAGTTGGCTCATGAGCAACTGCACAACCAAACCGGTGTAGGTTCCGATTTCTTGGGTTGGATTGACCTGCCTACTAATTATGATAAAGAAGAGTTTGCGCGCATCCAAAAGGCTGCTGCTAAAATTCAAAGCGATTCCGAGGTACTGATCGTAATCGGTATCGGCGGTTCCTACCTTGGAGCACGTGCTGCGATCGAAATGCTGTCGCATTCTTTCTACAATGCGCTGCCTAAAGATCAACGCAAGGGTCCAGCTATCTATTTTGCAGGCAACAACATCAGCTCTACATATGTAAATCATCTGTTGGAACTGATTGAAGGAAAAGACTTCTCAGTGAACGTCATTTCTAAATCAGGTACGACAACAGAGCCAGCTATCGCATTCCGCGTATTCCGTGCAGCTTTGGAGAAAAAATACGGTAAAGAAGAAGCACGCAAGCGTATTTATGCAACGACGGATAAAGAACGTGGCGCTTTGAAAAAACTGGCTAACGAGGAAGGATACGAATCCTTCATTATTCCTGATGATGTGGGTGGTCGTTACTCCGTGCTGACAGCAGTAGGCTTGTTGCCGATTGCTACTGCAGGCATTAACATCGAGGAAATGATGCAGGGGGCGGCAGACGCTTCCAAAGAGTACAGCAACCCGAATGTAGCTGAGAACGAGGCTTATCAATATGCAGCTGTTCGTAACGCTTTGTACCGCAAAGGTAAAGCAATTGAAATTCTCGTAAACTATGAGCCGTCTCTTCATTTTGTATCCGAGTGGTGGAAACAGTTGTACGGAGAAAGCGAAGGCAAGGATTACAAAGGCATTTATCCTGCTTCTGTTGATTTCTCGACAGACCTGCACTCCATGGGACAATTCATTCAGGAAGGCAGCCGCAACATTTTCGAAACGGTAATTCAAGTAGAAAATGTACCTAGTCACATCACCATCGAAGCAGATGAGGATGATCTGGACGGACTGAATTTCCTGGCAGGCAAAACTGTGGATTTTGTAAACAAAAAGGCATTCCAAGGTACATTGCTGGCTCACACAGACGGACAAGTACCGAACCTGATTGTAAATATTCCTGACTTGAGCCCTTACTCTTTCGGCTATCTTGCTTATTTCTTCGAAAAAGCTTGCGGTATCAGCGGCTACCTGTTGGGCGTAAATCCGTTCGATCAACCGGGCGTAGAAGCTTACAAGAAGAACATGTTTGCGCTGCTCGGCAAACCAGGCTTCGAAAAAGAAAAAGCTGAGCTTGAAGCGAGATTGTCTGAATAAGAGTGCTGTAATCTCTGATGCGAAACAGGATTTCGGTCAGAAGTGTTATAGTGTATAGTAAAGTACAGGAAAGCAGTTCACCAGCTGCCAGAAGCGGGGGACTGCTTTCTTGTAAAATGAAGTAAGGAAGGTTATACGTGTATGTTGGAACAATACCGAACCGTACGCGGTGCCGGCAACAAGGAAATTGTGATCCGAAAATCCCGTTTTATCGGACATATTCAGCCTGTTCAAACTGAGGAAGAAGCAACTGCTTTCATAGAACGCATCAAAAAAGAGCATTGGAACGCTACCCATAATTGTTCTGCTTACATGATTGGGGAAAGAGACGAAATCCAAAAGCAATCGGATGACGGAGAACCGAGTGGTACGGCTGGAAAGCCTATTTTGGAGGTGATCCGCAACCAGAAGCTGAAAAATGTCGCTATTGTTGTTACCCGTTACTTTGGTGGGATTTTGCTGGGAGCAGGCGGTCTGATTCGCGCATATTCAGATGGTGCTGTTGCAGCAATCGAGGCAGGGGATGCAATTACGCGTGTGCTGCATCGCGAAGTTTTTGTAGAATTGGATTATACCTGGTTGGGCAAAGTGGAAAATGAATTACGCAATCGCAGCATCCGCACTGGAGAAACAATGTTTACGGATAAAGTTACCTTAACCTGTCTGCCGCTGGCTGGTGATGCGGAATCCTTCAGCAACTGGATAACAGACTTGACGCAGGGGCAATCGCTTGTGTCGGAGGGAGAGCAGCTTTACTTTATTGAAGGGGAATAAATAATATGGCTAGAAGAGCAGTAGAACAGGAGTTGTCAAGAGGGCGGATTCTGGAAGCGGCCAGGCACTTGTTTATTACCAAGGGCTACCGTGCGATTTCAATGCGCAGCATTGGCCAGCATCTGGGTTACAGTCATGGTTCGTTATATTATCATTTTAAAGAGAAGGCTGAACTGTTCTATGCCATTGTGATTGAAGATTTTAATACATTGCGTGGGATTCTACTGCAAGCAGCAACAGGTACGTCTGATGATGGCTTGAGCAGACTGGAGTACTTGATGCTGGAATTTATCCGTTTTGGTTTGGAAAATCCATATCAGTACGAAATTATGTTCATGATGCACGATGAAGAACTATTTGCATACTGTCGCACAGAGCAAAACCGTTGTGTGGAACTATTTGCGTCTATGATCCGTCAAGAATTGAGTGGACAGGGGCATTCGGAGGAAGATTGCTCAAGGGTACCGAAAAGCCTGTTTTTATCCATGCATGGCTTTGTATCCTTTTATATTCAGGACGGTTTAACATTTGAAGAAATTAGGCCTGCTGCTTTAGCACATGTAAAGCTGCTGTGCAGACACCTATGAGCATACCTGCATTCACACGCTTCAGCCATGAACATGTAGGGCGCTTTTCTGGGTGTATGCACTTCATGACGGTAACTTATTATTACGGTACTTTGCGAAAGCGACTAAGGATTTAACAGACGATGATGCATCCAGTAGGAAAACATCATGGTCTGTTTTTTTTACCCGGTCCGTCAACCCTCCATGATCTTTACATGGTATTGGCGTCTGCGTGGTCCGTCGAATTCACAAAAATAAAGCCCCTGCCATCGTCCGAGCAACAGCTTTCCATCATGGATGATGATCGTTTGTGAGGGGCCTGTCGTAATGGATTTTAGGTGGGAAGCTGTATTTCCCTCCATATGGCGATATTGGGGATGCTCCCACGGATAAACTTCATCTAGTCTTAACATCACATCATGTTTGACGTCTGGGTCTGCATTTTCATTAATGGCGATGCCGGCTGTCGTGTGTGGACAATAAACAAGTGCGGTTCCTTGTTGTACCCCGCTTTTTTCGATCAATGAAGCAACCTCTCGTGTAATATCTCGCATTTCATCTCGCCGTGTAGTGGATAATTCTAAAGTATGCAGCAATGACTCCATCTCCTTTCTTCTTAATACTTTACCCTTTTAATTCCTAAGATAAAATATAGAGTTGACGAAAATTACTTTCCTTTGATAAAGTATCACATAAGAAAAAAACATAGTATATACATTGGAATAATTAAAAGATTTCAAATGAGGTACGTGCTTTGCGGTAAGCAAGGCTGCTGTTGTGCCTGAACAGGTCCAGAAGCGGAAAGGAAGTGTACGGATATGCATGTGGAAGTAAGAGGATTAAACAAGCATTTCGGTAATTTTCATGCGGTAAAGGACGTATCTTTTGATATTCAGGCGGGCCATCTTATTGGTTTACTCGGTCCAAGTGGTGGGGGAAAAACCTCCATTCTTCGTATTTTAGCGGGTCTGGAGCAACCGGATGCAGGAGAAATTCATTTTCACGGAAAAAGGGTAAACGAGCTGTCCCCGCAGGAACGTGGAATCGGATTTGTATTTCAAAACTATGCTTTGTTCAAGCACATGAGCGTCTACGACAATATTGCCTTTGGTCTGAAAGTGAAAAAAAGCTCCAAAACCCGCATCAAGGAACGGGTTACAGAGTTGGTCGAACTAACGGGGCTCAAAGGTTTTGAGCATCGTTATCCGCATCAGTTGTCAGGTGGACAGCGACAGCGGGTTGCTTTTGCGCGTGCTTTGGCACCAGAGCCTCAACTGCTGCTGCTGGATGAACCTTTTGCAGCTATTGATGCCAAGATTCGTCAGGAGCTGCGAACCTGGCTGCGAGAGTTGATTGAGCGGGTGGGTATTACTTCAATTTTTGTCACCCATGATCAGGATGAGGCGATTGAAGTAGCGGATGAAATTATGGTGATTAATCAGGGACGACTGGAGCAGAAGGGAACGCCTTGGGATATTTATAAAAAACCGGGTACCCCGTTTGTGGCTTCCTTTATTGGGGAATCTACAGTGATTGAACAGGCAGGCAGTCTCAGAGGCTTCGAAGAAGCTGCTGGAGTGGGAACACGTGCCTTGATCCGTCCGGAGTATATTGATGTCGGGCCAAGCGAGGAATTTACGCTTCTGTCGGCGACCGAGGAAGGCACAGTGAAGCATTTGCATTTTCGTGGAAGTGAGTGGATGGTTGAAGTACAGGTCGGGGATCATCGTCTCATGACATACCGCTCGCTGGAGAAGTCTACGCTGGAACCTGGTCAGCAAGTGCGAGTGTTGGTGCATCGAGCCTATCTTTATAATGACCAGTCCAGCTGGATGGTGGAAAACCGTCTGAAGGAAGATCCAATGCCTATCATCATCTAAAAATAAATACGATCACGCATGAGGGGATGTCTAGCCTGATTTCACGGCTTTGGGCATGCTCCTTTTGGCGTTGGACGCTGGAAGGATTTACACTGATGATTTACGTAGAATCGGTCTGTTCGTTATAATAGTAGTAAAAAGACCCAGATAGATAGGAGTTAAACCATGAATCGGCTTATTTTTCTTGGCACGGGGGATGCAATGGGGGTTCCGCGTGTATATTGTGATTGTCTCGTATGCACAGAAGCTCGCACGACAGGGGCGAATGTAAGATTGAGATCGTCTGTGCTGATCGAAAGCGAGACGGAGGACTTTATGATTGATTGTGGCCCGGACTGGCGCAGACAGCTAGAATTACGGGGTCTGCGTTTTATCCCTACGATCCTTGTGACACATGCACATTTTGACCATATTGGAGGATTACCAGAATGGGCAGATGCCTGTCGCTGGACTGGGAACAGAGGTCGCTTGTACGCGCCACAGGAAGTGATCGACACGATCTTGCGTCAATTTTCCTGGCTCTCTGGAAACTTGGATCTTATTCCAGTAGATCAGGGTGCCCAACTTGGGGGATGGAATATCCGGGGGTGGCGTGTGAATCACGGGAAGAACGGATATGCCTACGCTTATCGTCTGGAAAAGGACGGCTTCTCGTGGGCTTACTGTTCGGATTCGATTGGATTAAATGAGGCGGAAATTCTGCCCTTGCACAATCTGAATTTGCTCGTCCTGGGAACGAGTTTTTATCATGAGGAGGCCGAGTATGCCACCCGTTCCGTATATGACATGCTGGAGGCTCAGGAGCTTATAGGAAGGCTTAAGCCTGAAAGCACGGTATTTACACATATGTCCCATGATGTGGATGTCACACGCAACTATGGGCTTCTGGAAGGGATTAGCTTGGCATACACCGGCATGAGTTTGCCGTTAGAATAAGGTTGCTCTTTACCTTTACATCGTTCGACTGATACGTAGAAGTGTGGAGATTCCTTCTTTGATTTGTAGCTCGTTGGCGTATGAATAAGACAGCCGAATATGCGTTTTACCCTCTGCGCCGATGGGATCAAACACATTGCCAGTAACAAAGGATACGGACTCTTGTATACTTTTGGCAAGTAATTCATTAGGTTTCAACGTTGAAGGCAGCTGGAGCCACAGGTTGAGTCCCCCCGCCGGGCTGGTCCATGTCCAACCGGAATCGCGGAGACTGTCTTCCATCGTTTCCTTACGAATCTGGAGCGCAATGCATAGCTTTTTAATATGTTGCTGCATACGTGGAGATTGAAAGTATTGTAAAAACAGCTTTTGATTCAGCAGTGGCGATCCATTGTCCACCAACGCTTTGATGTTCAGCAGGCTGTTCATGAGCTGTGGTCGGCAGGTCACGGCTGCGATTCGTAGACCGGGTGCGACATATTTACTGTAACTTCGAATGTAGACGACGCTTCCCGAAACATCATAGGCGAAAATCGGAGAAGGGGGCTTTTGCCCAAAGCTGATGTCATAGGTGCTGTCATCCTCAACAATGAGGCAGCCGTAGCGCTCAGCTAGTTCAGGCAGTCGTTTGCGCTGCTTATCGGGGACCGTAAAGCCCGTCGGGTTGTGGAATGTTGGATTCATATAAAAGAGGCGTGGTTTTTCCGTTTTCATGCACCACTCAATCTGGTCCATATCATAACCTTCTGGTCGAATATCAGTCATAGTCAGACGTGCGCCTAGTCTACGGAATATTTCCATAGCGGGGCCATAGGCAGGGCGTTCGATCAATACACGGTCTCCTGTACGGAGCAGAGATCGGGCAATTAAATCAATGGCTTGCTGTGCTCCGGAGGTAATCAGCACTTCATCCGGTGATAAAGCAAAATGCTTATCCACGCTAAAATGCTGCGCCATGGCCTCCCGAAGCTCGGCATCGCCCTGTACAGCGGAATAGGTGGCCGCTACTTTTGGATGCTTTTCAAATACCTGCATCATCAGCTCTCCCCAAAATCGGTTGGGCAGGAGAGAGGGGTCAATCAGCGCTTTGGAAAACTGGAAATTCGCATTTACCGATTGAACGCGGCTAAGTCCATCCATTCCTCTCCAGGCTGAAACTGACGGATCATCTGCCGCATGGGCAGATTCGGAGTGAATCGTGAGGTCAATGGACGAATGTCCCGAGTAGCCAGCATATTTTGCATGCCCAGTCGCTTGCGAAGCATGAACATAATATCCTGATTTGTCCTTTACATAGACCAGTCCCCGTTGCTTCAACTCCTGATATGCCCGGAAAACAGTTAGCCGATGTACACTCAGCTCCTGAGCCAAGCTTCGTACGGACGGCAGCTTCATGTCTGTTTGCCAATCCCCACGATCAATCCGCACAGTTACATAATGGATAACCTGCTCATACAGCTTTAAGGCATGATCGGCTGGAAAGAGTAGTTCGCTGTTGTTCTTACCCATGCTGTCCACGCTCCTTTCTGTGTATTGTACTATATAGCACTTTAAAAACGTATACAACTGTTCTGTAGTTATACATCTGTTCTGTTCGTCTCCCTGTATGCTTAAAAGCAACTGAAGGGAGAGGGACGTATCATGATAGGTATCGCGTTTACAGTAATGTGTCTTATTTTTGGCACAACGTTTTTGGCCATAAAAGTGGGAGTGGAAGCCGGACTTCCGCCATTTCTATCGGCAGGTGTACGTTTTTTCGCGGCAGGGGCGATATTGTTCATTGCTATGAAGCTGACCGGAAAAGTACGATGGTCGTTATTATGGCGTAAGGAAATGTTGCTGATTGGAGCAGGAACGACCTTCGGTACATTTTCAGCCTTGTATTGGGCAGAACAATATGTCAGCTCGGGGATCGGAGCTATTTTGTCAGCTACCGGGCCGATGATGATCGTCATTTTGCAATCTGTACTGCTACGGCAAAAAACGTCACGGATTACGGTCGTTGGCTGCATGATCAGCTTTCTTGGTGTGGTGCTGGTTGTGCTGCCCGGATTGGCGGTTCAGATCAGTGGTCTGTGGCTGGCGGGATGTCTTGTCATTTTGCTGGGGGAGCTGTGTTATTCCGGGGGAGCTCTTTATTCCAAGCGAGTGATGGATGTATTTCGTGAAACGAACCCGATTGCCCTGAATGCGGCGCAAATGATCCATGGGGGATGGATGCTGCTGTTGCTGTCTGCGATCACGGAACCGTGGAGTTCTGAGGGGTGGCAGTACCTTCCTGCCATGGGGTCTTTACTTTATCTGATCCTGTTTGGTTCGATGATTGCACATACACTGTTCTACTGGCTCATGGAGCGTACAAATCCCCTGTTTCCGACGACGTGGCTGTATATATCACCGCCGATTGCGGTGGGCTTGGGAGCGTTGTTGTATGGAGAGCATGTAAGCTGGTGGATGCTGGCTGGGGTGCTGCTCATTGTGACCGGATTAATCCTTATGAACAATGGAATTATCCGTCTGGTGAACAGGCGTAAGGTACGTTCTGCTGCCTGATATTTTATAGCGGTCAGGTTATTATATGATCTGACAGAAAAGGCCTCCAAACTGTCGTGTGTTACTGATCATGCGACAGTTGGAGGCTTTGTTGTTGTATTACTTCATTTAAGAATTATGGGAGCAGGCACTTTTTGTTTATTCAACATTGAGTACGAATTTGTCGATGGCGTGCTTAACACCGTCTTCGTTATTGCTACGAGTGATGTAATCAGCCAGCTTTTTCAAATCAGGAATGGCATTCTCCATCGCTATGCCGAGACCAGCGCATTCAAGCATTTCATGGTCGTTCCAAGAGTCGCCGATGGCAATCGTTTCCGACAGTTCACAGCCAAAATGGTTTGCAAGGAAGGTAAGCGCGTGACCCTTGGTGCCTTCATGATGCATAATTTCCAGAAAATGAGGCTTGGATTTTGTAATATGCACTTCATTGCCAAGCAGTTCGCGAAGTTCAGGAATTAATTCATCCAATACTTCCGGCTCGTCGATGATTAGCAGTTTAGGAGCCGGCTGCTCTATAACTTTACTGAACACAGGCTCTACAAAATATTCCGTGTTGTTCAGCTCCGTGTAATCTTTGATTTTCTGATTATCTTCACGTGTGTACAATTTGTCATCTATATACGTTTGCAGATGCAGATTGCGTTCCACGCAGAATTCATACAGGCGACGTGCAGCCACGAGTGGAACATAACGCTCATACAGCACGTTTTCGTCCAGCAGGTTTTTAACCAAAGCTCCTTGGTACGTAATGATTGGCACGTTCAAACCAGTTTGGCGAGCAATTTTGTGGGCGGAGGCATAAGCTCGTCCAGTAGCGAGGGTAACCACCACACCTTTAGCTACAGCAGCTTCTAATGCCTGTTGTGTCGCCGGTGTAACTTCTTTCTGGTCGTTAATGAGTGTATCATCAATATCAATGGCAATTAATTTATACATATCGGTATTCTCTCCTTTATCTCTATCATGGGGCAATGTTAAAATTGTATCTTATAATATTCAAAATGACAATATCGCAATGAAAAGGGGACGGCTCCTATAAGAGCCTGTCCCCTTATAACCACTGAAGTATTGGCTTGAAACGATGGAAAAAAGTAACGGTTAGTCTTCCAAAAATACAAGTCCAACAAAATCGTCCAGCTCAATATTACCAAAATAGTGCTTCAAATCGAGAGAGGATAAGGCTTGACGGACCTCACCTTCATCATAGCGCTTGCCGCGCAGGATATTTTCAATATCAGCAACGTCACCCACGCCGAAGAAATCCCCATAGATTTTAATATCACGGATGTAGCCTTCCTTAAGATCCATGCGGATATCAATAATACCGACCGGAAATTTACGTGTGTGCTTGATATTGCTCTCGGGGGATAGACCGTAGTTCCAATCCCACGATTGGTAGCGTTCTTTGGATATTTCATGGATTTTGGCCCAGTCGGCATCGGTGAGCTTATATTGAGGTACTTGATCCAATTCTGATCCGAATATGAAACGCAGTAGTTCCTCGCGAAATTGCTCTATGGTCATCTCACGGTCCATCAGTTCGCTGATGTTAGCCACGCGACTGCGGACGGATTTAGTGCTTTTGGATTTGAATTTTTCGGGATTGGCATGCAACGATGCAGCCACATTGTCCAGATTCAGGTTAAACATCAATGTACCGTGGCTGAACATACGTCCGCGTGTGGCAAACTGAGCGTTTCCTGAAATTTTACGTTCTCCGACCTGTAGATCGTTGCGGCCTGTCATTTCAGCTTCTACTCCCATTTGGCGGAGTGCATCAATCACAGGTTGCGTAAATTTGAGGAAATTATGAAAGGACTCCCCGTTATCCTTAGTAATGAAGCTGAAATTTAAATTACCGAGATCATGATATACAGCCCCACCGCCGGACAGGCGACGAACGACTTGAATATTGTTGTCCCTAACAAACTCGGCGTTGATTTCTTCAATAGTGTTTTGATGCTTGCCTATAATAATAGAAGGCTGATTAATATAAAACAGCAAATAGCTGTCATCCAGCGGTAGATGCTTGAGCGCGTATTCCTCAATAGCAAGATTAATGGCTGGATCGTGTATGCCCTGGTTGTCGATGAACAGCATGTCCATTCCTCCGTATATAAACTGTGTAATTTATGTGTGCCTCCTTCTATTGTAACCCAAGTGAGCCATGTACAAAAGCTCATTTGCATTGACGGGACGCAAAAAGCAGCCTCATAATGGAGCTAAATGATTGGAAACGGGCGGAAAGGATGAGAGGCAATGATAGAGGTTTATGGTCATGGCGGGGACAGGGAAACAGCTGCCGCGACTTTTGGCGGAGCTGCTGCGGATTTTGTAGATTTTAGTGCAAATATTAATCCACTTGGTCCACCGCCGGAGGTGCTTGAGGCGCTGCAACACTCATTTGACACTGTGATTCGCTATCCAGACCCCGGGCATCGGAATTTTAAAAATATGCTCGCACGGCGACTGCATGTTCCACCGGAGTCGCTAAGTATCGGAAACGGAGCGGCTGAAAGCATGGCGCTCCTACTATTGGGACTAGCTCCTAAGCGTGTGGGTACAGTGGAGCCGTGTTTTTCGGAATATGCCGAGCTGGCTGGCAAATTCGGAGCCGAGGTCAACCGGGTGTATGGGAAGGCCTCGCTTCAATGGAAGGCGGACGTGGAGGACATCCTTCAGCTCATGGAGCAGGTAGATGTTTTGTTCCTCGGACAGCCGAATAATCCAAATGGCGTGCAATATAGTGAGCAGGAGCTGTGCGAGCTGGCAGAGGCGGCTGGCACAACGGGTACCGTGCTGGTGGTGGATGAAGCATTCATTGATTTTATTCCGATGGAACGGCGAATCTCACTGCTGCCTGTGCTGGATCGCTATCCTCATGTGATTTTGATCCGGTCAATGACCAAATTTTATGCCATTCCTGGCTTGCGATTGGGCTATGCGATTGCTCATCCGGACTATATCCGGCGAATGACGGCCAAACAGGTGACCTGGAGTGTGAATGGATTGGCGTTGCTGGCTGGGGAGGCGTGTTTGAGAAGTGGGCAAGCATATGAGCGCCAAACACAGGAGCTGATTGCTGCGGAGCGCAACCGCCTGTTGACCGCCTTGGCGGAATGGGGCTGCGGTGTCGTTCCCGGTGAAGCCAATTACGTGCTGGCAAGGGCGCCGGGTACGTGGAGCGCATCGGCTATTCAGCAGGCGCTTGGACAACGCGGAATTCTTATACGTAGCTGTGCTATGTATCCGGGACTGACGACGAGCCATTTTCGGATTGCGGTCAAGGATGCAGAAGCCAACGACAGGCTGCTGTCTGTATTGGGTGAAGTGCTGGAGGAGGAGCAGCGGCGTGACAGTTAGCTTGATTATCCTGGCAGCCTACCTTTTGGACAGGCTGATCGGTGATCCGAGGTGGTTGCCGCATCCAGTCATCGGTATGGGACATGCCATTTCGGCATTGGAAAAATTGATTCGCCGCCAGGTCCGAAGTGACCGGGGGCTAAAACGTGCGGGCATACTGCTTCCGCTCATTGTGGCGGGAGGCTCCTTTGCGCTCGCCTGGGCGCTGTTACACTTGCTTGCCTGGATTCATCCGTGGTTGTCTGTCGGCGTAGAAATGGTGCTGATTGCGACCACGATTGCTTCCAAAGGACTAAAGGACGCAGGAATGGCAGTATACCGAGCGTTGCAGGCGGATGACCTGGCTGCGGCACGGCGGGAGCTGGGCATGATAGTTGGGCGGGATACGCAACAGCTTGATGAGCCTGAGATTGTACGCGGTACCGTCGAAACGGTCGCTGAAAATATCGTGGACGCGATTATTTCCCCGCTTTTTTATGCCTTGATCGGGGGAGCACCCTTGGCGCTGGCTTATCGTGCTGTGAATACGCTCGATTCCATGGTTGGCTACAAAAATGAAAAGTATCTGCATTTAGGCTGGGCTTCAGCACGTCTGGATGATGTCGCTAACTACATTCCGGCACGCCTGACAGCGGCAATGCTTGTGGTAGCGGCGTGGATGTACAAGCGAGATGCTGCAAGAAGCTGGCGCACAGTCAAGCGAGACGCTCGTCTGCACCCAAGCCCAAACAGTGGCTTCCCGGAATCGGCTGTTGCTGGTGCACTGGGGATTCGTCTTGGAGGCTATAATGTGTATCATGGCGTGCGCTCCTTTCGTGCATACATGGGCGATTGGATACGACCGCTAGAGTCGAAAGATATACGGCATACGATCCAGCTGATGTTCGCCGTGTCCAGTATGTTTGTAGGATTGTGTTTGTTAGGAGCCGCAGGTTGTTTTGCTTTGGGATGGGTGCGGTGAGGAGTGACACACTGAATAATGATCGAGCAGGAAGTGACATTTCTTGAAACAAGATATAGCAGCAAAAAGGACGGTAGAATACGCACAAAGTCCGAACTCACAGGAGGATAAGGTGCCGTATGATGCTAAAGAAGATCTGCATTGGGACATGGAACTCGTGTTAGTTCGTCACGGTACAACCTTATGGAATAAGGAACGTCGATATCTGGGACACTCCGACTTAGGTTTGCTACCGGGAGCAGAGCAGGAATTAAAGCCTTTGCAAGAAAAATTGCAAGGGCAGTCCTTTGCTCGAATCTATTGCAGCGATTTAATGCGATGTCGCCAGACCCTGCAGATCATTGTGCCGGAATCAGAATTGACGTCTGGAGGTTCCCTATCTACTATGTCTCCTATAATGGAACCACGTCTGCGAGAGCTTCATTTTGGCGAGTGGGATGGAAAAACGTATGACATGCTCAAGGATGTGTCGTTGTATCGCGCTTGGATTGATGAGCCGCAACGGATAACCCCTCCTGGAGGAGAGTCTTGGGCAGATTTTGTGAATCGTCTACGGAAATTTCTTGACTCTCTGTATGAATGGCGTGTTGCTATGGAAGTTCAACCCATGGATTTGACTGCTGCGCCGCCCTCAGTTTTGGTCGTTACGCATGGTGGCGTAATTCGTCAGTTGGCTTGCATGCTGATACCGGGTCATGATTTTTGGAGTCTGAATCCGAGGCCGGGAGAATCATTTAGGATTCAATTGAGGTCGGCAGGACGGCACAATTACATAGCAGAAATGCTTCCTCATTAGGTTAGACACCAGCGGATAAAGAGGCTGTTTGGGTTGTAAGCCGCCTCTTTTTAACCTATAATCATCAAGTAAAAGAACGGCTTGACTACCACTACATCAAATATCCAGCAGACGAGGTCGGCGCAGCGTGATGAAACTATGGTTTCCCTTGCCTGCGCTGTTAAAAGGGAAGTCGGTGTGAGTCCGGCGCGGTCCCGCCACTGTAAATGGAAACATGCCCGTTAGTCCTTCTTTATGTGCTACTAAGCATATGAAAGAATTTCAGGACATGGATTTTACCATAAGTCAGGATACCTGCCCGTCCGCCTGTCACCATAATCCTTCGAGGAAAGGATGACGTGTTCGCAGTGACTGTCCATGCGGAAAGAAGCTGCCGCCTGCGCACGATCTGCGCTAACGTGACCCCTGTGTCCTGATATGAGGATGCGGGGTTTTTTTGATAGGAAAAGAAGGCTGGATTTAGAAGATATCTGATGATGTTCAAGTAACGCTCTTAACGATTTTTTTATGAAGGGGTGCAAATCATGGCAGGAAAAAAAATAAAGGTTTGGACAACAGGTCTATTGGTTCTGATTTTGGCAGTTGTGCTGAGTGCATGTGGCGCTAATGGAAAAAATGCTGAAAATAAAGAGAACCAGAATTCTTCACAGCAGCCGGGACAGACCGTAACCGCACAAGAGCCTCCGGGCAAAACAGTTTACCCACTCACGGTTAAGGATGCAACAGGACAGGAATTTACATTCAAAAAAGCGCCGGATAAAATCGTTTCCGTCTCCCCGGCAGAAACCGAGGCGCTATTCGCCATCGGGCTGGATAAGGAAATAGTTGGCGTCTCCGACTACTCTGATTACCCGGAAGCAGCTACGAAAAAGCCTAAAGTAGGCGGTATTATGAAACCGAACGAAGAGGCGATCATTGCTGCTAACCCGGAAGTCGTTTTTGCAGGGATATCACTTAGTGAACAGGCTACGACCAAGCTGCGTGACATGGGAATTATGATTTTTAAAACGGAACCGAAGACAGTTGAAGATGTCATAGCTAATATCGAATTGTATGGGAAAATCACCGACCATCAGAAGGAAGCGAGAGCGGTGACTGACAAGATGAGGACAGATGTAGCGGAAGTGAAAGAAGGAGTTAAAAATATCGGTAAAGGGCAGAAGCTGCGGGTATACGTCGAGTTTTCACCAGGCTGGACAGTTGGTAAAGGCGAGTTTATGGACGAGCTGATTACGTTGGCGGGCGGCGAAAATGTAGGTGCCACGCAGAAGGGGTGGTACCAAATTAGTGAAGAAAATATTATTGCTGCGAACCCTGACGTGATTTTGTACAGCAAAAGTGTCAAGGACGACAAAACTGGTCAAACGCTCGGCGAAATCATTAAAGCTCGCAGTGGATGGGATCAAATATCGGCTGTTCGCCACAACCGGGTATTTGCCGTGGATGATAATTTGATCAGTCGTCCGGGTCCACGCGTAACGGAAGGTCTCAAGGAAGTGGCCAAGGGCGTGTATCCTGAAATTTTCAAATGAACCGTAAACTGATCGGCTTTGGAGGGACAGGTCTTGTCTTGCTGTTGCTGACGCTGCTGCTCTGTCTTGGCATCGGCTCGGCCAAGCTTCCGGTCAGCCAGATCACGGGCATACTGGTTAACCACCTTCCGTGGTTAGGCGATACGTTTACACCGGATTGGAATACATCCTCAGAGCAGATTATTTTGAAGGTCAGATTACCACGAGTGTTATTGGGAATGTTGGTAGGAGCAGCGCTGGCGCTGGCGGGAGCCGGATTTCAGGGTGTGCTGCGTAATCCTTTGGCTGATCCGTATACACTGGGGGTATCCTCGGGGGCTTCGGTAGGAGCGGCAGTACTGATCTATTGGGGCCTTCAATTTTCATTTGTTGGCATATGGACGCTGCCGCTAGTGGCATTTACGACCGGAATGCTGACGCTGTGGATGGTGCTGACGTTGGCACGGGAAGGTAAAAAAATTCCGACACAAAGTCTCATTTTGTCGGGTGTGGTGATGCAATCCTTTCTGGGAGCGGTTGTTTCCTTTCTGACAGCCATGTCGAAGGAGACGGTCAATGAAATATTGTACTGGACGATGGGAAGTCTTAGTCTGCGAGGTTGGTCATATACAGGAATCCTTTTACCTTATGTGGTCATAGGACTGGTATTTCTATGGAACCGGGCACGTGTGCTGAATATTTTGGCTTTGGGTGAACGTCAGGCGGCTCACATGGGAGTTCATGTAGATGCGACGAAGCTATCTGTTCTGATCATTTCCACGCTGCTGACAGCAGCCGCTGTGTCGGTATGTGGAGTGATTGGCTTTGTGGGACTCGTTGTACCGCATATCATTCGTCTGGTGACAGGGCCTGATTACCGGATGATTGTTCCATTATCTGCGCTCGGTGGAGCTATTTTTATGGCCTGGGCAGATACGGCGGCTCGCACGTTGTTAGCCCCCACGGAAATTCCTCTGGGCGTGATGACGGCCTTTGTTGGGGCACCGTTCTTCGCATATCTCCTGTACCGGAACAAGAAGCTGCGCAGGGGGGAACTGCTGTGACAGAACAAAGTGAATCACAGAAGGTACGTGATCGGGCATTAGAGGTAGCGGGTCTGACACGTGCCTATGGAGAGTTCCATGCGTTAAAGAATATAAGCTGGAGCGTCGACGAAGGAACCTGGTGGGGGATTATTGGTCCGAACGGCAGTGGAAAATCGACCTTGCTGCATTTGCTTTCGGGTGTAGATCACCCAACTTCGGGAAACGTTCATATCTATGGCAAAAAGGTCGGTAGCTACAGCAGAAAAGAGCTTTCCCGTCTCATAGCCGTACTCCAACAGGAAGGGCTTCCTCCAGTGGGATACACCGTCAGGGAAGTCGTAGAAATGGGACGTTTTCCTCATCAGGACTGGCTAGGCAGGGAAAAGGATGTTGATGTGGAGGCGATCACGGATCGCGTGCTGGAGCGATTGGGTCTTACCACGCTGGCGGACAGAGCATTGGACCGCTTGAGTGGGGGACAGCGACAGCGTGTAGCTTTGGCAAAAGTAATGGTGCAGGAGCCACGAATATTGCTGCTGGACGAGCCTACGACCTATCTGGACTTGCGCTATCAGCTTGAATTTATGGAACTACTGGCAGATTGGCGCCAAGAAACGGGTGTGACGATCATTGCGGTCTTGCATGATCTTAACTTGACAGCCCAATTTTGTGAAGATTTGCTTGTACTCAAGGATGGAATGGTTGAAGGATTGGGAGCTTCATCGAAGTTATTAACCGAGGATCGGATTCGACGAATATACGGTGTTGAGCCTGTGATGCTTCCGCATCCCGATAGCGGTGTGCCGCAGCTCTTGCTGCGCAGGAGTGCTTCGGATACAGCAAATTAAATAAACGATGAAACACACTTAAAAAGAGCAGGGAGTGGAAGGTATGAACAACAAGCTGCGTCAGCTGATCGATAGCATTGCCCAGCCGGATGGGGTGGCGGCCTCGGCAGCTTCAGCCCATTTGGACCAATTAACAAAGCCACCGGGAAGTCTTGGAAAGTTGGAAAGTGTGGCCATTCAGCTAGCAGGAATTACAGGAGTGGACAAGCCTGAATTTGATCGTAAAACGGTTATGGTCATGGCTGCGGATCACGGGGTGTGTGAAGAGGGAGTCAGTGCCTTTCCGGCTGAGGTTACACAGCAAATGCTGTATAACATGCTGTCAGGTGGCGCGGCAATTAATGTGCTGGCACGCCATGCGGGCGCAGATGTCAAGGTGGTAGATGTTGGCGTGAATGCGGATGTCGCTCACGCGAATCTGGTGGACCGTAAGGTACGCATGGGTACTTCGAATATAGCTAAAGGGCCAGCGATGCTGCGTACGGAAGCGGAACAGGCGGTTTTGGCCGGAGCAGAAGCCGTAGCAGAAGCGGTTAAAGGTGGCACACGGCTATTCGTTACCGGAGAGCTGGGCATCGGGAATACGACAGCCAGCGCTGCGGTCGTATGTGCTCTCACTGGGCTAGAGCCGGAAGTTATCGTAGGCCGGGGGACGGGTGTAGATATGGCTGGGCTTACCCGTAAAATGTCGGTTGTCTGCCGCGCATTAGACGTGAACCAGCCAGATGCAAATGATGGGCTCGACGTGCTCACTAAGGTCGGCGGTCTGGAGATTGCCGCCTTGGCAGGAGTCATCCTCGGGGCAGCCGCACATCGCTGTCCAGTTGTGTTGGACGGCTTTATTTCAGGCGCAGCCGCCCTCGCAGCGCGTGCACTTGCGCCTGCTAGCGCTGCGTACATGCTCGCTTCGCACGCCTCGGACGAGCGTGGGCACGCGGCAGTGCTCCGCCAGCTCAAGCTGGAGCCCATGCTTCATTTGGACATGCGGCTCGGGGAGGGCACAGGCGGTGCGCTTAGCTTGCACCTGATTGATGCGGCGTGCCGCATTATGCGCGAAATGGCGACCTTTGCCGATGCAGGCGTATCGGACGGTCAGGGAGCCGCGCAGCGATGAAAGCGCTCGTGACTGGCGGGGCACGTAGCGGGAAAAGCGGCTTTGCCGAGCGATTATGCATGTCGCGCGCGCCTGGCGCCTGCTATATTGCAACGGCGCAAGCCTATGACATGGAGATGAAGGAGCGCATCGCCCTTCATCGGGTCCAGCGCGAGTCTGCCGGATACGACTGGCAGACGCTGGAGGAAGCGCAGGCGCTGCCGGAGCTTCTGCGACGGCTTGGCGGCGATCAAGCGTCGCAGCCATCACCCGCGCCTATGGTGCTAGTCGACTGCCTGACCCTGTGGCTGTCGAACGTACTGCTGGCCGCAGGCGAGGACGGCGAAGCTGCGTCCAGAGCTGCCATTAATGAACTGGCGGCAGCTGTGGAGCAGTATCCGGGGCAGCTCGTCATCGTGACCAACGAGGTGGGTGACGGTATTGTGCCCGAATATCCGCTGGGTCGGCTGTATCGGGATTTGAGTGGGGTTATGAATCAGCGGATTGCCCGTCTTTGTGATGAAGTATTTTTGGTGACGGCGGGCATTCCCGTAGAACTCAAACAGTTGGAATATAAGCTATGAGCCGCGAACGTCAGGCTGTTGCTGCGGCTTTTCAATTTTTAACGCGTCTTCCGGTGAAGGCGGAATTGGATTTTTCCCCGAATTTGCTTAAACGCAGTGCAAGTTATTATCCGCTGGTTGGAGTGGTTATTGGCATCATTGTCTGGGGCTTTGCGGCACTTACTTCTATGGTGTTGCCGCCGTTGCCGTGTGCGATTCTTACGCTTGTTGTCTGGGTTTGGTTGACGGGCGGATTACATTTGGACGGGTGGATGGATGCGGCTGATGCCTTGTTCAGCTACCGATCCCGTGAGCGGATGCTGGAGATTATGAAGGATAGCCGTGTAGGAGCGATGGGCGTTATTGCTTGTGTGTTGCTACTCATGCTCAAGGCTTCTTTGCTGTATACGGTGTTGGTTGAACGGAATGTGTCTGGCTTGCTGCTGCTTCCGATGGTTTGGAGCCGCTGGTTTATGGTACATGCAATGAAGCGCTGGCCTAAAGCCCGTAATGATGATGGGCTGGCTGCGCGTTTTGCTGATATGAGTGGTGGCCGCGTAGGGTTAGCCGTATTCTGGGCTGTATTAGTGACCTTGAGTGCTGCCGTAGGACAATATCTTCTGGCAGGTTTGGCTACAGCAACAAGGGATACTGGGAATCTGTCGTTGGCAGGATCAACCATACAGACGTTCCTTTCATATTCTGAGAGCCTTCCAATCTCGATAGGTTTTGTGTTGATTCCGGTCTTGGCTTACGGTGTTGGAACCTTCACGGCAAACCGTATTAACCGCCGCTTGGGTGGACTTACGGGAGATATATACGGAACTTTAAACGAATTGCTGGAGACTGTTTTATTATTGTTTATTGTAATTTTGTACGGGTTGTGACCAGATTTGAAATGAATTCGTTAAAGGGGAAGAGGCAATTGTCAACTTTCGAACCGTCCTGCACGAACCCGGCAGCCGTTTTGATGCTTCAAGGAACAGCGTCGGATGTGGGCAAAAGCGTGGTGACAACTGCGCTTTGCCGTATTTTTACGCAGGACGGATATCGTCCCGCACCGTTTAAGTCGCAAAATATGGCGTTAAACTCTTATGTTACCGAGGACGGCAAGGAAATTGGACGCGCTCAGGGGGTGCAGGCTGAGGCCTGCGGTATTGAGGCCACGACTGACATGAATCCGATTCTGATTAAGCCAGTCAAAGATATGCACTCACAAATTGTTGTACACGGTGTACCTTATGCCTATATGAGCGCCTCCGATTACCGGAAGGATTTTTTGCCAAAAGCCAAACAGACCGTTATGGTTGCTCTGAATCGGTTGCGTGATACCTATGATATTGTCCTTATGGAAGGGGCGGGCAGCCCGGCAGAGATTAATTTGAAGGACCGCGATATCGTAAATATGAATCTGGCAGGCTGGGCGGATGCTCCAGTGTTGCTTATTTCAGATATCGACCGGGGCGGTGTTTTTGCCTCTCTCGTAGGAACCATCGAGTTACTGGAACCCCATGAAGTACAGCGTATCCGCGGATTTATCATTAACAAATTCAGAGGTGATCTGTCTCTGCTTCAACCGGGATTAGACTGGCTGGAAGAACGGACGGGCATTCCTGTACTCGGTGTATTGCCCTATCTACCAGACATTCGCATTGAAGCAGAGGATTCGGTAGTACTGGACAAGAAGCCCAAGCAATCTGCAAAGGATAAAGAACTGGATATTGTGGTGATACAATATCCGCGGATTTCCAATTTTACAGACACGGATGCTCTGGCCGCAGAGCCGGATGTGAGTGTTCGTTATGTCACAGAAGCCGGACAGTTGGGCGTACCGGACGCCATTATCTTACCAGGGACCAAAGACACCATTGGAGACCTGCTGGAATTGCGTGAGAGAGGTCTGGAGAAAGACATTCGGCAGGCTATGAATACCGGACGCACACAGCTAGTTGGCATTTGTGGAGGTTATCAGATGCTGGGTACAGCGCTATTTGATCCCGAAGCCGTCGAATCTGGGTTGCCGCAGCAGGCAGAAGGGTTAGGTTGGCTGGCTCTATCCACGACCTTTTTAAAGGAAAAGCAAACCGTACGCGTACAGGGAACCCTGTCTAATCATTGCCCGCTTTTGCTTAGCACTGTGCCTGATTCGGGTTCTGCCTCCAAGCTAAGCATTGAAGGCTATGAAATACATATGGGCGTTACGGAGTATGTTACGAAACCATACGAACCTACAGATATACCTTTTAACCTAAGCGAAATGAAAAGGTTATTCCATATCCGGCGTGGCGAAGGAACTGCTTTTGAGGAAGGCTGGGGTACGACAGACGGTAAAGTATGGGGAACCTATTTGCACGGTGTGTTTGATAATGACCGTTTTCGCCGGTGCTGGCTGGATGGATTGCGACAAACCAAGGGCTTGGCACCTTTAGAAAGCACTTTTACTGTACGTGAAGCCAAGGAACGAGAGTTTGACCGTGTCGCAGAGGTGGTACGGGATCATTTAGATATGGAGCAAATTTATCGTATTATGGGAATGAATTCATAAACTTCATGGATGATTATTAAAATCGCTTTTAAAAAATAAAGAGGTATCTCTACAGCCATTTTCAAGACTGTGAGATACCTCTTTTTATTCAGGAGTTTGCAAAATTCGATTCCAGTCGCTTATGGGATTTTTGCAAAATCCTCTATTGTATCGGATTACGTAATTTTAAATTTTTGAACTGCCTTTTGCAGTTCGGTTGCTTGTTTGCTTAATTGGCGAACAACCTCGCTGTGGCTTTCCATTTCATTTAGTTGCTCATCGGCGTTAAAACCGATTTCTTGAATCATATGCTGTGCATTGGCAGCGATGAGAGCTGTCTCTTCCACGGAAGCAGATACTTCCTCCGAGCTGGCGGATACTTGCTCCGTTGCTGCAGATACCGTTTGAATCGTAGCATTGATCTTTTGCATAAGCTCACTTAGCTGGTTAAAGGCTGAGCTCGCTTGTTGAACGATTTCCGTTCCCGAATGAATTTCACGGCTAACCTGGGTCACAGAGTCCACAGATTGTTGCGATACTTCTTGAATGGTAACCAAATAGTCAGAAATTTCTTGTGTGGCTTCTTTAGATTGCTCGGCAAGCTTGCGTACTTCTCCAGCTACTACGGCGAAGCCCCGTCCATGTTCGCCTGCACGGGCGGCTTCAATGGAGGCATTCAGGGACAACATTTGAATTTGCTTCGTAATATCGAAAATAGCCGAAACGATACTGCCAATGGCTTCTGAGCGCTCATTCATACTATGGATGTATCGAAGCGATTCATCGGCAGCATGTCCAACTTGTGACATTTGAGCTACAGCTTTTTGAGCGAGCGTATTACCGTTAATCGTTTCTTTCGTCGCTTCACTGATTTGATCGGATACATCATTGGCAGAGGAGGCGATGTGCTGAACACCTTGAGCGATTTCCTCCATAGCCTGTGCATTTTCAGCAGCAGCTGTAGCTATGCTGGTACTGCCCTTTGCTACTTCCTCTGCGGCAACTGTAGAGTCCTGCACTTTTACACTCATAGCCTCAGTCCGACGAAGCAGCTCGTCCGATCCTTCAACAACCGCACCGGATGTAGAAAGCACGTGGCCGATCATTTCTTTCAAGTTATGAGACATGGATTGGAAGCTGCGGGCAAGTTGGGCAATTTCATTGACTCCATGAACTTTCGCTTCTTGTGAAAGATCACCTTGAGCGATTTTTTCGCTATGACGAACCAATTCAGCAATGGGTTCTACAACTTTACGTATCACGAGGGTAGAAATAATTCCGCCCAGCAGGAGCGTTGCCAATGTAATACCTATGCAAATCCATAAAATTTGTTGGGATTTTTCCTGTACGAATCCGACATCCTCGTTCACACCCAGAACTAGATTACTACCCGATATAGCAAAGAAGGCTGTTTTGTGTACTCCGTACGAATCGCTGTAAATTTCACTGATATTCATTTCGCCTTGTTTTGCTTTTTTAATATCCTCTACAGGAATGAGTACATCCTTGACCTTGTATACTGATTTTACATTCCTTGCGACGACTTCGGCTTTACCATCCTTTACTACCGCGATATATGCCGATTCTAATTTGAGAGTGTCGACCTTGTCCTGAAGATAGGATTCCATCTGTATAGCGGAGCCAGAATCAGAACCGCTTCCTTGTTGGGCCTGAACCGCTAAAGAAATATTGAGATCCTGATACACATTTTTAGCTCCAGTTTCTAGCAATTGGTCTACTTGAGGCATGACACTGTTATTAATGATACTCATGGATATTGCATAGAAACTGATGCTGAATAAAAGGGATGCAAAGAGCTGAATCAGCAAAAACATAATTCGTAATTTCGCGCCAATGGAACGATTAAAACTCTTCATGAAAATTCTCCTCTCACATGATGGTAATAAAATCAGACGAATTTCCCTGCTTGATGTAGGCCGCTTGTCCAATAAGATACTAGACACGCCATGATCTACTTGTTTTCCTCTCCTTGCTTGAAGAAAAGACTGAAAATGTTCGGATTCTATGTATATTTCAGCTGTATTCAAGGGACAAGAATGTGAAAGGGAAGTAATCCATGATTTGCTAAAAAGTAGGTTAGACCTATTTTACATAATTAACAGGCGGTTGAATAGTCATATTTGCCCAAAAACAAACAAAAAATATATAACTATGGTCTTAGGTGTTTAGATGTAAGTTAGATGTAAATTATCAGGTGCATAAAAACGAATAGATTACTCCTTCTTTAAAACTATTGTAAAAAAGAAGTAATATAAGTAGCATAAGGAATACTACTTTTATTACAATATTCTTCTAAGCTTGGTTTGGTAAGTTCGAAAGTGTTCTTCAATATACATATAAAAAGGGGAAAAGGTAGTTATGAATCGGGATTTACTTTCCAAAGAAATGATTTCGCAGGTCAGGGGAGAAGATGAACAGGAGCAGACTTCCGGAAGTTACAGATCTGCCACAGGGAGAAATCCGATAAGTCGTCTATTAGATTATGTATCAGGCGTATTCACTCCGATCTTGCCAGCAATGATTGGGGCGGGAATGATAAAAGTATTAATATCTATTTTCATGTCCTTAGGTTTTTTGTTTTCAGACCAACAGGTATTTACTAGTTTGTTATCTGATCAACAGGCGTATACCATTTTATTGGTTATCAGCGATGGGGTATTCTATTTTTTGCCCATCCTGTTTGCGGCAAGTGCGGCAAGAAAGTTGAACAGCAATATGTTTGTTGCGGCTGCCATCGGAGCATCAGTATTGCATCCCCGCCTGACAGAGTTTTTCCAGTCTGGTGAGGAGGTTCGCTTTGGCGACTTGTCAGTCATAGACGGGCAGTCTGCTTCTTCCATAATACTAATGCTTGTTGTCGTTTGGATGGCGTCGTATGTGGAAAAATGGTTAGACAAGCATACCGCCTATTGGCTTAAAGTAGTGGCTGTCCCGACTTTGACTCTGATGATTTTTATACCTTTGATGATGTTCGTTCTTGGCCCGTTGTGGGGGTATCTTGGTCAACATTTATCGGATGGACTCGCATGGTTATTTGATAATGCAGGAGTGTTTGCAGGGCTGCTGCTCGGGGGCGCGATGTCTTTGCTTATTATGGCAGGTATGCAATATATAATGATACCGATTATGATCAGTTCGCTTGCAACACTGGGCTACGATCATGTCTTTCCTGTGGTAGTGGCAGCGGTACTTGCCCAGGCAGGTGCAGCATTTGGCGTGCTTTTTAAATCCAAAAATGTCAAAGTGAAGACGCTGGCCTTTTGGACAGGCTTGCTTGCCATGATGGGGGTGGTTGAGCCTGCGATGTATGGAGTCACAATGCGTTTTAAGAAGCCTTTTGTTGCGGCGTTGATCGGAGGGGCTCTCGGTGGTGCATTTATGAGTTTATCTGAAACTGAAGCAACGGCTATTGGTGGTATATCAGGTCTGCCCAGCTTGGGATTATTCGCCGGTCCTACATTTATATATGCTATTTTGGGAATGTTGATCTCATTAGTTACAGCTGGCGTAATTACGTATTTTATGGGCTTTGTGGATGAAAAAGATGAGCATTCGCAAGGAGTGTCCACATCTGGCATGAATGCTTCTCCGAACTCGGTTGTGGAAAAGAGCCCTGACAGCTAAGGCGATGCCAACGCCCAAAAGCCTCATGAAAGTGTTTACAAAAAAACTTGTCACCTCAGTCTTTATATGATATTATAGTGTCAGTTATTCAAAACTGCACAATCGTGGATTGTTACTGAGCGAATCGGGCAAAACCATAAGCAGGCACTATGTGTCAGTTTTGGTATTGCCTTTTTTTTAACTACTCCAAGCGGCTTAAGGTGATGGAATGAAGATAGCAAAGGTGCTGAATAATAACGTCGTAACGGTCATTGATGAACAGCAGAAAGAATTAGTCATTATGGGAAGAGGAATTGCTTTTAAAAAAAACACAGGCGATGAGATTGAAGAAGAGAAAATCGAGAAAATTTTCAAACTTGAAAGTACCGAGGTTTCCCGCAAACTCATGACCCTGATGTCTGATATCCCTATTGAATATGTTGAAATTTCTGATGAAATCATCCAATATGCCAAAACGATACTTGGTGTAGAGTTGCATGACAGCATCTATATTTCGCTGACGGATCATATCCATTTTGCCATAGAGCGTTATCGCTTGGGTATGGATATCAAAAATGCACTTTACTGGGAAATCAAGCGAATGTACCGCAAGGAATTCACGATTGGGACCAAAGCACTGCACATGATTCAGGACAAGCTGGGAGTTACACTTCCAGATGATGAAGGAGCATTTATCGCCTTACATTTGGTGAATGCACAGCTTAATAGCGAAATGCGCGAAACGATAACCCTGACTAACATTGTCAAGGATATCATAAATATTGTAAGTCGCTTTTTTGTAATGGATCTGGATGAAGAGTCGTTAAGCTATTACCGCTTTATTACACATCTCAAATTTTTTGCTCAACGGGTAATGAATGGGACCCCTGTACAAAATACAGATAATTCCCTTCATGATATGGTTAAGGTTCAGTATAAGAATGCTTACGCCTGCGCGGAAAAAATAAGAGATTATACGACTAAAATCTATGGTCGAGGCTTGTCCCAGGATGAGATGTTGTATCTCACCATTCATATCGAGCGTATCATTAAAAATCAATGATTTTATGTATGATCAGGGATTTAGGATTGCTACTTCTAAACCAGAAGGCAAAACCTGAATGCTGAAAGAAGATTGGCTTTTTATAAAGCTGTCTGCTTTCTGTATTCAGGTTTTTTTATTGCCCATTTACGCATTTTATTTTATACATTAAAAGAAAAGAGGAACACCTCATGGATCGAAATCAATTATCCAAAGAGATACTTACACTAGTTGGTGGTGAAGAAAACGTACAGCAGGTCATTCACTGCATGACCCGCTTGCGCTTCAACCTTCATGATGATAAGAAAGCTCAGAAAGAGCAGTTGCAGAAAACGGATGGCGTCATGGGAGTCATGGAGAGTGGCGGCCAGTTTCAGGTTATTATCGGTAATGATGTAGCTAACGTGTACAAATCGTTGGTGGGCAACATGTCCAAGGCTCCGCAAAGTGACTCAGGAGCAAGCACTGCATCTAAGAAAAAACAAAACCCGATCAGCAAACTATTTGACTTTATTGCGGGTATGTTTACACCGATTTTACCAGCGATCACCGGCGCAGGTATGATCAAAGGGATCATTGCTCTTTTAGTGGCCATGAACTGGATGTCCGATAAGAGCCAAACCTATACGATTTTAGCGGCAATAGGTGACGGTGCGTTCTACTTCCTGCCTATTATTCTGGCTGTCAGTGCTGCTAGAAAACTCGGCAGTAATATGTTTATTGGTGCGGCGATTGGTGCTTCCATTTTGCACCCGACGATTACAGCATTACTGGCATCTAACGTGAAGGTTAGCTTTATTGGTCTTCCGGTGACAGCGGCCACGTATTCTTCGACCGTTATTCCAATCGTTATTGCGGTCTGGCTGGCATCTTATGTTGAAAAATTCATTGATAAGTATACACATGCATCACTGAAGTTGCTCGTTGTTCCGACATTGACTTTATTGATTATTGTACCTTTGACTTTGGTTGCTGTAGGGCCGCTCGGCTCCATTATTGGTAATGGCCTGTCAGGCGGTATCTCTTGGTTGTTTGAAAATACAGGTGCACTTGCAGGTCTGCTGCTAGGCGGTACCTTCTCCTTGATCATTATGACAGGTATGCACTATGCGTTGGTTCCTATTATGATTGGATCGATTGCAACGTTGGGCTTTGACTACATGATTCCAATTATGGGAGCAGCCAACTTGGCACAGGCTGGTGCTGCATTGGGCGTATTCTTAAAATCAAAAAATGCCAAAGTCAAAACAGTGGCTTTCTCGACGAGCTTAACAGCTATTATGGGTGTAACTGAGCCTGCAATGTATGGTGTGAATATGCGGTTTAAAAAACCATTTACTGCTGCGTTGATCGGCGGAGCCGTCGGCGGGGGCTTCATGAGCTTGTTTGGTACAAAAGCGTATGTCATGGGTGGGTTAGTTGGTGTGCCTGGTCTGGCGATGTTTATTGGACCGACTTTCTTGTACGCAATCCTTGGTCTCATTATTGCATTTGTGGTTGCTACGATTGTTACCTATTTGATCGGCTTTACAGATGAAAAGAACGAAGAAGCAACACAAGCAACAACAGACGCTGCCGGAGACATCTCTACTGATGAAATAGCACAATCTGCTGTGTCCTCACTGCCGAAAGGTGAGAAAATCCCGGTATACAGCCCGATTATGGGTGAAGTTAAGCCGCTCAGTGAAGTCAATGACCCTGCATTTTCTCAAGAAATCATGGGTAGAGGTTGGGCTATTGAACCATCCGAAGGCCGGGTTGTTTCCCCAGTTGATGGTACAGTGTTCTCCATTTCCAAAAGTGGGCATGCTGTTGGATTGGTGAGTGATTCAGGACTTGAAATGCTCATTCACGTTGGGATGGATACGGTTAAACTAAAAGGACTTCATTTTACGCCTCATCTTAAAGCAGGAGATCGCGTGAAGGTAGGAGACCTCGTGCTGGAGTTTGATCTGGTGGAAATCCGCAAGGCTGGTTACGAAACGATAACGCCTGTTATTGTTACGAATGTAGCTCAGTTTAGCGAGTTGGAGTCCGCTGATAATCAGCATAAAGTGGTTAAGGAACAGGAACTGTTATACACAGTGATCGTCTAACGGCTGATAAAAATTTTACGCCTAAGATGAATACATGTCGTTGTGTTCAGGTCAAAAAACAGCAAGCCTTCGAAAGATGAAGGCTTGCTGTTTGGCGTTTTCGATAAAATCCAAAGTGGAAGTTGCTTAACTATTTTATCGTTAGAAAACCTACAAAAATAGTTGGTTTTGTGATATAGTAATCTTCGGATTGAAGGATCACCTTATAAAACATATTAAGTATAAGTTTGGAGGAAATAATACATGGATACCTTCTTTATTATTTTAAATGTAATCGTGCTGCTTTTGCTGCTAGGCGTATTGGTCTGGATGCAGAAAAAGCACATCTCCTTCACAAAAAGGGTATTTGCCGGACTTGGCTTCGGACTGATCTACGGGGCTGTTCTACAATATGCCTATGGGGCAGGCTCAGAGGTCATTACAAAATCAGTTGATTGGTTCAACCTCGCAGGTAATGGTTATGTCCGTTTGCTGCAAATGGTAGTTATTCCGCTTATCATGGTGTCGATTATTTCGGCTATTATG
The DNA here is from genome assembly GCF_019454085.1 of Paenibacillus sp. S25. NCBI lineage: Bacteria > Bacillati > Bacillota > Bacilli > Caryophanales > Paenibacillaceae > Paenibacillus > Paenibacillus sp. S25. The sequence goes on from NZ_CP073683.1 coordinate 1,553,966, forward strand.
AATTTGAAGGGAAGACAGAACCTTGGCAAAATCAGCGTGTCCATTATTGCAGTACTACTGATTACAACGGCAATTGCTGCTTCAGTTAGTATTGTAACCAGCTTGTCGTTTGATCTAAAGGCAATTGAGATTCAAGGTGGGGAAAAGGAACAAGCACAGGGCTTGAAGATGGAAGAGCGCCTTGGAACAGTTCAGGACATGACCATTCCACAGCAGGTGCTGGAATTTATTCCTTCAAATCCTTTTGAGGATATGACGGGAGCACGTCGTACGTCGACGCTGGCGGTAGTCATTTTCTCGGCCTTTATCGGTGTGGCTGTGCTCGGATTGGATCGCAAAAAACCGGAACAGGCGCAAACCTTCCGTAAAGTGATCGATGCAGTGTACGCTGTAGTGATGCGGATTGTAACTCTGGTGCTGAGATTGACACCTTACGGCATTTTAGCCCTGATCACTAAAGTAGTAGCTACGACCAATCCAGATGAAATTTTGAAGCTAATCAAGTTTGTGCTCGCTTCTTATGTGGCTTTGTTGGTCATGTTTATCATTCATCTTATTTTGCTGGCCTTGTTCGGCTACAATCCGGTGACGTATGTGAAAAAGGTATTGCCTACACTGGTTTTTGCTTTTACTTCTCGTTCCAGTGCAGCGACCATTCCGTTAAATGTTGAAACACAAACGAAAAAGCTTGGTGTGTCCGACGGCATCGCGAATCTGTCTGCGACCTTGGGAGCGACTATTGGGCAAAACGGCTGTGCTGGTATTTATCCGGCAATGCTGGCGGTTATGATTGCTCCAACCGTGGGTATTGATCCAACGAGCTGGGATTTTATCCTCACGCTTATTCTGGTCGTTACGGTCAGCTCGTTCGGCGTGGCGGGTGTAGGCGGTGGTGCCACTTTCGCTTCCCTGATCGTGCTTTCCACCATGAATCTTCCAGTGGCATTGGCAGGATTGCTCATCTCAGTCGAACCGTTGATTGATATGGGACGCACAGCGTTAAATGTCAATGATTCTATTACCGCAGGTCTCATTTCAGGCAAGGTGCTCAAGGAGAACGATCAAGACGTGTTCAACAATCATGGCATGGATTTGGATGCAACGGCACACTCCTAAGTAAATGATAAACGAATGGTGTACGATGCATTCCCCTATCGCATCTGTAGCCTATATAACACACGTACAGAATGTACTCAATACAAAGAGCCGGCCATAAGGTCGGCTCTTTGTATTGAGTTTAGGACAGTGTAAATTATAGCTGTTCACGAATCCTAATCTGTGATACATTAAAATAATGTTTTTCCGGCTTGCTTCGGATGAACCGCGGTTCGCAACCATCCCGCGCTATCAAAACTAGGAGGATTTCATGTTTAATCTGTTATGGGGGGCGGCTTTTGTCCTCGTCAATTTTATGTTCTTTTTGTTATGTTTTCGGTTGTTCGGTAAAAAAGGGCTGTACGCCTGGATTGGTGTTGCTACTGTACTAGCCAACATTCAGGTAACCAAAACGATTGATCTGGTCGGCATTACCACGACATTGGGAAATACGATGTATGTTTCTATGTATATGGCCAGTGACTTACTGAATGAAAAATATGGGCCTAAAGAGGCGCGTAAAGCTGTGTGGTTCGGCTTTTTCACTCTGATTATGACGACGATAACGATGCAAATGGTGCTGCAGTTCCAGCCTACTGCAACGGATTTTGCCCAGACACCGATGCAACAGCTGTTTGGATTGTTGCCAAGGCTTGCGCTTGCCAGCTTGACAGCCTATGCGGTCAGTCAATTGCTGGACGTGCGTCTGTACGCCTGGATTCGCAAGTTTTTTCCGGAACGTCATCAGCTCTGGATTCGTGGCAATGGCAGCACGATGATCAGCTCGTTTATAGATACGCTCATTTTCTGTACTATTGCCTTTTACGGTTATGCGTGGGGGATATGGCTCGAGATATTATTCACCACCTACATCTTAAAATTTGTACTGACCGCGGCGGGTACACCCATTTTGTACATCGCACGCAATTTCCGCTTTATAGAAGAGGAGGAGCAAACCCTCAAGCCATGATGGCTTGGGGTTGCCCCTCCTTTTTTCATACTTTTTACATACCGATATAATGAATAGCGATGTTTTTATCCCAGCACTGTCAGTTCTTTTGGAAAAGAGGTAAGCACTTCAACACCATCAGAGGTGACCAGAACGTCATCTTCAATCCGCACACCGCCGAGGCCTGGCACATAGATACCGGGTTCGATTGTGAACACGAAGCCTTCATGAAGTAGATCGCTATTGCCTCCGTGTACAGATGGATATTCGTGAACACTCATGCCAAGGCCGTGTCCAACTCGATGGTTAAAGGCAGGACCATATCCAGCGGCTTCAACAACAGCCCGTGCTGCCTGATCTACGGATGCGCAGGAAACTCCCGGGCGAATGGCGGCAATTCCCGCTTCGTTCGAGCGAAGAACCGTATTATAAATCGTCTCCAGCTCAGCCGATAGCTTTCCAAAAGCAAAAGTACGTGTAATATCCGAAGCATAGCCATCGGAGTATACGCCCATATCAAACATGAGCAGATCGCCATGCTGTAGCTTGCGGGTGCCTGGAACACCATGAGGCAAGGCTGTTTTGGGTCCAGACAGCACTGTTGTGTCAAAGGACGGGCCGTCTGCGCCGATTTTTTTCATCTGGTATTCGATTTCTGCCACCAGCTCGACTTCCGTCACTCCTTCGCGCACATGGGTGAGGCCGTGGCGAAGAGCATCTTCCACCAAACGAGCTGCATGTTTCAGACGTTGTATTTCCTCAGGGGTTTTTCTCACACGCATTTCTTGAAGTACAGGACCCAGATCCACATATTGAGCCGCGCCAATAGCAGTATGTAGCTGTTCATAACGGAGGACGGAGACGTGTTCCTTTTCCAGCGCGAATGTTCTCACTCCGGTGCCTGTACGTTGACGCAGCAGATCATATGGATTGTCCGTATCGGTGTGGGTGGATATACGAGTCACAGAAGAAGCAGCTTGGGCGGCTTCTGCATCCAGGGCGGGTACGATCAGTTCTGGTTCTTGGTCCCGAAGCAACACCAGACCCAGAAAACGCTCATGCGGATCACTGGCAAAGCCCGTCAGATAGTAAATATGTTTAGGATCGGTCACAAGCAGGCCGTCCCAAGACTGTGACTTCAGTTCATCATACAGTCGGGTTATTTTCTCATTCATAAAGTCTCATTCCTTTCTGTCTATTTATTCATTATAGCTCTTCATACATAATTATTTATAGCATTGAATGACTTATTCTCTTTCCTGACACAATGTTTGCAGTCGTGCCTGTACATTCTGATCATAGTAACCACCATGGTAGCAGAGTACCTTCTCGACATCCAATACAGTTAGTTTATCGAGGCTCTTCAGAGCCAATGGCATATCCGGCGTAGCTGACTCAGCGGGACCGACCAGTTCACCTTCGACTACCAAAAGTTCATCTGCTGCTAACAGTAGCTTTTGTGCGGGCACATACAAGCTGATATGCCCGGGCGTGTGACCGGGTGTATGAATAATCTGTATGCCCCCACCATAAGGCAGATGCTCACCGTCCTCAAGAATATGAGCAAAGCGCAAATCTGGCAGTCGGCGAATCATATCCTCTGCTTGCTGCCTGAACACAGTATCCATCTGTTTGATCCGTTCCGGCGTCAGCTTCACAAACGGTCGCTCTCCTGTCATATAAGGAACGTCATCCTTATGGGCTAACAGGGCAGTATTCGGCAGCAAGTCCAGTAGTGCATGAACATTTCCGATATGGTCAATATCCTGATGTGTTAAAATAATTCTTTTCAGGCGGCTGATATCCTCACCCACATCTGAAATAGCCTTGCGTAATGGCTCCAATTGGCCGAGCATTCCCGTGTCAATCAGTGTAAGTCCATCCTCGTCCTTGAGCAGCACAGGATAAATGGTCGTTTTTCCAAAAAAAGATTCTATAGGTACTTTCAAAATCAAGAGTTGATTTCCAATATTCATATTAAGCTGCTTCAGAATCCCTGACTCCGAAACATACCTCCCGTCTCATTGTGTTAAATCGCTTACCTCGTTTTTGTTTTTCTTCAAGCTCTATTATAAAACCCTTTGGGACTAATCCGCAAAACAACTCGATATGGCTGATCGGGCGCTTGTCTTGTACAATAAATAAATCACACAATAGGAGGCGGATACGAATAATGAATAAGGACCAATCTTTTTCCATTGAATTTGCGTGCAAAGAGGATCTTCCCGATATTGTGGACATTTATAATTCTACGATCGCAGGACGAATGGTCACGGCAGATCTGGAACCGGTGACAGTGGAGAGTAGAATTCCATGGTTTGAGGCTCATCAGGAAAATCACCGCCCTTTGTGGGTATTAAAACAAAAGGGTGCAATTGCCGGATGGGCCAGCCTTCAGTCCTTTTATGGGCGTCCAGCTTATAACGGTACAGCAGAAATTAGCATTTACGTCCATGAGGATTCTCGTGGAACAGGAACGGGAAGTCGACTGGTACAGCACTTGCTAAATGAATGTCCGAGACTGGGGATCACAACGTTGTTGGGATTTGTTTTTGGTCATAATGAGCCAAGTATTGGGCTGCTGCGGAAGTTTGGTTTTGAGCAATGGGGTTACTATCCGCGTGTAGCTGTGCTCGACAGCATAGAGCGAGATTTGGCGATATTAGGTAAGCGAGTGGATGAATAATAGCTTATGACATATAAATATTTTTTGTAATGTGTACAGAAAAAGGCTGTTTCCAAAATCGTCTCAAACACTGCGGATGATTTTAGGAGCAGCCTCTTTTACTTTGCTATTTTCATCGCTTTTAGCGCTGTGGTTTAAAACGTATGCTGTGAAAAATTTGATTAAGCACCTCAGACAGCACCAAACCGACAGCAATAGCTCCTGCGATCATCAGCGTGCTCATGGCCAGCTCCAGTGCCTGAGGATAATTATGTTGTACGAACTGGCGCATGGCATTATAGGCCATTCCCCCTGGAACGAGAGGGATCATGCCTGCCACACTGAAAATAATCACAGGCATTTTGTACAGCCGCGCAAAGCCTTGACTGACGATGCCGATGAGAATCGTTGCCAAAAGGCTGGCGCTCACAGGTCCCATGCTGTCCGTGGTTGAATAATAGACAAGCCAGCCTAGCATACCAACAAAACCGCATTGCAGTAGTGAACGCCGGGGGGCATGGAAAAGTATGCCGAAAGCAGCGGTGGCAATAAAGCTTGTGAATAATTGTGCAAGCATAGACTTGAATCTCCTCCGAATCACATATAAGAAATGATAACCGCAACGCCAGCTCCAATGCCGAAAGACGTCAGGCAAGCATCGGCTCCCTTGGAAAGACCCGAAACAAGGTGCCCGGACATTAAATCACGGATGGCATTTGTAATTAACAAGCCTGGAACCAGTGGCATGACAGAGCCAATTATAATTTTATCCATCATCTGTCCCCAGCCTACTATCGTTAACAGAGCCGCCAGCAAGCCGATTAGAAAAGATGCAGAAAACTCTGAGAAAAACTTGACCTTAACGAGCCTGTGAAAATACTGTACGGCTGCAAATCCGATACCGCCGCATAACACAGCTGCGGGGAAGTCTCGCCAGACACCACCAAACATAATCATAAAGCAACCGCTGGCCAACGCAGCAGCCATCAGCTGTACACGGTTGGAATAGCGGAGGGGGCCACGCTCAATCTCCGAAAGCTCCTTGACGGCAGCGCGGGGAGACAAATCACCTGTGCTGATTTTACGTGAAATGGAATTGACCTCTGTCACCTTGTGCAAATCGGTGGTCCGCTCTACGATGCGGATGAGCTTGGCAGGCTCCGAATCATTAATGGCAAAAAAAATCCCAGTTGGTGTTACATAGCTATGGGACTGGGATATGCCATAGGCTGAAGCAATGCGGGACATCGTGTCTTCAACACGATAGGTTTCGGCTCCATTTTGCATCATCAGTTTGCCCGCCAACAGACAAACTTCAATGATTTCAGGAGTAGGATAGGAATGATTATTCATACTCGCTCTCTTTCATTCGTACCGGGCCGTTCGACCCTATTATTTTCATTTATTGTAGCACAAAAAGCCGCCTTTTCAGAGGCGGTTATGTTAGGGGGAATCGAAGTTTTCGTCAAGATTCTATCATATCGGGAATAACGGTATAGTAGGACTCTTCCAGATATGTTGCGGCCTCAGATAGGCCCATCAACTTAAGCTGTCCAGCTACAAAAGCACGAAGGGCAGAATGGGTGAACAGATGCCGTGTCTGGGCATCCCGAATAAAAGCCAGTCTGGCTTCACGCGAACCGTTGTGGAACAACTCACGCACAGCTTCGCCTTGTTGTTCCCAAAGGAAAGGCTCCGTTACGGTCAAGAGGGCACTCTCCATAGAAGAGCTATGCTTGGCAGAAGAAGATAACTGGATGCCCAACCCGTTTAGCGTAGGAGCTGCTTCATTGTGCTTCCGTTCTGTTCGCAAGCTGTCGATATACGCAGCCATATCCTGAATCGGTTCGATACCAAAGCGTTCTCGAAAGCATTCGCGTACAAACGCGGTGCGTTCATCTACAATCTGAGGCAGTCGCTGACCTGCATGTCCAGAATAGTCATCTCCACTGGCGTAGTATCGTTTTAATGAACTGTTCTCTGTATAAACAACGCTTAAAAAATCCTGCAAATGACGGGCAACCACCCACACACCCGTCCAATCGACGGGAGATACACATACTATAGGGGCCCGGGAAAGGTCCTTTTCAAGCCCAAAATCCGTTAAAAAGCCATAATGTATTCCGTCCACCCCTGCGTGGGCAAAAGGAACAACATCTGGTGGTGTAGCCATATATCGTGGCGCGCGGCCCTGCTCCATAATCAATCCCAAATCAAAACTCAGAGAATGCCGGTTCGCTTCGAGCTCTTTTTCAAATTCTATAAGTGCCTCAATCAAAGGTGTAGCTGATCCATAGGCTAGGTTAGAACCGGAATCCATCGTGTATGCCTCCCTTATCCAAGTACATCCGTAAAGCGTTCATCCCTAAAAGGTACGTGATTTTACACGAAATGTAAACCTGTATGACGAATATTTTCAAAAATGTGACCTTTTACCCGTGTGTTGTCAAATAAAACGCTTTCGGGCAAAGCAGGACAAGATACCTATGTTAGCTCGGTAGAGAAGTAAAGTGAGTTTGCGAAAATGCGGTCTTTTCAGTGTATGTTAGCAAACGTGAAGTGTGATTGCAGGATGCGCAGTGTGAAGGACAAGGTGCAACGTAACAGGCCAACGGGTATAATATCAGGACAAGGTGAAAAGGAGCGTCATCCGAAGATTTAACAGAAAGAAGTGGGCATATGAACATGCAAAAGAAGGCTGTTTTTTTTGATGTAGATGATACGATGTACGATCATTTGCACCCTACACGCGATGCATTGCGTACAGTATTAGGATTGAGTGACCGTTTTCCTTATGAGAAAACCTACCATCGTATTCGCTATTACAGCGATGTACTATCGGCTAAAGGAGGACTATTGGAGGGGAAGGCAGGGCCGGATGAACTGGATGAGATGAGGGAAGGCCGTTTCATTCTGGCTTTACAAGAATTCGGGGTAGAAATTACCCGTGAGCAGGCAGTACATGTTCAACAAGAATACTTGGATCGTCAGTACCGAATTGAGCCTTTTGAGGGGGCGACCTCGTTAATAAATGATTTGAGCTCGGCTGGCTTTTTAGTTGGATTAATTACAAACGGTCTTGAGGAACACCAGATGAGCAAGATCAAGGCCATGGCACTGGAGAATCATGTTGCAGCAGAGCATATCTTTGTATCTGGGACCGTTGGCTATGCCAAGCCTGATCCGCGCATTTTTGAAGTAGTGAACGAACGGACAGGAACGTTAGCAGAGCACTGCTGCTATATTGGGGATTCCTGGCGTAATGACGTGGCGGGAGCTATAGCTGCGAATTGGCAGGTGATCTGGTTCAATCACAGGAACGCTCCCCCGGAGACTGACGTGCTGGGGATCTATAAAACAGCAGCAAGCTATGCAGAGTTAAGAAGGTTGCTTCTGTCGGACGCTCGATAGACACGGTACATACCGTATTTATAAAAGAATCAACCTATTTTGAAGCCATTCCAAAAGATAACCCGTAATACTGTTTATCTGTTATAGAACTAACTTTATTGGTATTGGTTTAGAACAGAGAAGGAGGGGATCGCGCATGGTAGAACAATGGAGGCAGGCAGAAGACATCATAAGTCAAGTGACCGTATACAGTACGGAGGATAATGATCCGGTTACCATTAAAACAGGCACTCAAGACGTCCGCTGTATTGGCATCGGGACAGATGCGGCCGTATTTACTCTCGATACGTTGCCAGGCTACGCGTTCAAGGTATACTCAGACATGGCGATCGAGAAGAAAGATGCGGAGGCCGACGTATATGAGCGTTTGCGAGGGTCTGACTTTTTTCCTCATTATTACGGAAAAGGCGACAAGTATATTGTCATAAGTTATGAATCTGGTATTACGCTGCTGGATTGTCTGCTGCAAGGAATTCCTGTGCCAGAGCAGGTCATTCTGGATGTGGAAAAGGCAAGGGAATTCGTCCGATCCAAAGGGCTGAATCCCCGTGATATTCACCTCAAGAATGTACTTATGCAAGACGGGCGTGCCAAGGTATTGGACGTATCTGAATACGTGAAGGAAGGCGATGACAAGCGCTGGGAGCATTTGGTGTGGGCGTATCATACGTTTTATTCCGGTATCTCGGAGGTTAAGGTTCCCTCATGGATTTTGGATACGATTAAAAAATGGTACTACAAGCTGGACAACTCCAACTTTAATCTGGAGGAGTTTGCCCAGCGTGCCAGTCAATTGTTCTCTAAATGGAGGTCATAACCGCTGTAAAGATAACGAATATGAAGACTGACCTTTCCATAGCAAAAAAGGATTGCACCCGCATTTAAGGGAGCAATCCTTTTCTTTTATCTGAAATCCCGAGGCACTCTTCTGGCTGTACCGCTCGCAATCGCGGCTTGAATCACCTTTTCACGCACCCGTTGAACCGCACTCTCGTTAAATACGCCAGGGATAATATACAGCTTGTTTAGTTCTTCAGGACGGATCGTGCCTGCGATGGCCTCTGCGGCCGCCAGCTTCATCTCTTCGTTGATTTCACGGGCACGGCAGTCGAGCGCCGCTCGAAAGATGCCAGGGAAACAAAGCACATTGTTAATTTGGTTAGGATAGTCCGAACGTCCGGTGGCGATGACACCCGCAATGTCCTCGACGTCCTCTGGCGCAATTTCGGGAACCGGGTTAGCCATAGTGAACAGCACCGGGGCTTCTTTCATACGTTTCACGTCTTCTCGTTGCAGTAGTCCACCTGCCGACAGTCCGATAAACACGTCAGCATCCTTCAGAACCTCGGACAGCGTGCCGGACAGCCGTTCAGGGTTGGTATGCTGCGCATACCAGTTCCACATCGGATGCTCGTATGTTTCATCGGCTGTAAGCGCTCCGTGACGATCTACGCCAATGATGTTGACTGCTCCTGCAGATAGCAATATTTTTGTGCAGGCCACACCCGCAGCCCCGATACCACAGACGACAATTTTGACGTCAGACAGGGCTTTGCCGACAACTTTGAGCGCATTGATCAGCCCTGCGTATAAAACGACAGCTGTGCCGTGCTGATCGTCATGAAAAACAGGTATGTCCAGCTCTTTACGTAACCGCTGTTCAATCTCAAAGCATCGTGGCGACGAAATATCCTCCAGATTAATCCCGCCAAAAGCTGGGGCCATTTGTTTAATGGCCTTAATGATCTCTTCGGTGTCCTGCGTATCCAGACAGATTGGAAAGGCATCGACGGAGCCGAGCTGCTTGAACAGCATGGCTTTGCCTTCCATAACCGGCATGGCTGCATAGGGACCGATGTTACCTAACCCGAGAACAGCGCTTCCGTCAGAGACGACAGCGACCGTGTTACGCTTGATCGTCAAACGGAAAGCTTTGTCCGGTTCCTCGTGAATCGCCATGCATACGCGTGCCACATCGGGGGTATATACCCGGGATAAGTCATCGCGGTTTTGAATTGGGACTTTGGGCTGCATTTCAATTTTGCCCCCGAGGTGTAATAGGAAGGTACGATCTGAGATGGATAGTACCTTAACACCTTGTGCTTTTTTAATCCGGGCAATCATTCGGTCGATTTCTGCTGGATCGGCAATGGTAACTGTAATATCCCTCACAGTGACCTTCTCAGAGGTGCTAATGACGTCAATGGCAATCACATCTCCGCCATGTTCGTTTACCAGCGTAATCAATTGACCAAATTGGATGTGTCCGGTGGAAATTTCCAATCGCAAAATGATGTTTTTACCGCCAATACCGCCTTGCATACAAATTCCTCCTTTGTCTTCCATAACAAAATCATACGTAGGATCAATTGATTGCGCTTACAATAAGAAGCGGATGTAAAATCTATGCTGATATTTTAAATTAGTGGTTTCTTCCCCTATCATAGTGAACAATCTCTCGCTTGTACAGATCAAGTTGAGTAATATCTATTATTTTGTATTGAAAAAAGGACGAAAGCCCGGCTGTATTCCAGTCCAAGCGATCATCCTTTTTTCAATAAAATGATCTATTTTATTTTCACGCATTCGATCTGTTACGTCATATTTTTACCGTAGTAAATTTCGTCCATTTCGATCTTGAGACGTGTTGATATATTTTGTTGCTCTTTTTCACTCAGGCTTTCCTTGGTGTAGCCGAACAGGTAATTGTCCAGATCGAATTGTTTTAGCTTACATTTGGTATGGAAAATATTTTCCTGATACACATTCACATCGATCATGTCATACTGACTGCGTACTTCGTCTGGAATATAGTTTTGAATGGAGGCGATATCATGGTCGATGAAAAGCTTATGTCCATTCGTATCACGTGTGAAGCCGCGTACCCGGTAATCAATCGTCATAATGTCGGTGTCGAAAGAATGAGTCAAATAGTGGAGTGCCTTGAGTGGGGAGATTTCCCCACAGGTAGAGACATCAATATCAGCTCGAAACGTACTGATCCCCTCGTCTGGATGATATTCCGGGTAGGTGTGAACCGTAATGTGGCTTTTATCCAGCTGTATCACGACGGATTCAGGTAGGGGGCCTGGTGACTCGGCATAAGATTCAGTCGGTACCTCCACAATGGGTCCTTCTGATATAAGTACTGTTACGCTGGCTCCTTGAGGAACATAATCCTGCTGGGCTACGTTGAGCACGTGGGCGCCGATAATGTCAGATACATTTTTTAAAATAGCTGTCAGCCGATCTGAGTTGTATTGTTCATCAATATATTCGATATACGCCTCGCGTTCTTCTTTGGTTTTGGTATAACAAATATCGTACATGTTGAAGCTTAATGATTTGGTCAAATTGTTAAATCCGTGCAGGGTAATCCGCTGTTCCGGTGTTATGGTCATAGGCTATTTCCCCTTATAGTCGCAGTATTCGTACATAATATTCCCAACACGCCTTTTCATATACCGATTCATAAAATCAGTTCTGTAGTGAATCCATTTCATAATACTTTTAGTAGCTTTAATAAAGAGTACATATAGATCAAAATGGTTTAATTTGTCTATATGTAGTATACACTTCGTTGGTTTAATCATTTATGAAATTGATTCTAGTGTTAGATTAAAGGCCTGAACAAGTATGTCTTACCCGTTTGGCATAATTAAAAACAGGCAGGGGAGCGGCTTTGTTTTTACATGTATGGAAATTTTAAAGTATATATACTTTATTTCTTACTCAGCAATTTTTAAGTAACAGGACTTATAATATGAACTATGTATATGAAGAAGGAACTGAATGGACAGAGGACTCGTAGTAAAACATAAAAACCGGGTAATTAATTCATTAATTTAATGTGTATCACCTTCACAATGCAGAAAGCTTAACCGAATATGATTATAGACCCGAAAAAATAGTGATTTTGTATATTGCGTAAATCGAGAAAAGCAACTTCAGCTAATAATATGCGTATAATAAAATAAACGTAAGAAGCTGAGAATTATGAAGTTAAAATGAATTTTGTTAGCAAAATTTAAATTAAAAACCGATCCCATGTTACTATCAGGATTTTGCAAAATTCGATTCCAGTCGCTCCGAAGTGCAAGATATAGACGAACTAAACCATTTCGATCTATATCTTATTCATTGGAAGTCGTTTATTGGATTTTTGCAAAATCCTCTACTGGAAGAAAAACGGTGGAAGGAGTATCAAGATGCTGGCTTTGTCCGATCCGGTCTGGACTCTGCTCCAAGGCCCCTACGGTTCTTCTCAATACGTCCCAGAAATGTTGAAGCAGCTCCAAGCCGGATATGACGGCGAAATGGCTGACACCTTGTATTGGGAGGAACTGTATCACCAAAATACGTTGTATACTTGTACATTTGCAGCTGTACCTTACCTTGTGGACATTGCGTTAAAAAGTTCTGATATAGGGATTCGTGCAGATATATATAACATTTGCGGAATATTCGAAGCGAAGAATAACAATCCCTTACATACCAAAGTTCCATTGGAATTTACAAGGGATCAGGTAAAAGTGGATTCTAGTCTGGCTGAATATATTTATGCACAATATCGGTGTGCCATTGTCCGACTTGCAGAATTGACTGAAGAAATGGTGCTCTATGCGAAAGAGCACGAAGGAGATGTCGGTAAACGCTATGTTCTGGCTGCGGGTGCCGCTTTTCAGGGTTATCGCTGCGTAGCTTATATGCTACAAAGCTTCGATACAGGTGACGAATATACGCTGGATTGTCCCCATTGCGGTACCCCGCTCTATATTTGGCCTGATGAACAGAATGACACCCTGGTTGTCTATGATAAGGATCCTGTAAATTCAGACAATCTGGTTCCCCATCCGATCCGCCCCCGTTCATTGGACCATAGAGGTGCTAATATGCAGTGGTTACACGAATATGCCCAAAAAATTGAAGAAAACAAGCTGCTTGCCCAGTTACCCTATTTAAACGGTTGGGTAGATTGTCCAGTGTGTAATACGCCCATATATATATGGGATGAGTTGATGAAAATGGCTGATGGTGTTCGGAGGTATACCGCTTAATCAATCAAAAAAGGGTGCTGTCTTCTACAGCCCCCTCATTTCCTCTTATATTTTTCCATCTAATCTCCGTATGCTTTGCCCAATTCTACTCCCGAAACAGATTCAAAAAGGTTTTAGGAATGTCGGATTCAAAACGCAGCAATACTCCGGTGACGGGATGAATAAATGACAATACCCTCGCATGTAGGCCAAGGCGCCCAATCGACTTGGATTTGGAACCGTATTTTTTATCTCCAACAATTGGATGACCGATATCCTCCATATGTACGCGGATTTGATTTTTGCGTCCGGTTTCCAAACGTACTTCCAGCAAAGAAAAATGCCGATTGGCTTGAAGCAGCTTGTAATGAGTGACTGCGTGCTGTCCGTCATTCGGATAAGGACTGGAATACATTTTTAGCGTCTTGCTTTCTTTCAGCCATGAAGTGATTGTACCCTCAGCTTTTTTAACTTGCCCTTCGACAAGAGCAATGTATGTTCGTTCATACACAACTTCCTTCCACGCTTTTTGCATTTCCTGCTGTATGGCTTCGCTTTTCGCAAACATCATCACTCCTGACGTATCACGATCCAAACGATGCAGTACAAAAATACGATTGTACGGATGTTCGCGCCTCACATGGGCCGTAAGCTGGCGATATGCTGTTACTTCCTGCTCCTGCGCTGAAGCCACGGACAGCAACCCGGCATCCTTATGGATAACGATAATGGCTTCATCCTCATGCAAAATACGTAGCCCAGTCAGTGGTACAACGGGAGTTACTTTTTCCTTGGAAAGAGCGACAGTCTGACCTTGCTCCAGTGGAAAATTATGCACGGTACGCGGGATGCCGTTGACGGACACCTGCCCACGAGCCAGTGCTGATTTAATGGAGTTACGACCCATGCCAGTCACATGTTCTACTAAAAAGCTCAATAGCTCGGCAGGCTCCTGGACGATGTATGTTTTGGCAGGGGCTTTATCTAAAGCATTCGTTCTCCGTTGAGCTTCCGGTCTATGGGAGCCAGATCTTCCGGCAGGTTTATGACTGCGTTTGGAATGGCTTGCGTTTGACGTAGATTTTGTATGATTTTTCCTTTGGGGTTTCCGATTGTTCATGGATTCTTTCTCCTTCTTGGAACCGTGTCTCTTCATAGTTATGGACAAATTTGCGGCACCGTGTTCACTATATCATGAGAAAACAGCGAACGCCATAAGGGACTAAACCAGATTGGCAGTCTTCTAGCGGTTGAACATTACCCTGAACCCCGGTAAACTAAAGGTAACGAAAGAAAAGCCGATATGCGTCAAGGACGCTAGAAATATGAGGAGTTTTGAAACTATGAGTGTACAAGCACCAACATTGGAACGGGCGCAGGACTTGCTGCAAAAATTTTATGGCTATCCCGATTTCCGGGAGGGACAAAAGAAAATTGTGGCCAGTATGCTGGAGGGCAACGATACGTTGGGCATCATGCCGACAGGGGGCGGAAAATCGATATGCTACCAGATCCCCGCGTTGCTGCATGAGGGGCTGACCATTGTCGTGTCACCGCTCATCTCGCTGATGAAGGACCAGGTGGATGCGCTGACTACAATGGGGATTGCTGCTGCCTACATCAATAGTACGTTGAGTGGTCGAGAAGTGAATGACCGCATACGAGCCGCACGAAATGGTGACTTGAAGTTGCTGTATGTCGCACCGGAACGACTGGAACTGGACTGGTTTCGGGATGAAATGGCTCAGTTGCCAATTTCCTGCGTTGCGGTAGATGAGGCGCACTGCGTATCCCAGTGGGGCCATGATTTCCGTACCAGCTATCTGGCTGTGGCTCCATTCGTGGACGGGCTGTATGAACGCCCAATCGTGGCGGCGTTTACGGCAACGGCGACACCGCAGGTCATGGATGACATCGTGCGCCTACTTCGTCTGCGCTCACCGGAGACGTTCGTTACAGGCCTTGGACGGCCAAATTTGGCGTTCAGTGTGCTACGCGGGGAAGACAAACGCAGCTTTTTACTGAATTATGCCCGTGAGCATGAGGGTGAATCGGGCATTATTTATGCGGCGACACGTAAGGACGTGGACGATTTGTACCAACGGCTGCGTGACGCAGGCATGGCAGCCGGGCGTTATCATGCCGGGATGACAGATCAGGAACGTGCAGATAGCCAGGAAGGGTTTCTGTACGACGATATCCGTGTCATTGTAGCAACCAATGCCTTCGGCATGGGGATAGATAAATCGAACGTACGCTATGTCATTCACTACAACATGCCTAAAAATATGGAGGCTTACGTGCAAGAGGCGGGACGCGCAGGACGTGATGGCGACCCGAGTCAATGTATTTTGCTGTTCGGACCGCAAGATATTGTGACGCAGAAGTTTCTGATTGAGCAAAATCCACAGGATGAAGACCGCAAGCGTAACGACTACCGCAAGCTCCAGCAGATGGTTGATTATTGCTACACGACTCGTTGCCTACGTACGGCACAGCTTGAGTATTTCGGAGAAGCGGAAGAGCATGAAGCTTGCGGCATATGTAGTTCATGTACAGATGAGCGGGAACTGGTTGATATGACCATAGATGCGCAAAAGATTTTTTCGTGCATTCATCGCATGCGGGAACGTTATGGGGTCTCGATGGTCGCCTCGGTGTTGAAAGGCTCGCGTAACAAAAAAGTGCTGCAGTATGGTTTTGACAGCCTGCCAACCTATGGCGTGATGGGCAACCGGACGGAAAAAGAAATTGCTGAAATTATCAATGTTCTTGTTTCGGAAGGCTATCTGATGTTGTCCGAGGGACAATATCCGGTCGTACGCTTGCAGCAGCTTGCGGCTGAAGTGCTGAAAGGCCAGCGAGAAGTCATGCAGCGTGTGGTGCGACATGCCACGGCTTTTGCAGGTGGAGCAGGTTCACGCGGAAGACAGGGACGCGATGCATACCCGGCTGCAGTCAACGAAACCGTGTTTGAGCAATTGCGCCTGATCCGCCGCGATCTGGCCGCCCAGGAGCATGTACCGTCTTATATCATTTTTAATGATGCGACGCTGCGTGAGATGAGCGTAGCGAGCCCGCAATCCGAGGCAGACATGTTGCGGATCAAGGGTGTCGGCGAAGTGAAGTTCCGTAAGTACGGCAAGCCGTTTCTTGATTTTTTTCAAAATCAGGGGAATATCGGGGGAACGGTAAGCGAGGACGAGATTTATGCAGACGATGTGTACGAGGATTTTGAATAGCTATACTAAGGTAAGGCTATAACAGTCCATGCAAACTATAGAAGGTTGTGACCTATGAAAGTCATTTTATCAACGTTAAATGCAAAATATATTCATACCTCGCTGGCAATTCGATGCCTCAAAGCCTACAGTGAAAAGGACTTTGATATCGAGCTGGCGGAATACACAATTAAGGACCCGGTGATGAACATCGTATCCGATTTGTTTCAACGGGGGGCAGATGTCATCGGCTTTTCCTGTTATATTTGGAACATTGAAGAGACGATTAAAGTCATTGATGTGTTGAAAAAGATTATGCCCGAGGTCAAAATTGTTCTGGGTGGTCCGGAGGTATCCTACGATACGGATCACTGGATGAAGCGTTTGGCGAATGTGGATTTTATCGTGGTTGGTGAAGGAGAGGAAACCTTCCATCAACTGCTGCAGGAGCTGGAAGGGGATCGCAAGTTCCATTTTGTCTATGGACTGGCTTACCGTAAGGGAGAAGAGGTTATTCAGATGCCCGGCCGCCCGAAAGCAGACTTGAACGAGCTGCCGTCGCCCTATCGTTTTGCAGAGGATATACCGGAACTCGGGAAACGGGTTGTTTATTTTGAAACGAGCCGGGGCTGTCCGTTCAGCTGCCAGTTTTGTCTGTCCAGCATTGAGGTTGGGGTGCGTTATTACGATATCGAGCGCACAAAGTCAGATATTTTGTATCTGATCGACAATGGAGCCAACCTAATCAAGTTCGTGGATCGGACGTTTAATATTAAACGCGATTATGCATTGGAAATGTTCAAATTTTTGATTGAAAATCACCGTGGCTGTGTCTTCCAGTTTGAGATTACGGCAGATATTATGCGTCCTGAGGTATTGGATTATTTGGCGGAAAACGCGCCGCCGGGCGTATTTCGATTTGAAATCGGCGTCCAATCAACGAATGATCCTACCAATGAGCTGGTTAAACGTCGCCAGAACTTTACCAAGCTTTCCCGTACTGTTACCAAGGTCAAACAAAGCGGTAAAATCGACCAGCATTTGGATTTGATCGCCGGATTGCCTTTGGAGGACTACAACACATTCCGTAAAACGTTTAATGACGTTTTTGCGCTCGGCCCGGAAGAGCTTCAACTTGGCTTCCTTAAAATGCTGCGTGGCACTGGACTGCGTATCGACGCAGATAAGTACAACTACAAGTACATGGACGTGGCGCCTTATGAAATGCTGAGCAATGACGTCCTTTCCTTTGCCGATATCGTCCGGCTCAAGCGCTTGGAAGATGTATTGGAGAAATACTGGAACTCTCATCGTATGGATCATACAGTCAACTATCTGATTGAGCGTGAATTCTCGTCCGCTTTTGATTTCTTTCAGGAATTCGGAGACTACTGGGAAGGACAGGGCTGGCAAAAAATTGGACATCAGCTCGAAGATTTGTTCACGCGTCTCCAGTCCTTCTTGGAATCGCGTGGAACAAAGCGAATGGATATGGTGCTTGGACTGATGAAGCTTGATTATTTCCTGAACCATAAATACAAGCCGCGTAAAATCTGGTGGGAGCATACCTTGGAGAAGGACGATTGGTCCAGCTACATGAAAATGATTCTCCAGCACCCGGACGCGCTGTTGTCACCTGCGGTTGCAGATTTAGTGGCAGATGCGAGCAAGGAGAGTACAGGTGAGGCGAATGTAGGCAATCAACAGCCTCAGCCATACCGCGAGATTATTCCAGCCTTTGCTTCATTGAAGCTGAGTGAAAAGGAACTGCAAAAGCACGCTGTGCTGGATGTACTGCCGTTTAGTCTGGATCATATCCTGAGTGGGGGAAGCCCATTGACAGCCGAAGGCCGCACGCTGTTGCTTGTAGTCTATCAGCAAAATGGACAGCAAAAACCGCTCTACTACACCATGCCGATCGGCAAAAATATCGCCGCCATTTAAATAAAAACGCCAGAGGGCATCGACTTTGATAAATTAAGAGTCGGTGTCTTCTTTTGTTTTATAAAAAATAGGTGGTCACTCCAAATTTTACATTCGTGTAATCTATTGCTTTACGATGCTTTACAAAGCAGATATATGATTACTTTATCATATATGAATATTAAATTTATTGGAGTGTGACCTTGTGAAAAAGCGTTCGATGAAAAAGAGTATCCTTGCTTTAGGTGCCATTACCGTTTTGAGTGCGCCATTGTTATCTGCTAATATCCCCAACGCTTTTGCAGCCTCATCTAATACCAAGTCTACTACCGCACAGGTATCCAAAGGACTGAAAACTTCGTCAGCGAAAGTCGATGCTCCTAAGAATGTCATTCTCTTTATCGGCGATGGTATGGGAGAAGCAAGTCGCAACGCGATTCGCTTGGCGACGGTAGGGAAATCGGGATTACTTGAAATGGACAACATGCCTGTAACCGGCTTGGTTAGCACAAGTTCAGGGGATAATCTGGTTACGGATTCTGCCGCCGCTGCGACTGCAATTGCAACAGGTGTGAAAACGTATAACGGCGCGATCGGAATGGATTTGAATAAAAAACCAGTGACAACGATTATGGAGCTGGCTAAAAAAGCAGGCATGTCTACAGGTGTCGTGACGACAAGCCAAGTGACAGACGCAACGGGGGCCGCCTTTGGTGCGCATGTCGAAAAACGCTCCGCTCAAAGCGAGATTGCCAAGCAGTATCTGGAGAAAAGCAAGGTGGACGTTATTCTGGGCGGTGGTGAGGATTTCTGGTACCCTGCCGGAACAGTAGGCAAACATCCAGATGCACCGGCAGAAGATCCTGAGGAAGCTAGTAAGGGAACTCAAGGAAATTTGGTAGAACAAGCGAAGAAGTTGGGTTATAGCTATGTGACAAATCAGACAGAAATGAAAGCAGCTAAAGGTTCTAAGTTGTTAGGGCTGTTCGCCAATGAAGAAATGTTTCAAGCTCACAACAAGCTGGGTAACTCTTACAACCCAACGGTTTCTCTACCAGATATGACGGCTAAAGCGATTGATGTTCTTTCCAAAAACCAAAAAGGTTTTTTCCTGATGGTAGAGGAAGAAGGAACGGATGAGATGGCGCATGACAATGAAGGTGAGTTAACAATTAAGGCTGGGCAACAGCTCGATAAGGCTGTTAAAGTAGCAAAGGATTATGCCAAAGCACATCCAGATACATTAGTGTTGGTGACGGCAGATCATGAAACGGGCGGTTTGGCGATTGAAGGCGAAGATGCGGAGGATGAATCCGGTGAAGGCGTCTCCAAAGAAGATGGTCCTTTTACTGTAAAAGGCTCTAATGAAAAGTTTTATATCGACTGGACCACGGGAGGACATACATCTGTTGATGTGGCGTTAACCGCAATGGGCCCCGGCTCTTCTCAGTTTAGCGGGAATTACCCGAATACTGCCATTCATGACAAGCTGGTTAAGCTACTTCAATTAAAGAAGTAACGTAGTGTGAAAGCTGCCCCTTAAAAAGATTTGCCATATTGGCAATATGGTTTTTCCTGTGATAAACTAAAACTAATAAGTATATACTAAAAAAGAGTAAGGATGCTACCAACATCCTCACTCTTTTACAACAGCCGCTTATAAGGGCGGTGGCTGTTCAAAAAGTTTTAGTCATCGAAATATGACCGCATTCCTTTTCCAGAGGGCGGTCTATTTCTTTTTGTTGAAGGAAATAATCAAGATCACCAACGTTGCAAATTGAATCATCAACATTAATGTATCTTTAACCTCCACAGGCATCACCTCCTTTGCAGGAGACTAGCCGGCCGCCCATCTAAGCCATTCTGTTGTTAGTTTATAGTATATCATATGGATAGTATTGCTAAAAAGGACAAACCTGAACTAAAAAGTTACCTGTCGTGCCAATGCGCAGTCGGATGGGAAGCACCAAAGGTAACTTTTAAATTCGCTTATATTATGAACATGCCGAATATACTCAACCTTTACTCCTCCGTTGTTTTCTTCCCCCACACAAATTTCATTGTAAAAAATATAATTGTCAGCATGATGAGAAGCAATGCCATCTGCAGGCCATAACGATGGATCAGTTCTCCTGCTGCTTGTATATGATCGCCAAAGATACGTCCGAGCAGAAAGAAGATTAGCGTCCAGATCAAGCCTGTTGAATAAGAGAAGAGTGCATAGCGTTTGAAGCTCATTTTATTGATTCCGACAATATATGGGATAATGTGACGGACGATCGGCAGCAAATAACTGATGCAAATAGTGAAGTTTCCATACTTATGTACTAATTTTTCTGAAAACGTAATGTACTTGTCCATTTTTTTCTTCCGGCGCAAACGTTCTAGAATCGGTGTACCCACGGTTCTCCCCAATACATAACCTAAGGACAAGCCTGATATAACCCCAAGATATACAATTAAAAAAGCGGGTAACGGGTGAAGTATGCCCATGCCTGTTACAGCCCCGCCAGTCATCACAATGACTTCATCCGGGATGGGCAGACCCACAATTCCGAGCCATAGAGAAAAGAATAATGCTGCATAGCCGTATTGTTCGATGATGGAAATTAAATATTCCACGTCCATACCTATACTCCTTTCTTATGCTTTCTTTCGGCATACATACACGAATGCAGGTGGAATATTCATAGGCACAAACTTAATTTCTTCAATATCAAACCATTCACCTAACTGTTGCTTCATCTGTTTAGAGTATTGAAAGGCCACAAACATTCCTCCATCCCTGAGCGATAGATGAATTTGTTCTACAATTTGATTTCGCATCGCTTGTGGAAAATTGAAAAATGGCAGCCCGCTAATTATGCAGTCAAGCTGTTCTATTTGGGCATTTTTCATAGCAAGCTGAAGCTCACGCGAGTCGGAATAGCACAGATAATTCGGGAATCTTCTTTTTAAATTCTGCTGCATGGCCTGGTCCTTTTCAAAGAGTAAAACCTTTGGTTGAAAATTGGCAGCAGACGGGATGTATTGAGTAATTGCCCCCGTGCCAGCACCAAGCTCGGCAACAGCATGAACTTCACTCCATAGAATGGATTCTATCATATTTTTAGCTAAAAATCTGGAACTTGGTGTTACACTACCCACATATGCAGGCGAGTACAAAAATTTGAATAGGAACATAAGTCTCTCGTGAACCAAATGGCTAATACGGATCATACATCATTCCCCTACTTTCAATTTTTAGAATACGTTCAATTATTCTTTGCTAAGAGTAACAAATTATCCCTTTACTTACTCCTGTCTCGAGTAGGGTTAATCCCCCCGTCCTGCGGAGGGGATTTTCCTTGACTATGGTCTAGGAAATAAAAAAGGATTACGGTATTAGTGAGTCTGTATGTATTCAGTTATCATTCAGCATACCCTCAGGTTGCATTCAGATTTGCTGCCGATGAAAGGTAGGTGGGCAGCTAAAAACATTATGTACACTGAGAGGGGATCTACTTTGCCACTATCCATTAACAGGCATCTCATCACGACTTCCTATGATCAATCGAATACGGTGAAGTCAAATGAGAATGGACTAAATACCACGGGTCATACCACACACAAGAAATCTAACGATTCACTCGAATTGAGCAAGGAATTTATGGAATACACGGGAGGAATGCAGGCTCCGCTTCCTACGGAAAACTACAGTAATGATTACAAGTACGACGATCAGGATACCATTGCAATAACTGCAGACCAACAGAAAACGCTGTTGTCTGACCTGCAAAGTTATCTGATGTCTTCAAGTGCTTCCTCTGATACAGATGAACTCACCAATAGCACGAAGAATCCGTTGGCTTCGGTTAGCGACTTATTAGCCGGTGTGGATCTTTCGACGGCAACAGATGAGGAAGTATCGGAGCTATTCGATAAGATAGCAGAAACGATCCAAAATAATCGTCCTGCACCGCCGCCTGAAGGGGACCCGTCCCACCCTGAAATGGATAGCAGTGTTCTGCCTCCTATGATGCAGGCAATGGGTGGAATTATGCCTCCATTCGCTTGGAATATCCAAGAGACTTCCAATCAAGAGGATAACAGTGCTACATCTGAGAAAGAGCTTACAGTAGATGAAAAAAGATCCTTGCTGAGTGATTTGCAAAGCGTTCTGAGTTCCAGTCTTATATCCGGGTCAACAGCTTCGGACAAAGATCAGGAAACAGATCTGCTTTCTGCATTAAAAGAAGCGTGGGGAAATACAGATGAATCGAATGCCACAGATGAAGAAATATCGGCTTTATTCGATAAAATCGCTAAGATTTTTGAACAATCTGTATCATCGTCGTCATAGTCATTAGAGTGCAATACCATAGCTTAGAACCGGTTAGCCCACACGTGTAAAACTCATACTTTTATAAAGGGGAAATCTCGTATGAACATTTCATCCACATCCAGCAGTTCAATATCTATTACAAGCACTTCATCTTCATCCAGTACCAACGATACAGCTAGTCTGGAAAAGCAAAAAGCTCAACTTGAAGCGGAGTACAATAAGGTACAGCAAAGTAAGGATAATAAAGATACAAAAGGAACAAAAATAAAGCAGCTTCAGCAGCAAATTAAACAGATTGAAGCTCAAATTGCACAGCAAAGTTCGCAATCCAGCAGCACGTCAGCTCCAAAAATGGAAAAGCCCGCTCCAAGTAACACGGAAACAACTCGTATCAACAGCGCTAACAGCAGTGATATTACGGGAGTGGGGAAATCACTGGATATTTCAATTTGATCATCGCATCTCTTCTCCTGTAGGACAGACGATGGATACAAACGATAGCAGGCTCTCCGTTTCATCGAGGCCTGCTTTTTTCGTTTACTAAATATTTTACATGAATCCAGGGAGCGACTTTCAATCAGCGCTAATTAGATCGGAATAATTCTATCCGTTAAATGAATCATGTGACTAAACATAGAAAAGTATATACAATATATAACAGTAAGAAGATGAAGGTATTTTAACCATTATATTTAAATCAGTAAGTGCTAGTATTCATTTTAAATTGGAGGATTTATGCCATGACGCTGGAACCTCAAATAAGTCGAGGTAGTAGGGATGAAGCGCGTTTAGTCAGAAACAAGTTGATTGAGTATAATGCGAAACACGTCCCAGCAGATATTCGAACCCAATACGAAGAGATTAATCTTACGCTTAAAAATGAAGTCGGTCAGGTGATAGGCGGTCTCCTAAGTGTACTATGTTGGAACTGGGTGGAGGTTGACATTTTGTGGGTAGATCAGCGCTACAGAGGAAAGGGCTACGGTTCGCAACTGCTTGGTGAAATCGAACAAATTGCTAAAGATAAAGGGTGTAATTTTATACAACTTAATACCTTTACTTTTCAAGCGCCCGAATTCTATGAAAAGCAGGGGTATGAAGTCGTTGGTGTCATTGACGATGCTCCAAGAGGCTTTAAACACTATTATTATAAGAAAAGTATCTACTGAGGACTCTATATATGCGCGTACAGATCAAGGAAATAAATAAAGATCAGCATATCATCATTCGTAGTATTGGCAAGGAAAAAGTATACGGCTACTGGACATATTTCTGGCATGAACTGACTTCTGGATATGCGTATGTTGTCCCGTATGAACAAAGCTTGGATAAGTTGATTCCCGGTTGTGTGATTTCGGTCGAGACTTCTCAATCCAGTATAGAAGGGTTCAGAAGGCTGAAGTCTACTGAAGAGACAGGGATTTTTCGGCCTCAACCCAAGCTAGGCGACTATTGGATTCAAGGAATGATACATCAAGTGCTGCACAACGTAGCAGGCGAAATAGAATGTCTGGAGATTGTAGTAGGAGACACTACGTTTATTTTGGATTCTGAAGAAATGAATGGTGATGTCAACGTTAAAGCGGGCGACGGTGTCGCCTTTGAAATCATAGGCCTACAGTTGTTTGAGGAGGGACTGTGATCGTTCTATGGCGATTGATTCGAAAAGAGGTGACACATGAATGATTATAGTAAATCCAAAACGTTGGGTGCTTTTCTGAAATCACGTCGAAATCGACTTCAACCAGAGCAGGCAGGTCTTAGACTTTCACAGGGTCAGCGAAGAACACCGGGGCTTCGCCGAGAAGAAGTTGCTATGCTGGCAGGTGTCAGTGCGACGTATTACACATGGCTGGAACAAGGTAGAGAAGTAACGGCATCTAAGGAGATTATCGAAAGTATAGGAGAAGCTCTACAATTAACTCATGATGAGAGAGCACATCTAATTCAATTGTGGAATCCCAATGAGACGGTTGCTATTTCGCCCATCCATACAACGCTGAATCCACAGTGGCAACATATTATTGATCAGTTGTCCTATCCATCCTTCATCAGCAATGAGAAAGCGGAAGTGCTTGCTTGGAATAGCGCGGCGAATGAGGTCATTACCGATTTTTCTTCCCTGTCCGTTTCTGAACGTGTCATGATTCGTTTATTGTTCGTGGATTCCGAATTACGTCGTCGAATGGTTAACTGGGAAGAATTTGCGTCCTATTCGGTGGCTGTTTTTAGAACTTATTATGACAAGTATTTAGGAGATCCTTGGTTTGAGGAGACGGTAGAAGGGCTGCGTGTGGAAAGTATGGAGTTTGACACCATGTGGAAGCTGCATCATATCCAGCTCAAAAAAGTGAATCGGGTTTCCTTTCAAGTTCCTGGCGCTGTGGAGGCCGTTTCTTATGATATTAATTCTTTAGCAAGTATTACGGACCAACCGGGTCTGCACTTTTGTATCTACACGCCAGTAAGCCAATCCTCTGCCTAGTGATCTTGTTACTAGTATAAACGTACTGTGGTTGCCTCCATACGGGTCCATTAGAATGAGTACATGTTCATTCCATCCATTTACCCAAAGAAAAGAGGGAACCATGATATGCTGAAAAGGAAACTGGGACGTGAAGGGCTGGAGGTATCAGCTCTGGGCCTTGGCACGATGATGATGCCGAACAACGAGGAGTCGGTGCGCACACTTCAGGGAGCGCTGGACCTTGGTGTAACGCTGTTTGATACAGCAGATCTTTATGGTGAGGAATATGCACAGCAGAAGTTCGGCGGCAATGAGAAGCTGGTTGGACGTGCGCTCAAGGGTCGTCGGGAGGAGGTAGTGATTGCCACTAAATTCGGGATCACGCACACTCAGGGACCCAAGGGAGATCCGGCATATATTAAAAAATCTGTGGACGCCAGTCTATTTCATCTGGGGATCGATTATATCGACCTGTATTATCAGCATCGAGTTGATCCCAATACTCCAATTGAAGAGACCGTCGGAACGATGGCCGATTTGGTTAAGGAAGGGAAAATCCGTTATATCGGCTTGTCAGAAGCGTCGGCTGAACAGATCCGCCGCGCGCATGCGGTGCATCCAATTACCGCAGTAGAAACCGAATATTCCTTGTGGAGCAGAGAAGTGGAAGATGATGTTCTTCCACTTCTGAACGAATTGGGAATCGGCTTCGTACCCTACAGTCCACTGGGTCGAGGTTTCCTCACGGGACAGATCAAGAAATTTGACGATCTGCCAGAGGATGATTACCGCCGTCATTTCCCTCGCTTCCAAGGCGAGAATTTCAACAAAAATCTAGAGGTTGTCCTCCTGATCGAAAAACTGGCTGCCCAAAAAGGCTGTACTTCTGCTCAGTTGGGGCTGGCATGGTTGCTGGCGCAAGGCGACCATATCGTCCCGATTCCGGGAACGAAGAGACTGGAAAGAGTGCGTGAAAATCTTGGTGCTCTAGAGGTCTCCTTGTCGGAAGCAGAGCTTCAAGAGATCGAGCGTATTTCGCCCAAAGGTTTCGCAGCAGGTTCTCGTTATCCGGGGCGTGCCTAGAAAACTGAGTATTGGCATGATGATTAAGTTTAGGATAAGACCGTTCCTTTCTGGAGTCGCTTGGTAGTACCAACGGCTCTGCAGAAAGGCGGTCTTTTTTGCTAGTTTTGACCGACTTAGGCATGAGTTCTCTAATCTAGTCTATGGTTAGAGTTATTGCGCTCTACAAAATAACGAGTTAAAGTATGGGAAATGCCATATTTAACCACAGTATGTCGGTGTGAAAGTTAAAAGCTAGATTATAGTGAATCGTGAATAAAGAAAGGTATGATCGGATTGACAACAGAAGTGACACACAAAATATATACCATGTGTATGATTCAAGACGGAAGCAAGGTATTGCTTATGAATAGACCAAATCGAAAGGGGTTTCCGGGTTATATTGCTCCAGGAGGAAAAGTAGAGTTTCCAGAAAGCATTGTGAATGGGGCCATTCGTGAAGTAAAGGAAGAAACAGGCTTAACCGTTACGGAAATTGTATTTAAAGGAATCGACGAATATTGTGACCCAAGTCAAGGGCTGAGATATATGGTCTTTAACTATTTGGCTACAGCCACTGAAGGTGAGCTATTAAAAAATCCCCCTGAGGGAGAATTGCTGTGGGTGGATATGAAGGAGGCGCTAAATCTGCCGATGCAGGATTGGTTTAAGCGGAGATTTCCATTGTTTTTTGAGCCGGGAACGTTTGAGGTTAGTTTCGTTTGGCTGGCGGATACAGATGAAACCCTAGAAGCAACGATTAAGAGCTATGGTGTGTAGAGATGACGACGGCATTTGGAGAACGGCGAAGAAGAGTTGGCACAAAGTTTTCTTACTGCTTACGCACAAGGGATGAAATCTAAAGAAGGATTTACTGAGCGTTTCCGGGTACATATGCTGCATCAGCAGGTTCTAAACTGGGGATGTGCCAAAGCGATGAAGCAAGTCACTTGGGATGATAAGCTCTCTTTTGCAGCTTGGGCGCAAAAATTCATGGATATTGAATACAAGCAATAGCAGATGAATTGAATGTTTAAAGAGGGGGGAGTGAGCGGGATGCAGACCGTCAAATTGGTACAGCCGGATCAGAGCTGGAAGGTCGCTTATCTTTCATTTTATGAGGAATGGAAACAGAGTCAGGAGCATATGGTACCTTGGGTGATTTCTTTAGAACCGTACGATTTTGAAGGTATGCTGACGGTTTTAAGTAATCAGGAAAATGGAATCAACCTGTCTGAAGGCTGGGTCAAAAGCTCAACATACTGGCTTGTGAATGCGAATGAACAGGTCGTGGGAGCAGTAAATATCAGGCATGACCTTAACGAACACCTAATGAATGCCGGAGGTCATATCGGTTACGGTATCCGTCCTTCTGCACGAGGGAACAGGTACGCTGTTACAATGCTGGCCTTGGCGTTAGAAAAAGCAAAAGAGCTGGGGATTTCCCGTGCCTTGGTTGTATGCGACTCCGATAATATTGCCTCCAAAAAAACAATCATACAAAATGGCGGAACGCCGGACAAGGATTACATAGAGGAAGACGGAAACCGTGTAAACCGGTTTTGGATCGAACTGTGAGTGAGAAAGAGGGGAACGCGAGAAGCTCATGAAATTATGGCCTGAATATGCGCAAAACATCATTGTTGGTGTTATTTTTAAAGGGAAATGGAATTGGTATGTGACGGAAAGAGAGTATTGGTTTTTGAATACCGAGATGGAGGAACGGTTCGGTATCCCTATGTTGGATGAAACCACAGCGGGAGCATTTTTGGATCACATCTATGAATATAAGGTGGCTACTGGGGAACTAACTTCAATGCTCCAATTTCTTAATGATGCTATTCAGCATAAGGATGAATTGTTGGAGTTCTGTCCTGCTCTCTATGTTAACTTTGACGAGAAAATTCTCTATTCGCTATTTCCTGAGCCAGCTTCGTTTGAACACTATGTCCCAGCGGGGTGGAAAGGGGAATATCAAAACTTTTTGAACAAGGTACCTTCACCTGAACAATATTGGATGATCGATGGAAGTGATTTTTTTGAGAAATTCACTTGATAGGACGAAGGAGGAAATGAATATATGGATTCTTCCATGCATGAGTTTAAAATCATATCCAAGCACAGAATGTACGATCAATATTTGGTAAAGTTGCGGGCATGCATTGTGCTTTTGGATGAACAGGTGCTATGGCGCGTCGGTGAGGCGGAAACGAATAGCATTGGTGGGATCATCAACCATATCATGGTACATGTGCGCAGAAACGCAGCCAAGCTCATAGATCCGACGATTACATACAAGCAAGGAATGGAGGATAGCTTTATACCTTCCATACAAAACAAGGAACAACTGATGGATGAGGTAGAAGAAGCTTTTTCATCCTTCTGTGCAGCATTGGACCATACGGGGGCGATGAATATGTATGACGTATACCATGTGGTGGAGCATACGGCTTATCATCTGGGGCAGATCATAGACCGAGTTCAGAGATTGGCAGATCACCGTTTTCAATTTGTACAGACAGGACTTAATGAAAAAGCATTGCATGCGATAGTGCAGCAAACCTTGCATAATCTACGAGAATAACAGAAGCAGTAGCTATATAAACCTATAAAATGTAGTTCTAAGGTCACAAAAACCTCTCTAATGGTCATGTTTTTATTTCTTAATTGATATTGATAATTATTATCACTTATAATAGGAGCAGACATATTACGTTATGATAGGGAGAGTTGCAGAGTGACAGTGTCCTTGGAATTATATGATGTAACGATCATCGGCGGTGGTCCTGCCGGTATGTATACCGCATTTTACAGTGGAATGAGAGATATGAAAACCAAGCTGATCGAAGCCAAGCATGAGCTGGGCGGACGGATGCGCATATACCCAGAGAAGATGATTTGGGATGTCGGGGGGGTTACCCCGGTTTTATGTGAAAAGCTGATTGATCAGCTGGAGCAGCAGGCACGGACGTTCGAGCCTACCATTGTGCTGGGACAGCAGATCACTGGTTTGGACCGGCAAGAGGATGGCACGTTCCTGCTAACTTCTGCCACAGGGGAACAGCATTGGACACGCACGATCGTTCTGGCAGTAGGCTATGGTATTCTCAAAATGGCTAAGCTGGAGATTGAGGGGGCGGACCGCTATGAGGTTACGAACCTGCATTATACTGTACAAGAGCTGGAGCCATTCCGGGGCAAGCACGTCCTGATTTCTGGTGGAGGCGACTCGGCAGTGGATTGGGCGAATGAGCTGGAGTCTATTGCGGCGAGTGTGACTGTCGTACATCGTCGGGATCACTTTGGCGGACATGAGAAAAATGTAGCTCGTATGAAATCATCCTCGGTCCGTATTCTCACACCATACGCGGTGAGTCAGCTACATAGCAACAACGGAGAGACGATTGAACAGGTTACGATCAGTCATGTGGATACGGGCGAAATACAGGTGTTGAATGTCGATGCCGTCATCGTGAATCATGGACTTAAATCCGACTTCGGCCCGCTTCGGGATTGGGGGCTGGATATGGGTGAGTGGCATGCCCGAGTGAGCGAAAAGCTAGAAACGAATCTGCCAGGGATTTTCGCGGCAGGCGATTTTGTCGAATACGGAAGCAAACTGTATCTAATTGCTGGTACGTTCACAGATGCCGCCCTTGCACTGAACAGCGCCAAGCTGTACATTGATCCAGCAGCTGACAAAGCGGCATATGTATCTTCTCATAACAGCCGATTCAAGGAAAAAAACCGCGAGCTTGGTGTCGTGGAGTAAGAATACGGAAATAAGTTATATAGGATTACAGATAGGGTAGGGAAAATGTAAAAGAACTTCCGCGACTACAATTCATGTGGTTTTGGAGGTTCTTTTTTTGTCAGGTTACTGACTTCTCGTTCTAAAGGTTGGATGCATACACCATATAGAATAAAATGAAGATAGCCTGTCCTTTTCGGTCTTATATAGTAGATTTTAAGTAGAGAAGATAAGGAGCGTGAAAAATGAGCTTACAAGAGGTACTTGAACTGCTAGCAATTCATCTGCCAGACGACATGGTGGAAGCTTTGCACGTACATAGCAAGGAACGAGAGGGACGGAACGTTAAGCTTCGACTCATGAATGAGCAAGAGCTTGCCGAGGGCATCAAGTGGATGGGGCAGATCGAGGTATTTAAACATATCGTCCCTCTATGGACAGATGACCATTCTAATTATGTTGGCATATATGTGGAGGGACCGTTAGCATATAAGTTGTGTTATATAAGTCACGAGGAAACGGATTTGTCACCGGCGTACAGAAGTTCGTTTTCTCTGATTGCAGAGTTGGAGCAAAATCCAGCACTGGAGTGGGAACAGCTACGTAAGGATTATCCGTCCGGCGATGACATTAGCACAGAACAATTAGCGGAAGATATTCGTTGCATGAATGAACTAAGAGCCTCGCTAGAAAAGGATTCACCTGTAGATGATGATGTGAGATGTCAGCATCTTTATAGCTTAATGGCGATCACGCCTACCTGCGAACTAGACTCATTGCTTCCCTATTTGGACGATGAGGATATGTATGTACAGGAACGAGCATGTGTCCTTTTTGGACATCATGGATATGAACCAGCGACCGAGTTATTAAAAGAAGTGGTGAAGCATGGAAGCCCGAATGGGAAGCTGGCAGCCCGTAAGGCGCTCTCAATGATTCGTAGTAAGCAAATGGACAAGCATTAAAAAATTAAACGAACCTACCATAGAAAGTATGGACGGGATTGAAAGGTGACATATGAAGAGACGAACGGAGCAACAGGAAGCGATTTTGGCAGATATTATTCAAAAGGCGGAGCCCTTTGTACAGCAGCAGTTGGAGCATGATCATAGTGGTCACGATTGGTTTCATATAGACCGGGTGAGAAAGCTGTCCCTTAAAATTGCTGCCAAAGAGGGCGCAGATTCGTTTATTTGTGAACTGGCAGCACTGTTGCATGATGTAGCGGATGAAAAATTAAATGATTCCAAGCAAGCGGGCCTGGATAAAGTAGAGCAGTGGCTGCTTCTGCATGTAAGTGATCCAGATGTGATCACGCACGTGATGACTATTATAGCTACGATGTCCTACAATGGTGGACAAAACCCGCCTATGGAAACGCTGGAAGGTCAAGTTGTGCAGGATGCGGATCGGTTGGATGCTCTTGGAGCAATTGGGATAGCAAGAACCTTTATGTATGCAGGCTCAAAAGGCAGTATGATGCATCACCCGGATAAAGACTTTTCACAGCATGAGTATCGTGCCGCAGGTAAAAGTGCCATATACCATTTTTACGAAAAGCTGCTCAAGCTCAAGGATTTAATGAATACCGCTTATGCTCAAGAGCTGGCGGAGGCCCGGCATCAATGGATGGAGATGTACTTGGAGCAATTTTATAGAGAATGGAATGTGGATAATAAATAAAGTGTTTCAATAAGGCTGTTTCCTCTAACCGAGCATATCGGAGGGGAAATGGCCTTTGTTTTTTTATAAATGTCATATTGATATTATTGAAAATGTGTGTTATTTTATTGTTAATAATAAAATGATAATAACAATATGTTATAAAATATAATGAAAGCGGGGAAGCGGCTATGTTTGGATTTAATTTTGTTAAATTTCAGCCCAGTGAATATGTGATGAAAGTGAAAAACGGGAAGGTGGTTCGGGAGGGAGTTGGATTATCTTTTTATTACTACGCCCCAACCACCTCAGTTGTTGTCGTGCCCGTCTCTTCCATTGATGCGCCGTTCATGTTTGAGGACATGACGAATGATTTTCAGGCGGTGACGGTGCAGGGGCAACTGACGTATCGAATTGTGGATTATCGGAGAACGACGCAGATTTTAAACTATACGTATGACTTGAAGGAACGACGCTACATTTCGGATGATCCGAGCAAGCTGGCCCAACGGGTGATTAACATCGCCAAGGTGCTTACCAAAAAGTATTTGGAGCGTGTCCCGCTCAAAGAAGCTGTTCAGTCCAGTGAACGTCTGGCCCAAAACATGACGAAGGATATTGCTCAGCATACGGAAATGGAAAAGCTCGGCATTGAGGTTATGGGGCTGTCGATTTTGGCGATTCTACCCAATAAAGAGACGATGAGAGCGCTGGAGGCTCAAGCGAGGGAAGAGATTCTTCGCAACGCGGATCATGCTTTGTATGAACGTCGTAATGCATCTATTGAGCAAGAGCGGCGTGTGAAGGAAAACGAGCTGAACACTGAGATTGCAGTGGAGATGAAAAAGAAACAAATCCGCGAAACTCAACTCGTTGCCGAGCGTTCTGTGAAGCAAAAGCAAAGCGAGATGAAAGAGGAGCAGCTACGATTTGACACGGCCTTGGAGGAGAAAAAACGCGAGCTGATTGAGCTGACCGTAACGAATAAAAAAGCAGAAGCCGATGCCAAGGCCTACGAGCTGACCGCAGTCATGAAATCGTTGGAGGATGTTGAGCCGAACGTACTTCAAGCTATGGCCAACATGGATATGAGCCCGGATAAGCTAATTGCGATTGCATTCCAGGAGCTTGCAGAAAATGCAGGCAAAATCGGTCAGCTGAATATTACGCCGGATCTGCTGCAAGGTCTCATGTCAGATACGGGAGCTAGCGGATCAGCAGGATCGAGAGGGTCTGGAGGAAGAACACGATGAGTAGCCGAATGACAGAGCAGAAGATCATTTTGGTGAAGCGTAAAACGCGACTGGAGGAACTGATTGTCCGATACAATACGGTGCAGCAGGCGCGCTTCTTTATGGAACGGTTGGGTGCGGATTTCAGTGATTATGTGCTGGAGGACGAAAATTACCGCAGGGCGGTGGCAACGGCAACGTCGGAGTTAACGGCCTTGGGTCGTGTTCAGATTGTGGAGCGAGAGCATGTGCCGAACTTTATTTTTGGTGAGCAGGATACAGTGGTGGTGCTGGGTCAGGATGGGCTGGTAGCCAACACGTTAAAATATTTGACCGAGCAGCCGCTTATCGGTGTGAATCCAGATCCATTGCGCTGGGACGGGGTATTGCTGCCGTTTACTGTTTCCGACCTGCGCTGGGTGGTGCCGGATGTGTTCGTGCACAGACGGCCAATTAAGGAAGTTACGCTGGCTAAGGCCCAATTAAATGATGGGCAATCCTTGTATGCTGTAAATGATTTGTTCATTGGGCGCAAAACTCATGTCTCCGCGAGATATGAGCTAAGGCTGGAGGATCAGGTAGAGCAACAATCATCCAGCGGCATTATCGTTTCAACCGGATTGGGAGCGACAGGTTGGCTGACCAGTGTGCTGGCTGGAGCAGCCGGAATTGTCGGCAGTGCTACACGGCATCCAATCTCGCTGACTCCAGGCCAGCTGATGCCCGGTGTAGCCTTCACTCAGGAAGGGGCAGCAGACGGAATGAGTCATGATCATCGTGCAACCTGGAGTTCGCCATCGCTTTATTTTACGGTGAGAGAACCATTCCCCAGTCGAACGACTGCTGCGGATCTCGTGTCTGGTCAGGTAGCAGCCGAAAAGCCGTTACGGATTGCATCGCAGATGCCGGAAAATGGAGTTATTTTCAGTGATGGAATAGAAAGCGACTTTCTGGAGTTTAATGCTGGCATTGAGGCGACCATTGGACCGGCGGAGAAAAAAGGGCATCTGGTCGTGTAGAGGTTTGTACAAGACGGCAATGGGTAATTATGAGTAA
This sequence comes from Paenibacillus sp. S25, assembly GCF_019454085.1. Lineage (NCBI taxonomy): Bacteria > Bacillati > Bacillota > Bacilli > Caryophanales > Paenibacillaceae > Paenibacillus > Paenibacillus sp. S25. Next base: position 1,587,820 of record NZ_CP073683.1, read on the forward strand.
GGTACAACCATCAGATGAAATTAAACAAAGGAGGAATCAACATGAGCGACCACACTCAAGACGAAGCGAAAATCCGCAACAAGAAGGACGAGGACGGAGATTCCTTGATGGAGAAAACGAAGCTGGAAAATGGCGTGGATATCGAGCCTGAGGCTGATGAATGGATTGCGAAGCCCTCACCAGTGTCATACGATGATACGAACTCCTCTTCGAAGAAATAAGGCTCTTGCGTCCCAATAGAGCAGTGATGCAAAGACAGATGATCCCTAATCGGGTCATCTGTCTTTTTTACATAGGTTAATTGAATCTAGAATAAACCTTCCATACTAGCTCACGACGGCTGCTTACATCCGTTTTTAAGAAAATTGCTTTCAGATGATCCTGCACCGTGTAGGCAGTAATATGAAGTGCGCTGGCCAGCTCCTTGGTCGAAAAGCCCTGAACAATGAGTTGGACAATTTGTCTCTCTCGTTCGGACCATGAGTACACCTCAGCCATAAGCGGCAGCATGTCAGTTGCTTTAGCAGCCTCGAACCATACGGCTAGCTGCTTCTGGCCCGTATGCTCCTGTCCGCCTTGCAGAAGGGTGGCCCTGATGGTTACCCATGGGGTTCCTGCGTCTGCGGAGGGGATACATAGTCGGGCTGGTGCAGTGGCAGTGGATAGCGCTCGCAAGCATACCGCCCGGACAGGAGCCGGAAGGCTGTCTTCATGGATTCCCTCCTGCTGCCGAAGCAGCTGTAGCCACTGCTCTGCTACTGTATTGGACGAGACCGGTTCTAGCTTATCGGAAAGCATGAGAATCCCTGGCTCAAGTTCATTTTCCGTGATCATGACAGGGGCTGGAGATAAACCGACACTGGCCTGACGCAGATGGTAGGCTATGGACGGTGCTAACGCTTCAAGCAGTTGTTGCTCTTCCTCGCTGAATACAGGCTTTCCATGATGACGGAACAACGTAAGAAATCCCCAACAGCTCCCTTTGTACATAAACGGAACACGTAGCTCGTCCCCGAATCCGGCGGGTTGCAAAACATCTCTATATCGTGTGCTCCGATCCGGTTGGCCTTGTGTAGACCCATGTAGCGTCGCTACAGACTGTCCTTCTCGCACCAAATGATCATAGTTCATCATATCGTCGTGCAGATATTCGTATTCCAGAAGTTTGTTATGAATGTCCTCCACACCCGACTCTGTAAATGCCCCCGTGGAAAGCAGTGTGCGCGGATCTACTGAGGTGCAGCATGCCGCATCGAAAGCAATCTGAGTACGCAAGCGGTCGATTAGGGTGTGCTTGTACGTTAGAGATGAGGGGGCTTTTTTCCCCAGATCAATGATTTGCTGTCGGGCGTCCTTAAGCTGTGCAAATTGCGTGTAGTGTGCGTTCATCACTTACTCCTATCGTGAAAGCTGGAGATTCTCAAGCGCGCTTATTTAAATCCCACATTTATGGGATGGTGGATATTCGTATTGTCTTTATAATTGAGAATGATTCTTAATTAAATCTACAATAAACGAATGGTCTGAGAAGATCAAGGCTAAATGTTGGAGGAGAGCACATATGAGACATACCCATATTGGAAATACGGACTCAAATCAACCTATGAGCTGGAATCATCCGAACGTGCATAAGTACGCGGATACGATTGCTTTAAAAATACCTGGATATGCTCATTTGTATGAGATGACAGACTGTCTGATAACCGCACAGCTTGAGGCACAGGCTCATACTAGAAATATAGATCCAAATGTGCTAATTGTCGGAGCTGGAGGCGGTCAGGAATTGATAACACTCGGAGGGCGCCATGAAGCAAGGTCCTTTACGGCAGTTGATCCCTCTGAGCACATGCTGGATTTGGCACGTAAGCGTGTGACACATGCGGGCATCAGTTCAAAAATATCGTTTGTTGCAGGTACATTGGAAGAGTTGTCTGGAGAACAGCCTGAAGAACAGCACGAAAAGCACGGCGAAGAGTCATGCAGAGAATCGGTCTATGACGCTGCTACCTGCTTGCTGGTGCTTCATTTTCTTCAGAGCTTGGAAAGTAAGCAGGCATTGCTTCGCCAGATATCCGCTCGACTCAAGCCGGGTGCACCTTTTTGTCTAGCTTCTATTAATGGGAATCCGCAGGAGCCTTCTTTTTCCATCCAAATGCAGGCGTGGAAAGGTCATATGCTGAGTCAGGGCATTTCACTGGAGGATTGGGAACGATTCGCTGCTTCCATCGGTCGTGAGTCAAACCCGGTGTCCAATGCGGCAATACAGGAACTGTTGATAGATGCAGGCTTTACCCACATCACCCGGTATTATGGCGCTTTTTTAGTAAATGCATGGTTTGCGGTTAAAGAGGGAGTGACGACTTATGACAAAGGATAACATCATCATCATTGGTGGGTATGGGCATGTTGGAAAAATTATATGCACGGAATTAAGTGAAATGTTTCCCGGCAAGGTATTTGCAGCAGGTCGTAGCCTGGAGCGGGCCACTGAATTTAGCCAACAATCGAATGGTAAGATACGGCCCTTGCAGCTTAATATTCATGAGCCGGTGGACCCGTCGATATTAGAGCAAGCCAAATTGGTGATCATGTGTCTGGATCAGGACAATACGGCCTTGGTACGTGCTTGTCTTCAACATGGGGTGCATTACATGGATATTACCGCGAATGCGGACTTTTTGAGTCAGGTGGAGCAGTGTCATCAGGAGGCCCGATCTTATCAGGGCACAGCCCTGTTAAGCGTAGGATTAGCTCCGGGACTGACCAATCTGTTGGCACTGCAAGCGACACAGCTCATGGATCAGACGGATGAGTTGAATATATCTTTGATGCTGGGCTTGGGGGATCGACACGGTCAGGCTGCCATTGAGTGGACAGTAGATCAGATTCATGCCGATTTGGAGGTTATAGAACAGGGACGCTCTGTGACTCGAAAAAGCTTTACCGACGGCATAGTAGCAGACTTTGGTGCAGGAGTGGGTCGTCATCGGGCGTATCGATTTCCTTTTTCGGATCAGCAGACACTTCCTCGTACGCTCAAAGTTCCTACGGTTAGCACACGCCTTTGCTTCGATTCGCGCTTGACCACCCGGCTTCTGGCAGGGCTTCGAACGATAGGAGTATCAGGTCTACTCCGACAGAAAACCGTGCGTGATGCAGTGGTTCGCAGCTTTGGCAAGGTACATATAGGAGGGAATGCTGTAGCGGTCAAGGTAGATGCTCGAGGAACTCTCAATGGCAAGGAGACGAAGGTCGAATGCCGGCTAAGGGGGCACCATCAGTCTGATTTAACCGCTAAGGCAACCGTCTTTGCAGCGCTCGCCCTGTACCGTTCAGAACTTCCATATGGTGTATTTCACATGGAGCAGGTTTTTTCGTGGAATCGCATGCAGGCTTGGTTGGGGCAGCAAGTAGCCGTAGATATTCAGGTGAACGGACAGCAAGTATAGAAGTCATACATTCTAATAAAGGACTTTCATATAATCCAAGCTTATTCAGCAATGTATTGCGGATAGGTCTTGGATTTCTTTTCCTATTGAATTACACTAGAAAGAAGTACATATTTTTGGAAAAGACCTAAGGGGATATTTTATGGAAGGCCCGCCGTGTTGGTGAAGTTGAAGTTACAAGCCTGGTAGGCCTCTTGACCAATCCGGTCAACTAGCTAGCTGCTGAGGAGTCGATAAAAGATGGATATCGCTTATATCATAGATTTATTACGTAAACACGATGTGACCTTAGCTCCAGGATTATCCATGCAAGAGGTTGCCGACGTCGAAGGCAGGTATGATATTCACTTCCCGCCCGATTTGAGGGAGCTTCTGATGAGTGTTCTTCCCATCGGTAAAGGCTTTATCCCTTGGAGAGATACATCACCACAGCGGATGGGTGTAATTCGGCAAAGGTTGGATTGGCCGCTGGAAGGTATGATTTTTGATGTAGAGCAGCATATATTCTGGCCTCCCGAATGGGGCGAAAAACCGACAGATTCGGCGGAAGCCGTTGATATATGTAAACGTGAGTTTTTACGTGTGCCCAAGCTAATCCCGATCAACGGACATCGATATATCCCAGAGCAGCCATGTGAAGAAGGAAATCCGGTATTTTCAGTGTATCAAACGGATATTATCGTGTATGGGGAATGTTTGCAGGAGTATTTCAAGCTGGAATTTGGGGAAAAGCCTTATGAACAAATTGATTTTAATGCCGTAAAAAAAGTGCGTTTTTGGAGCAACTTGTGTGAGTGAGTGTCCGGAAGATGAATAAGTCGAAACGAAGGAAGGGGAGCATGATGTGAAGGTGGAGCAGGATTTGGAAGAAATCAAAGAAAGGTTGACTCAGATCGAGACACAACTGGAACAAAAGTCGACCTCCAAGAGAATCTTGAAGTACATGATCATTATTTTCTTGTCTATTTTTTTTCTTTTATTTCTAATAGGAATTATTCAATTTGTTTCAACCTAATCGGTGCAAGAGGATGAAGGAAGGGAGCTATTTATGTCCATAGAAGCGATTATTTTTGATCTGGATAATACTCTTATTCATCGTAAACAGGCGTTTGCGGCATATACAGAGCGCTTTATAGAACGATTTATTGTGGCAGAAGAACCGGCGAGCCGCGCGGCTGTCGTTGAACGGATACGTTTGGCGGATCAGGACGGGTACCGGGATAAGAGGGAACTGTATACCGAGCTGCATGCAGACTTGGAACTGAAAAATCCCGATACGTCAGTAGAAGAGATGCTGGGCTTTTGGTATGGTGAATTTCATAAGTTTACGGTGTTGATGGACGGGGCCAAGGAAGTGCTGTCCGAACTGCGGTCGCGTGGCTTGAAGCTTGGTATTATTACCAACGGCTCACTCCGTACACAGCAAGCGAAAATCGACCGAGTTATGCTGAGGGACTATGTGGATTCTATTATCGTATCGGGCGGCGTCAACATCCAGAAGCCTAATCCTCGAATTTTCGAGTTGGCTCTGAATGAGCTGGACATTGTCGATTCCGGCCATGCCTGTTATGTAGGCGATCACCCGACAAATGATATTCGTGGTGCACAAAGTGCAGGATTGCATACCATCTGGCTCGAAGGCTTTATGACGTGGCAGGAAACGGGCATTGTACCGGACTATCAGATTGGGAGTTTGCGTGAAATCACAGGTTGGCTGGATCGTCGCAGTTATTCAACGAATAAGGAGGAGGGGGCATCATGAGTATGGAGCAGCAACCGAATCCCATTCTCTTATCGTTCCCTGACCAATTCCAGACGGCACGATTGACCATACGCGCTCCGCAATGGGGGGATGGGGCGGCAGTCAATGAGGCGATACGAGAGAGTACGAATGAACTGCGGCCTTGGCTTCCGTTTGCAAGAAATCTTCCTACGGCAGAGGAATCTGAAATCCGTTCACGCCAAGCCAGACTTAAATTTCTGGATCGGTCTGATATGATGTTGTATATATTTGATACGGTTTCGGGAGAATTTGTAGCCAGCAGCGGTCTGCATCGTATTGATTGGGATGCACGAAGATTTGAAATTGGGTATTGGCTCAGAACATCATGGACCGGAAAAGGCATTATAACAGAGGCCGTGCACGGTATTACGGATTTTGCCATACAGCATTTGCATGCCAATCGGGTGGAGATTCGTTGTGATTCCAGAAACACGCGCAGCGCCAAGGTAGCGGAACGTGCAGGTTTTACACTGGAGGGGATTTTAAGAAACGTCGAGTATGATGAAGAGGGAAGCATGGTACACCAAATGGTTTTTGCCAAGGTGCGTGGTATTGAATTTTAGTATCCTCACACGAACAGTTTGGAAGTTGCTGATACGTTTGTACGATATTACGGAGGCTTATTATGATTAATTATATTATGAAAAATACAGACAAGCTGGTGTGCATACAATATGACATCAGCAAAAGCAATCTTGCAAGCGCTATCCAAGAGAGGATGCTTTACGAATTTCCAGTAGCTTGGCGGAGATGTCCTAGCATTAGGACAGGTGATTTAGCATGAGGAGCGTTCGTAAGAGCGTCATCAGGAAGGCCAATCGGGAAATAAAGGCGGAATTCCGCTGGAAGGCTCGCGCTGCGTACCTAATTGCTGTGCTGGTCACGATTTTGTTGGGTTTGGGAAGCCGGGTTTACTCCTCCCGGTTGCCTGAATTCGTTGCTGATCACTTTGGGGATGCCTTGTGGGCGTGCATGATTTATTTTGGGCTGAGAATGTTGTGGGTGAATCGTCAATTGTCTGTAGCCCTGTGGGGCAGCTTACTGTTTTGCTTCGCCATTGAGTTCAGCCAGATGTACCAGGCTCCCTGGATTAACCATATTCGGGCAACGACGCTGGGCGGCTTGGTGCTTGGGAAAGGGTTCCTGACCGCGGATCTGATCAGGTACACAGTTGGCATTGTGGTATCCTGGGCGCTGGACCAAGGCTGTCAAAAGCTGGCGGGGATCAATACACGTATAGACAATGACAAACCACTCAAATAACCTGAAAAGCGAGGGTTGCGCTTGAAACAAAAGGGAAAGCGTCACAGGTTGTTCGGTAAGATGATTGGATTATGCGCAGGGTTCAGCTTGTTGTTTGCAACCATACTTATCCCAGGGCAGGCACTGGCCGAAAGACAGCTTGCGGCGCCTCTTCGATTTGACTTTGGCCCTGGGAACGTAGCTGACGGCTACACCCAAGTCACTGCCAAGGATGCTTACACTCCTGAGCGAGGCTATGGATTTACCGATCTTTCCAAAGTGAATGAAGAGGATCGTGGTGGAAGTGATGCTATACGCTCAGATTTTGTTCGTGTTCAAGGATCAACATTTGTTGTCAATTTACCACCTGCGGATTACACGCTTTCCCTCATTGCCGGAGATACTGCCGGAAACACAGACATCACGGTTAAAGCCGAGTCCATCGTCAAGGTAGAACCTACTGCCAAAACAGCAGGACAATTTGTCGAGGCTGGATTTGAACTTGCACTCATCGATGGTCAGCTCGAATTGTATTTCTCAGGTAATGAAGCGAAGATTAACGCTTTGGTTATTACTCCAAAGGATGCTCGAACGGCTGGAGAACACCCTTCGGTATACCTTGCGGGAGATTCTACGGTTCAAACCTATAAATCCGCGATGAAGCCTCAGGCGGGCTGGGGGCAAAAGATTGCTCCGTTCTTCACTGATGAGCCTATTTTTGTGAACCGTTCTATTGGTGGACGAAGCACGAAAACCTTTCTGGTACAAGGGCGGTTAGATGATATTTTACGCAATATCCGTCCAGGAGATTATCTGCTCATACAGTTTGGGCATAATGATGCCGCGATCAACAACCAAGAGCGTTATGTTTCACCCGCGGATTACAAAGTTTACTTAAAAACCTACATCCAAGGAGCCATCCAACGCGGTGCAACACCTGTGCTAATTACTCCTGTTGGCCGCCGGGATTATGATGCGGCAAGTGCCTCGTTTCGGATTAGTTTCCCGGAATATGTGCAGGCCATGAAGGAAACAGCATCGGAGACAGATGTTGCGCTGGTCGATCTTAGCCGCTTGAGTGTAGCGTACTATGATACACTTGGTCTGGAAGGAACACTCCCGTTATTTTTACACTTGGAGCCAGGGGTGTATCCTGCATTTCCTGATGGAGTGAAGGATGATACACATTTTCAGGAATACGGTGCGGAGCAAATAGCTCGCCTGGTAGCCCAGGGGATCCGTGAGCTGAATATTCCTTTATCCTCTTATGTACAGACGGAGGATTCGCAATAAAACACGATTTCCATAGCCATGGTATACTTAGTAAATAAGCTGGCCCTACCCAAAGATAACATTGTTTAGGCTTGGGTAGGGCTTTAATGTTCTGGATCTTAAGGAGGAAGCGAGAATGGCAGTCGCTCAACTTCATAATCTTATTAACGGTCAACTCCTGTACAATCAGCATCGGAGTTTATTTTATATGCGCGAGGGTTCTGTTCTGTTAGGACCTTCATCAGAAATGACGTACTGGCTGACGCAGAGAAGCTCAGAACTGATTCTCATGCTTCAAAGCATGAAGCGCCAGCATATGTATAACGCTTTTGTGAAGGATGTAGCGGCTAAAATACTGTCCCAGTTTGTAAATACCAATCAGTATCTACATTTTCACACAGATCATGCGAGGGAGCTTACGGAGCTGTATGATCGACTCTTTACTCGGATTGAAAAACTGTTCCAGAAGAAATTTATAGATAGAGCAACCCTGGACTTGCTGCTCCAGCAGCATTACGGGCATTTGAGGGATTTTTTAATTCGTACCAATGGACGTGAAATGTTTGCTAAGTATGCAGAGTGTGAGTATACCTTTTGGATACCTTGTGAGGAATATACGCCGGAGCTGCAAGCCAATCTGCTAGGATTGGACATTGCTCGTGTGCAAGAGCCTGTTCTAGATGTTGGTTGCGGATCTGAGGCGCGGTTGGTTACTTATTTACGTGCCTGTGGAATTGAGGCTTACGGAACAGATCGGTTGGCTGAAACAGAAGGTTGTATCACTCGAGGAGATTGGTTAGAGACCACCTTTGGAGAAAGTGCATGGGGGACGATCATTTCACATATGGCATTCTCCAATCATTTTATACATCATCATCTGAAGGCAGATGGTAATATTCATGAGTACGCTCGCAAATATATGGAATTGCTTAGAGCCATTCGGCCAGGAGGGAGTTTTATTTACAGTCCGTGCCTTCCATTTATGGAAGAGCTTTTGGATGCTCGAATGGGTTATCAAGTAGAGTATATCCAGTCATCTGAAGGTTACAGGGCCACGAAAATAACGCGTATTCATTCATAAGCGCGAGTAGTAGTCCATTCATTTGTCAGATTCATTCTTGGAATGGTAGTATAAGGATAGATATTACTCTATTTGGGATTCAGTTAATGATAGAGATTCTCATGATGATAATTTGACACCATTATAGGATGATCATTAGCAGCATGGCTGCACTAAATAATAATGATTAGCCTACGGATAACGGAATTTTCAGGAAAGATTAAACCATATTTTCCTAAAAGCCGATATATGGGAATGAGGCGAGAACATACTGTTATTATACCCGCCCGAAAATGGATATATATAATTTGGGTTAGGAGAGTAGAAGAAGTGTCAGATCTGTATACGAAAAAAGAAGTAGAAGATTATGTAACGAACGTGGTTTTCGAACGACCTTTAGGTGTAAGCATTTCAGCCATTTTATTGATCTTTAATGGAGCACTTCTATTGGTGACCCAGTTATTGACGCTTAATGCATTAAATGAGGCTTCTACGTTTGTAGGCATTTGTAGGGGGATGTTTCAAGGGTTTATCGCGTTACTCGGTTTGGCAGGGACGACTGCCGGTGTCGGCATGTTATTTGGTAAGAAGTGGGCTTGGTGGCTCGCAGTATTTTATTTTACATATGAGACCATGCGTTATACGTGTGCAATTCTGTTTATTCCGGATGTCCCTCCAACGTTGGGCGGTGTACAGCTAAACCCTGCTCTATACTACGTAAAATATGGTATGCGTATTATTTGGAATTTGTTGTTTACGTTGTTCATGTGTCGTAGTAAAGTGACTGTTTTTTTTCAAACAAGTGAAAGCAACAAGTGGAGAGCATGTATTGTATTATTCTTCATAAATGGAGTGATGGTTGGGATTGGCTGGTGGCTGATAAGGTAGGTTCTTCGATGTAAAGGAGGAGATGGATAATATCAATGGAAACGTTTCCGATTTTAGAAACCGACAGGCTTCGTTTAAGACAGCTTACAGTTGGGGATGCGGAGGATGTGTTCGGCTATTTCTCCAAGGATGAGGTCACACAATATTATGACTTGGAAAGCTTTACAGAGGTAGAGCAAGCCGAAAAATTTATTCGTTCGATGCTAACCAGATATGAGAAGCAAGAGGGCTTTCGTTGGGGGATTACGTTAAAAGAAGCTCCTGAGCGGATCGTGGGTACAATTGGATTTCATAACTGGCAGAAGAAGCACTCCCGTATTGAAATCGGCTATGAGCTGGCACCGGAATATTGGCGGCAAGGTTTGATGACAGAGGCGATGAAGGTGGTCGTGGATTATGGCTTTCGTTTGCCGCATGTTCACCGTATAGAAGCCTTCATTGATCCAGATAACGAAGGCTCCAAATGGCTGCTGCTCAAAAGTGGCTTTACTAAAGAAGGTCACCTAAGAGACTATTTTTATGAAAAAGGTCAATTTGTCGACGCTGTTATTTTTGGATACCTTCGGGAAGAGCATCCTGTGGATCGGTAAGTTTACAAATACCCTTTGTCCCCGTAAGGCTGGAGTCGATCAAGCCAGGTCTGCTCCAGCTTTGCTAGTGCATCTTTGACATCAAAGAACACGGAGTCCTTTTTCTTCAAAACGTCCAGCACTTCAAATTCAAACGAATCTTCGCCGTATTCATTCCATTCCTGTTGTAGTTGTTTGTTCTTAAATCCACCCATGTTCAGCTCAAAACGCCGTCCATTCAGCGACTTTAAATTCGGTGTGGAAGAGACGAAAATTTTCCCATTACGTGTATTGCGAATGCAATAGATTCCTGCTTCCGTTTTAATCTCCATGTACTGCTGCACCAGTTCTTTTCTTCGATTCATTGTCGAATCCTCCTATTGTATAAACGTTGAGATTCAAGATTCCTTCAACCAATATTCACTGCCATCCGGCTTGCGATCCAATAGACTATATTCAATCATATATCTTCGCACCGTGACATAATCGTCATACACTTCCTGTAAAATCGCATTGATATCCTTCTCATGATATATTTGTCCCTTCACAAAACGGCCCGAAATTTCACGCAGCACAATCAGCTTGTGCTTTTCTTGCATTTTAAAGGTCTTTAGGCGTCCGTCTGTCCCATTCGGAAAATACTTCGTGAGTACTTTTTGCCTTTCGTCTTCCGTAATGTTGTAGCGTTCGTCCACCATCCGTGCTCCTATGGGTACTTCTACAATGGTGGGAGCGTGACGGTCTTTCTCCTTTAGCAGCTCCATTAATGTGAGAAATACCTTGGCTTGCCGTTCTTTTTCTTTGAGACCAAAGCGATGATTGCGTATGGTGGATGCGCTACCGATTCCGGTTTCCTTTTGAATATCCGCATCGCCCATGCCTTGATAAAATAATTGGAGCAATCGATTCTGATGATCTGTCAGTCCGGTTAACTTTTTGTCCAGGCCGATCAAATAGTCAAAGACTGAACCATACGTCCGCTCAATATGAAGGCGCATGTACCTCTCGGCATCATAAAATACCCCTTGATCCTGATATATAATGCCTTGCTCATATCGCTGTCCGTCCAACAGGCAAATTACCTGCTCTCCTTGGCGAATATATCCACGCTTCAGTTCTTCGATACCAGCATTCCAGAACAGTTCGGAATGATCCATTTTAGCAAACACCTCAATTAAATGATGATTATTTTATAGACAATATAACATTTTGTTTATTTTAAATCAATGAGTGGGAGGATTCTAAAAGTATACTGGATATTCAAATTCATATAATGTTTAAAAAAGGATGTTATTGTTTTAAACATAATTTATGGCAATTTAAAAATATTTATATATTTTCCTTTATTTCGACAATCTTCGCTATATACAAATTTAATACGACATTGTTATCATATGTAAATCAAAATACATTTTTCTGAAAGAGGGCCAAATATGATTGAATTATAAATTATTTTTAATTTCAGTATTCTTCTAACTAGGCATTACCACTATATGCAGGAGGATGATTTTAAAAATGAAATTTTTTTTAAACGAAATGAGGCAGCGAGGGAAAGGAAAGAATGCTAAACAATTCTTTTTAATCATGCTTTGCTTATTTGTTTTTTTATCTCCGTGGAGCGTAGCTGTGTTTCCTCAAGCAGTAGTGTCAGCAGCATTTACGGGTGGAATACCAGATCTGTATCCACCACCAGACAGAGGAGGATCAATTGGGCCTCCTGAAGAAAAGCCAACGCCTTCAGAACCATCGTCTACACATGAAACTGTAACGTTGTCGGATGGTTCGATTGTACATGTGCAGGCAAGTTCCCCTTATATCAATTTCATTCGAAACAATGTAGTCGTTTATTCCAAAAATCTTGGGGCTGCATTATCGGTTAAATTTTACAATGTCTCGGTATCTTCCAATGCTATAACGGTAAATTACTTTTATATAAATGAGTGGAATGGATCCAAATCCTCAGGAACTTTTACATACTCAGGAATTGTCTTAACCACTCCAGCCAGTCCACACATAAGTTCCAATATTACAGGGATGACGAATCAAAATGTTCTTATCCAATTGGATGGAGTGCCTGCCAATTCTAAAAGCGAGTATAAAATCGGTGTGAATGGTACGTGGACTCCATATAGTAATCCATTTCAGGTGTCTGAAAACACTACTATTTTTGCTCGTTGTACAGATAAATACGGAAACCTCAGCACTGTGAATTCATTGGTGATTAGCAACATTGATAAAACACCACCTGCCCCACCGTCATTTAGTAATAGCCCTCCGAATGAAGTAGCAAATAATATCAGAGTGACAATCAACTATCCTACTGATGCAGCGACAAGGGAATACCGTGTCAATCAAAGCGAATGGAAGGTGTATAACTCTCCCATTGATGTCAATGAGTATGGAACGCGCATACAGGCACGCGCAACAGATAGTGCCGGAAATATTTCGCAAGTCACGGAATCGGTCCTGAATTTGATTAATAGAGCGCCAGTACTGGTTAAGAGCATTCCAGCTACCACGATTGAAATGGATGAGGGAGTCTTAATTAAAGATGTATCCGAATATTTTACAGACCCTGACCATCAGCAACTTCAATATTCGTGTACGAATTCCAACTCAGCCGTAGTCACCCATCAATTGGTCAAGGACTCAAAGGGAAGTACCTCAATACTGAATTTGCAACCCCAAAGCTCGGGAGAATCCACAATAACGGTAATAGCTACAGACCCATTAGGTAAGTCTATAACGCAGAATTTTGTTGTAAAAGTTTTGGATACCAAATATATAGAACAATTGGCCAAAGCTACAGCAACGGTAGTGCAAGCCGAGACAACCCAATTACAAAATGATGTAAATGCAGCTGTAGAGTTAATAAACAAACTTCGTGATCCGGACAAGGGCAAGCTTGTTGAAAGGGTAGTAGCATTACAGAAAATCATTGATGCAAAAGCTGCCTATGCTGAACAGCTAACGACAGCTACGCAGGCAGTTGAAAAAGCAGAAGCTTCAAAATTACAAACTGAGATTAATATGGCCCGAGCTCTAGTAATAAATCTCAATGATGCAGACAAACAACAGCTTAACGACCGATTAGATCATATACCAGCTATTGATGATTTGCCTAAGGATATAACAAGTCCTTCCAAACCTAAGAAATTAGCAGGCTCCAGACCTACGCCGAATAGCATTGTTTTAACATGGGAAGCATCTACCGATGATGTTGGGGTCGTTGGCTACGATGTTTATCGTAATGGTCAAATGATAGGCACTACTAAGGATTTAACCTTTCATGTAGACTCATTAGAACCTCAAAAGATATATATGTTCGCATTAAAAGCCAAGGATGCGGCTGGAAACTATTCGGAGTTTAGCAATAGTGTCAAAAGTGGCTTATCCAGAAAATGTAAATATATTTATGACGCTAATGGAAGGCTTGAGCATATTGAACAGGATGGTCAGGTTGTTTTCCAATATCAATATGACTCTAATGGTAACCTGATACAGATTATAAAAGTGAGCAGCTCCAAATAAATGAGTAATTTAATTTAAAGTCGGGAATGGAGAGAAGAACTTGCGATTTAGAACAGTAAGACGTCATATAGCGATAATCATGATTATTACATTTATTTTTGGCACAATTAGCGGCCTTGTTCCTCCAAATGTATTCGGTGCAGGGAAGGACAATTCGCAATATTCGGCGGATCAAATGGCTGCCCGATTTGGAGTCACATCATCTTTTCTTTCGGAACAATTAAAGAAAGGTTATTCATTAAATCAAATTTATACAGCGTTATATATGGCTGAACAGGATCATATAAGCTACGATCAGGCAGTAGCTTTGTTATTTCCTTCAGAGGAAAACCAATCACAGACTGTAACAAGTGACGTATATAATAAGCTATCGGATGCTCCACTAGATAACCTGATTTCTCATAGTGTTACAGATGATGTTTATCCAACAGTTAATCCTGATCCTACGAATCCTGCGAACAAAGTCACCGAAGATGTATATCAGACGGATTTCCTCAAACAAAGTCTCATGGCGAATGTGCCGCAGCTTCCACCTATTAGAGAGGAAGCGCCTGTTTACAATAAATCTTCATTTAATGAGGCTCCTTATTCTGTTGGCGATGATAAAGAATCGATATCCACTCTATCAGGCAGCTTATCGCTGCAAAATACAGATTTAACGCTGCCTGGACGAAACGGACTGGGTTTTTCTTTGACGCGTCAATATGATACTAATCGTGCTCAATTTTTTGACAAAGGCGCTGAAATTGTTGATAACAGTGCTGCTGTGCAAAATTACTATGTCTACTTTAAGGCGATGATGAAACCTGTTACCAAGTCGTACAAGGTAGCCTATCAGCAAAAAAGATGGGTGCAAGAGGACACAGACGGTGATGGGAATGTTGATGTGAATACCTATAATCTTCAGCCGGAAACAAAAGTTATAGGCACATACACAACCTATGAAGCTGCTAGTCAAGCAGCGGGGCAAAAAATAACCTATACTACACCTTCGGAATCCAGAACAGAAACAGATTATAGAAGAAGTAAATCCAGAAATGATTTTGTTAGTTCCATAAAATATGATCATCATGGATTTAAAGGGACTCTTTCTCAAAGTGGTTCACCTTATGTTATTTCTGGGAGCGAATCTCAGCCTGTTTCTATGGGTGCAGTTGATTCGTGTAGTTTTTTTGGTATGGGATCTTACAACTCACAAGGGTATTATTCTGGTAGTAGTATTACAAATTGTGGTAATTCAATGTCTTACTCTTCTGCTAATGGATTTAGTGGGACACTTTATGCCTACAATACTTATTATTCTTCGACTTGTCCAAGTTATGATAGTTCTAGAGCAAATTCTATATGCTATGTATCAGGCACTAAATATTACAAAGGATCTGTTTCAAAACCAGGGTATGATACCCGAGAATGGAGGCAAGATTACAGCGGAACCGTTACTAAGCCAGGTTATACCAGCGATATTGGTTATAGCGAGTGGACTAGCAACGGAAAAGGCGGAAGGACAAGAACGGCCTTTACCATGGAGGGCTCACCGCAAATTGAAACGATTGTTTCAGAGGGGCTCGAAACGGCTGTTCGTCGGCAGACAGCCCTGTTCACAACGATTGCTGAGGCTGAGCTTTATAGGGACTTAATTAACAGTAATCCTCAGACTGAAATTCCGAGTGATGATGGGAATAAATATTATATCGCAGCAGATGCGGATGCTACCGTTTTTGCTGAGATTGTAGCCTATCAACCTTCATTTATTTTTCAAAACCGTACCTATCCTGCCATGGAAGATCAATTGAGCCCTCTTGGCAAGGGGTGGTCATGGAATTTACCTTATGTAGAAACCAAGGAGGGCAAGCAGTACATACACTTGGGGGATGGTGGCAGCTATGAAATTGAGGGTGACCAGCTCAAAGGTTACGACTGGAAAGGACTCACCTTTACTCCTGATACTTCAGTAACAGTTAATGGAGAAAATTCAGCCTATGTATTAACTTCTGTTGATGGAACGAAAAAACAATATTTCTCCAAAGACGGGCAGTTGCTACAAATTGAAGATGCATATCATAACACGATAAAGTTCAATTATGAACTCAATGCTACTTATAAACGTAAATTGCTTAGTAAGGTAGAAGATGCAATCGGCGACTCGATTGATATTCAATATACGGCTACAGACGTTACTTTGTCTAAAGGAAACCGCACAGTTGTCTATCATAAACATACAGAACAAGGTGTTGAATTACTGGATTCAGTGACAGATGCCGAAGGCAGAAAAACGACATATTCCTATACACTAGCACCGGCCAAGTTTAATTTGAGTGCGTCACATCCAGAAAGACAAATCTCTAATCCGTACGCTTTGTTAACCAAAGTCTTTCATCCTACAGGAGCCTCTACTTTGTATACTTACGAAGACCAGCCAGTAAAACGCTATATTGGCTCCAATTCGGTAAACGAGGCATATAGAGCGGTCTCACGTGTAGATCAAATCACATATCAAAATAATCGAACGGAAAACTATAATCAGGAAACGATTCATTATAATTCTGATATGGCTGAGAGCTATGTGAAAGATAATTCGTTCTCTACTGTAACTGACAATGGATTAGTTCGCTCGACCTTCAATTATACTAAAAAGTTTATTAGTGCAGACACGCCACCACAGTATTATCTGGATCAATCTGTGGTAAAAGCAGGAGATTCTGAAAAGAGTACAGCTTATCAATACGGCAAGCAGGTGACAGGCAAAGCCTATACGGTACCTGTTCCAACCCGCACTTCGTCCAGCAATAATCAAAATGGAGACGTTTTGACAACGGCCGTTGAGTATGATGATTACGGCAATATGACAAGCTCAGTGGATGAAAAAGGTTCACAAACTGCGTACACGTATGACGACAAGCATAGGATTAAAACAGTTACGGAACCGATTGATTCCAACAGCACTGGAGTTACAGAGTACATTCGAAATCCACAGGGGAAAGTAACGCAGGTCAGCGTCTACAAGGATCATTCCGGGGGAGAATTACTACAAAAAGTAAATTACGCAGTTTACGATGCTTACGGAAATACAAAGATTCAGACGATTGCAAATGGTAACAAGTCCGTGACCACAACAACGGATTACAGCCCAGCCTACGATTATGCTTTTCCTACGCAACAAACTGTAGGGGTTACAAATATTGATGGAGAAAAATCTATTGTAACCATTCAGTCAGAGTATGATAAGTCAACTGGTTTAATAACTTCCTCGCTGGATGGGAAAGGTCAGAAAACTGGGTATCAATACGATGCTCTTGATCGCGTAAAGGCTGTAACCTATCCGGACGGTAAAAGTATCCGTGTTGCCTACGATGATCTTGAGAACACCGTAACGGTTACGAATGAGCTGGGGATACGAACAAAAACACGTTACAATGCTTTGGGTTGGAATATCGAGTCAGGGCTGTATGAAGGTAACGATTACGTGATTAAGTCCAAATCAGCTTATGACGCTAATGGCAGATTAGTATCCAGTGAAGATGCGCTTGGGCACCTGACACGTTATGGCTATGACGCTTGGAGCCGTACAACGTCAACAGCCTACGCGGACGGATCACAAGCAGTAGTCGAGTATAATGATGCTCTTCGTCAAGTAACTCAACGAGATGGCGAGCTTAATGAACAAATTCAAATTTACGATAAATGGAATCGTCTGGTGCAAAACAAGGAAAAATCAGCAATGGACGGTATTGAGAAAATAACTTCCAAAGTAGAGTATGATGCTGTAAACGATCAGATTTTAAAACAAACCGATGTCAATGGTAATGAGACTCAATTTTCATATAATGCCTTGGGTGACCAAACATCTGTGACGGAGCCAAACGGTGAAACGACGAAGTACACTTATGATATGCTGGGGAATCTCACTCAGATCACATATCCGGATGGTCATGCCAAGGTGAAGGCGTATGATGAATTGGGTAGAGTGATTCAAACCAAGGATGAGAAAAACCAGGTAGAGAAGCGTTATTTTGATACCAACGGGAACTTATCCAAGAAAACAGACCGCAATGGGAACGTCACTTCATTTGAATATGACAGCCGTAATCGCTTGAAGTCGCGTGTAGGAAAAGATGAGACGGTCAGCTACGTATATGATGCTGCGGGCAAACGCCTAAGTATGACAGATCAGACGGGTACAACATCCTATGCGTATGATCCGTATACGGAGCAATTAGATACCTTGTCTTACCCGGATGGTCTAAAGCTCTCCAATCAGTATGATGCTAATGGGAATCGAGCTGAAATGACAGGACCATTTGGCGAGCAAGTAAACTACACGTATGATCAATTGAACAGATTGAAGACCGTAGGCAGCACAAAAGATAAGCCTGTTTCGGAATATTCTTACACCAAGAATGGATTGCTGGATTCAACAGTATCTGCAAATGGTTATCGCCAGCAAAACAAATATAATGGGATTGAGTTAGTTGAATTAAAGCACACACGATCTGATGTGGAAACGAACAGCTTTCAATATAGCTACGATCCTGGTAAAAATATTACGAAACGTACTCAAAATGGTGTAGAGGATTCATTTACGTATGACAAGCTGAATCGGATTGCTACCTCCACCGAAAATCAGGATGCTTATTCGTATGATGCTAGAGGGAATCGTCTTACGATGGAAACGGAGAGAGCTCCTCATACGAAGCCGCGTGAGAATCGCTTCGACGATCAGAACCGATTGACTCAAGTCAAGGTCAATGGAAAGCTCGTAGAGTACCAATACAACGGGGATGGGTTACTGACAGACCGTATACAGGATGGCGCTCATACCCGATACTACTACGATGGAAACAGTGCCCAAATCATAGCAGAGGCTACGATTGAAAATGGAAAGCCTGTTTTAAAAGCCAATTATATTCGCGGTCTGAAATTAGAGGCTATAGCCTATGCGGATCAAACCAAAGCCTATCCAGTCTATAATGGTCACGGAGATATTATTGAAATAAGAGATTCATCTGGAGCCTTGCTGAATCAATATCAGTATGATATCTGGGGCAATGAAGAGGTCAAGGAAGAAAAAGTCCATAATCCATTCCGTTACTCTGGCGAACTGTGGGATGATACAACAGAACTGCAATACCTACGTGCCAGATGGTATGATCCTGATAGTGGAAGGTTTATTAATGAAGATACGTACGATGGGGAAATTAATGATACATTGAGTTTGAATTTGTATACGTATGTGAAAAATAATCCGTTGAGCTATGTTGACCCAAATGGGCATGATGCGATTATTATTACAAATCCTGAACTTGCAGTTGGATTTGGGCATACTTCGGCATTAATTCAAGATAAGAATAAAATTTGGTCTTATTTTTATTGGGGAAATAAAAATGTACAGTATGAGCAGATCAAAGATTCTAAAGCTTTAAAAAGCTTGGAAAATTTAAATAAATGGGGAAACGAAAAAAAGCTGCCTGGATTTGATAAGGCTGGTTATACAACATCAACATATATAAAAGGAGATTTTAATGAAAGTTCAAAGAAAGCTGTTAATTTGGAAAACACTCATTTAAAAAATGGTAAGAACAATGATTATGCGTTTATAGGATCAAGTTGTCTTGATATGACAGTACAAATACTTTCACTAGGTAAGTTGTACAATGGAACTAGTGCATCCAGATTTTTTGATGGTATTTGGAGTGATGAGACAACTGGAGACCAAATTCCAAATAATGCTGCCAAGGAATTTAAAAGCACTTTTTATAACGATGCTTTTACAATAAGTGATTACAATAAACAATTGCATGATTCTTATGATTCATACTCACGTATGGGTTGGTTAAATAGTAAAATGAACTTTGCTCAATTTAATATGTATCGAATTAATATATTATTAGGAAGAACAGATTTACCAGGGGCCATTGATCTTTAAACAGTGATCTCCATAAGTAAGAAATATATTACTAAATAAATCGGCAATCTGAGTAGAATTATTGCTTCTACTCAGATTGCCGACAATGTATTTATAACAGGAGGGTTTAATAGAGTGGTGAAAAAAGCTGTTTTATTCGTGATCATTATTGTAATTGCATATACAGTTGTATCAATTACAACAGGAAGTCCGATAAAAAGAGTCCAATTTCGGAGCAATGTTACTGACTACCTACATAAAACGTACACTATGAACTGGAAAATTGATTCAGTTGATTATGATTTTAAAAGAGATAATTTTTCGGCTAATGTAACGTCTAAATCTGGGACCTCTTTTATTGTAGAAGACTTTAACGGGCAGATAATAGATAATTATGCATCTTCCGTCTGGAGGGATGAGCTAAAGACGGCAGTGGCCCAAAAAGTAAAGCAAGTTACAGGATCAGATGCAGAAGTCATCATAAATGTTTCTCATATGGGGCGGGATGCTTTAACCTACCATGACGAGGTTCCAAGCTATTCTAAGGTTAGTCAAAAACTCTCCTCAGAAGCTTCAATTTATATTAAAGGTAACTTTTCAGCCACTCGTTATCTTCAAGAGATGTTGGAAATAAAGCAGTGGATTGTTGAAAAGAAGTATGATGCTTCGTTAACGTTTGAGCCCAAAGATAAGGACGTTTACTTCTATTTACCTACTGAAGATCTGAAAAAAATTAAAAAGCCAGAGGATCTCAATCCTTATCGGCTTCAAAATAATTGATTATTGCTCTATTCCGAAATGCTAAATTCTACATTCCTTAAAATTATTGTGAGGAGATATGATATGAAATATAGATTTGCTGTCATTGACGATGAAATTGGGCTCACAGTTGGCTATTGTAGAGATGTGGTTGGTTTAACGGGTGATATCATTGTCGAAACATATGAAAAGGTCATTTTTGAGCAATTTGTATTTAACGAAGAATTCATAGAAAACATAACAAAGACAAAACAATCTGTATACAACTTGTACATTGCTATTTTAAATGATGAAGAAACAGTGATTGGAAGCTATCATTATCACCTACCTGAATCCTACATAATCCATAAACTAAACCACAATAAAGGAAACTTCAATCTGGAGTTAACAGGTATACTTGAAACGAAGCCCTCCCCTGTGGAATTAAGATTATGGGAGTTTTTAAAGGGCGCTCAGTCGCTTGAAAATAATATATGGCAAGGCTTTTCTAAAGAAGAACGGTCTGGGTGGCTAAACGTGACTAGAATACATTCTGCATCTAATCATTTTGCCAGACAGGATAAACGAGGAGAAGTCTACACCTTAGACGGCGAATACATATCTGATTTTATAACATTTTTTATAGCACTTGGTGAAGCGATTAATGGCCCCGGAGGGTACTATGGATTTAGCTTGGACAGTATATCGGACTGTCTCTGTGGAGGTTTTGGGACAGTAGGACCGTTCACGATCCATTGGGAAAACGCACATTATTTCTTGGAAAGATTCGAGGAAGAATGGGATCAAGAAGAGAGATGTTATGGATTTTCACCACAGCAATATTTTACGGATCTTCTAACGATCTTAGTATCAGGTGGTGTTACCGTGAATTTTTCTTCGAATTAAGATAGCTAAGCAAGAAGGGATTTTTGAAATGGAATATAAATTAATGCAACCACCTTTTGACATGAAAGAATACTCTGAAATGAGTAAAAACGAAGCTAAAAAACATTTTAATTGGTTTAAACAGCAAATACCTTCGCGTTTAGAGCAACTTGGCGCATTTTCACAGATACATCTGGATTACACTGATCGTTCGCTCATAGATATTTGGGAATGGTATCTAGGGAATATACAGATTCAAAGTAAAAGTGCTTCAGAATTAGATGAGGAGCATTCAGAAACCGAAGAAGGGTTGAAGAGCTACATATATGAAAAAAAACTCGACACAAAGTCTCAAGCTTTTACACTGGATATTGCCATTTATCTAGGAGAGGTTGTAAAAAGTAATCACAGTGGGTTGAACTGGGGAGTTGTCTTTAAACCAAAGTCTTATATTAGCGTAAATCGTCCTGTTATCACTGGTTTAACTAAGGAAAAAGATATGGATGTGATCATGATCGTAACGAATAAAATGTACTCAATTTTAAAAGGACAACGTGACCCTAATGCATTATTTGATATTTATCATACATGGGAAGAGTTTATTTGAAATCGCTAATTATGAAGGGGTTAACGATGATCGAATCTAATTGAGTGGGAAGATCGGTAAAAAAGTATTTTGAATATTATACAAGAAACATAGAGCCGTAACATGTTAACGGCTCTCTTCGTCGTCTTCCGGCAAGTATTCGATCAGTTCACCAGGGAGTACGCCAAGGGTTCTACAAAGTGTATTCAAGGTTGGAAAGTCAATTCGGGCATTTGCGTTGGAGGCCAGAGCTTTAACCGTATTCCTATTAATTCCCGTAATAGAAACAATATCTTTCTGTTCGAGCCCACGGTCTTTCATAATTTTATCAAGAGAAAATCTAATCACAACAATTCCTCCAAAAGTAATCAAGTAAACTAGCTGATAAGTGTAGATTAGGGGGAATATATTTGTAAATAAGTAATCTAGTTAACAAGATTATAAGTAAACTAATTTAATGCCTTCATAGTATCAAAATGTTTTAAAATTAGCAACAGTTCTAGTCTGTATCATCCTCTACATACTCGATAACATCTTGAACATGGCAATCTAGAGCTTTACAGATTTTATCTAGCGTATCAAATTTCACACCGTCTGTTTCTTCGTTGTAAAGTTTGGTGATTCCGTTTCTATGTAATCCAGTCATGCGGGAAAGCTCGGCAATATTTATTCGTTTTTCGCCCATAATACGGGAAAGATGAATCTTTATCATATTTTCCTCCAGCTAAATGCATTCTATAGTGTTAAAAAGCAACATCAAAGTATTGACAATAAACACTGTTCGATGTGTTCTGAAAACAACAAAAATAACACTGTAATGTGCATTTGGTTTATTGAAATGTTATTTGTGAACGTCGTAGTAATATGCTTATCGTACCAAAACGTTTTACAATTAGCAATTAATTATCGTTCAATCACCTAGTGTGAAAAGCTACCTGTAGAAGAAAGTATATTGGCAAATAAGAAACTTTGAACAAAGGAATGGAGCGAGGATGTATGACAGAATGGGTAATGGGATTGGAACGGGTATCCATGGTTCAGGGGCCGTATGATTCACCTCATGCATATGAGATATGCGAAGGGGTTCTTTATGACCATCAATACTTCTTTTACCTCGAAAATGGCATACTGTATCTGCGCCATGTGAAGAAGGTGGAGCAATCATATCATACACATCTTTACCTAGATGGAGAGCGGAGGCTTGCAACTGGCAGAGGGTGTACAAGGGGAAGTTTTGCAAGTTGTCACGGAGATCATCGAACGCTTACGCGCTAAGGATGGACTGACATTTTTATTCGATGAACTGCTGTGGCTACATGGGAGGGGACCCATTGAATTAAACCTTTTTAAGAAGGATGAAGTGACCCCAAGTGGCAGACAACTTGCTACGAAATAAATGATTCTTATGCTCCATATCATGGAACTTATCGAATAGAAAAAAACTTATGATTTCAGTGAATGTACCAGTTGTTGACTGATGGAAATGAGCGGATATCGAATCAATATGGTCAATTCCACCACAACAGCATCAACAGAGGGAGTAAATCCAAAATCACCTCTCAATAATATGTTTTGCTGCTGCTTTGATGAAGGAAATTCCGGTTCATCCAAGCCATATTGTCCTTTAATTCTCTCTTTCGTTTCATGATCTATGACAAGGTTATCCTGTGCACAGGTATAGCAGATAGGAACACTTAACTGTATTAAAAGAAGTAATGCAACGGGTATAAGCACTTTTTTGCTCTGCATGGCTAGCTCCTATGATCTCTGTTTTTGACCTCTTAACTTTTGTATCTACCATAATGAAAAGAACTTAAAATGCAACGGAAGAATGAGGAAATAATCCCTTTACAGGATTTTATGACCAGAATATAATGGTAAATAACAGCATCGATCTACATACACTTGGTTATCGGGGTATAGCGCAGTCAGGTAGCGCGCACCCTTGGGGTGGGTGAGGTCGTGGGTTCGAATCCCGCTACTCCGATTTCAATCAAAATGTCCTGCTGATGCAGCTAATGCGTCTGCCGGGCGTTTTTTTTTGAATATTACATACCCTATCGTTTTTGTCTCTACTGGGTTATGACGAGCTAGTTGCATGCAACGAATGTATGAAGCCACCTCTGCACTGGAATTGGAGGCAGAAGTGGCAATTCAACAATCGCTGGCGGAATGGTCGGATGTATGACTTTTTTAATTTGCCTATAAAGATTCCTGAAGAGCCTTGGAAGAAGTGCTGTAATCAGCATAACGGGGAAGCACAATAGTGTAGTATATTCCTACAATAACGGTACAGACCCCAACTAATAAAAACAAGACTTCAATTGAAATAAATGAAGGAAAGCTTACAGCAATGAAACCTAATGTAAGAGACTGGGACAGCATCATTAACGGATTAATCAAGCCTTGCACACGTCCCATCATTTGAGGATCTACAATACGAGGAAGCCATCCTCCTATGCCAATGTTAATGAACGGCAGTATCAGTGCAATGACAAAGTTGATAATCAGAAAAGCATAGAGGTGGCTAACAAATCCAAGTGTGCACATACCCATCCCGGCTACCAGGACTCCCGCTGCAATCATTTGGTGTAGCTTTAGCTTGGCGGAGATGAGGGACGCGATTAGGGTACCAAGCAACACACCAGCTCCAAAAATAATACCTGTCCAAACCATATACTGCTCATAGTTGCCTGGAGCTAGCTTATATTTAAGAATAAACATCGGTAAAACGCTAAATCCACCATTTAAAATACCGAACATAAAAAAGCCTGAAACCAACCAAAGCAATAGTCTGTTGCGTAATATGTAAAGAAACCCTTGTTTAAAATCGATCATGACAAGTTTGAATTTTAATTGTTTGAATTGATGTGCCCCGTTCGGAAGGCGTACTTCCTTTGGAATTTTGCAGGAACGAATAAGCAGTGCAGACACAATAAAAGAAATTGCATCAATTAGGATGGCTCCAGTAATTCCAAAGTGCCAGTAAACGACGGCCCCCAGAGTTCCTCCAAATAACATGAAAAGACTCCCCATCATTTGATTGAGGCCTGCGGCAATAGTGTAATCATCTTCGTTTAATATTCCCTGTATAATGGCACTTTCGGCTGGGAAGAAAAATTTGGAGGCAGCACTACGGATAAAGAGGAGAGCAAATATCAAAGGAATCGAATCGACCCAAATAAAAATAAGCAAACATAAGGATAAAAAAGCGCTGATCCAGTCACAATTAACAGCAATTTTTTGTCGATCCATCCGATCTGCCAGCACTCCAACCACGAGAAATACTACCAGCATCGGGAGCGAATACATTAACTCGGCAAGCGTTGCATAGTATGGCTGATTTGTAAACCGTTTCAATAAATAAAACATGAATGCAGTAACCCCGATAATTCCTCCCATTTGTGAGGCGAAGGTTGCCAGAAAAAACCTGACATAATTCTTGTTTCTGAGTACTTGTTTTAATCCAGTCACAGTTCCATCCCTTTCGCTTTCAAAGCGGTTTTTAGATGCCTAAGTAAAATAATAGTGAAAAGTAGGAATATTGTACAGAAAAGTGACTTTAATGTCACTTTAAGTTTGAATTTGCATCGTATCAGACCCTCTGCCTTTTAAATTCTGCTGTTAACGATAATCACAGGGGGGTGGACTGGGAAGTTGTTTTCAAAATGGTTTGGCGTAGTATGAGAAGCAACAATAAACTAAAATAACCAGCCGTCGGTTGATATCCGACGGCTGGTTATTTTAGTTGCTAGGTGTTTGATTCCTGACTCACAAATGGGTGTCAATCTTCAATCTTAATGAAGCTAAATCCTTGCCATTTGTAGCACTCTCTTTTTTATACCAGTCAAAGTTTTTCTTCTTTTTGTGGAATGGCTTCTTTAAATTGTCCGATATGTTGTCTGAAATAATCCATACGGTAATCGTCTATAATGAGGGTGTAAGAATTACAGAATAGCCCGATTCATCTCATTTACGCATGGATATGTTGAGAAAAAGGAAATGCTCATAGCTAGAAAACTTTATACAATGGAAGAGGAATAAGAATTGTGAAATTCGACTTTTGATGAAGGATTTCATATAATGTGAGCATATTGTGAACAACTTAAATTGAAGACTTAATAAAAAATGAAAATGATTTCCGTCCAGCTATGAATTTCAAAATTTGACGGAGGGAACGAGATGACAATGGAAGAGAGCAGCAGACAGGTACCTTGGCAGGCGTATTACGGACCTAATCTAGGTTATGTGCAAGACCAGTATGAAAAGTATGTAGCGGACCCCGGAACGGTTGATCCGGCTTACCGCGAGCTGTTTGATCAATGGGGTGAGCCGCCACAATCCGAATACTCGGCTGCTTCCATGATAGACAACAAATTGCAAGGCCCCCCCCCAAGTGCTTTGGGGCACCTTGATTCGAACACATTGCAGAAAGCGGTTACAGCGGGGAAAATGGTGTGGAATATCCGTGAATACGGACATTTAGCCGCCCAAATCGATCCGCTGGAACTGGATGCAGAGCAGGATACTCGCTTGCTTAATCCAGCATCTTACGGTTTAACTGAACAAGACTTAAAGGCTTTTCCAGCCTCTTTAATATGGGATAACGCTCCTGCGGGAACACTTAACGGATGGGAAGCCATTCAACGGTTACGTGTAGCATACACAGGTCCGATTGCCTATGAATTTAGTCATATTCATAACGAGGAGGAGCGCCGCTGGCTGAACAGCTATGCAGAATCCGGCTGGTCCTCCAAGCCACTTACAACACAGGAACGCAAGTCGTTGCTGGGCAGATTGGTAGAAGTAGAACAGTTTGAAGAGTTTTTGCATAAAACATTCGTCGGACAGAAACGTTTTTCCATTGAGGGTAATGATGTGCTTGTCCCTGTACTCGACGAGATTATTCGTCTAACCACAAATGCAGGAGCAAGTCATGTCCTGATGGGTATGGCGCATCGCGGCCGTTTGAATGTACTGGCACATGTGCTGGGCAAGCCTTACAGTAAAATTTTCTCTGAATTTCATCATTCGCCGAATAAAGATTTGATCCCGTCAGAAGGTTCCACAGGAATTAACTACGGCTGGACTGGCGATGTGAAATATCATCTGGGTGCTGATCGTTTTGTAAAAGATGGGGGAGCGGTGCAGGCCCGTCTGACATTGGCGAATAACCCAAGTCACCTGGAATATGTGAACCCGGTGGTACAAGGATTTTCACGAGCTGCACAGGAAGACCGCAGTGAGGCTGGATATCCGAAGCTGGATGTGAGCAAGGCAGCTACAATTATTATGCACGGTGATGCGGCTTTCCCAGGTGAAGGTATCGTGGCAGAATCACTTAATTTCACCAATTTGCGTGGCTTCCGTAATGGCGGCACGGTCCATATTATTGTGAATAATCGTCTGGGTTTTACAACGGAAAGTGTCGATTCCCGTTCGACCCGTTATGCCAGTGATCTGGCTAAAGGCTATGAAATTCCAATTGTGCATGTGAACGCGGATAATCCTGAAGCTTGTATTGCAGCTGCTCGTATGGCTGGCGAATACCGCAATCGTTTCAAAAAGGATTTTCTGATTGATCTGATTGGTTACCGTCGTTATGGTCACAATGAATCCGATGACCCGGAAACAACACAACCACTGGTATATCGTAAGGTGAAGAATCATCCGACGGTGAGCAAATTGTATGCTCAAAAGCTGATGAAGCAGGGGGTTGTGGATGAAGCGTTTAGTGCCGGCCTTATTGAAAAGGTCCAAACCAGACTGAAGGAAGCGCATGAGCATGTGAAGAATCAACCGGAACAAGAGCCGGAAATGACACCTGTGAAGGCGAAAAAAATTCAGAGCTCTATGGTGCGTACTGCAGTGGAATTGAAAAAGCTGCGCCAAATCAATGAAAACTTGCTCAAATGGCCACAGGCTTTTCATGTATATCCGAAGCTGGATCGAATTTTACAGCGTAGAAAAACCGCTCTGAACGAGGGAGAAAAGGTAGATTGGAGCTTGGCGGAGACGCTGGCTTTGGCCACCATTCTCGCAGACGGCAAGCCTATTCGTATGACAGGTCAGGATGCGGAGCGAGCTACATTTGCTCACCGTAACCTCGTGCTGCATGAGCCTGAAACAGGACGTACACATTGCCCGTTGCACACATTGCCAGAAGCACGTGCTTCGTTCAGTATTCATAACAGTCCATTGTCTGAGGCATCTGTCCTCGGCTTTGAATACGGCTATAACGTGTATTCTCCTGAAACGTTAGTGATTTGGGAAGCGCAATTCGGCGATTTTGCCAACTGTGCACAGGTTATTTTTGATCAATTCATTTCTGCGGGCCGTGCTAAATGGAGACAGAAATCGAGTCTGGTGATGCTGTTACCGCATGGTAGCGAAGGACAAGGACCAGAGCACACGAGCGCACGTCTGGAGCGTTTTCTCCAGTTGTCCGCACAAAATAACTGGACTGTCGCTAATTTGAGCAGTGCCTCACAGTATTTCCATCTGCTGCGCCGTCAGGCTGCATTAAGCGAAAGTGAGGAAGCCCGCCCGCTTGTGATGATGTCGCCGAAGAGCCTGATTCGTAACAATCGTGTCGCTTCGCCTGCTTCTGAATTCAGCGAAGGAGCATTCCGTCCTGTGTTGGAACAGCCTGGTCTGGGGGCACGTCCGGATCGTGTAGAGCGCATTGTACTGTGCAGTGGCAAGATTGCCATTGATCTCGAAGAAGCATTGGAAAAGGATAAGAATGAGGCAGAAGAGCGTCTGCATATTATTCGTGTGGAACAGTTATACCCTTTCCCGGAAGAGGAAATTCGGAATATTTTCGGCCGCTTCCCGCATGCTAAAGAGTTTGTATGGGCTCAGGAAGAACCTAAAAATATGGGGGCTTGGAGTTACATTGAACCTCGTCTGCGGAATGTTGTGCCACAGGGAGCGGAAATTCGTTACGCAGGCAGACCAGATCGTTCAAGCCCGGCCAGCGGTTATCAGCAAGTACACAGCCTAGAACAACAGCGAATTATTCAATCGGCGTTGAAGCAGGATTCCAAAAACAATATTACACTTGGGAGGTAGCGGCTGTGAGCGATATTATAGTGCCAGCAATGGGAGAATCCATCACGGAAGGAACAATCTCCAAATGGCTTGTGAAGGAAGGGGATTCCGTAGGACAGGGAGATGTTCTACTGGAGCTGGAAACCGATAAGGTCAATCTGGAAATTAGTGCGGAAGAAGCAGGTGTGGTCCAGAAAATCCTTCGTCAGGAGGGAGATACTGTGGTCATTGGTGAAGCTGTTGGCTTGATCGGAAGCGGCAGTGGTGGTGCGGAATCAACCGGTGCTGGAGAAGTTGCAGCGACTCAAGCGCCTGAAGCACCATCCGTAGCGACTTCACCGTCTTCCGTAGGAGGCGGGGTTAAAGCAGAAGAAAAGTCTGCACCGCCTATTTCATCGAATGGCGACGGGAATGGCCAGACGGCATCACCATCCGCCCGGAAGTTGGCGCGTGAGCGCGGGATTGATCTTGAGCAGGTACAGGGAAAGGACCCGCTCGGACGTGTTTTCCAGGAGGACGTAAAAACGCATAACAGCGCTGAAGTGTCACGTACAGCATCTGTACCTGCGTCTCCCGCTACTAGCAAGCCTGCGCCTCCGTCTCCAGCTCAAACGGAGTACAGCAAGCCTGTGGAACGCCAGCGGATGTCTCGACGCAGAGCAACGATTGCTAAGCGTCTTGTTGAAGCACAGCAAACAGCTGCCATGCTCACCACTTTTAATGAAGTGGATATGACCGCCATTCTCGATGTGCGTAAACGCCGTAAAGATAAGTTTAAGGAAAAACATGATGTAGGCTTGGGTTTTATGTCCTTCTTTACAAAGGCAGTGGTTGGTGCACTCAAGCGCTTCCCTACCGTGAATGCAGAAATTAATGGCGATGATATCGTACTGAAAAAATACTATGATATCGGGATCGCTGTATCTGCCAAGGAAGGTTTGGTCGTGCCAGTTGTGCGGGATGCCGATCGTCTCGGCTTTGCTGAAATTGAGAAGAGCATTGCGGATTTGGCTGGCAAAGCTCGCTCCAATTCACTTTCTCTGGCCGACTTGCAAGGGGGAACTTTTACTATAACCAATGGAGGTATTTTCGGTTCCCTGCTGTCTACGCCGATTCTTAATACGCCGCAAGTGGGTATTTTGGGAATGCATAAAATCCAACTTCGACCGATTGCCATCGACGAGGAACGAATGGAAAATCGTCCGATGATGTATATCGCGTTGTCCTACGATCACCGGATCATAGATGGTAGTGAGGCGGTTCGTTTTCTGGTAACGGTCAAAGAATTGCTGGAAGATCCGGAATCATTGTTACTGGAAGGATAAAATAAAGGTAAGTGGATCTTCTCTTTACGTGTATGACAAAAGCAGACTCTTGCGAGTCTGCTTTTTTTCCTGCATAGTTATAGCATAAATCAACTGATATGACAGGTAGTAGATGTAGAGAAGGGCGGGAACTGTTTTGGACAAAGACTTGCGCTATCCGATAGGATCATTCGTTGTTCCAGATACCATTACAGAAGAACAGCTTATCGCATGGATTCACGACATTGCTGAATTGCCTGCACAGCTGCGTCAGGCGGTCGAAGGACTGAATGAGCAGCAGCTAAATACGCCTTATCGCGAAGGGGGCTGGACGATTCGGCAGGTAGTTCATCATGTGGCAGACAGCCATATGAACAGCTATATCCGTTTTAAGCTGGCACTAACGGAGGATACACCCACGATCAAGCCATATGATGAGGGACGTTGGGCCGAAATACCAGACGCCAGGGAGCTTCCACTTGAACCTTCGTTGCAATTGCTAGAAGGACTCCATAAACGGTGGGTGACCGTGTTGCGATCGTTGGGAGAGGATCAGCTACACCGATCGTTTATTCATCCTGAATCGGGCCAGACGATCCGCCTGGAACGAAACATCGGCATCTATGCCTGGCATGGCAAGCATCATACAGCTCATATTACTTCCTTGAGAGAACGAAATGCATGGTGATTTTTAAAACTATACCCGAATGAAATATAAAGGAAAAAAAGAAACCTTCAATCCCACTTTAATCGTGGTTTTAAAGGTTTCTTTTCTTATTTCCTCACAAGGCTGATGACTTGGGCGAGGTTGATTGTTCAGGTGCCTCGGAGGCTCCAGACAATGCGGAAACAGAGGTCACCCCTGTGTTAACATGACGGTCGAGCCAGTCTACGATGTCACTCATCACCTCGTCGCGGTTTGTTTCATGAAGCATCTCATGGCGACCGTCAGGATAGAGGCGATACTCCATGTCCTGAAGCTCTAGGCTTCGATACATTTCCACTAGTGACAACACACCTTTACCGAACAAACCCACTGGATCACGATCCCCGGCAAAAATATAAACTGGTAGCTTGGGGTTGATGTGTTTCAGCGAGGAAGGCCAGTGGATTTCTTGCAATAGCCTGAAAAAATCCAGAAAAAAGCCTGTCGTGCAAATAGCTCCACATAATGGGTCATGTACGAACTGATCTACTTCCTCAGGATCACGGGACAGCCAGTCAAACGCCGTACGCACCGGACGAAAGGCGCGGTTAAAGCCGCCAAAGACCATAGCGTTGAGCAGCATGCTGCGATGATCCATTCCTTGCAGCTTGGCTTGCAGTAGAGCAACTTGCTCTCCGAGTTTTAGGAGACCACGCCGTCCGTTGGTTCCCGATAAAATAAACCCGTGATACGTTTGCCGATCATCATACATAATTTTCTGGGTTAAAAAGGACCCCATGCTGTGACCCAGCAAAAAACGAGACTGATCAGGGAATTCCTTAGCCGCAATTTCGCCTAGCTCCAGCATGCCGTTTGCCATTCGATTAAACGCATTAGCTCCCGGCATACCCAGCTTATCAGGATCGCCAGCCGTACGCCCGTGACCGATGTGATCGTTGGCATACACACCATAACCGCAACCAGTAAGCTTTTCGGCCAATCGAATGTAGCGATAGGATGTCTCGCACATACCATGCGAAATTTGAACAATCCCCTTAATGGGCAAATTCTGATCAGGCAGCCAGCGGTAGGCAAAAAGCTCTGTTCCGTCATTTTCAGCGATGGTGAAGGTGTATTCCCGCATAATTAGACATCACATCCTTTAAGCTTTAAGGAAGATAAGATCTAAGTACGGTCATTCCGTCATTCAGCGTGTAACCGCTCAGGTTAGCGGGCAACAGGAAGCAATCTCCAGCTTTACAGGAAAGAGACTCGGTATTATTGTTCCATGTTATGGTCCCACTGCCTTCACAAATCACGAGAATGGTGAAGCTGTCTTCTGTTGTAGAAAGTGCCCAACTTCCATCTACGATACCCTTTTCCACAACAAAATACTCACAGGCTGCCAACTGGAGCCATTTACCAGGCTGTAAGCCGTCCGTTTTCATCGTTGTTGCGCCTGCACCCTCGTAGGAGGTTACATTGAGGGAATCCTCGATATGCAACTCACGAGGCTTGCCGTCCAGTCCGGGGCGATTGTAGTCATATAAGCGATAGGTAGTATCCGAATTTTGTTGGATTTCAGCAACGACAACGCCTGCACACAGTGCATGTACGGTTCCGGCGGGGATGAAGAACGTATCGCCTGCTTCGACTGGAACCTGACGCAAACTGCCGAGGATGTCCCCACTTTCAAGAGCTGTGCGCAGACTCTCGCGAGTTACACCTTCGGTCAGACCATAAATAATCTTGGCGTCTGGCTTGGCATCAAGCACGTACCACATTTCAGTTTTCCCTAATTCTCCGGCTGGAAGTCCTGCGTAATCATCTGTTGGATGCACCTGAACGGATAAGTCATCATTACAATCCAGTAGTTTGATCAAAAGTGGAAATCGTCCGCCTTTTTCCGATACACCCTTGGCCCCGAGCCAATCCTGCCCGTAGGTCTCGCGGATTTCATCCAGTCCTTTGCCTGCTAGCTCACCATTGATGACCGTTGTTGTTCCGTTTGGATGATCGGCAATCATCCATCCTTCCCCGATATGTCCTTCTGGTGGGGTTAGACCAAATTGTTCTAAGGCCCGTCCTCCCCAAACTCTCTCTTTGAACTCAGGTTGAAATTGCAGCGGGTATGGCTTTAGCATAATTTCTCTCCTCCATAATGAGTAATGAGTGCGACCTAACAGAATAGGGAAATCAATAACGTGCCGCTGGGGCAATAAACTGGGATGAATAGCGCCCGAACGAGCTTAAAAAATGATATATGTAAGGCGGCTAAAAAAGCCGCTCATAACCTGAGTTTAAAATCCGACATTATTTCTTTTCAATCGCCACTACGTAAGGCGAAGCGGCTCGTTGTAATTGACGATAAATAATGCTTTGACCGCTGGAGACCGGGAGAGCTGAAGCCCATTGAAGGACGGCTTCTGCTTCTTCGCTGCCTCCAGCATGCCCTGGATAGAGTACGGCAGTCAGAATGCCGCGTGGTCGCAGCAATTGTAAGGCAGCATTAAGTGCGACGAGCGTGCTGTCTGTATGCGTGATGACAGTCGGATCGGCGCCTTCGGATGGCAAGTAGCCGAGGTTAAACATGACCGCAGCGACTTTGCCATGCAGCATGTCTGGAACGGCCTCCCGCATTTGCTCGTGACCTTGTAGCAGTAGCGATACTTCTGCTAATGAAGGCGAAGCGTTTTCTTCCAGTCGACGCCGGGCGCAATGCAGTGCTTCTTGCTGGATGTCGAAGCCATAGACACGGCCCCGTTTGCCAGCAGCTTTTGCCAGAAACAACGTATCTGCTCCTGTGCCGACGGTAGCATCTATAGCAGTATCACCTGGCTGCACCCGCGCAGCCACCAATTGATGAGCGTAGCTAAGAACGGATAAGAACCCCATTTAAGGTTGCCTCCAGTATTTTCCCTGCCACGTTTCACGTGACTTCAGTTCATGATCGATGGCATTAAGCACTTCCCATTTTTTAAGCGACCACAGGGGTCCCACTAGCAAATCGCGTGGGGCATCTCCGGTTAACCGATGAACGATCATTTCGGGAGGTAAAAACTCCAGCGTATCAACTATCAGCTTAACGTATTCGTCCTTTTCCAGAAAGCGTAGCAATCCCGCTTCATACTGCTTGACCATGGGCGTTTTGCGCATGAGATGCAGCAGGTGGATTTTGATACCCTGCACATCCATAGCCGCTACTGCACGTCCCGTATCGAGCATCATTTCATGCGTCTCTTGGGGCAGACCATAAATAATGTGGGCGCACACACGAATATTCCGCTTGCGCAGCTTTTCCACCGCATCCAGATAGCATTGAGTATCATGAGCACGGTTAATCAGCTCTGAGGTCGATTCATGGACAGTTTGCAGGCCCATTTCGACCCACAGGTACGTGCGTTCGTTTAGCTCAGCAAGGTAATCCACTACATCATCAGGCAGGCAGTCAGGACGTGTAGCGATGGACAGACCGACAACGCCGGGCTGCTCCAGAATAACCTCAAAGTATTCTCGCAGTTCCTCAACCGGGGCATACGTATTAGTGTAGGCTTGGAAATAGCCAATATATTTGGCGTTTGGCCATTTTAGATGCTGCCGATCCCGAATCGTATTGAACTGGGTGACCAGATCATCACGACGACGCCCAGCAAAATCACCCGATCCGCGTGCGCTACAAAAGGTGCAACCCCCTTTAGCGATAGAACCATCGCGATTCGGACAGGTAAAACCCGCATCCAGCATGACTTTGAACACTTTATTTTGAAATTGCTCACGCATTTCGTAATTCCAAGTATGGAACCGTTTATCTCCCCACAGGAGAGGAGCAGGCAATAAATCTGTTTTCATGGGTGTACTCCTTTTTTTACGATCACCCTATTGTAACAAAAATCAGTCTTCATTGGGAATCATTTGACCGAACAAGTCAATAAAATGTGCGGATTTTATGGCGTTGCGGATTGAAAAAGGTTACACAATGTGTTATATTGTAAGCGGTACCAGACATACAATAAAAGGACTGTTTTTGATCCTGAAGATAAAAGTTATCCGTTGCTGATGATTATTCTTCAGGGAGGCAGCTATGCTGTTTCTATCGCCTGTTTTAGGGTAAGTGCACGTCGGTTCCATCACAAATAACCCGTGAGGTGATCTTTTATGAATGCGCAGGATAAGACGCGTATGGATAAAGTTACTGTTGAGTTAACCTTTGATGAGGCGTTGGCATTGACTGGTGTCCGTTTTGGGCAGGATCGTCAGATTGGAACGACCGCACGTCAAAAAATCAGAGCGGCTTGCCAAAAGACAATTGATTTTTCACCTGCTGATAGGGTAGACTATGAACAATTAAATTAGTTGGACCCCAATCCAAATATATTGAAAAAGGAATTTCATTTCCGTATCTTCAAGCGGGGGTGAAATTCCTTTTTCCTTGATAACAGAGTATATGGAGGAGTAACATGCGTTTACGCGGAAGAAAAGGAATACGGGAAAGTCTGGAAGAACAGCAGGACCTAGTCATCTTGGAGCCAGCACAGTATAAGGGGAAATGGCAGCAGGTTTTTGGTAATGATCGTCCCATTCATGTGGAATTCGGTATGGGTAAAGGGCAATTTATAAGCCAAATGAGCTTCCGGAATCCGGAGGTTAACTATATTGGCTTTGATATGTATGATGAGCTGGTTCGCCGTGCAACAGAAAAGTCTCGTCTGGCCTGGAGTAATTCAGAGGTTGATACGCCGCCTAATATCAAATTGGCACTGGCAAACATTGAACAGATCGAGAATGTTTTTGAACCAGGAGAGATTGAACGCATTTATCTGAATTTTAGTGATCCCTGGCCTAAAGCCAAGCATGCACGTCGTCGTTTGACGCATCCGCGTTTTTTGGACAAGTACCGTCAGCTTTTGAACAGCAAAGGACAAATTCATTTTAAGACCGATTCGGAGACACTGTTTGAGTTTTCTCTGAATTCGTTTGCCGATAGCGGTTTGCAGATGACGAATATTTCGTTAAACCTTCATCGTGAGGGGATCAACGAGGAGCATGTCATGACAGAATACGAACAAAAGTTCATGGGCAAAGGTATGAATATTCATCGAGTCGAGGTGCTGATCGGCAAAGATGCTTTGGAAGAGTACGGAAAAACACGCCTTGAAAAGTACGGGAAATAAAAACAGATCAAACGGATAAAATAAGACAGGGTGCTTCCTTTTAGGAAAGCACCCTGTTCGGTTCCAGTATATCCAAAATACTCTGTGCGCTCTGAAGAGGATAATATCGCGCTACATTATGGACGTGCTCCTGTCGCTTGCGGACGATTTCTGGAAAATCGTGTAGCAGTCGGTTCATCCATTTAACGACAACATCCAGCGAAGTAATCGGTTCTCCGAAGCCTTGAGCCGTAAAGTATTGACAATTTTCCTCCTCCTGTCCAGGGAGAGGTTTGTGAAACAGCATCGGAATCCCTTTGGCCAATCCCTCGGTGCATGTCATTCCGCCGGGTTTGGTAATGAGTAGATTCGATACCTCCATTAATTTGTCGATTTCCCGTGTAAATCCGAAGATATGAATATTTGGATGATTAAACCTGGGATCCAATTGCATTTTACGACGAATTTTATCATTATGCCCCAAACAAAAAATAAATTGAATGTTTTCTCTCCACTGAGTAAGCGAACGATGTATGACTTCGTCATTCATAAGGCCCCAGCCGCCACCCATAACGAGTACGGTCGGGATGGGTTTAAGTCCAAATTGTTCTCTAATTTCATCGTGCCCAGGATGTTCCCAAAAATTTGGATGAACGGGAATACCGGTCACCTGGATTTTCGAAACGGGTACTCCGCGCGCGCGCAGCTTACGCATGACTTCAGGCGTAGATACAAAGTACCGGTCAACCTCGGGACTAATCCATGTTCCATGTGCATCGTAGTCTGTAATGACAGTACAAAGCGGAACATGTAAGCCTAAGCGCTTCAAACGTGAAATTACCGCGCTTGGGATGGGGTGAGTACATACCACCAAATCGGGACGAAGCTGCCGGAGAATGTTTCGGGTCTGCGTGTAGAACAGACGGTGCAAAGCGAGCGTTGTAAGACGGTTTAATGATTTTTTGTACTGATGACGGTAAACCAATCCGACTAGGCGAGGCTGCGATACAACAGTCTTCTTGTATGCTGTAATAATAAGCGGGGCCATTCTTGGATTCAAAAAACTCCCCAGCTCCAGCACTCTTGTCTGCACATTCGGAGAAAGCTTCCGCAAACTGCTTGAGAGCGCGTAGGCAGCTTGAGTATGTCCGGCACCGAAACCTTCCGATAATAATAACACTCGTTTTTTAGCCACTCTCATTTCACCTGTTCCTGCTGGGATGTTCTCAATCATACCATATCGGCTTTAAGGCCAGAATGCAACCGTTCCTATTGCTGCAGACGTTCCGATGACCGCTCCTGCGAGTACATCCGTTGGGTAGTGAAGACCCAGATAAATCCGAGAAAAACCTACAATGGTCGCTACAGGCAACAGCAGCAGTGTTAGCATCGGTGACTGTAACATAAAAGGCACGGTAGCTGAAAAAATAGCGGTCGTGTGCCCTGAGGGAAAAGAATGGTCCGACAAGGGGTTGCGGAATGTATTTGTACCTGGTAGCGCCAAATACGGGCGAATCCGCGGGTACAGCTTTTTAACGATAGCTACGGGGATGTGACTGACCCCGAGAGCGATGGCTCCCTTCATACCGGAATCTTTCCACGGATTCGGAGCGAGCCACCAAATAAGGAGTGTGGAGGCTATAGTAAAGGTAGCCCCACCTAAATGTGTGAGATAATAAAGCCAGAAGTTCAAAAAACGGTTGTGTAAGCGTCCGTTGATCCATTTGAACAACTGCTGCTCCAGATTTACAAGTTTTACGACTAGACGTTGCATTTGGTTTCCTCCGGTTGCCGGTTCAGGTCAGTCGGCAAATATTTTGAGTCATTTTGACATAATCAGACCATAAGTAATTATTCTCTTGCTCTCATCATATTTTTAAACGCTGTTCATTTCAAGAATCACTAAAGATTCATAACTTACTTGGTTCAATTCTACACAAAAATGTTAATGGAATATAAGCCAAATTGTATAACTTTCTTTGCGTTCATCCGTCTAATAAGATAGAGTGTTTAGAAGTGGTTGCTAATTGGCCCACAAAAAGGAGGGACCAAAGAAATAAAAAGTTAGCAAATGGATGAAAATAAGACCTAAGCGTCATGAATGAGAAGTCCAGCGCCGCATTCCCGGTTCAAACGGGAGTTTGTTGTGTTTTTTTGCTGCTGAGACCGGTTTAAGGGCTTTGACAAAAGATTGAAAACCAACGAAAATCGTAATGGCATTCCTGTGTCAGCCAAAAGGGGGCTGCGCACAGCCAATGAAGAAAGCAAGGGTCGGGTCAAAAACTACAGAAAAGGCGCGCAAAGCGCCGCAACTTGCGCTACACAGATAGAAAACAAACAAACGCAAGATTTTAAGGGGTATAAAAAGGGGGTAACAAGAGATCATGTTAGACGCTATTTTCGTGACGCTCCAGATTATACTGGCGGTGATCGCAGTCTATCAGTTTGCATTCTCCTTGTTCGGATTGGTTCGCAAGAAAAGGAAAGAGCACGCGGCTCCAGAAAAATCATTTGCCATTTTAGTCGCTGCCCACAACGAAGAACAGGTTGTCGGAGCATTGATGGAAAATTTGAAGCAACTTGATTATCCGAAGGAACTTTACGATGTGTTCGTAATCTGTGATAACTGTACAGATAAGACTGCGGACATCGTTCGCGCTCACGGCATGAATGCTTGTGAACGTACGAATCCGAATCTGCGTGGTAAAGGCTACGCTATTGAGTGGATGCTCAAGGAATTATGGGCTATGCCGCGCCAATATGATGCCATTGTCATGTTTGATGCTGACAATTTGGCGCATACCAATTTTTTGAGTGAAATGAACAATGATCTGTGCACAGGTGCTCGTGTTATCCAGGGGTACATTGATACTAAGAATCCTGAGGATTCTTGGATTACAGCGGCATACGGGGTATCTTATTGGTACATCAACCGTTTGTGGCAGCTGTCACGTCACAATCTGAACATGGCTAATTTCCTCGGTGGTACAGGCATGTGCTTTGAAACAAATCTGCTTAAGGAAATGGGCTGGGGTGCGACAAGTCTCGTAGAGGATTTGGAATTCACCATGCGCTGCACACAACGCAACGTATATCCAAGATTTAATTACGATGCCAAGGTATATGATGAAAAGCCGTTGACGTTCAAAGCTTCGTCCAGACAGCGTTTGCGCTGGATGCAAGGTCACTTTACGGTAGCTCGTCGTTATTTCTTCCCGTTGCTGTGGCAAAGTATCAAGCATAGAAGCCTGATTAAATTCGATATGGCTCTTTATGGTCTGAACGTGTATATCGTACTGCTCACCTTCTTGATGACAGTAGCGATGTGGATAGATATCGCCTTCTTTGGTGGACCTAATATCGAGAACATCTATGTACAGTTACCAGCTTGGACCGGTGTTATAGCTATTGGTCTGAATGTAGCTACTTTTGTGCTCGCAATGATTTTGGAAAAGGTCACATTCAAAAAAGTATATCTGTACTTATTGCTGTTCCCGGTCTATGCGATATCGTGGTATCCGATTACGGTTTATGCGTTCTTCACACAGAACAATAAGCAATGGAGCCATACCCAGCATACGCGTGTCGTTCGTTTGGAAGAGGTTCAGAGTAAGCAAGGTTAATTGGACTGTGGAATAAGGCTAGAGCTCGGTGTCATCAACTTTTATAAAAGTGTTGACACCTTAATTGCGACGTGATAAGATATTCGAGTATGTTAATTGAAAATATGGATTAACAAGTAGAAGGTCCGACTTCTCACCTGTCCGGTATTGCCGGCTGGTCATGATCCAATGATTTGTGAATTGAACTTTCATGATGAATTGAGTATCAAACAGGGATGTCGGCTGTGTAGTCGTCATCCCTTTTTTGTGCTTAAACACAATACAACAATAACAGGTTCTGGAGGTGGAGGGTTATTAGTAAGGAACATATGATCAATGATGAGATTCGAGTGAGAGAAGTACGTCTAGTTGGTGCGAACGGTGAACAAATCGGGATTACACCGACGCGTGAAGCTTTGCAAATGGCGATTGACGCAAACTTGGATCTCGTGAACGTGGCGCCTCAAGCGAAGCCGCCCGTGTGTCGGATTATGGATTACGGAAAATTCCGCTATGAGCAACAGAAGAAAGAAAAGGAAGCCCGTAAAAACCAGAAGATCGTTGACATCAAAGAGGTATGGTTCCGTTCCAACATCGAGGAACATGACTACCAAACCAAGTTTCGCAATGTGGTGAAGTTCCTGAATGAAGGGGACAAGGTGAAATGCTCCGTTCGTTTCCGCGGTCGTGAAATTACTCATGCTAATGTGGGTCAAAAAATTCTCGAACGTGTGAAATTGGAAGTTGCTGATCTTTGTACCGTGGAGCGCCAACCCAAGCTCGAAGGACGCAGCATGATTATGATATTGGCTCCAAAGAGTCAATGACAAATTAAGGAGGAAGTTCAATGCCTAAAATGAAAACACATAGCAGCCTTAAAGGCCGCTTCAAAATTACCGGTACTGGTAAAGTAATGCGTTACAAAGCTTACAAAAACCATTTGCTTTCCCACAAATCCAAACGTGCGAAACGCGTTCTGGGTACTAACCCTGAGATGGCACCTGGGGACGTTAAACGTCTGAAACAAGGTCTTGCTAACCTGAAATAGCACTAGCACTGCAATGAATGAAGTATAAACATTATTTGGGAGGTCTATTGATATGGCAAGAGTAAAGGGCGGATTCGTCGTTCGTCGTCGTCATAAAAAAGTATTGAAGCTTGCTAAAGGTTATTTTGGTTCCAAACACCGCATTTTTAAAACAGCTAACGAGCAGGTAATGAAATCGCTTGTTTACGCATACCGTGACCGTCGTCAGACGAAACGTAACTTCCGCAGACTGTGGATCGTGCGTATCAACGCAGCAGCTCGTTTGAACGGTTTGTCTTACAGCAAATTGATGCACGGCCTGAAATTGGCTGGTGTGGACATTAACCGCAAAATCTTGGCTGATCTTGCAGTCAATGATATTAATGCATTCAACTCTTTGGCAACTGTTGCTAAAGGCAAAATCAACGCTTAATTATTAATAATAAAGCGTGGAAACCACGAAAGTGGTAAAAAGGTATCCCAAGCAGTACGCTGTGTAGGGATGCCTTTTTTTGTACATACTCAATGTTACGGTAAAGACTTCGTTTTCTCTAAAATACGAATAAATATGACGTGAGATGGAAGAATGTATGTTTTTTTTAACTTTGTAGCGCTTACATTGATGGTTTTTTAAAAAAAATTGACCCAAGGTTATTAATTGTCTAGATTTTAGCCGATCATAATTGTATAATCTCTAAAGTAAGTCTTCTGTACGATCTGTCTCGTCAGTAAATGACATGTATGAGCATGTACATGTTCAAAGAAAAGAGACAGTCCAGGGATCTAACACTAAGGGGGAACAGTATCAGCATGAAGAAAATGTTCAGTATGTCTTTGGTTATGCTGCTGGCGATCTCGGTCATTCTCGCAGGCTGCGGTAACAAAAATCAAGGTGCGTCCAACGCAAATGGTGGAGACACAGGTGGTTCTGCCAAAACATCGAATGTCCAAATTGGCATGGTTACAGATGTGGGTGGAGTAAACGACAAATCGTTTAACCAATCTGCTTGGGAGGCACTACAAGCCACTGAGAAAGAATCAGGCGCTAAAGTTAAATACCTGCAAAGTAAATCCGATCAAGATTATATTCCTAACCTGAACCAATTTGTTAAGGGTGATTTTAACTTGACTTGGGGAATCGGTTTTAATCTGGCGAATGCGATTGGACAAGTAGCGAAAGACAACCCAAGCAAAAACTTGGCGATCATTGACAGTGTCGTGGATGCGCCTAACGTAAAATCGGTTGTTTTTGCTGAAAATGAAGGTTCCTTCTTGGTGGGAGTTGTAGCTGGTAAGCTTACCAAAACAAACAAAATTGGTTTTGTGGGTGGACAAGACAGCCCGTTGATCAAACGTTTTGAAAAAGGATTCGAAGCAGGAATTAAAGCTGTAAATCCAAATGCAAAATTGGAAGTTAACTATACAGGTGCATTTGATAAGCCGGACCTGGGTAAAGCAGCAGCTGCAACGATCTACAACAGTGGTGCGGATATTATTTTCCATGCAGCTGGCGGATCTGGTACAGGTGTATTCAACGAAGCGCTCGCACGTAAGCAACAAGGTCAGCAAGTATGGGTTATTGGCGTAGATAAAGACCAATCGCTTGAGTTTGGTGACGACGTAACATTGACTTCGATGGTAAAACGTGTAGATGAAGCTGTAAAACGCGTATCTAAAGAAGTAATTGACGGTAATTTCAAGGGCGGTATCGAAACACTGGCTCTGAAGGATAATGGAATTGGTTTGGCAGACACATCAACGAAAAATGTACCTAAAGATGTGCTTGATCTTGTAGAACAATACAAGCAAAAAATTATTAAGGGCGAAATTACAGTTCCTTCGAAATAAGTTTTGGCTTGAAGAACATATAAGTGGCGACAAGGCTGGTTCATAAGACTAGCCTTGTTCTTACGTCTGGAGTTATATGAATTATAACGGGCAAAATCAGCTCATTGGAGCACATACTATAAAGTGTATAAGGGTGATCTCATGGATGCAGCGACCCCCGTCGTTGAGTTAAAGCAAATTACAAAACGATTCCCCGGCATCGTTGCCAACGACTCCATCAGCATCAAGCTGCATAAGGGAGAAATTCATGCCCTTTTGGGTGAGAATGGCGCGGGTAAATCTACGCTTATGAATATTCTTTTCGGACTGTATCAGCCGGATGAAGGGACAATTGAAATCGGAGGTAAACCCGTACAGATTGATAGTCCAAATAAGGCGATTGATCTGGGGATTGGCATGGTGCATCAGCATTTTAAACTCGTACAGCCATTTACCGTGACCGAAAATATTGTCCTGGGCTCGGAGCCTCGTAAGGGTCTGAAAATCAATTATAAAAAGGCTGCCGCAGAAGTACAGCGGTTGTCTGAGCAGTACGGCCTTCAGGTAAATCCGAATGCCAAAATTGAGGATATATCTGTTGGTATGCAGCAGCGTGTAGAAATTATCAAAACGCTCTATCGTGGTGCAGATATTCTGATTTTCGATGAGCCTACAGCAGTACTGACACCGCAGGAGATCACTGAGTTGCTAGACATTATGAAACGCTTGGTCGCTGAAGGCAAATCAATTATTCTTATTACTCATAAACTTAAAGAAATTATGCAAATTGCAGATACTGTTACGATCATTCGCCGAGGTCAGGTTATTGATACGGTCAAGACGTCTGAAACAACACCAAATGAGCTGGCTGAGAAAATGGTGGGTCGTCGTGTGTCCTTTAAAGTGGACAAGCAGCTTGCGCAACCAGGACAAACGGTACTGGAAATGAACAATGTAATTTCTAAAAACAAGGATGGCATTAACGTTCTAAATGAGTTGAACCTGCAGGTCAAGGCGGGCGAGATTTTGGGGATTGCCGGAGTAGATGGCAATGGACAGAGTGAACTGATCGAAGCTTTGACAGGCTTACGCAAGGTGGATGGTGGGAGCATTCGTTTGCTCGGACAAGAGGTCGCCAATCAGCCACCACGCAAAATTTCAGAGGCAGGCGTTTCACATATACCGGAGGACCGTCATAAGCATGGGTTGGTGCTCGATTTTTCTATGAGTGAAAATATGGTGCTGGAGACGTATTACCAGGCGCCTTACAGTAAAAATGGCTTCTTGAACAAAGATGCTATAGAGAAACAGGCCAAAAGTCTTATCGAAAAGTTTGATGTAAGAACACCGGATATTCACACGAAGGCAAGAGCATTATCTGGTGGGAACCAGCAGAAGGCTATCATTGCGCGTGAAATTGATAAAAATCCAGACCTTCTCATTGCAGCACAGCCTACACGCGGTCTGGATGTCGGAGCTATTGAGTTTGTCCAGAAACAACTGATTGCCCAACGGGACCAAGGTAAAGCTGTGTTGCTCATATCTTTTGAACTGGACGAGATTATGAATGTATCCGACCGAATTGCTGTCATCTATGAGGGCAAGATTGTCGGGGAAGTGCTGCCAGAAGAAACGAATGACCAGGAACTGGGACTCATGATGGCAGGAAGTGCAGTGAAGAAAGGAGTAGAGAATGGCTAATCTATTGAAAATATTCACAAAAGACTCCTTTGTACTGGCGCTGGTCTCTATTATTTTGGGTCTCCTTCTGGGTGCTATTGTGATGCTGATTGGCGGGTATGACCCTATTGTGGCCTATTCTGCATTGTTTAGCCGTGTATACGGAGATTCCTACAACTTTGGAGAGGCTATCCGTGAGATGACTCCGCTGATTTTAACGGGGTTGGCATTTGCTTTTGCGGCCCGCGCCGGATTGTTTAATATCGGCGGCGAAGGTCAGTTTCTGGTAGGTATGACAGCTGCTTCGATTGTGGGTATTAAACTCCATGGGTTGCCAGCTATCATTCATGCACCGCTAGCTGTAATTGCAGGTGCAGTTTTCGGAGGTCTGTGGGCTGCGATTGCTGGCTATTTGAAGGCCAAACGAGGCGTGAATGAAGTTATTACATGTATTATGATGAACTGGATCGGTCTGTATTTGGCTAATTTGGTGATCAATCAGTTCGCACTTATGGATGGCGAAAATCGTTCTGTGGATATTCAGCCTTCTGCTTCAATTTCCATCGAATGGCTGTCCCAGATGATGGGGAATGCTCGGGTACATT
This sequence comes from Paenibacillus sp. S25, assembly GCF_019454085.1. Taxonomy (NCBI): domain Bacteria; kingdom Bacillati; phylum Bacillota; class Bacilli; order Caryophanales; family Paenibacillaceae; genus Paenibacillus; species Paenibacillus sp. S25. The sequence continues at coordinate 1,632,619 of NZ_CP073683.1, forward strand.
GGGGCACAGTTATTGCTGTGCTGGCGGCAGTCTTTTTCTACATTTTCATGTGGAAAACAAAGCAAGGCTATGAGCTTCGGGCTGTCGGATTTAATCAGGATGCATCCCGTTATGCAGGTATGAATGTAAATCGTAATATCATAAAAGCGATGTTTATTAGTGGGGTTTTTGCCGGATTGGCAGGCGCCTTTGAAGTGCTGGGAGTATTCCATTATCAATCTGTCATGGCAGGATCACCGGGAACGGGTTTTGATGGTATCGCTGTAGCTCTGATTGGGATGAATAACCCATTCGGTGTGCTGCTCGGTTCTGTTTTGTTCGGAACGCTTACGTATGGTTCTGCGGGGATGAGCTTTAGCGCAGATGTACCGCCCGAGATTATCCGGGTTGTCATTGGCTCGATTATTTTCTTCATTGCGGCCCAAGGTATCGTACGTTGGGTTGTGAAGCCGCTCTACTCCAAGCGGAAGAAAGAGAAGGTGTTGTAAAATGAGTTGGTTAACACTTGGTGAATTAATCCATACAACGCTCGTTTTTGCGACGGCGATTATTTTTGCGTCTCTCGGCGGAGTTTTTTCAGAGAAATCCGGTGTAACGAATCTCGGGTTGGAAGGACTTATGGTATTTGGAGCGTTTGCAGCGGGTGTTGGCGGATTTTATGCCGAGCAAGCTGGACTAGGAGGCACCTCTGCGGCTTGGGTAGGTGTGCTGTCAGCTGCGGTGTTCGGTATTTTGGTTTCGTTAATTCATGCTGTAGCCTCTATTACGTTTAAAGCCGATCAGGTAATAAGCGGTATAGTTATTAACTTTCTGGCAGCAGGTAGTACACTGTACATGGTCAAGCTTTTATTTGAGGGAGATGGTGACACCGGTCGGATTCAGGGTTTTAACGAAATATCCATCCCTTACCTTGTGGATATCCCGATTGCAGGAAAAGCCTTTTTCCAAGCTTACCCAACGACATATTTAGCCATTCTATTAGTTATTATTGGCTATTTTACATTGTATAAAACACCGTTTGGCTTACGTTTGCGTTCCGTTGGGGAGCATCCAGGAGCGGCCGATACAGTGGGGATTAAAGTAAATCGTCTTCGTTATATTGGTGTTATGATCAGTGGGGCATTGGCTGGGATTGGTGGAGCTACAATAACCCTGACTACAACCAACATGTTCTCACACAATACAGTTTCGGGGCAGGGATATATTGCTATTGCCGCTATGATTTTCGGTAAATGGAATCCGCTTGGCGCTTTTGGCGCAGCAGTGTTTTTTGGTTTTTCACAAGCCATTCGCAACTATGTGCAGCTGTTCGCATGGTCGCAAAGTATTCCCCAGGAAATTATTTTTATGTTGCCATATCTCCTGACGATTATTGTACTGGTAGCGGCTGTCGGACGTTCACGCGCTCCGGCCGCCTTGGGTCAGCTTTATGATCCAGGCAAGCGTTAAAACGGTTCAACAGCGGACGCTGTACGCAGTGAAATATGTACAATGGTGTGTAAAAAATCTGGTATCTGCATGTGCAGGTACCAGATTTTTTTTTATATTGTGCAGGCATTTAAACATACGCTACTGGCATGAATGGAATAGACTGTGCTATGCAGATTGGACGGGACGCTCGGCCCCTGTCAGCTCCGGTCTATTTTGTGGTGGTGATGAGCTATCAAGGAGCCGTTCAATCTGTCCATCCGTTGAGAAAGAAGGAGGAAATACGATGAAACAGGCAGTAACCAGAAAGCAGGTGGAGAAGCTTGTCGGCAAAGTCATCTTCGCTACTCGCAAGGATGGTTCCCAGGTCAGCGGCAAGCTGATTCGCATTTCGGGTAACCGACTGGTTCTTCAACCAAACCGCAAGAAAAAAGTAAACACGAAGGCGATTATTCCTCTGGTGCTGTTTGACTTGCTTGCCATCGGCACAGCTCCATACATTGGTGCCTATGGTGGGGGATATGGTGGCTACGGTCCAGGTTATGGAGGACCAGGATATGGTCCGCAGCCAGGCCCGTATACAGACGGGGGATACCCCGGGGTAGGATATCCGTATTACCCTAATTTATTTTAGTCATACAAAATCTTGGACCCGAAAAAGATACTTTTTACAGTGACTTTTCGAGTTCATGGCATCGGCTCAGAGCTACGTATCGCAGCATTTGATATTGATGACGCAGATAAAAATGGATCCCCCTGATATTGTCTTCGTCCACCATAACTTTAGCCCGCTTGCAGCGACGCAGTCGTCCGTAGTGTTCGGCATGCTCCAGCAGTTTTTTTCCGTATCGCATACCTTGATGAGCCGAAGAGATTGCGATCAAATCAATGTATAATAGTTCGCCATGCAGCATAACATGAATGAAGCCAACAACCTGTGCATTATCCGGTCTGCAAGCTACAAAAGTGATGCCCCGGTTTAAGCGCCGGGGTAATTCTTTACGTATTTGTTCCATTTCTTGGGCACTTAAATGCGATAGGGGGACAAGCTCTTGCTCGATGAGACGAAAGATGATGGTGTCATCTTGAGAGCTGCGTTTTCGAATCATAAACGGGCCTCCTTTTCTACCCTTTTAACAAGATAAGACGTGGCTTTGGAGGAGTGCACTGTCTCACCGTGTGGTCTTTTTTATAATATGCGGGTACCTCTTACAAGCGTGCGACTCTGAGGTGCTTCAGAAAAGAAACATAAATTTTTATGAAATATGGGTATTGACTATCCCAGATGTGAGACATATAATGTGTCTAAACATTTGAAAGAATGACATGAACTCAACGGCAATGAAGAGGACGAAGTGATTAGGGCTCTTTTGTTCAGAGAGTGAGGCATTAGCTGCAAGCTTCACCAAAATCCCTTTTTAACGAGCTCACCTTGGAGCTGTTTTCCTGAAAAGTATTTGGGCCCGATAATATTAACGGTGCGCTGAATCACCTATTAGGGAAAATCGTACGGTCTACGTTACAGACGCCAGATATGGAGATCCTTTGCGATTTCTGTACCTGCCAAGGTTCGATATTGCGAAATATCGGGCAAACACGGGTGGTACCACGGAAGCTACAGCCTTTCGTCCCTCAGTAACAGCAAGTCTGTTCTAGGGATGAAAGGTTTTTTTGTTTTTACAAATGTCAGATGTATGTAAATTTTGTAAAGGAGGATGACCAATGAGTGCACAAATTCCTGAAGTTAGGTCAACCAATGAATTACGTGAAAAGTGGATGAAGCCTGAAGTGATTACAGGTTCGGAAATTTTACTCCGTAGCCTATTGCTGGAGGGAGTAGATTGTGTCTTCGGATATCCTGGTGGTGCAGTGCTTTATATCTATGATGCCATGTATGGCTTTAAGGATTTCAAGCATGTCCTCACTCGTCACGAGCAAGGAGCTATTCATGCGGCAGATGGTTATGCACGGGCGAGCGGTAAAGTGGGCGTATGTATCGCGACTTCCGGACCTGGAGCGACAAACCTGGTAACTGGTATTGCGACGGCTTTTATGGATTCGGTGCCGTTGGTGGTCATCACGGGTAACGTTATATCTTCCCTGATCGGTACGGATGCTTTCCAGGAAGCCGATATCACGGGAATTACAATGCCGATTACGAAGCACAGCTATCTGGTAAGAGATGTAGAGGATCTGCCGCGAATCATCCATGAGGCATTTTATATTGCCAACACAGGGCGGAAGGGACCGGTGCTGATTGATATTCCGAAGGATATTTCCGCAGCCCAGACGTTGTTCGTTCCACAAACGGGACCAGTGACCATGCGGGGTTATAACCCGAAAGTGCTGCCCAACAAAATTCAACTAGACAAGCTAACTCAAGCTATTTCCGAAGCAGAACGTCCATTCATTCTGGCAGGTGGAGGAGTTGTATACTCCGGTGGACATGAAGCACTTTACGAGTTTGTTCGTAAAACGGAAATTCCTATTACGACAACATTGCTCGGATTGGGTGGTTTCCCAAGTGGACATGAACTGTGGACGGGGATGCCGGGGATGCATGGAACATACACCTCCAATCAGGCGATTCAACAGTCAGATCTGTTGATCTGTATCGGAGCCCGCTTCGATGATCGGGTAACAGGCAAGTTGGATGGGTTTGCTCCTCAAGCTAAAATAGTCCACATTGATATCGACCCTGCTGAAATTGGAAAAAATGTTGCAGCGGATATTCCTATCGTGGGTGACGTGAAGGCAGTGCTGGAATTGCTGAATCAGGATGTGAAACGCGCGGATCGAGCTGATGCATGGAGAGCGCAAATTCAGCATTGGAAGAATGAGAAACCTTATTCTTATAAGGATTCTGAAACGGTGCTTAAACCACAATGGGTTGTTGAGTTGTTGGATGAAACGACTAAGGGCGGTGCAATCGTAACGACGGACGTGGGACAGCATCAAATGTGGGCAGCGCAGTATTACAAATTCAATCAGCCACGGTCATGGGTCACCTCTGGTGGACTCGGTACGATGGGATTTGGTTTCCCTTCTGCAATCGGTGCTCAGATGGCCAATCCCGACAGATTAGTAATATCGATTAACGGGGACGGCGGTATGCAGATGTGTTCGCAGGAATTAGCCATCTGTGCAATCAATAACATTCCGGTTAAAATCGTAATTATCAACAACCAGGTGCTTGGAATGGTTCGCCAATGGCAGGAATTGATCTATAACAATCGGTATAGTCACATTGACCTGGCTGGAAGTCCGGATTTTGTGAAACTTGCCGAAGCATACGGTGTCAAAGGACTGCGTGCTACGAATAAGGAAGAGGCACGTCGGGCTTGGCAGGAGGCGCTTGATACACCCGGACCGGTCGTTGTCGAGTTTGTAGTCAGCAAGGAAGAGAATGTATATCCGATGGTGACGCAAGGTTCGACAATTGATCAAATGCTGATGGGGGACGAGTAAAATGACAACAAAAAATACCATTGCTGTACTGGTAAATGATCAACCCGGCGTTTTGCAACGTGTGTCCGGCCTGTTCGGTCGCCGAGGCTTTAACATTGAGAGCATAACTGTGGGACAATCGGAAGAAGTTGGATTATCTCGTATGGTCATTGTGACTGTAGGGGATGAGAACAATCTGGAGCAGATTGAAAAGCAGCTTTACAAGCTGGTTGATGTGATCAAGGTCATTGATCTCAGTTCCAAGCCGATGGTAGCTCGGGAATTGGCGATGATAAAGGTAAAGGCAGAACCGCCTCAGCGGCCAGAGATCATGGGCGTGGTAGAAACATTCAGAGCAGCTGTCATTGATGTTGGAACGACGAGCTTGATCGTACAGGTCATTGGCGATACAGAAAAAATTGATGCCATGATCGAGTTGTTGAAGCCTTACGGTATTCGGGAGTTGACTCGAACCGGGGTTACAGCTATGATACGTGGCAATGCTTAATATAGAGCTTTAACGAATTACCGCTTATAGCGCATTACATCAATAAAGAACCGTCCGCATAAGAGCGGGGGCTCGAAGAGATTTTTAGATACTAATCACGAGGGAAAGTCTCTTGGAGTACCCGCTCATTATGAAGGGTCCAATTAAAAGGAGGAAATTAACCATGGCAGTTACAACGTACTACGAAAAAGATGCAGAACTCAGCGTATTGAAAGGAAAGACAGTGGCCGTTATCGGTTACGGTAGCCAAGGACATGCTCAAGCACAAAACTTGCGTGACAGTGGTGTGAATGTTGTTATTGGTTTGCGTGAAGGCAAATCAGCTGATGTCGCAAGAAACGACGGTTTCGAAGTTCTGAACGTAGCTGATGCAACAAGCCGTGCAGATGTGGTTCAAATTTTGTTACCTGATGAAACTCAAGCTTCTGTGTACAAAAATGAAATTGAACCTAACCTGAAAAAAGGCGCAGCTCTTCTGTTCTCCCATGGTTTCAACGTTCATTTTGGACAAATCGTAGCTCCTAAAGATAGCGATGTATTGCTGGTTGCTCCAAAATCCCCAGGACATATGGTACGTCGTACCTATGTAGAAGGGTTTGGGGTACCGGGGTTGATCGCAATTGAGCAGGACGCAACGGGTCAAGCCAAAGAAATCGGTCTTGCTTACGCAAAAGGCATTGGCTGTACACGTGCGGGCGTAATTGAAACCTCCTTCCGTGAAGAAACGGAGACGGATCTGTTCGGTGAGCAGGCAGTATTGTGTGGCGGCGTGAGCGCACTTGTAAAAGCGGGCTTTGAAACATTGACTGAAGCAGGTTATGCTCCTGAGATGGCATACTTTGAATGCTTGCATGAGCTTAAACTGATCGTTGACCTGATGTATGAAGGTGGATTGGCAACGATGCGTGATTCCATCAGTAATACAGCGGAATATGGCGATTATGTAACTGGACCACGCGTGGTAACGGAAGATACGAAGAAAGCCATGAAGGATGTATTGACTGACATTCAACAAGGTAAATTTGCTCGTGACTTCATCCTTGAAAATCAATCTGGACGTGCATTCCTGACGGCTACTCGTCGTAATGAAGCTAACCATCCGATTGAAGTGGTGGGCGGACAATTGCGTGAAATGATGCACTGGATCAAAAAGTAATAATCTTTTGTACTATGAACTCGACAACATGAATTATTTATAAATATTAATTACAATGCGGCCCTGCTTATTGCGTGAGCCGCATTGTAATTTAAGGGTCCTAATCCTGAGGAGGTGCGTTAGGTTGCGCAAAATATATATATTTGACACAACGTTGAGAGACGGAGAACAGTCACCTGGCGTGAACTTGAATACTCGTGAGAAAGTGGAGATCGCTCATCAGTTGGAGAAGCTGGGAATCGATCGTATGGAGGCTGGGTTCCCGGCTGCTTCTCCGGGTGATCTGGCGGCTGTTAATGCAGTAGCAAAAGCTGTAAAAAATTCGACGGTTATTGGCCTTTCACGTGCAAGGGAACAGGATATTGATGCGGTTCGCGAGGCACTCAAGGGAGCTCAGGACCCGTGTATCCATATCTTTTTGGCAACTTCACCTATTCACCGTCAGCATAAGCTGCGGATGGAGAAGGCACAGGTATTGGAAACCGCTCGTGCTGCCATACGCTATGGGTTGAAATATTTGCCTAAAGTGGAGTTTTCTTTGGAGGATGCAGGTCGTACAGAGCTTGATTTTGTGGTTGAAATGGTCACAATGGCTGTACAAGAAGGGGCTTCTGTCGTCAATATTCCAGATACGGTAGGTTACTTGACACCCTACGAGTATGGAAATATATTCAAACACATTAAGGAAAATGTGGTCGATGTGGAGAAGATTCAATTGAGTGCACATTGCCACAATGACCTCGGAATGGCTACCGCTAATACACTTGCTGCCATTCTGAACGGTGCGGATCAGATCGAGGGAACCATTAATGGTATCGGTGAACGCGCTGGGAACACGGCTATTGAGGAAATCGCTATGGCACTGGAGACGAGACAGGAATTTTTTCAGGCCAAAACGTCTCTTCAATTGTCTGAAATTGCGCGCACGAGCCGTTTGGTTAGCCGTTTGACGGGGATGGTAGTGCCGGGCAACAAGGCGATTGTTGGAGCCAATGCTTTTGCGCACGAATCAGGTATTCATCAAGACGGTATGCTGAAAGAGAAAACGACCTATGAAATCATGACACCAGAAAGTATCGGTCTGAAAGAAAGCAAACTGGTACTCGGTAAGCACTCAGGTCGTCATGCTTTCCGTGAGCGTTTGATCGAGCTGGGCTATGAATTGAACGAAGAAGATCTGAATCGCGCTTTTGGGCAGTTCAAGGATTTGGCTGATAAGAAGAAGGAAGTTTCGGACGATGATATTTTGGCATTGCTGGAAGAAAAATTGGCCGATGCACCTGAAGTCTTCAAGCTGGAAACCATCTTTGTTACCTATGGGAACAAGGCTACGCCTTCCGCACAAGTGCGTCTGGTTAACGATGAGGGTCAGGTTATCGAGACAGAAGCTGAAGGAAATGGTTCAGTCGATGCGATCTATAATGCGATTGACCAAGCCAGCAGCGAGAGCGTTGTACTTTCAGATTACTCCATCAAGTCTGTTACCCATGGTAAGGACGCTCTGGGTGAAGTCCATGTGGTGCTGACGCAAAACGGACTGTCTGTACAGGGACGCGGGGTAAGCACCGATATTCTGGAAGCAAGTGCTCGGGCTTACGTGGATGCGCTGAATGGTTTGATCGACAAGCGTAAAAACTACAGTAATCGAGTAGATTATAAATCTTAATTATATGCAGACTTAAGAGTTGGATATATACAGGATCGGGTGTTTCCGGTCCTGTTTTCTTTTTCTCTGATGAAAAAACAAGCTTATAGGCTGTGCCTATTGAATTGATAGATTCTATATCTTGGTCAAAGCCCTGCCATGTATGTTACAAAGAAGGTATGAAAAATACAGTTGTATAGCTGTATAACAAGAGGAGTGTACGTGATGGCAGACGTTAAAAAGATTGCGGTAATAGCGGGAGATGGAATTGGACCGGAAGTGGTCGCAGAGGCAGAGAAAATTTTGAAACGTACGGAAGAAGTGTTCGGTCTTTCATTTGAAACGGAGCATGCGCTGTTCGGTGGGATTGCCATTGATAAGAAGGGCACACCATTGCCAGAAGAAACACTGGCAGTATGTCAATCAGCAGATGCTGTTCTGCTGGGGGCGGTAGGAGGACCGCAATGGGACAACAATCCAAAGGAACTTCGTCCTGAAACCGGATTGCTGGGCATTCGCAAAGAGCTTGGTCTGTTTTCGAATCTTCGTCCTGCTGTGGTCTTCGACTGCCTCAAGGACGCGTCTACATTGAAACCGGAAGTGTTGGAAGGAACGGACCTGATCGTGGTGCGCGAACTGACGGGCGGCATTTATTTCGGTGAGAAGTTCAGACGAGAAAGTCCTCAAGGTGAGGAAGCCGTTGATACTTGTGCATATAATGTAACAGAGGTAGAGCGTATAGTGCGCCAATCTTTCGAAATTGCACAAAAACGTCGCAAAAAACTTGCATCGGTGGATAAGGCTAATGTACTGGAAACCTCCCGTTTATGGCGTGAAGTAGTTAACCGGGTTGCTGTAGACTACCCGGATGTCGAGCTGGAGCATGTATTGGTTGATAACTGTGCCATGCAATTGCTACGTCGTCCATCTAGCTTTGACGTCATCGTGACGGAAAATATGTTTGGTGACATTCTCAGTGATGAAGCGGCTATGCTGACCGGATCCATCGGCATGCTCTCCTCCGCATCACTTGGACAAGGCAGCTTTGGCCTATACGAGCCGGTACATGGCTCGGCGCCTGACATTGCAGGTCAAGGGCTGGCGAATCCCATTGCAACGATTTTGTCCGTTGCTTTGATGTTCCGTCTCACCTTCGGGTACGAGAAGGCAGCTGATGCCATTGAGAAAGCGGTAGCTGAGGTACTGGATGCAGGGCACCGTACGGCGGATATTGCGGTGGATAAATCTCAAGCGATCTCGACAACTCAAATGGGCGATCTAATCGCAGCAGCTATTCGTTAAAAGCTCCGTAAATGTACCCGTTCTGAAAAAAAGCTTCCTATTATATAGTAAGGTTATACAGTACAGCCTTTTCGGCAAATGTTTAGCACAGTAGCTCCTGAGTAATCAGGAGCTACTTGTATATTCGAAAGTTCAAAATGTGAATAAGTTGTGAATTTTTAAGCTAGTTTAAAATAATTATAAAAAAGTAATGGTTACAATATTGACTTTGATTTCAGCGAATGATAACATTTATCAAGTAAGTTGTTCATTACAATACAGATGATTGAGGAAAGCACATTCGGTGTTTTTCTTACATATTTTAAAGGAGGATTTCATATTATGGCAGAAAGATTGGTAGGAAGACCCGCCCCTGATTTTGCATTGGAAACAGTGACTGGAGACGGTCAAGAATTTGGTTCGGTGAAGCTTTCCGATTACCGTGGCAAGTGGCTCGTATTTTTCTTCTATCCACTGGATTTCACTTTTGTGTGCCCTACGGAAATTACAGCATTGAGCGATGCTGCTGACCAATTCAAAGAGCTGGATACTGAAATTCTGGGTATCAGTGTAGACTCCGTGCACAGTCACAAAGCATGGATTAACACAGCTAAAGAAAACAACGGTCTGGGCAAACTGAACTTCCCATTGGCTTCTGACATCACGAAAAAAACAGCAAGCGATTATGGCGTTCTGATCGAAGAAGAAGGCGTTGCATTGCGCGGCTTGTTCATCATTGATCCAGAAGGCGAATTGAAATATCAAGTGGTTAACCACAACGACGTAGGCCGCAGTGTGGAAGAAACTTTGCGTGTACTGCAAGCTTTACAATCCGGTGGCTTGTGCCCAATGAACTGGAAACCAGGCGATCAAAATCTGTAATATAAGCTTCACAAGTTAAAATTAAACAAGCAAGCCCCCAACTAGCGGTTACTCTGCCGTTATTGGGGGCTTGCTTGCCTGCTCTGTGCAGCGGAAGATGTGAGGATAGCCTGATTAAATGAGACATTACAGAGTGAAGTAACAAATAATTATGGAAATGTTGTTGTGTTCTGGAGGAATTTTGCCTGATGAAAGCGAATAAGGTATTGTAGAAGATAAACAAGGCAGAACAGGTTTTGTTCAGAGGAGGCTGAGCCCGGATGAGTTATTGCTGTGGAGCAAGCATGGTAGGAACCAAGGGAACGCTGAAGCATTACCGCACCCAAGTTCATAATGTTCCTTTGCTGTTTTGCCCGGTATGTCGTCGCATTGAAGTTCATTATAAAGTCGAAAATGAGTATGAAATTCTGGCTGAATATGCACATGGAGATGGAGCAACCGAGATTGATTTTCAGGATTATGTCATGGAAGATGATGATACGATATTTGAAAATTGTGTGAATCGTGAAAGTGAAGATGCGTTTGAAATTGTGAAGCGTCAAATTGACATATCCCTGGATTTATTGATGGTAGCCAAACAGATGAATGATGAAAAATGGCAGGGAGAGCTTAAGAGAAGACTGGCCGTTATGAGCCAAAGACGATCCCGGCTTCAACATAATAAGAGCGGCAGTTGACATCCTACACACCAAAGAAGCTCTCAATTCTGGAGAGCTTCTTTGGTGTGTAGGGCGCTTGTTCCTAACGTAATCTTTCATTTTGGTAATGTTGCGCAGATATTATGACGAAAGAAAACAGGATAAAAATGTGGATTCGACACTTTTTCCGATTGACTGCGATCCTTAATCTTGTCTATCATAAAATAAGACTCGAATTGGAAAGAGATGGTCGGATTTCTGTGAAACTGTTTTCTACACCATTGAAGGGTAGTCGATAGATGCCTTTCTCTTCTTCAAGATTATTACGCGTCCGATACGGCCAGTTTGTCATTCCGAAACAAGGGGGAAGCCTGGCATGATCAGTGAATTCCAAGAAGCCTTGCTTGATACCGTGGGAGCTTGTCCTTCCACACAGATCGCCAATAACAAGTATGAAAATGTGCTGGAGAACCTGGATAGTGGTATCATGCTGTTTGACAGTGACGGGGTACTGACCTTTATTAACGTGCAAATGGCGAAATTGCTGGAGCTACCACGGAGTTCGCTAGCAGGTCGCAATTTGATGCAAATTTTGCATCATCCTGAGTTAAGTCGGTTTAAGAAGAAGAAAATCATGCGGATTTATAAAGAAACTATCTTTCATAGAAAGCGCTATCATGAGTTGATTGATGAGTATGGTCGGCATTGGTTGATAACAGTGACCTATGGTGATCAGATGGATGGCGATTTTTTGTTTAGCGTCAAAGATGTGTCGGATTATAAGCAGATTGAGCAGACGGCGTATCAAAACGATAAGCTGGCAATGCTGGGACGCATCTCTGCCTCTATCGCCCATGAAATCCGTAACCCGCTTACCGCAATCCGGGGTTTTATTCAATTGCTTCGACCGCATTTGGTGGAATTGGGCAGGGATGAGTATGCTCGCATTATATTAACAGAAATTGATCGTGCGAACGACATTATTTATGAGTTCTTAAATTCGTCCAAGCCTTCGGCTCCGCAAAAAACGGCTGTATCTGTGATGGGGCTGCTGAAAGAGGTAGTGATGCTGACAGAAAGCGAAGCATTGATGAAGGGTTGCCAGATTGCATTGGACGAAAATAATGAGCTCATGAAGGTTTCCATTGACGTGAAGCAGATTAAGCAGGTTATCCTCAATATGATTAAAAATGCGATGGATGCCATTGAAAGCATTGGTGGGGAGCGAGAGGGCTGTATCGATATCCATACAGTGCTTGAGGGCAATTATGTTCACATTTGTATTGGAGATAACGGTTTAGGTATGGATCATAATACCTTGGCGCGTTTATTTGATCCTTTTTTTACAACAAAAGAAAGTGGAACCGGATTGGGATTGGCTGTGAGCTATCGAATTATCAAAAATCACGGAGGCTTCATACATGTAGACAGTAAACATGGAAGTGGCACACAATTTAAAATCACGCTTCCTGTAGTTTAATATGGGGAGGTTTTCGCAGAGGGGTCCTGTACATACTATTTCTTTTATGTTGTGCAGCGTTGGGGTATAGGTATCACCTTTTTGGAAAAGGTTGTCTGAAGCGCATAATCTGACAAGATGATGCGCTTTTTTGGTGCTGTAAGCTCGGTTATTTGCGTAAATGCGAAAATGAATTCACGAATTTAAGACAAAAAAATGATTCACCTTTCACAGATTAAATGCTATTATATACCAGAATACAACATTATTTTTGATACTATAGACTTAAACAACGGCTTCCAAAGCTGTCAAACGTCTTAGATGATCGGAATCTCCGATATGCAGGGGGCTGAAGAGGCTGAATGAGTATACGGCTGGAAGTAAAAAAAACGATAGGTATCGGCATTGCTTCGATAGTTTTGTTTGTCTTGGTTCAGTTATTTCACGTAACTTTGAATAAGATATACTCCCATAATGTTTTTTTCTTGTTATATCCGATTGTAGGATTTGCCTGTGCTGCGATTTGTTTTTCTATTTTTTATCAATCCTGGTCCGTTTTACTGGAACAGTTATCTTTGCAGAGGCTTCTTATTGCCCCGACGTTTTTGGTGGCTGGTCTGCTTTACCTTGTTCATATTGTTTCGTTTAGTTTCGTAAGCCTGACGGACTTTGCTTTGTCTTCGGGCATTTCGTTATGGCTGCTATTTGTAAATCGTGCCTTTACCGCTGTCTTGCTCTTATGTGTTTGTTTCCTCCCGTTTAGCAAGACGAAGTCTGAATACAAAACAGTGGCTTTGTGGGCGGGGATAGGCTGCACTTTGCTGATTCTAGGAGTTATTAAGACATTTGGTGCAGGCTTACCGGATCTACGTATACGATACGAAATAGGCAACCTGGGTTGGACGTTAAATCTGGCTGTGATGTTACTGCTTGTGCTCACTTTTATATTCGGGGTGAGAAAATATCGGAAAGCCCGCCCGGCAGAGTTGGGCATGTTGCTTATTATTCGTGGGATTGGGCTGTGTGTTGTGAGTCAGTTGTTCTATTTATTTGCTGAGCAAATGAGCGATATTAATCACCTTCTGGGACTTTTGACCAACGCGATAGCATTTTATAATATGTTGAGCGGGCTGGTTCGGTTGATGGTTCTGGTTCCTTATCGTGAAAAGCAGGCAGCAGAATCTGAGTTTAATCACATTGCTTATAATGATGATATAACAGGACTCCCCAATCGTCGTCGCCTTTCCCAACGCTTAGATAAAATATTGCGCAAATCATTAAAATCGGATGAGACAGTAGCGCTTTTAGTGCTAAATATTGATCGTTTCAAGGCAATTAATGATTCGCTTGGACATATGGCAGGGAATTATTTGCTGTATGCAGTAGGCGAACGCTTAGGGCATTTTAGCCATGAAGGGGAAGCTGTCTTTAGCATGGGTGGAGATGAATTTGCCTTTCTTCTAACGGGATACGAAGATACAGATGCTATGAGAAATCGTATTGATGATATGGTGAAGCTGTTCGATCAGCCTTTCGATATTGATGGTGAGTCTTATCATGTGACGGTGAGCGTTGGTATAGCTTTATACCCGTTGGATGCGAATCAGAGTGAACAGCTTATTCAGCAGGCGGATACGGCTGTCCATAGTGCCAAAGAGCAGGGAGTGAATTTTCAGCGGTATGCCAGCGTGATGCAGATGCGAGCGCATGAAAGACTCCAGCTGGAAAATGATCTGCGGCGAGCGCTTGAAAATGAGGAATTTTCATTGGTATATCAACCACGTGTCCACCTGCAAAGTGGCGAGCTCACGAGTTTGGAGGCGCTGGTGCGCTGGAATCATCCTCATCGTGGGATGGTGATGCCGGGCGATTTTATTCCGGTGGCTGAAGAAAGTGGTTTAATTGTGCCCTTGGGGGAATGGGTGTTGAGGGAGGCCTGTCTGCAAAATAAGCAGTGGCAGGAGCTCGGGTACCCACCAATCCCGATTTCGGTCAATTTATCCATGCGCCAATTTCAGCAAAAAAAGCTGGTGGATGTAATTCGGGGCATTTTGGCCTATACGGAACTTGAAGCACGCTATCTAGAGCTGGAGATTACCGAAAGTATGACCTTTGATAAGGATCGGGCCTTTGAACAGTTGAAAAAAATAAAGGCTATTGGTGTCGCAATCAGTATTGATGATTTTGGAACTGGCTATAGCTCATTGCATTATTTGAAGAATCTCCCGATTGATCGTCTAAAAATTGACCGTTCCTTTGTAAATGAGGTACTGGTCGACAGCAAAAATGCGGCAATTGTATCTACTATTGCCTCCATGGCTCACCATTTGAAGCTGAAGGTTACGGCTGAAGGGGTGGAAAATGAGGAGCAACTTCATTTTTTGCAGGCACAGGATTGTCATGAGGGTCAGGGATATTACTTTAGTCGCCCCATTCCGGCAGAAGTCTTTGAAAAATTGTTTTTACGTAAACCTATGAATTGGCTGGCTCAGGATAGTTTGTAGTATGCTTGCGTTTTGCTGAAAGGTAAGTTATACTAAATAACATCCTGATTCAGCTGCTTGACGATAGGTTGAGCGTGTCATACATAAGAATCGAGATGTTATAAAATGCGGGTGTAGTTCAATGGTAGAACTTCAGCCTTCCAAGCTGATAGCGTGGGTTCGATTCCCATCACCCGCTTACTGTTATAAGATGTTCGGAACCCTTGTGACGCAAGGGTTTTTGTTTTGTTTGGAGCTGGATAAATACATTATAGCCGGGGTGCCAACGGGGTATCACGGCTTTTTTGCGTTCTTACGAACTATTTTTACATTGCTGTACAAAATAAAATATAAAATATTTAGCTTATATGCTATAAATAAACAGATAAAAAGAACTATTTACCAATTGCTAAAAAATAAGTATAGTCGCATTGTTGGGATTTAACTAAAAAAAGGATGGTGTAGCTGCAATGAGGAAATTTTCTTTTCTGTTTTTAGCATTAACTTTGCTGCTGTTTACTTTTCCAGCAAGTTCTACGTTCGCCGCTGCTGATTTTCCAAATACGTCGACGAATGGAATGACTGGTTTTGCCGGACAGGCTAAAAGTGAAAATGGAGCTACGAAGTCTGCCACAACGGGGGGAAAAGGTGGTCAGGTCATCTATATCAATAATCTAAACGATTTGAAAAACCAGTTAGGGGATTCAACTTCTAAAATTCTGGTAATCGAAAAAAATATTTCTGCCTCCTCTAAAACCGTGGTCAACATTGGTTCCAACAAATCACTCATTGGTTCTTACGCGCAAAACAAGCTGGTTAACATTCATTTGAAAACAACAAATAATTCGGGAAATGTGATCTTTCAAAATTTAACTTTTGAGCACAGTGCCAACATTAACGGTAACGATGACATCCAACTTTATCTTACGGCAGGTACAAATTATTGGATTGATCATGTTACATTTGCAGGTCACAATTATAATGCGAATGGCTCGGATCTGGACAAACTTTTGTACATAGGTCAATCGGCTGATTATGTAACCATTAGTAACTCCAAATTTGCCAATCATAAATATGGTCTCATTTTGGGATACCCTGATGATGGCAATAAAAATTATGATGGCATGCCCCATATCACGATCGCTAATAATTACTTTGAAAACTTGCTTGTACGTGGCCCAGGACTTATGAGATATGGATATTTCCATGTTAAAAATAATTATATTAATAATTTCCAGCTTGCTTACACCATTGCTACGAATGCAAGAATCTATTCTGAGTACAACTACTTTGGAAAAGGTAGTGAAAAGGGCGGTATTCTTGATGATAAAGCCAATGGCGAGTTTAAAGATGTGGGGAGTTTTCCCGCTATCAACAACCAAAAATCGCGTGTAACCAACTGGAACCCAAGCAAAAACTATAGCTATCAGGTTCAGACTCCTGAATATACTAAAGAGTTTGTAACGAAATATGCAGGTTCGTCTAATACAACTTTGGTATTTGGAAAATAACGCGGGTTACTTGCAAATGTGTTGTGATCTGCTATACTGACTGCAAGTAAGTATCCCATGAAAAGGAAGGTAACCATACGTCCGATGAAGTAAGCACACTGATTTTCCCACTTAACTGCACAGTTACTGGCAGGCGGCTGTAAGCTGCAACGGGAGAAGTGTGTCTGAAAATGAATGTAGGGACGTATGCGTTTATTCCGAAACGGGATTGGCTTATTCGTTTGCGGTGTTATTTTTCATAAGCGTATGTTCTGAAACGATTCATAACAGTCATTCTATATTCCTTGTATGCAAGCCGCAGCCTTCTGCGGCTTTTTTTATTGCTTCCGGGATCAAAAAACCGGACTGGGAAAGGATGATCGTGGTATGAGAACAATTTTGCGTATTCGCAATGTAGTAAAGGATTGGAACGGGACATCTTTATTTGAGAATGTGTCGCTGGATGTTATGGAAGGGGAACGGCTCGCACTGTTTGGAAGAAATGGAGCAGGTAAAACGACGCTATTGCGAATATTACTGGGAGATGAAGCACCAACCTATGGTCAAGTAGAGCATGATTTGCCACTGGAAGAGCGGGGCTGGCTGAAGCAGCAGGATACGGTGGCTTGGTCTCGAACCGCACTGGAGGCCGCACAGCAGGCCAGCCCTCGGCATTGGCGTCTCAAGCAAGCGTTGGGACAGCTGGAAGCTGACCTAGCCGATGCTGGGAAGGATATGGAGCATCATCTGGAGCGTTACGGCGAGCTGATGGATGAATACGAACGCCTGCAAGGCTTTGCCTGGGAGTCTGAGGTGGAAAAGGCGCTCACTCGAATGGGAATGCCTGTTCAGACGTGGTCCATTGCTTATGGTGACCTGAGTGGCGGGCAGAAGACGAGAGTGCGATTGGCCGGACTCATGGTCAGGCAGCCGAAGCTGCTGGTGTTGGATGAGCCGACCAACCATTTGGATGCCGAAAGCTTGCTTTGGCTGGAGCAGTGGCTGTCTACGTATCCGGGAACGCTGCTGTTTGTATCGCATGACAGAGCCTTTTTGGATCAGGTGGCTACGAGTATAGTTGAGCTCACATCGACAGGTATTGGGCGCTATAAAGGCGGCTATAAGGAATATAAAGCGCAAAAGGAGCGGGAACTGCGAGAGCAGGAAGCCAGCTATAGAAAGCAGGAGCTGGCGAAACAGGCGCTGGAGGAAACGATTCGAAATTACAGGGAATGGTTTCATCAGGCGCAGCGTGGCGCATCCAAGGTTGAGATGGCCGTTACGCAGAGCTTTTATAAGGCCAAGGCTAAAAAAAATATTTCCCGTTATCATGCGAAGGAGAAGGAACTGGAGCGACTAGAGGCCAATAGAGTAGAGCAACCGCGTGAGGCTGCGTCTTTGCACATGAAATTAAGTGACAGCGGGTTTCAGGCAAAATATTTGTTGCGTGCTGAGCAGGTCGACTTTAGCTACGACGACCGTATCATTGTGAAAAATCTAAATCTGATCGTTGCACGTGGAGACCGTCTGGCTGTTCGGGGGCCCAATGGAATTGGTAAAACCACGCTGCTTCGGTTATTAACAGGTCAACTGGAGCCGCAGACAGGAAAAATCACTGCCAACCCACAGTTGAACATCGGATATTTTTCACAGGAGTTGGAGCAACTTCCGGAGGATCGAACGTTGCTGGACAGTCTGCTTGCGCTCCCGACGATGACTCAAACAGAAGCGAGAACGGTTTTGGGCTGCTTTCTTTTTGCGAAAGAGGACGTGTTTAAAAGGATAGGGACACTCAGTATGGGAGAAAAATGCAGGGTAGCTTTTCTGCGTCTGTACTTTAGTGGAGCCAATCTGCTGGTGCTGGATGAACCGACGAATTATTTTGACATTGAAACCCGTGAAATTGTAGAGGATTCTTTGCGTAACTATGATGGAGCACTGGTGCTCGTCTCACATGATCGGGAGCTGGTGAGGTGCACGGCAACTCGGTTACTCGATATGAAGCCGGGGGGCGGATATGAAATCTATGAGGGGACAGCCGACGAAAAGCAAGAAGATGAGCGGAGCCGTCAACGGGAGCCAGAAGACCAGGAGCGGCGTGAGGAACGTCTTCGGTTACAATTGCGTCTTACAGAGTTGATGGGAATGACGGGCACGAATGACGAAAATGAGAAGTTGTTGAGCGAAATCAGGCGCATTCGTGCAAATCTGGAGCGGTTGGATGATCTCGATATCTAAAGAAATGAAACGTATGCCCTGCTTGCCAAAGCGCGGTAGTTTGCATATAATAATGAACAATAGTTCGAATTTTTGAAAATGTCTTGATGGAGAAGAGTAGACAGTGTCCGATTGAACAGGGAGGAAGCGCCGTAGGATTGAGAGCGTTTCTGCAAATACTGGGCTGTTGAAGTTCGCTCCGGAGCAGTTCCTTGAACCTCAGGCGCCATGTGAATGGCGAATGTGCAAGTAGGGGATACCGGTTCACGACCGTTACAACGTGCAGAGCGAGACAATGATGCATAGCATGAACAATCACCTGTAACTAGTTGCCGTAAGGCTGAACGCCGGGTGAGCTGAGCTTATTGTCTAACGAGGGTGGTACCACGGTCTTTTCGTCCCTTACCGGGAGAAAAGACCTTTTTTTGTTGTCTGAAAAGCTGGATATGAAGAAAGGGGACTGAACAGGCGATGAGCGAAACCATCCAAATGAAGGAACATTTGCTGGCCTTGAAGGAAGAAGCACTGGAAGTATTGGAGAAAGTGGCAACACCCAAGGAGCTGGCTGATTTACGGGTCAAATATTCGGGGAAAAAGGGCGCACTGACTGAAATCTTGCGCGGTATGGGCAAGCTGAGCGCGGAAGAGCGTCCGGTTGTTGGACAGGTAGCCAATGAGGTGCGCGAGGCGATTGAAGAAGTCGTTAACCGTAAGCAGGACGAGTTCACGAAAGCAGAAACGAATGAGCGTCTGCAAGCGGAAAAGATCGACGTTACGCTGCCTGGACGCGCGTTGCCGCAAGGTGGACTGCACCCGCTCAACAAAGTGATTGAGCAAATCGAGGATATTTTTACAGGTATGGGCTATCGAGTGGCTGAAGGTCCACAGGCAGAGACGGATTATTATAACTTCGAAGCATTGAACCTGCCTAAAAATCACCCAGCACGGGATATGCAGGATTCATTTTACCTGACCGAGGATCTGTTGATGCGTACCCATACGTCACCGGTTCAGATTCGCGCGATGGAAGCGATGAAGGGCGAAACGCCTATTAAGGTTATCTGTCCGGGTACGGTTTTCCGACGTGATGATGACGATGCAACGCATTCTTTTCAATTCCACCAAATTGAAGGGCTTGTCATTGGAAAAGACATTCGTATGAGTGATTTGAAAGGAACCTTACTTCAATTTGCACGCGAAATGTTCGGAGAATCGACCGAAATCCGTTTGCGCCCAAGCTTCTTCCCGTTCACAGAGCCGAGTGCTGAAGTAGACGTGACTTTTGTGAAGAAAAATGGCGAACGTGTATGGATCGAAATTTTGGGCTGTGGCATGGTCCATCCGAAAGTGCTGGAGATGGGCGGTTTTGATCCTGAGGTGTACAGCGGTTTTGCATTCGGTATGGGTGTAGAGCGGATTGCTATATTGAAATACGGTATCGACGATATTCGTCATTTTTATAACAGTGACCTGTCGTTCCTGAAACAGTTTGCGCGTCAATAAACAACTATATCAAGGGAAGTGAACCCATATGAAAGTATCATTCGAGTGGCTGTCCGAGTATGTATCGCTGGATCAGGTAAGCGCGGAGGATCTAGCAGAGAAAATCACCCGTTCGGGTATAGAAATTGATGAGGTCGAGCAGCGCAATCAAGGGATTACTGGCGTCGTTGTCGGCTATGTTAAAAGCAAGGAAAAGCATCCAGATGCTGATAAGCTGAATGTATGTATTGTCGATGCAGGTCAAGAGGAAGATCTGCAAATCGTGTGTGGTGCCAAAAACGTGGATGCAGGTCAAAAGGTTCCTGTTGCAGTTGTAGGGGCAAAGTTGCCGGGAGATTTCCACATTAAAAAAGCCAAGCTACGCGGTGTTGTATCCATGGGCATGATCTGCTCGGCCAAAGAACTGGGCATGAATGACAAGCTGCTTCCAAAGGAATTGCAAGAAGGTATTTTGGTGCTGCCTGAGGATGCTGAAATTGGTATGCCAATTACGAAGCTGCTGGCGCTGGATGATCAGGTGCTGGATTTTGATCTAACACCCAACCGTTCGGATTGCCTGAGCATGCACGGAGCAGCATATGAAGTGAGTGCGATTCTGGGACGTGACATTTCGCTGACTGACCCGGCTAAGGATCTGGTGGAAATTAGCGATGCAGCAGCAGATCATCTGTCTGTGAAGGTAGATACTCCTGAACTGTGTACGCACTATGCGGCTCGTTATATCACAGGTGTAAAAGTGGGGGCTTCCCCGTTATGGATTCAAAACCGTCTGATGGCGGCAGGTGTTCGTCCGATCAACAACATCGTAGATATTACGAACTACGTCATGCTGGAATACGGTCAGCCGTTGCATGCTTTTGATGCGGATAAGCTGGAAAATGGAAATATTGAAGTTCGACTCGCTCGTGCCGGCGAAACATTGATTACCCTTGACGATCAGGAGCGTAAGTTGGAGCCGCATATGCTGCTGATTACAGACGGTGTGAAACCAATTGCATTGGCAGGCGTGATGGGTGGAGCCAATTCAGAGGTTACGGATGCGACGGTCAGCATTGCGCTGGAATCTGCGAAGTTTGACGGCGGTACAGTTCGCAAAACATCCCGTCAACTTGGACTGCGTTCGGAAGCAAGTCTGCGTTTTGAAAAAGAGGTTGATCCAGGAGCTGTCGTGCCTGCTGTGAATCGTGCAGCTGCGCTGATTCAGCGTTATGCGGGAGGCACTGTACACCAGGGCATCGTAGAATCTGCGTCTGCAAAAGCTGAAAACCGCATTATCAAGCTGTCGCTAGATAAAATAAACCGATATTTGGGAACCGAACTGTCTTTGCTTGAGGTGAAAACGATTTTCGGTAGACTTCATTTCGGATGTGGCGACGCAGAGCAAGGGGTACTGGAAGTTGAAGTACCTACACGCCGTGGAGATATTACCATTGACGTGGACTTAATCGAAGAGGTAGCTCGTCTGTATGGATACGACAATATCCCGACCACGCCGATTGAAGGGCCGACAACTCCGGGAGCTTTGACAGCATCGCAATCATTGCGCCGCTCCCTGCGCAGATTGCTGGCTCATGGTGGTTGGCAGGAGACGATCAGTTACTCTTTTGTACATCCGCAAAGTACGGGGTTATTTAATGCCCTGACAGAAGGTAGCCATCCGGTACGTTTGGCTATGCCTATGAGCGAAGACCGTAGTGTTTTGCGTACGAGTATCATTCCACAGATGCTGGATACAGCGGTGTACAACATGAATCGCAAGCAAGACAATCTGGCGATTTTTGAGATGGGAACGGTATTTTATACAGAGGAACAAACATTAACCCGTCAGCCGCAGGAAATTCAAGTGCTTAGTCTACTGCTGACTGGGGTACGCCGTGAAAAACAATGGAATATTGGTGCTGAAAAGGTTGATTTCTTTGATATTAAAGGCGCGCTTGAAACGGTGTTTGACTATTTCGGGTTGAGTGCCAGCATTCGTTATGTGGCTGACCAACCGCAAAGCTACCATCCGGGCCGTTCCGCTTCGGTATGGCTGGATGTGAATGGGAACTCTCAACGGATCGGTACCATTGGGCAGATTCATCCGGAGCTTCAACAATCTTATGGGCTGAATGATACGTATGTAGCGGAAATTGCGTTGCAACAGGTCGTTGAACACGCAAACTCTCATATTCAGTTCAGAGAGCTGGCTCGCTTCCCATCCGTGGAACGTGACATTGCCCTCGTGGTAAATAAAGACGTTGAGGCAGGTGAACTGCTTCGTGTTATTCACGCTGCAGGCGGAGAGCTATTGCAGGATGCGCGAGTGTTTGATGTATTTACAGGCAGTAAGCTTGGTGAAGATAAGAAGAGCGTAGCTATCTCTCTGACCTATCGTCATTGGGAACATACGTTGACGGATGAAGAGATCAATGCGGCGCATACTCCTGTCGTTACGTCTCTGGAACAAACTTTTGGAGCGGAATTGAGAAAGTAGCAGGAAATGCGGGAAGCTGTATCGAATCTTAGTGACAGAGGTTCGATACGGCTTTTTGGCCTATCATCATAGGAGCTCTCTTACTCTGATATTTACCCGCTGCGGGGAAGCCGGACTTAAGGTTGAACGCTTCACGGAAGGCGGGTTACCATAGTACCGGACACACCTTAGAATCAACATACAGTAGTATTGAAGGAGGGCATAATTGTGACTACACCAGATCGTACTCGCGTCACTGTAGAGATCTACGGTACTTCTTATAAACTCGTCGGCAGCAATACCGATTATATGAAGCAGGTTGCCAATTACGTGGATGAGCGTATGCACAGCATTTCTCAAGCTCATTCGCGTCTGGATATGCCCCGAATTGCCGTGCTGGCTGCGGTTCATATGGCAGAGGAAGCTGTACAAATCCAGGAAATTCAGAGTCATATGAACCGCTTAGCAGCGGAACGAGCAGAGCTCCGGGGAGATCTGGCGCAACTCCAGACGGCTCTAGGGGAACAGCAGCAAAAAAATACAGATATGCATCAATCTCTTATTCAACTAAAGGAAGAAAAGGAAGCAACGCAGAAGAAGTTGATGGAAACCGAATCTGTATCAGCCAAGGAGATTGCCCAATTGAAGGCAAAGCTGGAACAGCAGGAGAAAAAAGCGGCTGAACTTGAAAATGGACAAAAACAAGCTAAACGTGAATTAGAGGAGTCTCATCAAGAAGCTTCTCGCAAGCTGAAAGAGCAGCAGGAGGCGGCCAATGCTCGTATCCGGCAGATAGAAGAGCAGATGAAGAAGGAAGTGGCTGAAGCGGCTAAGCAGGCTGAAGCCAAGCTGTCAGCTGCAGAGAAGACTCATCAGGAGCAAAAGCGTACAGAACTGGACAAGCTGCGATCTGCTTTGCAGCAAGAGCATAGTAAGAAGGTAAGCGAATGGCAGACCAAGTGCTCCGGGCTGAATGAGCAGCTGGAGCAGGAACGTAAACAGGCTGAATTGGCGTTGAATGAAGAAAAGCTCCAGCATCAGGAAGCGCAGAAACGAGCTGATGAAGCTGCACTGGAGCAGGAGATTCGGGTTGAGGAGCTTCAGGAACAATTAGAACAAGTACAGGCAGGCAGTACAGAGCTTTCTTCTCGTCTGGGAGAGGCTCAAGAGCAAGCAAGAGTACTGAAGCAACAACAGTCCGAGCTGGAGTCTGTGCTGGAAACACAGCGACAGGTTGCGATAGAGCGAGAGCAGGCAGATACGCTTGCACGTGAAGAACTGCAAAGCCGATATGATCAATTAGAAGCTGAAGCCAAGGCTGCGCAGCAGCAGACGGCTAAGCTGGAGGAAGAACAGCGGCGGATGCAGAAGCTGCTGGAGCAAGCTCACGTATCTTCTCGCAAGCTGCAAAGTGAGCTGGCTACGCTAGCTGAAAGCGAGAAGTCATGGAGGAAACTTGCAGAAGAACGCCAGTTGGCAGTTGATGAGCTGGAGCTCTCCCTGCTGGAAGCACGTGAACAGAAGGAAGCGATACAGGAGCAATTACAGCACGCAGCAGCTGAGCTCGAAGCTATTAATGATAAATTTGCTTCACAACAGCAACGGCTAGTTCAACTCGAAGCGAGAATCAAGGAGCTTTCACCTGAGCTGATTCGTGTTCAGGATGAGCTTGAAAAAGCCAAAGTCCGAGAGCAAGAGGGAGCGAAGGCGTATCAATCGCTTCAGGAGCAATATGGAAGCATGAAGAGCCGAGCTGGACAGCTGGAGCAAAATATCAAGCAGCTTCAACAGGAAGATCACGAACGGCGGAGTAAGCTGGAACATGCTGAGGAAGAATCTCTGGAGTGGCAACTTAAATACGATCAGTTGAAGGCAGAAGCGGAACGTCTGGAAGCTGAAGATGCTGCCCGTAAGGAAGAATTTGCATCTTGGGAACGCGAAATAGCGGTAACAGTTGAACAAAAGGAACAGCTTCAGGAGGAGACTCGTTTGGCGGTTGAAGCTGCCAAAACGGCGAAAGCTGAGCAGCAGTCCATAGAGCAGGAACGAATGGCCTTGCAGTCTGAATTGGACGAAGTGGGTCAAAAATATGAAATGGCGGCGCATCAGCTTCGTTTGTTACAAGTACAACAGGATGTAGATCGGGAAAATACGGAGAAGATTTCTACAGAATTACGTCAATTACAGGAAGAATACACTAAGCTTCAAACGGAGTACAATGAATGGATTGAACTTATCGAACAGGATCAGTAGATACGGATTATAATTGTAAGGCAATCCCCGGCTGCTCATCGCCGGGGATTGTTTGTTTATTGTATCCACTCAGAGGTGAAAATGACAAAAAGCTGTCCTTTGGCAGATGAATTCTGCTTCGGGACAGCTTTGCCAGAAGCGATTACTGAAATTAATTCCCGTTTTTGCGACCGGCTTCAAACGGTGTCGATACCGGAATGAACAGGTCGATAATCCCGATAACCAATGCAGCGAGCAATGCGCCTAGAACGGAAACACTGACATTGGTCACCACATACTGAGCGATCCAGATAACCAGAGCGCTCACTAGAAAACCTACGATACCGCGTCCAAATGGAGAAACGCGTCGGCCGAACACTGCCTCGATGATGTAACCAACCAAGGCAATGACAATGGCAAGAATCAGCGCGCTCCAAAAGCCGCCTACACTAAATCCGGGAACGATCCAGCTTACGACCATCAGCACCAGAGCGGCAACGATGAAACGTACAATGTGCCCGAGAATGCTCACGGAATAACCTCCTTTGTTTTTTGAATTTACAGGGTTAGACAAAGGTTAGTGTGTGGCATGAAGAGCTTTCTTATGTGTAAAACAGAGTTGGCAAATAGCGTAAGTTTGCTGCTTTCGGTATAATATAGATATAAGTGAAAGGAGTAGTGAAGTTGGACTCTAAAATTTTCAAAACCCTTGAATATCAAAAAATTCTAAATAAACTAAGTCACTATGCCCAAACGGCAACGGGACAACAGACAGCCCTTCGATTACAGCCCAGCGATGATTTGGAGCATATCAAGAAAATGCTGAAAGGCACGGATGAGGCCTATGCTGCTGATCGCCTCAAAGGAGTGCCTTCTTTTAACGGAGTAGTGGATATCACTCCGGCGGTAAAGCGTGCCCGTATTGGCGGAACGTTAAGCCCGCAGGAGTTGCTCGGCATTCGGACAACAGTTCAGGCCGCACGCCGTATACAGGTATACGTGACAAGTTTGCATGAGGAAAATCCTGTCGAAACATTGCTGTATTGGAGTGAGCAGCTTTCGGAGCAGAAAGGTTTGGAAAACTCCATTAAAGGCTGTATTGACGAAAATGCGGAGGTGCTGGATTCTGCCAGCACAGAGCTTTCTCAAATCCGTCGGGAGCTGCGCTCGGGAGAAGTGCGTATTCGTGAAAAGCTGGATTCCATGATTCGTTCCTCAACTGTATCCAAAATGCTTCAAGATCAGTTGATTACGATTCGCGGAGATCGGTTTGTGATCCCGGTTAAGGCCGAATACCGTTCTTATTTTGGCGGAATTGTTCATGATCAATCCGGGTCTGGTGCAACATTGTTTATCGAGCCTGAATCCATCGTAGCCATGAACAATAAGTTGAGGGAAACAAGGCTGAGAGAAGAGCGTGAAATTGAAGTCATTTTACAAAAGCTGACCGCACTCGTCGCAGAACAAGCAGATATGTTGCTGTATGATGTGGACATATTGGGCAATCTTGATTTTATTTTTGCCAAAGCGCGTCTCGCCCGTGAAATGAAGGCAACCTTGCCTTTAATGAATGACCGCGGATATTTGAAGCTGAAAAAGGGCAGACATCCTCTAATTCCGTTGGAGCAGGTTGTTCCCATTGATGTGGAGTTAGGCAACTCATACACCTCTATTATCGTTACCGGACCGAACACAGGGGGGAAAACCGTTACTCTGAAAACCATCGGTCTACTTAGTTTGATGGCGATGTCTGGACTGTTTGTACCTGTTGAGGATGAAAGTCAGCTGTGTGTATTTGATGCAATCTATGCCGATATTGGTGACGAGCAGAGCATTGAGCAAAACTTGAGTACATTTTCCAGTCACATGACCAATATCATTAGCATCCTGAAAAATATGACGCCAAAAAGTCTTGTATTGCTTGACGAAGTGGGGGCAGGAACGGACCCCGCGGAAGGTTCGGCTCTGGCTGTCTCTATTTTGGAGCATATACATGCCATGGGTTGCCGCATGGTTGCGACGACTCACTATAGTGAATTGAAGGCGTATGCCTATGAGCGCAAAGGAATTATTAATGCAAGCATGGAGTTTGATGTCGCTACATTAAGCCCGACTTACCGCCTTCTGGTCGGTGTACCCGGACGAAGTAATGCATTTGCCATTGCCGAGCGATTGGGATTGCCAGGGCGTATTTTAGACTATGCCCGTGGTGAGGTAACGGAAGAAGACCAGCGCGTTGAGCACATGATCGCGTCACTGGAGCAGAACCGTTTAACAGCTGAGCAAGAACGGGAAAAAGCGGAGCAGCTGCGTAAGGAAATGGAAGCATTGCGTAGCCGTCATCAGATGGAGCTGGATAAGCTGGAGTCCCAACGGGACCGTATGCTGGAAAAAGCTGAGGATGAAGCAAGAGTTCTCGTGGATAAGGCTCGTAGTGAAGCAGAGAAAATCATTACTGATTTGCGTAAATTGGCTCAGGAAGAAGGGGCCTCGGTTAAGGAGCATAAGTTGATTGCAGCTCGCAGAGAACTGGATGAGGCTGAACCGAAGCAACGCAAAAAAAGTGCCGTCAAACGTCCGGCTGCTACGCGTACTCGTTCTATCATGGCTGGCGATGAAGTATCCGTCCACAGTCTGAATAAAAAAGGCCACGTGGTTGAACTGTCCGGTACCAAGGAAGCTGTGGTTCAACTGGGAATCATGAAGATGAAGGTCAGTCTGGATGATCTGGAACTACTGCAACCTGCCCAAACAACGACTCCAAGAGTTCAAAAACCAGTGACTGGCGTTAAGCGGACACGGGATGATAACGTACGAAGTGAACTTGATCTTCGGGGGGCTAACGTGGAGGAAGCCTTGATGGAAGTGGACCGCTTCATGGATGAAGCGTTTCTAGCCAATCTGGGTCAGGTACACATTATTCATGGCAAAGGTACAGGTGTCCTGAGAACCGGTATTCAGGAGTACCTCCGCAAGCATAAGCATGTGAAAAGCTACCGTATCGGTAATTACAATGAAGGCGGCACAGGCGTAACAGTTGCTGAATTGGAATAGCTATGGGTTGCCGGCTTTGCCCGGGAACGCTTGGTAGAACGGGAGGGACGAAGTGAAGATGGCGATTGATGAATTGCTGTCACATCCGTTGGGGATGATGCTGGGTTATTTCTCGGTGGCGGTGCTGGAGCTAATTGTATTTTTGTCGTGTTTTGAGCTGGTAACCCGCTATAAATGCTGGGAAGAGATCAAGCGCGGTAATGTTTCGGTAGCCATGGCTACGGGAGGGAAAATGTTCGGTATTTGCAACGTACTCCGCTTTGCAATGGAAGCCAAATCCAGCGTGTATGATACGATGATTTGGTCGTTCGTTGGCTTTTTACTGCTTCTTGCGGCGTACTTTCTTTTTGAGTTTCTGACACCGGTATTTTCTATCGATCAACAGATTAAAGAGGATAATCGTGCTGTCGGCTTGTTCTCCATGATTATTTCCATATCGTTATCTTATGTGATCGGCGCCAGTGTAACTTGACACATCTTGTATACTAGAGCTTGGTATACGCTTGGAACGGAAGGATGATAAAGCTTGGAAATGACTATTTGTCCATGGTGTAACATGGAAATTATTTGGGATGAAGAATTAGGACCTGAGGAAGAGTGTCCTTATTGCCATAATGATCTGAAAGGGTACTCTGACATCACCGATGATGAAGATGAGTCTGTTTCTCCACCTGTTCATAGACATGTAGGTGAGCATGGACATGAAGAGACGAAACATGATCATGTGGCTTCTGTAACCCCGGTGCCCCACTCTCATGGAAAAGAAGACCTGAAGGGTTATCGGACATTGAGTATTCAGCTCGGTGATGATGAGGAGCAGGATATTTTATATGAGGCAGAGGACGAAATCGTAGTTGAAAAACCGGTTGATGCACCGTTGTTGCAGGACAATGAGCTTCATAAGTTGCCCGTGCTGCATACTTTGCAAAAATTTGAAGAAAGCGGTGCGGATCTGATGGCTTATGAACAAGGCGCTGAACAAATACTCGACAGACAAGATGAGGTTCTTGAATGTTCTCAATGTGGGGAGTACATGCTGCATGCAGGTTCGCAAACCGTAACCAGAGAAGGTTTTGAACCGTCGATGTCTCCAGCGCTTGGCAAGCCCGTTCTGGATTTGCCGTTCGTCTTGAATGTTTATGTGTGCCCTAGCTGCTTCCATGTCCAGCAGACACTGTCAGAGAATGACCGACTGCGGATGCTGGAGAAGCTCAGCGGTATTTCCAACAATTAAATAGCAATCCCCGGGATAGGCCCAAGCTCAATACGGGCATCTTAAATCGAAGAAATCTTTGAACAAGCTGGCTTGAAATAAGCTGATTGGTGATTTTTCGGTTAGGGGGAACTGCATTGAAATCAAACCTGAACGGACAATCCATTCTGCTATTAAGCTTGAATGGATTGTTTGTGTTTGCAGCAGCATTGTCAGGCACATTTCTTAACGTGTATTTGTGGAAAAGCAGGCAGGATTACGCGATGATCGGCTGGTTTAATGTCAGTCAACAAATTGCACTGGGAATTATGGTCTGGGTGGCTGGAAAGTGGGTCAAGGAACATAACAAAATGAATGCCCTACGCGTGGGCACCGCATTATCAGGCCTATTTTATCTGATCGTGTTATATACGGGACCGCAGGCTGTGAACTACATATGGCCGCTCGGGATGCTGCTGGGTGCAGCATTAGGTTTATTCTGGCTGGCGTTTAATGTGATTTTTTTCGAAGTCACGGATCAGGCAAGCCGTGATCATTTTAACGGATGGGTGGGTCTGCTGGGCTCATTTTCCGGTATAGTGGGTCCTTGGTTATCCGGTTGGATTATTGCCCGTATGGAGGATGACGCAGGTTATCGCGTGATATTCAGTATTTCCTTGGCCTTTTATGTCGTAGGAGTGGTGCTTAGTTTCTTTCTTCGCAAGCGTAAGCCGACAGGAAATTACAATTGGAAAGAGCCCAAGCAACGATTGTCACAAAAAGGGAGTATGTGGCGTCCGTTGTCGTTATCGCTTATTGCTCAGGGCATCCGTGAAGGGGTGTTTGCTTTCCTGATTACGCTGCTCGTATATGTAGCTACTCAACAAGAATGGAAGCTTGCACAGTTTTCACTTATCACGTCGGCGGTATCATTTTTCAGCTTTTGGGCTGTCGGAAAATGGCTCAAGCCACACTATCGTTCGGCGGGTATGCTGTTGGGTGCCGTGTTGTTGGTGATCGCGCTATTACCGTTATTGTGGCGTATGGAGTATAGCACGCTACTAATTATGGGGATCGGCACCGCTTTATTTATGCCTTTATATTTAATTCCCATGATTTCTGCGAGCTTTGATTTAATGGGTACGAGTAAAGGAGATGCCAATCAGAGAGTGGAACTGGTTGTATTGCGCGAACTATGCTTAATGGTAGGCCGGTTGACCGGAACACTCATTTTCTTGGGTGTCCTAAGTATCAGCAAGGCTCCTACGGCGATGATCTGGTTGTTGATTGGCCTTGCATTGATGCCAGTGCTCGGATGGTTTTTTATGCGAAGTGTGCTGAAAATGGAACAAAAGACGAAGCAGAGCAAATCTCATTCCCATGTACACCGCTGGCACAAGCAAACCGAATAGTTTGAAAATACATTTAAAAAAGACCTCCAGACCCAATTAGTAGGGGAAGGAGGTTCTTTTTTGTATTCCATATGTTAGACCATTGGCTCCGTTGTTTCAGGCGAGGGCTTGGTAGTGCGAATTAGAGAATAAAGCTCCATTTCAGGTCGGTGTGTGCCTGTCAGTTCATCAGCCAATAGCTGTGCGGCCATCATACTCGTAACCGTCCCATTTCCCCCGTAACCCTCCAAAAAATAGCAGTTTGGAAAACGTGGATGTGGACCAATATAGGGCAAACCGTCGTGAGAGGAGCCGAATACAGCCGCCCAGGCATAGTCGATCTGAAATGGAACACCGGGAAAATGCTCCTCTAGTGTTTGCAGTAGCTTTTGCTGTTGGTGTAGCAGTCTGATTTCACGTTGATTGGCGTCCAGTACAGGTTCATCTAAACCGCCAATAATGATGCGTCCTTCCGGTGTTGAGCGTATGTACAGATAAGGACGAGCAGTTTCCCAAATCAAACACTGCTCATACCACAAGGGAACATCTCCGATTGGCTTGGTGGCGATAGCATAAGAGCTTTCTAGAACGGCTCCGCGATCTGTTTTAATCTCCTGTGTTTCATAACCCGTTGCAAAAATGATTTTTTTCGCTCGGATAATTCCACCGCTGGTATGACAAACAACTTCATTTTCATTAAATTCAAAATGCTTGGCTTCCGTATGCTCATATAAGCGTACACCGAGTCGGCTGGCGGATTGCAACAGTCCTTGGGCAAACAAAAATGGATTAACCTCGGCATCTTCGTGCGTGTACAAGGCTGCTGATTTTCGAAAAGGAAATCGGGCTGCAATCAGTTGCTCATCCCAGTATTCGACGGGAAATCCAAACCGGGTTAGCTGTTTGTACTCTTCCTGAAGCGTCTGCACATCCTCCGATGTACTTGCATAGTACAGGCTACTGCGGCGTATAAAGGACGGATCAATTTCCAGGGTGGTAGACAGCTTTTCCAACTGATCCAGAGCATCTTTACACATACGGTAAAACAGTACACCGTTCGTTTCACCAAACGTATTGATGAAGGAGGTTAAGGTCTTATCATTGCTATATTGCAGCAGTCCAGTATTGGCCGAAGAACTTCCATGTACCAGCTTGCGTTTGTCAATAACCACGGTGTCTACCTGTCGTTCTCCCAATAGCCGGGAGCAGATGGACCCGCCCATCCCGCCTCCGATGATCAGTACATCACAATTTAAATCCTCTGCCAAAGGCGGAAAATCCGATGTTTGCTCCAAGGTACTCGGCCAATACGTATTCCCGCTAATCAATTCCATATAAACAGCACTCCTTATAGGCAATATGTAGTATCTCTTATGTGTACATAGTATTTCGCCAAACGGACAAGATAACCAGCGTGCAACAAAACATTTAAGGAGGCACAGAGACTATGCAATCTACCAACATGCAACCCTTGACAGGCAAAGAGCTGGAGTACATCGTGGACTCCATTTCCAATGAAGAACTGCTGCTCAAGCAATGTACGGCGACAGCAGCATCCATTCAGCATCCAGCTATTCAGCAAGCTTGTCTGCAATTCGCGAGAACTCATGAGAACCACCTGAACCTGCTTTCCAATGCACTTCAACAGCACCAGCAGCTTGCTCCTATGCAACCGCAGCAGTAATTATGGATTAACCAATAAAGGAGGTAATATCACGATGTTTTCACAGAACAATACGTCATTTATGCCCGAAGAAGATTTGCTCTATACCATTCTTGCCGATATGAAACGCACGGTGGGAGAGTATACAACAGCGACAACGGAATCCAATTGTCCGTCTGTGCGTCAGATGTTCACCGACCTTACGAACGATACGCTGCGCCTACAAGGTGATTTGTATCGTCTGATGAGTCAGAACAATATGTACTCCACTTCGTCAAAAGCACTGCGCATCGATTTGGACAAACAGATTCAAGAAGCTCGCAAGACCCAACACGAATGCCAACAGTTCATTCAGCAAAAGTCGTCATCAGCGGGGGGATATGGTCAACCTATGCATCAGCAAGGGCAGCCTACTCACCAAAACAACCCTTACTATATGTAAACGGGATATTCCGTTTTTGAAGCAATTTCCCATAACAGCCGTCCGTCTGCCGGGTTTACCGGGGCGGACGGTTTTTCTTTGCAGGTTTAAAGTGCGTATTGTATGATGTATAGTAATCTCTTTCGATGGAGGCCTTATGTAGAATGACAGAGCTAAATGGTTTGAAATTAAAAGTGCTGGAATTGTTAAAAGAAGATGCAAGAAGAACACCGACTTTGTTGGCTACTTTACTGGGGGTTGATGAGCAGGATGTACGCACCTCAATTAAAGAGCTCGAAGACCAACATGTAATCGTTAAGTACGCCGCCGTAGTCAATTGGGATAAAGTCGACGACGAAAAGGTTACTGCTTTGATTGAAGTACAGATTACACCCGAGCGTGGAAGAGGATTTGAAGGTATTGCAGAACGGATTTATTTGTATCCGCAAGTTAAATCGGTTTATCTCATGTCCGGAGCATACGACTTGCTGGTAGAAGTTGAAGGCCGCAACCTCCGTGAGGTTGCTAATTTTGTGTCGGAGAAACTGTCTCCTATTGACTCGGTCTTGTCCACCAAGACTAATTTTACGCTTAAAAAATACAAGCAGGACGGAATTATCTTTGAGGATCATCAGGAAGATAATCGTCTGGTGATTTCGCCGTAAAGGAAGATCATGATGAATCTCAAAACAGAAACATTTACCGACAGTAACAAAGCCATGAGTTCCTATTTGTCCCCGTTGGTGCGCGAAATCCCATCTTCGGGCATTCGTAAGTTTTTTGACTTGGTGGGTGGCAACAAGGATATTATTACCCTTGGTGTAGGCGAACCGGATTTTACAACCCCTTGGCATATGCGGGAAGCCTGTGTCTATTCATTAGAGCGAGGTTTTACCAGCTATACGTCTAATGCGGGAACGCCAGAACTGCGTGAAGCGATTAGTGATTATCTGAATGAGCAATTTGAAGTTAATTATGATCCTAAAAATGAGATTATCGTGACCGTTGGGGGAAGCGAGGCGATTGATCTTGCTTTGCGTGCGTTAATTGTACCTGGCGACGAAATTCTCGTGCCCGAGCCGTGCTACATTTCATATTCTCCAATCACTTCGATTGGAGGCGGGATTCCGGTAGGTATTGAAACATTTGCTAAGGATGAATTTAAGCTGACGGCTGAGGCGTTGGAGGCAAAAATTACACCTAAATCCAAGGTGCTGATTTTATGCTATCCGAGCAATCCAACTGGGGCTACGATGACTTATGAAGATTGGCTTCCGATTGCCGAAGTCGTGGAAAAGCATGATTTGATCGTCATTTCTGATGAAATTTATGCTGAATTGAATTATGGAGAGAAGCATGTTAGTTTTGCCGCTATGCCTGGTATGATGGATCGTACGATTCTTGTCAGTGGTTTCTCCAAAGCCTTCGCCATGACAGGTTGGCGTATTGGATATACATGCGGACATCCAGATCTGATTGCGGCTATGCTCAAAATCCATCAGTACACCGTAATGTGTGCGCCTTCTATGGGGCAAGTTGCGGCACTGGAAGGCTTGCGGAATGGTTTGGGTGAGAAAGATCGTATGGTAGAAGCCTATAATCAGCGTCGCCGTCTGATGGTTGAAGGGTTCCGGGAAATCGGCCTGGAGTGCCATGAGCCAAGAGGGGCTTTTTATGTTTTCCCTAGTATTCAAAGCACGGGACTCAGCTCAGATGAATTTGCACAGCGTCTATTGGCAGAGGCTAAAGTTGCGGCTGTACCGGGTAATGTGTTCGGTTTGGGAGGCGAAGGCTATCTTCGTTGCTCATACGCGACTTCTGTTGCTCAGCTGACGGAGGCACTGGATCGGATTGGTCATTTTGTAGAAAAAGTAAGAAAAGAAGGTTAAAATTATTTTTTTATGGGTAATTCATAAAAAATAGTCTTTTATTTCTAAATTTCTATGCTATAATTTGAAATCGGAAGCAGGAAGTTCAATTTTTCAATTGTAGGAGGAATGCTCATGTCATATGTTGGATATAATTCGTCTAGTTCAATAGGATACGACATTTCCCTAGAAGATGAAATTTTGTTCCTGCGCAATGAGATGATGCGGACGTTTCAGGAAGAGCAGTCCTTCACCTCTGATCTTGTCATCGAGATTAGTTGCAAGCTCGATTTGAAAATCAATGAATACATGAAACTGTATGGTACGGAATGCAAGGTTTAACCGTGTGAAGTCAGCCAAAGGTAAGAAGAAGGCCATAGTGCCTTCTTTTTTTGCGTTCACAACTTATGATATATTAATGGCATGGAAGAGGGGGCGTACATATGAGAGCAGGGCTAAAAAGGCTATCGCCATGGATCATCGGAATGTTGGCACTTGTATTATTGGCTGGATGTGGGGGACGGGATAAGGACAGCTTCTCCATTTTTATTATGGATAAAGGGGATGCTTCAGTCATCCGTGAAGAGCTGGCACAAAAGCTTAAGGATAAGCTGGGCGAACAGGCTCCGACTATTGAGATTTCAGTCAGTCCGCTGTATAACCAGCAGAAGCTGGTTGTAGAATATGCGGCTGGGGAGCATGATCTGTTTCTTTTGCCGGAAGAGGACATGAAGCTGTATGGACAGAATGGTTCGAATTTGCCGTTAGATGATGCTTTTGACAAAAAGACGTACGCTCGGGGCGTGTTCGAGGGCGGCGTATTTAAGAAGAAGGGGCAGGAGAAAGAAGAAACAGATGTAAGCAAGGAAACTCATTTGTTCGGAATTCCGGTGGAGCAGATGAAGATGTTTAAGGATCTAAAATATAACTCAAAAACATTATTTGCTACCGTGCCGCCTCGTACAAGCAATAAGGAAGAAGCCATCAAGGTGCTGAAAGCACTTACGGAATGATAAGGGGGATGGAGTAATATGGGGATCTATACCAGAACAGGTGATGAAGGACAAACTTCTGTGATTGGAGGTCGAGTGTCCAAAGATGATGACCGTGTGGAGGCATACGGTACAATTGACGAGCTGAACAGCTTTGTAGGACAAGCGATCAGCTTTGCCGAAGGGGAAAAGTTTGCGGATATTCGGACTCAATTGGAGGAAATACAGCAGGAGCTGTTTGATTGTGGTTCTGACTTGGCGTTTGTTAAAATCAGTGAAAGCAAATATAAGGTGAAAGGCGAGCTGGCAGAGCGTCTGGAAGGATGGATTGATGCATGTCAGGAGGAAAATCCGAAGGTGGAGCGTTTTATTATACCGGGTGGTAGCACATTGTCCTCAACGCTTCATGTTTGCCGCACGGTTTGCCGACGCGCGGAACGCCGTGCTGTTACACTAGGTAAGCATACGGACATTAATCCGGCGGTACGTCGGTATTTGAACCGCCTTTCCGATTATTTCTTTGCCGTTGCTCGCACAGCGAATGTCCGTCAGGGTGTGTCCGATGTCGAATATGTGCGCAGCAAAAAAGTGTTCCGCAAATAAGGAGGCAACCGGGAATTTGTGATGAGCTTGTACTATGAACCTATCGTATATACGATCCCTCCTGAGGAGGAGGGCATGCTGTTAAAGACTATTTTACAAAAACGTATGAACATTTCTCGAAAGTTAATATCCAAACTCAAGCTGACCGAGCAAGGTATTATGCTGAACGGGACACGTGTGTACATCAGCGTAAAGGTGAAGTCCGGGGATCAAGTAGAAATTCGCATGGAGCGCGAGCGTTCTGATGATATTTTACCTGAACCCATTCCTTTTGAGATTTTGTTTGAGGATGAACATTTGTTAGTGGTGAACAAGGCGGCGGGCATGATTGTCCACCCGACTCACGGTCATTACACAGGAACACTGGCTAATGGGGTTGTGCATTATTGGCAGGCCAAGGGAGAACTGTTCCGGTTTCGTCCTGTTCATCGTCTTGATCAAGAGACAACGGGTGTGCTGGTAGTAGCCAAAAATCCGTATGTACACCAGCATATTTCTGAGCAGATGATTGCGGGAACGGTGGATAAGCGCTATACGGCTCTGGTGCATGGGCGTCCTGAGCTGCAGGAAGGTAAGGTAGACGGACCGATTGACCGCAACCCGGATAATCCGCATTTACGTATGGTAACCCCGGATGGTTATCCTGCCCTTACGCTGTATAAGCTGGAGGAAGTGTGGAACGGGGGAAGTCGCATCGGACTAAAGTTGGAATCCGGGCGTACGCACCAAATTCGAGTGCATATGACTTATATCGGTTGTCCGTTGATCGGAGATAAAATGTACCGGATTACATCCGATGATGCTGCGCAACGTGAGCGATATGATCAGCTTGATGCCAGGATGCCTCGACAAGCCTTGCATGCCTCAGAACTGTCCTTGGAGCATCCTGTAACCGGGGAGCGGCTGACGTTCTATGCTCCTCTACCTGACGATATGGCTGAAATGCAGGAGCTATTAAGAGCGCAATATTTTTCAGAATAAAATATAAATAAGCTATCAAAACCAAATGGAGGTTAATCTAGCGATGAGCCAACTGAAAGTATATCAGTATTCTAAATGCAGTACCTGCCGTAATGCAGTGAAATGGCTGCAAAACAAGGGACATGAGACGGAACTTATTCCTATTTTTGAACAGCCGCCCGGCCCGGAGGAATTGGAAGACTTAATTCGAAAAAGCGGGCTGGAGCTAAAAAAGTTTTTTAATACAAGCGGTGAGGTGTACAAAGAGTTAAAGCTGAAAGATAAGCTTGGAGACATGAGTCGCGAAGAGCAAATTTCGCTTTTATCCTCGAATGGAAGATTAATCAAACGCCCGATTGTAACCGACGGGAACAAAGTAACGATAGGATTCAAAGAGGAAACATTTGAGGGCACATGGGGAGCTCAATAACGCCCAATTTACACTCACGATATGTTATACTGTGGGGGTTAAATATTATGATGAATGGGAGCAATACAATCTGTGACACAACGCAATGAACAATCCGTAATGCTGGTTGACGGCATGGCCCTGCTATTTCGCGCTTATTATGCAACCGCCGCAAACGGTTATATCCGTCGTACAAAAGCTGGGGTGCCAACGAACGCCATATATGGTTTTATTCGATATTTTTGGGATGCAGTCCAAACGTTTAATCCTACACATGTCATTTGCTGCTGGGATATGGGCGGAACGACATTCCGTGGGGAGCATTTTGCTGCGTATAAAGGAAACCGAGCCGATGCACCAGATGATTTGATCCCTCAATTTACATTGATTCGTGAAGTGACGGACAGCCTCGGCATACCCAACATTGGAGCGGCAGGCTTTGAAGCCGATGATTGTATCGGTACGCTTGCACGTCATTATTCGCAAAATGAGGATATGGATGTAATGATTCTCTCAGGAGATCATGATTTACTTCAATTAGTGGATGAGCGGACACGGGTCATTATTATGAAAAAAGGGCACGGCAATTATATGGTATACACCCCGGAGACCCTGCTGACTGAAAAAGGGCTTAAGCCACGTCAAGTGGTGGACCTTAAAGGCCTGATGGGGGATGCAAGCGATAATTATCCTGGAGTACGAGGTATTGGTGAGAAAACGGCACTCAAGCTGGTTCAGGAATACGACTCTATTGAGGGCATTCTGGAGAATCTGGATCAATTAACACCCTCGGTCCGTAAAAAAATTGAGAGTGATTTGGATATGCTGCATCTTTCACGCAAACTTGCTGAAATTCACTGTGGTGTACCTGTAGCATGTGCTTTGGATAGCTGTCTGCTGACGCTGGATCACGTGCAAATTGTAGACAAGTTTGAGCAGCTTGAAATGAAAAGCTTGTGTACATTGATGGGTGTCGCAACCGGATCTTAATGAAGCTGTTAGGCTTGGTACGTACAATTCAGGTAAAGTAAGTAATATAGGGATGCTGACGCTTGGTGCGTTAGTGTCCTTATTTGTATACCCATATGTCGACGGAGTTATATGGTCATGTGAAGGATTATATACAATTGCAATAAGGGGATTGACCTCAGGTACATTTCAGGTGAATATAGTGGAGAGAGAACCGGATTATCGAAAGGGGACAACAGCAACGATGACAGTATTGGGAGCAATTGAGGCAGGCGGTACCAAATTTGTATGTGGAATTGGCAACGAACATGGGGAGGTACTGGAACGGGCGAGCTTTCCAACAACAACCCCAGCAGAAACAATGGAGAATGTCATCGCATTTTTTGAAGGCAAGGGCATTGAAGCATTGGGCGTAGGCTCGTTCGGGCCGATTGATCCTATCGAAGGTAGTGATACATATGGCTATATTACAACAACGCCAAAGCCGCATTGGGGAAATTACAATCTGATTGGCAAACTGAAAGAGCATTTTGATGTGCCTATGGGGTTTGACACGGATGTGAATGGAGCAGCACTTGGTGAGTCTATTTGGGGTGCTGCCAAAGGCTTGGACAGCTGTCTGTATATTACGATAGGTACAGGCATCGGGGCAGGTGCTTTGGTTGGTGGAAAGCTGATACATGGATTATCCCACCCGGAAATGGGGCATATTCTGGTACGTCGTCACCCAGAAGATACTTACGAGGGGACATGTCCTTATCACGGAGATTGTTTGGAGGGACTGGCAGCAGGTCCTGCGCTCGAAAAAAGATGGAAGGTTAAAGGACATGAGCTTTCTGTCGATCACCCGGCCTGGGAAATGGAAGCGTACTATTTGGCACAGGCTTTAATGAGCTATGTATTAATCCTGTCACCGCAGAAAATTATTATGGGCGGGGGAGTGATGAAGCAGGACCAACTGTTCCCGCTCATTCGTACCAAGCTTCAAGAACTTTTGAACGGATACGTACAGCATTCGAGTCTGACAACAGATATTGAGCAATATATCGTATCTCCGGGATTGGGTGACAATGCTGGATTGTGCGGTGCTCTGGCATTGGCAAAGGAAAAGCTGAATCATTAGAAATTATGGTTGACGGCACTCCAAGGTACGGTTATTATATAGGCAACAGTATAAGTACGGCTCAAAAAGGGAAGCACCTTTCTTGCGAATACGCAGGATAGGTGCTTTTTTTGCGTTTTTGTGTTGTGCGGGACTGTCTTTCAACGATATGAGGGAGGAAGAAATCATGGAGATTGTATTTTTAAATCGCTTGTCCAAACGGAATGAACAGGGCTATGAGGACTTTGCTCAGGTATGGATTGGGCAGCATGAAGGGGGATGGAGTGCAGGCTGGAGCACACACCATGTCCCGGATGAAAGTATAGACGACCTTTGGTATGAGGGCAGCTTGTGGCAGGAATTACTGCATGTATACCGTCATGAGCTGGCACTCAAAATGGCTGAGGGTTACAGGCCCTTAATCCATGGCGTTTTTCATGAGCAAGAAGGATCATCAGGACGAGGACAAACGCTGCAAAAGCTGTATTGCTACAGTGATTTGTTTCCACGTGATGAAGTGTATGAGCAGTTGACGATGTGGAGACGGCAAAAGGCAGCAACGGAACGAAAAGCCCCTTATTTTATCGCTACGAATCGGCTGCTTCGACTCATTAGCGTCTATCTTCCCCATACCGAAGAAGAACTGTTGGAGCTGCCTGGTATGGGTCAGGGTAAAGTGTCGCAATATGGGACGGAGCTATTGGCTATTACGACACAAAATGACCGGACCACGCCATTTCCGTTGAACTGGGTAACAGAGACGCTGGAAGAAGAAGTTTTTTTGTCATGGCTATACAAGCAAAAAGAGAACCAGTACAGGCAGGAGCTGAACAAATTCAGCCTAACTAGAACGATTATCGAAGGCATTTCGGACGGTCTTTCACTGGAGCATATCGGAATGACGACAGGTTTGCATCGTAGAGAGATGATTGAAGCTGTGGAGCATTTGGACAGGGATGGCATTGATATGGAGAAGCTGATCCGCAAGGAGTTGGTGAATGTATCTGAGGAGGAGCAGGCAGCCGTCTGGTCTGCTTATGAAGAGTTGGGGGATACGCTGCTCAAGCCCGTCATGCTGAAAGTGTATGGGGAAGAAAAGGCAACCGAAACAGGACTGGATCAAATTTACGAGCGTCTGCGTCTGATCCGTATACGGTTTCGTCATCAGCAGGTACCCGACCGACATGTTGGATAATATAGAACCGATTGGATAAAGCTAAAGTATTAAAGTACATTCAGGGTTCAACATACTAAAAAGCAGCAGCGAGTTCCACACAGGACTCGGCTGCTGCTTTTTATGACCAAGCTTAAAATCGAAATAAGTATCCAAATCGGTACTTTTTCCCCTTTTCTTTTTAAACCCAGTCTTTCTTGCGGAAAATACAGAACATACTGACACCTAATGCCACCATAATACCAATGACGACAAAATAACCATAACGTGTATGAAGCTCAGGCATATTATCGAAGTTCATCCCATATATTCCGGTAATGACTGTCAATGGCATAAATACGGTCGTAATTGCCGTAAACACACGCATAATTTCATTGGCACGGTTGGCGATACTGGATTGATAAGCTTCTCGAAGGTTACCCATCAAGTCGCGGTAAGTTTCAAAAGTCTCCGAAATTTTCACAGCATTTTCATAAATGTCGCTGAAATATTTTTGCAATTGATCGTCGATGAGCCGCAAATCCCGTTTATTCAGGGTATTGATGACTTCTTTTTGCGGACCCAGCACTTTTTTCAGCCACAGAATCTCACTGCGTAAGCCGATGATTTCGTTCAAATGCGACTTTTTCGTATGCATTAGAATATCTTCTTCCAGCTTCTCAATGCGAACCTCAATCCGGTCACCAACCAGAAAATAGTTGTCAACAATCAAGTCGACCAACAGATACATAAAACGGTCAGGCTGGCTGACTTCTTGCTCCCACAGCATAGGCTTGAGGGTACGAAGCTCATTTATTTTCTGCTTGGTCACCGTAATGATAAAATGGCGGCCGAGAAAAATGTTCAAAGCTCGCAAAAATATTTCTTCATCATCAAAACGAATGCTATTTACAACGATAAAATAATGGCTTTCATAAATTTCAATCTTCGGACGCTGTTCTTCTTCACTCAAACAGTCTTCTACTGCAAGATCATGCATGGAAAATAAAGGCTGGAGCACTGCCAAATCATCGACATCGGCATCAATCCAATAAAAACCTTCTGCCGGTGCAGTAAGCGCCATTTCAATTTCTTCGACAGGGGTAAAAACCCCGTTGTTGACCAAACGGATTTTCATATATGTCACTCCTTATGCTCCGTCGTAACGGAAATACGTTTACCTTAAGCATAAGGAATGGACTCAGTTAGCCAGTTAGCCGGTGCGGGTAAGCGTGCACTCCCATCAAAAGCCGGAGGCTTTTGGAGCATGCAGAGCCTGGCGTCCCGTCTTTCGGCAAGCTGAAGTCATTCCTATGCTGTTGTTCAGGGATCGCCGCCTATTCGGACTCGGGTCGCCTTCCATTCCGGATTCACCTCTCAAATGTTCTTTTTTAGATTGCCACAGTATCGCAGAAAACACTCAAATCCTGCACTACTGCTCCATATTTTTGCCTAATAGCACTTGTATAGTATAACGCTCGGCCTACGGCCTTTCAAGCGCAAAATCATGGGCTAAATCAACAGTAGTGGCAAGAGCTTCAGCGATAGGAGGTATATGATTTAACCTATGGAAAAGGTAGACAAAATGTGAATGCAGGGTACAAATTTAAAAGTCCTATCTTGACGAAGCCCAGCCGATGCATTAAAGTGAACAACAAGAACTTTGTGAACTTAAAATGAATATAGCGAAATCTTATCAAGAGCAGGTGGAGGGACTAGCCCGATGATACCCGGCAACCGGCGATTTTAATCGCACGGTGCTAATTCTTGCAGGACGCGCGCTTTGTACAAAGCGCGTTGCCCTGACAGATGAGAGAGGCGCATATGGATACAAATATGACCTTTCTCTAACCTGAGAAAGGTCTTTTTATTATATGCCCGGCATCTCAACAAGACGATTTTCGCAAAACTTACCGAACAAGGAGTGAGTTTACATGCCGATTAAAATCCCAGACACGCTACCTGCAAAGGAAGTGCTGGAGGGCGAAAATATTTTCGTAATGGATGAAAGCTTAGCTTATCATCAGGATATTCGTCCGTTGCGTATCGCCATTTTGAATTTAATGCCTACAAAGGAGACGACGGAAACCCAACTGTTGCGCTTGGTCGGCAATACGCCGCTGCAAGTGGACGTCACGCTGGTGCACATGAAGTCTCATGTATCCAAAAATACATCGCAAGAATATTTGAACATGTTCTATAAAACGTTTGACGAGATCAAGAACAGTCGTTTTGACGGCATGGTCATTACAGGAGCCCCGGTTGAACAGCTTGAGTTTGAGGATGTGAATTACTGGGAGGAGATCCGGCAAATCTTTGAATGGACGAAAACGAATGTAACTTCGACCATGCATATCTGTTGGGCCTCACAGGCAGGCTTATACCATCATTTCGCTGTCCCTAAATACGGACTCGACTACAAATGCTTTGGCGTATTTCCACACACCGTGATTAAACCTAAGGTAAAATTGCTACGCGGCTTTGATGAACTGTTTTATGCCCCTCACTCCAGACATACGGAGGTTCGGCGGGAAGATATTGATCATATTGCCGAATTAGAAGTTTTATCCGAATCCGAGGAAGCTGGAGTGTACCTCGTAGCCACGCTTGACGGTAAACAAATTTTTGTAACTGGGCACTCTGAATATGACCCGCTTTCCCTGAAATGGGAATACGACCGCGATGTGGCCAAAGGAATGGATATTGAAGTCCCCAAAAATTATTTTCCTAATGATGATCCCAAGCGCACACCGCCCTCAATCTGGCGGGCACACGCCAATTTATTATTCTCGAATTGGCTGAACTATTATGTATACCAAGAAACACCTTACGATATCGGGCCCCAGATTTAAAAAGGGGCTTGTAGTTTACCCCTGTACAGTACCACCTTGCAGTAGCGCAGCAGTATAGTCTTTGACATCCATTTTTGCAGGATATGTTATAGCACCCACTATGGAAGTTAACAGGAGGATTCATATGAGTGAGAAACAGTGGAAAATCGAAAGCAGATTGGCACAAATCGGTTCAGTAGAGGAGCCAGTAACCGGGGCTGTTAATTACCCGATTTACCAATCTACGGCGTTCCGCCATCCCCGTCTAGGTCAAAGCACAGGATTTGATTACATTCGGACGATCAATCCCACGCGAAAGGTACTAGAAGAGGCTTCTGCTGCACTTGAATCTGGTGATGCAGGCTTTGCATGTAGCTCAGGTATGGCGGCGCTGCAAACGGTATTTGCATTGTTTGGACAGGGAGATCACCTCATTGTATCGCTGGATCTGTATGGCGGGACATATCGCTTG
The DNA here is from genome assembly GCF_019454085.1 of Paenibacillus sp. S25. NCBI lineage: Bacteria > Bacillati > Bacillota > Bacilli > Caryophanales > Paenibacillaceae > Paenibacillus > Paenibacillus sp. S25. Next base: position 1,676,523 of record NZ_CP073683.1, read on the forward strand.
CTGGAGCGTATTTTATCTAAATTTGGTGTAACAGCAAGTTATGTGGATACGAATGATCTTGAAGCACTCGAACAGTCATGTCGACCGAATACCAAAGCTGTATTCATAGAAACACCTACAAATCCGTTAATGATGATTACTGATATTCGAGCGGTTGCCGAGTGGGCATCACAACATCAGTTGCTTACCATTGTAGATAATACGCTGCTAACCCCATATTTCCAGCGGCCATTGGAGCTGGGCGCGGATATTGTGGTACATAGCGCAACCAAATATTTGGGCGGACACAACGATGTGCTGGCAGGGTTGATCGTAACCAAAGGCAAAGAGCTATCGGCTGAAATTTCCTTCCTGCACAATTCCATAGGGGCCGTGCTTTCCCCGAGCGACTGCTATCAGTTGATGAAGGGGATGAAGACGTTAGCGCTGCGTATGGACCGACATCAGCATAATGCAACAGTGCTGTCTAACTATTTACTGACGCATCCGGCGGTGGCGGAAGTATTTTATCCAGCTCTCGAAGGCCACCCAGGTCGTGAGATTCAAAATAAACAATCCAGCGGAAATACAGGTATCTTCTCCTTTAAAGTAAAGGATGCTCGTTATGTGGAGCCTTTGCTTCGTCACATTAAGCTCATTGCGTTTGCGGAAAGTCTCGGCGGTGTGGAATCGCTAATGACCTATCCCGCTGTGCAGACACATGCGGACATACCCGCAGAAATTCGGGATGCAGTCGGGGTAGATGACAGGCTGTTGCGTTTCTCCGTAGGCATTGAACATACAGACGACCTAATTGAAGATTTGCGTTCGGCGTTGGAAGCGGCACGTCAAGAAGTAGAAGGAGGAGAGCTGCAATGATAGAGGATGCGAGGAGGATCGGGCAGGATCTGAACAAAGAGCGGAAGTTTGCTACCAAGCTGCTGCATTTCGGCTCTGAAATTGACAGTGTGACGGGGGCATCGAGCGTCCCGATCTATCAAGCTTCTACCTTTCACCATCATGATATTTTTAATCCTCCACAGCATGACTATAGCCGTTCAGGTAATCCGACACGACAAGCTTTGGAGGATTATATCGCCTTATTAGAAGGCGGAGCTAGCGGTTTTGCCTTTGCATCAGGTATGGCGGCCATCTCTACTACATTTATGCTCTTGTCTGCTGGAGATCATGTCATTGTTTCCGAGGACGTATATGGAGGAACATATCGACTGCTGACCTCCATTTTGAAACGGATGAATATCGAAACGACCTTCGTCGACATGACAGACCTCAACCTTGTGAAAGAGGCGTTGCAAGAGAATACAAGGGCTGTATATATGGAAACTCCGTCCAATCCGACACTCAAAATTACCGATGTAGCAGGAATAACCTCTTGGGCGCGGGATAATGGACTTTTGACGTTATTGGATAATACTTTTATGACACCTTATTATCAACGTCCGATTGAGCAGGGAGTCGATATTGTATTGCACAGTGCGACCAAGTTTCTGGGCGGACACAGCGATGTGCTGGCAGGACTTGCGGTAGCGCGTACCGAATCGTTGGGGAGACAAATCAAGCAGCTTCAAAATGGACTGGGTACCGTGCTGGCTCCGCAGGAGTCATGGTTGCTCATGCGCGGTATGAAGACGCTGGAGGCTCGTATGGCTCACAGCGAAAAGAGTGCAGCGAAGCTCGCTAACTGGCTGAACGAGCGCAAGGACATTGAGGCGGTATACTACCCGGGGCTGGAGAATCATCCAGGACGTGAAGTTCATGAGCGTCAATCCAGCGGTTATGGTGCAGTGATATCGTTTGATGTAGGTTCTGGTGAGCGTGCAAAAAAAGTCCTCAGTCGCGTATGTATTCCAATTGTAGCGGTGAGTCTGGGAGCTGTGGAAAGCATCTTGTCGTATCCGGCGATGATGTCACATGCGGCTATGCCTCATAGTGTACGATTGGAGCGCGGGATTACGGACGGACTACTTCGTTTCTCCGTAGGTCTGGAGGATATCGGCGACCTGATTAGTGATCTGGATGAGGCGCTGCGCTAGAGCGTTAGCACATCAGTAGTATCTTTGTCGTTTTCAGGCCGGGAGCAAATATGTACAGTACTAAACAGCAAGTTTCCAGTCATTCAGGAGGCTTGCTGTTTTCTATAAGAATGACATGAAGGACAGTGTGAAAAAAGGCACTTTTCAGTTCTATTTTCTTATTTCTTGGCTATATGCAATGTTGAGATAAGCTTGGCAGTTGCCTGTTTTCCTAGGTGAAAAGCAGAAAGAAGCGGGAATAAGTATGGTTCCTTACCTAAAGATATGTTAGTATTATCATTAGGTTTTACTATGCTAAATAGCACAGACAACATACAAGGCCAGTCATGAACATACATTACGGCAGGGTTCGAACGCAGGTTTGTGAAAGCATTCTCGTTCATAAGTCCTGTCTTTCATTTCGTCGCCCTGTGACAGCGAAGGAGGATACACCATGAGTGTAATCGACCATATTTTAGATAAAGCTCTACGCGGCGAACGCCTGAATTTAGAGGATACCGTTGCTTTGTTTGAATCAGATGAGGTAGAAAAAATAGGTCATGCGGCGAATAAAGTTATGAATCGCATGCACCCCGATCCCATTAAAACCTTCGTCATCGGACGAAATATTAACTATACGAACGTATGTGACGTATACTGTCGCTTCTGCGCTTTTTACCGTAGACCGGGTTCTGATGAAGGTTATGTTTTGCCGGATGAAGTGATCTTTCAGAAGATCAAGGAAACGCAGGATGTAGGTGGCACCGAAATTCTAATGCAAGGCGGTGTGAATCCGAATCTGCCGTTCAGTTATTATACGGATTTGCTGAAAGCCATCAAGGAGCGTTTTCCCGATATTACGATGCACTCCTTCTCGCCAGCTGAAATTCATAAAATGAAGGAAAAATCCGGTCTATCCATGGAAGACACGATTCGAACCATTCATGAAGCTGGATTGGATTCGCTTCCGGGCGGAGGCGGAGAAATTTTGGATGACCGCACACGCCGCAAAATTAGCCGTCTCAAAGGCTCTTGGCGTGATTGGATGGATGTGATGCAAACGGCTCACAAGGTCGGGATGAACACGACTGCTACGATGGTTATCGGCTTTGGCGAGTTGATGGAAGAGCGTGCGCTGCATTTATTGCGTGTTCGTGATGCTCAGGACGAATGCATTGAAAACAAATATAATTCTGAAGGATTTTTGGCCTTTATTCCTTGGACCTTCCAGCCAGACAACACCAATCTGAAGAAGGAACGCCAGACGCCGGAGGAATATTTGAAGACCGTTGCGATCAGTCGTCTTGTATTGGATAACATCAAGCATATTCAGTCTTCATGGGTAACCATGGGACCTGAAATCGGTAAAAAATCGTTGTACTACGGTTGTGATGATTTTGGCAGCACCATGATTGAGGAAAACGTAGTTTCCGCTGCAGGCGCAACGTATAAGGTTAACATTGAATCCATTTTACAGTTGATCCGCGAGACGGGTCACGTTCCGGCACAGCGCAATACCCGTTATGATATTATTCGTACTTTTGACAGTGCCAGTAGTATTGAACATGATTTTATCATGCAAAATTAATATACGTTAATATATTGTTAATTACAAAACGCTTATCCATCACTAATCTATGTACAAGGATTAGTGTGGATAAGCGTTTTTTGATGTGTTACTTTGCTATGCTTTCCATCGTTTCATATACATGATCTCAGCCTGTGGGTCTGCCATTTGGATGACTGCCTTAAAGCGCTGCAAATCCAGCAGATGAACGCTGTAAACGATGACCATTTGTTCTTTTTTATCCTCAGATTCGCTTTTAATCTTGCCCTCTATCTGGGCAGAGCCTCCCACAGGCGTGCTGTGTATACGCAGCCTGCGATATATGGCATTCTCGATGGTTTGCTGTTTCTTGCTGACAACACAAACCATACGCGTCAGACCGGTAAACATCAGCCGGGTCGTTTCATAGGCGGCGAGGCAGGATAAGGCTGAATAGAGAGCTGGCTCCCAGCCTAGCACAAAGCCAGCCGTAATGAGCAGCAGACCATTACATAGCATAACAATCTGTATTAACGGAATCTTGCGATGTGTTAGCAATAATGTGGATGGACGGCCATCCTCGGACTCGTTAAGTCCTAGTGAATCGAGCAGACCACCGTGACGAGCTGCCAGCCCTGCGCCAAGCCCTATACAGATTCCACCGCCCAAAGCACATACGACCGGATGGCCGCTCACTGCCGGAAAAGGCGAAAGAATAATGGCTGAGCCCGAAAAGGCGAACAAGCCGGGTAGTGCGCGAAGCAGCATGGGTTTGTGAGTAGACAGAGAATACAGCAGCATGAGTGGCAAGTTCAAAACGAATAGCAGTAACCCAAAATGCTCCTGTGTATAGAGCGACATGAGTCTGGAGATCCCCGTGACGCCTCCAGCGATCATATCATGCGGATGCAAAAACAATTCCAGACCGACGGATGCCGTAATTCCGCCAATCACCGTATAAAAGACAGGGAACCTGCTCGCGTCTCCTGAAGCGGGCTTCACAAGCCGCCTCATAGAGTTTCGGCATGTTTTACAGCGTGCGGCATAGCCTTCCCTCCTATGGATTGTCGTATCCAGCTTTTACAGTTACGCCGAGTTACTTTCTTCCTTTCGTAGGCGGGGGTCCTTGAACTTAAATATTTTGTTTAACATATTAAAAATAGGTTTTGACTGCTTTGTCAGAAGTGGTCCAAGAATCGCCAGTATGAGTACATAGATGGCTGCAAAGGGTTGAACAATATCAAGCAAACCGCCTTCTTTACCCAAGTTGGCCATGATAATCGAAAATTCACCCCGTGCCACAATGGTCAGGCCGATATTTGCTGACGCTTTGGGAGATAAGGAGGCTGTACGCCCAGCCAGCATTCCTGCCCAAATGTTTCCAAACAACGTGAGGATGACTGCTACCAGTGCAAGCCATATCGCGTTTCCTCCCAGGGACAGTGGATTAATGGATAGTCCAAAGCTGAAGAAAAACAGGGCGCCAAAGAAATCGCGGAAAGGAACAATTAAATGCTCGATCCGTTTGGCGTGTTCCGTTTCGGCTAGTACCAGACCGACCAACAGGGCGCCGATAGCTTCCGCCACATGAATCGTTTCCGAAAAACCAGCCACCAGAAACAGAGAGCCGAAAACAACAAGTCCGAATACCTCATTGGAGCGAATACGGAGAATTCGATTTAACAGAGGGACGGCCTTACGGCCGATGATAATGACTGCAAGCATAAAGCCTAGCGCGATTAGCGCTGATAGCAGCACACCCCCGAGCGAGGATGAATCGCTAAGAACCAATCCGGAGAGGATGGAGATGTATACGGCGAGGAAAACATCCTCGAACATAATAATGCCCAAAATCATTTCAGTTTCAGCATTGGCGGTCCGCTTGAGATCTACCAGCACTTTCGCAGCAATAGCACTGGATGATATTGTTGTAATTCCGGCGATAACCAGTGTCTCTGCTACAGGAAAGCCGCACAGGAAGCCAAGAGCCAGCCCCAGTGTAAAATTGATGCCAATATAAATGGTACCGCCCACGGCAATGGAACGGCCTGATTTAATTAACCGACCTACTGAGAACTCGAGACCCAAGTAGAAGAGAAGAAACAGCACTCCGATTCTTCCCATAAAATCAATAAAAGGGGCACTTTCGATAAAGCGAAAATCAAAATGCCATAGCTCCATCGCATGCGGTCCAACTGCCATTCCGATCAGGATATAAAAAGGGATGACTGAGAAGCGCAGTTTGGAGGAAATAAGTCCGGCTGCAGCGATGAGAGCAATAGCCAATCCAACCTCAAATACCAGATGATCCATCCAATCACCCGCTTCCGTTCATAAGGATTTGTTTAAAGCGTTTTTGCTGATCGCGTTCCCCAACAACCACTACAGTGGCATCATCGTTAATAATCACTTCAGGACCAGGATTTACATATTTCTTTCCTTTTTTCTCCACAATGGCAATAACAGTGGCTCCCGAATTTTGTCTTACATCCAGCTCACCGATGGATTTACCGACACTTGCATAATGAGATTCCACTCTATACCATTCGATAATAAAATCGTCAAACGTCATTTCTACACTTTCAAGCTGTTTGGGCTTATATGTCATACCACCGATGATGGAGGCTACCAATCGCGCTTCCTGATCATTCAGGGTTGTCATAGAAATACTTTGTTCCAGATCCTCGTAATCAAAGTGATACAACTCGCGCCTGCCATCATCATGAATAATAATGACAATTCGGTCGCCACTTTCTGCATCTATTCGATACTTAATCCCGATTCCTGGCAAAATAGACTCTCGAATATCCATTTGTAAAGCCTCCTGTATGATACGTTATTTAAATGAATGGTATGGGAAATAAATCACATACTTTGGGAGTGACATGGAAACTTTCTTTTTGTATTAAATTTTATAAATTAACATAAAAAACCTGATAAATACACTTTACGTATTACACTTATTGGGAAAGGTTAACAAATAGACATGCAAATGTGGTGATGTGCATGCAAAGGGAGGTTAAGCCACATAACTAGAGGTGAATTTGATGGGGAACAAGTACAATTGCTTCTTTAGTTTGCAAATGACAGGAATAAAAGGCAGACGTAGTTTAGGGATGCTCAATAGCAGCACAAGCGCTATCAAAATGACAAAGGGAAGTGATTTGGCCGCAGCAATCACCAGATGAAGTAAAGGGGAGGATTTGCGTATAGCTGGTTTGGAATGGTGCTCCAGCCCGTGAGAGTCTGTTTCTAACGAGGAAATATCAGCATGAGGCATAAGAGAAGATCCCGCCGTAAACTGAAGGGATTGAGTGGTGTCCTCCGCATGAAACGTCACAGGAAGGGACAAAATCTGAACGAGGCTCAATATGACAATCATGAATGTACGCAGCATGTTCAGCATCGTTGACATCTTATCTCCTCCCTCTTGTGAAAAATTCATATCACTATAACCTTAACATACCCCACCCTAAATATTCAAACGTCTTTCGTTTTTTTTCCTATATCACAGTAATGTTTATAACACGCCAACCGGCTTTTTGAAACCAGATCATCCTCTTTTGAATATGTCTTTCTGTTTCCAGTCGTTCACTTCGTATAACCCTTCAGAGGCCGCCATATACTGAAAGCAGTGATCGAAAGGAGTGAGCCAATGGAACTGTTTACAGTGTGGACCAATACAGACGGAGATCAGGAAACCGACCGGTTTTACGAAGTGGTCAAAAGTAGAACAAAGGGACTACATATGTCACGGCGCGGATTTCGATTCACTTTCAGACAGCTGGATAACAAAGTGGCATGGACCTGCAAGGGCACAGAAAGCAATTCGGCGTTTGAAAGCTTTCTCCCCTGTGTATACAGCATCATGTCTTCGGCAATATCGGATTATATTATCGAAGTCAAGGAGTGGGGGCTGCTCAATCTCATTCTCACCAAAGCCTGTTCGCTGCTGGAGAAAGAGGATACAGAGCAAATTCGCAGTATGATTCGTTCACTGTTAAACGATGATGGCCCCAGAGGTCGTTTGAAGCGTCATGGTAAGCTGACTACTCTCCTAGAGAAGGATTTCAAGGAGCTTCGTGTGATCAATTTGGAAGGACTGATTCAATTTAGGCTCCATGCGTATAAAAAAGAGCTTGAAGAAATCGTCGACTATGCTATGGAAGAATTCTGGGCAGATCGGCAATACGAAGAATTTATGGGGCTGCTTAAATATTTTGTTTTTTTTCAGGAAAGCAAAGTTCCGCTCGTACACGTACTTCACCAAGGCGGACATAATTTTACGATTCTAGATAGTGCCATGGTGCCCATACCGACTCCTGATGCAGATGACATCATTGTCGAGATGCCAGGCATTGAACTGGAAATGGAGGTCGAGGATCGAATCGTGAGCACCCTTATTTCGATTTCTCCTGCTTCCATTATATTGCACACAGACGATGAGCACACCCCCATAGTGCGGACACTCCTGCATATTTTTGAAGATAAAGTGAAGCTGAGTAGACTTTATCCAGGTCAGGATGTTCAAAAATAATAATCTGTTCGTATAAACTAATGGATTTCTGGAAAGCCTTTGCCTCAAGGGGAGGTTTTTTATGAGATCCATGTTGGTATGGAAACGGATTTTGGGAACCGTGTTAATTGCAACCTGTCTGGTATTGCCCGGCAATGAAGTTTACGGTCACAAAGAACCGATCCAGCATAAAAAATGGCAGTCCACACCTGTTTTAGCTCCACGTGAAGAGCAGGTTATTACGACCATGACGGTCACGGCAACAGGGTATACAGCAGGCTATGAATCGACTGGCAAACGGCCAAGTCATCCCGGTTACGGTATTACGTATTCCGGTGTAAAAGTGCGCCGTGACAAGAACACACTGTCTACGATTGCGGCTGATCCCAAAACGTTTCCTTTGGGAAGCATATTGTACATTCCAGGTTATGGATACGGGATTGTAGCAGATACAGGTTCTGCGATTAAGGGCAATAAAATTGACTTGTATTTTAAAACAACCCGGCAGGTGTATTCTGAATGGGGCAAGAAAGATGTAGATGTTCAAATCATAAAAAAAGGGAACGGAAAATGTACGGAAAAGATGGTCAAATCGCTCCAAAAGGCGATAGAAACGCATAAAACTATTCCGACCGCGACACTGGATGCTTCCATATAATCCTTGAATATTGTTTTTTCCAACATCACATACTATGTTGCGGGATGAGCTTATCCCGCAAAACATACTGGGAGGTTGAGAATTATGCCAAATCAAGGCGGAAGTTCTTTTACGAACAAAGGCTTCAAGGCAAGCGCAGGAAATCAGTTCAAAGCGGAATTTGCACAAGACAATACGGTAGGTGTCGTTTCACAAAAGGTAAAGCAGTCTGAACAAAATAAAATTCAAGACAACTTTCAGACACCAAATGAGAAGTATGATGAAGAATTTGCAACAGAACAAGGCGGTACAGGTGCTGTAGCTCAAAAAGTTCAAAACTCCAGTCGCAACAAAGTTCAAAACAATGCTCAAACACCGAACGAAAAGTTCGACGAAAACTTTAACACGAAATAAAAAAGCATATACAATTGATAATGCTCCGGATTATATCCGGGGCATTTCGTTTTAAGTGAAAGTGATTAGGTACAATAGGTCTAAGGTTTTATCTCCTTTTTAATTGTTTTTAAGGTGGAATTAAGGTTTAAAGTGCAAAATAAAGTCAGTTAAACAACACCACCTTGAAGCATAGGGTTTGGGAGGAGATATACAATGGACGAATTTAAAAATAATAACTCCGGACGCCGGAACGACAACGATCAGGTTGATACCGATAACGCAACTCGGCAAAACGATTCGAACGGTTCCTCATATTATTATTCTTACGGCCCTTTTTCTTCAGTTCAATCGGACGGACAACGTAAGGAAGGGCAATCGGTGGAAAAGGATGTTGAGATTACGCCACCACAGGCAGTGAGACCTCTTCCTCCCTCATACCATCGCGCTATGCCTGAGCAACAGGATGGTTCGGGTCGGAATGGCGGCAACTGGCAATTCAAACCGAATAAGCCCAAGTCGCAGGTGAAAACAATTTTCTTATCTTTTTTGGCCGGGATGCTGGTCATTACGGTATTAATGTACACAGCTGACCGAACAAATATGTTCACACCCGAGACGGCGTTGACTTCGGCGGCAGCTGAAAGCGGAGAAACGACTAATTCAGGAACAACCGGCTCGACTCCAAGCGCAGTTCCGGCTGTGATGCCTTCAGGTACCGCTGATGTTCAATCTGTTGTGGCCAAGGCTGGGCCGGCAGTCGTCAAAATCGAAACGCTTGCCAAACAAACCAGTGGCAGTAGCGGCAGACAAAGCAGCCCTTATTACAATGACCCACTGTATCAATACTTTTTCGGTAATCAGTATGGTGACAGTGGCAGCAGCGGTAACAGTAATGAAAATGAAGGTAGCAACAGCGGACAGTTGACTCCGCTTGGTATTGGTTCCGGTTTTATTTTTGATAAATCGGGTTACATCCTAACCAACAACCATGTTGTTGAAGGCGCGAGTGTGGTTCAGGTTACAGTAGAGGGGACTAATAAGCCTTACGAAGCCAAAGTCTTGGGCAAAAATGCTGATCTTGATTTGGCGGTACTTAAAATTGAAGGCAAAAACAACTTTCCGACAGTAACTTTGGGTGACTCCGATAACGCTAAAGTCGGCGAGTGGATGGTGGCAATCGGCAACCCTGAAGGCTTTGAGCATTCGGTAACAGCCGGGGTGCTAAGTGCGAAAGAACGTACGATCACCATTAATAGTGAATCGACTGGAAAACCGACGCAATACAAGCATCTCATTCAGACGGATGCGTCCATTAACCCTGGTAACTCTGGCGGACCGCTGTTAAATCTGCAAGGGCAGGTTATCGGTATGAACGTAGCTGTTAGTGCAGACGCACAGGGAATCGGGTTTGCGATTCCGTCCAATACAATTTTGGAAGTCGTCGATAAGCTGAAAAATAACCAGCCTATCCCCAAAGAGCCTGTACCTTTCATTGGTGCAAGTCTGTTAAATTTGAGTCCTGAAGTAGCCAAAGAACTGGGTACATCCCTGACCGAAGGCTCGGTTGTACGGGATATTATATACAAATCACCAGCTTATCAGGCTGATCTGCGTCCTTACGATGTGATTATCGGAGCCAATGGCACGCCTTATAGCACTTCACAAGAGCTGATCCAGTTCATTCAAAAACAAAAAGTGGGTACAGCACTGACGCTTAACATCGAACGAGCTGGGCAGAAAAAAGATGTTCAGCTGAAAATAGGCAACAAAAATGACTTTAGCTCGACGCTTCAGCAATAAGCTGATAACTCTACAAAAATGAACATGTGCACGCAAGAAACGGAAGGAAGATCCCTTCCGTTTCTTGCTGTATGGAGCAGCCAGATGCTACACGCGTCTACTCCTGCTACAATAGAGGGAAAAGAAGAGATAAAGGAGTTCGATCGTGTATGCGTTCTACTATTCTGATTATTGATGACGATGAAAAAATTGTTTCCATGCTGCGCAGAGGGCTGGCATTTGAAGGCTATGAAGTGCTGACAGCCGCCAATGGAGCAGAGGGATTAAATAAAATGCTGACAGCTGAGCCTGATGTGGTCGTGCTGGACGTAATGATGCCGCAGGTCGATGGTTTTGAGGTATGCCGTCGCATGCGGGAGGGTGGAAGCACGGTACCTGTTCTGATGCTTACAGCCAAGGATGAGGTTGAGAATCGGGTTAAGGGCTTGGATCTAGGGGCCGATGATTATCTCGTCAAGCCGTTTGCTTTAGAGGAGTTGCTGGCACGAGTGCGAGCGCTTTTGCGGCGTAAAACCGAACAACAGGACAATAACGGAAATCGGCTTACCTTCGAGGATTTACAACTGGATAACGAATCCCGTGAAGTGGTTCGTGGCGGCAAACGCTTGGAACTGACAGCCAAAGAATTTGAACTGCTCCATTTGTTCATGCAAAACCCCAAGCGTGTTCTGTCGCGTGATCTGATTATGGACAAAATTTGGGGCTATGACTATAGCGGAGAATCGAATGTGCTGGAAGTATATATTGCCATGCTACGACAAAAAACGGAGCAGGATGGCGGTAAACGACTCATTCGTACAATTCGGGGAGCTGGTTATATTTTAAGAGGTGATGTGTAATATGTCTATTCGGTGGCGGCTGACAGCTTGGTATTCGAGCATCTTGGCTATTGTACTTGTCATTTTTGGTCTGGCTATTTACGGACTAGTATATTACTACACATATAATGAAGTGAAAAGTCAGCTTATGACTCAGGCGCCACAGATTAACAAGCAATTACGCCTTATTATTAAAGGGGGATTGTTTGAAGTCCCTAACCTGGATTTAGGATTGGAGCAGGGGCGTGGAATAGATGACTCACAGCTATATGTACAAATTTACAATTATACGTCCGGGGTTACCAAAACCACACAAAATATGAAAGACCTCAATATTACCTTCCCTGTTCCATCTACAGCGGCAGGAGCAGTTCAAAATGAGGGGATTCGACGTGTGAACGTAAATGGGGATTCCTTTATGATTATTCAACAGCCGATCAAATCCGAGGAGTTGGGCTTGGTGGTCGGGCTGCTACAGGTAGGACAATTCACGGGCTCTCAGGATCGACTCATGAACAGGTTACAAAATGTGCTTGTATACGGTTCGTTGTTTGCATTACTCGCTGCTGCGACTTCAGGTCTCTTTCTGGCTCGCAAGTCTATGAAGCCGCTGGTCAAGGTCATTGAGGGGGCCAATCAGATTCAATCCAGTAATGATTTGAGTGTACGGATTGAATATGACGGACCACCAGATGAAATTGGACAATTAATCGGGACGGTTAACAACATGCTGGGGCGTACAGAGGTGTTTTACAAGGAGCTGGAAGATGCGTACGGTGCACAGCGCCGTTTTGTGGCCGATGCTTCCCATGAGCTTCGTACGCCGCTAACGACAATCCGTGGCAACGTTGATTTTTTGCTCAAAATGTGGACTACCGAACCAGGAGAGCGGCCGAATATGGATGAAGAGATGATTCGCGAGCTTTCTATGGAGGCATTAAATGACATGGCGGATGAAGGCAAACGGATGAGCCGTTTGGTGAGTGATATGTTGTCACTCGCGAGAGCGGACACAGGGAAAACGTTCGATAAGACTCCCGTTGCGTTGGAACCGCTTGTAAGTGAGGTTGCCCGTCGTGCTCAGTTTTTAGAGCGAACGGCCGAATGGAATGTGGGCGATTTTTCGTTGCTGAATGGTATTTATATGGATGGCAGCAAGGATTATTTGCAGCAAATGCTATTCATCTTCATTGATAATGCATTCAAATATACACCTGAAGGCACAGTTCGATTTGATGCCATTATTTATCAAGGACAGGTGGGGCTACGGATCAGTGATACGGGCATTGGAATGGATAAGAGTGAGGTTCCCTTTATTTTTGACCGCTTTTACCGGGCAGATGAGTCACGCGGGGTGACGGAGGGAATTGGGTTGGGGCTATCTATTGCCAAGTGGATTATTGATGAACATCACGGGTCTGTGGAAGTGGTTACGCGCCAAGGAGAAGGAACGACATTTGTCATCTGGCTTCCGGTCAGCTTTTCCGCGCCTTTGGAATAGGCTATAATAGGAAGGCAACTACATCATAGAATTGGCCGGTAAAGGCTTGGATGCCCACAGCTACCGAGTTATCGGAGCTGTATACTGTGTCGAAGAAAGCGGGGGCTCATTTTGGAAGTACTCAGAATTTCGCCCCGGGGTTACTGCTACGGCGTAGTCGATGCCATGGTATTGGCACGTCAGGCAGCCAGAAATCTGGACTTACCCCGGCCTATTTATATATTAGGCATGATTGTGCATAACAGTCATGTCACCAATTCCTTTGAAGACGAAGGGATTATTACACTGGACGGGCCGAACCGTATGGAGATTTTAAGCCAGGTAGAGAGCGGCACTGTTATCTTCACTGCTCATGGCGTATCACCAGAGGTTCGCAAGCTGGCACGAGACAAGGGGCTGACTACGGTAGACGCGACTTGCCCTGACGTCACAAAAACGCATGATCTGATTCGGGAGAAGTCTGCCGAAGGCTATCAGATTGTTTATATTGGCAAAAAGAATCATCCAGAGCCGGAGGGAGCTATCGGTATTGCTCCTGACCATGTTCATCTGATTGAAAAGGAAGAAGAGATCGACAGTCTTACGTTACCAGCTGGCAAAATCCTTATCACGAATCAGACGACCATGAGTCAATGGGACATTAAGCACATTATGAAGAAGCTGCTGGAGAAGTTCCCAGGTGCTGAGATACACAATGAAATCTGTTTGGCGACGCAGGTACGTCAGGAAGCGGTAGCTGAGCAGGCTGGACAGGCGGATCTGGTGATCGTTGTCGGTGATCCGCGCAGTAACAATTCAAACCGATTGGCTCAGGTTTCGGAGGAAATTGCTGGTACAACAGCTTATCGTATCTCTGATGTGACCGAGCTGAAGAGGGAGTGGCTTGAGGGCGTAGCCAAAGTGGCTGTGACTTCTGGGGCTTCCACGCCGACACTGATTACCAAAGAGGTTATTACGTATTTGGAGCAGTATGATGCGGCTAACCCGGATACGTGGGAGATTCAGCGAACCATAGATATGAAAAAACTGCTGCCTCCTGTACGGGAGAAGTCAAAAACGACGAAATAGTATGTGATTGATTACAGCCGTTATTCGGATACAACCATCCGGATAGCGGCTTTTTAAATTGTTTTAATTTATAGATATTATTCGGTTAGCTTCACTAAGTTAGAATATTGAATAATTCGGGATAATTAAGCCTTGACGAGTATAGCTAAAACAGGTATAGTTGCTTTAACGAATAAAAGCTTAAAAGCGAACAAGCGTCTAAGTGTCATAATATCAGTCTATAATGGGTTAATAAAATATGTATCATAGAGAGGAAGAAAAAAATGATCGTTATCGCTGGTGTTCAAACACCTGAAGAGCATATTCAAGCTATTGTTGAAGTTATTGAGAAAGAAGGATTGCAGGCTCATGTATCAAGGGGATCGGATCGCACGATCATCGGACTGATCGGTAGCGTAGAGCCCAAACTGGCTGAACATCTGCGTCAAATGAAAGGCGTAGAAAATGTGGTTAAAATATCGAAGTCCTACAAATTGGCCAGCCGTGATTTTCATCCGGAAAATACGGTTATCTCCATTAAAGGTGTAAATATCGGCGGGGGCGAGCTTGTCATTATGGGTGGACCATGTGCCGTTGAATCTGCTGCACAGATAGATGAAATTGCCGGATTGGTCAAAGCAGCAGGCGCGCAAGTTCTCCGTGGAGGTGCTTTTAAGCCGCGTACAGGGCCTTACAGCTTCCAGGGAACTGGTGTAGAAGGTTTGATCATGATGGCTGAGGCAGGTCAAAAGCACGACCTCCTGACCATCACAGAGGTCATGACACCTGAATACGTAGACATTTGTGCGGAATATGCCGATATCCTGCAAGTAGGTACACGTAATATGCAAAACTTCGATCTGCTGCGCAAGTTGGGTACTTGCGGCAAGCCAGTGTTGCTCAAACGCGGCTTTAGCTCGACTTATGACGAGTTCTTGAATGCTGCCGAGTACATCTTGGCAGGTGGCAATCCGAATGTTATGCTGTGTGAGCGCGGTATCCGCACATTTGAAACCTACACCAGAAATACACTCGATTTGTCTGCGATCCCTGTGTTGCAACAGTTGAGCCATTTGCCGGTTATTTCCGATCCTAGCCATGGCACGGGTAGACGTGAATTGGTTGTTCCTATGACGAAGGCTTCGGTCGCTGCTGGAGCGGACGGACTAATTATTGAAATGCATACAGATCCCGACAACTCGATGACGGGTGACGGCGTACAATCCCTGTTCCCAGATCAATTTTCAGATTTGCTGAAAGATTTGGAAATATTGGCTCCTGCTGTGGGGAAAACATTTCACACGCCTAGTACCATTGCTTAAAACCAATGTTTAACATTAATGCATAAAAGTTTTGCTGCAACGCAGTAATGAGATTTAAATTACCTAAAAGCCCGATGTTTCGGGCTTTTTGTGCTATTCAAATGTTATCAAGGGCGTAAGCATATCTAACATTAGTTTAAAAAATACCTTACATAGCTATTGACCCGTGTCATGTTTGAGATTTATAATGACGACAGAAAAAAACATTCGATCATGAACATTTCAGGGTTGTATAAGACTTAATGTTCGGAAAAATTGGGAGGAAGAAGACATGTCCGTTGAAAACGTATTGAAAACAATTCAGGAAAATAATATTGAGTGGGTAGATTTTCGTTTTGTAGATTTGTCTGGTCGTGCTCACCATATTTCATTGCCAGCTTCCGAAGTAGATGCAGAAACATTTGTTAACGGTGTTGCTTTCGACGGTTCTTCCATTCCCGGCTATCGTGGCATCGAGGAATCCGACATGGTTATGCTGCCCGATCCAGAAGCGGTTTTTATCGACCCTTTCACTCAGCATCCTACACTGAATATTCTGTGTGACATTGCTACGCCAGATGGCGAAAAATACGACCGCGATCCTCGCGGCATTGCAAAAAAAGCTGAGGAATTTCTGCAATCCGCAGGAGTGGGCACAGCAGCATTTTTTGCACCTGAGTCCGAGTTTTTCATCTTTGATGATGTTCGCTACGAAAGCGGCATGAATAGCTCCTCCTTCTTCGTAGATTCCGAGGAAGCAGCTTGGAACACGAACCGTAAGGAAGAAGGCGGCAACCTGGGCTTTAAAGTGGGAGTGAAGGGCGGATATGTACCTGTAGCGCCAGTAGACACCCAACAAGATATCCGTAGTGAAATGTGCCGTTTGCTTGAAGAAGCAGGTCTGAGAATTGAGCGCCATCACCATGAGGTAGCTACGGCAGGCCAAGCGGAAATCAACTTCCGTTTTGACACACTCAAGAAAACAGCAGATAACCTGCTCGTTTATAAATACATTGTACACAACACAGCTCGTCAATATGGTAAAGTAGCAACATTCATGCCGAAACCAATTTTCGGAGACAACGGAAGTGGTATGCACGTTCACCAATCCATTTTCGATGGCGACACTCCTTTGTTCTACGAAAAAGGTGCTTATGCTAATCTGAGCGAAATGGCCCTTCATTATATTGGCGGTATTCTGTACCATGCACCTGCATTGATCGCTTTGACAAATCCAAGCACAAACTCGTTCAAACGTCTCGTTCCTGGCTACGAAGCACCAGTTAACCTGGTATTCTCCAAAGGTAACCGTTCTGCGGCTGTACGTATTCCAGTAGCGGCTGTTACTCCAAAAGGCTGTCGGATCGAGTTCCGTACACCAGACTCCACTGCTAACCCTTACCTTGCCTTCTCAGCGATGCTGATGGCGGGTCTGGATGGTATCAAGCGCAAATTGAACCCAATCGAATTGGGTTATGGTCCACTTGACACCAACATCTACGAGCTGTCTGACGCTGAAAAAGGTAAAATCCGTAGCGTACCTGGTTCATTGGATGAGGCTCTGGACGCTCTGGAAGCTGACTACGAATTCTTGACAGAAGGCGGCGTATTTACGAAGGACTTTATTGATAACTATGTAGAGTTCAAACGCTCTGAAGCTAAATCGGTGAACATCCGTGTTCATCCGCACGAATATAGCCTGTATTTTGACTGCTAATAAATCGATAGCATAGCTGCTTTGAATAACAAGCATGAGCTTACGGGTAACATTTGTTAATCAAGATAGGTCTCCGGTCTTATGCCGGGGACCTTTTAATATTAAAGCGAAAATTACAAAATAAAGATGTTAAATATGTTAACATTCACAGTTTTGTCACATCATAAATGAAATTGAAAACATTTTTATACAAGTCTTGAACGCATTTATGAATACTGCTATCATAGCGATAATATCCACACCAGAGTAGAGAAGGGATGGGAATTTGTTGAGTAAGAGAGCCTACAATTTTAATGCAGGACCAGCGGCATTGCCGCTCAAAGTACTGGAACGTGTACAAGCTGAATTCGTAGATTTCCAGGGAACAGGGATGTCGATCATGGAAATGTCTCACCGTGGAGCTGTGTATGAATCTGTTCATAATGAGGCGCAGGAACGTCTGTTATCTCTGCTGGGCAATCCACAAGGCTACAAGGTGTTATTCCTACAAGGGGGCGCAAGTACGCAGTTTGCAATGCTACCTTTAAATTTCTTGCGCGAAGGACAGACTGCGAGCTATGTAATGACAGGTAGCTGGTCGGACAAGGCATATAAAGAAGCCAAGCTACTGGGCAAGGCTCATATTGCCGCATCCTCCGCTGATGAGAAGTACATGCGTCTTCCGAATGTGGATTCCTTGGACTTGCCTGAGAATACTGCTTATGTGCATATGACGTCCAACGAAACGATTGAAGGTACACAATTTAAGCAATTCCCGGATACGGGTTCCGTACCATTGATTGTGGACATGTCCAGCGATATTTTTTGCAAGCCTTTTGATGTTACTCAATTTGGATTGATTTATGCTGGCGCACAAAAAAATCTGGGACCTTCTGGTGTGACGGTCGTGATTGCCCGTGAAGAGTTGCTGACTTCCTCACCGGACAATATTCCTACGATGTTGCGTTATAGCACATATGAAAAAAATAACTCTCTCTACAATACTCCCCCATCCTTTGCCATATACATGGTGAATGAAGTGCTGAAATGGATCCAGGAAGAAGGCGGTTTGGAAGGCATTGAGCGTGTGAACCAGCAGAAAGCTGCTTTGCTATACGACCGTATTGACAGTAGCGAAGGCTTCTATCGGGGTTGTGTGGACAGCGCTGATCGCTCTATCATGAATGTAACCTTCCGCCTCGCGAATGAGGATCTGGAAAAACAATTTATTAAGGAATCCGAACAGGCCGGATTTATCGGACTGAAGGGACATCGCAGTGTAGGAGGGCTTCGCGCCTCGATCTACAATGCTGTTCCACTGGAGAACTGTCAAGCATTAGCCGAGTTTATGGACGGATTCAAGCAACGTAACAGTTAATTACGCGGACATATATTTCGATACACGATATTTAAAATCGAAAAAGTAAATGTAGAGCCTTCCCTGAATGTGTATAGGGGAAGGCTTTTAGTGGTGTGGGTTGAAATTTTTGTCGTTTGATGTTCATATCTGTCTGATTTTGTTAAAATAAAAGAATGTGTATGTTTTTAATGTATACACTTTGGTTAAACTGTAGGTTATTTGTCTGATGAATTTAATGATGAAGGGAACGAAACGTGATGCCATTACATATTGTGCTTGTCGAGCCGGAAATCCCGGCTAACACAGGAAATATTGCCAGAACGTGTGCTGCAACCGGAACTCATCTGCATCTGGTAAAGCCGCTGGGCTTCCGTACCGACGATGCCACGTTAAAACGGGCTGGACTTGATTATTGGTATGCTGTCCACATTGAATATCACGATTCTTTTGCTGAAGTGCAGGAGAAATATCAGGAAGGCCGCTTTTTTTATGCGACGACCAAAGCGAATCAGCGATATAGTGATATTGCATTTCAGGATGGAGACTTCTTGGTATTTGGTAAAGAAACGAAAGGTTTGCCTCCAGAGCTGCTAGCTGCTAATCCAGATACATGTATCAAGATGCCTATGTCTGATAAAGTAAGATCTCTAAACTTGTCGAATTCCGCTGCGATTATTGTATATGAAGCGCTGAGACAAATGGATTTTCCGGATTTATCATAAAGAGCATCGAGTGAACAAGTATAAATGCGAATAAAGAACCAGGACCTTAGTTGCTAATAAAAGTTTTACTTTTATTGCTCAAAGGTACATGACAGTGGAGCTTAAATAAAGGTTGTATGGTCGAAAATTTGCGAAATTTCTCAGCGAGGGCTAATGAGAATTGGCTTTCCGGTCGATAAAAATATTATAGACATTCTGTACCATACTTTGATATGGTTCATGATTTTATGAAAAAATGTAATAAAATTTCCTGTGATCAGCAGGATTCGACAAAAAGACAGCGAATACTACATAAAGAATAGTGTCTTTGTACCTAGTTTTTCGCATGGTAAGAAATTTGTAAGTTATTACTCAATAGGAGAGGTGTACGATCACGATGAAACCTGCCGGTGTGGTACGTAAAGTTGATCAGCTGGGGAGAATAGTTTTGCCTAAGTCACTGCGTAAAAGATACCAAATGAATGAGGGAGATCCTGTCGAAATTTTGGTTCAGGGTGACCACATTATTTTGGAGCGTTACCGTCCAAAATGTGTATTCTGCGGGTCAGTAGAACAAGTGAACGATTTCAAAGACCGTTATATTTGTGCTCAATGCCTGACAGAAATGACACAGTATTCCTCCTAAATGAGGCAAAAGCATCACGACATTCGTTCGTGATGCTTTTTTTCGGATAGAGCCGTACGTCGGGTAGCATATTTAATTTAGTAGTAGACTACAGGTAGCTATTTATAGAACAAAAAATGAGTAGGGACTGGACGCAAATTACCATCTGACGGTTTGTTTACAACTCGACCGTTTAGTATAAGCGAAGAAGAACCGCCTCCGTCCAAATTATAGGCATCTTGAACACCTAGATTGTACATTTTCCCTTGCAGTTCTTCGAGCGTCGCGCCCGAACCCCCGCTTTCATTGTAGCCGTCTACGACAATAATGAGCAACTGATCATCTTTATAGTTGCCAATGACCGTACGTGGGGCCCGCTTGGGGGAGACTTTCCATTTGTCAGGAATAGGCATTTTTTGTCCCCTTTGTAGCAGGACGGGAACGAAGGTAGCCCCAAAGGCAGGCTTTAAGCTGTCGAGAGCACTTTGACTGTAAAATTTGCCACCGATAAGCTTGCCATCGTTACTCAGTCCGACGAAGGACAAATCCTTAAAACTGGACTGAAAGCCAGTAAGGTAGTGGCCGTTCAAGACAGTAGTGCTTAATGGATAGCGTTTGCCGTCTCCATCCGCAAAGCCGCCTGCATTGATGCCTGCAATAGCTCCGTGTCTCAAGACTGCACGCATGGTGGTTTCGGAGCCACCCAATTTGTCACTTCCCAAAGACATTTTCATAGCAGTAGGATCTTTAAGTTTAACCTTCATAGCGTAGCCATGATAAATTCCCGGGTTTACCTTAAACAATTCAATGGTAATCCGGTTGCTATCTACCCGCTCATAGGGAACCCCCAGTTTGGCGGTGATGCGTCGATCATAGATGACCGCGGGCCGCTTGGACTGCCTAGAGGCAGTCACGACAAGCTGATTCATCGTTTGGGTCGTTTGCTTGTATAGCTCAGAAGTCCGGCGAATCGTAGACAAGGTGTATGTTGCCGTTTGCTTGGCTTCATCAAGCTGCTTGCCTACTGATTGCGTTTGTAGAGTGACTTCAGCTTTTTGCAGACTCGAAGAAGTAGACCCAGGAAAGCTCAATGAGGGTTGCACTAACAAAATACACCCCAACAAACCGATAAAAGGAGCAAGGGCCAACATAAAGAACCGGTTCACTTGTTTTGCGTCTACATTCATTTTAGCAAGTCCATTTTTTTCTGAAGCGTATTGAGTTGCTGCTTGACTTCGTTTAATTGGGTATACAGTTTATTGCTGTTATCGGTCTTATTGTTTGCATTATCCTTCGTAAAGGTCAGTAGTTCATTGAAGGACTGGACTTTTCCCTGCAATCCGCTAACTTCCTTGGAAAGAGCAGTCAGTTGCTTTTCATAGTCAGATTTGAGTGCTTGAATCTGTTGGTCTGTATGGGTTTGCATCTCGTTTAGCATTTGCTGCTTCAAGTGATTGCTATACAGATAGGTTGCGAGAGCACCTAGTATAATAAGAATGAACCAAAATAGCAGAAAAGCCTTTACGGGTAACCCCTTTCTTGAATTGCTCCGCCGAGCTTCGGTAGGAGGATGTTCAGGTGAAGCTTGCATACGATTTTCAACTCCCGTGTAAAGTCAAATTTCCAGTCTTTATTTGCAGTTCCAATTCTATCATGGGCCTATTTATTTCGCAAAAGCGAAATAGTCGTATAAAAATATTGGAAAAAGAGATTGCATCGGAAGGAAGTCCTAGGATACAATTTCCTTAAACGTTTTTCGCTTCCTATACGTTCACATTCGCGCAATTTCTACATATGCAATCCCCAATTTTAAAATTATTTTTGCTACTAACTATGTATTTTTTTTGTAAAATCAGGAGGTTTAGATATGAGAAAAGTATGGCAGGTGGTCATCATAGATATCCATCCTACAAGTATGCTGGGAACAAAGCTTATTTTGGAAGACCAGCAGGATTTGCTTGTCAGAGGGATGTCTTCCTCCGGAACGGAAGGCTTGGAGCTGGCTTGCTCCATTCGACCGGAAATCATTTTAATGGACTACAGGTTGCCTGAGGGAACGGCGGAACCATTTTTAACACAAATGCGGGCCTTGTCTCCGGACAGCCATATTGTTATTATGACGGATGAGGATAATATTACGTTGTTTCAGCAGCTAATTTCGCTTGGAGCAAATGGAATGCTATCCAAGCAGGCATCACCGAGCCAGTTAATCCATCTGATCAACGGTTTACGCGAAGGATTTGCTTCTTTACCAATGGACTGGATTCGGTGTGGAAACTGGCCCTTTATGCCGTTAATGGCATCCGAGCCTTTTGACGAATTGACACAAACCGAAGTGTTTATTATGGAACGTATTGTACAAGGTATTACATATGACAAAATTGCTATCGAGATCGAAGTTAGCCGGCGCTCCATTGATAATTATCTACGTAAAATTTATGCGAAATTAGGCGTGTCCAGCCGGGCGCAGGCGATTGAACGTTACGCCTTATATGCGCGTCAGATGAAGCAGCTATATGCCTGACGCGTCAGCCCGGAGATCATGACCTATTTTTCAGGAGAAGGAGGATGTTCATGCAATATTCCTTTGCTTCACGAACGGCTGCGATGTTGGCTTCTCCAGTGCGTCATATCCGGGAAAATGCGAGAAGACACTCCTTTATATCTCTGGCTGAAGAACTACCTGCACAAGAGCTGTTTCCGGTGAAGTTGCTGGAAGAAGCGGCCCATGATGTGTTTGGCTCCGGCCCTGACGCCCTCCAGTATGGTGAACCGGAGGGCTATTTCCCTTTGCGGGCATGGCTTGCGGGAGAGTGGGAACAGCGTAAAGGAGTAAGAGTACCACCAGGTCAAATCCTTCTCACGACAGGCAGTCAGCAGGCCATTGACCTGATCATAAGGCTGATGGTGGATGAGCGTGATCCGGTATTGGTTGAAAACCCTACATCTCCTGGATGTTTACAAGTACTATCTATGCAGGGTGCGCAGATCGTTCCTGTAGAATCGGATGGGGAAGGTGTCATTCCTGATAAGCTTGAAGCTTTAATGATCCGTTATCGACCCAAGCTTTTTTTTGCCACGCCAACGTTTACAAACCCGACGGGCTCCTTGTGGAGCGCGGCAAGGCGGCAGGAAATTTTGGATCTGTGCAGGCATCATGAGGTGCTAGTAGTTGAGGATGATTCTTATGGTGAATTGCATTTGAAGCAAAAAAATGAGTCCCATGACAAGAGTCCGCATGGTCAGAGTCGAAAATTTGCAGAGACTTACCCCTCACTATTTGCGCTGGATCATGCGGGCCAGGGAGGTCAAGTACTCTATATCGGTTCGTTCAATAAAACAGTTGCTCCTGCGCTGAGAACGGGTTGGGCTGCTGGTCCTGCGCCGCTGATTGAAGGAATGTACGCCTTAAAACAGTTGGCTGATATGCAATCCAGTACGATGAACCAACGGCTGCTGTTCCAATTGCTGACCAGCTCGCGTTTTCAATGGCACGAGCACTTGGCGATGTTGAACAAGGAATATTCGACTCGACTTCAATTAATCTTGGAGCTGCTCAAGCGCCCGTTTTGGAAAGACGTGACATATCATATTCCGTCCGGTGGCATGTATGTATGGGTGCAGTTGCCCGATGGGCTGGACAGCGCATTGCTGCTAAAGGCGGCGTTACCCAAAGGCGTAGCCTTTATGCCAGGTGCGCTATGTGCGGTTGGCAGTGAAGGCGCGTCCCATATCCGACTCAATTTTAGCCATCCGGGCCGTGAGCAATTGCTTATGGGCATGAATCTGATCGGTGAGACGATCAGTGAATTTACTGCGCGGAGCTAGCAAAAACCATAGCCCCATGTTAGTCATCCTCCGCTTCCGCAGCAACGGTGGAGTAAGTGATTGGCGCTTCCGCAATCTGGCGCTGTCCACTGTCCTCGTCAAGCTCTGCGTCCATACCAGTGGCCGTTTTAATGCCATGCTCTTGCAGCACTGCCGCATACTCGTTCAGGGCAGCTTCGCCAAACGGAGTCAGATGATAGCGGCCGCGGGATACGCGCTCAAACCAGCCGTAGTAGTTGTGCTGAAGTACGGCAGCAGCTGTGCTGACGGCTGCTATGCGGGCGAGCTGCGCCGGAGCGGCTTCCCCTAAGCTCTGCAAGGCTACGGCTACGCGCAGCGCTTTTTCCCGATAGGCAGTGACCAGCTTGCGTCGGGTGCTGCCGCCGATATTGTGGTCACCGCTGCGTGCGTGAAATTCCCGCAGCAGCTTTTCCTTGCGTGAGCCGGGGCGTACCTTTGCTGCATTGTGGACATTGTCGCTAGGCGCCGCAGGCTTACACAGTACCTCAACGAGCGGCGGCTTAGTTTTAAAATGGGTGACAGTGAGCAAGCCAAGTCCTAACTGGCGGCACAGTCCGACCAGCTCGTTCCAGCGCTGATTCACTGCCCCTTTTTTGGCGCGATTCCGTTCCACAGCTACATATACATTGCTGCTTAGTTTTAAACGCTGCATGCCTTGCAGCACAAGCGCCAGGTTAAACGTCTTTTTGATCTCCACAATCAGTGGTGTCTGCTGCCCTGGCTTGATACCCACCAAATCGCAGTTGCGCACCTCTCCTTTGACTTCATATCCCAAGTTCTCAAAAAAGGCTTTCACCGGAGCGTACAGCTCCGTCTCATGCCGAACCGCCATGACTTCTTCCGCTCCTTTATCCCATTATTCCGAGCTTATATTGTACCATAATGCGTCAGGTCCGCGTCGTTGTTGTATATTTTAGCACAGTGTATCCCTTGTTTTTTTCGAAAAAGCAGAGAGACCTGTCATAAAAAATAGGTCAATTCTTAAATCAATCTGCATAGGTATGTATTACACTTTTTTTAAGGGGATTGCATCATATCCTGAAAGGCGTGACGAGTGTAGCCATAATCATCAGGAGTGGAGGATAGTCATTACGCAGTCATGGGAGGAACCGAGCATGAATATTTTTGAACGCGTTGCGGAGTACCGGGCGGAAAACAACCGTCTGGCCTGGAGCGGCACTTTTAGAGAGTATATTGAGATACTCAAGAAAGACCCGACGCCGGCGATGACAGCTCATGCACGGGTTTACAAGATGATTGAATCTTTTGGTGTAGAAGAGGTTGGGGGGCATAAGCGATACAAATTTTTTGAGCAGGAGATCTTTGGACTGGATCGAGCGCTGGAAAAGTTGGTGGAGGAATATTTCCATTCCTCAGCCAGGCGGCTCGATGTGCGCAAGCGTATCCTTCTTTTGATGGGACCCGTCAGTGGGGGGAAATCGACATTGGTCACGTTGCTAAAACGTGGTCTGGAGAAATTTTCGAGAACGGATCAGGGAGCTGTATACGCGATTGAAGGCTGCCCCATGCACGAGGACCCGCTTCATCTGATTCCCCATGAGTTGCGTCCCGATTTTGAAAAGGAGCTGGGTGTACGGATTGAAGGTAATCTCTGCCCATCCTGCCAGATGAGATTGCGCACGGAATTTGATGGCGATATTGAAAAGGTCCGCGTGGAGCGGGTATTTATATCGGAAGAAAACCGGATTGGTATTGGTACGTTCAGTCCTTCTGATCCGAAGTCACAGGATATTGCTGATTTGACGGGCAGCATCGACTTTTCCACGATTACGGAGTATGGTTCGGAATCCGACCCGCGTGCATATCGGTTTGACGGAGAATTGAACAAAGCGAATCGTGGACTGATGGAGTTTCAGGAAATGCTGAAATGCGATGAGAAGTTTTTGTGGAATTTGCTTTCTCTGACCCAAGAGGGAAACTTCAAGGCTGGGCGGTTTGCGCTCATCAGTGCAGATGAACTGATCGTGGCTCACACCAATGAATCCGAGTATAAAAGCTTTATTGCAAACAAAAAGAACGAGGCGTTGCAATCACGGATGATTGTAATGCCGATTCCTTATAACCTGAAAGTATCTGAGGAAGAAAAGATTTACGCCAAGCTCATTGAACAAAGTGATATGAAACATATCCACATTGCGCCTCATGCGCTGCGAACGGCTGCCATTTTCTCCGTGCTTACGCGCTTGAAGGAGACGAAGAAACAGGGGATGGATCTGGTCAAAAAGATGCGCATGTATGACGGTGAAGAGGTCGAAGGATACAAGGAAGCCGATCTGAAAGAAATGCAAAGTGAGTTTCTGGAGGAAGGTATGTCCGGGGTAGACCCGCGGTACGTCATTAATCGTATTTCTAGTGCATTGATTAAGCAAAATGTGGAATCCATCAATGCCCTGGACATTTTACGAGCAATTAAGGATGGTCTGGATCAGCATGCCTCCATCACAAAGGAAGAGCGAGAACGCTATCTGAATTTCATTTCCGTGGCTCGTAAGGAATATGACGAATTGGCAAAAAAAGAAGTGCAGAAGGCCTTTGTGTACTCTTTCGAGGAATCAGCCAAGACGCTGTTTGACAACTACTTGGATAACATCGAAGCTTTTTGCAATTGGGCGAAAATTCGCGATCCACTCACAGATGAGGAACTCGACCCGGATGAGCGGCTCATGCGCTCTATTGAGGAGCAAATCGGGGTATCGGAAAATGCGAAAAAAGCGTTCCGTGAAGAAATATTAATCCGTATTTCCGCGTATTCTCGCAAGGGACGGAAGTTTGAGTATCATCATCATGATCGGCTGCGAGAAGCCATTGAGAAGAAGCTGTTCGCCGATTTGAAGGATATTGTGAAGATTACGACTTCGACCAAAACGCCTGACGCTAATCAGCTCAAACGGATGAATGAAGTAATTAAGCGACTGATTGAGGAGCATGGCTACACAGGAGCCAGCGCTAACGATCTGTTGAGGTATGTAGGTAGCCTCCTGAATCGGTAAGACGAAATAATAAACAAGTACAGTATGGTGAAACCATGGGTTGATCTGGATGGTGCTACACGGTTGTGAGGTATCCGATCAACGTGTTTCGTAGAGGGAATTCGGCAAGCACAGGGAATTTCAGGTGCTGTCGGATTCTTTTTTTGTATCATCAGGCCAGTTGTGATTATATATTTTCTGAAATTGCTATGAAAAAAATCATAATCAATCTTCTGCTTTTTTAACATTTTCTAAAAAGTTACCGATAAATATGGTAATGTAAAATCTATGTAAACTATTATTTGGAGGAACTTATGATTCATGTCGCGGAGAGTAGATTAAAACAGATACAATATATTGGTATTACTGATGATGATTTGGCTTTATTGCATCATTATCAGGGACTATTCCAATCTATTGTGAATGAGGTGGTCGATCGGTTTTATGAGCATGTAGAAAAGGTTCCGCATCTCATGTCGATTATTTCCAAATGGTCGAATATTGAACGACTAAAACAAACACAACGTGAATACTGGCTTTCTCTCGCAGATGGAAAAATAGATGATCCGTTTATCGAACACCGTCTTTTTGTGGGGCAGGTACATTCCCGAATCGGATTGTCTTCCGATTATTATTTGGGCACGTACATTGCTTATCTTGATATTGCAGTGGACATTTTAAAGCGTTCGGGGATAGAGGACTGGTTTTCTATTGTGCATGCTCTTTCCAAAATGTTCAACCTGGATTCCCAGCTTGTACTGGAAGCTTATCAGGAAAAGGAAAAGGAACAAATCAACGAGCTGGCCGACGAACAAACGCAGGTGCTGACCGTTGTGTCCCGAATTGCGCAAAATTTGACCGGGATGATTGCTGAGCTTAGGGAAAATACGGATAATATCGCGGAGAGTGCCTGCAACACTGCTTCTTCGCAGGAACATACAGAGGAATTGGTACAGCATTTGAGTGACGAGATTAAGCATATTGAGCAGATGAGCGGTACGATCCGGGAACTGTCTGATCAGACTCATCTGCTGGGACTGAATGCGGCGATTGAGGCTGCCCATGCGCAGGAAGCAGGGCGCGGGTTTCAAATTGTGGCACAGGAGGTGCGAAAGCTTGCATCTAATTCGAAGCAAGCACAGGAGCAAATTCAGCGCAAGGTGCTGGATATTGCCCGTATGCTTGACAGTGTACAATCCGAAACAGCTGCCACAACAGCCAGTGCCCGGCAACAGGCTTCCAGCTCAGAGGAATTGGCTTCGTTCACAAAGCTGATCGAAAACATGGTGAAGGAATTGGAAATGCTGCAGGTGTAAGATGTGGCTTGAATGTACTATGGGGACAGCAAGTCGATTGGCTTTAGCGGCATGCGCTTTTCCTGTAGTCGGTGTCAGAACACAAAAAAACAGACCTTTTCATCGGGTCTGTTTTTTTTGTTTAGTTCCAAGCTGACAGATTATAATAATGATCTAAGTTCACGTCGGTATTTGTTCAAATGCACGAACGACGGAATGACTCGCTTGGCAGAACGGAAGCCGCCTATTCTGATATTGCGGACCACATGATAGGGAGAGATCAATAGTGCGTGAAGCAGATGCAAATCATGGGTGCTCAATGGACGATTTCGTTGATAGTAATCTATCGCGCGCAGCATCTTTGTCCCATTCCAAAGACAATTCCGATGAAGAAGATGGGAGAGATCTTTCATCCTTACATGTAGGGAGCAATTTTCAAAGTCGATCAAATGGATTTTGAGCTGTTTGTCTTTAATCAGATTGGGATAATTATAGTCACCGTGTATAAATGCGGCGGCTTTTTGCTCTTGAGCAATGGCTTCTCTAACTTTGGGCTGCTGTAGGCGATGGGACACTTCTTCACAAAGAGCTACAAGATGTGCTGTGCCTCTGTATGGGATGAGGCGTTTTTTGTATCCAGCTATTTCATCGCTCAAGCCTTCATAACGAATTCTGGATGGCGGAGCTTCGGTGACAGGAAAGCCCACGGCACTGGAATGGAATTTGGCTAAAGTAGCAATTCCCTTTTTGAAGTCTATTCTTTTTGTAAATTCTGGTCTGAGTCCATGAACCCAATTGGTTAATGTATACGAAACACCTTCATAGGTCATGTAAGCCGTTTGTTGTACTGTTGGATAGACCTTTTGGCTGCGTGTAAACCCGCGCTCATCCAAGTAGGACAAGACACGTGTAATAAAACGGATCTCTTCTTCCGGGAATTTGTAGGGTTTTAAGCAATAAGTCGTATTAGCGGTCTCAATCTTGTGAATGTCCTTCATTTGACGGGTACGCTGAATTTTGATTCCGTACATCTGCTCAACGTTCGATAAAATCGACATTTTGATCCTCACTTTCTTTTATACATGAGCCCACTCCTGCAAAATATGGATGATTTGTAATCGAAGAGGCCACGACTGATCCCAATTGTCCAGGATTTCGCGATCTCTTGAACGATTCGGGTGTCGGGAAGCATGCCAGGCTTCTCGTGGTAGTTTATATAAAGCTGTAACAATCTTCCGTTCAGTACGGCTTAGTGGTTTGCGCTTCTGGTATCCCTTCAGCAAGGATTGCACAAATTCAGGATTGAATTGAGTCGTATTCATAAGGGCCTTTGCCAAATCAGCATAGATTGAGCCGATCTTAGCCCGATCCCAATCAATGATTTTGAGATGACCGTCATCCGAAATAATGACATTTGGGGTAGTGATATCACTGTGTATCAAGGAGGGATGCCGATGTTCCATCCGAAGCAGCCTTATGATGGATGCATCCTGTAAATCCTTCCATGCTCGCATGGATAAACGTTTGCAGTCTTCGCCGTGAGCATTGTACCAGTTGCGGTACGTTTTATCATGGCGACTGTTTTTTATCATTTTTCTTTGAAAAAGACGATCCTGGTTTTTCCATATCCGCAATTGTTGAATGGTCGGAGGGGACTTTCCTTTATCCATCCGATGCAAGCCGGTGGAGGTGGCGTGAAGTGTGGCAAGTGCCCGCCCCAGTTTTTCGAAATCTTCAGCGGTCTCCAGTCCCCGTCCTTTGATCCACTGACTTACATAAAATGGAGTCCCTTGATATAGAGTCCATAACTTGCCGGAATGAGTGGGGAGCCATGCGGGCATGTAGGTATACTTTCTCTTTTTCAAAAGCCTGATATGACTCGCAGCTCGTTCCATCTGTTGAATCGTATTTGAACCGACCATCTTTGTACGACTAAAGGGCTTTAATGCATAAGTTCCCTTTTTCGTCTTCACCTGGATCACTGCATTTTTTCGGTATAATGAGGAGACTAAGCTTGATTTTAACGGGATCAGGCCGAAACGACGGGTAATTTTGCGAATCTGTGCTTTAGTATAGGATTTCGCCATAAGAACCTCACTTGACTTTGGATTGAAGAAAAAGGTAATCCTCTGTTAGTTATCAGTCTATTCGTGAAGAAATAATAGGTGCAGTTTTATGGAGCCATTTTCGTTCTTTTCCTGTGTCACATTGGTCAAAAAAACGGAGCAGCGAAAGTTCGCTGCTCCGTTTTAATTAGCTCTGTATTTAGTTACCCTGATTATGACCTGGGTGATTAATATTCGTTGTCATCATCATCTTCGTCTGTATCCACGATTGCGCCAGATGATGCATGGATTTCAAGCTCAACGGTTCCTTCGTTGGTGAGTACCTTTACCTCGTAGATGAACTGTCCATCTTCCTTATCCAATTTAGAAGACAAAAGGGTACTCCCGGGCACGTGCTTAAGCGCAATTTGTCCAGCCTGCTTTTCAGTCAGGGTGATGTGATTTGGTTTGTTAAGGGAGGACTCGTCATTCGAGTCATGATCAAGCTCAGAATGGGAACGGATGGTTTTCCCAGTATAAGCATCAACATCTATATCCCAATCTTTATCCCCTTGCTGGAGATCCACCTCATAGTAGACTTTTCCGTTCTTGCGCTCCAGTTCGACATCTTCAACTTGTGCATTATTCCCCACAGCCTTCTTGGCAATGTTGGCAGCTGCGGTCGCTCCAATAAGGCCCGTAGGTTTAGCGGCCCATACGGCATTCGCTGAGACACCCGTAACCGTAACTCCAAGCAGAACCGTGGCTGCCATAATTCCTAATGTATAGTTTTTTTTCATTACATAATTCCTCCTTGTGCTATAAGCATGAATACAGCTTATCTCTTGAACATGAGAGGAACATAATAGAATCATGAGAAAACTATGAGAAAACCATGAGAAAACATGAGCTGAGTTGATCATCAAGTCGTCATGATTCGTTGTGCTCCTGTTTTTCTTTTTCCCAAGTTATAGAGTCGATAGAGCCCGATACTGCATTGACCTGCACTACTGCTTCACGCCCATCTTTTACCTCAACCTCAACCAGATAGTAGAGGCCTTTGTCGTTGCGATGAAGCTCAATATCATCGGATGTTCCGTTAACTGCTTTGGCAGCAAGCCTGGCTGCTTCTTTCTCTGTAATAACGAGAGAAACCGGGTCAGGTTTATTAGCTGGATTCGATGTGTCTCTGGTTGGTGAGGTACCGGGCTTATGATCTTGGGGCTCCTGCTTCGCATCTGTATAAGCCTGTGTCCGCTTAATGGAGTCGATGACACCGTCATAGGCATTGGCTTTTATATCGTACTTCCCTTTGGCGCGTTCCAGCCTGATCAGATAAAAATCACCCAAGCGTTGGGATTCGAGCACCTCGCCGGGATACTGATGCAAAACGGATTGGATGACGGCTTTTTCTTCCAATGGAGAAGCTGCTAACGACCGTGCCCAAGGCCACTGTAAAAGACAAATTGTAATCAATACAGCCGCCAACGTACCCCCAATCATCCACACATAGATGGCTTTCATCGTTATTCCCTCCTTTGGCTTATTATTTTGGAACGGTAGGGAGGATGATCGTTGCAGTTGTTCCGCTCCCCTCTACACTTTCTAGCCCGATTTGAGCATGTATAGCTTGTGCAATTCCTGTAGCCAATGATAAGCCTAGTCCAGCCCCACCTTTCTCGCGGCTTCTGGCTTCATCCACACGATAGAAGCGGTCGAATACTTTAGATAACTTTTCTTCCGGGATTCCAATTCCTTGATCTGTGATTCTTATGCAGGGTTGAGCTGTACCGCCCACCGTATCAATCATCAGGTGTATCGGCTCGTCACTGTATTTGCGTGCATTATCCAAAAAGATAAATAGGAGCTGCTTCAGCTTATTTTCATCGGTATAGCCAATGCAGTCTGCCTGTACATCCAGTTGAATTTGTCGGGCGAACGCATTTTCAAATGTAGCTTTTAATTCTATCGCTATTCTGGTCAGGCGTACAGGCTTCAGCACGACATTCCATTGTTCTTCGTTTCTGGCCAACAGAAGAAGCTGCTCTGCCATGTCCTTCATTCGAATCGCCTCGGAATGGATCGCTTCAACGGATTCGGCGAAAATGTTGGGATGCTGCAACCCCCGCCGTTTGAGCAGGCTGGCATAACTTTCAATAATGGTGAGAGGTGTCTTCAATTCGTGGGACGCATTAGATACAAATTGTTCTTGCCTGACGAAATTCCGCTCCAGCAGCTCAATCATGTCATTAAATGTTTCACCCATTTCGACCAGTTCGTCGCGTGATGATGAATTGAGCGGAAGACGTTTAAATTTCCCGCTGCGCTGAATTTCTTTCATCGTGCTAATCATAGATGTGATTGGACGTGTGATCAGTCTGCCGAGCAGTTTTCCCGATACCACGACAGGAATGAGCGCAATTCCAGTGACAGCAACAAGTACGATTCTGAGTACCTGTAGCGTCTGCATCGTTGGTTGCAGGCTTTCGGTCACTTGGAGATTGACAACCTCACCATTGGTCCAAATCATGGGGACCGATACAAGAATGTAACGGTTGCTTTCATAGGTAATCATGCGAACCTGCCGTGTTTCATCAAAAACGCCCTTCATCAAGCTGAGAGACTGCTCGGAAGAAGAGGTGATAGGGGGAAGAAATTCGCCTTCCGGCCTCATCAGCCGAAGCATGCCATCCAGCGGTACATAGGCTCGGAGAAGGTCCTCTGCGGCTACGGATACCGAAGCGCGTTGAATGCCACGAATCATGTTCTCTGCTGCGGCCTCTACCTGGTCTTTTCGACTGTCTATCGAAAGTTGGCTGAATAGGAAATAGATCGAAAAATTAATGACTACAAGTAAGACCGCGAATAATAACGAGGTGTACGTATGGATTTTGTTTTGTAGCTTCATAAAGATTCCTTCAGTACATAACCAATTCCGCGTACAGTATGGATCAGCTCAGGGAGCTGGCGCGTAGGGTCGATTTTATTGCGCACGTAGCGAATATACACATCGACCACATTGGTATCGCCCATATAATCTATGCCCCATACATTCTCCAGTAATTGTTCACGGCTAAGTACCTGCCGCTGGTGTCTGAGTAAATGAACGAGCAAGTCAAACTCTCGCGGTGTAAGCTCAATGTTGTGCTCTCCTCGAAGAACTTCACGAGTACCTTCATGGAGACGTAAATCCCCGGCACTAAGCCACTTATCTACCACTTGTGGAGCCATGTCTATCGTTGCACCCACTCTGAGTGCAGCCCGTACACGTGCAAGCAGCTCTTCGATCACAAACGGTTTGGTAACATAATCATTGGCTCCCAAATCGAGTCCCTCGACCTTATCTGCAATGGAACTTTTAGCCGTCAGCAAAATGACAGGAACGTTCGTATCATGCTTACGAATCCTCCGAAGTAGCTCAATGCCATTGAGACCGGGAATCATAATATCCAGCAACACTAGATCCCAATTGCCTTTGCAATACGTCTCCAGCCCATCAATTCCGTTTTTTTCTTTACATACTTGATAGCCTTCAAATTGAAGTTCGATCTCTAGAAGCCGAGCAATCTTTTCTTCGTCTTCTACGATCAAAATAGATTGTTTCATGATCATGCCCTCCTGTAGGCGAATAGCCGATACGGAAGTATTTTAGCATATACGGACAGGTAAGACACTCCAAAGCGCAGGGCAGTGAGGGAAGAGATGTTTATACTGCGTTATATTTCTTGACATTATAAAGGGATAAAATGTAATAATAGCGCTATGATTTTGTTTTTTTATCCTTTATGCACAACAAACAAGCCTTTGTTTTGGTCAGGACGAACATTGTTTATGTTAGGAAAGTTGCAGTAACATAAGTTAAAACTATTCACCAGAACCGAAATAAAGGCAGACCGCGGGCTTGCCCTTTGTCGCCAGGAGCGTAAAATGAAGCGAAAGCAGGGATTCAAAATGCATAAGCTTGGGATGATTACGATTGGGCAAGCCCCCCGGTCAGATGTGGCCCCTATCGTAGAAAAGGCCTTGGAAGGACGGGCAGAGCTGGTACAGGCCGGTGCGCTGGATGGGCTCTCATTGGACTATATACAACAGCATCTATCACCATCACCAGGAGAATATGTATTAACCTCCCGCTTGACGACCGGGGAGTCGGTGGTCATTTCACGCGAAAAAATCCAGCCACTGCTCCAGGACAAAATCACACGTTTGGAGGAGCAGGGCATACGTACTATTTTGTTACTCTGTACCGGTGTGTTTCCTGGATTGCATACCCGAAGCGCTTTTCTAATTGAGCCAGATCATGTGCTTCCTCCTGTACTAAAGGCCATGTCCAGCGGAAGAAGGTTGGGTCTCATTGGACCGCTCGAAGAACAGAAGAACAACCTCAAGCTTAAATTCAGCCCTTATGGATTGAATCCAAAGTTTGCGGCGGCCTCGCCTTACAGTGGCAGTGAGGAAGAATTTCGCCGAGCAGCAGGACAGTTCAAGAATCAAGCCGATCTGATCGTACTGGATTGCATGGGCTATACGGAAACGCATAGAGAGCTAGCGGCGCATTACTCAGGGGTTCCCGTTGTATTGTCCAATGCCTTGATTGGCAAACTGGTATCGGAAATGGTGTAAGGAGCTAAAAATTGGAGGTAAGAACTATGAGTCAACAACGTATTGAAATCAGTAAAAATGTATTGCAAAAATGCTTGGGACTTACCGCTGGGGAGACGCTTCTGGTCGTAACCGACGATGATAAAAAAGAATTGGGCGAGTCCATATATGAAGCTGGCAAGGCACTGGGGGCAGAAGCAGCTATTTTGACGATGAAGGTTCGCTCCAAATCGGGCGAGGAGCCTCCGGCCCCTGTTGCCGAAGCCATGCTTCGCTCCAACGTTGTTGTATGTGTCACCCGGTATTCACTGACACATACAAGTGCCCGTAAGCAAGCCGCAGCTGCTGGAGCACGCCTAGCAACCATGCCCGGCATGACAGACGATATGTTCATGAATGGAGCAATTGCTGCTGATTATCCGAAGGTCAAGGCGCTGACCGAAGAGGTGACCGCATTGCTGACTGCTGCCAAGCAGGTACGGATTGAAAAGGAAGGAAATAGTCTGAACTTTACCATAGAAGGGCGCAACGGCGTTCCCAGCACAGGTATGTATTTGAATCCCGGCGAATCGGGCAACCTGCCTTCCGGTGAAGCGTATATTGCTCCGCTGGAAGGAACGGCACAAGGTCAGATTGTGGTGGATGGTTCTGTGGCGGGAATCGGTGCCTTAAAAGACCCGCTGCTGCTGACGGTGCAAAATGGCAGATTAATCGCCGCAGAAGGGGAAGCCGGACAGTCCCTGTTGGATATGCTCGGCGAAGGCGATGGTAGAATGCTGGCCGAATTTGGTATTGGAACGAATGATAAAGCCCGCATTACAGGTGTTGTGTTAGAGGACGAGAAAGTATATGGCACGATTCATGTCGCTTTTGGCAGCAATAATACCTTCGGGGGAACTGTCGCTGCGGGTGTACATATTGACGGAGTCGTACAAAAACCGGATGTATATCTGGACGATCGTCTGATTATGAAGGCTGGTCAGTTGCTAGAGCGATAAAGGGAGGAAGTTATCATGCTTGGAATGATCAGAGTGCTTACCATGCAGGACAAAGTAGCTATCGACCTTCACGGCCGGGTCATTGAGCAGCACTACGGGCTGCCTGTCACCAGTGTATGTATTCCCGATCAGCCGAAAGGAATCTACGATGATATCACAGACCGGGAAGCGGTGCCTAAAATTGTGCTCGCGGCGCAACAACTCGTTGAACAAGGCTGTACGTCTATCGGTATTAGCTGCGCGGCTGATCCAGCGCTAGAGGAAACTCGTCAGGTTGTATCTGTACCTGTATACGGGGCGGGGTCCTGTGCGGCACTCTTGGCTCTGACATCGGCCAGCCGTGTAGGCGTGTTGACCATTTTGGAGGAGGCTCCGCCGCTGATTCGCCGCATTTTGGGCGATTCCTATATCGGTACAGAGCGTCCCATAGGTGTGCAGACGACACTGGACTTGAACACTCCACAAGGTAAAGAGGCAGCTATGGCAGCAGCGTTGCGGCTTCAGGAGAAGGGGGCTGAGGTAATCGTACTTGCCTGCACAGGTTTTGTAACGATGAACTTTGCGCCAGAGCTGGAGCGTACACTAGGGATTCGGGCTATTGACCCGATTGTGGCGTTGGGTGCAGCTGTTTCGGTACGCTAGCAGCCAATTCGTGTGGGATACAAGCAGGATAGTTCTTAAACTGCATAATAAATAGTAGAATATTAAAATAAACCGCCTTTTCCAGAAAAGGGCGGTTTATTTATGTTCCATTGAGCTCCTAAAGATAGGAATGGGCTGGTGTGGATAGACTTGACCAAGCGGTAAAAGGTTTTGTTTTGTAGACTTTTTTGGTACACTATCCTGAAAATTAGATGAACTAAGGATTTTGCAAAATAAATAGCAGGGTGGTCTGTCTTTATGAAAATACCGGGTGTAACAGTTCAAGAGCTCATGGCAATACCCGTGTTGAAGGAGGCGAAGGTATTAAGCGGAGAACAAGGGCTAAGCCGGGTTGTCCGGTTTATTGACATTATGGAAGTCCCTGACCTGAAAGGCTGGGTCCGGGAAGGTGTATTGTTGATGACAACGGCTTATTCGATCCGTCATGAGCCTGAGGTATTGTGTCAAATTATTCAATTACTGCATCAGGGCGGGGCGGCGGCGCTTGTGATCAAGCCTACACGCTTTCTCACGGAAATTCCCCATAGTGCGCTTGAAGAAAGCAATGCCTGTGGCCTGCCTGTGATTGAGATTCCAGCCGATATTCCCTATACGGATATTACGCAGCGTGTCATGGATATGGTGTTGAACCGACAGGCAGAGCTGCTGCGACGTTCGGAAGAAATCTATCGAACGTTAACGACGATGGTGCTGGAGAACAGTGGCATACAGGCTGTAAGCGATAATATAGCAGAGCTTTTTAAAGCTCCGGTTGCTTTGATTGATAATGGTGGTCAAGCCATTGTCACTTCACCACAAGATTGGGATTGGGCGAAGGTACAAGATGCTCGTCATTTTCCCATTAGTGTGGATAAACGTACAGTCGCCAAGTTGGTCATTGCCCGCAATGAACTGGATGATATGGAGCAGGTTGGTATTGAGCAGGCACGGCTGGTGATGGCGTTAGAATTAATGCGTGAAAAGGCAGTAGAAGATACGGAAAGCCGACTACGGGGGAATTTTATAGATGAGCTCATGACACCTCCGTTGCCGGTGCGGCATGAGGTTGAGCGGAGAGGTCGTCAATTGGGATTCAACCCGGAATATAACTGGGAGGTGGCTGTACTGGAAAGTGCTACGGCTCCGCCAGAAGAGATTCTTTCTGGGTTATTGAGTATGGAATCGACACGACGGCGTGTGGTGTCTCATATTGAGTTCCGTTCAAATCGTGCGATATTATTTCTGCCGACTCTTCAGCCGAATGATCATCAGAACGCACCCGGCTCTGATCAGGAAACGTCCTGGAGTGATACGCTGAAAAACTGGTCAACTGAAAAAGCCTGGGGTACCGCCGATTATTATTTAGGCATCGGAAGTGCCAAAAAGTTATGGGAGCTGCTGCAAAGCTACAATGAAGCACGTCGTGCCATTACTGTAGCCCAGCGGCTGTATCCTGATAAACGTGTATGCAAATACAGCGATATAGAGATGCACTATATGCTTGGAGAAGCGATGGACAAAGAGGAATTTTCAAATTTGTTTGAACGCAAGCTGGGGAGACTTCAGCAATATGATCGCTCACATGGCAGTGACTTACTCAAAACGTTATTTTATTATTTGGAAAACAGGGGCAGTCTGGTAGATACAGCCAATTATCTTTTTATACATCGTAACTCAGTAAAATACAGATTGGAACGGATACGCGACATGACAGATTTTGATCTTAACGATCCACGTGAGCAGTTTATATGTCATACATGTCTGATTCATTATTATTTGCGGGAACATAGGTAGCTGGAGCGTTTTTTTAATGCAGGGAGGGCAGGACATGGATAAAAAAATACTGATAGCGGACGATGAGGCGAGCATTCGGAATGCGCTGGCTTATGCGTTAAAGCGAGAGGGTTTTTTGGTGGAAACCGCTGTTGATGGGGAGGACGCCTTGGAAAAAGTGCGTTTGTTCCACCCGGATGTGCTCATACTGGATGTGATGATGCCCAAACTGGGTGGATATGAGGTGTGCCGCCGTTTGGAAAGTCGGAAGGGCATCGGTATTTTACTGCTGACGGCCAAAAACGATATTGTTGATAAGGTACTCGGGCTGGAGCTGGGTGCGGACGATTTTATGAGCAAACCGTTTGACCTAAGGGAGCTGCTCGCTCGTATTAAAGCATTGGTACGGAGACTGGAGCGAGAAGGAGCGCCTGCCCCGGAAGGAACAGAAATGGTACTCGGCCCATTACGGGTACGTCCGTCCAGCCGAACGGCTGAACTTGGAGCCATAGCGCTGGATCTGACCCCCAAGGAGTTTGATGTGCTGGCGCTGTTGGTGTCTCATGCCGGGAGGGTGTATACACGGGACGAGCTGCTGGAGCAGGTATGGAGCTTCGATTATGTGGGCGGAACGCGGACGGTGGATATTCATATCCAGCGCTTGCGCAAGAAGCTTGAGCCACATCAGGCGATATTGCAGACCGTGTATGGTATCGGCTATAAGGCAGAGAAAATGACGTGAACGAACATCATTCACTCCATCAGCAAGGAAGCTTGCGGTCCACCGACCAACAGAAACGCAAACGCAAACCTACAGGCTTAAGCCTGCGTTGGAAATTTCCCCTGGTACTGGCGGCTTTGCTGCTGTTTACTGTCGGTGTGCTGAGCTGGCTCGTGCTTACTGGCATTCGCGCTAACCAGACAGACCAAATGGAACGCAGTTTAAAGCGCCAGGCCGAAATTGTAGAAATGCGTGTAAAACAGTCTTACCTGTTGGGAGTACGCCAATCACCGGAAGGCTTCATGAAGAAGCAGGCGCCCCAACTCGCAGTGGAACTGGGCGTATCCAGCAATATGCGCGTTATTTTATATGATGGTCAGGGGCATGAGGTTGGCAATTCTCTACCGCTGGCTTTTAGAACAAATGTCAGCCAGGCCCTTTCCTATGCGCTCCAAGGCAAAATTGCGTATATTACGGAAGGTAGCGCAGTCACCTATTTGGCTCCGCTTCAAGGTCCGGACGGCTTACTGGGAGTGGTACAGCTTCATAGCTCAACAGAAGCGCAGCAGCAGTTCTACCAGGCTATTGCCCAGTTGTTTCTATGGACAGGGGGGGCGGTGCTGGTATTGAGCTTTATTTTGGGCTTAGGCTATGTCAGCCGCCAGACGAGAGATATCGGACGCCTGACTCGCGCTTCCGAACAGATATCGGCAGGGCATTATCCGGAAACCAGACTGCTGCGGCGGCAGGATGAGCTGGGAAGACTGGATGAAGGAATGCTTCAGATGAGTCATGTGATCCGGGAGAGCATTACTGCGCTGGAAAACGAAAAGCTTCGGCTGGAAGAAGCGGTTCAGCGTTTGAGAGAGCTGGAGCAGCAGCAAAAATCTTTTATTGGAAATATCAGCCATGAACTGAAGACTCCATTAACCTCTATTCAGGCTTATGCTGATTTACTGGATATGTATGGGGATGATCCTGAACTGGTGCGTGAAGCGAGAGAAAGTATCAGTAAGGAAACAAAACGGTTATACGAGCTTGTCGAGGACTCGCTGCGGCTATCTGTGCTGGATAAATATGATTTTGAATTGCATACGGAGGCTGTGAAACTGCATTCGTTACTGGAAGATGCAGGGAGCCGTATTCGAGGAAAAGCGGCAGCGCGTAGACTGAATTTTTCGATAGATACCGTTCCTGCCCAGGTGTGGGGAGACCCTAAGCATCTGATGCATATTGTACTGAATTTGCTGGATAATGCAGTGAAGTACAATCGGGACGGTGGATGGATTACGTTATCGAATCGAGTAGAACAGGACACCGTGAT
The DNA here is from genome assembly GCF_019454085.1 of Paenibacillus sp. S25. Taxonomy (NCBI): domain Bacteria; kingdom Bacillati; phylum Bacillota; class Bacilli; order Caryophanales; family Paenibacillaceae; genus Paenibacillus; species Paenibacillus sp. S25. The sequence continues at coordinate 1,716,718 of NZ_CP073683.1, forward strand.
TGTGTGTATACGCAATTCCGGCCCATGGATTCCTAGGGAGCAATGGGACATGATTTTTGAGCCGTTTGCTACCTTAAGTCGTGATCGATCTCGTCAGGACAGCGGTACGGGACTTGGTCTTCCTCTGGCGCGCAGACTGGCGGAGCGCATGGGGGGAGAGTTGCAGCTTACAGCTTCAGATCATAGTGGGTTGGAAAATGACAACGGGCATACAAATGTAAGTGGGAATGAATTTTCGCTTAGACTCCCTCTCTTGGTTCACGATGGCTCCCTGTAAACGGCCGATTGTTAGCACAGGGCTAAAATGGTGTCTTGTTTACAACTTGGAAACAATCCGATGTATTCATGAGATGTTCGGGCATTAAACTGGGGGTATCGTTAACAAGGAGGCCGTTGTACATGATAAAGAAAAACATAGACAGCTATGGGCAAAAGAACGGCTCCCCTCGTCGCGAAGATTCCCGCACAAGAGTTTTCAGACAGAAAGCTACGGGGGTGCTCATGGCCGGCTTAATCGCCGGGGGATTGCTCAGCGGTTGCGGCATGAAAAGCGCAGGAGAGACAAATCCAGCATCCGGTATGAAACCGGGCCAACAGCTTACTGTGATTGACACGGATGCAGCCCAGCAGCAAGTAACGGACGAGCTGGTGGTATCGTCTATCGACAGGCTGGGGGATGTCTACGCGAGGTCTTGGCTGAGCGACGAAGAGCTGATTGTGGAGCGTAAAACCCAGCTGTGGATTCATAATGTAGAGACGGACAAGGAGCGGATTTTAACACCAGGTCGTAAGGCTCCGCAGTTACTTGCTGTGGTATCACCGGATCAGCGCCATGTCTTTTTTACTGAAGGTAGCACTAGCAGCAAATATGATATCCAGGGCTACATTTTGGAGCTAAGCAGTGGTAAGGTTACACCGATCGGCAAGCTGGATATGACTAACGAAGTGAGCTGGAGCGATGAGAATGATCTCATTACAGGCACACCGGATGGTAAAATCCAGCTGATTGGTCTGGACGGCAAAGCTAAAGAATTGAGTTTTCAAGATCCGAATCGCTCTGAATTGATGTCTCATGTCGAAAAAGTGGGTAACGCCATATTTTATACAGGCAGTGATAAACAAGGGTATCCGGTGCTGAATCGGTTCACCCTTAATCATCCTCAGGCTGTGACTATTGCAGAGGGGGCCATGTCCTTTGCCGTGTCGCCTGATGGTAAGTCTATTGCCATTGAAAAGCGGAAATGGAATACATCCGAACCAGCCCGTATGATCATTTTGGATGAACAGGGCAAAGAGAAAGGAATCGTCGGTCAAGGCACTTTAATGAGTCGTGGAAGCTGGTCCAGCGACGGGTCCAAGCTTGCTTATTCCATTTATGATGAGGATCAGCAAGGCATGAGAGGGCTGTATGTGTTTGACCAGTCCACGGGTAAAACCACTCCGGTTACGACCGATATCCAATCCTATGACAGCCCAACGGTATGGAGCCCATCCGCCCGGTTTCTATCCATGTACCAGAACATCTCGGAAGGTGGAAAACAGCTCAATCAAAGCTACATCGTCGAATTTAAGAGGAAGTAGTTTCTGGACCCAGTCGTACACGAGGCTCATCGTTGACAAGGAAATCATACCAGCGGTTGCGAAACCGAACCTGAGGTCCATCAGCGGGGACGTGTGCCTCCATTCGCAGCGCTTCTGGGATTGGACGCGGATGCTGGCTTTCCACCACGGCCCGATCCTCTTCCAGCACCTTACCACTGTATCTCGAAAAAATGTGGCTCATGCCCGGTACAAATCTGGCAAAATTACGTCCAGCCAGTCCGTAGATGGCAGTTAACTCTTGCTCAATCGGAGTGAAGGTGACGAAATTAATAAACTTGCTGCGTCCTTCCTTGGCGGGAGTCAAAATCCATTGCTGTGGAAAGGTATATTGTAATAGACCTTTCCCGTTTTTCACTCGAATATGATTGTCATCCGCTTCAAACTCGATATGAATGTCGGTGGAGGATTTTTTACCGATTGTTTTGTTATGGACAATTGGCAAATGAGCGACATCCAGCACGCTTTCCACAACTCTCGTCAGATGTGCCTTCCACATGGAATCGTAGGGAGACAAAATGAGAGAGGGGTCCTCCAGCTCGGGAAAAATCTCCAGAGGAGGTGGGGATGTGGATGTCCCCAACCCTGAGTTTATTTCAGAATTTGAGCCAACGGCCTGAGGATATACCCACAGCAGGCCGGCTTTTTCAGTCGCGGGATAGGCATAGGTATGAGCAAACTCAGGAATAGCCCGTCCCGGATGTGCCGGAATATCGACACACTGCCCACTCTCATCGAAAGACCATGCATGATATGGGCATGTGATGTGCCCGTTTTGACAATAGCCTAGCGACAAATCAGCTCCTCGGTGCGGGCAATAAGCATGGATGGCATGTACCTGACGATGATCATCACGGTACAGGACAATATCTTTGCCAAGCAGTCGCTTTTTAAGCGGTTTATTCTTTAGTTCCTTGGACCAGCCAACGGCATACCAGGCGATTGGGAATACCTGCTGATCACTTTCACGAACTTCACGAAAGCTGGGATGGGTGTTCATCTATATCAACGCTCCTCGTTCTGCTTCTCAACTATGACCCGTGGGTCATTTATCATATTAGTATAATACACCCCTGAACCAAAACGAAACAGGTGTCCTGAAATTGGCAAGAAACGAAGGTCGCTTAAGGTTGTATGAAATAGTAAGAAAAGGCGCATATCCTTTTTAGGAATGCACCTTTTTTAAATTAGGCTGGCTATTTGATTTGGTATGACTATACAAACTTACGATGATGTTTCTTACCGTCATATGAGAATAGGGCGAGCTTACCCTCAATCAATGTTTCCAAATGAACGGTGCGTCCCCACAGCTGATATACATATGGAAGCGTGCGCTCCATATATTTTAAATCCAGCTCAATGCCTTCGTACTGGTGCTTGAGCTTCAACTCGCCCGTATGCAGGTAATCTCCATCCTCGACGACGATATAAGGGGAGCCTCCATTCACACGTGAAAACACAAGCTGATCTCGTATGTTTTCCCAGGATTTATCGGTAATTTTCCAATCGGGTCCCCGTTTCTCAAACACGTATAGATCCAAATCTTCTGTCAGTTTCTTGGTCATGTAATTGCGTATAAAAGAAGTGTCTGAGTCGAACTCTCGTACCTCGAACATCTTAGCGCGTCCTTCGCCCGGTTTGCGTCCTTGTCGCTCTTGTTCCTCACGGGTTGGGTTATCCCATCGTTTTTCAATATCCTCAAATATTTTCAGTCCCAAATAGTACGGGTTCAGGCTTTGCTTGGAAGGCTGTACGACAGAGGCGTTCAGCATCGCAAATTCAACGGTTTCCTCCCCGGTCAAATCCAGTTCCCTTACAATCCGCTGGTGCCAATAGGAGGCCCAGCCTTCATTCATTATTTTGGTCTCCATTTGGGGCCAGAAATACAGCATTTCGTCCCGCAGCATCGTCATAATGTCCCGCTGCCAGTCCTCCAGCACCTCTGAGAATTCCTGAATAAACCAGACGATATCTTTTTCAGGTTCCGGTGGAAACTGGCGTACTTTGATGCCCTCGGTCTCGGCCGGATCATGCTGCTTCACTGTGTCCAGTGACCACAGATCATCGTAAGGCCCAGGGGGACGTTGGCGTTTTCCAGGTTCTTTCTGCTCCCGAATTTTGAGCTCCATGTAACGCTGTTTATCCAGATGCCTTGGTTTGATGATCTGTGGATCCACATGCTCTTGTATCGCCAGTACAGAGTCAATGAAGGATTCCACAGCCTTTGAACCGTATTCCATTTCATAGCTGTTGATTCGATCTGCTGTGGCCGACATACTCTCCACCATATTGCGATTAGAAGCTGAAAAGCGGGCGTTGTGTTTGAAAAAATCACAGTGTGCCAGTACATGGGCGACAATCAGTTTATTTTGCACCAAAGAATTTCCTTCCAGCAGGAAGGCGTAGCAGGGATTGGAGTTAATGACCAGCTCATAGATTTTGCTCAATCCAAAATCGTACTGCATTTTCATCTTGTGAAATGTTTTTCCAAAACTCCAGTGGCTGAAGCGCGTGGGCATACCATAGGCTCCGAACGTGTATACAATGTCCGCCGGACAAATTTCATACCGCATCGGGTAGTAGTCGAGCCCGAAGCCATCTGCAATCTCCATAATTTCTGATATCGCATATTCTAGCTCCTTCTGGTCGGTGCTCATCCCACCGTTCCCCCTTCCCGTTTGCGAAAAAAGGTACGTAAGGCTTGGTATACCTCACCTTTTTCCTTGATGACATAGTACATAAACTGATCCTTTTTAATATTCTTGTAGGCTGACATCAGCGTGCTGCTACGATTATATTGATTCACTTCTCCATAGCCGAACATATTACTCCGCTTTATAAGTTCCTCGATTAGCTTCACACACCGCTCATTGTCCGAGGTCAGGTTATCGCCATCCGAGAAATGGAAGGGATAAATATTGTAGCTGGAAGGAGGATATCGTTTGTCGATAATTTCTAGTGCTTTCAAATAAGCGGAAGAGCAGATCGTGCCGCCACTTTCTCCGCGGGTAAAAAATTCTTCTTCCGTAACCTCTTTAGCCTCGGTATGATGCGCGAGAAAGACAATTTCCACCTTTTCATACTGACGGCGCAAAAAGCGGGTCATCCAGAAAAAGAAGCTGCGAGCGCAATATTTTTCAAAAGAGCCCATCGAGCCTGATGTATCCATCATGGCTATAATCACCGCGTTGGATTGGGGAATGGTCTTCTCTTCCCATGTTTTGTAGCGAAGATCGTCCGGACTAATATGATGAATGCCCGGTTTCCCTTCACGGGCGTTGCGGCGCAGATTTTCGAGAATGGTTCGTTTCTTGTCAATGTTCGCTTGCATGCCTTTTTTACGTATATCATTGAACACAATAGATTCAACCTCAATTTGATCCTTGTCTTTTTGCTGTAAATTCGGCAATTCCATTTCCTCGAACAGCATATCTTCCAGTTCTTCTATGCTGACTTCCGTTTCCATAATATCGTGTCCCGGCTGATCGCCGGCTTTCTCACCTTTACCAGGCTTCTGGGAGGCAGGATCACGTCCGATGACATCCCCCACCTGACTATCTCCATCCCCTTGACCTACATGCTTTTGCTTTTGATAGTTATAAATGAAGCGATATTCATCCAGACTGCGAATCGGCACTTTGATAATCTGTTGACCGTCCGACATAATAATATTTTCTTCCGTTATCAGATCGGGTAGATTTTGCTTAATGACATCTTTGACCTTCTGCTGATGACGTTGCTGGTCCTGGTACCCTTTGCGATGCAGCGACCAATCTTCGCGGGATACGACGAATGAATATGGCTGGCGTGGTTCCGGCATTATTAGGCACCCCCCAAGTGGATACACGGCACAGTTTGGCCTTGTTGGTTATTAAGTATATTCACGGGGATGAACGATATGTGATGGAACTCGATTTAAATTCTGCCCGTTTGCTTTTATAATGAAAGTAAAAAATGTAAAAAAAGAATGGAGAACCTTGGGTTATGGAAGAAATTGCAGTACTTATAGTAGACGATGAGCAGGGGTTGCGGGATATGCTGACAACGGTGTTAAAAAAAGAAGGATTCCTTCAAGTCAAGCATGCTGCAACGGGTCGGGAAGCGCTGCAAGTCGTGATGGAATCTCATATGGATGTGATTGTACTTGATGTCATGCTGCCTGATAGCGATGGGTTTGAGGTGTGTCGTCAAATGCGTCTATATACGGATGCCCCTATTCTTTTTTTGACGGCAAGAGATACAGACCTAGACAAATTAATGGGGTTTGGTATCGGAGGGGACGATTATATTACCAAACCGTTTAACCCGCTGGAAGTCGTTGCGCGTATGAAAGCTCGAATGAAATATCGGAAAGTTTCGACAGTGGCCATGAAACCGACCTTACGCACTTTAGATTTTGGATATTTTCGTCTGGAGCTGGAATCCGGTGTATTGTATGTGGAGGGAAAGGAGGTCGATTGTCCGGCACGTGAATGGCTACTGCTGGTTTTTTTGTGCAAGCATCCTAACCGGATTTTCAGTGTACGGCAGCTTTATGAGACGATATGGAGCGAGGCCTTCTTGGGTGATGAGAAGACCGTAGTGATTCATATCTCCCGTTTGCGGAAAAAAATAGAACCTGATCCCAAGCACCCGCAATTTTTAATCAATGTAAGAGGGCTTGGTTATAAAATGATGTCAGTCAAGATGGGGGAGCAAGAATGAACTCTCTGGTTAAGATGTCCTTTCGCTTTATGAAAGTAACGTTATGCTTTGTACTGGCCTATGTCCTATGTTTTGTTATTTGCACGATCTTATATATTTTTATAAAAAGTATATTTGGAGCATCTCAAAATATAAATATTGATCTATTCTGGACAGGACTTGGTATCGTGCAGAGTGTTGTGTTCATAGCTGCCTACGGATGGTATATAGGCAAACCTTTGGTGTATGTAATTAAATGGATTGGAAATATTGCGACAGGGGAATTCCAAGCGCCGCTAAGTGAACTGGAACTGCCAGAGGGCAAAAAAAATCAGAAAAATAGTTATAAACCTCCGTATCAATTGTATAAAGAAGTTTTTGAACAAATGAACATCTTATCGGCTCAATTGCGCAGCAATGAGGAAGAGAGAGTGGAATTAGAGAAACGTAAACAGCAGTGGGTAGCAGGTGTAGGCCATGATCTGAAAACACCATTATCTTATATTGAAGGATATGCGGCTATGCTAACTGCTCAAGAGTATGACTGGTCTGAGGAAGAAAGAAGAAGCTTTAGTATGAGTATCAGTGAGAAAGTGACTGAAATGAAGCAGTTGATTCAGGATTTGAATGCTTCTATGCAGCTTAAGGAAAGTCCATTGCCAATCCAATTGGAGAAGGAGGACATTGTGGAGTTTCTCCGTAGTACAGTCATAGATATCGCTAACCATCCTTCGGCTGAGCAATACGAATTTTCTTTTACGTCAATGGAGGCGGCATGTATCATGCCCTTCGATAGCAAATTACTAGGCAGAGCGCTGCAGAATTTTTTGATCAACGCGATCATTCATAATCCTCCAGGTACACACGTTTCCATGGAAGTAAGTAAAACGAACGATAAGCTTCATATTTCTATCGAAGATGACGGAATAGGAATGAATCCCAATGAGTACATGCAGATATCTCATTCCCAAGGGCATGGAATACCTATTGCCAAAAGCTTTATTGAGGCGCATAACGGAACGCTTCATATCCTTTCAGGCAGTAAAGCGGGTACTAGGATGGAGATTTCACTGCCGCTAAACATCTAACTTTTTAACATCTAATCTCACATTTCGCAGTTTGCTCGGTTTTTTTTGCCTGTTGTTTAGGGACTGTTTACTTGATGTTTACTTTACTTCAGTAAACTATATGTAACTTAAGCTTCAGCATTAGAAGTCGAGAGGAGATCAGGAAATGTCTGAATATGTAATACATACACAGCAGCTAACTAGGCGTTTTGGAAAACGGGAATTTGTAAAACGAATAAATCTCCAGGTACCCGGACAGCAGATTTATGGATTTTTAGGACCTAATGGGGCGGGTAAAACAACCACGATTCGTATGCTGCTTGGGCTGATTAAATCCACCTCCGGAGAAATTGAGATTTTTGGGAAAAAGCTGAAGGATCAGCGTATGGAAATATTAAAGGATGTTGGTTCCTTGGTTGAATCACCTGCCTATTATGCCCATTTATCCGCATATCGAAATTTAGAAATCGTTACAACCATGCGTGGACTGCCGACCCGAAGAATTCATGAAGTGCTGGATTTAGTGAGATTAGCCAAGGATGCGTATCGTCCGGTAAAGGGATATTCCTTGGGGATGCGACAAAGACTGGGGATTGCTATGGCGCTTATTGCCAACCCCAAATTATTGATACTTGATGAACCGACGAATGGTTTGGACCCATCTGGTATTCAGGAAATTCGGGAGTTAATTATGAGCCTTCCTGGTGCTTACGGAATGACGGTACTGGTTTCGAGCCATTTATTAAGCGAAATTGAGCAGATTGCAACCTATGTAGGAATTATTAATCAGGGTGAAATGATCTTCCAGGGAACGATGAAGGAACTCACCGCCAAAAGCAAGCCTCAATTATTCATTGAAACCCCAGATCCTGTTCTGGCTGCCGGTGCACTGATTCAGCATGGGTGGACGGCCGGAGCTGAATCGATTGAACAAAATGAGGTCGTGACTCCTATTGTAGATCGGCAACAATCTTCGGAGATGATCAAGGTGCTTGTGGAACACAATCATCCCATTTATCGGGTCACAGAGAAGAAAAAAACATTGGAGGAGATATTCCTGGAACTGACAGGTAAGGAGCGAAGCTTATGATACTCCGGGTTATAAAGTCAGAGGGGCTTAAGCTGAAGAAAATATGCTGGTGGATTCCTCTTATACAGGGGTGTGTACTTACAGGCATGACTGCCGTGGAATGGTATCTTTACTTTCGGCAAGGACCAGGAGGTGTCTATGCTGGTTTTGCCGTTATGTTTATGTTCCTTTCGTTTGTGATGCTGCTTGGCGGTACACTTTTGGCGAGCATTATGGCTGGTACAGAGCATGATACTCAAACATGGAAGCAGCTTATGGTCATGCCTGTTCCCAGAAGTTATATCTATTTATCCAAAATTGTATGGATCGTGATTCTGCAGTTGGGTACCGCCTTGATCACTGTAGCAGGTATGAGCCTCATCTGGGTGTTATATACAAACGAACCCATTCCTTGGCGGATCATGCTGTTACAGCCGATTAATGCAAGCTTGGCTACCCTACCAGTACTTGCAATTCAACTTTGGCTGTCTACGCTTTTCACTAATCAGGCATTCCCATTAGCGTTTGGTATATTCGGTTCTATTGCAAGCTTGTTTTTGGCACGCACAAGTATTCTGTGGATTAAAATATTGCCTTGGTCGTACCCTGCACTATCAAGTCCTCTGATGAAGGAACACATGATTTGGGTGATCGTTGCTTTAAGCGCAGGAGTCATCTTTACGGGACTTGGTACATTACAGTTTACCAAGCATGAATTCAAATAGAGAGGAGAAGATACATGGGCTCTATTTTACGCGTGGAGACAATAAAGCTTCAATGGATCATGGTATGGATTCTCATTATATTGGATGCGGTCATAAATTCTTTAATGGGAGTCCTGGAACTGAATGATTTGAAACAGTTTTTTTCGCCCAGTTGGTTAACTTTATATACTTATTCAGCGCAATTTCACTCTATGTTTTTTTATCCGCTCTATTGTGGAATTATCGCTTCTCTTTTGTGTGCGTACGAGCATCGGGATGGGGGATGGAAGATTTTATTAAGTAGCCCGTATCCTCGTCAGCAAATTTATTATGCAAAATATATATTGCTCATTCTCATACTGGGTCTGGATCAGCTTATATTTATAGCAGGCTATTTTGTAAGTGGAAATATAGCAGGTGCTCCAGGAGAAATCCCTTGGTCTGTCGTTCTTTCTACCGGTTTGGGAGGGTGGCTCGGGATTTTTCCCCTGGCAGCACTACAGCTTATGCTCTCGATAAAAATTCGGAATTTTGGAGCTTCTCTGGGAATGTCTATTTGTTGTGTGGTTCCTAATATTGTCATAACAGGCTTTCACTCTTCCATAGGTGCGTGGTTTCCTTTTACGATTCCTTATTATATTATGATGCCGCAAACAGCGACTTATGCACCCAGAGTTGAGCCTTACAGTCTCGGACTGATTGTCATTTTTACGTTTTTAGCCTATCTGTATGGTGGAAGAAAGATGTTTGTGAATAGAGACTGGTTGTAGTTAGGATAGCATGAGGATGTAATCCCAACCGATCTCTTTGTTCTCAGAAACACTTAATAAAGCAGCTGCAATCCCAGCAACGCCTTCAAGCATGCCCGCTTTTGTCAGCCAAGTTAAAGAGCCATCTGACCTTGGCTCGGGGTCCAGATATCCAAGTGGGCTATCCATTTGAAAGCGATCAAGCAGACAATTCGTTAACTGTTGAATAAGCGGGAAAAACGCAGGCTCTTTACTGTGACACCACATTCGCCAAGAGATGGTAAGTAATCCGGCAAGACCGTGACAGAGTGCAGAAGAGTCCATTTCCCGCTTAGCTATCTCATGGGAGATTGCACCGACACAAGCTTTCACAGCCAATTTTTGCAGTTCTTCATTATGGAGAGCCTTTCCGGCAAGAAATAGCGTACAGGCAATGCCGGGGGTACCGTAACACCATGCTTCTCTTGCTCGTTCCAAATCAAACTGTAGAGAGCCTGTTTCAGCTTCGAATGGAACAATATGAGGCCAGTAGCTACCATATTCATCTTCATATTTATACTTAAGCAACCATTCCGCAATGGTTTCAATCGCTTGATATTGGCCTTTTACTTCAATTCCAGCACTGTAAGCTACAGATAATAAAGCCAACGGTCCAGGAATACCGTGTGCCATTCCACAATTAAAATTGCCCAGAGGATAGTTACGTTTATCCCGGTCTAAAAATTGAAACTTTTGCGGGGAGTACCACCCTGGGACATAACGATTGTGAATATGTATGGGATGTGTAAGATCGGTAAGAAATTGAAGAATTGGCTCAACAAGAGGAGTACAGATAGGATCGGTTGAGTTCATCAAAATATATCTTCCAATCCCTGAAGCTCCCGAAATGGTGTCAAAGGCTTGCATGGGCATACCTTCGTGAAGGCTTAATTGTTCTGTGTTCGACTGAAGCCATTGCTCTGTAAGAGGCATCATCCATTGATGTATTTGCTGTAAGAAATTACTGTAGTATTTCCCATGATTAGAAGCCTCTCTTACGGACGAAGCGATGCCTGCCCAGCCACTGTAAAGAGAGAGATCGTGAAGACCATTTTTAGAGAGTGAGGATTGAATCTGAGCCATGTTTGAATGTATGGCTGTATTCCAATCATACGAAGGGTCTGTAGCACGCCATTGCGATAGTAAATGAATGTTACCAGGATAACCATGCGAAAGTGAAGTTTCTCCCCATGGGTGGTACTTTGTTTCTGGCGAAACATTGTGTTCCGATTGGACTGCTGCATAGACGGATTCGGGCTCGCATAGACGTAAAGCAATTTTTTTACTAATATCTCTTGCACGAACTTGGTCGGATTGTTGTATAACAAAACTATCAATTTTCATATGAAAGCCTCCATTATTTTTTTCTTCATTATATTGTCACTAAAATCTAGTGTGTTGTCCTTAAAAATACTGAAAAATAATGAAGGTTTATCTTAAATGTACTCGTTGAAATTAAGAAAAATGTAAGAATTATATAAAGTCTAGTTAAGATTATATAACTTATAATAAAAATGTAAAAAATAAAAGGAGGTAACAAGATGAAAAATCAATTTGATCTGGACTTGCAAGTAGCTAAAGATGAGGTTGCTTCAAAAGGGGTTCAACCAGCCAGTGGTATTATCTGTACTCCTTCATGTGCAACAGGTACTTTGAATTGTCAAGTTAGTCTTACCTTCTGCAAAACGTGTTAATAACGAAAATACATGGAAAAAAGGCACGGTTTCTATAACCGTGTCTTTTCCAGTTATGAAAATGAGGGAAGGATTTATGGTTGAAGATTTGAAGGGGAGATCAGTTGAAATCAGTAAGTATATAGCACAAAAGCTAATAGACCTATCATATACAGAAAAGATAGTTAATCATACAAACAACCTTTCACCTTCACGTGGAAATCCCCCTTGGAATCCCGGCTCGCTTGCCGATGGAATTCCGGGTGTGTTTGCGCTGTTGTCCGAATGGGGTTACCTGGAGCCAGATCAAAATTGGGCAGAGCATGTGCATAGTCAGTTACGGTACTTAGATGCTAACTCTCTATTATTATTGCCTCGTATTTCTCTTTATTATGGAACAACAGGAGTAGCTTATGGCATATTATTAGCTTCCAATAACAGAGCTAATTATAACAAACTAATCTCTCAGCTTAATAAGTATATTGAAGTAAAGTGGGGGGATTTACCTGTAATTGGCACAATTACAGAGTTCAGTAGGCAAATGGATATCATTAATGGGCTGCTCGGGGTGGGCAGATACACTCTGGAGGTTGCTGAAGACAAGACGATGTGTGATCTGTCTCGTCAATTATTAGACACCATTACGCACTTCATACCTGAATATATACATTTATCGTCAAGGGAAGATTCGGCTTCAATCGATCTAGGTTTGGCGCATGGTATCACCGGAATACTTGCACTGCTTGTCACTGCCCTACAAAAAAAGATCAAAGTTGAAGGACTACATGAGGCTATAAAACATATAGCCGATTTTTTGCTTATTCAAATTCAGGAGGATCAATATGGCTGGTATTGGCCTGTAAACTCTCAAGCATCTTCAATGAACAAGAGAGAGAAAAAAGTAGGGATGAGAGAAATTGAAGGCTGGTGTCATGGAACCTTTGGAATAGCTTGGACATTACTCAGAGCAGGAATTGAGTGCAGTAATGAAGAATGGAAAAAGATAGCGGAAAAAGCTATGGAATCCATATTTTGCTTAGATGATGAGCTACTAAACGCGCTATCCCCTACTTTCTGTCACGGGTTGGCTGGTTTGCTTCATATGGCCCATAGATTCTCTAGCTTAACCGATAATATAGCAGCGTTACGCTTTGCCGATCAGATAGCTTTAAAGTTAGTAAATTTATACGATGAAGAACTCCCATTTGGATACCAGGATTTGGAGGGGACAACTCATGTTCATAATGTAGGAATACTACAAGGAGCAACAGGGATTGCATTAAGTTTGCTGGACTATGGAATTGGGAAAGAACATCCTAAATATTCAGGGAGATGGAGTGAATTGTTTCTAATTTCTTAAGGGTGCTACCTTATTGCTTTATCTGAAGCATTGGTTTTGGAGGGATTAGATGAAACAAAAATTTATGGTTATATCATCTTTTAGGAAGATCAAGCATTTTTTTGAGACTTTAAGCACTCCAGAAAACATTCAAATCATGTTTTATGATTCGCTTTACCAGGCTATAACGGAGATTGATGAGCAGTGTATCGGTGTAGCTTTGAATCAGGATCATATAACACTAGAGGACTTGTCTTACTGGCACAGCATTAAAGAAAAATTTAAGGTTCCATTTATCTTTCTTTCCTATCATAGTGACCAACAGCAATTGGATCTCCTCAAACAACTGTTTTCAATGGCATCATCTAAATATGGAATGGAAAGAGAACAGCAGGCTATTAGTTTATCACCCAATGTCATTTTTGATCCTGCTGGAAAGGTTATTTGGAAGCAAGGGCATGAGCATATGCTGACTATGATGGAATTTCGATTATTAATGTATCTTCTTACTGCAAAAGAGTGTGCTTCTACGATTGATCACATTATAGACAGAGTCTGGGGAGTGGATGCTTTTACTACGTCTAATACGGTGTATGTGCACATCCGAAAATTGAGAGAGAAAATAGAAGATGATCCAAGTCATCCAAAAATTCTGGTAACATGTCATGGAATCGGTTACAAGTTGAATATATTTCCTAAAAACTTGGAGGTGGTCAGTTGTGAAGAGACAACTGCATTACACTGATGCGCATAAACTACATAATGAAGTGAGAGATCGGGATGAAAGATGGTTTAGTGCATGTGATTTTTTTCTAATCAGAGCTCCATTACTATCGCTAGACCAATATTTTCAGGTGTTTTCGGATCAAGATGTGGACAGCCAGCTTACTTTGGAGGAAATAACTCGTCGATTAAAGTTGATATCCCAAGAAGCTGTTGTTCAAGAAGCCATATCATTAGCCTCTCCGTCCCTAATGCAGTTTCTACATTACTTGAATGATGGTCATGCTTTGGATGATAAAGGAGAGCTACAAAAGTATGAGAAGACGCTGAACAGCTTTTATCGTTATTTTATTCGGATGACTACCCGAACGACTCCATTTGGGTTATTTTCAGGAGTGGGGCAGGGGATTTGCGGGAAGACTACCGATCTGGATATTGGTAGCTATCCTAAGCATCTGAAGAGAGCCAGACCCGACATGGAATGGATATATAAACTGATTCAAAAAATAGAAGCTGATCCAGCCATATTTAATCAACTTAAGGTCTTCCTAAACAAAACGGTTATGATCAAAGGGAATCGAGCCAAATTACCATTCCGACCTAAGCATGGAGCAGCAGAAGCTGATGATTCGGCAGAAATTTTTAATTCCATTCGGCTTACTGACGTTGTTCGAATGACGTTTGAAGCTGCGGAACATCCCATTCGGGTGATGGAACTCAAAGAAATACTATTAAAGGCATTCCCTGACGCTACTTTGGAAATCATAGCTGATTATTTGCAGCAACTAGTAGAGCAAGAGTTTATTCTGAGCGAGCTTAGACCTCCGTTAATGGATCATTCACCCTTTCATTACATATTCGAAAAAATTAAAAAACTGGACATTTCCGATCCTTGGATTCACATTTTACACGAAATTGATGCTTTATTACTTCAATATAATCAGTGCACGATTGGAGAAGGAGAGAAGGTCTACCGGAAATTATGTGACAAAATGCTGGATATCATTTCTGTAAAAACACCTGTACAAGTTGATGTTAAATTGGATAAAGAAGTAACGCTGCCGAAACATGTGCTTGATGAGGTTTCATTAGGGGCTGAAGTCATGTGCAAATTGTATGCATCCCCCAAAACGGACGAATTGGATGAATATTTGAATCGTTTCTTGGAAAAGTACGGTGTGTATCAGGAGGTTCCTATTCATGAACTGTTTGATGAGGATTGGGGTTTGGGTATACCGGAAATGTATCGTTCAAATGAAAAAAAATCAATGGGCATGGAGGCTTTTAAACGCAACGCTGTTCTCTTTCAATGGGTTTCGGATGCCATTTCTAATCATGAAATAGAACTCGCCCTTACAGATGAACAATTAGAGCAACTGATGATTTCTGATAACTACGACACTTCCCCAGAATCAATGGAGATTTATTACAGTATATTTGCTGATTCTCCTGAAAAAGTTGATTCTGGAGACTATTCGCTTTTACTTGGAGCCAGTGCTGGCTCGAATAGAGCGGGTAAAACCTTTGGACGTTTTCTGGATATGTTGAGTGAGGAGTTTGTACAAAAATTCTCTGAAATATATGATCATCACCGATGCTTTCATCCCGATGCGTTATTGTCAGAGATGGTTTTTATGCCGGAACAGGGGAAAATATCAAATATCTCATTAAGCAAAAATTTAATGGCATATGAGATTGTGTCGGGAACCACCTCTTCTAAAGATGAGGACCATACGCTCTGTATTGATGATTTAGTGGTGGGTGCTACTCATGATCGTTTTTATGTCAAGTCCAGACGTTTGGGTAAGGAAATAATCCCCTTGCAAACACACATGCTGAATTACAAGCTTTCACCACATATATTCAGATTTCTAACGGATATTACCAATAAAGAGATTGGTACGTGGTCTTATTTTGACTGGGGGCCATTAGAGCAATCCCCTTTTTTGCCAAGACTAGTATATAAAAAGATCATTATTAGTGCTGCGCAGTGGAAACTGAGCAAAGCTTCATTGAATATTTCAGAATCATGCGAGTCCAAAGAAGGAGAAGAACTTTTCCATGTGTGGAGACAACAATGGAATGTACCGCGTTATGTTTACCTAACGATGGGGGATAATCGCCTTTTATTAGACCTATGCAACCTTTTCCATATCAAAGAATTGCTACATGAGGTGAGCAAGACACGTGAAGGACAGGAACTTCTTCTTACCGAGTGTTTGGGTAATCCCTTCCATACCCCAGTACAGGGGACGGCAGGAAGATATATGGGAGAATTTGTGTTTCCACTAAAGAAGAAAAAAATAAAGGTGAAACCGAGTATCCCTAGTTCACAAAACCATATTGTTTCTCAAAACTTCATTACTCATACTCCTTCCAGCATTCATAGAGGCATATTTCCAGGAGGGGAGTGGCTATACCTTAAATTGTACGGAATCAAGGAAAGAGAGACTGACCTGGTAGGCTTAAGCCTAGGGCATCTCTTAAAACAGCCGGGGTTTAAGGATTGGAGTCAAAAATTTTACTTTTTGCGATACGTTGATCCTGAACATCATATCCGTTTACGTTTTCAGGGAGAGCCCGATAAGCTATGGACAGCTGGTTTGGCGCAATTAAATCAGTGGGCAGCCGAGTTACGTGAAGAGGGGCTAATAACAAATATGGTCATAGATACATACCATCCTGAATGGGAGAGGTATGGAGGACAGACACTTATGGAGCTGGCAGAACAGGTTTTTGACGTGGATAGTCAATGGGTCATCGCCTATATGAAGGGAATTCGCTCTAATGCTTTCAATCTGGACATAGAGATTGTGGCTGTGATGAACATTATTCATTATCTGAGTGGTTTTGGTTTAACGATTCAGGAGCAAGTGAAATGGCTAGAAGAGAGAATTGATTGCAAGCCTCATATGAAGGCATTCAGGGATGTCAAAAAAACATTGATTACCGCTGTAGAGTCGAATTATGAATGGATTGGACAAGCAGATACGAACACACAGGTTGCTTTCTTAGCGCTTGTAGAAAAAAGACAGACTATGATTCAGAAGTATGCTCAAGCGATAATCCTGGCTAAAAATAATCACGAACTTACCAATCATCCTGATGATATTTTAGGCAGTATCATTCATATGCATTTGAATCGTCTGCTTGGTGTAAATAGGGAGCGAGAAATAAAATGTATGGCTTTAGCTAAGCATACAGTAGCTAACCTGTTGCATAGGAAAGGGGTAAGCTATGTCACAGTCTGATGGACAAACCAATGACCTGATCTCTTTGTCCTATAAAAATATATTTCGTACCTTTTTATTTTGGCCTCGTATATTCAGGCTGCTTTGGGACACACATCCTTCCTTTTTGATTGCTATACTCATTACGAATTTATTGAAGGGCGCAATTCCTGCTGTGATCCTTTTAACTACGAGAGAATTAATCAACAGTGTCGTGGCCGGAGCGTCAGGAGGAAGCTTTCAACCTGTTTTTATAGCTTTTGGCGTCTTGATCGGTGTCAATTTGCTGTACGATCTGATCAATATTGGCGAAAGCTTTTTTCGTAAAATGTTTCAAAGCCGGCTATCGAACCAGGTAAATATCAGAATTATTGAAAAAGCACAAAAGATGTCTTTGCAGTCGTTTGAGGATGCAGATGTGCAAAATATGCTCCAACGTGCTCAGGGAGAGGCAGATTTTAGGCCGTTTGAAATATTTACTCAAATCCTTGCCATTATTAGCAGTGTTGTAACCTTATTCTCGACGGGTGCTATTCTCATCGCATGGAGATGGTGGGCGTTCTTATTCATTTTTCTCATTCCATGCTTATCATTTTATTCTTTTTTACGTATCGGACAAAGAGAATTTAATGTTCACTTTCAAAGAGCAGGAAGACAACGTGAATCCTGGTATTTGTCGTTTTTAGTGACAAGAGATAATAGTTTTAAAGAAGTGAAAATATTTCAATTGGGAGACTATCTGCGAAAAAGATACAAAACGATACTCGAAGGGTTTTATCGCGAGGATAAAGTGCTAGCAGTTCGTAGATCCTATACTTCTCTTGTATTTCAGATTGTAAATCAGGGTGCGTGTGCATTTATTATTTTCATGGCCATACAAGCCACTTATGTTGGTCAAATTTTAGTGGGGAACTTGGTGAGCTTAATTCAGGGTATCACGTTAACCCAGTCAACATCGCAGAGCATTGTACAAGGGATTTTAAGCTTGTGTCAAAATAATTTGTATATCAAGCAGCTATTTGACTTTTTGGATATGCCGGAAGAGGCAAAAATACAAAAATCAGTTCAGCAATTGCCTTTGTCCGCTATTCACAGTATTGAATTTCGGAATGTATCGTTTAGATATCCGAACACGGAGGAGAATGCCATTTCTAATGTTAGCTTCAAGCTTCATCAAGGAGAGAAGCTGGCCATTGTAGGGAAAAATGGATCGGGTAAATCAACAATTGTGAAGTTAATGACTCATTTGTATTCCGATTTTGAGGGAGAAATCTTAATTAATGGACACTCTATACATGAATTGGATAAAGACAGTTTTAGAGCCAAAATAGGCGTTGTTTTTCAGGATTTTGTACATTATGAGATGGCTGTTAGAGATAATATAGGCTTTGGTAATGTGGCTTCCAGAGAAAATGATGAGGCTATTTGGACAGCTATAGATAAGGCGGGAATCACAGATTTGATAGTCGGCCTGCCTGATAAAATAAATAGCTTGCTTGGAAAATGGTTTGAAGATGGACAGCAGCTATCTGGAGGACAATGGCAGCGTATTGCAATAGCTAGGGCTTTTATGAGAAATGCCGATATATATGTCTTGGATGAACCGAGCTCTTTTTTGGATCCACACGCGGAGAAAGAGGTTTTTCAAAAGTTTGATCAGCTTATTCATGAGAAAATTGGAGTGTTTATTTCACACAGATTGTCCTCTGCACGTATGGCCGATATCATTATTTTAATGGAGGAGGGTAGAATTGTAGAAGCAGGTAGCCATGAACGCTTAATGGATATAGACGGAGTGTATGCAGAAATGTTCAGGCTCCAAGCCTCCTCGTATCTTTCACAACGAGAACGTGGTTTTGAGGAAGAAAATCTGTCGCCCTCGTTAGTAAGGACGACAGGTGGATCATAAGAAAGGACAGATGCCCTCCTATTGTAGGAGGGTAATTTTTATCTTCACCACAAAAGTCGAACTACAGCCATACTCACAATACCGACAACGACGGTAGCCAGCAGGTTTTTGCTCCACAAGGCGGTCACTAGCGTAGGAAGAACAGCCATAAGCACTTGCCCATTAAGAGTGACTGAGGTCTCGGTTCGAACGAGCAGATTTTCCATCACGAGGGCCGTGAATATGCAGATGGGAATATAGGAAAGCCATTGTAGCACTGGCTTGGGTAGCGCCAGCCTTTGCAGCACGACAAAGGGAATGATCCTTGGAATCGCCGTGACAATCATGGCACTGATAATGATATACAGGACATTGGGATTAATGTTCATTTGTCGGTTAACACTCCAATCGTTGCGGTGATCATGGTCGCTATAATGACGGCGATATGTGATGGCACCCACCAGGCCAAAAGGTACATCAGAACAGCCATACATAGCACAAGCAGCAGACGATGCTTGAGTTTGGAGGTCTGGACACTTTGGAGCTGGGAAATGAGTAAGGCAAGAAACATCGCAGGCAAGGCAAAGTCCAGACCAAAAGCCTCCGGTCGGGAAATCCAGTTCCCGAGAACCCCTCCCGCCACACAGGATGCAATCCAGGCGAGATAAGCTGTAATATTAAGCCCGTTCATCCAGCGGTCACTGACCTGCCCGCCTTTAGCCAATTTATCCGATGCTACTCCAAAGGATTCGTCCGTCAAAAGAACACCGATGCCTATGTTTTTCCACAATGAATATTTAGAAAAGTAAGGAGCCAGCGATGCACTTAATAGCAGGTGACGAGCATTCACAATGAAAGTCGTTAAAATAATGACGGATGGAGGACTGGCTGCAGCCAGCATCGAGCACATAATAAACTGGGAGGCTCCTGCGTATACAAGCGCCGACATGAAGGCAATTTCCATGGTGCTAACCCCTGATGAGGCACCCACAATGCCTGCCGCGAACCCAATACATACATAACCGAGCAATGTAGGAATACAATCTTTAACCCCTTGTAAAAAGCTGAGTGAATCGTGCTTCGTTCCGCTCAACTCCGAAGCTATGGACATTTTAACCTTACCCCCAGTGTATAAATTTTATAATAGTATATAACGTAAATTGTAAAGCATCAATATATTATACGTTTGTATGTTATATTGAATAGTTCCTACAGGAGAATTGCTCTTAAAAAGCTGTTTTACTGTTGACAACCCAATGAAGGCTATGTATTTACCAATAAGGTTCGGTCGTGTTCCGGTTCCAGACGATTTGGCAGCAGCTAGTCATCCAAAAGCGGTGTTCAAATGTACTCCCGATGAGTTCTTCGAAATGGCAAACGGGCAAGAACTGATGATGAATCAAAGCAGCTCGGATGTGTTCATACAAGGGCTGTTTTGACTGAATGGGGAACTCGTAAAAAAAGGGCGTCCCAGTCAGTTCATGACTTATGGGACAACCCTAAGGTGATGATTTATATAAGCTCCTGCCGCTTTTTTAGATATCCGTAGAGAATAATTCCCGAGATCGCGCAGATGGCTGCGCATAGACCGATAACTCCATAACCCGCCTGAAGCCCGCGCAGTATGCCAAGCTCAGTGGTTGCGCCGTAGACTATCTTGACTCCTTCGATTACCCAGCCGATCACATAGTTGCCAATGACACTACCTATGCCCATCAGCGTGACGACGAACGTAATAGCTGTATCACTGTCCTTCGGATATCTCCTTGCTATGAACGCCATCACGGTCGGATAGATCATTGCAATACCTGCACCCGATACGGCAAAGAGAAACGCCAGTCTCTCTCCACCCGCGATTGCTGCGAACGTACATATCGCTGAGAAGGCGGAGAATAGAATCGTCGAAAGCACGAACCCCATCCGGTCTGTGAGCGGACCAAGCAACAGGCGCCCCAACGAGAAGGTAAGAAAGAACGCTGAGAGCATGCTGGACGCCTTCACCGTGCTCCATGAATACGCTTTCTCTAAAAAGTTGACCAGCCAGCCCCCAACTGCGAGCTCAGAGACTACTCCAAACGACAGGATCATTACCATCATCCAGAGTGCTGGATCGCGGGTTAGCGTCTTGAGTGAGGTTCGATCCTCATGCTGCAAATCGTCACCCGGGAAGGTGCTGAGCAGTGCGGCCACAATCGGCAGCAGGCAGAGCGACAACATAGCCAGATACATCCCCCGCCAGTCCAGCATATGTCCAAATACCGTCAGTGACATGACTCCCGTCGCCAGCAAAGGGGCGACTGTTGAGCTGAGCCCATAGAAAAAGTGGGACAAATTCATCATCGTGCCGGTATTTTTCACAAAAATCCTCGCCCCCAAAATTGCGAGCGCAATCTCCAGCATGCCGTTCCCGATATACATCAAGAAGTAGGACGAGGCGAAGAACGGATACGTGTGCGACAGGTAGATGAACACTCCCGAGATGATCATGGAAGCAAAGGAAATGATGCTGACCGCCTTGATTCCCCACTTACGGACAAGGACAGCGGTGAACGAGCAGGCAATCAAATAACCAAGTGCGTTTAGAGACAACAATGTTCCGAGCTGCTGTTCATCCAGATTGAAGTCGAATTGGATGCGTGGAATGGCAGGGCCTTTAATATTTTCCGAGATGCCAAATACAATAAAGCCAATAAAAATTGTCGCCAGCTGCATCGTATACATGTGGCGGGACTTGCGGGTTTGCAGATTCAAATTTAGTCCCTCCTAGATAGCCAAACTTGATTTTCTCACCTGTTGGGTGTTCAGGGACGGAAAAGTCATAGGATAGCAGCCCTCCTTCAGGATATTACAATAGTTTTGAAAAAAGTTTTAATAAGTGAAAAGTTTAAGGACATTTTTATTCAATGTCAAATGTTTTTATTGCATGTTGAAGTAAGCGAGGAACCTGACCATATTACAGTAAATTGTAGCATGTCTACTTCCCGTTTAAGCTTTGTATTACCTTGATCGGCTACACTTAATTTACTGTGGATAATAAGTCGTGCATCCAAAATTGCAAAAGATAAATGATATTTTACGATACAGTCTATATATAGCGAACACACAGTCTTTTGTGTATTCTTCTTATATAGACTTTTGGATACAAGGAGGCATCGTCCGTGGATTCAATGCAGTATATTATTGGCTCTAATTTGGCTCAAATCAGGAAGACTAGAGGATTAAGTTTGGATAAGGTGGCTGAACTGACAGGAGTCAGCAAAGGGATGCTGGCTCAGATTGAGAAGGGGAAATCCAATCCTACGGTAACAACCCTTTGGAAAATTGCGAACGGTTTGCACGTATCCTTCTCCACCTTTCTTAAAGAAGACCCGCCGCAAATCACGAAGATTCGGAGGGAAGACCTGCATCCGGTTATTGATGAGGACGGTAATTATTTTGTTTACCCTGTATTCCCGTATCACGCTGAAAAGAAGTTTGAGGTGTTCACGGTAAGTCTGAAGCCAGGCTTTACACACCAGGCAGAGAAGCATTTGGGAGAGGAAACGATTCTCATGATCCGTGGGGAAATGTACTTTGAAATGCAGGGGCAACAGCTCAAGCTGAGTGCAGGGGATGCTGTGCAATTTCAAGTATCTGACATACATACCTACCGGAATGATTCGGATGAGGATGCCGATTTTTATGTATTGATTTATTATGCGGATTAGTGGGATGATTAGCATAGTCTAAAACAGGCTTCCACATCAGGATTTTGCAAAATCCTGAGATATAAAAAGAGAGCAACGAGGAAAAGAGAGGAAAGAACCCATGGAAAGCAAGTACATCCGAGAAACCTACTGCTTCAAGACGTCCCGAGTATTTCCCAACGATATCAACAATCATAACACGCTCTTCGGCGGCCGATTGATGTCGTATATCGACGATATCGCATCTATTGCAGCTGCTAAGCTGTGTCGTATGAACACGGTTACAGCCTCTACGGATTCGGTGGATTTTTTGCTACCTATCCATCCGAGTGATTCTGTCACGCTAGAAGCGTTCGTAACCTGGACAGGCCGCAGCTCGATGGAGGTGTTCGTAAAGGTGATTCGTGAAGGACTGATGACTGGCGACCGTAAAATCGCAGCCACCGCCTTCCTGACCTTTGTGGCATTGGACGAGAACAACCGTAAAGTGACCGTCCCGCAGGTGATTCCAGAAACAGAAGAGCAGTTACAATTGCACCAGACGGCTCCATCACGTGCAGCCATACGGCGTCAGCGGAGGGAAGAAAGCAAGCAGCTGGCTAGTTTTCTGACCACAGATTATCCGTGGGAACTGTAACGTACTAGAGATTATCAATTTCATCGTTTTACGTAAAAAGGAGCCGTCTTTTCCGTTAGCAGTCACCATGATCTACTCGGAATACGGCTCCTTTTGAAAATAACTTGAGCTATTCTACTTTAACTACACGGAAATGCTGATTCGTCCCACCATTATCGCCCCATTGAATGGCTTTGGCTCCATCGGCGGTGGCGCCTTCAGAAATATCGATCAGCTTGCCGGTTGCCCGATTTTTCAGCTTGTAATAACCACCGGTTACGGATACTAATTGCCAATGCTGACTGGACCAGCCTCCGTCACTCCACTGCTCAATAACTGTACCGTCTGTTGTGGTACCGCTTTCAACACCAATTAGCTTTCCGCTGTTGCGGTTCACAATTTTATAATATCCGCTGCCTGCATCCTTGAGCTGCCATTGCTGGTTTGCTGCTCCGGAATTTGCACGTTGCTCCAGGTCTGCGCCGTCCGTCGTTGCATTGCCAATAATGCTTAGTGGCTTATTGCTCTTGCGATTCACTAGCTGATAATAGGCATCCGGATCAATGGCAATTGGCGTTGTTATCCCCTCGACCGCACCACTGGCGGTGTCAATATTAATGCTGTCGAACCAATCCATGGCTAATGAAGTCGCTGTTGGAAAACGCAGTGGCAACCATACATATTGAGAATCCTGCACAGGACCGCTCCAGGCACCCGCCCAACGGTCGCCCAAATACAGGTATGAAGTTGTCTGGGCACCCTCAACAGGAATCACGTAAGCCGACTGTGAACCATAAGTCGTACCGTCTCCGAAGTTTATCGTATTACTCCAGGTTCCTTCAATGCTGGATGCGGTAGCATACTTGGCTTGATTGGGATTCCAGCCGGTTGCCCCGGATGTAATCAGGAAGTAGACGTCTCCTTTTTTGAACATCGCCGGAGCTTCACGATATTGTCCTGGCCAAAGTGTAGTCACCAGCGATTCAACTTGCAGAAAATCCGGTGTCAGACGATAAATGTTCAGATCCGCGTTTACTCGGGTAGCCGAAATCAGGTAAGCTGTACCGTTATCGTTGTATACGGTCATATCGCGCGAATCGTAATCCAGAGGACGGAAGCTGCCCTGATAGGTGTAATCGCCGTCCACGGTATCGGAAGAAGCAACAGCCACTCGGGCCTCGTTGTAATTAACCCCATTCTCCTTATGCATCCATAATACGTATTTACGTGTTTTTTCATTGTAAATCACTTTCGGACGTTCAATATTCGAAACATTCAGCTCTACAGCGGAGCTGCTGGTCAGTACGTTTTTACGAAACTCCCAGTTTTTTAAATCAGAGGAACGGTAGGCGGATACCGCCTTGAACGTGCCGTTGGGATTACGATTTTCACCAAACCAATAATAGTAACCGTCTACTTTAATCATACCACCCCCATGGGCATGGACCACGTTTCCATCTGTATCTTTAAACTGAATGCCATTCACAACATTCGCTGAAGCGGCTGAAGCGATCTTAGGAGAAAACATCTGAAAAATGCTCAACGTCAGCAAAATAGAGAGCATAATACACAGCAAGCGGGCAAAATCATATTTCATTGTTTCGTCCTCCTCTGTATGCGTTATTTTAAAGCGCTTTCATTAATGGGCTCTATGAAGTAGTTTTAATAGAGATGCTTATCCCAATTGTATCCATATTGAATTGAAAGTGCTAGAGTAGTATATTGACCATGTACACGGCACACGCCATCCATATCTAACAGACTTCCATCGAACGGTGAGTGTTACTAACTGGCTGATATTCATTAGGTATACAGGAGGCAACCATGAAAATATACGCGATTGATACGAGCAAGCCGGAGGCTGAGGAGCATTACGAAATACTGGTAAATCGGGTTTCGCTGGAAAAGCAGCACAAGTTAGATCGTTTTTTACATCGGGAAGATGCTTTGAGGGGCTTATATGCCGATGTGCTGCTAAGATGGTTGGCCTGCCGGCAATTGAAGATATCTAATGCCAGTCTTCAATTTACATACAATGCATTCGGTAAGCCTTCCTTGATAAATGCACCCGCATTCCATTTTAATGTTTCTCACTCGGGAAAATGGGTGGTGTGCGCTATTGATGATCACCCGCTTGGAATCGACATTGAACAGCTCCGTCCTATTGATTTTGAGGTAGGTAGAGTGTGCTTTTCGGACACAGAGTATGATGCGTTAATGCGTCAGGACGCAGACAGCCGATTGTCCTACTTTTACGATCTATGGACGCTTAAGGAAAGCTTTGTGAAGGCCGAGGGGCAGGGACTAACCCTACCGTTGAAGTCTTTTTCATTCGAGCTGAAGGCACAACCGTTCATAGGCTTCACGACAGAGGGCTTTACCACCGAGTATTGTCATTTTAAGCAGTATGAGCTGGATCAGGATTATAAAATGGCTGTCTGTGCAGCTCATGACCAATTTGCCCAGCAGGTGCAGCAGTTAGATATAAACACACTACGCTTGGAAGTGGCAACACAGGCGTAATATGAGGTGGATATGCGTATAGTTGAAAAAAGGAGATGAGTGGCGTTGACATTTGTTTTGTTCAAGCACGGCCGGTTGTATGGGGAGTGGGCTTCCAAAGGAGACTCCATCGTTGTACAGCAGGGTCGGATACAAGCCATCGGATATGCTCGGGAGCTTGAATTGCAGTTGACCGGTAAGGAATATGAAACTGTGGATTGGGAAGACGCCTATGTACTGCCAGGCTTAACCGATTCACATATGCATTTGTCTATGCATGGTATGAAGCTGGCTATGCTGGATTTAACATCAGCTACCTCCAAGGAAGAGATGCTGGCTATGCTGCGCAAACGGGTCGCTGTAACACCGCCGGGAGAGTGGATTTTAGGACTCAACTGGAATGAAAATGCGTTTATTCCTGTTGAAATTCCAGGTATAGCCGAGCTGGATGCCATTACAGATCAGCATCCGGTATATCTCACTCGTACGTGCTTTCATACGTTCTTGGCCAATTCAGAGGCATTTCGGCGTGCAGGTATTAGCGAGGACACCCCTGACCCAGCTTCGGGAGCCTATGGACGAGACGCAGATGGACGGTTGAACGGATTAATTTATGAGGAAGCATCCTTTGCCTTTACTAGCGTGCAGCCAGAGCCGGATTATTCGGTTAAGAAGGACACGATTCGGCGGGCTTGCCTGGATGCGCTACGGCTTGGTCTGACTGCTGCACACACGGAAGATTTACGTTTTTTAGGCAGCGTGGAGACGATGCAGCGAATTTACAGGGAGCTGAGGGAAGAAGGTCTTGTTTTTCGCACACACCAGCTCATCTATCATCCATTTATGGAGGAAGCGAAAGTGCAAGGGCTGCGTGCAGGTACCGGAAATGAATGGTTTAAAATCGGTGCGATTAAAATGTTTGCCGATGGCGCTATTGGTGGAAGAACGGCATTATTGTCTGAACCTTATAGTGATGCTCCACATACCTGCGGAATGGCGATTCAACCGCAGCCAGAGCTGAATCAGATGGTGGCAGCTGCCAGGACCGCAGGCTTTCCGGTGGCTGTACATGCTATAGGGGATGGGGCAGCGCACATGATCCTGACAGCGATGGAGGTCCATGTGCTCACGGAGGAAAGCGGTTTGCCAGATCGTCTGATCCATGGACAGTTGCTTAGAAGAGATTTGGTCAAGAGAATGGTGAAGCTGCCGCTGATTGCGGACATCCAGCCCCGTTTTGTCGCAAGTGACTTCCCTTGGGTACTGGATCGGGTGGGGAAAGAACGGACTGAATATTTATATGCCTGGAAAAAGCTGCTGGAAGCAGGCATTCCATGTGCTGGAGGTAGTGACGCGCCGATTGAGCCGTTAAACCCTTTTCTTGGTATTCATGCGGCAGTGACTCGCGCCAAGCCGGAACAAATGCATGAGGGCTATCTTCCCGCTGAAAAGCTGGATGTACATGAAGCCATTCGTCTGTTTACCACGGGAAGCGCAGTAGCAGCCGGGGAAGCTGATGAAAGAGGGGCGATAGCTGAAGGGAAAGCGGCTGACTTTACAGTCATTGACCGTGATGTATCGGAAAGCCCGCAAGCTTTACTTGATGTTAAGGTACGAATGACAGTTGTAAACGGGAAAGTTGCATATCGGTCATAGGCTGGTGATAAGTATATATGCCAAAAGCCTTCAACGTCACTTTTCACGTGAGGTTGAAGGCTTTGTATTTTATAAACCACGCTGTATAAATCGGTCTGCGTTTTTTACACTGGACCACAGATCAGAGCTTGCTCCGCCCGGATACCAGTAGGCGAAGCCAGCAAACCCAGCATCCTGCCCCAAGCGATACTTACGAGTGAAGGATCGTCCTTCTTCAAGCCACAGCTTATGAAGCTGCGTGTCTTTGTAAGACACGGTATACTGCTGAATATCCTCATTCCAGATTGGTTTGGAGACGGAACGGGATACTAGCTGGTTTTGCTGATCTAGTGATATATCAGAGGAAGCGATTGAATGTCCGCTAGCGTTAAGCGTCCAGTTCCGTGTAAATAATGGCAACGCCAAGATCGATTTCTCCGGATAGGTGGTTTGTACAAAACGCCGCACGCTTTCACGGAGCCATGGCAGTGAGGACACAGAGCCGGGGATCGAGCTACCTCCCCAATGCTCGTCATATCCCATCAGGATCAGATAGTCTGCCGCAGCACCAAGCTGTTTATAATCAAAGGCGGCAGTCCAGTCCGTTCCGTAATCAGGAGATACACAAATCGCCAGTACCGCATTCTGACTCTTCAACTTAGCTTTTAATTGTTGGACGAACAATGTTAAATTGGCACGATCCGGACCATCTACATTTTCAAAATCAATGACAAGTCCGTTCAAACCGTATACAGATACGGCGTTGGCAAGCTGAGTTATAGTTTTATTCCGTAGAACCTCACTGGATAGAATTTGGTGCGTCAGCACCAGGTTGGAACGGTTGCCTACCATAGCCCAGATATTTTTATGATGCTGTTTGGCCCAGGTGAGCAGCGAAGAATTGGTATAGTCGCTTATACTACCTGTTTCATTTAGAAAAAACCAACGTGGTGACAGGGTGTTGATGTTGGATTGGAGCACCGTATTTTCAAACTGTTGAACGGTTTGATCATATTGCCAGCCTATTCGGATGGAAGAAGCGGTGGAAGCAGTTTGGTTAGCATGCTTAGTTAAATACGTTAGCAGACGCTCCAGCAATGCCGCTGTTTCTTCGCGGGTTAGAGAGGATGCTGGGCGAAAATAGTTACTTTCACCTTTCATAAAGCCGTAACGATTTACGGTGGTTACCGCATCAAGAGCCCAATCTGCAATTTCCCCAGTATCTGTGAAGGAGGAAGTAGCATTTCCTGATCCGCCCGAAGAGCGGATGAGACGTGCGATCATCAAGGCTGCTTCTTGACGGGTTATAGGACTATTAGGTTGAAATGTGGCAGATGTTCCCCCCTGAACGATATTGAGTTGAGAAGCTGCTTCAATCCATCCATAGTACCACGTCTTTTTGGCAACATCTCGGTAGGAAGAAACGGCCGCTTGTACAGGCTCCAGACCGAGTGTACGGTCCAATGCGGTAACCCATTCGGCTCTGGTAATAGCCTTTTTAGGAGAGAAGTAACCAGATTGTGTACCGTTCAAAATTCCTTTAGCGTGCAGGGAAATAATAGACTGATAGGCATAGCTGTGTGCAATATCTTGGAACGTAGCACCAGATGCTGCTGCTGGAGCAGCTAAATATGATGTGGATGTGGTGAATATTGTGATGGCTGTAGTTGCTGATAGGGTGAGCCGGGTTAACCAACGTGATCGTTTGGAACTCATACCAAATAACCTTCTTTTTTATGATAGATTGTAGATTCATATATCGTTACTCGACGAATAATACTATCAAAAAGAGGAAAGTTATTCATTGCTAAATTGCTGGAAAAATACCAAAAAACCCGCTACCTATGCGGCAACGGGTTTGATATTGGATAAACTATGCTTTTTTGGCATACATAATACCGATAGTCTGTGGACCACAATGACTGGAAATGACACAGCCTGCTGTCGTTAGCAGTACCTCTTGTGCGTTCGTTTCTTCTTTCAAGCGAGCTTGCAGCATCAGCGCATCTTCCTCGGCCAAAGCGTGCACGACAATAATGATATCGTTATCCATCTGATCTCGTTGATTCAGAGCGTTTTGCAGCATCTGATCCAGTGCTTTTTCACGTTTGCCGCGGACTTTGTAAGCAGGCGTCATTTTTCCGTCAATCACTTTGATCACCGGACGAATTTTGAGCAGACTGCCGATCAGGTTTTGCATGCCTGAGCATCTTCCGCCTTTATACAGGTATTCAAGTGTATCAATGACAAATTCCGTGTCTATTAACGGCCTGGTTTTTGTCAACATGTCTACAATTTGCTCTATCGTATTGCCGTTGGCTGCCGCACGAGCAGCTTTCATCACAAGCAGGCCAAAGCCGCACGACAAATTCAAGGAATCAAAAACCGTAATGCGGCCTTCCGGAAATTCGGAGGCAGCGAGTAGCGCATTCTGGTACGTCGATGATAGCTCGGAAGACAGACTGATATATAAAATGTCGTCCCCTTGTTCTATGTAGGGCGCAAAGGCTTGAATAAAATCCGACGGAGAAGGTGCGGCGGTACGCGGTAAATGTCCCTCGCGGCTTACACGTTGAAATAATTGTTCTGGGTGAATGTTTACACCATCCTGCAATGCTTCATCACCAAATACTGTATACAATGGCACAATGCTAATATCGTACTGTTGGCGCCAGTGAGTAGGAATATCACTGGTACTGTCGGCAAAAATTTTAATTTTGTTCATACATTGAATCCTCTCTGTGTGATGCAGAAAAATTATAAAGATTGCACGGAGGAAGGATAGATATCCGCTGTGCTATTCGGAACGGAAAGACCGATGGCAAGAAGTGCAATAAAGCCCACAATAATAAGTGCATTAATGATTAAGCCTGTAATAGCAAAGGTTTTCTTACGGTTTTTTAACGCAATTCCAATGATACCGACCACAAGTCCGCTACAATTCAGCAACAGGCTGCCTAAAAAAATAAAAGGAAGCAGTACCGTTCCGGTTTGTTGCAGAGCGACTTCCGGGTTTATCGTTTGGTATTGGCCGAAATGAGCCAGCAGATTAATAACCATAATAGCCAGAATAATATATCCAATCAGGCTGACAAGCGACATAATAAAAGAAGCAATCCCGGGACCGGAATGTTTGAGCTTGACCGGAGGCTGGAACACAGGAGCTTCTGAAAAAACAGGGTGCTCCTCAGACGCAGCAGGCTTTTGCAAATTAGGATCTTGGTAACTCATTTTTTCAACTCCTTGAACATAGTCCGAACAGGTACTAATTTTCCACAAAATAAACAAAAAAGCAAGCTACCTTACACATTACCCTTCAAAAGACAGGGTCTAATCATCCAATTCTTTACGTGGTCTGTTCCACACGCTGGCTGGTAAACTTCATACGGTTTCGATAAAATAAGAAGAACATTCGGCTAAAAGGATGAGATGAAAAGGAGTACACAAACATGCAACGAAAATGGATATTTGTGGGATCTATAATGATGATGTTGGCGGTAGCCATTGGAGCGTTCGGGGCACATATTGTGAAAGCTCGGATCGACGCCGATGCTTTGGCCGTGTATGAAACAGGCGTAAAATATCATATGATTCACGCTGTCGGTTTGCTGATCATTGCGTTGGCTGCTGGACAGTGGGGTTCTTCCAACCGTTTAAGATGGGCAGCGCGTCTGTTATTAACGGGTATCATTTTGTTTTCCGGCAGCTTGTATGTGCTAAGTTTGACCGGAATCCGTGTGCTGGGGGCTATCACCCCCTTAGGAGGCGTGTGCTTTATTGCAGGATGGATATTGTTGGCATGGGCTGCCATGGGTCTGAAGAAAGAGGATTAGAGTTCTTTTCGGATAATGCAAAAAAAGAGAATGGGTAAGAAAGACGTCATGTTTTTCCTGCCCATTCTCTTTTTTTATGCTTCGTTTTTTTATGAAGTATTTACATTTACGATGTGATTTCATCGATCTCATTCATTTTAAAGGAGTACACTTGCTTCTCATCTACATGATACACACTCAGCAGGCTATTATCATGATCCAGATTGAGGATGCGGCAAGGGATGCTACGCTGTCCGCCATAGCGGTTCACGATTAACCGTACAAGCGTATTATCTTGTATATAGCGTTTGATCCATTCATACGTACTAAGTTCTTGTTGTGTTGCAGGCTTTGGCTGTACGTGGGATTGTTTGTTCTCTTGAACGACTGGCGGCTTGTTTGTAACTGCGGCTGACTTCTTTTTGGAGAACTTTTCCGCGAGCGTAGCGGCTGCATCAGATGGGCTATTCACGGCTGACTGTTTTTTTAGGTACAGTGCAGCTTCAATTAAATTGCCAAGTTCGATACCAGATTGAATCCGGCTATCCGCAATGTGTTCGTTTTGGCTCAAGAGATTAAGCAGGAACTGAAGGGCCTCTACATTCGAACGGCCTTTAACTAATACATCTACATTAAATAAATAACTGGTTTCGTCTTGATTTGATTCCTTTTTCATACATCCTCCAGCCCAAGCCATGGGTAATTAGTCTTTTATAGTACCTATCAATATATCATTAAAACGTAATCTATCATAGTGCCTAAGGCCCTGTTGTTGGATATTAACAAAAATAAAATCTATATAAATCCCTATGTGTAAAATTTTAATGGAGTACACTGGAATTGTACATTTTTGCATGTGTACACGAATAAGGTCAGTATGTGAGCACCAGATATAGATAAGCAAAGCCAGAGTTACATATACAGAGAATAAAGGAGGTAGGGGGTGAAATCAAGTAGTTTAAATTTTAAATATATTACAGTGGGAAAATATAACGAAGCAGTATCATCCATCCAGAAGAAAAGTAAAATCCCCCTTTACGAAAGGGGGAGGGGGCATATCAAAAACATGATATATTATAGTAAGCGCAATTAAAGTAAATTTTATTTTCGATCAAAATGGGATTCGTTGTGATCGAATAAGGTAGTCATGTTCGACTGCCCAACTCACAAGACCACTCCAGAAATCTTCACAGGCTGAAATGATCTTCGCTGGTTCAGCTAAATCTCCGGACATCACCAACTTAACTACATCATCAAATCCTTCTGGACGACTCGGCAGTTCCAGGGCCTCCGGTAGAACCATTGAACCCGTTGAGAAAAGCTTCTGATTGTGCAACCCAACTAACATAGCCCCATATTGGGCAAACTGCATTACCAAGTACGGCAAGTAGGTATGAGGGCCGTTTACACGGACATTTCTAAGCTTTCCTATAAACTCGTACATTTCACCTACAAGCACTTCGTTGATGGCATGCCTGAAATCTTCCTTTGTTGGGGATTCGGCCGCTTCCTTTAATATAGAAAAAAAGTTTTTAGGATCATACAGACGAAGTGGGGAAAAGAAGGGTCCATGTGTCAACGGCCAATCGCCCTCAACAGTAGAGGCAATTTTAAGAAGAATGTCTGAACTACAGACGTTCACCTCAGCTTTCCAGGGCCCCGCCGACCATTCATGGCTAAATTCTACGGGGCCGTTTGGTTCACTTAGTACACAAAACATTTCAATGTCCGAAAAAGGGCTATCAGTACCTTTGGCAACAGATCCATAGATCCCTATAGCCAGAATTTTGTCTCTGTATACTTCATGTAACCTCGCAGCTATTTCGTGGCAAGTCTGAAGTCTCTCACTTCGAGAAATGTTGACAGGTCCATTCATGTCCATTAGTGATCTCCCTCTGCTTCCTACGGTCTTAGTGATTTGTCCAATTTACGGATTTGCCATTCAGCGAGGGTTTAATTTCACTTGTGAGCCCTTGCCGCCCGTCTGAATTCCAGTATCCTTGACTCCGGCTTCCTTCAGATCGACTAGTAACCGCTCTAGTACCGCTTTGGCGACAGGTGCTTCTTTTGCACCAGACGCTTTAACGACCAACTGCACCGGTTTGCCGGAACGCAGATGTTTGTCTGCCTGACGCAGCTTCGTGTCGTAATCATGCTCCTCAATATGAGCAGTGAAGCGAAGCTCCTTGACCTTTTCTTTGCCGCTGTTTCTTGCGGCTCGACCGACATTCGTTTTGCTTGCTGCGGCTTCTTTTTGCGCAAGCGCTTTTCCTTTGCCCTTTGCGACCAAACTACAGGGTGGTGGACTGCTCATCAGTGAAGTGCAGACCAGGTCCACCCCTTTAGATCGGGCCAAGGCCAAGGCCTCTGACTTGGAGACAACGCCGAGCTTCTCCCCTGCGAGTCCAGTGAGTACCACTTCGTCAGCTTTAATTTGCTCGTTGATTAATACTGCCACGTAAATGTAGCCTCCCTTAAACAATGATAAAGCTATCATATACGGAACCTGTTTGCGATTCAATTTTAGATTTATCCGTATTGACAAAAGTCACTAAGCCCTATAATCTTTTACTGATAATGATTATCATTTTCCAATGTAATATACATATAGGGGTGATTGAGAGAAATGAAAAAGATGTTGAATAGCCTATTATTATTTGTAGTTTTTACTATTGTATTGGCGGGCTGCGGTGCGGCTGGGGATAGCTCGAAGACGGAAGGTACTGCAGGGTCTGAGCAGACATCCACAACGGCTGGTCCGGTTACGGTTAAGGACGACCATGGGGAAGTCAAGCTGGACAAGCCAGCGGAACGGGTCGTTGTACTCGAATGGACGTTTACCGAGGACCTCATTGCACTTGGCGTGCAGCCTGTCGGCAATGCGGACAATGAAAACTACAAGCTGTGGGTAACACCGGAGGCAAAGCTGGCTGATACCGTAACTGATATCGGCACACGGGGCGAACCGAATCTAGAAGCGATTGCAGCGCTCAAGCCGGATCTTATTATCTCTAACGCCGATAACAATGCAGCGATCTATGCACAGCTTAAGGGGATTGCACCAACGATAGAATTTGATCCTTATAAGGGGAACGGTTATGATTACGACCGTATGGTCGAAATTTTCAAGCAAGTTGCTGTGGCTACCGGAAAAACGGAACAGGCTGATAAGGTCCTAAGCGAACTTGACCAGCACTATATAGATGCAAAGGCTACATTGGAGAAGGCAGGCAAAGCAGACTTTCACTATGCGCTGACACAGGCCTTTACAGCTCAAAATGCTGCCAGTCTGCGAATGTTCAAAGAAAATTCGGTTGTAGTGGGAACGCTTGCGAAAATCGGCATGGTGAACGACTGGAAGTCGGACAAGACCGAGAAATACGGGTTTAGCACCGTAGGCATTGAAGCTCTTCCTGCTGTTCAGAATAGTAATTTTATCTATATTACACAAAAGACGGACGATGTATTTGGAGCCGCGATGAAGAACAACTCGGTATGGAACGGACTGAACTTTGTCAAAGAAAAACGGACCTACCCACTGGATGGTACAACATGGACGTTCGGCGGCCCAATCTCATCCAAAGTGCTGGTTGATCAAGTAGTCGGAGCTCTAACGAAATGACCCGAACAGGCACAACGGGTTTATCGAAGACTTGGCGTGTAGGAAGCATCTTTGGGGGCGGATTGATCGTCCTCATCGTGCTTTTTTTTGTAAGCTTGTGTTATGGAGAGGCTTCAATCCCGCTGCATACAGTAATTGAGGCGTTGACCCAGCGTCAGAATACGCTTGATCATAACATGGTGTGGGATCTCCGAATGCCGCGTACGGTCATCGGAATCCTGGCTGGTGGTGCGCTGGCCATCGCTGGTGCTCTGCTCCAGGCCATCACCAAAAATCCGCTGGCGGCTTCTGATACACTAGGAATTAACGCCGGTGCCTACTTTGTGGTCGTCCTTGGCGCAGTGATGTTTCCCGGATTGCTGCACCAGGCGCCGTTTCTATTTGCCGCTGTCGGCGGCCTGCTTGCAGCGGTGCTGGCTTACTTCATGGGCGGGGGACGAGCTGGAAGTCCGATTCGGTTGGCGCTTGCCGGCTTGATTGTATCCATGGTTCTCGGTTCGTTTACCGGAGCTTTGCATATCTTTTATTCATTTGAAACGCAAGGATTGTTTCTCTGGGGTTCTGGCTCGCTTGTGCAAAACGACTGGAGCGGGACGACTTACGCCTGGCCCTGGGTCGTAGGACTCTCGATCATTGCCGTTCTGCTGTCACGGCAGTTTGATGTTCTGGATCTGGATGAGTCCACATCCACGTCACTCGGACAAAAGGTTAGCTTGACCCGTGCGGTGGGAATTGTATTGGCTGTCCTGCTGTCGACCATTACAGTCAGCGTCATTGGACCCATTGGTTTTGTGGGTTTGGTAGCTCCGCATTTGGTGCGCTTAAGCGGTCTGAAAATGCATCGCTGGGTGCTGCCTGGTTCCTTCCTGTGGGGGGCATTACTGTTGACCGGCGCTGATGTGCTGGCGAAAATGGTCCACCAATCAAGCATGGATCTGCCGACCGGAGCAATGATGGCCCTGATTGGGGCTCCTTGGTTAATTTGGTTGATTCTGTGGAAGATGAAGCTGCCTTCTGGTATTAGTGGACAGTCTTCAATGAACATAGGTGTGCGCTCTCGGAAATTACCGTATGGCAGGCTCGTTATGTTGCTAGGGTGCGGTGCCGTGCTGTTGACCGTATTCAGCCTGATGTTTGGAGGAATGCGAATTCCGGTCAGCGATTTGTTGTCCGGCCTGTTCGGCGGTGAGAACGCAAATTCGGCCTTGCTGCAGTTTAGAATTCCGCGCACGCTGGTGGCAGCCGGGGCTGGTATCGCGCTTGCGGTCAGCGGTGTCTTGATCCAATTAGCTGTTCGTAATCCCTTAGCGGATGCCTCGATCATTGGTGTTTCTTCAGGGGCTGGTTTCGGCGCGCTTGCAGTGATTATCGTTTGGCCGGGGCTGCCTGTTTATATGCTGCCCATCGCGGCGATTGCCGGAGCGACGGTGTCGGCGGCGGTGATCTTCTTTTTATCATGGAACAAGCACCTAAACCCGTCTGTGGTCATCCTACTTGGGATTGCCGTATCAGCGATCGGAGCAGCTGGCATTCAGATACTGATTATCCAAGGTTCGCTTTGGGGCAGCACAGGCTATATTTGGCTGACCGGTAGTACCTACGCTCGAAACTGGGGGCAGGTGGCGACGATTCTGGCTTTTCTGCTCGTGTTGTTGCCAATAGCCTGGTGGCTAGCTCGCCGCTTCGATCTTTTGGTGTTTGACGATAGCAGCGCCATGGGACTGGGACTTCCGGTGCGCCGCACCCGGCTGCTGGCCATGGCAGTGGGTGTGCTGCTGGCAGGCGGAGCGGTGGCCTGTGTGGGTACAGTTGGCTTCATCGGGCTGATTGCCCCGCATATCGTGCGTACGTTGATTGGGCACCATGTACGCCGCTCCATTGTTCTGTCGAGCATCTTGGGAGCGGTGATGCTGGTGCTGGCTGATACGATTGGCCGGACAGTGCTTGCGCCGACCGAAATTCCTTCCGGATTGCTGATCGCACTGATCGGTGCACCGTATTTCCTGTACTTGATGTATCGCTCCAATAAGAGTAAGTCAGTGTAGTTGAATATGTACACAAACAGGCTGTTTCCCAGCGGATTTTCTGTGGGGAAGCAGCTTTTATTATTAATTCTCCTACGTAGTCATTGGGCTTTGTATTTACAAATCTAATAAAATAGATATAATATTTTATATGGAACCGTCATTGATTTATAAAGCATTGTCAAACGAAACTCGTCGTCTAATTATGCTGTGGTTAAAAAAACCAGAAGAGTTTTTTGATGAACAGGCTTATCTAAAGCAAGGGCTTAATTTTCAAATTGGTGTATGTGTGGGAGATATACAGGCTAAAGCGGGACTTGCGCAGTCTGTGATTTCAAGTTATTTATTAACGATGCAAAAATCCGGTTTGTTAGAGTCTGAGCGTATTGGGAAGTGGACGTACTATCGTCGGAATGAAAAAACAATCCAGGAATTTGCCGAGTACGTTCAAAAGCAACTATAAACTGAAAGGAGGTTTTTTTTCACATAACATATCTACAAATCTATATATATAATTAAATTGGAGGCATATACTTAAAATGAAAAAGGTTAACCCGTTACTTATTATCATTCTGGCTTTAGGCGTATTCGGCATTATTACAACGGAAATGGGGATTATAGGCGTTCTTCCTCAAGTAACCCAAAAATTCAATGTATCAGCTGCCCAGGCTGGTTGGCTCGTCAGTATTTTTTCTTTAGTTGTTGCCATTTCAGGTCCGTTCTTGACCTTACTCGTTTCCGGCATGAATCGTAAAGTCATTCTATTAACCGCTGTATTCAGTTTTGTCATTTCCAATATAGTGTATGCCTATACCACTCATTTTGAGGTCATGCTCATTTTTCGTGTTCTTCCTGCTATTTTTCATCCTGTCTTTTTTTCGGTCGCTCTCGTGACTGCATCTCATCTTGTCCCCCCTGAAAAGAGTAGTAAAGCGGTCACCAAGGTTTTCGCTGGAATTACAGTAGGATTTGCGTTTGGCGTGCCTTTGACTTCCTATCTTGCTGAAAAGATATCGTTAGAAGCTGCTTTCTTATTT
Source organism: Paenibacillus sp. S25 (assembly GCF_019454085.1). Classification (NCBI taxonomy): domain Bacteria; kingdom Bacillati; phylum Bacillota; class Bacilli; order Caryophanales; family Paenibacillaceae; genus Paenibacillus; species Paenibacillus sp. S25. The sequence continues at coordinate 1,754,415 of NZ_CP073683.1, forward strand.
GGTGCTGTCGTAAGCATGATTGCATTTGTAGGAATACTCGTATGGCTTCCTTCCCTGCCAGTTCAGGAAAAGATGTCTTATGGCAAACAGCTTGGTATATTACGTAAACCTCAATTGTGGTTCAACATTGTGACTGTTATTTTTATCTTTGCAGCTATGTTTTCGGTGTATAGCTACTTTGCTGAATATCTTGGAGAAGTAACTCTTATGAACGGGTCATGGATCAGTATGATGTTGATGGTCTTTGGAATCGTCATGATTTTTGGAAACTTTTTATTTGGGGGATTATTACATAAAAATCTGACTAAGACCGTCATCATGTTCCCATTGCTATATATGGTCATTTACGTATTCACTTATGCTCTGAGGACTTCTTTCCTACCGATGATTGTGGTTGTGCTCATTTGGGGGGCCGTGCATTCCGGGGGGCTTATTATTAGTCAAACATGGTTAACCACTGAAGCGAAAGAAGCTCCAGAGTTTGGTAACAGCCTGTTTGTCTCATTTTCTAATCTAGGTATTACGATGGGAGCTGCTATAGGCGGCTGGTTTATCTCTCACTTGGGAATACACCAGCTCATCTGGAGCGGAATGATGTTTGCACTGCTAGCGTTTTTATCTATGATTATAAAAATAAAATTGTTCAATTCGAATGCAACGGAAGCCAGCGTGCGTTAAAATATGGATAGACATTAGAAGAGTACTCTACATTATGTATTGGGAGGAATAGATGAATATTCGAATGTATCATGATCTGGAGGCTCAATTGGAAGAGGAAATTTGGGCTCTTGGTGAGGAAGCAGCTCATATACTCCCATTAGATAGCAACTTAGCTGAGGAAAAAGCACAGAGGGCCTGGGATCTAATACCCGAACCTAAGCATACATGGGGCATTACAGGTGTAACCCTACATCAATACGTTCAAATTCTCAATTATAACGGGCATACTCAGCGATCAGTAGAGCTTTTAAATGGGGAGATTATAGATTTGGAAGGTTCAGGGTACCGGATTATACATGCTGAACCTTATATCCAGATGGCGGAAACACTTCTTCATCAGAGCAAGCCTGTATTAGCTTATGAATATCTCCAGAAGGCATACTCGATTGGGAGTGCAAGAGCATTTCGGGACCAGCCCAAGCTTTATCTCAAAATGGCGAAAAGTGAAGCTCTGGATGAACAGGATATACTACTTCAATTTGCGGCGTTAGATGTGAATGCCAAACTTCTAAGCGATTTGAAGGATAATCAATAACCAATGAAATGGCCTCATACAGTCTGAGATAAAATGTTGATCTGGATACGACGGAAAATGGGTTTCAATATTATTTATGAGGAGGACCAATGCATTGAAATTAAAAGAAGTGCTTTTAGGCACCCACAGTTTCGAAGCGATAAAAGCTTTTTACGGCTCTCTCTTGGATTTGCAGGTTGTGGAGGAAAACCCTTCGCGATTGTCTTTACAAGTAGGGGAATCGGTTCTTGCTTTTCAGGAATCTTCTCACATGGAAAATGAATTTTATCATATTGCGGTTACGATTCCAACGAATAAATTCATAGAAGCAAAACAGTGGATAATCGACCGTGGAATTTCATTGATTTCAAGACCCCAAGAAGATGAGTTTTTTTTCGAAATCTGGAATGCAACAGCGCTTTACTTCTATGATCCGGATCATAACCTTGTCGAGTTCATCGCTCACCATACACTCAACAACGCAGTCACTGAAGCTTTCGGGCCCCACTCTCTACTTCGTATAAGCGAGATCGGCCTTCCTGTCGATGATGTCTCCGAAGTATCTAGGATAATCACCGAAACGTTCCAACTTGATTCATGGGGAGGGGCTGGACAGAAATTCGCGCCGCTAGGGGATGTAGAAGGATCATTTATAGTCATAGACAAGCAACGGCCTTGGTTTCCTGATAATAGGCTTCCGGCCGTATTTAACACCAGAGTCTTGTTTGAAGCTCCATGCTCTGCCAGTCTTTCGCTTCACAATGGTTTGTATGAATTGAGATCAAACTGATTTAGGACTTCCCCGGATTTCTGGAATAAAGCCTACACAAAGGGGAAATCCGGGGGGCCATAATACATTCAGGAGAGAATATATGAATATTAGACTACTTCATTTAAATGAAAAATATCCAATAGAGCTCTTGTTACTAGCTGATCCATCGCACCAACTTGTTGAGGAATATTTAAAAAGAGGGCAGTGTTTTGTAGCAGAGATTGACCATCATATTGTTGGAGTCTATGTTCTTTTACCTACAAGACCTGAAACAGTTGAGTTAGTGAATATAGCAGTATCAGAAGGTATGCATGGTAAAGGAATAGGCAGACAATTAGCAACACATGCAATTGAAACAGCTAGGGCACAAGGTTATAAAACGATGGAAATGGGCACAGGAAACTCTAGCATTGGGCAGTTAGCTCTCTACCAAAAATGTGGGTTCAGAATTGTCGGTGTAGATCTAGATTTCTTTGTCAGACATAACTATCTAGAAGAAATTTATGAGAATGGCATACAGTGTAGAGATATGATTCGTATGTCTCAGGATTTATAGAGCTTAATTTCTTTGCAAACCCTTCAAAGGTATCTTAAGTAAGGTTCTGAAAGGTATATGATATTGTGCCAAAAGATGGTACAATAAATTGCGGAAAGGCTATACAATCATTGGATTGCAATAGTCCTCTTTTTAATGAGTTGATATCCTAACAAGTTCCTGATAAGGGGTGGTTACTTTTGTACAACACAACCACGATACTCACAGAGATAACAAAACATATGAAAGATAAAGATTTAATCCTTAGTGATCTTGCCAGAGAGGCAGAAATGAATCCGGGAACCATGAGTAGTATTATTAATGGGAACCGCACTCTTTCAGTGGATCAGCTAGACCGAATTACAAAAGCAATGGGGCATCCCGTTGGCTATTACTACGAACGGTATGTGTCTGAGTATTTAACAGAGGCTAATCCGAATTGGCGTCGAATGAGTCCTTTTATACATAATTGTGCGAAATTGAACAAACTGGACTGCATTCATGATGTGGTCAATCTATTGATGGATAAGTTGGGCTATTCAGAATCCTTATTTGAGCTTGCTGAAGAGCTGTTTAAAGAAGAATGTTATGAAGCGGCAACTATTCTGTACGAGAATGTAGCTATGAGTGAGAAAAAACAGTATTCGGAACGTTTAGCAATTTGCCAATATCGACTGTTCCAAACGAGGCAAGGAGATAATCAAGAAAAAAATTATGATGCGGTTGTTCAATTTGAGGCTTACGTGGAACGTTTGGATGAAGCGGACCAGTTAGATGCGTTAAGAGATTTAGTAAATACTTGTCGTTCATTGCGAAAGTGGGATAAGGCAAATAACTTTGCTACGGCTTTGGGCAATAAAGCTGAAATACAATATAAAATTGACCAGCAGCATACAAAGAGTGAGCAAACAAAGAAGCCTTTTTATCCTCCATTTGTTTATTGGGCATTTTCGCATTTAATTCGTGCTGAAATTTGTGATGCTAATAAAGATTATGAGACAGCGCTTCAGCATATTCAAAAGTATGCCGACTTAAGCTGGGTAGAAGAACAAGATGATACAACTTTAAAATGGAAAAATCAATTTAAAGAATGGGCCGACGCCAATACTTATGTGAATAGGCTTATGTCTGGCGATGTAAGCGTACTCTCTGATTATGTTGCTTATTTTTCTTCGAAGGAAGATGAAATACTTCCCGCAATAGATAACATAATCGAGGCGGCTAATCGATACAATATAAATGTAGATCATATACTTGCATTGTTTGAAGTAGAAATTCAATCTTTTTTGAATGAACAAAATCGAGTAGGCGTATATACTCAACAAATTATTTTAGAACGTTTTACTCATTTCTCCAATGAATTAGCAAAATACTATTTGAATAAAGGGATATATCCAGAAGGGTTTCGTTTTTTGTTGAGTTGTTTGGAAAAATCTACAGCTATTAATAATAAATCATATATAATCAAATGTGTAAGACTCTATGAGTCCTATCAAGAGTATGCATCACCTGAAACAAAGACAGCGTATAGAAATTTGATTAAAGAGGTGGAGGAAGATGAAGCATAAAATTGTTCTAACCATATTGGTGACTAGCTTTCTATTAATGACGATAGTGGTTGCTCCTTTCCAATATCAAGAGTTTGGGTCTAGATACGAACCAACAGGGCACCACGGGGGAATCTAAGAATAAAAAGTCTCCAGTATAAGGCACAGTAGAACCTAAAAAATTACTATTATTAAGTGGTTAGACGGAATGATCCGTCTAGCCTTTTTATTGCGTTTTGCTGTATATAAGCAATATGAGGAAATCTTCTTTTGAGAAATATATGTAAAAAGTGCAAAAATGTTATGTGTGCTGTTGTAAACAACTGAAGGGTATATGACTTTGTTCCAAAAGACAATGATGGGCTAAAGTAATTCTTACTAACTGTTTCTCATTACATGGTTTAATTATGTATCATATGCCGAGTCTACGTTGAAAGGGTGGTTTATCTATGGAGATCACACCTACGATTAGAGCAGAAGTTCAAACCTATCTGATAAGAAAAAGCTTAACCATGACCGAGTTTGGTCACATTATTGATTTGAATGTAGGAACAGTTAGTGGCATTGTGACGGGCAACCGACCTATTTCTGTTCACCAGCTAGATCGTATCACTATGGGTATGAATTTGCCACCGGATTATTTTTATGAACGTTATATTGATGAATGTATTGAAGAAGAACCGCTCAACTGGCGAAGAATCAGCCCTTTTTTGTACCGATGCGTGGTGTTAGGACGACTTGATTGCTTGCGAAGAGTTGTAGGTATGTTGCTAGATAATCCTGTTTATCTTCCTTCACTTTTTGAAGTAGCCGAGGATTCTTTTAAAAAGGGTAATACTGAAGCAGCGGCGTTCCTTTATGAAAACGTGTCAGAAGGGGAAAAGTATCAGTATTCAGAACGATTGGCGGTTTGCCAGTATCGATTGTTTACGATTCGTATTGGAGACGATCAAGAGAAAAACTATGATGCAGCCATTCAATTTGAGCCTTACGTTGATCGATTAGATGAGGTAGATCAGTTAGATGCCTTAAAAGACTTGGCGAATACATACCGCTCGTTACGAAAATGGGATAAAGTAGAACTATTCGCTAAAGCAATGGGAGACAAGGCAAAAATTCAATACAAACTGCAACAACAGCGGCATCATGTACACAAAGACAATTCGAAGAAACCTAATTTTCCTTTGTTTGCGTATTGGGCATTCTCGCATTTACTTCGTTCACAAGCATGTGGTGAGAGGAAAGACTATGAAAAGGGACTTCAACACATTAAAAAATACGCTGATTTAAGTTGGGTTACTGATACAGATGAAGAAGCTTTGAAATGGAGAAAAAAGTACGAAGACTGGGCAGTAGTAAACACGTATGTTAATAAGCTTCTTTCTGGCGATAAGAGCGTTCTTTCTGATTATGTAGCTTATATTTCTTCAAGAAAAGATGAGATTCTTCCCGCACTTGATATTATGATTGAGGCAGCAAACCGATACCATTTTGATGTAGATGATATTTTAAAGCAATTTGAAAGAGAAATTATCTCCTTTCTGGAGCAGGAAAAAGTTGAAGGGTTGTATTCTCATCGATTCACAACGGAGCGATACACTCATTTTTCAAGGGAATTGGCAATCTATCTTTTACGTAAAGGGAAGTTTTCAGACGGCTTCACATTTTTGTTAAGTTGTTTGGAAAAGTCTGCTGAAGTTAATAATAAAATACAAGCAATTAGATGTATGAGGTTGTTTACGTATTTTAAAGAACATGCATCTGCTCATACGAGGGCAGTCTACGGAAATCTAATTAAAGTGGTTAATGAAGATGAAGAGTAAGTTGATTCCACCCTCCTAGTATCCAGTTTTATGTCAGTAGCATTAGTAATTACGATCCAACTGGACAACATGGAGGAATGTTGGAATAAAATAATCTCAAGTTTAAGATCACAATAGACCTAGAAAATTAACTATGATCAAGAGGTTAGATGGAATTATCCGTCTAGCTTTTTTTATATCGTTTGTTTTGCTCTACATAAATAAGCTTCTAGAAGTGACTTAGCTTGGACTTTTATCTGTCAAATGCTTATTCGATCATTGGAAGATTATAAAATGTGGAAAGTAGTATTTAAATAACAAGACATATTGCCTATTCCCTTCATTTCCCTTATGATAATTGCACTACTACCAAAGAAGGAGATACATATGAAGAAAGCTATTCTACTACTATTAATGTTTGCTATCTTAATTCCATCACAAGTATTGGCAGCAACATCTACAAAAGCAATGTCAACAAGTGAAATCGAAAAAATATACTTTGAGAATTACAAAGATCGTGTGAAGGAAATTAAAATTGCACAAAAAAAACTTAATGCTGTTCTGGGGGCAGAAGTTCGTGAGCTAACTCAGAGATTAAGTCAAGCATCAGCGCGCTATAAAAACGAAGTGAAAAATAAGTCTAGTAAAGCGGTAATAGCTCAAGCCAAAGCAGACTATGATAAATTAAAGAAGCAGCTCAGCGTGGCTAAAGTGGAACTAAATAAAACAGTTAAAAATTACAAAAAAGAAAGCGAACAAGCATTAAAGGATATTGCAAATCAGAAAGCAGAGCTTATAAAATTCATTAAGAATCACACAGCAGGAAAAGATAAACTTACGGAGTCTCAATTTAGCAAACAAGTTAATGGAGATATTATGTCGATTGACGGCTCATTTACTGGCATTTTAAAAATGTTGACGGAAGCTGAATAATGGTGAGTAAAGGCAGCAGGTATCACCTGTTGTCTTTTTAATTTAGGCTTAGAATGGAAAGGTATTGTTAGTCGACTTTGGATTGCTGTGAAATGGGGACAAAGAGGATATATGGATATGGATGAAATGAATTTGTTCGTTTTTATATAATGAAGTACGATTAGCGAGGAGAAAAATTTATGAATCGTAAGTTTTTTATCATGGCTTTGATAAGGGGTATTTTCGGGTATTTCCCTTGTGGGCTGGGAGTTGCAGTATTATTGGAGGCTTATAGCAGATATAGTCTAAGAGGTTTTTTAATTGGAGCTACATTTTTCCTTATCGGGGGATTGGTGCTTTATTTCACAAGAAGCTATGAATCATCAGATTGGTTACTATAGATAAAACAAATATTTCATTACAAGGAGTATATGATGTTATCACCAAAACAAGAAGAGAGCCTTAGTAAATTTATGAGTAAAATTCTTAGGCATACACCAGAACAGTTTGGAATTAAGTTGGATCATGAAGGTTATTGTCACGTGCATGACTTAATTTCAGCAATTAAGTCAGAGAATAGATGGTCGGATATAGGAGAAGCAGGGATTGATCAAGTCGTAACTAATTGTCCAAAGAAGCGATACCACATGGTAAATGGATACATACGAGCGAACTACGGGCACAGTGCAGGAAGATTAGATTACGAAGAATCCATTCCGCCAACTGCTCTTTATCACGGAACAAATAGCAAAGTAGTTGATAAAATTATTACCGAGGGAATTAAACCCATGGGGAGAAAGTATGTTCATCTATCTGAGACACTTGAATTTGCAACATTGGCAGGTAAGAGACGTGGTGAATTAGTCATTCTTGAAATCGATACAGTAAAATCAATGGCTAACAATGTGAAGTTCTATATCGCTAACAATGGTGTTTGGCTTGCCGATTTTGTGCCCCCACAATATGTTAAAAAAATTTAACACTGATATTTTCATTTATATTAAAAAGTCAGTTGTATTACTTGAATCTATTAGTGAATCACCATCTATCGGCAACTTATATAAGGAGCTATTTGTGTATTTTATAAACAAAAAAATAAATGCTATGGATTTATTACTTTTATCAAAATTAACAAGATAAAATTGGATGCTCTCAAAAGAGTGAAGTCAAATCATTTACTTTGCCAGGTATTTATACAATACTTTTGACATAGTAAATCCGTTTATATCAGTCCATTTGTCACATAATATAAAAGGAAATTTCAGGATAACAGGTGGATATCCCTAAACATCTCCTTCTGATAAGATTATTTCCATCTAAATTAAAATGGACGTGATCAATTGGGGAGAATATTGGTTCCACCTGATAAGCTAATGGAAGTGGCTGACCAGTTCTTGCATGGTAAACACGAAATGGAACGTATGTTGAATTTACTGAATGGAAGAATTGATTTTGTCCAACAAGGTTGGTCTGGTGCTACCCGAGAGAGGTTTTTCCAAGATTTTCAGGTCTCTAGACAATCCATGGGCGTGACGCTTGAACGACTTTCTACGGTTGCACAAGAACTCATTTTTATTTCAAAAAACTTCACACAGGTAGATGGAAAAAAAGTCGTACTGGATGTGCCGGGGAATGGTGTGCCTGTTAAAACGGCATCAAGCGGTGAAGGTTGGTTACATAAAATTTTTGAACAGATCGGTAAAGCTGAGATCACAAAAGCCGAAGCTCAGATGGAAGCTAGTAAGCTTCAAGGGGAAATTTTGTGGGATACTGCTCAGGGAGCGAAAGGTGCTATTCAGGAAGATTTAACCTTGGGGATGCTGCCTGACAAAGACCGTGATTATGATCATCCTATGGCTGCTAAAGTAGGTGAAATTCTCGGTCACGTAGCTACGACATTGCAGGGGGCTGGTGAGGTAGTAGCTGGAATAGGTGGAGAAGGATTATCAGTTGCTGTTTCATCCACGGGAGTTGGTAGTATTATCGGAATACCTGGATTGATTGGCTCAGCAGCTTTAGCGGCACATGGAGGTACAACCGCAGTTAAAGGCGCAAGCGGAATAGGAAAAAGCTCAGCGGAATTGTGGCAGATGGCGAAAGGAGAAGGTGTACCTTCTTATGGGAAAAAATCTGTTCCAGCAGGTCCTTATCGTGAAGTTGACAGTTACCCTGTAAAAGTAAAACACGGAGATCAGGAGAAGCATATTGTTGGGACGCCCAACTACAAACAAGACTTAGCCAATGGTAAGAACAAGAGTATTTTCTATGGTGATAACAAAACCGCACAAGAATTACTTGATAGTTATTCTGGAAAAGGTGCTATGTTTAAAGCAGGGCGAGAAAGGATTGATTTCGGAAAACCTATCGGGAAATACTATAATAGAGATACTGGTATGTTCGAAGAAACAACAAAAGGAATTATTCATTACAGTAAAGATGGCGCACATATTGTACCAGCAGCGCCTTAAACCAAGGAGGAATATATGGGATATGATTCTTTGATTAAAGCCATTATTTCAGTACCGAAAGAAGAATTAACTATTCAGTGGGGAAGTGGATTAAAGATTATTGGTACTAGGGACACCATTTATGAAACAAACAATGGTTTAGATGAAGATGATAATGGATTCATTGAATATGATGCTGCGGTTATTGAAGTTAAAAAGATAGTATCTAAGCCGATTAACGACGAAGGAAGTATATATAATTGGTTACAAAAAGGAAAGAGCCCCTTTATTGAAATTTCTCTCCATAACGATCCTCCCAGCATGATAACATCTACTGATGGATCTATTATTTGGAAATATGAATAACTCTGGAAATCCTCAATTGTGTATTTTTCACTCAATCGAGGCTAGATGGGATTATCCATCTAGCCTTTTTGGTTTGTGTGGGTTAGAGAGGATTTATGTTTTTTAAAACTGAAAAAATAAAGCCTCATCTAAAGTGCTTTTTGTGGTCTGGATGTTGTGTATGGGTACCACATAAATTGTAAGCACGACAAAGCATATAGTCCCCTATGGTCTAACATTCGTTATAAAGTAGTAGGATGCCATTACACCTAAGAAAATTAAAACAATTGCGCTACACGCGATGTAGACTACACGAATCATGGAAATTCAAAGCAGCATCCAGAGTGGCCTCATGAACATGTTTTTGAATGGAAAGAAGATGGGACATTTAAAAGAGTTAACAAGAAGTAGGAGGGGACTATTTTGGAATACAATGAATTGGTGGAACGTTTTGAAATGGGGGAAGAGTTTCAGTTCTACTATAAAAATGATAGCTATTGGATTAGCCAGAATGAAGAAGATTACTTTCTTACTCGTGAAAGGGACAGTTTTTCGCAATCATTTGAATCAGCAAGAGAGTTGTTCATTAATGGGAAGATAGATGATAAGACTATTTTAGAGTTGTGGGATAGCATAGAGATTTAAAAAAGTACAATTTGAGTCTGCTCCTTAACAATAAAAACGGGAGTGGGCCTTTTTACATAGTTAGCCAATCTGAATAAATGAGGATGATATTTACAACCACCTTGCTTCAAACGAAGGTGCGTCAAATTCAGGTAACCATGTTCCAATATCAATCATGATCAAATTGTTGAGCTAAGGATATGGGAATCAAGCAGATGAATAAAATGTCCATCTAAAAGATATTACCGATATTGGAGAAAATAAAAGCGTGTCGCAGTTTTTACTCATAAAGAAACACCTCGAATGAATTTGATTTTGATCTCGTATTCTCGGTGTTCACGTTCTAATTTAAACCCATAAACCACCTGAAATTTTGAATGTATCCACGGGCGTCCACACTTACCCGGAAATGCCGCATAAAATATCCCGGGTGAACTAAGAGGAGGTGCATGTGAGAACAATGATACACTTGGAACCCGTACAAGTGGGTGAGCATACATTTATTGGAGTCGAGGTCAAACTGCCTAAAACAACGCTGTTAACTATCTCCAACTCCCGTGGTTACATCATGTGTGGTGCACTGGATGTTGGGCTGCTCAATGAGCGGCTGGCGGATCGGAAAATTCTTGCCGCACGAGCTGTGGGGGTAAAAACGCTGAAAGAATTGTTGGAAGCGCCGATGGAATCGGTGACGACAGAAGCGGAGCAACTGGGGATTAAGCCAGGTATGCCAGGATACGAAGTACTTTTGAAACTGGTGTAATGAAGCCTATGTGCATATGTTGCATAAAAGTAGAGGAACAAGAACGAAAAAAAACCGGACTTTTTGGCTCCGGTTTTTTTCTGTGAAAAGTTTTATTCTATCGAGTAGAATCATTTGAATTATATACGAACTATATGACCTGCAAGAACAATTATTCGGTAAGCAAATTGTTCAGGTTCTCGCTAAAGGGTGCTTGTACAATTCCTTTTTCGGTAATGATGGCGGTAATGTACTCATGAGGTGTAACATCGAAAGCTGGGTTGTAGACTTTGATGCCCTGCGGGGCGGTCCTTTTACCAAAGCTTTCGGTAACTTCCTCAGCAGAACGCTCTTCAATCGGAATATCTGCGCCTGTTGCGGTCTGCAAATCAATGGTAGATAGTGGCGAAGCGACATAAAAAGGAATGCCATGCGCCTTCGCTAGCACAGCTAGGCTATAGGTGCCGATTTTGTTGGCAACATCTCCATTAGCAGCGACTCTATCTGTGCCGACAATAACGGCCTGTACCCATCCTTTGGACATCACCATGCCCGCCATATTGTCACAGAGCAGGGTGACATCAATTCCTGCCTGCTGAAGCTCGAAAGCGGTCAGGCGCGCCCCCTGCAGCACGGGGCGGGTTTCGTCGGCAAATACTTTGAGGTGAATGCCGTTCTCCTGCGCAAGGTACATCGGCGCGAGCGCTGTTCCGTATTTCGCTGTCGCCAATCCGCCTGCATTGCAGTGAGTAAGTACGCCCATCCCGTCCTCGAACAGAGGTAAAGCATGGATGCCGATCTGGCGACATACTTCCTCATCCTCTGTCTGAATGGCTGTGGCTTCACGCTCCAGCCCGGCATTCCAGTCTTCGACCTGACCTCCGCTAGCTTCAACGATGAGTTCCCCAGCCCGCTTCTTCATGCGGTCCAAGGCCCAGAACAGGTTCACTGCCGTCGGGCGTGAAGTAGCCAAATGTCCGCACACGGCGTGTACATGCTGCAGCCACCCAGCAGCGTCGGTGCCGTCGTAGGCGGTAGCTCCTAGCACAACGCCGTAGGCCGCAGCCATCCCGATAGCGGGCGCACCACGTACCTTCATGGCATGTATGCCATCCCATACTTCCTCGGACGTGAATAAATCCAGCATGACAATCGTTTCGGGCAGCAGACGCTGATCCAACATAGACAAGCGATTGCCTTTCCACACCAGCGAAGATAGAGCCTGACTGGACACTGCAGCTTTCCCAGAGGTTACGGGCGACGATTCTTTCTTTTCACTCATATTCATTAAGCTCCTTTAGTTTGGGCAGCTGTTGCTGTCCGAACAATGTCTCCCAGTTCCCGAATCGAATGAAGCTCGCGATTGCGAAGAACCAAGGATTTACCGATAGATAACGCCAGACGTTCCGCAGCTTCCTTGATAGCAGGATCGGCAATGGTGTCGATATCTGCCACATGCGACAGGCTGATGATACGGCGAATCACTTTGCACCCTGCAAAACCAATCGTATCTTGCAGTACTTTCTGGAGATACAAGTCCTGATATCCCGCTGTACGTGCCATATGATCGGTGACATGCTCATCCCACAGTTTGCGGAACCTACGCTCAAACTGCTCCCATACCTGAATGGCGGTCTCCAGAACCCAGTCACGCCTTTCCTTTAGAGCCTTCTCGCCAGAAGTCCATCCGGGTTGTGCTGCGTAGTTCAACAGCAGATTGGCGATCACCGCTCCGATATCAAAGCCCATGGGTCCGTAGTAGGCAAATTCAGGATCAATGACTTTAGTCGAGTCGGTCGTTACAAAAATGCTACCAGTATGAAGGTCACCGTGCAGAAGCGCTTCAGTTCGTGTCAAAAACTTTTCTCGCAGCAAAGCCACTTCCAGATGAAGCACTTGATCTGTACGTAGTGCCTCTGCTTCGTCTTCGATGTACGCACCATAGTTGTTATTATCTGAGAACCGATACGGTTCATCCAGAATCAGATCCTCAGTTATTTTGCAGAGATCCGGGTTGATAAAGCGTTTAACCAGGTCTTTTTTATCCTGCTGATTCATGCCCAAATCTGAGGTGAAGAAAAGCGTACGTGCCAGAAACTTCCCAATATGATTAGCGAAATATGGATAGGTGTTTCCTTCTATTAGTCCCTTGCGCATGATGGTGTGTGAGCTAAGATCCTCCATCACGGTCAACGCAAGCTCATCGTCATACGCCAGTACCGCAGGAACCAATTCGGGGCAAATGTGGTGTTCTTGCTGAAGTGCCTCGCGTTCAATACGGGCACGATCCAGTGAAAGCGGCCAGGATTCACCCACAATTTTTACATAGGGAAGTGCCTGCTTGGCAATGATACTCTTGTTAGATTCAGAATCCGTAATATGAAAAACCAGATTTAAGTTACCATCACCGATTTCTCGGCATTCCAGACGAGCTTCCTGACTAAAAAATCCGGGGATGCTCTTCACGAATTCGATTGCTTCTTCAGTCGTTAAAGGATGATATTGGGACAACGAAGTCACCTCCATAAAATGTGCGCATGTAAATAGTTTAAAAAATATCACAATATTAAACCAAGTATTTTGATGGGATAGAGAAAGTATAACGAAAATCATTGAAGTTTTGTACATTTTTTTTATGGGGATTGAAAGAGGAAGAAAGGAGTACTCTTTTTTTGTTTCGTCTCCGTATAGAGAGGGTAAATATGAGACAGACGTCCGGCAGGTGATATTAGGATGCCCGCTGGCGTCTTACCGTCAGCAATGACGGTGATGGATACGTAAACGTTCCTGAAAATCAATTTGATGAAAAAGGAAGGGATTTATGATGGCTAAAACAACAAGTAACTCGAAAAATACGCAAACCAAATCGGTGGAGGAACTTTTAAACCGTCAAGTCGCTAACCTCAATGTGTTATATGTAAAAATTCATAACTATCACTGGTATGTGAAAGGCTCTAGTTTCTACACACTCCATGTTAAATTTGAAGAGTTATACAATGAAGTGACATTGAAAATGGATGAGATCGCCGAGCGTTTGCTCGCGTTGAAAGGTTCTCCTTCCGCAACGTTGAAGGAATACCTGGAGCTGTCGTCGATTCAGGAAGCAACCGGCAACGAAGATGCTCCTAAGATGGTACAAACCTTGATCGAGGATTTTGCAACAGTATGCGAGGAGTTTCAGGAAGGTATCGAACTGGCGGAAAGCAATTCCGACCAGCCAACTGCAGATTTGCTGATTGGTTATAAAGCGGATCTGGAGAAACATATGTGGATGCTTCGCTCTTATTTGGGCTAATTGGCAGAATTTCGCTCCATCACTCAATGCCTAGTTCGGTGAAATTAATTCCACTTCATAGTGATGGGGTTACGCTCTGAAATAAACTCTCTACATGTAAAACGCTACTGACGTCATGCTGTCAGTAGCGTTTTTATGGCTGGAAAGAGATCATGCAACCCATGTTTTTTGTGCAAATTTATAATTACATGAACAACCACAGGAAGAATTTTGCTATTTGTGTGCCTGGTAGGGTGAACATTTTATGAAGAAAGTTGGATAACGTGTGTCTGTTGGTTGCACCCTTCAAGATATTTATTATAAAATAACTTGAGAATCATTGAGAATCAGTTTAGAATGATTATAAATAAATTTTTAAATATTACTTGAAATCAGGGGGCTCCCCTGTTTAAATATACTTTCTGATTTCGACACCACACTACATTTTTTGGAGGGTATTGCGAATATGGCTACAAACTTTAAGATTGAAGGTCTCAAAGCGACCATTGAAGGCAAGGAAATTTTGAAAGGTATTAACCTCGAAATGAAGGGCGGAGAAATCCATGCCATCATGGGTCCTAACGGTACGGGTAAAAGTACACTCGCGTCTGCTTTGATGGGTCATCCTAAATATGAAGTCACAGATGGTAAAGTAACTTTGGATGGAGAAGACGTGCTGGATATGGAAGTGGATGAGCGTGCACGTGCAGGATTGTTCTTGGCGATGCAGTATCCGAGTGAAATTGCAGGGGTAACGAACTCCGACTTTTTGCGTAGCGCGATTAACGCACGCCGTGAAGAAGGACAAGAAATCTCCCTGATTAAGTTTATCCGTCAAATGGAAAGCAAAATGAAAGAGCTCGAAATGAATCCTGAGTTTGCTCACCGTTACCTGAACGAAGGCTTCTCTGGTGGTGAGAAAAAACGGAATGAAATTTTGCAAATGATGATGATTGATCCGAAAATTGTCATTCTTGATGAAATCGACTCCGGTCTGGATATCGATGCTTTGAGAATCGTGGCTAGCGGTGTCAATGCTATGCGTTCCGAAGAGCGTGGTTTCCTTATCATTACTCACTATCAACGTCTGTTAAACTACGTTAAACCAGATTATGTACATGTGATGATGCAAGGACGTATCGTTAAATCCGGTGGTCCTGAGCTTGCTGAGCGTCTGGAAGCGGACGGTTACGACTGGATCAAGGAAGAGCTGGGTATCGTTGATGAAACTGTAGGACAAGAGGCGTAAGCCGGAAGCGAGGAGGAAAACTAATGACTACACAAACAATCCTTCCGGTAGATTCCGAGCAACTGCGTGTTCTGTCCGAACGTAACGGCGAACCATCTTGGTTGGCCGAAGACAGACAAAAAGCACTTGAGCTTGCAGGCAAACTGGAGCTTCCGGTATTTGAAAAAACAAAAATCGAACGTTGGAAATTAAACGATTACGGTCAACATAAACAGAGTGAGGTCATTGCATCGGTAGGGCAGGTTCCTGCAGCCATTGCTGATCTGGTCAAAGAGCAACAGGAGGGCGGTCTGATTATTCAGCGCAACTCCGGCGCGGTATATGTGAAGCTGAGCGAGGAATTGGCGGCGCAAGGCGTCATTTTCACGGATTTACAAACAGCGGTTAAAGAGCATGCTGATTTGGTTAAAGCTCATCTGAACACAGTTATTAAGGCTGAAGAAAATTCGTTATCTGCATTGCACGCAGCACTCTGGAACGGTGGAGTATTTGCTTATGTGCCTAAAAATGTAGAACTGAACGTCCCGCTTCAAGCTGTATTCCTGACGGACGATGCGACTGCAACGTTTGCACCGCATGTGCTGCTCATTGTTGAAAGCCACAGTTCCGTGACTTACGTAGACAACTATGTATCTGCGGATTTGGCGGCACCTGTTCTTCATAACGGTGCGGTAGAAGTTGTTGCAAATGCAGGAGCTAAAGTACGTTATGCGACAGTCCATCAGTTTGGAGAGCAAGTAACGGATATTTCGATTCGTCGTGCTACGTTGGGAAATGACGCAGCTATCGAATGGATTGTGGGCGAAATGAACAACGGCAATACAGCAAGCAATACCATGTCCGTGCTCAAAGGCAATGGCTCCAATTCGGATGCCAAGATCATTGCTGTTGGTTCTGGCTCACAAAAGTTGAACTATACGACACAAGCACAGCATTTTGGTAAAAATTCCGCCAGTCAGATGATTACGCGCGCAGTAATGCGTGAAGAAGCGTCTTCCATCATTAACGGAATTACAAAAATTGAAAAAGGTGCTACCAAAGCAGACGGTCAGCAAACAGAACGTGTTCTGATGCTCAGCCCGAAAGCGCGTGGTGACGCTAACCCGATTCTGCTGATTGATGAAGATGATGTAACGGCAGGTCACGCAGCATCGGTTGGTCAGGTTAACCGTGAACAAGTGTATTACTTGATGTCCCGCGGGATTTGCCGTGCAGAAGCTGAACGTCTGATTATTTATGGCTTCTTGGCACCTGTCGTATCTGAAATTCCGCTCGAAGGACTTCAACATCAGCTGCAAAGCCTTGTTGAAAGGAAGTTAGGCCAATGAATACTGCATTGATCCGTGAACAGTTCCCGATTTTACATCAGGAGATTAACGGTCATCCGCTGGTTTATTTGGATAATGCGGCCACTTCGCAAAAACCGCTGGCGGTCATCGAGGCGATCAAGCACTACTACGAATATGATAATTCAAATGTTCACCGTGGTGTGCATACCTTGGGTAGTCGCGCAACGGATGCTTATGAAGGTGCGCGGGAGAAGGTAGCCCGCTTTCTGAATGCAAAGCGCAGTCAGGAAATTATTTTTACAAGAGGAACAACAACGGCGCTGAATCTGGTCGCTTCTTCCTATGGCAGAGCTAATTGCCAGGCAGGTGATGAAATTGTCATCACACAAATGGAGCATCACAGTAATCTGATTCCGTGGCAACAGGTAGCCAAAGCCACAGGCGCGACTTTGAAATATATTCCACTTCAAGAGGATGGTAGCGTTGATCTTGCTGATGTGGAGAATACCGTTACAGAAAATACGAAAATTGTAGCGATTGCGCATGTCTCCAATGTGCTTGGTGTTGTGAACCCTGTCAAAGAGATTGCAGCTATTGCGCATCGCAAAGGCGCAGTCATCGTTATAGATGGTGCACAAAGCACACCACATATGAAAGTAGACGTGCAAGACATCGATGCTGACTTTTATGCCTTTTCGGGTCACAAAATGTGTGCTCCTACTGGGATCGGTGCACTGTACGGCAAGAAGGCGCTGCTGGAAAACATGGAGCCCATTGAGTTCGGCGGTGAAATGATCGACGATGTGGGATTGTATGAATCCACATGGAAGGAGCTGCCTTGGAAATTCGAAGGTGGAACCCCGATTATAGCTGGAGCCGTTGGCTTGGGAGCTGCCATTGATTTTCTGGAAAGCATCGGACTGGACGCCATTGCACAGCATGAAAGCCGTCTGGTCGACTATGCTCTCAAACGTCTCCGTGAAGTGGAGGGGTTGACGATTTACGGACCTGCAGACCGTCATGTTGGGCTCGTAACATTCAACTTGGATGATGTGCATCCGCATGATGTAGCTACCGTATTGGATAGCAAAGGGGTGGCTGTACGTGCAGGCCATCATTGCTGCCAGCCATTGATGCGCTGGCTGAAAGCCAGTGCGACTGCACGTGCCAGCTTTTACCTCTATAACACGGAAGAGGAAGTCGACGCTTTGGTCAGCGCCTTAATCCAAACAAAGGAGTATTTTGGCGATGCAACTTGATGACTTGTACCGACGCGTGATTATGGATCATTATAAAAATCCGCGCAATCGCGGACGTTTTGAGGACGATGCCGTTACGGTGGATTTGAATAATCCTACGTGTGGTGACCGGATTTCTCTTCAACTCAAAACAAAAGACGGCGTGGTTGAAGATGCCCGTTTTACTGGCGAAGGCTGCTCGATAAGTATGTCCTCAGCTTCGATGATGACAGAAGCGGTCAAAGGAAAAACGATTGACCAGGCACTGGATATGGCGAGCCGCTTCTCTTCTTTAATGAAGGGAGAAGCCGTCGAATTCGATGATTATGAAGAATTGGAAGCTTTGTCAGGCGTAAATAAGTTCCCGGCCCGCATCAAATGTGCGACACTGGCTTGGAACGCGCTGCGCAAAGGGATTGATGAAGATAAATAATTTAAATAGAACAGAGGAGGTTTGAGAAACATGGCCAAGAAAGCACCGGAAATGGAAGAGTATAAATATGGCTTTCGTGACGAGCACAAGTCCATTTTCCAAACAGGTAAGGGTCTCACTCCGGAAATTGTAAAGGAAATCTCCAAAATTAAGGATGAGCCAGAATGGATGCTGGAGTTCCGTCTGAAAGCACTGAAACAGTTTGAAAAAATGCCGATGCCAACTTGGGGCGGAGATATGGATGAACTGGATTTCAACGATATCCAGTACTATGTAAGACCTTCCGAGAAACAAGGGAAGACATGGGAAGAAGTTCCGACGGAAATTAAAGAAACCTTTGATAAACTGGGTATTCCTGAGGCGGAGCAAAAGTTTTTGGCTGGTGTATCCGCACAGTATGAATCCGAGGTTGTCTACCACAGTATGCAAAAGGAACTGGAAGATCAGGGCGTTATTTTCATGGATACCGATACGGCGTTGCGTGAGCATCCTGAGATTCTGAAAGAGTATTTTGCAACAGTTATACCTCCTGCGGATAATAAGTTTGCTGCACTGAACAGTGCGGTATGGTCAGGCGGTAGCTTCATCTATGTACCAAAAGGTGTGAAATGTGAAGTTCCATTGCAGGCTTACTTCCGTATCAACTCGGAAAACATGGGTCAATTTGAGCGTACGCTCATTATTGCCGACGAAGACAGCTTTGTGCATTATGTAGAAGGCTGCACAGCTCCAATTTACAGCACGAACTCGCTGCATAGTGCCGTGGTCGAAATTATTTGTAAGAAGAACGCACGCGTTCGTTATACAACGATCCAGAACTGGGCACCAAACATCTATAACCTGGTAACCAAACGTGCGGTTGCAGAAGAAAACGCAACGATGGAATGGGTCGATGGTAACATCGGTTCCAAGTTGACGATGAAGTATCCAGCCGTTGTATTGAAAGGCCGTGGAGCGAAAGGAATGGTCCTGTCCATCGCTGTTGCAGGCAAAGGCCAGCATCAGGATGCAGGTGCGAAAATGATCCACTTGGCACCAGACACCACATCCACAATTGTATCCAAGTCGATCAGTAAGCACGGCGGTAAAGTAACGTATCGCGGATTAGCTTCATTCGGTCGTCAGGCTCAAGGTGCAAAATCGAATATCAAGTGTGATACGCTGATTTTGGATAATCAATCAACTTCAGATACTATTCCTTATAATGAAATCATGAATGACGACATCACGCTTGAGCACGAAGCAACGGTTTCCAAGGTATCGGAAGATCAGCTGTTCTATCTGATGAGCCGTGGTTTGACTGAAGCAGAGGCAACGCAAATGATCGTTATGGGCTTTATTGAGCCGTTCACCAAAGAGCTGCCGATGGAATATGCGGTAGAAATGAACCGTTTGATCAAGTTCGAAATGGAAGGTAGTATCGGTTAAAACGCCGTAATCCTTGGTGTGACAAGGTTTTTGAGGTATTCTAAAGCTGTTAAATCGGAGTCGTGCCGATTTTGTGCCGACTCGGATTTCCTACTAGTATAGAAGGCGAACTTTTTAAGTTCGTCTTCTTCTATTTTTTCCGTAATGTCTAAAAAGACTTCGGCAGTTTTATGAAACCGCTTTTATAAGGGGAGATAGAATTAAAAAATTATTGTTAGGACTGCGGATAATTGCCTAGCACTTAACTATGTTTGCTTAATAGGATATTGTAAAGCCACAAAACATAAGGAGGCAGGCAACGGATGCAGAAGAATAAACCTACAGTAAAGAAGAAAACAATCTCTTCTAAACAGACACAGAGGCATGTACATGAATTTGAAGGTAGTACCAAACTGGCTGAAGAAGGCGCAGACCGACATAACCACCGCTTTGCAGGTGTTACTGGGCAAGCGATTCGAGTTGGAAGAAGTCATGTCCATGAAATTGATCTTTCAAAAACTGATTTCGTGAACCATTTTCATAATCTGAGAAGGATTAGAACAGGACCCGCTATTCCAGTCGGAAATGGCAAGCACGTACATTTTGTTACAGGCCAAACCACATTAAATGATGGTCATGTGCACCAGTTCAATTTCGCAACATTGATTCAGGAACCTCTTATTTAATAAACAAATGTAGCAAATAATATAGTGGTAGAAACGCGTTTTTATTGTTTTTGATCGTTGTAAATTGTGACTAGGTTAATATCTCTAACATAAAAAGAGGCTGTCCTTCGTAGAAGAACCTACGAATCAAGGACAGTCTCTTTTTATTCGCGTAGCCTGGGCTTCGGCAAAACATTTCGTTCCACCGAAGTAACGCCGGGAGGCAGTAGCGGATCAGGATTCCAAATAGATTTCATCAATGGATACATGGCGTTTCCTAGACAAATCTACATATTCATCATCGTTAATTCTCACTAAGGGTCTGAAGTAATCAGCAGGATTGTTCAGAATAATCGTTCCTGTCTGCCCTGTAGTCAGCAGAACCTGCTTATTAATGAAATTAGGAAGCATATGTCTGATGAACACTTGGGTAGCTTCTGGGTTTAAATGTCCAAAACTCATGCTGTGCAGCTCGCGTAATACGGCGAGTAGCTCCTGCTTCGTCTGGTACACACGATTGGAAATCATCGCGCTATACACGTCTGCAATAGCTGTTATGCTGGCAAAAGGATGAATTTCTTCCTTGAACAGTCCATGGGGATATCCACTTCCATCTTCACGCTCGTGATGCTGCAAGGCAACAATTGCAGAAATCTCATCGCTGGTTGAATTGCGAATAATATCATAGCCATATAGCGAATGTTTTTTCATCTCATGGAATTCTTCGGGTGTCAGTTTATCCGGTTTGTTCAAAATTTCATCCGGTATCATGGACTTGCCTATATCATGTAAATATCCAGCTTTACCGGCGGCATATGCTTCTTCTTCCGTATATCCAAGCCATGTGGCAATGTAATATGACAGTACGCCTACTTGGAGAGAATGATTATAGGTATAGTGATCTCCCCGCTCCATAATTAACAGCAGAGATACGACATCTTTTTGACGAGCCAGCTCTGAAACGAGAGGGCCGAACAGTTCATCAACTCGATATTCATCAAATTTTCCAGTTGAGGAAGCTTCGAGAAACATGCTTTCAAAGCCACTGATCGTCTGCTCCATGAGGGGAACGGCGCGTTTGAGGGATTCAGGGGAAGCTGGAACATCGGGGGCAAAGTCAACCGGAATGCTCGCAGAACCGGCATCAATGTCGATATAATCGACACCATGCATAATGAGTTTGGAAATGTCGTCATGCTGAAGCTCGGTGCCCTGAATCATGACAGGTACACCGTGCCCGTTGTATGTATCGGATTTGAGGCGATCTCCCGGCTTGGCATCGGTAACGTGAACTCTCATGTGCTAACCTCCTTATTGTCGTAAATTTGTCGAAAATATGAAACAACCCTAATATATCAAGAATTATATGGGATGACAACGACTAAATTACTATTATTCCAAGCTGTAAAATAGGTCCCAGGAACCCGTTTCCTATCAGATACCTACAGTAGATAAGTCAATGCTTTTCACTATGTTTATGGTGTGAGATTGTTCAGAGAGTACAGCGAAGCTTAAGGACTATGTCCACTCATATGTACCATATTGCTAAATAACATGGTATGCTTAAACATTAGAAGCTCCAAAGTCGATATATATAAAGTATAGAGGAGGGCGGTTATGGAGATGACGACTCGGCAAACGTTGACCATTTTGCATACCAATGATATCCATAGTCATTTTGGCAGTATGCCTTCGATAGCCGCGATGATTGATGAACGAAGAGCCGCATCAGGGGATGCGCTGCTTGTGCTCGACATAGGAGACCACATGGACCGGATGGCCCCCGAAACGGAAGGAACGCTCGGTGGGGCAAATGTGGATGTGATTAATCTAACAGGATACGATGCAATTACGATCGGTAACAATGAGGGACTGACTTTCACCCCGGATATGATTGAACAGGCATATGCGGGGATTCATTGTCCGGTCGTATGCGGCAATATGAGAGAGCGTGCTACGGGGATGAGCCCTTCGTGGATGAAAGAATCCCTTATCGTAGACAAAGCTGGAATCAAGGTCGGTTTACTCGGTGTGACGGCTCCTTTTGTAGAGTTTTATCAATTGCTGGGCTGGGATGTGCTCAATCCGTTTGAGGTGCTGGGGAAGCAGATCGCGGCACTGAGAAAGCAGGTTGATGTTTTGGTCGTGATGTCGCACCTGGGTCTACCTTCCGATCAAAAATTAGCGTCACAGTTTCCTGAAATTGACGTTATCCTTGGAGGTCACACCCATCATGTACTGGAGGAACCACTTTGGATCGGAAAAACAGCTTTATGTGGGGCGGGTAAGTTCGGAACGCTGCTGGGTGAAGTGACACTAAGTCGTAAAAATAGCCTCGAACCGTTTCGAGTCACGTCAGGCGGCGTAGTTCCTGTAGATCAGACACTACTGGACGAAAAAGTGGCATCGGCCATTGCGGTGCATCGCAGACAAGCAGAGCGCGCCATGGAGAGCACCATTGCGGTGACGGATCGGAAACTGGAGATCGCATATGATCAGGAATCCACTTTTGGGAATATGCTGGCACAAGCGGTGTCCCATTTTACAGGAACAGAAATTGCCCTCGTCAATGCGGGACAACTGCTCGGCCCATTACCTCAAGGGGATATCAGCAAAGGAATACTACATTCCTTATGCCCTTCGCCGATTAATGCCTGTGTTATGAAGTTGCGGGGAAGAGATATTCGGTTGGCGCTGGAGCAGTCCTTGCTGCCTGAATTTACAGACAAGCCCATGACGGGCTTCGGCTTCAGAGGCAAAGTGCTTGGCACGATGTGTGTGGAAGGCATGGCCATTCAGTATGACCCTGGCCGTGCTCCTTATGAAAAAGTGACGGACATCCGTGTAGCGGGTCAACCTTTGGAAGAGCATGAGGAATACACAGTGGGCACGTTGGATATGTTCACTTTCAAAGCAGGTTATGAAGTGCTTGCGAACGGAACAGATCTCCGATTTATGCTTCCAGAATTTTTACGGGATTTGATTGAAATGGAGTTGAAGCGTCCGGGCGCGATGGAAGAATGTTTTGCAGCTAGGTGGCTTCAGGTATCAAAACAATCGGGAGAGGATTAAGCTGCGACTGGTACCTGTTACATTATTGAGAGCCGGCATGAAGCTGGGCAAAAAAATATACAATGAAAACGGAATGGTGCTGCTCTCGGAAGGTGTTGAGCTTACTTCGCGATTGATTGAACGTCTAGGCCAAGTCGGTATTGGATATGTATACATTGAGGATGCTGTGACAGAAGATATCGTCATTCCTGAGATGATCCATGAACAGACAAGGGCCGCGGCGCTACAGGAAATCAAAAAGCAGTTTCAAGGGTTGTCATCCTACTCCGTAGATCATAAGCACAAATATTTTGGCAAGTCATTTTATAAGGTGATGGAATCCATTCTGGACGATATTGGAGGCCGTCAGGACGCCGTCATTATGTTGATGGATATCGGGGCCGCAGATCAGGATTTGTATCATCATTCTTTGAACGTATGTTTATATTCACTAGTACTTGGAATATCCAATGGCTACGATAATAACCAGCTCATGGAGCTGGGGATAGGTTCACTACTGCACGATATCGGTAAAATGAAAATTTCACCTCAAGTACTCTATAAGCCGGGTAAATTGACGGATGAGGAATATGAGCATATGAAAACACACACGGTGATCGGCTACAAGCTGCTCAAAGACGAACCTGGAATTCCCTTGTTGTCGGCTCATTGTGCATTACAGCATCATGAGCGTATCGACGGCAGCGGGTACCCACATGGTTGGAAAAAGGACCAGATCCACGAATATGCGAAATGGATCGGTCTGGCGGACTCGTACGACGCAATGACAGCAAGTCGGATATATAAACAGGCTTTGTTGCCTTATGAAGCGATGGAAGTGCTGTACGCCGGGGCAGGAACGTTATATGAGCAGCGAATGCTGGAAGCCTTTCGTGACTGTGTAGCTATTTACCCCCTGGGACTCTCTGTGGTGCTCAACACGGGGGAAGAGGGGGTCGTGGTGCGTATACATCCCAAAATCCCACAAAGACCCGTCATTCGCATTGTAAGGGACCGGGATGGGCAGGAAGTGAAGGCACCTTATGATGTGGATTTGTCCGTGTCCCTCTCGGTTATGATTACAAACACATTGGGCGCTACTGCCGCCCCTTTCGGAGGAGTACACGTAGATTAGCAGATGATGTGGAAGAAAGCATGCAGACACTTTACACATCATGATATGATAATTATACGTCTTTTGAGGTTAATAACAGAAATAAGGTGAAAACATAATGACAGTTCTACAAAATAACACGCTCCCCCAAATATCGCCAACCTATGATCCGTGGGACCCGATTGTCTCACTGCGTACACATGGTCGTCATTTGCTAACGAGTGTGGAAATGACCGTAACGCATCTATGTAATATGCGCTGTGAGCATTGCGCTGTTGGCGACATGTTAGTTATGAAGGAGGCCCCTTTCCTGCCGTTAGACCTAATGCTGAAGCGTCTGGATGAAGTCGAGCATCTGGAGACCATCAGTATTACAGGCGGGGAACCTGCTTTGCTCGATAAAACAGTGGATGAAGTGATCGTTCCACTGCTGAAATATGCCAAAGAGCGCGGTATTCGCTCGCAAATCAACTCCAATTTGACGTTAGATATTCGCAGATATGAGAAGATGCTTCCTTATCTGGATGTGATGCATATTTCGTTTAACTATTTGAATGCGGACGATTTTTATGAAGTGGGTTTTGCAAATACCGGCCGGCCGACTCCACGTGCTGGCGCTGTTCGTCTGTATGAAAAAATGATGGAAAATGCCCGCAGATTGAGTGAAATGGGAATGTTCATTTCAGCTGAATCCATGATTAATTATCGGACACACACGAAGCTGGGGGGCATTCATCAGTTAATCAACGAAATGGGATGCCGACGGCATGAAGTTCATCCAATGTATGCGTCGAATTTTGCCTCTGCTTTGCCTGTGCTTTCACTCGACGATATGCGAAACTCTATCCATAAGCTGCTGGATGTACGTAATCAGGACATGTGGATGTTGTTTGGCACATTACCGTTCTTTGCTTGTTCGGATCGGGAAGAAGACCGCAAACTGCTTCGCCGCTTGCGTCAGGAACCGAATATTACGGTGCGTAATGATCCGGACGGAAGAAACCGTGTGAATGTGAATATGTTCACGGGTAGTGTGTATGTGACGGATTTTGCAGACATTCCGGCTTTCGGAAACATTCAGGAAGACAGTCTGGACGATATTTTTGGTGAATGGCTGAATGAGCATCCGTTGAATCAGACTGTGAACTGTCATTGTGATGCCGCTGCCTGCTGTGGACCGAACCTGCTCGTGGCAGATATGTACTACAAAGGAATAGATTTTAAATCAAGAAAAGCATTACAATTATGAGTATTTTTGCATGATTCTAATTAGCAGCTTCCAATCAATAATATTTGGATTGAAATGCTTGCAAACCAAAGATGCAAAATGCAAACTATAGAAATGGGGAGTTCGTATTGGATGGTCATACCGAGTTTCATTGGGGATTGCTAGCTGTGAATCTCCTCTTGGTACTGCTGCTTGTCTTTCTAAATGGTGTATTTGTGGCCGCAGAATTTTCGTTGGTCAAAATGCGCCAATCCCGATTGACGCAGCTCCAAAGCGAGGGTCATCGCCTGGCAGGCTATGCGCTGAAGGTGAACCAAAAGTTGGATGCTTATCTGTCCGCCACCCAATTGGGCATTACGCTGGCTTCATTGGGCCTAGGTTGGATTGGAGAGCCAGCAATATCCGGCTACCTGATAGAGCCACTCATGCACAAACTCGGTGTAACTGACGGTACACTGATTACAACGGTATCCGTTATCGTCGGATTTTGCGTAATTACCTTTTTGCATATCGTATTGGGGGAACTGGCGCCAAAGTCCTTAGCGATTCAGAAGACCGAAGGTGTGGCGTTGTTTTTATCGGCGCCTTTGCTGCTTTTTTATAAGGTCTTTCTGCCTGTGATCTGGGTATTGAATGCTGCGGCAAACTTACTGTTGCGTGCATTCGGCATTCAGCCGGCGAGTGAAGCCGAAGCGGCTCATTCGGAGGAAGAGATTCGTATATTGATGAATCAGAGCGCCAAAAGCGGTGTGATTGATAAAGACGAAATTAAGCTGATGGATAATATTTTTGATTTTTCTGACTTGCTTGCCCGCGAAATCATGCTGCCGCGTACAGATATGGATTGTTTGTACACGAATTTGTCGTTTAAGGAAAATCTCAAGATTATCAGCGAGACCAAGCATTCCCGCTACCCGGTAGCGGTTGAGGATAAAGACCAGATTATCGGTTTTGTCCATATTACGGATCTTCTGCTAGCTGAGCAGGGAGAGCAACTGGATCTGGCTTCGGTGGTCCGTCCTATTTTGAATGTGCCGGAGTCCATGGAAGTGAGTCACGTGCTACGCCTTATGCAGAAAAAACATTCCCAAATGACTCTCGTGGTAGATGAGTACGGTGGAACGGCCGGGCTGCTGACAGCGGAGGAAATTTTGGAGGAAATCGTCGGGGATCTCTATGATGAATTTGAGGATGAACGCCCGAGTGTGGAAATGAAGGAGAACTTCATCTCTGTGGACGGTCGTATGCTCATTGAGGATGTCAATGATTTGACTGGAGTGAATATTGAAGACGACGAGGTGGATTCCATCGGGGGATGGCTGTTCAAGGAATTGGAAGGCATTCCGGTAAAAGGGAAGAAAATTGAGTTTTATAACCTTACCTTTGAGGTGGAGGAAGCAACAAGGCTTCGCATAATGAGAGTGAAGATTCACCGCAAGCCTGAGCCTGTGCTTGAAGATGAGCTTTCTACCGATTGATTCCTGATCCACAGAGATAGGTAAGATCAGTTGAGGTATGTAAGTTATTATAGAGTGCTGAAGAAAGAGCCTTTAAATCCACGTACCGTGGTTTTAAGGCTCTTTTTTGATTAGAAACAGTTCTATAGTTATTTCTTTGAACAATTATTTTTATCTGTGATTTTTTGTTCGAGACTTGGGCGATGCGGCATATGTTGAATAGTAAAGCAGATGGATCAATCAAAGGAGGTCCCGGCCCGTGAAATTTCCACAGCAAGGTGAGTATGCCCCGTTTGTCGGCCCGTTCGATCCGTGTCCACCCGTCCTGTGCAAGACTTATGTGCTTCCGCCAAACTTATTTGTACAATTTCAGCCCCCTGGTCTACCGCAATTCAGTCCAGATGAGGCGCTGACGAAGGGGACGCTATGGCCTCTACTTTACAGCCCTTATGAGCCTATGAGAAACCAGGGGGGAGGCGAATAGAATGGAGAATCCAAAACAGAGTCAGTCCCCAAACCCATTCCAACAGCAAATTCAGCAAGAGAGTGGGTATCAACAGCCGAATCCCTATCAAAGCCCTTATTCAAATCCGTATCCATACCAGAATCAGTATCAGAGCCAAGCTCAGGACTATAGTCAAGCCGGAAACCCAGCCCAAGGCTGCACGCCCCAAACCAAGCCGGGTGATGCCCAGTTTTATGCGTTGCTGGAGAAGCTCCAAGCAGTGGATTTTGTGTTGGTGGAGCTGAATTTGTATCTCAATACACACCCGGATGATTTACAGGCTATCGAACAGTTCAATAAGCTGACGCAGGAAAGAACGGCGATTGCTAACGAGTACCAGATCTTATATGGGCCTTTACAAAATTTTGGCCGTGCCTATTCCAAGTATCCTTGGGAATGGAACCAAACTCCTTGGCCGTGGCAGGTCTAGGTAGGTACAACCTTTTATAAAGGAGGAACATGAATGTGGGTATATGAGAAAAAACTGCAATATCCCGTACGTGTCAGCAAATGTGATCCTCATATGGCCAAACTGCTTATGGAGCAGTATGGTGGAGCGGATGGCGAGCTGGCGGCGGCTTTGCGGTATCTGAATCAGCGGTATACGATTCCGGATAAGGTTATCGGCGTACTTAATGATATAGGTACGGAAGAATTTGCGCACCTCGAAATGATTGCGACTATGATTTACAAGCTGACCAAGGATGCGAGTGTAGAGCAAATGAAGGCAGCCGGGCTGGGGGAATATTATGCGGCGCATGATCATGCGCTGTATTACCAGAGCGCAGGCGGAGTTCCTTTTACAGCGACCTATTTTCAAGCCAAGGGTGATCCAATTGCGGATTTGTATGAGGATATTGCGGCAGAAGAAAAGGCGAGAGCTACATATCAGTGGCTGATTGATTTAACAGATGATGTGGATTTGCAGGATAGTCTGAAGTTTCTGCGTGAACGCGAAATAATCCATTCGCTCCGTTTCCATGAGTCTGTGGAAATTTTGAAGGGGGAAAGAGACCGGAAGAAAGTGTTCTGAGAAAATGATACACAAGGTCTCTTGGTGAGCTTAAGCTTGCAGGAGACTTTTTCTTTTGAAGTCATCTAAGCTATGAAATGGTCGTTCCCAAGAAGTAGCAATGGGCATTTTGTATATAAGCGGGGGCAAAAATAAAAGCCCCCAAAATTGCAGGCTGTCAGCCCGGGTATCGTGCCGAGCACATATCGGCATGATGACTAAAAGGCCGCCTACACTAAACGATCTTCCCCGGCGCGTCTTTCTCATCCCTATTGCTTCAGTTGTGCAAAATATTGCTCGTTATATAACACGCTTGGATGGGTAGGATGGTGCAACTTTGCTATGCGATGATGCGATTTTGCCTTTTCGATGTCACCGATTCGGTCGTAACACAGGCATAATTGCAAGTGTGGAAACCAGGTATAGTACGACGAATTGGTTAAGGCCATCACATCTTGTGGAGGCTCTATCAGCGTCGCCTGGCGAAACCAGTAAATGGCTAGAGCGTACCGTTCGTCTTCAATCAACAAATTGCCAAAGACACAGCAGAACTGGGCGCGTGGTACATCAAGGTTAAGTGTGCGAAGCAGAGCCATACGCTGTTCCTGTTTTTGACCCTGGTGAGCGTAGCAATCCGCTAGCTTAAAGCAAGCAGCAATCCGATCTTCAATCCATCCGAGATCTAGCCCCAGATAGTGTTTGTACTGCTGGATGGCTTCTAGTATGCGTCCGTTATCATAAAGTTCATTAGCGAAGTAGTAGTGATCTCGTTCAGAAAATGTGGTGCCTTGCTCCCGATGCTTGAGATAGATATGCAAATTACGATCAGTGTAAGCACGTGTCTTTTTATGAGTCACCGCCATATTACTGTGAAAGGTACTGCCTGTCACATTCAGGAATTCGTGAACAAATCCGATCCATCTGAATTTACGGTCACGTCGCACCATTCGGTTTCTTTTGAGCTTATGCAGCGGCTGCCCCTGTTCATCTACAGATAGCACATAATCCATCGTAATGCTGTCATACGAGACGGTGGCTTGTTTTTTCCAGTCGAGAAAAGCCAGTCGGTCTTGCTCTTCTAAGATGTCGTCGGCATCCAGCCAAAATTGATATTCCTGTGTTGCCTGATCAAACGCATAATTGCGGGCTGCGGAAAAATCATCACACCATTCAAAAGGGTATATCCGAGCGTTGAACGATGCAGCTACCTCTTGGGTACTGTCGGTAGAGCCAGTATCAACGATAATGATTTCATCTACCAGGTCATGGACTGATTTCAGACAGGTATGAAGTGCTTCTTCTTCATTTTTGACAATCATACATAAGCTGACAGTTACCATGCTCTTTGTCCCTCCCAAAAAACTTGATATAATCTCCATTTTATGTAGGATAGCTTGCTCATTATGTAGTAATTCCGATGGAGCTTTTAGAGGATGTGTAATGATCATAAATTCAAACTTGCTCTAATAAATTAGAAAATCAAAGTCTGATATGAAGGGGGAGGAGATTGTGCGAAATTCAATTTATCAAGT
This sequence comes from Paenibacillus sp. S25, assembly GCF_019454085.1. Classification (NCBI taxonomy): domain Bacteria; kingdom Bacillati; phylum Bacillota; class Bacilli; order Caryophanales; family Paenibacillaceae; genus Paenibacillus; species Paenibacillus sp. S25. The sequence goes on from NZ_CP073683.1 coordinate 1,784,829, forward strand.
GCGACCGGGAAATAAATTTGATGGCTAAATGTAGTTGGAAAACAGAAAAAAGAAAAAAGGCAGTTAACTGGATGTTAAGATTGTATTTTTGTTTTGATGTCGTTTTCATTGATATTTCCAGGTGTAAGTCCATTCATACTACGCTCACTCCCATATCGCTTGGTCGCAATTAAGGTATGCCTTAGGACATGGAGGGAGAACGGTTTATGAGGCTTCTGCCTGATGGAGGCGTTGAATCATGCGTATACTAATCGGTAGCCCGGTGCACCAGAAACCGGAAATATTGTCTTTATTTCTTCAAGCTTTGGAGCGACTGGAGGCACCTGACGTGCTGCCCGATTATTTATTTGTCGATGATAATGACAATCCGACTTCAAGCCAATGGCTTGCCGATTTTTCCAATCGGCTGCCGGGCAGGGTTTTGCCCTTGTTGACAGGCTCACAGCAAGTGGAGAATCGAAGTGATGAGCACACTCATTATTGGCCGCCTGCCCTCGTCTGGAAAGTGGCTGATTTTAAAAATCGCCTTATTGATTATGCACTTCAGCATAATTATGACGCGCTGTTTTTGGTCGATTCAGACCTCATTCTCCATTCCCGTACCTTATGTAAACTGGTAGAGGCGGAGAAGGATATTGTATCTGAGATTTTCTGGACACGCTGGCAGCCGGAGGGGCCTCTATTGCCTCAGGTGTGGGTTAGTGATGAATATAATTTGTTCCATCGTGAAGAAGGCGAAGTGTTGTCGGCAGAGGAGCGAGCGCAACGCGAGTTGCATTTCATACACCAATTGCACGTTCCTGGTTTGTATGAGGTGGGTGGTCTAGGCGCTTGCACCCTAATCCGCAGACGTGCACTGGAAGCAGGAATTCACTTTGGTAAAATCAAAAACGTTTCCTATTGGGGAGAAGATCGACATTTCTGTATTCGGGCAGCTGCATTTGGATTTCCACTTTTTGTGGATACACACTATCCGGCGATGCATCTGTACCGGGAAGCGGACAGAATAAAGGCAGAGCAGCTACTATTCACCCTAAAGTATTTTACAACGAGTGCTGTTCATACGGACCATTCAGAACATTTAGCATATCTGGGTCACTCCGATACTTCTACAAACTCTCCTGCCTTCAATCGTTCTGCATCATCAAGTCCCTCTAAGTTCCCTGAACCTCCTGTTATACCGTATGATCTCCGTGAGTCAGCTGTCTTTGCCAAGTACACTGCGGATTCTTCTGTTGCATCACAAACGTTTTCTGGTCCACGACAAAGTGAACTTCATACGCCGCCTGTCTCCAAACCCAAATTGACGCTGACCATGACGGTATACAATGAGGCAGATCGCAAGCTCATTGACGTGCTGCGGAGTCATCGGGAATATATTGATGAAGCGGTCATTATTGATGATGGCAGTCAGGATGATAGCGGAGAGTTGTGCCGTGAGATCCTAAAGGGAATCCCGTTGCGTTTAATACGCAATGAAACAGCTTCTTTTACCAATGAATTAGAGCTGCGAAAACAGCAGTGGAGAGAGACGTTGGCTTCCTCTCCCGAATGGATATTAAACATGGACGCTGACGAAATGTTCGAATCCCGTTTTGCTCAAGGGGTACATTCGTTGTTAGCGGGAACGAAAGCGGATACGATTTGTTTCAGGTTGTTTGATATGTGGAATTCCACGCATTATCGCGATGATGATTATTGGCAGGCTCATCAGTATTACCGTCCTTTTTTAATTCGATATAAGGAAGGGTTTTCTTATAAATGGAAGGAGCAGTCCTTGCACTGTGGGAGATTTCCCGAAAATGTGCTTGACCTACCCAGTGAAATCAGCAACTACCGTATCCAGCATTGGGGATGGTGTACACCTGCTATTCGCATGGCCAAATTTCAGCGATACCAGTTGCTTGATCCAAGTGCTCGTTATGGCTGGAAAGAGCAATATGAATCTATTTTGGACCCGAACCCCCGACTCACGCTTTGGGTAGATCAGGACAACATAAATGCAGAAAAAGAAACTGCACCAGAGTATGAAGCTGCCGATGATGTGAACGCCATGGATGTTGCTGAGATTGCGAGTGTCCAGGTTATTAATAATTCCGACCTACAAATAAAAAGTGAAACAAAGGACTTACTTTATAGTAAATGCAAACTGTGTGGCTCATCTGACACGGCAGTATTTCATAGCTATGAACGCTTTACCTTGATGGGATGCGGCTCCTGCGGATTGGTTTTTCGTAATGATGTGGATCATATACAGCCAGAGGATATGATTGCAAAAATTTATAATGCCGAATGGGTTGCTATGCGGGATAGTGCAGCAGCTTCAACTTATGGAGATCATGCCCTTTTTGGACTTATGCTGCTGGATATGTTCAGTACCAGTAAAGGAAAATTGCTTGAGATTGGATCAGGTACCGGAGAATTTATTCATGCTGCCCTTCAAGCCGGCTGGGATGCAGTGGGCATTGAACCTTCCATAGACTCGCGTGCTTACGCCAAATACAAATATGACGTGGATTTATTGCCGGGTTACTGGGACGATGAAGCCGAAGAAGATACTCAAACCGAAGAAGCACATGAAATACAGGAATTGAATGAAGAACAAGAAGCAGAAGAAGATACTGACTTATCACTGGATCACAAATACGAGGCCGTAGCATGCTGGCATGTGCTGGAGCATATTGCGGACCCTGTTACATTTTTGACAGATTTACGTGAACAGCTTCAACCTGACGGGACGTTGTATATTACGGTGCCTAACAAAAACTCGTTCACCAATGAGGCTTATGGTGTTTATTCGCCTTTATTTACGGAGGAAGATCATTTGTATCATTATTCTGAGCATACGCTTGCGCTCTTACTGGCAAAGTCTGGCTTGCGCCCGGTGGCTTTGTTCACCCGCCAGCTTCCCTCTGGTTTGGATGCCTTGCTGCAAGCCCATCCTTTGTACGGTGAGCTTACCCTTACGGAGCAAATGGGATTGTTAGCCAAACTTCAAGGCGAGAAACGGGGTCATGAACTGTGCTGTGTCGCAAGAGTAATTTAATCATCCCTAAAAGGAGGCAGTATCCATGAACATGTCTGACCCGTATCTGTCTCGCTTTTTTGTATATTCTGATCCCAGCTCCTCCAGCATGATTTACAGACTCCCCCAAAGCTGGTGGAGTCGCCCCTATGAGTATGAGTGGTGTCTTCAATTTATGTCTGGGCAAGATACAGTGCTGGACGCAGCATGTGGAATCCCACATCCATTCAAATTTGAGTTGGCCCGCCGTTGCGCTCAGGTCTATGCCTGCGATCTGGATATTCGGATCGTTTCCGTGGATGCCATTTTGGCCGAGGTGCGGCGGGATATCGGAGAGGAGGCCGCCGAGCGCATTCAGGAGATTTTACCGGTTCGGCTTCACTCCGCACATGCCAATTTGACAGCTCTACCCTATGAGGAGGCCAGTTTTGACAAAATTGTATGTATTTCGGTGCTGGAGCATTTAACACCTGATGAATCTTTGGCAGCCTTACGTGAATTTCACCGGACCTTACGCGATGACGGAATGCTTCTGCTGACGTTTGATTACCCTACAGTGGATCTGTCAGCGATGGAGCAATGGATAGAGCAGGCGGGATTTTCGTATTGGAATGGTGTGGATCTCAAGCTTCCACGGGGGGCTTTACACACGGATATGTGGGGCGGTTTGCATTGTTTCAGGACTGTTTTAAAAAAATATAAGAGTTAGCGGTATGCGCAATGAGGTTTACACGGACCTCTCTTATTGCTTATCATGAGAGGGGTTAGAGTTGTAAACCTACATAGGAAAGGAATGACTGATAACTACATGAACAATGCACCTGTGTTGAAGAAACCTGAGGCTATGGTATTTGATATGGACGGTACACTTTTTCAGACGGAGACGCTATTGCTTCCCGCGTACCACAAGCTGTTTGATACGCTGCGCGCCGAAGGGCTTTATGAAGGAGAGACTCCTCCAGAGGAGCTTATTTTGAATAGTTTGGGCATGCTGCTGGATGAAATCTGGAGAAGAGTGATGCCGGAAGCCAGCGAAGCGGCCCATAGAAGAGCGGACGAGCTGCTGCTTCAGCTGGAACTGGAAGGATTGAAGAACGGAAGTCATGCCTTGTATCCACATGTAAAAGAAACACTCCAGACCCTTCATGAGCAAGGTGTTCGATTGTTCGTAGCAAGTAACGGGCTGGAGGACTATGTAAAGGGGATCGCTGCTGCGTATGAAATGGTTCCCATTTTTGAAGGACTGTACAGTGCTGGGGAGTACAGCACGCTCTCCAAAGTGAATTTGCTGGAAATTCTGTTGAGCAAGCACGATATTTCGAACGTATGGATGGTAGGAGATCGTTCCTCAGATGTGGAAGCAGGCAAAAAGAACGGACAGACGGTGATTGGTTGCGCTTATGCTGGATTTGGTGTGAACGATGAGTTGAAGGGGTCCGATGCGATTATTACAGACTTTACGCAACTGCTTACACTTTATAAAAACGCCGAGTAACTGTGAAACACAGGTAATTGGTTATAAATAGGCTCGACGCACCATATAATTAAAACATGCTGGTACTGTCGGACAGACGAAAAAAGAAAGGAAGGCAGCCACTTTACGTGGAGCCTTCCTTTGTCTTATTCTCTGTCTTATTCTCTGTCTTATTCTCTGTCTTATTTTCTGCTTTATTTTCTGCTTTATCTTCTGTTTTATCTTCTGCTTTGTAGTCCGTCTGAGGCTTAGGATTAATTTGTGTGTGGTAGACCCACAAAGCATATTCCATGGGCTTGGCGATGGAACGGCGATAGGTTTCTTTTTCACCAATACGCGAAAAGACCTCACGGGCTGGCTTCGGGTTGACTTCCAGCACGTATATATGACCGTCCTTATTAATTGCCAAATCGAGCGCAAGCTCGCACAATGCCCCGTAGCTTTCTTCCAGATACGCAGCAATGTCCAGTCCGAGTTTTTCCCCTTGCTTGATGATTTTCTCTCTATGGCTTTCATTACGAATCCATTGCGTCAGCAATTGGCTCATCGGTACCGCCTTGCCTCCACCATGCAGGTTGGAAGTGACACTCCGATGCGCCCCGATTCGCCCGGCACATCCGGTCAGCTCCCATACTCCTTGGCTATTTTTCTGTACCAGCATACGGTAATCATGGACTCTGCCATTCGGTAACTGCACAGGAATGCCTTCCTGAACAATGTAGTTATCCATGTTCCAGCTGCTCAGACGCGGCTCCAGACGGTCTAGACGTACCCGCTGCTGGGGAATAATATGGCGTTTGCGATTGCGGCCCTCAATCAGATACAGGCCTCCTTGCTTGTTAACAGGTTCAATACGTAAAATACCGCGGCCTCCCGTACCGTTAATCGGCTTGAGGTACACTAGTGAATTCTGTTTGAGCATCCGTTTTACACTATGAAATCCACTGAACAGCTCTGTTGCAGGCAAATGGGCGCGAAAGGCAGACCTTCTCGCAAGCTGCTGATGAATGACCCACTTGTTACTCAGCGGTCGGTTTAAATATACAAGGTCTGTGTATTGCAATCGGAACTGCTTCAACTGACGATATCGCTCACTGCGCTGTACCCGGCAACGGTCAAAAATCATATCTGGAAACTCTCGCCATTTTCGGGTCCATTTTCCGCTGTGTGGATCATAGATTTGGGCAAGGAGCAGCCTGCGATCCTTATGGACATCTGCAGGAGTGAATACATACATATCCAGTCCCAGCCTTTTCCCTTCTGCAATCATGCGCTCATATATGTCGCGCTCCTCCAATTGCTTCTTGTTGTTCAAATACAAGGTCATGATGCCTAGGACAGGTTTTGGCACAGCATTCCACCTTCCTCTGCCGTCTGCTTATCTTGGGATAACTCCCCGTGAAATATCAGCGTGGGTTTCCCGGTCGGTCCAGTCGTCATTTCGTGCGCAACAAGTCCAGCGCGGAAACAGGTTTTGAGACTGGACATATTGTCGGCGGCTACGCTGCACGTCAGACGGCGCAGCTGTTTGAGCTGGGCGGACAGCAGTCTAGCGCCCAGTCTGCGGCCCCGGTAAAGCGGACGAACAATTACGATGCAAGCATCCTTCCCGTAATTCAGAGCGAGGGAAAATCCCGCAATCCGCAGCCCCTTCTCCGTGCGCACATATGCGCACAGGAGGGAGGAGCCAGGGGTGTTCAATTGCTCGGGCGTTAAAACTGCCAACTGCCGCAGAGCATTACGAGTAATGCGCATGCCCCCTGAGCTGCGGGCCAAAAACAGCAACTGTCGTCGTCTCAGCAGCCAGCTCCGGGCAGGCAAATGTTGAACATCGCTAATTTGCGGCATGGTTCCACTTCCTTGATCATGATTTCATTCGTCCGGCCAAAAAGGAGCTGTACTGGAATATACGTCTAAGCGACTTTTGGCGGATTTCCGGCTCGTCAAATTTCATCGGTTTGGCATTGGCCTCAAAAAACCAGAGTGTACCGAGCGTATCCACGCCCAAATCCATGGACATTTCGCCATGAGAAAGACCGGATGCACGTTCAATTTGACGTGCAATCTGTATGGCCGTACTTTTAACTTTGTTCAGTAGATCCGTGCTGTCCTCAGGCCCAAACAGCGAGGACAGTAGCTTGAACGGGTCCTCTACACTCCCGCCACGCGGGACATGTGTGGTAATGCTCCCCTTACCCGCCAGTCTGGCACCAACTCCGGTTATACTCCAGGAGCCACGGATATTTTTTTGTACCAGGATACGCAGGTCAAAGGGTTTTTTCTGATAAGTTGCCAGATCGATACCCTGTTGAATGATATAAGGCGAGTTGCCTGCTTCCCGGCGGATACGTCCCCACAGCCGGGATAGCGATACAGATCTGTAGGTTACACTTTTTTTGTCATGCTGAATGGTCAGTCTGTAAGCCATGAGATGGTCTGGGTGGAATTTAAGAATCATAATCCCTTTTCCGGCCTTACCGTTTTCCGGCTTGAGATACAGGTATGGATACGCAGACAGCATTTTTCCTAATGAAGACAGGTTGCTTAACCGTTTGGTTGCCGGAACAAGCTGACGAGTGGTTTCCGAGGTACGCAACCACTTGAACAGTTCCCATTTGTTAAAAAATCCTGGATTGTACAGTTCAATGCCTGAGGCATGTGAAATTTCATCCAACTTTGTGCGCACAGAGGTTTTAAGTTCATAATTACGGTTTGGGATGCGATTATAAATGACCTGTGGAGGTGGGAAATTCTGTTCCTCCCACGTCTGTAAGCTCTTGTTGTAGACATAGCCCTTAACCGTCTCATCTGCTAGTTTCAGGTCCCTGACGGTAACAATGTACACCTGATATCCCATCCGTGTTCCCGTTTCAAGAATATCCCTGAAATTGCGCTGATTGCCCTTGAAAAATTGCCCTTCGTCGTGCACTGTCAATACAGCAACGACTGGCTTATGCTCCGCCCGGGTATTCATAGTTCCTCTTTTCTGCGGAATTTACTGAGGTAAAGACAGTGGTCCAAAATATGCTCCACGGATGCTTTACCCTCCGCACGCAACGATGGATGCTGAAAAATGGATCGGCCTGGCTTGGAGTTGGCTTCAAACATCCATACCTTTTCATCCTGATCAATACCCAGATCAAAGCCGATTTCACCCAGTAGATGCTGGTGGTGGTGTTCAATGGCTTCAGCGAGCGTAACTGCTACGTTCTTGGCACGTTGAAGCACTTCACCCGCCCGGTCTCCGAATACCCGGTTCAACGCCTGTTCAGGTGTCATAAGAGAGCCGCCATTTTTGATATGGGTCGTGACACTGCCACGTCCGGATTTTTTGGCTCCAATGCCGACAACGACCCACTGGTTATTTCCATTTTTATGCATGTGAAACCGGAAATCAATCGGGCAATTGTCAATCTCGATCAGCTGGATGCCCTGTTGGATGACATAACCCTTTAGCATCTGTCCCTGATTGGAGTGAAGCATCCTGAGCATGGAGTTAAAAGAGGTGAATTTTAGCAATACATTGCTATTTTTCTTACGGTACCTCACATAATATCCTTGCTTGGGAACATGGGACAGACGGTAGATTCCTTTACCGAGACTGCCTCCACTTGGCTTGTAATAAGCAAATTGATGTCGCTCCAGCATACTTCGGATACGTTCAGAGCTGGGATTCGTGTATGATTCAGGGACATAGCGGTTAACATCTGGGTTATTCTCCAGCAGATTATAGATATCAGACTTATTGAAAAAGCTCCAGTTAAAGAAGGGAATTCGTTTGCGGGAAAAGCGTTCGCGTAGTTGATTGATCGCCGGGGAAAAATCAGAGCGACGGCTCGGCAAACGGTTATAGATCACGTCCGGCAAAGGTACAAGTTTACGTGTGAATTCCCCGTTGGATGACAGAAAATAGCCGTTAATCGTATCATTTTGCCAGTTGATATCCCGTGGGGTGAAGGCAAAAATATAAGATTTTTTGCTACCTTCCTTCAGCAGTTGCTTAATAAAGCCTGTGCGTGATCCGAAAGGGCGAGTGGTGGAGGTGGTACCGTCAGACAGCACGCCAATCAACGGCCCTAGCTGTATATCACCATCCAGATTTCGCAAATAGATGGACCCGCTTTTGGGAACACGGATTGCGTTACGTAAGCCGGAGGTCAAGTATAAATGGCGTCCCGCCTTCTGAATTGGTTTTACTGTAGCGGGGATCTGATCCTTACCGAGCCGCAGACGAACGGACTTGGCTCCGGATAATTTAAGGCTTTTCAACAAGGCAGTGGATATATACGCCACCTTGTCGGGCTGCTGTGAGAAATGCACATTACAATGCGTTAAACTCATCTGTTTATCCTCCTATACCGTATGTTCAAGGGAGGCGTCCGCGCCCTTTGGCCCTGTCGCTTTGGAATGGGTCATTAAATATCGAGCATATTCGAGCGGGCGGTTGACCGACTGGAAAGCGCACTCGGGCTGACGGGTCTGAAAAAAGGAGGCCCGCCCAGGTCGGGAATTAACCTCCAATAGCCAGATGTTCCCGCTCCGGTCAATACCGTAATCAATTCCCAACTCGCCAAGGCGGCCATAACGTTCCTCCAGCGCCCTGGTAATGGTCAAGGACAGCGCCATCATCTGCCCGATGATGAGACGCGTGGTGTCCGCGCCAAATTGTTCACGAAGGTAAGGCTCAGCCGGATGGGCTTCGCCCCCACCATGCAGATTAGAAGTCAGGGTTCCTTTCCTGCCTTCTCTTACGGCAAAGCCCGTCAGGCACCAATAGCCGTTGCCATCCTTTTGCATGAGTGCACGAACATCAAAGGGATGATTGCTCTGGCTTGTTAATTTCAAATAAGGCTGCACGATATAAGCGCGTTTATGTGCAATTCCGTGGATCCATGACAATCCTGCATCCAATTCGGAAAACAAGCGCCGGAACGGGCGGTTACGGGAGTCTCTACCCTGTACAAGTAGTCCCTGGCCTCCTTCTGCCAGCCGGAGATACAGTGTGCTCTTGCCATGTGTTCCGGTCTGTGGCTTCATAAACAGCTCCGAATGGCGTCGTAGCCATTCCACAAGCTGAGTCGTGTCCCGGTAAGGCGCCGTAGGCGGCACAAAGGGACGCACTTTATCTACCGCATGTAAAGCGCGATACACCTGCCATTTGCCAGGCAAGTTACGCGACCAGTAGATGAGCTTGCGCGATTTTTGCTCCGCCATGTCTTCCAGTGTGCGCCTGACATTCTGGCTCTCGTGGATATGGAGACAGCGGTTATACACAATGTCCGGCAACGGAAAGCGACCGGATGTCCATACTCCGTTACGATAAACATAACCTCGTATGGAGTGATCTTCAGGTGAGACTCCTTCGGCGGTAAACGCCATTACGCTAAGACCAGAGCGCCTGCCCAACAGACTTAGCCTGCGGCAAAAATCGGCTTCGGTAATAGGGGGAGTGACGGCCTGATTCCGGCTAACAAGCACGCCCAGCGTACCTGGCACAACAAGAGACACCGACAACAGCTCCTTTGGCAGCCAGACTCTGGAAGAGATGAATTCATTTGAAGCCGGCTGAATAACAGCAGTATTCAATCATTTTTTTAACGGACGGGCGAGTTTTCTGATCATTTAACGGCGTGTTGTCATTCTTTGATGGCTTCGAATTGACCTCCAGCAACCAGATGCGCCCCGTGCTGTCTATTGCCAGATCAATACCAAATTCCGCGAAATGGGCCGGAATTGCTTTTTCCACTCCGCTTGCGATATCCAGTGCTGCTGTTTTCAGAGAGGTATGCCCATTCGATTTAACGGTTGCGGGCAGCGTGGTTTTGGCAAGTGCTTCCTTGACTGTGCTCAGCGTGCCGCCTCTTGCCAGATTGGACACAAAGTGGCTTCCTCCAGCGATCCGGGCGACAATGGATGTTACGGTCCAGGTTCCGGACGAATTTTTCTGTACAAGCGCACGAAAGTCGACCGGACGCTTACCGTGATCAATCAAGGTAAGTCCCTGTTGGAGTTGAAAGCGTGTTGTTTTCATTTTTCCCGCTAAGCTTTTGTACAGCTTATCTACGTTGGCATACGTTTGCTTGCGGGGCGTACCCGCTGTTGTGGATAGCACCGAAAAGGTGCCATCGGTTTGCTTGTTAATGCGCATTATGCCTTTACCCAAGCTTCCGCGCACTGGCTTGAGAAAAACAGCGGGATACTGGTTGCACATTTTTTTGAAAACAGCAAAGGTTTGCAGCAAGTGGGATTCGGGTAAATACTTGCGCAGGGAAGAATTTGATTTAAGCGCATCAAAAACTTCATTCTTATCCAGAAACTTTTCGTTAAAGATGGTCGTGCTGTACTGCGATTTTACTTCTTTCATGAAATGCTGTACGCTAGTTCTGTTCTCGAGTTTACGGGAGGTAAGACGGTTATTGACGACATCGCCGGCGGGCATGACCGTCTTTTTCCAGCCTCCGTCATACACCCATCCCTGAACTCGCCCGGGCTGACTTCCGATATGCTCCGGGGTGAAAAAATACACATATGCTCCTTGTCTGCGGCATTCCCCGACTAGTTCACGGCAGAACAGGGTGATCGACCCGAAAGGCTTGTCGGGCTGTTCGGGATAGTCCCGACTGACCAGCACGCTAATAAGTGGGCCCACTCGAAGTGTCCGGCGACCTCGGCTGTAGGTTACTCGCAGATCACAATTGGCATGAAGCCCCATTTTTCGGGCTAGCACGCTTCCCACACGTAGGCCGCTGTAGCGGGGCACCGATATGACGGTAACCTCTTGGCGGAACGAACCGAAGGCGAGCTGAACGGGGTGGCCAGCGGATATTTTCCATTTGCGAAGCAGGGACTCGCCGACCATGAGTACGTCATCCTGCAAGATGCCCGATCCGATGATTTGAATCGTTGTTTTTTTGATGGACATCGTGGATCTCCTTCCGGGCAGCAACTTGATGTCTTGAAAGTAACGGGAAACGTGAATGGGCTGTAATAGCACTGATTCATCATATGAGGACATATATCCCTTGGTGATTGACGGACAATGTGAAATGTTGACACTAAACTTGTATTGGAGGAATAAACAATCATGAACATCTATGACAAAGCCCATGATTTAGCGAAAGCATTGAAGGAAAGCAAAGAGGTAGAGGAAATTACGTCAGCGATGAAGCTGATCGAAACCGATCCAGAAGCCAAGAAAATGCTCGACGATTTCCGTGAACGCCAAATGGAAGTACAGCAACGGATGATGAGCGGCGATATGCCAGCACAGGAAGAGATGGAAAAGATGGAGAAGTTGTTTGAGGTACTTAGCTTGAACCTCAACATCCGTCGCCTGTTCGACGCTGAACGCCGCCTGAGCGTGATTATTGAGGACGTTAACAAAATTATTGCAGACAGTCTTCAAGATTTGTACGGTTCATCTCTGTAAGTTTGTCTCATATTCCTTCCTGTCCTCTCATAGACTAGATACATAGAGTCACAGGGAGAGGAAGGGATACGATTGGGTTCTTTTAAAAAATGGAAACACGGTTTGTACACACTGATTGCGCTGGCTATGGTCTTGGTTGCGTTACCACGCATCTCGCTTGCAGGCGGTTTGAACTGGGTCAACGGCTTTGGGATAGTATGGGTACTTTTTGCGCTGCTAGTCATCGGGGCGAACATGCATTTTTTGCTGGGTGTGGATGAGGAAAAGCGCAAAACGCTGGAGCGTGTGCGGCGGGCCAAAATGCAGCAGTGGCAGATGAAATGGGATAAAAAAGCTGACAAAGGCAGCATGCAGTGAGTTTTTTTCAGCTTGTCCTGGCTTGCCCCCCAGATTACAAATCAATCATAGTAAGAAGCGGTCCTTGTAATAGAGGGGATCGCTTTTTTGCTATTTCCGAAGCAGAAAACTCAAAATGAACAAAGGTCTAAAATAAAGGGATTTTGTGCTATAATAGATACAGAATGATACAGATTGAACGTTGGGGGTGTAACAGAGTTGGACGGGCTAGATGAAACAGTTACGAAGCATGAGCAGCTATTGCGACATATCGAGCAGTTGAAAATAGGCTCCAAAATTTCTGTGCGCAGGTTGGCTAAAGAAATGAGCGTCAGCGAAGGAACGGCCTATCGGGCCGTGAAGGAAGCCGAGAACCTGGGAATTGTCATTACCAAGGAACGGATCGGAACAGTACGAGTGGAGAAGCGCCCGCGCGGCTTGTCCGAACAGCTGACCTTTGCAGATGTCGTGAATATTGTAGAGGGACATGTGCTGGGCGGAAGTGAGGGGCTGGAGAAGCCCTTGCACAAGTATGTGATCGGAGCGATGCGCGAGGAAGCTATGGCCCGTTATATTGACGCTGGCAGTTTGCTGATCGTAGGTAACCGTGAGGATGCGCATTCACTTGCATTGGAGCAGGGGGCAGGTGTGCTGATTACAGGGGGATTTGGTACGAGCCGAGAGGTTAAGCAGCTCGCAGACAAGATCAGTCTGCCGATTATTTCCTCACGCCATGATACTTTTACAGTGGCATCTATGATTAATAGAGCCATATTTGACCGCTTGATCAAAAAGAAAATTATGCTGATTGAAGACATTGCGGCAGGCAAACCGAAAACGTTGACCTTGAAAATCAACAGCACGCTTACCGAGTTTGAAGAACTTTCGGTGACGACCGGACATCATCATTTTGCAATAGTGGATGAATGGAATCGTTTAATTGGTATCGTCAGCCGCAAAGATGTAGAGGGGCTTCAACCTGAGCATACGATGGATAAATGTCTGATCCGCAATCCGATAACGGTCACCTACCAGACCTCGCTGGCTTCAGCCGCGCAAATGATGGCGTGGGAAGGTGTGGATTACTTGCCGGTCGTGGACCGCAACCGCAAGCTGCTCGGGTCCGTTACACGGCGTGAGGTGCTGGAGGCACTGCGTAACGCCCAAAAGCAGCCACAACTTGGCGAGACGTTCGACCAGCTGATCTGGAACGGGTTTGCTGAAGAGCGTAATGAGGATGGATCGTTATTTTTCCGCGGTTTTATCATTCCGCAGATGGCGACCAATTTAGGTACGATCTCGGAAGGCGTACTGGTCAACGTGATGACACAAGCGGGCTACCGGGCAGCTAGAGACATGACCGGCAAGGATTATGTGCTGGACAATTTGACGACTTATTTTATTAGACCCGTACAGATAGAGGATGCTGTCGTTCTTCGTCCGTTGTTGCTTGAGATGAGTCGCCGCACCTGCAAGCTAGAAATTGCAATTTCACGGGAAAATCATTTGGTATGCAAAGCAGTGATGACGCTTCAATCCATTGAACATGGTTAGTCTACCAATGGATTGGAGCAAGGTGTGAAGTCGAATAGATCGACTTAGTGGCTTTCAGGCAGTCTTTCTTTTGCTTCTAGCCAAATTTGCAGCACACCTTCCATTACAAGCATCGTTTTGACCTGGATCGTATACTCCTTGTCACGAACGGTGTATTTTTTTTGGTGCAGCAACATACGTACCAGCTTGCTGTCAGAGTCAATCTCAAACATATCTCTGCCACGCAGCACCTCCAGATCACGACTGACACGGCGCAGAAGTTCCTTTAGGTTGATAGAATCAATTTTTTCGGCCGAAGCTTCCTCCGGAATCAGCTTGATTTCTTTGACAACGGTTTGGCGCTTGCTGTATTTGCGCAATGTTTTGTTGTCCTCCTCGGCTTGCTGGAGCTGGAATTGAAGATCCTGATTGTTCGTCCATAGGTGATTGAAGCTGGCATGCCAGATGGCATTGTAGATCATTCCTCCCGTAATCATACCGAGTACAAAGACGGAGGATAATTGCATAAAAGGGCGCAGGCGCTCAAAAGGGGGGACTCTCATAGTCGTTTCACCTCACGGTCGTCCGTTGCCGCATACCCACTTGACCAGCTCTGCACCCATATGAGCGCCTAAAAAGGCGAAAATCAAATACAATATCTGCTTAATGGCAGGTGACAAATTACCATCCAACATATTGCTTTCAATGACCCGGATCGGGTCCATCGTCCCCCCCACAGCGGCGGCAAGCGCCCATATTTTAATTCTTCCAGCAACCTCCAGCATTGTCTGGGTAGGCGGCTGAAGCGATACCACAGCTCCCATTCCGCCGAGCATGGCTCCCCCGAGCACGATGCCGAAGGCAATGAAGAAGTCGAGAATCGCTTTGGATATAAAAGTGCTCATGCTCTTTTCCTCCTTAGGTATACGAATCAGGACCGCGCTTGTCCGCCGAGGTCTGTACTTTTATTCTATGGGCGCTACTAACGCGGATATGATAAAATAGTTTGAAGAAAATCAAGCGGTGAAAGGAAGAGAAGCGCATGAGTTCATTTGTGCATTTGCATGTTCATAGCGAGTACAGCCTGCTGGACGGCGCGGCTCGTACCGCGGAGTTGGTCAAACAGGCATCAGCTTACGGAATGAAGGCGCTGGCCCTTACAGATCACGGGGTCATGTACGGTGCCATTCCTTTTTATAGAGCGTGTGTAGAAAACGGCATTAAGCCGATTATCGGGTGTGAGGCCTATATGACGGCAGGATCGCGCAAGGAGCGTGGCAGCCGGAAGGATCAGCCCATATATCATTTAATTTTGCTCGCCAAAAATAAAACAGGCTATCAAAATCTGATGAAGCTGTGCTCCATCGGCCATTTGGAGGGCTTTCACTACAAGCCGCGCATCGACATGGAGGCTTTGGCTGCCCATCATGAAGGCATCATATGCCTGAGCGCTTGTTTGGGCGGTGAAGTGCCACAGCATTTACTGCATGGTCGGGAAGCTGAAGCACGACGAGCAGCGGAGCGATATCGTAACATTTTTGGCGATGATTTTTATCTGGAACTCCAGGATCATGGTCTTTCGGAGCAAAAACGTGTAAATCCTCTCTTGATCGCACTGGCGAAGGAACTGGATATTCCACTGGTGGCGACGAATGATGTGCATTACTTGACTGAGCCAGATGCAGACGTGCAGGACGTTCTGATCTGTATCGGGACAGGGAAGACAGTTGACGATGAGGAGCGCTTGCGTATACCAACACGTCAGTTGTATCTGAAAAGTCAGGAGGATATGGCTCGCTTATTCCCACATGTGGCAGAAGCCATCGCCAACACGGTGCGTATTGCTGAAAAATGCGAACTGGAGCTGGAATTCGGTCAATCCATTTTACCTGAATATCGTCCACTGCCGGAAGGAATGACCTCTTCGTCCTATTTACGCAATTTGTGCGTGCAAGGGCTGGAGCGTCGCTATGGAAGCGATCCCGGATGGGAGCAGCCGGAGGAACGGGAAAGGCTGAACCAACGACTGAACTATGAGTTAAATACCATTGACAGTATGGGTTTCAGCGATTATTTCCTGATTGTATGGGATTTTATTGCCTTCGCTCATAAGCATAAGATTGCAACGGGACCGGGGCGGGGTTCCTCAGCAGGCAGTTTGGTTGCCTATGTGCTTAACATCACGAATGTCGATCCGATGAAATACAACCTGCTCTTTGAACGGTTTCTGAATCCCGAACGAATTAGTATGCCGGATATAGATATTGATTTTAGTGATGAACGGCGTGACGAGGTTATCGACTATGTAGTGCAGAAGTACGGAAATGAGCATGTAGCGCAAATTATTACCTTTGGAACGCTGGCGGCAAGAGCCGCTGTCCGTGACGTCGGTCGTGTATTGAACGTGCCATATGGCGAGGTGGACAAGGCAGCCAAGCTGATTCCGGCGCAGCTAGGCATTAATATCCGTCATGCGTTGGAAATTACCCCGGAGCTGAAAACGCTATATGAAACGAAGCCTAAGACACGTGAACTGCTGGATATGGCGATCAAGGTTGAAGGAATGCCTCGTCATGCTTCGACACATGCAGCAGGTGTTGTCATTTCGCGGACTCCATTGACCGATGCGGTTCCGCTTCAAGAGGGGAGCGAAGGGGTACCTTTGACGCAGTACTCGATGGAAAATCTAGAGCGCATTGGTTTGCTTAAAATGGATTTCCTCGGGCTGCGTACGCTCTCCATTATTGAACGGTGCATACACTGGATTGCGGAAGACCATGAAGAAACGCCTGATTTTAGCCGTATTCCCGATAATGATCCGCATACCTATGACTTGCTGGGCAAAGGAGATACAGGAGGCGTATTCCAGCTGGAGTCGGCCGGTGTACGCCGGGTACTCAAGGATTTGAAGCCGAGTGTATTCGAGGATATCATTTCTGTCCTGGCTTTGTATCGTCCGGGCCCGATGGGCTTTATTCCTAACTTTATACAGGCCAAGCATGGTCAGATTGAGATTATTTATCCGCATCCTGACCTGGAACCGATCTTAAAGGATACGTACGGTATTATTGTGTATCAGGAGCAAATCATGCAGATTGCTTCACGCATGGCGGGTTTTTCCCTGGGAGAAGCCGATCTGTTGCGCCGGGCTGTGTCCAAGAAAAAGCGCGAAGTGCTGGATCTGGAGCGCGGGCATTTTGTCGAAGGCAGTATCAAGCAGGGATACACGGAGGAGGAGGCCGGAAGGGTTTACGATATGATTGTCCGTTTTGCTGACTACGGCTTCCCACGTGCCCATGCAGCTGCTTATGGTGTGCTAGCATTTCAGACGGCTTATTTAAAGGCCCATTATCCGGTACAATTTATGGCTTCAATGCTAACAGCGGTGATGGGAAGTCATCGGAAAGTGGCTGAATATGTCGTCGAATGCCGTCGTATGGATATCGCAGTGTTGCCACCTGATGTGAATGAGAGCGGGGTGCTGTTTACTCCGTTACAGCAGGGAGGCATCCGCTTCGGCCTGGCTGCGATTAAAAATGTCGGCACACAGGCGATGGAGAGCATTCTCGCTGTGCGCAAGGAACGGCCTTTCGACAGCCTGCTCGATTTTTGTCGACGTGTCGATTTACGGGTATGTAATAAAAGAGTAATTGAATCGCTTATTCAGGCAGGGGCCTTTGATTCGTTGACGGGTCATCGGGCACAGTTGCTTGCTATGCTGGATGAAACGGTGGATGCAGCCGTCAAATGGCGCAAGGAACGGGATGACTTGCAAATTGATATGTTTGGTTTTGTGGAAATGCCCAATTGGGATATCGAATATCCCAATGTACCCCAATTCAGCGCCAGCCAGCAATTAGAGCTGGAACGTGAACTGCTGGGACTGTATTTATCGGGGCATCCGTTGGATGATTTTGAGTCGCTGTTGGAAAGTAGCGAGGCGGATCGTTTGATGGAGCTGGGCGATGTCCCAGATGAAACGATTGTTGTGACTGCTGGCATGGTAGTGTCACTCAAAACGATTACGACCAAGCAGGGTAAGGCAATGGCCTTTATTGAACTGGAGGATCAGATTGAGCGCTGTGAGGTTGTGCTGTTTCCTGAGGTATGGAAGCGAAGCCAGCAGTGGATTGAAAAGGGAGCTTTGCTTACGCTTCGAGCCAAGATGCAGCAGCAGGACGAGCACTTCAAGCTCCTTGCGGATGAGACCGCCCCGCTGGCCGAAGACTCACTGGCACGGCTCCTCCAGCGCCGACGTGCCAGTACGCGCTCGTCCGCCATAGCTGGAGCATCCGTACCAGCTGCTGGCGGTCCAGGCGGAAGAGCGTCACGTGTGTCGCCCCCGCCTTCGGCAGCCCATGCATCTGCTTCGCCTCAGCCGAAGGCGGCCCGTCCCGTGACGGCTGCTTCACCGCGCGGAGCCGAAGCTGTTCGCGGTGAGCAGGTGCCGGGCCCGCGCAACTCGGAGCCAACCACTCGTCAGCGGGTGTTTGTCAAAATCACCCGCCAGGCCGAGGAGGACGCCAGCTTGCTGGTCAGTCTCAAGGCACTGCTACAGGAGCATCCCGGTGCTATGCCTACCGTACTTTTTTATGAGAGCAACCAGCGTCTGCTGGCGTTGAGCGATGCTTACAACATTAAGCCTTCTCCTCAGCTTTTTGATCAAATGGAGTCGATGTTGGGTGAAGGCACGGTGAAAGTCAAATGATAGGCACACAGTAAACTGCCCTTATTGTAACGGTTTAATGAACATTTTCCTTTCCTCCCGCATACACTTGGAAAACTGGCGGAACAGGAGATTCAACACGTACCCTGCACCATAAGGTCCCGTACGGTGAAAGAATAGAACTGCACGGTGAAAGCGGGAGGGAAATTATGTCCTATGAATATGCAGAAACTTTGTTAAATCGCAGAGGCATTCGGATCGAGTCCATTGCGGACATTGTTTATCAGCTTCAGCTAAAATATTATCCTCATTTGACGATGGAAGAATGTATAGACAGTGTCAAAGCGGTTTTGCAAAAACGTGAGGTTCAATATACGTTGCTCACAGGTATTGCGCTTGATGAGCTGGCCGAAAAAAAACTTCTTCCCCAGCCATTGCAAGCCATTATGGAGGCTGACGAACCGCTGTATGGAGTGGACGAGACACTGGCTCTTGGAATTACGAGTGTGTACGGCATGATTGGCTTAACCAGTTTTGGTTACCTGGATAAGGAAAAGACGGGGATTATTGAACAGCTGAACCAAAAAGGCAGTGGTATTCATGTGTTTTTAGACGATCTTGTCGCTGGACTGGCTGCCGCTGCTTCTTCGCGCATTGCACATCGGAGCCTCCATGCCAAGCACTATCCTGCATCATTGGACGCTTAATTGACCTGTGTAAACAGAGTTGATGATTTTCTAGGCCCTCCGACGGAACTTGAATGATCAGGAGGGCTTTTGTTGCGGGAAAAAAGTAAGGTATGTTATCATGAGTCTATTATATGGGCTCAAAACTTGAGGCTTAGGGGGTAGAAACAAGGCATGTGGACGGTGATTTATATTGCACCGACGGCCAGACTGGCTGACATGATTAAGCTCAAACTGTCTGAAGAAGGTTTTATGGTGCAGGCCCGGGCCATCAGCGCATCCAAGCAACAGTTTGAGATACTTGTGCCTTCGGGTGAAGTCGAAGAAATTCAGGAAGTGCTTAATTCGATTTTGCGCCCTTGAGTCCGGAACGGCGGAAGTGATACAGCAGCATGGGTGGAACAAAGGATGCACGATCGGCGGTAATGTTTTAGTAACAGGCGTTGACGTGTGTATGAACATAATGCTTAGAGGTGCCGCATAGACGGCAGAGGACCTTGTATCGGTTACGGCTGACAAATAAACGGCTGGAGAGGTGTAGTTGTGTTTAAAGATTTATTCCAAAAGAAGCGTAAATACGCGACCATCCCTTCGGAACGGGCGCTGAGCGGCGATCAAGCGGACATGCCGGATCGTCCCAAACGGGAAATTCCCGAAGGTCTTATGACCAAATGTGGCAAGTGCGGAAGTATTCAATACAGCAAAGAACTAGAGAAAAATTTGAAAGTGTGTCCGGTGTGCGGATACCATATGCGTTTGAATGCAATGGATCGTATTCGCATGGTGCTCGACGAAGACACGTATACGGAATATGATGCCGATATGATTTCGGTTGACCCGCTGGACTTTCCAGGATATGCGAGCAAGCTGGAGCAACAGACCCTGAAATCTGGCTTGCGAGAGGCTGTCGTTACAGGCGACGGCCTTATTTATGGACATCCTGTTGTCGTTGCTGTGATGAGCTTTGACTTTTTTACTGGCAGTATGGGTTCGGTCGTAGGAGAGAAAATTACCCGCGCCATTGAGCAAGCAATAGACAAGCGTCTGCCACTAATTATTTTCTCAACTTCCGGCGGGGCACGTATGCAGGAAAGTATTTTAAGCTTGATGCAGATGGCCAAAACAAGTGCTGCTCTTGCTCGTCTGGATGAGCAGGGCTTGCTCTATATTTCTGTTATCACCGACCCGACTACAGGCGGAGTATCCGCCAGCTTTGCTACGCTTGGAGATATTAATATTGCGGAGCCAGGAGCTGTATTCGGCTTTGCAGGGCGTATTGTAATTGAACAGACAATCAGACAGAAGTTGCCGGATGATTTTCAAACATCCGAATTTAATTTGCAGCATGGACAATTGGATATGGTTGTACACCGCAAGGAACTGCGTGATACCCTCGGGCAACTGCTTGATCTGCACAGTGTGAAAGGGGTGGAATAGATGGCTGGTGAATTGCCTTATGAAAAGCCCCTGGTCGAGATGCGACAGAAGATCGAAGAACTCAAGCAATTCGGACAGGATAAGCAAATTGATTTTACAGATGAAATCAACCGTCTCGAGGACCGTTATCTCGAGATGGAAGAAGAAATATATTCGAACATTACAGCACCACAAAAAATGCATTTGGCCCGTCATCATCAAAGACCAACGTCTCTTGATCTGATTGAGCAGGTGTTTACGGACTTTATTGAATTACACGGCGACCGCTTGTTTGGAGACGATCTGGCGGTTGTGGGCGGAATTGCCAAGCTAAATGGTATTCCGGTGACCGTCATTGGTCAACAGCGTGGTAAGGATACGAAAGATAACATTGCACGTTTTTTTGGTAGTGCTCATCCGGAAGGATTTCGTAAAGGCTTGCGTCTTATGCAGCAGGCTGATAAATTCAAACGCCCTATTATTACATTCATTGATACGAAGGGCGCTTATCCGGGTAATACAGCAGAGGAGAGAGGTCAATCGGAAGCGATTGCCCGCAACTTGCGGGAGATGGCAAAGCTTTCGGTGCCTGTTATTTGTGTGGTCATCGGCGAGGGTGGAAGCGGCGGTGCGCTTGCGTTTGCAGTCGGTAACCGTGTGCTGATGCTGGAACATGCCATTTATTCGGCCATTTCTCCAAACGGTGCTGCCTCGATTCTATGGAAAGATGCTTCCAAGGCCGATCAGGCAGCTGAAGCCATGAAGATTACGGCTAATGACCTCCTGCGCATGGAAATTATCGAGGATATTGTGCCGGAGCCGAAAGGGGGCGCGCATCGTAACTATGAAGTGACCGCTGCCGCAATCAAGGAGCTATTGGAACGTCATTTGGCAGACCTTACGAATATGAGCTGCGATGAATTGAGGGAAGATCGGTATCAAAAATTCCGAAAAATAGGTCAATACACCTTCTTGAAGCCTTCGGAATCTGAGCCTATGTTGTAATACGCTGTAAACGGGTAACAATAAATATGACGAACTTCCTATACAAATAGGAAAAAGTGTAGTAGATTTAATTGTTGGAAAAAGATATAAAGAGTAGCACCTTTGAAAACGGAGGAAAAACCCAAATGCGCAAAACTAAGATTGTATGTACCATCGGTCCTTCCAGTGAGTCATTGGAAAATGTGAAGAAACTGATTTTGGCTGGTATGAACGTAGCCCGCCTGAATTTCTCTCACGGTGATTTCGAGGAGCATGGCAACCGGATTAAAAACATCCGTCAAGCTTGTAAGGAGCTTAACAAAAACGTTGCTATTTTGCTCGATACGAAGGGGCCGGAAATCCGGACAGGAAAGCTCGAAGTTGAACCTATTGAGCTTGTTCAGGACGAGTTCATTACGCTGACAACGGAAGAAATTCTCGGTACGCAAGATCGTATTTCTATTACGTACAAAGATCTTCCCTCGGACGTGGAGCCCGGCTCCACCATTCTGATCGACGATGGTCTGATTGGACTCACTGTTATTGAAGTATCAGGCACCGAAATCAAATGCCGCATTGTTAATGGCGGAACCATCAAAAGCAAGAAGGGCGTTAACGTTCCTGGCGTCGCTATTTCTTTGCCTGGTATTACGGAAAAAGATGCTAATGATATCATTTTCGGTATTGAGCAGGACATTGATTTCATCGCGGCTTCTTTTGTTCGTAAAGCAAGTGATGTGTTGGAAATCCGCGAATTGCTGGCGAAACACAACGCAAGTCATATTCAAATCATCTCCAAAATAGAAAATCAGCAAGGTGTTGACAACCTGGATGAAATTTTGGAAGCTTCGGATGGCCTGATGGTTGCTCGTGGCGACCTCGGTGTGGAAATTCCTGCTGAAGAAGTGCCTCTGGCGCAAAAATTGATGATTAACAAATGTAATGTAGCTGGCAAGCCTGTTATTACGGCAACACAAATGCTGGATTCCATGCAACGTAACCCGCGTCCGACTCGTGCGGAAGCAAGTGACGTAGCGAATGCTATTTTTGACGGAACAGACGCAATTATGCTGTCCGGCGAAACAGCTGCGGGTAAATATCCGGTAGAATCCGTATTGACGATGTCACGTATTGCAGAAAAAGCTGAGTCTTCTCTGAACTACCGTGATTTGTTCAAAAAACAAAGAACGGCTCAAGAAATTAGTATCACAGAAGCAATCAGCCAATCCGTTTCTATTTCTGCACTTGACCTGCATGCCAAAGCGATCCTGACGTCCACACAAAGCGGAACAACGGCGCGTATGATCTCTAAATACCGTCCAGAAGCTCCGATTGTCGCTGTTACAACACAGGAAAGAACAGTTCGCCGTTTGGCTCTGATCTGGGGTGTACATGCAGTACAAGGCAGACCAATTGTTGACACAACAGACAGTCTGTTTGACAACGCGCTGGAAGGTGGTCGCAAATCTGGCCTCGTTAAAGAGGGCGATTTGGTTGTGATTACTGCAGGCGTACCTCTTGGTGATTCCGGTTCTACGAACCTGATCAAAATTAGCTGCGTTCCGGCGCAAGCGTAATTAAAGTCTCGAAATAATACCGAGGCTGTATGTATTCGTTACAACACGCAAAAGAGCATTCAAGTCAATAAGACTTGGATGCTCTTTTTTTATGTTCTCTAGCTGTTCATTTCCAGTCCTTCTCGTCTTATGAAATCAAGGAATGCCTGTTGCATCAAGTTCATGTGTATATCTTGTTGGTACACGATGTTTATTTGATAATGGCTCTTTTTGTTATCAGCCTCGGGATAAGGAAGCCATTCCACCGAGGGAACAGCATTTTCATTATTATCGACTCCACTTGCAGGAAAGAAGGCAAGCGCTTCTCCGCCGCTTACGACTTGCTTTACCGCTTCCCAAGAGTTGATTTCCAGATGAGGGTTAACTAGCGAAGAATACTGATCTACAACTGATGAACCGCTATATTTTACCCATGTGTGCTTGCCCAGCATATCGGGTCCATCGAACTCCTCTGATTTGGATGCAGGTGCAAGTGCAGATGCAGAACGGATAACTCCTACTTGATCTGAAGTCACTGGCTCTGCCACCGTAAACTCTGGAAGAGAATCTCTATCGTCGAGAAAAGCAAAATCAATTTCTCCCTGTTTCAGTAGCTGCTTAATGGCATCCGGGGATTGAATCTCCAACTGTATACGACAATCTGGATATCGTTGAGCAAACTTAGCCATCAAAGCGGGGAGGAGATACGTACCTGATATCGACTCTGCACTCAGATGTAATTGACCCTGTGACTCTTCTGTCCATTCATCTACAGCTTGTCTAGCTTCTTGCTCCAGAGAGATGATCTGCTTTGCGTAAGGTAATAATTTTTTTCCAGCTTCCGTTAGCATAATCCTGCCTTGTTGAAGAGAGAATAGGGAAACACCCATTTCCTTTTCCAAGCTTTTCATATGAAAGCTGACGGTAGGTTGTTTAACTTGCAAAGCTTCGGCCACATCCGTCGCCTTATGGAATTTGTCGATCAGCATCAAGATACGCAATTTTAGAATATTCATGGAATCTAACAGCTCTCCTTATATGACATTCATATGTGAATTTCAAACTATAGATTAATTATATACCGAAAAATAATTTATCTATCAATATTTTATATTTGTTTTACAAAACCACGTCGTTCGTCTAACATTCCAGGCCTACAATGTAAAAGTGTTGATGGTCATAAATAAAAAACCGTCACTTAACTAAGGGGAGGACAATAAAAAATGTTGAAAAAATGGCCGTTCATTCTGATGACTCTCACCATGGTATTTGCACTTGCAGCTTGCGGATCAGGTAACAATGCTGCACCACAAGGAGAAGCTGCTACAGGAACAGACAATAAAGCAGCTGCTGAACTGACAGGAAATATTCTGGCTGTTGGCTCCACTGCACTTCAACCATTGGTAGAGCAAGCGGGACAAAAATTTATGGCTGTCGATAAATATAAAGGCATTGCAGTTCAAGTACAGGGCGGCGGTAGCGGTACTGGCTTGACTCAGGTTTCCGGCGGACAAGCGGACATCGGTAACTCCGACGTGTTTGCAAAAGAAAAACTGGAGAGCGGCGCAGATGAGCTGGTCGATCACCAAGTAGCTGTTGTAGCCATGTCAGCGGTAGCGAATCCTAAAGTAGGCGTTACAGACCTGAAAAAAGATCAATTGGTACAAATCTTTACAGGTAAAATCACGAACTGGAAAGAAGTTGGCGGTGCAGATCAAAAAATCGTTATCGTAAACCGTCCAAGCAGCTCCGGTACTCGTGCAACATTTGAAAAATACGCATTGGGACAAAAAACGGAAGATCTGCCGGGCTCCATTCAAGAAGATTCCTCCGGTACTGTGAAAAAGCTGATTGCTGAAACACCGGGTGCGATTGGTTATCTGGCTCTGTCCTACATCGACAACACAGTAACTACTTTGAAATACGATGGCGTTGAAGCTAACGTTGAAAATGTAGAACAAGGTAAATATCCAGTATGGGCTTACGAGCATATGTACACTAAAGGTGAGCCAAAAGAGCATGTGAAAGCATTCCTGGACTACATTCTGTCTGATGAAATCCAAAAAACGGATGTCGTAGACTTGGGATACATTCCAGTAGCAGGCATGCAAGTGAAACGTGATGCTGACGGTAATATCACGAAATAAGGAGAGCCACAACCTCCTGTTCGGATGAACGCAGCTAACGCGAGTATATTCACGAAGAAGAGGCGGACTAGCGTCCGGCCTCTATTCTTCGGTTAAAGGAGTTACAGTATGGAACCAATTGAAGGGAAGGCATACATGGAACAGAATAAACGATCCCGAGTTATGAAAGAAAGACATTACTGGGAAGAATGGACCGGCCGCATATATACGTCGGTTTGTGTCGTTTTTTTAGTTGCGGTCATTGTCTCCATCGTATATTTTGTTGCCTCCAAAGGTGTAGCTACATTTGCGGTGAATGGAGTCAGTCTGCGAGAGTTTTTCTTTGGAACCAAATGGAGCCCGGATGGCGAGCCTAAGTCCTTCGGCGCGCTTCCGTTTATTACGGGTTCTTTTGCAGTAACCATACTGGCGGCTTTAATTGCCAGTCCGCTCAGCTTATGTGCCGCTTTATTTATGACGGAAATCGTGCCGAAATCGGGTAAACGTATCCTTCAACCCGCGATTGAATTATTATCCGGTATTCCGTCTGTTGTATATGGCTTTGTTGGCTTGACCGTGATCGTCCCGCTGCTGCGGAACGTGTTTGGAGGACAAGGTATCGGCATTCTGGCAGGCTGCCTAGTGTTGTCAGTCATGATTTTGCCGACGATTACGAGTATTATGGCGGATGCGTTGTCTTCCTTACCGGGGGGGCTGCGTGAATCCTCTTATGCTTTGGGTGCTACCCGCTGGCAGACAATTGCCCGTGTTATTATTCCGACGCTGTTGCCTGCTCTTTTAACAGGAATTATTCTCGGTATGGCTCGTGCCTTCGGAGAAGCGTTGGCTGTACAGATGGTAATCGGGAATGCTCCGCATATACCGCATTCCTTGCTGGAATCCGCTTCGACCTTGACCAGCGTCATTACACTTAGCATGGGGAATACAGCAATGGGCTCCGTTCATAACAATGCTCTCTGGAGCATGGCGCTTGTTCTTCTGCTCATGACATTCATTTTCGTGCTGCTGGTAAGGCTGCTTGAAAGGAGAAACCGGGTTTGATGAAAGCTAAAACGACCGACAAGATCGCTACATTTGTAATCTGTTTCTTCGCCTTGTTCATTGTTGCACTTTTGGTGGGATTACTGGGCTTCATTTTGGCCCGCGGAGTCAGTCATATTTCTTTTGACTTTTTAACCAGTGCTCCCCAAACATTACGTGCAGGCGGTGGCATTGGCCCACAACTATTTAATTCCGTATTTTTGTTAATCTTAACTTTGATTATCACCATTCCGATTGGCTGGGGCGCAGGTATTTACATGGCGCAATATGCAAAGCCGGGGAAAATTACGGACTTTATACGACTTGTCGTCGAAGTATTGTCCTCGTTCCCGTCTATCGTCATCGGATTATTTGGACTACTACTTATCGTAAATACGTTTGATTTTGGCTTTTCTCTCTTATCAGGAGCCTTGGCTCTAGCGGTATTCAACCTGCCGCTGATGGTTCGTACAACAGAACAGGCTTTTCGAGCTGTGCCGAAGGAGCAAAAGGAAGCTGGACTTGCGCTTGGATTGTCCAAGTGGAAAATTATCACCTCCATTTTGTTGCCAGCTGCGCTGCCAAGCTTGATTACGGGTACCATTTTGGCCGCAGGCCGTATTTTCGGGGAAGCCGCCGCATTGCTGTTTACAGCAGGGATGAGTACGCCGCCGCTTGATTTTACCGATTGGAATCCATTGCATGCCAGATCGCCTATTAACCCGATGCGACCTGCTGAAACATTGGCTGTTCATATTTGGAAGGTCAACAGTGAGGGAATTGCTCCTGACTCCAAAGATATTGCTGCAGGCGCTTCTGCCGTACTGGTGCTGCTTGTGCTTGCATTCAACTTGAGTGCAAGATGGTTCGGAAGAGTTGTATACCGCCGTCTGACAGCTGCCAAACGTATGGATTAGAAAGGGGATGGAGAACAATGGAACATGTGATTACGCGAACGGCAAAAACCGCCGCACCAGCAACATCCGTTCAGTCTACGCGTTCGGAACAGCTTGCGGGGCAACCGCCGCATCCGTTCAGTACTGAGGATTTGAGTATTTATTATGGCAGCTTTGAGGCTGTGAAAAAAGTGAATCTGGCCTTTCCCGAGCAGACAGTGACTGCCTTGATCGGGCCCTCCGGCTGCGGTAAATCGACCTTTTTGCGCTCCCTTAATCGGATGAATGATGAGATTGCGTCTTCCTCTACAACGGGGCACATCTGGATGGATGGACAGGATTTGACGGCACCGGAAACGGACGTGATCAAGCTGCGTCAGCAAATTGGCATGGTGTGGCAGCGTCCCAACCCTTTTTACAAATCCATTTACAATAATATCGCCTTCGGTCCCAAATACCGTGGGGTGCGCAAGAAGAAGCAGCTTGATGAAATCGTCGAAAGCAGCCTACGTAAAGCAGCATTATGGGATGAGGTCAAGGATCGCCTTCACGACTCCGCTCTGGCGCTGTCTGGCGGGCAACAGCAGCGGCTTTGCATTGCACGTGCACTATCCGTTCAACCGAAAATTCTATTGCTTGACGAGCCAGCCTCCGCGCTGGACCCTGTGTCTACAGGCAAGGTAGAAGAGCTCATTACTGAATTAAAAAAGGAACTGCGCATCGTTATTGTGACGCACAATATGCAGCAGGCTGCACGGATTTCCGATTATACTGCTTATTTTTATATCGGAAGTCTGGTTGAGCATGGGAAAACGAATGATATTTTCACGAATCCTGAAAATGAGCTGACTCAGGAGTACATCATGGGTCGATTTGGTTAAGCGATGTTGCTCATCGACCTATTTTATATTAGCTCCACGTAAAATCCTCTTACTAATCCAGCATTAGTAAGAGGATTTTTATTGTTTTCAACGTTTTGTAACTTTTTTAATCTATTAGTAAATTAAAATATATTGATCGTTTGGGTATATTTTCATATAATACAACTAACTATTTATGATGCATAAATAGTGGTTCAGTTCCCTTCGCTATCAAAAAGAATCTTCAGCAAGAATATATAGGTTTAAACTGAACGCAATTAACCAACTCAAAATAAGGGAGAGGTTCAAATGAAGAAGAAGATGTGTCCAACCGCAAAGATGATAGCGCTTTCAAGTTTGGCGATTACAGTAACGTCAGGACTCCTAAGTCCCTCATGGGCTGCGGCACAGGAGATGGTGCCGGCTACATATGATTCAGGACGTGAATCGGCGACTGCTTATGAACTTACCACAGATTCAGCTGTGGGACGGGACGTTTATGGTGGTGATGTAAATTCAGGTGTTTTGGATCGCGAGCAATTATTTGGGCTGTCGGCTGTGGCGAAGCCAACCGCTGTTGTGAATACAGACAGCCTCCTGAACAAAATGCGCGACTTTAGCAAGTTCTCAACGGGGAATACCTCAAAGGATACTACACTTGCCTTAAATATTGTATCCTGGCAATTACCACATGGCGGATTCTTCAAAGCTATGGAAAAAAATTATAAATCCAAATGGGATGGCAAAACTGCACGCTCCACATGGAAGAGCAAGGATGGTGTTGAGCTCGGAACGTTCGATAACGAGGCCACGACAACCGAGATTCGCTTTTTGGCGGATGTATACAAAAAAACAAAAAATAAAGACATTAAGAACAGTGTACAAAAAGCAATTGACTTCGTTCTAACCTCTCAATATTCCTCCGGTGGCTGGCCTCAGGTATACCCTAAACGTGGTAATTATTCCGATGCTGTAACTTACAATGATGATGCGATGGTCAGAGTTATGGTTTTGGCTGACGATATTGTGAACAAGAAGCAGCCGTTTGATAGCGATATTCTGGATAACGCTTACCGTTCCAGACTTCAGCAAGCACTAAACAAAGGTATCCAATACACAATTAAATCTCAAATTGTAAATAATGGTACACCAACAATCTGGGGTGCACAGCACGATCCAGTTACTTATGTATCGGTTGCTGCCCGGGCATTTGAGCTACCTTCCAAAACAACTACGGAATCAGTAGGCATTACTGCTTTTCTCATGTCCCAGCCGCAAACCGCTGAAGTGAAAAAAGCGGCTCAGAGCGCTTTGAAATGGTTCGACGCGAACCGAATCGACGGTATCAAATACAATCGTCAAGGTCCGGAGTTTTTCCAAAAGGACGCATCAAGCGTAATGTGGTATCGGTTCTATAATGTAGAAGACAACAAGTATTTCTTTTCAGATCGGGATGGCAAAAAGTATACTGACATCATGAAAATTAGTGAGGAAAGACGACTTGGTTACGCCTGGGCGGGAAGCCAGGCTAAGAGCTTGCTTAAGCTGGCTTCGGATAGCGGATATTATAAACTGTCCAAGCCGTTGCCACAATAATAAAGGCATTATTATATATGATTGGCGAGGGTGGACCGGTCGGTCTGCCCTCTTTTTGTTCCTGGCCTGTAAATATGGTTTAATGGAGAGAGGGCAAAATAGAGATAAAGATGCACAAAGATAGGAGAGCTTGTATGACTCAAGAGGAGAAACAAACGGAATTACGCTGGTATGGCGCACCGCTACGTGTCCGTTATCAGGAAAGCGACCAGATGGGGGTCGTATATCATGCAAATTATTTGAACTGGTTTGAGATCGGGCGCACCGAAATGATCCGGCAGGCGGGTTTTAACTATCGGAGCATGGAGGAACGAGGAGTCTTGCTGCCAGTTATTGAAATCAATGCGAAATATGCGAGTCCTGCTCGATATGATGATTTAATTACCATTTATACCGCAATTACGGACTTCTCCAGACTACGTCTAAACTATACCTATGAGGTTCGACGGGTAACAGACGATGAGCATCAAAGGTATCTGGGAAAGGTATGGACCCAGGCAGACACGCTGCCGGGAGAGCTGCTTGTCACAGGGATGACACGTCACGTATGGTTGAACACCGAATGGAAGCCTGTTCGACTAGATCAGGCACTACCTGAGCTGTACACTGCATTAAGGTTTGCTTTTACAGGCGGGGAGGGGCAGAAGTCATGATGATGCGTAAACGTCTGTGGCTGTTGCTGCTGCTCATTCCTTTGGTGGAGCTGTACGGGTTTATATGGGTAAGTCATTGGATTGGAGCGGGCAAAACGATTTTACTCATTATTCTGACGACCCTAATCGGGGCTGCCATGATGCAATTTGAAGGTCGTAAGGTGATTGCCGATGCGAAAAATGAAATGAACCGGGGGCAAATGCCCGGCCGTAAAATGCTGGATGGATTATGTGTCTTTTTCGGTGGGAGCTTGCTGCTTATCCCGGGATTTTTAACAGATATTATTGGTTTTACGTTGGTTTTCCCTTTAACACGAGCGTTGTACCGGCGCTTTTTATTGAAGTGGCTGGAGAAAAAAATGAAAAACGGCAGTATTACGTTTCGGCGGTTTTGACGTGAACTGCCGTTTTTCCTATCCATGATCTAGCGGACTCTTCCAGCGAGAATATAGTTGCGCAGGTCCTGAATGACATTCGCGCGATTCAGTGCATCAACGACAATGAGTGATACAGGTCCGATAATTAATCCTAAAACGCCAAATAGCTTGAGCCCGATGAACATACCGATGAGGGTGGGAAGCGGGTTCAAGCCCACGCTGCTGGCCAGCACCTTAGGCTCCACGATCTGTCGTCCAATCAACAGGATGATATAAAGGATCGACAATCCTACCCCTAGTGCCAAATTACCAGACATATACGCATACAGTATCCAAGGAATCATCACAATGCCAACCCCCAAATAAGGTAGCAAGTCCACCAGCCCGATCATCAAACCGATGGTAAAGGCGGATTCCACGCGCAATATGAACAGCCCAACAATGACTGTTAATGCCGTAATGGAGATGATAATAAACTGTGCACGCAAATAGCCGTACAGTGCTTTACGCAGATCGTGCCATATATCCGACAATGGTTTGCGAATCGTATCAGGAATCGTATTTGAGAGCATCCGACTATGTCGGTCCCAGTCCTTACTAATAAAAAAGGCTGCTAATACAATAACCATTATAACTGCTCCCATATTAGGCAGAGAGGTTAGCAAGTTCAAAACTCCATTAAAAAATTGAGCGACTAGCGTAGTGACAGCCGAACTCACGGTTTGAGTTGTCTTATCAATATTACTGTTAATGGTATGTTGATAATCCGGATTATCCCGGATAAAATGGTTAATTTCAATAATTACATTTTGAATCAAATCGCTTTGTGTCCAATCGATAAACAGACTTTTAAAACGCTCAATATGTCCGTCGAAAGTCATGGCCAACTTTATAACTTCTCGGACCATGCGGGTGATTGCTGCAGATAGGATAATTGCAATTCCACCTAAATATACAAATAATGAGACCGTGACAGCCGTCCAACGCGGCATACGGGCTTTGTTACGCAGAAAACTAACTAGTGGATTCATGGCATAAGCCACAAGCCAGGCGAATAGGAAAGGATAGATGAGAGGGAAAAGCGCATATATGCCCAGTAACAGAGCTACAATCACGATTGCCACCCATAGAGCACGAAATATGCGATTTAGGATTAACCGGCTCAAGCTCTCACGGCTCCTTTCTTTTACGATAGTTTTTCATAAAATAAATGCTCTACTATACATATGCGGGAAAGGGGGGAGACAAGACCTGTGTAAAAAAGTGCAAATAAATCAATATTTTTTGTAAGGGGTTTCAAAAATTTATTTATGGAAGCGATAAAACATTTGAATGTGTTGGAATAGCCCTCAATGTTCACATAAACGACAAAATCCAGTATAGTGAAAGAAGGTTTAAATATTGACATATGGCGTTAACATTACTCAGCTATTTAAAAGACATATCTTACTTTTGAAAATGTTTACATTGCAAGTCCGTTCACAATGTTTTTACAAAGGAGAGATGTAACGATGACAGCGACTAAAGGTCTGGAAGGGATCGTAGCGACCACTTCCTCCATAAGCTCTATCGTAGATGGCGTTCTCACGTACCGGGGTTATAACATTGATGATTTGGCTGTTAACGCCGATTTTGAAGAGGTAGCTTATTTGTTGTGGTTTGGAAAATTACCTGATAAAGAGCAATTGCAGGAGCTTCGCAACCAGTTAAGCGAATACGCTGCTATTCCGGATGAAATTGTTACTCAATTAAAGTTATACCCGAAAAATTTGAGCACGATGGCTGCCTTGAGGTCAGCCGTATCATCTCTCGCTTTGTATGACCCAGAAGCGGATGATATGTCGAGAGAGTCTAACGTGACTAAAACCGTCAAGCTTCAGGCGCAATTGCCTACCATTGTGGCAGCCATAGCACGTATACGCGAGGGCTTGGAGCCGATTGCGCCTAAAAAGGGGATTTCCATCGCTGAAAACTTTTTGTATCAGCTGACTGGCAAGGACCCGGAGGAGACGGCTATTAAAGCGTTCAATCAGGCTCTCGTGCTGCACGCCGATCATGAATTGAATGCTTCTACCTTTGCTGCGCGTGTAACGGTAGCCACATTGTCGGATATTTATTCCGGAATCACATCTGCTATTGGAGCTTTAAAAGGACCACTGCATGGTGGGGCCAATGAGGCTGTGGCCAAAACGCTGGAGGAGATTGGTGGTTTGGATCAGGTGGACTCCTATATTCAGGCGAAACTGGATAACCGCGAAAAAATTATGGGCTTTGGACACCGAGTCTATAAAAACGGTGATCCGCGTGCCAAGCACTTGCACAAAATGTCCCGCGAGCTGGGGGAAATGAATGGTGACACAACGTTGTTTGATATGTCAGTTCGAATTGAAGGAATTGTAACAGGGCAAAAAGGCTTGAAGCCCAATGTGGATTTTTATTCTGCCTCTGTGTATACCCAACTGGGTATCAAGAGAGATCTGTTTACACCTATTTTTGCTGTGAGTCGTGTATCCGGGTGGACTGCACACATTTTAGAGCAGTATGAAAATAACCGCCTGATTCGTCCTCGCGCCGAATATACAGGTCCAATGGATCAAAAATATGTATCACCAGAGTTGCGCTAACCCTTTGTCGAAGGAAGATTGAGGTTGTATACCCTGAATTTAAAAAATAAGGTACAATAGAGGGGACGACGAGAGATGTACGTTTTTGTCTGTGATAAAGATCATGTCTTTCGTCCTGTACCCATTCATATCTGAGGAGGAAAAGGAACTTATGGCGAAATTTGAAAAGTTTGAGCTCCCAACTGAAGGCGAAAAAATTACAATTGATAACGGTCAACTACAGGTTCCGAACCATCCGGTAATTCCGTTTATCGAAGGTGACGGCACGGGTCGCGACATCTGGAAAGCTTCCAAGCGCGTACTGGACGCAGCTGTAGAAAAAGCATATAACGGCAGCAAAAAAATTGCCTGGTATGAAGTATTCGCTGGTGAGAAAGCTTTCAATACATACGGCGAATGGCTCCCTAACGATACTTTGGAAGCCATCCGTGAGTATATTGTAGCCATCAAAGGTCCACTTACAACACCTATTGGCGGTGGTATCCGTTCGTTGAATGTGGCCTTGCGTCAGGAACTGGATTTATACGTATGTCTGCGTCCTGTTCGTTATTTTAACGGTGTTCCTTCTCCAGTGAAACGTCCTGAATTGGTAGACATGGTTATTTTCCGTGAGAACACAGAAGATATTTACGCGGGGATCGAGTATGCTGAAGGGTCCGAAGACGTGAAAAAGGTTATTCAGTTCCTCCAGCAAGAGCTGGGTGTGAACAAAATCCGTTTCCCTGAAACCTCTGGTATTGGAATTAAGCCAGTTTCTTCCGAGGGTTCAAAGCGTCTGGTACGGGCAGCCATTCAGTATGCTGTTGACCACGGACGCAAGAGTGTAACGCTCGTACACAAAGGTAACATTATGAAATTTACCGAGGGTGCCTTCAAAAACTGGGGTTATGAAGTGGCTGAGGAAGAATTTGCAGATAAAGTATTTACTTGGGCTCAATATGATGTAATCAAGGAAAAAGATGGTGAGGATGCGGCAAATGCAGCTCAAAAAGCAGCTGAAGATGCAGGCAAAATCATTATCAAGGATGCGATTGCTGATATCGCACTTCAGCAAGTACTGACTCGTCCTTCTGAATTTGATGTGATTGCTACGCTCAACCTGAACGGGGACTATCTGTCCGATGCTCTTGCTGCCCAAGTTGGTGGAATTGGTATTGCGCCAGGTGCAAACATTAACTATGTAACAGGGCATGCTATCTTTGAAGCTACACATGGTACAGCTCCAAAATACGCCGACAAAGACGTAGTGAACCCTGGTTCCGTAATTCTGTCGGGCGTAATGTTGCTTGAACACTTGGGTTGGAAAGAAGCGGCTGACCTGATCTACAAAGGGCTGGAGACGTCCATTAATAAGAAGATTGTAACTTATGACTTTGCTCGTCTGATGGATGGTGCTACACAAGTGAAATGCTCCGAGTTCGCAGATACCATTATTAGTAACCTGTAAGGAAGGGGAATACCACTTGTCCATTCAACGTAAAAAAATATCCATTGTTGGCGCCGGTTTTACCGGTGCCACTACCGCATTGCTGCTGGCTCAAAAGGAGCTAGGTGATATCGTGCTAATCGATATTCCGCAACTAGAGAATCCGACCAAAGGCAAGGCGCTTGATATTTTGGAGGCCGGTCCGGTACAGGGATTTGACAGCCAGATCACGGGCACTTCCAATTACGAGGATGCAGCTAACTCGGATATCGTCATTATTACAGCCGGGATTGCACGCAAGCCGGGTATGAGCCGTGATGATTTGGTAAATACGAACGCAGGAATTGTAAAATCCGTTTGTGAGAACGTGAAGAAGTATGCGCCGGATTCTATCGTCATTATTCTGAGTAATCCGGTAGATGCTATGACCTATACTGCCTATCAAACGCTTGGGTTCCCGAAAAATCGGGTTATTGGCCAATCAGGTGTGCTGGACACAGCGCGATATTGTACCTTTATTGCACAAGAACTGAACGTTTCCGTCGAAGACGTGCGCGGCTTCGTTATGGGTGGTCACGGTGATGATATGGTGCCCTTGGTACGCTATTCCAGCGTTGGAGGTATACCTATCGAAACCCTGATTTCGCAGGAACGTATCGAAGCGATCGTACAACGTACACGCGGAGGTGGCGGAGAGATCGTTAACCTGTTGGGTAATGGTAGCGCATATTATGCTCCGGCAGCTTCGCTTGCACAGATGACAGAAGCGATTGTAAAAGATAAAAAACGGATTATTCCGGTCATTGCCTACCTGGAGGGAGAGTACGGCTACCAGGATTTATTTCTTGGCGTACCGACACTTCTTGGCGGCAATGGCATCGAAAAAGTGTTCGAGTTGGAATTGACAGCCGAAGAAAAAGCAGCGCTCGATCAATCCGCCGAATCGGTCCGCAGTGTGATTAAAATAGTTACCGTATAGATTCAATTTTCTACTAAAACGGTGTACTTTTACTTGAAGAGGTGTCCCAAGCCATAGTCATGGCCGCCGGACACCTCTTTTATTTTTAAGTAATCTATTCGTTTTCTTCCTTATTCCTTTGCTTTGACCCACTTCCCCGGTATAATAGAGTTCATATGTATTGATAGTTACATGAGGATTTGCAAAATCCTGGCATAGAAAAGCATGTCCCAAAACACTGAAAAGATGGTAGTCATTTGTTGGAATATGATCGTTCTATGGAAAAAGAGTTTGTGAGAAAACAAAGAAATGGAGGTTGTAAAGAATGTTTTTTATTCACATTATTGGATCACTGGCGATGGGTTTTTATTTATTGCTCCCCTTCGTTGTGGGCAAAATCGACAAATTGGCTCCTAGCGTGCAGGAAGGAACGATATCGGCTGTTCAGCTATTGAACCGGTTGGCTCAATTTGCACTGATTCTTGTGCTTGTTAGCGGTATCTATATGATTTTTCCCTGGGGTTCTTATTCGGTAGCATGGATCGTTGTCGTTTTGCTGTTGTTTCTCGCCATTTCTGGTATCGCAGGAGCCATGGGTAAGCCGTTACGGCTGTCGTTGGAAGCGATTCGTAGCCAACAGCCTATTACGCAATACGCTGGCAAAATGCGAATGTTCAGTACACTGCTTGCCGTCTTCCTGATTTTAATTACGTTTTTAATGGTATACAGCCATATTATTTAATTATGCATTTGGTGAGAGCCTATAATCGAATGATGACAAATGCTAAGTGAAAAAACGGTCTGTGCTGAATAAGCATAGGCCGTTTTTTTTGTGCGCTCAATAACTACATTTTTCTTTTTCGTTTAACGAATAACTTTGTGTGGTAAATCAGGAGTAGAGTGGATGCAATTGTTGCATCCTAAAAAAATATCTGATTTTGAAGGGAGAATGTATAATGCCTAAAAGTAATCAACCTCAGCAAACTTTGCCCCCACAGCATCAGGACCAGCAACCGGGGATTGAGTCCAAAATGTCGCCTGCACCCCAGTTTGAAAAACCAACTTACAAAGCCGCTGGCAAGCTAACAGGTAAAGTTGCACTTATTACTGGTGGAGACAGTGGAATTGGACGGGCTGTAGCTGTCACGTATGCCAAAGAAGGTGCGGACGTAGCTATCATCTACTTGAATGAGCATAAGGACGCGGAAGAAACAAAAAGTCAGGTAGAGCAGGAGGGACGCAAATGCGTGTTGATTCCTGGCGATATCGGAGATGACCAATTTGCCAAAAAAGCGGTTCAACAGACGGTTCACGAGCTGGGCAAGCTCGACATTGTCGTGAACAATGCGGCAGAGCAGCATCCACAGCAAAAGCTGGAGGATATCACCAAAGAACAGTTGGAGCGCACTTTCCGTACGAACATTTTCGGTATGTTCTTCCTGACGCAAGCAGCATTGCCGCATTTGAAGAAAGGGAGCACTATCGTCAACACAACATCGATTACCGCGTACGCTGGGAACAAGACACTCATTGATTATTCATCGACCAAAGGGGCAATCACATCCTTTACTCGTTCGCTTTCACTCAATTTGGCGGATCAAGGTATTCGGGTGAACGCTGTAGCACCAGGGCCAATCTGGACGCCGTTAATCCCGTCTACATTTGATGCCAAGACGGTCAGCGAGTTTGGAGGAGCACAGCCAATGAAGCGTCCGGGTCAGCCGGAAGAATTGGCGCCAGCCTATGTGTACCTTGCTTCTGATGATTCTTCATATGTAAGCGGGCAGGTTATTCATATCAATGGCGGTGAAGTTATAAACGGATAAGAGGATAAAGGAAAGGCTGGGGCCGTGTTATGCCCTGGCCTTTTTTTCTTTTCACAGTGGAACATAATGAAGGTAGCCTGTAGAATGAGACTTAACCTACATAAAGGATGGGCATATTTTATGAAATCGTTTCGTTTCAGGCTTACCCTGATCATGCTGATTTTGATTGGCGTATCTGTCCTTGCTGCTGGAATCACGATGGGACAAATTTTTAAAAATTCGAATATGAAGGTGCTAGAGGAGAATATGGGACGGGAGATCGACCTGCTTCGCGCTACATTCCCTTTTGTAAATGCAGATGCCCTGTCCAGCACGGATTATGTCTCTTATTATTCTCAAAAGGCGAAGGAAATTGCTCGTCTGACGGAATCGCGGGTTACCTTCATTCGCAAGGACGGGACGGTGGTTGGCGATTCGTTAAGTGATCCGCGTAAGATGGAAAACCACGCATCACGTGATGAAATACGGCAAGCCACGGCGGAAGGAATCGGTCGGACAATACGCTACAGCGAAACTCTGCAACGAAACATGCTATACGTCGCTGAACCTGTTGTATCGGACAAGGGCTTTGACGGGTATATCCGTTTGTCCATGAGCCTTAAAGCGGTGGAAGAGGGAGTGCAACGCGGCTGGACGGCCATCGGGATTGGTCTTGTGCTGCTGTTTATTGCTGCCGGATTGGTGAGCTATCGTATTGCTCGCAGTCTGACCTCGCCTATTGAACATATTACAGGGGTAGCCAACCGCATATCAGGGCTGGATTATGACGCAAGAGTCGGTGTACAGCGCCGGGATGAGGTAGGGCAATTGGGTGAAGCCATTAATCGTATGGCTGACAGTCTCCAAAACCAAATGAAAACGATACGTGACAATGAGGATCTCCTCCAGAGCGTTATGAGTAATATGACAGGCGGGATTCTAATGATTGACGCAAGTGAGTGTATTGCGCTTGTAAACCGTGAGTCTGAGCGAATGCTAGGTGTCGTGGGTAAACGGGTGACGGACAAGCCGTATCATGAGCTGAAGAAGCACTATGAGCTCACAAAGCTAATTGAGGGCAGCATACA
This sequence comes from Paenibacillus sp. S25, assembly GCF_019454085.1. NCBI lineage: Bacteria > Bacillati > Bacillota > Bacilli > Caryophanales > Paenibacillaceae > Paenibacillus > Paenibacillus sp. S25. The sequence goes on from NZ_CP073683.1 coordinate 1,823,384, forward strand.
AAGCCGAGAGAGGTTGCATGGTGAGGTTCATTTGTACAATCCCGAGGAGAGACTCGTGTTGCTGGACGGTGTCCCGATGTATGAGGATGAAGGCGGATACCGCGGGATGCTGTTCCTTTTACAGGATATTACGGCCATTCGACGGTTGGAAAATATGCGGAGCGAATTTGTGGCTAACGTTTCTCATGAGCTAAAAACACCGATTGCCGCGGTCAAGGGCTTTGCCGAGACGTTACTCGGTGGCGGGGTTAAAGATGAAGAGACGGCCCGTTCATTTTTGCAAATTATATATGATGAAAGCGAACGATTGAATCGGCTGATCGGTGACATTCTGGAGCTATCCAAAATTGAATCCAAGCGTTCTCCGCTGGATTGCTCGCCGGTGCACGTTTCGTCGTTCATAGAATCATTGCTGGAAAAACTGAACAATGTTGCGGCCAAAAAAAGAATTACGCTACACATGGATATCCCGGATGAGTTGTTTATGGAGGCAGATGAAGATAAGCTTCAGCAGATTTTCTTGAACCTTTTGTCTAATGGCATCAACTATACACTTGATGGTGGCAAGGTAAAGATTAAGGTTCTAACGATACAGCGGGAGAATGACACGGAAAAGGTCGTATTTACAGTCAGTGATACAGGTATTGGAATTCCGAAGAAGGACCTGCCACGTATCTTTGAGCGCTTTTACCGGGTGGACAAAGGACGCTCGCGCAACTCTGGCGGAACGGGGCTGGGATTGTCGATCGTCAAACACTTGGTCGATTTGCATCATGGCACCCTTTCGGTGGAAAGTGAGCTTGGATTGGGTACCACATTTACAGTTGAATTACCGCTATTGCAACAGGAAGAATGAACTAGAACATTTTTTACATTCTGTTAACAATGCCGTGATAAAATAAACGGGTGTCGCATGAGTATGGAGAAGGTTTCAGGATTTTGACCAATGCGCCTTTAACAGGTAAACAGGAGATGAAGTTATTTATGGGACAACGCTTGCTGGTTATTGAGGATGAACCAACGCTTGCCAGATTGCTATCCTACAATTTGATACAAGAAGGCTTCGAAGTGGACACGGAGGATCATGGCAGTGCCGGTTTTGAAAAAGCCTCCAGAGAGTCCTACGATTTGATCCTGCTGGATTTGATGCTGCCAGGAATGAACGGACTGGACATTCTGAGCAGACTTCGCCATCAAGGGCTGACGACGCCTATCATTATCTTAACAGCCAAAAACGGTGAAGCCGAGGTTGTCCAAGGGCTGAAGTCGGGTGCGGATGATTACATCACGAAGCCTTTTGGCGTTTCTGAGCTGTTGGCCCGCGTGACGGCTGTGCTGCGAAGAACTTCCGGCGGGGATGAAGGAGTGTTGTCTGATCAGAAAGATAGCTCCAAAATTCAATTGGGCGAGCTGGAGATTTACCCCGAAAAATATGAAGTCATTCTTGGAGGTCAGTCCATCAGCCTCAGACCAAAGGAATTTGAGGTACTTCTTTATTTGTCTCGCAAGCCGGGTGTGGTATTGACCCGGGATGATCTGATGAATGCTGTTTGGGGATTTGACTACATTGGCGGTCAACGGACCGTGGATGTGCACGTCAGTTCCTTACGTAAAAAGCTGGAGCTAGATCCCGACTCGGTTCATATTGATTCGATCCGTGGAGTGGGGTACAAGCTGGTTGTAAATAAAAAAAGAAGCGCTTCTCATTTATTATAAATGAGGAGCGTTTTTCTTTATCCATGGCAGTGTCCGGCGACTTTTGTGTCCATTTCGTGATTTTACATTTCGTTAACAAAACTAGTCGCTAGAATCAACAAATGACCGATATGATGTTCCCGTCACTCCAAGTAGTTAAAAAAAGGGGACTTCAGAACGATGATAACGGAACCAAAGACCCAGCCGAGTTCCACTGCCGTGATTGAACGTGAAGCATACAAGCCGATTACTACCTATGTGCCATGCCGGGAGGTTCCGATCATTGGTACGGACATGTCTTGTAAAGAACTATTAGCACTTATGAAAACACAGGAAGATATACCTTGTGTTATTGTTGTGGATAAAAATGATCTTCCACTGGGCATTATTATGAGAGATGCGTATAATCGCCATTTTACCGGCAGATTTGCTGCGGCGTTGTTCTATGACAAGCCTGCGGCCATATTTGCTGACCCCGATACATTAATTGTGGATTTGAAAAGCCGGGCATCGGACATTGTGGAACTGGCGATGTTGCGCGAAGAACAGCGTTTTTACGATTGTGTGTTGGTTAAGGAAGGCACACGATTACTCGGCGTACTCACGATTCGAGATATCCTGTCCGTTGTGCAGCGAATGCAAAGAGAAGCGGACGAAGAGCGGGGCGATGTGATTCGGCATAGCTATGACGGAGTCCAGCGTATTCAGCTGACCGTGCTGGATGCAGCTAAAGAGGCCGATGACAGTGTGCGGCTAACCCGCTCAATGAGTGAATTATCCCGCCGTGGCAAAGTAGAATTGGAGGATGTTTTGCTCTCCTATCGTGCGGTCACGGAGCAAATGAAGCGCCAGCATGAGCAGATGACGGCGCTGACCCAATCGCTGAATGACATTGCGGGCATGGCCTCATCCATTCGTGCACTGGCAGATCAAAGCGGACTGCTGGCGATCAATGCGTCCATTGAAGCGGCGCATGCTGGCGAACACGGACGAGGCTTCCAGATTGTGTCTCAGGAGGTGCGGAATATGTCACTCCAGACGAAAGCTTTTTCCACGCAGATTACAAGCTTACTCACCCATATCGAGCAGATGCTGCGTGACACTGCTGAACTGACGGATACGAGTATGCAGCAGATTCATACAGGCTCTCAATATATTTCTGCTGGAACACAAACTTTCTCCAAACTATTGCAGGCTGTCGATGAAATTGAAGCCAAAAACAGCGAAATGGCCCATTCCGCAGAGGAAGCGGCTTTGAATGCAGCCGAAATTGCACAGGAGCTTGAGCTCATGCTAAGTTCTTGATCATTTTACATACCGTTAACAAATCCACCACACTAAATTTACACACAGCTTATATAATCTTCATATTGTGCAAATCAGGTGCAATGCTTGAGGATCATAACTGCAACACGAAGGAGATCATAAATCCATGAATGATTCCGTAATCCGGATTGATAAGCTGAATTTATATTATGAGAAATTTCACGCGCTGAAACATATAAACCTCGATATTCCTGAAAAAACGGTAACTGCCTTTATCGGCCCGTCCGGCTGCGGCAAATCGACCCTGCTGCGTACGCTGAACCGGATGAATGACATGATACCGGGAACGCGTATTGAAGGCACCGTGAGTATCGCAGGTCAGGATATATACGGCGATACTATGGAAGTAGAAACTCTGCGTAAGCAGGTGGGAATGGTTTTTCAACAGCCTAACCCATTTCCCAAATCGATTTATGATAACGTGGCCTACGGCCCACGTCTGCATGGAGTTCGGCAAAAGGACAAGTTGGACGAATTGGTCGAGCAAAGCCTACGGCAGGCGGCACTCTGGGAAGAGGTCAAGGACTTTCTGAAGCGTTCAGCTCTGAGCTTGTCCGGTGGACAACAGCAGCGGTTGTGCATTGCCCGGGCGCTTGCCGTACAACCAGATATCTTGCTGATGGACGAGGCGACATCTGCGCTAGATCCGATCTCCACGATGAAAATTGAAGAACTGGTTCAGGAATTACGAGACACATATACCATCGTCATGGTGACGCATAACATGCATCAGGCAGCGCGTGTGTCCGGTCGAACTGCGTTCTTTTTGAATGGTGTTGTGGTGGAAGCGGCGGATACAGAGATGATGTTTTCCACGCCGCAAGATTCACGTACAGAAGATTATATTTCAGGGCGATTTGGCTAAAGCCTACCAGATGAATATGCCAGAAGGGGTGACTTCGAAATGATACGTAGAAAAGGTTTTGATGAAGGGTTAGATGAACTGAGAGCCGTACTGCGCGAAATGGGTGCACACGTTTCGAAGGCGCTCGATCAGGCCATTGAATGTTTGCAGACCAAAAATATAGAATTGGCTCAGCAGGTGGTCAAAAATGATGCATCCCTCAATACGCTGGAAGAGAATATTCTCGATATGGGTTCCAAGCTCATTATTACCCAGCAACCGGTAGCGAAGGATTTGCGCCGGATCATTGTTGCATTTAAAATTTCCAGTGATCTGGAACGAATGGGCGATTTGGCACTTGATATTGCCAAGGTGACACTTCGTTTGGAAGGGCAGCAGATCATTAAGCCTTTGGTGGATATTCCGCACATGGCTTCCATTGTTAAAGAAATGATAGATGATGCGATCAAATCCTATTTGGATGAAAATACAGATCTGGCCTACAAAATGGCCAAAGAGGATGATCGTGTGGATTCCATGTATAGCCACATGATCAGCGATCTGTACGCCTTTATGGTAGAAAAGCCGGCAGAGGCTTCACAAGCTATGCTGCAACTGCTTGTAGGACGATACATTGAACGAATTGGTGACCATGCTACGAATATCGGTGAAAGCACTGTATATCTCGTGACAGGGGAGAGGCCAGATTTGAACCAGTAGAGCATTCAGGTATATAGCGGTTGTTTCTGACCCAGACTTGTCTTTGAGCAAAAGGCAAATTTGGTTAGGAAGCAGCCGTTTTTTTCTGAAAAAGGAGTCTTGTATGTTAAGATAGGAAGAGGAATGCGTAAAACGTAAGAACGTTACGAATGCATTGATGAACTTGCGAGGTGCTAAATGGATAAACTCATGCTTATAGATGGTAACAGTATCATTTACCGGGCGTTTTTTGCTATGCCACCGTTAACGAATTCGAGCGGGCAGCAGACGAACGCGGTGTACGGATTTACGACGATGTTATTGCGGCTCTTGGAGGAGCACAAACCAACACATATTCTGGTTGCCTTCGATGCCGGTAAAATAACGTTTCGCCATAAAGGATACGAGGATTACAAAGGTGGGCGGGAGAAAACACCGCCAGAGCTGTCCCAGCAATTTCCGTTGCTGAAAGAGCTATTGACCGCTTTCGGCATTGCTCAGTTTGAACTGGATGGCTATGAGGCGGACGATATTATAGGCACCCTGTCCAAGACAGCAGACGAAGCCGGTTTTAATGTACTGGTCGTGACCGGGGACAAGGATATGCTTCAATTGGCTTCAGACCATGTCACAGTCGGCTTGACCCGCAAAGGGGTTACTGAGGTGGAGACGTATGGACCTGAGCAAATTCAGGAACGATATGGCCTGAAGCCGCTGCAAATTATTGATCTTAAGGGTCTGATGGGTGATACGTCGGATAATATTCCTGGTATTCCCGGGGTGGGTGAAAAAACAGCGCTCAAGCTGCTGCATCAATACGGTTCAGTCGAAGAAGTGCTGGCGCACACGAATGAGCTGAAGGGCAAAATGAAAGAACGCGTAGAGACACATGCTGACGACGCGCGAATGAGCAAAGATTTAGCGACCATTTATCGGGATGTAACGTTGGACAAGCAGCTGGATGATGTGGCCTTCGGCGGGCTGCAAGCAGAAACAGCCGGGCCAGCTCTGGCGAAGCTGGAGTTCAAGTCCTTGCTGGAGCGTTTATCCTTTTCAGGTGAGGTTGGCAGTACTGGGGTAGACGTAGAGGAAGCCGCGGTTGACGTAACAGTCCTGGATGAGCAGCGAATTAGCGAATTGGTAGAAGTGTTGGATCGTGTGGATGTGCTGCATGTTGAGACGCATGGTGATAATCCGCATCATGCTGACATCGTAGGTCTGATATTTGCCGCAACGGGACAGCAGTTTTTTATGACACTGGATGTACTGCAAAGCGATGCAGCTACACCTATTCGCGCATGGCTTGCTGACCCTGAACGCAAAAAACGCGGTCATGATCTGCATCGAACGGATTTGGCTTTACACTGGCATGGAATTGAGTTTGCAGGTGCCGAGTTTGATGTGCAACTGGCAGGGTACTTGCTGGACCCAACCGATGCAAACCAGACATTGAGCGGATTGGCAGCCAAATATGGCTTGTCTTCGATCCGTCCAGACGAAGAAGTGTTCGGCAAAGGAGCAAAATATAAAGTCCCTGACGTGGATGTACTGTCCGATCATGTGGCGCGTAAGGCAGCGGTGATTGAAGCTTTGGTGCCTGTGCAGCAGGCTGAGCTGGAAAAAACGGAAATGCATAAGCTGTTTCATGAGCTGGAGATGCCGTTGTCCCGCATTTTGGCGGATATGGAGAAGCAGGGTATTTTGGTGAACGTAGAAGAACTACGCGCTTTGGGGAAAGAATTTGAAGCCCAGATTGCAACGTTGGTGGATGAAATCTACAGTATTGCCGGAGTAGAGTTCAATCTAAATTCGCCCAAGCAGTTGGGTGAGATTTTGTTTGATAAACTGGGTTTGCCTGTCATTAAAAAGACGAAAACGGGTTACTCGACTGATGCAGAGGTTCTGGAAAAGCTGGCCCCCTATCATGATATTGTACAAAACATTTTGCAGTACCGCACAATTGCCAAACTCCAATCGACGTATGTCGAAGGATTGCTGAAAGAAATTTCGGAGAAAACGGGTAAGGTGCATACGTATTTCCGGCAGACGGTTGCAGCAACTGGACGCTTGAGCAGTCAATTTCCGAATTTGCAAAACATTCCGATTCGTCTTGAAGAGGGTCGTAAAATCCGCAAAGTGTTTGTTCCGTCCGAACCGGGCTGGTCTATTTTGGCGGCCGACTACTCACAGATTGAGCTGCGAGTGCTGGCTGATATTTCGGATGATGAACGTTTGAAGGAAGCCTTTGTCCACGATATGGACATCCATACCAAGACCGCATCCGATGTGTTTGGTGTAGCAGCGGAAGATGTGGACTCCAACATGCGGCGTTCTGCGAAGGCAGTCAACTTTGGGATTGTCTACGGAATCAGTGATTATGGTCTGTCACAAAATTTGAATATTACGCGGAAGGAAGCGGCTCGCTTTATCGACCAGTATTTTGATGTGTTCCAAGGCGTTCGCCGTTACATGGATGATATTGTGAAGGATGCGAAGCGGGACGGCTACGTAAAAACGCTGTTGGAACGCAGACGCTATTTACCGGAGATTAACGCCAGTAATTTCAACCTGCGTTCATTCGCTGAGCGTACAGCGATGAATACGCCGATTCAAGGTACCGCTGCCGATATTATCAAGTTGGCGATGGTACAGATGGATAAGGTGCTACGTGAACGTAATCTTCGCAGCAGAATGCTGCTCCAAGTACATGATGAGCTTGTGTTCGAGGTTCCGCCTGAGGAAATGGAAACGATGAAAGAGCTTGTCCCGGCTACCATGGAAGCTGCATTAAAGCTGGCTGTGCCGCTCAAAGCCGAAGTAAGCTATGGAAGCAATTGGTATGAGGCCAAGTAAGATATTTCAATGAGTAGATAGTCCCAATTTGACGTTGCTTCCGTTATAATATAGGGTGAGGTGAAGACATCATGCCGGAATTACCGGAAGTAGAAACAATTAAACGAACGCTAAACGAGCTTATCGTTGATAAACATATAGATCATGTCACCGTTAATTTACCGCGGATCATTCAACGGCCCGATGATATCCATGCTTTTGCGATGGAATTGGCCGATCACCGGATTACAGGGGTGGAGAGACGCGGAAAGTTTCTGCGGATTTTGCTGGACGGGCTGGTGTTGGTCTCCCATCTTCGAATGGAAGGGCGATATGGATTGTATTCACAACATGATCCTGTGGAAAAGCATACCCATGTCATCTTTCATTTTAAAGATGGTACGGAGCTGCGTTATCAGGATGTGCGCCAGTTTGGCACGATGCACTTATTTCCGGCAGGACAGGATTTGCTAGAAAAGCCGCTGAACAAGCTTGGTTTGGAGCCGATGGACGAGGCCTTTACACCGGAAATGCTGCGTGCCGCTGTTGGAACTCGTTCGACTTCGATCAAGGCAGCGCTGTTAAACCAGTCATATGTGGTGGGCATCGGGAATATTTATGTAGATGAATCGCTGTTTAAGGCGGGGATTCATCCAGCGCAGCCAGCCAAAAGCCTAACGGATAGCCAATTTCATGTCTTGCATGAAGCTATTGTCTCCACGTTGGGTGCGTCGATTCAGGTTGGAGGCTCGTCCATTAAATCGTTCGTTAATGGACAGGGCAAAACGGGCGACTTCCAGCATCAATTGCAAATCTATGGACGTAACGCGAAGCCTTGCATTAACTGTGGTACATTGATCGAAAAATCTGTCGTAGCCGGACGTGGCACACATCATTGTCCGGTCTGCCAACCTCTGCGCTAAACAGGCACAGTCACCCCAAGCCCATCCCTCTCATATATTGTTCCAAGTACCAATACTGCGGAGGGTTTCGGTTGTTATAAGGCCCTGCCTTCGCAATGGGAGGGAATTGGAGTGGCTAATCATTGGGGAGCCCTGCTGTTACTGGCATTTGCGCTAAGTTTGGACAGTTTCGGAGTCGGTGTTACATATGGTCTGCGCAAAATGAAAATTCCACTGTTGTCGATTGCTATCATCTCTGTATGTTCAGGTTTGGTGATTGGCATATCCATGCAATTGGGCGCATTACTATCTCGTGTCCTGTCTCCTGTATATACGACCGTTTTCGGCGCTGTCATCCTGATCTGTATCGGTTGTTACTCTTTGTTTCAAGCTCTGCACCGCAAAGAGGATTCGCTAGAGGATTCAGCGGAGGCCTCTCGGGGGCTGCTTCTTACAGAACAGACTGAGCCAGTGAGCAGATCTGTTCTTGGAGAGAAGAAGAGTATAGAGGATGCTGATACAGAGTCTTTCCTTAGCTCAAGAAAAGATCTGTCGGCAGAAGCTTCTATAGAGCAGCAGGAGAGAACGCTATTTTATCTGGAGTTCCGCAAATGGGGACTTGTTATTCGGATTCTTCGAAGCCCGTCTGCTGCGGACATGGACCGTTCCGGCAGTATATCTGCTACCGAAGCGGTTTGGCTGGGTATTGCATTATCGGTCGATGCGTTCGGAGCGGGATTAGGGGCAGCTATGCTTGGTTTTCAGCCACTGTCTACTGCGCTGGCTATTACGTTATTCAGTGGAACATTTTTGATTGCAGGGATGAAGGCAGGCTTCTTTCTATCAGCATTTCGATTTATGAAGGCGCTGGGTGTATTGCCGGCATTATTACTGATTATGATGGGCATATTGAAGCTGTTATGAGGTGAAAGAGCATGAATATCGGATTAACCGGAGGCATTGCTACCGGAAAAAGCACCGTGTCGGCTCTTTTGGTCGCCAAAGGTGCGCTGCTGATCGACGCAGATGCCATTGCCCGGGAAGTGATGCTTCCGGGGCATCCGGTGCTGGCGGCGGTCATAAAGCATTTTGGACAAGCTATAGTGAACAGTGACGGAACCCTGCATCGCAAAAAACTGGGTGAGATTGTATTCGGAGACCCTGCCCAGCGGCAGGCACTTAACGATATTACACATCCTGCTATTCGTGAGGAAATGCGACTGCGTATGGAAGCATATGAACGGGAACAGCCGGACAAGCTTGTTTTGGCAGATATCCCGTTAATGTACGAGTCCGGGCTGGAGAGCTTGTACGAGGAAATTATGGTTGTGTACGTACCACGTGATATTCAGCTCCAGCGTCTGATGCTCAGAGACGGTCTGACGGAGGAGCAAGCTGGACTTCGGCTGTCCGCACAAATGGATATTGAACAAAAGAAAAACTTGGCCGATATCGTTATCGATAATAGCGGAACACAGTCTGAGACGAAACGACAAATTGATCAATTTTGGCAGCGGAAGGGACTTGCATGAATATTTTGCGAAAGAAAAGAGTCCTGCTCACTTTGTTTGTCGGGTTTGTCCTGATTCTGTTCCTTAATTCAAATTGGATGTCTTGGTTCTATCCGATTCAATATAAGGATGAGATTCGGCAGTATTCACAAACGTATGAAGTGGACCCATTTTTAGTGGCGTCTATTATCCGCGTAGAAACCAATTTTAAAACCAGCAAGCAATCGCATAAGGGTGCACTAGGCCTGATGCAGATTATGCCGAATACAGCAAATTGGATTATGGACAGCGCCCAGATTCAAAAGGTTCCGCTGGACAGTGTCAAGCACGAGCCTGGCACCAATATTGAGCTGGGAACCTGGTATTTGCATAACCTATCCGTGAAGTTTCAGGATAATCCTGTAGCAATCGTAGCTGCTTACAATGCAGGGCCGGGTAAAGTTCAAGAGTGGCTCGATAAGGGAGTGTGGGATGGAAAAGAAGAGTCCATTAAGCAAATCCCTTTTGGTGAGACACGACATTACGTACAGCGGGTCATTTATTACTACAGGCAATACACGAAAATTTATAATGATTTTTAAATGACAAGTTAATGACATGATGAGCCTTTTCGCTTTAAAATGAAAAAAGCGCAGGACAGGCTGTTTTTAGCAGCCCGTCCATACACTTTTTCTTGTTATTTCTGCATTATTACCGCGATTATTGGTATTGACCTGCCAATTGTTGTTCGGCGATCGTTACGAGGCGTTTTGTGATGTAGCCCCCGATCGAACCGTTCTCATAGGAAGTCATGTTACCTTGGTATCCATCTTGAGGAATGCTGATACCCAGCTCTTGAGCGATTTCATATTTCATTTGCTCCAGAGCGCCGGAGGATCTGCTGACTACCAGGTTGTTGGAGTTGCCATTGTTTCCTTGTGCCATTGTTGTTCACCTCCTCGCGATGTGGTAAACATATTATGATCCGTTTTGACAAAATTATTACTAAAAATCTTCGGGAATTTATTGGAAAAAGAAAGTGGTGAGATTATGAAATGTCCGTATTGTGCCTACAATGGCACGAAAGTGTTGGATTCGCGACCTGCGAATGATAACAAGTCCATCCGTCGCCGCCGTGAATGTGAGCAGTGTGCCAGGCGTTTTACCACCTTTGAAATGGTGGAGGAAACCCCACTCATGGTCATCAAAAAAGACGGCAGCCGTGAAGAGTTTAGTCGTGATAAAATGCTGCGCGGTCTCATTCGAGCCTGCGAGAAGCGCCCAGTATCCGTCGAGCAATTGGATATGATCGTATCCCAAGTGGAGAACGCTATCCGCAACACAGCAGCCACAGAAGTGGATAGCCAGCAGATCGGAGAGCTGGTCATGGAACAGCTTTACCCAGTGGATGAAGTCGCCTACGTACGTTTTGCGTCCGTCTATCGTCAGTTTAAAGACATCAATATGTTTATGAAGGAACTGAAAACACTGTTATCTAAAGATACAGCCAGCGACTGATCGCTGACTGTATCTTTCTTGGGTCAAGGTGAGAAGATGATTATATTTTTTTTATAAAAGTATTGACACAGGAATAAAAATTTTATATGATATAGAAGTCGCTTGAAACGTTGATTAACTTACTTATAATGGGGCCTTAGCTCAGCTGGGAGAGCGCATCGCTGGCAGCGATGAGGTCAGGGGTTCGATCCCCCTAGGCTCCACCAAACTTTTATTATGGACTCTTAGCTCAGTTGGTAGAGCAGTTGACTCTTAATCAATTGGTCCAGGGTTCGAGTCCCTGAGAGTCCATCCTTTTAGAAAAAACGGCAGAGATGCCGTTTTTTTGTTGTTTATAGATCTATTCCCAGTCTAACCGAGAACAGTTATGGGTTGAATGAGCGCGTAACTGACTGCACATAAACCGGACCCTACAGGAAATAGACGTCGATTGGAATAGAAACCCATTGTTCACGAGTGTAACTTTAATCGTTGTTTCATTGCAGTTCGTATTTTACAATAACATGAGTTGAGTTCCTAATTATTGAACTGAGCTAAGTGAAAACCAATGTGATGTCTAAAAGGAGGGGGAACGATGTATCGTATCATTGATTTCGTACTCAATCTGCTCCATGCAAAGCCTGCGGAATAAACAAGGCGAAGCTTGGTATGGAGCGAATATATTTCGCCTGTAAGGATTAGTTATTGGCAGACGCAGGCTTTGCCCTTAAAATGTAAGAGGGTGCCCATTGACGAACTCTCAGAACAATACGGACTGTCTGTAGACCGCATTAAGAAAATCGTATATTAAAAAAATAAAAAATGTGCCCGCAGAGATGATCTGTGGGTTTTTGTTGTCTTCTTATAAGTATAATGTTACAAACATTTGATAAAAGAACTTGGCATATATCTAAACTTCCAGAATCTTTACAATAAGGTCATTGCAGAAGAGCAGGAGGTAAATAATGAAGTATACTCAGAAAAAATTCGAAACGCATGACTTTTTAAGGATTAGAGATTTTTTGAAACACTCCCTCAAAAGTAGCCCCAACCTCAAAAATTGGTTTATAGACCGATGGAATTTTTGTAGATATTGGGGACAAATCATGCACAATAGATTTGAAATGTGGCCTGAGACTGTTGGGATTTGGGAGGATGAGCATAAAGAAATTGTTGCTGTTGTTCACCCGGAAGGAGAAGGTAACATAGGTGAAGCCTATTTCCAGCTTGCAGATCGAGATTTTTCAAATGAATACTAAATGAATTAATAGATTATGCTGAAATGAAATTAGCTTTACACAATGAGGGAGTAACCACTTTAGATTTAATCGTAAACGAGGAGGGAGAACAACTTAAGGAGCTTTTGAAAAAAAGAAGTTATATCATGCAGGATGGGAAAGAAACGACGTCCTATATGAATGTACCCCATGATGTAAAGGTAGAATTACCAAAAGGGTTTAGAATTTCGGATGCGAATGAAGTGGGGGATTTTGAAAAAGGGTTTGCTCATGGAAGAGCATTTGGGTATTACAAGGGCGATTATCCAGATCATAATGTCGCTGAACGATGTTATATATCATTGAGAAATGCCCCTGATTATATACCGGAATTGGATGTAGTCATCCTGGATCAAAACAATGAAGTTGCTTCTTTCACTACTCTCTGGTACGACGAGCTAAATAAAATAGGAATACTGGAGCCGGTAGGTACGATACCTAAGTATAGAAAAATGGGGCTTGGAAAAGCCGTTATTTATGAAGCCATAAAAAGAGTCAAGGACAAAGGTGCAGAAAGAATTTTTGTGGGTTCCGATCAGCCCTTTTATCTTTCGTTGGGGTTTTCATTAGCATATTCAAAAGAAGTATGGCAAAAAAGAACATCATTGTTTAACGCTGACTGACATAATCAGCAAGGATTTCCAGGTACTCGTCATTCACCAATTTTCTTGGGGCGAATACGGCTGTTAAGAAAGTTAGAGATTTTGAACGCGCGATTTTTTCATCCATCATGGAATGGTCGGCTTCAGGTAAATGAATCACGGACAGCAGTTCTGGAGGTATTTTCTGGCGATAGACTCGCTCGGTACCCTTTACATCAACATTAATATCTTTGCCAGCCAGAACCAAGAGTACAGGAGAATGGAAGTGACTTAATTCTTCGGTGGAATCAGACAGAAAATTGTTGCCTATAAAGCTCCATCTTTCTTTGGAAATCATATCGTCAGGATCGGCTATGCCTAGATATTCTTCATAAGAAGCATGTTTTTTCAGTAACTGTAGAATTTCTTGATCGTAATTCAATGTCTTTTGAATTTCTTGCGGAGTAGCTCCTTCTTGTTCCATTTCTTTTCTGGTATTAAATTGTCCTTGGGAAATCCAGTTCACGGCAGGCGATACAAGGATGCTGAATGCAATATCATGCTCCTCTTTAACGATCTTTGGAATGACCCATCCTGCTTGACTGGCTCCCCATAGGCCGATTTTTTGCTTATCAATCATCGGTAAGCTTCTTGCCCAGTCTATTGCATATCGGATCTCCTGTGCACGGTCCTCCATGCTTTGGTCGAGCCAATTGCCAGGAGCGCTGTTAATACCGGGCTTATTCAGTGACAGGGAGGCATAACCCTTGGAAGCGAACTTTTCCCACAGTGGTTTGTATCCATCATCATATGTGTCATTAATAGGACCATCCCCATGGATAAAAACAACCAATCCAACCTTTCCCGAGTAGTTCTTAGGCAAAGCTAATGTACCTGTTAACAGCCCTTTAGGTGTCTTAATTTGTATTTTTTCTTCTGTCATCTTATAGGAATTTTGATATAGAACAATTAGTATCAAGGCAACAGCCAGAGCTGCCGCAATACCAAAAGTAAGCTTGAATGTTTTTTTCAACGATGTTCTCTCCTCGAATGCAGGTTCTCTTTCCAACTCATCAGATTCCATACAGGCTCCTTGAACCAAAAATGCCGTAACCCATTATATTTGGATTGTTCTACTTCAAACGCCAGTTTGTGATACAAACGGATAGCCCCTTGGTTCTTATGCGCTACATGAAGCGTCAATGCATGAAACCCAGATTCAACCGTAAATTGCTGTGCGAAAGCTAGAAGACGGCGTCCTATTCCCTGGTTACGATGACTTGAACGAATCGCCAAATGATCAATGTAACACTCATTTGCAGCGGGGGTATACTCCAGAGCATGCATACCTGTCAAAAATTTAAATACATTGAAGCAACCAAACTGTTTTAGGAGCGGAGCTAAAGAAATGGGATTTGTTTCAGGAAGTGAAGAGGAGGGGCCTTCCATTTGAGGGAAAGAACACCGACAACATCTTCGTTCTCTTTGGCTACAAATTGTTTCATAGATGAAGAATAAGGATTTTGAACCCAAACCTGCATTAACAACTTCTGTATATCTTGCTCCTCCAGTGTAACAAGAGATTGGAATTTTGCTTTAAACGATTCGACTAAAAGTCTGCAAACAGCTTCATGGTCTTGTTTCTGGTATGCAACAATGTCAAAGGATTTTGCACTCATTTAACGCCCTCCAAGATTTATTCTACTTTAACCTGAATTTCGTATTGCAGCTTGTTGTTGTCGAACATCGAAAGATAAGATTTTTCTACTAGAACAATCTTGCTTTGGCAGTTATATTGGTGATGAGCTACATATCGTTCCATTTGTTTAATTTCATAATCAATCTCCGGTTCTTCAATGACGGAAAGATGCTTATAAAGATAGTTGCCCTCTTCCAGAATATAGTCAGCCACATCCGCCGTTTCATAACATAGCTTCGCCTGTCCAGCATCAGACAAGTAATGCAGGTCATTTTCAAATAATCGAGGTGGGGCAGGGCGGTGTTCAAATAGGTTTCCGGCAGTGAGCTCTTGACCATTCTCCAATGCAAACCATAGCTTTAAATGACGGGGACCTAATCGTTTGACCTGATATTCATCGTCCTGCTGGGTCCGATTATTATGTTCTTCTAACACTTTGTGAATAAACTGTTCATGCATCTTCAAGTTAGCTATTTCAGCCTGTACCTTCTGCAACGAATGCTCTAAAAGCTGGTTATAGTCATCGGCAGCATAGGAAGTCATACATTCTTGAATCTGACCGACAGGGACATTTAATTTGCGTAATAATAAAATATGCGAAAGCTGATAAATCTCATGAAGACCGTACATTCGATATTGATTTTCTTCTGTATGTGATGGATACAGGACTCCCTTTTCTTCAAAATAACGCAGTTGATGTACAGACACATTCATGAGCTGAGCAAGCTGGCTGATCGTAATATGTTCTTTCAATGGCAGGACTCCTTACTGATAGTTGAATAACTCCACTATAAACCTTAGGTCAGACCTAGGGTCAATAGAAAATATCAAATCAAATCTTGGATAGGCGTATGTGTCGAGCATTTGATGCCCACACCAAGGGAGAGACTGAAGAGTTTACCTGTCGGTGATAACCCGTTATAATCATAAGATTAGTGAGCATAAACAAGATGCTCCGGATGAAGGTTAGAATGGGGAAATCATGTTGAAAACTTTTAAAAAGGTATATATTGAGATAACGAGCATTTGCAATCTCGCATGCAGTTTTTGTCCTCAAACACAGCGTGTCAAAAAATTTATTGATCCGGAAGTCTTTCGAAATGTGCTTGATCAGGTCAAACCACACACGGATTACATCTATTTGCATGTAAAAGGAGAGCCGTTGCTCCATCCGAAAATTGATCTTTTGCTGGAAAGTGCTCATGAGAAAGGCTTGAAGGTCAATATAACCACCAATGGTACCTTGCTGCCGAAGACCGGACATAAGCTGCTTGGGCAACCAGCGCTGCGTCAGATGAACTTCTCTCTCCACAGTTTTGACGGGCATGAAGGCTCCGTCGATCGAGAAGGATATTTGGGTAATATTTTCACGTTTGTAAGAGAAGCGGTGAAACACAATGTCATTATTTCGTTCCGTCTCTGGAACTTGACTGAAGATAATTTGACTAATGTGCAGCGTCAGCGCAACCGGGAAACACTTGAACGACTGGAGCAAGAGTTTGGACTGGACTATCGGATTGAGGAAAAGGTGATACCGGGCAGTGGGGTCAAAATCGCACCAAACGTTTATTTGAATCAAGACCATGAATTTGAATGGCCAAGCCTCAGTGCCCCCGAAGATGACGGAAAAGGCTTTTGCCATGCACTCCGTAGCCAAGCGGCGGTATTGGTGGATGGAACGGTGGTCCCTTGCTGTCTGGATGGAGAAGGTGTCATTAATTTAGGTAACGTGCATGAGCAATCTTTTTCCGACATTGTGGAAGGGGAGCGTGCAAACCGTCTGTACTTCGGGTTCTCTAAGAGAGAAGCGGTAGAAGAGTTATGCCGAAAATGCGGGTACCGCAAACGATTTGGAACATAACGGAGATTTGGCAGGTGGAGACCTCGAATCTCTGACAAATCGTTACCTCCGTTTTGAGTTTAGATTCTTAGGAAAAATCCGCTAAACATCAAGGATTTCTTGGTGTTTAGCGGATTTTTTGCATACGTAAAACATACTTACATTCAACTATTAACCAGTGCTTTGGCATACTGTTTGCCTGCCGAGAGAAGGCTGTCACTCAGTTTAGGATCATTAACAGAACGTGCAAGCACAAGAGAACCAACCATACTACTGAACAATGCGCTACTCTTGGATAGATCCATTCCCGCCAAATTGGAGATAAACGTAATCATTCTTTCCAACTCCTGCGTGAATATCTGCCGGATTTCTTCGGAAGAACGGGCTATTTCTACGGAAAGGGCAGGAATAATACAGCCTATTTCGGTTCGATCGCGGTGATGGGTGCTTAAATAGTAGTCGATGACAACATTGATTTTGGGAGCTTGCTTTTCTTGGTCAATGGCCTCCTGAAGCAGTGCGAGGGTATCGCTGACGGCATAGCGACAGGCTTCTGCGACTAGCTGTCCTTTGTTATCAAAGTGTGAATAAAACCCGCCGTGAGTTAATCCGGCCCCTTTCATAATAAAGGGAACACTTACATCGTGAATACCGTTGGCGCGGAAAGCCTGGGCAGCACTTTCAACGATCTTACTCCGCACTTTCATCTTATGGCCTTTTGGATAAGGCATTGTAATCACTCCACGGGTTCATAATGCTAACTTCAAAATATTATAATCATCATAATAAAACGTGTCAATTTGTCTTCCTATAACGACAACTTCAGAAAGGCTGATCAAGACTATTGACGCTTTTAAAATATGATGACTATAATATATTACAATCATCATATTTTAAATCATGCCATTTTAACAGGAGGTATTAGTTATGAGCAAGCTTGAAACTGTAGAAACACTGGTCATTGGATCAGGGCCAGGAGGTTATGTGGCGGCATTGCGTTCTTCTCAGCTTGGAATGAAAACGGCGATTGTTGAACGCAGTCAGCTAGGTGGAGTGTGCACGCATGTGGGCTGCATTCCATCCAAAGCTTTGATTGCCGAAGCACATCGCTATGAGATACTCAGGCAGGTAAATCAGGCAGATGCAGCGGTGTCATTCGTGAATGCTCAGGCTTTCAAACAGGGGATTGTGAATAAGCAGGCAGGCGGAGTCGGCTTTTTAATGAAAACGGCAGGTGTGAGCATTCTGGAAGGGGAGGCAAGCTTGGTTGATGGGCATACAGCCATCATCAATCAAAATGGAGCGGAACAAACGATATCCTTTAAGTATGCCATATTGGCAACCGGCTCCCGTCCAATCGAGCTGAAAGCATTTCCGTTTGGCGGACGTATTTTGTCCTCTACAGAGGCGCTTTCGCTTCCAGCGGTTCCGTCCAGCCTGATCGTGATAGGTGGTGGATATATTGGCATTGAGCTTGGACAAATGTATGCCAAATTTGGAACAAAGGTAACGATCCTGGAGGGAGGGGAGCGGGTGCTGCCGGGATTTGAGACGGACCTTGTGGCCCCTGTTGTTAAGCAATTGAAAACAGATGGTGTAAGCATCGTAACCGGGGCGATAGCCGAAAAAGTCGTGCAGAATACGGATACTATTACGCTGCATTATTCAAAAGATCAAGAGCAGCATCATGTCACCGCTGAGTTTGTATTAGTTACTGTAGGCAGAAAACCGAATACGGATGGCAGATTAGGATTGGAGCACATTGGCTTGCCACTGACGAGCAGGGGGTTGATCGAGACAGACGAGCAGTGTAGAACGGCTATTCCGCATATTTTTGCCATTGGAGATATTACGGAGGGTCCAGCCCTTGCCCATAAGGCTTCCTATGAAGCGAAGATTGCGGCAGAAGCGATTGCAGGTCAAGCTGCTAAAGTGGATTATAAAGCCATGCCGTTGGTTGTCTTTTCTGAACCAGAGCTGGCTAGTGTTGGCCTAAGTGAAACAGAAGCAAAGGAAAAAGCCTTACCGATTGTCATTGGCAGAGCTTCCTTTGCAATTAACGGCAGGGCATTGGCGCTAAGGGCGGCAGAGGGGTACATCAAAATCGTAGCGAAGCAGGGGTCGGGGATCGTACTGGGGGCGCAAATCGTCGGCGTCGAAGCTTCAACACTCATTTCCGAGCTTGCTCTGGCTATCGAGATGGGAGCAACCGTAGAAGACTTAGCTCTAACCATTCATCCCCATCCTACATTGGGAGAAGTAATCATGGAGGCTGCGGAGAATGCGATCAGAAAAATGGACCGTCCAAAGTAGAGGCTCCGTATGAAATCACTTCATTGCCTGTGAGAATAATTATCAACTATAATATATTATAGTTTGAGTATGAGTTTGAGCAGGTACGTGGATGGTTGGATCGGGGGCTGAACAAAAGCAATGAAGTTGAATGATCACATTTTGCTGTGGAATCATGTTTTTATACAGGTAATGGATGTTCGTCATAAGAAGATCGAAAAAGGGGAGGAGCTACGAACCTATCGACTTCCTGCCAGTGCGTTCTTGTATGCCGTGCGTGGAAACGCACGGGTACGGTTGGATGACAGTATTCACAGGGTAGAGCGTTTTCATGTACTGCATGGCGGAAAAGGAATGTGCCTAAGTATCCTGGCGGAAGAGGTGCTTGAATATTACATCATTTTGTACAAGGCAACGTTGGCCCTGCCTAGCCGCAAAGAGATTGCACAATTGCTGGAAAAGGAAAATCCTTTTCAGAACCAGTATGCTTTCGCACCTCGTTACCCACTGCCATTGTACGATAAAGTGAAGCTGTTGGAGCAAGAATGGCGTGAAGCTTCTGCACTTGGCAAACTGCATGTCAAAGCCTTATTTCAACAATTTGTATATGAGTTGTTGCAGCAGTTGTATCGACAGGGCATTGAGCCTCTTAAGCCCGATCTTGTATCGCAGGCTGCAGCCTATATTCGTGAGCATTTTAGTCGGCCTATGACACTTGAGTCCATTGCGGAGGAGCTAGAATGCAGTACTGGACATTTATCCAGGTTGTTCAAAAATAAAATGCATACCAGTCCGATTCATTACTTGGGCCAAGTAAGAGCAGATCGAGCGGCAGAACTGCTCATGCAGACGGACGCCACTTTGCAGGAGATCGCAGAGCGTGTGGGATATCCAGATGCCCATTCTTTAAGTCGCAGCTTCAAGAAATATAAGGGACTATCTCCCGTACGATTCAAAAAGGAGCGGGAGCATCATGCCCGGAAGCAAGATCAGGATATGCCCCAAACGATGCTTAAATATGCCCTTCAGCGGACATCTTTCGCACGTTATACTGATATTGATTATCAATATCGGTATAACGCGGAAGGAGATTTGTTTATGCACGGAAGAGTTAAAATAACGGCCATGATGATTATGCTGTGTTTATCATTGATGCTGGGAGCTTGCTCGGCTTCGACGAATACAAACGGAAGCTCGCAAACGAAGGCTAATCATACAGCGACAACATCCAACAGCGATGGACAAGCGGCAGTGCAAGCACAGACAAGAACGGTTAAGACATTAAAAGGCGATGTGGAAGTACCTGCAAACCCGAAACGAGTCGCATCGGATCAGTATATGGGTCATCTTTTGAAGCTGGGGATTATTCCGGTGGGGGTCAGAAGCTTTATGCTGAATGAGGCTTGGATTGATCAATCGGGATATCCCAAAGAGAAGTTGGCCGGAATCAAGGATCTCGGTGAATTTCCTATGGATTTGGAGGAACTGACCGTTCTGCAACCGGATTTAATTATCGGTTCAATCGAAAAGAACATCGATAGCTACCAAAAGGTAGGAACGACCGTGTTCCTGCCGTATTGGGAGGGAGAATCTACAGCGGGACCGCTGGATAAATTCCGCAGAATTAGCGAAATCTTTGGCAAGCAGAAAGAAGCCGAGCAGTGGATTACTGAATATGAGAAGAAAGCTGCAGAGGCTAGAACGAAAATTCAAGGTATCGTTAAAGATGGAGAGACGGTTTCAATTGTACAAGTCGCCAATAAATCGATATACGTTTTGGCAGCGAAAGGCGGCAATTACGGAAGTCCGACCATTTATCAGATGCTAAAGCTGCCACCTACCAAGAAGGCATTGAACATGAAAGAAGGATTTGAAAATATTTCGCTTGAGGTTTTACCCGAGTATATGGGAGATCACATCTTTGTATACGGTTCAGAAGATGAAGGGGCTAATCAGATTCTGCATAGTGAGCTATGGAAAGGCCTTCCGGCTGTAAAAAAAGGACAGGTTTATATGTACGGTTCATTCAGCGATAAAGGGGATGAGTTTGTGATGGAAGACCCTTATTCATTGGAGCTTCAGCTGGATACCATAGTTAATCTCTTATTAGCCCACAAAAAATAAAGCTGAATACAGCTATAAAATCGAAAATACGCTACCGATGGAACACTTGATTCATAGACAAAAAACTGCTGAAAACGAGGGTAAACCTCTGTGTTTAGCAGTTTTTTTGTCGTAATTCAACAGAGATACTCACCTCAGTCGCTTATTGTAGTCCTCACCACGCCGCCATTAATGACTGCCGTTCGCTGCAACGTCCCCATTTACAAAAAACAGTGACTATTCTCACAAAAAACGACATCTTCCGACACTGGAATGCCATATTATAGTAAGTGTTGATAGGCTATAATCGTAGCAGTGAAAACGGATAGTCACAAAAATTTATTAGAGTCAGGATTGGTGGTTCAAATAATGAAGCTGGCAACAAAATTAACCTGGATGATGCTCATCATACTGCTTCTCGTAGGCTCCTCCATTGGATACTTCGGATATCGTACTGCTTATCATCAAGTGGATGAAGCTGCTGGGATCGAGCTGGTGGGTTGCGCCAATATTACGACTGGCCTTATAGATCCTGCGGATATATCGGCTCTGGTCAGTGGAGATAACAGCAAACTTGCTGCTATTGAAGACCGGATCGGCTGGATTGTAGCACATAAGCCTATTTTTAAGGAGGCTTTTATTATCTCTTTGGATGGAAAAATTTTGGCCGCCGATGCCAACTTCAAGCAAAGAGGCTATCAAGCTGGCGATTCCTTTTACTTCACAGACGAAGACAAAGAAATGATAACCACCATGAAGCATTCAGCATATTCCAAGGTTTATACATATGAAGGAACCACGCTCAAAACTGGATACGGCCCCATTTATCAGGACCATGATCCCACCAAGCCCATTGTTGCACTGATGGCCATCAATTTTGACGGCTCGTTAATTCAGGAACGGACGTTGGATATTATTGTTCAGCCCTTTATTATTGGCGGCTCCATTTTCATCGTGGCTATCCTTGTTGTTTACCTGTTGATTCGCCATATGGTAAGTCCGCTTACCAAGCTGTCAGCCTCTGTGAACACCATTACCAAGGGCGACCTTACTCATGAACCGCTTCTCTTCAAAAACAAGGATGAAATCGGGACGCTGGCCCGCGACTTCAATGATATGACCATGAACCTGCGCAACCTGATTACTCAGGTCAATGACACCTCTATGCTGGTCGCTTCTTCCTCTCAAGAGCTGTCTGCCAGCGCACAGGCAACGAACCGTGCTGGAGAGCATAGCGCGAATGTTACGATTGAGTTGGCTGATGGGGCGCATACCCAACTGCAAAACCTGGAAGGAAGCTATAAAGCTATTCAGGATATGTCCCGCTTCATCAGCGATATTGCTGGCAATGCGGACATCGCAATGAACAAGGCCGCGGATAATGTCCAGAAAGCACGCCTTGGCCGGGAATCGATGGATTCCACCACCTCCCAAATGGGAGTTGTCAGCGAAAGCATCGGCGATCTCTCAAGCATTATTCATACGCTTGGCAGCCACTCCAAGGAGATTGAGAACATTGTTGGCACCATTGCCAGCATCGCCGAGGAGACCAACTTGCTGTCTTTGAATGCAGCGATAGAAGCTGCGCGCGCCGGAGAAGAAGGTCAGGGCTTTGCCGTTGTCGCTGGCTCTGTCCGCAAACTGGCCGAACGTTCTGCCAATTCTGCCACACAAATCAGCGAGCTGATCAGTCTGATTATCGCCCAAATGGACAAAGCAGGAGAAACTATGAAGCGTTCCACGGACGAAATGATGCAGGGCAAGGAGTTGATCGTATCAGCCGGGCGCTCCTTCTCTGAGATTGAAGTCTCCATCTCCGACATGTCTTCCCAAAGCGAGCAAATATCAGCCACAGTTCGGGATCTGGCGCTGATCTCTGAAGGGCTCGTTGAAGCCATTCAGAATACCGTAATGGTCTCTAACCATACGGCTAAAGGGGCAGAGTCCCTGTCCGCCTCTTCGGAGCAACAGCTTGCTGCCATGCAAGAAGTGGAATCCTCCGCAGCGCTCCTCTCATCACTGGCCGAGAAGCTTCAGGTGCTTGTGGAGAACTTCAAGATTTAAATATTCGAGGTTCAAAGAGAAATAAACCGCTAAAGACGAGGGGAAACCCTGTGTTTGGCGGTTTTTTTATAGTAATTTTACGAAGGTTTTCTCTCAGTCGCTTATGGTAGTCGTTACTGTGACATTGTTGACAGAGGTTGAGGAAGCACTAGAGTTGAAATTAACAACCTCAACGACTACTGTTGCACCAACAATCAGGCCTGTATTTATAATTAGATTTGTAGCAGAAAGCGTTGTTAAGCCGCCTCGCTGCAACGTCCCATTTACAAATACATTGTAGTATCCACTACTGGTCGGAACAACAAGACTGTTTGCCGCGACTGAAGTACCACTATCATTCGTAAAACTTTGTGCCGGGATAGTGGTCACTCCACCTAATATATTACCAAGCACGACAATAGCTGTGTAACGATTAACCACTGGAGTGACATTGATACTTGTTGTGATAGCAATGTTTCCAGATACGATACTGTCTGCCTCCAGATAGATTCGAATAATAGACATAGGAATTCCTCCATTCCTAATATTCCAGATAAATATTATAGTTTATGTGAATATTCTAGATATGGATTGGATGGGGAGGGGTCTTCCAATTATTTCTCTTTGTTCAAGCTTCTTTGGGCCCGGGTTACTATTCGCTTCGTTTCTTTGGTATCCGAAATCATCAGCCAAGCATTACAAACTTGAAGAACCCATTCTGGGTTGGTTTTGCTGGCGTCATTCAACCAATTACCAACGGAGTCCTGGACATATTTGGCCGGATCGGACTGAACAGCCTCCAAGAGAGGAAGAGCCAGCTCGGGATGTTCTTTTAGTTCAGGGATTTGCTTGGCCCAAACGCCTTGTGGCCGGATTAGTTCAATGGCAAAACGACGTATGTTAGCATCCTCATCTCGCACCCAACTGTCTAACAGGGCAAGCCCTTCAAGCAGTTGCAAGGATATGGATTCTCTCACGGCCATCCAGGCCATTTCACGTACACCGAAATGGGAATCCGCTGCAAAGGGGCGAATGCCAGCCAATTTTTCCTCTATACTTAAACGGGGATCAACCCCGATGATGTAGGCCGCCCAGCAGCGAATGCTGTCTGAAAGATGGGAGGCCATCGCATCAAAGATGCGAATACGTTCTTCTATCGCTTGTTGCTCAAACACATGAAGCCACGCTCGCGCGATTGCGGGTATCATTTTCATGATCTTCTTTTCCTTCAGCTGATTCAATTCGGTCATGAAGACATCGGATGATCGCTGCAAGCCAAATTCATCAAGAGTATATTGCAATAGTACAACATGATCGACAGCCAGCCATTCGGTGAGATTCACCGTCTCAAGCCGCCCCTGCTGTAGTAGCCGAAGCACATCCTTAGGAATATCTGTTCCTTTGCGAGCACCTTTACGTTGTAACATTACATCCACTCCATATCGTAAATTGTCTGATAGGTATACGATACTTTTTTGGGTTGGAGTATAGATGTAATGTAGTTTACAACTTCATTAGCTTTTCGCGATGGATGTAAATCGTCTTAAAGCCGGTTTTAATGACCTTTTCTTTGACAAGCTCCTGAAGGGCAGTTGTTACAGCCTCACGGGTGGCCCCGACCAGATTCGCAATTTCCTGATGGGAGAGAGGAAAATTGATTTTGCAATACTCTTCACGGCTTTGGAGGGCGAACTGATCGGACAATTTCATAAGAACATACAAAATTTTATCCTGTAAATTTCCCAAAGCTAAATGCTGGGCCAGACTGCTCATTCCTGAGATTCGGTCACTTAACACCTTGATCATGTTCATCATGAACCGGGGATGTTCTATTAAAAAATGCTCGAATCGGTCTTTGTCCATCCGGCAGATATCGCATTCTTCTATCGTTTCTATATACATATCCCTTGTCCCTAGTGAAATCATATCCATTTCACCAAATACATTTCCTTCGCTGAGGATGTCCAAAGTAAATTGCTTTCCGTCAGCGTTTAGCTTATACAGACGTACTTTTCCCTTTTTCACAAAATAAAGTCCCTCGGAAAAGGTCTCTGGGGTTTGTATAAAGGTTTTTTTCGCTATAGTCGTAATAGAGGTCATTTGGTCCATTTCAATTAAATCTTCTAATGAGAGACTATGAAGCAAATTAAATTGGGACAGGTATTGAATGCTATTCATATGTTCTCCTTTTCGTTGCACAGGGTATACAGAATCATAATACAATTATAGCTTCTCTAAGGTATTTTGACCTCTATTACTCACTTGTTTGCGCTAGATTGAATAATGAATTTTGGGGAATCTGTCGGATTTACGTAAAGGGGAGGTTGGTATAAAATAGATATGCATGTTTGATAGTAGGTACATAAAGAGTGAGGGAATAACGATGATTAAATTAAAAGATGTAGGCAATTTCGAGGTTCTTCCTGAGATAGCGATGCATATCGTTCAAGGCAATATATCCGCTTTACGCCAAGCTCTGACCGAAGGCTGGGATATAGAACAAGGAATCGTACTCAGCAAATATACGACATTAAGTCCATTGGATATTACACTCATCACTGAGCAAATGGAAGTCTTGAAGCTACTGGTCGAAGAGGGGGTTCAACTTAATGTGAAGGATAATCCCGCATTCCTGACGGCTGTTCGCTATGGTACCGAAGAGATTGTCCGTTATGTGGTTGCCCATGGCGCCAAGCTGGACGGGAAAAATCATGTCAAATCCGGTGCCTATGAGCAAGCCTACTACGGTAACAAAAGCAATATGTTGCTTATCCATGAGTTGGGCCTCGATATGAAGCAGCATGCTGGAGCAACACTCCGCAACGCAGTTAGTAAGCATGACCTGAAAACAGTAGCATTACTATTGGAACATGGCGTAGATATTAATTTCAATGCTCCAAATATGGTATATCCTTATAAAGCCACGCCTTTGACAGTGGCGGCACGCAACAACGATTTTGCGATGGTGAAGTATTTGGTTCAGCAAGGCGCTGATGTGACGCTGGCAGAAAAAGATGGAGAACGGGCATATACAATTGCACTAAGTAATAAAAACGTGGAAATGGCTGAGTATTTAAAGTCCTTAGAGCCTCCAGCATTTCATAATCTGGAAAATAAACGACATGCTTTAAAAAGCTACAAGCTTCCGAAGGAGCTTATAGCCTTTCTGACGGGGGATCAGCCCCGTGTGGACCTGTCAGAAAATGATCTTGATATTCAATTTGTTGAGTTCTTCTCATTCATAGATACGGTTGAGATGAAGGTGGGTCGGCAAAAGCTGTTGCGTTTGTCTCTAAAAGTAGATAATTACTCGGATATTATATTGGTGTGGAATCCGAAGCAGAAGTGCCTGGGTTATTATGACGAGGAGCATCAGGAATATGCGGATGTGTGCAGCTTTGCCGAGTTTCTTGCACTCCCGGAAGATTATCTGGAGAAGATTATTGAGGGTGAATATTTATCATAACGAGGTGAGCCATGAATGAGGTATGCACGCAGTCATGGCTCTTGTTATTTTAAAATACAGCGCTAGTGTACACAGGTGCCTAATGCTCATCAGGAATGGTTACGTATGAGCTGAATGAGATTTAGAGTAGCGGTAGATAGGGGTTCGTTCTTGCGGGTACAGATGGCGATTGAATTGAGAAGCTGGATGTCTTCTACATATACCCGGCACAGCTCGCCGCGTTCTACATATTCACGCACGACCAGTGAGGACACAAAGTTGGCACCATATCCGGCAATAACTGCGGTAATCGCCTCATGCAGCCCTGTGAAGTTTAGGGTGACTTGGGGGGCACTTCGCTTCTCGCATCCTGTTACCGTTATTATCGGTGATAATGTTATCCGTGAAGGAGAAGTAGTTCAAGCTTATAGCACAGACCCTCGGGTGCAGGGAGTAAGAAAGTTTTATGATATGCTGGCTGAAGAATCAAGAATTACAGCTACAGCTATTCAAACCGTGGGGAGCAAGGGGTATGACGGTTTCGTCATTGGAATCGTTAAGGACTGAGCATGAAGCGTCTCGTTTAGCTAAACACAGAGGAGAGCGTTCCCGGTGTTTAGCTTTTTTCTGAGTAGAGAAGGTTGGGACGATTTGTGCGCTTAATGGTAAAATGGTGCTGATGGAAGCATCAGAACGTTTTTGAACGTTTATTGCTGAATTCCTATGTAAGAAGAATGAATTTACATAAAAGTAGATGGATTTTCTTTAAAATGTAAACGCAATCATGATGATTGGAGCGGGAATTCACCATTTTGTAAAAAAATGAATCGGATATGAATTTTTTTGAATCTTTTTGAAGAAAAATGATTGTTTTTTGTCAGGTTTATGGTACGATATAAACAGTTGGGGGAATGAAAATGCTGACGGAAGAAAGATACAATTTGATAATACAGCGCTTACAAGAACGTGGTGTTGTAAAGTTGCAGGAATTGGCTGATTTGTTGGGAGCTTCTGAATCAACAATTCGGCGCGATTTGATAGATCTTGAGGGCCGTCAGTTGTTAAAACGGATTCATGGTGGGGCAACCTTACTGAATCAGAAAAGTCAGGAACCTGGCATGGAAGAAAAAACATTCAAAAACGTTCAACAAAAAAACGCAGTCGCCCGTATGGCAGCCAAAGAAATTTTGGATGGCGAATGTATTTATCTGGATGCGGGAACAACAACGATGGCGATGATTCCTTACATTGAAGCTAAAGACGTGACGGTCGTGACGAATGGTCTATCTCACGTAGAAGCACTGGTAAGCAAAAGAATCAGAAGCTATCTACTGGGAGGGATGATGAAAATTCATACCAAAGCCGTAATTGGGAGTATTGCTCTACAAAATTTGGACAATTTTCGATTCGACAAGTGCTTTCTAGGAACGAACGGCGTGGATATGGAGATGGGGTATACGACTCCTGATCCTGAAGAGGCGCTAATCAAGCGGCGAGCCCACCAGCTGTCCGGCAAAACGTATGTGTTGGCCGATTCCAGCAAAATTGGAGAAGTAACCTTCGCCAAACTATTCGAGCTCAAGGAAGCTATACTTATTACCGAATCGATGCCAGAACGCTCACGCCGGTCCATCGCTCAGAAAACTAAGATAATCGAGGGATAACAATGATATATACAGTAACGCTGAACCCTTCCATTGATTATATCGTGGAAGTTGACGATTTGAAGCTTGGTGATTTGAACCGGATGAAACGTGATTTAAAACTGCCAGGTGGTAAAGGAATTAATGTATCACGTGTACTGAACCAGTTGGGAGCAGATAGCACGGCGATTGGTTTTCTCGGAGGATTCACAGGCAGGTTTATCGACGATACATTGCGGGAAGAATCCATTAAAACTGATTTTGTAATTATCGAAGATGACACACGGATTAACATTAAGCTCAAGCATGGCGATGAAACGGAAATTAACGGTTTGGGACCTGCGATTCGTCAGCAAGAGGCCGATGCGTTGGTGCAAAGGCTGGCGGGACTCCAGAAAAATGACATTGTCGTCTTGTCAGGAAGTATCCCGCCGTCACTTGGAGGAGACTTCTATGATCGGCTGATTAGCGTATGCCAGCAAACTGGAGCTGAATTCGTCATCGACACCACAGGTGAGGCGCTGATGAAGGCACTGGTTCATAAACCGCTGCTCATCAAGCCGAATCACCATGAGCTGGCTGAGTTGTTTGGCGTAACTATTCATACAAAGGAGGAGATCGTCACTTACGGTCGTAAGCTGCTGGAAGCAGGTGCAAAAAATGTACTGATTTCCATGGCAGGAGAAGGGGCTTTGTTCATTACGGCAGATGAAGTGTATCACGCAAATGTACCAGCAGGAACGGTGAAAAATTCTGTAGGCGCAGGTGATTCAATGATTGCTGGATTCGTGGGTACGCTGGCTCTTCATGGCGATCCGATCGAAGCATTCCGTGCAGGAGTGGCATCCGGAAGCGCAACTGCGTTCTCCGATGATCTGGCTACTAGAGAGAAGATTGAACAATTACGGCCGCAAGTCACGATTTCAAAACGGTAATCCATCTGCATCATGAGCTTATTATGCGTGTGTCAACACGCTGATCGAACTTAGGAGAGTGTGAAAAATGAGAATAACAGACCTGATGATTAAAGAAACGATGATCATGGACCTGCAGGCGACGACAAAAGACGAGGCGATTGAGGAGCTCATCGCTAGTCTCGAAGCAAGTGGACGTATTAATGACCGGGCGTTGTTTAAAGAAATGATTTACAAACGCGAAGCAGAGTCCAGCACTGGAATTGGCGGCGGCATTGCGATGCCGCATGCCAAGACCAAAGCCGTGAATGAAGCGACCGTCGTTTTCGCCAAAAGCAGTAAAGGCGTAGAATTCGAATCGTTGGACGGTGAGCCGGCGAAAGTATTCTTCATGATTGCGGCTCCGGAGGGAGCAGCAAATACGCATCTTCGCACACTGGCTGCCCTTTCCCGGCTGTTGATTGATACCGATTTTATCGGGAACCTTATGAAAACGCAAACACCGGATGAAGTAGCTATGCTGTTTGATACCAAGCAGGCGGAAGAAGAAGCTGCCAAGAAAGCAAAAGAGGCTGCCAAAGCACAGCAAACGCCAGACGTTATCGTTGGCAATCCGAATTCTGACGAGTTTGTGGTTGCAGTGACCGCTTGTCCTACAGGCATTGCACACACGTTTATGGCAGAAGATGCTCTCATTAAGAAAGCGAAAGAAATGGGTGTAAATATCCGTGTAGAGACGAACGGCTCGGAAGGCGCACAAAACGTACTGACAGCGGATGAAATTCGCCGTGCCAAAGGTGTAATCGTCGCAGCTGACAAGAAGGTTGAAATGGCCAGATTTGACGGTAAACCTGTATTGCAAAGACCGGTAAGCGACGGTATCCGTAAATCTGAGGAACTGATCCGCAAAGCGCTGAACGGCGATGCCCCAATTTATCGTAGTGAAGGTAAAGGCAGCGCTGATGAGTCGAAAGCGGAGAAGAGCAGCGTTGGTAGCAAAATCTACAAGGATTTAATGAACGGTATTTCTCATATGCTGCCATTTGTTGTAGGTGGGGGGATTTTGTTAGCAATTTCCTTCTTGATTGAACAAGTGGCAGGAAAAGACAATGTATTGTTCCAACTGTTGCAGACAATTGGCGGCGGAACAGGTGCGTTCCACTTCCTGATTCCGATACTGGCCGGATTTATCGCGATGAGCATTGGAGACCGCCCGGCACTGATGCCAGGTATGGTTGGGGGTCTGATGGCTGTAAACTCTAATGCAGGTTTCCTTGGCGGTCTGGCAGCTGGTTTCATGGCTGGTTATGTGGTGATCTTCCTGCGTAAAGCTTTTGCAGGTCTGCCGAAAGCACTGGATGGTTTAAAACCAATCTTGTTATACCCTGTATTTGGACTCCTAATTTCAGGCGCGATTATGTTCTACCTGTTCGATCCGATTTTCGGTGGTATTAATACGTGGCTTGTCAATGTTCTGAACAATTTGGGAACAGGTAATGCGGTTATTTTGGGTCTGATTCTGGGCGGAATGATGTCGATCGACATGGGTGGACCTTTTAACAAAGCAGCTTACGCATTTTCGATCGGTGTCTTTACTTCCAGTGGTAACACGAACGGAGCTATGATGGCGGCTGTTATGGCGGGTGGTATGGTACCTCCGTTGGCGATCGCATTAGCTTCGACGTTCTTCAAAAATAAGTTTACTGAGCAAGAGCGCAAGTCTGGCTTGACGAACTATGTACTTGGATTGTCCTTCATTACGGAAGGAGCCATTCCATTCGCAGCTGCTGATCCTCTGCGTGTCCTGACCTCTTGTATTGTAGGTTCAGCGATTGCTGGTGGTCTGACGCAGTTCTGGCAAATCAATCTTCCAGCTCCACATGGCGGAATTTTTGTAGCAGCTCTTGCCAATCATGCTTTGTTGTTCTTGCTTGCAGTCGCGATTGGTTCCGTGATTTCCGCGCTCATTCTGGGATTGTGGAAAAAACCGCTCGAAGCGAAATAACGGGTATCACAGGAGTGGAAAAATAAAAAGAGGGCCACATTTCCTTAGGCCTTCAAAATAGTAAAGCCGCTAAACACCAGGTTTCTGAGTGTTTGGCGGCTTTTTCTTTATGCAGAGATGTCGGCTTTGTCTATATAGCTTATTAGTAGTTATTGCATTGGAGCTATAGCCTACAAAGCTCCTTAACCAGCTGTATAAACAGCTTTCGGGCCGAAGACATATACTGCTGGTGATGGGTGTTTTGTAGGAGTCCAATAGGAATATTCGGGTCTGTTAACTGGAGGGGGACGGTGACCAGTTCCTCCTGCATAGACATTGACGATAGAATCACTCCAACTGAAGGAATCGTTTTTACGAATGTGGGGATCGACGAGATTTGACTGACAGTATAAAAAAACGGCATCGACGAGAAGCGGGAAAGCTCTTTTTCCAGTCGTATATGGTACAAGCAGTTCTTACCTCCGACGATAAGCGGATACTCGTACAGATCTTCGAGATGAAGCTCACTTTTTACTGCAAAAGGGTGATTACGGGACACAATAAAGGCGATGTGTTCGTTATACAAGGGTTCAAAGTGTAAGGAAGGAATCAAGTGAGGTTCCCCGGAGATTGCAAAATCCAGCTTACCGTCCACCAAAGCATGTGCGAGTGCATCCGTGTTTGCAACTGTAAAATGGCATGTAATATTTGGTTTATGCTCTCGAAACTGACGCAGAACCAAGGGCAGTACGGTAGCCGCCACCGTTTCAATCACACCGATATGGAGCGTGCCAATCTCCTCCTTTTTCAGAGACTTCGCCTGGTCCATTACAAAATTCCAATGCTGAATAAGCCCGTCTATCTCCTCGGCATATAGTTTGCCTGGGGACGTTAACTCCGCATCCCAACCCCTTTTAAAAAGCTGAAATCCCAGCTCTTTCTCTAGCCTCTGGATTTGGCTCGTGACTGTAGACTGAGCGTAGTTTAATTTGGCAGCAGCTTTTGAAAACGTTCCTTCTTCGATTATGGTACGAAATGTAGTTAATTCTTTCAGATCCACGCATGCTCATCTCCATCGATGAAATTGAATATATTTATGATTATTTTTAATTATACAGATGAAAGTAAGGGGAGTACAATTATCTTATCCCAACTGATAGGAGAGATGAACATGCCATTTGTACGAGTTGGATACATGGAGCAGCAATACACAGAGCAAGAGCTGCCTTGGATTAGTCGTTGTATCATGAACGCTTTGATCGAACATTTTCAGGTTCCGGAAAAAGATTACTTTCAGGTTTTTCATGCTCATAAGCAAAGCGAGTTTTATTATAGTCCCGATTATTTGAATGTACCCAGAACAGACAAGCTGCTGTATATCCAAATTACAATGGGAACGGGTAGAACTACGGAACAAAAAAAGAGTTTCTACCAAAAGTTAGCGGAACTCTTATCTATTAAATGTAAGATTAGACCGGAGGATGTATTTGTGACACTGATAGAGACTGAATTAGAGGATTGGTCCTTTGGCAACGGACTTGCCCAGATGATTGTATGAAGCATAAATTGATCAGATCGAGTGTTCGGGAAACGATCGGTGATTTTGCTCCCGCTTTTGTAGGTTATACAGAGGATGTTCTTTTTGGAGATGTATGGAGAAGAAGTGAGCTATCTCTCAGAGAAAGGAGTCTCATTACCGTCTCCGCATTGGTAGCGGGTGAGCATGTAAATCAACTTCCGTATCATCTGAAACTGGCCAAGGAGAACGAGATTTCTGAGGAAGAGCTGGTTGAGGTCATTACACAGCTTGCCTTTTATGTAGGGTGGCCCCGGGCAGCCTCAGCTATTCAGGTTGCCAAAGAGGTATTTTGTAAAGAGAAATAGAGTTAAGTATGGACCTAAAAAAACCGCTAAGCACAAGGGATTCCGAGTGTTTGGCGGTTTTTTTGCATGGCATAGAAATGGAGAAGCGAAGGACTATCTGATCAGATGCAGGCAAAAGTCCAGATCGGCCTGGAGATGCTCCTTCATCAGCCGTTCTGCTGTATCGCCGTCATGTGCGCGGATAGCCTCACAAATATGCTGGTGCTCATCAATCAGAAAGGGACGATGATAGTAGACGACGGTATGACGGAATAAATAAATAACGGATTGCATCCGATCAAACAAATCAATCATCATCGAATTATTGCTGGCCTTCATAATGATCTCATGAAACTCTTTGTTCGCATGCATCACCTCATCCAGCGAGCCGGAACGCCCGATGTCCACACATTGCTCCAAAGCCAGTAGCTCTGTCTCGGACAAGTAGGTAGCCGCGCTGCGCGCCGCATGCCCTTCAAGCAGCATCCGTAGCTCAAAGGTGTTACGCAGATCGGTTTCAGATAGCTTGACTACACGTTTATTGACGATAAGCCCTTCCTGCTCCAATTTGCGGATGGATTCACGGATAGGCGTGCGGCTTACACCGAGCTGCGTGGCAAGCTTTTCCTCGACCAACTTGGTTCCTTGAGGGATGGTTCCGTTCAGGATCATATCACGCAGTGTTTCATAAGATTGCTGGTGTGCCGTTCGAGAGTTATTGCTGCTGTACTGCATGTCATTCACCTCTACGTCTACTTTAGCGAAAAGATAGAGGTTAAACAATGTCTTTCCTATGTATTTGATAAAAATTGATACAAATTTTATTTTTTTGTATACAAAAACGAATTTATTGTGTACAATCGCAGATATAAAAACGAATTAATAGCGCTTACATGTGATAAAAAGCGTTTACAAATGGATTTATCTAAAATCCTGAATAGGAAATCGAATTCAAAAAGCTATGGAGGGAATTTACATGACAAAGAAAATTGGATTTATTGGATTAGGTATTATGGGTCGTCCGATGTCGTTAAATCTTTTGAAAGCGGACTATGAGCTGACCGTATTTGATATTAATCAGGACACCGTCGCTGCTTTGGTTGCGTCAGGCGCACATGCAGCGGCATCCCCGAAGGAAGTTGCGGAGCGCAGTGAAATCATTTTTACGATGCTGCCGAATTCCAATCATGTGAAAGAAGTCATTTTGGGTGAGAACGGGATTTTAAAAGGGGCTAGTATTGGAAGCGTTATCGTAGATATGAGCTCGATTTCTCCAGTCGTCTCCAAAGAGCTGTCGGTGAAAGCCGTTGAGGCTGGTCTGCACATGCTGGATGCCCCTGTCAGTGGTGGCGAACCGAAAGCAATTGATGGGACATTGGCGATTATGGTTGGTGGCAAAGAATCAGTGTTTGAGCATGTCTTGGATGTTCTGCATGTGCTGGGTCAGGATGTCACCTTGGTTGGTGATAACGGCTGTGGCACAACGGCAAAGCTGGCTAACCAGATCATGGTGAACCTGAATATCGCAGCCATGTCCGAAGCGCTTGTATTTGCAGCCAAGGCGGGAATTAGTATTGAAAAAATGGTGCAAGCGATTCGTGGTGGATTGGCAGGTAGTGCGGTACTGGATGCTAAAGTTCCTTTGATCTTGCAACGGAATTTTGTAGCTGGGGGTCGGATTGATATTAACCTCAAGGACATCACGAACGTTATGGAAACGGCGCATGACATCGGTGTACCGTTGCCGCTTAGTAGCCAACTGCTGGAAATATTTCACGCACTCAAAGTGGATGGTAAAGCGGCGGATGATCACGGCGGAATCGTGCAATATTTTGAAAAACTCGCAGGCGTACAGGTAAAAGCAGAGTAGCTAGAGCATGCTAATCAAGAATTTGAATAAGGTGGAGATCACATGAATGTAAATGCAGGATATACTTCGTTGTCAGCTCTTCAAGCAGAATTGCCTCCTGAATGGGACAGCAAAGGATTGCGTCAGGAAATTCGCCGGATTAATGACGCCAGAGGACGGAAAATTATCGTATTGGACGATGATCCGACTGGGGTACAAACCGTTCATGATATCGACGTTTTGACGCAGTGGGATGAAGCATTGCTTCGTGAAGCATTCGACTCACCGGAAACGCTTTTTTATATCCTGACCAATACACGCGGACTTGATGCACAAACCGCAGAACGGATTAACCGCGAGATTGCTCGCAACGTGCAGGCTGTCGCCACCGAAAAGGGAAAATCATTTACCTTTGTCAGCCGTAGTGATTCCATGTTGCGTGGGTATTACCCGCTGGAAACGAACGTACTGGCAGAAGAAGGATCGCGTCAAAGTGGACGGAGCTACGACGGTCATTTGATCATTCCAGCCTTTTTCGAAGCTGGACGAGTAACCGGGGGCAACACCCACTACATGGTGGAGGACGATACACTAATCCCCGTACATGAGTCGGAGTTTGCTAAGGATAAGGTCTTTGGCTATGAAAACGGCGATTTAACGGCTTGGGTAGAAGAAAAGACAGAAGGCCGTATTCAAGCCTCGGAATGTCTTGTTATTTCACTGGAACAGATTCGCAAGGGCCCGGATTCTGTGCAAGAGGTATTGCTAGAAGCGAAGGATAACGTACCGATCATCGTCAACGTACTTTCGTATGCGGATATGGATGTACTGTCACTGGGGCTGCTGAAAGCAGAAGAGCAAGGGAAAACGTTTATTTTCCGCACAGCCGCTTCTTTTGTGAAATCGTATGCCGGGATATCTGACCAGGAATATTTGCCAAAGGAACGACTGATTGCAAGTGGGCAGGAAGGTCACGGTGGTATTGTGGTTGTCGGTTCCTATGTTCAAAAAACAACAAAACAGCTGGAACAGTTACTTACGTACCCGGAAATTGTGGGTCTTGAAATTGATGTGGAACGGGTGTTGGACTCTGAGGGTTACACACAGGAATTAAGCCGCGTTATCGCAGAAGCCAATACACAACTGGCTACGGGCAACAATGTGGTGGTATACAGTAGCCGCAAACTCATTGCGGTAGATAATAAAGCTGATAATTTCAAAATTAGTCAAACGGTATCCAGTGCACTGGTCGAAATTGTACAGTCGCTTGAGACGGTGCCTAAGTTTATCATCGCCAAAGGCGGCATTACTTCCAGTGATGTGGCAACCAAAGGTCTTGCTATCCGAAAAGCACGTGTACTCGGCCAGGTTGCGGCAGGCATCCCTGTGTGGCTGACCGGAGACGAAGCCAAATTCAGCGGCATTCCGTATATCGTGTTCCCTGGTAATGTGGGCGGAGAACGAACATTGCTGGAAACCGTAGAGAAAATTGAAAACGAGCAGGGTTAACCCCTGTTTTTCAACAAACTTAGAGAGCGCTTACTTAATGAGGGGGTTATAACATGTATTCCGTATTCGGACTCAGTCATGATGCAAGTTTGTTATTGTATGCACTTATTTCTATTATTGGACTGATTCTGCTGATCGCTAAAGTCAAAATGAACCCGTTTGTCGCGCTCATCGTCGGTGCTGTGTTTATGGGTCTTATTGCAGGTATGCCACTGAAAAGTATTGTGACAGCTTATCAAGAAGGTGTGGCCAGTGTGCTCGGATTTATCGCCATTGTTCTTGGTCTGGGTACGATGTTGGGTAAGCTGATGGCTGAGTCTGGTGGTGCGGAGCAGATTGCCAAGACCATGGTTCGGGTGTTTGGTGAGAAAAATGTCCACTGGGCCATGATGGTGGTCGCTGTTATTTGTGGTATTCCGGTATTCATTCAAGTAGGTATTGTACTATTATTTCCGCTCGTATTTGTTATCGCCAAGCATACCGGAACTTCGCTGATCAAAATCGGAATTTCTCTCGTGGCTGGATTGGCGGTTGTGCATAGTCTCATTCCGCCACATCCAGCAGCGATGCTAGCCGTAGGTATCTTTAACGCGAATATTGGTAAAACGATCTTTCTTGCGCTCATCGTAGCGCTGCCATCTGCAGCGATTGCAGGACCAATCTATGGAAGTTGGATTTCCAAGCGTATCAAGGTGGAGACTTCGAGTGAATTGATGGAGCAATTTACGGAAACGAAAGAAAGAGAATTGCCGGGCTTTGGTATTACACTCTTCACCATTATGCTTCCCGTCATTCTGATGCTGCTGGCGACGATTGTCGATCTGATTTTGCCAGAAGCCAACGTCTTCAGACAGGTCATTGATTTCATTGGCAGTCCGATTATTGCGTTGCTGATTGCTTTGCTGTTCTCACTTTACTCTTTTGGTTATGCACGCAACTTCGATAGCAAGCAGCTATTGAAATTCACGAACGATTGCTTGGGTCCGGTGGCTTCTATCATCCTGCTGATCGGTGCAGGCGGTGGTTTCAACAAGATTCTGACTGCCAGCGGTGTGGGTGACGCGATTGCAGGTTTTGCCCAGCATGCACATTTATCTCCGCTTGTACTGGCTTTTGTGATTGCAGGTCTTATCCGTGCTGCCGTCGGTTCCGCTACGGTAGCTATGACAACGGCGGCTGGTATTGTCGCTCCGATTGCAGCCACGATGCCGGGGGTAAGCCCGGAACTACTGGTGTTGGCTACTGGAGCAGGCTCCATCATTTTGTCCCACGTGAATGACTCCGGCTTCTGGATTGTTAAAGAATACATGAACCTGTCCGTACCTCAAACGCTGAAAACGTGGACAGTGATGGAAACCATTCTCGGGTTCAGTGCTTTTGGCATCGTGATGATACTCAGTATTTTTATCTGATTTGGTCAAACCTATCTTTCCAGAAGGCTTTTCAACATGTTTGTATTGTTATTCTGCTTTGAAAGCGGTATAGTAAGAGTAATTGAATGAAGGGTCAAGTGCCCTTCGGGATTGTTACTGTTTAGCAGGCGATACCCAAATAATGACTAATTGATTTAGTCGTTATTTGGTTTTTTTGTTATTACAAACTTTGTCATTACATCAATGAGGTGAGCAGATAAATGATCATCCGGCAAATATTTAACAACAATGTCATCCGGGCCGAAAATCAGGTGGGTCATGAATTTGTTGTCATCGGGAATGGTCTAGGCTTTAAAAAGAAAAATGGTCAGAGGGTTGATGAGGAAAAAATAGAAAAAACCTTTGTATTAAAGTCTGATAAAATTCCTCGAAAATTAATTGATCTCATTGGAGAAACATCTGTAGAGTATTTAAAGGTGGCGGATGAAATTGTAGGCAGCGCGAAAAAGGAAATGGGAGATATTTTTAGTGACAATATCTATATTTCTCTGATTGACCATATTCAATTTGCCATCTCTCGATACAGAAAATCCGTGGGACTTAAAAATTCACTGTTATGGCAAATTAAAAAATTTTACAAAAAAGAATTTATGATCGGAATGAATGCATTGGACATCATCCATGCTCAATTTGGCATCCAAATGGATGAGCATGAAGCAAGCTTTATTGCTATGCATTTTGTAAATGCAAGACAAGACGGTCAGGGAATGAAACAAACGGTTGAGATTACCGAGGTCATTGATGACATTTTCAACATTGTAACCGATTACTATCAGATTACACTGGATGAAACTTCGTTCAATTATTCCCGGTTTATTACTCATTTGCAGTACTTTGCTCAACGATTGCTGAGCAATGAACAAGAACAACTAGCTTCGGGGGATAATTTCTTGTATGACCAAGTCAAAGATAAATACGAGAGGGCCTTTCAGTGCACCCAATTAATCAATCAATATTTGGAATTAAAGCATGAAAGTGCTATGTCAATTGACGAAAAAGTGTATTTGACGATTCATATACAGCGTGTAACCTCCAGAAACGATATGGCTACTTCTTAGAAAAAAAAGCTTGCAAACGATTTCTAAGTGATTTATAGTAGGCTCACAACTTAAATATAAGGATTGTTACTGGTTAAGCAGGCGATACCTAAATGAATGGCAGTGATCATTTTCTTTGATCATACAGGCCTTTCGTTTAGGTATTTTTTTGTTTTCTGGCAATCTGCCCAAGAGGAGAATGAACATGGACCATAAGAAAATGGGCGAAGACATCGTACGTCTCGTTGGAGGAGAAGAAAATATCAATGGGCTTGTCCATTGTGCTACACGACTCCGATTTGACCTGAAGGATTCACGAAAAGCCGAAAGAGAAGCGCTTGAGAAGCACGAGGGGATCATTACAGTTGTTGAAAGCGGAGGACAATTTCAAGTTGTTATTGGCAGCCATGTTGCCTATGTATATGCGGAGATCATGAAAAACAGGAATTTTGGATCGAATTCCTCTACAGCCAGTGAATCCAGTGGTAAAAAAACATCGGTCATATCCATAATCTTTGAAGTCATTTCCGGCAGTTTCTCCCCGTTGATTCCGGCGATGGCGGGCTCGGGAATGATAAAAGCACTCCTGACGGTTCTAACCTTGCTGGGATGGATGTCTGCAACAAGTGATACTTATATGATCCTGTCTGCTGCAGGGAATGCTGTGTTTTACTTTTTGCCGATTTTACTTGGGATCACGCTTGGTATAAAGCTGAAGGCGAATCCTTATGTAGCTGGTGTGATCGGTGCGGCTCTCATGGAACCCAACTTTACGGGGCTGATGGACAAAGGCTCTGATGTATCGTTCTTGGGAATACCGGTGGTCATGATGAACTACTCCGCCAGTGTTTTCCCGATTTTCATATCCATTAGCATATATGCGTTGGTGGATAAGTTTTTGAAGAAGATCATTCTTAAGGATTTACAACTATTTTTAGTTCCGATGCTGGCTTTAATGATTATGGTTCCGCTATCTGCGATGGCTTTCGGACCTTTCGGTACAGGGGTAGGAGATTGGATTTCTTCAGGTGTGACATGGTTAATCGGTGTAAGTGGAATTTTGTCAGGGATTGTTCTTGGCGGTTTTATGACCTTTATGGTCGTCTTCGGACTTCACTGGGGTTTTACACCCATTACGATTCAAAATATCGGTGTTGGCGGTGATCCGATTGAGGCGATGGCTGCAGCAGCTGTATTTGCTCAAATTGGTGTCGCATTTGGTATCTTCCTGAAGGCGAGAAAAGATAAAACACTTAGAACTCTTGCCGGTTCCACGAGTATTACAGGATTGCTGGCTGGTGTGACAGAGCCGATTGTGTATGGTCTGGTGCTTCGTTATAAACGTGTCATTCCGATTGTCATTATCGCAGGCGCTCTAGGCGGGGCTATCAATGGACATTTTGGAGTGAAAATGACGGCTTATGTTTTTCACAACATTTTTGCAATTCCAGTATATACGCCAACCTTAATTTACGTTATCGCCATTGCATGTTCATTTATAGCTGCAACGATGCTGATCCTTATTTTTGGATATGAAAGCAAGGTGAAGGGGGAGGCCCCAGAAACAGTTGAATCCGTGAAAACAGCAGAACCAGAGCCTGTTGTTACAGCAACCAAGGCCGTTGATATCAAGAAAGAAACGATATACAGCCCGATCACAGGCAGGACCACACCATTGAGTCAAGTAAATGATTCTGCATTTTCTACAGGGGCCATGGGAAAAGGGTTAGCCATTGAACCGTCTGTCGGTGAGGTTGTAGCCCCAATAGATGGAGTCGTAACCTCGCTGTTCCCTACAGGACATGCCATAGGATTGACTTCCAATGCGGGTACAGAGATATTAATTCATATCGGAATTAACACCGTTGCCCTGAAAGGGAAGCATTTTAATCCAGTGGTTAAAGAAGGCGACAGCGTGAAACAGGGCGATTTGCTAATTCAGTTTGACAGGGAACAGATTATAGAAGCGGGATACGAAATCGTAACACCTGTCATCGTCACACTTACGCAACATAAAGTGGACGTATTTGAGACAAATCAGGAGCAGATTCAAAAAAATGAAGTATTGTTAACTCTGGTTGTGTGATACTGGCAAGCATCATCATCACATATATGAATTGCGAACATCAGAAGGATATAACTATAACTGGAGGGACTATATCATGAAACATAATCAATTGAAGGCGTTTCCTGAAAATTTTTTCTGGGGAGCTTCCACTTCCGCTTATCAAGTAGAGGGTGCATGGGACGAAGATGGAAAAGGACCTTCTGTCATTGATATGGCTAATCACGTCGAAGGGGTCACTGATTTTAAAGTAACCAGTGATCATTACCATATGTTCAAAGAAGACGTAGCTCTGATGGCTGAAATGGGCTTTAAAGCATATCGTTTCTCTATTGCTTGGACACGTATTTATCCCCAGGGCGCAGGTGAAGTTAATCAGAAGGGAATCGCGTTTTACAGCTCATTAATTGACGAACTAATTAAATACGGGATTGAACCGATTGTTACTATGTATCATTTTGATCTGCCTTATGCTCTTGAAAAACAAGGCGGTTGGTCGAAGAGGGAGACGATTGATGCCTTCGAACAGTATGCCAAAACATTGTTTGAGAACTTTGGAGATAGGGTGAAATATTGGTTAACCATTAATGAGCAGAACATGCTGATTCTCCATCCCGGTTCTATTGGCACATTAGATACAAGTCTGGAAAATCCACAAAAGATACTGTATCAACAAAATCATCATATGTTAGTCGCGCAGGCGAAAGCAATGGTATTGTGCCATGAAATGCTACCTGACGCGAAAATTGGACCAGCGCCGAATATCGGGGTTATCTATCCAGCCAGTTCCAAGCCGGAAGATACACTGGCGGCTGATAACTATGCAGCGATTCGCAACTGGCTCTATCTGGATATGGCTGTATTTGGCCGTTACAATCACATTGCCTGGAGCTATTTGGTCGAGAAAGGCTATGAGCCTGTCATTGAAGAAGGGGATATGGACATTTTAGCGAAGGGGAACCCGGACTTTATCGCATTTAACTATTATACCTCTCAAACCGTAGGAGAAAGTTTAGATGACGGAAATGATTTTTCACATACAGGAGATCAGCATGAAATTGTGGGTGAACCCGGAGCATATCGAGGTTCCGTCAACCCCAACCTGCAAACGACAGAGTTTGGTTGGGAGATTGATCCGGTCGGTTTTAGAACCACATTACGCCAAATTTATTCTCGCTACCACTTGCCTCTAATCGTGACAGAGAACGGCTTGGGCGCTTTTGACAAGCTTGAAGAAGGGGATGTAGTGAATGATCCTTACCGCATTGACTTTTTCAAGAAGCATATTGAGCAGATTCAACTGGCTATTACAGACGGTGTAGAAGTATTCGGCTTCTGTCCGTGGTCTGCAATAGATCTTGTTAGTACCCATCAGGGCTCCAGCAAGCGTTACGGGTTTATTTATGTGGATCGTGAGGAGTTTGATCTCAAGGATCTGCGTCGTATTCGTAAACAAAGCTTCTATTGGTATCAAAAGCTGATCTCCACAAACGGTGAAATTCGTTAATTAATGCAGCCGTGAAAAAGCACCTCCTTGAAATGGAAGATTTCCATTTAGGGAGGTGTTTATATTTTTTTAAACCTTAGGGGAGAGGCTGATTTCATTTAAGCAACAATTATCCCTTTTCCAGAAGTGTGATTATGTATTATATAATAGAAGAAACACAAACGGAAAGGACATCATGCATTGACCTTACAACAATTAAAATATGTCATTGAGGTTGCCAATCGTGGCTCCATGAATGAGGCGGCGAAGCGGTTGTTCATTTCCCAGCCCAGTCTGTCGAACGCGATTCGTGATTTGGAGGAAGAAATTCATATCACCATTTTTGAGCGTACCAATAAGGGGATTTCTTTGTCCAAGGAA
The DNA here is from genome assembly GCF_019454085.1 of Paenibacillus sp. S25. NCBI lineage: Bacteria > Bacillati > Bacillota > Bacilli > Caryophanales > Paenibacillaceae > Paenibacillus > Paenibacillus sp. S25. The sequence continues at coordinate 1,866,113 of NZ_CP073683.1, forward strand.
GGCGTGGAATTTCTCGGTTATGCACGCCAGGTCGTTGAGCAGGCGGAGTTACTGGAAAGTCGCTATCTGGATGCCAAGCCTTCACCACAGCATTTTGCTGTGTCCACGCAGCATTACGCTTTTGCTGTAAATGCATTTGTGAATCTGGTGAATCAATATGGTCAAGAAGAGTATGAATTGGCTTTACGAGAGACCAAAACCCATGAAATCATACAGGATGTCAAAAGCCTGCGCAGTGAGATTGGAATCCTGTATCTGAACGAATTTAACGCCAAGGTCATCAACAAGCTGCTAAAAGATGCGAATCTGCAATTCAATAGCCTGTTTACGGCCAAGCCGCATATTTTTATCAGTGCCAATAATCCGCTATCTCGACAGTCTATCGTGACCATTGATCAGCTTCATCCGTATCCGTATTTGTCCTTTGAACAAGGGGAGTACAATTCCTTTCACTTTTCCGAGGAGATTCTCAGTACGTTGTCACATCCCAAAAGCATTCGTGTCCATGATCGGGCGACCCTTTTTAATTTGCTCATTGGCTTGAACGGCTATACGATTTCTACCGGGGTGATCAGTGCGGATCTGAACGGTAACGACATTATTTCCGTCCCTCTGGAATGTGATGAGTCTATTAATGTGGGATGGATTTGCCATAAAAACGCTGCACTCTCCAAGCTGGCTACCGTCTATGTAGAAGCGCTGCATGAGGCGATAGGGGAATAAAAGATTGGATATAGCCTTAGGTTATAACTAGCTATAGTTTATTGGAGTTACCTTATAACTGAAAATGTATGTTATCTTTCTTACAAGAACTTCACTACAGAAGCGAAAAAGGAGATAACCCTAATGAGCAGCATTCTTGACAATGCATCCCAACGTAAAGTGACCCCTTTTAGACATGATATGGTCGGCAGCTTTTTGCGCCCGCAAGCGATTAAAGACGCCAGAATTCAATTTCAAAATAATGAAATCTCTGCGGACGAGCTGAGAAAGATTGAAGATAACGAAATTATCAAGCTAGTGGAAAAGCAAAAATCCGTAGGACTTCAAGCCGTGACAGACGGTGAATTCAGACGCTCCTGGTGGCATCTTGATTTTATGTGGGGTCTGGACGGCGTGGAAAAGGTACAGCTTTCGAACGGCTACCAATTCCAGGGTGTGGAAACAAGAGCGGAAACCGCACGCTTGTCCGGTAAAATCGGACATTCCCGTCATCCTTTCATTGAAGATTTCAAATTCCTGAAGCAAGTAGCAGGTGAGGATGCGATCGCGCGCCAGACGATCCCGGCACCTGCGCAATTCCTGGCCGAGCTGTTGCGTGGCGAAAATAAAGAAACAACCGATACGTATTACAGCAATCTGGATGAGCTGGTGACGGATATCGCCAAAGCTTACAAATCCGTGATTCAAGCGTTGTACAATGAGGGCTGCCGCAGTTTGCAACTGGATGATTGCACATGGGGTATGCTCTGTGATAAAAACTATTGGGAAGCTAGACAGCATGCGGGTGAGAATGTGGAAGATACCAAAAAGCTGTTTGCCCGTGTGAATCAGGAAACGGTGAAGGATCTCCCAGCTGATTTGGTCGTTACGACCCACGTATGTCGTGGTAACTACCATTCCACCTGGGCATCTTCTGGAGGCTATGAGCCTGTAGCTGAAACCCTGTTCGGCATCGATAACATCGACGGCTACTACCTCGAATTCGATACCGACCGTGCAGGTGATTTCACACCGCTTAAGCATCTGAAAGATCAAAAGCAGGTCGTACTGGGCCTCGTTTCCTCCAAAACGGGTGAACTGGAAGACAAGCAGACGGTCATTAATCGTATTAAGGAAGCGACTCAATTCGTCGACATCAACCACATCTGCCTCAGCCCACAATGCGGTTTTGCTTCGACAGAAGAGGGCAATGTTCTGACAGAAGAGCAGCAGTGGAAAAAGCTTGCTTTCATTAAAGAGATTGCGGACGAGATTTGGAAGTAAGGGTTTAGGAGAAATACCTTGGAGAAATTTGGTCATACCCCTGTCAAGTAGACAGAACTAAAAAGACATCTTTAAGCGGCAACCGTTTCTCGGTATTCAATCGGGGAACGGTTGTTTAATTTTTTCTGAAATCTATTTTCATTATAAAATAAGATGTACTCCCGTACGTGTTGTTCTACCTCCGCTAGGGTTCCGGGTTTCGTTAAATAAATCTTCTCTGTTTTAAGATGGGAAAAGAAGGATTCTATACAGGCATTGTCTAGGCAATTTCCACGCCTTGAATGGCTTCCAAGCATTCCAAGCCGCTTAAGTTTGCGGTTAAACGGCTTGGAGGTATACTGAAACCCCTGGTCTGAATGGAGAATGACACCCTCCATGTTCACGTTCTTACTTAGAACGTCTAGCGTCTCGCTAACTAGAGCAAGGTCATTTCGTTCCGAAAGACGCCAAGCCACAATTTCATAGCTAAACAGATCTTGAATGACAGAGAGATATACAAACCGCTCTCCAGCTCGTATGTATGTAATATCGGTAACCAGCTTGGGCGTAAAGCAGTAGCATACTTCATCATTTGGTTGTACTGCTGCCTAACCAGTTCCCAATTGATCGGGCGAGTCAGTATCGGTTGCAAATTCGGATAAGCATCGGTCATGCCTAGTTCCGGTCTAATAGCAGCCCAGGGGCGTTTTCCAATCAGCAATATATAAATCGAAACGTTTTAGTTCGTCTATATATTGTAACTACGAGCGTTGGAAATTGAATTATGAAAATACTGACATAAGAAAAATGGCGATACCCTTAATAATGACATCATTGCAAAGTATCTAAATAGGTATTCTAAGTAAATTTTGATATGTATGTGATTTTATTCTAGAAAATGGTATGATGAATTGCGGAAAGGTCTATGCGATTCATCTGATTGCAGTAGTCCTCGTTTCATGAGTTGATTTTCTATATGTTCCTGATAAGGGGTGGTTATTTTTGTACAATACACCTACAGTTCCGGCGAAGTTTGAAGATTATCTAAAACTAAACGATATGACACTGGCTCAATTTGCGGAATATTCAGGTGTCCATCAAAGAACACTTAGTAATTGGATTATTCAGCATCGTCCACTTTCCGTGCAGCAGCTTGATCGAATCACTGTGACTATGGGTTTATCGGAAGGTCACTTTTACGATCTATACATAGAAAACTACATCATTGACCTCCCCCTAAACATGAGACGAATTGAACCATTGTTATATCGTTGTACGGAGCTGGACAAGCTGGAAGCGATCCGTCGATTGGTTGGACATATTATGGACAAGCTTATGTACTTTCCCAGACTATATCAAATTGCAGAAACATTATTTTCACAGCGACAACATGCCGCTGCACTATTTAACTGTTATAATGTGGCATAACTAGAAAAATATAAGTACTCCGAGCGCTTGGCAGTCTGTCAGTATCGTATATTCACGATTCAGGTTGGAGACGATCAAAGCCGAAATGTCAGGGCAGTAGCCGTTTTTGAAGCTTTTGTCGAACGACTGGATGAAATAGAGCAGCTTAACGTATTGAAGGATCTGGCTAATGTATAGGTCTTTGCGTAAATGGGACAAGTTTGACGAAATGGCGAGGAAATGAGGGCTAAAGCGGAAATCCAATATTCGATGAAACATCAACAAGAAAGTCGAGAGCATGATGATTCCGCCAAGAAGCTAAGTCGTCCCATCTTTGTGTACATCATTTATGCTGATCTACTGTGTGCTAGTGTCTGTGAAGCCCAAGGCGATTATCAACAAGTTCTACAATATACATATGACTACGCTGATTTAGATTGGGCCATAGAGACTGATGAGGATACCCGACACTGGATTGGTTTGTTTCAACAATGGGCGGAAGGCAATACTTACGTATATAAGCTTTTGTCGGGAGATATAAATGTACTACATGATTATATTGAATATATCGCTGCAACATGGGGTAGTTCCAGCGTAGCTGATACTACCCCATGTAAATGAAATGTGAAAAACGTATTTTTATGGGTAACATCTCTGGTGCTGTTGATCGTCGTATTTCAAGGAGGCTCGTACGTTTAAGAAAACGTTGTCTAGTACCAAGAATTACAAAATGAAAAGGAGGTACTTGCTGCGCTAAAAAGTATACCTTTAGGTTTGTTGTTAGGAAATATTGCGCGGCTATTACAAATTATGGAGTTTATCAGTGTGTTACATGTGGAGACTGATTCGGTATGGCGTGATTTAATCTGCAAATATGTGAAGCAGCAGCCAGATATGAAATATGTCGCAAGTATAGCAACGGAGCAGGAAGCCATTCATTTTGCAGAACAGTATAAAGTCGATGTTATCGTGATGGATGTAACACTGACCTCTTCGCAGTATGATGGGTTGGATGCAGTGAGAGAGATTTTGATGAGAAAACATGTTAGCATTATTATCTTATCTTCAGTAGATAATTTGGAAGTGATTGCAGACTCCTTTAGCGTTGGAGCCGTCAACTATATTATGAAGAAGAACTACACGGATCTTGCTACGGCTATTCGCGATGCGTATCATAATCGCGTAGCGATTCATCCTGACGCTGCTAGCGTGCTGTGCGATGAGTTCCGCAAACTAAGATTGGAAGAGCTTGAACGCTCCCTTACGCGGACCGAGCGACAAGTAATCGTGTATCTACACGAAGGGTACTCTAAATCAAAAATAAGCGAAGTTCTGCATGTCGAACCGGAAACAATTAAAACACATGTGAAACATATACTCACAAAGCTAGATGTGGGTAGTTGCAAAGACGCAGTCAAAGTAGCAAGACGGCGAGGATTGTTTGACAACAATTACGTTATGCGATAGGGGGGAGAAAAATGTAACCCTAGTAAAAAATAGAATCTATAATATAATTTGTAATAGAGGAGCTGGATCGCGCTATCTGTATTGGCGCCGGTATAGATTGCTATCACTGCTTCTCTAATTAGGAATTTGTCTAGCTTGGTGAAATACCGAGAGACAATGAAAATCTGAGGAGGTAGTTATTATGTCTAATAATCAATTTGATCTTGATGTACAAGTAAGCAAAAATGTTGGTAAAATCGAGCCTCAAGTTACCAGTGTGTTTGCTTGCACTCCAGGATGTATTACTGGACCGAATTGTGGATCTAGTGAGTGCGGAACTGTGCCTTGTGGTAAAACAACATCGAGACTTTGTTAATAAAAAACCAAGTATGATCATATGTAGTCAGTAATGTTAACGTTCTGCAGGCTTCTGTCTAGTTGTTAGTCGTGTGGGCTAATGCAAGACAGATGTCTGCACTTTTTTGTAGTGAAAGGAAGAGAGTAACCAATATAGCATACAGAGGTGTGACTGATGACCGAACTGATTCTGGAAGTGGATCGTGTGACGAAGCGAATAGGTAATAAGACTCTTATTCAAGAGACGTCCTTTAAATTGGAAAAAGGTATGATCTACGGATTTATAGGCCCTAATGGAGCAGGAAAAACAACATTAATGCGATTAATGACAGGGCTTATCCAGCCAACAAGCGGAGCGATTCGCATTGGGACATATGATGTGCAAAAGCAAAGAAAACAGGCACTAGCTAATGTAGGGGCGATTATAGAATCCCCCATCTTTTTTGAGTATATGACCGGAAGGCAGGTGCTTCGAAATTTATCTCGATTGCACTCTGAAATTCGCTCAGCAGATCGAGAAAAGCACATCGATCAGTTGCTCCAGAGTGTGGAATTGCAGTCCCGAGCAGATGATAAAGTGAAGACTTATTCGTTAGGGATGAAGCAACGATTAGGTATCGCGCAAGCTATGTTAGGGTCCCCCGACCTGCTGCTTTTGGATGAGCCATCCAATGGACTTGATCCGCTAGGTATGCGGGAACTTCGTAATCTGATCCTCCGGCTGAGGGAATCACGAGGTTTATCATTCTTCGTATCCAGCCACCTTCTAGATGAGCTGCAACTCATGTGTGACCATCTCATTGTTATTCGAGCAGGGGTGGTCATATGGACGGGGAATGTGAATGATTTGATTGTGGATGGTCAGAGGCTAGAAGACGCATTCTTGGAGTTGATGTTGTCATGAAAGTGTTAATCAGGATTGAATTCGAGAAGTTGATCCATCAGAAATGGGCATGGTTCATATTAGTTTCTTGCATTCCGTTTGCTTATGCATTGATAACATATTTTGTGTGGGTTGATCAGCGACATCTACCTGATAGCCCATTCTATGTAGCTGCGAGCATGTCGGCATCGAGAGGGATGAAAGAAAGTATATATTTATTTGGGAATTTAATGGTCGCGCTGTTGGCTGGTCTCTTATACACAGAAGAGTTTCAGGGTGGTAAATTGCGAATGTTTTTTTTAAGAAGCTATTCTCGGGGTCAAATCTTTGTTAGCAAATGGATGATAATGAATTTATTCATCCTGTTGATGATGGTTATTTTAGGCGTATCGTTTACGATTTTTGGCGTAATGAAACTTCCATCTCCCCCAGAGGTAATGATATCAGGGAATAGGATTCCTTCCACAAATGTTGCAATACTATTCTATACTTTGAAACAATATGCACTTGATTTCGCTACATTGATCGGGGGGGGCGGTTTGTTTATTTGGATTGCCATGTACTGTAGGACTGCGGCCCGTACAATTGGTATTGCGATGATCTATATCATTATATCAATATTTGCTACAAGTATTTTCGATCCGGGAAGTCCTTTAATAACGGAAAATGCATTCTTGCTTGCCTTGATTTATGCAGGGTTAATTCCAGGTATGCAGATTGTTGGTGTGGAGAAGGCATTGACGGGCGATGAATATGCACAAATTTCAATAGCCGTGGGTTTAGTTATTTACTTTTTCGTATGTATTGTAGCTGCTCGTAGAAAATTTACGAGAGCAGATTATTTAAATTAGGAGTGTTGGCGTGTGAACACTGGCTTGTGGATCAGTGAACTGGAACGGATATGGAAGGGGAAGCGGATTCGAGCGTTTGGATGCGTTTATCTACTCGCTCTATTGATCGATATTGGATTCTTACGTCTAACAGGCGGTATTAAAATTGACCTAAGCTCGTGGTTTTCGGTTGATGCACTAAATCTGCCGGTATTCATTATGAAGGATATGTCGTTCTTGTTGCAATTGTTTGTGTTGCCGGGCTTATTTGTAGAGTCGCTTGCTGATGAGATACATTCGGGTGCGTATCGCATATATATGTTACGTTCGTTCGATCGCTATCAGCACTGGCTAGTTAAATTACTTACACAGATCGTTTTGATTGTCTCGTTTATCTTTGGGACAACGCTGGTCTCGCTAGCGTGTGGATGGTTGTTCTTTTCTCATCCGCAATCGACAGTGGTGTACTTAGTGCCAGAATCGATTGGATATGGCAATGTGTTGTGGCTAACGATCCAATACGATCTCCTTCTTGTACTGACTAGCATTGCGGTGCTTGTGATATGCAGTGTTTTTTCTATCCTTATCACACGAGTTTCAATTGTGTATGCATGCACCATTTTAGGGTTGCTTGGCAGTTATGTCATCGTCTCTGAACTTCGTTTTCTGCATGATCCGTTTGTCAGTATTTTGAGAGTACTTTGCGGACAAGGAAGTATGATCTTCTGGGTGTACTTAACCGGGATTGTTGTGATATGTCCAATCATCAGTTTCTGGATTTGGAGTAAGAGAGGAATGTAAAAGCACGCATTATTGTTGATACAGATAAAACCCACATAGTCTTTCGTAGCAACCCGGGAGTGAAACCAATCAAATGAAAAGAAGAAGCCCCAAAGAAAGGAAGACAGAAAAAAGTTAATCCGCAGCTTGTTTTAGGGTGTGGTAAAGGTGAATGAATAGATTGGACACATAGAATTGAGAAGATTACGCCGCGGGACGGTACACACGTTCGCATTGGTTGGGCGTTAAGTACCCGATGGCAGAATGAATTTGTTTGCCATTATAGAAGCAGGTAATATACACGAATATGCTCTTCTTGGCTTGTACACGCGTTATCGTAGTAATTGTCTTTGCGGCTCATGCTGCTTTTCATCCCGTATTTCTGCAATCGTGCTTGGTATTCCAGGAAAGCATACTGGCTACCACGATCTGAAAAGTGGAGAACTTCGCCGCGCGGTCCAGCACGTTTTCATGTACGGGTAAGTTAGGCTTAGAGTTCGTAGTTGCTTTATACTTCTTGATGGTTCGCGATTTCAAGCAAAGCCCAGTTCTTTCATGATGCGTGCAACGGTTTTTCCCGTCACATAAACGCCTTGCTGCTCTAGCGCTTCCTTTATTTTTCGGCTACCGTAAAGGCGACACGAATCCAAAAAGATTCGGCGTATGCGTTGCTCGAGCTCCTTCCGTTTTTTCTTACGCAGGGTTTCCTTGCCTTGTTCTTTACCCCTTCATAATAATTGCTTCGTGAAACCTTAAATACATACACATCTTCACGACACGGAGCTAGAAGTGGTGATTGTGGATGAAAGAAAAGATTAGCGCTGGTCTTTTGCGAAGTAGTGCTAAGACTTCGTTTTCCTCCTGCAGTTCACGGATCTGCTTCTGCAGACCACGCATAGCCTGATCTGCGGGCGACAAATTCCCGCTGCCTGGGAAAGCCTGTTTTCCATGCTGTACATATTCAGCTTTCCAGCGATATAACGTGTTCGTGCTGATGCCAAGCTCGCGGGCTACCTGCGCCACCGACTTACTCTCTTCATCATCTGTACGGTTTGGATTTTAAATTCTTTGTCGTAGTTCTTAGTCATATCGCTCACCTCGAATGCTGATTTTTTTATTTTCGCATTCTCGGTTCTCCATGTCCACTTTCTACTCTAGTAGCATTTAACCAATGCACCGTAGTTTGGATGTGAGCAGTGTGGTGATGCGGTACGACTAGTGACTTTACCGTTGATGAGATTGACTTGCTCATCAATTCAGCATAGCCGATTTAGAATAATAATACTCATAATTTAACATGGAGATTACTTTGCCCTGTTCGTGGGGAAGAGGTGAATATTCTTCATTTTTGGTAATAAACATTTTTTATATATTTTCCATTTTATTATAGTCATACTGATCATCCTTCTATTTGATTCAACGCTGTTACGTGCTTTCAAAATTTAGGATTATAAAAGATTTCGGGTATGTGTCGAATGTAAAGAGGTCTGAAAGTATTTAGGCTCTAAAACTACTCCCTAAATCTTTTTTTTAGTCCACTATAATTAGGAGGAAACATGACGAAAGAACCCAATATTTATCGTGCACTCGATTTTTTTATGATTCGTACGCCTGTTTTGCCATTCAATTTGTTTATACAGTGTTTTCCTTCCGATTGGAAAGACCAAGAAGAGCTTAAGCGTTATTCGCTAAATAAACTTGTCGAATTATCCAATGACCCGATCATTCGCGAAGCGATTGCGGTAGCGAGCCCGAGCTTGCTTGAGTCACTTTCTCATCTTGGTAATGACCAGAATGCACGAAAGAAAGCGCAGGCTATCAAAGGTTTCATGCGCTATCTGCTCCGCATGATGACGCGTCCCACACCATTTGGCCTGTTTTCCGGTGTGACTTACGGGCAATTCGCCGAACAGTCGCAGATGAACATAGAAGGCATCGCTACGTATCGCAAACGCGTGCGACCAGATATGGAATGGTTGTTAAAGATTGTTGATAAGATCGAGAAACAACGTGAAGTTGTGGTTCAGTTTCGTATTCAGCGCAACTCTCTTATCTACCGTCAAGGCGAACGAGCAAAGATTCCTTACGTAGCGAGATATGGCGATCTCGGCGTCGGAGAAAGTGATAGCGTATCCGTACGAGCCTCTGCAGTATTCGATCTAGTGATGGAAGCTAGTATGAATCCAATTCCGTACCTAGAACTCGTATCCCGGATTAAGAGTGCTTTCATGGAGGCAGAATTAGATACGATTCATCATTACATTTGGCAGCTTTTTGAACAAGAATTCTTAATTTCGGAATTGCGACCTCCGACGACGAGTATAGAGCCCTTCGATCATATCTTGTCTGTGTTGGATCGGGTAGAGGGTATAGATGAATGGAAGGTTGCTCTCAATGAAATTCGTCGGAATATTCGCTCTTATAATAGCCGATCAATTGGGCAGGGCGAGGAGCAACTACTTCAGTTGCGACAGATGATGAATGCTTTGGCGGAGGTGAAGACGACGGTACAGGTTGACTTGTCCTTGGAAGACCGTTCCGTGACCTTGCCCTCTCAGGTTCGTGAGGATGTTGAGAAAGTTGCACATTTGTTTAGTCGAATTTCTACGCGTAAGTACCGACACCTGGAGGAATACTGCAATGAATTCCTAGAGAAATACGGTCCGTATCGAGAGATACCAATTCTGGAGTTGCTGGATGAGGAGATTGGGTTAGGGGCACCGGCCACCTATCAAAATCCGAGCAGCGTTCATAGGCAGTTGAAGAATCCGAGTGTGCCATTCAGTACGAAGTGTGAACAATTACTCTTCAAATGGTTCGTCTCGTGTATGCATCAGGGTGAACAAGAGATTGTTCTCACGAACGAAAGGATTCAACAGATCTTGGAGGATGAATCTGATAAAACCACCAGTGAGTTAATTCCTACTCCGTCAATGGAACTCTACTTTTTAATGGTTGTGCAGGATCAGGAAGCGCTCAATCGCGGAGAGTACACGTTAGTACTTGGACCGAATCCTGGATCGAGTGGCGCGGGGAAAACGTTCGGACGATTTATTGATTTAATGGGTGTCTCGTTTAAAAACATGTTCAATGAGATTCATGAGGAAGAGCAACGCCTATCACCAGGTAAACTACTTGCAGAGATTTCGTACTTACCCAGTGCAGCCAGATCGACGAATGTCGTTCTCACGGAAAATTTTCGCACTTATGAAATCGGAATTGGCACGAATCACACTGTACCAGAGGATCAACAGATTCATGTGTCCGATCTGATGGTTGGGGTGCGAGACGATAAGTTTTATTTGAAGTCACGCAAGCACAATTGCGAAGTGATCCCGACAGCGGGGCATATGCTGAACTACCAGGGTGCACCGAATGTGTACCGGTTTTTGGTGGAAGTTAGTCAGGAAGGATATCGACAATGGTCGACATTAGAATGGGGAGTAATGGATCAATCCCCCTTTACTCCGCGTTTAAGGTATGGGAACATCGTGTTAAGTCCAGCGACATGGCGTATACAATTGAGTGACAAGACATCTGAGCGCGAGAGCGAGGAGAAATTGGCGCTTCTGGTTAGGGAATTCAGTATACAGTGGAAAGTACCTCGGTATGTGTATATGACCCAATTCGATAATCGTATCTTGTTCGATATGGAGCATTCTCTGCATGTGGAGGAGATCTGCAAAGACTTGAAATCAAATGGTCAAGTGACGCTGATCGAGCATATAGGGGGATTCGAGGATATGCCGATCCAGCGGAGCGATGGGCGCCTGACGGCGGAATTTGTCTTCCCACTCGTTAGACGCACGGAAGAGATGGATCTGACCCAAGCGGAAGTGGCGGTAAGTAAGGAGACAGAAATCTCTCGCCTGACTGTTGTTGATGCATCGCAGCGTGTGCAGTTGCCGGGTGGATCGTGGTTCTATGCCAAGTTCTATGGGATAGACAGTCGCCAAGATGAATTCATTGGTCGTCAGTGGGGAGATTTTGTTCAGAAATGCCGTGAGGCAGGTGTAATTGAACAAGCGTATTTCATTCGTTACTCCGATCCAACTCGTCATATTCGGGTACGGTTCAACATGCCAAGCGGTAATGACATATCTTCGTTCATCCCAATCTTCCATGAATGGACGACTATGTTACTTCAAGATGGAATGATAAATAAGGTTGTTGTGGATACGTATGAACCAGAGATCGAACGATATGGTGGACCTGAGCTTATGCTATTAGCGGAACGTATGTTTGCTTGTGACAGCGATGTCACAGCGAATTTGGTTCGGCTGCTTCGATTTAAGCAGATACAGCTAAGTCAGGAGGTCGTGGCGGTGTGTAGTGTGATACAATACATGACTCAGTTTGGTTACAACGAGCAGAAGGTTTACGAGCTCCTCAATGAGCGCTTCGATGTAAAAGAATATCTGGATGACTTCCGTAATGAACGGCGTTTATTCCTGCAGTTGTTAGGGAGGGATTCATCCGAATTAGTATCATTGCATCAAGAAGGTAAGCTGATTCATCAGATTGGTCAGCACAGGGAAGAGGCTGTCAAGTGTTATCAGCAAGCACTTCTTGAGCATGAGCGGCAGGGCACTCTTATGAACAACAAAGACGATATCCTATTCAGTGTGATTCATATGTACTTAAACCGCTTGATTGGGATTGATCGAGATAAAGAACGTAAGGTAATGATTATGGCTCGTCATGCCCTTAATAGCTTGTTGCAATATTGGAGGAAGAGCCAATGAACTTTATTTGGAAGGGATGTCAGCATGAATTAGCTTCACTCTGGAAGACGGTTCGACACGGGCTGCAACTCTTCCAATTGATTTTTCACATGAATAAACAGTATATGATTCCAAGTATGATACTACACATCATTCAAGGCGCTGTGCCTGTGATGACATTAATGGTTACACAGAATTTGTTGAATAGTGTTTCCGTTGGATGGAAAGAAGGGGAATATTGGGTACTTTCTCAATTTGTTTGGTTCATCGTCATCTATGTTTTGAAGAATTTCATCGACGTCGCTCAAAGCTATGTGGAGGGTAATCTTCAGGCGGTCATTTCCAATTCGATGAATGTCATGATCTGCGAGAAATCAACCACGTTGGGATTGGCTGATTTTGAGAATGCTTCGATTAATGACCAATTAAAAAGGGTTTCACAAGAAGCCACTTATCGCCCCTATCAATTGTATAGCCAGATGGCTGGCATAGCTTCTGGACTCATTACACTTATTTCATCTGCTATCTTACTTGTTCTGTGGAAATGGTGGGTGGTGCTCGTGATTCTCATGATATCAACGGTTTCTATCTATTCGATTTTCAAAATCAATCGAGAACAGTTCCAAATCTACTTGGATCGCACTCCGCAGAATCGAGAATCGTGGTACATGACGTATCTATTAACAAACGATAGCACATTTAAGGAAGTGAAAATATTCCAATTGGGTTCTTACTTGTTAAACCGATACCGCGATTTGTTGCACGGCTTCTTCCTTGTGGATCGTCGTATATTGTTGAAGCGAATTCGAGTTACTTTTCTGTACGATATGCTAGAAATGGTGGCTTTGTTCTGGTTAATTGGGCTTGTAATTCACGAGACATTTATAGGAGCGATGATGATCGGGAGTTTGTATGGGTATATCCAAGCGATTATGCTCACGCAGAACCAGACGAAGGGGGTTATTCAGGGGCTTGTCCAGTTCTCACAGAACAATCTTTACATGGAGCAATTGCTCTTGTTCTTGCAATTGCCCACGTCAGATCCTGTTCATCGACAGAAACAGTTTCCCAATGCAACAGAACTATCGTGTGACGCAAATGCAAGTATCCAGATTACACAGATTTCGTTCGATCAGGTATCTTTCGCTTATCCAGGACAAGATTCGGATACGATTCGAGAAGTGGATGTGACATTCAAGAAGGGGCAGACTGTGGCTATTGTAGGGAAGAATGGTTCGGGTAAGTCCACACTCGTGAAGCTGTTAATGCAATTGTACACGGATTATCGTGGTACCATCCAAGTCAATGGCCGTAATGTTCTCGACTACGATCTGCAACAAGTCCAAGAACGCATGGGGGTTGTGTTTCAAGATTTTGTTCACTATGAAATGTCGGCTCGCCATAATATTGGCTTCGGCTCATTGGCTGAGCTCGAACAAGATGAGCGATTGATGGATGCAGCCAAAGTTGCAGCTATTGACCAAATGATTGCGAATTTGCCAAGCGGTCTCGATACACAACTTGGCAAATGGTTCGATGAAGGACATCAACTTTCGGGGGGACAGTGGCAACGTATTGCAATTGCAAGAGCCATTCTGCGAAGTGCGGATGTATATGTTCTAGACGAGCCGAGCTCGTTCTTGGATCCATTGGCTGAACGGGACTTACTGCAATTGTTCATACATTTAATGAGAGATACGATAGGGATTTTCATTACACATCGTATCTCGTCTGCGCGTCTAGCGGATCAGATTTTAGTCATGGAGGACGGCCGGATCATTGAGCAGGGATCGCATGCTGAATTGATGCGTTTAGGTGGGGTATATGCGCAGATGTATCAAGTGCAAGCAAGTTCATTTGCAGAAGAAGTTGGGGTGAATTAGAAGGAGATGATTGAGGGTGAAAGCGGCAAGTGCGGTATCAACACAATGGATCCCCTTAAAAGGGGAAGTTAGAAAGCAAGTAGCACAAGTGTTGCAGGCGATTGTGCAGCGTTATAAGGATCCTGATCAGGTACGTGCCCAGATGAAGCAAGTTCCTGGGCAAGTGATTGAAGGGAAACAGGTAGCACGATGGTCAGACACAAGCTTCTCGGGTGGATTTACAGGTATTTGTGTATTAATGGGACAACTGGATCAGTTATATCCTGATGAAGGTTGGGATATGGTAGGGCATAGTTACCTGCAAAAGATTCAACAGGTAATCGAACAGCAAGGTATTCATACTCTATCTTTATACAGTGGGTTAGCGGGTATTTTGATAGGCGTCCGTGCTCTGTCACGAAAGAATACGCGCTACCAAGGCATGCTAGATACACTGGCTAGTTGGTTCGAGGAAGCCGTGTTAAATTATGTAGAGATATGCAAAAACCAGTGGGAAGAAGGGCAATTGCGTATTAGTCAGTACGATACAATCGAAGGTTTGACAGGAATTGGACGAGTTGTGTTGGCTTTCTCAGATCGACCGCAGATGAAGATCATCTGGCAACGGATTGTTGAAGTATTCCATATCTTCTGTGGGGAAAAAGATTATCTAGGACATCGGATCCCTGCTTGGCATATCCCGTCTGCGAATCAGTTCCTCGAACATGAAAAGGTGCAGTATCCAAATGGGAATTTTAACGTAGGTCTATCCCATGGTATCTCAGGACCGCTGGCTTTTCTGAGTCTATCGCAATTGCAGGGCATGACAACAGAAGCGATGCGTGCAGATCTACGGCGGCTCACCGAGTGGACATGTCGATGGCGAGTGAGCGGTGAAGCGGGAACGTTCTGGCCGGGGCGAGTCGCTGTTGAAGAGGTACTTCAGGGTGAATTGCATCCGAGCAGTATCCGAGACCCGTGGGACTCCTGGTGCTATGGGGTGCCTGGGATTGCACGATCCATCTGGCTAGCTGGGCAAGCGATGGATAATCAGGAATGGAGCGCAATTGGATTGCAGGCGTATGTAGAGATAGAGAATCGCATCCAGACTATGGGTGGACTCACCGCCTCTACCTTGTGCCACGGTGTAGGGGGACTGCTTCATATGATTCAACGTATGTATTCGGATACGGGTCATGTGACGCTTGGCGTGATGCGTGATGAACTAGTTGTGGCTGTGCTGGATAAGTATGCGGCAGAGTCGAAGTTTGGTTATTATGATGAACATTTTGTGAATGGCAAGTATGAGCAAGTGGATGAAGCGGGCTTTTTGACGGGTGCCGCGGGCGTGGCACTTGTGCTAGCTTCTTTGCTTTACGAGGAAAGCCCGGATTGGGATATGGCTTTGTTGATACGATAGGTTAACACCATACTACCGAACACCGCCGGGACTGATGACAGAAGGGTCTGAGGAAAAAATCTTCAGACCCTTTATCCATGGGTATTTCACAAACGATGTGATTCTTCATTGGTCTGGCTAGAGCTTCAAGCATTCGTAGAATGTTGAGGGACAACGTCGAAAAGAGGCAGTATGAGCAGTCAGCTCGTTCCCCCGTCGTTTTTCAAACCGGGGAAAGTCACTTCGGTAAATATCTTCTGCTTAGCTTCATCCGCCGCGGCCAAGTTATATGTGGGTTTGGTGTGATTGAGTCCAAGTCGGTGCACCATTTTAGAAATACCACGCAGAGAATAGGGATGACCAAACTCCCGCTTGATGTATTCGCCAATAAGAGATAGAGCCCAACAATATTTTTTTAGAAATCCGACTTCGTGTGGAACCGCGTAGTCACTTGTAGTTCGACTACTTATTTGTAGACCGTTCGTTCCGTTCTGTCGATGATTTCTGAGATCTCTTGTGCATTCTTTTCTTTCAAATGCTGATAAATGTCTTGATAATGCTCGAACATACGCCTATCTTTCTCCTTTTTCATCAAAGCTTCAATTCAATAAATCCTTGTGTCTGTTCCATATTTTCACCGTCGCTTTTATGACCTTATAGTTATTTCGGGTTATTCGTAGTTTAGCTTGGGTCACGTAAATCTATAAAAATCGGACAAGGGAATCGTGTTCGGTGAGATGAGCGGGTTGTGGCTCCAAACTGATCGCGGTTCTCTTTTGTTTTAAATCTCGACTTTCTTCAGCTTAAGTCTGCCAGCGAACAAATAAATCGTCGTCTTCAGGTTTTTGAGCGACCTGTAGCCGTGTGCCCGTCGTTTGGCACATTGAATAAGACCGTTAATGACCTCCATAATACCGTTTGTTATTTTCGATGTAAACCACTTTAAGATCCCTGTTGCATGCTGACGAATCGTTTTCGCAGATTTCACCATATCAGGGATTTGATTATGTGTCGCCCAAAAATACCAGCTATCCAAGAACACTTCCGCTTTCTCAGGCGTTTCCTGCTTCCACAACTTCGAAAATGTGAGCTTCAAGTGATACGCTTTTGCCGTTTTCAGATCTTCATCCTTGAGACTCTTTGCTTGTTTTATAGTTTGAAGACAAACCCTAGTCTGATGAGCGAAGAAATCAACGCCGTAAATACCACGAGGTAATCTGCGTAATGGGGTTTTGGTATCTTAAATAGAATGCCTAACAAGAAGAAGAGTAAAAGGAGCGGAACGGCCTGCGTCTACCGTCTCTGCTTTTTTTTCGTATTATTAGGTCAGCCAGAAACTTCTGGTCGGCCTTTTTTTGGCTCCAGAGCATGGAGATTACAGATAATTTAATTGAACTGCTCATTCAGATTGTTCACTGTATCGGCGTTCGGGCTGAACGACCTGCGGAAAGTGGGCAATAAGTACGGTATCTTATTTAACCTAGCACAATCTGCCGTCAATAATCCGGATGGAATTGTACGGGATGTGATCTTTCCAATCGTCAACGAGCAAACATTGAGGGATCTAGTAAAAGAGAGCAAGCATACAGGCCCGGCTTATCGCGAGAAAGTTCATACGATTATCCGTGCTTCCTATGGGAGCCATTGGGTATCCTGGACTTCCGCTCCAATAACGAGGTTCATCAGCCAGTAATCCTCGCGCTGGAACTGGTCAAAAGGTATTCAGATACAGGCCAACACTATTTACCCCTGTTGGAAGATGTCCCGATTGATGGAGTCATACGTAACGTTAATAGAGAAATCATTGTAGAGAAAGACGAGAAAGGGCAAGAGCGCATAAATCGTATGAATTATGAGATCAGTGTTTTGCAAGCATTAAGAGATAAGCTTCGCTGTAAGGAAATATGGGCGGTCGGTGCGAACCGATATCGGAACCCGGATGATGACTTATCTACCGATTTTGAGGAACGACGTGAAGAAAACTACAAGGCCCTAAAGCAATCTTTGGACGCCCATGCCTTTATTGAAATGCTGAAAGAAGCTATGAAAGATGGATTGGAGAAAATGGATCGCGGGCTATCCAAAAACGAAAAAGTTCGAATTACAGAGAAAGGGAATGGTTGGATCAGTTTATCACCTTTAGAACCACAAACAGAACCCGTTAATTTATCCCGTGTAAAGTCAGAGTTACTACGACCTGATACTTCCCCAATTTTGAAAACAAAAAAATCCTTTTAATTTGTAATCTCCCTTATCACATTCTTCGCCAAACGTACTTTCTCAGGACTCGATTTTTTGAGCATCGTAATAATTTGTATAACATCTTCATCAGACTCCATAATTTTAGGGTCCTCGCTTACATATGAAAATAACTGAATTAAGTTTACGTCTAGTGCTTTTGCGATCTTAGCTACATTTATTAAAGAAACATTCTTTTCTCCACGTTCGATCTGTCCAATGTATGTAAAATGAAATCCACCTTTTTCTCCAAGAGCTTCTTGTGAGAGGCCTTTTTCTTTGCGTAACACTCTTATTCTAGCCCCAACTAGCTTTAATACTTCTTTGTCCTGCATTTGTCTACACCCCTTCATACTAAAAAGTGTAGACAAGATTTTCTTGGGTAAACATGAGATTAAGAATCGTATATTTAGCATTCATTATATCTATAAGTATTATTTTAGGATATAATAAGACTAATATTGAAATTCTCTGGAGGAATAGATATGAAAGAAGCTCCTTCTACCTTTATTCCAAGTCCCACCCAACCATCCAGACCCTCACTACACCTACATAAATCAATAACCGATTTCCACACTCTATCTCAATACCACATGAAACTAGCCCAAATCCTGTACAAGCACAATCAAGTCCAATGCTGCATTATCCTATGTGACTGGGCGTTAACCTCCATGTTAAAAGCTATATATATGAAAGAAAACAACAGCCTTTTCCCTCCCGGATTCCTGTCTATGACTGACCTGCTGCACTTATTACATACCGAAACCAACCCGGGATTGGATGTTGTCGTATTTATAGGCACCACTCAATTTCTTTCATCTCAGCTAGAAAGCTCTCTCCTTCAAAAAATGAAGTACAAGGATGTGAGCAGGTTACTGCGAAGAACGGACGACATTCTCTGCCAGTTGTCATCCAGAGTCATTAGCGATCTATCTCAAACGTATCAGTCCATTTTCTGAGTAGCCCTTCCATGGCAAATAAACTTGCCGATTCGCCCTGTCGTTATCCGCGTTTCTTCATACGATAAGAGTAAGCTTTAACGCAAGGAGGGATTCAGACATGGGTGAAGTAGGTTACGGTGGAGCATGGACATCCACAGGAGCGATTTTGGTATTGTTTATTTTGTTGGTAATTATTACTAAGTCTTTTCTGATCTAACAGCAGGTTAGCATCGCTTAAATCCACAAATCCGCCTTCTTTCTCGACATCGTGAGGGAGGGCTTTTTTATGCAGAATGGGTGTTAGCCCAACATGTTGTCTGGTCCTGCAAGCATTGCTATACTTTACATACAGGGAGATTTTCCCTCAAGTATATTGCAATATGGATAGCGTAAGACGTGGAAAAACAGAAATTCGCTGACCAAATCAGGAGGATCGCATGATGAATACGGCAAGCAGTCCATTTCAATTTACAACAGATACGGCGACTCTTTGCTTATTTGATACGCAAGCTCTTAAGCACCGCTTGGACGATGATCCGGATTGGTGGTCCATCGAAGAGGACGAGCTGGGCGAGTTGAACAAAGGAAATGTAGCTTTTTTGAATCTTGGAGCCGATGGGACCTATGAGGTTGGGATGACAGATCATATCGACAAGCCTGCTGTACGGCTGTTTTTGAAGGTTCCCTCAGGCAACCTATTTATTGGAGCAGGGGAGGAAGCCACAGGTGGTGGACTGGAGCCTGAATGTGTATGGGGAGGGACGTTCCTTTCTGTGCAACCGGGACTTTATGAATGCTTGGCGAGCAAAGAAGGCAACCGTATTTATCTTTCTTTAAAAAAAGGAAGCGAAGGCAGCAATAGCTTTACAGGTCTGATTCGATTGTAGGTTGCAGGCTCAACCCGTAACGGCCCATACAAGCCACCTGAACCGGTGGAAGCAGGAACAACTGAAACCGGGGAAAATGAAAAAAGGGTTATCCCCACGGCTTACACATCCGTGAAGATAGCCCTTTATCTGTCTATTGATACTTTACAATAATGGCATTGCTGATTTGGCGGCCGGGTGTGGTGAGGTAGGAGCCGTTGTAATACAGCCCGCTGGAAGCACCGCCGTCCAGATTCATGGCCTGATAAGCGCCGGCCTGCTTCATCATTTGGGCGAGCTGCGGTATAGTCGCTCCACTTGTGGTCAGGAGGATCAGCTTATGATCCCGACTCATTCCGAGTGCGCTGCGGGCGCCGCCGCCTGTTAATATTTTAGGGTCCTTGAAGCCTTCGGCTTTGACATTTAGGGAAACCTGTCCGTTCGTGACCAGACGAGGCCCAGCTTGCAGGGCACCTTCGATGTTACCTTGGCTTAATCTTTGTTCAAAGGCAGAACCCGACATTAGCTCGGATAAATGGTTAGCATCGTAGGTGAAGACCGTCCGTTGGTCGCCGGAGCTTTTTTTCAATATCTTTCCGTGACTGACTAGGTAGCCGTAAGGCGTTTTGTAGGAGCTTTTGGTATAGGCGTCAAAGAATGTGCCATTTATGGCTACAACCGCTTGATTGCGTTTGGCGAGACTGCTCAAGTCTTCCACTTTGCCGATAGTATTGCCTGCCAGAGCCACATCCAGGCTTACCTTGGGATGGAGCATAGAGATGGTGACCACCTTAGCGGAAAAGGTACGAGATCCGACCTTGAAGCTTTTATGAGCCGTCGTAATGGGTGTAGTATTTCCGGGGAGCTTACCGGTAAGTACCGGAAGCGTGACGGACGTTGTACCCTGCTTAATGCGTACAGCTGAGGTTTCCTTTTGCCATGAGACTTGCAGGTTTAGATATTGGCTGATGAACTGCAAGGGTACATAGGTCGAACCATTATCGTTAAAAGGAGCATTTTGCAAACGGACCGTTTGATCGTTCACTTTGGCAGTAGATTTTCCGGTAAATAGGGTAATCCGAGTATTGCCTTGCGCAATTTCTATTTTTTTGTCCGCTGCCGTCATGTTGAGTGTGATCCCTTCATAGCTGTTCAGGAGACGAAGCGGGATGAACGAGTGGTTACTCTGGTCCACATAGACCAGCATAGGTGCTGGGGCAGCAGCGTAGATCGGGGATACAAGTAATAGCAAGGACAGGATGACAAGTGCGGTGATTCTTTTCATGAATAGATCAATCTCCTTATGTAGTCTTGACACTTTACGAGGTGCTTGTAATTATATCGGGTTTTATAAGTTATAAATGTATGTTATGCGAATTTTGAGTGTTTAGCTGATATAGGAAGCGGGAGGTTGGAGATGAGCAGGTATGAGACAAGACTTGAGGATTACCGTCGCAGAGAGCGCCCGTCCTATCGTGTATTTGAAGGATTACAGGAATTGGTGCGTAGCGTGGGGCAACTGCATAATAACTGGTTATATGTGAATGTGGATCAATGGGATCAGGACCCTGTTCACACACCGATTTATTATTGGGATGAGCATTGGCTGGAGGAATGTGCAGAGAAGGGTACAGCCATAACCAACGAACAGGACGAGTATATTCCCGAGTGTGTGTCGGATCGTCAGGTTCAAACCTGGTTTGAGCTGGCGACCTTCGAAAGTATTGTGGAAGTCCTTAAGGCTGCCGGACAGCCAGTGACGCTTCAGATGGTGATTATGGCGGTAAAATACTATGACAAGCGAGATGCCTATCTGGACTATGAAGAGGTGAAGGCAGTAACAGACCTGTGGTCTGTGCTGACAAAGGTGAGAAACCACCTTACATAATGAACAAAGCCTGTAGAACAAACGGGGCATACATACACTGGATGGGGGAAGCAAATGAGTTGGTTGAATCATGAAATGGCAGCAAAGTGGCGACAGGAAGGGAAAAGGTATGCCGCAGATGTGAATGAATTTGTCAGAGTCGGCATGGAAAGTGAATGGCAGCAGGAGCAATCAGAGCCAAAGCGGGACGAACGCCCCAAGATGGCCAAAGATATTTTTCGTATGATTCAGGAGGCAAATCAGGCTGGTGAAATGGAGCAGTTACGTCGAGAGATTCCAGCCGCGTCTTGGCCGCTTACACCAGCGTTCGAGGAAGCTTTGCAAGCCGTTAGGCCGATAGCTTTTGTGAATGGAGGCAATGAAATCATTGTACATGCGGGCAATCCTCGGGAACGTGGGACGATCTATGTGACGGGAAAAGATAGAATCTTGCAAATCCCCGGACTGCATCGAGTAGGCTGTTCGCCGGACGGGACTTATTTTGCGTTGGTGGATGGACAGGGGATTCGTATTGTTCGTCAACCGGACCGAAATCTGCAAGGAGAAGAGACAGCACATTTTCAGTGGAAGGATATACAAGGACGCTTAAAAGCATCCATTCCTGATCTGGAGTGCTTGGGAGATGAGGATCATCCTGAGGATATATTAGATGAAGTGATTCCGTTTGGCGATGGACAGCGACTTCTGCTGGTCTGCGGTTACGGCGTTTATTTGCTGGCTGGTGATCAGGTGGATTTGATTCATCCCAAGGCGTCTGAACGGAGAGAACTAAAGCTGGAAGACACGATTGTGGATATGGCCCATGGAGCTGTGTCGAGGGATGGACGCTGGATCGCTTACGGCAGCCAGATGAGTGAGCATATGCTTATGGATCTGTCCGATAAGACGGTGCATACATTGGAGCCAAGTTCTAGTTATCCGCATTATGCTCTGTTTTCCAAAGATGATCTGGATGTCTGGTATAATGCCTGTCATTTCTACAACGGTGCTACCATTCAAGTGTCGATTGCTGAGATGGAGCAGGGTCTTGCTCAGAATAAGGAAGAATGGCCGATGATGAATGAAGAAATGCGAGTATACGCCGCAACAGCGCTGACACAAGGATCTATTTTGGGTGATGCCTACGGTTATCTCCGTCTGATTGACAGGGAGGGTCGTGAACTTTGGCGCTATTTTGTCGGCAGTACGATATCCGGGCTGGCAGTTTCACCTGATGAAGGTATGTTAGCGGTTGGAACGTATGGCGGTATGCTTCATTTGATTGATTTGCAGAGCGGCACGAAGGACGAATATAGCATTGGCACCGCGCCATTTCACGAGACAGCGCGTTGGGTGATCTGGCGGAACTACGAGCCATTGCGCTGGTAATACTAATATTCCGCAAATGGTGATAAAAGCAAGTTCTGATAAGCTGAACTTAAAAAGTGTAGTAGCACATGATTACAAAGCTATTTTCAGATAGAGGGCATTTGGCATTAACCCATGATGCAAAATGTGAATAGAGAGGAAAGAGGTGTGAGGACATGGACAAGAAAGCGGATATTCGTACTTCCATGAAAGAACTATTTGCTCAGATGGATGAAGCCTTTTTTATGGATGTGGAAGAAAATGTTCCAATTGAAATGCGTGATGGGAATGTCGACGAGGAGGGATGGATCAAGTGGAAGCCTCTCCCTTCGCAGATTACTGAACAGGAAGTTCGGGAGATGGAGGAAAAATACCATTTTGAGCTACCGCCCCTGCTGAGGAGCTTTATCATGTCCTACCATTATGTATCTTTACAATTCGATAATGAATCGATTCCGGGAGTATACTGGAGCGATTGTACGTTTGTTGAGTTTCCACGACTGCCTGTAGGTCAGGGCTTAAAGGCATTTTATGATTTGCTCGATCAATGGTCACCTCTGCTGTCAGCAGGCTACATTCCCTTTGCAATAGCAGAGGACGATCAGGGTCCCGTTTGTTTAAATGCAGGCAGCAGACATAAGGACGGCGATTATCCTATTGTTTGGTTCTTTCATGAGGACCTACAGCATTTGGATGAGGATGAGCTACGAATCAGAAGTAATCTGCTTCCCCATGTACAGGGGCTGTTTCCATCTTCTGTCGAAATGTTTAACGTGATGTTTAAGCACATTAGACACTAGCGATTTCCTAAAATGTAATTTTACTGCTCAGGCAACCGAGATATTGACATAAAAAATGAGGAATGTTATAAAAAAGGTAGGCTAGCACTCGAATGATGGGAGTGCTAACAAAGTTGAATCGTTTGCATAGCTCATATCTGCTGGCCTTACATAGGTTCATATCTGAAAGGAGATATCCGAATGGAGAAAAAACAGTTTCAGGCTGAGTCCAAGCGTCTGCTAGAAATGATGATTAACTCGATTTACACGCAAAAAGAAATTTTCCTAAGAGAGCTGATCTCCAATGCAAGTGATGCGATTGACAAAATTTATTACAAAGCATTGACGGATGATCAACTGGTCTTTGACAAAGAAAATTATTATATCAAAGTAACTGCCGATAAGGATAACAGAACGCTAACCCTGCGTGATACCGGGATTGGTATGACCAAGGAAGAACTAGAAAATAACCTGGGTGTTATTGCTAAAAGCGGCTCACTGGCATTCAAAAATGAAAATGAATCCAAGGATGGTCATGACATCATTGGTCAATTCGGCGTCGGCTTCTATTCAGCTTTTATGGTAGCTGATGTGGTTACAGTGACTACCAAGGCTTTGGGAAGTGATACTGCTTATAAATGGGAATCCACAGGTGCAGACGGGTATACCATTGAAGCAGCTGAGAAGGACGAGGTTGGAACCGAGATAGTTCTGAAAATCAAAGCAAACACCGAAGATGAGTCCTACGACGAATATTTGGACGAGTATCGTTTAAAAGCACTGATTAAAAAATACTCCGACTTTATCCGCTATCCGATTAAAATGGATATTACAGGCAAGCGTCTGAAAGAGGGAAGCGACAACGAGTTCGAGGATTACGAAGAAGAACAGCTTATCAACAGCATGGTTCCTATCTGGAGAAAAAACAAAAGCGAGTTGACCGACGAGGATTATCAAAATTTCTATGCGGAAAAACGCTATGGCTACGACAAGCCGCTCCAGCATATCCATGTCAGCGCGGATGGCGCGGTAGTGTACCAAGCTATTCTGTTTATTCCTGAAAATATCCCGTTTGATTTCTACTCCAAGGAATATGAAAAAGGGCTGGAGTTATATGCCAACGGTGTGCTGATTATGGAAAAATCTCCTGACCTGCTGCCGGATTATTTTAGCTTTGTCAAAGGTATGGTTGACTCCGAAAGCCTATCACTCAACATTTCCAGAGAAATGTTGCAGCATGACCGTCAGTTGAAGCTGATTGCCAAAAATATCGAAAGCAAAATCAAAGGCCAATTGCTGACCTTGCTCAAAAATGACCGGGAGAAATATGATCAATTCTACAAATCATTTGGCAGACAATTGAAATTTGGTGTCTATAACGATTACGGCAGACATAAAGAAACTCTCCAGGATCTGCTCATGTTCTACTCTTCTACAGAGAAAAAGCAGGTTACTTTGGACGAATACGTATCACGTATGCCAGAGGATCAGAAGTATATTTATTATGCTTCCGGCGAGTCCAACGAGCGTATTGAAAAACTGCCGCAAACCGAAATGGTGGCCGATAAAGGCTACGAAATTCTGTACTTCACCGATGATATTGATGAGTTCGCTATTAAAATGCTCTTAAGCTACAAAGAGAAAGAATTCAAATCTGTGTCTAGCGGCGATCTGGGAATTGAGCCTGACGAAAACGAGAAAGAAACAGAAGCAGAACAAAACGACAACAAAGAGCTGTTCGAGTACATGAAGGGCTTGTTGGAAGGCAAGGTATCCAGTGTTAAAGCCTCCAAGCGCTTGAAGACACATCCGGTATGTCTGTCCGCAGACGGTGAAGTGACGATTGAGATGGAGAAAATCTTAAACGCCATGCCTAATAACGCTGATGTCAAAGCGAATAAAGTGCTGGAAATCAACGTAAACCATGCGGTGTTCAACTCTTTGAAAGAAGCTTTTGCCGAGGATAAGGAGAAAGTAAACCTCTATACGGCATTACTGTATAATCAGGCTTTGCTGATCGAAGGCTTGCCGCTGCAAGATCCGGTTGAATTCACGAATGATATTTGCAAAATCATGGTTTAACAAGCTTTACTGTATAGAGCCGTTCCCGCACTGGGGGCGGCTTTATTTATCATAAACGCTCCTTAAAGCTCCATAATAGGTCATATAGCGCTTACAGAAAAAGGGATGGGCCCACACAATGCCGATCATACTCAATACAAAGGAGGGCGATTACATGAGTCTAGATCGAGCCAGCGAGGAACTCCAAAATTTAAACCGAAGTGAGCTTATACAGTTGGTGGAAAAAATCATTAGAGGTGAGGGAACAGAAGCGGAAATCGAAAGCATGCTGACCATAGTGATGCAAAATACGCCCCATCCGGGGATCAGTAATTTGATCTACTGGGATGATCGTGATTTGAGTGCGGCAGAGATCGTAGATGAGGCATTACGCTATCAGCCCATAATTTTACCCCCACATGAATCTTCTTCATAGGATGCGGAGGGGTGGTCTTTTGTTTAGAAATAAGATAATATTAACTCTTTAGGGCTATGAGCATTATATTCAAAAAAACTTCCGTTAAACGTGTGCTGACTTCCCTGGTGTGTATGGGGTAATGTTTGTTTTCTGCTCACTTTACGGAGTTTTTATTCCTAATTTTGGGATTTGTAAAGTTTTTGTGACATGCTCCTGTGAATTTTGATACAGCAAATTGTCGTTTTTCTTGATTATTTGGTGGGATGTCTTTATAATCATTTTGTTTGCAAGAATGATTAGCGATTAGCGTATGGAATAAGGAGGTTATTTATTTTGGGAAAAGCATTGATTATTGGCGCCGGTGGCGTGGCCAGCGTTGTGGTGCATAAATGTTGCCAAAACCCAGATGTATTTGAAGAAATTTGTATCGCAAGCAGAACTGTTGAGAAATGCGATGCGCTTAAAGAGAAGCTGGGTGGAGGTCGTACGAAGATACAAACGGCTCAGCTTGATGCTGACAACACCGACATGGTCATTGACTTGATTCGAAGCTTTCAACCGGATGTAGTTATCAATGTGGCTCTCCCTTATCAGGATTTGACGATAATGGATGCTTGCCTTGAGACAGGTGTTCATTACGTTGATACGGCGAACTATGAACCGCCGGATACGCCGAAGTTTGAATACAGCTGGCAATGGGCCTACAAAGAAAGATTCGAAAAAGCAGGAATTACAGCTCTGCTGGGCAGTGGTTTTGATCCAGGCGTAACTGGAGTATTTACGGCTTATGCTCAAAAGCACTACTTTGATGAAATTCATACGATTGATATTGTGGATGCGAATGCAGGGGACCACGGATATCCTTTTGCAACTAATTTTAATCCGGAAATTAATATTCGTGAAATTACGGCGAAGGGCCGTTACTTTGAAAACGGAGAATGGATTGAAACTGAGCCACTTTCTGAGAAAAAGGTATACGACCTTCCTGAAATTGGACCGAAAAATATATATCTTTTGTACCATGAAGAACTGGAATCTCTTGCAGTGAATATTAAAGGCGTGAAAAAAATCCGCTTCTGGATGACGTTCTCGGACAATTATCTGAATCATTTGAATGTACTTCAAAACGTAGGCATGACTTCGATCGAGCCTATTGATTACGAAGGACAACAAATCATTCCACTGCAATTCCTGAAAGCTATTTTGCCAGACCCGGCTTCTCTGGGACCAAGAACAAAAGGCAAAACGAACATTGGTTGCATCATCCAAGGCGTAAAAGATGGAAAGCCAAAAACATATTATGTTTACAATGTTTGTGATCATGAGGAATGTTATGCAGAGGTTGGCTCCCAAGCCATTTCTTACACAACTGGTGTTCCTGCCATGATCGGCGCAATGCTTATCATCAAAGGTATCTGGAAAAAACCAGGCGTTTACAACGTTGAGGAATTTGATCCAGATCCATTTATGGAAGCACTAAATAAACACGGATTGCCATGGCAAGAGAACTTTACGCCAACGTTGCTTGATTGAGGCCTGCGATGAATATTGATATTACAGGACTTCCATCACCTTGTTATCTTGTTGACGAAAGACTACTTGTCAAAAACCTTGAGGTTTTAAATTCCGTCCAAGAGCGGACAGGCTGCAGTATTTTGCTCGCTCTTAAGGGATTTTCGATGTTTTCGACCTTTCCTCTGGTTGGCAAATACTTAAAAGGCGTAACCTCCAGTTCGTTGTTCGAGGCACGACTTGGTCGCGAAAAAATGGACAAGGAGGTTCACGTATACGCACCTGCTTATGTTGACAGTGAATTTGACGAGCTATTGGAGTATGTTGACCATATTGTTTTCAACTCCTTTGATCAACTGAAACGCTACAAAAGCAGAGTGCAAGGCGTAACTTCCAAAAAAATTGACATCGGCATTAGGGTTAATCCGGAATATTCGGAAATCGAAACGCCGTTGTATGATCCTTGCTACAACAACTCCAGAATGGGTGTGACCCTGGCTAACTTTAGACCTGAGGATCTGGATGGCGTGGACGGTATTCATTTTCATACGATGTGTGAACAGAATTCAGATACGCTGGAGCGCACCATTAAAGTTGTGGATGAGAAATTCGGGCCATACATTAAGAACATGAAATGGCTCAATTTCGGCGGCGGTCACCATATTACCAGAGAAGACTATGATCTGGACACGCTGGTACGCTGTATTCAATATTTTCAGGATAAATATGGTGTGCAGGTTTATCTGGAGCCAGGCGAAGCTATTGCTTTGAATACTGGATATCTGGTGGCTACCGTATTGGATACGATGAAAAACGGAATGGATATTGCCATTCTGGATACTTCGGCTGAATGTCATATGCCTGATGTGCTGGCTATGCCATATCGCCCGAATATCATTGATGCAGGCAAGCCTGGTGAGTATGCTTACACCTACAGACTTGGTGGACTTACGTGCTTGGCTGGAGATGTGATTGGAGACTATTCCTTTAAAGAGCCATTGAAGCCAGGAGACAAGCTTGTATTCTGCGACATGGCCCATTACACGATGGTCAAAAACCACATGTTCAACGGAGTCAACCTGCCAGCCATCGCCAGCTACAACGACGAAGAAGGCATCAAGGTAATCCGTCAGTTCTCCTACGAGGACTTTAGCTCACGTTTGTCTTAAGACAAGGGGAATGTGAAATAACAGAGTGTATTAATTGCATGATCTTAAAAAAGAGCCTAGCCCCTTAAAAAAGAGCCTAGCCCCTTAAAAAAGAGCCTAGCCCCTTAAAAAAGGGGCTAGGCTCTTGGTGTAGTTAGAGTTTTTTGATTTTTGTACGCGCCTTTTGTATGTATCCAACACAAACAGCAGGCAGTAAATAATAATTTAACTATTTGGAAAGTTACATAAATTTATTTAGGCTACCTTATAACTTCAGTAGAGATTTTATAGTCGAATACCTTTCCTCCAGGTTGAAGTCCTGGTACATCGACAGCTAGGTAGTATTCCTTACCTTTTTCAAGATCAGCATTCAAAGAATATTGGGAGTTTTTTGAACGTTTAATTCGTTTACCATTACTATCGTAAAGAGTTAGTTCCATCCAAGAATCAGGATATTTGTTGCCTTCAATTATAAACTGAACTTCGTTCGATCTAAAAACCTTAATTTTAAATACATCGTAGGCTTCCCAGCCTCCTTGAACCTCTTTACCAAGGGTTCCGATGACAGCATCACCTATAAAAAAATAGTTAGCTTGTTCAAAACTATCATTTGGCTCCTGTTCATTATATTCAAGTACAGAGGTTAGAGTTGATTCCTTTGCTACTGGTACAGGATTTGCTTCTTCGGCTAAAGCGACACTGGCAGTAGCACTCAGCATAAGTGTAAGGCCTAATGAAGCTAACAACGTTTTTTTCATGAATAAACTACCTCACTTTTTAGGATTTATATTTATTTAAATGATATATTAGTTATTTATTCTAAAATTATCATTGTATATTGTTCACTAGCTAAATGATATACAAGAAAAGGAACAGTGTTCTCCTATGAGGATATAGCTGCGTTTGTCATAAGACAATAGGTGCTCAAAGATATAAAAACTTGGTCCTTGTAAAGAGGATCACGTTTTTTGTTAGGCTCCAAATTGGCTGTTTGATTTATTTAATCGTGGAAGTAACTCTATAGTCGAACAGTTGACCAATCTCAGCATTGGTTGCCTCGACTAATAAATAGTAATTTTGTCCGGCTTCAAGATTTATACCTAAACGGTATTGACGATCTGCTGCACTTCTTTTGATCCTTCCGTTGCTGTCAGCCACACTAAGCATCATCCATGATTTGGGATATATATTCCCTTGAATGTTAAATTCATAAAATCCAGACCGAGGAGCTGTAAACTTATAATAATCTGCAAAGTCATAACCTATATTGCCTTCAGAAATGAATTTTCCAAAGGTCCCATAAATATCGATGCCATCTCCTACTGTTATTCCAGTGGCTTGATCAAACCAGTTATTAGGCTCTACGTCGGTATACCATGAAGATAAAAGCTGGATAGGCTCTTTTTGTAATGTGGGTGCTGTTTCTTGAGCAGATGCAACAGCGGTGGATGTGCTTAATAGAAGTGCAAGACCTAGTGTGGAAAAAATCGCTTTTTTCATATTTATGAATTCTTCCCTTCTTTTTATTTTGGGATTTATATGAATATGTATAACCAATCCCATCCAATATTATATATTATATTCCAGTATATTGGAATATAATATAGGATAATAATCAAAAAAATATATTTTTTGTTACAATTATGTGTTTTTACAAATATATTCACTAAACTTCGACATAGGAATCGACCAACTTACTGTATACTATAAAATCCCATCTTAATATGCTTTAGTGAAAAGGGGCATTTTATTTTGGGAGTAACAGGTGTTATGTTATACTCCATAATTGGAGGTGAAAAATATAGATATGTTCGACCCGACGGTTTTTGATAATTTAAAAGTGGCCATAGAAAATACAGTATACGATCTGGATAATTTGGATTCACGTATTGACATTACACAGCGGATTGACAGATTGGAAATGTCTGTGATGTCACGTGAATTTGCTGTCCAATTCAGACTGAGAGAACACCCGGGTGTGACAGCAGAGATTCAACTAAAGGCGGATTTAAACAACTTGGCTGCGGAAATTTTGGAAATCAAAGATCAAGTTCCGGGATGTGTCTTGTTGCTGAGTTTTTACATGGAAATTCGTGAGATTGAGTCACAATGCAGCCGGATTGAAAATATACTGACCGAAATTTGGAAGCCCGATCTTCGACCGGTACAAACGCTTAGTCAGATTTACGGAGAAAAGATGTCTACATACCAAAACAGGATTGAACTCCGATTTTCCAGACAAATTAACGAAGATCAGATGGAAGACATTCCAGAGCTGTTGGAACACATATTGCTGACGCTTATGGAATTAAACAAGGTCTAAAGGGTTAGGGCCCTAATGTAAATGACATTAGTAGACCAACAAGTTAACGTTAGAGGAGTTGAAAGTATAATGAATGAACTTGAATTCTCTCAAGTGTATGCGATTATGGAGGCTTCTTTTCCTGAAACGGAATGCAGAACATCCGAGTTACAGAGGGCTCTGCTTCATCATCCATGTTATCGTTTACTTACCAAAAAGGACGAACAAGGGAAAATAATTGCTTTTTTGGCGGGATGGGAGTTTACAGATTTTCGGTTTGTAGAGCACATTGCCGTAGATTCGGCTATACGAGGTGGCGGGTTAGGTAAGGAGCTTATGAGCACGTTTATTTCACAGTCCGGTAAACCGGTAGTACTGGAGGTTGAGCCACCAGTGGATGAATGGACTCGGAGAAGAATTGGTTTTTATGAACGTTTAGGGTTTCATCTGAACCATTTTGACTATGTACAGCCCCCTTTAAGAGAAGGACAGGCTGATCTGCGGCTTCAAATTATGAGCTATCCAGGTGAGCTGGCTGAACAGGATTTTGCTCCGTTTAAAGAGATTTTATATACCGAGGTCTATGGGTTAAATAAGAAGACTATATAGCTAAAGGTGCTTCATTATCGTTCATGTTTTGTCCATGCCATTACAAATTCTTTCTCGTTAGTTTCGGTATCAACAGATTCCGCTTGAATGGTAAATCCATTTTTAGTGTAGAAGTTGAATGCTTTCGTGTTCGACTGGTATACCTTTAAGTGAATCTCATTATGTTGCTTTTTGATCCAATCTAGTAGTAACTTGCCATAGCCTTTTCTTTGAGAATCAACACGTATAAACAGAGCCGCCAAGTATCCATCCAACATGGAAACGAAGCCGCCAATGCTATGATCATCTTGTATGATAACGTAGTTTTGAGCGAGAGGAAGGTACCTGTTTTCCATCTCGGTAACTTGTGATGCCCAATACTGCGGAGCAATAAAATGATGGGCTTCTATGGAAGCATCCAGCCAGATGGCTGCCAACTCGTTGAGCTCTTCCACATTTGCGGGTCTAATCGACATTGTGTCTCCTCCTTCACAGTGCAGTATGTAATCTTATGGATGTTGTTGAAATAAAAAAGACCGTCCGAGGACGGTCTCTACCCGTGGCGCTTAATTAAAGCTTTGATCCGTATCCCGCGCCTCCGTCAACTCTGTAAATTAGAGAATAACGGACCGGGTAAGGGATACGCTCAACATGTGATTATTGATGTTGACGCACCTCCTTTCCTGATGGACCCATTTTACCATATATGGTTTGTGATATCCAGTGAATTTCTTGTATTTATACAAATGATTCATAGATATTATAATATAAAATTGGCTTGATTTTATGTTCCATGGGAGATATATTCCTAATCAACTAGCTCCTAAATTTGTCCTTGTGGCGATTTAGGAGCTTTTTTTGCATAAGGAATTTACAATGTATTGCCCTATTACTTGAGCCGAAGAAATTTTTGAGCTGTATTCAAGATGAACATAGATGTTGGCGGTCATGGAATAATGGCTATTCCCAAACTGTGCCCGACTATAATAATTAATCTTTTATAAGGCTAAGTCATATACTTGATTAGAAATAAAGCCTTTTTAATAGTTGGGTTTTTCCAAGTATTTATTTTCCAAGTCCCTTAAGCCCCCTTTTTTTCTATAAATCTTTAATTTTTACAAAGACGAAAAAGGAGAAATATGCCATACTATGGATGAACAAGGTAGAATCTGAAAGATTGTAGGTAAACATAATCCGAAAGAGGGGAGGTAATTGTTTAGAAATTCAAAGGTAATATTTAATGATAATGGGAATTTGCAAATAAGCGATTTGGAAACAGCAGAATGGTCGGAGAATGCCATAGTTTATAGTGAAAACGATTACAAAATTACCGCTGGTTTCAAAGACTCCTCCGGCTGGTATTGCCGGATAAGAAGCAACTGGTGGCGGACAAGGAGCAGAAGGGGGAAGGAGACAACTTGTAGACTACATATGACAAAGGCTACGAGGAGTGGACATTCATGCTGGAGCCGGTAAAGGGAATGTAGAAGGTTACGTTCATATTTTTGCCGGGCTCTAATTTCGACTTTGGTTGGTTCTGGTTTAGTTGATTGTACTCCAGGGAGTATTGGTGTGTTCAAACACGCTCCTCACTAGCAGCATTGTCCTTATCCACTAATAAAAAGTAAAAGGAGACATTTCCATGAATGACAGTTTTTTAGGACTTACGCAGCAGGATGAGATGGAAGGCCCCAAGGCGCCTAAAGACCCGGTGACAAGACGAAGTGGATTTTCCGTTATGTATGAAACCATGATCGAAGGAACCCCTCGGCCAGACGGAAGCTTTGCCCAGGAGATTTATTTGGAGGGGAGGCTGGCTGATAAGGCCAAGTATACGGGAGGAGTTGGAGATGAGGACATACTGGGGCTACTAACCAATTGCGAAGGCTTGCGCCGATTGGTCCATAGTATCGGGATTACCGTGAAGGCGCATAATCCGGAAGTAGCTGACGTTAGGTTTGTGTACCATAACTGGGGTAAAACCAGCAAGTACGAATCCGGCACCCGCCTTGAGCTTATTTGTCCGGCAGATGGCTCTGAAACTATGCTGGTTATGGAGGAATACGACTGGTCTTTGGATGATGATGTTCCAGGAAGCTTCGTCTTTCTCTTCGACCGGGTGGGAGAACTGGCTACAGTCAACATTACGTTCTACCTGCACGACGGGTTCCATGTTCCCGAAGTTTCCATGGAGGAACTGGTGGATTTCGATTCGCAAGCCTATCGCGAGATGATTGCTAAATCACTTTTGAATAAAGGCAATAACAAAAGGCTCAAGGCTGCAATTGAAAAGGCCAAAAGAGGAGAAGAGGTGACTGTGGCCTATATTGGAGGCTCCATTACACAGGGGGCAGGGGCCGTTCCAATTCATGAAAATTGCTATGCATACCAGTCCTACGCTCTTTTTAAGAAAAAATTTAGTAAAAAGGGTGGGGAATCGGTTCATATGGTAAAAGCAGGCGTAGGCGGTACCCCATCGGAATTGGGTATTGTCCGCTATGATCGGGATGTGCTTCGGGAAGGAACAGTAGAGCCGGATATTGTGGTAATCGAATTTGCCGTGAATGATGCGGGTGATGAGACAAAGGGAAATTGTTATGAAAGCCTGACATTGAAGGCCTTGAACGCATCCAATAAACCTGCGGTAATTTTACTGTTCAGTGTGTTTGTCAATGACTGGAACCTGCAGGAACGGCTGTCACCTGTGGGCTGGCATTATGATCTTCCTATGGTCAGCGTAAAGGATGCTGTAG
Source organism: Paenibacillus sp. S25 (assembly GCF_019454085.1). Taxonomy (NCBI): domain Bacteria; kingdom Bacillati; phylum Bacillota; class Bacilli; order Caryophanales; family Paenibacillaceae; genus Paenibacillus; species Paenibacillus sp. S25. The sequence continues at coordinate 1,900,607 of NZ_CP073683.1, forward strand.
AGGAGCAGTTCCGGCTTTCCAAGGCAGGAGGAAATGTGATTTCTAAACGACAGTTTTTCTTTGACATCTACCATCCGGCCAATGCCGGGCACCGGGTAATGGCTGATTGTTTGGGATGGCTGTTCGACATAGCAGATGAGGCATCACCCGATCAGACGGATGTGGATACCAGTAAGCCTCCTGTCATTGGTTGTGATTTTGCCGAAACAAAGCTGCTTGATCGCAGTAATTCGGAGCATATTGCCACAATCAATATGGGTAGTTTCACCGAAACTGATACAGACCTGCAAATGGTGGAAATGGATGATCACCCGTACAGCTCTCCCCAGTTTCCTTATAACTGGATGCATCATCCGGAAAATGGTGCCTCCGAATTTAAAATAACCATTTGTAGCAAACGTCTTATCCTGGTGTTCAAGGACTCGGGGAATAGCGATTTTGGATGCGCGGATATTTGGGTGGATGAAAAATATTTCAAGACAGCCGATCCCCATGAGAACAATTGGACACATTGCAATGCCGTAATATTGTACAACGAGCAGGTGTCCAAGGAGCATACGGTGGTGATCCGCATGGCTCCCGGACATGAAACAAAACGCTTTACTATACTTGGATTCGGATATATTTAAGAATTTATCTATTTCAAAGTTCTTATTTTTTTCTTACTGAGGATGGAGAGTAGCCCCTCATCGTTTTAAACAGATTACTGAAATAAGAAATATCGTGAAAGCCGCAGCGCTCGGCTGTTTCCGACACGTTGAAGTCGCCTGAGGACAACATCATCTCAGCAATGTTGATGCGGATGCGATTGAGGATTCCTTGCAGGTTGAGTCGGTAGTTTCTTTGAACAGCTTGCCAAAGTAAACCGTATTTAGGTTTGCCTGTTCAGCCAGGATGCCAACTGTTATATTGTCCGGATAGTGCTCGTTAATGTAGTAGGTTGCGTTTTTGATTCTCGGATCAATTGTGGTCGCTGATAGCAGGTGATAATCGGAGAGCAGTCGGTGAAGAATCAATTCAAACAATGCACGGGTCTCGAAGGTGTAGAGCGGCTTCCTATTCATCCATGCTTATTTGAATTCACGAATATAGTCAAGGATCTCTTTAGTACTCATTTTCTTGCTTACGTATTCGAGTGGAAGATGGACGTCATTATACGGAGCAGCCCAATGAAAGTTAAAGGGATACCAATGCATGGGCAACTCCTTGAAGGTATGAGCTTCCCGGGTGCAGTCTTCTGGAATGTACAACAAGTCGCCTGCTTCAACGATGACCTCTTCTTCATTGATGTAATAGCAGGCTTTTCCGCTAATAACGAAGGTGAGATCATGAAACTCTATTTTTGCTTTTCTAATCAACTAATCTGCAAAGCATTTGCGGTCTACAAACAGGAATACTTGGGGGATCAGATGCTCGTCATAAGCCAAATTCAAATAATCTCCTCCTCATATGATGAAAGCGGTATCTTTTATGGCATGTCAGAAGCGCATAACCGTTGATTATGAACTAGAAAATGAAACGAAGGTGCTGTGATTATGAACGATGCAAAGCAATACTCAAAGGAAACGGCCGTTTTCGTACAGAAGGGCAAGGCGACCCCCATATACACCGATGCGAAGGGAAACGACTATGACGGTATTCGGCGTGTCTCCTTATCACTGGCCAAGGACATTGAGCTGGTTACCGCCGTTTTGCCCAAGCTGATTACAGACAGGGCGCAGTTAAGCGGGATCGCGGTCATCGTCGGCTCCGCCGGACATAATGATATCATTGATTCCCTGATTGCAGAATACAGGCTTGATGTTTCAGATTTGCAGAATCGCCGGGAGACCTATATGATCCGGGTTTTAGAGCGTCCATGCCCGGAATTAGATAAAGCCATTGTTATTGTGGGTAGTGATAAGCGGGGGACGCTGTATGGGCTGTACCATATTTCAGAACTGATTGGAGTCAGTCCCTTGGTGTATTGGGCAGATGTACATCCCTCGAGGCGGCAGGAACTGGTCTTTACCAAGGAACAATTGGAATACACTTCTAAAGAGCCCTCCATTCGTTACCGAGGTTTTTTCCTGAACGACGAATGGCCCTCACTGGGATCATGGTCGAGAGATCATTGCGGGGGTTTTAACGAAGGGATGTATGAGAAAATATTCGAACTATTGCTGCGGCTGAAGGGCAACTATCTATGGCCGGCCATGTGGAGCGCTGTTTTCAGCGAGGATGGGAAAAGTCATCCACTGGCTAATGCTGAGCTTGCCGAGGCATACGGCATTGTGATGGGTACCTCCCACCATGAGCCCATGTTTCGAGCTGGCGAGGAATGGAGAAAGATAAATCAACATTATGGGGATAGCGGCTTGTGGGATTATTGGGCTAATACAGAGGCCATTACGAAATTTTGGGAGGATGGTGTCATCCGTAATAAGCATTTGTCCAATATGATTACGCTGGGAATGCGCGGCGAACAGGATTCGGCTCTTGGTGGCACCCTGGAGCAGAATATTCAGCGCCTGAAGGACATCATTTTGACCCAGAAGGCCTTGTTGCATAAGTATGGCCTGGACAATGCACCGCAAGCATTGACGATCTACAAGGAAGTGGAGACATTCTGGCATGGGACAGATACGGTTCAGGGTCTGAAGCATTGGGAGGTGCTGGATGATGTGACCATCATTTTGTCTGATGATAACTTCGGCAATATGCGGAAGCTTCCCGAAGCCCCAGATCGGAAACGCAAAGCTGGCTGGGGGATGTACTATCATTTTGATTACCATGGTGGCCCCCGGTCTTATGAATGGGTTAATACGGTTCCGCTTGAGAAAACATGGGAGCAGATGTCTCTGGCCTATGACTATGGAATCCGAGACCTCTGGATTGTGAATGTCGGCGACTTGAAGCCGATGGAACTGCCCATTTCCTATTTCATGGAGCTAGCCTATGATTTCGAGACCTGGGGAACAGGAAATCCCAATCGTACGGGAGAATTTTTGCAGACATGGACGGAGCGACAGTTTGGTCATGCTGCTGATGAAGAGACCACCGAGGGCATTGCCCGGGTTTTGGCGGACTATACAAAAATGAATGGGAGCCGCAAGCCGGAAGTGACCTATGCTGACACATACAGCTTGTTTCACTACAACGAAGCGCAGCGGGTGCTGGAGAAAGCGATCCGGTTGGAGAAGGACGCCCAGACGTATTATGAGCTTGTGCAAAATGAGCAGAAGGATGCCTACTATCAGCTTGTGTATTATCCGGCCGTAGCATCGGCCAATGTGACCAAAATGCAGATATACGCGAGCTTAAATCACAAATACAGCGGATTCCAACCTCAGAGCGTTCTTGCCAATCATTATGCGGCTTTGGTAGAGGAAGCCATTGCCAAAGATGTACAAATGCAAGAGGACTACAATAAAAAAATTTCCAGAGGCAAATGGGAGGGAATGATGTCCTCTGCCCATATCGGTTATGTAAACTGGAATGACGAAGGCTGGCAGTATCCAGAGTTCAAGTATTTCGAGCCTAAGGAAAAAGCGATGATGATTGTTGATGTAGAAGGGACCAACGGAGGGTTTACCACTGGAACGGTAGCGCTCCCGCCATTCACTAGTTTGCAAAAGGAACGCTACCGTATAACCGTCAGTAATGCCGGAAAACAGGCGTTTGCTTATCATCTGGAGACTGACGCTGAATGGATCAAGACTGATCCAACGCATGGAAGCGTTTTGACCGGGGAAACCATTGAGGTGGATGTCGATTGGGGACGGCTTGACGCATCGGCAACGGGGGAAATTATGATTGTCTGCGGCGATCAGAGGGTAAAGGCAACGGTCTTCGCAGAGGTTGTACACACCGATAATTTACCCGATCTGACCTTTGCTGAAGCACACGGTGTGATTGCAATTGAAGCAGAGCACACTTGTGGCCGGGAAGCTGCTGGGGAGCTTCGCTGGGAGATAATCAAGGGATATGGACGCTCCTTGTCCTCCATGAAGCTGTTCCCGACAACAGCTCTTTTTGAGCGGATCGAAGACGCTCCATATCTGGAATATCGTATCTGCACCGCGGAAGAACAGATCTATAGCTTAACGGTTTATGCAGCCCCGACTAATCCCCTGGGAGAGGGTAGACGGCTGAAATATGCGGTGGCTTTTGATGGTCTTCAACCGGTTTTGACAGATATGCTGCCTCTGGAGTTTGCTGCGGGCGAATCCCGGCATTGGTCAGAGTCCGTTATGAATAATATCCATACTTCCACAACGCAGCATTCATTGACTGCCGGCATGCACACCCTACGATTGTATGTGCTGGATGCAGGCCTCGTGCTACAGAAGCTGGTCTTGTCCCGCGAGCCGCTTCTCTGCTCTTATTTTGGCCCCGAGGAGAGCTTCTGTAAGGAAGATTAGTATCAATACCTATTTCTTCGTAAGCGGTATTGTCGACAGGCATACAGCTGATCAGCTAAATGCTCTGCATTAACGGCGGGAACGCTAGGCCGGGACACTTCAACCCGCGGGGCAAATTTGATATCTGAACCGTAAAAGTGAGTGCGCTTTCATGTATACAAGGCAAGGTTCATTTAACGAAGGGGGAGAAGGATAGATGATGAATGTGCTGTTGGTAGACGATGAACCGTGGGTTCTTGAGGGCTTGCGCACAATTGTGAACTGGGATAAATATGGCTTCAGGGTCTGTGGGGAGGCCTCGAACGGCAGCTCCGCTTGGTCTCTGATTGAGCGGCTTCAGCCCGAACTAGTGTTTACCGATATTCAAATACCTTCTGTGAGCGGGCTAGAGCTTATCGACCGCTCACAGCATAAGCTGGCAAAGCCGCCGCGGTTTGTCGTATTGAGCGGGTACAATAACTTCGAGTATGCAGTGTCGGCGCTTGATCAACGCGTCGATGATTATCTGCTTAAGCCGATTAACAAGGATGAGATTGAGGCGGTGTTAGACCAGGTGAGCCGCAAAATCCAGGAAGAGACGGCCCAGGAGGAGCTCCGCCGCCGCGACCGTTCTCTGTACGTCAATAGTCTGCTCAATCGGCTGATTCAGGGCGAGGTGGGTATTGAGCTTGAGAATGAAGCTGCGACTTTGTTAAATATCGGAAGCGGTGAGGAGATTAGCTGCCTACTGATTGATACTGAAATGAATGAAGAAGAGTTGAAGCGTCAAATCCCGGAGCTTGCCGGTCTGGAACTGCCGGAGCTGTTCACGGACCCCGAAGGAAGAGTAGTGATGATTGCTTCCGGGAACCCACATGCTACAGAACAGCTTGTAGCACTTGGACACCGGTTATGTGAAGAATGGCCTGGTGAGGCTCCAGTCCCCGCAATTGCGGCGTTGGGTTGTGGGCAGGGAGGGGCGTCTGCACTTCGGTCTATTTACGAAAAAGCACTGGCGGCGCTCAAATGGAAACGCTATTGGAATGAGGGAGGTATTATCGCCTGCAACGAGCTTCCGAGGAGCGAATGCATGAAGGAAGTGAACAAAGCAGCCCTGGATTCCTTGATCGAACGGCTCTCCTCGGACCATCTCGAAGAGATTGAGGCTGCGGCGGATATCCTACTTGCTGCACCGTCCTCCGGGCTACCGGATATCGAATATGTGCGGATTCAGCTGTCCGCTCTCGAAATGGGTATCTCTAAGAAGCTGAAGGAACTGGGCGGAGACGGCGATGCCTTTATGCGGGGCATACAGGGAGAGCTCGGTACACTGACGGAGACAGCCTCTTTTCCGGCTTTTCGTCGGTATGCCCTGGCGTTATGCCTGAGCGGAGCGGCGGCTCTTTGCGAGCAGCGTGAACGTAGCGAGTGCCGCACGATCTTTCGGGTAGTGCAGCATGTGGACCAGAAATTCCGGGAAAAGCTACAACTTCAGGAGCTTGCCCAGCTATTCCATATAAATCCTATATATATGGGGCAGCTGTTCAAGCAGCAGACCGGTAAGTCGTTCCGAGAATATTTGAACGATAAGCGGATTGAAGAGGCAAAGCGACTTTTGCGACAAGGACAGCTGAGCATAGCCGAGGTGGCGGCGAATTCCGGCTATCCCAACACTGATTATTTTAAAAGCCAGTTCAAACGGATAACAGGGATGGCGCCGTCTGCATTCAGACGGCGGGAATAGAGACGGCTCAGGCCGAAAGAGTGTTCAATGGGAGATGGTGGTTGAAGCCGTGATTAGAAAATTCAGATTTCGCAGTATAGTGAACGATATCCCGCTTAATTACAAATTCATGCTAATTTATGTAATTGCAATTTTACTACCTATTGTCATAATCAATTATTTATTTATGGACCGGATGTCTTGGCTGATCAAGGAGCGGGAAGAGCAGAATCTGCAAATCTCGTTGGAGCGGGCGAGAAAGGATATCCACGGTATGATTGATGGCGGAGTTGCGGTCAGTCATGCCCTGATTACAGATAAGCTCCTGTACGAGACTCTGGATCGTGATTATAAAGATTCACTGGATTTCTATAATACGTTCAACGAACAGCTCCGTCATCGTGTTACATCCTATATTCCGGTTAACAATCAGATCAAGCGAATTGGTATTTACACGGACAATCCGACGATTGTGCCGGGTAGTGACTACTATTACTTGAATGAATCGATTTTATCTAGTTCCTGGTATCAGAAGTGGAAGTCGTTCCACGGAACTGTGCTGGTATCTGCGTATCTGGACACGGGGGCTAAAATCTCCACAACCGCCACTCCTTATCTCAGTGTCGTTGAGAAAATGGATGATTATGATGTCAATAAATCTTACCAGAAGCTGGTGCGGATAGATTTCGATCTCAGCCGCTTTTACGATGTCATCGCCCGCGAGCGGAATTATCTGGATCTCTATTTGGTTAACGACCAAAACGAGGTCATCGTATCTATGGACAGCGGATACCGGCGTGAAAATACCTCTAGCTTTCCTTTATTCAAAATGGATAATGAGGCGGACAACGATCTGCACACCTTGCCAATTGGTAACGCCAGCTATGTGCGAGGATGGAAGCTGATTGGTGTGCCTCAGGGGACGCGCGTTAGCAAGGCCATGATGGATATGCGGATTTATTTTAGTATACTGGTCGGCCTGATTACATTGTTTACCTCGGTGTTCATTTACGTCCTGCTGCGCTCGTATAATCACCGAGTCAAGCGCCTGGCCCGGCATATGCAAAAGGTAAGGAACGAGAAGTTCGAATTGATCAAAATGGATGAGGGTCGTGACGAAATTGGGCATCTGATCCGCAATTTTAATATGATGACCTCTCAGATCCATTCTTTGATTAATAATGTGTATAAGCTGGAAATTCAGCAAAAAAGCCAGGAAACCGAGCGCGTCCGAGCTGAGCTCAATCTGCTTCAGAGTCAGATGAATCCCCATTTCCTGTTCAATACGCTGAATGCGCTTCTTGTGGTCAGTACCAAAAACAATTACACAGATGTCAGGGACATTATCAAGGACTTATCGAAGCTACTCCGCCGCTTGCTGAACTGGAAGGACGATCTAGTGCTGCTGGAGGAAGAGATAAATTTTACTGTAATGTATCTTGATATCGAGAAATTTAGGTTCCGGGACAAATTCGATTATTCCATCGAGATCACCGAGGAAGTGCGTCACTACAAGATACCGAAAATGAGTATTCAACAACTCGCGGAGAACGCCTGCAAGTATGGTATACAGGCTATTGAGGGGCTTGGAGTTGTTAAAATTCGCGCCGAAGTAGCTGATGAGCAGCTGCGCGTGGTTGTATCGGATAATGGCAAAGGTATTGATGAGGAGCGGTTAAAGGAGGTTTTGTACAACATGCGCAGCGAAAAGGAGACTATAGGAGGTAATATCGGTATCCGTAATGTATACCGACGGCTGGAGTTGTACTACAATGACAGGGTTAATTTTAACCTGATTAGCAAGGTGGGAGAAGGTACCGAGGTGTCCTTCGAAATTCCGATGCAGTTGTTGAAATGTCAGAATGGAGAAGGAGGGAATGGAAATGGGGTTTAAAGTGTTGCTGATTGACGATGAGCCTTGGGCACTGGAGGGCATGCAGATTTGTATTGATTGGGGAGAGATGGGCTTTGAGGTGTGTGGTATCTGCGGCAACGGAATGGATGGTTTGAGGCTAATGGAGGAATTGAGCCCAGACCTGGTGATGGTGGATATCCATATGCCGATAATGGATGGCTTGGAAATGATAAAGCAATGGCGGCAAAGAGGGAATGTCTCCACGAAATTTATCATTCTTACCGGGTACAGCGAATTTGATTACGCTCGAAAGGCTCTCAAATACAGAGTCTCCCGTTATTTACTGAAGCCTTTGGATGAGGAGCAGACTGAACTGGAGATTCGGGCAATCCAGCGCGAATTGTTGGAGGAACAGGAGCTCATTTACATCAGCCAGATTGCTCGTCGGGAAGAGGTGCTACAGATGATTAAGGAGGTACTACTGGGCAAATCGATGTCCATGGAGGGTAACGATTTCATGGAATCTGTCTCCCAATCCGCCGATTTATGGAATGTTTGTCTGGTGCAGGCGCATCGGGACCAGTCCGCACGACTGGGCGAGTTTGCACTTGAATTACTCGATGACTTAGAGACAGCATATTTGGTGCATCTGTCCATGGAACATTTCGTCATTGTGTTCGGCGACTCGGCGTATCCAGGTGATGGAGTCAGTGCTGAGAAGACTATAGAAGCACTGGCCCGTCGCTTGGCGGGTTTTCGTGTCTTCATGGCTGTTGGTGCCCCGGTAGGCTCATTAACTGAAATTGGAACCGCCTACAAGACAGCGTCCAAGGCGCTACTGCATGCATTTTATGAGTCGGAAAATAATGGAATTATTCATTATGACATGATTAAAGACAGCGTGTTTCAACATTGCTACAATCAGGTGGAACTTTTGGAACGCATATTGGAGACATTTGAAATCATCGACTATGCTGGCTATCGGTCAATTGTCGATTCGATGGAGCAAGTATTTTGGGATACGCGAGTGTATCCTGATGAGGTCCAAAAATTTGTCGTCTTTATCCTTCACGAAATCAGGGCGTATATGAGTGTGCATTTTACCAATGACAGGGAGCCTTCCGACTATCTGTTCGATATTCCCAATATGGACGAGGCATTGCTGACCTTTGACGATATGATTGGGATACTACGCTCTTGTGGACAGGTTTGCTTTGAACTTCTTCTCAAACAGAGCATGATTGAGCCTCAGGGAATCGTGCAGGATATCAATGACTACATCCGCAGTTATTTCCGGGAAAGTCTGACCATTAAACAACTGGCAGAGCAATTTTTTCTGCATCCTACCTATCTGGGACAATTGTTGATACGCAAAAACGGTATCGGGTTCAATGAATTGCTCCATGATCTGAGGATTGAAGAGGCGAGTCGCCTGCTTCGTATGAATCAATATAAAAATAGTGAGCTATCAGAAATGGTAGGTTATACCAATTATAACCATTTTCTGAAGCAATTTGAGAAGCGCTTGGGTATGTCACCAAACGAATATAAGAAAATCAAAGCTTTTCAAGTGAAAAGCTTTAATTCGAATATAGTTTCCGATCAGATATAAATTTAAACTAAAATTAGTTAATTGTAAGGGCTTTCATTATTGGTATTACAAAACTTTCGGAGGTGTCTTATGGGGGGCAGAAAAAAATCGTTACTTCGTATTGGAGCGGTAGCACTTTTGTCACTGAGCGTTGTTCTATCTGGCTGCTCAATCAGCGGCAGCAGCAAAGGTGGAAATTCCAAAGCGGACAGTGTCAACAGCGGAGAGGTTGGAGCGGCAAATCCAATTGAAATCTCAGTCTTCTTGAATGAAGCTGGACAGCAGCCAACAGCGGACAACAAAATTTACAAAAAGCTGAAGGATGAGCTTGGCGTTACCTTCAAATTTGAATTTCTTGCGGGCGACAAGAACCAGAAGCTCGGCGTTATGATTGCTGGCGGGGACTACCCGGACCTGATCTCGGCAGATACAAAGCTGACCGCTGCGGGAAGCGTCATCCCGTTGGAAGATCTGATCGAGAAGCATGCGCCTAATCTGAAGAAACACTATGCAAAGTATTGGAACCAAATGAAGGACCCTAATGATGGACATATTTACTATTTGCCAAACTATGGTGCCTACAATGGTGAAGTTGCTGATACCTATTACGGTGGTCCAGCCTTCTGGATTCAAAAGGCTGTTCTCAAGGAGTTCAACTATCCGACTCCTAAAACATTAGATGAATACTTCGATCTGATTAAAAAGTACAAAGAGAAATATCCAACGATTGATGGTAGCCCAACTATTGGTTTTGAAATCCTGAACTATGACTGGAAAACCTGGGGATTGCTGAATCCTCCACAACATTTGATTGGTCATCCAAACGATGGCGGTGTAGTTGTAAACAAAGGTGTGGCAGAAATTTTTGCTGATAAAGATTTCGCTAAGAGGTACTACCAGAAGCTGAATGAAATTAATGCTCAAGACTTGCTCGATAAGGAAACGTTTACACAGAACTATGATCAGTACTTGGCGAAGTTGTCTAACGGTAATGTACTGGGGATGTTCGATCAGCACTGGAACTTTCTCAAAGCTGAGGATTCACTGAAGACGCAGAAGAAGCTGGAGCGGACATATGTAGGCTTCCCTCTGGTATATGATTCCAGCATTAAGGATTACTATCGGGATCGTCCAGCGCTTAATCTGAATAATGGTTTTGGTATTACGGTTAACGCTAAGGATCCGGTAAAAATCCTAAAAGTACTCGATAAACTAATGGATGAAAAATGGCAAAAGCTATTTACTTGGGGTGTTGAAGGCCAAGATTTTTATGTCAATAAGCAAGGTCGCTTCATGAAAACACCAGAGCAGCGTACTAACACTGATGATGCTACCTGGAAGCTCGCCAATAAGGCCGAGGCTTTATACGCTTCCGCACCGAAGCTAGAGGGTTATTTTAGCGATGGCAACGCCACCACGGCAACCAACCAGCCTGAAGAGTATCAAGCAAGCTTGAAGCCATTCGACAAGGAAGTTCTAAAGGCATACGGGATTAATAGCTACGTTGACTTCTTCAGTGCTCCTCCTGAGAACCCTGTCTACTACCCGGCTTGGTCTGCCGATATCGTGGATGGTTCTCCGGCCAAGATTGCCAACACAAAGCTGAACGAGGTTTCTACAAAGTATCTGCCAAAAGCAATCCTGTCAAGTCCGTCTAGCTTCAACTCTGTATGGAACGAATACACCTCCGAGATTCATAAGCTTGACATTAAGGCCTATGAAGACAAAATAAACGAAGTGCTGAAGTGGAGAATTGAGCATTGGACTACTAAATAGAACTATTCCTAAACCGGAAAGGGAGCACTCCTCCCTTTCCGTAAAATATAAGAATGGATAGGGAGTTTGATACTATGGAGGAGATTGCAGTTGGTACCAAGCCAGTTAAACAGGTAGACCCGAAGAAGAAACGCAGCGACAAACGCGTGACCTGGGCTATTATCAAGGATCAGAGACAACTTATCTATATGTCAGTTCCTCTGCTTGCTTATATAGTCTTATTTGCTTATGTGCCGATCTGGGGCTGGTCGATGGCATTTCAAGATTACAAGCCCGCACGAAGCTTTGATGAACAAACCTGGGTTGGCTTCAAACATTTTAAGTTCCTGTTTACAGATGATAATTTTTTACGTGTCCTTCGTAATACACTTGCTATGAGTATGATCAACCTGATTTTTGGGTTTGTCACTGCCATTATTTTGGCATTGCTGCTTAATGAAATTAAAAAGATTTTCTGGAAGAGAGCCGTTCAGACCATTTCGTATTTGCCACACTTTTTGTCATGGATTATCGTTACGGGAATTGTTGCCACTTCTCTTGCCTCTGACGGCATTGTCAACGAAATGTTGATGAAACTGCATTTGATTGATAAACCCATTTTATGGTTGAGTGAAGGAAAGTATTTTTGGGGAGTAGTGGGAGCCTCACACGTATGGAAAGAAGTTGGCTGGAATACAATTATTTATTTGGCCGCCATAGCCTCTATTGATCCGGCTTTGTATGAAGCCGCTGATATTGACGGGGCCAACAGATATCAAAAAATGTGGAGCGTTACTTTGCCAGGCATTAAGCCAACTATTGTTATTCTGTTGATTATGTCAATTGGACATATTTTAGAAGCTGGTTTTGAAGTACAGTATTTGCTAGGCAACGGACTTATTGTGGATTGGTCAGAAACGATTGATATTTTCGTTCTCAAATACGGTATTGCGCAAAGTAACTATTCCTTGGCCACTGCGGGAGGCATATTCAAGACCATTGTCAGTATTACAATGTTGCTGCTCGCAAACTGGACAGCAAAGCGGCTTGGGGAAGAGAGGTTATTATAATGATGAAGAAAACTCAGATGGCTGGCCCAGAGAGTACAATTGCAATCTCCAGACGCCGTCCAGGAAGCAGGGGATTAGAGCCGTTTGTTTTCAGCACACTTAATACAATATTTATGATTATCCTGGTCATTGTTACCTTATATCCGTTCCTAAATACAATTGTAGTGTCGTTTAATGCGGGGAACGACACGATCAGAGGCGGTCTCTATCTGTGGCCTCGGCAGTTCACGTTGCAGAATTATAAAGCGGTATTCGTTTCGGGCACTATTTATAATGCATTCCTGATTTCGGTTGCACGTACCGTGCTTTCGACCTTGCTGAATATTTTCTTGACCACAATGCTGGCTTATGCACTTAGTCGACGGAATTTTGTGTTCCGCAAGCCTATTACTACAGTTTTTGTCCTGACCATGTATTTTAATGCAGGTTTGATTCCGGGCTATTTCTTGATGAAGGACCTGAATTTAATTAATAATTTCTTCGTATATGTACTGCCGTCAATGATCAGCGCATTTAACCTAATTGTTATCCGTACCTATATCTATACAATTCCAGAGAGCTTGGTGGAATCGGCTAAAATAGATGGGGCAGGAGATTTTAAGATTTTTTGGAGAATTATTTTACCGCTCTGTAAGCCTGTGCTGGCTACTATTGCGTTGTTTGTTGCGGTAGGTGCCTGGAACTCTTGGTTCGACGCCTTTTTGTATACCTCGTCCCAACAGGAACTGAGCACACTGCAATACGAATTAATGAAGCTGCTCTCCTCTAGTATGAATGCCAACAGCAATCCATCAGTGTCCAATGGTGTTGGAATGCAGAATGCTACCCAGGTTACACCCATTTCAATTCGCGCTGCTGTCACTGTAGTAGCTTCTATTCCAATCCTGGTAGTTTATCCGTTCATGCAAAAATATTTTGTTGTTGGGCTTAACGTTGGGAGTGTGAAGGAATAAATGAATAACCCATTGGTATCGCAAACTATTCGTTACTCAAATCCCATACTTCCCGGCTTTTATCCTGATCCTAGCATTACTAGAGCGGGAGAGTACTTTTATCTGATTTGCAGTTCGTTTGAATATTTTCCTGGTGTCCCCATCTTCCGGAGTCGGGATCTGATTCAATGGGAACAAGTGGGTCATGTGCTGAACCGACCCAATCAGCTTGATCTGACGGATCGCAAGAGCTCTGACGGCATTTATGCACCATCAATTCGTTATTTTGAGGGCACCTTCTACATGATTACAACCGATGTAGGGGGGATCGGGAATTTTTATGTTACAGCGACCGATCCGGCCGGACCTTGGTCGAATCCGATCCATGTTCCTTACGGTGGTATTGATCCTTCACTGTTTTTTGACGATGACGGCAAGGTGTACGTCACCGCGCAGCAGGGAGCGGACTACGACTCCCATGCCATCCAGTATGAAATTAATATTGTGACTGGAGAAGCGCTTTCGGAGCCGCAGGTGGTTTGGTATGGTGATGGGGGTCCATGGACAGAAGGTCCTCATCTATACAAGATTAATGGAATGTATTATATGATGTCCGCCTCTGGCGGAACAGCAAAGGAACACAGGGAGATTATCGGACGGAGCAACAATCCTTATGGTCCGTTTGAACGTTATCCGGAGCCGATCCTGACGCATCGGGGGCTTGATCATCCGATTCAATATTTGGGCCATGCTGACCTGGTAGAAGATGTAAAAGGGGATTGGTGGGCTGTTTTTCTCGGCGTTCGGTTGACTGAGGATGGTTACAGCGTACTTGGTCGTGAAACCTTTCTGGCTCCGGTCATCTGGAAGGACGAATGGCCGTATATCGACAATAACGAGGGCTGTGTCAAGCTGGAAATGTCGGTTGTGCGTCTGCCCGCAGCGACACCCAACGCTACGGGCGTCACTGTGGGCGAAGGCCGGGACGATTTTGCCGCAGACCATCTCGGACCCGAGTGGATCTTTGTGCGAAATCCGGCCGATGGTAGTTATTCGCTTGATGAAGCTCCTGGGTCTTTGACATTGCATGGACAGGCGGCGGGACTCGGGGATGTCGGCCGGATTGCTTTTGCAGGCAAAAGACAGCAGCATAAGCAGGCAAGCTTCACCACTCGTATGTCGTTTACGCCAACCGCTGAAGGTGAAGAGGCCGGATTATGTGCACGCCGGGATGAGGATGCCCATTATGAGATCGGGGTGTTGCGTTCTGGAAACCGCAACCGAGTCATGGCCCGTCTGACCATTCGCGGAGAATCCCAGATCGTCTATGGGGCTGAGACAGAATCGGAGCGAGTTTTGCTAAGAATTGAAGCGACTGAGGATGAATATGCTCTATCCTATTCGGAGGATGGCGAGAACTGGTCCAGTATAGCTACAGGTCCGGCACGGGCGTTGTCTCCGGAGGATTTTGTAAATAAAATGTGCTTTACTGGGGTAGTCATTGGGCTGTATGCAACAGGAAATGGCAGCTTAAGTGGGGTACCTGCGCACTTCGATTGGTTTAAGTATCAGGCTAAGTAGCCGTAAGTGTTTACCGATAGCCTGCCCAAGGAGGAAAAGGATGAATTTATCGACGCGGAAAGAAGCTTCATTAAAAGAATTATACAAAGACGATTTCCAGATCGGAGCGGCGGTCAATCCTCTAACTATTGAGATTCAGAAATCGTTGCTTGCTTACCACTTTAACAGTATTACAGCGGAAAATGAAATGAAGTTCTCAAGCTTGCATCCAGAGGAGGAGGTGTATACCTTCGAGAATGCCGACCGACTAGCTGCATTTGCCAAGGAGCATGGGATGGCAATGCGCGGTCACACCCTGGTCTGGCATAATCAAACGCCGGATTGGCTGTTTGAGAATGAACAAGGCGGTCCGGCGGATCGTGCCTTGCTGCTGGAGCGGCTCCGCTCGCATATCCAAACGGTGGTTGGACGGTATAAGGATACTGTATACTGCTGGGATGTGGTGAATGAGGTCATCTCGGACGAGGAGTCAGACAAGGAGGAGTTCCTTCGCCCGTCGAAATGGCTAGACATCGTCGGACCTGATTTTATCGCCAAGGCTTTCGAATATGCGCATGAAGCAGATCCCAAGGCTCTGCTGTTCTACAACGACTATAATGAGTCCCATCCTTATAAACGGGATCGTATCTATCGGCTGGTCAGGTCGCTGCTGGACCAGGGAGTGCCGATTCACGGCGTGGGTCTTCAGGCGCATTGGAATTTGTTCGATCCTTCTCTAAACGACATCCGCGCAGCCATCGAAAAATATGCAGAGCTGGGACTTCAGCTCCAACTAACGGAACTGGATCTGTCAGTTTTTCGCTTTGATGACAGACGTACCGACCTGCTTCAACCTTCGGAGGAAATGCTGGAACGGCAAGCGGAGCTTTACGAGGCGATTTTCCGTCTCCTGAGGGAATACCGCGACTGTATCAGCGCAGTCACATTCTGGGGGGCTGCCGACGATTATACCTGGCTGGACGGCTTTCCGGTCAGAGGCCGGAAGAACTGGCCTTTGTTATTCGATCAATCGCACCGTCCGAAGCTGGCTTATGAGCGTGTTGCTGCGCTGGCGATTCAACCATAGTCAAGCCACTCAAATAGATGTACAAAGATAAAGTTCTCTGTTTTAATAGTTGAAATATTTAAGCTTTAATGCAATAGCTCCTGAATTTGCCCTTATGGCGATCAGGAGTTTTTTGATATCATCGGAAAATTGCAATGTATTGCTCATCACCTGAGCCCTTGGCGGGGAGCATTTTCCAGAAGCTACTCCTTATACGAGAGGTGAGTGGTTGTAACGTTCCGGTTATCCTACCTCTTGTTGCAGTTGAAGTAAACAATTCCATTTAATTGGATGAGGATTTAGGCGTGCTAAATATCCGGATAAGCTCTAAACAGCTTTGAATCAGGCGTAGAACAATGTAGAAACAAGGACTGGTTAGGTCTTTGTAGACAATATCCTTTTGAGAAAAAGAGAACCCGAGTCTTTGAAAAGACCCGGGTTCTCGAGTTTTTCGCCGAATGCACTTACTCGGCTGAGACGTTTATACTTTCTATATTCGGTCCTTCCATACCAGTAGTTACCACTTTAAAAGTGTTGTTTCCGCTATTCATAGGTACCTGGATCGTTTTTTCGCCCCAGGTTGCCCAGCTACCAGTTGCTGTAAAGGCAGCATTACTGATCACTTTCGTTCCGTTAACATAAACATCTAGATTTCGAGTCCCTGTATCTAGCGCATACCGGAATTTCACATTTTTAGTTCCATTAACAGCGCAGTAGATGCTATTCCACTGTATGGTTGCATCGGTTGAAGCATTAAAGTTGGCATATTGGATAGTGTCATCACCCGAATAGGTGGCTTCTACTACGGAGTGGGTCAATGTTGTATCCGCCTCCGCTCCATAAGTCGTGTTGCTGATGGACTTGCCACCCAATTCACCTACAAAAGTTGTAACACTTTGGGCAGGGAGCTGGGCTGTAAAGGCACCGCCAGACAGATTAATGGCCGATCCTGCTGCCAGATTTCTACTGCCGTCCGTTACCCATGAAGATACTCTCGATGCAGTCCCGTTCTGTAGGGCGAACCTTTGGTTTACTGCTGAAGTACCTCGATTAATTGCAACAATAACTACCTTGTTGTCACCTTTATATGCAGAGGTGTAGATGTTTGTATTTGGATTCTTCGTTGCATCTACTCGTACATATCCGGGACGAACAAATTTCGAGAAATGAGCCATATTATAACCACGTTTGCTTATTGTACCGTCCTCATTCATAGGACCGTATTGTCTACGAATGTACCACCATACATATGTCTGAAAATCTCCCTCTACCATAGCATTGTGCATATGATATGAAACATCCAATGCCTCGGGCCAGCGATCTGCCGAGTTATTGTCGCTATTTGGATAGTATACTTCCGTCATCCAAAGTTCTTTTCCCGCTCCTTTTTGTTTGAAAAGAGGATAAAGGAAGTCACTAAATTTAGTACCATAAGTATGAGTACCAAGAATATCCATATTAGCAAGAGCCTGCGGATCGTTTAGAATTGGGTCTGACATATTTTTTAAGTATGAAAATGACTCAGGAGCGATAACTCTGCAGTTAATAGATCCAGCATTTTCTTTCATAAAACGAAGCATTTCTTTTGGAGTCCACCATGTCCAAGTATGTGCATAATCAGGTTCATTTTGAACGGAGATAGCATATAGATCCACGCCATTATTCTTCATGTAAGATACGAAATCGTTAAGATGCTGCGCATATGCAGCGTACTTATCGTATTTAAGGCGTTTTGCTTTTGTATCACCTTCATGATTAAAGGTCTCAGTCATGTCACTTGGAGGATTCCATGGTGAAGCAAAAACGATTCCTCCACTTTGAATCGCACGTTTTGCAGTTGGTATTTCTTTGTACCAGTTATTTTTATTGTCGTCTACATAAATTCTTAACACTGAAAAACCTAACTGATTATTTCCATTACCAAAAGCTGTTTCTCTTTGAGATGCTGTCAAATCCCCAATCCAAGCCGGATGGTTTATTCCTCCAAAACCGCGAATCACTTGTTTTTGTGCCGATAAGTTAATGGTTACATCACTTGCTGCTGAAACTTCTGAAGGTGCTGATATGCTAAACATGAGCGGTAGTGCAGTTACAAATGCCAATAATACGCAAATTGATTTTTTTACACGTGAAATCATTCTTTCATCTCCTAATAAAAATAATAATTTCCTAAACCTGTAGCTGTGGAAATATAATTTCTATTTTACGAATGTTCAAACGATCGTTCTATTCTGATCACCCCCTTTCGTATTGTGGAGCACCGGGTCACCCATTTCTTACCTTGTTTCATTGAAGTCCCCCATAAATGAGGTTTCGCTTGGAACTTTTCCTACAAGATCAGCCCTCAAAGGACAGGTTTAGTCCAAGGGCAGCAAATAATAACAGTTAAAATAGATCTTTAATCATTGAGAGCGCTTTATAATAGATATAAAAGCACTTTAATTACAATCTTATCTGGATGTTGGATATTGAAGGGAAAGGTCTTTATTTCCGAAAGGAAGCGTTTATTCAGTCTGATTGCGTAAAATCCTGGGGGCTTACTAAAAAGGAGGATTGCTACTGTTCTGGTTGTTTTGCCCGAGATAACGTTCTAGCTCTTAAACACGAGTGATGAGACATTGAATTTAGTCTATTAAAAAGATAATAAACTGTTATTTCATCTTATTTATATCACGAAATTGCTGTTTTGTGAATTTTTTTATTCACTAAAAATTATGAATATAAACATATTTAGGTTTTTTTGTTAGAAGCATAGAGAAGCTCTTCGACATTTGCTGAGCACCTAACTGGTTACGCCTATTAATGACGGCCGAATTCACTATTACGGCTTGCATCTCCGTAACCAAAAATGTGTAGTTCTATTGTCTCATAATATAATGAGATGCTGATTTTGTTGTTAGTGATATTTCATATACTGCAGTCTAGGTTGAGCCGCAAGCTGATTTACTATATAGTTGTGACTGGACAACCATTCCATCCATATTAAATGAATGCCAAAGTAGGGGGACCCTTGCAATGATTATTAAACCGAAAATTCGTGGTTTCATATGTACGACTGCACATCCTGCAGGATGCGCGGCTCATGTTAATCGTCAGATCAACTACATCAAAGACAGCACATCACTACAAGGAGCTAAAAAGGTACTTGTGATCGGAGCATCTACTGGATATGGGCTGGCTTCTCGTATTGCTGCGAGCTTCGGTCTGGGAGCGGACACCATAGGGGTATCCTATGAACGTCCCGCATCAGAGGGGCGTACGGCTTCAGCAGGCTGGTATAATACAGTAGCCTTTGAAAGAGCGGCCAGAGCAGCTGGCTACATAGCAGAAAGTATTAACGGAGATGCTTTCTCTCATGAAATTAAGCAGGAGACGTTGAAGCTGGTAAAGGAAAAGCTGGGCAAGGTAGACCTGATTGTGTATAGTGTCGCTTCACCGCGACGGACACATCCCGACACGGGTGAGACCTTTAATTCCGTTCTCAAGCCTATCGGACAGTCTTTTTCGAATAAAACAGTGAATACCAATACAGGTGTCGTATCAGAAATTACGCTAGAACCGGCTACGCAGGAGGAAATTGAGAACACCATCACGGTAATGGGTGGCGAAGATTGGTCCTTGTGGCTAAAAGCGTTGGAAGAAGCTGATCTGCTGGCTGAAGGGGTAACCACATTGGCTTACTCGTATATTGGTCCCGAAATTACAGAGGCTATCTATCGTAAAGGAACCATTGGCCAAGCTAAAAATGATTTGGAAGCTACAGCACACACTCTAACAAAGCAACTGGAACGTTATCATGGAAAAGCCTATGTTTCTGTGAATAAAGCTTTGGTTACACAATCCAGTTCGGCTATTCCGGTCGTGCCTTTGTATATTTCTTTGTTGTTTAAGGTCATGAAAGAAAAGGGACTGCACGAGGGATGTATTGAGCAGGCACAACGTCTGTTTGAGACGCTATACAGTGGGTCCACTGTGGAAACGGATGAAGAAGGACGCATCCGCCTGGATAACTGGGAAATGAGAGACGATGTGCAGCAGGCTGTCAAAGCAGCTTGGTCCGAAATCACTACAGAAAATGTATCTGAATTAGGTGATCTCGAACAATACCGTCTGGATTTCCTCCAATTATTTGGATTCGGGTTTGATGAAATTGATTATGAATTAGATGTTAATCCAGAGGTTGATACAACTTTATAAGTGAATATTTGTAAAACAAAAACGGGTACTCTCAAGCGATGCAACTGCTTAAGAGACCCGTTTTTTATGTATACTGTCAAAAAAAACAAGTTCACTAACAGCATTTATCGAGAATTAGACGTGGAAAGTGACTTACGGTGCAGCAAGCGAAAAATGGCAATGGTTATGATAATCCCTGCTACGCCAAAGACTGCAACAGAAGTCAGGGCCCGATAAGCTTGCCAGCCGAACAAAAAAGCAATACCACTGCCAAACGTTGTACCTGCCAGTAACCCAAGTGCACAGGCAATATCCGTTCCAAATTTCATAAACATGTTCCTTTCGAATATATAAATTAAAAAGTAACTTGTACTTTTTTTCTGGACTTGGACACACACTTGTGCGTACAATTAAATAGTAATCGTTTTCAAACGGAATCTATTAGTCATTATGGATCATTCTTGTGCAAATTATTCCTTTTTCAGGAGGCTGATGAAATGAATATGAATGAACAGATCAAGTTGTGGAACGAAGAGGCGCAGGCTAGTAACACTGACCATCCTCACCGAAAGGTTGAATTGTGTATCGAGGTACGAGATGGAGCACTGGAGTCTGTTGTTCCTTATTTGAACCAACTGGATTATCGTCATGTAACTCTAGTAGAAGATGAGCATACTTCGGCGGCGGCAGGAAAAAAAGTGGCTGAGCTGATCCGTGAGGTAGGTCTGACAGTTGATGTAGTTCGCTTACCTCCGAATGCTGTAGGGGATGTCATTGCTGATGAAACCTATATTATGAAAGTGCTGCTGGGTGTGGTGGATAAGAGTCAGGCTGTACTTGCTGTAGGCTCCGGCACAATTCATGATCTGGTTCGCTTCGTATGTTATAAAATGAATCGTCCGTTCTTGTCAGTACCGACGGCTGCTTCGGTGGATGGTTTTACCTCCGCAGGCGCACCACTAATTGTGGACGGCAGCAAGCAGACATTCCAAGCAGTTCCGCCAGAGGCGATCTTTGCTGATTTGTCCGTGCTGGCAAATGCGCCACAGACGATGACTGCCGCCGGTTTTGGCGATATGCTCGGTAAGTTCACCTCACTAGCGGACTGGCATGTTTCCAGAGATTTGGGAAACGAGCCGTATTCACCTGTGGCTAATCGCATTACCGAGGAGGCTCTGCGTGACTGTGTAGAGCATGTCGATGAGATTGCGGCAGGCAGCAAGGCTGGTGTCGAGGTATTGATGAATGCGCTGATTGCATCCGGTATTTCGATGCTGATGATAGATCATTCTCGTCCAGCGTCAGGGGGAGAGCACCATATTTCCCACCGAATTGAAATGGATTTTATTGCAGAGGGACGCAAGCAAGTTTTGCATGGTGCCAAAGTAGGCGTAGCATCCGCATTGCTGTCTGACCTGTACAGGGATTTAGCAGCCAGTCAGGATGTAGAGGCTTTTAAGGTGTATCGGGCTTTGCCTACGTCGGAGCAGATGCGTGCATGGCTGTCTCAGGTTGGAGGCCCATCTACCATTGCCGAGCTGGGGGTTACGGAGGAACAGCTTGCTCGTGCATTGCGCACGGCTCATACCTTACGTGATCGCTATACTGGACTCAAGTATATGAATGAACATCAATTGCTTCGTTCGTAATGTGCAACATCTACACAAATTGTCCTTAGATATTCGGCCAGTTATGTGTGGCAAGGTAGGATAAGTGAATGGGTTTACACCTCCGGCAGCAATACGACGATATCCTGCTCCTGTAACACTTGTATGTACAAATGAACGGTATGCTATAATCGTGGAATATGAACAGGTACACGATATTGCAAGTACGGAGGAAATTATGGCGCCCAAATATATACAAGTTAAACAGGAAATTTTGTCCTGGATTCATTCATCTAAACTGGAACCACAAAGCCAGCTTCCATCTGAGCATGAAATGTCTGAACAATTTGCCGTTAGTCGGCAAACGGTGCGTCAGGCGCTGGGTGAGCTGGTGCAGGAAGGATGGCTGTTTCGGATGCAGGGCAAGGGAACCTTTGTCGCGACACGGGACAGCAAGCAGCCCGAAGATCCAAAGACGATTGGAGTCGTTACAACCTATATATCGGATTATATTTTCCCATCTATTGTACAGGGAATTGAATCTAAATTGAGTCGCCAGGGATACAAGATGCTGCTGTCAAGCACAGGTAATGACCCTGAGCAAGAAAGTCAGTGCCTGGAAATGCTGTTGAGTCAACCGCTGAGCGGAATTATTATTGAACCGACTAAAAGTGGAGAGCGTAACCCCAATCTGAACTATTATTTAACCGTGGAAAATCGCCAAATCCCTTATTTGATGATCAATGCGCGTTATGAGGAAATGGATGCGCCATGTCTGCGAGTAGATGATGAAAAGGGTGGTTTTTTGGCGGCCGAGCATCTGATTAAGCTGGGACACCGACGCTTGGCCGGATTTTTCAAAACCGATGATATGCAAGGGATTCTTCGTATGAAAGGATTTGTGGCTGCTCACCGCAAATATGGAGTGACATTACACCCGAACGCAGTAACGACTTACCGGACAGAAGAAAAAAATGAGATTCCGCTACAACGTGCGTCGAGTCTGCTGGCGATGGAGGCGGGAGAGCGTCCTACTGGATGGGTGACCTATAATGATGAGCTGGCTGTTCGACTCCTGGATATTGTACGTTCGGCGGGCCTGAACATTCCCAATGATCTATCGCTGGTTGGGTTTGATGATTCATTTTTGGCGACAGCAACGGAAATCAAGCTAACGACAATTCGGCATCCAAAGGAAGAATTGGGGTTACGTGCTGCCGATACCATGCTGTCGATGATTGAAGAGAAGGGGTACCATGAAGAAGATCGTCAGTTAATTCTACCGCCTGAGCTCATAGTTCGTGAATCTACGGGGCCTGTCCAGGTCATGCCTGGAGAACACTAGGCTAGGAGACCAGTCGCTTTTATTACTTAACATGTCAGGACAAGTTAGTAAGTGTACAGCTTCAACGTTTAATATTTGATGGGCATGTTTCTCGCGATACCGAACAGTCTGTTTTCTGGATTGCAGAAATAGACTGTTTTTGCTATGTTTTTTCTGAAAATGAGTACAAAAATCTATCGAAAAAATACATAAAAAAGACTAGCTAAGTTGTACGTACAAGCATATAATGAAAGCGGAACCAAGAATAAAGGGTCGTTACAACCCACCTATAATTTCCCATATGAAGCTGGTTTTAGTCACCTCCTCCATTGCAGATTTCAGAAATGATAGTAAAAGGTGTGCCTTATACATAGTAGAACAATTGAAAAAGGAAGTATGGGAGGCCAATTTGGCTCTTCCAAGGCGCGGCCTATGAAGAACTGAGCGGAGCAACTGGTTGTAATGAATCTACAAGGCGATATTGTCGAAGATGACCTTCGGCCTTCGTCAGATACGCCTACACATCTGGCATTGTACCGTTCTTTCGTTCTGAATACAGAATTCACCTCAATGGATCAGGCGCTGCTGGATAAGCATTTTCTGCGCAAGCATGGGGCGAACGCTTATGATGGTCAACGATAAAGGAGGAGGCACACAAATGAGCAAGTATACTATTGGTGTCGATTATGGAACGGAGTCCGGCCGTGCGGTTATTGTTGACCTGTCTGACGGAACTGAAATTGCTACACATGTTACACTTTACCGTCATGGAGTTATTGATGAAGTATTGCCTGGTAGCGGACGCAAATTGGATATGGATTGGGCGCTGGAACATCCGGCTGATTACATTGAAGTGCTTACTACTTCCGTACCTGCTGTTATGAAGGAGACTGGGATTTCTCCAGACGATATCATCGGAATTGGAATTGATTTCACAGCATGTACGATGCTGCCGATTGACGCACAGGGACAACCGTTGTGCTTTGACGAGAACCTAAAAGATAACCCGCATAGTTGGGTGAAGCTGTGGAAGCATCATGCAGCACAGGATGAAGCGGACCGTTTAAATAACATTGCCTCGCAGCGCGGAGAGGCGTTTCAGCCCCGCTATGGAGGGAAAATTTCTTCCGAATGGATGATCGCAAAAATTTGGCAGATTCTGAACGAGGCACCGGACATTTATAATCAAACAGACCGCTTTGTAGAAGCGACTGACTGGGTAATTTCCCAGCTCAGCGGGGAACTGAAGCGTAATCAGTGTACAGCTGGCTACAAGTCTATTTACCATCATCGCGATGGTTATCCGGATCGTGAATTTTTCAGAGCGCTCGATCCGCGTCTAGAAAATTTGACGGATACGAAGCTGCGCGGTGAGATTTATGAATTGGGTGCCCGTGCGGGTGGATTAACAGAGGATATGGCCGCAAAACTCGGACTGAATCCGGGAACGGCAGTAGCGGTAGGCAATGTGGATGCACATGCGGCTGTTCCGGCAGTAGGCGTCGTCACACCAGGCAAGCTAGTGATGGCGATGGGAACTTCCATTTGCCATATGCTCCTCGGTGAGGAAGAAAAAGAAGTAGAGGGTATGTGTGGCGTTGTAGAGAACGGAATTATTCCGGGCTATTACGGGTATGAGGCTGGACAATCGGCGGTAGGAGACATTTTCGCATGGTTTGTGGATCATGCTGTTTCGGGCGAAGTGAAGGAGCAGGCAGCTGCGGAAGGTATGAACGTCCATGTATGGCTGGAGCGTAAAGCGGCTGAATATAAACCGGGCGAAACCGGATTGCTGGCCCTGGATTGGTGGAACGGTAATCGTTCTCTGTTGGTCGACACCAACCTGACGGGGCTGATTGTCGGATATACGTTGCTGACGAAGCCAGAGGAAGTGTACCGTACATTGCTGGAAGCAACTGCGTTCGGAACACGTAAAATTGTCGATGCGTTCCATCATAACGGCGTGCCAGTACACGTATTGTATGCGTGCGGTGGTTTGCCGCAGAAAAATCAACTGCTGATGCAAATTTATGCCGACGTAACCGGACGGGAAATTAAGGTTGCTGCTTCCACCCAAACTCCTGCGTTGGGCGCTGCTATGTTCGCAGCAGTGGCTGCGGGAGCTGAAACTGGAGGGTACGACGATATTGTCGTAGCAGCGCGTCATATGGCACGTGTACGGGACGAGAGCTTCAAGCCGATCCCTGAGAACGCGGCCGTGTATGATAAGCTGTACGATGAATACAGCCGTCTTCACGACTACTTTGGACGTGGAGGCAATCCGATGATGAAAAAGCTAAAGTCCATCAAGGAAGAAGCCAAACGTTCAACTGAAACGGCAAGCATTCATTCTTAAGAAACTGACAAAATATAAGCAAGCAGTATTTAAAGCTCTGTTATCTAAAAAGCACAGTACGCCGAGGAATCGGCAGACTGTGCTTTTTTGCATTTTATATTCTGTGAATTACATGATGTGAAAGTCTCAGTGGATGAAAGATGGTAATGCGTTCCTTTCAAAGACTTTCATGAAAATCACAAGCATTTCTCTTTTACGGACATTTTACTTTTTCAGCATGGCATCAGCAAACAAAATGGATTTTGGAATACGGAAAAACTGTTCCGCCTGATCCTGGAAGGTTTGCGAAGGAACGGTACCCTGATGCAACCATTTCCGAAATGTACCGGGGTGAACGCCAATCCAATGACTCACATCGGTCACCGAAATATCATGTACCATGCATAGACCCGCCAAGATCCGATTTTTAACCGGAGAACGAGTCACAGTCCGTTTCATAAAACGGGACGGCGCTGGTTGACAGATGAGTGGTGAACGCCGGACAACCTCTTCATTAAATAGAATATGGTGCGGATAACCAAGTGTATTACACGTCTTTTCCAGATTAGTGTTGCCGGGAATGCGACCTTCATATACCCACGCACTGACACTACGGGAGGAAATGGAAAGCTCCTCGGCAAGTTGGGACAGTTTAATGTCATTAGCCATCAAAACGGCAAGCAAAACGCGATTGCGCACTTGACAGCGTGTTGGTTTACGAAAACGTTTGACACGCACGCCTTTTCCCAAATATTTGCGATTGATCAGAGACCACGCCTGAATGGAATGTTTATCTTGTTGTTTAGGCATATACCCTCCGATTTTTTTAACCACATACTACTATACCCGAAGGGGGGTTTGCAAGTGACTCCTCTCCTGATTTTCTTTTAATCCCATGGGCTTAACCGGTTTATGGAAAATAAGGTCCATTTGGCCTATAAAAATGGAATTTTAAGGTGTCGATATATTAAAACGTGACATTATTAATGGAAATGGAGGTAATATGTTCTTCTCTTGCGATTGTAGGATTACAGAGACTAATAAAAATGTCATTACAGTTAGTCCTGCAGTACCTTCACTAGGTAAATATGGTTTAAGTGTTAAGGACTATACCGCAACCGCATTAAATTATGTAGTTAAAGGACGGAATTTTGAACAAGACTTTGGGTGAAGTAGGCACTGGAAAAACGGTTTACTTACCTACGCAGTATAAAATTAAGTGGTGGCACTCTAAAGCATATAAGGCTTGGCAAATGGTCAGAAACCATAAAATGGACTCCGTAATAAATGCTTTGCAGGAGAAGAGGTATAAATGAAAGTGAAAAAAACATTGTTATTACTAAGCATTCCGTTGTTGTTGGCATTTGCAATCATAGCGTTCATTGCTTTACCTTGGCTTCTAATATTCATAGGGAATCAATTAGAACCTAATCCTTCACACCCTGAAATCACATATGGGAAATTTCCATTTCGTTTGGAATATGAAATTAACGGGCAACGAAAGGTTATTCAAGATACGTTAATATGTGAATATGATGGTATTGGTTCAAATGAAGGTCGCGGAAAATATCGTAAGTGGAGGGAAGTATTAGCCGGCGGAAATAGACTACTACCGTTGCTAGAAGTCAATAGCAGAATGGAAATATCCTATTATCCAGGGATTGCAGAGTACTATATGGGGGATTTGGAAAGTACCGACGAGTATCAGCAAACCGTTGCTGACTCTATATTTATTGAACAAGAAGGCATTATCATTAAAAAAGATGGAAGGGTTTTTGAAAATGATGGAAGGACTATTAACACTCAATTTTCCAATTCAAATGAATTACTTAATAAATACCGTATTAAATTGATAAGTTGGGACTCTACCCCACCAATCAAGGATAATTTTCCTGAAGCCAAATAATAAGAAAAATGAAAAATTTCGTTTTTCGAGAAGCGGCTTTATTAAAACACAAATGAGACTATTCTAGCTTGTTTTAGTAATAATCAGTTTTCAACGTGTGTATATTATGTCATTATCAAAGCTGCAAAGGACGACTATACGAGTAACTTAAAACTAAATTATAAAGCACTTGAAATTCCTTATGGTGATTTCAGGTGCTTTTTTTTTGCGTCTCCGTATAATTCTATAAATCTAGTAACATAACTATGACATTTGGGGGATATAGCTTCTTCATAGGAGAAGGCATACAATCCATTTCATTTTTATCCTTCTAAACACAGTCGATTTATTCACAACTTTGTAACCTTCTCTGGCAGGGGGGTTGCGAGATTGTTTTCAAATTGTTTTACTATATTTACCTACTATAGTCTGTTAATCTATTAATATATATAGGGGGAACGAAAAGACGTCCGGTTCAGTCGGTTCATATACGTTTATGTTCTATATGTTGAGTGAATGTCTATATTGCCATGTCCATATCGTCATGTCTGTATAACTTCATAGACAAGCTAGAGATAGCTCCCGCACATTATAAAATACAGCACAGGATGGTGTAATGAATGAAGCTTTTAAATGCAAAATGGATGGCTGTATGCTTGATGGCAATCTGTTGTTTGGGTTTGCTAGGTATACATACGAATACGGCGAGTGCACAAGCGAAGGCTCCTTTGCTGGGGGTCAATGATGTGTTGCTAGATTCAAATACGATTCAGCCCGTAATGGAAAATAATAAGTTGTATGTACCTGTCGTTACATTAGGGCAAAAGATGGGCATTTCTACTTCTGCCAACGGAAATACATTGGTGCTGACTGGGCATAATCGCAGCTTTACGCTGAATTTGAACCAGGAGGATGTGTTCGAACGTGGAGGACGTACGATGGTGCCTATCCGCACTTTGACAGATGCGTTCGGCTTCACTATTACGCTTCCAACAAGTAATCTATATCGAATTCAGAACGCAAATGCTAGTTTGTCTGATGCTCAGTTTTTGAATGCATTCGCAACAGAAATTAAACAGTATGCAGCTGTCAAACCGGGCAAAGCCAGCAATACAGGCAACAAGGGGACCGCCTCATCATCCAGCCGTACGATTTATTTGAGCTTCGATGATGGCCCAACGGCGCACACTTCGCAACTGTTGGATATTTTGGATAAATATAATGCGAAGGCTACTTTCTTCATGCTGGGACCTGAGATTCGTCAACATAGCTCAGTGATGAAAAGAATGGTAGAGGCGGGTCATGGTTTGGGCCTGCATGGGATGACGCATCAGGTGAAGAAAATCTATGCATCCCCGGCAGCAGCACTCGCAGAGATGAATCAGGATAACGAGATTTTATTTCAGGCCACAGGGAAACGCACTTCTTTGATTCGTACACCTTATGGCAGCAAACCATATTTGAAGAAAGCATACCGCGATCAACTGACGGGTGCAGGCTATCATATTTGGGACTGGAACATTGATTCCAATGATTGGCGTTATACTAAAAATCCAGAGCATTTTGTACAGACTGTCCTAAGTGATATTAGAAGATTGAAAAAGCAAGGCAGAACACCAGTCGTTCTTATGCATGATAAGCCATCTACGATCAAGGTTCTTCCACAAATCATGGCCGCTTTGCAGAAAGAAGGATATTCGTTCGAGCCGTTGAATGATAACCTGACTCCGCTTAATTTTTGGAATGATCATCGTTAATTGAATAGCATGAAAGAAAAGACACCTTTTCAACCATTGTATAGTGGTTGAAAAGGTGTCTTTTTGTTGTATTCGCTCGAAATTGTGAAGTTTGCAGCATGCTTTATATGAATCTATGAATTCATGTCTATGCACAGGTCATATGACTTTACGGGTTACCACGTCGCTGCATATATTACAGTAACCGCCCCGAGAGGAGGAGAGGTATGAATATTAATCCGAGTATGTTTAGTATGATTTGTGCTACCGCAGGAGCCCTTATTACGTTTGCCTTTGGCGGCTGGAATCAGCTAATGGTGCTATTCACGGTTGCAATGGCTGTTGATTATGTGACTGGAGTCGCCGCAGCAATTAAGACTGGGCAAGGTTTAAGCAGTAAAGCCGGCTTTTGGGGGCTGGCGAGAAAGGCTTTAATGCTAATGGTGATTTCTTTGGCGCATCACGTGGATCTCCTGATGGGTACCGAAATCATGAAAGGGGCAGCGACGTATTTTTATTTATCCAATGAATTAATCTCTATTACGGAAAACTGTTCACGAATGGGTCTGCCGCTCCCACCGAAGCTCAAGAATTTTTTTGCCCTATTAAAGGACAAGGAGTCTGATGGTAAAAATGGCGGAAAAGATCACTAGAATTACAAAGTTTCTTTCCGTATGTGGGGCGTTATGATAAAATTTTCAAGAGAACATTTTAAGATAAGGAGCCTATACGCATGATTAAACATATTGTTTTGTTCAAATTGAAAGACCGCTCCCCCGAAAGCATTGAGCAAACAGCATCCATCTTGCGCAGCATGAACGGCAAAATCAAAGAGCTGCTGTCACTCGAAGTAGGTACGGATGTGATTCGTTCGGAACGTTCTTATGATATTTCCCTTACCGCTGTTGTCGAAACACTGGAGGATTTGCAAACGTATCAGGTACACCCTGTGCACCAGGAAATTATTGTACACATGAATGAAGTGAAGGATGTATCTATCGCAGTTGATTATGAAATCTAAAGCGATTACTGGAGGTGCAGGACCTTGTATTATGTCAACCGGGAACAAATTGAGCTTCGACTAGGGGCTGTTCCCGACATTGTCGCCGGACTTCGCCAGACTTCTGCTGTCTGGAACGGCGATCTGTTGCAGGGGCTAGTGCAGGAGCGCTGCCTTCATCTGGCAATTGAGACGGTAACGGACGTAGGAAGCTATATCATCGACGGATTTATTATGCGTGACGCTAGTAGCTATGAGGATATTATCGGTATCATTCATGAGGAAGGTGTACTGGATGATACCGTATTTCATTCGCTAGTAGAGCTGGTAGGCTTACGTAAACCCCTAGTACAGGAGTACTTCCATTGGGACCGGACAAGCCTTCACCCGCTTACACTAAAGCTGCCTGGGTTGCTGGAGCTTTTTGCATCTAACGTGCATGATTATTTAAATAAGGAATTGGGTCCCCAGCCCGAGGGAGTGTAAAGGCAAAAGTGACGGATAAGTATATCGTACCCGAAATGCCCACTAGGCGCATGATCATGACATTATTGAAAACCCAGGGACCTGTGGGCGTCGGAAGCTTGGCAGCTCAATTGGGCATTACCGAAATGGGAGTGCGCAGGCATCTCAAATTGATGGAGCAGGATGGTCTGATCGTGGCTACGATCGTGAGACAGGCGATGGGACGCCCGACGTTTTTATACAGCCTGAGCGAGCAGGGAAGCGAGCAGTTTCCTCGTAATTATGATCATCTGTTACTGGAACTGTTAGAGGAGCTGGACGAAGAGCAGGGAATGGAAGCTGTTTACTCGCTGTTTGATGGTAGAAAACGTAAAATGATGAAGCGCTACGCCCCTCATATGGAGGGGGAGACTACACTGGCTTCACGTGTGGAAAAGCTTTCGGGCATTCAAAATGCTTCCGGATATATGGCAGAGTGGCGAGAGGAAGAGGACGGTAGCTACTCTATTGTGGAATACAATTGTCCTATCTCTCAAATTGCAGGCCGTTATCGCAAGGCTTGTGAATGCGAGCAGCAAATGTTTGAGGAGCTGCTTGATGCCGAGGTTGTTCGTGAGGATTGCTTGGCGGATGGGGGCCGTTGCTGCCTGTATCGTATCCGCTCTAAAAAAAAGTAAAACTTTTCAGGCTTGTTTTCTGTATCATGACAAGCTCTCCATGCTTATAATGCACTAACAGATGGGCATTCGCCCGGGCACAAGGGAGAGATGATGATGAAGGAGAACTGCAAAAGTTTTATCCGAGGCGCGTTGGCAGGCAGCATTGTTGGTTCGGTTGCTGCTTTGTTATTTGCCCCTAAGTCAGGTCGCGAGCTGCGTCAGAATATTACAGATCAGGCGCGCAACGTAAGTGATAAGGGACAGGAGCTAGCGGGGAAAATTTCAGACACCTCAATTGAGTATACTGACAAAATTAAGGAGACAGCCTCAGCCGTCATTCATGAAATCGGGCAATGGCGTAAAAAGGGTGAAATTATTCCTGAGGTTAGTATTTCATCAGCGACGGTTCAAGAAGATACGGAAAAAGATGCTCTGTAACGGTCTGTAAAACGTAGGTGAAACACTGAATACAGTTTGAATTCGTGGCTTCTCCCGTTGGGGTGGAGCCTTTTTATTGATCACTTCCTCGTTTTAGGGTAATCTTTTGGGGTACCTTTTACATTAATACGACATAAGGTATGTAGCAACGGATAGCTTTCCGAGATGAAACAACTCATATTTGAACAAAAAGGAAGCGGTGTGTACGTGCAGCAAGCGATTGCAATTTTGGATTCCGGTGTAGGAGGTTTGACGGTTGTAAAAGAAGTCATGCGTCAGCTTCCACGGGAAAAAATCATTTATTTTGGAGACACTGCGCGCACTCCGTATGGCCCCCGACCATCGGAAGAGGTTAAAAAATTTACAGAGCAAATGGTTGATTTTCTGATTCAATTTGATCCGAAAGTCATTATTATTGCTTGTAACACGGCTACTGCCGCGGCATTGGACTATATAAGCCAAAAGGTATCCATTCCGGTGATCGGAGTCATTCACCCTGGGGCTCGTGCTGCGATTAGTGCGACTGCTACCGGGCATGTCGGGGTGATTGGGACTGTCGGTACGATTCGAAGCGGAGCGTATACAGCTGCGCTCAAGCAATTGTCTCCTTATGTAGACGTGGTGAGCCATGCTTGTCCTGCGCTTGTTCCATTGGTGGAACAAGGCTTATTCCGCTCCAAGACGACATCGCAGGTTGTGGAGGAGACATTGAGACCTATTCAAACGTATCCGATTGATTGTCTGATTCTTGGTTGTACGCATTATCCCTTTTTGAAGGAAACGATTCAAGAAGTCATGGGGCCTGCAGTAAAGCTCATTAGCTCGGCAGATGAAACGGCGCGTGAGACGAGTACTATTTTGTATAACAAAGGCAAGTTGGAAGCTGGGGACGAAACGCCGGTACATCAGCTCTTTTGTTCCGGCGATCCTGAATTGTTCCAGCGCATTGCCGCACAGTGGCTCGGGGAGCAAATTCGCCAAACGCCTGTCGTCTGGCAAGTCACCAATTTGGATTAACGAGACAGCCGACTTTTTTTGTCATTGGACAAAAGAAGTCGGTTGTTTTGCTTTTCGCTACATCAAGACACGCCGCGTCTGCATAACATGCAATAAGGCAGATGGAAGGGGCGTAGTAAGATGAGGGAATATATCGTTCAAAAAGGAGATACATTGCACCGGGTCGCCTCGGCTTTTAAACTATCGGTGGATACTTTGATCGTAGATAATCCGTGGGCCGCCACGCAACCCTACCTGATTAGTGGTCAAGTGTTATATATTCGTCCGTCTACGGATCGTAAATACGTTATTCAGCCTGGTGAGTATGCAAGACAGATTGCCAAGCAGTTTGGTGTGGAGCTTGATGAGTTACGGCTAGCCAATCCAGGACTTGCGGAGCATGATTTTACGGAAGGAAAAACAATTGTTATTCCTGAAGACCATCAGGATCAGATTGTACGATTACGTGGAGAGTATGGATATGAAGATTTAAAGGAAGACCTAGCGGCCTTGGCCCGCAGATATCCGTTTATTGAAGTTGGCAGCATTGGCACCAGTGTCATGGGGAAGGATATTCCTTATGTACGTATTGGGCAGGGAACGCGTAAAATTCATGCCAATGCTTCTGTTCATGCTAATGAATGGCTGACGACGCCTTGTTTGCTGCGTTTTATAGAGCAATATGCACAAGGGATCGATGGGACTGAAGAACATATAGGGACCTCTCAATGGGTGTATGGAGGTTCTCCGCAGGATTTGCTGGAGCATACTTCCCTATGGGTGGTTCCGATGGTCAACCCGGATGGGGTAGAGCTGGTGCAACAAGGTGTACTCCCAACTCATCCGTTGTATCATGACCTCAAAAAGTGGAATGAAGGACGTGCTGATTATCGCGGTTGGAAGGCCAATATTCGTGGTGTCGACCTCAACGATCAATTTCCGGCATATTGGGAAGAGGAGGTACGCAGACGCGGTAAAATAGGTCCGTCTCGACGAGACTATGCAGGACCTGCACCTTTGTCTGAACCAGAGTCCAAAGCGCTTGCTGATCTGACGGAGCGCGAACAGTTCGACATGGTGTTATCCATACACAGTCAGGGACAGGAGATCTATTGGAATTATCGGGATCTAGAGCCTAAGGAGAGCCGAGATTGGGCCTTACGGCTAGCTGCCGCAACAGGGTACCGGGCGGTAAAGCTGGGTGGGAGCGATGCAGGGTACAAGGATTGGTTTATACAGCGATTTGGTAAACCAGGGTTTACCGTTGAAGTCGGTCTAGGTGTAAATCCGCTGCCCATGCGTGATTACGATGATATTGCAGCAGAAGTGGGCATGTTAATGGCAACAGTGCTGTCATGGTGAAAAATTCGGCCTACTGAAACGTATCGAATCATTTGCGCGTATTAGGAGGAACACGTTTTTTATAAGTGTTCCTCTTTACATGTCCCTTCAATGGGGGATATATACTTAGGAGCATTCGAAATGGAGTGAACAACTATGAAGTGGAAAAGATTACTATCTCTCCGTCAATGGTCACATGTATTTCGTCGTATGCCCCGATTTATTACTTCATCAAGGATTCCGCTGGGAGAAAAGTTACTCTTTGCGGTGCCTGTATTGCTCTATTGGATATTACCTGATGTCATGCCATTTATGCCCATCGACGATATTGGTGTGACGCTATTGCTTATGAATTGGTTTGTCACCCGTGCCGAACGAAAATATCCAGATGTGCTTGAAAAGCAGCATGTACGTGTTCGGTAGATAAGCTTATGAATTTCGTGATTGCGATTTTTCACGATTTTCTTTACAATAGGAATATTGCCTTTTGCTATGCTGAATATAATTGTGATCTATTGGCTCATGATGATGTTTCAGACGCAGCTATGCTGCCATAGTACCTCCTTCCCTCTGGGATAGAGGCTAATTATTTGAGTTGTTGATTTTACCCGCTAGGTTGTGTGGTGTGGATATGTATCCAATGAACCACATTTCATTTAATGAATATGAAGGAGATGAAGTTTGATGAACTGCAAAATTACTCGTAACGCAGCTAAAGTATTGAAACTTGAACTGGATAAGGAAGAGAACCAAGGGAAGAGCCTGCGCGTTGTTATTACTCATGCTCATGGAGATCATGCTCATTACGGGCTGGATTTGGACACGCCTAAAGAAACAGATACTGTCGTATCTACAGATAAAGGTATTGACGTAATTTTGGAAAACGGCCAGCCGCTGCTGGATGGTGTAAAAATTGATTACTTGTACTTCCCCGAAGAAGGATTTGTCATTACTAACCCTTCCCAAGGTAATCACGGCGACCACTAAGCCGGAGCTCGGAGGAATGACAGATGGCCAATGATATTCGCGTATGTGATGAATGCAATCATATCCGCTTGAAAACGATCTTGCCCAAGTTGCAAAAGATGGCACCAGATGCCGAGATCAAAATCGGCTGCAAATCGTATTGCGGTCCTTGTGGGAAACGAGCGTTTGTATATGTGAACGGACGTTATGTGAGTGCGGCCACAGAGGATGAAGTATTGGAGAAGGCTGCGCGCTTTATCAAATAGTTCCAGTACGCAGCATTCACAATTTTTGAATAGTTCCCCTTCTTCTGATCCATGCTAATGGATGTAGACCACTGCCCAGAAGGAGGAGTGACTCATGGCCCAATATGATTCTAATCTCGACAATCACAGTGTTGAAGCTCAAACACAAAACTCGGTGGACAGGCTACACAATGCCGTCTCTCAGGCATTGTCACATCCGGCTGAGCAACTGATTGAACAGGCGGAGCAATCTCGCACTCATGCTGAACATGCCATACAGCAGGCAAAGGATAGCCTTGGTGACGACTCAGTAGAAGTTGCGGAGGACATGCTTGGTGAAGAGGTACAACGGCTTGAACAAGCTAAAAAAACGTTGCGTTCCTAGTGCAGTCGAGTGACAATCCATATAAAAAAGCACGATCCACAGCACTTACAAGCTGATGGATCGTGCTTTTTTGTTATATACAGGGCAGTTATGCGATCAACATCCTTCAAGGAGTCCGGGGAGGATGCTATGTTAGCAACCTCCTACAGAAAGTCTATTAGATACAGAAGGAGTTACTTCTTTGTTTGTGGTTCCCATTCGCGAATAAGATCGTATGTGATAACCTGATCGGATATGTTCAACCGATTGAGAGCTTCGGTATAGCCCGGTCCGCAGGCGTTTACATCTGTAGGCTGACCTGTATTCAGGTTGTAACAGGTCCCTTTGGAGAATGTACCGTCTTCAGATGGAATGTAGTACACTCGTCCATCTGTGAAAGCACCGGTACGCAGCACAACCATACGAGGCTTCCCGCTAAACAGATCATTTCCCATAAAATGATATGGTTTTGTAGAAATCCCAAGTAGGTGCATTACGGAAGGCGTCAGATCCAACTGACCTGCTGGTTCCGTATACGTGCCCGCCTGACTTCCGTCGGGAAGATGCACAAGCAATGGCACTTGATTCATGATTTTCTGCATGTCCAGATCCGTAAGTGGCTTGCCTAAAAACTTCTCATACAGTGCTTTGTCTTTAATAGAATTGTCATGATCCCCATAAAACATCAGGATCGTATCATCCCACAGTCCGTCTTTCTTCATCTGATCTACCAATTCGCCCAGTGCTTCATCTACATAATGGACAGATTTCAGATAGTCTCCGAACATGGTACCTTCAAACTCGCCAACGTCCAAATCTACCGCGTCAGGTGACAGGTTGTACGGATGATGGCTGGAGATACCGACCATATAGGCGTAGAACGGCTGCTTAACTTCGGTGGTGAGATCATTGAGCGTTTGACGGAAAAAGGATTTATCCCCCAGTGACCAACCCAGTGGCTCATCTATTTTAAAATCTTTTTTACTGTAGAACTTGTCATAGTTCATTGCTTTATACATGGTGTAACGGTTCCAGAAGCTGCTGTCATACACGTGAAACGCATTGGGACTATACCCAGTATCCTTCAAAATGGAAGGTAACGTATCGAATTTATGGTCCGCATAACGGATAAATACCGAGCCAGTAGGGAGTGGATGCAGCGAAGCATGTGTAGAGAAGTCCGCGTCCGAAGTACGACCCTGCGCAGTCTGGTGAAAATAATTGTTGAAATACATGCTTTCCTTCGTCAGTTTGTCAAAGTTAGGCGTAATCGCTTGACCGTTGATCTGTTTGCCGATAAAAAAGTTCATGAACGCTTCAGCTTGAATGACCATCACGTTTTTTCCCTTATACTTGCCTGATAGATCATTTTTAACCTGAAGCAACTTTTGGTGCTGATTAAACCATTCCTTATCCTTATCGGATTCCGCTTGAGCCAATGTTGGCTGGGGACCAAGATGATCCTGACCATAACGGTAGATGTCATATCCATGAAATCCGATCAATCCGGTTACGTTGTACAAGGCCATTGACCACCAGTTGCCGACAAATATGCCAGTTGCCCACGTGGAGGTATAATACTTGATCGGTCCAAATGTTAATACATAGCCAATCAGGAAGGCCAATGCTCCTTTGGAGAAGCGAAGCAGGAACCTCCTTGTGAACGAGCTTCGGGATGCTTCTAAATAAGTATCATTTGTTGTAAACCGACGCCGTAAGGAAGCCACAAATATGACATACGGAATGAATAGAATCCAGTCCGCAAAAAAGAAAAGGTCCCACCAGTACATAAGGGATGCGATACTTCCGCCCAGAGAATCAACTTGTCCTGCTTGAAGTAAGACGGGAATCGTAATGAAATCCTGGAAATACCGATAATAAACCATGTCGGAATAAATGAGCGCAGTGAGCAAAACATCGAGCACCACAAGAGCAATCAAACGTCCGCGACGTGGCAGCCATAAGGTCCAGAAGCTCACAAGTAAAAGCGAACCAATAGCGATGACATAATCCAGCGGATTCATGTCAATATTTTGGGCATGCAAGTTATAGTGAATCAGTACGAGCTTGCCGATCATAAGTACAAAAAACAGACCTAATCCAAAATATCGAGACAGCAGCATTCTGCTGAACGTGTTACCAGTGCGATTTGCACTGGACGTGCGAATAACCAACACTTTACCCCCTCCGGCAGAAATGTTCGGCTAGTATAAACTACATATTAACGTAATGTTAAAACCGAAATGCCTTTAATTATTATAGCGCTCATCTCACGCATTTCAATGATTAAGTAAAGAAAATACAGCACAAATCAGGCCAGAAGAACGAACAGAGGGTTCGTTTCCTGGCCTAAACTTCATCATATTTAAGGCTGCAACGGCGAAGTATCTTTGCGGCGCGGAGGCAGAGGGCCCAGATACTGATAGTATTGGCATTCGATCCGGCCGTTAAACAACTTCCGGCGCTTGTCTGCTTTACGGCCCCAATAATGCTCAAATTGCTTGGTGGAGCTGATGGCAAAGAAGGACCAAGTCTTCATCTCGGCTGCCGTGCGTGCGAGTGAACGGATCAGCTTTTCCACCTCGGATTGCTCGCTCAGTCTCTCGCCATAAGGTGGGTTTGTAATCATCACACCATATTGTCCTTCGAGTCTGACTTTAGTTACAGGCATTACCTTAAGAGGGATGTCTTTAGCAAAGCCTGCTGCTTTTACAGCTGCCTCAGCAACTTGTATGGCATTTGGATCGATATCGCTACCTGCAATCTCAAAAGGAATGTCATCGCGGGTCAAATCCATCGCTTCGTCGCGAGCCTGATCCCATAATTCTCTGCCAATGACAGGCCAGTCTTCCGAGTTAAAGGTACGTCTCAGGCCTGGCGCAATGTTCCAGGCTTGCATGGCAGCTTCGACCAACAAAGTACCGGAACCGCAGCATGGGTCATAGAATGGTCGGTCAGGGCTCCAGCGACTAAGCTGAATAAGAGCAGAAGCCATTGTTTCTTTGAGAGGCGCCTCTGTAACGAGCTTGCGGTAGCCGCGTTTGTGCAGTCCTGGACCAGTCGTATCAAGTGTCAGCAACGCACGATCATTCAATAGAATAACCTCAATGACGTAACGAGGGCCATCTTCAGCAAACCAATCTGTGTGGTAGGTTTCCTTGAGCTTCTCTACAATCGCCTTCTTGACGATTCCCTGACTGGCTGGTACGCTACTAAGCTGTGATTTGTGCGAACGTCCCTCTACGGGAAATTCACCATCTACAGGAATCCAATCCTGCCAAGGCAATGCTTTGGTACCCTCGAACAGCTCGTCGAAGGTAGTTGCAGCAAATTCACCCATTTTTATAAGCACGCGGTCTGATGTGCGAAGCCACAGGTTACACCGGCATATATCCATATAATCTCCGGTAAAAACGACGCGGCCATTTTCAACGGTCAGATCTTCGTATCCGAGTTCTCTGAGTTCCCGGGCCACGACGGCTTCAAGTCCCATTGGCGCAGTTGCAATTAGTTGCAGTTGAGTCATTAAACGTATTCACTCCGTCCCCATAATCATGTAAGCTTGGTTCAATCCCTATAGTATAGGTCATTGTACTCGAAGAGACAAATCATTAAGGTGAAAAATTTACGAAGGACACCACGTCCAACCTGCGCTATGATTAAGCAAGAAGGAGAGATGAACCGTGGAAATTACACCAAATATGACGCCTGAACAATATGTAGACCAGCTGGTACAAGAAGATGAAGCACTGCGCAGTATTAGGGAGGCTATCGTTAAAGAAGGTATGCCGGAAGTATCCGTTGCTCATCCTTACGGAAAACTGTTGACCTTTCTAATTGAAGTATCTGGCGCACAGCATGTACTGGAAATCGGCGCATTAGGCGGCTACAGTGGATTATGTCTGGCCCGTGGGCTGGGAGAAAAGGGCCGCATTGTGTCACTCGAGCTAAAAGAAGCGTACGCAGCGCTGGCACATCGACATATGGAAAACAACGGCTACGGTGACCGTGTCGAATACCGTATCGGACCCGCAGCGGATAGCTTGAAGGAACTTCAGGAAGAGGGAAGAACTTTCGATTTTTTCTTCATTGATGCAGATAAGGAAAATTACCCAGTGTATCTGGAATATGCGATTGCTCTGGCGAATCCGGGTGCCATTATTGCGGGAGACAACTGTTTCCTTCGGGGACGGACGCTGAATACGGATAAGAATGGCCCTGCCGTCCAGGCCGTGAGACGGTTTAACGAAACGATAGCAACAGATCCGCGGCTGGTCAGCACGCTATTGCCAGCTTACGATGGATTGGCGCTAGCTCGAGTTAAATAGCGTTCATTCCCTATATATAGCTATACAGATAAGAACCTCTTGTCCACGGTGGCGTGGACAAGAGGTTCTTATCTGTTAAGGCAGGCTTGTCTTACCCGAAGGTTATCTTACCTGAAATCAGGCGTAGCCTTACGATCAAAGAGCTTCATGCGTACCCAGAATATGTTGACGATTAACAGGACACCTGACATGATAAACAGTCCTTCGATGCCGATAAACCCGGATAGCACCCCGCCAATGACAGCACCCAGCATATTTCCGAGCGCTAGCGAACTGGTATTGAAGCCGAAAGAACGGCTTTCCATTCCTTCCGGTGTATACGTGCGAATCAAAGCATTTACGCTTGGTAGCAGACCGCCCATAAATACACCCATGAAAAAACGGATAATGACAAGTTGCCATACTTCATTGACAAAAGCCTGCGGAATGAGCATAACCGCCGTTCCGAGCAGTGCAATGGTCAAAATCTTGTGCGCCCCTATCTTGTCACTCAATCTTCCAAGGAGCGGTGCAGCAACCATATTGGATACGCCTGTAATAGCCGTAACGAATCCGGCAATCAACGCAATTCCTTCTGCCGACCCATACAGTTTTTGCACATATAACGGCAGCAGAGATACCGTACTGATCATGGCAAACTGGAGCAGAAACGTTACGGTGAACAAAGCCGGAAGCTGGGGCGTATGGCTAAGCTCCTTTAATCCGGCAAGAACCGAAATTTGCGGTATGCGTGCGGCTTCCGTTTTGCTAAAATTTTCTTTAACCAGAAACATTGCGATGAGCGAGGCTATAAAAATTAGAGAGCCTGTAATATAGAAGATCGGTCTGAATCCGACCCAGTCAGCCAAAAATCCGCCTAGCAGAGGGCCGAGAATCGTGCCAGCCATCTGACCGGATTGCATAATCCCCATAGCGAATCCGGTTCGCTCTTTGGGAGTGGTACCCGACACTAGGGAAATCGATGCCGGATTGAAACCCGAAATCGTACCGTTCAGCAGGCGAAGCGCCAGCAGTTGCCACGGGTGGGTGACCAAACCCATACATCCGATGACCAAAGCCATACCAAAGCCTGAGCGAAGCAGCATGACTTTACGTCCATATCGGTCAGCCAGCTTGCCCCACAAAGGCTGGAACATAAATGAAGTCAAAAAGTTAGCGGCAAAAATAACTCCGGCCCATAGACCAATATCGTGCTCTCCCTTCACATGAAGGTCCTGAGCCAGATACAGGGCGAGGAACGGAGTAATCATCGTAATACCCGCATTGACCAGAAACTGACCGAACCAAAGCACAATGAGATTGATTTTCCACGTCTCCCACGTTTTCAATGTGCTTTCACTTCCTTTCTGCCCATTCTCATCCTGTTGTAAATCCTACTTATCAAAGCATAACTTCTCCGGAGCTTTAAAAAAGCCATTTCTCTAGTATAGCACACTTCATTGAAACTTTATCCAAATGTCATGGGTTTGTCATGGTTTGTTCGAGA
Source organism: Paenibacillus sp. S25 (assembly GCF_019454085.1). NCBI lineage: Bacteria > Bacillati > Bacillota > Bacilli > Caryophanales > Paenibacillaceae > Paenibacillus > Paenibacillus sp. S25. The sequence continues at coordinate 1,941,892 of NZ_CP073683.1, forward strand.
GCTGCGGTTGTTACGACTCTTGAAAAAGGGCATAATAAAATATAGTATTTATGATTCGAACTGGAGGCTGAAGTCATGACCTACAATGATACTTTTATCCGCGCTTGCCGCAAGCAAGCTGTGGATCATATTCCCGTATGGTACATGCGGCAGGCCGGAAGGTATGACCCTGAGTATCGCAAAATTAAAGAAAAATACACGTTGCTTGAAATATGCCGCCAGCCCGAGTTGGCCGCAGAAGTGACTTTGATGCCCGTGCGCAAGCTTGGGGTGGACGCTGCAATTTTATATTCTGATATTATGAATCCGGTAGCCTCGCTAGGGGTTGATTTTGATATTGTCAAAAATATTGGCCCGGTTATTGATAATCCGATCCGGTCAGCCGCAGACGTAGATAAGTTGCGTCCAATTGATGTGGAACGCGATTTGGGTCATATTTTGGAAACGATCCGTATTTTGGACCGTGAACTAAACGTGCCATTGATTACGTTCGCTGGAGCACCTTTTACCATTGCAAGCTATTTAATAGAAGGAAGGCCCTCCAAAGGATATATTCGCACCAAAGCGATGATGTATGGAGAGCCTGAACTGTGGCATCGCCTGATGGATAAGCTAGGGGACATGGTTATTACATACGTGCGTGCCCATATCGCTAATGGCGGTAAGGCTTTTCAATTGTTTGATAGTTGGGTAGGTGCGCTCTCGCCTTATGATTTTCAAACTTTTGTGTTGCCGACTATCACACGTATTTTCCATGAACTATCTGATCTGGATGTACCTAAAATTTATTTCCCGGGCGTAAGTTCTGGTGAATTGCTCCCACACTTGAATGGGTTAAAAGCCGATGTGATTGGACTGGACTGGCGGGTAAGTATACCTGAAGGACGTCGTCGCTTGGGGAACGGTTTTGGTGTACAGGGAAATCTGGATCCCTATGTGCTTACTGCACCAATCGATGTTATCAAGCAGTATGCAAAAACCATTGTAGATGAAGGCATCTTAGAGCCGGGTTACATTTTCAATCTCGGTCATGGTTTATTTCCTGAGGCCTCGCTAGATAAGCTAAGAGAGCTTACTAACTATGTACATGAGTATTCCCGCTCGGTTTTGTCAAAAAATTAATACATTAGAAACGTTAAGAGGTGATCTGCTAATGAAAACCAAAGTGGGTGTACTGGTCATGTCCTACGGGACGCCGGAGAGTCTGGATCAGGTGGAAGCCTATTATACACATATTCGTCGCGGTAATGCTCCCTCGCCGAAGCAGTTAAAGGAATTAAAGGATCGTTATGAAGCTATTGTGGGCGGTGTGTTTCCGTTGCGGCAGAATACGGATCGGCAGGTTCAAAACCTGCAGGAAACCTTAAATCGGGAAAATCACAACCCTGATATTGAATTTGTCTGTTATCAGGGGCTCAAACATGCCAAACCGTTTATTGAGGACGGTGTGGAAGCCATGGTGCAAGATGGCATTCGTGCAGCGGTGGGTGTCGTGCTGGCTCCGCATTATTCCGTTATGAGTGTAGGCACTTATATTAAGCGCGCACAGGCTAAGGCACAGGAACTGGATCTGGCCATATCATTTGTGGAGAGCTATTATCTTCATCCAAAGCTGATTAAGACGCTGACTGAGCGTGTAAATGCCAAACTGGCGCTTTTTGAAGAAGCTGGAGCCAAGCGGGATGAGGTTCGTGTTCTATTTAGTGCGCACAGCTTGCCTGAACGGATTTTGGCTATGGGTGATCCTTATGTGGAGCAATTAATGGCTACATCGCAGGCTGTTGCGGACAAGGCGGGAATTACCAACTGGCAGTTTACGTGGCAAAGCGCCGGTCGTACAGCAGAGCCATGGCTGGGGCCAGACATTTTGGATACCATGCACAGTCTTAAAGAGGAGCAAGTGGAGTATGTGCTGGCTGCGCCAGTTGGCTTTGTTTCTGATCACTTAGAGGTGTTATACGATCTGGATATCGAAGCACAGGCGTTGGCGAAGGAATTGGATATGCGTTTTCAGCGTATTGATTCACTCAACAGTGATCCACTGTACATGGAGACGCTTAGTGATGTCATCATAGACCAATGGAAAAAGGGATGAGGACATAATGGAGCAAAAGTTACGTAATATTGTAATTGTAGGCGGAGGCTTGACCGGGCTTAGCACTGCTTTTTATACACGAAAAATGTACAAAGAAGCTGGCTATACACCTCGAATTACGCTGGTGGAGAAAGCTTCCGTGCTGGGCGGGAAAATTGAGACGCTGCATAAAGATGGTTTTGTAATTGAAAAGGGGCCAGATTCCTTTCTGGCCCGTAAAACGGCCATGATAGACCTGGCAAAAGAGCTGGAGTTGGATCATGAGTTGGTGAGCACAAATCCTGAGGCTAAAAAGACATACATTTTGCATGAAGGACAGCTTCATCCGATGCCTCCTGGGCTGGTGCTTGGGATTCCAACAGAGCTGAAACCCTTTTTGCGCAGCGGCTTGATCTCTCTAGGCGGGAAAATGCGGGCTATGATGGATTTTGTCATTCCGCCTCGCCGTGTACCGGGAGATGAGGCGTTGGGTGATTTTATTGAACGCCGACTGGGCAAAGAAGTACTGGAAAATGTAACCGAGCCACTGCTGGCGGGGATTTATGCTGCCAACATGAAGACACTAAGTTTGCAGGCGACCTTCCCACAATTTGCTGAGGTAGAGCAACAATACGGAAGCCTCATTCACGGGATGATGACAGGCCGAAAACCAGCTGAAACACATACGGGTACGAAAAAAAGTGCCTTTTTGACCTTCCGTCAAGGTTTGCAAAGTTTGGTGCATGCGTTGCTGAATGATTTGTATGACTGTGATTTACGCACCGGAATTGCTGTTACAGAATTCACAAAGACAACGGATAGTGAAGACAGCCCATATCGCGTTATGCTGGACAATGGAGAGACGCTGGAGGCAGATGATATTTTTGTAACGACTCCCAACTTTGCTGCTGCGCCGCTATTGCGAGATCATGTCAATGTGGCTGCACTGGAAGCCGTTAATTACGTCTCCGTAGCAAACGTGGTCATGGCCTTCGATAAAACAGATATTGAGAATGTCTTTGACGGTTCTGGTTTTCTGGTCCCTCGCAAAGAAGGACGCAGCGTAACCGCTTGTACATGGACGTCTGCCAAGTGGCTACATACTAGCCCGGATGATAAGGTGCTGTTGCGCTGTTATGTAGGGCGAGCAGGAGCTGAAGACACTGTAGAGTTACCGGATGATGAGCTGATTGCACTGGTACGTAAGGATTTGAAAGAGATGATGGGAGTTACAGCAACTCCGCTGTTCACGGAAATTACACGTCTTCGCAACTCCATGCCGCAATATCCGGTAGGGCATCCGCAGGCTATAGCTGATTTGCGGGAAGAATTACGCACTGCCATGCCAGGAGTGTATGTGTTGGGTGCTGGCTATGATGCGATTGGTTTACCGGATTGCATCCGTCAGGCTAAGGAATGGGCCTCCCATGCCGTCCAAACGACACAGCAGGAAGCGGTCAAGGTACAGGTGTAAATGTTCAATGATGAACCCTTCGCGATCCAGGCGAGGGGTTCTATTTATATTGAAATTTGATATATAATGGAGAAGGTGTAAAATTCGCCAGCTAATAAAGAAGTTATGCATATGCAATAGCATAGAAGGAGTGAAGAATGTACCCTCCCAGATCACAGAGAAATGAAGGTCGCAAGAAAGCAAGAAAACCAAAAATAGGCAAGGTTTGGATCATTACGAATCTGGTCCTGCTGCTTATGATCGTAGGTCTTTTCGGTTATTATTACATATTTGAACACGACAACAGTGGCTCTCTTGCGGAAAATGCCAGGTATTCGCAAACGGAGAAGAAAATCCAAACGGGATCTGCTAGTGAAGAGCTACCTACTCCCTCGGTCAGTGAAAGTGTTACAGCTTTGTCAAATAAACAGCTGGACGAAGGCCCTCATGCAGATAAGCAATTCGCTGACAATGAAACGAAGCAATCTGCTGCTTCAGACACAAGCCATCTTCCCGCGGCAACGTCTGACACAAATGCTCCCGAAGGCAGCTCTTCAGGAGCAAAATTATCCTCGGGGAAAGACGGGCAGGCAGGGAACGATACGTCCAAGGATGTATACGACGGTAATCCATCCGCCGATAAGGGAGGAACGGAGGATGTAAAAAAATCCAAAACAGACGATGCAGATTCTCCGACAGTCACGCTTCACTTTGTAGGGGATGTGCAATTTTCCGGTAAAGTTGAGCAGCGATTGGAACAGAATGGGTTTGATTTTCCGTATCAATATCTCGGAAACTTGTTTCATAAAGACGATCTGACGATTGCCAATCTGGAAACGCCCGTGACAACGAATGGTGTGGGTGCGTTAAATAAAACGTATGTGTATAAATCTTCGCCCAAGGCGTTAACTGCGTTGGCTGCGGCAGGGATAGATGCTGTCAATTTGGCCAACAATCACATTTTGGATCAGGGCACAGGCGGATTACTGGATACACTGAAATATCTGGATGAAAAAGGTATTGCCCATGCTGGAGCCGGACGTAATGCAAAAGAAGCGTATGCGCCGCATTATTTTGAACGTAAAGGGATCAAAATTGCGTTATTAGGGACTACACGTGTCATGCCTGAAGCCAACTGGAATGCGGGCGCCAAACTGCCCGGAGTAGCAGGAGCCTATGATTCGTCCGCTATCGTAAAGTCCATCCGTGAGGCACGAATGCAGGCCGATCTGGTGATTGTCATTGCCCATTGGGGGAAGGAGCGCGCTACTGCACTTGAGCCCCATCAGACCGAGTTATCGCATGCTTTTATTGATGCTGGAGCTGATCTTGTCATTGGCGGTCATCCACATGTGCTTCAAGGGATGGAGCAATATAAAGGTAAATGGATCGCATACAGCACAGGTAATTTTATTTTTTCTAAATCAACGGTGCCAGCCACTTGGGATACGGCAATTTTTCAGGCAATCTGTACCCGAAAAGGGGCTTGCGAAATGAAGCTGACCCCTTACCGGGCGGAGCTGGGGCAACCGATCCCATTGAAGGATACGGAGGCCAGCAAAATTTTGCAGAGAGTGGCGACACAGTCACCGGGAAATGTCTCGATAGGGACGGATGGTACAGTAAGCGCTCAATAGAAGTTCGAAAAGAAATTTTTTAAATGGAAATTGACGGAATGGTCGTATGAGGGACTCCTTTGTGGATGGAGGTCATAACAAGATGAATCATTTGTGCGTGGCTCACCGCGGTTTTTCGGGGATTGCTCCCGAGAACACGATGGCAGCCTTTAAGCTTGCGTTGGAGCAGCCGTTTGTACACTGGGTTGAGCTGGATGTACAGCTGTCAAAGGACGGTGTTCCGGTGGTAATTCATGATTTTACGCTGGAGCGAACGACGACTGGTACAGGGAGAGTAAAGGATTCAGACTGGAAAGCATTGCAACAACTTGATGCTGGTAGCTGGAAAAGTGCAGAATACCGTGGAGAAATGATCCCTTCCCTTGCACAGGTACTGGATTTATGTCGTGGCCGCGTATCACTCAATATTGAGCTTAAAACAGCGGGAGATATGTATCCGGGACTGGAGAAAGCCGTACTCCGTGAAATTGTGATGAGAGGGATGGAGGGAGAGGTGGTATTAACCTCTTTTGAGCGTGCCGCATTACGCCGGGCTAAGGAGCTTTCTCCTGAGACTCGTACCGGATTGATTATCGACGCGCGTCCAGATGATTTGGCAAAGCAACTGGAGCAGCTACAATGTACTTTTTTATCCATGGGCTATCCGTGTTTGGATCGATACCTGATGAAAGATCTCACTGGCCGCGGTATTACTGTCATGGCGTGGACGGTGGATGACCGCCGTATAATGCGGAAATTGTCCTCATTGCATCCTGAATTGATGATTTGCACTAATTGGCCGGATCGCTGGGAGCAGGTTTTTTTGCTTTCCAAGCACCGGATGTGGCACTATATACGTAAACTTATTCGTTAATCAATTGGACTACATACGCGGGAAGGGTGACGGATCGTAATGAACGTGGAAATTCGTAATGTTTACTGTGTTGGGCGCAATTATAAGCTGCATGCGGAGGAGCTGGGTAATGAGGTTCCCGCAGAACCGATGATTTTTTTGAAGCCGTCTCATGCGGTTGTGCCGCTGGATGGTGCCACACTGGAGCTTCCTCAGGGGCAGGGAGATATTCATTTTGAGACTGAGCTGGTCGTGGCTGTAGGACGTAAATACGAACCAGGCATGTCTGCAGATACGTGTCTGAACGCATTTGCAATCGGTATTGATTTTACCCTGCGTGATGTACAAAGTGTTCTCAAGAAAAAAGGCCATCCATGGACCGCCGCCAAAGGCTTTAAATCGTCTGCTCCCGTGACACCATTCCTGCCTTTAGAAAAATTGGACATGCTGGAGCAGCAGGATTTTTCCTTGTTCAAAAATGGACAGGAAGTCCAGCGTGGACATGTAAAGGATATGATTTTTTCTATCCAGCACATCGTCGAATATATAGCGACTCATTATGGGCTGGGTGAAGGAGATATTATTTTTACAGGTACTCCAGCAGGAGTAGGGCCTACAGCAAGCGGGGATCGCTTTGAGCTTTTCTGGGGGAGTGATCGTCAGGGGAGCTTCACCATTACATAAACTTGGGAATGACAGTTCATGGATGAGGATTAAAAAAAGGGAATGTTCTTGGTAGTTGGGAAGTAAAGAGCGATTTCCGTAGATAAGCATTGTGAAGGCCGTGTCCTGTGCCAAAGCATGGGACACGGCTTTTATATAAGCGTAGAGCATTGTACAATAATATACAGAACGAAAAAAGAAAAACGGAGATTCATTTCAAAAGCGGGGGTATAACATGGACTGGATCATCGGATTGCTTTGTGCTGCTGTGGTGGCGGGAGCTGCATTTTATAAAAAATCCTTAACCTTATCTGGCTTTGCCGCGGCTGTACTGATGGGAACCGTATATTATGGGGCGGGTAACCTGTTCTGGTTCGGCACATTGCTCTTGTTCTTTATCACGTCGACCCTCCTGTCGAGGTTCAAAAAGGAGCGCAAGGTTGAGCTGGAAAAATCGTATGCCAAAACCGGAAACCGGGATGCAGGCCAAGTATGGGCCAATGGGGGATTAGGTATGCTGTTATGCCTGGGCTATGCGATATGGCCTCATGTTACGTGGCAGCTGGCTTTTGTCGGTGTCATGGCTACGGTAACATCCGATACGTGGGCAACGGAATTTGGCAGCCTGAGTCGTAGGCCACCCCGTTCGGTGCTTAACGGGAAGGTGCTGGTACCCGGAACCTCAGGAGGAGTATCTGTATTGGGAACGGCTGCGGCCTTGGCTGGGGGTGTACTGATCGGCATAGGTGCATGGGGCTTTGGACACGCCATAGGAACGCCGAGCTTGCCGTTATGGCTGTGGGCACTGGTTGGAGGTATATCTGGTAGCGCAGGGGCCTTTGCTGATTCCTATCTAGGTGCTACGGTGCAAATGATGCGTTCCTGCACGATTTGCGGACGGGAAGTAGAAGTAGACTCACATTGTGGACAAACGACGGTCTATGTACGAGGCTGGCGTTGGATGAGCAATGATCGGGTGAATAGCATTAGTTCTATTTTCGGAGGATTGGTCGCTGTTGCAGGTATTTTTTTTATACTTTGAACACAGGGCTGGAGATCATTACAAGGAAAAAATTGTTATAAGAATTGACGGTGTTTTAATCCTTGTATAAGGAGGTGCTAAGATGGGCGATATACACGGAGATAAATATGAAGCTATTTTGGACGCCGCTTACACCGTCTTTGGCACCAAAGGCTTTTATGAAAGCAAAATTTCCGAGATTGCAGAACAAGCGGGAGTTGCCAAAGGTACAGTATACTTGTACTTTAAAAGCAAAGAGCAGCTATTTACAGCAGTCACACGTAGAGATTGCGAGCAATACCTAGCCGAAATGCAAGGCGCATTAATCAATCGTACTTTGGGAGAAGGACTGCTGCGGATGGCAAATTTGCATCTGCACTACTATTTCAAGCGCAAGCAGCATACTAAATTATTTTTTATGACCCCCAACAGTGACCCCGATTTAATGGAGTTTATGTGGGGATTTATTCAGGACTATACTGATTTGGTCAAAAATAAACTGGCGTCAGAGGGGGTACAGCAGTCCGAGTTTCATGCGAAGGCATTCATTGGTATGTTGGAACGCCTAAAAATGGATATTTTATTGAATAAAGATTTCCGTGAATGTGACGTGGATCAGACGGCTGAATTAGCGGCGAACTTATTTATGCATGGCTGTAAAGCGGGGGTACAAAAATCCTGACATCTTGTTGCTAAAAAACCGTACTGACTTCGTTCAGGTAACGGTTTTTTTAATCATTGGCTGTGTCTGTGTTAAAATAAACAGGATGCATCACAAAATTGGGGAAGAGTAGGGAATCCGTATGAATATTATGACCGTTGAACATATAACGAAAAGCTATGGCGAGAAAATGTTGTTTGAGGATGCTTCCTTTGGTATGGATGAACGTGACAAAATAGGGGTCGTCGGTGTAAATGGTACCGGCAAATCAACTTTTTTACGGGTAATTTCCGGTTTAGAGCCGCCAGATGATGGCAATATTGCAGTGAACAACGATGTGCGAATTCAGTATCTAGCACAAAATCCAGAGTTTGATCCCGAAATGAAGGTACTCCAGCATATTTTTCATGGCAACCAGCCTGAGATGAAAGCGGTGCGTGAATATACGGAAATCATGGAGTTGCTGGAGTTAAATCCGGGTAGCGAGGAGCTTCAAAACCGTCTATTGCGAGCGAGTCAGCAAATGGATACGTTCCAGGCATGGCAGCTGGAGAGTGAGGCCAAAAATATACTTACCCGACTGGGGATCACCCAGTTTGAGTCTCGTATGGGCGTTCTATCCGGCGGGCAGCGTAAGCGGGTGGCTTTGGCGGCGGCTTTGATCCAACCCTGCGAGTTGCTCATTCTGGACGAGCCTACAAACCATATTGATAATGAGTCCGTTGAATGGTTGGAGCAGTATTTGCAAAAAAGACGTGGTGCGTTGTTAATGATCACGCATGATCGCTATTTTCTGGATAGAGTTGCAAATGTCATGCTGGAGCTGGATCATGGCCGCCTTTTCCGTTATGAGGCTAACTATACCCGTTTTCTGGAGCTGAAGGCAGAACGCGAGGAGCGGGAAGCGTCTACGGAACAAAAAAGGAAGAACCTGCTGCGAAATGAGCTGGCCTGGATTCGTCGTGGAGCAAAGGCTCGTTCCACCAAGCAGAAAGCGCGTATTGACCGATATGAGCAGCTTAGGGATCAGCAACCGGAGGCTCGTTCTGGATCTGTAGATATGTCTGTCGCCTCCACACGTCTGGGTAAAAAAATATTGGAGATCGAGCATCTGTCCAAATCGGTAGATTCCCGTAAGCTGATACAGGATTTGAGCTACATTGCGGTTCCTGGTGATCGTGTTGGTATCCTAGGTCCTAACGGTAGTGGGAAATCCACCCTGCTCCAAATGATTGCACAGCGTGTAGAACCCGATTCCGGCAGCGTTGTGCTGGGGCCGACCGTGAAGATAGGCTATTTTACTCAGGAACATCAGGAAATGAACGAATCACTGCGTGTTATTGAGTATATTAAGGAAGAAGCCGAAGTGATTCGTACAGCAGACGGTTCGACGATTACAGCTGCACAAATGCTGGAGCGTTTCCTGTTTGCACCAAGCGCGCAATGGACGGTTATTTCCAGGCTGTCCGGGGGCGAGAAACGGCGCTTGTATCTGCTTCGTGTTCTGATGTCGGCACCGAATGTGCTATTGCTGGATGAACCAACAAATGATCTGGATATTCAAACCCTTTCCGTTTTGGAAGACTATCTGGATGAATTCCCGGGCGTGGTGTTTATTGTTTCTCATGATCGCTATTTCCTGGATCGGACAGTGGACAAAATACTGGCGTTTGAAGGGGATGGACAGGTACGTGTACATGTAGGCGACTATAGCGAGTATGCAGAATGGATCAGTAAAAATGCTCAATCTTCTGTGAACACGTCTGTCTCGACGAGTACGGCTTCCTCGAATCGCTCTTCCGCGCCTAAGTCTGCGGGGCCTTCCGATTCAGTCAAGGAGACAAGTAAAACCAAGCTTAAATTCACCTTCAAGGAACAGCGGGAATATGAGCAAATTGATGAGCTGATTGAACAAGCTGAACAGAAGTTGGCCGACATTCAGCGGCAGATGGAAGAGTCTTTCAGTGATTCAGCACGACTACAGGAGCTCATGGCTGAGCAAGCAAAGGCCGAACAGCATCTGGAGCACCAAATGGAACGCTGGACTTATCTGAATGAGCTAGCCGAGCAGATTGAACAAAGTAAATCTTAAAAACACAAAGCAAGTCACCATTCAGAGTGGGGGCTTGTTTTTTTATCGAATTATTAATATGTTTTTCATATTAAAAGCGAGTGAATTATATATTTCTAATATTAAATTACAGTGGGTATAATGGACTGCATATGGAGGGGAGGAATTGAAAATGGAATATCGTAAACTTGGAAAAAGTGGTTTGATGGTAAGTGAGATTGCATTGGGAAACTGGATCACCCACGGTGCTCAAGTGGATGATACCATAGCGCAAGCCTGCGTGAAGGCTGCACTAGACTCAGGGATTACCACGTTTGACACCGCTGATGTGTATTCGGATACTATGGCGGAAACGGTTTTAGGTCATTCTTTAAAGGGAATACGCCGTGAAAGTATTGAACTATGTACTAAGGTTTTTCATCCCACAGGTACCGGACAGAATGATAAAGGGCTGTCTCGTAAACATATCATGGAGGCCTGCCATGCTTCTCTTCGACGCCTACAAACGGATTATATTGATGTATATTATGCACACCGTTTTGATCCAACCGTATCGCTTGAAGAAACTTTTTTGGCCTTATCCGACTTGGTGCGGCAAGGGAAGGTTTTGTATGTAGGAGTAAGCGAGTGGACAGCCGAGCAGATAAAGCAAGGAGCTGCTCTGGCTAGGGAATTAAAGGTCCCTTTCGTGGCAAGTCAGCCCCAATATTCCATGCTATGGCGTGTCATTGAAGCTGAAGTGATTCCCGCTTGTGAGCAGGAAGGGATTGGGCAGGTGGTTTGGTCACCTCTGGCACAAGGTATTCTTTCTGGTAAATATGCAGCAGACAAGCCGTTACCCGAGGGTTCACGAGCTTCTACGACAGCAGGGTCACCATTTTTCGAACGTTTGGCTGGACAATGGTTACGTAAAGAAGTCCTTTTGGCAGTAAAGAAAATTCAGCCGATTGCAGAAGAATGCGGACTGACGCTGCCCCAGCTTGCAGTCGCATGGGTTTTACAAAACCCGCAAGTGACCTCAGCTATTATCGGTGCTTCCAAGCCCGAGCAGGTTAAAGAGAACGTAAAAGCTGCGGGTGTCCGTCTAGATGGACAGGTCATGAGACAATTGGATAGCATTTTAAATGGTATTGTTGAACGTGATCCGAGAAAAACAGGTTAAGATATACGATCAAGGAGATTTACATGTCTAACTCTTCGTTACAAGCTGTTTCTTCAACCACTTCCAGAAAATGAGTCAGAACAGTTTCATGAGCACCTGTTTTCCATGCAGCATAAAGTGGTATGGACGGAGACTCTTCTTGAAAGGAACGAAATACGACATCACTGCGTTGAAAGACAGAAACGGAAGAGGGGACAATGGAGATACCTATACCAGCCGCTACCAAGTTAACGATCGTATACATTTGAACGGCTTCCTGTACGATTTGAGGCTGAAATCCGTGTTGTCCGCAAAAGTCAAGTATGAGATTATGAAAAGAAGCTCCCATATGAGGCGGAGACAGGATAAAAGAATCGTCCGCTAAAGAACGTAAAGACAAGGTTGAATGGTGGGCTAACGGATGTGTTTGAGGAAGAACGGCCATGAGCGATTCGTTGGTGTAAAGACGAGAAGTGATATGTATAGATGGATCTGCACTGCGCAGGAAGCCCACATGAACTTTGCCATCGTGTATGGCTTTCAGTTGTTGGACAGATGTCATTTCAAATAACGTAAGCTTCACATCTGGGAAGCGCTCTCGGAATTTCTTCAAGGCATTAACCATCAGACTGCCAGAGGCTGAATCTACAAAAGCGATGGATAAATGTCCGAACTTCCCCTGACTTGCAAGCTGTGTGATCTTAATAGATCTTTCCAATTGAGCAACCATATTTCTGGATTCTTCTAAAAATATCGATCCTGCTGACGTAAGTCGAACTTGTCTTTTGGTTCGTTCCAAAAGCTTCACACCAAGCTCTTCTTCAAGGCTTTGAATTTGTTGGCTCAAGGGAGGTTGGGTGATATTCAGTTTTTTCGCAGCACGGTTAAAATGCAGTTCTTCCGCTACTGCGATAAAGTAACGTAGTTTTTTCAGATCCATAGCTGTGATTTCCTTTCACTAAGCCTTCCCCGACCTATTCTCCAGTGGAACAGGTCGGTTTTTATCGTTCGAATTAAACTGTCACATAAGCTGCAAGCAAACGTGCAGTGTTCACCACGGCCTGCTTGTGGGTGCGCTCCATTGCATGGGAGGCGTGTACGCCAGGGCCGATCAACGCAGCCCGGATGTTATTACCCGCTCTTAGTGCAGCCGAAGCGTCCGAACCGTAGTGCGGATAAATATCTACCGCATACGGAATATTTAGCTCTTTGGCCAGCTCAATCAGACGGGTCGTCATATTATAGTCGTAAGGCCCTGAGGAATCTTTGGCACAGATAGAAACATCCGTTTCCTTGCAGCTCAGATCTTCACCCATACAGCCCATGTCGACAGCTATCATCTCACTGATTCCTTCAGGTATGTAAGCCGCTCCGTGCCCCACTTCCTCGTAGTTGGAAATGAGCAATTTAACGGTATGTCGAGGCTTCCAGTTTCCATGTACAGCAGATTCCAGTAGACCAAAAAGTGCAGCTACACTAGCTTTATCATCCAGATGCCGTGACTTGATAAATCCACTCGGTGTTACGAATGGGCGCGCATCGAACGAGATAAAATCGCCCACCGCAATACCGAGCTGAAGCACGTCTTCTTTTGACTCAACAAGCTCGTCAATCCGAACCTCCATATGGCTCTCCTTGCGCTCAAAGCTTCGTGCATCATCATAGACGTGCACGGATGGATGGCTGGACAGAATAGTGCCCGTATACGTTTGTCCGCTTCGGGTATGAATAAGGCAGTATTCGTTCTCAATGCTGTTCATCATGAAACCGCCTACGGATGTCAGACGTAGGGTGCCTTGTGCTGTAATCGAACGCACCATCGCGCCCAATGTATCCACATGTGCGCTCAGCGCCACCGTACGGTCCGTTTCCTGACCTTCCAGAGTCAAGATGGCACCGCCTTTTGCATTCCATTCGATGGGTACCCCAAGGCTCTCAGCTTCCTTACGAATCAACTCCATCACATGGTGTGTGTACCCACTGGGACTGGGCGTGTTCAGTAGCTGATTTAAAAAGTTCATCATATAATCTTCATTTAATTGAATCGTCATTTGTTGCTCCTCCTCATTTGGACAACCGATCAGGGTTAGAGGACGGTTGCTCTATATCTTGGTCGAAAGTAGACCCTGTGCTGGAAGAACCAGTCTTGTCATAGGTCACATCCGCGTTTGCTTCCACCGTGGATGTGTGCTCTTCTTGTAATGTATGAAGCTGAGTAGTCAGACGTTTAATCTCTCTCTGAAGCCTATATTGGCGGAAAATACCGAAAGAACCGACAATAAGTCCACCTAGAAGAGTGCAACCAAGAATAAGCAGAATCAAAGGAATACTAACCATACTGAATAGAAGGTTCACTTGAACCGAATTCACATTAATAACAGCAAATACAGCTGTTAACAGAGCAATAACAAGAGCTGCGATCAAAGACCATTGTGTTTTCAAAATGCCACCTCCTCCCGTTACATTATAAAATCCCTTGCCCGCCATGGACAAGGGATTTATCCGTGCATCATTTCAATGCTGGATTTTAAGTGCGCACGGTTTTACTTTCCTTCAGTTAGCTTTTCCATTTCTGTAATGACTTCTTCGAATACGCTCATCGCTTCGCGGATCGGCTGCGGAGAGGACATGTCAACGCCAGCTTTTTTCAAAATATTAATTGAATAATCACTGCCACCGCTCTTTAAGAAGCCCAAGTAACGGTCAACGGCGGGTTGGCCTTCTTCCAGAATCTGTTTCGAGAAACTAGTTGCTGCCGAGAAGCCAGTAGCATATTTGTAGACATAAAAACTGTTATAAAAATGAGGGATCCGTGCCCATTCCATTTCAATGTCTTTGTCTACCTTCATGCCAGGCCCGTGATATTTCACATTCAGATCATAGTAAATTTCCGATAAAAGCTGCGGTGTAAGGGATTCCCCCTGTTCAGCGCGTTCATGTACAATTTTCTCAAATTCCGCAAACATGGTTTGACGGAATACCGTTGTGCGGAATTGATCTGCATAGTAGGTGAGAAGGTACATTTTCTCTTTCGGATCGGTTGATTTGTTCAGCAGGTAGTCCATTAGCAACGCTTCATTGGTTGTGGATGCCACTTCAGCTAGGAAAATGGTGTACTGTGCATCTCTATACTTCAATGCGTTGTCTGAATAGTACGAATGCAACGCATGCCCCATTTCATGAGCTAGTGTGAACATGCTGTTCAGGTTATCTTTATGGTTCAGCAGCACATATGGGTGGGTACCATAAGCTCCCCAACTGTATGCACCAGTACGTTTGTTTTCGTTTTCGTATACATCGATCCAGCGCTCATCATAGCCTTTTTGCAGCGAAGCGAGATAGTCCTCGCCCAGTGGCTTAAGGCCTTCTTTTGTTTGCGTTTTGGCGTCTTCATACGTAATGTCCATCTTGTATTCGTCCACAAGCGGAGCGAACAAATCATACATATGGAGCTCATCCACACCTAACAACTTTTTACGCAGCTTGATGTAACGATGGAGCAGGGGTAAGCTTTCATGAATGGTGTCAATGAGATTCGTATACACTTCCTTCGGAATATTGTCACCGTACAGTGACATTTCCAGTACAGAAGGGTATTTGCGAACACGAGAATAAAAAATATTCTTGTTTACATTGGCACTTAGTGTAGAAGCAATTGTATTTTTATTTTTGGCATATGTGTCATATACCGCTTTAAAAGCACGTTCGCGTACTTCGCGGTGCGGACTTTCGAGGAATTGAATGTAGCTGCCATGAGTCAGCTCAACCTCTTTGCCGTTCTCATCCTTAATTTTTGGAAACTTCAGATCAGCGTTGTTGAGCATGCCAAAAATCGTTTGTGGGGCTTGAGCCAGATTGCCAACCTGAGCGAGCAGCGCTTCTTCTGTCTTCCCCAAAATATGTGCTTTTTCCCGCTTCATTTCTTGAAGTGTAAACCGATAATCTGCAAGCTTTGGATCTTCAATGAAGGCATCAAGCTGATGATCCGGCAGTGCCAAAATTTCAGGCGTCACAAAAGAAAGAGACTCGCTAACCTCAACGCCTAATTTTTTGGCTTTTTGCGAAAGACCCTGGTATGTAGGTTCAGCTGTATCCTCATCATGATGCAGATGTGCGTACACATATACACGCTCGGTTTTAAGCGATAATTCATCTTCCAATTTAAAGCAGCTGCCAATCGACTCTGCGGAATTGAGCTTGCCTTGAAATTGTTCAGCCTTTTTGGCTAGTTGTTTGACTTCTTCGTATTCTTGATCCCATGCTTTGCGGTTGGGAAACAAATCTTCCAGTTTCCATGTATTTTCCACTGGCGCATCAGCGCGTTTTACAATTTCACTCATGGAGAGCCTCCTCTGATCGAACGTAATGTGGGGTAGGGCTGCGGCAGTAAGGGACGGATGCCAAAACGAAGAAACCGCCACGCTTACCGTAAGCAGCAGGGCAAGAGGTTTTACAGGATGCATGTAACGGCAGATCCTCCTTATACCATGGCTTGTTATGCCATAGTATGACCTCTTACGCCCGAAAGTATAATTTTCCTTACTGTGGGTTGGAACCTATATTTAATAAGCTGTATACAATAAGATAAAAGGCAAGGCAAACCATGATTACAGCAGTGAGGGCCATCCACTTTTTGAGAGGAGTCGGTATCGTATCACGCTTCATGATCAGCACTCCGCCCAGCGTGAAGGCCAGAATAATGAAGATGAGATAGCTGTTGGACACCATGAATAGGCTAGACCTGTTTGAAAGCGTTCATGATCCGCTGCCACTCTTCCTCATTATCTTGAAAGGACTGCTTGGGAAACCGATTTTGAGCCCAATGCATCAGCGCCGGACGGCTTAAAAACGTGTGGGCTTCCTCGCCCCAATCATCGGATATTTCCCGTAGAACGATGTAACGGCCCTGCACCTCGACAGTCATCATGTTCCAATTGTCTTTTTTGTATATTTCGTGTTTTTTCATCATATGCATGTCTCCGATTTTATAGATGTTTTGGTTCATGATACCGCAGTTTCCGCCGCAAAAGCAAATCATTCCAGCCCGAAAAACCAGGAAAAACATCAATTGCATTGTGAAAAAGCATGAAGTATAATATGGATATTCGCCATAGATGGCGGTATTTTTAGGAGGTTGTTCACTTGAAAGGTACAGTTAAATGGTTTAACGCAGAAAAAGGTTATGGCTTCATTCAAATGGATGGTGGCGAGGACGTATTCGTACATTTCTCCGCAATCCAAGGCGACGGCTTTAAAACTTTGGAAGAAGGTCAAGCGGTTGAATTCGAAATTACTGAAGGTAACCGTGGACCCCAAGCAGCTAACGTAATCAAACTGTAAGTGTAACTGAATTGTAAGAATGGTTCCGTTTCTACGGATGTCTTATATATTACGGTTAAACTATGAATTGAGAGCGCAGTTCCTTACATTTAAGGGACTGCGCTTTTTTGCGTAAATACGTTTATGATATGAGAAGATTGAGCAGGAATAGGGTATTATACGTAATAAAACTAAGCAGAAGACATCTTAAATTGAAGGAGTTGAGAAAATGAGTGCAGCAGAGGCTAGTCGTAAGCCTTCCCTGATTGAAGGTCCTATTGCCAAAACGCTGTTTATGTTCTCTTTGCCGATGCTGTTCGGAAACATTCTGCAATCCCTGAATGGAACGATTAATTCGATCTGGGTTGGAAAGTTTCTGGGAGAAGCCGCATTGACTGCCGCTTCCAACGGAAATATTATAATGTTTTTTCTTATCAGTTCGATTTTTGGCGTCACCATGGCGGCCACTATTATGATCGGACAAAATATCGGAGCAGGAGACGTAGCTGAAACAAAGCGTGTAGTAGGTACAAGTGCAGTCTTTTTTCTGGTGCTCGCTTTTGCTATAGGTATTATCGGATTTTTGAGTGCGCCTTGGATTCTTCATGTACTCAATACACCTGCCGAATCGGTGGATATGGCGATCACGTATACACGTATTATTTTCGCAGGTATGCCCTTTTTGTACGGCTATAACTACATAATGACTGTAATGAGAGGGGCTGGAGATTCCAAAACACCATTTTATTTTCTAATTGTTTCCGTCGTACTGGATGTACTACTCAACCCGCTGTTAATATTCGGATGGGGACCGATTCCTGCTATGGGCATTGGAGGTTCCGCTACTGCTACTCTGATCGCTCAAGGGATCAGCTTTGTGTTGATCCTCATTTACCTATATCGAGTAAAATATTTTTTGCGCATTACTTCTTCAGAGCTTCATTTACTCAGATTTGATTGGAAGATTATTTGGACCCTAATCCGTAAGGGAGTGCCGATGGGGTTGCAAATGATTGCTGTCTCCACCAGCGCGATTGCTTTAATGAATCTGATTAATGGCTACGGAACAGTGGCAGCAGCAGCTTATACAGCAGCCAATAATTTGTCCAGCTATGTGCAGATGCCGGCAATGGCGTTAGGCGCAGCTGTATCTTCCTTTGCCGCTCAAAATATCGGAGCCGGACGTTGGGATCGAGTGCGCATGACAACCTGGATTGGGATTGTGTATAATTTTGTGTTGACTGGTGGAGCTGTGGTATTAATTTACGTGTTTAACCGTCAGGCCTTGCTTATGTTCCTTCCTTCTACGGGGGGTGCATTGGAATTGGGCATGCGGATTAATCTGATCACTTTGTGGTCTTTTGTTATATTCGGTGTTACCAATGTCATTACAGGTGTTGTTCGATCAACGGGTTCCGTAATGATACCGCTTTTAATTACCATTATTTCATTATGGGGCATTCGTATACCTTTGGCCTATGCATTTGTCGATGATTATGGTCTAGATGCTGTATGGTGGAGTTTTCCTGTTGGTTTTGCTATCTCTGCCATAGCAGTCATTTTCTATTATGCTTTCGGGAAATGGAAGCAGGCAAGCATGGGAGAGGGAATCCAAGGCGTGAAGCCAGCAGAGGACAAGGGATAGGTAGGCCATTTATACTATTTGCGATTAAAGTCTTATAAGGATAGATTTTGTGTAACTCCTATTTTTGACTAATTAAATATTACAGGCATAAAGTCTTTTTGTGAGAATAGCTCATTTTTCTTGAATTTTAAAGAAAAAAGTGAGGTTGTTCATTTGTGCTAAAAGGACGAACATATTATAATGGATATGGTTTGGATAGGTATAATTACGTAGACAACAATGTGGAGGCACCGTCATTTGAGTTATGTTGAGCAAGGACGTTATCAAGTACCGAGAGGCCCCATAGGTCTAATGAGCCGAATGTACAAGCACATTCTCCCTGAAACGAAACTAGAATTGAGTAACTGGAAGAGCAAGGCCGAACAAATTCCGGACCCTGAGCTGCGAAGCCAGGCGCTTGCGAGCATAGCGGATAAGACGTTTCACTGCGTGGGTGGGGCGGTTTATGCCGCAGCCAATATGTCTGCCCGGCAGACGCTAATTCCGCTGATCGTAGCGTATCAGACCATTAGTGATTATCTGGACAACCTGTGTGATCGCAGTACGTCCATGGACCCGGATGATTTCAGGCTGTTGCATCAGGCTATGCTGGATGCGGTTAATCCGACGGCTAGGCCAGTGAATTATTATGAGTTGCGTCGTGAGCAGGAGGATGGCGGTTATTTGACCGGGCTGGTGACAACCTGTCAGTCTTGTGTAAGCAGGCTTCCGGGCTATGAGGCGGCAATGCCTTACGTTCAGGATTTGGCGCGATTATACACGGATTTGCAAGTATACAAGCATATTAAACCCGAGCTGCGGGAACAAGCGCTTTTGGACTGGTGGTCGCTTCATAAAGACCGTACACCAGAGTTGCGCTGGAATGAGTTTGCTGCGGCTACCGGTTCAACTCTGGGGGTCTTTATGCTGTTTCTTGCTGCCAGCGACCAGCATCTGACCGATGCGGGGGCTGCCTCAATACATGCATCGTATTTTCCACATGTGTGCAGTCTTCATATTTTGCTGGATTATCTAATCGATCAAGACGAAGACCGGAAGGGCGGAGATCTTAACTTTTGCAATTATTATGAAGATACCGACATGATGCTAGACCGGATCGCCTACGTTGTGAATCGGGCGCGGGCTGATATTGCAGATGTCCCTGCCAGCTCCTTTCACCGGATGATTATCGAGGGATTGCTGGCTTTATATTTATCCGACCCTAAAGTTAGCGAGCAGCAGGACGTTCGCGCTGTTTCGAGACGTTTAATGAAAAATAGTCCGCTCATGCGTTTGTTTTTCTTATTAAACAGTCGATGGATAAGAAGGCTTATATGATTATTTTGAGGAGGTCATAAATCATGACAGCAGTTAAGAAAATTGCAGTATTAACAAGTGGTGGAGATTCACAAGGGATGAACGCGGCAGTTCGCGCCGTCGTACGTAGCGGATTGTATTTTGGACTGGAAGTATTCGGGATTCAACGCGGTTATCAAGGCCTTTTGAACGACGATATTTTTCCAATGGATCTGAGAAGCGTCGGAGATATTATCCAACGTGGGGGTACTGTACTTCAATCTGCAAGATGCCTGGAATTTACGACTGAAGAAGGGCAGAAAAAAGGCGCTCAAATTTTGCGTAACCGTGGAATTGACGGCGTAGTCGTGATTGGTGGAGACGGTTCCTATCAAGGAGCTAACAAACTTACCAAGCAAGGCATTAAAACCATGTGTCTTCCGGGTACGATTGACAATGACATTTCTTTCACGGACTATACTATTGGTTTTGATACAGCGGTTAGTATCGTAGTGGATGCAATCAACAAACTGCGTGATACGATGTCATCCCATGAACGTTCATCCATTGTGGAAGTTATGGGACGTCATTGTGGCGATATTGCTCTGCATGCAGGTCTGGCTTCTGGCGCAGAAACGATTTTGGTGCCTGAGGTAGAATTTGACCTGAATGAAGTTTCCGATCGGATGAAACAAAACTTTAAGCATGGCAAACGCCATAGTATCATTATCGTTGCTGAGGGTGTAGGCAAAGGCGAAACAGTAGCACAGGTTATCCAAGAAAACTGTCCGGATTATGAGCCTCGTGTTACAGTGCTTGGACACATTCAACGTGGAGGTACACCAACAGCGTTTGACCGCAACCTGGCGAGCCGCTTGGGTGACTTTGCTGTTCGCCAATTGATCGAGGGCATATCTGACAAGGCTTGCGGAACGATCGACGGTAAGTTGGTAGCTACAGATATTGACAAGGTTGTAAATACCAAAAAAGATTTCAATATGGAGCTTTATGAGCTGGCCTTGCGTTTGTCCCAATAATAAGAGCCTTTATGTAAAATAGATCGGCTCTGATATTGGAAAAGATCAAAATTATGCGGATGACCCGAGTCATCCGCTATTTTTTTAGCTTTGAGTCCTATCAGGAGGTAGTCATACATGTACCTATTCAAAATCGAAGTGGACAGTTCGGAAGGAGTACTGACCGTCATTCTCGCTGCTGAAAATGAAGAACAGGCATTTGAGGAGATTGAACAACATGTGGAGAGACACTTTCTATATCCTCCCAAGCTGAACGAAGTGGCGATTGTGGAGAAAAAACGAATAACTTTAGGCGCAGCATATGTAATCGAGACACGCAAAGGCTAAATTGCCTCTGCGTGTTGTTTTTTTTCGGAGAAACGACGTTGTACTCTCACCAGACGCCAGAGAAGTAAAATAGCACCTACTGCCAATCCTGTAATCAAACCGATCCAGTAGCCGTAGGGGCCTAGTGAAGTCCAGCGTGCCAGTATATATCCTACAGGAAGCCCAATGACCCAATAGGAGAGGAATGTGAGCAAAAAGGCTGAATTGACGTCTTTATATCCGCGTAGCGCTCCTTGTGTAGGTGTAGCGACAGCATCAGATATCTGAAAGAAAATCGCATAGATTAGAAAATGCTGTGCCAATTGAATAACCTGCGGATCGGTGGAGTAAAGTCGAGCGACCTGTTCACTCCAGATAAGCAGTACAATAGCTGTAATCAGTGATAAACCTACTGCGCTGCTGATACCCATTACACTATAAGCTTTGGCATCCCGCGGGCGAGTAGCTCCGGTTTCATAGCCAACCAGAATCGTAAGTGCCATGCAAATGCTGAGTGGGATCATATACAGCGTAGATGCAAAGTTCATGGCGGCCTGATGTGCGGCTATGGTAGCTGTATTATAGCTGCTCATGAAGAGAGTGACGGCTGAAAAGACGGCAGTCTCAAAAAATATAGCAAATCCAATCGGTACTCCAATCTTGATGAGCTCTTTCAAAGCACCAGCAGCAATCCCGTATATTTTGCTAAAGATTCGGTATTCGGCAAATATTTTTCCACGATGCGCAGTGATACCGGCAACCAGCATGATGATCCAGTAGGTGGTCGCCGTCGCTACCCCGGAACCCACACCCCCCAGACGCGGAAAACCCCAGTTTCCATAAATAAGTAGATAATTTAACAATACATTGATGGGTAACGACATGAGCGTGATTAACATCGTAAAGCGGGTTTGTCCCAATGCATCCATAAAGCTTCGGAGCACAGTGTAGGCAAATAGAGGAACAATCCCGAAGGCCATGGCACAAAGGTAGTATAGGGCCACATTATGAACTCTCAGTTCCAAATTCATACCGTTCAAAATAGGTTTGACCAAAATAATGCCAGCAATCAAAACGACCATAGACAGGGCGAGAGAGAGCCAAAGTGCTTGAATGACATAGTAGGAGACTTTATCTTTGCGCTGTGCTCCTACCAATTGAGATACAATGGGCGTGATAGCCATAAGTATTCCATTAAGGCCTGTTTGTACAGGAATCCATAGGCTTACTCCAATGGCTACTCCAGCCAGATCGGCAGGGGAAAAGTGTCCCGACATATTCGTATCAAAAAAAGTCATGGCAGATAGTGCAAGCTGGGTAATCAGGATAGGGAGCAAAATGTAGAAAAGCTGCTTCCATTTCTGCCCCGTTGTTAGTGTCAATTGCATTTTTGTTTTCCTCATTTACTAGGGATTGATTATTTGTATATATCATAACATGTAAGTATTTATTGTAAGGGATACCGCTACATTTGAACAGTAATAAAAAAGACTGCACCCGTTCGCCAAACAACGGGACAGCCTTCGAAATAATTATATAATTTCTAAATTTTGTATAAGAAAACGAGAAGTCCGGAGAGATAAATTATTTGTAAGTTACTCCACTTGTATAGCGGTTTGTGGCATTCCAGAGTAAATATTCATCCACTTTCATATCCTTAAGCGCTCGAATTTGATCCTCTACTTGAGTTTTCCCATATTTGGCATAATGTCCGCTCCCCAACCAACTTGCGGTAAAATCCTGGATCCAAGGACGAATAATTGGCTTTAGCTTGCCCGTCGGATCGAGCTTTTTGTGTGTATCGGCCATGGAGCCTTTAATCGTCTGGTAAGGATTCTTATCGGGGTCTTTTACACCGAACCAGCCTGTGGTGTAGTGACTTGGATAAACCATGGGTGAAATGACATCCACATTTTCGGAGATTTTAGTGAAATCCTGTCCGATCCCCTCCGCAGCAGGAACGGATGCAGCATATCCGAAAATATCTACCGATACTCGTACACCTAATGGAGCAAGCTCTTTGCGGGCGTATTGTACGAATTCAGCGACTGCATCCGAGCGGGATTGATCTGATTTGGTATATTTCAGCTTGTCTGCTCTTTTCTCAAAGCCTTCGGGAAAACGTACATAGTCAAATTGAATTTCCTTAAAACCAAGTTTGGCTGCTTCCTTAGCGATGGCGATATTATAATCCCATACTTCTTTATTATAGGGATTAACGAACCCGTCTCCTTTGCCGTTTTTCCAGACAGAGCCGTCAGGATTACGGAAAGACATCTCGGGATTTTTGTTGGCCAGTACCGTATCTTTAAATACGACAATACGAGCAATCGGGTAAACATTATGCTTTTTTAGTCGGTCCATCAAACCGGAAATATCCCGAATGAATTTTTGCGGCTTGCCCAATTTGAGCAGCTCGGGAGTGGTCGTTGGATAAGTGATGTAACCTGCATCGTCTTTAATATCAATAACCATGGAATTGAGCTCTGTCTTGTCAAGCAGTTCAAGCAACTGGGTCATACGCGAACCGCCTGCGCTATAAGCCGTGACATAGATGCCCTTGATAGCAGGAGTCGTCGGTTGTGGGTCAATTTTAACTGGAGGATTGGAGGCATCCACCTTCATATTATTGTGCTGAGCCTGAATCATGGCGCTGCTAATTGTTGTTGACACCGTATCTTTTACATTTGGAGCGTTGGCTGACTGATCCCCGTTTCCGCCTATCCCCATCGCCAATAGCATAATTGCCCAAATCATATTCATTTCCTAACTCTCTCCCTTATGTATGTCGCTTACCTGATTATACGTAAAGTTATGTATCGAAAAACAACACGCTTGTAACCAATACTGGAATCATCAGGCACAGTCTTACATGATTAACCCAACCGGTGCTCATTGAATCCATAAAAATGCATAAATAATGCCGCTCTCTTCGCGGTCGTAGATGCAACCGGAAGAAGCGGCACTTGGTAAAGAAATTTATTGAAGATAATTATTGTCTTGATGCTCGCAAATACTGTACTGAATAATTTCTAGCGCATCCGTTGGCTTGAGTATGGCCATCCCGTCCCGAAGCACAATCATCGAGTTAAGCTCATCCTTTTTGAGAGAAGGGAGCATTTCCGGGTACCATCTTAAGACAATGTCGGACAGTTTTACCGTTTCCATTTCCACAAAAATCACCCTTTCCTGCTCGGAATCATTCCAAAAGAATCATCCAATACGATTCGGAAAAGCAAAGTGCCTGTGAAATAGCAGGTAAAGCTGGTCTTTATATACTATGGGAACAGCGCACATATAGTGTACCACAGAAACTGTATTTTGACACTTGGCTTTGTGCTTATCTTCGGCGAAATGAACCCATCACCCCAACCGTTTCCACAATATTGACAAAAGCAGAAGGGTCCACTTCTTTAATGATGCGTTTTAATTCAACTAGCTCGTAGCGTGTCGTGACAGTCATCAGCATGTCCTTTTCGGTATGTGAAAATGCGCCTTCAATTTTTATTTTGCTAACACCGCGTGGTGTGGTCAACATCCGCTCCAGTAGCTTGTCGGTGTGTTCTGTAATAATGTAGACGGTAATCTTCGTGTGACTGACATAGATTTGATCCAATACCTTGCCAGTCACAAAAATAGATAGCATCGACGCAAGTGCAATATTCCAATCATCGTTCAAATATCCTGCTGCAAGAATGACCAGTCCATTCATGCCAACAAGTACAGTTCCTACGGGGAAGTCACGATAACGAGTGACGATGGAACCGATAATGTCAAAACCGCCCGTAGACCCCCCTACCCGAAAGGAAATTCCTGCTCCAACGCCGATCATTACCCCACCAAAAACGGAGGCCAGCAGGGGGTCCGACACGACAGATTGCACCGGTACCCACGCCAAAATCCACGTTGTAACGACAACGGATAAAATGCTGAGGCTAATAAAACGCTTGCCTAAAATAAACCAGCCTGCAATAAGCATCGGGATATTGATAATAAAATACATCGCGCTGATATCAAATTTTGTGAAGTAGCCGATTAACATGGAAAGCCCGGCTACTCCTCCGCTCAGCAAGTGGTGTGGCACGAGAAACAGATTAAAACCGCATGCAATGGCAGCGGCTCCAAGAATGACAGTTAAGCAGTTTAACACTATTTTTAACAACTTAATTTCACCTCATTTAAATTATACGGGAAGCAACTTGCTGGTATTCATGAATTGTTCTGTGCTATAATGCGATGTGGATATTCTTGAGTAGGGACCTATGTCCAGAGAAACACTTAAAATTTAAACTGTTTTAAAAAGGATAAATTCGTTTAAGATGTATCGGATAGGTTCCCCAAATTCATTACAGAAAGATGCAGTTATAGGTCTAAATAAACTGTCACTGTATTGGGGAAAACTTATACAATAATATCGCTACTTAAGAATACAGACAACATTGTGGATTGTCCACCACATCCACCATTATGAAGGAGTTTGAATAAATTTGACGACATTTGCAGAATTTGATCTTGAACCGAAAGTAATTCAGGCGATTACAGAACTGGGTTTTGAAGAAGCAACACCAATTCAATCCCAATCCATCCCGATTGCACTGCAAGGCAGAGACATGATTGGCCAAGCCCAAACAGGTACTGGTAAAACTGCTGCGTTTGGTATTCCGCTGATCAACAAAATTTCTAGAAGCGACGAAAAAATCAGAGCCCTGATCATGGCACCAACACGTGAGCTTGCTATCCAGGTAGCTGAAGAAATCGAAAAACTATCCCGTTTCAAAGGTCTTCGTACTTTGCCAATCTATGGTGGACAAGATATCGTACGCCAGATTCGTGCTTTGAAAAAGAAACCTCAAATTATTATTGGTACGCCAGGACGCTTGCTTGACCATATTAATCGCAAAACCATTAAGCTGGAAGATGTAAACACAGTTGTTTTGGATGAAGCAGATGAAATGTTGGATATGGGCTTCATGGAAGATATTCAATCCATTCTGAAGCAAGTTCCAGACGAGCGCCAAACGATGCTTTTCTCGGCTACAATGCCTCCTAATATTAAAAGATTGGCTGAGCAATTCCTCAAAAATCCTGAGCATGTTTCAGTTATTCCTAAACAAGTTAGTGCTCCACTGATTGATCAGGCCTATATCGAAGTTCCTGAGCGTCAAAAATTCGAAGCATTGAGCCGTTTGATCGACATGGAATCCCCAGAACTTGCTATCGTATTTGGTCGTACTAAGCGTCGGGTAGACGAGCTGGCTGAAGCTCTGCAAAAACGCGGATATTCTGCAGACGGTTTGCACGGTGACTTGTCTCAAAACCAACGTGATGCTGTAATGCGTAAATTCCGTGACGGAAGCATCGATGTGCTCGTAGCGACTGACGTAGCTGCCCGTGGTTTGGACGTTTCCGGCGTAACTCACGTTGTGAACTTTGACCTTCCGCAAGATCCAGAAAGCTATGTTCACCGTATTGGACGTACTGGACGTGCAGGTAAAGAAGGGGAAGCTTGGTCTTTCGTTACGCCTCGTGAAATTGACCATCTGCACTTTATCGAACGTGTAACTCGTCACCGCATTCCACGCAAGCCGCTTCCAACGTTGGCTGAAGCTCTGGAAGGCAAACAACGTATCATTGCTGAACGTCTCCTAGAGGCTGTAGAAAGCGGTGAGCTGAACGAGTACAAAGGTTTGGCTATTCAAATGCTGGAGCAATATGATTCTGTACAACTTCTCTCCGCAGCTCTGAAACTGATGACTGGTGAGAAAAGAGAAGCATCGATTGAGTTGACTCCAGAAGATCCGATCCGTGCAAAACGTCGTAAACCAGACGTGCGTTCTGGTGGTCGCAAGCCTTCCAACTATAGCGGTCGCAGCAACGGTGGTTACAATTCCAACCGTTCTGGCGGTACCGGCGGTAGTGGAAGTAAAGGTGGATATGGCGGTTACAACCGTGGCAAAGAAGGCGGTGGCTACAACCGTGATTCCGGAAGTCGCTACAGTGGAGATCGTAAACCACGCCCGAGCAGCAATGGAGAAACTCGTCGTCCTGCAAGACGTGAAGATTCCTCTTCCGAATAAGAAATGAAATAATGAAAAGTCGAAGCAGATGAAGCTTCGGCTTTTTTGTTATGATTGATCATTATGAATGAACCTTTTAGCGATCTGCTTTAATGGGTCACGTATTGATTTCTCTGGCGTATTAGGGATGAAATACGGTATGATATAGTCAAGAGCCGGAATTTATAGGCATAGCAACATGAGTCTTGGAACTGCCAAGGCTTGCGGAGGGAGAGACTGACATTGGAGTTTAAAGGAGCTATGGGTGGTATTTACCGCCTGACCGAGTGGATTACCCGACTGGCGGCTACAAATTTGTTATGGGTGTTATGTTCGTCGCCTTTTGTATTCTGCCTCATACTGAAACTACTTGTAATGAATCAGAATTTGGCTAATGAGTCTTTACAAATGAATTGGGCGATGGCTGTTTTGGCACCGCTTACTTTATTTCCAGCCACATCGGCTATGTTCGCAGTGGTTCGCAAATGGGTAATGGGGGATACCGATACGGGCGTGTTTCGTACCTTTTTTAAAGGGTATAAAGAGAATTATAAGCAGAGTCTGATCGGGGGTATCTTTTACACATTGTTGTTTGTCATCATGTATGTAGATTATACCGTATATATGACACAACTCAGCAACTTGCAAATCGTGGGCGTTATTATGCTTATTCTTATCATTATTTTGCTTGTGTCTATGTTTAACTTCTTTTCGATGGTGGCTCATTATCATATGTCTACCGGACAAATTATTAAAAATGCGGTTTTACTGACGCTGATTCGACCATTCCGTGTATTTTCCACCATGCTCGGCAGCGCCGTTGTTATATTTATCGGAGTCAAATATCCTGTGCTTTTCCTATTCTTCATCGGCAGCGTGGTTGCCTGGTTCGCTTTCTTTAATTTTTATGGAACATTCCTCAAAATGCAGGATCAAATGGAAAAGATGAAGCAGAAAGATGAAGATATGGCAACCATTGAAGACAAGAAAAGTGATAACCTCTAAAAATAAAACATATTTCTCCTAGCATTTACTTTCTGAGTGAGAAGCGCTATAATAAGGTCACATCCTGCGATGCACGTTACGGTCATTTGTTGTTTTGAACCAATGACAATGTCTAGGGAGATCTATACGGATGAACAGCTGAAAAGCCCTGTCAATTCCTGACAAGGGGACTTCAAAAGTTTATCCTGCGGTCACCCACCTGCTAAAGCAGGTTCAGAAGACGCTATGGTCGGACGGCATCGGCGGGTACTCCAAAGATAACGAATACACTCTGTTTATGCTTCGTGCAGAAACAGGGTGTTTTTTGTATGCAACAATGTTAAACTAAGACATGAGGTACTAAGGTCGCATACCACAGGTATGGTCGGTTAACTTTTTGTTGTTTAACGTTTTTATAAAGCGCTTGCAGCAAAAAAACCGATGTGCTGCATTATGGCAACGATTATCGTGAAGGAGGAAATGTCTTGTCGTTGAAGAGGACTCTGGTAGGGATTGTGCGCAGCCAAGAAGGTACAAGCGACCGGGTCAAGGACCCCCAAATGAAGACACGCTATTATAACTTATCGAGAGACAAGGCTTGGGAAGAAGTATCATCTATTTTGAAAAAAATTCCTGGCTACAAGGTACTCCATGAGGTAGCATCTGTAGGTGAGATTACGTTAGAGAAGCGAACGGCGTTCGGTAGAACCGTCGACATTACCGTTTCTATATTGTCCGTCTCGCCAGTTCGGAGTGCAGTGGATATTTATTCTGCTTCACGCGGATCGCTAGGGGACTTGGGCGCGAATTACCGCATCATTTTGCAATTGTTCGCTGTGATTGACAAGAAGCTGTCCGCTCATAAGGTCGTGCAGTAATTGTAGATGTGTGAGCAGTGATGTGGCAGACAAACGTCAAAAAAAGCGAGGAAGGCAACCCTTCACTCGCTTTTTTAATATTTAGTCTTGATTTAGACGAGTTTTTTCACTGCTGCAATCGCTTGGTCATAGTCAGGATGTTCGGACATTTCGCTCAAGTATTCTACGTAAGCGATTTTGCCATTTTGATCAATCACAAAAATAGCTCTATGATCCAAATGGAATTCCTTGATGAATACACCATAAGCTTCGCCGAAGGAATGATCCTTATAGTCGGACAGTGTCAATACGCGGTCGATACCGGCAGCACCGCACCAACGAGCTTGAGCGAAAGGCAGATCGACGCTGACAGTCAGCACCACGACTTGATCCCCAAGGGAATCAGCTTCCTGGTTAAAACGTCGAGTCTGTGCGTCACACACGCCTGTATCCAAAGAAGGAACAACACTGATCAATTTGATTTTGCCTGCAAAGTCTTGGAGCGTAGCTGCTTCTAGCAGGTTTTTCTGTAATTTGAAATCAGGTGCCTGATCTCCAACCTTCAGTTCAGGACCTAAGAGTGTCAAAGGATTGCCTTTAAAAGTAGCAGCTCCTGTACGTTCTTGTGCCATATGTAATAGCCTCCTTGGTTTTTAGCATTGGTTATCGTTGCCGAAATCTATTATAATCTTTTATAAAAGACATTGTCCAATTTGAATAAGGTGGAGACACCCATGAAGGAAGGATTGCCTTGATTTTTTTACGTTATGAGAACTGGAAAAGTTATTTGCGGTTTTACCCAGTAACCTGTCTGATTCTGCTCATTAATATTGTGATGTTTATTGTACTCACCGTACAGGGTGGATCGGAAAATAGTTTGACGTTGATCCGATATGGAGCTTTGATTAATGAAGCGCCATTCACTGATCAACTGTGGCGATATGTATCAGCCATGTTTTTGCATGCAGGGTTTGATCATCTTCTGTTCAATTCCTTCGCCATACTCGTCTTCGCTCCTCCGCTGGAGCGTTTGCTGGGGT
Organism: Paenibacillus sp. S25; assembly: GCF_019454085.1. Lineage (NCBI taxonomy): Bacteria > Bacillati > Bacillota > Bacilli > Caryophanales > Paenibacillaceae > Paenibacillus > Paenibacillus sp. S25. The sequence goes on from NZ_CP073683.1 coordinate 1,971,964, forward strand.
CCTTCCGCTATGTGTTATTGTATCTGGTCACGGGCATTGTAGGGAACATACTGTCCATCGCGCATTACAATATGATGACGGAAACGACAGTCTCTGTGGGAGCTTCAGGAGCGATTTATGGCATCTATGGAGCATTCCTATACGTTGCCCTGTTCCAGCGGTCATTGATGGATGACGCCTCGCGCAAAACGCTGTACACGCTGCTTGGGTTTGGTATCCTGTTTTCTTTCGCTGTAGCGAACATTAACTGGACCGCTCACTTCGGGGGATTGCTCAGTGGGTTTTTCCTTTATGGATTAATGATCAGATTGACTGGCCAACGCAAACGTCACTAAAGACAGTTTTACCGTTAGTTAGCAGGGAAGAAAGAGGATAATGTTCGATTGACGTCTTCTTCCGGATGTTGAAAAACAGATTGGAGCGAATATCGGAGTGGAATTACGACAGTTGCAATACTTCATGAAGGTAGCGCAAAAAGAACATGTCACTCAGGCAGCCGAGGAGTTACATGTGGCGCAATCTGCGGTAAGTCGGCAAATTCATCAGCTTGAAGAGGAGCTGGGAGTCAATCTTTTTATGCAAAAGGGTCGCAATTTGCAGCTTACGCCAGTGGGACAACTATTTTGCAAACGGGTTGAGACGATTATAAAAGATCTAGAGCGAGCTGTTTTGGAAGTTCATGAGTTTTTGGATCCTGAGGGGGGCGAAATCCGCATCGGTTTTCCGCACAGTTTGGGGATTCATCTTATTCCTACAGTGGTGGCTGAATTCCGAAAGCGGTATCCCAATGTTAAATTCAGATTTAAACAGGGGATGTACCCGAGTTTAATTCGTGATGTGTTAGCGGGGGAGGTGGATTTGGCTTTTGTATCTCCTTTTCCGGATCGTCATGATCATGTAGAGGGGGACGTGGTACTAACCGAGGAGCTGTTTGCTGTTCTCCCGCCCAATCATCCTTTAGCTACGGCCAAACACATCACGCTGAGTCAGCTTAAAGGAGAAAAATTCATCCTGTTCAGAGATGGATATTCGTTACGTCCGATTGTCTGGCAGGCTTGTCTGGAGGCAGGATTTACGCCGGATATCGCTTTTGAAGGTGAAGAGACAGATACGATTCGCGGATTAGTTGCAGCTGGTATGGGAGTCAGTCTTTTGCCTGAAATGGCGTTGTTTCAGACCAACCCGCTTCAACCTGCAAGAGTGTCGATTGTTGATCCAGAGGTCACGCGTACTATTGGCTTGATTCATCGCAGAGATGATAAATTACCATTAGTTGCAAAGTCATTCCGAACTTTTTTGTTGCAATATTTTGGCCTTAAAGGTAGTGCTGCTATTCCGAATGGAATTGCTAAAGCGGATTTAGGGCAGTGAGTATAGCTGATTGGTTTTAGATAAAGAAAAAAGGTTGTTCCTCTTGGTGAAGGAACAACCTTTTTTGTAATACAAGCAATTAATCCCGGCTGTTAAAGATACCGATTAAGCGGATTAGTTCCAGCAAGGAAACGAGAGCAGCAGCCACATAAGTTAATGCAGCAGCATTTAATACTTTGGCTATACCCCGTTCTTCGTCACTACGGATAAACCCTTCGGAAACCATAATTTCTCGGGCACGGTTGGAAGCATTAAATTCAACCGGTAATGTGATTAATTGAAAAGCAACAGTAGCCGAGAAAAAGATGATACCCAAGCCAATCAGGTTCGTGTAGCTGAATAAGAAACCAGCAATCAGCAGAAACGGTGCAATCCCGGAAGCGAAGTTTACGATCGGAAAGATCCGGTGACGGAGTGCCAGCATGGGATAATGCTCTTTATGCTGAATGGCATGACCAACCTCGTGACAAGCTACGGCAACTGCAGAAATGGATTTTTCATAATAAACGGGCTCGGACAGCCGTACGACTCTTTGTATTGGATCATAATGGTCAGATAAAGCACCAGGTACTGGTTCAATAGGCACATCATGCAAACCATTGCGATCCAGCATGTGCCGAGCTGCATCATAACCGGTCAACCCATTTTCGTTTGGGACATCAGACCATTTATTAAAAGTACCTTTTACACGGAATTGCGCCCATAAGGATAATCCGAACGCAAGAATAATCAATATATACATACCCATCATAAAGCAACCCTCCATTATTGTTCATCACTAGCCCGGGCATCTACATCATAGAACTATGCTCCAGCAGATACTTCAGAGCTTCGATACAAGCGGCGCTTTGTGGTAGTAGACCAGTAAGCAACTTGCGCGCTTGAACGGGCTTGAGCTGCCCCAGAAGAGGCTGTAGTTCATTGACTTCACGTTCCAGACGCTGCATGTGCATCTCTAGACTCGTTAGTTTGTCAGTGACGTGCTCTTCCCCTGCGACCGAGTTCCATTTAATCAGTGTTTGTCTGATTTCCTCGAGGCTATACTTCTCTTGTTTCATTTGGTTAATACGTTCAAGCCTGTTTAAGGTTTCATCATTATAGAGCCGATAATTTTTCAATGATCGTTCTTCAGGTGTGATCAAACCAAGCTTTGTGTAATAATCAATAGTTCGTTCGCTGACACCAGCCGTCTTGGCTAGCTCACCAATTCGATACAGCTTCATATCCCCATCTGTCTTCACCTCGCGCTCTTCGTTCAACCTTCAATATTAGCATTTGCAAACGGAGTGTTTATAAAGAATATTTTACATGATTCGCAACCATACAGTCAAACGTCATGCTTTTTTTTAGATAGAAACAAGCTACTTTTACAGTTAGTAAATATGACATGAAGTGTTTGAGACCGCGTTTTTTTAACATAATAAAAAAAATCTTGTCAACTTTCATGTATTCTGATTATAATGACAATAAGAATTTCACGAAATGTAAAGAAACTTAACATTCGAGGGAGTGGGCTTCATGAGAAAAAAGTGGTTAGTTGTATTATTGGCCATGCTGACAGTATTAGCTTTTCCGGTAGGTGCGTTTGCTGCTGACGGTCCGACAAATATTCAACTTCAAGCTGGGCTAAACACGGCCTTTACGTTCTTGGCATTTATACTTGTATTTTTTATGCAAGCGGGATTTGCATTGCTGGAGGCAGGCTCGACACGAATGAAGAATGCGGGCCATGTCGCTGGTAAAACGATTCTCACCACGGGTGTTGCGGCTTTATCCTTCTGGGCACTTGGATTTGGATTCGGCTTTGGTAATGATGGCGGCAACGGATTTATGGGACTGACGGGTTTCTTCATGAGTGGTACAGATGCTGCAGTATCGTTTGATGCTCTTTCAGGTTTAGATGTTCCGATTACAATTATGTTTTTGTTCCACTTTGCTTTCGCTGCGGTATCACTTTCTATCGCATGCGGGGGGATGGCAGAGCGTGCAAAATTAAGTGTATACATTATCTTCGGTATTTTATTCTCCATCGTAATCTATCCGGTTGTAGCTCACTGGGTGTGGGGCGGCGGATGGCTTGGTAAGTTGGGAATGCAGGATTATGCTGGTTCGACGGTAGTCCATTTGACAGGCGCTACGGCGGCACTCGTCGCTACACTGCTGCTCAAACCGCGTCTAGGCAAGTTCAATAAAGATGGCAAGCCGAACATTATCCCTGGTCATAATCAGGTGTACTCTATCTTGGGTGTTATTATTCTCTGGTTTGGTTGGTTTGGATTTAACCCAGGTAGTGCTGTATCGGCTATGAATGACGGATTCTTTGGATATGTGGCCTTGACTACCAATATTGCTGCTGCGGCAGGTGGGGTTTTCGCTTTGCTCGTATCCTGGATGGTATACGGAAAGGCAGATATTCCTGCTATGCTAAACGGTGTGCTGGCGGCTTTGGTTGCCATTACTGGTTCTTGTGCCTTTGTAGCACCTTGGGCGGCACTGGTCATTGGTGCAGTTGCAGGGATCGTCACTTTCTTCACAGCGCAATGGTTCGAGCGTGCAAGAGTAGATGACCCGGTATATGCTTTCTCCGTGCATGGTGTTGCAGGGATGTGGGGCGCAGTGTCTACAGGGTTGTTCGCTACTCCTGAGCTTGTAAAAATAACAGGTGTAGGTCAAGCGGGTCTGTTCTATGGTGGTGGATTTACACAATTAGGGGTACAGCTGCTTGGACTGATAGGCACCTTGGCTTTCGTGTTCGTCATTTCCTTCATTATTCTGGGTGCGATGAAAGCGATTATGGGTATTCGCGTTACGGAAGAGGAAGAAACGATGGGACTGGATATCAGTGAACACGGTACGTACGGCTATCCTGAGCAAATGAAGTTGGTTGCCGAGGCTGAAAAGCGTTCTGGAATTGTGAACTAATATGTAAAATATAAAGAACCAGTATGGATGAGCGGAGGAGATGGAAGTATGGAACTGCAAAATATGGCCCCTTGGGTGAGTTCCGCCGAAGCGATTGATCATGCAGATACACCTGAATCGCTAAGGCAGGCCAGGGTCGACTCTCAAAAATGGCTGCTGGCTTCCCAAGCCTCCGCTCCGTTATCAGACTGGTTACGAACGGCGAATGAAATGCATGACCGCATCGCGGCCAGAGCTGTACAAATGTGCGAAAAAGGGATGGTTGAGGATGGCTTCGGCCCTCCTCCCGTCCCTTACGCATTTATAGCCTTCGGAAGCATGGGGCGCTCGGAATCGACGCTGTGGAGTGACCAGGATAACGGTATGATTATCAGTGACACAATATCTGCTGACAAAGAATTGTATTTTAGAGAGTTTGGTCGCAGAGTGTCTGCGATGTTAGAGTATTTGGGATATCCCAAATGTGAAGGGAAAGTAATGTGCTCGGAGCCCTTGTGGCGTCAAACATTGTCTGAATGGCAAAAACAGCTAACGAAATGGTCGGATGATTTTGCTTGGGAGCCGATCCGTTATCTGATTATCTCGTCTGATATGAGGCATATCGCTGGAGATGAGCGATTATCTGCAAACTGGAAACGAAGTTTTTATGAGTTGTTCCGAAAACATCCTGATTTACCCTCGGCGGTACTTAGGAACACAGTGAGGCATAAAGCGACACTTAATATTTTAGGTCAGATCGTTACTGAGCGCTTCGGTGAGCATGCGGGCGATTTTGATGTGAAATACGGGTTGTACATTCCGCTGGTGAACGCAGTCCGTTTTTTGGCATTGCAACATGGTGTGGAGGAAACCTCTACCTTCAAAAGGCTCAGTCGTCTCGCATCGCTGGAAGCGGCACCGTTGCCTTTACTCGATGCTTGCGAGCGAGCCTTTCGGATTGCGCTTCAGCTACGAATGGCTACGCCAGTGAAGGAGAATGATGGGTTGCTGGTCAGCAATGGCTACCTGGCTGTAAAGCCGCTGAAACAAGGTAAAGGCTGGCATGAGTTGCGTGAGGCGCTTTCGACGGTACGACGGCTGCATCGTGCGTTGCAAAGGCAGTTGCGATTTATGGAAGGGAGAAGGTCATGAAGGAACCAGCGCAGGGAAGTGGCTTCTGGAGCGCTCTCCGCAGAGGAGGAGTGCCGTCTGCGATCGCGTCTGTAATGGGGGCTCCTACGGCTCAGCAGATGGCGTTTATTCGCTCCTTAACCCGGGAGCAACGGCGCTCTGAAGTATTGCGGACCCCGCTGGATCGTTTGGAGACGGTAGTTTTTGATCTGGAGACAACGGGATTTTCAGCACAGCATGGTGATGAGATTTTATCGTTCGGGGCGATTCGGGTTGTCGGGGACAGGATTATGGAAAAAGAGCAGTTTTATACGCTTGTTAATCCACGGACTGTGATTCCTGAGCACATTACCGAGCTAACTGGGATTACCCGGGAAATGACGGATCAAGCTCCACCACTTATGAATGGACTGCACGACTTTATGTCCTTTGTAGGTGGTCGAGTACTTGTAGCACATGCTAGCGCTCATGATAAGGCCTTTTTGAATGCTGCATTATGGAAAACATCTAAAGTCCAATTGACTCATCGTGTTCTGGATACGATGATGCTTGCCAAATGGCTCGAGCCACAGCAACATCAAACCTACAGTTTGGATGAATTGTTGGCCTACCAATCCATTCCGATTGAAGGACGGCACCATGCGTTAGAGGATGCGAAAATGACGGCTAAGCTGTGGGTTGCGTATGTTCAGGAAATGCTGAAGCGTAACGTGACCAATTTGGCAGATGTCTACGCGCATCTAAGTCATGCCTGATTCAGTACAAGGCATAGCATTCATATACACATAAAAACAGCAAGTTCGCGATTTCGTGGGTTTGCTGTTTTTTTGCGTCCAGTTCAGATTTAGAAGGTTAGAGGTGGGAACAGTATGGGCATCCTATGGAGAAGGTAAGGGTCATTTAGATGAAAGACAGGTGATAAGACGTGAAAAGATTTCTTTTCATCAGAGCGATGGTTATGCTGGTTGTGATTGGGGCTTCATGTGGAGTTATTGCAAACACAACTTATGCAGTAAGCCTGTCCTTAAAAAATGTACCATTAAAAGAGGAATATGGTAGAGAAAGACTTGAAGCTGAGAAAGAGGTAGAAGCTAAAACACATGCGGTAGAGGTAATGAAAAAGATAAAGCCTGGGCAACGGCTTCCTTCTATGATTTTAAAGGGGTTAAATGGCAAGTCCTACGATGTAGGGGCCACGCGCAATAAAGCTTTGGTTATTAGCTTTTGGGCTTCGTGGTGCGACCCGTGCCGATTAGAAGCGCCTATGCTGAATGAGTTGTATAGTAAGTACAAAGATGATGTGGATGTTTATGGTATCAATGTAACTCGCTATGATCGATTGGAGGATGTACAGAAGTTTTCCCGCTCTTTGGATCTCCAATTTCCCGTTTTACTTGATGAGCAAGGAGCATTGTTTGAACGATTTGGAGGGGTGGCTTTTCCGACCCATGTACTGGTTGATCATCATGGACAGGTCCGCGAAATCATAATTGGCATGCTCGATGAGCAGGAGTTGGAACGCAAAATAGAAACTCTTCAAAAAAAGAAGGTGTCTTTGGGAGCCGAGTAGACAGCCAAAGGCACCTTATAGCTCATGCGAGCACCTGATTAGTGATTAACTAATCCATGATGAGTAAGCTCTGCCTGATCGTTTTTTGGAGTTGGTGCTTCCAACAATGCGTAACGGAAACTGTCCAAGAGAGCTTCCCAGCTGGCTTCAATTACATTTTCGGATACACCTACGTTACTCCAGACGTCCTCGTAATTTTTAGACTCAATGAGCACACGTACCTTGGCGGCGGTGGCATCCTTTTCGTCAAGCACACGTACCTTGTAGTCGGCCAAATGCATGTCCCGCAAGGCAGGGAAATATTGAGAAAGAGCCTTGCGGAGTGCGTTATCGAGCGCGTTGACAGGACCGTTGCCTTCAGCTGCGGTATAGACACTCGTCCCTGCGACATTCAGTTTCAAGAATGCCTCGGATACGACCGGGCGGCCGGCTGTTTTCTCTACCAGCACTTTGAAGGACTCAAAAGAGAACATTTCCTTCACTTCACCGCCTGCTTCACGAATGAGCAGTTCCAGCGAAGCATCCGCGCCTTCAAACTGGTATCCCTGATGCTCCAGTTCCTTGATGCGGCTAATTACGCCACGTGCCTCATCACTGGATGGGTCAAGGGTGATGCCCAGCTCTTGCGCTTTGGATACCACGTTGCTTTGCCCGGCCAGTTCGGAGACCAAAACCCGCTGTTTGTTTCCCACGAGTTCAGGAGCGATGTGCTCATAAGTTCGCGAGTCGCGCAGAATGGCTGACACGTGGATGCCGCCCTTATGGGCAAAAGCTGCATTGCCAACATAAGGCTGGTTCACAGGCATATTGACGTTGGCGACTTCGCTGACAAAGCGGGCTGTATTGTGGAGTTGATTTAACTTTTCAATATCTAGACAGTCGTAGCCCAGTTTGAGCTGCAAATTAGGAATGACGGAGCACAGGTTTGCGTTACCACACCGTTCACCGTAGCCGTTGATGGTACCCTGAACCTGCCTTGCGCCTGCTTGTACAGCACTTAGAGAGTTCGCTACTGCCAATTCGCAGTCATTGTGTGTATGAATACCCAACTGTGACCTCGTTATCTGGCTTTGCAGCATAGTGACAATTTCCTGAATCTCATGCGGTAGGGTACCGCCGTTTGTATCGCACATCACGAGCCAATCAGCGCCTGCTTCTTCAGCTTTTTTCATAACGGCCATTGCATACTCGGGATTGTTTTTATATCCGTCGAAAAAATGTTCGGCATCAAAAATAACCTCCATGCCCCCTTGCTTTAAAAAGGCAATGGAGTCGTAAATCATAGACAGATTTTCCTCCAGTGTCGTCTGTAAGGCGGTGTGCACATGAAAATCCCATGATTTACCCACAAGTGTAGCAGCCTGAGCGCCGGATTCCAGAATTCGTTGCAGATTGACATCCTGTGCTGCGATGCTATCTTTGCGGCGCGTGCTACCGAAGGCGACAATCTTTGCCTGAAGGCCCAGCTCTTGTACCCGTTTGAAAAATTCGATATCCTTGCTGTTGCTTCCGGGAATCCCGCCTTCAATATAATGAACACCGAGATCATCGAGTTTTTTGGCGATTTTCAATTTGTCATCAGCAGACAAGCTAATTCCTTCTCCTTGAGTGCCGTCTCGCAGCGTTGTGTCAAAGATAGAAATAGCGGTGGACATGAGGGACTCCTCCTTTGCGGATTGCTCAGATTGGTGATGCTCTGCTTTTTTAAGCATATTAATTTAGTTGTTTAACGCTTAAAAACAGGAAAGCGTTAGTTTGTCGTGTTCGTATGTTAGTCGATTATATCAACTTATGACTTCAATTGTAATATATAATTATCATTTTTAGCCGCAAAACCTTTATTTTTTATGTAAAATAGAAATAGCATTTAAGGGTGTCTCAAGTATAAAATCAAAACACATATTCCCGCGGTGACGGGTGAATTTACAGTTAAAAAGAAGGGTTGAGCATGAAAGATGTCAGTGCTTATTATCCGGCTGGTGGGCGAGTTATTCTGCATGTGGATATGAATGCATTTTATTGTTCCGTTCATGCAGCGGAGGAGCCGGAGAAATATAAGGGACTGCCTACCGCGGTGGCAGGCAGTAGTGAGCTGCGCAAAGGTGTAATTGTAACCTGCTCTTATGAAGCCCGACGATTGGGCATTTCAACAGGGATGGTCGTTCAGCAGGCTCGCCGGATCTGTCCACAGCTCATTGTAATACAGCCTGATTTTCACTTGTATCGTCGGTATTCCAAAGCATTTATGAGCATTGCATATTCGTATACGCCTATGCTTGAAGCGACTTCAATTGATGAGTGCTATCTGGATATTTCTGGCTCCAAACAGTTTGGAACACCTATGGAAATTGCTGAGGAAATCCAGCGCAGAGTAGAAGACGAGCTGGGCCTGCCCTGTTCAATTGGAGTTGCTCCTAACAAGTTGCTGGCCAAAATGGCTTCTGATCTGAAAAAACCACGCGGGATATCTATTCTACGTTTGCGTGATGTACCCAATATTTTGTGGAATCTTCCTTGTGGTCAATTGTTTGGTGTGGGCCGCAAAACGGCAGATAAGCTTCTACAAATGAATATTCGTACCATTGGGCAACTGGCTAAGGCCGATGAGCATATGCTGGTTGGCGTATTTGGTGTGACGGGTTCGTGGTTAAAATTGGCCGCTAACGGAATTAACCATTCACCAGTCAGCGCTGAACGGGAGCCAAACAAGTCCATTGGTCACACGACTACCCTGCCTATGGATGTGGTAAAGCTGGAAGAAGCCCAACGGGTACTTCTTAACATTAGTGATCAGGTAGCCCGGCGGCTTCGACGACACGGTATGCTGGCAGGAGGTATACAATTGACGATTCGGACGCCGGATATGAAGACCTTTACGCGTTCTCAAGTCAGGAGCACTCCTACGGAAAGCGCAGAGGACATATATAAGGAAGCTTGTGCGTTGTATCGTCGCCATTGGGGAGAAGATAAGCCTGTGCGCTTACTGGGGATTACGTTACAGCAGCTCATTCCAAAGGAGGAAGCGGCCGTTCAAATGGATTTATTTGAATACCAGGATCAGCCTAAGAAAGAAAGTTTATTGAAGACGATGGATGCGCTGCGCGACAAGTTTGGTGAAAATGCAATTTTGACCGCTGGGATGCTGGGAGATGATCCTTCGGTACTTCTTCGCAACTCCAAGCTGCGCGGAACTTCGCTGCAAAAAGACAATCTACCAACTCCGGAGTGAGCTATTGGATAGATTATTGCAAGCATCAGAAGCTTACGTTATAAGCATTTTTTACACGAAGGATAAAGGAAAATAATTTGTAATAATATTGGGTTTGTATTAATATGTGAATAGAATGTAAAAGCTGGTTTGTTTGATTGTATAGGAGGAAGAGAAAAGTTATGGCTAAATACACTTGGGTAGAAAAAGATACATGCATTGCTTGCGGAGCCTGTGGCGCTACAGCACCTGACATTTATGATTATGATGATGAAGGTTTGGCTGAAGTGATCTTTGAAGGGGATGCAAACCAAGGCATCAAGGCAATCTCGGATGATTTGTTTGATGATATGCAGGATGCTTGTGACGGTTGCCCTACAGATTCCATTAAAGTAGCAGACGAGCCGTTCAATAAAGAAGGTTAAGCGTAGTCTTCTTTGATAGGCACAGCACCGACAGCTCCCTTCGCCGTATAACGGTGAAAGTAAGCTGTTGGTGCTGTTTTTTTTAGATTATAAATGGTTCAGCGGAGCTGAGCCATTCTATAATCACAAGAAAAACTTCTGCCAAACGCGGGTCTGGCTTCCGTGAAAGTTCATCGATAGACGTTTTTTTATGCGCTGTTCATCGAGTCTATTTTTACCGATATACATAATAGGAAGTATGCAAGATTACACGATCAGGAGGATCCGATGAACCATTCGCCTCATCTTAAATCGTATGTAAAAAAACACCCTGATAATAAAATGGCCTGGTATTTACTCGGCAAAGAGTATGAGAGCAGCGGTCAGGAGGGGAAGGCAAATTATTGCTTCAATCGCGCAGGAGAAGTGTTCGAAGCCTTCGAGCATAAACAGATTCCGGCAGACGTATGGATGGAATATCAGGATAAACTGGTTCAGATGTCCAAGGAGAAGGAGCGAAGGACGGCTCGAACACGCCACCTGTTAACTGCGTTAATGGTACTACTGCTCATATGGGTTCCTTCAGCCAATTCACCGAGACCTTCAAATGAAAATACATCTGTTCCATCCGGAACTGAGCAGGCAGCAATTGATAATATTGAAGTTACGAAAGTGGCCACTGCTGATCCGAAGGGGATGGCCCAGATCGGTGTGGTTGGTGGTGTGTTTACGGCTCAAGCTCGAAAAGGGAGTGGAGCTGGAACGGGGCTTACTGATATGTTGGCTAAGACTAGCCGCTTGCCGTCCAAGACTACGGTGTTGGGCATGGAGCAAGGGGGCTCGTGGCTGCTCTGGAGAGAGGGTATGAAGCCATTACTTAGTGTACAGAACAAAGGAAACGGCGGATTAGCTGTTCAGTCTTACGACGCCGCTGCGTGTGCTTGCAAGCCGTCAGACAGTGAAAATCTTCGCAAAGCAGGTCTGAAATGGGCTGCTGGACAGGAGGAATTAGCTGTGTTGAATAGCTCCATGCGTGCTTTTCGCTCACAGCATCAACGTCTTCCCCAGAGTCTTGATGAACTAACTCGAGACTTTCCCGCTAACACGATGTACGGTACGACAGACGGGATGAAGAAGGCTTTTACACCTATGCGTAATTTACTTGCTTCACCTGGACAGGGAACAGGGAAGGCAGTAGATTTAGACGCTGACTCGTCGGCCGAAAGAAGTCCATTACTGGCATCGTCATTGCACGGACGACCTTTTCTAGGGCAACCGCTGCGAATTGTGGTGGACAAATCCAAGCACAGGCTCGCTCTGGTAAGTGGCAATGTACTTATTCGAAATTATCCTATCGGTTTGGGTGGAGAAAGAACACCAGAAGGGAAATTTGTGATTACCGATAAAGTAGTAAATCCGAACGGCAAATCCAACGGTGAGTTTGGTAGTCGTGGAATGCAACTGTCTGCAACGAATTATGCCATTCATGGCACGAACGAGCCGGACAGCATTGGCAAAAATGAGTCGTTGGGTTGCGTCCGAATGGGGAAAGAGGATGTGGAGGAATTGTTTGCACTCGTACCTTCGGGTACGGAGGTGGTCATTGGTAACGGGGGATTGCCTGATCAAGTGCTTGTGCCTGGTTCTCGATTTACGAGTGAGCCGCAGCATGACCAGACAAATCCCCGCAAAACCTATCACTGGCTAAATTAACGTTTTGATGCTATTGCTACTTGGTGTTTAACGATTTCCTGCTTGTGCTAAAACAATGACCAGAATAATCACAATGATGAGGAGAACAAAGCTGACGGCGGTCCATACAATCGCTTTCTTGTTCACCTCATCCTTTTTCTTTTGCAGACTGGGCGGCTTGCGCTTGGTCTTCATATCAGCAATCCCTCTTTTCTAACGGGCTAAGGTCTTGTCTTACTATGTCCATTGTAAATGGTTTGATTATACATTTTCAATGACATCTCCATGACAACTGAATTGTTCTGATACTGCACCTCGCAAATTACTTTCTTTTTGGTATGGAAAAAGCTAAACTATTTTGTAGAGATGTTTTTTTAGGATTGTGCAAGGGCATAGAACGGAGTGGATGAATCGTGTTGTATCGAAGGATTGCGAAACCTGTTTTTTTTAAAATGAGTCCAGAGACGGCCCATCATGTAGTCATTGACGGCTTAAAACATGCGGGCTCACTTCCTGGTGGAGCAGCGACACTGCGAGGGATGTACGGAGTCAAGGAAACGGAGGATCTTGCCGTTGATCTGTTTGGCATTCATTTTCCCAACCCGATTGGACTGGCTGCAGGACTGGATAAAAATGCAGAAGCGGTTACTGGTTTTTCTTCTATCGGGTTTGGATTTATGGAAGTGGGTACGGTGACACCTGTGGGACAGCCCGGCAATGATCGGCCCCGTTTGTTCCGGCTGCCTCCCGATGAGGCGTTAGTCAATCGGATGGGCTTTAACAATCTGGGTGCTGAGAGCATGGCCAAACGTCTGGCTGCACTCAAACATCGACCTGTTCCGGTCGCAGTTAATATCGGTAAAAATAAAATCACGCCCAATGAGGATGCTCATAAGGACTATGAAAAGTGTATTTCCGCACTGTATCCGTATGCGGACTTCTTTGTAGTGAATATTAGCTCGCCGAATACGCCGGATTTACGAAAGCTCCAGCATGGTCATGAACTGAAGTCGTTATTGGAAGCGGTTCGGGCAGAGATGGGAGTCCAGGCGAAAAAGTATGGCAATGCCAAGTCTGTACTGGTTAAAATTGCGCCGGATGTATCGGATGAGGAATTGGAATATATGACAGATGCGATTGCTGCCAGTGGAGTAGACGGCATTATTGCGACCAATACAACAATATCCAGAGCTGGTCTGACGCACCGAAATGCGAGTGAAACAGGAGGGCTGAGTGGTAAGCCGCTGCGTGACCGTTCCACAGAGGTCATCGGACGGGTGTACCGCCAGACGGAAGGTAAGCTGCCTATTATCGGATCAGGCGGCATCTTCACGAGTCGTGATGCCTATGACAAAATTAAAGCAGGCGCAAGCCTGATTGAAATTTATACAGCATTGATCTACGAAGGGCCGGAAGTGAATAGGGCTATACATGCTGGCCTGCGTGAGCTGCTTCGAAAGGACGGCTTTAGACACATTAACGAGGCTGTTGGTGCAGATCACAGATAAAAAAGTGTTGTCGGAAGAGACAGGAGGTACGGGGATGGACGGAAGAGACTGGGGAACATTTTTACTGCCATACGATCAGGCGGTGGAAGAGCTTAAGGTCAAGTTCAAAACAATGCGTGCGGAGCTGAAAAAGCGCGAGGAATACGCTCCTATCGAATTCGTAACCGGACGGGTTAAAAAAATATCAAGCATCCTCGATAAGGCGAAGAGATTACAGGTTCCTTCTGATCAGCTGGAGACGGGAATCGAGGATATTGCAGGCATTCGCATTATGTGTCAATTTGTAGAGGATATTCGGCGGGTGGCCGAATATATCAGAAGACGTAAGGATTTGACCGTACTGTATGAAAAGGACTATATCACCAATTATAAAGACAGCGGCTATCGCAGCTTTCATATGATTGTGGAGTATCCGGTTCAAACAGCAGTGGGGCTGAAAATCGTGCTGGCAGAGATTCAAATCCGTACTTTGGCTATGAATTTTTGGGCAACCATAGAGCATTCTCTTAGCTATAAGTATCGTGAAAGCTTGCCTGATAATATGCGCACACGGTTGAAAAAGGCAGCTGAGGCAGCTTTTGTATTGGATAATGAGATGTCTTCCATGCGTCTTGAAATATTGGAAGCGCAGAAAAAGTTCGAGGATGAAGCCAATATCGTATCCAAAGTGCTAACAGGTATGCATCGGCTGTATTTCTACCATAAGATCAGTGAAACGATTGATGCGCAGCGCAGATTTAATGAACTGTGGGAACGGCATGACATGGAAGGAATCAAGCTGCTTCACGATGAGGTTAAAGAGATGCTAGAAGCCTCTACCAAGGAAGAAGACAGGGATGAATATTAAATGGCAAACCTTTCCTACGAACCGCTGTACGTGACTTATTTGGTATACTTCAATCGGGATCGGGATTACTTTGAATGTCATGAGGTACTGGAAGAGCTGTGGCTTAAGCTGGACCGTGACCCTGTATATAAAGGTTTGCTGCAAGTTGCTGTAGGACTGTATCATTTTCGAAATGGTAACTATCGTGGTGGACATATGATGCTGGATAGTGCGGTCCACCGGCTGGAACATGCTCCTTCGCAGACGCTGGGCATTAATATGGCGAAACTGGTGGACGAGGCGCGCGTTTGCGCCCGTCAGCTTGCTGAAGCTGTTATGACCTGCACGGAAGTGCTTCAGCACCAACCGCCGGTTTATCGGGATTTGACGATTGAAATCGTCGAGCCCGGGTTGCGCCGGGCCGTGGAGAAGGCATCGTCGTCCATTCCAGTCAACATCCCGCAGCAGAGAGGTCCTCGGCGTGGGGAAAAGCATGAGCAGCGTCAGCAGGCGCTGGAAGCTTCAATTAGGCGAAGACAGGCCGCTGGCGGATCAGGCTCTGTCTCGGTGGAAACGAAGGATGCGCCTTGAGTTTAAAGCACATGATAAGCAAGCAGCCCGATCCGTTTCATGGGGATCGGGCTGCTTTATCGTTTCAGGTGTGTGAACGTTTGACTAGGAGGTTACGTTCTTTTTATATTTCTCAAAGAAGGCTTTGAAATCGTCGAGTGTGTACCCATTGTCCGAAGGACTTTCCTTCAACCCGCCTACCATACGTTCCTTTTCCACGCCTTTTTCGTAATAAATGAGCGTAGGGGTATACTCAATCTTATACTTGTCCCAGCCATCCTCATACTCACGCAGGTTAAATTCGTGCATCGTGATGTTCTCCTGCTTGCTCAAAGGTAAGAGCTTGGGAGTAGTGGCGCGGCAATGCACACAGTCGGACGCGAAATGATAGACGAAAAAGTTTTCCTTTTTGTCAATTTTGCTCTGTAGATCTTCCGGCTTAATAATTTGTTGATAGTTCGGGTCATTCAGCAACTCTTGAGTAGCAGGATTTAACGAGGCTGTGGAAACGCCATACAGCTTGTTTTTAGTGCCTGAATTTAAAGCGAGCAGCACTCCAAGCAAAATGACCAGCACAACAAAAAAGCCGATGACAGGTATAAGCTTTTTTTTGTTGGATTTTTGTGCGTTCAATGCAATCTCTCCTATCAAAATTCAAAATATGTAGCTATGAATCTCATTATTATACAACATTACAGCTTGTAGTGAAAGTTTGTAAATCACACCGATATTGCAGGATAACAGGTTGAATATGGTACAATAAAATTTATTTTAAAAGGACAGGATGATTACGATTATGGGTGTACAGCTCCCCACAGCATTTGTAAAGCGCATGGAGCAATTGCTCGGCGACGAATTTGAAGCATTTATGACCGCCTATGACCACATGCCCCATGCCGGGATTCGCGTCAATACGTTAAAAATTCCGATGGAGGACTTTAAGGAACGTTCTCCTTTCGAACTGCGGCCTATTCCGTGGTGTGCCACGGGTTTTTACATTCCGCACGGTACAAAGCCGGGATTACATCCTTACTACCATGCGGGGCTGTACTATGTACAGGAACCGAGTGCAATGTCTCCAGTTGAGCTGCTCAATGTAGCTCAGGACGAAGCTGTATTGGACTTGTGTGCTGCACCGGGCGGCAAATCGACCCAAATAGCTGCCAAACTACAAGGAAGCGGCGTATTGGTGACAAATGATATTAGCACGGACCGAACCAAAGCGTTGGCTAAAAATGTGGAATTGTACGGTGTGCGTAATGCCGTGGTACTGAATGAAAGCCCGGATCGAATCGCCGCTGCCTTTCCACATTTTTTTGACAAGATACTAATTGACGCACCTTGCTCGGGAGAAGGTATGTTCCGCAAGGATGAGGATATGGCAAAACAATGGGAAACGCATTCGGTGGATAAATGTGTAGTCATGCAACGGGACATTTTGCGTGTAGCGGCCTCAATGCTGAGCGCAGGAGGGAGAATTGTCTATTCGACCTGCACCTTTGCGCCAGAAGAAAATGAAGGAATGATCGCAGAATTTCTGGAGGCTCATCCCGATTTTGACGTAGTCCCTGTTCCATCGGAAGCAGGCTTTGCACCAGGCCACCCGGAATGGATGAGTGAAGATGTCGCGGCAGCACACCCCGAACTGCGGGGAACAGCACGCCTTTGGCCGCATCTCGTAGAGGGAGAAGGCCATTTTATCGCTGTGTTGCAACACCAGGGTGGTCGTGTCACTGGGACAGAAGATCACACTGAATCAGAGGATTTGACTCCATTTGAGGACAAGGATGACAGGGCGTTGAACATAGATGCAGCGTATCCACGGAAGAAGCAGCTTTTGTCCGTCAAGGAAGCGCTGACGCCAAGCGGTCAAGGAAGACATGTGACTGGTGAGCCTAAACGAAGTGGTAAAGGAATGAACGGGAAGTCCGGTAAAGGAAAGTCCGCGCGCGGCTTGGGTGGCAATAAGTCTCGTTCTGGCAAAGAGAATGTAAAATCCGCTGCACGCTCTCCACAGGATGTGCTGGAGTCCTATCACCAATTTGTGAAGGAGCAGCTGGAGGTGTGCTTAACAGGCTATACGGTGGTTTACGGAGATCGCATTTATCAGTCGCCACTGGCATCACATCGTTTGGATGGCCTTAAGGTGGTGCGACCAGGCTGGTTTATGGGTACCGACAAGAATGGTCGCTTTGTGCCTTCACACCCGCTGGCGGTGGCATTACGCCCTTCAGATGCGGTTAGAAGCATCAATCTCTCCAGTTCAGATGCTGAGGCCATCCGGTATTTAAAAGGTGAGACCTTGTCCATCCCCGTTGAGAGAATGGCACTGCGGAACGAAGTCCAGCCCAAAGGCTATACTCTCGTGTGCATTGATGGTTATTCGGCTGGGTG
Source organism: Paenibacillus sp. S25 (assembly GCF_019454085.1). NCBI lineage: Bacteria > Bacillati > Bacillota > Bacilli > Caryophanales > Paenibacillaceae > Paenibacillus > Paenibacillus sp. S25. The sequence continues at coordinate 1,989,539 of NZ_CP073683.1, forward strand.
GGGCAAATGGCAGGACGGCATGCTCAAAAATGAATACCCTACAGGCTGGAGGTGGACATCGGTATGAGTGGAAAAGGGAGACAAACGCAACGTTTGGACAAAGTTTTAACCCATATGGGATATGGCTCCCGTAGTGATATCAAGAGACTGGTGAAGCAAGGGATGATCACGGTAAACGGGAGAACCACTAAGGATAGCGGCTTACAGGTTCATCCCTATCAGGATCAGATTGAAGTGAACGGGGAACGTGTTGTTTTTCGGGAGTATATTTACATCATGCTGCACAAGCCACCGGGCGTCATATCTGCAACTGAAGATACAAGGGAGCGGACGGTGCTGGATTTGCTGAGTGCGGAAGAACGACATTTTGAGCCCTTTCCAGTAGGACGCTTAGATAAAGATACAGAAGGACTATTGTTGTTGACCAACGATGGTAAGCTAGCGCACGAACTACTTTCTCCACGGCGGCATGTCCCTAAAACGTATGAGGCTACCGTGTCTGGTCATGTCACGGAGGAGGATATTCATCAATTTACAGCAGGAGTGGAACTGGATGATGGGTATGTTACCCTTCCCTCGCAGTTGACCATTCTTCGTCACGAACATCCGTACCAGGCAGATGGAGAAGTTATTTCCTATATTTCGCTTGTAATCCATGAGGGTAAGTTTCATCAAGTAAAGCGTATGTTCGAGGCGGTTGGTAAAAAGGTGACCTATTTGAAAAGAACGGCCATGGGGCCATTGAAGCTGGATGAACAGCTTCCAATGGGCAGCTATCGAGAGCTGACTAGTGAAGAACTGGCATGGATCGGCCGGGATATAGCATCTGCGACGTCAGAAGTTTGATAGTCAGATTAAATATAAATGACGCACAGGCTCTTATGAGATTCCTGTGCGTCATTTTATGATATAGGCAACCAGACAGAGAATTATTCAAACTCAACGTTCAACACTGAATCGCAGGTTACGAATTATTGTGCGCGTGCTGCCCGACTCTTTTTCACTTCGGCTGCTTTATAAGCTGTAACCTTGTTTTTACCTGTCGTTTTAGATATGTACATTGCTTGATCGGCCTGCTTGACCAGTTCATCCGGGTTCATTTCCTTCTTCACTATACTGTGTCCGACACTGATCGTGACAATGCTTTCTTCCGCGACCCGCTCGCGGATACGTTCTGCAACATGTCCAACCTTGGCACGTCGGTCCACAACCATTGCGACCAGTTCCTCGCCACCGTATCGTCCGGTCAGTCCGATTTCATCCAGTTCATCCTCCATAATCTGTGCGACCTGTTTGAGTACTTCATCCGCACGAGCATGGCCCTGCGTATCATTCAGCTTTTTGAAATTGTCAATATCGCAAAAAATGACCGACACGCGGATTCCTTGATCCATATATCGCCGAAGTCGGCCCGAAAAGTATTTACGGTTGTACAGCCCTGTCAGACCATCGGTGATGGAAGAACGGTAAATCCTTTGGAGCAGCTCCACAATTCGTTCAAACAGGATGATGAACAACGTAGTGTAGTACAGCAATGGTAAAAATGACATATATAGGACAGCGTTTGAACTGCCTGCTTCTTCAGGGATGTCATTTCGCAGCCACAAATAGCCGAGCCAGAGCAAATACATGAATAAGCCCGCTACATACTTCTTTGGCTGCCCGATTCGTGGGGTTATGAACACAAGGCTCAGTATAAGTACCAGTATTCGATAAAACAGAGTGAACCCAACGAGTTTCGCTGCGCTGATCCAAGCGGGCAACAAACCTGCAGTCCAGGCAATAACCGGCAATATCAATAACGCACCCAGCAGCATCAAGGTCCATGTCTGCACACGTTTCAGCTTCCGGTAGAGTTGAAATACAGCGGCATTGATGAGCACGAAGGCAGACGCCTCCAGCGCATTTTTCCACACGATTCCTTGGAGTTGCATCTTGCCTCCGCCTGCTGAATAGAGATTCATGGCTTCATATGTCATAATAATAATAGCGGCAACCGAAAAAAGGATATAGGCTTTTTTTCGTTGTCTGCTATATATGATCACGCACATCAGTGCCATCATGAGTATAATATACAAACCGCAGGCTGCACTTACGGCCCCGGCTAGAGATGGGAAACCCAAGGTTCCCGATAAGGACAACAACGTCAACATCACCGACTCCATTTGCAAAAGTAGTCAATCTATTGAACGGATGATATCGTTCCGATACAATAGACAGGATTTATTCCATTTAAAATGTTATAATTTTCTTTTGTGACTAACATTTATTTTCAATATATCATCTTTCAGAAAATCCGGAAACCTATACATACAATCTGTGATCCGGGCAGTTTAATGCTTGAAAGGGGAAGCACGTCATGAAATTGCTACAGGCTCTCTTTTTCCCACCCGAGCAACCGGGAGGCGTTTCATCCATGATTCCATATCTGCAAGAGCGATTTACATCCCCCCGTTGGGAAATGGAGCTATTTTCAATCCCTAAACGGATTCGTAACAAGGGTAGGGACGAAGTAACTTTTGATACCTTTGACTGGACGAGATATGAACAATATCCAATCGTCCAGAAATATATTCAGACGTACCGTGACTATTTGTGGTGGACACGGCTTCGTATTCAGAAGCCCTATGACCTCATTCATGCCCATCATCCTATTGCCGGAATCGCCATGAAAACTGTTTTTCCTGACATTCCGCTCGTACAGACGATTCACTCTTCCTATGAGAAGGAGTTAATTCTAAACGGGAAAATAGAGGAGAACGGGCCTGAACACCAATTCTTAGTGTCACTGTATGGGGAAATGGAGCAGAAGGCGGATCGATTGATAGCGGTATCTCATTCTTTTCAGCATTACTTAACTCCTTACGTTCAGAATCCGCAAGACATTGCAGTCATTCCGAACGGATATGATGAGAAGCGCTTCAAGCCCATTCCACACGAAAATGAAGTGACACAGCTCATAACTGTTTGCCGCCTTGTTCCGGCGAAAGGACTAGATATTTTATTGCGGGCCTGTGCTGAACTTAAAAAAAGAAATCTGGAATTTGTGCTTCATATTATTGGAGACGGTCCGGTTCGCCCTGAGCTGGAAGAGATGGCACGACAGCTCGATATATACCATGAGACGATTTTTTATGGATATACCCTTCATCCAGAAGAGTTTATGCCTTTCTTTGATGTATTTGTTTTGCCTTCTCGGGCGGAGGCCTTTGGTTCGGTATTTGCGGAAGCAGCGTTGAGTTGTCTGGCATTGGTAGGTACAGAAGTGGGAGGAATACCGGAGCAGATTGAGGATGGGGTAAATGGCCTGCTCGTGCCACCCGACAATCCGAGGGCACTGGCAGACGCTTTAGAGAAGGTCATTGCTGACCCTGCCTATCGTTATGAGCTGGCTAGATCTGCCTGCGATAAGGCTAAATCAAGCTATTCTTTAAGTCGGGCGGTTAACGAATTGAAGAAAATGTATTTGAAATTTCCACATTAACCATGACGAGTATCACCTGGTTTGGAATCGGAATGCCGAAAGCTGGAGCGAGGACGTGAGGAACGGAAAGGTCTCCCGCGTCCTGCTATGATCAGTTTACTAACCCACATCAGACTGAGCATTCCGAAAATAGGATAAAGGACAGATAACAGTGAACTGAAGCCGAACTGACTGATTAAAAAACAGGTGAGCATAATGAATAGTGTGATGAGCTTGGGCGAAATTTGGACATGCTGACGAATTTGCAGACTGACTCCATAAATGTCGGCTACAAAGGTACTGAAGATTTCCATGAAAATGAGTAGAATGTATATGATTTCGACAAAGGCACCCAGACGGTAAGCAATGCTTCCCATAGGGATTTCAAATTGCTGAATGCCTGGCATATGTGCTGACATGGCAAAGTGCGCAGCCATCAGCATAAATCCGACACCAATTCCTCCCAAAACTCCGCCCCAGCGGATGGTTCTTCGGGAAAAGGTTTGGCTGCCAAGTGGTACAAGCACGGCTTGGGCCATAGTTAGGTTGAAGGACGTGTATAGCAGTGGAGAGAGCAAGGTTCGAAATGTACTGTGATCTGTCGTATTCGTAATAAAACTCTGAGGATTGGGCATGGAGAGCGTGCTGTGAACGAGCAGAAGAGACATAATGATCATCAAAGGGACAACCACAGTGTTCATGTGCAAGATGGCTTTGATGCCTTTACTTAGCAGCAAATAAGTTCCAATCAGTGTAATAAGAAGTCCGGTTTGGTAATGCAGGTGAAGGTGTTCTACAAAAACAGAGCCGGCTCCTGCCAGCATGACGCTGTTTACGCCAATCAGCACGATGAGTGTGAACCAGCTAATCCATTTCCCGGCATTGGCGCCAAAAAGATGTTTGTTCAGGTCCTCGTAGGATTTGGCTGAAATATCATGAGCGATCAGCATCATTTTCGTACCCAACCATACAAATATGATTGTGGATAGCATAATAGTGAGTGTAGCCCAACGACCGTACTGCGTAAAAAATTGCAGAATTTCTTGTCCGGTAGCAAAGCCGGCACCGACGATTGTACCGATGTATGTAAAAGCAATCTGAAAAACATGAATATTACGTTTCATCCCCAGTCCCTCCTTGCCTGCTTGAATAACGCTGCAGCGAGCATATAATACAAACTATGTTCAACTGAAATAGGACATGACTGGATGAGACTGAAAATAATTAAGGTGAATTAATGAATAGCTTGACGGGAGCGTAATTTATGGGTCAAATCCTTGCATGGATACTGGAATACGGATATTTGGCAATGTTCGGCTTGCTTGCACTTGGAGTAGCGGGTATGCCTATACCCGACGAAGTGCTAATGATCGCCTTCGGCGGGCTCGTGTCTCAAGGGCACTACAACTTCATTGCCGCACTGGCAGTCACATTTTTCGGTAGCATGACGGGTATGATGCTTAGCTACACACTGGGGCGTCTGCTGGGCAAACCACTTTTGCATCGATACGGAAAATGGGTGAGGCTTACGCCTTCTAGAATTGCCTCTTCTGAAAATTGGTTTGGGCGCTATGGTACCTGGGGAATCCTGTTCGGATATTTTGTCCCCGGCTTGAGACATGTATCCTCATATCTAGCAGGTACAACCCGTCTAGGCGTTTTTCGCTATATCAGTTATGCGTCAGCAGGAGCTTTGCTGTGGTGCGGTACATTTTTGGGGATTGGACATGCGGTGGGCATGCATTGGGAGCAGGTGGCGAAGCTAATGGAGAAGGTGACGCATCGGATAGGGCTGGTCGTTATTCTTTTAATCGTTGTGGGAGGAATCACCGCATGGTTCTGGAACAAGCGTAAAAAAAATGTCAACTGACCGCATGGAAAGCAGCTATAGCTTGAAAGCGGCGGGTGAAGTATGGTACTTTTACCGCATAGGAATGCCGTGGGAGGTCATGTAATGGAAGTATTAAAGAAACGAATTTTAAATGAAGGCGTGATTGCATCAGATCAGGTGCTGAAGCTGGATGGTTTGCTTAATCACCAGGTTGATCCAGAGCTGACAATGGCAATGGGACGAGAGTTTGCAGCACGTTTCCGGGAAGAGAAAATCACCAGAGTAGTGACCGTGGAGTCCTCAGGCATTGCCATCGGGTTTGCGACAGCATTGGAATTGGGTGTACCGTTGGTATTCGCTCGTCGTAAAAAGACCCTATTAGCTGATCCAGACGCGCTGTGTGAACGCGTACCTTCGTTTACTAAAGGTATTGTTACGGATATTATGCTGTCTCGTCAATTTATTCACGAAGATGATCGTGTTCTGTTCATTGATGATATTATCGCTAATGGTGATGCGGCGCGAGGCATGGTTAAAATCATTCAACGCTCCGGAGCGGAGTTGGTTGGATTCGGTGTCGCGGTGGAAAAAAGCTTTCAGGCCGGAGCGAGAACCATCCGTGAGCAAGGTATTCGTGTAGAGTCATTGGTCAAAATTTCGTCGTTAGCTGACGGCAAGATTGAGTTTGCTGAATAGTAACAATTCAAAACTCCTGATCCTTATTTCTAATAATAACCTTTGCATGAGCTTCAATTTCGCTTATAATATAGATAAGGTTTTGGAGAGGAGGCAGCAACATGGGGAAAGAACAATTGACCGAACAGTTTTTTCTGGAAAAACTGGCAGCGGCTAAAGTACACTTTGAGCGTGCCTTGGATTGTAAGCATACGGAATTCGACGATTTGTATCCCTATATGATTGAACATCCTCAGTTTTTTTGGTATAAACGCTATGTGGCCTGGTCTGAGTTGTTGACGTTGGTTAACCTATGCGAAGAATTGTCCTTCTCTTGGAAAGAAGAATTTACTGCTCACCAAGTGGAGTATGTAGATCAGCGAGTGTTGTCTGCACAAGTGCTGGACTTCTGGTACGAGAAGAACGATACAAAAGAACATGATCACAGTGTAAATCAGTCGGGATAATTTGTCGCTCTGTTGGCAATCCATATAAGTAGTAAGAGAGAAGAGACCTAAATGATTCGTTTAGGTCTCTTTTTAAACTTTTTTCATGTATATAGAATCATGGTCGCTGTGTTAAAAAAGTAAAAAAGGAGGGGACAAGGATGATTATGGACGAAGAATTGGATGCTTATCGACTCTCCGGTGAAAAGGTGCGTGTCGTACGCGATGGATTGGAGTCCAACGATGTTGTTGGTATTGTACTGGCATGGGATGATGAACAAGTGCTTATTCGCCGACAGAATCGACGTGTGGTCAAATTGGATCGTAGCTATACATACCAGTCGTTCAGCGAGCCGCGTCACAATCCGATAGATCTGGATTAGGAATGGGTTCCAAATGGGTGTTGGATAAAAATAACTGGGTGATTCATTAGGCATACAGAAACTCTAAATCGGACACAGTAATGATGGAAAATCCAACAGAGAGGACGTGCTGTGTCAATGACGGTTATGGACGAAAAAGTACATGCATACAAGGATCAAATCAGCCATTTGGAAGATCAGTTGCCCGAGGTAGTTCATGCATATCATCGCTTTACTGGAGAGTGCTTTCAAGCCGGCAGCTTAGATGAGAAAACCAAGCAACTGATTGCGCTAGGCATTGGCTTATTTGCCAACAATGAAGTATGCACGTTTTATCACGTGGACGAGGCGCGGTCCAAAGGAGCAAGTGATCAGGAAATTATGGAGACCATTGCTGTGGCCGCAGCAGTAGGTGGAGGACATGCTCTAAGTCAAGGGGTTACGCGTGTACAGAAGGCGTTGCAATAAGGCGAATCATTAATTGATGAGCTTATGCTTCGTCATAGCGGTTATAGATCGAATTGGATATATGATGAATATGGAAAGGAGCTTCCGAGCACAGTTGGTGTCTGCGGAAGCTTTTTTTCTTTTTCATGTTTGTTGTGCGGGGATTATGCTCTTCTACTTGCAGCGAAAGTAGCAGGGCGAGACGTTTTACGCTTATAGGCCAAAGAGGATGTAACCAAACTTCGTTCAACGATGCGTAGAGGTTTGGAAGTTGAATTGTTTGGTAATTCGGGGCAATGTTTCTCTAGTAAAGGAAGGGCAGCTGTATGGGGCATAGAGGTTGGGAGCCCCAGATATGCTCGCATCCGCTCATACATTTCTTTGCGGAATGCTGGCATTCCCATACTGAACTGCTCTTGATTGCCTTTACTTATATAGGTGGCGTGAATGCCGGAGTGGTTTTGTTGTATGTCCAGAACATGAATGTGATATTTATTAAATTCATGTTTTATTTCAGACAGCAGGATTCCGGTACGATCTACACCTGCGTTAACCATTTCGACATAAAGATCAGGGGTTTTCAGCATACCGCTTTCTTCAAGAATTAGGCTGTCCCGCTCAAATACTTTTTGAATAAAGGTAAGGAGCAGATAACTTTTCACAAGAGACCATTCATGCTGAGTAGTATCTAAAGAGGTCATTACCATTCACCGCCTTAGGAAAATGTGATGATAATTCATAACCGATTGAAGAAAAGGAACTTTTGTTCCCGGGAACCTATGTTCTTATTTTAGTTTATTATTCCTTTTTTATCAAGAGAAAATTAACGAACATAAAAGGTTTGACATCTTGATATAGGCATGGTATGATCTATCTTGTCACTAAGAAAGATTGCTCTTTCGAGGATAAAAGACAACTTATATGCGGTCGTGGCGGAATTGGCAGACGCGCACGGTTCAGGTCCGTGTGGGCTAACCCCCGTGGAGGTTCGAGTCCTCTCGACCGCATCCATTAGAAAAGGTCTATAGAATTGCTCTCGTAGCAGTTTTAGAGACCTTTTTCTTATATTTCTGGGGATTTGCTCATAGTCTAAGCTGAACATGTTTCTTGTCTTCACGCAAACTATGGATTTCAATAAAGGATTCTGACAAATTACTTGATTTCATTTAAGTCAGGATTTTGCAAAATCCTCAAGTTTATAAACAATTCTTTTATAAGGTTATCTTTTAAGATATGATAGAAAATAACGCACTTTATGATGAAGTATTTGAAAGGTTGGATGTAAGATGGAGAAAGCAACTTTTGCAGGTGGATGCTTCTGGTGTATGGTGACTCCGTTTGAAGAACAGCCGGGCATTCATGGCATTGTGTCAGGATACACTGGAGGAACGATTCCCGATCCGACCTACGAGCAGGTTAAAACAGGAACTACAGGTCACTACGAGGTGGTGCAGATTACTTTTGAGCCTGAGCTGTTTCCTTATGAAAAGCTGCTCGAATTATATTGGCCGCAAACAGATCCTACCGACGAGGAAGGTCAATTTCAGGACCGAGGTACACAGTATAAACCCGCAATTTTTTATCATACAGAGCAGCAACGTGAGCTTGCGCAACAGTCCAAGGAGCAGTTGGCACAAAGTGGACGCTTTGATAAGCCAATTGTAACGGAGATCCTTCCTGCTTCGATTTTTTATTCGGCAGAGGATTATCATCAGGATTACCACAAGAAAAATGTGAAGCACTATAAGGAAGATCGGGCCCAATCAGGCCGTGATGAATTTATTGATAAGAACTGGTAAGCAGCTTTAATATACGTTTCTACGCACGATAAGGCAGATCAGGGAGTATTCCATGGATCTGCCTTATACATATTTAGACGAGGTTACTCACACAATGAAGGGACAGAGAAGGAGGCTGACCCGCAATGAGTACACGACGGAAGCTACACATGAGAAACATAATAAAAAAGGCTTTAAAGGCATCTCGCGGCCAGAAAGAGCCAACTTATGTACCTGTATTCCATTCAAGCTCTAAAATTCGGAGAACCGTAGTACTCTGTATTTCGGTATGCATGTTATTCATGGTCTATAGTACTGGTGTTGCAAAAGCATTAGACAAACAGGCCGTGCCGCAAAAGATGGTTGCCGTCATTATCGACGATCTGGGAAATAATATGAAAGGGACTGAGCAAATTTTAAATTTACCCGTTAAGATTACCGTGGCTGTGATGCCTTTCCTGCCTACAACCAAGCAGGACGCTATGGAAGCGCATAAGCGTGGTCATGATGTCATCGTCCATCTTCCGATGGAACCAAAGCAGGGAAAGCCCGAATGGCTTGGACCCGGAGCAATTAAGGCAAATATGACGGATGAAGAAGTACGCGCTAAGGTGACAGCAGCTATAAAGGATGTTCCTTATGCGATAGGAATGAACAACCACATGGGTTCCAAGGTCACTTCGGATAAACGCATTATGTCTATTGTTCTTGATGTTTGTAAGGAGCATGGACTATTTTTTGTCGACAGCCGTACTAATTATTGGTCAGTGGTGCCTGAACTTGCCGCTAAAAAGGGAATGCCACCAGTACGCAATGATGTTTTCCTGGATGATGTCCATACACTCGCTCATGTGAATCGGCAACTTACAAAAGTAGTTGAGTGGCTGGACGAGCACGATACATGCGTAACGATTGGGCACGTTGGCGTGTCTGGCATGTATACATCCTCGGCTCTTCATTCATCGGTTCCCAAGCTAAAGGAGCACGCCAAATTTGTGGGTATTAGCGATTTGGTGCGTGCTGTATGGGGATGGACTGGAGACCCAGCCACCAACACTACCATGCCGTCAGATGCGCAATAATGCCTTCGGCAACAGCTTCAGCAATGCTTTTTTGACCACGATCCTCGGAAAGCATAGCTCTGTCCTGTTCGTTACTTATAAATCCGGTTTCCACAATTACAGCGGGATGCTGGATTTTATTCAGAAGATAAAAGGGTTTTCCGTACACTGTTTCTCTATTCATGCAAAATAAGCGGTTTAATGAATGTTGAATCCGTTCAGCCAACAGATAGCTGCTGCCTTCATCCTGATACAGCACAATGGGTCCCCGTTTTTCGGTACGTTTGGTCCAATTGACATGCAGGCTTACAACCAAAGCGGTGGGCAGTTGTTCTGTTAGACTTTTACGTTGAGCCAGGTCTTTAAGGTGCCGGGATTTGGACTGCAACCAACGGTTATCGTCACTCAGTGCGTAGTCCTTGTCCCGATTCAGGACAGCAGGGTAGCCCTGGGAGCGTAAGATCAAGTACAGCTTTTGAGCAATGGCGAGATTGATATCTTTTTCCAAAAGCCCTTTATGACTTGTTCCACCATCCACACCGCCATGGCCTACATCAATCAGGACAACGGGCTTGGCAAAAGCGTGAAAGGACGAATGTACGTTGGATGGACCCTCTATATACTTGTTCGGTTCGCTATTCTTCTCGTTGGGCTGAGCAGCTATATAGGTAAATGGGGCAAATACAGCACTGCAAAGGATGCATAGACTCAACCCCAGCCCTTTCAGCCATATCTTGTTTAACTTTTTTTTTCGCACGTTCTATTCCTCCAGTGGACGAATTAATTGTTTACTGAAAAACCATGCATAACAGACATCAAATCTAATGCAGCGTAGCTGCCTTCAAACATAACAATTAGCCTTGAGGCAACTGTTATGTTGAAGATAGTATGTTCCATTTAAGGGAAACCATGCATAGTTATTCCCACAGGGGTTAGACCTTTTGGAAAATGAGCAAGCTAGTTGTATCTGCACCTAACGTGTAAATCCGATATTTCCAAGCAATGTGAATGGACATGATAGGGGCAGAATGGAGGAGGTCGTGGAGGATGGCGAAGAGTGACGAACTGGTGACGTATATTACGCAGCGGATTGTTCGCTATATGGAAACGCCGCGTGATGTCCGGCGCAGTCAAAAACAAGCCAGAGAGCCGTGGGTGAGCAAATGGTTTGGCATGTTGCCTCTGGCTCTGAAAATGTGGATGAAATCCACACGCAGAGAAAGAAAAGAGCGACATTAAACTCGCCAAAGAGACCACAAGAGGCATAGGGTATGCCATTTGAGGTCTCTTTTTGTGTTGTAGGGATCATTCCGAATCATTTTGCGTGTTTCTTAATAACTAAGAGTCCAAACGATAAAATTCACCAGCTGACAACAACTGTTTTAGTGGTACAAAACGGGAAAGTCCATTGTGGTGGGATAACGCATATAAAATGGGTTGGGACGGCTGATCTGGGGATATCCAAGACTGATACCCACTAATGGATAAGGGCCCTCCAAAGGCAAAATTGATACCTGTGGCAGAAAATATAATACGCGGTGAAATGCTCAGTGTATCCATAAATTGGGCTGTGTTACGGACAGTAAGTTTTTGCTTGGGTTGAAGCCAACCCAGATCGTCATAGGGATCAAAAGGAGCAGACGAGACTGTAACCGCTTGCGCCTGTGTTTTCAAAAAGGGTACAGATGAAGAGAATGCGTTGTTCTGAAGCTTATGTTTCCAACTCCCATCTGCCACTTCTACAGGTAACGGATCGCCAGTTACAGCATCAATACATATTTCGCTGCCTGTAGAGGAACGCACCAGCCAGTAGGCTAGTAACGGTTCCTCATACATAGGTGTGATTTGCAGCTTGTCGATAGATGAAAGATCAGTATCTGTGAGCGACACCAGGGATTGACGAAGTACAGCCATACTATAAGGCCCGCCCGGACCATTCCCGTATTCGTTGAGTTGAAATGCGCCATTGGAGTCTGATCCGATAATCAGGTAGCCGATGTATTCTCCCGCACGGTTTACTTGAACAAGCCAACTATGGGTTCCAGGTCCGAGCGGATGATAGCTAAGCTCAGCATCTTTCCACGAGGCAAAAGGGGGCTGCGACGATAGGGATTGTACCGTGTTGTCCGCAGTCTGTTTTACGTCTGCGGGCACGCCTTGCTCCTCAGTAGGAAAACTTGCTGAAACGTCACCCGGGGAAGGGGTAACAGGACTCGTGGAGTTCAATGGAGGAACCCACGAGCTTTCGTTGTAGAGAGACACCGAGTTTAAATTGTTGCCTTGTGCGACTGAGGGAGCCGCATGAATGGAAGTGAACGGACAGACTGTGGACAGGCCGATCAGAACAGCTGCGATCATACCTATGCTATAGTGCCCGGAATGACTCTTATTCAATGTAATCCACCTTTCTGTCGGCTTGATTGCCCGACGGAGGCATTCTTTTTTATCCAGCATACAGCCTGTCCGATAAAAAGACTGCTGCACCTTGTCGGCGTAAATGTCGTATCCAGGTTCGTTTTTTGCTGTCGATACATAGGAGACATGTTTAACCAAACTTGTGGCTACAGCAGCGGAAACTGATGTAGGCTGAAGCAAGATGTTACAAGCTGACGATACCTCTGCAACTTTCCTGCGAAGGAGCGAGAGATATCGGTTACCGCAGATGAAATATCCCGCAGTTAATGGCGGATACGAGTACCTTTGGCTCATATTGCCATACCATTTCTTTACGGCGGGCTTGATGCTGCTCTGAAATGGCTTCTTTTTTATCCTCTTCCTCTTTCTGCTCTTTGATTAGATCATCGTAGTAGTGGTCAATAACCTCCAATTCCTCGCGCAATCGTTCCTTCGCCTGCTCAGCCCAACCATAATCTTGCTGACGGAGTTGTTCAGTGAGGTAGCTTTCAAGCGAGGTAGAAGCTTCAGGGACAGATAGCTTGGCAGGCTGTACATGCATATTGCCCGCCAGCAGCGGGCTGAGCTGCCGGGTTTCGAGCATGGCGCCAAAATCGGTTACAATAGTGCCGCTTTTGAGCGAAATACCTAGCCACTGAAGTTCCTCACGCTTCAAATCGCAGGCGAATTCAATCTTATAGCAAATGCTGAGCCAAGCTTCATAGACTACGGGAGAGCGGGCAGACAGCTGACGGGCATCAGGCTGCTCAAACAAATAAACATATTTCCCTCCATCCCGTGCGGCTTCAAAAATTTGATGCAGCCGACGGCTTCCATATCGAAGCTCCTCCTGCAAAATACGTCCAGGTCCTAATTGTGGTAACGTTGGTACATGACCGAAGTAACGCCCCATGACCTGATCTTGTGCTGCGTTGCCTGATGCTGGAGTTGGTGGCGTATGATCCGCTAAACGTTCCTGTTCTGTGCGATAGGCTTCCCTATCAAAGATGAAAGTGAAGGACATCGTCTGCGCTGGAACGCCAGTACGCTCTACGTATCCCCAATAGTAGGGGCGGTTTGTTAAGGCTTTATCCGCTTCTGGAGAAAGCTTAACGGTTACATGGTGGGGCGACCTCTCGATGACACTACACCCGGTAGCTTCCAGATAGGTGTGGACAAAGCGTTGGACTTGCTGTGCATTCATGGTCAAACTAGCGACCTCCCTTCACACTGCGTCGAGCTTTGCCTGGAGAAACCGTATTGCCTGCTAAGCCTAATACATCCTCGGTGTTTGGCTGGTCTGTGCGCAGTTGTTCCATTTCCTGTTTGATGGAATCCAGCGAGTGACCCAGATTTTGCATTTTTTTGCGAATTTCATCATCGCTACTGGATTCAAGCATAATTTTATACAAACTTTTTTCAATGGATTCTTTCTTCTCAAACTTCTCCAGAATAACGTCCAATCCGCCAATGACCATCTCAAACATATTTATCTTTTCATGCAGCAGATGCAGAATATGCTCCTCAATCGTTCCAGTTGTGGACAAGTTAAAAATATTAACATCATGCGTCTGTCCAAGGCGATGTACCCGTCCGATCCGCTGCTCCACGCGCATGGGATTCCACGGTAAATCGAAGTTAATCATATGGTGACAAAATTGCAGGTTAATGCCTTCACCACCCGCTTCAGTTGCAATCATGACCTGAATGCGCCCACGGAACAGATCCATCATCCAATCCTTGCGTCCACGGTTCATACCGCCTCGGTAAGGAACAGCAGATAGGCCACGGTCACGGAAATAGTTCAGCAAATACTCCTGTGTGGCTCGGTATTCTGTAAAAATGATCACTTTTTCGTTCATCTGACGGATAAGCTCAAGCGCTTTTTCTGCTTTGGAATTGGCCTTGATCGCTTTAATGTGTGCAACCAAATCCCAGACACGATCGCGTAGAGGAGAGTCTGGGGCCATCTTTTTGGATAAATTGACCAGCGTCACGAACACAGCGTCCCGGCTGCTGCACACTTCCCGTTGAAGGGTGACGAGAGACAGCATGCTACTTAAATTTCCACCATTCGCCTGGTATTGCTCTTTGACAAAAGAGGTCACCCCATCGTACAGCGCTTGCTCTTCCGGCGAAAGTTCCAAGTGAATGTTAGAAACATTTCGTTTGGTGAATTGAACCGGGCCTTCTCCGCGACGATTACGGATCATGACTTTAGACAGCTCATCCTTGAGCTGATCTTCATTTTTAGGCAGACGTTTATCTACAACAAAGTTGGCTGAAAAATCGCCATGTCTTCCCAATTGACCGGGCTTGAGCAGTGTAATCAGGTTAAACAGCTCAGACAAATCGTTTTGTACAGGTGTTGCTGTTAGGAGCAAACAATATTTTTTACGCAGCTTCATAATGAACTGGTAGTTGGATGTCTTTTTATTTTTCAGCTTATGAGCCTCGTCTATAATGAGCAGGTCATAATCGGTATCTAGCAGGATGTTACTATGGGGCTCCCGCTTGGCGGTATCCATAGAGGCCACGACGACCTCGGAAGACCAAGAATACGCTTTCTTCTGGGCGACAGCGGGAATACCGAATTTGCTGTTCAGCTCACGCACCCATTGTAGGACCAGGGATGCGGGTACAAGAATAAGCACTTTGGAAGCCAGCCCGCGAACCAGATATTCTTTTAGGATCATTCCAGCTTCGATCGTTTTGCCTAGGCCGACTTCATCGGCAAGAATGGCACGTCCGGACATTTGAAACAGTACCTTCCGAGCGGTATCCAGCTGATGGGGTAGTGGAGTGAGGTCTTGCAAATGCTGTAGACATTGAAGCTCATCGAAGTTCGGCACCAGCTTGGCTTTTTCAGCCTCAATGGCCAGCTGATACAGATTCCAATCTCCCCAAGGGCCACCTTTGCGTAGGCGTTGCTCCAGCTCATCCTGCCAGCTTCGATCAAATTGCACCGGAACAGGCAGTGGCGCTTGATTGTGTATATGCGGGGAACTTGTCGATTTGGCTTTCATGATGATTCCCTCCCTCCTGGTAGTAGCACAGTTGAAGCTCTTGGTTCTGTCACATATGTGGCATCTATTTAGCACAGATCGTAGATGTAGTATGGACGGAAAAAGATATCTTCATAACAGGAGGGATGAAATCCTTTAGCTGCCTTCCATTAACTTTTGGAGTTTACTTTCCGTAGAGGTTTGCGCATTGGGGGTGTAAATGCTACAACGGAGATCAACACTGCCTTGTACCTGAAGAGAAGTCAGGTCAAATAGCATTTTGCCAGCCTTGGCATGTCGAAATTCAATGAGCACCTCCGGTGCGGAGCTTACTTCGCTCTGATTCCAAAGCTCGTTAAACTCTGGGTAGGCCTGGCTCATACTTTGTATAAATTGTGCATACCAGGGGTCTGTCACGTATTGCCCGTAATAAGCGCGGAAAATAGCAAGGAATCCCTTTACAAAGTGTTCCCAGTTCACGGCTAGACTTTTAAACTCCTTTTTGGTGAATAGCAGTTCAATCATATTGCGTTGCTCATGGGGTAGCTCGGCAAAATCCATAAAAACATGAGCAGCAGCGGCGTTCCAGCCGACAATATGACAGCGCCGATCTGAAATAATAGCAGGGCAGTAGTGTAGCTCTTGTACGATCTTTTGCAGAGAGGGGGAAATGACGGCTTGCTCTTCAGGAGCAGGAAGGCTGTGAGACCCGGCCTCGATCGCCAAATCATACAAATATTTGCGCTCGTCTGTGTTCAACTGCAATGCGGCAGCAATAGCATCCAACACAGAGGCGGACACCTTAATATCTCGTCCTTGCTCCAGCCAGGTATACCAGGTCGTACTGACACCTGCCAGTTGAGCGACTTCTTCTCTGCGCAAGCCTGGTGTTCTGCGACGTGATCCTTGGGGGAGACCGACCATATGTGGGTGTAGACGGGCTCTTTTTGTTTTTAGAAAAACAGATAGTGCTTCCAGACGTGCTTCCGTTTTCATAGGTATTTTCTCTCCATTCAATGGGTATATCCGAAGTGAGCAAATAATGCGTTTACTATAGTAGTGTTCATTATACCAGGATAAACAAACACTTGTAATAGGATAAGACAAGGTTAAAATGAGGATTATAAGTAAGTCACCGAGCAGGAGGAATGAATAGCTTATGCAAAGAGTAGTGATAACAGGTATGGGTGTCGTTTCCCCACTGGGTAATGAAGTGGACACGTTGTGGAAGAATTTGCTGGAAGGCAATTCAGGTATACGTAAAATTGATACATTCGATGTGTCCGATTTGAAAGCGCAAATTGCTGGACTGGTACAGGATTTTGATGCAGAAAAGCAATGGGGACGTAAAGATGCTAGACGAATGGATCGGTTTACTCAGTTTGCATTATATGCGGCAGAGCAAGCGCTCAAGGATTCCGGTCTGGAACTGGATCACACCGATTTGGAGCGTGTCGGTGTTTATGTGGGATCGGGAGTCGGCGGTTTGGATACGTTGGTGGACAATGTAGATGTGCTGCTACATCGTGGACCGGGTAGAGTTAGCCCAACGCTGGTACCTATGATGATCTCGAATATGGCTGCTGCTCAAATTAGTATCGCGTTTGGAGCGATGGGACCTACGCTTTCACCCGTGACGGCTTGCTCTATTGGGAATACAGCAATTGGAGAGGCGTTTCGGACGATTCGTACAGGAGATGCGGATGTCATTTTTGCCGGTGGGGCTGAAGCGGCGGTAACTAGATTGGCCTTGGCGAGTTTCGCTAATGCGACTGCCTTATCCACACGTAACGAGGAGCCTTCTATAGCAAGTCGACCTTTTGATCAGAATCGGGACGGCTTTGTCATGAGTGAAGGTGCAGGTATTCTGGTACTGGAGTCACTGGAACACGCTATCCGACGTGGTGCGGAAATCTATGGTGAGGTCATCGGTTATGGAGCCAGTTCGGATGCTTATCACATGGTTGCACCGCATCCCGAAGGAACCGGAGCTTACTTGGCGATGAAAGCGGCCCTGCGTTCGGCTCACATCTCCCCTGAAGAAGTGGACGTGATTAGCGCCCACGCGACGAGTACGTCTGTCGGGGATGTCGCTGAGACCCTTGCAATCCACAAGCTTTTTGGTGATTATGCCTATCAGATTCCGGTTACTGCGAATAAGTCCATGCTGGGTCATATGCTGGGGGCTGCGGGCGGTGTTGAAGCGATTGCACTTGTGCAAAGCCTGCGAGAAGGTATCATTCCGCCAACCATGCATCTGGATAATCCAGACCCTGCTTGCGATCTGGATTATGTGCCTCATGAAGCGCGAAAGGTTCCACTAAATATTGGGCTATCTAATTCTTTCGGCTTCGGTGGTCATAATGCGGTGATTGTGCTGAAGCGCTACGAGTCATAATTGTAAGAAGTTATTGAAACCTCAGGCATTCTATCCGGCTGGATAGAGCACCTGAGGTTATTTTAATCGAAGAATAACAGATTCATTTTAGAGAAGAGATAGAGTAAGATGAAGGAAAACATTTGGAGGGACGGGAAACCATGATTTTAATCAGGAACATACAACCAGCAGACGCTGAAACGTATTGGAATTTGAGACTGGAAGCCCTGCAAATGAACCCTGAAGCTTTTGGAACCTCCTATGAGGAAGCTGCACAAGTTCCATTATCTGATGTGGTGAAGCAGATACAAAATAAACGAGATCATTACATACTTGGCGCATTTACAAAGGATCATCAGCTGGCTGGTATGACTGGATTTAGAAGAGAGCAAAAAATAAAAACGCAGCATAAAGGAACGATTTGGGGAGTTTATGTACCATCGACTTACCGAGGTCAGGGGATCGCTAAAAAACTTTTATTGGAAGTCATCAGCCAAGGTAGAAAATTGGAAGGTTTGAAGCAAATTAACCTGAGTGTGGTAACTACCAATCAAGCTGCTGTTAAGCTGTATAGGAAGTTGGGATTTGAAACCTATGGTATAGAAAAGAATGCTTTAGAATATCACGGACAGGAATATAATGAGGAACTCATGGCTTATTTTTACTAAGGGTGAAAGGTTTTGAAAAAATGAAAATTGACCGATTACTTTCTATCGTCATTTTGCTGCTAAAGAAAAATAGAGTACAAGCAAAGGAACTGGCTGATTTATATGAGGTTTCGATCCGGACGATCTATAGAGATATTGAAGCGATTAGTATGGCAGGTATTCCGGTGGTGACTTATCAGGGAGCCAATGGGGGAATCGGTCTGATGGAAGGATACCGCCTGGATCGCAGTATGCTGACGGATAACGATGTCAAGGACATTGTGATGGGGCTGCAGAGTTTGTCCTCGTCGTTGGGCGGCCCAAATGTGTCGCGGTTACTTCATAAATTTGAAAGTATTATACCGGAGTCCGGGAAAGAGCGATTTAGTGTCCGAACCACACAGTTTATCGTCGATCATTCGGGATGGGGAAATCAAGCTGCACAGGAAGGCAAATTGAAAAAGGTGAAAGAAGCAATGAGCCAAGCGCGTACTCTCGCTTTTACCTATCGAAATGCAGAAGGAGCCATAACGGAACGAAATGTTGAACCGCATACGCTCGTTCTGAAAGGACAACAATGGTTTGTATATGCGTATTGTCCCGATAGGGAGCAGTTTCGTCTATTCAAACTCTCCCGCATGAGTGACCTTGTGGTTACAGAGACTGTTTTTGCTCGCAGGGATCTTTCTTATGAAGTGCTACCGTGGAATGAGGGACGGATGGAGGCATCCAGAGCCGTACAACCATTTACGCTACAATTTAACCGTAACTCAAGGCATTTGGCGGAGGACTGGTTTGGCGTAGAAGCATTGACCGAGCAGGAGGAAGGGATCTATACGGTTTCGGTCCCGTTTCCCGAGGATGCATGGGCGTACGGATTTATTTTAAGCCTGGGGCCGGATGTGGTTGTCAAGGAGCCAGCTCATTTACGAGACAAGATTCATAAGATGGCGTTGCGTATTGCGTCTAATTATGAAGAAGTTCGGGAATTATCTTAGATTAAGTAAAACAAACCTGACCCATAGTTGTCAGGTTTGTTTCGTTATACTGGTGGCATACCTGATATCAGTTAGCGAAAGGGGATTTACGAGGATGGATAAAGCTTGTCAAAGTTGCGGGATGCCGTTGGAGCATGAGGACCAATATGGAACGGATGCACAACATCATAAAACGGATGAGTATTGCAAGTATTGTTACAAGGAAGGCGAATTTGTACAGCCTGAATTGACTATGGAGGGAATGATTCAGCAGTCTGTGCCTTTCCTGGTAGAGAAGGGAATGCAGGAAGAAGAAGCGACTTCGATGCTGCGTAATTACCTGCCGTTTTTGAAACGATGGCGGTCCTCAGAGGATACGGGGCTTACACTGGATGGACCCATTCGGGAAGAATATCGAGGTGAGATCCGTTTGATTGGGTTGAAAGCACGTACAAGTAATCAGAATGAACAAACATCTCACGGGATCATTCCAAACATGTGGGAACGTTTTTGGAGTGAGGACGTGCCTGGCCGGATAAAGGAAAAAGCAGAACATGCATCTGTCTATGGTTGCTATACTGACTATGAAAATGGAGCTTTGGGCGAGTATACATTTTTTATCGGGAAGGAAGCGGCTGTAGATTTCCAGACTCCTGACGATCTTGAAGAACTTGTCATTCCGGCTGCACGCTATGCTATTTTTCAGGCAACTCAGGAACCCTCTTCTGTCTTCCGTGTATGGCAGACGATTTGGGAGTGGGCTGCCATGGGACAAGGGGAGCGGACATATACAGGTGATTTTGAAGTGTATGGCAGTCCAGATGAACCTGTTTTGATTTATATTGCAATCAAGTGATGATTTTGTCGTGACAGAAGAGAACCGCCTGGCCATTATTGTGGACCAAGCGGTTTTTTCTGATTCAATCAATAGCAGTCCCCTTCAAGTTGAACGTCGAGTTACAGCCCAAAAGATGAGAGCCAGAGCACTGACACCAGCTCCTAATAGACACACCCCGTTCCATCCGGCATAGATGTACATATGAGTGGAAGCAATGGCCCCGGTGGCGCTACCGATGGAATAAAATATCATGTAGCCTGCAGTAAGTCGGCTCCGTGCCTCAGGGCGAACATTGAAAATCAGGCTTTGGTTGGTGACATGTACAGCCTGTACGGCCAAATCCAAAAGTATTACGCCAAGAACTAAAGCGAACAAAGAATGCTCGGTGTAGCGGATAGGTAACCAGGATAGCAGCAATACAACTAGTGCGATACCCGTTGTCCGTTGTCCCAAGCCCTGATCGGCAAGACGCCCTGCTCGTGCTGCTGCTAATGCCCCGGCGACTCCAGCCAGGCCAAAGGCTCCGATGGCTGTATGTGAAAGAGATAGAGGCGGGGCACTGAGAGGTAACACAAGCGAAGTCCACAATATGCTGAATGCCGTAAAAATGAGCATCGCAAGGACAGCACGAATGCGCAGAATTCGTTCTTGCACGAACAGTACGATAACCGAGCGGAGTAGCTGCGGATAGGAAAGTGTCACACTTGTGGGTTCGTTCTTTGGCAACACCCGCAACAGAGCTACAGCCATAAACAGCGTAAGTATAGCAGAAACAAGGTAAACTGAACGCCAGCCTGACAGATCAGTTAATACACCGGCCACGGTTCGTGCCAGCAGAATGCCGATAACGACTCCACTGGTCACCAGACCTACGATACGCCCACGTTCAGTCGGATTAGCCAAGGTAGAGGCGAAAGCCACGAGTGTTTGAGTGACTACAGCCAGCAGTCCAACTATTGCCATTCCCATAAGCAGTATTGTACGGGTAGGAGCAAAGCTAACCACGATTAGTGCCAGCACGGATAGCAGCATTTGCCCTGTAATCAGTCGCCGTCGATTCAAAAGATCGCCAAGCGGGACGAGCAGCAATAATCCCAACGCATAACAAATTTGCGTGATGGTAATGACCATGCCTACCGATGAGTGCGTAATGCCAAATTCGTTTGCCAGCGCATCCAGCAATGGCTGTGCATAGTAAATGTTAGCGACAGCCAGCCCGCAGGCTATGGCAAACAAGAGTGCCACAGATCGGGACAAGGAGGGAATGGGGGCTGTTTCGGCAGCATTTGCTACCGTTTGATGAGGGAGGAGTGCCGCTTTTTCTTCTGACGTCTTCATTTTCACATACCACGTCGCTTTCTGTAATTTACATACCGTTGAGTATAATATACCGATTGGTATGTAATGAATTTAGGTCAATATAACTCGTGCATATATATAATGTCAAGAGTTTATCAGTACATATTTGACAGTTTCTTTTCCTGATCATACAATCTTAATATACTGAACGATATGAAAAGAAGGAGCTGCTTATGGTTCGACCACGGGAATTTGATGAAGATCAAGCGTTGAATGCAGCGATGCAAATTTTTTGGGAAAAAGGATTCGAGGCTACATCTTTAAGCGATTTAACCTCCAAAATGGGAATTCAGCGCCCTAGCATTTACGCTGCTTTTGGAGACAAGAAGCAATTATTCGAAGCTGCGCTGCGCAAATATACGCAATCCCACGCTGCTTATGTACGCTCTAGACTACAAAGCAATTCTTCTGTAAAAGAAGCGTTTTACAATTTTTTTGGAGGAATCGTGGCAGAAGAGTACGAGAATGGGTCTAATAAGGGATGCTTTTGTATTAATGCGATGGTAGAACTAGCCCCTCATGATGAGAAATTTGAAATTTTAACCAGAGAACATCAGATGTATCTTTCTGCCGTCTTTCAGGAAACCCTTGAGCGTGGTATACGATCAGGAGAGCTGGAGGCTAGCATGGACGCACGAGCTCTGGCCCATACGATGGTCTCTTTGTTAATCGGGATTACCGTGATGATGAAATCACGTCCAGCGCGCTCTTTTGTAGATCAGGCGGTTGCAACTTTACTTATATTACTGGATGGGAAATAGAGATGAAGGGAAGAAGCAGGGATGCCACAGATAAAGGCCGTTCAAACCCCGATTGGAGCATTGTATGGACGAGATGCGATCTATTTGGACCATGTGCATATGAATTATTCGAAGAAGGAGCTAGTTTTGAAGGGAGAGATTAATGGGGGGCTGGCAACGGAAGCAACAGATGGTTTTGTACCCTACGAACTAATATTCACAGAAGTCTACTACTTCAACATGATTGAACTGGACGTCGCTTTGCACCTGTCTGATCGGGAATATATGCAGGGCAGCAGCTTTGATGAGCTTATAGATACGCCGTTATTGGCTACAATAGCAAGCGCACGGGGGAAAAATCTAAAGCACCTCATGCTGAAAACCTATGACGATATTGTAGAAATTGCCTGTGGAGATTATAAGATGACTATATAAACGAGTTTATTTTTAGAAGAGGAGCAGGATCAATGAATACCCAAATTGAACTATTAAACGTGAAAATACGTGTGATGCAAGGGGATATTACCCGTTGTAAGGCGGACATTATTGTCAATGCAGCAAATACAAGCTTGCTGGGTGGCGGTGGCGTAGATGGCGCGATTCATAGGGCTGGCGGTCCGGCTATCTTAGAAGATTGTGTAAGTATCAGA
Organism: Paenibacillus sp. S25; assembly: GCF_019454085.1. Taxonomy (NCBI): domain Bacteria; kingdom Bacillati; phylum Bacillota; class Bacilli; order Caryophanales; family Paenibacillaceae; genus Paenibacillus; species Paenibacillus sp. S25. The sequence goes on from NZ_CP073683.1 coordinate 2,012,589, forward strand.
AACAAGCAGGGTGGATGTCCCGTAGGAGGCGCGGTCTATACAACAGCTGGCAAGCTGGATGCCCAATATGTTATTCATACCGTCGGCCCTGTGTGGAATGGTGGCGAACATCGGGAAGAGGAGCTATTGGCTAAATGCTACCATAATGCACTCCAATTAGCTTTAGAACTGAATGCACGAAGCATCGCCTTTCCGAATATCAGCACAGGCATCTACCGTTTCCCGAAAGAAAAGGCGGCGGATATTGCTATACAGGAAGTGACACGTTTTGTACGTGAATATGCAGCTTTGAATGAAATTATTTTTGTTTGTTTTGATGCGGAAAATGCTCAGTTATACAGCCGTAAGTTACAAGATGGTGTTAAGAATATTCAAAAAGATATAGTTGAATGAGAGAATACATGCGTGGAAATTAGGGGGGATCATGAATGCATGAGGAGCAAAACCAGGAACATTGGCCGGTGTGGGCTACGGAGCCTGTAAAAATAGTGAATCCTGATCCTGCCTGGTCAGAGCAGGGCTTAAAGATCATTCACCAGTTGCGCGAGTTATTACTGCCGTTTAAGGTGACGGAAATCGAACATATAGGAAGTACGGCAATTCCCAATCTTTCCGCTAAGCCCATTATTGACATTATGGCAAAATTAGAATCTTGGGATCAACTGGAACAGATCGTATCTGCTTTACAACCAGCAGGCTGGAACTATGTTCCACCAGAATTGGACGATCGGGAATGGAGAAGATTTTTGGTTAAAGTGGAACAGGATCAAAGAAAGGGACATCTGCATCTCATGCTGAAATCTGATGAGCATTGGGATCAGCAGCTATTGTTTCGGAATCGACTTCGTGAACAGCCTGAGCTGATTCAGCAATATGATGTATTAAAAAGACGGCTGGCGATGGAAAATCAGCATGATCGTGAAGCATACACGGAGGCCAAGACTGATTTTGTGCAAAACGTTCTGAATACCGGACATCCTAAAGATTAGGACGACCGGACTCCCGGGTACTTTCCGACCAAGCGCCGAAATCTCCGACATTTGTTATTGCCGTGTAGGGGAATGGCCGGAAGGCTTGCCAGCACACCAGAAAAAGCTTATTCAGAAGCTGCTAAAGTAACTTTCATCCAGTACTCATGTTCATTTCATGATAGGAAAGATCGTATTTATAGACGTTTCAGGAATGCGCTGATGCGTTCCAAAGCCAATTCCAACTGTTCTCGTGATGATGCATACGAGCAACGGATAAAGCCCTCGCCGCCTGGGCCAAATGCGGAACCGGGTACAGTGATGACTCCTTCTTCGTCCAGCAACCGCTTGGCAAACTGCTCTGAGCTTAACCCTGTGTGCATAATGGAGGGAAAAGCATAGAAGGCACCGTTTGGTTCGTGACATGGCAGTCCTGTCTGACATAGGCCTTCCACGAACCATTTTCTACGCAGATTGTAGGATTCCATCATACGATCTTTTTCCTCCAGCCCGTTACGCAGGGATTCAATTGCGGCAATTTGCCCGATAATAGGAGCGCACATGGCGGTATATTGATGAATCTTCAGCATAGCTGAAATCAACTCTCTTGGGCCGCACACGTAGCCGACCCTCCAACCTGTCATCGCAAATGCTTTGGAAAAGCCGCTGATGAGCAGGGTGCGCTCTTTCATTCCCGGCAGAGCAGCGAAGCTTACATGCTTCTGTCCATAGGTCAATTCAGCATAAATTTCGTCTGATATGACGACAAGATTATGCTCCTCAACCAGGCGGGCAATCGGTAGCCAATCCTCATAGGTCATCACCCCACCCGTCGGATTATTCGGATAACAGAGAATAAGTACTTTGGATCGTGGAGTCAGCTTGGCTTGGAGTGCCTCAGCTGTCAGCTTGAACTGCTGATCCGCAGAGGTTTCAACCGTTACGGTATGTCCTCCGTTCAGAAACGTGATGGGCGAATACGAAATATAACATGGAGCTGGAATGAGTATTTCATCGTGTGCGGTGATCAGGGCACGTAGTGCCAAATCCAGTGCTTCACTGCTGCCAATGGTAACCATGATTTCATCTGTCGGGTTGTAGGGTGTGCTGAAGCTGCTCTCCAGATATCCGGCAATCTCCTCACGAAGCTCGGGAAGACCAGCATTCGGTGTGTATGATGTTTTACCATTTTCCAGTGCTGTGATACAGGCCTTTCTGACATGTTGAGGGGTTACAAAGTCAGGTTCACCGACACCAAGCGATACAATATCTTTTCTGCCTGTACTATATTCGAAAAACTTACGGATGCCTGAAGGTGGCATTTCCCGTACAGCTGGAGTCAAAAAATCGGTTATTGATACTGCTGTCGATACATTTGTCATGATGATTTCCTCCTTTTTGAAAAACAAAAAAAACCCGCCCCTGTAAAAGGGACGAGTTTATACCCGTGTTACCACCCTAGTTTCATTCCATAGGAAATGACACTCTGTTCACGTATCCATCAATACGTGTTCCGGTTAACGCTGGAAAGGCGGCAGAGCTTACTTCAGGTTCAGCCCGCTTCTCAGAGATGGCGTTCGGCTACCCTCGGAATGTTGGCTTTCACCTGCCCCAACTCTCTGCAAATCCGCTGTATAGCTTACTCGTTCTCGTCATTGAAATTTGTTACCGTATCAAGTTAGGTGTAATTATAAGCACAACATTTCAGGATGGCAAGTCTTTTTTTTAATAAACTTTAAAGACACATCATCATCATTGACGACTGGAAAATAACGTATATAGTGGTATCAAGGGGATTGTGCCCCAGATTTCAATGTGTTAAATGACTATATTGCCAGAGAGGAATGGTATCCATATGAACGTATTTGAACGCTTTAGCGGTAAAGTTTTGCCGGCGGATTGGAGCTGGATCAATGAGCCGGCTGAATGGAGATTCGATGATTCCAATTCTTTGCAAATTTCTGCACCTTCACAGGCAGATTTCTTTAGGGATCCGTCAGGCGCAGCCACTAAATCGTCCGCACCCTTTTTGCATACAACGCTTCAAGGTGACTTTACAATATGGACGAGGGTCCGTGTGGATATGAAGCAGCCTTATGATTCAGGATGCTTGATGCTGATGGCGAATGATACCCACTGGGCTAAGCTATGTTTTGAGTATTTTGAAAGCACTCCATCTATTCTTAGTGTGGTCACTCGGGATACATCCGATGATTGTATCTCTGGGGCGATGGACGTGTCCAATCCGTATTTACGAGTGGCACGAGCTGGAAATTGCTTTGCATTCCATTATTCATCAGACGGTCAGCATTGGAAGCTGGCGAGATATTTTGGTATGAATGTTCCTAACCAGCTAAAAGTTGGAGTTGTTGCTCAATCCCCGGTGGGGGAGGGCTGTGCTGTTACCTTTGATGCCATGACGATAACAAACCATGTATCCGAGGACATACGAAACGTGGAGTAAATAGACAAAGGCTTTCTCTATAAGTATGAAAGCGCTATAAAATAGGATTTAAAAAGACGTATATACGCATACTCAGGCAGGAGGTAGATGGAAACTTGCTGTTAAGAAGGAAAGGCTACAAGCTGCCCAGTTTGTTGGGAGTGCTACTTGTAGCTACGTTGGGCTGTTTCGGACTCATTATGTATTTACAGTCCACAAGCGGAACGAGGATGTATCAATTTCTGTATTGGGATATATTCCTGGCCTGGGTTCCGGTCTTTATCACTCTGGGAATGATGGCTTTATCCAGACTGCAAAGTACAAAAGTGAGAAGTATTCTTTTATTTTTCTCTTCCATTGTATGGTTGTTTTTTCTGCCGAATGCTCTCTATTTGGTGACTGAGTTACTTCATGCGTTTCGTTTTTACGATGTGAATCCTGATACACGTTTTTGGTTGAACACACAATTTTGGTTAATCTTATTTACGTCTTTTTCAGCAGCAGGGCTTGGCCTTTTTCTTACATCCCTTTGTGTATTGGTAATCCACCATATGTTGAGGAGGATTTGTTCAGGTGGGCTCGCATGGGCTGTAGTTTTTGTGTTGTTGTGGCTGGCCAGCATAGGCGTATATATTGGCAGATTTGCTCGCTGGAATAGTTGGGATGTATTATTGCAGCCACTGGTGCTCCTTGCGGATATTTGGAGATGGGGAGTACATGCAGGACCAAGGCTTCATTTGCTGTCCTTTTGCTGGCTGGTGTTTGGGATAGCAGTCATTTTTTATTTATTGATCTATATCTCTTTAAGTGAGGATCAGGATGTTTAGGCCGAGGACATGTATTCAATGAATACAGGCTTCGGCCTATTTTTTACATGTAGAGTGTCAGGAGTTGGTGTTGTCCTCCCCATGCACATCGTAAAGTACGCGTACAAGCAGATCCTGACTGAAATTCCCGAATCTTTTGCCAAAAATAGTGAGCCCCCCTTTGTTTTCTGATTGATCGGTTACAGATAAACGGAGTGTAATGTCGCTTTTATAGTTAAGGTTAATATCGTCTATTGTGACTTCGGATATGCGGCACCCGTCAATGAAGCTGCCATGCTGATTGATGCGAATTAATTTGAGCATACCATATTGATTCAAATGCGGTGGCCACCAATCTGGATTCAGAACCCCCGGCACTTCTCCAAAATCTCCGGCGCTGGTCCAGTGCCCAATAGGGATACCATTAATATGAAAACAAATGTCAGAGGGATATTCCTCACAATAGCAGGGTGCTTCTGAGCCCAGTTCTGCGGAGAATTGAATTTCTTTAAAGGATTGATTCGCTTTCAGATAGTTGGGGATGCGGTATTCCAAAAAACCTTCAGCCATCCAGATCATTTCCGACTCCAGCCGCCCGGGATCTGCAAAATAGCGTGGATCATCAAAATCGCCGATAATGCTGTCTCGGGTCACCAATCCACAAGTGGGGGACGCTTGGTAGTTACTATAATGACCTACGCGAATCTCAACCTCATACACATTTTTTTGTTCTCTACTGCGCAAATCTACCATCAGCTTATCCTTGTTCAAATAACACATTTTTCGGGTACCGTGCTTGCCGCTCACGGTATTGATCTCCACAAGGCCGCATTCTTCCAACTTTCGAATATGCATTGTAATGGTACCGTTGCTCAAATTAAGTTTGTTTGCAATGTCATTCATACTTTGGCCCTGATAAGCAAGTAGCTCGAGAATTTGAATGCGGATTTCGGAACCCAGTGCTTTAAAAATATCTAACCCTGACATTAAGTCCTTAATATAAATCATAGCTATAGACCATCCTTATCTATAAAAATTGTGATGTAAGCGCTTATATTTTTACTTTGATTTATGTTAAAATAAAATCAAAAAGAAGTAAACTGCTTTTTTGTAAATTTTTTTTACTAAATAAAGAGGGAAGTGAATTAGACTCTAAATTAGAGATTACTTCATGAATGAATCGCATTTAAGTTTTATTACTATTTTTTTAGATGAAAATTAACTTAAATACGATTTAATTTTGCTTTCCATGTCACTCTAATCTATGTTTTATAATTATTTAAAAAGATTGAAAAATACATTGACGAACTGAGGAAGGGCATGCTATATTTTGTTTGTAAACGAATTCATTATTGATAAAGTAAAATGTTAATTATATGGTACATGAGAGGGATGATAATCACAGCGGCAATCAACAACGGGTTGTGTACCGCACAGTTAAAGATTAGGCCGAGTGGTATAAAGTTATTTTAGCACCAAATGTATGCGGTTTCATTTAAATTTAGGAGGGGTCGCGTTGATAAAGAAAAAAGGTTTCGCAATAACAATGGTTGTTCTGTTGTTAATGGTGGCTGCACTGGCTGGTTGTAGTGGGGGAAGTTCCAGTAGTGATGGAAGCAAGGAACTGACATTCATGTTCCGAGGAGGAACTGATGAACAAAAGGCATATAAGGAAGTAATTAAGAAATTTGAAGAGGAACATCCTGGCGTAAAAGTTAAAATGGTCGTGACGGCAGCGGATCAATATGCTACAAAGCTAAGAGCTGCGATCACAGGAAACAATCTTCCAGATATCTTTTACTTTGCCCCTGGAGATGTGAAAGCTTACGTAAACAGTGGGGTGTTGAAGAATCTCACTCCTTACATTGAGAAGAACAAGGATATTAAACTGGATAACATCTGGAAATACGGTATAGATTTGTATCGCTATGACGGTAAAATGGCCGGTCAAGGAGATATTTACGGTATGCCGAAGGACTTAGGTCCATTCGCACTCGGCTACAACAAAACGATGTTCGAAAAAGCGGGCGTTCCCTTGCCTGACAAAGACAAACCGTATACATGGGATGAATTTATCAAGGTTAGCCAAGAGTTGACTAAGGATACCAATGGTGACGGCAAGCCAGATCAATACGGTACAGGCTTTAACGTTCAGTGGGCATTGCAAGCCTTTGTATGGAGTAATGGGGCTGATTGGCTGGATGAGAGCAAAACTAAAGTAACGATTGATGATCCGAAATTTGCGGAAGCACTTCAGTACTTTGCTGACATGCAAAACAAATATAAAATCACACCTGGTATTGAACAATCACAAACATTGGACACATACCAACGTTGGATGAAGGGCGAAATGGCATTCTTCCCGGTAGGTCCTTGGGATATGAGTACATTTGAAAAACTGCCGTTCGAATATGATTTGCTGCCGTTCCCAGCCGGATCGACTGGCAAATCGGCAACATGGATTGGTTCTCTGGGTATCGGCGTTTCCTCTAAAACAAAATACCCGGATGAAGCTGTTGAACTGGTTAACTATCTGACGACTTCTAAAGAAGGAATGAAGCAGCTCGTAGATGCCAAGGTACAAATTCCGAATCTGCTGGACATGGCTGATGAGTGGTCCAAAGATACAAAAACCAAGCCTAACAATAAACAGGAATTTATTGATATCGTAAATGACTATGGACGCTCATTACCAGGCAACTATACGTATAATGCAGAATGGTACGATATTTTCTTCACAGATATTCAACCTGTGCTGGATGGTAAAATTACGGCGGCAGATTATGTGAAACAAGAACAACCGAAGATGCAGAAACTGCTGGATAAAGCGGTGGAGCAAGAGAAAAAATCACAGAAATAATGCGTAAATAGAGGAAAAAAGGATGATGTTAGTGGCTGAATATCATGCTGCTAACATCATCTTCATTCCAAATTAGAAACAGAGGTGAGCCCTGTGATAACCAAATCTAATCTCTACCGCAAAGAGAAGGTATATGGATACTTATTTATTCTTCCACCTATTCTCGGTCTGCTAATCTTTACGTTATTCCCGTTTGTCTATTCGTTATACGGCTCTTTTACAGACTGGGACGGATTGGGACAAATGAACTTTATTGGTCTCGACAATTTTAAAGATTTATTTAGCGATGAGCTCTTTTATAAATCGATGTACAATACTCTTTTCTTAATGCTGGGTATTCCAATCGGTCTTGTACTAGCTTTACTGCTGGCACTAGGTTTGAATCGCAAGATTCCAGGTACGACAACATTTCGTGTGATTTACTATATCCCGGTTATTTCTTCATTGGCTGCCGTTTCTATTATGTGGAACTGGGCATACAACGGAGACTACGGTTTGGTGAACCAATTCCTCGAATTGTTCGGTATTAAAGGCCCTAACTGGCTGATGGATAAGGATACGGTCAAACCGGCCTTGATTCTCATGACCGTCTGGAAGGGCCTCGGATATACGATGCTGCTTTATTTGGCAGCCCTGCAAAGCGTGTCTCGCTCTTATTATGAAGCAGCAGAGCTAGATGGAGCGAGCGGATTCCAGATGTTCCGCAATATTACATGGCCAATGGTGAAACCTGTAACCTTCTTCCTGGTCGTAACTAATATCATTGGTGGTTCGCAAATCTTTACTGAAATGAACATTATGACACCTACAGGGGGTCCGGAATACTCATCCGCCTCAATCGTCTTTTATATTTGGGATAAGGCATTTAAAAACCTGCAAATGGGATATGCCTCCGCGATGGCTATGATTCTCGGCATCTTCATTTTTATCGTAACTTTGATTCAATTCAAAATGAATGAAAAATCGTCCTTTGATGGGGATTGATTTTCGCGGAAAGGAGTGAGTCTGATTATGTCCCATAGTCAAAAAACGAAAGTTACCAATACCATTATCTTTATTGTACTGGCGATTGGAGCGATTGTGATGATCGCGCCGCTGCTTTGGATGCTGTCCACTTCGGTGAAAGAAAAGCAGGATGTCTTTGCACTTCCACCAGTATGGATACCAGAGGTGTTCAATTTCAGTAAATATAAAGAAATTTGGGAAGCAGGACCTTTGTTAAGCGGGATCAAGAACAGCGTGATTGTGGCTGTAAGTGTTACCGTTGTAGGTACCTTCACATCCAGTGTGGCCGCTTTTGCATTTGCAAAGCTGAGATTCCCTCATAAAAACAAACTGTTTTTGGCACTCATCGCATCTATGATGATTCCATACCCAACGGTTATGATTCCACAGTTTATGATGTTTTCCAAACTTGGCTGGGTCGATACACTTTTGCCTCTGATTGTTCCAGGTTTGTTCGGAAATGTAGTTATGATCTTCTTCCTGCGGCAGTACTTGCTTAGTGTACCGGATGCCATTATCGAAGCTGCGAAAATTGACGGAAGTTCTTATTTCCGACTCTACTCGTCGATTACGTTCCCACTCATTAAGCCAGCAGTTGCGGCACAGCTTATTTTATGGTTCATGGGGATTTGGAACGATTATTTGGCACCTATTATTTACTTGAACTCACCAGAAACGCAGACACTGCAACTGGTTATCGCGAATTTTAATGCGACTTACGCCATTCAGACGGACTATCCGCTTATCATGGCAGCATCGATTATAGCCTTGTTACCTGTACTGATTATATTCTTGATCTTCCAGAAACAAATTATTGAATCGGTTGCCATTTCGGGTGTCAAAGGCTAATTGACATCTGGAGGGTACGGATGAAATATGTAAGGCAGTCACAATATGTAATGGATAAAGGAAGGAGGAGAATAACAGTTATGGTTATGCTGCTCATGCTGGGTCTATCCGGCTGTGGGGATAACACTCCGGACCCTGTGTATCCGCAGGCTCCGCCTCCCGATCACTTGTATGATCAAAGTACGATTAACGATGAACAGCGCTGGACCATTAACAATGCACATGACCCGGCGATTATCAAAACAGATCAAGGCTATTATGTCTACTCAACGGATGTAAAGACAGGTGGAGAATTGAGACCTGGTGTTATGGTACGCAAATCGACTGATCTGATTCACTGGAACTGGGTTCAGTATGCACTCCCCGGCATTCCAAAGGAAGCGGAGGCGTGGTCATCAGCAACCAATCTGTGGGCACCGGACATCATCAAGATGGGTGATACCTATCGGATGTATTACTCCGCTTCTACCTTTGGCAGCACACGGTCTGCGATCGGATTGCAGACATCCAGCTCCCCGGAAGGCCCCTGGAAGGATGAGGGGCTGGTCGTTAAAACGGGAGAGGATGACAAGTTGAATGCGATTGATGCCAATCCGGTGCTGGATGCAGAGGGAAATCCATGGATGGTATACGGCTCTTTTTTCGGCGGTATTTACATTACGCCGCTTGATCCCCTGACTGGAAAGCTTAAAGAGTCCGGCTATGGCAAAAATATCGCTGCCAGAGATCGGACAACTGAGGACGGTGCTGTAGAAGGGCCTTACATTGTGTACAATCCAATGTTCCGTAAATACTACTTGTTCGTCTCGTATGATTCTTTGTTCGAGGACTACAATGTTCGCGTTGCCCGCTCAGATTCTATCACAGGGCCTTATGTGGACATTAATGGACGTGACATGGCAGATACCAGCTATTTGCCTCAATACGAGATTGGAAACAAGGTATTGGGCGGTTATCGGTTCAGCGAAGGAGAAGGCTGGGTTGCGCCAGGTCACAATTCTGTCCTGAAGGACGGTGCGGATTATTATATTGTACATCATGCGCGGGGAGAAACGGACAAGAGCTGGCCGTACCTGCATGTACGCAAAATATTATGGACGGCAGAGGGCTGGCCGGTCGTCTCTCCTGAGCGGTATGCGGGTGAAAAGGAGCAGGATATCCCTAAAAGGCTATTATCCGGCAACTGGGAGCGGATCGTGATAAGGCAGGAAGTAGATGGTCAGGTGGAAGCTGAACCGCTCCGTCTGGAAGATGGAGGGCGGGCAACCAGCGGCTCTCTTGAAGGTCACTGGAGCTTTGATGGCAAGCGTACTCTAACAATGGATTGGAGCGATTCATCCGAAGGGACAAAGGAAGAACTGTTATTGCTCCCTTCATGGGACTGGGAGCTCGGTCGCCATACTCTAATTTTCACGGGTATGAACGAAAAGGGAATTTCCATCTGGGGAAAACGTATCAGCGATTAATTGTATGAACTACATACTACACATAGAGGAGAGAAAAACCATGAATCAATCTGTACCCTTTAATAATCCGGTCATTGAGCAACGTGCAGACCCTTGGATTTACAAGCATAGTGACGGATACTATTATTTCACCGGATCTGTGCCAGAGTATGACCGCATTGAGGTTCGACGAGCAAGTACTATTCAAGGCTTGAGTACAGCAGAGCCTGTCGCAGTATGGCACAAATATGAAACGGGCCCGTTAAGTGCGAACATTTGGGCACCGGAAATTCATTATATTAACGACAAATGGTACATTTATTTTGCAGCAGCTCGTACAACGGAAACGAAGGAAGGCCTGTTCGACCACCGGATGTTCGTGCTGGAAAATGATTCAGCTAATCCTCTGGAAGGGGAATGGGTGGAAAAAGGACAGATCAAAACCCGTTGGGAGACGTTCGCTCTCGATGCGACAACCTTCCAGCATAATGGAGTTCTGTATTATGTGTGGGCTCAGAAGGACCCGGACATCGTCGGTAATTCTAATCTGTATATTTCTGAAATGAGCAATCCATGGACGCTGCACGGTGAGCAGGTCATGATCTCCACTCCTGAGTATGATTGGGAAATCATCGGTTTTAAGGTGAATGAAGGAGCAGCGGTTCTGAAACGGAACGGGCGGATCTTTATCAGTTATTCAGCTAGCGCCACAGACCACAATTATTGCATGGGCCTGTTGACAGCAGATGAGAATGCGGATTTACTTGATCCGAAATCATGGACGAAATCACCTGAGCCGGTATTCTGCACCAATGAGGAAACAGGACAATTCGGGCCAGGTCATAACAGTTTTACGGTTGCTGCTGACGGTAGCGATGTAATCGTATATCACGCCCGGAACTACAAGGAAATTATAGGTGACCCGCTGTATGATCCGAATCGTCATACACGTGTTCAGCCGTTCAACTGGAAGGAAGATGGAACACCTGATTTTGGTATTCCAGTACCAGATGGCGTTTCTGTTGATAAATAAGCGAAATCTATTATAGATGGTTGACGTGTTACACAGTGGCACTGTAACTTTCTAGAAATCATAGGGAATTATGATTAGGCTGCGTATAACAAGAGTAATAAGATATCTTCTGAGCCTTCTGGCTGGAGGATATCTTTTTGCTTTTGGGACGGTAAGGAGGACTCTTTTCAAAAACTTCGGTTTCTGCTATATTTAAATCGTAATATTTACGAATTGATCAAGGGGTGAAAATCTCGTGAACGAGCGGATTGATCCGTTTACCGTTAAAAAGCTTGAATACCTGCTGAATGGCTATATTGCGCTAAAGGTGCCAGGTTACGTGCGTTCTGACGTGCGGCTCATTTATCAAATAGAGGATAACTGTTTGATCTTGACGGAGGAAAGGCCTTCTAATGAAACTGAGTCGTGGGATCGCACGGACATTGTCCAATTTCGCTGGGAAGAAAATCATTGGCATGTATATGCCCGGCAAGAGGCTGAAAGCTGGCAGCGTGTAAAAGAGATTGCACCTAATCCATGCTTTGAAGAACAGCTCGAACAGGTAGAAATAGATCCAGCAGGTATTTTTTGGACAGGTTAACGAAGTGCAGAATGATAAGTTCGGAAGATAGAGGTAGTGGGAGTCGCCCCGTTAAACTGTATATGGAAGTAAACAGGCTGACCGTAATTCCTTATATGGAAGTTACGGTCATTTGATTTGTCTGGGGTGGCACTGTCTAGTTTACGTTTCCATGTCTTGTCATGAGGCTTGTTACGGGTACTGTAAATTAGGGTATGTGAAACACAGAGCGTGATAACGAGTGGGGAGCGGTGTGTAGTGAACGAGCAGCAACGTAATGACAGACAAAGGAGTGTAGATGAGCAGTATCGACCGGAACCTGAGATAAGACAAGTAGAGCGGGAGCGTGAAGCATTGTATCCAAAAGGCAGATCCCGAATTGCACTGACAGGCGCCAGTGGTTATATCGGGCATAATCTGCTGCAGAGGCTGACTGAGCATGCAGATGTCATTGCCTTATCCCGTAATGGAGATCAGCGTGAAAATACAGAGCACGTGGAATGGCGCTCGTGTGATTTTTTTTCCATGGAGGATGCAAATCAAGGATTGCAAGGAGCGGATTATGCCGTATATCTCATTCATTCCATGCTGCCCTCGGCGAAGCTGACACAAGGAACATTTGAGGATATGGATGTGATTTTGGCAGAGCATTTTGCCCGGGCAGCGCGTAATAACGGGGTGAAGCAGATTGTATACTTGAGCGGTATCCTTCCCGAGCATACAAGTGACGATGAACTATCCCGACATTTACGCAGCCGTCTGGAGGTTGAGCGTGTATTGAAGTCTTTTGGAGTACCTGTAACCACAATTCGTGCAGGCTTGATCGTCGGCCCACAGGGTTCATCGTTTCCAATTTTGGTCAAGCTCGTTCGCAGATTACCAGTCATGATTCTGCCTCGTTGGACTCGAACCAAGACCCACCCAATTGCATTGGAGGATATTTTAAATGTGCTGGATCGGAGCATCGGCAACCGTACTCTAGATGAACAAATTATAGATGTAGGCGGGCCGGAGGTTATGACATATAGAGAAATGATGCAAAGGACAGCAGAAATAATGGATAAAAAGCGTCGCTTTTTTAATGTGCCATTGCTGACGATCAAACTGTCCCGCCTTTGGGTTACACTAGTGACTGGAGCCCCCAAAGAGATGGCTTATCCGCTGATCGAAAGCTTGGCTCATCCGATGGTGGCGCAACGGAAACATAAGGTTCAAGGCATCAGCGATGGGAAGATTTCCTTTGACAAGGCAGCTCGAACCTCACTCGAGCAGGAAGAAGAATATCGGCATAAAAAGAATTCCCAGAACAAGTCCAAAAAGCCGTTAAAGTCAGCAATTCGATCATTAAAATCTGATGTACGCTCGGTGCAACGGATCAAACTCCCGCCTGGTAAGGATGCAATATGGGCCGGGGAACGCTATTTGGCCTGGCTTCCGGTCTTTGCAAAACCTTGGGTGCGTGTCAAGACAGGAGGCCCGGATACTTATCAGTTGTATCTCTTGGGTAGTCGAAAGCCGTTGTTAGAAATGATTTATGACCGTGCGCAGAGCACCTCTGAGTTTGCACTCTATCGAATCACAGGAGGTACTTTTGCCACTGTAAAGGAAGACCATCGCGGCAGGCTTGAGTTCCTGCAAATTCCCGGTACAAATATTTGTGTCGTAGCCATTCATGATTATGTGCCATCGCTACCTTGGTTTATTTATAAATATACACAGGCCAAAGTGCATTTGGGGGTAATGTATGCGTTTGGCAAGTATGTCAAGCGGTTGATTGATACAAATGTTTAATATTTTCCACGAGATGGAAGCTACAAATGTATGGTAAAGTGTAATATATACAAGGTTTTATCCAAATGTCCTATCCAAAGTCTCCTGTGCATACCGAATCCCAATCACACGAGGTGAGAAAAATGCTGCAATCGTTAAAAGCCATTGCTAATTACAGGAAAGAAAATGATCTGGCCTGGGATACACCGACTTGGTTAAAGCTGCTTGTTTCGGCTGAGGAGCGTATTGTAAATTTGGAACGCATTCGATCTATAGGTGAGTTAAAGGATGCCAATCCTGTACTGGATTACGTGGAGCGTACGTTGCTTATTTTGGACGGACTTCCATTGTCATTCTGGGTTAAAGAGCTACTGGAGGATGTATTGGTGTGGTCTGAGACAGCCAAAGGAGGTACAGTCCGCGAACGGCTACGCTGGCAGCATGAGGGCATTAATTTATTTGTACATAACATCGGCTCCTCCCAACTGTATGTCAGACAGGCCCAAGCGGAGTCCCCTGCGTACCCGCGCAATAGCATGACCCGAATTCTGATTGAGACGCATGGATTGATCGGGCAATATATACGGGGAGAAATTCCTTTTGCGGAAAATCGACTGCTACTTGAAATTACTCGTAAGGGCTGGCTGAGCTCTGAGGAACTGGAGCTTGTTTTACGGGCCCTGAACGAGTGTATTATCGCCGGGGTAGAACCTGCATTATGGGACCAAGTACGCAGTGAAGTAGAGCAGCTGATCGGCTGGATTGCATGGGACAACGCACCTGTAGTCTGGAGTGTAAAGGAGCGACTGGAGAGATTACGGTCGGTTTCGATTCATGAAGGAGAGCCGTTCGAGCAGGCTTACACAGAACTAGAGCAGGAGTTGAATGTAGAGAAGGCGCTGGCTCCGTTGGAGAATCGGACACTTTGGTATGTAGAATCAGCTTTGCAGGATTTTTCACTTCAAGAACTGGTAAAGGTATTCTTACTCACATTGAGGGATGGGACGGGGCAGGAACAGCCTGCGACCGTTCGCCATATCAGTTTCGAATCGCTTATGAATACGATGTATTATGACTATCGTGGTGTCAAGAAAATTAACGTATACAAAAAACGAATGATAGAAAAATATTTAAGTGCACTGTCCTGGCAGGACATCTCAAAAGGGAAGCGGAAGCATAATCCTCATTTGAGTGTGATCGTGGAGCATAAAGAGGAGCTGCCGAGTACTGTATTTTTTAATTTTGTATTTTCATCTGCAGCTGAGAAACTAATCGATTTTTGTATTGAAGCAGAAAAAACGCCTCTGTATGACAAAGCAGTCCTGCTGCTGTTCGATCTGTTCGGGTTACGGCGTGATGCTTATGATCGCTTTCACAATGAGGAAACGTATCTTACTGATATGAACCAGACCGTAGATTACAAAAGGGTCATTTTAGATTACGTGACGGGAACCCGCATACTGGATATTGGACCCGGCGGGGGCGTGCTGCTGGATCTGATCGAACAGGAAAGACCAGATGCGAAGCCATTAGGTCTTGATATTTCTGTGAATGTCATTGAGGCACTTAAACGTAAAAAGCAATTGGAGCGCCATCGTTGGGATGTCATCAAAGGAGATGCGCTCCGTTTGGAGGAATATGTGGAAACGGAGAGCATGGACACGGTCATCTTCTCTTCGATTCTTCACGAGCTCTATTCCTACATCGAACGAGATGGAATTCGGTTCAATCCACAAACGGTGGAGGCTGCTTTGCAGAGCGCCTATCGTGTGCTTGCACCCGGCGGGCGTATCATCATTCGTGACGGTATTATGACCGAACCAGTAGAGCAGCGCAGACGAATTCGATTCCTGGAGCCGGATGGAATGGAATGGCTGATGCGGTATGCGCAAGATTTTGCAGGCCGCCACATTGAAATAGAGCGTGTGGGGGAGCATGAAGCTGTTTTGCCAGTAAACGATGCGATGGAATTTCTATATACCTATACATGGGGGGCGGAAGCCTATGTGCATGAAGTGCAGGAGCAGTTTGGTTATTTTACCCCGTCACAGTATGAAGAGTGTATCCGTAACACACTTGGATCACAAGCGATTATCCGGGTGAGCCGCCACTATTTACAGGAGGGCTATGCCGAGGCGTTGTCCAGCCGTGTTGAGCTCATGGATGAGCAGGGCCAGCGGGTTCCTTTGCCAGACAGTACCTGTCTGATCGTGATTGAGAAGCCGAATAATAGGGCTGGAATTGCTGAATGATTTTTAATTTGAACAAGAGAATGCCTTCTGATTTGTGCCAAGCACGATTGGAAGGCATTTTTTAGAAAGCTAGTGGAGGTGTGTTCATGTATGTCCTTGCAGGTGGAAATATCCGGGTATGACCCGCAGTGGGCTGAAGAGTATATGCAAGAGCAAAGGAAAATTGTAGAGGCTCTCAAAGATGTATGTGTCGGCATAGAGCATATCGGTAGTACGTCCGTTCCTAATCTGGGAGCCAAGCCTATTATTGATATTATGGTTGGAGTAGAAGAGTTGGCAAGTCTTCAGTCCGAACATCGAGAGCGTCTACAAGGGTTCCAATATGAATATGTACATAAGCCTGATTTTCCAGAGAGAGCTTTCTTTCGCCGTGGAGAATGGGGAGCTGGGACTCATCACTTGCATATTTACAAGTATAAAGGTGAGCATTGGGAAAACCATCTATTGTTCAGAGATTACTTAAAAGCGCATCCTGATAGCCTGCGAGCGTATGATACTTTAAAAAAAGATTTGGCGTACCAATTCAAATATGACCGTGCAGCGTATACCGAAGCCAAAGGACCATTCATTCGGCAGGTGGTTGAGCGGGCGAAGCTTGAAAGATATAGGCAGGGACAGATGAATTCTTAGTACGCATGGACAAGGTGGAGGAATGATGAAGAATATGATGCTTGATGCACAGGTAACGCCGAATGGTTTAAAAGACAGAATGATGATGCTGTCAGCGCTGGACATTATATTGTCCCCAGAAGATTGGTTACGCACGTATCGTATGCAGTCTGAATGGTCTGTTGATGTATGCCTGGGTGAGGTGAACAACGGTGCTGGAGATACGATTCATATGCTATGGACGCGTGGAGGTGTGCTGTTGAAGGGTTTTGACCACGAATCCCCTGTAAGTCCTCATGCGAGAGGCGAATATGAGGTCTGGCCGGGCATGTACGACGGTGTGCCTGATGATATGATGGAGCTTTTGGAAGACGAAGCCCTGGAGAAGGAGGACGTTACCTTTTGTATGTGGAGAGAAGCGGAAGATAAGGAGTGGCGTATGGGCAATGCGAACATTCCTGAGGCATATGACGATGGCGCATCCTTTTTGCTGGGGAAAATTATAGTTACACCGGAGGAATATCAGGATTGGGCTGAAAGTTACTATGAGTTGCCGATTTCTCTAGGGGTGGTAAGCCAGATTTTCAACGGCGTTCCGATCACTGCACAGATGATCTCTGCGCTTCATCCACAGCGTAACGTTACGGAAGCGATAAAGGAGCTAAAGCAGCTTGGCGTTCAGGTGCATGAAAGCTAAGAATACAGATTTGTTTTTCTTTACAAGTTTTGTATATAATACAGGAGAAATGGCTGGGTAAACACCTCGAATTAAAGGAGCTGTGTTGAAGATGTCCAAACGTTTGATTCCTTACATCACGATGGATGGAAATGCAAAAGAAGCAATCGAATTTTATGAAGAGGCATTGGATGCTCAACTGCTTTTTATTCAAACCTTTGGGGAAATGCCGGAAAACCCCGATTTTCCCATTCCCGCAGAGGTCAAGGAACGTGTGGGACATGCTACCCTTAAAGTGGGTGAGACAGAGCTCATGTTTTCTGATACCTTTCCCGGATCACCGTTTAGCAGCGGGAATCAGGTGAGTATCTGTATTACAACCGATAGTGTGGAGCAAGCTCAAAAAATGTTTGATGCTCTACAGCAAGGAGGACAGGTGGGGATGCCCTTGCAGGAAACCCATTTTAGTCCCGCTTATGGGAATGTAACAGACAAGTTTGGTGTCACCTTTCAAATGTTCACAGAGGCTCGGTCTTAAGAAATGG
The DNA here is from genome assembly GCF_019454085.1 of Paenibacillus sp. S25. Taxonomy (NCBI): domain Bacteria; kingdom Bacillati; phylum Bacillota; class Bacilli; order Caryophanales; family Paenibacillaceae; genus Paenibacillus; species Paenibacillus sp. S25. The sequence goes on from NZ_CP073683.1 coordinate 2,030,409, forward strand.
AAAACGGCTTGATTCCGCTACTTTAGCGATCTGGCCGTTTTTTTTGCGTGTATGTCCTCGTCTGAAAAATAAATATACATACATAAAGTATGGTTACGTATAGTTCAATTCCTAGAATAAATAATGATTTTATTATTGTTGAAATAGAAACAAAAATATATTATATTATGTTGTTAATGCACCAACGGGTGGGAGGACAGGCTATGAACAAAGAAGAACAGGTCATAATGGGTTTCAGGGACTTATATAACAAGATGGTTTGGCTTAATAAGGATAAGATGGAAGACAGTCTTAAGGGTTATAAGTCTTCTGAAGTACATTGCATCGAATACATTGAAAGAAATGTAGATTCCAACGTGACAAAACTTGCGGAGTCCCTTTATATGACTAGCGGTGCCATAAGTAAAATAACTAAGAAGCTCATAAAAAAAGGCATTATCGAAAGCTACCAGAAGCCGGATAACAAGAAAGAAATCTATTATAGGCTTACGGAGCAAGGGAAAGTAATTTATAAAATCCATGAGGAACTGCACAAAGAGTTTCAAGAGCGGGATAAAGCCGTATTTGAGCAGGTAACCGAGGAACAATTTGACAGTATGATTAGCTTCCTGGAAAAGTATAGTAGTCATTTGGATGCAGAAATAAAGAAACAGGGTATAGATATTAAGTCGGAATAAATTTGAATAATGAAAATCAAACCACAGGCAGCCGGGCTCTATTGAGAACGGGCTGCATTTTTTTTGCCACTATTTTGTTGCCGAGGAAGCAAAAATGTGATACGATATTTTTGCTTCCGAGGAAGTAAAATGACAAATTTTTTAAGGGGAGAATTTAAGTGTTCAAATTTAGATCACACAATGAACAGAACACAGAACAAATTGTAGATAAACACGCTTTAATATTCGGTCTTATCTCTGTGTTTCTTTGCGGAATAGGCTTCAGTATCATAGCACCTGTCGTCCCATTCTTAGTACAGCCTTATATAAGCAATCCGGGAGAACAAGCTATCGTTGTCACGTTGCTGACCTCTGTTTATGCTTTCTGCGTGTTTTTTGCGGCCCCCGTACTTGGAGCTTTGAGTGACAAATATGGCCGTCGTCCATTGCTCTTAGTATGCCTTTTGGGTTCCGCAATCGGGTACTTGGTTTTTGGCATAGGAGGAGCTCTATGGGTACTATTTGCTGGGCGTGTAATAGAAGGTATAACAGGCGGGAGCATAAGCACGATCTTCGCATATTTTGCAGACATCATTCCTCCAGAACAGAGAACCAAATACTTTGGATGGGTGAGTGCGGTTGTAGGTGTAGGCACTGTCATTGGCCCAACTCTAGGCGGATTACTTGCCAAGTTTGGTTATTCTGTACCCATGTATTTTGGAGCAATCATAACTTTATTGAATGTTGTTTATGGATTCTTTTTTATGCCGGAGAGCCTCGCCAAGAAACATAGACTGAAAGAGATTACCTTTGTAAGACTGAATCCATTTACACAGCTTGCAAACATACTTTCCATGAAAAACTTAAAAAGGCTACTTGTCTCGGCGTTCTTACTTTGGATACCCAACGGATCTTTACAGGCCGTTTTTTCACAATTTACAATGGATACCTTCGGTTGGAAGCCTGCACTAATCGGACTTATGTTTTCAATTATGGGCTTCCAAGACATCATTTCACAAGGTTTCATCATGCCAAAGCTTTTGATAAAACTTAATGATAAACAGATAACCATTCTTGGAATGGTTTCGGAGATTATAGGCTACAGTCTTATTGCGCTATCTACTTTGTTCTCATTCTATCCTCTTTTTATCGCTGGAATGTTTATATTTGGTTTTGGTGATTCGATCTTTGGGCCTTCATTCAATGGGATGCTCTCCAAGTCTGTCGATTCTAGTGAACAAGGAAGGATTCAAGGAGGTAGTCAATCTTTTCAGGCTTTAGCAAGAATGATTGGGCCTATCATTGGGGGTCAAATCTATGTGTCACTTGGTCATGCCGCACCCGCTTTTATGGGTATGATCCTTATAGCAGCGGCAATACCAGTTTTATATAAGCGAACGAATATAAATGAGGATTTTGCAAAAATCCCATAAGCGACTTTCAATGAACAAGATATAGATCGAAATGGTTTAGTTCGTCTATATCTTGCACTTCGGAGCGACTGGAATCGAATTTTGCAAAATCCTGAAATATGTAAACTATCTACTTTCTTTAGGCAATAGGGTTTCAGAACTTAGGGACAAGTTCTGAAACCCTATGTTTTTACAGTCTGAGCCATCTGCATGCGGATGGCTCTTCATAGATCACCTTGCTAAATTAATTTCATGTATTTGTGCTTATACGCCAAAATTAAAATCATCATCTGTCAGCGGCTCTACATTCATCGCCCGCACATAGCCGTTTCCTTTTTTAGAAAAGAAATCATGCTGCTTAGTGTGGGTGCTGATGCCGTTGAATACAATGGGATTAACTTCTTCTTCTTCAAACAGTGGATCAAAGCCCAAGTTCATCATGGCCTTGTTGGCGTTGTAGCGCAAAAAGACTTTCACATCGTCTACGAGTCCAATAGGAGTGTAAATTTGCTCGGTGTATTGTTCCTCGTTATTGTGCAAGTAGCGGAGCAAGCCTACCAGCGTCTGGTAAAGATCACGTTGTTCTTCCTCGGCCAATTCTGCATAAATCTCCTGTGCCAGTACACCTACGTACACACCGTGAATACTTTCATCCCGTAGGATCAAATCGATAATTTCTCCACTGCATGTCAGCTTGCCCTGGCCCGCCAGATAAAGAGGGTAGAAGAAGCCGCTATAAAATAAATAGCTTTCTAACAGCACCGACGCTGCCATCGCGAGATACAGGTCTTTGGGTGTGTGGATATTCATATAATACTGACGAATGGTTTCTGCCTTGGTTTGGAGATGTGGATTTTCTTCCACCCAGCGGAATACACCGTCAATTTCTTCCGTGGAAGCTAGCGTTGTAAAGATGCTACTGTACGACTTGGCATGAATTTGTTCCATCATCGCCATAAAGCTTAGTACGGCTTTGCGTTGCAGTCCGTCCACATGCTCCATAATTTGCGGCATACCCACGCCGCCTTGAATGGTATCCAGTAGCGTCAATCCGCCCAGCACCTTCATGTAGGCTTCTTTTTCGATATCACTGAGGGTTACCCAGGACATTTTATCGTCAGACAACGGGATTTCATCATCCGTCCAAAATTGCATAATGTTCTGGTTCCAGAACATCAGTGTGAAATCATCATCCGAGCGATTCCAGTTTACAGCTTGTATACCTGTCATTGTTAGCATTCTCCCTTCAGCTTGCGAGATTCCCTGGAAACACACATTGAAATAGTGCAGGCGAATCATCGTATGCTTGACATACGGAAGCTGTATCCGCGAGGGTCTTGTCCAGTCCCGTAAAGGTCTGAACCACACGCTGGATACAGCTTCTAATGCAAAGCATAGAAATCTATTCAAAATCTAATTTTTATACTACAGCTTGTTACCATTTATGCTTTTAGATGGAGCAGGTGAGGCACTCTTCCACAGACAGCTTTTTGGTGCGTGTGTAGTATAACGATTTAAGTCCTTTGTGTGCGGCGTACAGATAGCAACGTGCTAACTGACGCGTAGTCACGTCACTGTTCACATGAAGCACGGTCGAAATTCCTTGGTCCACGTGAGGCTGGATTTCTGCAATCAGATCAAGCACTTTGAACTGATCCATTTGATAAGCGGATTTATAGAAGAACACGTTATCCTTTTGCAAATAAGGCATTGGATAGTAGGTCGTCGAATTGGCATAAGTACGGGTTTCAATCTGCTCAACAATCGGCATGACGCTGGATGTTGCATTTTGAATGTACGAAATGCTAGCAGTCGGCGCAATTGCCATACGATAGGCGTGGTACAGGCCATTTTTCATCACATCTGTTTTTAATTTGTCCCAGTCCGCTGAAGTCGGAACATAGATGCCCTTGAACAACTCTTGCACACGTGCAGTTGTCGGACGATAATCTGTGTTCAGGTATCGGTCAAAATATACGCCTGTCGCATAATCCGATTCCTCAAATCCATAAAAGCTTTGTCCAGCTGCTTTCGCGATTTCCATACTCTTTTCGATGGAATGATAGTTCATCGTCATGAAGAAGGTACGGACAAAGTCTTTTGCTTCATTGCTTTCATACGCAATTTTGTTTTTGGCAAAGTAGCCGTGCAGATTCATAACACCCAGACCGACGGAGTGCATTTCACGGTTCGCTTTTGCAACACCTGGTGCATTAGCTACTTGGGTCATATCGCTGACTGAGGTGAGCGCGATCATACCCTCATGAACGGATTCGCGGATTTTACCATGTTCCATCACATTTACAATGTTCAGGGAAGCCAGATTACAGCTCACGTCCCGGCGGATAGTATCCTGTTGTCCGTAATCTGTAATTTCGGAAGTTTCCTGCAACTGGAAGATTTCCGTGCATAGGTTCGACATCTTGACTTGACCCACGTTTTTAAGAGCATGTGCCTGGTTCGCGTTACTTTTGTTCATGATATATGGATAACCAGACTCCAACTGAATCATGGCAATTTTCGTCAGCATGTCACGTGCGCTCATCGCTATTTTTTTCTTCACCCGATCGTCAGCGAGCAGCGTGTCGTACATTTCATCCAAATCCATGTCGTCCAGATGCGTTCCATAGACTTTGAACACACTGTAAGGAGCAAATACATGCAGCGGTTCATTATCTTGAGCCAGCTTGTAAAAGCGGTTTGGTACCAGTAATCCAATAGAAAGGGTCTTGAGACGAACTCTTTCGTCAGCATTGATTTTTTTGCTATCCAGGAACTCAAGCACGTCCCATCCGAAAATGTTGTAATAGGCTGCGCCAGAACCTTTACGTTGTCCCATTTGATCTGCGTAGGAGAAGCCGTCTTCCATCAGCTTCAGCACAGGCATTATGCCTTTTGCTGCGCCTTCTACACCCTTAATTGCTTCACCGCGTGCCCGCAGCTTCGACAGGTTAACGGCAACACCGCCGCCAATTTTGGACAACTGCATGCAAGTGTTCAGCACATAGTTGATTGAGTTCAGGGAGTCGTCCATTTCGAGCAGGAAGCAGGATACCAATTCCCCACGGCGGCTTTTGCCTGCATTCAGGAAGGTTGGTGTCGCTGGCTGGAGACGTTGCTCCATCATCGAGCGGGACAACAGGCGTGCCGTATCGGCGTTACCGCGTCCTAAATGCAGCGCGACAGCAGCAACCCGGTCAGGGTAATGTTCCAGATAGACTTTACGGTCGTTACTCTTCATTGCATAGTCAGTATAAAACTTCGATGCTGCCATATAGGAAGGAAATTTAAAATTATAGCTATGAGTGATATGGAAAATATCATTAATTTCGTCAGCCGTGTAGCTGTTATAGAAATTTTCGTAATAATCATTCTCAATCATATACAGCACTTGAGCGGCTGTGTCAGCAAACTTCAAACTCCGTTCCTGAACTTCCTTCATAAATTCTGCTACAGCCTCTTGGTCCTTTTCCAATTGGAAAAAGCCGTCTGTATCGCGTTTCATCAACATGTTGTTCAATTCAATATGCCGCAACTCGGCTCACCTCCTGTTTAAAACGCTCTACATCTCCGAACGTTCCAGATAATTCAAATTTACTAATTACGGGGACATTATAGTGGTCGGCAATCAAATCCGCACTTTTGGCAAATTTCTCACCCCAGTTACGGTTGCCGCTTGCAGCTACACCAACAAGGTTTTGTGCATTTTTTTTCAAAAAGGAAGATACCCTCTCAGGTATCTGCCCAAACCCGGTTGTATATGTAATAAGTACGTAAGGTTCTTCTATAGTCATTTGCTCCTCAATCTGAACCGCTGGAAGCTTGAGCTTGTTTATAAATCTTTTTACATTGCCGGTCTTGGAATCATATGCAATCAGCATGGTATGCAACCTCCTTAAACAATTAACGAAAAAAGAAAACGGCATTGCCCGAGATCCATCATAGCTGGAATCCCTTGCTGGCTGTGCCATTTAAAATTTTTGACTCTATATTTACATGTATTTTCATACCTGTATCTTCAAGATATCGGGCATAAATACGTTTTTTACACTATATTTAGAGTACATTCTCTATTTTATATCTATATATAGTTTTGTCAATCGGTCTAGAGGGGATCAGCGGACCCAGATCGGGTATAAGTCCAAGCGGGGTACGGAAAAGAGCGAAAGAACTTTTTTTTCGTAAGTATGTTAAAAAAGTATTGGAGTTTTTGAGGGTGAAGATGTACGATTTGTCAATGGGCAATAGAATGGAAAATTTACATTTTACTGTAGAAAGGATGAAGCAGATGGGAAATGATTTTATGGAATTTCAATCGTTTAATATGATCTTTTTTATCGTATTTGGACTCATTGCTATTGTAATGATTATGGGAATTGTCAAAACGATAGGAGCGGGCCTGTCCAATCAAGCAGCCGAACGGGTACAACGTTCATGTAAGGTTGTGGATAAACGGACGAGAGTGCGTGGGGGATCAGGCGATTTTTCAGCTTCGACATATTATTATATCACCTTTGAGTTTGACGGGGGTGAGCGTATGGAGCTGGAGGTGAAGGATACAGACTTTGGTATGATTGTGATCGGGGATCGTGGGGAGCTTCATTATAAAGGTACACGTTTTCTGGAGTTTGTGAGAGTAATGGAAGCGTAAAGGTGTTGGCAGGGAGTAGTATTGCCAAAACAAATACATAATTGGAGGGAAGATTACGATGCCGCATATCATTGGAAAACGAATAGTATTGAGAGAATACCGTCAAGAAGATATACCAGCTATCCGAAAATGGGTCAATGACCCGGAAATCACACGTGGTTTAAGCGACGTGTTTATTTATCCGCATTCACAGGTGAATAGCGAATCCTTTGTACAGATGATGATTGACGGCAACCCCGAGATCAAAGGTTTTGTCATTGCGCATAAAGACACACTGGACTATATCGGACAACTGGACTTATTTAAAATTAACTGGGTGAATCGGCACGCCACCCTTGGAATTGTGATCGGACGTGACGGTGACCTGGGCAAAGGCTACGGTCGGGAAGCAATTCGCCTAATACAGAAATTTGCATTTCATGCTCTGAACCTGAATCGGTTGGAGCTAGAGGTCTATGCGTTCAATGAACGTGCATACCGTTGCTATTTGGCATGCGGCTTCAAGGAGGAAGGGTGGCTGCGGGAAAAGCTATTCAGGCAAGGGCGATACTATGACATTATTCAGATGGGGATTTTGCGAAGTGAATATGAGGCTGCAGAGCAAACGACGGAATCCTAAGAGTGCAACCTCATAAGCTATTTTACTCTGTCAGCTTTCTTCAATTTTTTATGAGTGAAATCACGGGGACTACGCTTATCCTTTTTCTATTAGCTAAAGGACTTTCTTTGCAGAGTGCAAACTTCTTACTAGTTGTATTCTTTGTAAGTATTTTTTTGTTTGAGATACCCACAGGGGCTATTGCAGATAAGTATGGAAGAAAAATTTCTGTTATTTTGGGACTTTGTTGTTTTCTACTCTATAGTGTGTTGTTCGTTTGGACAGATCATATCGGGGTGCTTGTGTTTGCGCAAGTCTTTGGGGGTCTGGCTATATGTTTACAATCAGGTTCGTTGGAATCATGGGTTGTGGAAAATAGTGATAAGCCCATGGAAGTTCTTTTTACAACCTCTAACAGTATACAGTATATTTCGGGATTTATTTGTGGTCTGTTGGGAGCCTTCCTCGCAACTTTTAACTATTCACTTCCATGGGCGGCCAGTATTTTATCTATTATTGTATGCATTTTTCTATGTTTCTTTTATATGGATGAGGAGAACATTGCTCATCGAAAGACGTCTACTACCCGTATTAAAACGATTATCGGAGAAAGTGTCCGTATCGGTTTTGAAAATAAGTCTATCTGGATTGTGTTTATGATTGGCTTATTTATCAGCTTTTCGAACTCGGCGGGGAATACATTTCAACAGCCACGTCTGGTTGGCCTTTCTGAACAAGGGATTTGGATTATGGGGTTTATCAAGGCAGGGTATTCACTATGTATGACTTTGGGAAGTTACCTGGTTCGAAAGCTAGGAGCACGATACAGAGATGTACATATACTCATGTATGCTTGCGGTATGATTGGGATATGGCTCTTTTTAGCCGGTGCGTTCAACACATTTTATCCTGTACTGCTTACCTTTTTAATCTATGAAATTGGGCGCGGCATGTATCCGGTTGCCAAACAAATTTTTCTGAACAAAAGAATCTCTAATGAGTATCGTTCTACACTACTATCTCTGGATTCTGCGATTTCACAATTAGGCATGTGCGTAGGTTTAATCGTGACAGGTATCATCAGTCGTAATTTTACGGATTTGTCTTCCGATCAAACACCTATTCAAATATCTTGGGTGATGTGTGGCGGGATTGCGTTGATTCCTATCATTTTATTGTTTTACGTCAATCGTGTTTCAGGGAAAAGTAATTCTTGGAAAGGAAAAGAATCCAAACAGAATGTTTAATGTAAAAGTTAATGTAGAAGGGCTGAACAGCATTGTCTGTCAGCCCTATAATATTTCATTAAAAAGCAAACCCTATTTTTCACCGTACCACAGTTTCAGGCGATTTTGGATTAGGCCAGTGTAGATTTCTTCAGCTTTTGGCACACCCGCCTGATCCAGCTCTTGGAGCATGCGGTCATACACAGCGTCGAACTGATCTGGCTTGGCGAGTACGGCCTCAGGAATCCGTTTGCGTACAATGTCCTGTGACTTCTGATAAATAACATTGTAATTCGTATTAGTCGGAACGGGCATGTTGTAGGCAGCCCCCCACTCTTTTACCGGAAAATCCTTTTCGTTCGGGAACAGGTCTTTCCACGTATGGGCTTTGTATGCCTGAAGGGACTCTTTTTCGGCTTGACTATAATTTTCGGTAATCATCTCCGGATAATTGGTTGTGTAATAGTTGCCAGAAGGGTCCTTTACGCTATCGCCGTAATGTGGCCCCCATATCCAGTACAAACCGATTCCTGACTCTCTGCTAAAAGAAGCATTATCGGTGTTTTTACGTTGTTGCACATCCGCCGGAATGACTCGTTTGCCGTTCTCTACGTTGTAATGCTGGCCTTCAATTCCCCAATTGCGTAAAATTTGTCCTTCGTCGGAGGCCAGAAAATCCAGAAACTTGATAGCTCGCACCGGATTTTCACATGAGGTTGTAATTCCGATCCCGGATGCGGTATCGAAGCCAATGGGCTGGAGGGAATGATCCTCGTATTTCTCATTTAAAGTGACTGGAAAATGGGCGTAAGTGAATTCATCCTTACCTGCTGCCTTGAGCGCATTTTCGGCATCTTGATAGTTCCATTCCTGATCAATGAGTCCGATGACACGGCCTGCGGCGATTTTGGACTTATACTGATCACTTTTTTGCACAAAAGTATCCTTATCCAACAGTCCTTCATTGTACATATGGTTCAACCAGCGGAAATATTCACGTTCTTCTGGGCGCTTGTAGTGAAGAATGGCTTTGTGTGTTTTAGGATCAATATAATATTCGCCATCGTCGGGTCCACCTGTAGCAGTAACAGCCGGGTTAGTCACTGTAATTTGAATTTTCCAGTCTTCGGCATCAAGTGATAGGGGGATGGTTCGCTGGCCATTGGTGGTAGGGTATTTGGCGACATAATCTTTAAGTGCTTTTTCAAAATCTTGAACGGTGCGGATTTTAGGATATCCAAGCTTCTTAAGTGCCTGATGCTGGATTTCGAAGCCGGCTTGTGCATCAAACGCGATGTGATCCACACCCAAATTGGTCGGGATCGTGTAGATGGCTGGATCTTCACTACTATATTTAATACGATTAAAATAGTCTCCATACACTTTCTTAATGTTAGGACCGTATTTGTCAATGAGGTCGGTTAGGTCAATGAGTGCCCCGGCATCAACCAGCTTGCCAATGTCTGATTTGGGGTACACGAGATCTGGATACTCTCCGCTCGCTGCCATTAAAGCAAACTTTTCCTCGCCTCGGCCATTGACAGCATGTTCAGCATTTAGCGTAACGCCCGTTTTCTTGATAATTTCCTGCCCGACAGCATCCTTCATGTTGTTCCAGTTAGAGCTGGAATCACCGCCAAAGAAAGTAAATGTAATAGGGCTGGTGTCATTAGGATCTTCCTTTTCTGCCTTACTGCCTGTTCCGTTCGCACAGCCCGTTGTAACGAGCAGCAGCAAAGACAGGAGCAGGATGGAGCTCTGACGTACCGACCTGTTCATGAACATTTGCAAATCCCCCTTAATAAGTATGATTTACACAATGTAAGTGCTTTCAATAGTAAATTGTAGGAAATAAAAAACCTCGCGTCAAGTTATTTATAATTGTTTGTTATGCGGTTTGTTTTTTTATTAAGCAAACATATTTTGGTGGAGGGTGTGGATTTGTACAAATCTATCATTTGATGATCTAAAACAAAGTATGCTACGATGGTACCAGTTTATAGGTACACCCGTGTATTAGAAAGGTTAAGGTAGAAAAAGATTCCGAATAGGGTTGGGTGAGAAGATGCGTGGAAAAGTAACGTTGCAAGAAATTGCGGATGCGGCGGGCGTTTCAAAGTTCGCTGTTTCGCGTGCACTGTCAGGCAAACCCGGTGTAAGTGAAGAAACAAGGGCGGTTCTGGTCAAGCTTGCTGCCCAGATGGGCTATTTTCGCAGTCATCCCAAAATGACAGGGGTAGAGCCTCGGGACACAGATCCCAGAGAATGGTCGGGTACCGTGCTAGTGTTATTTCCGAATATTAGGTACCAGAACAGGGAATCCAGGTACTGGGGGCCTGTATTTGAAGGGATTTCCGAGCGTCTGAACCGTAAGGGTATGGATATGATCACGTTAACGGAGCCCTCGACTGAAGATACGTTTTCTCTACTGAACCCGGAGGCGATTAAAGGGATTATCACAGTAGGGACGATTTCAACTTCGTTGTTGCTGAACATTTATCGGATGGGTATTCCGGTCGTTATGGTAGATCATTGGGATTCTGCATTTTTAAGTGATACGGTGTTTACAGATAATCGCACATGCATGAGTGAATTAATGAAGGACTTGCTGTGCAGGGGCTATACCCGCTTTCAGTTTGTGGGTCATATTGATGACGCTCACAGTTTCTACGAACGCTGGGAAGCTTGTCGTTCCACACTGGAAATGAGCGGAGTAGAATTGCGGCAGAATAAAGCCCTTCTTCACGGAGGAGCGCAGGCGCTTGCTGAGGAAATGGACAAGTTGTCTGAGGACGAACTGCCTGAGGTTTTTGTATGTGCTAATGATGTGACTGCTGCGCAGGTCGTGGATGTGCTGAAAGAAAAGGGAATTGACGTTCCAAGGCGTTGCGGAGTGACTGGGTTTGACGATACGAATGAACAAATGCCGATTTATGCCACGGTGAGAGTGGATAAGGAATTGCTGGGAATGCGTGCAGTGGACCAGTTGTTGTGGCGTATAACGAACCCGGACTCGCCTGTCGAGAAAAAGTTGCTACATGCTGAGCTATTCGTAAGGGAAGTTCATGCACCCCGGATCAGTCGGGAAAATGATGACCGTGAGCGTTCCATCAGCACAATCACATATAGTTAATGTCCAGATACGTGTTTGACACCATACACCGTGAAGACGAAGGAGGTCGCTTTTAGCCTGTTTAGGGGCAGAGGGCGACTTTTATTTTGTATTTTGTCATTTGTTCAAAAAAACAATTGACTACTTTGTTAGCTTAATGTTATTTTTGTTATGTTACTGAAAAATCCAGATGTTCCCAATCATGCTTATAGGGAGGCTTGTGACGATGGTTAATGTGATAGGGTTGGATGGCTGGAGGTTTAGGGAAGCACAAAGTGATGAGTGGCTCAGCGCGAAAGTGCCGGGTTGTGTGCACACCGATCTTTTACGACATGGCAAAATTCCTGATCCGTTTATCGGTATGAACGAAATGAAGGTACAGTGGATTGATAAGCAGGATTGGATATATGAAGCCCATTTTGAGATAAATGCAGATCAGCTTCAATGTCAATGTGTAGAGTTGGTGTTGGAAGGTCTGGACACATACGCGGATGTAAAAGTGAATGGTCAATCTGTCTTGTCAGCCAATAATATGTTTCGGGTATGGAGACAGGATGTGAAGGCATTTGTTCAGCAAGGGGGAAATCGGCTGGAAATTAGTTTTCGTTCTCCGATTGCTGAAGATGTACCCAAGCTGGAAAGCTTAGGATATGGACTCCCTGCACCCAATGATCAGTCCGAGATAGGTGGTTTGTTCGACAAAAAGGTAAGCGTTTTCGCACGTAAGGCTCCCTACCACTATGGTTGGGATTGGGGACCGAGGCTGGTGACGAGCGGTATCTGGAGAGAGGTCCGGATCGAAGCGTGGTCTGGTCTGATCGTGAGAGACTTGTTTATTCGACAGGACGAGGTGAACTCGGTAGGGGCTAAACTCATGGCAGTGGTAGAGATCGAAAATGCAGATGAGATTAGAGATGCCGAGTTGCGTATTTCCGCTGACGGGAAGGTGTGGTCCAAGCCGGTTCAGCTGCTGAAGGGGAAGCAGACGGTGGAGCTGGAGCTGGAGATGAAGAAGCCAAAGCTGTGGTGGTGCCGTGGGCTGGGGGAGCCGCATCTATATACGTTTGTGGCCGAATTGGTGGAACAAGAACAAGGAGCTGTAATTGCGGAAAAATCAGTAAAAACGGGGCTGCGTTCCATCCGTCTTGTACGTGAACGGGATGCAGCAGGAGAGAGCTTTTATTTTGAGCTGAACGGAATTCCAGTGTTTGCAAAAGGGGCTAACCATATTCCGAATGACAGCTTTGTCACTGAAGTTACGATGGAACGATATCGGTATGAAATTGCCAGTGCAGCAACCTCGAATATGAATATGTTGCGGGTGTGGGGTGGCGGTATTTATGAACAAGACGTATTTTATGAGCTTTGTGATGAATACGGTTTGCTCGTGTGGCAAGATTTTATGTTCGCCTGTAGCATGTACCCAGGGGATGAGGATTTTATGGACAATGTTGCACAGGAAGCCGAGGACAATATCAAGCGGCTGCGTCATCATCCCTGCATTGCCTTATGGTGCGGCAACAATGAGATCGATTCTGCATGGGCGCATTATGAAGAGAACGGAGGCTGGGGCTGGAAAAAGGACTACACACCTGAGCAACGGGAGCGCCTGTGGGATGATTATGAAACGCTCTTTCATCGGATTCTACCGGAAGCGGTGCACACCTGGTCTGCGCAGACAGCATATTGGCCCTCCTCCCCGCTGATTGACCTGACGAGAGATCGGAACCAGCATGCCCATCGGTCTTCAACTGCAGGTGATATTCATTATTGGGGTGTATGGCATGCGTCTGAGCCGTTTGAGAATTACCATGTACATGTGGGCCGTTTTATGAGTGAATATGGTTTTCAGTCCTTTCCTGAATACAAGTCCGTTCGTACTTATGCGGAAGAGAAGGATTTGGAGCTGGAATCTGCGGTGATGCTGGCACATCAGAAGAACGATGCGGGCAATCGTCTGATTAAAGAATATATGGGGCGGTACATGCGAGAGCCAAAGGATTTTACAAGTTTTCTTCCCATGAGCCAAATTTTACAGGCAGAAGCAATGAAAGCAGCTATAGAGGCGCATCGTCGTCACAAGCCCTATTGCATGGGAACATTATACTGGCAAATGAATGATTGCTGGCCCGTTGCCTCCTGGTCGAGTATGGACTATTTTGGTCGTTGGAAGGCGCTCCAATATACGGCTAAGCGCAGCTTTGCCGATGTGCTGTTGAGTGCAACAGATACAAAACAGGGGAATAAGGCACTGCATCTGGTCAACGATACACTGGAACCGATATCAGGTACGTTGCGGCTGACGCTTTTGCATATCCGTAGCAGCCAGGCTATTCGTGAAGAGAATGTTAAGGTAAAGCAACCAGCAGGCGGTGCAGGAATTGTACATATACTGCCTATCGACAAATGGCTGAGCGGCCTGAACCGGGCGGAGCATATGCTGGTCGCGCGTCTGACGCAAAATGGTGAACAGGTGGCCTCTGGTGAAATTTATTTTGCAGACACAAAAGAGATGGATTTACCGCAGGCAAAAATTGAAGTGACAGAGATTCAGGGAAGCGGAGGCAGCAGATTCATGCTGTGTTCGGATGTACTTGCCAGACACGTGTGGCTATCGGCAGAGCAGGAAGGTATTTTCAGCGACAACCATCTGGATCTGGCTCCCGGTATTCCTAAAACAGTGGAATTCTTGGCCTTGCGCAACGGTTCATCAGCATTTGTGGCAGCTGCGCCGGGTACATTGACAGTACATTCATTGGTCAATTGGATACAAGGTTAGACAGCAGTAAAAGCTTATCCGTCTTTAAGTAGATGATGGATAGGCTTTTTTTATAATATAAATTTATTTTTATGATATGTAGAGCGTTTTCATAATGTTAATATACATGACAAAAGAGGTCTTTCGACTTAAGTGATAACAGATCATTTGTAAGAAATCTATCTATTTAGCATCTAATTTTGGTAGAATAGGTTCAAAGTATAATCAAAGCCGTATTAAAACTGACATCACGAGTATGCTTAGTGTTGACGATCCCTATAGAGAGGGTCATGAAAGCATTAGGCGGCAGGGGGGAGGACATGATGCGAAAGAGCTGGTACAGGAGATTGCTTTTTTCCTATTTCCCGATTTTTATGTTAACGGTGTCGATCCTCATTTTTTTATCCTTCCTGATTGTAAACGAAATATCGCGCAATGAAACTGGAAAGGCGAATCGGATTACAACCGGATTTGTAATGGACAGTGTGGAGAAGTCGCTGACAAAGGTAGAAATGGACGTATTAAGCGAGGCGGAGACGAACAAGAGCTATGGTTCTTTTCTGAATGGGCAGGCGCAAAGTGGCAGCACGATGCTGTATGGGCTAGTTGGAAGCCTACGCGCGCTTAAGGATAATCATGAACTGGTACATTCCGTTTATATTTATCGAACGAAGGATCACACGGTGTTAACGAGAAGTGGACTTCAGGATGCTTTGACATTCGGTGATTATCCGTATATTGAGCAGGCTCTTCGGTCGGAGGATCGGCAGTGGTCACCTGTGCGGGAATGGACGGAGCCGGGAACACATACGTCAGAACGTGTGATTTCGATGCATAAGCGCCTCCCGTTGCCTTTTGGAGGACAAGGGCTGCTGGTAATCAATATCGGTGTGTATCCATTGCAGCAAATGATTGGTCAAATGACGAATCCGACAGTTTCCTATCTGGTGATTAATGATGCTAGCGGTCAAACTATTTATCCAGCTGCATCCGGTACAGAAGATGCTGTAAAAGCAGAGGATGGGCAGCAACTGACTCATCTGATGTCCCCCCGGCTGGGATGGAGTTTTGAAAGTGGTATTCGTGCCGGACAGTTGTTCGAGTGGGTGTCTGTTATCTCTTACGTCTGGATTGTAGTTGGATTGGCTGTTGTTATATTAGCGGTGATCTACATTATTTATGTGACCCGCAGAAATTACAGGCCAATTCAGCTGATGATGCAGCGTATTCAACAACTGCCCAGCCGTCCGGGTGAGGAAAACAACAAGGACGAGCTGTGGATGATTGATCATGCGTTGCAAAGTCTGATTCGGCAAACGATCGATTATGAACAGCAGGAGCATGCGAATATACTCATTCGGCGGCGGCAGCTGTTTCTTGATCTTATGGAAGGTACAGGCACCGAAACGGTAGAGCTTCGGCTGAATGATCTTTCTCCTTTTGCGGATGGCGGGAAGAGAGGTGTTACTCTGGTCTATGCTGTCATGGTGGTAGAGCTACACGATCTGGATCTGCCACAGACAGCAGACGGCACACCAACAAGTAGCAGGCGTTTAGAGGATCATGGGGGCGAAGATCAGCGTCTAAGCCTGTCGTTGCTTGGTGTGGTGCAGGAACTAGCAGCTACCTATGGATGGCAGGGCTGGGCAGAATGGATGAGTCGCGAAAGAATCTCCATTTTATTGCGGAAAGAGGTAGGCGATGGGGAAGGCTTACTGAGTGTGAAGCTGCAAGAAATGGCACAAACAGGCTGTGAGTGGCTGCATGGGCATCTGGGTGTACAGCTCACGATTGGGATTGGCGGCCAGATTCACGAGTTAGAGCATATTCAGGATTCTTATCGGTCCGCCATTTCTGCCCTACGGTACCGGTTAACGCTGGGAGTGCGTGATATTGTGACCAGTGATCAGGTTCCGCAGGCCAATGACATTCCATTATACTCATATTTGCCGCTGATTTCGGAGACGATTCGTTCTTTTCGGCTGGCGAGCCACGATTGGCGTGTACAGCTGGAAGGACTATTTGAAGCGATGGAAACAGACAAGATGAAGGATGGAGATATTTTAACGGTAATGCAGTGGATGCAAGAGCTGCTTGAACGGGAAATGCGTGAGATGAAGGATGTATCAGGGGCGCTGGATCGGTATTTTAACGGGCCGGAAGGAGAAAGATGGAAATGTGAGGTCGAGTCTGCTTCTTCATTGGCTGTGATGCATGCGCTGATGTTAGAGCACATGACCACTGTGTATCGGACTTATGTTGCCGCCAGTGAAACCAAAAGCTACCGGGCTATGGTTAGCGAAATGAAGCAATATATTGAAGAGCACTATACGAATCCGGATTTATCGTTAAATCATTTGAGTGAACGTTTTGATGTGTCACCTAAATATGCTAGTCATCTATTTAAAACAGAATTTGCTATGAAATTCGTCGATTTTTTGACTCGGCTCCGTATGAATCATGCCCAGCAAATGCTGTGTAATACGACCGAAACAGTTCAACATATTGCGACTCAGGTTGGTTATGCCAATTCGATTACCTTTGGGCGGGTATTTAAGCGGGTAGTCGGCGTAACGCCGGGAGATTATCGCAAGCTGAGATTAAAACCGGAGGATTCATTAACAGGGGGAGCGCTATAGGCGCTCGCCTTTTTTGTTTTTCATTAAAAGGGGGAGTAAAGCGCGTCAGTTTATGGGGCGGAATTTAGTTTATTGCGGCACAGGTGTTCAAATGCGATACTTATGTCCATATCTTGAACCTACAGGGCGTCAACAGCCGATGTATTGGCAGGCATGATGGCGAACCGGAATGACGGAGGATGGCTATGGCGGACATGTATGTACAAAAGCAACACAGGGATGAGCCGAAGGCTTCCGGCTGGGCCGCAGGCATTGATGTTGGCGGGACGAAGACGCTGATCTGTATCGGTACAGCGGAACAGCAAGTAGTGGTGAGGCATAAATTTCCAACGATTCATACGAAGGATGCCCATTTTTTCTTTGAGAGTTTATTCGAGGAGCTGGAACATTGTCTAAAACAGGAAGGTTTGTCGCTGGCACAGTTAAAAGGCATAGGCATCGGTTTCCCCGGTGTGGTAGATAACGATAGCGGAACGATTACCCACGCCCCGGCAATCCCGTGGAGTGTTCAAGATCGTATACATGGCGACAGTACGCATGGTGGTAATGCGCATGAAAGTATACGATCTATTGTTGCACACCGATACAGTGGTCGCTTGATGCTGGATAATGATGTGAATATGGCTGCTTTGGGAGAACAATGGTTAGGGGCAGCTCGGGGATTACGGCATGTGATGATGATAACGGTGGGAACAGGTATCGGTTGTGGCCTTATTTTAAATGGAGAGATGTATAAGGGAGCCGCAGGCGGAGCAGGTGAAATGGCTTATTGGATTGCAGGCGAGGAACAGGCACGGCAAGCAGCAAAACAGAAGGGGACGGATGAGTTCGGTGTGTTCGAATCTTTAACATCGGGTACGGCGATAACGCGCAGTGTAAAATCAGCACTCGCCTCTGGCATACCAGGTACACACATGATCCGGCTAGCAGGAGGAAACAGGGACGAGGTAGGGGCTAGACATGTATTGCAAGCGGCGTCCGAAGGGGATGTAGAAGCACGGATGATTTTAGAGCCTGCACTAGTGCATATGGCGATGGCTTTGACGAATGTGATCAGCCTGCTGAACCCGGAAATGATCGTTGTAGGTGGCGGTGTAGCAGAAGGTAACACGTATTATTTGGATGAAATTCGGCAAAGAGTAGCCTTATGGACGGATATTCCTTGTACTATTGTACCTGCTGGTCTAGGTAATGAAGCCGGGGCCATCGGAGCATTGGCTACGATTCTGGACAGCTCGGTACGCTAAACAACAGGGAGGTTTCCAGATGGTAGGCTCACAAATGCTGAAGCTACGAAGCTTCTATTTGTTTATTGGCTTGGCAGGGGGCATGTTTAATCCGTATTTGACATTACTGCTGGTTCAGAATGGATTAACGAGCAGCAGTGTCGGTGTTCTGATGGCAATTGGTACGCTGGTATCCATTTTGGTTCAGCCGATATGGGGAATTATTGTGGATCAATATCGTCAAATGCGGCTGGTGCTCATTTTGAGTGTAGCGGTTCCGGGAATTATGGCTGTATGTTATCAGTCGGAGCGTTTTGTTCTGATGGCGCTTGTGTATTCCATTATGGCAATATTTACGGCAACGCAGGCGCCGATTGCGGATTCCTATGCGATTGTAGCGGCCAAAAAGGCAGGAACGACCTATGGCAGCATACGATTTATGGCGAGTATAGGCAACGCGGTGGGCGGTTACGCCGGGGGGCTATTTGTATCGCTGTTATCTGTGACTATGATGTGGGTGCCTTTTTTGGTGCTGAACAGTCTTGCGGCCCTGACTGCGCTGGCGTTGCCGAAAAATACGGAGGAAGATCTCGTGCTGCGCAAATCGTTTTCGGACGGCATTGGTCAATTGATCCGCAACAGGACATTTTTAATATTTTTAGGGGGCAGTTTTTTAGTAAATCAGACGTTAACCGCATTCAACACCTATTTTGTATTGGCCTTTAAGATGTCGGGAGGACTTACGAGTTTGGTCGGGGTTGCTCTGCTGATTGCGTCCATTACGAATGTCCCCTCCATGCTGCTCGCTTCACGAGTGATTCGAAAGATTGGGTTAGAGAGAACTCTTTTGCTAGGGGCAGTCGCTTATATGATTCGATGGGGAATTCAATTAGCTTTTCCCGACCCTACCGTTATGATTGCTGTGCAGGTGCTGCACGGATTGTCATTTGGTTTTTTCTACATCGCAGCAGTCGAGTATGTTTCACATGTAACTGAAAAGGATATGCAAGCGACCGGACAAAGCGTGTTCAATATGGTATTTGCCGGGCTGGCAGGGATTGTAGGTAATTTGTTAAATGGCTTTCTTCTTCACGCTGGAGGGCCGCAATTAATGAACCTGGCGTGTCTGATCAGTGCAACCTTGGGGGCGTTAATGATGGTTTATGTATCACGTAGCCGTAAGGATGGGAAAACTGGGAAGGTACGCAAGCTATCCATGAGCCTCCCTTCAGAGACTTCACAGTAGGAGTAGTGACGTTAGTATTTCATTGAAATTAACAAAATGTAGTGTGAGCATCGAATCCCTGATGAGGGTGAGGATGCTCTTTTTTTCGTGTGAAAAACTTTTAAATCACGTGATATGGAACTATAGCTCACACGGAACGAATAAAGAAAATGGTTTATTCACAGGAAAATAGTGATTTTTAATAAAAGTAAGCGCTTCATCATATTCAGCAAACGCTTTCAATCAACCGGTTTATGATTGGGAAACTAGTTTATTGTCAGTTTTCCTGCGGTCATGTCATACTAAGGCACATCCCGGATCAAAAGGGACAGACTCATGCCGATGCATGAAATGTCATAACCTCCTCATCAGAAGAGGCGACGAACGGGAAAAGCAGACAAAGGGGTGTTCAGGAATGAGTGGGAATAAGGCTGGAGGAACATTGAAGAAGCTTCGTCTGCTGCTTGCAGCTACGGTTGCACTGTCGATTGTATTGAGCGGATGCTCGTCGGGTGAGGCGGACAAGGCTTCGACCGCTACCGGAAACAAGGCTGGTTCATTGAAGGTTGAAATTTTTGACAGAGGCAATACACCTCAGGGCTATACCATTACTGACAGCTATTTAACCCGATATGCAAAAGAAAACTTTGGCAAACCCAACGATATTGATCTGACGTACGTACCCGTTCAGCGCTCCGAAGAAGTAACCAAGCTGAATGTTCTGATGGCTAGCGGTGGTGATGTACCTGATATCGTGTTCACTTATGATTCTGGAACCTTTGAACGGTATGCGGAGCAGGGTGGACTGACAGACTTGACCCCTCTGCTGAATGAGTACGGCCCAAATCTTAAAAAATTCCTCGGTGAAGATACGCTCAGCTACGGTCAGGTGGGGGGCAAGCAGTTCGCCATTCCCGGCAAGCGTACCATATTAGGAAAATATTCCTCTTTTATTCGCCAGGATTGGCTCGATACGCTGAATATGCCTGTTCCTAAAACGACAAATGAGCTATACAACACGCTAAAAGCGTTCAAGGAAAAAGACCCTGGCAAGACCGGCGGCAAGGTAATTCCACTGGGGATGACGATGGAGCCGGGGCAATATGATCCGCTGTTGTGGTCTTTTATTAAGCCAGTGACAGATGAGCAGAAATATACGCTAACCCAAGAGCTGGGTTCCCGTGACTATCCAATCCTGCTACCTGGATTCAAGGATGGAGTTCAGTTTATGAACAAGCTTTACAATGAGAATCTGATCAGCAAGGACTTTGGTCTGGATAAGGACAAAAAACAGCTGACTCAGGATATTCAAAGCGGAAATACCGGTTTTTTCAGTGAAGATTACGACAACATCTATTATAATGACTCCGCCTATCCGAATCTGTTGGCTAACCAGTCCACAGCGAAGCTGACTCCAATGGACCCTTATACCAACAGTGAGGGTAAACACGCCAAGCCAGAATTTGCATCCAATGGACTCTACATTATGGTACCTAAATCCAGTGAGCATGCGATTGAGGCGATCAAGTATCTCGACTGGATGTCTTCCGAGAAAGTGCTGCTTGATATGCAAAATGGTGTAGAAGGCGAGAACTATACCTTGAAAGACGGAATTCCAGTTGCCAAGGAGAAACCGACACAAGAAGCGCAGGATCGTATCTATAATCAGGGTGATGTGGTCATTATTGCGAATGGCAAGATTGCAGGAGACGATAACAAAAACAAGGAAGCCTTTGTTTTGGGCATGCCGTCCCAATTCCAGGAGGATGTTCGCAAGGCGATGGATATTTCCAGCACGGACACAATTTCACCAGTGAAATTTGACCATCCGATTAAAGCCGAGTCCAAATACAGTAACTCATTGCTGGATAAGTTTGACGAAATGGTCGTTAAATCTGTGATGGTGCCTCCGGCGCAGTTTGATGCAACATTCGAAGCGGCGTTGAAGGATTATATGGTGAGCGGTGGTCAAGCGATATTGGATGAGCGTACCGAAGCTTATAAGGCCATGACAGGCAAGTAAGAAGGCGGAAAGTAAAGGAGGAGACAGCGCATGAAAGGGAACGTTTACTTCCGCAGATATTGGCAATTATACGCGTTGCTTGTGCTGCCCCTGGCCTACTTCATTGTGTTCAAATATGGTCCGATGTGGGGCGTACAGATCGCGTTTAAGGATTTTAACTTTTTTCAGGGAATTACAGGGAGTGAGTGGATCGGGTTCGATGCGTTTAGAGAAGTGTTTCGTATGGACGATTTTTATCGAACGCTGCGCAATACCATCGTCCTAAACCTGCTTGATTTGCTGGTATCTTTTCCAGCACCTTTAATCTTGGCGATTTTGCTCTATGAAATGAAAGTAGTCTGGTTTAAAAAGCTGTCACAAACGATTTTGTACGTTCCCCATTTTATTTCGTGGGTGATTATTGGCGGGATTGTGTACCAGGTGTTTGGTACGCAGTCCGGCATGATCAACAATGTGCTTACTTCACTGGGGTTTCAGGCGATTCCATTTTTGACAGATAAAAATGACTGGGTACTCACCTACCTGCTGACAGGGGTGTGGCAAAGTGCAGGCTGGGGAACGATTTTGTACCTCGCAGCCTTGACCGGGATTAACCGGGAATTGTTCGAAGCTGCCGAGGTAGATGGTGCAGGACGCATGAAAAGAATTTGGTATATTACGATCCCTGGCATGAAAACGACAATTGCAACGCTGCTTATCATTAATTTGGGTAATATGATCACCATTGGCTTTGATCGTCCTTATGTAATTGGAAATGTAGCAGTTCGAGATTATTCCGATGTACTTAGCACGTTTGTATATCGCATCGGGATGGAGTCCGGGCAATATACGCTGGCTACGGTGGTGGGCCTGTTTCAGGCTGTGGTTGGTCTCATCTTCGTATTAAGCGCTAACTATGCCTCCAAGAAACTGACAGATGAAAGTATTATGTAAAGGAGCTGACATCTGATGAGTGAACGTACTGCAAATCGCACCTTTGATATCGTAACCACCGTGTTGGTGGCTGTGGCTGTACTGCTGTGCTTGGCCCCGTTTATTCACATTTTGTCTATTTCCTTTAGCTCAAACCGTGCCATTACATCCGGGGAAGTTACTTTGTTCCCGGTTGAGTTCAATTTAAAAGCATACGGAAAGGTCTTTTCCGATATGAGCATGATCCGTTCGCTTGGGTTTACGGTCATGCTGACGGTGATCACGACAGTGCTGAGCATGTTAATGACAATTATCGCAGCATATCCATTAACGAAGAAACACCTAAGAGGTCGTAAAACGATTATGTTCATCATTGTAGTAACGATGTTTTTCAGCGGCGGCATCATTCCTGAATACATTCTGGTGCGCGACTTACATTTGTTGAATAATATGTGGTCCCTTATTTTACCCGGTCTGATCAGTCCGTTTTATTTAATTATTCTAATTTCTTTTTTTAACGGGATTCCGGAAAGTTTGGGAGAAGCAGCAGAAATTGATGGCAGCAGCCAGTTCGGCACTTTGATTCGGATTGTACTGCCGCTGTCCCTGCCCGTGCTGGCGACATTAAGCTTGTTTTATGGTGTAGGCCGTTGGAACGGATTTCAGGATACGCTGATGTATATTCAAAACCCCGATTTGTTCCCGTTACAGCTCAAGCTGTATCAAATGATTCAAAATAATATGGTATCCGAGCTAACCAGGCTGGAAGGAGCCAGTGGCGCAAGAATTACGCCCGAAGGGTTGAAGGCAGCAAGTGTCATTTTTGCAACGGTTCCAATTCTGCTAGTGTATCCGTGGCTGCAAAGATATTTTGTCAGCGGCGTGATGGTGGGAGCGGTGAAAGGATGATGACAATGAAGGCGAAGGGGGAATATTCCTTTTCCACCTGTTGGAATATTAAAAAGCATACGGTCGGCCGAGAACTTGTAGAGGAAATCCGTCAGTTGGGCTTTAGCAGGATGGAGCTGAACTATAACATTACCCGGGAAATGCTGACGACGATTGAGCCTATGATTGAGCGGGAAGAAATCGGCATATCGAGTGTGCATAATACATTTCCTCATACACCAGACCCGGATTACGGCACGGATTCCGTTCTGCTCGGGTTTGACGATGAAAGCAAGCGACAACGTGCGATAGAGCTGCTGGTGCAATCTGCTGAATATGCGCATCGTTATGGTGCAAAAGCGGTAGTTGTGCATCCCGGAGAGGTTCCATTTCCATATGATATCAGTGAGGAACTAGAGGATATTTTCAATGAGCAGGGCAGGGATTCTGCTGCTTATCAAACGTTATGGGGCCAAATGCTGGAGCGTCGGAATTCACTGAGTGGGCACTATGTACAACGCATCCGTGATAGTCTGGAAGAAGTGTGTGACCGCATCGCATCCAAGGGATATGATGTAGCCATTGGCATTGAAACGCGTTCACGCTGCTATCAGATGCCTACGTTGCAGGAGGCAAAGACGATTATAGATCGTTTGAAGGGTGCACCTGTCTATCTGTGGTATGACATTGGCCACGGTATGATTATGGACCGAATGGGACTGTACGACAACGCCAAGGAAGCCAATGAAATGATCGACTATATTCTCGGTGTTCATATTCATGAAACCATTGGATTATCCGATCACTGGTGCCCTTATATTCATAGTGGTGATCTGGAGTTCTTCGATCGTTTCGTGAATATTATCCGGCAGGCCCCTATTAAGGTTTATGAGCTGAAAGCAGCTTGTCAGCCGGAGGATATTGAACGTAGCCATGAGTTGCTGACAAGTAAGATAGCGAAGCTTCAGCCGCAAGGATGATAAACGATTATGCATATTACAGGGGTTGAGAGGAATGTATAGTAAAATCGTAGCGATCAACGATGCCTGGGTAAAACCAGGTATGGACCATCAGGTACTGGATGCTGACAGCCGTTATTACGGCGGAGTGACTGATGATGAGAATGGAATCGCTTGGCCTAATCATTCGGTCGGGACTCCTGCCGCAATGGCGATCTGGGCGGCAGCGCTCGTCAATCCGGATTCTGCATATTATCGCAATGAGGATGTACTCATCCGACTGGAGCTGGCTGCACAGTACATGCTACGTGTGCAGCATGAGGACGGTTCTATTTCACCGGGCTGGACCAATTTCCACTCGCCACCGGATACAGCGTTCGTGGTGGTAGGCTACGCCCAGGTCTATCAGCTGCTGGTTGGTGACGACTGGCTGGAGCTGCGCCGGGTGATTGATGCCATCCGCTTGTTTCTGGAGCGGACGATTCCGGTCATGCTGACCGGAGGTTGCCATACGCCAAATCACCGTTGGGTATTGTGTGCTGCGCTGGG
The DNA here is from genome assembly GCF_019454085.1 of Paenibacillus sp. S25. NCBI lineage: Bacteria > Bacillati > Bacillota > Bacilli > Caryophanales > Paenibacillaceae > Paenibacillus > Paenibacillus sp. S25. The sequence goes on from NZ_CP073683.1 coordinate 2,055,243, forward strand.
ATTTCTACATGAGCTGTTTGACCTGCCCGAGACGCTCGTGCGGGCCGAGGCTTGGCTAGCCGAAGGGCTGGATGGGACGCCAGATGGCGAATGGACGGAGCGCAGCAACGGAATTTATAATGCTGTTAGCGATATTATGCTGATTCATGCTGCCCGATTATTAAAACTGCCGGAGCTACTAGAGTCGGTACGCCGTAATTTACGCATGATGGTGTACCTTGTCCATCCTGATGGCGAAGTGGTCACAGAGTATTCAGGGAGACAGGATTTTGGGGTGGTCATGAACCTATCTTCTTATCTTCTACCATATGCCATGCTGGCTACAGAGGATGAGGACGCTATATTTGAAGCGATGGCTGTCGCCGCTATTCAAGTCATGGATCATCCTGGCGGTGCTCCTATCAATGCGGCTGTGCGCTTTTTACTAGATCCGCGTTTGCAAACTCGTAAAGTATCGTCAGCTATACTACCTGTCACCTATAACCAACTACTGAACGGAGACTTCCCAAGGGCTGACTATCTGAGTCGAATGGATGAGGCAGGCCATCACCAGCAGATTTATCATAGCCGACTGCATACGGACTTTGGAGCGCCAGTCGTTCGATTTCGGCAGGAGGATACCAGTGCCACGCTGATGACCGAGGCTTCATCGTTCCTATCGTTGCGGCACGGAGATGCACGATTATTGGCGGTTCAGGCTGCATCGTATTTCTCGCCTGGTTTTGTACCCATGCAGAAGCTGACAGCTCACGAACATGGTTGGACTTTGTCGGGCACACAGGTCAAAGGTTATTATGGCCCTGTAGCGACCTTAGATCTGCCGCCTACCGCGCAGGAGGAAGTCAGTCCGTGGTACTTGCTTCCGCATCACAAACGGCCATTAACCCATGAACAAAAGCATGAAATTCGGGTCGATGTGGATCGTCAGGGTGATGTGTGGACGCTTCGTTTTCGCTCAGAGGGTCCAGTAGATTGCATGACACAGATTAGTTTTATTTTTGGGCGCGAAGGACGCTTCACTTGCGGGGAATACCGGCTGGTTAACGAAACGGTTCAATGTTGGACTGGTGGTATGGCGCGCTATGAATCTGGGAATGCGTGGTTTGAGCTGATGGGAACAACCGTAGAGCATATGGCTAATTCGGTAAGGGGAGCCACTCTCCCCATCAATTTCCATACATTGCTGGTCAACTGGATGGCTCCGTTTGATCAGACGATCCGCATTCGTATGTCGCCTTTACCTGTGAGTGAAGTCTAAAACACAGTAAGCATCTATTTTTCGGGGATGAGGTCAATTCCCGGAGAACGGATGTTTTTTTTTATGTTCATTTATGCAGGGGTAGAGCGCTTCCATTGAGCTTGAAGCCATTGTGGTGTACACTGTCCAGAACAGGTGTAAATTGGAACGTCAGGAAGGCAGGACGGTTACAAGGAGGAAAGACACATATGTATGCCCGTTTAAGATCGTTAAATTATCCACTAAAACTCTATGTTTTTTTAGCACTGGCCTTATGCTCCGTAATCAGTACATTGTGGATCATTAACGTGCGACTGCCCTCAGGGGGCCGCCCTTATCTTTTTATTTGGTGGAATATGATGTTGGCTTGGATTCCTATGCTGTTGACGCTACTGCTTGATGTAATGTACAGCTCGTGGAGGCGGGGAACGAGAACATTTTTACTCTGGGTTACGGGGGCGGCATGGCTTTTCTTTTATCCCAATACACCCTATTTGATCACAGATTTGCTGCATGTATTCGCCAGATATCCATTTCTCGGGGAGCAACGTTTCTGGGGAAATCCGTACTTTTGGAATCATGTACTGGGAATGCTGCTGGTAGCCGTACTTGGCCTGACAATGGGTTTTGTATCGCTCGAATCCGTACGACAATTGGTACAGCGTGCACGTGGTGGGCTTGTTAGTTGGCTGTTTATGCTGGCGGTACTCTTGTTGAGCAGCCTGGGTATTTACATTGGCCGTTTCTTTCGAGGGAACACATGGGATATTGTTTCTGCGCCCTCTCAACTGTATGCACAGGTATCTTCCATATGGGCAGACTCCTTGCAACGTACTCATTTTGTGGAGTTTAGTGGGATGGTATTCGTCATTTTGCTCGTCAGCTATGTATCCACGATGTGCGTAGTCTGGATGGGGAACAACCGCCAGGACGAATGGCGTCGCTGGTGATTCAATTGTAGCTGAGTGGCTGAATATTATCAAAAAATGTAAAAATAAAGGAGGAATAGCTACAATGAACGGACAGAATCGATCCGATATCCGCGCTGGTCTTCAGGTAGATATTGTACTTAAAAAGGATCAGCCAACCGGTAAGCTGACACGCGGAACGGTGAAAGATATTTTGACCAATTCCCCGCGTCATCCGCATGGAATCAAAGTGCGTTTGGCAGACGGACAGGTTGGGCGTGTCAAACATATCGTAACGAACGAAGGCTAGAGCTTTGGGCTGAGGAGGAATGAAGATGAACCAGGCAACGGCATGGTCTAAAAATGATCGCTACCCGCTTGTTTTACTTGTATTGCTGGCGCTTGCCCTCATTTGGTCCTTGATTCGCCCGGCGGATTATTTTACATGGGTACTGGAAGTTCTCCCGGCGGTTTTGGGAGCTGTGCTGCTGACGGCTTTGTACCGTAGATTTCGGTTTACCAATCTGGTATACACCCTAATCTGGCTGCACGCATTGATCCTGATTGTCGGTGGACATTATACCTATGCCGAAATGCCACTGTTCAACTGGATTCGGGATACGTTCGGACTGGAGCGCAATTATTATGATCGACTTGGGCATTTTGTACAAGGTTTTGTACCTGCACTCATTGTCAGGGAAGTGCTGTTGCGTAAAACGGCCTTGGGAAGCGGGAGCTGGCTCACTTTCCTCACGGTTAGTGTGTGTCTTGCGATCAGCGCTGTGTACGAGCTGATTGAGTTTGCTGTAGCCAAGGCAACCGGAACGGCAGCAGAAGCCTTTTTGGGCACACAAGGAGATGTATGGGATACCCAATGGGATATGCTTCTTGCGTTCATCGGTGCCTTGACCGCAGTGATTTTGTTGAGTGGGGTACATAACAAGCTGCTGAAACAATTAAGGTATTAGCAGAATTTATTTACCTCGCCTTTACATGCTATCTGGAATTTCGCTGTTTTTGAAGGCTACATTCGCGTCATGGGACGGCTGTCAAGGTGTAGGGTTGCTGCGTCCATGTAGCTGTCCAGTAGCCGCTCAAAAATACGGTCCCACGTCTGCTCCAGGCTGTAGGCTCTACCCGCTCTGGACATCGAATCGCGAAGTGAGGCATCCTCGTACAATAGGTGTACAGCTTTGGCAAAGGCAGCGGCGTCCCCAGAAGGACACAATAGCCCTGTTTTTCCATGGATTAGATTATCTTTTACCCCGCCTTCATTGGCACCGACCACAGGTGTACCGCTCGCCATAGCCTCCAGTACAACGTTGCCGAAGGTTTCCGTGGTGGAAGGGAAGAGAAATACGTCGGCTGCGGCGTAGAGTTCAGCTAATTCCGGGCCTTTCACAAAACCAAGCCAGTGGACTGCATGCTCCGGCACTCCTATATCCGCTGCAGTTTTGACCTTATACAATGGACCATCTCCTGCAATGACCAACACAGAGGCTGCGCGGACGTCGTCGGGTAACTGGAGATAGGAATCCAGTAACGTGTCTATCCCCTTTTCCGGTGCAAGCCTGCCCACATACAAAATAACAAATGCATCTGCATGAACGCCCCATTTCTTCCATACTGCATTCCGGTCCACCTTTGGTTGAAATCGGTCAGTATCAATGCCTCTACTCCAGATCTCGAGCTGCCCCATTCCTTTATTGCGCAACAATTCCATGGTTGATTGAGAAGGGACATACACCCTTTCGCAATGTCTGTGAAACCAGAGCATGTATTTCCATAACGCAGGTTCAAGCCAGCGAAGCTTGTAATATTCGAGGTATTTATCAAAGTGGGTGTGATATGAGGCGACGAGTGGAATATGGTGTTTGGCTGCGTAGCTTGTTCCATAGAGGCCAAGGTTAAACGGAGTAGCGACATGAATCAAATGCGGGGAAAAGGCTGACAGACGCTCGTTGATCTGTTTGGCGTTGGGGATCGCAAGTCTGCATTCCCGGTACAATAAAAAGGGAATACTTCGAAATCGCTCCACACCCGGCCCAGAGGGCAGATGATGGTCTGCCTCCGGTGCGAAGACGAGCGTAGATACTCCATGTGTCTCCAGATAGCCAACCCATCGTTCCAGGGTCAGAGCAGCGCCATTCACGTCAGGCGTATACGTATCCGTAAATAATGCAACTCGAAGCATGCCTTCATTCCTCCTCCGCCATTCTCATTTATCCTATGACGTTCCAGGGGAGTCCGCTTGGAGGCTCCGGCTTTTATTGTGTCATGATTTTGTTTACGGGCTTGCCGGGTTTTGTAAAAGCTGGCCCGCGGACGGGCGCTTTTCTCGGAACATTCTGTAATAGACGAGGGAAGACAAAATATAGAAAACACCTGTCATGCTAAATGTGATGGCATAGCCCCAGTAGTTGCCATAAGTTGTAACTAAATAGGCTTGTACAGGTCCCATACCTGCGGTGCCTAGCATCCAGGTCGTCTGGAGAATGGAGTTGGCAATGCCACGATTTTTATCTGACACACGTTCGACGAGAATGGCGGTTTGCAGCGGATTGGCTGCATTCATTAGCGCTTGCCTGAATAGAAAGCTGATGGAAGCGATCCATAGCACGTTCGTAAAGCCTGTAATGAGAAGGAACGGTAGCGAAAGCAGTTGGAAGCCAACTACAGCTCTGACCAGTCCAATTCGGCTACCGAGGGTAGGTCCGATCAACATGGAGAGGATGGTCATGAGCTGGCCGAGTGCAATCAGTAAACTCATTGCGCTGAGCGATACGGAGAAGCGGTTCGTAAAATACAAATTAAGATACGGGATGACCAGACCTGAACCCAGTCCAAGAAAAAACTGGGCAAGAACAAATTGTCCAATAACCCGGCGATCAGAAGCAGCAGCAGGCGTCTCCGAGGCAGGGATATCGGATGTACTGTGCGGCGTATGTACTTGTTCTGTTTGAGGTGAAGATTCGGCAGGAGCTGGTGCTTCTAAGGTTGCCGTAGTTTTTGTGATGAATAATAGAGGAATAAAAGCGGTCAATGTTGCCATTCCTCCAAGGAACAGAGCAACCCGCAGACTGGATAGCGGTGTGATTCCCCACGTCTGCAGCCCATCTGCGAGTACACCACCCCCGAAGCTGCCCAGGACCTGGGCTGCCAGTACAAGAGCTGAGTAATAGCTGAATATTTTTAAACGTTGGGCTTTACTTATGCTTTCCGCTAAAAAAGGCACAGCCAGCACCTGAATAAAGGCGGCGAATACACCTGAGATTACGGCAAATACCAACATGCTTCCGCTGGTATCTGTAAAGGTACGGGCGAGAAAGGCCAGACCGCTGAATAACGCGCCGATGACCAGCATATTTTTGCGGCTCGTCCGATCCCCCAAAAATCCGACCGGAATGAACAGCAACGCCGTTGCTAGCGCTTGCATGCTGACCACTTGGCCGTTCATATCATCGTCAAAGCCAAGTTTTTGGATATACAGGTTGTACAGCACAGAAAACATGCCTGTACCCATCTGGTACAGCAGATTGGCCATAAAAAACAATCGGATATTACGCGGCCACTTTCGGGGCTCTTCTAACATTTTGCTAATCCATGACACGATGAGTTCCTCCTGTGACGTTGTTGCAAATAAGTTAATTCTGTTGATATGTATTCTATCAGGAACTGTACATTTCATAAATATTCCTGATCTCCGATTGTTTTGGGTAATAATAAAGCATGGACTTTACATTGAATTTTCATTATAGTAATTCGGTATGAATAAATTTGAAAGGTAAGCAGGAGGGATGGCTTTGGCTTTTGGAGCACGGGTGTTAAAAACGGGAATCGCAGTGACGCTCGCCCTTTTTCTGAGCACGCTTTTGAACACCCATTCGCCTGTGGGGGCAGCGATAGCCGCTATTTTTGCTATGCAACCGTCGATATATAGGTCGTGGCGTTATTTTCTGGATCAACTCCAAACAAGCACACTAGGTGCAATCATGGCGTTGCTGGGCGGAATGGTATTTTCGAATGAGCCGATTGCAGTCGGACTGGTATGTGTATTGGTGCTTATGATATGTCTGAAAATAAATATGGCTGATACGGTTGGATTGACACTTGTGACCGTTGTTTCTGTAATGGAAGCCTCAGGGGACTGGAAATTTGCGGTGACCCGCTTTGCGCTCACTTTGATTGGGATTGTGTCTGCTTTTGTCATCAATGTTAGCGTTTTTCCCCCGAAACCGAAAAGGCAGTTTATTAATCAGATTCAAAATGTATTTAACAGCATGTCTTTGTTGCTACGTACTGCCATTTCCGATGAGATTAAGGAGTCTGTCTTTAAAGAGGAAAAAGGAAATTTGGAGGGAGCCATTAAATCGCTGTCGGACAAATATCATTTGTTCGAGGAAGAGCAGAAGAAGCTCAAGCGCTCTAAGTTTAGTCAAACGAGACAAATGGTAGTATACAAACAAATGCTCGGAAGTTTGCACAAGGGATATGAGGTACTGGATGCAGTGGAAAGGCACTACTTCCAGTCTTTACGGCCAAAGGGAACGGATGCTTTTTTTGACAGTCATCTGGAGCTACTGATTCGTTTTCACGAGCATGCTCTACTGAAATTCGAAAATAAGCTAAAACCGAATGAGGACGAAAGTGAATTGTTTCAGCAAGCCAACGGCGAATTTATGAAGCATGCGATTACACGTTTTGACCATTGTCAGGAGGGGATGCTGCGGCTTTCCATTGTAGCTGCGGCGATGTACGACTATGGTCATCAGCTGGAGAGGCTGAGCAGACTGGCCGATCATATTCATCCTGTGGAAGAGAGCAGATAGGCGAATTTTCTAAAAGAAAAGCGACCGCATTCATCAATCAGATGGCTGGTCGCTTTTTTATGTAATGAATTCAATTATGTAAGAACAGGTTAATAGAAGGTTGCCAGAACGCACAAAAAAAGCCCGCTGGTTGCGAACAGGGACCGAACTTGATACAATAGAGGATGCTCTGTTTTATGGTGAAAACATATGCATAAGTTGTGAATTACACTTCTTTTTACATTATAGCATGCTTCAAAGGTTTAGTCAATTTTCCCGGATCAGGGGGATGCCGCGAGTATGCCCGGGTCCATAATAGAGCATAGTTTGTACGCAAGGGAGCCCTGCGTGGAGCAGGAGGAAACGGAACAGGAGCGATGTCAGTGACTACTGAACAGCAATGGAATGAAGAACAACGAAGAGTAGAAGATGTGACCGCAGTGATTAGCGGGCGTATTCGGAAGCTAGAGACAGAGGTTGGTTCTGTGCGCGGAGATGTCGTCGATATGCGTAAAGACTTCTGGGATGAGGTAACGATCAATTTCAGTGAGGCAGATGATGTGGGCGAGACGTCCACCAGTTTGCGTCAGCAGTCTGAGATTTTGTCTGAGCGGGAACGAAGACACAAGCATTCTACAGAGGCGTTAGGTCGTTTGAAAAAGTTGCTTGATTCACCGTATTTTGCACGCATTGATTTTGCTGAGGAAGGGCAGACTGCGGAACGTGTTTATCTGGGGATTGCCTCCCTGCTGGATAATCAAGATGAGGAGTTTCTGATCTACGACTGGCGCGCGCCTATTTCCAATCTTTATTACGATAACATGCCGGGGCCCGCTTCATATAAGACCCCGGCAGGGGAGATGGAAGGGGAACTCACGCTTAAGCGTCAATTCTCGATCCGTGATGGACAGATCCGTTTTATGTTCGATACAGGGGTGACGATTGGAGACGAACTTCTTCAAGCAGTATTGAGCCGCAGCTCGGATGCTCAAATGAAAAGTATTGTCGCTACCATCCAAAAGGAGCAGAATCGCATCATCCGTGATGATCGAAGCCGGATGCTCATTGTTCAGGGGGCGGCAGGAAGTGGCAAAACCTCTGCTGCGCTTCAGAGAGTAGCGTATTTGCTGTATAAGTACCGGGATCGCTTACGAGCGGATCAGGTCGTGTTATTTTCGCCTAACCCGATGTTCAACAGTTATGTATCGACAGTATTGCCTGAATTGGGTGAGGAAAATATGCTTCAGGCCACGTTTCAGGAATATTTGGAGCGGCGTTTGGGCCGGGAGTTTCAGTTAGAAGATCCATTTGAACAGCTGGAATATGTGCTTTCAGCGTCGTTACAGCCTGGGTATGAAGCCAGGATGGAGGGTATCCGCTTTAAGTCGTCCAAGACGTTCTTACATGTGATTACAAGCTACAAGACGTATTTGGAACAGGAGGGAATGCGTTTTAAACCCATCCGCTTTCAGGGACGTGAGGTGGTTTCAGTAGAGCAAATGGCACGCAAGTTTTATGAATTCGACTCTACGGTGCGGCTGGCGAACCGATTGGAACTGCTGCGGGATTGGATGCTCAAAGAGCTGGCCCGCTTTGGTAAGGAAGAATGCTCCGCCCCATGGGTGGATCAACAGATGGATCTGATGGAGCCGGAGGATTATCAACGTGCCTATAACCGCATGCGCCGTAAATCTAAGAATAAGGGCGATACCTTCGACGATTTTACGCGTGAAAGAGAAATATTGGCGCGTATGGTGGTCAGTGACCGCTTAAAGCCCCTGCGCAAATGGATTAAGGCGCTTCGCTTCGTAGATACGACCCGGCTCTACAGCGAGCTGTTTATGAACGAGACGCTATTGAGCCAACTGGCGAATCATGTAGAGCTGCCCGTCAGCTGGGGTGAAATTAGTCGACAAACTCTGGAACGAATTCAGGCTGGGGAGTTAGCGTATGAGGATGTGACACCCTTTTTATATTTGCGTGAGCTGATGCTGGGTTTCCGTTCTAATAGCAACATCCGTCACGTGTTTATTGATGAGGCACAGGACTATTCCCCATTCCAATTGGCTTTCTTCAAGCGCTTATTTCCACAGGCTAAAATGACGGCACTGGGTGATTTTAATCAGGCTATCTATGCCCATGCCTCGGTGCTTCAGGATGCAGAGCCATTGTATGATTTGTATGGTGCAGATCAGACCGAAATGATTTCCCTGACACGAAGCTATCGCTCAACACAGGAGATTGTGGAATTTACCCGGGGGATGGTCGCTGGGGGAGAGCACATTGTACCGTTTAATCGTAAGGGTGAGAAGCCTCTTGTAACCGAGGTGCGTTCGCGTGAAAAGTTGCATCAACGGATAGCTGGGAATGTCACAGAATTGTTGGCGGAAGGCTATGAATCCATCGCGGTGATTTGTAAAAATGCTGACGAAAGCGCGGCAGCCTACGAAGCGCTGGAAGGAAAGCTGTCAGTGAAGCCAAAATTAATTAAGAAAACAACGCCTGCTTTCGAAAAGGGGATTCATATCATTCCGGCCTACCTGGCAAAAGGCGTGGAATTCGATGCGGTCCTGATTTATGACGGGTCAGCGAAACAATACCAGCGTGAGAGTGAGCGTAAGTTATTCTACACCGCCTGTACGCGAGCGATGCATCTGCTGCATATTTATAGCATAGGGGAGATTACGCCATTCGTGAGTTTACGGGATTCGGATACGTATACCCGCAAAGTGGGAGAAAGTGATCGTGTTCTATAGAGAGGACATTGGCAATCAGCTGGGGGCAAATACCTTAGAAACCCATGCGATGCTTGAATAGATGTAGAGTTGGCTGGCATTATGGAGCGTATTCCAGTAACATAAGCAAATAAGAAAAACAGGTAAGAAGCATAAACGGAGGTTACAAACGTAATGGACATGAAGAGTGTATTTCAACGCCCGCCGCTGGCGGACTGTGTACCCGAGTTGGTAGCTACAGCTAGAGGAGAGCGCAAGGCATCGTTGGTGATCCGCGGAGGAACACTGGTCAATGTGGTATCGGGCGAATTGCTGCCAGGCATGTCTATTGCTGTGCAAGGTTCTCGTATCGCTTACGTCGGTGGGGACGTCAGTCATACGATTGGAGAAGACACCATAATCATTGAAGCGGAAGGCCGCTATATGGCACCGGGGTTACTAGACGGACATTGTCACATCGAAAGCACACAGCTGACCGTAACTGAGTTCGCTAAGGCTGTACTGCCGCTGGGAGTGACGGGTGGTTTTTTTGACCCGCATGAAATTTCCAATGTACTGGGTCTAAAAGGGCTTCGTCTGATGTTGGACGAAGCACGCACGACACCGCTGGCTGCTTACATGCAGGTGGCTTCTTGCGTGCCTTCCACAGGTCCGGAGCTGGAAACGACGGGTGCCTCCTTCGGCCCGGCGGAAGTCGCAGAGGCGTTAAGCTGGGGCCCGGATATGATCGGGCTGGGCGAAGTCATGAATTTCCCAGGTGTCGTCTATGGAGACGATGTGATGATCGGGGAAATTCAGGCCACGCTGCGCGCGGGCAAGGTGGCGGATGGCCATTTTACATGGGCCTCCGATGATTGGCGGCTGCCGGTCTATGCAGCCGCGGGAATTACGGGCGACCACGAGTGTGTCACGCCCGAGGATGTAGCCGAGCGTATCCGGCTCGGCATGTATGCCAAGATGCGGCAAGGCTCCGCATGGCATGATGTGGCCGAGACGATCCGAGCCAGCACGGAAATGGGTCTCGACACGCGCCGCATGATGCTGGTAACGGATGACCGCAGCGCAGAATCCTTGCTCCATGAAGGGCAGATGGATTTCGTCGTGCGTCATGCCATTGCACAGGGCGTCAAGCCCGTAACCGCGTTTCAGATGGCCACGCTGAATACGGCAGAGCGCTTCGGCGTGGCACGGGACATCGGATCGATCATTCCGGGTGCGATTGCCGACATTATTTTGCTTGATGGCCGATTGGCCGAAGTGAATGTGACGGCTACCATCGCAGCGGGCCAGCTGGTGGCCGAGCACGGTCAAATGGTCGCCGATTGGGACGGCTTCGTGTATCCTGCGGAAGTGATGGACACGGTCCATCTAGGACGAGAGCTGAGTGCTGCAGATTTTCGCATTGCGGCTCCAGTACAGGAGGGGAATGTACCTGTACGGGTGATTCGTGTTACGGAAAATCATGTGGACACGAAGGAAGTGCGGATGACCGTTCCGGTCCGTAATGGAGAAGTCACGGCAGATCCTGCACAGGATTTGTGCAAAATAGCCGTTTTTGAGCGCCATCATGCCAGTGGCAGTCACGCGGTTGCCCTTGTAACAGGTGTGGGCTTCACCGAGCCGGCTGCGATTGCCATGACCGTCGCGCATGATAGCCACAACCTGCTCGTCATTGGTAATGATGACGAGCTCATGACCCAGGCGGCAAAGCAGGCTGTTGCCCTGCGTGGTGGCGTGGTCGTCGTATCCGCCTCGGGTGAGACGCGCTTCCCGCTGCCTATCGCCGGGCTGATGTCCCCAGCTCCGTTTGCAGAGGTGGCTGCGCAGTCCGAAAGTATCAGCCGGGCGCTTCAGCAATCCGGCTGCATGCTGAACAACGCGCTGATGACACTGTCATTGCTCGCACTGGTCGTTATCCCTGAAATCCGTCTGTCGGATCAGGGGCTTGTCGTGATCGGAGCGGATGGCATCCGCAAGGTATCTCTTTTCATGGAAGAGGATGCTGCGGAAGTCTGATAGAACACGTCGCTGGGGGTTATCCAACAGGTCTGCCCAGACCTGTTGGATAACCCCTGTTTTTCATATACGAAGCCAAAAAAGTTATCTACGATTCCTATAAAAGTCAAGGAGCGGTGAGCAGATGCATCCCTATTATCGTTCATTAGAAAAGATGGCTCATCATGCCTCGATTATAGAGCAGGATTGGAACAGGTTTGTAGAGCAAACCCGTGTGAAGCATGTTCAGCTGGGAATTTGCCTTTTATCTTTTGGAGACGAAAAAAGTGTAATAAGAAAAAATCACATTATACAGTTGTGTTACTTATAATCTTCAGAAAACCGTTCTTCCCAGCGGTAAACATTAACTGATTAATGGATTTTCTTGCGGTATCGTTAAACAAATACCACTCATCTTTCGATACGTCATGAACTAAAATCTCTGGATATTCTGTTGAAAGTTCAGATGGAACAGGACTAATTAAAGAATAAATATCAAAACGAACTAAGCTTTTCCCTTTTTGGTCTAAGAAATCATATTGTGCATTTTTATAATAAGACCCAAATGTGTCAATAGTGAAGCTCCAAGAGTAGTTTGCAGGTGCTTCAACCTTTTCACCTATTTTGTTTGCAAAAATATTATAGATGGTTTCATTAAATGCATTTACATTAATTTGCTGAACTACGCCGCCCATAAACATATGGTATTCATATTGCAATGCTTTTACTTGTACACCGTCTATGAACAATGGTTTAGTATCAACATTCACTGCAAAGTTGTTGTAATTGACATTACAGCCAAACGTCTCTGCAATAAAACGAAGTGGAACATATATGCGATTATTTTTCGTGTATGGTTTTACATCAAGCAGTATCTTTTCTCCGTTTTTTTCCGCGGTGCTTCTATTTATTGCTAATTTCACTTTCATATCGCTTTTAGCGAGAATAACCTCGGAATTGGACCATTCGACGCTAGCCCCCAAACTTTCACTAATAACACGTAGAGGTACCATTGTTCGTTTGTTCTTCATTTCGGGCTTCACATCGGATGTAGTAGTCACACCGTCAACTTTGATTTGATTTTCTGCTGCATAAGTAGTGGACGATGAAATAAATAAAAAAATTGTAAGAAAAGCCCCAAAGAAAGCTTTTTTCATAAATGATTGCTCCTTTCTTGGTTTAATTTGTTGCGCAGCAACTTTACCCCATATTAAGACGCAACTGGATAAAGATCGTTGCGCTGTCCTGTCTGTTAACTTGACGTAACAACCAGTTTGTACTATTTAATTAAATTCCTACATTTACCAACTTGAAACTTCTAATCTTCCTGGGGAATTATGTCGATAACATTGAATATTATTCATAAAATTTATCAAAGTAAATCCTTAGGGGGAAAGTTAATGAGAATACAGCTAAAATTTGCGATTTCTCTAGCATGTTTAATGATGTTTATAGGTTGTTCAGCCTCACCAGTATCACAGCAGATGACCAAGATTACACTTTTGAATTCCAAAAGTGAAATAAAAACTCAATTAGAAGAAGTAGCAAAACAGTACAATCAGGAGCACCTCGGAGTATCTTTAGAAATTATAACTGCTCCAGAGGGAACGTCTGCATATCAAAAGCTGATGTCGATGTACGGCTCAGGAAGTGCAGCGACCATGTCGATGCTTGATCCGGGAGACACTCAGCAATTTCTAGATAAGGCCGTTGATTTAAGTAAAGAAAAGTGGATAGCCGACACAATAGAAAATGGACTTGACACTGTTAAGAAAAGCGATGCTGTGCTGGGATTTCCATTCGCAGTGGAAGGCTACGGATTAATCTACAATAAGAAAGTGTTGGACAAAGCGACAGGGGGTTCTTTTGATGCTTCCTCGGTAAAAAGCAGAAGCAGCCTGAACTCATTAATGGCTAGGATTCAGAAGACGGGAGTAGCACCGGTCATGCTTTCGCCAATGGACTGGTCTCTCGGCTCTCATCTTTTAGCTTTGTCTTATTCTGTTCAGCCTGGGGGTTTTTCAGAGTTTGTTAAAGGTATGCAGAACAACTCCATCGATATGTCCCAAAATAATGTAATGTCTGGATGGGTACAAACTTTAGACCTGCTCAAGGAAAATAGCATCAATAAGCAATCGCCTTTGGACAGTACATATGACGATGGAGCCAAAGCTTTGGGAGAGGGCGAGGTAGGGCTTTGGTTTATGGGCAACTGGGCGTGGGCCGGAATTAAGAGCAATGATACAGCAAATGAGGAGTACGGCTTTTTGCCCCTTCCATTAAGCGATAATACGGATGATCCTAACAATGCTAAGATTACAGTCGGTGTGACAAAGTATATATTCATCGACTCCAAAACTACCACACCTCAGCAGCAAGAGGAAGCAAAGAAGTTTTTGAACTGGCTGGTATACGAAAAGTCTGGACAAGAGTTTTTGGTTAACAAGGCCAATGTTATACCGGCGTTCAAGAATATTGACTTGGAGCCTACCGATCCCTTGAGTAAATCGATCAAGTCATATATGTCAAGCGGAAAGACGCTGCCGTTTATGGCAACCCTTCCACCTGATCATGGGGCCATCACAGGAGCATCTATCCAAAGCTACATCAGTGGAAAGATAGATAAGGCTGAGCTGTTGCGCCAAATACGCATATATTGGAAAGCTCAGCAGTGATGACACGAGACCAGTCACGGGAGGAAGATAAAGATGTTTAAATTAACGTTAAAGAAAAAAATAATTAGTGCAGCGCTCATACTGGTTATCGTACTTTCCCTTTCAAGTGTTATAGGCGTCATTAAGATGTCGGAAATGGGGGAGGCTTCTGATAAGGTAAATAACAAGTCTTTACCTGCGGTTATTCTTCTTCAGGGTATGGATAAGCAGATTACAGAAATCGATAGACTCACCGTTCGATTGATACTTGAAGAGGATGCGGCTGTTCGCAGCACTTATCAAGAGGAACTAACCAAAGCTACTGCTTCAATGGATAAGAGTGTAAATGAATATCAAAGTTTAGCCTCTACTGCAGAGGAAAAAGAACTGTTCACCAACTTTTATGGTCAGTGGGCAATGTATCTTCGCCATCTTAAAGTGGTTTCCGCTGCCATGGAGGAAAACGATAAAGTGATGGCCTACATGATCATACATGGAAACACTGCAATTTATAAGGCGGCATTAGACGACGTTAATAAATTGAAGCTACTCAATGAGCAGTATGCTACGGATGCCGCTAATCAATCGAGTGATTCCTACCATTCAGGTAAACTGTTTATGATTTCTCTGACTATCATATGTACAATCCTTGGCATTATCGGTTCTTTTTTACTGGCTCAATCGTTCACTAAGCCCATATTAAAGATAGCGGAACAGATGAAGCTGGTAGCCAGGGGGAACCTGCAAGTGGAACCCCTTAGAGTCCGATCAAAAGATGAGGTTGGGGAACTGGCATCTGATTTTAATGAAATGTGCGATTCGCTGCGCAACCTTTTAAAGGAAGTTGTGGACAATTCCTTACTGGTTGCCTCTACGGCTGAACAGTTAACGGCCAGTGCGGAACAGACAAGCATCGCTACCGAGCAGATAGCTGTAAGTGCCACTCAAGTTGCAGAGGGATCTCAGACACAGCTTGCAGATATAGCTGAAACGCTGAATTACACGGTAGACGTTTCTAAAAGTGTAGAGAACATAACCAATCGCTTTGTGAATGTGGCGAATCTCACAACCCAAGCACAAGAAAAAGCAAACAACGGGAAAACCCAAATGTCTTCGACTGTCTCTCAAATAAGAGATGTGCATACCAAGGTAACTCAATCCGCTGAAGTGGTAAATATTCTAGGTGAAAAGTCTGCGGAGATCAGACAGATCACAGCTATGATCCGTGATATAGCAGCTCGAACCAACTTGCTTTCACTAAATGCGAGTATAGAAGCTGCGAGGGCGGGAGAGCAGGGAAAAGGGTTTGCGGTTGTTGCTTTTGAAGTACGCAATCTGTCGGCACAAGCAAGTGAGGCAACGGGCAAGATCTCTTCTCTTGTCAACGAAATTGCCTTAAGAACAGATGAAGTTGTGATTTCAATGAATGAAGGTGTTCAATCTCTGAATGAAGGCATGATGCTTGTCGAAGGTGTAGGTAACGTTTTTTCTGAGATTGTAGGTGCCGTTGAAGAAGTGAGTGGTGAGGTGGACACTGCGGCTGTAGAAGCAAGATCCGTAAATGAAGGAACCGTTTCTATGGTGGAATCGATGAAGAAAATTGCTGAAATCTCCGAACGTGCAGCAGATTCTACTCAAACTGTCGCAAGCGTAGTCGAGGAAACTACTGCATCCATGCAGGAAGTGTCTGCAGGTGCTAACATGCTTGCCAAGAGGGCGGAAGAGATGAATCAAACGGTGTCGGTATTCAAGATTTAAAATAACTTCAAATCAACTGGAGTTAAGAGCGGCAGCCTTGGACGAGAAAAACAAGTCCTAGACTGCCGCTGTTTTGTTAAGCTCAAACCATTAGATTACGAATGTACTGCTTCAGCTTTTTTGGCTGCTCTTTTCAGATCTTGTTTACGGCGTTCCTCCAGATACCGCTCCCCATTCTTCTTGTCTGCTGTCAGTGTAAAGCAGGATATGATGGTGAACAGGCCTGCAATGGAACCCAGAATTACATAAGTAATCGGGAAATTTAATACTTCATACATATGCCCCACAATGGGCGAGAAGATGGAAACCACCAGGGAGCCCATAAACAAATACAGCAGGTACATAGTGGAGGACAAGCGCTGATCAAAGTTAACGGTAATATATTTGAAGATGGCTACCAGAATAAGCGGTTTCTCCAGGGAGTGAATCATCTTCATTGCAGCTACCCATATGGAACCGAATGGCAACGAAGAGCCGATAATACGCAAAGACATAATCGACCCGGCAATAATTAATGCCCATTTGGCGGTCGTTTTGTTCACAAACCAAGGGGTAACGAAAAGGAACACAAATTCCAGGAAAACTTGCACAGCGCTCAAATCGCCAAGGAATTGATTTCCTTCCGCTTTGGAACTGAACTGTGATACGAAGTATGTGGCAAACTGTTGGTCATATACCTCATAGATTTGGGTCACGCCAACCATGAATAGCATAAGAAACCAGAACTTTTTGGTACGTACGAGATGCAGCACATCAATTAGCTTCAACGATTCTGTTTTCTGCTGCTCCTGTCCGGAAATTTCGACTTTGGTCAGGAAGATGCAGATCATGGCAACAATAGCAGATACTGAGGCAATCCAGAAGGTCAGATTTACATTGATATTGATGACCCGTCCAGCAACAAAAGTAGCCGCCGCCCATCCGAGCGAACCCCACATACGAACCCGTCCGTATTCAAAGCCATATTTACGCGAAACCTTGTCCATATACGAATCGACGACACCGTTACCTGCATTAAATACCAGGCCGATAAATAGCGCACCAACAATGGCACCAATGACGAACTGCGTTTGAAGCAATGGACCGTACACATAGATAAAAAAGGGTCCGACGAGCAAAAGGATTGTAAAGAGTATGTACAGCAGATGTTTTCTCAAGCCCAGCTTGTCAGATAAGTAACCGAACAGGGGTTGCATGATCAAGGCGACGATTGAATTAGCCGCGTATAGAAATCCCGTATAGGTTTCTGAAATTCCTAGACTTTGTCCCAGCCAAATGACAAAAAAAGACATGGCAGCAGACCATGTAAACAGATAAGCGAAGTTGAAAATACTCAAAGACCAATAGTTACGTTTTGCCAAATTCATCATGTTTAAGCACCCCTTTAAATTGTAGCGGCTCAAATGGTATACAACGTCAATATGCAATGTCTATACTATTAATTGTAAGGATTATTTAGATGATTCCATAGGGCATTTTCCCAAGATTTCCTGTGCTTATTACAATCAGTTGATAATTCAAATAAAACAGTCGATCCTGATATGGATTATATATGGTAAAATATACAAAACAGATTATGTATTACTTTTTCGAACAGAGATGAAGAATGTGATGATTTTAAAGAAATCTAACATAGCGAACGCTTGAGAGTTAACTCACTTTCCTTATCCCAAAGCACCAGGCAGCTCTTGATGTAAGCGATATGACGGTAATATGAAAATATGCTGTTACATGGGTGTTTGAACTAATTAAAAACTTTTACGAGACCTACCGGGTGTGTGTAACTACATCTACGTATTGTAAGAAATAAGTCCTAAGTGTAAAATTCCCTTATAGTTCATTAAGCTCACTAAGTAGGAGGAGAAACATAGGGTAGCATCATAATTGTAAAAGCAAGGGGATGAAATGATTCATTTTGCAAGTACAAAGTTACTTGAAACAGTGATCGTATATAGAGTATTGTGTAACGACGAGTTAAGACGAAACCCACTCACCCTAAAGGCACAGGTTATCACTAGGCTCAATAGACATTGCTAACATCCAGATAGAAGTAGGTGCAAATGGAGGATACGGCAGTCTTTATAGTTGCCATGTTTACGTTGATTAAAAACTTTCCTACACTAGTCAGAAGGGGGGAGCGGATGGCTGTCCCTGATTGGTGCTGGTCACTTAGATCGAACTGAGCATTATTTGTGAAAAGCACCAGATTACATACTCTAGGCAATCAGATACCGTTCTTTGGATGCAACAATGGGCTACGTCCCTATTAACATATATTATACAAATTAAAGAGAAAACGAATAAAAACAAAATGTTGTGAATTCGTAGTTGGAGGATTTATTATGTCGAAAAGTGTTTCTGCGTCCTTTATTATCATTATAGGATCAATGCTATTTGCCTTATTTTTTGGTGCAGGGAATCTAATCTTTCCACCTATGCTTGGGCAAATGGCTGGAAAGAATGTATGGATAGCCAATGCGGGTTTCTTGGTTACCGGAGTTGGCTTACCATTACTAGCCGTCACAGCCTTTGTTTTTTCGGGCAAAAGCAATTTGCAGACTTTAGCGAGTCGTGTACATCCTGTATTCGGCATTGTCTTTACAACCATTCTTTATCTAGCCATCGGGCCTTTATATGCGATTCCTAGAACCGGTAGTGTGTCATTTGAAATTGGAGTAAAACCTTTTTTTTCAAACAATGCAGATCATCCTGTCGCACTTTTTGTATTTACTATCCTTTTTTTTGCAGTTGCATGTTTGTTATCACTTAATCCCACAAAAATTATTGATGTAATCGGAAAGTTTTTAACACCCATTAAATTGACATTCATTGGATTACTTGTGATTGTAGCTATTATTCACCCAATAGGAAAGTTCCAAGAACCTGCGGAGGGTTATACATCGAATGTCTTTTTCAAAGGCTTTCAAGAGGGTTATTTAACATTGGACGCTCTTGTAGCCTTTATTTTTGGAATTATCATTGTGAATGCAATTAAGGATAGAGGAGTTACTTCCAAAAAAGAGTTGATGATCATATGTGCCAAAGCGATAGCAATTGCGGTTATACTCTTAGCTTTTATCTATACGTCTCTTTCATACATGGGAGCTTCTAGCGTTGAAAAATTGGGTGTTTTAGGAAATGGCGCTGAGGTGTTAGCTAAGGTTTCCTCCTATTATTTTGGATCATATGGTTCTATTCTATTAGGCTTAATGATTACAGTAGCTTGTTTAACGACAAGTGTGGGGCTTATCACTTCCTGCTCTTCCTTTTTTCATGGATTATTTCCAAAAATCTCTTACAAAAGAGTTGCTCTCATGTTATCTATATTTAGTACCCTTGTAGCCAACATAGGTTTAACACAGCTCATTAAGGTTTCAACGCCAGTATTAATGGCAATATATCCTATTGCTATTTCTCTGATATTTTTAACTTTTTTACATCCCGTATTTAAAGGAAAGTCAGAAGTATATCAAGGCAGTTTGATATTAACCTTTATCATTAGTTTATTTGATGGCTTGAATGCTGCTGGAATAAAAATTAATGTAATTAATGATTTTTTCACTCATCTTCTTCCATTATATAATGTAGGGTTAGGGTGGTTAATTCCCTCTGTTTTAGGAGGCGTAGCTGGCTACATATTTACTAAGTTAAAAGGAAGAAAAATAATTTTAGTATTTATGAAGCCCAAAAAAAATAAATGATTTATCTTATGCATATTAGTCTGTTATATAAGGGACAGCAAGCGCCTGATCTACTTCGTGCTGCTTACGGTACTGCGAAGGGGTCAGGCTGTTCCATTTTTTAAAGGTCGCAATAAAATAGCTTAGATTGTCAAAACCAACATCCAGCGCAATATCAACCACTTTGCGATCACTTTGCTCCAGCAACCTGCAAGCCTTTTGAATCCGATGATAGTTAATATATTCTACCGGGCTTTTCTGAATCATTTGCTTAAAAAAACGGCAAAAATGCCCCTCACTCATTCCAATCTCATCTGCGATCTCCCGTAAACGTATAGGCTCATGAGCATGACTGTTAATATACGCCAGCGCTTTTTTGATCCGTTCAACTTTATTGCGTTGCCCCGCCATAATCACATCCTCTCCGTTAGCGGGGGTCATGTGTGGGTACAGACAGGCGATCATGCTATAGAGCTGCGCCTTGGTCGCCAGTTCATGGGCAGGCGCATTCTGCTCATGGCTGGTGATAATGTGTCGCAATGCAGCCAGCACCTCTTGCTCCCAGGGCTGCACGCCGCGAATGTGAGGGGGAGGAACAAGCTTTTTACTGATAAATGGGTCAATAAACTGCGTTTGCACCGTATCCTGCGTGCGGCTGTGCAGCATGTCGGGGTGAAACACCACCGCAGAAAATACGCAACGAGAGCTTTTTTGTAAATAACCGGCGTGAAGCTCACCACTGTTGACAAAAAGAGCTTCACCTTCGTTCACCTCCGTATAGACCATATCCGTCTGAAATACGGCGCTCCCCTGTTCGACTATGATAAACTCCATCTCTTCATGCCAATGAGACTCCAGTATACTATTTCCGTTCAACTGCTCCACGCTTGGGTATACGCTGACTGGGTACATGGGATTGCCATGAATGCGGTTTTCCCGCAACATTTCTCTTTGCATTTCTATGACTCCTTTTCCGCAAACTGATTTAAATAGAAAACATCAAAATATTGATACAATACGTCAAAATAAACGAAGTAAACCCTTACATAAATCAATATTATTATAGTAAGAATTTCGAAAAAATCCAACAAGCGATTTGGGATTAAGAAAATAAAGATTGAAGCGGAGGAAGAAACAGATGAAATTTACTGATGGCTATTGGATGGTTCGCAAGGGCTATGAAATACAAAATCCTGCTGAAATCCGTGATATTGTGACGGACGATGCTTCCATGACGGTATATGCAGCGACCCACCGGATCGAGCATAAAGGAGATACGCTGAACGGAGCGTTGCTGAAAGCGACCTACAGCTCGCCTATGCCGAATGTCATTCAGGTGCGTCTGAACCACCATAAGGGACGGGTCCATCAGGGACCGAATTTTGAAATTCACACCTTGCCAACAGAGGTAGACATTACGGTGGATGAGGACGTAGCGGTACTGAAAAGCGGCGATCTGAGTGTGCGAGTCGGCCGTGGGAAGAGCTGGGATGTAGGCTTTTATGTCGAGGATCGCAAAGTCACAGGCAGCGGACATCGGGGACCAGGCTATATTACAGACCCGCAGGATCAGCCTTTTTTCCGGGAACAGCTGGAGTTGGGCATCGGTGAGTACGTATACGGACTTGGAGAGCGTTTCACTCCGTTCGTAAAAAATGGCCAGGTGGTTGATATCTGGAATGAAGATGGCGGGACTAGCAGTGAGCAGGCATATAAAAACATTCCATTTTATCTATCTAATAAAGGGTATGGTGTGTTCGTCAACCATCCAGAAAAGGTATCCTATGAGATTGCATCGGAAAATGTATCAAAGGTTCAGTTTAGCGTCTCCGGCGAATCGTTAGAGTATTTTATTATTGGTGGAGCTAACCCTAAAGAGGTACTGGACAATTACACCAAGCTGACGGGTAAGCCTGCATTACCACCAGCCTGGACCTTTGGTTTGTGGCTGACCACTTCGTTCACGACAGATTATGATGAAGCGACAGTGAACCATTTTGTGGACGGGATGGCTGAGCGAGATCTGCCACTCTCGGTATTCCATTTTGACTGCTTCTGGATGAAGGAATACCAATGGTGCGATTTCCAGTGGGATCAAGATATGTTCCCAGACCCGGAAGGCATGCTGCAGAGATTGAAAGCAAAGGGCCTCAAAATTTGTGCATGGATCAATCCATATATTGCGGAAAAATCCATTTTGTTCGATGAAGGCATGGAGAATGGCTATCTGGTCAAAACTGCCGATGGTGGTGTGTGGCAATGGGACATGTGGCAGGCGGGGATGGGGCTGGTTGACTTCACGAATCCGGCTGCAGTCGCCTGGTACCAGGATAAGCTGAAGGTGTTGGTAGATCAGGGGGTGGATTGCTTTAAAACTGATTTTGGCGAGCGCATCCCTACCCATGTGGTATATCATGACGGCTCTGATCCAATGAAGATGCATAATTATTATACGCATTTGTACAACAAGGCTGTATTTGATGTGCTGGAGGAAAAGCTGGGTAAAAATGAAGCCGCGTTATTTGCGCGTTCCGCTACAGCCGGGGGGCAACAGTTCCCGGTTCACTGGGGCGGAGACTGCTCGTCGACGTATGAGTCGATGGCGGAATCCTTGCGAGGCGGTTTGTCGCTTGGTTTGAGCGGCTTCGGCTTTTGGAGCCATGATATTAGCGGCTTTGAGTTAACGGCTGCGCCGGACGTGTACAAACGGTGGGTACAATTTGGACTTTTGTCCTCCCATAGCCGTCTGCATGGAAACGAATCCTATCGCGTGCCTTGGCTGTTTGATGAAGAATCAGTCGACGTGGTGCGCAGCTTTACAAAACTCAAATGCTCGCTAATGCCATACCTGTATCCTTCTGCTGTGGAATCCTCAGTAAAGGGACTGCCGATGATGCGGGCTATGGTATTGGAATTCCCGCAGGACCCAACCTGTGCAACGCTGGATCTGCAATACATGCTGGGAGATTCCATTTTGGTAGCCCCGATCTTTAATAAAGAAGGCAATGTGCAGTATTATGTACCAGAGGGTAAGTGGACAAATTTACTTACGAATGAGAGCGTGTCAGGTGGTCGTTGGGTTAACGAGCATCATGATTTTACAACTTTGCCTGTGCTCGTGAAGCCGAACACACTGTTGGCAATAGGTCATGAGAACAGTCGTCCGGATTATGATTATGCTGATCAAGTGGCGCTTCATTTGTTTGAACTTGGTGAGGGGCAACAGGCTCGAACGATTATCGTGAATACGTCAGGTGAAGAAGAGCTAACGGTTACTGCTAGCCGCAAGGATTCTGTCATTACGGTGAAGGCAGAAGGTGCTGTTAAACCATGGTCGATAGTCCTGCGCGGTATCCACGAGGCTGTTCAAGTGGAGGAAGGCAGCAGCCAGTCGGGAGAACAGGGGGTAATCATTACACCAGCTTCCAGCCGACAGCAAGAGCTTACTATTCACTTAGGCTAGGTAAGGCGCTAGAAAGTGGATGAAGTATGTCATAATGTAGCAATTATATGCAAAAAAGGGCTTGCCTGATCCAATAGGCAAGCCCTTTTTTGATTCAGATTTTTGATAGAGACCAGTTGCAACTTTTAGCTTCGGTATTTTTTCCTATTCATTCTGCTGAAGTAGCAGCGGTACAATATACTGCCGGAAAATATCTACAGGAGTCCGTTTCTTTTTGAATTTATCAGCGGTAACGACAACAACCATGTCATACGATGGGACGACAACAATATATTGCCCACCAAAGCCGAGAGCATAAAAATAGTCCGTTTCAGTTCCTATCTCTGTTTTATCTGAAAAGGAGGAAGTCCACCAGTGCCAGCCGTAAAATGCCTTTTGTGGTTTGGCAGCAGGAAGAAACGGACGGGTTGAATATCGGACTGTCTCTGTTTGGATGATCTGCCGTCCTTCCCAGCCTCCTTGGTTCAGATAAAGCCGCCCGAATTTGAGCATGTCCATCGGCCTGAGATGCAGTCCGAATCCACCCGTATGAGTACCCTGAGGATCGGTTTCCCAATGATAGCTTTCGATACCGAGCGGTTGGAATAATTGCTGCTCGGCAAATTCAGCAACTGTTTGTCCAGAAACATTACGTAGTATGGTGGCCAAAAGTTGAGAACAGCCAGAACTGTATTCCATTCGCGTACCTGGCACATCCGATAATGGCTGTGAAAGCACAAATTGCACCCAGTCTGATGTTTTGCTCATGGTAGGAAAAGAATTTTGTCCGCCAAATTCCGTCCAGTTAAAGCCTGCGGACATCGTCAGCAGATGTTCAATCGTAATATCACGCTTACGAGAATCACTATCTGTGGCCAACTGGGGAAAGAATTCGAGGATCGGCGTCTCCGGTTTCGGTCCCCGTTGCTGGTCCATAGCGATACTAACTAATGCGGAAATCACGCTTTTGGTACAGGAATTTATTTTATAGAGTTCATTAGCAATTTGAGGTTCACGATAGTAATTCATAATCATGTTACCCTGCTGCTCAATAAGGCAGCTGCGGGTTTCCAATTCGTTAAGCACGTGAATAAGCGGTTTGAGTTTCAGACTTTTCATGCAGATCCTCCTTGAGGCTTATGGCATAGCAATACATAGTATATCATTTTAATGGTCCGAAATTCGAAGAGTACAAACTGAAAACAGTTCATTTACTAATTTTGAATTTTTTTGTTTTTTGATATTAAAAAAGATATATATGTTCACTGAATAGACACAAATATATTTAGAAATCTATACACTTTTTCTGTTTCATTCAAAAAAACAATCGAATAAAACGATATATAGTAAGTTGGACATTTTATTCAGAAATAACTGGGGGACCGATTCATGAATTTAACAATTAAGGCCAAAATGATTCTTAGCGCGATACTGATTCCGAGTGTGATTGCAGCTATGCTGCTGACCAATTACATTTTAAGCGTACATAGTGAAAATGAGTACAAGGATATTATGAATCGTGAAGAGGCTATTGCGTATAACTCGAAGTCTCTTCAATTTTTGTTAAACGGCATATCTAATGATGAGCGGGCATATTTGCTAACTCGTGATGAACAGTACGGGCGAGAGATCGGAAACAAGCAAAGTGAAGTTGCAAAGTTGCTACAGGAGACAGAAGCTCTGCTTAATACAGGTAATGAGGATTCTAAGAAAAAGATGACTGATCTCAAGACGGGGATTAATACTTACATGAATCAAGTTCATCGTTTACTGACTACAGCGGGGTATCAGAGTACAAGAGACGATGCTTTCCCGCCATTTTCTGATTTGCTCGATGATTTTGAAAACGAACGGGTGTTGCGTAAGCAACTTGATACCAAGGTAGTAGCCTTTGTCAAAGCTCAAGAAGATATGGTAATGCTGAAAGTACAGCAAGCGCACCAAACGATGACGAATACATCTTTGATTACGAGTATTGTAGGACTTCTAGTTATCATTTACAGTATTGTTCAATCCATCGTTTTGATTCGTTCTATTCGTCCATTACACCATATGAATGAGCAGCTGTTGGAAATGTCTGAAGGTGGGGGAGATTTGCGTAGCCGACTGGATATTACGTCCAAAGACGAAATTGGTATGATTGCAAGCTCCTACAACAAGCTTATTGAGGGGTTCCGTAGTATTATTGTGGACGCTCAGGATACGGCGCGTACATTAACCGTAACCGCAGAGCGGGTTAGCGTAAGTACAGAGGAAATGAATCAGGCCAATCGTCATACTTCCGGTGTAATGGAAGAGCTAGCGGCTGGTATGGAGCATCAGGTCGATGATATTACACAAACTACAGATACCGTAAAAGAGCTAGCCCACGAACTGGAGCATATTGCAGCTACGAGCCAGCAGGTGTATGAATTGTCTGATACAGCCGCTAAAGATGCAGAAGCAGGAGAACAATCTATAGGTCAGGCTATGCGTCAGATGGAGAAGGTAAGCGAAAGTGTAGACAGCTCTGCACGTGCTGTACGTTCACTTAGTGAACAGGCCGAACAGATTGGCATGATTGGAGCTGTTATTACCGGAATAGCCAAACAGACAGGAATGCTGGCGCTCAACGCGTCGATTGAAGCGGCAAGAGCCGGAGAGCAGGGCAAAGGATTCGCAGTTGTAGCCTCTGAGGTAAGAAGATTGGCCGAGCAGGTATCGGTTTCAGCAGCAGAAATCACACAATTTGTGCAAAATATTCAGGAGCATGTTGGAAATGTGGCTTCCAGTATGCAGACAGGGACGGTTGAAGTGCAGTCTGGCGTAGAGGTTATGCAATCCGCAGAAACCGCATTTCGTCAGATTGGAAGTTCCATTCAACTGGTCAGCGAACAGATTCACAGTGTAAATCGGTCTGTAGAACAGATGTCAGGCGGTTCCGAGCGAATGGTGGAAGCAGTAGAACGTATTCGTGAAATAGCAGAGCAGTCGGCAGGGGGAACCCAGAGCGTCAGTGCGGCTGCTGAAGAGCAGCTGGCTTCCATGGAGGAAATTGCATCATCCATTCATACACTGTCTGATATGTCGCAACTGCTAAATGCAAGAGTCGGTGGATTTAAAGTGTAACCGCATAAATCCCCACCAATGTAAACACAATAACATTTGTTGAACGAATCAGAACAGCTGTGTTATTACTTTTGCAAAGGTGGTAACGGGATGCAACAAAATAAAGGGAATCTGCTTGCGTTAGGTTCCATCCCGCTGATGATGACGCTGGGTAATTCCATGCTGATTCCTGTTTTACCGGAAATCGGACGTAAGCTACATGTAAGTTCTTTTCGGATTAGCATGTTGATTACAGTATATGCGGTGGTGGCCATTTTACTGATACCGATTGCGGGCTATCTCTCCGACCGATTTGGCCGTAAGGCGGTGATTGTTCCCTGTCTGATTCTGACTGTGATTGGAGGGGGCATTTCTGCGGCGGGAGCATGGCTGCTTCACGATTCGGCAGCATACTGGACCATTATTGGAGGCCGTTTACTTCAGGGTGCGGGAGCGGCAGGGGCTTTTCCTATAGTCATTCCGCTTGTAGGTGATCTGTACGAGAACGAGGATGAGGCCAGCAAGAACCTGGGCGTCGTCGAGACCTACAACACATTCGGTAAAGTGTTAAGTCCGATCCTCGGTGCCGCGTTGGGAGCAGTTCTATGGTTTATGCCATTGGCAGTAATTCCAGGCCTCTGTCTGATTTCGCTCATTTTGGTGCTTTGGCTGATCCATGTGCCCAAACGTAAGAACCAACCGATTATGTTTCGAGAGTTTGTGGGAAATGTAAAGCGGGTGCTTGCTGAAAAAGGACGCTGGCTCTATGCTATTTTTGCTATGGGCGGTATTTGCATGTTTGTCATTTTTGGCGTCTTGTTCTACTTATCCGACATACTAGAAAGTCGTTACAACCTCCGTGGAGTCTGGAAAGGTTTTGTGCTGGCCATTCCGCTTATTTCCCTCTGTCTGTGCTCTTATGTAGGAGGCAAGATTATCGGTAAGCACAAAAAGCGCATGAAATGGATCGGTTTTAGCGGTTTGGCCATATTGACGATCAGCTTTGCCATTCTCGGATTTTTTCAACATATTTATGCGGTCATTGGGTTGTTTACGTTAGGGGGCGGCGGAATTGGGCTCGCATTGCCTTGTTTGGATGCCCTGATTACGAAGGGAATTGAAAAAGAGGAGCGCGGAACCATTACTTCGTTGTACAGCAGCATGCGCTTTGTCGGGGTATCGCTAGGGCCTCCGGTTGTTTCCTTGCTGTTGGGTCGCAGTGGACATGGTCTGCTCTTTGGAGTGATGGCCGCAGTGGGAGGCATTGCAGCTCTGCTGATGCTGTTTGCGGTCAAACCCAAGCAGGATGAACCCACAGATGACAAATCCAGTGACCGTATGAGTGTAAATGAGGAGCTAACAGGGGTGGCCCGAGAAAAGCCTCTTTCTTCCAAACTAAGAAGCAAAACTCCTGCGAAATAAAGAAAAAACACCCGTTGTTCATGAAACCATGGCAACGGGTGTTGTTGATCCTCTTACCCTTCTAGAGGGACATGCGTCTTAGGCCTACGGCTTGCGACGATTTGTATGACATAGATTAATAAGAATAGTACAATAAACAGCGAGGAAAGACGGTACATCCACGCATAATCACTTGCTTTGGCGATAATGCCAAGCATAAGCGCTCCGGCTGCAATCCCGAAATCGAGGGAATTGAGAAACATACCGTTTGCCATACCCCTCTGTTTAGGAGACACGACCTGAATCATCCAGGTTTGCAGGGTGGGCTGCATGACACCAAACCCGATACCGTAGCAAAGAGCAGACATATACATGAAGACATCACTGTGCGCGTAGGAAAGTAGGATCAGACCGCCAATTAAAAACAGGGAGCCGGGGATGAGCAGTGCTTTTGCCCCTTTTTTGTCATAAATACGGCCTGAGAAGGGACGCACGATAAGCACGGATACTGCATTAAACAGGAAAAAGTAGGCCGGGTGCGCAAGATTTGCTTCATCCCCGTAAAGCGCCATAAAGCCGAGTAACCCACCATATGTGATAGACATCAGCATGTTCAACAAAGCGGGAATCCACAATTTACGGTTAAATGCCGGTTTTCGCCCATCTTCCAAAGGAACCATAGGTGGTTCGATGTGCCCCTTGGGTAGTGTACGAATCAGCCAGTAAGCCAATGGGAATATCACAACAATTACAGCTGCTGTCGTATAGGCAAGCAGGTTAAAACTCCCGTATTGCAGCATCGAAATGCCGATGGTTGGCCCAATCGACATCGCTAGACTGGTGGACAGACTAAAGAAACCCATTCCTTCACCGAGACGTTTGGGCGGGATGACGTCAGAGGCCATCGTTGGAAAGGCCGTACTACTCATACCGAAGCCGATCCCAAATAACATCCGCATGAGCAGAAGCACTGTAATCGTTGGTGAAACACTGTACCCCAGCGTTCCTGCCAATGCAAATAGCAGTCCCACGAAGATCAGGGTACTGCGATGTCCTTTTTCCAGCATACGGGCTGAGAAGAGTCGTGCTGCAATCGCACTTAAAGCGAATAAGGTGGTAACGAGACTCACCTGAACGGAACTGGCGTGGAATGTATTTTTCACATAAGAAGGAATGGAAGATAAGATCATTTGTAATTCCAGAAACAAAAATAAATTGGAAACCGTAAGAACGATAAATTCCTTGGTCCAAAGAGGTTGCTTGCCTTGTTGCATATTAATCGTTCTCTCCTTGTTTTTCTGATTCGGTCATGTTGGCGTGAATTTGTAAAAGAGTCTGGCGGAATTGCTTCAGATCGGCCAAGGAAATTCCTTTTACAAAATCGTGATTGGCATCAAGTTCGACAGGAAGAGTCTCCTCCACCAGCTGTCGGCCTGATTCAGTCAAATGAAGCAAATAGGCCCGACGATCCTGTGGGCTATTCACACGCCGTACCCAGCCCTTCTTGTCCAACAAATCAATAATTCGAGTCGTGGTAGGCTGGTCCTTCACGGCCTTAGCTGCAATTTCTTTTTGATTTAAACCCTCAGCCTGATAGATTTGGTACAGAACCGACCATTGCTCTGGGGAAATATCATAAGGTTTGAGACGCTGCAAGAGCTGCTGACTCATTTTGCGGTGAGTAATCCCGAGCAACATCCCAATGGAACAATCGGGAGGCAAGTTATTCATAGGTACTCCTTTCTATTTCCCGTACATAAATTACTTTGAAATTAATTAGTTGTTATAACAATTATATGAACAACAAGTTATTTTGTCAAAAAAAGTTGTGCAGCGTTTTGGGTTCTGCCATCACTAAAGCAAAACAAAAAACAGCCCGTAAAATACGGGCTGTTTGGGTTGATATAATATCGGTTGCCATGACTGGCGAATTAAGCTTTAGGTACGGTTTCCCAGTCCTTCAGGAAGCGTTCGATACCACTGTCTGTCAGTGGGTGTTTCCACAGAGAAGGGAGCAAGGAACCTGGAATGGTGGCAATGTGTGCACCAGACAGAGCAGCATCTTCTACATGCTTAATATTACGGATGGATGCGGCGATGATTTCGGATTTCAGACCATGAATGTCCAAAATTTGTCTCAGTTCACGGATCAGCTTCATACCATCAACAGCGATATCATCCAGACGTCCTACGAACGGGCTGATAAAAGTAGCGCCAGCTTTGGCTGCCATCAAACCTTGAGCCGCGGAGAAAATCAGTGTTACATTCGTTTTGATTCCGTTCTTGGTCAGCTCGTTACAAGCGTACAAGCCGTCTTCGGTCATAGGAAGCTTGATAACCACGTTCGGTGCCCACTTGGCGATATCATAAGCTTCTTTGAGCATATCTTCAGCCTTCAGACCAATAACCTCAGCACTTACGGGACCTTCAACGATACTGCAAATCTCCTGAATGACTTCCTTGAACACTCGACCTTCTTTAGCGATCAGTGAAGGGTTCGTTGTTACACCATCAACCAGACCCAAACGTTCAATACGTTTGATTTCTTCAATGTTACCAGTATCCAAGAAAAATTTCATTTGATTTCCTCCTCAGGTTTATATAATACATAATACATATCACATGCGATGTACAATAGTTCATTTAAATGTAGCATATTGCACACGTTAAACTTATAATTAGTATGTATTACATTCTTAATTGTGACACATTTTAAATTTGAAAACAAGCAGTGTATGATTAAAATTTGATGAATTGTCGGAAGATGCTGAAATTTAACGATCCATGCTCACTTATAATATATACTACCCCACTCCATAAGGAGGTAATCATTATTCAACTGTCTGAAAGACAGCAGGAAATTGTTGATATTGTCCGGCGTCTGGCACCTGTTACGGGGGATAAAATTGCTGAAACACTGGGACTGACACGTCCGACTCTCCGTTCTGACCTTGCTCTGCTCGTTATGCTCGGGCTGGTGGATGCCAAGCCGAAGGTAGGCTACCTGCCAGGACGTTACCCCAAATATGATAGTCATATCGGCAATATGCTCAAAAAGCTGACTGTGGCGGATATACTTAGTGATCCGATTTTGATTTCCGGTGACACTACCGCCTATGATGCGGTGCTGATGCTGTTTCAGCAAAATACAGGCACGCTGATGGTCACAGGGGAGGAGCAGGAGCTCATTGGAATTGTTACCCGCAAGGATTTGCTGAAGGTCATGCTGGGGCATACCGATCTTCACACCGTCCCGGTGACCATGGCAATGACGCGCCGGGCCCAAATGACGACGCTTGCTCCAGAAGACACTTTACTGGAAGCGATATCGAAACTGATTCGGCATCAGGTCAATTGTCTTCCAGTTATGGACGAGCGATGTAGCTCCTCAACTCCAATTCGGGGGTTGGTAGGGCGGGTTACGAAAACGGACATCATGAACGCCATTCTAAGCTTGACAAAAGAAAAAATGTAAAACATGAATAAGGGGGCCTTGTATGTACTGGTTGGCCATGCTGACGATGCTGATTGACCATGTCGGACTTGTGTTTTTTCGGACGGATCCAGCTTGGAGAATTGCCGGCAGGCTTGCTTTTCCAATCTACGCGTACGCGCTGTATTTGGGATATACTCATACCCAAGACATTCGGAGCTATATGCTCCGTCTACTCGGACTGGCTCTGATTTCTCAGGTGCCCTATGTGCTGGCGTTTGATGTACTTAGACCGAACGTAATCTGGACGCTATTGGCCTCGTTGCTCGCGCTGGCTGCTGCATCCCACTTGAAGCATTGGACGGCTGTAACGGGTCTGTACGTCCTTTCAGCTCTGGTTATGGAGCTCAGCCAGATGGATTACGGAGCCTATGGACTGCTGTTGGTTCTCATTTATCGATACACCCGTTCATACATGATGATTGCAGCCCATTTTGTTTTGAACGTAGTGTATGATATGGTGCATCACGCGAATGTCCAACACTTTAGTCTGCTGTCCAGCATTCTGATCGTATGTTTTGCAACTGGAGAAAGCGGATTTTATAGTCGGGTACCGCGCTGGTTGTGGCGTAGCTTTTACCCGGTACATCTGGCAGTTATCGCGACAATTCGCATCTGGCCCTAATCTACATCTCATACAACAAAAGAACCTTTAAAACCACGACATAAATGGTTTTAAAGGTTCTTTTTTATCCTTCATTAAGCTAGCCAATGTTTAGGATACCTTGTTGGGACCTTGGGCAAAAGGAAGTGGGCGAAGAGGAGCACCTTCCTTCATGTATTGCACCAATACTTCTGGAATATTGTGTATTCCACCTGCGTTGACTCGATAGCCGTTCATTTGCCCTGGCGAGTTAATCCCCCGTTTGACTGTGAATGTAACGTCAATTCCCAAGGAACGGCAAATTTCCAGCGTCTCCTTGGTATACCCACCATAAGGGAAGGCAAGTACATTCTGATCATTGTGTAGATGCTTGAACAGCTTCTTGTCAGCCATGTCCAAGTCGGTATAAACCCGCTGTTTGAACTCATCCTCTGTTTCCATTCGCCCCAGCTTTTTCGAATACACCGGGCCCATCAGAAGCGGCTTTTGTTTGGTGCGCGCTGTGTTGGAGTATCCGTAAGCATGCTGGTCATTGGTATGATTGTAGAAATCAATACCTTCGGCATGCATCTGATGAATTTGATCCCATGTCAGCTTTGGAATACCAATGTGCTTGGGATTGCTGATCGTGGACGTGATGAGAAAATTGGTTGCCGGTACCTGGTACTTTTTCAACACGGGAAAAGTGTCCGTATAAAAGGACTCATAGCCGTCGTCGAATGTCATGAGTACCGCATTATCAGGAACCTTGGCTTTATGTAAAATAAAGTCCGTATACTCTTTCATCGTGATCCAGTGGAAGCCATTAGCTTTCATTTCGTCCAATTGCCTCGTTAAATTACTAAGCTTGAGAGCGCCGGGATCAGGTGGAGTCTTGGTCACCTCATGATACATCAGGACAATGACTTTGTTTTGGTAATAAACTTTATCTGGCGTAGGCGTCAGTGAGAATAAATGGCGCACCAGTCGATCTGCATTAGCTGTACGTGTACGATGAGTCCCTTTAACTGTAGGTGTGTGGTATATGCTACGTGCTTCATACAGCAAAATTCCTAAAATAGCCAACAAACTTATGATTAGCAATGTTCTTTTAAAAAAAGTGTGTTTCATTGAATGACATCCCCCGCATGTAAAAAATTCTGAAAGTATAGAGGTTTAAACTAAATATGAAACTAGCAAAATCTAGTCTATCATACCGAAAACATGCGGGAGAAATATCACAACTTTGTTACCTCTGTGTTGCTTTTACAGATACCGATGAAGAGGTCGGGAAGTAACCGATCTCGACGGCATGCTGGATCATGTTCTGAATAAAATCCAGGTCGGTTGCCGGGCATTGAACGCCAGCTTGTTCCAGCAGAGCTGTGGTTACAGAGCATCCGTAACGGTAAGCTGAATCCTTGGCTCCGTCACCTTCCAGTTGTCCCATAGCAAGGTGAAGTGCATCCTCCTGAATGCCCGAAGACGGATTCAGCAGCCAAGCGCTGTAATCGTCAAAAGGCAGGGTTTCTACTGCGTAACCGAGTTGGTTTACCATAGCGATCAGTTCATCATATGGCAGTGGGTTCGGATTGCAGATATGGAAAATGCGGTTTGCGCTTTTTTGATGAACGGACAGCTCTACGATAGCACGGCTGGCGTAATCAATCGGTGTGAAGTCCGTATGCCAATCGGCTTGTGGCGCTTTGCCCAGCAGCAGCATCGCCTTCATCATACGATAATAAGCATTGCTGTCGATATTTCGCTGGAAGCGTCCGTTGGTCGAATGGGCTGTCAAATTGCCCGCGCGATAGATCGAGACAGGCGTACCCGCTTGAGCTGCTTGGAACAACAGCTTCTCTGCCGCGAGTTTACTGTTGGTGTACAGGTTGTCCACGTTCAATTCGTCTGGGAAGGCAGAAAGCTCCAATGCCGACTCCCATTTTCCTTCGTTTGCAAGATCCTCCGGTATCCCCATAGTGGAGACATGATGGAAGGACACTCCCGACTTGGCTTGGGCAATTTTCAGCAGTTCCAGTGTACCGGTCACATTCGTGCGATCGAAAGCTGCCGAATCACCAAAATGGCGAACGTCAGCGGCGCTGTGAATGATGCCGTCGATTTGGTGCTCCAGCATATGGCGGTCGACGGAAGAGAGACCAAGATCAGCTTGCTCCAGATCCCCATAGACAGCCTTTACCCGTCCTTCGACCAAGCTGGAGATATCTTGTCCAAAATATCCCGTCAATACAGACTGAATACGCTCGATACCGGATGGACCGTCCTGAGAAGGGCGTACCATCGCGTATACTTTGGCTTCTGTCCGTTGAAGCAGGTCATACAGAATGTGCGAGCCCAGATAGCCTGTAGCTCCGGTCAACAAGATCACGCGCAAGTCGCGGACTTCGGCTAAGTCAGATGCACCAGACAACTCAATAGGATGCTCATTCAAGTCCATTTTTTCTTGAGGAATCGCGAGTGGCTTGCGTTGCGGCGTTTGTTCCGCACCTAATTGTTCCACGTATTCAGCAAGCTCACGGACGGTTTTGTAGCGGAAAAAGTCTCCGATGCGCAGCGCACCATAACGCGGCTTTAGAATAGCCAGCACATGAATGACACGAAGCGAATCGCCCCCGATCAGGAAGAAATCATCGGTAGCGCCAATGTTATTTTTACCAAGCACTTGAGTCCATGCTTCGGCAATAAGTGTTTCGGTTCCTTCTCGGAGAGGTTCCCCTCCAAATGAATGATCAGACGCTTCCGGTAGTGGCCGCAGGGCCAGCTTTTTGCGATCGATCTTACCAGTTGGTGAAATTGGCATAGCTTCCAGATGAACGACATGGCTTGGTACAAAATACGAAGGCAGCTTGCCCCCAATATAAGACTGAATAACGTCCTGTGGAATGGATTGTCCATCCGAAGTGGTGAAATAGCCAACTAGCATGTTCTGATCTGTGTGATCTTTGACGGCTACTACAGCGACGTCCTGAACACCTGGATGTTTGGAAAAATGGTCTTCAATTTCTCCAATTTCAATCCGATTTCCTCGAATTTTGAGCTGCGAATCCTTGCGGCTTACGTATTCAATCGTACCGTCTGGCAGCAGCTTGGCGATATCACCCGAGCGGTACATTTTTTCACCCGGAACAAAAGGATTGTCCACGAACGATTGGGCTGTACGTTCCGGCTGATGGAGATAACCATGGGCCAACGCAGGAGTAGCAATGCATACTTCACCCGGAATATTGACAGGGCAGAGCTTGTTATCATCGTTAACGATATATACTTTGTAATTGTAAATCGGTTTGCCGATTGGGATATTGACGACATGCTCAGGCACAGCACCACGGACCCGATGGGTCGTCGTCGCTACGGTGCATTCGGTCGGTCCATATACGTTTACGATGTCGGTATTTGTACCGAATTTGCTTTGGAACGCTCGAACTTGTGAGCCGTACAGCGCTTCGCCTGCCACGGTAACAATCCGTACCTTAGCGAGTTTGCGATAGCCTTCGTCTGACAAATACGTAGATAGCTGATTAAAGAATACGGTCGGCAAAATGGTAATAATCGTCGTGCCTGTACGTGCAATGGCTTCAGCGAATTCTTCAACAGATACACGTTCTTCGGAAGACAGCAAGTACAATTTGGCACCGTAAAACAAGGCTCCAATTGTATCCCAAACGGATGCATCGAAGCTGTAGGTCGCAAATTGGGTCAATACATCCTGAGGTGTAATGTCGCAATCGCGTTGCACGACAGCTCCTAGGTTAACGACACCGCGGTGAGCGATCAGGGCACCTTTCGGTTTGCCTGTAGAGCCGGATGTATAGATGACATAAGCTAGATCATCCGGACTTACATTAACGTTCGGATTGCTTGCAGCATAGCCTGCCAGTGGCCCGTTAATCGCTAAAATTTCTTTTACCGTCTCAATGGAACCGCACAGTTCGGTCGCTTGTTCCATGAGTGCGGAAGTTGTTAAGACAAAAGGAGAACGCGTGTCTTCGACAATGTAGCTACTCCGGTCAGCGGGGTGGGCGGGATCAACAGGTACATATACGCCTCCGGCTTTAAGGATACCAAGCAGTGAAATGACGGTCTCTAAGCTCCGTTCCATGAAGATAGTCACGAATTCACCTTTGGTAAGACCTTTGGATAACAAGACACGTGCGACTTGGTTAGCACGTTCGTTCAACTCACGGTACGTGTACTCTCCAGTGTGTGAAGCAATAGCCGGACGATCAGGGTATTGTGAAGCCGCCTCCTCAAACATACCATGAATAGTTTGGTGCTCAGGATATTTCACGACTGTATTATTTAAAGCTTCGTGAGCAGCTCGATCCGCATCCGATAATATATCAATTGAATTCACAAGTGCATGGCTGTTGGTTAGCG
Source organism: Paenibacillus sp. S25 (assembly GCF_019454085.1). Classification (NCBI taxonomy): domain Bacteria; kingdom Bacillati; phylum Bacillota; class Bacilli; order Caryophanales; family Paenibacillaceae; genus Paenibacillus; species Paenibacillus sp. S25. The sequence goes on from NZ_CP073683.1 coordinate 2,091,422, forward strand.
CGCCACGCAAAAGGGTTTCAAAGTATTCTGCGTATCGGACAACCGTTGTTTCCAGCAAGAGTGATTGATCATAACGTATCTGTATTTGATAAGCGCCGTTGTGTTCACTAACAGCCCAGTCCATAATACGGGATTCTACACCGCTGTCCGTAGGCAGATTTGCCGAAAATGAAGTATCTGCTTGTGGTTCCGCAAGGTATGCATTAGGCTCACGGAGCATCTCCTGAAATAAGCCTGCTAGTTCATGAAAAGTCGTTTCCTTTTCGACTGTCAGCGAAGCTGTAAGCAGACCGGTTTGCGGCACAAAAGTAGAAAAAGAAACTTCTTCTTCTGCGGATAGGCGATATACCCATGCAGTATATGCTGATAAGAGCAACGCTTGTTTGTCTTCCGCAGTTTTTTGCTGATTTAATTGTTCCGAGATGGACGCTTCTAACTCTACTTGATAAGTAGAGGATGTATGCTTGCGTTGTATACGTGCATAATCCAAGGGAACTAGGAATGGGGATGGGGTTGTCTGTGTGCTGTTTTGTAGTAATGAAGCCATTACGCTAACCTCCTGAATGTATGATGTTTGAATATAAATGGTAAACTCAGTAAATGCCTCCGATCCCTTCAAATGCATGAACAGGAGGGAGGCATTACTGAATGATTTACTTATGAAATAAACTTTGGAGTCGATAAATGGTTATTATGATTTGGTACGGTTGGTGTCTGCAATCTTGAAATAAGATGTAATTTCTTGAAGCTCTTCAGACATAGACGTCAATTTATGGGATGAATCAATGATCGAATCCAAGGAAGCTTTTTGTTCCTCCACCGTTTGCACAATGTGAACACTGTTATTAGCTGTTTTGGTTACGGTGGCAGAAAGATCGTCTGCTGTCGCTGTCATTTCCTGTGTACCCGCAGATATTTGCTCAGTAGCGCTGGAGACTTCTTGGATTTGCCATGCTACATTTTTAGTTGCTTGAAGAATATCATTGAACAGCACGCCTGCTTGTCCGGCAACGACGATACCATTTTGAACTTCAACGTTTCCTTGCTCCATCGACTTCACAGCTTGTCCGATTTCACTTTGAATTTCTTCAATCAGGGACGTAATTTGTTTGGTTGCATCCGCAGATTGTTCTGCCAGCTTACGTACTTCACTGGCAACAACGGCAAAGCCTTTACCTTCTTCGCCAACGCGTGCAGCTTCAATAGAAGCGTTCAGAGCGAGCAGGTTGGTTTGACTGGAGATGCCTGAAATGGTACTGATGATATTGCCAATTTCCTGCGAACGACTGTCCAGCAACTTGATGATACGGGAAGTATTGGTTACTGTATCGGTAATCAAGTGCATTTGGGATGATACCTTACCTACAATCTCGTTGCCTTCATTAGAACGTTTCTCAACCGAATTGGCTTCCTCCGCAACATTGGAAGAACTTGTGGCAATATTTTGAATTACCGAAGCCATTTCAGACATGGCACGTGCACTATCACCGGTTGCTTTTTCCTGCGAACGGATATTCTCCGTGATTTCACTGATGTTTTGATTGATGATGTTGGAATTGATTCCGTTTTGTTCGCAGATTGCGAGTAATTCCTTGGCAGATTCATTGACTTCATCGGTTGTCTGCTTCACTTTGGTCATAATGCTGTTAATATGACTTACCATATCGTTGAAGTTCTGATTCACGAGCCCCAAATCATCATGACCTGCATGAATTTGAACATCCAGATTTCCTCTGCTTACTTCACTGATACCGTACATCAGTTGCTTAATCGGGGACAGCGTGCGTTTCACAACCCAATATTGAAGCGCCAGGCAGATCAGTAGGAAAATCACTAAAATGGTAGCGCCGCTAATGAGCAGCTTGGTCAATCCAGCAGGTACGGCACCGGCATCTGCATCGACTGCAAAATATGCAAAGATTTTGCCACTTGGATCTTTAATCGGAGTCATCAAAGTCGTCCATGTACCAAAAGAATCATCGTAGAAGCTGGTGAATGTTGGTTTGCCACTGTCCAGCATACCGGTTACGCCTACTGCCACAACATTGGGTTGCTCGTACATGGAGCCAACGAGCAGCTTATCTTTTTCAAATGCTTCTCTGAGATCCGTTGGCATCGCCACAATAGATGTTAAATTGCCATTTTCGAGCTCCGTACCGAAAATATAGGCATGAGAGATATTCGGATTCGTCGCCATGATGTTATCTAGGTACGCGCGGAGTTTGGTTTGAACGGGTCCATCATAATTTTTCTCTTGAACCGCTTGGGTTACGTCATCGGAATTAATGCCTTGGGCCCACTTCAATGTGATTTTTTCCACTTGCCCATGCAATTGGTCTATCAAAATCGTACGTTGGATCAAATAACTGGACACAATAAGGACTAGCCCAATCAATACGATGTTGAAGAAGGATAATAATAAGTTTTTGGTGAAGAATGATAAGCTACTCCACTTTTTCAAAATGTTCCACTCCCTGGTTGTATTTTTGTATATGGTGTTGAACCGCTTATCGAATGAGATAATCAAGTTCCCCTTACAAACATATTAATCGAGATAATAGACCCTTGAATTTTATGTAATAGGTCTTAAGTCCTTTTATAGACAAGTATGATATCCCTATATATATGTCGTACGAAAAGCCCTTGAAATGAATACCTTACACAATAAAAAATTAATTTTTAATAGGTAAACGCTGTCTGTGTTTCAGTATATTCCAATTTATACTTCTACTTGAAATTCGACTTCATTACAGTCCATAAGCAACTATTCAACAGAAACCATCATACTTTATAATAGAGTCAAATGCACTTATCAATTTGGGACATTTTTCATATTCGACATTGGAAATGCTTGATTTATCGCGGTTTTTGTGAATTGTTTGCGAAATGAGTCCTTATATTCATGTAAAGAGAAGAGGGATAAGAAGAATGTCCAAGCTTACGATTTTAAAGGTTGAGAGTAATCATGAGGATCTGCATGAGTTGATTCAAAGGCTGGATGAGGACTTGCTGGAAAGGTATCCTGCCGACGAAATTTACTTGGTCGATTTTTCCAATCCGAAAGTTAAAGAAATGGTTTTCGCTGTTGTGTATGTGGACGAAAAACCGGTGGCTTGTGGAGGGCTTAGGCCTATAGATGCGGAAGAAATGGAGCTCAGAAGGTTTTATGTCGATTCCTCTTATCGCAGACAAGGAATTGCGGTGAGTCTATTATCTTTTTTGGAAGAGGAAGCCAGCAAACGGGGAGTTGTAAGAATTAAACTGGAGACCGGAGCGGCTCAACCTGAAGCGATTGCTCTCTATACCAAACGGGGATACGAACCTATTGAACGGTTTGGGGAGTATGAACACGATGAAAACAGCCTTTGTTATGGTAAAAAGCTGTCTCTGTTATTATAAAGCGTTCTCTTATAAAATGGATGATGATCAATACTAGCCTATATAGCGGGAGAGATGATAATGAATTTGAAGCAAAAAGCGGCCGAAAAAGCAGTTGAGGCGATTCAGGACGGCATGAAAGTAGGACTTGGTACAGGCTCGACAGCCTTTTGGGCTATTCAAAAAATCGGTGAGCGTGTAGCGCAAGGATTACATATACAGGCTGTAGCCACATCCCAAGCCTCGGAAGATCAAGCCAGGGAGCTGGGAATTCCCATCATTCCGTTTGATCAGATTGGAAGGCTTGACGTTACCATCGACGGTGCGGATGAAGTGAACGAGCAACTGGTACTGGTGAAAGGTGGAGGCGGAGCCCTGCTGAGAGAGAAAATTGTGGAAAGCAATAGCGATCGATTAATCATTATTGTCGATGAGTCCAAGGATGTGAAGGTGCTGGGTGCATTTCCTTTACCCGTTGAGGTCGTACCCTTTGCCAGTGAGTGGACGTTGGAGGCTTTGCGGGGGACGGGCTGTAAAGCAGAATGGCGTATGAAAGACGGCGGGCGCTTCCTTACGGATAACGGTAATTATATTGCCGATTGTCGCTATGGTACGATTGAGAATCCGCAGGAGTTGGAAATCCGCTTGAATCAAATTCCGGGTGTAGTCGATAACGGATTGTTCATTAATATGGCGGACCAGGTTATTATCGCACGGGCCAATGGACAGATCGACGTCCGTAACAAGTAATGTCTAGGACCCGCCTGCTTCATCATGTGGCATTGATGTTATTGATTTTATATACAGGGCTTCTATTATATTGGATGTTTCTCGGTTTTGGTCGTACATTACGACCAGGACCCCCGTATTCGTATAATATTGTTCCGTTTGATACGATTAGGCAATACTGGCGGGCAATGGAGTCGTTTCCTTTTCGGGTATGGGGTGTTAATTTGCTCGGTAATATTGGCGTATTTATTCCCTTCGGTATCCTTGTGCCTATCATTTGGGTGTCCATGCGAAGTATAGGTAGTCTGTTGTTAACGATAGTGATCGCACTGGTCATTCTTGAGGTGTCCCAAATGCTGCTGGGCGCAGGTACAATGGATGTAGATGACATCATACTGAATGTTCTGGGAGTATTATGCGGCCGTGTTGCCTACGTATTTGTACGTAAGAAGTTAGGGATAACAACATAATCGTCCTGCTCTCTGGATCAGTGCTTTAAGACTGGCTGAGAGCGGGCTTTTTTTACATAATGAACTGTAACTTTCACATAATAAACGGTAATTACTCCATTTATAGGACGTAAGAGCAGGGAAAGGAACGCTTAAACTTGACAAAAGTGCACAATTAAGATATCTTTGAATAAAGATATGAGTAACGGAGGCTGTTAATATGTCTGTAAAACCAGATGATCAGGACTTAGCACTTAATTTGTTCGTTGTTCTGGCTCGTGCTTATAATTCGGTCACGTCCCGTACGAATCGGGACATTCATAGTCATGGATTAAATACAACAGAATTTGGAGTGCTTGATCTGCTGTATTATCGGGGACCACAGCCTTTGCAGAAGATTGGAGAAAAGGTACTAATCTCTAGTGGGAATATTACGTACGTGGTAGATAAACTTCAGAAAAAAAACTTGCTTACCCGTCGTGCATCACAAGATGATCGGCGTGTGATTTATGCAGAATTGACTGATGATGGACGTCATTTCTTTGAGCAAATATTCCCGCAGCATCATCGTGTCATTATGGAGACCGTAGATGGCTTATCTGTGGAAGAGAAAGAGCAGGCTATTCATCTGTTAAAAAAGCTTGGACTAATGGCTGAGGGGCAAAAGAGTAACGGATCATAAATTGTGCGTGTGCAGGTTAAAACTGCTTTTAGATAAAATACCGACTTCTCGGTATTTTATTTTTTTGTCGTATTTTGGGGAGTAGGGTTAATGTAGAGACGCAAATCAGGTATAATTGTCTAATAGTCACGTCTGGAACAAATCCCCAGTATCTGTTTCGAATACAATACCTTGTCGGGGAAGGAGCTGTACATGAGTATACAGCAATATACCGCAGGTGAATCGCTATTGATGCAAGCAGGAGCTTTGGCTGAATTAGTTACCCATAAGCAATACGAATTACAGCCCGATCTTTTGCAGCGTTTTGGGGATAACGGTAAAATAAAGACAAAACAGGATTCTATATATAGTTTGAACTATTTAGCTGAAAGTGTGATCATGAACAGCCCTATTTTATTTACACAGTATGTCTCCTGGTTAAAAAAGCTTCTGGAGGGTTTCGGCATAACCCAAGAAGATTTGAGCATCAATTTCAGATTAATCCAGGAGACGTTGGTAGAGCACTTCGATCATACGGATAAAACCATGGTGCTGGAGCATCTGGATTTGGGGATACAGCAAATTGGGAAGAAAGAGGAGTATGCCTCTTTTATTACAGATGATAATCCCTATGCTGCTGACGTGGCTCAATATTTAGAATATTTACTCTCAGGTAATCGCAGACAGGCTTTAGATTGGATCGTCCGTTTGCTGGATGAGGGTATCTCTATTCAACATACGTATAAATATATATTTCAAATTTCGCAATATGAAATAGGCCGTCTATGGCATGAAGGCAAAATCACCGTCGGTCAAGAGCATTTTTGCACTGCCGCGACTCAATTTATTATTTCCAGCCTGTACCCCAGATGGATGGGGAGTGGAAGTAAGGAACGCTGCCTCGTGGCGGCGTGTGTAGGCAGTGAGCAGCATGAAATTGGTCTGCGTATGCTGGCAGATATATTTGAAATGGATGGTTGGGATACGTATTATTTAGGCGCTAATGTACCTAACCGGAGTCTGCTTCTGGCCATTGTGAGTTACAAGGCGGATGTAGTGGCTATCTCAGCTACCATGGCTTACCATGTCCATTTAGTGAAAGAGTTGATTGCTCTCATTCGGCAAGACCCAACGACTAGCCATGTGAAAATTATGGTCGGAGGCTTACCTTTTAATCTCGATTCCCACTTGTGGCAGGAAGTAGGGGCGGACGGATACGCGCCAGGTGCGGAGGAAGCGCTGGAGGTTGCAGGGGACTTACTTTCGCTCAGGAAATAAGGTTAGATTTGTGAACCTGTAAGTCATTTTGTAAAGGGGGCCTTTTAATATGAAGGAACCGACAGCAGAAATGGCTGTCCTGCGGAAAACGGTCGAACAATTAACGGATGAGATTGTGAAAAGCAAGGCTGAGGAAGAAAAGCTGCTGAATGAATTTTCATCAATGAACAACGAACTGGTCAATCTGCAGCGTCAGCTTGCCAAAAGTAATGCGGAATTAACACGGACGAAGGAAGAAGCGGTACGGGCTAATGACCTAAAGAGCACTTTTCTGGCTGTGGTTAGTCATGAATTCAGAACGCCAATGAATGGAATACTTGGAATGATCGAAATGTTAGGTTCATCCAAACTTTCCCCAGATCAACGGCAGGCCATCGGTGTGATACGTGAGTCAGCCTCCCTGTTGTTGAACATGATTAATAATCTGCTCGATATTTCCAAGGTGGAAGCAGGACAGATGGAACTGGAGATCGGAAGCGTCAGAGTTCAGGCGATTATGAGCCACGTTGCTCAGTTGTTGGAGCCGCAAATCTATCAGATGGGTAACCGATTGAGTATAGAGACCGATACCAGTGTGGCAGAACATCTGGAGGGAGATTCGGCAAGGATCATGCAGATCTTGCTCAATCTGTTGAACAATGCGAATAAATTTACGAGTGAAGGATTGCTCATCGTTCGAACAAAATTAGTGGAGGAAACAAAAGATTCCCAACGTGTTCGGTTTGAGGTGCAGGATTCGGGTATTGGGATTTCACCGGAGGATCAGAATAAGCTGTTTCAGCCCTATGTACAGGCCGGTGAAGGAAGCGCATCCCAATATGGAGGAACGGGTCTGGGGCTATGGATATGCAGTTCATTTGTGGAACTCATGCAGGGAGAAATTGGGGTCGTCAGTGAAGAAGGCCAAGGCTCGACGTTCTGGTTTGAAATTCCCTTCATGAAAGGATCGGAGCAGGCAGACGAAATGGAGAAGCATGAAACTGGTGATTTGAAGGTATTTAGCGAGTTGCTACGTGAGCATAGTCATTCTCAAACTATTTTGGTGGCTGAGGATAATCGGGTAAATCGTCAGGTGGTGCAATTACAGCTTAACCACTTGGGATTTCAGCATATTGATTTTGCTGAGGATGGACAATCTGCTGTAAAAGCGGCCTCCGAACGATCCTACGCTTGTATTCTAATGGATCATCATATGCCTCTGCTGAATGGTCATGATGCGGCGAAAGCGATCCGCCAGCGGGAAGCAGAAAACCAGCAACTACCTGTACCGATTATTTCTTTGACCGGAAATGTGTCCGAGGAGGATCAGGCACGGGGCCGGGAGGTTGGAGTGAATGATTACTTGATGAAGCCAGTAACGATTGAAAGGCTCTCTGAAAAGCTTGTCAAATGGCTTCCAAAGCCGGAAACCGAGCCGATTTTGGATGAGGAAGTTATACGTGAAATTATGCTGCTGGACGAGGATGGCAGCACGGGACTACTGGAGTCATTGGTCGAAATGTATACTAGTGATACACCTACCAAAATCAATAGGTTAAGAGAACTGGCTGCTGCGGGCGAAGCCACAAAAGTAGTAGAGGCTGCTCATGAGTTGAAATCAGGCAGTGTGAGTCTGGGTGTCGGGCGTTTGTCCTCGTTGCTGTCCGATATTGAACAGCTTGCACGGGAGAACCGACTTGAGAATGCGAAAGCGAAGTTGTCTGCGCTCCAATCTGTCTATCAAGCAACGTGTTTAGAGCTGGAACGCTATATTCACCAGTGCTAGACAGTTTCCCCCCTTGTTAGACTTGCACGCGGAAGGAGGACGTAAGAGACATATATGAAAGAACAGTTGCGTTCCATTCACCCGCTGGCTTGGACGATTATTGTCGGTACTATTTTTGGACGGATGGCGACATCCATGAGTATCCCGTTTTTGTCTATTTACCTTACCACTCGACTAGGGGTGTCCCCCTTTCATACGGGGGTGATTGTATCGGTTAGCTCGTTGGTCGGCATTTTTGCCAGCTTTTACGGCGGATATATTTCAGATCGAATCGGACGACGTAAGGTGATGCTGGTGTCCATTGCGAGCTGGGCGCTTGTATTCGTTGCTTTTGCGTTGGCGGAAGCGGCCTGGGCCTTTTTTGTCATTAATGCTCTGAATGGACTGTGCAGATCCTTGTTCGAGCCAACCTCACGGGCACTGTTATCAGATGTAACCCCGAAGGAGAAAAGACTGCTTATCTACAATATGAGATATGCGGCCATTAATGTTGGGGTGGTGGCAGGGCCGTTGCTTGGTTTAATGTTAGGATCTGCATCCACGGGTACGCCGTTTATGGTAGCTGCTGGTGTGTACGCATTGTACGGGGTACTATTGTTGATCCAATTTGCCCGGTATGCATCGGATCTGCATATAGGTACAACGGCGGGAGAGGCTCCACTGCGGATGGGCGAGGCATTCCGTACAGCCAGCCGTGATCCGGTGTTTATGCCGATTTTGCTGGGAACGGTATTTTGTGTGATGGGCTATGCTCATTCCAATTCTACAATGCCTCAATTCTTGTCCTTATCCTTCGCAGAAGGAACTCGATGGTTTACATACATGCTGACGGTCAACGCGGTTTGTGTTTTGGCATTTCAATATCCGCTGGTGCGACTGGCAAGTCGATTTTCCCCGGTAAATTCCTTGATTGCAGGGAATATATGTATTGCGGTCAGCCTGTTGCTGTGCGGTATGCTAAACTCAGGCTGGATGTTTATACTGGATATGGTGCTGTTTACGGTTGGTGAAGTGTTATTGTTCACGATGTTGGACGTACTGATTGACCAAATTGCAGATGCTCAATATAAAGGGACCTACTTCGGTACAATCGGCTTTAATAATTTGGGAAGCGTGCTAGCTCCTTTATTTGGTGGCTGGTTGCTGGATATTTATGGTCAAACGGCGCCGCTTGCCGTTTTTGTTCCGGTTGCCCTGTCGGTTGTGATTGGCATTCCGTTCCTTCTGGTCGCACGCCGACGTCTGGTGCAGCGTACAGCACGGATCGCGGCTCAAGGAGGAGAATCGGTGCAGCAACTGTCATCATAAAAAGGGAGTTGAGTGCAGGATGAAGTCGGAAGAAAATGTGCTACAAATCATACAATATATGAATGATCCGCAGGTACTGCAAGACTTGCGCTATGTGCGAGAGCTGAAGTTGCCGCAAGGATGTATTGCCGCAGGCTATGTACGTAACCGGGTTTGGGACAAGCTCCATGGCTATACAACTGCTACACCTTTAAACGATATTGATGTTATTTACTTTGACCCGAAAAATACGCTAGAGGAACGAGATGAGTATCTAGAATTGTCCTTGAACCGTAAGCAGGCCGGACGTAACTGGTCTGTCAAAAATCAGGCTCGGATGCATATTCGCAACGGAGAGGCTCCTTATTCCTCGATAGAGGATGCGATGAGCCGCTGGCCAGAGACGGCAACGGCTGTGGCGGTTAGATTGAATGACAAGGATCAAATAGAGGTCATTTGTCCGCATGGATTGGAAGATCTGCTGGATATGCGGGTACGGCAAAGCCCTTTGTTTCGTCACACAACGGCTTTTCGTCAGCGTGTGTTTGAGAAGCAGTGGCTTGATAACTGGCCGTTGCTTATTATGGAGAATTAGAGGTAATCCTAATTTCAGGATATTAAGGAGAGACGACAAACAATGTTTAAAAATATAAAAACAGATTCAGATCGTGAGGAGGTTCTGGAGCTGTTAACCTACGCTGTGCTGGATCATCCTGAACGCGGAGAAGCAGCTTTACGTACCTATCAAGCCTCGGATGACTGGAAGCTGTTCGGTGTAGAAGATGAAGGACTTATTGTAGGTATTGTTGGTTTTGAGGAGCAGGAGGATGGAACAACCGTAATTCGCCATCTGGCCGTGTTGCCTGAAAACCGTCATAGAGGATATGCCAGAGGTATGCTGCTTACGCTTATTCAGGAGCGTAATCCGAAACGGCTTACTGTGGACACGGATGCGGAGGGGGCAGATTTCTTCCGCAATGTGGGCTTTGCCGTATATGGATCAGAGGATTTGCCGGATGGTGGGCAATTCCATTGTATATATGAAATAGACGAAGAATAAGCGAATCTCCGGGTCCTGCGTTCCTCTTTCTACATAAGATATGTTATGTAGAAAGAGGGAGGTGGGTTTCATTGGCGTACCACTATACAGCGATTGGAGATTCTTTAACAACAGGTGCGGGGACGTTGCTGAGCGGCGGATTTGTACCTATCTATCGGCGAATGGCAGAAAGACATCTCCGTACGCCAGTCAGTTACGAGAATCTGGGAATCAACGGACTGACATCGCAGGAGTTGCTGTCAATGGTCCGCAACAATCCGCTTTTTCGGTCGGCGCTCAGCCGGGCTGAACTTATAACGGTAACGATCGGCGGGAATGATCTGCGCCCATACATCAGCGCACTTGCTGGAGGTTCCGGCTTGTCGGGTTCCTCCATTCCGCAAGCGCTGAATCACACAAAAGAACATGTACGCCAAATTGTACATGCCCTGTATCAGATAAAGTCTGGTCAGCGTGAGCCATTTATCATCCGAATGGTGGGATTATATAATCCTTTTCCAGAGGTAAGGGAGGCGGGAGTATATGTGCGCCAGTACAACTCGTTTCTCTATACATTGGGCGGACCCAATTACCGGGTGGCGAACATTTATCCCGCATTTGAGGGCTATGAACGGGCACTGCTTTCGTTAGACCGGGTGCATCCGAACAGTCGTGGTTATCGCGTGATTGCGGAAGAGCTGAATCGGCTTGGTTATGCGCCGTTACGGTGAGCGTGAGAGGATGCTTTGGATCGGACAAAGTATATTAAAAGAAAGAGGTTCATCATGGCAGTAGCAACTGACCATCATGAACCTCTTTCTTTGCATTAGTAGGCGTGCTGTTTAGCCGATTATTTTACGGAATAAGCTGCGCGCAGCCCACTTGCGCTCATTTCGTTTGCGGTATTTGGGCAGGGAACGATAGACGGCAATGGACTGGTTAAAGGCTACAGTGGCTTCATCCTTGCGTCCCAGCATACGGTACATCAAGCCTGTCAGATAATAGCCCTCGCTGGAAGAAGACTGAATCTCCTGAAATTGCTGCAGATAATGAAGTGACTTATTTACGTCACGTTCTTTGAAAGCAGCGGCTAAATGCAAATAAGGCTCACCGTATTGCACCCGCGGGTTAATGTCCAGTGCTTTCAGTAAATCCTGTTCTCCATCCTCCAGATGGTTTGTGTGTACTTCAGCCGTTCCCCGTGCGTTCCAATAGTCTGCTGATTCTTCGTAACGGGATTGAATTTCCAATAACAGCTCCAAAGCCTGAGGATATTTCTTGCTTTCGATCCAGATACGAGCCAAATCGAACTTGGCAGCCACATCGTTGGTGTTTAGCGCAATCTGTTGGCGCAATCGAGCGGCATTGCGTCTTCTTTTCCATGGTTTGCTGATGCTGGGCAATACACCGACAAAGCTGCGATCCAATATATAGATCACAATTAGGAGTACGAGCATCGCCAAAAACGGGTTGCCTAGCAAACTCCATAGTAGAGAGAAAATTAAAAATTTCCCAATCATTCTGCTCCAATCCTCCTGTGCATGTAACAATCCATACTTTCCACATTATAGCATAGGGTCACTTTAAGGGTCATTAGCATGATGAGATTTGGAAGGATGGTAGAGGGGGCGAGAAGAAAAATACTTATTTGTGATGCTCGATGTATAGTTTTACGAGAAAAGGAACCTTTTTTTATTCCCGCCAAAAGGTTGAACAGTCTGCCTTATCCAAAATATTAAACTCGATCATTTTCTCAAGTAATGAGAAATCAACCGGACTATCCCACTGGATACGTACCAACTGCTTGGTGTGATCATAGCCAGCCTGTACAATTAACTCAGAAAAATGATTAATCCCTGCCTTTTCAGGGGCAACGGCCAAATGATGTTTGGCTACGCTAAAGCCAATAATAAATGTGCCGTGATCCGTAAACAGAGGCTGACTCCACGCAATTTTTGCCATTAAATTTGGAAACTTCTTGGTTACCCAAGCCAAAACCTCTTGCGTTCGGGCCCGATGTTGGGGGTTATCAATATGCGCTAAATATTCTGCAAAAGCTTCCATGTTGTTCCCTCCTTAATAAAAATTATATCGTTCAGAAAAGTTCCTCAAACCTATTTGTCATTAAATGATTTAACTATCATTTTATCGCAGCAACATGTTTCTCAAGGAGTAATTGTCTGTTGAAAAATACAATAATATATTTAGATATAAAAAATACCTTTTATGTCCTGCTATATTCCGCAGCAAGAATAGAGTACAGATATGAATCATGAAATTCGCCTTTGTAATACCAGTGTTCACGCATCAAACCTTCACGTTGCATTCCGATCTGTTGCATAACCTTCTCAGAAGCCGTGTTTTCTGGTCGACATGTTGCATAAATACGGTGGATAGCAAGTGTGCTAAATCCAAAGTCTAGTAACGCTCGTGCTGCCTCTGCTGCATAACCCTTCCCTTGATAATCTGGATTCAAAACGTAACCCAATTCTGCATTAGTATCTTTGACATGAATACCCATACCGCCGATCAGGATTCCATTATTTTTCAGACAAACGGCTAGTTCGTAGTCTTGTCGTGGCTGTTCCTGCTGTGAAGCTAGAACTTGTTCTATATATGCCTTTGTATCTTCTTCTGTATTCGGTCCCCAGGCTGTATATCTAGTAACTTCAGGCAATGACGTGTACGTATGTATACTTTCCCAATCAGATCTGCAAATATCACGAATAATGAGCCGGTTTGTCTCAAATTGCATAATTATTTATTCCTCCTGTCTATAGTCAAAAGAAGACTCTGCCTAGTATTTCAAAACGATTAATACCTCATTCCAATTTTTTAAGCGATCGTAGCCTTTAAACGTTATGACCTCCATTTTACAATGAATCCCGACCTTTTGCCGCCTGAACGCAATCCACAAGGGAGCGTCCGGCAAAAGGCAATTAGAAGATAATGAATGTGGACTGGAATAGCATACTGTTATTGACTATCTGGTTCGTCCTAAAACAGCCTGCGCGCTGTTACGAAACGTTTCTTCCATTTATCGTCAAGCGTGTCAAAATGAACGCCGCGTTCTTTGGAGAATGTATGCAGCAATTTGTTGTTCCCTGCATAGAGAGCCACATGGCCGATCTCTAGCCCGCGTGCGCTGAAGAACAGCAGGTCGCCTTTGCGCAGCTCGTTCAGCCCGACCTCCCGCCCTTCTTTAGCCTGATCGTAAGAGACACGGGGGAGGTCGATAGAGAGCGTATGCCGGAACACTTCCCCCACAAAAGAAGAACAATCAAAGGTCGAAGTCTGTCCGGTTGCTGCGCCGAATTCATAAGGGGTACCGAGAAATTTCTCTCCGTAGGCGATGAGTTCATCTCCCTGCCGTTCCGCCAGGGATGGGCTGGAATAGTCGCTGTATTTTGGTTTTGCCGATATGTATCCAGTCAGGTTGTCTTTAGTGCGCACTTCCAGCCAGAGAGCATTGACTTCGCGGATGACGTGAACCTTTTCGCTGGCTGGAATAAGCCGCAGGGAAGGGGAAGCTCCCGATGAATCTGGTTCGCTGCGCAGGTTGACCCTGGAAAGAACTGTTGTGAAAAAATCGTCTCTGGAGGCAATCCGGATTGTCCGGGTAAGGGCATCCCACTTCACTGTGCTCCCAAGTGCTTCGCTCACAAAACGCAGTGGAATCATCGTGTTGCCCTCAACGATCTGTCCCGGAACATTCAGGGACAGCGTTTTGCCGTTTAGGGTGGCAGCGAGTTCCCCGATGTGGTAGGTCAGCACCGTGTCGGTTTTGGTTGCTGTTACGGTTTTGCTGAATCTGTTCCAGGAAAGCACAGCTCCTTGCGCCTCAAACAACTGACGCATGGGGACGAGCGTTGTCCCGTCTAGCAGCAGCGGCTGGGCGACAAGCTGAAGCGGGTGGTCATCCACATAAACGGTCGTCACCGGAGTCAGCGGTACCGACTTCGCATAAGACGGGTTTGCTTGGAGCAGCGATACTGCCAGCAGAGCCAGCAATACTCCCTTGTTGATTGTCATGCTGTCATCACCTCGTTGTTAATGTGTTCATCTAAGTTGTACGAGGCTTCCTCCGATTAGTTGTGTACCAAATATTGGATTCATTTAAAAAAACAAAACAAACAAAAATAAAACAAACAAATATCTGTGTTTTATTATTGACACCAAAATAAAATAAAGATAACATTATAAATGTGAAATGTTTCACTTTGGAGAATAATTCCGTAGTTAGCGAGGCAACAAGAAGTGAATCCTTTAGGAGGCCGATTTTATATGAGCGCACATGTATTTTTTGTACCATCTATCAATCTTATGGGAACAGGCTGTTTGCATGAAGTTGGGCCGTATATAAAAGAACTGAATTTAAACAAAGCTCTAGTCGTTACGGATAAATTTTTGATGAAGAGTGGCATTGCAGGCAAGGTTACATCTTTGCTGGATGATATTGGATTGAACTATGCGGTATACGATGAAGTAAAACCAAATCCGACCTGTAAAAATGTACATGATGGTGTTCAGTTTCTGAAAGAAAACGGATGTGACTTTTTAATTTCGATTGGCGGAGGATCACCACAGGATACGGCTAAGGGAATCGGCATTATTGCTACCAACGGGGGACATATAACCGAGTATGAGGGCGTTCATAAATCCAAGCATAAATCGCTTCCTATTGTGGCTATTAATACCACAGCAGGAACATCGGCTGAAATCACGATCAATTATGTCATTACGGACGAAGAGCGCAAGGTCAAAATGGTTATGGTTGATAAGAATAGTGTAGCTACGATTTCGGTCAACGACCCTGAGCTGATGGTAGACAAACCCGCCGCATTAACGGCAGCTACAGGACTAGATGCTTTGACCCATGCTATTGAAGCTTTGGTTACGCCAGGTTCCTATCCTGTAACGGATGCGACTGCGTTGGCAGCAGTAGAGATTATTTTTAATCATTTGGCTCGTACAGTGAGCAACGGTCATGATATAGAAGCACGTGAGCAAATGGTATACGCTATTTTCTTGGGAGGACTTGCATTTAATAATGCCGGATTGGGTTATGTTCATGCGATGGCGCATCAGCTTGGCGGCGTATACGATTTGCCTCATGGTGTTTGTAATGCCATGCTGCTGCCGATTGTGGAGGAGGAGAATGCCAAGCATGTACCAGAGAAGTTTCGTGCCATCGCTAAGGTCATCGGTTTTGAAGATAAGGGGAAAACCGATAAGGAATGCGCAGACTATGTAATCCAAAGAATCAAAGACCTGTCGAAGGAAGTAGGGATTCCTTCCAAACTTTCTGAACTAGGTGTAAATGAAGTGGATTTGGATCTGCTTGCCGAGAACTCAATGAAGGATGCTTGCGCTCCGGGCAATCCGTTCATACCTAGCAAAGAACAAGTTATCGAGATGTTTAAGAAAATTCTTTAAATAAAAGATGCAATTATTTTACTAAATACTATAAGGGCTGTCCCAGGAACTGATCGAAGTACACTGGGAACGGCCCTTTTTATTCGCATTTTCTGCTAAGAGATTTGTGAGACTAGAGATAAGACAACCCCATTGAAGATTAAAGGCACAGCTCTCTCGGCTAAATCTGTAGGAGACTCTTTTTTTCCTTCCACATTCCAGCGAAAGGTTACACCATAAATGGACCAGCTTAGAATGGTCGCGGCAAGTTCTAACGTTCTTTGGTCTGTATTATTGGCTTCTCTTGTTATGAGTTGAAGTATGAATTGCTCTAATTGATTCTTAATATGTTCTTCCAGGATCGGTGCCACTGAATTATATTTATGAACGCATTGGTTACTTGAGTCGTGATAGTCACATAACGAAAGAATAAGTTTCTGAATGATCTCCTCCGACAAACGTGCCTCAGCATCAATCCTCTTGATAACATACTCCAAAAATGCATCTGACAAAAGGGTTTCAAGCAGTGCATATTTATCTTGAAAATGTGCATAGAACGTGGCACGGTTAATGGTGGCTTTTTGGGTAATGTCATTGATCGTAATCGTGTAGAAGTCTTTCTTATTTAATTGGTCAACGAATGCGTCGAGAATTAATCTACGTGTTCGAATGACGCGCGGATCGTTTGGGTTGGGTGAGGTTACACCAGGCATCCTCAAGACACTCCTTTCAGGTAAATTAAATGATTCCCCCATTATAAACATGTGTTGTTTTGTCAACAAGTGAGTTTAGTTATACAACAATTTTATAACCCTTTTGGTTAAGCAACAGAATGAACATTTTGTCGGTTGAATGATAAATTAAACATTGCTAACATTTCACTTGCACCCCGTTTGATGGTGCACGAGCCTTTTATAGAATTGCTAAAAAGCGATAAAAGAAAATGAGGAGGTACAATCCTTGAGTAATCAACCGCAAAATGTCCATTCAACAGAAGCTTTATTTCAACCTTATACCATTCATAATCTGACCCTGCAGACTCGTATTGTAATGCCGGCAATGGGCCGCGCTTTTTCACCAAATGGTGTGCCAGGACCGGATGTAGCCGCTTATTATCGCCGTCGTGCTGAGAATGATGTAGGTCTTATTATTACTGAAGGTGCAGTAATTGACCATCCGGCTGGAACAAGTGAGCCGAGGATACCTAATTTTTATGGAGAAGCGGCTTTAAACGGTTGGGCTGAAGTGGTCAGACAGGTTCATGAAGTCGGTAGCAAAATTTTTCCACAGCTTTGGCATATGGGGATGGCTCGTCCTTTGGGATCTCAGCCGAATCCCGAAGCGCTATCGATTGGTCCATCAGGGCTGAACCTGGAAGGAAAAAAAGTAACCGAGCCGATGACAGAAGAAGAAATCGCCAAGGTCATTCGCGCCTATGTCGATGCAGCTGCGAATGCAAAACGACTAGGCTTTGACGGCGTTGAAATTCACGGAGCACACGGCTATCTGGTTGATCAATTCTTTTGGGAGAGAACGAACCAACGTACGGATCGCTATGGTGGCGATATCATAAAACGTGCTCAATTCGCCATTGAGCTTGTGGAAGCTATTCGTGCTGAGGTTGGCCCTGACTACCCTATTGCCATGCGCCTATCCCAATGGAAAATGAATGATTACAACGCAAAACCGTTCGATACACCGGATAAACTGGGGCAATTCCTGAATGTGTTGGTACAAGCGGGCGTGGACATCTTCCATTGCTCGACACGTCGCTTTTGGGCACCTGAATTTGAAGGCTCCGATTTGAGCTTTGCCGGATGGGTGAAGAAGCTGACTGGAAAAACTACGATTACGGTTGGCTCTGTAGGTCTGGATGAGGATTTTGTAAGTTATACGGAAGGGAAAGGGGCAGGACACCAAGATATTAATGAACTTCTGGAACGGCTCGACAACAATGAATTTGATCTGGTAGCTGTTGGGCGTGCGCTTCTGGGCGATCCTGCATGGGCTACGAAAATACGTGAAGGCCGAATTCATGATCTTCAAACCTTTACACCTGAGGTACTTCAAACGCTCAACTAAAACATATCATACTTCGAATACCTCTTTATTTCATAAATAAACACTGTAAGCCAAAATACTCAAAGTCAGGTAAGGAACTTTGGTGTTTTGGCTTTTTTATGCGTCTGATAGTAGTCCACCATGAACCATTTAGATTAAGTCATATTTGCTCTAAAGTTTTCTTTTCTTGGGCACTCAAGTGTTTTAATCCTAGTTCTTTGAATCATTCATATGCTAAAACCAGATCAGACTGAAACCAACACTTGATATATATAGATGTCTATGTAATAATGCTTGTATGTTAAAAAATAATGCAGCTGCACTGATAGGAACCATTAGAGACTCGATCAATAAATTGATTGTGTCTGAGCTCGAATCGAATGGAATTGAAGGAATTGTTCCTACTCATGGTGGAATTCTAATGTTCCTTTATCAAAAGGACGGGCTTTCCATTAAGGAATTGACGCAAAAAATTTCTCGTCAGCAACCCACTGTCACTGTTTTGATCGACAAGCTAGTGAAGTTGGGGTATGTCGAAAGAAAAAAAGAAAGGGAAGATAGTCGAGTTACCCTGATATTTCTGACCGATAAGGGAAGAGAGATAGAGCCTGTATTTGAGATGATCTCCAATAGATTGCAAGAAACCATCTATGGTGGTCTCAAAGATGAAGAAAAAGAACAACTGGAATATTTGCTGGAGCATGTAAAAAACAGATTATAAATTTTTTAAGTAAATGTATAGATATCTATATTAATATCAAAATAACAATAAAACATCTGGAGGTTATTAAAATGAAACATCTTATTATTTATGCTCACTCTAACGCAGAAAGCTTTAATCACGCGATACTCGAAACGGTTGTAAATACTCTGAAAGAAAAAGGTGACGAAGTCGTTGTACGTGATCTATATGCCCTTGATTTTCAACCTGTGTTAAAACCTGAGGATACTGCCGCTATGAGAGCAGGGAAAACTCCGGCTGATATCAAAGTGGAGCAGGAATACATCTCACAATCGGATACGATTATTTTTATTTCTCCCATCTGGTGGACAGGTCTTCCTGCCATCCTGAAAGGTTACGTTGACCGTGTATTTGCATACGGATTTGCATATACGGCTGGTGCGGAAGGGATTAATAAGCTGCTTACAGGTAAAAAAGGTTTTATCGTGAATACACATGGTACTCCCAACGCGATCTACGATGAAATCGGTATGACCGCAGGATTGAAGATCACATCAGATACGGGAATTTTTGATTTCGTTGGAATTAAATCTGTCGGTCACTTGCTGCTTGGAAGTATCGGCTACCTTGATGAAGATGGCTATAAAGGACTGCTAAAACAAGTCCAAGACACGGTTAAAACGGTGCTGTAAAGTCAGTTCATATTCTTTTAGAAACGTAAGTCATTCTTTAAATGATGAGGTCAACCCGTATTTAGTGGTTGGCCTTTTCTTGTAAATGTTAATACTTCTCTAATATAGTCCAAACAACAATCTGATCCTGCTTGTTATTATTGGGATATACAAAACTAGCCTTTATACGATTTATTTTGTCATAATATACTATGGTGTAGTGCTTATCGTTAAAATCCGGGTTCTTTCTATAAGCAGTTAAATCAATGTCTGCAATATTTTTGCTTAGAGAAATGTTGTTTAGGGTCAATTGGGATAGGTAGAATATACGATTTAAATTGAAATGAGCCAAACTTGATGAGACAGGAAGGTGAACATGTGCATTCCATTGGGGAAGTCGCTAGAATGATTGGTTCGACTGTGAAAACGGTTCGCTACTATGATGAGATTGGTTTACTTAAGCCCTCAGAGTATACGGAAGGAGGACACCGACTATATACGCTGGAAGATATATGGCGCTTGAAGCTGATTACAACCCTGCGCTACTTGGATTTTGCTGTTGAAGATATACGACAAATGATATCTGGAGAAATACATATTGCCCAGGCACTAGACTGGCAAATCGAGGCTTTGGAAACACAGGTTGCAACATATACAAATATGATATCCATTTTGCGACAAGCTAAAGAACATGAAGTGGATGGACGTACAGGCGATTCATTACGTTTTATGAACGATCTGGTAGACTCCTTGACGATTAATGCGCAAAGGCGAAGTCAATTTATATTGGACAAAATGGAGGAGCCCGGCTTTTTGGATAAAGTCCCACCGGAATGGCGGGACACGTTTTTGTATTTTTTTAATAAGTATATTTTAAATGAAGTGAAAATATCGGCAAAGCAGACAGTAGCTTGGAATGAATTACAGGAGCTGATTAACGATCCTCAGTATTTGGCGGATTTGGAACGCAGCGAGCTTCCTTTTTTTAATATGGTGCATCAGCCACGAGTTCATGCTGCCACATGGGTCAAAAACATGGAGAACATTCGGATTCGGGTAGAGGCTGCTTTGGAACAGCAGTTAGCTGTGAATAGTTCTGTCGTACAAGCCATAGTCGAAGATTATGTCATGTTGTATGCAAATACAGAGCAAGTTAAGGATAAAACGTCGTTTTTCCGTCATTATGCCACACATGCACTGGATGCTGTACCTGAACCCATTCAGCGTTTTAATAAACTTTGCTTAATCTTAAATCCGAAATGGAGCTTAATTGTTGAAGGCATTGCTCTATTGCTTCAAGGAATGAAGTGGAAGCTTGAGCACATGGATGAAGGCTGAACAGTTATTCAGCCTTTCTCTAACGTGAAGTCAGGATGGTCACCTATGTCTTGCTCTATTCGTTCGAAGGGTTGCTGTTTTAGATAGTGATTAAAGAAATCGAGTGTATAAGTATTAATCAGTCGGTGCGTACTGCGTACATCGACACCCTCCATCCATTCAAATAAGGGTGAAATCAAATACATATCTGAAAAGCTTAAATGCTTAGCCTGTTTTAACTTCAACCAGTAATTCCCGCCTGCGGCTACCGAATAATATCGGGCATCGACCTCTTTGTAATAGTTGGTGACCTGTGTTCTGTCTGTACCCATCGAAGCAATATATGCATCACTCAGAGTGGTAGCGCCATTCAGTGTGTCCTCTGCACTCATCATCAGAAAGGGCTTATTCAGTCCGTCAATCGGGATTCGCTGTTGGCCATATAGCACGCCGTCCATGTTGATCCCCACTTTAATTCTTGGATCGTTCATCAGCATTTGCACCGTAGTAGCTCCACCGAAAGAATGGCCGAACATGCCGATACGTTCAAGATCCATACGTCCTGTAAAACGCTGATCTGGATCATGCTTGGATAGCTTTTCGATTTGATCGACTACAAATGAAGCATCTTTCACCCAACCTTGATTGAGTTTATCCATATGAGTAAATTGGAGCTGCTCAAATCCTTCTTTTCCTTGAGATTCAAAGTTCGCGATATGACCATCTGGAAACACGGAAGCCACGCTGTTGTACGTATGATCAATTCCTACCACAATATAGCCGTGACTAGCCAGTTGTTCGACCTGAAAGGTATTTTGATTTTTGTACCCGTGTAATCCATGTGAAAAAACAAGTACCGGATATTTGCCTTCCGCATCAGCCAGGGGGGCTTTTTCAACAGAATGTGTTTTAACGAACTCCAAATTTGTAAACAGTAGCTTGGGCAGATGTAAAACGTTATGCAGCGCCTGTGCGTACACATCCGAATGCAACAGATACGGAGCTATGCTTCCCTTGCTGGTCGAACTGGCTGGGTACCAGATTTGTACCATGAGTTCACGTTTATCGCCAGGTGCAGAAGTAAAGGTTTCCTCACGTGTATCATCTGTCCAATGGTAGGATACCGTTCCTATGGGGTATGGACCTGTAGGTTTCTCGAAAGCGAAAACGGGAAATAGGAGAGGAGAAGCGACGGTGATAACCGCATAAAAAGCTGCAAGTGTCGTAATTAAAGCATTTCGTACCCAATGAGAAAGAGCTCTGCGATGTACAGCAATCCACACAACGAAGAATAACGTCATCAGATAGGCTGGAATCATGGGCCAACGCAAACCTTCAATTAGTCCATGTGCCAGCAGGAATAGAATTAAGAGGCCGACACCAGCCCATAATCCTCGCGGTGATTTCTTTGGAGCAAATAGAAACCAACCGAGCATGATAATATTCATGATAATATAACACATTTCCAAAAACCTCATAAAATTAAACCCTCCTTGTTGTTTCCTCTGGTTGTCTTACAGTCCACAGTATAAAACCTCCTGCTACTGGACATTCAAGGGGGCATAAAGTATAAAAATTCACAAATATTTCATTGTTATTATTGTGGGCAATTCATTATAGTACATAGTATTAATAGTTAACTGTATGTATTATGTGTTTTGCGGAGGTTCACTATGAAAGATTATGAACTAAGGGAAGAATTGAGAGAATCCGTTAACCGGATTTATGACATGGAATTATTCAGTAGCCTGACGGAGCTTGTTCAGGGGGAAAACCATGTGCTTCAATATTTAGTTCAGCATCGGGATGATGAAATTAATCCTTCCTTACTCAGCGATCATCTGCATGTATCCAGATCAAGAATTACGGCAACGCTTACGGGATTAAGGAAAAAAGGCTATGTGACTATGGAAATGTCTGAGCATGACAGACGACGAATGTGTGTAAGGCTCACAGTAGATGGTGAATCCTTGATCAAACAGAAGCAACAGAGAATTGAAGGTTATTTTGAAGCGCTTGTAGTAGGTCTGGGTGAGAAGAATGTGAAGGAATTTATACGGTTAATTGAGCTTTCTTTGAGTATTATGAATGCGGGTTCTATTGAAAAATAACATAATGTGAGGGTGTACCGGGTGAGATATAAAATAATAGCAGACAGCTGCTGTGATTTAACGAGAGAGCTTAGAGAAGAGATGCAAGTTATTACGATTCCGTTAAATATGACGCTGGGAGATAAATGCTTCGTAGATGATGACACATTGGACTTGCCTCAGTTTATGGAAGAAATGAAAGCCTGTACAACCAAAATTGGATCCGCATCACCGTCACCTATGCTGTATAAGGAAGCCTTTCAAGGTGCGCATACTTCTTTTGCCATCACGTTATCCAGCAACCTGTCCAGTTCGTATTCCAGTGCATTGGTAGGAAAAGATATGGCGGAAGAAGAGGGGGCGGATGTTCATGTATTTGATTCGAAAAGCGCTTCGGCTGGACAGCTCTTGTTAGCTCTAAAACTACGCAAGTTGATTGACGAGGGGTATCATAAAAGCGAAATTATTTCTTCCTTGGAGAGCTTTATCAGCAAGATGAAAACGTACTTTGTTTTAGAAAATCTGGATAATTTGGTTAAGAACGGACGAATGAATAAAATCACTGGAAAGATACTTTCACTCTTGCATATCAGGCCTATTTTAGGCTCGGATGGTGACGGGAATATTGCATTTTTTACTCAAGCACGCGGTCAGAATCAAATTATCGAAAAGCTGGCAGATACTATTGAAAAAAGTGGCCGGGCTACCGAAGGAGAAAGCATCGTCATTACTCACTGCAATAATCCTGGGCTGGCGGAAAAATTAATGAATGCGCTGAAGAAACGCTATCAATTTAAAGATATTCATATTGTGTCCACCAGAGGGATTAGTTCAATGTATGCCAATGACAAAGGGATCATTATGGCCTTTTAAAAAATATTCAGGGTTTATCCTCGCTGTATGGATAAACCCTTTTTAGTACACTGAGACTTTGCGGGAGTTCACGCCTATCTCAATTTTTTAATGAGGACAGAAGCGTTTATGCTGGCTTGAGTCCCTCCGGCTTGTGTTTGCAGGGTAACAGCAGTAGTAGAGCTATGGTTTCGCAGAGTAAGGACGTCACCGCATGCCAGAGCGAGGATGGCTTGCCCTGTGTTCTGTTGTGCCCCGGCTCCTGAGCCGTATACAGTTCCCACAGCCAGTGCGCCATTAATAAAGATGGCGAATTGGTTAGGTTCCACACCGGACACCGAAAAGTGAACTTCATATTTTCCAGCATCGGATACAGCAATCTGTGTAGTTCCTGGAACATGAGCAATTCCAGGTGTAAGTATACCGTTCGTATCCAAAATGACATCCCCTTCAATCGGAACAACTTGGGGCTTCACGTTATAAATATAACCAAACTGTGCTAAATCACCTATGGTTCCAGGATCCCCTTCAGCCCCTAAAGCGCCATGATTAATATTCACACTTACAAGTTGCTTTTTGACGATGATATCTTTTCCAACCCCTTTCCGTTTCGAGCGGACTTTTCTCTTTGGGGGCTTCTCCTCAAACTTTTTTTCTAACTTATCAAACCAGGCACGGACAAAAACATTTTTTTTACGGCCTTTTTTCCGTTTTAATTCAGGATGACCCAATACAAACACCTCCATATGGTTTGTTGTATACTACTCCATTCATCTAGAGGAGGCATGGATATCTGTCCTGTGATTCATAGGAAACGATCTATTTTGACTAAAAACGGGCTACTGTACAAGGTGCATTCGTCTAGTATGTAAAAAAGCACCTTTGAATGTGCACTTGGATGACAACCAAGGAACAGACAAAGGCGCCCGTAGAGACGTGTCTCATGATGAAGCGGTATGAAGCCGTTTTTTGCGCACATATAGGGCGTACAAGATGCCCCCAAGCAGGCATAGGATACAGGCGAAGCCTGCCAGCAACCACGCCGAAGAGACTGCTCCACCACGATCCATGCTATTTCCGAGCCATAATGGCAGCAGAGCTCCCCCAACTCCACCTGCGCCGATAAGCAGGCTAGTGGTAGATTCTTCTGTACCCGGCATCATTTTGCTGGCAAAAACAAGTGCGATGGAGAAGATGCCGGACATGCCCAGCCCCAGCAGTACAATAAGGATAAAGGCGCCGGCAGTGCCTTTGATCAGTGGGAACACGCACAGCAGCACGGTCGCTGCCAGCGAGCTCAGGGCGACAAAGACACCGTAGCCGTATCGATCGGCAATGTAGCCTGTGAATAACCGGCCGGTAGCCATTGCTAACCAGAAGCAGGTGACACTAAGTGCTGCTTCGGCTTGTGTGAGACCCAGCCGTTCGATGAACATGGAGGGCAGGAAATTAGCCAGGCTCATCTCTGTCCCTACATAGATAAAGAAAAAGACGATAAATAGTGCAAGTAGCTTCCAATTGCCTATAGGGCTACCCTTAGAAGCCTCCACCGTGGGGGATTTGGGTGAGTTAGTGGAACGCATATGGTTATCACCTTGGTGTTCCTGTTGGTCTAATACAGCGTCCAGCGTGCCGAAGGACCCGCGCAGCCAAGCTATGACGGTGACGGCTGCAAACATGGAAATGATGGGAAAGGCCAATCGCCACCAACCGAGAGCAATGAGCTGGCTGGCGATAGCGGGCATAGCCAAAGCACCAATCCCAAAAAAGACTTCCAGACGGCTCATAGCCGCGCCCGTTCCTTGAGTAATACCGCTAATAATAATAGTGCCAATGAGTGTTTCTACCATACCGAAGCCAAACCCGGCTGCTGCCCCGACGGCATATAGCCAACCCCAAGGCGGCAACAATGAGTAGAGCACTTCCGCCGCGCACAGCAGGAGCAGGGCGAATACCAGACTTCGGCGTTTGCCGAAACTCCGGGCAAGCCACGGCGACAGCAGGACTCCAGCCAGAAAACCGGAAAATTGAGCGAAGATTAGACTTCCGCCATCCGTATAATTTCTACCGTAATGCTCTAACAACACAGGCAGTAGGGAGCCTACAACCACGTGTGCCAGGCCGATTAAAAAATAAGATAAGCTGCCGATCCATAGCAGTCGTTTCATGATGAACTCCTTTGATACCTAGATTTGACTTATGCAGCAAGCTGAACTGCATGAGTCAAATCTGAGTGATTATGATAGCTCCAGTATTTGAAAGCCGTAGCCTTCAATAGAAATATCTCCTTCCAGGTATTTACCACTGATCAGCTCATTCCCTTTCTGATCATCCAAATGATATTGCTGCGTCTGGGCGTTATGATTCAGAACGAATAGATATGATTTTCCATCTTTGGTCCGTACAGTGGCTTCTACACCCGCAGGAGCGCGCAGCAGGGATGGAATCCCTTTTTGCTCACAAATGTAGTCCAGCAGGCCATCAAGGAAAGTCTCTTCAGGATCTGAAGCAACGTACCATGCCTCACCTTGACCGAAGCGATTGCGTGTCAGCACTGGCATGCCCTGATAGAAATCATCGCCGTATTCGGCCAGTACCTCGGCGCCTTCGCTATGCAACAAGTCGCAGAGCAGACCGCATTTATATTCACCTTGTAATACCCCCATCTTTTCTTTCAATACAATGCGGTTGTGTGATTCCGGCAGAAGCGCGTCAATTTCTTCCACCCAGATCCCAAGCAAGTTACGCAGTTTACCAGGATATCCTCCGGTTGTGACCAGATCGGTTTCATTTACAATGCCACTGAAAAAGGTCGTTACGAAGGTGCCGCCATGCTCTGTGAATTGTTCCAGCTTCTCGGCGGTACCCGGCTTGACCATGTAGAGTACAGGCGCGATAATGAGATCATATTTCTGGAAATCTGCATCAACAGAAACCAGGTCTACCTGTACATTCCGCCGGAAGAGGGGAGCATAATACTTGTGTACCTGATCCATATACTTCAAGGCGACAGAAGGGCCGCTTGATTTTTCCAAAGCCCACCAATTATCCCAATCGAATAAAATGGCTACTTTTGCATTAACGGTCGCGTCAAGTAGCGTGTTGCCTAATGCGCTAAGCTCACTGCCAAGCTGTGCCACCTCGCGAAATACACGTGTGTTCTCATGCCCGGCATGCTCAATGACGGCCCCGTGGAATTTCTCACAAGCGCCGATCGAGCGGCGAAGCTGGAAGAACATGACCGTGTCCGCGCCATGCGCGACTGCCTGATAACTCCATAACCGCATAACGCCGGGCCGTTTAAGCGAATTATACGCCTGCCAGTTCTGCTGGCTCGGTGTTTGCTCCATCAGCATAAAGGGTTGACCATCCTTCAAGCCGCGCATCAGATCGTGCGCCATCGCCGTATAGCTTATCGGAGTATTGGCCCCGGGATAGCTGTCCCAAGATACAATATCCATGTACTTAGCCCATTTAAAATAGTCCAGTTGCTTAAAAAAGCCCATCAGATTGGTTGTTACCACGGCATCGGGAACATGTTTTTTAATCGCGTTATATTCCAGTAGGTAGCAATCCAGCATACTGTCTGAATTGAAGCGCGCATAATCGAGGGATATGCCCTGAAAGCAGGAGTGATTTTCTCCCCAATGCTCGCTCAGATTATTTGGCGGTACAATTTCATCCCAATCATAGAAGGTGTGACCCCAGAAGGAAGTATTCCACACCCGGTTTAGCTCTTCCAGTGATCCGTATTTTTGCTTGAGCCACACCCGGAATGCGGCCGCGCAGTTATCACAATAGCAATCCCCGCCGTACTCATTGGACACGTGCCACACGAGGATCGCGGGATGGTTTTTGTATCGTTCTGCAATTCGGTCAGCCATCTGCTCCGCGTATTTTCGATACGTTGGACTGTTCGGACAAGAGTTGTGGCGGCCACCGAATTTCCGCTTCCGTCCGTCAGCGTCCACCCGGAGAACGTCGGGATAGCGGGTAGCCATCCAAGCAGGGTGCGCTGCCGTGCTAGTAGCTAGACAAACGAAGATATCGCTTTCATAAAGACTGTCAATCAATTGATCCAGCCATTCAAAATGATATGTGATTTCATCGGACTGAATTTTGGCCCATGAGAATACGTTGACCGTGGCGATATCAATCCCTGCTTGCCTGAACATCCGTAAATCTTCCTGATGCGTGGCCTCATCCCATTGCTCAGGATTATAATCTCCACCGTAAAATACTTTAGGAAGTTTGCTGCTTATCATGTCAATCACCTCTGTATATAAGAATAATTCTATCTTATAATACAAATAACTGCTTTTAAATATAATAAAATGAACGTGTATATAACAATATGGATCTACATGTGAAATACATACCCGCATACGCCGGAGGTGCTTTTTATGATTTTAACTCCCCATCATTTAAGATTTTTCCTGACTACGCGTGAGCACTCTTTACCCCTTTTTATTGAAAGTATCGGATTTAACAGCAGGCAGGAGGATGTGTCCCGTCCAGAGGGCTATCCGTGCTTTCACTGGATTCAGACGGTGTCCGGTGAAGGGATGTTTACATTTAAAGGGGGGACCTTCCGTCTGGGAGAGCAGTCCGGGGTTCTGCTGCTACCTGGGGAATCCCATGCATACAGACGGGCGACCAAGGTATGGCGAACGTTATACATTACATTTGACGGCCCCATCGCCGCTGCTGTATTGACTGCACTGGGATTGAAGCATACGCGTGGGTATCATTGGGACCCGGATAGCGAGCTGCACAGCTATGGGGAAACTATGCTCCATTCCATGGTTAGTGAACGTGATTTGTCTGGATTAGATGCTTCGGCCAATATGTATCGTTTTCTGACTCTACTGCGTAAACATGGACAACATAGCTCGATGCCTTCCCTATCCCATAATGTGGAACGTTTAACCCCTGTACTGGCCTTTATGGAGCAAAATTATGCCAGTCCTGATGTGGGCCTGGGTGATATGGCAGTTATGATGAATGTCAGCTCCCGCCATTTAAATACATTATTTAAGCAAGCGTTTGGTGTGACTTCTTATGCTTATCTGATTGTAATTCGGCTGCGGAAGGCCAAGGAAATGATGACGGAATATCCGCAATTAACAGTAAAGGAGATTTCGGAGCGAGTAGGATTCCGAGATGCCAGTCATTTTGTGGCAACTTTTCGCCGTGCTGAAGGAATTACCCCGGAAAGGTTCAAATTACTGTATTCATAAGGGTATTTTATCGAAATACTCTTTCTTACTCGGGAATGCTCTTTTTAGGGAGCATTCCTTATTGTTTTTTTCAGGATGAGGGAGTATAAAATAATAGTTCATTTGTTTCATCAATCTGATGTGTAGGTGACATAATAAACATAAGATCCATAGTTCTTTTGCAAAACCCTCATCCAAAGAAGGAGTCAACGAAATGCTGAGTAAAGTCAAAAGATTATTAATCGGTCGTCCGCGAAAGTCGACGGCCCTTGAAGATGAGAAACTGAATAAGCTCAAGGCACTGGCCATTCTGTCCTCAGATGCCTTGTCCTCTGTAGCTTACGGAACGGAGCAAATTCTGCTGGTTTTAATTACAGCTGGCTTCGCTGCCCTATGGTATTCCATTCCTATATCCATTGCGGTATTGGGTTTGCTGATCATTCTGATCCTGTCCTATAGACAGACCATATTTTCCTATCCTGGTGGCGGAGGAGCGTACATTGTTGCACAGGATAATTTGGGAAAGAGTCCCAGCCTGATTGCAGGTGGGTCTTTGTTGGTCGATTATATTCTGACGGTAGCGGTTAGCTCATCGGCAGGTACAGATGCCATTACATCTGCGTTCCCGTCGTTACATGATCATCGGATTGCCATTGCTTTGATTATGATTATCTTTTTGACTATTATGAATTTGCGCGGAGTGACAGAATCTGCCTCGGTGCTGGCTGTACCGATTTATTTATTTGTTGTTGCCATTTTTGTCTTGATTATTAGCGGTATCATTCATTACGTGGCAGGGGGAGCTCATGCTGCAGCACCGCAATTTGGAGCTACGGTATCTAACGTCAGCCTGTTCCTGTTACTGAAGGCGTTCAGCTCGGGTTGCTCGGCGTTAACTGGGGTAGAAGCTGTCTCGAATGCCATTCCGAATTTCCGCAAGCCAGCTGCCAAAAATGCAGCAACTACACTAATGATGATGGGTTTGATTCTCGGATGTATGTTTATCGGAATTAGTTTGCTGGCTTATTGGTACGGTGTTCGTCCTAATCCGCATGAAACGGTCATTTCGCAAATTGCAAACGCCACTTTCGGGCGTGGTGTGATGTATTACATCATTCAGGGCGTAACGGCGCTCATCTTGTTTTTGGCGGCGAATACAGCCTATTCGGCCTTTCCATTACTTGCTTTTATGCTCGCGAAGGACAAATACATGCCGCACATGTTCATGGTTCGTGGAGATCGACTCGGATACTCTAATGGTATCCTGTTTCTGAGTATCTTCTCGGCATTGCTGGTCATCGTATTTGGCGGCAACACAGAAAATCTGATCCCGCTTTATGCCGTAGGGGTATTTATTCCGTTCACGCTCTCGCAACTTGGCATGATGATTCGCTGGATCCGGCTCAAACCGCCAGGCTGGATCGTCAAGCTTGCTATTAATACGGTTGGGATGCTGACCACGCTGTCGATTACGCTCATTTTTATCTTTACTAAGTTTAGCCAGGTGTGGGTAGTCTTTATCTTTCTGCCTTTGGTACTGTATTTCTTTATGAAGATCAACGGGCATTACAAAAATACGGCTGAACAACTGCGCATTGATATTACCAAGGATAAACCTATGGTGAAAGGCAATACGATTATTATTCCGGTGGCAGGTATTACGCGAGTCGTTATGAATACGATCAGCTATGCCAAAACCTTGTCGGACAATGTGGTTGCCGTATATGTGGGTGTGGATGATGAAGCGATTCAAAAAATGGAACAGAAGTGGGAAGAGTGGGATGTGGGCATACGTTTGGTAGTGCTGAGATCCCGTTATCGCAGCATCATTAATCCGCTCCGCAAGTTCATCGATACAGTAGAGTGGAAAAAAGCAGACGAGGACCATATCACTGTTCTCATTCCACAATTCATCACCAAGCACTGGTGGGAAAATATTCTACACAATCAGACCAGCTTACTGATGAGAGCTTATTTGATTAATTATAAAGACGTGATCGTAACGACCGTCCCTTTTCATTTAAACAAATGAGGATTTTGCAAAAATCCCATAAGCGACTTCCGATGAACAAGATATAGATCGAAATGCTTTTTGTCTATATCTTGCACTTCGGAGCGACTGGAATCGAATTTTGCAAAATCCTGAAATAAAGTCACTGCCAATTGGCCCATACTCATTTGCGTGAGCTGACTAAGCAAGGACAAAATGAACATCTTCTGGCCGCATTTCTTTGCGGACGGAGGGTGTTTTTTTGCATAACAGAGATATTTACTTTAGTGATACATTTTGTGTATTATAGATACAAAATGTATCATTCGAGATTGTTATGGAGGGATACGATGCCCGAAGCCAAGGGGAAAATGGAAGATGACAAGCTGCAATTTGTAGATACGCTGAGGGCGCTGGCTATTATCGGAGTATTACTTGTGCATGTCAGCCAGCATGTGGACGGATTAAACGGATGGTTGCAAAAAGGCTTGAGTATAGGAGCTAAAGGTGTCGCTTTATTTTATATGGCCAGCGCTTTTACGCTATTTTTATCCTTGAGCAGACGTTCGGGTGACAAGAGGGAAAGAATTTCAGCTTACCTGTTGCGTCGTTTTTTTCGAATTGCTCCTTTGTATTACGTGATGTTAGGAATCTATTTAGTTGTGAACGGGACAGGTCCACGATTCTGGCTTGGAGATCAGGAGGGAGTCACTGCCGCCAATATCGCAGCTCATGTCCTGTTTTTGAATGGTCTGAATCCGTACTGGATCAACAGCATTATTGGTGTGGAATGGTCTATTGCGGTGGAATGTATGTTTTATCTGTTTATCCCCCTATTATTTAAGCTGATCCGATCAGTCCGCCATGCGACCTGGTTTGTTGTGATGGCGCTTGTGGTAAGCTTCGGGTTAAATACGGTATTTGTTCAATATCCATGGATTAGTAATCACTCTTTATGGGGGCACTATCTGTATTTATGGTTTCCGAATCAATTGCCTGTCTTTGGGCTAGGTATATTGTTGTTTTTCATTTGGAAAGACGAACGGCATTGGAAAAGTATAGACCGGGTCAGTGGAAGTTTGCTGCTTGTTTCTGTGCTATTTGCGTTTTTTGGAGGCATGACCGATTATCTCATAGGTGTCGGGTTGCTGCTGGGGGCGTATGCTTTGTATCACTGGCAGCCGATGTGGCTGCTTAATCGGGTGTGGTCATGGATCGGCCGCCTTAGCTACAGCATGTATTTGACGCATATGCTGGTTCTGGGACTAATCGTACAGGTTAAACTACCTTTTGCTCCCCTAGTCAGCCTCACACTTATGTTTATCATAACGTTGCTATTCACCATTGGACTATCCTGGTTTACCTACTCGTGGATTGAACAGCCCGGTATCCGTTGGGGGAAAAAGCTTATATCACGTATGAAGCCTGTGCACAAGCAGGGAGATTCGGTCAAAGAAAGTGTTGCCTAAGCTGCAACTTGAAACAGCATCCGATAACATTCGGTTGAAGTGCTTGAATAAATCTATGAAATAATTGAAAAGACCTCTTGAAAAGTAGCTCCCAGCCCTTTATATTCGATGTACATCCAAGTTTTTGAATACACCGATGAGGTTTGTTGGAATTGTAAAGGAGATGCACGCATGCTTTTGAAGCCAATCGGCTTTTTGCTTTTCTCCACGCTTGAGGGAG
This sequence comes from Paenibacillus sp. S25, assembly GCF_019454085.1. Classification (NCBI taxonomy): domain Bacteria; kingdom Bacillati; phylum Bacillota; class Bacilli; order Caryophanales; family Paenibacillaceae; genus Paenibacillus; species Paenibacillus sp. S25. The sequence continues at coordinate 2,123,994 of NZ_CP073683.1, forward strand.
TAGCTGTTTTTGCGCTGATTTTGAGTATTTTTAAAGTTAAAATGACCCCTTATCTATGGCAGGCCATTTTTGTTAACCTGATTATGAATTTGCAAAGTTATATGCTCCGAGAGGAGTTTTCCTTTTCGTATTTGGTGCCTGTCGTAAATATGCTGCTTTTTATTTTTTTACTCGCTACGGTCGTGAAGATTCCGATTGTGTGGTCCGGTATTATGACGGTTACAGGTTATTTTGCATATGCCGTTGTTCAGTCGGTATTCCTAAAAGTCATGTTCGGCAACCTTCCGGTTTCTGAGCTGCAGGATGGGTCCTTGAAGGGCTATCTGCTACAAGTGGTAAGCGCGGCAGTAGGACTGCTTATTTCATTGATGTTGTATCGAAAAGGGATAGGCTTTTCCCCTAATTTCAAGAAGCTAAAGTTCAAAGAGGAATATGGAATTGTCATCACGCTGATTATCCTGTCTCTCATTTCAACTTCTATTGTGCTCTACTATAACGAGGTATGGTTAAATATGATATTTTTTGCACTGGTTTCGGGATTTTTCATCTATTATGCAATCGGAAAGGAATACCGGGATGATTGAAGCGATGGCTTTCAAACTTGCTAACCAGATCAAACGTACTGTGCCTGATCATCCGGCCTCTGTCGCGGTCCTTAAATATGCACTTGCTCTCATTCTGAATGCATCCATGATCATCGTGTTAACACTATTCGCCTCAATCTTCACGGGGCGGATGGTAGAGGCTGTAACGATTCTCGTCGCTTTCGCCCTACTGCGCCAAATATCAGGAGGCATTCATTTGAAAACGGGCATGGCATGTGTGTTGGTGACCTCAGCAGCTTTTACTTACATATCCTGCATTGCCTTAAATAGTTGGTGGACAAACCTGTTTACCGGAATAGCTCTCATTCTCGTTTTATGTTTTGCTCCGTCCAGAATTGAAAAGCAGTCGCGCATTCCAGTACGGTTTTATCCCCTCTTGCGACTGTTATCCTCCCTGCTTGTATGTACTAATTTTGTAATCGGTTCTTCTGTAGTGGCTGTTGCTTTTTTGGTCCAAAGCCTAACATTGATCCGGGGAAGGAGGTGAGTGGAATGATGAGGAAAATGGTATATGGATTAGCTACATCGTTGTCTATGTTTGCAACATTTGCTGTATCAGTGGCGAGTTACGTGTATGTTTATCAAGGGGATACACCCGAGGAACTGCTGAAATAAACAAAATGCCGAAATAGAAAAATGATACATAGAGCTGCTATTAAGCAGCTTCTTTTTATGCAAAAAAAATCAGGCGCTCCATTAAAGAGCGCCCGAATGGGAGAGGAGAAACCGGACGAAGAGCTTATGGGGAAACGTAAGTCTTCTCCGCGGTTGTCTACGACATTGGTTGAATGCCGATATCCTAAGGATGCCCAGGGAATGGTTTTTTATACCTGCCTCATCCTAAGTTTTTCAAACGGCGGTGCATGTGGTACGATAGCGTCATAATCTTATATGGTTATGAACACATATAGAAAATAGGTGAGTTTCATCGTGAGAGTGGTATCGGGTAGTGCCAAAGGAAGGCCGTTAAAGGCAGTTCCCGGCACAGGGACGCGGCCGACCACGGATAAGGTCAAGGAAGCGCTATTTAGCATGATAGGTCCTTATTTTGATGGGGGAGTCGCACTTGATCTGTTTGCTGGCAGTGGTGGCCTAGGTATAGAGGCGCTTAGCCGGGGAATGGACAAGGCTGTTTTTATTGATATGGAATCCAAAAGCATTGATGTCATTAAAGAAAATTTGCGAAAAACTGGATTGGACGGACAGGCTGAAGTGTTCCGCAATGATGCCGGACGAGCGCTCAAGGTGCTGGCAAAACGTGGAGCTCTTTTTGATGCTGTTTTTCTGGACCCACCCTATCGTCTCAAACACGGAGATGAATTAATGAGCCGTATGGCTGAGTTGAACTTGCTTCGTTCAGATGCAATCATCGTGCTGGAGTATGAATCGGGGCATGAATATCCGGAAAGCTTCGGGCCGTTCGAACAGGTCAGAAAAGCAGTCTATGGCGAAACGGCGTTATCTATTTATCATTTTGCAGCCGATGCTTTGTCGGATGTCGTAGAACATACAGAAGCCGGAGGGGTCAAATTCGGCATCAGCGAATCAGACGGGGAGGACCATCATGATTGAGCACAAACTACGTATTGCCGTATATCCGGGAACCTTTGATCCCGTGACGATGGGGCACCAGGATATTATTCAAAGAGCAGCCAGACAGTTTGATCTATTGATTGTCGCGGTTCTTAACAATATTAGTAAAAATCCGCTGTTTTCACTTGAGGAACGAATGGAGTTACTGCGAACGGTAACTCGCGATATCCCCAACGTTGAAGTGGACAGCTTCCGTGATCTGACAGCTAATTATGTACGTCAAAAAGGGGCCCAAGTTATTGTCAGAGGAATCCGGTCGGTGACTGATTTTGAATATGAGCTGCAATTAGCCTCTACAAATCATAAGCTGAACCCGGATGCGGAAACAATCTTTATGATGACTAATCCGGCTTATTCATATCTGAGTTCCAGTATGGTGAAGGAAATTGCGCATTTTGATGGCAAGGTTGTAGATCTGGTGGCACCGGAGGTGGAAGATGCACTGCGTGCGAAGGTCAACGCGAATCGCGGCGGCTCCACCATGAAGTCATAAAGGAAAAGGCCAGCAGGGTAACTATAATTGTACCTAGCAGTGCAATGGACAGTACGGTTAGTTGCCAGGGGTACATAGATGTTCCTTCAATTTGTGTTAATAAGCCGCTGGCTCCGGCCATGACAGGATGCGTGGCGGATTCATTTACGCTTTCCGCAAAAGAAGACACAGAACTGCGACTGACGTAAGCGGGAGTTGTATTGCTGAAGATGCGGCTAAGCGGGACCCATGTCGCCAAGGTAAGTCCAAAAGCAATGATCCCATGGAGCACTCGTGACAGGGTGAAGGTGATACCCTTGTCGGAAGGCCTGGTGACGGCGGTAATTTGAAGCCAGCCGCAGAGGCCGCCCCAGCCCAACACAGCACTGATCAGGGCTGCTTGTGTACGGAGATCGTAGGGCAGACGGCTGATTTCATAGGAACCCAGATGGATTTCCATCCAGGCAGGCCAAATGAAAGAAAGCGATCCTTGGCCTGTATATATGGACAGCAGTCGAATCAGTACGGAAAAGAAAATAATGAATCCACCTGTCACCATCAGCGTCTGTACAGCATGGGATACGGTTTCGCCCAACAGTTTTCCGAAACTGCGGCCGTCCCGTTCTCTGGCAGAGCGGGTAGCTTCCCATGCGGATCGGATCAGGGAGGGAGAAGTACGGGAAACTGAGGTGCGCCGGAGGGCAGCTGGCGTTTCCCGTTTTTGCAATTCTTTGGACGATACAGATAGTCTGGCGGTGATCCAGCCTGCCAGCAGCCCGGAAATCCAGTGAACGGCAAGTAACATCACGCCTGTGGCAGCATTGTGCAGTAGTCCTGTCCCGATGACGAGCAGGATGGTAATCGGATTGCAGAAATGAGCGATAGCGGTTAGACGTCGAAGCTGAAACGCGGTCATATCCTCCTGTTGTGCCCATTGGCGCACTGCTTCCGCAGCAGCCGGGAATCCTGCGGTCAGGCCGAGGGCCAACACCCAGCCGCTTCGCCCGGGTAGACGGAACCAGAATCGCATAAACGGCTCCAGCAGGACACCTAGTCCATGTACTAGACCAAAGGCGATGAGCATTTCGGACAGCATCAAAAAAGGCAGCATGGCCGGGAAAATAATACTCCACCATAGCTTAAGGCCTTGAGTAGAGGCTTGAAATACTTTTTCTGGTGAGGCGACAACAGCCAGTACAAGCAAAATGGCTCCAAGGCCAAGCAGTACGGTTGTCCAATAAGGAGCGGAATGGGCTTCCTTTTGTATCAAAGAATTCACCTCTCATAAATATACTAAGGAGAGTCGGATGCTGTCTCCAGCGTTTATTCACGTTCGTTGTCTTGGGATAGGTTGTTCGTATACGTTGTCGTAAACAATGTATGCTTTTTCGGAAGGCTTGAGAACAGGTGGTGCAGAGGCACTTGGGTAGGATAGGAGAAGTTAGGCTGCAAGGGGGAAGAAGCAATGAAACGAATAAACCGGAAAAGAGTTTTTTTTACAACCGGTTATGTCTTAATGCTGGCTGCAATGGTCTATGTGCTGGTCTATATGCCAACCCCTTATCTGATCTATGGACCAGGTGGGGCAAACGAGATCAAACCGATGGTTAGAGTCCAGGAGGGTGACAGCATCGAACGGGGGACTTTTATGATGACGACGGTATCGGCGCGTTATGCCAATGTTATCATGTTGGGCCTGTCCAAGTTGGACCGCAATTCGGAGATTCAACGCAAAGAGGATCGTCTCCATGGAAGAAGTGAAGACGAATATGCGGCAGAACAGGTATGGTATATGGGGGATTCCCAATCTTCGGCTATGGAGGCTGCATACACCTGTGCCCATGTCCCCTATCGGATTGTGCCAGATTACGTGTATGTATTTAAGGTCCCGGGATCGAACAGCGTGTTCGAGCCTGGAGATGAAATATTGGAGCTGAACGGAGTGAGGGTGACCGATAATCATTCCATTCGGGAGGCTTTGGAGGACGAAAAACCGGGAACAATGGCTAAAGTGAAGCTAAAGCGCGATGGAAAGTTGCTGACCGTGCAAGCTCCCTTAACGACCATCACGGACAGTGAGACGGGCAAGCAACGTTCCGGATTTGGCGTCAGTATTGCCACGGTACAGAAGGTAGAGCCGAAGGATGGACGTAAAACGATTCATTTTACATCTACGGATGTTGGCGGTCCTTCGGCTGGTTTGATGTTTACCATGGAAATCTATAACCAACTGACACCAGGTGATCTGAGTAAGGGATATCGTGCAGCCGGTACGGGTACTATTGATAAGGACGGTCAGGTTGGAGCGATTGGTGGTGCAAAGTATAAAATAGTTGCTGCTGACCGTCAGGGTGCGGATTTGTTTTTCGTCCCTGCGGATAATTATAAAGAGGCGAAGGCCAAAGCTGAGCAAATTGGAACCCGGATGAAGCTTGTTCCGGTTCGCAAGCTTGGCGATGCGCTGAATTATATGGAAAAGCTGCCCATCAAACCATAATGGGCGGTCGCAAGTAATCAGCATACATGTCGCGGATGGCGGGACGTGGCATCCCGGCTGCGTGTATGGCGGCTGCGGCTGTATCCCAGTCCAGCTGAGGATGTGATCCGGCAGACAGCTTGACCCATACCGGAAGGGTGGCTGTCTGCTTCATACGTGCCAGCAGCTCGCGTCCAGCCCTGTTAAAGCCGAGCACGCGGATATAGCCCGGACCTTTCGCCAGCTCAGCAGGAGTCATATCGGCTTTGGCATGATTCAGCAAAATATGTGTACACATCCGCTGAAGCTTCGTACGAGTATAGCGCCTTGTCTTAATCGCGGCGAGCAGGGCCTCCACAGAAGGCTGGGGCAGCGTGTACAGCGATTGCTGCAGACGATGCTCCAGCCCTTCGGTGACCTCGTGCAGCTCCGCCAGCTGCTGCGGGCTACGTGTGATCAGGGCGTTCAGCAGCGGCTGGCTGAACGCTTCCCAATGCAGCGGCGCGCGTTCGGCTTGCCACTCGCGCCGCAAAATCTCCAGTGTCGCCGCAGGTATGTACGGCGACGCGGTCTCCGGCCCGCCGTCCAGCAGCAGACGGCGGATGGCCGTGGCGCTGGCGATGACTCCGTCCGTAGGAGCCACGGCTTCATGGTAGCCCGATCCCGTGCGGGCTACCGTGAAGGGCTTGATTGTGCTGCCCAGCCGTTCCAGCGCAATCAAGTAATGCAGCCCCAACGTATTGTTGGGCTGCTGCATGAGGGCGGCGAGCGCAGCGCCGTCCCCTCCTTCGGCCGCCAGCGCGGCTGCGGCTCCCGCGTAGGCAGCGGGATAGCTCGCGCCGCTGCTTAGGCGCTGCGCGATGCCGGCCTTGATCTCGGCCGGCTCTGCCGCCAGCACGCGGGCCAGCGCGCGCAGCGGGGCGATGTCTCCGCTCTCGCTACCGAAGCAGAGTGCGTCGACGATGCCCGTCGCATGGAGCAGGGCGACCGCTCCGCGGGCAAACCATTCTGCAGGCTGGACGGCATAGGCCACAGGCAGCTCCAGAACTAGGTCCACACCCATGGCGAGTGCCATTTCGGTGCGGGACCATTTGTCTGTAATCGCGGGTTCACCCCGCTGAAGGAAAGGGCCACTCATCACAGCCACTGTGCGCTGTGCACCAGTGATGCGAAGAGATTCCTCCCAGTGATGGACATGTCCGTTATGCAGGGGGTTGTACTCTACAACCATACCGAGTGTTTTCAAGACCGTATGTCGGCTCCTTTCTTAAAGTAGCTTATTGGGTAACTATTTTGATAATAATGGTTAAGTACCCGTGAATGATTGTTTTCAGGGCAGCTGTACTGATTTTTCATCGTCTGCATGAACAAGACCATTGAGACCTGGACGAAAAAGCTTTATACTCGCATTATTGTACACGAAGAGTGGCGGGGGTACGAATACTCATCGGTACATGTTTAGCACAATGCATTTTTGCTTCTGCATAAAACTTGTCGAACCATTGGAAAACCGGTGGATTTGTGAGTGGTGTAAAGTGAAAGGTGTTGACAAACGACTCGATCAGTCGGTATAATAATTTTTGTTTGTTTGGAGTGATAGTGATGCAACTATTTTTTCGCAAAGTAGCAACAAGTGACGGTCCTTTTCCTATCCGTGAATCTCTTAATGTGAGTGAATTGGTGGATGATCGTGCTGATGTTACGGCCGTTTCCCCGCTGGAGACCGACTTGGTCGCCGTTAGTCTGGGTCAAGGCTTGATGAGCGTGGAAGGCACGTTGACCGCAGGTCTGGACATGCTGTGTTCACGCTGTTTAAGCCCGATGCACGAGGATTTAAAGATTGAATTCCGTGAACGGTTCAAGCAAACCTCTTCGAGTGTTGAAGAGGAGGATGAAGATGGCGATTTTATCGCAGTGACGGAGGACTCCTTCGACATTGCACCGTATTGTGAAGAACTGTTTGTACTGCATGTGCCGTTTGCGCCATTGTGCAGTGAGGATTGTCAGGGAATCGCACCAAAGACCGGACAAAACTGGAGTATTGGCTCCGATGACAGTAACGATGGCGATACGGAAAAGATTGATCCGCGTCTGGCAGGGCTTAAGGATTTTTTTAAATGAGAATTGAGTTCAATTCTGAAAAATCATCATCCGCTTGTGCCGGAGAGTTACTGAACCGATGCGTGGATGTTGCAGGCTTGATTCACCGGCTGTAAGATAATTGCTTCTGGCATTTTCTTTCAGTCTTGAATGAGATAAGAAGTCATACCCGCTATGCGGGGGTGATCTGGTTAAGGAGGTGGGAATAATGGCAGTACCTCAACGGAGAACATCCAAAACTCGTCGCGACAAACGTCGTACTCACTTTAAACTGGCAGTACCAGGTATGGTGAAATGCTCCGAATGCGGCGAATTGAAACTTGCTCACCATGTGTGCAAAGTTTGCGGAACGTACAAAGCTAGAGAGATCATCTCTCAATAATGTCCGATAAGCGGATTCTTTGGAATCTTCGCAGGAAGAGTAGCGCTTCACTTCAGTGAGGCGCTACTTTTTTTTGTCTGCATGCTTCCTTTTTACGTCAGCATGCTATATACTGTTTTAGTACCAGGTTCTAAGAAAGAAGGGCCGAAGAGGTTCCTTTATACATACAAGAAGACAAATCGGCTTGAAGTTTCGCCGTTAGAAAGTGAAGTGAAGTAACCCGAACTGTCGTCTGAACGACAGTTTATTGTAGGGAAAGGAGGCGTCACTGACATCGAACGTTTGCCGAAGAGACAGAGACAGCAGCGGCTGACTCAATTAATTGATGATAATCCGTTCGTAACGGATCAGGAATTGACAAGACAGCTGAAGGTAAGTATTCAGACTATTCGGCTGGACCGGATGGAACTGGGAATCCCAGAATTGCGGGAACGGCTAAAGCTGATGGCTGAGCGCTCCTACGACCAGGTTCGTTCCTTGCCTTTGCATGAAGTGATCGGGGATATCGTTGATCTACAGTTGGATCGAAGCGGTATTTCGATTTTTGAGATTAAAGAGGAACATATTTTTTCGCGTACTGGCATTGCGCGGGGGCATTATGTATTTGCCCAGGCCAATTCATTGGCCGTTGCCGTGATTAATGATGAGATAGCATTGACTGCGTCAGCGGATATACGCTTTGTCCGCCCGGTTCATTTAGGTGAGAAGTGCATTGCCAAGGCATATGTACGCTCAAATCCAGAACAAAAAGGGAAGGCTAAAGTGGAAGTCTTTGCCTACGTAGGAGAAGAAATGGTGTTCCAAGGCAACTTTGTCATTTATCGCTCCACGGAGGAAGAGTATAGCGAAGGAGGAAGTCAGCATGCGGATCGCCATTGATGCCATGGGGGGAGATAATGCTCCTGAGGCGACAGTAGAGGGCGCGCTATCTGCGGCGGCGGAATGGAAGGATACGGACATTACGCTGGTTGGTGACCGGGAACGAATTGAATCGGTTCTAAACGGTAGGGCGTTGCCGACCAACCTCAGCATTCGCCATGCATCCGAAATGATAGATGCGCAGGACGAGCCTGTAAAGGCAGTGCGACGCAAAAAGGATGCCTCGATGGTCGTAGCTGGTCGAATGGTCAGAGAAGGCGAAGCGGATGCCATGATATCCGCAGGTAATACAGGCGCGCTAATGACCACAGGGCTGCTGGTGGTTGGAAGAATGGAGGGCATTGAACGTCCGGCTCTCGCGCCGATGATACCAACGATAGATGATCAGGGCATTCTGGCGCTGGACTTGGGAGCCAATATGGATGCCAAGCCTGAGCACCTTGCCCAGTATGCACTGATGGGGAGTTTGTATCGTCAGAAAGTTCACGGTGTGACTTCTCCAAGGGTGGGTCTGCTGAATGTGGGGACCGAAGCTGGGAAGGGCAATGAACTGACGAAGTTGGCATTTCCACTTATTGAGCAGTTACCTGTCAATTTTGTGGGTAATGTTGAATCGAGAGATGTGTTAACCGGGAATTGCGATGTACTGGTGTGCGATGGATTTGCTGGAAATATCATGCTAAAATCGCTGGAGGGTACAGCCGGGGCCATATTTTCTCTCTTAAAAGAGCAATTCACCAAATCTTTGAAGACCAAGCTTGCGGCAGCCTTGATTATGCCTGAGCTTCGCAGTCTGAAAGGTAAATTGGATTATAAAGAGCATGGCGGGGCTCCTTTGCTGGGTTTGAGTGGACTCGTCCTGAAAAGTCACGGTTCGTCTGACGGCGTTGCCGTCAAAAATGCGGTAAGGCAGGCTCGTACGGCCTTGCAAAACCGGTTGGTGGAAAGTATATCCAAGGAAATCAGCAGGAAGTGAGTGACGATATGAATAAATTACGGCCGGTTGGTGTTATCGGAACAGGGAAATACGTACCTGAGAAAATTCTGACCAATAAAGATTTGGAAGCAATCGTAGAAACAAGTGATGAATGGATTGTCAGCCGTACAGGGATTCAGGAGCGCCATATTGCGGCTCCAGAGCAGGCTACATCTGATTTAGCTTATGAAGCAGCAATTAAGGCGCTGGAGTCCGCGGGTATGACGGCACAGGATCTGGATTTAATTATTGTAGCTACGGTTACACCGGATATGGCGTTTCCGTCAACTGCCTGCATTCTTCAGGACAAATTAGGAGCCAAAGGGGCAGCAGCTTTCGATTTGTCTGCGGCATGCTCGGGTTTTGTATACGGATTGGCTACGGCAACGAGCTTCATTAAGACAGGTATCTATAATAATGCATTAATCATTGGGGCAGACTGTCTTTCTCGGATTACAGATTATACCGACCGCAATACCTGTGTTCTATTCGGAGATGGTGCAGGAGCTGTAGTGATTGGCGAAGTGCCTGAAGGTAGAGGATTCCAATCCTTTGATCTCGGGGCTGAAGGTGCCGGAGGCAGCTTACTCAAGTTGGAAGCAGGAGGCTCGCGTTTGCCTGCGAGTGCAGACACACTGGAAAATAAACAGCACTATATTTACATGAACGGACGCGAAGTGTTCAAGTTCGCGGTTCGTGTTATGGGAACGGCAACGGTCGATGTGTTGGAAAAAGCAGGGCTGTCCAAAGATGATATTGATCTGTTCGTTCCGCATCAAGCCAATGTTCGCATCATCCAATCGGCGATGCAACGTCTGGATTTACCAGAGGAAAAGGTAGTTGTTAATGTTCATAAATATGCGAATACATCGGCAGCATCAATCCCTCTCGCTCTTGTGGAAGCAGCTGAGGAAGGCCGCATGAAGGAAGGCGACCGTGTATTAATGGTGGGCTTTGGCGGTGGCTTGACCTGGGGAGCGTCAGTTCTTGTCTGGTAATAAGATGGAAGTTTTGATATAATATTGAATTTGTGTAGTGTTTTACAGGACAAGCATTGGATACAGAGAGGTGCATACACGATGGGCAAAACGGCATTTATATTTCCCGGTCAGGGTTCACAAGCTGTAGGTATGGCTAAAGATGCTTATGAAGCAGTTCCAGCTGCAACAGAAGTATTTCGCCAAGCGGACGAACGGTTAGGGTTCGCACTAAGCACACTGATTTTTGAAGGGCCGGACACAGCTTTGAAGCAAACATCCAATACGCAGCCTGCACTGTTAACGGCGAGCATTGCATTGTATGAAGCGTTCAAGGAAAAAATGGGCATTCATCCTGATTATGTGGCTGGACACAGTCTAGGAGAATACAGCGCGCTAGTCGCTTCCGGTGTCCTCGCATTTGAGGATGCGGTTGAAATCGTTCGTACACGTGGCGAGTTCATGGAGCAGGCCATTCCTGATGGGCAAGGCGGGATGGCTGCTGTGTTGGGAGCTGATCGTGAAGCATTGGCAGCATTGTGCCGTGATATTACGGAGTCTGGTCAACTGGTCGAACTAGCCAACATCAATTGTCCTGGACAAATTGTTGTATCTGGTACGAAGGAGGGCGTAGCTGCTGTCGCTGAACGTGTGAAGGAAGCAGGAGGCAAGCGCGCTATTACTCTGGAGGTTAGCGGTCCTTTCCACTCGTCATTGATGAAGGAAGCAGCGACCAAGCTCTCCGGCAAGTTGGGGGCTGTAACTTTCTCCAAAGCTCAGGTTCCGGTTGTTGCCAATGTAACAGCTCAACCTGTACGTGAGGGGAGCGAAATTCGCCAACTGTTGGTGGATCAGGTCTATTCTCCAGTACTGTGGGAAGACAGTGTAACATGGCTACTAGAACAAGGTGTTGACACCTTTGTTGAGTTTGGACCGGGAAGTGTATTGACTGGACTGGTTAAAAAAATCGACAAAACGGTTAAGCTGTATAATATAAGCAGCCTGGAGTCGTTTGCTTCTGTAACGGAAGCCTTGGAGGCCCGTTAAAAGTATAATCATTGCCTTAACGGGTTATATACTTGCAAGGGGGGACTATGATGTCTAAGCCATTGAGTGGAAAAACGGCGCTCGTTACGGGAGCGTCGCGCGGAATTGGCCGTAGTATTGCGCTGGCGCTGGCTGAAGCAGGTGCAAATGTGGCGGTAAACTATGCTGGTAGTGAAGCGGCTGCGACTGAGGTAGCAGAGCAGATTCGTGCCAAAGGTGTAGAGGCTATTACAGTTCAGGCTAATGTCGGTCGCGCTGACGAAGCAGATCAGTTGATCAAGGATGTGATTGGCGCTTGGGGCAAGATTGACATCCTGGTGAATAATGCCGGCATAACAAGAGATAATTTAATCATGCGCATGAAGGAAGAGGAATTCGATCAGGTGATCGAAACGAATCTGAAGGGTGTGTTTAATTGTCTTAAGTCGGCAACACGTCCAATGATGAAGCAGCGTTCTGGCCGAATTATCAATATCTCCTCCGTGGTTGGTGTACTTGGCAATGCAGGCCAAGCCAACTACGTTGCTGCTAAAGCAGGGGTAATTGGTCTTACCAAATCCTCTGCTCGAGAGCTTGCTTCGAGAGGTATTACAGTGAACTGTGTGGCTCCTGGATTCATCGATACTGAGATGACGCAGGTACTGGCTGATGATTTGCGTGACAATATGCTGAGCGGTATTCCGCTGGCCCGTCTTGGACGGCCTGAGGAAATTGCTGACGTGGTGCTGTTCTTGGCCTCGGATGCTTCCTCATATATGACGGGCCAGACTTTGCATGTGGATGGCGGCATGTATATGTAGTAGCATGTTGCAATCCGCATGCCCCGATGAAGAGTTGTCAATGAAAACTCTCTTCTATGGCATTTTAATTGTAATTTTCGTATAATACCTAAGAGGAGGTGAGCCGGATGTCCGATGTATTGGAGCGCGTAAAACGCATTGTCGTTGACCGTTTGGGAGCCGACGAAGCCGAAGTTACACTTGAAGCATCTTTTAAAGATGATTTAGGCGCTGATTCTCTCGATGTAGTTGAATTGGTAATGGAATTGGAAGATGAGTTTGATATGGAAATCTCTGATGAAGATGCAGAGAAAATTACAACTGTAGGTGAAGTTGTGAAGTACATACAATCTCATACCTAATTCATGTCATCAAAAGTCCCGTTCTGTTACAGGCGGGACTTTCTCCTAATTATACAGATTGAACTAAAGACGGAATTGCCGCGTGTTTTTGAGTCTGGCTCAGCTTCACTTAGTCAAAGGCTGAGGAGTATGCGGCATTACTAACTTTAGTTGATTCTATATTATTTTTACGCACAAGAGAGTGCGGTCTTAAAATACAATATGCAGTAGACATAGAGGTGATTATCTTTGAAACAACGTGTTGTCATAACAGGAATGGGTGTAATCACTTCGCTGGGACAGGATTTGAACACACTATGGGATAATCTGATGGCTGGAAAATCCGGCGTCAGTGAAATCGAAGCTTTCGATACAAGTGAGTACACTACGAAAATAGCCGCTTCCATTAAAGATTTTAATCCAGAGGATTATATTGAACGTAAGGATGCGCGTAAAATGGACCGCTTTGTGCAGTTTGCGGTTGCAGCTAGTAAATTGGCGCTTGAGGACAGTGGACTTGTAATCGGAGAAAATGCGGATGCTGAGCGTGTTGGTGTATCTGTCGGTTCCGGTATTGGCGGATTGGGAACTTGGGAGGATCAGCACAACGCACTGATTGAAAAAGGACCTAAACGCGTAAGCCCTTTCTTCATCCCGATGATGATTGCTAATATGGGTTCCGGTCAAGTGTCGATTTCACTCGGTGCTAAAGGCCCCAATACATCACCAGTTACGGCTTGTGCCACGGGCAGTCATGCTATTGGTGATTCCTTCCGCATGATTCAGCGCGGTGACGCAGACGCCATGATTTGCGGAGGAGCTGAGGCGACTATTCGTCCGATTGGTATGGCTGGATTTTGTTCCATGCGAGCAATGTCCACGCGTAACGACGAGCCTGAAAAGGCAAGTCGTCCTTTTGATACCGAAAGAGACGGGTTTGTTATGGGCGAAGGCTCTGGTGTTCTTATTCTAGAATCGTTGGATCATGCTTTGAAGCGTGGTGCGCGTATTTACGGTGAAGTGATTGGCTACGGTCTTTCTGGCGATGCCCATCATATGACGGAGCCTGATCCAGAGGGAGCAGCACGCTGCATTAGAATGGCGATCCGTGATGCTGGATTGAATCCTGAAGAGATTGATTATATCAATGCACATGGTACATCTACGCCAGTCGGTGATAAATCCGAAACGGAAGCAGTCAAGAAAACGCTGGGAGAGCATGCCTATAAGGTAGCGATCAGCTCAACTAAGTCGATGACAGGGCATTTATTGGGTGCAGCGGGCGGCGTTGAAGCCGTGATCTGTGGTCTCGCCCTTCAGCATCAGACGATTCCGCCAACGATTAATTTGGATAATCAAGACCCGGCATGCGATCTTGATTATGTACCTAATAAGCCGAGAAAAGCGGAACTGAATGTGGTTATGTCCAATTCCTTTGGTTTTGGCGGTCACAATGCTACGGTTATTCTAAAAAAATATGAAGCATAAGGGGTCAGTTCGTTGAGTGGAGACTTGAAGCAATTACAGCAGAAACTTCATATTCAATTCAACAATCGGCAGCTTCTGAAGCAGGCCTTTACGCACGCTTCCTACGTAAACGAACATCGGTTCAGTCAGCATGCAGACAATGAGCGTCTTGAATTTTTAGGTGACGCTGTTCTGGAACTGACGGTGTCCGAGCAATTGTACAATCAGTACCCTAACCGACCCGAAGGCGAACTCACCAAGCTGCGTGCAGCTATTGTCTGTGAGCCTTCTCTGGTGAAGTTTGCTGTCGGGCTTGAGTTTGGGCAATATGTACTGCTTGGAAAAGGTGAAGAGTTGACAGGTGGACGTACTCGTCCGGCTCTGTTGGCTGATGTATTCGAAGCGTTCGTAGGTGCGCTTTATTTGGATCAGGGTCTGGAGGCCGTCCGGTCGTTTCTGGAACGTTATATTTTTCCTCAAATTGTATTAAACGGTAAGCTTCAGATGAGTGATTTCAAAACAGAGCTTCAGGAACTGACGCAGCATCATAACATGGGGATGCTTGAATACAAGATTGTAGAGGAGCGCGGACCAGCCCATGAGCGCGAGTTTGTAGCTGAGGTATATATGGACAGCGAACGGCTAGGGGCAGGTACGGGACGCTCCAAAAAAGAAGCTGAGCAGCAAGCGGCGGCAGTAGCTTTAAACCGTTTGAAGCTGGCAGAATCGTAATCGGTACCTGAGCAGCCCGGACGGGTTACGCAAGCAGGGGACACAAAGTAAGAGCAAAGGGCAGTCCGCGGGGAGTCCCGGCCCGTAATGGCGAATGGACTGCGTTTTGCTCTTTTTTCGTGGCTTTGCTGGTGTAATGTGAGTGTCGGTACTGTGCTTTATACAAGCTAGTTTATGCTACAATAGGGATAATTCATATCAATCAGGTGTACGGTGTTGTACAAGCATATTTGAAATGTTAGAGGTGAGATTGAGCATGTTTTTAAAGCGCATTGAGCTGGCGGGCTTCAAATCGTTTGCAGATAAAACGGAAATGGAATTTGTCCGCGGCATTACGGCAGTCGTCGGACCCAACGGAAGCGGAAAAAGTAATATTTCCGACGGGATTCGTTGGGTGCTTGGCGAACAGAGTGCCAAATCACTGCGTGGCGGCAAAATGGAGGACATTATTTTTGCGGGTAGTGATGCTCGTAAGGCTGTTAATTACGGTGAAGTATCGCTTACGTTGGATAATGAAGATCAGGCGTTGCCTCTGGATTTTGGTGAAGTCACGGTGACGCGACGTGTACATCGAAGTGGGGATAGTGAATATTTCATTAATCGTCAATCATGCAGACTCCGAGATATTACAGAGCTGTTTATGGATACAGGGATTGGTAAAGAAGCTTATTCAATTATTGGACAGGGACGCATTGAAGAAATTCTGAGTACCCGATCCGAGGATCGTCGAGGTATTTTTGAGGAAGCTTCGGGTATCGTAAAATATAAATCGCGTAAAAAAGATGCGGTTCGCAAGCTGGATGAAACGGAGCAAAATTTACTGCGTATTCACGATTTGGTTAGTGAACTGGAGGATCAGATTGGACCGCTTAAGGAGCAGTCTGAAAAGGCGATCCATTTTAAAGAGCTGCGCGGTGAATTGAAATCCAAAGAAATTTCAATGTACGTCCATCAAATTGAACAAATTCATACTTCGTGGAGCGATGCGACTTCCAAACTAGCTTTGCTGCAGCAGGAGCAACTTCAGTTGTCTACCGTGGTGTCCCGCCACGATGCGATGCTGGAAAGCGACCGCAACGAATTACGCCAGCTGGAAGAGCAAGTAGAGCGGTTGCAAAGGGATCTGCTGCAATACAGTGAAGCGACGGAGAAAAGTGAAGGCTACGGCGAATTGCTCAAAGAGCGTACACGCAATCTGGAGGCTAATCGGGAACAATTGATCTTATCACTTAGCACAAGCGAATCACGGCATTCCGAGCGCAGGAGTGAACTGGATCAACTGAACGAAAAGCTGTCTGCACTGAATGTAGAGCTTGACGAGTTGCGTGGGCGGCTGTCTGACGAAGAGGCCAAACTGATTGGTGTTACAGGCGGAATCAGCCAGGAGCAGGAAGAAAGCCTAAAGGGTGGTCTGCTGGAACTGATGAATCAGATGGCACAGGCGCGTAACGAAATTCGTTATACAGACCAACAGAAAGAAGCATTGGAACGGCGTGTGACTCGCGTAAGTGACGAATCCGGCAAATGGGAAGCCCAGAAAGTACAACTTGAACAGCGCAAAAAGGGATTGGAAGCTGCTGTTCAGAAGCTGGGGCAGGAAATCAGTAGTTTGCGTAGTGGCTATATTCAGGGAAGTGAAAAGTACCAAGCCCTGCAAAAACTACTGGAAGAAAACCAGGGTACGGTTCGTAAATGGGAACAAAAACGAGAGGCTCTAATTTCACGGCGTGATACGATGAAGGAAATGCAGGATGACTTTGACGGCTTCATGCTTGGAGTTAAAGAGGTATTGAAGGCTGCACGAAAAGAAACCTTGCACGGTGTACATGGAGCGGTAGCGGAGCTGATTCGGGTGCCTGAGCATTTAGAGCAGGCGATGGAAACAGCTTTGGGTGCTTCAGTTCAGCACATCGTGATGGAAAATGAATCCGTATCCAGACAGGCGATCAGTTTTCTAAAGCAACGTCAACTGGGCAGAGCGACATTTTTGCCTATGGATGTTATCCGCCCGCGCCAAATCGGCGCAGGGGAACGCCAAATTGCAGAAGGCGCTGAAGGCTTTGTCGGGATCGGTGCAGATCTTGTTCAGTATGATGATCGATATGCCGGAATTGTAGGCAGTCTCTTGGGAAATGTGGTCATTGCCCGTACGCTGGAAGATGCAAACCGTATTGCGGCCCGTTGCCAATATAGATACCGCGTGGTCACTTTGGAAGGCGATGTTGTCAATGCAGGGGGTTCCATGACTGGGGGAAGCCAGTTCAAGAAAAATGCTAATCTGCTTGGACGTAAACGTCAGCTGGATCAGTTGGATCAAGACATTGTAGATACGGAGCAGCAAATTGCAAGGTTGCGCCAGAGTGCAATAGATACCAAACGCCAGTTGGAGGAGACACAGACCCGTCTGGACGAGTTGCGTCAGGGAGGCGATGTGAAGCGCGGTGAAGAGCAGCAGATGGCAATGGAGCTCAAGCAACTGGAGCATGAACTTCGTCATGTTCTGGAGCAGGTCGCTGCGTCTGGTCAGGAGAAAAAGGGCTTTGATCAGGAAATCAAGGAGCTGGAAACTTCCCGTGAAGAAGCGTTGATAAAGTTGGCTGCGCTGGAGGAAGAAGAGAAGAAAACGCATCAGGCCATTCACGCTGCCGAATTTGCCCGTAAAGCCAACGAATCTGCCAAAGAGCAGCTGCAGGGAGAGCTCACGAATCTCAAGGTAAGAGAAGGAAAGCTGGACCAGGAGCGCTTTTCATTGGAAGAGCAGCTGCGCAGATTGCGTGGGGATTATGATACTCTTGGTAAGGATTCGAGACAAAACAAGACCTTGCTTGCTTCCATCGAAGCAGATTTGCTGACCAATGAGCAGGAGACCGTGAAACAGATTGAAAATCTCAATCAATACCGTTTGAAAAAGGAAGAAGCCGCACAGCAACTGGAATTCAAGCGGGCTGCACGCAGCAGCTTGTCCAAAAAGCTGGAAGTGGCTGAGAACGACACGAAAGAACAGCGAATTCAGCTCAAGTCAGTGGAGGAGTTGCTTCGTCAAACGGAAATTGGAGTAAATCGACTTGATGTGGAACTGGAAAACGTTCTAAAAAAATTAAGTGATGATTATGAACTCAGCTATGAGTTAGCCAAGCAGCGTTACCCTATACCGGAAGATATTGAAGGTACGCAGAGTGAGGTAGAAAGGCTCAAACGGGGTATTTCCGCGTTAGGTGAGGTGAATCTAGGCGCCATTGAGGAATACCAGCGTGTGCATGAGCGTTATACGTTTCTTGATGAGCAAAAGTCTGATTTGGTGGAGGCCAAGACAACACTTTATCAGGTTATTCGTGAAATGGATGAAGAAATGTCCAAACGCTTTAAGACTACGTTCGATGCTATTCGGCGCGAATTCGGAACGGTATTCTCCAAGCTATTCGGAGGCGGACGAGCTGATCTCGTGCTGCTTGACCCGGAACGCTTATTGGAGACGGGAATTGACATCGTAGCTCAGCCCCCGGGCAAAAAACTGCAAAACTTGCAGCTACTGTCGGGCGGTGAGCGTGCGTTAACAGCGATGGCGTTACTATTTGCCATTTTACACGTTAAACCTGTTCCATTCTGTGTACTCGATGAAGTAGAGGCTGCATTGGACGAAGCAAACGTGGTGCGTTTTGCCCAGTATTTACGAGAATTCTCGGAGCAGACACAATTCATTGTAGTCACACACCGCAAGGGCACAATGGAAGAATCAGATGTGCTGTACGGGGTTACGATGGAGGAAGGCGGGGTTTCCAAACTCGTATCTGTCAAGTTGGACAACGACGAAGCTGAGATTGCCTGACATTAAACAACATACTTTCAGACCAACGGAGGGAATCCATGAGTTTCTTTAGGAAATTGAAGGAAAGCATTGCAAACAAAACTGAATCTGTCACAAAACAGTTCAAAGATGGTTTGGAAAAAACACGTAAAGGTTTTGTTGAAAAAGTAACAGACTTGATGATTCGCCGTAAAAAGATTGATGAGGAATTTTATGAGGAACTGGAAGAAATTCTGATCGGAGCGGACGTAGGCGTCAACACGGTTATGAATCTCATCGAAGACCTGCGAGAAGAAGTGAAAAAGCGCAAAATCGAGGACGCATCCGAGTTACAGCCTGTATTGTCGGAAAAGTTGTCCGAGTTGCTGCGGGGTAATGACAATAGTCAGCTCAAAATGAGTCCTGACGGGATTACAGTTATTTTATTCGTGGGAGTCAATGGCGTCGGCAAAACAACAACCATTGGCAAGTTAGCTCACCGTTTTAAACAAGAGGGCAAAAAAGTATTGTTGGCTGCTGGGGATACGTTCCGGGCGGGTGCGATTGAACAGTTGGAGGTATGGGGCGAACGGGCAGGTGTAGAGGTTATTAAGCAGCAATCCGGTTCCGATCCGGCTGCGGTTATGTTTGATGCCGTACAGGCTGCCAAGCAGCGACAAGTAGATGTTTTGTTGTGTGATACCGCAGGACGACTTCAGAATAAAAGCAATCTAATGGAGGAACTGAACAAAATTTTCCGTGTGATTCAACGCGAAATTCCAGATGCTCCTCATGAAGTGTTGTTGGTGCTTGATGCGACGACTGGACAAAATGCACTTAACCAAGCCAAGCTGTTTGGTGAGAAAAGCGGTGTAACCGGGCTGGTACTAACGAAGTTGGATGGTACAGCGAAGGGCGGGATTGTTGTGGCCATCCGTCAGGAGCTGAATTTGCCTGTTAAGCTGGTGGGCTTAGGTGAAAAAGTGAATGATCTTCAACCGTTTGATTCCGAGCAATTCGTTCATGCGTTATTTGCGGGGTTGATTCAGGAAGAGACGGTCGAAGCAACTGCTACAGGCGAGGAAGAACAGAACTGATACGTTTAAAGTAGGCTTTCATGCTACGTTTGGGACTAAGTAGCCATCCTGTTGCTGCTCAAGTTCGCCCAGATGTATAATGAAAGCAAGAAGTCTGTCGATGCCGTATATGTAATGTATCTTGTATGTAAAATATAAATCAGGAAGCCGGGTGAAAAACCGATGGCAAACACCTATACCTACTCCCGACGGGAAGAAGTAGCCAACGCCATTACACATGGAATTGGAGCCGTTTTAAGCGTAGCAGCGCTTGTGTTGCTCATTGTTTTTGCTAGCATGAAAGGAACCACTTGGCATGTCGTCAGCTTTACGATTTACGGGATTACGATGTTGCTGTTGTACACCAATTCAACGTTGCTTCATAGCCTGCGTGAAGGGAAAATGAAGGATTTGTTCGAAATATTCGATCATTCTTGCATTTACCTGTTCATTGCAGGTAGCTACACCCCGTTTATGCTCGTTGCACTGCGAGGTACTCTGGGATGGACACTGTTTGGAGTGATTTGGGGGATTGCACTGTTTGGTGTGTTGTTCAAGGCGTTCTTCACCAAGCGCTTCCTGTTTATGTCTACCGTGTTTTACATTGTGATGGGCTGGCTCATCACCATTGCCTGGAATCCTCTGGTTGCGACTGTTCCCGCCGGAGGTATGACGTTATTGTTCGTAGGTGGTCTAATGTATACGTTGGGCACGATTTTCTATGTGTGGCGGGCATTTCCATATCACCATGCGATCTGGCATCTGTTTGTTTTGGCAGGCAGCATACTTCATTTTCTGGCTGTTCTGCTGTATCTAACTCCAGTAAGGGTTTAAGTAACAGTGGGCAAAAAGCCGATCCGTACTTCCGTTTAAGGGCAGTGGATCGGCTTTTTTTTGTATGACAAGGGATAACGCTTGACATCTTCTTTTCTTTTATGTATCATAAGGAACGTTGAAAAGAACTGTAAAGTGTTTTTCCTTGACGATGGAGGTATACAAGATGAGTCAGGAGAATCGGCTGGAAAAGACAAACCGGATTAACCGACTGTTTGACTTCTATGAACCTCTGCTTACAGAGAAGCAACAGATGTTTTTAAAATATTACTTCCATGATGATTTTTCTTTAGGGGAAATTGCATCGGAATTTCAAATTAGCCGTCAGGCAGTATATGAACATATTAAACGCGCTGAACAGGTATTGGAAATGTACGAGGAAAAGCTTGGTTTGCTAAGTAAGTATGAGCGTAGAATCAAAGATCTCGAAGAATTAAATAAGACGTTGTATGAGGCATTCGGTAAAATCGGTGAGTCCGATGAAGGCACTCTGCAACATGTCCATCAAATTGTAAATCGCCTGCAGGAATTGTAGGACATATAGATATAAGAACAAACAACCCTGGTAGACAAGGAGGTGCGAAAGTATGGCATTTGAAGGATTATCGACTCGCTTGCAAAATGTATTCAGTAAACTGCGCGGCAAAGGAAAAGTGTCTGAGGATGATGTAGCTCAGGCGATGCGCGAAGTGCGATTAGCTTTGCTTGAGGCGGACGTTAACTTCAAGGTTGTAAAGGACTTTATTGCCAAGGTAAAGGAGAAATCCGTTGGTAAGGAAGTGATGGACAGCTTTACGCCAGGCATGGTCATCATCGACATCGTGAACAAGGAACTGACCGAGTTGATGGGTGGCAGTCAGGCCAAGCTTGCCAAAGCAAACAAACCGCCTACGGTCATTATGATGGTGGGTCTCCAGGGCGCAGGTAAGACGACGACGTCTGGTAAACTGGCGAAATTGTTGCAAAAGCAAAATCATCGTCCATTGCTTGTAGCTGGTGATATTTATAGACCAGCCGCGATCAAGCAGCTTCAGGTCCTTGGTGAGCAGATTAATACTCCTGTATTTACTCTGGGAGATCAGACAAGCCCGGTAGAAATTGCAAAACAGGGTTTGCAGCATGCTAAGGATAATGGTAATGACTACGTTATTATAGATACTGCTGGTCGTCTTCATGTTGATGAAGAGCTCATGGAAGAGTTACGCCAGATTCATACCAACGTCAACCCGGATGAAGTTCTACTGGTTGTAGATAGCATGACGGGGCAGGACGCGGTTAACGTTGCAGAGCACTTTAATAGTAGCCTGGAGTTAACGGGAGTTGTACTGACGAAGCTGGATGGTGACACTCGTGGTGGTGCAGCTTTATCGGTTAAGGCTGTGACGGGGTGTCCGATCAAGTTTGCTACATTGGGTGAAAAGCTGGATGCGATGGAGCCGTTTCATCCTGAACGGATGGCTTCACGGATTTTAGGTATGGGTGACATGTTGTCCCTGATTGAAAAAGCGCAGTCCAATATCGACGCCGATAAGGCGAAGGAAATGGAACGGAAAATGCGTAATGCCGAGTTTACTTTTGAAGATTTTCTGGAGCAAATGGATCAAGTTAAGAAGCTTGGCCCAATCGACCAGATTCTTGATATGATTCCCGGTATGGGCAACATGAAGCAAATGAAAGATATCAAAGTGGATGACAAACAGATGGGCCGGATTGAGGCTATCGTTCATTCTATGACCACACAGGAAAAGCAAAACCCAGACATGATTAATCATAGCCGACGTAAACGTATTTCTGTAGGCAGTGGAACATCACTGGCTGAGGTAAATCGTCTGATAAAGCAATTTGACGAAATGCGCCGCATGATGAAGCAGTTCTCAGACATGATGGGACCTAAGGGTGGAAAAAACAAGGCTATGAAGCAGCTGAAGAGTATGGGTAAAGGTATGAAGTTTCCTTTCCGCTAAGGCCATTAGGCCTTTGGAATTATGGGATAACAATATACAGTCTACTTTTTGAAGGAGGTGAATTTTCGTGGCAGTTCGTATTCGTCTGAAACGTATGGGTGCACATAAAGCTCCTTTCTATCGCGTCGTGGTATCTGATTCTCGTTCCCCGCGTGACGGTCGTTTTATCGAAGAAATCGGTTACTACAACCCAATCACAGTACCAGCGGTTGTAAAAATTGATGAAGATAAAGCGCTGAAATGGTTGCAAGATGGTGCACAAGCATCCGACACAGTCCGTAACTTGCTTAGCAAAGCGGGCGTAATGAAAAAGTTTCATGAGTCTAAACTACAGAAATAAGGTGCTGATACGGAGGGTCAACCATGGAAGAATTAGTGATAATCATTGCTAAGGCTTTAGTCGATCATCCGGAAGATGTAACCGTGAAGACCTTGGAGAAGGATCGGCTTGTTGTATATGAGCTTAGTGTGCATCCTGAGGATGTAGGCAAAATCATTGGTAAGCAGGGTCGTATCGCCAAGGCGCTTCGCACTGTGGTTGCATCAGCAGCCGTTAAGATGGATAAACGGGTTACCGTAGACATCATATCTTAAAGATATACGAAAGTGGGTTAGGATGTATGTCCTAACCCTTTTTCGTACATGATGAAGATGATATGGAGCGGGACCGATTACAAGCAGGAGGAACACGATGCAACAATTGTTTAATGTCGGAAAAATTGTGAACACCCATGGAATCCGTGGGGAGCTTAAAATATTAACGACGACAGATTTCCCAGAGGATCGTTTTGCTAAAGGTAGTGAGCTTTTGATTGTTCCGGCGGAAGGTAAAGCACCGATCCCCGTAACTATTGAAACGGCGCGTTTTCAAAAAAATATGGTTGTCGCTAAATTTAAGGAATATCACAATATTAATGAAGTTGAAAAATATAAAGGTACATTGTTGAAGGTATCTGCTGAGCGGTTAGGCGAATTGGAAGAAAATGAATTCTATTTTCATGAAGTAGTCGGCATGGAAGTGGTGACCGAAGACGGAAATGAGCTCGGCGTGGTCAAAGAAATTTTGACTCCGGGAGCCAATGATGTATGGGTAGTCAAAATGCCTAAAGGCAAGGAACTGCTATTGCCGTATATAGAGGATGTTATTTTGGATGTAAACGTGCGTGAAAAGCGGGTTACGGTACGGTTAATGGAAGGTCTACTGTAATGCGGGTGGATGTGCTGACCCTGTTTCCAGAGATGTTTGATGGAGTATTTAATGCAAGCATTCTGGGAAAAGCAAGGGATAAGGGAATTGTATCACTGCAAGCGGTTAATTTTCGTCAGTATGCCGGCAACAAGCATGGACAAGTGGATGATACGCCCTATGGCGGTGGGGGCGGCATGGTTTTGAAGCCTGACCCTATTTTTGTTGCCGTGGAAGCGCTGTTGGATAAATCAGAGCAACCAACATTAGAGACTCCCAATGAAGTTATCCAACATGAAGGGGTAGAACGTAACACAGACATAAAATCTCCGCGTATTATTTTGATGTGTCCACAAGGCGAGACTTTTACGCAAAAGAAAGCGGAAGAGCTGGCTAAAGAGGACCATCTTATTTTTATATGTGGGCATTACGAGGGTTATGATGAGCGTATTCGAGAGCATTTGGTGACGGATGAGCTTTCTATCGGAGATTATGTGTTGACTGGTGGTGAGCTTCCAGCCATGGTCGTCATTGACAGTGTGACACGGTTGCTACCAGGAGTGCTGGGGAACGAAACGAGTGCGGTAACGGACTCGTTTAGTACGGGGCTGCTGGAGTACCCCCATTATACCCGGCCTGCGGAGTTTCGGGGCTGGAAAGTTCCTGATGTACTCCTGTCAGGACATCACGTCAATATTGATTCTTGGAGACGCCAAGAGGCGTTACGTCGCACGATGGAACGCCGACCAGACCTGTTGGAACAGGCTGAACTGACAGGCAAGGAGCGCATGTGGATTGAGGAACAGCGCAAATCTGACTGTTTGGAGGATAAGCAATAAAGCGCCTTAGACATGAGTGGATTTGAAAGCAGGCAGTGACCTGTTTTATAATGGAGTCAATTAAATAATGTTTGGTCAAATCCCTTTTTGTTGTTGCAATGCGGTATCCTCCATGATACAATACATCTGTTGTGTGTAATACGGTGGTCCTCTGTGGATGATGAAGGAAACGGTTGTGTTTCCAGAAGAAGCATGAACACCTGTACGGAAGGAGGGAGTCATAGATGAATATCGTCCAAGCGATCACTGAAGAACAACTGCGTAAAGATTTGCCTAACTTTCGTCCTGGTGACACTTTGAAAGTGCACGTGAAAGTTATTGAGGGAACTCGTGAGCGTATCCAGTTGTTTGAAGGTGTTGTAATTAAACGCCGTGGTGGTGGAATCAGTGAGACTTTTACAGTTCGTAAAATTTCTTACGGTGTAGGTGTGGAAAGAACTTTCCCGCTTCATTCCCCGAAAATCGATAAAATCGACGTGGCTCGCCGTGGTAAAGTGCGTCGTGCGAAGCTTTATTATCTTCGTGAACTGCGCGGTAAAGCAGCGAGAATTAAAGAAATTCGTCGTTAATACAACGAATAACGAAAGGGGCTTGGTTACAAGCTCCTTTCGTTTTTTCTACGTACATAGGGAACTGTGGATTATTGACCGTAAAGAGAGGACAGTGAGCTATGGAGCAAGAAGTAGGACAAGGAGCTGTACAGCAGCCAACTGATCAGGATGGTACGCCCAAGCGTAAACCAAAAAATGAGATTTTTGAGTGGCTCAAGGCCATCATTATTGCGTTAGTGCTTGTCTTTTTAATCCGCTGGCTTCTCTTTAAGCCGTTTATTGTGGATGGCCCGTCGATGCAGCCTAACTTTCATACCGGAGAACGCGTCATTGTAAATGAGATTTTGTACGATTTCCGTGCCCCTAAACCAGGCGAAGTGATCGTGTTTCATGTGCCGGAGGAAGGAAGAGACTTTATCAAACGCGTCATTGCCGTTGAAGGAGATACGGTCAAGGTAGAAGGTGACACGATTACAGTAAATGGTAAGCCGATTCAGGAAGCTTATTTGAAAGCTCCTTTAGAAGAAGCGCATCAGAATGGCGAGCTTTACAACAAGTTTACAAATTTTCCAAATGAGAAGTTTAAGGATGGAAAAGTTCCGGCAGGGCATATTTTTGTAATGGGAGATAACCGTTCCAATAGTACAGACAGTCGGATGATTGGATATATTGATTTGAAGGAAGTCGTAGGTCGGGCTGACGTTATTTTCTGGCCGGCGAAAGATATGCAGTGGATTAACCACTAGAATAACTAATAAGCAGCATAGCTGCCGTAATCCTAACTAAGAGCCTAAGGGTAAAAGTAGGAGTTACGATCAATGGGGTGATGACGGTGACGATTCAATGGTTTCCTGGTCATATGACCAGAGCGCGCCGCCAAATTGAAGCAAAATTAAAGTTAATTGATTTGGTCATTGAGCTGATTGATGCTCGATTGCCGCTCTCCAGCCGAAATCCAATGATTGATGATATTTTGCAAGGCAAGCCGCGGATGATTATTTTGAATAAAGCAGATTTGGCGGACCCGGTAGTATCACAGCAATGGATTGCCTATTTTAAGGAGCAGGGGCACGTGGCCCTTCCGGTGGATGCCACAACTGGGACTGGACTAAAAGAAATTCCGATTCAGGCTAAGCTGCTGCTTAAGGAAAAGATAGATCGGCAGATTAGGAAGGGAATGAACCCGCGTCCTATGCGTGGGTTGATTGTTGGTATTCCGAATGTCGGTAAATCGACACTGATCAACCGAATGGCGGGACGTAATATTGCAGCTACGGGTGACCGTCCAGGGGTAACGAAGGCACAGCAGTGGATCAAGATCGGAGAAATTGAATTGCTGGATACACCAGGTATTCTATGGCCTAAATTTGAGGATCAGAATGTAGGCTATCGTCTGGCAGTTACAGGTGCGATCAAGGAAGAAATTCTGAATGTCGAGGATATTGCCTTTTTTGCGACTAAATATTTGGTTCAGTACTATTGGGATGCACTGGCAGAGCGCTTTGAGCTCACCGAACGTCCTGAAGATACAGAAAATCCTGATGAAATTGTCAACGTTATGGAAGCGATCGGACGTAAACGTGGCTGTATTGTTAGCGGCGGACGTGTAGATCTCGAAAAGGCGTCAAAAATCATTTTGCGTGAACTGCGTGCAGGGAAGCTGGGACGATTCAGTTTGGAAGCTCCTTACTGATTTTACTGGTACACCGATGCAGAACATAGCATTTTGTGGCAAGGAAGAACCTTCCCCATCTCTCCGGAGAGGAGGAAGGTTTTTTTTGGTATTTGAAGGTAGTTAGAAAAGGGTTTTGGACGGTGAAGGTCTGTGGTAAGCTGAATTCAATCGCTAGAGCTACGGCATGAATGACGCGTTAAACTACATATAGATGGGCAGGTATTGAATATGGAAAATAAAGAGATTGTAGCGAAGGACATGCTACATTATGAAAAAAAATGCTGGGAGCAGTCTTGTGAGCGGATTGCAGGTATTGACGAGGTAGGTCGTGGATGCCTGTTTGGGGATGTTGTGGCCGCAGCAGTCATTTTACCAGTGGGTGAGTTACTGGAAGGTGTGGATGATTCCAAAAAATTGACGGACAAGAAGAGAGAAGCTTACTACGAGCTGATTATGGAGAAGGCTATTGCTGTAGGAGTTGGCTATGTAGACGCGCACACGATTGATGATATCAATATTAAGCAGGCAGCTCGTTTGGCTATGAAGCAGGCAATTGAGGCTTTACATGTATCTCCTGATTATTTACTGGTGGATGCAGAAAAGGTAGATGTGCCTATTCCTCAGCTCTCTATTATTAAAGGAGATGCGAACAGTCAGTCCATTGCGGCGGCCTCTATCATCGCCAAAGTAACCCGTGATCGGCTGTGTAAAGGTGAATGGGATGCGAAGTATCCGGAATATGGGATCGGTATACATAAAGGTTACGCTACCAAGTTGCACAGGGAACAAATATTGGCGCTAGGACCTACAAAGATGCATAGACGCAGCTTTCTGGGCAATTTGTTGACGGAGCAACCGACACTGTTTGATCTGTAGTTACTTATTATGAATCGGGACAATGCCGATATAAAGTATAACTAATACCATAAGCCCCTTTGAATGGGGGAGAGTGAGAGGAGGGGCGATATGAACATCGGATCTGTATTTCGTGGATTACTTGGAGATGTGAAGGCTGGAGAGGCTAAAAAACTTGATATGCAGCCAGGTCAGGTCGTACGAGGAGTCGTGCTAAAGGTGTCTGAGGACGGCGGTGAGGCTGTGCTGCAAATACAAGGTTCTCAGGTCAGGGCAAAGCTGGAGACCCCTCTTCAACCTGGACAGACTACAACGTTTCAGGTTCAACCGGCTTCCCCCAGCGGAATGACGGTGCTTAAGCCTCTGAACGATGTGGCCAATACACCACAGCAAACCGTAGCGCTGACAGATGTATTGGAATCGGTGGGACTGCCGGATACAGCTCAGAACAGGGAGCTTATACAGGCAATGCAAAAGAATGGTGTGCCGTTGACGTCGGAAAATGCGGCTTCTTTGCGAGAAGCTATGGCGAAGCAAAGCGGCAATGTACAATTGGGAACGTTTGTGCAGGCGGCGGCAGTTGCCTTTCAGCGGGGGCTCCCATTGACGGCAGAAAGCATAAATGGATTGCGTCAAGCGATGTTTGGGCCTCCTTTAAATGATCTGTTGTCTTCGCTGGAGCAAGAGCTTGAAACGGTATTAAAACAGCAAGCACAGGGAATATCCACTGACCGTTCAGTGGGGGAATCGACAGCTATAAAGAACGCTGACCGAATGTCTGCTAGTCCAACAGGTGCTTCTTCTGTGGTGGTAGATGGACAGGAAGGCCAAGCACCTCTATTGTCCAAGGATGTTTCTACCGCTGCAAAGCAGGCAGAAGCTGGACAAACCACAGGCGGCAAGGAATTGTTAAAAGGGACTCAAGCAGCCAACCTTGCTGCAGCAGCGAGTGCTTTGGCAACAGATTCAGATACTGCGACGGGGGCTACATCTGCAGCCAAAGGGACTGCTCCAGGAGAATCGGAGGCAGCCAATGGACGCGGAGCGACAGTGGCATCGGAAGCTGGCGTAAATGCGCCAGAATCGAGTGCTGATGCATTAAATGGTCCCCGCACCAGAGTGGAGCAGTCACAGTCACAGCAAGCTCCAGCGGCAAGCACACAGCTTAAGGATGTGGATGGCGCTCCAGCGGCTGCCACGGCAGAGCCTGCGGGGGCCAAGCCCGCCTTAACCGCAGCCACGGCTGACCGTCTCTCGGCACAGCAGGCTGGTGCCCCTGTGCCGCAATCCACAGCAGGCAACACTGCTGCGCCAGAGGTGCCGCTCCAGCGGCTGCGCACGTTGCTGCAAGAGCTACGCGCGGCGGTGCCACCCGCGCTGAGCACGGCTGCGCCAGAGCAGCCCGCAACGGAAGTGGCGCAGCCAATGGCCGGCGCTTTGCGGGCTGCAGACGCCACTGCATCGCAGCCTGCAGCGTCCAGTCCGCAGCTCACCCCCACGGAAGACCCGTGGGTGGGCCGCGTACTGAAGCTGCTCGGTGCAGAGCACGAGCAGCAAGTGCACCGCGCGACTACACAGGTCGCGCAAGGGGCGGCGGCACGTATGGAGCCGCCAGAGGGAATGCCCCAGACGCTGCCGGGATTAGCGGCTGCGTCTGGGGACACGGTGTCAGCAGACGCAGACACCGTAAAAGGGGCACTGCTCCAGCTGATGACCAGTGACGACCTGCCGCCCGCTTTGAAAGAGGCGGCCCAGCAGGTTGTACAGCACCTGACAGGTCAGCAGTTGCTGCTCAACACAGACCGAACGGCGCCTTTTGCACAAGTACACATGTTTATACCATTCGTTGGACCGGACGGTCGTGAAACAGCTACGATCCAGATTCAGTCCCGCCGCGGCAAACGAGGAGAGCTGGACGCCTCCAACTGTCGTCTTTGGTTTGATTTGGACATGAAGGGGCTTGGACCGACCCTGGTAGATGTCCAGGTTGTAGATCGGATTGTAAGTGTCAAGCTCCATAATGATCATGAATGGGCGGCTTCGTTGTTAACCAGTGGGCGTGAATCCATTCACACAGCGTTGGAGTCACTAGGATACCAGCTTCTATCGCTTCGTACCGAGCCCATGCCCATAAGGACTGAACAGAACAGCCTCGCCTCTTCTGAAGTACAAAGCTATGTGCCTCAGCCGTATAAAGGAGTCGATCTTAAAATATGAAAGAGCCGTTGGAACCTCCTTCTCCTTCCATAAAGAAGGCGGTCGCCCTTAAATATACGCCTGGTGAGAGCGAAGCACCGATTGTCGTTGCCAAAGGGAGCGGCCGTATCGCGGATAGCATTTTAGAAAAAGCTAAAGAACATGGTGTTCCAGTACAGGAGGATGCTGCGCTGGTTGAAGTACTATCCAAACTTGATTTGGACGAACAAATCCCTGCTGAGCTCTATCAGTTGGTGGCAGAGGTGCTTACTTATATATATCAAATGGATCGGCTTGCATCAAGGGATGACTGGTGATGCGTAATGAGATGAAGGCTGGAAGCAAGGACCAACGGAAAGCCAAAGGAGCGATGGGCGAAGAGGCAGCGGCTTTGTTTTTAGAAAACTTGGGTTACCGAATCATAGAGCGTAATTGGCGATGCCGCAGTGGTGAAATAGATCTGATTGCCAAGCAGGAGCATATACTCGTGTTTATTGAGGTACGTAGTCGAAGTAGCTCCAAATATGGAACGCCAGCAGAATCAGTTACTGCGCGTAAAATAGCCCAAGTTCGCCAAACAGCCGCTGTATATTTGCATATGAACGGGATTGGAGAAGCTCCAATCCGCTTTGACATGATTTCTGCACAATTAACTGACGAAAAGGCAGTTGTTACAGACCATTTAATAGGCGCATTTTAAAAGAGTAAGAGCTTTTTCGAAGCTAAAAGTGCGGGACTGAATTCATATGTACAGGTTGACAGGAAGGAAAGCTACAGGTATATTTTATTGAGAATAGTTATCATTTTCATCTGAAAATGAATATCGAGAAGTTGTACGTGTGAAGGAGGATTTACGTGACAAAGCATACCTTTAGTGAACATGTCATAGATGTAATTCAGGAACGCCGGACGATTAAACGATTTAAATCCGACTCCATTCCGGTAGATACGATCAAAGAATTGCTGGACGTCGCTGTGTGGGCTCCTAATCATAAAATGCGTGAACCGTGGCGTTTTCTGTTATTTGCTGGTGAAGGACGGAAAAAGCTTGCAAAAGCAATTGCAGCCGACATCGGTAAGGACAACAAGTTTGAGAGCGGCATTTTGCACAACCCGATCCAGCTTTTAGTAGTGCTGGAAGAAGACCCGCGTCAAGCGGTTTGGGATGAGGATTTTGCAGCGGTCAGCGCGCTTGTACAAAATTTTATGCTTGCCGCATGGAGCAAAGGAATCGGAACGTTTTGGGTGACAAAGCCATTTTTGTATTCGCCTAAGTTCCGTGAGCACTTGGGAATTCAACCGGGTGAGAAGGTAATAGGAATGATATATGCAGGCTATCCTGACGTTATCCCGGAATCAAGACCACGTACTCCGGCAGCTGATAAGCTGACCTTGTTTGACAAATAATCTGTCGTCAGATAAACTTAGTCAAGAATTTTGAAAGCATGGTTCGGAGCTAAAATTTCGAACATTACATTTGCAAAGAATGAAAATTTGGAAGCACCTTTTTTCATATATGCAATGATTCCCGAAAGGGAGCATTCCAATATGAGGAGAGGTGCTTTTTGATATGTATGGAAAATTACACGGAGCTTGTCTGTATGGAATAGATGGCGTTCTGATTGAAGTTGAGACTGATTTGTCCAATGGCTTGCCTCAGACAGCGATTATAGGATTGCCGGATTCGGCGATTCGAGAGGCAGTGGAGCGTGTCAGAGCAGCAATTAAAAACTGTGGCTTTAAATATCCGTCCCAGCGTGTCACGATTAATTTAGCTCCTGCTGATTTGCGTAAGGAAGGATCATCTTTTGACCTTGCTATCGCTTTAGGGTTGCTGACAACCAGTGAACAGGTCGTTTTACCCGTGGGAGAACGGACACTTTTTATTGGCGAGCTGGCGCTGGATGGCAGTATTCGCCCTGTAAATGGGGTGCTGTCTATGGTTGATCTGGCCAAGCGAGAAGGATTCAATTCCGTGCTGCTTCCCCAGGAAAACGCAAGCGAGGCTCGTCTGATTACGGATATACGTATTTACGCTATACGTCATCTAGCAGATCTTATCCCGATTGAAGATCGTGCACAAGGGAGTGTTGATAGGCAAGCGACAAATCAGAGTTGTACTGCCAGTAAACAAGTCATGATCTGTTCCTATGACCATTTACCTCAAGCAGAGCATATACCGTTGTGTGAGAAAGAAGAGATAACTAGCAACATGGAGGATTACAGCGATGTGCTGGGTCAGCTGCACGCCAAGCGTGCGTTAGTCATCGCTGCAGCCGGAATGCATAATATCCTGCTCATGGGACCGCCGGGGGCTGGGAAAACAATGCTCATCCGCAGGTTGCCATCTATCCTTCCGCCTTTGACTGAAAAGGAGGCGCTTGAAGTCACCAAAGTATACAGCGCTGCCGGGAAGTGGAAGGAGTCATCGCCTCATCTGATGAATATTCGTCCCTTCCGTTCGCCTCATCATACGATCTCTGCTGCTGGTTTGGTGGGTGGGGGAGGTATACCCAAACCAGGAGAAATCAGTCTTGCACACCGGGGGATTTTATTTCTGGATGAGTTGCCTGAGTTTAGCCGTCATGTACTAGAAGTGCTGCGCCAACCTTTGGAAGACCACAATGTTACGATCAGTCGTTCACGTGCTGTTTTTAAGTATCCGGCGCATTTTTTACTTGCTGCCTCTTTAAATCCGTGTCACTGTGGCTTTTTCGGAAATGATACGGAACATCAGCGCTGTACCTGCTCACCTGCAGCGGTAGCCCGCTACCGTTCACGTATT
Organism: Paenibacillus sp. S25; assembly: GCF_019454085.1. NCBI lineage: Bacteria > Bacillati > Bacillota > Bacilli > Caryophanales > Paenibacillaceae > Paenibacillus > Paenibacillus sp. S25. Next base: position 2,156,565 of record NZ_CP073683.1, read on the forward strand.
TCCGGTCCACTGCTGGATCGGATTGATCTTCAGCTTGAAGTATCGCAGCCGAAGGATTGGCGGGAGGAAAAAGAATCATTGTCATCCGCTGAAATGCGAAGGCAGGTGCTGGCTGCTCAAGCGATACAAATCCACAGATACAGCAAGCTTCCCTTTTCATGGAATAGTGAGCTGTCCGGTCAGATGCTTCGTAAATATGCCGTATTAGAAAAAAATGCAGCGGAGTTGCTTGATCAGACAATGGACGCACTCGGTTTAAGCATGCGTGCGTATGATCGAATTCTCAAGCTTTCGCGTACCATTGCAGACTTACATGACTCAGAGAAAATTTTGACTTCACATGTGGCTGAAGCTATTCAATACCGCCATATGGATAGAGCAAATGCCAGTTTTCCCGAAAATTAAAAAGGCGATAAAACTTAGTAGTTATAACACGATCATTTTTATGAAAGAGTTCTTCCAAAGGGTATGTACAATAGAAAATGGAAAAAAGGACAAAAAAAGCTCCAGACAATAAAGATCTGGAGAAGAAAAATAAGATTATGACAATAGTGATTATACTATGAGTATATCAATTTCGTATATACGATTATGCAACATTTCCCATGTTACTTGATGGAAAAAAACAAACAGTCTTTAACGAAGGGATAGCTGAAAGGATAATAAACCCCTCGACAAAAACGGTTGAGGGGCTTGTTGTGAAATTCATTCTAACGAGTACTATTAAATTCATGAAGAGAGATGGAGATGTCCCCCCCTACATATGCTAAAGAAAATCTGAGTTACAAGACGTTCAGTTTCACTTCAATATTACCGCGGGTAGCGCGGGAGTATGGACATTGTTCATGTGCGCCTTCCACCAGTTTTACTGCAGTTTCATGATCGACGCCTTTTACCAATACATCGAGGTTTACTCCGATTCCGAAGCCGCCGTCTTCCACTTTGCCGAAATGGACCGTAGCTGTTACTTCAGTACCTTCATGCTTAACACGTTGCATGCGAGCAACCATATTTAAGGCACTATCAAAGCAAGCGGAATAGCCTGCTGCGAACAATTGCTCTGGATTCGTACCTGCACCGCCTGCGCCACCCATTTCTTTCGGTGTATCAATATCTAAACGAAGTTCAGGGGAGGAAGACTCGATATAACCGTTACGTCCACCAACCGCTTTTACTGTTGTTTCATACATTTTTTGTTGAATGGTCATCATAATCCAATCACTGCCTCTCGTTCAATTTATATTTTACACAATTTAATTTATCAAAATAATTATTGTTTGTAAAGTATTTTGTGCAATTAGCATGTATTTTATTATATAATGTGCTAAAATAATGACGAAAGTAGGTGATCAGACAGCATGGAAAACAATCATAATGAAGGTACAGCGTTGAAACTTGATAATCAGTTATGCTTTGCCATATATGCATGCTCCAGAGAGATTACGAAGCTATACCAGCCTTATCTGGAAAAGCTCGGAGTGACTTACTCGCAATATTTGGTACTTATCGTGCTCTGGGAGCGTGAAGAGTGTACAGTGAAGGAATTGGGTGAGGCACTATATTTGGACTCCGGCACACTAACTCCGCTATTGAAGAGATTGCAGAACGCCGGGCTGATCGATCGAAAGCGTTCCACTCAGGATGAGCGTAAGGTGCTGGTTTCTTTGACGACAGAGGGAAGCGCATTGCGGGAAAAAGCTCTATCTGTACCAGGTTGCATCCAGGAAAAAACAAGTATGACTCATGATCAATTTGGGTCGCTTCTGCTCCAGTTCAATGATCTGCTTGACCGTGTTCATCAAGCGAATGTACAAATTGAAAAATCATAAGGTATTTTCAGTTGTTCTTGCGAATCTTATAGCATGAGTTGTTCTCAGCTGAAAGTAATAATGCTTGAAGGAATAAAGTGCCTCTCATTGCGGATTGGGTAATCCCATTTGCAGAGGTGCTTTTTTTTGTGTGAATTTGTATTAATGGTAATATCCAATAATATCCAAGCATTCGATTTTGGGAATGATAATGATATCAAAATACTGTAATTCATGAGGTTAAATTATAAGGAAAGCGTTTTAAAAACATGTTACAATGATGTAGGTTTAGTATAGATTTCCTTGTGAACCGCCCTTGTTGCAGTCATGTTGATAGGAGGATTCCAGAATGAATATCCATGAATATCAGGGTAAAGAAGTATTAAAGCAGTACGGAGTGGCTGTACCGAACGGTAAGGTTGCCTATACGGTGGAGGAAGCCGTTGCTGCGGCAGAATCGCTTGGAAGCGCTGTTACGGTGGTAAAAGCACAAATTCATGCTGGTGGACGCGGTAAAGCGGGTGGCGTGAAAGTTGCCAAAGGTTTGGATGAGGTGCGCACATTTGCTTCTGAAATTTTGGGTAAGGTGCTGGTGACGCATCAGACCGGACCTGAAGGTAAAGAGGTCAAACGCCTTTTGGTTGAGGAAGGCTGCGATATTCGTAAAGAATATTACGTCGGCGTTGTCGTAGATCGTGCGACTGGACGTATCGTAATGATGGCCTCAGAAGAAGGCGGTACAGAAATCGAAGAGGTGGCTGCAGCCACTCCGGAGAAGATTTTTAAAGCGGTTGTTGATCCAGCGATTGGACTTCAGGTGTATCAGGCCCGTAAGTTGGCGTATGACATTAATATTCCCAATGAACTGGTAAACAAAGCGGTCAAGTTTATGCTGGCGCTATACGAAGCTTTTGTGGACAAGGATTGTTCGATTGCAGAAATCAATCCCTTAGTCGTTACGGGTGATGGGAATGTACTGGCGTTGGATGCCAAACTGAATTTTGATTCTAATGCTTTGTTCCGTCATAAGGATATTTTGGAATTGCGTGATTTGGATGAAGAGGATGAGAAGGAAATTGAGGCATCTAAATACGATCTAAGCTATATCGCTCTGGACGGAAATATTGGCTGTATGGTCAATGGTGCAGGTTTAGCGATGGCAACCATGGATATTATTAAATATTACGGTGGCGATCCGGCCAACTTCCTGGACGTAGGGGGCGGTGCGACGACGGAAAAGGTAACCGAAGCGTTCAAAATCATTTTGTCCGATCCGAAGGTAGAAGGAATTTTCGTGAACATTTTCGGCGGAATTATGCAGTGTGACATCATTGCGAACGGCGTCGTGGAGGCTGCCAAACAGTTGGGGCTGACTCGTCCACTTGTTGTCCGTCTTGAAGGGACGAATGTTGAACTCGGCAAACAGATTTTAGCAGAATCCGGTTTGAATATCGTGGCAGCCGATTCTATGGCGGATGGTGCCCAAAAAATCGTCGAACTTGTTCAATAGCCTGTTTGCATTCCGATATGCCGAATAAACGATAGGGGATGTGAAGATCGTGAGTATTTTGGTCGATAAGCATACAAAGGTGATTACACAGGGGATTACGGGAAAAACGGCGTTGTTTCATGCCAAGGGTGCACTTGATTACGGTACACAGATGGTAGGTGGCACCTCTCCAGGCAAGGGGGGCACCGAGGTAGAAATTACACTGGAGAACGGACAACAGGTCAAATTGCCAGTGTTTAATACAGTGAGCGAAGCCAAGGAAGCTACTGGCGCAACAGCGAGCGTGATTTACGTGCCACCGGCTTTTGCAGCAGATTCCATTTTGGAGGCTGTAGATGCGGATTTAGATCTCGTGATTTGTATCACGGAGGGCATTCCGGTGCTTGATATGATCAGGGTCAAACGTTTTATGGAAGGTAAAAAGACCGTTTTGATTGGCCCTAACTGTCCAGGTGTTATTACACCAGGAGAATGTAAAATCGGTATTATGCCAGGTTACATTCATCTACCAGGTCATGTAGGTGTTGTGTCACGTAGCGGTACTTTGACCTATGAAGCAGTGCATCAGTTAACGACCCGAGGCATAGGACAATCTTCCGCAGTTGGTATTGGCGGTGATCCCGTTAAAGGTTCAGAATTCATTGACATTTTGCAACGTTTCAATGAGGACCCCAACACTCATGCTGTCATTATGATCGGAGAAATTGGTGGTACAGCCGAGGAAGAGGCTGCCGAGTGGATCAGAGACAATATGACGAAGCCAGTAGTTGGTTTTATTGGCGGTGTGACTGCGCCTCCGGGCAAACGGATGGGGCATGCAGGTGCCATTATTTCTGGCGGAAAAGGAACGGCCAAAGAGAAAATTGCCACGCTTGAAGCCTGCGGGATTAAGGTGGCACCGACTCCTTCCGAAATGGGCTCGACACTGGTAAGTGTGCTGGAAGCACGTGGTATTTTGAATTTGTGTACGACACATTAAATCGTGTTCCTTCATTAATATACAGGCCATAAAACTGCATCGAAATTTGCCGCAGGCTAGTGTATAATGAAAGAAAGGTAAGCAACCTTTTTATCTTCTGAAACAGGGGATGAAAAGGTTGCTTTTTTTGCGTTAAGACAGGCTTGTCAGGGAAACGCTTGCAAAATGATTCATTGTGCCACAAAATAAGGGAGGGTTCACTCTTCCGTGAATGGGGGAACTATAGTTTGGAAGAAAGATGGCTTTTGTTAGGCTTACATGAGTTAGAGGGAATCGGAAGAAAAACAATTCAGCGTATTTGGTCGAGTGACTATCAATTGCATGAGCTATTGCATTTTAGCGAACAGAAGTGGATCGAGATAGGGTTAAGCCCTGCTCAGGCACGCATTGCGGCTCAGTGTTATGATGAAGAATGGGTGCATGAACGATATCAGCGAGTTCAATCCGGTGAGATTGGAACGGTAACTTATGTGGACGAGGATTATCCCCTATTAATGAAGGAAACAGTTGACCCACCTTGGGTAATGTATACAAAAGGGGATAAATCACTTTTGCATACATGTTCTATAGCCATGGTAGGAACACGAGTTCCCACCGCTTATGGACGTAGAGCAGCGGAGATACTAACGGAGGGATTATGTAATGCAGGGATTACAATCGTTAGCGGATTGGCGAGAGGGATTGACAGTATTTGTCACGAAACAGCCCTGCGCCGGGGAGGAAACACGATTGGTGTACTGGGAACAGCGATTGATCAAATTTATCCTCCCCAAAATGCGTCTTTATTTGCAGAAATGGCTAGCAATGGCTTGATCTTATCAGAGTATCCTCCAGGCACGAGGTCGCATCCAGGAATGTTCCCACAACGTAATCGGATTATAGCCGGTCTAACGAAGGGGACGCTTGTTGTCGAAGCAGATGCAAGAAGCGGCTCCTTGATTACAGCTGATGCTGCACTGGAGGCAAATCGAGATGTGTATGCTGTTCCCGGACCCATTACGTCACCGAAGAGTAGAGGTACGCTGAGCTTGATTAAGCAAGGGGCAAAAACGGTCACTGAAGCTGCGGATATTATTGAGGAGTATGAAGCAGATTTGCGTACAAGGGAGGTTTCTTCATACAATAGAGAGCGGAGTCCTAATCTGATGGAGGTCTCCAAAGTACCAGAAAGTGAGACTTCTGAGGAAAACCGTGTCATACTGTTGCTCGAACAGGGAACCATGACACTGGATGAACTGCTTGATGCTACGGCATGGGATTTTGGACTTTTACACGCAGTTCTGTTATCGTTAATCATAAAAAAAAGGATCGCCCAGCTAGCGGGCACAAAATACAAGCTTATTTAGTAGTTGTTTTTGCAAAGTCCTTAGTTAGTAAATGCACAAATTCAATTTTAAACATCAGGTGGAGGGCAGTATGGCATTCATACGCGTCGCGGATTCCTACTCCTTCCCCACTTCCTGAAATGTGTTGACATTATGACTCGCAGCAGCGGAGCAGATGGAATCTTTCTGAAGAATCTCAACGATCTGGAAGAATAACCAATCTGTGAAGCTCTCTATCGCGTCATAACTCACCACATTTCAGGAAGTCTATCATATTCATGTGTGTAATTGAGAGGAGGAAGAGCCTATGGCGGATTCACTCGTCATCGTGGAATCGCCTTCCAAGGCGAAGACGATCGGCAAATACTTAGGCAGCAAATATATCGTCAAGGCTTCCATGGGTCATATCAGGGATTTACCGAAGAGTCAGATCGGCGTAGAGGTCGAAAATGATTTTAATCCCAAATACATTACCATTCGAGGTAAAGGCTCAATTTTAAAAGAATTAAAGGATGCCCGAAAAAAAGTAAAAAAAGTATATCTGGCGGCTGACCCGGATCGCGAAGGTGAAGCTATTGCCTGGCATCTGGCGCATGCGCTGGAACTGGACGATACAGCAGATTGCCGTGTTGTATTTAATGAAATTACGAAGCAGGCTGTCAAAGATGCTTTTAAAACACCCCGTAAAATCAATATGGATTTGGTCAATGCTCAGCAGGCACGACGGATATTGGATCGACTTGTTGGCTACAAAATCAGCCCGTTGCTCTGGAAAAAGGTAAAAAAGGGCCTATCCGCTGGGCGCGTGCAGTCGGTTGCGGTGAAAATTATTTTGGACCGGGAAAACGAGATCAGTGAGTTTGTACCGGAAGAATACTGGACGATTACAGCTAAACTAGCTATTAAAGACAGTACCTTTGAAGCGAAATTTCATAAGCTACGCGGTGAAAAGAAGGAGCTCTCTAGCGAAGCGGATGTACAAGAAGTGTTGGAAGCTATCGGAAAATCGCATTACAAGGTACGCGATGTTAAAGAGAAAGAGCGTTTACGCAATCCTTCTCCTCCATTCACAACAAGTTCCTTGCAGCAGGAGGCGGCTCGGAAGCTCAACTTCCGTGCATCTAAAACGATGTCTGTAGCTCAGCAGCTATATGAGGGTGTGGATTTAGGTAAAGAAGGGACCGTGGGTTTGATTACGTATATGCGTACGGATTCCACACGGATCGCCGCTTCAGCTCAAGAGGAAGCGAAAGAATTAATTATTCAAAAATATGGCGAAGCTTTTGTACCTGAAACTCCTCGTCAATATTCAAAAAAAGCGGCCAACGCCCAGGATGCGCATGAAGCGATTCGCCCAACCTCTGCGTTACGCGATCCGGAAACAGTTAAGCCGTTTATGAGTCGGGATCAGTTCCGTTTGTACAAATTGGTATGGGAACGTTTTATGGCCAGCCAGATGGCTTCTGCTATTATGGATACTTTGTCCGTAGATATTGAAGCGGGTGAGACGATATTCCGGGCAGCAGGTTCTAAGGTTCGTTTTCCAGGTTTCATGAAAGTGTATGTAGAGGGAAATGACGACGGTAAAACCGAAGAAGATAAACTGCTGCCACCACTCCAACCAGGCGATAAGTTAAAAAAAGAAGCGGTTGAGCCGAAGCAGCATTTTACACAACCGCCTCCCCGTTATACGGAAGCGCGACTGGTGAAGACGCTGGAAGAACTGGGTATAGGACGTCCAAGTACGTATGCACCAACGCTGGAAACCATTCAGAAACGTGGGTACGTTGCTATTGAAGAGAAGAAGTTTTTCCCTACAGAGCTGGGCGAATTGGTCATCGAACAGATGGAGGAGTTCTTTCCAGAGATTCTGAATGTGGAGTTTACAGCTAATATGGAAGGTGATCTTGACCACGTCGAAGAAGGCGAAGGTAATTGGGTCAAGGTGTTGAGTGACTTTTACGAGTCATTCGAGAAGCGACTTGAAGTGGCTGAAGAAGAAATGAAAGAAATTGAAATAAAAGATGAAGTATCCGATGTCATTTGTGATAAGTGTGGCAGCCAAATGGTGTATAAGCTTGGCCGATTTGGTAAATTCCTGGCCTGTTCTGCTTTTCCAGATTGCCGTAACACAAAGCCAATTGTTAAGGATATCGGGATTAATTGTCCTACATGCGGTGAGGGCCATGTCGTCGAACGACGGAGTAAAAAAGGACGTGTCTTCTATGGATGTGACCGCTACCCAGAATGTGATTTTGTTTCCTGGGATAAACCGTCCATTAAGCCTTGCCCAAGTTGCAGTAGCCTAATGGTCGAAAAACGTACAAAGCAAGGAACGAAGCTCAACTGTACTGTCTGCGATCACAGCGAAATGCTGGAAGAGAGCGATGAGAGCGTAGAGACTTCTTAAGAACAACAATAGCAGGGGGATTTAAACGTGAGTGAACTACAAAAGGTAACGGTCATCGGAGCAGGTTTGGCGGGCAGCGAAGCTGCCTGGCAAATTGCAAGCCGTGGAGTGCCAGTTAAGTTATATGAAATGAGGCCGGTTGTAAAAACACCAGCACATCATACAGATAAATTTGCCGAACTGGTATGCAGTAATTCCTTGCGGGCAAACGGCCTAACGAATGCAGTAGGCGTACTGAAGGAAGAGATGAGAATACTGAACTCCTTGATTTTGAGTGCAGCAGATCGTCATGCAGTTCCGGCTGGCGGTGCATTGGCAGTGGATCGTGACGGATTTTCCGGTCATATTACTGATACGCTTCATCAACATCCTTTGATCGAGGTTGTAAATGAAGAGCTTCAGGAAATCCCACAGGACGGTATTGTGGTCATTGCGACGGGGCCTTTAACTTCCCCAGCTTTGTCGGAACAGATTAAATCGCTGATGGGAGAGGAGTATTTTTATTTTTACGATGCGGCAGCCCCGATTGTAGAAAAGGACTCTATCGACATGAGCAAGGTTTATCTGGCTTCCCGTTATGATAAGGGAGAAGCAGCGTACTTGAATTGTCCGATGAACGAAGCGGAATTTGATGCTTTTTATGAGGCTCTGATTACGGCTGAGGTGGCGCAAGTCAAGGAATTCGAAAAAGAAATTTATTTCGAAGGCTGTATGCCCATTGAAGTGATGATGCAACGTGGGAAACAAACGGCATTGTTCGGACCGATGAAACCTGTGGGTCTCGTAAATCCACATACAGGTGAACTGCCCCACGCAGTTGTTCAGCTTCGGCAGGACAACGCTGCAGGAACGCTGTATAATCTGGTTGGTTTTCAGACTCACCTCAAATGGGGGGAGCAAAAGCGTGTATTTTCAATGATTCCGGGTCTCGAAGAGGCGGAGTTTGTACGTTACGGTGTGATGCATCGCAATACCTTTATCAATTCTCCGCAGCAACTTCATCCAACCTATCAGTTCAAGGGAAGAAGCAATCTATTCTTCGCCGGACAAATGACCGGTGTAGAGGGATATGTGGAGTCGGCGGCTTCTGGTCTGCTGGCCGGGATGAATGCGGCACGAGCAGCGCGTGGACAGGAAATGTTTGTATTTCCTGCAGAAACAACATTAGGCAGCATGGCGCGGTATATTACGACCGCTGATTTCAAGCATTTTCAACCGATGAATGCAAACTTTGGTTTGCTTCCAAAGCTGGAGAAACGGATACGTAACAAAAAAGAAAAAAATGAAGCTCTCGCTAATCGCGCGCTGGAAAGTTTGCACGGTTATATCAACGAAACGGGAGTTATGTCAGCTGAAGTACAGGCATAAGGATGAAGGAAAAGGAGGAGCGCGTTATGGATATGTCCTTTCATGCTACCACCATCTGCGCTGTACGCCACAATGGCAAAGGAGCTATTGCGGGTGATGGACAGGTAACGTTCGGCAACAGTGTTGTAATGAAGCAGACGGCAAAAAAAGTGCGCAGATTGTATCGTGGTCAGGTCGTTGCGGGATTTGCGGGTTCGGTGGCAGATGCTATCACGTTATTTGAAAAGTTCGAAAATAAGCTAGAGGAACACCACGGAAATCTTCAAAGAGCAGCCGTGGAACTGGCCAAGGACTGGCGTCAGGATCGTATTCTGCGTAAGCTGGAAGCACTCATGATTGTGATGGACTCATCCGGAATGCTGCTCATTTCTGGAGGCGGCGAAATTATTGAGCCGGATGATGATGTGCTTGCGATTGGCTCAGGTGGTAATTTTGCATTGGCGGCTGCCCGTGCTTTCAAACGCCATGGCTCTGGCATGGAAGCAAAGGACATGGCACGGGAAGCGCTAGAGGTTGCTTCGGAAATATGTGTGTATACGAACAATCAGATTATCGTGGAAGAACTGTAAATCGGCTCTGAGTATTCAAGGGTGGAGGAGTGCAAAATGAATAATCAATCGTTGACGCCCAGACAAGTGGTATCCGAGCTGGATAAGTATATTGTCGGACAAAAGCAAGCTAAAAAATCTGTTGCTGTTGCCTTGCGCAACCGCTATCGGCGTAGTAAGCTGCCGGATGATATCCGGGATGAAATTGTGCCTAAAAATATTTTGATGATCGGGCCGACTGGTGTGGGTAAAACTGAAATTGCACGTAGACTTGCACGGCTCGTGGGAGCTCCTTTTGTCAAGGTAGAGGCGACCAAATTTACAGAAGTGGGTTACGTAGGTCGTGATGTGGAATCCATGGTGCGTGATCTGATGGAAACCTCCATTCGCATCGTTAAGTCGGAACGAACAGAGAATGTGAAGGACAAGGCGGAGGACATGGCAAATGAACGGATTGTCAGCATCCTTGTACCTGCAGAAAAGTCAAACAAATCGCAACGTAATCCCTTTGAAATGCTGTTTGGCAATAACACGGGGACTTCGGTAGAAGAAGAACCACCACAACAGGATGGATCTTTGGCGGAAAAGCGCCGTAAGGTTAAATTCGATCTGTTATCCGGTAAGCTTGAGGATGATGTCATAGAGATTGATGTGGAGGATACTGCACCCAATATGCTCGATATGTTTGCTGGGCAAGGGAATGAACAAATGGGTATGAATATGCAGGAGATGTTCGGAAGTTTTCTGCCCAAGCGGACGAAGAAGCGCAAGCTACCAGTCAAGGAAGCTCGCAAGGTGTTGATTCAAGATGAAGCCGCCAAATTGATCGATATGGATGATGTGATTCAGGAGTCTGTGAAGCGTGCTGAGCAATCCGGTATTATTTTTATTGATGAAATAGATAAGATTGCCAGCCAGGGTAAGGGTAGTGGCCCCGATGTGTCGAGAGAAGGCGTCCAGCGCGATATTTTACCTATTGTCGAGGGATCTACCATCATGACCAAATACGGTCCGGTAAGAACAGATTACATTCTGTTTATTGCTGCAGGAGCTTTTCATGTTGCAAAACCATCTGACCTGATCCCTGAGCTTCAGGGCCGTTTCCCAATCCGTGTGGAATTAAGCAGCCTGACTTTGGATGAGTTTGTGTCGATATTGACGGAGCCTAAAAATGCGCTAACCAAGCAATACACTGATCTACTCCGTACTGAGGAGATTGAAGTCGAATTTTCTGCGGAAGCGATCCGTGAGATTGCCAGCATTGCTGAGTCTGTAAATCGCAACACCGAAAATATTGGCGCACGTCGTTTGCATACCATTCTAGAAAAGCTGCTGGAGGATCTGTCGTTTGAAGCACCAGAGCTTACATTGGATCGTATGATCATTACCCCGGAATATGTACGTGAGAAGCTGGGAGATATTGCCCAAAACAGGGACCTTAGTCAGTATATTTTATGAATAGGGTTTCTAAAAATAGGGTGTGTGGTCCAGAATAACACTATCTTGCACCGTCGTTTAGACCTAGATACTGGTCAAATTGATGATTTTTCTGTCTATTCCAAAAGTAGGACGTATAATCTTTTACAGGTGTAAAGTGCTAAGAAAACATTCATTTTCTTGAAAAAAACCTGAAAAATTTAACATTTTATGCATCTAAAGCCCTCTTTTTTAAAAAAGATAGGGCTTTTTTCTTATTGTAATTAGGTCCCAACTCTACGAAACTTAGAATATATGACAGAAAGTTATTATTTTCTACTTAAGACCTAAAAGAAATGTATAATTATGAAATTTTATTGTCGAAAAAAAGTGAAAAATCTTGTTTTATTGAATCTTACTTTGGAGTAGACGCTGGGAGGGAGGAGCTAAATGAATCTGCTGGGTGATATGAGCTTTCAAAAGCTTCAGGCAGGTGTACAGGCGGCAAATACGAGACAACGTGTGATGGCCGACAATATATCCAATGCGGATACCCCGTATTTTAAGCGTTCGGAGGTTTCATTTGAAGAACTGCTTCAGCAGCAAATGGACGGTGATGTCACACCACTACGTGGAAAAGTAACCAATTCAAGACATTTTCAAATAGGACCTGTGAACTCCATTCCAGATGCCACGGTCACCAAAGATGGGTACTCAGTCATGAATAACAATATGAACAACGTAGATATCGACAGAGAAATGAGTCTTATGGCTGAAAATCAACTAAGATATAATACCTACATCCAAGAAATTAATGAGCGCATCAAAATGATGAGAACAGCGGTAGAAGGGAGATAGGACTAGGTGAAGATTAACAACGGCTTTGATATTAGTGCATCTGCTCTTACGGCCCAACGGTTGCGGATGGACGTTATATCCAGCAACATTGCCAACGCAGAGACAACTCGGGCGAAAGTAGAGAATGGACAAGCAGTTCCATATCGGAGAAAAACGGTTGTTTTGGAGCCGAACCAATCTGGCTTTGCCGATGTTTTAAAGGCTCAAATGGAAGGAAGTAGCACAAGCGCTGCTGGCGTTAAGGTTTCGCAAATTCAGGAAGATCAGTCACCTTTGAAGCCTGTGTACAATCCGGGTCACCCGGACGCTGATAAAGATGGCTATGTATATATGCCTAATGTAGACATTATGAAAGAAATGGTCGACATGATTTCCGCAACACGCTCATACGAAGCCAATGTAACAGCTCTGAATGCATCAAAGGCTATGGTTTCCAAAGCGCTTGAAATCGGTCGCTAAGTTCTAGGACTACTAACTACTTAATAGGGAGAGTAAAACATGATTCAGAACGCCATGTTTAATGTACAGACACCGGTAATACAGCAGATTCAATCGCCTAACAATGAGTTGACGAAAGCGACGCCTTCCGAATCCTTGAAGGATTTTGGTTCCTTCCTAAAGGATGCTCTCAATGAAGTAGGGCAGCAGGAAGCCGCTACGCACCAGATGTCCGACCAATTCATGGCAGGCAAAGTTGATGTAGATCAGGTCATGATCACTTCCCAACAAGCGCTGCTTTCCCTGCAGCTTACTACACAGGTCCGAAACAAAGCGATCGAAGCCTATCAGGAGATCATGCGTACACAGATGTAAAGAGGGTTTAGCAAAGTTTCGGATGGGGTGACGGAGTGAACGAGAGAATCGCCCAATATCGGGATAAGATTTCCGGGTATTGGAATAATTTCAGCAAAAAACAGAAGATATTACTTGTTTCGACATTAGCATTCATCATTATCGCCGTTGTAGTGCTAACGATGCAGTTTACCAAAACCGAGTATGAAGTGGCTTTCCGAGATTTAAATGCTAACGATGCTGCCGGAGTCATTAAATATCTAGATTCTGCGGGAATACCGTATCAACTTAATGCTGGTGGGACACAAATCTCAGTCCCAACCGCTAATGCGGATAAGGCGAAGGTAGATGTTGGGTCTCAAGGCTTGATTCAGAAGGGTTCAATCGGCATGAGTGCTTTTGACCAGTCCTCCTCTGCCATTGGTATGACGGAGAACGAGTTCAATGTGAAGTACAATAACGCATTGAACGGCGAAATACAGCAACTGTTGGAACGGATGGATGGTGTCCAAAGCTCCAAAGCTGTCATTAATATGCCAAAGGAAAACATTTTTGCCGGACTTGAAGAAAAGGACAAAGCCTCCGCTTCGATTCAAATGGAATTCGAGCCTGGCTTTACTCCAAATCAGCAAGCGATCGACGGATACTTTAATCTGGTAAAAACGGCCGTACCGAATCTACCAGTGGAAAACATTACGATCACCAATAAGGAATATGAGTTGATTCCAACGGCCAAGGGCGGCCAAGGTGGACTCACTAGTGGTGTTCAGGAAAACATGGCTCTACAGAAGAAGTTTGAGAGCGATGTAAGGAATAATGTCCAACAATTTTTGTCGAAAATTGTTGGAGACGACAAGGTAAATGTGCTGGTAATGTCCCAGCTAAATTTCGACAAAGTAACATCGAAGGAACAAATGGTCACACCTGTTGATCAAACGAAAATGAAGGGTATTGAAATTAGCGCCCAACAAATTCAGGAAAGCTATACGGGCAGTAGTGGACAAACCGGAGGAGTTGCAGGAACAGGAACACAGGATGTTCCAGGCTACCCCGGAGGAGCTAATTCCGGCAATACCAGCTCAGATAAGAGCTCAAGTACGATTAACTACGAAGTTAACCGAATTGCAAGGGATATTATCCAAAGTCCGTACACTGTAAAAGATTTAACCATTAATGTAGCAGTTGAACCACCAACAGGTCAGCAAACGTTGGATACTGCAACTCAGACAGCAATTCAAAATATTTTGGTTAATATTGTAAGAGCATCATTGGCGAATTCCGGTACTACTATTACAGACGCTGACTTGGCTAAGAAGGTTTCAGTGTTCTCACAAGCTGTTCCAGCGCCTGCGAGCACGAATACATTCTTCTCAGCTTCCAACCCTTGGCTATGGGGCATCGGAGCTGCTGTTCTGGCACTGCTGGCGGGTGTAATCTTCCTCATCGTACGCGGTCGTCGTAAGCAGGAAGAAGAGTTGGATGAAGAATTGCAACTCATGCCAACGCCGACGGAGTTCCCGTCTATTACCATGGAAAGTGTGACAAATGAAAGTCAAGTGCGTAAACAGCTTGAAAGTCTGGCGAAAAAGAAACCCGACGAATTCGTCAATCTGCTTCGTACATGGCTGGCTGACGAATAGAGGTGAGTTCATTGGCAAAGGCAAGCAGTCAAGGTTTAACGGGAAGACAGAAAGCGGCTATACTTCTGATCACAATGGGACCAGAGGTATCTGCTCAAATATTCAAGCATTTGCGTGATGAGGAGATCGAGCAACTTACATTGGAAATTGCCAATGTGCGGAAGGTCGATGCCATTGAGAAGGACTCCATCATGGCCGAGTTTCATCAAATTTGTTTGGCTCAGGAGTACATTTCCCAAGGCGGTATTAATTACGCTAAAGAAATATTGGAAAAAGCACTCGGATCGCAAAAAGCAGTTGAGGTCATTAACCGTCTAACAGCGACGTTACAGGTAAGACCCTTCGATTTTGCTCGCAAGGCTGATCCAAACCAGATATTGAATTTTATACAGAATGAGAATCCGCAAACGATTGCTCTCGTGCTTTCGTACTTGCAATTCGAGCAAGCGGCTGCAATTCTGTCGTCTCTGCCTCAAGAAAAACAGGCAGATGTGGCCCGGCGTGTCGCTGTCATGGACAGTACATCTCCGGAAGTTATTTCCCAGGTGGAACGAGTGTTAGAGCAAAAGCTGTCTGCAACCGCGACGCAGGATTATACAAATGCGGGTGGTATCGAGTCCATTGTTCAGATTTTGAATGGCGTAGACCGGGGAACTGAACGTACGATTCTCGACTCGCTTGAAATTCAAGATCCAGAACTGGCTGAGGAAATCAAGAAAAGAATGTTCGTGTTCGAGGATATCGTCAATGTGGACAACCGTTCCATTCAGCGCATTATCCGCGATATCGACAATGCAGATTTGCAATTGGCACTTAAAGTGTCCAGTGAAGAAGTACGCGATGTGATTTTCCGAAATATGTCGAAACGTATGGCAGAAACCTTCAAAGAGGAAATGGAGTACATGGGACCGGTGCGGTTGCGTGATGTGGAAGAAGCACAGACACGTATCGTATCGACAATCCGCAGATTGGAAGAGGCCGGTGAGATTATAATCGCACGCGGCGGAGGAGATGACATCATTGTCTAACTTGATTAAATCTTTCCAATATGTTCCTGTAGAGGCTTTGAAAACAATTGATGTGGCACATACGTATGCGCCAGAATCGACGGGCGAAGAAATCACAACCGAATATACGGAGCCGGAGCCTCAACGAGATCACGAGGCTGAACGGCTGCGGGATGAAATGCTGAATGATGCTAAGGATTTTGCTGAACGTCAGGTTCGCGAGGCAGCTGAAGAAGCGGAACGGATGCTTCAGGAGGCACAGCAGGAGATTGAAGCTTGGTGGCAGGAACGACGCGAGCATGACGAGCAGTTAACTCAGTCGTTAAAAGCTGATGGGTTTCAGCAAGGATATGAAGAAGGTCAGAAGCTGGCTGAGGCCGAGCTCCAGACGAAATCAGAGCAGATGATGGAAGAAGCACAGGATATTCTGCGTCAGGCTTATGAGATCAAGGAACAACTGATTCAAGAAGCTGAGCCTTTCCTGGTTGAACTGAGTAGTGCTATTGCTGAGAAGGTCATTGAGAAACAGCTTAGCCTTGAGCCTGAATACACGATTGAATTAATTCGTAAAAATTTGGCTCGTAAGCGGGAAAAAGGAACCATTACATTGTGTGTGTCGCCTCAGCATTTCGCATTTGTGCAAGGTGCACGAGAAGAATTGTCATTAACTGTCGATTCGCAGGCAGAACTGCAAATTATACCTGATGGTACCGTGAAAGATCGCGGTTGTGTTATCCGTTCTTCCTTTGGAAGTGTGGATGCGCGGATTGATACGCAATTAGCTGAGATCAAAAAGGAACTACTGCGTCTGGCACATGAGAATGAGGAGCGAAGACATGAAGGGGCTTAATGCGCAGCGCTACATGGATCATTTGCGCCAGCTGGACCCGGTTCGGGTAAATGGCAAGGTTACGCAGGTTATCGGCCTGATGGTTGAATCGGAAGGTCCAGACGCCAGTATCGGGGATGTTTGTTACATTTATCCGGGTAAAACGGCAAAGCCGTTGCAAGCGGAGGTTGTAGGCTTCAGGGACAATAAAGTGCTTCTGATGCCACTTGGAGAACTTCAATCCATTGGTCCTGGTTGTGATGTAGTAGGAACAGGGAAGCCGTTGAATGTGCAGGTCGGGTCGGAGCTGTTAGGCAAAGTGCTGGACGGCTTGGGTCAGCCTCTGGATGGTTCATTGATTCCCTCGCGAATGGCGAGATATTCAACCTTCAATATTCCGTCCAATCCGCTGAATCGTCCGCGTGTGCAGGAACCAATCAGTATCGGGGTGCGCGCTATCGACGGGTTGCTTACTATCGGTAAAGGACAACGGGTTGGTATTTTTGCAGGTTCGGGTGTAGGTAAAAGTACCTTGATGGGAATGATTGCTCGTAATACGGAAGCCGATGTGAATGTAATTGCCTTGATCGGGGAACGTGGACGCGAGGTGCTGGACTTTATTGAACGGGATTTAGGTCCGGAGGGACTAGAACGTTCCGTGGTCATTGTGGCAACTTCCGACCAGCCTGCGTTAATCCGTATTAAGGGTGCACTTATTGCAACGACGATCGCGGAATATTTTCGGGATCGCGGGTTGAATGTCATGCTGATGATGGATTCAGTTACCCGGTATGCGATGGCCCAACGTGAAGTAGGACTAGCCGTAGGGGAGCCACCAGCAATGAGAGGGTACACACCTTCCGTGTTTGCTAGTCTACCTAAGCTTCTAGAACGTGCAGGGACAGGTCCTACTGGCTCCATAACCGCTTTTTATACGGTACTGGTCGATGGTGATGATATGAACGAGCCCATCGCGGATGCGGTGCGTGGGATTTTGGATGGACACATTGTCTTGAATCGTGGGATTGCGAACAAGGGACATTTTCCCGCAATTGATGTGTTAGCTAGTATTAGCCGGGTTATGAAGGATATCGCACCACGAGATCAGATAGACGCTGCCGAGAATATTAAGCGCTTGATGGCCGTTTACAAAGATTCGGAGGACCTGATTAATATCGGGGCCTACCAGCAGGGTTCAAATGCAGAAATTGACGAATCCATGGAGCGTATACGGGATATATGGGATTTTACAAGACAAAGAACAGATGAAAAGGCTGAGCTGGACGAGGTAAGGGAGCGTTTGATTTCTGAATTTACGAGGAGATGAAGGTTGAACGATGAGATTTCAGTATTCCTTTCAGAAAGTTGTAGACTTGAAAACCAACGAAAAGTCACAGGCCGAATGGTTGCTTTCCAGTGCTGTCGGACAATTGCAGGCTGAGGAGCAGACATTAACACAGCTTGTAGGCGAAAGGAATCGGGTCATATCAGCCATTCAAAAGGCTGCCGAGGATTGCGCGCCACTCTCTACCATTCAGGAATTACAGGCTTATGTTAATCATCTGGACCAATGTATTACACGCAAGCATAGGGATGTTCAATATGCGCAGCAAAATGTGCAAAACAAACAAACCGTTTTGACCGATAAAATGCTGGATGAACAGGTTTGGCTGAAAGCGAGAGAGAAGGCCAACGTGAAATTCCAACAGGAAATGCTCCTGCGCGAGCAGAACGAGCTGGATGAAATGGCTTCCGTGCGATTTGCCATGAAAGCCCGGTAAGCGGAAAGTCATAGGATACGCATATCAGCTGCCTGAGGAGGAAGACGATGGCACAGAAGTTAGCAGAAAATGAACTGGATATGGATTTAGGTAAAGAATCAGGCGGGGGATTTGAACGGTTTATGTTTTTCCTGATTCCGATTGTGTTCACAATCGTTCTGGTCGGGGTCCTGCTTACATTGTTCAATATGGACTTCAGAAGCGAAATGATTTCATTAGGGAACAAAATACCAGTTGTTAAAAATTGGGTACCTGAACCGAAAGATAAGGCTACTCAGACGAAAGAGGCAGATCAGAAGGCACAGTCTGAAAGTTCTGAAGCAACCATTCAGCAGTTAAAGGCAGATTTAGCCAAGCAGACGGAGGAGCTTAAAAAGGCTACCGCTGCTAAGACGACACAAGATAAAAAGGTTACTGAACTGCAGAATCAGGTCAATACGCTCCAAACGCAACAGGAACAGCAGCCACAGGCCAGTCAGCAGGGACAGGCTGGTACGCAAACTACAGGTGGAACAACAAATGAAGATCCTTATGTAAAACAGGCCAGAGATCTTGCTAGCATGTATGAAGGAATGACAGCTAGTAAAGCGGCACCGATTATGGAGAATCTGACTACGGAAGAGACTGTGCAGCTGCTAAGCTACATGGACCCTGCCAACAGTGCAAAGATTTTGCAAAAGATGGACGCTAAAAAAGCAGCCGATATTACTATGGCTCTGAAAAACGTAACGCCATCTACGGATTTGTCAGTTGCTGCGTTGCAGTCTCGTCTGAAAAAGGATCAAGGTACCACAGCTGGCACGACGAGTAAGAGTTTGCAAAGCACTCAAATCAGTAGCACATTTGCTTCCATGGACAAGAAGAGCGGTGCCGAACTTATTTTACAAACTTACAAAATCAGTCCAGACAAGGCATTAAACATATTAAATACAGTAGATGATTCCACACGTGGTTCATTACTACAAAATATGTCTGCCAAGGATGCGGCTCAGACCGCAAAAATTTTGAATAAACTGATGGGCAGTAAGTAATTTAAATGAAGGGAGGTGAAAAATAAATGACCCTTATTTCTCAAAGTGTATCGCTCAGCTCCAGTCAGACAGCTAGCAGTACAACAGCCTCAACAACGAGTACAGCCACGGCTTCCGGAGCAACCACGGGTGCTTTTAATCAAACACTTACGCAAATGATGACAGGCGGGCAAACGGGCTCAGCAGGCACAGATGCGAACGGTTCTCCATTAGTTATGGTACTTCCGTTGATTGCAACCGGAGAATCCACGGAAGCTCCAACCGAGCCGCTGGTCGAAACACTGGCTCCTTTGCTGCAAAATCTCGAAAAGCTGGATGATCAGGTAGCTGCCGATCCTGCTCTGCTTGCTTCTCTGCAAGCGTGGATTCAGCAAGTACAACAGTTTTTGCAAGGCGACGGAACAAATCAACAGTTAAACGGTGGAGAAACGACAGAGGCGACAGGCTTAACAGCCTTGGCAGCCAACCCGGCTACTCTTCGATTTGCATTGCAGGACGCTTTGTCACAACTAGCCAATGTAGCAGAGCAGGCTTCTGGAGACCAAAAGTCCCAGGTGGCACAGTTGCTACAATCACTCCAAAGCGCAACGGCAGGTACGGGAGCTATTTCCGATGAGCAGTGGAATGGTGTAATGAAAGCTGTGGAACTTGCTGATGGTGGGGATTCACAAGCGGTTCAGCCTTCTGCAAATCGAGCAAATGGTACTCAGACCGTAGCTACAGCTACTACAGACAAACAGGTTGTTGTTTCTCAGCAGCAAGCAAGTCAGGGCGAAACTAATCAGCAAGGTTCAGAAGGGCAACGTTCATCAACTAATATTCTCGTTCAGTCTACAGTTAAGACGACTGGAGCGGATGAAGCGAGTGCATTTGTAGATGCAACTGAGCAAGCGGATCCGACAGCAACTGACAATCAGACTCCAGTGATCACGACTGCGGGACAGCTTTCGGTACAAACGCAAGGAACAACACCTTCGGCTCCGGCTCAACCAGTCGTACATGTACGGCAATTTGCCAAGGAGATGACCGAATTTGTAGTGCAGAAACTTGACATTGTAAAACACACTGGTTTGACGGAAGCGACTATTATGCTTCGTCCAGATCATCTGGGCCAGCTGGAGGTTAAGCTGACAATGCAAAATGGTCATCTGGTTGCCCAGTTCATGACTGAGCATAGCGGAGCGAAGGATTTGCTGGAACAGCAAATGTCGCAGCTGCGTTCGAGTCTCCAGAGCCAAGGTATCCAGGTGGATAAGGTAGAAGTAACGCACAATGAGTCGCTTTCCTCCCATATGTATCAGGATGGACGCGGATCTGGAGCTAATCAGCAGCAGCAATCCAATCAACGTTCCAAAGCTCGAGGTAGAGAAGAGAGCGAGGATGCTTTGAAGGTAGCTGAAATGACAGAAGAGCTTCGTAACTGGACAGCAGAGCAACGCGCAGATGATATGAATCGGACAGGCTCCTTTACAGCACAAGCGTAATGATGGAGGTGAGAACACAATGACGACTACAGACAACAATGTATCCACCAGTAACGTCTGGCCGAATTACAATGTGAACAATGTCAAAACAGCAAGTGCCAAGGATACTAAAACGATGGGTAAAGATCAATTTCTGAAAATTTTGATCACCCAGCTACAAAATCAGGATCCGATGCAGCCTTTGGAGGATAAAGAATTTATCGCTCAAATGGCCCAGTTTTCCTCGGTGGAACAACTAATGAACATTTCTACGCAGTTGAATGCATTGGGACAGTCTTTAGGTACGGCTTCCGGTTTGATAGGAAAAGAAGTCAGCTGGATTGAGGCAGGTAAAAAAGACTCCATTACAGGTGAAACAGGTGCGGGTACAGTAAAAAGTGGAATCGTAGATTCCATCGTTATTCGCGACGGTGTGCAGTATGCCAAAATGGGAGCGGCTGAGGTGGCATTAAAAGATGTAACATCAGTGAGCCAAGCTAACACAACGACTCCCGCTACAGATAAATTGGATACTTCATCTTCTTCCTCTACTGGAAGCGGTGAGAACTCATGAATGACAGGATAACGGTCGGACGCCTTTTTCCCGCCAACGTGCCCCCGGCAGCAATCACACAAAACCGAGTGAATTCGGTATCCAAGGATGCCAGACCGTTCGGTCAGGTGTTGCAGGATCAGGTGCTCAAGCTGAGCAACCATGCAGCCAAGCGTCTGGAGCAGCGGGGAATAGAGTTGAGAAGTGACCAAATGGCGAAAATCAACTCTGCTGTGGATAAAGCAGCTGCCAAAGGCGCCAAAGAATCATTGATTTTAATGCAGGATATGGCTTTGATTGTAAGTGTACCTAATCGAACAGTTGTTACCGCGATGGATAAGAAATCCATGGAGGATAACGTATTTACGCAGATAGATAGTGCTGTAATTATTTCATGAAAAATGTATACGAAGTGGCTGGCCCGAATAGGAAAGCCATGAAAAAGCCGCGGATCGACTGATGCGGTCAACTAAGCAACCAATCAGAGGAGGATTTATACTCAATGTTGAGATCAATGTATTCAGGTGTATCGGGCATGAAGGGCTTTCAAACGAAGCTGGACGTTATCGGTAACAACATTGCAAACGTAAATACTACAGGCTTCAAGTCCAGCCGAGTGATGTTCAAGGATATCTTGAGCCAAACGAGTTCAGGCGCAAGTGCACCAGACGGAACAACAACCGCCGGGCAGAATGCCAAGCAGGTAGGTTTGGGGGTATCGGTCAGCTCAATTGATACACTGCATCTTCCAGGTAGTGCAATGACTACGAACAACCCAACGGATTTACGTATTAACGGTGACGGATTTTTCCTGGTCAAAATGAATGATGCACAGGAAGTTCCTTATCTGACTCGTGCGGGCGATTTTCATGTTGACGCGAACCGAAATCTGGTTACTTCTGATGGATTTTTCGTAGGAGATGCGGGTGGAGATCCTATCACACTTGCTGACAATGTTACAGCATTCTCCATCTCGCAGGACGGTACAATTGTACAACAATTGGATGACGGAACAGTTGATAATGGTACACAAATTGGATTAGCCAGAGTCACGAATCCAGAAGGTTTAGAAAAAATCGGTGGGAGCTTGTACCGTACTACGGTCAACTCAAATATTGATGCAATTGAGCCTGGAGCAGCCAACTCAGAGGGGCGTGGAGCTATCATCGCGGGTCAGCTGGAAATGTCCAACGTTGATCTGACAGGCGAATTTACCGAAATGATCGTAGCTCAGCGCGGATTCCAAGCGAACTCGCGTATCATTACGACCTCGGATGAAGTGCTTCAGGAAGTTGTAAACTTGAAACGATAATCTCATTTAAACGCGGAGGAGTAGAGGCTCCTCCGCACCTATCAGGAGGTTGGTGTTACGATGATCCCGTTAACGCGGCTGAACGGCTCGCCTATGTGGCTTAATGCGCTGCTCATTGAGACTGTGGAGGAAACACCGGATACATACGTCACTTTGGTGACGGGGAAACGGTTGATTGTATTGGAAAAAGCGGCAGATGTCGTCTCCTTGATCAAGGGTTACAGCCGTGAAATCGGCATGCATGCCGCCACGATAAAAGTGCAACAAATGGAGGAAGACGAATGAAGAAGATGCTGCCATGGCTCATTACAATTTTACTCGCGATTACTTTGATTGCAGGCGCGGCCTTTGTACTTATACCAGCGCTTAGCGGGAAGAAGTCGGAAGTCATACCGAATGCGCAAGCTGCTCAAGCAGAGCAACTTCCAAGATTGTCAGCAGATGAATTGGTGGAAGTGAGCTCTGAAATTACCGGTATCAAAACGAATTTGGCAGACGCAGATTACATTGTCCAGATGAACCTATCTTTTCAATTGAACGATGCCAAAGCAAAAGAATCTTTTGAAAAAATCAAAGATATCAGTATTAAGCCCATCGTTATTCAATTACTTGCAGACACCAAACCTGATGAGCTCAGAACGGCTAAAGGCCGGGACCAGTTCAGTGACAAGCTGACGGATCTCATCAACAAGTCGCTCCCTGAAGGTCACCTGGGGAACGCCAAAATTACAGACTTTTTGCTGGCAGCCATTTGATTCCAGGTGAACTTGTCAGGAACACGTAAGGGGGTGAATAACATTGGTGGATGTACTGTCACAAGGGGAAATTGATGCCCTTTTAGCAGCTCTTTCGTCCGGTGAAATGGATGCGGAAGAACTTAAAAAGGAAGATACCCAAAAGAAAGTTCGCGCTTATGATTTTAAAAGAGCGCTTAGGTTTTCCAAGGATCATATACGGAGTCTGACGCGGATACACGAGAACTTTGCACGGTATCTGACCACATATTTTTCAGCGCAGCTTCGTACTTTTGTCCAAATTAATGTCGTTCAGGTGGAGCAGCTTCCTTATGATGAATTCATTCGCTCCATTCCGAAAATGACCATTCTAAACATTTTTGAAGCTGAACCGCTGGAAGGCCGTATGGTGCTTGAGGTTCACCCGAACGTTGCTTATGCCATGTTGGACAGGCTTCTCGGAGGAACAGGTTCGGCACCGTCAAAGGTTGCTGCGTTGACCGAAATCGAGACGACGATCATGGAGCGAATTTTCAGTCGTACCTTTGATAGCCTGCAAGAGGCTTGGAAAACGGTACTAGACATTGAACCGCGCCTAGAGGCGATGGAAACAAATCCGCAGTTTATGCAGATTGTTTCGCCGAATGAAACGATTGCTCTGATTTCGCTTAGCACCAAAATTGGTGATACCACAGGGATGATTAACCTCTGTATCCCGCACGTGGTATTGGAACCCATTATGGCCAGACTGTCCACGCACCAGTGGTTTACATCCGAAAAGAAATCAAGGGCGCCCGAAGAGATCGATGCCTTGAGATTACGGGTCACCAAAGCAGAGCTCCCTATTATTGCGGAGTTGGGTGAATCCCGGATAAATGTAGCCGAGTTTCTGGGTCTTTCGGTAGGGGATGTCATTTCATTGAACAAGCCTGTCAAAGAAGGACTATCCATCCGGGTAGGCGAGAAATTGAAGTTTATGGGAAGTCCCGGCATGGTAAGAGATCGTGTTGCCGTACAAATTGATGAAATTGTCAACGAAGGAGTTGAAGAAATTGACGAGTAAAGACTATTTGTCCCAGGAGGAAATCGATGCCTTGCTGAAACAGTCTGAAGCGGGGACGGATTCTACTCCCGCCAACAAGACCGTTGACGATTTTCTGACTCCTCTGGAGCAGGATGCTCTCGGGGAAATCGGTAATATAACGTTCGGCAGCGCAGCTACGGCTCTTTCCACACTGCTCGGTCAAAAGGTGGATATTACGACACCTAAAGTTTCAATTATTACCCGTTCTGAATTTGAAACTGCATTTCCAAAGCCACACGTAGCTGTACATGTAAATTATGTCGATGGATTCGAGGGTATTAACTCACTCGTAATCAAAAAGCGTGATGCACAAGTGATAGCGGACTTAATGCTTGGTGGTGAAGGAAACCCAGTAGATGAAGAATTGAATGAAATCCACATCAGTGCCGTGCAGGAAGCGATGAACCAGATGATGGGATCTTCGGCGACCTCTATGTCTACCATGTTTAATCGTTTTGTTAATATCTCTCCACCGGGGATTGATATTTTGGATCCTATGCACGGTGATGGAGTATCCAGTCTGCCGGATGAAGAGACGCTCATTACAGTATCCTTCCGGTTATTGATCGGGGATCTTATTGACTCTACGCTGATGCAACTGTTACCTGTTAATTTCGCCAAAAAAATGGTGAGCATCCTAATGAATGGCGGAGAGGAAGAGGAACAACCGCAAGCGTCCGCACAGCAGGTAGCTGCAACAGCAACTCCTGAAGCGCCGCAACAAGCTAGCGTTCCGCAGCAACCGCCTGCACCAGCCTATCAGCAGCCGCCTGCAGCCGCGCAGGCGCCGCAAGACCCAAGCTATGGGCAACAACCGCCAATGTATCCTCAAGACCCGGGATACGGGCAGCAGGGCGCTCCAGGCTATGGAACACCGGGTTATGGAATGCCAGCTGGTGTACCACCGCAAGCTCCTTACGGAACGCCTCATCACTACGGCGCAGTACCGGGACGTAATGTAAATGTACAACCTGTACAATTTTCTAACTTGCAGTCCGGTGCATTTGCGCAAGTGGATGAAAACAATTTAAATTTATTGATGGACATTCCCCTTAGAGTCACCGTAGAATTAGGAAGGACCCAAAAGCAAATTAAAGATATTCTGGAGCTCTCACAAGGTTCAATTATTGAACTGGACAAGCTTGCCGGGGAGCCGGTGGACATTTTGGTTAACAACAAACTGATTGCCAAGGGCGAGGTTGTCGTAATCGACGAGAACTTTGGCGTGCGTGTAACAGATATTGTAAGCCAATGGGACCGTATTCAAAAATTACAATAAAAGCATAATTTAGGGAGGATTTATTTCAGATGGCAAACCGTATTTTGATCGTGGACGATGCTGCATTTATGAGAATGATGATTCGGGACATCCTGTCCAAAAATGGATTTGAAGTAGTAGGAGAGGCCCAGGACGGATCACAGGCCATTGAAAAATTCAAGGAGCTTCGTCCGGACCTGATTACGATGGATATCACGATGCCTGAAATGGACGGCATTGCCGCTCTGAAGGAAATCAAACAAATTGACGCGAACGCAAAGGTTATCATGTGTTCCGCGATGGGTCAGCAAGCAATGGTTATTGATGCCATTCAAGCTGGCGCAAAAGATTTTATCGTTAAGCCTTTCCAATCGGATCGGGTTATCGAAGCCATCAACAAAACACTGGGTGTGTAAGGCGCACCCAGTATGGATACACAACAGGGTGCCTCTGACGCATTGAGTACATCCAGCAATATAGGCAACATTGCCTGGGTCCTTTTCGTGCTAATCTTTATCATCGTACTGATCGTGTACTTGATACGGTTTTTGAGTAAAAGAAATCAGAGCTGGTTCAGCAACCGCTCCGTTCGCATACTGGGAGGCGTGGGACTTGGTCCCAATAAATCCCTTCAGCTTGTTGAAGTTGGTAGCAGTGTGTACCTCATTGGTGTGGGAGAAGATATCCGGCTTGTTGACAAAGTATCCGATCCTGAAGAAGTGGAGCAAATTTTGGCCGCACTGGAGCAAGAAGCTTCTCTGCAGCGCGGCCCGATTGCCCCGCTATTCGCTAAAATTGCGGATAAGCTTCGCCGGAACAACGCGGCACAGCAGCAGCCTGAAGAGGAGACATCTTTTCACGAGATGTTTGAATCCAAGCTTCGGCAAATGCCGAATCGCAAGGATAAACTTGAAAAGCTGCGCAATGAGGAGAATACTACAGATCGGTCGGGAGATTCATGAGAAAAAAGATTATACTTGCATGTTTGCTGCTTGTCTTGTTCAGCTTCATTTCGGTGACGGCGGCCTCTGCGGAACCGATTCCGAACATTGATATTCAAGTCGGCAATTCGGACAAAGGACAGCCCGGTGCCACCTCGCTGTCTATTATTTTACTTATTACTGTCATTAGTGTAGCGCCCGCGTTGCTTGTACTTATGACAAGTTTTACGCGAATTGTGATTGTGCTTGGTTTTGTGCGAACTTCGCTGGGAACCCAGCAGATGCCGCCTAATCAGGTGCTTGTCGGACTGGCTTTGTTTCTCACTTTATTCATTATGGCACCGACATTCTCAGCTATGAATGAAACTGCACTTCAGCCGTATCTCAAGGGGGATATAACACAGTCTCAGGCGCTGGATAAGGCATCGGTACCGATCAAGACCTTTATGTTCTCTCATACACGTGAGAAGGATCTACTGCTCTTTATGAAATACACCAAGATGGAAAAACCAAAGAATTATCAGGATATTCCACTAACGGTGATGGTTCCGGCTTATGCAATCAGTGAGTTGAAAACGGCATTTCAGATGGGCTTTATGATTTTCATACCATTTTTAGTTATAGACATTGTGGTGTCGAGTACACTCATGGCTATGGGGATGATGATGCTACCACCTGTAATGATTTCACTTCCTTTTAAAATACTGCTTTTCGTACTTGTAGATGGTTGGTATTTGGTTGTCAAATCATTGCTTCTGAGTTTTAACACATGAATACTTCATGCAAGGACAGCAATCAAGGAGGACGGCAATGACTTCGGAGTTTATTATTTCCCTGGCTGGGCAAGCGGTGTACATTGTACTCAAGGTGAGCGCTCCGATGCTGATTTTGGGGCTAGTCGTGGGTTTGATTATCAGCATTTTTCAGGCGACAACCCAAATTCAGGAGCAAACACTGGCCTTTGTTCCGAAGATTGTCGCCGTATTGCTGGCATTGCTTTTGTTCGGGCCCTGGATATTGACCACATTAGTGGACTTTACGTATAACATTCTGGACAATTTGTACAAATATATAGGTTAGGCTGAATGTTATGAACATATTGTTACAGAGTTTTCCTGTTTTTTTGCTGATTTTTTGTCGGATTACCTCGTTTTTTGTAGTAGCGCCTATTTTTTCAACCCGAGGGGTACCTAATATCTTTAAGGTCGGAATTTCAGGATTTCTAGCTTTGGTCGTGTATCTTACATATGGTACGCATCAACAGGTACCGACCGATGTAGCGTATGTGCTCTTAGTGGGCCGTGAAGTGCTGATTGGGTTGTTATTGGGGTTTACTGCATATCTGTTCATGACAGCGATCCAAACCGCAGGTTCATTTATAGACCTTCAGGTAGGTTTCGGAATGGCGAGTGTGTTTGATCCCATGACAGGGGCTTCAACGCCTTTAACGGGGAATTTTAAGTTTGCCATAGCTGTATTATTCTTTTTAAGTATAAATGGGCACCATCATCTGCTAAATGCTATCTTATACAGCTATGATTGGGTACCGTTGACAAATGATTTTTTTGTAAAGCTGTATGGTGGCAGTGTAACTGAATTCCTGGTACGTTCTTTTGCGGAATCATTTATGCTTGCTTTTCAAATTGCTGCTCCCATTGTAGTGGCTACCTTTTTAACAGATGTGGGACTCGGTTTTTTAGCTAAAACAGCGCCACAATTCAACATTTTTGTTATTGGTGTACCTCTTAAAATTATTGTGGGACTGTTCATGTTACTGCTTCTCATGCCAAGTTTTGCTTTTATATTCGAAAGATTGTTTTCTGTGATGTTCGAATCCATGCGCAACTTGTTGGATATTATGGGTAATCGTCCTTAATGTCTGGTCTGGAGGAACGTAGTTTGTCATTTAAATATGCTATGAACCTGCAGTTGTTCTCAGGGGAAAAAACGGAAAAAGCTACACCCAAAAAGAAACAGGATGCAAGACAAAAGGGGCAGGTTGCCAAAAGCATGGAGTTGCCCGCCGCTGGTGTCCTGCTGGTTACGTTTTTTTGCCTCATGATTTTCGGCGGGTATTTTAAGGAGCATGCTGTTCGACTATTTCGAGATATTTTTGTGAATCGGCTCTCTATGGAGGTAACGCCGAACACAACGCTGCTGATGATGGGCGAGTACGGCGTGCAAATCTTGATTATGCTGGCACCTATTTTTATTGGGGCTATTGTCATCGGGATAGTAGCAAATTACATGCAGATCGGTTTTTTATTAACCGGAGAGGGCATTACGCCCAAGTTTAGCAAGATTGATCCGATTAAAGGATTCAAAAATATTTTTTCCATGAGGTCATTGGTTGAATTCCTGAAATCTGTTTTAAAGATGACCGTAATTGGTTATCTGGTGTACAGCGTACTCTGGAAAACGAAGGCTGACCTACCCAAACTAGCTGAAATGTCCGGCGATCAGATGTTGAGCTTTACAGCTTCATTAACAATGGAACTGGGGCTCAAAATTGGTGTGGTGCTGTTCGTTTTAGCGGTGTTGGATTATATGTATCAACGTTACGAGCATGAGAAAAACCTGAAAATGTCCAAACAGGACATTAAGGATGAATACAAGAAAATGGAGGGTGACCCGCTGATCAAGGGGAAAATTCGCGAGCGTCAGCGCCGTATGGCTATGCAGCGTATGATGCAGGAGGTTCCTAATGCAGATGTCATCATCACCAACCCTACGCACTTTGCTGTGGCTTTGAAATATGACGGTTCGGAGATGGAAGCGCCGCAGATTATTGCGAAAGGGCAAGATTACGTTGCACTCCGAATTAAAGAAATTGCCAAGCAAAACGGCGTGATAACGATGGAAAACAAGCCGCTGGCGCGGGCGCTGTTTCAACGAGCCGAAATCGGGGATGCGATACCAGCTGATCTGTTCCAGGCCGTTGCCGAAGTGCTGGCGTATGTATATAAATTAAAAGGTAAAGTGAAATAAAGGGATCGGAGGGCTAGAGACCCGTGAAAATAAAAGAAATAACTGTCCTTGCAGGCGTCATCGGTATCGTTCTTATGATGATTCTCCCGATCCCATCATGGCTGCTGGATATCCTACTCGTCATTAATATTTCTATTGCTTTGATGATTCTACTCGTTTCTATGAATACGAAGGAAGCATTACAGTTCTCTATTTTCCCTTCATTGCTGCTCATTACAACGTTGTTTCGTTTGGCACTTAATATTTCTACAACCAAACTTATTTTAGGTGAGGGCCATGCAGGGGAAGTAGTTGCTACGTTTGGTAGTTGGATTGCAGGAGGGCAAATTGCCGTCGGTTTTGTTGTCTTTCTCATTCTCGTGGTCGTACAGTTCATTGTTATCACCAAGGGATCTGAGCGGGTTGCTGAGGTAGGCGCACGGTTTACATTGGATGCGATGCCAGGTAAACAAATGAGTATTGATGCTGATCTAAATGCAGGTTTGATCAATGAGCAGCAAGCCCGTGAACGACGCAGTAAAATTGAACGAGAAGCTGATTTTTACGGAGCGATGGATGGTGCGAGTAAATTCGTTAAAGGTGATGCCATTGCTAGTATTATCATTTTGATCATTAACTTGGTCGGTGGCTTTATTATCGGTATGGCCGTTCAGGGAAAAGGATTTCAAGAGGCGCTGTCGACTTATTCTGTCCTCACCATCGGTGACGGACTGGTCAGCCAGATTCCCGCACTGCTCATATCCACGGCGTCAGGTTTGATTGTTACGCGGGCTACGTCGGATGGCAACTTGGCAGAGGATTTAACTGGACAGCTTTTTTCTTATCCAAAACTGATCTACATTGTGGCTGCCACAATTGCATTATTGGGGCTTTTCACACCTATTCATATCATTACAACTCTTCCACTGGCGATTCTGCTGTTTTTCGCGGCTCGAAGAATGCAGGGCAATATGGAGCGCAAGCAGATAGCTGATGAACAGCTGGAAGAGGAGCAACAAATTGAAGAAGTCCGTAGCCCGGAAAGTGTCATTAATCTGCTTCAGGTAGATCCAATTGAATTTGAATTTGGATACGGGTTAATTCCGCTGGCGGATACACAGCAGGGCGGGGATTTATTGGATCGGATTATTATGATCCGTCGTCAATGTGCTTTGGAGCTGGGTTTGGTTGTGCCGGTCATTCGTATTCGGGACAACATTCAGCTCAAGCCTAACGAGTATGTAATTAAAATTAAAGGTAATACCGTGGGCGGCGGAGAGCTTCTGTTAAATCATTACCTGGCTATGAGTCCAGGATACGATGATGATTCTATTACAGGAATCGAAACGACGGAACCAGCCTTCGGATTGCCTGCGCTCTGGATTGATGAGAACACCAAGGATGTTGCGGAATTATCTGGTTATACCGTAGTTGATCCACCTTCAGTTGTAGCTACTCATCTTACGGAGACGATCAAGAAACATGCTCATGAGTTGCTTGGCAGACAGGAAACACGGTCGCTGGTCGACAATCTCAAAGAGAATTATCCAGTGCTGGTGGACGACCTTATTCCTTCTGTGCTTGCGATTGGGGATGTACAAAAAGTGCTAGCCAAGCTGTTGAAAGAAAAAATCTCCATTCGCGATATGGTGACTATTTTCGAAACGCTAGCTGACTATGGTACTTATACAAAAGATCCCGACGTGCTGACTGAATATGTCCGTCAGGCGTTGTCCCGCCAGATTACGCAGCAATTTGCCCAACAAGGGGAGACGTTACGCGTTATTACAGTGGGACCAGGATTAGAAAAGAAAATTGCTGAAAGCGTGCAACAGTCGGAGCAAGGTAGCTATTTGGCTCTTGATCCGGTGTCTACGCAAACGGTGTATCAAAGAATGATGGAGCAAATCAACCGCCTTATTCAATCTGGACAGCAGCCTATTGTGTTAACGTCACCGACAATTCGTATGTATTTGCGGCAAGTGATGGAGCGGACGATGCAGGATGTCCCGGTGCTGTCGTATAGTGAGCTGGAGCCGAACGTTGAAATTCAAAGTGTCGGGGTGGTGAACTTATGAGAGTGAAACGCTATGTAGTGGATACCATGCCAGAAGCTATGCTGCAAATCAGGGGTGACTTAGGAACAGACGCCGTCATTTTAAGTACAAAGGAAATGAAGGTCGGCGGTTTCATGGGAATGTTCAGTAAAAAGAAAATCGAAGTGGTTGCTGCGGTAGAGGAGAAGCAACCTCAAAAGCCACGACGGTTTGGAACCTCTTCACAAGAACTTGCCCAGGCGGCTTCACCTCTAATGAACGCTCCTGAACAGCCAGAAAAATCATTTATGCCTGTGGTTCCCAGACAAGCTGCTCCAGAAGCTTATCGTCGGGTAACGCAGATGACGGGTGGTTCCAAAGAAGAACAAGCTGAATTAACGATTAATGAAGAACAAGCTGCTTCAGCAACTGAGCATTTGTCATCTAGGTCTGCTAATAATCTGGAGACTATATCTCAAGCACTTGATCATGAAGCATTGCTTTCGAACATGAAATCATCCAGCGAACTGTTTAAACAGCCCATTGAAGTAAGTGCTCCAGATAAGAGCGGAGTAGAGGAAAATCAGGCTCTGCTTAATGAATTGCGGGAAATGAAAGCCATGATGACTCGGTTTTCCCGAAATTCTTCATTGGAAAGTACTTGGCCGGAGCCGCTGCAAGAGATTTGTGAGCGTGTGCTGGAGCAGGAAGTGGAACGAGATTTACTGGAGTATTGGCTCGAACAGGTATATGTGCGTCGGAGTGAGCACCCTTTTGCGCCTGAAACTTTTGATTGGGAACAAGCCTTTCGTGAGGAAGTGGCCAGTTTTATTCAAACAAGACTGGACAAAGGGATCTCCAAAGATACCAAAATTGTGTATGTAGCAGGTCCTACCGGAGTAGGGAAAACGACAACCATTGCCAAGTTAGCAGCAGAGCAGTTGTTCAAGCATCATCGCAAAGTGGGATTTATTACTTCTGACACGTACCGGATTTCAGCCGTCGAGCAACTGCGTACATATGCTACGATTTTGAATGTACCGCTTGAAGTTGTGCAATCTCCTGGTGACGTCCACAGAGCCATTCAACGTCTGGAACATTGTGACCTGATCCTCATGGATACCGCAGGACGAAATTATCGTAATGAATTACTTGTTTCGGAACTGCAAAGTCTGCTTTCGCCTATTAATGAAAGTGAGACGTATCTGGTACTCAGTCTGACATCCAAAAGTAAAGATATGCTCAATATAACTGGACATTTCAGTAAGTTTGGTCTTGGTAAGGTTGTATTTACTAAGATGGACGAGACAGGTAGCTGTGGTGGGATGTTTAACCTTTTGCATCATTTTCCGATGCAGCTGGCTTATATTACCAATGGACAAAATGTTCCTGACGACCTGCTTCATCCCGATGCAGAAATGGTGACAAGCATGCTGCTTGGACCCAAAGCAGCAACAGGAGTTAACGGAGATTCCATATGAGTGACCAAGCCCAATCACTTAGACAAATGGCTTCTTCATTGGATAAATATCGATTGCCTCCACGTAATCGTCAAGCAAAAATTATAACGATCACCAGTGGTAAAGGCGGGGTGGGCAAATCCAATTTTACGCTGAACTTTGCTCTGGCTTTGCAATCCCTTGGTCGAAAGGTACTTGTGTTTGATGCTGATATAGGTATGGCCAATATTGATGTATTAATGGGAGCCAATTCACAATACAATCTTCTTCACCTGCTAAAACGTGAGAAATCAATTGATGAAATTATTCAAACGGGTGTAGGTGGTTTGCCTTATATTGCTGGAGGATCGGGCTTGAGCGAATTGTTTACGTTATCGGATAACGATCTGAATTATTTTGCAGAAGAAGTAGAGAAAATGGCGACAGATATGGATTACATTCTATTTGATACAGGTGCAGGTTTATCCAAAGAAAACCTTAAATTCATCACTTCAGCTGACGAATGCCTGGTCGTAACCACACCGGAACCGACGTCCTTAACAGATGCGTATGCGCTAATTAAAGTCGTCAGCGGGTTACAAAAGGATACGGTATTCAAAATTATAGTCAATCGTGCCGATAACGATAATGAGGCCCGTCAAGTTGCCGATAAGATCGCACTGGTTGCGAAACGCTTTTTGGAGATCGAAATCCCGTTGCTTGGACATATCAGTGATGATACTCATGTCATGCAAGCAGTCAAAAGGCAAGTACCTTTTATGGTTGCTTTTCCGGGATGTGCGGCTTCAAGAGATGTATTGAGTCTGGCACACCGTTTTGCAGCAATGCCACAGATTCCGCAATCAGGTGCATTGAGTGGAATTAAAGGGTTTATGCAAAAATGGTTGCGGCGTTCTGTACATTGATTTTGATGAGAGGAAACAGAGGTGTTTAACATGTGTGCTTACCGGGTGCTGGTTGTAGATGATTCGGCCTTTATGCGCAAAATTATTACAGATTTAATTGTAAGGGATGAGTCGTTCAACATCGTAGGTACAGCCGCCAATGGCAAAGAGGCTGTAGAGAAAGTGAAAGAATTGCAGCCCGATTTGGTCACCATGGATGTTGAGATGCCTGAAATGAATGGTCTTGAAGCATTGCCATTGATTATGGCAGCCCATCCGCTACCTGTTATTATGCTGTCAGGCATTAATGAACAAGGTATGAAGGAGACCATCATGGCTCTGGAGGCAGGAGCTTTCGATTTTATAAGAAAGCCTTCCATTGCTCATGCGCAAGATATTGAGCAAGTGAGCAAGGCGCTGCTGGAACAGATGCACACTGCTATGCAAGCAGTGCGGAGCCGCCTGGAACGCAAGGAAGCTAATGAGCGCAAAGCTGCATTGGAACAAGCGAAAAAAACGCCACAGGAAAAGCCTCCAGGACAGGCTGTGACTGAGAAACGAACAAGCAGTCAAGCTTCGACAGACAAGCCTTCTGTTGTTCCGCTTGCTCCTTCACCTGCTGTAGCAGCTCAGCCGAAGCGTGATGCTGGCAAGTCCGTCCCTGCAACAGCCAAGCAGGAAACTAAACGACAACAGTCTGGAACATCAGTTTCAGCGGGGCGCATAGAACAGCCAGCTGCTCAGCCAAGCAAGTCAGTCCAAGCATCTTCTGTTCAGAAGAAGGAAGACTTGTCCAAGGGGACGGGACGAACACCAGGGCAACTAAACAGTTCTAATACGGCCGCTGGCAAATCGCTGCATGGTAAGGATAAAGCAGGGCTGGTTAAGCCGGAGCCCCGTAAGACGGTGATTTCATCAGCTATGCCTACTCCTGCGGCTGCTACGCCTCCAGTAACGGCACCTACAGTTCCTGCCACATCTAAGGGATTTTCTCTTAAAAAAGGTGTGCACACGTCCAGCTTTCGCAAACTGGTGGCGGTGGGATGTTCTACGGGCGGCCCGCGGGCGCTTAAGACGCTGTTGGAACGCATTCCTGGTGATTTTCCTGCTCCAATCGTTATCGTTCAGCATATGCCGCCAAACTTCACTCGTTCGCTGGCACAACGCTTAAACACGTTAAGTCCACTCCGAGTTGTGGAGGCTGAGCAGGGAATGACGCTGGAGACTGGAACGGCCTACATTGCCCCAGGGGGATATCAACTAAGAATTGTGCCAGGAGCCGGTGGTAAATACACTGTGTCACTGAAGATGGAGGAAGCTCGCAATGGTCACCGTCCTTCCGTAGATACGATGTTTGAATCGTTGCTCTCGTTAACCTCGTTGGAGCGGCATCTAGTATTGCTCACTGGAATGGGGAGCGACGGGGCCAAAATGATGAAAAAGCTTTACGATGCTGGGGTGCAATCCACATTTGCTGAAAATGAGGAAACTTGTGTAGTGTACGGAATGCCCCGCTCAGCAGTAGAGTTAAAATGTGTGCGTCACCTTCTGCCAATGCAGGAGATCGCCCCCAAGCTTGTACAAGTTGTGAAATAATCGGAGTGTAACTCATGGAGGAGGTGTCTCACAATGGACATGAACCAATATTTAAACATGTTTATTGATGAGTCGAATGATCATCTGCAATCTCTTAACGAAAAAATGCTACAACTGGAAAGCAATCCAACCGATCTAGGCATCGTTCAGGTGATTTTCCGTTCTGCCCATACCCTCAAAGGAATGGCTGCTACGATGGGATTTGAAGACCTAGCATCGCTGACTCACCAAATGGAAAACGTTCTTGATCTGGTACGTAACAACAAGCTGGCGATGCATGAATTTATATTCGATACCTTATTTAAAGGATTGGATGCTTTGGAGTCCATGGTGCAGCACATTACAGAGGGAGGCGACGGAAAAGCGGATGTCTCCTCTATTGTATCTTCACTACAATCCATCGTGAGCGGAGATTTCCAAAAGTCCGGCGCAAATGCCGCGACTGAGGAGTCTCCATCTAAAAAAGTGGACAAAAATGACAGTGCTGGGCTTGTCTTGGATCAGTTCCAGTATTCTGTACTGGAGCAATCTATTTCTGAAGGACATCGTGTTCACTATATACAGGTAACAATCAGCTCAGATAGCCAGTTGAAAGCGGCACGTGCTTTTATGGTGTTCAATACGCTGGAAAACTCTGGTGAAATCGTCAAGGCCTATCCGTCGGTACAGGATATTGAGCAGGAGAAATTCGAGCAAAGCTTCTCGTTATATTACATAACGCAGAAAGAAGTTGGGGAGCTGGAAAAGGAAATCGCGGGTATCTCTGAAATTGAGACTGTCTCAGTGGTACAACTAGATCAGGAATCGCTTAAACAAATGAGCGAAGTTACTGCTGGACTGGCTGAGACTGCTGCGGTACAGGAAGCTCCTGTTGCCGTGCAACCACCTGCTCCTTCGCAGCCGCAGTCTCCAGCTGCGGCCTCTGTGGCTAAGCCAGCTGCAGGTAAGGCGCCAGCAGCTAAGGCAGCTGCGCCTACGCATAACCGTACGATTCGTGTAGATATTGAACGTCTGGATGTGCTTATGAACTTATTTAGCGAGTTGCTCATTGACCGTGTGCGGTTAGAGCAGTTGGCAAGTGAAGCTTCCAATCCAGCACTGACAGAAACGGTAGAGCACATGAGTCGTGTGAGCAGCGATTTGCAAAACGTCGTTCTTAAATTGCGGATGGTACCAGTAGATACTGTTTTCAATCGTTTTCCGCGTATGGTGCGCGATCTGGCCAAATCGCTGGATAAAAAACTTGATTTGGTTATTACTGGAGCAGAAACTGAAATGGACCGCACTGTTATCGACGAAATTGGCGATCCTCTGGTGCATTTGCTTCGTAACTCCGTGGATCATGGCATTGAGTCGGTAGCCGATCGGATAGCAGCTGGTAAACCTGAGACAGGAACGGTTAACTTGCGTGCTTTCCATAGCGGAAATAACGTATTCATCGAGATTGAAGATGACGGAAATGGTATTAATCGCGATAAGGTACTAAATAGTGCTATTTCTAAAGGGGTTTTGACGGCAGAGCAAGCAGCGGTCATGACCGACGAGGAAGCCTATCAGGTATTGTTTGCTCCGGGCTTTAGCACAGCTGCAGTCATTTCAGACGTATCAGGACGCGGTGTCGGTTTGGACGTTGTTAAATCCAAAATCACCGCTTTGGGTGGCAATGTTACGGTTCACTCTACACTGGGCCAAGGCACTAATTTCTCTGTGCAATTGCCGCTGACCCTATCCATTATTGCAGCCATGATGATACAGATCGGTTCTGAAAAATATGCGATTCCATTGTCCTCCATTGTGGAAACTGCGATCGTCAAACGGACGCAAATTCGTTCTGTACATGGCAATAAAATGATTGCTTTCCGCGATTCTCATATCCCGCTCATCTCCTTGAGTCAGCTGTTTGAGGTACCGGACTTCAATGAAGATGAAGAAGAAGAGACAGAGGTCGTGGTCATCCGCAAGGGAGACCGTCTGGCAGCTCTTTCCGTACAGGACTTTTTGGGACAAAGTGAAATTGTCCTTAAAAATCTGGGCAAATATCTTCCAAACATCCAAGGAATTTCAGGCGCCACGATTCTGGGTGACGGTCAGGTTGCTTTGATCATTGACCCGAATGTTTTCATTAAATAATGTCTTCATCAGAAATGAAAGAAATGTGAAGTTGCTGACATCAATAAGGAGGGTTTTTAGACATGGGAGAAGAAATTAAAGTTATCGTATTTAAGCTTGGTGAAGAGGAATACGGTGTTGAAGTAGAAAAAGTCCAATCTATTGAACGCATGGTGCCGATTACACGGGTTCCAAGAACCTATGATTTTGTTAAAGGCGTATTCAACATGAGAGGCGTAGTCATTCCGGTTATTGATCTTCGTGGCCGATTTGGATTGCCTGAAGCTGAATATACCGATCAAACTCGCATCATTATCGTTGCAGTGGGCGAAATGCAAGTCGGCTTTATCGTTGATTCAGCGAATGATGTTATTGACCTGAATACTGACAATATCGAGACACCACCGGAAGTGATTGGCGGAGTTAAGGCTAAATACCTTCGCGGAGTTGCTAAAATTGGCGAAGAGCGCTTGTTGATTATGCTGAACTTGTCGGAAGTCCTGAATCGTAGCGAAATGAACCAGCTGGAAGGCTTAGAGGATTAATATATGGAGAATCTTGGAAATCTCGAAGACTTCAAGTTGGATGTGTTGAAAGAAGTCGGCAACATTGGCTCGGGGAACGCTGCTACAGCGCTCTCCCGGCTTCTCAATAAACCGGTCGATATGGGTGTCCCCAAAGTACAAATGCTGCCCTTTGAGGAAATTGCGGACAAAGTGGGCGGATATGAGCAACTTGTTGTTGCAATATTTTTTAGGGTAGAAGGGGAAGCCCCAGGCAATCTATTCTTCATATTGCAGCCTCAGGCGGCAAAAGGCTTACTTTCCCGTTTGGCAAATATTCCTTCAGATGACGAGGACAGTTTTAATGAAATGGAGCACTCAGCCCTGTCGGAGATCGGAAACATTTTAGCAGGTTCATACCTGTCTTCGCTGGCCGATTTTACACGTTTATCCATGTATCCAACAGTCCCTGCGCTGGCGTTGGACATGGCAGGAGCAATTCTTAGCTACGGACTGCTGCAGTTTGGGCAGATGGGGGATGCTGCATTATTGATTGACACATCGTTTCTGGAAGGGCAGAATCAGATAGAGGGTCAATTTTTCCTGATTCCTGATCCAGAATCGTTCGGGAAAATCTTTAGGTCGTTAGGAGTCCCGATGAACGATGATTGAGGATAAAAGCATCATTAAAGTCGGTATGGCTGACTTAAATGTTACCAGTAACCCGAACTCAATTCGTACTACAGGACTTGGCTCCTGCGTCGGATTGACTCTCTACGATCCTCATTTGAAACTGGCAGGTATGGCACATGTGATGCTACCATCCTCGGATATTGCACGTGAAGGGCAACTGAATATTGCTAAATACGCCGATACGGCGCTGCCCGAGTTATTTGAGCGGATGCTGAAATTGGGTGCTGAACGACGCAGACTGATTGCCAAAATGGCAGGGGGAGCGCAGATGTTCGCCTTTGCTGGTAGTGGAGACACCATGCGGATTGGTCCACGTAATGTAGAATCATGCAAGGAAATGCTCGTAGATCTCGGCATTCCTTTGATTGCGGAGGACACAGGTGGCAATTATGGACGAACGATTGAGTTGGACTCTGAAACTGGCGTTTTGAATATTCGAAGCGTACAAAAAGGTGTAAAGGAATTATAAACATGTTATTTGGCAGCTTACGCATTAATCTTTGGTCTGGAGTAGTCGGATTTATTCTGACTTTTGTGTTGTCCGTTGGCAGCAATCTGCTGACCACGAGCTTAATTCGTGGCTTGATCGCCTTCGTTTTTTGGTTCCTACTTGCATTTGTGCTGCGCTGGACACTAGGTGTTGTGGCGCGGCCAGATCTGGGGAATGCCCAAAGCCGGGCAAGCTCTCAGGTTGATGGCGTAGGGGGGAATCTGGACCTGACGACACCAGACGAAAATGAAGACCTGAATGAATTGCTGAAACCGAAACCAGAGCAGACGGACGAGGGGAATAATGGTTTCGCACCTTTAAACCCACCTAAGCTGGTTTCCAACAAGGACCCTGAAGAATTGGCCAAGGCCGTTCGTCACCTGACAGACAAATAAGGAGGGTGAAGCCGATGAACGAGCGAAAAGCCGCTCACTTAAACCATTCCGAACTATGGGAACAATGGAAAGAACACGGTGACAAGGAAGCAAAAAAACAGTTAATTGAAAAGTATCTCCATATTGTGGAATATGTGTCAGGCCGTCTTGCAGTAGGCTTGCCTAAAAATGTATCCAAGGATGATCTGGCGAGTAACGGCGTTATGGGTTTGATTGACGCTTTAGAGAAATTTGACTATGAGCGTGGTTTGCAGTTTGAGACCTATGCTTCTTGGCGTGTTCGTGGAGCGATTTTGGATGGTCTTCGTCAAGGGGATTGGGTTCCTCGTTCAGTTAGGGAAAAAGCGAAAAAAATCGAGGATGCCTACCAGCATTTGGAACAAAGATATCTACGCACGGTAAGCGACGAAGAGATGAGTCATTATTTGGACGTTTCTGAGAAAGAGTTTCAAAATATGATCCAGGAGGTCGCCGTTATGTCGATTGTCTCACTGGAGGACCCGATCCGCGAAGAGGAATCGGAAACACGGCTTTCCCTTTTGGTAGATGAGAAGGCGAAAAATCCGGATCATAAGGTCAATGAATTTACACTTCGTGATGCCCTTGCACAAGGCATTGATAAATTGACTGAAAAAGAACGTATCGTTGTTTCTTTATTGTATTACGAGGATTTGTCACTCAGCGAAATCGCTGAGGTCATGTCGCTATCTCCATCGCGAATTTCACAGTTGCATTCCAAAGCAATATTACGTCTGAGAGCGACATTGGACAAACAACGGGATTTGCTAATGCGTAAAGATTAACGTACGGGAGGTTACAGTAACAGTTAGACGGAAGGAGCACCCTTGTGGAGAAGCAATATGCTTTGGACCAGTTTTTAAAAGTGGTTGTCTCACCTGACAAACAAACCGCCTACTTGGAGTTTGCCAAACGTGAAGAAGGCTTTGCCTGTTCTGTGGAAGAATTAGAGCGTTTTCTAAGCAACCAAAAAATATCCTACGGTTTAATGACCGATGCAATTCGTGTATTTGCGGCAAGTCCGGAAGATCATTTCTTTGGAAAATTACTGATTGCTCAGGGAAAGCAGCCGATCCATGGCACAGACGGAAAAATTAATCTGGCTGATATTGTGACTGGCGAAGATGCACATAAACCGCTTGAAACCGTGGATGGACGGGTGGATTATAAAGAATTAACTCGTTTAAGAAATGTGAAACGTGGTCAACTGATTGCCGAACGGGTTGATCCTGTGCCGGGTGTACCGGGGATTGCTGTAACCGGAGAAGAAATTCCTTTTCTTCCAGGTAAAGAGGCGCGTTTTAAAGTCGGAAAAAATGTAGTGATCCATCCAGAAGGTGTTGCGATGTATGCGGCTATTGATGGACTGGTGACTACGACTGAAAAGGGCAAACTTAATGTATTCCCTGTATATGAAGTGAATGGGGACGTCGATTATAGTGTCGGTAACATTGATTTTGTTGGAACCGTCGTCATTCGTGGGAATGTCTTGACTGGTTTTCGAGTTCGGGCGGCTGGCGACATTCGTGTCATCGGTGGTGTGGAAGGCGCTGAAATTGAGGCGGAAGGTTCAGTGGAAATCAGTGGCGGTATTATCGGATATCATAAGGGGTTCGTGAAAGCTGCACAAAATGTCAAATGCTCATTCATACAAGATGGTAACGTGATTGCCGGAGGCGATATACTTGTATCCCAGAGCATCATGCATTCCCAGATTAAAGCGAGTGTAAATGTACTCTGCGAGGGGACTAAAGGGCTTATCGTAGGTGGCAGTGTACAAGCTGGTAAAAAGGTAGTGGCTCGTACCATCGGTAATACGATGTCCACAGCTACTGTTATCGAAGTGGGTGTGCTTCCCGAACTGCGCGATGAACTGACAGAACTCCGCGCACGTTTGAAGCAGCAGACAGACAGTCAGGATAAAACGAATAAGGCCCTTACCATATTGGATCAGCTTGCCGCCGCCGGACAGCTTGCACCTGAAAGAATGGCTATGCGAATCAAGCTGACATCTACTAAAAAATCTAATGAACAGGAGCTTTTGGAAACCAAGTCCAGAATGCTTGAAATTGAACGAACATTAGAGGATACAAGCCGCGCACGGGTAGAAGTGAAAAATGTAATTTACGGTGGCTCTAAAATAGTTATCGGCAGATATACAAAATTTATTAAAGATTCAGTGGAAAGAATGGCGTTTTATTATCACGAAGGAGACATCAGCATGTCCTCCTACGTGTAATTCGGCACACTGAAAAACAACATTCAACATTGTATTCCTTGGAAGACAGAACGGATGCCCAATCGGAAAGGGTGTGGTCCAATGAGCTTGAAGGCTGTTGAATTGCAAATTGCCGTACCTCGCACCAGCGAAGCAGGAAAATACCAAAGTGAGTCCCAGCAGCGGCCGATGAATGATCAAGCATTGCTTGGACAAAAGGCCGCGTTGGAGACGGAAAACATGCGTCAGCGAAGCAGTGCCGTAGACCAGTCTGCGGAAACATTCGTCGGTGAGCGGCAAACAGGAGGGCAGAGCAGAGATTCTTCCCAGCAGAGCCGC
Source organism: Paenibacillus sp. S25 (assembly GCF_019454085.1). Taxonomy (NCBI): domain Bacteria; kingdom Bacillati; phylum Bacillota; class Bacilli; order Caryophanales; family Paenibacillaceae; genus Paenibacillus; species Paenibacillus sp. S25. The sequence goes on from NZ_CP073683.1 coordinate 2,198,920, forward strand.
TCCCGCTCAGATGAATCTGAGCTACCTAAGGAGCATCCGGCAGAGCATCCGTTCAAGGGACATCATATTGATTTTTCGCTCTGATCCGACAGGTGGAGAAGCGTTATTAAAGGAGACGATGGGCAGTGGATCAACCATGGATTTATATTGTTCTGCTGGGCGCCGCAGCTGTTGTCTACGCCTGGCTTCTGCCTAAGCGTCAGCCAGGCCGGGGAACAGAAGAGGCCGTCGTCCAAAAGGTCGAGGCCACATTGGAGCAATATATGGCCGATATTGAAAACGATAATGACGAGTTGATTGAGCTCGTTTCGGGTATGAAGCAGGAGCATACAGTTAAACAGGCGGCATTACAGGAGCAATTAGCTGAGCTTCGGAGCCGTATCGTGGAGCTTGAGCGCCAGGCTATGTTTGCTACTGTCTCTATGCAAACCGAGTCTGTATCTAAGGAAATACAACATACAGCTACTTCTCATCAGGCAGCGGTTGCATACGGTCAATTTCAAAGTCCGCAATCTGGAATGTCTGTGCAGGAAGGCTACTCTGCTTCAGAAGCTCCCCTCATAACTATGGAGGAGCAGACGGTATTACAAGACCCTGAAACTGAGCAGGAAGCAGAGTCCATCCGTGATCGTTATCAAGAGTTGTTTGCGCTGCATGAGCAAGGCAAGTCGGTGGACTATATAGCCAAGCAATCAGGCATTCAACGGGGTGAAGTACAGCTCATATTGCAACTCGCGGAGCGGGAGGATGTAACGTGATCAAAAACCGTTCATTTATGCTAGGCATGGGTACTGGTCTGATAACGGGGGCATTGCTGTTGCAACTGGCAATGATTGGTCAGGGACAATCGCAGCAATCTTCCACAGACCCGAAAAACATGACGCGAGAGCAATTAGAAAAGGCAGCAGCCGAATTAAATCTTCAGATCAGTGACAGCTCTGATCCGAAAATGACAGAAGAGGAATGGCGTAATAAGGTGATCAAGGAAGGTAATAAAACTCCGGTTGCACCCCAAAAGGCTAAACCAGCTCAAACGCCGGCAACACCAAAGGCACCTGTAAACAGCACATCCTCGGCTGCGTCTAAACCTTCGACTAGCACATTGGTTCCACAAAGTCCGAATAAGCCGCAAACTCAAAGAGCTGGCACTACAACGACTCCCAATATCCCCAAGCAGCCTGCCACCCCACAAGTGCAGTATAGCATTGCATCGGGAAGCAATTTGAGAAGTGTGGCATCAGGATTGCAACGGGCAGGGGTCGTATCTGATGCTAGTGCATTTGAGGCAGCAGCTAAGGCTCAAAAAATCAATACCAAAATTCGTACCGGTACCTATCAATTTGCTAAGGGTGAGGATTTCAGTTCTATCATTACTAAAATTACGAAAAAGCCGTCCAACTGACCAAACTGGGAAGTGGGCGGCTTTTATTCTTGCTGACAAGTTCGATGAGAGGCGTAAAACGTCACATTTTGCGTTGTTCCAACTAATGTCGAAAAGTTGGTTGCAACGATGCAAGTGTTATGGTATATTAATTGACGGTGTTAAAAACGCACGTCGGTTAATTTTGTAGAGGGTGCTTTCCAATGGAAAGTCTTTATGAAAAATGATGTCGACGGAGGACACACAAAAAACCAAACTTAGGAGGTGCGTGAAGATGGCAGTAATCTCCATGAAACAGCTTTTGGAAGCTGGGGTTCACTTTGGTCACCAAACACGTCGCTGGAACCCGAAAATGGATCGTTATATCTTCACTGAAAGAAACGGTATTTACATCATTGACTTGCAAAAGACAGTGAAAAAGGTTGAGGAAGCTTACAACTTCGTAAAAAGCATTGCAGCTGAGAATGGTACAATTCTGTTCGTAGGCACGAAGAAACAAGCACAAGATTCCGTTAAAGAAGAAGCAGCACGCGCTGGTCAATTCTACATTAACCAACGTTGGTTGGGTGGTACGCTGACTAACTTCCAAACGATTCAAAAACGTATTGACCGTTTGAAACAACTGGAAGCTTGGGAAGAAGACGGTACATTCGCAGTTCTTCCTAAAAAAGAAGTTATCATTCTTCGCAAAGAAAAAGATCGTCTTGAAAAATTCTTGGGCGGTATCAAAAACATGAAGGGCCTTCCAAGTGCTCTGTTCATCATTGATCCACGTAAAGAACGTATCGCGGTTGCTGAAGCTCGCAAATTGGGTATCCCAATCGTAGGTATCGTTGATACAAACTGCGATCCAGACGAAATCGACTATGTTATCCCAGGTAATGACGACGCAATCCGCGCTGTTAAATTGCTGACAGGTAAAATGGCTGATGCAGTTATGGAAGCAAACCAAGGCGAAGAAACTACAGCATAATATTTCCATTAGGAAATACCTATATGAATTAAATGAAAAGGGTGGTTGGCAGGTGTATAACCTCTCACTACCCTTTTTTTAAGGAATAAAGCACGGTATACCACTGAAAATCAAATTTGGAGGGAAATAATATGGCAGTTAATGCTAGCGCAGTAAAAGAGCTTCGTGAAAAAACAGGCGCAGGAATGCTGGATTGTAAAAAAGCGCTTGAAGAAGCAAACGGTGATTTGACAAAAGCGGTTGAAGTTCTGCGCGAAAAAGGACTTGCAGCTGCAGCCAACAAAGCAGGTCGTATTGCTACTGAAGGTGTTGTTGAATCCTACATTCATGCTGGTGGCCGTATCGGCGTACTGGTAGAAGTAAACTGCGAAACAGACTTCGTAGCTAAAACAGACCAGTTCAGAGATTTTGTACGCGACATTGCAATGCATATCGCTGCATCGAACCCTCGTTATGTTCGTCGTGAAGAAGTGCCACAGGAAGAAATCGAAAAAGAAAAAGAAATCCTGAAAGCACAAGCTCTGAACGAAGGTAAACCAGAGAAAATCGTTGAGAAAATGGTTGAAGGCCGCATTGGTAAGTTCTATGAAGAGTTCTGTTTGTTGGAGCAATCTTTCATCAAAGATCCGGACAAAACAATCTCTACGCTTATCAACGAAAAAATCAGTACAATTGGCGAAAACATCTCCCTGCGTCGCTTTGTTCGTTTTGAACTGGGTGAAGGTCTGGAGAAAAAAGAAGACAACTTCTACGAAGAAGTTATGTCTCAAGTGAAACAATAATTACCAACGAACGGTAATTGCATATGGAAGAAACGGAAATGGAACACATCAGTGTTCCTTTTCTTGCAACAGGACACCTATCCTGTTACATAAAGTATAAATGATATTGGAGGGTGATCATTTGGAAAAACCTGTGTTTAAGCGTGTTGTTCTGAAAGTTAGTGGTGAATCGCTGTCAGGTCCTAACGGTTACGGTATTGATGCGGATACGATTGCGTCCATTGCCGAACAAGTCAAAGATGTGGTGGAACTGGGAGTAGAAGTTGCTATCGTGTGTGGTGGCGGTAACATCTGGCGTGGTATTGCTGGAAGTGCCAACGGAATTGACCGGGCCACGGCAGATTACATGGGTATGCTGGCAACAGTGATGAACTCACTGGCCTTACAGGATGCTTTGGAACAGATTGAAGTACCTACGCGTGTACAAACATCCATTGCAATGCAACAGATTGCAGAACCTTACATCCGCCGTAGAGCTATCCGTCATTTGGAAAAAGGTCGGGTTGTAATTTTTGCAGCAGGTACAGGTAATCCTTTCTTCTCGACTGATACTACTGCTGCACTGCGTGCCGCTGAGATTGAAGCGGAAGTGATTCTGATGGCTAAAAATAAAGTGGATGGCGTATATTCTGCTGATCCATTTAAAGATAGCACAGCTGAGAAGTATGAGCAGCTTACGTATTTGGATGTGCTCAACAAAAATCTCGGTGTCATGGATTCTACTGCTTCCTCGTTGTGCATGGATAACAATATTCCGTTGATTGTCTTTGCTATTACAGAGCAAGGTAACATTAAACGTGTCGTGCTGGGTGAGAAAATTGGTACGATCGTCAAAGGGAGTGTAAATTAATGCCACAATCTGTGAAAAAGAGTGCTGAGGAGCGCATGCAAAAAGCAATCCAAGCATTGCAACGTGATCTTGCATCTTTGCGTGCAGGACGGGCGACACCAGCTTTACTGGACCGTGTGCAGGTAGAGTATTATGGTGCAATGACTCCAGTCAACCAGCTGGCGAATGTCAATACACCTGACAGCCGGACCTTGATGATTCAGCCTTGGGACAAATCTTCCTTGGCCGATATCGAGCGCGCTATACAAAAATCCGATTTAGGTTTGACACCTTCGAATGATGGCAACACCATTCGTCTGAGCATTCCTGCTTTGACGGAGGAGCGCAGAACTGACTTGGTGAAGTTGACGAAAAAGAACGGTGAAGAAGCGAAGGTCGCTATTCGTAACATTCGTCGTGATGCAAATGATGACATCAAAAAAATGGAGAAAAGTGATATTTCCGAGGACGAATCTCGTAAATATCAGGAAGATATCCAGAAAACAACTGATAAATTTATTGCTGAAGTGGATAAAGTTTTAGCTGCAAAAGAAAAAGAAATTATGGAAGTTTAAAAGATTGGCAGCCCCTCCCTTACGGTGGGGTTTGTCTCTTTTCAAGCCTGAGGCACATTTTCAGAGAATGCTGGAGGAACTGGAATGATCAAACGGGTTCGGTCTTGGTGGAACGGGGAACAAAAACAGCAAACACCGGCCATTTCAAAAGATAATATTCCGCAGCATGTTGCTGTCATCATGGATGGGAACGGCAGATGGGCCAAACGGATTGGAATGCCGCGGATTGTAGGGCACCAAAATGGAATGAAGGCAGTGAAACGCACAGCAATTGCGGCGGATGAACTGGGTATTAAGTATTTGACTTTGTTTGCATTTTCAACTGAAAATTGGACGCGTCCAAAGGACGAAGTTGATTTTCTAATGCGCTTACCGCAGGAATTTCTGGCTATTGAGCTAGATGAGCTGATTGAAAAAAATGTGCAAGTGCGTATGATGGGAAATAAGGAACATTTACCTTCCCATACCGTTGAGGCGCTGACTGAAGCGACTCGACGAACTGAAAATAATACCGGACTTGTTCTTAATTTTGCATTAAATTATGGTAGTCGGTTGGAAATCACAGAATGCATGCAAACATTGGGCCGTCAAATTGCGGATGGGAAGCTTAAAGCAGAAGATATAACATCTGAGCTGATCGGTAATACGTTGCTTTCTAGTGGTATGCCAGACCCTGATTTACTGATTCGAACAAGCGGTGAGCTTAGACTTAGTAATTTTATGCTCTGGCAGCTTGCCTACAGTGAGTTGTGGTTTACTGATATTTATTGGCCTGAGTTTAAGAAAGAACACTTATACGAAGCAGTGATCGAATATCAGCAAAGAACACGGCGGTATGGCGGACTGAAGTAAATGGAGGATGAAAGCCGTTGAGACAGAGATTAATTACCGGTATTCTGGCAGGCATATTCTTTTTGGCGATGGTCCTGTGGGGCGGCTTGGCCTACCATTTGCTTATATTGGCGATGGCCCTAATCGGATTTTATGAGTTCGCACGAATGGCGCAGGTATCTCCTTTTGGAGGTACAGCAATACTTGGATACGTAAGCATATTTGCTTTTGTATTCCCATATGAACCTTTTGGTTTGCACTCACCCTTACCCATTGCCAGTATGTTTTGGCTGGTAATGATAGCTTTTATGATCATCACGGTAGGAACGAAAAATAAAATCCCAATTCAAACGGTAGCTATACTATTCCTCGGTACCGTTTATATAGGGTTTGGATTTTCGTATATAGCGGAATCACGTCATATGGAACATGGACTGTTATGGACTTTTTTATTGTTGGCTTGTATTTGGGCAAGTGATGCAGGGGCGTATTTTGTAGGCAAAATGGCAGGGAAGACGAAACTATGGCCTGCGATCAGTCCAAACAAAACGGTCGAAGGATCCATTGGCGGCATTGTTTTAGCGTTGGTTATAGCTCTTGTATTCGCTGGATTATCAGATGGACTGCTGCCATGGGGCAAAGCCATCGGCATCGGTTTGTCATGTGCAGTTGTGGGACAACTGGGCGATTTGGTACAATCTGCATACAAACGAGTGTACGGCATTAAAGATTCCGGTAATCTGCTGCCAGGGCACGGTGGTATACTAGACCGCTGCGACAGCTGGATTGTCGTTTTTCCATTTGTACATATGCTGATGCTGCTTCCATGAGTCTGTTGATTACAGTTTATGCTCAGGCTTAATCTCTATGCTGCTCACTCTGCGCTACTAGAAGGATGGAACCAGTAGCATAGTTGCCTGAATAACAAACAATGAGCTCCTGGATAAAAGTGATTTTCAGGATAGGAAGGTGCATCATGAAAAGAATTACGGTACTTGGTTCAACCGGATCTATTGGAACTCAAACGCTGGATGTAGTGTCCATGCACCCGGATCAGTTTACTGTTGAGGCTTTAGCAGGTGGTTCTAATATAAAGTTACTTGCTGAGCAGGCGCATCTCTATAAACCCAAAAAAGTGTCTGTGGGTACTCGGCAGTTGGCGGATGAAATTCGTCCTTTACTGCCTTCTGGAATGGAACTGTATTGGGGAAATGAAGGACTCGTTGAGCTTGCTGCGAACACAGAGGCGGATATGGTTGTGACGGCTGTAATGGGCAGTGTCGGATTGCACTCCACGCTGGCCGCGATTGAGGCTGGAAAACAGATCGGTTTGGCCAATAAGGAAACACTGGTTACTGCTGGTCATCTGGTCACAGCGCGGGCTCGGGCGAAAGGAGTGCCGTTGCTGCCGATTGACAGTGAGCATTCAGCTATTTTCCAATGCTTGAATGGTGAGCGTATGAAAGATGTGGCACATATTACCCTCACAGCATCAGGGGGTTCTTTTCGAGATTTGACAAGAGAACAGTTGCTTGAAGTTACAGTGGAAGATGCACTCAAGCATCCCAATTGGTCAATGGGGGCCAAAATTACGATTGATTCAGCAACGATGGTAAACAAGGGGCTGGAAGTCATTGAGGCGCATTGGTTATTCGGACTTGATTATGAGCAGATTCATGTGTTGCTTCATCCAGAAAGCATTATTCATTCCTATGTTGAGTTTCAGGATACAAGCATTGTTGCTCAACTTGGGAATCCGGACATGAGAGTACCCATTCAATATGCATTGACTTACCCTGAGCGTATGAAGTCCCCGGCGAAGCCGTTGTCACTGGCTGAAGTGGGTAGACTCCATTTTAAGGAAATGGATTATAATCGTTTTCCTTGTTTAAGGCTTGCCTTCGAATGTGGTAAAATGGGTGGTACAGCACCGACCGCATTTAATGCTGCTAATGAGATTGCTGTTGCCCGTTTCCTGCGTGGAGAAATTTCTTTTCTGCATATTGAAGCTATTATTGAACGTGTGCTGGAGCGGCATGTCAATGTGGCTAATCCTGATCTTTCTGCGATTGAAGCCTGCGACGGAGAGACTCGTAGCATAGCTGCGGGGTTGTAGGCTAATGTTGGGTTAGAAATGAAATGTGATTCTCTTGTGCGGGATCGGAGAATAATGATAATCTAGGAAGACAAACTCGATCTCATTGAAAGGGGAACGGAAACGATTGGAAACGATTCAAATAGTGTTGATGACGGTGCTCATGTTTTTCGTCATAGTGACGGTGCATGAATGGGGGCATTATTATTTTGCCAAACGCGCCGGGATTCTGGTACGGGAGTTTGCGATCGGTTTCGGTCCGAAACTGTTTTCTTATAAAAGAAACGAGACGCGATTTACGCTGCGTTTGTTGCCGTTCGGTGGCTTTGCCCGCATGGCGGGAGAGGATCCGGAGGTCAATGAAATTGAGACCGGACAAACGATTGCTGTACGCGTAACGGATGACGTCGTTAAAACCATCTATCTAGATCAACTAGATAATCGCAAGAATGTGGTACGCGGCGAAGTGTTGGATATTGATTTGGAACAGTCGTTAACTTTAAAATTGGATGTAGATGGCGAAGATCAGCAATACACTGTACACCCGCAAGCGATGATGGTAACCAAAGGACAATCCATTCAGATTGCACCAAAGGATCGGCAGTATGGGAGTAAAACAGTAGGACAGCGTGCGATGGCTATTTTTGCTGGACCACTGATGAATTTTATACTTGCCTTTATTCTGTTTGGTCTTCATATTCAGATGGTCGGCATACAAGTGGACAACCCGACTTATGTCCAAATTAGTGAAATTACAGCAGGTATGCCCGCTGCTGAAGCTGATTTGCATAAGGGAGATATCATCGAATCGGTGAATGGAATAGCCATTGGTGCGAATGTTGAAAACATGATCAAACTGATTGCGGATTCTCAAGACAAGCCGATGAAGTGGACGGTTCGCCGTGATAATGAGACCTTTGATCTTACTATTACACCTCGTGCAATGGAAGGACAAAAGGGTGGCAAGGTGGGCATTGTGCCTGAACTTCCAAAACGCCAAGCAGGTGTGGGTGAAACGTTCAAATTTGCCGGACAATCTATGGTCAGAACGACCGATATTATTTTCCAAGGATTTAGCCAGCTCATTCAACGTTTTTCTATCAATGACTTGGGAGGCCCGGTACGTACTTTTGAAGTGACGGGGCAAATTGCTAAGCAGGGGATTGAGCAGTTGACGTATTGGACTGCTATAATGAGTCTTTATCTGGGGATATTTAATTTATTGCCTATTCCGGCGCTGGATGGAAGCAGACTTGTTTTCCTTGGTGTGGAGGCGGTAAGAGGACGTCCCGTTGATCCGAGCAGGGAAGGAATGGTCCATTTCGTTGGTTTTGCTATGCTATTCCTGCTTATGATTGCGGTCACGTATAACGATATTTTACGCTTAATTAATGGTTAATTAGAGACGGACTTGTATAAAAATGGTCTATATGGGAGGACATGCATTTCTATGTCGAATGATAAACAGTTTGTCGAGGAAATTACGCCGCAGAGCGAAGATTTTTCCCGATGGTATATTGATGTTATTAAAAAAGCAGAACTGATGGATTATTCCCCTGTTCGCGGGTGTATTGTATTCCGACCCGATGGTTTTGAAATTTGGGAGCATATCAAGGAAGCAATGGACGTGCGCTTCAGAGAAACAGGCCATCGTAATGCCTATTTTCCAATGTTCATTCCCGAAAGCTTTTTTCAAAAGGAAAAAGAGCATGTCGAAGGGTTTAATCCTGAACTACCTTGGGTAACCGAAGCTGGTGGAGAAAAGCTGGAAGAGCGTCTTGCAATACGTCCGACTTCGGAAACCATGATAGGTCATATGTACTCTAAATGGATTCAATCCTATCGTGATCTGCCGGTGCTTATTAACCAATGGGCTAACGTAGTGCGTTGGGAAAAACGCACGCTTCCTTTCTTGCGCACAAGTGAATTTTTGTGGCAAGAAGGTCACACGGCCCATGAAACAGAAGAAGAAGCACGTGAAGAAACGATGAAAATGCTGGAAGTATACCGTGAGGTTATTGAGGAAGTTCTAGCTATTCCAGTTATTACTGGACAGAAAACACCTTCTGAAAAGTTTGCAGGTGCGAAGGATACATTTTCACTGGAAGCGATGATGAAGGATGGACGGGCGGTACAAGCTGGGACTTCCCATTACATGGGGACTAATTTTGCCGTTGCATTTGACATTAAATATTTGAGTCGTGAAAACAACCTGGAATTCGCGCATACGACTTCATGGGGAACAAGTACACGTTTGATCGGCGCACTGATTATGGTCCATGGAGATGACCGTGGTCTAGCATTGCCTCCTAAAGTTGCGCCTACGCAGGTTATTATGGTTCCAATTGGACCACCTAAGAAGCGTGATGCGGTTATCGCTCGTGCAGATGAACTATTTGCTGAGTTGAAACAAGCGGGAGTGCGTGTTAAAATGGACGACCGCAGTGATGTAAGCCCAGGCTGGAAATTTAATGAATATGAAATGCGCGGTGTTCCGGTTCGTATGGAAATCGGGCCTCGTGATATGGAAAACGGCGTCTGTGTGCTCGTATCCCGTATCAGCGGTGAGAAAAAAATCGTGCAGCAGGATAATCTGGTTGAGGAAGTACACGCGATGCTCGCACAGGTACAGCAGGAAATGTTTGATCGTGCGAAAAATTTCATGGAAGAAAATTTCTATTCCGTCGATACGTTGGACGAAATGAAGACTCTCATGGAAGAAAAACGCGGTTTTACTTTGGCAGGTTGGTGCGGATCCGAAGAATGTGAAGACAAAGTTAAAGAAGTAACAGGTGCTACAAGCCGTAACATACCGTTTAAAACAACTGAGCAAAAGTCCACATGTTTGTGCTGTGGCAAACCTGCCAAGCATACAGTAGTGTTCGCACGGGCGTACTAATATAGAAGTAGGGCAATATCACTATACTCACTTCATTCTTTTCGCTGACATGGTAGCTGTTACGGGACAATGTTCCGAAGGATCTATGTCGTTGTGAGGAGGATTAAAGAGGGTTACGAAAAGCTTTTGCGGTCGGAGATGTTTTTGACGCAGAAGCTTTTCATGTTTTCAGAATGGTAGATTTGAAATTGGGGGGAGAGCCATGGGCGGAGCTGAAGAAAAGAGAAAGCGGCTGGAACTGCTGATGAAGCAGGTTGTGATGCCAACGGGAGTGGTTGAACCTTATTTTTTGGACGGTTGGATTGAACAAGTGGAGATTAGCCGTACTAATAAGGATTGGAATATCACTATTGCCAAGGAGACACTGGTCCCCGCTCAGGTGTATCGTACGTTCTGTATTCAAGTACAGGAAAAAATGAGTCACATCGCAAAAATTACGTTCCGGTTTCAGTATAGTGAGCAGGTTCAGCCGAGTGATATCATTAGTGAATACTGGAAACTTTTTCTAGAGTGGGTACATCGTGAGATTCCTTCTGTTAACGGTTGGTTAAATCGGGCTGTGCATGAGTGGGAAGACGGTCTATTATTGCTAACGATGAGCGACAGTATGTCATTGGAACTGGCGCGTAAAAAGCAGATAGATCAAGCTATCATCAAATTTTACAATAAATATTTCGGGCTCTCTATGCGCATTAAAGTCCAGGTGGGTGAAAGTAACCAGGAGGCATTACAGCAATTCCAAGAGAAGAAGATGCAGGAAGAACGCGAAGTTATTCAGCAGATGATGGAAAGTATGGAATCCGAAATGCCGCCTTTGGATGAAGAAGAAGGAGACGTACGGCTTCAATTTGGTTATGACATCAAAGAACCCGCTGTTCCGATGCAAGATATTCAGGACGAAGAAAAGAAAGTCACCTTACAAGGGACAATCTTCGGTTTGGATAGTAAAGAATTGCGCAATGGCAGTACGTTGTTTACGTATTATTTGACCGACTTTAGTGATTCCCTGCAAATGAAAATGTTTGCTAAAACTAAAGAAGATCTGAAGATCCTCAGTTTGTTGGCTAACGGGAAATGGGTCAAAGTGCGGGGGCGAGTTGAATATGATCGTTTTATGCAAATTCCCGAGCTGGTTATGATTCCTTCCGATCTAGTTGAAGTACAGGCTCCACCCACACGTAAGGATAAGGCAGAGGAAAAACGGGTTGAGTTCCATCTACACACAAAGATGAGTGCAATGGATGCTGTCGCCTCGATTGATCAATACGTCAAAACAGCCGCCAAATGGGGGCACAAAGCGATTGCGGTCACCGATCACGGTGGTGTGCAATGCTATCCTGACGCAGCAAAAGCAGCAAAGAAAAACGGAATTAAAATGATCTACGGTATTGAGGCCAACGTGGTTAATGATGCCGTTGAGGTTGTAATGCAGGCACAACCATTAAATTTGAAAACAGCGACTTATGTCGTTTTTGATATTGAAACCACCGGTTTATCGGTTACACAGAATAAAATTATTGAGATTGCGGCTGTAAAAATGCATGATGGCAAAGAAGTTGATCGTTATGCTACCTTTGTCAATCCGCATGAGCGTATACCATATAATATCCAGCAACTGACCAACATTAACGATGAAATGGTCAAGGATGCGCCGGATGTAGAACCTGTTATGAAGGAGTTTGTAGCTTTTGCTGGCGATGCTGTATTGGTTGCCCATAATGCGCGATTTGATGTCGGCTTTATCCAGGCCACCCTTCGAAATATGGGTTTGCCTGAAATGACCAATCCGGTACTGGATACGCTCGAACTGGCTCGTTTACTGTTTCCAACGATGAAAAACCACCGTCTGAATACGCTGACGACCAAATATAAGGTGGCGCTCGAAAGCCATCACCGGGCCATTGACGATACAGTCGCACTGACTGAAGTGCTGAATGGCTTGCTGAATGATGCGGAACAAATTAAGGGTTTAAAAATGCTCGATCGTCTGAATGATTATGTGGGTAAGGATTTATCGACCGTTCGTCCTTTTCACTGCTGTATTTATGCCCTCAACCCGATTGGTAAAAAAAATCTGTACAAGCTGGTTTCGATGTCTCATACCGAATATTTCAAGCGTGTGCCTTGTATTCCTAAATCAAAATTGTCAGAAATGAGAGACGGATTGCTTATTATTTCTGGCTGTGAAAAAGGAGAGTTCTTCGAGGCTGTGTTGAACAAGTCCGAGGAAGAGGCTGAGGAAATTGCACAGTTTTATGATGTGTTGGAGATTCAGCCTTTGACAATGTATATGCATCTAGTGGAAAAGCAACTGGTAAGCGGTCCTGATGCTCTGAAAACGGCGATACGCAAAGTATGCGAAATTGGACGGCGACTTGATAAGCCCGTAATTGCCACAGGTAATGTTCACTATTTGGAAACTCGAGATAAGCTGTACCGTGATATTACAATACACGGCATTACGGGATTTAGCCCGCTAAAAGATATTCGTAAGCCAGATGCGCATTTACGCACCACAGACGAAATGCTGGCAGAATTCGAGTTTTTGGGCGAGGAGAAAGCCTATGAAGTCGTTGTGAAGAATACCATTGAGCTGGCGGATCGGTTTGAGGAGCTGGAGCTGTTCCCTGACAAGCTGTTTACACCTTTGCTGGATGGAGCGGACGAGGAAATCCGCAACACTTGCTACGAGACGGCTAAATCCATCTATGGTGAGGAATTGCCCGAGGTGGTTGTAGCCCGCCTTGAAAAAGAACTGGAGCCGATTATTAAATACGGTTTCTCTGCCAACTATCTCATTTCCGAGCGTCTGGTTAAAAAGTCTAATAAGGATGGATATCTGGTAGGTTCACGGGGTTCTGTTGGATCTTCTGTGGTCGCTACCTTTCTCGGAATTTCCGAGGTTAATCCACTGCCTGCACATTATATTTGCAATAATCCTGATTGCAGACATAGCGAATGGATTTTGGACGGTAGTGTGCCGAGCGGATTTGACTTGCCGGACAAAAACTGTCCGAACTGTGGTGGCAAATTGAAGGGTGAGGGACAGGATATTCCGTTTGAAACGTTTCTTGGGTTTAAGGGAGATAAAGTTCCCGATATTGACTTGAACTTCTCTGGCGAATATCAGCCTGTCGCACATAACTATACGAAAGTATTGTTTGGTGAGAAAAGTGTATTCCGTGCTGGAACCATAGGTACAGTTGCCGAAAAAACTGCCTTTGGCTTTGCAAAGAAATATGAAGAGGCGCATCATAAAAAATGGCGTGGGGCTGAGCTGAACAGGCTGGCTTCGGGCTGTACAGGGGTCAAACGTAGTACAGGGCAACATCCAGGCGGAATTGTCGTTGTTCCCGATTATATTGAGGTCGAGGATATTACGCCGGTACAGTACCCGGCCGATGATACGAGCTCGGAATGGAAAACAACGCATTTTGATTATCACGCTTTTGATGCGAATTTACTCAAACTCGATATTCTGGGTCATGATGATCCGACCATGATGAGGATGCTTCAGGATTTGACCGGTGTCGATCCTACGACCATTCCAATGAATGATCCTAAAGTGATGAGCATGTTCAACTCCACGGAGGCGCTCGGTGTAACACCCCAGCAAATCCGCACGCCTGTTGCAACCTATGGTGTACCGGAGATGGGAACGAAGTTTGTACGCCAAATGCTAGTAGAGTCGCAGCCAAGTTCTTTTGCTGATTTACTGCAAATTTCCGGACTGTCTCACGGCACGGGCGTATGGTTGGGGAATGCACAGGAACTGATTAAGAATAATACCTGCAACATCAAGACTGTAATTGGTTGCCGTGATGATATCATGTTGTTTCTGATTTACAAGGCAGGGATGGACGCAGGTCTGGCCTTTAAAATTACGGAGAGCGTACGTAAAGGTAAGGGGCTTAGTGCCGAATGGATTGAGGAAATGAAAAAATGCAAGGTGCCACAGTGGTACATTGATTCCTGTCTGAAAATCCAGTACATGTTTCCGAAGGCGCATGCTGCAGCCTATGTTATTTCAGCAGTGCGCACAGCGTACTTTAAGCTGTATCATCCGATTGAATATTATGCGACTTACTTTTCAGTACGTGCAGCTGATTTTGATATTGAGCTGTGCTGTCAGGGATATGATGCAATCGCGCGGAAGATTGTCGAAATCGAGCAGCTCGGCTTTCAGGCACCGCCCAAAGAAAAAGGGATGCTTCCGATCTTGGAAATGGCCCTAGAAATGACGGCTCGCGGGTTTAGTTTTAAATCCATTGATTTGTACCGTTCCGAAGCTACACGCTTCAAGGTCGATGGAGATTCACTCATTCCGCCATTCGGAGCTCTTCAGGGAATTGGAGACAATGCAGCACGTAACATCGCAGCCTCCCGTGAACAGGGTGAATTTTTGTCTGTCGAGGATTTTCAACAAAAATCGAAGGCAAGTAAAACCATTGTCGAAATGCTATCCCAGTTGGGATGCTTTCGAGGTCTGCCAGAGAGTAATCAGCTGTCTCTGTTTTAATCCGAACTAGAGTAGTCAAGCTCTGGCACTTGTCACATAACTATGGTTATGTTATAATTTTTTTGGTAATCATGGAGATAAAACCGTTGCTAAAAGAGTGGGGAAACCCACTCTTTACTGTTTGATATACAGTTACAACGTGAAAAGGTTATTTTTGGGCACGAAACCGGTACGCCGGTTTATTTGCAGTGAGCCCGAAATGAACATTACATCAAATGAAAATGAAAATGCCGGTGATGGAGAAGCATTGTCCATGGCAATAGGGCGTCTTTTTTTCACCACAGGAAAGTTCACTTTTGGAGGTTATAATCTTTGAGCACACCAAAGATCAAATCAGTAGTAGAAGAAATGGCCCAACCTTACCTCGATGAGCATGGTTTTGAACTGGTCGATGTCGAGTATGTCAAAGAGGGCAGCAATTGGTTTCTTCGCGTTTTTGTAGACAAAGACGGAGGAATTGATCTGGACGACTGCAGTATGATCAGTGAATATCTGGGTCAAAAGTTGGATGAAAATGACCCTGTTTCTACAGCATATTTTCTGGAAGTGTCTTCACCAGGCGCCGAAAGACCGCTGAAAAAGGCGGAGGACGTTACTAAAGCGGTAGGCAAAAACGTATTCGTTACTACATACGAGCCGATCAACGGCCTGAAGGAATTCGAAGGTCGTTTGCTTTCTTTTGAAGATGGGGAACTCACCGTTCAAAGCGGACAAAAGAAGCATGTTATACCTTATGACAAGGTAGCTGGTGCAAGGCTCGCGATCATATTTTAATTCAGATTTGACTGTTGCTGTTTGACATGTACTACATGTTTTTTTTACCTCGTGTGCCGACCAGTACGCAGGTGCATCATTTGAAAGGGGGAGCAGTGATCCATGAGTATGGATTTTATTGAAGCAATGAACGAGTTGGAAAGAGAAAAGGGGATCAGCAAGGATGTGCTGTTTGAGGCCATTGAAGCAGCCTTGATTTCCAGTTACAAACGGAATTTCAACACCGCACAAAACGTGCGTGTTGATATGAACCGCAACTCGGGAGTCATTAAGGTATATGCCCGCAAGCTGATCGTTGAGGAGGTATTGGATCCTCGCACCGAGATTTCGTTGCCTGCGGCCCGTGAGATTAACCCGCATTTTCAGTTGGAAGATATCGCTGAAATTGAAGTCACACCACGTGATTTTGGACGGATTGCTGCACAAACTGCGAAGCAGGTCGTGACCCAGCGTATCCGCGAAGCGGAACGGGGACTGATCTACAACAAGTTTGTGGACAAGGAAGAAGATATTGTAACAGGAACTGTACAGCGCCAAGACCCACGTAATATTTATATTGATCTTGGTAAGGTGGAAGCGGTTCTTCCGTTGGGTGAACTGATGCCTAATGAGAAATTTAGCCATCTGGATCGGATTAAGGCTTATATTACCAAGGTAGAGAACACAACCAAAGGACCGCAAATTATGTTGTCCCGATCACATCCGGGTCTGCTTAAGCGTTTGTTCGAACTCGAAGTGCCTGAAATTTTTGATGGTGTTGTAGAGATTCGTTCTGTAGCGCGTGAAGCAGGCTTCCGTTCTAAAATCGCGGTTCATTCCCGTAACGCCGAGGTTGATCCGGTCGGTTCTTGTGTGGGTCCGAGAGGAACACGTGTACAGACCATTGTGAACGAGCTGCGTGGCGAAAAAATCGACATTGTACGCTATTCCGATAATGTTGATGAATACGTGGCTAATGCGCTGAGTCCGTCCAAGGTGCTTGAAGTGCAGGTATTTGAAGAAGAAAAAATGGCGCGTGTTATTGTGCCTGATTATCAGCTTTCTCTTGCTATTGGTATCAAAGGGCAAAATGCTCGCCTAGCTGCTAAGCTTACGGGTTGGAAAATTGATATTAAGAGTGAAACACAGGCGGAGGAAGAACTCGGGAGACCGAGAACATCCACCGATGAAATGCATCAGGATTCCGTTTCTGTAGATTAAGCGGAGTGTAGGGGGGTTAATGCATGAAACAGAGAAAGATACCTTTGCGCAAATGTGTGGCCTGTCATGAAATGATGCCAAAGAAGCAGTTGATCCGTGTCGTCAAAACCCCTGAAGACGAAGTGTTGATTGACTTGACTGGCAAAAAGTCGGGACGCGGCGCTTACTTGTGCGGCAAAGCCGCCTGCTTCAAGCTGGCTCAAAAGAGCAAGGCACTGGATCGAGCATTGAAGCACTCGGTTCATCCTGAAATTTATGAGCAGCTAAGTCGTGATTTTGCTGCCGTCGAGGAAGAATTCCTGGCGGCACAAGGCAGCGTGCAGGATGAATAAGGCGCTGTCTGGATTGGGTCTTGCCATGAGAGCTGGCAAGCTGCTAACAGGTGATGAGATCGTTTATAAAGCGATCAGGTCTTCAGAAGCCAAGCTGGTCATTCTTGCGAAAGATGCTTCAATGAATACTCAAAAGAAATTCCGCGACAAATGCGGGACGTACAAAATCCCCTTATTGATAGGATTTGACCGGGAAAGCTTGGGAAGCAGTATCGGCAAACCTGAACGGGTTGTGCTGGCTGTGACGGATCAAGGATTCGCGAAATTGATCAAGAAACATGCGGGGATAATGTCGGAGGTGGAGTATATTGAGTAAACAAGAAAGCAAAGACAAAGTGCGGGTATACGAATACGCCAAATCGTTGAACATGAGCAGCAAAGAAATTATCACCATTCTTAAACGGCTGGATATTCCCGTGAACAACCATATGAGCGTCATGGAACATGATGCCGTAGGTAAAGTGGAAAGTTTTTTTAAGAATATTAAATCCAATGCTGCGGCCAAGCAAGGCGGAGCAGGTACGGCGCAAGTAAGCTCGAATCAGGCCGGTTCAAGCCAGAATAGTAATCATTCAACTGAGCAAACCAAAAATCAACAGGAAAAGCAGGTAAGTATGAATAGGACAAACAACAACCAAAACAGTAACCGAAGTAGCGCTCCAAAAGCGCAAAGCAGCCAGCAGGGCGGTCAAAACCGCAGCCAACAAAGTACTAGCAGACCAACCGGTCAGCAAAGTACACAGAACCGCAGTAACGGTCAACAACAGGGAGGACAACAGCGTCCCGGCGGTAACACAGGTTCGCGTCCTCAAGGCAACCAGAGCACTAACTCACGCCCTCAGGGAAGTAGTCAGGGTGGTACGGCAGTAAGAACGTCATCCTCCACAGGAAGCAACAATGCAAACCGTAGTGGTGGCAACCGTACAGGTAGTAACTCCAACAACGGTGGTAACCGTTCCGGTCAAGGACGTTTTGACGATAACCGTCAAGGCGGCGGACGTGGTGGTAACGGTGGTCGTGGAGGCAATAATCGCGGCGGCAGCAATCGTGGCGGGAAATTCAACAATCGTGGTAAAGGTCAACAACAGGAGCGTCGCGAGAAAATCGACAACACGCCTAAGAAAATTATTGTGCGTGGTGAGATGACTGTAGGCGAAACAGCCAAGCTTCTTCACAAGGATGCGTCAGAAGTCATCAAAAAGCTGATTGTGCTCGGAACAATGGCGACCATCAACCAGGAACTGGATATGGATACCATCCTCTTGCTTGCCGGAGACTTTGGTGTCGAGGTAGAAGTGAAAATTCCTGTCGAAGAAGATCGTTTTGAAACCGTGGAAGAAAATGATGATCCTGCAGATCTCAAAACACGTCCACCGGTTGTAACGATTATGGGTCACGTCGATCATGGTAAAACAACTTTGCTGGATGCCATTCGCTCGACTAATGTAACCGGTGGCGAAGCTGGCGGTATTACACAGCATATTGGTGCATACCAAGTTGAAATTAACAGCAAAAAAATCACTTTCCTGGATACACCGGGTCACGAAGCCTTTACTGCTATGCGTGCACGTGGTGCCCAAGTGACAGATATGACGATTATCGTGGTTGCAGCTGACGACGGTGTTATGCCACAGACGGTCGAAGCTATTAACCATGCGAAGGCGGCAGGTCTGCCAATTATCGTAGCTGTGAACAAGATCGACAAACCGGATGCCAACCCGGATAAAGTGAAGCAAGAACTCACTGAATATGAATTGGTACCTGAAGAGTGGGGCGGCGATACAATTTTCGTCAACGTTTCCGCGAAACAAAGAATGGGTCTGGAAGACCTGCTCGAGATGATTCTGCTCGTAGCTGAAGTGAATGAGTACAAAGCGAACCCGAACAAACGGGCACGTGGTACCATCATCGAGGCAGAACTGGATAAAGGTCGCGGTTCTGTAGCCCGTATCCTCGTTCAGAACGGTACACTGAAAGTCGGCGATGCTTTCGTAGCGGGTAACTGCTTCGGACGTGTGCGTGCCATGGTCAACGATAAAGGTCGTCGTCTTAAGGAAGCAGGTCCTTCCACTCCAGTTGAAATTACTGGTTTGACAGAAGTTCCACTTGCTGGCGATCCATTCATGGTGTTTGAGGATGAGCGCAAAGCTCGTGCTATTGCTGATAGACGTGCGATCACGCAACGCCAATCTGATCTGGGCAGTAATACCCGTGTAACACTGGATGACCTGTTCCAACACATCAAGGATGGCGAAATGAAGGATCTGAACGTCATTATTAAAGGTGACGTACAAGGTTCCGTCGAAGCGTTGAAAGGTTCCTTGAACAAGATTGAAGTTGAAGGTGTGCGCGTTAAAATTCTTCACAGTGGTGCAGGAGCAATCACTGAATCCGATATTATTTTGGCAGCAGCTTCCAATGCTATTGTCATTGGCTTTAATGTTCGTCCGGATAACCAGGCGAAATCTACAGCGGAAGCTGAAAAAGTGGATATTCGTCTACACCGTGTCATTTACAATGTCATTGAAGAAATAGAGCAAGCCATGAAGGGCATGCTGGATCCTGAATATAAAGAAAATGTGATTGGGCATGCTGAAGTACGTAACGTATTCAAAGTTACTAAAGTCGGTACGATCGCTGGTTGTATGGTGACATCCGGTAAAATTACCCGTTCAGCAGAAGCACGCCTGATTCGTGATGGCATCGTCATTTTTGAAGGTAAAATCGACTCACTGAAACGCTTTAAGGACGACGCAAAAGAAGTTGCCCAAGGTTACGAATGCGGTATTACCCTTGATGGCTATAATGATGTTAAGGAACTCGACATTATTGAAGCGTTCGTCATGGAAACAGTGGAGCGCTAACGGCAGAGAGGTGAGCATCCATGGCTAAAATACGTACAGGTCGGGTTGGCGAGCAGATCAAGAAGGAGCTAAGCCAACTCATACAAACTGAATTAAAAGACCCCCGCATCGGTTTTATCACGGTAACGGGTGTCGATCTTACAAATGATTTGTCCCAAGCGAAAATATACTTGAGCGTGCTCGGGGATGAAGAACAAAAAAATTCTTCCCTGAAGGCATTGGACAAAGCGAACGGTTATCTTCGTTCTGAACTCGGCAAACGGATACGGCTGCGCCATATTCCTGAGTTGATTTTCAAAATTGACGAATCTATTGCTTACGGCAGTCGAATTGAAAAACTGCTGAGTGATATCGACAAGGATGAAAAATAAAACTTTTAGTTTGTCTGAAGGAACCATGAACTGAATGTAAAGGAGAAGGCAATGCATACCTATGAACAGGCGCTTCAACAAGCGAAGGAATTTATTCTGGAGCATGATGATTACCTGATCGTATCGCATGTACAGCCGGACGGAGACGCAGTCAGCTCCACCGTAACGGTGGGCTGGCTTCTCTCATGTCTGGGGAAGAAATTTACCATGCTAAATGAGGGACCTATTCCCAAGCGTATGGATTTTTTATGGCATGCCGATGAGATTATGGATATGAGCCAGCAACCGCCAGAACGGAAATACAACCGGATCATTTGTGTAGATTGTGCGGATTACCGTCGTGTTGGTTTGACAGAGCAGTTTTTTACGGAAGATGCCATTATCCTGAATATTGATCATCATCCAACGAATGATGCGTATGGTACAGTTAATGTGATTAAGTCGGATGCTGCGGCAACAGCAGAAATTCTTTTCGACCTACTGAAAGAGTTTGCAGTAACCTGGGATGTCGAAATAGCTACGGCTTTGTATACAGGGTTGTTAACGGATACAGGAGGTTTCCGTTACTCCAACACTTCACCGAAAGTGATGTCTACTGTGTCACAGCTACTTGCTTACGGTGTAGATGGTCCATCTTTATCCGAGAAATTGCTCGAGGAAATGACTTTTCCACAAATGAAGGTGCTGACAAAAGCATTGCAAACGCTCACGATGTCGGAGGATGGAAAAGTTGCTTGGGTCGTAGTATCACCTGACGACATGACGGAATGTGGTGCTGTAAATGAGGACTTGGAAGGCATTGTGAATTATCCAAGAAATATTCGTGGAGTTGAGGTAGGTATTTTCTTTAAGGTTATTAATGATCAAGCGGTCAAGGCCAGCTTGAGATCGGCAGGGAATGTTGATGTAGCTGCGCTGGCTCAATCATTTGGGGGCGGTGGACATGTACGTGCGGCTGGCTGCCGGCTAGAGGGTAAGCTGGGAGATATCATTGAGACAGTTGTAGGGCGGGTGAAGTCTGAGCTATGAATTCGATAAAGAAAGAACAGGCAACTTGGGAAGGCGTTCTACCTGTCTATAAACCTGCTGGATTTACCTCTCATGATGTGGTGGCCAAGGCTCGCCGTTTATTAGGTATGAAGCGAATCGGACACACTGGAACGCTTGATCCGCAAGTAACTGGTGTTTTGCCTTTGTGTCTGGGACGTGCCACCCGTGTGGTGGAATACATGCAAGAGCGGCCCAAAGAATATCGGGCTACACTGCGATTAGGAATTGCCACGGATACCGAAGACCTGACTGGGAAAATCACGGAAGAGAGTGAACGTCAAGTAGAGGTGACGGAAGTGGAAGTCAAAGCGGTTTTGAAGCGTTTTGTTGGTACGATTTCCCAAGTACCTCCAATGTACTCCGCGCTAAAAGTGGATGGAAAACGTCTATATGAACTGGCTCGAGAAGGCAAAACCGTGGAACGCAAAAGTCGTGAAGTGAGCATTTACGAGTTGGAAATGACGGGATTCGCGGAGACGGGGGTGTATGTGGATATTTCTTTTCGTGCCTTATGCTCCAAAGGTACTTATATTCGTACACTATGTGTTGATATTGGCCGTGAATTAGGATATCCTTCAACGATGGTTAAGCTGGAGCGAACCATGTCTGCGGGAATTCCTGCGGAACGTTGTCTGACTTTCGAAGAGATAGAGCGTTTCGTAGCGGATGGTAGTCTTGGAGAGCGACTTATTACAACTGATCAGGCGATTGACTATATGCCTGAGCATATAGTGGCTGAAGCCAAGGTAACTGCGGCTCTGCAAGGCCAACGCCTGTCGCTGAATATGATTTCACCACCTGTGACGGACAACCAGCCCTTCCGTTTGTATAAAGAGGATAAAACGTTTTTAGGCATATATGGTCGGGATGAATCAGACGCGATCGCTCCCATTAAAGTTTTTTTACCTTGAATTGTGCTATAATTTTGACGAAGTTAGTCAAATGATGTGAAATGCAGGTGAATTAATAATGATTACCGTATCGTTATCTTATCCATTGAGTGATGAGCTTTTGCAGCAATGGGGACATCCACAGGTCACGGCGATCGGTCAGTTTGATGGTCTTCATCTGGGACACGCAAGCGTGATACGTAAGGCCGTTGCGCTGGCTCGTGAACAGCAAGTGCCGGTATCTGTCATGACATTTCATCCTCACCCAAAGGAAGTCATGAAAAAAGGCGATTATGAAGGTTATTTAACACCGCTGGCGGACAAGCAGACTATTCTGGCTGATATGGGTGTGGACGTACTTTATATTTTGAGTTTTAACGAAGAATTTTCCAAGGTCAGCCCTGAGTCGTTTATGAGCGACGTGCTGCTTCCATTGCAAATTCGAACAGCGGTAGTAGGCTTTGATTTTCGGTTTGGCCACCGGGGAGCCGGGCATGAGGATACCCTTCGGAAGCTGGGAGGAGAGCTGATGTCTGTACACACCGTATCACCGTTCGAACTGGATGGGGACAAGGTGAGCAGTTCTGGCATTCGCCGTGCTTTACAGAACGGGGATCTAGCACATGCCTCTCGCTGGTTGGGACGTCCTTATCGTATCCAAGGTACTGTAATGGATGGAGAGAAGCGCGGACGTACGATCGGTTTTCCGACCGCTAATCTCAAACTGGATGATACCTACGTTATTCCGATCAAGGGTGTATACGCTGTACGGGCGTTTGTAGGCGATCGTTGGATAAATGGTGTAATGAATGTAGGGGTTAAGCCTACTTTTCATGAAGGTGTGCTGAATCCGTCGTTTGAAGTACACCTATTTGATTTTAATCAGCAAATTTATGGGGATTCTGTGCTTGTGGAGCTTCACCATTACATCCGCCCTGAACGCAAATTTTCTTCGGTGGATGAGCTGATCAGCCAAATTGGCAATGACGCACAAACGGCTAAAAAGCTGTTAGGCTAATTTATTTACATAAGACAGGCGCTGTGTTATACTGACTTATGTTGTGTAAACAACGATGAACCTTAGCTTGGTTGTCCGCTTTCACCGGCGGCTACGAGGCTAATGGCGATTATAATGAAGGAGGTGAACAGGATGGCATTGACTCAAGAGCGTAAACAGCAATTGATCGAGGAGTACAAAACTCATGAATCCGATACAGGATCACCAGAGGTACAAATCGCTATCCTTACTGAAAACATCGTCAACTTGCAAAGTCACTTTCGTTCGCACAAGAAAGACCATCACTCCCGCCGCGGGTTGTTGAAAATGGTCGGTCAGCGTCGTAAACTTTTGGCTTACCTGAAGAAGACTGATGTTAAACGTTACAGTGCGTTGATCGAGCGTCTCGGACTGCGTCGTTAATTTTCAGACATGTAATGAGAAAAGAAGCCTGGTTGTTCACCGCTTGTCCCTGCTAAGGCGACGGCGGACAGCAGCCGGGTTCTTTTTTGAAATGAGGAATCTTTTTTTGAATTACATATCCTGATTTATCTGCTAGCTTCTTATGAATAAGCCCTGCGCAGGAAATACTGGATATGTATAGAACTTTTACAATGAAATGAAATGGAGGGATACCATGGAGCAACGCGTAGAAATGCAGCTCGGCGGAAGAAAGCTGGTGCTGGAAACAGGACGTCTTGCGAAACAAGCCAATGCGGCAGTTAAAGTGAGCTACGGAGAAACAGTTGTGCTTTGTACCGTGACCGCTTCCCGTGAACCGAAAGATTTGGACTTTTTTCCCCTGACCGTAAACTATGAGGAAAGATTGTATGCTGTAGGGAAAATTCCTGGCGGATTTATTAAACGTGAAGGACGTCCGAGTCAAAAAGCGATTTTGTCGAGCCGTTTGACAGACCGTCCAATTCGTCCATTGTTCCCGGAAGGTTTTCGGAATGATGTACAGGTGTTGAACCTGGTTATGAGTGTCGATCAGGATTGCGAACCTGAAATTGCAGCAATGATCGGAACCTCGGCAGCACTTAGCATTTCGGATGTACCTTTTAATGGGCCAATCGGTGGAGTCGCTGTAGGACGTGTAGACGGGCAATTTGTGATTAACCCGGATATTGCACAGCAGAATGTAAGCGATCTGTACCTGGTTGTAGCCGGAACGAAAGATGCCATCATGATGGTAGAAGCCGAAGGCAATGAGATTCCAGAGGAAGTTATGCTGGAAGCTATTATGTTCGGTCATGATGAGATTAAGAACATTGTGGCAGTCATTGAACAATTGGTGCAAGTAGCAGGTAAAGAGAAAATGCAGGTTAAACTGCATGCTGTTGATGAAAAAGTGAACAGTGAAGTACGTGCTTATGCAGCTCAACGTTTAATGGAAGCTGTTAAAATTGCAGAAAAACATGCACGTCAAGAGGCGATTGATGCAGTCAACGAAGAGACAGTTGCCCATTTTGAAGCACAATACATAGAGACACCTGAGCTTTTGAGCGACGTGAGCGAAGTTCTCTATGATATCGTCAAGGAAGAAGTACGTCGTTTGATCACGCATGATAAAGTGCGTCCTGATGGTCGTAAGCTTGACGAAATTCGTCCGATTGAAAGCGACACTAGTATTTTGCCGCGTACTCATGGTTCGGGCTTATTTACACGCGGTCAAACGCAAGCGCTTAGCATTTGTACACTTGGTGCATTGGGTGATGTACAAATTTTGGACGGTATTGATCTGGAAGAAACAAAACGCTTTATGCATCATTACAATTTCCCGCCATTCAGCGTAGGTGAGGCTCGTCCTTTGCGTGCGCCAGGCCGTCGTGAAATCGGACATGGTGCTCTTGGTGAACGTGCACTTTCCAAAGTAATTCCTTCCGAAACTGAATTTCCATACACCATCCGTTTGGTTTCCGAGGTACTGGAATCAAATGGTTCGACTTCACAAGCTAGTATTTGTGCAAGTACACTGGCTATGATGGATGCAGGTGTACCGATTAAAGCTCCGGTTGCAGGTGTAGCGATGGGATTGATCAAGGATGGAGACCATGTTTCCGTATTGACTGATATCCAAGGGATGGAAGACCACCTGGGCGATATGGACTTTAAAGTTGCTGGTACCGCGGAAGGCGTAACTGCCATTCAAATGGATATTAAAATTAACGGTATTGACCGCCAGATTTTACAGGATGCGCTCAAGCAAGCTAAAGAAGGACGCTTGTTCATTCTTAGCAAAATGATGGAAGCGATCCAGAAGCCACGTGAGCAGTTGTCTCAGTATGCTCCAAAAATTATGACGATGCACATTAACCCGGACAAAATCCGTGATGTTATTGGAGCTGGTGGTAAAATCATCAACAAAATCATCGAAGAAACCGGCGTAAAAATCGATATTGAACAAGATGGTCGTGTGTTCATCGCTTCCACAAATCAAGAGATGAATGAAAAGGCACGTTCCATTATTGAGGGTATCGTAAAGGAAGTCGTGGTCGGTGAGATTTACATCGGTACAGTAAAACGGATTGAGAAATTCGGTGCATTTGTTGAAATTTTACCGGGCAAAGATGGTCTGGTTCATATTTCTCAACTGTCTACTGAACGTGTAGCCAAAGTTGAAGATGTAATTGCTATTGGGGATACAATTACGGTGAAAGTAACCGAAATTGATCAACAAGGTCGTGTCAATCTGTCCCGTAAGGCTGTTCTGACTGCAGAAGCACCTGCAAAATCCTAGGTACCTGCATGTTGCAGACTAGAAAGGCAGGAGTAGCTTTTCGTATTAACAGTACAAGGGATTTGAATAGCATTGTTTAAGCTTTTGGAAAGAGGCAGAGCTACGTTTCTGGCTCTTTTTTCATACATATGCACAAGCTGCGCCAAAGTAGGCTTCTAGAGGCTACTGCGTCATAGTTCTTGTCCTCCCCGCATACAATGTGGACAAACGGTCGGGAGGATGAAGGAATCATGAGTAGGGCAAAAAGAGCAGTGTGGGTGGTAGCCAGTTTAGCCATCACACTGGTAATCGGACAGTTTAGCGGGGTTCGTGACTTCGCTAATCAATTACGCAATGGAGACGCTACAGGAGTTGGGGAGCCTAAAGCTGAAACAACGATGGCGATGGCGGCTTTACCCGATAATGCGCTTATGCAGCGACTAAGAACAGAAGCAGCCCGTCAGCGGCGGGAACCAGTTGATGCCAAGATCGACAGGGTATGGAAGGCTATTCCAGGCTATAACGGACTGGAGGTGGATTTGGATGCTACCTATCGCAAAGCGATTGCATCTCCGGATCGACCCATTCAATATGTATATCGGCAATTGGCACCTAAAATACATTTAAATCAGCTTGGTAATGTTCCAATTTACAGGGGTAATCCCGAAAAGCCAATGGTATCCTTCATGATCAATGTAGCATGGGGGAATGAATTTATCCTGCCGATACTGAACACGCTGGATCAGGAAAAGGTCAAGGCCACATTTTTTCTTGATGGAAGTTGGCTGAAAAAAAATCCTGAACTCGCCAAGGAGATTCAAAAAAGAGGACATGAGCTTTCGAATCATGCTTACTCTCATCCGAATATGAGCCGTCTGAGTCGGGCCAGAGCTATACAAGAAATTGAAAAGACACAAGAGCTTCTTCAAGAAACTTTGAGCGTCAAAAATAACTGGTTTGCCCCTCCATCGGGCGATTTTAATCAGCAGACGGTGGATATAGCAGCAGAACGTGGGCTCAAAACAGTGTTGTGGACATTGGACACTGTAGATTGGAAACATCCGTCACCAGAATCGGTGATTAACAAAATCGCTAGTAAGGTTGAATCAGGCACACTGATATTGATGCACCCAACAGATTCCTCAGCGGCTGCTCTCAAAGGCATGATCCATGCCATTCGTAGTAAGGGACTTGTGCTCGGAACTGTCAGTCAGACACTTTCCCCTGATCGACAGCTACCTGCTCCGGTTGAGTGAACGTCTTTTTTCTGTTAGGATTGAACATTATGGCTAAGTATGCAATTCAGTTTAGGAGGGCCAATCGTGGAAAGAATTCAACTCAAAAACGGCCTAAGAGTGGTCATTGAAAAAATTCCAACCGTGCGTTCTGTTTCTTTCGGTATCTGGGTTAAAACCGGCTCCCGGAATGAAACGCCGGACAATAGCGGTATTTCTCATTTTATCGAACACATGCTTTTCAAAGGAACAGAGCGTTTTAACGCTAAGGAAATCGCGGAGCAATTCGATGCCATCGGAGGCAATGTTAATGCTTTCACTTCGAAGGAATATACATGCTATTATGCCAAGGTGTTGGATGAGCATCTACCGATTGCAGTTGATGTGCTGTCTGATATGTTTTTTAATTCCAAACTAGATCAGGAAGAATTGGCAAAAGAGAAGAATGTGATTTTGGAGGAAATCTCCATGTACGAGGATACACCGGATGATATGGTGCATGATCTTGTATCTCGCGCGGCCTATGGTGAACATCCACTGGCTTATCCGATTCTCGGAACCGAAGATCACCTGCTTGCTATGAATAGCTCACATCTCAGCCATTATATGAGGGAGCATTATACAATTGACAATACAGTTATCAGTGTGGCTGGTAATGTTGATGATCGCTTGGTAGAATTGTTGGAACGACATTTTGGACATTTTGATAATCATGGAACCGTTTCGCCGCTGACAGTACCTGCGTTTAACGGTGAGCTGTTGTATCATGAGAAAGCAACGGAGCAAAATCATATTTGTTTATCCCTGCCTGGATTTGCAACGGGTGACGAACTCCAGTATGCTATGGTTTTGCTGAATAACGCGATCGGCGGCGGCATGAGTTCACGTTTGTTTCAAGAAATTCGGGAAAAGCGTGGACTGGCTTATTCGGTCTATTCCTATCATAGCTCCCATGCGGACAGTGGTATGTTCACGATCTATGCAGGTACGGCTCCTAAGCAAACAAAGGACGTACTGGATTTGACGCTGGAGCTTTTAAGAGATGTGGCTGTCAACGGTTTGGACGCTAATGAGCTTCGTAAAGGTAAGGAACAATTAAAAGGAAGTTTGATTTTAAGCCTTGAAAGTACAGGTAGCCGGATGAATCGGCTTGGAAAAAATGAATTGATGCTTGGTCAGCATTATACGTTGGATCAAATGATCGAACATATCGAACAAGTGACGGCAAATGATGTGAACAAAGTGCTGGATCGTATGTTCTCGGAGCCGTTTGCCCTGTCGATGGTGGGAGCGAGTGATTCAGCGGTAAAGGATATGAGGAGGGACTATTTTGTTAACTTACGTGGAAATTAACAGACTCGCGGGCAATGAAGATATTGAGCTGCCCCACAAAATGTCAGAGCTTGCATCAGGGTTTGACTTGTATGCAGCAGTACAGGAAAATTTGGTACTGGAACCCGGCAAACGTTGCCTTGTTCCAACTGGATTTGCAATAGCTATGCCAGCGGGATTTGAGGCACAAATCCGTCCGCGAAGTGGACTGGCTCTTAAACATGGTATTACTTGTCTCAATACACCGGGAACGATTGATGCGGATTATCGTGGGGAGATTAAGGTACTTCTTATTAATTTGGGCGAGGAATCGTTCACGATTACGCGCAATGAGCGAATTGCACAAATGGTATTTCAGGTTATACCTGAGGTAGAGCTGAAACAAGTAGACCAATTATCTGAAACAGTGCGTGGTGCTGGAGGCTTTGGCCATACAGGACGCTGAGGCTATGGTTAGTTTGCGATGTACGAATGTCTATTTTGTAAAATCTTCAAATTTACTTGCTTAAGAGTAAGCATGCAAATAAAGGTCGCCTCATAAAGGGGCGGCTTTTTTTTGTGTTTTTTCACCCCTCTCCGGGCACTCGCATAGACTAAAAGCATATCGTGTCTCGGAAAGGAGTGATCCGGATGCTAACAGGAATACGCGTCGTTGTTTTGGGTGGCGATGCGAGGCAGCTTGAGGTAATCCGCAAATGTGTGGACATGGATGCTACCGTCAGTGTGGTCGGTTTTGACAAGCTTGAAGTACCACTCAAAGGAGTGACACTAGAACCAATGTCTGTCAAGCTGCTGGAATCGTCAGACGCACTGATTTTGCCGGTGGTGGGATGCGATGAGGAAGGCAACGTAAATGCACTTTTTGGAGCACAGAAGCTCCAGTTTCTGAATGAGCATGCTGCTGCTCTTCCACCGCATTGTGTTGTATATACAGGGATGGCGCGGGCGTACTTAAAAGAAATTTGTACCAGACATGAGTTGAAGCTGGTAGAGCTGCTGGAGAGAGATGATGTGGCCATATACAACTCTATACCTACGGCCGAAGGCGCACTGATGATGGCCATTCAGCATACCGATTTTACGATTCACGGTGCAGATTGTATGGTTCTAGGCATGGGACGGACTGGATTTACCATGGCAAGGGCACTACAGGGGTTGGGAGCCAGAGTGAAGGTTGGAGTACGGCGGGTAGAGGATGCAGCGAGAGCCGTGGAAATGGGTTGGAAGCCTTTTATGACAAGGGATTTAGCGCATGAGACAAAGGGAGTTGACTTGATTTTTAATACAATACCCTCTATGATTATCACAGCGCAAATCCTGTCTAAATTGCCATTGAGCACCGTGATTATAGATCTTGCTTCCGCCCCGGGCGGATGTGATTTCCGTTATGCGGAAAAGCGTGGAATCAAGGCTATGCTTGCCCCTGGTCTTCCCGGTATTGTTGCTCCCAAAACTGCTGGTGCCATTATAGCGAATACGCTGGTGCAGTTGTTAATGGAAGATAATCCTGATCGGGGGGATGCACAATGAGTTGGCAAGGGAAAACAGTAGGTTATGCAATTACAGGCTCACATTGCACATTTGAAGAGGTAATGCCTGTTATACAGCGCTTTGTTGATGAGGGTGCGAAGGTCGTTCCTATTATATCCAATACAGTACTAACAACGGATACTCGCTTTGGTACTTCGCAAAGTTGGCAAAAACAGTTGAAAGATATAACAGGGAATGATATCATTTCTACAATTGTGGAGGCTGAGCCACTGGGTCCCTCCCAACTACTTGATGTGCTAGTGATTGCACCTTTGACGGGGAATTCGATGAGTAAGTTAGCGAATGCGATGACAGACAGTCCGGTTTTGATGGCTGCCAAGGCGCAATTGCGCAACGGTCGTCCACTTCTTTTAGCCATATCTACTAATGATGGACTGGGTCTAAATGCTGCCAATATCGCCAAATTACTCGTAGCCAAAAATATCTTTTTTGTGCCGTTCGGACAGGACAATCCAGTTAAAAAGCCGAACTCGCTTGTAGCTAACATGGAGTTGATTCCGGAGGCTGCTTATGAAGCATTGCAAGGCAAACAGCTTCAGCCGATGATTGTGGAACGCAAGACCCCATGAAGTACTATAGTTAACTGCTGAGCATCCCTCGCCTAGAAGAATGATTCGATATTGTATCGGGTCTAATTTCTTGTTGGCGGTGGATGCTTTCAGAATAAAAAATGGTTTTTTAGTCGAGAAGGGGAGATACACCAGATGAGCAATAGAAAGTTTAATGTAGCTGTCGTTGGAGCGACAGGCGCTGTAGGAGAACAGATCGTAAATCTGCTGGAAAAACGGGATTTTCCTGTGGACAAAATCAAATTTCTTTCTTCGCCTCGTTCTGCCGGCACGTTAATTAGCTTTAAAGGTCAGCAAATTCCAGTAGAGATTGCTACCCCCGACAGCTTTGAAGGAATCGACATTGCTTTGTTTAGTGCAGGTGGAGACGTAAGTAAGGAATTGGCGCCGCATGCTGTTCGTCATGGGGCAGTTTGCATTGACAACACCAATGCATTCCGAATGGATCCGACAGCTCCTCTTGTAGTGCCTGAGGTGAATAGCGACAAGATTGCCGAGCATCAAGGAATTATTGCGAACCCGAACTGCTCCACCATTCAGATGGTGGCTGCTTTGAAACCATTATATGATCAGTATGGCATTTCTCGTATCATAGTATCCACATACCAGGCCGTTTCCGGGGCTGGAAGCCGAGCTATTGATGAATTGAATCGTCAAAGCGCAGCGATTCTTAACGGTGATGAAGTTCAGCCTGATCTGTTGCCAGTAGGCTCGTTGCCAGTAAAGCATCAGATTGCTTTCAATGCTATCCCGCAAATCGATAAATTCCAGGACAATGGTTATACACTGGAAGAAATGAAAATGGTACGTGAAACGAAAAAAATACTGGGTGACGAATCTGTGGACGTAACAGCAACGTGTGTACGTATTCCTGTTGTATACGGTCACTCGGAATCTGTATATGTAGAACTTAAAAAAGATTATGATTTAGAAGAAATCCGCAATCTGCTGGCTTCGGCACCGGGAGTAACGCTAGTGGACGATCCTGCTGCTCAGCTTTATCCACTGGCATCCGAAGCTGCTGGAAAACCTGACGTATTTGTGGGGCGTGTACGCCGTGATTTGGGCAATAGCCGTGGATTGAATTTGTGGGTTGTATCCGATAATCTGCTCAAAGGAGCGGCATGGAACGCGGTGCAAATCGCGGAAATTATTGCTGCAAACGCGGAGTAACGTTCCGATATGGGGGAAGAATAATGGGTATTTTGGTGCAAAAATTTGGGGGAACCTCGCTGTCCACACCTGAAGCACGTCAACTTGTGCTGGCACATGTGAAGCGGGAGCTGGAACAAAATCTTCAATTGGTTGTTGTTGTGTCGGCCATGGGGAGAAAAGGAGAGCCTTATGCCACCGACACGCTGCTGGATTGGGCGGCGTCTAACGGCGACAGTCTTCCGAAGCGCGAGCGGGATTTACTGCTGTGCTGTGGTGAAATCATTTCTGCTGCTACATTATGCAGCCTGATGGAGAAGGAAGGTATTCCTGCTACGGTGCTAACTGGGGCACAGGCGGGCTTTATTACGGATGATCAATACGGCAATGCTCGTATTTTGGATATAAAGCCAGACCGTGTTGTTGAAGAGTTGAACCAAGGCAGAGTTGTCATTGTGACAGGTTTTCAGGGACAAACAGCAGACGGTGATATGACTACCTTGGGTCGGGGAGGCAGCGATACGTCAGCTACTGCTCTGGGTGCTGCTCTACATGCGGATATGGTTGATATTTATACGGATGTGAATGGTATATTAACCGCCGATCCGCGCATTGTGGAAAATGCAAAGCCACTTACACATGTTAGCTATACGGAGATTTGCAATATGGCTCATCAGGGAGCAAAGGTTATCCATCCTCGTGCTGTTGAAATCGCCATGCAGGCTAATATCCCGGTCCGTGTTCGCTCTACCTTCTCCGAAGGAGAAGGTACGTTAGTTACCCACCCGGAAGGCTTTAAAGACGTGCAGGCAGACATCGTAGACCGTTTCGTGACCGGTATTGCGTATGTCGGCAATGTCACTCAGATTAATGTTGAATTAAAGCCGGGTTTGGAGCACTTGCAATTACAAGTATTCAAATCTATGGCTGAACATGGAATCAGCGTTGACTTTATTAACGTAACTCCATCGGGGGCAGTTTATACTGTGTTCGATCATGATGGAAGCAAAGCGGTTGAAGTATTGAACGGTTTGGGTCTAGAACCTAAGATACTGGCCGGGTGTGCTAAAGTTTCTGTCATAGGCGGTGGTATCAACGGGGTACCGGGCATTATGGCGACGATTGTGGAGGCATTGGCAGAATCAGACGTACAGATCCTTCAATCCGCAGATTCCAACACAACGATCTGGGTACTTGTTAAAAAAGAAGACATGGTGCAGGCTGTACGCGCATTGCATAATAAATTTGAACTCCATCAATAGGCGCATTGTCCGTGCTCGGACTTGCAAAAAGGAGGCAGCATGGTGAACTTCGGCAGATTGATTACCGCAATGGTGACACCTTTTGATTCGCAAGGAGAGATTGACTGGACTGCATTGTCCTCGTTGATTGATTACTTAATAGAAGAACAGCACTCAGAGTCACTTGTTGTATCTGGAACAACAGGGGAGTCTCCTACCCTGAGCGATGATGAAAAAATCAAGTTGTTTGCATTTGTTGTAGAAAAAGCAGCTGGACGATGTAAAATTATTGCCGGGACTGGAAGCAACAATACGCGTCACTCCATTCATCTAACCCGTGCCGCGGAGCAGGCAGGAGCAGATGGTGTTCTACTGGTAGTGCCATATTATAATAAACCGAATCAGGAAGGGATGTATCAGCATTTCGAATGTATTGCAAACTCCACATCCCTTCCAGCTATACTGTATAATGTTCCAAGCCGTACTGGAGCGAGTCTAACAGCTGAAACAACGCTGCGTCTTGCACAAATTCCGAACATTGTGGGAACCAAAGAATGTGCATCACTTGCGCAGGTCACACAGATTGCAGCGGCAGCGCCAGAAGGTTTTCTGGTTTATTCCGGGGATGATGCTTCTGGGTTGCCTGCTATGGCTGTAGGTGCTTATGGTATTATCAGCGTAGCGAGTCATGTGGTAGGTGCTGAAATGAAGCAGATGATCGATTCACTTGTAGGAGGACACTCGCAGGAGGCAGCAAAGTTGCATCAGCAGTTGTTCCCGATTTTCAAGGGTTTGTTTGGCTGTCCTCATCCTCTGCCTAATCCGGTGGCAGTAAAATATGCATTGGAATTACGGGGGATTAAGGTAGGTTCGGTTCGGTTGCCACTCATTCCTCCAACTGAGGATGAAGCGGAATTTATTAAGAAATTATTTACCCGCTAAAGAGAAATAGGAATGTAAGCTGTTAATTAATACTAAGGAGTATCCTTGTTAAGGGCAGTCGGTAGGTACAAAACCGATAGGGCTTATTGTCTGACAAGGTTCTCCAGCGTGAAGGGCGTTCTTATAGGACGTCCTTTTTGCTGTGCTTTTAACCATGCAGTAGATAAAATGACAGATACTAATGGTTTCAGACGGCAATGGGAAACCTAGCGTAACGAACAGGATGACTTGTTTTTTCTTATTTTAATCATGTATAATGGGGTCAAGTGACTGGGTGCGGTATTTTTTTGAAAATTAAATAAACAAATCAAGGTACGACGTCCAACTACCATAGGAGGTTTAGATTCATTTGTCTAAAAAAACAAACAACGATAAATTGATGATTTTCGCTTTGGGCGGCGTCGGTGAAATCGGGAAAAATATGTATGTCGTTCAATACGGCAATGACATTGTCGTGGTGGATTCCGGTCTGAAATTCCCGGAAGAGGACATGCTGGGCATTGATATCGTTATTCCTGATATTTCCTACCTTACAGAGAACCGCGACAAAGTAAGAGGCATTGTGCTGACTCATGGTCACGAGGACCATATCGGCGGTTTGCCTTACGTGTTGAAACATTTGAATGTACCAGTATATGGTACCAAATTGACGCTGGGATTGGTGGAAAATAAGCTGAAGGAAGCGAATCTGCTTGGTGAAACCAAACGTATTTTGATCAATGCTGATTCCGAAATCAAGCTGGGTTCCACA
Source organism: Paenibacillus sp. S25 (assembly GCF_019454085.1). NCBI lineage: Bacteria > Bacillati > Bacillota > Bacilli > Caryophanales > Paenibacillaceae > Paenibacillus > Paenibacillus sp. S25. The sequence continues at coordinate 2,233,774 of NZ_CP073683.1, forward strand.
TTAAAAGCAACTTTCTTCAGAACCAACCATAGTATTCCGGATTCTGTAGGTGTATGTATTGATACTCCTGAAGGCGCTGTTGTTCATACAGGTGACTTCAAATTTGACCATACTCCGGTGAACGGACAATATGCAGATTTGCAGCGTATGGCTGAAATTGGCACACGTGGCGTACTGGCTCTTTTGTCAGACAGTACAAATGCCGAGAAACCGGGATTTACACCTTCGGAAAAGAGCGTTGGTATTGTCCTGGAAGACATTTTCCGCAAGTCTAGACAGCGTGTGGTCGTAGCCACTTTTGCTTCTAACGTACATCGTATTCAGCAGGTAATTAATGCTGCTGAAGCAACGGGACGTAAAGTAACAGTAATTGGTCGAAGCATGGTTAATGTCGTAGGTATTGCTTCGGACTTGGGCTATTTGGAAATCCCAGATGGAATGCTGATTGAGCCTGAAGAAGTTGGCAAAATGTCAGCGGATCGTGTAGTTATTCTCTGCACAGGCAGTCAGGGTGAACCGATGTCCGCTTTGACAAGAATGGCTCGTTCCACACATCGAAAGGTTGACATTCTTCCAGGTGATTCAGTCATCATCGCAGCTACTCCGGTACCGGGTAATGAAAAATACGTTGGACGCACAATTGATGAACTGTTCCGTCTGGGTGCCAATGTATATTACAGCGCAGCTAATCCAGGCATCCACGTTTCTGGACACGGGAGCCAGGAAGAACTCAAGCTGATGCTGAATCTGATGAAACCAAAGTTCTTCTTGCCAATTCATGGTGAGTTCAGAATGCAACGTCGTCACGCTCTTCTTGCTGAAGGCGTAGGTATTGAGCCTGAAAATATCTTCATCACGGATATCGGTGAAGTCATTGAAATTCAAAATGGTGGAGCACGCAGAGCTGGTAAAGTTACAGCAGGTAACGTACTGATCGATGGACTAGGCGTAGGAGATGTAGGAAATATCGTATTGCGCGACCGCAAATTGCTGTCACAGGACGGTATTTTGGTGGTTGTTGTTACGCTGAGCAAGCAAGACGGAACGATTAAATCCGGACCAGATATCATTTCCCGCGGTTTCGTATATGTTCGTGAATCGGAAGGTTTGCTGGATGAAGCGAATCGTATTGTCTCAAGTACACTGCATAAGCTCATGAGTGAAAATGTAAATGAATGGGCTTCCCTCAAGACAAATGTCAAGGATGCACTAGGTCGCTTCTTGTATGAGCAAACTCGTCGCAGACCGATGATCCTGCCAATTATAATGGAAGTGTGATTCAATTGAAATTTGTTCAAAAACCTGAATTAAAAACTTAAGTCACAGGCACACAGTCGCCTCTCTTCCCGCAGGAAATATTGGACGGTTTCCGCGGGAGGAGAGGCTTTTTTGATTTTGCGGGACAAGGAAAAGCATGGAGGAGGGTATAAAATATTCCATTTTCATCCCATACTATAGGGTGAATACGGGTCATATAGATGCGTAAAGCGAAAGGAAGATCACCCATATGGAACAATACAGCAATCTAACATCTGGCAACGAGGAAACGGAAGCGCCAGATCAACCAGAAATTGGGCAAAGACCCGCTTTACCTGCTATGGAGGCTTTGCAGCAACTGGGTCAAACCTCCATGCCTGGAGGCGAGTCCAATATTTTTTGCATGACGATTATCGGTCAGATTGAAGGCCATCTCATTTTACCGCCTCAAAACAAAACGACAAAATATGAGCACATTATTCCCCAGTTGGTAGCGGCAGAACAAAATCCTCGTATTGAAGGATTAATGATTTTGCTGAATACAGTTGGTGGTGATGTAGAGGCAGGACTGGCTATTGCTGAAATGATCGCATCGATGAGTAAACCAACGGTGACTATTGTCATAGGTGGGGGGCATAGCATCGGTGTGCCGATTGCTGTGTCTTCCACTTATTCCTACATTGCGGAGAGTGCGACGATGACTATCCATCCCATTCGTATGAACGGTCTGGTCATTGGAGTACCACAAACTTTTGAATACATGGAAAAAATGCAGGAACGTGTTGTACGCTTCGTCGTTTCTCATTCTCGTATTACAGAAGAGCAGTTTAAGGAACTGATGTTTAAAACCGGTGAGTTAAACCGCGATATTGGTACAGCGGTTGGGGGAGCCGATGCAGTGAAGTATGGATTGATGGACGCGGTTGGAGGTATCGGAGAGGCTTTAAAACAGCTGAACGCCATTATTGAAACGCGGCGTCAGCAAAACGGGATCGCTGGGATTCAACAGCAGGCTCCGTATGCTCCTTTTTCTCCCAGTGCCACAGGAGCTCCTACAGAGACACTGTCAGGGGAGCATAGCGGGGAGCTACCTCAATGACACTATATACTGTGATGCCAATGGAAATGGTATGGCAAGGGATGTGGAAAGAGGCTGAGGAGCTTGCAGAGGTTCGGGTAGACGGTCTACTTATGCAGGTACAGCCGCTTGAAAGTCGTCGGGGGATCATTGTACGGTTGTTGGACTGTCCGCTGGAAACCTACCTGAATCCGCGTTATGGACCAGGTCAAGTCATCGAGTGGTCGTAGAAGGTGTCGAATAGTATAGAAATAGGTCATTTACTGCTGAAAAAGAACATATGTGCGGATACCGGGTGACGTGGTATAATATTCTTCTGGGGGGTGACCTTGTATGTCCAGAAGAAGAAAAAGAAAAAAGAAAGCCGCATTTGGCGGAGTTCTAAAATTTGAAATTTACGGCATTGTGCTGATTACATTAGCGGTCATTGCGTTGTCGGGTGAAGCGGCAGTTGGTCGGTCGCTATCCAAGATGTTTGGGCTCGTACTGGGGAAATTCTATTTTGTTATCCCTCTCATTGGCATTTATTATGGTCTGATGGTGATGATTCACCGCAAGTGGCCGAACCAGTGGAACTCGCGTAAAACGGGTTTGCTCCTGTTGGTATTTGCCTTTACACTTATGAGTTCTATTTCATCTATGGAGCAGCGTTTGGGGCCGATCAACGCGCTTCAGCCGGGCGGAGTGATGACCCAAATACATATAGATATGCGTGAGCAGTTGCTGTCGCCTGACCAGCAGGGCCATACCTCAATGCTGAACAAGGATATCAGCGGGGGGTATGTAGGCGCATTGCAGCTTACTGTTCTGTTGTGGCTGTTTGGTCTCACAGGAGCTAAACTGATCATGATTGTTATGTTCGTCATTTGTTTCATGCTGATGACCCAACTGTCCTATGTGGATTTGGTACGGATTGTAAAGACCAAGCTCCTGACAGTCGGGGGAAGCGTGCGCAAAAAATGGACTGGTAAAGCTACTCCGCTTTCGGCATCTAGCAAAGGTAGTGGAAATAGAAAAATCAAGTCTGAGCCGATTCCTGCCTATGAGGAAGACATGGATGATGACTTTGACGAAATGCAGCCTCCTGCACGCAAACAACCGATTTTCTTTCAGTTGTTTGGTCTCAAAAATTCAGATAAAGCGGACAAGGGGGAGCATTCCGTCAATACGGATAAGGATGATCATGATCTTCCATATGAAGCTGAGGACGCGCAGGCCCAGTGGAGAAACGGAAACCAGAGTGAAGAGCTGTCTGACGTAGTCGAACACGCTGAGCAGGAAGCTGCAATTCCGGTAAAGAGGTCGCCCATTATTAGGGATTTCTTCGAACAAGTAAAGCATGAGGAAAGAAGACCGGAAGCTGAATTTGGAGAGTCCCTGACAGGGGTAGAGCAGACAACTTCCATTATTGATGAATCCCTGGATGATGACTTTGTGGATGCCAATACCAATACGGGTATGGATGATTCGACAACGATCCAGGGGACATTAGAAGGTGCTCAGGGACAAGCTCAGACGATTGCAACTGGGGTTGCAGGCGAAGAGGCTGAAGGTACCCATACAGCTATTCCGGCTCCGCCGCCTCCTAAACCGTACAAGCTCCCATCGTTTCGTTTGCTTGCTAAACCACAAAACACAGGCAAAGGTATGGGACAAAAGGATTACATGCAAACAGCACGCAAGCTGGAAGCAACGCTGGAAAGCTTTGGTGTGCGTGCGAAGGTGCTGGAGGTTGTCCGTGGCCCTGCCGTAACGCGTTATGAAATTCAGCCGGACATTGGAGTGAAGGTCAGCCGCATTGTGAGTCTGACGGATGACATTGCGCTTGCGCTTGCTGCCAAGGATATCCGTATGGAGGCTCCGATTCCTGGCAAATCTGCTATCGGAATTGAGGTTCCGAATAATGAAGTTTCTATTGTCACGATGCGTGAGGTAATGGAGACAACCGTTTTCCAGGAGTCAACTTCCAATTTATCCATTGCATTCGGACGCGATATTGCAGGACAGACGATTGTTGGTAATTTGGCCAAGATGCCCCATCTGCTTGTGGCTGGGGCAACAGGTTCGGGTAAATCAGTGTGTATCAATGGGATCATCACGAGTATTTTGTACAAAGCAAAGCCGGATGAGGTCAAATTTTTGATGGTCGATCCTAAAATGGTGGAGTTGAACGTGTACAACGGAATCCCGCATTTGTTGGCTCCGGTCGTGACTGATCCAAAGCGTGCCTCACTTGCATTGAAGAAAATTGTAGTTGAAATGGAAAAAAGATATGAGTTATTTTCCAAATCAGGAACCCGTAATATTGAGGGCTATAATAATCTGATGAAAGATAACCCGGATGCATTTCTGCCTTACATCGTCGTTATTGTGGACGAGTTGGCAGATCTAATGATGGTAGCTGCTGGAGATGTGGAGGATGCGATTGCGCGACTTGCCCAAATGGCACGTGCAGCAGGCATCCACCTTATCATTGCAACACAAAGACCTTCGGTTGACGTAATTACCGGGGTGATTAAAGCCAATATTCCTTCACGTATTGCCTTCGGCGTTTCCTCGCAGGTAGACTCCCGTACCATATTGGACATGGGCGGAGCCGAGAAGCTACTCGGACGTGGTGATATGCTTTTCATGCCGATGGGTGCTTCTAAACCAGTCCGCGTTCAGGGAGCGTTCATGAGCGATCAAGAAGTCGAAAATATTGTTAACTATGTACGTGAACAGGGTGAAGCGCAGTATGATGAAACGCTAGTGCCGGAGGTGGAAGAGGTATCGGGTGATGCAGATGAAATGCTGGATGAGCTGTACGATCAGGCTGTCAACATCATTTTAGAGGCTAAACAAGCTTCCGTTTCGCTGCTTCAGCGCCGTATGCGGATCGGTTATACACGTGCTGCTCGACTGATTGACTCCATGGAAGCTCGCGGAGTCATCGGCCCTTACGAGGGCAGCAAGCCCCGTGAGGTCCTTATCTCAATGGAGCAATATCAGCAAAATAAAGTTAGTTCCTAAGCATTATCTCTATCCAGCACTACATTAAAACGCTGTTTGTTCGCATGGTGGTTGTTCTAATATGACAACTCCAAGTGAACAAACAGCGTTTTTTTGTGATGTTTTTTTGAGGTGTGGCGACTACCTGCTGAAAGAAGATTAAAAGGGTGAATAGCTTTAAGCGGAGCTTGTCATAATAAACGTAGCCATCCTGTTAATCCCACAAAAGAAAGGTAGAGCGCAGCATATGAAAAAGACAATGGTCTGGATTTGCACGGGTATCCTCGCAGCCTCGGCTATTACGTACACAGGACTTTTTAAAAATGACTCTGCACAGCAGCAAGCAGAGCCGCTGAGCACACAGCAGAAAGTACAAGCGGCGCAACCTTCCCAGCCGACATTCAGCTCGGGAGCAGTTGATTTTGGAACTTACGGTCAGGATGTATATGAGTTGCAATCACGTTTGAAGTTGCTGGGCTTTTTTGGCGGGAAAGTGGACAGCCATTTTGGCAGCAGTACACTAAAAGCTGTCAAGGGTTTTCAAAAGGAATTTGGCATCCGTCCCGATGGAGTGGTCGGAGCAAAGACGAAATTAAAGCTGGTGAACGCTACTCCTAACTGGAAGCCAACGGAAACTCCTATGCATCGTAACAATCAAGGTTCTGCTCAGGGACAGACAGCGGACAATAACGATAAAGCGGATCAAAACGATGAAACGATGGGATCGGCCAACACCATGGGACTATCTGAAAATGATCTTAAAATTATGGCCAACGCGGTCTACGGTGAATCCCGCGGCGAGCCATTTGAAGGACAAGTTGCCGTCGCGGCTGTTATTTTGAACAGGGTTAAGTCACCCAGCTTTCCCAACTCACCATCTGGAGTGATCTTTCAGCCAGGAGCTTTCACAGCTGTAGCAGACGGCCAAATCTGGCTCACACCGAATGAGACTGCACAAAAGGCGGTACGCCAAGCCCTGAACGGCTGGGACCCAAGCGGAGGATGTCTTTATTATTTTAACCCAAAAACAGCTACCTCCAAATGGATTTGGTCCCGTCCGCAGGTGAAAACCATCGGGGAGCATATTTTCTGCATGTAAAACGCCGAAGCAGCCGGGAGCTTGTCTCCGGTTGCTTCTTGGCTTTTGCATGGTTAGAATAAAGATTGGTACACTTTACCTCTTTACAGGAGGATGATTTACAGCAGCTAATGCTAATCAAAGGCTAGACGCAAATTGACGTCACAAAGGAGTTTTGGACTTGAACAAAACAGGTTTCGAGCGTGGCACACGCAGACAACTGAGGATTCATGTACTGCCGACCAAGCGCTTTAAGACGTTTGCCATATCGTTGTATGTAGGTACTCCGCTACGTGAGGAAACCGTAACCCGAGTGGGGCTGGTACCTTTCGTTCTGCGACGGGGTACAGAATCGTATCCGCAGACTACACAATTCAGAGAACAGTTAGAACAATTGTATGGCGCGGGTTTCGGATTCGATGTATACAAACGTGGAGATTATCAGATCGTGCAATTTCGCATGGATACGATTAATGACAGCTTTGTAAACAGTCCGGATAGTTTGCTGGATCGTTCGTTTGCTTTTCTCGGAGAAGTGCTGACGAAGCCTGCATTGGAAAATGGTGCATTTCAAACGGGATACGTCCAGCAGGAACGAGAAAATGTGCGTAAAAAGCTGGAATCTATAGTTAACGATAAAATACGTTATGCTGGTGAGCGCTGTATGGAGGAAATGTGCAAAGATGAGCCTTATCGTCTGCACCCTCTTGGTCAACGATCCGATCTGGACAGCATAGATGCACAGAGTTTGTATCAGGCTTATGGAGAATGGCTGAATAATGCCAGCATGGATTTATACGTTGTGGGAGATACGACGCTGGAAGAAGTTGAGAAATTTGTTGATCGCTATTTTCAATTGAACCGTTCAGCGGAAACAGGGTATGTTCCTGAACAGCCCAAATCGGTAGAGCGTGAGGTTCAAACCGTTGTAGAGCGTCTTGATGTGAACCAGGGCAAGCTCAACATGGGGTTGCGCACCCCTATTACGTATGGAGATGATCGCTATGCTTCCGCTCTGATGTACAATGGCATTTTGGGCGGGTATCCGCATTCAAAGCTGTTCGTTAATGTAAGAGAAAAGGAAAGTTTGGCGTATTACGCTTCATCGCGGTATGACGGGCATAAAGGGATTGGTACGATTCAATCTGGTATCGAAATTCCTAATTATGAAAAAGCGGTTACTATTATCCGCAAGCAACTGGAAGATACGCAAAATGGAGCGATTACCGAGCTGGAAATGACCCAAACGCAGGCGATGATTCGCAACTTGCTGAAGGAGATGCAGGATTCCGCTTTTGAAATGATCGCCTATGATTTTAACAGACAGCTTTCCGGTAAAGAGCGGACGGTAGATGAGCTGCTGAGTCAGGTGGAGGCAGTCAAGGTGCAGGATGTTCAGGATGCCGCCCGGACGTTCCGACTGGACACTATTTATTTCTTGAGAGACCAGAAGGGGGAATAGCGGTGGAGCATATACCTTATGAGCATTTGCAGGAAACGCTGTACTATGAAGTAATGGATAACGGTTTACACGTTTATGTGTTGCCCAAACCGGGTTTTCAGAAGACTTACGCCACATTTGCGACTAAATACGGCTCGGTTGATAATCATTTCCGCGTAGAAGGTCAACAGCCCGTAAAGGTGCCGGATGGCATAGCCCATTTTTTGGAGCATAAAATGTTTGAAGAGCCTGAAGGCGATATTTTTGCTACCTTTTCTTCTAATGGGGCATCAGCGAACGCATTTACGAGCTTTGATCAAACAGTATATCTGTTTTCGGCAACCGAGCGTATTCAAGAAAATTTGACCACGCTGGTCAATTTTGTGCAGCATCCTTACTTTACAGATGAAAATGTAGAAAAGGAAAAAGGCATTATCGGCCAGGAAATCAATATGTATGAAGATAATCCCGATTGGCGAAGTTACTTTGGTCTGATCGAGGTGCTGTACAAGGTCCATCCGGTGCATATTGATATCGCAGGTACTGTTCAATCCATCAGTACGATTACAAAGGAAACGCTGTACAGTTGCTATGAAGCTTTCTACCACCCAAGCAATATGATTCTTTTTGTAGTGGGCGGAGTGGATCCAGCTGAAGTAATAGAGCTGGTACGTAACAATCAGGCTAAAAAGGACTATAAGCCGCAGGGAGAGATCGAGCGGATTTTCGACGATGAACCCACTACAGTTGCAGAATCACGTCGTGAGGTAAAGCTGGCCGTTTCTCTGCCAAAGCTACTGTTTGGATTCAAGGAGGCTGAAGTAGGTCTAACGGGTGAAGAATTGCTCCGTCATGATCTGGAAACCAAGCTGATGTTAGATCTCCTGTTTGGTTCCAGTACCCAACTGTATCAAAAGCTCTACGATGAGGATCTGATTTCGGACAGTTTTGGTCATGAGTACAATAGTACGCAGCAATATGCATTCTCTGCAATCGGTGGGGATACCAAAGACCCGGATCGGCTGTTGGCGAGAATACGTGAAGAGGTGGAGTCCATCCAGAAGCAGGGCTTTGCAGCAGAACATTTTGAACGGGCACGCAAAAAGAAAATCGGTGGTTATCTGCGTACACTCAATTCACCAGAAAATATTGCGCATGAATTTACAAGACATCGCTTCCGGGGCAGCGATTTTTTCCAACTGCTTCCGATTTATGAAAGTATCACGCTTGAGGATGTAAATCGCCGTCTGAAAGACCATATCCAGTGGGATCAACTCGCAATATCACTAGTGGTGAGTCCGTAATGTCCAGGGAGAGGGAAACGATGACCACCGAGGGCGGAGAATTAAAAGCGATTGGCGATACAACCGTGCTGATTACAGGAGCGAGTGGCGGAATTGGTGCGGCTATTGCTGAGCGTTTTGCAGCTGTAGGGATGAATGTGGTCATTCACTACATGAAGTCCCATGAAAAAGCAAATGAAGTTGCCCGTCGTTGCATGGCTTATTCAGGTAAGGTAATGACCGTGTCAGCGGATCTGCGGAGCAAGGAGCAGATCGAACGCATGCGGGAAAAGCTGGATAATCACGGGATGAAGCCGGATATTCTTGTGAACAACGCCGGATTATCTCATTATGGGCTGTTGACAGATGTTTCGGAAGAGAAATGGGACGAAGTGATGGCTGTCAATGTTAAGGGAACCTTTCTGTGCACGCAGGTTTTTATGCCGCATATGATATCCCAACGCTATGGCCGCATTGTGAATGTTTCATCCGTGTGGGGGATATGTGGCGCTTCGTGCGAGGTGTTGTATTCCACCACCAAGGGAGGCATTAACGCTTTCACTAAAGCGCTGGCTCAAGAGGTAGCACCTTCCGGGGTGACAGTGAATGCTGTAGCTCCAGGTGCAGTGGATACGTCGATGCTGGATCATTTGGATGAAGGCGAAATTACCAGTTTGGAAGAAGAAATTCCTGCCGGACGATTGGCTCGACCTGATGAAATATCGTCCCTGGTTTATTTTCTTGCGCTTCCTGAGTCAGGTTATATTAATGGCCAGGTCATAAGTCCTAACGGAGGATGGGTGACTTAAGGGAAATAGCGCTTGGAGGAATCCACCAGTATAGTAAGCGTCTGAGAAGAGCATATTACAACTGTTGATTTTAAATCTGAATCATCTAAGGAGGATTTAAGTATGTCAACAGTTGTTCAGAATTTTGATGTTTGGAAAAAGTTCCTTGGTCAGCGTGTAGAGCAAGCGGAGAAGTTGGGAATCAGCCAAGATACCATTTCAGAGCTTGCTTATGAAATCGGTGATTTTCTGGATGAGAAGGTCGATCCAGCCAACCACTCTAACCGCGCACTGAAAGAACTGTGGGGAGTTGCCGATGAGGACGAGCGTCACACCATCGCCCGGCTAATGGTTAAATTGGCCAAGAGCAACGCATAAGTAGGAACCAACATGAAAAGCTCCCTTTTGGGGGCTTTTCTGTAATGGTTACAGAGCTGTTCTTGTAATTCCATTGTAATTTATATATCATAAACGTGATTGAGGCTTACAACACAATGCAGCCTATCAAATTTCAATAATTGGTTTTGTCGAAAGATGTTATTTTATGATACAATAATGCTTTGATTTGGAGTTGTTGACGGTTTGAATGTGAATGAGGTGCTAACGTGACGGAAGAAACGAAACAGTGGTACATGGAGTACAAGATACATAAAAATCGACCCGGACTGCTGGGAGACATTGCTTCCATGCTTGGTATTCTGGGGGTTAATATACTGACGATCAACGGTGTTGAAGGCGAAAGACGGGGGATGTTGCTTGAAACGGACGATGACGAGAAGATACGCATTCTCGGAGACACGTTAAAAAAAGCGAGCAACATTACAGTCACAGCCTTACGTGCTCCGAGACTGGTTGATATATTGGCAGTAAGACACGGCCGTTACATCGATCGGGATTCGGATGATCGTAAAACATTTCGCTTTACACGCGATGAGCTTGGGTTGCTGGTCGATTTTTTGGGTGAAGTATTAAAGAGGGACGGCAATCAGGTGATCGGTCTTCGCGGGATGCCACGTGTGGGCAAAACGGAATCCATTATTGCCAGTAGTGTATGCGCAATGAAGCGTTGGACTTTTGTGTCTTCAACGTTACTACGACAGACGGTGCGCAGTCAGCTCTCTGAAGAAGAAATGAATCCAAACAATGTGTTTATTATTGATGGTATTGTGAGTACAATTCGGTCAAATGAAAGACATTATCATTTGCTTCAGGAAATCATGAGTATGCCAAGTACTAAAGTGATTGAGCATCCTGATGTATTTGTACGTGAATCAGGATACAGCTTTGACGATTTCAATATCATTATTGAACTTCGCAATAATCCGGCTGAGGAAATTATTTATGATACCTTTACAGCCAGTTATACAGAAGATCTTTAAATAAGCGTAATTACACAAGGAGATGATGACATGTCAGAACTGGGTCAGCAATTAAAGGAGGCCCGGCTGCAAAAAGGATTGAGCCTTGACGATGTTCAGGAAATGACGAAGATACGCAAACGTTATCTGGAAGCCATTGAGACGGGCGATTACAAAGTGCTGCCGGGAAGCTTTTATGTCAGAGCTTTTATTAAAACATACGCTGAAACGGTCGGGTTAAACCCCGATGAGATTCTGGAAGGGCATCAAAGCAATGTGCCTGAACCTGAGCCGGAAGCAATCATGGAGCCTGTTACACAGAAACGCTCCAGCCGTCCCGCCACGATTGGTAATCTTAAATGGTTGCCTACAGCGTTAATGTGGCTTTTTCTAGTTCTCATTGTTGGGGTTATTTATGCTTATTGGGTGAGCAACAACCATTCAACTCCAAAAACAGCAGAAAACACAACGCCGATTACAACACCAAGCACCACACCAAGCACCACACCAAGCACGTCTACTCCTGACACCACTACAACACAGCCGAACAATGGTCAAACGACGGCTCCAAATGGTGCTGGTGGGCAGACTCCTGATGCGGGGCAAACCGGCCAAACTCAGCCAGGTGGTACGGGGAGTACGGATGCTACTACTCCAGATACTGGACAGCAGCCGGGTACGACTACGCCACAACAAGGTGTAACAGTGGCACAGGACGGCAAGCAAGGCAAGACGACGATTTTCAAAGTTTCCAGTTCAACGGGAGCCGCAGTCAAGGTTGATATTAAAGCGACGGGCGAAAGCTGGCTTGAAGTGTACAAGGGAGAAAATTCCCGTGGAGAAAAGCTGAGTTATGGTATGACTAAAAGTGGAGATGCCATGTCTTTCGATATTGGTCCAGAAGGTTTATATATCAAATCAGGACGGTCTTCTGCCACAGATATTTCCGTAGCAGGTCAACCGATAACAGATAATAAATCGACTACTCGTGTACTGATCCAGCAAGGAGAAGCTTCTTCGACCGGAACGAGTGCAGGGGTGACGGGTTCACCTGCAGATTCTACGACAGGTAGCAGTACGGATTCAGCACAAAGTAGTACAGATTCTACAACTACTGATGGTGAATAAACGCCTTGGTGCGAGGAAATACTAATGACTGTAATTCCTGGAAAGGCAGTCATTTCATTTTCCGCAAAGTGAGGTGTATACGTTATGACCGTTAGCTGGATTGTGACTGGGCTCGGTATAATTGTCAGTTTACTGGGCTATTATCTGACACCGAATGCATGGGGCTATGGCATACTGGGCTTTGGTCTTGCTCACATTGTGCTTGGACTTTTGGATATGTTCCGAACCCCAACACGAAGCCATAATTAGATATTTTGACCGTAATTGAAATAAAGGCGTTTTTGTCAGGAAAACTGGCAAGAACGCCTTTTTAGTCAACGGATTATTGGATTTTTGTAAATGACTAGCCTATAATTAGATATTGAACTTTGTTGTGGAAAGGAAAGTGAAACGATGGCTTCAGAAAATTCATTTGATATCGTCTCCAAAATGGATATGCAGGAGTTAACAAATGCGGTTCATCAGACGGAGCGTGAAATTGAAACACGATTTGATTTCAAGGATAGCAAAAGTAGCCTCAAGCTTGAGAAAGAAGCTCTTACGATTGCATCGGAAGACGAATACAAGCTAAATGCGGTGATTGATATTTTGCAATCTAAAATGGCCAAACGAGGTCTGTCCCTTAAAAATGTGGAGTATGGCAAATTGGAACCCGCCTCTTTAGGTTCAGTGCGTCAGCGTCTTTCGCTTAAGCAGGGAATTGATCAGGAGAATGCCAAGAAAATTAACATTCTTATTCGGGACTCCAAGTTAAAAGTTAAAAGTCAGATTCAAGGTGATCAAATCCGAGTGACCGGAAAAAACAGGGATGATTTACAGGCGATCATTCAATTGCTGCGTAAAGCTGATTTGCCATTGGAGCTTCAATTTACAAACATGAAATAAAGCCGTTTTCCCTCATACATTTTGTAGGAAAAAACGTTGCTTGATGTGCGGCAGGTTATTTTGACATGCGTTTTGCGCCATATTATACTTGTAACGAAAATGCAGACAATTCAGGTGTATAGCGCTCGTCGATAGCGATTTACATAGGATTGAATTTAATCCGAAAACTGCCATTTGTAATCAAGTACGATAATCAGGGGAGAGTGTGTTGTGAATTTACCCAACAGAATTACAATAACGCGGATTTGCCTTATTCCGGTGATGATGCTGGCTTTGCTGGTGGACTTTGATTTTTATCCGCCGCCGATTGAGATCGGAGCTTTCAAGCTGCCGTATAATCAGCTGATTGCGGCTATCATTTTCCTTGTAGCAGCCAGCACGGATGGTCTTGACGGATATTTGGCACGTAAAAATAATATGGTCACCAATTTGGGCAAGCTGTTGGACCCCCTTGCTGATAAGCTTTTGGTAACCGCCATTTTGGTTTCCTTGGTAGAAATGGGAAAAATCGATTCATGGATTGTTGTTGTGATTGTTAGCCGTGAGTTTGCGGTTACGGGTCTGCGTCAGATTGCCTTACTGGATGGTTCTGTGGTTGCTGCAAGCAATTGGGGCAAATTGAAGACGATCATCCAGATCGTTGCTATTGTAGCGTTGCTCATTAATAATTTCCCGTTTGTTTTTCTTGGTATCCCGTTTGATTTAATAGCAATATGGGCAGCGGCGTTGATCACCATTTATTCGGGTATTGATTATTTTGTGAAAAATATCCACTTGCTGAGTTCCTCCAAAGTTTAACAGGATAAATTTTATGGAAACAGCAATAGGGACTAAACTTATTGCTGTTTCTTTACATAATTCCCATAATATTTGCAGTACAGGAGGAAGAATTGATGAAAGCTGAAATAATTGCAGTAGGTACAGAGTTATTGCTCGGTCAAATAGTGAATACAAATGCTCAATATTTGTCACAAGAGTTGGCTACAATCGGAATCGATGTATATTTTCAGACTGTAGTTGGCGATAACATAGATCGGCTTCAGGAAGCAATAAGAATTGCTCAGAAGCGTGCGGATATTATTTTGTTTTCCGGCGGTCTGGGACCGACTCAGGATGATTTGACGAAAGATGCGATAGCGTCTGTATTGGGGCGAAAATTGCACATAGATCGTCTTGCAATGGATAAGCTAGATCAGTTTTTCCGTAACCGTGGGGTAGAAATGACCGAGAATAACCGCCGGCAGGCGCTTTCTATTGAAGGCGCTACTCCGCTTGAAAATGAGACAGGGCTAGCTGTGGGCGACGCAATTGCACAGGACGGTAAATTTTATGTAGTTTTGCCTGGACCGCCTAAGGAACTCAAACCCATGTTTGCAAACCAAGCGAAACCTTGGTTGCTTCAGCAGGCATTGAGCGGTGAAGAAATGCCAATTTATTCAAAAATGTTAAAATTTGCAGGGATCGGTGAGTCAGCTCTTGAAACCCATTTGTTAGATCTGATCCAATCCCAGACAGACCCCACGATTGCTCCTTATGCCAAGGAAGGGGAAGTCACGATCCGTATATCCACCAAGGCGGCCAGCGAAAGTGAAGCATTAATTAAGCTGACGGCTACGGAAGTAGAAATTCAGCAGCGTCTTTCGGAATATATGTATGCAAGCGAAGATGTTACGCTGGAGAAGGTTATCGTAGATCTAATGGCCAAAAGCGGACTCACTGTGAGTGCGGCAGAAAGCTGTACAGGTGGAATGCTGATGGAACACATCACTTCTATACCTGGCAGTGCTGTTATGTTTCAAGGTGGCATCGTGTGCTATTCCAATGAAATGAAGATGAAATTACTCAACGTGCCTTATGATTATTTGGAAGGGGATCAAGCGCCAGGTGCAGTGAGTAAGGAAGTAGCCCTTGTGCTTGCAGAGCAGGCAAGAATGATCATGGACAGTGATTTTGGACTTTCAGTTACTGGTGTTGCCGGGCCTGGGTATTCCGAACGGAAGCCAGTCGGTCTGGTGTATATTGGCATTGCTGAACGCGACAAGGAAACGGAAGTACATGAACTGAGACTGAGTGGTAACCGTGAAACAATCCGACTGCGATCAGTCAAAGCAATCCTGTACAGATTGTGGCGCAGACTGGTAGAGAACGAGAAACTCTCTTAAACATCTATGTACGGTGTGGGTCGTAGAGTTGTTTTAGATAGATATTCATGATATAATCTTCTTATCGGAAGAACCGTTGCAAAGCCTTTTGCCAGCGGTTCTTTTTTTGTTTTAAGAGACAGGTGTAATTGTAGAAGAGAGCTGTGTGAACAAAAAAACGAATGTATGTTCGAAAAAATGCTTGGCAAGCGTGTCAAAACAAGGTATTATTAAAGTACAAACAATGAAGGATGTGAGTTTATTGTCAGATCGTCGTGCTGCGCTGGATATGGCGCTCCGTCAAATAGAAAAGCAATTTGGTAAAGGTTCCATTATGAAGTTGGGTGAGTCTACCCACATGCAAGTGGAAACGATCCCCAGTGGTTCGATTGCTTTGGATATTGCGTTAGGAACGGGCGGCTTTCCAAGAGGCCGGGTTATTGAAATATACGGACCGGAATCATCCGGTAAAACGACAGTAGCTCTTCACGCTATCGCAGAGGTGCAAAAAACAGGCGGACAAGCCGCCTTTATCGACGCCGAGCATGCGCTTGATCCGTCGTATGCAAGCAAGCTGGGTGTCAATATTGATGAGTTGTTACTATCGCAACCAGATACAGGAGAGCAGGCGCTTGAGATTGCCGAAGCTCTTGTACGTAGTGGAGCAGTAGACATTGTAGTTGTTGACTCCGTAGCGGCACTTGTGCCCAAGGCAGAGATTGAAGGCGAAATGGGAGATTCCCACGTTGGTCTTCAAGCACGTTTGATGTCTCAGGCATTGCGTAAGCTTTCTGGAGCCATTAATAAGTCGAAAACCATTGCTATTTTTATTAACCAGCTACGTGAAAAAGTAGGTGTTATGTTCGGTAACCCTGAAACAACACCAGGTGGACGTGCCTTGAAGTTTTACTCTACGGTACGTTTGGATGTTCGTCGTATTGAAAGTTTGAAAATGGGTAACGACATTGTGGGTAACCGCACACGTATTAAAGTCGTGAAGAACAAAGTTGCCCCTCCTTTCCGTCAGGCTGAGGTGGATATTATGTACGGTGAGGGCATTTCCAAAGAAGGTAGCTTGATCGACATCGGTACGGAGCATGACATTGTCGACAAGAGCGGAGCCTGGTATTCCTACGAAGGTGAGCGCCTTGGTCAGGGACGTGAGAATGCTAAGCAATTTTTGAAGGAAAATCCGAATATTGCTAGTACGATCGAACAAAAAATTCGGGTGGCCAGCAATTTGATTACGACGGTTGCTCCGCCTACAGAAGAAGAGTTGGCACAGCAAGCGAAGGAAGAACAGGAATTGTTGGAGCTTGAATAAAGCTCGGTGAATCCTGGTTTGTGAACTGGGGCCAGGGTTATGGCACGTCCGTTTGAATAGCATGATTCTGATGCCCTGCACAGTTGTGCAGGGCATTTTTGCATCAACTAGAGTCTGCTTTGTCAGTGGAATCTAACTTTTGCGTAGCAGGTGTTCAAAGGCTGCTTTCGTGAATTTCAAAGTGAGGGAAGTATATTGCAGTTGGACGATGAAGATGAATACACTTCGGAAGCAAATAAGCAACAAGGGATTTCTCTTTTTCCGGATCATGAGGAATTGATGATTACTAGGGTAGAGCAGGGACAGGGACGCAAACGTGGAAGGTATATCATACATTTTGGTCCTTATTCACTGTCTGTATTAGAAGATGTAATGATCAAGTACAATATGTTCAAAGGAACGTCATTCGTTAAAAAAGAACTGGAAGATATCGTTCTGGCAGATGAAAAGCAACAGGCTTATGTACTTGCGCTTCGCTATTTGGGGCGAAAGCCTCGCACATGTCAGGAAATTGCCCAGCGTTTGGCGCAAAAAGAACTGGATCAGTCTGTTATTGACGAAGTAATGGTCCGACTGTATAGGGAACAACTCGTAGATGATGATTTATACGCCCGTCAATGGGCAAGGCAGCGCATAACAAGCCAACGTAAGGGGAAGATGTGGGTTAGGCAAGAACTTCGTCAGAAGGGCATCTCTAAAGCCTCTATTGGCGAAGCGTTAGGTGAGATTACCGATAATGAGGAGTGGGAGAGCGCTTTGACGGTCGGACGTAAGAAATGGAATCAGGTACGTGGTGATATAATGGAGAAAAAAAGGAAAACCTACCCTTTTCTCATGAGACGCGGATATTCGGGGGATATGACACGCCGGGTAGTCAATCATCTCACTGCGGCCGAGCATGACGCTGCTTCAGATGACGAGGAATTGTTGCAGTGGGAGGAATAGTTGCCAAACGGCTGCTAAACCTTTGGCTAGTATGAACGGATAGGATGAGCTAGTTATTACATGGAAAGCTGCACGGTAGTCTACTAATGTTTGCATTCCCTTGACAATGCCATTTGTCAAATAATAAAATATATATGAAACGATACTTGTGGAACGCCCTTTTTCCTTCCAAAAAAGCGGAATCCACGGTGAGTTCTCATCGCCAAATAACAAGTGATGCCGCTATGCCAGGCGGAATTGTACATGTGAAAGCATGTGCATATGAAATGAAACGACCTTGTGTCGTTGTCTTAGTTTGACGATCAAAGTAAATGTGACAATTGCAAAAAGTCCCAAGGAATGCCTTGGAGGAACCAACGGGGAGGTGAACAGTATGATGACTGCGATCTGGTTCGTTCTCGTTGCTGTAGCCGCGTTATTCTTTGGGTTCGGGATTGGTTATTTTATTCGCAAATCTATTGCAGAAGCTAAGATCTCCAGTGCGGAAGAAGCTGCCGCGCAAATCGTGGAGAACGCGAAAAAAGAGGCAGAAGCGCTGAAGAAGGAAACGGTATTGGAAGCGAAAGATGAAATCCACCGCATTCGTGCCGAAGCTGAAAAAGAAACTCGTGAACGTCGCAATGAAATTCAACGACAGGAACGAAGATTGCTGCAAAAAGAAGAATCGCTGGATAAAAAATTGGAATCGCTGGAACGCAAAGAAGAACAAGTGGCCAACAAAGAGAAACGAATCGATGAAACCCAGCAGCAAATTGATTTGATTTACAAGAGTCAAGTAACTGAGTTGGAACGTATTTCCAATCTGACGATGGAGGATGCAAGAAGTATTATTCTGACCAACGTAGAGCAGGAAGTTCGTCATGAAACAGCTCAGATGATTAAAGAAATTGAACAGCAGGCCAAAGAAGAAGCGGACAAAAAGTCTCGTGAAATCATCACACTGGCCATCCAACGCTGTGCGGCAGATCATGTAGCAGAAACGACGGTTTCTGTTGTCACATTGCCGAACGAAGAAATGAAAGGCCGGATCATCGGGCGCGAAGGCCGTAATATCCGTGCACTTGAAACCCTTACAGGAATTGACCTCATTATTGATGATACGCCGGAAGCTGTTATTTTGTCCGGATTTGATCCGATTCGTAGAGAGATTGCGCGTACTGCGCTTGAAAAGCTCGTAGCGGACGGACGGATACATCCGGCTCGTATTGAAGAGATGGTGGAAAAATCCCGTAAAGAGGTGGACGAACGAATCCGTGAGTATGGTGAACAGGCCACCTTTGAGGTGGGCGTGCATAGCTTGCATCCGGATTTGATCAAGATCTTGGGACGTCTCAAGTTCCGTACGAGTTACGGACAGAACGTATTGAAGCACTCGATGGAAGTTGCATACTTGACAGGTCTAATGGCCGGGGAACTGGGCGAAGACGTTGTACTGGCAAGACGGGCAGGATTGCTGCATGACATCGGGAAGGCGCTGGATCATGAAGTGGAAGGATCGCACGTTGAAATTGGCGTGGAGCTGGCGAAGAAGTACAAGGAACACCCGGTCGTCATCAACAGCATTGCTTCACATCACGGCGACTGCGAAGCGACTTCAGTGATCGCCATGCTGGTTGGGGCGGCAGATGCCCTGTCAGCAGCAAGACCCGGAGCGCGGCGTGAAACGCTAGAGACGTACATCCGTCGTCTTGAGAAGCTGGAACGCATCTCCGAATCATTTGAAGGCGTTGAAAAATCATACGCGATTCAAGCCGGACGCGAAGTTCGTGTCATGGTACAGCCAGAGAAAATTGATGATGCGGAAGCATTCCGACTGGCCCGCGATATTACGAAAACGATTGAGAATGAACTGGACTATCCGGGACATATCAAGGTTACCGTCATACGCGAGACCCGTGCGGTAGAATACGCAAAATAAAAGCATTTCAATGAAAAGTGGCCGCTGCTTGTAGGGCCACTTTTCATTATGTAAGGCAGACTAGGGAGGGCTTTCTATCAACGTATTATTTATTGGAGACATCGTCGGCAGTGTAGGCAGAAAGGCACTGAGGGAGAATCTCCCTTCGCTAAAATCAAAATACAACCCGCATGTTATTATTGTGAACGGAGAAAATGCGGCATCGGGAAGAGGAATTACCCCAGCCATCGCCAGAGAGTTTTTTGATTGGGGCGTTCATGGGATTACGATGGGAAATCATACTTGGGACAATAAGGAAATATTTGATTTTATAGATGATGAGCCGCGGATCATCCGCCCGGCTAACTTTCCACCAGGAACACCGGGCCGGGGTTACACCGTTGTAAAGGGTGGAGGTAAGGAGCTGGCTATTGTTAATCTGCAAGGTAGAACCTTTTTGCCAGCTATTGACGATCCATTTCGTGCAGCAGATGAAATTGTCGATGAGCTGCGCAAAAAACATAAACATATCCTAGTTGATTTCCACGCCGAAGCAACCTCGGAAAAAATCGCTATGGGTTGGCATTTGGATGGACGTGCTTCAATCGTGGTAGGTACGCACACACATGTACAGAGCAATGATGATACGATTTTGCCACAAGGAACTGCGTATCAGACAGATGCGGGAATGGTAGGTCCTTATGAGGGAGTGCTTGGGATGCAGAAAGAGGCTGTGTTACAGAAATTCCAGACCCAGCTTCCGGTACGTTTTCAAGTGGACATGGGCAAATGGCATTTTCATGCCATCAGCGTAGAGCTGAATGATAATGATGGAAAAGCCCGCAAAATTCAGAAAATCAGACTCAAAGAAGATGAATGGCGGATGGATTAACCTTTTTGTGAGCACTTAAGGAAAGAATAAGGAAAACTGTCACCAAAAAGCAGGAATTTTTTGCTGACCCTCGAATAACATCTAATAGTGGAATCAAACCATCATCATTCCCAGGGGAGGTACTTACTATGGATGTATTAAAAGTATCAGCAAAATCCAATCCCAATTCAGTTGCAGGCGCACTCGCAGGAGTACTGCGTGAACGCGGAAATGCAGAATTACAGGCGATTGGAGCGGGTGCACTAAACCAAGCCATTAAAGCGGTAGCCATTGCCCGGGGATTTGTCGCACCAAGCGGAGTGGATTTGATTTGTATTCCTGCTTTTACAGACATTGTTATTGATGGAGAAGATCGGACTGCGATCAAATTGATTGTAGAGCCAAGATAATAAATGTAAGTTGCCTGAGCCTGTTTACGATTTGTAAACGGGCTTTTTTGCTTTGTGAGTCTGTTACTATGATTTTTAAAATAAATTTGTGGTGCTTCAATCTATAGATGGAGGTAAGGTGCATGAATGATAAGCTAAAAGTGAATTGGCCAGTTGTTGACTTTCATTGTGATGTGTTATGTAAAATGCAGCTCGATGCGCAGATCGATTTCAGTCATCCATCGCTTGATGTGACAAAAGAACGTTTGCTAGAAGGTAACGTGCGGTTGCAAACATTTGCTATATATATTTCTCAGGTATTGGGCACGCCAAGATTTGAGCATGTGATTCGTCAAATTGAGTTGTTCAGGCAGCATGTTACCTCTATCTCCGGTGGGTTGAGACCATTGCTGTGGAAGGAAGACTTGGTAATGTGTAAAAATACGTCCGCAGTGCATCAGAAGGAGCAAGTAAAGCAGGCAGGAAAAGAGAAGCGCATGGAAAAGATAACGTATGTGGGTGGTAGTGGGACGGATCATACATGGGCACCTTGGGCTTTGCTCTCACTGGAGGGGGTAGATGCGCTGGAAGGGAAGCCATTTTATGCAGAATTGTGCTATGCTATGGGAATACGATTGATTGGGCTGACGTGGAATTATGCGAACTGGGCAGCTGACGGCATTATGGAACATAGAGGTGGCGGGCTGACTAGCAAGGGGCGCGATTTGGTCAATCGCTGTAATGATCTGGGACTGCTGCTAGATGTATCGCATTTGTCCGTACAGGGCTTCTGGGAGGTGCTAGAGGAGGCAGCTCTACCACCCATCGCCTCGCATTCGAATGCCTTTGCGAGATGTGCTCATCCTCGAAATCTACGGGATGAACAGATTCGTGCACTGATCGCTCGTAACGGACGGATTGGTTTGACCTTCGTCACAATGTTTCTCAAAGAGCAGGGCATGGTAACTGCTGAGGATCTGCTACCACACATTGAGCATATTTGTTCATTAGGCGGCGAAAGGCATTTGATGTTTGGCTCTGATTTTGATGGTATCGAGCACCATGTGCAAGGGCTGGAGCACTCGGGGAAATATCCGATTTTTGCAGAACTGCTGCTGAAGCATTACCCTGAGGAGCTGGTCAAGGGATGGCTGGGAGGACATGCGCTGGAATACTTGCAAACGAATCTGCCTTCCAAAATTTCTTCTTAAATAGCTATTTATAGAGGGGATTTTTAGCTGCGAACACTCTTGACAAAGCGAGAAGGATTACGAAATAATTGGAGCATCTTAGAATTGCATGGTGCTAAAATAACATTTGCAGAAATACGGCAGACGTTGGAGCGAGACTGACGGGTCACCATGCTGCACCGCCATATCAGAGGGGGCTCCATTACATAATGTTGATAAAAAAGGTTACCTGGCTTGAGCTCTTTTATGACTTGTTGTTCGTAGCTGCTGTCTCCAAGGCCACTCATGTTTTGCTACATGTTGAGCATGGTAGTATCTCATGGGAACATATGGAAAAGTTTATTATGATTTTTATCCCAATATGGTGGGCTTGGGTGGGGCAAACGGTCTACAACAATCGTTTTGGGCAAGACAGTATAACACATCGAATTTTTATGATCCTGCAATTGTTTTTCGTGTTGATCATGACCGCCAGCCTGAATATAGATTTTGATGCGTATTATGTATCTTTTTTTGTTGGCTATATTGGGTTAAGAGGTTTGACTGTCGTTCAATATTTACTTTCGGCACCCAAAGAAACGGCTCATAAACAGGAAACAGCTCGTTTTTTCGGAATTTATTTTTGGATTGGAATAGTCATCTCTAGTTTCTCCCTCTTCTTTGATTCTTGGATTCGATATTTGATTTTATATACCGGTATAGCTATTGATATCCTCGTTCCTTTGATTGGCCGTAAAAAGTTGGTGATCACACCTATCCATACGGAGCATCTTTTAGAACGCTTTGCACAGTTCACCTTAATTTTGCTTGGCGAATCTGTGATAAGTATGCTTTCTGTTTTACAATCCGATCATTTTACAGTTTCTTCCGTTGTATTTGCTGCTTTGGCTTTTGTGTTAGTCATCGCAATCTGGTGGCAATACTTTGAGAATATGGAGAAGCGCGTAGATAAATCAAAACAATCAGCAGGACAGACTATTATTTATGGACATTTGTTTATTTATCTTTCCCTTAGCATGCTAGCTGCTTCAATACAGCTCTTGTTTTTGGGACAAGTAGACTATATCTTTGTGCTTTGCTTTACCTTTGCTTCTGTTTTTATTTACTTTTTGTCGGTTTTGCTGGTATTTCATCAGTACCGATTAAGTCATCTTAAACCTCGTCTCAGAGTCATTTTTTTCTTAACTGGAATACTCTGTGTCCTGTTTATCCTTAATATATTTATTGTCGTTCCCCCTCATCTCATCGTAGCTGAAATCATGCTTTTCTTTCTCTTGTTCGCTAAAACGACGGTTTGATCCGATTTCTATGGACGATATTTAACGCTGATTGGGGCGAAAAAGGGAACTTTATACGCTCTCCTTTTCTTTCTTGGCAAAATAGGAGTATAATAGCATGGATGTGTAAAGTATTGTATAGAGAAAAAGGAGTGACCACACGATGAGTAAAATCGTACCTGTCGGCGTTTCAGCCCGTCATATTCACCTGACTCAAGAGCATATTGAAATTTTGTTCGGAGCAGGCTATCAATTAACTGAATTTAAACCTTTGTCCCAACCAGGACAATTTGCCGCAAATGAAACGGTAGCTGTAATTGGTTCTAAGGGCCAATTTGATAAGGTTCGCATTTTGGGACCTGCTCGTCCTGCATCCCAATTGGAAATCTCTCGCACTGATTCCTTTGCTATTGGTGTAAAAGCACCTGTACGCGAATCTGGTAGCATTGATGGTACACCAGGAATCACGGTAAAAGGACCAGCTGGTGAAGTGGAACTGCAAGAAGGCGTGATTGTAGCAGCCCGCCATATTCATTTCCATACATCTGATGCAGCTAAATGGGACATTAAGGACAAGCAGTTGCTGAAAGTACGTGTCGGCGGCGAACGTGGCCTTGTATTTGAAAATGTTCTTGCACGTGTGTCCGATTCTTTTGCTTTGGATATGCACATTGATACAGATGAAGCGAACGGAGCCGGTGTGAAAAACGGTGACAACGCTGAAATCGTAGACTAATATACACGTATTTAAATGCCGGAAGGCTTGAAGAGTCCGATTCTTGCAAAAGAATCGGGCTTTTTACATACTCTATAGTTCACAAATACTTCACTTATGTACAAAAAGAACATGAGTTCAAATTGCACTCAATGGTTCTGCGGCTGATCTATGGCGATGGCCTATAAATCATGCTATAATTTAGTGTAATGCCTTTTTTAAAGGTTTTTAGAACTTAAAATAAATTTACCCATGCCCAAAGATACAGTAAAATCACAAATTAGCTCGTGAAATAGATGGTGTAAGGAGTGACTAAGGAATGGAAAAGAAAACAAAAGATTACTCCAAATATTTTGATTTCTCGGATGCGAAGATTATTTCTGAAGATGAGCATAGCAAAAAGATCCGTATTCGCGGACGTGAAATCAACATTATGGCGGAGCCGAACCATAGAAAAGAAAAGCAACGCGGTAAAGAGGATGTACAGGTATTATATGATAACGCAGTCCCGGATGAGCTAAAGCATATCGGTAAGGGAAAGCATTATGTCGTATACACATTCGGTTGCCAAATGAACGAGCATGATTCCGAAACCATAAAAGGCTTGCTGGAGCAAATGGGCTACCAGGCAACCGAGGATCGGAAGGAAGCAGACATCATTTTACTGAACACTTGTGCTATCCGTGAAAATGCGGAGGATAAAGTGTTTGGGGAGCTGGGTCACCTCAAGCATCTCAAAACAGAAAAGCCAGGACTGCTGCTCGGCGTGTGTGGCTGCATGTCACAAGAAGAGAATGTCGTTAACCGGATTATGCAAAAACACGGTTTTGTCGATATGATTTTTGGTACCCATAATATTCATCGTCTGCCTCAGCTCGTCAAGGAAGCACTCTTTAGCAAAGAAATGGTGGTCGAAGTGTGGTCTAAGGAAGGCGACATTATCGAAAACTTGCCGAAGAAGCGCGAGGGTATGCGGGCTTGGGTGAACATTATGTACGGTTGTGATAAATTTTGCACCTATTGCATTGTTCCTTTTACACGTGGTAAGGAAAGAAGCCGTCGTCCAGAGGATGTTATTGCTGAAGTACGGGATTTGGCACGTCAAGGCTTTAAAGAAATCACCTTACTGGGGCAGAATGTTAACGCTTATGGCAAGGATTTGAAAGATTTGAATTACAGATTCGGGGATCTGATGGATGATATGCGCAAAATCAATATCCCGCGTGTACGTTTTACGACATCACATCCACGTGATTTTGATGACCATTTGGTTGAAGTGCTTGGTAAGGGTGGCAATTTGGTGGAGCATATCCATCTGCCTGTTCAATCCGGTAATACGGATATATTGAAGAAAATGAACCGAAAATATACCCGTGAGCGTGTTCTGGAACTGGCCGCGAAGATTAAAGCAGCTGTTCCGCATGCTTCTCTGACAACAGATATCATCGTAGGTTTCCCGGGCGAAACAGACGAGCAGTTTGAAGATACTCTATCCCTGGTGCGCGAGGTCGGCTATGACTTTGCCTACACATTTATTTATTCACCACGTGAAGGTACACCAGCTGCTTCGATGGAAGATAATGTGCCTATGTCGGTCAAAAAAGAGCGTCTCCGGCGTCTGAACATTGCTGTGAACCAAAACAGCCTTCGCTTTAATAGTCGATTGCGTGGCGAAGTGGTTGAAGTGCTGGTGGAAGGCGAGAGCAAAAATGACAGCAAAGTGCTTGCCGGTCGGACCCGTTCCAATAAGCTTGTACATTTTGAGGGTTCTAAGGACCTGATTGGTTCCTTTGTTCAAGTGAAAATTACGGAACCTATGACCTTTTACATCAAAGGTGATCTGGTTGAAACGGCTGTAGCAGTTAACGGATAAAAGAATATTCTAGCGGGTTGCATGCGGTCTGAGTAAAGGGCTGTGTGCAAGGCCGTCTAAGTGAGAAAAGGAGCGATGGACAATGACAGAGGAGCGGTTGCAACAAACAGAACTTCAATCGGCGGCGCGCCAGCATGATCATTTGGTCAATCGCGAAATGATATTGGCAAAAGCCAAAGAATTGGCAGGTATTTTGGGTAGCAGTGAGGAAGTACAGGTATTCCGAAAAGCAGAAGAAAAGATTCAGGATCATGGGCGCATCCAGCAACTGATTGCAACGATGAAAAAGAAGCAAAAGGAAATTGTAGCATTTGAATCCTTGAAGAATCAAAAAATGATTGCCAAAATAGAGGCCGAACTTCAGGAGCTACAGGAAGAGCTTGACGGTATTCCAATTGTAACGGAGTTTCAGCAGAGTCAGGTGGAAATTAATGAGTTACTGCAAATGGTGATTATGGCGATCCGTGATACCGTTGCTGAGAAGGTAAACGTAGAAGAGGGAAAAAGCACTTCCTCGTCAAATTGCAGTGATTAGAATGAAATCTATGGTGTGGAGGCGTAGCTTCCACGCCTTTTTTTCGAAAGCATTTTGCCGTCGTATATGGTTATAGGACATCAAGAGAAATGGGACAACATAGAAGGGATGGAAGCAAGGGAATGGATAAGTTGGGTAAGATGCTAGAGGGAGAGAATAATACTTTTTGGGAGTATTTAGGGTGTGAACTGGTTGCAGCTGATGCAAACGAGGTACAGATCGCTTTGGAGGCCAAACAAGAGCATACCAATGTGATGGGTATTGTCCATGGGGGTGTACTTACTTCATTGATGGATCAGGCGATGGGGATGGTCAGTATGGCTTCACGAAATATGGATCCATGTGTAACGACGAACCTGAATGTTCATTTCTTGTCAGCCATGAGGCAAGGACGACTGGAGGTTAGGGCGCGAATTCTCCATCAGGGAGGTCGAACGATAACCACTGAGGCGGAAGTAAGAGATAGTGAAGGCACACTTGGTTCTACATCTACAGCAACCTTCCGAGTATTACGTACACAAGCAAGTGATTCAGGCAAGGCCTGACACTTGACAAAAATTTTTATTATGTCATAATGAATTTATCAAAACGATATAATATGGTGATGCCAATGGATAGCAATCGTATAAACGAAGAGGCGCAAAAGGCGTCATACAACATTAAGAAATACCGTACCCCGGATGGAGCTCCGGCGGATATCGTTATGTTTACCTTAACGAAGCGGGAGCGCAAGACGGTAACAAAGACATTGCCGATTCGGGAGCTGAAAGTCATGCTCATCAAGCGCCGCAGTTGGCCTTTTGCAGGACGCTGGGCGTTGCCTGGAGGGTTTTGTCAGGAAGATGAATCCATGTATGGAGCTGCCAAGCGGGAGCTGTTAGAGGAAACGGGTGTGGACGGCGGGCATCTGGAGTATTTGGGTGTATATAGTGGACCGGGACGTGATCCGCGCGGGTGGATCATATCGCATGCGTTTTTTGCGCTGGTAGAAGAATGGATGTTGGAACAGCGTCAGGCGGCCGATGATGCTTCCGAGGTCGGGCTATTCACGATCCGCGAAGCGTTGGAGGAATTGGAGCTGGCATTCGATCACCGGGATATCATAGTAGATGCTTATCGCAAAATTCAGTTGCAGATGCTTCAGACGACAATAGCCAAGCAGTTTTTACCGCTACATTTTACACTGGGTGAATTATATCAGGTGATTCAGAGTGTCGTACCGGATTTCGAAGAGCCAAACTTTATTCGCAAAATAACATCGACTCGTAGCAGGCAGGGAATACTGGAAGAGGTGCGTGATGAGAACGGCAAACCGCTCAGTTCCAACCAGTATTCACAAAGACCGGCACAGTTGTACCGTTTTAGTGACAGAGTACCGCGTTTATCTATCTACACGTAACGTCTAATGTAATAGGTTACGCATAGAACGTACAATTTCACTTTGAGGATAAGGAGCTGACCGTACGATGCAGGCACTAATTGTTATTGATTACACGAAAGATTTTGTGGACGGTAGTTTGCCTGTAGGACAACCTGCGATTGAGTTGGATGAACGGATCGCAGCAATTACGCAGGCATATGTGGATCAAGGGGACTTTGTTGTCATGGCTGTGGATTTGCATGAGGAGAACGACCTTTATCATCCGGAGAGCAAACTCTTTCCTCCACATAATATACGTGGAACCAACGGACGACATTTGTATGGAAAGCTTCGTAGCCTCTATGAACAACAAAGTGATCTTATCTACTGGTTGGATAAAACACGGTACAGTGCTTTTGCAGGCACAGATCTGGAGCTCAGGCTGCGTGAACGTGGTGTTCTGGAAGTCCATCTGATTGGTGTGTGTACAGATATATGTGTGCTGCATACGGCTGTAGATGCTTATAACAAAGGTTTTGCTATTACTGTATACAAGGACGCTGTGGCGAACTTTAATCAAGCTGGACATGATTGGGCTTTGGGTCATTTTGAGGGAAGTCTTGGAGCTGCGGTACGGTCGGCTGAGGATACGGTTTTACGCCAGAAGAAGTAAAATAACTTAACGATTGTGCACCAATGTCCGATAACAAAATGGAGCCGTATATTGCTGAATCTGGGCAGATGAGGCGGTCGCCGCCACAAACCTGGGGACAGTCAGAGAGGATGATTACGATGCAGTCAACGAGCCTCGCATTACATACAGATAAATATCAGATTAATATGATGTACGCCCATTGGGTGAACGGAAGTCACCAGCGTAAAGCTGTGTTCGAGGCGTATTTTCGTAAGCTCCCTTTCGGTAATGGATACGCCGTGTTCGCTGGTCTGGAACGCATTGTGAATTACATTGCAAATTTGCGGTTTACAGAAGAGGACATTCGCTACCTGTCTGAACAGGAGGAGAAGTACGATCCCATGTTCATGGAGGCGCTTCGCCAGTTTAAGTTTGGTGGAACGGTCCATTCGATGAAAGAAGGGGCACTTGTTTTTCCAAACGAGCCTCTGGTACGTGTCGAAGGAACGATTATGGAAACGCAGCTTGTTGAGACGGCATTGCTGAATTTTATGAACTATCAGACACTCATTGCGACAAAGGCATCGCGCATCAAGCAGGTGGCAAGTGACGATACACTGCTCGAATTTGGAACACGGCGTGCGCAGGAAGCTGACGCAGCGATTTGGGGAGCACGGGCAGCTTATGTTGCAGGTTTTGACGCGACTTCTAATATGCTGGCAGGCGAGCACTTTGGAATCCCGACGAAGGGGACACATGCCCATTCATGGGTGCAGACCTTTATGACGGAGCAGGAGGCGTTTGACGTGTATGCGAAGGTTTTACCAGACCAGGTTACACTGTTGGTAGACACCTTTGACACGCTGGAAAGCGGTGTTCCTCATGCGATTCGGACAGCAAAAATGCTGGAGAGTCAGGGCAAGCGTATGAATGCAATCCGTCTGGATAGCGGTGACTTGGCTTATCTATCCATTCAGGCGCGGGAAATGCTCGATGCTGAAGGCTTAGATTACGTACAAATTGTAGCTTCCAATGATTTGGATGAAAATACGATTTTTAACCTGAAAGCACAAGGGGCACGTATTGATGTATGGGGTGTAGGAACACAGCTTATTACGGCTTCAGATCAACCTTCGCTTGGCGGGGTGTACAAGCTGGTTGAGCGTGAAGTGGATGGCGAAATGTTGCCGACGATTAAGATCTCGGGTAATCCAGAAAAAGTATCCACACCAGGCAAGAAGGATGTATATCGCATTGTGGATAAGAAGAAAGGGAGAGCTGTAGCCGATTATATTTCTTTCCCGGATGAAGAGCGTCCGCGTAATGGTAAGCGCCTGAAGCTGTTTAACCCTTTGCATCCGTATATGAAGAAGTATGTAGAAAATTATGAAGCTGTACCAATGCTTGAGCCTATTTTTATAAATGGACAGAAGGTATATGAGCTTCCTGAACTGGATGAAATTCGTGCCTACCATACTTCACAGTTGAAACTGTTTTGGCCAGAATATTTGCGGAAGCTGAACCCTGAAATTTATCGTGTAAATCTGAGCGAGAAGGTATGGGAGCTGAAGCAAAAGCTGATCGACAGCTATATGCAGCCCGAAGTTGAAGAAAAAGAATAGTTGGAAGAGGCACCTCATAATGTATGGGGTGCCTTTTTGTGTCGCAGCATGTAGGAAATAGGAGCTTATTTATAAATTTCTCTCATCACATGTCGTAGCTCAGGGACAATAATGCGTTCCATTGCCAAACGAACGGCTCCGCGTGAGCCAGGCATAGAAAATACAGCTGTCTGGCCCACAGTGCCAGCTACAGCCCGGCTTAAGATAGCTGCTGAACCAATGTCCTCAGCAAAGCTTAAATAACGGAAGATTTCCCCAAAACCAGGTAGCTCCTTATCCAGTAGAGAGGAGACGGCTTCATATGTAGTATCACGTGTAGAAATACCAGTGCCGCCTGTCAAAAGTACAGCTTCGATGTCATTCTGTGCCACTGCTTCGGATACTAATTGCTGAATACCTTCGTAGTCATCCTTGACGATGACATATCGAACAACCTTATATCCATTGGTTTCTAGTAGATCCATGAGCAGTCGTCCCCCAGTATCTGTTTCCACAGTGCGTGTGTCCGAGACAGTTACGACCATGCAATTAACCTGTTGCGGGGATTCCTGTCGGTGCTCCTCTACAGAAGACATATTCATTGAAATGCTCACTCCTTGATCGGTGGTTAGACATACACTTTTTACAATAGAGCAATGACTGAGCGTATGCAAGTCAGAAACAGGGGCTAAAAATCCATGTGATTAATATCCTTGCACTTGCACACTGGAATATAGTACACTTCCTTACATAAGTCGGGATTATTTTGTTTTTATTTTATTGAAAGCGCGCACATCAAATGATTAATCTCAAGGGTCAGCGGGTAATAGTACAGCAGGGTCAACAACTGGGAGGTAATGTAATATGAATCATTCATACCAACAATGCGTGGATGCTTGCCTGGAATGTATGAACGCTTGCAATGTATGTTACGTAGCGAGTTTGAAGGAATATGATTTAGCTATGCTGCGTGAATGTATTCGAGTGAGTAGGGAATGTGCAGAAATATGCGGATTTGCTGCTCAAATGCTGCAGCGCGGAACGGATTTTGCCGAGCAAATCTGTGAGCTGTGCGCCAAGGCCTGTGAGGTATGTGCTGCTGAATGCAGCAAGCATTCCCATGATCATTGCAAACATTGTGCAGAAGCCTGTCGTCGTTGCGTTCAGGCATGCCGCCAATTGGTGGCAGTGTAATTACATATATGGAACTAGTGCGTGAAGAGGAAATAAAAGGTTGCTTTCTACTGAATAGGTTTGTATAATGATTGGAATTAACGTCATGGAACGGGAGAGTAGCAGCGGAGCCGTATCATTACAGCGAGCCGGAAGAGGTGTAAGCCGGTATGAGGTCCGATGTGAAGCGCACCCGGGAGACGGTTGATCCAACGAGCAGAGCTTCTAGTAGATCAGCCCGGCAGACACCGTTATTAGTCATTGGAGTGAAATCGCGATTTTGTGTAAGTTAGCTGTAGCTACACAACCGATTTACGAAGAGTGGTACCGCGGGGATATTAAAGTTCTCGTCTCTTGATTTATTTCAAGAGGCGGGGGCTTTTTTTGTTAGATCTTATAAAAAGAAGGAGAGAGATCATGTTGATGAGGATTGCTGCTCAAGCGATATTGGCCCATACGGGCTTGGAGGAGAAAGAAATTTTATCATTATTTGAGGTGCCTCCGCAGCCTGAATGGGGAGATGTGGCGTTTCCCTGTTTTGTGCTGGCTAAAAAGTTTCGAAAGTCTCCACAGCACATTGCACTGGAATTGGCGGAGCTAGTGAATCATGAAGAAGGTTTAACTGCTACAGCATCGGGTGCCTATGTAAATATAACATTGGATCGATCTGTTCATATTCCGCTTATGCTTACTGAATTGAGCAAGGCTGATTTCCTCAGGCCCAATATCGGGCACGGACAGCGGGTAGTTATTGATATGTCCTCGCCCAATATTGCCAAACCGTTTGGTATCGGTCATCTTCGCTCTACTGTTATTGGTGCTGCCTTGTATCGCATTCTTGGTGAAACCGGATATATTCCAATTAGTGTGAATCATCTTGGGGATTGGGGAACACAGTTTGGCAAGCAAATTGCGGCCTATAAAAGATGGGGAAATGAGGAGCAGCTACAACATGATCCGATTGGTGAATCGCTGAAGCTATATGTTCGTTTTCATCAGGAGGCCGAGCATGATCCGACTTTGGAGGATGAAGGCCGCGAGTGGTTCCGACGTTTGGAGCATGGGGATGCTGAGGCTCAACAACTATGGGAGTTTTTTGTTGAAGTCAGTCTGGGTGAATTTGATCGTATGTACCAGCGTCTGAACATTACATTTGACCATGTGCTGGGAGAAAGTTTTTACAATGATAAGATGCAGGCAGTTGTTGCTCAATTAAGAGCAAAAGGATTGCTGGAGGAAAGTGATGGTGCGCTCGTGGTTCGTCTGGAAGATGAGGAACTGCCTCCGTGTCTTATTCTAAAAAAGGATGGGACCACCATTTATCCGACACGTGATCTGGCAACAGCGATTTATCGTCATGAAGTGATGAAGGCTGATCGGTTGCTGTACGTCGTTGGTGGAGAACAGAAGTTGCATTTCCAGCAGGTGTTTGCGGTGCTGAAGCATGCAGGGGAGGCTTGGGCGGAGCAATGTGAGCATGTGCCGTTTGGATTAATGCGGTTTGCGGGTAAGAAAATGTCCACAAGACGCGGAAAAGTTGTCAAACTGGAGGAGGTGCTGGATGAAGCCATAGCGCGTGCTCAAGCCATCATTACTCAGAAGAACCCCGATTTGCAGGAACAACAGGCAGTAGCTGAGGACGTTGGCATTGGGGCGATTATTTTTGGTGATTTAAAAAACAACCGGCTGAATGAAGTGGATTTTTTGTTGGAGGAGGCGCTGACCTTTGAAGGCGAGACCGGGCCTTATGTACAGTATACTCATGCGCGCATCCGCAGCCTTCTGGAGAAAGCTCACGCTCGCGCCGATGTTAATACTAATCCTAGCGACAACGACCTTGTCCAAGATAGCCATTCTCGTGATTTGTATGACGTATCGGATGGAATGTTGGGTGACGCAGGTTGGGCGCTGCTTAAGCAGTTGGGTCGCTATCACGGACAACTGATACGTGCGGTTCGCCAACTGGAGCCTTCGGTTATTGCGAGATTTGCATTGGATACGGCCCAGGCGTTTAACCGTTTTTACGCCAAGGAAAGGATTGTCGATGGTGGACAGTGGCGTATCCAGTTGGCGGAACAAACTGCCGATATTCTGGCATGCGCGCTGCAAGTTCTTGGTCTGAAAGCACCGAATCGGATGTAAGCAAAGCGAACAAAGGGGAGCGAGTTTTTGCTGGCGGGATGACTGCTACCCAGACCTGGCTCTTCCAAAGGAATACTGTAAAAAATTAATCGGTTACAGGCACTTTTGGGTATGTATAAAGATTGTGAGCAGAAAAGAGTTAGACGGGTTACACTAATCGCAGGTATTCCACTGTTTTGCAACCAATTTGTGCATATTTGAAACATTTGATGCTTTTATTGCGTCGGTAAGTGTAGAAGCAAAGTAAACATGGAGGTGTATCTCATGAAAAAGAACAAAAGCGTGACAGCTGCCCTGCTTGTCATCTGCTCATTGGCAGTAGCTACGTCGGCTTCTGCTTTCCGTGATATAAATGGAGCTGAACAGGAGAAGATCGTAAACTCACTTCAGGACAAAGGAATTATTCAAGGAATAACCAAGGATAAATTTGCACCGGATCAAACGCTCACATATGCACAAGGAGTACACTTGGTTGTTCGTGCAATGGATCTTCAGGTAATGCCTGATTTCACAACGGGTTCCTTTGCAAACATTCCGGCTTCTGCATGGTATGCCCAGTCCTATCGGATTGCAGCCCAACACCAAATCCCTTTGTCACCAGATATTGATCCAAGCACCCGTATGACAAGAGAACAATTTGCGAATATTCTGTATAAAGCAGTGAGTGCAACGGGTGAATATCCAACTGTCCGTATGTTAATTAATGTAGCGGATGGCAAAAAACTAGACCAGGAATCAAATGCAGCCGTTCAATTCCTGTTATTGACCAAAATTGCAAAATTGGACGAACAGAGCAACTTTAACCCGGATCGTAAAGTAACGCGGATGGAGGCAGCAGAAATGGTCTATAACGCATCCGAATTTGTACAAAGTCACAAAACGGTTGAAGCTACTCCTGAAAATCCGGCTGAGCCTGTAGATCCGGTTCAACAAAATAACATTAGTATGAGCATAGAGAAGGCAAATGACCAGCAGAACAACGTGACAATCACCCGTCTCCAGGCACCTAATCCAGGTTACGGCATTGAAGTGGATCACATCGACTACGTAGATGATACGAACGCAGTAATTTACTACAAGCTGACTAGTCCAAAGCCAGGGGAAATGAATATTCAGGTCATTACGGATACCCACACAAGTACATTGGTAGACAGCAAGTATAAGGTTACGCTTAAAGCAGTAGATGGAACAGTGCTTCTGCCCACAGGAACAGGCACGTCTGTAGCTAAATAAAATCACGAGCCACATGTTATAGATATAAATAAAACCAGCGAGTCTCCAATTTGTAGGGGAGACTCGCTGGTTTTTTTCATACCAAATGTTAATCGTTAGCCCTAAGCAATAGCGCTATTCAAGCTTTAAATGCTGACTTTGCCTGCAAGCAGGTCATCTTGCGCAGGAGGCGTAGCAGAGGATGAAACCGAATCTGTTGCAACTGTTCCCGACTGGAGCTGATACATTTGGAAGTAACGACCACCTTGGGCCATAAGTTCGTCATGGCTACCCCGTTCAACAATTTCACCTCGATGCAGCACCAAAATTTGGTCCGCACTGCGAATGGTGGACAAACGGTGAGCAATGATAAAGGTCGTACGTCCCTTCTTGAGTACCTCAAGAGCGGATTGGATGAGCGCTTCCGTTTCGGTGTCAATATTGGCAGTAGCTTCATCCAGAATTAAAATTGCGGGATCAAAGGCTAGTGCACGAGCGAAGGAAATAAGCTGGCGTTGCCCGGCTGATAAGGTGCTGCCTTTTTCAATAACAGGCTCATCGAATCCTTGCGGCAAATGGGCCAGCAATTTGTCGGCTCCAACGTCATGCAGTGCTTTATTCACCTGTTCTCTCGTGATTCGGCTGTCTTCGAGACTGACATTAGAGGCTACCGTACCTGTAAACAAATATGGATCTTGAAGAACAATACCCATATGATGGCGAAGCCATTGCTTAGGGATGTCTTTGACAGACGTTCCGTCAATGGTGATCGTTCCTTTTTGCGGATCATAGAACCGGAATAGCAGGTTGATAATCGAACTTTTGCCTGATCCGGTATGTCCGACAAGGGCAACTGTTTGCCCGGGCTGTGCTGTAAAGGAAATATGTTTAAGTACATCATCCTTTTTGTAGGCAAAGGAAACGTCGTTAAACTCTACCTGGCCTTTGTAGCGCGGCATCGTACCGTCCGTCACTGGCTCTCCAGTTTCGTCCATCAACTCAAATACGCGTCCTGAGGATACGATGGAAGTATCCAGTACGGCGAGTTGGTTGACCATACCCGTCATAGGTTGGAACAGTCGACCCAGTACATCGACGAAGGCATACAATACGCCTAGTGAAACAGCATTACCTGTAGTTCCGAGGGCCTCAGATCCGAAATACCACAACACGACGGCAAAGGCGAGATTTCTCAACACGTTGACTAAATTGTGCGAAGTGAAGGCGTTCAAATTCAGCATTTTATTCTGATGCTTCATATAGTCGTCATTCAGTTCTTCAAACTCTTGCTGCGTTTGTTTCTGGTGCCGGAACACGCGAATAATGGACATCCCTTGAATCGATTCATTGATAATCGCATTAATTTCACTGAGTCTGGACCGAATGATCGTATTATAGCGGGTGGCGACCTTGCGGTACAATACAATCCACAAGATCAGTAATGGTACAATAAACAGAGAGATAAGACCCAGTCTGAAGTCCAGCAAAAAGAGTGCAACATATACTCCTGCCATCGTCACAATCCCTGAAGTGAAATTGGAGAGCACAGCCACAAACAAATCTTTCACTGCCTCAGTGTCATTCGTAACACGGGATACGACTTTGCCTGCGGGCAAGTTATCAAAAAAGTAAACCGGCAGCCGCTGGATGTGCGCGTAGAGATCAAGCCGAAGCTTTTGAATGACCTTGTTCGCCGAGGATTGCAGCCAGTATGTTTTGCCGAATTCAGCAAAAATGGAAATAACTAGGAAGAAGCAATACCAGCCAATCAGCTGAAAGATACCGGGCATTTCCGGTTTGTAAAAGCTATACAGTTCATCAGCTGTCAGAGCCTTAGCTTCATAGCGAAAGGTGTCGGGGCCGCGTGTCACAGTCAGCGTTCCGTTCGTAAAGGAGCGGTTACCGTCAGCCACTTGAACCGAGCCATCGACAAATACGAAAGATTTCCCAACTTGTAAAATCCTCGCTTCGCGACCTTTGGTCTCCCCGGACTCAAAGCGATCTTCACGCTTAAAGTGGGTTCCAGCATAGCTTACAGTTCCGTCCACACTAGTTGTTTCATAAAATGGTTTTTCAATAGCGAGCATATGGTCGTCGATCATCGTTTTGGCGATGAAGGGACCAGCCAGCTCGGCGGCTACTCCGATAGCCAGAGCGATGAGAGCGGCAATAAAGCCTGCTTTGCTCGTCAGCGCGTACTGGAATAGCCTTTTGCCGATATTAGGTTTCATTAGGATACCTCCCCTGAGGTCAGATCAGATTCCACTTGTTGCCGTTCATACTGTTGTCGGTACCATCCGTCAGCCTGAAGCAGCTCGCTGTGGGTTCCTTCCTCAATAATGCGTCCTTGCTCCAGCACGACGATCCGGTCTGCATGTTCTACAGCGGAGAGGCGGTGGGTGGAGATCAAGGTTGTTTTACCCGAGCGCTTACGTCGGATATTGTCAATAATTCTTGCTTCCGTCCGGGCATCTACTGCAGATAGTGCATCGTCGAGCAATAGAATATCCGGATCACCGATAAAGGCGCGCGCCAGCGAAACACGCTGCTTCTGGCCGCCGGACAGGGCGATACCTTTTTCTCCGACCAGTGTATCCAGCCCATCAGACAGGGTACCTAAATCCTGGTCGAAGGCAGCAGTACGGATAGCTTCCATAATGTCGTCATCATCTGCACGAGGTTTCCCGAACTGAATGTTCTCGCGCACCGATTTGGAAAACAAAATTTGCTCTTGCGGCACGTAGCCGATCCAACTGTGTAGTTGTTCTACTTCAATGTCCTCCAAACGTATGCCGGAGATTAAAATATCACCGCTACCCGTCGGATATTCATGCAGTAGCTGTTTGAGCAGAGTGGATTTCCCGCTGCCTGTTCTACCGACGACGCCTAGCGTTTCTCCGCGTTTGAGCTCCAGACTCACATGTGACAGATTGTCAATAGTAGAGGTAGGGTAACGGAAGGTAACGTCTTTCATCCTGATGGATTCGAGGCGGTCCACTGGAACTGGTTGAGCTGCATCCTGAACGTCTGGTTGGACATCGAGAGTTTCATTGACCCGGTCCAGGGAAGCGCTACCGCGCTGCATAATGTTAATTAGCTCTCCAATGGCAAACATCGGCCAAATCATCATTCCTAGGTACATATTAAAGGAGACCAATTCGCCTAGCGTGATATCGTTATGAAATACCAGATAAATACCATAACCGAGACCTATGACATAGCTAAGTCCTACACATAAACGAATCGTTGGTTCAAAGAGAGCATCCATCCGAGCGACAGCCAGATTTTTACGAAATACATCGTCGGTAATATCAGCAAAACGCTTTTCGTCCATTCGCTCTTGTACATAGGCGCGAATGACTCGGATACCTGCCACGGATTCCAACACCTGATCGTTCATATCACCAAATGCATCTTGTGCCAGTGTGTAACGCTCGTGAACGGCTTTACCGTAAATGCTCATAGCCAGTGCAATAAAAGGTAGGGGCAGGATAGCTGCCAGTGTCAACTTCCAACTGATTAGGGTACCCATGGCAACTAATACAACGCTCAGATAGACCGTAGAGTCTGTCAGTGTCAGCATGCCGAAGCCCGCCGTACTTGCTACGGAGCGAAGGTCGTTCGTAGCACGAGCCATCAGATCACCAGTGCGATTACGTTCAAAAAATGGAGGGGTCATCCGCAGTAGATGATTCATAAAGCGTGTGCGCAGTAAGCGCTCCACCAGATTGGCACCACCAAACAGCTTGTGCATCCATATGTACGTAATGTAGTAGATGACGGCTAGAATGCCTATGATGTACAAAATATAACGCCAAAGTGAGGACCAGGAAATCGAACCGCGCACAATCTCATCAATGGCACTACCTAGCAGCCGAGGTGGAGCAAGCTCCAGCACACCAACGGCTATCAGCAAAAACAATCCAATGGAGTATCGGCTTCGTTCTCTTTTAAAAAACCAGCTTAAATTTTTAAGTACCGAAAACAAGAGGAATCCCATCCTTTCATGACAAGTTCTTTCGAGAGTTGTGTACCATTTTGAAGAAACAACAGCGGCTTGCTACCACAAATATGATCCGGCAACAGGCGCAAAAAAGGCATACCGTCCGCAGACGATATGCCTTAAATCTCAATATCATATGGCGCGCAGGTATTTTCAGCACACTCACCACTGAAAAACTGCTCAAACGCAGGCAGCCACTCGTATTAAACCATACAACGTGAATGGCCCAATTCTGAAGGATGCGACAGGGGAGATGCTCCGGTATGAAGTTGTTGTGTTTGTAGATGTGGGTAAAATGCAATAGGAAATTTTAGCACCGGTAACACTCCTTTCTTCCTCAAAATGGGTTCATTCTAACATGAGTAATCGTTCGAATTGGTAATAAATTTCAAAATGGATCTCGTATGGTTGAATCTTAACACCCTTTTTTGCGAATTGTCAAACCTTTTTCAAAAAAATGTATATGACTTGTCCAAGAAGCTCGCTGGGTTGGGACGGTTGGTGGTCATTCTAAAAGATGCTATGATATAGTTGGCAGACGTCATTGTACAAGGAGATGAGCATAACGTATGAGCATACAGGTAACTGAACCTGCGGCACAGTGGTACATTAAGGAGCTTAGTTTGAATCGTGGAGATTCGATCCGTTTTTTTGTTCGCTATAGCTCTGGCGGCGGGTTGCATCCAGGCTTTTCTCTGGGAATTGCCGTAGAGCCTCCGCAGCACCCCGTATTACAGCATGAAGCGGCTGGCATTACGTTTTATATGGAGGACCAGGATTACTGGTATCTGAAGGGCCATCATCTGGAAGTTAAGTATTTGGAGGAACATGATGACATTATTTACACCTATGTTGAGGATGGACAAGCTTAGCGCTCCACTGTCAATCATAGCGTGCAAATAGTTGTTCTTGGACATGAAAAGCGACGGAGTATCGTGTTACAGGAGATGAACCTGTACATGATGCTCCGCCGCTTTTTTGTGGTTAAGGCGGGTATGGCGTATGTTAAGGGTTGTTAAGTATCGGGCCATCGAGTGCAAAATCAAAATCATCAATGTCGTACACATGTACAGGTACGGAAGCTTCGATAATGCGGTGGATCCAGTCCAATTGATCCGTCAGAATAGGTAATGATTCACGCTGAGCTGTCAACACCAGTTCAGTCTCAATCGGATCAAAATATTCTCCGTAATGCGCAGTATCAACAGCATTAATGATAATGAGTGATGTATTGGCATCGAATAGAATAGGCAAGCTCTTGGCCCAAGGCATCTGAAGGGCACGCCGAATTTTCTTCTGATTCAACGGTTCCTCAAAATAACTGATCAACTCGCTTACCTTCCGCTTCACATGTTGATCGTCCATAGGATTATCCATGAGCGGCTCTGTGCTATCCTGGAATTCGTATAGCTCTAGCAGTGATGTGTAAGGCACTATATATTCCACAGGGGCGGGAGATGTAAGTAGTTGGCCGTATATAGCCACCATTACAGCTTCCGTTACAAATTGTCGAGACATCGGTCAAGCCTCCTGCATTTACCAAATTATGCGATATGAGTATACCACAAAGCGGGACTGAATTCAGCCCGACATGCAGATTGCTATCATTTATTCCTATATTTGTTGTGCGAATTTAGCTGCGGCCGATTAACAAGGAAAGCAATCCGGCAGCAATCAGAGGTCCAACAGGAACTCCTTTAAAGAAGGCAACGCCAATGACGGTCCCGATCAGTAGACCTGTCACAATAATGGGCTGTCCAGACATCAAAGTTACTCCGCGGCCGCCAAGATAGGCTACCAGAATTCCGATACCAATCGCGAGCAGTGATTTCCAGTGCAGGAAAGACTCCATCACCTGATTGATACTGATTTTACCGCTGGCTAGCGGGGTCATGACCCCAATCGTCAAAATAATAATTCCGATCGTCAGGCCATACCTTTCAAGCCAGGGGAAAGCAGAATGAAAGCTGGTTACCCGCAGCAGCAGTAATACAACCATGGCAATAGTCACGGTAGAGTTGCCACTAACAATCCCAAGACCAGCCAATACCAGTAAGATAAGTGAGCTGTAATCCATACAGATGTTCTCCTTCGTTTATTTAGCTTTGGATATGTTCGGCGATTTGTCGCCCGTGCCAGCGGCCTGTTTCAATAAACACCTCATTGGCATTGCTGCCTGAAGCGATGACCCCAGCGACATATATACCTGGGATGTTCGTTTCCATCGTGGCAGGATTAAATTCTGGTTTGTCCAGATCCTCAGCCATGTGGACGCCGACAGACTCCAGCAGTTTTCGCTCCGGGTGAAATCCAGTCAGTGCCAGTACAAAATCATTTTCGAGCCGGAATGCTTCAGTGTCCAGCGGAGTGACTACGACATGGTCTGGATGAATTTCGGTAATGCGTGCGCCTAAGTGCAGCGTGATCTTCCCTTTTTGTACCATACTGTCAAACAGTGGACGAACCCACGGCTTGATGTATTGGGACAACTCGCTTCGACGATATACCATATCAATCGTAGCTCCGACCCGCACCAATTCCATTGCAGCATCTACCGCAGAGTTACTGCCACCGATGACTGCGACCCGGGTTCCTGTATAGGGATGGGCTTCGCTGAAATAGTGCGTGACTTTATCCAATTGTTCCCCAGGAATGCCCAAATAGTTCGGATGATCAAAATATCCTGTAGCCACAACGACATAGCGTGACGAATACGCTTTGGTTATTTCCCCTTTGCTCAGTGTATGTACGGTAAATGTACCGTCATCCTGGCGATGAATGGACTGGGCCTCCTCATAATGCTGAATGTTCAAGTTATAATGAGTGGCTACCTTACGATAGTACGCCAGTGCTTCATGACGAAAAGGTTTGTCATTAGGGGTGCTGAATGGAACATCACCGATTTCCAGTAGTTCGGCGGTGCTAAAAAACTGCATGTTCGTCGGATACAGAAAAATGGAGTGAACGATGTTGCTTTTTTCAATAATGACAGTTTGCAAACCTCTGCGGCTGCATTCGATTGCAGCGGATAGTCCGCAGGGTCCGCCACCGATAATGATTACGTCGTACATTTGGATGAACCTCCAGTTGTATTGGTTTATTACGCCAGTTTTGTAGGGTTAACATTATTTTGACGATTAAAAACGGATCTCAGGATTGAAACAAATAGCTCAGTATGTGAGAAGTTTTCAAATAATAATCCTACCGCAATGCGAACACAATATCCAGCCGTTTTCAGAAGGAGATGATGGACGGTGAAGATTGACAGCTACTTTTATCAAACATATAATTAGATATATATCTAATTTGTGTGATTGAATTCGCTTGCATATCAAGTATGTACTAGTGAAAAGAGGTGCAATAACGATGCAACTGGATAAAATGGTCAATTATCATAAAGCACTTGCTGATCCAACGCGTATGCGAATATTACTTCTTTTGTCCCGTGGGGAGATGCATGGTCAAGCTTTGGCGAAAAAGCTGAATTTGTCCCAGCCGACTGTTACACATCATGCTTCCAAACTCCGTGAGGCAGGGGTGATTAAGGAACGACGTGATAAAAACATGGTGTATTTTACACTGAATCCAGAGCTGATCCGGCAGCATGCCGAGGCGACGGTGCGATTTATTTT
The DNA here is from genome assembly GCF_019454085.1 of Paenibacillus sp. S25. Classification (NCBI taxonomy): domain Bacteria; kingdom Bacillati; phylum Bacillota; class Bacilli; order Caryophanales; family Paenibacillaceae; genus Paenibacillus; species Paenibacillus sp. S25. Next base: position 2,275,975 of record NZ_CP073683.1, read on the forward strand.
CGAAAAAGGAGAGGGGGAGGAAGAGATGTCAGAGTTGAATGAAACGTTGGAGGCGTCGGTCTTACGCAATTTTTTTTCCAAGGACGGCAAGTTGCGCCAAATCCCTGCGCAGTATAAGAAAAAATTAATCGTACTTCAGATGCTGGCAGAAAAGCTGGAGCCAGGCCGCATATATCCTGAACGTGAATTAAACGAGTGGATCAAGCAATACCATGAGGATTTTGCAACGATTCGTCGTGAGCTGATTATGCATCAGTTTATGTACAGGGAACGGGAAATGTACGAATTGAACCCGCGTGAGATGTGGACGCGCTGGGATCAGGTACACTAAACGAAACTTGACAAAGATTTCAAAAAAGTTTCGTGGGCAGCCTTGACAGACAATTGATGGACCTGTATGATAAAGGAAATTTTAGGAGGAGGCGATGTTATATGCGTACGAACATGAATGGATGGGTTCAGCAGCAGAATGACTTGTCTCCCGCACGGACGATGCACGGTTAAAGACTGTATAGATCTATAGTCTTGGCTTAGCAGTTGGTTGGACAGTAGAACCAACGAAATCCGCAGGGAGTGATTCCCTGCGGATTTTTTATGGTTAGGCGTCTTGTTATCCAGTTGCTGGTTCTGGGGGAGTGGTCTGTGAGGACTGCTTGCTTAAGTGAACGAACGGATCACATCGGCCTGAATCGTATACTCTCCGCAGGGAAACCCCCTGCGGATTTTTTGCGTTGTTTGCATGCGGGGAGAAAAATGTATACCGATCCAATAACACTACGATCAAAAAATTAACAATGATTTCAGGAGGAAAACAATGAGTATACATGAATACGGTTGGTCTGATTACTGGAACGGTTTTTGGGACCAATGGAAACAAAGTTTTGAAGAACGCGCAGGAAATACACAGGTACGTCCTGCCCGCTTGATTGCCGATTATGGACAAAAGGTGAAGCTTATCACAATGGATGGAGAACGCTGGGGAGCGGCTTCAGGTAAGCTACGACATGCTATTGTCGATCCGGCGGAAATGCCTGCCGTAGGGGACTGGCTAGCAATCACTACGCCAGATGAAGTGTCGGATGCAGTCATCCATGCCGTCTTGCCACGGAAAAGTCGAATATCTAGACAGGCCGCGGGCTTTGAGACGAAGGAGCAGCTGATCGCTACCAATGTGGATACGTTGTTCCTTGTTAATGCGCTGAATCATGATTTTAATATGCGCAGACTGGAACGGTATTTAATTATGGCTTGGAACAGCGGGGTAAACCCAGTTGTCGTTTTGAGTAAGAGTGATCTTTGTGAAGATGTCGAACAACGGGTTGCTGAAGCGGAGGGAGTTGCCCCTGGTGTACCTGTTATCGTTATTTCTGCTTTGCAGAACGAAGGCAGAGAGCAACTGGAGGCGTTTCTTCAACCTGGCTGTACAGTTGCTTTGACAGGCTCTTCCGGTAGTGGAAAATCCACGATAGTAAACTGGCTCTCCGGGTCTGAGGTTCAACTGACACAGGATGTGAGGGAGGAAGACAGCCGGGGCAGGCACACAACCACTCACCGACAGCTTTTTCCCATCGCAAAGCAAGCCGTTTTGCTGGATACACCTGGTATGCGCGAGTTAAATCTGTGGGATGATTCCATGGGTGTCGCTCATACCTTTACGGATATTATGGAAACGGCGCAGCAATGCCGTTTTGCAGATTGCAAGCATAAGGGCGAAGCTGGATGTGCAGTGGAGGAAGCTATAGAGAGAGGGGAATTGTCGGAATCCAGAGTGAACAATTATCGCAAAATGCAGCGGGAACTGGAATATCAGGCGCGTAAGGAGGCAGACCGGCGCAGGAAAGATAGCCGTTCAAGCACAACCCCGGGTCGTAGGGATCAGCGAAGCGGCTGGCGACGTGATGTGGAGTGGTAAGCCGAACTGCAGTGAAGCATCAAATGTAAAAATATAAGAAAATCTATGTTGTAGTCGGCATATGGTATAAAGGGGTGAATATATGCCGAACTACAGCATTGTGGTGGATTTATCGGATCGTCGTTTATATTTGAAAGATGGAGATCAGATTGTTCTTAGTTATCCAGTCGGTATTGGCAAGCTGGCTACACAGACACCGCATGGGCAATTTACGATTATTAACAAACAGCCCAATCCCGGCGGCCCTTTCGGAGCGTTCTGGATGGGGCTGTCCAAGCCGCATTATGGCATTCACGGCACCAATGAGCCATGGTCCATTGGCAAGCTGGTGTCACATGGCTGCATTCGAATGCAGAATAAGGATGTGCTTGAGCTTCAGGAGAAGGTAAGTATAGGCACGCCAGTCACGATACAGCCGTAGCGGTTAGACGACACTAGATTCTGTACCTGCTCAGACGTGGAAACCGTGTCATAGGCTGTATCTGTGAAGTGTATTTCATGGCGAACAGCCGTAACTTTAAGTTAGATGCTGCGTTTTGTTACGATTTGGGTTGGATAGGGATACGGGCTTCAATCTGTTTGGAGCCCTCTTTGTCGTCTGCGGATTTGACTAACGGTCCCGAAAGACGTTCTCCTTGTGTACCGTACGCCTGTTTGGCGTTGGTCCACATATCTTCGTTTGGTTCGAAACTTATGACTATGGTGTAGCGGTTGGCGAGGCTCGGCTTTTTAACCCTCATGCTGAAGGAGCCGTCAGGCATAACTTGGGTTTGATCATCGTAGCCAAACTGCCATCGTCCCGGAAAATCAATCGTGAGTTTGACGTCCGACCCTTCCAGCAAATTGCTGCGCGCATATACATGATAATAGTTACCTTCTTGCTTCACATCAGGCTTAATCCACACTTGAGGGCCACCGTAGTCCTTAGGCTTGTTCCAGACGGGCTTAACTAAAGGAGTATTGCGTTCTTGTTCAGGATCAAATTCAGCCCCAATCCGAACTTCATGCAAAAGCTGTTTGTTTTCTTCGTATTGATATACATAAGGACCTTCCAATTTGTTTCCACCGCTACCATACAGATTTCGTATCTCATTGTCTTGGTCATCCGGACGGAACAGAACAGTCAGATCCATACTGCCCTGTATTCCAGGGCGTTGTACCTGAAGTACAAAACTTCCGTCCTTTTGAATGGTGGTCTCATCCGTGTACCCAGTTAACAGGGAGTTTTTGACCGCAAGATTCCCTTTGATCCGTGCTCCGGCCGGGAGGTTGGAATGTCCTGTAACTTTCACGGTATTTTTATCAATGCTAACGCCACCTGATATTTCGACATAGCTGCTGCTTTGCTGATGAACAGGTGTATGATTGGCAGCTCGTTCATCAAGGGATGATGCGCCTTGGTTGGGATTACCCGTTACGGTGTAGGCACGTGCTTCAGCTTCATGTTGGGCCATACTCCGGGTTGAAGCTTTTTCCCTGCTGCATGCAGCCAGCATCGTTAGGATTAAGAATGCACATAAAAGGTTCCAGCCTATTTTTGTAATCATGTGTTTACTCATGGTTTTTGCTCGCTCCTTGTCCATAGCTTCCAGGCTTAACGTGATAAAATTTTCGAAACTTTATGTATTTACCCTAATTAAAGGCTATGTAATCCCGCCTGCTTTATCCTATAAGGAACGTACCTGTTTAAACAACGTACAGAATGGTTAAAAATGGATAGCCTGATCATCCCCTTGAAAAGCAGGGGCAGCTTGCTGTAAAGGAGCCTGAGTCATATGTCCATTGACCGTTTTATCTTAAAAAAGCTGGACAACTGCCGGGAAGAGCATACACGCGCTAATTTACTAGAACTGTTTAGAATACGGATTGAGAAGGCGCAGAATAAGGAACGAGGCGGTAAAAAAGGTTATCGCAGAATACTTTAAATAGAGTCTGATCAAATGCATAAGCTGCGGTAAGTCACATGTATCATGTTTCAAAGTTGCTGATATGGAGAGGGTGCTGAAATGCCCCTCTCTTTTTTGTGTCTAATGTGGACAAAAAAAAGTCCCTCTTAATAGAGGGACAATGCCAATGAATCATTTTCACTAACGCTATGCAGGATGGCTTCACAACCGACAATCTCTATACTGATCAAAGAGTTAAGACATTTTTGAAGGGCACGCTTGCCGCTGGAGATTTTATTCTCCAAAGTGTTACTTAGAAGTTTTAAAGTTTTTTGTACCGGTTGCTTATTTTCTTGATTGAAGTATACGGGAATACGTTTGTTTTGAAATGTAATTAATGTTCTCACAAAAATCACCTCGCCTGAGTTATTTCATGGCTTTATTGTAGTGCCCGTTTCTTAAAATTACCTTAAAAACACCTTATAAAAACATAAAGGTCTGAAAAATTTACAAAGTGTTCACAACAATCTAGGGAACAATCGAATTTAGTTCTAACTAATCGACAAAATGACGTATATAGCCGTATTAGAAACGACTAAATACATATTATTGATACCAATGACTCTACTAATGTAAGAAAATATGACTAAAGTCGCTGTTTTATTTTTAGAGTGGGTATTTTGTAACAAATTGACAGTCTAATAGTCGGATGCTACAGTTACGATAGCCATATTTCCGTAGAAATAGGCTTTTTGCGTGAACTTTGCTATATATTAAGGATCGGGAGGGATGACAGATGATCCTGACCGTGCTTTCAGGACGACAGGAAACAGAGTGGTTTGACATCGAGGTAGCTGATGAATACTCGGTGGAACATTTAAAGCTGATGCTGGGTGTGCGCATTTTCGGCGAACCTCCGGCAGAAGGCATGCAATATATTATGGAAGCAAAGTTCCCGGAAGGGCTTTGGTTCAGGGTGGGGGATAACCAGCTACTCACAGGATCAGGCTTGCGGGAAGGCTGTACTGTACGTATTCAGCGCGCTTTTTCGACAACTCAGGACGAAGCGCCTGTGTATGGAAGGCGTTCTCTGTTTCAAAGTGAAAAAAATGGGTAAATACACACATGAAATTATATGAAACCTTGGTAAAATGAAATAGTAAGCGAAAAGGGGGACTTTTGTCTTGAATGCATTATACCAGCGATCCCCGAGATTAAGGCCGGCACTCCGAGAGGAGAAGCTGGAGATTTTACGGCCTCCGGCTGAGCCGAGCAAGCCGTCTTTTTCTATTATATCTATACTTATTCCGTTAATGATGACGTTGGTGACTATAGGCTTTTACGTATATATGAGCAAAACAGGCAAGATGGGTAACAGTAACTATTTGATGTTTCAGATGGTCACCGTGGTCATGATGCTTACATCTTATACGATTCCTTTTTTCGTCTATTTAAATAATAAGAAGGAATACAAGCGTAAGCTGGAGGAACGGGACCGGATGTACCGGGAACAGCTCCAAAAGCATCGTGAAGAACTTGAAATGAAACGCGAGGAGCAAATTCGCACACTATATGAAATTCACGGTGACCCGCAAATATGCACTCAAATCGTCAAAAACCGCAATAGTTCACTCTGGGAACGATCACCGGAGGATGAGGACTTTTTGCAGGTGCGTATTGGGACTGGACAAGTTCCCTTTCATATTAAATTGCAAATTCCACGCCCAGACGGTTATGACCGAGATCCTTTGTTGGGAGCTGCGGATGAACTGGAAGAGGAATTTCGTCTGGTAGACGCTGCTTCCATTGCATTACCGCTGTTTCAATCCAAAGTGGTTGGATTGGTCGGCGACCGGGAGCATACCCTTGCTGCGTTAAGAGTCATCTTGGCACAAGTGACGGTTCGTCACTCGCCAGATGAAGTGAAAATCGCTTCCTTCTATGACGAGCGAGAGGAAAGTGAATGGACTTGGATGCGCTGGCTCCCACATGTGTGGGATGATGACCGAATCCAGAGGATGATGTCAGACCGCAGTAGCAGTGCACATCAACTAGCTGATTTTCTGTTTGCCAGACTGAACCGCCGTAAAAATAATCGCAATGATCGCCAGGGCAAAGGGATGGAAGTCCCGTGTTATGTCGTTGTTTTATCTGACACCCAGCTGATTGAGGAAGAACCGTTGCTGCCGTTGTTACTGGAGGATGGCCGAGCCATTGATGCGTGTACGATTGTGCTGGCTTCTCGTAAAGAGGCTTTGCCGATGCAGTGTCAGCTGATTGTGGAGGCTTCCAAAGAGCAGGGCGTATATGCCCGCAAATCAGAATCGGCAGAGGTTGAACAGCAAAGTTTTAAACCGGATCGTTTGTCAAAAGAGGAAGCCGATGCATTGGCACGGTACATGGCTCCTATTCGCTTGAAGCGTTCCTCTGCTTCTGATATTCCCGCTGTGTTGCCTCTGTTTGATATGATGAGCGTAGCGAGTGTGGAAGAACTGGACGTGGCAGATCGGTGGCGACGTAACCGCCATCCCGATACCTTACCTGTGCCGATGGGCGTGCGAGCAGGCGGTAAGAGGATTATGATTAACCTGCATGATAAGATAGAGCGTCAAGGACATGGTCCCCATGGCTTGATCGCCGGTACAACCGGTTCAGGGAAGAGTGAGGTTATCCAGTCCATCGTAGCCTCGCTTGCTGCCGAGTTTCATCCGCATGATCTTGCTTTTATGCTGATCGATTACAAGGGTGGAGGCATGTCCAACACGTTCGTTAACTTGCCGCATGTTGTGGGTACGATTACGAACTTGGACAATAATTTGATTGAACGTGCCAAAATATCTCTCAAAGCAGAACTGGTTCGTCGACAGAAGATATTAAACGATGCAGGCAATTTACAGCATATTGATGAATATTACAGACTACTCCGGCAGCGGCAGGAACAACCGCTGCCTCATCTAGTTATTATTATTGATGAATTTGCACAATTAAAGCGGGATCAGCCAGAGTTTATGGACGAGCTAATCAGTATTGCCGCGATTGGGCGGACACTAGGTGTCCATTTGATTTTGGCGACGCAAAAGCCCGCAGGTGTCGTAGATGATAAGATCTGGAGTAACTCCAGGTTCCGCATCTGCTTACGGGTGCAAAGCGAAGGTGATAGCCGTGACATGTTGAAAATACCGAATGCCGCGTGGATTACGAAGCCGGGCCGAGGATATTTTCAGGTCGGTAGCGACGAGGTGTTTGAAGAGATGCAGTTTGCTTGGAGCGGTGCGCCGTATATAGGCAACAGCGATATTTCTTCTGCACTACCTGTACATGAAGTGAGACTGAACGGGAAACGTGAAGCGCTACTGACGGGCGGCGAACGGGCAAGCTCAGGCTTAAAAGGAGAAGAAGCCCCTAAACAGCTTCAAGTATTTATTGATTATATTGCGAATGAGGCTGCTAAGGCAGGGATCGAACGACTTCAGGGACCGTGGCTTCCGCCGCTGCCTGAATTGCTGGATTTAACAAATCTGCCTGCACGCACCGAAATAGATAGTACATCATCAGCTTTGGAGCTGAAGGCCCTTATTGGTCTGGTCGATGATTTGCCGAATCAGCGGCAGGAGCCAATTTATGCATCGCTGGATCATGGTCATTGGGCTGTGTATGGCATGCCGGGCATGGGAAAGACGACCTTTTTGCATACATTGCTGATGTCCACGGCTCAGCGTTTTGCAGCGAATCATTGGAACGGTTATATCATTGATATGGGTCGAACGATGCGCGACTTTGGGGAGCTTCCCCAAATCGGGGCTGTTATGATGGCTGAGGAGGATGACCGGATCAAGCGACTGTTCCGTTATCTGTTCAAGATGGTGGCCATACGCAAGGAAATGCTTTCCGAGGCTGGTGTCAAAACAATAAGCTCTTATCGACGTTCTGCTGTCGAGGATATTCCGCAAATTGTCGTAGTTATTGATGGATATCTTAATTTCCGCAATGCTTATCCAGATGAAAATGAACTGCTGGAATCTCTTTTGCGAGAAGGAGGCAGTCTAGGTATTACGTTTATCATTACAGCGAACCGGATTACCGATGTGTTTGAGAAATTCCGCAGTAACATACCGAATGCTGTTTCTTTTGAAATGTCCGACCCGAGTGACTATTACTATGCGGTAGGACGACCAGCCAAAACGCCAGGACCGTTAATTCCAGGCCGCGCTCTGGTTAAAGGGCATGTTCCTCCGCTGGAGTTCCAGACGGCATTGCCTTCACCAGGAGAAGATGAGGCGGAGCGATCAGCACGGCTACGCCGCAATATTACTGGCATTGTGCAGGAATGGAAAGGCAAGCACGCACCAGCCATCCTCCAATTACCTGAGCGGATTCCACTGTCGGAACTGCTTCAGCAGTGGGATCGAACAAGTGGACCATCGGGTGCACTTCCTTATGAAGTACCTGTAGGTCTACAGAGTGACGATCTTGAGCCTTTTCTCCTGAATCTGAAAGAAGGACCCAATTTTATAGTGGGTAGTCCAATGGAGGGTGGAAAAACCTCTTTTCTAATGAGCTGGATTATATCGCTTGCTTATTACACATCACCTGATCAATTGGAAGTCTATACGATCGATACACGCTATGGAGGCGGAGGACTATCTAGATTACGGCATCTTCCTCATGTTAAGGCTGCTGCCGAAAGCGAGGAAGAAATGGGACCTCTGGTACAGAAAGTGTATGATATCGTTCAACAGCGGAACAAGGAGGGGAATGATCCCGAATTGCTCCTGGTCATTGATGATGCGGATATGTTAAGTAAGCAACTGAACGATTTTATGATAAAGGATCAGCTCTCCGCCATTGTACGGTTGGGACGTGATCGCAATGTGCATGTCGTGCTATCGGGTGTGCCATCTGATTTCCCTACCTTTGGTGTGGACTGGTTTAATGATGTCAAGGCAAGCCAAAGCGGTATGCTATTTGGAACACTAGATTCGAATGATCTATCGTTCTTTCGTATCCCTTATTCGGAGGCGAACGCCGCTGCTGGTGGCCTAAAAGTCCTGCCACCTGGGCAGGGATACTACGTACGGCGCAAATTTACCAGGATAAAAGCGGCAATTCCCTTCTCAGAGCAAGTTAGCTGTGAGGATTGGATAACGAAAATTCGTGACCGATGGCATGTTGTAGTTTGAAGGGAGGTGGCTCATAATGTTAACGTTTCAAGCTTCCAAGCAGAAGTTAATAACCCTCAAGGCGAAGGAACTGTTTTTTCTGGCAGGCGTACTGGGTTCTGACAGACTGCTTGGGGTGGAAGATCCGTTTAAGGGCTATCTAGCAGAGGAGTTGGCGGAAGAGTGGGAGCAGGTAAAAGCTACTCTTTTGGAAAAGGGTTATCTAAAGCGGGTAGATAAGGGCAAAGAGCTAGCAATGCCTCCTACCGTTTTCTCAAGAGTCGCGATCGCGGGATTATCCAACAGGGCTTGCCGTATACGCTATGTGCGGGGAGGTAAGCAGTTTGAAGGCTATCTCCATTGCACGAACGAGCGTGTAGTGGAACTCGTGAAATCCGCTGATGAACCCGATGAGTATCGACTGTATGATCTGGGTAATGTGGAAAAGGCTTGCGAGACATTGATTGATAAAATGGGTTGGGTAGATCGACTTGTGCCTGAATCCCCCGCACTTATGTTCTCCAAGCAGGCATTTAATAAAATTCACGAGCAATCGACAGGAGAAAGTGTGTCTCTGATCAGCAGTAAACTGACCGAGGCTAGCGGAGATGCAGAGGGGGCTGCAAGACTGGCTCAGTCTTTGAGTTCCCGTGTAGCCGAGGGAGAACTGCAATTGCTGGTATGGAACGGCAGGGAGTGGGAATCACAACGGGCAGCCTTTGTCCTGTGTCCTGCAATGAACTGGATATTTCGAATGAGCTCAAGTGGTAACGGAGACTGGCTGATTGCAGCTATGGCTTCAAGGGATCAGTTTGTGGATTTATTATTAAATTGGTTGAAACAGTCGGCAGTGAATGAAGAAGTGACAGAAGAAGGGTGATGGATATGCGCATTCGAGTTGAACCGGATGTGCTTCGGGGGCTTAGCGGGCAGCTACAGCATGCGGCGGAGCAAATTCAACAGTTAACAGCAGGTTTGGAGCAGGCGTTACAATCGCTGGATTGGGATGTATCTGCACGCGAGGCGATCTTGAATCATTGGATGCAGGCCAAGCGGATGTCAGAACAGATCCATGCTTACCTCCATACATCAGGTACACAACTGAACCGAAAGGCAGAGCAGTTTCAGTCTGTTGACCACAACTATCAAACGATTCTGTCATTTGCCAGCCAACCATTGGGACGACCTGTCACGATGCTCGATTGGTCGAATCAGCAATCGCCGTCTATTCTGCCTGGGCAAGCTTCGGAAGCAGGCAGTCTGATTTCAAACCCGCAGTCTGTCGTACATGCCATTGCTGGCGTACAGTCTTCGGATGTAGAAACGTTGCATCAGGATATTCTGATGCAGGCATCTTCTAGCAGTCCGCAGGATTGGTATTTTACTGATCCGTCTACAGCAAGAGATCAACCGGTCGCTTAGTTGGGATCGCGTTCCGGGACATTCTGGATCGACTGCAAAATTTACTTGATTCGTTTCGCAGTTCCCGGTTTTATGGGACTTATTAGGTGGTTGTTTTGTTAATATTATACTGTTAGGTGCTGTTTTATAGTTAAAAAGTGGGATTGTTACAATTAGGTCCTTTGCCTTTTGTAGGGAATTAAATAGCCATAGTACAATTTGAACTAGATAAAACAAAAACATCTTTATCATCAAGGAGGACGCAAAAAATGGCAGGACGCATTTTAATTACCCCAGAACAGGTTGATCAGGTGGCTAACCAATTTAAACAAAGTGGTGAGCAAAGCCAACAGATCGTTTCCAGTTTGACACAGTCCATCTCAGGTATGGAAGGTCAATGGGAAGGTATGACTAAACAACGCTTCTTCCAAGAGTTTCAGGAAGCTAGCAAACAAATGCAAGCTTTCGTAACGACTTTGAACAGCATCAGCCAAGAATTGACAGCTATCGCTAACAAATTCCGTACGGTTGACCAAACGAAATAAGTTGCCTTGCCTGATAGGCATTAACTTATCATATACCACTCTATAAGAAGCAATATGTGAGCCATTCCTCACGGTTTGGCACAGGATGTTCAGGAAAAACCGGGCGATCTTCGGATACCCGGTTTTCTTGCCATCCATAGATGTATATAATAAGGTGAGGAAAACTAGCATACTGAATGATGTAAGGAGAGGGATGTTTCATGTCTTTTCAACCGAATCCGGGAGACGAATTGATCATAAACGGCACAGCTTATGTGGTTGGACGACATCCCGCTGCACCCGGTTTAGCCTATGCTCAAGCAGGGCGGCAGGGAATTGTATATCAACTGAATGCCAAAAACGGAGCACCGCATGAGGCAAAAGCCCTTAAAGTGTTTTTTCCGAAGTTCCGCATCCCGGCTATGGTTTATCAATCTGAGCATATGGAAGCATACGGGGATATTCCTGGTTTGCAGGTATGCAAGCGTGATGTGCTCACTCCAGAAAGAAACGGAAGTCTGATTGCCGAGCAGCCTGATTTGCTGTATGCGGTGCTGATGCCATGGGTTCATGGTATGACATGGTTCGATTGTCTCACAGATCAGCGTCAGCTTGAGGCTTCCGATAGTCTGGCTTTAGCCAGAGCATTGGCAGGGATCGGTTCAGCTATGGAGCAAAAAGGATTGGCGCACTGTGATTTATCGGCGCCGAATGTGATGCTTCCGTTTTTTTCTGAAGTGGAACTGCCTCAAGGCACGTCAGCTGTGGAATTGGTGGACGTGGAACAAATGTATAGTACTAAAATGGATCGTCCAGACGCTCTATTGGCAGGTTCGCCAGGGTATGCCGCACATCGTACCGTCCACAGCGGGTTATGGAGTGCGTATGCAGACCGTTTTGCAGGGGCAATTATTATAGGAGAAATGCTAGGCTGGTCTGACCGTGTAGTAGTCGACAAAGCGTGGGGCGAAAGTTATTTTGATCAGCATGAAATGCAGACGCCTTGCGAACGTTATTTTATTTTACGAAAATCACTTGAATCCCGTTGGGGCAGCAAGGTGGTAGAATTGTTCAGTCGTGCCTGGGATAGTCAGGATTTAAGCAGTTGCCCTACTTTTGGCGAATGGCTGGTTGTACTTAATGCGGTTACTGAGCAGGAAATTCCAGTTGAGGCTATAGAACCGGAGCCTGCTGCGACAGAAACAATAGAATCGGCAGCGGCAAGTGGCCTTGCCAATGAAGCTGCACCCTCTTTGTCAGCACCTGCACCGCTCAAAGCTGAACAGGCTGCACTGCTAAATCAGGCTGCCCTGGAGCAGGGAGAGCGTGGGGTAACGGATAAGCTGTTCCAACAGGCACGTGATTTGGAGCAGCAAAACAAACCTGCTGCAGCGTTGGAAGTATACCGGTCGTTGTATCATTTTGTAGAAGACGGCAGTCCTCTGCATGTGGAGGTGTCGGCTGCGATCACAGGGCTAGAGGAGCAGTTGAATCCCAAGACGCCGGAGCAACCTGAAAAATCAAAAGCCTGGTATCGCTCCAAAGCGTTTATCGTGACAACTGCGGCCGCGGTTGTTCTGCTGGCAGCTGGAATCCCAGCCGTGAATATTCTTGCAGATCAGTCCAATCAGCGACAAATCGAGGCAGCCAAGCAGGAAGAGGCAGCGAAGGCTGCAAAGGCGGCCGAGGAAAAGCTGGCAGCCGAGCAGGAAGCCGCTCAAAAATTGCTGACGGAGAAACAACGCCAGGAAGCGGAACAGCAGGCCAAACAGCAGGTACTTGCTGCTCAAAAGCAACAGGAAGAGCAGAAGAAACAGCAAGCCCTTATCGATCAACAGGTTAAATATGAAGCTTATCTCGCCCAAAAGGAACAAAATAAGCAGGCGGCTGCCAAGTTGGCGAAGCAAAAAGCGTATGATCAACAGGCAAAGTATGAAAAATACTTGGCTTTGAAAAAGGAGCAGGAAGCCCGTGCCGCCCAGGAAGAGGCAGCTCGTAAGGCAGCAGCCGAGGCGGAACAAAAGCAAAAAGAGTCCATGCATGCACGAAACAAGGAGAACGTTCTTCAGCTTATTTCCCTGTACAACAAGGCATATGCCTCTCAGGAAGGTGGAAGCGCTGCGAAGGCAAAGAGCTTTGCGAAGCGTTTTAGAACACTATATGATAGTAATCCTTCTTATTATCGTTCGGTAGGCGAAGTGGGATATCGGGCTTCCTCGATCTATAATTTTTTAGGCGATACGAATTTTAGACTGCCTAAAATTTAATATTTCATATGTTTATATATGGGCGGAATGATAGCTACAAAACAGATGAAGATAGAAGGTAACTGAGGGGAGCATGTACAAACCATGAATTATACAATACAGGCTTCACAACGCACTCCCGCCCTGATCATTTACCTGATTGACATCAGCGCGTCGATGAACATGCTGATGGAGGGGCGGCGGCGTATTGACGTTGTATATGAAGCTATATCGTTGGCGATCCGGCAGATGGTTTTCCGATCAACCAAAGGAAATCGGCTGACAGCACGCTATCGGATTGCGATTTTAGCTTATAGTGACGACGTGTATGATCTGCTGAATGGTGTCAAGGGAATTGATGAAATCGCGGCCATTGGTTCGTTGCCCGATTTGACACCCAAACGATTCTCAGATTCAGCAAAAGCCTTCTTGCAAGCTGAACGTATTTTGCAGGCTGAATTACCAGGAATGCAGGATTGTCCTGCACCTTTGGTCTGTCATATGACAGATGGGGTTTCCACAGGCGATGATCCGGAACCAATTGCGAAGCGCATTATGAGCATGAGTGTACCGGACGGTAATGTACTAGTGGAAAATATATTTTTATCCGACAGGTTGCTAGAAGCGCCTATTCAGGACCCCCGTCGCTGGAGAGGTCTGACGCATAATACGCCGTTGCAGGATGAACATGCTGTGAAATTGCGTGATATGTCTTCTGTACTGCCTGAAAGCTATCGAGAAATGCTATTTGAGGCAGATTATCAGTTAGGTGAAGGAGCCATTATGATGCTGCCCGGAACCTGTGCGGAACTGGTGTCCATTGGGTTCCAAATGTCGGCCGCAACGCCTGTACGGTAAGGAGGTAAAAGCATGAATCCACTGCTGTCCCTGCTCCCCGCGAGCAAAAAAAAGGGAATGAATGCAAGGCTGACTCAGCAATTTGCTTACATAAGCTCTCAGACAGGCGATCAGCCTTTATCATCTCATCACAGTCGTTTTATGTGTCGTTATGGCTATGGAAGATCTGCCGAATCTGCCAGTATGGGAGAAAGCGGACAGGATTTCGCCGCAGTACGTATTCATAAATCCGTCTGTTGTTTTGTCTTGTGTGATGGTGTCGGGCTCAGTTACCGAGGAGATTTTGCAGCCCGCTATCTGGGTTCTTCTTTACTGGATTGGATGGAACGGGGACAAGATCTGTCTGCTGATCAGTTGAGAGTGTACCTTGAACGTTTGGCAGGTACAGCGGCAGAGGAACTGGATCGGCAGCCTTTGGATCACGAATCAGGCTTAATGCGTTCTGTATTGGAAGATAAACGTCGTCAGGGAAGTCAGTCCATGTATATTTGCGGAAAAATCGAACTGCCGAAGCGTGGTAGCCGTGGCCGTCTCCGACTTGCCTGGCAAGGGGATTCACGTTTGCGACTATGGAACGGTGCCGAGGAAATTAGCGAGTTGTTCGATCATACCTTTTCTACAGCGGAGCGCTGGTCTACAAGTCGTGGGCCGATTGGAGGGAAGCCTCATTGGTATGAAAGAAGTATACCCGCAGATATGCCGATGAGATTACAGGTGTATACGGACGGTTTATCCGATTTGGACCCCATTCGCGAGCCTGTCCCTGATGAGCAGATACAGGTATTGCTGGATGCATCCCATACCGGGGGACTTGATGATGATGCTGCATTTATTGAGCTGCAGTGGTAAATAAGCAAAAGGACATTCTACATCCATATCCATGGTTGTAGAACGTCCTTTTTTTGATGAATACATAGAAAAATACGATTCGTTAAGATATTTATAGAATGTAACGAGGAGGAGAAGGAAAGACGCGTTAATGCGCGTAATATTCGTCCCTTTCTTAAATATCGCAAAGGAATAGCAAAAAATGCGCAAAATGGTGATTATAAAGTATATCCTTTTGGGTAATCTTGTGATTATACAGATTACTGAAAGGGAGCGATACATATGAGCTACACATATGCAGGAGGAGCACGCTTTGAAGGCAAAACCGCTCTAATCACGGGGGCTGGTTCTGGCATTGGCAAGGCAACGGCCATTCAAATGGCTAGAGAAGGAGCGAATGTCGCTCTTTTTGACGTAAGTAATGAGCGCATTTTGGAGACAGAAAGAGAAATTAATGCTATACGTGAAGGGTCAGCGCGGGCATTTGACGTGGACATTGCCGATCCGGTGCGTGTGGAAAAAGCAGTTCTGGAAGCGGTTGAATTATTTGGCGGTCTGCATATCATTTTTGCTAATGCCGGGATTAACGGGGTCGTCGGACCGATCGAGGATCTGAGCATTGAGGATTGGCGGCAAACATTATCTACCAATCTGGATGGCACCTTTCTGACGGTGAAGTATACAGTACCGCATTTGAAAAAGAACGGTGGCGGTAGCATTATCATTACCAGCTCCATTAATGGAAATCAGCGCTTTACCAGCTTTGGGATGTCAGCCTACAGCACATCGAAGGCGGGTCAAACTGGTTTTGCTAAAATGGCTGCGCTGGAGCTGGCTAAGTTTCGTATTCGTGTGAATGTCATCTATCCGGGTGCCATTTCGACGAATATTGATGAAACCACGGAGAAATCGGAAGGGTTAAAGCAAATTGCCATCCCCGTCAAGTTTCCCGAAGGAGGACAACCATTGGCAGATGGACCGGGTCAACCCGAGCAGGTAGCTGATTTGGTGACATTTTTGGCCTCAGATCATTCGCGTCACATTACTGGCGCACAAATTGTCATTGATGGAGCAGAGTCGTTATTGTTTTAGAAAATAGAGCATTCTCTGGGATGGAGAAATGTTTTGTGGTATCCTGAGTGTATTGTCTTGGTTACGGTGCGAATGTGAAGCTCACATAAAAACCCCGGATCCTTCGCACCTCGAAATTTGTCGAAATGGATTCGGATTAGCTTTCTTGGTTAGAAGTCAATAGTCGATTCAAGCTTTTTTAGCATCGTTTTTTTTCGAAAATGTATGGAATTGATATTATTAGGGTATTAATTCCTTCATTTTCGCAGTCGCACTCTATATGAGTGCGTGGATTGAAATATCTTCAGCTTTTTTAAAATCATCTACACTGTCGTAGTCGCACTCTATATGAGTGCGTGGATTGAAATTTGGCTGTAATATACAACGCCTTCACCGTCTACGTCGCACTCTATATGAGTGCGTGGATTGAAATGTCCAAACCCAAAAACTCTTAGCAGTTACCATGTCGTCGCACTCTATATGAGTGCGTGGATTGAAATCCACTGCATGACGACAATAGGGTACAGTGCAAAACCGTCGCACTCTATATGAGTGCGTGGATTGAAATATTTGTTGCACTTAGGAAGTTTTCTGGAGGATTGCGTCGCACTCTATATGAGTGCGTGGATTGAAATGATCTGGTTGTCCTCGACATCCGCGGTGGATATAG
Organism: Paenibacillus sp. S25; assembly: GCF_019454085.1. NCBI lineage: Bacteria > Bacillati > Bacillota > Bacilli > Caryophanales > Paenibacillaceae > Paenibacillus > Paenibacillus sp. S25. Next base: position 2,292,530 of record NZ_CP073683.1, read on the forward strand.
AGTCGCACTCTATATGAGTGCGTGGATTGAAATATAACGGGTAACGATGGGGACGCTTTGCAAATTTTCGTCGCACTCTATATGAGTGCGTGGATTGAAATTATACCTGTTGCCTTTTCTCTTGGCTGGAAACTTAAGTCGCACTCTATATGAGTGCGTGGATTGAAATAAAAATAAAACATTTGGATCTTTTGATGTATCGGAGTCGCACTCTATATGAGTGCGTGGATTGAAATTTCGAAAAAATCAATATCGAGCGGACGTGCTATTGTCGCACTCTATATGAGTGCGTGGATTGAAATAAGTTCATTACAATTTGTAGTCCGTCCATACCATAAAGGTCGCACTCTATATGAGTGCGTGGATTGAAATGACTATTCAGGCAAAGCTGTCGGAAAATTCGACTACGTCGCACTCTATACGAGTATGTGGATTGAAGTATCTATAGTGTTCGCAACCTTGCATAACAACTCTCAGCAGAATTTACATGATTGGAGCCAATATATAATTTGTTTTATGAACTTTAAGATTATTAGTTTGGTTCTCTCTAAAAATACTATTTCCACATGACTATAAATAATATTTGTTTACATAACGAGAATAGATCTAATATGATTAGTAAGTAGAAGAGAATCTAGTATTTTAAGCGGAATACAAGTCTCTTCACAATAACCACCTAAAAGTCATAAAATGAATATAGAGCTATGGGTGTGAAACCGAAATCCTTGAATTAAGTAGATAAGAGAGGAAAGGAAGAGAAATTACAACGCGAGGACAATTATATTAGCATTATCTATGAATTCACTTAACAACGGGAAATATCCAAGTGGGGATTGTAGATGCTGTCGCTATTTACCTTAAGGCACGATTATACAGATTAAGTATTTGCTTAAAGGAGGAAAATAGATGAATTTATTATTCATTCCTGGTCTATATTTTTATATCTATCTAGGTATAGGCCTTATCGTGGGATATTGGTTTGTATCTAAGGAATTAACAGAACGTGCACAGGAAATGCAGCAAGAGAACCAAGAGGAAAACGATGAGGAACTGTCAACAGCTAGAGAGGGTCTTTATCAATCTCTACATGATCTTTATCATTTAATAGGTCAGAAAGGTGTTATTGCTGCGATCTATATTTTATTTATGCTTTTTTGGCTTCCGATGTGGTTAGTCATTACTTGGAAGAGGTTATTCACGAAGAAAATTAAAGGAGATTAAAAAATGCAATATATCGCCCACATACGGGAAAGCGACCAAGAGATTCAAACGGTTGCCGAACATCTATTGGAAACTCAACAATTAGCAGAAATTTATGGAGACAAAATAGGTATTCGACATATCACCGGACTCGCTGGCATGCTTCATGACTTGGGGAAGTACACGGAAAAGTTTCAAAATTACATACGTTTGGCGGTACAAAATCCTGACAATCCACCGAAACGAGGAAGTGTAGATCATTCTAGTGCGGGTGGAAAGTTATTATTTAATCTTTTTCACATTCAACCTCAAGGCACATTCGATAAGCAGGATTTATTTATCAAATATGTATTGACCGAAGTTGTAGCAAACGCTATTATTTCACACCATTCTTATTTGCAGGATTTTTTAAACCCACAGCTGGAATCAAGATTTTTGTATCGGGTGCGTGACCTAGAGATAGAAGGGTTTGAAGATGCAGTAGCGTTTTTCTATAAGCAGGTCATGGAGAAATCTACATTTTTTGATTATGTGAATCAAGCAAAGGCTGAGTTGGATCAATATATGAACCGAGATGATGAGGCAGATTTTGAACTCAAATTGATGTATTTATCCAAGTTTGTGTTTAGCGCTTTGATCGATGCAGATCGAACCAATACTCGCTGCTTTGAAGAAAATAAGAACACAGGCGATAAGATCGCAGTTGAAGCAATGAATCACCAAATGTTATTTCATGAGTATTACGAAAAATTAATGATGCACATCAAATCCCTACAAGCAGCCAGGGATGCCAATACACCTATTAATCTACTTCGAAAAGAAATGTCCGAACAATGCGAACAGTTTGCAGAAAGGCCCTCTGGAATACATACGCTCTCGATCCCCACAGGCGGTGGAAAGACGCTCGCCAGCTTTCGTTATGCCTTAAAACATGCTGTAACATTTAAGAAGAAACATATTATTTATGTCGTTCCATTTACGACCATTATTGAACAAAATGCCCGAGAAGTTCGCGAAATAATAGTGGACGATGCGAATATTCTGGAACATCACTCTAATGTGGTCATGGACGATGTAGAAGAGGGAGAGAGTAATGAGCTTGAAGATGTAATTGTGAGTACGCGTCAAAAATTAAAGCTGGCTAAGGACAATTGGGATTCGCCGATCATTTTCACCACAATGGTGCAATTTTTAAATGTTTTTTATGCTGGCGGCAGTAGAAATATCCGTAGACTTCACAATTTAAGCGAGTCTGTCATTATTTTTGATGAAGTACAAAAAGTCCCTACTCATTGTATTTCATTATTTAATCAAGCAGTGAATTTTTTGAAAACATATGCTCATTCAGGTATTGTTCTCTGCACGGCTACACAACCCGAATTGGATTTTGTACATAACAAGCTAGAGATCGAACCAGATGCAGAAATGGTGCATGACCTGAACCAGGTTATAGAAGCGTTTAAGCGGGTTGAAATTGTGGATAAAGCAACGGATATGAAATTTAATACAGAGAAACTTGCCGACTTTGTTGAGGAAAGACTTGCTGATGAACAAAGCGTGCTCGTTATTTTAAATACAAAAACAGTGGTGAAAAACCTATATCACAGATTAAAAGAAGGAAGCGGTACAGTCCCGATCTACCATTTAAGTACATCCATGTGTCCAGCTCATCGCAATTCCATATTGGAGAAAGTTAAAAATCACCTGCAACATAAAGAGCCTGTCGTTTGCATCAGTACACAATTAATTGAAGCGGGAGTGGATATCAGTTTTAAGTGTGTCATTCGGTCCTTGGCTGGTTTGGATTCCATTGCTCAGGCGGCGGGCAGATGTAATCGCCACGGAGAAGATAGAATGAAGCAAGTATATGTCATTGATCATGAAGAAGAAGATCTCAAGCGATTAAAAGAAATCAGAATAGGTAAAGAGATTTCCAGAAAAATGTTCATTGACTTAAAACGTAACAAAACTTGCTTAGGCGGAAACGTATTATCAGCTCAGTCCATGGAAATATATTTTCAAAAATATTATTCCGAGTTAAAGACCGACTTAAATTATTTTATTCCTAAATTGAGAAAAAACATGACTGAACTATTATATGCCAATCGTATAGAAAATACTTATTTTCAATCTTATTGCAAAGAAAATGAGACGATTCTTCCCTTATTCTTAGCGAATAGCTATAGGACCGCAGCGGACCATTTTCAAGTCATTGAGGATCATACTACGGCGGTAATTGTTCCTTATGGGGATGGAGAAAAAGAAGGAAAGGAGATCATCGCAGACCTAAATGGACAGCAAAGCATAGAAGACCTTACCGATTTGTTACGCAGGGCACAACAATTCACTATTAATATATTTAACTATGAGAAAGACCGATTAGATCAAAATAAGGGGTTAGTTTCTTTTTTGGATGGAAAAATATATGCACTAACCGATGGAGCTTATGATGACTGTTATGGACTTAACCTTGAAAATGACAGTCTGCATAGTGGATTTATCCTTTAAAAACTCTTTGATTGGGACTAGGGACTTATAATCTACATTGACTGACCCTGCCAAAAGTAATATTCTGGTACTGGGTTTAGAAAAAATAGTCATAGAAAGGAGGTAAATGCTAGTTGAGAAATGCGATCGAATTTAAAGTTTATGGAGATTATGCACTGTTCACAGATCCACTAACCAAACTTGGTGGAGAGAAATTAACTTATAGTGTCCCAACGTATCAGGCGTTAAAAGGTATTGTCGAAAGTATTTATTGGAAGCCTACGATTATGATGGTAGTAGACAAAGTTCGTGTCCTTCATGCAATTCGGATGGAATCCAAAGGCGTTCGTCCCATCGAATATGGTGGTGGTAATACCCTTGCTAATTATACTTACTTGAAAGATCCCTGTTATGAGGTTCAGGCTCATTTTGTATTTAATCCGCATCGTCCCGAGATGGAATATGACCGTAATGAGAATAAGCATCATAACATTCTCAAGCGATCATTACTTGCTGGTGGACGTAGAGATATTTTTCTAGGTACACGAGAATGTCAAGCTTATGTAGAGCCTTGTGAATTTGGTATAGAAGCAGGTTTTTACGATAACTATGGTGACATTCATTTAGGCAATATGGTACATGGAATTAACTATCCAGATGAGACAGGCAGGGATCAAATGGAAGTCCGTTTGTGGAATCCAGTAATGAAGGACGGAGTCATTGATTTTATTCGGCCGGAGGAATGCACTCAAGTTCGCACAATAGCGAATATGCAACCTAAACGGTTTGATGAAAATAACGTTCAATCCGCTGATGAGCTGCTTGCGCAATGGGAAGGGTGGGGGAATTAAATGAGCTGGTTGCTAAATTTATATGAAACGTATGAATCTAATCTTGACCGTGTTGGTGTGATTGAGAAGAAACATAATGATCGTGAATATACATTGTTGCCTATTTCCCACACGACCCAAAATGCGCAGATCGAAGTCGAAGTTACAGAACAAGGTGATTTTCATTCAGCCAGGATATTGGATAAAAATGAGTTTAGTACATTGATTCCTTCTACTGAAAAATCCGCCAGTAGAGCCGGCTCTGTCATATCACCTTATCCGCTGCATGATAAATTAAGCTATGTTGCCGGAGATTTTGTAGCATATGGTGGAAAAATAAAAAAAGAAGAGCCGTTTTCTGCTTATATTCAGCAGTTGGAAGGCTGGGCTACTTCAGATTATGCTACTTCTAAGGTGAAAAGCATATACCGTTACTTAAGCAAGCGCTGCCTGATTAAAGACTTAGTAGACATGTCTATTTTATATCTTGATGCGGATCAAAAATTAATAAGTACATGGGACAAGAAGTACGAACCTATTCATGGGGAAAAACCACCTATATTTACAGCAGTTCCTGGTGAACAAGAGAGTGTATTCATTCGTTTTAATGTGTATTCTCCAGATAAAGTTTTAGCTAAAGTATGGGAAGATAAAGAAGTGTACGATTCATTTGTTGGTTACTATAGTCAATTACTGGGAGAAGAAGACATTTGCTATGTTACCGGAAGGCAGCTCCCTAGCACAGACAAGCATGCCAATAAAATCAGAAATTCCGGGGATAAGGCGAAGTTGATTTCCGCCAATGATACGAGTGGATTCACGTTCAGAGGACGATTTGCCCACAGTCATGAAGCTGCAAGTATCAGTTATGAAGTATCTCAAAAGGCTCATAATGCCTTAAAATGGCTCATTAACCGTCAAGGTAAAGTCATGGAGCAACGAGTTTTTCTAGTGTGGGGAAATGATGAACCGAGTATTCTGAATTTTACCGAAAATGATAATATCTTTGCAATGGGCTTGCCATCCAAGGCTAAAGAAATAAAAAGTCATACAAACGAAGAGTTTGCTTTTGAATTAGCCAAAGCGTTAACGGGTTATGCCAATACACTAGCTGTCAAATCTAATTCCAAAGCAAAAGTCAATATTCTTGTACTTGACTCAGCAACAACAGGGCGGATGGCTGTGATCTATTATCGTAATTTGGATAAAAAATTGTATTTTGAAAAGCTTATTCACTGGCATTCCACCTGTGTATGGCTTCATCGCTATCGGAAGGATGAGCAGGGTGAATATTTACAATTTTGGGGTGCTCCAGCAACGAAAGATATTGCTTTTGCAGCATACGGTTCAAAGGCTAATGATAAACTCGTTAAGGGTTTGATGGAACGAATGCTCCCCTGTATAGTAGATGGTCAAAACATTCCTCAGGATATTGTGAGGAGTGCTATTAACCGCGCCTCTAACCCGGTATCCATGGACAAGTGGGAATGGGAGAAAACACTGAGCGTGACATGTGCTTTGGTTAACCAACGGGAGGGATACAATGTGGCATTAGATAAAGAAAATATGGATCGCAGTTATTTATTTGGCAGATTGTTAGCGATAGCAGATGTGATGGAACGAAGCGCATTAGACAAGGATGAGAAGCGATCTACCAATGCAATCCGATATATGAATGCATTCTCACAACATCCGGAAAGAACCTGGAGGACCATTCAGAATGCCTTGCAGCCACATCAGGCCAGACTTGGTAAACGCTTAAGCTATTATTCCAATATGATTGATGAAGTGCTTCACAAAATCCCCTTCAACGAATTCAACAATAAGCCATTGACTGGGAAATACTTGCTAGGACTCAGTAGCCAACGCTATGAAATCTACCATAATAATCATAAAAAAGATCTTGAGGGTAATAACGACAACAAAGAGAACAACACCTTAGACATGAATGAACAGCAGAAATCCTAAGTAACTTTAAAAATATGTAGGTACATTAAAGGAGAGTAATTATATGTCCGTGTTGGATCACAAAATTGATTTTGCAGTTGTATTGTCGGTTACTAGAGCAAATCCCAATGGCGATCCCCTGAATGGTAATCGTCCGCGGCAAAATTATGATGGTTATGGTGAGATTTCAGATGTGGCTCTGAAACGGAAATTGAGAAATCGTCTGCAAGACATGGGAGAGTCTATTTTTGTTCAATCTATTGATCGTAAATCGGATACTTTTAATAGTTTAAGAGAACGTGCAGATTCCAATCCTGAATTGGAAAAATTCTTCAAGGGCAAGGAAGGCTCAAGTGATGAATTTGCTAAAATTGCCTGTCAGGAATGGATAGATGTTCGTAGCTTCGGTCAAGTATTTGCGTTCAAGGCGGCGAGTAAGGGAGCAGGAGTGTCCGTTGGGGTAAGAGGCCCTGTATCTATACATACGGCAACCAGTATAGATCCTATTGATATTACAAGTATACAAATCACAAAAAGTGTAAACTCCGAACCGGGGAAAGAAAGAGGTTCCGATACGATGGGGATGAAGCATCGGGTGGATTTCGGCGTGTACCTTTTCAAAGGAAGTATCAATACGCAGCTAGCTGAAAAAACAGGGTTTACCAACGAAGATGCTGGAAAGATCAAAGATGCGCTGATTTCGTTATTTGAAAATGATGTCTCATCCGCTCGTCCTGACGGTAGTATGGAGGTTCATAAAGTTTATTGGTGGGAGCACAAGTCCAAACTTGGAAAATACTCATCTGCTAAAGTACACCGATCTTTGGAAGTGAAACCGAAAGAAAATGTAAGTGCAATCGACAAATCTTTTGATACACATTATGAATGTATATTAACACCGCTCGAAGGCTTAGAGGTCCAAGAGTATGCTGGGCTATAACGAAGAAGATTATTTGCTGCTATCCGGTTTACAGCATTTTAATTTTTGTAGAAGGCAGTGGGCGCTTATTCACATTGAGCAGCAATGGGAAGAAAACGTGCGGACGATTGAGGGCAATCATTTGCACAGGAAAGCCGATCAGCCCATGATTCGTGAAAAAAGAGGGGATAAGCTCATCGTACGCGCGTTACCTGTACATTCCAGAGAGCTTGGAATTACAGGAATCTGTGACGTGGTAGAGTTCAAATGTGATCCCCTTGGTGTTCCGCTTGCAGGGGAGGAAGGTACCTACCTTCCTTTTCCTGTTGAATACAAGCGTGGCAAACCGAAACGAAATGACTCGGATCATGCACAATTGGTCGCACAAGTGATGTGTCTTGAAGAAATGCTCGTGTGTGAGATTTCAAAAGGCTACTTTTATTACGATGAGATCAAACACCGTGTAGAGGTAATCATCACGGCGGCTGACCGAGAGCGTGTGCGTACAAGCTTGCAGGAAATGCGGCATTATTTTGAGCGAAATCATACACCTAAAGCCAAAGCGGGACCACACTGCCTGAGCTGCTCACTACATAACATATGTGTTCCCGAAATACTGAATAAAAAATCAGTTTCAAGCTTTATTGAAAGCAGGATAGCTGAATGAAAAAATTACTAAACACATTATTTGTGACCATGCCAGATACGTACTTGTCACTAGATGGGGAAAATATCGTGATCAAACAAGAAGAGTCCATTCTTGCACGGTATCCTTTGCACAATTTGGAGGCGGTTTGCACTTTTGGCTATTCAGGGGCCAGTCCAGGCCTCATGGGAGCTTGTGCAACACGCAATATAGACCTAACCTTTATGACACGAAGCGGACGCTTCCTGGCGAGAGTTACCGGGGAAAGCCGGGGAAATGTGGTACTGAGAAAAGAACAGTACCGGATTTCCGATGATGATAGAAGAAGTGCTCTTGTAGCCAGAAATATGATTATAGGCAAAATATATAACCATAAATGGATTTTGGAACGGGCAACGAGGGATTATCCACTTCGTATTGATACGGAACGCATGAAGAAGGTGACCGCTTCTTTGACAGAGATCATGAAGCAAGTCCGAGAAGTGGAGGAACTGGACATTTTACGCGGTTTGGAGGGGACGGCGGCAGTTCAGTACAATTCCGTGTGGGATGAGCTGATCTTGCAGCAAAAAGATGATTTTTACTTCCATGGGCGCCATAAGCGCCCGCCGCTAGATAATGTGAATGCCCTATTATCTTTTGCCTATACACTGTTATCCAACGATATGAAATCTGCACTGGAAGCTGTCGGTCTGGATGCTTATGTAGGTTTTCTGCATAGAGATCGTCCAGGGCGAGCCTCATTGGCACTGGATGTGATGGAAGAGCTTCGAGGAGTATATGCCGACCGTTTTGTCCTTACATTGATTAACAAAAAATTTATTCATGGGAAAGGATTTTACAAAAAAGAAAACGGGGCTGTGATGATGGACGATGATACGAGGAAAATCGTATTGAAGGCATGGCAAGAACGAAAACAGGAAAAAATGATTCATCCTTATTTGAATGAGAAAATGTCTTGGGGACTGGTGCCCTATTCACAGGCTTTGCTCTTGGCTAGATATATTCGGGGAGATCTGGACGAGTACCCTCCATTTTTGTGGAAGTAGGTGTGAACACTTGCTCATTTTGATCACGTATGATGTAAGTACAGTAGACAGAGAAGGTAGAAAAAGACTGGCAAAGGTTGCGAAAAAGTGCGTAGATCACGGACAAAGGGTGCAAAATTCTGTGTTTGAATGTATTTTGGACTCGACCCAGTTCCGCAGCTTAAAGTATGAACTCGAAGAATTAATAGACCCAAAAGAAGACAGCTTGCGCTTCTACAACTTAGGAGATAACTACAAGAAGAAAGTAGAGCATATAGGGGCAAAGGAAGCTTACGATATGGAAAGCCCACTAATTTTATAAGGTGCGAATGTGAAGCTCACATAAAAATCCCGGGTCCTTCGCACCTCGAAATTTGTCGAAAAGCATTAGAATGCTGTCTATGAGAAAAAGTCAATAGTTGATACAAGCCTTTTTGACATCAGTTTTTGCGATAATGTGTGGAATTGATATCATTAGGGTATGAATTCCTGCATTTTCGCTGTCGCACTCTGTATGGAGTGCGTGGATTGAAATATCTATCCATGTGGTCGTGTAGCTCCAAGCCTTGGTCGCACTCTGTATGGAGTGCGTGGATTGAAATCCTCCTTATACTGCGTTTATAAACTCCGTGACTCCGGTCGCACTCTGTATGGAGTGCGTGGATTGAAATTGCTTCAAATAGATATCGACTTTCTTATTAACAATGTCGCACTCTGTATGGAGTGCGTGGATTGAAATCTTATGCTCCGGTATAATAATGCGCGAGCTTTCCCATGTCGCACTCTGTATGGAGTGCGTGGATTGAAATTTCTAACATCTCCGCCTCGTACCCGCTGACCTCTCGTCGCACTCTGTATGGAGTGCGTGGATTGAAATAGCCAATATTGGAGCAGACATCTCCCTCGGGAGACAGTCGCACTCTGTATGGAGTGCGTGGATTGAAATAGGCCCACTTTCTGCTTGTACTCTGCAATTCTCGTAGTCGCACTCTGTATGGAGTGCGTGGATTGAAATCGATCTCTCAGTTCATCATCATCTACAATAACCAAGTCGCACTCTGTATGGAGTGCGTGGATTGAAATGAGCGTTCAAGCGCTCCAGTCGTTCCCGAATGTGGTCGCACTCTGTATGGAGTGCGTGGATTGAAATTGGCAATAGGCAAGGTATGAAGCTTCACTGTTTTTACCGTCGCACTCTGTATGGAGTGCGTGGATTGAAATTTGTGTCGTAGAGGAGTTTTGCGATACGTAGTGATCGTCGCACTCTGTATGGAGTGCGTGGATTGAAATATTCGGAGTACGAACCAGTACCGAAGTCGGCTCGGTCGCACTCTGTATGGAGTGCGTGGATTGAAATAATCCAAACAAATGAAAATTTGCCCCATGAACTGCCCGTCGCACTCTGTATGGAGAGCGTGGGTTGAAATATGTTTATTGGCATCAATGGTCCTGATGAACCGGCACGTCGCACTCTGTATGGAGTGCGTGGATTGAAATCTCTATCCCCTCTCCTTGGGTAGCTATTAGAGCTGCTGTCGCACTCTGTATGGAGTGCATGGATTGAAATGTAAAGAAAATGCTTCGTGCAGAAAATACACGCTATGGTCGCACTCCATGTGAGTGCGTGGATTGAAATAGGTAACAGAGATGAACCAGTATAGTGTACCGAAGGAGTCGCACTCTGTGTGGAGTGCGCGGATTGAAATTTGCTAGGACTTGAAGAATTAACAGTAGAAGCTAAAGTCGCATTCTATATGGGTGCGTGGATTGAAATTTGAAGATACTGGTGAAAAGGGACAGCCTCGTACGTCGCACTCCATGTGAGTGCGTATTGGAGAGGTAGCATATTTCATAAGGAGGTTTTGTATTGGCTCCGGCGCATTATCGCTACTTTTTGGAGTAAGGAAGAAGACAATGACGCTTTTGAGGCAGGTGTTCAATCTCTTCTAATGAAAATCTCAGAACAATACAAACTAACGTATGGCGAAAAAACACAGCTGCTTGCTTCAATGATACTAGAGTATTCGAAATACGTAATAAGATGGGAACGTCACAGTACAATGGATGAAGAAGGAATGTGGGAGTAATTGAGACAAATGCGGCACTGGAGTTGAACGAACTGGACTTGATAGAGGAGAGATTGAAATCTTCTGTATGGCTACATAATTATACTCAATTCACAGCCCTAGGACCTATTAGCACATTTGTCTGAAAAGGCACATATAAGTTATTACCTGCCAGTCATTATTTATATTTTTCTAATACACTTTTCTTCAGCTCATTATACTGATTATTAGTAGCTTGTAATGTTTTTTCTTCTGCATCAGTCCCAGATAAATCATGCTTTCCTTGTTCTAAAGCATTAATCCAATATCCACCAAGCGGTTCACTCCATACTAAAAATAAGATGTATTCCTTCCCTTCTTGCATTGGTGTGTAATCTTCATAATTCATTCTAATACTGCCCTGCTTGTCTTGGATCACATAGGTAGGCTCGAATGCTACAAGTTCAGAACCGATTTCCTTTTTTATGGAATCTTTATATACTTTAGTTACTTTGACCTTAGTTTCTGTTCTACCTGAAGGCCCCCAATCAAAATTTTCAATGACATTTTTGCTTTCTCCGGTTGCAATGACTTTAACTACAGCATCGGATTGAGCTTCCGCATCATCTGCATTTGTGAAAATTGCATGGTTGGCTTCAATTTCACCTGTACGTAATATAGATGAAGGGTCTTTCATAGCAATTGGATTAGCATTATGTTGGGCTTGCTTACTTATTGCCGCACTATTTGAATATGAATAGGAGAAAATACCCATCCCAAGCGCTAGAGAAGCAGCGACCGTCAATACCAGTTTTTTCCGCATGTTTAATTCCCCCATTTCTTAACCACATGTGAAGTATCTGTTGATGTAGGTGATGAGAGAGCATATCTACCTGATTTCATCCAATGTTCTCCTGCATGAGCAGGAGCATTTTGAAAGTGGTTTAAGCCAAGTACATGACCAAGTTCGTGACCAGCATTCATAAATCTTTCTGATTGTGACCAGCCGCTTGTCCAGCCTGCATCTAATACAACTCTAGCCACATCTTAATTTGACCCATTTGTTATGGCTCCAGCGTCAACTTGCTGTCCGTTAGAAAGAAAGTAAGAGGTTGATCCGTAAGTACCTCCAGGAAGTGAGTAATTCCCGGCATAAACTTTTAATTTTGCACTTGAGGAACTTCCAGAACTCCATCCAATTCTAGATGATGTTGCATCCCACTTACTTCTCGCATTGTCTACAGCACCAGTTTGGCCGTATGTTGAAAGAGATGAATCGTACCAATAGGAGATATTACTTGCCCCACCTGATATAGAACCAATTTTAATATGCGCGGCTCCAGTGTCAGCGCTTACTGTTGCTGCCATTAAAGATAAAACAAATGTCATTGAAGTGATCATCAATTTCTTTTTCCATTTCACTTTTCTCAATGTTTGTTCCTCCTATGGAATTTTTTATAAATCAACGATCAACTATATAGACGTTGTTATTCAGCAAAAAGTTTCCATATTATAATATTTTTTGTCATTTTTTTATTTCAGTAGCCTTGATAAGAGGAGGAGAATGAAAACCTCTGTATGGCTACATAATTAGAATGGCAAAAGTAAAGCTGATCCCTTCTTGGATCAGCTTTATTTTTAACTCAATTCACACCCTACGACCCATCTGCAAGGAAAACAGTACCATTTCACATAAGGGATTCTATGGTTTTAGCGTTCTTCCCTTAAAGAGAATATACGACAGCTCATTTTTGATGATTTTATTATTCTCAATTGTTTTCACATAATCTATGTCATATTCGCGAGTTACAATTTCATCCTTATCTATATTTGGTCTTTTACGATTTCTATTTTCCCCGGCTGTGCTATTGTCAGAAAAAATAAAAGTAGTATTTAAATCTTCAATGCTCTCACTAATCTTTTTCCCTGTCACATTCTTAGCTGTAATGGCCAGATGAATTTTTTCTCCCATAGTCAATTTGTACGATAACAACTGGAATGCATTTTCATTATCCACTTGTTCTCTAAAATGATCCAAATCTTCTACATTCTCCATCATAGGTGTCTTCATTAATTCTTTCCCAGAGAGGGAATACAGTTTATTTTGCTGATCCCATTCCTGGTGTATATCTAAGTACTTAGTAAGCACCCCTAAAGGCACAAACATCGCATTTTTATAAAGTACAGGGACGGTATCCATCACGGACGTGTTCGAGTCGGTAACAATCTCAGTGGAGTTCATTTTAATCTTAACCTTGTGTGTTCCAAACTTAATTGTAGCCGTGTTAGAAGTTGGGTTAAACTTAGTCTGTCCTCCCAACAAATCATTAATGGATCTCAAAGGCACCATATAGCGATTGTTCTGATCAATATAAGGTGCTTTGGGGGCTGTGAACAAGACATAGTAATTGTTAATCTTCAAAAATGGAGTGCTTGGAGCTATACTCTGAGCTGACATTTTTCCTGTATTGGGTTGAGAAAAACAAAAAAACAATGCACCTATAAGCATAATTCTGAACAACATCTTTCCCACAAAATTTCCTCCTTAAAAGAGAGGGGCGAAGCAGCCCCTCTCATAAAAATTCAGTCTAAAAATATACTGTCTGTTTCCTCTCCTCCATGCACGTAATCCACTTCAACTTTACTCCGTGGCATAGAACAATAATCATAGGTTTGACTGTTACGCCAAGGGATATTATCTTCTGAATTTGAACCGATATAGGATGTGGCCCAACGAACTCTTCTAATGTAAGATCCATCATTATAGTCTTGTCGATCTTGTATCTGCCCTATACTTGTCGTTCTTTTGATAAGGTTACCGTTGCCAGTAGCAGTCCAACCTGGGGCCGGCTCGACATAGCTCCTACTTATCTTTTCACCGTCTGCATAACCTGTTACAGTCAAGGCAATGTTACCGTCAGAAGGAACATAAAATTTCATTTGTACTTCCTGATCGGGTTCAAAACGTGGCTTGAAAGTATAAGGGTTCTTCACACCTTCAATAAGCATAAAAGGAGCCCAGTCATTATATTTTGTACTATGCTGCAAACCAACATCAACCGCCATATTGGTGTTACTCCAACCACCCATATAGATAAATCCTGTGCTTCCATTATAACCACTATTATTATCACGAATCTCTCTAGCACTTGGTAAATGAACCCGTGTACTAGCCCATGCAAACCCTATATGTGACCATACCGAACGATACGGCACGTTTCTCAGGTCTCGACATTCAGGAAAGCTCGCGGAGTTAGTGCTAAAATCCATTGGTGTTAATAAGTGATTTCCCATACACGCTAGTTTAGGCTGTAATACGGGTAAAGTATATAACTGCCCCGTTGAATCTTTATACCTATTATTTTTATACGTAGTATCAGTTACGGATGTGAGGGATGAATTCGAATTCTTATACGTAACCTGACTCACTGGTTCCAGGGGGATAACTTCCTGCGTTAAACTTTCCTTGTTTACCAGCACTTATGATGTACATTCAATCTCGTATGATGATGATATAAACAGGGACTATTGAGGTATTTATATGAAAACTGGATTATATTATCATCCAGGCAGAATTAAATCTGACCAATGTCCTGTCATCATGAACGCATGGCATCACAGAGAAGTGGAGGAGCTGGTGATTTTACGCTGTTTGGAGGGGAGGGAGGCGGTTCAGTACAATTCCGTTTGGGATGAACTGATTTTGTAGTGAAAAATTGATTTTTACTTCCATGGACGCCATAAGCGCCCGCCGTTAGATCATGTGAATGCTTTGTTATCTTTTGCCTATACACTGCTGCCCAATTATATGAATCAGCACTGGAAGCCGTCGGCTGGATGCTAATGTAGGTTTTCTGCATAGAGATCATCCGGGATGAGCCTCCTTGACACCGGATATGATGAAAGAGTTTCGAGGCGTATGCCGACTGTTTTGTCCTGATTTTGATTAACAAGAAAATGATTAGATAAAGGATTTTACAAAAAAAGAAAATGGGATGTCATGATGAAACGATGATATAAGGAAAATCGTAATGAAGGCATGGTACAATGAAACAGGATAGGATTATGTATCTCTATTTGAATGTATTTTGGATTTGACCCAATTTAGACGTTTAAAGTATGAACTAGAAGAATTAATAGACGAAAGAGAACTTAGCCTGCATTTCTACAATTTGGGTGATAGCTATAAAAAGAAGAAGAGCATATAGGGGCTAAGGAAGCTTCCAATGTGGAAAGCTCACTGATTTTATAAGGTGCGAATGTGAAGCTCACATGAAAACCCCGGGTCCTTCGCACCTCGGAATTTGTCGAAAAGTATAGAAAATGCTATCAGTGAGAAAAAGTCAATGGTTAATTTAAGCCTTTTAGACATTGCTTTTTTCGAAAATGCATGGAAATGATATCATTAGATAATCAATTACTGCATTTTCGCTGTCGCACTCTATATGAGTGCGTGGATTGAAATTCAAACGGATTTCCCGATTTTATTAGCCTGGATTCAGGTCGCACTCTATATGAGTGCGTGGATTGAAATTACCTGTAAGAACTATTATACAGTACAAAAGGCCGTCGCACTCTATATGAGTGCGTGGATTGAAATACATCCACACCGATGATAGTGCCTTGGAGCTGGAACGTCGCACTCTATATGAGTGCGTGGATTGAAATACATCCACACCGATGATAGTGCCTTGGAGCTGGAGTCGCACTCTATATGAGTGCGTGGATTGAAATCCCTGCCCAGGCGCGAAGTCCAATCAAAGCCGTAGTCGCACTCTATATGAGTGCGTGGATTGAAATCCTCCTTATACTGCGTTTATAAACTCCGTGACTCCGGGTCGCACTCTATATGAGTGCGTGGATTGAAATTGTGCCAGAGCGTAAAGGACGTAGCAACTACGCCAGTCGCACTCTATATGAGTGCGTGGATTGAAATTGTGATTTCATTTATTTTTTGCTTTTGTTGGTCGAGTCGCACTCTATATGAGTGCGTGGATTGAAATGACAACGGAGACGTGAATATCAGAACACTTTTTGAGTCGCACTCTATATGAGTGCGTGGATTGAAATACGTCATAGTCAAATGACTTCGGCTGCTGGGAAGTCGCACTCTATATGAGTGCGTGGATTGAAATTAATTCCTTTTGCAAAGCGGCTATACCATTGCTTTGGTCGCACTCTATATGAGTGCGTGGATTGAAATGACAAATGATTAACGGTAGCTGCACCGATTTTATTGGGTCGCACTTTATATGAGTGCGTGGATTGAAATATGATGAATGGAGGACGTCCTCAAGAAAGAAATAGGCGCACTCCATGTGACAATTGACGATGCGGCAGGATTCACGGTCAGTCGTTACGGCATATGGTTTTGTTTGACTGGTATGCTTTGCATAGTTCTCAGGGCTTCAGCTGCAGAAGGAAGAAAATAAAATCGAAGTGAAACGATCTTTGTGATATGTACAATGCTGGCGATGGGCGCGATGAGAGGCAATGATGCGGGGGAATGAGGCAAGAATATGAGGGCGTACAGGGGATAAAATGCGGAAGAACCACCGAAGGATGAAAAATCCAGTGCGGTGGTTCTTTTTTTTCACTCGTCTTGTATGCCATCATTATAGGGGGAGGGGATGAAGGATGTTCCAGGATTTCAAGCTCGTCAGTGACCGCCCGTTCTCGATACAAGTAAAAGAATACGTCAATCGTTTAATTATAAAAGGGGCGCTTCAGGCGGATCAGAAGCTGCCTTCCACACGAGAAATGAGCGTTCTGCTTAAGGTGAGCCGCAATACAGTCATTGCAGCCTATGAAGGCTTGGAGGATGACGGGTTTACGTATGCGATTCCCGGAAAGGGTAGTTATGTGGCCGCCATGGTGGGCCAGTCGGCCGTAGATAACGGAGGATCTGACGGTTCTGCCACCTGGGAGGTCGACTGGAAGGCAAGAATGAACGAGTATGCTGTATCGGCTGTTGATCTCGATATGATGAAGCAGGGCATTTGTGCCCAAAAGGGAACTATCTCGTTCACAAGCATCGCTCCGGATGAGCAGCTGTTTGATCTGGGGGATGTAAGGCGAGCTTTTATGGATCGTATGGCAATTGAAGGGCAGGTGCTGCTCAACTACGGCTATGCCAAGGGCTACAAGCCGCTGATTGATTATCTGATGCATTATATGGAGAACAAAGGCGTCGATATAATTGGCAAGGATATGCTGATTACAGGCGGGTTTACAGAAGGTTTTGACATTGTACTGTCGGCTTTACGCCCTTCTGCACGCCGCGGAGCGGCAATTTGTGAAAATCCGACCCATCACACAGCGATCAAAAATTTGAAGTTGCAAGGATTTGAGATTACTGGCATTCCGATGGAGTGTGACGGTATTGATGTAGAGCGGCTAGAGGAGGTACTGCAGAACAATAGCTTCGATTTGGCCTATTTGACTCCTTCCTATCATAATCCGACAGGCATCGTCATGTCGCCGGCAAAGCGCAGCGCTGTTATGAAATTAATGGCGCGCCATCAGATTCCGGTGATCGAGGATGGATTCAATGAGGAGCTGCGTTACTCGGGAGCGCACATTGCGCCCTTAATAGCGACAGCAGGGCAAGGGAACGGGGTAATCTATATTGGCAGCTTCTCCAAGGTGCTGTTCCCTGGCTTGCGTGTAGGATGGGTGCTTGGAGACCGAGCACTGATTGACACTCTGGAAAGCATTAAGCGTGCGCGCACCATTCATACCTCAACAATCGATCAATCGATTTTATACCAATATATGCTTAACGGAAATTTCGATAAACATGTAAAAAAAGCACGTACAGAGTATAAGCGCAAATATGAGCTGACAAAGGCATGCTGTGAAGCACATCTTCCTGAGGCGCAGGTGTCTGGTGACGGGGGCTTGCATTTGTTCCTTACATTCCCGACAGGTGTAAATACGCGCCAGCTGCTAGAAGCTTGCACTGAACAGGGCGTCATTTTCACACCGGGAGACAAGTTTTTTATTCAAGAAGGCGAAGGGACGAATACATTGCGGCTTGGGTTTTCACGAGTAACAGATGAAAATATCGAACGGGGTATTCAAATAATCGGCAAACAGACGCTTAACTTTCTTAAGCATAATGGTTAGAAAAGAGCTACAGAGACGGAATATTGTTCTGAAGAAGCACCAGCGATCAAAAGAACAATCCGTAACCACATAAAGATTTTGAAGAAAAATGAGGTGTCATGATGAAAATTGGTGTTATTATGGGCGGTATTTCCTCTGAGCGTGAGATTTCTTTGCAGACAGGTCAAGAGATGATCAATCATTTGGATCGCAGCCGTTATGAAGTGGTTCCAATGGTGATTGAGCAGCGAGCGGATTTGATCACGCAGGTCCAGCAGACAGGCATTGATATCGCGCTGTTGGCACTGCATGGTCAGTATGGCGAGGACGGCACGGTGCAGGGAGCGCTGGAGACGCTCTGCATTCCCTACACAGGCAGCGGTGTCCTGGCAAGCAGCTTATGCATGAATAAGCAGTTGTCCAAGACGCTGCTGAAGGCAGCAGGTGTGCATACGCCTGCAGGCCTTTGTTGGCAGGGGATGGACGATTATGATCCGCAGGTGGTGGAGCGTTTGGGCTACCCGGTAATTGTGAAGCCGAATACGGGGGGATCCAGCATTGGCATCCAGCTTGTACAAAATGAGAAGGAGCTGCTACCAGCTGTT
Organism: Paenibacillus sp. S25; assembly: GCF_019454085.1. Lineage (NCBI taxonomy): Bacteria > Bacillati > Bacillota > Bacilli > Caryophanales > Paenibacillaceae > Paenibacillus > Paenibacillus sp. S25. The sequence goes on from NZ_CP073683.1 coordinate 2,311,344, forward strand.
CAGGAGGCTTGCAGCTTGGATCAAGCGATCTTGATTGAGCCCTATTATAAAGGGACGGAGATTACCTGCTCGATCGTGGATGGCGAGGTATTGCCGATTATTAGCATTAGCTCTGCTCGTTCAAAGTGGTTCGACTACCAAGCGAAATATGAGGTCGGCGGCGCTGAGGAGAAGGTGATCGAGCTTCCTCCTGTTATTGAGCAGCGTGTGCGCGAGGCGGCACTGGCCAGCTACCGGCTGCTGCAATGCAAGGTCTATGCAAGGGTCGATATGATTTTGTGTCAGGATAGACCTTATGTGCTGGAAGTGAATACATTACCGGGTATGACCGCCAACAGCCTGCTTCCGAAAAGTGCCGCAGCTGCGGGTATAACCTTTACACAACTGCTGGACCATATTATTGCCAGCTCGCTCCATGAGCGTAAACAGGAATGGGGGATGGCGTAATATGTTTAATGAAAAGGGTACAGGGTGTTTTGTATCCTCGCGTGTACGGGATATTCGCCCATCGGGAATTCGCACTTTTTTTGATCTGAATGCAGCAGGAGGAGATACAATCGCCCTTGGGGTCGGAGAGCCTGATTTCGTTACACCGGAAAAGGTACGTGAAGCTTGCATTCAGGCATTGCGTGAAGGGCAGACGAAATATACTTCGAATGCCGGCTTGATGGAGCTGCGGGAGGAGATCTCTGCTTATTTTTTCGGCAGTTTCGCGCTTTCCTATGACCCTGAGCAGGAAATGATCGTGACCGTGGGAAGCAGTGAAGCCGTCGATCTGGCGCTGCGAGCAGTGATCGATCCAGGTGACGAGGTGCTGATTCCAGCACCAAGCTATATTGCCTATGAACCCATTACCCATCTGCATGGCGGTAAAATTGTAGAGGTGGCGGCTACGGCAGAGGAGCAATTCAAGCTGACCCCGCAAGCGCTGCAAGCGGCAATTACTCCTCATTCAAAGGTTTTTATGATCAATTATCCCTGTAATCCGACTGGAACAGTTATGACGGAGCAGGATTGGCTGCCGATTACAGAGCTCATTATCAAACATAATCTGGTCGTCATTTCGGATGAAGTGTATGCCGAACTGACTTACGGGAGAAAGCATGTAAGTATCGCCTCTTTGCCGGGCATGAAGGAGCGTACGATTGTCATCAGCGGTTTTTCCAAAGCATTTGCGATGACAGGCTGGCGGGTAGGCTATGCGTGCGGTCCGCATGAGCTGATTGCCGGCATGCTGAAAATCCACCAGTACACAGCCATGTGTGCGCCCACCATTGCACAGATTGCCGCGCTGGAATCATTGCGCCATGGCTTGGCTGCCAAGGATGAGATGATGGCGAGCTACAATGAACGTCGCAAGCTGTTTGTGGCTGGCTTGAATGCAATCGGGCTTGCTTGTCATGAGCCTGAGGGGGCTTTTTATGCCTTCCCTTCAATTACTTCTACTGGCATGTCATCTGAGCAGTTTGCACTTCGTATGCTGAAGGAAGCGAAGGTGGCGGTTGTACCTGGACATGTATTCGGATCAGGCGGAGAGGGCTTTATTCGCTGCTCATATGCAGCCTCGCTCGTCGATTTGGAGAAGTCGCTGGAACGGATGGGAAGGTTTATGCAGGTAATGCAGCCGGTATGATGAACAGGGTTAATAACTCAACTTTTGCCGAACGTCTTCATAAAATATTTTACAATACCTTTATGATTTTCGAAGACATAAAGGTATTTTTCTGATCAATGTAGTGGATATTTCCGGATGTATTTACCCAAAGCCAGAACGTTCAGCTTTGGAGTTAACTGGCAGAACTGGCAGAGGTGAAATAAGTTCAGGCAGGTATTTGTTGCTAAGCCAAAAAGCGAGTCTGTCCAGGTGCGAATGTGAAGCTCACATGAATTCTCCGAGAGATTCGCACCTCAGATTTTGTCGAATTATATCGAATGTGAACAAATTTTAAACGATCGCAAGAGGATGAGGTAATATTAGATGCGTTTTTGCCAAAATAACGTTAGAATGTTACTTAAATAGGGGGCATTTGACCCATTTTCGCTGTCGCACTCTATATGAGTGCGTGGATTGAAATTCATTAAAAACTATTGACTTTTTGAAATAATCTGTTAGTCGCACTCTATATGAGTGCGTGGATTGAAATTTCGGCCTCCGGTATGGTCTCGGCGGTCTGATTGAGTCGCACTCTATATGAGTGCGTGGATTGAAATGAATTCTTCATCCTCTTTGATATCCAGTAAATAGCGTCGCACTCTATATGAGTGCGTGGATTGAAATTATAAAGGAGCGACAAGATGGGGGCGATAGAGCAAAGTCGCACTCTATATGAGTGCGTGGATTGAAATAATCTGCTGACCAAGCTGCTGCTGACAAATTCGATGGTCGCACTCTATATGAGTGCGTGGATTGAAATAGTGGCAGTCGTCAAGGCTGTGCAGGACTATATAGTCGCACTCTATATGAGTGCGTGGATTGAAATTGACTGGTATACTGATTGCAACATCGACAGCCTCTGTCGCACTCTATATGAGTGCGTGGATTGAAATTCTCACGACAGTAACGCCCGTCACGATCCAAAGATTACGTCGCACTCTATATGAGTGCGTGGATTGAAATCTATCTGACGGTAAGCATCATTGTCTGTCCCAGCGTCGCACTCTATATGAGTGCGTGGATTGAAATTAACTAACCGAGCACAAAAGGCAGTAGATAGAAGTCGCACTCTATATGAGTGCGTGGATTGAAATCTCCTGCTCTTTTACGTACTCAATAATATCGTTTGGCGTCGCACTCTGTATGGAGTGCGTGGATTGAAATCTTCATTGGAGCAAGAAATTCAAAGTGCTGTTCCGGTCGCACTCTATATGAGTGCGTGGATTGAAATCTCCTGCTCTTTTACGTACTCAATAATATCGTTTGGCGTCGCACTCTGTATGGAGTGCGTGGATTGAAATCGACCTCATTGTAGGCTATGGCCTCAGATTCAACGTCGCACTCTGTATGGAGTGCGTGGATTGAAATTAAAGCGCTATGCAGTGATTTTGTTGGGCTACGCAATAGGTATAGGGTTATTTTACGCTTTGGGTTATAAGATGAGCGCTATGGGAATCTATGCAATTTTGACAGGAATTGTGACTGGAGAAATAATCAACTTCGTATTATCAAAGCGAGAGAAATGAACCTAGGTATCCCCTGATTGCATCAACATCAGGGGATTTTTCATGTAATTAAAAGGTACAACAGAGTTTCTGCATGGGACCTCTATATCATTACTGGTGAGAATCCACATGGGGAAATGAATTAGTCATGTCAACTCTGTGAAACCTTTTACTTGGATCAACCCAATCATTTCAGGATGCCACTCGTCCATCATGTCCCAATATGTGTAAGTTATGCTGAATTTTCGCTATAAACATTAGTTGCATAATATATTGACAGATGGTTAATTATGGAGAAGAATAGAGGGTGATTTTTAAAATAATGGAATTTTTATGTGAAGGGTGGTTATGACTTGAAGCATACACCTACGATTTCAGCGGAGTTTGAGGATTATCTAAAACAAAATGATATGACATTGAGTCAATTTGCCGAATATTCAGGGGTTCATCAAAGAACGCTTAGTAATTGGATTACTCAGCATCGTCCTATTTCCGTACAGCAGCTAGACCGAATCACTGTGGCTATGGATTTGCCAGAAGGCTATTTTTACGATCTATACATAGAAAATTACATCATTGACCTTTCCCCGAATTTTAGGCGAATCGAGCCATTATTGTATCGTTGTGCGGAGCTGGACAAGCTGTATGCTATCCGTCGAATGGTTGGACATATCATGGATAATCCGCTGTATGCGACTAGGCTATTTGATGTTGCAGAAGCATTATTTGAACAGGGACGACATGCTGCTGCGCTGCCTCTCTATGAGAATGTCGCAGAAGTGGAGAAATATCAGCATTCTGAACGCTTGGCCACCTGCCAATATCGTATATTCACGATTCAAGTTGGAGATGATCAGAGCCGTAATCTCAAGGCAGCGATACTATTTGAACCTTATGTCGAGCGTCTGGATGAAATAGTTCAGCTTGATGCATTAAAGGATTTGGCGAATGTGTATAGGTCTTTACGTAAATGGGACAAGCTTGATGCAACAGCTTGCAGAATGAGGGTTAAAGCGAGAATTCAATACACTATGAAGCATAAGCAGGAAAAGCGAAAAGATTCTGGCAAGAAAACAAGGAGTCCATTATTTGGTTACATCGCTTATGCTGACTTGTTGTGTGCATGTGTCTGTGAAGCTCAAGGCGACTATAGACAAGCTCTGCAATATACATACGCCTACGCTAATTTAGATTGGGTCATAGAGACAGACGAGGCTACTCAGCACTGGGTCAATTTGTACAAACATTGGTCCGAAGGTAATACTTACGTTAATAAACTCTTATCTGGAGATACAGGTGTGCTTACGGATTATGTTGAATACATTGCATCAACAAATGTAACGAATAAAGAAATGGTCACCAAACTGCTTAATGTTTTGATGGCTGCTAACCGATATCAGATTGATGTAGATAAAATACTTCAGCGTTTTGAAACTGAAGTTAATTCTTTCACTCAGCCGGAAATGTTGTTTGATGATATGTATACTAATCAAGTAATACCAGAGCAATGTGCACGCTTTGGATATGAATTAGCTTATTATTATTTACATCAAGGTGTGTATAGTGATGGTTTTAAATATTTGATGTATGCAATGGTAAGTTATCATACACTAAATAATGAGACTTATTTTATAAATTGTATGGGGCTGCTTTTACATTTTCGGGATTATGCGGTTCTTGAAACTAAAGCAGGTTTTTTTAATCTTATTGAAAAGGTGTGGTTAGAGAATGTTGAAAAAAATGGTACTGCTGATCATCGCGACTAGTTTTTTGTTTATTGTTACTGTGCCGGTTCATTCGCATAGTCACATTCAACTTAATGATCAAATTGGAGGTATGTAACAGAGAAGAAACACAAACAATGTTCTGCTAACTTTACAACTGACGATTATAAGGGTTCCAAAGTTTAACTCTGAACAACTTGAAACCAACTGAAAATAAACATATACCGACAAAAAGTGCCTCTGGAATATTCCAGAAGCACTTTTTTTGTTAAGCGTATTTTAAAAAAATCCAAAAATTTACGTTTTGCATTAGGATATGACACAGAAGGGGGAATCATGCTGATGAATCCAGGTGTGACTTTACTTCGTGTCGAACGGGCCAGAAAAAGACTGTACCAAGTCCAGAAGAAATATGGATTTTTAACGCATCCCAAAGTGATTGAACAATCCATGAAACTGGATGAACTATTGAATCAATACCAAATATACAAAATGAAATCTTAACAAATGAGTTCATGACATGTTGCTAATGGAAGAATGTGAAATCCAATCTCCAAACCCCAAACCCCAATCAAAATTCTAAATCCTATACTATGAAGAGGTGATAACGTTGTTGAACAAACGAAATCCTGTAACTCCTTTTGGGTGGAAAATCAAAGAAAAGCTAGTCGAGAGGCAAATGGATCAGAGAACATTTTGTGATACCTACCATATTCCTGATAGCCGCTTGTCTAATCTCATTCATGGAACACGTAAGGCCAAAAAATATAGAGTACAAGTATCTCAATTGCTTGGGATCGAAGAATAACCCTCTTTCTCCTTTATGGATACAGGACATCCTAATGATATGTAAGCTACAGTGGCAAAGGACTCCAGGTTTCTTTAATATAGATTGTACATAGGAAGCTTAATACAAGGAGTGATGGAGATGTTCTCCAGAATGGCAGAGCAGAAGATTGCCGAGGCGATGGCCAAAGGTGAGTTTGATCATTTGCCGGGAGCGGGCAAGCCACTGGTCATCGAGGATTTGTCACATGTTCCAGAGGAGCTGCGGATGTCGTACAAGCTGTTGAAGAATGCAGGCATTCTACCGGAAGAGCTTCAGTTACAAAAGGAATGTGTCCAGCTACGTGATTTGCTTCACGCTTGCCATGAGGCAGGAGAGCAACAACGGATCAGTCGCAGGCTGACTGAAAAATCACTACGTCTCCGTATGCTGCTGGAGGAAAGAGGGCTGAATACGTCATCTGTATTTTATGAATATGAGTCCGCTATGCGTAAGCGACTGGAGGAATAGAAGCGAGAGGAGCAAAGGGCGGAATGCCCTTGCCCGTACACTTTGATTTCCGTGCTTTACCTCATTACCGTTGCAGTGCAGATAATCTCGTGAGGCATTGTTTCGTCAGGATGACAGGTTCTTTGGGCAGTTTGTCCAAATGAAAGTCATCGATTAAATCCACAGCCTTCACAGGCTCAGGTGAATCCAGCAGCCCGGAAAAATAGGCGAGCCAGCCAATGACTGCTTCCGGTGTGACACCTTGTCGGCGCATAGCTCGGAGTGCTACGCCACCATGTCGTTTGGCCAGCCTTCGCCCATCAGGGCCCAGGACAAGGGGAACGTGTGCGAAACGTGGCGGCTGCAACCCCAAAGCTTGGTACAGCAATAGCTGACGGGGGGTTGAATCGAGAAGATCATATCCGCGTAGTACGTCGGTCATATGCATATCCGCATCATCGACAACGACGGCAAGCTGATAGGAAAACATGCCGTCGGCTCGTTTGACGATAAAATCGCCCCCATCTGCCGCACCAAAGGCCACATGACCTGCTACCTGATCATGAAAAGAAATAACGGCATCTGGATTTTGCGGTACTTTAAAGCGAAGTGAAGGGAGTTTATGTTGTGCTTTGGCTACGACATCTTGAGAGCTAAGGTTACGACATGCCCCCGAATATGCGGGTCCTTCACCAGACAGTCCATGTGGAGCATGAGCGGCAGCCAGAATGTCTGCCCGACTACAAAAACAAGGATACAGCAAATCTTGCTCCTGTAGTTTCTCCAATGCAGATTGGAAGCGTTCCAGCCGCTGGCTTTGAGTGTAGGGACCGTAGGGACCGCTTACGTCGGGTCCTTCGTCCCAATTCAGCCCGATCCAGCGCAAATCTTCCATAATCCCTTGCGCTAACTGGTTGCGAGCTCGCGTCATATCAATATCTTCCATGCGCAAAATATAGGTTCCGCCCAGGGAACGAACGTGCAGCCAGGATAATAAGGCGGTGCGAGCGTTTCCTAAGTGTATCCATCCCGATGGTGTTGGGGCAAATCGCCCTCTGATGGGTTGGGCCTGTAATTCCATAAGAAAGTGACCTCGATTCTATGTTCCGTCCTTCAGCAATCCATATCAACCATATTATAAAACGAACTTGCCGCGAGTGCATCCCGACAGGTATAGAAGCTAAACACGAAGCATACATAGCCGCGATGGCCAGACGGGAAATTTAAATATCTGTATAATAGATTTAGAAGGATTATGCACTACAGGCCGAAGAGAAGTCCCAGAGGGCAGCTTAGCATTTTCTATTCATTGCTCGATAATTACAGGTAATGAAAAATTCATAATAATAAAGAAATTAAAACTTAGATTCTACGCATCAAGCGTATCATTGGAGAGATTTCATTGACAGATAAACAACTGCCTATTATGCAAGTGATTCCCGAGCTTAAACATACACTGCAATCCCATTCGGCGGCGGTACTGATTGCACAGCCAGGAGCGGGGAAAACGACGGTAACACCGCTGGAATTGCTGCATGAGCCGTGGCTGGCAGGGCAAAAGATGATTATGCTGGAGCCGAGGCGTTTGGCAGCACGTGCAGCAGCAGCGCAAATGGCGAAAGCGCTGGGAGAGCCCACCGGGAAGACCGTGGGTTACCGGGTTCGTATGGATACAAAAGTAGGATCAAACACGCGGATTGAAGTGGTTACGGAGGGCGTGCTGACCCGGATGCTGCAACATGATCAGGCATTGGAGGGAGTCGGGCTGATTATGTTTGATGAGTTTCATGAACGGAGCCTGCATGCAGACTTGGGATTGGCACTTGCCCTGCAAAGCCAGGCGTTGCTGCGACCAGATTTGAAGATATTGATCATGTCTGCCACCCTGGAGGCAGAGCCTGTATGCAGACTATTAGGGGATGCGCCATTGCTGGAATGTCCAGGCACCGTATTTCCAGTAGAAACCTCTCATATGTGCAAACCTTCGTCAACTTCATTAGAGTCCTTTACGGCTGAGACGGTAGAAAAGGCGCTTGATGCTCATGAAGGCGATCTGTTGGTGTTTTTACCAGGGGCTAGAGAAATTCATAGAACGGAACGAGAATTGGCTTCAAAGCATTTACCAGCACACGTCAAGGTAATTCCGCTGTACGGCAGCATGAAGCTGGAGCAGCAGGATGAGGCAATACGCCCATCGGCTTTGGGCAGTCGAAAAGTGGTATTGGCCACCTCGATTGCCGAGTCCAGCTTGACCATCGCCGGGATCACGGTGGTGATTGATAGCGGACTGTCGCGGGAATCGGTGTTTTCCGCGCGAACTGGCATGAGTCGTTTGACCACCGTCAAGGTGTCCAAGGCCTCCGCCGACCAGCGGCGCGGACGGGCAGGGCGCCTTCAACCGGGCGTATGTTACCGGCTGTGGAGCGCGCAGGAGCATGCCGCGCTCCCCGATGCCAGCCGCCCGGAGATCGCCGCGGCGGATCTGGCCCCGCTCGCGCTGGAGCTGGCGGCCTGGGGTGTGCGCGAGCCTGCCGAACTGGCCTGGCTGGATGCCCCGCCTGAGGCCGCATACCGCCAAGCCACAGGTCTGCTGCACCAGCTCGGCTGCCTGGATGAAGCAGCCGATGGCACTACAGGCGGCATCACCGTGCATGGGCGCGAGGTGTCCGCCCTGGGCACGCACCCGCGCCTCGGGCATATGCTGTTGCGTGCAGCAGCCCTTGGCCTGGCCCCGACTGCCAGCCGTCTGGCTGCGCTGCTGCAAGAGCGGGACCCGTTCCGCGCTCATGGCGGAACGGATTTGCGCCCGCGTCTGGATGCCCTGCGCGAGGCGGCCCATGCCCGCAGTACGCACAGCCTGCTGCGGGCAGCAGACGATACGGTGATTCGCCGTATCGTGCAGGAGAGCCGGCAGCTGCTAGCCACGCTGCCAACAGCAGCCGCAGTGCAGGACGAGCCTGACGGCTCCGCGGCTTGCGGGCAGCTGCTGGCCTTTGCGTATCCGGATCGGATCGCGCAGGGCCGAGGGGACGGCCGCTTTTTGCTTAGCGGCGGTCGGGGGGCGCGACTCCGACAAGTGGAGTGGATGTCGCGTTCGTCCTATCTTGTCGCCGCCGAAGTGGACGACGAGGGAGCAGATGGCGCCATTCAGTTGGCGGCACCGGTTGAACTGCAAGAGCTGATCCAGCATTGCAGCGATTTGTTGCTGGAACAGGCCAACGTATACTGGGATAGCTCCGCCTCAGCAGTGAGAGCCCGCAAGGTACTGCGGCTGGGCTCACTCGTCTTAAAGGAAACGTCCTATGAGCGACCTCCGGCAGAGGAGGTTGCTGTCGCCTTGATGCAGGGTGTCCGTGAACGCGGTCTAAAGCTACTGTCATGGAATCGGCAAACCCTCCAGTTGCAGGCTCGTTTGATTTTTATGCACTTCTCGGCGCCTGAGGACTGGCCGGACTGCACGGAATCGGCATTGCTGGATTCACTGGAATCGTGGCTGTTGCCTTTTGCTCTAGGAGCCCAAAATGTATCCGATTTGCAACGGCTGGACAGTGCTGCATTGCTGCTTGGCAGGCTGGATTGGGAACAGCGGCAGCAGCTTGATCAGGAAGCGCCGACGCATATCCGCGTACCCAGCGGTTCCCGCATTCCTGTCGATTATTCGAATCCTGAGGCACCAGCGCTGGCCGTACGACTACAAGAGTTGTTCGGTATGAGGGATACGCCTCTTATTGGACGCGGACGCGTACCCATTGTATTGCATTTACTGTCACCTGCCCAGCGACCTGTCCAAGTGACTTCCGACTTGTCCAGCTTCTGGAGCGAGGCTTACTTTGAAGTCAAAAAGGACCTGAAGGGCAGATATCCCAAGCATTATTGGCCGGATGATCCACTGGAAGCTGTGGCGACCAACAGAGCAAAGCCAAAGCGTTGACCAGCAGCTGTCTTATTATGCGACAGAACGGTGTGAGAAGTAGTAAGCTGAATTCAAAAAATTCACATAAAAACGGAGTAGGCAGAATGGTGCTGTACAAGCGGAAGCGGTCGCCTTTGTCTCCAGGTTTCTACTCTTGCACGTTCATTCAGGAAATCTGGGGACAACAGCGCTGGGAAGCACCATCTGACTGCGCAGTGGCTCCATATGTAACTTTTATAGAATGGGTTCAAATTGAAGGGTATCGACTTTTGAATTTTCGTAAAATCGTTTAAACGTCATAATGGCGGGGTAATGAAAGACGAACCACTCAACACCAAAATATTGGGAGGTAACTATCATGGCTAATAACTTAAACGATTATAATGAAAAGAAAATTGTTGGTGTTTTTGATACAGAGCAGGAAGCATCTCGTGCGATAGGACAATTGCAGAGCAAAGGAATCCCAAGCAGTGAAATTTCTGTGATCACCCGTGACCGTGACGAGCTAAGGACGATTAGTGAAGAGACAGGCACCAAAGCACCGGAGGGTGTGGCCACAGGTGCGGCTACAGGCGGTATTGTAGGCGGCGTTGCTGGCTTGCTGGCAGGCATCGGGGCCTTGGCTATTCCGGGTATCGGACCGATCCTCGCTGCTGGACCTATCGCGGCTACTCTTACCGGAGCAGCTGTCGGTGCGGGAGCAGGTGGCTTGGTCGGTGGACTGGTCGGGCTAGGTATTCCAGAAGATGATGCACGTCAATACGAGACATACGTCGATCAGGGCAAGATTTTAGTGCTGGTGGATTCAGCTGACCATCACAGGGATGTTTATGATATTTTCCGCACCAACCGTTCGCTGAATGCGGATCGTTACAGAACGTATGATGATACGGTGGCGGACACGCGGACAGATGCGTACACAGATACTAGAAGGAACCTCTAAACAACTAACGGCTAGTTGAGAACGTGATTTAACAGGCTTTCCTATCTCCTTTGTATATAGGTTGTTTCTACAGCAGCAGTCTCCCCGAGAGGGAAGGCTGCTGCTTTTACATGTTAGTGAAACATGGAATAAACCTGAGATAAATGATGCTTTGCTTGCTGTTGGCACGTTTATCCTTCTATATATTTTTACAGAATTGTCGTTATAATAGATTTGAGGATTTTGAAAAATCCTGGATTTATAAATTGCTAGATGTAACAGGAGAGTGACATGAGTCAAAAAGAGAGAATTTCCGAAGTCGCTTTGCTAAGAGGGCTGGCTTTTGCTGCCGTTGTTCTTCAGCATTCCGTCGCACACTATGCGGTTGCGCAGGGGGCGCGCATCCAGGACGGGGTTTTGATGACACTTTTACTGCTGTGTTCCAAATTTGCAGTTCCTGTGTTTGTGTTTATCACGGGCATGGTGCTATTTTACAATTATGATGGGGTCTTAAAGTACGGAACGTTTTTACGTAAAAGATTCATGGACATCATCGTTCCGTATATCATATGGTCTCTTTTATACGAATTGGGAAATCAGCTTGCCCAAAGTGGTGGATATATTCACCCGCTGGATTTTTTCCAGAAGCTGTTGAACGGGAAAAGCAGCTATCATCTATGGTACATCGTTATGATTATCCAATGTTATGTGTTATTTCCCGTGTTTCGTTATGCGGTCCGTCATTTGTCTGCGCTACTGCCGTCAAAATGGCGACCCACTGTATTGGCTGGATTCGGTGTGCTATATATTTTGCTCATGTTCGCCGTTGGACCCGTATACCAAGCGATGGATAAGCTCCAGCTTCCGGTCATTACCTCTTGGTTTACCCTGTACGCTGACCGGAATGTGATCTACTTTTTCTTTTATTTTGTGCTAGGAGCAGCAGCCGGGATGAACGTCAAGCGTTGGAATGCTTGGATAACCAAAGCACAGATGATATACTGGCCGTTGTTTATCGTGATTACAGGCTACTTACTGTACGAGATGATCGGTCAGTTCCAGACGCCGCGAGGTACAGTTCTTTCCTTTAACTATTTGTCTCTGCTGCGTCCGGTCATGGCTGTATATTGCGTTGCGTCTATTTTTGTAGCTTATCGGGTAGCGACGTGGATTGCTCATAAGAGGGGACGTGCGGCGAGTATGCTGACGGCCATCGGAACGTTGTCCTATGGAGCCTATCTCATGCATGCCTTTATGCTGCGCGTGACCTATTATTTTGACGAGACGTTGTTTGCAGACTGGAGCTACGTTCTTCGTACGCTGGCTTCGTTCGTTCTCTGTATGATCTTTTCCGTTGCCGGAACATGGCTGCTGGCACGTTTGCCTCTGGGCAAATGGATCGTGGGGCTTCGGGTTCGTCCTCGCCCGACTGGAGGTCCTCCAGCCTTACAAAAGCAAGCCTGATTTGATAATCCAATCACATATGTTCACAAGAGTATCCCAAAGCCAAGAAATAAGGCCAAGGGATACTTTTCTATCTGCATTTGTTTAATAGTATACATACTGATAGACTGGATGTGCCTTTACCAGTAGGGTGAAGGAACATCCATATGGGAGGGTCGCAAAATGAGTGGTCCAGATACAAGAAGCGTTTTTCCGATGAAAAATATTAGAAGTCTGTGTTTTTTGAACAATGTAGTGGTTAATCCATATATCGAAATCGGAGATTATACCTATTATGACGATGATGATAACCCTTTGGATTTTGAGAAAAATGTCCTTTATCATTTTGATTTTATAGGGGACAAATTAAAGATTGGAAAGTTTTGCGCGATTGCAGCCAAAGCCAAATTTATTATGAATGGCGCTAATCATAATACAAATGCGTTTACCACTTTTCCTTTTGGAGCGTTTGGTGGAGATTGGAAAGTTGGTTTACCCAATTTAAGTGGGGGCTACAAAGGGGACACTGTGGTTGGAAATGATGTTTGGATTGGTTACAACGCTACCATTATGCCCGGAGTTCAAATTGGTGATGGCGCGATCATTGCGTCAAATGCCGTGGTGACTAAAGATGTTCTGCCATATTCCATTGTAGGAGGAAATCCCGCGAAGTTAATTCGTTATCGGTTTGATGAGGAGACAATAGCTATGCTACAAACCCTGAAATGGTGGGACTGGGACATTCAAAAAATAACAGAATATATTCCTGTTTTGACAAGTAACGATACGGAGGCCTTAAAACAATTAATCCAGTCTTCGTAATCTGTAACTCTATTTTTTTAGCTTTAATTACATTATTTCAACATATGAAAAATTCATAATAATAAAAACAATAAAATCATTTCTCAGCGCTTCGCACACTACTCTATATCGCCTCATTCTATATCTCTCGCCATCTTAAAACAGGTCACAAGGGATGAAGGGTTCTCATACGCTCTCATATCATCAAAGGAAATAGTGTATGGACGCAGAGTGGTTTATAATGGAAGATAAGGTGCACGAATAAGGTGTGGAGGAGGCTATGAAATGGCGTTTATGATATCCCAGCGGGCTTTTATCAAAATTTATCTGATCACAATGGTGGAGAGGCATCGCGGTTATGGATATCAGATGCTCGAATCGATGAAGGATGAGTTTAGTGGCTTTGGATATGTTCCGCCTCAGAGCGAGGTTTACCGGGCGCTGCATGAGCTGGTACAGGAAGGCGTTTTTTACCGTACCAAGCGATTGAAAGGAACAGACCCGCGCGTGGATTTTCAGGAGATTGTACTCTATCACTTTACAGATGATGGGGAGGAGAAAGCCCGACTGTACAAGAAGCAGGTCAAAGCCGATTTGGACCGTTGCTTAGGTATGCTGCATAAAGCGGAACAAGACAACTATTCCTAACCACGAAAGGATGAGAATGATGGGTAGAAAGCTGAAATGGGGAATTTTAGGCACTGCGGAGATCGCCCAAATCGCTGTAATTCCGGCAATTCAGCAATCCGAACGCGGAGAAGTGCTTGGGATTGCTAGTCGTAATGCGGATAAAGCCGCTGAGGCCGCCCGGGAGTTCGATATTCCGAAAAGTTATGGAAGCTATGATGAACTGTTGGCTGATCCCGAAATCGGAGCGGTGTATATTCCGTTGCCGAACCATCTGCATGAGGAGTGGACCATTCGGGCAGCGGAGGCTGGGAAGCACGTTTTGTGTGAAAAACCATCTTCTCTTAGCTCGGCCGGGACAAGCCGCATGATTGAAGCATGTCAACGTGCAGGAGTGATCTTTGCAGAGGCTTTTATGTATCGCTATCATCCCAAACATCGAAGAATTAAGGAAATTATCAATAGTGGGGAAATTGGTGACATTCGCGGCATTCATTGCACGTTTACGTTTAACAATACCGATCAGGCAGATAATGTGCGCTTTAATAAAAACATGGGCGGCGGCTCGCTATATGATGTGGGCGTCTATCCGATATCAGCCGCTCGTATGTATTTGGATCGGGAGCCGGAGGCAGTGACGGTACATGCCTTATTTTCCCCGGAACATGACAACGTCGATATGATGGCTTCCGGTTTGCTGGAATTTCCGGGTGGAGTCAACCTTACTTTCGATTGTGGCATGTGGGCAGCCAATCGTTCCAACATGGAGATTCTCGGTAGCAAGGGTACGATTGCGATGCCCAAAATGTTCGGTTGGGAAAGAACGTCTGTTGTACCGCAAATTTTCGTCCACGTCGGTTCGGTCACGCGTGAGGAACGTCTGAAAGGTTTTAATTCCTTTGAACTGCAAGCGGATGCTTTTGCTAAAGCGGTGCTTGACGGTGTCCCGTTGCCGTATGAGCCAGAAGATGCGGTGAGCAATATGAAGGTGATTGACGCTTGTATTGAGTCAGCTCGCAGTCGGAAACGGATAGAAATTGGATAAACGGGATCACCGCATTCCCGTAAAGACATAAAAAGCAGCCTGTCCGAAGGACAAGCTGCTTTTTTAGATGAACGAATACATAAGCATATAGCATTACATATTTTCATCATAATCGGTGACATCACGCTTGGCGGCAGTTGCAGGCGAGTTTGATGTACCGTATTTCTCCACGGCGTCCCATGCGCCCGCATCGTCAAATCGTCCTGCATTCCGTTGGCGAACCTCACCTGAACCCTTGGGCGGTGGAGTCATGACCTGTTCCTCTACAGGACGGTCATTCGATAATTCTCGAGTTGGTGTGTGCTCGATTGTATAGGCTGTATATGGAATGGCTTGCAACCGTTCAAAAGGAATTTCTTCCCCGCTCTCCACACATATTCCGTATGTCCCATCCTTCATCCGTTGAAGGGCTGCATTGACCTGCTCCAGCTCGCCTTGCAGCGAATCATTAATCGCCAAATCACGGGACCGTTCAAAGGTTTCTGTCCCTATATCAGCGGGGTGGTTATCATAGGAAGAAAGTTCACCTGTGGAATCTGTCAGTGTTTCTCCCAATGGAGCGTTGTCCTGACCGTTTTGTTCAAAATGCTTTTCTAAATCCTTTTTCTGTTCCAGTAACATATGCTTCAGCTCTGCGAGCTGCGAATCGTTCAAATGATTCATGATCATCTCTCCCCTTCGTGGTCTGTATAAGTGACACGTATGCTCTTTTATACCCGTTCATAGGGCCGGACAATCAGCAGAGACTTTTATTCCCAGCCTAGAATGTGATATAAAAAGAATAGTGTGTTAAGGAGGGAATAACCGATGGATGAACATATGAAGCGTCGTCTGGAAAAACAAAAGCAGTTGTTTAAACAACTGGGCATTCAGCTGGACGCGCTCTCCATTCATGAGAAACAGTTTAAAAATAAAATGCGCGGCTATGATCCGGACGAGGTGGATGCCTTTCTGGATGAAGTAATCAAGGATTATGAACGCTTTTATGCGAATATAGCCGACCTGATGGACAAGTGGCAGGAGCAGCAGGCAACCATACGTGATTTGAAAAATGCGCCTAAGCCTGCCGCCGACCTTAATGGACTTGACCGTCGTCAACTGGAGGATATCGTTAAGCAGTTGGAATATAGTGTACGCCAATTAAAAGTGCGAGTACGTCCTGAAAATGACTATTTTCCGGAGTAAGATGCAGTAAGCACTGTGTTGGTGCCTCTATTGTGGTATGATGGAAACAAGCATTTTACCAAACATTTAATGAGGCACACACATAAAGGTGGTTAACATGAGTACCCATTTTTCCGTTAGTATCCATTGTCTGCTTCTTCTGGCTGAAGGGGCACCGGAGCGAATGACATCGTCACTTATTGCTTCCAGCATCAATACAAATCCGGTAGTTGTGAGAAGGATTATGAGCCGACTTAAGCAAGCGGGGTTGGTGGATTCGTCGCCTGGAGCACGCGGCTTTCGTCTAAGCATGTCCAGTTCAAACATCAATCTGAAAATGATCTATGAAGCGACCAAGGATGAAGGTCCGTTGTTTGCTATCCATACCGACAGCAATCATAATTGTGAGGTTGGTAGGAACATAGACGCATTGTTGGATGGTTTATATACCGTGGCAGAGCAGAAAATACAGGCGTTTTTCGAGACCGTTACGCTGCGAGATCTGGAGCAGGCGCTTCAGCAGCGCGTTGGGCAACAAAGTTCAACCGTGTAAGACGCCAGTAAGGAGCAATTAATATGAAAATCATCGTACTTTCAGACACTCATATGCCGCACAGAAGTAAAACACTGCCTAGTCGACTGGTACAGGAGTTAGAAGGCAGTGACCTCATTCTCCATGCCGGAGACTGGACGGATTGGTTCGTATATGAACGTCTAGCTGAATTTGCGCCTGTGCAAGGCATTGCTGGAAACAATGATGGAATGGACATCGTGGAGCGTTTAGGCTATCAGCGAATCGTTGATGTTGAAGGCAAGCGGATCGGTATGGTTCACGGTCACGGCTGGCGAGGTTCGACAGAAAATATCGCATTGAATACGTTTAAGGGAGAAATGCTGGATTGCCTGATTTATGGACATTCGCATATTCCGGTGGTCAAAACGATTGACGGTCAGCTTGTCCTTAATCCGGGGTCTCCGACGGACAAACGCGGCGAAGACGAATATTCATTTATCGTGCTGACGATTGAAGCTGGTCAGATGGAAGCACAGCTTGTTCTTTATCCAGATAAACATTGATTTAAAACCAACAACTGTTGATTAAAGGGGAAGCTATGGCCATTTTTGAATTAGAACCGATGAAGCATCATGTGTTGATCTGCAATGGAGGCACATGTATGCGACATGAGGGTGAAGAAGTTACACAGGCAATTCGGGATGAAATTCGTAAACAAAATGCAGAAGCATATATTCACACGACCAGAACTCGCTGTAATGGGCGTTGTCATGATGCTGCGGTTGTGATCGTATATCCTCAAGGGGACTGGTATGGTCAAATGACCCCCGACTCGGGGACTCAACTGGTGCAGAGGCTCGTAACGGGAGAGAAGCTGGAACCTCATCTTTTTCATGAGTGTACAGGTAAATCCAGCTCGGAATAATCCAATCAACCATCTATAAGAACAGAGTAGAGAAAATCTTTGTGGAGATTTTCTCTTTTTTGCGTTTAATCCCCGATGTGAAAGGTAAAAGTATACTGTGGACACCAATCCGATAGGGAGGGAAGTAAAATGGCCCCATTTGAAGATAACCTGCACGATCAGAATGAGCAGAAAGGGCAGACGGGGAGAGGAACAACGGAGTCTAAACATCAGGAACAGTTGATCAATCGAGATCATGCAGAGCAGTATCCGACAGAGCAGGAAAGCTTGTTTGACCGTTTTGAGATTGAGCAGACGGTAGACGCCATTCCCGTAGAGGATTTGAAGATGGAAAGACAGGAGGAGAGAGACAAGGATGCAACCAAGCATACCTCTTCCAGTGAGAAAAAATACAATGGTGGCGTATAATCATCAACTAACTGGTAATATTTAAAAAGAAATCTCTTGACTTTAAGATATGTGTAATGTATATTAAGTTACGAAAAGTAATTAATTTTTCTCAGGAGGTAACAAAATGGCTAAAGACTTCTTCACAGCTCTGAAAGACAGACGCTCCTATTATGGTATTAGCAAAGAACAAGTCATTTCTGACCAACGGATTCAAGAGATTGTAGAGGAAGCTGTTAAGTACACACCTACCTCTTTCAACTCCCAAACTTCACGTGCCGTAGTGCTGCTTGGAGAGCATCATGACAAACTATGGAATATTACAGAAGATATTTTGCGTGAGGTTGTAGGCAATGAGGAGCAATTCAAGTCTACTGCTGAGAAAATGAACGGTTTCCGCAGCGGATACGGAACAGTCTTGTTCTTTGAAGACAATAACGTGGTGGCTGGTCTACAACAACAATTTGAAGCCTATGCGGACAATTTCCCAATCTGGTCCAACCAATCTAATGGTATGCTGCAATTGGTTGTATGGACGGCTCTGGAGCAAGAAGGACTGGGCGCATCCCTTCAGCATTACAACCCATTGATTGATGAAAAAGTGAAAAACGAATGGAACATTCCTGAGCATTGGAAACTGATTGCTGAAATGCCATTTGGTAAACCGACATTCCAACCAGGTGAAAAAGAATTCCAGCCTGTTGAGGAACGCGTAAAAACATTTAAATAATTTTTACGATAAAATGACGTTTCAGGTTCAGCCTGATTAGAGCACTGTGGTTATCTACAGTGCTCTTTGTCATTCCATTTTTAAGGTATGAAAGCTTTTGATATATACGGACACAGGGGTTAATTCATCCGTTAGTGGGTGATATTATGTTTAAAATTGGATGAGAAGTTTACATAGGTGTTATTGCGGTTTTATGCAGATGTCTAGGATAACGCGCATTCAAAGGAGGAAAAGTTATGAACTATGATTGCATTATTGTTGGTGGGGGAATTGCCGGATTGCAAGCAGCGATTCAATTGGGGAGATACAGCAGTCATCGAGTTCTAGTGATAGATTCGGGCTATGGTCGATCTACGCTGTGCCACCAGTATCATAATATTTTGGGCTTTCCTGACGGAATTTCTGGTGAAGAGCTGCGACGGCTTGGACGTAGTGAAGCCACGAAACTAGGTACTAAATTTGTTGAAGGGAAGGCGGTAAAAGCCGCCAAAAGAGATGAGCTTTTTGACATTCAAGTGGAGGGAGGATCCGTGTATTCATCTAAGACGCTGTTGTTAGCTACAGGGTTAACGGACCGTTTTCCAAAGCTGGATGGGTTACAAGCCTGCTTGGGCAACAGTGTATATGTATGCCCGGATTGTGACGGTTATGAGGTTCAGGATCGAAGCACGGTCGTCATGGGGGCAGGCAAAGCAGGAGCTTCCATGGCTCTGATTTTATCAGCCCGCACTGATCAACTTGTTTATGTCAATCATGAGCGTTCAGAGGTGTCGGACGAGCTGACCGATAAGTTGCGGGAAAAAGGGATTGGCTATAAGGAAGCAGCCATTTCTGAGATTATAACCGGAGAACCGGGCTGTTTTGAAGGAGTGCGGTTGGCTGATGGACAAGTGGTTCGAGCAGAGCGGGGGTTTTTAGCCTTTGGCAGCAATCACGTTCATTCAGAGCTGGCAGAGCAACTGGGTGTACATCTGCTGCATAATAAGCATATCGAAACTCATCCTCGCAGCAAAATGACAAATGTGGAAAATGTATGGGTAGCCGGGGACTTAGGAGCACATGCCGAGCAAGCGACTGTGGCGATGGGAGAAGGAGCTATGTCAGCGATTTGGATACACAAGGTATTAACTGGTATGAAAACAAAAGTACCGCAGCTCTGAGAGCTGCGGTTTAGAACGATGGGCGTGTACTCATTGAGAGATGAAGTTCGAAGCGTTTTAATTGATCGCTCATGCCGTACTTACGTAAAATTTCCGTTTGTTTGTTGCCGATAAGATCAAAATGCGGATAGGGCTGACGCTGATGAATATATTGGGGGTCCAATCCGTTATGGTTGCACCATAAGCGCAGCTTGTCCAAATCAGAACATCCCACCTTGGTGACGGTTGTAATGCCTGGAAAGCGATCATCCAGCCAGTAATGTGTAAGAAAAGCAATTTCACCACGACTGACCTCTCTTTTCCAGGCCATAAGCTCCTGCCGGGTAATGCCAAATGCCATCATTCTCATCCTTCCTTGGCTCGTTCTGAAATCATGAGCTGCTGCGTGGTTGTCCCATTATTTTCGTGCTATAGTTTGTATTATGATCCACATGGGGTAACACAATAACAGGAGACCATGTGGGACGACCTCCTGTTAGCGGTTAAAGCCATCTCTCGGCCCAGCTCTCCACACCATTTAATGCATCACCTAGCTCTTTACCCTTGCGTGTCAGCGAATACTCGGTACGCACAGGCCGCTCTGTGATGACATTGCGAAGGATCAGGCCGGAAAGCTCTAGTTCCTTGATGCGTTCGTTCAGCATGCGTTTGCTAAGATCAGGTATGGAGACGTGAATTTCACTAAATCGTTTGGGATGTTCCATCAAAGTATGAATGATGAGAGCGGTCCATTTTTTGCTGATGATCTGAAAGGACTGTTCCACCTTACCGCACAAAAGCTTAGGCTGCCTGTCGTCGCTCATCTGAATCCCCTCAATTTCATTGTTGTTTTAAACAGTATACTAAAAGTAACTCTGTATACCAATAGTAACTATAACGCTTTGTATCAACTGTGACATATTTAACAGTTTTTTCTCTTTCCCTTCGTCAATCATACCACAGAAAACGTTATCATTACAGGATATATCGAATGTTCACGATTTCGCTAAAATTTGATTGACTTGCCCCTTATTTTGGGTGTATTATGGGTTACGTTAATTCCTCAGGTAACTTTTAATAACCTCATCTTTATAATGGGAAGAAGGAATATTTCATGGATTCAATGACATTTGTCTTATTTGGAGCGACAGGGGATTTGGCGAAACGCAAAATCTACCCTGCCTTGTATAATTTGTTTTTAGAAGGTAAAATTCCGGCTTCCTTTTCTGTAATTGGGATGGGGCGTCGTGAAGTGGCGGATGAGCAATTTCAAAGTAATGTAGAGCAATCCATTAAGGATTTTTCCAGACACGTGAATGAAGACCGTGCACAGATGGATCAGTTCTTAAGTGCTTTCCGTTACAGCGCATTGAACGTTAACCACCCGGAAGATTATAAAAAGCTGCTACAGCTTGCTGAGCAACGTGAAAATGAATTGGGAATTCCGGGGAACCGCATGTTTTACTTATCGGTGGCACCGGAATTTTTTGATGTGATTGCCCTCAATATTCGGGAGAGTGGTTTAGCTGAAACAAAGGGTTGGAAACGGCTCATTATCGAAAAACCATTTGGACATGATCTGGAATCAGCACGTGAGCTGAATGATCGCCTGAGCAGAACCTTTGCTGAGGATGAGATTTATCGTATTGACCATTACTTAGGTAAGCCCATGGTGCAAAACCTAGAAGCCTTAAAATTTGCTAATCCATTGCTTCAAGGGATATGGAACAATCAATACATCGCCAATGTGCAAATTACCGCTTCCGAGACTGTAGGGGTGGAGGAGCGAGCGGGATACTACGATCACTCCGGCGCTATTCGTGATATGGTACAAAATCACATGCTACAGGTGTTGATGATGACGGCGATGAACAAGCCGGGACATGTCACGGCTGACCAGGTGCGTGACGAAAAAAGCAAGGTTATGGACGCGCTTCGTGCGCTTGATCCTTCCGATATTGCTTCCAACGTGGTTAGAGGTCAATATACCAACGGTGAGATCAACGGAAAAGCAGTTCCTTCCTATAAAGAAGAGCCGGACATCGGTCCTGATTCACAAAATGATACTTTCATTTCAGCTCGCCTATGGATTGATAACGAACAATGGTCTGGTGTGCCGTTCTATATTCGTACAGGCAAACGTATGAAAGAAAAATCCACTCGTATCGTCGTGGAATTCAAAAAGGACAGCACAGATCCTTATGCCGCTCAAGGGCAGCCGTCCGACCCGAACTTGCTGATCATCCATGTTAACCCGGATGAAAAGGTAACGCTGCGTCTGAATAGCAGAGACCCGCTAAACGCCGGTCAACTGGAAACGGTTCTGATGAATTATCATTCCGAGGCTAAGGATGTACCAGAAGCCTATGAGCGCCTCATCTTTGATGCGCTGCGCGGCGATTCCACCTTTTTTGCTCATTGGAACGAAGTTGAGCTTTCATGGGTGTGGGTTCAACCTGTACTGGAAGCTTTTGCTCGTGGTGAGGTCCCACTTCATACGTATGCAGCAGGCTCTTACGGTCCAGAAGCTTCAGATCAATTGTTGGAAGAGCAAGGCTTTACATGGTGGCTGGACGAAAAGTCCGAAAGCACTGAAAAAGCAGTCGTTCGTTCTTAACACTAACAAGAAAGTATATACAAAATATGTTTGCTACGGCAGGAGGCCTTTACTATGCAAGTAGGATTAATTGGTTTGGGAAAAATGGGCTTGAATCTCGGAAAAAATTTGATCGATCATAAGCATGAACTTGTTGCTTACGACGTCAATGCAGCCGCCATCCAAGAAATGAAGGATTATGGAGCTAAAGGTGCTTCTACATTGGAAGAGCTTGTACAGGCAACTCAATCCCCTAGAGTATTATGGATTATGGTTCCTCACCAAATTGTTGATTCTGTGCTGGATCAGCTTCAACCGATGTTGTCCAAAGGGGACATCATTATTGAAGGTGGTAATTCTCATTACAAAGAGTCTATTGCTCGTCATGCCCGTCTTCAGGAATATGGTATCAGCTTCATGGATGCTGGAACCTCAGGCGGGATGGAAGGCGCACGCAATGGCGCTTGTTACATGATCGGTGGCGATCCGGAAGCTTGGGCGGTTGTTGAGCCTATTTTCCGCGACACAGCAGTGGAAAATGGATATCTGTATGCAGGTAAATCCGGAAGCGGACATTTTCTGAAAATGGTTCATAACGGTGTGGAATATGGCATGATGGCTTCCATCGGTGAAGGATTTGAAGTGCTGGAAAAAAGCAGCTTTGACTTTGATTATGAACAAGTAGCGCGTGTGTGGAACAACGGTTCTGTTATTCGCTCTTGGCTGATGGGTTTAACTGAACGTGCATTCTCCAAAGATGCAAACCTGGACGAAATCCGTGGGGTTATGCACTCTTCTGGTGAAGGAAAATGGACGGTTGAGGAAGCACTGGACATTCAGGCTGCAACTCCAGTCATTGCTTTGTCCCTGCTGATGCGCTACCGGTCTCTTGATGCGGACACGTTCAACGGGAAAGTGGTTGCTGCGCTGCGCAATGAATTTGGCGGTCACGCGGTAGAAAAGAAGTAATAACAATATAAGCTAGTATCTATCCCCGTAGCTTCACAACTGCGGGGATATTGCTATATGTTTTGTCGTTTATTGGAATTTTGCAAAATCTGCATATGCATATTTTTCCTTGTATATCCGCACAATAGGTGAAAAAGGCGGAAGGATGAATAGCGTATGTGCAAAAGGTTTTCGTTATCGGCTGATTTGGATGAGGTAAGGGATCATTTTGGTATACAACGGGTGATGTATTATTACAAAACGCGTTATAACATGAGTCCCACCCAGCATATTCCAATTGTGCTGCATCAGGATGGAGAACGGGTACTTGATGAATTTCGCTGGGGATTTATTCCCTACTGGGGCAAGGATTGTGTCAATGCAGACTTGAATACGGTTCGGGTAAATCCGAGTTATCGCAAGATGGCGGAAACCCGACGCTGTATCATTCCATGCAATGGATTTTATTATTGGCGCAAATTGGGTAAACGCATGTGTGCTGTACGGGTGGTACTACCGGAACAGAAGATGTTTGCGGTCGCGGGGCTATATGAAGTATGGCAGGATAGTCGTAAGGAGCCTTTACGCACCTGTACGATGATGACAGTTCATGCCAATACGGATATACGTGAATTCGATACCCGTATGCCAGCTATTTTGGAAGCTGATCATATAGATTCATGGCTGGACCCGTCTGTCCAGAACATAGATGAGCTGTTGCCTCTACTGCGCACGTATGAGCAAGGCGACATGAGCATCTATCCAGTGACCCCACTGGTGGCCAATGATGAACATGATAACCGTGAATGTATTCAGGAAATGGATTTGCAGTGGTCCTGGATTAAACCTTAAACGTATGGAGATTTTCATCCATTATTGATCATAAGCTTCCCGCCACCTGCATAGGTATGTATTGGGGAACAAGCGTCATGATCCGGGGAGAGGGGAAACGGCCGAAGGAGTATCTCATATGGGATGGAGGCGATTGGAATGAGTAACGATACACTCATCCAGCTGCTGGTGCTCATGGTGACGATCATCGGTCTGGTCCAAAACCGGTAAGTGGCAGGTTCCAGAAGGCGGGAGAATTGCCGTAGGCAATCTTCCGTTTTTTTCTGTGTTAAAAAGCTCGCAGATTAAGGAAGCTTACGGTACAATAGATGCTAGGCTACAGGTGACAAGACACCTGAATATACGTCTACATACGATATATTTTTAAGGGAGAGCGAATCATGAGTGAATTAACTTCATTACCACCAGCCAAAAAAAGAAAATTGCTGTTTAGCGCAGGGCTCAGCTGGTTGTTTGATGCTATGGATGTGGGGCTGCTTTCATTTATAGTCGCAGCGTTGGCAAAGGAGTGGCATCTAGGATCTGAGCAAATTGGACTGCTGACTGCAATGAATTCTATAGGAATGGTGTTCGGAGCCGCTTTGGCGGGGATTTTGGCTGATCGTTACGGCAGACGTGCTATATTAGTGTGGACATTGTTGATCTTTTCTATTGCCAGCGGCTTATCAGCTTTGGCGACAGGACTCGGAATGCTGCTGGTGCTGCGTTTTATTGCTGGTGCAGGCTTGGGTGGGGAATTGCCTGTTGCTTCGACGTTGGTGTCAGAATCAGTGCCTGTGAAAGAACGAGGAAGAGCGGTTGTGCTGCTGGAAAGCTTCTGGGCGGCAGGCTGGATCCTTTCGGCTCTTATTGCTTATTTTGTTATTCCAAAGTATGGTTGGCAAATGGCATTTATTCTCGGCGCAGTACCTGCGCTGTACGCTCTTTATCTGCGCAGAGCTATTGAGGATTCACCGCGTTATAAGCAGCAAAGCGTTAAACTTCCGCTGCGTGCACGATTGGCTTCGATTTGGTCGGGACCCAATCGCAAGTCTACGCTGATGCTGTGGATTTTATGGTTCACAGTTGTATTTTCATACTACGGCATGTTCCTGTGGCTACCGAGCATTATGTTTATGAAAGGTTTCGAACTGGTTAAAAGCTTTGAATATGTGCTGATCATGACGCTTGCGCAACTACCAGGATACTTTACCGCCGCCTATCTAATTGAAAAGCTAGGGCGAAAATTCGTACTGATCATCTACTTGCTGCTCACAGCAGTGTCTGCCATTTGGTTTGGCACCTCGGAAACAGCGGGAATGCTGCTAGCTGCTGGTATCTGCTTGTCCTTTTTTAATCTTGGTGCATGGGGAGCCATGTATGCTTATACTCCGGAATTGTACCCGACAGCTGTACGTTCAACTGGTGTGGGTATGGCGGCTGCGTTTGGCCGTATTGGAGGCGTTATCGGGCCGTTTGCGGTCGGTATACTCGTAGGACAGGGCGTAGCGTTACCATCTATCTTTGTGATTTTCTTCGTAGCTATCTTGATTGGAGCAGCGGCTGTATGGTTGCTGGGTACGGAAACTAAAAATCAGGAGATTGACTAACCTTTACATTCACCTGTGTAAAGATTCATAATATAAGAGAGAGGAGTGACCTGAAATGGAGCATACCTTTCTGCTCAAGGCAGACTGGAACGGGGGGCGCAACAGCGACGGCCGTATTGAGGCTGGACAGTTGCGGACTGCAATTTCGATCCCGGCTGAGATGGGAGGCCCTGGTGTGGGCACCAATCCAGATGAAATGCTGCTCGGTGCCGCCGCTACCTGCTATTTGATTACTTTGGCGGCGATGATGGAGCGCGCGAGTCTCCCGGTGGCATCACTGGCACTGGAATCCGAAGGGATTGTCGATGTAACGAACAATATTTTTACATATCGCCGAATTGTGCATCGTCCGCAGGTTCAATTGGCCGCCGATGCGACAGAATCGCAGATCGAACAAGCATTGCGACTGGCAGAGCAGGCAGAAACCTCATGCATGATCTCGCGTGCCGTAGCGGGGAATGTGGCGTTGTCCACAGAGCCCGTGGTGGAGCGCGCCTCTTAAAGCGATATTTGTAACAGGAGCAATCATTCCAACTGCCCATCATTTTTTTAATCCAAGGAGGACACAACCATGACAGCACAACAAAAATTGCTCGTATTCGCAGGCTCTTACGCCGAATTGGAAGGTAACGGGGTTTATTCGTACACTTTTAATGAACAGACAGGAGCACTTACACTACAGGATGAGTTCTCCGGCTTGAAAAATCCTACATTCTTGAATGTGGACGTCAAAAATCGGAAGCTGTATTCCATTGGAGAGACGACTTCTGCTGCAGGAGCGAAAGTAGGCGAAGCCTCTGCTTTCGAAATTGACCCAGTTAAAGGAACATTTACATTGCTGAATCGTGCGGAAAACGTGGGTGCAACAACTTGCCACATTCAGCGTGATCCATCTGATCGTTACCTTATTGTAGTCAGCTACCACGGAGGTATGGTGGGACTGGTGTCTCTGACTGAGGACGGACGTATTGGTGAGTTGCTGGATGTTAAACAGCATGAGGGCAAAGGAGCGCATCCTGAACGTCAGGATCGTCCACATCCACATTCCAGTTTCTTTAGTCCGGATGGCCGCTTCCTGTTCGTACAAGATCTCGGTCTGGATCTGATCCGCGTCTACACCATTGATGACAGCAAAGGACAACTGTTGCTTCATGGTGAAACGAAAACCCATGCAGGTGCAGGTCCACGTCATTTGACGTTCCACCCGAATGGTAAATTTGCTTTTGTCATTAACGAAGTGGATTCTTCCATTACTTCTTTTGCATATGATGCAGAGGCTGGCAAGCTCACTGAGCTTGAGAGCGTACCGACATTGCCGTCTGACTTTACAGGTGAAAACACAACTGCTGAAATTGCAATTTCGGAGGATGGAGCTTATCTGTACGGGTCCAACCGTGGGCATGACAGCATTGTGGTATACGCTGTAGACGGAGCAACTGGCAAGCTGAGCTTGGTCGAGCATGTATCTGCCGAAGGAGAGCATCCACGCCATTTTGCTTTGACTCCAAATGGTGATCATA
This sequence comes from Paenibacillus sp. S25, assembly GCF_019454085.1. Taxonomy (NCBI): domain Bacteria; kingdom Bacillati; phylum Bacillota; class Bacilli; order Caryophanales; family Paenibacillaceae; genus Paenibacillus; species Paenibacillus sp. S25. Next base: position 2,338,618 of record NZ_CP073683.1, read on the forward strand.
TGCTCGTGGCCAACCGCGACACCAACAACATTGTTACGTTCAAAGTGGACAAGGCAAGTGGACGCTTGACCTACACTGGGCAACAAGTAACCGTGTCCAAGCCAGTATGCGTACAGCCTTTTTACTTTTCCGTGTAAAAATTAGGAAAACATTGGGGGTAACTAAATAACGGTATGCGGCTTGTGACCGCTACGAGAACGGATCATTCTTCCGATCGCTGTTGCCCCCGGATTTCTCGATTGTATGTTCAAGGGTAGAAATCCGGGGACAAAGGCGAACGCTCCGCTTCTTCAGAACAATTCCGTCCTCTCCGCTGCTTTAGTGCTTTTGGCGACCATTTTTTTATGCAGAAACAATAAATGAATACGTATATGTTGATGGTACTGATAGATTAACCAAGCATAGAAAATTTTTTAGTGAAAACGGCTCGTAGGATAACCTACAGCCGTTTTTATGTTAGGGCTTAGTCATTTCGAAAGAGGTCACTACCTACAAAAATAATATAAAATTTTATGGTTACAAATAAGATGCGAATAATCTCGGCAGGAAAAGGGTACATATGTTATAAGTGGGACAAGAATCTCTCAAGCACTCCGATAATGCAAATCTAGGACAAGCATTGTGAGTTCCATATAAGGGTTAGAGGCTTTAAATAAAAGTATTATATTTGGCCTAAGTATCAGTTTAGGTCGTTGGCTTTTTTAGAGGCAAACTCATGAAAAATGAGAATGGTAGAAACCATCTGATCGCGAAGTGAGACACACAAATCGACAGCCTTGGATTGCTCATATTTTACAGGAGGAGGAAACGAAATGAAAATTATTATTACGCAAAAGGAAGCCGTTGACAAAGGAATATGGACAGAGATCATGGGGATGTTTGCTGTAACCAAAGAGGACGAAGTATGGCAAAATGAAGAGTTTATTCTCACCGAAGAACAGGCACGTCAGGTCGGATTATTAAGATAGCAAAGAAAAATAGGACATGTTATCAAGTTTTAAGACCAAGTCTTAAAAAATCGTAACTTCTTTTTTATGTATCTGATACACTTTTTAACCGTGCAACGTTTATGATAAGTACACAAGGGTAATGAAGCTTACAGACACCGTGTACATACCCAAACGGCAAGGAGAGATCAGACATGATGAAACTAGCTTCGAAATGGACCGTATTGGCTTTAATGATGATGCTGATTACGACGGCAGGGGCAACAGCGCAAGGCTACACGCCTGTAGCAGCTGCTGAAAATCAGGAGACCGTATATATAAACCAAATGGAGATTCGTGACGGACAAATTTATTTGTCGGCAGACCCGATTGAATGGTATGAAGGCGCGGCAGCTGACAAAGCATTATTGGAACATGAAGGAAATACAGGATTGGATGGAGCTCCAGACGGCTACTACATCGTAAACAATTCCGTGCAAAATGACGTGTATCAGGTTGCACCAGATGCTTCGGTAGAGGTGCAGATTTATGATCACACGGGTAACATAGAAGATACAGACGTGCAATGGAACGAATCGATTCCTCTGGCACAGTTTGAGAAAGATTTTGCTAAAAAGGACGTTCTGGACCTCAGTCAATTTCCATACCATATTACGCTTCGTGAGGGTAAAGTTGTAAAAATCGTGCAGCAATTCATTCCTTAAAATAGAAGTAATCTCATTTCACAAACACGTGCTCTCACTTGATTATAGATCAGGGGAGCACGTGTTTTTTATACTTTATAACAAAAAAGAGGATATCCAGCCCATATAGGGCGCGGATATCCTCTTCTCTTCATAATATATGATTAGAACGATTTTGCTGTGTCTACTGCACGTTGTACAGCAGAAGCAACGATTTCTTGTGCTTGATCTGGAGCTTGGTTATGTCCTTCCAGAACAACTTTCACGATATCCTTTACTCCGAAGAAGGATAAGATGTTGTTCATGTAGTTCAAAGACATTTCAGCTGCAGCAGCTGGTCCTTCGGAATAAACGCCGCCTCTTGCATTCAACAGGGCTACTTTAGTTTCAGTTACGAGACCAACTGGACCTTCAGCAGTGTATTTGAATGTTTTACCAGCTTGGTTCAGGTAGTCAATGTACGTATGCAGTACAGCTGGAATCGTCATGTTCCAGAGCGGGAAAGCAAATACGACTTTGTCTGCTGCCAGGAATTGATCCAGGTAGCCATTAGCGATGTTTGCCAGGCGAGCTTCTTCTGCGTTCAGTTCCATGCCTCTAGCGGATTTGAACGTTCCGTTGATCATGTTAGCGTTCAAATAAGGAAGCTCGACGGAGAACAGGTCCAGCTCAGTGATTTCATCAGTTGGGTGGGAAGACTTGTAGCTTTCTACGAAGGCGTTATACAATTTAACTGTTGCAGATTCTTCAGCTGTACGATCATTAGCTTTGACAAATAATACTTTAGACATGATTTATTTCCCCCTAAGTAAGTTGAATAAGTAAGTTAAGTTAGTAAGTTACCACGTAATATTACAATATAAAGATAATATCTGTCAACACTTTTATATTAAATTTACTTTGAAAAGCTACTTTATTTTTTACACTGTAAATTTTACGTGTTTCTTTTGCAAAATATCAGTTTTGCGGTAAAATTTAAATGTAAAGTTTAATGCAGAGAATGGTTTGAGTAGGCTAAGAAGAAAATGAACATGGTGCCAGCAAGATAGGCACAATAGTTGAACGAAAAAAGGTGAGTAGCTTGAAGATAGGTTTTTTTGATTCAGGATTGGGTGGAATTACAGTATTGTCCGAGGCACTAAGACGTTTGCCAAACGAAAATTTTGTATACATGGCGGATACCCTTCATGTGCCTTACGGGACGAAAACTCCCCAAGAGGTGCTTGGTTATGTCAAGGCTTCAGTACAAACGATTCTAAAAGAAGATGTTAAGGCATTGGTAATTGCCTGCAATACGGCTACAAGTATCGCGGTTGCGGAGCTAAGGAAGGAATATCCTATTCCGATTATCGGGATGGAGCCAGCTGTGAAGCCAGCGGTCGAGATGAACCGAGCCAATGGTAAAAGAGTTCTGGTGTTAGCCACACCATTGACGTTGAAACAATCCTGTTATGCAGCGCTGATATCCAGGGTTGACGATCATGGGAGCGTGGACTCACTACCTCTGCCGGAGCTAGTACATTATTGCGAACAGTTGAATTTTGACCGGGCAGAAATGTCCGAATATTTTAACCGTGAGCTGTCTTCGTTCAATCTCGACATATATGGTACGGTGGTATTGGGATGTACTCATTATCCTTTTTATAAGGAGATTCTAAGGGAACTACTGCCTTCTCATATTCAGTTAATTGACGGGAGCCAGGGAACAGTCAGACGGTTGAAACAGGTGTTGTCTGAGCGTAATTTGCTGGAACCTTCGCCAAAATCCGGTCCATTGCAGGAGGGACATATTACATTTCTATGTTCTAGTCAGGATGAGGCCTATGTGCATAAGATGGAGCGGGCGCTTGAAATCTATGCGGAGCATGAAAAGATTTATTTTTAAAAGAAGAGCGGCTGGCGAACGTGTGGGAGCTAAATGAAATATCCAAATCGCCAGCTGCATTGTCGATCAAACGCATGGAGGAGGCGTAAGATGGATGTTCAACTGATCCTGAATGAGCTTCACGAAACGGGCGTGCTTGAAAGCCATATGCGAAATCTCAAACCGTTGACCGGCGGAACTTCGAGCAAAGTGGTTGTTGTCATGGACGGAACTAAGCCGCGATACGTGATTAAGCAAAATGATCCCGCTGTCGTAGAAGCCGAGGCAGAGTTCTTACATACCTATGTACAGATTGAGAAGCTATCACGTTTGGTTTATGTAGATCCGTTGCACCGTTATTTGGTGTACACGTTCAGGTCGGGGCTCACACAGTATCATGGACGAAACAAAAGCGATTTGTTGCTTCGTCTGGCGACGGAGGTGATCTCGCACTATAAGCCTTTTGGTGAGGAACGTCATTATGGTTATCCGGACCACCCGTTTGTGGAATGGAGAGATTTTCTGCTGCACAGAACGAAGGAATCTGAAAAGATCATACAAGGCGTTTTACCCCGAGAGAATCATCGGTTCGCTCATACCCTTGTGGCTGGATTGCCACAACGTAATATTAAATATTTGCTTCATGGTGACTGTGGAGTACATAATTTTGTGTTTACCGAAAACGGCACATTGACGGGCATTATTGACCCTGATCCAGTGGTGGGAGAACCTCTGTATGATCTAATATACGCCTTTTGTTCTTCACCGGATAGGCTGACCGTCGATACTATTTTGCCTGCCTTAGAGAAGCTTGGGCCGGAGATGACAGGGGAATACGAGCTGAACAGGGAAGTGTTACTGGGATTATACTTTCGTATAGCTACCTGCATTCGCCATCATCCTAAAGATCTCGATAAATATACAGAAGCGTGGCCTTATTGGCTGAACAGTGTTCGCTGAAAGGAACAGGGAATATGAGCATACAAGGATGGAATCATATTTGCTTTTCGGTGTCAGATTTAGAGGAATCAATACATTTTTATCAGAATGTACTAGATGGAAAACTGCTCGTTAAAGGACGTAAGTTGGCTTACCTGGACTGCTTGGGAATGTGGCTGGCCCTCAATGTGGAGGAGGATATCCCAAGAAATGAAATTCATCAATCCTATACGCATATTGCATTTTCGGTAGCGGAAGCGGATTTTGAGAGCATGCTTAACAAGCTGAGAACTTTTAATGTCACCATTTTGCCCGGAAGAGAGCGGAATGAACAGGACAAAAGGTCGGTCTATTTTACAGATCCAGACGGACATAAGTTTGAATTCCACACAGGACAATTGCAGGATCGCCTGCAATATTATAAAAATGAAAAAAAGCATATGACTTTTTATGATTGAGTAAGTGTTATCGATATTGAAGTGTAGGTATTAAGTAATAATTGGGTCGCATTTAGGAGGAATACGGAAGGATGTCACTGTCTCAGGAAAACGGTTCCAAGCAAGCACAAGCCGTTAAAACGATGACGGTTTTTGCAATCACTTGGCCGATCTTTATAGAGATGTTGTTTCACATTTTGATGGGTAGCGTGGATACGTTCATGCTAAGCCATGTTTCTGATGAGGTTGTATCGGCTGTAGGTGTATCAAGACAGTTGATTGAATTTACGATTATACTTTTCAATCTGCTTGGTCTTGGTGTAGGTGTGATTATTGCTCAGCTATTGGGGGCGCAAAAGCATGTGGATGCAAGCCGTGTTACAGCTTCGGCACTAACCTTTAATCTGGTGTTTGGTCTGGCGCTGAGTTTGATGTTTATTGTGAGCCGGGATTTTTTACTATCCTTTTACCATATTACCCCGACGATTAAGGAAAATGCAGAGGTTTATATGATGCTGGCAGGGGGTTCGCTGTTTCTGGAAGCGCTCATGCTAACCGCAGGTCCGGTTATTCGATCGCATGGTTTTACTAAAGATACGATGATCGTGGGCATTGGTATGAATATATTGCACATCGTGGGAAATGCGTTGCTCATTTATGGCTGGTTTGGTCTGCCGCAGATGGGAGTGGCGGGAGCAGCGATTTCAACGGTTATTAGTCGTGCTGTAGCATGTGTCTGGATTTTTCTACTGCTGTACAAGCGTGTAAGTGCGCCGATTCGCATCCGGTATTATGTACAGCTTCAGTGGAGTAAGCTGGTAGCCATCCTGAAGATTGGTATTCCTGCCGGGCTGGAATGGTTGTCTTATCAGCTTAGCCAAATGATGGTGACCCGGTTTGTCAGCTTTATGGGTACAACGGCGATCGCAACCCATTTTTATACGAATACAATTGTGTACTTTTTTATGGTATTTGGAATGGCTGTAGGTGAGGGGACGGAAATTATTGTTGCCCGTCTGATTGGAGCAGGAGATAAAGAAAAGGCCTATCATCAACTTTTACGGAGCCTGAAATGGTCTTTGGTCATTACAATTGCTGTGATCGTGGTAGTATCCTTTTTCCGATATGAAGTGATGGCGATCTTTACAGATGAGCTGGCGATCATTCAATTAGGGGCAGCGATTTTGCTCTTCTGTATATTGCTGGAGCCGGGCCGTGTGTTTAATCATGTTGTCATTAACTCCTTGCGAGCAGCGGGAGATGTTCAGTTCCCGTTAATGATGGCCATTATTTCAATGTGGGGGATTAAAATCCCGTTAGCATATGTGCTGGGCATTCATATGGGATATGGTGTGCTGGGTGTGTGGATTGCACATGCCTGCGATGAGTGGGTACGAGGCATTTTCCACTATTTACGCTGGAAGGGGCGGAAATGGCAGCACAAATCGCTGTTATCTAAGGCTGAACTTCAGGCGGAGTCAGCCTAAGGCTGAAAGAGATTCTACAACAGACATTCTCCAAGCGAATTGGAGGATGTCTGTTTTTTTTACAAAAATAAGCAAAATGGGGATGTTCAAACTTTTCAAAAATTGCTAGAATATAGTAACCTCGAATGTATTAGAGGTTTTCAAAGTTTCAAAGTTTCAAAGACGGATGGTTTCCGATTGAATCCATGAAGGAGGGAATAGGATGGAACGTAAAGTGCATATCATTCCTTACCAAGTGATCAAGCAGGAGCAACAAGTGAATGAAATACCGCGAGGTGTAGAGCTGATTCAGGCTCCTGCGGTATGGAACCAGACTCGAGGCCGAGGCGTGAAGGTGGCGGTGCTGGACACGGGCTGTGATTCAGACCATCCAGATTTGAAGGCGCGCATTATTGGCGGCCGGAATTTTACGGATGATGATCAAGGTGATCCGGAAATTTTCAAGGATTACAACGGTCATGGTACGCATGTAGCAGGAACCATTGCGGCAGCAGAAAATGCGGAGGGTGTCGTGGGTGTTGCTCCAGAGGCAGACCTGCTCATCATCAAAGTGCTAAACAAGCAGGGCTCCGGTCAATATGACTGGATTATTCAAGGCATCTATTATGCAATTGAGCAAAAGGCAGATATTATATCGATGTCACTTGGCGGTCCTGAGGATGTACCAGAGCTTCATGAAGCAGTAAAAAAGGCTGTAGCTAGCCAAATCTTAGTCATCTGTGCAGCTGGAAATGAGGGAGACGGTGACGACAGAACGGACGAGCTCGGCTACCCCGGCTGCTATAATGAAGTGATTAGCGTAGGTGCTATCAATTTTGACAGGCACGCCTCAGAATTTAGTAATTCTAATAATGAGGTGGATTTGGTTGCACCGGGAGAAGATATTTTGTCCACTGTTCCGGGCGGCAAATATGCGACCTTTAGCGGAACTTCGATGGCTACTCCACACGTAGCAGGTGCATTGGCGTTGATTAAGCAGCTGGCGAATGCGAGCTTTGAGCGTGATCTCACCGAAGCGGAATTATACGCACAACTCATCAAACGCACGATTCCACTCGGCAATTCTCCTAAGCTGGAGGGCAACGGTCTACTGTACTTGACGGCAGTGGAGGAGCTTTCTCGTATTTTCGACGCGCAGCGTGTAGCGGGAATACTAACTGTAGGATCATTGAAGGTTAAATAAACCGTAACTTCAACTTCGGATATATAGTGGCTCTCCTAAAGGGAGGGTCGTTTTTTTTGGATTTCAAATCTTAGGAAAAACCCCATTTACATTGCATTCAAATGTCGGGTAACATATGTCTCAAAGATAGGCATGAGTCAGAAGTGGAGGAGAATATGAACGATATCATGGCGCAAGCTGACGAGCTTAGACGAATAGGGCAAGCAGAGAAAGCACGTAAGCTTCTTTTAAAGGCATTAGAACAGCAGCAAAATGATGCAGAATTGTGGTATCAGACAGCTTGGACCCATGATTCATTGGGCTTAGAGCGGGAAGCGGTTGCCTATTATGAAAAATGCCTGGGTATGGCGTTATCTGCAGAATCAAGGAAAGGAGCTATCCTGGGATTAAGCAGTACATATCGTGTATTGGGCGTTTACGCCAAGGCGAAAGCGTGGTTGGACACAGGAATGAACGAATTTCCGGATTACAGACCGTTTCGGGTATTTTACGCGATGGTGTTATATAATCTGGGGGAATACGGGAAGGCCATGCAGGAGTTGCTAATGGAGGTGGCTGAAACGACCTCGGATTTATCTACACAGGAGTACTCACGTGCCATTCAATATTATGCAGATAAACTGGATCAGATCGAGGATAGGTGAACCGGAGTGAGAGCATAAGTAGTAACTAACGTGTATATACGCTCGTACATAAAAAGATCACAGTCAGAGAGTACTAATTCTCTTCCCTGACTGTGATCTTTTGCTGTTTATTGTTTAGCTATGGGATCCGTAACTTGATGAGTTAAATAACTGCGATTACTGCGCACCTTCAGTAACGGCGATTTCCTTCTCCAGGTTTTCTCTGGACAGGTTAGCCTTCAAGTAATCCGGGGTATCGGGCAGGACCAGGTGCAGATTGGATTTTTGACAAATGCGGATGGTGCACTTTTCGACGATAAAATCAAAGACATGCCCGCCTCCGGTGCGTTCATCGTTAATAAAATGCAGATGAAATCCGGCTACCCCAATACCTTGAGCATAGGCAGGTGTCCAAAAACCTGTAATCACGCCGGAAGCCTCATTAAAAGTGAAGGTAGGCTGTGACTTAGTCGCTTCGATAAACGGTCTGTATGGTTTAACTTGGTGAGGCACGGTCCGTGTCTTTACTTCACGAAAAGTACCATCCATACGGAAGGCATAGAACAGATTACGGCTTGGAAACAACGTTAACAGCAGAGCCTCCAGCTCTTCACGATGCATGGGACGGTCAATAGTATATGTGAAATCTTCATGAAAAAAGGTGACGGTGGAAAATGGAGTAGTTTCTTCTGGTTTTACGCGATGGGCCGTACCGTCTGGAAGCAAGTGATAAAATTCACCATCGAACGCGATCATCTCGCCATTGAGTTGATCAAAGGTACCGAGTCCGAAATCCCCGTGCTTTTGCAGTTCCTCGAACGCAACGACTCCGTCATAAAGACCATCTAATAAAGCAAGCATGGTGGACGTTTGGTAAATATCATGATCAGTTTCTTGCTTGGTTTCCAATTGTGCAACGGTCATGGCAATACACTTCCTTTTGTAATTGTATGCATTTATTTTCTTTCCTTTTCAATAATAAACGTAAAATTTCAGTAAATAACATGAATAACTCAAAAAAATCATAAAAAAAACGTTATACTCCATAATTGTCATAAAGCCGTCACGAGTGAGGCATGGTTAAGGTTAGTTTAATTGGTTAGGCAGCAGTTTACGTCCCAATTGGATGTTATCCTGATAATCAATCGGAATATCGACAACCACAGGACCATCGGTATGAAGTGCCTGCTGCAATACACTTTCTAGTTCTTCAGGAGAGTGCACGCGTAATCCAGTGGCCCCGAAGCTTTCAGCATATTTCACTACATCAACATCTCCAAATTTTACACCAGATGTTCTTCCGTATTTAATCTGTTGTTGAAAAGCGACCATGTCATAGGAACCATCTCTCCATACGATATGCACCAACGGTGAGTTAAGACGTACGGCGGTTTCGAGCTCCATTGATGAAAAAAGAAATCCTCCGTCTCCGGAAATAGAAACGACTTTTTGACCGGGGTTGACGAGTGTAGCAGCAATCCCCCAAGGAAGTGCTACGCCTAACGTCTGCATCCCGTTGCTGAATAGAAGGCGACGCGGCTCATACGAACGGAAATATCGTGCCATCCAAATGTAGTGTGAGCCGACATCACAAGTGACTGTGACGTTATCGTCAATCAGGCTGCGCAGTGTGCGAATGAATTGTAATGGATGAATCAGATAGTCATGCTTGTGTACAGGAACAGCTGCTTGCTCGTTTAGATCATGGTGAAGACGTTTTAATTGGTTGCAGGAGGTTCTAGATAGCTTTAAGGTAGGCAATTCTTCTGCAAGGCTACTCACAATCAGGGATATATTCCCGATAAGCTCGTAATCAGGTTGATAATCATGATCAATATCTGCTTGATGATCATCCAGGTGAATGAGGGTTCGGTTTGCAGGAATGTTCCAGTTTTTTGGATCATATTCAATAGGATCATAGCCAATTGTCAGTACCAGATCTGCCGCTCCAAGAAGCATGTCACCGGGCTGATTGTGGAACAGACCGACTCTTCCAAAATAGTGGCTTTCCAGCTCCCGGGAAATGGCTCCAGCGGCCTGAAAAGTTTCAACTACAGGCAAATCCGTGTTTCGAATCAGTGCACGGATGGCTGCTGTGGCTTCGGGCGTGCTGGCTTTCATGCCGAGGAGAAGTACGGGCAGCTTGGCTTTTTTGATTTGGTCTGCGACTTGTTTGATGAGCCCGGCTGGTGCGATTCCAAGCTGGGGAAGGGAAATTTTCTCAATGGCTGTTACTTCAGATGACGAAGTCAACACGTCCTGCGGCAGACTGACAAAGGTGGCTCCAGGCTGGGCTGAGGTCGCAATCCGAAATGCGTTAGTAATAGCTTCCGGTACACTATCAGGATGTTCTACTTCTACACTGTATTTGGTAATAGGCTCGAATAGTCCGGCGTTATCCATGGATTGATGCGTGCGTTTCAGGCGTGCGGATCTTGGGACTGCACCTGCAAGAGCGACGACAGGATCACTCTCAGCATTCGCGGTGACAAGTCCTGTCGCCAAATTGGATGCGCCGGGGCCAGAGGTGACAAGACATACGCCCGGCTTTCCAGTTAATCGACCGACTGCAGCGGCCATAAAGGCAGCATTTTGTTCATGACGGCATATGATTAATTCTGGACCCCGATCTTGAAGAACATCAAAAACAGAATCGATCTTGGCACCTGGAATGCCAAAAATATGCGTCACCCCTTGCTTGATTAAACAATCGACAACAAGGTCTGCTCCTCTAGTATCGGTCTTTGCTTGGACAGCTTGAACTTTGGTACTCAATGCTACCACCTCTTCTTCTCATCTTTGAAATAAACTAATGAAATACTTTCAATGTAAAACAATGGATGTATATGACAATTATAATACAATAACTGGTATTTTCAAGAAGGAAATTTTCTGAAAAAGATTGAAAATATATAAAGCGTTTTCAAAGTTTGATTCTTCGGGGAAAATAAAAAGTACGGAGATTTGGAATGGGTTGCTATTGCAATGGCAGATGTTCTCGGCGGATGTGAAGGAAAAGGCACCTATCACAATGAGTCTTTTGAAGATTCCTTTTTGGTGTTGGATGGTGCAGGACATAGACGAAATGCAAACAGATCTGCCCCAAAGAGTGGAAGGTCGGTTTTTTTGTCCTCTCACATGATAAAAATCACTTTCCTCTACAAAGGATAGCGGTTACAATGTAATTGTTGTTAACGTAAACATTAAATTTAAGGTGAAGTAATCCAGCTTGAAATGATGTACAGGTTTCGTATTATAGCTATATTATCTTATGCAATCACGAGGCCTGCTATGTGGTGGAGAATGTTATTGTTGAAAAACAAGTAGAGTACGAACATTTTTGTTAACGTTAACAATTTATTAGGAAACACGATTATAGAAGGGATGAGAGAGTAATGACTAAAGCGTTTTTAGACGAAAACTTTTTGTTGAGCAATCCAACGGCTGAAATCTTGTACCATCAGTACGCCAAGGATATGCCGATTATCGATTATCATTGTCATTTAAGTCCACAAGAAATTTATGAAAATAAAGCGTTCAAGAATATTACGGAAGCTTGGTTGTACGGAGATCATTACAAGTGGAGACTTATGCGGGCCAATGGGGTTGAGGAACGCCTGATTACGGGGGATGGTGAAGATTATGATAAGTTTTTGGCTTGGGCCAAAACCGTACCTACACTAATCGGCAATCCGCTGTACCACTGGACGCATTTGGAGCTTCAACGCTTTTTTGGTGTCTATGAGCTGCTGAATGAACAGAACGCACCAGTGATCTGGGAAAAGGTAAACCAAAAGCTGCAGGGAAAGGGCTTTGGCGCACGTGATCTGATTGTGAACTCGAAGGTAACTGTGGTGTGCACCACGGATGATCCGACAGACCATCTCGAATACCACAAACAAATCAGCAAGCTGACCGATTTCCCAGTGGCAGTGCTGCCAAGCTTTCGCCCCGACAAAGCTTTGGAAATTAATCGTGAAACTTTCCAGCCTTGGGTGGCTCGGTTGGGTGAAGTCAGCGGACTGGATGTCTCTGGCTTGGAAGGATTTTTGAATGCGCTGGCGAGCCGGGTGCGCCATTTCCATGCTGCCGGAGGCCGGGTATCTGATCATGCGCTGGATACTGTAGTCTATGAAGAAACGACACTGGAGGAAGCGGCAGCTATATTCAGCAAGGCGCTGGAGGAAGGCCATGTGACTCCTTTAGAGGAGGCGAAATACAAATCATACGTTCTGGTTTTCCTTGGCAAACAGTATGCAGAACATGGCTGGGCTATGCAATATCACATTCACGCGCTGCGTAACAACAACACGGCTATGTTCCGTCATTTGGGACCGGATACAGGCTATGATGCCGTAAATGATGGCTCTATCGCTCGTCCATTGGCGGCATTGCTGGACGCACAGGAGCTGGCAGGAGGATTACCGAGAACCATTTTGTATTCGCTTAATTCGGTTGATTATCCAGTACTGGCAAGTCTCGCGGGTTGCTTCCAATCCGGTGGAACTGTAGGGAAAATCCAGTTTGGCACGGCATGGTGGTATAACGACCATATCGAAGGCATGCAGGAGCAGATGAAGTTGCTGGCTAACTACGGGGTGCTGTCCCGCTTTATTGGTATGCTGACGGATTCCCGCAGCTTCCTTTCCTACACGCGCCATGAATATTTCCGCCGTATACTTTGTGACTTAATCGGAACGTGGGTTCAGGAGGGTAAGGCGCCTGAGGATCTGGAACTGCTCGGAGCAATGGTACAAAACATTTGCTACAATAACGCTGAGCAATATTTTAGTTTCCCAACGGTTGTTCATAGTAAGTGAAGCTACCGCCTAAGGTGAGAACTCACTAACTTTATAAAAAATAGCTCTTGCCAGGAGCTTGTTTCAAACTCCTGGTAAGAGCAATTGAAAACAAAATAGTTATCAACTGAGGATTTTGCAAAAATCCCATAAGCGACTTCCAATGAACAAGATATAGATCGAAATGGTTTAGTTCGTCTGCATCTTGCACTTCGGAGCGACTGGAATCGAATTTTGCAAAATCCTGAACTAATTATGTGAAAATAATTACAAACATAGAGGAGTGTGTAGGTATGGGAGTGCCTATCGTGCAGGAGAGCGTCCAAACTGACAACAAGACAGGCGAGCATATTAGCCTGAAAGAAAAGATTTCGTATGGTATGGGTGACTTTGGAAACGGATTCATGTTTGATTTGGGGCAGTTGTATTTGCTGAAATTTTTTACAGATGTAGCAGGGGTTTCTGCAGGAGCCGCCGCAGGCATTTTCTTGGTCAGCAAGCTGTTTGCCGCCATCTGTGATCCCATTGTCGGGTCCTTTGTTGATTATCGCAAACATATCGGTACACGTGGAAAATTTAGGCCTTTTCTTATCGTTGGAAGCGTTATCCTTGCAATTCTTACGGTTCTAACCTTTATTTCGCCGAATATTTCACCCACAGGCAAACTCATTTACGCCTATGCGTCCTATATGATCTGGGGGATCGGCTACTCTATTGTAAACATTCCATACGGCTCGCTGGGTGCCGCCATTACGCAGGATACTCATCAGCGTGCTTCATTGTCATCTTTCCGTCAGGCAGGATCTCTGGGCGCATTATTCGTCACCAGTGTCGTTGTCATGCCGCTTATTTTACTGTTTCCTAACCATCATGTTGGCTATCCAGTTGTGATGGGGATTATGTCACTCATTGGTGTGATCGCTTTCATCATATGTTACCGAGGAACGAAAGAACGTATTATTAGCCAGTCCGGACCAAAAGAAAAGCTATCTATAGGCGTTATCGTCCATACCTTTACGAATAACAAGCCTTTGCTGGTACTCGTTTTGATGACGATTTTCACCATATCCGCGTACAATATTAAGTCCGCACTGCTGATCTATTTTGCCGAATATAACTTGGGGCATGTAGAATTAATGGCTTATATGAATTTTATTATTATCGGTTCGTCGCTACTGGGTGTGTTGTTCCTGCCCAAGCTGGTACGGCGCTTCGGTAAACGAAAAACAGCTATACTGGGGATGCTGGTTAGTGTCATTGCCGACTCCATTAACTTTTTCATGCCTTCAAATGTATATATTTTCACAATCCTGGCCAGTATTTCGTTCATTGGTATTAGTATTCCTAACGGGGTTACCTGGGCATTCGTGTCCGATATCATTGATTATGGCGAATGGTCATCCGGGGAGCGTAAGGAAGGGATTACTTACTCGTTATTTAACTTTTCACGTAAGCTGGCTCAATCCTTGTCTGGCTTTCTATCGGGTATTGGACTAGCGCTCATCGGGTATGTTCCGAATGTGGTTCAGTCCTCTGGAACGCTGCTTGGGATCAAGGCATTACTTTGTCTCTATCCGGCTGTTGCCCTGGCTTTGGCCATGCTGGTCATCGGTAAAATGTACAAGCTGACTGACAGTAGACATGCAGAAATGGTTCAAGAGTTACAGCGTCGACATGCGGACAACCGCGTATAATTTGTGAAAGTCTTCTTTTCCGGGCGGCTCCTGTGGTATGGTGGGTATATAAGTTTTTAGAGCCTCACTAAGGAAAGGATACGTATATGGCAGCTACCATTAAAGACATTGCCAAATTGGCTAATGTTTCCCATACAACCGTCTCCCGGGCGCTCAATAACAGCCCGCTGATTAAAGAAGATACGAAACGCAAAATTATGGAGTTGGCAGAGCAACTCAATTACATTCCAAATTTTAATGCCAAAAGCCTGGTTCTCCAGCGCTCGCATACGATTGGCCTGTTTTTCACCAGTATTTCAGAAGGCACCAGCTCCAGTTTTTTTGCGGATACCATCCGCGGAGTTAATCATGTCATCGGGGTGGATTACAATTTGTTTGTGCGAGGAATTGACGATTACGCCGATTTTTCGGCCATTCATCGCAAGCGTTTTGATGGTATCATTCTGATGAGCCAGAGCGAGGCGGACAACCCTTTTATTTATCATGTGCTCGGTCAAGGTATTCCGCTTGTTGTACTGAATCGGCAGGTGTCCGGTGCGGGGATTGTAAATGTGATTTCTAATGATAAGGAAGGGTCCTATGAAGCGGTCTCCTTTCTCGTTGAAAGCGGGCATGAACGCATTGCAATCATCGAAGGGGTAGAAGGCTTCAAGTCTACCCAGCAACGCCGCGAGGGTTTTATGAATGCGTTGATTGATAGTGGTAAGCCGATTCGACATGAATATATTGTGCAAGGTCATTATGATACTGAAAGCGGAAGCCAGGCAATGAAGCAACTGCTTTCCTTGCAGGAGCCGCCGACAGCGGTATTTTGCTCTAACGATGATATGGCTATTGGGGCCATGAATGCGGTATTCGAAAACGGCTTGAAGGTACCAGAGGATATCTCAGTCATTGGTTTTGACGATATCGGGTTCTCAATGTATACGACTCCACCGTTAACAACGGTCAAAAGACCGATTGAGCAGATAAGTGAGCGCGGAGCCGCCTGCATTCTGGAACGAATTCAGTCACCGTCCAATGAGGGTGAGCTTATATTTATGGAGACTGCGCTTAAGAAACGGAAATCAACGGCAGGCAGACCACGCTGAGTTTCGTTTTATTAACAGGCAGCCCAAAGGGGCAGAAACCATGCTAGATGTATGGTTTCTGCCCCTTTTAGGTTGAAATGCGCTCTGCCTCGTCTGCATTTAACGAAAGAGATTGGTTTTAGCCAGTTCTACAATCTCGTCACCGCGTCCGTTCAGCATCGCTTTCATCATCCACAGTGTAAATCCTTCTGCTTGTTTAAGATTAATTTTGGGTGGCATAGATAGCTCCTGACGGTTTACCACCACGTCTACCAGAGCAGGGCCATTATAGGCGAGTGCTTGCTGAATGGCATCCTCCAGCATTGCCGGATCTTCAACCCGGATGCCCTTGAGTCCCATGGCTTGCGCTACAGCACCAAAATCAGGATTCACCAGTTCAGTGCCGTTTTCCAGGAATCCGGCCGCTTTCATTTCCAGCTCGACAAAACCGAGAGCGCCATTATTGAAAACAATGACTTTAATAGGCAGCTGATGCTGCTTCAGGGTGAGCAGATCGCCCATCAACATCGTGAGCCCGCCATCGCCTGAGAGGGCAATCACTTGTCGGTCAGGCTCAGTAGCCTGCGCTCCGATTGCCTGCGGCAGCGCATTTGCCATCGTGCCATGGTTGAACGAGCCAAGCAGCCGACGATGACCGTTCATCTGCAAATAACGCGCCGCCCATACAGTGGGAGTACCGACATCACAGGTGAAAATAGCATTTTCCTGCGCGGCGTCACTGATGACCTTGGCGAGATATTGGGGATGGATCGGCGTATGCCCTGGTTTACCGACGGCAAGGTCATCCAACTCCTGGCGTACCTTGGTATAGTGGGAAACGGTTTTCTCTAGATGCTTGGAATCATGCTCTGACGTTAAATGCGGTAGCAGCATTTCCAATGTGGCTTTTACATCCCCGCATAAACCATACGTCAACGGAGTACGTCTGCCGAGATGGGCTGGCTCTATATCTACTTGTAGAACAATCGCATCTTCAGGGTAAAATTGTCTGTAAGGGAAGTCTGTTCCGAGCATAAGCAGGACGTCACAATCCATCATCGCATGGTATCCGGAAGAATACCCGATCAGTCCCGTCAATCCAGCATAATAAGGGTTGTCATACTCCAGATATTCCTTGCCTCGCAGAGCGGATACCATAGGGGATTTTAACTTGTCGCATAGCTGCATGAGCAATTCATGAGATTGTGCACAGCCGGCGCCGCATAGTAACGTAATTCGTTTGCCTTTATTCAAATATTCGGCCAGTCGGGAGATTTCGGAAGCTGACGGATGCACTACAGGTGCAGTGGGATGGTAGACATGTTCAGGGACGGGTACCTTTTCCGCCGCCAAAGCTGCTACATCACCGGGAAGAACAATGACGGATACACCTGAACGTGAAATTGCCTGTTGAATGGCCATGGTCACTGTTCTGGGAATTTGTCGCGGTGTCGTAATAACCTCACAGAAGTGACTGCATTCTCCGAAAAGATGCTCAGGATGCGTAGCTTGAAAATATTCACTTCCGATTTCGTCGCTTGGAATATGAGCGGCAATAGCCAGTACAGGCACCCGATTGCGGTGGCAATCATATAAACCATTAATCAGATGCAAATTTCCGGGACCACTGCTTCCAGCACATACAGCAATGCTGCCACTAAGGTCAGCATCCGCTCCGGCTGCAAAGGCAGCCACTTCTTCGTGCCTTACATGAATCCATTCGATTTGACCATTGATGCGAATGGAATCAACCATATTATTTAGAGAGTCTCCAACAATGCCATAAATCCGCTTGACCCCAGCATTGACCAAAACTTGTACAATAGTATCTGCGATTGTCTTCATAGATGTTCCTCCTGCCTAGTAAGTAGTGTTATCCTGCCCGTGCTTTCTTGCGTCTATTCTCCTGAAATGTATATAAGAACAAGGTCTCGGGATAGGGTGATAGTTAGCCTTAACCGTCTTGGATCAGGTGCGAAACAACAGAAAAAGGACGATATACTTGCAAATTTAAATATAAACGTATATGTTAACGTGTTCATATTATTGTCATTATTATTTTTTCAAACTAAAAATATTGATAAAACTATTTTGTTAACGTGTGCATTGTGATAAAATAACGATGAAATCATTATGGTAATTATGGGAGGTTACTCCGGATGAAACAAGTAGATGAATTAGACCAATTAAACAGAAAAAGCTTTATTGTTACTGAACCACATCCCGAGAAGGTGCTCCAATTTGGGGAAGGGAACTTCCTGCGTGCTTTTGTAGACTGGCAATTTGACAAAATGAACAAGCTGGCAGAATGGAATACGGGAGTTGTGATTGTACAACCGCAGCCAGGAGGCCTCGTGGAGAAACTTAACGAGCAGGATGGCCTGTATACGG
The DNA here is from genome assembly GCF_019454085.1 of Paenibacillus sp. S25. Lineage (NCBI taxonomy): Bacteria > Bacillati > Bacillota > Bacilli > Caryophanales > Paenibacillaceae > Paenibacillus > Paenibacillus sp. S25. The sequence continues at coordinate 2,356,735 of NZ_CP073683.1, forward strand.
TTATTCTTGAAGGGATTAAGGATGGGAAGGCCATGAAGGAGCATACCGTTGTGGAGTGCGTCACTCGTGGGATTAATCCGTACGGTTCGGACTTTTTGGAGTATGAAGCATTATCCCAAAAGCCGGAGCTGCGTTTTGTCGTGTCAAACACGACGGAAGCGGGGATCGCTTATGCACCAGAGGATCAGCTAGAAGATCGTCCACAAAAGAGCTTCCCAGGCAAACTGGCAGCCTTTCTGTACAAGCGCTTTCAATTTTTCGGGGGCGATCAGAGCAAGGGACTGGTGATCATTCCGTGCGAGCTCATCGACCGTAATGGAGACGCTCTCAAGGAAATCGTATTGAAATATGCGGACCAATGGAAGCTTGGGGCTGAGTTTATTGCATGGTTGGAGGAATCGAATACGTTCTGCAACAGTTTGGTAGATCGGATTGTGCCTGGTTATCCCAAAGACCGGATTCATGAGATTCAAGCAGAATTGGGTTACAAGGACGATTTGGTTGTTGTGGGCGAACAGTATCATTTATGGGTTATTGAAGGGCCACAGTGGCTTAAAGAAGAATTACCTGCTCATTTGGCCGGATTGAATGTACTGATTGTCGACGATATGGCGCCATACCGTACACGGAAAGTACGCATTTTGAATGGAGCACATACGGCGCTTACACCTGTAGCTTATTTATATGGCCTGGATACGGTGGGGCAGGCGGTCGAGCATGATATTATGGGAAACTTTATCCAGTCGCTGATTCGAGAAGAAATTATTCCGACGCTGGACTCGCCAGAAGCGGAATTGAATGTATATGCCGACGATGTTATTGAACGATTCCGTAATCCATATGTAAGTCATTATGTCATGAGTATTGCGTTGAATTCGGTGTCCAAGTTCAAGACACGGAACTTGCCATCCTTGCTCCAGTATGTGGCACAACGTAAGGTGCTGCCTGTCAAAATCGTGTTTTCACTGGCGTCCTTGCTCGTATTTTACCGGGGTGACAGAAATGGCGAGTCGATTGCGTTGGCAGACGAAGCTGAAGTGTTGAGTGCGTTTGGTGAACTGTGGAGTAAATATGACGGTACTCTCGCCGGGGCGAAGCAATTGACTGCGCTGGTACTTGGCCGACAGACATGGTGGGGGCAAGACCTGAACCAGATCGAAGGACTGGCTGAACAAACGGCACAGCACGTGTATGAAATTACAAGCAGAGGAATGAAGGAGACGCTCGATTCTCTAACCGGGAACAGCGTGCCCAGAGCATAAGCAAGGAGGAGACCGGAATGCTGGAATTCATTCAAATTCATGATCAAGATAACGTGGCTGTCGCCTTGCGTGATTACAAGCAGGGAGAGACACTGGCGTGGGGAGCACAAGAAGAACAACGGGTGGAGCTAGCCGAGGATGTAGCACGTGGGCATAAAATCGCCTTGCAGGATATAGCTGAAGGTGGGCATGTTCTGAAATACGGATATCCCATCGGTCATGCTATTCAGCCCATTCAGGCAGGTCAGCATGTGCATACGCATAATACGAAGACGAACCTGACAGGCGTGGAGGAGTACACTTATAAGCCTAAGCCAGCTCCTCATTTATATGAACAGGAGAGTCGTACGTTTAAAGGTTTTAGGCGAAAGGACGGTCGTGTGGGGATTCGCAATGAGTTGTGGATTGTGCCGACGGTCGGCTGTGTGAACGGGATCGCTGAACTTATTTTAAACCGTTTCAAGCAGGAAGCGGGAGATATTTCACCTTTTGAAAATGCACTTGTGCTCAAGCATAACTATGGTTGTTCTCAGTTGGGTGACGATCATGCACATACGCGCACGATTTTGATTGATGCCGTGAAACATGCGAACGCAGGTGGCGTACTTGTGCTGGGTTTGGGCTGTGAGAACAATGAGATGAAAGAATTTAAGGAAGCCATCGGGGAATATGATTCAGAGCGGGTAAAGTTTTTGCTTTCCCAGGATGTGTCGAATGAAGTAGAGGAAGGGGTAAGGTTGCTTCATGAAATTTTTGCGGCCGTGCAAGAAGATCGGCGGGAACCTGTACCTTTGTCTGAGCTGAACATCGGCTTGAAATGCGGTGGATCTGATGGCTTATCGGGTATTACTGCCAACCCACTACTCGGACGATTGTCGGATTATATGGCCGCGCAAGGTGGAACAACGGTCTTGACAGAAGTACCTGAAATGTTCGGGGCGGAGACGATTTTAATGGAGCGCGCTGCCGATGAGCAAGTATTTAATAAGATCGTACATCTGATTAACGATTTCAAACAATATTTTCTGGATTACAAGCAGCCAGTATACGAAAATCCGTCACCGGGCAATAAAGCAGGGGGCATCACGACTCTGGAGGATAAATCACTGGGCTGTACGCAAAAATCCGGGTCTTCCACGGTCACTGATGTCATTCAGTACGGGGAGCGTCTCAAGACCAAGGGGCTCAACCTGCTCAGCGCGCCGGGGAACGATCTAGTGGCATCTTCAGCTCTCGCCGCAGCAGGCTGCCAGCTCGTCATTTTCACAACCGGACGCGGTACGCCGTTTGGCTCCTTTGTTCCGACGATGAAGGTCTCAACCAACTCGCCGTTGTATAAGGCTAAACCTCATTGGATCGACTATAACGCCGGTTCATTGGTGGAGGATGTCAGTATGGAAGATGCGCTTCGCAACTTTGTCGATTACATCGTCGATGTAGCCAGCGGAACCTGGGTGAACAATGAGAAAAACAATTTCAGAGAGCTCGCTATTTTTAAAAACGGTGTTACGTTGTAAAAGGCTGTAATGTAAGGGAGGCGGAATTATTCCGCTTCCCTTTTTGAGTTTGTATGCTTCTAAATAGGCATGTTAGACTTACTGCAAAACATGCAATATCGATTTTTAAATGAAGGGGGAAGTGCAAGTGCAAAATGAAATTGTTGCTTATCGGGAAGAAAATCATGATCAACTCGTTGATATTTGGCAGCGGGGTGTACGCCGGACGCACACATTTTTGTCGGAAGAGGACATTCAATTTTATCATCATATCGTACGCAATGGTGCTTTAAGAGAACTTGAAGTTTGGATGGAATGGAATACAAGTCAAGAACCAACAGGCTTTATCGGACTGGACGGATTGAAAATCGAGATGCTGTTTGTGGACCCTGAACGGCATGGGCAAGGCATAGGTAGCCGACTCATCCAGCATGCTGAAAAAATAAAAGGCAAGCACCTCAAAGTGGACGTGAATGAGCAGAACGAGAAAGCGTATGCTTTCTACAGACATTACGGCTTTGTACAAACGGCGCGATCTGCACTGGATGGATCAGGTAGGGCATTTCCTTTACTTCACATGGAAATAAACAAGTGAACGATCCACTTTCATCGGTATTTTAAAAACTGGAATATATTATCATAATGTACTTGTCATATGTTTGTATTTATGATATAACTTAATTACGTAATAAATACGTAATTAAGTTATTTTTAGTTAGGATTTAGATCTTACTTTTGTTTGGTGAATATAAAAAGTCGGACAAGGAGGCGGGAACGGTGGATGATCTTGTTCACTCCGACATCACAGATCTAGACACACTTGTTAACATGATTAAGCTGTCTTTTTCATTTGCGGATGGTGCCAATATGATTGCTTTATGCGACCGGCTGTATAGCCATGTCAACCAAAAGTATCAGGAATTGCAGCTCTACAAAGCGCGCAAGAAACCTATACAACCCATACATACCAAACGGCCGCTAGTCTACTACTACGGCTACAGTCATCTCATGAAAGGCATGGCCTTTCAAAAACAGGGCAAGTATGAGGCCGCTCGCGATTGCATCGAAAAATATGCAGAATTGGGCTGGTTTAATGGTCTCGACCAATATGGGGAGGCAGAGGTAGAATATTACCGCTATGCTGCCAGAGCTAATTTGTATGCCCTTGAAATTTTGTCAGGCCATGCCGAAGTGTTGCAGGAATACGTCCAATTTCTTCGTAACAATCCGGAAGAGCTGTTACCGGGGCTTCTTTCCATCGTTGAGGGAGCGTCGAGATACGATTATCCTTTAGAGGCTGTGCTTAAATCATTTGCCGAACAAATTGAAGGTTTTAAATATTTTGAAGAGCCTGTGAATGTATCATATTATTTTCGCTTCTGTTATCAACTGGCTCTTTATTATATCAAGCAAGAACAGTTTACGGTTGCGTTGGGCTATATCCTGCAATCACTTATGCTGTCCGATACCCTGGGTATGGAACATGAGCATGAGTTTAGGAAATGTACCGCTATATTTGAAATTTTCAGATCCCAAGCTACAGCAACACAGCAAGACCAATATATAACTATTTTAAAAGGAGTGTTAAAGGATGAAAAAATTGATTTCACGCCCTCTGTCGCTCAGTCTGTTTAGTTTGCTAGTGTTTGTTACAAGTCATGACCTCATCACGGTGTTCTATGCAATACAAAATGGTATTCATATGAAATGAAATAAGCGCTCTTTTATGAGCGCTATAAATACAGTATCAATTATAAAGTACCTCACCAATATAAGCGTCGAAAAATTTGTTTTTTACGCCTTTAACTTTTGTTTCATCCGTATTCAATACTATTTTAGAACACAATGTAAAAATCATATCTTTCTTTTCTTCATCATTCATTTCAGGCCACAATTGATGGAGCTCTTTTAAATCATCCGATTTTGGAACAGCAGACATCATATTTTTATTTTCGGTCAGATGTTTTTTTATTTCTTCCTCAGCGGCATCTTCTTCCATAATTCTTTTTCGGATTTGATCTTTAGTTATAAGACCTTCGACGAACATGTATTGCCACTTCTCGCGTCGCTCTGCTATTTTTTTTAACTCTTTCTTTGCGGACGCAACTTCATCTACTATTTTAATCTCATCATTTTCCATAGTAGCTGCAACCTGTTTTACGGTTTCATCATCTGTGGTTACTTGCTTAATATACTCCATAAATAGATGCTCTACATGTACCTGTCTAAATGTGGGCATGTCACAGCTTTTATTAGAGTGCTTGTTATAACAGATATAATATGGTCTACGTACAACTTCACCACTGGACTTAAGACGTTTAGTTGTCATTCTGCCGAACATGGCTGCTCCACAGCGCCCGCAACGCAGCACGCCAGAAAACCAGTAAGTCTGGATACGACTGAATCCTCCATGGGTTCTACGCTTCATATACTCTTTTGTTTCTTCATATTCCAGACGGGTAAATATAACAGGATGATCACCATCACCATACAGGCATTTTACTTTGTCGTCACGTCCGCTATTAACATATCCTCCTCCTGGAAGTTTTGAACCAAGTCGAAGAATGCCGGCATAAAAAGGATTCTCTATCGTGTAGGCAACCGTTGCAGCCGTCCATAGTTGTCCTCTTCGCAGTTTACCTTCTCGATTCAATCTCATAGCTACAGATTTGAATCCCAAACCGCTCATATATAGTTTACGGGCGTAACGAATTAATTCTGCTTCTTCTTCTATAAGTTCACTGTCTTGTGTGTATCCATAGGGCAGGACACCTCCAGGACGCTTACCTTCTAGTATCATTTGCTCTATACCGAAGCGTACACGCTCAGAGATGGTGCCACGTTCCCATTCTGCCATCGCAGCAACGATTGTGATAAAGAGACGTCCCATAGCAGTCGTAGTGTCGAATATTTCAGTGGCTGACTTGAACTTTACGCTATGATTATCAAAACGCTTTAGAAGAACGTGCAGATCGCTCACAGATCGTGTGAGACGGTCAAGCTTATAAACGAGTACCACGTCAAATTTATGTTCTTCCATGTCCGAAAGCATGCGTTCCATTTCAGGACGCTTAAGGTCTTTAGCTGACTGACCTTCATCTATGTAAAAATCATGTATCACCCAATCTTGGGATGCAGCATAGCTTGTGAGCCTTGTACGCTGCCCTTCAATAGAGAAGCCATCTTCAACCTGCATATCTGTACTTACCCGGATGTATATTGCTACTCTCATATTGTGCCTCCTAACTGTCTTATCTTTGATTGTAAGGTTAATATGGCAAAATAAAAAGCCCTCTTAATAGAGGACTAATGTGGTATAATTTGGGTTGTACGACATAACGGCTATCAATGGCGGTCGGCTAATCTCCTGTAAAGGGGGTGAAGCCATGGAAGTTAAAGACACGCTGATGTTGATGATTCAATTTGCAACATTGGTGATTCTGATACTTTCTTTCCATAAACGGAAATAGACCGCCCTGGACAAGGTAAACGGTCTATTTCTGTACCTAAAACCTTATGCCGACCGCTCTTATAGCGGTAAGTTGTACAGGGGACCGGTTGCAGCCGGTCCCTTTATCTATTCTTATGGTAACACAATTTTTTTATTCATTGCAATTCAATTTCCATTTGGAATACAATATCAACAGATATTATATTTAGGAGGATACATAATTGGATACACCAGCAATTGACCCTAAAGTTGTTAAGCTTACATATAATTTAAGTGGAATTGGATTAAGCGAACAAGACATTGCAGAATTATTGAATAAGCATGGTGTACCAAAAACAGAGCAAGGAACCTACAATCTTAATGACCACTTGAGCAATATTTACTTATCGGCATACAAATTAAAATTATCTAAAGTCATAAACGATTTTGAAGAGTCTACTGAACACATACATACTTTACTTGACGACAAACATTATGATGAGTTCCGTAAAAATACAGAAGCGGTTTTGGATGCTGTTAGGAATATCATTAAATAAAAAAACTATGCTAACAAAGGATGAATACCATGACAAACGAACAATATGCTAAGGCTATGACCAGCGATAAAAAGGCAATCGATAATATGTTGCGGGTTATGGATAAATACGGGGATAACAAATGGTGGCTTGCGGATGATGTTAAGCGGATGTGCTATTTTCAGCTCCAGGAAGATAGCTTATTAATCGAGTTCGAGGTATTCCACAAGGGTGTTGAAACATTATTGAATCGCGGGGTTCAGACAATTGAGTTTCGTGATCTTGGCCAACTGTTCGAAGAAGCTAAAACTAGATACAATCCTGCTTAAAACAACGAAGCTCTGCCGACCCATTAAGGTTAGCAGAGCTTTTATTTATTCAGACAAATTAGAGTTTTCAGGCTTTACCCAACCCTCGTTAAATCTGAAATAAGTTGTTTCTCCAGTAAGCCTGTTCACTTTGACCAAGGTTTCTTTTGAATGTGTATATAAATACGGTGTCGGATAAACATAGTAAAATATAAGCAGTAAAAGCATCAGTATAAATGCGTATTTGAAAACGTCCTTTATTGCTATTACTGCTAAACTCTTGTCTTTTTCTTTTGAAAAAATTAATGAAGCAGTACCAACGAGTCCTAAAATAATGAAGATGGATGTTAATCCAATTACGATATAGATAATAGTAGTAATCAAAACGTCAACTCCTTAGTTATTGGTTGTTTTCTTCCAGCTTAGTTAGTGTATTTTTATATGATTCCATATTTTGTCTGAAATCAACGAATGCTAAGCTAGGTTGAACTTTTCTCCCTCGGATCGCTTCGTACCTACTGATTTTTCCGTCACCATCAGTGTCCTCAATTTCTGGTTCTGGCTGTTCTGTATTTTCAATGATAAGACTATAAGTATAACTTAGATTGTTATATGCAGAATTCAAGTTACTAAAAGCACTACCAACTACTTTTTCATCTTGCCACTTTGGAGTTAGTTCCACGAATTTTTCATTCATCGGTTTAAGAATTTCCACCTTGGATAATGCTTCTTCATAAGTTACATTATCAACCATTGTGTTGATGCCATCTCCAAGTGACTTTAGTTTTTTATATATTTCTTCTGTATCTTTTGTAAAGTCATCAATAATTTTCTTGTTCTCACTTTTTTCTTTCGTTTCTTTTGCCATTTTCATTAACGCAATTGCATCTTTGTTAGTTGGTTCTTCAATAAGTGCATTATCAAGGTTTTCGATGGCTTCATCGTAGTTGTTATTTATCAGTGCATCTTTACCCTTTCTCATATATGTGTCAAATGAACTGTCGAAACATCCTGAAAGTAATAGCGCTGTTATTATAACAGTTATTATTGGTTTCATTATTTTCATCTCGCTTCTTTATCTATTATTCTATATTATCGTCATTTCCCACAATTTCCTTTGGTAGCATTTACCCATGACCCAGTAGTCAACTATGCTTTATGATGTATGGTGAAAAATATCATACATCAGGAGTTGGCATCATGATTGGAGTTAAATTGCTTGATAGAGCAGGAGATGATTCGGATTTTGTTGAGTTCGGCTTAGATGAAGTCAACTATATTGACTTATGGCAGCCTACTAAATTTTCTGCTAAGGTACCTTGTCATCACACGCAACACGGTTCGTACTTATCTCTTCATACACTTAAAGATATTTCGCAAGCCTATTATTCTTTTGGATTTAGGAGTTACGATCAGTCCACAGTGGTTAATGAGAATAAGATAGAAGATGTCGTGCCAGTTAAAAACGGTACAAGAATAATTTTCACAGATGGTAGTTATGTAGTAATTAGAAAGAATATTTGATTTGTCAAGCCCCTCTAACCCTATTCGTCGACTGATTCACGGCGAAATTCGACAGCATATGACAATTATTATCTGATATAGTGTTAATAAAGGTGAGCAGGGAATGGCTGCGGTTGCAGTTAATTTTTTTTAAGAAGCAAGTACCATTTAAACGGTACTTTTCCCCGAGAGTAGCTAATGCTACTCTGCTACCGCAATTCCCAAACAAAAAGATCGTCTATTTTACAATTAAGGTGATAAGCTAGTAAAGCAGCTCGTTGAATTTGGATATTGTCCGTTCTCAGGTGAACAATGTCCGATATGCGTTGCTTGGGCAAACCAGTCTTATCAGCTAACCATTGTTGATTCTTATTGATCCTTTTGAGTAACTCGGGAATACGACAGCGGACGGGTACTAACTCCATCTCACTGCCACCTTGTTCTCTTTTTTTAACCAAAAACAGAACATACGTTCTTCATTTGTTGCTGATATGTGGTATTATGTTAAAAACGGCTGAAATAGACACAAAGGAGCTGCTAACATGGATGAACAGTTGTTGATGTCGGCAAGTGTAATAATTTCTAGAACTGGTATTGAAGAAACAAACAAATCTCTAATTAATCATTTTTCTGAGTTGATTGCTTCATCTTTGCAAGATTGTTTATTAAATCACGAACTGCCGACTCTACAACAGGATCATCCCTCAGGCTAACTCCGTAATGTGCCTCAGCTTCCTTAATGACTTTTGATACGACTTCCTCCGGGAGCGTGTACTCGCTCTCTTTTTCGTCTTTTCCTGTAGTAAGCCATCCAATTTTAACATCGAAGTAATCAGCGATTTTAGCTGTCATTTCGTGGTTTGGCTCTCTCTTGTCTGTTTCGTACATACCAAGAGTGGATTTTGCAATTTTAAAAATTTTTGCTAGTTCTTCTTGGGACAATCCCTTTTTGTTTCTTAAATAAGAGAGACGTTCGCCAAATGACTTCAAAATTCCCACCTCCAGATGATTATTATATATCACATTACGTGAACATTATAAATTTGATCACGAAAAGTGAATAAAAGTGTTGACAATCACGAAATGTGACTGTATATTATAGACATAAGGCGGTCACGAAACGTGACTGAAAGGAGGATAACATGAAGAATCAGAAAATGTCTGAACTTCGTGGCGACCGCTCTTTAAGGGAAGTTGCTGAGCAGATCGGTATTCCTTATAGCACTTACGCCATGATTGAGACAGGTAAAAGGTTCCCACGTAGAGATTTGCAATTTAAGTTAGCTCAGTTCTATAAAGTAACAGTTGATGAGCTTTTTTTTACCCTGAATGATCGCGCTTCGTGATCAAAATTAAAAATAAGGAGTGTTTAAAGTGAAAGAATTGAAACCATTTATGTATGGATCATCACAAGTAAGAACATTGACTGTTTCAAACGAACCATGGTTTGTTGCCAAAGATGTTTGCGATGTTTTGGAAGTGGGAAATCCAAGTCAATCACTTTCAAGATTAGATGAAGACGAGAAAAATACCATCATTTTAAATGAGGGTAATCGCGGTAACCCCTCAGTTGCAATTGTAAACGAACCCGGATTATACACCTTAATCCTTGGCAGTCGAAAACCCGAGGCCAAACAGTTCAAACGTTGGATCACACACGAAGTCATTCCTTCCATTAGAAAACATGGCGCGTACATGTCACCAGAAGCCATAGAAAAGACGCTTTCAAATCCTGATTTCATAATCACCCTTGCCACAGAGTTGAAAAAGGAACAGGAAAAGAGAGCATCGCTTGAACAACAGATTTTGGACGACAGCGATAAAGTATTCTTCGCCAAAGCTCTTCAAACCTCTAAAGACGCTATTTTGGTAGGTCAGTTGGCAACACAACTTAAACAGAACGGCGTGAATATTGGTGAAAAACGATTGTTCTCCTGGCTCAGAGAAGAAGGTTACCTTTGCAAGTCTGGAGAGAGATACAACTTACCAACTCAACGTTCTATGGAACTTAAGTTATTCGAAGTTAAAACGACTATGTACAGCAATGGTGAGGACATCAAGGTTAGAAAGACACCTAAAGTTACTGGACGCGGTCAGGAATACTTCATTAATAAGTTCCAACGTTATCATCTTAGATCAACATCTTGATTCATATGTAAGAACAACCACAACCCATTGTACATCTAGGAGGCTGCGGAATGAAAGGAAATTTTACCAACGGTGAATTAAAGAAAAACACGCCCGAACTGAGTGAACGTACACGACTAGAGGTCACCCGCAAAATTATATTGCTTAACCAAAAGTACGGACATCGAGTTACCAACCTGGAGGGAGAGAAGAAAAGTGGCTAAACATCCAAAGGAGATTGAAAACCGCATACTGACACCAGTTTTCCCATTTAAACGTCCTGAATCAACCAACGCGGTGATTTGCAAATGCGGCTGCGGCTGTGAGATAAACACCAGCATAGACAGTTACATCATTGTGGACGGTGATTTGTTCCTTGACGATGGGTGCGTGACAAACTGGGTTCTAAAAGAAGCAGGAGGGCGGCGAGTATATGGCGGGGCTTGCTAACATGACCAGAGTTGAGTACATCGCATATCTACGGGACCAAGCATTTTGGATCAACCAGTTGGCTGATGATATGGAGTTGGGAAAGTCAGATAGTCAGTGGGCAATAGATTTTGACTTGAAACGGCCTGACGTGATTTATGAGAAGCGCGCAGTTGAATTGGACAAGATGTTTCATCCAGAGGATCGGGAGGGCAAACGCACAGCATGAGGTTTCGCAACGTAGACGACATTTTAAAGCATTACGGTTGGGAAGGTGAGGTGAAATACTCGGAGGTGAAGAAAAATGAATCTGACGGATCGCAGGGTGTTTCTAGAACTCGCAAAGATCGCAAAACAACGCGGGACGCTGACAAAAACGTTGCTGAGGGTGTACCTGAAAAACATGGTGATAGCTTATAAAAAAGAAAAAGCTGCCGAAGCAACGGCAGCACAGATCAAGCACACATCTAAAGTAAGTAACGTGATTATACCACAACGAAAGGTCGAATGGTATGAAAATCTGCGAGAAAAAGATTCGGTATGTAATTCGGCATAAGTCGAAAGGTCACTATCACCATCTTGCACGCGGAATTGTATACGAACTAACCAAAGCCTATCTCTATTACGACGAAGATGAAGCAAATCATTTCCTATATATTAATCAATTCCGACCTGAAAAGCCTTGGGAATATGAAGTTATGCCAGTAAGTATTATTTATGAACTGGAGGATGAAGCAAATGTTAATACGTAAAGCGCAGCGTAAGGTAACTAAGGCAAAGGTTGGTATAACGGGGCCAAGTGGTTCAGGCAAGACACTATCCGCTCTACTGATGGCATATGGAATGACGGAGGATTGGGAAAAGGTAGGTTTAATTGATACTGAGAACCGAAGCGCTGACCTATATGCAGAAACTATGAAAGCAGGTGTACACATTCCGGAGTTCCCGAAGATTGACCTTGATCCTCCATACACCACGGAAAAGTACATTGAGGCAATCAAAGCTTTTGAGGACTACGGCGTCGACGTCATCATTATTGACTCGTTGTCCCACGCTTGGGCTGGTGAAGGCGGATTGCTTGAGCAGAAGGACACCATGTCGAAGACAAAAAATAGCTTCGCAGCGTGGGGAGAACTAACGCCAAAGCAAAACAAGATGGTCGAGACCATACTCAAATCGAAATGTCACGTATTCACAACGATGAGATCCAAGACAGAATACGTCCTTGAAGCGAACGATAAAGGAAAACAGGTACCACGTAAGATTGGTATGGCTCCGGTACAGCGTGATGGGTTAGAGTACGAGTTTACGCTGGTCATGGACCTGACTGCAGACCATGTGGCAACTGTGTCAAAGGATCGGACAGGTCTATTCGATGGACAATACTTCACGCCATCAGTTGAGACAGGCAAACAATTGCTGGACTGGCTGGAGTCAGGCGAGAAGCTTATTACTGACAACACAACGGACATCATCAAACACAAATGGAACGCACTCGGTCTTCAAGTTGAGTTAATAGATGCGCAAACTCGGAAATTGTATGGATCACCTTTACAAGGAATAACGGAAAAACAGGGGCAATCATTCATTGATGTCCTGAACGATAAACAAAAAACAGTTGAGCCGGAAGGAGCATAACACATGTTGAACAGAGTAATTTTGATCGGACGCCTGACACGCGACCCTGAGCTACGGTATACGCCTTCGGGCGTTGCCACAACTGAATTTACCTTAGCGGTAGACAGGCCGTTTACAAGTCAAGGCGGCGAACGGGAAGCGGACTTTATACCAATTGTAACCTGGCGGCAGCTTGCTGAGACATGTGCCAACTATCTCCGAAAGGGGCGACTGACAGCCGTAGAAGGCCGTGTACAGGTGCGTAACTACGAGAACAGTGAAGGCAAGCGTGTGTACGTAACTGAGATTGTAGCAGACAACGTGCGCTTCCTAGAACGACCTGAGAACGGTGGGCAACAGCTTGAACGACAAGACCCGGACTATTCAATAGGAGTGAGCGATGATGATCTTCCATTCTAAATATGACCGCGATAAAGACCCATTTTACGACGATGGTGGCCCCTTACCCGATCCCATTGACGGACCATTTTAGGAGGTAGCTATGGCACTCGCGAAACGTAAGAAACCTATACCTGAACATCGTAAAAATATCCTGGCTCACCACAATCGTAAAGAACGACCTAAAAAGAAACGTTTTGTTGATCCAGAGTCCATTAGCAAGGACAAGGTACGCTCTGGGGTGTCTGAGCGTGATGCATCCGTAGGCGCTCATAATTGCTGTCTGCTGTGCGGCAAGCCGGGTCCAGGCTTACACCTTCATCGAGTAATATACGGCGGCATGGGCGGCGGTGGAGGTCAGTATGTGGTAGATAACTGTGTACTGGTATGCCATGCATGCCATGAACGAATCCACAGCAATAAGAGAGTATGGCAACCCATATTACTAGACCATATCAAGGCAATGAAATATGCACCTGATATGTCTCCAATATATCAAGCAAGGAATCTATAGCCCCCAAGGGCAGAGAGGACAAATACAAGATGGAACTTAACGAGGAACAGTTGGAGAATGTGAAGCACGCTTTGGGCCTTAACTACAACAAGAAGCCGACAAGAAACAATTTTTACTGTGACGCGGACGATGCGGGTTGGAACGATCTTGTTGCTAAAGGGTTGGCTACGAAACGTGGCGGTTGGGATGAGGAAAGCGCGTATTTCCGCCTGACTTATGAAGGTGCAAAGACCGTTTATACAAAGCCAATGTCACGGAAGTATTTTGAAACGTTGCATTAAAAAGTCTAGCCTCATAGGGGATAAGAAGGAGGGAACAGCACATTGGACTATAAGCAAAAGCGGCTTATCGCTACGGCGGAGACGCTTAAAGCATATACAGATACTGATAAGCCGGGGCCGTGGGTTATAGCGTACAGCGGTGGCAAGGACAGTACAGTAGCCCTAGATATCGTAATCCGGTCGCTGATGCAGCTTAAGACGTACAAGCCCGACGCGCTTACGAGGGATGTGTATCTGACCACAGCTAACACCAATCTGGATTTTGTAACGGACCCGCTCAAGCAATCGGAACTGGCAAAGATCAAACGTCTGGTAAGTGAGCAGGGGCTTCCCGTGAAGATTGTCGAAGTTGCTGCGCCAATCGAAAAGAGCTTTATGTATCTGACTGTTGGACGTGGTTACCCGCTTCCCAAAAGCAGAATGAACCGTTGGTGTACTGAACGGCTCAAGATTGAGCCATCCCAAAAAGAGCACAAAGCTATTGCACCAGCGCTTACGGTTACAGGGGTCCGAATGAGCGAGTCAGCAGCGCGGCAGGAAAACATCAAGAACCGTCAGGTGTCCGAGTTTTTCAGTGACACGGAATTTATGCCGATCGTGAATTTCACGCTTGATGATGTCTGGTCTTACCTGGTACGTGAGGGCATGGCATGGGGCGATGCGGAGCAGCTAGGCCAGCTCTACAAGGAGGCAACAGGCGAGTGCGGGTTGCGGCAACGTAAAGCCGGGGCTGACGAAAAAACAGACGATCCGTGTGGAGCGCGAACCGGGTGTATTATCTGCCCTGTGGTCAAAATAGATAAATCCAGCCAAGAGTTTGCCAAGCATAACCCATGGCTACAGCCATATGTAGGCCTGCGTAACCTTATGATCGACATGTACAAGGACCCACGCAATAAGGCAGGCCGCAAGCGAGACGGTACGGTACTGGAGTATGGCAAAGGTACATTTACGGTTAAGGCCCGTATGCAGCTCTATGAGGCTGTGAGGCAGGCTGAGAGGGAAAACGAAGAGCTGGCCCGAATGCACGGAGTGGAGCCGCAAAAGCTTATCTATTCGCAGGAGCTGGATGACCTGATCCAACGACAGTGGGAAGAGGATTTGAGAGAATGCCCATGGGTGGAAGATGCTGCGGAGGTTGGTCGTTTTTATGAAACCAAGATCAAAGGGATCAGGGAAGGATATCAGCTTGTATGGAATGTCTATCACGACATGCCAGAGACGGCAGGACAGATATAAGGGGGATACACCCCCTACTACCTATACCAAAGGAGAGATACAATGAGAGTCATTTATATAAAATGGCACGCAAATTACGAGGAATTGAAGCTGGGTGAGACATACCCAGCCACTCGTTATAAGCCGGGCTGGATACTTATTGGCACGGTGCTCTATAGAGCAGGATGTTTCGAAGAGGCATAACAGCCTCTTACCCTATACCCCTATATACCTTATAAGGAGCGATAAGCATGAGAGATAGTAAATTCCGTGGTAAACGACTGGATAACGGATCTTGGACACAGGGTGACTTGATTCAATTGTTGGGTGAACAAGGACAAGGCAGGAAATTCATCGTCGATAATCGTTTTGGCGCCTGCATTGATAGTGAAGGCAATTTTGTTAATACCGAAGCTCCATTTGTAAATGAGGTAGACCCTGAAACAGTAGGTCAATATGTAAATTATTACGGAATAGAGTTTTACAATGGTGACATTATGCTCATTGCCTGCGACTGCGATAGTGAATATGGATGTACACACAATGACGGGATATATACGGTAGTTTGGAACAAGGAAACGGCTGGTTATGCGCTGAAAAGTCAATCCAACGGACGTTTGTATCCACTAGATGAATATGGCGAGGAAAACATGCATGTCGCTGGAAATATATACGATAACCCGGAGCTACTACAGCCCCAAGGAGGCGGTAAAGGTGAGTGAACGGACAATTAATTTGCCGAATGGTCTGGAACCTATGTCGGCAGGAGATTTGAAAACTATTTGGAATAAAGCCGACGATGCTCGGGGTGATGAAGCTCATATGAGTAATGATGTGTTTGATTTAGTCAACGCCCTTGATGCCGCCTATACGCAAATAGACTCACTCCAGCAGCAGGTAGCAGAGAAGGACGATGCTATAGCTGAATTACACGAATATAACAGGCGGTATGCTGCTGATGTAGATCATCTCCGTGAGCAGATTGCAGAGAGGGAACGCAAAATAGAGTGGCTTACTAACGAGTTAGGGGAGGAAGAACAGTCATGAGTGAACGGACAGTAGATTTAATCCGTACAGATTTGCAGTCAGCAAAGAATGAAGCGAAGAAAAATATCCTGTTACCAGTTAGAGAGGTAGAAGACCTGCTTGCCCTGGTAGACTCACTCCAACAGCAGGTAAATGGCTTGAACGAGGAAAGCCTAGCTAACTTTCAAACGGCTGCGGAGAGAGGCAAGCAGCTTGCAGAGAGGGAACGGACAATAGAGCTGCTCACCAAGCAAATTACCGACGAGGTTGCGATATCTGCTAAAGCAAAAGCTAACTTACATGATGCAAGGGCTTTGTTGGTAGCTGGCAGGGATTTAGCTGTGCTGGAGCGACTGGATGAGGCATTAGGGGAGTAACCACCAATACAATACGCTCCTTAGCGCTAGAAAGGGAATGAAAATGGACAGTAACAAACAACACAAATTTGGATGGAAAATTCTCGTTATAGGATTCTTTTTAAATATCATTGAAACGGCATATTTCGGATGGAATGCAACTCCACAAAGCAAAGCAGAAATAGTATGGGATTATATAACCATGTTCATCATGGGGTACGGAATTTATTTGGTTACGGATGCTTTCGTTAGACTCATTAGAAATAAAGAATAACCAATACAGGGTGTAGGACCTACACCCACTAAGGGAGGATATATAGATGAAAGCATGCCCGTTTTGCGGAGGAACACCATACATTAACCGATGGCATAGCGCCACTGGGACAAGTATTAAATGCAGAAGTTGCGGGTGCACAACCCAAATCGAAAACGGAGAAAAGGCAGCTGTTGCGGTGTGGAATAATCGATTAACAGAAACCCCGAGACCACTTGACGAGTGGCATGAGGATCTTGGAGCTGTACTCTGGTGGAAATTCCCGATTGATGAACCACCATATTGCGGTACTCCATTGGATGCAGACTGGCCGGATTATCATACGCATTGGACGCCAATAACCATACCCGTTTTGAGGGAGGAACAACAATGACAGATAAACCACGTAACTGGCAAGAGGATGTGAAACTGTCAGAAAAAGCCAAATGCTGGACCTATGAAATCACTTTTAATGGTGAAGGAAATATTGTAGCAAAGGATGCTGATTATGCATTTGCCCAGGTTATTGCTGGGGATGTAGGCATAAGCAATGCTGAGATTATATTAGATGGACTTGAAGCCCTTCCTTACTGGCTCCAACAATATGCAGCACTTGAAAGGGAATATGAACGGTTCCAGAAAGCTGCAATGGGCTGGAACGATGATTTAACCGCCGCTGAGAAAGCATATGAAGGATTACAAGCAAATTGCGTAAGCCGTGGAGAGTATGAAGCGACATTAAAGAAGTTGGACGATATGACCAAGGCATATCATGCTCTCCTGCAAGATAAAGGAGACACCCCATGATAAGAGCTTATACCTCTATATTAATAGCATTACTATTATATGTAGGTGTAGTCAGTATAGATAGGTATATGTTAATTGAGCCAATAGATCCGAATACTTTGAGCATAGGGAGAGTTGCTCATGAGTGACGCTATACGCCCAAATCATTACTCTTTCGGCGGCATTGAACCAATTGACTTCATGCATGCAAAAATGTCTCCTATGGCTTACAGAGGATTTCTAGCAGGCAACGTAATTAAATATATTTCTCGCTATGAGCATAAGAATGGATTGGAAGATTTGAAGAAGGCAAGATATTACCTTGATCGTCTCATAACAGACTCGGAGGAAAGTGAAGATGGCAGCAAACAACGATTACACACTACTGAAGATTGACCTCGCCTATGCTGTAGAGAAGCGAGACGAGGCCGACAGATATGGTAATTATGCGGACGTTATGCACTACGAATGGCAGATAGACCGCATTAAGCAAAAGATGGATCGGTTAGAGCAATTTCAATCCACGCACTCCATACAGAGTGCGACAAGAGGGGCTTAGTCCTCGTCTGGTACATGTTCCAGTATGTCACCAGGCTGGCATCCAAAGAAGGTACATAGGGCGTCAAGCGTAGCATAGTCGATGCCCTTACCTTCATCGTTATAAAGCTTTGCCAACGTTTTACGTGTGATGCCAGTTTCTTTCTCTAACAAAACAAAGTTCTTCACCTTATGTTCACCCATTAAAACGGACAATTTATTACGGATCACGTGATCACCTACACACTTATTATTTAATTCTATCATATGCAGTTCATGTGATAAGTAAACAGTATAGACCAAAATGGGTAATATAGTACCCATAATGAGTAGAATAGAGTATACTAGAATCAACAAGAACAAATGAGAGGGATGATGAAATGGTTCGCTATTACTATCACGAATGGACAAACGAGGAAGAAAGAATTCTTACCGATATCATGACTACTGGCAGGCAGCAACGAATGAAAGTGGACGAGCTATTTGTCCAAGCTGCTGCTGAACTTGAGAGAACCAAGGCGTCTGTAAGAAACCACTGGTACAAAATGAACAGCGATCAAAGTCAAGCAGTTTAGGCGGTGATTTTATGGACGGATGGATAAAGCTCCATCGCAAGATCACCGAAAGTGCAATATTTTCTGATCCTGACTTGTTACGGCTATGGATCTATTGTCTAGCGAAAGCCGCCTATAAGGAAAAGACTGTGATGATTGAGAAACAAGAAATAAACCTCCAACCGGGTCAGTTTGTAACCGGAAGATTTGCACTTCATGACGAGTACAACCGTGGTGTTGCTCCGCGCAAAAAAATTAAGGAAACAACGCTTTGGAGTTGGCTAAAACGGCTCGAAACATTCGGCAACCTTGACATCAAATCATTCAACAAATACAGCGTTGTATCAATAGTTAAGTGGTCTGAGTATCAAGAGACTTTGACAACAGAACCACAACAGACTGACAACAGACTGACAACAGAACCACAACAGACTGACACAAACAAGAAGTTAAAGAATTTAGAGAACATAGAGAAAGGAGAGAATATATCTACTACGACTACAGACGAATCGGAGAAATTGCCATTAGGGGATATCTATACAAAAGTATGTGGAACTTTCTTTATGCCAGAAAACTTTAGACAGTTTTTCAAAGAGGTCAGACAAAAAGGTTACAACGAGTCATTCTGCAAAGAACTGTTGTTAGAGGCTTCTGAATCTGCTGATAACGGGAAAGTAAGCATCAATTTCCTTAAATCAATTAGTGAACGCTGGATGAAGGAAGGGATACATTCTCGTCAGCAATCAAGAGAAATGAGAGGGAGGGGGAATCAATATGCAGAGCATAAAGTCCGCGGTGAAAGATTTCAATCTGGAGGACATCAAAAAGAGAGTGAGTTTGCTTACCTCGACCGCCAAAACCGAACCGGAACCCAAGGATAAATACCTTTGCCACAAATGCAAAGATGAAGAAGGGTTCTTGATACGTGTTAAAGCAGGTGATGGACCATTTGATTATCGAGATGTTTGGCATGATTGCGAATGCAAGAATGAAAGGAGAATTGAACGACTGATGAAGTCTAGCAAAATCACTGAGGAGTTCCAAAGTAAGAGGTTGAACAACTTTAACATTGAAGGCAGACCGTTAGCTGTTGTACAAGCCTTTGAAGCTGCTGAGAACTACGCTAAAGGGTTTAGGAGCATCAAAGATACCCGACACAACAGTATCGCGCTCCTGGGCCGTCCTGGATGCGGGAAAACACATTTGTTAATGGCAATCAGCAACCACTTATTAAAAAACGGTGTTGGTGTGGTCTACTTCCCTTGGGTTGAGGGATTCAACGAGATAAAAGATAACTTGGACATGATGGAATCAAGAATCCGTCAATTACAGCAGGCAGAAGTGTTATACATCGACGACATGTTCAAGGGGCGACGAGAGCCGACAGACTTTCAAATGGAACAGCTTTTTGCAATTATCAATTATCGCTATCTCGAGAAAAAACCAATACTGATCAGCTCTGAGAAAACAGTGATGCAGATATGCGAATACGACGAAGGCATTGGCAGCCGGATCAATGAAATGTGCAAGGAATACAAAGTTGTATTGACTGGTGGAATTGAGCTGAACTATAGACTCCAATAAGAAGGGAAGAAGATACGGATGGAAAGGCTAATCACAACAATTAGATGCGTTTTCCGCCTATTCAAGCAGCCGCATAAAATAGGTGCCACTTTTACATTAAGCGGTACGAGTGAACCCATGCTTGTGATTGGCATTGAAAAATACGAATTATGGCACGATCAGATAATAATCTGGTACACCTGCCAGCGACTTGATCACGAAGCGCCTACCAAGATGGTTAATCGTAAGCCTAGAAATTACGTTGTCGAACTCGAAATTGAAGGGAAATATGATGACGTTGAATTGAAAAGGTATGGTCTTGGCTCAACGATTTTAAATAGGGGTCAATATTACAAAATCCAAGAGTATACGGAGATTGCCCTTAGAGGAACTGACTTGGTTATATCGTTCATGGCTAGACCAATTTATCCAGTGGGTCAAAAAGAAGTAAAGGAAAAGCTGTTCGGAGAGCGTCGTAAGAAGCTGAAAATATTATAAGAAAAGGTGATCGGATATGAATCGTGATGAAGTAATAGCTAAATGGAATAGTATGAATCCACAGGAACGGAATATATGGGTCGCTGTTAAAGTGATGGGCAAAAAGAAAAGCCCTATAAATTATGGATGGATAAGTTCGGAAGGCTTCGACCATTATCCAAAAGATTATTCGACGGGCATGGGTGCAGCGTGGGAAGTGATTCAGAAGATGAAGGACAAAGGGTTCTCGTTTACTCTCGGTGAAGCATCTGAGAAGAGTGGATCTGTCATTCTTGGTGAAGCGAATTTAGGAGACCAAATGTGTAACTTTCATATCGTAACTAAGAACATATTTATCCATGTGTTTAAAGAAACGATGCCTGAAGCCATCTGTTTAGCAACTCTAATAGCTCAAGGAGAGGGGATAGAGGAATGAATAATAGATGGCGGCAGCTAAGAAAGATTATGACAGAAGATGACTTTTTCTGGTCTGGTTTAGAAAATCAGCCGGAAGCGCCTTGCCCCGTATGTGGCGGCAAATTGATTTATGACTCTTGGTTTGAGGAATGTTTTGGTTGCACGGAGTCAGTTACGAAATGCACCGGATGTAACTACCTTGATTCATGGTCTTATGGTCACACGCATCTTGAAGTTGGTAAATGGTCTACTGACTTCTTTTACTCCACTCCAGATGAAGAAGTAGAACGGATAAGAAGTGAATTCATCCGGCTGATGATTTTTGAGAAGCAGCGCCGGAAGAGAGAGATACGCAAATACTACCGCAAACGCGGATAATACAGCCCCTAAAGGGCAAGGAGAGGAATAAGACATGACTGCAAACATCTCGAAACATATGAACGTTACCACGCTTGAGATCAAAACAGGATTGAAAGGTTTCGTGTACATCCATAATTACGGTAGGCACTCAATACAGGGATCAGGTTGGGGATTTTTCGCTGGTGGTAATCCTTACGCACTTAATCTTGTCATGGTAATCAACAACAACGATGACGTGCATAAGTGTATCGCAAAAATTAACGAAATTGACTGGATCGATTTGTATGACAAAGCGGA
The DNA here is from genome assembly GCF_019454085.1 of Paenibacillus sp. S25. Lineage (NCBI taxonomy): Bacteria > Bacillati > Bacillota > Bacilli > Caryophanales > Paenibacillaceae > Paenibacillus > Paenibacillus sp. S25. The sequence goes on from NZ_CP073683.1 coordinate 2,378,481, forward strand.
ATGCACAGACTTTTTGCGCCGGATGATTAGAGATTAGGGATTACTAGCATATCAAAGGAGAGGAATAAGGGATGATTAATATATATGGAACAGCAACTGTATACGTGGACTATGAAGTGAAACTGGATTTGACGGAAGAACAATTTTCTGAACTTACGGAGAAAGAGCAAAACGAACTGCTTCAATCTGCAATTGACTGGCAGGAAGCGTTACGAAACGGGCAAACAGATGACATTGAAGTCGATGATATTGTGGAGGTCTAAACCATGGATAAGAAGATACAAGAGAGATCATCTATACTACGGGATCACATCGGTTACCTCCTACAACAGATAGAGATTAAGGATAAGGCGCTTGAGTTTTATGCGGACTACGACAAGGTGTTGATTAACCTTGATTGTGGCAAACGAGCCCGTGAAGCTTTGGAAGGAGAGGATACAAATGAGTAGACCCATCAAATTTAGAAAGTGGGATAAGGATTTAAAAAGGATGCATGTGTGCGGTGAGGATATACGCGACTCAATAATTTTCGATGATAACAATGAAGCATATTATTACAACGAGGCATGGTATTACAATCTTGATAAAGACAAGGCCTGTGAGTTGATGCAATATACCGGACTAAAAGACCGTAACGGTAAAGAGATATACGAGGGTGATATATTGCGAGACGATAGAGGCAAAGGCGAGGTCGAGTGGGTTCAGGAATATTGCGCATATATGATTTTTACGAAAGACCCTAGTTTCTATTACCACATGGAATCAGATGGGGTGCTCAAAAACACCGAGATCATCGGCAACATCTATGAAACCCCACTGGAGGATACCCCATGAATCCAATAGACCCCTATGACCTAATGGACAAAGACTGGGACGAATTCATACGTAAAGGATTAGCAGAGTTAGAGTGGGAGAAAGCACAGGAGGATGAGGCAGCATGATGAAAAAGCATTATCGTACAGGTGGATCTATCCGGGAGCAGGCACAGCCAGTCAAAACAAGTAAGTTGCCCATGTCCTCTGACGACCTCATAGAAAGCCTGTACAAGCCATTACATCCGAGGGATACCCAATACATTCTGTTTCAGGATGAACAAGGCGTGGCACGCTCCAAGATTGCTAAGAAGCTGGGTATATCGAAAGCAAGGGTGGTTCATGAGATTATTCTACTTCAAGAAATGTCTAAAAGAGAAAGAAATAAATACCGCAAGTATGAAGAGGATGAATCCGCATGAGGGCTAACAAATATGGAGCCCAGCAGACAGTATTAAACGGGATCACCTTTGACAGCAAGATGGAATCACGGTATTACACGCAGCTCAATCTTATGGAACGAGCTGGCTTGATATCGGATTTAGAGTTACAGCCGGAGTTTGTATTAATACCAGCATTTAAAAAGCTTGGTAGGACGATCAGAGCAACGAAGTATCGAGCAGACTTTAAGTACAAGGAGCACGGTAAAACTATAGTGGTAGACGTGAAAGGGGTGAAGACCAAGGACTTTAACATCAAGCGAAAACTATTTGACTCCAAGTACCCGGACATTGAACTCAAGTTGATTACTTACAAAAATGGAGGGTGGGAAGAGATATGATAGCATGTTGGATCAACCACAAAGACGGATATACCCTTATGGACGATTCAGGGAGTCGTATAGGCGTGATAAAGGTAATGGACAAACGAATACTAGGGAGAAAGTTAAAAGGTCTCTACGAGCCTGCTACGTGGTTTAAAATGGATGGTCATAGTTTCATAGGTAAACCACCGGATAAACAAATAGGAGCTTAACATGGACTTAATAGCAGCGTTATTGATTTACGCAGTTGTGATGGTCGCCATACGTAAATATTTGAGATAGTCAAACCTTACATGTATACGAAATGTTGTGTAATAGTACGAAAAATGTACTATAACGGCACTATATATGGTATAATCATAGTATAGAGATGAAAATAATCGGATTGAGGTGTGTAGTAGCATGACAGACCAAATTATTGAAACGCAAGAAGAACAACAGCCTACTAAATATGTGTTGGATAGTGTCAATACAGGTGACGTGAATGTAGAAAGTTTCTTTGCAAGCGAGCAGGCTTTTAGCGTAATGAGGCTTGCAGTAGAAGCAAAGTTTGGAACTATGAGCAACGGGTATAAAGAGCGGATTGATGAGCTTCAAAAGGAATATGAAGAGCAAATTGCAAAGCTCATTACTGAGAATAACGAAATGTCAGACAAGCTGGCTCAAGCAAAGTCAGAGTTATCTAACGCTAAGTTGGAGATTGAAGACATTTCGGCTAAACGTGATGCTGCAGCTGCTGAATTGACTGGTGCTAAGGCTGAGATTGAACGACTGAACGATCATGTACAGGACCTGCGTACTGAAATTGCTATTGGAGCTAAAGCGGCGACACGAGTTGTAGATACCAATCTAGAAACAAATCTTGCTGAAGAGATGGAGAAGTTTAAGCAGTCGCGTCCAGCTATCTATGATGTACAACCGTTGGATAACCGTGGAGCTAACTTCAAAGCAAAACTGGCTGAAACTGACGAAGAAATCACCTTTAACTACTTGGAAAAAGGTAAGTATCGGGAGGTAACGGCCCAAGAGGCCGAGCAGTTTCGAAGAGAAGCCGAGGAATCAAAACGTGCTAATGAGGATCTGGCACAACCTGGGGAGAGTGTGGACACGGCAGGAACAGTAGTAGAATTGCCGTCACAGTTTCAAACCGAAGAAGACACAGCCGACGGAGTGGCTAAAGGGAACGTTAGTGAGTCGGTGGCAGGACAGGCAGTTACGCGGGAAGAGTTTGAAGAACTCAAAAGACGCGTAGTTATTGTGGAAAAAATGGTGAAGAGACCAGAGGAGGTAGCCTAACGGCTGCCTCCTCAAAGAAGGGTAACCATGCTTAAACGTGATAAAAGCGTGATGCAGCATTATCGGCTTAATCATCCTGGGAGAGAGCATCCATACGCGGTGATGATTGACTTAAAGGACGAAGAGGCAACAGGCACGCTGCTGGTGTACTTCGACTTTGAACGGCATGGATGGAGTATAAACCGATGGACAAAGCCATCATTCCACTTATACGAAGAATACAAACTGCATGAGGGGTACAGAGAGGTTGCTTTTGTGCCATTAGTAGAGCTGAAGGAGGGATATTGATGGACAAGGAAAAAGTTATTAAATTGCTTATAGACTACAGGTCATATGAATTCGCTGTGAGGAATATGGATTCAGGTATCGGTTCATCAGGACCGTTGATGCCAAAAAATATGAAAAATCACAGGCTAATGAGGGCAGGCGATTGGGATTATAGACGATACTCGTTGATTGTTAAAATGATCAAAGGCGCAGTCGATGAAGTATTATCTGATAACGAACGAACTGTAATCACTCGAAAATATCTGGATCAAAATAAGAAGTCTATCAAGCAAATAGCGCATGAACTGCACCGGGATCGTGGTACGGTAACCTCTTGGCATACATCAGCATTAAAACAACTGATAAATTCGTTAAAACCACTGGACGAGGAAATTGAGTATATTGAGAATTTTGACCACATGTTTGATAGGGACGGACAGTTTCAATATCCCGCGTGACAAAAAGCTCTGCTAACCTTAATGGGTCGGCAGAGCTTTTTGTTTATTGTACTGCACCCAATACAGCTTTAAGCCGGTTGAGCGTATCGCGTGTACATCTATATTCACCGTCACTCGTTTTTTCTATCTCCAATTTATCAAGCCCACCGTTTGCTTTGATAAACTCTGCCGTCTCGTCCATCCCAGTGACAGGATCTATATATGACAATACCTCAGTTTCTCCAGTTGGCACTGGAGCATACCACTCGAATTCATCATCTATATGTGTTACGCGGCCTTCGATGATTGTAAGTGTTATCATGAATAATCCTCCTCTTTATTTTTTATTGCAATGTACCATGCCGAATATAGCCAAGCTGTAAGAAATGTTACTCAACAAGCCAGAATTATTTGGCAGGACGTTAGGTTTTACGCATAATTTCCCCATATTTTCAGCACAAAACCCGCATATTATTCCCACAAAACCCGCACGGTAACTGGTATAATACTAGTATAGGAAATATGCGATGGGCAACGGTAGCTAAATGCGCAGTCGCTGTCCACGCTGTTTCTTCAAATGATATCTGTACAGAGAGGGTAACGGGTAACCGTTGCTCTTTTTGTTTTCACACAAAAATTTATTTATAATCCCTATTGACGTATGTGCGACAATGAGTTATATTTATATCAACAAGTCGTACATACGACACCGAATGAGGTGAAAGGGGTAATGAAGATGACATCAAATGGTAGACGGAAAGAAATTAAAGATGCGATACTAGCTATTGGGAGTACAACATCATGGGTCCCTGGTGAAATTAATGATTTAGTCGCCCAAGCAATAGTAATGCTGGAAAACGGTAAAGCCAAGGATGTGAAACATGCTGCATTTAAGGTAATCGACCAGTACTACTAAGGGGGATATACGATGGGACAAACCGTTAAACTTTATAAATGGGAAAATTACGAAGCGGTAAAAGGTTGGGATCAACGACATGGATTTGCACTGGTTGGAGATATGCTGAGTTTCAATTTTGTGGGCGGAACAAGCCAACCAGAAGAATACATTCTTCCAGAAGGATACACTTACGAAGAAGATTCAAATCTTTTCGGTCAAGTCATTTGGGATGATGAGGGTGGAAAATGTGAAATTGGTTATGAGAGAGGAAAACCTGTCTTGATTAGCACAAAGTTGGCGGTGTTGAAAAAAAAGTAACGCCGCTGGACTGTGTGACAACAGTTAAAGGATACGCTGAAAGAACAGGCAAGAACATCCGAACAGTCCAGCGTATGTGTGAAGATGGAAGGCTAAAGGCTAAAAATGAATATGGCGTATGGTTGATTGAATATAAACCAGAAGAGTAGCGACTATGCTGCTCTTTTTGTTTTATGCACCAAGGAAGGTGATTGAAATCCTAAAACATGTAAAATGCCGCCTGTCCAAAGGTGGACACGATTACGTTCTTATTACTGAAAATTTTATTGATGCAGGAATGGGTAAAATACGTACTTACCGTTGTGACAAATGTGGAAAAGTGAAAAGGGTGATTGTTTGATCATTCCGTGTGCTTGCACGATATGATGCAAAAAAGAAAGCCCACCTTTCGGTGGACTCATTTCTTACGGTTGTATATACTGGCTTCTGCTTTGCGCTCCAGGACGTCATCACGTAGGAAGAAGCGTTCGCGTCCAGTTTCCTTGACAGGAACCAGTTTGCCGCGCTTGACGAAACTATGAAGGTTCTGTTTAGTGCAATCAAGTATTTCCATAGCTTCACTTGCGCTAATTATTTCTGACTGTATCCAAGCAATTAATTCGTCTTTATCCTTAAAGCTATACATCATTTTCACCACTTTACGATGATTATGGTTATGGCGGCTAAGTTGATAATCATGGATGCTACGCACATTACCATTGTAGCCTTATTCATGTTGGATGCATTCATACATTCAGCCCCTTTGTGGTATAATGAGTCAAGAAGAACGAACCTCATGTATTTCACCAGCCTTTGAGGAAAGCCGCTTGCGCGGCTCCCCTTTCGGGTCGTCTGATTAGTGTACCAGAGCGGTGATGAGGGTGATGATAGAAGTTGTCAGGCTAATGATTGCACTCACTAGCACGACTTTAGCAATTCTTTCATCACGTCGTTCTTCTTTTCTCGTTTTACGCATATTGTTCACCTCCTTACAAGTTTAATTATAGCAGACATATTGCCCTGGGTCAACATATATTTAACGGGATAAGTCACTTTTTTGAGTGGCTTTTTTGTGTTTTACCGAAGGTCATCGAAGCGACCGAATCACCTAGCGAAGCGGCAGCCGTATAGAGGGGTTTCCTATAAGGAGGGATATAACGAATGAATAAAGACAAAGTCATTGAAATGTGCGAAGGTCAAATAAACAGCATCGGAACACGTTTGAGTAAACACATATCAGAGGAAGCTAAAGCAACACTGATGCAAGCAAGATCAACAGCTTTGTTGGCATTGGCAATAGCCGTCCAAGAGAAAAAAAGTGAATAAGCATCCCGTAATCTAAACCCGAAACACCGAGGGGTGACGGTAAAGTAAGGTACACGGGAGAAAGTAGGCAACATGATTCTATTACTATGTATAAGCATCTGTTACATCGCAGTAAGCTTTATGTTCAACCTAAAGGAGTTCCCATGGTACATGAGGATAGCCATTAGGATAGGCTGGTTACCGGGCTGTATAGCGCTAATGATGGCGTTACAGTGTTACAGTTGGTTTGGAGAGAGGAGGTAGACACATGCCATTAACAGATAAGCAAATGAACTTCGTTAATGAGTACATGAAAGACATGAATGCAACAGCAGCTTATCTGCGTGCTGGCTATCAATGTAGTGAAGAAGCCGCGAGAAGGGCTGCAAGTCGCCTGTTGACAAATGTTGACGTTCAGGACGAAATCGGACAAAGACAGGACAAAATCCGTGAAGAATCGGACATTTCGGTAAAATGGGTGCTAGAAAACCTTAAATATGTGGCTGAAAGGTGTATGTCTCCTGAACCTTTGACAGACAAAGAAGGGAACATTATAGAATGGAAGTTTGATTCATCTGGAGCCAATAAAGCGTTAGAGAACATCGGCAAGCATCTTGGTATGTTCACTGACAAAGTTAAATTGGACTTGCAAGGCGAGGTGAATCACAACTATGAGTACAATATCGAACAAATCATCACAACAGACTCAGACAGTGCAGAGCTTCTTAAGCAGCTATGGAAACGGCAAGCCAGTACCACTCAGTAGGCAATGGGAGATACTAGCCAAGCATGATTTTGGTTTCTTCATTGACTACGATAGTGAGGGCAGGGATGCAGAGGGTAAGCATTTGGATGTGCTTGATAAGGCGCTTATGGATGTGTCTGCTGGCAAGATCAAACGATTGATTGTTACGATGCCGCCGCGTCATGGCAAGAGTGAACGAGTGAGTAAGAAGTTTCCTGCATGGCACATTGGTAGGAACCCGAATGATGAAATAATCCTAGCATCCTACGCGCTGTCACTGAGCCGGGACAACAACCGGATTGCACGAGACACCTTTGTTGATAGGGAATCTGTATTCGGTGTGAAAATATCATCTGCCCGGCAATCTGCTGAATCATGGGGCATAGACGGGTATCGTGGTGGTGTGAATGCTGCTGGTGTCGGTGGTCCTATCACTGGTAAGGGCGCGCGCATAGCTATTATTGATGACCCGTTAAAAAACGCTGAGGAAGCCAACAGCGAGGTTATACGTGAAGGATTATGGAGCTGGTATACATCGACACTCTACACACGTTTAACGCCTGACGGACGCATTATAGTCGTTATGACGCGATGGCATGAAGACGATTTGGTAGGTAGGTTACTCAAGAAAGAAGCTGACGAGATACGTGAAGGAACACATAAGGGCGAGCGTTGGACGGTAATCAACTTCCCGGCACTGGCTGAAGAGAATGATTACTTAGGCCGAGAACCTGGAGAGGCGCTTTGGCCTGAATTTGGCTTTGATGTTCCGCGTCTCGATCAGATTAAATCGGACGTTGGCTCATATGTATTCAATGCCTTGTATCAGCAGAGACCAAGTGCAGCAGGCGGTACAATCTTCAAGCGGAAGCACTTCCGGTATTTCCGTGAAGAGACTGAGCACGTCATAACCAAATATTTCATCGTTGGCGAGAAACGATACGAAAAGTCGCGATGCAAAGTATTCCAGACGGTTGACACTGCAAACAGTGAAAAGACCATCAATGACTACTTTGTCGTCACGACTTTTTATGTTACTCCAGACAATGACATATTGATCTATGACGTGTATCGGACGCACATTACAGGTCCTGACCAAAAGCCGCTCATGAAGGAGCAAAACTACCGCTATAAGCCAGCATTTCAGGCGATTGAGGATAAGACCTTTGGCACCAACTTGATACAGGAGATGACCCGCGAGGGTATGAGCGTCATGCCGATCAAAGTGGATAAGGACAAGGTTACTCGTAGCTTGCCGATAGCAGCACGTTATGAGGTTGGCAAGGTTTATCACCGCGAGGATGCGCCATGGTTGACTGACTTTGAGGATGAGCTATTGAGTTTCCCGCGTGGTAAACATGACGATCAGGTGGACACAATCTCCATTGCTGGGGAACTGGTGCATACGATGGTGTACAACGATACGCCATGGGCTGCTATACCGGAGGGCAAAGGGAACAGGGATTTTGATGCTGACGACGATGATAGAGACGGATTGAGCGCAGAAACATTCTGGTGAGGTGAGACGATGACAGACATACAGTTTATAGCTGGCGTATTTACAGTTGGTCTATGTGCTTCTGGTGTGCTTGTATACCGCATTACAAGGGTGCAACAAGACACGATAAGAGACTTGACCAATAAGTTGATGGCTAAGGATTACGGGGAGTATAAGGCGTATCAGCAGCCTGTAGTAGCGGAAGACAAACCAAAGCGCAAGTCATTGAGCTATCACGATGACCCAGACATTGTAGATGATGAAGACACAAGTCGCCACTAGCGGCTTTTTATTTTGCGTGAAAGGGGTGATTAGATGTCAACTGTACTAGAAAAAGCGAAGAGTAAATTTGCTGGGATATTCGGCACAGATGAAAGCAAAAAGCAATCGAATGAGCCGATTAATACACCACAGCAGCAACAGATAGTGGGTATGGTTCAGGTGGATTTCGATGAGGCTCGTTCTGCAAGACAGAGTGTCGAGGGACACTGGGAAGAAGAACAGCGTTTCTACATGGGAGACCACTGGCGCGGGTTACGATCTGAAGCTGTCTCGCGCAAACGTCCTAACAGTGTAGACAACATAATATACAGCCAAGTGGAATCTATTGTCGGCAAGCTTACTGGCTGGGCGCCTTACCCTGATTTTCAGGCACAGGAAGAAGGGGACGAAGAGAAAGCTGCTGACCTAAATGATTACATGCCATATGAGCTTAGGCAGATCAAGTTTAAGCAAAAATACATTCGTGCTATACGGCGTATGGTTATTCACGGTCCGCTTATATTTAAAACCATCTTTGACCCGACGGTTGAGGGTGGAAGAGGGCAAAACAGATTTGTAGGTCAGAACGATATTATTCCTGTTGATCTGGCCACGTTTTTTCCTGATCCGCGCATAAAGGATTTTATCAATTTGCAGGAAATGGGCGCCATTATTATCAAGTCTAGAAAGCCACTGGAATATTTCAAAGAACGGTTCCCTTTACAGGGGGGAAAGGTTGAATCTGACGAAAACACAGATGATATTGAAATATTCAACCACACAGGTGTGAGTAGTGAGGGATTTAATCGAGACAATGGAGCCAGTTACGGAACTGGAGTGAAAAAATCCCAAACCGCTGGACTGTTGGAATACTGGTATCGTGGTCTACCTAAGATGATGAGTAACGATGATAAAGAGTTATTCCGTGACCAGGCAGAAACGAAACTAAGCGAGGGCAAAGACCCTTCAGAGGATTATGCCAAAGCAGAAGGAAATATGGAGGGCGTACATTGCATCTACATTAGCTCAAATGGTGTATTCCTTGAGCATAAGTCCTATTTTTACGATCATGGCAAATATCCATTTACAGCCCGTACCCTTTACCCTTCTGAGCAAGATGCATGGGGCAAAGGTTTTGTCCGGGATATGATCAAACCTCAAATCATGCTTAATAAGTTTGCTGAACTCGCAGTTTCTACTATGGCTAAACAGGGCGGCAGCGGCATGATGTACGAGGAAGGCGCTATTACTAAGCCAAACACTTGGAAGGAACAGAGATCAACTGAGGGTGCCATGCTTCCAACAGCTCCTGGCGCGATCTCAGGTAACAAGATTAGAGAACTGCAAGGCGTTAATGTTCCATCAACAGTCCTTAATATGCAGCAATATTATCTGGAGATGCTTCAGAAGTTGCCGGGACAGTTTGACAGTGCGAACGGACAGGCAAGCAGTAACGTGACCAGTGGTGAACAAGCCAAGTCACTCATGGCTGCGGCAAGTACAAGGCTAAACACGGTCACTGACACGATAGAGGAAGCTTTACAAGACGTGTTTGAGCAGTACATTGAGTTGATGGCACAGTTTTACACCACAGAGCGTGTAGCGCGTGTCACAGGGCGTTCAGTTAGCGTTAGTAGGGGTTCTATTGTGTCTCATGCACCATCACAGTATGACACTGGCAACAGTGCTATTGACCCAACGACAGGCGAGGAAGTGCCTGACATTCATGATGTAGCCGAGGAGTATGTACCTGCATTCGACATATTGGTTAATATCAGTGCTGATAAACCACAGGATAGAGAATATTACATCCAAATGGCGTTTAATATGCTGCAAATGGTAGACCCAGTCACACAACTTCCAATGATTGACGGTGAGGCTGTTCGTTACACCATTGATAATGGTCGCATGGAGTCGATGGACGTAATTAATCGTCGTGTGCAAGAAGAATCCGGTATGCAGCAGCAGATACAACAGATGCAGCAACAATTCCAGCAGATGCAACAGCATAACCAGCAAATGCAGCAACAGCTTGGTGAGTTGACTGGGCAAAAGCAAATGCAGGAGCAGCAAGACCGGGAGTTCAACCAGAACCTACAGCAACAGAAACTGGATATCGAAGCCAGCAAGGTAGCTGGTGGGCTAATGAATCAAATGAATACTGCGGGCGTTAGGTGAGAATCCTAGCGCCTTTTATATTGCTTATCTCTGCCCCAGCCATAGGGCTTATCCGATAGGAGGCACCAACAATGGAAGATGAAGTATTCGAACAACCCACCAGCCATAGTGAGGACGTTCAACCTAATGAAACACCAGATACAACGGGCGTCGATATCAACGCAGCTTTGAGGGAATTCGGCATCATTAAGGATGAACCAATGGGCGAAGAGTCAGTCGAACCGGAGCAAGACGAAGAACTTGAGCCAGAGGACGAGCCGCCAGCCATAGCGGACGAACCCAAGAAGCTCACAGTAAAGTTCAACAAGCAGGACATTGAGATTAACGAAGACCAAATTCCTGAGTATGTACAAAAGGGTTTGGCACTGGAAAAGGAACGTGAGCGTCGATCTGAAACGGAGAAAGCCTTAGAGCGATCAGCCAAAATCGCCGGGTTCAACTCGACAGACGAATACCTTGCTAACTTGGACAAAATCGAGCAACAGGCAATACAAAAAAAGCAAGATGATTTTGATCTACTTAAACAGCAATTGCGTGAGGATGCCGAAAGCGCTGGTATTGACCCTGATTACCTTGATCGGTACTTGGACGCGCATCCTTTGTTACAGCAAGCTCGTGAAGTGGTTGAACGTGAATCCAAGTCACAGGAGACACGCAAGCAGGAAGAACAGCAACAACAGCTACTAAAAGGCTGGGAAGAGTTGTTCAATCAGCATCCTGAGCTAGTTGAGAATGCACCAGCCGAAGGAGAAAAGCCAGATTGGCTTACTGCGGAAATGGATGCACTCATTGAGAAGGGATATGCGCCTGTTCACGCCTATCGTTTGACCAATAGTGACAAGATCATTGCGGAAGAACGAAAGCGCACTGAACAGTCTGTAATCAAGCAGCAAAGGCTAAATAAACGTGCTCAAGTTGAGAAACAAGCGGCATTGGAAACAGAACCAGAAGTGCCAAAAGAGTTGGCAGACGGATTCAAATTATTCGGGTTAAACCCGGCTTTAGCTAAAAAATACGTTAAAAAGTGAGGTAAAAACATATGGGATTCAGATGGGTTTTTAATGATTACGGAGCGCCTGAAAGTCGTATCGCTCATATTTTTGCGACAAATAGCGAGGCGATTGCAAGAGGTGAAGCAGTCTCTCTTGTGAATGGTAGATGGAGCAAGACAGCAAATGGAGCAGCTATCGGAGGGTTTGCCAACCAAACCATTACTGCTGGTACTGACAAAAAACTAGAAGTTACGTTGGCTCGTGAGGGTGATAACTTTGAAGCTCCTTATACTGGAACACCAGACGCTGGTTTTCTAGTAGGAGCCAACACAGTGGATGTCTCGGCTGATGGCCTATCTGTATTGTCGTCAGATGTAACTGGCGGTGCGCTGGTTGTATTGGATATCAACACAAATAAATCTACTTGCCGGGTTAAAGTAAAAAACCGTCAACTTTCATAAGGGGGATAAACAAATATGGTACAAAGTATTTTGCAATGGGATAGTAAGACATTGGAGCCGATTTTCCGTGAACTGTACGACCAAGAAGTAAAAGGGATGAAAGATTATATTCCTGATATGTTTGATGTTCAAGCATCTACAAAAGAAACAGAAAGTATTGAAATGATCGGTGGAGAAGGCCTGATGGAAGAATGGTCTCACTCCAACAAACGAGTATTCTACTCTGATGTGAATGAACTATGGCAAAAATATTTCACTCACTCTAAATATTCTGATGGTCGTGAAATTGACCGCGATCTTGTCGATTTTGTAAAACTGACAGCTATTAAAGACCGTATTCGTTCTTTGGCTGGGTCAGTGTACTACACTCGTCAAAATATGGCTGCACAATGGTTTGTAAATGGAGATAAAACAACAAATGCAATTGACTTCCGTGGTCGCACATATAATGCTGCACTTCCTGATGGTAAAGCTTTGTTTGCGACAGATCATCCTTTGGCACCAGGCGACACAGGACCAGGGCAATCTAACAAAGGTACTGATGCCCTGACGATTGATTCATTCGACGACACTGTAGTAGCTATGCAGGAATGGACGAATGACCGTGGAAACTTGTTGCCTATCATGCCTGACACACTGATCGTCGCACCTTATAACAAGCGCGCGGCATTACAAATTGCGGGGATTAGCGGCAAAGGTGAGGGATATGAGCCTGGATCTGCTGACCATAACATCAATATTTATGAAGGTGATATTAAGGTTATTGTCAATCCTTTCTTTTCCAAGGGTAACCGCAAAGCTTGGATTGCCGCTGACAGTCGTCGCATGAAACGAGCGATGAAATGGTTCAACCACCGTTTGCCAGAAGAAGGAACCATGGAAGATTTCGATACAGAAATTAAAAAATTCAAAGTAATTATGACTTGTGTCCACGGTTGCATTGACTGGACTTGGGGTTACGGTCACTTCCCAGTATAAGGAGGGGTTAAATTGTCTAAAACACATTTTGACGCGATTGAGACTAACAGCCTGACAGTAGCAGGCCAACCCGTTGGTGGCAGCAACGTGATTGCCGCTACGGTAACGTTTGACCCGCCATCCTTGGCTACCATGACGGGAGCGGTGTCCAGTGCAATTACTGTCACTGGTGCTGTCCTCGGCAGACGTGTAGAGGTATTCCCTCCATACGATCTGCAAGGTGTACAGGTACAAGCCTATGTATCTGCTGCTAATGCCATTAAATTTTCCTTGTTCAACCCAACTGGAGCGACAGTAGATCTCGCATCTGGTAGTTGGAAAGTAAAGGTGGTGGCACCGTGAGAAAAGATGTTGAATGGACCGTGAGCGGAGGCGGCAAGGGTGCAACACCCAAGCACAAGTATGTTCCTCGCCTGAAGGTATCCGACGACTTCAACGACTCACAAAAGCAAATGGTTGAAACATATAATTCCATGCGTGATTGGATTGATAAAAACGGTGGAATGGAAACCAAGAAGGGGAGCTAAATGCTCCCTTTTTTTATGTATAGGAGGTACTTGTGATGTCGTACAGGATGGAGATTGATGCTTTAAACGCGCTTGTTAAGGAGCAGCAACGGACAAATGAGCTGCTTGAAATCATAGTAAAGCAAACGAGAGGTGAAGATAATGAGCACGAGAATGTCAAGCCGATTAGATCCACTACCCGTAAAACAGGCAAGTGATTATGTGGCTGTCACACCAAGCGATACAGCCGACTTACCTGATGGTAAATGTGTTGGTGTGTACTGCGGTGTAGGTGGCGATGTGGCTGTTGTAAGCCCGTCAGGTAGTGCAGTAACGATTAAGGCTGTACCAGCAGGCGTACCGTTATTTTTACCTGCTAAGAGGATCAAAGCGACTGGGACGACAGCAACCAATATTTTAGCGCTGTACTAAGAGAGGTGCCACTATGCGCGTACAGGATGTAGTAGAGGAAATAGTCGAGAAGCTACCGGAGAACAAAACCCCAGTCGTGTCTATCTTGCGGAAGCTGACTAATGTAAGAGATATGTTGTTGCGTACACCAACCGCAGCACAGCAGCAATCAGAGGTAATCGAAGAAGCCATTGACACCGTTGTTGGTGAGGGATTGTATGACCTACCATGCCCACCAGGAAACGTCACAGACGTTGATATACGGCGTGCAATCTATGACAACAGCGAAGGTCATGACGATAGCCGGGATTGGCACAGGATACCGCTCAGGCAGTTTAACGAGCGCATGAAACATACCTATTACTACTTTGTAGCTGGTCAGATTGGTATATTCCCACCGCCTAAATATGCCAAAGCCTACGGAATTAAGATATTTTATACGCCTGTGTATCCAGAAATCACTGTGAATGATATGCAATCAACAACAGGCTTTGATCCTGATTGGGACATGTTGCTGGTATATGGGGTATTGCGTGATATAGCGCCTGAAAACAACAACTTTGATGTGCGTTATCAGCAGCTATTGGCTGACTATCGTACGGCTACGAGTGGTTATGAGCGGTATGTAATAGAGGAGAGGTGGTAACGTGGCTAATCCTTATCCATGGAAGCATGGCAACACAAGCGAAAATACAGCAGCGGAATTAGATCCGCGCTATGAAACGCCACTTGGAGCACAAGAAAAGGCAGACAAAGCCGAACAGGAGTCCAAAGCATACACTGACGCACTGGATGACCGTTTTAAAGCCCATGCCGCCGATCAGATTGTTCATGTCACTCAGACTGACCATAACAAGCTAGATGGAATTGAATGGGGCGCAGAGGTAAACCAGAATGCCTATACGGTCGTTAATGGCATCCCAGCTAACGCGAAAATGACTGAGCTCAAAATATTGCAAGGCATCGGTATACGGGTAACACAAGATCCGGACGACAGAGCAATCACCGTAACGGCAACAGGTCCAGTGGATATTGATCCTATCCCATTAAGCAAGGTATATGATGCTGGTAACTCTGCTTATTTGAATGCCGGCACAGCAGCCGGGAATGTCCCGGTATTGGACGAAAATGGCAAGCTTGACGCTGTAGTTGTGCCAGCTATAGCGGTCACAGATACGTTTTTGGTAGCTACTCAAGCCGATATGTTGGCACTGGTAGCCGAAACAGGCGATGTGGCTGTCAGGACTGACCTTAGCAAGTCTTATATTCTCAAGGGTACTGACCCAACAGTATTAGCCAACTGGCAGGAGTTGCTTACACCTATGTCTCCCGTGCAGAGCGTGGCAGGCAAAACGGGCGTAGTCACTCTTACCAAAGCAGATGTGGGCTTAGGTAATGTGACCAATGAGAGCAAGGCGACCATGTTTACCAGTCCGGCGCTTACAGGCACACCAACGGCTCCTACAGCCACGGCAGCAACCAATAATACTCAGGTAGCCACTACAGGATTTGTTAAGCAACAAGGATATCTAACGTGGGCAGATTTCCCATTTACGTACGTACGCAGTGGGCTATTAACCTTACCAGCAAGTCCGACTGTATTGGATGTGCCGATTACTTCAGTGGTAGAGGATAGCTACAGCATGCGTAGCGGAAGCACCGTAGTAATCCCGTTAGATGGCTGGTACAGCATTAACCTACTTGCTACCGTTCAGGACCTACCAGCAACTAACCGATTGGATTTAACAATAAATCAAAATGGCACAATGTTGACGAGTCGCCAAGTAGTTGGATTTGGAGCCGGCGCAGTTACATTTTTAGGATTCGAAGAACAGCGCTATCTTGCTGCAACTGATGTAATTACGTTTAAGGCATCGCAGTCAGGTACAGGCACATACAGCTTGTACAACGTGCATATAAGACTTACACGGCTAGGACGTAGGCCGTAAAGGGGTGAATGATATTGGTGCTACCATGGCGTCCTAACACAACACAGGATATTGGTTCACAGCTTAATCCAAGGTACGAAACCCCAATGGGTGCGCAGGAAAAGGCTGATAAGGCTGAGGAAAACGCGAAGAAATATGCTGATGATAACTTTGCTAAGAACGCTTTTAAAACGATAGAAGTACCTGGAAAACTCCCGGTAGTGGCTGACGATAAGGAAGATACGCTAACCCTTGAGGCTCGAACAGGCATAGCCATTACAACGAACCCTGAGGAAGATAAATTAATCTTCACGGCTACCGGAGATGCAATACCCGGCTTACATGGATCGTCGCATTTAAGCGATGGAGCGGACCCTATCCCAAATTCAACGCTGACTGTGAGCGGTCTGATGAGTCCACAGCAAGTGGCAGACTTGAATGATTGGGTCACAAACAAAAACACCTTTGTCAAAAAAGGCACATACTCGCTTAACGTTAAAGATTATGGGGCCAAGGGTGATGGCGTCACCAACGATACCGCAGCGATTCAGGCAGCTATTGATGCGCTGAAACTGGTAGGCGGGTATATATTTTTCCCGGCCGGTCGTTACTACGCTGGTGAGCTCACCCTATACAACGGTATATCTCTCATGGGCGTTAACCAGACGTGGGATTACGAATATGACTTAGGGCCATCCCGTATCATCGCTAAAATTGGTGATGAGTTTATGTTTAGGGCAAACGGTGCCAGTCACATCGGTATACACAACCTTACTCTTGTAGGCCAAAACCGGGTTACTAACGGCATAGATGGGTCAGTACGATTGTTTCAAGTAAACAATTGCCAGTGGGCAGGATTTAACACGGCAATAGGGTTTGACCTTGGTGGTACACAGGGGCAACAGTGGCAGATTAGCAATAGCGCTATTTTCAACGCTAATGTTGGCATTAACCTGCTGTACGATTCCAAGGTGTTTGATAATTTCATTTACACTTGCAAAACCGGATTGGTCTTTAACGGGTCGGCATGTAATATCGTCAACAATAAAATCGAGTACAACGACCTGCATATATCCCTTACTGGCACACAGCGTTCTACGTTTGTTGGCAACGTCTTCGATAGAGGTGAAAATGAAGGGATTTATATGAATAACACAAGGGATTTAGCCTTTGTCGGAAATGTAATGATGGCGTCTGGTTACTCTAACGTTAATGACTGGCAGCAAACACACTTACGGATGATAAATTGTGAAGATATCGTATTCAGCGGCAACGTGTTTACGATGGATTACTGGGAAGGGAACGCTAAACCTACGCACCTTGTAACTGGTTCAGGCAGTAAAAATATTAACTTTACCGGGTGTAACCTGGATAAGGCTTCATTTGGATCGTTATTGACTGGAGCGTCAGACATTTCGGTAGTCAATAACTTAGGAACGTACAAACGTCAGAAGGCTACACTAACGTATGGTACGGAAAAAACGTTCGATTTTTGGACGGACTCGCTAATCGACAATTCTAAAAAGACGCATTCATTTACCATCACAATGAAAGACACATCAACAAATGTTATATCAGTTAGTCGTGTGTTCCTAGTGGTTATTAGGGACTTTGCAGACGCTACCTACTTACAGGGTGCAGTTACAGATGTGATTGGTACATCCAATATCGGACCAGCAGCCAAGCTCAACATATCCCGTTGGGGTGTGAGCAGCGAAGGCGCTAAGATATCCCTTACTTTAATCAATGTGGTCAGCAGTAACAATGCATTCGAAGTTACTGTCGAAGTCACAAAATCTTAGGGTGATAGCATGAAAATAAATGAGATTATCCAAGAAGCAGATTTGTTGGTCCCTAATGCAGTTGACGTAGCAGATAAGTTGATCTGGCTAAATGCAATCAATCAGGACTTTTTTAACGTGGTGAAGATCCCTGTTTTTGACTCATTTACATCGGTCTTGGATCAAAGCCAGTATACTTTATCTGCTAGCGTGCGCTTTAAAAATATAGATTTTGTTATGTGCGGCGTGGTTAAGTACCTCGAGTTATCAGCAGACGCTCCTAATCCGCTCCAGAATACGTTTAGATTCGATGATGGGACGAAAGTATTAACCCTATCGCCGCCGCCGTATACACTAGGCTTAGGCGGTTTGGTGAGGTACAGTAGGATTGGCACCACAACCTATGTAAGCAGCAACTTAACCATAGAGCCGGATGCGCCACTGGAATACCACTGGACGTATATCCCGGCTCTTGCTGCGTATATCGCGCATAGCCAGGATGATGCAGTCAAAGCTTCCAACTACGAAAACCAATATAAGGCGGCTTGGAACGTGGCAGCCCAGAACTATCAAAAGGCGGCGGTGTGATGGCTATCCAATATCAACAGTCTAATTACCAGCCACTACCCGGTATACAACAAGCAATTACAGTCCGAGAGTGGAAAGGGTTGAGTAGTTTCGACCCTCTCTCCATCGCTGATAACCTTTTTACCAGCATCAGCAACTTTGTATTGGACGAATACCCGGTTATAGCAACCAGGCGCGGTTACAGCGTACTTGGCAGTGCGATAAGTACAGCGGTGCTCGGGCTGGGAGTCTGGAAGAACCAGCAGCTACATGCGGTATTTGGAGACGGTACATGGCGAGTATTTAACAATAATACTTGGCAGACGCTGGCATCTGGGCTGGATACCTCAGCTCGTTGGAGTTTCACCAACTTCCAAGGTAACTGGTCAGACATTCACTTAGTTGGCGCCAACGGTGTAGATGCTATTAAGCACTATGACGGTACTACGGTATCTGATTTAACTGGAGCACCAGCCAAAGGCAACTATATTACCACCTACCAAAACAGGCTGTGGTGTGCTGTTGGTAAGGAAATAAAGTCATGTGCCTTGGACCAGCCAGAGAAATGGGAATTGTACAACGGTGATGACGAGGACAGTTATGGAAAAGAGATGGAGTCCATGGCAGGGGAAACGGTTAATATGCTGTCCGGTAGCTTAACCAAGCTTACGATCGGCATGCCTAACAGCCTACATGAGATGTACGGCGGTGTTCCATCGGACTTTACCACTAAGATGGTGGCTGACCGTATCGGTGTGCGTAATAATCAAAGCGTAATCACGCAGGACGGGGTTATATACTTCGCCAACTTAAATGGTGTCTATCAATATACCGGTGGTATCTTGCCTGATAAATCGTTTAGCGAGGTTGTTAAGGGCTTTATAAACGGTGTCTCAAGCACAAGCTGCGCCGGGACAGATGGTAAAACCTTGTTCTTTTCCACTCACCAAAACGACATACTAAATTATGATCCACGCATACAAGCTTGGACGATGTTCAATGATATCGACCCGTTATGCTTTGCAGAGATGGGCGGCAACCTTTATGTAGGTGATAGTAAGGGTAGAGTGTTACAGCTATTTGGAGCCGCTAAGGATGGCACACAGGACGTTAAATGGTCGCTTGTAACCAAGCCGTTTAACAATAGCTCAATCGCTCAAAAGCTGCGTATGTACAAGCTATGGGCTGTGGTAGATTTACTCTCTACTAGCAACCTTAAGATATATTTGTCAGCATCTATAAGCGGTAATGATTGGGTACAGGTTGGTGAGATTTCACCAACTGCTGACCTTATTAAGCACAGAGTAATCATACCTACCGCCAAAATGGCGAATGAAAATTATATACGCATCAAATTTGAAGGTACAGGCTACTTTAAGTTGCACGAACTTACCCGGCAACAACGCGAATTGCCGCTTTATTAGGAGGTATATTTCATGGGAATGTTTCACGCTCCACAGGTAGTTGCGCAAACTACGCATGACCAATTGTTGGATTTGTTTGCGAGAGTCGTTAAAGAATTAGAGTTTATTGTCAACGGCGCAATCGACTCCAAGAACGTCCGCGAAATCGGTGGATACAACGTCAATAAAACCGAGCTACAATCTAAAGATGGAGCCGTAGGCTTATCCAGCGCACGAACGGATGAAGATGATCTGCGTATATGGGCGGGTGATCCAGACCGAGCCAAGGCAGCGTTTAAGGTGTTTGAGAGTGGCTTAGTTACGTTGACTAAGTTTCTTTTGAGTAGTACGGATGGTGCTTTCCCTAAGATTGAAATGGGGTCAGAAGGCAATATATTAGCTGCTTTTTCTAGCGCTGATCATTACATTGCTATTGATCCTAACTATGCTGGTACTCCTGCTTTGAAATGGATATTTAATGGTACTTCAAGAGGAGGTATAAACGACGTAACTGGCTTGATAGAGTTATTTGGAGTTGGGGGTTTATTATTAAGGGTTATTGGTGGGGATTTAGATATAACAGCTGACAAAGTCAAATTCGAAAACTGGAATAGACTCTATAACAGGAGTACTAGCAGGACATTACAACAAGATTTATCAGAAATTTTTGATAGACTTGAAGCATTAGAAGGTTCATAATCCAGCAATGATGTGTTATATTGGTGAAAAATGGATCGAAGGAGACACATCATGAAGAAAATTGTCGCAGGTTTTTTAGCTGGTGCGCTATTTACAATAGGAGCAACGTCGTTTGCGGATGAAATTGAAAGTTTGGTTGGAAAAAAAGTTCAGAGCGAAACGTCCGTTTCAGTTAATGGAAAAGAACTTGATAAGGCAATAGTAGTAGAAGGAAAGAGTTATGCTCCTGTTCGTTCTATTGGTGAAGCGGCTGGATATACAGTTACAGTAGAAGGTAAAAATGTAGTGTTGAAAGATGGCGCTAAAAAGGATGGTGCTGCTAAATTGAACACCGCAGAGGTAAAAGAAAAATATAGATTAGAAAAAATAGAAAGCTATAAAACTGCATTAGTTGAAAACAATAAGAAAGTTCAAGAATTAAAGGATTTTATTGCTGATAAAAAAGACAAAGCAGATAAAGCTACAACTGATAAGGAAAAGGCCGATTATTCGGAAATCATAAGTAGATATGAGCAGCAACTTGCTGATTATGAAAATACCGTTAAGGATATTGAAGCCAACTTAGCAAAGCTTCAAACAGTTGAAGAACCACAACAATAAAATATTGAGCAAAAGGATTCTCATACGAGGGTCCTTTTTTTATTGCACAAGAACGGAGGTATGCAATGGCAACCACCAATAAAAACAACTTCGGTGTGCGTCAAGCTCTGAATAACAAAGGTGTTAAAAACAATCAAATAGGCTACAACAATGGCTACGTAACGGTGAACGGTAAAAACTTCCTTAAGCCGGGTTCCATCTCTAATGGTTCGTCAATGTCCACGCAGCAGAACTTCAATAACGCATGGCAGGGCATGACGCCTACCAAGCCTGTAGCTGTTCCAACTGTAGCTAAGGCATCGCCTATGGTGCAGGCTGCAAATAATGTACGAAACAACACAACTACATCGACGTTTACACCGCCTACGCCGCGCTTAGAGCAGACACTTAACTCTTTGTCAGGGTTAGCTAATACACAGGCTTCTAAGCTGCCAGAGTTTAAATATGATCCAGACTCTGACCCAGCTTATCAGGCTGCTTTGCGAGAGGCACAGGCGAATTTGGGTACGGCTCAACGCAACACCAACGCTGGACTTCGGGCAACCGGGCAAGGTCGATCCTCATATAGTGAAACCTTAGCCAATCAACTCGCTAATCGCAGCATGGAAAGCATTGCGAATACAACTTTGCCACAGATGATGCAGCAGGCATACGGACGGTTTATCGACAAGGCTAACTACGACCAGAGCGCGGCACAACAACAAGCGCAGCAGCTTGCTAACCTCTATGGATTACAGTATCAGCAGGACGTTACTAAACCAATGTCTGAGGCACAGTTAACAGGTAACTACATGCCAGCAGAGGCGAGACAGGCTATAAACGATATCCTCACATTTAAGCAACAAGCAGAGACTAAAGGTACTACTGCTCAACAACGTGCCGATTTAAGTGTACAAGCTGATAACAGACGTAAGGTACTGGAATCTCTCGGCATTAACTCTGCTGCTTATGGTGCGAATGTGAATGCTAACAATGCATCACAGAATGCAAGCACTGGGTTTAGAACGCTACAAGGTCAACAACAGGACCTACAACGTAAAGAATCTAACCTGAACGCGGCTAATGTAGTCAGTCAAATGACCGGACGTGCTGTAACGCCACAGGACGACTGGCAAGGGCTACAAAGACAAGCGGCTAATCCCAATACGCCGCTAACACTACAGGCACAACAGCAACAAATTACTAATAGTCTGGCAGCTAGACAACAACAATTCAATGAAGGCCAGCAAGGATGGGAAAACCAATTTAATCAAGCTAAATTTGATGAAGATGTTCGGCAGTTTGGTATGAATTATGCTATTGACCAACAACGGGCGGCAATTCAGCAAGATGGAAACACGATTGATTGGCTTAAATACGGCGATAGCCTAAACGGCACTACAGATAAATATAGTGGAGCTACAATTAATCAAGTCATTGATGGAATACGTCAACAATATACTGATCCGACCACTAAAAAGATACCTACTGACGAGAAGACGCAAGAAATGATATATCAACAAGTAGTAGCTATGAATTTACCGGATGGGCAAGATGATCAAGCGATGTTGATGTCGGGTCTAACGAATGACACCATCAAAAATTTTGATAAGAAATATGGAATAACATCGGGAAACTGACTAGCCCCGGTGGCTCCGGGGCGTACAAAAACTATTACAAAGCAACTAAGGATGCAAAAGCGAATCCGCGTAATTACTCTGTTGCTAGTTCTTCTGTTGCGTCTGCACTACAACAAAAAGGGCTACCGCAAAGTTGGCTCCAGCCTACGCTTGAACTGGTTGCTCGGGAGTCTAGTTTCAATCCAAATGCTAAAAATCCGAAGTCCACAGCCCGTGGGCTTTTTCAGTTTTTGGATGGGACCCGTAAATCCTATGGCGGCAATAGCGTGAATTGGAACGACCCAACTCAACAAGCATTAGCAGGAGTTCAATATATTAAAGATAGATACGGCACACCTGAAAAGGCTCTTGCATTTTGGGATAAAAATAAATGGTATTGAGGTGGAGTAGATGGCATCGCGATATGAACAGTTTGTAGAGCAGCAACGGGAGCGAGCGCAGCAAATAAAAACGGATGCTCTTAATGGAACGCTTCAACGACAACAGCCACAACAAAGGATGAATAGACGTACAGCAGCATTTAATTCTAATGTAACTGCAAATCCGAAGCTTACAGATACAAGCGCCTTATCTGCGTTGCCTGATGCTCTTAAAATCGGACCAGGGTTTATAGAAGGTAGCACATTTGCGCGTGCTGCTGCTGGTAATCCAAAAGCCAAAAGTACGTACAAGGCGGCTACGGGTTTGGATATCCAGCCGCCCCAAGGTCCTCCTAACCCTACAGAGTACCAATTACGTATGGCTGAGATTAATGAAACATTGCGCAAACACCCTTCATTTGAACCGATACGACCTTTTTCAGAAGGCGTGACTAAGTTAATGTCGGATACAGACACGGGTAATTTTACGAATCGTATGTTTAGCACGGGCGGCGGCATGGTAATTGGAGATCGACCATACTACAACGTTACAACAGGCAATGCAACAGCGGATAAAGTAGCAGACTATGCAGGTAATATAGGTGGGATATTAGCAATGGGGATTAACCCTGCTGCTCCCGGTGTTAAGGGACAGAACTTGTTCACAGGTCCATTGGAAGCTGCAGAAGGTGCACTTGCTACGCGTGCGGGTCAGGCGGTTACAGGAGCGTTAAGTAAACAAGCCTCTCGATTGCCAGGAGTAAGCGCAGCAACTGCAAATAGTTACGCGCGGGGTGCCTTGAGTGGGGCGGCTGCTGGCGCAATCAACAGCACTGCAATTGGGATCAACCAAGACCAAACAACAGGGAGAGAGATGCTGCACAATGCAACATTAGGAGCTGCCCTCGGTGGAGGTGGCGACGTCATTTTAAGAGGGTTTGGGTCTGGCTTACGCGAAGGCTTGAACAGGTTGAAAGGCAGAGAACAAGTGATGCCACAAGCAGATGAAATGCTTGCTTTACCTCTTGGACGAACTGACCAGCGCATGGCACAGGCAGGACAGCGTTCTAGTTTAGCGCGTGGTGACGATGCTATTGTAAACCCTACAGACTGGGCACCAGAACCATTGGGGCTTCCGGCTGGTCGCAATTCTACATTTGTTGGTGAGTCACCATTACCTACGCAACGTGTGGGAGCGCGTCCAGGTGCAAGTCGTGAACCTGTACAACGGGTGAGTGAATCGTCTATTAATCGTCAGCGAACCTTTAGCATGAACGATCCTGCTGTGCCTGAATTTATGCGTGCGAGACAGGCTAGACAACAGGCTCGAATTGACGATAACGTTACTGTTCCAGAATCCGCACCTAATCAAAATATACCGATCAGTGAAGCACCGCCTATGAAGTCCAATTGGTTTACAAATCTTTTCGGTAATCAAGGAGTCGGAATATCTGCCGGGACGAGAAATGCCAGAAGGAATTTAGCTACAACAGAAGGGCAGATCGTTGATAATCCTTTGCGCACAGATGTGGAAGGTATAAAGGCTCAAGGCAAGTCTATGCTACGTACATCCTACAATAATCAGGTTGATTTAATGCGTCCGCTTAAGCATATAGATCGGGAAGCATATGAAGCAGCTCAGGACGTAAGACGTGCTAACAACTTGGCTAATACAACGGTACAGGATAAGTTTGTGGATATAGAAGGAAATGTGCTTGGTCAGAGCCTTAAAGAAATAGGGAATAAAGTAGCTCGTGGTCAGGGACCAGCTTTTGAAGACTATCTTATCTTGCGCAGAGCAGCTACTCGTATGGCTCGTGGTGAAAATGTATATGATCCTAAATTGGGAATGACTTTAGAAAAAGTGAACGCACGCAAGTCCATGCTTGAACAACGTTATCCAGAGTTCAAAGGGATTGCTAGTGAATGGGATGATTACTATCGCAAATTACGAAGACTTGACCCGGATTTAGTGAACGAAAGCCAGATAGCCGCTATGGAAAAAGCGGAGCCTTACTATGCGAGTATGAGAAGGCAGTTTTCTAAAGCCGAAAAATACTCTCAGCCATTCGCAATGAAAACACGAGGATTCAGTGGTCAGAAAGCGCCTATTAAAGACCTTAGTCCAAATGGTTCGGTTCGAAAGATTGTTAGTCCGTTTAGATCGGCAATTGAACAAACAGGCAGCTGGTACAACGCTTCTTTGCGTAATCGCGTAATGAAGTCAGTTTATCATCGGATTGAAGCTGATCCAAAAAGCTTGAAAGGCATCATTGAGATTGTTCCAGAAAACGCAGAGATGCGTGCCAAATCACTCGAGGAAATTAATAGTGTTTTAAAGACTGATGGAGTAGAAGGTTTGATGGAGAAACTTGATGCTGAATTAGTGCCGATGTTCCGTAAATCTGCGCAGAAAGGCGAGCGTACCGACAATATAGTTACAGTTATGATTAATGGAAATCCTGTAAAGATGCGTGTGGAGAATCCGGAAGTATTCAAAGCTTTGGTTGGGATGGGACCAGAGGAAAGTAACTTCGTGTTGGACCTGTTGGGCAAGTTGACGAATGCTACTAAATATGGGGCTACTGGTGCTGGTGCTCCGTTATTTGCTGCTAAGAGTGCCAGCGTAGATGTTATTCAGTCCTTAATACAATCCAAAAATCCAGTTAGGCATTTACCTGATTTATTCCATGCAGTTATATCTTCTATAGCAGACACACTGCCAAAAGGTACGCCTGGTGTAGAAAGAATCAGAGCATTAGCTCAAGATTTTAGAAGAACTGGCGGTGAATATTCTGCCGTACTTTTGGGTGATAAAGCCTTGAACCGTTCGGTGTCAGGCATTCTACGTGAACCTTTTGCATCGCCTAGAGGCATTGGACGTGGGATAAGGGCTACTGCATCAGCTCCATTCAAAGTTCTACACAAGATTTCTGATATATCTGAGAACGTTAACCGTATCGCAGCTTACAAAAATGGATTGCGTCAGAATGGTAATGTAAGAACTCCTGAAGCTATCCGCGGTGCGATGCGAGATTCTCAAGAGATTACGGTAAACTTTAGCCGAAAAGGGGCGAAATCTCCGGGACTTGAAAAAGTTTTCCCTTACCACAATGCTGCTGTACAAAGTATAAGAAAATTTACAAAACAGTGGAAAGATAACCCTGTAAAAACGGCATTCGCAGTTGGTAGCCTTATCATTGGGCCTAAGCTTTATGAATATTCACAATTTAGTGATGATCCTGACTATCAGATTATTCCTACTCGTGACAAGTACCGTAATTTCATTGCACATAAAAATGAAGATGGCACATTTGTTAAAATTCCAATGCCTCCAGAGTATAATGCCATTGGAGCAGTTTTGGTTGATATGTTAACTGAAATTAAAGATGGAAACCCAGTAGATTGGGGGAAATCAGCAGATGCTATAGCTGGTGCTTACACGCCTCCATTCTTAAGTGGAGCTTTACAGGGCTTTACGCAAGGTGGCGGCATCAAAAAGTCATTGTGGGGTACACTCAACGCTACGTCATTAGCAGCACCAATTGCCGTAGCATCCAATCAAAGCTTTACAGGTGCTCCTATTGAACCACAGGATCTAGCGGCGAACTCACCTGTAAATCGCTATGATGAACGTACATCTAGTGTGGCTATCGATATATCTAAAAAGCTAGATAAAATTAATATGGGGTTGTCACCTAAAAATGTGGATTATCTTTTGAGAGCATATGGAGGCGATGCGGCTAGATTGCTTTTGCCATTAACTAGCGAACAAGGAGCAGGTAATGCGCGTAATACACTGCTTAAAAACTTTATAGCCGATCCACAGTTTAGCAACACTCTGACATCAGACTTTTACGATGCCAAAGAAAAAATTACTCAGGCCTACACGGACTACCAAGATGGTAAGGCAGATTTGCCAAACTGGTACAGTGAAGAACTGTATAAGTTTGTCACATCAAAGTCCATTGGCTCAATAACTAAGAGAATTTCCGAATTGAATGGTCAAAAACGTGAATTAGGGAAGGACAAATCTCTATCCGCTGAACAACGAGCAGATCAACAAAGAGAAATTCAAATGGAGATTAACAAAATCTACATTGATATAAACCAGCGTATGGAAGAAGCAGGAGTACCATTATAATAGTTTCATAATAGTGCATTGTGGTAATGATTACTAACTACACACCTTATTAAGGACCCCAGGTTATCTGGCGGTCCTTTTCTTTATGGGGGAAACGACATGGAATACATTGAACTGGATGATGAAAGCCTTGAATGCGCGGTTTCGCCTGAATTTCTGAATTTAGTATTATGGCTACTCGGCCCGACAGAGAGAGACAAGTTTTTATACCCGGTGGTGGCTGAGAGTGTGGATGATAGAAACACTTTACGAGATAATTTATTACATTATAAAGAACTTAAATAACTGGAAGTGGGAAGTATTTTTGCTCTATCTGGTTTACCTACTCGGGAAACGATCCGGGATGAAGATGGTAAAGAGATGGATGCAAGAACGCTTCCCTCTTGTATTTGCAGATAAAAACGAGGAATGGCAGGCATGGGTAACGGATCAAATAGAATCGTTAGGTGGGCGAAAATGGGAGTTGCATGGACCTCATGGTGCTATGACACGATTAGGGAAAGCGGATCGGAAGAGCTTAATTATGTTATCGACATTATTACGCAGGGATACCGACCAGGAACAATCATCAAGGAGGGAACAAATCATGGCGAAAAAGACGATCGTAATTGATGCAGGACACGGAGCTAAGGACCCGGGAGCACTCGGGCCTGCTGGCAAAAAGGAAAAGGACTTTAACCTTACGATGGCGATTAAGGTAGAAACCTTTTTAAAGGACAATCCGGAACTAAAGGTGATCCTCACACGCGGTACAGACGTATTTCTGGAGCTTAAAGAGCGCGTATCTATCGCAAATAAAGCAGGTGCAGATGCTTTTGTATCCATCCACGCCAACAGCAGCAGCAACCCAGAGGCAACAGGCACAGAGACGTACTATATGCGTCCTACCAGCAAGAATCTTGCCAACACCATACACAAATATATGGTAGCAGCTACAGGGCTTAGAGACCGCGGTGTGGCTTATGGAAACTTTCAGGTAATACGCTCTACCACAATGGATGCAGTCCTGGTTGAAGTCGGATTTATTAGCAACGCGGTAGAAGAAGCAACGCTGTTTGACAACGACTTTCAAAACAATGTTGCTCTAGCCATTGCCAAAGGGCTATGCGCTCATATAGGTGTACCATTTACGGGTCCCGATATGAAGCCTACACCAGTGCCAGTTGAACCTAAACCAACGGAGACAGCGCCGTATCCGGCAATGGAGGTCATTGTAGGTAGCCAGGAGTTCACGGGGTACAGCATAAAGAATGTAACCTTTGTGCCATCCAGACCAATCGGTGAAATGCTAGGCGGTAAGATCGGATATACAGGCGGTAAGGTAACTATCAATGGTGATGCAGTAGAGACAGTAAACATCAATGGTATTGGTCATGTGCCAGCTCGTGCGCTAACCACAGCACTTGGTGCGCGGATCTTTTGGGACAAGACAAATCCTAAGCGTGTAGACATTTTCCCTAAACTATAAAATAAGAGGAGTGACATATAATGAAGGAACAATTAATAGAAGCAGCTCAACCGTATGTATTAACCATCGTAACAGCGCTGATCGGTCTATTGGCTACGATTGCTACAAGTGCTCTTAAAAAGGCACAGAAGAAGGCTGAACAATACTATATGGCTAACACGTCAGTAAAGGACCGGGAATTATTGCATAAGGTTGGTGTTGAGGCTGTTGCCTATGCTGAATCTGTGTTCAAGGGATATGAGGGAGATAAGAAGCTACAGGAAGCCATCGACTATGTCATTGGTAGACTGAGGGTGATGGGTATCAATGTAACTGAACAGGAGATACTGGCCGTAATCGAAAAGGCTGTACAAGATTACAATGCAAATGCGAAAAAGTCTGCTTGAGCCCTTCGGGGCTCTTTTTTTGTTTATCCACAGAAAAATGAATACCATTTTGTATTAGATGGAGTTTTATCATGGAGCCAATCATTAAGAACGTAGAAGTAAAGTAGAAATTAGTTGTTTTAGCAGGTAGGCAGTTAATTTGAAAATATGATGTGGGAGTAAACCCAATAGCAAGTAAGCTCATTAAGATCAGGGCTTACTTGCTATTTGGCGTATTATGAAGACCGATCATAATTGTATTTATAACGTGGCACATGTCCCAAAAATATTTAAGCTGTTGTAGGTTTATGCAGCAAACCCTGTTCTGATGGATGCAATGAAATCCTTGTCTGTTGGTAAACCGGGAATGGTTCTTCCGTACTGTATGATCTGCTTTTTAACGATGCATCCAGTGCCCGCAGCAAGGAACCTATGAATTGCTCTGGAGAAAAGAAAATGCTTTTCCCGACCATATGAATGTGAAGCTCGTTATGGTCACAGTTGCTTACAGACAGCAATATACCTTGACCCTGAAAACCCGTACCGATTGCGCGTATTTTGTTTATACCCGAGAGTAGCATTTCCGTTTTCACCGCACGCCCCTGTTCCTCTACAAATACAGAAATCAGGCGTTTGTCTGTAACGATAACTATTTGGTTACCCCGAAACGTATGGCTCAGGTGTAGAAAATCTTTATATACCCCAATAGTCTGCTCATGCGGAGAAACAATCCCCATCCGTACAAACTCCTCCAGCTCAGTGACATCGGGTTCCTGATGATTTTTAATTCGTTTTTTGATACTGAACTGAATAGTCAGGATGCCCAAGATAGCTATGAGAAAAGCGCTAAGTCGGACGTTAAATATAAAGAACATCAGGACAATAAGGCCGCCTACTAACCACTGTCCCCAAGTTAGATAGCGCAGCTTTTGTTGTACCGTACGGCGATAATAACCGTAGCCCTTTCCCGGTTGATACTCTTTAGTAAACTTTGACATACCACGCATCATAGTTAATCCATAGACAGATAAAATTGTCATCGCGAGCGCCAAGAGCGTCATAAGCCATTCCTGAGCTGCAACGCCAACTAAAATACACAGACCAAACATGATGAGCCCCGCCCAGCAGGCAACCTTTTTAATTCGAACCTGTTTCTGAATCGAACGAACCAATTCTTCCATTCTTAATCCTCCTGATCTAGGTAAATAGGTAATGATTGGAATCACATATAGTCTTATCGTACCATCTGATAGTCTTCTTCGTAAATTAATAGATGTAAAAATCCAAAGGCTGGAAGAAAATTTTCGCGTATAGTCAGATCCCCACCTGAACTTTAGATACCAAAATCAAAAAATCCAGTACTACTCATTCGAAGCAGAAGCCTCTAAAATAATAAATGTAAGTGCTTACATTAAAAAGAAGGGAGGTCTTCGTATGAGTACAGGATGGAAGAATCCGCAGTCACAGCCGCCGGTTCGATCGGGTAGAGGGGCATCACTAGCGCGCAAATGGGTTCAACAAAGACATTTGCAGACTATGGCGCTGCTTGGGGTGGTTTGGATGATTATTTTCCATTACATTCCGATGTACGGCATTTTGATTGCTTTCAAACATTTTGACATCATTGGTACCTTATCAAGCGCACCTTGGGCGGGGTTAGAGCATTTTCGGGCCTTTTTGGAGGATGATAACTTTTGGTACATTGTCAAAAATACACTGGGCATTAGCCTGCTCAAGCTGGCGATCGGGTTCCCGTTGCCCATTGTATTTGCTCTGTTCCTGAATGAAATACGATCTACTCGGTTCAAAAAATCTATTCAGACCATTTCATACCTTCCTCACTTTTTATCTTGGGTCATTCTTGGTGGGATCTTAACGACGTGGCTGGCAGATACCGGGATGATTAATCAACTGTTGCTAGCCTGGGGTTGGATTGACCAGCCGATCAGTTATTTGGCAGAGCCGAGCTATTTTTGGGCTATCGCCGTTAGCTCGGATATCTGGAAGGAGCTTGGATGGTCAGCTATTATCTATTTGGCAGCAATGGCGGGGGTATCTACGGACATGTACGAAGCGGCCACCATTGACGGGGCCGGACGGTTTCAGAAAATGTGGTACGTCACACTTCCCGCTATCAAGGGGACAATATCTATTTTGTTTATTTTGGCGGTTAGCGGCATATTGAACTCCAACTTTGATCAAATTCTCGTCCTGCGTAACTCGCTGAATGAAAGTGCAAGTAATGTAGTTGATATTTATGTATATCAGGTGGGCATTCAGCAGGGCCGTTTTTCGTATTCTACCGCGGTGGGTTTGCTGAAATCGGTTCTTGCTCTCATTTTGCTGCTAATTGCCAATTCGGTGACCAAACGGGTAAATAATACATCCCTATTTTGAAGGAGGACGGCTGCATGCAGCTATTGCAACGCAGAACAGCAGGCGAAGCGATATTCGATTTCATGAACAACGTCTTCATGCTGATCATTTGTTTTGTCACGTTGTATCCCGTGTGGTATGTGCTGGTGAACTCCTTTAACGAAGGAGCAGACGCTATGCGGGGCGGCATTTACTGGTGGCCAAGAGTATTCAGTCTGGGCAGCTATCAGGCCGTATTTGCTAACAATGGTATTATGACTGCGATGGGAGTGACTATTGCCAAGACGCTTATCGGCACGATTGTTCATGTGTTTTTTACCGCTATGATTGCATATGCATATTCCCGTGGGGAGTTGATCGGGCGCAAGCTGTATATGCTGATTGGCACCATTACCCTGTTTTTCGGTGGGGGATTGATTCCGACGTATTTGCTGATTCGTGATCTCGGACTGCTGGACAGCTTTTGGGTGTACATCATTCCTGCAATGTTCAGCTTTTTTGACCTTATTATTTTTATGGCTTTTTTCCGAGAATTGCCGGATGCACTGGAAGAGGCGGCGAAAATAGACGGTGCGAACGATTTCGGTATCTTTTGCCGGATCGTGCTTCCTGTATCCATGCCCGTTGTAGCGACGATTGCGTTGTTTCATGGGGTATACCAGTGGAACGATTATTTTACTGGAATGATCTATATTAATAATACGGATCTTCAGCCGATTCAAACATATTTGTACCGGGTTGTTGCCCAATCCAGCTCTAATCAGATGATGGCTGCTGCACCGGGGGGCGTTGCCCAGTCCGTGACTTCGCAATCGATCAAGCTGGCGACAATGGTCGTGACGACACTGCCCATTGTACTGGTATATCCTTTTCTGCAAAAGTATTTCGTCAAGGGTCTGATGATCGGCTCGATTAAAGGATAGCACATCATCCAAGGGGGAGATTTATGATGAACATTTGCAAATGGCAGAAGGGGCTGTTGGCTTCTGTTCTGCTGGTGGGTTTGCTCGCGGCATGTACGTCCGGCGGAGGCAGTACTGTCACGGAATTACAAGACGAGAAGACCAAAGCTACCGCAGATGCACCGGGATGGAAGGCGGATATGGAGCCGATTACGTTTGACTGGTATTTGAACTTTTCCTGGTTCCCGAACAAGTGGGGAACGGATATGACCTCGAAGTATGTTACGCAAAAGACCGGGGTCAGCGTCAATTTTATCGTACCCGCAGGAAATGAAAATGAAAAGCTCAACACCATGCTGGCCTCCGGCAAGCTGCCTGATTTTGTCACGCTTGATTGGGGAGAGGACGCGGTCAAAAAAATGATTGAGGGCAAGATGGTGCTTCCGCTCAACAAGCTGGCCGAGAAATACGATCCGTATTTGATTAAAATAGCTGATCCGGCGAAAATGTCCTGGTATCGCCAAACGGACGGGAATGTATATGGGTATCCTAATGCTTCTTCTTCGCCACAGGATTATCAAAAATACGGCCAAAATTTTGTTTCCAACCAGACGTTTATGGTTCGGAAGGACATGTACGAGGCGATCGGCAAGCCGGATATGAGAACACCGGAAGGATTTTTGAAAGCGCTTCAAAAAGTGAAAGAGAAATTTCCAGAGGTGAACGGTCAGCCTCTTATCCCGATGGGATTCCACGAATTTACGGATAACGGAAATTATTCTTTTGAAGACTATTTACTTAATTTCCTAGCCATTCCTCATGAAAAGGACGGCAAGCTGGTCGATCGTCGTTCGGACGAAGAATATATTCGCTGGCTCAAAACATTCCGTCAAGCAAATGAGCAGGGCCTGATCGCCAAGGACGTATTTATCGACAAACGTCCGCAAATGGAGGAAAAGGTGGCACAGGGCCGATATTTTGCCATGTTATATCAGCGCTCCGACTTTGCCACACAACAGGTAATGTTATATGCGAAGGACCCGAACTCCGTCTATATCGCGGTGGATGGACCTTCGAACAGTAAGCTGGACCCGCCGACGCTGGCCGGGCCGGGTATTTCCGGCTGGACGGTGACGCTTATTTCGAAGGATGTCAAGGACAAGGAGCGGGCTATTGAATTTCTGACTTATCTGATTAGCGAGGAAGGAAATCGCGACCTATATCTGGGGGAGCAGGGCAAGCTGTGGGACATGGCTAACGGTAAGCCAGCCTTCAAGCCGGAGGTGCAGGAGCTGCTGAACAAGGATCGTTCTGCTTTTGATAAAAAATATGGCGCCTCCTTCACCTTCTGGATGCTGATGGATACGAATATGAATTTGCAGTGGGCGCCGCCAAGCGTCGAGCCGTATAAGCAGCCAGAGGATTGGACGAAAGGCAAGACGAAAGGCTTCTCCCAATATGACAACATCAAACCGACCGGAACTTCGGCAGAGGGCATTGCGTCAGGCCAGATAGATAAAATTTGGGGCAAGACATTGCCGAAGTTGCTGCTGGCTTCCTCAGATGAGGAATTCGACCAGCTGTTTGCTCGCTTTTTGGAAGACCGCAGAAAAGCAGGATACGACAAAGTTATGGCCTATCAGCAAAAAGCCTATGAGGAAAACCTTAAGAAAATTGAACAGTTCACCAAATGATTTAATTCGATGACTTAATCTATTGAACCCCTAAGGATGTGATTTCATGCCAGGCCGTGCACGTTCACAGATGAAGAGCCTGCTGCGCCGCACTATATGGCAGTGGATGAAGGGGACGGCCGATCGGCTTGGCGGTTGCTCCCTACAAGTTAAGCTCATTGTCGCGTATATCGGAGTCATTTTAATTCCGGTGGTATTGTTTTCGCTATATACCTTTCACCAACTGTACGAGAATACCATGCAAGATATTACCGTACAAAATCAGTATGTGTTGGATACAGAGCTGGCCCATATTCACAGCAATATGGAAATTATGGAGCGAACCGCACAGCTTGCGATCTCAGATCGCAACGTACTTCGTTATCTGACCGAGGAACGTGAAATAAGCAGCGATGAGCTGGTCCAATTCAACTTGAATGTGTTTCCAAATTTACAGCACTTACTGTACAGTAATCCCAATGTAGAGAACATTCGACTGTATACGAGTAATCCTCAGGCACATGAAATATGGCCGATGATTTTCAATGAATCACGACTGCCTAAAGCCTCCTGGCTGAAAACGGCCCAACTCCGACAAGGGAAAATATGGTGGGAAATGTACAAGGGGCCGAAAAGCTTACTTCTGGGGCAATCCCGGCAGGAAAGTGAGACAGTGCAGTATATGGCACTGCTGCGTGAAATTCAGTCTACCGGAGGAAGACACGCAGGCTTGGTAGAAACAAACATGAGGCTGGAGCTATTTTCACCTAGAGTATTTGGAATCCAACAGCGTGATCGCGCATGGCAAATGTTCATTCTGGACGGCGACGATTCCAGCTCAAGGAACGCTGATAAACCAATGTCTTCTACCGATATAGCTACAGCTTCCTATCAATCAGATTCAATTTCGATCCCTCTGTCCCATGTGCACCATCTGTTTCAGTCCCAGGTTCAGGGACCGGGTGGTGCTTTTGATTTTTCCTATGAGAATAAGCCTTATCTCGGCATGTACCGTTATATAGAAGGGTTGGACGCTTATTTGCTAAATGTGGTGGCGCTGGACGGTCCGCTGGGTGATCTCCGTCAGAAACGCAATGCCATGCTACTCATTATTAGTATGCTGATTGTGTTTATGTCCGTCATTTCTTATACCCTGCATTCCTTCATTCTCAAGCAGCTACATACACTGCGTGAATCCATGAAAAAAGTAGAGCAGGAGGGAAACTTCCAGCTTAGAATTCCAGTATATGGGAGGGGAGAAGTGGCTGAGCTGGCTCTATATTTTCGCAGTCTGCTGAGTCGGATTAACGGACTCATTGCCGAGGCAGTACATAAGCAGGCCGCTGCTCAGGAGGCTGAGCTGCTAGCGCTCAAGCATCAGATTGATTCCCATTTTCTCTATAATACATTGGAAAATTTAAAAATGATGGCGGAGATAGAACGACAGTATCCGCTGTCGGATGCCCTTACCTCCCTTGGCTCGATGATGCGTTATAATCTCCAATGGTCGGGGTCGTGTGTTGCGTTGCGGGATGAAATCCGCCATATTCAGCATTATGTGGCCATTATGAACATTCGCCATGATAACCAAATTGGATTGGAAATTCATCTATCGTCGGTGTTTATGGAACTGGAGATGCTGAAAATGTCGCTGCAGCCTGTAGTCGAAAATGCTATCAAGCACGGTTGGAGTGCATTGCAAAGCCCATTCAGCATCACGATTGAAGCCTGCCCTAAGCAGGATATTATAGAATTGCGCATACAGGATAACGGAGTGGGGATATCTGAAGAAAGAAGAAACGCCATCATGGCTGGTCTAGCGCGAACGGAAATGGATTCCCACGAGCCCGGGATGAATGGGGGAATCGGTTTGTATAATGTGCATCGCCGTTTGAGTATGCAGTATGGCGAAGAGTATGGCATAAGACTGGACAGCATCCCCGGACAATCGACGACAGTGACCCTGATTTTGCCAAAACGTTACATGATGAGGGGGGCAGACCATGACGACCAAGCTGTTGATTGCGGATGACGAGAAAAATATTCGAATGGGACTTCAAGCTATGATCGAACGGGAATTTCCCAGTCTCTATGAATGTGTTCTGGTCAAGGACGGAATGGAAGCCTGGCAGCATGTGAAGCAGTTTTTGCCCGAGTTGGTGATAACGGATATCCGTATGCCTGTTATGGATGGCATTATGCTGATGCAGCATATTCGCGAGCTGGAGCCAGGACACAGACCTTTGGTAATCATTCTCAGTGGATATGACGAGTTCCAGTATGCGCGCGAAGCGATTCGCTGTGGGGCACGGGAGTATTTACTCAAGCCAATCGTAAGGGAGGAACTGTTCGGTGCGCTGGCAGTTTTGAATGAGGAATTGAAGCAGAGGAACCACCTCACATACGATAGTGTTGTCAGCGTAGAGAAAGATAGACGAGCTAGCACGAGTGCCATCGTCGATAGAAGCGGTAGTATGACACGTGCTATCCAATATATCCATGCTCATTACAGCGAGGATTTGAATATGGCAGTAGTATCCAATTCAGTATCCTTAAATTATACGTATTTTAGTCAGGCGTTCAAAGCCTATACAGGCCTTAGCTTTGTTCAATATGTAAAAAGGCTGCGCGTTACAGAAGCCAAAAAGCTGCTGGAGTGCCAAGGAGGCAAGATTTATGAAATTGCGGCTAACGTGGGCTTTGACAATGCAAAGCACTTTAACAAAGTGTTTCGAGAGCTGGAGGGGATGACCCCGCAGCAGTTTCGAGTGCAGAATCAAAGGGGTAATTAGATATAAAGAGGGGGAAAACTCCACTGCCTTTTTACTCTTATCCTGATATAATATACGTATGCATAACCATGGCCTTCAATCAGAGAGTTTGTACACAATCACACGAATCGCCGAACGGAAGGGGAGAGCATATGGTTATTTATGAAACGGACCAAGCTTATATCATGACGACGCAGCATGACCATGCCCATATTTCAGGTGAGTTGGCTTCACAATGGGAAGAGAGTGCCTTCAAGAATAGACGTCATAAGCAGGATTTTGTATATGCAGCAAGGGAGCATGATCGGGGCTGGATACAGTTAGACGCTGCTCCTTTCTGGAATGATCATGTGTCTGCACCTTATACGTTTATTGATTTTCCGCTCAATCCGCGTTTTGTTTTCTATCGTCTTGGGATTGATGAAGTCGAACAAGGTAATACGTATGCGGCGTTGCTGTGTAGCTTGATGTACAAGGAGCTAGTCGGACGGACCGAGCATCAAAACGCTCAGGACAAGCAGATTACGCATGCTTACCAGGAAGCGGAGGCACAGCGTCGTCAGAGGCTCAAACAGGAACTGGCATGTGGCGTAACCTTCGACCATCAAGTGCGGACGGATGTACGGAGAATGTTGTTTTGTGACGAATTGAGTCTGTTTTTGTGCAGCCGAGAGCCGGGCACCCCTACAGCAGATTATGAATGGTTTGCTGAAGGTTTAAGCTTCCCGGCTGTTCGACATGAAAGCGGGCGAGTTTGGGCCGAGTGGCTATCGGATCAGACTGTAGGTCTTTCCTTTTTTCCTTTCAGGGGCAAGGTAGGGATTACTCATACCTTTAAGAAGGTGGACAAGGAGAAAATTCGTACCTTTGGTCTCCTAGAGGCTTACCGTTCTTCTGAATGGACGCATCGAACCTTTACCGTTGAACATATCATGGAAGTAGAAGAACATAAGGAGAATGCCTGACCGTCTACGGGTACAGCCTCGAACAATATTTTGTTCGTAGACGCAGAGAAAAGTCAGAGCAAAGCCTCCCTGAACCATGCTTCAGAGAGGCTCGCTTTTTTCTAGCTTTAACATTTTACGATTTTGCAGATATTTTCGCACGATTGACAATAGTCTGTACCTTATTCAATACCTTATCGCGTGCCCCTTTATTTTTCATCAGATACGTAACACCCATTCCCAATGCTGCTACCACCCATTTTTTATTCTTCATGAATAACGCCTCCTTATGATCATGTTGTCATACACGATTGCTTTAAAAGCATCCAAAATGTGAAAAGATGAACGGGATTTTACGATTTAGTGATTCCTTGCACTCGTTCCGCATAACTATGATTTTACCCTTCTCCATCACATCTTACCCGTTCCTTCGCCAATGAAACGATTACGACTGTCTTTTCATGTTTAATGGATATTATTAATATCCCGCCACAATTGCTTCAGACGCACATGACAGGGAGGTCTTTGTTATGAGAAAGAAGGAAGTGGTTGCCATGCTGCTCGCCGGCGGACAAGGCAAAAGACTCAAAGGACTTACCCGTACACTAGCCAAACCGGCAGTATTTTTTGGAGGAACTTACCGCATTATTGATTTCCCTCTCAGCAATTGCACTCATTCTGGTATAGACACTGTAGGCGTATTGACGCAATACGAGCCGTTGGTGCTTCATTCCTATATCGGCGTTGGGAGCGACTGGGATTTGGATCGCCTGGATGGAGGAGTTTTTGTTTTACCACCGCACGAGAAAGAAAATGGAAACAACTGGTACAGGGGCACGGCGGATGCAATTTATCGAAACCTGCATTTCTTGGATCAGTATGACCCGGAGCATGTACTCATTCTGTCAGGGGATCACATTTATAAAATGGACTACAGTCGAATGCTCCACTATCACAAGGAGAAGGAAGCAGACTGCACCATTTCTGTCATCAATGTCACGATTCAGGAAGCCAAACGATTTGGAATACTGAACGCCGATGATGATCTGAAAATATATGACTTTGAGGAGAAGCCTGAACAGCCGAAAAGCACATTGGCCTCCATGGGTATTTATTTGTTCAAATGGGAGGTGTTACGTCGCTATTTACTGGAAAGTGCAAGCGATTCTGAATCCTCACATGATTTTGGCAAGGATATCATTCCATTGCTGCTTCAGCATGGCCGGTCGTTGTATGCGTACCCGTTTGCCGGGTACTGGAAGGATGTAGGTACCATTCAGAGCTTGTGGGAGTCCAACATGGATCTTCTGGTTCAGGATCCGCCTTTGGATCTGAACGATCCTTTCTGGCGCATCTATACCCGCAGTCCCAATCAACCGGCCCAGTATATAACCCAACGGGCGATCCTGAAAAACAGCATTGTAAATGAAGGCTGCATG
The DNA here is from genome assembly GCF_019454085.1 of Paenibacillus sp. S25. Classification (NCBI taxonomy): domain Bacteria; kingdom Bacillati; phylum Bacillota; class Bacilli; order Caryophanales; family Paenibacillaceae; genus Paenibacillus; species Paenibacillus sp. S25. The sequence continues at coordinate 2,417,624 of NZ_CP073683.1, forward strand.
GTGGATGGAGAAGTAAGGCACTCCGTACTATTTTATGGAGTCGAAGTAGGTGAAGGGAGCGTCATTACCGATTCTGTCATCATGCCAAACGTAAAAATTGGGCGCAATGTACGTATTCACCGGGCTATCGTGAACGAGAACATGGTTATTGAAGATAACGCAGTCATTGGACCTGAAAATAGTTCTGATGAGATTATTTTGTTCGATCAGGAAAGCCAGCTTCATGCACGAATTTAACCCGGATAAGGACGGTGTCTGCTATGAGCCGACTCATTGGAGTTATCAACCTGGATCACGAACTGGATCAGTTGAAGGAGTTGACCTATTTCCGGTGCGGGGCCGCAGTTCCCTTTGCCAGTCGATATCGGCTCATTGATTTTACCTTATCCAACATGATGCATGCAGGGGTGCATGATATTGCACTGTTTATCCGCCGCAAATACCGTTCGCTGCTGGATCATCTGGGTGAAGGTCGGCCTTGGGATCTAGACCGCAGACGGGGAGGGTTGTTTATTTTGCCACCGGACTGGAATGATCCGACGGATGCATCACGTGGAGATTTGCAGCATGTGCACAACAATCTGGACTTTTTCCATCGCTCATCGGGGCAAACCATTATTCACGCAGGAACTCAGCATGTCAATAAGGTTGATATCGAGGATGTATACCGTTATCACCGGGAGAAAAATGCAGATGTTACCCTCGTATATAAACCCATCGACCAGCTCGAATCTGAGCATGCTCCTTGTGCACGACTGGAGATTGATGAGAACGGACGAGTGACTGGTATTCATCAGGAGCAGGATCATCATAATATTTATCTGGAAATGTTCGTAATGGACAAAGGCTTGTATCTGGATCAGGTGAAGCATTGCATTGCCCATCAGGATAATCATTTCTTTCGCGATGCCATCCAGAAAAACCCAAGTGGACTGCGCATTTATGCGTATCGTTATGAAGGTTATCATGCGGTCATCAATTCTATCGAGAGCTACTATAAAAATAGCATGAAGCTGCTGGATCAGCAGCAGTATCAAGCACTGTTTCAGAATCAGCCAGTGCATACCAAAATCAAGTATGAAGCCCCGACCCGTTATACGCATAGCGCCGAGGTGGATCATTCACTTGTTGCCAATGGCTGCACCATTGGGGGCAAGGTCGAGAACAGTATTCTTTTCCGTGGAGTGCGGGTAGAGGAGGGCGCGCGGGTAAGCAACTCGATTATTATGCAAAAATGCGTCATCCGTAAAGGGGCAGTTGTGGAGAATGTGGTTTTAGATAAAGATGTACAGCTTTCACCAGATCGAACTCTGATTGGAGACATTAGAGTTCCCTATGTCATTGCCAAGAATAGCGTAATTTAAAGGATATACTTAGCCATTAAAACGGAAATAACAGGAGGTACAACTTTGTTCAGCAATAAAGAAGCATTTAAACAGGCTTTTCGAGAGCAACTGGTCGGAAGGCTGGGCAAACCGATGCAGGAGGCTCAGTCGGAAGACGTATATAAGGTTTTGGGTGGCATGATTCGTGAACAAGTCGGCAAGAATTGGGCAGAAACGAACCAAGCCTACAAAGAAGGACAAGAGAAGCAGATTTATTATTTTTCACTAGAATTTTTGATAGGTCGTCTACTGGGCAGTAATCTGCTGAATTTGGGCGTACTGGATATGGTTCGGCAGGCATTGGGTGAACTGGGCTGGGATCTGGAGGAAATTGAAGAACAGGAGGCAGACGCGGGGCTAGGCAATGGTGGTCTCGGCCGTCTGGCGGCTTGCTTCATGGACTCGCTGGCATCCCTTGGCTATGCAGGACATGGTTGCGGTATCCGATATAAATATGGTCTGTTTGAACAGCGTATTGTGGACGGCAATCAGGTTGAACTGCCGGATTACTGGCTACAGAAAGGGAATGTCTGGGAGGAACGCCGTCCTGACAAAAAGGTTGAGGTTCATTTTTGGGGAAGAGTGGAAACCCGTGAACAGGAGGGACGTCTTGTATTCGAGACAAAGGATGCTGAAACGGTCTGGGCTGTCCCTTACGATATTCCGCTGGTAGGCTATGGTCATGCGCAAGTGAATACCCTACGGATTTGGAGTGCGGAATCAGCGCTTGATCCCGTTCGAGGACCGATTCGAGGCGAGGGCGGTTATTACCGCTTTCTCGACTACAATCGATCGGTGGAATCCATCTCGGCATTTCTATATCCGGATGACTCCAATTATGAGGGAAAGCTGCTTCGCTTGAAGCAGCAGTATTTCCTGTGCTCGGCCGGATTGCAAAGTATTTTGCGTACGTTTGAGAAGCTTCGTTTACCTTATAGCCAGTTGCCCGATAAAATAGCACTGCACATTAACGATACACATCCGACGCTGGTTATACCGGAACTGATGCGTATTCTAATGGACGTGAAGGGCTTGGGCTGGGACGAAGCATGGGATATTACGACGCGAACCGTTTCATATACGAATCATACGATATTAAGTGAGGCGCTGGAACAATGGCCTGTCAATATGGTACGGGAGCTGCTACCTCGTATTTCCTTGATCATTGAAGAAATTAACAAACGTTATTGCGCTATGCTACTGGAGCGTTACCCAGGCCAGGACATCAAAATTGGTGAAATGGCGATTATTCACGGTGAACAAATCCGTATGGCTCACTTGGCAATTGTCGGCAGCTACAGCGTTAATGGGGTGGCTGCGCTGCATACGCAAATATTAAAGGAACGAGAGATGAAGTCATTTCACGAGCTGTACCCTGACCGTTTTAATAATAAAACAAACGGGATTGCCCATCGCCGCTGGCTGATGCACGCCAACCCGGAGCTGGCAAGCTTGTACGATGAGACCATCGGCACACGCTGGAGGACCCGTCCAAGGGAGCTCATCGACCTGCTTCGTTACAGTGGGGACGAGTCGTTCAAAGAACGGATACAGGCGATTAAGCGAAAAAATAAAGTCAGGCTCGCTGAGCATGTTTTTGCAAAACAGGGCGTGCGACTGGATACGTCCTCCCTTTTTGACGTACAGGTCAAACGGTTGCATGGTTATAAGCGACAGCTGCTCAACATTTTGCATGTGATGAATCTCTACAGCCAGCTTAAAAGTAATCCTGGCCTAGATGTGACGCCACGCACGTTTATTTTTGGAGCCAAAGCCGCTCCCGGTTATTTTCTTGCCAAACAGACGATCAAGCTTATTAACAACGTGGCGGACACGATCAATCGGGATGTAGAAGTCAAGGACAAGCTGAAAGTCGTTTTCCTTGAAAATTATTCGGTCTCGCTAGCGGAGCTGATTATTCCTGCAGCGGATGTCAGTGAGCAGATTTCCACGGCAGGTAAGGAAGCCTCAGGCACAGGGAACATGAAATTTATGATGAACGGTGCGCTCACAATAGGTACATTGGATGGAGCCAATGTTGAAATGCATGAAATGGTAGGGGATGCCAACATGTTCATTTTTGGATTGAAGGTGGATCAGATCGAGGCATATTACCGGAACGGCCAGTATTCGGCACGCAAAACAGCCAATAGTGACGAAAGACTGCGTGAAGTGTTGGATCAACTCGTGAACGATGCTCCTTTTACGCGGCATGAACGGGAATTTGAGGCCATTTATCAATCCCTGATTGATCATAATGATGAATACTTTGTGCTCAAAGACTTTGCATCCTATGTGGATACACAGGTTCATATTGAACAGGTGTATCGGAATCCCTCGGAGTGGACTCGGCGTGCTATTGTCAATATGGCACACTCCGGTAAATTTTCTAGTGATTGTACCATTCAGCAATACGCGGCTGAGATTTGGGACATTGTGCCTCTCCAAAACGATGTCAACAAGCGAATTCTGTCCTAAAACGGCGAAACAGGCGGAATAGCATTGCTTTTCGAGCGCTGAGGGTTATAATGACAGTATAGACATAAGTAAGGATGGGAGCTGTTTATACTCATTCCTGAACTTGAATTGTACTGTTGAAGGAGTCCTCCTATTGATAAAGCTCAATCCGAAAAGGCTCAAACCTCATAAATCGAAGAAGAAATATAATATGTTTCAAAATATATGGCGTGCGATTCGGCTGAATTTCATCAAGCTATTGCGCGCCCCTGGTGGAGTTAAAAAGATCTCTTTGGGCTTCGCCATTGGCTTTGCGCTGGAGATGATTGTGATTTCCACGGCTTCTCTGGTATACCTTGTTTTTTATCCGATTGTTCGTCTGTCTGGCGGCTCGCTGCCTGCGGCCATTGTGGGTAACGTTGTAGGTAAGCTAACCTTTTTGCCAATTGTACTGATGCCATTCGCCAAGCAAGTGGGGGCTTGGATTTATCCATCTCATTATCCGGTACATGTCAGGGGCGGACGACTTCACGAGCATTCTTTTATGGAGCTGTTTCACGGCAACTGGTCTGTATTTAGAGACTTGCTGCACGGAGGCTTGCACATCCTGATCGGCATGTCGATTTTCGGTGTGGTGCTGGGTATTATCTCGTATTTTGTCATTCAGGTTCTGTATAATCGTTCGCTGCACAAACGGTTGGAGAAGCGGAAGTTGCGTCATGGTGCAGCATTTTCGGCGGCCAGACTGCTGAAGAATGGATAACGATGCATAAGAAAGAAGCTCTTCGAGCCTATTTATTAGGTCCGAAGAGCTTCTTTGAGTTGGGGCAAGCAACTTTTATTTTTGTATTACGTCTAAGGAATATATGTATCCATTCTTTTAAGTCTCTTTTGAGACATCAGGAGGAATTGCCCCATGAAAAAATGGAATTCTATCACTGCAACAGTTGCGGCAATATCCATGCTTTTGGGAACGGCTCCAGTTGCATGGGCACAGCAGCCCGCCGCTGCCATAGCTCAAAACGCACAAACTTCTGTTAACTTGGACCCAACCGCCACTAAGCGTTTAACGGATGTATTGAAACAACTAGCCGGAAAACAAACAATAGAGTTTACAAGCGCTGATACTGCTTTTGACTCCTGGACGGTAAACGGTACTTTGAGCGGGACAGCTAATGCTGATTTCATCCAAAATTACGATTCCAAAAAGGGAATCGTGCAATCCACCAGCATTATTTATGATGCGGCTGATCTCAACAAAGTTCTGGACAATAATCTACGCAGTAGGGTTGCATCGTTCCTGAAAACATTTGATTCTGATGGAGTGTTTAAAACGGATGCTGTCTGGCGTTCATATTCCCCGAATGACGATGGAGAACTCAAAAATTATTGGGTACTGTGGGGGCATGACCAAAGTCTTTACATTGACCTTGATCAAGGAAATAAAATAACGGCCAGCATAATGTATTCGCTCAAAGACGTTAAAGCTTCACTGACCAACCAAGCGAATCGTTCGCTCAAAACACTTAGTATTTCTTTGAGCAATCCGTTTGAATATGTGTTTCGTCAGCATGAAGGCAATGATACCGTTTGGAATTTCCGGGACGATAATGAGTTAAACAACGTGCTGATTGGCGTGAAAACCGGTAAAGTGTGGGCCGTAAAAAACGAGCTTGGCATGGATTGGACGGGGGAAAAGGATTTTGTCAAAGCATTCGCTAAGCCAAAGCTCAGCCAAACTCAGGCGCTTTCAGCCGCGAAGTCGAAAGTTCACTCCCTTTTTGGAATTAACCTAAAAGGATATAGCGTAAAAATTAAGGATAACGAGTATACGTTCTCCCAAAAGGGCGCAGTTACTGTTGTGGGAAAAATCAATAAAAAAGGGGCATTTTATTCACTAGAGGCTATGCCTGCGAATGGAGTTCGAAATTAAGCAGATTGATTTTAGTCAAAAGCGTATGATCTCTATAAGAGGCATACGCTTTTGACATATTTTGTAACAGAATTGGCTTCATTCGCTCGAATCGTTTACAATACGTGTGCATACAACAATGGACGACAGGTTAATGTACATACAAGGAGTGATGAAGTTGCGGAAGATATGGCAAATCTACTTAACAGACTGGAGAAATGTATTCAAAGTATCGACCGGGACTTTATTAGTCATTGGCATCATTCTTTTGCCTTCTGTCTATGCATGGGTGAATTTGAAAGCGATGTGGGATCCGTATGCGAATACATCTGGGATTAAAATTGCAATAACCAGCCAAGATCAAGGTGCAGAAGTGAATGGTAAAAAGATTAATATCGGCGATGAGGTTTTGCATAACCTTCAAAATAACAAGAAGCTGGGTTGGACTTTTGTCAATGAAGCGGAAGCACGAAAAGGTGTGTTGAATGGTGATTATTATGCCAGCCTGCTGATCCCGAAAGATTTTTCAGAGAAAATAACGAGTGTGCTGACGGAAAATCCGCAAAAGCCGGAAATTGATTACGCCGTAAATGAAAAAATTAATGCAGTAGCTCCGAAAATTACATCTTCGGGGGCAACCTCTCTGACGAATCAGATTAGCCAAAACTTTATTGAAACTGCCAGCCAGGCTGTATTGACGAAGTTGAAGGAAGCAGGAGTCAAGCTGGAGGAGGAACTCCCGACGATTCGTAACATTGAGAACCGGGTGTTGGAGCTAAATAATCGATTACCGGATATCGATAGGTTGGGCAAACAGGCATTGGAGCTGGAGCAAAATCTGCCCAAAATTAAGGCACAGGGACAAAAGATCATTGCATTGAAGGAGAAAATTCCTGAAATTAACCGTGCCGGTGACCTGGTGCTCAAAATTGACAAAAACATGCCTGAGCTGGATAAGGTAGCCGCTGTTATTTTGGATATCCAAAAAAGACTACCTGATATTCAAAAGGCCGGTGATCGAATTGTTGAACTGGATCAAAATTTCAGCAAGGTAGAAAGCGCACTGGCCACCGCCCTAGAGGACACGCAAACGGCTCTTAAAGTCATTAATGCTGCCCAGAAAGCACTGCCAGAAGTACAGAAAATAGCGGACTCAGGCAAGGATTTTACAACCGGTTTACTTGAATTTCTGGACAAAAACGAGGGTGCGCTTGATTCGATGGGTACAGTAGTTAAAGAAGACTTACAATTGGTACAACAAATCGCGAATGAAGTTTCTCAGATTACAGACATTATTCGTGGTGTGGATTTTGATCCTAAAGCAGCACAAGCTGCGGTGAATCGTATCAGCGGTAGGCTGACAACTGCCGTGGGGGTGCTGGATCATATTTCTCAATTGCTGAACCGTGTGAACGGATATTTGCCAAGTCAACCTCTGGATTCACTTATTTCCCGTGTGAGCGGGGTAGAGGATCGTTTCCGTCGTTTGAATAGCACAGTAACTAGCATCGGGGATGCCATTCAGCGCGGCGAAAAGCCTGCGCAAAATCTGCTGGATGACGCTGATCGCCTTGCAGGAGAAATCAGTAGCGGAATTGACAGCATTTTGGGCAATTATGATACGGAGTATGCACCCGCCATTCAAAAGGCGCTGGATCAGATCAAATCCGTTGCCCGCAATTCTGCCAATGTGCTGACTACAGCTCAAGAGCAGCTACCGAATATTGAAAAGCTATTAAATGACGCACAGGCTGCAGCAGAATTCGGTCAGCAAGAGCTAACACGTCTCCAGCAGGATCTGCCACAATACCGTCAAAAACTGCATGAAGCGGCGACGACGATTCAGGGGCGCATGGGCGAGTTTACAAATGCTGTGAACAAAGCGGCAGACTTTGTAAATAACGATTTGCCAGCAGTTAAAAGTAAAATTCATCAGGCAGCAGATTTTGTGCGTAATGATTTGCCTAAAGCGGAACAACAGTTTGTCAAAATGGCTGACTTAATTGAAAATAAATTTCCTGAAGCAGAAAAAGCGGTACACCAAGTAGCCAATTTTGTAAGGACCGATCTTCCAGCCGCCGAGGATTCCATACGTCAGGCTGCAGACACAATTCGCAAGCTTAAGGGCGAAAATGCACTCGGACGCGCTATTGCATTGCTCAAGGGGGATGTGAAAAAGGAAAGTGATTTTCTCGGCAGTCCAGTATCGTTGAAGCAGGAGCGGATATACCCAATCCCCAACTATGGTTCTGCGATGTCACCTTTTTACACTACATTGTCGATTTGGGTAGGTGCTATGCTACTGGTCTCGATGTTCAGGGTAGATGTGGATGACCCGGAAGGACAATTTAAAAGCTACCAAGTGTATTTCGGACGGCTTATGACATTCTCCACAATTGGTATTTTTCAAGCGCTGAGCGTATCTCTCGGTGACTTGTTCCTGCTCGGGGCGTATGTGGATGCCAAAGTAGCTTTTGTACTATCCTCTATGCTGATCAGTCTGGTGTTTACGGCGATGACCTATACACTAGTTTCTGTGTTCGGTAATATCGGTAAGGGACTGGCAGTCATCCTGCTGGTGCTTCAATTCTCCAGTTCAGGAGGAACATTCCCGATTGCGACGAGTACACCGTTCTTTCAGGCGCTGAATCCGTTCGTACCTTTCACCTATGCGGTTAGTCTGTTACGAGAGACAGTAGGAGGGATGTTGCCTTCAACGGTGATACGAGATGTGGTGATGCTGTTTGTATTTATCGGTGTTTGCTTCCTGTTTGGATTGGTGTTTAAGAAGCCGCTCAGCAAGCATACGAAAAAAATGGCCGAGCGAGCAAAAGAAACAAAATTAATTCCTTGATTGTTAAAAATAGAGTGAGTTACGGTGGATGAATTGCGCTCCGCGAAGGATTTGATCTTACGATCGCTGTTGCCACGGGATTCTTGGATTAGACAAACATGAAAGGGTAAGAATCCCGTGACAAAGGCGAACGCTTCGCTTCTCCAGATTCAAATTCTCCGCTCCGCTGGCAACCACCGTAAAGTCACTTCTTTTAATATTCGGCGGGTAGTATAAGGGGAGATGGCCTCCGCATGTTATGCTTCGGCATGGTGTGGAGGCTTTTTTGCATGCGCTATCCACCATTTAAAATGCATTTTTGGGTGTTTCAATGTGGTTTTTTCTGGTGAATAAGTTGAGTATGGTCTTTTTTGGCATGTAATTTTGCGGAATTTTAAAATCCTTTGGCAAAGGCGGGAAGCAGTATGGAGTTTTCATACTTAGGAAAGTCAGGCTTGAAGGTTAGTCGGTTATGTCTGGGGACGATGAATTTCGGACCGGAAACCGAAGAAAAGGATGCGTTTAAAATTATGGATGCCGCGCTGGATGCGGGCATTAACTTTTTTGATACGGCTAATGTATATGGTCATGATCGTAAAGGCTGGACAGAGGAAATTATCGGACGTTGGTTCCAACAGGGCGGCGGAAGACGCGAGAAGGTCGTGTTGGCAACGAAGGTATACGGAGACATGAAAAATGAACATGACGGACCCAATGCAGGATCAGGCTTGTCTGCTTACAAAATTCGCCGTCATTTGGATGCGTCGCTGAAACGTCTTCAAACCGACCATGTAGAGCTATATCAAATGCATCACATTGACCGAAATGTGTCATGGGATGAACTGTGGGGCGTATTCGAGTCCGTGGTGGATCGGGGACAAGTTGATTATATCGGTTCCAGTAATTTTGCAGGCTGGCATATTGCGGTGGCGCAGGCAGAAGCGAAGGCACGGCGTTTTCTGGGGCTTGTATCCGAGCAGCATTTGTACAACCTGAACGAACGTTCCGCCGAGCTTGAAGTATTACCAGCAGCTCAAGAGCTGGGTCTGGGTGTGATCCCATGGAGCCCGCTGGCGGGCGGACTGCTGGGACGGAATGCGTTAGCAGGTACGGGTTCTCGCAGCGCACGCGCCAAAGAAAAGGTGGAGCAGAATCGTGCGAAGCTGGAGCAATTTGCAGCATTGTCCCGCGAGCTGGGTGAAAAGGAAGACGTGATTGCACTGGCTTGGGTACTGTCCCATCCGGCCGTAACGGCTCCAATTATCGGACCACGGACCTTAGAACAGTTAGAGGATGCTCTACGGGTACCTGAGGTCAAATTGAGCGAAGATGTGCTTGCCAAGCTTAATGAGATTTTCCCCGGTCCGGGAAAACCTGCGCCAGAAGCCTACGCCTGGTAATAATACTTCGTACTCGTAATAAAACATCATTCTTTGTGAGAAATAATCGAAAAAAAAGCAGCAGATCAGAAGCTTCCTCTTTGATCTGCTGCTTTTTTTCTGGTGCCTGATCCACACTTGAACGACCGTGACAAGAATAAATATGCGCTAAATGGGATCTATCTTTTTAGATATGATTTGCTGAGTGGTTTTCTTATGATGTGTTGCATAACTGTGCAGAATCATGCCGAGGATGACGATGAACATACCCATCCATGATAAAGGAGACGGCATGAGGATAGACAAAAAGATTAATTCTCCCATTAATGCAAAAAGAACTTCCAGCGATTGTGTTGCTTCTACGGTCGCCAGCTTTTGCATATTCCCACGAACCTGATCTGTAGCTTTAAAAAATAAAACCGTAGCGATCACACCTGAAAACACGGCCACCAAAGCAGACTGTATCGTCTGTTCCTTACTTGGCATTCCCGCGCTGAAAACTCCATATAACGAAAGCAATAACCAGAAGGGTAAGCTGGCTAATGTCATCCCGAGCACACGTTGATAGGCATCCAATCGTCCCGCACAGACTTCCATCATTTTACGATTACCTAATGGATAGGCGAATGAGGCGAGTATGACAGGCAGAATACCGTATAAAAAATCTTGGGTAGAAATAGATTGCGACTGTTCGACTTGCATAACAATAATGCCGATTAAAATAACGAGAGACATCAACAGTCCCTGGAGAGGGATTTTTCCTCGTATTTTGACAGGGCCGTTCTCCGTTTGGACAACCTCAACAAATAAAGGGACAAGCAAAGAACCAGAAATAATGGTAATTTGCCAGGTTCCCGCGATCAACCAACCCGGTGAATAAGTCGATGCGAAGCATAATGGAGCATAAAATAAGCCAAATCCGATGAAGCTCCACCACAACCACGTTCCTAGTTGTTCCTTCATGACTTTCCAAAGTGGCTTAAGCTTTTGTTGGGTCATCACAATGACGACTAAAACAGGAACCATAAACAGATATCGCAATGAAGCACTCCAGATCCAGCTCCCGCCAGACAGCTCCATAGACCGATTCAGAACAAATGTAAAAGCAAAAAAGAAAGCCGCTAACACACCTAACCATATTGAGCGCATAGCATTCACCTAATTCTTTAAGTATCGTTATTTCTCATATTAATAACTTTAGATCATTCAATTCAAGAGTTTCTTACAGTTGACAAGGTAAAAGGGATGCTGTATATTACTGAAAGTTGATGTTAATAGTAATTATTACGATTTAAAAAAATGAAAATGAAAAGCCAATATTCAAGGGAGCGTAACAGTGATGAATAAGAAAGCAATACCGGTAACAGTGTTGAGCGGATATTTGGGTGCAGGAAAAACAACGATTTTGAATCATGTATTAAACAATCGGGACGGAATGAAAGTGGCAGTCATCGTCAATGACATGAGTGAAGTGAATATAGATGCTGAGCTGGTTAAAAAAGAGGGCGGCTTGTCCAGAACAGAAGAAAAACTGGTCGAGTTGTCTAATGGTTGTATTTGCTGCACATTGCGTGAAGATTTATTGCTGGAGGTCAAGAAGCTGACGGAACAAGGCGATTTTGATTATATTTTAATCGAATCTACAGGCATCAGTGAACCCGTGCCAATCGCTCAAACTTTTACATACGTTGATGAAGGAACTGGCATTGATTTGGCTTCGCTGGCAAAACTGGATTGCATGGTGACCGTAGTTGATGCGAACCGTTTCTGGCATGATTTTGAATCTGGGGAAACGCTACTGGATCGCAGACAGGCTACTGGTGAAGACGACACGCGTGATATCTCGGACTTGCTGATTGACCAGATTGAAACCTGTGATGTATTGATTCTGAATAAGTGCGATCTGGTTCAGCCTGCGGAGCTGGACAAGCTGGAGGGTGTGCTGCGGAGATTACAACCTGAAGCCCGAATCATTCGCACTTCCAAGGGAAAGGTCGCTCCTTCGGACATTTTGAATACAGGGCTGTTCAATTTTGACAAAGCTAGTCAATCCGCTGGATGGATTCGGGAGCTGGAGCTTGAAAGCCATACACCGGAAACGGACGAATATGGGATCAATTCCTTTGTATATCGCCGTAGAAGACCATTTCATCCTGCGAGATTGGCTGAATTTATGAACTACTGGCCGGAGGAGGTCGTTCGTGCCAAAGGTTTGGTCTGGATTGCAACCCCGCAGGATTGGGCAGCGAGTATTAGCCAGGCAGGACCATCTATTCAATTTGGCCCTGCGGGAAGCTGGCTTGCTGCGTTATCTGAAGAAGAACGGCAGGAGATCGTCGCAGCCGACCCTGAGGTTCTGGACCATTGGGATGAACAATGGGGCGACCGCATGAACGAAATCGTCATGATAGGTATTGGAATGAATAGACCGGACTTGGAAGAAGAGCTAGATGAATGTCTGCTGAACGATAACGAAATGGATATGGACTGGTCCAGTTTTGAGAATCCGCTTCCTTGGCCGACATAATGAGGTTAGCTGATCCATTCAGCAATAAAGTCCATACATTTTTTAGCTGCTGGAGAAACATTTTTTAGGGAAGCGGTAGCGATACCGATAGTACGGGAATGCCTTTCGTCCAAAGGTCGTATAGAGATGTCGTAAGGAATGTGAGACAGGATCATTTCAGGAAGAATACTCACGCCTAGGCCATTCTGCACCATAGCCATAATCGCATGGTCATCTTCTAATTCATATTTGATTTTAGGTGACATATGATGCTGTGAAAAAATATTTCTTATATCGGTGTCACAGCCTACAACAGGCATAATGAAAGGCTCATCTCTGAGCTGTTCTACTCGAATTGAGGCTTGCTTTCCAAGAATATGATCGGAAGGAAGTAGACAAAGCATGCTTTCTTCTTTTAATGGCAACGCCTCTAATGTGTCTAACGTGGGTAGGTTCACAAAGCCGAAATCCGCTTCCCCACTGACTATCCAGCTCTCAATTTCATGGTAGTTCCCATCGAGCAGTTTTACTTCAATAAGAGGAAACTGCTCATTGAATTTTTTTAGAATACGGGGCAGCCAATGAATAGAGACGCTTGAAAATGTGCCGATCTTTACGGTTCCGATTTCCAATCCTTTAATTAAAGCTACCTCTTGGTAAAGCTTTTCGTCCATTTGTACAATCTCTCTAAATCGCTTCATTAATCTTTCCCCATTATTGGTTAATCTGATGCCTGAACGACCTCGGATTAGAAGAGTCAGCCCTAGTTCATGTTCCAATCCAGAGATCGCATGGCTGATTGCTGATTGTGTAAGATTTAAAACTTCCCCGGCCTTTGTGAAACTTCTCATTTCAACTACGCAAAGAAAAATCTTATATTTAAACAAATTCGTGTTCACTCCTATTTTTTTATGAAATATATTCATGCATCATATCAGATATATTCATTTTTTTTATTTAATATTTATGATTATAATCAAATTAAAGAAAGGTTATTTAATTTTGTTTTAGGAGGGTCATATGAATTCAATTGCTAAAACTCCTCGTCCGCCCTATTATGCGGCTATCTTTACTTCTGAACGTATGGAAGGAGATGGCGGGTACGGAGTGATGGGAGACAAAATGGTGGAACTGGCTGCCCAACAGCCTGGTTTTCTAGGTGTGGAAAGTGTTCGTGACCACAATGGAGTTGGCATTACAGTTTCCTATTGGGAGTCTCTAGACGCTATAAAAAATTGGAAACATAACGAGCTGCACAAGGTAGCGCAGGAAAAAGGAAAATCCGAGTGGTATAAAACATTTGGTTTAAGAGTGAGCAAGGTAGAACGAGATTATTTTTTTACAGTGTAAATAGGTTCAATATCAAAGTTAGTGCGTAGCTGAGCCGAAGCTGGGAGTAGAGGTTAAATTGCATTGTTAAAAGAGCGTCTTCAAAGCCACAAACGGCTGAAGGACGCTCCTTTTTAGTTCCCATACTTATACTCTTATGGCATATGCGTATGTGCTCAGGACTTAGATGTATTTACCGGCTGCATCTCCTGTATAGCTTCTTTCAAGCTTTGTGAGCATTGCTCATATAGCTGTTTTCTTTGTTGCTCACTGGAACCAGATGCGAGTTTTTGCAACTCCGTTGTGCATTGTTCCAGCAAAGTCAGCACGGCTTGATTCGAATCCTGCACCTTGTTTAGCTGTACATTGTCACTATATTGGTCAATGTACAGTTCTCCTTGCGGGTCCACCTGCGCGAAAAACACATCTTTGACCGTTAAACTCTTTTCCTTTAGTTTGGCATCCAGCCATTGTTGAGTGATCCCCATATATGCCATTTGTTGTTCCATGAGTTGTCCATCCATAATGACTGCTGTGGGTTCCTTCTCCGGTAATTGCAGCATATTCAGATCCTTAAGCGTCACCGGCTGCTTGTCTTTGGTTAACAGCACATTGACTTCGCCACTGGTTTCCATAAGAGCAAATTCCACGTCAGATACTTTGAATACATTTTTGCTTCGAAGCTGCTCCATGAGTTCATCCAGGGTGAGCCGTTCTTTTCTCAGATTATCCTCTAAAATTTTGCCGTCTTTGATCAGGATTGTTGTCCTTCCATCTGTTATATCTCTGATTTTCTTGCTTTTAATTTGCAAATATTCAATGCCAAGTGTTGTCAGTACCCATACTGACAAGGCTATGAGGCCTAGATACCAGGTGGATTCACGCTCCATAGGAATGGTAGCAGCCAGGTTACCTATCGTGATTCCTGTTATATATTCAAACAAGGAAAGCTGGGATACTTGACGTTTTCCAAGAATTTTGGTGATTAAAAATAATATAGCGACAGCCATTAATGTGCGTATAGCAACCTCGGCCCAATCCTGCATTTGCTCAACCTCATTTCATTTCGCCACAAGGGCGCTACTATTCCAAGGATATCCGCGTCAAGGCACATTTAAACTCCAATTCCCCTAAATTTAAATAACCGAGCTGCCAACAAACCGATTGATTACGATATAAAATTAAAATTTTCTATCGTTGAATTGTCAATGTCTATTACACAAGCGATTGACGGAAAAGGGATGGCAGGATACATTATAAATATAATTCTTATTTAATTCATCGGGATTATAAACATTAAGCTCACGGAGGTATGTATATGTCGTCCAAACCTAAAGTTGTATTGTGGAGTAAAACCGGCTGTCATTTTTGTGGAGAGATCAAATCGTACCTGGAATCCCAAAATCAGCCGTATGAAAATATCCAAGTGGACGGAAATGATGCGCTGCGTGACGTGCTGGAGACCAAATATGGTATTCGTTATGTCCCTGTCGTCGAGGTAGGCGGGGATAACAAATATGAAGCACTGCTCAACCCGGATCTGGAAGAGTTGGGTAAAGTGCTGGAAAGTTACAATCAAGTAGTATAGCCCAATAGGAAAAGGATCAGTTGCTCCGCTACCTATAAAAAATAAGTAGTGGAGACTGCCATACAAACCATTAGCAGCCTAGCTGCCCTAAAAAATGATAGCCGTAGGATAACAATTTATGTTCAAGAGAGGTGGAAGAGTTATGGCTAAGAATAGACAAATTAAATTTGGTGCGATTATTCACGGTGTTGGGGGAAGCATGACGACTTGGCGTCACCCTGAAGTACCTGCGGATGCGAGTGTTAACTTTGAATTTTATAAAACGCAGGCGCAAAAGGCAGAGGAAGGAAAGTTTGACCTCGTATTTATCGCAGATGGCCTGTTCATTAACGAAAAATCCATCCCCCACTTTCTGAACCGTTTTGAACCAATTACGATTTTGTCCGCTTTGGCTGGAGTGACGAAGCATATTGGACTGGTCGGCACACTGTCGACTTCCTATAGCGAACCGTTCACGGTAGCACGCCAGTTTTCTTCCATTGATCATATTAGCGGAGGTCGTGCAGGCTGGAATGTGGTAACTTCCCCGCTGGAAGGCTCTGCCCTTAACTTTAGCAAAGGCGAGCACCCGTCGCATCCGCAGCGCTATAAAATTGCAGAGGAATATTTACAGGTTACCAAAGGACTGTGGGACTCGTGGGAAGAGGATGCGTTCGTTCGTGATAAGGAAGCCGGCGTATTCTTTGATCCTGAAAAGCTGCATACATTGAACCATAAAGGTGAGTTTTTCTCTGTGCAGGGTCCACTGAACATTGGACGATCCAAGCAGGGGCAGCCGGTTATTTTTCAGGCAGGTTCCTCGGAGGATGGCAAAAACCTGGCCGCCAAGGAAGCGGATGCTGTATTTACAGGACATGAAACGTTAGAGGAAGCACAGCAGTTTTATCGTGATGTGAAAGAACGTGCGGTACGCTATGGTAGATCCGAAGAGGATATTGTCATTTTGCCGGGCATATCGCCGATTATTGGTAGCACGACGGAGGAAGCGGAACGTAAGTATGAAGAGATCACTAATCTGGTGACGATTGAGGCTGCGTTAAAATATTTGGGACGTTTCTTCGATCATCATGATTTCTCACAATATCCGCTGGATGAGCCATTCCCTGAGCTTGATGGTATTGGTAGCAATGCGTTCCGCAGCGGTACTGATAAAATCAAACGAGTAGCCAAGGAACAAAATTTGACCTTACGCGAGGTTGCGTTGCGTTCAGCTACGCCGAGAACCTCTTTTATCGGAACCGCTGAGCAGGTAGCGGACCGAGTGCAGGAGTGGTTCGAAAGAAAAGGAGCAGACGGGTTTATTATTGGTTCTGATGTGCCATCGGGTCTGCATGACTTCGTAAATCTAGTTGTGCCTATTTTGCAGGAACGCGGTATTTACCGTCAGGATTATGAATTTAGCACACTGCGTGAAAACCTGGGTGTGCCTATTCCTGAGAACCGCTATACAGCAGCCAAATCCAAAGTGAAGGTTGACGCATAACAGAAGGAGGAAAAAATATGTCCAAGGTTGTCATCCTATCAGGCAGTCCGTCTACACAATCCCGTTTATACGGCTTGGTTAACTATACAACGGAGCAGTTGCAGCAGGCTGGAGCGGAGGTCACACTACTGAATGTGGTCGACTTGCCAGCGGAGGATTTGATAAAGGCTAACTTTAATAGTCCCGATGTCACTGCATCACTTGCGCTGATTGCAGCAGCGGATGCCGTTATTGTGGCTTCTCCAGTCTATAAGGCGTCCTATTCAGGACTATTGAAAATATTCCTGGATTTGGTTCCGCAGGAGGGGCTAAGAGGGAAACCTGTCCTGCCTTTATTTATCGGAGGCACGCTGGCGCACCTGCTGGTCATTGACTATGCCTTGAAGCCGGTTATTAATGCACTGGGTGGAAGACATATTCTTGGCGGGGTGTATGCAGTGGATCAGTGGGTCGAACGTCTGCCGGATGGACTATACGGGTTGTCCGAAGAATTGGTGGCACGGTTGGAACGTTCTGTTAAAGAACTAAATGAGCTATTAAAGTTATAGATATTTTCAATATTTCCATTGACAGGTCGTTCAGTGAGTTTTATGATACAAAAAAACCAAGTTAACGTATTGGATAAATGTATATAAAACTTACTGGGGGACTTGCGTATGAATATCGAGAATATGGAAGCCTTTGTATACGTGAATCATTATGGAAGCTTTAACAAGGCGGCAGAAGCCTTGTTCTTGTCCCAGCCCTCCGTTACAGCACGGATTCAGACGTTAGAGCGCGAGCTAGAATGCAAGCTGTTCGACCGCCAAAGCAAGCAAACGGTTCTGACGGAGGATGGACGAAAGTTTCTTCCTTATGCGGAGCAGATGCTTCAGGTGCTGCAAAAAGGGAAGCAAAAGCTCCAACAGCGTAAGAAAGCCCCTCAGCAAATTCGAATTGGCTGCACGATATCGGTGTCGAACTACATCATTCCTGAAATATTAAAGCAGCTTCGTGCCCGTTATCCTGAGGTTAACTACAAAATTGTGACGGCTACGACGGATCAACTGGTACATAAACTGTTGAACCGTGAAGTAGACATTAGTTTTGTACGTAAAGTGATGCATCCGGCTATCCGTACGCTTGCTTTTTATGAAGATCCGATTTCCCTGTATGTATACGACGGCCATCCATTTATGAAGACAGGAAAGGCCAGCATACAGGATATTCAACGTGAAACACTGGTATTTTTCGAATGCGGATCACTAGATTGGATGAGGATTCATCGCGCTTTTGAATCACTGGAGCAGCCACCGGACATTGCTTTTCAGGTAGACAATGTGGTCACGGCCAAAAAGCTGGTATTGGAAGAAGCGGGTATTGCCTTTTTGCCCGATGTCTGTGTGAACCGTGAAGTGAAAGATCAGAAACTGTTCCGTATCCATGTTCCAGAGGTAGCTGGGGTGTCTATGCAGATTAGCATAATAGCGACCAAAGAAGACTGTGCAGTGACCTCGGATTTCGCAGATGCACTGACAGAAGGTTTCCGGGGTGCTGTTTTGTTATAGAAAAGTTCTATGGCTTGATGGATTGACGTATTGGTTTCCAGGTGTTAAATTAATCACATCCTAAAACCAATTAAACTTATAGGAATTATTAATAATCAGATGTTGTAGCTACCATGTATGTCGCAAACTGCTGATATACAAAGAGATGAGGGGGATTCATATGAAAAAGTGGTTTGCAATATTGTCTGTTATGGCAATCATCCTGGTGTTGGCAGGCTGCGGTTCCTCAGATAACGCGTCTAGCGCGTCAGGTTCAAGCGGAGACGTGAAGAAAATTATCGTAGGCACAGGCACTCAATTCAAAAATGTATGCTTTATTGACGAAAACGGAAATTTAACAGGTTTTGATGTGGAGCTGATTAAGGAGCTGGACAAGCGTCTGCCTCAATACGAATTTGAATTCAAAACGATGGATTTTGGAAATTTGCTGCTAAGTCTCGATGCCGGCAAGATTGATCTGGTATCGCATCAAATGGAAAAAAACCCGGAGCGCGAAGCCAAGTATCTGTTCAACAAAAATCCGTATAGCATTTTTCTGAACAGAGTCGCTGTAGCGAAGGATAACAATACCATTCATTCAATTGATGATTTGAAAGGGAAAAAGGTACTCACCAGTCCAACCAGTAATGCGGCGTATGTGCTGAAAGAGTATAACAAAACCCACGGAGATGCCCTGAATATCGTTTATACGAGTGGTGCAGCCAATGATACGGTACAACAAATTACGAGCGGCCGTATAGATGCTACCGTTACGACAGACTTTGCGAACCGTTTTAACACCGATGAAAAAGGAGAAGTAGCTCTGAAGACCGTTGGTGATCCTTTGACTCAATCGGATGTACTGTATGTACTGAACAAAAATGAGCAAGGATTGGCGGATGACCTGGACAAAGCCATTCAGGAAGTGAAGGACGACGGTACGTTGTCGAAGCTGAGCATTAAATGGCTTGGAGAGGATTTCACTAAGTCTCTGGAAGATGTGAAAAAAGAAGGTAGCAGTAAGAAGTAAGGATAGACTTGAACATTTCAGCGGTCAGGGTACTCTATGTATTCTGACCGTTGATGTATAGAAAGGAGGCAGGCATATGAGCAGAGAGTTCAATATCGACTATGTTTTTAGCTTTATCCCGAAAATGCTGTCTTACTTACACATCACCTTATTTATTGTGGCAAGCTCGCTTGTATTGGGGCTTATCATTGGTCTGTTGGTTGCGCTGCCTCGCATGTATAACATTCCATTTCTCAAACGTGTTTCTCAAGTGTATGTTTCCTTTTTTCGCGGAACACCTATTCTAATCCAATTGTTTCTGGTGTATTACGGCCTGCCAGAGCTACTAAAGCTGGTGGATATCAATTCCTCCAGATGGGATGTGCTGTGGTTTGCCGTAGCGACCTACGCGCTCAATAGTGGAGCCTTTATTTCCGAAATTATCAGGTCAGGAGTAGAGGCAGTAGATCGAGGACAAATCGAGGCTGCGCAGTCCGTCGGCATGTCAGGCTATCAGACCTTCACACGTATCATAATGCCGCAAGCGCTGGCTGTGGTGGTTCCGGTATTTTCTAATCTGGTGATTGGCAATCTGAAGGATACTTCGCTGGCATTTACGATCGGAGCGATGGAGATGACAGGGAAATCACAGACATTAGGGTCGGCTACCCAGCATTTTGTTGAAACCTATATCGCGTTATCCCTTATCTATCTGGTGATCAGTCTGATTTTACAAAAATTGTTCAAGGTGCTGGAAAATACGCTTCTCCGGCATGAGCATCGGGATGCAGTACAGAAAGAACCCGAAAAACGAAAAAGCTTTGTGGTGCGCTACCTGAGAAGTCCTCGTCTTAGTAAAGGAGGTAAAGGCATATGAGTCTGGATTTTGGATTTATATATACTGCCTTTTTAGGGTTGTTCTCCGCGCTGCCCAACACTTTAATTATTACGGTGGTTTCCGTACTGGCAGGGTTGGTCATCGGTATTATAACGGCACTGGCGCGAATCTATAAGGTTCCTGTGTTGTCCCAAATTTCTCACGGTTACGTTACCTTTATCCGTGGCACACCGATGCTGATGCATTTGCTGCTTATTTATTTCAGTTTGCCTTTGTTGATTGATGCGGGAGCGAAGCATTTCGGCTGGCCTCTGCATTCCAAAGATGTTCCTTATATGGTATTTGCACTCATTTCGTTTTCCATTACCAGTGGTGCGTATATGTCTGAGGTCGTCCGTTCTGGAATCCAATCGGTCAACAAGGGGCAAATCGAGGCGGCTTATGCCGTTGGTATGACGACGTGGCAAGTGCTGAGACGGATTGTATTTCCGCAGGCGTTCGTGGTGAGTTTGCCAAACCTGACGAATTCCGTTATTGGGATGCTTCATGGCTCTACCTTGGCCTTCACGGTTTCGGTCACAGAAATCCAGGCACAGGCTGAAATTCTGGCATCTACCAACTGGAAATATTTAGAGGTATATATCGCGGCTGCACTGCTATTTTGGGGCTTGACGGTATTAATTGAGCGAATATCCGGCTTGGTGGAGCAAAAAATCAATGTGTTTAATGGAGGTCGAGCATCATGATCCGTCTGCAAAATATAACGAAGTCGTTCGGCAAACATGAAGTGCTCAAAGGCATTGATTTGACCGTGAACAAAGGCGAGGTCGTCGTTATTTTAGGCCCGAGCGGTTCAGGAAAAACGACTCTGCTACGCTGCATTAATTATCTGGAAAAGCCGAATGATGGGGAAGTCAGCATTGGCGATTTTACAGTGAACTGCAAGCGACCTGCGAAGAAGGATGTTTTGGCTCTACGTCAAAAGACGGCTATGGTTTTTCAGCAGTACAATTTGTTCAAGCATAAAACAGCACTGGAAAATGTCATGGAGGGACTTGTCGTTGTCCGCAAGATCAAGCAGGAGGAAGCGAAAAAAATTAGCATTGAAGTGCTGGAAAAGGTCGGTCTGGGTGAAAAGCTGAATCATTATCCAAGCCAGCTATCCGGCGGGCAGCAGCAGCGTGTTGGCATAGCGCGTGCCTTGGCGCTGAACCCGGAAGTGATTTTGTTCGATGAGCCGACTTCGGCGCTGGACCCTGAGTTGGTGGGTGAGGTGCTGTCGGTGATCCGCAAGATTGCGAAGGAAGGCATTACAATGATTGTCGTTACACATGAAATGGGTTTTGCGCGCGATGTTTCAAATCATGTGGTATTTATGGATGGCGGTCATATTATCGAGGAAGGCACACCGGACGACATTTTTAACCACCCCAAAGAGGAACGTACCAAACAATTCCTGAAACGGATTACACCGGAATATAACTATTCAATTTAGACGGGAGAGGGAGACATGAGTATTAAAATCGGAGTATTGGATCAAAGCCCTATACATGAGGGGGAAACAGCAGCGCAGGCCCTTCGTAATACGATTAAGCTAGCACAGCGTGTAGAGGAATTGGGGTTTACGCGCTTCTGGGTATCAGAGCATCACGATTCCGAGCAGGTTGCGGGGTCTTCGCCAGAGGTACTCATTTCCCATTTGCTGGCACGCACTGAGCGTATTAAAGTCGGTTCTGGTGGAGTGATGCTTCAGCATTACAGCCCTTATAAAGTAGCTGAAAACTTTAATGTGCTTTCCTCTCTTGCACCGGGTCGCGTAGATTTGGGAATCGGACGTGCGCCGGGCGGGTTGCCGAAATCCACACAGGCGTTACAACGAAACGTTCATGACGCGCCTTCTCTCGAAGAAAAAATTGATGAAGTAAGTGGCTATATTCATAATATTCCGTCTGAAGAAGGACCATTAGCCGGGTT
Organism: Paenibacillus sp. S25; assembly: GCF_019454085.1. Classification (NCBI taxonomy): domain Bacteria; kingdom Bacillati; phylum Bacillota; class Bacilli; order Caryophanales; family Paenibacillaceae; genus Paenibacillus; species Paenibacillus sp. S25. The sequence goes on from NZ_CP073683.1 coordinate 2,439,843, forward strand.
ACAGGCGAATCCGATTCCAGAAACACCAGCGGATATTTACGTTTTGGGTACAAGTACAGACAGTGCTGGAATTGCTGCGCGTTTGGGGTTGCCCTACGTTTTCTCGCAATTTATCAATGGTAATGAGCAGGTTGCATTGGAATCATTCCGTACGTATCGGGAGTCTTTCGATTATAGTTATGGACGTGAACCGAAAGCTCTTTTTGCGCTTTCAGTCATCGTAGCGGACACTTCCGAGGAAGCTGCAGAGCTAGCAGGGGAGCACAAGCTGTACAAAATTCATCTGGCCAGTGGCAAGACGGCTACGGTGGGCACGCTGGAAAGTGCAGAAGAGTTCGGCAAGCAATCAGGTGAAGAATATACAATTGAAGCTACACAAGCGCAAATTAACAAAGGGAATAAAGATGAAATCTATGCTGTGTTGACGGAAATTCAAGCGAAGTATCAGGCAGATGAGCTAATTGTTACGACAGGAATAAGGGATATACACAAGCGTGTGCGCTCATTCGAGTTGTTGCATGAAGCTTTTGCCGGGTTGCCTGTGCAGTCCTAGATGTTGTTGGTCTGAGAGAATTATAACTATTTTGGGTTCACGAAGGAGGAATAGGGATGAGTGGATCAACCGGGACGAAGGAGCAGGTTTTGGAGCAGAAGCTGGTGGACATTCGCCGCCATCTGCATCGAAATCCCGAGTTATCTAACGAGGAGGTTGAAACTACCGCCTTTATCCGCCGTCTGCTGGAAGAACAGAACATAACCATTCTGGATGTGCCGCTACGTACCGGATTAGTAGCGGAAATCGGCGGACAGCAGGAGGGACCAACTGTTGCGCTTCGTGCAGACATTGATGCGTTGCCTATTCAGGAGGAGACGGGATTGCCTTATGCTTCGGTGCATTCCGGCAAGATGCATGCCTGTGGGCATGATTTTCATACCGCATCCCTGTTAGGAGCAGCCGTATTGTTGAAGCAGCGGGAGCAGGAGCTGAAAGGCACGGTTCGGTTGGTTTTCCAGCCAGCTGAGGAAAAGGCCAAAGGCGCTACCCAAGTGCTGGACAGCGGTGCGTTGGCAGGGGTGCAGGCCATATTTGGCCTACATAACAAGCCGGACCTGCCCGTAGGCACGGTCGGCATCAAAGAAGGCCCGCTAATGGCAGCGGCGGATGGTTTTTACATCGAGGTGGAGGGTCTGAGCACACATGCGGCAGTGCCGCATGCAGGGATTGACCCCATCGTGGTATCGTCACATATCATTACGGCGCTGCAATCCATTGTGAGTCGGAACGTTAATCCGCTGGATAGCGCGGTCATTAGCGTCACGAAGCTGCACAGTGGCAACGCCTGGAACATCATTCCTGACCGTGCACATTTGGACGGAACAATTCGCACATTTGATGAGAATGTTCGCGCCCAGGTGACTGAGCGCTTTGAGCAGGTCGTAAAAGGCGTTGCCAATGCTTTCGGCACGAAAGCATCTATCCGTTGGATCGAGGGTCCGCCACCTGTACTGAATGACGGTAAGTTGGCCGTCATCGCGGAAGAGGCGGCAGAAGCGGTCGGTCTGGACGTAGTTCGTCCCATACCATCCTCGGCGAGCGAGGATTTTGGGTTTTATCAGAAGAACATCCCCGGTGTGTTTGTCTTTGTTGGCACTGCGGGAAGTCAGGAATGGCATCATCCTGCCTTTGATCTGGACGAACGCGCGTTGCCCGGAACAGCGAAGCTACTGGCTTCACTGGCAGAATCGACATTGATATCCATAGAGTAGGAGTGCGAGCCTAGTCTATGGATACTTATCCCCTCCTTGTAGAGGGGATATTTTTGTTTGACGCTATATCATTCCAATGATAGTATAAAATTGTAATTTTATTCAAAATCGAGAGCGGGTGTAATAAGAGAGTAGGCGTTGTCGTTTTAGATGTCTCGTAAAAATAAAAGGTATGGAGGTTAAATAAATGCCGAAGAAAAAAGGAATGATCATGGCTTCTTTTTCATTGGTAGTGGCTGCTTCTTTACTGGTTGGCGGGGCTAACGTTGGTTCAGCAGCCTCAGATTTGGGAAGCACTTCTGATATAGAGTCGACAAATATTAATTTGGCTGCTGCTGATACACCTGCTAAATTCAAGCCATCGATAGAATGGGTTTGGAAGAATAGAATGGTCAAAGAAGGCTCTACCAACCGTAAAAATTTGATTTTTGATCAAATCTATGCGGGAAAAGGAACGCTAAATTATGTAGTGCGTTGGCAATCCTCTAAAAATATCACTCTTCAGCAGCGTAAAGATATGGCTTCTATGCTGAGTCGCCAAATCAATAATTGGAATAAGCAGTTGAAAGGGTATGATGGATGGCCTTATAACAATATTACAGTAAATATAGTAGGCTGGGCCGTTGCGAATCCATCACAGATTCTTAACAAACAATCTAATGAAATCGTTTACACGCATACCATTACGGATGACTTAAGTAAAACAGACCCGAATATTCCAGCTAAACTTCCGGTTGCTCCTAACGCACTATCGAGATTTGAACATTTTATGGACCCTAACTATTCTTACCCGGGTGGACTGGACAAGCGGTTTGATATGTACTTATGGGGAACTTCCAATTTTCAGGGTGGAGCCGGCGGAGATTGGGGGCAACGTATGCCTGATGATTATATCCTGAACACCTTGAATTCGGATGAAATCCAGATTACAGAGCACGAGATGGGGCATGGATTCGGGTTGCCTGACTTCTATGAAGAACATGAGCGTCCACCCGGTGGTTTTCCTGTGCCAACTATTATGTGGGCCGGAAATTCTCCCAAAATAACAGAGTGGGATACCTGGATGTTGCGCTATACCTGGAGCCAGGTCAAGAAGGATACTACTCGTTTTCCTACCCGCTAAAAAATGCTAGAGTAGTGTGAAAACGATTATAAATAGAGCCGTTTGTTCCAAAATCAAATTCTGTGGTGGAATTGATTTAGTGAATAAACGGTTTTTTCATTTTATAAAATACCAGTTTTGTGCATGCAAAGGGTATGTATATTCCAATATACGATTAAAATGACTAATTTAAATTATTAAGGAAAATATTGACGATGCAAAAATCCAGTGATAATATGATTTGTGATTATTTACAAAAAACGACAAGGAGGATTGATAGTGTACTCTTGATCTCCTAGATTAGTTCGCAAACACGAAAAGAGAGGTGATAGAGATAGTCGTTTCAAGAACACTATTGCAATAATACAAATGGATATGGAGGTACATACATGTTGAACAGAAAAGGAATGATGATGGCTTCTTTTTCAGTAGTCATTGCTAGTTCATTACTGATAGGAAACGCTAGTTTTGTATCAGCGGATTCTCATCTAAACGGGAATTCTGTGGTTGCGGCAACGGGTGATTCGACGTTAGCTGATATGCCGCCCTATCTCAAATCCTCAGTGGAATGGGTTTGGAAGAATAGGATGTTGACTGAAGGCTCAACTGCTCGTAACAACACGATTTTTGATCAAATTGATGCGGGAAAAGGGGCACTCAATTACGTTGTGCGCTGGCAATCTTCTAAGCCCGTTACACTGCAACAACGCCAAGATATTGCTAGAATGCTAGGTCGCCAGATGAATCATTGGACGGAGCATCTCAAAGGATATGATGGCTGGCCCTATCAAGATATTAAAGTAAAAGTGGTAGGGTGGGCTGTTGCTGATCCTTCACTATTACTGGACAAGCAACCTGACGAGGTCGTTTATACGGATACGACTACAGATGAGTTAGCTTCCGAAAAACCTGAAATTCCCGCTGTACTCCCGGTTGCGCCGGCAGCCTTGTCCAGATATGGGCACTATTGGGACCCGTACTATTCGTATCCGGGTGGATATGATAAACGCTTTGATATGTATTTGTGGGTAACCGAAAATTTTGTAGGAGGAACCGGTCAGGATTGGGGCCAACGTGTGAATGATGATTACCTTTTTAGCACTTTAAACTCGGATGAGATTGAAATCACGGAACATGAAATTGGGCATGGATTTGGCTTAACTGATTTTTATGAAGAACACGAGCGTCCACCGGGTGGATTCCCAACCAACACCATTATGTGGGCTGGTGATTCCGATCATATCACAGACTGGGATATCTGGATGCTGCGTTATACCTGGAGTCAGCTCAAAAAAGATACTTCTCGTTTCCTTAATACGACTAGAGGTGATGAGGGTCCCATCGATACATCACCTGATGAAAACGTAAACATTGCACCAGCTGCAACGGTCAGCACTTCCTATACTTCATCTTGGGAAGATATAAGCGCACTCCATGATGGATTTGATCCAACCAGCTCTAATGATCGAAGTCATGCCGTGTACGGCAATTGGCCTGAGACAGGTACACAATGGGTCCAATATGATTTTGATCAGGAATATACGGTATCCCAAACGGAAATCTATTGGTTTAAAGATGGCGGTGGCATTGATGTTCCTAAGTCTTACAAGATTAAGTATTGGAATGGTCGTAGCTGGTCCAATGTCAAGCAGGCTAATGGATTGGGTACTTCGGCAGACCAGTATAATACGACTACTTTTACGCCTGTAAAAACAGCGAAATTGAGAATTGAAATGGTATCCAAAGGTTCAGCATCCACAGGGATATTAGAGTGGAAAGTAGCAGCTAACAAACATTAAACATCATACTATTTGTCCAGAGGTTGTCTCCTACAATATTTGTGGGAGACAACCTTTTCTAATTCATAGCTGATCAGTTAGAGTCTGATGAGATCAGGCTTTTTTTGCGCCTTGATTATGGCGTTTGTTTCCTTCATATTTGTATCTATGTTTTGCTAAATTCTCGTATGAATGGATCACTAAGAATGAACGGGTGTACGATAGTATGTATAATGGACATCAGACATGAAAGAAAAGAGGACAGAAAGCGATGAGTCACGACGTGAATGCTCCTTACGATGTACATGTAGCATATGGACCGGTGTTTGAGCTGCTTAGCAGCTTACACACCTTTATTTGCCGCAAGGCTTACAAGAAGACCGATTTATCAGCCGGGTGGGCGGAGCAAGTGCGTGGAACGCTGTCCCCAGGTTTGTCCAAATTGCTGGAGTCCATGGAAATCAATGCAGATTGGAAGGTTATTTATGGACTCGTCTGTATGCTTTCTGATCATGGGAACGTTAAAGAGGTTGTAGACCGTCTGGAGAACCGGACTGTACAGGAATTAAACGAACTGGCATCAGCCCATGGGATCGAGCTGCCTGACGATATGGAGAAGCTTCGTAAACTTGCTTTGCAACTGCTATCTGGCTGGGACGAGGAGTATTTTCGCCATGTGGATACGAGTATTCTAAGCGGTCTGGAACAGGAAGCTGAACGGAGAAATAAGGAGAAGGGCGTATATAGCACTATGGAGTGGGTGGATCGTACCACTAATGGCTTCCGGTTCGAGCCTTCCAAAGGACTGACGCGGGTGTTGCTGGTGCCTCAATACCATTTTCAGCCGATTAATATCATTTATCGATTTGGGTCGCTCCTGTTGTGCCATTATTCGGCAGGGATTTATGTTCAGGAGGATGATTTTTTATCCCCGCAGGAATATCGAATGATCCGAAGTTTGGGGGAGAAGAGCAGGCTTAAGATTTTAAAATATTTGTATCAAAGCCAATCTCCACGAACCTTTATTGAGATTGTCCGTCATCTCAAGCTGTCCAAGGGAATCACCCACGACCATATTTTCAAACTCCGGGCCTCTGGCTTCATCCATGCACATTTTGATGGCGAAACATTACTCGGATATAGCGCACGGCTTTCGGCTGTGGATGAAATGCATCGGAGCATTCTTGGCTATATGGAGCGAAATTAGGTTGCACGCACCAGTTAGACTTTAACACTTTAAACAAATAGACGTCGATCATTTGGAATCCAGATGAGTTGGCGTCTATTTTTTTACATAAAAAATGGAGTTCTCTCTTTACAGAACCGGAATAGATTCCTATAATGAGATTTATCTTATTAATTACAACTTGTTCGATCGGAATTTACTAAATTAACTCGGGGGGATTATTTTGAAAAAGGGAATTATTCTACTCAGCAGTCTACTTCTGGCAAGTTCTACCTTATTAGCAGCTTGCTCTAGTGGTGGATCAGATAGCGCTAATGATGCTACTTCGCAAAATAGTGATGTCGCACAGACAGCCGCTACAGCGCAGCCATTAACAAGTCTGGTACAAGCTTCAGATTTATCCAAATTGCCGGAAGTGTCCAAAAAGAGAAGCGACACGATTATTGTTGGTCTGACTGACCCAGCCGGGGTGTTTACTCCGTATTTTAACCAAAGCGGCTATGACGGCAATGTGATTTCGCAGTTGTGGACTCCGCTGGTCACGGTAGACGAGAAGGGACTTCCGCTGCCCAATCTGGCTAAGAGCTGGGATATTTCCAAGGATAATCTAACGTACACGTTTCATCTGGTTCCCGGTACAAAATTCAGTGATGGCTCTCCTTTGACAGCAGAGGATGTCGCTTTTACCTGGACGTTGATCTATGACAAAGCCTATCCTGGTGACAGCCAAATCCGAAAGCTGAACATTAAAGGCGGCAAAGACTATACGGAAGGCAAGGCAAAACAAATTGAAGGAATCAAGGTGATTGATGCGCAGACCATTTCTGCGACGTTGGAAAAACCAAACGCGCTGGCTCTGCCGATTCTGGGTGACTATGTACTGTCCAAAGCCTACTACGGCAAGAATTACAAGTTCGGAGAGCTGGATTATTTTAAAAATTTACATAGTAGCCCTCTGGGAAATGGGGCTTATAAGTTGGAAAAGTTCATTCCAGGGCAAGAAGTTCGTCTGGAGGCGAATGATCACTTTTTCAAAGGCAAACCGAAAACACAGCATTTCATTTACAAAACAGCAGAAGGCGACGCTTGGCAATTCATAGAAACAGGCGATACCGATTTTGCTCAATTCACCGCAACTCAGGAAAATATCGACAAACTAAAAGGGCTTGGCTTTTTAAACATTTTGCCGTATACCCCGAGCACTTATGGATATTTGCAAGTAAATCTTGAAAATGAAAAGCTTAAAGATAAAAAGGTTCGTCAAGCATTGACCTATGGACTGGATCGGAAAAGCATTTATGTCGACGCAGCTCAGGGAGCAGGGGCGGTCGCAAACATTCCAGCTTCCCCAATATTCTGGTCTTACACGACCGATGGAATCAATCCATACAACTACGACCCAGAGCAAGCGAAAAAGCTGCTGGATGAAGCGGGCTGGGCAGAAGGTAGTGACGGCATCCGTGAGAAAAACGGTCAGAAGCTGACCATTCACCTGCTGACCTCTAAACGTCCAGAAACAGACACCTTTATTGCGCTTGCGGCTGAAAATTACAAAGCGATTGGCGTTGACCTACAGCCGGAAATCTTTGCAGACTTTAATGCCATGGTCGCCAAAGTAGAAGGTAAGGATTATGATCTTGCCGCCTTCTCGACAGGCATGCTGACAGATCCATCAGATGGAATCGAGCAATTCGTCAATGGAGAAGTCAAGGGATATAACAATCCAAAGGTAAAAGAGCTATATGAAAAAGGCTTGTCTACGACGAATATGGAAGAACGTAAGAAAATATATCAAGAATTATATGTGCTGCTAAACGATGAACTGCCCGTTATTTTTACCAACTATAAGAAGACGGTATATGCCTACAATGGTCGGATGGAACATGTAAAGGTCAGTCCGTTCATTGGCTTGTCTGGTAATCTGTTCGAATGGTCCCTTAAATAAGCCACATTTGCGGGCCCCTTGTGAAGAACATCAGGTTCGGATCAAGGGGCCTCCCAAATGGGGAAAACGTAATGAGTAGCCTGACCTTGAATTGAAAGGAGTCTGTCATGAGCTCGTTTTTAACGAAAAGACTGACGTATATGGTTATTATTTTGTTGGCCGCTTCGATGATGATTTTTTTCCTGTATGCCATGACACCGGGAGATTTCATTAGCGGCAATCTGAAGCTGTCGCCAGAGAGAAAGGCGGAGCTGAGGGAAATTTACGGCCTGAATAAGCCTATTCTTGAACGCTATGGAAATTGGCTGGGCAATGCGCTGCATGGAAATTTTGGTTATTCGCTTGCCCAGCAGAAGCCGGTGCTGACCTTATTTAATGAGTATATCTGGAACTCGTTTTTGCTGGCCGTTGTATCGACCTTCCTGACCTGGTTTATCGCGGTCATTATCGGTGTGGTTGCTGCTTATAAGCAGTATTCATGGTTTGATACTTTGGTAATGGTGGTGATTTTCGCTGCCATGTCTGTGCCCTCATTTTTTATCGGGTTGTATCTGATTAAAATCGCAGCGGTTGACCTGAAGTGGTTGCCACCCGGTGGCATGCTTAATACGGGGAGTAACGCTACAGGTATGGAGTATGTGAAGGAGGTTCTCCAGCATATGACCTTGCCAGTGATCGTTATGACGCTGCTGGGACTGGGGTCGTTGACCCGCTACTTCCGTAGCAATATGATCGACGTGATCCAGCAGGATTATATACGCACAGCCCGTGCAAAGGGATTAAAGGAAAGAAAGGTACTTTTTACGCACGCATTGAGAAATGCATTGCTGCCTGCCATTACGCTCGTTGGCTTCGAATTACCTGCGCTGTTTGGCGGGTCCCTGATTATTGAAAAGATTTTTAATTGGCCAGGAATCGGTCAGTTGTACATGCAATCCTTTTCGCTCCGGGATTATCCGCTACTTATGGGCTTTACGATGCTGATTGCCATATTGAGCGTTATCGGGACACTGTTGTCCGATATTTTGTATCGCATCGCGGACCCGCGTGTGAAAGTGTAAGAAGGGGGCTAAGGAATGTCATCCGTGAGCAGTAATTTGAGCAAGAGCAACGGCAGACTGCGAACAACTGTTAAATCTTCAATGTGGCAGCAAGCGCTCCGGCAGCTGTTCAGAAACAAGCTTGCTATGGCTGGTCTGCTTGTCGTGGTATTTATGTTTTTGCTCTGTTTTATCGGTCCGCTATTTTCTCCTTATTCCGATAATAAAACAAATATATTAATGATGAACAAGGCGCCAAATATCCATCACTGGTTAGGAACAGACAAGCTGGGGCGGGATGTGCTGACACGTGTGATGCAGGCAGGTCAAATTTCTCTTACTGTGGGTTTGGCTTCAATGGTATTGTCAGTCTTTTTGGGGGCTACGCTGGGGGTCATATCCGCATATTTTCGCGGGATTGCGGATCAGATTATTATGCGCGTTGCTGATTTGCTGCTGACGATTCCCAGTTTGCCCCTACTATTTATTATGGGCGCGCTGCTATCTGACTGGAAGGTTCCACCCGATCAACGGATGTATATTGTCATGCTGATGCTTAGTCTGGTCAACTGGCCGGGGATTGCACGGATGGTGAGGGGCCAGATGCTTAGTTTGCGGGAACGTGAATTTATGCAAGCCGCGACGGTACTGGGACTCTCGAATCGTCGAAAGCTGTTCAAGCATCTGCTGCCGAATATTTTACCGTTATTGATCGTTATCGCTACTTTGAATATTGGCGGAGCTATCTTGAGTGAATCTGTACTCAGCTTCTTTGGCCTTGGCGTGCTGCCCACGACACCGACTTGGGGCAACATGATTGATGCCGCTAACAATGTGCTGGATTTTCAGCAACGACCGTGGTTGTGGATACCGCCAGGCCTGTCTATTTTTGCTACAGTCATCGCTATTAATATTTTTGGTGACGGGCTGAGGGATGTACTTGACCCGAAACATAAGAGGTAGGTGATCATACACCATGGACAATTTACTTTCTATTGAACATTTAAGCACTCATTTTTATACAGAAGAAGGAACGGTTAAAGCGGTGGATGATATCAGCTTCCGTGTGAAGCCGGGGGAAACGGTATGCATTGTCGGTGAATCGGGATGCGGCAAAAGTATTACCGCGATGTCCATCATGGGTCTGATCCAGAGTCCCGGTGGTAAAGTGGCAGGCGGAAGCATCCGCTTTGAGGAAACCGATCTGCTAGAGCTTAGCAGAAATGAGATGCGCACGATTCGCGGACATGAAATATCCATGATCTTTCAGGAGCCGATGTCTTCATTGAATCCGGTCATGACCATTGGTGAACAGCTATCCGAACCACTGATTGAGCATTTGAAAATGGGCCGTAAGGAAGCTCGTAAGCGAGCACTGGAGCTGATCGAACAGGTCGGTATATCCCGGCCGGATCAGATTTTAAAAAGTTATCCGCATGAGCTGAGCGGGGGGATGCTGCAGCGAATTATGATTGCGATTGCTGTTTCTTGTGCTCCCAAGCTGCTTATCGCGGATGAGCCAACCACGGCGCTGGATGTAACGATTCAGGCGCAAATCCTGGATATGCTGCGTGAATTTAAAGCCCGATCCAATATGTCGCTCATGCTAATCACCCATGATCTGGGTGTTGTCGCCGAAATGGCTGATTACGTCATTGTGATGTATGCAGGCAAGATCGTCGAGGAAGGCGAAGTGGTACAGCTGTTTAATCATCCCAAGCATCCTTATACACAAGGGTTACTAAAATCCAAACCGGTGCTTAATCAGCGCCAAGATGAACTGTATTCCATTCCCGGGCAGGTACCTAATCCGCTGGAGCTGACGACTTCCTGTTATTTTCATGACCGCTGTGGGCAGTGCATGGACATTTGTCGTGTAAAGGAGCCTACATTAAAAGAAGTTTCAGCTCAGCAGAAAGCATCCTGCTGGTTATATGAGGAGGCGGTTGTTCATGGCTGAGCCATTGTTGGAAATAGACCGCTTAAAAACGTACTTTCCGGTGAAGTCCGGGTTTATGAACCGTACTTCAGGACATGTGCGGGCGGTAGACGATATCAGCTTTACGATCCGTCAGGGTGAAACCTTCGGATTGGTAGGGGAATCGGGGAGCGGTAAAAGCACGGTGGGCCGCACGATTGTTAGATTGACGGATAAAACGGACGGTACCGTAAAATACAAAGGGGTGGATCTCCATAGCTTGTCTGCCAAAGGGATGCAGGAACTTCGTCCCAAAATTCAGCTGATCTTTCAAGACCCATATAGCTCGCTGAATCCGCGTGTACGGATTGGTGATGCCATTGGTGAGGCGCTACTGGATCACGGTATAGCAACGAAGGAGGAGGTCCGGCAGATTGTGCTGGACGTGCTCAAGCTATGTGGATTGTCAGAGTATCATATCGACCGTTTTCCCCATGAATTTTCGGGAGGTCAACGCCAACGGATCGGCATTGCCCGAGCGCTGGCGCTTCAGCCGGATCTAATTATCGCTGATGAGCCGGTATCAGCGCTGGATGTGTCCATACAGGCGCAGATTATTAACCTATTCGCCAAATTGCAGGCTGAACGGGGTCTGACATATTTGTTCATTTCGCATGATTTGAGCGTGGTGGAACATTTGTGTTCCCGTATTGGCGTGATGTATTTAGGCTCCATGGTCGAAACGGCATCGCGTGACGAGCTATTCGGGAATCCATTGCATCCGTATACGAAGGCGTTGCTGTCGGCTGTACCTATTCCGGTGCCGAAGCTGAAGAGAGAACGCATTTTGCTCAAGGGGGATATTCCAAGTCCGGTTAACCCTCCTTCAGGCTGCAAGTTCCATACCCGCTGTCCGTTTGCAATCGACCGTTGCTCCAAAGAGATTCCACTCTATCGTGAGGCTCGTCCAGATCATTGGGTAGCTTGCCATTTGGCTGAATGAACAAAGTCACAAAGTCAGTCAGCAAATTTTAAAGCCGTTGAAACGACAGACCGTTCACAAGAGTGAAGGGGGCTGCTGTTTCAACGGCTTTTTAATGTCGTGATTCAAACCGCTTGGGTTGACAACACACCTGGAGCAGCGTTATATTAAATATTAATCGTAATGATTACTATTTAAGCTATAAAATCATGTCCATATCCGTGTTCATCAATCTCGCGGTAGTGATGGTGAACCTTCATGATTGGCATATATCACAAGGAGGAGCTTTACATGGCCAAGAAGTCAAAAGTCGTAAAAGAGAAGAAACGCCAGGAAATTGTAGCTAAATATGCGGACCTGAGACGTGAATTGAAAGCAAAAGGGGACTACGAAGCTTTGCAAAAGCTTCCGCGTGACTCATCTCCAACCCGCCTGAAAAGCCGATGCGAGCTGACAGGCAGACCTAGAGGATACTTGCGCAAATTCAAGCTGTCTCGTATCGCGTTCCGCGAGTTGGCACATAAAGGCCAAATTCCAGGAATTACGAAATCAAGCTGGTAAACAGCACTTATGTCGATCGTCAGCGCATGGAGATTATCTGTGTTGTTAACCTGAGGATATGTCTGATAGAAGGTTGTAACGGGAATGCTTCATGTCGTAGGGGGACATGGGGCATTCCTTTTCCATGGAAAATATTATCGTTTGTATTGATTCTCCTCAGATGGTTAGGTAGAATATGGACGGGTTAAAAATATACATAACAAACGATTACATAATGTGGATATATCAGATTATGTATACCTCAGGAGGAGCTACAAGATGGAAGTGAAACAGAGAGAGGACTCCTTTTGGAGTATGGTCAAAAAAGGAAACAAATCCTCGGGCTCGGCTGCGTTAGGTAATACCGGCATTGCTCTGATTAAGGGGATTGCTTTTGCCTTGACAGGCAGCGGCTCTATGTTTGCTACGATGATGCATTCCATTGCGGATGCAGTGAATCAAATGTTTGTATTCGCGGGCAGTGTATTGGCAGAGAAAAAACCGACAAAACGCTTTCCTACCGGCTTTGGACGAGTGATTAACCTGTTTTGTATGGTTGCCGTTATTGTCGTAACGATTATGGCCTATGAAACCGCATTGGAAGGCATTCATTTGCTGCAGCATCCGGCTGAATCTACACATGGATTTTGGATTAATGTAGTAGTGCTGATTTTGTCACTAGTGGTGGACGGATTTGTATGGAGCAAAGCGATGAAAGAAGTGCTGCATGAATCGAGAGTAGAAGCGAAGGGGCTAAGCATTTTCACCACTGCGTTCCGCCATGTGGGGCGTGCTGCACCGCCAACCCGTCTGGTGTTTTATGAAGATTTGGTAGCAACAACGGGTGGAATACTTGCTCTGCTAGCAGTAGTGGTTACTTCACTGACAGATTTTAAACTGCTGGACGGAATTTCGAGTATACTCATCGGTTGTCTGATGGTCGGTGTTGCTTTCCGGGTCGGTTACGACAACATGGTAGGCTTGATCGGTGTATCTGCTCCTCCTGATATCGAAGAACGTGTGGCTTCCATTATTCTAGCAGATACACATGTAACGGATATTTATCAAATGCGTATTTTGCAGGAGGGACGCTACTATCACGTGGAAGGGTTGATTGAGCTTACACCGGGCATGACGCTGGCAGATGCTGACGATATTAAATTTAGAGTCGAGGACGCTTTGCTACGTGATCCTAATATCTCAGATGCAGCATTGGGTATTCTGGAAGATGACGGGATTAGAAAGTGGAAACAAGAGAAACCCACAGTTTAGAAAAAATGATCAAAGCGAATCTGGACGGGGATTGGCAATAGTGTAAAACAAGAACTTCCATGACCACGGCAACGGGGCATCGAGGTTCTTTTATTTTTTCTCAATTGTTTTACTACCCCTTTGAATTTAGGATGATTGTTAGATACAATGAAAGCGTTAACAAAAAAAGAAGGTGAAACAAATGCTTCTCATGGGGAGGAAATGCAAATGAGTCTTCTGAGGGAGGCTTGGCCTGCTTCGCGGCTCGTTAAGGCGCTGGCTGGCGGCATGCAGGATTCAGTAAGGCAACGGTTAAGGAGTAATTGGACAAAAAGGCTGCGGACGACTGTCTCTGAGCCGATATACGCCGAGCTTTGGATGGATATTGAGCGTGTCTGTAAAGATAATCGGGAAGCATCATGGCCTGAACTGCCGTTGTCTCTGTTTCGGGAATTTGCTAATACAGGAGAGCGCAAGCCGTATGAGGATGTGTACTTTGAACGGCGTGGACGACTGGTTGCTATAGTGCTGGAAGCTGTTGTCAAGCCGGAGCCTCGAAAGATGAAAGAGGTGGAAAGCGGTCTGCTGGACATATGCAGCGAGTACACATGGGCGCTTCCTGCACATGTCAATGAAGAGGACCCAGTAACCCCGCCTTGGCAGCAGGTGGATTTATTCGCGTCCGAAACAGCACAAACGCTGGTTGAAATTTTATTGCTGCTAGGAGAACAACTGGCTAGCCATGTGGTCGCTCAGGTGCATGAAGAGATCGAACGTCGTGTGCTGGAACCCGTTTTTTGGAAGCCTCGTCATTTTGGATGGGAAACCGCAGATCATAATTGGTCGGCAGTATGTGCTTCCGGTTGCGGAATTGCAGCATTGCTGCTGGTAGAAGACGACTTTTCCAGAGCGGTAGCCATCGAGAGTATGCTGGGCGCGCTGGATTGTTTTTTGGCAGGCTACAGAGAGGATGGGGGATGTCCCGAAGGCGTAGGTTACTGGGTATACGGCTTTGGTTATTTCACTTATTTTGCCGATATGCTGCGTGAGTTTACCGAGGGAGCTGTGGATATTCTGAACTCGGAAAAGGTTAGGCAAATCGCAGCCTTTGCAGAGCGGGTTCATCTGTCGAATGGCATTTTCGCTAATTATTCGGACAGTAGCGAAACTGAACGATTGCCTTCCGGACTCATCTCTCATTTGAATTCATTGCAAGAACGACCATCTACACTCCCTTTCCGCGTACCTGGTCTATTGGAAGACCCCTGTCGCCGCTGGGCTCATGTATTGCGCAACCTGGTCTGGACGAATCCTCTGGCATTCGGGAGCGGTGAGACCGTTACCAATTATTTGCCGCAACTCGGTTGGCTGATGTGCCGCAGCCGCAGTTCCAGCCATAGTGGACTCGGAAGCCAAAAGGGTGAACCAGGTGTCATGCTTGCATTTTCAGCGAAGGCTGGGCATAACAATGAACCGCACAATCATAACGATCTGGGACATTTCATCCTTCATGACGGTGGCGAAAATATATTGTGTGATCTGGGAGCAGGCCTGTACACGAAAGCCTATTTTTCATCGGGACGAGAGTCGATTATCAATATCTCCTCCGGCGGTCATTCCGTGCCTGTCATCAATGGGACTATGCAGCAATCGGGCACACAGGCAAAGGCGGTTGTGCTGGATATTGCTTTGGATGAGCAGGAGGAGATACAGACGGGCACAAGGCTTAAGCTTGATTTGACATCTGCTTATCCTGTGGAAGAATTGGCGGTTTTCACCCGCTCCTTTACATGGAATGTGCTGGAGGGAAACGAGGGGGCAAGGCTTACCGTCACCGATCATTTTGAGTTTGAAACGTCAGGTGTGAGTATGAAGTCACGGGATGTGGAGGAGGTTTTCATCAGCCGTATTCAGCCTAATCTGGGAGCAGGCTTCGTGGAATGGAAGGGAGCGAACGCAGTCGTCAGGCTAGATTATGATGCCGGCGTGCTGCGGGCGGGGTTGGAGGCTGTGAGGCACATAGATCATGACGGAGCTCCCTTTGTGTTTTATAAAACATCGCTGCAACTGGACTCCAATCAATGGAACGGTTCTGCAAGCGTAGATTGCGATCTGTTTTTTACCATACATTAATTTTCATTTTGAATGGGAGGCAGACAGGATGAATAAGCTGCAGACAGGCAGCGTGTACCCTTGGCAGACGGAGCTGGAGAGATTTATAAAACAGGTGGAAAGCGCGCCAAATCGAGTGAATGACGGATGGACTCACCAACATAAGCTGGCTGTGCTGGAAAAGCTGGTTCGCGCATATGCCCTGCATCAGGATGATACCGGAGCTATCATTGACCCCCATTCTGAAAGTGAACGGTACTACTCCACCCCCTCCTATGCGTTGGCTGCGGCTGTGTTGGTCAAAGAAGGCCGGCATGATTTACTGGAATCTGCTGCTGCGGCCTTGACGCATAGCATAGCTTGTGTAGTGGAGGAAAAAGCGCCAGATCACCACCCAGACTTTTTTCCAATTATGATGATGGGAGCGTATCGGCTCCTTAAAAATCTGCTACCAGAACAAGCCATGGCATGGAAGCAGCAACTGAGCAGAATTCAGCCGGAGCAGACCTACATTTTTACGATGAGCAAAATGAAAAATCCGAACCGGATGATCAACTGGAATGCGATTATGATTTCCGGCGAGTTTTTGCGTGCAACGGAAGGAATTGCAGCCGATTCGGAATGGATGGAGACGTATATCCGCAGCTACCATTTGCCTCGTTTTACCGGGTTGGGCCTGTATCAGGATGGTCCGTTGGGTCGGCCCAATAGCCCATTTGCCTACGATATCGTTACACGTTTTCATCTGGGCGTGATGCTGGAGAACGGATATGATGGCAGCTGCGCACTCGAACTGCGTGACCACCTTCGCAGGGGGGCGCTCAGCACATTACTGGCGCTATCACCGCACGGGGAAATTCCGCCGCGTGGAAGAAGCGCCCAGCATCAGTGGAACGAAGCGGCGGCGGCCTTTGTCTTTACAACACATGCTCAGCAGGCTATTTCAGCAGGAGAGCATGGGCTCGCAGGTGCGTTCCGACGGGCAGCAGATCTATGCTGGCAAGCGATTAGTCGCTGGCAGACGGATGACGGCAAGCTACATATCGTCCGCAACCATTATTCGTCCGAGGCACGACATGGCTTTGAGGTGTACTCAAATCATACCTGCTACAGTCTGTGGACGGTGGCTGTGCTGGCCCACACCCTTCTATATGGGGAGGAGATGGATCACATTTCTCCAACCTTCATCCCGGCGGAGATCGGCAGCCGGGTGTTGGAAACGGATGGCTGGTTCCAGACTGTCATTGCAGCCGTAGACGGGCAGCAAATGCTTGTGCAAACATCGGTCAACGACCCGTACAATGTTCCGGGCATCGTGCGTATTCAGCAGTCTGCGCTGCCGTCGCTGATCGGTCCGTCCTCAGCAGGTCATGCAGACCGCGGCTTTACAGGCTTCGCGGAGGGAGATATTTTCCCGCTGAGCTATACCCCCGCCTGGCAAACGGAGGACGGAAAGTGGCACAGCTTGTCGGAAGGCATTCCCGGTACGATGGAGTTCGATCGGGATGGAGGGATTGACCCGCAGGATGGTGGAGGAACCGTACAGATGGAACAAAGCTCAGCGTTTGACGGAGCAACGGATTTTACACTCCTGTGGGAAGGCCCCTTCCCGGGAGTGAGGGAAATCCGAACGCATTATCGTCAGGTACCGGGCAAAATTGAAGTGGCGTATGAGCTTCAAGGCAATATTCAGAATGTAGGGGCACTTATTCCCCTAATGGCGTACGACGGTCGGGAGCGCAGCGTTATTCATCATGTCATGTCAGCTGGGAAAGAAACGGAAAGCATTCGAGTAGAATACGCAGGTGCAAGCCTTGAAGTCATCCCGACGACGGATGGAACGAACGTGGTTTGGCCGGAAGAACTAGCTTCTGTGGCCTGTCGGAATGGTTTACTTAAGGGAGCGCGTCTGGAATGTGAAGGTAATCGCATTTCCTTTATCATTCGGTTACCTGAATAGATAGAGCTGGAGCCATAAATATGGTTTAACATGTGGAAAAAGGAGAGGAAAAAGAAATGACGAAATCAGAAGCGTGGCTGGAGCAATCGTGGGAGCTGGCTTTGGATAAGACGCTTGCCTTGGCGGCAAGACTGGGGGACGCTTTTCCACATGTTGCTGAGGATGGACGTTATGATAATCGTGAAGAAGCGTGGTGGACAGCAGGTTTTTATCCGGGACTGCTATGGCTAGCCAATCGGGCGCGTCCTGACAGTGTGGCCGCCGGGATTGCACAGCGGTGCGAGGGTCGTTTGGAAAAAATACTCTATAATAGCGAAGCTGTAGACCATGATCTTGGCTTTATTTGGCTGCTCAGCGGCGTGGCCGCCCATCGATTGAACGGAGATTCTGATTCCAAAAGACGTGGGTTATTAGCTGCCAATCTGCTGGCTGCCCGTTTTAACGTGAATGGCCGTTTTATTCGCGCGTGGAACTTCCCCTCGAAGGACATGGATACACGGGGCGTTGCGATTATAGATAGTATGATGAATCTACCTTTGCTTTATTGGGCTTCGGAGGAAAGCGGAGATCCGCGTTTTGCCGCTCTCGCTGTGCAGCATGCAGATACCATAGCACGTGAATTTGTCCGTTCGGACGGTTCTATCGCACATGTGATCGAATTCGATCCGGAGATTGGAAAAAAGGTAGCCGAGCATGGCGGACAGGGATTTGCTCCCGGTTCTGCCTGGGCACGTGGCACGGCTTGGGCTCTGTATGGTTTTACGCTTTCGTATGGGTACACGCGCGATTCGCGTTATTTGAAGGTGGCCGAGAACACAGCTGATTTTTTCCTATCCCAGCTGGGCGATGCTTGCCTGCCTGTGTGGGATTTTAGAGCAGAAGAAGAGCACCGCGGGGCATGGGATTCATCGGCGGCGGCAATTGCGGCCAGTGGTTTGCTGGAGCTGGCAAAATATTCGATGCGTGCAGAGCATTTTACAGAAGCTGCAGCATCTATCCTCGAGGGCTTGCATCATACGTGTACGGCGTGGGGCGAGGAGCATGAGGGATTGCTGATGAACGGGACCGTACATTATCCTGAACAAAAATACATCAACGTTCCCATTATCTATGGCGATTATTTCTTTGTCGAGGCATTGGCAAAGCTGCGCGGTGAAGAAGGTTTGTTTAGTGTTGAATGCAAAAAATATAGTGTATAAGCGTGCAAGAACGAACTCATATTTAATTGTCCTATAATTTGTCAGATTTACGGAATGAATTGTGAGACAGCGTGTGTGTAATTTCATTTACATATACGCTGTTTTTTTATGCATGAAAAGGCTGGATTTATTTCGATGCCAAAGTACTACTAATAGGGGGTTAAGAGATTGTGGCTGCGCCTATTTTGTACCCAATCAGAGAAAAATCATTGTACATAAGCTCTTAACTCCTATGAAAAATTTCATTTTGATGCATGGAAATAGGTCCTTTTACTTGTTTAAGAGTATTTGCTCGTAAATTGACAATATAGGTGGGTAACCGTATGATATCTTCTTGGATAAAGGAATAAACTGGATTTTAAATATCATTTGCAAAAGGAGTTATACATATCATGACAGCATCAAGCGATTGTACAAAAAGAATATACGGAGGATTTTGGATAAGAACGGCAGCGTTTGTGATTGATCTGATCATCCTTACTGCCATAGTCCTTTTAGTAGGGGGCGCAATTTACATTATCCCAGATCTTCTGGGCATAAAGGAGACGGGTTTCATACAAGTACTGCTTATGTTGTGGCCGCTGATCTTATGGCTCGTAGTGCCATGGTTGTACTGTGTGTTATGGGAATCATCGAAGGTAAAAGCAACACCAGGTAAGCTTATGTTTTCTCTAATTGTAGTGAACAAGGAAGGAAAGCGGCTTGAATTCTGGCACGCTTCCGGGCGTTACTGGATTAAAGCTATTACTTTTGTGATTTTACGTCTTATTTATATTGTGGTCGCTTTTACTGCGAAGAAACAGGGAGTCCACGATCTTTGTACCAACACTTTAGTTGTGAATAAAAAAGAGTTGCAACGACATCAGCAACAATTGCCCTTCCCTCCAGTAGCTTCTAATATCATGAATTAAGGAAATTTCCGTTGCAGAAAATGGGTCTATTATGTAATATTAAGTCAATGATAATGATTATCATTTTCTGTAGACTATATAACTTGGAGGATACATCCATATGCTACATGTAAAAAAATCGACCAAACTCCCTATACTGGCGGGAGTACTGCTCATTATAGCCGTTGTACTATCAGCTTGTAGCTCTCAAGGAAATGTTGCCCAAACTTCCCCTACAGCAGGACAGGCTGCAAACAGCACGGTTCAAAAGGAAGAGGCATCAACAACGTCGACCACCCGAGAATATACAGACTCTCAAAAACGTAAAGTAACGATTCCGGTAAATCCACAGCGGATCGTTTATGTAGGCAGTGATCCGGGGGATTTGCTTGCCTTGGGTGTACGTCCAGCAGGTGCGAGTCTGAGTGTCATTCAGTCACAAATTGTGTACGCGGACCTTACCAAGGATATTACCGATGTAGGCTACCCGGTGAATCTGGAAAAAGTGACGATGCTGAAACCGGACCTTATTCTTCACGACAATTGGGATGAAAAGGCGATTGATACGTTAGCTAAAATTGCACCTACCGTGGCTCTCAATTCCGAACAGGCAACTTTTGAACGTATGCAGGAGCTAGGTAAACTTCTTGGAAAAACTAAAGAGGCAGACCAATTCAAAACCTTATATGACGAGAAGGCCAAACAAATGAAGGCCAAGCTGGATGTTGACATTAAGCCAGGAGAGACAGCGACAGTGCTGTTAGTTATGGGTAAAAACCTGTATGTTATGGGACATCAGGGTGCATCCGTGTCCTTGTATGATGTGCTTGGCTTTAAACCGGCTCCCAAGGTACAAACAGACCTGATTGATAAAAAAGAGCGTTTTGCTACCATTTCTAACGAGGTGCTTCCTGCATTTATCGGGGATGAACTATTTATTCTGTCGGATCAGAGTAAAGAAACAGTTGCAGTTACTAATAATCTGATGAACAGTGAAATATGGAAGACCATTCCCGCCGTTCAAAACAAACGGGTATACACGCTCGACAGCTCATGGAATTTTGATGATGCCATCACGAGAGAACGGCTTCTTGAACAAATTCCAGATCTGATGAAGCAAAAGTAAACATGGAACCGGCCAGTGCCTGAAAGCATTAGCTGGTTTCTTTGTTTTCTCATTATGCTATGAATACTTCCCTTGCTTAACCTATCTCTTATCAAGCTTTCTCCACCAAATTCTTCGCCAAATCCTCCTCGTAGCGTACTCACACAAACGAACCCTGATGTCCTTTATTTATAGAATTTCATGGAGAAATAAAAAATGTAAGCTGTTCTTACAGTTTTCATGTTCTTTTTAGCTTGTTTTGCGTTATAATGAAAGGATGCACATTATGAACGAATTGGAGGCACAGCCCGATTGACTACTTACCCTTTTGCCTTTGATCCGTCCAAGCCGTTTATTGAGCAGGCAAGTGACTGGATTGCGGATGTATTTTATGAAGTTTTGCCTGAAGTCGGCTTTGAGGTTCGGGATGAACAAATTTATATGGCATTCCAGCTAGAGCGTGCCTATAAGGAAAAAAAGACCATTTTTGCAGAAGCAGGTGTGGGCACTGGTAAAACGCTGGTATACCTGCTGTACGCTATTGCATATGCCCGATACATGAGAAAACCGGCGATTATCGCCTGTGCGGATGAATCGTTAATTGAACAATTGGTAAAGCCGGAAGGGGATATCGCCAAGCTGGCACGGCATTTGAGTCTGACGATTGATGCCAGATTGGGGAAGTCGCCGGATCAGTATATTTGCCTGAATAAGCTGGATGAGGTGCGAGGCGGACTGGATGAGGACGCAGATGTTTTCCGGGATATTTATCAGGAACTGCCGGATTTTGTTCATTTTCCAGATACGTTACAGTCCTTCACTCCTTACGGAAATCGGAAGGAGTATCCCGAGCTAACAGATGGACAGTGGAGCAGACTCGGATGGGATGTATTTCAAGACTGTCTCGTTTGCCATCAGCGCCATCGTTGCGGTCAGACGTTGTCTCGTGATCATTACCGCAAAGCGGCAGATCTGGTCATTTGCTCCCATGACTTTTATATGGAGCATGTATGGACCTACGAAGCGAGAAAACGCGAGGGTCAGCTGCCGTTGCTGCCGGAGCACAGCTCTGTCGTCTTTGACGAAGGGCATCTGCTGGAGACAGCGGCACAAAATGCACTTACCTACAAGCTTAAGCACGCTCAGTTTGAGTCTATTATTACCCGACTACTCGAGGGGGAAGTGCGAGAATCTTTGGCAATGACGATCGAAGATGCGATCTCCCAAAGTGAGGCTTTGTTCGCTGCGCTTGATAAGAACAGTCAGCCTGTACAGGGTTCTAATCGCAAGGAGTTCATCCTGAATGAGTCACTAATTCGAGAGGTAAACCGCTTTGGTGAACTGATCGGCACGATTGAGGAAGAGCTTGTATTTGAAAGCGGGCTATTCTCTTTGGATGAGTATCAAGTCAAAATTGTGGAAGAACATTTGGAAATGATTCAAACCGCATTGGCTTTGTTTAAGCGTCCTGAACTTCTCATTTCGTGGGTGATGGAGGATCAGGATGGATTAACGCTTGTGGTTATGCCGAAGATGGTAAAAGAGATTCTCAAAGAACGAGTATTTGCGCAGCATATACCAATCGTATTCTCTTCAGCTACACTTTCCGTAGAGAGCTCTTTTGACTATATGGCGCAGAGTCTCGGTATTGAAAATCCGCTAACGTTTTCTGTTGCTTCACCTTATGACTACAGCGATCAGATGCAAGCTGCACTGTACCCGTTGCAAGAAGGGCACGATCCAATCCAGAGAGCGCTGGCACTGCTGGAGAAATCGCAGGGAAGAGCGCTTATCCTGTTTCCTTCACAGGAGGAATTGGCTGCATTCAAGAAGGATCTCGTTGCTTACCCGGAGGCATCAGCCTATCGTTTTCTGTACGAAGGTTCGGCTGAAATCAGCCATCTGATCTCAGCTTTTCAGAATGATGAGGAAAGTGTGTTGTGCGCTGTTACATTATGGGAAGGATTGGATATTCCTGGACCGTCTCTGTCGCACGTCATTATCTGGTCACTGCCATTTCCTCCGAATGATCCGGTTTTTACGGCTCTGCGCAAGGATGCAGCAGATCCGTTTATTCAGATAGATATGCCTCACATGGCACTTAGACTCAGACAAGGCATAGGGCGTTTAATTCGCTCGCGTAATGATCGAGGCTGGATATCCATCATGGGCCAGGATTTGAGTCGTCAAGAAGTACGCACACAAGTTGAACAACTACTGCCTGCGGGCGTAGAATGCACCGTAATTGAAGGAAACCCGGAGGGAATAAAAACATGTTGAATTTTACAACGTACACAGTAGATCAGATTAAAGATGCTTTTGGTATTTTGACTGGACAGCGTTATGAATTTATCATTGATGTAGAGGTAGAGGAGGACGACGAGCTATACACTGAAAACGGACTGTATATCCGTTGTCTTTATTTAGTAGACGAAGAAAAGACGGGACTGCTAAAGTATGAATTAATTGAAAAAGTAACGAATCGTTACATTGATCTTGAACTTGAAGATGATGAGTTGCAAGCTGTTGAGAACTTCTGTAAAGAACATGTACAGGATGAAACAGTGAAGTAACAGTATAGAACACTTAGCTAGCACAGTTGGTGTATAGCTAACATATAATGAAGATATCAAGGAGTCCTGACATGATCAGGCTCCTTTTTTTATGGTCAAATGAAGAGAACTTATTTGCTCTAGCGCAGTCTATCCCACACATTCACCATAAACAGCATAGTCCCCCCCGCGAGTAACACCCACCCTATGGCGATCCAAACTCCAGCCTCTGGAACCTCGTGATTTTCACCTATAATCGCCAATATCAACACAGGCAGACCGATATTATGCATCCAAAAATGGATATGTGCCAGAATAGTAACTGAAAGTGCAGGAAAGTTCACATAGATCAGACCTATAATTCCAAGTGCAATCCAACCCAACAAATGGATATGAGACTGAACATTGGACAGGCTGTAATCACCCGACAAGCCAATAATTACACTAAGCAGCACACTGAGGGCAAAATATACGGCAGCTATCTTCAGAAATTGCTTTCCCATATATGAACTCCTCCTTATGTTGCACGGGGATATTTTGTGACATCTTCTCTATCATATCGAGCAAGCAGGCAGGGTGTGTGGGTATTGTGACTGGTCCATTTGACAAAAGCTTCAAATACACATAAAATCTTATTGCATCAATACTTACCGTATTACTGTGTTTTCTCGGAGATGATAGCGAACTTCTCCGACAATAGGCGTTAATTTTGACCATTGGTTTATTTTGGATTCGCCATTAAAAGGAGCTTGAAATTATGAATGTATATCAAAATACCCTTGAACTCATCGGACGTACGCCATTAGTGGAGCTGAACAGCTATTCTCTACCGAGAGGAATTCGCCTGTTTGCGAAGCTGGAGTTTATGAACCCCGGCGGCAGCGTAAAGGATCGGGTAGGTAAGGCTCTAATTGAAAAAGCATTAAAAACAGGTCAGCTGAAGCCAGGTGGGACATTAATTGAAGCAACAGCAGGCAACGCAGGTATTGGTCTTGCGATGGCGGCGCTTCATTATAATATCTCGGTTATTTTTGCTGTGCCTGAGAAGTTCAGCCAAGAGAAGCAGGACCTGATGAAGGCATTGGGAGCACGCATCGTTCATACCCCGACAAGTGAGGGGATGAAAGGAGCTATCGAAAAAACAAAAGAATTGGCTGCTGAAATAAAAGATGCATACTTGCCACGGCAATTTAGTAATCCGGATAATCCCGAGGCATATTATACGACAATGGGACCTGAAATATGGAACGATCTGGACGGCAAAGTGGACGTATTTGTGGCAGGTGCAGGCTCGGGGGGAACGTTTATGGGAACCTCGCGTTATCTTAAGGAACAAAATGCAGCCCTTAAAACGGTCATCGTGGAGCCGGAAGGGTCCATTTTGAATGGCGGCGAGTCAGGTCCACATAAAACGGAAGGAATTGGCATGGAATTAATCCCTGAATTTGTGGATAAAGGATATTTTAATGCCATTCACACCATTAGCGATGTCGATGCTTTTGACCGTGTCAAGGAACTGGCTGCACGTGAAGGTCTTCTCGTTGGCAGTTCTTCAGGGTCTGCTTTACATGCCGCTTTACTGGAAGCCGAAAATGCACCGGATGGCGCACATATTGTTACCATTTTCCCGGATAGCAGCGAACGTTATCTGAGCAAAAAAATATATGAAGGCGGGATATAAAATGAAACGCAAAACAAAACTGATTCACGGCGGGCTTCCTACCGATCCCCATACAGGCGCGGTTAACGTTCCTATTTATCAGGTAAGCACTTATGAGCAAGAGGAAATTGGCGTCCATAAGGGATACGAATATTCGCGTACAGGCAATCCGACCCGGTTTGCTCTGGAAGAGCTGATCAAGGATCTGGAGGAAGGAAAGCGTGGTTTTGCTTTCGGTTCGGGTATGGCAGCAATTCATGCGGTATTTTCACTGTTTAATGCAGGGGATCATATTTTGCTGACCGATGATGTATACGGAGGCACCTACCGTATTGTAAGCAAAGTCCTCAGCCGTATCGGAATTGAGTCCACATTTGTGGATACGACTGACCTGGAAGCCATCTCCAAAGCAATTCGTCCGAATACGAAGGCATTGTATGTCGAAACGCCAACGAACCCGCTTTTGAAGGTTACGGATATCCGCGCTGTTTCGGAGCTTGTAAAAAAACATGATCTTTTATTGATCGTCGACAACACATTTGCTACCCCTTATTGGCAGACGCCAATTACACTTGGGGCTGATATCGTCATTCACTCTGCTACCAAGTATTTGGGCGGGCATAGCGATGTTGTAGCCGGTCTGGCTGTTGTGAACAGCGACGAGCTGGGAGAACAACTTCATTTTCTGCAAAACGCCATTGGTGCTATTCTCGGCCCGCAGGATTCTTGGTTATTGATCCGCGGTATTAAAACATTGGGTCTGCGTATGGAAGCTATTGAGCAAAATGCGAAGGAAATTGCAGCCTTTTTGGAAAAACATCCGAAGGTTAGCAAAGTGTACTATCCTGGACTGGAAAGCCATGCACAGCATGAACTGTCCAAAATCCAGGCCGAAGGCTTTGGCGGCATCATTTCCTTTGATGTAGGTAGCGACGCTAACGCGGTTGCACTTCTGAAAAAGGTGAAATATTTTACACTGGCTGAAAGCTTGGGAGCGGTTGAAAGTCTGATTAGTGTTCCGGCACGTATGACGCACGCCTCTATTCCAGTAGAACGTCGTGCAGAGCTAGGTATTACCGAAGGTTTGGTGCGGATTTCGGTTGGGATTGAAGATCTGGAAGATTTGATCGAGGATTTGCAGGCAGCATTGTAAGAAAATAATCGTAATGTTCAAGAGAGGTAGCTGAGGCTGCCTCTTTTTTGTGTATTCTAGAATAAAGTATTGCTTTTCCTTAATAACCTAGTATAATACTTGGTAATAGATTGAGTCCTAAGGAGAGAGACCCTATGAAACAGATAAAAACACGTAGTTACCTGCAGGTAGATGACTATCTGGATCTTCTTAATTATGCGAAACAATTGAACGATATAGAGTGGCAACAGGAGCTCAAAGAAGCCCTGCGGCATCAATTGCTGGAGAATGGCAAAGAGACTAAAGATTCTGAGATTAATACACTGTGGCGACATTTTGATCAGATAAACGATGAATTGCTGAGGTTGTTTGATCTCTTACGAAATAGTAATAACGCGGCGGATCGAAACTCGTGGAGCGAACAGATTTGGGAGCTAAAGTTAGAATGCATTAAGTTGGAAAAGCAAATTCAAGCGAGTTATGCACATTTTTAAAATAGTAACTTCACCCTAAACATACTATACCCTAGTATTGTTAGCAACAATCATGGCAGCATTAAATAGGTTTTTAGATATAGAAATTTTTAATAACGAAGTGAAGCACTCTGCTTTCTTCGTTTTTTTGTTTTATCATAGCTACTTTTTTGAGAATAACAGAGGAGTACGTAGAGGTAATAACGAATAGTTTTATATAGTTAAATTGAATGTTAAACGGAATATAACCGCGACTACGTCTCTGAGGAAACAAAAACCTGGAGGGGGAATGTTATGAGGTTCACACATCTGGAAAAAGCAACAACTGTGCTGTCGGATCATCCGGTACGTCTGAGGTCTGCTTATGCAGTCGGTCCGGTCATGCTCCCGAAAAATTGCGGTGTGGGTAGGGAATGGTCAAGTTATTTTGCTCATGAGGATTGGAATTTGGAAAAGGCTTGTGATGAAGAGGGAGTAGAGCTTTCAGCCGGAGGAAAGGCAGCGTGCCGATTATTGACCGAGCTGGACCCTCGGACTGCCGAACTGAATCTAGGTGTTTTTCCGCCTTTGGCCGAACAAGAAAGGCTTTTGCTGGTTTCAAATCTTCGTTGTATGGCTGCACAGGAAGTGATTTTCAGACCCTTTGAAGGAACGGGACAAATTTGGATAGATGGCATGCTGGTATATGCGGAATCCGGTCCTTTTCGCTTGTATCTGGAGGAAGGCGATCACACGATAGTTATCATTGCTGCGTTTATTCCCGAGGAGGCTCGCTCTATTCGTATCAGTGGAAATCAGGTATGCGACGAACCAGATGTGACAGAACTGCATCGTGAGTTTGTAGAGCGTAATATACGTTTTCATATGGCTTGGTTAGAGGTTGAGAAAAGTGCTGGCAGGGAGGGTGAAGACAGCCCGATCTTATTTTATTTACTGCGTAAGGATCGGATAGATCTTCCCTTAGATCAAACGTTATGGGTCGAGGTAACGAATGATGAAGGCATGAAGCTGGATCGCTTTCCAGCACATTGGGAGCAGGAGCAAAGCTATGACTGGGACGAGGAAAAGGCCAGGAATACGGGAATGCTGCACTTCACCGTTACATATCGGGATCATGAGGCTGTGGAGCATCATTTTGTGTATTCGGCACTTGTGCGGCCTTTGTCAGTCGTCGTGGAGGGCTTGCAGGAAGAGTATGACCGGTACATTCAAGCCCGCGCTATAGATATTCTTCATTCTGCGCAGAAAATACAAATAGAGGGCCTGCTTGAGGAATTAAAAAGGTTAACGGATTTGCCGGAAGATCCTTTTGAAATCTGGGATTACCGGGTTGTACGAGAATATATCAAGCTATTAAAACAAATCTTCACGTGTGGACATAACGAACAGTCACACTCCCCATCCTTACTTCAAGAAGAACACATCTTTTTGTCTAATGACGGAATTGGGGAAGGATTTTTTGTCTCCCGTTTAGACAATAGTTTGCAACGCTATACAATTCAGCTTCCCATAAGCTATTCGACTGACCGACAGTATCCTCTGATCGTTCTGATGCCAGGCAAGCGATATGAGCTGGGTTTGCCGGATTTTCAGAATCGAGGTTTTGGGCAAGGCTGGGAAGAGGAAGCTATATTCGTTACTTTTTCATGCCGTGGTGTAACGTTGGGCAGTTATATTGGAGAAGCTGCTTTTTTGGAAGCGTTGGATGTCATACTGCAAGCATACCGAGTGGACGAAGAGCGGATCTATCTGACGGGTTATTCGAACGGAGCATATGCTGCCTGGGCGATGGCACAGGCTTATCCTTCTCGGTTTGCGGCTATTGCGGTTATCTCTGGAGCGCCACATCCCAAGCATCTGATAAATCTGTTGAATATGCCAATATTGAATGTATGTGGAGATCAGGATTACTTATTTGCACAAGCATACACAGCCCCTGTAACAGAGCTTCCATCTGATCATTTTAAAGGGGTCGTAGAGCGGAAGTCTAATCACTGGGATACGCATGAGCTGAGACTTCTGGACGGCGTACTGGGTTGGCTTATGCAATGGAAAAGAGATGTCGTACCTCAGCGTATTGCCTATCGGACGGAACGGGGCAGACATAACCGGGCTTACTGGCTGGAACTGACGCGAATGGATGAAAATGAGGAATATGCCGAGTTGTACGGTGAAATGAGTGCCACAGGTGAGTTGGATATCGAGGCAGTTCACGCCGAAGAATTTATCGTTCATCTTTCTCAAGAGGTCATGCCCTTGGAATTGGCCCAAGTTCGTATCGGAGCCCGTATTTTCGTGTTGGACTTGCGGGAATACAGCCGCTTTCGCTTTGTTAAAACACACTCACATAAACGTCCCTCACCTGAATACCGTTTGATTGCCGAACGGGAGGAAGAAAGCAGTGAATGCTTTTCAAAAGAATCGGATGCCAAAAAGGAAATTGTGGATTCGAAAAGCGTGGGAAGAAACGTTTTGAGCCATGGTATGGGTGTGCTTGACGTTTATATGGATCGTCTTCACATTGTTCTTCCATCCAGCTATGCTACACCGGAGGAAGAGCAGGCGGTGAGACGGACGGCGAACGCCTTGGCTAGCCCACGAACAGCAACTTGGAATCCGTATATCGGTGTTCATTATCCGGTGGTGTCTTCCAATGATATTACGGAGGAAGCACTGGCTGATAGTAACGTGATTTGTGTCACTTCGGGCTTGTCCAGACATGAGCTGCTTCAGAAGCACCAAGCCGATCTGCAAATTACATGTACGGAGGAAGGGTATACATTGGGCGACGAGTTTACGGCAGGCGAGTATTGTCTGTTATATATTCAACCTAGCCCATGGTCTGCAACCCAGCAAATGCTTGTTGTAGCGACCAATTCACCCCGTATGCTGGGTAAAAATCTATTTATGCGCAGACTGATTATGCCCGGATACTTTAATGGTCTACACCCGTATTTGAATAAAGAGATTATTGTGAGTGATAGCAAGGGAGTGCGCGCTTTTAACTTTACTTCCCTTAGACATGCGCAACAAAAACTGCAAGGCCAATGAAAAAGATAACAATGTTATAATAATCCATAATTAAAAAAACCGTCTGGAGGCACGTTGGCGATCCTGACGGTTTTTTGCTGGTTCATTGCAGTGATTTGTGATCGGGATGACGTCATATAAAGAAGGGCATTGTGACAGCTTAGCTTTTGTATTGCTCCATCAGGTACATGATCTTTACTTCATCGGCCAAATCTCCAAAGGGTTCTAACGGATTCTCTTGAATGATATGATATAAACGCTGGACTCGTTCCTTTGGCAGTTTGCGTACATATCTAGAAATGAAAGCAGAATGGGTGACTACGTAGCGCTTTTTACGGACTGCTGCACTGGCTACGCGGACGAGAATATCTTCGCCCCCTGCCAATTCCAGAATACGGCGCTCATAAAAGACTACGTATCGGAATGTCCGGTCCTTGATCAGCTCACGATTGAGCCTGGCAATCTCTCCGATATATCTGACCATAAGCGG
This sequence comes from Paenibacillus sp. S25, assembly GCF_019454085.1. Classification (NCBI taxonomy): domain Bacteria; kingdom Bacillati; phylum Bacillota; class Bacilli; order Caryophanales; family Paenibacillaceae; genus Paenibacillus; species Paenibacillus sp. S25. The sequence goes on from NZ_CP073683.1 coordinate 2,469,955, forward strand.
CTCGAAGCTCTTGATCAGGAGAGGATCGAGCGTTAATTCCATGTCTTTGCGGAGAACAAAAGATTGCAGCAGGGCGACCTGCTGGAGCCTTATCCGATCATTGTGAATGAGTACAGCCATCTCACGCAGCATTTCATAGGAGACACGCTCACTGAGCTGCCGCAGGGCAACCGCGTTTTTATGATTAACGTTTAGTCCTTCCTGGATCTGCCCTATACGACCTCTGAACAGACGTATAAGCTGCCTACGCTGTTCATAAGGATAAATACCCTGCTGTAGAAGCACCAAGGGCAGCAGAAGAAGCGCACCGACGATACCGCACAAAAGCATTTGTTGTGGCGAGTGGCCGAAAAAGACAGTAGTTGCCAGCAATATGATACTGACAGCAAGGTCTTTACGAAAATAACGTTTGGCTCTGAGTCTGGCATATTGCTCTACAGGAACTAGTGTATCCCGACCACATGATGTGCACTTTTCTTCCCAAAGGGCGGTAAATTGCCCACAACGCTTGCAGACTCTTAGCTTTTGGAAGGCGTGTTCTGTGCGGGTAAATGGGCGAAATTGTACAGCTTGTTTGGAACTATTCATTGCGTTCACTTCTCCGGTTCAGCAGTGCCAGAAGCTCGGTGTCGATTTGTGTAATCGACGGGGCGCGTTTTTTATGTATATAGTAAATTAGTGATTTGATGGCGACAAAAAGAAACATAATCGCCAGACATCCGTATGAGATCATAGTGTACTTCCTCTTTCTGCTTGGATTTTTACTTCAATATTTTACATGGGCGGGTTTCGCTACTGTCATTTTTGTCGTATAAAGGAGAAGGCTGGTGCCCGATTGCCCTTGTTGGGGTATAATTATATCATTACTGCAGGATATTGGTAAAATCTCGCGGTATAACAGGCTTTTTGGTTGGGTTCAGACCATTCGGGCAGTATTTTCAGCTGGCGCTCATGTAAAACTCATTATAATTTAATAGTAGGGGAGTACAACTGTAATTTAGAATGAGAATTAACCGGCAAAGGGGTACAAGCGATGTTTAGTAGAGACAGAAAATGGTTTTTGGTCATCGGAATCATATGTACAATGATCATGACCTCGATTTTGGCATGGCAGCCACAGATGGCGGATGCCGCTTCACCCTCTGCTTCTAAGGTGGATGCGGTGCTGGTCGTCGATGTAAGTAATTCAATGAACACCAGTGATCCTGGGAAAATTGGCAATGAAGCCATGAAAATGTTCATTGATATGCTGTCGACGCAAAATGACAAGGTCGGGATTGTAGCGTATACGGATGTCGTACAGCGCGAGAAAGCCTTGCTTAATATTACATCCGAAGCGGATAAGCAGGAACTGAAGACGTTTATTGACGGACTGAACCGGGGGGCGTATACTGACACCTCCGTGGGTGTCAAGGAAGCGATCCGCATTTTGCAAGATGGTAAAACAGCTGGACATGCGCCTATGATCGTCATGCTGGCCGACGGTAACAACGATTTTAATAAGACGACAGGCAGAACCGAAAGCCAATCCGATCAGGATATGGCACAGGCTGTAGCCGAGGCTAAAAATAGCGGTGTTCCGATCTACACCATCGGCTTGAATGCAGATGGGAAGCTGAATAAAAACAAGCTCGCCGACATAGCGCAGCAAACGGGCGGCAAGTCCTTTATTACAAGCTCAGCGGATGACCTGCCGAACATCTTGAGTGAAATTTTCGCCAGCAATTTGAAGTTGAAAGTGGTGCCTTTGCAGTCCATTACGGCAAACGGCGACTATCAGGACGTAACGGTAACCGTACCGAACGATAGTGTGCTGGAGGCTAACATTTCGATCATGTCCTCGAAACCGGTGGATGCGAGACTGATAGACCCGTCGGGCAACACCAAGCCGATTCCTTCAAGCGATGTGCTGCTGTCCAAGTCCAAAAGCTACTCGCTGATTAAACTGCTCAAGCCTGTGGCTGGTGACTGGAAGCTCCAAGTCAAGGGAGTCCAGCAGGATCAGATTGATATTAATCTGGTGTTTAACTATGATTTGGAGCTGAAAATGGACGCACCGTCCGCCAAATCATACAAAAAAGGCGATGCAGTTCAAATTCGTTCCTACCTGACGAGCAATAGCCAGCAGCTTCAGGATCAGGAATTGTATGCAAATATGAATGCTGTTCTGAAGGTCAAGGATCTGGATTCCGGTACAACGAATGAGGTGCCGTTAACCAATGCAGGGGATTCTTTTACCGGTTCCTATACGATTCCAGATGAGCATGACTACGAACTAACCGTTAGAGCAGAGGAGAAGAGCTTCTACCGTGAAACACAGCCTGTAACCATCAGTGCTAAAGCAGGGGCGACGAGCGGTACGAATACGGGCACGACGCAGCCAACAACACCTGCTGAAAAGTCTAAGCTACTGCCACTCATTCTTTTAGGGCTGGGACTGCTCATTCTGCTGGTTGCCGCATATTTCATCTGGAAGGCTGTCAAAAAGGCCAACCGTGGTTTTGTCGGTCAAATCGTACTGGAAATCCGGGATGAGAACACTGGCGAAAAAACGTATCCACAATACAAGAAGCTGAACACCTTCCGGGGCAAATTTAATCTGCACCAGTTGCTGCAACTGGCACCGGAATTTGCTGGAACCGACAAGGTCGTGTTCACACCAGCCAATCAGGATCGTATCATTGTGCGCAGTACCCCCGAGATTACGATTGAGAAATCCGGACGGGCTGTAGACACAGGCAACGGTCTTGAACTCAAAAACGGTGATCGTCTGACCATCCCGTTAGCCAGTGTGGACAAAACCATTTTACTGGAATTTATTTCAGTAAACAGCTAAACGAACCCTTAGGAGGTCATATCTATGAAACCAGTAGTTAGAGAGCATATCCAACAATTAGACGTATCACTCGGCGGGGGGATCGTAAGCGATAAGATCAGAGTTGATACTATTGATAATCCTATTTTAATTATCGGACTCGGAGGCACGGGAATTGATGCCCTTCTCCGCTTGAAATATCAAATTAACCGCAGATTCAAGCTTCCAGCAGATCCGATCTCCAAGAAAAAGAGCGATAAACCGGACAATGTGGAATTTCTCGCTTTTGAAACGAATGAACAAGACCGCAACAAAAAATACAAGGGGATTGGTTTGGACCCCATCAATGAGTTTGTATTGCTATCCAATGCGGAAATCGGCGGATTGCTGCAAAACCGCAGCATTCTTGAGCCGTACATTACCGATTGGCTGTCCCCAGAGCTGAGCATTACCGATGGTATGAATGGGGCGGCAGGGGTACGTCAGGCAGGACGATTGCTGTTGTTCACCAAAATCAATCAGGTCGTACAAAGCATTGACAAAAAAATCAAAACCTTGTCTGAAGGCACCAACAAGAAGCTTATGGTGTTCCTGCTGTCCGGTTTGTCCGGCGGTACAGGAAGCGGTACTTTCCTCGATATCTCATATATCGTCCGAGGAATTATTGAGCGTGATTATGGCTCTGCAGGTGTAGACCGTGTAAATACATTAGGTTATCTGTTTACACCGGATATTAATTTAGCGAACAAAAGCCTGAGCGAGCATACACGTGAATATATTAAAAAGAACGGCTATGCTGCACTGAAAGAGCTGGACTATTGGATGAATGTAGACAGCCGTGGTGAACGCTTTAAGCAACAGTACGGAAATATTTTGACCGTGAACTCGCCGCTTCCGCCGTTTAATCTGTGTCATCTCATTTCGGCCACGAATACGGAAGGCAAGCTGTTGGAAAACGCTTATGATTACTGCATGAATGTCACCGCCGAGAACATCACCAACTTTATGGCGAGTGAGGAAAAACAGTCGGGCGAAGAGTTTGCCATTCATGACTATATTAGCAATATCCGTACCAACATCGCACAAATGAATAAGGCCTATCCGGCAAACTACGATTACAATATTATCGGGGCTTCCTCGGCGGTACTGCCAATGGAGGAAATGACGACATATCTGGCCTATCGAATGTTTGGAAAAATGTCCAAAATGTTTGAGCAATCGCCAAATCAAGAGGATGTAGAGAAGTTTGCCCGCAAGCTGGGCGTGGATTTGGATAGCATGATCAAAAACTTTGAATCCCGTGTACCTGAGCCGCTTCCGGGCTTTGAAAACAGTGAACGGTTAAGTTATAGCAATGTTGTTAAAATGCAAGTTGTCAATATGGACACCGAGCTGGAGCAAACGTTCCTGACGCGTGCCCGCGAAGAGTATATCAAAGCGAAGAAACAGCTTCCTGGCGAAATTACAGGACAGTTTACGGACCAAATCCGCCGGATGTTTCTGCATCCTGAGCAAGGGCCGTTTTATGTATCCCGCATGATTTATACTGAAAAAGGATTTAGCTTGCTGAAAATGCTGCTTTCATATGTTGAGACGTTGCGTGAATCACTGCACCGTATTCCAACGGACATTGAATGGGCGCGCGAGCAGGCGAACGAAAAGCTGGGCGATGCCAAGAGCGCGTTTGTGTCCAAGGATAAAAAGAAAAATGCGTACATTGAAGCGAAAATTAATGAATATTGGCTGCGGGCTGATGTGGAACGTACAGAGCAGCTCATTGAATTTTATGAAGACCTGTATGACCTGTTGAACAAGGAAAATAGCCGCATTTATAATGTATTTACTGAAATTTTGAACGCATTGAGCGCAATTTTCGAGAAGAATGGCGATCTGCTGATAAACGGCGAAGAACAGTCCGATCACAAAGGTAACAAAACGTACTATTGGAATCTGGTAAGTGTACCGGATATTTCTGAAGTTGTGACCAAGCTGCTGGATAACCGCAACGGTGACGATTTGATTCGTGATTTTGCCCAAGAATTGCTCGAAAATTCAGATCAATGGGTGAAGGATCAGGATATGGACATCATCAGCTCAATCTCCAATTTCTTGACTGATAAGTTCGGTGATCTCATTACCCGTTCCATGGAGGATTTCCTCGTCATGAAATACGGGCAAGATGAAGCCATTGAAAAATTTGTGGAGCGCTACATTGCGAGTAAACTGGATGAGGAAGCTGTACCTGTGTTCCATCTGAGCAATAGCTCTGGCAATTTGTACTTCCCGTCATGGGGATTCGTTTCAGTACCTGTACAGTCGCCTAATATCCTGAAAGGCGTTCGCAATTATCAAAATAATGCAATTGGCAAATCACACTTTACTATTAAAGAGAGTGAAGTTCGTAACCGGATTTTCTGGCTCAATACGCGTAATGGTGTTCCTCTGTTTGTATATACGCCGCTCAAAGTGTATGAAGAAAGCTATGAAAAAACGATTCTTGACCGCGAAGGTATTGGCCGTCATCTGGTGCAAACAGGTCAGAACAATTGGACTAATCTGCCGTCGCCGATTCCTGAAAAGTCATGGGGCGAAACTTACGTCAATTCGCGTGTGCAAGCTTACAATGCCCGCATTCGTAATGATTTTGACCGTGCCAAGTCACTTGGCGTGATTCGGGAAAAGGATGTCGATCAGAATACGAGCAGCCGCTTCACTGTAATCCGTTCACATGCGCTAGATCTGAATGCGATGCTGGCAGGCTACGATATGCGCTTGCAGGAATCCAAGCCGAATTTGGGTGAGGTAAAAAGAGCATGGTCTGAGTTGAAACGTCTGCTGGCTGAAGGGCTGGAGCAGGCCGGAAGCAAGGACATCTTTGGCAGCATCAATGAAGAGATGGCGAAGGAAAACCTGATCCGTTCACCAGAATTAACACAGGTGGTTCGTGAAGAACTGGCGAAATATACACAAATTGAAGCGAAAGCTGCTGAATTGGAAGCTTTGCTGGGCAAATATCAGGATGAAGAAAAATGGCTGGATCAGTTCATTCAGGCACTCTATACGGACACGATTACGAAAAAAGGTGCTTTGTACGTCTATGATCGCGACGAAGAGGAAGAGGCTTGGGAGCCATTTGCCAATGTCATGAAGAGCCGTAATTATGTGGAGTTTGAAGTGTTTACAAACTTCCGTGGTTTGGAAGAAAAGAAATTTGCTGCTCTAATGCGCAAGGCGGATCGCCGTGATGCTGTATTGACTTCATCTGAGGATATTACACTATTGCTGGCGAAGCTGGATGAACTGGCTGCAACTTACACTGAGGCCCGCAATCAATTGGAATATGAAAAGGTGGAGCTGGCTAACGGAGCGGAACTTTATGCATTCTATGCTCAAATGGCTGGAAAATTAAACGACATCCGCAGAAAGTTGAAGTAAAGTATGAGAGAGCAGCTGTTACGTTATGCGGCTGACTATGCAGCCGCAGAGGACCAATTAATCGGAAGCGGGGATGGACGCAGTAGCATCCATTTCCCGTCCGTGTTTCTTTTTATCGGTGATCGCATGAACCCAGTGATGAACACCATTGCAGATATCAACCGGACCAAGTGGGATAACAGCACGGGAGTAACGTATATTCAGATCCGCTCGCAGGAAGAACATGCGGCTGTAGATCGTTCGGTGGATGCTATTGTTCATACGATAGCGGTACCGGAGGAAAGTGGCCACCAAACGATACGCCGTGACTTGCACCAGGCTTTTTATACACATGAATCGCAGCTAATTGAGCTTAACACCGCGTTGCGCCGGGCTAGTGGACATCTGGCAGATTACGGTCGGTTGTATTCTTCGTTCGAGCGTGTCCATTTGTCGATTTTGACGACAGCGGATGACCCCATGAACGTATTAATCCCTGAAATTACGCTGTTGGCGGAGTATATTTTTGCGCAGTCTTTTAAATCGGTACAAATGGATCTGTATGTGTTGGTGAATGAAAGCGATCAGGCTGTCCAATTCGGCTACAGTAGTGCAACGTCCGTGGCTTTCATGCGGGAGCTGGACTATATCCAGAGTCCAGAGTATACGTTTACGGCACCGCTTCATATGACCGAGGACAAATTGACCATTCCAGTATCCCATGCCCCATCACCGTTGTTCGATCTCGTCTATGTGCTGTCCGACAAGAACGAACGCGGCGTAACGGTGCCGAATAGCCTGCGAGAAAGCTGTGACATCATTTGCCACATTCAGCTTCTTAAAAACCGCTATCAGGCAGGAGATTCCTATCGGTCACAGGATGGGGGATACAACAATACATCGTTTAAAAACAACATCATGACGGAATCCGGGCGGCAGGGTTATGTGTCGGCTGGATTTTCCCGAGTCAACCGCCCTAACCAGTCAATCGCACTCACGGTGCTGTATCACTTTTATGTAAAGCTGCTAGAGCGTATGAGAACAGAGCAGGAGTGGGACATACGCGATAAGCTGAATTATTTTGGTTTAGATGCTGCTGAGCGCGGTCGCACGCGAAATGATCTAGTTCCTGGTAATGAGGCGATCACGGACATGAGCGCACTGATGACCAGCGGAGCCAGCTACGGCTCCTTGAAGCGAATGACATTACGTGAGGCGGAGGAAGCCTTGTTCGGTCAGGGCTGCGAAGCCTTTTTCCGCGATAACTGTGAACGGATTGTACACAAACGGTTGGGAGACTTTCAGGCGGAATCAGGTTTGCAGACGGCTGTGGGTGCAGCTGCCAAGGAATATCCTGAAATCGGCTTATTCGAGTTGACAGACTGGACGGATGAAAATAAAACAGGAAATGTGCTTACGGCCATTCGGGGACTGATTCGGGATACGTCCAATGACTTGCAGATTAGTGCTGCTGAACTGGACACCCTGTATAGCGGGCGGGTGGAGGACCAGCCTTTTCAACGACTGCCCCTCATGGATAAGCATAATGTTCGCAGCTTGATCCGTTACCTGACCGAGACGGTTTACGGGCACAAGCTGCACATGCTCCGGATTCAAGCGGATTTGGAGTTACTTCGCCGCTATGAACTGGCAATAGAAAAATGGCATGCACAAGCGAAGCATATTACAGTACAGCTTTCCAGCCTGGAGCGTGAATTACATCAAGCTGCAACGGACAGTATTCGGCAGGCCGACAGTTACACAGGTCAAAACCTGTTCGAGTATTACGAGCGTGTGACGGAGGATGTCATGCGTGAGCTGGAAAGCAAGCGGGGGAAATCTATATTCTTTGATACCCGGCATATGGGGCCTGTATCCGGATTGCTGGACGGGGGCCTGTCCGCATTGGTGGATCGACTTACGCAGACCTGTCGCACTTTGATTCTCAGTTCACAGCCGTTTAATCAGACCTTCGAAGAAGAATTATTGCGGCGTGCTAATGTAGCTGCTGCATATGAAAATCGACTGGTCGTTCCGAAGGATGAGCTGTTTAAAAAACTGTATCAAACGTTAGAGGAACATGGCGGAATTAACGTACGTTTGCTCGACTATACTCATGAGCATCGGTATGAAGAAAAGTACTTCTTTGGTGACTATGAAGGCGAATTTCTTCCTTATGCGATGGATGTGGACATTACTTCGCGTATTTACAAGTTGGGTTTTGTACATGAGCGTCGCAGCAGCGGGGTTGAAAAGCTGCATTTGATGGGCGGCTTCCATCTGGAGGATCTGATGGTTTACCGCAACGGCAAAACGTATTATGAGACATATACTGCGAATGGTTTCGTGTTTCACGGAATCGACGTGGACCGGTTGCCGGAATTGCGGTAGCCACATATTAATCCTACTTTAATGATGGAAGGAAGCAACGATTCTTATGAAGCAACGTAAATTTAACGTTCTCCTATTACTGTTCGGCTTGTTGGGCGCTGTAGTAGGCTTCATCTTGGGAGAGCTTATTCTTCACAAATTGATAGGGCACTGGCCGCATATCGTCGTGATTGGGCTGTATTTTGGCATCATGGCACTGTGCATTGGCCTAGGTTGTCTGATTGGCGAACTAATTTCGCCACAGTTAAATGGGCATTCATGGCGGCAGCGCTACTCCGGGTTATCCTGGAAGTTACTGGTGCCTGCTACACTAGTGATGTTGTTCGTGGCAGGTCTGCTATTGGAGTTGGGCTATCAGGTTAACCCTGAAGGGCGCAAGAGCGTACAGGACCTCGTGCTTGTGATTGATAATTCCGGGAGTATGCAGCAAACAGATCCCGATAATGAGCGCCTAACGGCTGCCAAGAGTCTGATTGGCCAAATGGATGGAGACAAGCGGGTAGCCATTGTTTCATTTGAATCTGCTGCGCAGTTGGTTCAGCCATTTACTCCCATTGGTACAGATGCAGAGAAGCAAGCGGTTTATTCCAAAATCGATAGTATGCAGACTATAATGTCAGGCGGTACAGAGATCGGGCTTGCTTTGGACGAGACGATCAAGGAGATTGAAACCCAAGGTAATGCAGAAAAAGGTTCTCTCGTTATTATGCTCTCTGATGGCTTTAGCGATCTGGATACCCAGACAGCATTGGCTCCTTATATCGCCCGTCAGATTCCGATCAATACAATCGGGCTGAAACTGGCAGAGTCGGATGGTATAGCCTTATTGCAAAATATTGCTGACCTGACAGGCGGTACTTATTCTAATGTAGCCAATGCCCAAGGACTTACTCAGGCGTTTGGTAAAATATATAACAAAATCGGTGATCGCACACTGGTTACGGAGCGGACAGGTGAGTATGCCGACAGTCTGTATTTTGCCATTTATCGCGTAACAGCTCTAGTCATTATCGGAGCTCTATTGGGATTGGCTCTTGGGCTGATGTTCGACAACCGTTTTCTCGCTCGGAATTTTGCGATTGGAGGAGTCCCGGCGGGCTTGCTCGCTGGTTTTATTTTGGAAAAGGGACTATCTGGCTCGCCTATAGGCGACTTGATGATTCGTTTGGTGGCAGCGCTCGTACTGGCAGCTCTTATTGCTGTCTTTTCGCTTGTTCTGCCGATTGCGGAAAATACTCGCCGATCTTCCGGTGGAGGAAGTCAGGGGGCGCCGTCAGGACGCCGGAGAGGGGCACCGGAAGCCCCGACGCGCAATCGACGCAGCAGTGGATTTTAGAACGGGAGGCTGGAACTTATGCAGTATAGGGAAGCACAGCCCGGTGATCCTATTATTTCGGAGCTGAGCCACAAAATTGATGACAACCGGGTTGTGTTACGCTGGCAGTGGCCTGAGGGCGCAGCCGTGGTATATATTGCGAAACAATCGGCCGATGCAGGTGTGAATGGGCAAAATGAGGGTGAAGTTTTACAGCCTTTTTCAAGCCTAAAACTTTTTACACGCGAGGAGTATAAGGCTGCTGGCAACTATCGTGACCGAATTGAAGGCATTGGACGCGTGCGGTATACCGTGTATCCGGCTGTTCGGGAGGATGGAGACACTTACGTGATCCGTCAGCAAGACGGAGCCAATCAACTGGAGTTGAGCACGGGGAGGGCTAAAATCAGATATGCAGTTCACCATAAAAAAAGCTGGTTTCGCAGCCGCAAAACCGTCCAGATTCAGGTGACAGCCGAAGTTCCTGTCCCGCAGGAGGCACTTTGCTACGTGAAGAAGCGCGGAGGCTATCCGGCAGACCGGGACGATGGAACCTTGTATCCGTTCACGGCACCTTTTGCCGCGGGACGGAATGTTTTACCCGCTGTTGAAGTGGGGGGAGATGAATATGTGCGGCTGTTTTTTACGGACGGCCAGAAATATGGCACGGTATATGAATTAGTCCCTGAATGAAAGGAGGCCGCGACCGATGAGTTTTCTTAGCAATTTATTCAGAAGAAAGCCACAGGCAGCGCCAAAGCCGTTATTTTATGATATTGTGTGCCCTTATTGCTTTAGTAAATTCTCCCCGGAGGAAGTGGTATTCCGTGCTTCTCATCACCGTGAAGATGACGAGGACTACGCTTTGGGTGAAGATGAGCTGTTGAACAAATATCGGGAGCGTTTTGGCTTGGACAGTGTGCATGATATGGAGGCGATTTTGCATCCCCATGATGTCCCTGAGGAACATCGATTGTATTCTGATCATGTACTGACAGGACTGACGGACCGTTATGGCGAGCTAACGCGTCACCGACTGTGCCCGCACTGTCATAACGAGCTGCCCGTGACCGCGGGTAAGGTGCCTAGCAATATCATTTCGATTATTGGAGCTTCGCAGGCAGGGAAATCTGTTTATATGACCTCCCTGATTCACACGTTGCAGCATGTTACGGCCGATCATTTTGACGCGGCTTGCATGCCGCTCAATGCAGAGATCAGCCGAAAGTTCCGCACCATGTATGAGGAACCCCTATTTGAACGAGGCGATCTGCTTACATCGACACAAAAAGAAAAGATGCAGGAGCCTTTTATCTTCCAGTTTGTATTTAAGGATGAGGAAAAGCCGCCACTGACGCTGGTATTTTTTGATGTCGCCGGTGAGGGAATGGTAGATCAGGACTATCTGGGACTGCATGGACAGCATATTAAGAATTCTGCAGGTATTCTCTTTATGGTAGATCCACTGCAAATCCGCTCAATTCGGGAGCGCATTAAGATTAACCTTGGCGATAAACCGGGTGAATGGGTCTCGCAATATGATGAACCGCGTGATGTCGTACTTACGATGTTCGGTGATTTTATCGCTTATCAGGAAAAAGGGAAAACGGATATTCCGACCGCTGTTGTCCTGACCAAAAGTGATATGCTTACTGCATTGGCAGATGAAGAAGGCACATACATCAAGACGAACAGCAATATTTTTAATCCGATGGAGCATCGCAAATATATGGATTTGGATGAGTTCGCGAACATTGATGGCGAAGTTCGACGCCTCATCGAAAAGGTGGATAAGCCGTTCAAGGGCACGATGGATGTATATTTTACGGATACGGCCTATTTCGCGGTTTCCGCGCTGGGTAGCAATCCAGTGGAGCAAAAGCTACAAGGGTTGGTTAGTCCGATCCGTGTGGATGAGCCATTCATTTGGCTGCTTTACAAGTTGAAGTACATTGAGGGGAGAGAATCACAGTGAGTTATTCTACCTCTCATTTAATACAACAGCAGATGTACACACGGGAACGGCGTGGTATTTTCCGTTCTACGGAAGGCTTCGATACAGTGGCTAATTCCAAAGGATTGGATGCTTCTTTTATTAAAAAGGTGCTCCATCCCTTATGTGTATATGATGCGCCTGCTGCTTTGACAGCGCGTGGCGAGAAACAGGAAAGCGTTTATCCGGAAGCTATACATCTGGTACGGACGGAGTCCGGGGATGTAGTGCTTGGCCGCAGTATTTATAAGGCTGCGGATTTTACTGGGCTGCGGAGCGCCTTTTTCACGCACAACTATGTGATTCCAGCCGGACATGGTGAATCTCCGTCTGACTATAAGCAGTGGCTGAACACATCCTTTGTTGATACCTATGATATTGAGCAGGGAACGGATTTGCCGGAATTGGAGCGTCTACCGGGTGGAAGTGTATTTCCGGCTGTTGACCCGTCTACAGTGCTGGCTCAATTGCAGCTGAGCGAAGAAGTGTTCAAACAGCTTTTATACGCAGTCATGATGTCCGCAGCAGGTCGCAAAAAGGTATATGTAGCGCTGAATGTTCCTGTAGAAGCGGTCGGATCTTCAGCCAAGCAGCTACTGGGTGTGCTGTATGCGGCACTGCCTTATGCATTTCGTAACAGACTCGGATTTCTTACATATGCACAGGAACCGAACAGCAGAAAAGGCATTCACTTGATGTTCGTTGAGCCTTTTAGTTTGCGTCCCGGTGATCGGAATGTGGAAAAGGACTTTGTATTTGACCTGTCTAACCATAGTCGAATACTTAATGTGGATGCAGAGCAGGTGAGACAGCCGTATTTTGACTGGATTGTCCGTACGTTGCTGAATGGTGAGACGCCGGACGATTTCTTCAAATTTGCTGAGCAAATGCTGACAGGCATGGAGGCCGGGCGTGATTTGACGCCATCCAGCTATCATGAGCTCATTACGTTGTACAGAATTGAGCAGGGAGAGCGGGCATTATACAACGAACAACGAATCGCTGTATTACGAAGCTTGACTGATTATTTATCGCCACCCGATGCGCTGCCACGTAAAATGAGGCTGAATGATCTGTTTCTGTCGTTTTTTGATCATGAATTTGATCGGGTGAAGGATGGATATATTCCAGATGTAGGTCTAGTCGATAGTTTCAAGGACTATTATAAAGTTCATGCACGCAGCAGCGAAAATCGGTTGGTGGAATATTTAATCCGTTCGCTAAACAATGCTTATACTGCCAGAAATACGGAAGCAGTCACGTATATTTATCATACGATTGAAGAGAATCCATCATTAGGCAAGGCATATTTTACGAAAGTGTTGGGTAATCCAGCACTTACAAAAATGCTGTTCATTCCCTACATGGACAGTCAGATGAAAAGAACACCGGATGCCAAGGGACTGCTGGCTGTTGTGCACGAATGGGGCAGTCGGTATATCGAAGTGTCGGCGAATGCCGATTTTCAGCTTTTGGCAGAATCTGCGCTGATGGGCAGACTGCGTGCCGAAAGAAAACCAGTAGAGGCTGTGGCTGCCATTCACCAACGTTTGCGTCAATGGGACAGCAGCTCTGCCGTAGGCAAACTGTCCCCCCTGGAGCAATCTGGATTGACAGAGCGCTTGCAGGAAGCGTCGAATCGGTATTTACTTACCGAAGTAGAGCTAAAAGAAATATCACCCGACCAGGTCGTACAGATTCCATTTTTCACACGGCCCGATTTGGTGCAGTGGGTTGGAAAGCTGCCTGCTCCTCTCAAGGGACAAGCAGTGCGATTGATTGCGGCTTACGATTGGTTTAATACGGAGGAACCGAAACCGTCGGTGCTGGAGGGCCTGGAGCCTGGCGAAGTAGAAAAGGTACAGGATTGGGCTTATGGCTGGCTGCCCCAGCAGCTTGCGGAAGGCTATTTTGCCCGTCTGTTGCCTGCTTTCTATCGTTCTGACGGGCCGGGAGAAGGAATATTAGACTTCGCTCGCCTAGTCAGTTCGATCCGCAAATGGGCGAAGGATAACGATACGATGTACCGTTTTATCCGATGGTCAGAGGAACACCCCGAGTTTGCTACTCCACGTGGCGGTTTCGAACCTGCGTATCGACGTGCGCTACTTCTATTCTTCCAAAAGGAAGGACGAGAGGGATTGCACAAAAAAACGCTGTGGCGTCAATATTTTGAACCTGCAAAGCCTGCTTTTAAAAATTTCTATTTGGCAGCAAAGCGGGAGACGGACACGCCGTTGGTCAAAACACTTCGTCGTTTCCGTAAAGGTGGGGTTATTTCCGGGATTGTGCTGATTGTCATTGCAGGTACGCTAGGTGGCCTTAAAGCAACCGGGGTGATCGGATCTGGTGACACGCCTGCGCCTGTTGCTGCTCCGAAGCCTGTACAACAGCCTGTAGAGCCTACAGTGCCCGTAAAAGAGGAGCCTACGGCGATAGTGACACATGTGCCTAATACCAAGTCCACTACGAAAATGGTCAAGCTGTTATTTGCGTTTCAGACATCGACAGAGCGGGCAGAATTTAAGCCGAAGAAGCTCGTCATTGTCGGGGCGGATCAACAGGAGCACTTATACGAAAATTTTACGCTTGCTGAACAGAACGACAAGGAAGCAGCCATTAAAGCGAACAATGATCCATCCAGTGACGTAAACATTGGGAAGCCCACTACAAAAAGCACGACAGCAGATGGACAATCCACGGACAGTGGTTCCACAGCTCGTGGTGGTACATCCAGCGGAAAAAGCGGCGATCAGTCTGGAGCAGTGACAGACAATACGGACGGAGGCTCGACTGCAGAGATTTCTACTGAGGGTAGTGGCAATGGAACCAACACAGACACTGACGCACCATCGGAGTATGATCTGAAAAAGTATCCTTATCGTACGCTGTTGACCATATGGCAACGGCTGGAGCTGAATGATGCTAGTACGGTTACCGTTGATGGAGAAGAATATCCGCTAGTTCAAGTGAAAACTGCTGACTAAGCAACTATAAAACAGAATGAATGATGAATGAAGTAAAAGACGGGTTTCCTTCAAGGACTCGTCTTTTATTATGCCTATATTTCCATAAAGGATAAATTCGTAATTTGAAGTTCACCTTATCTAGTAAAACATCATTTTACGAAAGTATTGACACCAAGTAGGCAGCTGATTAAAATTAGTTGGAATTCAAACTATTAAAATTGGATAGATATGGAGGTTCATAGTAAGATGGGAAGTGAGGTGTATCCCGTTTGTCTTCCTTGGGAGGAAGAGAGCACGATGTATTTAATTAAATGGATTTTCACTACCGTCCGGCGCGAAATTGAAACAGCACTGCGCCCTTTGGGGCTCACCTCCCCACAATCGCAGACGCTCTATATACTGGCGATGTCGCCTGGAGTCACCAATACGGATTTGGAAAAGCTATTGCTTATTGATAAATCAAGCGTTACCAGCCTGGTTAACGGGATCGTTAAGAAAAACTGGGCAGTACGCAAAAGTCACCCGGAAGATGCACGAATGAAGCAAATCTATTTGACTGAGGAAGGTTTGGAGATTCACAAGATAGCTGAACGTACCATTGAGGCAATTAAAAGCTCGGTAGGTGAAACGTTATCTGTCGGAGAATCGGAGACGCTGCGCGGCCTGCTTAAAAAAATTCTCCACGATTACCGTTATGCGAACACCCGCGTTTGAGCGGATATATAGAGAGTTTGCCCGGATAGGGATATTCAAAAGCAGTGAAATACGATCTTAGATAAGAGGTTGACAGGAGAGGGAGAAAACCAAATGATAAATGAACAAACTTATCCCAATGCGGATAAGCTTATGCGTGTGTTAGCTTTCACACTTGTTTTTTCAGTGATGAACGCTTTTATGTTTAATGTCGTTATGCCTGTGATTCGGGAGGAGTTTCATATTAGTGCTTCCGATGTAAGTTGGCTGCTGACTGGCTATATGATCGTGTATGCGGTTGGCTCGGTGACCTACGGCAAATTGGCAGATAAATATCGTCTTAAGGATTTGCTGACGTTTGGGATTATCTTTTTTGCACTGGGTTCGCTTATTGGACTGTTGGCCAATCAATTTTGGATGCTCATCGTAGCTCGTTTGCTTCAGGCTGCAGGGGCTGCTGTTATTCCGGCAACTGCTATGATCGTCCCAGTCCGTTATTTCTCGGCTGAAAAAAGAGGACGTGCTTTGGGCGTCACAGCAATCGGCTTGGCGTTAGGTACTGCACTGGCTCCGATTATTTCCGGTTTGATCACTGGTTTTGCAAGCTGGCGTTTTTTGTTCGTCATTTCCATGCTGCCACTGATCGCATTGCCGTTCTTTCGTAAATATTTGGACGATCAGCGTGGAGAGGATCAGAAGTTCGATTTTCTTGGTGGATTATTGCTGGGTGGAACAGTAGCCTTCTTATTACTTTCGATTTCGCAAACCAATATGATGTTTTTTCTGGTCGGTATGGTGTTATTTGCACTGTTTATATGGCGTATTAACACTGCGCATGATCCATTCATCCAGCCGAAGCTGTTCCGTAACAAGCAATATTCATACGGGCTGCTTATCGCTTTTTTAGGGACGGGGATTAGCTTTGGATTGCCGTACTTGGCACCGCAGTTTCTGAACAGTCTCAATCAGCTTACGCCGGCAATAATTGGACTGGTTATGTTTCCGGCTGCTATTGCGTCGGCTCTATTGGGTAAAAGAGGGGGGCGTTTGGCGGATAGTAAAGGAAATTCATTCCTCGTCTATACAGCTGTATCGCTTTTGTTTATCTGTTTTATCAGCTTGTCTACGTTTGTGGGTGCATCTCCGTATCTGATTTTATTTTTGCTTATTTTCGGAAACGTAGGTCAGACCTTCATGCAAATTGCCATGTCCAACACGATTTCTCGTACCTTGTCGAAAGACCAGATTGGTGTTGGAATGGGGCTGCTATCTCTGCTGAATTTCATTGCCGGCGCGATCACGACAAGTATTTTGGGCAAAACGCTGGATAGTTCGTCGTCCTTTCATTTGAATCCTGTCGTATCTAATGTGCAGGTGTTCAATTTTAGCAATATATTTACGGTGCTTGCACTGATTGCGCTTGTGACGATGGGACTTTATGCGTTGCAATTCCGAAGGGGTTCACGCCGTAATACGCCTGCTGTTGAACAAGGATAAACATTTGATGTAAACTCATGCCAAAACAAGGGTATAATATAGAAGGAAAAGTTCATCTATGGAAGGACGGAGTGTCCGGCATGACAAGAAACCTTCAATATGTGCCCTATGGTTATGAGCCTCCGAGCGAGACGCATAAAGGGACCATGGTCTACTATGATACGTTTGAGCAGATCACAGCCAGAGAGCTGGAGCTTTTTGCCGAAACGGGGGCTGCATTATCTTTTACAAAGCTGGTGCTGTATCCGCTACATGAAGAAACCGTCAGAAGAATGTGGAAGCAGCCGGTACGTTCGTATTACAAGCGGGTGGACGAGCTGGGAGAGTGGCAGCGGGAGCAGGCTTTGAGTGCTGTTGTGATTGAGAGTTGGGAAGGTAAGCGTAAAAAGTATACGCCGATTGAAGCAGCCATCCGTTTTTTGGCGGAAAAGTATACGACCCCACTTTTTTTGTACATGAGTCCTGAAACTGCAAATTTGTGCGCTTCCTATGCATCGTTTGGAGAATGGATTAGAAATGTCAGATTGCTGCTTTCGAGCGAACCCCAGGAACTTCATCCGAAGCTTGCACAGTACCGTAATCGCTGGAACACGGTAGAAGAAGCGACAAACCGTCACTCTAAGGTTGACAAAGCGGAGCATGAATTATAGAATAGAACTAATCGTAAAAATTACTATTGTAATTGTATACCATGTATTCCAATTAAGGAGGAAGAGAAATGCGCGTAATTGTTACCTTGGCATGCACCGAATCCGGTGATCGCAACTATACAACAACCAAGAACAAAAGAAATCATCCGGAGCGTCTTGAAATGAAAAAATACTCTCCGCGTCTGAAAAAGTACACGATCCATCGTGAAACTAGATAATTTGAGGCTTGCTATATAGCAACCTGAATGATCCTGCATCCTGAACGGAGCCTGTAGTTCTAATGAATATAGGGCTTCATGAAAGGAGCTGTGGCATGATCTCTCCAGTTAACGATGAAGAAATCGTGTTAAGTTTGCAAAAGCCTGCGTTATGGAACCGGCGAAAACTTGAATTAGTCCAGTGGACAGAGCGTCCAAAGTTAAAGCTTGCACCTAAGAAAACGGCTTTTTTTTAAGGCCGTATGATAGATGCCGAGCTATATGGCACGCTTTGCCTTTTGAATCGAAAGCACGTGGCTGCCGAGTTCTCCTGTGCTGGTGTCAGCATTTGGGACGAGCCGGAGGACCATTCACTATATGCTTATATAACGATGAAGGCTGACGAAAGATCCGGAGCGTTCGTGCAATGGGCGATGCGATATATGCGGCATCGTTTGCTTGTCGTTTACGAGCTTGAGCGCAACCGTTATGATCTGTCGTCTTTTTTTCTGGGACATAACCGTTCCTTTTGCCAACTGATGGAGTATTGCGCCAGTACGTTTGAGTTTGAAACTAAAACTATATGAAAGATTAGGTGAAACTAATGAAAAAAGATATTCATCCAACATTGAACAAAGTTATCTTTTTGGACCCTAGCTGTGGATTTACTTTCCTGAGTGCTTCCACTAAATATTCGCAAGAAACGATGGAATGGGAAGATGGCAACACATACCCAGTTATCCGTGTAGATACTAGCTCCGCTTCCCACCCGTTCTTCACTGGTAAACAAAGAAACGTGGATATCGGTGGCCGTGTGGATCGCTTTAACAAAAAATATAACCTTAAATAAGAACAGTCGAGCGTTATTTTTATGGATTATGCTAATAATCCGTGAACATCGCTTTTTAAAAAACCTCCTGCATTTGCAGGAGGTTTTTTTGTCTTAATCTAGACCTGTCATTTATAGCGAAATGAAGCACTGTTCCCATTGGTCGGTAATGGATGCTTTGTCGAGCTGCTCCCCAATTAGTGTGACATATCCCTGACTCACGGGAAGTGCAGTAGGCTGCCACTCCAAGTGATTTCCTGAAAATTGCAAAAGCATTGTACCTTCCTGAGGAAGTACGCAATAACCTTTCGCTCGAAGCAGCGAGGAACCTAACCCGGTTAGAAAGTTTTCTAATCGTTGTTTTTGGAGTGGCTGAGGAGAATATTGATGCAGCGTTAAGCTCTCCAGACGGGAGAACGAATGAGGCTGCTTAGGATCGTGGTCATGACTGTGTGCCGAAATGACTTTGAAAGCCGTACTTCTGGAGACACTACTGGGTCGTCCGATACTTTTGACGGGAATGGGGACGAACGGTGCATCTGCATCAGTGAGCTGGACCTGTGCAGGTGCTGGTTGAGGTGTTTGTGCAGGTTTCGCGGCAACGGATGCGGAGGCCAGAACAGGCTCTAGTAGTGGTTCAAGGTCAACCCGGCTATATTCAGTAGTTTGCAGCTTGGCCGTATCGTTGAGTTTGCGGATGCTCTTGACGACCTTCGTCACTTCACGGCTGCTTGCTGCATCCGTCTTGTTCACCACAATGAAGTCTGCGGTGCGCAGCTGTCCGTGCAGGGTGCGAACCAGTTCTTTATCAGCCGTAAAGCGGCTATTGTATTCATGGAACAGCTCAGCATCCACAACACTGATGCTGTGAACCAGATAAAGCCGATCTGCCAGTAGGGGGGAGCGAAGCTCCTCAAGTACTTGCTCGGGGTTGGCTACCCCGGTGGTTTCCATGAAGATCAGATCTGGCTCCTGGCTGAGCAGGGTATGCAGAGCCCCTGCCAGTTCATTTCTTTTGCTGCAACAAATGCAGCCTTCTAGCAATCCTTCTACTGTTACGTCAGGCATTTCCTCTGAAATTATAGCGCTGTCTACATCATATTCACCCATTTCGTTCATTAAAACAGCAGCACGAAGGGGAATTTGGCGGGTATGGGCTAACAGGCGCAAAAGCAGTGTTGTTTTGCCGCTTCCAAGAAAACCACTGATTAAAATAACAGGAACTTTGTTCATCATTTTTCCTCCTTGGTGGGTTTAGTGTACTGTGTTCAAGCGATCAAAGGTAGCTACCGAGTCTGCTTGGGTATAGACATAAGGGGATTCTGGCTGCTCGACAGCGGTTATTTTTTCGGATCGAATTTCAAGTACGGGAGCGTTGCCCTTTTGTGTGGCATGCAGTGTTCCTTCAATGGTCACCCAGGTATCCTTGTCAAAGGACGGGGCTTTCTGGGATTGAACGATGATCCCGAAGGGCATGGCATCGGCAGTACAACACATGACGAGGAATCTACCTACTGCAAATAGGCCTTTACCTGGCAGGTTGTCGTCTTTATAGACAAAGCCGGTCACCTGTACTTTTTTTCCTTCAAAAGCTTGTTTATATAATTCAATGGCTCCAATAGTTTCGGAAAAAATCTCCGGCTTGATCTGTATGATAGGTTGCTGATACAGGCGTTTTGCCAGTTCGGCGAATTCTACATTGTACTTATCAGGCGGAACGAACAGCTTATCCAGCGTTTCCTGACTCCATTTTCCCTCTGGAGGGTACGAAGTTGGGTCAGAAGATGCAGTTGATAAAAGGGAGGTGGTGGATGCTTTCGTGGTCTGTGTATCTGTTTTTCGTCGGATATCCGGGTTGGGGTACGTGAAGGACATGCCTTTTTTGACGGCCATATCACTACCAAGTGCCTGATTGGGCAGCAGAGAACCGAACAGGAGCGGGATGAGCAGCATTCCATATACGAGTGTTTTTTTGAACCAGCTTTGCGGCAACGGATGCTCACAATCGCATACGTCCTCACCGTCCCGCTCCCCAACGATTCCGTGCCATGCCATCGCCAATGCGATGAACAAGAGTGGTACAGGACAGAGTAGGAGCAGCTTTTGCATATGGGGAGCTAAGTAGTAATGAAGTGCATTCGTACGGTTTAATAAGATAATGTACACAGCCAATCCGATCAGGAGCAAGGAGCGCATGCCGTATTGCCAGCGGATGCTAAAGGTTGAATTCACGTTTGTATTCACCTCCCCAATAACCATTCAGCAGCTATAGAACCCACTAGGACGAGTGAAACAATAAGCAAGCCCAGGATGGCGACAAATTTGGTGCGGAAGGTGCTTAGCAGCATGAGCGTGCCTTTGAAGTCTAGCATCGGACCGAGTACAAGAAAGGCTGCCAGCGGACCCAGTGTAAAGGTATGTGAAAAAGCAGTGGCTACAAAGGCATCAGAGGTGGAACACAACGACAGTATGTAGGCAAAACCCATCATAAAGGCGTACGATTCGACCGTTCCGTTGCTTAACGAAAGCATTTCATCACGTGGGATGAAGGTTTGAATGCAGGCTGTTAATAATGCGCCGATAATGAGATATTTACTCATGTCCAAAAACTCGTCACCAGCATGTACAAAAAAGCCCCGCCATGTGCGAGTATGCCGATGAGTCTGATTGTTCTGCTTTTGCTGGTTAAAAGAGAGCAACGACCGTTTGAGCGGATGCACTCGCACAAAGGCATACACGATCAGCCCGATGATCGCGGAGACGGCAAAAGCCAAACCCATTCGAACGGCAGTGACCTCTGGATGGGAAGGGAAAGCCATCATCGTCGCAGCCAGTACCACAGGATTGATAATGGGTCCGCTTAAAATAAAAGTGATACCCATATAGGCAGGCATTCCCTTGAGCATTAATTGGCGAACGACAGGGATCATGCCGCATTCACAGATGGGAAACAGCATACCTAGTAAGGAGGCCAGTAGGACACCCGGTACAGGATGCGCAGGCGCTATTTTGCGAATCCATGTCTCCGGTACAAGCCACTGCAAAAGGGATGAGACGAGCACACCGATAAGGAGAAACGGAACAGCTTCCAGAAAAATACCCATAAATACCGTTTTTAACGGTTGCAGCTGCCCCATATCTAACAAACGAAGCCACTGGGGAGATAGCGTGACAAGCACAGGGATGAGAAAGGCAAACGGAATCATAAAAGGCAGCATCTTCAACAGCGTACTGTTTTTCATTCCACGTCTCCTTGGGAATAAGGGTTCTTATCTACAGCCTATGTCTGTAAGGGGACAATCATGCTCGCTGGATTATGCTTGTATCACCTCCTATATTGACAATTCAAAGAGTGGTCGTATAAATTCATGTTTATTATTAGTAATTATTACGATTAATTTCTGATAAAGGATTGCAAGAAGGAAATTTTTACGGTACGATCCATATTAAATGTTGCAAAGACAAGGAGGGGTTATATGATACCGATTGTTGTTTTATCCGGTTTTTTGGGTAGCGGTAAAACCACTCTTCTTCAGCATGCGCTGGCTTACTACAAGGAGAAGGGCTTCAAGCCAGCCATTTTGATGAATGAGTTGGGTGATGTTAATCTGGACGGCAGTTTGGTGAATGGCCAAGCACCCATGAAGGAAATGCTCAGCGGTTGTATATGCTGTACCATTCGCGGGGATTTGGGCGTCGAGCTCATGAATCTTGCTGAGGAATATAAGCCGGACGTGATTATTGTAGAATGTACCGGAGTGGCTAACCCGATGGAGATTGTAGATGCAGTGACAGACGCCTCCATTTATTCTTCTATGATTTTACAATCCGTTATCACGGTCATAGACGCCCGTCAATTTCTGGATTTTGCCTTGGGGAACGAGAGAAGTAAGTCGCTTCGTTTGATGCAGGATCAGCTTCGGTGCGCTTCCAAACTGATTATTAACAAGACCGATTTATTGACTGCGGGCGAGTTGGAGAAGGTACAGGCCCTCGTAAAAGAGTTAAATCCATATGCTCTGACTGTGAGCACGCAACGAAGTGACGTGGACGCGGGTATTTTTTTCTCCACTCAAGGAGAGGAGCGCATGGATGTTTCGAGGCATAAGGAATCCGCAGTTGATATTGAGAGTAAACATCCTCATTCGGAAAATCATCTGCACACGTATGATCATGATAACCATTCAGACCATCAGTCTCATGATCACCATGATCACGCCCATGGGGAGCATTATCATTCCTACGACCATGTAGTTGTTCACACGCATTTCTTTGGACAACCTGTGCCACGATCCGAGTTTGAACAGTTGTTCCGCAGTTTGCCAGTTGAAATTTACCGGGCCAAAGGAATTGTGCGGTTTCTGGAATCAGAGGGCCAGATGATGTTTCAATTTGCCTATCGGGAGCTGGAAATCATTCCGATCCGCCCGCAAAAGCCAGTGAACGATGTAGCGGTTGTCATGGGTGAGAATTTCTCTGCTTCCGAGATCGAGGAACAATTGAGAAAGCTGGAAGCGGCCGAAAAGCCATTGAGTAGTTCATGACTTCGAGAACGAGCAACCTTAATCCATCAAGACCCAATCCATCACAACATAATTCTCGCGCACACCTGGCGGGCAAGCCTACTTGGGGATTTACAACAATTCTGCTGCTGACTGCTGGGCTGTTGCTTTCGGTCACACTCGCGGTCATGCTCGGTCCTGTAGCTGTCGCACCGGGGACGATATGGCGAATTGCACTGTCCCATCTTCCCTGGCTGGACCAGTGGATACCCGTGACATGGACCAAGCCTGAGCAATATATCGTTTGGGAAATCCGCTTTCCACGCGTGCTGCTAGGGGTTGTCGTAGGAGCAGGACTTGCTGTTACAGGGGCGACTATACAGGCATTAATTCGTAATTCGTTAGCGGACCCCTATATTTTAGGAGTCTCGTCTGGGGCTTCGGTGACAGCCACGCTGGTAATTGTGTTCGGAGCTTTTGGTTTTTTAGGACGACTTGCGCTGCCTTTATCTGCTTTTATAGGCTCGTTAGCTGCAATGCTTATGGTGTTCGCGTTAGCTCGTGTGGCTGGGAGCATATCGACGACCCGCTTATTGCTGGCAGGGGTGGCGGTGTCCATGATGCTGTCGGCTGTGACTAGCTTTATTGTTACGATGGCCCCGAATGAAAAAGGCATTCGTGACGCGATGTATTGGATGATGGGGAGTTTGGCAGGTGCTCAATGGGACACTCTTTTCATTCCAAGCCTCATTGTAGCCGTTGGAACGGTAGTCCTCCTGACCCGATACCGTTCGCTGAATGCTTTGCTAACGGGTGAAGAAACCGCAGTAACGCTAGGTGTGAACGTACAGGCGTTCCGCGTATTACTGGTTGTTGTGGCGTCTCTTTTAACCGGGACAGTCGTATCAGTTAGTGGCTCGATTGGCTTTGTCGGACTTATGATTCCGCACATCGTTAGGCTGATAGTGGGATCAGATCATCGGCGTGTACTGCCCGTCAGTCTGTTGGCGGGAGCTATCTTTGTCGTGTGGGCTGATGTATGTGCCCGGCTCGTGCTGGCTCCACAGGAGCTGCCGATTGGTATTGTAACAGCTGTGTGCGGAGGACCCTTTTTTGTGTGGCTGCTGCGTCGTAGTTCCTACTCGTTTGGAGGCGAAAAATGAATATAGAAGTCGAATGCGTGACCTTCAGTATTCACGACAAACGGCTGATCGACGGCATCTGTCTCCAGGTAAAAGCAGGGGAGCTGGTCGGATTGATTGGTCCGAATGGCAGCGGGAAATCGACGTTGCTCAAAAATATGTATCGTGTGCTAAAGCCTGACAGTGGTGTGGTTACGTTGGATGGCCAGGATATGCTGCGGATGAAGTATAAAGAGACGGCCCGACAAATGGCAGTGGTGAGTCAGGATGCGCCGCAAACGTTTGATTTTTCAGTACGGGACATCGTGCTGATGGGGCGCCATCCGCATAAGAAACTGCTGGAAGCAGATACTGTCGTCGATCATGAACTGGTCGAGCAGGCGCTGGAGCGAGTAGGCATGAATGCTCAGGCGGATCAGGGCTTTGCCACCTTGTCCGGCGGCGAAAAGCAACGGGTATTGATCGCCAGAGCTTTGGCCGGGCAGGCGAAATTCCTTGTTTTGGATGAGCCGACGAATCATCTGGATATCAGGTATCAGCTGCAAATTTTGGATTTGGTCAAAACACTTCGGATAACTACGCTAGCTGCACTACATGATTTGAATTTGGCGGCATTTTATTGTGATCGAATGTATGTATTAAAAGAAGGCAAAGTGGTAGCCTCTGGCATAACGGAGGATGTGCTTCAGCCAGACCTGCTGTGGAGTGTATTCGGTGTGGAGACAGAAATCTGCATTCATCCAAAAACCGGGAAGCCGAATATTACCTTTTTACCGGATTCTCTCAGGAGAGGAGGCTATCCATAACGTCAACAGAAAAGGTGATACGATGAGGAAAGATATACTACAAATAAAAGAGGAGACGGTACATATGAAAAAATATAGCAAGCCCGCGTTACCGCTGGTTATGCTCGCTTTGGCGATGATGCTGTTGTTATCAGCCTGCGCAGCAGGAAACACAGCTCAAACAAGCGATCCATTGGCAAACGGGCAGCAACCTGCCGCATTGCAATCGGCAACCAATAAGACGTCGGTAGAGCTTGAGAACATGGGCGTTAAAATGGTATTTCCCGAGGCGCCCAAACGCGCAGTTACATTGAACCAGCATGCAACTGAGGTTATGCTGGCTCTTGGACTGGAATCCTCTATGGTAGGAACTGCGTATTTGGATGATCAGATTTTGCCAAAATATAAGGCTCAATATGACAAAATCCTGGTACTGGCCGGACAATATCCATCCAAAGAGGTGTTTATGGCCGCTGCACCGGATTTTGCCTATGCGGGCTGGAAGAGTGCCTTTAATGATAAAAATCTGGGTTCCCGTGAGGAGCTAGCCAAACAAGGGGTGCTGACCTATGTACAGGAGTCCTCCAATAAACCGGGTCCCACGTTAGAAGATGTGTATCAGGATATACTAAATATTGGGCGTATTTTCAGGGTTGAGGAGCGTGCAGAAAAGCTGGTAAATGACATTCGTGAACAAGTACAGTCCATTCAGACTCAAATTGGTGTTGTTGAACAGGCACCCAAGGTGTTTGTCTATGACAGCGGAGAAGACAAGCCCTTTACGGCTGCCAACAATTACCTAACGTCTTTGATTGAAAGTGTGAAGGCGAAAAATATTTTTGATGATATCGACAAAAGTTTTACCGAGGTAAGCTGGGAAGAGGTTGTGAACCGTAATCCTGACGTCATTGTCATTCTCGACTATGGAGATACTTCGCTGGCGGATAAAGAGAAGCTGCTCCTGAGCAAGCCTGCGCTGGCTGGTGTGGAAGCGATCAAAAACAAACGGTTTATAGTACTGCCATTATCCGCAGCGGCTGAAGGCGTGCGCGCTCCGATCGCATTGAAAACCTTGGCTGCAGGCTTGTACCCGAACAAGGTGAAGTAAACAAACAAAAGAGTTGCCAAAACATTGACGAACCTTGCCTAAACTGTTAAACTTGCTAATGCGTAAAGGTTACGTTTATCAAACGCTTATTTTTTTATTACCAAATCGTAATAATTACGGTAGATGGTTTAATGATCATAAACGACCTGGAGAATCTGCGCAAATGATGATCGCTCAGATGGCTCCAGGCTTTTTAAAGGAAAAGGAGATTTGCGTCATGTTATTGGCCTCATTGGAACAGGTCACATTTGGCTACGGAGACGTTCCTAACTTGGTGGATGCCAATGTTGAAATTTTTTCAGGAGAATTTGTAGCCATTACCGGACCGAATGGTGCTTCCAAATCAACCATGCTCAAACTGTTGCTCGGCTTGCTTCAGCCTTGGAAGGGCAAGGTGTTCATGTCTAACCGTACAGGTGAAGGCAAAAAGCTTGTTGTCGGATTTGTATCCCAGCAAATTGCTGCCTTCAATGGCGGATTTCCAAGTACGATTTTGGAATTTGTCCGTTCAGGAAGATATACTCATGGCTCTTGGTTACGCCGTATGCGGTCTGAGGATCATGATCTGACTGAGCAGGCGCTGCGTCAAGTAGGCATGTGGGATTTGCGTCACCGTAAAATCGGAGAATTGTCGGGTGGACAGAAGCAGCGTATTTGTGTAGCAAGAGCACTCGCTCAGGAATCGGATTTGCTCATTTTGGATGAGCCTACGACCGGAATGGATCAGGAAAGCCGCCATCATTTCTACGATCTGATGAATCAGCAGGTTAAGGAATATGGAAGAACTGTGGTCATGGTGACCCATGGACTATCGGAAGTGCAACATTATCTGGATCGAATTATTGAGCTTGAGAGGAAGGAAGATGGCGGATGGAAATGCTGCACTACGACTTCATGCAGCGGGCATTTTGTGCCGGTGGGGTAATTGCACTGCTGGCCTCGGTGCTTGGAGTATACCTGATGCTACGGCGTCAGGCTCTCATGGCGGACATGCTATCGCATGTATCGCTGGCAGGGGTGGCAGCGGGTGCCTATTTAGGCATTAACCCGACGATAACCGGATTTATTGTTGCCGTAATCGGCGCGATTATCGTTGAATACGTCCGCAGGTCTTATAAAACATATAGTGAGATATCTGTGGCTATTATTATGGTAGGTGGCCTCTCGACGGCCGTTATTTTAATGAATCTGAATCAGAGCATCAACAAAGGGTTTTCCGCTTATTTGTTCGGTTCGGTAGTAGCGGTCAATCAGACAGAGCTGATGTTGATGATTGTAGTGGCTGTGATCGGAGGTATTTTCTTTTTTGTATTCCGGCGTCCATTGTATCAGATTACCTTTGATGAAGAAACGGCGAAGACTAATGGACTTCCTGTCAAGTCCATCTCATTTGCATTTAGTATTTTAACAGGGATGATTGTAGCTGCTGCAATGCCGATTGTCGGTGTGCTGCTTGTCTCCTCACTCATCGTGCTCCCTGCGGCGCTGGCGATTCGAATTGCACCGAGCTTCGCGGCAGCCATCTGGATATCTATGGTCACTGCATTGATCGGCGTATTTATGGGTTTAACGGCATCGTATGAACTCAGTACACCCCCAGGGGGGACAATTGCCATGGTGCTGTTATTATTCCTGATCGTAGGAGCTGGTATTCAAAAGCTGGTCCGTAAGCTGGGCAAGCAACAGGCTTCCCGACGGAAGAATGCGACAGGCCAGTGAGTGTAATTACAGTGAGAGTGACTAAAAACTAACACATAAAGGAGTAATGAATATGAATACATGGTTTAAAAAATCATTTGTATTGTCTGCGGGACTAGCACTTATTTTGTCTGGCTGCGGAGCCAAATCGGATAATGCAGCTACAAATGCTTCCCAAACCGAGCCGAATGCGGCACAAACAGCAGACAGTGGTAAGAAGCTGAATGTAGTCACCACTTTTTATCCAATGTATGAATTCACGAAGCAAGTTGCTGGAGACCATGCTAACGTAACCGCGTTGATTCCTGCTGGTGCTGAGCCGCATGACTGGGAACCAAGCGCCAAAGATATGGCACAGGTTAAGGATGCTGACGTATTTGTTTATAACGGTATCGTCGAAGGCTGGGCAGAACAGGCTTTGAGTAGCGCGTCCAACGATAAGCGTGTTGTAGTTGAAGCGAGCAAAGGGTTGAACCTGATGGAAGGCACTGCTGAGGAGGAAGAAGGAGAAGAAGCACACGCAGAGGAAGGCCATGATCACGATCATGTGCTGGACCCTCATGTATGGCTTAATCCAGTCTTGGCCCAAAAAGAAGTGGAGTCCATTGAAGCAGGGCTTGTGGCAGCCGATCCTGCAAACAAAGCTGATTATGAGAAAAACGCTGATGCTTATATCGCCAAGCTGAAAGAGCTGGATAACGAGTTCAAAACAGGTCTGAAAGATGTAAAACGTAAAGACTTTATTACACAGCATGCTGCTTTTGGTTATTTGGCTAAGCAATATGGTCTGACCCAAGTACCCATTGCCGGATTATCTCCGGAACAAGAGCCTACACCGGACAAGCTGGCGGGTATTATCAAATTTGCTAAAGAAAATAATGTAAAAACGATTTTCTTCGAAACTCTTGTTGATCCCAAGGTCGCTGAGACCGTAGCTACTGAAATCGGTTCAAAAACCGATGTACTGAATCCGCTCGAAGGATTGACGGATGAAGACAAACAGAAGAACCTGGATTACCTTGGTGTGATGAAAAACAATCTGGAGGCTTTGAAAAAAGCTCTAAATGAATAAGAAATGCTAAACGAATAAGTTTATAAACTGACGTCGGGATGATACCGACGTCAGTTTTTTTATAACTAGCTAAGAAGATTGTGCTTGTATGGCTAGTGCTCTAGATACAGTAGATATATAGTCCTTTGTAATTTGCTTTTCAAAAATGATTTACGTCATTATGAAACGTTTTTTTGAAAACTACTTCTGTAGTAGCTAGTTTCAAATTTCTTTTATAATTCATTGGTAGCGTTTTTATTTTTACAGATTCTTTCTATTAATATTACTAGTTTATTCACCGATATTGAAGTTTGGGCGTGCATATCATTTGACAACGGATTGGAGAGGTTAACTTGGCAACAGTTATAGTAGTGGATGACTCTTTATTTATGCGTTCTGTGCTTAAGGATATTCTTTTGGATTTAGGTCACGCTGTTATTGCGGAAGCAGAAAATGGGTATGATGCGGTTCTGAAATACGCACACTTTCGTCCCGATTTAATTACGATGGATATTAATATGCCTAAGATGGACGGGCTCGAGGCTGTTAAAAAGATTGTAGAGTTTGATCCTAAAGCCAACATTTTAATGTGTTCTGCTCTGGGGCAGCAGGAAGCGATTATAAAATCATTTCAAGCAGGTGCAAAAGACTTTATTGTGAAGCCATTTGAGATGGAAAGGGTCGTGAATGCAGTCACAAAAATGCTGGGGAGTTAATGAATCAAGATTTTTAATACATAAATATTGAACATGTTAAAGCGAGAATTCCATGCTTATTTTCACGAATATGGAGATGAATAGGATGAGCAATCGAGTGTTGTCTCAAAAAGTATTTATAGACGAACTGATCACTACGATCAAGAATGGAGGGCTTGTCCCTGTAAATTATGAACACCTCGTCAGCGAACAAAGGGAAAGAATGGATGCTCTTAACAATGAACTCACTCTTCGTATTGAGGGATTAGAGACCGATTTGATCTCTGCTTCGACACATTCCATTCCTTTTGCCAATGGCGAAATTATGTTTCTTGCTCGCTATATTGTACTCATTGGGGATCATACCGAGGGATATTTTGTGTTCTATCGAGCAGAAGACTGTGAAAGTCCAGAGGATTATCAGTTTTTAACAAGCTCTTATCAACTTCCACATTTATTACTTGAATTATCTCTTTCTTTAAAAGAACATGGTACTAATGAGCCGCTTGATATTCTGACTTATTGGAATGGCCCTGTCTATCCGCTGAAAGATTTGAATAAAGAAGATATTAAGCTATCCACCTATGAATTTTAATTCCCTTGAGAGAGTCAAATCCCTCAGGGGATTTTTTTACATTGATAATCAAACGCATGTTCGCATATAATACAAACAAACGTTCTGATAAGGAGTGAAGGATCATGTTGGAAAAATACGTGGGGCAGATCGTGGAAATCGTGTATTTGGATCGGAAGGGCAAACTGTCTCATCGGCGTATCGAGGTGCATCGTGTGCAGAATGGCTTGATACGAGCCACCTGTTTACAGACAGGCCAGCCACGTGTTTTTCGATTAGATCATGTATTGGCATGGCATCCGGTAACCAGAACAGCATAGGAGGGGCTTACGATGGGGAAAAAGCTTGAAGGAAATGGTATATGGGAAAGCTCGCGCATGATTTTGCCTGAGCATCGAGAGGCATATTTAAGACTGATGAAGGAGCAAGGAAGGCGCGGCAAGCCAGCACTGGACGATCAGGAAATGCAGCAGATTGAACAGGCCATTATCGTATCCTATAACGAACGTAAGCCTATTACGCTAAAAGTGTTCAATCCATTTGATGATGAGGAGCTGCGTGGACTGGTCACAGTAATTAACACAAGTCGGCGAGAAGTGAAGCTATCCCGTGGGGAAGAGGATTTTAGCTGGATAAAGTTGGAGGAAATTATCGAGGCGGATATTTAAAAACAGTCTGACTAAGTCGGAGTGTTTTTTACATTTGTCCCGCCGTTTTTTTAAAATTAAGATTGTAGCTCTATGAATCCATATTTAAAATAAAACTGTAATTGCAAAAGGAGGAGTTCAATATGAAAATAAGCAAAAATAATGCTGAACATTATATATGGGGAGATCAATGTGATGGTTGGCGCTTGGTGAAAAATAATGATTTGAGCATTATTCATGAGCGGATGCCCGGAAATACACATGAGGTCAGACATTATCATCATCATGCTCGCCAATTTTTCTTTATTTTATCAGGTACAGCGGTACTTGAAGTGGATGGTGAACGAATCCAATTAGGATCTCAGGAAGGGTGTGAGGTTCCTCCTATGATACCTCATCAAATGTTTAATGAAACGAATCAGGATGTTGAATTTTTGGTTATTTCTCAGCCTGCGAGCAGAGGTGACCGGGTTCTGACCGAAAAATAATATTTTGGAGCAGACATGTTCCAGCGAAGGTTGACAAGTCTTTTTTAGTACCGTATAGTGCTAAATATGATGAAAAAAAATAAAATCACGAATCGGGATGTTGTTCTGCGCATCGCCACCTCATTGTTTCTTACCCAAGGATATCATGCAACAAGTATGGATGAAATTGTGGCTGTGAGCAATGTGTCCAAAACGAACATTTACTATTATTTTAAAAGTAAAGAAGAGCTACTTTCGGCCATTCTGGATCAACTGATTCAAACGTATAATGAGATGATTTATGAAGTTGTTTCGCGTAAGGATCAGTCTGTTCAGGAACGTTTTGAAATCCTTCTTCAATTGCTGACAGAGCAAGAGACAGATTGTTTGGGAGGCTGTCCCTTTATTACTCTTTATACGCAAATGCCTCATGATAGCGCCTTGTTTCGGAATAAAATAAGCCAGTTCTTCCAAAGCCAAATCACTACCGTAGAAATATTGCTGAACGAGGGAAGGGAAAGATTAGAGATTCAGGCTGAACTTCCTGCGAGGTCGACAGCCCAATTCATCGTCTCGGCCATTGAAGGTGCGCTCTTTCTGCAGCATGCAAGCCAGGACCCGAGCATACTCGAAAATTTAAAATTTACTTTAGCACTTCTGCTAAAGTGATTTTTTTAATCTTTATTAGTACTAGGAAGTACTAAAAATTAAAAAAGGCAGGTTTCCTATATGGCACATATCTTTATCACGGGCGGCACAGGGTTTATCGGCATGCATACGTTACGACAACTTTCCAAGGAGGAACACACTATTACCGTCCTGGTTCGTTCGCAGCAGAAGTGGGAACAAATATGCAGGCAAATGGATTTGGAGACAGCGTGGCATACCGGGAAATTAACACCGGTTATTGGCAATTTGAGTATACCTGCTCTAGGATTAAATCCTGCTGACAGGCAACTCGTGGAGACAGCAGATGTGATAATTCACGCAGGAGGTCCGATGGATATTCTGCTGGGAGAGGAGGATGCGAGAGCAGCTTTTCTACAAGCGGCAGAAGAAATGATAACGTTGGCTACACATATTCATGCGAGCAAAGGATTACGACATTTTATTCATTTGGTTGGGTACAAAAGCCCTTTTAATGATCATAACTGGCTTACTCCCGAGCCGGTCGTCGCTCATTTGGAACAGGCACCTCCATATGAACGGATGAAATTTTTGGCTGATTTGCGTATCCGTCAAGGAGCACACAAGGAAGGATTTCCGCTTTCGGTTGTCCATTTGAGCGTTGTCATGGGTGACTCAGAGTCTGGGGATACGCCCCAAACTGGTGGGCTAGGCATTCTCGTAGGTTCTACAGCGCGCAAGCTTATGGGACTTGTCCCCGGCGGAAAATCTCATTGGCTTCCCTTGGTCCATGTAGATCATGCAGCCGAATTGATCAGTGTTCTTACGAAGGAATCACATCCTGCTAGTGAAACATACTACTTGATGGATGACAGGCAGCAGAGTCCAACGATGATAGAGCTGGGAACGAATATGGCGAAGGAGCTTCGTGTACGTAAACCGCTCGGTTCGATTTCGCCAGCTTGGCTAACCAGTATACTGGGTACTCCTCTGGGCAAAAAGTTAGGTATTCCGAAGGAATCACTTGATTTTATCGTGGATGTGGACTACCCACTGGACGCAGCACGAGAGATTCAACGTAAATACGGGTTGTCACAGGCGATGAACAAAAGCGTGTTCCCATTTGTCATTACTGATCTTGATTTCAGGATTGCTCATTCCACCATAGATACAGATGGATATGTCCGCAACAGACGTGGGCCATTAGCTACACTGGAGCGAAGGGTGAAGAATGGAAATCCAACGATCGTATTAGTTCATGGTACTTTCAGCGGGGCAGATTGTTTGATACCGCTGGCAAATCAATTTCCGGAATCCTCTGTTTGCTTGGTGGATCTTCCCGGTTTTGGCCGTTCCCCATACCATCATAAGGAGGATGTACTAGAAGGCCACATTGAATCGTTAGTGCAGGCTATTCAGGCTTTGGAAACGCCGATCTGTCTCGTAGGTCATTCGTTCGGCGGACTACTAGCTGCTAAGGTATGGGAACGCGTACCTGAGCGTATCAGTAGCTTACACCTATTGCAGCCTGTATTGCATACTGCTCCGCGCAGATATCGGAGCGCACGAATTACGGAGAGTATGCTAGGCAGACTCAGCGAGTCAGGCTTACGCAAGCAATTGCTTGCGCAGACTTGTTTTGAAAGTATCGACGATATCCCGTCAGCATACGTCACGTATGTTCTTGAAGAAATGCGTTCCCCACGCGTAAGAAAGACGACTGCGCAAGCCCTAGCCATGCTAACGAAGTCCGATAGCTTCCAGTCGCTCCCTGAGATATCCGAAAGAATGTATAAAGAGGAGGTTTCGATTCTATGGGGTGTGAAGGATCAGATCTATAAGTTGCCCGAGCCATTTCATGACCTGCATACGCTGAATATTCCGGCAACTCATCATTTTCCGATCTCGCAACCGGAACGAACAGCGCAATATCTAAAGCAGCACATAGGACAGAATAACGTTAGTGTATAAAAATAAAACCAGCCTAGCACATATAAATCAAGTGCAGACTGGTTTTTTATCAATAAATGTTCTTAGCATCTGCTGGGAGAGCTTTTACGTGATAGATATAGTTTGTAACACGTTGATCGTCCAGAGTCGGATATTTGTAACCATAATGGTTCGCCACCTCGAGGGCCACTTCTCTAAATAAATTACCCATGATAAAAAGAGACTGCCACATATGTTCATAATCTGCATCCGCAAATGTTTGGATGTAGAGCGTCCAAAGTCCAGGCTCAAGGTGGTTCTCGAAATATTTTCCCTGTTTACCCGGATCTGCCGCGAAGTCTGTTCGTATACCAATATGCCATTCCAGCATCAAGTGAAGCGTATCTCTCACAGGCCGATCCAGCATAAATTTGGCATAGGGCAGCTCCTGTCGCCATAATCCCTTAGCCACATAAGTACTGACCCACCAGAACTCGTTGCAGGAATTCGCATAGACTTGGGCAGTTGGAGGTATCGTCTTATAATCTTGAAGACTTGGCGGTGGGAAAGGCTCCACAAGTCTGTCTTTATCCAGCAGCAGTACACTTAAGCTGTCTCGGGTCCAATTGGCGATGTTATTCGCAGGGTAGAGTGTAAGATCTATGCGATTGCCGTCCGTAAATAACATGAGAAAAGCAAAGCGATCACGGGGCATCGGAGTAGGTTCCATATGCTCATCGGGCGTCTGCATAATGATCAATTCACCAAAATGGTTGATCCAGCGACGTTCCTGAATAAAGCTGTCCATGGAGGATACGAGAAAGACGATATCATAATCCTGAAAAATGTCCCGTGGAGCATGTGGATTGGCGCGTGAACCATTCAGAATCACGGCACGTACCCGTTCGTCCTCTTGAGCAAAATGGAGAATGGTATGAAGCATTTCATGTTCACTTCTCATAATAGTTGTCTCCACAAACGGTATCTAAAGGAGAAAAACGTGGACAAGGGAGCAATAGAAATAATGGCCACTAGCTCAAGGATCATCAAGGAAAACAACCTCCTGCAAGTTCTTTTATATGGGGAAAATATCCTATCCTTACAATAGCCTATACACAGAAGCCATTCAATTGTGCTGCCGAGGCCTTCTTCATTACCAAAAGCACACTTGACCGAATTGTATGTTTTATCCATAATGAATCGAGGCATCAAGTACAGACAGGCTTATGGAAGGCAAATCAGACAGATGTGTGCTCATCACATGATTCAAGGAATGGAACTCGCGGAATCTTATTTTTATAGGAAGTCCGGATAATAAAGCCTTTTTAAAAGAAATCAACATGCTGCTTCAAGAAATCCTATTACCTCAACTGGCATCCAAAGGAGAAATATCCAGAACTGGAGAGGCGCTTTGAGCGCGACTTTTTTTGTCAATTCGAGTCCATGCGGCTCTTGTGTTATAAATGCAGTCCATTTAAAGAGGTTGGGAGGTATAAAGATGCCAAAAACGATATTAGTTGTAGACGACGATGAAGAAATCGTAAAACTCATCACAAAGAGTTTAAGGTACGAGCAATTTGCAATAATTTCGGCATGTTCCGGGAAAGAAGCCTTATCTGCATTGGAAGATAATCACATTGATTTCATCGTTCTTGATATAGTGATGCCTGATATGGATGGACTTGATGTCTGCAGAAGTATCCGAATTTCTTATAATGTCCCAATTCTGTTTTTAAGTGCGCGTGATAAGGACATTGATAAAATCGTCGGGCTCGAAATAGGAGCAGACGATTACATGACCAAACCTTTCAGTATTCAGGAGCTTGTCTCCAGGATAAAGGCTCACTTCAGAAAAGTGGACAGGCTTTTTAAAGAGTGGGATGAACTTAGTCCCAGTAACGAAAAGGCGGATGCTCCGCTCATTTTGAACGATAAGACGTTTGAAGCATTTCTGAATAGCAGGAAGCTCGACTTATCAACGAAGGAATTTCAGATTCTGTCTATCCTCATGCGCCACCCCAATCATGTATTGACTCGTGAGCAGATATATGAAAACGTCTGGGGAGACGAATACGGAGAAATAAATACCGTAACAGTTCATATAAAAAATATCCGTAAGAAACTTGGTCCTGAGTATGACTTTATTAAAACAATATGGGGCATAGGATATAAATACACGGAAAGAGAGCAATAGTATGAAACTGAAAATAAAGCTTCCTCTTTTGTTCCTGCTGATGTTTATAATATTCATGTTTTCGATTGGAATGTATCTGAAGCTTGTCTTTGCAGTATATTCCCCTATACGCAGTTCATTGCTGGACTCGCGATATATAGCATTGCTCCTGCCCATATTTGCAATTGCCTGTTTCATATTTATTATTCTGATTATCTATATTCATTTTTGCATAGAGAAACCCATTCAGCTTCTGAATACCAGGCTTGAAGAAGTAAATATTGTACATCCACTGCCTCCGCTAGCTTTGAGAAGTAATGATGAGATCGGAGAACTTTATAAGCACTTCAATAAGATGGAGCATCGGCTTCAACTCGCGCACAAAGAGCAGATCGATATGATCGCGGCAATTGCCCACGACTTGAAAACACCCTTGACATCTATTAATGGTTTTACTGAACTGCTGGCTACACACAAGGATTTACCAGAAACTGAAAAGCAGGAATATTATGATTTGATTCAAAAGAAGTCAGGATATATGGTCGAACTCATCAATGATTTCTCCAGCTTCACCAAAGAAAAACTGGAGTTGGAATCTATGGTAGCTAAACCTGTAAAAGCATCAAAATTATTTGAAAACATTGCCCTTGAATATGAGTATGAGTTGGCGGGACTTGACAACGAGCTTACTTGCCGCCATTCATTCACGGAAAATATATTGCTGATGGTCAATGAACCGATGATCCGTCGGGTTTTCGGCAACCTCTTTAGCAATGCTGTAAGATATGGAGGGAAAAATAAACTGAAAGTGTATATGACCGGATACCCGCTAGGACAGTATGCCTTTTTTCAAATCGAGGATAATGGAATTGGAGTGCCGGATAAGGATATATCTTCTCTGTTCCTCAAATTTTTCACTGTGGATAAATCGCGGCAAATCCAAAAGGGCGGGCTGGGTCTGGGTCTTGCAAGCTGTAAATCCATTATTGAACATCATAGGGGCGAAATTTGCGCCTACCCTTCCGAATATGGCGGTTTGGGGATAAGATTCAGCCTTCCCTTGGCCGCACAACACTGATTTTATTTTTGCACATTTTCTTTTACTACAGGAGTTAAAGGCTGCTGCCAGGTGTGAACACCCAGGCAGCAGCCTTTTTTGTTTTTTCAGCGGTTTATAGTTTTTTATATTCTCTTTATAAACATTTATTTTTCTTTTAAAGAAGCTTTATCTTTGTGTTGTAAAAATTACTTGTAGTAAAAAAACTACAATCACTAGAACTGGAAAAGGAGGATGTTGCAATGTCAATTGAGTTCAGCCGTTGGCCCAATAACTACATGATGTCATACCAAGTCACCAAAGCTTTGGGTATGGCAAGCCTCGGTGCTACGGACGTCACCGAGATCTACGAGGCCTGCAAAAAAATCGACCCCGATGACAAGGACACGTGGCACAGGGAATGGCTCATAACGGCTCAGGCATTGGAAAGACACGGCAAGGAGGCCGAAACGGCTGGAAACTGGTATACAGCACGAAACTGCTACATTCGTGCCTGCAATTACTACAGAATTGCGGAATATGCGGTGATGGATGATGACACCGAGAAAATCCGTGTATTTAAGAAAGTAAATGAACTCTTCGAAGCTGCCGGAAAGTACTTCGATGTCCAACCGGAGAAGATCCAAGTCGATTACGAAGATGTCAAGTTGGATGGTTACTTCTTCTCCCCTTCCTGGATAAAAGGTCCGAAGCCGACCCTTTTTGCTCTCAACGGTGGCGACGAGTGGTCAATTGAAAACTATTTCTGGCTAGGTCCCGCTTTTATTTCGTGTGGATATAACTTTCTGGTCTATGACCAGCCTGGCACCGGCCTCTCGCTGTACGAAAAGGGAAAAGGAAGACGAGCGGACAGTGAGGCTTTCCATTCCCGAGCAATCGACTTTCTTCTAACGCGGCCTGAAGTCGATCCCGATAAGATTATCGTGCACGGGGAGAGTTTTGCGGCTTACGACTCGCTGCGATTCGCTTCGTTCGATCACAGGATTGCTGCCGTCATCTCCGACGGCGGTACGCACGCCTTCGACTGGGATGCCATGCTTAAATGGATGCCGCCGAGTCTGGCCGCACACGGCATGAGAATTCTGGGGGCAAAAAGCTTGGAGGATTTTGCGGGGAATCCGCGTTTTGCCTATGATCTTGAGGGCGTGCTCCACCAGATAGAATGTCCGCTTCTTGTAATGCACGGAGCGGAAGAGATATTGGTTCAGCCAAATCCGCTGACACAAGCCTTGAAGAATTACGAGCAAGCGGGTTCGAAAAACAAGACGTTCTACCCGATAGAGGATAGACGACTTGGCGGATTAGAACACTGTCAGGTAGACAACATCAACGTGCTGCATGAGGTAGCGCTGAATTGGCTCTGCTCAATTGGGCTTGGGCCAGCCTCGCCTCGCTTAAGCGATTGCCAGGACATCATAAAGTAGATTTATTGAAAAATTTCTGATTGAGCTTGTTCAGGAGTGTCGTACTTAGAATCCTGAATAAGCTCTCTCTTTATGGAGGAGTTGAAAGCTATGAGTATTTTATCAAAGGAAAAAATGGAAGAACGCCCGCCATACAAATTGAGGGAGTGCACAAAAAATTTGGCGACTATATCGCATTGAACAATCTTTCGCTGGAGGTGAGCCGAGGAGAGATATTTGGATTTTTGGGACTGAATGGCGCTGGAAAGACAACGACCATAAAGATGCTCTTGGCGATGCTCATGCCAACCTCCGGCAAGCTCTATATGTTAGGTGAAAAGGTCGATGCCGGAAACTATAAATTATGGGACAAGGTTGGATATTTGGAGGAGGCTACTTTTTATCCCGATTTAACTGTAGTTGAAAATCTTGACATAGCACGACGCATGCAAAGGGTGCCTGACAAAGATTCCGTAAATCGGGTTATCTATAAGTTGGGGCTTGAGCTGCACAAACAGAAGAAGGCAAAGAATCTTTCTTTAGGAAACAAACAGCGCCTGCGACTTGCGAAAGCAATGATTCACAATCCGGAAATTCTAATATTAGATGAGCCGATAAATGGCCTCGATCCCGCAGGCGTGGCGGAGATGTGGAATATGTTATATAGCCTAGCGAAAAATTTCGGCGTAACTGTTTTCATATCCAGCCATCTGTTAGAAGAACTCTCGAAAGTTTCCACACGCATTGGGATTATTCACAATGGCCATCTTGTTAAAGAAGTCGCAATGGATAAGCTGGAGCAATCGTTACAGAAAACTTAGTGGTGAATGGCCGCGACAAACATGCCTTAAAGGAGGTGCTTGAAGAGCATGGATATGAATTTGAGGAGACAATAGACGGCTATATTAAACTAACCGATGACCACGCAGCGGATAGTCCTGAACGACTGGCCGAACTGCTGGTTAAATCCAATCAACCGCCAACATTGCTTCGAGTGATTACGGAGGATTTGGAAGGATATTTTCTCCGCACAATTGGTATGACAAGGGGGAATATATAATGAATATTTTTTCTGTCTTACATTGTGAGATTCGCAAGATTATCTGCGCCGATGTGTTTTGGTTGGTATTTCTTATTTTTGCATTTGGGCCAATCATGATGGGAGTCGGAATTATTTTATCCAGTGACGCCGGCGGCATCAATTGGAAAATGTATTTAACCGAATTGCTTGATAGTCTTGCCCCGCTGGGACTTATCGGGTACACCTTTATCGCGGCATGGGTATTTGGACGAGAGTTTTCGGATAAAACAATTAAAGATTTGCTGCAAAGCCCGTTTCCAGATCGAAAATTGTACTGTCCAAATTTCTTGTAATGTAGCTTTTGCGCCCCGGCTTATAGGCATTCTCGCCTTTCGCCGCTTAGTCCTGATTGCCGTAGACCGTCTCCACGGTCGAATCCAAATCGAGAATGAGCTTGGAGGACAGACAAGGCCGGATCACTTCGAGGTTCACTTGCCGGAGTTCCCTTC
Source organism: Paenibacillus sp. S25 (assembly GCF_019454085.1). Classification (NCBI taxonomy): domain Bacteria; kingdom Bacillati; phylum Bacillota; class Bacilli; order Caryophanales; family Paenibacillaceae; genus Paenibacillus; species Paenibacillus sp. S25. Next base: position 2,510,106 of record NZ_CP073683.1, read on the forward strand.
GTACATTAGGATTCGTTTTTCCCAGCCGATCCAGTTCCTTGTACAGAAGCGAGTGGTGTGGACAGCGCCCCCCAAGAAAACGTTGGAGTAGAGAGTCCTTTTGCCATCTGCGAAAATGAAACAGTCGCTCACAGCCCAGTATCCAGATACGTCTTCTCATAGGCTATATCTCTCCGTAATTGTAGAGGTGCTGAGCTTCAAGACTTGGTACCAACTGCGAGCATATGTGGGCTCATACCGATTACGGATTCCTGCTCTTCGACCTGCCGTGATATATCTAGCAAACGGCTGCGCTGGGAAGGAACCGCCCACTTCTCTTCAAATCCGGGTGCAATCCAGACGGGACCTTCCACGCCCAATACACGAGGTTCCGGTAATCCAGCCGCCTGCCAGTCTGTGCGCAAGGCATCCGGTGTATGGAAGTAGGAGCGTGTGAGAAAAGAGGGATAAGCAGCAGGGCGCACATGCTGACCATCTGTTAGCTCCTGTCTGACCATATCCATGAACGCATCTTCCTCCACAATGGTATTGCACTCACCGTACACTGATAGTCCCCACAGTAGCGAGCCAAACCTGGAAATAGCTGAAGTAATCAGCGTTCCACCTTTTTTTAAGACACGCGCCGCTTCTTGCAGTGCTTTTACTCGTTCCTTCTGTTCCGTTAAATGATATAAAGGTCCCATTAATAGCACGATGTCCGCGCTTTCATCTTTACGATCAAGATTTCTGGCATCCGCGGTTTCCAGCTTGCTGATGATGGGTTTATTCAGTTGCTGCTGACGAGCGAATTCAATGGCTTGGGAAGATAGATCAAATAGATGAACTTCGTATCCCAGCTCCGCCAGCCACGAAGAGTAGACCCCTACACCGCCGCCGATATCGTAAATAACATGAGTAGACTCCCTGAGATAACGTGAAATGATTTCTTTTGATCTTTCCAGTTCTATTTTTCCGATTCCTCGCTCTAACCTGCCTATTTCTGCACCGCCATCATAATAAGCCAGAATTTCATGCGTATCTTTTTCGAGCATAGCGCACCTCATCTCAAGTGATTGGAATAATATAACATTATCACTTACATCATGAACAAGTCTACCGTGTTTAGGATTAAGAAACCATCGGAAGCATTGGGAAAGAAAAAAAGCTGTTCCCCAGTAGCTAAACCTACTTTTTGGGAACAGCCCATATTTAAATGATGTTTGTTTCCAGCATGCCTTCGAGATCTTCTTTGGTAAGATGGTAGTGTGCGTTACAAAAGTGGCAATGAGCTTCAGCCTGTCCATCGGTATGGATCATATCTTCTATTTCCTTATTCCCTAAGCTGATAATGGCATTGGTAACGCGCTCTTCTGAGCAGGGACAATGAAATTGTACAGGCATGGTTTCCAGTATGTTCATGTTGCTTTCTCCTAAAATCTGACCCAGAATCTGCTCTGGTGTAAGACCTTCCATGACCATTGCGGAGATGCTTGGAATGCTCTCAATACGTCTCTCGATAAAACTGATAACCTCTTCTGGTGTATCTGGCATCAGCTGAATAATAAAACCTCCAGCCGCCTGTATAGAGTTATCTGGGTTAACAATGACTCCCGCTCCTACAGAAGAAGGAATTTGTTCGGATTGGACGAGATAAGATGTGAAGTCCTCGCCCAGTTCACCCGATATGAGAGGGACCTGTCCAACAAACGGGTGTTTTAAGCCGATATCTTTGGATATAATTAGCGCTCCATCTGTTCCTACAGCTCTGGCTACATCCAATTTCCCTATCTGATTAAGCTCAAAATGGGTTTGTGGATTTTTTACATAACCTCTAACTTCACCTTTGGAGTTGGTATCGACAAGAATGGTGCCGATAGGTCCGCCACCGTTGATTCTGATCGTCAGTTTATCCTCATCTTTAAGCATGGCTCCCAGCATGACGCCGACCGTCATAGAACGTCCCAATGCAGCCGATGCTGTGGGCCAGGTATAATGACGCCGTTGGGCTTCACTTACCGTTTCCGTTGTTCTCACGGCATAAGCCCGCACCTGATTGTTGTAGGCAAGAGCTTTTACTAAATAATCGTTCATGTTCATATTCCTTTCTGTTAATTAGAGTTCTTTACAAGACCATTTTTTCCTGAATCCAGTTCTCCAAAGAAGTAATTTTGTCATCATATCCTTCTTTAAAAAAGTCAGCGGATAGTGACGCGATGGTTTCTCTTTTCAGAACGGCCTTCCAGGAGGCTTCCGCTTCTTCCATCAAATTTGCCAGTAAACAACACTGATCGTCTTTCTTTAATTCAAGCATATCGTTGTATATACCGCTGGAAGAATAGAGAGTCTGTTGTCCCTCGATCGCCAGATAAATATCAAATACCCGTATATCCTCAGGTTTTTTCTTTAATTTGAACCCGCCCTTGACACCAGGTACAGAAGTAATCAAATCGGAGCTAACCAATTTTCGTAACAGTTTATGAAAATAAGTAGGTGAAGCACCTAACTGCTGGCTGATGGCCTCACCAGGTAAAACGGCTTTGTCCGGCAGCATCGTGAGTAGAAGAAGAGCGTAGACAGATTGTTCGACACCTGTTTTCATATGCACTAGCAATCACCTCAATATTTATAACTAGGCTAACATGGATAAACATTATCCACATATATTGCATAATAGATGAGCTTATCATAAAAGTAAACTGTTTTTTGATAAAAACTAAAAATTTAAATCATTTGCAATTTATAACGGGACACATTATCATAATTGACGTATCAATTGATGGGTCAAAGAATTAAGGCGTTGAGGAAAATTCATAAAAAAATATTTTGACAGGGGTTGATATATAATGACTACGCGTAACGTTGCACTATCTATATTAGATCTTGCACCTGTCATTGAAGGCGGCACTCCTGCCGATTCCTTCCGCGACACGGTGGATCTTGCCCAGCATGCTGAACAATGGGGGTACCATCGGTACTGGCTAACGGAGCATCATAACATGCAGGCGGTAGCCAGTGCGGCTACGTCCGTGATCATCGGGCATGTAGCTGCACATACAAACAAGATTCGGGTCGGTTCAGGCGGCATTATGCTGGCTAACCATGCTCCACTCATGATTGCGGAGCAGTTTGGAACGTTAGAGTCGCTCTATCCGGGACGAATTGATCTGGGACTTGGTCGGGCTCCAGGCACGGATCAACCCGCGATGAGGGCACTGCGGCGAGGGCTTCACAGTACTGGGGAAGATTTTCCCGAGCAATTGAATGAGCTGCGTTCTTACCTGAATCCAGCGCTAAACGGAGCTGTTCCGGGAGTAAGAGCGATTCCTGGAGAGGGGCTGGACATTCCCATCTGGTTACTGGGATCAAGCGGATTCAGCGCACAGCTGGCAGGTCAGCTTGGGTTGCCATTCGCGTTCGCCAGCCACTTTGCCCCGGCTCATTTGTTACAGGCTTTAGAGTTGTATCATCGCAATTTTCGGCCATCCAAAGCACTGGATAAGCCATATGTGATGGTCGGTGTTAATGTGCTTGTTGCAGATTCTGATGAGGAAGCAAAATGGCTCTTTACATCACAAGAACAACAGTTTCTAAATGTGCTGCGCGGGCACAGCGGAGGACTGAAGCCACCAGTTGATGACATGGAGAAGCTCTGGAGTGAGCAGGAAAAGGAGGCGGTTCGTGGTAATATGCTGGGGTATTCAGCCATCGGCAGCCCTGACACTGTCAAGCAAAAGATGGATTGGATAACCGACCAGACGAGAGCCAATGAGCTGATTACAACCTCTCAGGTATATGACCATCAGGCGCGCCTGCGCTCGTACGAGCTGCTAGCCAAAGTGATGCGTATAGTTGGTTAATTAGATAAGTTAAACAAATGAGGCTGTGCCAGAAAGGTTTTTATAACCGATTCTGACACGGCCTTTATTTTCTGCGTGGAAATGATCGTTTTACAATGAATATATCCGTTTTATAGATGGGTAAAAATTAAAATTTATTTTTGATTATTTTTGTATTACTTATTTTCAAATCAAAACAAAAGTGTTATAGTCTCCATAAACAAAGAATAACCACTGTAATAAAGCCTTTCAAAACTAAAAATAAACTTGGAGGTCTTTTTCCTATGGTACAAAGTCTGTGGATTTCTTCACACGCATCTGAGCAGAAAAGCACGCTGGAACAGCTCGTATACCGTTCTAACCTGATTGGCACAGATAGGAGTGTGTGCAACTGGGGAGGCGGTAACACTTCGGCCAAAACGACGATACCAGATTTTCGCGGGCGTGAAGTAGAAGTGATGTACGTCAAGGGCAGCGGTTCCGATCTCGCAACAATGAAAGCGCATAACTTCACTGGTCTTCGTATGGAGGATATTCGTCCTTTATTTGAAAGGGAAGATATGTCTGACGAGGATATGGTGGCATATTTGGCGAACTGTATGATAGATGCCAAGCATCCACGGGCTTCAATTGAGACGCTATTGCATGCTTTTCTGCCTTTTAGACATGTGGATCATACACACCCGGACGCGATTATTAGCTTGTGCTGTGCGCACAACGGCAAGGAAATCGCTAAGGAAATTTTCGGTGACCGTTTTGTATGGGTGCCTTATATCCGTCCTGGATTTAAGCTATCGAAGATGATTGCCGAAGGTGTACTCGATCATCCACAAGCTGAATTGGTATTGATGGAAAAGCATGGTCTGGTTACGTGGGGAGAGACATCCGAAGCGGCTTATGCGAAAACAATCGAAATCATTCAAGAAGCAGAAAGCTATATTAAAGCTCGTCAAGAGGAAAAGCAGGCATTTGGAGGCACAAAATATAAAGCGCTTACTTATGAAGAGCGCCGTAGCATTGCATCTCGAGTTATGCCGTCGGTTCGGGGAGCGGTCAGTGATGAGAAAAAGATGATTTTAACCTTTGATGACGCGGAGGATGTGTTGGAGTTTGTGAACGGCCGGGATTCTGCTGCTTTATCCCAGGTCGGGGCTGCGTGCCCGGATCATCTGGTCCATACCAAGATGAAGCCACTCTATGTAGATTGGACACCGGATGTGGAGGATGTAGAGGGCTTGAAAGTTAAGCTTGCCGAGGGTATAGCAGCCTATAAGGAGCAGTATCAAGTTTACTTCGAGCGCAATCGGCTTGAAGGAGATGTTATGTTTGAGGCTGCGCCACGTGTAATTTTGATTCCGGGTGTCGGTATGATCAACACAGGTAAAAGCTGGAGCAATGCGCAGGTGAGCGGTGCTCTGTACCATCGGGCTATCGCTGTTATGCGAGGGGCAACGACGTTAGGAGAGTTTGTTTCGCTCAGTGAGAACGAGTCATATAACGTGGAATATTGGCCGCTGGAGCTTTATAAGCTGTCACTCGCGCCAGCAGAAGCTGAATTTTCCCGTAAAATCGCGTTCATTACAGGCGGTGCAGGCGGAATTGGCAGTGCAACCGCACGTCGTTTGGTGGATGAAGGCGCACATGTCGTACTAGCAGATCTGAATCTGGAAGGCGCGCAAAAGGTAGCCGCAGAGATAAATAGCAGCTACGGAGAAAACCGTGCCATCGCCGTAAAAATGGATGTGACGCAGGAGGAGCAAATTCAGGCTGCCTATGCAGAAACGGCATTGACCTATGGCGGTGTAGATATCATCGTCAACAATGCAGGGCTTGCTACATCCAGTCCGTTCGATGAAACATCGTTAAAGGAATGGAATTTAAATGTGAATGTGCTGGGAACGGGTTATTTTCTGGTTGCACGAGAAGCGTTCAAGCTCATGAAGGAGCAGATACTTGGCGGCAGCATGGTGTTCGTCGGCTCCAAAAACTCGGTCTACGCAGGAAAAAATGTAACAGCCTACAGCTCGGTCAAGGCGCTGGAAGCGCATTTAGCCCGTTGTATTGCCGCAGAAGGCGGTGAATATGGTATCCGTGTGAACACCATTTTGCCGGATGCCATTCTGCAAGGCTCGGCAATCTGGAACTCCAATTGGCGCAACGAGCGCGCTGCCGCCTACGGGATCGAGCCCGACCAGCTGGAGGAACATTACCGCAAACGTACGACGCTGCTGGTCAACATTTACCCGCAGGATATTGCCGAGGGCATTGCCTTTTTCGCCTCATCCAAGGCTGAGAAAACGACAGGTTGTATGCTGACCATCGACGGTGGTGTCCCCGCAGCATTTACGCGCTAGCCGAATTAAAATGAACCTATGTATGCGATAGACTCATTTCAACGGCTCAACACTTAGGATTATAACGAACTAATTTAATGTACTAATCTATTACACTAATCTAAGCCACATGACGATAGTTTCGAAGGGCTTATTAATTAGTTGAGAACACGTAAATAAGTAACAATGCTTATTTACGTGTTTGCATCCTTTTATATACACACTAACACTTTAAAATAGAAGTGACTTTATGGATGGTCAGCAGCGGAGCGGGCGGAATTGTTCTGAAGAAACGAAGTGTTCGCCTTTGCAACGGGATTTTAACCTTATCATGTGTTATAAAATGAAAAATCCCGTTGCAACAGCGATCGGAAGAACAATCCGCACGCGAAGCGGCCTCCCGTAACTCACTTCATTTTCCAAGGAGGAACCACGATGAGTGACAAAGCGTATGCCTTATTCGAGGAGCAACAGCAACAACGGGGCATTGACCTGGAGCAAGTAAAGGCAAAGCTGAAAGCGCTTAGCATAGAAACACCATCCTGGGGATATGGCGACTCAGGTACACGGTTTAAAGTCTTTCAGAAAACAGGCGTGCCGCGTGATCCGTTCGAAAAGTTGGAGGATGCCGCGCAAGTTCATGCCGTGACAGGCCTATGTCCATCCGTTGCGATCCACATTCCGTGGGATACAGTAGACAATTACGGCAAGCTTCGCAGTCATGCCGAAAGCTTGGGACTACAGATTGGGGCCGTGAATCCCAATCTGTTTCAAGACGAGGACTACATGCTCGGCAGTGTCACCAATGTAGACCCGGCCATCCGCCGCAAGGCCATCAACCATTTGCTGGAATGCGTGGATATTGCGAAGGAAACGGGCTCTAACGATTTTAGCTTATGGTTCGCAGATGGAACGAATTATCCCGGTCAGGGAGACATTCGCAAACGGAAAAATTGGATGCTGGAAGCGCTCAGTGAAATGTATAAGGCGCTTACTCCTGACATGCGCATGTTGATTGAATACAAGGCGTTCGAGCCAGCCTTTTACCATACGGATATTGCCGATTGGGGCATGGCTTACAATTTCGCAACCAAGCTGGGGCCGCAGGCACAAGTGCTGGTGGATACAGGGCATCATCTGCCGGGAGCCAACGTGGAGCATATAGTTGCGTTTCTAATTGATGAAAAGCGACTAGGTGGGTTCCATTTTAATAGCTACAAATATGCGGATGATGATCTGATCGTGGGCTCCGCGAATCCGTATGAACTGTTCTTGATTTTTTATCAAATTTTAAATGCCGCTCAGGATGTAGATGCGGATATTCGCCATACCGTCGACAAAATTGCTTATTTGATCGATCAGTCGCACAATATTGAGCAAAAAATTCCGGCGATGATTCGTTCGGTGCTGAATGTGCAGACTCAATATGCGAAGGCACTCCTGATCAATCATGTAGAGGTGGAGGAAGCGGCGAGCCGCCAGGATGTGCTGGGTGCGGAGGATGCCGTGCGCCAAGCGTTTGAGTTCGATGTAGCGCCATTGCTCAGAGCGATCCGTGAAGAGCAAGGGTTACCGGCAGACCCGATGAAAGCCTATTTAGCGTCTGAGTATGGCACGCAGATTTTGCAAAGAGGCAAGGGTGGTGCAAGCTGGTGAGCATCCTCGCTTATGATTTGGGGGCAAGCAGCGGCAGGGTTCTACTCGGAGAATTGACAGATTCACGTATAGTGGTGGAGGAAATCCATCGCTTTTCGAATGATCCGGTCAAGGTTGGGGAACGTCTGCACTGGGATCTGTTGCGTCTGTATCACGAGGTTCAGCAAGGATTGCTCAAAGCCAAGCATATGGGAGTGAATCCGTCTAGTCTTGCGATTGACTCCTGGGCGGTCGATTTTGGATTAATTGGAAAAACCGGTGAATTGCTGGGGAACCCTTATCATTATCGGGATTGGCACACCCACGGGGTGATGGAAGAAATACAAGGACGGCTGGGGAAAGACTCCATTTTTCAGCGTACAGGCATTCAGTTTTTGACGTTTAACACGATTTATCAGCTGGCTGCTATGCGAAATGCAAATTCACCATTGCTGGAGCAGGCAAAGCATTTCTTGATGATTCCAGATTTGCTGCGGTATTTTCTGACAGGTGAAATGTACAATGAGTTTTCGAATGCGACCAGCACGCAATTATATAATCCGTTGCAGCAAAAATGGGATGATGAGCTTTTGTCTGGAATCAATATTCCCCGTTCCTGGTTTGGTGAGGTACTGGAGCCAGGAAATGTTGCAGGAACGATCCGCTCGTCGGTCATGACCGATCTGGGCATTGGAGCGATTCCTGTGATTGCAGTAGCAGAGCACGATACGGGATCTGCTGTGGCTGCCGTGCCTGCGCTGGAGCGCTCGTTTGCGTACTTGAGCTGCGGAACATGGTCCCTGATGGGAACGGAAACGGCACAGCCTGTAATCAATGACGATACGCTTCGTTTTAATTTTACGAACGAAGGTGGGGTCGGTCGAACTTACAGGCTGCTTAAAAACATTATGGGCTTGTGGATTTTACAGGAGGCGCGCAGAGAGTGGGAGCGGCAGGGACACTCCTATTCCTTCCCCGAACTGGTTCATATGGCAGAACAGGCTCCAGCATTCACTTCTTTGATTGACCCGGACGATGAACTGTTTCTGCACGCCGGGGATATGAAAACACGTATTCGCCAATATTGCCGTAACACCGGGCAGCCATTGCCCGAGACGCCGGGAGAAATCACGCGCTGTATTTTGGAGAGTCTGGCGTTAAAGTACCGTTACATTTTGGAGCTTACGGAGCAGGTGTCAGGACAACGGTTTAATGGTTTGCATATGGTCGGAGGAGGGATTCAAAATCGCTTGCTGTGCCAATGGACGGCCAATTCGATTCAAAAACCAGTGTGGGCGGGACCTGCAGAAGCGAGCGCAATCGGCAATCTTGCGGTACAATGGATGACACAGGGAAAGTTCGCCGATATATGGGAAGCACGCCGGGTCATCGCGGATTCTATTTCCGTGGAGGAATATGAACCTGCCGAGTCAGAAGCGTGGGAGGATGCCTACGGGCAATTCCGGCGGGTGGCGGGACTTTTTGTACATTAAAGATGTGGAGTGAGATTGCCATGCTGGTCGCAGAAAGATATGAGATGATTGTGCAGCTCGTTAATGAAAAAGGAAGCATACGGGTGTCCGAATTGAGTGAGTTGTGCAAAGTAACGGAGGAAACGATCCGCCGTGATCTGGACCGCCTGGAGCAGGCGGGACGACTGCGCCGTTCGCATGGGGGAGCGGTCAGTGTCAAAAACGAGCAGCCTGAAACGCCCTATGCGGTACGGGAAATTATGAACGCAGAGGAAAAGCGTAGGATTGCCGAGGAAGCGGTTAAGCAGATTCAGCCGAATGATCGTATTTTGCTGGATGCCAGCACAACCGCCTGGTATATGGCGTCAAGTTTACCGGATATTCCTTTGACAATATTAACAAATTCGATTCGGGTAGCTACAGAGCTGGCGGGTAAGGAAAAAATCGAGGTCATTTCGACGGGGGGGCAGTTGCTTCAACGCTCGCTGTCATTTGTAGGCCCGCTCGCAGAGCGTTCACTAGAAACCTATTATGTGGATAAATTGTTTTTCTCCAGCCAGGGGGTTCATCTGGATCGCGGTATTAGTGAATCGAATGAACTGCAAGCTCGTTTGAAGCAGAAAATGGTCAGCATTGCAGAGCATGTGATTTTACTGGCGGATGCGAGCAAATTTGGGCAACAGGCGTTTACGCATGTCGTGAACCTGTCGCAGGTATCCGAGATTATTACGGATTCGCGGTTGTCGGACCCGATTCGCAGTCAACTTGCGGAGTTGGCTATTCCAGTTACGGTTGTGTAAGGCGGGGAGTTTCCGAGGTAGAGGTCGCTCCGCGTTTCATTTGATCTTACGATCGCTGTTGCAGTGGGATTCTTTGATGATGTAAAACACGTATAGGTGAGAATCCCACTGCAAAGGCGAGCGCTGACGCTTCTCCAGATTCAAATGAACCGCTCCGCTAGTATCCTCCATAAGTGGATTTTGTGATAGTGAGTAGGTATCGGTTCAAACATAGTGACGTTAGACAAACTATGACAGCTCAACAGGAAAAGGTACAGCATTCAAGATGATTAGAAAGCGTTTACTTTTCATATAAGCTGAACTCGAAAAATTCACATAAAAACGGAGTAGGCGGAATGGTGCTGTACAAGCGTGAGCGGTCGCCTTTGTCCCCGGATTTTTACCATTGAGTATTTATTCAAAAAATCTGGGGGCAACAGCGATGGGAAGCACCATCCGACTGCGTAGTGGCACCAAAGGTAACTTTTCAGCTCAGTTTATGTATAAAGTAATAGTTATTCCATGGACGGAAGGGGTGTTCCGTATGAAGGTATCTTTATTTATTACCTGCCTGAGTGATGCGATTTATCCCAAGGTGGGGGAAGCGATGGCACGCTTGCTTGCCAGATATGGTGTTCAGCTGGATTTTCCGAAGATACAGACATGCTGCGGACAACCATCCTATAACAGCGGCTATTGGGATGAAACGAGGATTGCGGCTAAAACGATTTTGAAAGCGTTTAACGACAGCGATTTTGTCGTATCTCCTTCCGGCTCCTGCACCTATATGCTTCATCATTACCCGGAGTTGTTTAAGGATGAACCCGAATGGCTCGATTCGGCACGGAGGCTGGAGCAAAAGACGTATGAGTTTACGCAATTTATGGTGCAGGTGCTTGGCGTGACCGATGTGGGCGCGTCTTTTCCGCATACGGTAACCTACCATCCGTCTTGCCATGGCACACGTTTGCTCGGCGTGAAGGAGGAACCGATGAAGCTGCTTGGCAGTGTAAAGGGGCTGCAATTAGTACCACTTCCCTTTGCTGAGGACTGCTGTGGCTTTGGCGGGACTTTCGCGGTGAAAATGCCGGATATTTCGGGAGCAATGGTGACTGAAAAAGTGGACCACATCAGGGAGACCGAAGCCGAGGTACTGGTCGGACTAGATATGGCCTGCTTGATGAACATTGCTGGAAATCTTCGGTATCGGGAGGAGCCAGTTCGGGTGATGCATCTGGCTGAGCTGCTGTACGAAGGGGTGAAGCACGCATGACCGCTGTACACTCACATTCCATGAACCAAAAGGTCAAAAAACGCGCAGAGCTGGCCCTAAATGATGATTTTCTGCGGAATGCAGTTCGTTTCACTACGGAGCGGCTGCGCAACGGCAAGCGGGTGGCTTCAGAGCAGCACGGAAATTGGGAGGAATGGCGTGAACGGGGCCGTCAAATTCGTCTGCATACCATTGCCCATCTGGACTATTACTTAAATCTATTTGTAGAAAATGCCCGTGCCAACGGGGTGCATATTCATTTCGCCGATACAGCAGCCGATGCCGTGCGTATTACACTGGATATTGCTGCGCATAGCCAAGCCCGCTCCGTCGTCAAATCCAAGTCGATGGTGTCGGAGGAGCTGCATTTGAATCAGGCGCTGGAAGGTGCGGATATCGAGACGATTGAAAGTGACCTTGGTGAATATATTATTCAACTGGCAGGAGAGCCCCCGTCTCATATCGTCATTCCGGCGATTCACAAAAACCGCTATCAGATTGCCGAGCTGTTATCCAAAGAAGCAGGGGAGAAACTGTCCGCGGATACGACGATTTTGGCGGGCTTTGTCCGCAAAAAGCTGCGTGAGAAGTTTCTAGAAGCGGATATTGGCATGACCGGGTGTAATTTTGCCATCGCCGAGACAGGCTCCATGGTCCTGTTTGAAAATGAAGGTAACGCACGAATGGTATCCACTTTGCCCAAAACGCAAATTACGCTGATGGGCATGGAACGGATTATTCCATCCTGGACGGATTTGGAGGTGATGGCTACATTACTGCCACGATCTGCTACTGGACAGAAGCTGACCATGTACATGTCTGGTATTTCAGGCCCTCGGCGCAGCCAAGATGTCGATGGGCCTGACGAAATGCACATCATCATCGTAGATAACGGACGTTCACTACAGCTAGGCAATCCCGAGTTTCAAGAGTTGTTGAATTGCATTCGCTGTGGGGCTTGCCTGAATGCCTGTCCGGTGTACCGACACATTGGCGGGCATGCGTATGGCGGGACATATAGTGGCCCTATCGGTGCAGTGCTTACGCCTGCCCTTCATGGCAACATCCAAGAGTGGAACGATATTGCAAGTGCGTCCAGTCTGTGTGGTGCGTGTTATGAAGCCTGTCCGGTCAAAATACCGCTGCATGATATGCTGGTATATTTGCGTAGACGTAAGGTAGAGGCGGGACAAGGAGATAAGCTGGAAACGGCAGGAATGAAAGGTTTTGCGACCGTGGTTTCCAGCTCGAAGCGATTCGCAGCGGCGATTCGGCTAGGGCAGATCGCCCAGAAAGCAGTCGTCCGTAAGGGCGAAATTACCCTTAAGCTGGGCCCCCTAAAGGGATGGAATACGTACCGTGTGGCTCCCTCTTTGGCGAAAAAATCCTTCCGTCAGCAATGGAACACGCTGGAGCATAAGCTGGAGCAGGAACGCAACGTGATGCAGCCGGATGTTCTCAGTCGAATGGAGAAGATTTTGGCAGATAGAAGTAAAGGAGGGACGCAGCATGAGTGAACAGAGTAATCCTTCTGCGCAAGCAAAAGCGGCCCATGAAACGTGGCTTCATCAAATGGAAGCAGAATCCCGTGCCAAGCAGGTACGCTTTATGGACGGCATCGCGACGCGGCTCAAGCGTCCACGACAAACGGAGTCGCCAGTTCAGCCGTTTCGCGGCGCACCTGCATTTTGGCACGAATTCGAATGGAGCGCGGAGCAACGCATCGAGGAATTCACCGCCAACTTTACAAGTGTTGGCGGGCATGTCGTGCGTCTGCCGGATTTGGAGCAGACCGCAGACTGGATCGCGCACAAAGCGCGAGAGCTGGGAGCGGCCTATATCGTCCGGCAGAATGAGCCGGACCTGGATGCGCTCCAGCTGGAATCGGCGCTGCCGGAAGTCCGTTTATCGGTGTGGAACACCGATCCAGTCGAGGATTGGAAGGCCTGCGCCGCCGAGGCGGATATCGGCATCGTCATCGCCGACGAAGCGGCTGCTTACACCGGTTCGGTAGCGGTGCTATCCTCGCCGGAGAAAGGCCGTGCAGTCAGCCTTTTGCCAACTGCACTGATCATTCTTCTGCCAGTAGAGCGCTTGCGAACACGACTGGGCGAAATTCTAAACCGCTTTGACGAAGCCGGGCGTGAGCAATTGCCCGCAGGCATTCATTTTATTACTGGACCGAGCCGCTCGTCGGATATTGAAAATGATCTGACGATCGGTGTACACGGGCCGGGTATCGTCTATACACTGTTGATTGGTTAGTTGTAGATGGATTAGCAGGTAGACTGGCGGACCTTCAATTCAAAAGCAAGGGAGACTGGCTCCAAAGGCTGCCCGTTCAATTGCTGATATAATGTACGGAACATTTCCTGTCCGATTCGCTGCAACGGGTTCGTAATATTGGTCAGTCCCATGGCGTCGGCTACCTGACTTTCGTCAGCTTCAAAGCCGACCACTGCCAAATCTCCTGGAACCTTCCAACCTATACTACGAGCGGCTGAGATAATACCGCATGCCACCAAATCATTGGTTGTCATGATGGCATGGGGACGTTCCTTTAACGACTCCAGCTTGGCGAACGCTCGCATTCCGTCCTGCACCGTATGTATACCACTGAGCAACCATTCCTCATTCACTGGCAGCTTCCTTGCTGCGAGCAGGTCATAATAGGCCTGGAGTCTTCTTTGGCTGTTTACGCTGTTTTTTCTGCCTACGGTGCAGGCGATTTTTTCAAGTCCCAGCTCGGCCAAATGCTCTAATCCAATCCGAAATCCTTCATAATGATCGAGATAAATGGATGAAATCTCTTTATTTTTTAATGGCTCGCAGGTCACAATCGGCCCATACTTGGTGTAATGCCTCACAGCGGACCAATCCAGCATACGCCGTAAAATGACGATCCCGTCCACTTTTTTCTGCCTCAAAAGCTCTAACGCCGCGCTTTCCAAATCCTGATTTTCCTCCGTCTGGTAGATCAAAACCTGATAATCTTGCTCTTTACCCGCATTGGATACTCCCTTGATGATTTGCATGTAATAATTGTTAATCGTTGGGGTCATGATCCCAATAACCTTGGTACGGCCTACTTTCAACTGCACCGCATTAATATTCGGAATATAATCCAGTTCCCGAATGACTTCCATCACCCTGGTCCGCGTTGCTTCACTGACATATGGATGATGATTAAGCACCCGAGACACGGTACTTGTCGATACCCCCGCAATTTCAGCAATTCTTTTTATATTATGCATGACATTCAACTCCAAAAATTTAGTTCTTGACCTGGAATGCATCCCAGATTGTAGCATGAAAGCATAAAGCGTATGCAGCAATCCGGGATGCATTTGAAGGACATGGGTTCCGCATACTTCTTCACAAATTATAACCTACTTGGAGGAATGCAACATGGAACAGGCAAAAGGTTTTCCCAAGAACTTTCTATGGGGCGGGGCAGCCGCTGCCATGCAGATTGAAGGGGCTTACAACGTAGATGGAAGAGGACTCTCGATTTCTGATGTATTTACCTTTGATCCAGCACTCGACAAAAAGCATTGGCTGGATCAGTGGCATATGATGACCCATGCGCAGGTCAAGGAAGCATTGGACCCAAACAGCACCAAAAATTATCCCAAACGTCGGGGAAATGATTTCTACCATCGTTATGAAGAAGATATTAATCTGCTGGCCGAAATGGGTTTTAAATGCTTTCGCACTTCCATTTCCTGGACACGTATTTTCCCGAATGGCGACGAGACAGAACCCAATGAGAAAGGGCTGCAATTCTATGACAAGGTTTTTGATGCCCTGCTGGCCAAAGGAATTGAACCTGTCATCTCGCTGACACATTACGATATGCCTTTGTATCTTGTCACCGAATATGGTGGCTGGAAAAACCGGAAACTGATTGAATTTTTCGTCCGTTTTGCCGAGACTGTATTTACCCGTTACAAGGATAAAGTAAAGTACTGGATTACGTTTAACGAAATGAACTGTGTCAAACACCATCCGTTTGTCAGCGCGGGGATCATTGAAGAGAATCACCCGAATCTGGAGCAGGACAAGTATCAATCTGCCCATCATCAGTTTATAGCCAGCGCGCTGGCAGTCAAAGCCTGTCATGAGATTATACCAAACTCCCAGATTGGGTGTATGATCAGCTATCTGTTGCTTTATCCGAATACCTGCAATCCGGATGATGTGCTTGAATGCCAAAAGGAAGAACGAGTGTCCTTCTTTTTCAGTGATGTACAAGCTAGAGGGTATTATCCGTCCTATACCGCACGTATGTTCAAAGAAAAGGGTGTTGTTCTGCATAAAGAACCTGGCGACGATGAAATCTTGCGAGATAACCTCGTAGACTTCGTGTCCCTGAGCTACTATATGTCCAACAATGCCAGTGCCACTGCCGATCAGCATGCCAAAGCAAGCGGAAATCTGATTGGTGGCGTGAAAAATCCTTACCTCGAGCAGTCCGAGTGGGGATGGCAGATTGATCCTAAAGGATTACGTTATGCGCTCAATAACCTGTATGACCGCTATCAAAAGCCACTGTTCATTTCAGAAAACGGCGTGGGTGCGACAGATCAAATGAATCCTGACGGGACCATTAACGATGATTACCGTATCGACTATCTGAAAAAACATATCGAGCAAATGAGGGAAGCCATTGAGGATGGAGTGGACCTGTTCGGCTACACCGCCTGGGGTCCCATCGACATGATCAGTGCTTCGACCTCACAGGCATCCAAGAGATACGGCTTCGTCTACGTCGACCAGGATGATCTGGGCAACGGAACACTGAACCGCTACAAGAAAAAAAGCTTTGACTGGTATAAAAAAGTGATTGAATCGGGCGGAGAAGTGCTCTAAACGGAGGCGTATGATGCATGAAAGGCTTGAGCCTGCTCTTATGCCTGATCTGGGGCTTTAATTTTGTCATCATGAAATTGGGCAATGGAGCCTTTGAACCTGTTCAATTTGCGGCTCTCCGGTTTCTCACAGGGACGCTACTTCTGTTCGGAATTCTCATGTGGAAACGGGTTCCGAACCCTGACAGGCACACGATAAAATGGTATATACTCTGCGGGATTCTCCAGACTACCTATTTTAATATTGCGATTCAGATATCCCTAAACTACATTAATGCGGGCTTAACCTCCGTGCTTACGTACAGCATGCCGCTGTTTTTATCCATAATGGCTCATTTTATGATTCCTGGTGAGCGGCTGAACACACGCAAAACGATTGGAATTGCTACAGGGGTCATGGGGCTATTATTTGCTATGGACATTCATTTGGGCGGCAATTTGTGGGCCATGCTGCTCGGGGTGAGTTCAGCGATTGCTTGGGCACTTTCGAACCTGATTATCAAGCTCAAGCTCCAGCATTGCGATAAAACCCAGTTCACGACCTGGCAGATGGCGTTCGGTGCGCTCGGATTGTTATTGTATTCCCTGTTGTTTGAGCGATGGGAGCCAAACTTTAGCACTGCGTCGATCTTTTATATCTTATTTTCCGGTATTGTGGCGTCTGCTCTTGCATTCCTGCTGTGGACTCATATTCTCACTAGAATGGAAGCAAGTAAAGCTTCTGTTACGCTGTTGCTGGTTCCTATCATCGGTGTTGTGTCCGGCTGGATCTTTCTTCACGAGGCACTCAAAGCGGCTACCTTGCTTGGCATTTTCTTAGTACTGGCGGGCATCTGGATTGTGAATCGTTCAGGGACTCCGAAGCCGCAGTAAGCGGATGGAAGGCTTTTTTTAATAAAGGGTTGACAGAAAAAAAGAAACTCTATTATAATGAAGCCAAGAAAACGATTACAAAAATGAATCTCATAATTTTCAGGGTGTTACTATTTTAGGCATAACCTGAATGGAGTTCCGGTAAATGGGCGATAACGTCTATGAAGCGGTATTCTGTTCAGGTTTTTTAGTGTATGCACATTTTTTAACAGAGTCTCTTTAAAAAATGGCCTTCCAGTAAATAAAAGCAGGTGGTCGCATGATTTTGAAGAAAGCGCTTAACAACAATGTCGTTTTAGCAGAGGAAGAGGACGCCCAAGAGGTCATTGCGACAGGAAATGGAATCGCATTCAACCTGAAACCGGGGGATACCATCGATGAGCGAAAAATCACGAAGTTGTTTGTAGTCAAAACTCAGGATTTATCCGCGAAGCTGGCGGATTTGCTGAAAGATGTGAAGATGGAATGTATTGAAATCGCGGATGAAATCGTGGAGTATGCCAGACCGAGATTGGCTGGAGACATTAGTGACTATATTTACCTAGCTCTGATCGATCACATTTCATTCGCCATCCAAAGGCATGAACGTGGAACACCGATTGAAAACCGGTTTCTATGGGAGATCAAGCGGTTTTATCGCGAAGAATTCGCGATCGGAAAACACGCGCTGGAGATGATTCGTAACAGGATCAACATCACGTTCGATGAGAATGAAGCCGGGTTTATTGCCCTGCATTTCGTCAACGCCCGCCTGGATAACCAGAAGCTTGATCTGACGCTAAAAACGTCAAAAGTCATCAAGGATATTATGGATATTGTAAAATACCACTTCAATGTCGAGATTGATGAAGATTCATGGAATTACAACCGTTTTGTAACCCATCTTAAATTTTTTGCCCAGCGGCTTTTTGCCCACGAATCGGCAGACCCGCAGTACATGAATTTGTTCGAAGACCTGAAAACCAAATTTCCAGAAGAGCACAGATGTGTACAAAAAATAGGGGTGTATGTGAATAAGCAGTTTGAGCAGAAATTAACCAATGATGAAATGATGTATCTTATGATTCACATTTCCAGATTGGTCAACAGAACTGAAAACTAACAGGGTGTTACCATTTGTGGGCATTACCTGAGTGATTTCGATACTAAATTGCATTTTGGTATCGGTGATTACTCAGGTTTTTTTATATCAACCAGAGAGCATTGGAGGCAGGCATTATGAGCAAACATGATGAATTAGCGAAATTCATTGTAACTAATGTAGGCGGAGAAGAAAATATACGTGATCTGTACCATTGTATGACCCGTCTGAGATTTACACTTAAGGACAAGCAAAAAGCCAATAAACAGGTTTTGGAAAATTCAGACAGTGTCATTTCCGTGATAGAAAGCGGAGGGCAGTACCAGGTGGTGATCGGCAATCATGTCAACGAGGTTTATGATACGATTGCGAAGAACTATAACCTTCAGGTAAAAAGCGGTAACGACAAAAAAGAGGATAATGCAAAGGAAGGTAATTTCATCAGTCGTGCTTTTACCGTCATGAGCTCTATCTTCCAGCCGATTGTACCTGCTTTGGCTGGTGCAGGGATGCTGAAAGCTATCCTGGTTATTCTTACACAGTTAGAGTGGTTGGACAGTGCCTCCAGTACCTATGCTATCCTTGCTGCCGCAGGCAACGGCGTATTTTTCTTCCTGCCACTGATGTTAGCGTTTTCAGCTTCGAGAACATTCAAGACCCAGCCTATCGTATCTGCTGCTATTATGGCCGCTCTGCTGGAGCCTAACTTCACCAAGCTGATGGAAAACACGGGGGATATTGCTTCCTTTATCCACATTCCCGTTGTCCTGATGAGTTATACGACATCCATTATTCCAGCAATTTTAGCCATTTGGCTGTATTCATATCTGGAACGGTTTCTGAAGCGGGTGGTTCCGAAAAGCATTGAATTATTTATGGTCCCGCTTGTTTCCTTATTAATTATGGTTCCGCTTACTGCCATTGTGATCGGTCCACTGGGAGTGTACACCGGTAAAGGTATTGCGGATGGTATTGAATTTTTGAGTACGCAAAGCGGTCTCTTGACTGGGGCCATTTTGGGAGGCGGCTGGACCTTCCTGGTGATGTTTGGTTTACACTGGGGGATTGCACCTGCGATGATCAACAATCTTTCCCTCAAAGGGTTTGATACGATCCGACCTATGATGGCTTCTGCGACCTTCGCCCAATCCGGTGTCGCTCTTGGGGTCTTTCTGAAAGCCAAAGATAAAAAGCTGAAAGCTTACGCACTGTCATCTATTTTCCCTTCATTGTTCGCTGGTATTACAGAACCTATCGTTTACGGACTGTCCGTGAAGCTGAAAAGACCAATGATTGCCGCCGTCATCGGTGGAATGATCGGAGGGGCCATTGCCGGACATTTCCAGACGACCGTGCTTGCTTATGTGTTCCCGGCAATAACAACTATTCCGGCATTCTTTACGAATACAATTGCTTTTTATTTGATTAGTATCATCATTTCATTTGTGGTTACTACCGTATTGACTTATATTCTGGGCTTTAATGAAGGAAAAGGGGCAACGGATGCGGAGACAGGAAAGACGGAAGCAGAAAAATCCGAGCCTGCCTTACAAACTGAACCTGGACATACTGAAGTCACCGAGAATGTCTATGCGCCTATCCATGGCCAAATTGTTCCGCTTCATGAGGTGCCTGATCCTGCGTTCTCTACAGAAGCGATGGGTCAAGGAATAGCCATTCTACCGAGTGAAGGAAAGGTATATTCACCGGTTTCAGGGGTTGTCTCGCTCGTATTTCGAACCGGCCATGCGATAGCCATCACCTCAGATAACCATCTGGATCTGTTAATTCATGTGGGACTAGATACGGTTAAGCTGAAAGGCAACTATTTCACGAAGCATGTAGAACAAGGGCAACGGATTGAACGAGGCGATTTGCTGCTTGATTTTGATATTCCGAAAATCCAGGCAGCCGGTTATGACCTGACCACTCCAATTATTGTTACCAACAGCACTGATTACCAAAAGGTTACCCAGACACAGCAAAAATCCGTAGATTTGCAAAGTATTTTGCTCACTGTACATTAAATAAAGGAGGAAATGAGTTATGACAGCACAAATAGCCAAAAGTTTTCCTGAAAATTTTCTATGGGGTGGTGCTATAGCAGCGAATCAAGCTGAAGGGGCATGGAACGAGGATGGTAAAGGGCCAGCAATCAGCGATGCATTTCGGGGAGGAATAGTAGGCGGGACGTTTGATGATACGATTGATGAAAACAAGTACTACGCCAGCCATGAAGCGATTGATTTTTACCATCGTTATAAAGAAGATATCGCCCTGTTCGCCGAAATGGGCATGAAATGCTTTCGGACTTCCATTGCATGGTCCCGAATCTTTCCGAATGGGGATGATGCCGAGCCAAATGAAAAAGGGCTGCAATTTTACGATGATCTGTTTGATGAGCTACTGAAGTATGGAATTGAGCCGGTCATCACCATTTCTCACTTTGAGCTGCCTCTGAATCTGATTCGCAAATACGAAGGCTGGAAAAGCCGCGAGCTGATTGGATTCTACGTAAAGTATGCGGATGTTGTCTTCAAACGTTATAAAAACAAAGTGAAATATTGGATGAACTTCAACGAAATCAACCATTTTCATACCATCCCTTTGGCGGCAGGAGGCATTGTTGTTCAAGACGATGAGCACAAGCTGCCGACCATTTATCAGGCTAGTCATCATGTTTTCGTTGCCAGCGCCCTGGCTACTAAACTGTGTCATGAAATTATCCCAGGAGCGATGATGGGCGCTATGTTATCCCTGAGTCCGATCTATCCGAATACCTGTAATCCGGACGATGTGTTTGAAGCCTATGAGCTGAGAAGAAGATCTTTATTTTATTCGGATGTGATCCTTAGAGGCTATTATCCAAGCTATGCCAAACGGATCTGGAAAGAGCATAACATTATGGTCCAAATGGAGCCCGGAGATGAACAATTACTGCGAGAGCATACAGCTGATTATTTAGGATTTAGCTATTATCGAAGTACGACACATAAAGCAGGTATGCCCATCTTGGGCAACACAGGGGGAATTATGGGACTCGACAATCCCTATTTGGAAAAAACGCCGTGGGGATGGCCAATTGACCCAAAGGGCTTCCGCTATGTTTGTAATGAGATGTACGACCGATATCAGAAACCTCTGTTTGTTGTAGAGAACGGCTACGGCAGTCATGATGAAATTTTGGAAGACGGTTCAATTCATGATCCCGAGCGGGTAGACTATCTGAACAAGCATCTGATCCA
Organism: Paenibacillus sp. S25; assembly: GCF_019454085.1. Classification (NCBI taxonomy): domain Bacteria; kingdom Bacillati; phylum Bacillota; class Bacilli; order Caryophanales; family Paenibacillaceae; genus Paenibacillus; species Paenibacillus sp. S25. The sequence goes on from NZ_CP073683.1 coordinate 2,531,483, forward strand.
GCTGCATGAAGCTATTGAGGATGGCTGCGAAGTGCTCGGCTATACCTGGTGGGGTCCAATCGACATTGTCAGTGCGGGAACAGGAGAAATGAAAAAAAGGTACGGCTTTATCTATGTAGACAAAAACAACGATGGTACGGGTACGCTGGAAAGAAGAAAAAAGAACAGCTTCTACTGGTACCAAAAGATTATTGAATCCAATGGTGAAGTATTGTTTGAACAAAATAAAGGAAAATAGTTCTGTATTAAATAAAAGTCAGAAACGAACCGGCCAGAGATACAATCTTTGGCTGGTTCGTTTGTTTATGTGTAGGAGCAGAGGGGAAAACGGGTTTCAAAATCTGTTTGTCTGCGATTGCTCCTAACCGAAATGCGGCCATCATGCAACTCGGTAATACTTTTTGTAATCGCAAGGCCTAGTCCGGTGCCTCCAGTTTCCTTGGAACGTGATTTGTCCACCCGGTAAAACCGTTCAAACAAGTGCGGGACATCTTCCGCAGGAATTGGGGTGCCGTAGTTGGTGCAGATTACCACCGCCTCGTCGTCTTCGCGTCCTATGGTGATATCGAGGCGTTTGCCGTCTTTTCCGTATCGAATAGCGTTGGAAAACAAATTTTCATACAGGCGTACAAGCTCGTCGGTATCGGCTAGAATCCGAACAGGCTCGACGATTCGGACACGGTAGGACATGTCCGCCTGTTCCAGCGAGGGTACAAATTCCTCAGCAAGCTGAGTGAGCAATTTGCCGAGATCTACAGGCTCCAGCTCCAGTGGCAGACTGCCACCGCTCACACGCGTGTATTCAAACAGCTCGTCGATCAGCTTTTTAAGCGTCAATGACTTTTCATAAGCAATGTTCACATAATAGCGCAGCTCAATTTCATCCCGATAACGGTCGGTTTCAATATATTCCAAAAAACCGATCACGGATGTTAGCGGGGTACGAAGATCATGAGATACGCCAGTGATCAGGTCGTTTTTGGCTTTGGCGGAAGCCCGTTCTTCTTCCAGTGAGAGACGGAGCTTGTCCGCCATGGTGTTCATATTTTTCGCCAAGGTACCCAGCTCGTCCGCTGAAGAAACAGGGATCGTATAGGACAGATCTCCATCAGCAAACTCCTGCATTCCCGTCGTAATTTCGCGAAGGTAGCCAATCGTATTTTTGGTAAAAAGGAAAAAGAAATAGATATATGTAGGTAGCCCGCCCACCAGCATGATCAGTGGGGACCCAATGTGATTTACGATCCAGCGAACCAGACGGGTGCCAAAAAATGAACGGGAAGGGTTCAGCCATAGTAGCAAAGATGCTCCATAATAAAACACCATCAAAATCAGTCCGGTTAGAGCGAAAGCGGCAAGGCTAAGGGCGGCCAGCTTCCAACCTAATGTGTCATATCGTTTTGCCTTCAAGACGTGAATCCTCCATTAATCGAATTTTTCCATTTTGTAGCCAATGCCCCACACCGTTTTCAGGTATTTGGGTTTTCTCGGATCAGCCTCAATTTTCTCGCGAATTTTACGCACATGAACCATCAGCGTGTTGTTGGATTCCAGATATTGCTCCTTCCACACTTTTTCATAGATCTGCTCCATGCTCAGCACTTGACCACGATTACGTGCCAACAGCTCGACAATGGCAAATTCACGCGGGGTCAGCTTAATGGATTCTCCGGCGAGAGTGACCTCATGCGTAGCAGAATTAATGGAGAGTTCATCCAGTATCATTTCATGCTCCAATGCAGGGGAGGAGTGGGTGTATTTCCGTACTCTGCGCAGCTGGGATTTGATGCGTGCCACCAGCTCCAACGGGCTGAACGGCTTAGTGACATAATCATCGGCCCCGACGCTGAGTCCTGTTATTTTGTCCATATCTTGTCCCTTCGCAGACAACATAATAATCGGAAAATGCTCGGTTTCCCTGATCTTCATGCAAGCTTCAACCCCGTCCATATTGGGCATCATCACATCAAGCACCATCACATCTATCGATTCCCGACTGACTTGCTCCAGCGCTTCCAGTCCGTCTCGTGCCATAAGCAGTCGATATCCTTCATTTTCCAAATAAATTTGCATCAGCTTAATAATTTCAGGTTCATCGTCTACTAATAAAATGGTTCCGTTATGCATGGTTGTGCACCCTTTCTGTTCTTTCCAGCAGTATACAATATGGGCGTATTATATACCTTTTTAAAGATGGAGGCTATGGACACTCATCTCAGTTCGCTTGCTTGGGGTCGTCAGCCTTTGGATAGTGCTGTTTCAGTTGAAGAAATACGGTTTTCTTGCTTGAATTGTCTTTTTTCTATTCCTGGTAGTTGACCGAAAAAGATCCAAGCAAATGGCAGGAAACGGGAGATGATCGACACGACGAGCCAAGAGCAAAGAAGTGCAAAGCAAAAACCTCCGGCATACCACACATGAATAAGCTGCGGAGAACCGATATGTGGTGAAAACTGCCGATACAGGAGCAGGAAGAACGGATGAATCAGATACACACCAAAGGACAGTGTGCCCAGACGTTCCAGTTTGCGAGTGATAAAGGAATGTTGTCGTCTGTACATTAAAAAGGAAATCTGTAGTATTACCAGCGTGCTAGACAGGCTGTACATATTATACATAAGTTCAAAAACTAGCGAATTGTACGAGATTCCGTACATTCTATTTTCGTACCACATATAGACATGCATGGTGGCTGAAATTAGCCATAAAGCCCAAATTGCGATCCATGTCAGCACTCCGGCAACACTTCGTTCCCCCTTACGCATCAGAAACCACGTTCTCAGCTGTGGGTAGTAGTAACCGAGAGCAGCACCCAGCATGTAGCAGGCTATATAAGACAGTGCCCAACTGCCCTTATTTTGAACCTGAAATAGAAATTTATTTCCAATAACAAATGACCACTGTACCAACAGCCCAAGGACAATAGACCATTGTGGAAGTTGCCGACAACGATGGAACAGCCACAGTACGAATGGAAATGCAAGATAGAATTGCATCATGATAAAAATATAATATAAATGAGTATAAGCTTTGCCTGTGGCCAGTTTCAGAGCAAAGCTCTTTGCAAGTGTAGCTATATTCCATGGTTCGGAGCTACCAGCCGTAAGGGACAGGAAGAAATAAAACAGAGAGAACATGACATAAGGTAAGAGGATGTACAGCAATCTCTGCTTATAAAAGCGGCTTAAGAGCTGTCGTCCCATCGGACGATCCTTGTAGTTGTAGAACAGCACCATGCTGCTAAGCGCGATAAATACGGGGGTTCCATACTTCATCAACACATTGAGCGCATTGTATACAACATAAAGACTGGAATTTGTAAGCTGAACCGTCGCATAAGAAGTGGCATGTACCATCAAGACGGCTAAAATCGCCATGGCTCTGACCAACTGCAATTCGGGAATTTTTTGTTTGGTCTTTGGCTTCATAAGCTTCATTTCCTTTCAGGAGTGAACTGTATCTTGTTGAACTCTTTCTATTAAAAGATAAAGTTCTTAACAACCCTAAAGGGAACGGCTTAAGAAACGCTTATGAACTTCTTAACTTTTGTTAAGAATTGAGGATTTTTAGAAAATCCCATAAGCGACTTTCAATGAACAAGATATAGATCGAAATGGTTTAGTTCGTCTATATATTGCACTTCGGAGCGACTGGAGTCGAATTTTGCAAAATCCTGAATTAGAAAAAACTTCCATAGCCTCAAAATAAGTGGCATGGAAGTTCTTTTTTTATACTCATGATCATTCGTTATTTGCAGCGTTTGATAGGTGCGCGTCTAATTTGTCCACGAATGGCACCGTTCGGATGACGGATCGTGTGGACATTGACGTAGGCATTGCCCTCTCTGATTTGGCACACCAAATCATAAATGGTTCTGCCTCTGAGTGGACCGGTAAGATCACATGCACGGAGCACGCCGCTAACGACGCCTCTTCTAACGGTTATGCCAAACTTCGAAGGACCAAACAGTGTAGCAACAACAGGACCATTTTCACCTCTTCGTCCCAGATGAATATGCGCTTCGGTTACACGCGAGATATTGCGTACAGTCAGTTCAAAGCTTAATTGTTGGCTCGCTTGACGGTAACGAAATTCGGCTGTTCCTGTCGCATTTGTTCTGACAGGAGGCACTTCATTAGCCCCCCTTAAGATGGCTCTAAACTTATTAGACATGACATCCCTCCTTTCCCAGTGTTGGTTTAGTGTATTCACAGGGCCAGAGAAAGGGCTGCACATTAGCCTATTCATTAGAAGTTGTGTGTTTTACAAGTTATTCAGTCCAAGCACAAAACAAACTTTTTCATAGTCTATGAGTATCTGGTAGAGAGAGGAGGGGAAACCATGGGGACATTTATTGATGGAAGAACATCCCAAAATGCTTCGACAGCCAACTCTATTGCCATTCCGATCACGGTTTTGAATACACCTCAATTGTTTGGGCAGATCGGATTAAACACACAGGGAGCTACAGGTACGCCACGGGTTCTGCTTAAAGGAACCATATCGCTTCAACTTCCGCTTGCTTTAGTAGGAATTACTATCACTATTGTAAGAGGTACTGTGGTAACTGACCCTGTTGTTTATTCGGCTACATCCACTTTTAGTTTGAGTTTATTAGCTCCACAGGTTATTGCGTTCTCAGCAGATGATTTCAATCCGCCGATTACGCCACAACTGGTGTACACTGCTTTTGTTTCTGCTAACCTGCTGGGTACAATACGTGTAGGTCCAGAGAGCTTTGACGGAATTTTGGTTGCGGATTAATGTAGTGATTTTGATATGAAGAAATATTGCTTCATAAAGCTTCGCAGTTGTAACTGCGAGGCTTTTTTGTGTACAAGTACAAGTTTTAGCTTAACGAATAAACTACTTTTCTTTGCATAATAATCACATAGGCATAACCCTGCAACAATTGGTAGAATTTTATGTATGCGCTTACAAAAAATAAAATATTCTTTGCTTCGTACAATTAAAAATCTGAAGGAGGAATGAAGAATGAAATGGAAAAAAGGATTGACTGGTATGCTTTTAGCAGCTTTTTTGTGTGGTGCACCAGGTATGGGCATAGCTACGCCGGCACATGCATCCGCTGGAGAGTACAAGTTTGATTTTGGCGGAGGTACGGTCGAAACGGGTTATACCGGTGTGAGTGCTTCGCTGTCCTATGACTCAGCACGTGGATATGGCTTTCGTACCCCTGAGAATATGCGTAATGTCAGCGCTTCGGGGACTGGAGTGGCAAGTGATGCCGTACGGTTCCTGGCTACAGGTACGAAAAGCGAGAATACTTTTGACGTTGATCTTCCTCCTGGTTTGTATGAGGTGTCGGTTACTTTAGGAGATACCTCTCGTTCGAGTATTGCGGCTGAAGGGGCGTATCAGGTCATTAATATGACAGGGAATGGGGCCAAGGATCGCTTTCAAATTCCAGTGAAAGATGGGCAGCTAAATCTGCTAGTTACTGAAGGCAAAGAGGGCGCGGTCTTCACACTCAGTGCATTGGAAATCAGGCAATTATCTAGCAATCCGGTTACGAATCGAACGATTTATATCGGTGGAGATTCTACGGTTTGTAACTATTATCCGCTAGATAGCAGCGTGCAGGCGGGATGGGGCCAACTGCTGCCAGAGTTTGTGAATACGAATACTTTTCAAATTCGCAATATGGCGTCTGGAGGCCAAATTGCTAGAGGCTTCCACCAGGACGGTCAGTTGGAGGCCATTGTCCAATATATTAAGCCGGGGGATTATTTTATTCTCCAATTGGGCATCAATGACACCAATCCAAAGCATAACGAAAGCGAAGCCGAGTTTAAGGACTGGATGAGGGATATGATTCGGCAGGTTAAGGCTAAAGGGGCGACGGTAATCCTGTCAACTCCGCAAGGACGAGCCACTGACTTTAATGCTAACAATGTACACACCGCAGAAAATAGATGGTATAGAAGCGCTATTTTGGCACTGGCTCAAGAGGAACAAACACCTTTAGTCGACCTGAATGTTCTTAGCTCAGCTTATTTCACTTCTATTGGTAAAGACGCTACACTGGCCTTGTATATGAACGGCGATACACTCCATCCAAACTATGAAGGTGCAAGGGAACTGGCCCGATTAGTAGCACAGGATTTAAAAAGGCAGGGTCTGAGCGGATTCTAAATTTAAACGCTGGGTTTTCCCCTGCTTCTTACATCGGTAGGCGCAGGGGTTTTTAGCCTCTGTTCAGGGTGCTATAATTATTGAAAAAGCAATAGTAATACGGAGGAATTAGAACATGCAGCCTTTCACTGCCCGTGTGCTTCAAATTATACTGTTGATCCCTGAGGGAAAAGTAATGACTTACGGTCAAATTGCGGCAGAGGCCGGAAGCCCAAGAGGTGCCAGACAGGTGGTGCGAATTTTGCATACATTGAGCCAAAAACACCAACTTCCTTGGCATAGAGTAGTCAACCGTTTGGGGGAGATTGCTTTGCAGGAGGATGAGTCCGCATCCCTGCAGCGTCTGTATTTGGAGGAGGAAGGCATACGTTTTAATGAAAGCGGGCGTATTCCACTCGATCAATATCTCTATGATCCGCAGGCGGAGATGGAAGAATAGGAACGGAACAAGCTATGCGGTTTTATATTAGATTTGATGATCACAAAAATCCGGGACAAATCAATTATCGATTTGACCCGGATTTTTTTCATCTAGCATACGAAGCAGATAACTAGAGGTAATCTGTTATTTATAGCATAAGATTCACTTGTCATTTTAGCCGATAAGATGCTGCTGATCCCGTTGGGCAAGGTGAAAAGAAATGCTGTTCATCAGCGGTATATCATTATTTTTCCGGGCTTCCCGGATTAGTTGTTTCTTTTTTTGTTCTGATTCACGTAAAAAGCGGGTCATCCACAAATCAGACGGTTCGTTAGTGGTTGTCATGCGAGATTCTTTTATCATCTATTAACCCTCCCAGTGAGCGGCTGTTATTCTTTCTCTAGTATATGTTCCAAACCTTAATAGATGCTGTTGGTTTCCTTAAAATTAGCTGAAAATTAGGTAAAGTTCAGGTAAAAATAGGGTGAATCAATATCTCATTGGATGAAAAGTAGTATAAAGCGAGTAATCAGGAAGCAAAGGTTACAAAAATGTATTGTTTTGACACCTTGTACCAACATAAACCTGAAAGTACAATTAGAATGCAAAGAGTTCGTGGAAGTTTATGTCGAAAAAAATGGAAAAGATTCGGGGAATGAACCGAAAGGGGAGAGATTCATCTATGAAGCAAAAAGCGGCTGTCGTGCTGCTTGTATTGTCCTTATCATCAGGCTTGGCCTCTACTGTACAGGCTGAGAGTTTATCAGGGAATGTAGCATCAAGTACATCGGTTAGTCCATCTAATGCGGCTACATCGAAGACGCCATCCGTAACGGGTCAGGCTTTACCTACATTAACACTCAAACAGGCCGTGGAATGGGCACAGACGAACAATTACAATACGCGTACCGCCGAACGGGATGTAGAGCGTCGCAGAATGGAACTGAAAAATGCAGAAAAGGATCTGGGAAATGCATTTGTTGATTTTATAGACGGTGAATATGTTGATGATAATACCTCTTGGAGAAGTTATAACTCTTCGACGCTATCTTATCTAGCCAGCAAAAAGCAGGCGCAGTTTGCCAAAGACCAGATTTATTTTAATGTGATGAAAAGCTATCAAAGTGTGTTCGTGGCAGAGAATCAAGTGAAAAATGATCTAGAAGCGCTTGAAATTGCCCAAGCAGAGGAAAAGATTGCACTTGCCAAATTTGCGCGCGGCAAGCTGTCTGAGTATGCAAAAAACGAGAGTACACAGGCCAGAAGCCAGGCTCAGCAAACAGTAGAGCAGGGGAAAATTGCGTTTCAAAAATCCAGGGATGCTCTGAACTTCCTCATGGGACAGCCTAATGGAACAGCCTATGAATTGGTTGACCGGCCCGTGTACAAGGAACCGAAGAAGCTGGATATCGAAATACATATACAACAGCTGACAGACATGAATCCGAACTTATGGAAGCTCGAGGATAGCATCAAAACTTCGGAACTTAATGTGAGATACTTCGATTTTAATAACGGTGCAGGTGCTTACGATCTAGCTAAAATGGATGTCGATACGGCTAAAGAGGAGCTCGACAAAGGCCAAAAGGATTTTGCCGAATCACTCCGCAATTTGTATGCCACGGTTAAGGAAAACCAAAAAAAATACGTACAATTGGAAGAAAGCTTGCGTACGGCAAAAGAGGCCTTGGAGTTATCACGCAAAAAGTGGGCCAGAGGTCTAATTATCGAGATGGAATTGAAAAATAATCAGTTGAAAGTGAACCAGATTGAACGGCAAATGGAAGAGCTGGCGATCGAGTTGGATCAAAATGAGTATACGTTGAACAAGCCATGGAGCACATAGGGAGGAAAAGGCGTTGGCAGAAACGGTTTTAAATGATGCTTTAATCAAGTTACGGAAAAAACGGAGAAAAAAGTGGATATGGACTGCAATTGTTCTACTAGTTGTAGGTGGAGGCGGAGCGGCAGTATATCTGAATCTGCCCAAGGAGCAGGCGGCACTTTTGGTTCAGGATGAGACGCTTAAAGTAGAGCGCGGCGATGTGAGTGAGAAGCTGGACACGTCCGGTACCGTGCAAGCGTCCAAGGAAGTGAAGTTAAACTTCACGAGTGCAGGTGATAACAAGCTGGCAGTGGTAAATGTGAAAGCTGGGGACAAGGTGAAAAAAGGACAGGTGCTGGCTCTTCTGGACAGTTCGGAAATTAAAATGCAAATTCAGACTGCGTCTGATACTTTGGAAATATCCAAATCCAAGCTGGCTGAATTGGAGAAAGGTCCGAAGGCAGAGGACATTGAAATTCAGAAAACAAATGTACTTCGGGCCAAAATGGCTATCGATACAGCGCAAGAATCATTTGAGCTGGAAGAAGCCGAAAGTCAGAAGAAAACTTCCCAAAAGCAGTTGGAACAGGCGCGAAAGGCATATGAGGACCAAAAGTTTTTACATGATGCCGGTGCGGTGTCTAACAGTGAATTGGAGCAGGCAGAGCAAGCACTTGATAAAGCACAGACGGACTATGATGGTCTGGATCTGCAGTTCCGCAAAATCATGTCGCAAAAACGTCGCACCATTTCAGAAGCTGAAATCGGATATCGTACGGCAATGGCAGAGCTTCGCAAAATTCAGGTTCCGGCTGATGCATCCAATATTCAAGCCTCACGGATAGAGGTTCGAAGACAGGCGACGGAACTGGAGCAGAAGAAAAATGAATTGAACAAACTTCAGGTCACAGCACCTTGGGACGGGGTAATCTTGAAGGTGAACGGGGATGTAGGGACTAGTCCGACAGCTCCATTCATTGTCATGAATAACTCGGATTCCAACGATCTTAAGGTAGTTGTGAAGGTAAGTCAGACCGACATTGTCAAGGTAAAGAAGGGGCTTTCAGCCGTGTTGACTACCAATGCATATCCTGGTGAATTATTTCCAGGGAAGGTGCAATTCGTCTCACCGGAAGCCTCTACGGATGAAGGGATGACGACATATCTGATGGAATTGTCTGTTCATGACCCGAAAGGCAAGCTCAAAACGGGCATGATTATGAATGTGTCCGTTATTTTGGGAGTACACAAAAATGTACTGTTCGTACCTGCTACTGCGCTGAGATCGGAAGGGGGACAGGATGGCGTGTATGTTGCCGCTAATAACGCTGCGAATCCAGGGGCGCGCACATTCAAGCCCGTAGAACTCGGATTTTACACGCCAGATCGAGTCGAGCTCAAGTCAGGTGTAAAGGAGGGTGACACGCTTATTGTGCCTGCTCCTGAACCTCCGCCGGACCCTTCCGCTATGGGCGGCATGCAGGGAGGCTTTTAAACGGGTATGAGATACGTCATTCAGATTGAGGATTTGAAAAAAGTGTATCAGGTCGGAGATCAGGAAATTCATGCCCTGCGTGAGGTACAACTTGATATTGCTGACGGTGATTTTGTTGCGATCATGGGACCGTCTGGATCAGGCAAGTCCACGATGATGAATGTCATCGGCTGTCTGGATTTACCTACATCGGGACAATTTTATTTGGATGGCTATTCGATATTAGATGCCCGCGAGGATGAACTGGCTATTATACGTAATCAGAAAATCGGATTTGTATTTCAAAAGTTCCATTTGCTCCCGCGAGCAACGGCTTTGGAGAATGTGGAACTGCCTATGATCTATGCGGGTATTCCTGCCAAGGAGCGTCGTTTGCGGGCAATGGAGGCTCTCACTAGCGTAGGTCTAGGAGATCGGATGAACAATAGGCCAAACGAATTGTCAGGCGGTCAGCAGCAGCGGGTGTCAATTGCGCGCGCACTTGTGAACAATCCGGTCATTCTCTTGGCGGATGAACCGACAGGCGCATTGGACTCCAAAACAAGTGTTGAAATAATGGGGATTTTTCAGCGTCTGAATGATCAGGGGAAAACGGTTGTATTGGTTACTCATGATCAGGAGGTTGCGGAATACGCCAAGCGTCTGATTCATTTTCGGGATGGGCGGATTGAAGAGGATCAGCCTGTTGGGAAACGAAGAATGGCGGCAGAGGAAGTGAAGGCATGAAGTTTAAGGAAATTATCCGTGTATCGCTCAACAGTTTGCGAACCAATATGCTGCGATCTTTGCTGACCATGGTGGGCATTATTATCGGAGTGGCCGCTGTGATTATGATTGTAGCCATCGGTAAAGGATCAACGGCTACGATTACATCTCAGATCAACAGTATGGGAAATAATCTGCTGATGATCTATCCTTATGCTCCATATGATGGCTCCAGTTCCATGTCGTTCAGTCAGACGAAAGGAATATCTCTGGAAGATATCGATGCGCTAGAGCAGCAAAAAGCAGTAGCAGAGGTAGCACCAAGTGCCATGACCAATGCAGATATTACGTGGAGTCGCAATAAGGTCAGCGCGCAAATTGAGGGGACTTCGCTGGCATTCGTTCATGTGAGAAAGCTGTCACTAGCTCAAGGCAGGTCGTTTACCCACTATGAAGTAGATAAACAAATGAATGTGGCCGTGCTTGGGAGTGATGCGGCCCGTAATATTTTTGGTCCGGATGCCTCCAGAGCGGTCGGTGAGACGATCATGATTAAACAGCTTCCTTTTAAGGTGGTTGGTGTGCTGGCAAATTCCAATTCCAATATGAGTAACAGTGGTCAGCAGGTATATGTACCGATTACAACGGGGATGGAACGGCTAGGCAATATGAGTATTCAGCAGGTGAACGCCTCTGCAACAACAGAGGAGAAGATTAATCAGGCAAGTGCTGAAATTCGGCAGGTACTACGTGCCAGACATGAGCTAAAGCCATCAGAGGGCGATGACTTTCAGATCATGACCCAGACGGAAATCTTAAAAACAGTGTCCGGGGTTGATCGAATTATGAATATGTTGCTGGTCGGTGTAGCTGCAATTGCGCTTGGTGTCGGAGGTGTCGGCATTATGAATATTATGCTAGTGTCCGTCACGGAACGTACGAGGGAGATCGGGATTCGCAAAGCGATTGGTGCGCAACGCAGTGATATTATGCTGCAGTTTGTGGCTGAGGCTGTTTTTCTCAGTCTGATGGGTGGGCTGGTTGGTGTAATGGTGGGTCTCGGAGGTGCAAAGCTGCTCGAGAAATTCGTCCAAATGCCGATTGTGTATTCGATAGAGCCCGTGCTTTACTCTTTTCTGTGCTGTATGGGGGTTGGAGTGTTGTTCGGAGTATATCCGGCGCGAAAGGCGTCGAAGCTGCGTCCAATTGATGCTTTAAGATACGAATAAGGGAGCGGGTACTTCGCCTTACTCGAAAGAGCAGGGTGCAAAGTACCCGTTTTTTGTGTTAAATAAGTGTTTTAAATGATAAAAAGACATGAATAACCGCCTTAATTTTATATATGTGATGTTTTATATGCTTTTTAAGGTTGATTTATTGATATATATGACGTATTATATTCAATATTAGATCGGAAGAAAAAAGGAGGGACGTTCATCATCGACCTTACGGCAAGACAAGTAGAAATTTTAAACATCGTACAAAAGCATGCCCCGATTACCGGGGATCAGATTGCGGAAATGCTTAATCTCAGCAAGGCGACCATTCGGACCGACCTATCCAAATTGGGCATTCTGAATTACATAGATGCAAAGCCCAAGGTCGGATATTTTGTTGGAAAGCGGGGCACGCCGAACCGGGAGGAAAAATTCCGGCTGTTGCAAATGAAGGTCGGCGATCTTCATGGGGTTCCAGTCATCGTACGAGAAACAACAACGATTCAGGAAGCTGTGGTAGCTCTCTTTTTGGAAAATGTGAGCAATTTGATCGTCACCGATGAAGACGGAGATTTGGCAGGGGTAGCTTCCCGCAAGGATTTGCTTAAGGTAACGTTAGGGAATCCCAATGCAGCAACCATTCCTGTCAGCCTTGTGATGACCCGACAGGCGAATGTTGTCACCGTTTCCCCAGAGGATACGGTATTAGAGGCAGCGCGCAAAATTATTGCCCGTCAAATCGACAGCCTGCCTGTTGTCGTCCCTTCCGACTCCGACAAGCCAGGGGAGCACTGGAAAGTCGTGGGACGCATTACAAAAACGAATATTATTAAAATGTTGCTCGATATGGTAGCAGAGGATTAATGGGAGGAATCGAATGGTTCAGGTGAGCAGTCATTTTATAGCGATCTGTTCAGACTCGATTGGCGAGACGGCAGAAGCTGTCGTACAGGCGACCATGCGCCAATTTGAGTTACCGGACACAGAGATCAAAAGATTTATGAACGTGAGGGATGAAGACGAACTGAGCCGGGTGATGGAGGAAGTTGCCGAGCGTAAAGGCTTCGTAGCTTATACGCTGGTACAGCCAGAATTGAGAGAAGCGATGAAAGAGGAGGCTGTCCGGCTGAATGTGCGGGCTGTCGACATTATGGGACCGATGATGCAGGCGTTTGCCGATACGTTCCATAACGATCCCAAAGAGAAGCCTGGTCTGCTGCACCGACTGGACGATAACTATTTTCGCCGTGTAGAGGCCTTGGATTTTGCGGTTCAATATGATGATGGCAAAGATGTGAGCGCCATTCTCAAAGCGGATATTGTATTGCTTGGAGTATCCCGTATTTCCAAAACCCCTTTATCCATGTTTCTCGCGCATAAAGGTTATAAAACGGTCAACATACCGATTGTACCGGAGCTGACACCGCCTGTTCAGTTGAAGGATGTTCAGCGTGGTCGAGTATTCGGATTAACGATCGAGCCAGAGTTACTGTTGAAAATACGCAGTGAGCGACTAAAGGTTATGGGGCTTCCTAATAATGTGCAGTATGCTACAGCGATGAGGGTAGAAGAGGAAATAGCGTATGCGCAGTCTTTGTTTAAAGAGCTGAATTGCCCGGTTATTGATGTTACAGATAAGGCGATTGAAGAGACGGCAGGTTTAATTATCAGAATGTTATAGAGCCTAGTAGCTGCTCAT
>NZ_CP073683.1:2550000-2737500 GCF_019454085.1 Paenibacillus sp. S25
ATGTTGAAAAATGCGGGGATGAGGTGGGGGTAGCGGAGAAATTCCAATCGAACCCGGAGATAGCTGGTTCTCCCCGAAATAGCTTTAGGGCTAGCCTCGGAAAGAAGAATCGTGGAGGTAGAGCACTGATTGGGTGCGGGGCCCGCAAGGGTTACCAAGCTCAGTCAAACTCCGAATGCCATAGATTTAGTTCCGGGAGTCAGACAGTGAGTGCTAAGATCCATTGTCGAAAGGGAAACAGCCCAGACCATCAGCTAAGGTCCCCAAGTGTGTGTTAAGTGGGAAAGGATGTGGAGTTGCACAGACAACCAGGATGTTGGCTTAGAAGCAGCCACCATTGAAAGAGTGCGTAATAGCTCACTGGTCGAGTGACTCTGCGCCGAAAATGTAACGGGGCTAAACACACCACCGAAGCTATGGCTTGATGCTTATGCATCAGGGGTAGGGGAGCGTTGAATGCGGGTTGAAGGTGTACCGTAAGGAGCGCTGGACTGCATTCAAGTGAGAATGCCGGTATGAGTAACGAAAAGATCTGTGAGAATCAGATCCGCCGAAAGCCTAAGGGTTCCTGAGGAAGGTTCGTCCGCTCAGGGTAAGTCGGGACCTAAGGCGAGGCCGATAGGCGTAGTCGAAGGACAACAGGTCGAAATTCCTGTACCACCGTAATCCGTTATGAGCGATGGGGTGACGCAGTAGGGTAGTGACGCGGACTGATGGATGTCCGTCTAAGCAGTGAGGCTGGTGTGTAGGCAAATCCGCACATCGTTAAGGCTGGGCTGTGATGGGGAGCGAAAATTGTAGTAGCGAAGGTCATGATCTCAGACTGCCAAGAAAAGCCTCTAGCCAGGAGAAGGTGCCCGTACCGCAAACCGACACAGGTAGGCGAGAAGAGAATTCTAAGGCGCGCGGAAGAACTCTCGTTAAGGAACTCGGCAAAATGACCCCGTAACTTCGGGAGAAGGGGTGCCTCGGTAGGGTGAATAGCCCGAGGGGGCCGCAGTGAAAAGGCCCAAGCGACTGTTTAGCAAAAACACAGGTCTGTGCGAAGCCGCAAGGCGAAGTATACGGGCTGACGCCTGCCCGGTGCTGGAAGGTTAAGGGGAGTGGTAAGCCCTTCGGGGCGAAGCTATGAACCGAAGCCCCAGTAAACGGCGGCCGTAACTATAACGGTCCTAAGGTAGCGAAATTCCTTGTCAGGTAAATTCTGACCCGCACGAATGGCGTAACGACTTGGGCGCTGTCTCAACGAGAGATCCGGTGAAATTTTAATACCTGTGAAGATGCAGGTTACCCGCGACAAGACGGAAAGACCCCATGGAGCTTTACTGCAGCTTGATATTGAATTTGGGTACGATCTGTACAGGATAGGTGGGAGCCGTTGAATCTTGAGCGCCAGCTTGAGAGGAGGCATCCTTGGGATACCACCCTGATCGTATCTAGGTTCTAACTTGGTACCGTAATCCGGTGCGAGGACAGTGTCAGGTGGGCAGTTTGACTGGGGCGGTCGCCTCCTAAAGAGTAACGGAGGCGCCCCAAGGTTCCCTCAGAATGGTTGGAAATCATTCGAAGAGTGCAAAGGCAGAAGGGAGCTTGACTGCGAGACCTACAAGTCGAGCAGGGACGAAAGTCGGGCTTAGTGATCCGGTGGTACCGCATGGAAGGGCCATCGCTCAACGGATAAAAGCTACCCTGGGGATAACAGGCTTATCTCCCCCAAGAGTCCACATCGACGGGGAGGTTTGGCACCTCGATGTCGGCTCATCGCATCCTGGGGCTGAAGTAGGTCCCAAGGGTTGGGCTGTTCGCCCATTAAAGCGGTACGCGAGCTGGGTTCAGAACGTCGTGAGACAGTTCGGTCCCTATCTGTCGTGGGCGTAGGAAATTTGAGAGGAGCTGTCCTTAGTACGAGAGGACCGGGATGGACGTACCGCTGGTGTACCAGTTGTTCCGCCAGGAGCACCGCTGGGTAGCTATGTACGGAAGGGATAAGCGCTGAAAGCATCTAAGCGTGAAGCCCCCCTCAAGATGAGATTTCCCAGTATGTAAGACCCCTTGAAGACGACGAGGTAGATAGGTTGGGGGTGGAAGTGCAGTAATGCATGGAGCTGACCAATACTAATCGGTCGAGGGCTTATCCTAAGAATAAAACGCAATGAGTTTCGGATCCAGTTTTCAGGGTGTAACCTTGAAGGTATGTACAAGTGACATACGACAAGCGCATGGCTATTCATTCACACGATGAGTGATGAACCGAATAACCGTACGGTAGAATTTGCACAGCAAATTCATGTTTGGTGGCGATAGCGGAGGGGTTCCACACGTACCCATCCCGAACACGACCGTTAAGCCCTCCAGCGCCGATGGTACTTGGACCGCAGGGTCCTGGGAGAGTAGGACGTTGCCAAGCACGATAAAAGAGCACAGCCTTAACGGGCTGTGCTCTTTTTGTATACCATAAGGCTTTTGCGTTTTGGAAAATATACAAGAAACCCATACCTATACTCCATTCCACTAAAATAATAAGATTGGAACATAACTACAATAAAGCTTACAACACTCCGCATATCGACCGATAGTGAAGTCAAACATAATGAATTTATAAAGCAGCAAGTCTCCAACAACAGGGAGACTTGCTGCTTGCCGTTACTGTTTTTTGGGGGGTCAAAGATTAAAAGTAAGGCTATAAATTTCTAGAGAACAGGCACTTTTGAAGCGAGATAGAAACGTTTCTAGTAGAGTTTGAAAAGAAAATTCATAGCTTTGGAAGAGAAAAACTCAATCCGAACTGATTTTTTTAGACGAAGAGTCAGAAAAAAATATGTAAAACATGGTCCTTTAGGACTATGAAATAACAAAATTTATTACAAAATTAAAGAATTATTAATTTTGGCTTATGTGAGCTTGATACAAATTCGATCCATTATTTAGGGAATTAAAGAGAGCTGCGGAAAAAGGCGGAATTTGTCGGATGATATCAGGTTGAATTTGTTACATTTATGTTAATGGCATGTAAAGATAAAATTGTTGTAGGATAAGGGGTTGGAGCTTCAATGTAAATCATAATGAGTCTAGTTTTACAACATTCGTGAAAACCTAAAAATTCGTTTTAAACTAAATTAACAGATCATAATTGACAGATAACTAATACAAAAAGTGAAATTGTTGCTTTTGAAGTTTGGAAACAAATAACAGAATATGGATTTTGTTTTATTTTTATGAGCTCTATCAATTTAGCCCTTTTGTCCCATGCCAAGCGGTTTTAAAGTTTGTATATTTAAAAACAGTTAGAAAGTGTTGGAAGAAAAAAAGAGATATAAGGATTTACTGTAAAATTATGAACTGCATAGAGGATGGAGGAATTCATATGACGACTCGATCACAATCTTGGTTTGCGAAAACCGAGGTCCAACCGACTGCGAAGCTCCAACTATTTTGCTTCCCCTACGCCGGTGGTGGTGCTTACATATTTAACTCTTGGAAGTCTAGGTTTGCACCTGACATTACCGTGTTGCCTATACAACTTCCAGGACGTGAAAGCCGTTCAACAGAAGCTCCAATGGATACTCTTCAAGACATCGTTCAATCGTTGGTTCCCGCAATGGCTCCATACATGCATAAGCCGTTCGCTTTTTTTGGGCACAGTATGGGGGCACTGATTGCATTTGAAACAGCACGGCAATTGTACAGCAAAACTGGAAAGCTACCTGTGCACATCATCATATCTGGTAAATCCGCACCACATCTTCCATACTCCAAAAAACGACTCCATGATTTAGCAGACGATTCTTTCACCGAAGAGCTTCGTTTAATGCAGGGAACACCTGAAGAGGTGCTGCAAAATGCAGAATTGATGCAAATTATTATGCCTCGTCTGCGTGCAGATTTTAAGGTATGTGAAACTTATGTTTATCAGCCGGGAAATCCACTGGTATGTCCGATGACCGTTTTAGGCGGAATGAAGGATTTTGAGGTTAGCACAGATTCACTCCATGCCTGGCAACAGCATACGACATCACCTATGGATGTTCGGATGTTCGAAGGTAATCACTTTTTCATCCATGAACAAGAACAAGAGGTTATGAGCGCAGTCGAGAACATTCTTTCCGCATCCTCGCCGATGGCCCACGCGGCGGCAGCTCATACAGCTTGCAACACAAGCACCCTACAACCACGATTCAGACAGAGTTGAATGTCCCACACATCACGATACACTTCGTTATTACCATCTCAGCAACAATCGACAACCAAACCACAACCAAGATGCAAATTCCAGCATAGTTCAAAATCGCATTTTATTCTGTACGGATACTTATGCATCCAAACCCAGAGTTTATCTCAACGACGTCCACAGCCAATATAAAAAGTTCGCACTGAAAAGTGTAGGCAGCGAAAAGAGGGATGCCCTTGTTTCGATCAAATTCTGCTTTTCGGAGACTCGCACGTTATGTAAGGCCGTATAATCTATGGGTTTTCATAACGGTGATCGCCTCCTTGTGTTTGGCAGCTATTGACATTATTTTGGGTAAGGCCATTGAGCAAATGGCACAGGGGACATTCTCCTCTACCCAGAACATGATCTATCTGGTTGTTGGTATGACGCTAATTGGAATGCCCTGTAAGTTTGTGATGAGGTACGCTTCAGCGCGATTTAGTGTTAGTGCTCTGCGCGACTTGAGAGGCGATCTCGTACATAAGTTTTGCGATTTACCGGTTTCCAGCGTGGAAAGGAAATTTACCGGAGATTTGGTATCCCGTCTAACCAATAATACGGCAGTATTACAGAACTTTTTTATCCAGCAGTTTTCCAATCTGTTTTATTTACCGCTTGTGTTTACGGCATCACTCATATTGCTTTTACTGACAAGCTGGAAACTGATATTAGCAAGTCTTGCGCTCATGCCAATAGGAATGATCATAACATCACTAATGAGTAAGCCGATTGAAAAATATTCCGCGGATCTTCAGGAGAAAATTGCTCATTTGAACGCTGTGGGGCAAGATGCAATCGGAGGAATTCCTATCGTCAAGGCATTCAATATGCAAGCTGTGCTGTTGAAGAAGTATATGGCGATTATGGAGGAGGTCGTCAAGCGAGGCTTAAGGCTAGAAAAGCGCTATGCGGCCATTACTCCGGTAGGTGTGATGATGCTGGCAACACCGATTATTTTGGTCATTGTATACGGAGGATACCTGATACAACAAGGAGAGCTGAATGCTGGAGGCATTGTACTTTTTTTATACCTGATTTCGTTCATATTGCAGCCGATTGCCATGCTGCCGACAATCATTTCGCAAATGAAGGAAGCGGGCGGAGCCGCAAAGCATTTATTTGAGGTGCTGGATTGGCAGAATGAACGTCAGGACGGCGAAATGATCTTGGTAGATCAGAGGCGAGAGAATAGGGCGCCTCATTTGGAAGACGATGCAGATGGGGAAGCCAACCGAATGAGTGAAGGCAGAGCAGAAAGCGATGATGACGTTGATGGTGTTGCTGTAGTCAGCTTTGAGCATTTGACCTTTGGCTACGATGAAGGGAACACAGTGCTGAAGGATATCAGCTTCCAGGCAGGGCAAGGGGATATGGTGGCGATTGTCGGTGCCAGCGGTGGCGGTAAAAGCACGATTTTCAAGCTACTTTGCGGATTTAATGAACCTGGAGAGCATGCCGGAACCATTCAACTATTTGGAAAGAGTTTGACAGATTGGAATTTAACAAGCCTGCGCAGTCATATTTCGATGGTATCTCAGGAGTCGTCGCTTTTTCCGGCCACTATTGCAGAAAATATCGGATATGGACGTCTGGAGGCGACTCGGGAAGAAATTGTCGAGGCGGCGAAAGCGGCACATGCGCATGATTTTATTGTTCAACTTCCCGAGGGCTATGAAACCCTGTTGAGCGAGCGGGGAGGCGGATTGTCTGGCGGTCAAAAACAGCGTATTTCTATAGCAAGAGCATTACTGAAAAATGCTCCGCTGCTTCTATTGGACGAGCCGACTTCAGCACTCGATAGTCAGTCGGAGGCTCAGGTGCAGAATACGATGAATGCGGTAATGCAAAACCGGACGGTACTGGTCATTGCTCATCGACTGTCAACCGTACGTCAGGCGAACCGTATTATTGTACTCGATCAGGGGAGCATTGTGGAATCGGGTTCTCATGAGGAATTACTAGGTCGTGATGGTGTGTACCGAAAGCTGTATTTGAAAAATTTTGAAGAAGAACAGCATACGGCGGAAAACGGTAATTCGTTGCCTGAGGAAAGGAGTGAGCGTCGTGACCTTCAAGCAGGGGTTTTATGAATTTAAGCAGTTGACGTCCCTGATGAAGCCGCACCGAAAATGGTATTTTACCGGGCTGGTTGGCAATAGTCTGACCAATGCCAGCATCACGATTTTACTTTCTTTCGTGGTGCATTATTTGCTGAATTTCGCGGTTAATGGCGATGTACAGGAGCTATACCGAGCGGTCTATTTGGTCAGTGGTACATTTTTGGCATTAAGTCTTATTTCCCCCCTGTGCAGCTATATGTATAAACGGTGTGTAAAGCTGGCGATTGCCGATGTAC
Source organism: Paenibacillus sp. S25 (assembly GCF_019454085.1). Classification (NCBI taxonomy): domain Bacteria; kingdom Bacillati; phylum Bacillota; class Bacilli; order Caryophanales; family Paenibacillaceae; genus Paenibacillus; species Paenibacillus sp. S25. Next base: position 2,556,567 of record NZ_CP073683.1, read on the forward strand.
GAATGAAACTATTTGGCCACATTGTCAAGCTATCGTACGAAAAAGCCGAAAAACACCATTCGGGTGATCTTGTATCCCGTATGACGAACGATGTACAGGCGCTGGAGCAGGCTTACACCGTTCATATCCGCTCGATTATACTAGAAATTTCGCTTTTCTTGGGCTCGTTGGTCATTTTGATGGTTCTGGATTGGCGATTTGGGATTATGGCGGTTTTACTTGGGCTGGCTTCAGCCTGGATAAATGCTCATTTCGCGAAGAAAATGCGAAAGACGAGTGAAGAGTTACAGGGACGGATGAGCAGGTTCACGGAACGATTGAGTGATTTGCTTTCAGGTTTGCAGACGGTGAAGTTGTTTGGGTTGAGGACAAAGGTAGGTGGACTTTGTAACGATGCAAGCGAGGACATAAACCGCATCAGCATTCGGCAGGGACGGCATATGGGCTTGCAGGATATGTGCAATTTTGTCATAGAGTTCATCACGCTGGGCGGTGTGCTTGTCGCCGGATTGATTCTGGTATCGCAGAAGCAAATGGAACTGGGAGTATTGGGACAGATTGTGCAGCTGCAAACTGGTATTTCAACGGTGTTTTTGGAGCTAGGGGCGGCTGTAACACTGTTACAAAACTCCTTGGCAGGCTTGGCGCGTATTCGCGAAATTCTGGATGAGTCGAAGGAAGAGGAGCAGTTCCCCGCGGCTAAAAAGAAGGGACCGCTGACTAGGCTTATCGATCCCGAGACGGCAGCTTTATCAGTCCGTGAATCTGGGGAATTCTATGGCGATGTTGAGACTTTGCATTCAGACCACGCCATTGAACAGACTCCGGCTGCGCTGGAGCTGCACGACATCACATTTGGCTATCAGCCTGACCATCCAACGCTGCAAAGGTTAAACTTGGTCGTGCCGGAAGGGCAGGTAACCGCGCTTGTCGGCCCGAGTGGTGGTGGCAAAAGCACAGTCATGAAGCTGTTGCTGGGATTTTACCCACCGGACGAAGGTGTGCTGCGGGTTCGTGGTCGCTTGGCAGAAGAGTTTCCGTTGGATGAGGTCAGGGATTTGATGGCCTATGTACCACAGGAGGCTACGCTGTTCCACGGTACAGTAGCGGATAATATCCGCTTTGGCTCACCGGTTGCTACGGATGAGGAAGTAGAGGCTGCAGCCAAAACAGCCTATGCCAGCGGCTTCATAGCCGAACTGCCAGAGGGGTACGACACGATTGTCGGTGAACGCGGAGCCAATTTGTCCGGCGGTCAAAGACAGCGGATCGCAATTGCCCGTGCTTTGCTCAAAAATGCACCAATTTTGCTATTGGATGAAGCGACCTCGGCTTTAGATGCAGAATCGGAATATGAAGTCCAGCAGGGCTTAAATGAGTTGATGAAGGATCGTACGACATTAGTTATTGCCCATCGATTGTCTACCATTGAACGGGCTGATACGATCTGTGTCCTTGCCGATGGCGAACTGAAAGAGCAGGGTACCCATGATCAGCTCCTTGCCGAGGGCGGTCATTATGCAGAGCTGTATGAGCTTCAATTTCGAAAGCATCCCGAGGAACAAACCGCATAAATATGCGAATTTCCTTTTTACCAATATCTATTTTGCGAGGAGAGAGACGGATGACACAGCAAGATGTTCAATTGTTTTCGCTAAGCCAGCCACAGCAACGGATTTGGTATACGGAGCTTCTGTATCCTAATCGGAACACATCAACAATTATTGCAACAGTAAAAATCAGGGGAACTGTTCGCATAGATGCCTTGCAACAAGCAATGAACCGGGTGATTGCCCAAAATGATTCTTTCCGTATCAAGATCACTGCTCAGGATGGGATTCCATATCAATATGTAGAGCCGTTTACGGCGGAAAGTATAGAAACGCTCCAAGTTACCCCGGAAGAAGCAAAGGAATGGTTAAAGCGCTATAATCCACAGCCATTCTCATTGTTGGATTCGCAGTTGTACCGATTTGTTATCTTGCAGCTCGGAGCAGAAGAAACATGGTTTAATTTTAAAATGCATCATATTATTTCAGACGGTGTGTCCATGAATCAGGCCATTAATGAAATCACCGGACATTATATGGATATTGTGCATGGTACAGGTCAAGATGCACCGACCAAAGGCAATCCCTATCTGGATTTTATCCAGGTAGAGCAAAGCTATGAGCAATCAGACCGTTATCAAAAGGACAAAACGTACTGGACAGAAAAGTTTGCCGATTTGCCAGAGACTACAGGTTTGAAATCATATAACCCACTAACACTGAGCACAGCTGCACGCCGGGAGAGCTTTATACTGGAACATGAGTTGTATCGTGGTGTTACGGCTTTTTGCGAGGAACATAAAATTAGTATTTTTACGTTCTTCCTGGCAGCTCTGTATATTTATTTGCATAAAGTGACGGGAGAGCAGGACTTAACCGTGGGGACACTCTATGCCAATCGTACGTCTAAGAAGGAAAAGGATACTATCGGTATGTTCGTCAGCACCGTGGCTACGCGTCTGTTGGTCGAACCAGAATCCGAACTGCTGACCTTCCTGCAGGGTGTAGGGAAGGAGCAGGCGTCCATTTTGCGGCATCAGCGTTACCCATACAACAAAATTATTCAGGATTTGCGTGAACAGCAAAGCAGTCTGGACATTCAGCGTCTGTTTGGTGCTTCTATTCAGTACCGTACATTGAGTTTCTCCCGGTTTGATGAAGCCATTCAACAGGTAGATAACGATTTCTGCGGAGATACGGTGAACGACTTCGATATTCACATGGTTGAAATGCTGGATGACGATAGACTCGTGCTGTATCTGGATTATCGTACCGAGCTGTTTAGTGAACAGGAAATTGCTCGAATTATTCGACAATTTTTGAGTGTAGCGGAGCATATGGTGCAGGGCCCACACAAGCGGATACAGGAATTGTCGCTGATCAGTGAGGAAGAACGGGCGCAAATCGTCGACGTATTCAATGCTACTGCGGTGGAATATCCACACGAAGCAGGCATTCATGAGTTGTTTGAGGAACAGGCTGAACGTACACCGAATCAGACAGCAGTTGTGTTCGGAAATGCCCGTTTAACTTATGGCGAACTGAATATAAAAGCAAATCGACTGGCTCACACGTTGCGCGGACACGGTGTTACCGCCGAGCAAACTGTAGGTATCGTTGCTGAGCGTTCCACGGATATGATTGTCGGCATGTTGGCGATTCTCAAAGCGGGCGGCGCATATGTGCCGATTGACCCAGATTATCCGGCTGAACGTGTACGTTACCTGCTGGAAGATTCGGGGGCGAAGTTGCTGCTGGTGCAGCATACAGAACAGCAACTGGAGGAATACACCGGAATCGTACTGGATCTGAGCGATGCTAAGGTGTACGGGGCAGAGAATGACCAAGGCTTGAATACCGTACATTGGGAGCAAAACGAGGCTTATCATGCGGATTATGCCGATTATACTAATCTGAAAAATGAGATTTTAAATGAATCATCCTCGTCTGTCATAGACAGCACTGCTGGAGAACAAGAACGTAAATTTGGAAACCGACTAGCTTATTTGATGTACACTTCGGGCACGACCGGACAGCCCAAAGGGGTTATGGTAGAACATCGCAATGTCGTGCGTTTGGTGAAAAGTACAAACTATGCGCAATTAGATGCTGATACACGCATTTTGCAAACTGGCGCCGTTGTCTTTGACGCGTCTACCTTCGAAATTTGGGGTGCGCTATTGAATGGTGGACAGCTCGTGCTGGTAAGTCAGGATGTCATTTTGGACGCTCCAAAGCTCAAGGAAGCCGTGCGCAACCATGGTATCACGACAATGTGGCTGACTGCGCCGCTCTTTAACCAGTTATCTCAGCAGGACTTGGAGCTGTTTGAGGGGGTACAAGAACTGCTGGTCGGTGGTGATGTGCTGTCCGTACCGCACATTAACCGGGTGCTGGAGGCTCATCCGTCCCTGCGGATCATTAACGGCTATGGGCCGACAGAAAATACAACTTTTTCTACAACTCATGCGATTGCCAGCGTGCAATTGGAAGCGGTGCCGATTGGGCGTCCGATTCACAACTCCACAGCGTATGTCGTAGACCGTTCCATGCAGCTTCAGCCTGTTGGGGCATGGGGGGAGTTGATCGTCGGCGGTGACGGGGTGGCACGTGGCTACCGGAACCGTCCGGATTTAACGGCTGAAAAGTTTGTAGACAGCCCGTTCCGCAGCGGAGAGCGCTGCTACCGCACAGGCGATTTGGTGCGCTGGAATGAGGACGGGACGTTGGAATACAAAGGACGGATTGACGCACAGGTGAAAATCCGTGGCTACCGGATTGAGTTGGGCGAGGTGGAAGCACAGCTGCTGAAGCTGCAGGCGGTGCAAGAAGCCGTCGTCATTGCACGTGAGGATGAGCAGGGGCAAAAGCAGCTCTGTGCATATGTAGTCACCCTTGCGGATATCGCAGCTAGTGAGCTGCGAAGCGCCTTGAGCCAAGAATTGCCGGGTTACATGGTACCGTCATATTTTGTGCAGCTGGAGCAATTGCCGTTGACACCAAATGGCAAAGTGGATCGTCGGGCATTGCCGCAACCAGAAGGAAGTGTGGATTCCGGTGAGGATTACGTAGAGGCACGTAATGAGGTAGAACGTACGCTAGTGTCCGTGTGGAAATCTGTACTTGGTATTGAGCATATTGGTGTGCTGGATAACTTTTTCCATCTGGGGGGCGACTCGATTAAGGCCATCCAGGTGTCTTCAAGACTGCTGCAAAATGGTTACAAGCTGGAAATGAGGGAGTTATTCCAGTATCCGACGATTGCAGAGCTGAATGGACGAGTGCAGCGGGTGAGCCGTGTTTCCGATCAAGGAGAAGTCAGTGGAAACGTGGCATTGACACCGATTCAACACTGGTTCATTGAACAGCAGCCATCCAATCCTGAACACTATAACCAGGCTCTGATGCTGCATCGTGAGGATCGATTGGATGAAACGGCGCTTCGTCAGGCACTGCAACGCATTGTCGAGCACCATGATGCTTTGCGCATCGTATTCCGCCAAAATGCGGACGGTGGGTATGAAGCATGGAACCGTGGCGTGCAAGAAGGAGAATTGTACAGCCTCGAAGTAGTTGATTTTACAAATGAGTCTGACTTTGCTCATTTGCTGGAGAACAAAGCCAGCGAAATTCAAAGCAGTATCCGTCTAGATGAAGGCCCTTTGGTGAAGCTGGGTCTGTTCCGTTGCACCGATGGAGACCATTTGTTGGTAGCGATCCACCATTTTGTGGTCGACGGCGTGTCTTGGCGTATTTTGCTAGAGGATTTGGCATCCGGTTATGAGCAGGCTTTACAGGGCGAGTCTGTCCGTTTACCCAACAAAACGGATTCCTTCCGTCTGTGGGCAGATCAGCTATCCGCTTATGCGAACAGTGGAGCGTTGGAGGATGAGCGTGCGTATTGGGAGCAGATTGAACAAGCAGGGAAGAGTCAGGCATCCTTGCCTAAAGATTACACTCGTAAATCTCAGGCTAAGCCACAGCTTCGCGATGATCGGACACTGACAGTAGCGTGGACGGTAGAAGAAACGGAACAATTCTTGAAACAAGCTCATCGTGCCTACAATACGGAAGCAAACGACCTGTTGCTGACAGCTTTGGGCACTGCAATTCAGGAGTGGGCAGGCATCCGTCAGGTGCTTGTAAATCTTGAGGGGCACGGACGGGAAGCCATTTTGCCGGATGTGGATATTACGCGGACAATCGGTTGGTTTACCAGCCAATTCCCGGTTGTACTCGATATGGGCGAGGAACAGAATGTGGGACGGCGTGTCAAAAACGTCAAAGAAGGACTGCGCCGTTTGCCGCATAAAGGGATTGGATATGGGATTTTGAGATATCTTGCTGACAGGGAAGGGGAAGCACCTTTTATCAGCGAGCCGGAAATCAGCTTTAACTATCTCGGACAATTCGATCAGGATTTAAAGAATAATGCCTTTCGCATGTCTCCTTATTCCATCGGAGCTTCCATTAGTGACACGTTAACCAAGCGGTATGCTTTGGATATCAACGGCATGATCACGGACGGTGCGCTGGAGTTGACGATCAGCTATAGCAACAAAATGTTCATGAAAAAGTCAATCAAAAAGCTGGCTGATCTGCTTCAGGAGAGCTTGCGTGAGGTATTGGCTCACTGTGTGGAAAAAGAGTTGCCAGAGCTGACGCCAAGCGATTTGTCCTTCCAAGGACTGACGGCTGTAGAGCTGGATCATATTGTAGAGCAAACCGCTGCTGCGGGAGAACTGGAAAACATTTATTCGTTAACACCCATGCAAAAAGGTATCCTGTTCCACGGCATAATGGAGCCGAAATCCGGGGCGTACTTTGAGCAGGCGACATTTGATCTGCAAGGCAGCTTTCAAGTGGAGGCTTTTGCTGAAAGCTTAAATCAACTGGTGGATCGCCATCAAATATTCAGAACGAATTTTTATAGCGGCTGGAATGAGCAGCCTTTACAGGTAGTGTACCGCCATAAAGCGGCTGGATTCTGTTTTGAAGATGTACGTTCACTGGGACAAGGAGAGCAGGACGCATACATTGCTGATTTTGCTGAGCGTGACAAAGCCGAAGGCTTTAATTTCAGCTCAGGCGAGCTGATGCGGGTGTCTATTTTGCGTACAGGTGAGGAGTCGTACCGTTTTGTGTGGAGCTTCCACCATATTTTGATGGACGGCTGGTGCTTGTTCCTGGTTGTGGGGGAAGCATTTAATACGTACTTTGCCATCCTCGAAGACCGCAAGCTGGAGCTTGTCCCGATAACGCCATACAGCGAATATATTGAATGGCTGGAGCGACAGGACAACGTGGAGGCTGAACGGTTCTGGAGTGATTACTTTGCTGGTTTCGAGCAGCAGACGTTATTGCCGCAGGCAAAACAGCTGGACGGTCACGCGAAAGAATATGAAGCGGACAAGCTTTCGTTTACACTGGGCCGCGAAGTGACGGAACGGATAAACAAGCTGGTTAAGCAAAAGCAAGTGACGGTCAACACCCTTCTGCAAGCAGCATGGGGCGTTGTGCTGCAACGGTATAACAACAGTCGGGATGTTGTATTTGGCAGTGTCGTATCCGGCAGATCAGCGGATATTCCGGGCATAGACAAAATGATTGGTTTGTTCATTAATACGGTTCCTGTACGGATTCACAGTGAGAAAGATATCACGTTTGCTGCGTTAATGAAGCAGATACAGGAGCAGGCACTGGCTTCCCGTGCTTATGAAACCTATCCGTTGTATGAAATTCAGGCCCTGACAGAGCAAAAGCAGGACCTGGTGAACCATATTATGGTGTTTGAAAACTACCCAGTGGAACAGCGTATGGAGCAAATGGGTAGCCGTGGTGAGAATGGTTTTACGATTGCAAATGCTTCCGTATCGGAGCAAACGAACTATGATTTCAACATTACGGTTGTGCCAGGTGATGAAATTCATGTCCATTTGGAGTACAACGCGCGAGTATTGGAACGCACAGCTATAGAGCAAATCCGCGAGCATTTGCTGCATATTATTGAAGAAGCGATTAACAGACCAGATGCGCTGGTAGATGAGCTTGAGTTGGTGACTGCTTCGGAAAAAGCAAAAATCATCGACGGTTTTGGATCAGTGGGCGTATCTGCATGGAGTGATGAAAAGCAATCAGAAGGGGTGTTCCACGCCTATGTGGAAGAACAAGCGCAGCTTGTGCCGGATTACGTGGCAGTTGTATATGAGGTGCGGCAGCTTACATACCGTGAGCTGAACGAGCGTGCGAACCAGCTTGCCCGCCGATTGCGGAATGAAGGCATTGGGCGCGAATCCATTGTTGGTATTTTGAGCGAGCGTTCGGTGGACATGCTGGTCGGCGTATTGGCGGTGTGGAAGGCCGGCGGTGCGTACGTGCCGCTGGATGCAGATTATCCGTCCGAACGAATCCGCTTTATGCTGGAGGACAGCGGCGCTACGGTGCTACTGACTCAAACAGGTTTGCAGGAGCGTGCCCAAGCATGGCTGGAGGAAAGCCGACAGGCCTTGGCTGGAGGGCAGTCTGAGGGCGAGTTGGAGACAGCAGCTGGCGCTGAGACGATGGAAAGAGACAGCCTTAATGAGGGATTAAGCTTGAAATCAGATTCGGAGTCTGATAGCGAAGTAGCATCCGAATCCGCAGCGCACTTGCGTCTGCACACCGTACTGGCGCTGGACGATGAGTCGCTGTATACCGGGGATGCCACGGATGTGGAACATATCAATGAGCCGCAGGATCTGGCGTATGTGATCTACACGTCCGGTACAACGGGACGTCCAAAAGGGGTCATGATTGAGCATCGCAGCTTGGTGAATACGGCTGCGGCCTACCGCCGGGATTACCGTCTGAACCAGTTCCCGGTACGGCTGCTACAACTGGCAAGCTTCTCCTTCGACGTGTTCGTCGGCGATATTGCGCGGACGCTTTATAACGGCGGAACGATGGTTATCTGTCCGAAGGACGACCGGATTGATCCAAGCCGCCTGTATGGCTGGATTCGTGATTATCAGATTACGGTGTTCGAATCAACTCCGGCCTTGATTGTACCGTTTATGCAGCATGTGCATGAACAGGGACTGGACATGAGCAGTCTGGAATTGCTGATTACCAGCTCGGATAGCTGCAGCGTGACGGATTACCGGGTGCTGCAAGAACGATTTGGTGCGGATATTCGCATTATGAACAGCTACGGCGTCACGGAAGCGGCAATCGACTCCAGCTTCTACGACGAAGAACTGTCGAAGCTGCCAAGCAGCGGCAGTGTACCGATTGGTCAGGCGTGGCTGAACGCACGCTTCTACATCGTGGACAGCCAGCTGAATCCGGTGCCGATCGGTGTGCTGGGCGAGCTGTGCATTGGCGGAGCCGGGGTAGCACGGGGATACCTGAATCGTGCGGACCTGACGGCCGAGAAGTTCGTAGCGAACCCGTATGTAGCCGGTGAACGATTGTACCGCACAGGTGACCTCGCGCGGTGGATGCCAGACGGCAATGTGGACTTTATCGGCCGGATGGACTATCAAGTGAAAATCCGGGGCTACCGGATCGAGCTGGGCGAGATTGAAACGGCAATCCAGCGGGTGCCGGGTGTGCGTCAAGCGGTAGTCATCGACCGGACGGATGAGCGTGGACACAAGTACTTGTGCGGGTACATCACAGGAGAAACCGAGCTGCGGATCGAGGAGGTACAGGCCGAGCTGGAAGCAGGGCTGCCAGCGCACATGGTACCTGCACGCTTGATGCGACTGGAGACGATCCCGCTGACTAGCAATGGAAAAATCGACCGCAAGGCCTTGCCGGAACCGGAAGGAAGCATCCATACCGGCGCAGCCTATGTGGCACCGCGTACCACGGTGGAACAGGTTTTAGCTTCAGTATGGGCCGGGGTGCTGGGTGCCGAAACGGTAGGCACGCAGGATAACTTCTTTGAACTGGGCGGCGATTCGATCAAAGCATTGCAAGTATCATCCCGATTGCTGCAAGCAGGGTATCGACTGGACATGAAGGATTTGTTTAGCAATCCGACGGTAGCGTCACTCAGTCCTTTGCTTCGTACAGATGGCAAGATTGCCAGCCAGGAAGAGGCAGTAGGTAAGGTAGATCTGACACCCATTCAACGGTGGTTCTTCGAGCAGCAGCCGGTTGATCTGCACCACAGCAACCAGGCGATGATGCTGTATCGAGCTGGGCGCTTTGATGTCGACGCGCTGCGCCGTACGATGGAACGTATTGTCCAGCATCATGACGCATTGCGCACTGTATTCCGTGAGACGGAGCAAGGCTATGCCGCTTGGAACCGCAGTGTGGTGGAAGGTGAGCTATACACGCTGGACATCGTAGATTTTAGCAGAGTTGAAGACGAATCCACCGCTGTAGAAGCCAAGGCGAGTGAAATTCAAGCAAGCATTCACTTGAGCGAGGGTCCACTTGTGAAGCTCGGTCTGTTCCATTGCGCTGAGGGCGATCATTTGCTAATCGTCATTCATCATTTGGTCGTGGACGGTGTATCGTGGCGTATTTTGCTGGAGGACCTGGCATCGGGTTATGAGCAGGCCGTTGCAGGTAAAACAGGCACAGCTATTCGACTGCCGCATAAAACAGATTCGTTCCAGGCATGGGCTAAACAGCTGTCAGCCTACGCGAATCGTGCGACGATAGGGCGGGAGCTCGCATACTGGCAGCATATCGAACAAGCAGAAGCCAGTCTTGCGAAGCCTTTGCCGAAGGATTTTGCGAATGACAATGCACTGCTTGGGGACAGTGAGGTTGTGACGGTCCGCTGGACGAAGCAGGAAACCGAGCAGCTGCTCAAACAAGCTCATCGCGCATACAACACGGAAATGAATGATCTGTTGCTGGCTGCGCTCGGAAAAGCCGTCTATGACTGGTCTGGTTCCGAACGAGTGCTGGTCAACCTGGAAGGCCATGGACGGGAAGCCATTGTACCGAATGTAGATATTACGCGGACAGTCGGCTGGTTTACGAGCCAGTTCCCGGTTGTTCTGGATGGAAGTCTGGGACAGGGAGGAAATACCGCTCGTCTGATCAAACGGGTCAAGGAAGGGCTGCGTCATATTCCGCAAAAAGGCATCGGCTATGGTATTTTACGATACCTGTCGGATACGAATGTTCTGGAGAAAGCAGACGTGCAGTTAAAGGCGCAGCCTGAGATCAGTTTTAACTATTTGGGCCAATTCGATCAGGATTATAAAGGCAATGATCTGGAGCCTTCCTCCTATTCCATCGGTGTGCCTGTCAGCACGAATGCGGCTATGGATTTTGCGCTGGATATCAATGGAGTCATCGAGGATGGCGAACTGATTTTCACGATTCGCTACGGTACCACACAATTCCGGCATGAAACGATTGCACGGCTTGGAGAACTACTGGCATCCGGCTTGCGTGAGGTGATTCATCATTGTGTCGCCCAAGAAAGAACGGTGTTGACCCCAAGTGATGTCCTGTTAAACCATGTAACGCTGGATGAGCTGGAGCAATTGGTGAAGGATACGCGAGATCTGGGTGAACTGGAAAATGTGTATGCCTTGACACCGATGCAAAAGGGCATGCTCTTCTTCAGTCTGATGGATGAAAATTCGGCAGCTTATTTTGAACAGGCCACCTTTGAGTTGAACGGTCGCTTTGATGTGGTTGCTTTCGGCAAAAGCTTTGACCTGCTCGTACAACGTCATGAGGCATTGCGGACGAACTTTATCAGTTCATGGAAGGATGAGCCTGTACAGGTCGTCTTCCGCAACCGTAGCGGACAATTATATTATGAAGACTTGCGCGGACTAGAAAAAGAGGAACGAGAAGCTCGTGTTGAAGCTTTTGCCATCGAGGATAAAGCGAAAGGATTCAATCTCGCAGAGGATGCACTCATTCGTGTCTCCATTCTGCAAACTGGGGATGAAACGTACCACTTTGTTTGGAGCTTCCATCACATTTTGATGGATGGCTGGTGCTTGTCCTTTATGACACAGGAGGTATTTGGCAGCTATCTGGCACTTCGTGCGGGTGAGGAGCCAGTACTGGAGCCTGTCACGCCGTTCAGTCGTTTTATTGAATGGTTGGAGCGTCAGGATCGTGAGGCGTCCCTGCAATACTGGAGCAGGTATCTGGCTGATTATGAGCAGCAAATTACGCTTCCACAGCAAAAAACACAGCCTAAATCCATACAAGCCGGGGAATATGTCGCTGAAGATATGGAATGTGACTTCCAGCCAGAGCTGGTGGCTCAGATCGAGCGGGTGGCGAAGCAAAATCAGGTGACGGTCAATACGCTGATTCAGACAGTATGGGGCGTTCTGTTGCAAAAATATAATAACAGTTCGGATGTCGTGTTCGGCAGCGTTGTGTCCGGTCGTCCAGGGGATATTCCAGGTGTGGAGCACATGATCGGGCTATTCATTAATACGATTCCAGTGCGCGTGCAGTCAGAAGAGGGCGAAGCCTTTAACGAGCTGATGAAACGAACACAGCAGCAAGCGCTGGCTTCCAATGCCTATGATGCCTTCCCGCTGTATGAAATTCAAGCACTCACCGAGCAGAAGCAGGATTTAATCAATCATATTATGATATTTGAAAATTATCCGGTGGAGCAACAGGTAGAGCAGCTGGGAGGTAAAGGACAGGAACCATTCACGATTTCGAATGTGGTGGCTACAGAGCAAACCAACTACGATCTGAACGTAGCTGTTATGCCGGGAGAAGGTATTAAGGTTCGGTTTATGTATAATACGCTCTGCTTTGATCGGAAAGGCATTGAGCGTCTGTATGGACATTTTACCCGTCTCTTGGAGCAAATTTCGCTCAACCCAAATGTTCGGGTTGAAGAGTTGGAATTGGTCACAGTAGCGGAAAAGCAACAGATTACAGCAGCATTTAATGACACTGCTTGTGCATTTCCGTCCAAACAGACGATCCATCAGCTGTTCGAGGATCAGGTGGAGTGTACGCCAGATCAGGTGGCATTGGTGTTTGGAAATCAGAGTCTGACTTATCGGGAACTGAATGAACGTGCGAATTCATTGGCCCGAATGCTTCAAGCCCAGGGAGTAGGACCTGACAAACTGGTCGGTCTGATGGTGCAGCGCTCCGTGGAAATGATCGTAGGTCTGCTGGCCGTTCTAAAAGCAGGTGGTGCTTATGTGCCGATCGATCCCGAATTTCCGTCCTCTCGTATTGAATACATGCTGGAAGATAGCGAGGCCGCAGTGCTTCTGACCCGTCGTGAGCTGGCAGAAGAGCACCATTGCCATGCCAATACCCTGTTTCTTGAGGATGCCGCAATGTATCAGGGAGAAAGCAGCAACCTGGAGACGATTGCCCGCCCAGAGCATTTGGCTTACGTCATCTATACCTCAGGTTCGACGGGAAATCCGAAAGGAGTTATGCTTCAGCATCGCTCGGTCCTCAACTTTATAACCGGGATGCACCAAGCCATTGACTTTGAAGCGAGCCAAACGATGTTGTCACTCACGACCATTTCATTTGATATTTTCGTGTTGGAAACCATCCTGCCGCTGCTGGGTGGAATGACGGTTGTGCTGGGCGACCGCCAGCAGCAGGTGAACCCGCAGGCACTGGGTGAGTTGATTACTCAACAATCTATTGAGATGCTGCAAATGACCCCATCCCGGTTGCAAATGCTGCTGGGTCATGAAGTAGGTTCGCGTGCGCTGCAAAACGTAAGGGTCATTATGGTCGGGGGTGAAGCCCTTCCGTCCAAGCTGCTCACAGCACTGCAAGCCATAAAAGGTCCGCGCATTTATAACATGTACGGCCCTACAGAAACGACGGTGTGGTCGGCCGTACAGGAACTGACTTATGCTGAGGACATTAATATCGGACGTCCTATTGCGAATACGCAAATCTATATCCTAAATGCGAGTGGAGAATTGCAGCCCGTTGGTGTACCGGGTGAGTTATGTATTGCAGGGGAAGGCTTGGCTCGTGGGTATTGGAAACGCGAAGAACTGACGGCCGAGAAATTTGTAAATAATCCGTTTGCTGATGGCAAGGCAGGCCATGAGCGGATGTACCATACAGGCGACTTGGCGAGATGGACGCCGGACGGCAACATTGAATATTTGGGGCGGATGGACCATCAGGTGAAAATTCGGGGCTACCGGATCGAACTGGGCGAGATCGAATCGCAGTTGTTGCAGGTGGAGTCGGTACAAGAAGCGGTCATCATGGCCCGTGGGGACGAAACGGGCCAAACACAGCTCGTGGCGTACTACGTCGCGAGTCAAGAGCTTGGAGCCGGTGAACTGAGACATGAGCTGGGGCGGGAGCTGCCAAGCTATATGATGCCGTCGTATTTCATTCAGTTGGAGCAGATGCCGCTGACACCAAACGGTAAAACCGACCGCAAGTCCCTGCCGGCACCGGAAGGCAGCCTGCAAAGCGGAGCGGATTATGTAGAGCCGCGCACTGCACCGGAACGGGCACTCGTAGCGGTCTGGCAATCCGTCCTGGGCGTGCCAACCGTCGGAATGTTGGACAATTTCTTTGACCTGGGTGGCGATTCGATCAAGGCGATTCAAATCGTGTCCCGTGCGTTCCAGGCAGGCTACAAGCTGGACATGAAGGATTTGTTCCGCTATCCCATCGTTGCAACCCTGGCACCGCATATGCACGAGGTCAGTCGTATGGTAGAACAGGGAGAAGTGAGCGGAGAAACGGCGTTGCTTCCGATCCAGCACGGGTTCTTTGCACAGGAGCAAGTGGATGCGCATCACTTTAATCAGGCCGTTATGCTGCACCGGGAGCAGGGGTTTGACGAAGCTGCTTTGCGTCAGGCGCTTGGCAAATTAACAGAGCATCATGATGCTCTGCGGATGGTGTTCAGCAAGACCGAGCAAGGCTATAAAGCATGGAACCGCGGAATACAGGAAGGCGAGCTGTATCACCTGGACGTGCTGGACTTTAGCAATTTGACGGATGAAGCCATGCTCAGCGCGGCAATTGAGGCGAAAGCTACCGAAATTCAAAGCAGTATCCAGCTTCAAGAAGGACCACTGTTAAAGGCTGGTTTGTTCCACTGTGCCGATGGGGATCATCTGCTGATGGTGATTCACCATTTGGTGGTGGACGGGGTATCCTGGCGTATTTTGTTTGAGGATTTGGCTACTGCCTATGAACAGGCCGTTCATCAGGAAGTGCTTCAGCTACCGGACAAAACGGATTCCTTCCGTTCCTGGTCACAAAGACTCTCCGCATATGCGAATAGCCCAGCCATGGACAGTGAACACGCCTATTGGGAGCAATGGAACACAGCCGCTTGGGCTGACCAAGTACGTTTGCCTGAGGATCAAGCGCAGGCTGAGCCCTTTACCTTGGCTGACACGGATACAGTGGTCGTCCAGCTTACGGAAGAAGAGACCGAACGGCTGTTGAAGCAAGCGCACCGTGCATATAACACGGAAGTGAACGATCTGCTCCTGACTGCTTTGGGCATGATGCTGTACACATGGACCGGCCATGAACGCAGCCTGATCAATCTGGAGGGACACGGACGTGAGGACATTTTGCCGGATACGGACATTTCTCGTACGGTAGGCTGGTTTACGAGTCAATATCCGGTATTGCTAGACATCGGTCGTGATCACGCTTTGTCGGGACGCATCAAACAGGTCAAAGAGAGCCTGCGTCATATTCCGAATAAAGGATTGGGCTACGGAATCTGGAGATATTTGAGTGAATCCGGCCAAGCGGTTGGTTATCAAGCTTTTGCCGAGCCACAAGTGAGCTTCAATTACCTCGGTCAGTTTGATCAGGACTTGCAAAACAGCGATATGCGTAGGTCTCCTTACTCGATTGGATCGGTCGTTAGTGACCGGACGAAGATGAAATATGCTCTGGATGTGAGCGGAATCGTAACGAACGGTGTCCTGGAACTGGACATTCGGTATAACGGCAAAGCCTTCCGTAAGGACACAGTCCACATGCTGGCTAATCTGTTAAAATCCAACCTGCTTGAAATGATCGAGCATTGTGTCACACAGGAGCGGACCGAATTGACTCCAAGTGATGTATTGCTAAAAGGTCTGACCCTGGAGCAATTAGATACGATTAAGGAGCAGACCAAGACGGTTGGGGAACTGGAAAATGTGTATCCGTTAACGCCCATGCAAAAGGGAATGCTGTTCCATAGTCTGATGAATGCAGAAACAGGCGTGTATTTTGAACAGGCGACCTTTGATCTGGAGGGGCACTTTGAACCGTCCCTATTCGAGGAAAGTCTGAAGCTGCTGGTAAGCCGACATGCGATATTACGGACGAATTTCTACAGCGGCTGGTATGGTCAACCGTTGCAGATCGTCTATCGTCATAAAAATCCGAGCTTCCGTTATGAGGATGTCCGAGGGCGTGAGCACGCTGTAGCTGAATTTGTGGCCCAGGACAAAGCTCAAAACTTTGATTTAGGCAAGGATGCGCTCATGCGCGTAACCGTCTTCCGCACGGGTGATAGCTCCTACCGTTTTGTATGGAGCTTCCATCATATGGTGATGGACGGCTGGTGCCTGTCGCTGGTGACGGACGAAGTGTTTGGTGCCTATGTTGCCCTGCTGGAGCACAAGCAGCCAGAACTCGCACCTGTCAAGCCGTATAGTGACTATATCGAATGGTTGGAAGATCAGGATACACAGGAAGCAACCCGTTATTGGAGCGACTATTTGGCGGACTTTGAGCAGCAAACCTTGTTGCCTGGTGAGAACGCGCAAGCTTCTGTAGTTGCACGGGATGAAGAACCAGACGGAAGCGGTGCGGGGTCCCATTCCGGCTATGTTTCGGAAAAGCTGCCATTTATGTTGGGTAAAGAACGGACCGCGGCATTGAACCAAATGGCCAAGCAACAACATGTCACGATTAACACATTGCTGCAAAGCGTGTGGGGCGTTATTTTACAGCAATACAATAATCATCAGGATGTTGTGTTTGGTGGTGTAGTATCCGGTCGTCCGGCAGACATTCCAGGCGTGGAGAACATGATCGGATTGTTTATCAACACGATTCCGGTACGCATTTGTAGTGCACCGGATGCTACATTTGCTGAAGTATTGCAGCGCACACAGGAGCAGGCTTTGGCCTCTGGTGTCTATGACACGTTCCCGCTATACGATATCCAGGCACTGACTGAACAAAAACAAGACCTGATTCATCACATTATGGTCTTTGAAAACTACCCGATCGGGCAACAGATGAAGCAGGTGGGCGGTTCTGGTGAGACAAGAGCACAAAATGGCTTCTCTATTGCCAATGTGGCACTTGCCGAGCAAACCAACTACGATTTCAACCTGATTGTCGTGCCTGACGAGGATATCTCCATCCTGCTTGAATACAATGCTCTGGTGTATAGTCGGTCTGCCATGGAGCGTATCCAGGGCCATATCGACCACGTCATCGGACAAATCGTGGACAATCCGAATATCCGTGTGAATGAGCTGGAATTGGTAACACCGCAAGAACAGGCACAGATCGTTCAGGTCTGGGGGGATACGGCGGCAGCCTATCCGCAGGATCAGACCTTAAGTGCGCTGTTCGAGCAGCAGGCGGCACGAACACCGGATCAGGTGGCAGTAATGTGCGGATCGGAGTCGTTGACCTACGCGGAGCTGAAAGAGCGAGCCAACCGTCTCGCACGCACCTTGCGTGCGGAAGGCGCCCAACCGGATCAGCCCGTGGGCATACTGATTCACCGTTCGCTGGACATGATCGTAGGCATCTACGCGATCCTCAAAGCAGGCGGAGCTTACGTGCCCATCGATCCAGAATATCCGGCGGATCGCATCCGCTTTATGCTGGAGGACTCGGGCGCGAAGCTGGTGCTGACGCAATCGCATTTGGCCGAGCAAGCATCACTGAGTTTCGACGGCCAGGTGCTGGTGCTGGATCGCGAGGACATATATCACGAAGACGGTTCGAATCTGGAGCCACTGGCTGGACCGCACCATGTAGCCTATGTCATCTATACCTCCGGCTCCACGGGGAAACCGAAGGGCGTGATGGTGGAGCATCATTCCGTTTTGAACCGGATTTTGTGGATGCATGATCGTTATGGCTTGAGTGCGGAAGATACGATTCTGCAAAAGACGGCCTTCACGTTCGACGTGTCGGTGTGGGAGCTGTTCTGGTGGTCGATGGTCGGCTCGAAGGTAAGCCTGCTGTCAGTCGGCGGGGAAAAGAACCCGGAAGACATCGTCGACACGATTGCCCGCGATGGCGTGAGTACGATGCACTTTGTACCCGCCATGCTGCATGCGTTCCTGGAGTATGTGGAGCAGCAGCCACGGGAAGTGATACAGGCGAAGCTGGGTACGTTGCGGCATGTCTTTGCCAGCGGCGAAGCCTTACCGCCACAGCATGTTGCACGATTCCAACGGCTTGTGTCGAGTCTAGCGGGAGCGAAGCTGATCAACCTGTATGGCCCAACCGAAGCGACGGTGGACGTATCGTACTTCGATTGCGAGCCGTCAGAGGAATATACGGTCATTCCAATCGGAAAACCGATTCAAAACATTCGTCTGTACATCGTGAAGGAAGGCACGGAGCAATTGCAGCCGATTGGGGTTGCAGGGGAGCTGTGCATCGGCGGTGTCGGCGTAGCACGTGGATATCTGAACCGTCCAGAGTTGACGGCAGAGAAATTCGTAGCCGATCCGTTTGCTGGCGGGGAAGCCGGGTATGAGCGGATGTACCGCACAGGCGATTTGGCGAGATGGATGCCGGACGGCAACATTGAATATCTGGGCCGGATCGACCATCAAGTCAAAATCCGGGGTTACCGGATTGAACTGGGCGAGGTCGAATCGCAGCTGCTGCAAGTGGAATCGGTACGCGAAGCCGTAGTCACGGCTCGTGCGGATGAAACGGGCCAAAAACAAATGGTGGCGTACTATATCGCGGGGCAAGAGATCGGTGCTAGCGAGCTGAGAAGTGAGCTGGGCCGGGAACTGCCAAGCTACATGGTGCCATCGTACTTTGTACAGCTAGAGCAAATGCCGCTGAGTCCAAATGGCAAAATTGACCGTAAGGCCCTGCCCGCACCGGAAGGCAGCCTGCAAACCGGAACGGATTATGCAGAGCCGCGTACCGCGCAAGAACGCGCTCTGGTAGCGGTCTGGCAGTCGGTACTGGGACTACAGACTGTCGGTATTTTGGACAATTTCTTTGATCTGGGCGGCGATTCGATCAAGGCGATCCAAATCGCATCGCGTGCGTTCCAGGCCGGCTATAAGCTGGACATGAAGGATTTGTTCCAGTATCCAACGGTTGCAACCCTGGCACCGCATATGCACGAGGTCAGCCGTATGGCAGATCAAGGAGAAGTGAGCGGGGAAACTGCTTTGCTTCCGATCCAGCATTGGTTCTTTGCGCAGGAGCGCGAGCGTCCGCAGCACTTTAATCAGGCGGTCATGCTCTATCGTGCCGAGGGCTTTGATGAGACAGCGGTTCGCCAAGTCATGGATCACATCGTGAAGCATCATGATGCGCTTCGTACGGTTTTCCGTCAGGCTTCATCCGGTTACGAGGCTTGGACACGCGGTGTAGATGAAGGCGCGTTGTATACGCTGGAAACCGCAGACTACCGTGAACAAGTAGCCTATGCGGAAGCGATGGAAGCGAAGGCAACAGAAATCCAAAGCAGCATCGACCTGTCCGCAGGACCTTTGGTCAAACTCGGATTGTTCCGTACAACCGAGGGCGACCATCTGCTCATAGCCATTCACCATTTGGTGATAGACGGGGTGTCGTGGCGGATTCTGTTTGAAGATTTCTCGACAGGCTACGAGCAGGCGATCAAGGGCGAGCCGGTACGATTGCCCTATAAGACGGATTCCTTCCAAACATGGGCACGGGAGCTGTCGTCTTACGCCAACCGTTCTGCGGAGGCATCGGATACAGTCTACTGGCAGCAGCTGGAACAGGCCAAAGCGGGAGCGGCGCCGCTGCCGAAGGATTTTGCCTACGAGGGTTCCTTGAATGCAGACAGCGAAGTGCTGACGGTAGAGTGGACCGAAGCTGAAACCCAGCAACTGTTAAAGCAGGCACATCGCGCCTATAACACCGAGGTCAATGATTTGCTGCTGACGGCGTTAGGATTGGCAATGCACAACTGGACAGGCGCAGGACAGGTGCTGGTGAATCTGGAGGGACATGGCCGGGAAACGATCCTGCCAGAGGTGGATATTACACGTACGCTAGGCTGGTTTACGAGCTTGTATCCGGTACTGCTGGACACAGATGTCAACCTGACGCTGGCCCAGCGGATTAAAGAAACGAAGGAAGGTCTGCGCCGGATTCCGCATAAAGGGCTGACGTATGGCACATGGCGCTACCTGTCCCCAGCGTTCGCGTCGGATGAAGCGCATGCGATTGGAGCAGAACCGGAAATCAGCTTTAACTATTTGGGACAGGTCGATCAGGATGTGCAAAACAGTGGAATCACATGGTCATCCTATAGTGCAGGGGAGACAGAGGATGCCCATTCACCGTTACTGTACACGCTGGATTTGAACGCGATGATCTCGGAAGGCACGCTGCGCTTGACGATCGCTTACAGCCGTAAGCAGTATCGCAAAGAAACGTTGGAACGTGTGGCGGGACTGCTGCAATCCGCTTTGCAAGAGGTGATTGCGCATTGCGTCGCTCAGGAACAGCCGCAGCTGACGCCAAGTGATGTGTCCTTCCAGGGTCTGACGACTGGAGAACTGGAGCACATGGCAGCGCAGGCCGCACATATAGGGGAGCTGGAAAATGTATACGCGCTGACGCCGATGCAAAAGGGCATGCTCTTTTACAATCTGATGGACTCGCAATCGGGAGCTTATTTTGAACAGGCCTCCTTTGATCTGCAAGGACATTTTAATATCGATGCGTTTGCGGCAAGTTTGGATGTATTGGTGCAGCGGCATACAGCACTGCGCACGAACTTCTACAGTGGCTGGAAGGATGAACCGCTGCAGGTTGTGTATCGGAATAAGCGCAGCGAATTCTATGTGGAAGATTTGCGGGATATGGAGGAAGAGCAGCAAAACGAGTACATCCTCGAATATACGCGCAAAGACAAGCAGAGAGGCTTTGATCTGGCACAGGATGCTTTGATGCGTGTGGCCGTTTTGCGCACCGGCGAGGATGCGTACCGTTTTGTGTGGAGCTTCCACCATATCGTGATGGATGGCTGGTGCTTGTCGCTGGTGACAGGCGAAGTGTTTGCGAGTTATTTTGCAATACTGGCCCATAAACAGCCGGAACTGGCCCCTGTAACGCCATACAGTCAATATATCGAATGGCTGGAGCAGCAGGATCGTCAGGCCGCATCAGGTTACTGGAGCAAGGTTCTGGAAGGATATGAGGAACAGTCCCGCCTGCCACAGGCTAAAATTCAGGGCAAAACAGGATATCAGGCGGAGCGTCTGGATTTTGACTTGGGCGCGGAGCTCACGGCAGGCATTCAGCGCATAGCCAAGCGTTATCAGGTAACGATCAATACGTTGATGCAGACGGTGTGGGGCCTTTTGTTGCAAAAATATAATGGCACAGATGATGTGGTGTTTGGCAGCGTGGTATCTGGACGTCCAGCAGACATTCCGAATGTGGAGCACATCATTGGTCTGTTTATCAATACCATTCCTGTACGCATCCGCAGCCAAGTGGACAGCTTATTCTCAGATGTGATGAAGCAAACCCAGGAGCAATCCATTGCTTCCCATGCCTATGATACGTACCCGTTGTATGAAATTCAGGGGTTGTCGGAGCTTAAGCAGGATTTGATCAATCATATTCTTATTTTCGAGAACTATCCGGTAGAGGAACAATTGGAGCAATTAGGCAATGACGATGAGTCCAGCTTCAGTATCACCGGAGCCGAGTCTGTCGAGCAGACCAACTATGACTTTAACCTGGTGGTACTGCCAGGGAACACCATTCACATGAGCTTCGGATATAATGCCTTGGCCTTTGAACGGGAAAGTGTAGAGCAAATTCGAGGTCATCTGGTGCAACTGCTGGAGCAGGTGGTAGCGAAGCCGGACATTCGCGTACATGAGCTGGATATGTTAAGTGAGCAGGAGCGCAAGCAAATTCTCAGCGTATGGGGCGATACGGCGACCGAGTATCCAAGCGAGCAAACGATTTATGGCTTGTTCGAGGCGCAAACCGCGCGGACGCCGGAGCAGACAGCACTGTTCTTCGAAGGAGAGCAGTTGACCTATCGTGAACTGAATGCACGCGCCAATCGATTAGCTCGTACCTTGCGCAGTCAAGGTGTGACGAAAGATCGTCTGGTGGGTCTGATGACCGAGCGTTCGGTGGACATGATCGTAGGGATCTTCGGGATTTTGAAGGCCGGGGGCGCGTATGTCCCTATTGATCCGACGTATCCAGAGGAACGTATCCGCTATATGCTGGATGACTCGGGTGCGAAGCTGTTGTTGACACAAAGTCATCTGGTGGACAAAGCAGCTATCGACGGTCACGTGCTGGTGTTAGATGGGGAGCAAACGGTGTACCACGAGGATGATTCCAATTTGGAGCCGTGGTCAGGTCCGAATGATTTGGCGTATGTCATTTATACGTCGGGGACAACGGGGCAGCCGAAGGGCGTAATGCTCGAGCATCACGGGCTGTGCAATCTGAAGACGTATTTTGATCAGACGCTTCAGATGAGCACGTCGGATCATGCGTTGCTGTTCGCCAGCTATTCGTTTGATGCGGCTTGCTGGGAAATCTTCCAGGCACTGTTCTGCGGAGCCACGTTGTATGTGCCAACGTCAGAAACGATTTTGAATTACGAGCGGTTTGAGCAATATATGGCGGATCATCACATCACCGTAGCCGCTTTGCCGCCGACCTATGCGGTGTATCTGGAGCCGGGACGGATGCCAAACCTGCGTATTTTGTTCACTGCGGGTTCTGCATCTTCAACAGAATTGGTGTACAAGTGGAAGGATCAGGTGGCGTACTACAACGGCTACGGTCCAACCGAAAACTCGGTGGCGACGTCCATCTGGCCCGTATCCGAGGATGAGAGAGCCGGACAACTGATTTCTATTGGACGCCCTGTGCCGAATCACCGGGTATACATGGTGGATGTGCATGGACATTTGGCTCCGGTAGGCGTAGCGGGTGAGTTGTGCGTGTCTGGTCCAGGTCTGGCCCGTGGTTATCTGGATCGCCCAGAGCTGACGGCTGAGAAATTTGTATCGAACCCGTTTGCGGCTGGTGAAGCCGGCTACGAACGGATGTACCGTACGGGTGACTCGGCGAGATGGATGCCAGACGGCAACATCGAATATTTGGGCCGGATCGACCATCAGGTGAAAATCCGGGGCTACCGGATCGAGTTGGGTGAGGTCGAGGCACAAATTTTGAAAGTGGAGGACGTACAAGAGGTTATCGTACTGGCCCAGGCGGACGAGCAGGGGCAAAACCAACTGGTGGCGTACTATGTCGCTGAACGGGAAGTAAGCGCTGGCGAGCTACGCAGCTTACTGGGCGAGGAGCTACCAAACTACATGGTGCCATCGTATTTCATCCAACTGGAGCAGATGCCGCTGACACCGAACGGAAAAATCGACCGCAAGGCCCTGCCAGCACCAGAAGGCAGCCTGCAAAGCGGAGCGGATTATCTAGAGCCGCGCACAGCGCTGGAGCAGACGTTGGTGTCCATTTGGCAGGCTGTATTAGGAGCGAAGAGAGTTGGGATTTTGGATAATTTCTTTGATCTGGGCGGCGATTCGATCAAAGCAATCCAGGTATCCTCCCGTTTGCTGCAAGCGGGCTACAAGCTGGACATGAAGGATTTGTTCCAATATCCTTCCGTCTCGCTGCTGAGTGGTCATGTACACAAGGTCAGCCGTACAGCCGATCAGCGGGTGATTTCGGGAAGCGCCAAGCTAACCCCGATTCAGCAATGGTTCTTTGAGCAATCCTCGGCAGAGCCACACTATTTCAATCAGTCGGTGATGCTGTATAGAGCACAAGGCTTTGATGAAGCCGCATTGCATCAAACGGTGACCAAGGTAACGGAGCATCATGATGCGCTGCGTATGGTCTTCCGTCAGACCGAACAGGGCTATGAAGCGTGGAATCGCGGCTTGAACGAAGGCGAGCTGTACAGTCTGGACGTTGTGGATTTGAGGGGCCTCGAAGACGCGGCAGATGTGTCGATGGCGATTGAAATGAAAGCCAATGCCATCCAAAGCTCCATTCGTCTGGACGAAGGACCGCTGGTGAAACTGGGACTTTTCCACTGCATGGATGGGGATCATTTACTGATTGCCATTCACCATTTGGTCGTAGACGGGATTTCATGGCGGATTGTGTTTGAAGATTTTTCCACGGGATATGAGCAGGCGGTTCGTGGAGAAGCCATTCGTTTGCCAAATAAGACGGACTCGTTCTCCACTTGGGCAGAGCGCTTATCACAATATGCGAATAGTCCAGCCATCGAAGACGAACGCGAATACTGGCACCGTCTTGCCCAAACGGAAGTCGCATCGTTGCCTAAGGATCAAGAGAGAGCAGAGGGACAACATTCTCTAATCAGAGACACTGCGACGGTGACCGTGGCTTGGAGCGAACAGGAAACACGACTGTTGCTGCAGGAAGCACACCGTGCATACCACACCGAGGTCAATGATCTGCTGTTAACCGCACTCGGCACAGCGGTATATAACTGGAGCGGTCAAGAGCGCGTGCTGGTCAATCTGGAGGGACATGGCCGGGAAGCCATTGTTCCAGATATCGACATCACCCGTACCGTGGGCTGGTTTACAAGCCAATATCCGGTGCTGCTGGATGTGGACGGAAAGGCGGAAGTAGGGCAGCGAATCAAGCGGATGAAGGAAGACCTGCGTCATGTGCCGCATAAGGGCATTGGCTACGGTATTTTGAAATATATGTCTCAGGATGATGCCCATCATTCCCTTGCCTTGCAGCCTGAAATTAGCTTTAACTATTTGGGACAATTTGATCAGGACTTGGAAAATGGGGATATCGTTCTGTCTTCACATCCAGGTGGGGAGCCGATGAGTGATCATACCGTTCTGGAGCATCCTTTGAATGTGAACGGAATGATTACAGCGGGCACGCTGACACTGGAAATTCGCTATGACAGTAAGGTATATCATCAGCAAAATGTAGAAAACTTTGCGCAGTTGCTGCAGGAAAGCTTGCAGGAAGTGATCGCTCATTGTGCCTCCAAAGAGCGGAGTGAGCTAACCCCAAGCGATGTATTGTTCAAGGGCTTGACGCTTGGGCAGCTGGAGCAATTGACAGAGCAAACAGCTTCTGTGGGCGAGCTGGAAAATGTATATGCTCTCTCGCCAATGCAGAAGGGGATGCATTTCCATAGCTTGATGGAGCCGGAGTCAGGCGCCTACTTCCAGCAAGCGTCGTTTGATCAACAAGGGAGCTTTGATGTAGCTGTTTTCCGCAAGAGTCTGGATGTACTGACACAGCGTCATGAAGCGCTGCGGACGAATTTCCATATGTTTGAGACAGGGCACAGTCAGGAGCCATTGCAGATCGTGTTCCGTCACAAAGATAGCGACCTTTCCTTCCAGGATGTACGCGGCATGCAGGAAGCGGAGCAACAGGCGTATATCCAGGCGTTTAAGCTGGAGGACCAAGCTAGAGGCTTTAATCTCGGTACCGATGCACTGATGCGCGTACAGGTATTGCAAACAGATGAAGAAACGTATCACTTGGTATGGAGCTTCCATCACATTGTCATGGATGGCTGGTGCTTATCGCTGGTTACGGGTGAAGTGTTTGGTACGTACTTTGCGCTACTGGAGCAGAAGCAGCCAGAGCTTGCTCCGATCACACCGTATGGCCAATATATCGAATGGCTGGGACGTCAGGATGAACGTGCGGCAAAAGATTATTGGAGCAGCTATTTGGCGGGCTTTGAACAGCAGACGTTGTTACCTGGATCGGATACTTCATCAAAAGAGCAAGTGGCTAATACTGTATCCACTACAACAAGCGACACCAGCAAATATATCTCTGAAAAAATAACGGTAGATCTGGATCCAACGTGGAGCGAAGCCATACACCGGATTGCGAAGCAGCAGCAGGTCACGATTAATACGCTGATGCAGAGCGTGTGGGGCCTTATTTTGCAGAAATATAACAACAATGAGGATGTTATTTTCGGTAGTGTCGTATCTGGACGTCCAACAGATATTGCCGGCGTAGAGCATATGATCGGTTTGTTCATTAATACGATCCCGGTGCGGATTCAAAGTGAACGGAATGCCACTTTTGTGGAAGTGATGCGGAAAACGCAGGAACAAGCACTGGCCTCGGGAGCCTATGACAGCTTCCCGCTATATGAGATTCAGGCGCTGACCGAGCAGAAGCAGAACCTGATTAACCACATTATGGTATTTGAGAATTATCCGGTAGAGGAGCAAGTTGAGCAGCTGGGTGAAGTTCGTCCGTCCGCTTTTGAAATTACGAATGTAGAGGTTGTTGAGCAAACGAATTATGATCTGGACTTGATTGTGATGCCAGATGAAACCTTCCGCATCCTGTTCAGATATAACGCCAATGTATACGATCGGTCTACGATAGAGCGAATGCAGGGACATGTACTGCATGTCATCGAGCAAATTATCGACAATCCGCATATCCGAGTAAATGAACTGGAATTGGTGACACCGGAAGAGCAGGCGCAGATCGTTCGGGTCTGGGGGGATACGGCGGCAGCCTATCCGCAGGATCAGACGCTAAGCGCATTGTTCGAGCAGCATGCAGCGAAAACACCGGATCAGGTGGCAGTGTTGTGCGGAGCGGAATCGTTGACCTACGGGGAGTTGAATGAGCGCGCGAACCGTTTGGCTCGGACGCTGCGTACGGAAGGTGTTGAACCGGATCAGCCTGTAGGCATTTTGGTTCACCGTTCGCTGGACATGATCGTCGGCATCTATGCGATCCTCAAAGCAGGCGGAGCCTACGTGCCCATTGATCCGGAATATCCGGTAGACCGTATCCGCTTTATGCTGGAGGATTCGGGCGCGAAGCTGGTGCTGACGCAATCGCATTTGGCTGAGCAAGCAACGCTGAGTTTCGGCGGCCAAGTGCTGGTACTGGAACACGAGGACATCTACCACGAAGATGGCTCCAATCTGGAGCCACTGGCCGGACCGCACCATGTAGCCTATGTTATCTATACGTCCGGTTCCACGGGAAAACCGAAGGGCGTGATGGTGGAGCACCATTCCGTGCTAAATCGAATTTTGTGGATGCATGATCGTTACGGCTTGAGTGCGGAAGACACAATCCTGCAAAAGACCGCCTTCACCTTTGACGTATCGGTGTGGGAGCTGTTCTGGTGGTCGCTGGTCGGCTCGAAGGTGAGCTTGCTGTCTGTAGGCGGGGAAAAGAACCCGGAAGACATCGTCGATACGATTGCCCGCGATGGCGTGAGTACGATGCACTTTGTACCCGCCATGCTGCATGCGTTCCTGGAATATGTGGAGCAGCAACCAGGGGAAGTGATACAGGCGAAGCTGGGAACGTTGCGTCACGTTTTTGCCAGTGGCGAAGCCTTACCGCCACAGCATGTCGCACGATTCCAACGGCTTGTGTCGAGTCTGGCCGGAGCGAAGCTGATCAACCTGTATGGCCCAACCGAAGCGACGGTGGACGTATCGTACTTCGATTGCGAGCCGTCAGAGGAATATACGGTCATTCCAATCGGAAAACCGATTCAAAACATTCGTCTGTACATCGTGAAGGAAGGCACGGAGCAATTGCAGCCAATCGGGGTTGCAGGTGAGCTGTGCATCGGCGGTGTCGGCGTAGCCCGAGGCTATCTGAACCGTCCAGAGTTGACGGCCGAGAAATTCGTAGCCGATCCGTTTGCTGGCGGGGAAGCCGGGTATGAGCGGATGTACCGCACAGGCGATTTGGCGAGATGGATGCCGGACGGCAACATTGAATATCTGGGCCGGATCGACCATCAAGTCAAAATCCGGGGTTACCGGATTGAACTGGGCGAGGTCGAATCGCAGCTGCTGCAAGTGGAATCGGTACGCGAAGCCGTAGTCACGGCTCGTGCGGATGAAACGGGACAAAAACAAATGGTGGCGTACTATGTCGCGGGGCAAGAGATCGGTGCTAGCGAGCTGAGAAGTGAGCTGGGCCGGGAGCTGCCAAGCTACATGGTGCCATCGTACTTTGTACAGCTGGAGCAAATGCCGCTGAGTCCAAATGGCAAAATTGACCGCAAGGCCCTACCAGCACCGGAAGGCAGCCTGCAAAGCGGAGCCGATTATGTCGCACCGCGGACGTGGGTGGAAGTGAAGCTGGCACACATTTGGCAGGATGTGCTGGGCCTCACGCAGGTTGGTGTGAAGGAAAACTTCTTCGAGATTGGCGGACACTCGCTGCGGGCGACGACACTGGCCTCGAAGATTCACAAGGAGCTGAACAAGCCGCTTCCACTGCGCAGTATTTTTGAAGCACCAACCATTGAACAGTTGGCAACGGTGTTAGAAAGTCTGGATCAAGTAACATACGCGTCCATTCCGGTAACGGAAGAACGCAGCTTCTACCCGTTATCTTCGGCGCAAAAACGACTGTATGTATTGCATCAGTTCGACCCGAATGATGTGAACTACAACATGCCGTCAGTGCTGCAAGTGAGTGGTCCGCTGGACGTAAATCGGGTGGAGGACGTATTCCGTCAATTGATCGCCCGTCATGCAACCTTGCGTACCCGCTTTGAGCTAGTGGACAATGAGCCGATGCAATGGGTGGAGGACACCGTGCCGTTCAAGGTGGAATATACGAAGGTACAGGCAGAGCGTTCGACTTCGGATACAGATCAGGACACAGCTACAGATTTGGATACAGTTACGTACACGACGATCAGCCAGGAAGTACAAGAACGGGTCCGGCAGTTTGTCCGTCCGTTTGATCTGAAAGCTGCACCGCTGCTGCGGGTAGGCTTGGTGGACTTGGGCGTACAAGGAGCAGAGCAAGAACCACAGCATCTGCTCATGCTCGACATGCATCATATCGTTTCGGATGGTGTGTCGATGGAGGTACTGACCGATGAATTTGTCCGCTTGTATGGCGGTGAAGAGCTATCGCCATTGCGGATTCAGTACAAAGACTATGCGGTATGGCAGCAAAGCGAAGCCCATCAGGAGTGGATGCAGCGTCAGGAAGCGTACTGGCTGGGCACCTTCCGGGGCGGAGTGCCTGTGCTGGATCTGTCAACCGACTTTGCCCGTCCGGTGGTGCAGAGTACGGCAGGGGATACGATCGAATTTGCACTGGAGCGTGAAGTTAGCGAACGCCTGAAAGAACTGGCTTCGCAAACAGGTTCAACCTTGTATATGGTGCTGCTGGCGGCATACACTACGCTCTTGCATAAATACACGGGGCAAGAAGATATCGTAGTGGGAACGCCGATTGCCGGAAGACCACATGCGGAACTGGAGAGTCTGGTAGGTGTCTTCATCAACACGCTGGCAATCCGCAATTATCCGTCTGGCGACCAATCGTTCCTGGATTATCTGCAAGAGGTGAAGGAGCATGCGCTCAGTGCTTATGAGCATCAGGACTATCCTTTTGAAGAGCTGGTTGAAAAGCTGAATTTGACGCGGGACACGAGCCGGAATGCGCTGTTTGACACGATGTTTGAGTTGAAAACATTGGAGCAACAGGAGTTGCAGCTGGAAGGTCTGACCCTGAATTCGTATCCGCTGGAAAATAATACGGCCAAATTTGATCTGACTCTGGATGCAGTGGAGCAGCCAGAAGGTATTCTGTGCAGCCTGGAATACAGCACGGCGCTGTACAAGCCTGAGACTATTGCGCGAATGGCGCAGCATTTTACCGAGCTTGTACGTGCAATTACACTGCATCCGCAGCAGCCATTGGCAGCTTTGGAGCTGGTACCTGCCGAGGAAAAAGTACAAATCATCCATGGATTTGGAAATGTGGGGGTATCGGATGTGGCTGCTGTTGAAGCAGAAGCCTTATTCCATACCTTTGTGGAAGAACAGGCACAGCTTGTGCCGGATCACGTGGCGGTGGTGTACGAGGAGCAGCAGCTTACGTACCGGAAACTGAACGAGCGTGCGAACCAATTGGCGCGGAGATTGCGGAATGAAGGCATTGGACGCGAGTCGATTGTCGGCATTTTGAGTGAGCGTTCGGTGGACATGCTGGTCGGCGTATTGGCCGTGTGGAAAGCTGGAGGCGCCTATGTGCCGCTGGATGCAGACTATCCGTCCGAACGTATTCGTTTCATGCTGGAGGACAGCGGTGCGACGGTACTGTTGACCCAAACAGGCTTGCAGGAGCGTGCACAGGTCTGGCTGGAGGAAAGCCGACAGGCCTTGACGGGAGGGCAGTTTGAGGCCGAGTTAGAAACAGCGGCTGGAACTGAAACGATGGAATCAGGGACTCTCCATGGAACCCTGAATGGAACAGCAGATTCGCCACCTGACAGCGAAGCAGCATCCGAATCCGCAGCGAACTTGCGTCTGCAGACGATGCTGGCGTTGGACGATGAGTCGCTGTACACCGGTGATACCACAGACGTCGATCATATCAACGAACCGCAGGATCTGGCGTATGTGATCTACACGTCCGGGACAACAGGACGTCCGAAAGGGGTCATGATCGAACATCACAGCTTGGTGAATACGGCTGCGGCGTATCGTCGGGATTACCGTCTGAGCGAGTTCCCGGTACGTTTGCTACAACTGGCAAGCTTCTCCTTCGACGTCTTCGTTGGGGATATCGCGCGGACGCTTTATAACGGCGGCACGATGGTTATTTGTCCGAAAGACGACCGGATTGATTTTAGCCGTTTGTATGGCTGGATTCGCGATTACCAGATTACAGTGTTCGAATCGACTCCGGCCCTGATCGTACCGTTTATGCAGCATGTGTATGAACAGGGGCTGGACATGAGCAGTCTGGAACTGCTGATCACCAGCTCGGATAGCTGCAGTGTGACGGATTACCGGGTACTGCAAGAACGATTTGGCGCAGATATCCGCATTATGAACAGCTACGGCGTCACGGAAGCAGCAATCGACTCCAGCTTCTACGATGAAGATCTATCGAAGCTGCCAAGCAGCGGCAATGTGCCGATTGGTCAGGCGTGGCTGAACGCACGCTTCTACATCGTGGACAGCCAGCTGAATCCGGTGCCGATCGGCGTACTGGGCGAGCTGTGCATTGGCGGAGCTGGAGTGGCACGAGGCTATCTGAATCGTGCAGACCTGACGGCCGAGAAATTCGTAGCGAATCCGTATGTACCAGGTGAACGATTGTACCGCACAGGCGATTTGGCGCGCTGGATGCCGGACGGCAATGTGGACTTTATCGGCCGGATGGATGATCAGGTTAAAATCCGGGGCTTCCGGATTGAACTGGGCGAGGTGGAAGCGCAGCTGTTGACCGTGGACGGCATTCAGAAAGCCATCGTCACCGCCTGGGAAAACGAAGACGGAGACAAGGATTTGTGTGCGTATATCGTAGCCTCTGAGGCGCTGAATTTGCCAGAGCTGCGCAACATGCTGCAGCCCAAGCTGCCGGGTTATATGATCCCGACGTATGTTGTACAACTGGATCAATTCCCGCTGACACCGAACGGAAAAATTGACCGCAAAGCGTTGCCTGCGCCGGAAGCGCGCCTCGAAGGAGGCACGGCGTACGTGGCACCGCGGACACTGCTGGAAGAGCAACTGGTACGTATTTGGCAAAGCGTTTTGAATCATCCGCAGATCGGTATTAAGGACCATTTCTTTGAAGTGGGAGGACATTCTCTGCGCGCCACAACACTGATGGCGAAAATCCATCAGGAGCTGAATTACAAGCTGGCCCTGCGAGATATTTTCCAATATCCGACGATTGAGCAACTGGTGCAGGTGATGGGAGAAGATCAGACACAACAAACGTATGTATCCATCCCTGTTGCGGAGAAGCGCGTATATTATCCCGTTTCCTCGGCGCAAAAACGGATGTATGTGCTGAGTCACCTAGAAGGTGGAGAGGTTAGCTACAATATGCCGGGCGCTTTGATTATTGAAGGTTCCTTGGATAAAACGCGACTGGAGCAAGCCTTCCGCCAGCTGATTGTCCGTCATGAAGCCCTGCGAACCCGATTCGAGATGGTGGATGGCGAGGTTATTCAATGGATTGAATCGGGCGTCGCATTCAACGTGGAGCATGTGCAGGCAAGCGAAGAAGAGACCCAGCAGTATGCACTGGACTTTGTACGTGCATTTGATCTCGCACAAGCACCGTTGCTGCGGGTTCAGCTGGTGGAAACCGGATCGGAACGTCACGTTATGCTCTATGACATGCACCATATTATTTCGGATGGTGTGACTGAAGGCATTATCGTGCAGGAGTTCTCTCAATTGTATGAAGGCAAGGAACTGCCGCCACTTCGCATCCAATACAAGGACTATGCCGTTTGGCAGCATGCCGATATGCAAAGTGAACGTCTTCGTGAGCAGGAAAGCTATTGGCTGAACACGATGGCTGGTGACATTCCGGCGCTGGATATGCCAACGGATTTTGCAAGACCAGCCGTACAGCGTCTGGAAGGAGCTCGATTGGAATTTGCGATCAGCCTGGAGGACAGCGAGCAGTTGAAACAGCTGGCCGCACAAACCGGCTCCACCTTGTACATGGTGTTGCTGGCCGCGTATAGCACGCTCTTGCATAAATATTCGGGGCAGGAGGACATCATCGTCGGCACGCCGATTGCCGGAAGACCGCATGCGGAACTGGAGGGCTTGGTAGGCGTATTCCTCAACACGCTGGCGATCCGCAATTATCCGTCTGGCGACAAAACGTTCCTGGATTACTTGCAAGAGGTCAAAGAGCATGCGCTCAGTGCTTATGAACATCAAGAGTATCCTTTTGAAGAACTGGTTGAAAAGCTGAATTTAACGCGGGATACGAGCCGGAATGCGCTGTTTGACACGATGTTTGAGTTGAAAACATTTGAGCAGCAGGAGTTCGAGCTGGAGGGTCTGACCTTTAAGACGTATCCGACGGACAATAACACGGCCAAATTTGATCTGACCTTGGATACAGTGGAGCAGCCAGAAGGCATTCTGTGCAGTCTGGAATACAGCACGGCGCTGTACAAGCCTGAAACCATCGCGCGATTGGTACAGCATTTTACCGAGCTTGTCCGTGCAATTACGCTGCATCCGCAGCAGTCACTGGCAGCTTTAGATATGGTAACCGTCGAGGAAAAGGCACAAATCATCTACGGTTTTGGAGATGTAGGGGTATCGGATGTGGCTGCGGTAGAAACAGGAGCACTGTTCCATACCTTTGTGGAAGAACAAGCGCAGCTTGTACCGGATCACGTGGCGGTGGTGTACGAGGAGCAGCAGCTTACGTACCAGAAACTGAACGAGCGTGCGAACCAATTGGCGCGTAGATTGCGGAATGAAGGTATTGGACGCGAGTCGATTGTTGGCATTTTAAGTGAACGTTCGGTGGACATGCTGGTCGGCGTATTGGCGGTATGGAAAGCTGGAGGCGCCTATGTGCCGCTGGATGCAGACTATCCGTCCGAACGTATTCGTTTCATGCTGGAGGACAGTGGTGCGACGGTACTACTGACCCAAACGGGGTTGCAGGAGCGTGCACAGGTCTGGCTGGATGAAAGCGAAGCTACAGTCGAACCCGCAGCGCACTTGCGTCTGCATACCGTGCTGGCGCTGGACGATGAGTCGCTGTACACCGGGGATGCCACGGATATCGAGCACATCAACGAACCGCAGGATCTGGCGTATGTGATCTACACGTCCGGTACAACGGGACGTCCGAAGGGCGTCATGATTGAGCATCGCAGCTTGGTGAATACGGCTGCGGCGTATCGCCGGGATTACCGTCTGAACCGGTTCCCGGTACGATTGCTACAACTGGCAAGCTTCTCCTTCGACGTGTTCGTCGGCGATATTGCGCGGACGCTTTATAACGGCGGAACGATGGTTATCTGTCCGAAGGACGACCGGATTGATCCAAGCCGTCTGTATGGCTGGATTCGTGATTATCAGATTACGGTATTCGAATCAACACCAGCCTTGATCGTACCGTTTATGCAGCATGTGCATGAACACGGACTGGACATGAGCAGTCTGGAATTGCTGATTACCAGCTCGGATAGCTGTAGCGTGACGGATTACCGGGTGCTGCAAGAACGATTTGGCGCGGATATTCGCATTATGAACAGTTACGGCGTCACGGAAGCGGCAATCGACTCCAGCTTCTACGACGAAGAACTGTCGAAGCTGCCGGACAGCGGCAGTGTACCGATTGGTCAGGCGTGGCTGAACGCACGCTTCTACATTGTGGACAGCCAGCTGAATCCGGTGCCGATCGGTGTGTTGGGTGAGCTGTGTATCGGCGGAGCCGGGGTGGCACGAGGCTACCTGAACCGTGCAGACCTGACGGCCGAGAAGTTCGTAGCGAACCCGTACGTAGCGGGTGAACGATTGTATCGCACAGGCGACTTGGCGCGGTGGATGCCAGACGGCAATGTGGACTTTATCGGCCGGATGGATTATCAAGTGAAAATCCGGGGCTACCGGATCGAGCTGGGCGAGATTGAAACGGCGATCCAACGGGTGCCAGGTGTGCGTCAAGCGGTAGTCATCGACCGGACAGATGAGCATGGACACAAGTACTTGTGCGGGTACATCACAGGAGAATCCGAGCTGCGGATCGAGGAGGTACAGGCCGAGCTGGAAGCCGGACTGCCAGCACATATGGTACCTGCACGCTTGATGCGACTGGAGACGATCCCGCTGACTAGCAATGGAAAAATCGACCGCAAGGCCTTGCCGGAACCGGAAGGAAGCATCCATACCGGGGCAGCCTATGTGGCACCGCGTACCACGGTGGAACAAGTATTGGCTGCGGTATGGGCCGGGGTGCTCGGCGTGGAAGCGGTAGGCACGCAGGATAACTTCTTTGAGCTGGGTGGCGATTCGATCAAGGCCTTGCAAGTATCCTCCCGATTGCTGCAAGCAGGTTATCGACTGGAGATGAAAGATCTGTTCAGTCATCCAACCGTGTCTGCATTGGCACTGAAAGTCCAAACGGTGACCCGATTGGCGGATCAGAGCGAAGTGGTGGGCGCTGTGAAACTGACACCTGTTCAACAATGGTTCTTTGAGCAGAACCTGACGGATGCTCATCATCATAACCAGTCCATTATGCTGCATAGCAAGGACGGTTTTGATGAAACGGCCCTGCGCACAGCGATGGATCACATCGTGAGCCATCACGACGCACTGCGTATCATTTTCCGTCCTAGTGAGCACGGATATGAAGCTTGGAACCGTGCGGTTGGGGAGGGCGAGCTGTATACGCTGGATCGGGCCGACTTCAGAAATGAGTCTGAGGTATATGCGGCGATCGAGGCTAAAGTGAATGAAATCCAGGCGGGTATTCATCTAAGCGAAGGACCGCTGGTGAAGCTGGGGCTGTTCCATTGCCCCGATGGTGATCATTTGCTGATGGCGATTCATCACTTAGTGGTGGATACCGTATCTTGGCGCATTTTGTTCGAGGATATTACGACAGCCTACGAGCAGGCATTGAACGGACAAGCCGCTCGTCTTCCGCACAAAACGGATTCATTCCGCACCTGGGCGGATGGGCAGTCTCAATATGCGAACGGTCCGGCCATGGCAGCAGAACTCGCATTCTGGCAGGAAATGGAACAGGGAATATATCAGCCGCTTCCAAAAGACGAATCCCATTCTCATTCCTTAAATAGGGACAGCGAGAACATTACGGTCACGTGGACAGCTCAGGAAACGGAACAGCTGTTAAAACAGGCGCATCGTGCCTACAACACGGAGATGAATGATTTGCTGCTTACCGCATTGGGACTGACTATTCATCGCTGGGCCGGTCTGGAACGAGTGCTTGTGAGCCTGGAAGGTCATGGACGGGAGTCCATTTTGCCAGAACTGGATATTACGCGCACCGTGGGCTGGTTTACGACTCAATTCCCAGTTGTGCTGGATATGAGCGTGGGGCAAGACCTTTCACAACGCATCAAACATGTGAAAGAAGGACTACGGCGCATTCCGCAAAAGGGCATTGGCTACGGGATGTTGAGATACCTGTCCGCAGCACGTGAGCAAGAGCGTTTTGTGACCGAACCCGAAATCAGCTTCAACTATTTGGGACAATTTGACCAAGATATGCAAAATCAATCCATTGGCGTATCTCCTTATTCTAGCGGTGCAGAGCTTAGCGCTCATGCAGCTAGAACGCACACGCTGGATATGAACGGACTGATTTCCGAAGGCGAGCTGCAATTGACGATCAGCTACAGTAAGCAGGAATATCGCCATGAAACGATGGAGCAGCTAGCCGAAGCGTTCCGAATCAGTTTGCAGGAAATCATTGCGCATTGCACAGGCCGCAAACAGCAGGAGCTGACGCCAAGCGATGTCATGCTTAAAAATGTAACCATGGCCGAGCTGGATCAGTTGGTAGAGCGGACTCGTGACATGGGGGAACTGGAAAATGTATATGCGCTGACGCCGATGCAAAAAGGCATGTTGTTCCATAGTCTGATGGATGCAGAGTCAGGTGCTTATTTTGAACAAACGACCTTTGATTTGCATGGACGCTTCCAAGCCGATATTTTCCAAGATAGCTTGAATCATTTGGCACAGCGGCATGAGATATTTAGAGCCAATTTCATCAGCGGTTGGCAGGATGAGCCTGTGCAGGTGATTTTCCGCCGCAAGGATGTTGGTTTTAGATGTGAAGATTTGCGTCATCTGAATGAGCAGGAGCGTGACGCGTATGTGAAGGAATTTATTCGCAAGGACAAGGCAGCCGGATTCGATTTGTCCCGGGATGCGTTGATGCGCGTGGCGATTTTACGAACAGGTGATGAGGATTATTATTTTGTGTGGAGCTCTCATCACATCTTGATGGATGGCTGGTGTGTGGCATTAGTCACGGATGAGGTGTTTGAGGCTTACTTTGCAGCCGTGGAGCATAGACAGCCGAAGCTTGCCCCCGTTACTCCATACAGTCAGTATATTGAGTGGCTTGAAGCACAGGATGTAGAAGCAGCAGCTGCGTACTGGAAGGATTATTTGCTCGGCTATGATCAGCAAACTTCGATTCCGACCGGAAAAGTAGGCGTGAAAGCGGACGGTGCACAATTTGAGCATATCCTGTGTGATCTGGGCAAGGACTTGACCGAACGTATGGAAATGGTGGCCAAGCAGTACCACGTGACCCCGAATACGTTGCTGCAAACAGCCTGGGGATTGCTGCTCCAAAAGTACAACGGTAGTGACGACGCTGTTTTTGGCGGTGTAGTGTCTGGTCGTCCAGCGGATATTCCGGGGATCGAAAATATGGTGGGCTTGTTCATTAACACCATTCCAATACGGATCCGCAGCGGGGCTGAGGACACCTTTGCCGACATGATCAGAACGAATCAGAAGCAGGCGCTGACTTCTCAAGATTATGAAACGTATCCGCTGTATGAAATTCAAGCCTTAAGCGAGCAAAAGCAAGATCTGATCAACCACATTATCGTGTTTGAAAACTATCCGGTGGAGGAGCAGGTCGAGCAACTTGGCGAAGGTGCAGAGTCGGATTTTGAAATTCGCAATGCCGGCATGATTGAACAAACCAACTATGATTTCAATCTGGTCGTTATGCCGCAGGAAGCGATGAAAATCCGATTTGAATACAATGCGAAGTTATATGATCGTGAAGCCGTTGAACGGACTCAGGGCCATCTGATACAGCTGTTGGAGCAGGTGGTGGCGAAGCCAGACATTCGAGTGCAGGAGCTGGATATGGTAAGTGAGCAGGAGCGTGAGCAAATTCTCAGCGTATGGGGAAATACAGCTGCTGAGTATCCAAGCGAGCAAACGATTCATGGCTTGTTCGAGACACAAACGGCGCAGACACCGGAGCAGGCAGCGTTGTTCTTCGAAGGAGAACAGTTGACCTATCGCGAGCTGAATGAACGCGCCAATCGTTTGGCTCGTACCTTGCGTAACCAAGGCGTGACGAAGGATCGTCTGGTGGGTCTGATGACCGAGCGTTCGGTGGACATGATCGTGGGGATCTTCGGGATTTTGAAGGCCGGAGGAGCATATGTCCCCATTGATCCAACCTATCCGGAGGAGCGTATCCGCTACATGCTGGACGACTCAGGTGCGAAGCTGTTGTTAACGCAAAACCATCTGGTGGATAAAGTAGCTTTCGATGGTAACGTGCTGGTGCTGGATGGGGAGCAAACGGTGTATCACGAGGATGATTCCAATCTGGAACCGTTGTCTGGTCCGAACGATCTGGCGTATGTCATCTATACGTCGGGTACGACGGGGCAGCCGAAGGGTGTTATGTTGGAGCATCGCGGTCTATGCAATCTGAAAACGTATTTTGATCAGACGCTCAAGATCCGAACGTCGGATCATACGTTGCTGTTCGCCAGCTATTCGTTTGATGCGGCTTGCTGGGAAATCTTCCAGGCGCTGTTCTGCGGAGCCACGTTGTATGTGCCAACGTCAGAGACGATTTTGGACTATGAGAGATTCGAACATTACATGACAGAACATCAGATTACGGTGGCGACGTTACCACCGACCTATGCGGTGTATCTGGAGCCGGAGCGGATGCCAAATCTGCGTATTCTGTTCACTGCGGGTTCTGCATCTTCAACAGAATTGGTATACAAGTGGAAGGATCAGGTGGCGTACTACAACGGTTACGGTCCAACCGAAAACTCGGTGGCGACATCCATCTGGCCGGTATCCGAGGATGAGAGAGCCGGACAACTGATTTCCATCGGACGCCCTATGCCGAATCATCGGGTATACATGGTGGATGTGCATGGACATTTGGCTCCGGTAGGCGTAGCGGGTGAACTGTGCGTGTCCGGTCCGGGTCTGGCCCGTGGTTATCTGGATCGCCCAGAGCTGACGGCTGAGAAATTTATACCAAATCCGTTTGCGGCTGGTGAAGCCGGCTACGAACGAATGTACCGTACGGGTGACTTGGCGAGATGGATGCCAGACGGCAACATCGAATATTTGGGCCGGATCGACCATCAGGTGAAAATCCGGGGCTATCGGATCGAGCTGGGCGAGGTCGAGGCACAAATTTTGAAAGTGGAGGACGTACAAGAGGTCATCGTACTGGCCCAGGCAGACGAACAGGGGCAAAACCAACTGGTGGCATACTATGTTGCTGAACGGGAAGTGAGCACTGGTGAGCTGCGCAGCTTACTGGGCGAGGAGCTTCCAAACTACATGGTGCCTTCGTATTTGGTGCAGCTGGAGCAGATGCCGTTGACACCGAATGGTAAAATCGACCGCAAGGCACTGCCAACACCGGAAGGCAACCTGCAAAGCGGAGCCGATTATGTCGCACCGCGGACATGGGTGGAAGTGAAGCTGGCGCAAATTTGGCAGGATGTGCTGGGTCTGGCGCAGGTCGGTGTGAAGGAAAACTTCTTCGAGATTGGCGGACACTCGCTGCGGGCGACGACGCTGGCCTCGAAGATTCACAAGGAGCTGAACAAGCCGCTTCCACTACGCAGTATTTTTGAAGCGCCAACGATTGAACAACTGGCAGCGGTCATGGAAGGTCTGGATCAAGTGGCGTATGCGTGTATTCCAGTGACGGAAGAACGCAGCTTCTACCCGCTTTCCTCGGCGCAAAAACGACTGTATGTGCTGCATCAGTTCGACCCGAATGATGTGAACTACAACATGCCGTCAGTGCTGCAAGTGAGTGGTCCGTTGGACGTGAAGCGAGTGGAGGACGTGTTCCGTCAACTGATCGCCCGCCATGCAACGTTGCGTACCCGCTTTGAGCTGGTGGACAGTGAGCCGGTGCAATGGATAGAGGACACCGTACCGTTCGAGGTGGAGTATACGAAGGTACAGGTAGAGGGTGCAACTGCGGACACGATGGTCAGTCAGGAAGCACAAGAACGTGTGCAACAGTTTGTACGTCCGTTCGATCTGCAAGCCGCTCCGCTGCTGCGGGTAGGCTTGGTAGATTTGGGTGTACAAGGAACCGAGCAGGAACCGCAGCATTTGCTCATGCTCGATATGCACCATATCGTCTCGGATGGTGTGTCCATGGGAGTACTGACCGATGAATTTGTCCGCTTATACGACGGTGAAGTGCTTTCGCCATTGCGGATACAGTACAAGGATTATGCGGTATGGCAGCAAAGCGAAGCCCATCAAGAGTGGATGCAACGTCAGGAAGCGTACTGGCTCGACACCTTCCGGGGTGAGCTGCCAGTGCTGGATGTACCTACGGACTTTGCCCGTCCGGCGGTGCGAAGTACCGCAGGCGATACAGTGGTGTTCGGGCTGGAACGCGAAGCTAGCGAACGCCTGAAGGAACTGGCGGCGCACACAGGCTCCACGCTGTACATGGTGCTGCTGGCTGCGTACACCGCGCTCTTACACCAATACAGCGGGCAAGAAGATATTGTAGTCGGCACACCGATTGCAGGACGACCGCATGCAGATTTGGAACCGATCCTCGGGATGTTCGTCGGTACGTTGGCATTGCGAAACTATCCGACAGCGGAACATACCTTCCGCAGCTACGTGGAAGAAGTGAAAGTTTGTGCTCTGCAAGCCTATGAACATCAGGACTACCCATTTGAGGAACTGGTGGAAAAGCTAAATGTGAAGCGGGATATGAGCCGCCATCCGCTGTTTGATACGATGTTTACCCTGCAAACCACCGAGGAAGGCGAGTTGCAGCTGGCAGATCTGAGCTTCCGTCCATACGGCTTGGAACAAACGCCAGCGAAGTTTGATTTGACGCTGGAAGCCAGAGAGGAAGAGGCAGGTATCCAGTTCGGATTGCAGTATGCAACTGCGTTGTACGAGCGCGAAACGGTAGAACGGATGACGCGTCACTTTGTTCGCTTGGCTGAAGCCGTCGCGGCGAACCCGGATGCGAAGCTGGGTGAGCTGGAGTTGATTACGGCAGAAGAAACCGAGCAGATTCTGAAGGTGTTCAATGATCCGAATGCGCACAGCCTGCTTGGAGCATTACAAGGCCGTTCGCTCAGCGAACGCTTTGAAGACCAAGCGAAGCGCAACCCTGAGCGGATAGCAGTTGTGTCTGGGGCCACCGCGCTGACCTACACTGAGCTGAATGAGCGTGCAAACCAATTGGCTCGTGTGTTACGAGCGGAAGGGGTCGAAGCAGATCAACCGGTTGGCGTATTGCTGGAACGTTCTGCGGATATTCTGGTGAGCATTCTGGGGGTACTTAAGGCCGGAGGCGCATATGTGCCGATGGATACGGTGTATCCACAGGAGCGCATCGACTACATGCTCCAAGACAGTGGGGCCAAGGTCGTGATTACAAGTAGAGTCGCCACCCTGTCGCTCAGCTTGCCATCCCTAGTACAAGCTGTAGTTCTTGACGACGAGGACGTTCAAGCTCAGTTGGGAGCACAGGATGCGAGCAATCTAATCCCTGTTGCCCGCCCGCATAACCTGGCCTATATGATTTACACGTCAGGCACCACCGGTCAGCCGAAAGGGGTCATGATCGAGCAGGGCAGTGTTAGCAATCTGGTAGATGCTTTATGGGAACGAGTATACAGCCGTTATGAACAGCCGCTTCATGTCGCATGGCTGTCGGCATTTGTATTTGACGCTTCAGTGAAGCAAATCTTTGCCAGCTTGCTGTTAGGCCACACCCTGCACGTGGTGTCCCGTGACGTCAGTCTGAGCGGAGAGCATTTGATCGCCTACTACCGCACGCACCGAATTGATCTGTCGGACGGCACACCTGCGCATCTGCATATTTTGAACGAAAGCGTCAGTGTGACGGAAGCGCCGGAAGTGAAGCATTACCTGATCGGTGGCGAAGCATTATCCGTGCAACTGGTAAATGTGTTCTTGCACAAGTGGTCCGGGTATCGTCCAGTCATTACGAACGTGTATGGCCCGACCGAAACGACGGTAGATGCGACTGCTTATACGATTGAAGATGTGGAGTCCCTGAACGTACTGCTGGAAAAAGGGGAGCACACAGTATCCATCGGAACGCCGATAGCGAACCAGTCGGTGTACATCCTGAACAGCCAGCAACAGCTGGTACCGATCGGTATCGCAGGTGAGCTTTATATCGGAGGTGCAGGTGTGGGACGAGGATACCTGAACCTGCCGGAGCTGACGGCAGAGAAGTTCGTCCTGAATCCGTTCGCTGATGCGGCAGCAGCTGATCCAGCGGATCACGCAAACCGGATGTACCGGACGGGCGACTTGGCACGGTGGATGCCAGACGGCAGTATTGAGTATTTGGGCCGGATCGACCACCAGGTGAAAATCCGGGGGTACCGGATCGAACTGGGCGAGGTGGAAGCGCAGCTGCTGACCGTGGACGGCATTCAGAAAGCCGTGGTCACAGCATGGGAAAACGAAGACGGACACAAGGACCTGTGTGCCTATATCATAGCTTCAGAGTCCCTGAGTTTGCCGGAGCTGCGCAATGCGCTGCAGCCGAAGCTGCCGGATTACATGATCCCGACGTATGTGGTACAACTGGATCGTTTCCCGCTGACACCGAACGGGAAAATCGACCGCAAGGCGTTGCCGGCACCGGAAGCACGCCTCGAAGGAGGCCTGGAGTACGTTGCACCGCGGACACCGCTGGAAACCAAGCTAGCCCAAATCTGGCAGGATGTCTTGAAGCTGTCCAGCGTAGGAGTCACCGACTCATTCTTTGACGTGGGTGGACACTCCCTGCGGGCAACGACGCTGGTGGCCAAAATCCATCAGGAACTGGACAGTCGGATTACGCTGCGTGAGGTGTTCCAACACTTCACGATTGAGCAGCAAGCCCAGCTCATCGCAACGCACGGTACAGACACCTATACGGTGATCCCTGCGGCGGCGCAACAGGCGTACTACCCGGTTTCCTCGGCTCAAAAACGATTGTACATTTTGAGCCATCTGGAAGGTGGGGATCTCAGTTACAATATGCCGGGTGTATTAACCGTGGAGGGACCGCTTCAGGCCGATCGGCTGGAGGATGCGTTCCGTCAGTTAATAGCCCGCCATGAAACGCTGCGGACTTCCTTTGAAATGCTGGAAGGCGAGGTCGTTCAGCGGGTTTACGATCAAGTGGAGTTTGCAGTAGAGCACCTGCAGGCCAGGGAGTCCGAAGTCGAAGCCTATATCGAGTCCTTTGTACGTAGCTTTGATCTTCGCCAGGCACCACTGCTGCGTGTCCGTCTCATTCAAACCGGACCAGAGCGCCATCTCCTGATGTACGACATGCACCATATTATTTCAGACGGTGTATCGTCGAGCAACATCGTGCATGAGCTGGTACAACTGTACGAGGGACAGGAATTGGAGCCGCTGCAAATTCAGTACAAAGACTACGCCGTGTGGCAGCAGCAGGAGATGCAGCGTGAGTCATACCAACGCCGAGAACACTTCTGGCTGGAGCATTTAGCCGGAGCATTGCCGGTACTGGATTTGCCAATTGCTTATCCTAGACCTGCTGTTCGCAGCTTCGAGGGTGCGATGTATGAATTTACAGTGGACGCGAATGTATCCGAGCAACTGCGCCGAATTGCGGCACAGACCGGAAGTACGCTGTACATGGTGCTATTGAGTGCCTACACCGTTCTGCTGTCCAAATACAGCGGTCAGGACGATTTGATCATCGGTACGCCGGTAGCAGGCCGCTTGTTGCCTGAACTGGAGCCACTGATCGGAATGTTCGTCAACACGCTAGCCATCCGGCATCAGCCGAAGGGCAACCAAACGTTCCACAGCTACTTGCTGGAAGCCAGAGATCGTACGTTGCAAGCCTTCGAGCATCAGGATTATCCACTGGAAGAGTTGGTGGAAAAACTGGATGTAGCACGGGATGCAAGCCGTAACCCGTTATTCGACACTATGTTTGTACTGCAAAATACGGAGTCACAGGAAGCGCAGCTTGAGACGCTGTCCTTCAGCCCGCATGTTCAGGAGCATCGTATCTCCAAATTCGATTTGACCTTGTCCATGAGTGATGAAGATGGGGAAATCAAGGGTTCCTTTGAATACTGCACGAAGCTATTTGGGGGCGACGCTATTGAGAGATTAACCAGAGATTTGATAGCGATCCTGTCCCAGATTGGAACCGATCCAGATTTACTGTTAAGCGATATTCAGGTGAACACGGACGAGCAGCCAGAAGGCTTCTCGCCGGATTCCATCGACTTTGTTTTCTAAATCAGTTTTCTAAGATGCAATGATTTCACTTTGCGTGTGCAGAGGGCGGCGGCTTGTCCGACTGCCCTTGCCTGCAAAGTATTCTTTTTCTGACACAACGCTCATGTACGTAACAACGCACCATCCAACCGGGGGAACAGGCCCCGAGAAGCAGGAGGGATGTCATTGAAAGCCTTATTTGAGAAGGAAAAAAATTACTGGAGTCATAAACTGGAATCTGAGGATCATATCAGCTGCCTACCATACACCAACCATGTGTCCAGAAGTACAACTGTAACGAGTTTAAATTCCCATACGTACACGCTCACATTTCCAACTGAAATTTCTCAAAGAATATCATCTATAACTGGTGGCGCTCCATGGGCCGTGTTTATGGTCCTGCTTGCTGGAGTAGAGAGCTTATTGCATAAATACACAGGTGAGGAACGTGTGCTGCTGGGCATTCCGGTAGCCAAGTCTAGCAACGGTGCTACAAAGCCGATCAACCATCTGCTTTTATTGAAAAATACGCTGGATTCCAGCACAACCTTCAAAGCCTTGCTGTCTCAAATCAAAACCTCTGTCGGCGAAGCTATTGAACATCAAAACATTCCTTTTTGGAACTATTCCGAATTACTTGACATTCAACGTCATGAGGATGGAAAGCCTCTTATTCACACCACAGTATCCTTGCAAAATATTCATGTATCTGAATTTTTGAATCACGTACAATCCGAACTACATTTCCAGTTTCAATGGGAAAATGAAGCGGTCTCCCTGAACGTAAAGTATAGTAGCGACCGTTATAGCGAGATGACGATTGAGCACTTTGTTGAGCAGCTTCTGCGGCTGTACACTATTGTTTTGCAGCAGCCAGAGTTGGCGATTTCCACAGCACAAGTACTGTCAGAGCAAGAAGTAGAGCAGCTGGTTCATACCTTC
Organism: Paenibacillus sp. S25; assembly: GCF_019454085.1. Lineage (NCBI taxonomy): Bacteria > Bacillati > Bacillota > Bacilli > Caryophanales > Paenibacillaceae > Paenibacillus > Paenibacillus sp. S25. The sequence continues at coordinate 2,601,325 of NZ_CP073683.1, forward strand.
AACGATACAAATGTGGATTATCCACGTCATGCGTCTATTCATGAATTGTTCGAGAAACAGGCGAAGCAGGCACCACAGCAGGTGGCGGTAGTGTGTGGGCAAGATAGCCTAACCTATGCAGAATTGAATGAAAAGGCCAACCGACTGGCTCATTCTTTATGTAAGCAGGGAATCCGCACCGAGCAGACGGTCGGCATTGTAGCTGAACGCTCGATTGAGATGATTGTCGGTATGCTCGGAATTCTCAAAGCAGGTGGAGCGTATGTACCCATTGATTCTGATTACCCGGATGAGCGTGTACGCTATTTGCTGAAGGATTCCGGTGCGGACATACTGCTCGTGCAGCGAATGGAACATCGGCCCACTGATTTTAAGGGAATGGTGCTCCACCTTAGCGATGCTGCAATTTATGGAACGGATGATGCTAATCGTTACGATCCAATTTTGCCGAATGATCACGGGACGAATACTGATCCGGGATACGTGGACTGCCTAGATCCTTTCTACTCCATTTCCGCCAGTCCCGAACTTGCTTCTACGACAACCATACAACCAGAAACCATGCAACCAAAAGCTACGCAATCAGAACAAGCAGAACAAATACAGCAGGCTTATGCAGCTGGAGAACAACCGAAGGCGAGCGCAGCTGGTCGCTTGGCCTATATTATGTACACCTCAGGGACTACAGGCCAGCCCAAAGGGGTTATGGTGGAGCACCGTAATGTCGTGCGTTTGGTGACAAACACAAATTATGCACGCTTGAATGCCGACACGCGCATTTTGCAGACCGGGTCTGTTGTCTTTGACGCGTCGACCTTCGAAATTTGGGGTGCGCTATTGAACGGTGGACAGCTGGTGCTGGTGAGTCAGGATATTATTTTGGACGCACCCAAGCTCAAGGAAGTTGTCCGCAATCACGGCATTACCACGATGTGGCTGACCGCACCACTCTTTAATCAGCTATCCCAGCAGGACTTGGAACTATTTGAGGGGATGCGGGAGCTGTTGGTTGGTGGTGATGTGCTGTCCGTACCGCATATTAACCGGGTATTGGAGGCCCATCCGAATCTACATATCATTAACGGCTATGGTCCGACGGAAAATACGACCTTTTCCACCACACATGCCATTACCGGCGTTCAATCGGCATCTGTGCCCATTGGCAGCCCAATCCATAACTCGACGGCATATGTCGTGGACGGTTCGATGCAGCTCCAGCCTGTTGGAGCGTGGGGAGAACTGATCGTCGGCGGTGACGGGGTGGCCCGCGGATACCGCAACCGCCCAGACCTGACGACCGAAAAGTTTATTGACAGCCCATTCCGTGGCGGCGAACGCTGCTATCGTACAGGGGACCTGGTGCGTTGGAATGCGGACGGGACGCTGGAATATAAGGGACGGATCGACGCGCAGGTAAAAATCCGGGGCTACCGGATCGAGCTGGGCGAGGTGGAAGCACAGCTGTTGAAGCTGGAGGCAGTCCGAGAAGCTGTTGTAATTGCACATGAAGATGAACAGGGGCAAAAGCTGCTCTGCGCATATGTGGTCACCCATGCGGAAGTAGCGACAAGTGAGCTGCGTAGCGCTTTGAGTCAGGAGCTGCCGGGCTACATGGTACCGTCGTATTTTATGCAGCTGGAGCAGTTGCCACTGACGCCCAACGGCAAGGTGGATCGCCGAGCGTTGCCACAGCCAGAGGGAGGTGTAAGCTCAGGCGCAGAATATGTACCTCCTCAAAATCAATTACAAGCACAACTGGCTAGCATCTGGAAAGATGTGCTGGAGCTTGAGCGCATTGGGATTAAGGATAACTTTTTTGAGGCAGGAGGACATTCCCTGCGGGCGACACATGTCATATCACTCATCTATAAGGAATTGCATAAAAATGTGCAGCTAAAGGATCTGTTTCAGCATCCGACAATCGAACAGCTGGCGCAGGTTATTGAAGCACTGGAGCAAACCACTTATGAATCCATCCCTGTTACGGAGAATAAGCCATTTTATGCGGTCTCATCGGCTCAAAAACGGATGTATATCCTCAATCAGCTTGATGGAGCGGGAATTAGCTATAACATACCTGGTGCCCTGACTCTGACCGGTTCACTTGATCACAAGGCACTGGATAACGCGTTCCGTCAGCTTATTGAACGCCATGAAACATTGCGCACAAGTTTTGAGACCATGAACGGTGAACCTGTCCAGCGAGTACATGACGAGGTTCCTTTTCGCATGGAATTGACCTATGCTCACGGAGCTGCCCCAAAGGAAACGGATGAGCTGGTACGTAACTTTGTTCAGCCGTTCGATCTGGAGCAGGCTCCGTTATTCCGAGTTGGTTTGATTGAAACAGACCCAGAGCATCATATTTTGCTCATGGATATGCATCATATCATTTCGGACGGTACCTCTATAAATGTACTGATTCAGGACTTCATTCGTTTATATACAGGCGACACGCTGCCATCGCTGCGCATTCAGTATAAAGACTACGCCGCTTGGCAACAGAAGCAGCAGCAAAGTGAACACTACCGGGAACAGGAAAACTACTGGCTCAATACCTTCGCAGGAGAGCTACCTGTGCTAGATCTACCGACTGATTATCCACGCCCGGCGGTGAGAAGCTTTGAAGGAGATGTGCTGGAATTTACGCTTGACCAACGACAAAGCGAAGGCTTAAAAAGCATTGCGGTGCAGACGGAATCGACATTATATATGGTGCTGTTGGCTGCCTATTCGGCTTTGCTTAGCCACTATAGTGGGCAGGAGGATATTATTGTCGGTTCGCCAATTGCAGGGCGGCCCCATGCGGATCTTGGCAGTCTGATCGGGATGTTCGTGAATACACTGGCAATCCGTAATTATCCAGAAGGCGGGAAAACGTTCCGCGATTATGTGTTGGAGGTCAAGGATAACGCGTTAAAGGCTTTTGAACATCAGGATTATCCGTTTGAAGAGCTGGTGGAGAAGCTGGGCGTGGATCGAGATTTAAGCCGTAATCCGTTATTTGATACCATGTTTGCACTGCAAAACCTAGAGCAAAAAGAGCAGCAGCTGGCAGGGCTGCAATTGGCATCCTATCCAAGTGAACAAACGACGGCCAAATTTGATTTGAGTCTGTTCGCAGTGGAGGATGGAGAACAAATTTCCTGTGCTCTTCAATACGGAACTCGGCTGTACAAACGGGAAACCATTGAACGACTGACTGAACATTTGCAGCAGCTTATCAATGCGGTTATAGAACAGCCGGATATCGTTCTTTCGGCTATTGAAATGGTTTCGGCCCAAGAAAAAGAGCTGCTTGTGCAGAGATTCAATGATACGGTAGCAGACTATCCGTATCCACGAGATCAAGCACTGCATGTGCTGTTCGAGGAACAGGTAGCGCAATCACCAGATCGGCTGGCCGTCACCTTTGCGGACACGAAGCTTACCTACCGCGAGCTGAATGAACGTGCCGACCGTCTGGCACACATACTCGCTTCCCATGGGATACGGCGCGGGTCCAAGCCAGAGACACAGCGAGTAGGGATTATGGCTGAACGCTCCATTGAAATGGTCGTCGGTATGCTGGCAATTTTGAAGGTCGGAGGGGCTTACGTTCCCATTGATCCCGATTATCCTGAGGAGCGTATCCGTTATTTACTGGAGGATTCCAGTGCGGGGCTGTTACTGTTACAGCGACGTGAACAGATGCCTTTTGAACCCGGCATTCCGGTCATCGATTTGAGTGATGAACAACGATGGAATAGCAAATCTGAAGGTGACGCTCATACGGATGGAACAATTGCGATGACAACAGGGGGATCTTCCTCAGATCTTGCGTATGTGATTTACACCTCTGGCACGACAGGCAAGCCGAAGGGCGTGATGATTGAGCACCGTAATGTCGTGCGACTAGTGAAAAACAAAAGCTATGCCATGCTTGATGAAAATACACGTATGCTGCAATTGGGCGCAGTTGTGTTCGATGCCTCCACTTTTGAAATCTGGGGAACGCTGCTGAACGGGGGACAACTGTATGTGGTAAGTCATGACACTATTCTGGATGCCTCCAAGCTCAAGCAGGCGATTGACAAGTATCGTGTTAACACGATGTTCATGACCACGGCTTTATTCAATCAGTATTCGCAGCAAGAAATCGGAGTGTTTGCGTCCTTGAAGGAGTTGCTCGTGGGTGGTGATGTGTTGTCTGTACCACACGTCAATCGTGTGATGAAGGAGTACCCGCAGCTTCGCCTGGCCAATATTTATGGGCCGACGGAGAACACCACCTTTTCCACCATCTATGATATTACAGAACCGCAAACCCAGGCTATTCCCATTGGACGTCCAATTGATCACTCGACCGCTTATGTGGTCAATCGTTCGTTGAAGCTGCAACCTATCGGAGCCTGGGGAGAGCTGATCGTCGGTGGCGACGGTGTTGGGCGAGGATATCTGAATCGGCCCGAGCTTACAGCGGAAAAATTTATTGAAAGTCCATTCCGGTCTGGAGAATATTGCTATCGTACAGGGGACTTAGTGCGTTGGCGTGCTGATGGTGTACTGGAGTACAAGGGAAGAATGGATGAACAGGTCAAAATTCGCGGCTACCGCATTGAACTGGGTGAAATTGAGACCCGTTTGTCCACGATTCCAGGTGTGAAGGAATCGGTTGTTACCGTGCGGCAGGACGATAACGGACAAAAACAGCTGTGTGCCTATTTTGCAACAGACAGTGAATTGAGCGCCAGCGACTTACGTAACATTTTGTCGCAGGATCTGCCTGGCTATATGGTGCCGTCCTACTTTGTGCAGCTCTCCAGACTGCCTTTGACGCTGAATGGCAAAGTAGACCGCAGGACACTGCCTGCACCTGAGCACAATCTCGATACAGGTATGGATTATGTGGCACCCGAGACGGATGTTCAACAAGCACTGGCTACGGCTTGGGGAGCCATTCTTGGTATCCCGAAAGTCGGAATACAGGATAACTTTTTCCATTTGGGTGGTGATTCCATCAAGGCCATCCAAGTATCGTCCCGCTTGTTTCAGGCTGGATACAAGCTGGAAATGAAGGACTTGTTCAAATACCCGACAATTGCGGGACTAAGCACATATATTCAGCCTGTTAACCGAATAGCCGAGCAGGGCGAGGTTACAGGAAATGTAGTGCTTACACCGATTCAGCGCTGGTTTTTTGAACAGCCAACGGGAGAACCACACTACTTTAACCAATCTGTCATGCTCTATCGTCAGGAAGGCTATGACGAACAGGCACTACGGCGGGCGCTCCATCAGATTACATCGCACCATGATGCATTGCGTATGGTTTTTAGTTTGTCGGAGAACGGATGTACAGCATGGAACCGCAGTGTAGAGGAAGGCGAACCGTACCATCTGGAGTGCTTTGACTATAATGACAGCGATGTAAACAAGCAAGATTTGGCGAAGATAATTGAAGCGAAATGCAATGAAATTCAATCTGGTATTTCCCTAAGCGAAGGTCCGTTGATGAGACTGGGGCTGTTCCGTTGCCCGGATGGAGATCATCTGCTGGTCGTGATTCATCATTTGGCGGTGGACGGGGTATCCTGGCGCATTTTATTCGAGGATTTGGCGACTGCCTATGATCAAGCCTCCAAGGGTGAACAGGTGATTCAGCTGCCTCATAAAACAGATTCGTTCCAAACGTGGGCCGAGCAGCTGCACGCTTATGCCAACAGTCCAGCTATGGAACGTGAGCGAGCGTATTGGGGGAAACTTGCACAAGCGGAACGGGCTCCTTTGCCGCAGGATTACGGGCATAACGAGCACGAAAAGCCATTGATTGGCGATAGTGAGTCGGTTACTGCTTTGTGGACACATGCAGAGACAGACCAGCTGCTCAAGCAGGCCAATCGTGCCTACCGTACAGAAATTAATGACCTGTTGTTGACGGCGGTAGGAATGGCATTGCAAGCATGGAGCGGACATGAGCGTTTCCTGATTAATCTGGAGGGACATGGACGTGAAGCCATTTTACCAGAGGTGGACATTACCCGAACGATAGGATGGTTTACAAGCCAATATCCTGTTTTGCTCGATATGCCGGAAGAATTGGCACTTTCGCAACGGATTAAGCGTGTGAAGGAAGGATTGCGCGGTATCCCGCAAAAAGGAATTGGCTACGGTGTACTGAAATATTTAGCTGACCGTCAGACACAGGCACCGGAGGCATCTCCAGCCATATTTACGACAGATCCCGAAATCAGCTTTAACTATTTGGGACAGTTCGATCAGGATATGAAAGGGAACGACTTGCAATCATCCTCATATGAGGGTGGGATGCCGCTGAGCCCGACCATGGCTCGAACGTATACACTGGATTTTGGCGGCATCATTTCGGGAGGCCAACTGGGTCTGACAATTAGTTATAGCCGTACCAGCTATAGACCGGAGACGATCGAGCGATTGGCGAAATTACTGGAATCGAGCCTGCGTGAAATTTTGGCGCATTGCATCCATAAAGAACACCCGGAGCTTACCCCAAGTGACATTTCCTATAAAGGAATGAGTGTGGAAGGCTTGGACAGCCTCTTATCTGAAATGGGTGCTGCGGGTGAGATCGACAATGTATATGCACTGACCCCAATGCAGAAAGGGATGCTGTTTCACAGCCAGCTAGATAGTCAAGCAGCCGCGAATGACGCGTATTTTGAGCAGGTTTCTTATGATATGCGAGGTCAGATGGACATTCGGGCTTTTGCAGAAAGCCTGAATATTCTGGTTCGGCGACATGAGGCGCTGCGTACACATTTTTATTTTGGCAGGGATACGGAACCGTTGCAGGTGGTGTATCGAAATCGGGATTGCGGCTTTCAATATGAAGATTTACACCATCTAGATGAGGATGCAAAAGGTACCTGGGTGAAAAATTTCAAGCTACAAGATAAAGCACGGGGCTTTGATCTGCGTCGGGATGTCTTGCTGCGTGTAGCGATTTTACGTACCGGAGAAGACAGCTATCATTTTGTATGGAGCTTTCATCATATCGTCATGGACGGCTGGTGTCTGTCCCTTATAAATAAAGAAGTCTTTGAAAGCTATGCAGCACTTCAGGAGGGCAGAGTACCAGAGCTGGCACCGGCAGTGCCGTACAGCCGCTTTATTGAATGGCTGGAAGCACAGGATCGCAAGGCGGCAACCGACTACTGGAGCAGCTATTTATCCGGGTATGAGCAGCAAACAGCATTACCAGCTGTAAAATCCGGTCGCAAGAGTGAAGGCAACACGGCTAGTGATTGGGTGACGGTTTTGGAACGTGATTTGACCCTCCGGGTGGAGGAGACGGCTAAGCGATATCAAGTGACCATGAATACGTTATTACAAACCGCATGGGGGATTGTGCTGCAAAAATATAACAACCACAGTGATGTCGTATTTGGCAGTGTCGTCTCAGGTCGTCCATCAGATATTATCGGGGTAGAGGATATTATCGGCTTGTTCATTAATACCATTCCCGTTCGCATTCTTAGTGAGGCAGGGGAATCTTTTGCAGAAGTTATGAAGAAAACGCAGGAGCATGCGCTGGCTTCTCATGCATATGATACGTATCCACTGTTTGAGATCCAGGCATTGACCGACCAGAAACAGGATTTAATTAACCATATTATGGTGTTTGAAAATTATCCAGTAGATGAGCAGGTCGAGGAACTGGGAAGTGACGGGCAGGATACATTCCCGATTTCCAACGTGGTGGCTGCAGAGCAGACTAACTATGATCTGAGCTTAGTCGTTATGCCTGGAGAATGCATCAAGATTCGTTTTATGTATAACGCGTTAAGTTATGAACAAACAGGCATTGAGCGTCTGCATGGACATTTTGTGAACCTGTTGGAGCAAGTTTTGCTTAACCCGAATGTTTGCGTAGAAGAGCTGGAACTGGTTACAGCGGCGGAAAAACAACAAATTACAGGAGAGTTTAATGACACTGCCTCTGCATATCCAAGCAATCACACGATCCAAAAACTGTTTGAGGAGCAGGCAGAGCGCACGCCGGATCATATTGCCGTAGCTTTGGGTCATCAATCATTGACCTATCGGGAACTCAATGAGATGGCCAACCGTTTAGCGCATACGCTGCGTGATGCAGGAGTGAAATCCGATGAACCTGTGGGTATTTTGACGGAGCGCTCACTGGATATGATTACGGGAACACTCGCTATTTTGAAGGCTGGTGGCGCGTATGTGCCGGTAGACCCTCAATATCCGGAGGACCGTATCCGTTATATGCTGGAGGACTCGGGAGCTAAGCTGCTGCTGGCTCAGCAGGATTTACTAGATCGTTGCTATTTTGACGGACAGATTGTCAATCTGAATGAGGATACGTCCTACAGTGCAGATGCTTCCAATCTGGGTATAGATGGAGCGGGTAATCATGCTGCTTATGTCATTTATACCTCAGGTTCAACAGGTAAGCCTAAGGGTGTCGTTGTTGAGCATCAAAGTGTCGTGCGCCTTGTCCGCAATACGGATTATGTGCCATTTGATGAATCGACCCGAATGCTGCAGACTTGCGCGTTTGTATTTGATGTATCTACGTTTGAAATTTGGGGCGCGCTGCTGAACGGCGGTCAGCTTGTTCTTGTGCATAAGGATGATCTACTGGACGCGGCCAAGCTTAAAGAGACGATACGGGATCATCGCGTCACCATGATGTGGCTGACCACTCCGTTATTTAATCAGCTTTCACAGCAGGATAGTAAACTTTTCGGCGATGTGAAGTATTTGCTGGTTGGTGGTGATGTTTTGTCTGCACCCCATATTAACCGGGTCCTGCGCGATAATCCGGACATCAACATCATTAACGGCTATGGGCCAACGGAAAATACAACCTTTTCGACGACGTATCACATTACGGAAGAACAGCTGGATTCTGTGCCGATCGGACGCCCCATCCGTAATTCGACGGCGTATGTTGTGGATTCGTCATTTAACCTGCAACCGGTTGGAGCTTGGGGTGAGCTGGTTGTCGGCGGAGACGGAGTTGCACGTGGTTATCTGAACCGCTCTGAGCTTACGGCTGAGAGATTTCTTGCTAACCCGTGGGTGGACGGAGATCGTCTGTACTGTACGGGAGACCTTGTTCGCTGGCGTGAAGACGGCATACTGGAATACGCTGGACGGATTGATCAACAGGTTAAAATTCGCGGTTACCGGATTGAGCTGGGCGAGGTGGAGGCGCGGCTGGCAAGTGTACCGTCCGTGCGGGATAGCGTTGTTATCGCTTTGCGGGATGGATCGGGTCAGCAGCAATTATGTGCTTACTTCACTGCCGATGAACAGCTGACCATCCGTGAGATTCGAGCTGCGATGTCGGCCAGTCTGCCGAGTTATATGATTCCATCCGCATTTGTACAGCTGGATCGGTTTCCGCTGACGACAAACGGCAAAATCGACCGCAAAGCTTTACCTGTGCCGGACAAAGGGCTGCACACGGGTATAGAATATGTCGCACCGCGAACCGATGTGGAACAGTTGCTGGCAGCCATTTGGCAGGAAGTACTTGAAATTCCACAAGTGGGTATCCACGATGACTTTTTCACGTTGGGTGGACATTCCTTGAAAGTACTGGAGCTAATACGCAAAGTTCACCTTGCTACAGATATTGAGCTTCCCATCCGTAGTGTTCTGGACTTCCCGACTATAGAAGCGCAGGCGCTCACATTGTTGAAAGCCGATCTAGAATACAAGGCCGATAGTCCAATCATTCGGTTGAATGAACACGGTCCGATCTCCATCTTCTGCTTTCCTCCTATGCTTGGATACGGGCTGTCGTTCGCGGAGCTTGCGAAACAACTGGATCAGGACGCAGTCGTGTATGGGTTGGAGTTCGTGGATGATGCTGCGGATGAGCAGGCAATGCTGGCACGTTACGTTGATTTGATCGTCAACACGCAAGCGCAAGGTCCGTATGTGCTGCTTGGTTATTCCATAGGTGGTAATCTGGCGCATAAGGTTGCTGACACACTGGAACGTCAAGGTCATACTGTATCCGATATTTTTATGCTCGATTCGGTCAAAAGGGCGGAAGCCCTGCCCTTCACAGTTGAAGAAACAGAACATGAAATTCATGACATGCTGGAACAGGTTCCCGACTCCTACCGTGAGCTGTTGAATGAAACGTACCAACGTAAAATGATCGCTTACGCGGTATATGGCAACCAGCTTGTGAATACAGAGAGCGTTCAGGCGAATATTCACGGCTTTGTCGCCGTTGGATCGGAAACGGTCAAGGGTACAGGAGATAATCGACTTTTATGGAAAGACGTTACACGAGGTAGCTATGAAGAGCATAGCTTGATTGGCAATCATTATGAACTGCTGGAACCCGGATTTATCGAGGAAAATGTAAAAAGTATCCGTGCCACCATACAAAAGATAACTCGGAACACGGACAAAGACATGACACAAGACTTGGCACATCATAAATCTTGAAAATCTACGGTCGATGATGTAACGAACTGAATCACTGATTTTTAATCTGTAACACATGAATCCTGATCGACAGGTAAGAAGCCTTATGCTTACGCGACTCGATCAGGATTCGCTTTATTATGTGCACTCCCGCGATGGGAAGTGCGATGATTCCATAGCGCCATGCTGATGGCCTCCATATGGAGTATAAATATCTGCTCGCTATGCAATCACCGCACGGTTCAAATCATTAAATCAACTTCATACGTAAGGATGGTACTTCAATATGAAGAATAAAGGCATTTGCTACCTATCCGCTTTTTTAGCAGCGTTATTTCTCTCGAACCTGCTCATTGCTTCGGCATGGGCAACAGACAGCATAACACCTGATTCATTGGAAAAAACAGTGGACAATATCATGAGTACAGAATTGGAAAAATTGCATATTCCGGGGGCTGCAGTCGTCGTGACTCAGGAAAACCAAATCCTTTTTAGTAAAGGTTATGGATATGCAGATCTGGAGCGGAAAGCGGCATTCGATCCAGCAAAGACCATTGTTCGTGTCGGCTCTCTAACCAAATCATTTAGTGCAAGCGCCACGATGCAGCTGGTTGAGCAAAACAAGCTTGATTTGAATGAAGACGTGAACAGCTATCTCCACAGCTATAAAGTTACGCAATACCAAAACCAGCCTTTCAATTTGCATCAGCTTTTGACACATACCTCGGGATTGGATGAAGCGCTGTACAACATTAACAGCTCGACTCGGGCAGGCGTTTTGCCCACAGAGCAGTATCTCAGCACGTATTTTCAAAATCAGCCTCCCATCCGCAAACCTGGAATTCAGTATGATTACAGCAATGTCGCCTACGGTCTGATCGGTAATATCGTGGAGCAAGTAAGCGGTCAGGGCCTGAATGATTATCTCCGTACACATCTGTTCCAGCCGATGAATATGCCCAGCGCGACACTGGAATTGCCGTTAAATCATCCTGCAATGGCCCAGTCGTATCAGTGGAAGGATGGAGCGTATTTGAAACAGCCTTTGTCGTATATCAATCTGCCGGGAGCAGGAGCGTTGAATGTCACACCCAACGAGTTTTCCCATTATCTGATCACTCATTTAAACGAAGGCAAGTATGAGGGCAAAGTGGTGCTCCAGCCACATACGGTAAAAGTGATGCATGCGCAGCAATTTGCAGTCGATGCACGCCTGGATGGCGTGGGCTACGGATTTTTTCGTGGTCATTTGGAGACGGGAGTACCTATGCTGTGGGCTACCGGGGAAATTGATGATTTTATTTCTGAAATGGTATTGATTCCGTCTCAAAAGATCGGTATTTTTGTGATCATTAATTCAGCTGACACGGACACCCTGCTTCATGGAAAAGTCATCAATGCGATAGCCCAAATGCTGCCCTCAGAGCCGCAGGCCGTTTCGCAGTCACTAGCTCGCTCTTCCACACAAGTGAAACTTTCGCCAGAGATCGAGGGCGTATATCAGGTGGATTCTAATCCTGTTCATGGTTGGGGAAAATGGATTCGGATACTGGGAAGCATTACATACACCGTGCGAATTCAAAATGATCATACGTTAATTGTTAGAGGAAAACACCCAAATGAGAATGAAGCAACAGACAAAGTGTTTCAAGCAGCAGGTGGTGGATTGTTTGTGGAAAAGGGGGGCCAGCTTAAAATTTTGCTGTATCAGGAAAACGGTACTTGGATGATGGTTGCCCCAGATAGTAAGACCATGAAGCAGACGACACTTTGGCACCGTACCTGGACTCTGCTTGTCAGCTACGCTGCCGCCTCCTTATTTTTTATCACAACTTTGCTGATTTGGATCGTAAGATATGTGATCAGAGATATCCGTAAAACGAATAATCACATTTCATCCAACCTTGCATTCATTGCGTCACTAAATTCGATTTTTCTCGGGGTACAGGTCATCTATGGTAACAATCAGATAGTGTATGGCTATTCCGCCTGGTATATCTGGGGAATTTGCACGTTACCGCTCATTTCAGCTCTCATTGCTGTATGGGTATTGATCGTGAATGGCGCAAAGCTGATTACAGGGGAAAGGAGACCCCGGGCTGCTGGGAAAATCCTATTTGCGGTACTCACATTGCTGCATACGGTGTATCTCTTTTATTGGAATTTACTTCCTATTCATTATTCCTAAAGATTTACAAAACAATGCATATTCGAACATAAATGAATGCTAAAATTTGTATCTGATGCCCCCCAGAGGGGCTTTAAACCAACAAACAGGAGGAGAATAATGGGAATCTTTCGTCGCTTTACATCCCGTAGCTTCAAATACGCAACTGCTATGGTTTTCACTTTATCGTTGTACGCTGGTGTTGCGGGCAGCATACAACCGGTACGGGCAGAAGGTCCGGCGGACCCAGCTCCCTTCATTGCTGCGAAAGTGGTCAATGAGAACGCTGGTAAAAAAGTGCTGTTTGATAATACACATGGACAGACAGCTGGCGCAGCAGATTGGGTGATTGATGGTGGATTTTCAGACTTCGGCCAAGCCCTCGCGAGCAATGGCTATGATGTACACGAGCTTCGCCAATCTACGCCTATTACTTACAATGATCTAAAGAATTATGATGTATTTGTTACGGCAGAGCCAAATATTCCTTTTAAACAGAGCGAACAGGCTGCAATGGAGCAGTATGTAAAAGCAGGCAATAGTATTTTTTTCATTGGAGATCATTATAACGCGGACCGCAACAAGAATCGCTGGGACGGATCGGAGAGCATTAATGGCTACCGTCGTGGTGCATGGGAAGACCCTGCGAAGGGAATGAGTGCGGAAGAAAAAAGCTCAGCAGCGATGCAGGGCGTAGTCAGCTCAGATTGGCTGGGCAGCCAGTTTGGTGTGCGCTTTCGCTACAATGCATTAGGCGATATCACAGCCAATCAGATTGTCGAGCCAGCGCAGGCGTTCGGCATTACAGCTGGAGTGAGTAATGTGGCAATGCATGCAGGATCAACACTCGCGATTATCGACCCAGCGAAAGCCAAGGGAATCGTATATCTTCCTAAAACCAATCAGGCTTGGGGCAACGCGGTAGATCAGGGCGTTTATAACGGAGGCGGCATTCCAGAAGGACCTTATGCAGCTGTATCGAAAGTAGGACTAGGCAAAGCTGCTTTCATTGGGGACTCGTCTCCTGTCGAAGATGCAACGCCAAAATATTTGCGCGAAGAGACAGGAACCAAGAAGACAACGTATGACGGCTTTAAGGAGCAAGATGACGCTGTGTTACTGGTCAATATCGTAGACTGGTTGTCCAACAAGGAGGAGTATACCAGCCTGACGGAAGTGAACAGCTTACAACTGGACCAGCCGACGGCATTACTGCCTTTTGAAGAGCCACAGGCTTCCACGGAACCACAAGCCGAGCCTTGGTCCGCTCCCGCAGCTGGCTACAAATGGTGGGATCAGCAAACATTCAAAGCAGGGTCCTATGGCGGACCTACAGACAGTGCGCAACCAGTGTACAGCATCGTTCGTCAAGAGGAGCTGCCCAATGCACAGCCTTTTCAAATTCGAGTTACTGCCGACCAACTGGCTCCCAACAGCACGATTAGCGGATTCAGCACAGGTATTTACGTAGCGGGCGGCAATCAAGTAGCCCAGATTCAAAATCCGGATGGAAGCTGGCCAACCACATACGGCTATAGCGGAACATTTAGTCTGGAGTCCAACGGCAAAGGGCATGCCTATAAGGACTTGACGGTGCGGATCAAGCCGGGAACCAGTGGTTCAGCTAATCTTAGACTGAGGCAAAACGGCAGCAATCTGCTGACCCAATCCGTCGTGCTGGCTGATGTCCCGGCCCAGCCATTGCCTGAGGAAGGCAATACGGTTCCAGCTCGTATTAGTGTCGCAGAAGCACGGAGTCTCCCGGCTGGCAAAGCCGTAACCGTAGAGGGTGTTGTGACGACAGAACCAGGTGCATTCGGTGGTCAAGCCTTTTACATGCAGGATGAAAGTGGTGGGATTTATGTATATCAGAACCAAAGTGGCTTTCACCGAGGTGATCGAGTAAAGCTTACAGCAAGCTTGGCACTGTATAATAGTGAGCTAGAGTTAACCGATCCAGTGGTAATTGAAAAAACGGGAGAAGGACAACTTCCAGAAGCTGTACAAGTCACCGAACTCAGTGATGCGAACCAAGGACAATTGGTTGAGCTTCCAACGGCAATTATTCGTAATGTGATAGACGCGACTCCCGTAGGTTCGTTTGAATTTGATGCAGTATCTGGTGAAGTAAGTCACCATGTGCGCGTCGATGCACGTACAGGCGTAACACGGACATCTTTTCCATATCAAGAAGGACAGCAAGTGAAACTAAAGGGAATTTCGGCGATTTTCAAAGGGAATTATCAGTTAAAACCGCGTGGACTGGATGATTTTTCAGCTCAGGCAGGCGCAGCTTTGCAGGAAGTAGAGCTTTCACTGGATCAAACGACCCTCAACATTGGGGATACGGCAGCGACACATCTCAAGGGTACGCTGACAGATGGCAGCGAAGCTGATTTAAGCCGCGCTTCTGTTCAGTATATCAGCAGTCATGAATCCGTTTCGCTGGATACGTATGGAGAACTTAAGGCCCTAAAAGAGGGGAGCGCGGAGATTACAGCCAGCGTCACCTTGGACGGTCAAACAGTGGTATCCAATCCTGTAACCGTTAGAGTCGAAAAGACTGCTGTAGGTGAAGTGCCGGGAAAACCTGTGCTGTCGCATGATAACGGGCAGGACACTGGACTGAAGGATGGCAACTACAACATCACCATGAATCTGTGGTGGGGTACGAATGGTGATGAACTCAAGTTGTATGAAAACGACAAGCTGATTGGCACCCAATCGTTGCAAGCCGCTTCCCCTGGAGCACAGCATGCAGTCATTCCTGTTACAGGCAAGACCAATGGTACCTACACGTATACTGCAGAACTGATCAACGCTTCTGGTAAAACGACCAGCGACTCGTTAACTGTCGAAGTGACCGATGCTTCCCCTGGCATTCCAGTGCTGTCTGATGACAATTGGGATGGTGACGGCACCTACACCCTTACAATGAACATGTGGTGGGGCACGAATGCGACAAAATACAACTTATATGAAAATGGAGAACTGATCGACGCCCAGGATCTGCCAAGCCAAAGCCCGCAGGCTCAAAGCGCAGTCACCAACATCCAAAATCAAAAGCCGGGTACATACGAGTATCGGGCCGAGCTAGTCAATGCTTCAGGAGAAGTTAGTAGTCAAACGATAAGCGTGGAAGTAAAGGGGCATTAAGTAGAAATGATGGGCCGTTAAAAAGTAAGAGCATCTATTGACCTCGTGAGAGTCTATAGATGCTTTTTTATTTTTTACGAAGCGGGAATTATCATTTAGGATTGGGTTGGCGAAGCGGAAAGTCCCTCTATATCTGAGGAGCCATAGAAGAACATGGCAACTAGAATCACAATAATGACAACCTCTGCAAAATATTCTCCATCAAACTCACTCACCACAAATATCTCCTTTCGCCACTTGTTAATTGTTTACTTTCTGTGAAAAGGCCTGTATCACTTGATCAAGTGTCATATTTCCATTATCATTTAAAAATTTTACCATATTATCGACATTGGAAGGAGTAGATGCTAGTGTTTTGTATTTTCCAGTGAGTCCCAAAAACAATGTTGCTTGTCTGTATAAAGTCACGGAATCGACGTTTAGTTTTCCTGTTAGTAGGAGGGCTGCCACTAAGACCTCCACATTTTTTCCTTGAAGAGCAGAAAAGATAGCCGAATTACTGTTTAATCCATTTTTCTTTTGACCGTTGGGGGGGGATTTGGATTTACGATTCCCATTCCCATTCCCATTCCCATTCTTTCCTAAGGAAGCCATCGAATCTTCCTCCCGCCATATACTGTTCTTGCCTGGTCTTTATGAAAATTCGGGACAAGGACAGTGGCACTACACGTGCTCATCAATATACGTTATGATCATACGATATGCGAATAAGAGAGCATTGGTTACTATAAGAATCACCTTGGCTGAAGGTAGTTGGCTACTATTATCCAGTAATTTATTTCGCATGTTGGTCCGATTTAGAGTAAACTACAATAAAGCAAGCCAAATGAGCAATTTGCATACATCCCAAGAGCGTTTCCAATCAGCAATGTTTAGACCGAAACGGTTTAGTTCGTTTATTGTATTTTTGAGCGTTGAATTGGAATTAAGCAAATGCTGAAATAGGAGTTGTAGATAAAATATGTCGAATGAAGAAGTATTGTTAACTAAAGAGGGATTGGCCAAGCTGGAGGATGAGCTTAAGGAACTGAAGACCGTAAAACGTAAGGAGCTAGCCGAACGGCTTAAGTTGGCTATCAGCTACGGCGATTTGAAGGAAAATAGTGAGTATCACTCAGCCAAGGACGACCAAGCATTTATGGAAACCCGCATTCTCATATTGGAGAAGATGCTGACCAAAGCCCGGGTCGTGGACGAGAGTAATTTAGACCTTAGGACCGTTAGTATCGGATCGACTGTCATTCTGAATGACATCGAATTTTCGGAGAAGATGGAATACAAAATTGTAAGTCCTGCTGAGGCGGATGTCCTGGATAACAAAATTTCCTATGAGAGTCCTTTAGGCAAGGCACTTTTGGGGAAAGAAGTGGGCAGTATCATTCATGTGGATGCACCTATGGCTGTAATCAAATATGAGTTGCTTGAAATTAAGCTCACATAGTTCATTCCCGATTCCCTTATATGAGGGGGCCGGGATTTTTTTATTTCTCGCTACTTACATACCGTCCATGTGGAGCACAGTTGCACTCCACATACTGGACAGGATTTTCTTTACTCCGCTATAGCGCACTAAGTTAGTCCGTCATCAGGAAGCCTGCTTGCTCCAATGCAGCGCAGGCATCATTAATTTTATCTTCATCCGAGGCATTCAAGGTATGCAGGTGGATGCCTCCCGTCAGCTGGGACAAATAAGTGGCCTGGGTGGAACTGATTTTACGGATAAAATCATCCACTTCCTTGCGAGTTCCAACCCGTATCGGAGCAGTCAGATCCCCGTATACCGGATGCTCAACAATAACATCCTGCACACTTACACCGTAGTCCACAATCAGCTTTAGTTCCTCTTCTGTCTGTTCAGGTCGATGTTTACACACAATAATACGTGAGGCTAAGGGGGCTGTCTGACCCGAAGGCTCCATATAAATATATCCTTGACTCGTTGCAAGGATAGGCTCTTGGCTTGCTTTTAACAGGGAAATATCCTGTACAATTACTTGTCTGGAAACGGATGATCTGCGTGCCAGTTCGCTCCCGGTCAGCGGTGATTCGCTCTTCAGCCACAACAGCAGCTGTTCGCGGCGATCCGTACCTGACCGCTTTAAAGATTCAGTCAACGGGATAAGCTCCTTTCTTGTCGATGCGTCAGGTCTGTCAAAATATCTACCAGTACATTCAATTCCTCGATGGTGGTTGCCCTTCCGAAAGAAATACGGATAAATTGTAATGCTTCACGGTCGGATGCTCCAAGCGCTTGTAAGGCAGGCGAAGGATCGTGGTGTCCGGCAGCACATGCGCTTCCGGTTGATAAACAGACACCTCTGCGATTACATTCCAGCATAACATATTGTCCCTCGTAACCGTGAAAAAAACATCCTACTATATGATGAAGCACAGCTTTATTCTCGCTTTCCTGTACGACCCAACGTAACGGAATGGATCTTTCCTGAATTTTCGTAATAAAGTGTCTTCTCAGGTTAGCATATCGCTCCTGATGCGACTCCATCTGTTCGGTCATCATTTCTGCCGCCGCGACAAAGGCTGCAATCCCGGGAACATTAACCGTTCCAGGACGAAATCCGTTTTCATGTAGCGTATCAGGGTACACGGGACGCCACGGGGTTCCGGGTTTGAGATATGCAGCACCGACACCTTTGGGGCCATACACTTTATGGCTCGATATAGAGAGTGCATCTACTCCCATGGCTTCTACATCTACGAGAATATTCCCAAATGTCTGTACCGCATCACTGTGCAGCAAAATACCCCGTTCGCGTAGCAGGGGAGATAAGGCAGCAAGGTCCTGAACCAGTCCCGTTTCCGAATTGGCGTGTTGTACAGATACAAGTCCGGTGTTTTCTCTCAGGTGAGGTAAAAGAGCTTCGCGAGTCATTCGTCCTTCCCGATCCGGTTGCACAATGGTCAGTTCATAACCCTGCCGTTCCAGCAAAGTAGCAAGGTTGTACATCGAGTGATGTTCCAAAGCGCTCATGATCCAATGCTTTTTATGCTGCGGCAACCCGCTCAAAATCGATTGCACAATCAACATATTGGATTCTGTTCCCCCGGTTGTAAAATAGATGCCTTCCTTTTGCCCGCCAATTATATTCGCCATCCGTTGCCTGCTGTAATCCAGCGCGTAGGTTGCTTGACCGCCTGCATCATGGAGGCTGCTGGCATTTCCGAACATTTCCTTATTTAATACGTTATACATATTTAAAGCTTCGTCACACATAGGTGTGGAAGCGGCATAGTCCAGATAAATCACAGCAATTCCTCCCTGCTTAAAAATAATTCCATTCAAAAACTCTTGAGATTATTGTAGGCATGTGTAAATATAAGTGTCAAGACACTTGTAAACATGTATGTACACAAAGCGGTTATCTGTTCGTGAGAGCGGGAACGATCAGCCGCATCAATATGGAGGGATTCTAATGTCTATGCTTGACGTTTTACAAGGAAATCGAGGGCTTATGCCAGAGCATTATAAGACACTGACGGTTGCTGACATGGAGCAGCGAGTGGCCGAGCTGAAACAAAAATGGGGACCCAAGCTGCTCATACCGGGCCATCACTATCAGAAGGACGAGGTTATTCAGTTTGCTGATATAACAGGAGATTCTCTACAGCTTGCTCAAATGGCTGCACAAAATCAGGAAGCGGAGTTTATTGTATTTTGTGGGGTTCATTTTATGGCGGAGACAGCGGATATGCTGACTACTGATCGACAAACCGTTGTACTGCCGGATATGCGCGCAGGCTGCTCAATGGCAGATATGGCGAACATGGAGCAGACAGAACGAGCGTGGAAACATTTACAGGAGTTGGTAGGAGATACGATCATTCCGTTAACGTATGTAAACTCCACAGCAGAGATCAAAGCCTTTGTAGGACGGCATGGCGGGGCTACCGTGACCTCTTCGAATGCCAAACAAGTGCTGGAATGGGCGCTGAAGCAAAAGGAACGTATTTTGTTTTTGCCGGATCAGCATTTGGGCCGCAATACAGCTTACGATCTTGGAATTCTGCTGGATGAAATGGCCGTGTGGAATCCCATGACCGATCAGCTGGAGACTGAACAGGACCCGGCAACCGTAAAAATTATTTTATGGAAAGGGCACTGTTCAGTACATGAAAAATTCACGGTAGATCATATTCGCAACGTTCGTGAGCGTGATAAGAACGTCCGGGTCATCGTTCACCCCGAATGCTCTTACGAAGTCGTGCAGCTCGCAGATTGCGCTGGCTCCACAAAATTTATCATCGATACAATTCGCACGGCAGAGCCGGGGACCCAATGGGCCGTCGGCACAGAGATGAATCTCGTGC
The DNA here is from genome assembly GCF_019454085.1 of Paenibacillus sp. S25. Classification (NCBI taxonomy): domain Bacteria; kingdom Bacillati; phylum Bacillota; class Bacilli; order Caryophanales; family Paenibacillaceae; genus Paenibacillus; species Paenibacillus sp. S25. Next base: position 2,621,411 of record NZ_CP073683.1, read on the forward strand.
AACGAATCAAGCAGCAGTACCCTGAACAGCAGATTGAATCACTCAATCCTGATATGTGTCCCTGCTTGACCATGAATCGGATCGATCTTCCGCATTTGCTGTGGGCAATGGAGCAGATTGATCGGGGAGAGCCTGTGGGTGTGATTCGTGTGGATGCTCAGGTCAGACAGGATGCTGTACTGGCACTGAATCGTATGCTTGCTATCCGTTAACCTTTTGCCTTTTCTGAGAGATTGCTGCTTGAAATTTTTGGCCTTATTTTAAAGCAGCAGGGAGCTTAACAGCATGTAGACGGTTTCCGCTTTGAATAAATATCATTCCGCCGGATTTGAGCGTCGGACCGAAGGAACGTGAGCCTGTGTTGACAGTAAACACGGGCTTCAAGGTCATCAGGTCATAGCCATGGAATACACCATCCGATTGCCCGACATAGACTCCTTTACCGAATACTTCAGCTTGAACGGTCGGATTATCTCCGCCGTAATGAATGAATTGACCTGAGGACAGCTTCATAGCAGTCAGTCTGGATGTACTAAAATCTTGATAGAATATGCGACCTTCATGGATGGAAGATAAAGAGGAGAGTTGTTCATAGCTATCTTGCGACCACTTGCGAGCAGGTTTGCTGTCTGGTTTATAGTTCCAGAAGTCATAGGAAGCTAGTATCTTTCCCTGAAAGACATAAAGGTCTTTTCCGTACAAAAAAGCAGAACCGTATATGCCTCCAGATTGGAAAGTGCCATCTTTATTTTCAGTCTCAGTCCATCGGTACTGACGATCTCCTTTGGATTTACCTGTTTTGAGGTCGTATTGTGCTATCGTAACTTTATGATTTACGGGGTCATCATCAATCATAAACGTATTGGCAACAGAGTAGACGATCCCGTCTTTAACGGCCAGCGGAAAAGAACTTCTGAAGCTGTCCCAAAGCTTTTTGCCGGTTTTAGCGTCATAGGCATTAATCTGTTCAAAGGTCAGGCTGCCCTGTACATTATAGTTGCGGATAAGCACACCGTCAGTTTCCATTATTTCGCCCAAACCACTGTATGAGTTCTTATCCTCACTGATTTTCCACTTCACCTTGCCACTGACAGCATCAATGGCAGCCGTTTGCACCGATTGCATAATATATATAGTTGGACCAATGCGCTGAATACCATATGCTTCAGTAAATCCCAGCGGAGTGGACCACACTTTCTTGCCAGCTTCTGTAACGGCATAGATAGAACCGCTTCGTGTCATTCCGTAGATGATACCTTTGTTGTATGTTAAAACAGGGGTAAGCTGATCACCATATTGCCACAATTTCCGACCCGAACTGGCCTCAAGGGCAACCAGTCTATGGTTCGAGTCAACCGCGAATACCTTACCGTTTTCCGCTATTGCTACCGCCTGATCTGGATATCGGTTTCTATCGATTGGGATAACGGGAAAAGACCAGGAAGGTTTGATCACAGGTGCCTGGATTGTGGTGCTATAAGAGGCGTTACTCATGGAGACTGCAGATTGCTCTGCACTTGCCTTTTCAGTGAATCCATCGCTGATTAAGGGCAACCCAATGCTGGCTAACGCCAATCCTGTAAACAATGTGCTGTGTATCATTTTTCTCATACGCGTTGGCTCCTTTAATGGTTAATAGGGGGTAAGGTTTTACAGAAAGTTACCTTTGATTAGACTGTAAATGAATCCAAAAGTTTCATGTTGTGTTTTCGTTTCGATTGTTTAGCATACATACTTAAATTCAGTTGCTTGTGTTCCAACTTGTATCTCTAATTAAAGATTAGTCGCTTGTTCGGTTTTCGTGCTATAATTGTAACAACAAACCAAAGGAGGTGAATCCCTTGTTTGAGCTCCAGGACCTACTCCCTTATTTATTTACAATCGGCTTGCTGTGCACAGTGACTTATACATATCTCGCTCATTTGCACGGCAATGTACCCGAATGCTGGGTCGAAGGTGGGCCCGTAAGGTCTCATGCTTCTCCACAGATGCCGATGTCTGCCCGTGGACAGGACATGCCTGTCCGGCTGGCCCGACATATCCGGCGTAAGGAAGCGCCGGATGAAGATGCATCCGATTGTTCTCCCTCGTTGAACGATGGCACAGCCAATCAACGAGGAGGAACATATGAAACGATTCAAGGGATTCACCTTTTGGGGTGAAAAAGAACGGATATTTGGATTAATGGTAGCGTTGGCGGTGGTCATGCTACTGTCTGGTTGTGGTGCGAATGCTGCAGAGATAAATGCACAGACACCCGGATTTTTTAATCATTACGTGGTGTTCCCGCTTTCTTGGCTTATACAGCAATTGGCGCAATGGTTTGGTGGAAGCTTTGGGCTGGCGATTATGACTTTGACATTCATTGTCCGGCTGGCCTTACTGCCTCTTATGATGCGTCAAACGCGTGCCCAGCAGGGGATGAAGCGTAAGATGAGCGCCATGCAGCCCGACTTGGACCGAATTAAGAAGAAGTATGAAAACAAGAAAGATACCACCAGCCAGCAGAGTATGCAGCAGGAAATGATGTCGCTTTATAAAGAGCATCAATTCAATCCGCTTAATATTGGTTGTCTGCCTATTCTCATTCAGCTCCCGATCTTGAGCGGTATGTACACTGCAATCCGCTTAACCCCGGAGCTGGCGTCTCACTCCTTCCTATGGTTCCGGCTCGGACAGCCGGACTGGATTTTGGCAATCGTCGTCGCAGTTGTATACTTGGCACAGGCCAAGCTTTCTCAGCTTCAGATGACGCCTGACCAGCGCAAGCAATTTGCGATCATGGGCTATCTTTCACCGATTATGATGGCGGTCTTTTCCTTTAATGCCCCTTCTGCCATGCCATTATATTGGACAGTAAGCGGCACCTTTTTGCTGCTTCAGTCGCTGTGGTTCCGCAGACGCTATCCAATAGAGGAAGCAGAGAGTAAGGTTAAACTTGGAGAAGTCACACCAACCTAAATAGAAGATGATATTTGTTTAACTTGGGAATTGCGCTTGTAGTATGCCACGTGTAATCATAGGATGTCATTCGAGCCGTTTATAAGGCTTAGAATGGCGTCCTTTTTTGATACTGCTTTTTCACTACATTCCGCTTGTGATTTTGTAGTCAATATGAAATCCTTATATTATAAAATGATTCTTAAAGTTGGGAGAGGCTTTATGAGAACTCCAACCACGTCCATAGAATGGTATGATAATCCAATAAGGGAGGACGGATGCTATTGCATGAGAAGCGTGCAAAAAGCACCGGGCTATATACCAACAGGGATGCCTCATGGGCGCCCGATCCCGACCTTTTCTAAAAAAGGAGTTTCAATATGTGGAGGATGCACCTAGTCTTTGAATGAAATGATAACAGAAAAATGGGTAAAGTAAGATATATACGTAAGCTAATGCTACACTTTGTTTTATCACGCAAAGAATATTATGGAGGAACTATAGAAAATGAAGCAAACACCAACAAAGCTGCCCATTTCCTTAGCACTGCTCACATGTATAGTATGTGCGCTCGGTTTTGGCTTAATCGCATTATGGGTGAGCGACCATCAAATACGGTATTTTGACCAGAAAATTATTACGGCTATTGGACAGATGGAGTCGCCCGCTATGACCCGTCTAATGAAATTTTTCACCATAATCGGCAGCGGGATTCCAGTTATGATCATCATTTTAATTGTCATGTTCGTGCTCTATAGAGTATTGGGACACCGCAGAGAACTGCTTTTTTTGGCGGTTGGTGTGTTGGGATCGGTAATGCTGAATACGATACTGAAATTGCTTTTTCAGCGTGCGAGACCGGAGATTAACCGTATTATTGAAGAGAATGGATACAGCTTTCCGAGTGGACATTCCATGACAGCTTTCAGCATGTACGCTGCGCTGACATTTTTAGTGTGGAAGCATGTTCCTTCTAGGCTGGGGCGTATCCTTCTTATTGTGCTCAGCAGTCTACTGATTGTAACAATCGGAACGAGCCGCATTTATTTGGGCGTACATTATCCGAGCGACGTTGTGGGTGGATATTTTATGAGTGGCTGCTGGATGGCGGCTTGTATTTGGTTTTATCAGCGGTACGAAGAACGACGAATGTTGCCACTTCGCTCCCAATCGACAACATAACAGGTAGCATAAATAATGAAGCTTATAAAAAAGCAGACGCTTTAGCGTCTGCTTTTCATTTGGACAGAGGAAGTGTGTTCAGTCATCTTAGTTCTGGCCTGTTCACCAGGCTTGAGCCCCAGCTTCTGCTCCCATTTTTCATAAAATATAATAGCCGCCTGCATGAAGATGCCAGGAAGCTTCCGGCTTCGAATGAATTGATGAACGCCGACGGCACAACCTGCACCAATAAGCGCACCTGCCAAAATATCCGAGGGGTAATGAACTCCGGTCCACACGCGGGATACTGCGATGAGTACAGCTAAGATAACCCAGAGAACACGAAATTTTTGATGATGAAGCCATAAAATGGCAGCCAGAGCAAACGCTCCAAGTGCATGGTTACTCGGGAATGAAGCATTAGGATCATGATGAATAAGCTGAATGACTGAATGTTCGACAAAAGGCCGATCTCTGTAAAACAAATGTCCAAGGCCCCAACTAATTACAAAGCCGATACAAACCGTTATAACGGCTTCTAAAACCATCATCCGATGCGGCATTTTAAAAGTGAACCAGTAAATCAGCAAAGCCATTCCGAATAAATATGGTGCATATTGCGCCAAGAAACGCATGGTTTCATTCAAAAAGGCGAGGGAATTAGCCAGTTCATTGATCCAGTGAAATAAAGCATAGTCTACATTAATTAACATGAATAAATTACTCCTTAACATCAAAAAATTGAATAACAAAGTTATATTATAGAGCGACTACACAGATAAAAGCTTAAAATCAAATAAAAAATGAATGTCATTCCCATTACTCATTTGTTTTTTCTATAGAAAATAGGTGGTTTTGCGATGGAAAAGTCGGTGCTGGTCATTGATGATGAAGAGAAGATATCCAGATTGCTTCAGTTGGAGTTATCCCATGAAGGATATGCAGTTGAAATCGCACAGACGGGCAGAGAAGGATTGGAAAAAGCTCTAGCAGGTACATGGGATATCATCATACTGGATGTAATGCTGCCGGAGATGAACGGGGTCGAGGTACTGAAGCAGATTCGAAAAGTGGACAATCATACACCAGTAATTATGGTTACTGCACGTAACACGACTCCTGACAAGGTTTCAGGTCTGGATGAAGGTGCCAACGATTACATTACGAAACCTTTTGAGATCGAGGAGTTATTAGCGCGGATGCGGGCCAGTATGAGGCATCAAATGGAGCCAACAGCTACCGCTTTACAAGAAGAGGATAAGCCGCCGTCTAGGCTCCAAGTGGATAGTCTGGTGTTGGAACGCAAGACCAGGTCAGTGGTGCGCGAAGGAAATCGAATCGAACTGACGCCCAAAGAATATGATCTGCTCCTCTATCTGATGGAACACAAAAATCAGGTATTGCAGAGGGATCAAATGATTCAGAACGTGTGGGGGTTTGATTTTGTCGGTGATACGAATGTCGTAGATGTGTATATCCGATATGTTCGCAAAAAAATTGATCATGGATACAAAAAGAAATTGATTAAAACCGTACGTGGTGTGGGGTACTGCATCAGGGAGGAAGAACATTGAAGCTGCGGACCAAAATCACCCTGCTCAGTTCTATTTTAGTGATATCAATACTTCTGTTTGTGGATGTCACGGTTCATCTATTGTTCGTCAAAATCGCTACGCGAAATGAAAGAGAAGTGCTGCAAAATAAGTGGACTGAAATCATTGCCAAAACCGGACCCACGATGATTCTGAAGAATGCATGGGGTCCCAAACTGAAAGATGAGCTTTCTGGAGATACTATTCTGAGGGTATTTGATCAGCAATCCCGACTTTTGTATGAAGTAAGTCGCCAGTCCCGCTTTAAGCTGGGCGATATACGTTTTAACACTTCTCAAAGCTCTCAACTGACAGATGTACAGGGCCATAAAATTCTGGTTATCCATCTGCCTGTGCTTTCTCTGGAGGGCAATCAGAAGGGGACGCTGGAGATCGTGGAAAAATGGGATGCACTTGAAACCAATCTTGATATTTTATATACGATTCTCATCACATCGACTGTAGGGGCTATGTTGCTAAGTTTGGTAGGGAGTACGATTTTGGCGAATGCCATATTGCTGCCGATTTCCAGTAGTATTCAAACGATGCAGGAAATTGAAAGAAGCTTGAAATTTAAAAAAATCCCCGTTGGTGGTCACAATCAAGATGAATTGTCCCAAATGACCGCTACTTTTAACCGAATGATGGAGAGACTAGAAGAAAGCTTTCAGAGTCAGCAGCAGTTTGTTTCAGATGCCTCACATGAGCTGAATACGACACTTATGATTATTGAGGGCTATGCCAACATGCTGCGGCGCTGGGGGACGCGTGATGAGGAGATTCGTAAGGAATCCATTGAGTCGATCTATGAAGAAACTCAGCGAATGCGTACGATGACACAGCAGTTGCTGACTCTTGCCTCCTCACAGCAGAAAGACCCTGAGCCGCATGAGCGGATCGAAATGATCGGTTGTTGTCAACAGGTAGTAGCGCATCTCAAGCCTGTACATGATCGTCAAATTTCTATTTTAACAGAAGAGAAAGAAATTTGGCTGGATGCCAACCTGACGAAAATGAAGCAGTTGCTAGTGATCCTGCTGGATAATGCATTAAAATACAGCTCGGATGAGATCGAAATAGGGTTATCTACAGATGAAAAGGATGTGTATATCCAGGTTAAGGATTATGGGATCGGAGTACCTGAGGGCGAGATCAAGCGGGTCTTTGAACGATTTTATCGGGTAGATAGCTCCAGACATCGTAAAACCGGAGGAACCGGGCTGGGGTTGCCAATTGCCAAGGCAATTACAGACGCCCATCAGGGTACGATACGCATGGAGAGCGTAGAAGGAGAAGGAACAGTAGTCAACGTCACGCTGCCCCAAAGACAACAGGAAAGGCTGTCCCGCGAGTAGTAATATCTACTCGCGGAACAGCCCTTTTTATTGTTACTTGTAAGTTAAGCATTCGGTGGATGGGAATTATCTAAAATTTATGCTAAAGGACACGACGTGCTGTTGTGTAATTGCGACTCCACCATCCCGAATTTAGATCTGTAACCGTTACGCCGCCTTTACCATACGTATGCAGAATTTTGCCGTTTCCCATGTAAATGGCTACATGATGAATTGGTGCATAGAAAAAGACCAAATCGCCTTTTTTTAGCTGACTACGCGGTACGAAAGTGCCAACGGTTGATTGCTGTCTGGACGAACGTGGAAGCTTGATACCATTTTGTCCAAATACATATTGAGTGAATGAAGAGCAGTCAAAAGAGCTTGTATTGCCAGCTGGAGCTCCATGCTCATAACGCACGCCCATAAACTGGGAGCCTTTAGAAATAATCCGATCAGCTTTACTTGCCGAAGCAGCATGAGTGGTGGCTGGTCCAACGACGAAGCTCCCTGCGCTCAATGCCAAAGTCATAGTAAAGCAAATACCCATCCACAATTTTTTAGAAGTATGTTTCATATATAAATTCCTCCGTTATTCGTATTGTGTTGATGTCCTGAAATGACAATAACACAAATAAAATATCCGGAATTTACCACTCATGGTTACAAACCTGTTACCCCAACGCTTTGTCGTCATTTATTAGAAAACGATGAGAATTTTCTCCTTAATTTTGGCTTGACAAATTGTACAGACTCCACTTATAGATAGGCTCGTATGACAAAAAGCGACTTGCAGATGATTGGCACAAGCAATCACGCAAAATATACATACCTATATACTACAATTTATAACTTGTACGGGAGTATGCTCTGATTCCCGTTGACATTGTAAGGATCACACCGTATTTCCGGTCAGGAAGGGGAATTCGTATGGCTTCAAAGCAGAATAAAGCACTCAAAAAACGGCGTCTAACCATTGTTCAGGTCATTTCCAACTATCCAGATGCACAGCCGGTACCCTCCAACAAGGGCGGAACGGAAAAGGTCGTGCATGAATTAACTGAGGAATTGGTGAGACGAGGGCATCATGTATCTCTTTTTGCCGCTCTTGGGAGCAGGAGCAGTGCGCGGTTGATTACCTATCCCAAGGGTTTGAAACATAGTCAGATCCCCCAATATGTACTCCGGCATATGCCTTCCGACACACACATCATTCATGACCATACCTTTCGTTCTGCTGTAGGGCGTAGGAAGCTGCCTTGTCCATCAGTATGCACCGTTCATCTTCCAGTGAAGAGACACGGTAAAAACCCGGTATATGTCAGTAAACGAGCACGTCAGCTGATGGGCAGGGGCAAAGGGTTTTATATCTATAACGGTATCAACACACATGAATACGAGTTCAGCAGTGAGAAGCGCGGCTACTTGCTGTTCATGGGCAGAATTATACGAAATAAAGGTGTATTGCAGGCCATTCAGGTTGCAGAACGAACAGGAAAAAAACTGCTTATTGCAGGTCCTATCAAAGCACCAGAATTTTTCCGTAAAGAAATTCAGAAACGAATTCAGCGCAATCCGAATATACGCTATGTGGGGGCAGTTGGAGGCGAACAGAAACAGAAATTGCTGAAACATGCAGAGTGTCTGTTGTTCCCGACACTGTGGGAAGAGCCATTTGGACTCGTTATGGTTGAGGCCATGGCTTGTGGAACACCGGTGCTGGCATTAAAAAACGGCTCCGTTCCCGAGGTGCTATCGGGCTTTCCACAGTTGATTTGCAAATCGGTTAGCCAAATGGCACGAAAAGCACAGCAAAAAAACTACCCGTCACCAGCGAAGCTGCGTTTGTATGTGACTCAAAGATTTACCAACAAACAGATGACCAGTAACTACTTAAGACTATACCGTGAAATCATCCGTCGGCGAGAACAAAAGAGAGGACAACGGCAGTCTATACGGAGGTGAAGGGGATGCAGGTCAAACGATATATGCTCGGAAAGGGCTCTTGGGCAACTCCTTATTATATAGCTACAGGGGGACAGAATGGTCCGTGTGTGATGGTGGTGGCGGGGATACATGGTAAAGAAATAGCAAGCATACGAGCTGCTGAGAAACTGGTAAAGCTTTTGAATCAGCAAAAACTGCGATTTAGCCAGGGTAAGCTTATAATTGTACCGATTGTAAATCAAGAGGCTTACCGCAAACGGATTAGAGGAATACCTGATCTTAATCGAACCTTTCCGCACAAAAAAAAGCAGCTGGCAACACAACCACTTTCCGCTGCTCTATTCAAATTAACACAAAAGCATCAACCTGAATGGTATCTCGACTTGCATGAGGCTAACGGATTGTCACAAAAGGATGCCAAGGTGCTTGGTCAAACGCTAATCACCAACAAGGCCAATCCGGTGGTTCCTACGGTTCGTCGGATTATTAAGCGAATGAATCGCTCTATCCAGGTGAGCGACCGACATTTCAATATTCGGCTGCATGAGCTTCCAGGTTCCTCCCGCACTGCTGCAGCCCGTATTTTAGGTGCACGTGCGGTTACGGTGGAAACGGGTTGGAGCCTGCCCAAAAAAGTACGCATACACTATCAGTTGGAGATCGTCCGGCATTTTTTAAAAGAAGCCGGAATAGTCAAGACCAACGAGGTATATTTATCTGCTAAGGTTAGAGCTGTTACCTTAAGAAAATATAGCATTACAAAATAAAATCGCTTCTGGAGCAAGGATTTTTTCACCTTGCTCAGGAGCGATTTTTTATGTGCGACCTTCGTTCAGAATCCGTAGCGTGCTGATGTTATATCTGAGGATTTTGCAAAATCCTGATCTATGTGTTGTCAGGCCTCGGATTTATAGAAGGCATTCACCAAGCTGTTCCCCAGACGTACCTCAATCAGCTCCAGTGGTGTATCCAGATCGGCACGGATTGTGTGATACGTATCAACCGGAATGCTAAATACAGAGCCGCTTGCGGCAGCAAAACGTTCTCCGTTCAGCATAACCTCTCCCCGGCCGGACACGATCGTCCATACTTTAAGTCCACTGCCGTGAAGACGGCCATTCAAGCGGTGATCTGGCAGTACCGTCAGCCGTATGGCCAGTATATCATTCAGACTCCGATGATCAAATTCGTCCAGCACCCGGTAACTACCCCAAGAGGTTTCACCATGCATGGGGTGAAGTTGAAGTTTACCTAGCTGCTCCTTGATTACGTGGGCATGGCTCTTGGACGCAATGAGAATGCCGTCGGGACTCGCAGCAGCAATAATATCTTCCACGCCAATGACATGAATTGGATAGGGTAGCTCATTGACGATGTGCGTGCCATGAGTCTGTCCACTAATCTGTCCACGCCCGATCACTTGGCTGCTTAGCTGCTCTGTTAGAGCCTGCCAGTTGCCGATGTCATGCCATTCGCCATCGTAGGGCAGGACGATGGCATGTTCGGCACGCTCTGCAATCTCCTCGTCGAAACTGCGAACCGGGAGGCTATCATACATTGCGCATAATGCTTTATCGTTCAGCGGCAAATAACTTCGCTCCATACAGGACAGCATATACCGTAATGTAAAAGCGTAAACACCACAGTTCCACAGCGCACCCTGATGAATAAGCTGTTGTGCCCCGGAGAGATCCGGTTTTTCTGTGAAGCGAGCAACTTGCGCATAAGAAGTTTTCCCTTCCCGTATCATTTGCAGACCCGGAACGACATAGCCGTATTGGTCGGAGGGATGAGTAGGCCTTGTCCCAAGCATAGCCAGATCGGCTCCGCTCTCAAGCAATAAGCCGGAGAGCGCTGCTATGCTATGGAAGAAATCCTCCCCTGCAAACATGTCCGCTGGAGCAATGCAGAGAACTTCATCCAGCCCCGTGCCTCTGGTGTGAAAATAAGCAGCCGCCAGTGCAGCTGCGGTGAAGGTTCCCCGTTTGGCAGGTTCGCCTAGAACGGGCAGACGACCTTCTGTATGGCGAAAGGCTAGATTTACCTGACTCCGATGAGCCAGAAGCAGGGCTGAGGAATCCAGCCCGGCTAAGGTGAGCTGACGGTACACCCGGCTGAGCATAGATTCCTTTCGCCCGTCAGGAGCGGACAACAACCGGAGAAACAGCTTCGACCGGATTTCGTTGGATAGTGGCCATAGCCGTTTTCCGGCACCACCGCATAACAATACGATGCGCACGGACGTTTCCTCCTTCAATGCAGATCCATTTGGACTGCATCATTTTGCAGGATTTTAAGAACTATTTTAGCGATGATTCAATCTTTGTTTTTGGAGTAAGCTGGTACACCTTGCGTTGATGAAAAGATAAGGAACGATAGCTCTTGGCCAAGACATCCAATTGTTTTTGCGACAGGGAAGAAGCCCGACTATGAAGCGCTTTATTCAATGACTTGCGCAAAATCATCCGAGAGGGTTGATTGCTGTATAAATAGTTGGCATACGTTTCATATTCGGAAAACCCAAACTGTTTTGTCCGGTCTATACTGTGGATAATTGCGTTGTACCAAGGTTTTCCATGCCGGGCCTCGATAACTTGCTTGAGCTGGGTAAGCCGTGCTTTTTCAAAAAGCATATAGTGAGTAACAAAGGACTTTGGTGAGGGCGCTTTAACGCCCATCAACTTGTGATGGGTGCGAAAATACTCAGGCTGGCTCCAACTGCGGTAGTAAAAAATCGTTTTTCCGTCTTTACGGAACGTATGTGGACGAATCAAAATCGTGTCCGCGTCAATGACGAGAAAAAAAGAGGCTTTACTGATTTTGTCGCCATTCATTTTGAGCAATTGTTGATACAGCCAGCCTGAGCGGTCCCAGCGCGTTGTTCCGTAATGAATATGTTTTTTGGTGATGGGCAGCACCGTTTTTTCGTCTATAAATGTACATTTCTTGTTTACGCACAGACGGCGAATCCCGGTGCTTTGCGGTGAGACGATATAAATAGTTCCAATTCGGTGCTGCACGTGACGGCGCAGACTGTCAATCACCAGCGGTAGTGTGGCAATATCTTTTTCAATTGCGGGAATCAGAACATCGATTGTAAGGGAACCCTCTCGTGGCCCATCCGATTGCGCTGACATGTTATTCACTCCCTATATGTGCAAATATACGCTCCCAGCGTCTCCAATATCGTATGCTTGGACAGGCGTTTTCGACCGGGCAAGGTCAAACGTCCATTTCTATGCAGGACAGGGCTGATGAAGCTTCGAATGGGGAGTTAGCGCATACGATAGATTGATCTTTTTTAACAGGAGCGTTCTACCTGAGAGTAGAGAGGAGAGGGGCAAGTGAATTCTTCACAAGCGCAGGCGTTGCGCAGCAAATGGCATAAAACCCAATTGTTGCTCCAGCATGGCAGCATCAAACCTTATGTACCAGAAACTCGCAAATATAACAAAGCAAATTTGAAGTCAATGCTGGAGAAATACGGTATGGTCTATGTAAAACCCGAGCGAGGTACCTTTGGTAAAGGTGTAATGAGAGTAGAGCAGGAGGCCGGCCAGCGTTTCGCCTATCAATATGAGGAAACGCGTCAAGAATTTAAACATTTGGATGCACTATATACCAGCCTATCGAAACATACGGGGAAGAAAAGTTATCTCATTCAAAAGGGGATCCATTTACTACGCCATCAAATGCGTTATTTTGATATTCGGGTCATGGTGCAGCGTAATGAAAAAGGGCTATGGGAGTCTACCGGAATTATTGGACGTCTTGGTCATCCCCGTAAAATCGTGACTAACTATCATAGTGGTGGTAAGCCGATGGCCTTGGAGCAGTTACTAAAATCCCATTTATCGCAAAGCAAACAGGCGGAACTGGTCAAGAAACTAAATGAACTTGGTCTTACCATCGCCAAACAACTACAAAAAACATATCCGAATTTCCGGCAAATTGGTGTGGATATTGGACTGGATCATCGCTTTATCCCGTGGATTATTGAGGTGAATACGAAGCCGGACCCATATATTTTTAACCAATTAACAGATAAGTCCATGTACCGTAAAGTGTTAAGCTATTGGCGACTGGCTAATGAAAAAAGGAAAGTCTCCGTCCCAAGCAAAGATACAAATAAAGACAAGAATAAAGATAAGAGTAAAGATAAAAATAAGAATGAAATTAAAGATTCAAAAAAAGAAAAAATATCTTGACCAGTAGATTGCTTCATTGCCAGCAGCTAATACAGAAAAAAGGATGAATATTTCATAATTCATCCTTTTTTATTGCCTATTTTTAAAAAAAATTTATCTTTTTTGTTCTAAAAACTCTGATGAAAATCTGCTGGTTCTTTTAATTAGGATATTCATTTTTAAACGCGCCAAGTACCCAGTTGTTTACGTATAAGTACGATTTGTCCACTATGATATGCATCGTGCAGCGTCCACCGCGATAATTCTGCACCGAGAGTTTCGGAACCGAAAGGCTTATCCAGATCAGCATCAGTCAAAGCAGTAATGGCCACAAGCAGTTGGTTTACAAGAGCTTCTGCTTCTTTCAGTGTCTTCTGCCATCCTACATGGTCCTCAGCATTCCCCACCGGACCGAATGTCTCATCGTTGCTTATTCCAGTTGAGCTTACAGGCCGGTCAGTTAAACGTCTCAAAATACGCTCATTGTAATAATTAATGTGACGAACCGTTTGCCAAATCGTGTTTCCTCCACCTGGTGGTGTCCAAGTGGCTTCCTGTGTATTCACACCGTGAAGTGCTGCGGCAAGAGGAACAATCCATTCTTCCTTATCCCATGAATTTTCTCTTTGCAATACCAGCATATTTACTCGATCTCGGCTCACCTAACCCAACTCCTTTTGTAGGGATGTAACTAGCTAAATGTAGAATAAATCGTTACAATTAATAATGTAGCATGACAAAATAAGATTTGCAACCAGTTAAAATGATTTTAGTGGTTACAGGCGGTAGGGGGAACTCTTTTGAATACACTTTGGACTGATTTTGTAAACAGCGAATGGCATGACTGGAGAGGTAGCGGGCGTTCAGAAGATCGGTTGTTGAAGCCGGAATGGCAAAATGACTTTCTCATACAGTGGCAATTTTCCGCTCCGGTCCCAGCCAGTGCAGAAGATATCGAAGAAATGCAAATTCTCCGGCGGGAATTGCGCAGTTTCGCTGAGCACCTGTCATCCGGCGGACAAATGACGTCTGATCTAGTGGATAAGATTAACCGGAAGATGATGGAAGGGGGGCCGGTTACTCGCTTATTAAAGCAACAGGATGAGCATTTCAAGATTGTGCTGGAACCCGTGGCAATTGGTTGGAAAAAAGTGCTGGCAGAGGTGGTAGCCGATTTTGCCCAGGCATTCGTCAATAGCGGCGGCTCCAGAATTCGTATTTGCGATAATAAAGATTGCCGATGGGTATTTTACGATGATACCCGAAATCGGTCAAAGCGGTTTTGCGACGATAAAATGTGTGGTAATTTGATGAAAGTACGCCGTTTTCGCGAACGTAAGAAAAAGTAGGTGAAGCGAGAGAATTTACATGTGCAGTACATGTTGAGCCCACTCCTATATGAACAATGGAGTGGGTTATTTAAAATTGAACAACCTGTTTCCCTATGCTATGCTTACATGAAAGAGAAGCTAGACGTACTAACGATGATCTTTACTATGCGTATAAACATCTGATGATACGACGAATAGAAAGGATGTACAGCCATGAATTCTGTCATTGAACTTAACAATGTAAGCTGGAAGAGAGATAACCGCACCATACTGGACCAAATCAATTGGCAGGTAGCTGAGGGAGAGCACTGGGCTGTACTCGGCTTGAATGGGTCAGGTAAAACAACGATGCTCAATATGATTAACGGTTACATATGGCCAACCACAGGTAGTGTCGGTGTATTGGGCCATACCTTTGGAGATGTAGATCTGAGGGAACTGCGCAAATCTATCGGTTGGGTCAGTTCCTCTTTACAGGAAAGAATTAATGGGAGTCAGCGTACGCAGGATGTTGTCATTAGTGGCAAATTTGCCTCCATTGGACTTTATGATCAGACGACGGATACAGATTATGAACAGGCCGTTCAGCTTATGACCCAACTGGGGTGTGCTCATCTCGTGGATCGGTTGTATCAGGGATGCTCACAGGGAGAAAAGCAAAAAGTGCTTATCGCCCGCGCATTAATGGCCTCGCCCAAACTACTGATTTTGGATGAGGCGTGTAATGGTTTGGACTTTTTCTCCCGGGAAGCATTGCTGGATAGCGTTCGCCAGTTATCGGAGTCGCCGGCTTCGCCGAATTTACTGTATGTTACACATCATATCGAAGAAATTCTACCGATGTACACGCATACGATTTTAATCCGCCGGGGCACGGTATTTGCCAAAGGTAAAACGACTGATATTCTAAGCAGTGAAACGCTTAGTGCTTTTTTTGAAACGCCTGTGCAAGTAGAATGGAGACAGAATCGCGCATGGCTCTCTATGGTGTAGAGAGTCTTTTTTTCTCGCTAACCTGCTACCAACATAATCAGAATAGGCAAAATCAGGAATGAGGCAAGCGTGCTCCACAGGATGCAGGTGGAAACCAATTTTGGCGATGCATTAAATTTTTCTGCTAAAATGACAGCATTCACAGCAACCGGCATCGAGGCCAGAATGAAGAGAACGGAGAACAAAAGGCCTGAAATTCCGAGTATCAGCATAGCAAGACAAGCCGCAAGCGGGGAGATCAGTAGCCGAATTGTTAGTCCAGCGTAGCTGGCTTTTTTAATAGACGACTCCAGCTTTAATATTTTCACATAAGCCATCTGGGTACCAAGGATCGCCAGCACGACCGGAGAATAGGCAGCAGCAATCATCGAGACGCCTGACTGAATCCCTGAGGGAAGATGCCAGTCCAGCAACCGCAATCCCATGGCAAGTAGAGCTGCATAGATCGCAGGAAGTGAAAACACCGACTTAACAGCACTTTGAACAGAAAATTCAGAGCGAGCTGCAAAGTAAACGCCAATGGTATTGACCATAATCATCTGGATGACGACATACACGGAGGCTTTATCCAGACCGAGCTGTCCAAAGGCAAGTAAAATAAGGGGCAGACCATAATTTGCACTATTGGTCAGCGTGGAGATTAAGGTAAGTCCAGCCGTTTCCGGGGTGCTCAGTCTAAAGATTTTCCCCGCTAATTGTGCAATTCCCCACAACAGCAGTAGGTTCAATATTGAAAAAGCGGCAGTCTGCGCCACATCATGCCAGGAAAGCTGTGCTTTGAGTAGCGTGTCCAGAATCATTGCGGGGCTTAAAAAATATAAATACAAAGTCGAGAGCGGTTTCGTTTCCAGCTTCATGAATTTGCCGAGTAAAAATCCGACGATCACCGGAATGGACAGCGGAACGATAACGGATAATAGAGTTGAAAGTACGATTTGAATCATGAATTCCACCCATCCTTTCTGTAATGACATTTTCCATTATAAGACGCTACTTTCGAGCCCGTCCAAGATCAAAATACAATCAAGGTCATAGGTATATACTATGAAGCTTTCGACACTTATTGTGAAAACAACAAAAGGGATGCCCACAGCCATGAAGAACGGCTAATAGGGCATCCCCTTTATTATAATAAACCAATGATGCTGCTGATTTATGCAGTAGCCACGGTTTCCGCTTTGGTTCGGCAATCGTCAGAGCAATAGTGCTGATGCTGTTCTTCGCAATCCGGACATACGATATGCTGGAGATTGCACACCGGGCAGTTGATATAATGATCGTTCGGCGTTTCACAATGGAAGCACTTGCCGACAATGACGTCCTCATCCGTATGATTGATCGGAATCGAGATTCGTTCGTCAAACACGTAGCATTTACCGTCAAACAGACGTCCTTGTACTTCCGGGTCCTTGCTGTAAGTCACAATGCCGCCATCCAACTGGCCTACATCGTTAAATCCTTCTTTGATCAGAAGACCGGACAACTTTTCGCAACGGATACCTCCGGTGCAGTACGTCAGGATTTTCTTGTCTTTGAACTGAGTCATATTGTCGCGAATCCATTGTGGAAATTCACGGAACGATTCGACTTCGGGGCGAATAGCCCCACGGAAATGACCGATGTCATATTCATAGTCATTACGCCCGTCCAGAACAACTACATCTTCATCTTGAAGCTGTTCATAAAACTCCTTTGGTGACAGACGCTTACCGCTAATTTCATTAGGGTCCAGCTCATCTTCATGACGCAGCGTAACAAGCTCCTGACGATGGCGTACAAATATTTTCTTGAACGCATGACCGTCAGACTCATCTATTTTAATAACGATATCGTGGAATTTCGGATTGGCGCGCAAATCACGCATATATTGCTCCGTTTGCTCTACTGTACCAGACAGTGTTCCGTTGATTCCTTCCGCAGCAATCAAGATTCTTCCCTTGACGCCCAGCTCCTTGCAGTAAGCTAGATGCTCTGCCGTAAAGGTGGCAGGATCTTCAATGTTGACATATTTGTAAAACAACAAAATTCGATAAGCATGTTCACACACGTAAAATCACCCTCTGATTCAAGTCAAAGTTTTTTAACAAGCAATTTTAAATGTACCACATTCTTTAAGTTAGTCAACTTAAATGTATAAAAAGTGGAAATGGAAAAGATGACGAGCGACAAAAGTAAGGGTTTACATTATAATAGTAACGTAGTGATGAGGGGATTTTTAGTAGCAGGATGAGTTCTACTAGATGAAAGGATGAATGAAATGAAACATCATTTGACAGCGCATACACCACCTATGGGGTGGAATAGCTGGGATTGCTACGGTGCAGCAGTACGGGAAGAGGAAGTACGTGGAAATGCTCAATATATGGCGGAGCACCTGAAGGAATATGGTTGGGAATATGTCGTGGTGGATATTCAGTGGTATGAGTCAGGAGCAGTATCTTCACAGTATCGCCCGTTTGTCCCATTGGAAATGGATTCATTTTCACGTCTTATTCCAGCAGTGAATCGTTTTCCTTCGGCAGCAGATAGACGAGGCTTCCAAGCTCTTGCGGAATATGTACACGGACTGGGATTGAAATTTGGTATACATATTATGAGAGGCATCTCCCGTCAGGCGGTGCACCAGGATACCCCGATTTTGGGAACCACAGTTACGGCGAGACAAATTGCGCATCCCAACTCTATTTGTCCTTGGAACACAGATATGTATGGGGTAGATGCATCCAAGGAGGGCGCACAGGAGTACTATAATTCGTTGTTTGACCTGTATGCAGAATGGGGTGTAGATTTTGTCAAAGTAGATGACATTGCTGCATCACGTCTCTATGGTATTCATTTGGCGGAAATTGAATTGATTAGGCGAGCTATCGCCCAATGCGGACGTCCGATGGTGTTGAGTCTATCGCCTGGTCCGGCACCGCTGGAGCATGCATCCGATTTAATCGCAAACGCGAATATGTGGCGTATGACTGATGACTTCTGGGATGTATGGCCTTTACTATATGGTATGTTTGAGCGCTGCGAAAAATGGGAAGAACATGTAGGTCCAGGTCACTGGCCGGATTGCGACATGCTACCACTGGGTCATCTGGGTATTCGTTCGGTAGATTCGGTAGATTCCGGCAGCCATGACCGATGGACACGCTTTACGAAGGATGAGCAGCTAACGATGATGACCTTATGGAGCATTTTCCGATCTCCACTGATGTTCGGGGGGGAACTACGGGATAATGATGCATGGACCCTTTCTTTGCTAACTAATGAAGAAGTGTTAAATGCTCATCGCAACGGTTTGAATGCGCGGCAGGTGTATAGAAAGGATGAACATATCGTTTGGACTTCACATAACGAGGAAGGTCATGTATATGTAGCTTTGTTTAATGCTGGAGATGAAGCTTCAAAGGTGCGTGTATCCTTAAAAGACCTTGGTATTGAAGGGCAGCCAAATGCTAGAGATTTATGGAACCATGTAGATTTAGGTGTTTTAGCACAAGAACTGTCCGCAGATTTACCTCCTCACGGAGCAGCTCTATTTATTTTGAAATAAAGGATTTTGCAAAATCCTGAATAACATAATGTAAGGAAGAACTATGCGCAGTTCCAACCCAAGCACCTTATCGTAAAAGTGGAAGGCATCTTTACGATAGGGTGTTTTTTTGCATGTGTAACTTTAGGATATTTTAACGAACTCGACATTATTCTTGGGAATATGACATTTGGAACGTGTTAATTTTATATAGTGCCTATTTCTGTATAAATTTAAATCATTCTAACGAATAGACTCGAGAAAGGAGTCAAATGATGAAATTAAAAAAAATCCACAAAAATGAACGGGACGAGCCTTGGCCCTCTAGCAAACCAATACTATGTATCGGGGGGGCCAATCTGGATCGTAAAATCATGATTAAAGGTACATTTCAGCTTCATACTTCCAATCCGAGCAGTACAAGGCTGCAATCTTGCGGTGGGGTAGCACGAAATGTAGCCGAAAATTTAGGGAGGTTGAGCCAGCGGGTCAGCCTGCTAACTGCGGTTGGGGACGATGCGGAAGGTGAATTTATTATCGAACAGTCCAGCCGTTACATGCACGTGGTTCCTCTGCAAGTCAAAGGTGAACCGTCAACTGGGGTTTATACTGCCTTGCTGAACGAGCGTGGTGAACTGATTGTAGCGACAGCAGAAATGGAGATTTATGATCAGATTCGTCCTTCAGTAATTTTTGAAAATGCTCCTTTAATCGCCTCGTCCCGACTGGTTCTCCTGGACACTAATTTCTCTATGAACGTAATTGCGGCCACCATACATGTCTGCCATGAGCATCGGGTTCCGATTGTCGTCTCTTCGGTATCAGCCTCCAAGATGAGAAATCTTCCCCGAAATTTGCATGGGGTGGAATGGCTGGTATGTAAACCGGTGGAGGCTGAAGCCTATTTGGGGCTAGAACTTACAGATGATCAGCATATGTTGGATGCCACTCGAATTTTTCACAAACTTGGGGTTCAAAATGTCATTTTTATCTGCGGTGCTGATCGTGTTTTGTACGCCTCTCAGGATGGAACTCATGGACAAATTCCCATGCATCCCGTTCAAGAGGTCATTGATGTCACAGGCGCAGATGATGCTTTTATTGCCGGGATGATTTATGGAATTACCCAAGGTTATCCTATGGAGCAAGTGTGCCAATTTGGAATTAGCTGTGTCGACTTGACCCTGCAAACGGATCGGACGGTTTCAGAGACCCTTTCTATGAATAAACTCCATTCTAGGTTTCAGGAGTTGTATGGCACACATTCGCAAAATTTTGTGTTTTTCAAGGGCGTGTATTTTAAAAAGAAAGATACATAAGTAATCAAGAGAACTCTACCCAACAACAGCGTGTATTTGGAGCTTCACGTACGTAATGGCCTCAATTATTGAATTTGTAAAAGGAGCATGTTGTCTCATGGACAGTGTGAAATACGGAATTGTTTTTCTGCCACTTTGCCTCCTTTATTTGCTTTTAAAGGGAGGATCTTTGGTAGTAGGTTTACTCTATCGACTGATCTATTCCATGTGGCCCTTACAGGAAGGACAGGGTAACGAGTTTCTTGCTGTGCAGCATGCTAAACGTATTATCGTGATCGGCTCTCCGGGAAGCGGTAAGACTTTTTTGGCCAAACGTCTTTCCATGTGGACTCAATTGCCGTATATCTCTTTGGATGATTTGTATTGGGGGCCGGAGTGGAAGCGGAGCACAGACGAGCAGTTTCTCAGACAGCTGGGTGAAGTGCTCCAAAGGGAAGAGTGGATCATCGAAGGGAATTTTCATGAACGTTATTTTACCGAGCGACTCCAGCGCGCCGATACGATCATTATGATGGATGTTAGTACGCTTGAAGCGATAACAGGTGTTATCACACGTTCGCTTAACCGTTTTTTATTTTCCAGGGAGCTACCCAAAGGAGTAAAGGAGGAAGCAGTTCGTATTTGGGATATTTCGCCTCGCTTTGTCCGCTTTGTTCTGGGTTTTCGCAGGCGTATTCGTCCTAAAATCTGGCCGCTCATTATGGAATATGGTAACCAACGGAATTTGATTATCTTGAAATCTAAATATCGTTCATGTCCCTGGACAGCTCCAGATAGACGATTATCTCCTTGACTAGAACTTACGTTTCGTGTAAAGTGGTGAAAATTGTAATATATAGGAATAGTGTAGACCAAGGATCAAAGGTTCAATACCCGCTGTACAGAGAAGAAACTCATGGGCTGAAAGGTTTCTCGCCGCGAATGAACGTTTCCCTGCCTTGCGAGCTGTAGCGGTTTGTAAGATAAACTGTTACCGGCTAGACGCCGTTATCTGATGAAGGACCGTTCCATGTATGGTTACGGTCAAATTAAGGGTGGTACCACGACACATTCGTCCCTGACGGATGTGTCTTTTTGCGTACATTTTATCGTCTATACAAGGAGGTAGCTACACATGCGCCAAAGCCAATTATTACTGACAACCTTGCGTGAAGCACCCGCAGAGGCCGAAGTGATCAGTCATCAGCTTATGCTGCGGGGAGGATTTATCCGCCAACTGGCGGCTGGAATGTACACCTACATGCCACTGGGCAGACGGGTGCTCAGAAAAGTAGAGCAAATTGTACGAGATGAAATGGATCGTGCAGGGGCTGGAGAACTGCTGATGCCTGTATTGCAGCCAACGGAGCTGTGGCAAGAATCAGGGAGATACGATGTTTACGGTCCTGAGCTGATGCGTTTGCAAGATCGGCATGATCGGGAGTTTGCTTTGGGGCCTACACATGAAGAGGTCATTACGTCTTTAATACGAAATGAAGTGAATTCTTATCGCAAATTGCCTGTAACGCTGTATCAAATTCAAACCAAATTTCGGGATGAACGACGTCCTCGATTTGGCCTGCTTCGCAGCAGAGAATTCTTGATGAAAGATGCCTATTCGTTTGATGCACATTGGGAAGGACTAGATCATACCTATTGGACCATGTTCCAGGCATATCATCGTATTTTCACCCGCTGTGGCCTGAATTTTCGTGCTGTAGAAGCAGATGCGGGTGCCATTGGTGGCGAAGGTGAAACCCATGAATTTATGGCTCTAGCTGATATTGGAGAGGACACAATTGTAGCATGTACCTGCTGTGAATATGCAGCTAATCTTGAAAAAGCCGTGGCGCGGTTGATGGGGAAAATAGAAATAGCTCCAGTCTCAGATGAAAATGAACATGTCAGCCATCCTTCTTTCGATACAGCTAAAATGGAAAAATTCCATACTCCTGGTCTGCGTACAATAGATCAACTGGTTGAATCGCTTCACATAGAACCTGAAGAAATCATCAAAACACTGATTTATATGGCTGACGATCAACCTGTTGCTGTAGTTGTCAGGGGTGATCATGAGGTCAACGAAGTGAAAGTTAAACATATTTTAGGTAGTGAAAAATTCGAAATAGCAAGTGCAGACACCGTGTCAAAGGCGACTGGAACCCCCTCGGGGTTCATAGGCCCATGCGGATTGACGATCCCTATGTGGGTAGATTACGCCGTTGTCCAAATGTCCAGCGGTATCGCGGGCGCGAACGAACTGGATTATCATTATCGACATGTGAATCCAAGGCGCGATATAGATCTTCGGCATGTAGCTGACTTGCGGAATGTCATAGAAGGGGATAGATGTCCTCGATGTGAAGAAGGGGAATTGAAACTGCATCGCGGGATTGAGATCGGACACGTATTTAAACTAGGCACCAAATATAGTGAGAAGCTGGGTGCGACTTTTCTGGATGCTTCCGGAACTGAGCAAGCGATGATTATGGGCTGTTATGGCATTGGCGTATCCCGGATCCTTTCTGCCATTGTAGAGCAAAATCACGATCAGAACGGAATGATATGGCCTTATGCGCTGGCCCCATTTCAAGTTCATATTATTCCGATTTCTGTGAAAGACACGCTTCAGATGCAAATAGCCGAGAAATTATACAACCAGCTGCAGGATCGTGGTGTCGAGGTGCTGCTGGATGATCGGGAGGAACGGCCCGGGGTTAAATTCAAAGACTCCGATTTAGTAGGTATTCCCGTGCGCATCGTCGTTGGTAAAGATGCCGAACACGGGAAAGTAGAGTTAGTGGAACGAAAAAGCTGCAACAAAGAGACGATTCGTATCGAAGATGTAGAAAGACGAATATTGGAACTACACTAAGCATCTGTATCCCGTAGAATATGACCTTCTCCAAGTGTAATCTCATGAAAGTCCGCCATCTGACGTGCCTGAAACCGGATGGGCTTGTCCCGACCAATCATAATGATATTTTGAATGTCGGCAGCGCCTTCCGAGGGGAGCGAGAAAGTTGTGACATAGGCGAATTCTTCACGCAACGTTGTGTGAATCGCATTGATCAGGTGGTCGTGTTCACTTTTGCCCATTAAATTCATGATCAGGGAGCCTTCGGAATCCAGCTTTTCTTTGGTCATCTTGAAAAATTCCCAGGATATTAAATGCAAGGGTGTACCCTGCTCCGTGAAGGCGTCCAAAATAATATAGTCATAAGCATCCGGCGCTTCCTTCTCCAGAATGCGTCGTCCATCGCCAACAGTCACATTATCCTGATCGTATCCAAAGAATGTTCGGCTGAACTCTACGACTTGTGCATCCAGCTCGGCAATCTTAAAGCGTTTATCTGTAAAATGACCCGCTATTGTACCTATACCGTGCCCAATAACAAATACATCTTCAAATGACGGATCGTTCAGCTCCATGAGATGGATGATTGCCCTCGGATATTCGAACACAATGCGTTGCGGATGGTTCAAGTCCACTGCGCCTTGGACGGCGGTATTTGAAAACTGCATCACCCGAAATAATCCCTTTTCACCATATAGCTCGGTGGTTTCGTATACTGTGATTTCATGATTATAGCTCAACTTTTTGTACAAGACATCCAAGTGAATGATCTCCTTTAAGTCAGACTTCCTCCTCATCTTAGACATGGATAGGGGGATTGTCCATAGATGAGGAGAATTGAAGTTCACATTTCCAAGCATCCCTAATTAGGTAGAATTGTTTATTTTTCCATAACGGAGTTGTTTGAACTTGTTCGTAAGTCCTTTAGGAGATATAATATACAAGGATATAATGAAGTTCGTTGTGTATATTCATACAGGAAGAGAGCGGGATATTATGGGACGTAAGTGGAATAACATTAAAGAAAAAAAGGCATCCAAGGATGCTAATACGAGTCGTATATATGCTAAATTTGGCGTGGAAATTTATGTGGCAGCCAAACAGGGCGAACCTGATCCTGAATCCAATCGGGTATTAAGAGTCGTTTTAGAACGTGCAAAAACGTACAATGTACCCAAAGCAATCATTGACCGTGCTATTGAAAAAGCAAAAGGTGCTGGCGATGAAAACTACGTAGAGCTTCGTTATGAAGGTTTTGGACCGAACGGTTCCATGGTCATTGTAGATGCACTGACCAATAACGTTAACCGTACAGCATCAGATGTGCGTTCTGCTTTTACTAAAAATGGCGGTAGCTTAGGCGTGAGCGGATCTGTAGCCTACATGTTTGATTCAACAGCAGTTATTGGTCTGGTGGGTAAAACCGCAGATGAAGTGCTGGAGCTGCTGATGGAGGCAGATGTAGAGGTACGTGATATCATTGAAGAAGATGAAGCCGTCATCGTATATGCAGAGCCTGATCAATTCCATGCTGTGCAGGAAGCTTTCAAACAAGCAGGAGTGACTGAGTTTACCGTTGCGGAGCTCACTATGCTTGCCCAAAATGATATTTCTCTTCCAGAAGATGCACAAGTTCAATTCGATAAATTGATTGATGCATTAGAAGATTTAGAGGATGTTCAGCAGGTTTACCACAATGTAGACTCTGAGGAATAGTCTTTGTTGATTAGCTTATAAAAACACCGTATTTCGATACGGTGTTTTTTTGTATAGTAATCACCGGACCTCAGTCGCTAACCTATGGCGGAGTGGCTTAGATTATCGGGAAAGTAACAGGCCAATCGATCCAACATATCTCGTTGTCTGATGAAGAATTGGAAGTGGGAATGGTTCAATATAGTAATATTGAAATATAGGAAAACACCTAAAAACCTAATAGAATGAGCACTATAATACAATGTGTGACATTATATGGGCTGGAGGTGATGGTTCTTTGTCAAATCAACAATCAATAAAGTTTCAGTTCTATCGAAGGCCCAAGGATGTACAGAGCTGTTTTTCAATTATTGTTTTAGATAATAATAATACCCCCTTTCTTCCCCTTACCGAATTTTACGAATACCAAAAACTACGTATTCAAGAAAGCTCCGCACTCTCCTATTAAAAAAATCTCCTTCCTTTCTTTGATTGGTTGGTTGCCTGTGAGCGGGTCAAAGTAGACCGGAAATCTGTGCACTGCATTCCTTCAATTTTTTGCTTACCGCACGGTCTTTCTTTCGGCTTAATCGTGCGGTAGGGCCAGATATAGCCAATGCTGCGATCACTTTACCATTATAAAATATTGGTGCAGCAACACAGCGTAAACCCACTTCTGTTTCTTCATCATCAATGGCGTATCCTTGTTGACGGATTACATTTAGATGCTCTTTTAATAAATGGTTGTCGTCAAAGGTATGCTTTGTTGCTTTGTGCTGGGTAAGATGTGTAAGCATTTTTTTTAGTTGTTCATCACTTAGGTGCGCCAGGATAACTTTCCCAAAGGCACTTAGATGGGCATAAGCGGAATCACCTACACGTGTATGACTACGTATGGTATGATTGCCCTCTACCACTTGTGCTGTCATGACTTTCATTCCATCTAAAACCCCGATATATGCGGTTTCGCCAAGTTCCTGCGCTAATTGATGCAGGGATGGAACAACTAACCAATTAAGTCGAGTGTTAGCAGAAGATGAATGGTGCCCCTTTAATTCAGAAGCTTTGTACGTGTGACCATATTTTTGAATAAAACCTGTCATTTCCAGCGTATATAGAAGACGAAAAGTTGTAGACTTGTTAAGGTTAAACCGGTGCATGATCTCAGTCAGTCTCATGGGTTCACCTTGCTGCAACGCGTCTAGAATGAGTAGTCCTTTTTTTAAGGTTGCAACCTCATATTGATCCATTGATTCACCTCTAAACATCTTTTTAATTTAGTCTTAATGACTATCAATGTGTTTCAGATTTATTGAAAGCGGGAAATTATTTATTATAATTGAATTATTGACATATAAATAAAAACCATTGCATTCCATTTTAACTTGTATGAAGTAAAATTGTACAGATTCGGTCTTTCGCCAGAGGACCTCAACTAATCACAATGAATATTCTGTTGTAGAAGGATAGATTCAAAAATAGGGGCACGCATGCTCGTACATGCACGATTGGGGTGTATAGGTTACATCGAAAGTAGCTCTTGATTAACTGATTACGAATGAAAAAGAGAGGGAAAGAGCTTTACGCCCAACCCTCTCATGTATATTAAAGTGGTTATGCTCATGCTCATAACCACTTATTCTCCTTTCAAAAACAGACGAATGCCCTCAACTGCGTACGCATGATCCAACTCGCCTGTCAATCCCCCGACCGTTACAGACCCGACTACGCCAACACCTTTGACACGGATGGGAATAGATCCGCCAACCGCTTGATACTCTTCAGTGGAAAGCAGGGAGTGTTCTGCATGAGAAGCACCGCTTTGGATAAAGCGCTGGTCGATGTAGGCAGAACTGCGGTTATAGTGATCGACGATTCGTTTTTTGCGAAATAACCATACGTAGTTTTCTTCCGAAGTACCATCCATTAGATGCGTAAACACGGGCACTCGATTACGTTCAATATGCACGGCCACCGCTACGTTGTTTTCTTGAGCATACTGCACAATCCGGTTGCCGATGGCAAGTGCATCTTGATGGCTAAAACTTGTGAATTCCAATTCTTTCTCTAAAAGATCTAATGATTTTAAATCCATTTATTCTCTCACCTCAACAAAAAAGATTCTGTTTCTTATCCATTCTGAAGTTTATAGTTGCCAGTAAAAAGGCGAATCCTGCCATAATTGTGCCGATCCAAGCCGTGTCCATGATGTGCAAATGGTCTACTGCAAGCCCGCCTAATGTTGAACCAGCTGCTATCCCAATATTAAATGCAGATATATTTAATGCAGAAGCGACATCTTTAGCAGAAGGTACCAGCTTTTCTGCAAGCATTAAAATGTAAGCCTGAACGCCGGGAGACATCATAAAGGCAAACAAACCCATTAATATGAGGGACAAAATGGTGAGCGTCTTGTTGGGCAGTAGCCATATTTGCAACAGCAGGGCAATGCCCTGAAACAGGAATACGAATCGAAGCGCCTTTACAGGATGCCCATTTGCTAATTTCCCCCCGATAATATTCCCAATTGCCACAGCAACACCGTAAACCAACAGCAGCCATGAAATAGACGAGGCTGAGTAACCGCTAATCTCTTTAAGGATAGGGGAGATATACGTAAATAAGGCGAAGGTTCCGCCGAAGCCCATTACCGTCATTAGCAGTGCAGTGATGATCCGAGGGTTGACAATCAAACTTCCAACATCTCTAAGGCTCGGTGAGTGCAATGTACGTGGAACTTTTTCTACGGCTACAAGACTGACCAACAAAGCTATCAGCCCCAATACAGCCACCACGGCAAATGACATCCGCCAACCAAACTCCTGTCCGATATATGTCCCAAGGGGAACTCCAAGAATGGTCGCGACGGTTAGCCCGGTGAACATGATGGAGATGGCGGTACCTTTTTTGTTAGCAGGGACCATATCTGCGGCCACTGTCGCTGCAACTGCGAAAAATACGCCATGAGCAACAGCTGTAATTATCCTAGACAAGAGCAAAATGGAATAGGTAGAAGCTACTGCTGCCAGAGCATTCCCTGCAGTGAACGCGATCATGAGGAACACCAAGTATCCTTTTTTAGGAAATTTTCCGGTTAGAACTACGACGATCGGGGTTCCAATGGCAAGGGCCACTGCATACCCAGACACCAGCGTCCCAGCTTGGGTTACAGATATGCCAAGATCTGTGGCTACCTCTTGCAGAATCCCGACAATAACAAATTCCGTCGTTCCAATGGCAAAAGCACTTAGCGCAAGTGACATTAGAGCTATGAAGATTTTTGAATTCATACTTTCACCTCCTTTATGTAGGCTAATATTAAGTGAGAAAGTATTGAAGTTCAAATAAAGAGAAATTGTTTCTATTTTTGAAACTTTGGTGAGAGCATACTGCAAACTTAAGAATCGGATGTCCTTAATAAAAACGAAAAAATGCTCTCAAATAAGTGCTTTGCAATTATGATTCCATATTATCCAAATGATACACATCCATAGTATCGATAATGGTTTCAATATTTTTTCGGTATGTTTGATAATGCTCGGTGTTTACATGTGTGGAGATGGCATTTTCATCAGCCCAAGTTTCATAAAAGACAAATATACCTTTCTCTTCGAGCGACTTATGAAGCTTATATTGTATGCAGCCTTTTTCTGCACGCGATGGTTCAATAAGTTTGAGTAATTCATTGCATAGCTGCTCCTCTTGTCCTGGCAATATCGAGTAACATCTGATCAATTGAATTGAATAAAGAAGTTATAGGCACACTTGAATGGATATTCTAAATCCTTCCAGTGGAAGTGCAAGGGATATCCCCTTCTAGTCTTCTAAGTTTTGGTACATTAAAAAACAAAAATGTCCAGTGGAGCTTATATAAAATGTGGCACATTCTATAAGAGGATTGAATTATCAAACCTTTTCATAATTGACTTGACTTTTAATAAAAACGCTGGAATGCCTGTAGATTATGCAGATATGCTGGCGGGATTGGATAGAAGGATACGTGAAAATGGAAGTGATCATGAAAGGGGCAAATGAATAACCCGTCATATTCTAGAAGAGGGTTCATTGATTGATCTAGTGGCAAGCGTGATACGTTCCTGGTTATTTATTTTTAGGGTCATAAGAATAACCAGGATATTTGACGACGGGCCATTTTACCTTTCGTAAATTAGAGATCACATCAGTACCTACATGTAAATTACTCTGAACCAGTTCTGTTGGCGTGAGAGCCATCCATTGATTCAAGGAAACATCCGCAAAACGGTCACTTTTAAACATTTCAAGAAACCATAGTGAGCTAGAGCCAGTATTTTGAATGTAATGACCATAAGCAAAAGGCACATATCCGACATCACCGGCTCTAAAATCAAATGTGCGGGCCGCGCCATTACCACCAAAGACAGTCATCCGTCCTTGCCCTGTCAGATAGTATTGCCATTCGTCATTATTGGGGTGCCAGTGCATTTCTCGCATGGCTCCGGGCTCAATCTCAACAAGGGCAGCTGCGATGGTTTTGGAAATCGGAAAATTGGAGGAGTCAACGATTCGTACGCTTCCGCCCGGCGTTTTGATTGGGGGCTGGGCTAGTAATTCATGCTTGAAGGATTGGGGCAATGTCCCGTAAGGAGAGGGAACCGCTTGGCTTTGAATTGAACCGGGAACGGAATCCTGATAGATGTATACTTGATCTTGAGGAATCGCTGCAAAATCAGCTTCTGGTACACCAAAATTTGCAGAAAGTACGTCTTTGGGAGTATGTGCGAACCAATCCGAGATGGATAGGGTGTTCAGATCGGAGAAACTGCCATCATCAAAAACCAGCAAAAATTCGCACCCATCCTCAAGCCCCTGTATAGAGTGCGGAATGCCAGGAGGAAAATACCAGAGATCCCCAGGACCCACATCAGCAATAAAATTACGTCCATTTTGGTCAACTGCCGTAATGCGAGCACTTCCCAACAGCATATATGACCATTCCGCCTGCTGATGCCAGTGAAGCTCACGTACACCACCCGGTGTCAAACTCATATTCACCCCGGCAAGGGTAGTAGCAATAGGTAATTCCCTTACCGTTACTTCTCTTGACCACCCACCATGATTAAGCTGCATATGAGCATCAGAAAAAGAAAATCTCATATTTGGAATGAGACCATTGTCCGTTACAGGGGGAACCAGCATATCGGGATTCTGTAGATCCCTCATCACATCACGTGGACCCTTGTCGATACCCCCAGCACCATCACTTCTGATGGGTTGGGGGATTCTTGTATTTTTCGGGCAATCATTATGCATCATTAGATCTTCCTCTCCAGGTTGAAGCTTGATGAAGCATGGGATAAGAGAAAATACGCATAAAGATTTTATGATCATGTGGTGAGTTTTATGCTGTATGCGTCAGATCTGTAAACTGTGCCTGAATGATTTGAGCTAAATCGTGTGGACTCAACTCCAGTTGGGTCCCAATTTTCCCACCGCTCACAACGATGGCTTCCAGTTCCAATGCAGGCTGGTCGATAAAAGTAGGGTAGAGCTTTTTCATTCCTATGGGGGAGCAGCCACCGCGAATATATCCCGTATACTTTTGCAAATCCTTAACTGGAAGCATTTCAATTTTTTTCTCTCCCGCGGATTTGGCTGCTTTTTTGAGATCAAGCTCTTTATGTACAGGAATTACAAAAACAAACAGATTTTGTTTGCCATGTGCAACCAAAGTTTTGAAAACCATTTCCGGGGCTCTCTCGATTTTCTCAGCCACATTCATCCCGTCTATTTTTCCATCTTGATGATCATAACTCAAAATATTGTATTGTATATGTTGCCCGTCCAATATGCGCATGGCGTTTGTTTTGCTGGCACTCATCTTATTTCTTCCTTTCTTTAGAGTTTTTCCAAGTGATCGACATAATCCTTTGCATCCTTAAGGGAAAGATACTTAGCGGTTCTCAGCTCTTTTATGGCTTGAATCTTTTTTCCTTCCCTAATTAGCAGGAGCAACCTTTCATTGATATCTTCTGAAGCTCCTGCATCTAGAATATGTGGAGGAGTGGCAGCGATGGTACCTGACAGCGATGTGCCTTGTATTCCTGAACGATTTTCAAGACGCTCCACGTCGGATTTCAAGTCATTAAGCCGAGATTGAAGGCTGTAGACCTTAATTAAAAGTATGACGGAGAGGAGCAATGCGATTATTGCTATATACTCAATAGCAGACAACAGAATCCCCCCAATTTCACTTAGTTTCATCGCAAAGATGCGCACTAAAAATTTGATTCTTATTTCTAGTATAGCATGATGATCGAAGAGAAGAGGAAGACGTGTACAAATTGACTTTTTGCAGGCAGAGCGTTATATTACAACTTATTATAAACCTTTTAATAAATACTGGAAAAGGAGTGTATTCAAATACAACCAGTCTCCAATAATACCATTCGGGTAAAACAAATTAATGTAGAGTTAGTTAAAAACACACTGAAATCCAAGGAATATGCAACCAAGTCATCCATAGCCAGTATCACAGGTCTTAGTGTGGCAACCTGCGGAAATATTCTGAATGAGCTTCTTCAAACCGGGGAAGTATTAGAGACGGAATTGGAAGAGTCGAATGGCGGACGTCCGGCTAGACGTTACAAATATAACGCTGACTATTCTTATATTATCTGTTTAAATGTGAAAACGGAAGGTGGTATACATTCTCTTACTTATGCTGTTGCCAATTTGCTTGGTGATATCATCATCGAGAATACTTCCAATGTGCCTCATATTGATTATGAGGTCATAGAAACCCAAATTGGAGAGCTGATTAACAACTATGGAAACGTCAAAGCCATTGGGATTGGTATCCCTGGGGTTGTTCATCAAGGGATTATCGATGTTTGTGATCTCGACCTGCTCATAGGAGTCCCTGTAGGTCCTCGGCTTCAAGATAAATACGGATTAGAAGTTACCATTGAAAATGATATGCATTTGACAGTCTACGGATTTTATAACATGCAGAATTATGATGAGGATAAAACCTTTGCTATTGTTACGTTTCCCAAAGACAATTTCCCCGGCGCGGGTTTTATTGTCGATGGACATTTGTTAAAAGGAAATACCAAATTTGCGGGGGAGGTTTCCTTCTTACCTTTTGATTTAACAAGAGAGGAACAGCTTAAACAGTTAAATAGCACAGAGGGATTTGTTCCTTTGGCAATCAAAACGATAACTTCCATTATTGCGATTATAGACCCTGTATCTATCGCTTTAACTGGAGAGTTATCCAAGCCGACTCTGTTGGACGATATTTATAACGGCTGTCTAAAAGATGTACCCAAAGAACATATGCCCGAAATTTTTGTGAAAAACGATACTCATGATGAATACATGTTTGGGTTGATTTCGGTGACCCTTGAAAGTCTGACGTACAATTTGCAATTGGTGGAGAAAAGGAAATAGGGCATCGTTCAATAAAGTATGAGAGGATGAGATTAATGAATCAAAAATCGATTGCATGGACTACAGGGACATGGACTAATCACCCTGTATCATCCATAGAAGAAGACCAGTTCCTTAAAGTTGAAACCAGAGAAGGAAGCGACTATTGGGAAAAAACTTTGTATGGATTTGAACGCAGTAGCGGACATTCCCTGCTTACAGACTGGGAAGAAGGCTCTGCCATCGAAGTCACGTTTCAATTAGGCTCATTTACGGAGCTCTACGATCAGGCCGGTATAATGCTGTATCAAGGACAGCAAAAGTGGATAAAAGCCGGAATCGAATTAAATGATGGAATTCCTCAACTGGCAGTCGTAGTCACAGATGGCTATTCCGATTGGTCATTAGCTCCTGTACCTGATTGGGTAGGGAAAAATGTGACGATTCGTGCTTCACAGCTACAGGATGCAGTTATCATTAGAGCCCGAACCGAAAATCAAAGCTGGCGCACCGTACGTGTAGCACGTTTTCCTTATGAAACGGGACAACAGGCGGGTCCTTTTGCCTGCGCGCCGACTCGAGCCGGTTTTCAGGTTATCTTTACACGCTGGGTAAGCACTGAACCAGATAAAGATATTCATGTAGATCCGCCATTTGAAGAATAGCCATTTACTCAATAATAGACGAGTTATAAATATGGGAGTAATTATTGGAGATAATACAACTATAAGCTTTGGAAGTTTTTAAAATAATACTTGACATGAAACGCGTTACAAACCTTAAGATTCAATTAGAAGTTATTTATAACACATTAGCATAGAGGTAACGTATTTCTATCCTAGTTAATGAAAAACATCAGCAAAGGCGGAGAAAATATGAGTACACAGTTTCCAAAAGATTTCCTGTGGGGCGGAGCAGTTGCTGCTAATCAGCTCGAAGGTGCTTATCAAGAAGATGGAAAAGGCTGGTCCATTCAGGATGTAACTCCTCGTGGTGGTTGGGGGCCCGTTACGGATGTACCAACAGAAGATAACATGAAATTGATCGGTATTGATTTTTATCATCATTATAAGGAAGATATCAAACTTTTTGCGGAAATGGGCTTCAAAGTGTTCCGTACTTCTATCGCATGGTCACGTATTTTCCCTAAAGGTGACGAACTGGAGCCTAACGAAAAAGGCTTGCAATTTTATGATGATTTGTTTGATGAACTTCACAAATATGGAATTGAGCCACTCGTTACATTATCTCACTATGAAACACCTTTACATTTGTCCAGAGAATACGATGGTTGGGTAAACCGTAAGCTTGTTGATTTTTATGAGCGCTATGCTACAACTGTATTTAATCGATACAAAGATAAAGTTAAATACTGGTTGACTTTCAATGAAATCAACTCCATTCTTGAAGCACCATTCATGAGTGGAGGAATTAGCACACCAAAAGATCAACTTAGTGAGCAAGATCTTTATCAAGCTATTCACCATGAGCTTGTAGCGAGTGCAAGAGCGGTAAAAATCGGTCATCAGATCAACCCTAATTTCAAAATTGGCTGTATGGTGCTGAGTATGCCTACTTATCCGCTGACACCTAATCCGGACGATGTGATTGCTGCGATGGAATTTGATCACAGAAACATGGCATTTGCCGATATTCATGCAAGAGGTCAATACCCAGGTTACATGAAACGTTTCTTTAAAGAAAACGGAATTTCTATTCACTTTGAACCAGGTGATGCCGAAGATTTGAAGCATACCGTTGATTTTATCTCGTTCAGCTATTATATGAGTACTTGTGAGACAGCTGACGAAGCTAAAAAAGTCAAAGGTGAAGGTAACATCCTTGGTGGTGTCATCAATCCGCATCTCGAGGCAAGTGAGTGGGGCTGGCAAATTGATCCGCAAGGTCTGCGTTATGTCTTGAATACGTTCTATGATCGCTTCCAAAAACCACTATTCATCGTTGAAAATGGCCTGGGCGCCGTTGATGAACTGATCACGAATGAAAAAGGCGAAAAAACGGTTGAAGATGACTACCGGATCAACTACCTGAATGATCATTTGGTTCAAGTTGGAGAAGCTATTGAGGACGGAGTAGAGGTTTTGGGCTATACGTCTTGGGGATGTATTGACCTTGTCAGCGCATCGACCGCTCAGCTTAAAAAACGTTATGGCTACATTTACGTAGACCGTCATGATGATGGCAGCGGTACACTTGAAAGATATCCGAAGAAATCGTTCCATTGGTACAAAGAAGTTATTGCTACGAACGGTGAAAGCTTGAAACGTTAATTTATAAAAACAAGTGATTAAGTTTTAATTATATAATGAAGGTTTGTTTTACGTAGCGACCGCTTCTACTCTTTTACGAGAAAGCGGTCGCTAATTTTTTGGGGAGTTAGCAATTAAACTACAAGCTTAGTACGCAGAGCTTCCATAATTGATTCATGAGCCATATTTTTGATAATGGATGATGAATAGATTGGACAAATATTAATCATTGAGTTATATTAATGCTTATTAAAACACTCATAATAACTATGTGATATCTAACTAAATAAGCAAAGCGAGGATGTACATGACAGAAAAAGAAAAATCACAACTAGGACTCCTATACAATGCTAATTATGATGAAGAGTTAATTGAAGAACGTTTACACGCTAAAGTTCTCTGCCACGAATATAATCAGCTCCATCCTAAAAATATCGAAGAACGAGAAACACTCATCAAAACTTTACTTGGGAAAACAACTGATAGATTCTTGATTGAGCAACCTTTCGTATGTGACTATGGCTATAACATTGAAATCGGTGAAAATTTCTATAGTAACCATAATCTAGTTATGCTTGATGGGGCAAAAATCGTTTTTGGTGATCATGTGTTCGTTGCTCCTAACTGCGGATTTTATACTGCGGGTCATGCTCTTGATGTAGAACAACGTAATGAGGGATTGGAGATTGCATTTCCAATTACAGTCGGCAATAATGTGTGGATCGGTGGTAATGTCAGCGTTCTGCCTGGTGTTACTATAGGCGATAACTCCATTATCGGTGCAGGAAGTGTCGTTACCAAAGATATCCCTTCTGGTGTGATTGCTGCTGGAAACCCTTGCACGGTAATCCGTAAAATCACCGAAGATGATAAGTACAAGTATAAAAGGAACTAACAATAAACTACAGCTCACTCGGAGCTGTAGTTTATTTTCTTAAAAGAGTATTATCAAACGAGAGAAAATTTTTGCACAGATTTGTTCAGGGAATAATGCAATAATGTACTTAAGTGGAATGTTTTTTAGCCTATTCAGAAAGGAAAGAACAATCATGAAATTGATGTTTATTTCAGATATTCACGGCTCGCTGCACTGGTTGCAATTGGCACTGGAAAAGTTCAGGGAGGAGAAAGCCGATCGTCTTGTCTTGCTCGGAGATTATATGTACCACGGACCACGTAATCCGTTACCAGAAGGGTATAATCCGGCAGAAGTGGCCGCTCTGCTGAATAAGTACAAGTCCCATATTGCGGTTTCTGTGCGCGGGAATTGCGATGCAGAGGTGGATCAGATGCTACTTGAGTTTCCTATGATGGGTGATTATGCTTTGTTGCACCATGAAGGACGGAGAATCTATGTCACGCACGGACATGGCTTCAGTATCGGAAATTTACCACCCCTGGAAGCGGGAGATGTGTTCATCCAGGGACATACTCATATTCCGATAGCGGATGTGGAAAATGGGGTCTTTATACTGAACCCCGGTTCGATCTCGCTGCCAAAAGAAAACTATCCATCCTCTTACGGTGTACTGGAGGGAGCACATTTCACTGTGAAGGATTTTGATGGGAATACGGTGAAAGCAATCACGTTTTCGAAGTAATTTTCTCAAATGTAAATGTAAATGATTAAAACTTTTCCGCTTCGATTGAGACAAAGATCATATTATTGTATGATAGGAGCGGAGTCTACATTATGAAAAAGAAAGAGAGCTTCAATACATGCAAATTAAGGATTCACATTATAAGATGCCGCCTGAATGGGCGCCACATGAACGCACGTATATTTCTTGGCCTGTAAAATCTTCAATGGTTTACCCGAATATGCATGCTGATGTATGCAAGGGCTATGCTGGAATTGTACGCGCCATGGCGGAATTTGAACCAGTTACTGTGGTCGTAAATCCGGATGATCTGGAGAGCGTTAAGACGCTTGAACTTGGGGAACGTGTAGAACTGCTGCCGATTGAACACAGCGATGCGTGGCTGCGTGACAATGGCCCTACTTTTCTCACAGACGAGCGTGGTCAGCTGGCAGGTGTAAACTGGAAGTTTAACGCCTGGGGTGGTAAATACGCTCCATGGGACCTGGATGACCAGGTTGCGCCGCAAATTTTGGACAAACTTGGAGTTCCACGGTTTGATGCACCGCTTGTGATGGAAGGCGGCTCACTGCACGTAGATGGCGAAGGCACACTGATTACAACCGAAGAGTGTTTGCTCAATTCCAACCGAAATCCGGAATTAAGTAGAGAAGAAATTGAACGGTATGTATGTGAGTATACAGGTGTAGAGAAAATAATTTGGCTAAAACGTGGTCTTAGTGGCGACGAAACAGATGGCCATGTGGACAATATTGCTTGCTTTGCAGCTCCTGGCAAGGTCATTATGCAAGTATGTGATGATCCTGAGGATGAAAATTACGAAATCACGCAGGAAAATCTGCGTATTCTGGAGCAAGCAACGGATGTCCAAGGCCGTAAGCTGGAAGTGATTCGGATCGGTCAGCCGCCGCGTGTGGATTATGAAGACAGCCGATTGACACTGAGCTATATTAACTTCTACTTTGTGAATGGCGGTATCATTTTGCCAGTGTTTGGCGGCACTGCCGCTGAGAGCGATCTTGCAGCTGAGCAAGTGCTGGCAAATGTATTTCCAGATCGCACCATTCGTACTGTAGACGGTATGGCGGTCATCCGTGAAGGTGGTAACGTACACTGTACGACCCAGCAGATGCCTTCTGTAAAGCGTTGAACGATACAACATCTAAAAGGAGGACTAAAGTGAGAAAAGTAAAAGTGGCAGCGACTCAAATGAGCTGCTCTACCAATATCGAAGAAAATATAAGTAAAGCAGAGAAGCTAGTACGTGAAGCGGCTGCGCAGGGCGCACAAATTATTTTACTGCAGGAGTTGTTCGAGACTCCATATTTCTGTCAGAAGGAAAAGTCTGATTATTATTCATATGCAACTGAGCTGGAGCACAACAAGGCGGTTAACCATTTTAAAAAGATCGCCAAAGAATTACAGGTTGTGCTGCCAATCAGTTTTTATGAAAAGAAAAACTACGCGCGCTACAACAGTCTTGCTGTAATTGATGCAGACGGTGAAGTGCTGGGTAAATACCGCAAAAGTCATATCCCAGATGGTCCTGGGTATGAGGAAAAATTTTATTTTAATCCGGGCGATACCGGTTTTAAAGTATGGAATACACGTTATGCCAAAATTGGGGTAGGCGTGTGCTGGGATCAATGGTATCCTGAGGCGGCCCGCTGTATGGCGCTTATGGGCGCAGAACTTTTGTTCTATCCGACAGCTATTGGCTCGGAACCGCAGGATTCTGCCATTGATTCCAAAGATCACTGGCAGACTTGCATGCTGGGTCATGCTGCTTCCAATCTGATCCCAGTCATTGCCTCCAATCGGATCGGAACTGAAACAGACGAGGACTCCAGTATTACATTCTACGGTTCATCCTTTATTGCCGGGCATCAAGGTAACAAGATCGCAGAAGCGGGTCGTACCGATGAGGAAGTGCTTACTGCTGAATTTGACCTGGATGAGCTGGAAGTAGGACGGATTGAATGGGGCATTTTCCGTGACCGTCGTCCTGAACTGTACAATATGATTGCCACCTATGATGGTGATCTAAAAGTATAATCTTTATACGGATAGACAAGTCTCCCTTGACGTCAAGCTGAGGTGTTTCCTTTCATTGGACTCACCCGGCTTTTCGGGCAGGGGATTTTTGGTTTCTGAATGGAATACTTCTAGTGTTGGATAGGAGGAAGGAAAATAGCAATGAGGAGTAAGGGTATAGACCAATCGCTCGCACAGTTCACAACTTCGACAGAAGAAGATCAAGAGTGGGAATACTCGCGTGAAAGAGATATGGCTATTCTGGGATTGTGGGACGAATACACATTATCTGCTCAGCGTTTATGTGAACGAATGGCTATCGAAACCCACCAAATCAGACCTTCTGAGTATGATCCGTTCCCAACTCAGTTTGAATGGCTGAAACAGGAAGAAACAGACTTGATTATTGATGGAATATGGTCAGCTGATTTGCATGGTGATCATTGTCTGTTTATGAATATGGGGGAGCATCACCCAGAACGGCATACATCTATTGAGGCTTATATTTACGATACCCGGGTGATCGACGAAGGATTTTTTCTTAAATATCTGAATACCTCTCCTAAAGCTACAGCCTACGTACCATTATTCAGAAAAAAAGGATATGCCACAATGTGTGGGCTGCTGGACAGATATGTTAGGGAAGGGATTTTGGAGCGTGTACCCAACGGTTTCAAAAGAACGGATTGGTAGATGGTCCGGAATATAAGCATGATTTTTTCACACTAAAGGAACATTCCTCACAGGATTGTTCCTTTTTTATGTCTACATCCAGTTAATCTATAGACTGAAACTATGATTCGATACATAAAATAGCATTAGAATTTATGGATTAGATGATATAAAATCAAGTCATAAGGAATGATCGTACTCAATAACATCTCGATATTCCCAAAAGTGAAAAAAATCACATATGAGAATGCTTTAATGGAAGCTTGAACATGAAATTTGTAAACTCGCAAGGAGGAAGAACAATGAACTACTATCCTGCTATCTTTGAACCTCTAACCATACGACGCATGACCTTGAAAAATCGGATTGTTATGCCCCCGATGGGAACTAACTTTGCTGCCATGGACGGAAGCTTTGTTCAGGATCATATTGACTATTACGTGCAACGGGCCAAAGGTGGTACCGGCTTGATAACAGTAGAAAATGTTTGTCTGGATTTCCCGATGGGTACAAACGGAACAACCCAGTTGCGTATGGATAACGATCAGTTTATTCCCGGACTGTTTAGATTAACAGAAGCCCTGCACTCTTATGGAGCCTGTGTTTCTGTACAAATTAACCATGCGGGTGCTTCGGCTTATGCGGGACGACTGAACGGAGTTCAGCCTGTATCTTCTTCGAATATTCCTTCTAAAAAGGGCGGAGCCATTCCAAGAC
Organism: Paenibacillus sp. S25; assembly: GCF_019454085.1. Classification (NCBI taxonomy): domain Bacteria; kingdom Bacillati; phylum Bacillota; class Bacilli; order Caryophanales; family Paenibacillaceae; genus Paenibacillus; species Paenibacillus sp. S25. The sequence goes on from NZ_CP073683.1 coordinate 2,660,979, forward strand.
CTCTGCAAAAAGAAGAAATTTACGCCATTGTGCGCAAATACGGAGAAGCAGCGGGAAGAGCGCAACGAGCAGGATTTGACTGTGTTGAAATTCATGCGGGACACTCCTACTTGCTGAGTCAGTTTCTTTCACCGATGTATAATAAACGCACGGATGAATTTGGCGGAAGCGCAGAAAACCGTACTCGTTTTGCCAGATTAGTCATTGATGAAATTCGTTCAGTGGTGGGCCCATTTTTCCCTATTTGCTTACGTTTTAGCGCGGAAGAGTTCACAGAAGGTGGGAACACACTGGAAGATACACTTGAGTTATTGGAGTACCTTAATGATGAGGTAGATATTCTGAACGTTTCTGCTGCTTTGAATGATTCCATCCAGTTCCAGATTGACGGGATGAACCTGCCGGATGGTTGGCGCTCATATATGGCTAAAGCGGTAAAAGAAAAATTCGGGAAGGTCACGATGACCTCAGGTAATATTCGGAGCCCACAGGCTGCGCAGGATATTTTGGAGAGAGGTGATGCTGATCTTCTGGCTATGGGTAGAGGGTTGATTGCAGAACCGAACTGGGTGCTTAAAGTGCAAAACGGCTACGAACATTTGCTTAGAAAATGTATCTCTTGCAACATTGGTTGTGCCGATCATCGTATCTCCAAAAGTAAACCGATTTGCTGTACGGTAAATCCGGATCTGTTCAAGGAAGCTGAATACCGGAAACAACGTGTTAAAAATAATGTTCAGGTTGTTGTTATTGGTGGGGGCACTGCTGGCATGGAAGCAGCATGTACGGCAGCCGAAGTAGGCTGCAAAGTAACCCTCTTTGAGGAGAAACCAGAGTTGGGCGGCTTGGCTCGTGATATTGCCCGCTTGCCGGACAAAACACGCATCAATGATTTCCCTGATTATCTGATTCAACGCACCAAGCAGTTAACCAATCTGAACATTGTTACTGGGACCCGAGCTGATTTAGCGATGATTAGTGCTCTGAATCCTGATATTATTGTCAATGCGACGGGGGCCACACCACTTCTTCCGCCAATTGCAGGTTTACATGAGCAACTGGGCAAACCGGGCACAAAAGTGTTCTCCATCTTTGATCTTTTGCACAACATGGAAAAATTCCAGGAGTTTGAAGGTAAACGCATTGCAGTAGTTGGTGGCGGAGCTGTGGGACTGGATGTCGTCGAATATTACGCAGAACGTGGAGCACAAGAGGTTTCCATCATTGAGATGATGCCTCTACTGGGTAAAGACCTGGATATGATTACTCGCATTTCCATGATGAAAATGGTAGAGGAGCGGGAAGTGAACGTCCATACGGAAACAGCTTTGACAGAAGTGTGTAGCGACCGCTTCAAAGTAAAGCATGGAGAACAGGAGTTTGAGATTCCTTTTGATCTTGGATTCGTATGCTTGGGTATGCGTTCATACAGTCCGCTGATGGACAGCTTGCTCGAATATGGTAAAGAACATCAAGTAGAAGTTATTAATATCGGGGATAGTAAACAAGCTCGTCGTATTATTGATGGCACACGTGAAGGTCGCAATATTCTGAAAACCATTCAACGGGTAGACGAATTTAAACATGAGTTTTCTTATTCTTACTGATTTGACAATACTAGTGATGGGTGTTCACGATGGCAACTCAGTGAATATTGAGGTTGAAGAGACGACTTGTCTTTTCAGCCTTTTTTATTTGAGTTTTTCCTGGAAGAAGATTGATTCCTCTGTCATTTCAAAGGTAAACTATGGAAAGCATATGTAGTAAGTAAGGCTATCTTAACGTGGGGGGATGAGCGTGAATCAACTCTTTAGTGAAATACCGGGTGCCAGCACGTGGAGCAGTGTGGAAGAGATTCATAAAGGCTGGTCCAGTGATAAAAAATATTATATTCAAACTACTGACAGTAGGGACTTGCTGCTAAGAATGGCGAATATGGTTCATTATGATAAAAAGAAACGCGAGTTTGAAGCTGTAACAAAGCTGAATCACGTGGAGAATCTGTTAATGTCCCGGCCGCTTGAATTTGGGATTTGTCATGATGGTCAATCTGTGTATTCTCTGTTCACCTGGATCGAAGGGAAAGATGCTGAAGAGATTATCCCCACGTTTACCGCAGCACAACAGTATCAACTCGGAGTTCAGGCAGGAGATGCACTAAAAAAAATGCATGAGATTCATGCGGAGCAAGATCGAGTCCCATGGGCTGAACATTATAATGCCAAAATCAACAGATATATTACAAACTATAAGTCATGTGGTATTCCCCTAAAGGGAGCAGATCAAGCCATAAGCTTTATTGAGAAAAACCGCCATCTATTAGAAAATCGTCCCCAGACTTTTCAGCATGGGGATTATCATGTGGGCAATATGGTGGTTACCCCATCTGGTGAACTGGGTATCATCGATTTTAATAGAATGGATTATGGTGATCCTTGGGAGGAATTCAATAGAATTACCTGGTGTGCAGCATTAAGTCCTTTATTCGCTTCGGGCCGTATCCACGGTTATTTTAATAACCATGTACCTGATTTATTTTTTAGATTAATGGCTCTGTATATTGCAAGCAATCAGCTTTCATCGATTCACTGGTCCATTCCATTTGGCAAAGAAGAGGTAGACGATATGGTGCAACGAGCTGAAGAGGTTTTGGAAGCGTATAATTACTTTCAAACCTATATACCGAAATGGTATGTGCCCAGTTACAGCGACTTGTAAAAGCGAATACCGCCGCTCCTGGGGAGTGACGGTCTTTTTTTAGCATTCTATTATTGTTTCTTAATCTTATACGTAAATTCCCAAACGGCTTGATGACCTGAATAACGTCCACGGTTTTCAGTAACCGTCACTCTTAACTTAACGGTAGAACCTTTGGCAGAAACCGAGGAGACCTTTACATTCTTGGTGGCTTCGCCTTCATCAGGAATTTTGTCTTGTTCCTCAGCGTACGCATACAGCTTTATGCTGCCACCCGATTTGACCTTCACCTTTACACTGTTACCTTCACTAATGGATTGACCTGCCACCTTGGCAGCAATGGCCCATTCGTTGCCTACGTGATCGTTGGATACCAAGGTTGCTTGTTGAAACGTTACGATATACGTTGATGTTGCTGAAGCTGCGAGCGCGTACGTTCCATTGAACATCAGGGATACCACTACCAATAGAATAGCCGATGCTTTCGTCCATACTCTATTCATTCGCCTGTCTCCTTCAGTTGGATATTTTGAGGGAATTCCCTCTATTCTAATTATCGTTTGCATCAAACAGAATTGTTAATGGTTGGTAAAAAAAGAGTTTGACTTCTTATTGCATCACTTGTGATCTAACATGATTACGACTTGAATTTATTTAGTAGAGAAAGGGAAGGGAAAATCTGATGAAAAAAATATATAGCGAACAAGAACTCATAGATATGACTATTAAACTGCTTGAACAAACTTCAATATATGAAGAGCAGTATGAGCAATATGTAAGACGACCTTTCCGTACGGATTTTTATGATGATCTGAGCCCGTATGTGCAAGTGGGCAAGCGGGGTTATACGCTCCAGATGTATGAAAGAGGCATACAGATGCTGAACAAGCTTACGAAAGAGGAAGAGGATGTGATTTATTGGATCATCGAAGATACAATTCACATCATTGCTCATCTGAATCTGCTTCGCAAATATAAAGTGGATAACATAAATACTCATTTAAAATATACCAAAGAGATCACGAAGGAACTGACAACTGCAATGAACAAAGCATTTTATGAAATTGGAGGAATCTATCAGGAATGGCATGAAGCGAATCGAAGGGGAGCACTGGAGAACCCATTAAAGTAAAACAAAAAAATAAAGAAACAGTTGACAATCACTAATATAAAATTTACACTTTTATATTAGTGATAATGATTATCAATATCACTAATTTTAAGGATGTTCTGCACTTACTATATTTCAAAGGAGATTTACAACATGCATCGTATGATGAACAAGAAGTTTCACATGATTTTATGTGCATTATTCGTAGTGATTTTCGTTATTTCAGGTTGTGGGAATGCTGGCAGTTCCTCTGATTCATCTGCTAAACCCGCGTCGTCCACGAAGGAAGAGGTAAGTAGTGATTCTGATACGCGTACAGTCTCTACGGTAAAAGGAGATGTGAAGGTACCCGCTAATCCTCAACGGGTAGTAGTGAACTGGTATGTTGGCGATGTATTTACATTAGGAATTAAACCGGCCGCAGTAATGGGGTGGAAACAAGAAACGATGCCTTTTTACGATAAGTTTAACGACATCCCCAATATTGAAAAGTGGGAAACTGAGGAAATTATGAAGTATGATCCTGATCTCATCATTACATATGATACAAAGGACTATGATAAGCTCTCTAAAATTGCGCCTGTTCTTGTGATACCTGAGGATAAAATGACCTCCCTAGAACGTTTGAAATTTCTTGGTCAGGCCACAGGACATGAAGCAGAAGCAGACAAAGTGATTTCACTGTTTGAAAGCAAGCTGAGTCAGGCCAAAGAAAAACTAAATTCCGACATATTCAAGGACAAAACGTTTAGCATTTTCGAGGACTGGGGCAGTGGCTCTTACGGAATATATTATGAAACAGGCTCACGTGGAGGAACGTTGCTTTACAATTATCTGGGGCTTCACAAACCGGAAAAGCTCAACACATTGGTTAAAAATTCCGGAGAGAGTCGAGGTTCTTTATCCTACGAGGTAGCTGCTGAATACTTTGGAGATTATGTCCTTTGGTTTAAGCAGGAAGGCAAGGAATCCGAATATGCGAAGACAAAAATCTGGAGCAGTATTCCAGCCGTTAAAAACGGACATATCATCGAAATTCCAGCGAAATATGCAGGACTATTCTATTATTCGGACGTTGCTAGTATGACGGGGCAACTAGATTATATTATTAGCAAATTGCTGGAACAGACTAAGTAACGATGCATAATTGACCAACTAAGGGTGTAATCGATGTCTACTCACAAAGAACCAAATAAAAAAGGAATATTTCATTTTATAGGCTACATGATCATGGGCGTGTTCCTACTCCTGGTGGTTACCGCAGCATCTATTACCTTTGGTGCTGCGGAAATGAGCCTGAAGCTGGCGTGGGGAGCTATATTTCAGTTTGATCCCAACATTACGGAACATCAGATTATTCACACCTTGCGTTTTCCACGCACCGTGGCAGATATCATAGTAGGGTGCAGCTTGGCTGTGTGTGGGGCAATTATGCAGGGAACCACTCGTAATCCACTAGCGGATTCGGGACTCATTGGCATAAGTTCAGGCTCGACATTTGCTATTGCGTTATGTATGGCCTTTTTGCCTGGTCGCACCTACGGAGAAACCATGCTGTATTCTTGCTTAGGTGCAGCAATCACTACAGGCATTACGTATTACATCGCATCTATAGGCAAGCGAGGAATGACGCCTCAGCGACTGGTGCTGGCAGGAATGTCCATCTCCATGCTTTTTGGTGCGTTTAGTACATTTATCGCTATTAAGTACGAGATTGGCCAAGCCCTTGATTACTGGTCTGCTGGTGGTACAGCCAGTGCCAAGTGGGGCGAATTAGCTTTCATAGCGCCACTGTTTGTAGTGGGTTTGATCTGTGCCATCGCTCTTTCTCCCTCGATTACGATTTTGAGCTTCGGGGAGGATGTGGCATCTGGCTTGGGTATTCGTGCGAATAGGATTAAGCTGTTTTCAACCTTAATTGTATTAATTTTAACAGGGTTATCGGTTATTGTAGTTGGCCCTGTTGGCTTCGTTGGTTTGATCGTGCCACACATTATGCGCCATCTGGTCGGAACGGATTATCGGTATATTATCCCGGCCTCAGCTTTGTATGGAGCAGTCTTTCTGTTGGCGGCGGATTTACTCGGACGACTGATCAATCGCCCTCACGAAACACCCCTTGGCATTATTTTTGCCTTGGTGGGCGTACCCTATTTTCTCTACCTTGTGCGCAAGCAGAGGAGGGAGTTTAGTTGAAACTGTCCCGTAATACCAGGGGGATCAGCATTATTTTACTGTTAGTAGTGCTGACGCTGCTAGTGGCTGTACTCAGTATGAATGTTGGGAAAATGAACCTTTCTCCACTCGAAGTTTTCAAGGTCATCATTGGCGAAGGAACGAGCAAACAGAACCTGATCGTGTTTGACTTTCGACTGCCACGTATTGTGCTTTCTATATTGGTAGGTATTGGCATGGGGATATCAGGCTGTATTATGCAAAGCTTGCTCAAAAACGACATGGCCAGCCCGGGGACACTCGGCATCAGCTCAGGTTCAGGGTTATTTGTACTTATGTATATTACGTTGTTCGCTAGTGAAGGATTGCTATCACCTATTCTTCTTCCAGGACTGGCTTTTGCAGGCGGCCTTACGGCAGCATTTTTGATTTTTATGTTTGCTTTCAGGCGGGGAAGAGACATTTCGCCTACAGGCTTAATTTTAACCGGTGTCGCTATGGGCAGTGGCTACAGTGCATTATCTCTGATGTTGACACTCCGGCTAGACAAGCAACAGTATGACTTTGCTCTGAGATGGCAGGCTGGAGACCTGTGGGGGGACGACTGGAGATATATTATGGTGCTGCTCCCGTGGGTGCTTATCATTTGCTTTTACGTTTTTTACAGGTCGAACACACTCAATACGTTGAACTTGGGGAATCAGACAGCATCGGGGCTCGGCGTAGCAATTAAAAGGGAGTTTATCGGCTTGACGATTGCTGCCGTTGCGCTCGCTTCTGGTAGCGTGGCACTTGGCGGAAATTTCTTTTTTGTAGGTATGGTCAGTCCCCATCTAGCACGCAAGCTAGTAGGACCCAATCATAAGCTATTGTTACCTACGACGGCATTAGTTGGTGCACTCGTCATTTTGATTGCTGACACACTTACTCGGACGATTAGTTTTGGTGCGGATATTCCAACCGGAATTATTATCACCATACTGGTTACCCCTTATTTCCTTTACTTGCTGTCGAAAGCCAGTTAAATGCATAATGAAAAGACGCTAACCCATGTCCATGCAAAATATGGCTGGGTTAACGTCTATTTTTATTGTTCTTTGGGCGATTCTTCATTGTCATAACTCAATTGCCATTCAATTCCAAACTTATCTTTAAGGCTACCGTAGCATTTGCTCCAGAATGTTTCTTGAAGCTCCATGTTTACGGTCCCTCCTTCTTTTAACTTATGAAAGTACGATCGAATTTTCTCTTCGTCCTTATTGACGATGGCGAGGCTGATGTTGTTTCCGGCTACGAAAGGCATCCCAGGAAAAACGTCTGAAAACATGACATTACTACCATCAATTTGAAGCCGCGTGTGCATAACCAAATTTTTGGCTTCTTCTAATAGAGGATAATCGGGATTGGGCGGTGCTTCACCGAACGTCATGATATGTGGTTTCTCAGTCCCAAATGCCTCTGCGTAAAACTCCGCTGCTTCACGACAATTCCCATTAAAGTTAAGATAAACATCAACAGACATGTATTTCACTCCTATTGGCTGATTTTTTTACTTGCAAATTCTCACCTATCATTATTAGCCAGTACAGAAGCAAAAATACTAAGTGTTCATAGACTTTCCGACGTGTAGCCGTTAATAACCCGCAAAAAGACTGCTTGCCCTTAAGCAAACTATTTTGCGGGTTATTATATGGCTTGTTTAGAGGGAAATCAGGTTTGGAGTGACAGGGTGATAGAGCAGATGACGTGAAATATCGCCGGGATGCTGTACGAAAAGTGGTCCCCAAGCAGGATTGGTATCGTGCATCAGCTTTAAGAGGGACAGCATCCGATTAAATATAACCTGCAGATCCGCTTCGCGGGAAAGTCCCTCGGTAATAGCAGCAGCTACCACATGCGCGGCGTAGAAGCCAGAGCGGTGCTCGTCGGTAAGGGAACCTGTAGTTTGCAGCAAGGTACGTAAAATTGTGGCGACGCTCTCATCCTCGTTTCTCCAGTTTTGGATTTCATCCAGACTGTGATTTTCAAGGCTTGCAAGTTTAGTCTTCATAATGGCTTCAGCTACAATTCGTGCAGAACGTTTTGCTGTATTAGCGTCGATGGCTCTGCCGTTAAGCTTAATATTTGACAGATCCTTGTCGGTTTCCGATTCAATGACTTCTGCCCATGCTTCAGCTTGGTCGAATTCCAAAAGTGCAGTGGCGTAGGCACCCAAATATCCACGTAAAATATCTGCAGCATGTGGATCACGGGTAGGTCCTTCATTTCGAAGTTGAGCTCTTCCCGAAAAGGCGGCATTCATACCCCGGAAATAACCGATTAAGCCAATGGCAGCTGTTGGTCCCAGATTAAGGACACCCAATATATCCGACGCGGTTTCATCGATGCGGGAAGCCCAGTAGTCCGGTAGTCCTTGTCCGATGTTTTCGCTGTTTAATCTGTTTCTAACGACATTGGCCAACTCTTGAAGTAAGCCCAGATCAGCATGCAAAATGTCATGACCACATACTTCATGCGGGATACTGGACCAAGCCAGCAGTCCATTTGTTGCATGCGCAGGAGGAAGACTGACAATCGCTGCTTGCACTTTAAATACTGCTGTGGCATCAGCGGGCCATGTGTACGGGCCATTTTCTGGCTCTCCCCATTTAACAAGTGCTGGAATAATACTGAGATCCGGTTCTTTTATTCCTTCACGATCTTCTGCGCTAAGAAAACCGTCATAGAGGTCACTCACAATCTCCTGAAAAGCATCGATCGCAAGTGCATTGTAGCCTTCTCCGTTTTGCAAAATGCTCTGAGCGATATCCAGCATGAGTCCGGCTGCTCTAGTTCTGCTTGGGTCCTGAATCAAAATTTCAGTGAAGCCCTGTTGCCCAAGCTTGTCCAATTCCTTAATAAACGGAATCGCGACCGTTTCCTGATATATTTTCGGTAGTTTGGCTTTTGCCGAATGGAGTCTTCCCATCAATTGGTGATAATCCGTAGGGGCTGCTGGCCCCTGAAGATTGGAGAGCACTGCCTTTTTCACATTTTCAATACAAACAGACATGTTGGATACGTCGGGTTTGGTAACAGCGGTGATGCGATTTCTTTCCAGCATTCCTTGCATAATTAGATGACCTCCCAGTTTTTTTGAATTAAAATACAACAGTCTACTCTGTACTCCACAAATGCTTTGCCTGACATTTTCCATCACTAAACGTTAAAAGATAAAGATCCGGATTCGTGATTTCCTCCAGAATAAAATCTGGAGCATAATGATGCAGCATGAGTGTTATAATCAAGCGATGGGTGACTAACAGAAAGGTGTGTCGACCGCTCTGCAGCAATTCTTCCGTTAAGGCAGTGACCCGGGTGTTAACCATTTCTTCAGACTCTTCATCCGTAACTTCGGGCACCCCTCGTTCTCTAAGACGATCTTCAGGTGGATCAAGTTTGATGTTTAATCGTTCTTCAATGATTTCCGCTGTCTGCCAAGCTCGTTTATACGGACTGGTAATCAAACGGTCTACATGCAAGCCATCCATATGCAGCAGAAAATCCGCCAACTGCTCGGCCTGCTGGAAGCCCTCTGGAACTCTGAGCGGAGCATCCGGCTCATTACCAGTCCCAATACCGTGACGAACCACAAACAGCCTTACGTCATTATTCATCCTGCATCCTTCTTTTCTAGAGAAAATTTAGCCATTTAAGTGGGAGAAAAGAAAGCTTTTTTCGCGGCCTACAATAACATGTGTGAGCTTTCACATGATTATGTGCTCCTTTATTTGGCACAGTTTATGCTTCGATTTTTTAAAACAAATGGGCATTATGATCAAAGTAATGGTATGATAGCTTAGTTAAATCTGAACGACTAGTAATGGAGTGATCATATGGGTGGAAAAAGCAAGGGCGGCGGGACCGGCAGAGGTACAGGTAGTAAGGGCTGGACACGCTGGAACAAAACTGCGAAGCCAGTAAGGACAAAAAGCGCTTCTACAAGCGCACCGGGAAGCAAAGCGGCAGGTGGCACAAAAGGCGGCACTGCCAAACCAACAAGGAATAAAAGCGGCGGCAACAGTAGCAAATAAGCCGGGAAAGTATAAGTTGTCGTAAACGGCGAACATCTGATTAAGCAAGAACAATCAGGTGTTTTTTTAATTATTTTACTTATACTCGCATACTATAATCAGAAGCAGGTGAATCGTGAGAATTAACAAGTACATAAGTGAGACAGGATTTTGCTCACGTCGGGAAACCAACAGGCTGATTGCAGCAGGACGAATTACGATTAATGGCAATGTTTGTGAAGCAGGCGCGGAAGTAGAGCCACAGGATATCGTGCTGATTGATGGAGAAACTATTCCGCCTAATTACAGTGAACCAGTATATTTGGCTCTGAATAAGCCTATAGGCATTGTTTGTACCGCAGCGGAGCAGGTGGCTGGTAATATTATTAGTTATGTCAATTATCCTTCACGTATTTTTGCCATTGGCAGGCTGGATAAAGCGTCAGAGGGACTCATTCTATTAACCAACGATGGAAGCATTGTCAATCAAATGATGCGTTCCGAGCATGGTCATGAGAAGGAATATATAGTGACTGTAGACAAACCTGTTACAAATGAGTTTACGCAGGCCATGTCTCGTGGCGTTGAAATATTGAACGTCATTACCAAACCGTGCAAAATTGATCGTACGAGCGAATACGAGTTCCGCATTATTTTGACACAGGGTCTGAACTTGCAAATTCGCAGAATGTGCAAGGCCTTGGGGTACAGGGTGCTAAAGTTGGAACGTATTCGAATTATGAATATTACCTTGGATCATCTGAAACGTGGGCAATGGAGACATCTGGAGAGGGAGGAACTGGAGTTACTTCTTGCTAAATTGCAATAATGATTACAACAAGAGCAAGTCCCCTAGCCGAATAGGCGTCATCTGTGTCCTTTCGACGTGGTGGAGAGGCTGGAATTGGACAGTATGTTCATACGGCCAACGCAACTTTAGTGATACTTTTTACGTAATTTCAACGAGCCGCCTACCTTACCCACCAGCCAGAGCACAATAGGAAACACGATACCGAAAATCATGGCGTAAAAAGGCCATACTGAAAAAAACTTGATTAAAAATTGCATATTTGGCCAAATAGAATGAACCATTGCCATTGCGATTAGAATCAGAGGAACTAAGAGAGAGTTAGCGCTTCGAAGACGAAAAGCATCTGCAAGCCCTTGCGCTGAAACATATAAAAGCAGTGCGAGTCGGAAAAAAATGGTGACAAACCAGAACACTGCAACGACAATTTCAAACCGTTGAAGAAACTCCCCATTACTGATTGTTCGGCTAATAAAATAAGTAGGAAACGTCAAATTAGATACAACACCTTCACTCATCACGGCGATTATTTGTAGAACCATGAAAAAATACATGCCGCCGCTAATCAAAGCACATGTAATTACTGTCTTTCTCCACTTCTTTGGATCGGGGATGTACTGTGCAAAAAAAAGATACAGAATTGCTTCAAGGTAGGGAAAGGCAAACAAATTGAACGAAGCGAGAACGATTGGGTTCAAACCATACTCAAAAATAGGAAGTACATTATTTATGTTGGTCTCAGGAAGAAGGGTAATCCTGACCAAAAGATACAGAACCAGAAGGAAAAAAAACAGGATTTCCGCACAACGGCCAATTACAGCAGGGCCTGATCGAACGGCGAAATATATGACTATAAGCATGATGAAATATATCGCGTCGGAGGGAGTTTCCGGCATAATAGCTATTGTGATAAAGTCGCCTAGATTTCGAAGCGTCATGATGAACACAAGAAAGGGAAAGAAAAAAATGAAAACGATGCTAATCGTCCCGCCCAAGGGACCGAAGAGGCAACGGAGATGCTCTACGAAAGATTTCCCCTGCATTTGCCTAGCGATGGAGGCATATAAAGGTATTAATAACAGATGGAAACCTAAGGAGACTGGGATGGAGAGCCAGGCATCTTGTTTAGCGGCAGTGGTAATTGCCGCTGGGAGCACCAGATATGCGCTTCCTATTTGATATAATGCAAACCACATAATAGCTTGTCTAACGGTCAAGTTGGAATTCATTCCAATGCCCCCTTAAGATAATATTTCTGTAAGTAACCTACTAATCGGTTGAAATAGGATTTGAATGCCCGTCAGTGGAGTCGGCAGTTTAATTTTGGCGATCCGTAGGATAATTAATATAACGCCTATAATCAACAATATCGAGCTGAATACAATTTCACGCACATATTGTTTCTCCTTAAATTTTTTAAACTCATACAACGATGTTAAAATGGAAGTTACGAGAATCACATAAAGCATATGCATTCACTCCTGATTGTGTATTCCCATATCGATTGGACTGGTGATGTCCCCGAACCGGATCAAACGATAATTGAGCTGAATACCCACATTAAGCGTTTGAAATTTTTGTGGCCAATCCTTTTTCCATCTATGCCATTCACGTGGGAACTTGCGGTGAAAAGCTTCTCCAAATCCGAATATATCGGAACCGATTTGTTGTGCGTACGAAATGCCTTCCTTCAAAGATTGTTCCAGATGCTCTTTAGCTGATTCTTGAAGATCTCTAAATGTCTTTTCATTCTTAAGGTTGGCATTGCACGAGACCGTTCCGATATTGGATTCTATATCCACAATAAGAGAAATGTGCGGCTCATAGTCTATTATTTCTGGACGCATCTTTACTTTGGAACGGATTACTTCAACAACAAATTTTCCTTTGGAATTCGGACAATCGATGGAAGCTACGGTACTGGAAACACGGTTGGATATATAGGTAAAGGCTTTACTTTGTGAATCATTCATCCAATTGATAAGTCGATCTCCCTTGAAAACACCAATTCCAGTGAAAAAATATTTAACATGTTGGGGCGACTTTGTCACATTATCAATAGTTAGACCTTTTTCTAGGTTTGTCAGTCGAATACCGGTGAGGACTGGTTCAATGCCATCCTCCGTAAATTTCTGCAAAAGATCTTTTACATTGACGGCGGAAGTTGGAGCCCAGGCTTTTTCAGAAAGCCTTAATGTCTTATACATATCCATTGCAGGCAAGATCTCCGTTGGAGCTACAAAAGTAACGGCCTCCTTTGCCGAGTTTTCTCTGACAACGGCCAAATAGAAATCAGGCCGAACTTCATGATCACGGAATAGAAAGTCCAGCGGCTCCTTGATTCCTTTTTTTGCTATTTTTTCATCAAAAATGACAAATTTTAAGTGGGACATATACAATTTTCGGGAGGATTCCGTTGTTAATTTTCGAATAGCTTCAAATATGGTATCGGCGCGTTTGGAAAAAACGATCGTTGGTGTCCGTTCCATGGGGGAATTCCGAGACATTTGCGATGGGTCAACCACTTGTAGACTGACTTCATATTGGTCATCAACTGCATCAATACCCATAGCCATCACGACGGAAATTGCACTTAATTCCTTATTGTTCCAGCAACCCGTAAGAAACACCATTAGCCAGGTGCACATTAACAGTAACAAAATGGTGGATCGGTACGAGTTCATGATGGTCTACTCCTTTAGTTTTTGCGATGTTTTTTTTTAGTTCTATATGGAAAACGCAATATTGCGTCCTTCTGCTCCGACGATTTGTAATTGGCAAAGGGGCTCAAATACGGTACACCGAATGAATGAAGCCCATTCAGATGCACAAAGAGCATGAGGATACCAACAGTCAATCCGTACACACCAAATATAGCGGCTATGCCTATAAAAGCGAAACGTAATATCCGTATTGGAATGGCAAAGGTGTACGAGGGAATGACAAAGCTCGAAATGGCAGTTATTGCAACAACAATGACCATAACAGCCGAAACGATGTTTGCTTCTACAGCTGCTTGGCCGATTACTATTGACCCGACAATAGAAACGGCTTGACCGACCGTCCGTGGCATACGAAGACCTGCCTCCCTCAGAATTTCAAAAACCACTTCCATGATCATCGCCTCAATAAATGCTGGAAACGGAACTCCTTCACGTTGCGCGGATAAGCTTAATAACAAAACTGTTGGAATCATATCCTGATGGAATGTCGTTAATGCGACATAAATGGACGGAGCCAACATACAGATTGCCAGGCAGATGTACCTTAATATTCGAATGATACTACTGTAAATAAAGGATTGATAATAATCTTCTGCGGATTGAAGGAAATCTACAAACACCGCAGGTGCAAGGATGGCGAAGGGAGATCCATCCACAAATATCGCAATTTTCCCCTCCATAATTCCTGCTGCAATAGAGTCTGGGCGATCAGAATTATAAAAGATCGGAAATATCGTGAGTTGTTTATCTTCTTGGAGACATTCTTCCAAATATCCGCTTTCAAGCACACCTTCTACATGCATGTTCTTTAACTTGGATATCATGTCCTGCACCTTTTTTAGATCAGCGACTCCATGTAAATACATGACCGATATATCGGTCTTGGTTTTTTCACCAACTTTTATGGTAGTTAGACGTACTCTTGTATCCTTCACCCTTCGACGAACCATAGTCGTATTCGTACGTAAAGTTTCTGTAAACGACTCTTGCGGACCTCTGACCACAGGCTGCGTCTTCGAGTCCGTAATGCTGCGTTCTTCCCATCCAGGCAAAGAAATGACCAATCCTTCATCCATATCGTCCAGTAGTAGGAGAAGACCACCTGAGAGGATCTGTTCCAAGGCATCTTCAAAGTTTTGAGTAGAGCTTGCTTCACCAATGTCCAAAATTGCGTTTTTCAATAACGGTAAAGTGATCTCGTCAGAGGAAACACGATCATGCAACGGACGGATCACGTTGTCCTGTACCTTTTGCATGTCAGTCATTCCGTCCAAATAAAAAAGAGCGGCGTGTTTATGGCCAGTCGTGATCTCACGAACAATAAAATCCGAACTGTTCCCCATGAAGTCACAAATAAGATCGATATTCCGGCATAACTGTCTTGAAAACTGGGTATGTAACTTCATTTTCACCCTCCTCAGATATGTAGTATTAACAATAATTCAAATGAATACCACAATAAGCCATAATTGTGTTCGTTGTCGGTAAGGTCATTGACATCTTCAACGGTGGAGGATTCGCGCTAAGTAATTTTTGAAGACAGATACGGCAACAAGGAACTGACGATACAACTATTGGATAAGGGAAATTTTGATATAGCAAACAGCATAGCAGAAGGGTGACTACGAAGGGTACAATACCTGCAATAATATACTATATGCCATTTATCTTAAGTTGTATTATTTCATGAGAATACGTTAAAGGAGTTTTCCTCATGAATATTACATCTGTTTTAATTTACTGCTTTATTGCCACCTTTACACCAGGTCCTACCAATATCGTTATATTATCGACAGTCCATAATTTTGGGGCAAAAAAAGCAATGAAATATACGTATGGAGCAACTCTAGCTTTTGGTTTATTACTTGTTATTTCTGCTATATTGAATACGATGCTTATAACGATCATACCGAAAATTTTAATTGTTATGCAGATAATCGGAAGCTGTTATATGTTCTATCTCGCCTATCAAGTCTACAAAATGGATACTTCCAATCCAACCGTAAACCAATCGGCTACCTTTATGTCAGGCTTTCTTATGCAATTTCTAAATCCAAAGGTAGTACTATTTACAATGACTGTAATGCCTAGTTTTATTATGCCCCACTATATCGCAATACCTGCGGTGACAATAAGTATTGTCGCTATAACGCTTATTGGATTTTTAGCCTTTGTGACATGGGTTCTTTTCGGTGCAATTTTCAAGGAGTTTTTACAAAAGCATAAAAAGACCGTTAATGTAATGATGGCCTTGTTTTTAGCCTATGCGGCCATAATGATATGGATGTAGGTAAGCTTGTTAGGGGTGATTGAAATGGACAAATTTATCTATAAGAAATCAGCAGGTATTACTGCATTATCAGCAAGTCTTTCTGAATTTAAGTATAAGAAGCACTCTCACATGGAGTATGCAATAGGCGTAACATTGCGTGGAATTCAAGAGTATACCTTGGATGGCAGTTTACAGTTATCCTATCAAAATGGTGTGATGCTTTTTAATCCAGAACAGGCGCATGACGGAATGGCGCATAATGAGGTGGGGCTTGATTATGTAATGCTATATATTGAGCCCCAATTGCTTTTAGAGATTATTGAGCGCAAGGACATCGTACGGTTTTCAACGCCAATTGTGTATGACTATAGTCTTGAGCAAAAAATATTAAGTCTTTCTAATGCTATCTTAAGCGAAAAAGATGAGGCTTTGTGTAGCGAATTACTTTTATCTCTGACGGATAGCCTTTTTCAAACCAATCTTTCTACAGACAATAAGAAAGAGAATGTTTTAATTCGAATAGCGAAGGATATGATTCATACCAACTTAGAACATGTACTTAAACTTGACGAGATATGTAAAGAGCTTAATTTATCGAAATTTCAGTTTATCCGATTATTCAATGCTCATACTGGAATTTCACCATACCAGTACTTTCTTAACTGCAAGATCGAACGTGCAAAGCAGTTAATAGAAAAAAATAGAGATATTTATTCAGCAGTAGCAGAATGTGGTTTTGTTGATTTAACCCATTTAAATAAACATTTTAAAAGTGTATATGGAACAACAGCATTTGAATATATGTCACTTTTAAATTGAGGAGGAGGGTATACGTTGAAACAAACTACAGATTTGTTGAAGATGAAGCAAAACAATGAAAAGATTGTTATGTTAACAGCCTATGACTATCCTTCTGCAAAGCTTGCAGAACAAGGGGGCGTTGACGTCATATTGGTTGGTGATTCGCTTGGAATGGTTGTTCTGGGTTACGATTCAACCATTCCAGTTACAATCGAAGACATGATTCACCACACGAAAGCTGTTAAACGAGGAGCGAAGGATACATTTATCATTACGGATATGCCGTTTTTAAGCTATCATTTGACTGTTAGAGATACATTAATCAATGCTAGGGAATTAGTTCAAGATGCCGGTGCCCATGCGGTGAAGCTGGAAGGTGCCGATGAAGTCGTCGAACATATCGCCGCCCTGACAAGAGCAGGAATTCCTGTCTGCTCCCACCTGGGACTGACTCCGCAAACTGTTGGAGTTTTAGGCGGATATAAGGTGCAGGGAAAAGATGCATTAGCCGCTAAAAAATTGCTGGAAGATGCTAAGAAATGTGAAGCAGCTGGAGCATTTGCTCTTCTTTTGGAATGTGTTCCAAGACAACTTGCAGGAGAAGTAACCAAAGCCCTTTCGATTCCGGTGATTGGAATTGGTGCTGGATTGGATGTGGATGCCCAGGTTCTCGTATATCATGATATTTTAGGCTATGGTGTTGAACGGGTTCCTAAGTTTGTGAAACAATACCATTCGCTGAATCCCTTTATATTAGAGTCCATTCAAGCATATACTGCTGATGTTAAGAATAAACGGTTTCCTGAAGAAAAACATACTTTTACGATGATGGAAGAGGAACTGAAAGTACTTTATGGAGGTAAGGCTGGTGATTCTCGGTACTGAAGATCCGATTATCCCTTATGAACACGGAAAAAATCTGACTAACGAAATTACAGGTGCGCTTTTAATGAGTTCAATAAAACAGCGGCAGTCTAGGACTTTATTTTTCCGTCCATGGCTGCCGCTGTTTCTATTACTTGGATCAGTCTAATGTAGTATCGTTTTACTCTTTGCCATTCCTCGTTCAACTAGTGCTAGGTTCAACTAGCGTTTTCCGTTAGGTAATTAGTAAAGTACATAAGGGGTTATACAAAATAATGCTTGTTTTCAATAACCCATTGAGTAAATGTTCTGGTTGGCTTGCCTGTAACCTGTTCTACTGTCGGTAGAACGGTATAGGCTCCTTTAGGAGGGTTTTTCCCCATCTCTATAATAAAGTATTCAATAAATTCATTGTCATAGCCTTTGCTTTTCCAATCTTGTTTTACTTGTTCTTCTGTAATTTCAACAAGATCAATATATTTATCTATAACTACAGAAATTTGTTTAACCATACTTCTTGGAGACAATGCTTCTGGTCCTGTCAAATCATATGTCCGCTTATCATGGCCTTCTTCTGTTAGTGCCTTTACTGCGACATCAGCGATATCAGCTTCATGAATTCTAGCGCTTAAACTATCGGGGAAAGCCGTACGAATAAGTCCTTCTTTTTGGATTGATTCTGTCCAACCACTGTAAAGTGCATTTTTCATAAATTCCACTGGCTTTAATAAAGTCCATTCCATTCCGCTATTTTTAATAACGTCCTCAATTGGATTCCCTTCAAAATCTATCAGGGCTACAATTCTTGCAACATTGGCTTGTTTTGCCATCTGAATAATTCTTTTGTTTTTTATAAATTTTTCGTCCGTTTGTTCACTCTGAGTGATCAGAAACAAGCTATCTATAGTATCGAGATGTGCTTTTATAGTTTCGGGAATATCAAGATCACCTAGAACTACTTGTGCTCCTTTAGGCAAGTTGCTTTCCTTCCTTGATAATGCCTTTACTTCTATATCTTTTGCAAGTAGTTGCTCAACAATATGACTTCCCACACTTCCTGTTGCTCCTGTAACTAGAACCTTCATTCCTTATATCCTCCCAAGATTAATTATTTAGGTATTACTTTCGATTAGATACTCCTCATGGTCTACTGCTATTTGAAGGTTACTTGGTTATAATAAAGTGTGGTGTAACACCATAGTCAAGGAGGGATTTCATGGAGAATAATGCTCAAACTCATTTAACGTCAGGACAATTTGCAAAAGTGATGGGTATTAGCAAGGATACTTTATTTCACTATGATCGACTTGGAATTCTTTCTCCTGAATTTAAAGCTGAAAATGGGTATAGATATTATTCAATTAATCAAATTGATGTTTTTAAAGTGATTTCAATACTTAAAGAATTAGAAATGCCATTAAAAGAGATAAAAGAGTATTTAAATAAAAGGTCACCTCAGGAGCTCATTGTCCTACTTGGGAAAGAAGAGGCAATGCTGAATTCAAAAATTAAACAACTGCAAAAAATGAAAAGTATAATATCAGAGAAGAAACGAATTACCCAAGCAGCAACTGAGATCATTTCAACTGATATTATTATTGAGGAAAAAAAGGAGGAGTTTTTGGTAGTAACAGAGGCTGATCCTTACACAAATGATAAAAGCATTTACGATTCTATGATAAAACACGAAAGGTACTTGAACATTTATAGTATTGATGCTTCCCATACAGTAGGCTGGATGAGAGATACTAAAAGAGTCTTAGCAAATGAAACATTCAATTATGATTATCTTTTTACTAGAGTTAGTAAAAAATCAAATTATTCAAATTTCAAGCGAGAAAAAGGAACATATTTAATCGCGTACCATACTGAGGGATACTCAAGTGTATGTGACACTTATGATCGAATAATAAATTATGCTAAAGATAAGTGCATAGGATTACAGGGATTTTTTTATGAGGATGTTTTGTTAGATGATCTTTCAGTTAGAGGTTATGAAGAGTATTTAATTAAGATCTCTGTCCAAATCTTAAAGATGTAGAATAGCAAACAAAGAGAACCCATTTCTCTACTTACTGTATATAATACTCACGGCAAATCAAACTTTCCTGCTGGTTAAACATCCATGCATCCCAATAAAACATTTTCCAGTACAGACGGAATTCTGCATAAAAATAGATACAGGTTTGTTAGTCGTTGTTGAAGAGGTGGGTAGAGAGGCAATCTCCTTTTTTAGAGAGATTGCCTTTTTCTATTTATATGTCCTTATTTTCATGAAGACTGGGGCAAGTCTCAGGCACAAGTATCCCAAAGCTCCATCAATTTAGTTATGGCTGCATCAATGTTGTCTAGGGACACACCATCTCTGGCTTCCGTAGATATACCTTCCAGGAAGGTAACGAATAGTGTGGTTAACATGCTAACATTTGTGGATTCTTGAAGTTCTCCGTTCTTGGTAGCTCGCTCAATACGAGCATGGAACTTGTTCCTAGTCACTGCTCTTTGCCTGATCAATAGTTCTCGAATATGAGTGTTTTCCGGCGAACAAGTATTTGCAGAGAATATGACTAAACAACCCAAGGGATGGGTCCGCTCAGTCTGCATGATTGATGAACGTCTTAAGGCTAATTCAATAGCTGTACGCGATGAAAGTGAATAGTCTGTAAGGCATGTCGATACTTGTCCGAATGTTGCCAAATAAAGGTCCAGCGCTTCTTTGAATAGTGCGTCTTTTGATTCAAAAGCTGCATAAAAGCTGGCTGAGGAGATGTCGCCCATCGCCTTTTTGAGTTGAGCCAAAGAGGTTGATTCAAATCCATGCTCCCAAAACAACATCATAGCTTGGGAGATCGCTTCGTCACGACAGAATTTACGTGGTCTTCCGGTTCTAACCATGGAGTAGCCTCCTTTACCTTGTACTTATATACTAATCGATCCAAAAGTGATTGACAAGAGCGGGAGGTCTCTTTAAAATATGGAATGATCGATCCATAAATAAATGTAAGGTGGTCAAATCACTGGCACATTTGCTTGGTCTTCCGCTTGAACTTGTTTTGAAATCGATATTAAGGAGCTGCGCTAATGTCCAGCAATAATTCTTCTACTACTGCAAAGATCGCGCCTTCCGTTTCCTCTAGGTCCTTTCCCTGGCTTGGCCTGCTCGCTTTGGCTATGACAGGATTCATCTGTATTATGACAGAAACGATTCCGGCTGGTTTGCTTCCGCAAATAAGTAAGGGACTTCATATTTTAGAGGCAATGGCCGGTCAACTGGTCACCGTGTATGCTATCGGTTCCTTAGTGGCTGCCATCCCTCTAGCTATAGTTACCCGCCAATGGCGGAGGCGTCCGCTGTTACTTCTGGCTATCTGCGGATTCCTGGTTTTTAACAGTGTCACCGCAATTTCTTCCAACTACATACTGACGATGGCTGCCCGTCTACTGGCAGGAGTTTCGGCTGGAGTTCTATGGGGGATGATCGGCGGTTACGCTCTCCGCATGGTCTCTGCTACATTGAAGGGGAGGGGGATGGCGGTTGCCATGGTTGGAACGCCCATCGCCTTGGCTATTGGTGTCCCTGCGGGAACGTTTCTCGGGAACCTGATGGGTTGGCGTTCTGTTTTTGGAATCATGTCACTACTGACTGTTATACTGATTGTATGGGTGCTTTGGAAGGTGCCGGACTATCCGGGACAGTCCTCCGATAAGCAAGCTTCGATCTATGCAGTCTTCCTTACACCGGGGATTCGGCCCATACTATTGGTTGTACTGACCTGGATGACAGCACATAATATTCTTTACACTTATATTGCTCCATTTCTTGCGGCCAATGGGATGGGGGAGAGAGTGGGTCTGGCGCTGGCTTTCTTTGGCATTGCTGCTCTCGTAGGTATATGGCTAACTGGCGTATTCATCGACCGTTGGCTGCGTAAGCTTGTCCTTATTAGTCTTATTTCCTTCGTCTTTATTTCTATTGCCATGACCTTTAGCAACTCCAATGTCCTTATGATCTATATCATTGTTACGGTATGGGGTTTAACTTTCGGCGGTGCAGCAACGCTGTTGCAAACGGCGCTTGCTCAGGCTGCAGGGGAGAGCAAAGTGGATATGGTCATGCCGATTAACACGACCGTATGGAATCTGGCTATCGCTGGCGGCGGGATGGCTGGGGGGATTTTACTTGAAACTTTTGGTGCGGGATCATTTTCATGGGCATTATTCATACTCTTATTCCTTGCGCTTCTCGTGGCTTGGGGTGGCAAAAAGTATTCGTTCCCTCCACAGTAATCTGATAATTAGTGAGGCTTTTTTTAAAAAATTCGATTGCTATGACTTCTAACTTTAATGAGTAGAAGATATGAAGTCCTGCTTATTTTCCAAGAAGGGCTGACTTCGTCCAGCACTTACTCGTAGGCAACCAGACCGAATCCGGCCACCCATACAGTATTATCCTCGATGTGGACGTGATTCTTTTTCACTACGTTCATAATCGGCGTAAATCCTCTGGTCACACATTTCAGATATTCGGCATTAGTCCTCAATTACCTTAGTGAAATATTCGCTAAAAATCAGTATTGATTTTTTACTGAGATATCCTTGTTTTTGAGGAACAAATGCACTCTGTATTCGAACTCAAAACCTTATCTATATCATGAAGGAGAAGATGAATATGAGTATCTTAGAGGATTTATATTACGGAAAATGGTACCCAAGCGAACGAACCAAACCTAAAAACCCTGAGCTTGAACTAGTCCATCAGAAAATATCCGCTTCTATGAAAGCACTAAAAGCAAGACTGTCGGAACAAGATTACGAATTAATTGAAGAACTATCCGATTTAAATGATGTTTTGATTTCTATATTATCCGCCTCAGATTATATTACTGGATACAAAGCTGGTGCTTTGACTATGGTTGAAATATTTGATAGAAAAATCATCTAAACTAAGATAGATCCTAGTACTTTAAAGTTAAAAAAATGTATAGTTAAAAGGCTTTACATTGTGATTAAGGGGCAGCACTGTTTAATAACATATAAGTCTGTGGAGCTTGGTCAGGATTTTGTAGCAGCTAATTCAGAACGATATGAGAAAAAATTTGATTCAGTCTGGAGCTTCCTAGATTATATGTCGTACGGCATTCCGAAGGGAATGTATCAAGGGTACGTGGAACGGGCAGCTAAACAAAACGATTCATGGAATGACATGCTCAATTTCGGTACATTTGGAGTATCGGGCATGATTCAGGGAGCATTTAATCCCACAAATGCATGGTCAAAAGAACACTGGGCTAATATGATCGGTACAGCAGGATTATTTGGAGGAGTAAGTTCAGTAATCAAACCCAAGATTAGTTTGAAAACATCTATTAAGTATGAGGGAGCAGTGGACTTACGACAAATTTCTTCGGACGGGTTGCGTAATGAATTGCCATTAACAGATGTCCAGAAAACGGAGATTATCCAGTATACTAAATCGTTGGATTTTCCCGAAGATAATATAATAATGAGTAGACCTGGTTTTTATGATGATTGGAATACAGGTATGATGTACGATAGATTTATTGTAAATACAGATGTATTACCAGCAGAGCATACAGGAGTTGGAACCTTAAGTGCTAACTCGCGTGTGTCAGCCAAGGCAACGATTGCACATGAAATCGTGGGACACTATGAGGCGTATAAGGCAGGGAGAGCATTTGAATTATATGATGTTACTCCTGATACATTTAAAAGAAATTTTGCTCTAGATGAAGCCCAAGCTAGTATAAGAGCAGCAAGGTTCGCTCCGGATTTAACATCAATAGAAAGAATGACGCTACTGAGGGATGCCATAACCCGATTAAAAAGTGCTGATTTGCATATACGTGATATTAAGGGAGAACTTTATATTGAAGAACGATAAAGGGGCAACGTTAAAATGGGGAAAATAATGGATGTTAGTTTAACTTTTGAGTCAAAAGATGAAGGTACAATTATAGTAGGAACAAACAAAGGATTAGATCATTTAACCTACCCAGAAATAAAAAAAATGATAGGTAATAAAATTCTTATTAAATATGCAAATCAAAATGAAATGGTATTAAGCGTTAGCTCTGTTCAAATTTCAACTTCAATGGCTGAAAAGAAGAATATTGGAATATGCATTGGTAAGTTAGCATCTCCTGATCTTGTTCAAGTGGGGGCAAGTATTTACAGTTTGGAACATTAATTAATATCTGTTTAAAGGAGGAATAAAATGAATATAGTAAAAAAGTTGAAGAAGGAAAATGTTCAATAGATGAGTTAGAAAATTTGCTAGAAGAAAAGAACCCCATGTTTTATATCATGCAATGACACATATCGGAAAAGAAGGCATTCGTACAGAGGAAATATTTAAAAAATTAAATGGATTATCTTTAAAAAGGGAACATCAAGATAAGCTGTTAGGCCATTATAAGTTGGGAGACTTAGCAATAGCTACTATGATAAAACTTGGAGAAAAAGAAGATGAGATAACTGGGTTTAAGATATTAGATGAATTTGAAAAAAAGATGTTTTTCCGTTTATTTGAAGAAATCGAATGGTAATGCCTCCTGTCCATCTGGATAAATGTACTCAGTTAAAAACTTATTTCACCTCGAACGCTGAGGAGAAATAAGTTTTTTTATAACTAAATGGAGAAAAAACAAATGAACAGGATGCTTAATCAAGCTTTAGTGCTTTCGTCTCAATTTATTTTAAGAGTTTAGATTAAGTCCAGAATCGTCGGAAATGTGGATCTAGAGGAACCTACTTAGAAGTGGAAAAGTCCACCATAGATGAGTAAGGGATATTACGGAGTATTGGTGGATGAACGCTAGCTGTATTTTTCTTCAATAAAGGAATTGTTTAATATTGAGCTAGTTGCTTACGAGATTGGAGAACCTAAACCCCGAACGTTTTCCAAGGCAAGAGATATGTGAGCGGACTGATCGTTCATAACGAATAGGGAACTAATGATATTTTTTACGACCATCAGCGTCATTGCTTAGAAAAGAATATACCTTTTGGTTTTACTACTACATATAAAAAAAGTGTGGAAAGGGCAAGAAATAAAGAGGAGGCTCGAATAAAAATAGAGAATGCAAATGAAAATTTATTGCTAATTTCAGGTTATCAAGATAATATTCGGAATACTAACGAGGCATGTGTAGAAATAATGAGTATTTTGAAAAAAACAATTATAAATACAAATACAATCTTTTAGACTATAAGGATTTAGGTCACTCATTACCATTACCGTTTATTATACCTTTAAGCGAAACATTGAACTTAAAAATGGGTGGAGGCGTTTTTACTTGTGGGGGTACTTTAAAAGGAAATTCTTTTGGTCAATCAGATTCTTGGCAGAAAACAATAGAATTTTTTATGAATTAGGGCGTGTCTTCAAACTCAGGCAAGCCAAACCATAATGGTTGCCAAGGCCAAAAAAGACTTGAATGTACACGCCAATTTATCATAGTGAGTCGTCAGATGACGATAAATTCTTTACTTTATTAAAGAAGCAGTCCACCAAATCACGTTCTTCGTAAACATCCCAATCTATTTTAGAATGACTCGGCGAATTTTCTTTCCGGGGATCAATGGAATAGCCTGTTGTTCCTTCAAAAAAAGAGAATGGCATGGATATCATATGCGCGGTCGCAAACACTTGGGATGAACATTCCGGGATTATTCGTTTTAGGCTCCATGTTTTTTTCGACAAACACTAATGATGGAAGGAGATGAAGGAGTGAACGGTGTTTTATCCCAGTCCGAATATTGATTTTCGATATAAAAGCCGCGGCTCGTTAATAAACGCTGAAGCGTGTCATTATCAGTAAAGCGACATGCAATTCGAGAAGTTGTTTTCTCCGATCCCCAATCTCGGAACGTGACCCAGTGCATGATCTGGTTACTTGAATCATACGATTGTGTTCCAGATACCTTGACTTTTATTCCATCCTTATCGATAAAATTTCCCCAGATGCTTTCCTCTTGGTTGGATAAATCGGTTCCCAAGGGGTTTCGTGTTTCAAAAACAAACATCCCATTTGACTCTAGGTGCTTGTAGACGGTTTCGAGTAAGGCTCGTTGATCCTCATCGCTCAAAAATGCCTGGAATGCATTTCCTGTCAAATAAATCATGGAAAAACGCTTTTCGGAATCGAATGTACGAGCATCAGCTTCAATAAAATCCACAGGCAAACCTTGAGCTTTAACCCGCGCATATTCAAGCATCGATGAAGAAATATCAACACCTGTTATATGTATCCCCGATTTTGATATATGAATGGTTGTCAATCCTGTACCACATGCAAGTTCCAGAACCTCGCCTGGGTTCAATCTAGCCATATCAAGATAAAAATTATATTTATTAGTCTCTCCGCCAAATTCAAGATCATAATTAATCGGGTCTCGATACTCTTCAAGATTATCGTGATTTATCAATATGAATCATCCCTCCACTACAATACAGATTTCTTTAAATCATCCTTCATTATACCATCCATTTCTCGGCTTTTCGATATATGGAAACCATGTTGATGTTTTATAAAAAAAGGACTGACGCGCCAGCACTTTTAAAACAAAAAAAGCCGCTAATTTAGCGGATCTGATGAGGCAATATCTTTTTACTGGACGAGAGCGTGTCTTTAAACCTAATTTAACATCTCTTGAAAATTACACTACTAAGGGATACCATAACCCGCTTAAAAAATGCTGATTTACGTATACGTGATGTTAAGGGAGAACTTTATATTGAAGAACGATAAAGGGGTAACGTTTAAAATGTGAAAAATAATGGATGTTAGTTTAACTTTTGAGTCAAAAGATGAAGGTACAATTATAGTAGGGACAAACAAAGGATTAGATCATTTAACCTACCCAGAAATAAAAAAAATCATAGGTGATAAAATTCTTATTAAAAATGCAGATCAAAATGAGACGTAAAAAGGCGGTTTCCCCTTTGGGGGAAACCATTCGTTATACATAATTCTTTTAAATATTTACTAAATATCCGCATTAACAATACTCTGAATATTTTATGTGAAATACTTTTAGTGTTTATTCATCTTTGTTATAGGAATTTCTTCATTTCATTAAAGGCTAATTCCCTGTGACCTGCTTGGCAGTGTTGCTCACCACCTGATTCTTTAGTAAATACTTTGGTTGTAATGGACGCAGCATTGATTAATTCTTGTTGGATTTGTGCGAGTCGGCTAATAGGTACGTATTGATCATCTTCTCCAGCTAGTAAAAGAACATCTTGATTAATGAATGCCCCAATGCCTTGCATTGTGTGCTTTTCAAAATTTTTAATGAGATCAAAAGGCGTTGCTACACCGGTGTTTTCCATCCCTTTGGTAATCTTCCAATGCAAATCAATATTGTGAGTCATCATCTGTTCGAATAATGAATTCACTTGATCTACTTCATTACGATCGACTAGCTGCATTATACTCTGATACGTTTCTTCTGGCATGCCCATTTTTAAGGCATCTAAACCACAATAGAAAATGTTAAAAGCAACTACTTTATCGATTCTCTTTTCGAAGGCTGCCGCACGCATAGCTAAATACCCTCCCCAAGAAGCACCTACGAGACTTACACGATCTAATTTGAAATAATCAATCACCGTTGATATGGGCTTTTCCCAGTTATGAATGAATTTTAGACCGTTTTTTAATGCAGTTCCTTGGCCTGGACCATCAAATGCAATAATATTGTAATCAATTCCCTTCATAAATCTCATCATTTTAAGCATCTCTTCCATGTAAGAATCATAGCCACCAAAGACAAGTAATGTTTTCGTAGCTCCAGGCGCCAACAATTTTACAGCAGGAAGATAGGAATCTTCATAGGGAATCTTGTAGGATTCATAATCAAAATCATGAAAGCCTTTATAGAATGTTTCTCTATATTTTTGATACATTTTTTCTTTATTGGGGTCTGTAGTTGCAAGATAAAATTCTGCAGCTTGATAGTAGACTGAGGCTAAGTCATAGTCCTTGCTGTCTTCGCGTTTCTTTGCAAAATTGAGCCAAGCTTCATACCAGCTATGAGTGTCTTTTAATTTCGGAATCATTTTTTCCAAGTCAGCTTGTGCTCGATCATCTTCTTGATAATAATCATTGATAAAACGATTAATTTGAAGATTGAATTGTTCATTATTGACATATGATTTAAACATATATTTTCCTCCTTCAATTTGGGTATGTGCTTACTATAGAGTATAGTTACTACATAAAAAATAATTAGTATCGCATAATCTGTAAGATATCTTACATGTTATATATGAAGTGTTCGAAAACTTACACATAAGGAGCAAGTGGTTAAATGAATGAAGATATCAGAATTTATAAAACAAAAATAGCTATTGAGCGAGCTTTAATAGAATTACTCCAACAACATGATTTTAAAGATATTACGATCAAAAAAATTTGTGATCAATCTCTTATCGGACGTTCTACTTTTTATAGTCATTATTTGGATAAGTACGACTTGCTAGAAAAAATAGTTAAACAGTATGCTTCTGATTTTAAAGTTGAAATTGAGCATCGTTTTGATCCCATCGAAGATGGCAAGGTGGCAAATGCCATAGAACTTGTAACCGATAAAATGATTAACAATAAGCTCGAAATTTCAACATTGTTAGCTGTTCATGAAGTAACAGCAGATCTACGTAAGGAATTTGAACAAATTTTGTTTAGGACTTGCTTAGATTATTTAAAGCAACAGAATTCTTCAACTTCGATCGCATTGGAGTATTTAGCGGAACTATATGCTGCTAACTCAATGATGTCTATTCAGTGGGTTTTGAAAAATGGCAAAGATGCTAATATCATTCTTCTTTTAGATCAAATGCAAGAATATATTTTTAATCAGTTAAAGTCTGATCTCTATACAAGTTAGCACGCGTGGAGTAAGGGGTGCAGGAATAAACAATGAAGATCTATTTTGTAAAATGCAAAATAACACTTTGTTAAAGTTCAATCACGAATTAACAAAGTGTTATTTTAAATAATCCTCTCGCTCACAACATCGTTTCACCAAATGGTAGCTTGCTGGAAATTTAACTTTATAATCCTTGGGTAAGTCCTAATATCTGATCATTAACATGTACATTACTTAATCCCCCGTGATAACAAACTACGGATGCAATGTCGAGATCCAAATACTTTTTTAATGAGAGACGAGCTGCATTTATATTTGGTGTGGTCGGGACATGAATTCCTGCGAGAATCCCGTTTACACTGTACATCGAATCCCCGGCAATAAGAGTCTTACTTTGCCTTAAATAAAGGCTGATATGACCAGGGGTATGCCCAGGTGTATGGATGACGCGAATCCTGCCGCATAACGGCAGTTCCTGACCATCTATTAAGGTATTGTCCACTTTCCCCTTCGGGGGATTCACAAGGTGACCATCTTTTAAAAGAGGGATATCTCCCTGAATATACGGCTTATCCAGTTCGTGTGCATAGACTTTAATATGACTGCCACACTCTTGCAAAATCTCAGGAAGACTTCCTATATGATCCACATCTTGATGCGTCAAAATCACAGCTTTTAGTTGGTCAAACGACACGCCTACCTTTTCCATAGCCACGCGTAAATCTTCCATTTGCCCGGGAAATCCAGTATCTATTAATACAGCCATTTCTCGATCCCACAAAAGAATGGGGTGAATTATATTCCCATGAAAATCTAGCTGAAGCATTTCTACTCCCTGTGAAATTTCCATAATATCGGGCCTCCGTACAATGTAATTGCCACCCATGCTAAAATAGGTTCATGGGGCGAATCCAACTCTGTGGCGTTGCCGTTCCTTAATGTCAATGGATACGGTGCGAATGGATGTAATAGGAATAACAAGCGTCTGATATTGCGTAAGGTATTTAACGAACTTGTCGTCAATCTGATCCAATATCCCGTCGCATACATTTGTCCCATCTATAAAATGAATAGTTACTTCCTTGCCTTGTAAGCTTGCTAACATGATATCACCTCGTATTATTTCTTGAAGTTTCTTGCAGATCATTAGGTTTTGAGCATACTCTACAAAGAAGTTATCACTTGATCAATAACACCATATTCCAGTGCCTCCTGAGCGGACATGTAAAAATCCCGGTCCATATCTTTTTCGACTTTTTCAAAAGATTGCCCGGTCCGTTCAGCTGTGATACGGGTTGCCTTTTCACGAGTCCATAAAATTCGTTTTGCGCTGATCACAATATCGCTGGCCTGACCTTGTGCGCCACCGTGCGGCTGATGGATCATGATTTCACTGTTCGGCAACGCCGAACGTTTCCCTTTGGCGCCCGCCAGCAAAAGGATCGCGCCAAACGAAGCAGCAAATCCCGTACATATCGTGTGCACATCGGGTTTGATGTACTGCATCGTATCATAAATGGCAAATCCTGCGGAAGTAGAGCCACCCGGGCTGTTGATATACATGTAAATTTCTTTTTCCGGATCTTCTGCCGCTAGGAACAATAATTGAGCAATAATACTGTTAGCCAAATGATCATCGATGGCTGCCCCGACAAACACAATACGATCCTTTAATAGTCTTGAATAAATATCGTACGATCTTTCACCCTGAGCGGTTTGCTCGACAACATAAGGCACATAAACACTCATTTTTTATACCCCCAATTTCCTGTTTCCAGTTGATTTCTCCTTGTAAACGAACCGAGGCCGTAAAAAGATACGGAGGTTTCAATGGGAAAACGATTTGCGTAAATGCTGTAACTTTTACAACCACTTGTTCGTTTACATTGGAGGTAGCAAATGGCTTTGCTCTAGGAAAGGGCAGAATAAGACCGTGGAGGAGAGGACCTATGCGCATAGATGATTCTATACAAATGACAGATAATATAATAAACATCGAGAACTTGGAGGAATTACAGGCGGTCCTGAAACGTTACTGTCTGTCGCTTACGAAATCAACTTGGGATGCGGAAGAACTGGCTCAGGACACTTGGACAAAAGCATTAGGTAAGTTAAATAGCTTCGAGCATACAAATACCGAAGCGCTTTTGCTACGGATTGCTAAGAACACCTGGATTGATGACATACGGAGAAAAGCAGTCTACACTCGGATATTGAATAGGGAACAAGCGAAAGTAACTGTACCCGATCATGGATCTTTTGAAATCGAGATAGCGTTGCAGTCCTTAATGAAACATTTATCTCCGCTTCAGAGAACTGTTTTTTTGCTGCGAGATGTGTTTGGATATTCGATTCGTGAGACATCCGACATGCTTGAAACAACGGAGGGAGCGGTAAAAGTTGCACTCCACCGGGCACGAAAATCGCTTGGAGCAGTTAGGGAGGATCTCCTCAAAGGAGAGTTATCCTTACCGGAAAGTGAAAACTCGAAGACTTTTCTAAGGGCGTTGACGGCAGCATATCAGATGGGAGATATTGCAGCAATGGTTATGCTCTCCCATCAGGATGAAATGGAGCCGGACGTGGTGATCGGAATCGTCAATCATAAGCTGCACCGGAGTCTCGCTTCAGTAAAACAAACGCATTCCCACACCATGAGTATGATAGCGGCGTAGTTTGGTTTTTCTTGACCAGAAAGACAACATATATCAGGCTTTTTAAGCGAGGATAAAGTAATGATAAAGCAAAAAATGAAAATAGAGGGCATCCCGGCAATTTTGTGGGGCGGTGAATCAGATAAGCTATTTATAGCTATCCATGGTAATATGTCAAACAAGGCAGATGATGTGATCGTTATTTTTGCAGAAGAAGCAACGGCACAGGGGTATCAAGTCATCAGTTTTGATTTGCCTGAACATGGTGACCGCAAAGAAGAAGCCTACGTCTGTGAAGTTCAAAATTGTGTTCATGATCTTGACATCATCATACGTTACACACAAAAGCAATGGGATGACATTAGTATTTTCGCTTGTAGCATGGGGGCGTATTTTAGTTTGCTTTCTTATAAACATTTCCCACTTAGGCAATGCTTGTTTCTTTCTCCAGTGCTCGATATGGAGAGAA
The DNA here is from genome assembly GCF_019454085.1 of Paenibacillus sp. S25. Taxonomy (NCBI): domain Bacteria; kingdom Bacillati; phylum Bacillota; class Bacilli; order Caryophanales; family Paenibacillaceae; genus Paenibacillus; species Paenibacillus sp. S25. The sequence goes on from NZ_CP073683.1 coordinate 2,692,498, forward strand.
TAATCAAAAATATGATGACATGGTTCAGTGTAAGTGAGGATAGATTAAAAGTTGAAAGAGAAATATCTACACCCATTGGGCAAACACTTTATTGGGATTATTACTGCTATGTTAAATCACACCCAATTGATACATGGAATAAGCCAACTGCCATTCTTTATGGCTCTGAAGATGACTTGTGTGAATATGATGTCATATCTACGTTTGCAAGCCGATTTCATTGTCAGCTAAAAGTGATGGAACATGGAAGGCATTATTTTCACACCAAAGAGCAACTGCAGTTTTATAGGCAGTGGTTGAAAGAACATTTAACCGCAAAATAAGCATCATGGGAAGCAAGGAGTTGATCTCACTGCTTCCCATTGTAATTGGTGAGAAAAAATAGGGAGGAGATGACTGTTCATGAGTTGCTGCAAACTGTATTTCTATTGATAACGATGCAAGAAGCCATCAACTAGTTTGGCGTTTGTCATCTGAATTACAGACTGATCTTCCAGTTCCTCAGCCATATCATCATCCGTCATGGACACGAAGAAAATAATATCTTCTTTGGATTGGCCAAATTGATTAAAAAGTGCATCGTCTGTTTCATTAACTACCTTGGCCATAATTTTTATCATTTCATCTTTATAGTCCAACACATTTTCGGTTGCATACAGAAATTTGCTAATATGATTCAAGTGTGTTGCATCGCCATATTGATATTCGCAAAATCCCCATCTATAATAATTTTCATCTTCCTTGCTGTCGCACAGGCCTTGGGCTTTCATGTTTATGATATGTTTAGCAAGTGATTCCTCCGTATTAACAGCAAGAAACAAAGTAACAAAATCGCTGTCTGTCCCAAAAGCGCAACTGTAAACTTTCTCATTCTTCACTTCTTCCAGTATGCTTTTGAAATCTTCTGAAAATCCTGCCCTAAATCTTTCCTCAAATTCATTCAGAAAATTGCTCATCTGGTTCATATACTCCTTTATGAGTTTTATGCTTGATTATATATTACATTATTAGCACGACTCGTGTAGCCTGCCGTTATTCTCTTTCTATTCTTGTAGCGACAGTCCAAGGATCGTCATAGTTTACGAATGTCACTGGAAGAAAAAATGTTTTAGAAATCCTTTCATTTGTTTAAAAAAGGTTGTTATAATTATTAGATCAGTGTGTAGAGATATTGGTATTAGTTTTAATGACCAAAAATATATGTCGCATGATACGTCTACCATCTGAAATATTTTTATTTCGGAGGGAAACAATATGTATAAGGAAGAAAGACTGCCTCAAAACGCAAAAGAAGGTATATTATTTTTATTGATTATTTCAATTATCTCAGTAAACACGATCGCCCCGATTATTATGGGATTGGAGCGCGGCTTTAGTAAAGAAAATTATTTAGAAACACTAAAGATTATTCCGTTTATGTGGATTATCGTTGTTTTGTTAGTAAGATTGGTTGCGGGACCGTTAGTGGGTAAAGTGATACCCAAATTTGTAGGACAAACAGATGGATTTAATGCTAGAGTTTTATTGAATACTTTATTGAACGTTGCGGTCTTATCTATTCTTCTAACCATTATAGGAACTTGGGTGGGTACGAAACAAATAAGCCTAGAACCCTTCCAGAACTTCTTTCATAGTTGGTTTAGAAATTTTGGTGTAGCATTTTGGATTGAGCTATTGATTGCTCAGCCAATAGCAAGATTTGCAATGAAAAAAATACACGCAAGACAGGCTAGCCAAGAGAGGGTGTAAATCCGTAACACGATACCAAAGTCATAATAAAAAACCGCATAACAACGTGGTTTTTCGTAAATCGGTAAAGTTACAAACCATGTAAAAAAAGCGCTGGTCCCAGGCTGGAACCAGCGCTTTTTCGCGTTTCGGATTACGAACTTTCGTCAGGCCAAGCAGGCCGGGGCGGCGACTTATTTCCTAAAATGACGCATTGCCGTCCGTTCGCCTCTATGCTTACTGGGCCGTTAAAATCAGTGGTCCGTCCGACGTAACTGCGATCGTATGCTCATATTGCGCTGACAACTTGCCGTCGGCCGTTCTCGCCGTCCACTGATCGTCGTCGATCGTGATACGGAACGTACCTTGGTTGATCATCGGTTCAATCGTAAACACCATGCCTTCCTTTAACCGAATGCCTTTGCCGGCTACGCCGATATGCTCGTAGCTTGGCTCCTCGTGCAGGCTTCGCCCGATCCCATGCGCCAGCAGATCGCGTACGACCGAAAACCCGTTTGATTCCGCATGCTGTTGAATTGCCGACGTTATGTCCCCGAGCCGGCCCCCCGGGAGTGCCCGGGCGATCCCCAGATCCAAGCATTCCTTTGTCACCTTCATTAATTTTTGCGCTTCCGGCCGGATATTGCCCACCGCATAGCACCAGCACGAATCGCCGAACCATCCGCCGTATTCCACGACGATGTCGAGCTTCAGCAAGTCGCCGTCCATAAGCGCCTGGTTCGAAGGAATGCCGTGGGCCACCACATCGTTGACCGAAATGCAGGTTTCGGCGGGGAAACCGTTGTACCCTTTCGTAAACTGCTTGCCGCCCAGTTTGGTGATGTGTCTGGCAACAAAGTCATTGATTTCCCGGGTGGTGATCCCAGGCTCGATCAGTTTGGCCACCTCGCGGTAGCAGTCCGCAACGATTTGGCTCGCCGGCTTCATCTCTTCGATTTCCCTAGGTGATTTTAAAATGATCATCTTTGTCTATTCGCTCCTTATCAATTCTATAATTTTAAAAACCGGACGATATCCATGGCCTCCTCGTGCAGCTTTCCGCGGCGAAGCGAAAGCGAGGCGCAGCCGACCAAGGCGGCCAGCAGCATTTCCGCGCGCTGTAGCCGATACGGCGGCTCCGCCGCGTTTCCGCCGGAAGCGGCAGTCCCGTCCGCCGCACGACCGGTTTCCAGCAGCGCGGCAAGCGGCGCGAGCACCTCCCGGCGAAAGGCGGCCGAGAGCGGGGCCGAGCGCACTTCAGGCAGCGAGGCAAAGCCCTCACCGGCCAGCTTATGCAGCAGGTACAGGGCGTGGTCCTCCGCCCAAAGCTGTAGCAGCCGAATGCCGGCGGCGGCGACGGGGCCAAGCTCTGCGGCAACGGCCGTTTCACGGCTTCCGCTTTGAGAATCCGCGGCAGCCGAGTTCCCGGTGTCCGCCACAGCAGCCAAGCCGAAATGCCCGCCCGCTGGCGCCTCCCCCGAAGCCGAAGTGCGCGGGGCCTCCAGCCATCCCCCGGCCCGCTCCAACGCGTCCCATAGCAGATCGTGGAGCAAATTGCCCTTATTGCTGTAATAATGGTATACCGTGCCATAGCCAAGTCCCGCTTGCACAGCCACATCGCGGATTTCCAGTAAAGGCCCTTTATTCAAAAATACATCGGCAGCGGCTTTCCGGATTTGCGCCAGACGCCGCAACCGGATCTCTTCGTTTTGTTCCTTCGTGCGTGGAGACATCTTGTCCGTTCACCTCTTTTGTTTTTGACCTACTCTTATGTCAATATAAAACATTGGCTTGCGAATAACAAGAGTCGGGCAAACAAAAGTCCCGGCAACACCTCATAAACGAATGAAGATCAGTTATATATCAGCTCAATTTTAATGGTTTGATTGTACTGATATCATTTAGCTGGTCCCAAGGGAACAGAAGTTATGCTATACTTGCGAGGTAAAAGGGGGTGCCTACTGGTGGAGAATCTATTGGGATTGTCTGTGACTTCTTACACTCATGCAAAGCCAATTATTAGGAAAGCGTTACTTTGTATGGGGCGAAACAATTTTTAACGCTGAACAAGCTTTTTTAATATTTTTGGCTTTGTACCTTATTTTAAAGAATCAAAATAAGGGGAGAGCAAAATTGAAATATACGAATGCTACAAAAGTTTTACCTCAAAAACTAATTATGGAAATTCAAAAATATGTTCAAGGAGAGACTCTGTATATTCCTAAGCCAAAAACGGAATATATGGATTGGGGCAGTTTGAGTGGCGGGAGAAGGTTGCTTGAACAGCGAAATGCCGCAATCAGAAATGCTTTTCAAAATAGCAACAGTATCGAGCAATTAGCTAAGGAGTTTTTTCTCTCTAGCGAAACCATTAAGAAAATTGTTTATTCACATAAAAATACCTAGTTTGTAAAGTGACGTGGTACTCTACCCGCGTCAATGAATTTAATTTTGGCCTCATAACGTGGTGAGCTTAGGGCGTGACCGGATGATCGCTGTGAACGACCAATCCGGTCACGTCTTTTTTATTTGGCAAAAGTTTTGATGTGTGTTCGCATTAGCTCCCACATCCAGATTCCGAAATACGTTTTTGGCATTTCATTTTCTCTCTTGAACTTTTTACATACCGTTCTTGTTCCCAAAATTCCGCTCACGCTCCCTCGATGATCCAACAGACCCATTCTATTTCAAAGGCTGTACTTCATTTTTCATTATTGTTTTTATGCCAAAAATGATTCTAAATCGTTGTTTTCATTTATAAAGCTTATTTTAATCTTTAAAATATGAATATAAACGACAGCAACAATTGAATTATGTATTGATTCATTGTCTTAAAACAAGAAAGCGGGGAAACGATTACTATGGGGGAGCAAAAAAGTAGAAGTAGACATCTGATTGATTCAGAAATTATCAGTGCAGTTGATTTAATACCAACAACCGATCTTACCGAATCTACACTAATGGAAGCACGTAAAAATCAATCTCAAATGATGCAACAAATAGATGTAAGGCAGATGTTCCCTATTACATTAGAAAAAAAGGTAGTGTCAAGTTATTTTAGGGGTCCAGATATTCAGTTAGAAATCATTAAGCCCAAACAATCAAAGCATCATAAGATGCCTCTATATTATTCGATACATGGAGGAGGGATGGTCTTAGGAAGTCCAGTCGTGGATCGTCCTGCTAATGCATCTCTTGCTGCACAACATGGTTTTTGTTGTGTATCTGTGTACTATCGCCTAGCACCAGAGCATGTACAGCCAAGTCAGTTACAGGATTGTTATTCGGGCCTAAAATGGTGTATTGAACACGCGGAAGAGTTAGGGATAGATACTCAGAAAGTTGCCGTAGGGGGCAGCAGCGCTGGCGGCGGTTTGGCGGCTGGCCTAGCCTTGTACATTCGTGATCAGAAGGAATTCGAAATCCATCATCTAAGATTAATGAGGCCAATGCTAGATGATCGCACAAGTACCGCACCAGAGCATCCATACGCAGGAGAGTTTATTTGGACAAAACAAAGCAACTATTTTGGCTGGAAATCTGTATTGGGGGATGAACCGGGTCAGGAGGAGGTAAGTGAGTATTATGTGCCGGCCCGTGCTAAGTCATTGGCCGGGTTACCACCAACTTATATAAATATAGGTACCCTTGATTTATTCATTGATGAAGCCTTATTTTTTGCAAAACAACTGGCCTTTGATGGTGTCTTAGTGGAATTACATGTCTATCCCGGGTACCATCATATGTCTCCCGCGTTTCCGGATGCGCATTTTTCAAAAGAAGGGGCTAGAACAAGTGAATACGCCTTACTGAAAGCTCTGGAGATATTCTAATGAGTATAATGTTAAACTCTAATAAGGTACGACTGCAGTAAATAAAGCACGACTGCAGTAAATAAAGCACTGATGGAGAATATCCATCAGTGCTTTTTCATACCTACTTATGATCTGAATAAACAATTTATCGACGGTTGAGAGTCATCAGTTTAGCGGCGGCCAGCCTCAGTGTGTCAATGTCGCCAAGGTGATTGCGTTAAAACTCAAGTTGATCGTGCTGGATGAGCCGGTGAGGGTGAGGGATAATGGTGTACTACCTGATGTATTGATACTTCTTAACATTGTATTAATTTTAATCTGATATTATCTTTTTTCATCCCTTCCGACTTTTACCATTCATTTAGGGTAAAATAGTACCAAGCATAAAATCCAACTACGGAAGTGGTGATGTCCCATGACAACGAGCAGCAAACCGAATAGACTAGCCAAGGAAAAATCACCGTATTTGCTACAGCATGCTCACAATCCGGTAAATTGGTTCCCTTGGTCAGATGAGGCTTTTGAAATTGCTAAGCGTAATAACAAGCCTATTTTCCTATCTGTCGGCTATTCCACTTGCCATTGGTGCCATGTAATGGGGAGAGAATCTTTCGAGGATGAAGAAGTAGCTGAGGTATTAAACAGGGATTACGTATCCATTAAGGTGGATCGTGAAGAACGTCCAGATGTGGATCATATCTATATGTCCATCTGCCAGACGATGACGGGGCATGGAGGCTGGCCACTGACGATATTGATGACGCCGGATCAGAAGCCTTTTTTTGCGGGGACGTATTTGCCCAAGGAGCAGAAATTTGGCCGTGTCGGACTGTTGGAGCTGCTGGACAAGGTGGGTACTCGGTGGAAAGAACAGCCCGAAGAGCTGGTGGAGCTGAGTGACCAGGTGCTTATCGAGCATGAGCGGCAGGACTTGCTTGCAGGTTATCGCGGTGAACTGGATGAACAGAGCTTGAATAAAGCTTTCCATGAATACAGCCATACCTTCGATAAGGAATATGGCGGCTTCGGGGAAGCTCCTAAGTTTCCTTCTCCGCATAACCTGTCTTTTTTGCTGCGATATGCACAGCATACGGGGAATCAACAGGCACTGGAAATGGCAGAGAAGACGCTGGATGCGATGTCCCGGGGCGGAATCTACGACCATATAGGCATGGGATTCTCACGATACTCCGTGGACGAGAAATGGTTGGTGCCGCATTTTGAAAAAATGCTGTATGACAATGCTCTGTTGGCCATCGCGTATACAGAGGCTTGGCAGGTGACAGGCAAGGAACTGTACCGACGGATTACAGAACAAATCTTTACATATATTGCAAGAGACATGACGGATGCAGGTGGTGCCTTTTATTCGGCGGAGGATGCAGATTCCGAAGGAGAAGAGGGGAGATTCAACGTCTGGGACGATTCCGAGGTAAGGGCTGTATTGGGCGATGAGGATGCCGCATTTTTCAATGATTTGTATGGAATTACACCTTACGGAAATTTTGAAGGCCATAACATTCCAAACCTGATTGATATCAATCTGGAAGCCTATGGGATCAAGCATGACTTGACTGAGCAGGAACTGGAGCAGCGGGTTAGTGAGCTACGCGCCAAGCTGTTTGCTGCCAGAGAGCAGCGGGTTCATCCCCACAAAGATGACAAGATTTTGACCTCGTGGAACGGGTTGATGATTGCTGCTCTGGCGAAGGCGGGACAAGCTTTTGGAGACATGAGATATACAGAGCAAGCTCGGAAGGCTGAGACGTTTTTGTGGAACCATTTGAGACAGGAGAACGGACGGCTGTTGGCACGTTATCGGGACGGAGAAGCAGCTTATCCCGGTTATGTAGATGATTATGCTTTTTATGTGTGGGGCTTGATCGAGTTATACCAGGCGACCTTCGATATAGAGTATCTGCAACGGGCGTTGACGCTCAATCAAAATATGATCGACTTGTTCTGGGATGAGGAACGGGACGGATTATTCTTTTATGGGTCGGATAGTGAGCAGCTAATTGCCAAGCCTAAAGAAATTGATGACGGTGCGATTCCGTCGGGAAATAGCATTGCGGCCTATAATTTTGTGAGGCTTGCGCGGCTAACGGGTGAATCTCGATTAGAGAACTATGCAGCCAAGCAGTTTAAGGCTTTTGGCGGTATGGTTGCTCATTATCCGTCAGGCCACTCCGCGTTGCTCAGCGCGTTGTTGTATGCGACGGGAACGACGAAGGAGATTGTGATTGTAGGTCATAGGGACGATCCGCAGACCGTACAGTTCATTCAGGCGGTTCGAGCTGGGTTCAGGCCGAATACGGTCGTTATTTTAAAGGATGAAGGACAGTCGGAGATTGCAGAGACGGTTTCTTATATCCGTGATTACGATCTTGTGGAAGGCAAACCAGCCGTATATGTGTGTGAGCATTTTACCTGTCAGGCACCTGTTACCAGGCTTGAAGATCTGAAGGTGTTGTTGGATTGAGCTGAATAAAGCGATCGAATCTAATCCCCTTGGGGGCAGTAAGCATATGGTGATTTTCGAAAATGACCCTATGTTTGCTACCTTCAAGAGGATTATTTTCATGTTAAGAGGTAGGTACAGTGAAATGAAACTAATATTTTCTTAACATGTGTTACGCATTTTTTTTAATATTTTTTAGGTATATTATATCAAAGAACCGGTTCCGACCAGCCTTGCTGTTTTCGAAAATAAGTACATATACCTATTTAACTAGCGTGTTTATATCTTTTATGTCCAAGCGTTTTAGCAGCAGATGTGAAAAATGTGAAAGAGAGTCTGTCGGGTGATTGTCATCATCGGCAAGACGAAGAGGTTCACCATTGGTTAGGAAATCCAGGTTAGGAAATGGAGATGTTTATTAATGAAGAAGTTATCGGGAAAAAAGTGGCTAGTCGCAAGGATGCTCAGCAAAAATTTTAAAACGAAGCTAATGGTCGCCTTTATTGCATTTCTGATTTTGCCGTCCATGATCGTGGGGGCTTTGTCGTTTGTGAGCGCCAGTCAGCAGATTCGAAACCAGATTGAAGAAAGTGCCGAGCAGGCTATCATCCGCACTAATTTTATTATTGAAAGTACTATTGAGCCTAAGGTACATGACGCAGAATATTTTGCAGAAAGACTAAAAGGCAATCGGGTAGAGACGGAGGATCAAGCGGCCAAACTGGAAGAGTTTTTCAAGCAATATGCTGCACTTCATCCTGAAGCAGAATCCATCTCTTATGGTACGAAGGATGGTAAATTTATATCCTATCCACAGAAGCAATTACCAGACAATTATGATCCACGGGTCAGACCATGGTACGATGAAGCGATAAAAGAGCAAGCAAAGACAGCGATTAGTTCTCCCTATCTTTCGGCAAGCTCGAAGCAAATGACGGTTACAGTGTCCAGGGCAACGTCAGATGGATCGGGTGTTATTGGCATTGACCTGAAAATTAGTGGTATTAAAGAGACGTTGAACAATATTAAAGTAGGTCATGAGGGTTATGCTATATTGCTGGACAGCAACCATACTTACATTGTTCATCCGACGAAGGAAGCAGGCACCAAAATTACAGATACTGAATCACGCATGTTTCAGAGCGATACTGGTGAATACGAGTATGAGTATGAAGGCCAGCCCAAATATATGAACTATGCGACTAACAAGCTGACTGGCTGGAAGATAGGCGGAACGCTGTATTTGTCTGAAGTCGATGAAGCAGCAGGACCGATTTTGATCAGCACTTTACTAACCATCGTCGGTTGTCTTGTGATTGGTATTATCATTGTTTATTTCCTGATTCGTTCCATCATCAAACCGATTTTAAAGTTAAAAGAACAAGCGGTAAATGTGAGCGCCGGAGATCTGACACAGGACATTCAAGTAAAGAGCGAGGACGAGATCGGAGAATTAGGAGTGGCATTTCAAAATATGCAGAATAACTTGCGATCTGTCATTCAGAACGTAGGGAACAGTGCAGATCATGTCGCAATTTCTTCGAATGAACTCACAATAAGCGCGGAACAAACCAGTGCTGCAAGCGAGCAGGTGTCCCAGGCTGTGCAAGAAATTGCCAGTGGTGCAGAGAAGCAGACTACAGGGCTGGAAAATAATTCGGTGGCCCTGGATGAAATTGCACAAGGGATCACCCAAATTGCTGAACGATCGATTTCGGTAGCTGATTTGGCCAAACGATCTGCCTTGCAAGCCGAGGAAGGACGAAAGTCTGTTGAGCAGACAGGTGAGCAAATGAATTCCATTCATCAATCAGTAGAGCGTTCCAACCAGATGATTCAAACCTTGCAAGCCCGCTCTCATGAAATCGGTGAAATTACGAAGGTTATCGGCGATATCTCCAATCAGACAAACCTGCTGGCATTGAATGCAGCTATTGAGGCAGCCAGAGCGGGCGATCATGGAAAAGGCTTTGCCGTCGTTGCTGATGAGGTGCGTAAGCTGGCAGAGCAGTCTCAGACATCCGCCACACAGATTGCCACCTTGATTGCCGAAATTCAGCATGAAACCGAAACAACAGTGAAGACGATGGACAGGGTCACGACTGAGGTGCAGGATGGACTACAGATTTCCAAAGCAACCATTGTCAAGCTGGGTTATGCGATGGAAGGCATTCGAGAGACAACACCTCAGGTAGAGGAGGTCGCTGCGATTGCAGAGCAAATATCAGCCAGTGTACAAGAAATCGCAGCGACAGCCAACGAGCTGGCGACGATTGCAACCGGTAATGCCGCCACATCTGAGGAAGTTGCTGCCTCCTCACAAGAGCAACTGGCTTCCATGGAGGAAATATCAGCTTCTGCACAGTTGCTTTCGACGATGGCTGCTGATTTGAAGATGATGATCAGTCGTTTCAAATATTAAAACGAGCTTGAACCTTATGGAATCTATAGTACAATGAATGCTCGGGACAGTTCTTTAAGCCTTATGGCATAAGGAATCTGTCCTGAGTTTTTTGTATTTTTGATAGGTCGTACAAAAAATGGAAGATTATAAGGGGGCGAACACTTGGTTCGAGATTTAGTGCTATGTGCTATCGTGATATTATTGTTAGTTTTGGTTTTTCAGCGTCAACTTGTTCGTCAGGCGATCACAGGTGTATTTTATGGAGGAGCGGGAATTTTGTTCTTATGTTTTGGCATAAGCGATAAAACACCGTTGACCTGCGTGCTAGAGTTAGGGATGGGTCTAATGTTCATGACTCTGTTTGTGCACACTTTAACCACCGCTAAGTATACATATGGACAACGTTTGTTAAACAAAGACCGTGATCTGCTGAATTTATTTCGGGTTCAACCTGGCTTTACATTCAGACTGGAGAAACGTGGTGATGAATTTTATTATATGCTGCTTGAAGGTGAATTGCTGGAGCGCGTGGGTCTGAATATGCAAGTCAACTACAATAAAAGGGAGCATGTGAAGCGTCTTGGGGACATTTTGGAGCTTTCCTCTGAAACGATGGAGCAGCTTTGCCAATACTACAAACAGGCCTGGTTCGGTGATCGGACCGTATTTGAATTGGATTTTTGGGAATATTCGGCTCTTATTACCTTACATCCGGTTATGGAGGACGGGATTACTAGGCATGTTATCGGTCACGTGTTGGACATTACGGAGTATAAAGCCTCAGAGCAGAAAAGAATGGAGATGGACGAGGCTAACCGTGCGAAAAGCATTTTTTTGGCTCATATGAGTCACGAAATCCGCACCCCGCTGAATGGAATCATCGGTCTGTCAAAGCTGTTAAATAAGACTGAACTGACTGCCGTTCAAAGAGATTACCTCCACAAGCTTCTCGCTTCCTCTCGTACCCTTTCATCCATGCTCAGTAACGTATTGGACTTTTCCAAAATGGAAGCCGGCAGTCTGGAACTGGAAAAGGTAGAATTCGAGCCGGAAAAAATGCTTCGTCATCTCGCAGATACCGTTGGAACTTTACTTGAAGATAAGGAAATAGAGGTCGTATTTATAACGGACCCGGCGTTACCGAAAAGCTTTAAGGGAGACCCGCTTCGAATGGAGCAGGTGCTTTCAAATCTTCTGACCAACGCCATCAAGTTTACGGATCAGGGACATGTATTGTTACAGGTAAAAATGCTAAGCCAGCAGGAAGGGCGAGTAGGCGTTTCTTTTATGGTAGAAGATACGGGCATAGGAATTTCCGAGACGTGTATGGACAAGCTATTCGTCCCTTTTATCCAGGCGAGTACATCAACCAGCCGCAGATATGGTGGCTCTGGGCTGGGTTTGGCCATTAGCAGGCATTTGGCTGAAGCTATGGGCGGGAAAGTAGAGGTGAAAAGCCGATTAGGAGAGTACAGTCAATTTTACTTTAATGTCGAGCTGGAAACTGGGGAATTGAATGTAGGAAGCACACGAATAGAAAAACAAATCAAAGGCAAAGCCTTAATTGTTGCGCAGCATGAACTGGTGAGATACAGCTTGAACGAACTACTGCAAGACTTGGGATTAAAAACATTCACTATTTCATCCTTCCAAGAAAGTGTGGATGCTTTTCAAAAGGGTGAGCATTTTGATTATGTTATCATTGATATGGGGATGGAAGGTTTGAGAGAACTGGACTCCCGGAGGCAGTGGCTTCAAATGCTGGATAGGCAGATAACTCAGATCATTGGACTTACAACCGTGTTTCAGATGGAAAAAATAGCTGCAGGGGACATGGATCATAGTGTGGATGCCTTTTTGTCCAAGCCCGTTACCCGGAACGCTCTGCTGGAGGTTCTCTGCTGGAAGAAGGAACAGTCAGTGCCTGCAGATGGTAATACTCTGGAGACTCATGCGACGATGAGTTCCCGCAATGAGATAGGGGATACAACACAAAAGTATCAAATTCTCATAGCAGAGGATAACGAAATTAACCAGGTGGTGATTACCGAGTTTTTTGCAGAGCGTAACTTTGAGGTAACGATGGTCACGAACGGAAGAGAACTAATAGCGTTACTGGAACTGCGTTACTGGGATATGGTGCTGCTTGATTTGCATATGCCAGAGATGGATGGTTTTGAGACGGCGAGACATATTCGGAGAAACAAAGCTTTTAACAGGCTTCCCATTATCGCTTTTACCGCTGATGCTGTGCAGCATGAACAGGAAGTTTGTCTTCGTGCCGGTATTAATGCCGTGTTGCTCAAGCCTGTCCATGAACTGACCGCTGCTAGAGTGTTAACTAGCTGGATTAATTTAGCGTGGCTGCAAGATTTACATGGTATTCACGCTGAGCAATCGATAGCAGGTATGGATGGCAAGGTGTATATTTTTCAATTTGCCCTTTACAAATGGATACAAGAATACCAGTATCTCGATAAAAGAGTTGTGAGAAAAATGGACAATGGACAGTTATCTTCTGCTCTTCGATTAATCCACTCGCTTAAGGGAGGAACGGGGAACCTGTGCGCGCCTGAGTTGCTGGCAAAGGTTATAGAGCTGGAAAAAGCATTGAAGCGCAGCAATGAAACCTCAACAGGAGAACTGTATCCAGACTGGAAAGAGCATCTGAGCACGGTTCAGAAGGATATTAACCAAATCAAGTCATCACTTCCTTGGAGCTGACCGTGTTATTGCATAAATTTGTAGCCGATTCCCCAGATGGTCTTAATCAATTGCGGTTTCTTAGGGTCTTTTTCGATTTTTCTGCGTAAATGGTTAATATGTACGTCCACGGCCCTCTCGTTAATAAAGGAGTCTGTGCCACGGAGAGCCTGAATTAAAGCATACCTGCTGAATACAATTCCCCGGTTCAAATAAAAAAGCTTCATAAGCTCAAATTCTGAATATGTTGTCTCCACATTCTGTCCGTTAACGGTAATCATTCTTCTCGCTAGATCCAAAGTAATGCCCGTTTCAGGTTCAGGTGCTCTGCCTCTTCCTTGTAAGCGCGTGATTTCAATACGACGAAAAAGAGCCTCTATCCGTGCTTTTAGCTCTTGCATACTAAAAGGCTTGCAAATATAATCATCTGCTCCGAACGTAAGTGTACGAATGCGCTCTGATATGTTGTTTTCTGTAGAAATCACGATGATGGGGACGTCCGTATGCTTGCGTATCAGTGGGCAGGGATTCACGCCATCCAAATCTGGAAGCAGCAGATCCAGCAAAATAATATCGGGCTGTACGATCTTAAGCCTGGCAATACCCTCAGACGCTTGTTCCACTCGAGTAACGTTGTAGTCTTCTCCTGTTAAATACAAGGAAAGGGTATCTCCCAGCATATTGTCATCTTCAATAATCAAAACATTAGACATGATCATATTTCCTTATCTTTCTATCAAATTCGAGCCAAATAGTTAGGATAACTGCAATGTTTACAACAAGTTTTTGGCAGGTCCTGTTGCTAGAGTAAACTCCTTTGGACAGTCTGTCAAAAGATCAGGTTTGTTGTGGCAATCCTGTGGACAATTAGTCCAGATGTATATCTATTTGATATGGAAATGTACTATTTTTGAGATTTATTTCTATAATACGACATTTTTCATTTTATTTTAACAATATACTACAAGCCATTGATGATAAATTACAATAATTTAACAAAACACCTCAGAAACATGCATTGACTTAAATGAAAATTATGGTATTTTATTACATAGGAGTTGACATCCTCTGATAGGCCTCTTAGAAAAACCCACTATTTAATCTTCTACTAACCTACTCTCAATGTGCTATCTTTGTATTTAATTTTCGTACTTTAATTGTTCTTGCGATCGTACTTATGATTCTTTGGTGTGGATATCCCATTGTGAATTCAGACTGTCTTCTCATTTAGATTACATATTTACTTTTTTTTTTGCTTTCCATGCTTGTATTTTTCTAAAATCAGGTCAGCGGGAGGACGAGAGATCATGAACACATTCGAAGTGCTGGAGTCCAATGTAAGATCCTATTGCAGAAGTTTTCCAGTTGTTTTCAACAAAGCTAAAAACGATGTACTGTACACGGAGGCAGGCAAGGGTTACATTGACTTTTTTGCCGGGGCAGGGGCTTTGAACTATGGGCATAATAATGATTTTATGAAAAACCGGATTTTGGATTATTTAACTTCCGATCGGATTATGCATGGTCTGGATATGTACACGACGGCCAAGCAAGAGTTTATGGAGTCTTTTTCAGAGCGTATTCTCCAGCCCAAGGGCTTGAATTATAAACTGCAATTTTGCGGACCGACCGGAACCAATGCAGTGGAAGCAGCTCTGAAACTTGCACGCAAGGTGAAAAATAGAAATGGTATTTTCGCTTTTATGGGCGCGTTCCACGGAATGTCGCTGGGTAGTTTATCTATTACCAGCAACAACTCCATGCGAGAGAGCGCAGGGGTTCCCCTGAACAATGTTACCTTTATACCTTATAACAGTACATTTAACGGAATGGATACCATTTTGTATATGGAGCAGCTTTTAACAGACACCCATTCGGGTGTGGAAAAGCCTGCCGCGATCATTTTGGAAACGGTACAGGCTGAAGGCGGTATTCATATTGCAGATACCGAATGGCTGCGTGATTTGCGACAGCTGTGCGATGATCATGATATTTTGCTCATTGTTGACGATATTCAAGTCGGTTGCGGCCGGGTTGGTTCGTTCTTCTCATTCGAGCGGGCAGGAATCGTTCCGGATATGGTTGTTTTATCCAAATCGATCAGTGGATACGGATTGCCAATGTCTCTGTTGCTACTCAAGCCAGAATTGGATATATGGAGTCCGGGTGAGCATAACGGCACCTTCCGTGGAAATCAGCTTGCTTTCGTCGGGGCAAAGGCTGCGCTGGAGTTCAGAGATACGGTAGAGCTGGAAGCACAAGTGAAGGAAAAAGAGGCTTTTGTTCAGCAGTTCTTGCGTGAACATATCCAATCGATAGATCCTCTTATTGAAATTCGCGGCATGGGACTGATCTGGGGGATTGATGTATCCCATCTGGGAGAAGCGTTCGCCAAGGAGGTAGCGACTCTCTGCTTTAGTAGAGGACTTATTATTGAACGTGCTGGGCGTAACGATACGGTAATTAAAATCATGCCAGCGTTAACGATAAGCTTGGAGAACTTGCGTAAGGGCTGCGACATTATTAAAGAAAGTATGGCACAGGTAACCAGTACCTTGGTTACGATGTAAATCGATCAGTAAAGCCCCTTGGCTGGAGCTGCCGTCTGCTGTAAAGCAGCTATGGTAGGCACCGTCCAAGGGGCTTTCTAGTAAAAAATTAAGAAATAACCGTTTGCGCGTATTTTTGTGCGGATTGCTCTAGTTGCTCATCGGTCAATACTGTAGCACTATATTGTACGAAATAAGGGAGCAATTTGACACCAATCATATGGCCTGTAGCTTCCAAAGGTCTCAACAGCTCTTCGATCGTATACCTGTTCCGTCCGTCATGTTGATAATTTTCCTCAACGCTGGCAGCAGACAAGGCGATCAACAACTCTTTACCCTGTAGCTTGCCACCTTCGCTTCCATAAGCCCAGCCGTAGGTTAGAACCTTATCCAGCCATTTTTTCAGTAGGGAAGGAGTGCTGTACCAATAAAAAGGGAATTGCAGAACGATACGGTCATGCTGCTCTAGCAGTTCCTGCTCCTGGGCGACATTGATTTGCTCATCAGGATACACTTCATACAGGTTGTGAACGGTCACGTCAGATTGTTTCTTGAGTTCTTGCACCCATCTTTTGTTAATGCGAGATTCCGCAAGATCAGGGTGAACGACAATAACGAGGGTTGACATTTAAAAAATCATCTCCTTCGAACTTATTTATTGTAAGTAAATAACTAATACATATGTAACTATTTTAGTTTCAACTTATGGAAATGTCAACTCTATTAAATTATAAGCTCTATATTCAAAAGACTCCGGCAAGCTCATGCCGGAGTCTCATCAAATGAAGTGTTTTTACATTAAGCGATATGATTAAGAGCAACAATTTTGTTTTTCCCGGAGCGCTTAGCTTGATACAGATAGTCATCTGCTTGCTGAAAAAATACATCTTTATCTTTGTTCATTTCCTCTGTATAGCTTTTCAGTCCAATGCTTACGGTTACAGAAACGAGTTGCAATTTCTCCTGAAAGGTCATTTTCTCCACTTCACGACGGATGTTTTCGACGATCTGATAAGCTTCTTCGAAAGTATGCTCGAACATCAAAATAGCAAATTCCTCACCGCCATAGCGAGCCGCAATGTCATTTGCGGTAATCTGTTCTGTAATGATTTGCGAGATGCCTTCCAAAATTTTATCTCCGAACTGGTGTCCGTAAGTATCATTGATCTTCTTGAAATTATCAATATCCACTAACGCCAGATGGATGATCGCGCCTTGTTCGGCATATTCGAGTGCTTTTTCATAAAAGTTTTGAAAGGACAAGTGATTGTACAGCTTTGTCAAACCATCAGTCATTGACATTTTGCTGATAATCGCGTTACTGATCATTAATTCCTGCTGGGCACGTTGTGTTTTATACAAATCCACTAACAAATCGCGGCCGCTGGCCTGAATAATGAGAGCAATAAAGGTGGACATAATCAAAAAGGTTGGAATCGCCACGATATCAAAGTCTGACAAATAGGTACGAAATGATGCATCCACTGCCAGCAACAGAAAAAAGACGACCACTTGTAATACAAAGGAAAGCCATATTAAGCGACGATTGAAGAACAGGATTGAAGAGAAAATAGGCAACAAGCACAACGCTGTAATAATCCGGATATCATAGTTTAGGCGAATAATCATCCAGCAAATTACGGTACTTGCCATAAACAGGATTGCAAAAGAATACCTGTTAAATTTAAAATGAGCCAACTCTGCCAGTAAGTTGGAACCACTCATGATTAGCGTGGGAACAATAAGGGTTCCGACGTAAAATTCATAAGGCGAAGCGGGGTAATCAAGAAATAAGTAGCTGCCCAGCTGGACGATAAAATGTACAGCTATAATCATCCAATACAGTAATAACATTTTGCGTACCCAGCGGGCTTGCTTTGTTTTGTAATCCATGGTTTGAGTAAGCCGTTTTGTCTTGTTCATGATGTCACCACACTTAATGTATCTTTAGCCATTCTCGTATTATAAGATACTATGTGATGAAGTTGAAGCTAATTTTTTTGAAGGCCACGAACTTGTTAACCTAGCAACACTTTTACTTGATGGATAGCCCCGTCCCCTGCAACTGGCAGAATATTATGCGTAAGGACGGTGCCATCTAAGGTAACTGTGACCACACCCTTGGAGACATGCTGTGGATTCGTGATATGAATCACGTAGGTATCACCGCGGAAGACACGGGTGACTGTGAATTCGTCCCAGGCTGTAGGAATGCATGGATCAATACGTAGGCCATCCCATTCCGGCTGAATACCGAGAATGGATTGAGTAATAGCTATAAAGTTCCATGCCGCTGTACCCGTCAGCCAGGAATTTTTGGCTTCGCCTGCACGAACAGCATCCTTGCCCGCAATCATTTGAGCGTACACATACGGCTCGGTACGGTGAATGTCGCTGATGTCCTCCAGATAGGCAGGCGCGATTTTGCTATACAGCTCGAAAGCGCGATCCCCACGTCCTATTACGGCTTCCGCCATCATAATCCACGGGTTATTGTGACAGAAAATACCGGCATTCTCCTTATACCCGGGAGGGTAAGATGAGATTTCGCCCAGATTGATGTAGTAGCGAGAATACGGTGGATTTTGCAGCACAATGCCGTAGGGAGTTTCTAACCGATCACGTGTAGAATCGAGAGCTTTTTGAGCTAGACCTTCTTCAACGCCAATTCCTGCCATGACACAGAAGCCTTGAGGTTCAATGAAAATTTGGCCTTCCTCACAATCCTTGCTCCCTATTTTATCTCCATAATGGTCATAAGCACGTAAGAACCATTCCCCGTCAAAACCATGCTCCAATGTGGCTGTTCGCATACGATCCACATATGCTTGAGCAGTTGCCGCTTCTTCCTCCAGTCCTCTGCGCTTGCAAAGCTCAATAAAATCCGGTCCCGTATATACAAATAGTCCGGCGATGAACACGGATTCGGCTATTCGACCCTCCAGATTCTGAGTTGTCTGATAGGACTCATCTGGTGTAGCAGAAAAACAGTTGAGATTCAGACAGTCATTCCAGTCAGCCCGGCCAATGAGTGGAAGACCATGCGGGCCCAGATTACCCACAACGTGGTAAAAAGAACGCTTCAAATGTTCAAACAGCGTAGCCGTACGCTCTACATTTCCGTCAAAGGGCACTTGTTCATCCAGTATGCCAAAGTCTCCCGTTTCTTTGATGTAGGCTGCGGTACCGACAATAAGCCACAACGGATCGTCGTTAAAGCCACCGCCAACCTCGTGATTTCCTTTTTTGGTTAACGGTTGGTACTGATGATAAGCTCCGCCGTTTTCAAATTGAGTAGAAGCGATGTCGATAATCCGTTCTCGTGCCCGCTCCGGTATTTGGTGGACGAAGCCGAGCAAGTCTTGATTCGAATCCCGGAAGCCCATTCCACGCCCAATACCAGATTCAAAATACGAGGCGGAACGCGACATATTGAACGTAACCATACACTGATAAGGGTTCCATATGTTTACCATTCGGTTCAGCTTGTCGTCGTGGCTTTGAAGGGTATACTTGGACAGCAGATTATTCCAATAGGTTCGCAGCTCACTCAACGCTCGTTCTACATCGGCTTCATCCGCAAACTGCGTAATCATGGCATGTGCCTGTTTTTTATTAATAACACCAGGCGACTCCCATTTTTCTTCCTCGGGATTTTCCACATAACCGAGTATAAAGTTACAGCTTGTTTCTTCGCCTGGCTCCAGCGTTATCTCAATGCAATGTGATCCGACAGGGGACCATCCGCTGGCAATAGAGTTTGAGGCTTGCCCAGCGGCGACCGTTTGAGGCTGATCTAATCCGTTGTAGAGCCCCAGAAAAGCTTCACGGTCTGTATCATAACCCGCTAGCGGACGATTAGCAGAGAAAAAAGCATAGTGATTGCGACGTTCACGGTATTCCGTTTTGTGATAAATGACAGAATCTTGTATTTCAACCTCACCCGTGTTCAAGTTGCGCTGGTAGTTGGTCATATCGTCATAGGCATTCCACAGACAAAATTCCACGAACGAGAAGAGTTTGATCTTTTTGGTTTGTAACGATGTGTTCTGAAGCTTAACCTGATGGACCTCTCCGTCAAAGGATAGGGGCACAAAAGCCAGCTGCGTGGCCCGAATACCGCTGCGTTCCCCCATAATTGAGGTATAGCCAAGTCCATGGCGGCATTCATACTGCTCCAGCGCCCGTTTGACTGGCATCCAACCTGGAGTCCAATAATCCCCATCATCATAAATATAAAAATAACGACCACCGTTATCGACAGGAATATTGTTGTACCGGTAACGTGTTAAGCGACGTAAGCGAGCATCCCGGTAAAATGCATAGCCGCCACTTGTATTGGAGATCAGTCCAAAAAATCGTTCATTACCTAAATAATTAATCCAGGGATAAGGGGTTTGAGGGGTGTGGATGACATATTCTTGATTGACATCATCGAAAAAACCGTACTTCATGGCGCAGAACTCCTCTCGATTTGAAAAAATAAAAGACCCAACACATGATTATATTCAAACATAAAGCCGTTCTTTCTTTAGAAAGACATTTCCTGCCTTATACAAAATGTGTTTGATTTTCTCAACCTTTCTTCTGGAATTTGCAAAATATTTGAAATGGGTAAATATACCTTTTTATGCTAAAATGAAAAAGTTAGAACTTAGCAAGGCAGGAGGTTGCAAGAATGGCACCTATCACATTATTTTTCATCCCGTATGCAGGCGGATCGGCGTCGGTCAGCTTCAAATGGAAAAAGTTGCTGCTTCCGCAGATTAAGCTTGTTCCACTGGAATTAGCGGGCAGAGGTATTCGTTCTGGGGAACCGCTAAAGGAAAGCATTGAGGAGATGAGCGAGGATCTGTTGCACAAGATCAGCGAAGAGATAGCCCCCGGTGATCCTTATGCCATATACGGCCACAGTATGGGGACGATGATCTCATTCGAGCTGTACTACAAGCTGGTGGACGGTGGATATGGCAAGCCTGCTCATCTGTTCGTTTCGGGTGGACGGGCACCGCATGTACCAAGAAATTCCCCGTGGTTACACGATCTGCCCGCAGATCAGTTCAGGACGCATTTGCAGCGGTACGGTCAGCTTTCGGAAGCGATTTTTGACAATCGGGAATTATACGACTATTTTATGCCGGTGTTAAGAGCGGATTTCAAAGCTGTCGAATTGTATAAGTACATGGCTAAAGCCTCACCTTTTCATTGTCCTATCACCGCTTTGACGGGAATGACCGATAACACGGTGACCTTACAAGATGCGGAGGCATGGGCACACCATACGGATCAGCAATTTCGTATGTTTACCTTTGAGGGAGGACACTTTTTTATTCATGATGAAGTGGAACGGATTACGAACATCATCAATGAGACCTTGGAGCAGAGTACAGTAACAAGTAGCATGCAACAATAAAAATAAGAGGTGATTTTTAGTGACAGTAGGTGTATTGGCGCATTTGTTTGGCAAGTTGCCTTATCGCGAATTGGCTGCAAAGGTAGGCGCAGCGGGCTTTACTCATGTTCAGCTGGCTCCGTGGAGAGCGATCAGTGATGTGGATTTTAATAAACCGGGTAAGTTCAATCCGGGACTGGCACTGTCTATCGCAGAAGAATTTCGTAAGCATGGTGTATCCATATCGGTGCTCGGGTGCTATTTGCATTTTTTTATACAGGATGAGGAATTGCTGCGTGAAAATGTAGAGCGCTTTAAAGAGCTGATCCGATATGCGGGGCTGTTAGGAGCACCAATGGTTGCAGCCGAAGTCGGACGTAATGAGGATGGTACCGCCTATACGGAACGTGACTGGAGAGTTGTAAGGGAAGTAGTGCGTGAATTAGCAGATGAAGCGGAGAAATGGGGCGTATTCGTAGGATTGGAAGCTGCAAACGATCACTTGGTCGGAACTGCCGTAGAGTTGGCTGCCTTTCTGGAGGAAGTGCCTTCTTCACACATCGGTGTCGTGATTGATCCGGGTAATCTGCTAAAAACGGAAAATCTGGCGCAGCAGGATGAGATTATCCGCGAAGCTTTCCGACTGCTGGGCCCCCGGATTATCGCAGCGCATGCTAAAGACCGGCGGTTGTCATCGTCAGGTGAAATTGAGACGGTGCCGCCGGGTTTTGGAGACATGAACTATGGCCTCTACATGGAACTGCTGGAGCAGTACAAGCCGGGGGTTCATATTATTATGGAAGCTGCTCAGGAGCATGAGATGGCAGAATCCAGACATTATATCGAAGGTCATCGGATAGCCGCTCAGGAAGCGCAACAAGTGCAGACGAAATAATGTATTCTTTCATAATACTCAGGAATGCTACGTTAATAATTCCAGAGACTTGGAAGCGCCTCCTTTTCCAAGTCTCTGTCCCTTTATCCTTGTTTAACCTTGCACAACCGCCACGATCACAATGACCCAGCTTGCCAAAAAAGCCAACCCGCCAATGGGGGTGATTGCCCCAAGCTTTTTCACACCGGATATACTAAGGGCATACAGACTGCCGGAGAACAGGAGAATACCCACTAGCATAACCCAGCCTGCGGTAACGATGAGAGAAGAATGGATAAGGTTGTCAGCAAGAACTCCAAGCAGCAGCAAACCCAGTCCGTGAGCGATTTGATATTGAATTCCTGTTTGGAATATGCTCATCATGTCTACGGAAAGTCTCTTTTTCAATGCGTGTGCGCCGAACGCTCCTAAAGCTACGGCTAAAAACATCACGATACAACCAAGCAATAGCAAAATTTTCATGTTTTAACGCCTCCCTGTGAAATAGTACCGATTCCAATCGATTTCGTCAATTTTCCTTGTGAATCTCTAAACTTATAGAATTTTTCGACTCTCATTTGGCGCCTAGTGTGGTATATTTTTTCCAGGGCCAATGCGAAGCATTTGGAGCAATAGACAGCGTGTCCTCCACCTTTTTTATGGGAAAGTGAGGTGATGATGCTGTCTTTTTGTGCTGTCGTTTTTCGGAATAAAATCTTGTGTAAAGCCAAAATTGATAATGGAGAGGATGAATGCAAAAGTGATCAGCAGAAAATCAGTGATCAGGAAATCTGTCTCTATGGTCATGTCAGCCATTTTGGTACTTCCGTTAACCTTGGGCTTATTTCAGGCAGGACCCGACCGTGCATCAGCCGCAACACCGGAATCGACACGCTTTCTACAATTGTATAAACAGCTGAAGGATCCGGCTAGCGGATACTTTTCAAAAGAAGGCATCCCTTATCATTCCGTTGAAACGCTTATGAGCGAGGCTCCGGATTACGGACACTTAACGACTTCAGAAGCGTACAGCTACTGGATGTGGCTGGAAGTACTGTATGGTCATTATACCGGGGATTGGGGGCATTTGGAATCCGCATGGGACAACATGGAGAAATATATCATTCCTGTTAATGAAGGCGACGGTAAGGAAGAGCAACCGACAATGAGTAACTATAACCCGAACAGCCCCGCCACTTATGCCGCAGAATATTCGCAGCCGGATCAGTACCCAAGCCGCCTAAGTGGTCAGTATGGTGCTGGCAAGGATCCACTGGACTCTGAGCTGAAGGCAACCTATGGCAACAACCAAACTTATCTGATGCACTGGTTGTTGGACGTGGATAATTGGTACGGTTTCGGAAATCTTCTGAATCCGTCGCATACAGCAGCCTATGTAAACACCTTCCAGCGCGGGGAACAGGAATCGGTCTGGGAGGCTGTACCACATCCATCGCAAGACAATCAAAAGTTTGGCAAGCCTAATGAAGGCTTTATGAGCTTGTTCACCAAGGAAAATAATGCCCCGGCTCAGCAATGGCGTTACACGAATGCCACCGATGCAGATGCACGGGCAGTTCAAGCGATGTACTGGGCTAAGGAATTGGGATATGACAACTCCGTATATTTGGATAAAGCCAAAAAGATGGGAGACTTTTTGCGTTACGGCATGTACGATAAATACTTCCAGAAAATCGGAAGCGCTTCCAATGGAAGTCCAATTGCTGGTACGGGCAAGGATGCCAGTCTTTATCTGATGGCATGGTATACATCCTGGGGCGGCGGACTTGGCCAAAGCGGCAACTGGGCTTGGCGTATTGGTGCCAGCCATGCACATCAGGGCTACCAAAATGTCGTCGCAGCATATGCGTTGTCCAATCAAGATGGTGGATTAATACCGAATTCACCAACGGCGGGACAGGATTGGGCGACCTCGCTGAAGCGCCAACTGGAGTTTTATACTTGGCTGCAATCCGATGAGGGGGCCATTGCAGGCGGAGCAACGAATAGCTGGGATGGTGCCTACAAGGCTTATCCATCTGGCACAAGTACCTTTTATGGCATGGCTTATACAGGGGCTCCTGTATATAACGATCCACCGTCGAACAACTGGTTCGGGATGCAGGCTTGGCCTGTCGAGCGAGTTGCCGAGCTGTACTACATTTTAGCCAAGAAAGGGGACACTTCGTCCGAGCAGTTTAAAATGGCTAAACAAGTGACGGAAAACTGGATAGCGTGGTCCAAGAGCTATGTATTTGCCAACGAACGGCCTGTGACTGATGCGCAGGGATACTATTTGGACGCTCAAGGTAAGCGTATTCTGGGTGGCAAGAATCCGAAAGTGGCTACTACAGCGGCTAAAGGTGAGTTCTGGCTGCCGAGCAATCTGGAATGGAGCGGAAAGCCTGAAACCTGGAGCGGATTTGCCAATCATAAAGGGAATACCAATCTCCATGTGGTAACAAAGAGTCCGGGGCAGGATGCCGGAGTGCTGGGCAGCTATGTTAAAGCACTTACTTTCTTTGCTGCTGGAACGAAAGCTGAAAAAGGAGACTATTCCGAATTAGGCAAGGAAGCTAAGGATCTGTCTAAAGCTTTGCTTGATGCTGCATGGGGTTATAACGATGGTATAGGCATTACAACGAAGGAAGCACGCGAGGATTATTATCGTTATTTTACCAAAGAAGTGTATATCCCAAGCGGCTGGAGTGGTAAGACTGGGCAAGGCAACACGATCCCTGGCACCGACGCTACACCGTCTGATCCGTCTAAAGGTGGTAATGGTACGTATTCCAGCTACAGCGATATCCGCCCTAATATCACCAAAGATCCGCAATGGTCCTATCTTAAGGATAAATACACGACTTCATGGAACAAGCAGACCAAAAAATGGGATAAAGGAGCTCCAGAATTTACGTATCACCGTTTCTGGTCCCAAGTTGATATGGCAACGGCTTATGCCGAGTATGACCGTCTCATTAACGGTAGTGGACCAACCGAGCCTACAGCTCCCAAAGCTCCGGCAAATGTGAAGGCAAACGCAGGGGATGCTCAGGTTACACTGACCTGGAGCAAAGCGACGGGTGCCGATAGCTATACAGTCAAGCGCTCGACAACCAGTGGTGGCCCTTATACCACAGTAGCAACGGTAACAGACAGCACTTACAAGGATACAGGAGTGGTGAATGAAACCACTTATTATTATGTGGCAAGTGCAACAAATTCTTTAGGAACCAGCCCGGATTCTGCCGAGGTCAGTGCCAAGCCTACGTCAGCACCCATTCCAGCAACGGGAGATGTGATTGCCCAATACCGCGTGGGCGACACCAACCCGGGAGATAATCAGATTCGGCCACTGTTCCGTATTGTAAACAAGGGTAAAGAGGCCGTTGATCTGAAAAATGTCAAGCTGCGATACTACTACACTGTAGATGGCGACAAGTCACAGGAATTCCATTGTGACTATGCACAGTTGGGCAGTAGTAACGTTCAGGGACGTCTTGTGAAACTGGATAAGGCCGTTACAGGCGCAGATTATTATCTGGAAATCTCCTTTGGAGCTGGTGCGGGAAGTCTGGCAGCAGGGGAAAACACAGGGGACATTCAGATTCGCATGAACAAGACGGACTGGAGCAACTATAACGAAAGTGATGATTTTTCCTACGATTCAACCAAGACATCTTATACGGATTGGGACAAAGCACCTTTGTATATAAATGACAAACGTGTCTGGGGTCTGGAGCCTTGATTGTAAACTAATTGTAGAGATTACGGGCGGAACGTGAGAATGTTGAATTCACTTCCGTCCGTTTTTTTGTGATCGGATTCGTGGTACACTATGATCGTTACATTATTACATACATGACCGAGGTGACCTGAGACATGAATGACAATTTGGCACAGGCTCTGAATGAGCAAATGAACTTTGAATTTTACTCCGCTCACGTATATCTGGCGATGGCTGCTTATTGCTCCAGTGAAAGTCTGGATGGGTTTGCAAACTTCTTCCTGGTACAAGCTGAGGAGGAAAGGTTTCATGCCATGAAACTGTATAAATACATTAATGACCGTAGAGGACGCGCCACATTGGCTGCATTGCCGGAGCCAAAAAACAGCTACGATTCCATGCTGGACGTATTTGAACATGGCTACAAGCATGAGCAGCAAAACACGCAAAAATTTTATCATCTGGCTGACTTGGCCCTCGATGGACGTGAGCATGCAACGATCCATTTCCTGAAATGGTTTATTGATGAGCAAGTCGAAGAGGAAGCTCTGTTCGACAGTGTTATCCAGAAGCTTAAGCGCATTGAAAGAGACAGCAATGCCTTTTATATGCTGGACAGCGAGTTTGCCAAACGCAGCTTTACTGCCCCTGCGGAGTAACACAGTATACATGTTGTGTTTGAATGCCGGAGATTTGGCCAGCATTTTATTCGTCTAGAAAGTAAAAAAGCCCGATTTTCGGGCTTTTTTGCGTTGAAATTAATTAACGAATTCCCATCTTTCTAGGGGCTATTGTTATTTTAAATGGAGTTATAGAAAAAATTAATTTGTCGCTGGATACTGAGCATGCTACAGTTATGTTAACTTTTATATCTGATTAAATAGATAGGATTAGTTATGTGGTGGTTCACTCGTTTTATAAAAACACTATAAGGAGGCGGGTTAGTATGAGTGAAATCTATCGTCTGGCACTTCAAGAGGACGCAGAAAGATTGCAGTATGTGACGTATGAGGCGTATGAAACAATTCGGCAGTTGGAGCTTCGATGGCCTGCCGCTCAGGCAGACGTGGCTCTCATTCAAGAAAACATTAAAAATAATGATTGCTATGTGCTGGAAGTAGACGGTGTCATTCAGGCTACCGTTAGCCATCTCAAAAATAGAGCCCTTAATTTTATAACCGATCTACCGTTTGTGATGTGGTTTGCTGTAGACCCGGCTGCCCAGGGCAAAGGATATGGGAAAAAACTGCTGAATTGGGTAGAGCAAACGATTATTCGTGACAAGGTCGGTGCTCCTGCTGTGACACTTGCGACTGCGGAAAAGCATCCCTATTTGCTATCCATGTATGAGCGTTGGGGATATGAACGTTTCCATGCTTTTGACCATGGAACAGGGGACGGGACGATGCATTTACTGCGTAAAGTGGTGAATCCTGAATTATTCTCCACCTACATTCGTGAAAAAAATGAAGCCGAGACAGCTAACCGAAATTAGACACGATCATAGGGAACGGAAGAAGCCTATTCGTTCGCAGAAGGGGGGCAGGAGCGAATGAAGTTTGTGTTGTTCAGCCTAATGGCTAATCTCCCTAATGCGATTACCGGAGAAGCCTGGAGTTCGCAGCAAAAATTCCAAAATGTAATTAAGCAGGCTGTGCTCGCAGAGGAGCTTGGTTTTGATGCGTATGGTGTGGGAGAGCGGCATGGTACGCCTTTTTTGTCGTCTTCACCTTCACTCGTTCTGACCGCTATAGCAGCGAGAACTGAACGGATTCGTCTGCTGACGATGGTAACGGTGCTTAGTATACTTGACCCGGTGCGCGTAGCTGAGGATTATGCGACACTGGATCATTTATCGGGTGGAAGATTAGAACTGATTATCGGAAAAGGCAATGATCCACGGCATTATCCGTTGTTTGGAATTACGGAGGAAGAGCAGTGGGAGTCGCTAGCAGAACGCTATCGTCTGCTCAAACGGCTATGGAGCGAGGAAAAGGTTACGTGGGAAGGCAACTATCGGCCCCCGCTGTATCAGGTCACGACACAGCCACGCCCGTATCAACAGCACATTCCAATATGGCATGGAAGTGCCTCCAGTACATTATCGACGGAGCTGGCTGCACAATATGGAGAGCCGTTATTTTCCTCAAATTCTTTCCATCCTCAGGCCAAGTATAAAGCCTTAATTGATCATTACCGTGAACGGCTGACTTATTACGGTCATGACCCGGCTCAGGCTGTAATTGGTGCCGGAGCCGGGAGCTTGTATCTGGCGGATACAGACGAGGAAGCGATCAAACGCTATCGCCCGTATTATGATGCTTACCACTCGACGGCGGCGGCTCAGCATAATCAATCCCCGTTTAGAAGTTTGGAGGACAATATCCGCAACGGTCCAGTTCTGATTGGTTCTGCGGACAGCGTACTCGAAAAAATACGAAACTATTATACTGCGTTCGGCCATCAAGTACTTAGCATAAGCGTGGATGGGCTGGGAGAGCAGGAGCAGCTTGAACAGCTGCATCGGTTTGCCGAGGATATCATTCCTGTGCTGCGGCGAGAGATTCCCAGCACTATTTGGCAGCAGGCACCGAACCTACACAAAGAAAATGGATCACTAGCTGCTATTCCTAATGGGGCTCCTTCCATTTCTCCTATTTTTCAGTTGTGATTGATGAATAATACTACCCTCTCTCATGAAAGCAACCGAAGTAGTGGTGTTTTCGGGTCCATTGCGACTGAGAGAGGGGCTTTTTAGTTTTAGACAAATTGACAGAGATAAATAAAAAGAGTAACGTAATTGTGTATTTATTAAAATCCTATAAAATTAATAGGATTAATTAAAATTTAAAGATGTGGAATCTGATGATATAAAGGAGGAATTTTTTTGAGCGACTCGCAATCTAGCACGACCAAGCGCTGTATAACAGCCGAGGATTTATATCGACTTCACTGGGTTAGCGATCCAGCTATTCATCCTATTAGTGGCGAAATCGCTTACGTAGAACAGTATATTAATAAAGAGCGGACAGATTATAACTCAGGAATTTGGCTATTATCGTCCGAAGTCGCTGTCCCGATACCCTTTACATACGGACCAAAAGATGAAACGCCTGTCTGGTCACCAGACGGATCACAACTAGCTTTTCTCCGTACAACAGGCGGCAAGCGCCAGGTATGGATTATTCCAGAATGCGGGGGGGAGGCACGACAGCTTACACACGTAGAGAATAACGTTCGTTCATTAGCCTGGTCTCCTGATGGGACCTGTATATCGTTTGCAGCTAAAACGGCCGAGAACCCGTCAAGCCCTACATCCAGTGGAGGAACTCAGGAAGCACAACTTAAGGGACGAGTTGTTAATCGAACGAAAGCTAAATCCGACGGATATGGACTGTGGGATGATACTCGTGATCACTTGTATGTAGCTGATGTGACTTCGGGGCACACAGTTCAACTGACTTCCGGCGCTTATGATGTGGCGGAGCCTGTGTGGTCACCGGATGGTCAACATATTTTATTCGTCGCCAGAATAGCAGAGCATTCGAAAGAGGATACGGATTTACGTAAGCAGAATGATTTGTTTACGATAGCTCCTGCAACTTCAAATGGTGATGCAGCAGCACCGCTTAAGCTGACCCATTCTGAACTGCACATCGAGAGTGCAGCTTATTCTCCCGACGGTTCAACGATTGCCTTTTACGGTCATGATCGACATGCCAAAGGCGCTACTCAGACCCGACTGTACACGGTTCCTTCCAGTGGGGGGACGGGATTATGCGTTAGTGAGACGCTTGACGCTCATCTCGGTAATGCAGGTATGAGCGACATGCGTTCACATCTTCATGTAGGACCACCACGCTTCAGTGCGGACGGTCAATCCCTGTATACGCTGGTTACCCTTGAAGGAAATGTACACGTATATCAGTTTGCACTTGATGGAACTTTTAAAATTTTAACGCAAGGAGAACGGGAAATTTACCAATTCGAGCTTACTTCGGATGAGCGGCACATCATTGCCGCTTCCACCGATGTTGCTTTACCAGGCGATTTGTTCCGGATTGCGATCCATTCAGGAACTGAGGAACGGCTGACACGAGTGAATGACTCTCTGCTTGATGAGATTGAGATCAGTGTGCCTGAGAGCTTCTGGACTGAAGTTGAGGATGGACGACGGGTGCAGGGATGGGTGATGAAGCCTGCTGGGTTTAAGGAGGGGGTATCCTATCCTGCTATTTTGGAGATTCACGGCGGTCCTCATGCCATGTATTCCAATTCTTTTTTTCATGAATTTCAGTTGCTGGCCGCTCAGGGGTATACAGTCATCTACACGAATCCGGGAGGAAGCCGAGGGTACGGACAGTCTTTTACCAATGTTGTCCTTGGAGATTACGGCGGACGCGATTACACTGATCTGCTGAGCGCAGTGGACGAGGCTATACGTCAGTTTCCATTCATTCATCCGGAAAGGCTAGGTGTAACAGGGGGCAGCTATGGTGGCTTTATGACAAACTGGATTGTCGGCCATACCGATCGTTTCCGAGCAGCTGTAACCCAGCGCTCCATTTCTAACTGGCTGTCAATGTATGGGGTGAGTGACATAGGGTACTCGTTTACTGAAGATGAAGTCGGCGGGAATCCGTGGGAGGATTGTGAGCTCTTGTGGAAGCAATCTCCGCTGGCTTATGTGCAGCAAATCAACACACCGCTGCTCATATTGCACGGGGAGCAGGATCTACGATGTCCTATAGAGCAGGGAGAGCAGCTGTTTACAGCATTACGTCGTTTGGGGAAACCTACGCAATTTGTCCGTTTTCCAGCTTCAAGTCACGAGCTTTCACGAAAAGGGCACCCGCAGCTTCGCGTGGAACGACTGCAACGTATTACCAATTGGTTTGCCCAACACGAATTATAAGTAAATCGATTTCTTGTATTAATGTAAAGATGTCAGGTCCTAATCATAGGACTTGGCATTTTTAGTATGCCTTGCTACAATTCTCTCAACCTCATACAAAAGGAGATATATAATGGCCGAGCCCTTAAAAAATATGTACACGGAGAATTTTCTTCAACAATTCGGTGAAAGAGTACAAACGGCGTATAGCTCGTTTGATACCCAGAGATTTATCCATCAAGTCATGGACGAATCGTGGAATGAGCTGGAGCTAAAAGCCCGGATACGGCGGATTTCACTAACATTGGGGACGTTCTTGCCAAGTCGTTATGAAGAAGCCCTGGCTGTCCTTTTTGCTATAGACGAGCATTGCAGTGGTTTTCCATACTTGTTTTTCCCCGATTTTGTGGAGGTGTATGGGCAGGGAGAAGAGCATTGGGACCTGTCCATGAAGGCACTGGAGCGATTCACCTCTAAGTCCTCTGCGGAGTTCGCCGTGAGACCCTTCCTCCTGCGTGAACCGGAACGGATGATGCGGCAGATGACGATCTGGGCGGGACACCAAAGTGAGCATGTTCGCCGTCTTGCCAGCGAAGGCTGTCGTCCACGGCTGCCCTGGGGACAGGCGTTGCCTGTGTTTAAACGCGATCCTGCTCCAGTATTGGCCGTATTGGAATTACTGAAGGCCGATCCATCACTATATGTACGCAAAAGTGTAGCCAACAACCTGAACGATATTGCCAAGGATCATCCTGATGTGGTCATTGCTACGGCTCAACGGTGGAAAGGAACACACCCTGACACCGACTGGATTGTGCGTCATGGCTGTCGGACCCTGATTCGCAAATCCATCCCCGAAGTGATGGCAATGTTCGGCTATGCGGATGAAACAGACGGGGCGCCGTTAGTCACGGGAGCCTCTTTCACCACAGACCCTGCCGTGCTAAAGCTCGGCGATAGCTGTGAGTTGAGCTACGCGCTTCAGCTTCGTGAAGGTGACCCAGTACGAGTCCGCATCGAGTACGGCATCGACTTTGTGAAGGCGAGAGGACAAGCCTCACGTAAACTGTTTTTGCTATCTGACAAAACGGTCCCTGGAGGAACCCATCTTACAAGTACACGGATACACCGTTTTGCAGATCTAACAACTCGTCGCCATTATGCGGGAGCGCACCGGATTGCACTGCTCGTAAACGGTCAGGAAGTGGCTTCTACAGTGGTAGAACTCCAGTTGTAGATCACGATAGCGGTGAAGAAAAAGAGCCTGAAATCAGGCTCTTTCTTTTTGTCGTACGCTTTACAAAATTTATTTTTTTCCAAAAAAATGATTCTGGTATTAGAACCTGGTACTAAGACGTGTTATACTACAGTAAGAAAGTGGATCTCATCTTATGTATAAAGGGGAAGGTATAATTTGACAGATCAACAACAATGGCTTGCGCCTGAATATTACAATATGACTTCGGAAATGGAACACCATGATGCTGGTAAAACCGCACTCAAGTGGCTGAGTGAGACAGGAGAATACGAAGAAATCACCTACGGAGAGCTGCTGAAAAAAGCTAACCGACTGGCTGGAGGACTCGCAAATCTGGGATTTAACAAAGGTGACAGAGTTCTGGTCGTAGTACCACGGCGTATTATTGCGTATGTAATTTATCTGGCCTGCTTGAAGCTGGGGCTCGCTGTCATTCCATCTTCAGAAATGCTACGTGCCAAGGATATTGCATATCGTCTTCGCCATTCAGAAGCGCGCGCAGTCATTGCCTGGACCGGAGTAACAAGCGAAGTGGACAAAATAAATGATGATTTGCCTGCTCTGGATTATCGCATCGTGGTCTCCGGGGACGACACGGCAGATGTATCTGGCTGGCTCTTGCTGAATGAGCTGATGGATGGACAGGAAGATACTTTTGAAGCTGTGAAGACGCACCGTGACGACATGGCTATACTGGCCTATACTTCGGGCACCACGGGAAATCCTAAAGGTGTTGTACATAGCCATGGCTGGGGATATGCTCATCTGCGGATAACATCACCATGGTTGGATATTCAAGCTTCAGATATAGTATGGGCTACTGCTGCGCCGGGATGGCAAAAGTGGATTTGGAGTCCGTTTTTATCCGTACTGGGAAATGGAGCGACCGGATTCGTATATAATGGTCCGTTTCGTCCAGGTCGGTATTTGCAGTTTATGCAGCAGTATGGAATCCAAGTGTTATGCTGTACGCCGACAGAATATCGGATTATGGCGAAAACGGATGGTTTGGATCAATATGATCTATCCCAATTGCGCAGCGCAGTTTCTGCGGGAGAGCCTCTCAATCAGGAGGTCATTAACAAGTTTCAGGAGCAGTTCAACATTACGATTCGTGACGGCTATGGTCAAACGGAGAGCACATTAATTATTGGTAATTTAAAGGATGCACCTCTGCGTACAGGCTCGATGGGCAAATCCATTGCACCGGGACTCGTTGAGGTCGTAGACGAGGATGGCATTCCGCTGGCTCCGGGGCAAGTGGGCGATATTGCAGTGCGTGCCGATCTGCCGGCATTATTTCATACGTATTACCATGATCCAGAACGCAAATTAGCTAGTGTCCACGGAGATTATTTTGTTACGGGAGACCGGGCTCGCAAAGACGAGGATGGATATTTCTGGTTCGAAGGACGTGGTGATGATATCATCATCAGTTCTGGCTATACTATTGGTCCTTTTGAAGTAGAGGAAGCGCTTATGAAGCATGACTCCGTGCAGGAATGTGCTGCAGTAGCCAGCCCTGACGAAATCCGTGGACATGTTGTAAAAGCCTTCATCGTACTCAAAGCTGGGGTAGAAGGATCACCAGCGTTAGTGAAGGAACTGCAACATCATGTGAAAACATGGACGGCACCTTATAAATATCCACGAAAAATAGAGTTTATTCAAGAGCTTCCTAAAACCAGCTCGGGTAAAATACGAAGAGTGGAGCTACGTGAACTGGAGAAGCAGTCCGTACTGTAGTGATGAAATCATTCAATATAATCCAAACGGAACAGGAGCGTGGAAAAATGAGTACATTCGAATCATTGTTGGAGCAATACGCAGAACTGGTCGTAAGAGTAGGGGTTAACATTCAGCCTGGACAGGTGTTTTTGGTAACTGCACCACTGGAAACTGTCGAGTTTACACGCCTGATTGTCAGCAAAGCCTATGAAGCAGGCGCTAAATATGTACAGGTAGAGTTTGAGGATGATTCCATTACACGTAGTCGTTTTGAACATGGTGACGAAGCCAGCTTTGATTACTACCCTGCTTGGAAGGCAGAAATGATGGAGAAATTTGCCGAAGAGGGTGGAGCTACACTAATGATTAAAGTGCCGAACCCGGATTTATATCAAGGCATTGATCCGCAACACGTTTCTCGTGCGACCAAGGCGGCGGCTACGGCGAGAGAAGGCTATGCTCACTATACCCGGAATGCTAAGATTAGCTGGTGCCTGATTAAAGCACCCACGAAGGCATGGGCCGATAAAGTATTTGCCGATGTGGCAGAAGAGGACCGGATTCGTGTCATGTGGGATACGATTTTCGAAATGAACCGTGTAGATGGCTCCGATCCAGTTCAAAACTGGCAGGGGCATTTAAACAATCTCGAACAGCTACAAAACAAGCTGAATCACAAAAACTATAAAAGTCTCCACTATCGTGCACCAGGAACGGATTTGAAAATTGAATTGGCCGAAAGACACATTTGGCGCGGCGGCGGCGGTGAAAACGCACAAGGAATTTATACCGTGGCGAATATGCCGACAGAAGAAGTGTTCACGATGCCTAAGCGTACAGGTGTAAATGGTCATGTCACAAGTACCATGCCACTCAATTTAAATGGACAACTGGTGGATCGCATAACGTTTACCTTTAAGGACGGTAAAGTCACTGAATATACAGCAGAATCCGGCGAGCAGCATTTGACTCATTTGCTCGCTACGGATGAAGGGGCCAGCTATTTGGGAGAAGTTGCACTGGTGCCGCACGATTCACCGATTTCCAATCTCAATCGCATTTTTTACAATACAGGTATCGACGAAAATGCCTCCTGCCACTTGGCTCTAGGCAGTGCGTATCCATTTAATATGGAAAATGGCACACAAATGAACCGGGAGGAGCTGCTCCAGAACGGTGCCAATGTCAGCCTGACTCATGTGGACTTCATGATCGGCTCAGCTGAGCTGGATATTGACGGCGAACTGCAAGACGGAAGCAAAGAAGCCGTGTTCCGCAAAGGAAATTGGGCTATTTAGGTCTTTTCTCAATCTCCATTCAATCGACCCGCAAACGATCTTATTCGTTTTGCGGGTTTTTCTATACCTAAATCTCAAATCGCTCCTTGTTTTGTGAAATATAAAGTGCTAAACTAAGTTCAAACAATAATTTAAACAATGTTTTAATTATTGTTTGAAAAGTTGCTTATATAAAGTTGTCCATTTCATTCATCCGTTATGATTGGACGAAACAGGAGGAGGAAGAACATGAATCACCCAGACAAAAAACAACAAACCAAAGAAAAAATCTTAGACGCTACGCTGGAATTTATTCAAAAGGAAGGTTTTGAGGCGGTTACAATCAGAAAAATTGCCGACCTGTCTGCTACTAATATTTCTTTAGTTAATTATTATTTTGGCTCCAAGGAAAATCTGCTCAGTGAAGCTATTGAAGTGATCTTAAATGGCTTTCAGCACACCTTTTCTATTTTGGACAATACAGCGATGCCCCCCCAAGATAGACTGAAACAATTTTTACTTAACTATCTACAGGTCATTCGTCAATATCCAGAGCTTCTTTCGCGAATCATTGCCATGGGCAGCACGCCCTTTACATCTCAACAGGAATACGGAAGGTTTTTAAACATCATGGGATTTCCAAAGGTTCAGAGCACGATTAAGGAGCTGACAGGTGAGCAACAGCCGGAGCGCTTGTTAGCGATGATGCTGCAAATATTTGGAGCTATTTTTCTGCCTGCACTGATGAGTCCGATTCTTGAATCAGGGGCAGTTGTGGAAATACCTTCAATAGAGGAACAATTAAATCTGCTGTTCGAAAGATATTTTGATCAAAAATAAATCATAGGGGTGACTAATATGGATTTTTTAAGAAAATATTGGCAAGATGCAGGGGCTATAATCGGTGTGGTTGTATGTATTGTTTTACTTATGAATCCAGCTATCCTTTTGGATATAACAGGCATGTTATGGTTAAGTTTTGTAGCTATATTGTTTCATCAATTTGAGGAGTACCGCTGGCCTGGATATTTTGCTGGTTTATTTAACAACGTTATGTTTAAAAGTGACACACCGGATCATTACCCCTTAAACACTCAATCAGCGATGATTATCAATGTGGCAATTGCCTATGTGTTTTATCTGCTCCCCGTATGGTTCCCGCAAGTAGTCTGGCTTGGACTCGCACCAGTTTTTATGGGATTCTTTCAGGTCGTCTGGCACGGCATCGTTGTCAATATTAAAGCAAAAACCTTATATAATCCTGGTTTGATTACGGCACTTTTCCTGCATGTTCCAGTTGGAATCTGGTATATTCATGAAATAGTAAAACAAGACATCCCAACCGCAATAGACTGGATTGCAGGTACGATCTACTTTGTTTTTGCTGTATACATCTTCATCATTAAAGGGAATATATGGTTGAAGAAGAGTGACTCTCCTTATTCCTTTTCTAAACAACAGCTGGGAGCTTACGGTCGTAAATAGGGTATGTTAGAAAATCATCAATGTCCTTGTTTACAAGTTGGAAACAAGTAGAGGTATTCCGGAAACGAGGTTCGGTTACACTTGGTTTGTACCCAAGAACAAGGAAAGAGTGATCTTATAATGAAGTATACACATCAATCTCATGATCGTAAAAAGTTGGCTTGCAAGCTAATCACCACTAGTGCTTTCTTGGCTATAGGTTTTGCTGTGATGACAGGATGCAGCAATAGCGGGGAAGCAAAATCAACTGCTCCTACTAAAGCAGAAACAGTCGCAACGCCTGCTAGTTCTACAAATCAAAACACGGATCTCAATACTAATGGGCAAGGCACCAGTAGTACAGCTTCATCTCACAGTAAACACAGCTCCGCAGCCGCTATATTCAGCGCAGCCAAGCAGGGAACCTTACCGAATTTGCCTAAAGGTCTTGGCTTGGGAACTAGCAGCGATCTGTTATTTGAGCTGTGGGGGAAATCCGAGTCAGGTTCTACAGGTCCTATGAGAAGCTACGCTAAGTATCATACAGACATCATGCTGGATGGAAGCGATAAAGTTACAGAAATTACATCTTCCGATCCAGACTATAAGAAGTTGCTTATCAAACAAGTTGTTGACGAATTGGGTCAACCTACGGAAACCGTTGACACCTCTAGAGACATACCTGACACAGCAGAAGCTAATTATACGATCAATAACACATCAGGACTTAGTTATTATTTAGTATTTTCCTATCAAACCAAAACGCAAAAGGTCAATTATATTCGGTTATATTTTAACTCTAAGACGCCATAATTGGATGTATATAACAGAGTCGTTTCCGTCAGAATTGCGGAGGCGACTTTGTTCAAACTCATTGCATTTTTAGGTTATGTCGTTTATACTGATTTGTAATTGATTAATCACTAATCAGAAAACTGTGCTAAATAAAAGGATGAAAAAAACATGGCTAAAGCTACGTCAACATCTATAAATCGCCAAAAGGAAATCATATCTGCTGCCATTGAAGTGTTTGCAGAGATGGGCTACTACCGAGCTACAACAGCCAAAGTTGCGGAACGGGCCAATATTTCTCAGCCCTATGTCTTTCGTTTTTTCGCTACCAAGGAAGCGTTGCTTGTTGAAGCCCTGAAGGTTTCATTTGCACGTATCATAGACTCTTTTCACAGAGTTATTCATTCGGCCTCATCTGAACAGCTCGAGCAAGAGCTAATTGCAGCCTATTCGCAAATTATGATGGAATACCGCAATGAAACACTTTTGCAAATGCAGGCGCAGACGATCCGCGAGGATGAGGTTGTAAGCGTGATGCAGCAAGGATTCCGTGAAATTCATACGACGGTTTATGATGCTTTCCGATGGGCAGGCATTGAACAAGCAATGGAAAGAACGATGCTTTTTCTCGCCAGAGGTATGCTGTGTAATATTTCGATGTCGCTGGATCTGCCAGAACTGATGAAAAAAGACGATTAATTTTGGTTTATGCATTAGAGTCGCGTTTTTGCGCGGCTTTTTTTGCTTTTAATTTTATTTTGTTCAAGACATGGTTTCGTTTGCTTCTGAGAAAAAACGGCCAAATAAGTTGACAAAAGAAGCGAGTCTCGTTATTCTAATACCCATAGGGGTATATGTATAAAGAAATTTAACTAAGGTAAGCCCCCTCAAAAAACAGGTGGAGGTTATAGAATGTCATCAACTAACAATATCCAAGCAGATCATATTCTTGATTGCAAAGGGCTAGCTTGTCCTATGCCTATAGTAAAGACAAAAAAGGCTATGAATGAGCTCGTTCCCGGAAAGATTATGGAGGTTCAGGCGACTGACAAAGGTTCATTAGCCGATTTTCAGAGCTGGGCCAAAAACACCGGACATCAATATTTGGGCACTCTCCAAGAAGGAGATGTAATGCGACATTATTTACGCAAAGCAAATCCGGCTGAAGTGAAGAAGGAGCAAATAATTTCTTCTACGATAAGCCATGAAGAGCTACAAGCAAAATGTTCTGGAAAAGAGAACTTCATTTTGCTTGATGTTCGTGAACCCGCTGAATTTGCGCTTAAACATATCCCTGGATCTAAGCACATCCCTCTTGGCGAATTGGAGAACAGACTTTCTGAGCTGAACTTGGAAGAAGAGATCGCAGTGATTTGCCAAGCTGGAGCACGCAGTGAAATGGCTTGTCAGTTATTAGTTTCCAAAGGCGCTAAAAAAGTCAAATCTGTGCTTTCAGGCATATCCGAATGGGCTGGAGAGACTAAGGGAAGCGAATCCATATGAGTACGACAGCAGGAATTTATACAAATAATCAAGAACATGCTCAGTCCAAAACAACGATTGTATTATTCAGCGGGGAGCTGGATAAGGCGATTGCTGCATTCATTATTGCAAATGGAGCGGCAGCATATGATCATGAAGTAACTATTTTCTTTACTTTTTGGGGGCTAAATACGTTACGCAAGGATGAAATCGTGAGCACCAATAAGGGAATGCTCGAAAAAGCCTTTGGCTGGATCATGCCTCGTGGACCCAAAAAGCTTGCACTATCCAAAATGAATTTTGCCGGACTCGGTCCACAGATGATCAAGCATGTCATGAAAAAGCACAATGCGCTTTCCTTGCCGCAGCTTATAGAGTTGGCACGAGAGCAGGGGATCAAGCTCGTCGCCTGTACCATGACCATGGATTTGTTAGGACTGCAGCAAGAAGAGCTAATCGACGGTTTAGAATATGCTGGAGTAGCCGCCTACTTGGGGGATGCTTCGCAGGGGAAGGTGAATCTATTTATTTAGGGTATCCTATTTATTTTTTTGGTTTATAATATACCTATACGTGTATATGGTAAGTCAAAAAAGGAGTGCATTGCTTATGGATTACAATTACAGTGATGAACTGAAAACGCGCCTGAGGAGGATTGAGGGACAGGTGCGTGGGGTACTTCGTTTAATGGATGAAGGAAAATCGTGCAAAGACGTCGTTAGCCAGTTATCTGCCGTACGTAACGCATCAGATAAAGCGATTGCCCAAATTGTAGCAGAGAATCTACAACGATGTATATTGGAAGAGCAAGAGGCTGGAGGAGACACGGATAAGCTGGTTAAAGAAGCGATTCAGCTTCTTGTGAAAAGTAGATAGTCATGTCTCCAGAGTTCAAGCTAGCGGGCAATGATGTCATATGTACAATATATATAATAGCCGTAATTAAAGAGCTCGCTGCCTCTAGTTGGTAGCGGGCTTTTTTATTGGACAATTTTAGGAATAACCCTTTGTTTATGCTGAGGTAGACAGGTGTAAATAACACATAAGGAAAACAACTTCTTCCGGGAGGCCTATTTATGGAGGTATTTGTTACGATTGGTGTCAAATTGATCATCAGCTTTTTTGGCTTGTGGATCATTACTTTTATTACAGGTCGGAAAACACTCAGTCAGTTAACACCACTCGATTTTCTTACATCATTGGTGTTAAGCGAAATTGTGGGAAATACGTTATATGACGATAAGGTGACCATTGGGCAGCTTTTGTTTGCTTTGGCGCTATGGTGCGCGCTGGCCTACTTTTTTGAAAAGGCGACGACCCGTTTTGTGAAATTTGGATATATGGCAGAAGGCCGAACAGTGCTACTCGTGGATAAGGGTCAGGTCAATCAAGAGATGCTTGAAAAATATGATATAGAATTTACCCAGCTGCTCTCCATGCTACGCCAGCAAAATATTTTTTCTCTTCGTGAGGTCTGGTACGCCACGTTAGAAACGAATGGTTCATTGTCAGTCATGCGCAAACCCGAATACGAACCACCCGCCGCTCAGGATATGGGAATAGATGCACAGCCTGATCTTTTTTCTGTTACAGTCATTGATAAAGGAAAGCTTCTGAACGAATCTATGCGTGGGAAGTCAATCGATATTGAAGAGATTAAAGTAAAGGTGCGAGAGCAGGGATATAATAGTATCGACGAAATCGCCTACGCAGAGTTTAGCGAGGATGGAACACTTCACATCGTGCCGATGAAAGAGAAAAAGCAACAATAAAAAAGGTAGAATATTTGAATGATAGGCTTACTACAAATCTACGCTTCTTACCGTGTATGGTGTAGATGCTGAGAAGAGGCAGAACTTTGGGGTATTGAACTATCATTTTCTCATGAAGAGGACTGTTTATTTGTCTTTTTTCTTCTTTTAATAAAAATAACTGTAAACAGTAACAGAGGGAGTACAATCTGAAAAATAGGGAACCAAGTATTAATTACAAATTTTCGACCGATTACCATGTGATGGGTATAGGTAGGAGACACAAAAGAAAGCCCGTAAATAAGTGATGCAAGGGGAAGAATCCATTTTTTAAATCCGACTCCGGTTATTTTTTCAAGTCCTATCACGGCGCCATTAAAAAATAAAGACATTTTGATGATCAAGCCAAGAAAGAGAAGCAAAGTGAAAAGGGCATCCATTCGTTCGAACACATCCGCCAATTCAATCAACTGAACGGATTCCAAAAGAGGAAGTGTGCTTTCTGCGGCGATCTTAGGGCCGAGAACAAAAATATCCAATTGATTAATAAATGTCAGAGCTAGTGCGGTAACTATATAGGCAAAGAAAACGGGTTTTGTGAGATTCCGGCCTTTATGTGCAAGCGGATAAAATACAAGAAATAATACGGTCTGTCCGAATGGAAAGGAGATAAGCTCAGGAATAGCGGCTTTAAAAATGGGTTTCCATCCTTCCTCTAGAACAGGAAGGGAATTTTCCAAGTGAAAGAGACCGGTTGCCGGAATTAATATACTAATTATAGCGTATCCAAGTATAAAAAAAGGGAAAAGGAATAAGCAAAATAAAAACAATGTTTTGTAGCCGTAACGAACTGTATTGGATACAATCATGATTGTGATCAAGATGATGATCCACAAGGGGGTTTGGCGTAGCAAAGTCATTACTGTCACCTCGCCTAAATCGCGTAAGTTCCGAGAAGCTTCATACATAAAATACATCACAAAAAGTAGGTTGATGATTGTACCCATATATTTTCCTATGTAACGGCGACACAACATGAACAAATCTAATTCGGGGTCCTGATGGTGGATAGCAAGATGGAGCTTTAGCAGAAGTAGTCCTGCTAAAGCGCCGATCAACATGACTAACCAAGCATCTTGCTTTGCTTCAGCCCCCATTAAAAACAACGTTGTACTTCCAACTTCAAATAAAGACATACAAATGATCAACTCGGATATTCGTATTGTATTTTGACGCATTGCTTCAATTCACCTCTCCCTATTTGTATCATTTCAACAGTTCGTTAGAAGATTTTTCAAATAATCCTGGGCGTGCAAGCATCATTTTTACATTTATTTGTATATCCATGTTTGCTAACTCCCTAGGCCAGGTCTCCTTTATTTTTTTCCAGTCTTTTGGGTACTTGCGATGAATTTTATTTCCAATACCAATGAGGTCGATATTCTTTTGCTTTAAGGCTCTCCATCCTTCATTGATTTGCAACTTGATCGTTTCTGCTGCTTGCTCCTGCAATTGATCTATACTTTGCATATTTTTCATTTCTCTTTGCGAAGAGGCTGACAAAAGATCCCCGGTAGCTTTAACGTCTACTTTTAGGGAATAATGATTTAAATCCTTTATCGGCGTAATCTTAACTTTGGCTTTCCGGATGAGGAACGCGGCCGTAGCATTCCCATCGACATAGCTTATAGTGGTATTTTTAATCTGGTTGTTTAACCATGAAACCCCTATACTTTCCTTTTCATTTAGGAAGCCGACTCTCTTGTCTTTCTGGAAAATGCTTAGGCCTGATAACTTAAGTTTACCTTTGGCGGATGTCTCCTTGAAAACATCAACAGAATCTAGTTTCTCCGGTTCGGAACCCTCAAGAGATATTTCTGGAACTCCTGCTGCACCACTATCGGAACTAATTTTCGAAATAAACTCAAACATAGATACTGCAGGATAAATTGATCCCAATTTGCTGTTTTTCTCTATAATATTTTCTAAAGCTTGACCGGGAATCTTCTCTGGTGGTACAAGCTTTTTTAAAAAATCACGAGCCTCTCCGTTGGCAATGAATATTTTTACAGTTTCTCGTGAATCAAGGTTACGGAGGTAAATATCAATAATCTCTTCAAGCCCTTGTTCTGCTGCTTTTTTTCCAATAACGATTATATTATTTTGGGCAAAATACAGTTTGCGTGGGTATTCCAGGCTGCTCTTCGTAACGGTCTCTCTCAATGTTTTTCCATGTGTAGTGAAGGTATGTACAGCACTTTGCGATGCCCCCGTGGAAGAACCACCTGAGCCAGTCGTCATGGCTGATGGAATGATGATTTGATAAGTATTGATCCAGTCGCCCTTATGTCCATCAATTCCAGTTGCTGTTGTGATGCCTAATTCGTTCAATTCTGTACGATCTACGCACCCTGTAAGTAATAACCCTGCAATAAACAGAACATAACTAACTCTTAATTGCCGCACCATTGATCTCTCCTATTTTTGGGTATCAGACTTGTCATTATTTTTGATTTCATCTGAACTGGCAGGGTATTGATGGGTTGCCTGTCTGGTCTTGTTGGAACCTGATTTTTCACTAGGTCTGGTTTTCATAGCCCACCATGGAACTCTAATGACTAGATCCTTCATATTAGATTTATAGAAGGGGCTGTAGGGCATGAAATAATGAACTCCGAATGATTTGAGTGATACAAGATGAACTATAAGGGGGATAAGCCCAATCAGAATACCGAATAAGCCTAGAGCCGCCGCCAGTAACATAAGAGCAAAACGTAGCAACCTGACTGCTGAGGCCATACTGAAATACGGGATAACAAAGTTCGATATAGCTGTGAAGGCAACAACGATAACCATTGCACCTGAGACCAGTCCGGCTTGCACCGCTGCTTGTCCAATAACCAGAGCTCCTACGATTGAAACGGCTGGTCCGATGACCCTGGGCATTCGTACACCAGCTTCACGAATCACTTCAAACATCAATTCCATCATTAATGCCTCCAATAATGCAGGAAAAGGAGTTCCTTCCCGTTGAGCCATCAGCGTAATTAACAGCGTGGTGGGGATCATTTCCTGTTGAAAAGTCGTCAGGGCTATAAATAGAGAAGGAAGCAACAATGAGACTAGAAAAGACACCATACGAAGAGCCCTTAAAAAAGTTGAAATATCATATCTCTGGTAGTAATCTTCAGCCGTCTGAAAGAAATTAAAGAAGGTTACAGGTGCAATCAGCGCGAATGGCGTCCCATCAACCAGAATTGCTATTTGGCCATCTAAAAGGCTTCCGGCGACTGTATCCGGACGCTCCGAGTTAAGCATTGTGGGAAAGGGAGTAATCGGTTCATCCTGAATGAATTCTTCTATGTATCCACTTTCAAGTATGCTGTCCGTATCAATGGATTGAAGCCGTTTAGTAATTTCCCGTACTATTTCTGGATTAGCGACACCTTCAATGTAAGCTAATATGACTTTAGTTTGTGTATATCGCCCAATAATGTGACTTTCAAATTTAAGGTCAGGTGTCCGCAATTTTCTTCTAATCAGTGTGATGTTGGTTGAGACATCCTCCGTAAATCCTTCTTTAGGACCCCGAAC
The DNA here is from genome assembly GCF_019454085.1 of Paenibacillus sp. S25. Taxonomy (NCBI): domain Bacteria; kingdom Bacillati; phylum Bacillota; class Bacilli; order Caryophanales; family Paenibacillaceae; genus Paenibacillus; species Paenibacillus sp. S25. Next base: position 2,736,391 of record NZ_CP073683.1, read on the forward strand.
TACGGTCTGAGTACTGGGTTCCTGAATAGCTCGTCTTACTCCGCCGGCGATGGAAACTGCCAGGGCATATGTACTTCCATCGATAGCAATGACAGCATTACCGGAGAGGATGGATAAATAAATTTCATTTTGCGAGTGTATCATTTGAATATTTCCTGACGGGATTGTTCTCTTTAATAAAGAGGCCGCGCTATTTTCCCCAAACCTAAAAGATGTTGTAGAGACAGTCTCTGCAATTAAACCTTCCATTACATCGGAAAGTAAGTTTTGGTCAATCAGTCCCTCGATATAACAGACTGCGAGATGGCCGATAGGGGCAGGATTTTCGGGAAAATCACGAATGATAAAATCAGAGTTTTGTCCGAGTTTTAATTTAAGTAATGATAGAGTATGTGCTAATGATGGATTTATGGGTTCTGAAGAGGCCTGCTGTTTAGATTTTTCGATATCCTGTGTGTACCTTTTTCCAGGCTTCAGAACATTTCTAATCCAACGTGTTAACACAAGTGAACCCCCTCTTTTTTGATAAAGCATATCTTTGCCCTGCAACCCAAAAATATACGCTATTTTTATAAATTGGATACTTAATGAAAGGCATTTGGAAGCCTCATAATTCTCGAATTTCGCAAATCAACCAGCACAGGGTGCAGAGGAGTTCAGCTTATAGAATATTTGGGCCCCGGATTGAGGAGACTACCTCTTATGGGTTTGAAATTTTTTCAGAAAGTGGTGATCAGTTTGAGTTTCTCGGATGATCAGCTTATCTGTCTCCGGTTTGAGGACGAAATAGGGTATTTTGCTAAGGCTGCTGCTCCTCCAATTTATGAGACTGCTCCATTTTTCTTTGATACTTACGAAGATTATGCTGAAGCGGCTAATAATGAAAAGGAGCATTATGTCTATTCGAGGGGAACCAATCCTACCGTTCAGATTGCAGAGCAAATGATTGCTGCGCTGGAAGGTGGGGCGGATTGCAAGTGCTTTGCTTCCGGAATGGCTGCTATCAGTGCCGCTCTAATGTGTAGCTTATCCGCAGGGGACCATCTGATTCTGGTCGGACACATATATGAGACCTCCGTCAGCCTAGCCCAATATTTAAAGAGGTTCCGA
>NZ_CP073683.1:2742500-4525000 GCF_019454085.1 Paenibacillus sp. S25
GGGGGCCGCAGTGAAAAGGCCCAAGCGACTGTTTAGCAAAAACACAGGTCTGTGCGAAGCCGCAAGGCGAAGTATACGGGCTGACGCCTGCCCGGTGCTGGAAGGTTAAGGGGAGTGGTAAGCCCTTCGGGGCGAAGCTATGAACCGAAGCCCCAGTAAACGGCGGCCGTAACTATAACGGTCCTAAGGTAGCGAAATTCCTTGTCAGGTAAATTCTGACCCGCACGAATGGCGTAACGACTTGGGCGCTGTCTCAACGAGAGATCCGGTGAAATTTTAATACCTGTGAAGATGCAGGTTACCCGCGACAAGACGGAAAGACCCCATGGAGCTTTACTGCAGCTTGATATTGAATTTGGGTACGATCTGTACAGGATAGGTGGGAGCCGTTGAATCTTGAGCGCCAGCTTGAGAGGAGGCATCCTTGGGATACCACCCTGATCGTATCTAGGTTCTAACTTGGTACCGTAATCCGGTGCGAGGACAGTGTCAGGTGGGCAGTTTGACTGGGGCGGTCGCCTCCTAAAGAGTAACGGAGGCGCCCCAAGGTTCCCTCAGAATGGTTGGAAATCATTCGAAGAGTGCAAAGGCAGAAGGGAGCTTGACTGCGAGACCTACAAGTCGAGCAGGGACGAAAGTCGGGCTTAGTGATCCGGTGGTACCGCATGGAAGGGCCATCGCTCAACGGATAAAAGCTACCCTGGGGATAACAGGCTTATCTCCCCCAAGAGTCCACATCGACGGGGAGGTTTGGCACCTCGATGTCGGCTCATCGCATCCTGGGGCTGAAGTAGGTCCCAAGGGTTGGGCTGTTCGCCCATTAAAGCGGTACGCGAGCTGGGTTCAGAACGTCGTGAGACAGTTCGGTCCCTATCTGTCGTGGGCGTAGGAAATTTGAGAGGAGCTGTCCTTAGTACGAGAGGACCGGGATGGACGTACCGCTGGTGTACCAGTTGTTCCGCCAGGAGCACCGCTGGGTAGCTATGTACGGAAGGGATAAGCGCTGAAAGCATCTAAGCGTGAAGCCCCCCTCAAGATGAGATTTCCCAATTAGTAAGACCCCTTGAAGACGACGAGGTAGATAGGTTGGGGGTGGAAGTGCAGTAATGCATGGAGCTGACCAATACTAATCGGTCGAGGGTTTATCCTAAATAAAACGCAAATGAGTTTCGGATCCAGTTTTCAGGGTGTAACCTTGAAAGTATGTACAAGTGACATACGACAAGCGCATGGCTATTCATTCACACGATAAGTGATGAACCGAATAACCGTACGGTAGAATTTGCACAACAAATTCATGTTTGGTGGCGATAGCGGAGGGGTTCCACACGTACCCATCCCGAACACGACCGTTAAGCCCTCCAGCGCCGATGGTACTTGGACCGCAGGGTCCTGGGAGAGTAGGACGTCGCCAAGCAAATAAAAGTATGACCTCTACATAAAAAACCGCGATTATCGCGGTTTTTTTGTTTCCAAAAAGATGTGCTTGTCAAAAATCCAGTATGGATCCCATAAGTAAAGACAAGTAAGACAAAAATAACCCAGTTTTGTTTTTGAAAAAACCATGTTAAACTTTTCTCATAAAAATAAATGTACTTTCTGAGGTGAGTTGAAGTGTTGGAACGTTCTATGGAGAATACAAGGGAATCACACAAAGGAAAGGGAGTGATTTAAAACAGAAAAGGAGATTATAAATGAGCACTTATCAAACAGTTATTAGTGATGGATTTGAGCTGAAATATGCTATAACAGGTAACGGAAGGCCGATATTGGTGATCGGCAGTAGTGTATATTATCCTCGCTTATTTTCAGACCATTTATATAAAAAGTTTCAGTTTATTTTCCTGGATCATAGAGGGTTTGCAAAACCAACTCGAGCTTTAAAACCAGAAGACTATACTTTGGATAAAGTTATTAATGATATAGAAACAGCAAGACAATGTCTTCATCTAAATGAATTTATCATATTAGGACATTCCGGGCATGCCTTTATGGCTTTGGAATATGCTAAACAATACCCGGACTATGTTCAAAAAGTGGTGCTTTTAAATTCAGCACCTACGAACAGCCAGGAAAGACAGCGGCAGAGCGCTTCATTCTTTTATGAAACGGCCAGTCCAGAAAGAAAGGAACGTTTTGAAAAGGACATCGTTTTATTAGAGGAAGATATCAAAAGAGACCCTGATAGAAGATTTGTTCACTTGTGTATACGTATGGGAGCTCAAAGCTTTTATGATTATGCCTATGATGCGGCTTACACGTGGAATGATGTGTACACGAACATGCCTATCATTGATTATTTATGGGGAGAAGCTTTCGGTAACATGAATTTGATACAATCCCTGGCGGATATCCATAAACCCGTATTTATTGGTTTGGGAAGGTATGATTATTTGGTTGCACCTGTTTCATTATGGGATAGGGTCGATGACACCTACGAGAACGTGAAAAAAGTGATTTTTGAATATAGTGGGCATAACCCGATGTTTGAAGAACCTCATTGTTTAGATCAAACATTAGCCAAATGGATTAATGATGATCACTAGGATTTTTGCTAAAACATCTCTTAGATACTCAGTAGCCCGTAAAATGAGCGTGATTCTCATTTTTACGGGCATTTTTATTGAGTGTTATTTACCTTTTGCACCGATGAAAAATACTATGACTTTTTTATTAGTGACGTGACGGCTTAACTAGGTTCTGTATAATAACCGAAAGGTAATAATGTATTGTTAGTTTTTTTGTTATACTTCCAACAGAAACAAATCTAAGGCTTATGGAATTCAATAACAATTTAGTGAAGAAATGATATGGAGGTTGTTATGAAATACGAAATTATTTTATTTGATGTCGATGATACGTTGTTTGATTTTAAAAAGGCAGAAAGTCATGCGCTACATAATACATTTACCCAATTTGGATTGCCACAAGGGGCTACTGAGTATAAAGCTAGTTATGATGAAATCAACAGTGCGTTGTGGCGAGAGGCAGAGGAAGGACACATTACCTCAGCGCAACTGCGTGTGGAACGGTTTAAGCGATTATTTACTATTCATGATCTAGATTTCAATCCAGATGCCTTTAGTGCAGCATATTTACGTTATTTGGGCGAAGGTGCTTTTTTGATGGACGGAGCGGTTGAATTATGTGATATGCTGTCTGATTGTCGTTTGGCGATCATTACGAATGGAATCAAAGAGGTGCAAACCTCCAGAATTCAGCTTTCACCGCTGCGTGATGTATTTGAGCAGGTAATTATTTCGGAGGAAGTGGGTTGCCAAAAGCCACAAGCTGGTATTTTCGATTACGCATTTACTAAGCTAGCTATTTCAGATAAAAGTAAGGTTCTCATGGTTGGTGATTCTTTGACCTCGGATATTCAAGGAGGGAACCAATACGGAATCGATACCTGCTGGTTCAACCCCGCTGGGAAAACAAATGTGTCTGGCATTCAACCCACTTATGAAATAAAAAGCCTGATGGAGTTATCGAATCGTGTGCTTTCAAAGCGTCTCGTACTGAAACGTACATCGGCTGAAATTAGATGAATAATGTCGAAATCAGAAGACCGGAAATTAAGGACATCGAAAAGATAAATGAATTGTTTAGAATTGTGATTATAGACACGTTTGCTAAAGAAGGCATTGGTCATATGTTGGAAGACATAGAGGAGGAACTTGAGACTAAGAGGGTATATTTGGAACGTGACTTTGAGAGTCACGGTGAACAACGATATTTCTTAATCGCTGTAGATGGGAATCAAATAATGGGTTCTATTGAATATGGACCGGTAAGTGAACTAATAAGTAAATCGACCAATAATACCTTTAAAAATTTGTGCGAGGTAGGAACTGTATTTGTTCACCCTGACTACCAGAAGATTGGGGTAGGGAATTTATTGTTGAAATCAATGTATCTGACACTGAAAAATAGAGGAGTAGAAGAATTTTGTTTAGATAGTGGATATCGTATTGCGCAGAAAATATGGAAAAAGAAATTTGGAACTCCTGATTATTTATTAAAAGATTATTGGGGAGCAGGCTCTGATCATATGATATGGAGAATCAAAGTCAAGGATGCTATTAAATGATCAATTGCTTGGCAATCTCTTGTGTGTCTTTAATCTACAAGGACCAAAGTTATAAAACAAGGCAGGCCGGAAAATCGGCCTGCCTTGTTTTAATTTTTTTATCGTCACTGGCTGGTCCATGATTAGCAGGAGACAGCTTTAAGGCGGAAGGTAGAGCTGGCGAAATCTCCAGTGAGATCGGAGACAACAAGCCCAATTCTCATGAGGCGGTCACCTCCGAAAATTTCTCCATTAAATGCTACGCGGAAGGGGGAACCGCCATCTTCCACTAAGGTATTACCCGTATGGACTGCAGTGTTGCCCGTCGCTCCGTGTTCGATTATATACTTTTTATCTGGGTCAAGTCCTTTTAGAGTTAGTCGCCGGATGGGCCCATTTGGTTCAGCTAGTACACGGAAGTAAGCGACAAAAGCTTCGGACTGGTCCTCGCTAACGAACATCCAGGCCGTGTCGCCTCGGCCCTCAAATGGACTAAGGAGTCGATACATATCTCCTTGCTGTACAAGGGAACGAATTTCCTTATACTGGGCGATTTGTTTGGCAGCGAGCTCCTTTTCTTCATTTGTAAAGGCAGTTAGGTCAAGTTCGTAGCCAAAATTCCCGCTCATTGCCACGTCGCCGCGTATAGCGAGGGAGGTGATTCTCCCCACCTGGTGATTCGGTACATTCGATACGTGTGCGCCCATGGTACTGGCCGGATACACGATGCTTGTGCCGTACTGGATAGCCAATCTTTCAATGGCATCAGTATCATCACTGGTCCATGTCTGCGGCATATAGTAGAGCATTCCTGGATCGAATCGTCCACCGCCTCCGGAACAGCTTTCGAACAAGATGTCCGGGAACTGGGAAGTCAGACGTTCCAGCAGATCGTAAAGTCCGAGCATATAACGGTGCGCAGTTTCCTTTTGTCGCTCGCTAGGAGCTGTAGCCGAAGCAATCTCCGTCATATTACGGTTCATGTCCCACTTGACATAAGTAATCGGAGCGATCGAGAATACGGAGCTAAGCGTCTCGTACAAGTAGTCGCATACTTCCTTGCGGGAGAGATCGAGCACCAGTTGGGATCGGCCTTCCGTCCGCCGCCGACCTTCCGCATGCAGGCACCAATCGGGATGGTTGCGGTACAGTTCACTATCAGGTGATACCATTTCCGGCTCAACCCACAAGCCAAACTGTAATCCTTGTTCATTAACCCGTTTGGCCAGGTCGGCAAGCCCGCCAGGCAACTTGCGACGGTCTTCAAACCAGTCCCCAAGCGAATTGTCGTCGTTGTCGCGCTTACCAAACCAACCGTCATCTAGAACAAAGAGCTCAATTCCAAGGGGGCCTGCTTCCTTGGCAATCGCTTCGATTTTATCGGCGTCGAAGTCGAAATACGTGGCTTCCCAATTGTTCACGAGAATAGGACGCTCTTTGTCACGGTAAGTCCCCCGGCAAAGACGTGTGCGATAGAGTCGGTGATAGGTGCGTGACATGCCCCCAAGACCTTCTTCGGAAAAGACCAATACGGCTTCAGGGGTCTGGAATGACTGACCCGGCTCAAGCCGCCAGGAGAAGTCAAAAGGATTGATTCCGATACTTACACGAGTCTGATTGAACTGCTCTACTTCTGCCTGTGCGACGAAGTTGCTGCTGTAGATTAGACTGAAACCGTACACATCCCCACGATCTTCAGTCGCATCAGGACGAAGCAGTGCCAGAAATGGATTCATTTGGTGACTGCTGGAACCCCTTCGGCTCTCGAGCCGAAGGGAGCCGGGTCCGAGATCGCGGCGTTGGATATGTCTTTCCCGAACCCAGGCTCCAGGTAAGTAAAGAGCTTGGTAGTTGGAATCGGCGAAGTCGACAGAGGCGCTCATGGCGTGTTCAATATTTATGGTAGCGCTTCCCTTTTGTTCAAAAAGAGTAGACCTAGCAATGGCACTGTGGTTCGCAAATACAGTATAGAGCAGTGTAGTCTTAAGCCCCGTGTATTGATCTTCAAGGATCAAAAAGAGGGTTGTGGCTTCATCATCCGATTCGGTATAGACGGAAGGAAGTCCCTCGAGCTTTGGTTTACCCGGTTCAATACGGTAACCACTATATTTCAGCTCCGTAGTCCGAGTTCCATCCACAAGTGCAACCTGGTAAGCTGGTTGACGAAAGTCGCTTGTTCCATACTGGGGGTATTCCTGAGGAAGCGTGTCCAAAGAAATTGTACTGCTGGAAGAAACGGGAGTGGGAGAGAAGGAGCAACGCTCCCTAAGCTCCAATATACTTGCGAGACTTTGGTCATGATGAAGTTGAGCTCCCCAATAGACATGTGCGGGATATCCTTCTACAAGCTGGATAATATAGCTGCAATCCTTGGACTGCAAATGAAACAAACCAAGCGCTTCGTTAACATGAATGTTCATGATATTCACTCCTTAGGGGTTTATCATTATTGTTTTACGTAAGGATACTGATCAATGACAATAAGACTCTCAAGTACTGATGTTAGCCTTTTTTGCATGAGCTCTCCCGAATGACAAGCTTAGTCCCGATCACGCTGTACGCAGGTGGTTCACGCCCCTCAAACCGTTCAGAGAGCAGTTGCACGGCAGCCTTTCCCATCTGTTCAGGATAGGCACGGACAGTAGTTAGTGGAGGCTGCACGAAGGCTGCCATCTCAATGTCGTCGAAGCCGACAACAGCCATATCCTCTGGTACTTTGACTCCATGTCCATGAAGGGCGCGGAGGGCACCAATGGCGAGCGGATCGCTTGCAGCGAAGCAGGCCGTCGGTCGTTCCTGTTGGGTTAGAAGTTCGTTCATCATGAGATAACCATCCGCGGTACTCCAGGCACCTATACGGACGAATTGAGGATTGTACAACCCCTGTTCCCGCATGAATCGTTCAAAATAATGCGCTCTTCGCTCACCGTCGCTCTTACCGCCGATAAATCCGATTTGTCGGTGGCCAAGCTCAAGTAGATGTCCGAGTGCCTGATCAACAGCTTGCCGGAAATGAAGTCGTACAGAATCATACTCCAGCTGTTCATGGTACTGGTCGACAAGGACAATGGTGTTCTTGTCAGGATGAAGTTTGAATACCTCTTCAGGATCAACGCCGCCCACAACAATCAGACCGTCAGCCTTCTGGAGGGTGTCAATGGATGAGCGGCCTCGCAAGGTCTGGCCCAACGTCAATCCAAGCTCTTCACAGTGCAGTTCGATTCCACGGCGGATCGAGGCGTAATACGGATCGTCTCTTTCCTCCTCAATAGAACACCACAGCAGGAGGGAGACCGTTTTCCCGGCACGTTCCGTATTCTGCTTTAATTGCCTCAGCCGGGTAGGCTTATACTCGAGTTGCTCGGCAACCAAAAAAATTCTGCTTTTGGTGTCGGGGCTTACGGACAGTGACAGATCGTTATTTAAAACCCTTGAAACGGTTGCGGCAGACACACCCGCTTCGCGGGCAATGTCTTTAATGGTTGCCAAAAGAGCTCACACCTTTTTAGTTAATAATTTTACTAAAAATCGACTTAATCCTAACACATCTCTTTGGCACTTTCAAGATGGACGGTTGAATTTTTTTAACATTATTTTTGATCTACTACTGTAGAGATTGTTTGTGTTAACATGTTGAATATTCTCTTGATGACGGAGGGGTCCTAGTTGAATATTCTGTCACTAGCTCGTAAGTGGTTTGGTCGACTTCGCTTTAAAAGCAAGGTTATAACGGTATTTCTTCCGCTAATTATTGTTTCTCTGCTTACTCTAGGACTGTTGTCCAATCAGCTTTTCAGCCGTTCTTTGATAGACCGAACCACCAGCAACGTGGTCGATGAGTCTCAGCTTATCTTGTCTCGGACCGATTACATATTCAGCAGTGTGGAAACGGCGGCCAATATTATGGTGACGAATATTAACCGGATGTATGATTCATACGGTGCCAAACCTGGTACTGCGATGGAGCCTATTCAGTTTGGAAACTTGATGCAGAGCCGCCTATCCATTGATTTGTCAATCTTTCGTGAGGTGGATGCCGCTGTATTCATTGATAATGAAGGGACAATTTTCGCCTCTTATACCGAAAGTGGGGATGATCGCAAAATCTATAGCATGCTTAAGCGGGTAAGGGAATCCGAAAGTTATGGACAGGCACTCTGGTTTGATATGGAGAAGAGGGATTTCCTAACACCAGATCCAAACTCTCCGGTTTTGACGTTGGGGAAGACGGTCATTAATATAGACACGGGCGAACCCTATGGAACCCTTTTTCTGTTAGTGAAGGAAGAAGGTTTGTCCGATTACTTCCGTTCCAGCGATCCGGATGCGCCCAAATCGTATTATTTTTTAGATAACGGAATGCGGGTGGCGGTGGCAGAAGACAATGAGATGCTGATGAATCCGGTGAATCCACAGCTAGGTGAGGCCATCCAACGTTGTGCGCCTAATGCATCCCAAGGAACGTGCTCATTCGAGTATGAGGGTAACCTGGTAACGGTCACTGATTATAACCGGATGGAGTGGAAGTTGGTCAATATCGTATCTCTTAGCCTGCTTACCGCTGATGTCCGGCAAAATGTTAGATTGTCGCTCTTAATCGGCGTATTGTGCCTTGTTTTTTCCTGGCTGGGCGCTAGCTTTCTATCCAAAATGGTCGTTAGCCCTCTCGAACAACTGACTAGGGCCATGCGAAAAGTAGTAACTGGTGACTTGCAAGCGGTTACGACAGTCCGCACAGAGGATGAGATCGGTACGATTGCTGAAGCGTTTAACTTTATGGTAAGACGAGTTCGGGAGCTGCTGGATGAGGTAAGGCAGGAACAGAACCGTAAGCGTGAATATGAGCTTGCACTGATAAGCGCCCAAATTAAACCGCATTTTCTGTACAACACTTTGGATACCATTTATGCACTCAATGAGTTAGATCGTAATGATGAGGCTAGAGATACTACAAAAGCGCTGGCAGATTTTTATCGAATGGTGCTGAACAAGGGACGGGAATTAATTACTTTAGAAAAGGAAGCTCAGATTACTGATGATTACTTGACGATTTTGCAAATCCGATATCCCGATGTGTTTCGCTATGAAGTGGATATCCCTCCCGATCTTGCAGGTACACCTATCCCGAAGCTCTCGCTTCAGCCGCTTGTCGAGAATTCGATTTACCATGGTCTTAAGAAGAAAGGAACAAAAGGTTTTATCCGTATTTTTGCCTTTAAACAGGGCGATATGGTGATCGTTCGGGTGGAGGACAACGGTGTGGGGATGGATGAATTCCAAGTTCAGACTATTATGTCCAGACATTTACCGAAAGAAGGAATACGATCAATCGGTACCTACAGTGTTCAGCAACGACTGAGTCTATATTTTGGCGAGGAGTATGGGATATCCGTTCAAAGTATTCTCGCGGAGGGAACAACTGTTGACCTGTCGCTGCCGATGCTGCCAAAGGGGAGTGAACACAAAGATGTATAAAGTGATGATTGTCGATGATGAGCCGCTGTTCCGAGACTTTCTGCGTATAAAAATAGATTGGGAAAGTCATGGCTTTAGGGTTTGCTGCGAAGCAAGGAACGGACAGGAAGCACTTCAAGAAGCCGAGCGGCATCAGCCGCATCTCGCCCTCGTAGATATCAATATGCCCTTCATTGATGGGATTGAATTAGCCGAGAGGTTGAAAGTCAAGTTCGAACGCATCGTTATTGTATTCATATCCGGACATAACGAATTTGAATACCTACAGAAGGCGGTTCGAACCGGAGTGCAGGATTATTTGTTGAAGCCGTTCAATGCGGAAGAAATGCTATCGATGTTGGAACGTATTAAGCCGAAACTACCGGTGTTTCTGCAGGAGAGCGAAAGTACCGAGTGGGGTAAGCATGGTAGCGAAGCGTTGCACGGCAGAGCAAGTATGCCTGATTTAGGCCATCTGCGTGATGCAGTCGTGCTAGACCTTCGATTGAAAGACAGTGAAACGTTAGAGGAAGTCCGTAAGGCAATCCAGCAGCTTAGTAAATATAAGTGGGGGGATGAATACGCGGACGCGATGCTTATGGGAATCGTATCTCTAGCACTTTCCTTTGCAAGTGAACGCGGCATTCCTTATGATCGGCTATGGGATGAAGGTTTGAACAAGTCTCCTTACGACCGGCTCCGGGAGTTAGATTCCTGGGAGGCTGCTGAAGGATGGATGCTCGCTTTGTACCGCAGGCTGATCCAATTGATGGAGAATATGCACTCTACGAAGGCTTCCAATCTTTTTGCTGCGGCGATCACCTATATCGAGGAGCATTATGCAGACACAGAGTTGTCTGCTGAGCAGGTTTCGTGCGGGGTTTTCGTCGATCCCAGCTATCTGCGGCGCGTCTTCCGCAAGGAGTCCGGCTTCTCCATAGTGGATCATATTACACACATTCGGATGAAGAAGGCTAAGGAGCTCTTACTGAACAGAAATCGGAAGTTGGCGGAAATCGCTGAAAGTGTTGGATACAGTGACCCCAATTATTTCAGCAAATGCTTCAAGAAACGCTTTGGCATGACACCGACTGAATATGAGCAACTCCAAAAGAGGTAGATGTTGTCCTGCGAGGCAGAACAACATCGATTTAAGCCTGGCGGTTTTCCTATATGGAGAACCGCTGCTCTATTTGTCCCGTTTTTTACTGATTATGCCCGTTTTATTCCTTAATCAAGAAAAGAAGCGGGAGTATACTGTAGTCATGCAAATGAAAGCGCAAACATAAAACACATTGCATAAGGGGGATTAAACAAATGAAAAAAACTTACAGAAGTTGGGGTGCAGCTTTGCTAGTGCTCACCATCTCTATTGGATTGGTCGCTTGTGGTGGAGATAAATCAGCTTCCTCCCAGGGCGGGACGGGAGACACAACGATCAAATTGAAGGTATATGCGCAGCATTTTGACGCCGATACCACCAAGCCGTTCGATTATGCCGTGGAAGAACTCAAAAAGGACATGCCAAACGTTGAGATTGAACTGGATCCTGCCGTTCAGGACGGATACCAGAAGCTAAAGACTTATGCAGCGACAGGAAACATGCCGGACATTTATTTCACCGATTGGCCAACTCTGCAAACTTTAGCAAAATCGAAAAATGTCGAGGTGCTGGACAACTATGAGACAACGGCTAAATTCAAGGAGAATCTTAATCCGGGTGTTGAGTCTCGTTTAGTAGCTCCAGATAATCATGTGTATGCTTATCCGGATACAGGCATTGAATTCCAGCTTATCTATTACAACAAGTTGATTTTTGAGAAGGCGGGGATCGAAACGCCGATTAGGACGATTGATCAAATGGGCGAAGCAGCTAAAAAGTTGAAAGCTGCAGGTTATGTGCCCATGTCGATCTTTGCCAAGGAAAAGTGGATTACGACTGCTTTTTATAATGGGCTGGTCACAAGAGAGCAGCCACAAGGATTCGGAGCACTTGATCAGAAAGGTGTAAAAGCATTGCCAGAAGCGTTTGTAACGGCAGCACAGCAGATGAAGCAATTGCAGCAAGCCGGATTGTTCGACGCAAATGCCACGAACACCAATTATGATCAGGCATCGTCCCTGTTCTATCAGGGAAAGGCTGCCATGTTTGTGAACGGACAATGGGAAATTTACAGTTCACAGGAAAAGCTGGGCGACCAGGTCGACTGGATGTACTGGCCAGCAAAGGATGAAGCAACCTACGAGAAGTCCAAATATTTTATCGACGGTGCAGGTTCGCCACAGGGTTACGCAGTATCCTCGAGTAGCGAAAATAAGGAAACTGCCGTAAAAGTAGCAGCATTCCTTGCGACAAAGTCAGCCGAGTACAAATATACCCAACTCGGAAGTCCAATCATTTCGCCGAAAGTCGATAAGCAAATTGCCCCCAATGTTCCAGCAATGATGCAGCGAGTCGCCAAAGAGTTGCTGCCAAACGCCAAGGAATATGCTCAGCTTCTGAGTAATACCAAAATTCAGAACACAATCAATGACAATACTCAGAATCTGATGGTGGACAACTTTTTGGCAGAGGGTTTTGTGAACAATCTGAACAGTACATTGGAGAAAGAAAACTGATAATCCAGGGACAAGCAACCTCTGGCGACATAAGTCGCTGGGGGGAGCCGTCCCGAAAATAAGGGGTGGAAGCAACACATGAATAAATATTTGGGGAACAAATCGGCGCTGGCACTGTTTCTGCTCCCTGCTTTGATCCTGTACAGTGTGATCCTGATTTATCCCGTTCTGCAGACCGTTCTTCGTAGCTTTTATGATTGGGATGGCCTTAGTACACCGATCTTTTCGGGATTGAGTAATTACCGGGAGCTCTTTTCTGATCCTTTACTTTCCACTTCGCTTAAGAACGGATTGATATTTGCAATTGTACTGGTGGTCTTTCAGATTGGACTGGGAACGCTATTGGCGCTGATCTGTGCAGACCCGCGTACACGCGGGCGGAAAATACTGAAAACGGCTTATTTTATTCCGGTTGTTCTGTCGGTAACTGTGGTGTGCCAGCTGTGGATCGCCATTTACGACCCGACCAACGGACTGATCAACCGGCTGTTCGATCTTTTGAATATCCCGTATCAGCAAAATTGGCTGAGCTCCCCGACAGCATCAATTATTGCCATCGCCTTCGTTAATGCCTGGCAATTTATGGGGTATCAATTCGCGCTGCTATATGCAGGGGTTAAGTCAGTACCTGAGGACTACTTTGAAGCCGCCACGATTGACGGTTGCAGCAAATGGAGAGCGCATCTGCATGTTACACTTCCTCTGATGAGGGAAACGTACAAATTCTGCTTCATTATCGCGATTACCTCTGGGATAGGCGCCTTTGTGCAGATGCTGATTATGACCAACGGGGGACCTGGGACTACAAATTATACAATGACATTCATGATTTACCGCTATGCTTTTATGGAGAGCAACTATGGCTATGCGTGTGCTGTATCTGTGCTGCTTGTACTGATCTCGCTGCTGGCAACTGTAGTTATCAATAAGCTGTTTGATCGCGGACAAACCGCCTAATGAGGTGCGTATTGAAAAGGAGAACGAAATGAGTAAAACCGCTGTGAGCAAGTTCAGACAAGCTGTCCTGCAGATACCGCTGTGGTTGTATGTGATTGTTTCGATTTATCCGTTGTTCTGGATGGTTTCCTACTCGTTGAAGAACAATGATGAGATCTTTGTTACCAACCCATTCGGACTACCAACGCATTTTCGTTACGAAAATTACATCAATGCCTGGACGCAATTTAATATCCCTCGTTACTTTCTGAACAGTCTGGTCGTATCAACGATTTCGACTCTGTTCATCCTTTTACTGGCACTGATGTTTGCCTTTGCAGTGGCTCGCATGAGGTGGAGGTTTCGGTCTGCTGTACGAACTTATATGATCATAGGAATGTTTATGCCGCTACAGGTTATTATGATACCGCTGGCGATTCTGGTTCGCGATTTTCATCTTACGAATACGTATGGAGCTCTTATTCTTCCCTATATCGCAATTGGCCTTCCTTTCTCGTCAATGATTTTCTATGGGTTCCTGGCAGGGATTCCCAAGGAGATTGAAGAGGCGGCATGTATGGATGGAGCTAATATTTATAGACTGTTCCTGAAAATCATTATGCCGCTTGCAATGCCTGCAATTGCGACTGTAGCCATTTTTCAGTTCTTGAACAACTGGAATGAGTTCACTTTGGCCTATATTCTGATTTCTGATGAGAATATGAAGACCTTGCCGCTAGGCTTGCTTTTCTTCCAGGGCTCCTACAGCACGGATTGGGGGGCCATGGGAGCTGTTATGACTATCGCTTCCCTACCGATGGTACTAGTCTATCTGTTCTTGAGTGAACAAGTGGAGCGGGCAATGACGGTGGGTTCCGCTGTAAAAGGATAGAAAGGATAAACTGCCCGGGCTTGAGAATCAGAAAAAAGATTCTCTAGCCGGGCATTTTTGTTATGTACATACGCTAGTTTAATCTGACGATGGTTTGTGGCTAATCAGAAACCTTACAACAAAATAAAGGTTTTTGTAAGTTTCAACTGTTGTTCATTATGTAGAAGCTGTTATGCTGGTAAACAGCTAGGCAAGGAAAGAAGTGAGCAGATTTTGAAAGATCCAAAGCAAAGTTTCAATGAAACATTAAAAATTCCCAAAAAAACCATTATAACAGTCACCGTTATCGTTATTATAATTATATTGTTAATCACTCTGGTGCTCGGTACCATGCATATTATTCGGGATTCAATATACACCACCATGAAAACCTCCTAAATCTACAACCAAGGGGGTTAGATTGTTGTTATTGCTTGAACGATCAAATAAAGGCATTATATAGAGAAATCAGTTGTTAAAAATTCAAGCACTAAGAAGGTAGAAAACACGATGCAAAAGATATTAATAGTAGAGGATGATCCTCAAATCAGTTCCTTGCTCCAATCCTATCTTGAGAAATATGGTTATCAAGGGATTAACGTTTCAAATTTTGATCAAGTTCTGGCTATCTTTCAAGAGGTAAAGCCTGATTTGGTACTACTTGATGTGAATCTACCTCGCTTTGATGGATTTTATTGGTGCAGGCAAATACGGACTCAGTCTACATGCCCCATCCTTTTTGTGTCTGCACGCGATGATAAAATGGATCAGGTCATTGCTTTGCAAAACGGAGCAGATGATTACATTACGAAACCATTTTATCCCGAAGTACTATTAGCCAAAGTAGAAAGCAATCTGCGACGTGCCTATGGCTCTTATGCTGTTGCCCCAAAATCACGTTCCTTAAAAGTGGCAGATTTGACGCTATATCCCGATATTATGGAACTTATATTCCATGACAAGCAGGTAGAAATTAGCCAGAAGGAAGCAGCACTGCTAGAGCTATTGATGACGTATCCTAAGCAGGTTGTGGGTAGAGTTCATCTCTTAGAGGCTTTATGGGATGACCACCAATATGTGGGCGAAAACACACTGAATGTTTATGTCACTCGGGTCCGAAAAAAGCTGAGTGAGCTGGGACTGGAGGATATCATAGAGACGGTTAGAGGGGCTGGCTATCGGCTTCACTTGAGTGAGGAGGAAGAACGGTGAAGCTTTTTTGGCGCGACCATTTTTCGCTGGTGATTTTTAATATCACCCAACTTTTTCTTGTGTTAAGTATCTATTGGATGGATGGTTACCGTAACTGGTCGACGGCCCTGTATTCCGTCTTTTTTGGGGCCTCCATTTTGCTGGTTTATTTGCTCTTCCGGTATGTCATGTACTCTGGTTTATATCGCATATTATCCACTGCAAACATTAGAGATTTAGATGAGCTTATTCAGATGAAGGTACTTAATCCGTTAGCCTCTTCTTTGCAACATTTGCTTTTACAATATTACCGATTGTATCAGTCCCGAATTCATCAGTTAGAGCATCAGCAGCGCGATCATATTACGTTTATCAATCAGTGGGTTCACCAGATGAAAACTCCTCTTTCTGTTATTCATTTAATCCTTAAAGGAAAAATAGATCCCGAATCGGATCAGATTCACGATGAGATTGATCGAATGGGAAAAGGACTAGACATGATTTTATATATGTCACGGTTGGAATCTTTTGAACCTGACTTTCATGTGGAGCCTGTTGTATTACGAAAACTGGTTAGTGATGTGATTTATGATAACAAAAGGTTATTGATTCGCAACGAAATTTATCCTTCCAATGAAGTGGACGAGCGGTTGAGTGTGATTACCGATGCCAAGTGGCTAAGATTCATAATTAACCAATTGGTGACCAATGCGGTGAAATACTCTTCAGGTCATGCCCGCAGTCTGAAACTAATGTCTGACGTAAGAGAGCATGTCATTGTGTTGGAAGTACAGGATGAGGGGATTGGTATCCCTAAAAAAGACGTAGAACGGGTATTTGAGGCTTATTATACAGGTGAAAATGGGCGGAAGTATCGTGAATCAACCGGGATGGGACTCTATTTAGTGTCTGAAATCTGCAAAAGACTGAATCATGACATTCAACTGAAATCGACGGTTGGTGAAGGGACGACGGTTCAAATCCTGTTTTCAATTCACAAATGAGAAACCTTACAACACATTTAAGGTTTTTGTAATGTTAATCGATCGCTTCACTTGTCTGGATGGATTATGATCATAACATAGGAAAAGGAAAGGAATGAATTATGGAGATTGTACGAATGGATCAAGTCACCAAAATATACTATGGCAAGGTTCCCTACCGAGCCCTTAACAACATCCATTTAACGATCAAACAAGGTGAGTTTGTTGGTATTATGGGGCCGTCTGGTAGTGGGAAGACCACATTATTAAACATGATTTCGACCATTGATATGCCGACTTCTGGCGAGGTTTGCATTAAAGGTGAAAATCTAAATCAGCTCAAGAAGGATAAGCTGGCTTTATTTCGTCGCAAAGAGCTGGGACTTGTATTTCAGGACTATAATTTGCTGGAAACCCTCACTTTGGGAGAGAACATACTGTTTCCTCTGATGCTGAATAAAAAAGGATTAAAGGAAATGGAGCACAAACTGGAAGAGGTAGCGAAGAAACTGGATATTTTTGATATTTTGGATAAACGGCCTTATGAGGTGTCAGGGGGACAAAAGCAACGGGCAGCCATTGGTAGGGCTATGATTCACTCTCCTTCACTCCTGCTCGCAGATGAACCCACTGGAAATCTCGATTCCAAGTCTTCACGTGTTGTGATGGAAATGCTGGGACTTATCCACCGTGTAGATTATTCCACAATCGTGCTGGTAACACACGGTGCAATGGAAGCCAGTTATTGTGATCGGGTAATTTTTATAAAAGATGGTGAGTTATATAATGAAATCCACCGTAGTCATAGTCAGCAAATATTTTTTCAGGAAATCATAGATATGCTCTCCTTTTTGGGGGGAATTAGACATGCACATGAGCTTTCGTCAGTTAGCATGGAATAATCTCAAACGCAATGTACGTGCTTATGTACCTTATTATTTAAGCAGCTCATTGATGATTTCGATTTTTTTCGTATATGCGATATTTATTTTTCACCCGGATGTCTCAAGTGCAATCACAGCAGCTAATGTAAAAAAAGGATTACAAGTTGCTGATCTGTTGATTTTTGTATTTTCCTTTTTTTTCGTATTATACACAAACCATATCTTTGTTGCTGCACGTAAGAAAGAATTGGGTATACTGACCATTTTAGGGACACATCACAGACAAATTTATTTTTTGGTGGCATATGAAAATCTAATTATAGGCTTTTTATCCTTGGTTACCGGGATTATCGGAGGATTTATTTCAGCGAAATTCTTTCTGCTTTTGGGCTCCAATGTCATAGGAATGTATTTAACGTTTTATTTTCCTTGGAAAGCACTGGCTTTCACAGGAATTGGCTTTATGTTTTTGTTTATATTAATCTCACTTGTGTCTGTTTTCTTCATACGCCATTTTAAATTACAGCAGCTTTTTAGCAAGGTTCCACAGCTCAAAAAGGAATTAAAAGCTTCATGGAGTCTGTCCTTTCTTGCAATAGCGTTAATAGGAGCGGCTGTATATTTAATGAAGCTTGATTTTCCACCATACATTTATCTGGCACCGTATCGTTTAGGAACTCTTTCTTTTTATATATTGCACTATTCGGTTGGAGACACATTTAAATACACAATTGTAATGGGGTTTATTGGTACTTACTTATTTTATACTCAATTATGTGTACTATTCATTCAATTGCTTAGAGCTAACAGGAAATGGTCTTGGAGCGGAACACGTTTGTTATGGTTATCTGAGATCACATACAAAATTAGGAATAATGCCGGGCTGTTTTCATTGATTACCTTAATTTCTATCATTTCCTGTGTAGGAGCAGCGTCAACTTTTGACTCCATGCAGCAGCAAAAAAGATTTCTAAGGGAGCAATCTTATTCATTCGCATTTACTTCTGATGTTGTAAGTTTTATCGAGCTTGAAAAAGAGATTGACCAAAATCTTTATACGGCTGGGGTGGATTATTCGAAAAGTGAAATACTGATCTTTCCCTTTCGTGAACAGCTCGCACCTGTGATGAAACAATCCAACTATGAAGCTCTTACTTCCAGGTTTAAGGAACTAAAACAGACAGCTGCACTTCGGGATCATCAAGGCATTTTCATTTTTGATTCTAATGGAATGTCTTTAGAAGAACAGAAAACCTTTTTTGAAAAAAGGCTAACTTACAATCAAGGAAAAGCTCAGACTATGAATATTCAGATTACGGATACTCAGAAGATAGACCATAGCACAAAGTTTGTTGAAAACATCATCTCTGAACTAGGAAGGTTACTTGTTGTTTCAGATGGAACTTACGACCATTTAGTTAAACAACGGTATTTCAATGTTCCATTAGCATACAAATCAGTTTATTATTTTGTGCCAAAATGGAAGAATGGTCAACTTTCATTAGAAACTTCTGAAACTCAACAGGAGATATGGTTGTATTCCGTGTTGGCCAACAAGGTGAATAAAGGGGTGCTTAACTCTAGAGCGGTGGATTATTTGACATCGGAGATGGATCTGAATATTAGTGAATTTATTGGCGGATTTATCGCCATTATTATGTTGGCAAGCACTGTAAGTCTGTTGTATTTCAGATTGTATGTAGATCTTCAACGGGATGAGGAAATATACCGTGCTTTATCGAAAATCGGACTAAACTCAAGGGAAATGAGACGAGCTGCATCCAGACAAATTGCTTTCCTATTTCTTCTGCCATTAGTCGTATCATCCGTAGGAGTAGTGCTTTGTTTATTTATGTCGGAACCATCTGGAATATATGTAGTACCCTTTCATCATACGCTTATTCAGATTATGCTTTGCTTTTGGGCAATCCAATTCTTTTCCTTTCTTATTGTACGTTTCCTGTACCTTCGTCAATTGGATTTAAAGATGCTGTAAAGAGCGATAAGCCGTGTGTGAAAGAATAGCAGGAGGGCAGGATTATACCTCCCTTCTGGAATCTGCACGGATGATAGAAGATGCAGTTCTCAATTCACGACATCCTTGATGGGGAGTCATACAAAGAAATTGTAGTGTAGAGGAAGAATTTAAATTCATATAACAACGTATTTATTAGACTTAATGAAACTTAGAAAGAGGGGGGTTCTATGAAAAAACGTTTGTTCATTTTATTGTTGTCGGCCTTATCGACCAGTTCTTTTTCAGAGTCCTTTGTTCACGCAGAGCAGCAGCAGGTTTCCAATGCAAGTGTGAAAATAACACTGAGTCAAGCACAGCAATGGGCACGATCTAATAGCTTTAGCTTGAAGGAGGCCCAGCAAACGATAGATCGTAACCGGATTAACCTAAAAAATGCAGGTAAAAATCTGGATTTTATTCCGGCAGGTACAGGCAACGGTGAAGAAGATGCGGCTAGTAGTTCAGCCTGGAAAGGGTATGCCTCATCGACAGTTTCTTATTTGGAATCCAAAAAGCAAATCGAACTTGCCCAAGATCAGGCCGATTACTCTGCAATGAAGAATTATTATGACGTACTTCTAGCTGAAAACAAAGTAAAGAGCAGTGAGGATGCACTTTCGCTCGCACTACTGGAAGAAAAAGCTGCTGAAGCGAAGGCCAACCGTGGAAAAATTTCTCCAGGTGATCAAAGCACGATTATTCAGACTCGTATAGAGGCTCAAAAGAATGTAGACATTGCAAAGGCTGCACTACAAAAAGCGATGGATTCACTAAATACGCAAATGGGCCAACCTCAAGGTACGGTGTATGAACTGGTGGATCGACCTGTTTATCGGAAGATGGATAACACGAATTTAGATACGCTTGTGACGCGTGCCATTTCGGCGAGTCCTTCGGTATGGAGGCAGGAGGAGGCTGTCAAGCTGGCCAAGATGGAAATTAAATATTACACGTGGAACTCGGGAACTGACGATTATGAAATTAAACAGATTGATGTAGACTCCGCGGAAGGCGGATTGGAAAATACCAAGGATCAATTAGCCGAAACACTGAAGAATATGTACTTTAACTTACAACAGAGTTATGAACAATACGAACAAATGCAAAGTAATCTACAGAACGCTAATAAAGTATTAGATATATCACGTAAAAAAAAGGAACGAGGATTTGCTACAGGTACGGAGGTAGCCACTAATCAGTTAAAAGTGAAGCAAATTGAACGGAATAAGGATGAATTAATTGTTCAAATGACAATGCTGCAACATGCTTTAAACAAACCATGGAGCGTATAGGTTTTAGAAAAAATACATTTTAAGGGGATATAACATTGTCGGAAACAGAAAAGAAAGATGCATTGCAAGTGTTAAGAAGAAAAAAAAGGTTGAAAGGGATCATAGGTATTCTTGTCTTGATTATTATAGCGGGAATTGGAAGCTTTATTTATATGAAAAAGGGGCAGGAAAAGCCTGTGGAGAGTCCTGCGAACCAGATCGTACAGGTACAGAAAACAAACATGACCGAGTCGCTTAAAGTGACTGGGACCGTTCAGGCATCTAAGGAAGTGAATATTAATTTTACAAATGTTGAGGGTGCCAAGCTCATTGCTGTCAATGTCAAAGCAGGAGATAGTGTCAAGGCGGGTCAAGTGCTAGCTCGTTTGGATGATTCCGATTCCAGGTTACAAATTAAAAATGCTGAATCCAATGTAGCGATTGCCCGAGCCAAGCTGGAGGAAACCAAGCGTGGACCGAAGACCAGTGATATTGAGCTCCAGAAGGCAAATGTCTTAAAGGCACAGATGGCGATAAAAACAGCCAAGGACGGGATGGAATTAGAGGAAGCCACTGCACAAAAAGAGGCAGCCAAGGTGACTTTGGATAAAGCACAAAAGGATTATGATGACCAGGCTTATCTGGTTCAGAATGATGCGGCAGCAGAAAGTGACCTCGCGACGGCCAAGCAAAACTTAGATAAGGCAAAATTGGATATAAGTAATGCTGAGCTGCAATATAAAAAGGTACAGGTCAAACAAAATCAGGCCATTGAGGACGCGGAAATGGGCTACAAAACAGCTTTAATACAATTAAAGGCAGCACAGTCCCCGCCTGATGTTTCTAACATTCAATCTGCTCAGGCCTCTTTACAACAGGCTGAAACGGAGTTGGAGCAGAAAAAAAGTGTCCTGAACAAATTACAGGTTACAGCCCCGTGGGATGGAATTGTGTTGAAGATCAACGGCGATGTGGGTACCAGTCCTACAGCACCTTTCATTGTTATGAACAACTCCAATACAGGCGTTATGAAGGTTAGTGCCAAGGTTAACGAAAGTGATATTGCTAAAATGAGAACTGGGCTCCGGGCTACGATGCACACGAATTCTTTCCCGGACAAACAATTCAATGGCGAAGTCCTCTTTGTTTCTCCAGAGCCGATTACCGAATCCAATGTGACTACATACAAAATCGAATTGTCTTTGGAAAGTCAAAAGATAAGACTTCAACCGGGGATGAACATGGATGTGTCACTCCTTTTGGCTGAACGTAAAGGTGCGTTGTCTGTTCCATTGTTTGCATTGAGATCCGAAGGTGGAGTGGACGGAGTATATGTAGCAAAGAATCCGAATAATCCTGCAGATTATGAATTCAGACCAGTGAAGCTGGGTGTTTATACAGCGGATCAGGCCGAAATCAAGTCCGGTGTCAAGGAAGGCGAGACCATTGTTATTCCGCCTCAGGGCGATGCTGGTTCGAATGGCAGTCAAGAGGGCCAGGACCCTGATGGGGGTCAGGCACAATGAACGAAGTTCAATTAAATAAAAACGTTATTGAAATTAAAGCATTAAAAAAAATATATGAGGTAGGCGGACAGGAGATTCAGGCTCTACGTGGTGTGAATTTATCTATTAGCGAAGGTGAGTTTGTTGCCATAATGGGTCCCTCTGGTTCGGGTAAGTCCACCATGATGAATGTCATTGGGTGCCTCGATCATCCTGATACCGGGAAGTATTATCTAGATGGGTATTCCATATTGGATGCTCGTGAGAACGAGCTTTCCGAGATTCGAAATCAGAAACTGGGTTTTGTGTTTCAAAAATTCTATCTACTTTCCCGAACTACAGCATTAGCAAATGTAGAGCTACCTATGATGTATGCAGGTATACCTGCCAAGGAACGCCGGGAACGAGCCGTGGAGGCGCTTCGAAGTGTAGGCCTTGCAGAACGGATGTACAACAAACCTAACGAGCTTTCTGGCGGTCAGCAGCAACGTGTCTCTATTGCGCGTGCGTTGGTGAATAATCCTGTTATTCTGCTGGCGGATGAGCCTACGGGGGCACTGGATACGAAGACGAGCGTCGAGATTATGGAGCTGTTTCAGGGTTTGAATGAGCAGGGGAAAACCATCGTCTTGGTTACTCATGAGCTGGAAATCGCTGAATATGCCAAGCGGTTGATCAGCTTTCGGGATGGGGATATTGAGCGGGATGAAAGCATTACCAATAGAAGAATTTCATCAAGGATGGCGAGCCTATGAATTTGATGGAAACGATCCGTGTATCAATTAATAGTTTAACGACCAATAAGCTGCGCTCCTTTTTAACGATTCTCGGTATTATTATCGGGGTGGCAGCGGTTATTGCCATTATGGCGATCGGAAACGGCTCTACCACCCAGATAAAGGCAGAAATTAGCAAATTGGGAAATAACGTATTGATGGTTGCGCCAGCGATGACAATGGTAGATGGTGAAATAGATTATGACAACATGCCATCGTTTACTTGGGCTGATGTGGAGGCGTTAGAACAAAAGAATTCCATAGATGCATTGATGCCAAATATAACAAGCAATTCAAAAGCTACGTGGGGGCGATATAACTATAACGCCACTATTGTAGGGACCTCCGCTTCATTTTATAAGGTCAAAAAGTTTTCCTTTGCCGAGGGCAGAACATTTACCAACGATGAAATGGATAAACGCATGAATGTCGCCATTCTTGAAAGCCAAGCGGTTCAACGTCTTTTTGGTGGAGATACCCAAAATGTATTGGGACGAACGTTTCAAATTAAACAGATCCCTTTCAAAGTAATCGGAGTATTAAATACTCAGCCAGTAACGAAATTAAGCTACAGTACTAATGAACAAATTTACATCCCTGCTACAACCATGATGAACCGTCTGGGTGAGAAGAATATTACGGGATTGGACGTGTCCGCCAAGTCACCAGCTTTGATGGATCAGGCTCGTTCAGACATATTGGATAGCTTGCGTGTAACGCATCAGCTAAAACCCTCGGAACCGGATCAATTTCAAATCATGAGTCTGTCAGAGGCAGCAGGTGCAGCCTCCGGTGTAGATAGTATCATGACCAGCTTGCTGGGTGGTGTAGCCGCGATATCGCTCGTGGTAGGGGGAATCGGAATTATGAATATTATGATGGTTTCGGTTATAGAGCGTACAAGAGAAATCGGTATTCGGAAAGCCATTGGCGCCAAGCCGAGAGATATTATGATTCAATTCCTGTCCGAAGCGGTCATCTTTGGTCTGTTGGGAGGTACAATTGGGGTTGTAACAGGCATAGGAGCCTCCAAAATAATCGAAGCAACGGCACATATGACCATTGAATTTACAATCTCGCCTATTATATATTCATTTCTTAGCTCTGCGGGCACAGGCATCCTATTTGGAGTATACCCGGCTTATAAAGCAGCAAGTTTAAAGCCTATTGATGCATTGAGATACGAATAATTTTAATTGGCACGTAGTCGCAAACTGAATACGTAACAGCTTCTAGATTTTTGGAGGAACATATACTATGGAAAAAAGCTATACGCAAAATAGAACCAGAGCTCATCAGATGAAGAGAAATAGAAGAAGGCTACTGTTTATTATTATCATTTGTATTGTTCTAATTATTCTAAAACTCTTTGATATCTTTAGTAGTAAACCACAGCCGGTAAAAACGATTGAATTTGCAGAAAAAATAAAATCAGTATCAACCGACAAATTAAATAACGAATCCAAAGGGAGCGAATCACCTCTAAAAAATGTTTCGGGTGTTGAAGATGCAGCATTTGTTGAAAAGTACTTGAATCAGCAAATGCAAGGGCATCGGCCTGAGGGGATAGACGGTAAAAAAGTAGTCTATTTATCTTTTGATGATGGACCATCGGTCACCGTAACGCCTAAAATATTGGATGTTCTTAAAGAAGAAAATGTGAAAGCAACGTTTTTTGTAGTAGGAAAAGCAGTAGAAGAAAATGAAGTGGCTAAAAAAATAACAAAAAGAGTGGTTAAGGAAGGACATGCTATCGGAAATCATACCTACTCACATGACTACAGTTATTTGTATCCTAATCAGACTGTGAATTTGAGTGTTTTTATGAACGATATTGAAAAAACAAATCAAGTTTTAAAGCAAATATTGGGGCAGAATTTTTCTACAAGAGTAATTCGTTTTCCAGGCGGCCATATGACATGGCAGAGAAATGATCCCGATGGTATGGAAGTGCTGGACAAAGCTCTACAGGCTAAGGATTATCATCAGATTGACTGGAATGTGTTACCTAAAGATGCAGAAGGTGCACCTAAGAATGCTGAACAATTAATTCGCGAATTCATAAGGAACATGGGGACTAGAGAAAAAGCAGTGGTACTCATGCATGACACTTATGGGAAGGAAGAAACAGCCAAAGCCTTGCCTGAAATCATAAGATATTTAAAAAAGCAGGGATATGAATTTAAGACAATAAAGTGACTTGCCGATTCCAAACAAAACAGAAGGGACAAGCAATAATATGGATATTAAAGGTGTGGAGGATCTATATTTATCTTGCAAATCAGACCTCTTTGGCTATCTATTGAGGATATTGCATAACAAACAGGATGCTGAAGATTTGTTACATGAGTGCTTTATTCGGTTTATAAGAGCTTCACCTGACTTGCCTCAAGATCGTATTCGATTTTATCTTTTGAGAATTGCTAAAAATTTAGCTATAGATTTAATAAGAAAACGAAAAAAGATGGATGAATACAACTTACGTAAGGAACTGCCCTACTGTCGCTGGGATACCCTCGATTTTGAAATTCAGGAGGAGGTCAATCGAATTCTTTTGATGGCAAGTAATACCGAGCAAAGGACGGTACTTGAATTGCGTTTAGTCCGAGGATACTCCATAAAGGAAACGGCTAAAATCTTAAACAAGAGTGAAAATTCAGTAAAGTCTTCGCTGCACAGAGCTTCAAGACGCATTAAATTAAGATATATTTCCTGAACTGATGTGGACGACAACAGTACTAAATCTAAGAAAAAGAATAATTTCTTAAAGAGGAGTAGACATTGAGTCTGCTCCTCTTTTCGCTTGATACAGAGATAAAACAATAAGATCGATATTTTCCACCATAATAGATAATAAATATCCCCTTTTTTTGGATTGTTTCTATTTATAATGAAAACGCACCCATAACAATCAAAGGAGCTGATTTGTTTTGACACGTAACAAACGCTTAAGAAGATTGTCCACCGCCATGTTAACGGTGCCTATGCTCACGATGTTCGCTTCAGGTGCAATGGCAGAGCAGGAAATGAACGGACATAAGCCTCCGGTTTCTAGTGGAAGCGGCGTATTTTATGAAATTTATATCAATTCTTTTTATGATTCGAATGGAGACGGACACGGTGATTTGAAAGGAATCACACAAAAACTTGATTACTTAAACGATGGAAAACCCCATTCGGGTAAGGATTTGCAGGTCAGCGGCCTCTGGCTTATGCCCCTTAATCCATCTCCAAGCTACCATAAATATGATGTAACTGATTACTATCAGGTGGACTCGCAGTATGGGAGTCTAAATGATTTCCGCGCCTTGATGAAAGAAGCGCACCGAAAGGGCGTCAAGGTGATCATGGACCTTGTTATCAATCATTCGAGCAGCGAGCACCCATGGTTTAAGGAGGCCAGTGCCAACCCACAAAGCAAATACCACGACTATTACGTATGGGCGGATGAGAACACAGATCTGGAAGAAAAGGGCTCGTGGGGTCAGCAGGTATGGCATAAGAATCCGAATGGCGAAGGGTATTTCTACGGTACATTCTGGTCGGGCATGCCGGATCTGAACTTTGACAATCCCGAAGTCCGCAAAGAAATGATCAAAGTCGGCAAGTATTGGCTGCAGCAGGGTGCAGACGGGTTCCGGCTAGACGCGGCGATGCATATTTTTAGAGGTCAGACGAAGGATGGTGCGGATAAGAACATCGCTTGGTGGAATGAATTCCGTTCCGAGATGGAGAAGGTAAATCCAAATGTATATCTGGCAGGAGAGGTATGGGACAAACCGGAGACCATAGCCCCTTATTACGGACCGCTCCATTCCCTGTTTAATTTTGACCTGGGTGGAACGATTTTGAACTCCGTGAAAAACGGCCGAGATCAGGGTATCGTGGCATTCGCCGAGAAAACGCTGCAATTGTACAAATCGTATAATAAGGCGGCACTGGATGCTCCGTTCCTGAGCAACCATGACCAGACCCGTGTCATGAGCGAACTGGGCGGGGATGTGCGAAAAGCCAAGCTGGCTGCTTCCATTCTTTTGACGCTTCCGGGTCAGCCGTTCCTCTATTACGGGGAAGAAATCGGTATGAAGGGAGAGAAGCCTGATGAGTATCTTCGTGAGCCTATGCGCTGGTACAAGGGAGATGGCCCTGGTCAAACGACGTGGGAGAAACCCAAATACAACACAGGCGAGGTATCGGTGGAAGCGCAGCTGAAGAACGATGATTCCCTGCTGGAAAGCTATCGCACACTCATCCGTCTGAGGGAAGAACATGAAGCTTTACGCAGCGACAGTCTGCAACCTATACAAGCAGGTTCTGCCAGCGTGACCGCATTTAAACGAACTTCAGGCAAAGAAACACTGTATGTATATCATAACCTGTCTGGAGAGCCGGTTACCCTGCAGATGAAAGATTTCGATAAGGGTAAATGGAAAGTGGTCTTCTCCACCTCAAAGAATGTAAAGGTGAAGAAAGGAACAGTTACAATTCCGGCTTACAGTTCTCTAATTACCGAAGAAGACAGAAAGAGCTGAATATACGGCAAAATTACTGTTCAGATGAAGCAGGATATATATCGATGAATCCAGTTTGGGGTGTTAACAGCACCCCATTTTTTTATATAAGTTTTGCTGCATACGAATAGAGGATTTAAAACCGTCAGGAGATCAGTTATATGTCAAAAAGACAGTTTTTACGAGGTTGTGTGTTGAACCGGGAAATTACTCGTTTCAACTAGACCACTTCGATGTAAAGCACGCCCCTTAGAGTACACACAGGGAAGGATAAATACATTCTCCAGTGTATATTCCAAGGGGCATTGTTTAGTACCCTCAATCATAGTAAAGATCGGACGATTCCATATGATTATAAAGGGGGTATGCCTTCCGGTACATTTCGGCTCTTGCTCTTAGCAAGCAACTTCTCATCGAACGGCAGATTCTCTTTGATCGCCCACAGGTCGTCATAGCTGAGAATCCAGCGATCGGCTCTGGACAGATCCTGCCGGCCGGAGCCGGGATTGTGGAAGCCGATGCAGTGCATTCCTGCGCTTTTGGCTGCCTGGACACCGTTCTGTGAATCCTCAATAACGATGCAATGGGCCGGTGCAATGCCTAGCTGTTCGGCGGCGTATAAGAAAATGTCCGGTGCCGGCTTACCCTGCAATACCTCTTCACCGGTGATTCGAATGTCGAAGTAACGGCCAAGTCCTGTCTTTTCCATAATGAGATCAATTAGCGCTCGTGGAGAGGAAGAGGCTACCGCGACCGGAATCCCTTTCTCTTGCAGCCAGTCCAGCCACCGTTCCAGTCCGTCGATCGCCACAAGGCCCTCGTGTGCAATCATCGTCTGCATCACATTTTTTCGGTGATAGGTCAGGGCCTCTTCCACCGTATTGGTGAGCTGATGTCTGTCCAGTACCTGACGCCACATAGATTCGAGTGTCACTCCAACATAGGTATGGTGCTCTTCTTCCGTCATGGACGCACCGAAATGGGCAAAGGAGCTGCGTTCAACTTCAAAATAAATCGGTTCGCTGTCTACCAACACCCCGTCCATGTCGAAGATGACCGCTTTGACCGGAACGGACGCTGATGGGTCTCCTGTGCATTCATGATTCGTCGGTGTAACATGATGAATGCTCGTCATGTCCTTCTCCCCCTTGTTAGTAGCTAAATTTAGTTGCCCGAGCCATTCGATTGCAGCACAATCTTGATCGCCTGAGACGAAGGCTGAAGTGTCCGCTCGCTGATATTGCATCCAAGTGTCTTAAAGGCTTCATGGTAGTCATCAAGCGGATACGAGTGGGTAATGATTTTTTTGGCGGGAATGATCTGCTGCTCAATCAGGTAATGCGCCGTGGAGAACGTGCCCAGAGAATCAATCGAGCCGATGATTTTAAGGCTACGGTCAACGACCTCTTTCGGATTAAACGAGCTTATCCCATCTCTCAGCCCCACCAGCATCAAATACCCGCCGCTCGCAAGCTGGCTTAATACCTCAGTGCCGACCACTCCTGTGGTATCCACAATCATGTCCACCTGATTCTTTAACGGAGCTAGCTCATGAATGGCCGACTCCAGTGTGGCGTGCGCGGACCATCGCTCAGGGGCAATGGAATCCGCTATGGCGAGCCGCTCCTCCGAGATGTCAACGAGGCAACCAGTTACACCTTTCGAAGCAAGAGCATAGCTGTACAGAATCCCGATCGGACCTGCGCCTAAAATAACGGTTGTGAAGTTCGGCAGCAGGTTAATCTGGTTGATCCCGGTTAGCATACAGCTCAGCGGTTCGGTCAGCGTCGCTTCTTCGTAGCTGATATGATCCTTCAGCTTGTACAAAAAACGGTCCTCAGTCACATAATAATCGGTGAACGTACCGTCGGCGCTGACTCCGGTCTCTGTTACGGCTTTATGTGTGCAATGATTCTGTCTTCCTGTCCGGCACATTTCGCATTGACCGCAGTAATATGTTGGATCAATCACCACACGGTCCCCAGGCTGCAGTGAACTGACGGCTGATCCTACAGCGATCACATCCCCCGCTGATTCGTGGCCCAAGATCGTGGACGGCACGGCATGATATTTGCCACTAATGATGCCTAGATCCGTACCGCATACGCCTGTCGCCCGAATCCGGACAAGTACATCGTTATCTTTTTTAATCTCCGGGATAGGTCTTTCCTCAAGTGCGATATCCCAAGCTGATTTGTATACCAGTGCAAGCATGAATAATTCCTCCTTTTGCCTATTGGGCAGATCGTTAGTGAAGGGTAGCAAGAACGGTGTCAAGCCGTTTAACAATTTCGACAATCTCATCTTCTGTAGCCGTGAGGGAAGGTCTCACTTTAACCACATTGCCATAACCGTAACGGGAACCTCTGAGAATTAATTGCTGTTCGTCAAATGCACGATCGATAATCCCATTGCTTTTCACTGCATCCGGGGCATCGTCCTCGTCGACAATTTCCAGTCCCCACATCAGTCCGACGCCACGAGCCTCACCAATGCAATCGTGCTTGTCGGCCATCTCCGTCAGCAGGGTTCCGAGCAGGCTTCCTTTGGACCGAACGGCTTCCAGAAAACCGGGCTCAGATACAACCTCCAACGTGGCTTTGGCTGCCGTAACCGAGATTAGATTGCTGCCTGAGGTGAAGGAGTGCTCGTGCTTCTCCAGGACATTAAGACGAGACTGCATTAATACCGCTGCTACCGGTACACCAATGCCGCCGAGACCCTTGGCGAGAGTAATGATATCTGGCTGGATATCCAACAACTCACTTGCAAACATGTAGCCTGTCCGCCCAATCCCGGTCTGCACCTCATCAGCGATCAGGATCAGCCCGTACTCGTTGCACAGCTGACGGAGCCGCTTAAAATATCCTGCAGGTGGGATGATATTGCCTCCGTTGCCCAAGATGGGTTCAATAATCATGCAGGCCACAGAGCCTGAGCTTGCATACTCAATGGCATCCGATATGGCTTCGACGCATTGATAGCCACACTTGTCAGGCGAAGAATTAAACGGGCAGCGATAGCAGTAGGGAGCAGGTACATGCAGGGAATTTGCTGCAGCCGAGTTGGGAAATTTCCTCCGCCGGAAGGCGTTGCCGGATATGCCTGTTGCGAACTGGGTCTGCCCATGATGGGATAGATACAGGCTGATTATATCGAGCGCTCCGGTAT
Source organism: Paenibacillus sp. S25 (assembly GCF_019454085.1). Taxonomy (NCBI): domain Bacteria; kingdom Bacillati; phylum Bacillota; class Bacilli; order Caryophanales; family Paenibacillaceae; genus Paenibacillus; species Paenibacillus sp. S25. The sequence continues at coordinate 2,772,759 of NZ_CP073683.1, forward strand.
ATTTCTGGGCTAGCTTTACAGCGCATTCGTTCGCTGTGGAGCCGGTAATATCTCTCATCCATCCCGCGTCGATGCCGTTCGGCGTATACTGGATCAGATGATCCAGGACTTCCTCGACGTAAGGCTCGGTAAAGGATGAGGACATGTGGGCAAGATTGGCGACTTGTTCCTGTACCTTGGTGACGACATGAGGGTGATTATAACCGAGCGAGAGATTGAAAGTGCCAGATACGCCATCCAAATATTCCTTACCCGAATCGTCAATCAGAGTAATGCCTTTTCCGTATCTGAAACGTTCTTTGGTTAAGGTATGCACGAAACTTCCCCTCCATATCAGAATATGCATTCTTATTAAGTCATCCTTATAATGTGTACCGCCCTATTACAGCATAATGCGGCTGAACTCACCTCCCCAAAATACTGCGATTTCACAGATAAGAGATAACCGCAGCAGCAGAATCAGCCCGAAAAGCCAAAATGTGATAGGCCTCACCTCCCCTAAGAGCTAAACAATATCATCCTTCCTTGGCCTGATGGACAAGGGAGTCAACTACTCGGCTACCCCGATCATTCCATAGATGCGTGAGAATAAGTGCCAGCAGCAAAATCAGAGTAAACCCTCCTAAAATCCAAAGGCTAGCCGTCACGGGCCATTCGCTCATGCTCCAGCCTATTACATATTGAAGCACCGAGCCGCCAATTCCGCCCGACGCAATCAGAATGCTAGTTGTCCGCTCGGTCATTCCCGGAATCAGCACGTTGGCATAGACAAGGGCGATACAGAAGAGTCCAGACATGAATAGACCTGCACCGAAAATTATGAGGTATGTAGCCCATTGGTTGGATATAAACACCATGGCAACTAGGAAACAGAAAGTACCGATTGCACTCCAGAGCAGGAAAGGAATATATCCTGCCGACTCTGCAATCCTTCCTGAAAACATACGACCAATGATCATTGCAATCCAAAGCACACTGACACCCAGCGAGGCTACGGATCCCTGAAGCTGTAGCGTCTCTGTCAGAATAGAAGGTAGGAAGTTCATGAGCCCTAGTTCAAGACCCATATAAACAAAGAAGAATATAATGAAGATTCCTAGCAATACACGATGCTGTCCTGAGTAACGGGCTTGTTCAACTGAACGTTCAGTAGTTCGGATGTCTGCTTGGGTAAGGTGAGAGGAGGCGGAAGCAGGCATGGTAAGCCATAACAGCGCTAAGATAAAAGTGAGAAGGGAGATGGTGTAAAAGGTTAGATTCCACATTCCAAGCCAGATATACAGGCTAACGATCGCCGGAATAAGCAGTGCACCAAGTGCAAAATAGACATCCAGCTTAGACATGGCTACGGCCTTTTGTTCCTCCGTGAACTCAATTGTAAACGCTCCGATGGACGATTCAATGATGCCTGAGCCGAAGCCAATCCAGATGGCCATTGCGATGACCCAATTCCATGAGGGTAGTACACCCAAGATAATGCACGCTGCCACGATACTGCCCAGGGCTATGGATAACATGGACTTGCGACCCATATGTAGAGCCATGAAGGGGGTTAGCAGAACACCGACAAGAAATCCGAAAAACTGCAGGAACAGCAGTAATCCACCATCACTATACCCCCGTCCATAGTGAGGCAGTAAAGTCGGCAGTAATGCACCAAGCACCACACTGGTGACGCCGATTAACAGATAGAAAGCACAACTTAAAGCGAATAGTCTCTTCAAGGCCTAACCCTCCAGTAGGTCATATTTTTTTATATGAGTATTTTTTTACTAGAATATACCATTAGATTGGAAATGTATATATATTTTTATATAGAAAATGTAAAAAAATCATTTGACAATTTTACGCGTATTTAACTTTAATTGTGTTTAATCCAGTTAAGGCGAAACCCGGTTATCTGAAGTAACTGCAAGCGGAAGGGGCAAATAAGATCAGCCCAAATTGTTTTCGGGCGCCAAACCGCTCATAATTGAGGCATAACTTTGTGTTTGCAAAATTAGGTTAGTAAGGAAGCCTAACAGTTGTTTTACTGAATAAAAACTATGATTGATAGGGTAGGAAAAAGAATGTTAAACGCTTACAATTCAAAAGGGAGAGGGAATTTTATTCGAAAGTTGAGAAGGAGAAAAATGAAGAGGAGAAGAAGGAATGCAGTGCAGCATAATTATCAATAGTCATGTGTACGGCTTTTTTGAACTTTACAACAAAAGGAGTCTACCAGAATGAATTTTTATTTAGAAATCCCGGAGCTCGACCGACATTTTCCTTTTCGGAGTTTTATTAATAAAGGCGACGTGCTTTGCTACCCTCACTGGCATAAGGAAATTGAAATTATATATGTGACCCAAGGAACCTTGGATCTGGGAATTAACGATATTTCGATACGCATGAAACAAGGTGAAGTTCAGTTTATAAATGGGGGTGATGTTCATTATTTCTTGGCTTCTCCCGACAGCGAACGGGTGGTTATTCAATTTGATCTGAGTTTTTTTCAAGAGGTTTCCACATTAAGTGATCAGAAACGCCCTCTTCGATATATATTTACGGAGATGGAGCAATCAAGCTGGAACTGGCCAGAAGAAACTGCAGCTAAAATGCTTCCTCTGATTCAGAGCATTTATGATGAGAATGTCAACCACCACGAAGGTCATGCCTATATGATCAAAGCCAAGCTGTTTGAGATGTTGACTCTTATTATGCGTGAAGTGCCGAGAAGCATGACGCCAAGGCTTCCTGAAATTTCTGAAAGAACCTTAACACAATCAAAGGACACCCTTTATAAGCTGGAACGTATTTTTGAGTATGTGGAATGCCATTATCATGAAACCATCTCGCTGAAGAATGTCGCTGATTATATGGGTTTCAGTCCCTATTATTTCGCCAGACTGTTTAAGAAGAATACGGGGATGACCTTTGTAGCATTTTTGAATGATTACAGACTGAACAAGGCCAAATGGATTTTGTTGAATGAAAACAATCCGATCACTGAGGTCGCAGAGGCAGCAGGATTCAGCAGTGTAAAGACGTTTCATCATCTCTTTAAGGAAGCGACAGGAACATCACCATTGAAATACCGCAGGACAATATTCGGGAATAATACAGCAAGAAATGAGGAGGAAAGCTTTTCATGAGATTTGTATGATAGAGCTATCCGACGAAGTGAAGGGAGAGTTACGAGGACTTTAAAATTTATGGATCCATGAGCAACCGCTTGATATGGTGGTGGGCTTAAATCAGAAGTGGAGGAAGAAGAAAATGGGCAATCGTATATACAATGTAGTTATTATCGGTTATGGAGGCATGGGAAGCTACCATGTTCAATTGATCGAATCTAATCAGCAACTTGCCGTTGGCGGTGTATATGATATTGTCGATTACCGAATGGAACTGGCTGCGGCTGCCGGCTATAAAACCTACGCTAGCCTGGATGCCGTTCTGGCCGATCAGGCCGTGGATATTGTTTTGATAGCAACACCTAATGATGTTCATAAGGAAATCGCGATCCAGGCGCTACAAGCCGGAAAACATGTCATTTGCGAAAAACCAGTTACGATAACGAGCGCGGATTTCTTGGATATTGTTGAGGTGGCGAAGAAAGAAAATCGTGTGTTTACAGTACATCAAAACCGTCGATGGGATGAAGACTTCCGAATTATCAAAGATATAATTGGTAATAAGACCGTAGGCGAGCTTTTCCAGCTGGAATCGCGAGTTCAGGGGGCTAATGGGATTCCAGGTGACTGGCGGCAACTAAAGGCGTATGGAGGAGGAATGCTGCTGGATTGGGGAGTACATCTATTGGACCAGTTGCTTCAGATTACGGACAGCAAAATAGAAAGCGTAGCTGCTACCCTAAGCTATATTTTGGGGACTGAAGTGGATGACGGCTTTACCAGCTTTATTGAGTTCAAGGATGGCCTGACAGCAGTCATTGAAGTGGGTACAACCAATTACGTAAAGCTACCGCGCTGGTATATTAAAGGAACCGAAGGAACCGCAGTGATTAGGGATTGGGATTTGAGCGGAGAGATCGTCACCCGAAATCCAGATGTCGCTCACGTGGAACCCAAGCCGATTCAAGCAGGTCAAGGATTGACGAAAACGATGGCGCCGCCGTCTGAGGAATCCACCCTTAAGTTCCCGATTGAAAAAATACCTGCTGCTGCAGAAAGCTTTTATGAAAATTTTGTCTCCACCATCGAAGGAAAAGCGGAGATTGCAATCAAAAGCGAAGAAGTACACCGTGTATTGGTGCTGATTGAGACGATTTTTGAGGCGGCGGCAACCAAAAGCGTGATTCGAAGAACTATTTAGATCTGCTGCTTTATTTTCGATCCGTCATAAGAGAGATATATAGGAGCCTGGAGAGAACCAAACAGATTTATGTAATGAAATTTTGGGATGCATTTAAGTAATCAGAAACCTTTGAAATGGTGAGCAAAATAATTTTGCCCACCATAAAACACAAGCGGGTATCGCTCCACAACCCAATTCTATTACTTGATCATTTTTAAGTTGCTGAGATTTCGAATAGATTTAATTTACACGTAAAGAGAAAAAGATGTTTTACATAAAATCCGCTATTTCCTCCTTATAAATCAACATATTCCACTCTAAATTCCTGGAGACGTCAAAGAGGTCACGAATGGGACGCTCAATCTGACAGTTTCGGGAAAAGGAAACTTAAGGGTATATGTACTTGATCTCCCGGGTAATCCTGCTCCCGGTAAGATCGGTGAAAACGGGCCTTTCTTGAAGCCTTAATTTTTAAATATAAGAAGCGTGGAGGAATGACATTCCTAGGAGTGTCGGTGGTTTGAGGTTTTAAAAACACACTCATAAACATATGGGTGTGTTTTTTTGGTGTTGAGGATGAGTCGTTCATGCCATTAACAGAATTTTATCATGATTAAGTAATTCGCCATATTCCTCGCCATTGATTGAAAGTAGCACAGATAACAAGAAGATGTAACATTTGCCGCAGCTTAGTACGTTAATGTAGACACCTTAACGTACTTAAGAGTATTCTTATGTGTACTTAAGAGGGACCCCATTGCAACCAAAACTAATGAATATGTAAGTATATAAAGGAGGCCCATATGTATGAAGTCTCATACCTCTGACCGTATTAAAATCCCGCCAGGATTGTGGGCAGGATTATGTCAATTAGGGTTTGGCGCCCACGACGTCGCTCGCAAAGCACGACTGCCGATCACCATTATTACTGAACCAGTAGTCAACACTGCCCAATATTTCGCGATCTGGCAGGCATATTCTGATCTCATTGGTGACACTGCCCAAGGAATCATCAAGCTTGCGACCGTCTTTGATACAGCGAAGTACCCACCGACCGTCTTAGCGACTTACCACGCTCGGGACTACCGCGACGCTCTAAACCGAATGGCTCGGTACAAACAACTGTGTCCCCCGGAAAGCCTACATATCACTGAGGAGGGCGAGCACTGCACAATTGATCTGGAATGGCTGTCTCCCGAGCAATCTGGTCCGCCGATGCTGGTTGGTATCACGCTGGCTTGTCTTCTGGAGATTGGACGCCGGGGCACAGGTCAACCTTTGACCGCGCAGCTTGTTGAATTTTCGCACTCCATGGGTGATGTACAGGCGCTTGAAGCTTACTTCGGCTGTCGTATCCGGATTGGTGCAAAACGTAACCGATTGACGCTACATCGAAGAGATCTGGGCCGCCCCTTTGTCTCGTACAACGAAGAGCTGCTGGAGATCCTGACTCCTGTTTTGGAGCGGTCGTTGGATGAACAGCAGCGCAGCCGCTCAATTAGCGAGATGGTCAAATGGATCATGAAACGTAGCCTTACAGGAGGGCGCCCCGACATTCAGGCTGTGGCGAAGGAGCTCGGTATGAGCGATCGTACCTTGCAGCGCCGGCTTACTGACGAAAACACGAGCTTCAAGCTTCTGTTGACACAAGCTAGACATGAGCAGGCACGAAAGTACTTGGCAGACCCCTCGCTTGATATTAAAGAGGTGGCATTCTTGATTGGATATGAAGACCAGAACTCGTTTTACCGCGCCTTCCGCCTATGGGAGGGTGATACACCTTCAAATTGGCGGACTGAACATTTAGGTACAAACTCGATATCAGGAGCACGCTAGGACTGCCTAATGAGTTTTGTGATTTGGCGTGTTAAACAAGAACTTTGGCGCAATATGCTAGTTACTGGACAATCCAGACCAGATAATATAATCACTATCCAGAGCACAAGACTGTTTTAAAAAAGGAGAAATGTATTATGGATATGGGATTAAACCATAAAACAGCTTTAGTTACAGGATCAACGAAAGGTATAGGTAAAGCAATTGCCATTGAACTAGCCAAAGAAGGTGTTAATGTACTAATTAATGGACGAAATTATGAAGAGGTAGAACGAACTGTAAATGAAATTAAGTCAGATTTCCCAGCTACCTCTCCTCAAAATGCCACAGCCGATATTGTGGATATTGGACAAAGAGATGCTTTATTCGAAAAATACCCTAATATTGATATTTTAGTTAACAATACGGGTATTTATGAAATTATGCAATATGAGGACGTAGACGATGAAGTATGGGAAAAATACTTCCGCACTAACGTTCTTGCCGCAAATGGATTATCAAAATTTTATTTACCTAAAATGTTGAAAAATGATTATGGCCGCATTATTTTTATTGCGAGTGAAGAAGCAATTATGCCTTCAGGACAGATGCCTCAGTATTGTATGACAAAATCTATGTTGTTATCATTGTCAAAAAGCTTATCTAAATTAACAATAGGAACAGAAGTTACAGTCAATACGATCATGCCAGGACCAACACTCTCTGAGAATGTGCACCAAATCATTGAGAGTATGTATCCTCATGAAGATATGACTTTTTCAGAAAAAGAAAAAGATTTTATGGTTACCAACCTGCCTCAATCTGAAATACAGCGATTTATCAAGCCTATTGAAATAGGTAGACTAGCTACATTTGTATGTAGTCCTTATGCATCTGCATTTAAAGGTTCTCCAATCCGTATGGATGGAGGAATGGTACCGACTATTTTTTAAATATATCTATATTGTTCATTATCAAAGAACCTTGAATTTAATCTCAACTCAATAACGAGTATTCCAGTCAAAATTAATGAAATTATTGTTGCATACTAATTCAATGCTACCACAGCAGCCGGTCACTCGGCTGCTTTAAACTAGCGGGCAGTATTTTAAGATGTCACAAAGTTCCATACCTAAGTGTTTTTACTCCATTTTTACTCCAATAACAATCTTTGATAATAGGTAGAGTAAAAGGGGGAGAACCGTGGTGCGTTTCCCGACGGGTTTACCCGAATATGAAGAAGCTTTAGAACTTGTACTCATAGCATTTTTCAAACACGGATTGTCGATATTCCAAAATACTGTTTAACAGTACTTTTTTCTCTCTAATATCATCATTTTCTTTTGAAATGCCGATATAAAATTGAGTCTAGAGAACTATTTTATACATAAATTTTACCTAAAGGAAGTGGAAAGAGATGTTCAAAAAGAAATGGCTTATCACCCCGTTGGTTGCGACGACACTGTTTTTCGGTCAATCTGCATTTGCGGCAAACATGTTTTCTGATGTGGAAGGAACCAAATATGAATGGGCTGCCGAATCGATTCGTTCCATGGTCGACAAGGGCGTTGTCAAGGGCTATGCAGATGGGACCTTCAAGCCAAGCAAAACTATAACGAAAGCAGAATTTGTACATATGTTTCACAAGCTTTTTCCAGAAATCGATCATTCTTCCGGCGAATCTTCCGACTTTGTGGATGCGCGTAAACACTGGGCGAATAAAGATTTTGCAGCAATATTCAACGGGGACTATGTTTGGCCGTATGCTGAAAGTGTTGGGGGGAAATATCCAAACTATCAATTCTATGTCAAGCCTGACAAACCATTGACCCGCTGGGATGTGATGATGATCGCCTCTCTTCGGACGGATTATACCAATCAGACGCTTCATCCTGAGATTGAGGAAGTGATTTCCGCAGCTGCGCAGTACAAGGATATGAAAGTTCGTCAGGCCAATTACAATGACAATTTCTCGGCCTACTATCCGGTGCTGTACATCGACAAGACTGGAGAAGAGTACTCCTATGATGGCGATTCCCAGGATCAAAAGGCGGAAGCATTCTACACCCTAACCAAGATGGGGGTCCTTACCGCTAATGAAGGATACCTTCACCCAAAAGCGCTAGTCACACGGGCTGAAGCTGTTACCATTTTACAGCGTTTGTACGAAGCCACAACGAAGTAATTTTTAAATCAATGATGATCCGACAAAAGCAAAAAAAGATCCAACAAATGTCTTCATTTACACCACAAAGAGTAGTTCTGTTAGCTGCATAAGGCGATAAACCGCTTTGCAGTAACTATGCATAAAGAGTCGCCAAATTGGCGGCTTTTTTGTTTTAACAATAGATACCAGCCAATAGCTTTCACGAAAAGAGCATCCGTAGCTTCGCGTGGAACGACTGCAACGCATTACAAGTTGATGTTCTAAGTATGTAATATATTTACAATCTATTACTTGCATTTAGATGCGAAATTTTCATGTAAATTCATTAAAAAGCTGAAAACAATTCCTTATTTTAAACAAAAGAGGGTATTCTTTATGTTTATAAAATATATGTAGTATATATCACTGTACTTTAATTCAGTTTAATGTTTATAATAAATTAATAGCCTTAATCTATGGCTTACACTCATCTATGATGCTGAAGTTTCTAAGTATCAACTCTGAACTTCCAGCACACTCCATTTTTTTACACTTCCAAGTCTACTTACACACTTTTATTTCTGACTACATCATGAAACTCAAAAACGTTTCACTTTAACATGTCGATTACTGTTTGTGGCAAGATATTTTGTTGTTTTTGCTGTATCTATCTTAAATACATAGGAATGTGAACATCTGAATCCCAAAAAACATTTTTTGTTTTACCGCTTTTTATGGTGAGGAAAGGGGTTTGACATGAGTAGCATGACTTTGCTTTTTTCAGGACAAGGGTCTCAGTATGTCGGGATGGGTTCGGCATGGTATGGCGGTTTTTCAGAGGCAGATCACATCTTTGAAGAGGCTGCTGATATTTTGGGGTATGATTTGAAAACTTTATGTATGAAAGGACCCATCTCCCAATTATCGAGAACATCCTACACCCAGCCTGCACTTCTCACAATTAGTGTAATCGCATTCAGACGTTACATGCACGATGTTGGGATTATTCCTAAATTTTCTGCAGGGCATAGTTTGGGTGAGTATTCTGCATTGGTAAGTAGCGGAGTCTTATCGTTTGGCGATGCTTTGCGGGTGGTACAAGAACGGGGACGCTTTATGGAAGAAGCCTCAGAGGCCGGCCTGGGTTGCATGATTGCTGTTCGGGGGGCTGATTTAAATCTGCTGGAAGAGCTGTGCGATCACTATTCCGTAACCAGTCAGCCTATTACCATCGCTTGTTATAACTCCTCCTATCAATACGTCGTTTCTGGTCATCATGCCTCTGTTGCTTTGGTGGCGGGAAAATTAGAGCAACGTGGGTTCCAAATTACCCGTTTGCAGGTAAGCGGCCCTTTTCACAGTCCGCTTATGCAGCATGCTGCTGACCGATTAGCATTGGAACTGCAAAAATATACGTTTCATGAACCGCTGTGGCCTGTCATTTCTAATGTTACAGCACTGCCATATACGGATGCCAACAGCATTCGTCAAGGTTTGCATTTACAAATGATCCATCCAGTGCGGTGGATACAAACGATGCAGTATATGGAGCAACATGGGGTGAAGCAGGGAATTGAATTAGGACCGCGAACGGTGCTGAAAAACTTGGCGAAGGAAACAAACATCGCTTTTGAGGTGCTTTCCTTGGACAGAGACTTGGATCGGATTGAACTGGAACGTCGTTTTTCGATCCGTGATTGGTTGGTCAAACCGCTGGCGGTGTCGGTGTCTACACCCAATGCCAATTGGAATGAGGATGAGTATCATAAGGGGGTTATTTTACCTATTCGCAGGTTGGAGGATTTACTCAAAAGCATAGAATCGGGCAGATCTTCTTCTGCTTATGAACTAAGACGCGAGGCGCTGGAGTGTATTCGCCTGATATTGCAAACCAAACAAGTATCTGCAGGAGAGCTGGAGGAAGTTTTAGACCTTTTGAGGAGGGATCAGGATGGAGCAGTTTCAAACTTTAATTGAAATCATTCAGGACCGAGCCAGTAGAGCTGAAAATGGAATTATTTTCATTTCGGGTGATACGCAGGAGGAGTATGTAAGCTACAGTCAACTTCTGGAGCAAGCACTGCAGGTACTTCATCAATTGCAGGAAAAAGGAGTACAGCCTGGCAATAAGCTAATTATGCAAATTGAAGACAATCATACCTTTGTGAATGTGTTTTGGGGTTGTCTGCTTGGCGGAATCGTCCCCGTACCTGTAAGTATCGGGAATAATGATGAACATAAAATGAAGCTGTTTAAAATCTGGAGTACCCTTACTTGCCCTTACATGATTGCGGATCATAAAGTATTAGAGCAGTTAGAAAAGTATTCTCATCAGCATGAGATGCTGGATTTCTTTGATTCTGTGAAAGAAGCGACCTTTTCTAGCCATGATTTTGATTATTCCGATCAGAACAAAGGGACCATTCATCAATCCAGACCGGAGGATTTGGCGTTTATTCAATTTTCCTCTGGTTCAACAGGTGATCCCAAGGGAGTCATGCTGACGCATGAGAATCTCGTATACAATATTCGGGATATCGCCAGTCAAACGGGAATGACTTCAAGTGATGCGTATCTGGGCTGGATGCCACTCACACATGATTTGGGATTGATCGCTTTTCATTTAACCTGTATCATCGCCCATGCCAAGCAGCTCATTATGCCAACAGCTCTTTTTATAAGACGTCCTTCATTATGGCTAAAAAAGGTGTCAGAGCATAAGGTGACTCAAATCTGTTCTCCTAACTTCGGGTATAAATTTTTCCTTGATCAGTATAAATCCAAAACAGCGGATAACTGGGATTTGTCAAGTGTTCGCATGATTTTAAATGGGGCTGAGCCCATATCGGTGGAGCTTTGCCATGTATTTATGGAAGCCATGAGTGTACATGGATTAAAGAAAAATATCATGTATCCTGTATACGGTTTGGCAGAGGCAAGCGTAGGTGTCTCCACTCCACCTTTGGATAAAGATAATTTTGTTACTATTCATTTAAATCGGCAGCAGCTACATGTAGGTGAACCTATAGAAGAAGTAGATTCATCCGATAAGCGTTGTCTTACGTTTGCGGATTTGGGCTACCCCATGGCCAGCACCTCTGTTCGCATTTGTGATGAGCAAAATCAGGTACTAAAGGACGATGTAATCGGATACACCCAAATTTGCGGCAAAAATGTGACTGCCGGGTACTATAACAATCCTGAGGCTACCGCAAAGGTCAAGACAGAGGATGGCTGGCTCATTACCGGAGATTTGGGTTTTATGAGAAACGGACGACTGGTGATTACAGGCAGAGCCAAGGATATCATTTTCGTGAACGGCCAGAACATTTATCCGCATGATATCGAAAGGATTGCAGAGGAACTGGACGGGGTGGATCTGGGGAAAGTAGCTGTCTGCGGTGTACATGATGCACAAACTAGACAAGATCGTATTGTTGTTTTTGTGATGCACACGAAAAAAATAGAGTTATTTTTACCAACAGTTCAAAGGCTGAAAAGCCATTTGAATTATCGGGGAGGATGGCATATTCAGGACGTAGTTCCAATCCGCCGTATTCCCAAAACAACTAGTGGAAAGGTTCAGCGCTACAAGCTGGCTCAGAGCTACGAGCAGGGAGAATTTGATGTAGTATTGGCAACCCTGGCGGAGGCCACTCGAATTACACAGGAAGCGAACGATGCCCCTGTGCATCAAGGTGAGATCGAGCAAAAACTGATTGGGATTTGCCAAGCTATTTTAAATGTACAGTCAATTGGGACGGAAGACAGCTACTTTGATATCGGCGTAACTTCCTTACAACTCGTTCAGATCGTGGACCAATTAGAGGAACAGCTCGGGATTCATATTGAGGTAACGGACTTTTTCTCTTATCCGACTATCGCCAAGCTAGCTGGTTATATATCCAGCCAGGATTTAGGTCATAAGGTGATTACAGCACCGCAATTGGAATCCAAAGAGGAGGTAGAGGACCTGGATATTGCTATCATTGGCATGTCCGGTAAGTTTCCTCATGCGGATACACTTGAGCAGTTTTGGGCGAATGTAGCTTCCGGTACAGATCATATCAGTCCATATAGCGACGAAAGAAAAAAGGATGCCGAAGCTTTTATTTCCCGTCTGAATATGGAAGGCCGAAACATGCAAATCGCCGAAGGTGGCTATCTGGACGAAGTGGACAAATTTGACTACACCTTCTTCAAGCTGACTCCACGGGAAGCTTCTCTGATGGACCCGAATCAACGTTTATTTCTGCAAACTGCTTGGAGCACGATTGAGGATGCAGGCTATGGAGGAAAACAGCTGTCGGGGAAAAAGGTAGGGGTGTATGTTGGATTCTCCAAAACCAGCTTTGAATATGAACGATTGTTGTCCGAAGTGGAGCCAGGAGCGCTTCCAAACTTTGGCATAGGCAATCTTCCGTCCATTATCTCCAGTCGGATTGCGTATTTGCTTGATTTAAAAGGCCCAGCACTGACCATTGATACGGCATGCTCCTCGTCACTCGTAGCGGTGCATCTGGCGTGTAAGTCGATTTTGAATGGAGACTGTGAGATGGCTTTGGCCGGTGGAGTGAAGACCATTTTGCTGCCGTTGAAAGCTGGCATTGGCATGGAATCCTCCGATGACCGGGCACGAGCATTCGACGATCAGTCGGACGGCACAGGCTGGGGCGAAGGCGTTGGAGCCGTTCTCTTAAAGCCGCTCCGCCAAGCGGAAAAAGACGGAGATCACATTCTGGGTGTGATCAAAGGAAGCGCGATTAATCAGGACGGCAGTACGATTGGAATTTCCGCGCCCAATGCGCTGGCTCAATCAGAAGTCATTTCACAGGCGTGGCGTGATGCACGGATCGATCCCGAGACGATAAGCTATATTGAAGCCCATGGTACTGGCACCAAGCTGGGCGACCCCGTTGAAATTAAGGGCATTACCCAGGCATTCCGCAGATTTACACAGCGCAAGCAGTTTGTGGCGATAAGCACGGTTAAAACGAATATTGGGCATTTATACGAAGCTGCTGGGATTGCGGGATTGATCAAATGCGTGCTGTCGATGAAGCATCAACAGATTGCACCGCTCGTTCATTTTCGCACACCCAACCGGAACATCCATTTTGAAGAAACTCCGGTGTATGCCAACACTAGACTGAGGGAATGGAAGACAGACGGATTTCCGAGAAGATGCGGGGTGAGTTCCTTTGGCTTCAGCGGGACAAACTGCCACGTGGTGCTGGAAGAATATATAGCGAAAAAGGGTGCGGACCTAGAAACCACCGACCGAAAAAATGGATCATCGCCATTGTTGCTGACACTGTCGGCGCGAACTGAAGGAGCTTTAAGTGAGTTGATTGCACGGTACGTGGATCGCTTTGAACGTGAGGAAGAATTGCCGATGGAGGATGTCTGCTATACGGCTAACACGGGCAGAAGCCACTTGACATACCGAGTGGCTGTGATAGCCGAAGGAGCGGAGGCCCTGAAAGCGAAATTACTTCAGCTTTATGAGCAGGGCAAGGCCATTGAAGGTGTATACATTGGAAAAGTAGATAGTAGTGGTGGTACAGAAACAGCCGTCGGAAGCTCGGACACTTTGCAAGCACTGGAGCAAGTAGCAGTGAAGTACGTACAGGGGGCACAGATAGACTGGGACACGATATACGCAGGTCACCCGTACAAAAGGGTTTCTCTACCTACGTATCCGTTTGAAAGGAAAAGGTGCTGGATTCATGTTCCAGAACAGGTTCGAGCAGAGCAGAACGCGCCCGTTTATAAAAAACCAATAGTAAGGGAGTCTGAAAATATGGGGAATGAGTATTCGACTTCAGCGTCGTTTACTGAGCAGCATAAATCTTCCATTCAACAAAAGCTAGCGAAAATGATCGGTAATGTGTCACAACTTAGTCTTGAGGAACTGGAACCGCAAACACATTTTCTAGAACTAGGGCTGGACTCCATTAACTTGTCCCAGGTCCGCCACAGCATCAAGGATACATTTGACCTAGATGTCCCGATGAATGAATTTTTTGAATCGCTGACCACGCTCGAACTGTTGACTAACTACGTCGCAGATCAAGTAAGTATTTCCTATTCAGACGAGGTAGCAGTTGGTGCTTTGGAAAGCCAATCGAAAATACCTCTTCATCGGGTAGAAGCTACTACAGTATCAACCTGGACGGGGCAGGATTCCAGCGCAATTGGTACATCATCTCATGGAATAGTTACGTCCGGGCAAGAGCCATTTCAAAGCACAACAGTTATAGCGACTTCTGCGAGTGTCGAGCAGATTTTGCAGCAGCAGCTGCACGTGATGTCAAAGCAGCTTGATGTGCTCCGAACTCAACCGACTCCTCCAACATCCGTTTCCCAATCATTTCAACCGGAAAGGGTTTTGCCGTCAGCAAATAGAGGAAGCGCAGAGATCATTGAAACCAAACAGGAAATCGCAACTGCATTAGCTACTGTTCCACCGGTACTAGCTGTTCCGAAGAATGCAGGCCAGGAATCAAAACCGTTTACACCTTATAAAAAGCTGGAGGTCAAAGCCCATGAATTGCTTTCACACCGACAAGAACAACATCTCCAAGAGCTGATTGAGCGCTATACTGCTCGGACGCGAAGCACCAAGCAGTACACTCAGCATTATCGGTCTGTCTACGCGAATAACCGTAATGTAGCCGGATTTCGGCCTATTTTGAAGGAAATGGTCTATCAAATTGTTTCTCAACGTGCAGACGGGTCCAAAATTTGGGATTTGGATGGGAATGAATATGTGGATTTGACCATGGGCTTTGGTGTTAATCTGTTTGGACACAATCCAGCCTTTATTCGTGAAAAAATTGAGGCAGAGCTAAATAATGGCATGTGTGTCGGACCCATGTCCAACATGGCAGGACAGGTCGCCGAGAAGATTTGCAAGCTGACCGGTGTAGAACGGATCGCTTTGTACAATTCCGGCACCGAGGCGGTTATGGTTGCCCTCCGTTTGGCGCGTGCTGCCACTGGACGAGCCAAAGTAGTCATTTTTGCTGGCTCCTATCATGGTACGTACGATGGTGTGCTCGCGTTGGGTAGTGCAGACAATAATAAGGAGAAATCCACACCTCTGGCGCCTGGCATCTTGCAGCATATGGTGGACGATATCGTTGTACTCAACTATGGAACGGACGAATCGCTGGATTATATACGTACACATGGGCAGGAGCTGGCTGCTGTGCTAGTGGAGCCGGTGCAAAGCCGTCGTCCCGATTTTCAGCCAAAGGCCTTTTTGCAGGAGGTCCGTCAAATCACGGAGCAATCCGGTACGGCCTTTATTTTTGATGAAGTGATTACAGGCTTCCGGATTCAACCGGGAGGCGCTCAAGCGTGGTTTGGGGTACAAGCTGATCTTGTGACCTACGGTAAAATTATTGGCGGAGGGATGCCGATCGGTATCGTAGCAGGGAAAGCCGCCTTTATGGATGGGATTGACGGAGGAACCTGGAGCTTCGGAGATAATTCCTATCCTCAGAATGAGCATCGGCGGACCTTTGTAGCCGGTACATTCTGTCATCATCCGCTGGCGATGGCGGCATCCCTAGCAGTGTTGGATTATTTGGAAAACCACGGCGAGCAGCTGCAAAATCAGTTGAACAGCCGTACTTCGACGTTGGCAGCAGAGTTAAATAGTTACTTTACCAACGAGCAGATACCCATGAAGATTGTTCACTTTGGTTCACTATTTCGCTTCGTTCTCAAGGGTGATCTGGAGCTTTTCTTCTATCACATGCTGGAAAAGGGTATTTACATCTGGGAAGGGCGGAACTGCTTCTTGTCGACCGCTCATACGGAGGAAGATATTGCGCGGATCATACAAGCTGTCAAGGACAGTGTAGATGAGCTGCGTAAAGGGGGATTCTTGCCTGATCTGACCCCGAACGGGAAAGGCCCAGGTCCAGGTAAGCAAAGTGTGTCTATAGCCAACCCTTCAGAAGTATCGACAGTGGACGTGGATGAAACGGTTATCCCACTAACCCCGGATCAAAGGCAGTTCTGGTTCGCTTAATGTCAAGAAACGAAGTGACTTCAAGTGAACTGTCCAATCCCGTATTGATGTTGCCGGAAAATTGAGTAAAGTGCACTTCGGCGTCTTTACCCTCCAAATTTGATAAAATGTCAGGTTCTATTTTAGGACTTGGCATTTTTAGTAGTGTGGGTATCAGTTATGAGAAAGTCGGTCGGAGATGAAGAAAATCTCAATTGGGCATGCGTATAGCTTCATCGAATTCAATTGTCATAAATTAGATGATGAATTCTAACATTTACTTTTAAATTGAGTCTTTAATTTGAGCTTTGAGTATCATAACTTTTAAACTTTATGAGAACGCATGTCAGCGAGCAAAGGAAAAGATTTGAGTTTTTAAGAATCAATACTGGAAAAAAACTATATCCTGCATAATAAGTTGAATAAAAGAATTTAGCCATTAATGGTTTAATAAAACAAATTAGATCCTCGTTTTACTAGATGGATAATTATATTTTATTAGTATAAGGATGGTTCCTTATACAGTGGACCGTTCATATTTACCTTCCTATGAGAACTTTATCTGTACCCCTAGCTTGGTTAAATCGTGCTTTTTGGGTTAGCGTCACAGCTGGAAAGGATAAAATTAATTCCTTGAATACCCCATAGTAAAGGAGTCTGAAAAGATGGTGAATGAATATTTCTCGACGGAATCTGCTTCCAATCCGCAAAAATCTACGATTACTAATAAACTGTCAAAAATAATCGAAAGTGTATCCCAACTCAGTCCAGACGAATTAGAGCCGCAAAAACATTTTTTAGAACTGGGTTTAGACTCTATTCTTCTGTCTCAGGTTAAACACAGCATTAAAAGTACATTTGGCTTGGATATCCCGATGAACGAGTTTTTTGAATCACTGACTACGCTGGAGTTGCTGACAAACTATATTGCTGATAGGGTAGCCTCGACCTCTGAAGAATTGACCCGGAATTCGGAGGAGCATCAGCTGGCTGCGTCGTCCAGTATCACTTCTTCGGTGCCTTCCGTCTTGCCGGGCTGGAGTCAAAAATCTACTATCCCTATAGAAGGCCCAGCATCACATGAAAGCAAGCTATCAAATAAGGATGTACTTGCGGGGAGAGAACGAATTTTAGAAATGCAACTTCAACTCATGTCGCAGCAGATGGAAATACTGTGTCAATCTCGACCTGCACCAGTGGCAATGCCTGAATCGCTTTCACTACAAACTTCTGTCGAGCCTCAGACATCCGCGATGAAGGAGGTAGCTGCCACAGTCACTTCTGTTTTCCCCATACAGGCTTCCGTGTCGGCTGTTTTGCCAGACAGAAAAAAATTGAAAGCATTTGTTCCCTATCAAAAAATAAATGTACAAGCCCATAATTCACTTTCACTTAGGCAGGAAAAGCATCTGCAAAAGCTGATTGAACATTACACGATGCGCACACGAAAGACCAAAGAGTATACTCAGCAATACAGGTCTGTATACGCCAATAACCGGAATGTGGCCGGATTTAGGCTTGCTCACAAGGAAATGGTGTATCAGATTATATCCCAGCGTGCAGAGGGTTCTAAAATTTGGGATTTGGATGGTAATGAATATATTGATTTGACGATGGGGTTTGGGGTCAATTTGTTTGGTCACAACCCATCCTTTATCCGTGAATCGATAGAGAAGGAAATACATAACGGGATGTGCCTTGGACCGATGTCTAATATGGCCGGACAGATTGCCGAAAAAATTTGCAAAATGACAGGCATGGAACGAATTGCGCTATATAACTCGGGGACAGAGGCGATTATGGTCGCTCTTCGGTTAGCACGGGCTGCCACCGGGCGCGATAAAGTGGTGATTTTTTCTGGTTCCTATCACGGTACCTTTGATGGAATATTGGCATTGGGGGGGACAACGGATGACAGGGAACAACACTCCACTCCCCTGGCACCTGGTGTACTACAGCACATGGTGGACGATGTCGTTGTGCTCAGCTATGGAACGGACGAGTCACTCCATTATATCCGCTCCCATGCCCATGAACTGGCTGCTGTTCTCATAGAGCCAGTGCAGAGTCGTCGTCCTGATTTCCAGCCCGCAGCTTTTTTGAAGGAAGTACGCCAGATTACGGAGCAATCCGGGACTGCGTTCATTTTTGATGAGGTAATTACGGGCTTCCGTATTCAGCCAGGGGGTGCGCAGGCGTGGTACGGCATTGAAGCCGATCTTGTAACTTACGGTAAAATCATTGGCGGCGGTCTTCCCATCGGTATCGTGGCAGGTAAAGCATCGTTCATGGATGGAATTGATGGAGGGATGTGGAGCTTCGGAGATGACTCTTATCCACCGCATGAGCAACAGCGGACGTTTGTAGCAGGAACTTTTTGCCATCATCCCCTGGCTATGGCAGCTTCCCTGGCCGTACTAGAGCAGTTGGAGAAGGACAGGGGGCAATTGCATAACGAGCTAAATAGTCGTACGAAGGCGTTCGTAGCAGAACTGAATCACTATTTTACGGAGGAACAGATACCTATAAAGGTCGTTTACTTCGGTTCCTTGTTCCGCTTCGTCCTTAAAGGTGACTTGGAACTATTCTTCTATCACATGCTGGATAAAGGAATTTATATATGGGAAGGCCGGAACTGTTTTTTGTCAACGGCTCATACTTCGGAAGATATAGAGCGAATTGTACAGGCAATTAAAGAGAGCGTTAATGAGCTGCGCAAAGGAGGATTTCTGCCGGATCTGCACCCTCATGAAAACGATCTAAACAAGGCTTTTTTTCCTGAAACTGCAACTGCAGACCTTAAGGAATCGACGATTAAGCTGACTCCGGATCAGAAGCAATTATGGCTCGCCTCAGTCTCGGATTCAAAGGAATCGCAGTCGCTTCATGAGACTGTTTTACTGCGTTTCGAGGGTCCGCTACATGTTAAGGAATTTAATGAGGCTGTTCATCGCATCGTTAAACGCCACGAAGCCTTACGCACCTTTATGGGGGAGGACGGAGAAACGCAGATCATCGCCCCGGCAATGGCCGTCAGCATTCCACTACATGATATCAGCAGTCTTACTGTAGAGGAACAGAAACATGATATCCGTGCTTGGATGGATAAGGACAGGGAGACCGTATTCCCAATAAGTGCGGGGGAACCTTTATTCCGTATCCAGCTTTTAAAAACGTCGAATGAGAAGCACATCGCTGCATTTACATTTCATCATCTGATTGCAGATGGCTGGTCCATCGGTGTGTTTTTCCATGAATTGGAACGATTTTATTCCGCTTGTGTACAGGGGGAACACTGCACGCTTCCCGATCCTGTTCCGTTCCGAGATTTCGCAGCATGGCAGCAAAACCAGTTAGAGGCAGGTGGAGCGGCTGCCCTTGCTTTTTGGTCAGATGTACTTGCGAAGCCATTGCCCGCCCTTGACTTGCCGTCTCTCCAACGCAACATCAGCTCTCCTTCTTCGCGCGGAGCACGGCACACCATTGTGGTGGATGCACCTCTGGTGAAGCAACTGAAATCAGTCAGTATTCGGCTTGGCAACAGCTTGTTTGTGACTTTATTGTCTGTTTTTCAGCTTTTCTTGCACAGACTGACAGGCCAAAATCAAATAATGGTAGGTATTCCAACCGCAGGGCAATCTCATATGGGTGTGTCCCCGCTAATTGGCAACTGCGTTAACTTGCTCCCAGTGATTTGTGAGGTAGACTCTGGAGCAACGTTCACGGAATTCACACAGACGGTCAAGCGAGTAATGCATACGCTGGATGCTTATCAGAAATACAGCTTTGCAGGACTTGCCCAGTTAGGATTAAGCCATCTGCCCGTTCTGAAGGTGTTATTCAATATGGACCGCCCCATTCCGGAGTTTGACTATTACGGACTGGAAACAGAATTGCTGGAGCACGAACTATTGTTTTCTCAATATGAGTTGTTTTTGAATGTTACGGAATCTGGTCAGCAGTTGCGGCTTGATTTTGACTATGCTGCGAGTCTTTTTCAACAAGACACTATGGAAGTATGGGCGCAATACTTTTTACATCTGCTGAGCTCGGTTGTGCAGGAAGACGGAATGCGTATATCTGCGCTGTCTTTGCTTCGAAGTACGGAAAGGGAGCGGCTTTTGGAAGTGTGGGCGACATACGCGGATTCTAAAGGGAATTATCCTTGTGTCCTGGACAAATATAAACATCCGTCTCCTACTGGTACCATCGGACAAGTATATTTGGCCACATCCGCTGGTTTACTGGGAACGACGCTGGAATGGGCTTATATCGAGGTTGGAGGGAGAATGCGACATATCGGTGCAGCCAACCGAGATGTTCTTATTCGCGGTCATCAAGTGAATCTTGAGCAAATAGAAAAACATCTTTTGCGAGCACTGGATTTAGATGCCTGTGTTTTGACGGCACGGAAAGACGGTGAGAGCAGTAACTCTTCGTTTCTAGTGGCTTATATAGTGGACAATAATTCTAATTCGTGGGATATAGCGAAGCTGAAAGAGAGTGTTAGCTCAATACTTCCTGATTATGGGCAACCTCGCTTTTGGGTTCTGATGGATAGCATCCCTCTTTTGGCTGATGGGAAGCCGGATTTTCAATTATTGCCGAAACCAGAAGATATCAGGATAGAGGACTCGCAGAAGCAGGTTTCTGACAGTAATATGACTGAGGACAAACTGATATCCATATGTAAGGAAGTTTTGAATGTATCTGATATCGGATACAACGATAATTTTTTTCAAATGGGTGGAGACTCCTTAAAAGCGACTGTTCTTCTAAGCAGAATTAACAAGGAATTCGAAGTATATATTCCGCTGGTACAAATTTTACATTTGCAAACGATTGCACAACTGGCGGCACATGTAAAAGGAGGACAAAAGCGAAAGTTTGAGCCGCTTGTTCCGGCAGATTTACAGCCCTTTTATCCGGTATCTCCCGCTCAAAAAAGAATGTATGTGCTGGATCAACTGGGTGGAGGTGCAGCGTATCATGTATCGGGTCAACTGCATATAGAGGGAGAGTTACACGTTTCCAGGTTCATTGATGCAGTGAAGGAGGTTTTTTCACGGCATGAATCCTTTCGGACGTATTTTGAGATAGTAGACGGGGAAACCGTGCAGAAGGTACAGGATGTGCTTTCACTGGACATTCCTGTTACTCCAATTTCCGAAGAGGATGCTAATCACACCCGTGAACTGTTTATTCAGCCTTTTGACCTGAGTAAGGCTCCTTTAATTCGGGCTGAGCTGTTCGCAATCCATCGTGACCAGTTTATGTTGCTGATCGATATGCACCATATCATTTCAGACGGCTTCTCGATGGCAGTATTAATGGATGAGATCAGCACGCGGTATCAGGGTATGCCACTTGCCCCCATTGACGTTCACTACAAAGACTATGTCGTTTGGCAAAAACAACATTATGCCGGAGACAGCCAAGCAAAGGATGAAGCATTTTGGTTAGACACGTTGGACGGCGAGCTCCCTGTATTAGACCTGCCAACTGACTTTGCTCGTCCGTCAAGTCAGAGCTTCGCAGGGGACAGCCTTACCTTCATTGTGCAATCCAAGCTGACGGATAGACTTAATCAATTGGCAAGAGATACGGGAACAACGCTCTTTATGGTGCTTTTGGCAGCTTATAATGTGCTGTTAAGCAAATACTGCGGGCAAGAGGACTTCCTCGTAGGTACACCGGCAGCGGGTAGAGGGCATGCGGATACGGAAGCGATGATCGGCATATTTGTGAATACTTTAGTTCTCCGTAATCGACCGCTGGCATCCCAGCCATTCAGTGCTTTTCTGGAGGACGTAAAACATAACACTCTGCTTGCGTTGGAGCACCAGGAATATCCATTTGACCAACTGGTCGACAAACTGGATCGAGTACGCGATGTAAGCCGCAATCCCATCTTTGATACGATGTTCAGTCTGCAAAATAAGGGAATAGAGGTCATTGAACTCGGCGGACTTCGTTTGCAGCCGAATGAGTTTAATGCAGGTGTATCGAAGTTCGATCTTTCATTACATGTAACGGAAACTCAAGACCAGTTAACTTTCACCTGGGAGTATGCGACCAGCCTGTTTAAGTTGGAGACGATTGAGCGATTTGCCCTCCATTATATAAAAGTGTTGGAAATCGTAACTCAAGATGTCGAAATTCGCTTGGCTGACATGGATATGCTGACAGAAGAAGATAAGCACTTATTACTATATGAGTTCAACAACACCTCTGCCTATTTTCCGCGGGATGCAACGATTCACGGAAGGTTTGAGCAGCAGGTTAGCAGGACTCCAGATGACATGGCAATCATATTTGAAGATAAGTGTATGACTTACCAGGAGTTGAATGAGCTGGCGAATCGTTTAGCGCGAACGCTGCGGGCAGAAGGTGTGGGACCGGATCAGCCGGTGGGGATTATCGCTCAGCGTTCACCTGAGATGATGATTGGCATCTATGCAATTCTAAAAGCAGGTGGAGCTTATGTACCCATTGATCCGGGATACCCACAGGAAAGAATTCAATATATGCTTGAAGATTCGAGAACACAACTGGTGCTGACACAACCACAGTTTGCAGAACAGCTGAAGCAATATGCGGACTGCAAGGTAATGGTGTTGGATTATGCTTCCACGATCATGGCTTTGCAAGCGTCCAGGTCGACGGAGCCTACGACAGACTGCATGAGTATCTGGCATGAAGATGCCTCCAACCTTGAGCCTCTAGCAGAACCAAACCATGCGGCCTATATCATCTATACATCCGGTTCCACAGGGAAACCGAAAGGGGTTATTGTTGAACACCGCTCAGTCGTGAATCGGCTCTGCTGGATGCACAATAGATATGGCCTGAGCGCAGAAGATACGATTTTGCAAAAAACTGCCTTTACTTTTGACGTATCCGTTTGGGAGTTGTTCTGGTGGTCGATGGTGGGCTCTAAAGTAAGCTTGCTGCCAATCGGTGGAGAAAAGTCTCCCGAACAGATCCTGAACACGATTAATGAAGACAAGGTGAGCACCCTTCATTTTGTACCCGCGATGCTGCATATTTTTCTGGAATACTTGGAGCAGCAACCAAGGGAAATGGTGCAAGCAAAATTGAAAACGTTAAAACATGTATTTGCCAGTGGCGAAGCATTGCCTCCTCAGCATGTGGCGCGTTTCTATCGAATTATGTCAGGGTTTGGAAGCGCAAAACTAATTAACTTGTATGGTCCAACAGAAGCTACTGTAGACGTTTCATTCTTTGAATGCGAGCCTGTGGAAGAGCACTCGGTGATCCCGATCGGTAAACCGATTGATAATATTCATTTGTATGTTGTACAGGAAGGTACGGAGCGATTGCAGCCGATTGGAGTGGTGGGAGAACTTTGTATCAGTGGTATAGGAGTAGCCCGTGGCTATCTTAATCGACCGGAACTGACAAAGGAGAAGTTCGCTGCCAATCCGTTTAACAGCGGAGCGGAGGACTATGAGCGGATTTACCGCACAGGAGATTTGGCGCGTTGGATGCCTGACGGCAACATTGAGTATCTGGGTCGGATCGATCAACAGGTAAAAGTGAGAGGATATCGTATTGAACTGGGCGAGATTGAAGCGCAGTTGCTGTCTGTAGACGGAATCCAATCAGCAGTAGTCGTAGCGCGGGAGAACAAAGACGGCTACAAGGATTTGTGTGCATACTTTGTGGCTTCTGAGCCATTAAGTCCGCTGGACGTGCAGAATGCGCTCAAGCAGAAGCTGCCGTTTTATATGATTCCAGCATATGTGGTGCCTATGCAGCAGCTTCCTCTTACGGCTAATGGAAAAACTGACCGAAAAGCTTTGCCTGAGCCGGACCGCCATGATTCTTTACAAACGGATTATGTTGCTCCGAGAACTGATGTCGAAAGGGCGCTGGTCGTGGTATGGCAAGACGTTTTGGGATGTGACCCTATAGGCGTTCGAGATCATTTTTTTCTGCTTGGCGGCGATTCTATTAAGGCCGTTCAGGTTGCCTCACGTCTGCGTCAGCATGGTTATTCCCTTGACATTTCTCTTTTGATGGAGCACCCGTTCATTGAGGATCTCAGCAAGCTTGTGACAACTTTGTTCCGCTACACAGACCAGAATTCGATAGATGGAGAGATTCCATTAACATCGATTCAGCGGCAGTTGAATGAACTGGGCACATTTTACACCTTGCGGACGGCAACATCCATGCTATTTGCAGGCAACCCGGACTTCGATGAGGATCTGTTACGGTCTGTGCTGCAAACATTAACTACTCATCACGAGGGATTACGGCTTGGTCTGGCGTCGATCGACGAACCGTCTACCCTTGTATACCGAGATGAAAATGAAGAATGGTTCACACTTGATGTGTTCTCTCTTGTAGATGATGACCATGAAGCTAGCAAGCAATTACAGAGCGAATGCTTCCAGATTCAAAATAGTTATGGAATGTTTGAGGGACCCAGAGTACGCGCAGGCTTATTCCGGATGTCGGGTTCCGACCAGTTCTTCCTTTCTGTAGATCCGCTAGTGGCTGATCCCATATCTTGGCGTATCCTGCTTGAGGATTTCACAACTGCCTATGAACAAGCTCTCAACGGGGAACCGATAGTGCTTCCTGACAAAACAGATTCTTACCGCTCCTGGATGCGGTGGCTAGAAGACTATGCAGACAGCAAAAAGCTGGCCAAAGAGAAACTCTACTGGCTGGATAAGGTTAATTTCGATGGAGAATTTATACCGAAGGACCATGAGACACCTGCACATTCCGAAACACTTCGTCCAGTAGACAATTGCATCATACAGCTTTCGGACGAGAAAACAAGCCAGCTGTTGACACGGGCTAACCAAACCTATAATACGGTGACCGCTGAGTTACTGCTTGCTGCATTGGGACTGACTATAGCGGAATGGTCCGGACAGTCTAAGATTGCCATTGGATTTGAACATTATGATCGGGAGCAACAAACTGTGACTTCGGACAAACCGGACCTTTCAAGAACCGTAGGACAATTCGGTTCCATATATCCGCTTGTTTTGGACATGGAGCCTGGGGAAGACAGTTCTCTTTTGCTCAGAAACGTGAAGGAGACGGTCCGGCAAGTACCCAACCAGGGTTTAGGATATGGATTACTAAAATATGGTTCTGCAACCTACGGCAGATCGGAATTTAATGCTAAGTATTACCCGGAAATTGGCTTCCGCTTGATTCATTCTGAATCGGTCAGTTCCTCTCACTTTCATACATCGCCTATGGATGTTGAATTATGGTCCGACCAGAATTGTAGCGTTTCAGGTTTAGCCTATCCCCTCTATCTGGATGGGTGGATAAAAGACGGTAAGCTTTCCATCTGCATGCTTTATAACCGTCACGCGTATGAAGCAGATACTATCCGAATGCTTCTGTTGCGTTTTGAACATCATTTGTCGGGCATTATTCAGCATTGTCTGGACCAATCCGGACGGCAACTAACACCATCGGATGTGGGAGCACGTGGTTTGGATCTAGATGAGTTTGAAGACATGAAGCAGTTTTATGAGAATCTATAACGATTCGTACGAGGAGGATATCCATGATCAAAGGACTTGAAATTGAAAAAGTGGTCAACTTGACTCCCTTACAGGAAGGAATGCTCGTTCATGCGCTGATGGAACCAGAATCACAGGCTTATTACGAGCAATTACGTATTTCTATTCGGGGAGATCTGGATTGGAATGCCCTGCAAAAAAGCTTTCAGCTACTGGTTCAGCGTCATGAAACGCTGCGCTCGAACATTTATCATAAATCCGCTTCTCGTTCGCGGCTGATTGTCTTTAAGAAGCGAAATACGGCGATTACTTACGAAAATATGACAGAACTGACCGGAAAGGAGCAAGCCGACGCTATTCGTAGATTTATGGATGTGGACCGTAACACCCATTACGATTTGAGCAGGGATATGCTCATCCGGATGGCTGTACTTCAAACGGATAAAGATGCCTATACGCTGCTTTTAAGTTTTCATCATATTATTATGGACGGCTGGTGTCTTGGCATCATAATGGACGAGTTGTTAACGGCCTATGAGGCCTATCATACAGGCCGTTCCGTTCAATTGCCTGAACCACGACCTTACACCGGGTATGCCGACTGGCTTGAAGAACAGGATCAGGAGGCCGCCAAGAACTACTGGAGTTCTGTATTACAAGGCTACGAACAAACAGCTGGACTTCCGATGCTAAAAACTCCAGCTACAACTTCTGAAAAAGACGGCTATCTGCTACAGGAATATAGAACGTCGCTGACGGAAAAAGAGACCAGCACTTTGCGTGCGATTGCTGAATGCAATGGGACCACGCTCAGCAGTCTTTTTCTGGCCGCCTGGGGAATTGTACTTGGTCGTTACAACGGAAGCAAGGACGTAGTTTTTGGCACGGTTGTATCTGGGCGCCCGTCGGAATTGGATGAAGTAGAGCGAATTGTTGGATTGTTCATTAACACCATTCCATTACGAATTAGATTAAATGAAGAAAAGAGTTTTGTTGAATTGTTGCGCGATGTCCAGAGAGCCTCTGTCCAAGGAAGGATGAACGGATACTGTTCACTTGCTGAAATCCAGTCGCAATCTGCACTCAAGCAACGCTTGCTTGATCATATCGTTGTATTCGAGAACTATCCGCTGGAAAACATGATCGGGAGACAGGACTGGCAAGACAAACTCGGGTTCATTATTGAGGACGCCCGGTTATTCGAAGAAATACCGTATGACTTTAATATTGAAGTTGAAGACAAGACGGCAATGAGTTTTATATTGTCCTATAACGGCAAGGTTTACAACGGTGAAGCGATGAAGCATCTGGCCAATTACTTGAAGCATGTCTTCCTCCAAATTGCCAGCAATCCGGATGTTTGCCTCCGTGACGTTCGGCTGTTAACAACCGAAGAAGAAGCAAATTTGACGAAAACATGGAGCGGACCCGTTGTCCAGTTTCCTTCACTTACTTTTCACGGGATATTCGAAGCGCAGACGGAGCGTACACCGGAACGAGCGGCCGTCATATATGAAGATACGCTGCTCACTTACAAACAACTCAATGATAGAGCAGACGCTCTTGCCCATTTTTTGCAGAAGCGTGGAATTACACGGGAGAGTCTGGTCGCTGTCATGGTTGACAGGTCTGTTGAGATGATAGTGGCGGTGCTGGGAATTATGAAAGCCGGAGCTGCCTATGTGCCAGTAGACCCCGTGTATCCAGAAGAGCGTATTGAATATATGCTGCGTGACTGTGGAACGACGATTGTGCTTACGCAATTTCACCTGACGGGCTGGCTGAAAACAATGGATTTTATGGGCGAGGTAGTCGATCTCGCTACCTTGCCACTCCAGCCCGAGATGGATTCGAACAAGCAGTATATCTCCACATATGAGCCCAGCTCTTTGGCGTATGTCATTTATACATCGGGTACCACAGGTAAGCCCAAAGGCGTTATGGTTGAACATCAACAATATGTCAACACCGCACTCGGTTACAGACACAGCCAAGGATTTAAAGATTTCCCTGTTAAGCTACTGCAAATTGCCAGCATGTCGTTTGATGTGTTTGCATGCGATTTGGCCAAGGCATTTGTCAATGGAGGTACCTTGGTCATTTGTCCTGAAAACGTGAGAAATGATCCAGCTGCCTTGGCTACACTGTTGGAGCAGCAGGAGATTACTACGTTTGAGACGCCGCCTGTGCTTTTAGCTCTGCTATTGAATTACATCTATGAGCATGGTACAAATATCAGTTCCCTAAAGCTGCTTACTACTGGAGCAGATAGCTTGGCTGTTGCAGATTACCGTAAGATGTTGACACGTTTTGGCAGCAAGATGCGGATTATTAATACGTATGGAGTTACCGAAGCCGCAATCGAATCTAGCTTTTATGAGGACGAGCTGGAAAAATTGCCTCTGTCCGGAATTGTCCCTATCGGCAGAGCTCTACCAAATCATAAATTATATATTGTTGATGAAAGGATGCGTCCGGTCCCTGTCGGTGTAACGGGCGAGCTGTGTATTGGTGGAGCTTCTGTAGCGCGGGGATATCTGAACAGACCGGAGCTTTCGGCTGAGAAATTCGTGTCTGATCCGTTCTCGCCTGGTGGACGCTTGTATCGTACTGGGGATCTGGCGCGCTGGCAGCCAGATGGGAATATTGATTTTATCGGGAGAGCTGACTACCAATATAAAATTCGCGGATACCGGATTGAGCCTGGAGAAATCGAATCTATTTTGCTCGAAACGGAAGGAGTGCGCCAGGCTGTTGTTGTTGATCGACTGGACACAGCGGGACAAAAGTATTTATGTGCCTATGTTGCAGGTGCAGCTGAGAAAGACATACTGCGAGATAAACTGGCTCAGCAGTTACCAGTCTACATGGTTCCAGCCCAAATCATTGTATTGGAACAGTTGCCATTGACCCATAACGGGAAAATAGACCGATCCAATCTGCCCGAACCAGATGAAATAGCACCGTTGGATAGCGTATATGAGGCACCACAGGATGAATTGGAAAAAACAATCGCTTTGATCTGGGAAGAAGTGATCGGTGTTAAACCAATTGGATTACACAATAACTTTTTCGAGCTTGGCGGGGACTCGATTAAAGCATTGCAAATTGCAATCCGCTTAAATGCCAAAGGTCTGAAAATGGAAGTAAAGGACTTATTCCGTTACCCTGAAATTCACCTGATAGCACCGTTTATAAAAAAAATCACCCGTATCATTCCCCAAGGGATTGTAGAGGGTGCGGTAGACTTGACACCCATTCAACTCGATTTTTTTCAGCATCATCGGAGAGATCGTCACCATTATAATCAGGCGGTCATGCTGCAAAATGATGAAGGATGGAATGAATTATGGCTGAAAAATGCCATGGACAAGCTGGTAGCCCATCACGATGCATTACGGCTCATTTTTGTGGAAGAGGAAAAGGGAGCCTCCGCCTATAACAGGGGAGTGAACGAAGGTGAGTTCTTTACATTAACGAGCTATGATTTGACACAATCAAGCCAGCCTGAAGAAGAAATCCGACACATTGGTGATGAGCTGCAAAGCAGTTTGGATCTGCAACGAGGTCCTCTCATACGTTTGGCTTTATTCCATTTATCCGGTCAAGATCATCTGATGATCGTTATCCACCATCTTATTGTAGACGGTGTGTCTTGGAGAATTTTGCTGGAAGATTTGGGCACCGCCTATGATCAGGTAGCTCGAGGTGAGATGCCGAATCTGCCCGGCAAGACTGATGCTTACAAAGAGTGGGCTTTAGGACTGACCACTTACGCCGAAAGTGTACAGGTACGCCAAGAAATCAGCTACTGGAACAATGTAGATTCACGCAGGATGCGTCGGTTACCAAGAGATCATGAAATCGCGGTTAGCCTGATGCAAGATCGACGCCAAGCGGAGGTGGTACTCAGCAGGGATGAGACGGAAAAGCTGTTGAAGCATGTACATCATGCCTATCATACGGAAATGAATGATCTGTTGCTTACAGCCTTGGGTCTGGCTTTTTATGAATGGAGCGGTTACAACGAAATCCCGATTTTGCTGGAGGGGCACGGCAGGGAGGAGATCATTAAAGATTTGGACATCTCACGTACAGTCGGCTGGTTTACCTCCCTGTATCCCTTTGTAATCGAGGTCAACAGACCCGAGAACTTGGCCTATCAGATCAAAATGGTTAAAGATAAGCTGCGGCGGGTGCCTAATAAGGGCGTCGGTTATGGTATTTTACGTTATTTGACCAAGGACCAGACTAAAGCCGCTTCTCTAGTCGCTGCACCATTCCCGGAAATCAGCTTCAATTATTTGGGACAATTCGACGAAGAAAACAAGACAGACATGCCTTGGCGTATTTCCCGATTAGCAGACTTAGCCAATGGTGAGAGAAGCCCGCGTGCGGAAAAGACGAATACATTTGACATTAACGGCATGATCACGAACGGAATCCTTCGGTTTGAATTTGAATATAACGGGCTTGAATATGGTGTAGCAACGGTAGAGCGATTAACGATCGGCTTTAAAAAACATCTATTGAATCTTATCCATCATTGTTGCACTAAAGATCAGGCGGAGCGCAGCCCTACGGATTTTACATATAATCAATTGTCTATGGGGCAATTTGAACAAATATCAAGCCGATTATCGGATAAGCTGGGAAATCTGTTGAAATAAAGGATATCAGCAAGTTGAAACTCAAATTCTGCATGGATAAAGGAAAGGTGAATGATTTGGCACAGGTAAATATTAAAGATATCTATCCGCTATCCCCGATGCAGGAGGGAATGTTGTTTCATTCCATCCTCGACGCAAAATCAGAAGCTTACTTTGAGCAGACCGTTATTACCTTTAATGAAGTGCTAGATGTTCATTTGGTTCAGCAAAGCTTGCAGCAGCTCATGAATCGATATGATATATTCCGTACCATTTTTATGTATAAAGAAACAGAACGTCCGCTTCAAATTGTTCTGGAAGAACGTGAAGCGTTGCCTGTTCATTTCGAAAATATCAGTGTTTTTCCTGAAGCTGAGAAAAGGGAGCATTTTACTGACTTTTTAAAGACAGAGCGTCAAGCGGGTTTTGACTTGGAAAAAGATGTTCCGATTCGACTTGCCCTGTTTCAATGGGATGATGACTCTTGCAAGCTTGTCTGGAGTGTTCATCACATTATAATGGATGGTTGGTGTATGGGAACGGTAGCCCAGGAATTTTTTACTATGTATACTTCCCTTCGGTCCGGAGTGCCTGCACAATTGGATACGGTATATCCGTACAGCAGTTTTATTCAGTGGCTAGAGCAACAGGACAAGGAAGAAGCGACAGCCTATTGGCGAGGGTATTTAAATGGGCTTGAAAATGAAACAATTTTGCCAGGTTATAACCGTCCATTGAATCCAATCTTCGAAGCAGAACGTTACACATGCAAGCTGGGGAAAGAACTGACTCAAGGAATGGAGAGAATAGCTAAACACTACCACACGACAGTCAGCACTGTATTTCAGACGGTATGGGGATTATTGCTTCAAATGTACAACCACAGCCGGGATGTTGTGTTCGGGTCCGTAGTATCCGGCAGACCAGATGAAGTTCCGGGAATTGAAAATATGGTTGGATTGTTCATTAACACAATACCAACACGCATAACCAGTGATGTGGACCAGAGATTTTCAGATCTGCTGATATCTGTACAAAACTCCAACATCGAGTCTACTCAGTACTCTTATTCTTCCTTGGCAGATATTCAGAATCACACGGATTTGAAACAAAATTTAGTCCGTCATATTGTTGTTTTTGAGAACTATCCTTATTCAGAGGAGCTTATTCATGCGGAAAAAGGGCCTGATACACTTCAGGTTACCGACGTGGAAGATATTGTACAGACCAACTATGATTTTAATGTGATTGTCGTTCCTGGATCACAGTATGAAGTTACTTTTAGTTACAATCGGCTGGTTTACGATGAAAATTGGATTAGGCTAATTGCAGCTCATCTTAAACGGGGACTGGAACAGATTGTTCAACAGCCGGATCTACTGATTTCCGATTTGGAATTTCTGACGACGGAAGAGAAAAGTCAGGTTTTATCCCAATTTAGCGGAGTACAGATCTCATATCCTTCTAGTGATACCATCCATCTTTGTTTTGAAAAACAAGTAGAAAAGACACCAAATACAACAGCAGTTGTCTGTGAGAACTCCAGTCTGACTTATGCTGAGCTGAATGAACGTGCCAACCGACTAGCTCGTACCCTACGTAGTTACGGCACAACAACCGATCGGCTGGTTGGACTCATGACTGATCGTTCTATAGATATGGTGGTCGGCATCCTCGCTATTCTTAAAGCAGGAGGGGCATATGTACCCATCGATCCGTCATATCCAGAGGAACGTATCCGTTATATATTTGACGATTCCGGTGCAGACCTGCTTTTGACGCAAAGCCATCTTGTGGAAAAGGTCAAAGAGGCCGCTTTTGGGGGAAAGGTCCTAGTATTGGATGAAGATCCAACTATATATCACATGAAAGGATCAAATCTGGAGGCCGTATCAGGAGCAAACGACCTAGCCTACGTCATATATACTTCAGGTACTACCGGACAGCCAAAAGGTGTAATGCTGGAGCACCATGGATTGTGTAACCTGAAAACGTATTTTGATGAAACATTGCAGATAAGTCCGTCAGATCATGCCCTACTGTTTGCGAGCTACGCATTTGATGCTGCCTGCTGGGAAATATTTCAGGCGCTATTTTGTGGCGCGACACTTTACGTGCCTACTTCGGAAATCATACTGAACTACAACCAGTTTGAACAGTACATGGCGGATCATAAAATTACGGTGGCGGCATTACCTCCTACCTATGCCGTCTATCTAAATCCAGAACGAATGCCAGATCTGCGTATTCTGTTCACCGCTGGTTCCGCTTCCTCGATGGAGCTCGTAACCAAGTGGAAGGATCAGGTTGCCTATTTTAATGGTTACGGACCGACAGAAAACTCGGTAGCAACGTCCATTTGGCCGGTGTCAGAGCACCCCGGAGCAATCGATACCATTTCCATAGGACGTCCCGTACCCAACCACCGGGTGTACATGATCGATGCTCTTGGTCATCTTTTACCTGCTGGAATAGCAGGGGAGTTGTGTGTATCCGGCCCAGGACTGGCACGCGGTTACCTGCACCGTCCGGAATTAACAGCTGAACAATTTGTGACCAATCCGTTTGCAGGTGGGGAAGCGGGCTATGAACGCATGTATCGGACAGGCGACCTGGCAAGATGGTTGCCTGACGGCAACATTGAGTACATGGGCCGGATTGACCATCAAGTCAAAATTCGCGGTTACCGGATTGAACTGGGCGAAGTTGAGGCGGCTATGCTGAAGGCAGATCGCATGCAAGAGGTCATCGTACTGGCACATGCTAACAGCCAAAACCAACACGAATTGGTTGCCTACTACGTGGCAGAACGGGAAGTGACAGGGAGCGAGCTTCGCAAGCAGTTAAGTGAAGAACTCCCGAATTATATGGTTCCCTCGCACTTTGTTCAGATGGAGCAAATGCCACTCACACCTAACGGCAAAATCGACCGTAAGGCATTGCCGGCACCGGAGCAAATTTCCCGTTCTACGCAGGAATATAGTGCTCCACGGACGGCAGAGGAGCAGGTTCTGGCTCGTGTGTGGGAGGCTGTACTGGGCGGCGGTCCGGTCGGATTGACGGATCAATTTTTTGATCGGGGCGGGGATTCGATCAAGGCGATTCAGGTGTCCTCACGCTTGCTGCAGGCAGGATACAAGCTGGATATCAAAGACTTGTTTAAGTACCCTGAGGTTGCTGAGCTAGCTACGCACCTGCGTGTGTCGGATAGCCAATTAGCTGATCAGGAAGAGGTCAGTGGAGCTGTGCTGCTGACACCGATTCAGCAGTGGTTTGTGGAACAAGAGCAGCCTGTGCCGGACCACTTTAATCAGGCGGTTATGCTTCACCGGGAGCAGGGATTCGAGGAAGAGCCACTACGCCAGGCACTGACGCAGTTGGTGGTGCACCATGATGCGTTGCGGATGGTGTTCCGCAAGGTAGAGCAAGGCTGGGAAGCGTGGAACCGCGGAGTGAAGGAAGGGAAGCTGTATGATCTGGAAGTGGCCGATTTTAAAGACGTGCCGATCGGTCCCACATTGGGTCAAGCTATAGAAGCCTGGGCCAGCACTATTCAGAGTAACATCCGACTGGATGAAGGACCTCTGCTGAAAGTGGGCCTGTTCCACTGCGCTGATGGGGACCATCTGCTACTGGCTATTCATCATATGGTGGTAGACGGTGTATCGTGGCGGATACTGTTGGAGGATTTGTCGAATGCCTATGAGCAGGCTGTACGTGGAGAAGCCATACAGTTCACGACGAAAACAGACTCCTTCCGGGTCTGGTCGGAACGGTTGTCAGCCTATGCCGACAGCCTTGAGATGGAAAGTGAGCACGCATACTGGGAGCAACTGAATGAATTGACGGCATACGAGTCTTTAAGGCTTACGGAATTGCTGAATTCTAAAAAACCATTGACCATAAATGACACGGCTACTTTGAGCTTGAAATTCACGAAAGAAGAGACTGATCAACTGCTAAAGCAGGCCCATCGCGCGTACAACACAGAAGTGAATGATCTGTTGCTGACGGCACTCGGCAAGACGTTAAGCACTTGGTCTGGCAGTGAGCAGGTTGCAATTCTTCTGGAAGGCCATGGCCGGGAAGAAATCATGAAGGATACGGATATATCACGAACGGTCGGCTGGTTTACAAGTCAATACCCAGTGCTGCTGCGGATTAACCGGGAAGATGATATCTCCGGGCACATCAAACGGATGAAGGAGATGCTGCGCAGCATTCCACATAAAGGGATTGGATACGGCATCTGGAGATATCTCAGCCAGAACGGACCGTCCGAGGCAACATACGCCGAGCCACAGATCAGCTTTAATTATTTGGGCGAATTTGATCAAACGCTACAGCACAGCGAAACGCGCATGTCACCGTACTCCAGTGGAGCAGATGTTAACGAACAGACCCGTATGCCGTGTTCCCTGGATGTGGGGGGCATTGTAACAGACGGAATGCTTGAACTGGATATTCGTTATAACACAAAAGTATTACAGGAAGATAATGTAGTAAAACTAGCCAGGGAGCTCAAGCAGAACGTGTTGGAAGTGATTCGCCACTGTGTATCACGGGAGCGTTCTGAATTGACGCCGAGTGATGTGCTGCTTCCGGGTCTAAGTCTGGAAGCATTGGACCGGATGGTGGAACAGATTCAGCCTGACGGAGAGCTTGAGAATATATACCCCATGACGCCGATGCAAAAAGGCATGCTGTTCCACAATATGCTGGATTCCCGGTCCAGCGCGTATGTGGAGCAGTCCACCTTTGAACTGAAGGGAACGCTGGATCTCGTAGCGTTTGCTGCCAGTCTGGACTTGCTGGTGCAGCGTCATTCAACACTGCGGACTAACTTCCGGAGCGATTTGCAGGATGAGCCCTTGCAAGTGGTATACCGGAGTAAACGTGGAGATTTGTACGTGGAGGATATACGTGAGAAGGAGAAGGCGGCGCAGGAGCAGTATATCGAGGAGTTCGCGCGTCGGGATCAGCAGAAGGGGTTTGATCTGGCAAAGGATACGCTGATGAGAGTATCCATCTTCCGTACATCAGACGATTCATACCATTTTGTATGGAGCTTCCACCACATCATAATGGACGGCTGGTGCTTGTCACTGGTCACCAATGAGGTATTTGGAGGATATACCACCCTTACAGAAGGAAAGCCACCACAATTGCCTGTGGTAACACCATACAGTCGATACATCGAATGGCTGGAGGAGCAGAACCGTAAGGAAGCAGTGGAGTATTGGAGTAGTTATCTGCAGGGCCATGAGGAGACGACGGTCTTGCCTCAGGCCAAAACAGGGAAGGCGAAGGGATATGAGGCTGAATATCTGGAATTTGATTTAGGTATAGACCTGACGGCGGAACTTCAGAAGCTGGCAAAGCAAGAACAGGTGACGATAAATACGCTGATGCAAACAGCCTGGGGTGTTTTACTGCAAAAATATAACCGCACAGAGGATGTCGTTTTCGGTAGTGTGGTATCAGGACGTCCAGCGGACATTGCGGGAGTAGAGCAAATGATCGGACTTTTCATTAATACCATCCCAGTCCGTATTCAAGGTCGACCGGCAGCTGCATTTGCTGAGTTAATGAAGCAAACTCAGAGGCAGGCGCTTTCTGCCAATGCCTATGACACTTTCCCGCTATATGAAATTCAGGCACTGACCGAGCAGAAGCAGGATTTAATCAAGCACATTATGGTATTCGAAAATTATCCGGTGGAACAGCAGGTAGAACAGCTGGGAAGTGATGGGCAGGAACCATTCACGATTTCGAACGTGGTGGTCACAGAACAAACCAACTACGATTTGAATGTTGTCGTGATGCCGGGAGAAGGCATCAAGATTCGTTTTATGTATAACGCATTGAGCTTTGATCAAAACGGGATTGAGCGTCTGTATGGACATTTTGCCCGTCTGCTGGAGCAAATTTCATTCAACCCGTATATTCGCGTTGAAGAACTGGAAATGGTGACAATAGCGGAAAGACAACAGATTACAGGCGAGTTTAACGACACGGCTTCTGTATATCCTCGCAATCAGACGATCCAAAAGCTGTTTGAGGAGCAGGCTGCGCGTACGCCTGATCATATTGCTGTAGCTTTGGGGCATCAATCTCTAACCTATCGGGAACTGAATGAGAAGGCTAACCGATTAGGGCATACGCTACGGGCTGCCGGAGTGAAGGCCGATGAGCCTGTCGGCATTCTAACGGAGCGCTCGCTGGATATGATTACGGGAACACTCGCTATTTTGAAGGCTGGCGGAGCGTATGTGCCGGTAGACCCTCAATATCCGGAGGACCGTATCCGTTATATGCTGGAGGATTCGGGAGCCAAACTGCTGCTGACTCAACAAGATTTTCTGGATCGTTGCTATTTTGATGGACAGATTGTCAATCTGAATGAGGATACGTTCTACAGTTCGGATGCTTCCAATTTGGGGATAGATGGAGCGGGCGAACATGCTGCTTATGTCATCTATACCTCGGGATCAACAGGCAAGCCTAAGGGCGTCGTTGTTGAGCATCACAGTGTCGTGCGATTGGTACGTAATACGGATTATGTGCCGTTCGATGAATCGATCCGAATGTTGCAGACTTGCGCATTTGTATTTGATGTGTCTACGTTTGAAATTTGGGGGGCGCTACTGAACGGAGGTCAGCTTGTACTCGTGCATAAGGATGATCTTTTGGACGCAGCTAAGCTCAAGGAGACCATACGGGATCATTGCATCACCATGATGTGGCTGACTACACCGCTATTTAATCAGCTTTCGCAGCAGGACAGTAAATTGTTTGGAGATGTAAAGTATTTGCTGGTCGGAGGCGACGTGCTGTCTGCGCCGCATATTAACCGGGTGTTACGGGATAATCCGGACATGAATATCATTAACGGCTATGGACCAACGGAAAATACTACTTTTTCGACGGCTTATCATATTAAGGAAGAACAGCTTGATTCTGTGCCGATCGGGCGTCCTATCCGCAATTCGACGGCGTATGTGGTCGATTCGGCGTTTAACCTGCAGCCGATTGGAGCATGGGGTGAGCTGGTTGTTGGCGGAGACGGAGTCGCACGCGGTTACTTGAACCGTCCTGAATTGACGGCTGAGAGATTTCTTGCCAATCCGTGGGTAGACGGAGATCGCCTATACTGCACGGGAGACCTTGTTCGCTGGCGTGAAGACGGTACATTGGAATACGCTGGACGGATGGATCAACAAGTTAAAATTCGCGGCTACCGAATTGAGCTGGGCGAGGTCGAGTCGGCCATGCTGAAAATAGATCGTATCCAGGAGGTCAGCGTACTGGCCCATGCGACAAACCAAAACCAACACGAACTGGTTGCCTACTACGTGGCGGAACGGGAAGTGACAGGGAGCGAGCTTCGCAAGCAGCTGAGTGAAGAACTCCCGAATTATATGGTTCCTTCGCACTTTGTTCAGATGGAGCAAATGCCACTCACACCTAACGGCAAAATCGACCGTAAGGCATTGCCGGCACCGGAGCAGATTTCCCGTTCTACACAGGAATATAGTGCTCCACGGACGGCAGAGGAGCAGGTTCTGGCTCGTGTGTGGGAGGCTGTACTGGGCGGCGGTCCGGTCGGATTGACGGATCAATTTTTTGATCGGGGCGGGGATTCGATCAAGGCGATTCAGGTGTCCTCACGCTTGCTGCAGGCAGGATACAAGCTGGATATCAAAGACTTGTTTAAGTACCCTGAGGTTGCCGAGCTAGCTACGCACCTGCGTGTGTCGGATACTCAATTAGCTGATCAGGAAGAGGTCAGCGGAGCTGTGCTGCTGACACCGATTCAGCAGTGGTTTGTGGAACAAGAGCAGCCTGTGCCGGACCACTTTAATCAGGCGGTTATGATTCACCGGGAGCGGGGATTCGAGGAAGAGCCGCTACGCCAGGCACTGACGCAGTTGGTGGTGCACCATGATGCGTTGCGGATGGTGTTCCACAAGACGGAGCAAGGCTGGGAAGCGTGGAACCGCGGAGTGAAGGAAGGAAAGCTGTATGATCTGGAAGTGGCCGATTTCAAAGACGTGCCGATCGGTCCCACATTGGGTCAAGCTATAGAAGCCCGGGCCAGCACTATTCAGAGTAACATCCGACTGGATGAAGGGCCTCTGTTGAAAGTGGGCCTGTTCCACTGCGCTGATGGGGACCATCTGCTACTGGCTATTCATCATATGGTGGTAGACGGCGTATCGTGGCGGATACTGTTGGAGGATTTGTCGAATGCCTATGAACAGGCTGTACGTGGAGAAGCCATACAGCTCCCGACGAAAACGGACTCCTTCCGGGTTTGGTCGGAGCGGCTGTCAGCCTATGCCGACAGCCCTGAGATGGAAAGTGAGCACGTATACTGGGAGCAATTGAATGAACTGGCGGCATCCGAGTCGCCCCAACTTCCGGTGTCCCAAGAGCATAGCGATAAGTTTATGCAGCAAGACATGGGTATCGTAAATGTGAGGCTTACGAAGGAAGAGACTGATCAACTACTAAAGCAAGCCCACCGCGCGTACAACACAGAAGTGAATGATCTGTTGTTGACGGCACTCGGCAAGACGTTAAGCGCTTGGACTGGTAGTGAAAAGGTTGCGATTCTTCTCGAAGGCCATGGCCGGGAAGAAATCATAAAGGATACGGATATATCACGGACGATTGGCTGGTTTACGAGTCAATACCCGGTACTGCTGCGGATTAACCGGGAAGATGATATCTCCGGGCACATCAAACGGATGAAGGAGATGCTGCGCAGCATTCCACATAAAGGAATTGGGTATGGCATCTGGAGATATCTCAGCCAGAATGGACCGTCCGGGGCAACATACGCTGAGCCACAGATCAGCTTTAATTATTTGGGCGAATTTGATCAGACACTGCAGCATAGCGGCATGCATTTTTCTCCATATTCCAGCGGAGCTAATACTCATGAATTGACCCAAATGTCCTGTGTTATGGACGTGGGAGGACTCGTTACAGGTGGCATGCTGGAACTAAGTATTCAATACAACATTAAGGCACTCCAACAAAATGCTGCTGAGCTACTAGCAGAGCAATTCAAGCAGAACGTGCTGGAAGTGATTCAGCATTGTGCATCTCGGGAGCACTCCGAATTGACGCCAAGTGATGTGCTGCTTTCGGACTTAAGCCTTGAAGAACTGAACCGGATGGTGGAGCAGATTCAGCCTGACGGAGAGCTTGAGAATATGTACCCCATGACGCCGATGCAAAAAGGCATGCTGTTTCACAACATGCTGGATTCCCAGTCGA
Source organism: Paenibacillus sp. S25 (assembly GCF_019454085.1). Taxonomy (NCBI): domain Bacteria; kingdom Bacillati; phylum Bacillota; class Bacilli; order Caryophanales; family Paenibacillaceae; genus Paenibacillus; species Paenibacillus sp. S25. The sequence continues at coordinate 2,812,500 of NZ_CP073683.1, forward strand.
TCGCCTATGTGGAGCAATCCACCTTTGAACTGAAGGGAACGCTGGATCTCGCTGCATTCGCCGCCAGTCTGGACTTATTGGTACAGCGTCATTCAGCTCTGCGGACCAACTTCCGGAGCGATTTGCAGGACCAGCCGCTGCAAGTGGTGTACCGGAATAAACGCGGAGAACTGTACGTAGAGGATATACGTGAGAAGGAGAAGTCGGCGCAAGAGCAGTATATCGAGGAGTTCACGCGTCGAGATCAGCAGAGGGGCTTTGATCTGGCAAAGGATGCACTGATGCGTGTATCTATCTTGCGTACATCAGATGATTCATACTATTTTGTATGGAGCTTCCACCACATCATAATGGATGGCTGGTGTTTGTCGCTGGTTACCAACGAAGTCTTTGGAGGATATACCGCCCTAGCAGAAGGGAAGCAACCGCAATTGCCTGTGGTAACACCATACAGCCGATACATCGAATGGCTGGAGGGACAGAACCGTCAGGAAGCAGCGGAGTATTGGAGCGGTTACCTGCGAGGCTATGAGGAGACGGCGGTTTTGCCGCAGGCCAAAACAGGGAAGACCCAGGGATATGAGGCCGAATATCTCGAATTTGATTTGGGTATAGACCTGACAACGGCCCTACTGCAATTGGCAAAGCAAGAACAGGTAACGATAAATACGCTGATGCAAACGGCCTGGGGTGTTTTGTTGCAAAAGTATAATCGCACAGAGGATGTCGTTTTCGGGAGCGTGGTATCTGGACGTCCAGCGGACATTGCCGGAGTAGAGCAGATGATAGGACTATTCATTAACACGGTCCCCGTCCGTATTCAAGGCGGACAAGCAACTGCATTTACAGAGCTGATGAAGCAAACTCAGCGACAGGCGCTTGCTTCGGGATCATACGAAACGTTCCCACTCTATGAGATTCAGGCACAGGCAGAGCAAAAAGTGGAACTGATTAATCATATTATGGTATTTGAGAACTATCCGGTGGATGAACAAATTGAGCAATTAGGTGAAAGGGAGGAAGCTGATTTTAAAATAACCGGAGCAGGAGCGGTTGAGCAGACGAATTACGATTTTAACATCGTGGTGTTACCGGGAGAGACGCTTCGAGTTCATTTTGGTTACAATGCCCAGGTATATGACTATGAAAGGGTAGAGCAGATTCAGGGGCATTTGCTGCAACTACTGGAGAAAATCAAGATCAATCCAGCTGGCCGGATTTGCGAGCTGGATATATTAACCGCGCAGGAACGCGAGCAAATGCTGGATGCTTGGTGTGATACGACAGCAGCATATCCACGTGAGCAGACGATTCACGGGTTGTTTGAGGAGCAGGTCTTGCGGACACCGGAGCAGGTAGCTGTATATTTTGAAGGAGCGCAAGTGACCTACCGTGAATTAAATGAGCGAGCGAACCGTCTGGCGCGTACTTTACGCAGTAACGGTGTGATGGCAGACGGCCTAGTCGGCCTGATGACAGAGCGATCGATTGACATGATTGTCGGCATCTTGGGTATTTTGAAGGCAGGGGGCGCCTACATTCCGATCGATCCGACTTATCCGGAGAACCGCATCCATTATATGCTGGACGATTCAGGTACGGAACTGCTGTTAACGCAGCAGCATTTGGTTGAAAAAGTGGAATTTAGGGACAAGGTACTGCTGTTGGATGCAGAAATGGGCGAAGGCAGTGCGGATGCAAGTACGGCTAAGGCAAAAGGAAAAGCTATATCCGCATATCACAGGGATGGTTCGAATTTGGAAGCCACATCCGGTCCTCATAACCTAGCGTATGTAATCTATACGTCTGGAACGACAGGCCAGCCTAAGGGAGTCATGCTCGAGCATCGTGGACTCTGCAATCTGCATACGTATTTCAGGGAGACATTGCGAATCAGCAGTTCCGACCGTGTTGTATCGTTTGCCAGCTTTTCCTTTGATGCGGCATGCTGGGAAATGCTTCAGGCGCTCTTCAACGGGGCCACTTTATGTATCCCGACATCAGAGACCATTCTCAGCTATGACAAGTTTGAGCAGTATATGGCGGATCATCACATTACAATTGCAACGTTGCCCCCAACCTATGCCATATATTTGAGCCCAGAACGAATGCCGGAACTACGCATCCTGTTCACGGCCGGATCGGCGACCAGCACTGAGCTGGTTACTAAATGGAGAGACGGTGTGACCTATGTTAACGCCTACGGTCCAACGGAAAATTCCATAGCAACGTCTGTCTGGCCTGTACCGAGAGGTCCGGAAGCAGGGGGGGCTATATCAATCGGACGCCCTGTACCGAATCACCGCGTGTATATGGTCGATGCACATGGGCAGCTTGCACCAGCAGGAATCCCCGGTGAACTGTGTGTATCCGGTCCAGGATTGGCACGCGGTTACCTGCACCGCCCGGAATTAACGGCTGAACAATTTGTGGCTAATCCGTTTGCAGATGGGGAAGCGGGCTATGAACGCATGTATCGGACAGGCGACCTAGCAAGATGGATGCCTGACGGCAACATTGAGTACCTAGGTCGGATTGATCATCAGGTCAAAATTCGCGGTTACCGGATTGAACTGGGCGAAGTTGAGGCGGCTATGCTGAAGGCAGATCGCATGCAAGAGGTCATCGTACTGGCACATGCAAATAGCCAAAACCAACACGAACTGGTTGCCTACTACGTGGCGGAACGGGAAGTGACGGGGAGCGAGCTTCGCAAGATGCTAAATGAAGAACTCCCGAATTATATGGTCCCTTCACACTTCATTCAATTGCAGAACGTACCTCTTACGCCAAACGGTAAAATTGATCGAAAGGCACTGCCGATACCAGAAGGTCGTTTGGCCGACCATGTTGCCCCGCGAACGTGGATGGAAATAAAATTGGTAGACATCTGGCAGGATGTACTGGGTCTACCGCAAGTAGGCATCAATGAAAATTTCTTTGAAATTGGTGGTCATTCGCTGCGGGCGACGACACTGACTTCTAGAGTTCGCAAAGATTTAAACAAACCGATGGATTTGCAAAACATATTTGAGGCACCGACGATCGAGCAATTGGCGGCCTTGCTTGAAGAACAGGATCAAATCACATATGCATCCATTCCGGTGGCGGAAAAACGCGACACTTACCCGCTTTCTTTCGCACAGACACGGATGTATGTGCTTCACCAGCTGGATCCGGAAGGAATAAGCTATAACACCACATCAGCACTGAGAGTAATCGGTCCGATAGATATGAAACAGGTGGAAGAGGTATTCCATCAATTAATTTCACGTCATGCGGCCCTACGGACAAGCTTTGAACTGGTAAATGGTGTGCCGATGCAACGGGTCCACGATACGATTCACTTTGAGTTGGAATATGCCACAATATCAGAATTGCGGACAGAATCCAACGAAATTATGCTTGAAAATTTAGCAGAAGAACATGCCCGTTCCTTTGTCCGCCCATTTGACTTGAGGATCGCTCCGTTGCTACGTGTAAAGCTGGTCAAATGGGGATTGGACGAAGAAGGACAGGAGCCGCAGCATTTATTGATGCTTGATATGCACCACATCGTTTCAGACGGGGTATCCATTGAAATATTAGCTGGTGATTTTGCCCGCTTATATAGCGGTGAAGTATTATCTCCGCTGCGTATTCAATATACGGACTATGCTGTATGGCAGCATAGCAAAACTCAGCAGGAGCGAATAAAGAGTGAGGGAGAGTACTGGCTGAATAGATTTAGTGGTGATTTGCCTCAACTGGATTTGCCAACTGATTTTGAGCGTCCGGCAACACGATGTACGAAAGGTGACGCTGTTGAATTTGAAATGGGACGGGAATTGACCCAGTCTTTAAAAGAACTGGCGGTGCACACGGATTCTACGCTGTACATGGTACTTATGGCTGCATACACAGCATTGTTGCATTATTACACAGGGCAGGAAGACATCATTGTCGGTACTCCGATTGCAGGTAGACCGCATGCTGACCTGGAGCCTATGCTCGGTATGTTTGTCGGCACGCTTGCATTACGTAATCATCCTCACGCTGAACAGACGTTTTATAACTGCATTGAGGACGCCAAGACATGTGCACTGCAAGCATATGCGCATCAGGATTATCCGTTTGAGGAACTGGTGGAAAAGCTCGACCTGAAACGAGATATGAGCCGTAATCCGTTGTTCGACACGATGTTTGTATTGCAGAATGTGGAGAAAAAGGAAGTGAAGTTGGACAAGTTGTTCTTCCGCTCTTTTGGCATAGAGCAGGTCTCTGCGAAATTCGACCTGACGCTTGAGGTCAGTGAGGAGGAAGCATCTATCCAGCTCCAATTTCTGTACGCTACATCTTTGTTTGAACGGGAAACGATAGAAAGCATGGCAAGGCATTTTGTACAGTTGGTCAAAACTGTTGTAGCCGATCCGAATACAAAACTGGGCGAAATGACACTGATTTCGGAAGAAGACAAAGGGATTCTAAAAAAACATAGGGATACCCTAAAGACTTCTCGCTACTGGAGTACTCTGCTGGAAGGCTATGAAGAAGCACCTCAATTGCCATATGCCAATCTGATGGGGCGCAGTCCATATCAGACAGAGCATCTAGAGATTAATTTGGATGTTGAACGAACGGTGGCACTGCAGCGAATTGCACTGAATGAGCAGGTGACGATAAATACACTGCTGCAGACAGCCTGGGGAATTTTATTGCAAAAGTATAACGGTACAGAAGATGTGGTGTTCGCTTGCTCCATATCGAGTCCTTTGACAGATATATTGGCAACTGGGCTGGGCAACCACACCTTACCAGTTCGCATTCGAACCGAAGCAGGAGCGAACTTTATCGGCTTGATGAGAAAAGTGCAGCAGCAAACCGATGAATCTGTGTTATATGAACATTTACCAATGTCTGAAATGGTTACAACGAAAGTGCAACAACTGGCACTCTTTGGCCATAGAATGGTGTTTGAGACTACTTTGGAAGAGGCCAATACTGAGCAAGAAAGCTACGATTTAAGCATCGTAGTACTTCAGGGAGATACGCTACGAATTGATTTTGCCTACAATGCCCAGGTATATGATCATCAGAGTGTGTCGCAGATTCAAGGACATCTACTACAGTTGCTGGATCAAATTATAGCGAATCCGGATAGTTTAATTGAGAAAATGGATCTGTTGACTAAGCCGGAGCGGGAGCACATCATCCAGGTGTGGGGAAATACCACGGCAGAGTATCCGCGTGAACAAACAATTCACGGACTGTTCGAGGAACAGGTTTTGCAGGCTTCGAATCAGACAGCGGTATATTTTGAAGGTCAACAATTGACCTACCATGAATTGAACGAGCGCGCTAACCGGTTGGCCCGTACTTTACGAAGCTATGGAGTGAAAGCCGATAGTCTGGTTAGTCTGATGACAGAGCGTTCCGTAGATATGATTGTGGGCATATTGGCAATTTTGAAGGCAGGGGGAGCATATATCCCGATAGACCCAACCTATCCGGAGGAACGCATCCGCTACATGTTAGACGACTCAGGTACCGAACTGTTGTTAACGCAACAGCACCTGACGGAAAAGGTGCTGTTTGGAGGCAAGGTGTTGGTGCTTGACAGTGAACAGAACGGAGTCGCTTCCGATACAAAAAAAGCGGATGTACGCGGGGAAATGCTGTCCGTATATCATCAAAACGGTTCGAATCTGGAGGCTGTATCGGGTCCAAACGATCTAGCATATGTCATCTATACGTCCGGGACGACGGGTCAACCTAAGGGAGTGATGCTTGAGCATCACGGTATTAGTAATCTTAAAACCTACTTCGAGCAAAAGTTGAGTATTGGCTTGTCCGATCGGGTTGTCATGTTTGCCAGTTATTCGTTTGATACGTCATGCTCGGAAATAATCCAGTCTTTACTATGCGGAGCGACATTGTATATACCTTCCTCCGAGACTATTTTGAATTATGAACGTTTCGAGCAGTACATGGCTGCCTGCAAAATTACAATTGCAACGCTGCCGCCAAACTATGCTGTATACCTGAACCCGGATCGCATGCCTGATTTGCGTGTTCTGCTTACAGCAGGATCGGCCTCTACCGCAGAACTGGTGTCCAAATGGAAGGACCGGGTGGGTTATTACAATGCGTATGGTCCTACCGAAAATTCCGTTGCAACGTCTCTTTGGCCGGTATCGGAAGAAAATTCTGAGTTAGGTGGAATCATATCCATCGGGCGGCCTGTATCTAATCACCGCGTGTATATGGTGGATATACACGGAAATCTTTCACCTGCAGGAGTCCCTGGTGAGCTGTGTGTATCCGGTCCGGGGCTGGCACGCGGCTATCTACACCGTCCAGAGCTGACAAAAGAAAAATTCGTAGCCAATCTGTTTGCAGCAGAGGAAGTTGGCTATGAGCGAATGTACCGTACAGGTGACTTGGCACGATGGTTGCCAGATGGGAACATTGAATATTTGGGTAGGATTGACCATCAGGTCAAAATCCGCGGGTATCGGATTGAGCTCGGTGAGATTGAAGCGCAAATTATCAAGGTGGACGGTGTTAAAGAATCTATTGTCATGGCTCGTGCAGATCAGCAGGGAGACTATCATTTGGCTGCTTACTACGTAGCTGAAAAAGAAATCAGCGGCAGTACGATGTTGAATTTGCTGAATGAAAAATTGCCGAACTATATGATACCGTCGTATTTTATACAGCTGCAGAACATGCCGCTGACACCGAACGGAAAAATTGATCGTAAGGCACTGCCGGCATTCGAGGAACATGCTGATTTGACTGCAGAATATGCAGCGCCGCGCACTGCCATGGAGGTGAAGTTAGCGCAAATCTGGAGAGAGGTACTCGACGTTCCGTCCGTTGGAATTCATCATAATTTCTTTGCCATTGGCGGACATTCACTTCGTGCGACTGCGTTGTCCGCAAAAATCCACAAAGAACTGAATATTGAGCTACCGTTGCGTTATGTATTTGACTTTCCAACAATTGAGCAAATGGCGCAGGCTATTCATGAATTGTCTCCCAATCCATTTGCAGCGATTCCTATTGCCGAATTGAGAGACAGTTATCCAGCATCTATAACTCAAAATAGACTGTACGTTTTGAGCAGCATGAATAATTACAATATGTCTGCCATGCTTTTGATGGAAGGGGAACTGAATTTTTTAAGATTAGAAAGAGCGCTTAAGCAATTAATTCAGCGTCATGATACATTGCGAACCTCTTTTGAATTCGTAGATGATAAACTGGTACAACGGATTCACGACCATGTCGACTTCACTTTGGAGGTTGTGCAGGGACACGGCGAGAACGAAGCAAGAGCATTGATGAGACAATTTATCAGACCTTTTGATCTTGGGAAGGCACCGTTACTTCGAGCTGCTCTGTTGCAAGAATCTCCGCAGCGTCATTGGTTTATGTTTGACATGCATCATGTGATTTCAGATGGTGTATCCATGAGTATATTGCTGAACGAGCTGCCCGCACTGTATGAAGAAAAAACGTTACCCGCCTTGCGAATTCAATACAAGGATTATGCGGTATGGCAGCAAGGAGATATTGGTAGCTCATGGATGGAAAAACAAGAAGGATACTGGCTCAAGCAAATGAGCGGCGACATTCCGATTTTGGGTATCCCGGTCGACTTTGAAAGACCTGCAACACGTAGCACTTCGGGCAGCACTGTTTCCTTTGCCATTTCACCTCAGGACGTGGACCGTTTGAAAGAAATCAGTTTGCAGGCGGGAGCTACCTTATTTATGGTATTACTGGCGGCCTACAAGACCCTATTGTTCAAGTACAGCGGTCAGGAGGATATTGTTGTTGGAACACCTATTGCAGGTAGACAGCATCATGATTTGCAGCCGGTCATCGGTATGTTTGTCAACACGCTTGCATTGCGGAGCTTTCCTGAAGGGGACAAGTCATTTTATGAATATGTTCAGGAAGTAAAGGACCAGGTGCTTGACGCCTTTGAGCATCAGGATTATCCGTTTGAATTGCTGGTGGAGAAGCTGAATGTACAGAGGGACCTGAGCCGAAATCCGTTGTTCGATACTCTTTTTGAGCTAGATAACATGGACTCTGGTACGACGGAATTCCAAGACTTACAGGTTACTCTGTGCCCAGGCGAACAGAATATGGCAAAATTCGATTTAACACTTACGGCGATGGAAAGCTCTGAAGGTTTGGTTTTCAGCTTCACATATGCCGATAGCCTGTACAAGAGAAGCACGATTAAACGAATGGCCGATCACTTCATCCAGTTGATTAAAGCTGTTGTAGATGAACCACAGACAAAGCTTTCTGAAATTGAGATCATTACGCCGCAGGAAATCGAAATGATATTGGACGTCTGGGGAAATACCGCGGTGAAATACCCAAGTGAAAAAACCATTCATCAATTATTCGAAGAACAGGTAGAGAAGACTCCAGATCAAGTAGCTGTAGTTTTTGGAGATAGCCAGATCACATATAACGAACTAAATGTGCGTGCAAACCAACTGGCTCGCGTGCTAAGAGCAGAAGGAGTCCAGGCGGATCAATTGGTCGGAATGATTATGGAGCGCTCTATCGAAATGATTGTAGGGATTTTTGGTATTTTAAAAGCTGGTGGGGGATATGTACCTATCGACCCTGAGTTTCCGCAGGAACGTATGCTCTATATGTTACAAGACAGCCATATTAGGCTTATGGTTGCCAAGCCAGAAATGGCCGCGAAGGTACCGTCGGATGTGCTGGTCATTTCACCTGATAGTCATAGGCTATCCGCAGAAGACTGTTCCAACTTGGCTGAAATATGTGACCCTGGCCATTTGGCTTATGTGATGTATACCTCAGGTACAACGGGCAAACCCAAAGGAGTGATGATTCAACACTCTAATGTCGTTAATATGACAACCGCATTTAGACAACAAGTATATAAGAAATACAAATCGCCAATGCGGATGGCATGGCTATCGCCGTATGTATTTGATGCATCAGTGAAACAAATTTTCCCATGTCTGCTTCTTGGGCATGCGCTTCACGTGGTGCCGAGAGAGATTAGCACCAATGGTCATCGTTTGGCTGACTATTTCAGATCCCAACGGATTGATTTTACTGATGGTACACCGGCACACATGCATATGCTGACGGAAATGCAAGACTCCGTTGCAGATCTGAATGTACAGCATTTTATTTTTGGAGCAGAGGCGCTGCCCGGTCATCTCGTTAAAACATTTTTGAGCACCCGGCCCGGATATCGTCCGCAAATAACTAATGTTTATGGTCCTACCGAGTGCTGCGTAGACACAACTGCGTACGACATTGACGGGGAGACGATGACAGCTTGGACACATACGGTGCCGATTGGCAAGCCAATGGCTAACCAGCACGTATATATTATGGATATGAATCGGAAGTTGGTTCCGATAGGAATTGCAGGTGAAATCTACATCGGTGGGGATGGAGTAGGGCGAGGTTATATGGGAAATCGTGAGCTGACAGATGAGAAATTTATAGCTGACCCCTTCAAACCAGGAAAACGTATGTACCGCACAGGAGATTTGGCGCGATGGATGGCAGATGGAAATATTGAATATTTAGGCAGGATGGATCATCAGGTGAAAATTCGGGGTTACCGAATTGAACTTGGAGAAGTGGAAGCGCAATTAATGAACCTGCCTGCGATCCGTAAAGCGGTGGTTATTGCTCGTGAGAATGAATCAGGACAAAAAGATTTATGTGCTTATTTTGTGGCTGATAGGGATCTGACCATTCAGGAACTTAAAGCAGCGTTAGTTCCCAATCTTCCGATGTACATGCTGCCAAGCTATTTTGTTCAATTGGAGAAGATGCCGTTGACCACTAACGGAAAAATTGATCGTAAATTGCTTCCTGTGCCGGAAGGAGACATTCAAACAGGTGTTGAATATGCAGCCCCGCGAAACGACATGGAACGGCATATGGTAGATATTTGGAAACAGAATCTGGGTGTCAGTATTGTTGGCATTGATGATAACTATTTTGATTTAGGCGGACACTCCCTAAAAGCCATTCAATTGGTTTCACAGGCTGAGGCTGTTGGCATTGAAATAGGGATTAATCAGGTGTTTCAATATCAGACTATTCGCCAAATGTCAGAGTATATGCGAGCAGACACTTCGATGCCGGGTATGTTAATACGTGATATTGCCGAGGCAATCGACATCATCGAAAAGGCTTATGACGTATATGCTCATTTCCAATCAACAACTGTTGAAGGGCGAGATCAATTAACTTTGCACATAGATCCTTTCGATTCTATACAAGCAGAGGCCCTGAAGAAAGTCATTTTGTCACGCCTTCATCCTGACCTTCATCCACATCATTTGCTTCCTTTTGAAGCAGGTGCTCAAGTACCTGACTGTGAAAAGCTGTACACAGATACGATGGTAGACGATGAGGCTGCAAAGCGGCATGCTGAGGAATGGCTGGAATATCTGCTGCGGATGAATGACCAATGGAACAGCACGATGCTGGCAGGAGAGCCTTTACAACGCTATGCGCTTGCTCCCGCTCAACATTATCATTTGGAGCATCCGCAATCCTCAGGAGGTGTCATTCCTTTTGATAGTTACCTGCTGGATGTAGAACGGTTATCTGCAATCATGCAACGCCTGATAGAGCGCCATGAACTCTTTAGAAGTGTGTTGGTCCAAACGGATGTCGGATGGGAATGGGAAATGTTGTCCATGAAGGAGCGCATGGACATTCCAATGATAGATTTATCGAACTACGGTGCAGAGATGCAAAATCGTATACTCTCACATATATTGCCTGCATTCTTTATGAACCCTTATGAAACAACCGGAAACTTATTATATCGTATTGCGCTTGTCCGCCTCAATTTAAGGGATCATTTGCTGCTGCTCCCTTGTTCACATCTCATCTATGATGGCATGAGCGGAGAGGTCGTTAAGAGTGAGTTGTACCGTGCATATGAAGATATGAGCAATGTAAAAGGGCAACTAGCAGGAAGCTACCGTGATTATGTGAGTCAGGTCCGGAAAGGACCTCAGGGCATGGGCGATCAAGAGATTGTTGACAAATTTCGCTTGTCCGCATTTGCTGCTGCTTCGGATGCTGTAGTCCTCGCAATTGATGAGCGCAACCATACAACGGGCACAGATGTGACAGTAGAACTTGCAGATTTGAATGATTCTGACGCAATCGGACACATGTGGGACTTGGCTATACGCCTAGCTAACCGCTTTTTTCGCAGATATTTGCAAGTGGACGAGATTCCTATTCTTCTCACCAATTATGGACGGGCATACGAGGACAAGCAGTATTTTGATATTATAGGTGAATTTATAGACCAAATCCCTGTACTGCTTACAGATGCGGATGAACATGGGCATGAGATCAGAAACAGTATGCAGTTGGCCGTATCGCGTAACCTGAATTTTCTAAATCTCATATACAATGATGAAATGGCTTCGTTGTATCCGCAGTCTAATAGGTATCTGAAGCATAGCCTGAATAAGCTACCTATTGTCTTCAATTACCTTGGCGAAGCGTCAGATAAATATCAGCTGTTTAAAAATATCGAGCCAGAAGAGAGGGACATTTATCGGGATTCAATCATTTTCTTTACTGTTCAGCATGTGGAAAATGTATTGCAAATCTCGCTGGAACTTCCTTTTGAAGAAAATTCAGAAACCGTTAAAGCGTTGATGGAAACAGAGCTAGCGAATTTACTAGTAACAGACGAAAATGGAATAAAGTCCACCTAATCTTCACTCAAGGCATTAAAAACAAGCTCCGAGTTCAAAATAGGGAAACTGGCCCCAAAGCTTTCAAATGGCTTTGGGGCAATCTAAACAAACCACAAAAGCCGCAAGTCTCCAATAACCCTGGAGATTTACGGCTTTTGTGGTTTGAATGTAGCGAAGTTTTATGTAGCAATGTCGCTGAATTAAAACTTGTTGTAGTAGATCTTTACGCCAAATAAATGACATTTGATGCATGATGATTGGTGCCGCGCGCTGGTTTGAGATATGAACTTAGTGAACCTACGACTCATGCAATTGCGCTGACTCCCGGTGACGCCGACTCATGAATACCAAAGACAATGCAATTACCGTGAGGATAATCCCAAGCATTTGAAACCCCTTGAAGCTAAACGTACCTCCCATTACGATAGCTATCAATAATGAAGAGATAATGGTTCCCAGATATCTGGATGTGTTAAATAATCCGGATGCTACACCGATTATTTCTTTTGGAGAACTTTGGAACAGGGCTGCTTGCATACCTACATTGTTCAAACCGTTGCTAATTCCGAATGCAGCTAAAGCCAAACACACGCTGATAACCGGTGAAGTTGGATTCAATGTCACGAGCCACACTGACCCTAATGTCATCAGAATTGCGGAAGCCAACAATGCGGGTCTGGGTCCTGATTTATCGATCCATTGTCCTGCAATTGGAGAAGTAATTAGCGAGCACAAGCCTAAGCTTAGCATGAGAATGCCTGTTTGGAACTCGCTGACATGACGTACCATTTGCAAGTAGGACGGAAGCCCGAAAAAGAGCGAGTAATATAGTACATTAACGAGCATGAATTCAACATTCACCCAAGTCATTGCAGGGTACTTGGCGAATGTACGTAAAGGAATAAAGGGTGATGTCGCTTTTAACTCATGTCGTACGAATATCCCCAGTGCAACGAGACCTATCAGCCCGACAATGACATTTGCTAATGAGATATGTCCAAATGATTTTGCTGAGAGTAATCCGACGAGCAGGGTAACCAAAGCCACTGTGAAGAGTAGAATCCCTGATGCATCAATCAATTCAAACCATTTACGAAAGGACATGTTGCGTGCTACGGATGTTGGCAGTTCATCCTTAGGAATATTCCTCCAAGCCAATACAAAGCTGGCCACCACAAACGGAATATTGATGATAAAGATAGCAGGCCAATTCCACCAATGAATCAAGACCCCGCCAATAAAGGGGCCAATTGCTGCTGCTCCAGATAGGAATATAGACAAAACAGACAGCGCAGTTGCTTGTTTCTCTGTAATATGAATTCGAACAATAGCCATTCCAACCCCAACCATCATGCTTGTTCCGATGGATTGCACAATGCGGAACACGATGAGCCACCCGAAATTTGGTGATAATGGAGCCAATAATGATGCAATGAAGGCTACAACAAGCCCTGTAAGAAATATCTTTCTACGACCGAATAAATCGCTGGCTTTTCCCATGACAGGTTGAGCGATGCTACTTGCAATGTAGAAAGAAAAAATAATCCAGGAAACACCTGTAAAGTCAAGCTGGAACACATTTTGCAGACTTGGAATAGCAACAGAAACCATAGAAGAATTTAATGGGTTCAATAGTATCCCTAGACCAACTGAAATCATTAACCACCAGCTGCGAACGCTCATTTCTGGTCCCCCCATAGCGAATTAATGTCATCGTACTTGAAACCGATTATTTATTCCAACGCATTTGATGTTATAATCTCATTGACTTGGGGGAATGAATGGAGGATCATAATGGAACTTCTTCAACTGCAATATTTTCTGACGGTAGCTCGTTTGGAACATGTGACCGAAGCTGCACGAAGTCTGCACGTTACTCAATCGTCGCTGAGCAAAACGATTCAGCGCCTGGAGGAAGATCTGGGGGTTCCTCTATTCGATCGAACAGGGAGGAAACTGCGATTGAATGAGTTCGGAAGCAGATTCCTTCACCGTGCAGAGAGGGCTTTATTTGAATTGGAGCAGGGGAAGCAGGAGCTTAGTGATTTATCCAGCCCGGATCATGGCACTCTCGAATTGGCGGTGACTACCGCTAGCACATTACCCAATATCCTTCGAGAGTTTCGAAAAAAGCGACCCTATATTCAATTTCATGTGCAAATGCTGACCACGCAGGAAATGGTAACGCTTCTTCATAGAGGCGAGGTCGATTTTTGCTTGTCCTCACCTCCAATAGAGGGAGATGACATCGAATGCCAAATCGTGTTTATCGACCCAATTCTTGTAGCTGTTCCAAAGGGGCATCGGCTGGCAGATCGAAGCAGTGTAACGTTGACAGATCTAAGGGATGAATGGTTTGTCGGTGTAAAGAGAGGCTACGGTACTCGCGATTTAGTGGACTCTGTATGCAAATCGGAAGGATTTGTACCTAAATATGTGTATGAGGGGGATGAACCTGCAAGGCTTAGTACTCTTGTGGAAGCTGAAATTGGCATAGCCTTCATACCAAGCACGGCAAGGAATTCACGGGAACATCTTAAATATCTCCAAGTAGAAAATCACGAGCTGGTACGGGAGATTGCTTTATTATGGCACAGGAGTCGGTATATTTCGCGGGCTGCTCTGGAATTCCGTGAGGTAGTTGTAGAATATTTCGAAGCGATATCCAAACAGACAAATTAATCCCAAATATAAGCGAAATAAAAAACATTAACAGAAGCGGTAGCGTAGGACATGTTAACAAAACGTCCTAAGCGGCCGCTTATTCTTGTATTCAACTGCAAAATTTGTAATTTCGATTTGTACGCTGCCACACACGCCCAGCTATTGAAGGAGTTTTGGTTTGTACTAACCCATCCTTCTCAGCTGGCGAAACTGCTCCGGCGTGATGCCTGTATGCTCTCGAAACCTCTTGATAAAATAGCTGCTTTGATGAAAGCCGGTTTCCAGTGCAATCTGCTTTACAGTGAGTGCCGTGGATACAAGGAAATGTTTGGCCAGCGTTATTCGGCATTGGAGCAAATATTGAGCTGGAGTACTACCCATGATCTGATGGAAGAGTCGGCTAAAATGAAAGGAGCTATAACCTGACGTCGCAGCCATTGTCTTCAAATCGAGCATGTTTCGACAATGCATACGAATATATTCCGCCGTATGACGAATCCTCTCATGGACGGTGCCGCCGGGAGAGGTGCCGAAAATTTGGTGGGAATGATGGACGATCTCCAGAAGGACTTCGTAAAGCAGGGAAGAGATCCGTACATCATAGTCGTGACGGTAAGTTTGGGCAAGTTGCAACATTTCTTCCATCAGCGGTTTTAAACGTTCTGGCCGGTGGAGCGAGAACAGATACGGTTCGTGCATGCTTCGACCTTGTAATAGCGAATCTACATCCTGCCCGTCAAAATGAATCCATCGGACATCCCAGGGATCCTCGGGTTTAGTTCGATATTGCTGCGTCGTATGCTTGCCGAAAAGAAAGCCCATGCCAGGGGTAAGCTCGATTTCCTTCCCATCATGCACAATAACGCCTTTGCCTGTAAAAATGATATGTAAATTGTATTCTTTCAGTAATCCTGCATTCCTTCGCTCCCCATGATTGGGGAAGTTCTTGTAACGCCCTAACGATTCGGGAAACAGCATACCTTTATTTAGAATGGGCGAAGGAAGATAACAATCTATTTTAATCATGTATCCATCTCCTTGAGTAAGTTAGCAAAAAAGTAATTCAATTAGCAAAATCGAGTTATTCTAATCCTTTTATTCTTATATTACAATAGATACGATTATCAGAGAATCACATTTTTGTACTATCATTTCTACTGAAGGAGAATTGGAGCATGCCGAAATCCTTATCTTTAGATCGCTTCCATTTGGGAGCTTGTTATTATCCTGAGCACTGGGACGAATCGTTGTGGTCGGACGATCTCATAAGAATGAAGGAACTGGGCTTCAGCATCATTCGGATTGGAGAATTTGCTTGGTCGATCTTCGAGCCGGAGGAAGGAAAGTTCGAATTCACGCTGTTTGACCGTTTCTTGGAGCAGGCAGACGCGAACGGGATTCAAGTGATCATGGGCACACCAACAGCTACGCCACCGGCATGGCTTACTTATAAGTATCCCGAGGTGCTGAACGTATCCATGGAAGGGGTCACGTTCCAACACGGTCAGCGTCGGCATTATAACTACAGCAGTCCCGTTTATTTGGAGCTTTGCGCACGTATTACAAGAGAGATGGCACAACATTACAAAGATCATCCGGCCATCATTGGGTGGCAAATTGATAATGAATTGAACTGCGAGATAAACGTCTTCTATGCCGAGGCAGATCATCAGGCTTTCCGGCGCTGGCTAGAGGCAAAATACGGTACGTTGGAGCAACTCAACAAGGCCTGGGGTGCTGTATTCTGGAATCAAACTTATGACAGCTGGAAGCAGGTCCATCTAACTCGTCCGACCGTATCCGGGTCAACGAATCCTCATCAGGCTTTGGACGAGAAGCGATTTATATCCGATAACACCATTTCGTTTGCCAAGCTACAAGTGGACATACTTCGGTCAGTAGCGCCTAATCAGTGGGTGACAACCAACGGTGTATTCGGGCATTTGGATAGCCATAGGATGACGGAACAACTACTTGATTTTTTCTCGTACGATTCTTACCCTCAATTCAGTACCATTTATCCGGACCAAGGGGAGAAGCCATTGCTGGATCGCAAGTGGGGGCTTTCTTTAAGTAACGTCAGAGGGATGTCACCAAATTTCTGCGTGATGGAGCAGCAATCCGGTCCAGGAGGATGGGTGAACAGGATGGAAATGCCAACTCCGCGCCCGGGGCAGATGCGATTGTGGACCTACCAAAGCATTGCTCACGGGGCAGACATGATTTTGTATTTCCGCTGGAGAACGGCAACGTTTGGTACGGAAATGTACTGGCATGGAATTAATGATTATCACAATCAGCCGAATCGTCGGGTCGCAGAAGCAGGCCGCGTCGGTAAGGAGCTGCAAAAGGTTGGAGGGCGGATTCTTGGCAAACGTTACGTGGCAGAGGTTGCTCTACTTCGTGACTATGATAACGAGTGGGATGGCGAGTTGGATAAATGGTATGGTCCCTTGACAAAGCAAAGTGAGCTCGGCTGGTACAAGGCACTGCAGTATGGACATATACCTTCGGATATGGTTACAATACGTCCGGGTATGGAATCAGAACAGCTGCGGGAACTGGCCAATTACAAGGTGCTGGTATACACGCATCCGGCGATCCTACGAGACAGTACGGCAGCTATGTTACAGAAATATGTAGAGGATGGGGGCATCCTGATCTTCGGCTGCCGCACCGGTTATAAGAATGAGTTCGGTCACTGCCGCATGCAGCCACTCCCAGGCCCTGCAGCCGCAATGAGCGGCGTTCACGTAGAGGACTTTACGATGATAAATGGGACGGCATCACCTGTATCGGTGCGATTTAAGGATCAAGCTCTTGATTTTTGGGCTCCAAGCTTCAACGATATATTGAATGTTCATGCTGATACGGTAGAAGTACTCGCAGAGTACGCATCAAGCTACTATGAAGGGAAACCGGCCTTGACCGTCAACCGTGTCGGCAAGGGACTGGTCTACTATTGGGGTGCAGCTTTTGACTTAGCGTTAGCGGCTGAGCTCCTAAGACAGCTGCCGGTGACATCTCCGATTGCCGGGTGGTGCAAAGCTCCTTCGACGGTAGAAGTCGCTATTCGTGCGGATGTACAAGAAGAGCTGGTATTTCTACTGAATTACAGCGGAGAAACGGCTCAGGTTAAACTGAGTGTTGAGACGGAGGAACTCCTTTCCGGTAGCAGGCTTACTGGTACCGTACCTTTGGAACCGTTTGGAGTATGGGTATTAAAGAAAGTTTAAAATGAAGAGAGCATCAGCCGCTGATCTTAATCCGATGATCAGTGGCTTTTTATTGCATAAAGCAAGGGAATAACGTGTTGCTTTTGTGTACAGGGTTCGGCCCAATAATCGCTGTCTTTCCTATAGGTTCTTGAACCAGAGAAATCGGACACGATCGGTATTTAATACAAAATTAATAATTTAATACAAGTTTATTGACTCATTCAAGGCATACAAGTAAACTTATTGTAATATAATCACAGTAAATTGAGATGGGTGATGCAATGCTTGAGCTTAGTTTTGATGATCCAGACAAGCTGGTAACGGTTACGCATGCTTTATCCACCCGTTCCCGAGTTGATATTCTCCGCCTCTTGATTTCTAAAAACCTTAATATTGTAGAAATAGCGGAAGCTCTTCAACTTCCGGTGTCTACGGTAGCCAACAATATCAAGGTTCTGGAGGCTGCTAGACTGATTAATACAGAGCTGCTGCCTGCCTCACGCGGCGCGATGAAGATGTGTAGCCGCAATTATGATGACATTCATATTGCACTAAATCTTGAAAAAGCAGTACCCAAAGGGGATGTACAGATCTACGAAGTGGACATGCCGATCGGTCATTATAGCGATTGTGAGGTTTCACCGACGTGCGGTATGGCCAATGCAGACGGGATGATCATACGCGAGGACGAACCGGCGAGTTTTTTCCACCCGAAGCATATCGGAGCCCAGATGATATGGTTCCGCAAGGGCTATGTCGAGTATTTAATGCCGCTCGAAATACCGGCAGGAGCGCGAATAGAATCGCTTGAGCTATCGATGGAAATGTGTTCTGAAGCACCAAACTATGACAACAATTGGCCTTCTGATATTTCCTTGTGGGTTAATGGCGTGGAGATTGGCATGTGGACGTGTCCCGGTGATTTTGGAGACAGGCGCGGCAAGCTGAATCCTACCTGGTGGTATGAGTGGTCTACCCAGTATGGGTTGCTCAAGACCTGGCGAGTAGATAAAGAGAAGACTGCGCTGGATATGGAGAAGGTTTCCTCGGTTACACTGGATCAGCTCAACCTGCAAAACAGCCACAAGTTGCGTTTGCGGATCGGAATTAAGCCAGATGCGGTGCATCAAGGTGGGCTCAACCTGTTCGGAAAGCAATTTGGAGATTATGATCAAAATATCAAAATGACTGTGAATTATGTCATGGATTGAGATATTGGTGAAATGGATAGGCTTTAGTTGCAGGTGCTTCTCTGTAGCTAAAGCCTTATTCAGTTTATTAGTTACATAAAATTAACTTGAAAGCGTTGACATTAAAAATGCATCGCTATATAATCCCCTAAAGATACAATAATAGTGTAACAAATTGATTTTATTGTTTTTATTTCGAAGCGGAAGCAAAGGATGACGATTGGACCTACAGATGATAGCAATACACTGTAAAGTCATCAGGCTAAGGTGACTAAATATATATCAAAGGATAGGTGGAAACTGTATGACTACAAACGCTTATATCAAAAATTATCCAAGGCCGCAATTTGTCCGCAAAGAGTGGCTGGATTTGAATGGGGAGTGGGATTTCGCCTTCGACGACGGCAAAGTGGGTGAAAGCGAGCAATGGTATCATCATTTTCCGAAGGAAACCAAAATCCTCGTACCTTTTACTTATGAAACCAAGGCAAGCGGGATCGGAGTCGAAACCTTCCATCCGGTGGTCTGGTACTGCAGGAGCGTGAAGGTCCCGCAGGAGGCAATAGCGAAAAGGACAATTCTACATTTTCAGGGTGTAGATTATAAAGCGAAATGCTGGGTGAACGGAATTATGGCTGGTGAGCATGAAGGAGGTTATGCTGCGTTTTCTTTCGACATCACACCCTATATCACTTACGACTCGGAGAATAGCATCGTGCTTAAAGTGGAGGATAGTCAGAGCTGCACGCAGCCCCGGGGAAAGCAGCGTTGGGTGGATCAAAACTTTGAATGCTTTTATGTACAGAGCACCGGAATCTGGAAAAGTGTGTGGATTGAATATGTGAATGAGGTAAGAATCAATGAGGTCAAGATAACACCGGATATCGACCGTCATATGATCCGCTTTGACTTTCAGCTCATGGGTATCGAGGGTAAAGATAATTTACGCCTAGAGACACGGATTACGCTGAAAGGACAGCATGTGAATAAGGTCAGCTTATCTGCCGACAGGCCCTGGATAACGGTAGAGGTCCATGTATTTCATGAAGCCGGTGGTCCATGGAAGCAGTGCTTGTGGTCACCGGAATCGCCAAACTTGTTCGATGTAGAGATTATTCTGTATGAGGATGAGAAACAGTGCGACAGGGTGTATTCTTATTTTGGCATGCGGAAAATATCGATTGAAAACGGACAGGTTCTATTGAATAATGGCCCTCTTTACCAGCGGCTGATTCTGGATCAGGGCTACTGGCCGGAAACACATCTGACTCCGCCGTCTGAAGAAGCTCTTATCGAAGATATCGATAAAATAGCCGCGATGGGATATAACGGGGTTCGTAAACATATGAAGTTGGAAGACCCTCGCTTTTTATATTGGTGTGATGTGAAAGGCATGCTCGTCTGGTCGGAAATGGCGTCGACCTTTGAGTTCAATGATCAGGCGGTTAGCCGCTTTACGAAGGAATGGCTGGAAATCGTGCCGCAGCAGTACAATCATCCAAGCATCATAACTTGGGTCCCGTTCAATGAATCGTGGGGCATATCGACCATTGGACATGATGTAAGGCAGCAGCAGTTCACGCAAACCATCTATCATCTGACGAAGACGATTGATCCGTATCGTCCGGTGATTACCAATGACGGATGGGAGCATACAGTCTCGGATATTTTAACCCTTCATGATTATGTGGAGACGGGCGAAGAGTTTTTGGAGCGATATCAGGACAAGGAAAGCATCGTAAACAACAGAATCTCCTTTAACAATTGGAAATATGCCTTTGCAGAAGGATATGCCTACCGGGGACAGCCAATTATCATAAGCGAATTCGGCGGCATTGCCTTCCAGACAGACAAGGGCTGGGGATACGGAAACCAGGTGGATTCAGTCGAAGCTTTTATCGAACGTTTCCGTGCAATCACCGGAGCAATTAAAGCGACCCCCTATCTCTCGGGCTATTGCTATACACAGGTAACTGATGTACAGCAGGAAGTCAACGGATTGTTGACGGAAGACCGAGAACCGAAGGTTCCGCTTGAAGTGATTCGGGAGATAAATCTGGCTTGAAAAGATAATTAAATTTCTAGAACGGCTGCATGATGTTGTCCAGTCATTGCTGCATTCACCTGTCGTACAAGACTTTTGTTACACACAGCTGACGGAGTTGGAACAGGGAATCAACGTTCTGCTGACGCATGATAGATAACCGAAGATGCCGACCGAACAACTCAGAGCCATTATGGAAGGCCGCCTTTCCTCTTCGGTTGGAGAATAAGAGGAAGTATATGAATACGGCATCTTCAGCATTTAGAGCTAAATAAACAAAGTGTCACTGCTGTTAACCATAAAGTTTAACTTGGGATAGCAGTGTTGGAAAACAGGACAACTTTTCGCACACAGGATTTTTAGTAGAAAACTGGATTTAATTATTTTGGTTTTTTGTTCCCCACTCACATAACCCTTCCAAAACAGGTAATAGCGTTTCTGCTTTATCTGTGAGACTGTACTCGACTTTAGGGGGGACTTGAGGATATTCTTTTCGATTCACCAGACCATCCGCTTCCAATTCTTTTAGTTGTGAACTCAATGTTTTATAAGTAATAGCCCCTATCTGTCTTTTCAGATCATTAAAGCGAACTGTTCGGTTTTCGGCTAGGAGATAAATAATAACCATTTTCCATTTACCACCAATCAATGAAACTGTATAACCAAAAGGTGTATCTTGAATATTTTTAACTTTACCTTTAAATTCAGTCATACTCATGTTTACACTATCCTTTCGGGTAGTACCTATCAAAATAGTGCGTACTACGTTTTTATTTGTGTTCAGTTTATACTAACCTTACTTTTGAAGTAAAGGAGAGAAAAACATGACTAAAAAAACAATACGCTTGTTAATGCCACAATGGCAAGGGGGAAACAATCCTAATTACTCTTTTGGAGCCGAACTGCTTGCTTGGCTAGCTCCGGATAATGAACAACCCCTTATTCATGTTCCAGTTCAAGCTTATAAGGGTACTCCGCTTGAAAACGAAAACGGTATGAATGGGAGAAAACAGCTACTTGAACAGTTAGAGGCTGCTCAGCATATCATTGATGCTCATAAGCCAGATCGCATTGTAATGTTTGGTGGTGACTGCTTAGTGGAACAAGCTCCATTTGCCTATTTGAACGAACGATACGGTGGGGAATTAGGTTTAATTTGGATCGATGCTCACAGTGATTTAGTTAGATATGTGGGCTATGATAACGGTCATACATTACCGCTCGGAAATCTTTTGGGAGAAGGAGATGAGGAGTTCGCAAAACATGTGAAAATCCCACTAAAACCTGAAAATGTCTTTATCGCGGGATTAGCGGCTCCTACAGAACAAGAAACAGAAGTCATTTCAGAAGCGTTTCAAAGACTAGATATAGCTCCTGTAGAATCAGACACAGAAATGATTCAAAGACTAGGAATTAAAACTGCAGGAACCAAAGAGTTAACGAATAGTACTGAATATATAAGAGAGTGGATTAAAGAAAGTGGCATTAAGCACCTAGCTATTCACCTTGATTTAGATGTGCTTGACCCAAAAGCATTTCGCTCTTTATTATTCGCCAACCCTGAAGCACCTTATAATTTTTCTCCTGCGGGAACAATGCAAATGCCTCAGCTACTTAATCTGATTAAAGAACTATCTGAAGAAACAGATGTAGTTGGATTAGGTATAACGGAGCATATGCCATGGGATTCTATTAACTTAAAGAATCTGCTTGGAGAGATACCTATTTTAAATAAGTAAGTTCATACACGGATTATAATAGAACAATGATCTGCTTAATCATAAAAATACACTCACGCACTTTATGTTTGCGAGGGTGTATTTTTATGATTAAGTGATATTGACATCATATATTTGGGATTATGATATTTAATATCTTAGGATAATCGTTTATTATTTTTATATTATCTTTCTTAAAAGGCAATCAATCAAGGAGAAGTGGTCGTATGATTTCAGGAAAGATAGGGCGATTGAATATAAAATATAAATTAAAATGAGGGAGTTGACCTGTAGGGATATGGTCTTTTTATCAGTTTGTCTGTTTGTACTCCGCTTATACTTTTCGGAAGCTACACATTAGGCGAATATCCCCTATAATGGATTCTTAAAACTAAATTACAGGAGCGTCTTAGTATGTCAAAATACGTTGAAATCGGTTACCCAATATATGAAGGAATGCCTGTTTATCCAGGATTGCCAGAAGTGAAGTTAGAGCCTAGAGAGCGTTTGGACAAAGGGGATGCCTGGAATGGAAGTGTGTTAAGTATGTATCTTCATGTCGGCACCCATGTCGATGCACCGTGGCATCATTTAAATAACGGTAAGGGAATAGATGCTGTTCCGATTGAAGAATTCATCTATCGAAAACCGCTATTAATTGATTGTCCTCTTGATCCGAACGGCTTTATTACCATTGAAAAGCTTCAGGAATATGAAGAGCTGCATGAAGCGGATATTCTCATCTTTAATACAAGCTATTGGAAACACCGAGATACGGATTTTGAGAAATACGCTAATAATTTCCCAGCCGTCTCTCCCAAAGCAGCGGAATTCATCCGTAAAAATTTGCCGAACTGCAAAGCTGTGGCCATTGATACCATGAGCATTGAAAATCTGGAAGAAGCCCAAAAAAACGGCTATTTTGTTCACCATGCCTTCTTAGACCATGAAAAATATGAAGAGCCGACAATGCTCATTTACGAAGACATAAACCCTGCACCATTAATTGGTAAAAAGCTCTTATCTGCTTTCACAGCACCACTTCGCATTAAAAATCACGATGCATCTATGGTTAACATCATTGTTGAAGTAGAAGAATAAAAGCTAACCAGGAACAATAAGTTGATGGAACACAGGTGCAGACTTCAGCACTGCAAGGAGAGACAACAACATATACGCATAAGAAGTCGCCATTTTGGCGGCTTTTTTGTTTTGCGAACATCTACGCTAAGCCTTCAGATGTAATCAACTTATTTTGATAGACGTTGGTTAGCCGCTATTTATTTGTTTTGCTTTTTATAATATGGCGTGTCAAATGTGCGGGCATACAGTCTTCTATATAGCACCATAATAACAATAATTTGAAAAAAATATTTTCATAAGAATGAAAAGATATTACTTTAAGCATATTCTTATCTCTAATATTCTTTATGAAGTTGAATTCTAGTTGTTATAAGAATTATTTTTTTGCTCTTTTAGAACTATTTTAATCTATTCATTTGAGGTCGATATAATTGAGGTGCTTTTATTTGTAAAAGTCAAATTTTATAAGGAACTGGTATCAACTCGCTAGAATGAAAAATAATGTAGCTTTCAATCAGAAGTGTCATAGGGAGAAATATCAACAGTGAAATCAATTAATTGAATACGATGGTAAAAATCGACCAGCCGTTCCTTTAGAGAGGAGGTGGTACATAAAAATATTGGGGATTCTGTTAATTATGAAAACGAGAATTAAAAAATGGAGGTTTTGTTATGCACAAAAAATATGGAATGATTTACTTCTTACTTATTCTGTTAATCGCTTCGACTTTCTCACAGACAGCATCTGCACATACGGCGAATCCTAATGGACAAGCCACAACCAAGGAAGTGATGAACTGGCTCGCTAATCTGTCATCGGAAAATCGCGTAGTGTCAGGAGCATTCGGCGGGTACACAAATGCGTCATTTTCTATGACCGAAGCTAATCGAATTAAAAATGCAACAGGGCAGTCCCCTGCCGTGTATGGCTGTGATTATTCAAGAGGATGGATGGAGACTTCTAATATTGCCGATTCGATCGATTATAGTTGTAACACCGATTTAATCTCTCATTGGAAGAACGGAGGTATACCTCAGATCAGTATGCATCTGGCTAACCCTGCGTTTAACTCTGGAAATTATAAAACCCCAATCTCAAACAGTCAGTATGAAAGAATCCTAGACTCATCAACTGAAGAGGGCCAGCGATTAGACGCTATGTTAAGTAAAATTGCCGATGGCCTTCAGCAGTTAGAAGATGAAGGTGTTCCTGTTCTTTTCAGACCTCTTCACGAAATGAATGGAGAATGGTTCTGGTGGGGACTTACCGATTATAACCAAGAGGACAGCGAACGTATCACTTTATATAAACAGCTTTATAAAAAAGTCTATCATTATATGACCGATACAAGAGGACTGGACAACCTGATATGGGTATACGCACCAGACGCCAACCGAAACTTTAAGACAGACTTTTACCCTGGATCTTCATATGTTGATATTGTTGGATTAGACGCTTATTTCTCAGATCCTTATTCGATTCAAGGATATGACGAGTTAACAGCTCTTGATAAGCCTTTTGCTTTCACAGAAGTCGGTCCGCAGGCAACCAATGGTAGTATGGATTATTCTTTATTTATCAATGCCATTAAAGAAAAATATCCGAAAACCATTTATTTCTTAGCTTGGGATGAGGGATGGAGCCCCGCAGCTAATAAAGGTGCCTACAATCTTTATAATGATGGTTGGACACTGAATAAGGGGGAAATGTGGGAAGGCAGTTCACTTGCATCATTTGCTGAATAATTGATCATTAGTTCGTTAAACAGGACTATGGAGAATGCAAGTTCTTCATAGTCTCTTAAAAAACATGTCCTTTAGGAAGTTACAATAACAGCTAATGTATGAACATAATAATATTTTTTATATCACTTACATAACTATTTCTCGGAAACTAGCGGTTCAGCCGATAAGTAGTCTTCTTACACACCTTCCAATCTTTCGGGCGCATCACCGATATTTCTGATTATTTGTGTTGTATTATATGTACTAAATCCTCTTTTCGGAAGGCAAAGGGCCGATTTCTAGTATGTTAAGGAGAAATCGGCTGTTTTTTAAAATTGTTCCCAGCGCAGCGCTTGAGTTAGCTCCGTTTGCTCAATTAATGCAATCTCCAGTAAACCCAGAATACATGAAGCCATGCTCCCAGCTATTCCTTTGAAACGGTTTGGAACCCCTGAATTATTACAAAAATCCAACGAATTTAGTTTTATGAATGAACAGAGCTGAGAAATGACAACTTAAGAAAGTAGTATACATCACAATTTCCAAAGGAGGATATCTGTTATGGCTCACCAGAAGAAAAGGAAAGAAGCAGCCTGGAAGTCACGAAAGCAAGAACAGCATCCCCATGGTAAAGTCAAATCGCTCAAGGAGCTGTCCAGCGAATAGGAGTGAGGAGTATACTGCTTGGAAGAGAAGGACTGTCGGTGAAATTCACCGGCAGCCTTCTTTTTGCAATAATTTCGTTTACATAAAGAATTCCCTTAATGCTGCAACTGGATTTACTAACAACCATCTAGCTATTGCTTGTAAGCTTTTCAGATTGCGACCTCATTAGGATGAAAACACCGATACAGCGTTCTATCTTAAATTCGTTTTTCTGAAGGTTGACTGTTCCGGATAAGAATTGAAGCATCTCCTGTCCAGGAGATGCTTCTTCTACGTTATGATTGGGTAGTCTGAGATAAGCTGATTTATCAGGATATGATTGAATTCAGGAGACCCTGCTTCACCTGACCCGACAGTGGCATAAGTGGCAGACGCAATTGCTCGGTGGCAATAATTTCTTGCTGGGTAAGCCACCACTTGATCGCGGCCGGGGCTGGCTCTGCAAATACATGCTGGATCACCGGTTCCAGTAGCATGAAACTGTCTCGCGACCCGTTCATGTCGCCAGCCACAAAACGTTGGTATATATCCACATACTTCTGGATATTGAGATGAGCGGATGCAAGCATACCGCCGGCAGCTCCCTGGCATAGCATGGCATGGAAATAGGCATCCTCTCCGCAGAGGACAGGCTTAGTCTCGTACTGGGTCAATTTTAAAAGCAGATCAAGACCGCCCGTGCTGTCCTTGAGCCCAATTACGCCATCCAGGTCCAGCACTTTACGTATTGTATCTATTGTCATGCGACTGCCCGTGCGAACAGGAATCTCATATACAAGCACAGGCAGGCCTACACGAGATACAACACGGAAATGCTCCAAGATTCCTTCCTGCGTCGGCCGGTTGTAATACGGAGTGACCACCATGGCTGCATCCGCTCCTAATTCAGCCGCCATTTCCGTCCGATGCACCGTTGAATAAGTATCGTTCGTTCCCGTGCCAATGACGATCGGAACGGTTTTGTTCATGCTCTTCAGAACATCCTGCGTTACCTGTACCATTTGCTTTACTTCATCCCAGGATACGGTTGGCGACTCTCCTGTCGTACCGTTAACGACCAGACCCTGGATGTCATGGCCTGCAAGATAGGTAACATACTTCCGGTACGAATCGATGTCCAACTTATAGTCACGCGTAAAAGGTGTAATCAGCGGTATGAAAATCCCATGAATATGTTGTTCGTTCATCATCATCAGTTATCCCTTCCCGTTGAATTAAATCTAATGTAACATAGGAGACAGCATCAGAGTTATCTATAATAAACGATGATTCTAATCAAAATTTTCGATGGGGTGGCCAGATTGGATTTCATTTATCTTCAGACATTTCGGGAAGTTGCCATTCGTGAAAGCTTTACAAGAGCAGCTGAAGTGCTCGGTTACGCACAATCCAGCGTCACGACCCAGATACAAAAGCTGGAGAAAACGTATCAAGTCAAATTGTTCGAGCGCTACAGCAACAACAAGATTCGTCTTACCTCCGCCGGGGAAGAGCTATTCAAGCTTGCCGGACAAATGCTGGAGCTTTTTGAGCAATCGAAAGAAAAATTGGCAAAGCAGGGTGGGGGCTCCATGACGATCGGTACTATGGATTCCATCGCTTCGTATTTTCTACCGCCGTATATGCAGGCGACTCGCAAAGAATACCCCGATCTGAACATACGATTGCATACGGATCGCGAAGAGATGATTTTGCACCAGGTCAGGGAAGGGGAGGCCGATGTCGGGCTGATCCTCGCGGACGATTCAAGCAATCCGGCCTTGCAGTGGATTACGATTCGAGAAGAACCGCTTGTACTGATTGTCCATCCGAACCATCCGCTTATCGCTAAAGAGAGAATCGGCCTGGATGATCTGGTAGATGCGGAGTGGATTATGCCCGAGCATACGTGCAACTATAGACAACTGCTGGAGAGAGTGCTTCGAGCAAATGGAATCACCTATCGCGTGAGTCTGGAGCTGGGTAATCCGGAAGCGATCAAACGGAGCATCAAAACTGGAGAGGGTATATCCATTCTACCTCTAATGGCTGCGCTGGAGGAGATTGAACGGGAAGAGCTGAAGGTGTTGCCCTTTGAGCATGCTGAGCTCAAGCTGGAAATTCAGCTTGTTCTTCATCCCAAGAAGTGGGTGTCCAATGCATTAAGCTTTTTTATGGAGAGCATGAGAATGTAGATTTTCCTCCACATCAAAATTAATATACAGTACAAGCGCTTCCAAGTGGATACCAGAAGCGCTCACAGTTTAACGTGCCGAAGAGGATGAGAACTTAGAATGAAAAGAGAAAGCAAAGTTTATTCAAATCATCCACGTATTTTTTTGAAAAATAAGCAATTCATATTTGCATTCAAAACTTGACAGCAAGTAATTTTTTCACTAAATTAAATGCATGCGCATGTTTTTTTGATTTGGTAATGTGCTAAACCATTCGGTTACTTAATGTTTAATTGAACAAGATGTCAATGCAGAAGTTCAGTCATTGGTGAATTTCACCATAGACCATTTGGGCCGTGCAGATACATTAATTAATTGTGCAGGCTGCTGCGGAGAATATCAACTATGGCAGCATCCCTCGTGAGGATGTAGCCCGTGCCATTGTGGCAACTTTAGATGAGAAGAACCCATACAAGCGAGCTTTTGATCTGATTACTGGTGACGATTCAGTTGTCGATGCATTGCAAAAAATCTGAAGATGAGGACCAACGAGTAAATGGCGTAACTTACTTTGAAGTTTTGAAATCATGCCCAAAGTTGACAAATGAAACAAACATGTTAGTATATATGCGTGTGCATGCATTTGATTGATGTATTTCATAATATACCTCAGAGAGGAGTCTTTCTCACATGAAAGATTTATTTAGTCCCTATACAATTAAAGGTTTGGAATTGAAAAATCGCGTAGTTATGCCTCCAATGTGCCAATATTCGGTTGACAAAAAGGATGGGGTCGCCACAGATTGGCATTATATACACTACGTTAGCCGAGCGGTAGGCGGAGCTGGTTTTATCATGATTGAAATGACAGATGTAGAGCCGGATGGTCGTATCTCCGATTTTGATCTTGGTTTATGGTCAGATGAGCAGATTCCTGCTCTCAAACGGATTGTAGATGCTTGTCACAGCTACGGTGCCAAAGTGGGAATCCAGATCGCGCATGCCGGACGCAAGGCGGAAGACGCTGAAGTTCCTGTAGCGCCATCTGCCATTGCATTTGATGAAAATTCAAAACAACCTCGCGCGCTTACAACAGAAGAGGTTAAAGGACTAGTTGAGAAATTTCGTGCTGCTGTAGTTCGCGCTGTCAAGGCTGGATTCGACACCATTGAAATTCATGGTGCACATGGCTATTTGATTCATCAATTTCATTCGCCGCTTACGAACAAACGGGAAGATAGATACGGTAAAGACCTTACCCTTTTTGGTCGGGAGATCATTCAGGCAGCGAAGGGTGAAATGCTGGAAGATATGCCGCTCTTGATGCGTATTTCTGCCAAAGAATACGTAGAAGGTGGATATGGTATTAAGGAAAGCATTGCTTTTGCCAAGGAATATCAAAAGGCAGGAGTAGATATGTTTGATATTTCATCTGGCGGTGAGGGACCTATAGCTGCATGGGGTAGACCAGGAACTCACGCAGCGTATCAAGTCCCCTTGGCAAAAGAAATCAAAGAAGCTCTGGATATTCCGGTGATGGCCGTTGGAAGACTAGAAGATCCAATTTTGGCGAATGCAGTTATCGGAAATGAAGAGGCTGATCTGGTTGCTGTGGGTAGAGGGATGTTGAGAAATCCTTATTGGTCACTGGAAGCCGCTTCAAAATTGAAAAAAGAAACTGCAATCCCTACACAGTATACTACAGGGTTCTAAGACCGACTGTATGCATTACGGGTTGATCCTGCTTGAGTCAGCAAATTCGGGACGGAAGATTGGACGATTTAATTTTGTAGAACTAAAAACATCAGGAGGTTCTTGGATAGTGCCTAACACAAGCGTATTGTTCGAAACTACAAAAATAGGAAATTTAGTGCTGAAAAATCGATTAGGTGTTGCACCTATGACACGCACGAGTGCTTCTCCAGAAGGCTTTGCAACGGATCAAATGGCACAATACTATGCTTCATTTGCACATGGCGGGTTTGGTTTGATTATTGTTGAGGGAACCTATACAGATGAACTGTTTAGTCAGTGTTATTTCAACCAGCCCGGGATGGCCACTGACGAACAGGCTAAATCGTGGGAAAAGGTGGTGGAAGCTGTTCATAGGGCTGGCGGAGCAATTATTGTTCAGTTAGAACACGCGGGTGCTTTATCTCAAGGTAACCGATTCGAATCAAATAAATTGGCTCCATCAGCAGTGCAACCACAAGGAGAGCAACTTGCGTTTTATGGCGGTGAAGGAGCTTTTCCGATGCCTGTGGAAGCAACGAAGAAAGATATTGAAAACGTAATTCAGGGATTTGTGAATGCTGCTGTTCGTGCCAAATCAGCTGGATTTGACGGCGTAGAAATTCACGGTGCAAATGGTTATTTACTGGATGAGTTTCTTACGGACTATACAAACCAGCGAACAGATGAATACGGAGGTTCGCTCAGCAATCGTGTTCGTTTGTTGGTTGAGGTATCAAGTGCAGTTCGGCAAACCTTAGGAGAAAACTTTATAGTTGGGATTCGAATCTCCCAAGGGAAAGTAAATGATTATGAGCATAAGTGGGCTGGTAAAGAAGAAGAGGCAAAAGTGATTTTCCAACAGTTAGGACAGTCGGGGCTTGATTATATCCATGTCACGGAATATGAGGCTTGGCAACCAGCCTTTCCAGACAGTAGTAGACAATCTCTTGCTGAACTTGCCAAGAAGTATGGAAACATTACAGTGATGGCTAATGGACACCTGGAAGACCCATCTAAAGCAAGTCAGATGGTCGAAAATTGTACAGCCGATATTATTACTTTGGGCAAAGGAGCTCTTGCTAATCATAATTGGCCTGTCAAAGTTAAAAATGATGAACCGCTAGCTATATTTGACCAGGAAAAGATTTTAAGACCGAATGCAACGATAAAGGACTTTGAATTGGTCGATTAAGAAAAAAAGACGTTCTTTAGACCTTCTGTAAAGTACTCTATCAAGGTACTCTACAAAAGGTCTAATTGAATGAACTCTGCGATCACGGAGAGCATGGAAGAAGGTCTGCAATTGTGGAGGGAGAAGTGTGTAAGATTGCCG
This sequence comes from Paenibacillus sp. S25, assembly GCF_019454085.1. NCBI lineage: Bacteria > Bacillati > Bacillota > Bacilli > Caryophanales > Paenibacillaceae > Paenibacillus > Paenibacillus sp. S25. The sequence continues at coordinate 2,843,766 of NZ_CP073683.1, forward strand.
AATATGCTTTGAATCTGTGGGCGAAATCCATGACCAGACGGTTCATCAAAGTACGGCATGTAGAGCCTGACCTGGCAAGTAATAATAAACATGTTCAGAGGAAGATACATAAGTAGAGATTCAATTTAAGATCTTACTAAATTAGCCATATCCCTATGAAATTCCATCTTTGCCCCGAAAGTTACGTTAGCTGGTTGTTGTGACTGATACGTTTCCTGATATGATAAACAACGAGCAGGATTAACGGGAAAGCGATGGCATGGGTGAGATCCCAATCTACCCAGTAGGCTGGGATCTCCTTGACGTAGAAAATAATATTTTTTGCAATCAGATGCGACAGTCCGTAAATCAGAAATGCAACTGGAAAGATCAATGGCCGATAGGATTTTAGCTTTAGTAGCTGAGCTGTCCCCAAAACAAATGCGTAAAAGAAAAGCGCTGTTTTGAAATAGGTGCTAATGATCCACGTGGTGGCCATTAAAGCCTCAATCCGCTGCAAAAAATTAGCAATGTTGATTCTCTGGGCAAGAATATAGGCAGCGTAAAATTCGTGTTCTGAGAAATATACCCCGAGTACTGTTAGGGAGAGAAACAAAATGAGATTGAGTCCAACAGCCCCGATCAACAAAGAAATGAATATATTGCGGCTCGTATTGCTTTGTTTTTGGACATAGGGATACACCATGAAGAACACGCACATTTCTCCAAAGGGATAAAATACACCGAACATAATGGTGTGCAGCATGTCAGGAAATGATGTATTCAAAATAGGATGGATACGCTCTATCTGGACATCGGGGAACAGGAGAACGATTAGGCAGATCAGAAAAAACGCAAAAAAAGGAAAAAAAATCTGGGCTGCTCTGCCCAGCGTTTCAAGACCCAGCCGCAAGCCATACACCAACAGAAAAATCGCCATGAAGCGAATGACCCCGCCGGGTGTCCCTTCGTAAATCTGTGTGCACATGAAATCTTCGATTTCTCTGATATAGGTGGAGGCTGCAATCAGGAAAAAGAATAAATAACTCAACGCTACAGCTCCACCCACCCATTTTCCTAATACTTGTAATGAAAGCTCAATAATCGTTTTAGTTGGATCAATATTTGATGTAGATATCATCAGCTTTACGCATGCAAGTCCTAGCGGAATACTAATCAAGGCGGCAATCCACGCATCCTCGTGGGCTCCGGTTGCCATTGCTGCAGGATACACAAGTGCCATTTCACCGATTAGCGAGAAAAGTCCAAGTAACATCATTTGAGCCGTACTGATCCGGTCTTTTTCAAGATTCATGAGATTCCTCCAAATCTGCTGCAAACTGCCCCTCAAGTTTTCTTTTGTCATTCCCTTTAGTATGTGATTTTATAACATAATTATTAATTGATAGTAGAAAAGGAATGTTAAGGGGATAATTATCAAGTTCTTCTGTCATACTATTTGTAGTTTGCTCACGGAATGCGGAGGTTGTGACATGAAGGATACCATTACTGGCACATTATCACACCGCTTGGAGGACAATTTGGTGCAGTTGGTTCAACTGCTCGGGACAAGCACCGATTTGATCACTAAAAAGCTGGAATTGGATGAGTCTACGCATATCGCTTTGCTTTATATTGACGGTCTTGTGGATACACAGGTTCTGCATAACTCCATATTATTTTCGCTTCAGGAACGTTGTACTCCTGAGCAGATGAGAGATCTTAATGCTAATCAGAAGATTGAGCTTTTGCGAAAACGTATGCTGATTGCGGGGGATCTATCTGTCACGCATGACCTTGAGCAATTTGTTCATGAGCTGCTATCCGGTAATATCATGGTGCTGGTTGACGGAACATCCAGCGCCCTGCGGATCGGACTGCCTGGATGGGAGGATCGCAATGTAGGCGAACCCAGCTCACAATCCGTTGTACGTGGGCCGATGGAAGGGTTCACGGAAAATTTGCGGACGAATACGGCATTGCTTCGAAGGAAGATTAAAGACAGTCAATTGTGGCTGGAAACTTTCCAGATCGGTAAGGTGACTCAAACTAGCGTATCCATTATGTATCTCACCAATATCGCAAACCCTGACCTGGTGCAGGAGGTGAAGCGCAGATTGGCCAAAATAGATACGGACAGTATCCTGGAGAGCGGATATATCGAGGAGTTTATTCAAGATACGACTGCTACGCCGTTCCCCACGATTTATAACAGCGACCGGCCGGATACGATCGCAGCGGGAATCTTGGAGGGCAAAGTGGCCATTCTTGTGGATGGAACACCATTTGTGCTGCTGGTGCCTACCTTTTTTGTCGCCTTTTTTCAATCCGCCGAAGATTATTATCAGCGGGCCGATATTGGCACCTTGCTGCGGTTTATCCGTTTTCTTTCCTTTTTCATTACATTGCTTGCCCCTTCTTTTTATGTGGCAGTTACAACTTATCATCAGGAGATGATCCCTACCAATCTGGTTATCAGCCTTGCCGCACAGAGGGAAAACGTTCCTTTTCCCGCATTTGTGGAGGCGATACTCATGGAATTAACGTATGAGATTCTGCGGGAAGCGGGAGTGAGGATTCCGAAAAATATAGGGCAGGCGATATCCATTGTTGGAACACTTGTCATAGGTCAGGCGGCGGTTGCAGCGGGTTTTATCTCTTCAGCGATGGTTATCATTGTGTCCATTACGGCTATAGCCAGTTTTGTCATACCAGAGACGGGCATGTCGATCGCTGCAAGAATCATTCGCTTTGTTCTTATCGGACTTGCTGGCTTTATTGGACTATACGGAATACTATTCGGCGTCTTTTTGATCGTGCTGCATTTGGCGAGTCTGCGTTCTTTCGGTATGCCTTATATGAGTCCGATCGGACCATACCGTTCAAATGATCTGAAGGATTCCATCTTCCGCTTTCCCTGGTCGCTTTTAAAGACAAGGCCAGCAGATAGTATGATTCAAAACCTTGATCGCCAAAGCACAGACAAGCGAAAGGAGTCGGCAGATGAGCCCAAAAAACCGTAAAACTGTTTTCCGACTGCTGCTTGTCCTTTTGGTTCCCATGCTGCTCAGCGGGTGCTGGGAAAGACAGGAGTTAAATGAAATGGCCTTTGTGCTGGGAATGGGGCTAGACAAGGCTGAATCTGGCTATAAGGTTACACTGCAGGTAGTTATTCCTTCAGCAATTGCCTCGCAGGCGGCAGGAGGGACGGGAGGAGCAGGGGTGCCGGTGATTGTATCTAGCTTCACGGTACCCACGATTTATGAAGCTCAGCGCAAGTACAATCTCGTGAGTGCAAGAGCCAGCTATTACGGGCATATCCGTATACTGGTGATCGGAGAGGAGCTTGCTCGGGCCGGAATTCGCGAGACACTTGATATGCTAAAGCGGAGCCGCGAGCCACGTAATGATTTCTACGCCATGGTTGCCAAAGACACTACGGCCGAAGATGTCTTGAAGGTCCTTACCCCGCTAGAGAAATTGCCAGCAAGTAAATTATTTAATTCCCTGGACAAATCCTATAAGGCGTCGGCCAAAACAGTCGCTGTTCCTTTGAACCAATTCATTGAAGATTTACTGTACGAAGGGAAGAATCCGGTGTTGACCGGAGTAAAAATGTCTGGCAGTGTCAGCGAGGGCTCTAAGAAGAGCAATGTGGAAGATACCTCGCCCACAGCCAGATTACGCTACAGTAATGTAGCCGTATTTCGAAAGGATAAGATGATCGGGTGGTTAAACGATAACGAGACGATTGGCTACAATTATATCACCAATAACGTTGTCAAAACCTCGGGTCCTGTAAAAGGAGACGATGGACGGCCCATCGTCATTGAAGCACTTCATACAGACACCAAACGTAAAGTCAAGATTATTGACGGTGAACCACATATTTACATCCATGTAAAGGCCTTGTGTAATGTTGAAGAGGTAATGAGCAAAGATAATCTGGAAGCAGAGCGCGTGATTACAGGGCTGGAAAGGAAATCGGAAGAACGAATTATCTTGCGGATGAAAACTGCAGTTAAGCAAATTAATGAGCGCTATAATGTGGATATTATGGGCTTTGGACAGTTGATCTACCGTGCCAACCCCCAAGCTTGGGCTAGGCTAAAACAGAAAAAAGGGGACAATTACCTGAAATCGCTACCTATCCATTACAAAGCCAGCGTGTCGATTAACCGAATTGGCATTACAGACAAATCTTTTATTGAAGATATCAAGGAGTGAGCGCAATGGTGTTACTGCTTTTTCTGGCAACAGCAGCGGTTTGTGCGGTCATCGATGTGCCTTTGCTGACACGAGGAAGCAGGCGCCGTGACCTTCTGGTCTGGGGCTTGTTTTGGATCACTGGCATTGGTGTAGTGGTCTGCTCCTTGTACAAAATCAATGTGCCGAGCCCATTGCTTCTGATCATGATGATCTATAAACCGGTTAACAATCTGTTTACATCCTGGTTTTATTAGTTGTAAGGAAATTCACCTTTTGTACCTCGGAAAGCGCTCCGTTCCTAATAGTTTGATCTTGTTGATATCATGGGTCACAGTTGAGTGGCGGGAGATGGTTGCTTGAACAGCGAAATGCTGCTATCAGAAATGCTTTTAAAAATAGTAGTAGTATCTTTGATTTTAATGGTAGAAGTAAATGTTGGTAATAGCAGCAGCAGTCTAAGACTTTATTTTTCAAGTCCTAGTGAGCTGCTGCTTTACTTTTAGAAGCAGTTTCTTACATATCCCCGATAAGCGAGAAAAGCCCAAGTAATATTATTTGAGCCGTACTGATGCGGTCTTTTTCAAGATTCATGAAATTTCTCCATATCTGCTGAAAACTGCTCCTCAAGTTTTCTTTTGTCATTTACATTGGACTTTTGTGTAGATAAATTGGTAAAAATACAAGCTGGTTAGGGAGGATTGTTTGTATTCCATATTTTCTCTAATTGACTTTGTAACCCGACATTATTATTATCTTATACTATAAGATTAATTATCTCATACTATAAGGTATTATCGAGAAGGTGTTGTGACCATTGGATTATAAAGCATTAGCGACAGAACTATTCGAGTATATCGTCAAATCGCGGAAACCGGCATTAGAGGAACGAGGGCACTTTTCACGTGGCGAAATGGGGATTCTCATTTGTCTGAATTTCAATAAGGACGGGGTTACCTCTGGCCACTTGAGCGAATACTTGTCCGTCAGTACGGGACGGGTAGCAACGGCACTGAAGAACCTGGAGAAGAAAGGACTAGTTGTGCGGCGTACTGATGTCAACGACAAACGTAAGGTAATTGTATTCATTACGGATTCAGGTAAGCAATTTATGATTGATAGGCATAATGAAGGAATCGCATGGACCGAGAATGTTCTTCGAAAGTTAGACGAAGAAGATGCCAAAGAACTGATCCGACTCATTAAGCTTATTGTCTCTAGAAGCTGAATTTCTATGCAGATGCAGGATGCACCATACTTCACCAAACATCAAAGACTATCAGATAAAAGGAGAGCAACAGAATGCTAAAGATATTCAAATATCTCAAGAAAAATGAATGGATGCTTGTGCTTTGCAGCCTAGCCTTCATCGTTGTGCAGGTATGGCTTGATCTGAAGCTACCTGATTATATGGCGGAAATTACGACCAAGTTGCAAACGGAAGGAACGCCTGTGTCCGAACTGCTGATTCCCGGCAGTTACATGTTGTTTTGTGCCGTCGGCAGTATGATTGCATCTATTATTGTGGGCTATTTCGCGGCAAAGGTGGCTGCAGGGCTGGCTATGCGTCTGCGTGCGATGGTCTTTGACAAGACCTTATCCTTTTCGATGGAAGAGATGAACAACTTTTCGACGGCAAGCCTCATTACCCGCTCCACGAACGATGTTACGCAGATTCAAACAGTGGTTGCGCTGGGGCTTCAGGTGATCATCAAGGCACCGATTCTGGCCGTGTGGGCCATTGTGAAGATTGCGGATAAAAACTGGCAGTGGACCGCCTCCACAGGAGCGGCCGTGGCTGCTCTGATCCTGATGCTAAGTGTCATTGTTGTTTTCGCTCTTCCAAGTTTCCAGAGAATCCAGCGTCTCACCGATAATCTGAACAGGGTAACACGTGAGCATCTGATCGGACTTCGGGTAGTACGCGCTTATAATGCAGATCAGTATCAGCAGGAGAAGTTCGAGCAGGCTAACGTCGAGTTGACGAATACAAACCTGTTTGCGAACCGTTTAATGACGATGATTGGCCCAGGTATGACCTTTATTATGTCAGGTCTGAGTGTCTCTATCTATTGGATCGGCGCTTACCTGATTAACGGGGCGGCCCTACCAGACCGCATCACGCTGTTCTCCAATATGGTCGTATTCTCCTCTTATGCAATGCAGGTGGTTATGGCTTTTATGATGGTAAGTATGATATTCATCCTGATGCCTCGTGCCTCGATCTCTGCCAAACGGATCATGGAGGTTTTGAATACCGAATCCAGCATCGTTAACGGGCATGAGACGACTGGAGAAGAGAGCGTTATGGGGCAAGTGGAATTCCGTAATGTCAGCTTCAAATATCCGGACGCGGAGGAGGCCGTGCTTCGCAACATCAGCTTCACGGCGAAACGAGGCGAGACGGTTGCCTTTATTGGCGCTACAGGCAGCGGCAAAACCAGCGTGATCAATCTGATTCCCCGTTTCTACGATGTGACCGAGGGAGAGGTACTCGTGGACGGTGTGAATGTCAGGAACTATAATCAGCAGGCACTCCATAACAAAATCGGGTATGTTCCTCAGAGAGCTGTACTGTTCAACGGTACGGTGGTATCCAACGTTTCGTACGGTGATAACGGAAGGGCAGGAGCTTCGGAGAAACTTGTCAAAGAAGCCGTTGGTATTGCTCAAGGAACGGAGTTTGTCGAAAAAATGGATGGTCAATATCAGGGTAGAATTTCGCAAGGTGGAGCGAACGTATCCGGTGGTCAAAAGCAGCGGCTGTCCATTGCGCGTGCCATCTACCGTCAGCCGGAAATTTATATTTTCGATGATTCCTTCTCGGCACTAGACTACAGAACAGACCGGATTCTGCGCTCCGCTCTCAAAAAAGAAACCGGCCACGCTACGACACTTATCGTTGGTCAGCGCATAGGTACGATCAAAGACGCTGATCGGATTATCGTGCTGGACCAGGGAGAGATTGTAGGGAGCGGCACGCATGAAGAGCTGATGACGAACTGCAGCACCTATCAGGAGATCGCATATTCGCAGCTTTCGAAGGAGGAACTCATACATGGATAAGAATGAACACACCGTCGATAGCCAGCAAATGAAAATGAATCAGGGAGGTCCCATGGGTAAAGGCACTGCGGGGGGCAAGGGTGCTGGTGAAAAAGCAAATAATTTTAAAAAGACCATCAGACAGCTTGTATCCTACAGCAAGGCCTATGTGCCTATGATTGTACTAGCTATGGTACTGGCCCTGGTCGGCTCCACCCTCAACGTGATTGGCCCGGATAAGCTCAGTGATATTGCCAACCTGATTCAGGAAGGAATCGTAACCGGGATTGATGTAAGTGCTGTTCAGAAGATTGTTCTTGTATTGGCGCTTTTATATGGATTTGGTCTTATCTTCAACTATTTCCAGGGCTTCATTACAGCAACCGTCTCACAGCGTCTTACAAAGAAGATGCGGACAGAGCTGTCTCGAAAAATCGATCATATGCCTTTGAAGTATTTTGACTCTACGAGTTACGGTAATGTGCTTAGCCGCGTAAGCAACGATGTCGATACCATCGGACAAACGTTAAACAACAGTCTCGGCACGCTTGTCAGTGCGCTGGCTACCTTCGTGGGCGCCTTGATTATGATGCTTTATACGAACTGGATCATGACCGTTACCGGAATTGTAGCTACGCTGATCGGCTTTTGTCTGATGAGCGTGATTATGAAGCATTCACAGAAATACTTTGTAGCACAGCAAGCGGAGCTTGGCCAGATCAACGGTCATATTGAAGAAACCTATGCTGGTCATAACGTAGTCAAGGTATATAACGGGGAACAAGCAGCCAAGGAAGTGTTTCATGGCATTAACAGCCGCCTATATACAAATGCATGGAAGTCCCAGTTCATGTCTGGTCTGATGATGCCAGTCATGATGTTCATTGGGAATTTTGGTTATGTCGCGGTCTGTGTTGTGGGAGCTTTGCTGGTCAACCAACAGACTATAAGCATTGGAACTATTGTCGCCTTCATGGTGTATATTCGACTGTTTACACAGCCCTTGTCGCAGCTGGCACAGGCCGCAACCAATCTGCAATCCGCCGCCGCCGCCAGTGAACGTGTATTTGAATTTCTGGGTGAAGAAGAATTGGCAGATGAGCGTCACAAGACCACAAAGCTGGACACCGCCAAAGGGGAAGTCGAATTCAAACATGTCCGTTTTGGCTATAATACAGACCGTATGATTATCAAGGACTTCTCCATGAAAGCTGAAGCTGGTCAGAAAATTGCCATTGTCGGTCCGACAGGCGCCGGTAAGACCACGCTCGTGAATTTGCTCATGAGGTTTTATGAGCTGAACGATGGAGAAATCTACATTGACGGAACCCCGATTAGCCAATTGACGCGTGAGAATATTCATGAATTATTCTGTATGGTGCTTCAGGATACGTGGCTGTTCGAAGGAACGATTCGTGACAATATCGTCTTTTCCAAAGATCATGTTACCGATGAGCAGGTGGAAACTGCATGTAAAGCGGTGGGGCTGCACAGCTTCATTAAAACACTGCCGCAGGGCTATGATACAGTGCTGGACGACAAAGCCAATCTCTCTGCCGGTCAAAAGCAATTGATTACCATTGCAAGAGCGATGATTGAAGATTCACCCATGCTCATTCTGGATGAGGCCACAAGCTCGGTTGATACGCGTACGGAATTGCTGATTCAACAAGCGATGGACCAGCTGACTGTGGGGAAAACCTCCTTTGTGATTGCTCACCGACTTTCGACGATCAAGAATGCGGATCTGATTCTGGTCATGAAGGATGGTGACATTATCGAAATGGGTAACCATGAGGAATTGCTGGCTAAAGGCGGCTTCTATGCCGATCTATACAACAGTCAGTTTGAACATGCATCCTAAAAGTAACTGCTTGAAAGCATAATAAATATCCATATAGTTCCATAAGCATTGACATCAGCATGTGGACATTATAAGTTATGAAAGCCAGAATTTCTTAATCATAATTGTGGAGGCAGATCAATGAACCAGCGTTTTCGAATCACCCGTTCCATGCAGGAAAGTCCTGTGGAGCAATCTATTTCCCTGGAGGAGTGCAAAGATTACTTTGCATCCCAGCCAGACTTTTCGTATTCACGAGTGCTTATCATACAAGGTGCTGAGAGCACCATGTCGATCGAGGGAGATTTTTTCATGTGGAAGTATGCTGACGTAGAAATACCTTTTCGCCATTACATGGGGGATGTGTATGTGGCTATTTCCGATGAGGCTGTCGTGCCTAAGATGATTGAAATTGCAACGGATTTGCAAGCAGATGTGGTGGATGGGTGAAGAACTAGTCACTATTTTTATTCTGCTGAAGGTATTGACTTCGTAGTGTATCTTTACAGCAATGGACAGTGCTGATTTCTGAATGCTGACATCGAGTTACATAGATGTCAGCATTTTTGTTAACCACCAACTGCAGTGGACATAGTAAAGCTACAAAATGATAGACTTCACCCGCTGATCGCCTCTTATTGGCAGATATGAAGAAAACGGTGGACCTGATGGAAGAACAATCCATTACCACAAAATACATAATCATTGGCTCGATGCTAAGAGACTTAACAGCTGGATCAACGAAAGGGGAAACGTATGCTATGTTAGAGATATTTCGTTGTTTCTCATTACGGCTGTCGGGGTGTGAACTGGGTTATATTTAAAATTTTTACCAAAGTGACTTTGGAAGCAAAATTTGGTTCGAATGGAGTTATGATGGTAAAGAATATGAAGCTATTGGAAATGGCTTCGATACCACGATATTCCCTGATGAATATAGCAAGTATGGTGAGTTTACAGGTAGTTTTGTTGGCTTGACCTGTGCCGATCGTGTTAAACCATCAACAATATGCTGATTTTGATTTTTTCGAATATATTGTTGATGAAATGAATGAATAAGCATTATTAGTTACCAAATGGTTACTATAGAACATTAAGGTGCCTACTTCACAAAAAACACGAGCGAACTTATTATGAATTTGAAAACCTAAGTTAAATTAATATCGTAACTTTGAAGTCTTTAGTTATCAATTATGATATTGATGTGTGAGGGAGATTTACTGATCAAGCAGGAACCTTTTACTTCAATGCTGATGGGCTCGAAACGAAAAGGATAAAAAATTTTGAAAGGGATTTGAGAATGACAATTGAAACTAATAAACAACAGATGCACCGGTTTACAGAGTTCATAAATACGGCTAGCGTAAAGCTAGCAGAAGAACTTATTGCCCCCAGATGCGATTTTCTATGTCCCAGCACGGGAAGATGCGATGAAGGGACCGGATGGATATCTTGCAATTATCCAAATGATGCGAACTGGTTTCCCTGATATCCAATGGACACTGAAGGAGATGGTTGCTGAAGGCGATAAGGTGGCTGCGCGATTCATTATGCGAGGTACGCACCAAGGCAGTTTCTTCGGTTTTCCTCCAACAGGGAAAACCATCGAGGTTCAAGCGATGAATTTTTATCGATTCTCTGGTGGACAAATTGTAGAAGAATATGGTCAACCCGATATGCTTGGATTACTTCAACAAATTGGCGCTGTTCCAAGTTCGTAGAGGTTCATTTCAATACGACATCTGATGGTGTTCTTTGTTCGATGGATATGTAGCTAAGTAGGACAAATGTTCGTCTAAAATGGAAGCTACATAGGAAGCTTTCCATTTTAGACGAATAAAAGATATACACTGTTTGTGCTGTGAACATTCGTACTTTGTTATGAAATATAAATAAAATAATGCCTGAGCCTTTGAATGTAGCTATACGCATCAAGACATCAATTCATTCGAGGCTCTCTCTTAAAATCTCTAATCCTCTTCTTAATTCCTCTAAAGAACTAGTGGATGAAAGCGCTACTCTTAGATAATTTTCTTCTGCATTCCCACCGCTCAGAAATCGATTGGAATGAAATACACGAACCCCTTTTTCCAGAAAAAAACCTTCAGAATAAGCTTCGTGCATAACTTTTGGTAAAGGTAGCCATCGATAAAAACTCAGTGGATGTCCCCCGTGGAGAGTATTTGGGAAGAATTCAGCAAATAACTGATTGGCTGTCTCGGCCAATTGTTTTTTCTTCGTAACAATCATATTTGCTTTTCCTGACAGAATCAGCTCAGTTACGATCTCTGCGTCCAAAGAGGATGTTTTGACGTTGACGTTGTATATGGCCTTCATCATTGTGTCTTTGAATGCTTCGTTAAATACGATATAGGCCACTCGAAGACCTGAGCAGATGGATTTGGCGGTGCTACAAATATAAACCGTTTGTTCAGGGAGCAGTTGATACATCGGCTGACCATAATGATCTATAATGTCCGCTGACAAAAAGGCATGAATGTCGTCCTCAATCAGGATCAAATGATGTTTTTGAATGACCTGAGCTAATTCTTTTTTTCGCTTTTCCGGAATTACAATGGTCGTGGGATTAGCGCAGGAAGGCATTAAAAACACACCATGTAAATTCGATTGAGAACATTGGTCTTCCAGAGCTTCAGGTAACATACCATACTCATCCCCTGAAATGGGAACTAGTTTGATACGAAACATTTTGGAGACTTCAATAAAATTGGCATACGTATACTGGTCAACCGCAATTCGGTCCCCGGGTTCAAACAGTGCTAAGAGTGTAATAGCTAATGCATTTTGGGCTCCTGAAACGATCGCCATATGTTCAGTATCGGCCTGGATGCCAAAAGCCTTCATCCAATTGAGAGCAGCCAGTTTATGATGCGGGATACCTGCAGGATCATTGTAATTCAATAGCTGTTCCAGATAACTTTTCTCTACCACGTGCTTTAAGGCCTCAGTAACCAGATCATTGGTTTGCTCAAATGAGGCAACAAAACCAAGGTCAATATGTACGTTTGAGGATGGATCTTTTGAAATGGTGACCGACCGAGCCGCGTTGGCTGAAACAAAGGTGCCGTTTCCGGTCACACCATGAATTAATCCTTTAAGCTCGCAAAGCTTGTATGCGCGTGTAATCGTTGTGAAGTTCACATCCAAAAAATCGGCCAGCTCCCGCTGAGGGGGAAGTTTTGTACCCGGAGCCAAAAAGCCATGTCTGATGTCATGTTCCAGCAATAGGGCGAGAGAGCGATAAAGCGGTCGTTGCAATCTATCCCTGTCAGGTTTCCACGACATCGGATAATGTTCAAACGAATTAAATGGCATAGCACACCTCACAATATTGTAATGCATACAATTGTATCATTGATTGTATGGATTTACATTGCTAAACTAACGAAGAAATGTAATCTTGTCAAGGAGATGTAGCAACGATGATACACAGAAGTAAGCTTCAATTGGCCTTCAAATCAGCTTTCCCTTCCACACTTCCCATACTGGCTGGATTCTTGTTTCTAGGGATTGCCTACGGCATTCTTATGAATATATCTGGCTTTGGTGCGGGGTATGCGATCCTTATGGCCCTATTTATTTTTGCCGGATCCATGGAATTTGTTGCAGTGCATTTACTGCTCGGTCCGTTCAATCCACTAGGTGCCTTGCTAATGACCTTAATGGTGAACGCCCGGCATTTATTTTATGGCATATCCATGCTTGAAAAATACAGAGGCACCGGATTGAAAAAGTTCTATTTAATTTTTGGACTATGTGATGAATCGTTTTCAATTAATTACACGGCAAACATTCCCAAAGAAGTGGACAAGGGATGGTATATGTTTTTCGTAACTCTGCTTAATCATAGCTACTGGGTATTTGGCGCTGCCATTGGTGGATTTTTCGGATCTCTGGTGCGTATTAATATGGAGGGGCTTGAGTTTGTGATGACGGCGCTCTTTGTTGTGATCTTTGTTGAACAATGGATGAAAGAGAGCACACATCATAGTGCATTGTTGGGTTTGGGAATTTCGATCCTTTGCCTGCTTATTTTTAATAGCGAAAATTTCATCGTTCCATCTATGATAGGTCTTCTTATCGTGCTCTCCTTCATGAGAAAATCACTAGATAGAAAGACAGGTGAGAAACACGATGTCCATGACTTTGTTTGAGAACATCACAACGATAGGGATGGTCGTCTTGGGAACGATAATGACCCGATTTATTCCATTTATTTTGTTCCCTTCGGGACGTCCCACACCTAAATATGTACAGTATCTCGGCAAAGTACTTCCCTCGGCAGCTTTAGGACTGCTGGTCATTTACAGTGTTAAGGATGTCACTTTTTTCTCTGGGTCTCATGGTGTGGCCGAATTGATTTCCATTGTCGTCATTATTATGCTGCATCTCTGGAGAAGAAACATGCTGATATCCATCGCTGGCGGTACACTGCTCTATATGTTCCTGGTCCAATTTATATTCTAAAAGTTGATCATCTCCGTTGTTGCAGGTTAGCTATTGAAACTTTACACAAAATAGTTGGAGTGACCATCAGTTGCACGAACAATACCCAAGAGGACTAATGCTAACCTTAGTCCTCCGTTGTTTTTAAAATATTCAAAGGCTTGTCATTCTCGTCCTCAAAACACTTAATCGGGCTCAGTTTTTAAGAATCCTTCATGTTACGAGGAATTTCCTCATTGAGCTTATGATATTCCAAACCCCACGTTTCCATAACATTAATGATGGGTCTTAAAGTATTCCCTAAATCACTCAAGCTGTATTCGACTTTAGGTGGTACTTCGGCATACACGGTTCGAATAACGATACCATCCTCTTCCATAGACCGCAAATTTTCTGTTAGTACTTTTTGACTGATTTCTGGAATACTTTTACGAAGTTCACCAAAACGTTTGGTTCCTTTCAAAAGATCTCTCATTATTAGCAACTTCCATTTGTTTCCTATAAGTCCAACCGTTGTCGCCACCGGACAAAGAGGCAACTCTTTTTTTGTAATCATTCGGTCTAATCCTCCAATAGTTACTTTTTGGTTCCTATCTAATAAAAAGGTGCCTACTTTCAAAACGATTATATTGCTTATATTATAAAGCGGTCGAGAAAAAAGCAAATTGAACGAAAGGTGGAGAAACCTTGAATGACAGCTTATGGATGCAATTAACAGCCTACTTTTCAAATAACATGCATGTTTTTTTAGCTACTGGGAAAGAGCATATAATAATAAGTTTACTAGCTTTACTCTGCTCTGCCTCCATTGGAATTGTGTTGGGTTACGTAACCTGTAAGTACAAACGAACAGAGAAATGGATCGTATCCTTGCTCCAAGTTCTAAGAATTATGCCTAGTTTAGCTGTTCTACTCCTTTTAATCCCTATTATGGGGACGGGAACAAAACCAGCTTTAATTGCCCTGGTACTGTTGGGAATTCCTCCTATATTAATGAATATGATAGCCGGTTTAGAGTCTGTTCCCTCTTTTTTACTTGAAGCTGCTCATGGAGTGGGTATGTCAGAACAACAGGTAATGTGGCGAGTCAAATTCCCACTAGCTGCGCCAATGATTCTGACAGGGATTAAAATAGCTGCCATTGAGGTCATTGCGAGTGCTACCCTGGCTGCCAAAATAGGAGCGGGTGGATTAGGGGAAATCATCTTTACTGGTTTAGGACTTAATCGAGTGGATTTACTTTTGATTGGTGGGTTTTCGGTGGGAATTTTAGCAATTACAGTCGGGGTAATGCTTGATATGTCCGAGCGTATTTTGTTTAAATATAGATTTTTGAAAAGGTAGGTAAAAGATATGTCTAGAAACAAGAGAAAACTGTATTTTTCAATTTCAATTTTTCTTGTATTGTCGCTCATTTTAAGTGCATGTGGTGATAAAACAGAAAATGCTGAAGATAAAGCAGCAATGATACGGATCGGTACGAAAGATTTCACTGAGAATTTGATTGTGGGTGAACTTTACGCTTTGGCTTTAGAGGGTGCGGGATATAAGGTAGAGCGAGTACCCAATATTGCGGGCTCCGTTATCCATTCATCTATTGTTAACAACGATATCGATATGTATCCAGAATATACAGGTACCGGTTTATTATCCATATTGAAAGTAGATATGCTCACTGATCCTGACGCGGTTTATAAGAAAGTTAAGGAAGAATATAAAAAGCAATTTAAAATCACTTGGCTAGATTACTCTAAAGCAAATGATGGAGCAGGACTTGTTATTCGTTCGGAAGTTTCTAAAAATCTAGGAATTACTACAATTACTGATCTACAAAAACATGTAAGTAAGCTTCGATTCGCCTCACAAGGAGAAGTTGACCAACGTGCAGACGGAATTCCAGCTCTAGAGAAAGTGTATGGTAAGTTCAATTGGAAGTCATCTAAAGTATATGATAACAGCTTGAAATATGAAGTGCTTAAAAACAATGAAGCGGATGTTGCCCCAGCTTACACAACAGAAGGGCAACTAGTTAATAAAGATCAGTTCACACTGTTGAAAGATGACAAACAAGTATGGCCTCCGTATAACTTGGTTCCTGTTGTTCGTGATAATGTGCTGGATACAAATCCAGAGATAGCTGAGGTTATTAATAAGGTGAGTGCGGCGCTGGATACGGAAACGGTAACCGCCTTGAATGCAAAAGTGGACGTGGATAAAAAAGAATATGAAGATGTGGCAAAAGAATTTTATGACTCAATTAAATGAGTGTGGGGGATAACATGAGTCTTATTGCAATTGAATTCCAAAATGTGTGCAAAACATACGCAAACTCCAATGACTTAGCTGTTGATCATGTCAATCTGTCTATTAGGGAAGGCGAATTTATAACCATACTGGGTTCGTCCGGATCAGGAAAAACCACACTATTGAAAATGGTAAATCGTTTAATTGAACCTACCCAAGGGAAGATAAAACTATTTGGTGATGACATTGCTGAAATTGATCCTGTAGCGCTACGGAGAAGGATTGGCTATGTTATTCAGCAAGTGGGTTTGTTTCCTCATATGACCATTGGACAAAATATTGCTACTGTGCCCCGGCTTTTGAAATGGGAAAAAATGAAGGTGGATGAAATGGTGCACAAATTGTTACTTTTGGTTGGGTTAGATCCAGTAAACTACCTAAATCGTTACCCTTCTCAACTATCGGGAGGTCAGCAACAGAGAATTGGACTAGCCAGGGCCTTAGCAACAAATCCTAATACAATGTTATTGGATGAACCTTTTGGAGCCATAGACGCCATGACTCGTCTAAATTTGCAGGATGAACTTCTGCGGATTCATGGGGGAGTTAAGAAAACCTTCCTATTCGTAACGCATGATATCAATGAAGCATTTAAGCTGGGAACCAGGGTAATAATCATGAATCAAGGTAAAGCCTGTCAGTTTGATACGCCAAGAGAAATTGTTGCTCATCCCGCAGATGAATTTGTCGCATCGCTTATTCAATCTTCAAGAGAGCAAGAACGTTTCTGGGAGGGGTTAAAGTGATCGAATATGCCATTAAGCATCCGGATAAGTTAGGAACTGCATTACTGGAGCATGTGGAGATGCTAATTGTGATCATGCTGATCTCCATTGTCGTCACAGTACTCTTAACAATTTTAGCCCTGACTTCAGAAACGATATCCAGGTTACTCATTTATATTTTTTCGATTCTTTATTCAATTCCCAGCTTGGCCCTTTTCGCAATCATGATCCCCGTGACAGGTTTGGGTAAAACGACAGCGATCACCGTGCTCATAGCATATAACCAATATATCCTACTACGTCAGTTTATTGCAGGTTTGAATCATGTTGAACAGTCTATTATTGAGGCAGCCACGGGGCTTGGTATGAGCCGTATTCAGGTATTGCTTCATGTTCGTGTGCCTTTGGCCATCAAAGCTCTTTTTACAGGATTAAGGCTAGCATCCGTATCTACGGTTGGAATGGCGACTATAGCAGCATTTATAAATGCAGGCGGGTTAGGCTCGATATTAAATGATGGCTTACGAACCATGAATATAGATAAGATTCTGTGGGGAAGTGTATTGTCAGCGTGTCTCGCTATTGGAACGAATGCAGTATTCATTCAGTTTGAAAAACGAATCTACATTGGATCGGGGAGATCACTTTTATGAAGGCTGTTGTACTGGAAGGGGCCTGTAAACCTGAAGAACTAAAGATAAAAGAAGTTCCAATCCCCAAAGTTAAACCAGGTTGGGTACTTGTTAAGATCAAAGCTTTTGGAATAAACCGCTCTGAAATGTTTACAAGACAGGGACATTCCCCATCCGTCAAATTCCCACGGATTATTGGTATTGAATGCATAGGGCAGATCGAAGATCCATCTGACAGCACATTTCAAAAAGGGGAGCGTGTTGCTTCATTAATGGGAGGATTAGGCCGAGAATTTGATGGAAGTTATGCTGAATATGTTTTGATTCCTTCAAAACAGGTTTATTCCATTCCAATTGAAATGAAATGGACTGAGCTCGCTGCAATTCCAGAAATGTATTATACGGCGTATGCGTCCTTATTCGAATGTCTCCAATTAACTGCTGACGAAGTGCTTCTCATTCGCGGTGGGACGAGTTCTGTTGGTCTGGCTGCCCTTCAGCTAGCAAAAAGTACAGGCGCCACAGTCATATCAACCACTCGGAACAGCGGAAAGCTGGCATATCTTCAGCAGGCTGGAGCAGACTTTGCTTTACTCGATGATGAGTATTTTACAAAAGAAGTTTATAAAATCGCTCCAAATGGCGTAGACAAGGTCCTGGAGTTGGTCGGCACCGTCACAATAAAGGAATCATTGCAACTGGTTTCAGAGCAAGGGACCTTATGCATGTCAGGGATACTGGGAAATGAATGGACACTTGATTCCTTTGAACCGTTAATTGATATACCGACAGGTGTTTATTTTACGGCATTTACAAGTGAAGTTATCAAAGAAAACGTACTAATCGACCTGTTCAATCATATTAAAGAACATGGAATTGTTCCGCCGATTGCTAAAGTTTTCAATCTAGAAGAAATCCGGGAAGCTCATCTTTTAATGGAGAGTAATGATGCGAATGGTAAGATCGTAATTTTGAACGATTAGTTCAGAAGATTAAGATTTCAAGGGTAGTGACACATCGTTGTTGATGTTCTCTAGAACGTGATGCAAGCCTAAATGTGCCAGATCATTAATAAAATTAAATTCAAAAATCTTATATTTGAAAAAATATTCAAGCGATATCAGTGAAAGAGGCCTTACACCATAATTTATAGAGGTGTAAGGCTTTTTCTATAAGGGATTACCAAACTTTAATATAATTTTTACCTTTTTTCAAAAGTGTAATCGGCCCTATTGGAGACTTTTCTACTCTCTGCATATCCAACAAATCAGTATCCAGGATCACTTCACTACCATCGGGGCGCTCAAATTCAGCGTCAACGATACGTACCCGTGCTAATGTTGCTGTTGAATGTACTTCACCGAGAAAAAGATCGAAATTTTCCGGTAATTCACAGGAAAGATAAACTTCTTCTCCCTTATCAACTATTCTGAAGTTTGGATGAAAGCTTTTGTCAACTATCTTATCTTTTTCTCTTTCAAACGGTTCTGCTCCGGCCAAATACGCATTGTTATTAATATAAACAGGTTGTTCCACCAAGTTAAATATTTCAGCGTCTCCGGGATTTTTGTGTACGTTTTCAATATACTCTTCTAAAGAAGCCGTGTGGTTTTTATAATGGGACGTTCCGACACCTTCTAATCCATCAGCTCCAATGAAAATATTATTATAAAAACGGTCATCACCGCCGTAAATGAAAGAAAAACCTGCGATTTTGGTGCTGTGGGGGAGGTGATACTGTGTAGATCGTGTCATTTCTTTCCAATGATTCATCTTACCGCAGATTAGGTTGTTTATGTAAGCTCCACCCTGTGACACATTGTCCAGAGAATATTCAGAAGCCATTATATTGTGATCAACGATATATGGCCCATGGCTTACTTCAACAAACAAATCGCGATTATTGCTATAAAATAAATTTTTACTAATCCTTGTTCCCTGTGTCTGCCAATCTGACCATAATCCTAAAGAGCAGTCATGGATACGGTTATGGTGAATCTGGACATCTATGGCTGCATGGAGCTTGATTCCTGCAATTTCGTGACCGTAGAATTCACGTTTCAGAGCAATTTTATATATATGGTTGTGATGAATTTCACTAAAGACACCGCCTAAGTGACCCACAATTCCATTTTGACCGCAATCATAAATCGTATTATTACGGATAATATGGGAGCCGATTTTTTCCTTGCACCAGCCATTACGTTCAGCAGAAAAGACAGATTCAAGCTGGTACTGGTATCCGGGTTTGTCTTTCCGAACGGAGCGATAATTATGCCCGGTGGAGGCTTCTTTACCAATACTGATGGCACTGCATTTTGCATCGTGAATGATATTGTTTTCAATAATCCAACCCTTGCTCCAATTGGCGCCAAGCAGTCCAGGCTGATCCGCTGTCGGAGGTGCCCATGGTGTTGCGGCCTGCGCCATTTCAAAGCCTCTTACTGTAATATAATCAATCCCTGTCTCTTGGGGATAGAAACAAGATCTGCGAACGTTAACCTCAACAAATTCTCTGTTCGGATCAGCGCCTTGGAAATTCGCATATATGGTTGTATTATCAGCATTCACTTCTGCAAACCAGACATATTTTGTCTGTTCCTGATTATGAACAGGAACCATTTTTCTTGTCCAGTGGTCCAATACTTCTGTTGTAACCTTCGGATCGATCAGTTGTTCAAAGCGGCTAACTTCATAAAAAGACATACCGTTTAAATAAACGTCTCCTAAATGCTTGGTTTCCTCAATTGTTACGAGCCAATCTCCGGAGACTTCAAGAGCATATGGGTTATAGTTACCAAAAAACTCATTCGGCAATACAACCTTCCAAATATTCCCTTCTGCATGCTGCCAACTTTGAATATGCTCTGAGCCTTTAATGATTACTTTTTCACCTTTTGCAGCTTGATAAGTAATTCTTCTCTTGGTGCTTAATCCTTTAAATTTTGGTTTTACCCATTCACGATATACCCCTTCATGGACAATAACCGTGTCTCCTGCCACAGCAGCAGAAGCTGCTTTATTGATTGTCAGAAATGGATCTTCCTGACTCCCCTGGCCGTGATCTGAACCAGTTTTTGCTACGTGATACTCCATAGTCTTATATCCTCCTTTAAATTCAATTTATTTTATTATAGGAAATAATATTTGTTAATTCTATCCAAAGTATAGTACACTTTAAGACAATATTAGTGTTCTGGCAAAGGAGAGTTGTATGGTCTTATTTGAAAAACATGGAATGGAGGGCGAAGAATTCTTTCATTTTTTTCCATTGAAGAATTATAGCTTTCCCCTTCATTTTCACCGCGCATATGAAATGATCTATGTTAATGATGGACAGCTATATGTATCCATTGATCAAAAAGAGTATCTTTTGAAGGAAAATGATCTGGTCTTTATCTTTACAAATCAAATGCATGAATTTAAGACCATCGATTACTCTGATATTACAATCATCCTTTTTTCGCCAGAATTGATCGGCGACTTTTTTATGAATTTAAAAGGCTTAATTCCAAATGACAGTGCACTGCATTTGGAGAGAGCTATTGATTTTAGTAAGCTGAATTCAATCTATAGCCAAAAAAGCTTTTTATATGCTGTTTGTGCTGATCTGATAAATCAGAAATCTTTTACCCTAGTTAAGCAATCACCTCAGACAAAGGTGCTCTATAAGATGCTGCTTTATGTAGAGGAAAATTATTCTACTGATTGCACATTAAAAGACATTGCAAAACATCTGCAGTATGACTATCCTTATCTATCAAAGTTGTTTGTCCAACAAATGAACATGACCTTCACGGACTACTTAAATCATTATCGGATTTCACAGGCATGCTATTTGCTGAAAAATTCCCAGCAGGCGATTGGTGAAGTTGCAATCAAGTGTGGTTATAACAATTTAAGAACCTTTCATCGTAACTTCAAGGAAATAACCAGGAGAGCGCCTAGAGAATATAGAGCAATGGACTAAAGAAGAACGGCATGAGCATAAGGTGAATGCGTTGAGCACTTTGTTGACTTTCAGCTTAAACTAGCTGGTGATTATGTTGAAAATATAATCATTAATTCTCAACAATCTTCAGATCATAATTTACGATTCTTCTAATCCAAAGTTTTGCTAGCAATAAATTAGAAAATTCATAAACGCAGCCATCCAATTACCAAGAATTTTTCTACATGACGCACACCGTTTTGAATCGGTTAATGTGAACAGCTGCGGCAATCCCTTGTCATCTAAAAGACGTTATGTACGAGGGTTTGACTGGATATCTGGTGAGTGGTTTCAAAGGGTTCGTTTCCTGTTTGGTCACAGGGCAGAAGCTCACTCGGTTGTGATGCGCTCGGCAACAAAAACGATTCGATTCGTACACAGTATACATCACACAACAAATGTTTCCGATACGTTCGCTGTGGCAGTATTCACTTCATTCTTAAGGGTCAAGTCGTCAAAACTTAAAAATAGCAAGTCTCATGCAACTTAGAGACTTGCTATTTTGTGTTTTCGGTTCATTAAATTTTGTGAAAAAAAATAGTTCCAAAGTTATGAATTTTCTAAAAATTTATACTTTTAAAGGAAAATCAAAACGTTTCTATTAATTAAAAAATAAAAGTTTATAGCTTAAATTAGAGAAAATTTAATCTGAACTGAAATTTCAGGAGAAAAATTAAAGAAAATTCCGCATGTGAATTAGTTCAAAAGATCTATGAAAAGTCACTATCTATTTAAAAAGTGAAGAGTTATTAATTTTGAATCATTTCAGCTTGATACAAATAAATTCCATTATATAGGTAATTAAAGAATATTGCTGAAAAAGTTGAAATTTGTCGGATGATGTCAGAATTGATTTGTTACATTTATGTTAATGATATGTAACATAAAATTTGTTTTGGTACAAGGGTTTTGGACTTTTTTGCAAGCCTATATCATTTTGATTTTATCAATTTATAAAATCAAAAATTTTGTTTTGAATCACGTTAACGGGTCATGATCAGTATTCAATTTAATAAAAAAGTGAAATTCTTGCATTTGAAGATATAAAAATAATAGAATAATATGGGTTATTTATTGATTTCATGAAATCAATAAATTTGGAACTTATGTCCCATGCTAATCGGTTTTAAAGTTTGTATATTTAAAATAGCTAGAAAGTATTGGGAGGAAAAAAGGGATATAAGGATTTATTGTGAGATTTTGGACAGTAAGAGGATATGAGAAATTTATATGTCGACTCGGTCATGTCTTGGTTTTAAAAATCGTGATCCATCTGACTGAGAAGATTCAGTTATTTAGTTTCGCCCGACATGAGGGCTTTGCCTGAATGGCTAACAGAACATGAAAGTTGTTCAACAGAAGCTCCATGGACATCAAGTAGGACAACATGCCCTCACTGCTTCCCGAAATGGCTTCATAAGTACATAAAGCTGTTTTCTTTGTTAGACACTGTATGGGAGCACTGATTGTAATCGAAACAGCATGGCAGTTGTATAGGTAAAACTGCAAGATTCCCTGTCCATAGCATCATATCTGGTAAATCCGTCTCACATTTTCCGTATTCCCAAAAAACAACTCTATTATTTTTAAGGTATGCGAAACGTATCCTTAACAGCCTGGGAATCCCGTTGGCTCGTCCGATGCCCATTATTTTTTCATCCATGTACAAAATCAGGAAGTTATAAGCGCAGTCGTGAGTATTTTTTCGCACCTTTCAGCCTAGAATTACGCTCCTAACCACGCTGCAGTAGCTCATGCATCTCACAGCATCGATACCCCCCAGCCAAGATTCAGACAGCACACATCACGATACACTACGTTGTTAACACTGCGGCAACCATTCTACAACCCACCATCAAGATGTACTCTCAGCATAATTCAAAAATGTTCTCATTCCATGCACATGTTCATACATCCAGAGTCAGAGTTGTTTCACTATGTCCGCCCAACTAAAAAGCTTGCACTACGAAAGTGTGAGCGATGAAAAAGAGAGATGTGCTTGTTTCGATTCAAATTCAGCTCTTCGAAGGCACCCATATCTCATTGGTATATCAGGAGTGGTCGCTTTTACCGACTGCCATTGGCAATTAAATGCCGGAGAAAAGGTTCGCATGACCAGTTCCTTGACAAGGGCGGTCATTTATGAGGAGTTACTTTTTACCCATATCTATTTCGCGAGGAGAGATACGTATGACTCAGCACAATGTTCAATTGTTTGCATTAAGCCAACCACAGCAACGTATTTGGTACACGGAGCTTGTGTATCCCAATCGCAACACGTCCACGATTATTACCACTGTTAAAATCAAGGGAACGGTTCGAATAGATGCATTGCAGCAGGCAATGAACCGGGTGATTGCACAAAATGATTCTTTTCGTATCAAAATCACGGCTCGGGAAGGCATCCCCTATCAATATGTGGAGCCGTTTGCTGCTCAAAGCATAGAAACGCTTCGGGTTACCCCGGAGGAAGCTGAGCTATGGGTCAGCCATCATAACGCACAGCCGTTCCCCTTGTTGGATTCGCAGCTGTATCGGTTTGTTATTTTGCAGTTGGGGGCAGAAGACACCTGGTTTAGTTTCAAAATGCACCATATTATTTCGGACGGCGTAACCATGGAGCAGGCCATTAATGAAATTACGGGGCATTATATGAATATTGTGCATGGTACAGGTTCAGATGCGCCGGCTCCAGCGAATTCATATCTCGATTTTATTCAGGTGGAGCAAAGCTATGAGCAATCGGACCGCTATCAAAAGGACAAGACGTACTGGACAGAGAAATTTGCCGATTTGCCAGAGGTTACAGGTTTAAAATCATACAATCCGCTCACGGTGAGTACGGCTGCACGCCGTGAGAACTATACACTGGAGCACGAATTATATCGTGGTGTCACGGCTTTTTGCGAGGCGAATAACATCAGTATTTTTACATTTTTCCTGGCTGCTCTGTATATTTATTTGCATAAAATGACAGGGGAACAGGATTTAACCGTGGGTACATTGTATGCTAACCGTACGTTGAAAAAGGAAAAAAATACAATGGGCATGTTCGTCAGCACCGTGGCAACACGTCTGCAGGTTGAGCCGGAATCCGAGCTGCTCACCTTCCTGCAGGGTGTTGGCAAGGAGCAGGCGTCCATTTTGCGGCATCAGCGTTATCCGTACAACAAAATCATTCAGGATTTGCGTGAACAGCAAAGCGGCACGGATATTCGCCGCCTATTTGGCGTTACCATTCAGTACCGTACGCTGAGCTTCTCCCGTTTTGATGAAGCCGTTCAGCAGGTGCATACCGATTTCTGCGGAGATACGGTGAGTGACTTCGATATTGCCATGATAGACATGCTGGATGACGATAAACTTGTATTGCAACTGGATTATCGGACCGAGTTGTTCAGCGAGCAGGAGATCGCCCGAATTATTCGCCAATTCCTGAGTGTGGTAGAGCATATGGTGAAAGGGCCACAGAAGCGGATTCAGGAATTGTCACTGATGAGTGATGAGGAGCAGGCACAAATTATGGATGTATTTAATGCGACAGCAGTGCCCTATCCACACGATGTGGGGATTCATGAGCTATTCGAGGAACAGGCAGAACGTACACCGGATCAGACAGCGATTTTGTTTGGAAATCAGAGTCTGACTTATCGGGAGCTGAATGAACGGGCAAATTCATTGGCCCGAATGCTTCAAGCCCAGGGAGTAGGACCTGACAAACTGGTGGGTCTGCTGGTGCAGCGCTCCGTGGAAATGATCGTAGGTCTGCTGGCCGTTCTAAAAGCAGGCGGTGCTTATGTGCCGATTGATCCCGAATTTCCGTCTTCTCGTATTGAATACATGCTGGAAGACAGCAAGGCTGCAGTGCTTCTAACCAGTCGCGAGCTGGCTGAGGAGCATCATTGCTCCGCCAATACCATGTTTCTTGAGGATGCCGCATTGTATCAGGCAGAGAGCGATAACCTGGAGACGATTGCCCGCCCAGAGCATTTGGCTTACGTCATCTATACCTCGGGTTCGACTGGGAATCCAAAAGGAGTTATGCTCCAACATCGCTCGGTACTCAACTTTATTACCGGGATGCGCGAAATCATCGACTTTGAAGCGAGTAAAACGATTTTGTCACTCACGACCATTTCATTTGATATTTTCGTCTTGGAAACCATCCTGCCCCTGTTGAGCGGAATGACTGTTGTGCTTGGCGACCGCCAGCATCAGGTGGACCCGCAGGCGCTTGGTGAGTTGATTACTCATCATCATATTGAGATGTTGCAAATGACCCCATCCCGGCTGCAAATGTTGTTGGATCATGAAGCAGGTTCCCGCGCGCTACGAGACGTAAAGGAAATCATGGTCGGGGGTGAAGCATTTCCGTCCAAGCTGCTCGCAGCACTGCAAGAAATAAACGGTCTCCGCATTTATAACATGTACGGACCTACAGAAACGACGGTGTGGTCGGCCGTACAGGAACTGACTCATGCTCAAGACATTAATATCGGACGTCCTATCGCGAATACTCAAATCTATATCATGAATGCGAGTGGAGAATTGCAGCCAGTCGGTGTGCCAGGCGAGCTATGTATTGCAGGGGAAGGCTTGGCTCGTGGGTATTGGAAACGCGAAGAACTGACGGCCGAGAAATTTGTGAATAATCCGTTTGCCGGAGGCAGAGTCGGGTATGAACGGATGTACCGTACAGGCGATTTGGCGAGATGGACGCTGGACGGCAACATTGAATATTTGGGACGGATGGACAACCAGGTGAAAATCCGGGGCTACCGGATCGAAGTGGGCGAGATCGAATCGCAGCTGTTGCAGGTGGAGTCGGTACGAGAAGTGGTCGTCGTGGCCCATACGGACGAAACGGGCCAAAAACAACTAGTTGCGTACTATGTGGCGAGTCAAGAACTGGGAGCCAGCGAACTGAGAAGTGAGCTGGGACGGGAGCTACCAAGCTATATGGTGCCGTCGTATTTCATTCAGTTGGAGCAGATGCCGCTGACACCGAACGGTAAAATCGATCGCAAGTCCTTGCCAGCACCGGAAGGCAGCCTGCAAAGCGGAGCAGATTATGTAGAGCCGCGCACTGCACCGGAACGGGCACTCGTAGCGGTCTGGCAGTCCGTCCTGGGTGTGCCAACCGTTGGAATGTTGGATAATTTCTTTGACCTGGGCGGCGATTCGATCAAGGCGATTCAAATCGTATCTCGTGCGTTCCAGGCAGGCTATAAGCTGGACATGAAGGATCTGCTTCGGTATCCAACCGTCGCAGCACTGGCACCGCATATGCACGAGGCAAGTCGTATGGCAGATCAGGGAGAAGTGAGCGGGGAAACGGCGTTGCTTCCGATCCAGCACGGGTTCTTTGCGCAGGAGCAAGTGGATGCGCATCACTTTAATCAGGCCGTTATGCTGCACCGGGAGCAGGGCTTTGACGAAGCTGCTTTGCGTCAGGCGCTTATCAAGCTGACGGAGCACCACGATGCACTGCGGATGGTGTTCAGGAAGACCGAGCAAGGCTATGAAGCGTGGAACCGCGGAATACAGGAAGGCGAGTTGTACCATCTGGACGTACTGGACTTTAGAGCTTTGACAGATAAAGCCATGCTGAGCGCGACGATTGAGGCGAAAGCAACTGAAATTCAAACCAACATGAACCTGTCCCAAGGACCGCTGGTAAAGCTGGGTCTGTTCCGTTGCCCGGATGGAGATCATTTGCTTGTGGCGATCCACCATTTGGTGGTCGATGGTGTGTCTTGGCGTATTTTGCTGGAAGATTTAGCAACCGGCTATGAGCAGTCTTTACGGGGCGAGTCTGTCCGTTTGCCGAATAAGACGGACTCCTTCCGTCTGTGGGCAGATCAGCTGTCGACATATGCGAACAGTTCGGCTTTGGAGAAGGAACGTGCGTACTGGCAACAGCTGGAGCAAGCAGCAGCTACACAAGCAGCTTTGCCCAAGGATTACACTTGCAAATCCGAGGTCAAGCCTCAGCTACGAGATGACCGCACACTGACCGTGGTATGGACGGTCGAAGAAACAGAGAAATTTTTGAAGCAGGCACACCGGGCCTACAATACGGAAGCGAACGACCTGTTGCTGACAGCTCTGGGCACTGCAATTCAGGAGTGGGCAGGCATCCGTCAGGTGCTTGTAAATCTGGAGGGTCACGGACGGGAAGCTATTTTGCCGGATGTGGATATTACGCGTACGGTCGGTTGGTTTACCAGCCAATTCCCGGTTGTACTCGATATGGGCGAGGATCGGAATGTGGGACGACGTGTCAAGAGTGTCAAGGAAGGGCTGCGTCGTTTGCCGCATAAAGGAATTGGATACGGGATTTTGAGATATCTTTCTGCGCCTAGGGAAGGGGAAGCTGCTTTTGTCGCCGAGCCGGAAATCAGCTTTAACTATCTCGGACAATTCGATCAGGATTTGAAACATAATGCATTTGGCATGTCTCCTTATTCCATGGGAGCTTCCGTTAGTGACACGTTAACCAAGCGGTATGCCCTGGATATCAACGGCATGATCATGAACGGTGCACTGGAGCTGACGATCAGCTACAGCAGGAAAACATTTATGAAAAAATCAATCCAAAGACTCGCTAGCCTGCTTCAGGAAAGCTTGCGTCAGGTATTAGCCCATTGCGTGCAAAAAGAGCTGCCGGAACTGACGCCAAGCGATCTGTCCTTCCAGGGACTGTCGGCTGGAGAATTGGAGCACATTGTAGAGCAAACCGCTGCTGCGGGAGAGCTGGAAAACATTTATTCGTTAACACCCATGCAAAAAGGTATCCTGTTCCACGGCTTAATGGAGCCGAAATCCGGGGCGTACTTTGAGCAGGCGACATTTGATCTGCAAGGCAGCTTTCAAGTGGAGGCTTTTGCTGAAAGCTTAAATCAACTGGTGGATCGCCATCAAATATTCAGAACGAATTTTTATAGCGGCTGGAATGAGCAGCCTTTACAGGTAGTGTACCGCCATAAAGCGGCTGGATTCTGTTTTGAAGATGTACGTTCACTGGGACAAGGAGAGCAGGACGCATACATTGCTGATTTTGCTGAGCGTGACAAAGCCGAAGGCTTTAATTTCAGCTCAGGCGAGCTGATGCGGGTGTCTATTTTGCGTACAGGTGAGGAGTCGTACCGTTTTGTGTGGAGCTTCCACCATATTTTGATGGACGGCTGGTGCTTGTTCCTAATTGTAGGAGAGGCATTTAATACGTACTTTGCCATCCTCGAAGACCACAAGCCGGAGCTTGCCCCGGTAACGCCATACAGTGAATATATTGAATGGCTGGATCGGCAGGACAACATGGAGGCTGAGCGGTTCTGGAGTGACTATTTTGCAGGTTTTGAGCAGCAAACAGTGCTGCCGCAGACAAAACAGCTGGACGGTCACGCGAAGGGATATGAAGGGGATAAGCTTTCGTTTACCCTGAGCCGTGAAGTGACCAAGCAGATGAACAAGCTGGTCAAGCAGCAGCAGGTAACGGTCAATACACTGCTGCAAGCGGCGTGGGGCGTTGTGCTGCAACGGTATAACAACAGTCGGGATGTTGTATTTGGCAGTGTCGTATCTGGTAGATCAGCGGATATTCCAGGCATAGATACAATGGTTGGTTTGTTCATTAATACCGTTCCTGTACGGATTCATAGTCCAAAAGATGTAACGTTTGCTGAGCTGATGAAGCAGACCCAGGAGCAGGCGCTGGCTTCCCGTGCCTATGAAACCTATCCGTTGTATGAAATTCAGGCCCTGACTGAGCAAAAGCAGGATCTGGTAAATCATATTATGGTGTTTGAAAACTATCCAGTGGAACAGCGTATGGAGCACATGGGCAGCCGTGACACGAACGGTTTTACGATTGCCAATGCTTCAATGTCAGAGCAAACGAACTATGATTTCAATATTACAGTGGTGCCAGGCGATGAAATGGATATTCATTTGGAATTCAACGCGCTGGTGTTTGAACGTGCAGCTGTCGAGCAATTCCGTGAGCACTGGCTGCGTGTCATAGAAGAAGCAATTCACAAACCGCATGCGCTAGTAGATGAGCTGGAGCTAGTGACTGCTGAGGAAAAAGTGAAGATCATCGACGGCTTTGGTTCCGTTGGTGCATCTGCGTTGAGTGATGAAAAGCAATCAGAAGGGTTGTTCCACGCCTATGTGGAAGAACAAGCGCAGCTTGTGCCGGATCACGTGGCAGTTGTATACGAGGAGCGGCAGCTTACGTACCGCGAGCTGAACGAGCGTGGCAACCAACTTGCTCGTAGATTGCGGAATGAAGGCATTGGGCGCGAATCCATTGTTGGTATTTTGAGCGAGCGTTCGGTCGACATGCTGGTCGGCGTATTGGCGGTATGGAAAGCCGGAGGTGCATATGTACCTTTAGATGCGGATTATCCGTCTGACCGTATCCGCTTTATGCTGGAGGACAGCGGCGCTACGGTGCTACTGACTCAAACAGGTTTGCAGGAGCGTGCCCAAGCATGGCTGGAGGAAAGCCAACAGGCCTTGGCCGGAGGGCAGTCTGAGGGCGAGTTGGAGACAGCAGCTGGCGCTGAGACGATGGAAAGAGACAGCCTTAATGAGGGATTAAGCTTGAAATCAGATTCGGAGTTTGATAGCGAAGTAGCATCCGAATCCGCAGCGAACTTGCGTCTGCACACCGTACTGGCACTGGACGATGAGTCGTTGTACACCGGGGATGCCACGGATGTGGAACATATCAATGAGCCGCAGGATCTGGCGTATGTGATCTACACGTCCGGTACAACGGGACGTCCAAAAGGGGTCATGATTGAGCATCACAGTCTGGTAAACACAGCCGCCGCCTACCGCCGGGATTACCGTCTGAACCAGTTCCCGGTACGGTTGCTGCAACTGGCGAGCTTCTCCTTCGACGTGTTCGTCGGCGATATTGCTCGGACGCTTTATAACGGCGGAACGATGGTTATCTGTCCGAAGGACGACCGGATTGATCCAAGCCGTCTGTATGGCTGGATTCGTGATTATCAGATTACGGTGTTCGAATCAACACCAGCTCTGATCATACCGTTTATGCAGCATGTGCATGAACACGGGCTGGACATGAGCAGTCTGGAATTACTCATCACCAGCTCGGACAGCTGTAGCGTGACGGATTACCGGGTGCTGCAAGAACGATTTGGCGCGGATATCCGTATTATGAACAGTTACGGCGTCACGGAAGCGGCGATCGACTCCAGCTTCTACGACGAAGAACTGTCGAAGCTGCCAAGCAGCGGCAGTGTACCGATTGGTCAGGCGTGGCTGAACGCGCGCTTCTACATCGTGGACAGCCAGCTGAATCCGGTGCCGATCGGTGTGCTGGGCGAGCTGTGCATTGGCGGAGCCGGGGTAGCACGGGGATACCTGAATCGTGCGGACCTGACGGCCGAGAAGTTCGTAGCGAACCCGTATGTAGCCGGTGAACGATTGTACCGCACAGGTGACCTCGCGCGGTGGATGCCAGACGGCAATGTGGACTTTATCGGCCGGATGGACTATCAAGTGAAAATCCGTGGATATCGAATCGAGCTGGGCGAGATTGAAACGGCAATCCAGCGGGTGCCGGGTGTGCGTCAAGCGGTAGTCATCGACCGGACGGATGAGCGTGGACACAAGTACTTGTGCGGGTACATCACAGGAGAAACCGAGCTGCGGATCGAGGAGGTACAGGCCGAGCTGGAAGCAGGGCTGCCAGCGCACATGGTACCTGCACGCTTGATGCGACTGGAGACGATCCCGCTGACTAGCAATGGAAAAATCGACCGCAAGGCCTTGCCGGAACCGGAAGGAAGCATCCATACCGGGGCAGCCTATGTGGCACCGCGTACCACGGTGGAACAGGTTTTAGCTTCAGTGTGGGCCGGGGTGCTGGGTGCCGAAACGGTAGGCACGCAGGATAACTTCTTTGAACTGGGCGGCGATTCGATCAAAGCATTGCAAGTATCATCCCGATTGCTGCAAGCAGGGTATCGACTGGACATGAAGGATTTGTTTAGCAATCCGACGGTAGCGTCACTCAGTCCTTTGCTTCGTACAGATGGCAAGATTGCCAGCCAGGAAGAGGCAGTAGGTAAGGTAGATCTGACACCCATTCAACGGTGGTTCTTCGAGCAGCAGCCGGTTGATCTGCACCACAGCAACCAGGCGATGATGCTGTATCGAGCTGGGCGCTTTGATGTCGACGCGCTGCGCCGTACGATGGAACGTATTGTCCAGCATCATGACGCATTGCGCACTGTATTCCGTGAGACGGAGCAAGGCTATGCCGCTTGGAACCGCAGTGTGGTGGAAGGCGAGCTATATACGCTGGACATCGTAGATTTTAGCAGAGTTGAAGACGAATCCACCGCTGTAGAAGCCAAGGCGAGTGAAATTCAAGCAAGCATTCATTTGAGCGAGGGTCCACTTGTGAAGCTCGGTCTGTTCCATTGTGCTGAGGGCGACCATTTGCTAATCGTCATTCATCATTTGGTCGTGGACGGTGTATCGTGGCGTATTTTACTGGAGGATTTGGCATCGGGTTATGAGCAGGCCGTTGCAGGTAAAACGGGTAAAGCTATTCGGCTGCCGCATAAAACAGATTCGTTCCAGGCATGGGCTAAACAGCTGTCAGCCTACGCGAATCGTGCGACGATAGGCCGGGAGCTCGCATACTGGCAGCATATCGAACAAGCAGAAGCCAGTCTTGCGAAGCCTTTGCCGAAGGATTTTGCGAATGACAATGCACTGCTCGGAGACAGCGAGGTTGTGACGGTCCGCTGGACGAAGCAGGAAACCGAGCAGCTGCTCAAACAAGCTCATCGCGCATACAACACGGAAATGAATGATCTGTTGCTAGCTGCGCTCGGAAAAGCCGTCTATGATTGGTCTGGTTCCGAACGAGTGCTGGTCAACCTGGAAGGCCATGGACGGGAAGCCATTGTACCGGATGTAGATATTACGCGGACAGTCGGCTGGTTTACGAGCCAGTTCCCGGTTGTTCTGGATGGAAGTCTGGGACAGGGAGGAAATACCGCTCGTCTGATCAAACGGGTCAAGGAAGGGCTGCGTCATATTCCGCAGAAAGGCATCGGCTATGGTATTTTACGATACCTGTCGGATACGAATGTTCTGGAGAAAGCAGACGTGCAGTTAAAGGCTCAGCCTGAGATCAGTTTTAACTATCTGGGTCAATTCGATCAGGATTATAAAGGCAACGATCTGGAGCCTTCCTCCTATTCCATCGGTGTGCCTGTTAGCACGAACGCGTCTATGGATTTTGCATTGGATATCAATGGATTGATTGAGGATGGCGAGCTGATGTTCACCCTTCGTTATAGCACCACACAATTCCGGCATGAAACGATTGCACAGCTTGGAGAACTACTGGCATCCGGCTTGCGTGAGGTGATTAGCCATTGCGTTGCGCAGGAAAGAACGGTGTTGACCCCAAGTGATGTTCTGCTAAATAACATCACGCTGGACGAGTTGGAGCAATTGGTGGAAGATACGCGAGATCTGGGTGAACTGGAAAATGTGTATGCCTTGACACCGATGCAAAAGGGCATGCTTTTCTACAGCCTGATGGATGAGGCTTCGGAGGCTTATTTTGAACAGGCCACCTTTGAGTTGCACGGACGGTTTGATGTGGTTACTTTCGGTAAAAGCTTTGATCTGCTCGTACAACGTCATGAGGCATTGCGGACGAATTTTATCAACTCTTGGAACAATGAGCCAATACAGGTCGTTTTCTGCAATCGCAGCGGAGAGTTGTATTATGAAGACCTGCGCGGACTGGAAAAAGAAGAACGTAAAGCTCGTGTTGAAGCTTTTACCCTTGCAGATAAAGCCAAAGGATTCCGTCTGGCGGAGGACGCGCTCATTCGTATCTCTATCCTGCAAACCGGGGATGAAACGTACCACTTTATCTGGAGCTTCCATCACATTTTGATGGATGGCTGGTGCTTGTCCTTTATGACACAGGAGGTATTTGGCAGCTATCTGGCACTTCGTGCGGGTGAGGAGCCAGTACTGGAGCCTGTCACGCCGTTCAGTCGTTTTATTGAATGGCTAGAGCGCCAGGATCGTGAAGCGGCTTTGCAGTACTGGAGCAGCTATCTGGCAGACTATGAGCAGCAAATTACGCTTCCGCAGCAAAAAATATATCCTAAATCCTTACAAGCCGGGGAGTATATCGCCGGAGAACTGGATTGCGAATTCCAGCCGAAGCTGGTGGCTCAGATCGAACGGGTGGCGAAGCAAAATCAGGTCACGATCAATACGCTGATTCAGACGGTATGGGGCGTTCTGTTGCAAAAATATAACAACAGTCCAGATGTTGTATTCGGCAGTGTTGTATCCGGTCGTCCAGGCGATATTCCGGGTGTAGAGTACATGATCGGGCTATTCATTAATACGATTCCAGTGCGCGTGCAGTCAGAAGAGGGCGAAGCCTTTAACGAGCTGATGAAACGAACACAGCAGCAAGCGCTGGCTTCCAATGCCTATGATGCCTTCCCGCTGTATGAAATTCAGGCTCTGTCCGAGCATAAACGGGATTTGATCAACCATATTATGGTATTTGAAAATTATCCGGTGGAGCAGCAAGTAGAGCAGTTGGGAAACGATGGACAGGAACCATTTACGATTTCAAATGTGGTGTCTATAGAGCAAACCAACTATGATCTGAACGTCGTCGTGATGCCAGGAGAAGGCATAAAGATTCGGTTTATGTATAACATGCTCAGCTTTGATCAAGCAGGCATTGAGCGTCTATATGGACATTTTACCCGTCTCTTGGAGCAAATTTCACTCAACCCAAATGTTCGGGTTGAAGAGCTGGAATTGGTCACAGTAGCGGAAAAGCAACAGATTACAGCAGCATTTAATGACACTGCTTGTGCATTTCCGTCCAAACAGACGATCCATCAGCTGTTCGAGGATCAGGTGGAGTGTACGCCAGATCAGGTGGCATTGGTGTTTGGAAATCAGAGTCTGACTTATCGGGAACTGAATGAACGTGCGAATTCATTGGCCCGAATGCTTCAAGCCCAGGGAGTAGGACCTGACAAACTGGTCGGTCTGATGGTGCAGCGCTCCGTGGAAATGATCGTAGGTCTGCTGGCCGTTCTAAAAGCAGGTGGTGCTTATGTGCCGATCGATCCCGAATTTCCGTCCTCTCGTATTGAATACATGCTGGAAGATAGCGAGGCCGCAGTGCTTCTGACCCGTCGTGAGCTGGCAGAAGAGCACCATTGCCATGCCAATACCCTGTTTCTTGAGGATGCCGCAATGTATCAGGGAGAAAGCAGCAACCTGGAGACGATTGCCCGCCCAGAGCATTTGGCTTACGTCATCTATACCTCAGGTTCGACGGGAAATCCGAAAGGAGTTATGCTTCAGCATCGCTCGGTCCTCAACTTTATAACCGGGATGCACCAAGCCATTGACTTTGAAGCGAGCCAAACGATGTTGTCACTCACGACCATTTCATTTGATATTTTCGTGTTGGAAACCATCCTGCCGCTGCTGGGTGGAATGACGGTTGTGCTGGGCGACCGCCAGCAGCAGGTGAACCCGCAGGCACTGGGTGAGTTGATTACTCAACAATCTATTGAGATGCTGCAAATGACCCCATCCCGGTTGCAAATGCTGCTGGGTCATGAAGTAGGTTCGCGTGCGCTGCAAAACGTAAGGGTCATTATGGTCGGGGGTGAAGCCCTTCCGTCCAAGCTGCTCACAGCACTGCAAGCCATAAAAGGTCCGCGCATTTATAACATGTACGGCCCTACAGAAACGACGGTGTGGTCGGCCGTACAGGAACTGACTTATGCTGAGGACATTAATATCGGACGTCCTATTGCGAATACGCAAATCTATATCCTAAATGCGAGTGGAGAATTGCAGCCCGTTGGTGTACCGGGTGAGTTATGTATTGCAGGGGAAGGCTTGGCTCGTGGGTATTGGAAACGCGAAGAACTGACGGCCGAGAAATTTGTAAATAATCCGTTTGCTGATGGCAAGGCAGGCCATGAGCGGATGTACCATACAGGCGACTTGGCGAGATGGACGCCGGACGGCAACATTGAATATTTGGGGCGGATGGACCATCAGGTGAAAATTCGGGGCTACCGGATCGAACTGGGCGAGATCGAATCGCAGTTGTTGCAGGTGGAGTCGGTACAAGAAGCGGTCATCATGGCCCGTGGGGACGAAACGGGCCAAACACAGCTCGTGGCGTACTACGTCGCGAGTCAAGAGCTTGGAGCCGGTGAACTGAGACATGAGCTGGGGCGGGAGCTGCCAAGCTATATGATGCCGTCGTATTTCATTCAGTTGGAGCAGATGCCGCTGACACCAAACGGTAAAACCGACCGCAAGTCCCTGCCGGCACCGGAAGGCAGCCTGCAAAGCGGAGCGGATTATGTAGAGCCGCGCACTGCACCGGAACGGGCACTCGTAGCGGTCTGGCAATCCGTCCTGGGCGTGCCAACCGTCGGAATGTTGGACAATTTCTTTGACCTGGGCGGCGATTCGATCAAGGCGATTCAAATCGTGTCCCGTGCGTTCCAGGCAGGCTACAAGCTGGACATGAAGGATTTGTTCCGCTATCCCATCGTCGCAACCCTGGCACCGCATATGCACGAGGTCAGTCGTATGGTAGATCAGGGAGAAGTGAGCGGAGAAACGGCGTTGCTTCCGATCCAGCACGGGTTCTTTGCACAGGAGCAAGTGGATGCGCATCACTTTAATCAGGCCGTTATGCTGCACCGGGAGCAGGGGGTTGACGAAGCTGCTTTGCGTCAGGCGCTTATCAAGCTGACGGAGCACCACGATGCACTGCGGATGGTGTTCAGCAAGACCGAGCAAGGCTATAAAGCATGGAATCGCGGAATACAGGAAGGCGAGCTGTATCACCTGGACGTGCTGGACTTTAGGAATTTGACGGATGAAGCCATGCTCAGCGCGGCAATTGAAGCGAAATCCACCGAAATTCAAAGCAGTATCCAACTGCATGAAGGGCCGCTGTTTAAAGCGGGTTTGTTCCACTGTGCCGATGGGGATCATCTCCTGATGGCAATTCACCATTTGGTGGTGGACGGGGTATCCTGGCGTATTTTGTTTGAGGATTTGGCTACTGCCTATGAACAGGCCGTTCATCAGGAAGTGCTTCAGCTACCGGACAAAACGGATTCCTTCCGTTCCTGGTCACAAAGACTCTCCGCATATGCGAATAGCACAGCCATGGACAGTGAACACGCCTATTGGGAGCAATGGAACGCAGCCGCTTGGGCTGACCAAGTACGTTTGCCTGAGGATCAAGCGCAGGCAGAGCCATTTACCCTAGCGGACACGGATACAGTGGTCGTCCAGCTTACGGAAGAAGAGACCGAACGGCTGTTGAAGCAAGCGCACCGTGCATATAACACGGAAGTGAACGATCTGCTTCTGACTGCTTTGGGCATGATGCTGTACACATGGACCGGCCATGAACGCAGCCTGATCAATCTGGAGGGACACGGACGTGAGGACATTTTGCCGGATACGGACATTTCTCGTACGGTAGGCTGGTTTACGAGTCAATATCCGGTATTGCTGGACATCGGTCGTGATCACGCCTTGTCAAAACAAATTAAACAGGTCAAAGAAAGCCTGCGTCATATTCCGAATAAAGGAATGGGCTACGGAATCTGGAGATATTTGAGTGAATCCGGCCAAACGGTTGGTCATCAAGCTTTTGCCGAGCCACAAGTGAGCTTCAATTACCTCGGTCAGTTTGATCAGGACTTGCAAAACAGCGATATGCGTAGGTCTCCTTACTCGATTGGATCGGTCGTTAGTGACCGGACGAAGATGAAATATGCTCTGGATGTGAGCGGAATCGTAACGAACGGTGTCCTGGAACTGGACATTCGGTATAACGGCAAAGCCTTCCGTAAGGACACAGTCCACATGCTGGCTAATCTGTTAAAATCCAACCTGCTTGAAATGATCGAGCATTGTGTCACACAGGAGCGGACCGAATTGACTCCAAGTGATGTATTGCTAAAAGGTCTGACCCTGGAGCAATTAGATACGATTAAGGAGCAGACCAAGACGGTTGGGGAACTGGAAAATGTGTATCCGTTAACGCCCATGCAAAAGGGAATGCTGTTCCATAGTCTGATGAATGCAGAAACAGGCGTGTATTTTGAACAGGCGACCTTTGATCTGGAGGGGCACTTTGAACCGTCCCTATTCGAGGAAAGTCTGAAGCTGCTGGTAAGCCGACATGCGATATTACGGACGAATTTCTACAGCGGCTGGTATGGTCAACCGTTGCAGATCGTCTATCGTCATAAAAATCCGAGCTTCCGTTATGAGGATGTCCGAGGGCGTGAGCACGCTGTAGCTGAATTTGTGGCCCAGGACAAAGCTCAAAACTTTGATTTAGGCAAGGATGCGCTCATGCGCGTAACCGTCTTCCGCACGGGTGATAGCTCCTACCGTTTTGTATGGAGCTTCCATCATATGGTGATGGACGGCTGGTGCCTGTCGCTGGTGACGGACGAAGTGTTTGGTGCCTATGTTGCCCTGCTGGAGCACAAGCAGCCAGAACTCGCACCTGTCAAGCCGTATAGTGACTATATCGAATGGTTGGAAGATCAGGATACACAGGAAGCAACCCGTTATTGGAGCGACTATTTGGCGGACTTTGAGCAGCAAACCTTGTTGCCTGGTGAGAACGCGCAAGCTTCTGTAGTTGCACGGGATGAAGAACCAGACGGAAGCGGTGCGGGGTCCCATTCCGGCTATGTTTCGGAAAAGCTGCCATTTATGTTGGGTAAAGAACGGACCGCGGCATTGAACCAAATGGCCAAGCAACAACATGTCACGATTAACACATTGCTGCAAAGCGTGTGGGGCGTTATTTTACAGCAATACAATAATCATCAGGATGTTGTGTTTGGTGGTGTAGTATCCGGTCGTCCGGCAGACATTCCAGGCGTGGAGAACATGATCGGATTGTTTATCAACACGATTCCGGTACGCATTTGTAGTGCACCGGATGCTACATTTGCTGAAGTATTGCAGCGCACACAGGAGCAGGCTTTGGCCTCTGGTGTCTATGACACGTTCCCGCTATACGATATCCAGGCACTGACTGAACAAAAACAAGACCTGATTCATCACATTATGGTCTTTGAAAACTACCCGATCGGGCAACAGATGAAGCAGGTGGGCGGTTCTGGTGAGACAAGAGCACAAAATGGCTTCTCTATTGCCAATGTGGCACTTGCCGAGCAAACCAACTACGATTTCAACCTGATTGTCGTGCCTGACGAGGATATCTCCATCCTGCTCGAATACAATGCTCTGGTGTATAGTCGGTCTGCCATGGAGCGTATCCAGGGCCATATCGACCATGTCATCGGACAAATCGTGGACAATCCGAATATCCGTGTGAATGAGCTGGAATTGGTAACCCCGCAAGAACAGGCACAGATCGTTCAGGTCTGGGGGGATACGGCGGCAGCCTATCCGCAGGATCAGACCTTAAGTGCGCTGTTCGAGCAGCAGGCGGCACGAACACCGGATCAGGTGGCAGTAATGTGCGGATCGGAGTCGTTGACCTACGCGGAGCTGAATGAGCGAGCCAACCGTCTCGCACGCACCTTGCGTGCGGAAGGCGCCCA
Source organism: Paenibacillus sp. S25 (assembly GCF_019454085.1). Taxonomy (NCBI): domain Bacteria; kingdom Bacillati; phylum Bacillota; class Bacilli; order Caryophanales; family Paenibacillaceae; genus Paenibacillus; species Paenibacillus sp. S25. Next base: position 2,882,648 of record NZ_CP073683.1, read on the forward strand.
ACCGGATCAGCCCGTGGGCATACTGGTTCACCGTTCGCTGGACATGATCGTAGGCATCTACGCGATCCTCAAAGCAGGCGGAGCTTACGTGCCCATCGATCCAGAATATCCGGCGGATCGCATCCGCTTTATGCTGGAGGACTCGGGCGCGAAGCTGGTGCTGACGCAATTGCATCTGGCGGAGCAAGCATTGCTGAGTTTCGACGGCCAGGTGTTGGTGCTGGATCGTCATGAGCAGTCTGGCGAGGACATTTACCACGAAGACGGTTCGAATCTGGAGCCACTGGCTGGACCGCACCATGTAGCCTATGTCATCTATACCTCTGGCTCCACGGGGAAACCGAAGGGCGTGATGGTGGAGCACCATTCTGTGCTGAACCGGATTTTGTGGATGCATGATCGTTACGGCTTGAGTGCGGAAGATACGATCCTGCAAAAGACCGCCTTCACCTTTGACGTGTCGGTGTGGGAGCTGTTCTGGTGGTCGATGGTCGGCTCAAAGGTAAGCCTGCTGTCGGTAGGCGGGGAAAAGAACCCGGAAGACATCGTTGACACGATTGCCCGCGATGGCGTGAGTACGATGCACTTTGTACCCGCCATGCTGCATGCGTTCCTGGAGTATGTGGAGCAGCAACCACGGGAAGTGATGCAAGCGAAGCTGGGAACGTTGCGTCACGTTTTTGCTAGCGGCGAAGCCTTATCGCCACAGCATGTCGCACGGTTCCAACGGGTTGTGTCGAGCCTGGCTGGAGCGAAGCTGATCAACCTGTATGGCCCAACCGAAGCGACGGTGGACGTATCGTACTTCGATTGCGAGCCGTCAGAGGAATATACGGTCATTCCAATCGGAAAACCGATTCAAAACATTCGTCTGTACATCGTGAAGGAAGTCACGGAGCAATTGCAGCCGATTGGGGTTGCAGGGGAGCTGTGCATCGGCGGTGTCGGCGTAGCCCGAGGCTATCTGAACCGTCCAGAGTTGACGGCCGAGAAATTCGTAGCCGATCCGTTTGCTGGCGGGGAAGCCGGGTATGAGCGGATGTACCGCACAGGCGATTTGGCGAGATGGATGCCGGACGGCAACATTGAATATCTGGGCCGGATCGACCATCAGGTGAAAATCCGGGGTTACCGGATTGAACTGGGCGAGGTCGAATCGCAGCTGCTGCAAGTGGAATTGGTACGCGAAGCCGTAGTCACGGCTCGTGCGGATGAAACGGGCCAAAAACAAATGGTGGCGTACTATATCGCGGGGCAAGAGATCGGTGCTAGCGAGCTGAGAAGTGAGCTGGGCCGGGAACTGCCAAGCTACATGGTGCCATCGTACTTTGTGCAGCTGGAGCAAATGCCGCTGAGTCCAAATGGCAAAATTGACCGCAAGGCCCTACCAGCACCAGAAGGCAGCCTGCAAACCGGAACGGATTATGCAGAGCCGCGTACCGCGCAAGAACGCGCTCTGGTAGCGGTCTGGCAGTCGGTACTGGGACTACAGACTGTCGGTATTTTGGACAATTTCTTTGATCTGGGCGGCGATTCGATCAAGGCGATCCAAATCGCATCGCGTGCGTTCCAGGCCGGCTATAAGCTGGACATGAAGGATTTATTCCAGTATCCAACGGTTGCAGCACTGGCACCGTATATGCATGAGGTCAGCCGTATGGCAGATCAAGGAGAAGTGAGCGGGGAAACCGCTTTGCTTCCGATCCAGCATTGGTTCTTTGCGCAGGAGCGCGAGCGTCCGCAGCACTTTAATCAAGCGGTCATGCTCTATCGTGCCGAGGGCTTTGATGAGACGGCGGTTCGCCAAGTCATGGATCACATCGTGAAGCATCATGATGCGCTTCGTACGGTTTTCCGTCAGGCTTCATCCGGTTACGAGGCTTGGACACGCGGTGTAGATGAAGGCGCGTTGTATACGCTGGAAACCGCAGACTACCGTGAACAAGTAGCCTATGCGGAAGCGATGGAAGCGAAGGCAACAGAAATCCAAAGCAGCATCGACCTGTCCGCAGGACCTTTGGTCAAACTCGGATTGTTCCGCACAGCAGAGGGAGATCATTTGCTCATAGCCATTCACCATTTGGTGATAGACGGGGTGTCGTGGCGGATTCTGTTTGAGGATTTCTCGACAGGCTACGAGCAGGCGATCAAGGGCGAGCCGGTACGATTGCCCTATAAGACGGATTCCTTCCAAACATGGGCACGGGAGCTGTCGTCTTACGCCAACCGTTCTGCGGAGGCATCGGATACAGTCTACTGGCAGCAGCTGGAACAGGCCAAAGCGAAAGCGGCGCCGCTGCCGAAGGATTTTGCCTACGAGGGCTCCTTGAATGCAGACAGCGAAGTGCTGACGGTAGAGTGGACCGAAGCTGAAACCCAGCAACTGTTAAAGCAGGCACATCGCGCCTATAACACCGAGGTCAATGATTTGCTGCTGACGGCGTTAGGATTGGCAATGCACAACTGGACAGGCGCAGGACAGGTGCTGGTGAATCTGGAGGGACATGGCCGGGAAGCGATCCTGCCAGAGGTGGATATGACACGTACGGTAGGCTGGTTTACGAGCTTGTATCCGGTGCTGCTGGACACAGATGTCAACCTGACGCTGGCCCAGCGGATTAAAGAAACGAAGGAAGGTCTGCGCCGGATTCCGCATAAAGGGCTGACGTATGGAACTTGGCGCTACTTGTCTCCTGCGTCCCATGCGATTGCAGTAGAACCGGAAATCAGCTTTAACTATTTGGGACAGGTCGATCAGGATGTGCAAAACAGTGGAATCACATGGTCATCCTATAGTGCAGGGGAGACAGAGGATGCCCATTCACCGTTACTGTACACGCTGGATTTGAATGCAATGATCTCGGAAGGCGCGCTGCGCTTGACGATCGCTTACAGCCGTAAGCAGTATCGTAAAGAAACGCTGGAACGTGTGGCGGGACTGCTGCAATCCGCTTTGCAAGAGGTGATTGCGCATTGCGTCGCTCAGGAACAGCCGCAGCTGACGCCAAGTGATGTGTCCTTCCAGGGTCTGACGACTGGAGAACTGGAGCACATGGCAGCGCAGGCCGCACATATAGGGGAGCTGGAAAATGTATACGCGCTGACGCCGATGCAAAAGGGCATGCTCTTTTACAATCTGATGGACTCGCAATCGGGAGCTTATTTTGAGCAGGCCTCCTTTGATCTGCAAGGACATTTTAATATCGCTGCGTTTGCGGCAAGTTTGGATGTATTGGTGCAGCGGCATACGGCACTGCGCACGAATTTCTACAGCGGCTGGAAGGATGAACCGCTGCAGGTCGTGTACCGCAATAAGCGCAGCGAACTGTATATAGAGGATTTGCGGGATATGGAGGAAGAGCAGCAAAACGAGTACATCCTCGAATATACGCGCAAAGACAAGCAGAGAGGCTTTGATCTGGCGCAGGATGCTTTGATGCGTGTGACCGTTTTGCGCACCGGCGAGGATGCGTACCGTTTTGTATGGAGCTTCCATCATATCGTGATGGATGGCTGGTGCTTGTCGCTGGTGACAGGCGAAGTGTTTGCGAGTTATTTTGCAATACTGGCCCATAAACAGCCGGAACTGGCTCCTGTAACGCCATACAGTCAATATATTGAATGGCTGGAGCAGCAGGATCGTCAGGCCGCATCAGGTTACTGGAGCAAGGTTCTGGAAGGATATGAGGAACAGTCCCGCCTGCCACAGGCTAAAATTCAGGGCAAAACAGGATATCAGGCGGATCGTCTAGATTTTGACTTGGGTGCGGAGCTCACGGCAGGCATTCAGCGCATAGCCAAGCGTTATCAGGTAACGATCAATACGTTGATGCAGACGGTGTGGGGCCTTTTGTTGCAAAAATATAATGGCACAGATGATGTGGTGTTTGGCAGCGTGGTATCTGGACGTCCGGCAGACATTCCGAATGTGGAGCACATCATAGGTCTGTTTATCAATACCATTCCTGTACGCATCCGCAGCCAAGTGGACAGCTTATTCTCAGATGTGATGAAGCAAACCCAGGAGCAATCCATTGCTTCCCATGCCTATGATACGTACCCGTTGTATGAAATTCAGGGGTTGTCGGAGCTTAAGCAGGATTTGATCAATCATATTCTTATTTTTGAAAACTATCCGGTAGAGGAACAATTGGAGCAATTAGGCAACGATGATGAGTCCAGCTTCAGTATCACCGGAGCCGAGTCTGTCGAGCAGACCAACTATGACTTTAACCTGGTGGTACTGCCGGGGGACACCATTCACATGAGCTTCGGATATAATGCCTTGGCCTTTGAACGGGAAAGTGTAGAGCAAATTCGAGGTCATCTGGTGCAACTGCTGGAGCAGGTGGTAGCGAAGCCGGACATTCGGGTGCATGAGCTGGATATGTTAAGTGAGCAGGAGCGCAAGCAAATTCTCAGCGTATGGGGCGATACGGCGACCGAGTATCCAAGCGAGCAAACGATCCATGGCTTGTTCGAGGCGCAAACCGCGCGGACGCCGGAGCAGACAGCACTGTTCTTCGAAGGAGAGCAGTTGACCTATCGTGAACTGAATGCACGCGCCAATCGATTAGCTCGTACCTTGCGCAGTCAAGGTGTGACGAAAGATCGTTTGGTGGGTCTGATGACCGAGCGTTCGGTGGACATGATCGTAGGGATCTTCGGGATTTTAAAAGCCGGAGGAGCATATGTCCCCATTGATCCAACCTATCCGGAGGAGCGTATCCGCTACATGCTGGACGACTCAGAGGCGAAGCTGTTGTTGACACAAAGCCATCTGGTAGACAAAGTCACGTTTGACGGCCGCATGCTGGTGCTGGATGGAACGCAGGATGTGTACCATGAGGATGATTCCAATCTGGAGCCGTGGTCCGGTCCGAATGATTTGGCGTATGTCATTTATACGTCGGGGACAACGGGGCAGCCGAAGGGCGTAATGCTCGAGCATCACGGGCTGTGCAATCTGAAGACGTATTTTGATCAGACGCTTCAGATGAGCACGTCGGATCATGCGTTGCTGTTCGCCAGCTATTCGTTTGATGCGGCTTGCTGGGAAATCTTCCAGGCACTGTTCTGCGGAGCCACGTTGTATGTGCCAACGTCAGAAACGATTTTGAATTACGAGCGGTTTGAGCAATATATGGCGGATCATCAAATCACCGTAGCCGCTTTGCCGCCGACCTATGCGGTGTATCTGGAGCCGGGACGGATGCCAAACCTGCGTATTTTGTTCACTGCGGGTTCTGCATCTTCAACAGAATTGGTGTACAAGTGGAAGGATCAGGTGGCGTACTACAACGGCTACGGTCCAACCGAAAACTCGGTGGCGACGTCCATCTGGCCCGTATCCGAGGATGAGAGAGCTGGACAGCTGATTTCTATCGGACGCCCTGTGCCGAATCACCGGGTATACACGGTGGATGTGCATGGACATTTGGCTCCGGTAGGCGTCGCGGGTGAGTTGTGCGTGTCCGGTCCGGGCCTGGCTCGGGGCTATCTGGATCGTCCAGAGCTGACGGCTGAGAAATTTGTATCGAATCCGTTTGCGGCTGGCGAAGCAGGCTATGAACGAATGTACCGAACGGGTGACTTGGCGAGATGGATGCTAGACGGCAACATCGAATATTTGGGCCGGATCGACCATCAGGTGAAAATCCGGGGCTACCGGATCGAGCTGGGTGAGGTCGAGGCACAAATTTTGAAAGTAGAAGATGTACAAGAGGTTATCGTACTGGCCCAGGCGGACGAGCAGGGGCAAAACCAACTGGTGGCGTACTATGTCGCTGAACGGGAAGTAAGCGCTGGCGAGCTACGCAGCTTACTGGGCGAGGAGCTACCAAACTACATGGTGCCATCGTATTTCATCCAACTGGAGCAGATGCCGCTGACACCGAACGGAAAAATCGACCGCAAGGCCCTGCCAGCACCAGAAGGCAGCCTGCAAAGCGGAGCGGATTATCTAGAGCCGCGCACAGCGCTGGAGCAGACGTTAGTGTCCATTTGGCAGGCTGTATTAGGAGCGAAGAGAGTCGGGGTTTTGGATAATTTCTTTGATCTGGGCGGCGATTCGATCAAAGCAATCCAGGTATCCTCCCGTTTGCTGCAAGCGGGCTACAAGCTGGACATGAAGGATTTGTTCCAATATCCTTCCGTCTCGCTGCTGAGTGGTCATGTACACAAGGTCAGCCGTACAGCCGATCAGCGCGTGATTTCGGGAAGCGTCAAGCTGACCCCGATTCAGCAATGGTTCTTTGAGCAATCCTCAGCAGAGCCACACTATTTCAATCAGTCGGTGATGCTGTATAGAGCACAAGGCTTTGATGAAGCCGCATTGCATCAAACGGTGACCAAGGTAACGGAGCATCATGATGCGTTGCGTATGGTCTTCCGTCAGACCGAACAGGGCTATGAAGCGTGGAATCGCGGCTTGAACGAAGGTCAGCTGTACAGTCTGGACGTTGTGGATTTGACGGATGTGCAAAACATTACAGATGTTGCAGCAGCGATTGAAATGAAAGCCAATGCCATCCAAAGCTCCATTCGTCTGGACGAAGGACCGCTGGTGAAACTGGGACTTTTCCACTGCATGGATGGGGATCATTTACTGATTGCCATTCACCATTTGGTCGTAGATGGGATTTCATGGCGGATTGTGTTTGAAGATTTTGCCACGGGATATGAGCAGGCGGTTCGTGGAGAAGCCATTCGTTTGCCAAATAAGACGGACTCGTTCTCCACTTGGGCAGAGCGCTTATCACAATATGCGAATAGTCCGGCCATCGAAGACGAACGCGAATACTGGCACCGTCTCGCTCAAACGGAAGTCGCATCGTTGCCTAAGGATCATGAGAGAGCGGAAGGACAGCATTATCCGCTGAGAGACAGTGAAATTGTGACCGTGGCTTGGAGCGAGCAGGAAACACGACTGTTGCTACAGGAAGCACACCGTGCATACCACACCGAGGTCAATGATCTGCTGTTAACCGCACTCGGCACAGCGGTATATAACTGGAGCGGTCAGGAGCGCGTGCTGGTCAATCTGGAGGGACATGGCCGGGAAGCCATTGTTCCAGATATCGACATCACCCGTACCGTGGGCTGGTTTACAAGCCAATATCCGGTGCTGCTGGGGGTGGACGGAAAGGCGGAAGTAGGGCAGCGAATCAAGCGGGTGAAGGAAGACCTGCGTCATGTGCCACATAAGGGCATTGGCTACGGTATTTTGAAATATATGTCTCAGGATGATGCCCATCATTCCCTTGCCTTGCAGCCTGAAATTAGCTTTAACTATTTGGGACAATTTGATCAGGACTTGGAAAATGGGGATATCGTTCTATCTTCACATCCAGGTGGAGAGCCGATGAGTGATCATACCGTACTGGAGCATCCTTTGAATGTGAACGGAATGATTACAGCGGGCACGCTGACACTGGAAATTCGCTATGACAGTAAGGTATATCATCAGCAAAATGTAGAAAACTTTGCGCAGTTGCTGCAGGAAAGCTTGCAGGAAGTGATCGCTCATTGTGCCTCCAAAGAGCGGAGTGAGCTAACCCCAAGCGATGTATTGTTCAAGGGCTTGACGCTTGGGCAGCTGGAGCAATTGACAGAGCAAACAGCTTCTGTGGGCGAGCTGGAAAATGTATATGCTCTCTCGCCAATGCAGAAGGGGATGCATTTCCATAGCTTGATGGAGCCGGAGTCAGGCGCCTACTTCCAGCAAGCGTCGTTTGATCAACAAGGGAGCTTTGATGTAGCTGTTTTCCGCAAGAGTCTGGATGTACTGACACAGCGTCATGAAGCGCTGCGGACGAATTTCCATATGTTTGAGACAGGGCACAGTCAGGAGCCATTGCAGATCGTGTTCCGTCACAAAGATAGCGACCTTTCCTTCCAGGATGTACGCGGCATGCAGGAAGCGGAGCAACAGGCGTATATCCAGGCGTTTAAGCTGGAGGACCAAGCTAGAGGCTTTAATCTCGGTACCGATGCACTGATGCGCGTACAGGTATTGCAAACAGATGAAGAAACGTATCACCTGGTATGGAGCTTCCATCACATTGTCATGGATGGCTGGTGCTTATCGCTGGTTACGGGTGAAGTGTTTGGTACGTACTTTGCGCTACTGGAGCAGAAGCAGCCAGAGCTTGCTCCGATCACACCGTATGGCCAATATATCGAATGGCTAGAGCGTCAGGATGAACGTGCGGCAAAAGAGTATTGGAGCAGCTATTTGGCGGGCTTTGAACAGCAGACGTTGTTACCTGGATCGGATACTTCATCGAAAGACCAAGCGACTAATACGGTATCCACTACAACAAGCGACACCAGCAAATATATCTCTGAAAAAATAACGGTAGATCTGGATCCAACGTGGAGCGAAGCCATACACCGGATTGCGAAGCAGCAGCAGGTCACGATTAATACGCTGATGCAGAGCGTGTGGGGCCTTATTTTGCAGAAATATAACAACAATGAGGATGTTATTTTCGGTAGTGTCGTATCTGGACGTCCGACCGATATTGCTGGCGTAGAGCATATGATCGGTTTGTTCATTAATACGATCCCGGTTCGGATTCAAAGTGAACGGAATGCCACTTTTGTGGAAGTGATGCGGAAAACGCAGGAACAGGCACTGGCCACGGGAGCCTATGACAGCTTCCCGCTATATGAGATTCAGGCGCTGACCGAGCAGAAGCAGAACCTGATTAACCACATTATGGTATTTGAGAATTATCCAGTAGAGGAGCAAGTTGAGCAGTTGGGTGAAGTTCGTCCGTCCGCTTTTGAAATTACGAATGTAGAGGTTGTCGAGCAAACAAACTATGATCTGGACTTGATTGTGATGCCCGATGAAATCTTCCGCATCCTGTTCAGATATAACGCCAATGTATACGATCGGTCTACGATAGAGCGGATGCAGGGACATGTACTGCATGTCATCGAGCAAATTATCGACAATCCGCATATCCGAGTAAATGAGCTGGAATTGGTGACATCGGAAGAACAGGCGCAGATCGTTCAGGTGTGGGGAGATACGGCGGCAGCCTATCCGCAGGATCAAACGCTAAGTACACTGTTCGAGCAGCAGGCGGCACGAACACCGGATCAGGTGGCAGTGTTGTGCGGAGCGGAATCGTTGACCTACGGGAAATTGAATGAGCGCGCGAACCGTTTGGCTCGGACGCTGCGTGCGGAAGGTGTTGAACCAGATCAGCCTGTAGGCATTTTGGTTCAACGTTCGCTGGACATGATCGTAGGCATCTATGCGATCCTTAAGGCAGGCGGAGCCTATGTGCCGATCGACCCAGAATATCCGGCGGATCGCATCCGCTTTATGCTGGAGGACTCGGAAGCGAAGTTGGTGCTGACGCAATCGCATCTGGCGGAGCAAGCATTGCTGAGTTTCGACGGCCAGGTGCTGGTGCTGGATCGTCATGAACAGGATGGTCAAGACATTTACCACGAAGATGGCTCGAATTTGGAGCCACTGGCTGGACCGCACCATGTAGCCTATGTCATCTATACCTCTGGCTCCACGGGGAAACCGAAGGGCGTGATGGTGGAGCACCATTCTGTGCTGAATCGGATTTTGTGGATGCATGATCGGTACGGCTTGAGTGCGGAAGATACGATCCTGCAAAAGACGGCCTTCACCTTTGACGTGTCGGTGTGGGAGCTGTTCTGGTGGTCGATGGTCGGCTCGAAGGTAAGCCTGCTGTCAGTCGGCGGGGAAAAGAACCCGGAAGACATCGTCGACACGATTGCCCGCGATGGCGTGAGCACGATGCACTTTGTACCCGCTATGCTGCATGCGTTCCTGGAATATGTGGAGCAGCAACCACGGGAAGTGATGCAAGCGAAACTGGCAACGTTGCGTAACGTTTTTGCTAGTGGTGAAGCATTGCCGCCACAGCATGTCGCGCGGTTCCAACGGCTTGTGTCGAGTCTGGCCGGAGCGAAGCTGATCAACCTGTATGGACCAACCGAAGCGACGGTGGACGTATCGTACTTTGATTGCGAGCCTGCAGAGGAATATGCGGTCATTCCAATCGGGAAACCGATCCAAAATATCCGTCTGTACATCGTGAAGGAAGGCACGGAGCAATTGCAGCCGATCGGGGTTGCAGGGGAGCTGTGCATCGGCGGTGTCGGCGTAGCCCGAGGCTATCTGAACCGTCCGGAGCTGACGGCAGAGAAATTCGTGAAAGATCCGTTTGCTGGCGGGGAAGCCGGCTATGAGCGGATGTATCGCACAGGCGATTTGGCGAGATGGATGCCGGACGGCAACATTGAATATCTGGGCCGGATCGACCATCAGGTGAAAATCCGGGGTTACCGGATTGAACTGGGCGAGGTCGAGTCGCAGCTGCTGCAAGTGGAATTGGTACGCGAAGCCGTAGTCATGGCTCGTGCGGATGAAACGGGACAAAAACAAATGGTGGCGTACTATGTCGCGGGGCAAGAGATCGGTGCTAGCGAGCTGAGAAGTGAGCTGGGCCGGGAGCTGCCAAGCTACATGGTGCCATCGTACTTTGTACAGCTGGAGCAAATGCCGCTGAGTCCAAATGGAAAAATTGACCGCAAGGCCCTGCCAGCACCGGAAGGCAGTTTGCAAAGCGGAGCCGATTATGTCGCACCGCGGACGTGGGTGGAAGTGAAGCTGGCACACATTTGGCAGGATGTGCTGGGCCTCACGCAGGTTGGTGTGAAGGAAAACTTCTTCGAGATTGGCGGACACTCGCTGCGGGCGACGACACTGGCCTCGAAGATTCACAAGGAGCTGAACAAGCCGCTTCCACTGCGCAGTATTTTTGAAGCGCCAACCATTGAACAACTGGCAGCGGTCATGGAAGGTCTGGATCAAGTAACATACGCGTCCATTCCGGTAACGGAAGAACGCAGCTTCTACCCGTTATCTTCGGCGCAAAAACGGCTGTATGTGCTGCATCAGTTCGACCCGAACGATGTGAACTACAACATGCCGTCGGTGCTGCAAGTGAGCGGTCCGCTGGATGTGAAACGAGTAGAAGATGTGTTCCGTCAATTGATCGATCGCCATGCAACCTTGCGTACCCGCTTTGAGCTAGTGGACAATGAGCCGATGCAATGGGTGGAGGACACCGTGCCGTTCAAGGCGGAATATACGAAGGTACAGGCAGAGCGTTCGACTTCGGATACAGATCAGGACACAGCTACAGATTTGGATACAGTTACGTACACGACGATCAGCCAGGAAGTACAAGAACGGGTACGGCAGTTTGTCCGTCCGTTTGATCTGAAAGCTGCACCGCTGCTGCGGGTAGGCTTGGTGGACTTGGGCGTACAAGGAGCAGAGCAAGAACCACAACAAGAACCACAACAAGAACCACAACAAGAACCACAACAAGAACCACAGCATCTGCTCATGCTCGACATGCATCATATCGTTTCGGATGGTGTGTCGATGGAGGTACTGACCGATGAATTTGTCCGCTTGTATGGCGGTGAAGAGCTATCGCCATTGCGGATTCAGTACAAAGACTATGCGGTATGGCAGCAAAGCGAAGCCCATCAGGAGTGGATGCAGCGTCAGGAAGCGTACTGGCTGGGCACCTTCCGGGGCGGAGTGCCTGTGCTGGATCTGTCAACCGACTTTGCCCGTCCGGTGGTGCAGAGTACGGCAGGGGATACGATCGAATTTGCACTGGAGCGTGAAGTTAGCGAACGCCTGAAAGAACTGGCTTCGCAAACAGGTTCAACCTTGTATATGGTGCTGCTGGCGGCATACACTACGCTCTTGCATAAATACACGGGGCAAGAAGATATCGTAGTGGGAACGCCGATTGCCGGAAGACCGCATGCGGAACTGGAGAGTCTGGTAGGTGTCTTCATCAACACGCTGGCAATCCGCAATTATCCGTCTGGCGACCAATCGTTCCTGGATTATCTGCAAGAGGTGAAGGAGCATGCGCTCAGTGCTTATGAGCATCAGGACTATCCTTTTGAAGAGCTGGTTGAAAAGCTGAATTTGACGCGGGACACGAGCCGGAATGCGCTGTTTGACACGATGTTTGAGTTGAAAACATTGGAGCAACAGGAGTTGCAGCTGGAAGGTCTGACCTTACATTCGTATCCGCTGGAAAATAATACGGCCAAATTTGATCTGACTCTGGATGCAGTGGAGCAGCCAGAAGGTATTCTGTGCAGTCTGGAATACAGCACGGCGCTGTACAAGCCTGAGACTATTGCGCGAATGGCGCAGCATTTTACCGAGCTTGTACGTGCAATTACACTGCATCCGCAGCAGCCACTGGCAGCTTTGGAGATGGTACCTGCCGAGGAAAAAGCACAAATCATCCATGGATTTGGAAATGTGGGGGTATCGGATGTGGCTGCTGTTGAAGCAGGAGCCTTATTCCATACCTTTGTGGAAGAACAGGCACAGCTTGTACCGGATCACGTGGCGGTGGTGTACGAGGAGCAGCAGCTTACGTACCGGAAACTGAACGAGCGTGCGAACCAATTGGCGCGGAGATTGCGGAATGAAGGCATTGGACGCGAGTCGATTGTCGGCATTTTGAGTGAGCGTTCGGTGGACATGCTGGTCGGCGTATTGGCCGTGTGGAAAGCTGGAGGCGCCTATGTGCCGCTGGATGCAGACTATCCGTCCGAACGTATTCGTTTCATGCTGGAGGACAGCGGTGCGACGGTACTGTTGACCCAAACAGGCTTGCAGGAGCGTGCACAGGTATGGCTGGAGGAAAGCAAAGCTACCGTCGAACCTGCAACGGGGCTGCGTCTGCAGACGATGCTGGCGTTGGACGATGAGTCGCTGTACATCGGTGATACCACAGACGTCGATCATATCAACGAACCGCAGGATCTGGCGTATGTGATCTACACGTCCGGGACAACAGGACGTCCGAAAGGGGTCATGATCGAACATCACAGCTTGGTCAATACGGCTGCGGCGTATCGTCGGGATTACCGTCTGAGCGAGTTCCCGGTACGTTTGCTGCAGTTGGCAAGCTTTTCCTTCGACGTATTCGTCGGGGATATCGCGCGGACGCTCTATAACGGCGGCACGATGGTTATTTGTCCGAAAGACGACCGGATTGATTTTAGCCGTTTGTATGGCTGGATTCGCGATTGCCAGATTACAGTGTTCGAATCGACTCCGGCCCTGATCGTACCGTTTATGCAGTATGTGCATGAACAGGGGCTGGACATGAGCAGTCTGGAACTGCTGATCACCAGCTCGGATAGCTGCAGTGTGACGGATTACCGGGTACTGCAAGAACGATTTGGCGCAGATATCCGCATTATGAACAGCTACGGCGTCACAGAAGCGGCGATCGACTCCAGCTTCTACGATGAAGATCTATCGAAGCTGCCAAGCAGCGGTAATGTGCCGATTGGTCAGGCGTGGCTGAACGCACGCTTCTACATCGTGGACAGCCAGCTGAATCCGGTGCCGATCGGCGTACTGGGCGAACTGTGCATTGGCGGAGCTGGAGTGGCACGAGGCTATCTGAATCGTGCAGACTTGACGGCCGAGAAATTCGTAGCGAATCCGTATGTACCAGGTGAACGATTGTACCGCACAGGCGATTTGGCGCGTTGGATGCCGGACGGCAATGTGGACTTTATCGGCCGGATGGATGATCAGGTCAAAATCCGGGGCTTCCGGATTGAACTGGGCGAGGTGGAAGCGCAGCTGTTGACCGTGGACGGCATTCAGAAAGCCATCGTCACCGCCTGGGAAAACGAAGACGGAGACAAGGATTTGTGTGCGTATATCGTAGCCTCTGAGGCGCTGAATTTGCCAGAGCTGCGCAACATGCTGCAGCCCAAGCTGCCGGGTTATATGATCCCGACGTATGTTGTACAACTGGATCAATTCCCGCTGACACCGAACGGAAAAATTGACCGCAAAGCGTTGCCTGCGCCGGAAGCGCGCCTCGAAGGAGGCACGGCGTACGTGGCACCGCGGACACTGCTGGAAGAGCAACTGGTACGTATTTGGCAAAGCGTTTTGAATCATCCGCAGATCGGTATTAAGGACCATTTCTTTGAAGTGGGAGGACATTCTCTGCGCGCCACAACACTGATGGCGAAAATCCATCAGGAGCTGAATTACAAGCTGGCCCTGCGAGATATTTTCCAATATCCGACGATTGAGCAACTGGTGCAGGTGATGGGAGAAGATCAGACACAACAAACGTATGTATCCATCCCTGTTGCGGAGAAGCGCGTATATTATCCCGTTTCCTCGGCGCAAAAACGGATGTATGTGCTGAGTCACCTAGAAGGTGGAGAGGTTAGCTACAATATGCCGGGCGCTTTGATTATTGAAGGTTCCTTGGATAAAACGCGACTGGAGCAAGCCTTCCGCCAGCTGATTGTCCGTCATGAAGCCCTGCGAACCCGATTCGAGATGGTGGATGGCGAGGTTATTCAATGGATTGAATCGGGCGTCGCATTCAACGTGGAGCATGTGCAGGCAAGCGAAGAAGAGACCCAGCAGTATGCACTGGACTTTGTACGTGCATTTGATCTCGCACAAGCACCGTTGCTGCGGGTTCAGCTGGTGGAAACCGGATCGGAACGTCACGTTATGCTCTATGACATGCACCATATTATTTCGGATGGTGTGACTGAAGGCATTATCGTGCAGGAGTTCTCTCAATTGTATGAAGGCAAGGAACTGCCGCCACTTCGCATCCAATACAAGGACTATGCCGTTTGGCAGCATGCCGATATGCAAAGTGAACGTCTTCGTGAGCAGGAAAGCTATTGGCTGAACACGATGGCTGGTGACATTCCGGCGCTGGATATGCCAACGGATTTTGCAAGACCAGCCGTACAGCGTCTGGAAGGAGCTCGATTGGAATTTGCGATCAGCCTGGAGGACAGCGAGCAGTTGAAACAGCTGGCCGCACAAACCGGCTCCACCTTGTACATGGTGTTGCTGGCCGCGTATAGCACGCTCTTGCATAAATATTCGGGGCAGGAGGACATCATCGTCGGCACGCCGATTGCCGGAAGACCGCATGCGGAACTGGAGGGCTTGGTAGGCGTATTCCTCAACACGCTGGCGATCCGCAATTATCCGTCTGGCGACAAAACGTTCCTGGATTACTTGCAAGAGGTCAAAGAGCATGCGCTCAGTGCTTATGAACATCAAGAGTATCCTTTTGAAGAACTGGTTGAAAAGCTGAATTTAACGCGGGATACGAGCCGGAATGCGCTGTTTGACACGATGTTTGAGTTGAAAACATTTGAGCAGCAGGAGTTCGAGCTGGAGGGTCTGACCTTTAAGACGTATCCGACGGACAATAACACGGCCAAATTTGATCTGACCTTGGATACAGTGGAGCAGCCAGAAGGCATTCTGTGCAGTCTGGAATACAGCACGGCGCTGTACAAGCCTGAAACCATCGCGCGATTGGTACAGCATTTTACCGAGCTTGTCCGTGCAATTACGCTGCATCCGCAGCAGTCACTGGCAGCTTTAGATATGGTAACCGTCGAGGAAAAGGCACAAATCATCTACGGTTTTGGAGATGTAGGGGTATCGGATGTGGCTGCGGTAGAAACAGGAGCACTGTTCCATACCTTTGTGGAAGAACAAGCGCAGCTTGTACCGGATCACGTGGCGGTGGTGTACGAGGAGCAGCAGCTTACGTACCAGAAACTGAACGAGCGTGCGAACCAATTGGCGCGTAGATTGCGGAATGAAGGTATTGGACGCGAGTCGATTGTTGGCATTTTAAGTGAACGTTCGGTGGACATGCTGGTCGGCGTATTGGCGGTATGGAAAGCTGGAGGCGCCTATGTGCCGCTGGATGCAGACTATCCGTCCGAACGTATTCGTTTCATGCTGGAGGACAGTGGTGCGACGGTACTACTGACCCAAACGGGGTTGCAGGAGCGTGCACAGGTCTGGCTGGATGAAAGCGAAGCTACAGTCGAACCCGCAGCGCACTTGCGTCTGCATACCGTGCTGGCGCTGGACGATGAGTCGCTGTACACCGGGGATGCCACGGATATCGAGCACATCAACGAACCGCAGGATCTGGCGTATGTGATCTACACGTCCGGTACAACGGGACGTCCGAAGGGCGTCATGATTGAGCATCGCAGCTTGGTGAATACGGCTGCGGCGTATCGCCGGGATTACCGTCTGAACCGGTTCCCGGTACGATTGCTACAACTGGCAAGCTTCTCCTTCGACGTGTTCGTCGGCGATATTGCGCGGACGCTTTATAACGGCGGAACGATGGTTATCTGTCCGAAGGACGACCGGATTGATCCAAGCCGTCTGTATGGCTGGATTCGTGATTATCAGATTACGGTATTCGAATCAACACCAGCCTTGATCGTACCGTTTATGCAGCATGTGCATGAACACGGACTGGACATGAGCAGTCTGGAATTGCTGATTACCAGCTCGGATAGCTGTAGCGTGACGGATTATCGGGTGCTGCAAGAACGATTTGGCGCGGATATTCGCATTATGAACAGTTACGGCGTCACGGAAGCGGCAATCGACTCCAGCTTCTACGACGAAGAACTGTCGAAGCTGCCGGACAGCGGCAGTGTGCCGATTGGTCAGGCGTGGCTGAACGCACGCTTCTACATTGTGGACAGCCAGCTGAATCCGGTGCCGATCGGTGTGATGGGTGAGCTGTGTATCGGCGGAGCCGGGGTGGCACGAGGCTACCTGAACCGTGCAGACCTGACCGCCGAGAAGTTCGTAGCGAACCCGTACGTACCGGGTGAACGATTGTATCGCACAGGTGACTTGGCGCGGTGGATGCCAGACGGCCATGTGGACTTTATCGGCCGGATGGACTATCAAGTGAAAATCCGGGGCTACCGGATCGAGCTGGGCGAGATTGAAACGGCAATCCAGCGGGTGCCAGGTGTGCGTCAAGCGGTAGTCATCGACCGGACGGATGAGCGTGGACACAAGTATTTGTGCGGATACATCACAGGAGAAGCAGAGCTGCGGATTGAGGAGGTACAGGCCGAGCTGGAAGCAGGACTGCCAGCGCATATGGTACCTGCACGCTTGATGCGACTGGAGACGATCCCACTGACGAGCAACGGCAAAATCGACCGCAAGGCCTTGCCGGAACCGGAAGGAAGCATCCATACCGGCGCAGCCTATGTGGCACCGCGTACCACGGTGGAACAAGTATTGGCTGCGGTATGGGCCGGGGTGCTCGGCGTGGAAGCGGTAGGCACGCAGGATAACTTCTTTGAACTGGGTGGCGATTCGATCAAGGCGCTGCAAGTATCATCCCGCTTGCTGCAAGCAGGTTATCGACTGGAGATGAAAGACCTGTTCAGTCATCCAACCGTGTCTGCATTGGCACTGAAAGTCCAAACGGTGACCCGATTGGCGGATCAGAGCGAAGTGGTGGGCGCTGTGAAACTGACACCTGTTCAACAATGGTTCTTTGAGCAGAACCTGACGGATGCTCATCATCATAACCAGTCCATTATGCTGCATAGCAAGGACGGTTTTGATGAAGCGGCCCTGCGCACGGCGATGGATCACGTCGTGAGCCATCACGACGCACTGCGTATCATTTTCCGTCCTAGTGAGCACGGATATGAAGCTTGGAACCGTGCAGTTGGGGAGGGCGAGCTGTATACACTGGATCGGGCCGACTTCAGAAATGAGTCTGAGGTATCTGCAGCGATCGAGGCCAAAGTGAATGAAATTCAGGCGGGTATTCATGTAAGCGAAGGACCGCTGGTGAAGCTGGGGCTGTTCCATTGCCCGGATGGAGATCATTTGCTGATGGCGATTCATCACTTAGTGGTGGATACCGTATCTTGGCGCATTTTGTTCGAGGATATTACGACAGCCTACGAGCAGGCATTGAACGGACAAGCCGCTCGTCTTCCGCACAAAACGGATTCATTCCGCACCTGGGCGGATGGGCAGTCTCAATATGCGAACGGTCCGGCCATGGCAGCAGAACTCGCATTCTGGCAGGAAATGGAACAGGGAATATATCAGCCGCTTCCAAAAGACGAATCCCATTCTCATTCCTTAAATAGGGACAGCGAGAACATTACGGTCACGTGGACAGCTCAGGAAACGGAACAGCTGTTAAAACAGGCGCATCGTGCCTACAACACGGAGATGAATGATTTGCTGCTTACCGCATTGGGACTGACTATTCATCGCTGGGCCGGTCTGGAACGAGTGCTTGTGAGCCTGGAAGGTCATGGACGGGAGTCCATTTTGCCAGAACTGGATATTACGCGCACCGTGGGCTGGTTTACGACTCAATTCCCAGTTGTGCTGGATATGAGCGTGGGGCAAGACCTTTCACAACGCATCAAACATGTGAAAGAAGGACTACGGCGCATTCCGCAAAAGGGCATTGGCTACGGGATGTTGAGATACCTGTCCGCAGCACGTGAGCAAGAGCGTTTTGTGACCGAACCCGAAATCAGCTTCAACTATTTGGGACAATTTGACCAAGATATGCAAAATCAATCCATTGGCGTATCTCCTTATTCTAGCGGTGCAGAGCTTAGCGCTCATGCAGCTAGAACGCACACGCTGGATATGAACGGACTGATTTCCGAAGGCGAGCTGCAATTGACGATCAGCTACAGTAAGCAGGAATATCGCCATGAAACGATGGAGCAGCTAGCCGAAGCGTTCCGAATCAGTTTGCAGGAAATCATTGCGCATTGCACAGGCCGCAAACAGCAGGAGCTGACGCCAAGCGATGTCATGCTTAAAAATGTAACCATGGCCGAGCTGGATCAGTTGGTAGAGCGGACTCGTGACATGGGGGAACTGGAAAATGTATATGCGCTGACGCCGATGCAAAAAGGCATGTTGTTCCATAGTCTGATGGATGCAGAGTCAGGTGCTTATTTTGAACAAACGACCTTTGATTTGCATGGACGCTTCCAAGCCGATATTTTCCAAGATAGCTTGAATCATTTGGCACAGCGGCATGAGATATTTAGAGCCAATTTCATCAGCGGTTGGCAGGATGAGCCTGTGCAGGTGATTTTCCGCCGCAAGGATGTTGGTTTTAGATGTGAAGATTTGCGTCATCTGAATGAGCAGGAGCGTGACGCGTATGTGAAGGAATTTATTCGCAAGGACAAGGCAGCCGGATTCGATTTGTCCCGGGATGCGTTGATGCGCGTGGCGATTTTACGAACAGGTGATGAGGATTATTATTTTGTGTGGAGCTCTCATCACATCTTGATGGATGGCTGGTGTGTGGCATTAGTCACGGATGAGGTGTTTGAGGCTTACTTTGCAGCCGTGGAGCATAGACAGCCGAAGCTTGCCCCCGTTACTCCATACAGTCAGTATATTGAGTGGCTTGAAGCACAGGATGTAGAAGCAGCAGCTGCGTACTGGAAGGATTATTTGCTCGGCTATGATCAGCAAACTTCGATTCCGACCGGAAAAGTAGGCGTGAAAGCGGACGGTGCACAATTTGAGCATATCCTGTGTGATCTGGGCAAGGACTTGACCGGACGTATGGAAATGGTGGCCAAGCAGTACCACGTGACCCCGAATACGTTGCTGCAAACAGCCTGGGGATTGCTGCTCCAAAAGTACAACGGTAGTGACGACGCTGTTTTTGGCGGTGTAGTGTCTGGTCGTCCAGCGGATATTCCGGGGATCGAAAATATGGTGGGCTTGTTCATTAACACCATTCCAATACGGATTCGCAGCGGGGCTGAGGACACCTTTGCCGACATGATCAGAACGAATCAGAAGCAGGCGCTGACTTCTCAAGATTATGAAACGTATCCGCTGTATGAAATTCAAGCCTTGAGCGAGCAAAAGCAAGATCTGATCAACCACATTATCGTGTTTGAAAACTATCCGGTGGAGGAGCAGGTCGAGCAACTTGGCGAAGGTGCAGAGTCGGATTTTGAAATTCGCAATGCCGGCATGATTGAACAAACCAACTATGATTTCAATCTGGTCGTTATGCCGCAGGAAGCGATGAAAATCCGATTTGAATACAATGCGAAGTTATATGATCGTGAAGCCGTTGAACGGACTCAGGGCCATCTGATACAGCTGTTGGAGCAGGTGGTAGCGAAGCCAGACATTCGGGTGTATGAGCTGGATATGGTAAGTGAGCAGGAGCGTGAGCAAATTCTCAGCGTATGGGGAAATACAGCTGCTGAGTATCCAAGCGAGCAAACGATCCATGGCTTGTTCGAGACACAAACGGCGCACACACCGGAACAGGCAGCGTTGTTCTTCGAAGGAGAACAGTTGACCTATCGCGAGCTGAATGAACGCGCCAATCGTTTGGCTCGTACCTTGCGTAACCAAGGCGTGACGAAGGATCGTTTGGTGGGTCTGATGACCGAGCGTTCGGTAGATTTGATCGTGGGTATCTTAGGCATTTTGAAGGCTGGGGGTGCATATGTGCCCATCGATCCGACGTATCCAGAGGAACGTATCCGCTACATGCTGGACGACTCGGGTGCGAAGCTATTGTTAACGCAAAACCATTTGGTGGATAAAGTAGCCTTCGATGGTAACGTGCTGGTGCTGGATGGAGCACAGAGTGTGTATCACGAGGATGGTTCCAATCTGGAACCGTTGTCTGGTCCGAACGATCTGGCGTATGTGATTTATACGTCGGGTACGACGGGGCAGCCGAAGGGCGTTATGGTGGAGCATCGTAATGTCGTACGTTTGGTGAAAAATACAAACTACGCGCAATTGGATGCCGACACGCGCATTTTGCAGACAGGGGCTGTTGTTTTCGATGCATCCACCTTCGAAATTTGGGGGGCGATATTGAATGGTGGACAGCTGGTGCTAGTGAGCCAGGATGTCATTTTGGACGCACCCAAGCTTAAGGAAGCTGTGCGCAGCCACGGCATTACCACGATGTTTCTGACCACACCGCTCTTTAACCAGCTGTCCCAGCAGGATCTGGCGCTGTTCGAGGGAATACGCGAGCTGCTGGTCGGCGGTGATGTGATGTCCGTACCACATATGAACCGGGTGCTGGAGGCCCATCCGTCCCTGCGGATCAGTAACATCTATGGCCCAACCGAAAATACGACCTTTTCCACAATGCATGCGATCACTGGTGTGCAATCGGAATCGGTGCCAATTGGCAGACCGATCCATAATTCGACAGCGTATGTCGTGGATCGTTCGATGCGGCTTCAGCCCGTCGGGGTATGGGGTGAGCTGATCGTCGGCGGTGACGGGGTGGCACGTGGATACCGCAACCGTCCAGACCTGACGTCCGAAAAGTTCATCGATAGCCCGTTCCGCAGCGGAGAACGCTGCTATCGCACTGGCGACCTGGTACGCTTGAATGTAGACGGGACGCTGGAATATAAGGGACGGATCGACGCACAGGTGAAAATTCGGGGCTATCGGATCGAACTGGGCGAGGTAGAAACGCAGCTGTTGAAGCTGGAGGCAGTGCGAGAAGCTGTGGTCATCGCACGTGAAGATGAGCAAGGGCAAAAGCAGCTCTGCGCTTATGTGGTCGCCGATG
This sequence comes from Paenibacillus sp. S25, assembly GCF_019454085.1. Lineage (NCBI taxonomy): Bacteria > Bacillati > Bacillota > Bacilli > Caryophanales > Paenibacillaceae > Paenibacillus > Paenibacillus sp. S25. The sequence continues at coordinate 2,904,175 of NZ_CP073683.1, forward strand.
GGGAAGTTGTGGCAAGTGAGCTGCGAAGCGCTTTGAGCCAGAAGCTGCCGGGTTACATGGTCCCTTCCTATCTGGTACAGCTGGAGCAGATGCCGTTGACTCGGAATGGAAAAATCGACCGCAAAGCACTGCCAGCACCGGAAGACAGCCTGCAAAGCGGAGCGGATTATGTCGCACCGCGGACATGGGTGGAAGTGAAACTGGCACAAATTTGGCAGGATGTGTTGGGTCTGGCGCAGGTCGGTGTGAAGGAAAACTTCTTTGAGATTGGCGGACACTCGCTACGGGCGACGACGCTAGCCTCGAGAATTCACAAGGAGCTGAACAAGCCGCTTCCACTGCGCAGTATTTTTGAAGCACCAACCATTGAACAATTGGCAGTCGTACTGGAACATCTGGATCAAGTAACATATGCGTCCATTCCGGTAACAGAAGAACGCAACTTCTACCCGTTATCTTCGGCGCAAAAACGACTGTATGTACTGCATCAGTTCGACCCGAATGATGTGAACTACAACATGCCGTCGGTGCTGCAAGTGAGCGGTCCGCTGGATGTGAAACGGGTAGAAGACGCGTTCCGTCAATTAATCGCCCGTCATGCGACCTTGCGTACCCGCTTTGCACTGGTGGACAGCGAGCCAATGCAATGGATTGAGGACACCGTGCCGTTTGAGGTGGAATATACAAAGGTACGGGCAGAAGATGCGACTACGGATACAGATCAGGACACAACCACGAGTACAGACACGATGGTCAGCCAGGAAGCACAAGAACGGGTGCGGCAGTTTGTACGTCCGTTCGATCTGCAAGCCGCTCCGCTGCTGCGGGTAGGCTTGGTAGATTTGGGTGTACAAGGAACCGAGCAGGAACCGCAGCATTTACTCATGCTCGATATGCACCACATCGTTTCGGATGGTGTGTCCATGGGAGTACTGACCGATGAATTTGTCCGCTTATACGACGGTGAAGAGCTTTCGCCAATGCGTATACAGTACAAGGATTATGCGGTATGGCAGCAAAGCGAAGCCCATCAAGAGTGGATGCAACGTCAGGAAGCGTACTGGCTCGACACCTTCCGGGGTGAGCTGCCAGTGCTGGATGTACCTACGGACTTTGCCCGTCCGGCGGTACGAAGTACGGTAGGCGATACGGTGGTGTTTGGACTGAAACGTGAAGTCAGCGAACGTCTGAAGGAACTGGCGGCGCACACAGGCTCTACGCTGTATATGGTGCTGCTGGCAGCGTACACCGCGCTCTTGCATCAATACAGCGGGCAAGAGGACATCGTAGTCGGCACACCGATTGCCGGACGACCGCATGCGGATCTGGAGCCAATGATCGGGATGTTCGTCGGAACGTTGGCATTGCGGAACTATCCGACGGCAGAGCAAAGCTTCCGAAGCTATGTGGAGGATGTGAAGACGCGTGCCCTGCAAGCTTACGAGCACCAGGACTATCCGTTTGAGGAGCTGGTGGAAAAGCTGAACGTGAAGCGGGATATGAGCCGCCATCCGCTGTTTGATACGATGTTTACCCTGCAAACCACCGAGGAAGGTGAGCTGCAGCTGGCGGACCTAAGCTTCCGTCCATATGGCTTGGAACAAACGCCAGTCAAGTTTGATTTGATGATGGAGGCCAGTGAGGAAGAGGCAGGTATCCAGTTCGGATTGCAGTATGCAACTGCGTTGTACGATCGCGAAACGGTAGAACGGATGACGCGTCACTTTGTTCGCTTGGCTGAAGCCGTCGCGGCGAACCCGGATGCGAAGCTGGGTGAGCTGGAGTTGATTACGGCAGAAGAAACCGAGCAGATTCTGAAGGTGTTCAATGATCCGAATGCGCACAGCCTGCTTGGAGCATTACAAGGCCGTTCGCTCAGCGAACGCTTTGAAGAGCAAGCTGAGCGCAACCCTGAGCGGATAGCAGTTGTGTCTGGGGCCACCGCGCTGACCTACACTGAGCTGAATGAGCGTGCGAACCAATTGGCTCGTGTGTTACGAGCGGAAGGGGTCGAAGCAGATCAACCGGTTGGCGTATTGCTGGAACGTTCTGCGGATATTCTGGTGAGCATTCTGGGGGTACTTAAGGCCGGAGGCGCATATGTGCCGATGGATACGGTGTATCCACAGGAGCGCATCGACTACATGCTCCAAGACAGTGGGGCCAAGGTCGTGATTACAAGCAGAGTCGCCACCCTGTCGCTCAGTTTGCCATCCCTAGTACAAGCTGTAGTTCTTGACGACGAGGACGTTCAAGCTCAGTTGGGAGTACAGGATGCGAGCAATCTAATCCCTGTCGCCCGCCCGCATAACCTGGCCTATATGATTTACACGTCAGGTACCACCGGCCAGCCGAAAGGGGTCATGATCGAGCAGGGCAGTGTTAGCAATCTGGTAGATGCTTTATGGGAACGAGTATACAGCCGTTATGAACAGCCGCTTCATGTCGCATGGCTGTCGGCATTTGTATTTGACGCTTCAGTGAAGCAAATCTTTGCCAGCTTGCTGTTAGGCCACACCCTGCACGTGGTGTCCCGTGACGTCAGTCTGAGCGGAGAGCATTTGATCGCCTACTACCGCACGCACCGAATTGATCTGTCGGACGGCACACCTGCGCATCTGCATATTTTGAACGAAAGCGTCAGTGTGACGGAAGCGCCGGAAGTGAAGCATTACCTGATCGGTGGCGAAGCATTATCCGTGCAACTGGTAAATGTGTTCTTGCACAAGTGGTCCGGGTATCGTCCAGTCATTACGAACGTGTATGGCCCGACCGAAACGACGGTAGATGCGACTGCTTATACGATTGAAGATGTGGAGTCCCTGAACGTACTGCTGGAAAAAGGGGAGCACACAGTATCCATCGGAACGCCGATAGCGAACCAGTCGGTGTACATCCTGAACAGCCAGCAACAGCTGGTACCGATCGGTATCGCAGGTGAGCTTTATATCGGAGGTGCAGGTGTGGGACGAGGATACCTGAACCTGCCGGAGCTGACGGCAGAGAAGTTCGTCCTGAATCCGTTCGCTGATGCGGCAGCAGCTGATCCAGCGGATCACGCAAACCGGATGTACCGGACGGGCGACTTGGCACGGTGGATGCCAGACGGCAGTATTGAGTATTTGGGCCGGATCGACCACCAGGTGAAAATCCGGGGGTACCGGATCGAACTGGGCGAGGTGGAAGCGCAGCTGCTGACCGTGGACGGCATTCAGAAAGCCGTGGTCACAGCATGGGAAAACGAAGACGGACACAAGGACCTGTGTGCCTATATCATAGCTTCAGAGTCCCTGAGTTTGCCGGAGCTGCGCAATGCGCTGCAGCCGAAGCTGCCGGATTACATGATCCCGACGTATGTGGTACAACTGGATCGTTTCCCGCTGACACCGAACGGGAAAATCGACCGCAAGGCGTTGCCGGCACCGGAAGCACGCCTCGAAGGAGGCCTGGAGTACGTTGCACCGCGGACACCGCTGGAAACCAAGCTAGCCCAAATCTGGCAGGATGTCTTGAAGCTGTCCAGCGTAGGAGTCACCGACTCATTCTTTGACGTGGGTGGACACTCCCTGCGGGCAACGACGCTGGTGGCCAAAATCCATCAGGAACTGGACAGTCGGATTACGCTGCGTGAGGTGTTCCAACACTTCACGATTGAGCAGCAAGCCCAGCTCATCGCAACGCACGGTACAGACACCTATACGGTGATCCCTGCGGCGGCGCAACAGGCGTACTACCCGGTTTCCTCGGCTCAAAAACGATTGTACATTTTGAGCCATCTGGAAGGTGGGGATCTCAGTTACAATATGCCGGGTGTATTAACCGTGGAGGGACCGCTTCAGGCCGATCGGCTGGAGGATGCGTTCCGTCAGTTAATAGCCCGCCATGAAACGCTGCGGACTTCCTTTGAAATGCTGGAAGGCGAGGTCGTTCAGCGGGTTTACGATCAAGTGGAGTTTGCAGTAGAGCACCTGCAGGCCAGGGAGTCCGAAGTCGAAGCCTATATCGAGTCCTTTGTACGTAGCTTTGATCTTCGCCAGGCACCACTGCTGCGTGTCCGTCTCATTCAAACCGGACCAGAGCGCCATCTCCTGATGTACGACATGCACCATATTATTTCAGACGGTGTATCGTCGAGCAACATCGTGCATGAGCTGGTACAACTGTACGAGGGACAGGAATTGGAGCCGCTGCAAATTCAGTACAAAGACTACGCCGTGTGGCAGCAGCAGGAGATGCAGCGTGAGTCATACCAACGCCGAGAACACTTCTGGCTGGAGCATTTAGCCGGAGCATTGCCGGTACTGGATTTGCCAATTGCTTATCCTAGACCTGCTGTTCGCAGCTTCGAGGGTGCGATGTATGAATTTACAGTGGACGCGAATGTATCCGAGCAACTGCGCCGAATTGCGGCACAGACCGGAAGTACGCTGTACATGGTGCTATTGAGTGCCTACACCGTTCTGCTGTCCAAATACAGCGGTCAGGACGATTTGATCATCGGTACGCCGGTAGCAGGCCGCTTGTTGCCTGAACTGGAGCCACTGATCGGAATGTTCGTCAACACGCTAGCCATCCGGCATCAGCCGAAGGGCAACCAAACGTTCCACAGCTACTTGCTGGAAGCCAGAGATCGTACGTTGCAAGCCTTCGAGCATCAGGATTATCCACTGGAAGAGTTGGTGGGAAAACTGGATGTAGCACGGGATGCAAGCCGTAACCCGTTGTTTGACACCATGTTTGTACTGGAAAATACAGAGTCGCCGGAAGCGCAGCTTGAAACGCTGTCCTTTAGTCCGTATGTTCAGGAGCATCGTATCTCCAAATTCGATTTGACCTTGTCCATGAGTGATGAAGATGGGGAAATCAAGGGTTCCTTTGAATACTGCACGAAGCTATTTGGGGGCGACGCTATTGAGAGATTAACCAGAGATTTGATAGCGATCCTGTCTCAGATTGGAACCGATCCAGATTTACTGTTAAGCGATATTCAAGTGAACACGGACGAGCAGCCAGAAGGCTTCTCGCCGGATTCCATCGATTTTGTTTTCTAAATCAGTTCTCTAAAATGCAATGAGTTCACTTTGCATGTGCAGAGGGCGGCGGCTTGTCCGACTGCCCTTGCCTGCATTGAAAAAAACAGCAAAAACAACTCCATTTGAAAATTTAAGTATTATAAACAATAAGATCGATTAGCTCCATTTTATGTTACGAATTGTTTTGATTATTTAAAAGGTATTACGTTGAACAAGCTGAATGAACTTTAACAAAAGAAGACCCGCGGTTTAATAAACGCGGGTCTTCTTTATTTAGAAATTGCTGGTTTGATTCATATGCAATTTAAACATCAAATGGTGAACAGAATGTTTCAGTGGACTGAAGATCCTTTAGTATGAATTTCAAGTGTTCTCTAGCTGATTGATTCAATGGTTGTAAGGGTAAAGGAAGACTGGGACTTGAGATCAAGCCACTTATTTCTGCTGCTGCTGAAACAACGCGAAGGCTGCCATATTGGCGAAATAACGACCAAAGCGGTTCAAGCTGTGTTGAGAGTCGACTTGCTTCGTCAGCACAACCATCCAGAGCAAATCGGGTTATTCTCAAGCAGGTCTCTGGAAACAAGCCACCCAGAGCGGAGTACCATGCTTCACAGCCCGCATTCAAGCCGGTGGCTGCAAACGGATCCCCGCTTACTCCGATCGTTACATAGGAAGGGATGAGCTTACGAAGTTTGCTAATTCGTGCATTAGCTTCTTCAGGGTCAGAAGGTACTCCAGGAATCTTGATAGAACGAACGTTAGGCAGCTCAGCAATCCGACCGTGCAATTCATCGCTAAAATGAAAATGTGTAGTCCCCGGATTATCATATACGCAGAGCGGAATAGAGAGCGAGCTTGTCACCTGTTCATACAACGAATATACCTCTTCATTTGTTAATGCCTGGTAAGAAACAGGAGCTAACAGCACTGCGCTTGCTCCTGCTCTTTGTGCATCTTCCGCTAATCGAAGGACTTCAGAAGTACGAATCGCACTTATACTTGTCATCACGGGAATCCCCTCAGATGAATGGACAGCAAGTCGAAGCACACGTAAACGTTCTTCTCGATTAAGATATGCATAATTTCCAGTTGAACCCAATACACCAATTGAGTCTACACCAGCTGTAACTAATCGTTGAATTAGTGTCACAAATGCTTTTTCGTTAATACCTGTCTCGTTAACTGGGGTGAGTGGAAAAGCAGATAATCCACAGAACATAAAGCTACACTCCTTTAATAATTGACCTTCGAAATACAAACACATTATAAAAATGAATTAGACACAATTAAAGTACCAATTGAGAGACAAATAACAGTACCAATTCTTCTAGAGAAACCTAATATCGAAACAAAGAGATATGAGAATCAGGCTTCAGTGTCAACTTGGATAGTACATCTTTTAACAGATCAGGTTAGTTAAACAACATAAAAAGCATTCTATATAGAATGCTTTTTGTCTTTCTCATGATTTGGTGATGTATCAAAGTGTGTTAATATGCGGTCAAGTACTTTTTCAGTAAGTGGCATAAAGTAATTGAGTATTAGCCCCCCTAAACAAACGGTTAACAAAGTTCCAATGCCAATGGGGCCATTTAAAATGACTGCTATGATCAAGAATATAAGATAGATGAGTGTTCTCGAAAAAAATAGATTAGTTCTAGTTAATTCTTGTATGATTAATGTTAATCGGTCAACTGGAATTGGTGCAAAATTTGTCTGTAAATATGTTGCAGTTCCTAATCCTACAACAACTAAACCAATTCCAAAACAAACAACTTTGCTGTACCATAGTTCAGGTGTTATCAAATTGTGTAATAAAAAAAGCCACATATCAATACCAATACCCATTATAAATGCTGTTAACAACCCCAAAACCTCTGGTCTTTGTCTTTTTAAAAGCGAATTACAACATATCAATATTATAGCTATTATGATTTCCCAACTTCCCACAGTAAGCCCCACATTTATGGACAGTCCTACCAAAAGTGCATCAAAAGGTGAAGTCCCAAGGTCTGATTGTATAGTGAATGAAATTCCAAGAGATAATATAAAAATTCCTAATACGAAAAAAACATAGTTCAATTTACTCGACCTCTTTAATATAATTTTATGTTGCAAATGCAATAAAAATAAGGTAAATTCAATATATATCACTTTTGTTGCATTTGCAACAAAATAGGGGCAAAGGAGTCCAATATGAAGGAAGTACTTCGCGAAATTGGAATGATCGCAAGAGCATTAGATTCTATAAGCAATATCGAATTTAAAGAATATGATCTTACCAAAGGACAGTATTTATACCTTGTGCGAATATGTGAAAACCCAGGAATCATTCAAGAAAAGTTAGCTGAGATGATAAAAGTAGACCGAACAACTGCATCTCGTGCTATAAAAAAACTTGTAATTAATGGCTTTATTGAAAAGAAAGAAGATAACCATAACCAAAAAATCAAAAAACTCTATCCAACAGATAAAGGGAACAATGTTTATCCTTTTATAAAAAGAGAAAATGATTATTCCAATAACGTTGCATTAGCGGGATTTTCGGAAAGAGAAGTAGAAACTATTTTCAATCTTCTTCAAAGAGTAAGAGAAAATATAGGGGATGACTGGGAATTTGTAAAAAAGGGGAACAAGAGAAATTATTGATTTACATGAAGGAGGGATACATTAAAGTGACTGTGAAAATAATAAAGTGCAGCCGTGAAGATTTACAAATACTCCAAGAAATAAGTATTGAAACATTCAACGATACTTTTAAGGATCAGAATTCGCCTGAAAATATGAAAGCCTATCTGGAAAGAGCATTTAACTTTAAACAGTTGGAGGAGGAATTGTCCAACGACTCTTCAGAAATCTTTTTCATCTATTTTAATGAAGAAGTTGCTGGATACTTAAAGGTAAATATGAATGATGCCCAATCCGAAAAAATGGGTGATGAGTCGCTCGAAATTGAGAGGATTTATATAAAAAACAAATCTCAAAAACATGGGCTTGGTAAATATCTGCTAAATAAAGCTATGGAAATCGCGATGGAACATAATAAAAAGAAAATCTGGCTTGGCGTATGGGAAAAAAATGAAAATGCCATTTCTTTTTATAAGAAAATGGAATTTGTTCAAACTGGCGCACATTCTTTTTATATGGGTGATGAAGAACAAATTGATTTTATTATGAGCAAAACAATGATATAAGTTTAGGAAGATATACGAATTTTTATTAATTTTTATATTGTGATTGATTCACTAATGTGTATAATGTTAACTATAATTGAATTCAAAAATGTTTTCTAGGGTTCCGCGATGTAATATCGGCTGGTCCGAGAGAAAACTCACAGTCGTCGTACTGTGCCACGGAGGGATAAAAGCCTGGGAGAAAAACTGCAGTATGCAGTATTCTCCCAGGCTTTTTTTTATTGCTGCTATAAATTCATACTACATTTGCAGCATTATCAAAAAGGAGGAAGTACAGAATGAACAAGACATGGTTATCTGTTGTAATTGCGGCATTATTTGAAGTTGGATGGGTCATCGGTCTAAAACATGCCAGCGGATGGTTAGAGTGGGGGGGCACTTTAGTTGCTATTTTAGTAAGTTTCATACTTATGATTATGGCTTCCCGCACGCTTCCGGTAGGTACGGTGTATGCAGTATTTGTCGGATTGGGAACGGCTGGTACTGTATTAGCAGAAATTTTGTTATTTGGTGCTGAGGTACAGGGATCTAAATTATTGCTAATCGGGGTGCTTCTGCTCGGAGTTGTAGGACTCAAAATGCAGAGCAAAGAGAAGAAACAAGGAAAAGAGGTGCATTGACGTATGAACTGGGTATTTCTAATTCTGGCAGGCGTATTTGAGATGATCGGAGTTCTCATGATTAATAAGCTCCATAAAGATCGGAATTTCCTGTCTGCTTTTTACCTGCTTGCAGGCTTTGGATTGAGCTTCTTGTTTCTATCCCTGGCCATGGAAACACTACCAATGGGAACGGCCTACGCTGTCTGGACCGGTATTGGAGCTTCTGGCGGGGCCATATTGGGCATGATCTTTTACAGTGAACCGCGTAATACCGCGAGAATTCTGTTCATTGCGATGGTACTCGGTTCAGCAGTTGGCCTAAAGCTGGTAAGCTGATTAATATGGAATTAGACATACTGGTCATCTTAGAATAGCAGCGAGCTATCTGAATGCTTATGGGCTATCATTAAATTTAAAAATAGATAGAAAAGACTAGCGTGCAGACAAAGTATCGATAAGAAATTTTGTCTGCATGTTTTTTGCATTTGCTTACCCTTCTGTACTCTGATCTTTAGGATCGCCGCGTTGTGTTTTCAGTTTTAGAAAATGAAGAGTCATTTGAAGCTTCAGACGAATATCACCATCGCTTAGATCAATCTCGAAAAGCTCACGTATCCTGCTGATTCGATAGAACAAAGTATTTCTATGAATAAAAAGTGTTTTAGCAGCAATATTTGGAGTGTCCACATATTGAAGATAGGCTTCAAGGGTAGACAGCAAACTTGTTTTGTGGGCATTGTCATAAGCAATTAACTTTTGGATAACTGGATGGCAGAAGTCAGCGAGATCGTTCTGCTCCGATATGATCTTTCCAATATGCTCGCAGAGATAGTCCTCATACATATACACTGGCTTGTTAGAATGAAGTTGGAAACCAATCTCGATGGCGGTTAGGCATTGCTTATAATATTTTCGTAAACAGGTTAAATGACTAAAGCAGTCACTCAGCGAAGCAGTTAGGCCGTTTACTTGGAGAAATTCCAGAATTCGTTTGTCTTCAGCAATGATTTTACAGGATGAATCAACGAGGGAAATGAGAAATACAATACGTCCCTGATATACGATCCAACGGCTATCCGGAAGTAATTGGATCATATGCTGTGCAACCAGCTGAACTTTCCCGTCAAAAAAGCCGTTCTTCAGGTCTGTCAAGGTCATCACTCTCAGGTAAGGTATTCCAGATGAGCCAGTCGCATTGCAATGACATTAGCATCATTGAGCTCGCCTGTAAGCAGTTCGGAAAGCAAGAAACTATGCATCATTCCTTGATTGCAATTATAAAAATCGTTCTTTTGCAATTCTACCGAAACCAGCTCACAAAGAAATTGTACGAGTTCAAAATCAATATCTGTAAATTTACGATCCAGTTCCATAACACTGACCTGCGCAAATTCTATGCCATGTACGTACACCAAAGCTGTTATCCAACAGTCGTTGGTCTCGGGATCGCGTGAATAATAAGGTATAAGAGCCATACGGGTCAGTTCGTACAGATTGGATTTCTTCATGCTCTCAATATTACTGTCAAGAATATAACCCAAATTTCGCTGCTGTTCGATATCAGGTCGGCTGGGGATGGGGGCCTGACACATAGCGAGTAACTTATAGCCTGCGTCGAAAATGATTACCGGATTACCAAAGATGCGGGAGGCCTCGTTTGTCAAGTATTGCAAACCTTTGTTTGAGTAAAGTGCGGATATCAGAGTGTGCATATGCTCAATGAGCCGATTCTCATGAGCAAGTATAGATGAAATCTTTCCCGAAAGATCCAGCAGATCCAGTCCATTTGGCAGAAGGGTGAGATAAGTATAAGAGTCTACAAGTACATCACAATCCTGAATGCAGAAAAGAGGAGTGTCTGTAGGAAAGTCCTTTGGCAAATCCGAAAGCTTGCCTATATAAGCGGTGTCAGCCTGGAAAACGGAACTCAACCGCAGGATAGTAAATTCACTGATTTCTTTTGTTTGCATGGCCTCTTCGGGCAAGGAAAGATAACAGTCGCTAAGTTTTCTGATTATTTTTTGAATTTTCACAAGAGCAGCCTCCAAAAGCTTTTTAATCCTTGTGCAATATTACAAAACATCGTCACTATATCGGACTATATTTAAATTCCAGCACATGGGATATAACGTTTTTATTATATATACTGAAATTATTACACGCTGCAATAAATGACACTTTCATCAAAAAATGAGTAATATTGTTTAAAATCAAGGCTCTGTGAGGGAAAGGTTTTGGAATTATGTGAGGAAATTTATGCGAAATTAGTGGAGAAAGCTGAAACTCTCGCATGGATTTGCTTCAGGATCTATGCCTAACAAATACAAATAGCAGGAGGATTTTAATGAAAATTTTAGGGATCAGTTGCGGTAGAAGGATGAGTAATTCAGAAATCCTTGTCAAGGAAGCTCTGATGGGTGCTGAAGAGATAGGTGCCGAGGTAGAGCTTATACGTCTTAATGACCTGCAAATTAAACCTTGCACCGGTTGTAATGCTTGTGTAGTGAGCCTGCTTGAAAAGTGTGGCTCAGGAGATTGTGTGATAAAGAACGATGATTATGGATTTATTGAAGAAAAAATAATGGAATGCGACGGGTTAATTGTGAGCTCAGCCATTTATGAGAAGAGCCCGAGTGGACTGTTGAAGACTCTGAATGACCGGATGGGCCCCTCCCATGATATTGCCTTCCGAATGATTGCCAAGAAGCAACGCGAAGAAAGAGGAATAACTACTGGTAAAGGCCCAGATGAAAGAAGCTTTAAACAAAGAGTGGCTTCTCTTATTGCTGTAGGGGGAAGTGAGTGGGACACACTTGCACTGCCAATGCTCCATCTCTTCACGCTGCCGATGCAAATCAATGTTGTAGATAAAATACTGGTCAATTGGGTTGGCTTGCCTGGATCAGTAGTCTTCAAGGAAAATGAATTGAACAGAGCTAGGCAATCTGGTCGTCATGTGGCTGAAACACTAATGAATCCGAATACGGAAGCGAAATATATTGGCGAATCTGGTTTATGTCCAATCTGTCATTCCAAACTCGTTGAAATCAGGAATCATGATGATAATTATCCTGCAATATGCGGAATTTGCGGTGTAAAGGGCACTTTGGAAGTTGAACAAGGCAAAGTTAAATTTAATGTCACAGAAGAAGATAGAGCGCATTCTCATGTTCTAATCTCTGGGAAATTCGAGCACGCGGATGAATTATATAAAGTTTCATTAAAACCTAATTCCAAGGCTGGCGAATTGCCTGAAAGATTAAAAAAATACAAAAACTATTTATCTTATTCCAGACCTGCTCGTAATTGATATTCCGGATAAAATACTTATTCTTTTTTTGAAAGGCTGAGAGCTAATTTGGCTGGTAAGGCCTACTAAAATTCACTCCAATAGAGCTAATTCATAATGGGAACGCCTGGGTTCATATGCATGGTATAGCCATGTTTATACTGGTCATATAATAAGTATTGCCTACCCGAATTACATCATTGTCCGGAACATCGGCATAGATAAAAGGATTGTTGAATGTGAGAGCGGACGATATGCTGCCCATAGAGAGCATTGTCATAAGCAGTGGAAGAACACTACTAAGAGCGAGCCTACTTTTTTCAACATATTCTTACCTCTTGATCGTTGTAGTATCGTGATCCTGTTCCTGTTCTCAGAAGAAGTGCAGAGCTATATATGAAGGGACCCATTAAGATAAAAGGGTGCTCGAGATTACTGCTGGGGGCTCCCCTAGCAGTAATCTCGAGCACCAGAGGGTGTTTTTCCATACGCTGCACTTGCAAGTCACTGAGGATGAAGTATCCAGACAGTCTCAATTTAGTCAACAATAGGACTAAGACAACTACTGTTTTTACGAGCGATCATAACGAAAATTCAATGAAATCCACGTAGGCATCCCAGGTTCCGTCATCGCTCGTCAAGGTAAGTTTGACCTCCTGATCGCCAGTAGCGTGAGTAATGTTGGACAAGGTTTGGACAGTCGGTGTTTTGCCCGTGAAATAAAAGGCACCCACAGTTGCTCCTCCAATAACCAAGTCCACTTTGGCCGTACCAGCATTGCTTGAAGCTCCCCGTACTGAGATATTATGCGTAGGGTTGGCAAAATACTGTGAGTATGATGCGTAGTCAGCAGTGCCATACAAAGCAACCCCGTCAAAGGGTGTACTGATCTTGCCTGCATAAGTGCCGCCAATATTCATATTCTCAGCTTCGACCTTTGTCCCCATATTTCCCCCCGTGTTGGGGGTGAACTGCCAGGCATCCAAATTAAATAGATTGCCGTTACCTGCCCCAGTAAACACCAAATAAATGTTGCGAACTCCAGTTGCATTATTGATCGTGGTCTCTACTTCTCTCCAGATCTGCATACCTCCAGTTGAAGGCACTTTCAAAGAGCCGACTAGCGGCCCTGTCTCACTGTCAAGCCGTACTTCAATATTACCACCGACATTTGTGGCAACATTAGCTTTGAACGTCTTTGCTCCGGTAGAGCCAAAATCAGCCTTCCCGACAGCTACCCAGTCCCCATTGTGAATATTGGTCACATCCAGATTATTGACCGGACCGCCAGTGGCTTGAGTGGGCTCGGTCGTAATACCCGCCTGCCACGCCATGGTTTCCGCTTCAACTCTGGTATATGGATTTAGATTGGATAGCTGAGCTATTCCAGTCATATTCCCTTGTACCTCTTGGATGCTTCCATCGGTATTATACACCAGTTTATTAATGTGCGGAGAGCGATAGCCTTTTCCAGTGCCAATTTGTGCCTTGCTGACCGTTTGGGCATGATACACGACATACCACTCATTTTTAAAGTTAAATACAGCATGGTGGTTGTTTCCGCCAACGCCGAAGAATGTATGGGGGTTTTTCAGGAAATGGCCTTTATAAGTGAAGGGGCCCATCGGGTTGTCGCTGACCATATAGCCGATTTCACCTGCAGGGTACTGAGTCGGGTGTGTTCCGGCAAAGTTAATACAGTAGGAATAATAGTATTTGCCATTGTACTTATGAATACCTGAATCTTCAAATAGGTAAGGTGCATCAATGGTGGTTGCGCTTCCAACAACACTGATCATATCTGCTCCTAACTTGCTCACTCTAGCTGTTTTGGGATTAGCAATGGAAGCAGGATCGGATTCGTTAGGAATTCCCCCACCGCTATACAGGTACCCTGTGCCATCATCGTCCACCAGCACAGCAGGATCAAAAAGCCATGTCACGCCAGCCATTCCAGGTGTACTATGTGTCACAAGTGCTTTACCGAGGGGGTCTGTCCAAGGTCCGATCGGCGTGTCTGCTGTCAGGACTCCAATTCCTGCCCCGCCATTGGCAAAATAAAGAAAGAATTTATCTTTGCCATTCATTTTTTTATGCGCAATTGCAGGTGCCCAGGAGTTAGAGGCCCATTTGGCAATGCCCCTTCCGCTGTTCTTGTTGTTGGCCCCTGCGACTGGTATCGCTCCGTGATCCGTCCAGTTCACCATGTCCGCGGACGATATGACCTGGATGCGATCCAGAGCACTGAAGTCATTGTCTTTAATCGATCCGTCATTGTTATACACATACGTATCACTTGACATGTAGATATACACCCTTCCATTATACACCAATGAATAGGGGTCAGCTCCCAACTTATGATCCATTAGAGGGTTAGAATTTCCAGGGATCTTAGCCAGTGGCCGATTGGCAGCATCTACATTTAGCATGGGAAAGACACCGAGCAATAGAGCGAAGGAGAGAAATAAAACTAGACATTTTCTGATCATAACAATAACCTCCGTTTATTATATGGTCTAAAGCTGAGCTATCCGCAAATTTATCAAAACCAAGAATATGCTCAGACTTTTACCCGTAAGGAGAACTGCTGTGAAGAAGGCAAAAGAGAAATGAAATCGCTTACATTTTGATTGAAAGTTAAATGTTAATATGTAATTTGATTATAAATAATGGTTTTATTTGGAGTAATCATAACATGTTATATCAAAAATAACAATTTCATTCTATTTTTAAAAAAACGAATCGAAAGGAACGTAGATCCCTGATTTGCTCCGATTAAGGTAATCTTAAAAGACAAATAATTTAGTTACTTTGGAGATGAATTATGTTAATGACGAAGGAAGTTTCACCCTAACAACTGGTATTGTCCATATTCATCAAAATGGTTGCGGAGGTAAAAGGGGGCAAGACAAGCAAGTATGAAACAATCTCGGGAGAATTAACCACCAAAACTTATGCCATCGTGGATGCCTTGAACTAGCCCCTTTGTTTTGCGTTGATTCCAGGCCACGATTACTGGCATCGCCTCTTCAATATGTTCTCCATTTTTGCTCGAAACGGATAGATTCTATTCTCTTCAATCAACAAGGCGTACTAAAAGGTTGTGTTGACTGAAATATGTTCCAGTATAGTTTGCATGACTGTTTCAAGTATAGATATACTGAGGGGCTTCATGCTCCATTGCAGGCACAGATGAAGATGAGGCAATCAAAAATGTTGAAGAAACATTGAAAAAGAAAGGAATAGCAGAATAATTTTTAATGATACTTTTAGTAAATTGAACTCAGGTCACTGGCTATTAATATTAACTGTAATTTTAAGTTCCTATCTCTAGGAACTTTTTTTGTTAGTCTTAATAAAGTGTCAATGTCATACTGAGTTTGTAGCGAAAACAGATTTTACTTCAGGGAGGAATATCAAATGACAAGAGTATTATTGATCTGTGGTGCAGGTGCTTCTAGTGGATTTATGGCGAACGCAATTCGTAAGGCAGGCAAAAAAAGAGGAATCGAAATGTCTGTGCAGGCTCGAAGTGAGTCTCAACTATCCGAATATGTTAATGAAATCGATGTATTGTTAGTCGGACCGCATTTGAAATATATGGAAGATGAAATAAAAGAAAAAATGAATGGACTGCCTGTCAAAGTAGCAGTTATTCCACAAGATATATACGGCACACTGGATGGAAATAAAGCTTGTGATCTGCTCTTAAATATGCTTGAAACAGGTGAGTAATATGATGATTAAGTTCATGGATTTCATGTCCAATTCATTTACACCTGTTGTTAATAAAATCACAAAAAATCCTTGGATCTCATCAATCCAGGACGCGGTAATGACCCTATTACCACTGATTCTAGTTGGATCTTTGATCACGATAGTATCTCTGTTTAATAATATTTTTCCGAATATCCCAGACTTCTCTTTAATCAATAGCTTTACGTTCGGATTGCAGGGATTACTAGTAGCATTTCTAATTCCATATTATGTTATGGAAAAGAAAAAGCATCACAACAAAAAAATATTAGCTGGGGTAACAAGTCTTGCTGTCTATCTTATGCTTCTATCCCCAGTGATCTCTGATGATGGTCAAATTACTTTTATATTTAGTAGATTTGGTGCTACGGGGATGTTTTTATCTTTGGTTATCGGTCTTGTGGTTGCAGGCGTTATGAATTTCTTTGCAAAAAAATCTCTATTTTCCAAAGATAGTATGATCCCAGAATTTGTTATCGTATGGTTTGATTCGTTAATTCCTATTACTTTAGTAATGGTTATTTCTTGGATCATTGCTGTGCCGTTAAATATAGATTTTTTTGACGTAATTCTAAAAATCTTTGATCCTTTATCTAGTATTGTTCAGAGTTACCCTGGTTTTGTATTGTCATTATTTATTCCGGCATTGCTTTATACATTTGGGATAAGTGGGTGGGTGATGATGCCAGTTATTTATCCGGTTTATTTAGCGGGACTGGCGGAAAATGCTGAACGTGTTGCTCAAGGTCTGGAACCTACAAATATCGCTCTTCAAGAAACAGCGTATGGCTTCATAAACATGGGAGGGATTGGTGCCACACTTGCACTTTCGGTTATGATGGTGATCTTTAGTAGCTCCTACAGATTAAAGGCCATAGGTCGTGCAACCATTGTTCCTTCTATGTTTAATATTAATGAGCCCCTTATGTTTGGTGGCCCCATAGTTTTTAATCCATTTTTGATGATTCCTATGTGGATCTCATCCATAGTTATCCCTTCCATCGTATATTTTGTCATGAAGTTGGGGTTAGTAACTATTCCATCAAAAACATTTTTGTTGTGGTATATCCCTACTCCAATCGCATCTTATCTGACCACCCAGGATTGGCGGGCCATCATCCTCGGAGTTGGACTTTTTGTAGTAGCTTTTATAATTTATTTCCCATTTTTCAAAGCTTACGATATTCAGGAGAAGAAGAAGGAATTAGCTTTAGCTGAGGAATAAATTTAAGGTTCTGAATCCAGAAATAAAGGAGATTACATTCAATGATTGATAGAGAAGAAAAATTAGAGGCACTAAGTTTGATATCGATGCAAATGATTATGCACGCTGGAGACGCTCGCAAAGGTATCATGGATGCACTAATTTCATGTGAAGAAAGCAATTATAATCGTGCAAATGAATTATTAGAAGAAGCAAAGAAAAGCATGACTAAGTCTCACAGGATGCAAACGGAAACAGTTCAAAAAGAAGCATCCGGAGAGGAACCTCTGTTCTCCCTACTGTTTGCCCATGCTCAAGATACTTTGATGACGGTTAAAAGTGAATATGAATTGACTAAACGAATAATTCGTGTATTTAAAAGATTTGATGACACGATTAATAGTAAAGTTCTTAAGTAATAAAAAAACACTTAAAATTATAGCATTTCTATACTTTCATATGATTAAGAGGAGGAAATACGGATGAAACAAGCACCTAAGGGATTCCCATCAAACTTTTTATGGGGTGGGGCAGTTGCAGCTTGCCAGGTTGAGGGAGCATATGATGTAGATGGAAGAGGGTTATCGACATCTGATATTCATGTTTATGACAAAAACTTAGATCGGGCGCATATTGAGAAAGAAGGTGGAGGGACCCTACAAGGAATTAAAAGAGCTGCTATTGATACAGAAGGGTACTACCCAAAGCGTTATGGAATTGATTTTTATCATACCTACAAGGAAGATCTAGCTCTTCATAAGGAAATGGGATTTAAAAACTTCAGAACAAGTATTTCTTGGTCCAGAATTTTCCCTAATGGAGATGAATTGTTACCCAATGAAAAAGGATTAGAATTTTATGATAATCTGATCGATGAGATCATTAAAAATGGCATGGAACCTATTATGACGATGTCTCACTACGATATCCCTCTGCACTTAGTAACTGAATATGGGGGATTCGCAAATCGTAAGGTAGGGGATTTCTTTGTTAAATATGCAAAGGTCATCCTTGAAAGATATAAAGGGAAAGTGAAATACTGGATTGTTTGCAACCAGATTAACTTGATTCCTGGTATTCAGTTCGGAAGTTTAGGAATTTATGACGATCAAGCAGAGAATATGGAAGAACTTATGTACCAGGCAGTTCATAACCAGTTTGTAGCAAGTGCAAAAGTGGTTGAAGCGGCAAAGACCATTGATCCAGGCGCATTTTTGGGTACAATGTTAGCGGACGCTACATCTTACCCAGCAACATGTAAACCTGAAGATGTTGTATTGACTTTGAAAAAGAATCGGATGCAGTATTATTTTTCTGATGTACAACTACGTGGAGAATATCCTGGATATGCGCTTCGCTATTTCGAGGAAAATGGAATCAACCTCGATATTAAAGAAGGAGATGAAGAACTAATAAGAAATAACACAATGCAATTTCTTGCGATTTCTTATTATTCTTCCAAAATTGTCGATTCTACTATAAATACCATCAAGCCGTTTGATGTGTCCCAGAACCCTTATCTGGAACCAACTCCATGGGACTGGAGGATGGACCCATTAGGACTGTACAACTGTATGTCCCAGTTTTGGGATCGTTACCAAGTGCCTTTAATGATAGCGGAAAATGGCTTTGGGGCATTAGATAAGGTAGAAGAAGACGGAAGTATTCATGACCCATATCGTATTGATTACTATCGAAAACACATTGAGCAGTTAAAAGAATTAATCAAGGATGGTGTAGATATCTTTGCTTACTGCGCATGGGGACCTATTGATATTGTTTCCTCTTCAACTGCGGAAATGAGCAAACGATATGGATTTATCTATGTGGACAAAGATGATTTTGGTAATGGTAGTGGGAAGAGAAGTAAAAAAGATTCCTTCCATTGGTACAAGAAAGTCATTGAAACAAATGGAGAAGATCTTGATTAATTAAATAGTAAGACCTTTTCAGGGCATTGTTTTTTAAAGAAAATTTTATTGTTGCTACACAATTGCCAAAAGTCAGTTGTGTGGCTCTTCATTTATAATAACGGCTTCTGTAATAGAAACCTTCCTAGGTTAAGTTTAATCGAATAGTGAATGGAAGCCTACAAATGTTAAATGAACATTATTCGTACGGACAGAATTTTTAAGACGAGAGTGACCTAATTACAATGTAGGTACCATGTACCATGAAAAAATATGAGAGGGTTGTAAGCATGGATAGCAATTTAAAAAAAATTATTACTGAATGTCCAAAAGCAGAGTTGCATTATCATATTGATTGCATATCTCCGGAACTATTTTGGAAATTTTCACAGCGCAACGGGATTGAGTTACCTATTAAGACTCTTCGTGATGCTATAGATTTTTACAACTTTCAAACACTAGATGAGTTTCTTACTATTATGCTTACTGCGATTTCCTCTATTCAAACAGAAAATGACTTCTCTGATATGGTTATGGATTGTGCCAACGATATGGTTACACAGAATATCATTTATCGTGAAGTAATGTTTGATTATACGGCCTGCTATGGCCATCGTGGAGTTTCTCTAAATACGGTAATAAATGGTTTTGCAGAGGGTTTAAAATTAGCCAAAAAAAGGTACGAAAATATTGATATACGTTTTATCGCTAATCTGGATAGGACAGCTTCAGTAATTGATAACTGTAATTATATTAATAAACTGATAAAGTTTCGAGAAGAGATTCCTTTGATTGCAGTTGGTATGGATATGCAAGAAATCGGACATCCTGCACACAAACAAGCTGATGCTTTTGCTCTTGCCAAAGAATATGGATTTAAATTGACAGGCCATGTTGGTGAAGTTGTTGGTCCAGAAGGGATTTGGGACGCATTACAATCTATCCCACTAGATAGGATAGATCATGGCGTTCGTGCTGTAGAAGACGATGAGTTATTAAAATTGTTAGCGGAGAAACAAATTTTACTAACTTTATGTCCCGCATCTAACATCAGTTTAGGAGTCTACTCGTCGTGGTGGGAATTCCCAATTAAGAAATTAATGAATAGCAAAGTGAAAGTCTGCATTAATTCTGATGATCCACCCTGTTTTCATTATGATCTAACAGGGAACTTGATCAAAATTGCAGAGACGTTTGATCTTTCTACGTCGGAAGTTATTGAATTAATACGTAACTCGTTCATTTTTAATTTTGCAGGTAATGAGCATTTGAGCAATGTAGATGCATGGCTGGATAAAAACATAGCCATTTAAGCAGAGACAGACGTAATTTGGTTTCTGATCTAGACAATAGGAGCAAATGGATTAAAACTAAAACACTTATCGTTAAAGGAGATTATAAATATGATTGAAAAAACGTTTATAGTTACAGACGAAACGGGAATTCATGCTCGTCCTTCAACTATTTTAGTTAATAGCGCCAGCAAGTTTAGTAGTGAGGTGAAAATAAAACATGATGGAAAGGAAGTGAATCTAAAGTCCATTTTAGGTATTCTTTCACTGGGTATGGAATACGGCTATGAGTTTGATATTGTTGTAAATGGCTCTGACGAAGTAAAAGTTCTTGAAACGCTTGAAGAAACATTATTGCGAGAGGGTATCGCAGAAATAAAGAACTAGTAGTATTGGGACTAATTAGCGTAAATAGCTTCATAGCAATTTCTAACTTAATGTTACCTTAGATCAGTGATTAAGCTGACTAAGGTTATTTTTTTATATCCCAGGAATTTGTAATTTTCATAAACAAGATAAGTATAATCATATCACCTATTAGATCACCCTTCCTAATAAGTATCGCCAAAACATTCATCTTCTGGATCGGTCTCGAAATGATACTTGCAATGAAGAAGGCGATAAATACAACGATCGGGAAGGAAATGAGTGTGAGCTCAAAATCTGAAGCTACCTCCAAGTTGTTGATCTGGAAATTCAACGGGAAGACGGCCGCACTGTACAGTAGCACAGCTCTGCTGTGATAGTTGGAAGATGACAATATGGCTGATGAGGAATGAGAAGCGTATTGTTGTACACATAGGGAGCAGTAAATAGTCGAATTACGAGAAATGGAGCAAGAGTACAAGGGAGAATACAGGCGTTTGATAATTTATGTTGTAGTGATACTTTCTAAATCAGGAATACTAAATATGTTATATAAGCATGCCATATCTACAATCATTACAGAAAATAATTAAATACTTTCGAGGATTTATTCATATTGGAAGATGCTACAACCTAATACCATTGTCGCATTTAAAGTCACTATTTATCGGCTTTTTGTTTTAAGGGAACAAGTTCTTATCCTGAATTGAGGGCAGAACTTGTTCCCTTTGTAAACTAGGCACTTATTAAAACATTTGTGTAAATACATTTCTCTATAAGTCAAAATGATATTTATTTCATTTATCTCGAGTATGCATTTCAACAGACAATGCCTTAAACTGCTTAACTCAGGTACGGGGTCCTAATTACGTTTGAATCGAAATGTTTTCTTGAATTTGTATACAAGCGTTCGAGGAACGTTTAGTTCATCAAACCACTGTACCTGTTGAGCAGAAGGGCTGGCATACTTAATTCGTCTCAACCCTACCCAAGCATTAGCACTTTCCTCTGAAATCATATTATTAGCTGCCCATCGATCTCCTAAGTAACTTTTACTCTAATAATTGTATAAAGATGAGCATACTAAGTAACTTTTTCTCCTCGAAACTTTAGTCTGATTTTTTACTATGTTTTTCTACGTCGAAGATTGTGATTTGAATTTTCCGCGTCGGATATTGCTAAATGCAATTCCGCTTAAAATAATGAGAACGCCGATCCACTGAGCCCATCCTACATGTTCTCCCAGTACAAATGAAGAAATGACAACAGCCGTCGGTAATTCAGAAGTGGTCATGATGGTACCCAATCCTGAACCAATATGTGGCATACCAATGGATAACAACAGAGGCGGCAGCACCACTCCGAATACACCAAGAACCAACCCATATGAACTTAGTTCTGCAAGCACATCGAGATTTAATAAAAATGTCGGCGGAAAAATCACAAAAACCGTGATAACAGCTCCAGTCGAGAGAAGCGCGCTTTTTATTATTGGTGGAGTGTCTTTCTCAACCGTTCCACTGAGAAAAACAAACAATGCAAAAGTTGTTGCCGCTAATAATCCCCAAATCGTTCCCTGCCAAGAAAGCGAGATATTGCCTTGAGATAGGATATTTGCCGCTAAAACCGAACCGATGAGAAGAATCCCAATCGATATAAGTTTTCCACTGGTAGGCTTTTTCTTCTGGAGAACCCATTCGTAAAGTGTGCCAATCCAAACAAATTGAAACAAAAGAACGATGGCCAGGGAAGCATTTAAGGTTTGTAGGGACTGATAATAAAATATGCCCGTCAATCCGGAAGGGATTCCGGACAGTAAGAGCTTCAGAAATTGCTTAGAGGTTAAACTTTTCTTTTTTGTGAATAAAACCAAAATCCAACCTAATATCGCACCAATGAAATACTGTACACCAGTTACTTCGGGTGTTGAAAAACCTGCACTATAAGCCAGTTTAACAAATGTTGAAAGTACCCCATAACAACACCCTCCTAAGAAAACAATAAAAGCATAATGCCATAACTTCATTTTCAAAATCCTCCTTTTTTGAATGCAAATAAGCCACACAAATGTCCTATTAAGGCATTCGTGTGGCGAAAATAGAGATGACTCTCTAGAAAAATCCACATCTGTAAAACAGTTTTAGTATCGATTCATTTCGGCTTCAGTATAAAAGCAACAAAGCATTTTTGTCAATAACATGAGCTGGAAAATTTTGAGTTTTGAAATAACCTTAAATCATAATATTAACATAACGGCTAAACTGATGTATTTTTCAATTTTCTTAAATTTAAAATTGAGCTAATAATACCTGATATAAAAGATGTGTGTGTTCCTGTGGATTTTTACATTTGTGAGCTTTAAGATTGTTGGCACTCAGTGAAATATAAAAATATCTGTAATAGTATACAAATTAGATTTTATATTCCCTCTAAATGTATGCTCATCTTGTCCATAAAATCATCATAATTCTTGGCTTTAATTAGCTCATTTACGTTTTTCCATTCGGATAGAATATTGATAACACCTTCGAAGAAGGGGCTAAATAATTCGCGTTGCTGTTTATTAATTGAAATCATCACAATGATTTGCACTTTCTCTTTTCCCCAATTTACCGGGCGGTCCAGGATGATGATGCAAATTCCTGTCTTTGCAGAATCCATATGCATGGAATGGGGTACAGCCACATTGTTATTGAAGGCAGTGGAGGACATTCGTTCTCTCTCCAGCACTGAATCTCCAAAGTCCTTGGGGACATAGCCTTTCTCATAAAACATTTTTGACATGAAAGCAATATAGGATTCATCACTGTCGAGATAAACATTCTTCATAAATAAATCTTTGTCAAAATATAGGTCAAGATACTGTTTTACTTTGCGCATATTTTTTTGTTTATTTAGTTTGTTTACTTGACTTTGAATGTGTTCATAATCCTTTTCTGTCAAATAAGGATGAACAAATACAGATGGAATTTGTTTGTTCTGTAAAGGCAGCGTGCTAATGAGTAAGTCTATGTCCTCGAGTAAAGTAAGCTCACTTGAGTCAGATGAAACTTTAATAATCTCTAAAGAATCATGAAACTTCTTTTCTAGCTTTTGGATCAGCTGTAGTTGCATATCGTAATAATTGGGACAAACAACAGCACACAAGATCTTGTTTTCCAGCTCTTTTTTTCGTTCGAAGTAAGAACCGATATGAAAAGCAATATAGGAAATCTCATCTTCATTAATATGAATGTGCTCTATCAGCTGAATTTGATTCGAAATAAAGACAGCTAATTCATAGATGAGAGGATATGAATCCTTTAATTTATACGTTAAAGGGTTTTTAACCATTTGCTCATTCTTTGCCCGAAAGATTAGATTACGTATATGGAGGGTGAACTTGACAAAAAACTCATCATCAGAGATTTCAATAAAGTAGCGTTCATGCACCTTCTTTAACAATTTCTTAGAGAGGTTCACATAATGCTCATCGACGTAATGATTTAAAGAGATAGACGTTAATGATTGATAATTAAGCATTGTCGTTTTGCTTGATAAAAGCAAAATGAAATTATAACGTTCTGATTCACTAAAGTTAATTCCATATTTTTCTTCAAGAATGCCAGCAATTTTATTGGCTGCTTTTGTTTCTAGATTGCTTTTAAACTTATTGAGATCCGTTGTTTGAATAACAGAATTGTTATTTTTTATTCGATCAACTGTAATAATAAGGTGTAGAAGGATATTATTCATAATATAATCGTTTACATACAAATTATGTTCTTTAAGGGTGGAAATAATTTTATTTTTTAGTAAAGAAACATCATAATCCGGAAAAGAATCTTGAACAGCTTTTAAGCTTAAAAATCCGTTGGAAGTTTCTTGTGAAATTATAAAGCTCATTAATCTACGCTTATCCTGCTCTCCCCCTGTTAATATGAGCATATCTTTCCTATGGCGAATTGTTAATTGATAAGGCTTAATGATTTTATTTGCATGGACAATGTCATTTTCGATTGAAGAAATACTTAAAAAAAGTCTATCTCCGAGATCAAATATATTTAGTCCCTCCGAATGTAGTATTAATTCTTTCAATATGATTTTAATACGGTCCATAGGTGAAGTATGATTATCAATCTTTTTTGCTTTATCTTTGCTTACAAGCCGATACCCTTTTGGAGAGGAAGCGATAATAATTTGATTTTGGTTAATTTCGTTGACGTATTTTCTGATAGTTCTTGTAGACACTTTAAAATAATTGGACAAGTTTGTCGCTGTGCAACAATCATTTTGAGATGCCAAGTATTGAATAAAAGCCTTTCTACGATCATTCTTCATAATTAGAGCTCCTTGTATGAAAAAGATATAGGTTTCTGAGATGCCAAGTACTGATTAAAAGCCTTTCTACAATCATTCTTCATAAATAGAGTTCCTCGTATGAAAAGATATAGGTTTGCTTATTTTATTATAAATTAAGAATAACTAAAGATGTGAGTAAAAAAAGTTCCTATATGTAGGAACTTTTTTAGTTGGTTCCGAGAAAGAGTAGATGCAATACTAAGTATGTAAACAAATATCGGGGCTCCTCACTTTAACAAAGACATCTTTCTGAAAATAAAGATAGGAAGCATATCAGAAAGGAACCCATTAACTTGTTGGGATCCTTTTTTCACTACACATTCAGAGGGCGTGCAACGTCAATCTATGACAGTTAGTTTATTTAAGCTTTGTCGAGGGACAAGAACATGATCCCATTAAAAGTCGCTATTATAGTGGCTTTTTTGTTTAATCGGTACAAGTTCTTGTCCCGTATCGAGGACAAGAACTTGCACCGATTACCGAAAAGGACATTGTATGCATTGCGATCGGGAGCAGTAGATCGTTATCAAGGCCCGCACACATGGACTAGCTGGGCCGCAAGTTTTCTCCGTGCAAGGCACCCAATAGATCGTCCAAAGACGATCTGAAGAAGCGCCATAACGATGTGGTGTTCCAGCAGATATGACCGCCAGTTGTCGGGGCTCCACACTCATCTAATTCTTTTTATGATTAGAATGGAGACGGACACAGTAATTTGAAAGGAATCACACAAAAACTTGATGACTTAAACGATGGAAAAACCCATTCGGGTAAGGATTTGCAGGTCAGCAGGTGTGGCAATAACTGATAAAAAATTTGATATTCGAACTGATCAGTGGAGTATCTTATTTGGAAAATTCCAAATGGAAATATTTGTTGACGATCAATAAGTGCTATGCTATATTTTTTTGACTGATAATTGTAATCATTACTATTAATTAAGTGACATATGTTGGAGCCGTACTTATGGGTATAGCACAGGCAATCGTTTATCCAACTCTGACGACCTACTTGTCATTTGTTCTTCCACAGTCAAATCGTAATGTGCTAATCGGATTGTTTATTGCCACAGCTGATATGGCTGTTTCTCTGGGGGGGCTATCATGGGAACCATTGCTGATTTTTCCTCCTATTCATTTATGTATATGGTATGTGCTATTTTAGGGGCAAAGATGATCGTTTTTGCCTGTGATCGACGAAAATTGGCGGTTCGCGGATGAATTGTTAATTAAAGTGCGGACATTACTACTGTAATGAATTATAATTTAAAATTTTAAAAGACAACTGGTAGGAGAAGAGATCGTCCCCATTTTCAAGTGAAGTATTAAGTATCTTTTTGATTTTATTTATACGGTAAAGCAACGTATTTTTGTGGATATTTAAAAGGTTGGAGGTCTTGGCAGTATTTTGCCCATTGAATAAAAAGACCATTAATGTATGGCTCAATTCGGTATGATGTAATTCATCATACTCGATCAGGAAAGAGATATCTGGGTGGCAAAAATGTAAATTCTCTTCTGTTTTATTGCTAATTTCAAGGAGATAGAGAAATGAAATATCTTTGAAATAGATAGCCCCAGACTTGATACCTAACCGGTTGTTTCCAATCTCCGCTGCTTTTATAGCTTGCTTGTAGTGAATCTGCAGTTTGCTTATATCGGAAAAAGGATTGCTGACCCCCATTGTAAATGCGTTAGCATGAAGAAAGCATTTTATTCTCTTGTAGATTGCATTATCAGGATAGAACAATGACTCTTGATTAAGCAACAACACTACAGAGTTTTTATATACAACATACATGCTCTGGGGCAGAAGTAGATGCAACTGTTTTACAAGAATGTCTAGGGAGTGGGCAGTGGAATGAGTGTTGGGCCTCACGATCACCAATTGCATATTTTTGTGTAGTTTTATGCCTAACGTATTCAGACGCATTTCAATTGTATGTGGACTACTTAAATGATTATCTAGCAAGTCAGCGAGAAAATAGGAATACTTGACCCCTTTGTTGTCTTTATAAAAGGAGTCTTTTTGTAGTTCAATGGAAATGATCTTGCAAAAATAACGAATAATTTTTTTATCTAACTCAGAAATCGGCTGGTAACTTTCAGAGATCATTACATGTGCGATTTCAATTCCATTAATTTTGACCTTATCTACCATCATTCCTTGTTTGACATTTTCATTGATAAAGTAATAGGGCAGTTTTGCTTGAACAGCAAAGGGATCCATTTCAATGTTGTTTATTAAATCTATATTTTGTTGGAGTATATGACCTGACTTTATTTCTTCATCCAAGATGCCATTAGCCATGTAATTTACTGAGTATGCCAAAAATTTGTAACTCATATCTGTGATGTATACTGGATTCCTAATTATTTGAGCAGCTATGTTAACAATATTTTGTAGACCATGGTCATTCCATAAAGCATCCAATACGGGCTCCAACTTCTGCAAAATGAGGTTATCCTCAGCAAGTAATTGGCGAATAGTTTCATAACAACGACTAATTTCAGCATCGTTGCTCTCTCTTAAATGAAAGACATTATGGGAAAAAGAATGAAGAATCGGATTGACAACACTTGAATTTCCAAAACAAAGGAAATTCGCACCTGTATTAGCATCAAAAATAAGGGGGAGTTTCTTGTAATGTATCAGATACAAAGTCGATGGTTCAAAATCTGTTTGCTCATGATCTAGCCAAGCAGTCTTATTGACCACAGCATTTTCATTTGAAATTTTCACCTGTGTAATTGTGTAATCGCATAAAATGTTAAACAATTCACGTACTTTCATACATATCAACAACTTTCCCGTTTTTTTTATACTTTTTATTGAAACACATGAGGAAAGAGCAACTGTGGAACGTATATTTTTGTGCAAATGGACAATGCGCTTATGGATTGAATTATATATTATGAATGGGGAGAAGACCATGTATTTGTAAATAATCCAGAAAAGGGAGACAACATGATGCAGTCAAAACCATTAAAAGTAGCTGTAATTGGTCACACAGGTATGGGAGGAAAAGCACTGACGGAAATTTTGTTGAAAAGAGGACATTCCGTAACTGGCATTTCTATTGATGCAGATAAAGTGCCTGATACAATTGGTCTTACATCTATCACCGCATCGGTAATGGATGCTCTGGAACTGGTAGCAGCTATTGCCGATCATGATGTAGTGGTAAGCGCATTCTCAGGGGGACATGAGATAGATATGCGGGTCTATTATAGACAAGTGGAAGGGACGAGACGAATTATCAATGCATTTAAACAAGCAAAAGGGAAGTATCTGATCTGTATTGGTGGTGCAGCAAGCTTGTATGTAAAACCGGGTCTACAGATGTTTGATGACCCTCGTTTCCCCACATGGTATTTTGGCGTGGCACCGGCCGTACACTTGCGTTGGTTGGGTGATATTACACAGGAGAAATTCTTTTATGATGCTGCTGAACGAAAGGAATCAGGTGTAATCCAGCCAGGGGAGTCAGATTCGAAACTGGAGAAACATGTATCAAGTTGGACCAGTGTACCCCTTCTTGAAGGTTGCCGTGTAGCTTTGGATCTATTTCAAGCGGACCATAGCTTTAATTGGAGTTTTCTGTCTCCCCCATTCTTTTATCGTCCTGGAGAGGGGACTGGAAATTATGAGTTGGGAATCGATTATATGATGATGAAAAATGGTATTCCAGCCGGAGTTTCAGTTCCTGACCTGCAATTGGCTGTGGCGGATGAGGTCGAGAACCAAGCACTGATTCATAAACATTGGACGGTATGCGCAGCTGAGTGAACAAGGTGTGATATTTCTGAGGGAGGAATTTTGGATGAATTCCTATATAAGTAATAAAGAGCAACAACTAAGTTATGCGAAATATTATGACTGGAAGATGACATCAGCACCTGAAGAATTAGTGAGTAAAGTCAATGAAGGTCCGATTGATTCCAATCAGACGATCAGCATCTATGAGAGGAATCGTTTGCTGGACCCTGGATACCTAGAGACAGAAATCGGTTATTGCTGCATGGAAGACGGAACAGGGTTTGTGGCCAGTCGTATCCTGATGCCCGGAGTCACTAATACGATGTTTGACTGGTGGTTTGTATGGCATGCTATGGAGCCTTTGCGTTATAAAATCTGGAACAAGGAAGATCACTTTGGAATTCAGACGGACCAAAGGGAGCGTTTACTCGACTCCAGCATTCCATTACCTGAAAGAATTTGGGGAGTGACACACATCGTAGAGGAAGATACGGGCTCTGGACCAAGAAATATTCGGATACGTTTTTGCTCACCGGAAAGTATGGGCTTTGATTTGAAGAAACTAAAGCTCTCGAATACAAGCTCATTATTATGTGCTAATGGTGATGATGCAGTAATGGTTCACTACATTCGCCCCGTTGAAGGGGGAGTTGAGCTTCGGTCCAGATTCTGGCTAGGTTATAACATTGATCTTCAGACAAAGGAGCCGAAAAAAATAATTCCAGATCATATCCAAGTCCCTCTCGAAGAAACGAGAAGTTTACTTCTGCATTGTATCAAAGAATACACTCATTTAGGCAAATTGCTGCCAGTGTTGTATAAAGAAGAAAAGTGTAATCTATAAAATACTGTGAAAGGTTATTTTAGAATGAAGAAAAAAATTATTTAGTCTAGTACTGAGCATTGCATTGCTTCGTCCAAAGGGGTAACTATTTGGATTGATCTGGGGAATCATCACTGTGAGCATTCAAGATGTGTAGTAGCACCTCAAGAAATTACACTATTTATCTTATTATTCGTGTTAGGTGGGTTAGCAGTTCTTCTGGCTAATTAAGATCACTTACATGCCTGCATGGTTATGCGGTTGGCGATCACCTTAGGATATTAGGAGCAACTCTAGCTGCTGAAGACTGTCTATTATTTTTCAAATGGGAATTTCAATAATTGTTGGTGTTATCTATGTTAGATTGAGAGCACTGTTTATGCAATCATTAATAGCAAAAAAGTCAACAGATTAGAAACACTCTACAACGGTATAAACACACTAATGCCTTTGTGAATTGTTTCTCAAACAAAGGAGGAACTACTATGAAAATCTTAGCCATTACAGCAGGAAGAAAAAATGGAAATGGAGAAATTTTGGCGAAAGAGGCATTGATGAGAGCGGAAGAGTTGGGGGCGGAAGTGATGTTAATCAACCTTCATAATTACGATATCACTCCTTGCTCAGGATGCGAATCATGTACTGTGAAATTTACGCAAAAAGGTGAAGCTCCAGAATGCATATACAAAAGTAAAGATGATCTGGATTTGATTATGAAGGAGTGGCTTAGTGCAGATGGCATTATCGTGGCAGTCCCAACCTATCAGTTTATGCCTGCCGGCATCTTCCGTACCTTCACCGACCGGCATCTTGCATACGAGCCTAATTTCCATAAACAAGTAGGTTCAAGTGAATATCACCGCCACCGTGTAGGAGGAATTATCTGTAATGGCGGGTCGACGCGAAGCTGGATGTCCTTGGCACTTGAAAGTATTCACGTCAGCATGTTGTCTCAAGACATCAAAGTTGTAGATCAGATGCTTGCAATACGCGCTCCAAGACCAGGTCAGATTCTGCTGGACGATTCAATAATCATGCGAGCTAAACAGTTAGGTGAGAATGTTGTGACTGGCATCCGTAATTATGAGCAGGTAACGTTCTTAGGAGATCCGAAGCTTGGATGGTGCCCTAATTGTCACTCCAATCTGCTTTCTTTAGGTGAACCACATTGGAATAATAATGGTTTTGCGATTGAATGCCCAGTATGTCATAGTGGCGGCGATTTGCAGAAGAATGAAGAGGGGAAATGGGAGTTTGTTATTACCAATAACACGAAATCAATGACAAATAGCCATGGAGCGGTTGACCACTTCTTTGAGATACAGGATACTATGAAAACATACTTTGAGAATACTGAACTGGTTAATGAAAAGCGTAAAAAATATAGCAAGTATAAACCTAATACCTTAATAACGATAGGGCATTAGTATTCAGGACTTCTTTCATAACTCTATATGATTTCTCGGGATGCCTAGTTATCATTATGAAAGAATCTGAAAAGAAAAAAGCTTGTATCTCATTTTTCACTCTGAGGAGAATCAGCCTTTAGGTTTGATGTCGGGTGATAGAAACACTATCTCATTAACGATTTTGAAAATAATATTATCGCTTTCCCAAGGAACCAATTCGGGTTATTGAACCATTTCACGCTAGAAGCAACCCTTAAATCACGGGCTTATCGATCACAGCCGAAAGTAGAAAATCTAATTACTACATCGAATAGATATTCAGTGGACAATTGATGGGATCCATTGAGAAGCATCCCCATGAAATATTTATTGAATGGTGTAACCTCAAAGGAAAAGCACATTATCCTTTAATAGCATCGGTTATTGAACCGCACATGCATGTAGCCGATCAATTGCAATGGACACCAGTAGCTGATTTAAATAGCTTATAGATTCTGCAGAGGCGTCGCCAGATTGGCGACTTCTTTGTTGCATATTACCAGTTTCTACATGTGAAAATTTTAAGATGAAAATATATTACTCATATAAAAGGAGTGGGTTTATTTAGTATATAAGAAACACTTTTAATTCCTAAATAGTTCTTTTAAATCATCCGAAATCTTTTAAGTGATAATTGTTTCAGCATTTTGATTCCAAGTTTGTACAATATCAACAATACGAGGCCATACTCAATGCGGATATTCTTGATCAGACTGTGAAATATGGGAATGAAAAAGCGGTTACACAACCCCATCTTCTTCTACGAAATCATATATGAGATTTCTTTCACTACGGTTGCTTCACATATTAGTCCATATAAAATGAGAAAAATCTCGGGATGTATACACTTAAATGGATACATTTATCCATACTTCTCAAGATGATAGTTCAACCAAGAATATTCACAACCTCATACATACTTCATAGCTTCGATTTTGTTCTGATCGAAACCGTCAACACCACTCACTAATCTCAAGGTAAAGAAGCATAGATTAGTGAGCATAGAGAATTTCCTCCATTTTGTTCAATCTTTCCACTATGTCTGGTGCTAAAGTACACATAATGAGACAAACGATTGGTGAATTTCAGGCTTCTCTTGGATTACAACACTTGAATGGACAGAGAGCAAAACGTGGTTGGAAAATTCATTGCAATAAAACAGTACGATATGAAAATTCAGCAGCTTTATGAGTTATTTGATAATTATGGAGTTCTACCTAAGGTAGTTCGGCTAAAGTGGGACAAGTTAAGTGATCCAGTTCCAACAATTACTTCAAGAATTCTGTTTTGACCGATAAGGCCTACTTAAAATTCACTCCAAATAGAGCTAATCGTGGGCAAAGAGATGGGGAACTAAGCAGTTACAAAAACGACTTGGCCAATAACGACATATATGAGCTTTTAGATCAATGGAAGCAACCATTAAGTTTCCGCTTGATTAGTAAAAACGGGATACAATTTTCAACTAACGGGGACGTTAGTTGAACTTCGCTTGCTATTACGAGAACCGGATTCCCTTTAAGGGTCCGGTTTTTTCATGCAACGCATTGCTTAGCGTACGATTTTTTCCGTTTCGTGAGGTGACGGCATTAAACAAGGAATTTTGCCTAGTTGGGAGTACGGCCAACAACTAGATAATAAAGATCGAATACAAGAAGGGCGTTTCCGGAATGAGCCGGGAGCATCCTTTTTCCGTTCCCAGTTCAAACTAGGGATGGTTTAAAACAGCCTCAATTTGGTAGAAAGAAACTGGGTTCCGGATCGGTGAGCAATGCAGGGGTGATAAACAGCAACGGAATGGACAAGAGAGCAGGGTAACCGTGCTCACGCTTAACCTATAGTCAAAACAATTTGATAAGCAAAATAATGACTGTAAAAATACCGACTACAATTAGCAAGTTTACTGCATTACGTAAAGAGCCGAAGTTTTCTTCGGCTCTTTTCTAAAATATACAGTTGCTTTATTGCAAGAAGCGATAACCCGTTAATACTTGATGGTTGTTGGATTAAACATACGGAGGAATGTCCGCACTTAGAATCTGTCGTTGGGGCATCTTGGTACACTCCCAGCCGTTAAAAATTTAGTCCAGAGCAATATCCGGCTCTCTCTTGAATCTACTTTTTAATTGGAATCAACCTTAGCACGGTGCAATACCGAACTGAGGTTGATTCAGTTAACTATGACATACTGCCGTTTACTTCAGATAGGTTCCCGTTTCTCCAATTCCACCTCTGCCATTCAATACATATACCCTTGCATTTCCTTTGCCGGAGCATGTCAAGGTAATCTTGCCATCAGTAACGGTTTTGGAATCACCGGTCACCGCATCCACATAGGTTCCGTTCGGAATTCCGGTAAACGTGGCGTTTCCTGAAATCGTGACCAATGCAAAGCTGTCAATGCCTTTGGCACTGTCGGTATATCTTCTCTTAAACGCCAGATTGCCCGACACATTCTCTGTGGAATACTGGCCTTTTTGCAAGGCGGGAACAGCTCTTCTGATTAAATTAAGTTGTCTGATATGTTTCGCCAGAGGATGGTTGAGCGATTCCGCAAGCGTGCCAGTAGCATTCGTGTATTTGCCGTAATCTTGTACCGTAACATTGCCTTCCATGTGATCGCCGAAATATGCCCGTCCCGTTTTGCTTAGCGGTGCGTTTGGACCTGTATCAATGGTTGCCCCTTTTTGAAACTCGATTTCGGAGCCGTAGAAGATAGCGGGTATTCCGCGGAAGGTGAACATCAGATCAAGATTCTCGGCCCAAGTGTCCTGTGTGCCCGCGAATCTTTGATTTTCCGGAGCCTGGTCGGGCGCATAGTCATGCGAGTCGACGTAGGTTACATTCCAGGTAGCATCATTATAGTATTGATCGCCACCTTTCATACTGAATGCTTCCTGTGCAGTCTTGAATGCCCAATGCATTGGGAAATCAATCACATCCATGCCCGATTTCATCGAATAGTCAGGCGTATGATAGGTATTTCCGTTTAAGAAAGCATTGTTCGAGGTTGGCTGTCCTGCTGTAGTAGAGTTGTCCGCCCACTCTTGTTCAACTGACGCTTTATTGGAGGCGTAGTCATTCTTTCCATCGCCCGGATACGATTTTGAGCTTTTCCAAGTATAGAATGGCGTCGAGATCGCTGGAATTCCACTGTTCCAGACATCTCTGTAACGAGTGGCTACTTCTCCAAAAATATAGAAATCCGAGCCGCCTCTTGTCTTCCAGGCAGGAATATAGTATTTATTGAAAATATACCGGCTCACATGCTTCACCGTATCGACACGGAAAGCGTCAACACCCATGTCTATATAGTGATTGTAGGTATCAATTAAATATTTGTTAACTGCAGGGTTTTCCGTGTTCAAATCCACGCAATCTCCCGCTATCTGACCAGTTTGAACAGTATAGGATTCCCAGGAGAGGCTTTTCTCTGTATGGTAAATGTTATTGTTCGTCCCCTCTGTCTTCATTAAGGCGAGCCTTGCCTGATACTGCTGATCGGGTGTCATGGAATCATAGTTTGGCGGCAACTTATCCGTAGTCTTCACCAAGTTGTTAGCGGTATCGGGTTTAGCTGGATCTTTCTTGAACATGGGATACAGATTCTCTTCACCGAAGTTACCCGTATGATTGACGACGATGTCCTGAATAACCTTCAGCCCCTTGGCATGGGCCGCATTGATCAAATCCTGATAAGAAGCTCCCGCCGATTCATACCGTGGGTCTACTTTGGCAAAATTTAAAGCATGGTAACCATGGTAATCATAACCGCTGGCATTCTGCACAACAGGTGTAATCCAGATGGCGCTGAATCCGAGGGCTTTGATATAATCGAGCTTTTGAATCAGCCCCTTAAAGTCCCCTCTCCAAGCCGGGTCCGAATCTGGATTACGCGCCTTTCCATCATCCCATGCGTGCACGTTATTGCTCGGATCACCGTCATAGAACCGGGAAGTAATCACGAAGTAAATAGTATCTTCCCGAAAATCACCTTTATTTCCAACATTATAAACAAAGCTTTGTTTGGTTTGATTGCCAGCGCCGTCTATAATGAGAAATTTTAATGTCGTGGTCTTGGAGATAAGAATAGACGGTCCAGTCAATCCGGCCAAAGCGTTGCCGAGGATATAGACTTTTGAGCTTATGGTTGGTTCCGTACCATCCTCGGTGTAGTATGCCTTGGTCGTTGCCGCCTTGTTATCCTTAAGGGTGAAGGATACAGTCACTGAGGACTCGGAATGCCCTGCAGGCAAATTCGCTGTGATTGTCGGAGCTCGCAGATCTGCATTCAGGTCAATCACATAAGCGAAAGAGGATGCATTTCCAGTTTGACCGATTGAATTAACACCGAAGGCCTTAATGGTCAAAGAGGACGCAACTTGGATTGGAGAGGTATACAAGGTCGAGGATGTCGTAGGTGTCGAACCGTCTATCGTATAGTAAATCTTATCGTCACTGTTGGTACTGGAAAGCGTCACCGTTTGGGACGAATCGTATGTTTTGGGTACAGGAGAGGCGGAAATCGCCGGAATTTTAGGCATTTCCGGGCTGGCATCATACCATGTGTTATCTGTGTAATACCAGCCCTCTTTCACACTACGGGACAAGTTGGCTGTCTGTTTGCCGCTACTGTCATTGAAGATGAGGCTTGAGCCTGTGGCATCGGCAATGGTGTAGCTGTACCAGTCGTTTCCATCTGACTTCATCAGGATTCCCGGCCACGCCCCGCTTATCGGAACGGTTGCCGGACTCAGATTCCAGTAATGGATTCGAATCGCTGAATTCCAGCTTGAAGGTTTCTTAAAGTGAACCGTTAACCCAGTTTGAGTTGATTTAGTTGTTGGGGTAGGTGCATACGTTGCGGTAACGGTAGACGTGATCGAAGCGGTTGTCGATGGAAGAGCAGTTGCTGTGGGATTCGTGTAGGTGGCTGTATAATCGTTGTTACTCGAAGCTACGCCGGGTAAGCCGAAGAAGTTGAAGCAAAGTGATAAAATAATCAACCAAGAAATAAAACTCCCAGTTTTTTTTCTTAACAAGTTAACAACCTCCTGATAAAAATTAGTGGGGAAAATCACGCAACCGGTTGCATTAAAAGTAAAAAAAAGAAAGACATTTAATTGGATAAAATGGATCCATTGATCGCCTCCTTCGAGGTATATGTGGAAAATAATCATTGTACGCGCTTACAAAAGAAACTTTAAGAAAAGCCATTCACACAAGGCTCTACACCAATGATTTTTTCCTTTTATGATTATATCAACCATACTTTTACTAGTCAATGCAATTGCTAGGGACATATTTCAAACCAAAGAAAGCCAATTCATAATTGAAGCCAACGTCCTAAAAGCCTTGAAGGCACAGTGACTAATAATGACGGGAGAAAAAGGCCGTTAGAAATTTATCTTTAATATAATCATTGACAAATTGTTAGATAAATGAAATCATGTCCCTGAGTGCAATAGTGTGCAAACGATTGCCTCTTTGAAAGCGTATACATTTTGTTTTACGCTCTTTTATTTACTCCTAATCTCTCAAGAGAGGTTGGTTGTAAAATAAAATCAAAAAGGAGAGTTTAGTATGAGGAGGAAGGCAAGCCCCATCTTGAGACGTACCTGGAGTATTGTTCTCTTTGTCGCATTGTTATTGCAAACGATTGGCTTTAATCCCGAAGTACAGGCGAATGCTGATGTTCAGCAGTTAGGCGGTTCAGACGCAAAGCTAACAGCTGCCACAAACTACGAACTTCCGGAAAGGACGAAGGATGGTCTTATTTTTCATGCGTGGAACTGGTCTTTTGACAACATCACCAGGAACCTTCCGGAATTGGCTCAGGCGGGATTTAAAGCGGTGCAAACTTCGCCAATCCAGGCCAGCAAGGAAGGGTTGACAGAAGGCAGCAAGTGGTGGATTTTGTACCAGCCCATCAACTTTAAAATCGGTAACTCTCAATTGGGAAGCAGGGATGATTTCAGACGGCTTTGCCAGGAAGCGGATAAATACGGCATCAGTATCATCGTTGATGTTGTCGCCAATCATACGGGGAATGCGGGCGGTGGAAATCAGCAGTATCAGCCGGCACATAATGTCGATCCGGTGATCAAGAATAACAGCTATTCCTGGCATGAGGCCAGAGGCGTGGAAAACTGGAATGACCGTTGGCAAGTCACACAGTGGGGAATTGGTCTGCCCGACCTCAACACGTCTAACCAAGAATTGCAAGATATCATTATCGGATTCCTGAATGACGCCATTTCCTTGGGAGCCGACGGCTTCAGATTCGACGCCGCTAAGCATATTGAGCTGCCCAACGATCCGGGGGGCTCCAATTTCTGGCCCCGGGTACTGGGCTCGTTGAATAATAAAGACAAACTGTTTAATTACGGGGAAGTACTTCAAGGCGGAGCTGACAACTTTGCCGGCTATGCCAATTACCTCAGTTTGAGCGCCTCCAGCTACGGGAACAGTGTCAGAAGCGCTGTTGGTTATCACGGTGACATCAATGTTGATGCGGCCCAATCTTTTAACGCTAATAATGTAAGCCCTTCTAAATTAGTTACTTGGGTGGAATCGCATGACACTTATGCAAACGACAACAGCGAATCGACGGGGTTGAACGATTGGCAGATCAAAATGGGCTGGGTAATTATCGCCTCTCGGGCGGAGACGACCTCTCTGTTCTTCAACAGACCGACAGGAGGTGGGAAATTTGCGAATCGGCTCGGCGACGCGGGGAATACGCTCTGGAAGGACCCGGATATTGTTGCCGTTAACAAGTTCCACAATGCCATGGTAGGTCAAGACGAATACATTAGGACGCAAGGGAATCAAATTATGCAGGTTGAACGCGGAACCAAAGGCATGACGATTGTGAACCTTGGAGGCAATGCTCAAATCAACTCTCCTACCAGACTGGAGGACGGCGTTTACCAGAACAAGGCCAACGGCGGTGGATCGTTTACGGTGTCGAACGGCAGAATTACCGGCCATCTGGACGGAGGCAGGATCGCCGTACTGTATAGCGCGGCGCAGCAAACTCCGACAATATCCGTCGATCCCGGAGAAGGCTCTTTCTATACAGATTCTGTTAACGTGAGAATAAACTATTCCAATGCAAACTCGGCAACCTACACTTTGAACGGGGGACCGGCGACTCCGTTCAGCTCGGGAGATAGGGTCAGCATTGGCGCTGGGACTCCAATCGGATCGACGTTTGTTCTGAAACTTGTCGCCGCGAATTTGTCCGGTCAAACAGAGAAGATGTTCAGGTATACGAAGGAGGAACCGAGCTCGGGTATGACCGTTCATTTCTACAAGCCTTCCGGCTGGGGAGCGCCGAACATCTACTACTACGATGATTCCGTGACTCCACTCAGAGAAGGTTCAGCTTGGCCGGGCGTGGCCATGCAGGATGAAGGCAACGGCTGGTATGTGTATAGGGCCCCCGACTGGACGCAGGCGAAGGTCATATTCAACTCAAACGGAAATCAGATACCCGGATCGCAAATGCCTGGATATGCCGTAAGTGGCGAGAGATGGATCAAGGAAGGACAGATTACTTCGCAAAATCCCCACGGGACAAAACCGACGGTTACGATCAATAAACCGGAAGGAGCATTCCAAGGGGATAGTCAGGAGATCACGCTCAATTACACCGATGCCGACAGTGGTACTTACAGACTTAACGGCGGTCTTTTACTTCCGACCACAAACTAACGATAGGTACGGGCGATCTGCTAGGTACCCGCTATACGCTGGAAGTGACAGCAAGCAGTGCTATAGGGAAAACGAACAATAGCTATACTTTCGCCAAAGCACAGGCGACGAGATGTTGACTTCCAAGAAAGAAAATACAGCCTGGCCGGGAGTTCTAGGGGAGCGGCTTGTACTTGCTAATGCAAGGTTACGACTCGGTCGTTTTGGAATGCAATATCGAGCTTCGCGGTTCAGATCAGCATTTATCGAGGGACAAGAACATAGTTCTATTGAAAGTCGCTATTTTAGCGGCTTTTTTTGTTTTAAGGTACTTGTCCCAAATTGACGTAATTCATTTGATCATCGTAACATGTTATAGAACGTTTTGACTCCATTTCTATAAGGTGATACATTAATAAAATTGGGGGGCAGTTTTATGGCAAAACGTGCAATGACAGATGAAGCGAAGGCGTTAAAGGCGCAAGCCATTCTAGATCAGGCCGCTCGCATGTTCGAAGAATCCGAATATAATCACATTAAAATGTCGGACATCGCTAAAGAAATGCAAATGTCAAAGGGTATTCTTTTCGTTTATTTTAAAACTAAAGAAGCTTTATTTTTCAATCTACTGTGTAGAGAGTACGAGATAAGGCTAATTCGGCTAACTGAACTAATAATCGAACAACCTATTCACAACTTCAATGATTTCAAACGCCTAATTATGACCGAGCTGATCGAACTGGTTGACCATAAACCTTTATATATTCGCTTAGAGGCTATACGTTCAGTAATACTGGAGAAAAATGTGGATGCCGAATTGATGCTTAATCTAAAAACAAATCTTTACCTCCAGATGATGAAAATGAACTCTCTAATCTGCGAGAATGGTGTACTGACAGAAAACGAAGTCATGGATGTTTTCCAAGCGCAGGCTTCCATTATAATCGGGTGCAAGCTATCATCTAGCATGCCTGCTGAAGTAGCTAACAGCATTGAGGAAAAAAGATTGGACGGATTCAAACGGGATTTCAAAACCGACGTAATCACAACGATGGAGCGTTATTTGGAAGGATTTCGGGTCGAAAGATAAAAAAGAGGGACTATGTGGCTCAGTGCCAATCATATTTAAGAGTTGGTCATCGAATTGTATAGTCCGAAATGCAGATCCAGGATGCATTTCTTGACACACGCATTTTTCATGAGTCGCCTTTTGGCGGCTTATTTTTGTTGTATGGACTTTTAAGGGATAGCAAGCAAATTCGAAATGAAGGGCCAAGTTTACGCTAAAATTAACGGCACCAGCCTGAACGTCAGAGTAGATGTTACTTCCTAAAATAAATAATCCATTTCCTTATTTACAAATGACCCTGGGTCACTTATGATTGACCCGGGGTCATTAATTAAAAGGAGGACAACAATATGGATAAAAAAGTAGCACTTGTCACTGGAGCTTCAGCAGGAATTGGGAAAGAGACAGCTATTGAATTGAAAAACAAAGGATTTATCGTTTATGGGGCAGCTCGCCGTACAGAAACGATGAAGGATCTGGCAACGCAAGGGATATGCCCAATCGCTCTAGATGTCACTGACGAGGAATCAATGAACAATTGTGTAGATCACATTCTGAGAAAAGAAGGACGGATCGACGTTCTGGTTAATAACGCCGGGTATGGTTCCTATGGAGCCGTTGAGGATGTGCCTATGGAAGAGGCTCGTCGCCAAGTGGAAGTTAACGTATTTGGCCTAGCACGAATGACCCAACTGGTGCTGCCAAGTATGCGCAAACATCGCTTCGGAAAAATCGTAAACGTGTCATCCATGGGCGGAAAAGTGTGGACTTCCTTCGGAGCATGGTATCATGCGACAAAATTCGCGGTGGAAGGTTTCTCGGATTGCCTGCGTCTTGAAGTGGCGCCGTTCGGTATTGACGTGATCGTGGTGGAGCCGGGCGGAATCGCTACCGATTGGGGCATAATCGCTGCCGAAAATCTCCGTAGAGCTTCCGCTAATGGAGCGTATGAGCAAACGGCAAACAAATCGGCAGACAATATGACAAAAACCTACAGTGGCAGCAACCTGACCAAACCTGTAGTCATTGCCCGCTGCATTGGCAAAGCTGTAACGGTAAAACGGCCTAAAACGCGGTATCTCATTGGATTTGCAGCCAAACCGATGGTATTCATCAAAACCGTGTTTGGAGATCGCATCTTTGATCGGATCATCACTCGATTCAGCTAAACCATAGTAAATATACTTCAAACGTATGAGCTAAATCGAAAAAAATGAAATTTACTACTTGTTGGAGAGGAAATTCTCGCATGTAGTAGGAAGGAGGAACACAGATGGCAATCCGAAAAGAGGCAGTCACTGCCATTGTGGCTGGTGCTACAGGCATGATGGGAAAGCAACTTGTCAAACTTCTGCTGGAGCATCCAGCTTATGATCGCGTCATCGTTCTTGTTCGTCGGGATATGGGCATATCCCATCCCAAACTGGTGCAGAGACAGGTGTCCTTTGATCAACTGGAGGAACAATTGGATGGCGCATTGGTGAAAGACGCAGATATCTTCTGCACATTGGGCACAACCATGGGGCAAGCCGGGAGCAAAGAAGCGTTCCGCCGGGTAGACCATGATTATCCAGTAGCACTGGGCAGAGCAGCGCTTCGTCATGGAGCAGCCAGCTATATCGTTGTGACAGCCATGTGGTCTTCTGTACGGTCTCTTATGTTCTACACACGAGTAAAAGGAGAAGCAGAACGCGATATGCTAGCTCTCGGGCTGCCGCGCCTCGTTTTCTTGCGGCCCTCTCTCTTGATAGGAGATCGTGAAGATGAGAGTTTTGGAGATCGGGCAACCAATTATATATTCCGGGTTCTCGACCCCCTAATGATCGGGCCTTTCTCCAGAATTAAAGCGATTAAAACGGAGGATGTGGCAAAAGCCATGATCATCATAGCACGCGAAAGTGGACCGGCTGTCGAAGTATTGGAGTCTGAGGAAATCCCCTTAAGAATACGCGGACAAAAATGAACCTTGTGACACGCAACGAGTTGACAGAGCGTTAAACATACATCATTGACTCCAAATCAATGTGAAAATGTCAATTTGAAATGGAGGGAGAAGATGTCTAAACGTGCTATGACAGATGAAGCCAAAGCTTTGAAGGCTCAAGCGATTTTGGACCAGGCAGCGGAAATGTTTCATTCTTCAGACTATGAACAGATTAAAATGTCTGATATTGCGAAGAAAATGAAAATGTCCAAAGGCATTTTATATGTATATTTTAAAACGAAAGAATTCTTGTTTTTCAATCTTCTATGCCGTGAATATGAGAAAAGGCTGAACCGGCTCATTGAAATAATTGTAGAAAGCCGCATCCGGGATTTCGATGATTTTAAACATCTCTTGTTAACCGAACTTTCGAAGCTTGTCGAGCATAACTCACTGTATATTCGATTAGAAGCCATGCGTACAATCGTTCTGGAGAAAAACGTGGACGCGGAGACCATGCTTATGTTGAAAATGAATCTTTACGTCCAGATGAGGCGTATGACCACGCTCATTTGCGAGCATAACGCGCTAACCGAAACTGAAGTGATGGATGTGTTACAGGCCGAGGCGTCAATCATTACCGGGTGCAAATTAAATGCGACCCTGTCCCCCGAAGTGGTAGATATCATTGAAAAACAAGGGATGGAAGGACTCAAACGCGATTTCAAACAAGATGTCCTGAGCACCATGCAATCGTATCTGGAGGGCTACAGGGTCACTCATCGAAACGCAGTAAAAGAGCATATTCTGGATAACATGCTCTTTAATAATAAGGAAGAAACCCGCAACCTTTAATACGCTGTAGCTGGATTGCAGCAACGTGCAACCTTGAATTTTTTGAAAACAGGAAAAATTGACTGTATTTTCAAAAAAACAGAAAACCATTTGAAATTCGTACTTAACCAGCTTGAGAAAGTTTTTTTATTATTTTGTACTGCTATCCTTCCACTGAGAAAGATAGGACAGAATCAGGATTTTGAGTCTTCTTTAAGGATGATATTACATAAGAGCGGATCTTAATACAATCTTAATGCTATAGGCAAATTCGTAATACGGTAATAATTTTGCTCATGATATACTAAGGATTGACAGAGAATATAACAGAGAGTGGGCACAGGATGGCAGCAAAACAGAACGATGCCGGGTCCATACTTGATCGAATTACTGACTTGCCGGTAAGGAAAAGAAGAGGAAGACTGAAAATTTTTGTTGGATATGCACCAGGTGTTGGGAAGACCTATACGATGCTTAGCGACGCCCATGAAGAGCAAAAAGCGGGTATTGATATCGTAGTTGGATATATTGAACATTATGCCCGGCCATACACTACGGCGTTGTTGGAAGGACTTGAACTTCTTCCTTACATCAAAATTTCAAATAAAGAATCCTCTACTAAGGAATTTGATCTGGACCAAGCGCTCCAAAGAAGTCCTGACCTTATTTTATTGGACGATTTGGCCCATACCAACGCGGCAGGATGCCGCCATAAAAAAAGATATCAGGATGTAGAGGAACTTCTTCGCGCAGGAATTCATGTATATACGACGATGAATGTTCAACAGATCGAAAGCCTAACGGATATTGTCTACTCCATTACTGGCATTTCCGTTGACGAACACATACCGGACAGTGTATTTGACAGTGCTAATCAAGTGGAATTAGTTGATATTGAACCGGATGATTTGATAGAACGTTTGAATAGGGGGAAGATTTATAGTGAGGAGGAGAATAAACAGGCTCATTTATTTACCAAGGAGAAGCTGACGGCTCTACGTGAAATTGCTTTGCGCAATACAGCAAGTCAGTTAAACCGAATCGCGGAGCAAATCAGTGAGCAGGCGAAAATAAATGAATTTGATACAAAAGAACATATTCTGGTCTGTCTGTCTTCGGCTGCTTCCAATAAGAAAGTAATTCGAACAGCAGCAAGAATGGCGGCAGCTTTTCATGGTCATTTCACCGCGTTATTTGTAGAAACACCGGAAGCGAGAGAATTGACACCAAAAAATAAAGCGGAGTTAAGGGAAAACCTTAGGCTGGCTGAGCAAATGGGTGCACAAATCGCAACGATGTATGGAGACGATATTCCAGGACAGATTGCCGAATATGTCAAAACAAGCTGTGTATCGAAAATTGTCCTAGGACGCTCCCCTTATAAGAGGAGAGGACTTGCAAAATCCAATGTAATGGATAAACTAACGGCCTTACTTCCTAATATTGAAATCTATATTATCCCCTATACTCAGTCTTCCTTCTATAAAAGATTGCCTTTTTACGCAAAATACCCAAAGCTGTCGTTGGCTGATACTATCAAGACCATTGCTATCTTGGCTGTGTGCACTATCATTGGCTTGTGGTTTAAACATTTGGAATTTCGAGAAGCCAACATTATCACGGTGTATATTCTGGGGGTTTTGTTAAATGCAATTATGACCCAGGGCAGAATGTATAGCGCCATTTCTTCCGTTATGAGTGTACTTGTGTTTAATTATTTCTTTACTGAGCCTTATTATTCTCTGCAGGCTTACGATTCAGGTTATCCGGTCACCTTTCTGGTTATGCTGGCTGCTTCTTTCATGACGAGTACACTGACTATGCGAGTAAGAGAGCAGGCTCGTCAATCCGCACAAAAAGC
The DNA here is from genome assembly GCF_019454085.1 of Paenibacillus sp. S25. Classification (NCBI taxonomy): domain Bacteria; kingdom Bacillati; phylum Bacillota; class Bacilli; order Caryophanales; family Paenibacillaceae; genus Paenibacillus; species Paenibacillus sp. S25. The sequence continues at coordinate 2,948,581 of NZ_CP073683.1, forward strand.
TTACCGTACCGAGGTACTTCTGGAAACAAGCCGGAAACTGCAACAGGCAAAAGACTCTTCGGCTATTATTAATGAAATGGCGCAGCAAATGGTAAAGTTGTTGGACAGAATGGTCATTTTTTATTCAGTTGACCAAGGGGAACTGTCGGCGCCGCAGATTTTTCCAAAGAAAGAATCTGCAGTTGATCCAGGGGTCTACACAGGAGGCAACGAACGTGCAATTGCAGAATGGGTGTATAAGAACAACAAGCGTGCAGGAGCTACCACGGATACTTTTTTTGGCGCTAATTGCCTATATCATGCGGTGCGTGGGGGAGATAAGGTTCTTGCGGTGGTAGCTATTGTTATGGATCAGGAAGAACCTTTAGAAGTCTTTGAAAAAAGCCTGATGATTGCCATGTTGGAAGAGTGCGCGCTAGCGCTAGAAAAAGAAAAGCTGAACGAAAAACAAAAAGAAATCTCCATGCAAATCCAGCAGGAGCAACTCCGTGCCGATCTGCTTCGGTCCATTTCTCATGATTTGCGCACCCCTCTTACCAGTATCTCAGGCAATGCGGGAATCCTTCTTGGAAACTCAGAGGTACTAAACGAGGAACAGATAAAAGGTCTATATATGGATATATATGACGATTCCATGTGGTTAATCAATTTGGTAGAAAATTTGCTGTCCATTAGTCGAATCGAAGGTGGTACTCTAAATCTGAATTTTCAGGCAGAATTAATGGAGGAAGTCATTTCGGAGGCTCTGCTTCATGTGAATCGCAACAGTGTGAAGCATGTCATTCAGACGGAATTGGATGATGAATTAATGATGGCTCGAATGGACTCCCGACTTATTGTTCAGGTATTGATCAATATAGTTGATAACGCAATCAGGTATACCCAAGATGGCTCTCACATCACGATTTCCGCAAGACGCGAGAGACATATAGTCGTTGTAGAAATCTCAGATGATGGCCCTGGTATTTCTTCAGAAGACATCAAGGTCAGACTGTTTGAGATGTTTTATACGGCAGACAACATTCATGGGGACGGACGTCGTGGATTAGGACTGGGACTTTCTCTGTGCAAATCAATTGTGAATGCTCATGGCGGTACTATTGGTGTTAAGGACAATGTCCCTAAAGGGACGGTTTTTTATTTTACCCTGCAAGCTGAGGAAGTGAATGTTCATGAATAAACCTTTTATTCTTGTTGTCGAGGACGATAAACCCATCCGCAAGCTGATTACGACAACGCTGGAGACACAGGGTTATAAATATCATACAGCTAAAACAGGCGAAGCATCGATTTTAGAAGCAGTATCCAAGCAGCCGGATCTAATGATTCTGGATTTGGGGCTGCCGGATATGGACGGTGTAGATATCATTAAAAAGCTTCGTGCATGGTCGAATATGCCTATTATTGTGGTCAGCGCACGCAGCGAAGATCGGGATAAAATAGATGCGCTGGATGCCGGAGCGGACGATTATCTAACAAAGCCCTTCAGTGTAGAAGAACTGCTGGCCAGACTTCGAGTCAGTTTACGAAGAATTCGAAATGACAGTGATAAGCTCCTGAAGGATGCTTCCAGCTTTATTAATGGAAATTTGAAAATTGATTATGCAGCAGGATGCGTATGGATCGGTGAAGAAGAAATTCACCTGACCCCCAGCGAATATAAACTGCTTTGCCTGCTGGCAAAGCATGTAGGCAAAGTACTGACCCATAATTTTATCCTGCATGAAATCTGGGGCAACCACAGCTATGACATTCCTGCCCTGCGTGTGTTTATGGCAACGCTGAGAAAAAAAATAGAAAAAACATCATCACAAACAAAGTTTATTCAAACACATATCGGAGTTGGTTACCGTATGCTTCAGGTTGGAGATGATGGCTAGGTAACAATACCATAATGTAATTAGAGATCATGCTCTTATGAAGCATGGTCTCTTTATTTTTCATCTGCCATCTAAATCTTAAGATGATCTTTATACCTATATGAAAACCCTAATCCTAAACTAATGGTGAAAATGTTACGCTGAACTCGGAAGTAATGAGGATAAGGAGGTTTGGCATGTGAGATGGGCACTACCTTGTTCGTCTGTTTCATCGGCTAAGCTGTCAACTGAGTGATAGGGAAAGAGGTATGGGGAATGAATGAAATTTTAACAATTGCGGGTCTGATCTCAATTGTGCTGGCGGTGCTGTATTCCGTTAAAAAAATATATGATTTTATCGATTTGCAGAAGGTGACACGGAAGGATCTCTATGAGAACTATGATATCTATAAAGCAGCTCAAAAGTTTGCTCTCGGTACACCCGTCGATGAGATCAGAGAAATCCTGACAAACAGCTATGAGTTAGACGATAACCAGGTTGAAGAGACAATGCTTTGGGCTCTTCCTCATCGTAACGATTCCGATGGTGGTTATCTTGCCTTTATCAAGGCTGTAAATCGGGTGCTGGGACAAGAGGTTTACAGCTAAACCTCAGAAAGAAGGAAAAATATGAGTCGTCAGGCCGCGTTATTGGTGTTTGCTCCCAATCTGGCCGGAGAACAATTTCTACAAGCGCTGAGTGAAGGAGAGAAATATTTGTTGCTTTGGCATCCAATCCTGATCAACAACAATATTTGTATGAATTAGGAGTAGAAAATGTTATTGAAAGCTTAGAAGGCTTATTCCGCTTGTTGAAGACGGAGTGAGCCTTTTTTACATGTAGAAAATTTAACTACCATAAGCAATTAAAAACGGCAAGTTGAATATGCAAAGAGGAAGGGAGAACAAGTTCTATGAACTTCATGAAAGCGTTTGACATATCTGAATATCAATCTATAATTATGAACAGAATTGGACCTCACCGAGATGGAAGTATCCTGATTTTTTCAATCTGAATCGGATTAGATGTCGCCAATTTTCAAATATGTCGCTGCCTATGAGGAATACGATAATCGATAGAGCTGTTGTTCATAAACAGCAAGCTCCACCATTACCAGGGGCTTGCTATTTCATTTACCTAAGGAGAATGGGGCGGAATGACACTTAAAAAAAGAATCTTTTTATTGTTTTTTCTCAGCGCGTTTATTCCCTTTATCAGTATATTTGCAATTTCTTACTATACTATTGATTCCATTTTTGCGAATAAAATCAATGATGGAATTAAGAGCAATCTACAGCAGGTAACTTCATCACTGGAAAATTCAATTACCAACCTGAATCATGTTACTCAGCAATTATCATATAGTGGTACATTAGGGGAAAAACTGGATGAAGTCTTAAAGCCTTCTTCCAATATATTTGAATTGATTGAGGCTAGAGATGAATTAAAGAATGAGTTAAATGTCGTAACGTTTACTAATCCGAATATAGGTCTGACCTTATACTATTTCCAGAAAGAAGGCACTACACAGTTCGCTAACTTTCCCATCAAAGATCGTTTTTCTCCCGAGTCTTTGCCTGTGCTTTCCAAATCATATGGCATTGCGTACTATGGTCCCCATATGAGTATGAACCGATTTGATGATCAGCTTGTTTTATCTGCTATGCGAAAGGTACAGCTGCCTCAAAGGGACGATGTATATATTTACGTCGAATCCGGCTTTCGTCTTACACAGGATATACTGGGTTACAATCAATACAAAGGAGCTTTGTCGCATTTAATCCTGAATGGTGAGGGCAACATTGTTTACAGTGAAATTCCAGAAGCGATGAAGGTCGGAGAGAATTTCTCCAGCATATCGAAAGGTGCTGCAAAAGATGGAATATCCCGTGATTACCATTGGTTTAAGGAGGACTCCAGTCAGAACTGGAGCGTCATATCGGTAATTTCGCAGGCTAAGTATCAACAAGAGAAAAACCAGTGGTTGCTTCAAATATTACTGGTCGCTTTATTTTTTCTCGGCTTTACCGTATTTCTGGCTTGGCTTCTGTGGAAGATGGTTTACAAACCACTAGGTCTGTTCCATTCGGAAATTAACGGAATGTCTCAGAATCCACAAAAGGCAGGAAGCCAGACCCGCACTCAAATTCCCGAATTTGATTTTCTGTTGGGGGAATTCTCAAATATGCAGCATCAAATCGGCGACCTGTTCAAGGAAGTGCAGCAGAAAGAGAAGATTCGTGCAGATTTGGAAGTGGAAAAATTGTTATATCAGATCAATCCTCACTTTCTGATGAATACGCTGGATACTGTGCACTGGCTGGCCGTCATGAACGGACAAGTGGAGATTGACAAGTTGGTGCAATCCTTAAACAAGCTGTTGTATTACAATTTGGGTAAATTAGGGCAAGTATCCACGATGGAAGAGGAAATTGATGCGCTAAGACAGTACCTAATCCTGCAGCAAATTCGATATGACTTTGAATTTGACGTGCGTATTTCAGCGGATGATCAAGTGCTTCAAATACCTGTGCCTCGTTTTATTTTGCAACCGTTGGTTGAAAATTCACTTTATCATGGACTGAGTGACGAAGGTTTTATTCAAATTGAAGTTACACTTGCCAAAACGCTGAATATTTTAATACAGGATAATGGAGCAGGCATGACCGAGGAAGCGATTCAAAGACTTCTGAATAATCGTATAACTGAACATAAAAAAGTAGGGATGGGCATTGGACTCAATTATGTCCACCGCATGTTGAGTGCACAGTACGGAGATCAAGCACAACTGGTGATCGAAAGTGAATTGGGTACAGGGACAAGTATACTGCTCATACTTCCTATCAAAGGAGAAGATGTCTGAGGATGATTAAGGTATTAATAGTGGATGACGATAAATTAGTACGAAAAGGAATAAGCTCTGCGATGCCGTGGAACGAGTTCAATATGGAGGTTGTAGGAGAAGCAAGTAACGGGTTGAAAGCACTGGATTTTCTGAAAGCCCAACCGGTCGATCTGATGTTGACGGATCTCGCGATGCCGGTGATGTCAGGTATTGAACTGATGCGAGCTGCAAGGCAGCTCTATCCAGAACTACATATTGTCGTATTAACACTGCATCAAGATTTCGATTATATCCAGGAAGCGCTCAGACTTGGAGCCATCGACTATATAGCCAAAGTTCAGCTCGAGAAGGAGCAATTCGAACACGTGCTGCATCGAATACATGCTCGGATTGACGAGCTGGCGAATACAAGACGAAAGCTGCCTCTGCTAAGTGAGACCAATGCCCATTATCGCCATGTGTATGCACTTGTTTCACTGGATCGCAAGTCAGGGCAGAGCTGGCCGATTGAACTGACATCCAATGTAGACGAGATCCGATGGGAGGTTGAACGGAACTGTTGGATGTGGACGGCACCCATGGACGTAGAGGATCAGCTGTTCCATAAACTGAAGGAATCCCTGGATCAAGTTCCCCAAGGCGCCTTGCTGGTTATATCCGATGTACAAGACCGAACATGGTCGCAAATCCAAAACTGGATTATGAATTATACAGAAACGTCCTTATTCTATGCATACAACCCTTATGATCCTGTCATTGCCGTTTCAATGGATGTGGAGAACTCTTTTCCAATAGAACCGAAGGATGAAGACATGGATCGTATTAAGCAAAGTTGGTTCCTATCACCATGGACCCACAACGATAGTTACTACAACCAACTGATTGAACAGCTCAAATCACTAAGACTGCATAAAGGCCAGCTGATGGGATTGCTATACTCTATAGTTATGGAATGGAATCACCTTTTTGCCCAGACTACGCTGGGTAGAATCTCAATGATCCATTCTTTTCAATCCTGGTACGAGGTAGAAGAGTGGATCAAGCAGACCTCTGAGGGCATTCGTAAGTCAGATGAACAGACTTCGTATTCACAGGAAATTGTAGACGCCGTGAAAAAAGCGATTATGATCATGCACAATGATTTGGACCAAGCTTTTACAGCTTCAGGTCTGTCCCAGCAACTGAACATCAGCCGAAGCTATTTCAGTCAATGCTTCAAGGATCTGATGGGGAAAACCTTTAATGAGTACTCCCGATTTATAAGAATAGAGAAGTCTAAAGAGTATTTATTCAATACAAACAACACGATTTTCTGGATTGCGGAGCGAGTGGGTTATACGGATGAAAAATATTTCAGCCGAATTTTTCGCGAATTGACAGGTCTGCTGCCAAGCGAATATCGACACCTCGGCAGAGGGGATAAATAGCGTACTCTCCCAGATGACCAATAAACCGGGCGAAAGAGGGGAAAGCGATGATTAAGAAGATGGCTGCATGTGTTCTTGTCGTCAGCTTAATTGCAGTGACCGTATATTTCAGCAAACCATACTTCCGGGAATCGCCAATGGGACCAACGAAAACAATCTCGGACACTGCCGCTACCGATCCATTTGGGAAATATGAACATCCCGTTTCCATCCGACTGGGATATGCGGTAGACCCAACAGGCGCGGATCTCTCTGGAGGAGAAACACTTGAGAAGAATATATGGAAAACGGTGATTAAACAAAACCTTAACATTGATGTCCAGGTATTATGGCAGGTATCGAAGGAAAATCTGAGTCAGAAAATCGACCTGGCTATCGCCAGCAATGATCTGCCGGATGCCATGATTGTAAATCAGCTGCAGCTGAACGAGATGATCAAGGCTGGAGAAATTGAAGATCTAACCGAGGCATACAATAGCAGCGCATCACCGGAAATAAAAAAAATTATTGATAGCACAAACGGATTGGCTATGGAACAAGTGACCTTCGCTGGCAAGATAATGGCTGTTCCTTCTGTGACCGCGGAAGACTACAGCATGCTCTGGATTCGACAGGATTGGCTGGACCGTCTTGGACTGAAGCCGCCGAAAACGGTAGATGATCTAGAAGCTATCGCCAAGGCCTTTGTGGAGAATAACCCAGATGGAAACAGTAAGCGGGATACGATTGGCCTTGCTTCAAGCACTGGACTGTATAACGATTTCAACAACAGTGCTTTTTCTTTTGATCTAACGCCAATCTTCGCAGCATATGGATCTTTTCCGGGATATTGGCTGAGCAAAGATGGAAAACCTGTATACGGTTCGGTTCTACCGGAAACGAAGGACGCCTTGGTCAAACTGCGTGAAATGTACGCCAAAGGCCTTCTCGATCCAGAACTGGGTCTCCGCAAAGAAGCGGAAGAAACAGTTATTAACGGTCAGGCGGGGATGTTCTTTCAAGGTTTCTATGCTGGGTACTGGCCCCTTCCGAGCGCTTGGCAGAACGAGCCGGAGGCGAACTGGCAAGCATACGCACTCCCACTGGATGCAAACGGTGCATACCATGTAAAGGTGGATAATCCGTCAAGTTCATTCTTGGTGGTACGAAAAGGATATGCTCATCCCGAAGCGATCATTAAAATTAACAATCTGTACCTTCGTGATGAGTTCAAGTACGGTACGCGTTTTATGCTGGGCCGCAATTTCTTAGCTCCGGCAGATGAAGCACGATTTGAATCAAAGGCCGCGCAGGATATTCTGATGGGAACCAAAACACCCGCCGATTTCAAGGACAAGTCTGAATACAAATTGCTGGAAAATTTGGTTTCGACAATAAAACAAACCAAATTGAAGCCTTATGATCAATATGGTATTTCCTATTGGAATGAACACAGCGATAGCTTTATGCGGGGTTATTCGCTTCTAGTAGGCGGAAGAAATTTTTTCGATCCAAACATCCATAAAGTTCGAAGCCTTACCTATATACGAACTCCAACGATGGAGAAGGCTTGGGGTGAACTATCAAAACTGGAACATGATACATTTTTAAAAATTATTTTAGGCGCTGAACCGATCGATTCATTTGATCAATTCGTCGAGGAATGGAAGGAACAAGGGGGCGATCAAGTGACTGTGGAGGTGACTGCACTCCATAATCATCGCTGAAGACCATCATGAATGTGATACGATAAATTCTATAAGACACTTTTATAATTCCATTAATCAAGCCGACGATTCCTGTTTCAGGAGCTGCCGGTTTTTTTGTTCTTCACTTTGATTAGTAAGTAAGGATAGACAAATGTATGTCGGTAGGTAGGATAAATGCTTACAAGCCAACTCTGGCTTTTTGATCCCGAATGAAACCGCATACATTTCTCTATCCAAACAGACGTTCAATCCCTATCTCGATTTGTCTTCTCCGAGCTTTATAATGAAAGCGCAAACAACAATGATAGAGAAATATTCAGAACGAAGGGGAATCGAATGTGATGAGAACTAAATGGTTCATAAAAAGCAAATTGTTGACGAGACGTCTGGCTGCGCTGTCGATGTCTGCCCTGGTGATTTCAACCCTTGCAGCCTGTGGGGGCTCCTCCAACCCTCCCACTGCAGAGGAAGCGGGCAAGTATGAGGCAACACCGGGAGACCCATTCAGTGCCTATAAAGACGAAATAACCGTAACGATGGGTCGTGTGACTACAGCCAACCCGAAACTGCCGGCTGGAGATACGTATGAGAACAACGCGTATACTCGGCTGGTCAAAGAAAAGTTTAACGCTAAGATTAAAGACCAATTTGAAGCCAACGGAGAAGATTACAGCCGTCAGGTTTCTCTCGCCATCGCCTCTGGAGAACTGCCTGACATGATGCGTGTTGATTCCAAGGATGAACTCAAAGAACTGGTTGATAATGATCTGATTGAAGATATGACGGAAATTTATAAACAATATGCCACAGATAACATCAAGAACATTTACGACTCTTATGAGGGCCGTGCATTGGACAGTGCGACGATAGATGGACGTTTAATGGGACTTCCAGCTACTTCCCTAGATTCCGCGCCAACCATGGTCTGGGTTCGTCAGGATTGGCTGGATCTACTGGGAATCCAACTTGACGCAGACGGAGACGGGGCCATCAAACTGGATGATGTGGAGAAAACGGCCGAGGAATTCTTGAAAAGAGATCCTGGCCAATCTGGGAAACCGGTAGGTATTCCCTTTGTGAACACCCTGAATACAAGTGACTATAATGGTTCTGCCTATACCATGCTGGGAGTTGCCTCCACCAAGGGTGCATTCCCTCAATACTGGTTGAAGGGGAAGGACGGCAGCATTGTTTATGGCTCGACAACTAAGGAAACCAAGCAGATGTTAGGCATCATGGCAGATTGGTTCAAGAGAGGCCTCATCGACCCGCAATTTGGAACACGCACATTTGATGATATTACGGCACTGTACACCAACGGCCAAAGCGGTATTGCTTTTGGACCATGGCATATTCCTGACTGGGGTCTGAGCAGCGTGAAGCAGATGGATAAGAATGCGAAATTCACGGCTTACACTTTGGAGGATGCAGACGGAAAGGTAAACGTGGCACACGCCAATCCAGCCAATCAGTTTATCGTTGTGAGAAAAGGATATGAACACCCGGAACTCGCCGTTAAAATAGTAAACCTTTTCTACGATAAATTGGCAAATGATAAAAATGTGGAAACATCTATGCCAGAAGCCGCCAAGTATCAAGAGAACGGCGTAGACGGTTCTACCAGACCTTTTAATATTGAAGTCAACTCGGCTACCTCGCTGCTGGATGATTACTCTGACATTGTTCGTGGGATTAAAGGAGAGATTAGTTTGGATCAGGTCCGGACGACAGAATCAAAGAACAATATTAAAAGTATTCAAACCTACTTGAGCGATATGGATACGGATAACGTAACAGCCTGGGCGAAATATCACTCGCGTATCAACGGAGTGGGACTCATCGACAAACTGACACGGGAAAACAAATTCGTTTGGATGACACCCGCTTTCTCTGGCACTACACCAAGCATGAAACAGACATGGGCTAATCTGACCAAGATGGAGCAGGAATCTTTTATCAAAATCGTGACTGGTGCAGAATCTCTGGATTACTTCGATACTTTCGTTAGCAATTGGAAGAAACAAGGTGGTGACCAGGTAATTCAGGAAATTGAAGACGAGGCTGCATCCGAAAAATAAACAATCATGAACTGCTAGAAGGGCTGCGATAAGCAGTCTTTCTTCAGGAAAGGGGTCCATCCATGAAACAGGGAAATGAGAGAGCAAAAGGTCGGTTGGGCACGGGTGCCATGTATCATTTGATGATGCTTCCGGGGATTTTATTTTTACTGGTATTCAGCTATGTTCCGATGGTCGGTGTCATTACGGCGTTTCAGGATTATATACCAGCCAAGGGGATGTTTGGCTCCAAATTTGTAGGGCTGAAGCATTTTATTTATATGTTTAAGCTGCCGGACATCGCACAGGTTTTTAGTAATACGTTGGTGATTGCCATTGCCAAGATTCTATTGGGAACAATGATGGCTATCATTTTTTCCATCTTGTTAAATGAGATCCGCATCAAATTTGTTAAAAAATCCGTACAGACAATTGTTTATCTGCCACACTTTCTATCCTGGGTAGTTCTAGCATCCGTGGTTGTTAACATGTTCAGTTTGGATGGAATTGTGAATCAAATTTTGTTTTTTTTCGGTCTGGAGAATATTAATTTTCTCGGCAGCAACACCTGGTTCCAGCCGCTGATTATTGGGACAGACGTGTGGAAGGAGTTCGGTTACAGTTCCATCGTCTATTTGGCTGCAATTACTTCGATTGATCCGGGTCTGTATGAAGCGGCAGGAATGGATGGAGCCAGCTGGTGGAGAAAAGTATGGCATATTACATTGCCAGGTATGCTGCCTATTATCCTGCTCATGGGAGTGATGAGTCTAACCAATATTTTGAGTGCCGGCTTCGATCAAATTTATAATCTGTATAATCCGGTTGTCTATGAGTCGGGAGATATTCTGGATACTTATGTATATCGGATTGGACTCGTTGGGCGACAGTATAGCTTCGGTACGGCTGTTGGCCTGTTCAAGTCAGTGATCGGTATTGTTTTGCTATTGTCCGCCAACCATTTGGCCAAGAAATACACCGACCGAAAAATATTCTAAGGAGGCAAAGCCTATGCCGTATTCTGTAAGCCTAAAAGATCGAATTGGCCGGTTTGTCATCAATGCCATCGTCATATTGCTGGCATTGATCTGCCTTCTTCCGTTATGGAATATCGTTGCGATTTCATTCAGCAGCAGCGAGGCCGTGTCAGCTAATGCTGTAGGTCTCGTACCGGTCAATTTTACAACAGCAGCGTATACGAAAATTATTGATGATGCTCAGTTCTGGCGTTCCTTTGGCATATCTGTTCTACGTGTTGTGCTCACACTTATTCTCAACATGATTCTTATTATTTTAATGGCATACCCGCTCTCCAAGTCGAAAAGGGAATTTAGAGGCAGAAACATTTATATGAATGTCATGATTTTTGCCATGCTGTTCAGCGGCGGGATGATCCCGAGTTATCTACTGATCAAAAACCTCGATATGCTTAATACAATTTGGTCGCTTGTTCTGCCGGGTGCGGTCCCTATATTCAGCGTCATCCTTGTCATGAACTTCTTCTCTGCTGTACCTAAGGCGCTAGAAGAAGCAGCATTCATCGATGGGGCAAATCCGCTCCAGGTCCTGTTCAAAGTGTATGTTCCCGTGTCCATCCCTGCGCTGGCGACGGTAGCACTATTCAGTATCGTGGGAACGTGGAATGATTTCTTCAGCGGTTTGATCTATATGACCCAAGTCAGCAATTATCCGCTAATGACTTATATTCAGTCCCTTAACGTGAACATTGCGGAACTTCTTCAATCCGGCACCAACTCAGCACAACTCAGCAACTTGACTGAAATTTCAAACAAAAATTTAAATGCGGCCAAAATCGTAGTCGCTGTCATCCCGTTGCTGCTGATTTATCCGCTGCTTCAAAAATATTTTGTGACTGGAATTGTTGTAGGATCGGTAAAAGAGTAATTGTATGATGTGACTTGATTAAGATAAAAACACTATGCGTTTATTGGAAAGGTTGTAATGAACAATGGAAAATAAAAATTGGTGGAAAGAAATCGTTGTATACCAGATATATCCACGGAGCTTTCAAGATAGTAATGGTGATGGAATCGGTGATTTGAAAGGAATTGTTTCCCGGCTAGACTATTTGCAGCAACTCGGTGTCGGTGCAATTTGGCTATCACCAGTTTGTAAATCCCCTCAGGATGATTTTGGTTATGATATTTCGGACTATCGGGATATTGATCCGATGTTCGGGTCTTTGGATGATATGGGGATGTTAATTCATGAAGCTGGGGAACGTGACATTCGGATCATAATGGATTTGGTGTTGAACCATACTTCCGATGAGCATCCATGGTTTCAAGAAGCAAAAAAAAGCAAAGAAAATCCGTACCATGACTATTATGTCTGGAGAGATGGCGTTGAAGGAATGCCACCAAACGATTTGGGTTCCATTTTTGGTGGTTCAGCTTGGGAATGGGTACCCGAGATAGGACAATATTATTTACATCTTTTTTCTGTAAAACAGCCGGATCTCAACTGGGAAAACCCAAAAGTCCGACAAGAGATTTACGAAATGATCAATTGGTGGATAAGCAAGGGTGTAGGCGGTTTTCGACTTGATGTAATTGACTTAATCGGAAAAGAACCAGATTTGAAAATTACCAGCAACGGGCCGAATCTGCATAAGTATATTAGGGAACTCAGCAAGGAGACGTTTCAAAAAGCTGGAGACCTGCTGACGGTTGGAGAAACATGGGGCGCTACGCCAGAGATCGCCAAATTGTATAGCAACCCGGACGGCAGTGAGTTTTCAATGGTATTTCAATTTGAACATATTAGTTTGGACGAACAAGAGGGGAAAGGAAAGTGGGATCTTAAGCCTCTAGATTTTCAAGAATTAAAAAAAGTGTTATCTAAATGGCAGACAGAGCTGAAGGGGGATGCCTGGAACAGTTTGTTTTGGAATAATCACGACTTACCCCGAATCGTTTCTCGTTGGGGAGATGACGGAGAATACAGGATAGAATCGGCTAAAATGTTGGCAACCCTTCTTCATGGCATGCGAGGCACACCATACATTTATCAGGGGGAAGAATTAGGAATGACGAATGTTCAATATCCAATTGAAGACTATCGGGATATTGAGTTACTAAATTTCTACAAAGATAGAATTGAGAAAGGATACCCTGAAGATAAAGTTATGGAGTCAGTCTTTGCAAAGGGGCGTGATAACGCTCGAACACCAATGCAGTGGGACGCTTCCGACAACGCTGGTTTTACATTAGGGAATCCTTGGATTAAAGTAAACCCGAATTATAAGGATATCCATGCACAAGAAAGTTTAAATAACCCTGAATCCATATTCCATTATTATCGGAAACTAATCCGATTAAGGAAAGATCATGAAGTGATTATATATGGGGATTATGAGCTGATGTATCCCGAGAATAAAGATTTGTTCGCATACACTCGAACGCTGAAAGGAACCCAAATACTTGTAGTATGTAATTTTCAAAAATACACAACCCATCTCCCACTTCAGAAAGAGCTGGCAGAGACTAAACAGCTGCTAATATCTAATTATCCAAATAACATGTCTGAAGTAGAAATGCGTCCTTATGAAGCGAGGATGTACCTTATCGATATACTCAATAAATGAAAATGAATATCGTACAAAAGTATATGATCAATAAATTTCTAATCTTAAATGGTTGAAAAATATTTATAAATTTTTAGAATAAGGGAAGAAGGATCAAGCAATATGAAAAAGACATGGTGGAAAAAGCTGTGGCTTATCAAATTTATCCGAGAAGCTTTATGGACTCCAATGGGGATGGCATTGGTGATATAGAGGGAATTATTTCAAAACTTGATTATATTCAAGATCTTGGAATCGATTTGATATGGATAAGTCCAATATACAAACCCCTCAATGATGACCAATAAAAGTCAAAAAATTGGTGTTTGCATTTCAAGATCCCTCTTGACATTCACTTTTTTTATGTAACTATAATGGTTACATTAAAGAGGGAGTTAGTAATGATATTAATCAGCGGATTTTCATAGAGTTCGAAAAGGAGTGGATTTATCATGGCAAATGTATTGTACGTAACTTCTCATCCTTTAAAAGACGGTACATACAGCTTATCAGTCGGCAAACAGTTTATCGAAACCTATCAGGAGGCCAACCCTGGAGATGAGGTCATTCATTTAGACCTATATCGCATGGATCTTCCGCAAATCGACGCCGATCTTCTAAGACGCTGGGGGCAACCGCCAAGTGGTCCTTCTTTCGATGAACTGAGTGAGGAGTCGAAGGTCAAAGCAGTACGAATGCGCGAGATTGTGGATCAATTCATGGCCGCGGATAAAATCGTCATTGTCAATCGAGTATGGAATTATTCTTTCCCGTCGGTTCTGAAAGCGTACATTGACGCGGTTACGGTTCCGGGAAAAACCATTAAGCGGGCCGATAATGGGCTGCGGGGTTTGTCCGGTTTGACTGGGACGCAGCAGGACAAGAAAGTGATGCACATTCAGGCTTCAGGCACGGTTCTCTCCCACGGGAAGTTTGAAAATGTTGAGTACAGCCATAGTTATGTAAAAGCTGTAATGAATTTACTGGGCATTGACGATGTGCAGGCTATTTTTATTGAAGGTATCAGTGAGCAGCCGGACCAAGCGCAGAGCATAAAGGAACAAGCAATCCGGCAAGCGATATTGGCAGCCAAAGCGTTTTGATGTAACCCCCTAAACAAAAACCTGATTCACTCATTACTCGCGTGAAGAGAAATCGACTAACGTGAAGGGAGGGTTACTTCAAACGATGTGCCGATTTCATCGGATCTTGCAATCCTGATCGTTCCGCCATGCAGGGCAATGATTTTGTGAGCAATGCTCAAACCTAGTCCATTACCCGGAGAGGAGTGTGAGGTATCTACATGGTAAAATTTGCCTAAAATGTATTTTTTCTTATTCAAGTCGATGCCTGGACCGTTATCATGAATAGAGATGTGGATCTGTTGATCTTTGGAATTGATATCGATTTTGATCTCTGAATCCGAAGGCGAAAACTTGATTGCATTGTCCAGAAGGTTGATCCAAACCTGACTGAGCATATCTTCGTTTGCGATAATCATGACTTCTGCCGAATCGAACTGAAAACTAATTAATCTATTTGAATGGGAAGGTACCCCTAGTATTCTTCCATTTAACTAAGGTATGCTCCATCTTTATCATCTTTAGAGGGACATTCTCACCCTTCTATAAGAAAGAGGTACAATGGAGTGAATTTTTCAATCCTTCGGCTTTTTGGAGAAGTACTTGCTCAAGAAGCTAGTAAAATGGTTAATTGGTTTTGTTCGGAGTCGGGGTATCACCAGTAGAGAGAGAATTGGTGGACTCTTCATCCTAATTATTTTGATAAAATAGAGGGAATAATTCCAGAATTGAAGAAAAACGCGAAAATAATCAAAGTATAAGTGAACGAAAATGTATACTGACGAATTGCCACATGGCAGGAAAAGTGAGATATCAGTTAAACCAGTAAATATAATTACGTAAAATAATAATCTGACGAATAATTATTTAAAGATTATATTTATTTGGGGGTGGTTGTTTTTTGGATAAACAAGCGAAATTACACCTTATGGGTCGAATTGACGATAAGTTAACTGAATTACCCTATCGAAAACTTGTTGAGAAATATGCAACAGCATCCGGAAAGCCAGCTTTGACGGTTCATTCTTTGAGGCATTCATGTGCATGCTGTGCTGTTATGCAATTTTCTTAATACTACATGTTCACAAAACCCGTATTTTGACTAATAGTCTAGATGTTCTTGTCCACTGACATTCATGCTTATTTAATCTTCTGTGTAATACATTACAACCCCTATTTTTGCATCACCGATTGGTCTCCTCGGATACCTTGGTAACACTCAATCAATTTTGAGCAACCAATCCCGTTCCGAATGGATTTAAACGCAACATATTCACAACTAGTTAGGGTAAATTGAACGAGCTGTAGTAATGTTTATGCGCTCTTTTTCCTTCGTATTATTGAAGTTCAATTCTCCATCCCTTCAAATGTTCTGCTCCATAAGTAAGGGTATAATTTCGAAGTAGTCGCTGTATTGTTGTTATCTGTTCTGAAATAGCTTTACTACTCGTTTTCACAATAAATACAGGAAAAATATCGTTTTTCCTAAATTTGTTTATAATCAATGTCAAAATTTTAATATCAGGGTTTAGAGAATCTAGAGTTTCTTCAAATCCAAAAACTTTGTATGGACTTAAGTTATTAACCTGAAGAATCATCTTAAGATACTTATGTGAATCGCCATTAACTAATTCAGAAGTTTTCATCAAATATGGAGAAGCTTATTTTTGATCATTAGGTCTAAATATATCGATGTTAATCCATCTAGATTGTTTTTTACGAACTTCTCTCAAAAATCACCAGAATACTCTTTCAGGCATATAATAGTTTTTTCAACATCTCTTCCTCTGGGATTAAACGAAATATAAATTTCTTTTTCGGAGGAGATTGATTTTTTGTATTCAGCGATGATGCAACAATCTGAATCATGGATTACTAGATTTCACATTAAAAGTAGCAAACTTCCTTGTGTATGGCATTACAAAAATTGACATTTCACATGAAAATAAGTAGTATAATTAGAAACATTTATACTGTAAAAGGGCCTTTTCTCATTCCCCTCTATTCAATTCCTGATTCTATCTATTTTAAGGAGTGAAAATGCTATGCGCGCACGAACGCTAAAAGCGAATACAAGGAATGTAATGGGTAACTATTGCAAATGGATCGCAGTTGGTATGATTTTAACTTTCACGGGATGTCCGCTTGCATCCGCCGCTCCTTCACCCTCATCCTCTAGTAAAACGAGTGAACCCGGCTCCTCCCTAGTTACATTTCAATTGCAAGAGGCTACGATTGCTCAAATGCAGGACGCGATGAAGTCAGGAGCACTCTCAAGTGTCGAGCTCACCGCCCTGTACCTTAACCGGGTATATGCCTATGATTCTAGTGGCATTCGGCTGAATTCCATCCCTGTTCTGAACCCCGACGTACTAAAAGAAGCCGCTCAGGCTGATCAACTAAGGGCACAGGGTATTAAGACCGGTCCTCTGCAAGGCATCCCCTACACGGTTAAAGACAGCTACAAGGTTAAGGGCCTTACTGTCGCTTCTGGATCTCCGGCTTTCAAAAACCTGATGGCAAAGGACGATGCCTTTACAGTAGAGAAGATACGCAAATCCGGTGGGGTGCTCATTGGTAAAACCAACATGCCGCCAATGGCAGCAGGGGGAATGCAAAGAGGCGTTTATGGCCGTGCTGAAAGTCCGTACAATCCAGATTATTTGGCTGCAGCCTGGTACTCTGGCTCCTCTAACGGATCTGGTGTATCAACAGCCGCCAACCTCGCTGCCTTTGGTATGGGGGAAGAAACGGTATCCTCGGGAAGATCACCAGCATCTAACAATGGTTTAATTGCTTACACGCCATCGCGGGGGGTAATATCCATTCGGGGGAATTGGCCGCTCTTCCCTATACGGGATGTCGTTGTCCCACATACGAGGACTGTCGAGGACATGCTCCGCTTGCTTGACGTGATCGTTGTAGAAGATAAGATCACCAAGGGTGATTTCTGGCGAGAACAGAAAGCCGTTCGGCTCCCTTCTGTCAACAGTGTCCGTCCCAAATCCTATTTAGAGTTGCGAGACACTCAAGCTTTGAAAGGCAAACGCATTGGCGTTCCGAAAATTTATATCGGTAAGGACCATGAAACCACAACTCCGATCAAATTCAGACCTTCGATTCAGGCATTATGGGAAAAAGCTGTAAAGGATTTAACTGCTCTTGGAGCTGAGGTAGTGGAAGTCGACTTCCCCTTGCAGGCGAACAGCGAGAAGGACCGGGCAACAGCGAAAACACCTGAAGAACGTGGTTTGATGCCAGCAAAGTGGGTTGAAAAGGAATTCGGGTTGCTTAATCCCTATGCAGCTGAGGAATTCCTTAAAAGTGTAGGCGATCCGAATTTCCCGTCATGGGCTAATATAGACCCCGCAACCGTCTTCCCGAATCCGCCCGGTTCGGTAGATGCCAAACGTGGCAGAGACCTTGGCCACTATGACGTATTTATTGAAACCATAAAGAAAGGTGTCACCCCTTATGAACAAATTCCTCAGTTTCATGAAGGACTACGGGGGCTTGAAAATGTACGAAAGATTGATTTTGAAAATTGGATGAAGCAAAACAACCTTGATTTTATTGCATTCCCGGCAAATTCGAATATCGGCAAAGCTGACTCCGATGTGAATGAAACATCCTATGAGGAGGCTTGGGAGAATGGCAACTATTTCTCCAATACGAATTTCATTCTACGCGAGTACGGGATCCCAAGTGTGTCTGTGAGTATGGGCGCTATGAAGGATACCGGAATGCCCGTTAATCTGACGATGGCAGGTGCTGCATACAGCGATAATGACCTGCTTCGTTACGCTTATTCCTATGAGCAGGCTACCAAAAACCGTCCTATTGCAGCACGCACGCCAGCGCTTGAGGATGAAACCTTTTCCTATAACCCGCAAACTGCTCTCCCACCCTCTAAACGCAAGGAAACAGGAACCCCTGAACTTAAGTTGAATGCTTCAATCACGGATAATGTTCTCGCTTTGGAAGGTTCAGTCACAGATCAAAGCGATATTGCACAGCTTAAAGTTTATGTCAATGGCATTCGTGTCGATATTACTGAAGATAAAGCCAATTGGTCAGCAACGCTTCCAACTACTAAATACAAACAGGGTGGTTCCTCCCAAGCCGATACGCTGCATATTCTCGTACTGGCCAAGGATATTTACGGAAATACCTCTACTCAAGTCAAGTCTGTCACTTTACCCCAATGACGAAGGACATCATAGAACTCACTATAATTGTGGGTTCCCTGACCGTAAGGTTATCATTAGAAAAGCTATCGCTGCAGCTGGCCTGAGCGACGGGATAGAGTGTAATATCCTATTCCTATCGCTGTTGCAATCCCGCTTCCATTTATTTGAAGGGGGCGGGCTGTAGCCCAGCTATCACCAAATAACTTGACGTATTGAACGATATTTTTGAGCGGTTTGAGGCTGGGGCTATTGACGGATTTGTTGGTTGAAAGAGGCTTGTTCAGAAGCGAATATGCAGGTTCGACTCTGAGGGCACACTTGGGTATTTAACACCTGATACTGTCGAGGACAAGGACTTGTACCTATTGCCGTAAGGACAAGAGATTTAGATTATCGGGTCAGCTATGTATAAATCATTTTGTTTCATGGATAAAAGGACGAACAGGGTAACCGCCCTTTTATCCATGACAGGTTGCATTTAATACTGTCCATTATGACAGAGGCTATTACTTGACGTATTCAGCCATTACAATATTTCGATATACCCTTCTGTTCCATGCACGCGAATTCGTTGCCCATCTTTTATCACTTTGGTAGCATTCTCCACTCCGACAACTGCGGGTAAGCCATATTCACGTGCGATAACGGCTCCATGAGTCATCAGTCCACCAACTTCGGTGACTAGGCCTTTTATGGATACAAACAATGGTGTCCAGCTGGGGTCAGTAAAGGCGGTGACTAATATATCTCCATCTTCCAGATCAGCATCTTCCATGTTTAAGATGACACGTGCTCGCCCCTCTATAAGTCCAGAAGAAACAGGTAAACCTACAATAGCTTCGGCTGGGAGATTTTCTCGTTTGTACTCACCCGCAATGATTTCACCATCAGACGTGATTACACGCGGGGGAGTTAGTTTTTCATATAATTTATAATCGTTTTTTCGTTTACGGATGATCTGATAATCCACTTTATTTGTGCGTACGACTTCGTGAAGTTCTTCAAAAGTGAGATCGTATATATCTTCTTTCTCGTGAATAACACCAGCTTGTACGAGTTGTTCGGCTTCTTTTAGTAAAGCCTGCTTATAAACGAAGTAGCGATTAACCAGGCCGTATTTGGGATATTCACGATAACCGATGAAATTCCGGATCAGGTCGATCATTCGTTTTGTTTCTTTGGCTTTTTGTTCACCATCCGGTAATTGCTTCAATCGATCTAATAACTCTTGTTCTTTTTTCAAAGCTTCCTGTCGCCCCTGCCCAAATTTCCGATGGCTAGCATTAGGCTCAAAGTTTTTGATATTACTGAGAATCATGGGGACAAGTATAATTGGTTTTTCACTCCAACGAGTTCTCGAAATATCGATTTCACCAGCACATCGCATTCCGTATTTGTTTAGATAAGCATAGATAGCGTCTTGAGTTTCCTGTCCACCATCCAACTTAACCAGTTCATCCATAAAATTATCATCTTTTACATGTTGTAAATAATCAATTACCTCCGGATAAGGACGAATCACATCTGCGACACCCAATAGCGCCAGACCCATTTCCGAAGTAATGTTGTTTGGTACAGATTGAGAAAGCGTATCTGCTGCGTTTTTTTCACCTAACCACTCGTACATTTTTTCATTGATCCATGACGAAGCATTCATAGCAGTCATAAAAACCTTTGAACTTTGTGGGTCAAATAAGATCTTCTTTAATTCTTGGAGATCTTCCAGAATAAAATCAAATAAATCTGCTCCTGATTTTGTTTGGATGTTTTGTTTTAATTCTTCTATCGATGTTTGGCTGTTCTTAATCAAATCAGAAACAATTGCCGGATCGTTTTCGATTTGTGCTTGAAAACCTGCAGACGACAACCCTTTATCGCTTTTACCGGAACTCAGTTCTGTTCTGTCATCTGGTAACGATTTTATAAAATCTCGCTCTATTAGAGTCATAAATGCGTCTTTTATGAGCGGATCAGATTGTCCCAGGGTATTTAAGAAAGTTTCTCTGCTGACAGGTGAAGCCAGCATATGTGTAACATCAACAAACAACCTTCCACCGGCTATACGCATGGGTGCAGGAGTTATTAACAGGTAAAAAGACAATCCCAATGGTTTTATCGGGTCAGTCATCATTTGTTGATGACCGACAGATACGTAAACGTGATTTTCTTGATCATTCGCTTCAGGGATCGGGTATAAAGTCGTGATTGGACGACTCTGGACAATATAAAAAGTATCATCAACCAAACACCATTCGATATCTTGTGGATAACCAAAATAAGCTTCGATCTGTCTTCCCATACGTGCCAGTTGTAAAATTTGTTGTTCAGTAAGGGTTTGAGTCTTTTGCTGATCGCGATCGATCTGTCGGGTCTCTGTTCCGCCTTCTCTTCGTCCATAGATAGCCAATTTTTTGGTCGCTATCCTCTTATCGATGATTTCCCCTTCCTGTACTTTATAACAATCGGCAGATACCAAGCCAGAGACCAGTGCTTCTCCAAGCCCAAAACTGGCATCGATTGATAGCAGCTTCCGGTTGGAGGTAGTCGGATCAGCGGTAAATAAAATTCCTGAAGCCTGTGGGAAAACCATCCTTTGAACGATAACGGATAAATAAACTTGACTGTGGTCAAATCCATTTTGCATACGGTAGATAACCGCGCGATCCGTAAATAGTGAAGCCCAACATTTGCTGATATGCTGCAAGATTGCTTCTTTGCCGATGACATTTAAATAGGTGTCTTGTTGACCAGCAAAAGAGGCATGTGGCAAATCTTCAGCAGTCGCACTAGAACGTACTGCATAAGCATGTTCCTCTCCAAACCTGGAGAGATAGTGAGTAACTGCTTCCACAACATCGGAAGGAACGTCTACTTCCATAATGATTTGACGAATCTGCCTGCTAATTTCACCAATTTGAGCTCGTTCTTCTGCTTTTAGCCTTGTTAGTCGGTCCAACAATGCATAATACATTTCTTTTTGTTCGATGGCTCTTTGATACCCCATTGTTGTAACACAAAAACCTTCTGGTACATGTATTCCTTCAATTTTTGATAATTCCCCTAAATTCAACCCTTTTCCGCCAACGAGCAAAAGCTGCGTTTTTTCCATTTCCTGAAAACCGAGAACCAAAGAACTCATTCAATATCTCTCCTAACCATTAAATTGAGAAAAAAACATTTGACAAGAGTTTAGCGGCATGGTAAAGTTGAAATATAAGATGTGATAATTATGATCATTCAAATTTTCAAAATCGTAATCTGATTATATCATCGTGTATGTTTTATATGCAATATAAAAGAACCTGATAAAACTATCCGGTTCTTTTTTGATTTCCGGCATCATTAGTCACATCAAAAACCATGGCTCGAGCCGAACTCAGTTACTGCATAGTTCCCTATCGGTCCTATGCAGCCTAAGGAAATCCTGAGGTTGCGTCGGGTTCTTAATGAGCTAACCTGCCCGCTAGTTCAGCGAACGAAGCGCGTATAGTGAACCTCTTATATTTTTTCCGGGCATGTTCATCTTTGCACTTGGGAAAATGGGAAAACATGAAAGTTTCTATAATTCACTTCATCTCACATGTGATTCTATAGGCTCTTCTTTATGATAAACTAAAAAGAAGATAATTTATTTCATTCTCTATTCCTGGCTTACACTTACTGTGAAACAATGTGATAGGTAATAATATATCTAGGATATGTTTGTTCCAATTGCCAAATTTACTTTACTCTCACTTACGTTTGTTATAAGCCCGCGTCAACTAGCTCTGCAAAAGCCGGTACAGTAGCGCCTCTCTCTTATTCTCAAACGTTCGCTGTATCTCCAGAAATTCGGGTACCTCCGACAACCGGGAGGGTCTGTACCCGGGGCCGCCGCAGCCGCATGAGTGGTAAGCGTATCCTTGTTGATATAGTAGCTCCACCTTTTTCCACTGCTTAATATTCGTTTGCTTCGGGGCCTGAAAATCATGACCCATGTCATGCATGGATGCCTGGCATTGCGGACAGACATGGCCAACCCGTTCATATTCATCCTTCGGTATTTCAAACCGTGATGTCTGCTTATATACCTTCCTGCAGGTAAAGCAGGCAAAGATATCTTTATATGGGCCGTACATTGCGTATCTGCACATATTGTTCCCCCCTTTATAATCTAGAATTGATCTGGCATTTTTTACTTACATCATGGAAATATTTCAGTACTTTTTTCAATTGTAATATAATTCTCCTTTTTACGCAGCGGTTTAGGAGGTTTACGGCGAGCGGTTGCGTAAAACATTATACCCGACTACACGCCCAATTTTATAGTCTTAAAACAGGGAATCTTCATTTTTGTCCTGTTTGAATCCAGGTATCGGAACTTTCATTCTATATGAATAAGTCCTAAGAGCTTTTTTCTCCCCCACATTATTTTTACTGGACCTACTATAATGCGTCCCTTGCTCAAATAAATTAAATTGAATTCGGATAAACAGCCGGAACATTGTACACCTCCCTGTACAGTTGATTCTTTATGAATTTAAATTGCGAGTCTGTCAAAAGATCGGGATAGCTCATGATACATAAAGGAAAATTAGAATTTCCCGCGCGCAGCGAAGGCTGAAGATACTTGTAGTTCCCTAACCGGAACCCAAGACGCTCGTAAAACCTGATCCTTCTCTGCTTTAGCTCATCTTCTGGCGGTTCGACTTCCAGAATTACTGGCAAAGTAGATTTCTTTATAAACCGCTCCATTAAACGTTTTCCTATCCCCCCTCCCCGAATCGTCGGGGAAACAGCAATATTCTCTACATATCTAAAACCCTCAAATTCCCAACCCGCGAGAAAAGCGATCACTTCGCCTTGCTTATTCTCTTCAGTCATCAGACGATAACGCGGATTAGAAAGTAATTCCTTCTGTCCTTCATAGTTTCGATATTCGATGATAGGAAAGGATTCTTTCATAATATTGAATATTTGATCAAATATCTCACGTTGAACCAAATTGCTCACTTCCTAGCTATAATTAATTTCTATCCTGTATGAACCACACTAAACCCTGGTATTATACTAGAGTCAAGAATTTTAATTACATTTAGAAATGTAAAGGTGTGAGTATAATGAAAGATTATTATAAAATAAGTGAAATATCGAAACTTTATGGAATTGGTATTGATTCATTGCGGTATTATGAGAAGTTAGGCGTATTGAAACCTCAACGTGATGTGAATAGTTACCGCATTTACGGTCTTAATGATATGTACAAGTTAAATATCATTCGCGATCTTCGTCTATTAGATTTCTCCATGCAACAAATCAAAGAATACTTGGATTATCAGAGTATTGACAATACTTTGGAACTGCTGCATGAAGAACAGATGCTCATTCAAAAGCAGTTAAAGGAGCTCCAAACGAAGGAACAAATGATTCATGATAGGATAGTGGTATTATCGGCAGCCAGCCAAATCAAAACAAACGTTTTTAAAATAAAAAAAATGTCTGAACGCCCATGTCTTAAACTTAAAATGAGAATAACCAGAGATGAAGAAATGGACTTCGCTATAAAAAAGCTACACTCAAAACATGAAAAAAAGATTCATGACTTCGGAAATCAACTTTATGCAGCTTCTGTATCGGTTGATGAGCTAAAAGATGGCGCACCGGTTGTGTTTAACTCTGTTTTTTTTATTCTGGATCAAGATGAAAATGACTTTACTCTTCCCGCAGGAGAATATCTTTCACTTTATTATCGTGGAGGTTATCATCAAAGCACAGACAGAATAATAGAAGTTATTACGTATGCAAAAGAAAATAACTTAAAAATATTGGGCAGTCCTTTTGAAATTTACGAGGTTGATAATCGAGATACTATACTTGAGGAAGAGTATTTAACGGAAATACAAGTTAGGGTTGGGAATCAAACAGTCACAGACTGAGGGTATTGCTGAAGTTAATAAGAAAGGCAAACATCAAGGTTATTTTAAGGTACCAAGCTAGACAATTTATTATATTATTCCATGAGCGTATTCAAGGAGGATTCCATCTGACATGTATACAAGTCCGCAAGTTCCTGTGAGGATTCCTCCAGTTTGACCACCGCCTGACTGTAAATAACAATACTCACGAGCAAGAATGGAATGACACAGGCTGGCATGTTGCCGGCCTTAAATTTTGCTGCAGTCTCGCATTTCTTACTCGCTCTTTCACCGACATATCCAACTCGTAGAACAGCCTCCATGAATTACTCACTTCTTCAATATTCATACATGTTAATTTGAGCTAGTTCCCTTATTTCTTGATATAATCAGCGAACTTCCGGAGAAAATCGAGCGAATGGATATCCTCTCTGAGATGATGATGAACCAGATCATCCATTTTGGTTGTTTCCTTATTTAACATGTATTCAAGCATAGCCTGGTGCTCATGCCAGATGCCCATCAGCTTCCCTGTTTCCAGCATATGCAGCTTGCGATATCTGATATAGTGAACATTCGACTGCTGAATGAGCTGCCAAAGAAACCCCCGCCCCACCAATTGGAACATGGTTTGGTGAAACTGATCATCCAGACTGAGAAATTGATCCGTAGCATGATCTTCTTCAATCACAGCTCTCTGTCTGTCCAGAATATCGCTCAGCTTCTGTACATCCTTTAATACAATTTGCGAAGAAAGCTCCTTCATAATCTCCTTTTCCAATGCGCTTCTTAAGTAAATAATTTGTTCCACGGACTCCAGATCAATATAGGAAACAATGTTTCCCTTCTTGGGATAAATATCAATGTAGGACTCGAGCGCAAGCCACTTCAATACATCGCGTAGCGGAGTTCTGGACAGCTGGAAGCGTTCTGACAAGGTCGTCTCACTGAGAAGAGTACCCGGCTTTAAGGTCAGGGACAAAATATCTTTTTTCAACAGTTGCATGATTTCTTCTTTTGTAAACATATCATTCCTACCTTCACTTTATAAATCTAGTTTTATTATAAAGCATTTTGATGTGACGAACTCCTCTGAAATTATCATTGACAAGAACAAATCTTATAATTTATGATCAACTCAATCTTGTATACAAGATAAACGAAATACAATCAGGGAGGGTATCGTTATGAATATGACCTGGAGATGGTATGGGGAAGGCAATGACAATGTTACACTGGATCATATCCGGCAAATTCCGGGAGTTATGGGCATTGTCTGGTCTTTACATGATAAGGTAGCCGGTGAAGTATGGGAAATGGAGCGAATTCAGGAAGTAGCTGATCAGATTACGAGTAAGGGCTTTAGTACGGCGGTCGTAGAAAGTGTAAATATCCACGATGATATCAAAATCGGCCTGCCATCCCGCGATCAATATATTGACATTTATATCGACACCATTCGAAAATTAGCCAAAGTGGGAGTCAAGGTGATTTGCTATAACTTTATGCCTGTCTTTGACTGGACAAGAACGGAACTGTATAAGGAACTACCTGACGGGTCCAACGCCCTCTTTTATGAAAAGGCTGCCATTACCGATGATCCCCGCCAAATGGTGGATCGGATTCTCGAGGGAGCCGGAAAGTTCACCATGCCTGGCTGGGAACCGGAGCGGTTGGCGAGACTGGATGAACTTTTTGCTGCTTACGCGGATGTCACAGAAGACAAGTTGTTTGACAACCTGAAGTATTTTCTTGAGCGCATCATCCCGGTCTGCGAGGAGGTTGACATCAAGATGGCCATTCATCCTGATGATCCGGCATGGCCCATCTTCGGATTGCCGAGAATTGTCCGTAGTCGTGAGACCATCCAGCGCATCCTAGATGCAGTGAACAGTCCCTATAATGGTCTAACCTTCTGCACAGGCTCACTGGGGAGCAATCCTGAGAATGATTTGCCTGCCATGATTCGGGAGTTTCACGATCGTATTCATTTTGCGCATATTCGTAATGTCAAGGTGTTTGAGAATGGTGACTTTATTGAAGTGTCACACCGCGGAAAGGACGGAAGCGTCGATGTTCCGGAAGTAGTTAGAGCTTATCACGAGAACGGCTATCAGGGATATGTACGCCCGGATCACGGCAGACATCTATGGGGGGAAGAAAAGAATTGTCGGCCAGGCTACGGTTTGTATGACCGTGCACTGGGAGTTATGTACTTGCTTGGTGTCTGGGATAGTCTCGCTCAAGGCAAAGGAGTGAAATAAATGCTCCAACTTAACCGGAAAGGCCTTTCAGACAAGGCGGCCTGGGGAGCAGCAGGCATCGAACTGCCAAAATATGATCTGGAGCTTGTAGCCAATAACACCCGAGTTAGACCACAATGGCTGCATTTCGGCGCAGGCAATATTTTTCGAGGGTTGATAGCCAACGCGCAGCAACAACTGCTGAATAAATTGAAAGCGGATACAGGTATTGTTGCAGCCGAAGTCTTTGATTTTGAAATGATCGACAAAGCCTATAAGCCTTACGACAATCTAACCTTACTGGTGTTGATGAGTGCAGACGGAAGATTTCACAAGAGCGTGGTCGCAAGCATCGTTGAGGGACTCGCAGCAGAGCAAAATCGTCCAGACGACTACCTCCGTCTGATTGAAACATTTGAGAATCCATCCTTGCAGATGGCAAGCTTTACTGTCACGGAAAAAGGATACGCCCTGACCGGGCCCGACGGCAAGTATCTGGCTGTTGTGGAGAGGGATTTGACGAATGGTCCTGAACAGCCAGTGCATGTGATGAGCATAGCTACTTCGCTTGCCTATCGGCGTTATCTGAAGGGGCGGCATCCAATGACCTTTGTGAGCATGGATAATTGCTCCCATAACGGCGATCTGTTAAAGGATAGTATGATTGCTATCGCCAAGGAGTGGACTCGCAGAGGCCTGGTAGAGGAAGGATTTGCAGACTATCTGCAGAATGAGGAGAAAATAACCTTCCCCCTAACTATGATTGACAAAATTACTCCCCGCCCTTCCTTGCAAGTACAGTCTGCTCTTCGGGAGCTGGGGTTAGCCGACATGGAGATGATCGTTACCTCAAGGCATACGTATACGGCTCCCTTTGTCAATGCTGAGGTTAGCGAGTATTTGGTCATTGAAGACAAGTTTACGAACGGGAGACCTGCACTGGAGGAAGCTGGCATCATCTTCACGAATCGGGATACGGTGGACAAAGTGGAGAAGATGAAAGTCACTACCTGTCTCAATCCGCTGCATACAGCCCTGGCCCTAGCTGGGTGTCTGCTTGGATATGAGCTTATTGCAGATGAAATGAGGGATCACACATTGCGTCGTCTGGTGGAAACCATTGGCTACAAGGAAGGTTTGCCTGTTGTAGTTGATCCCGGTATTATCCAACCGAAACCATTTATTGACGAGGTATTGCAGGAACGCTTCGCCAATCCCCATATTCCTGATACGCCTCAGCGGATTGCCACAGATACATCTCAAAAGATGAGCATCCGTTTTGGTGAAACCATAAAGTCTTATGCTAGCACAGATGGACTTGATCCTGCGAACTTGACTGCTATTCCCTTGACCATTGCGATCTGGTGTCGCTATTTGCTGGGAGTGGATGATCAAGGAGCACCCTTCACACTCAGTCCGGACCCGTTACTGGATACATTACAGGGATATTTGCAAAATACGAAGCTGGGCGATCAAACCTCCGAGGTTCGCTGCCTACTCGAGGATGACAAACTGTTCGGTGTCCGATTATATGAGATTGGTCTGGGCGACAAGATTGAAGCCATGTTTCATGAGATGCTGGCAGGTCCTGGTGCAGTCCGAAGCACGATAGAGAAGTATGTGAACTAGAACTTACATTAATGCAATCCCCCTGCCAGAAACTTTGGTCAGGGGGATTGCATTAATGAGAACCAATTCTTTAAATAATCAACATCCACATGACTAAGTATCTGTTCTTCTTCCCTTTTTTGGATTCACAAAGTAGTATCAAATCCCGTGTCGCTTCACCTGTTGTTACGTTTCCAGCAATAATCGTTTATTTAGGTCATCTCGTAACGGCGTCTATAATATTAGATGTGCTTACTTTAGAAGGTCACAATCACTTTGCCTTGGGAGTGGCCCATCGACACTTTAATCAGCGCCTTGTTAATGTCACCAAACGTATAAGTTGAATCTATAGAGGGCTTTATATTCTCTTTTTCAACAAGTTTAGTGATTTCTTGTAATTGACTTCCATTGGCTTGCACAAATAAAAAGCGATATTCATTTTGATTTTTACGTGCTAAAGAATCTAAGCGAGCACCCACTAGACCAAACACTGCTTTTTTCCACAACGGAAAATGATTGTCAACCGCAAAGCGATAATTAGGTCCGGCTTTCAATGATACCAATTTCCCTTGTCGTTTTAAAATGCCCAGTTCAGCTTTGATCTCTTTGGCACCCAAGGTGTCGATCACATAATCGATATCGGACAGTATGTTAGCATAATTCTCTGCCTTATAATTTATGAATTGATCAGCCCCGACCGACAGTGTACGTGATCTGCCTCTTTCACTTCCACTTGTAATAACATATAATCCCATTGATTTGGCAATGGGGATTGCCATAGCGCCAAATCCTCCGGTTCCTCCAGGAATGAATAGCTTTCTATTCGGCTGAGCATGGAGTACATCGTGCAATGCTTGATAAGCAGTCAAGGCAGTAAGGGGTACCGCAGCAGCTTCAATAAAAGATAGATTTTCAGGCATGATGGATAAAGCATCTTCATTTACAGCCGCATACTCAGCAAAAGCACCGATTTTATTAAGCGGCAACCTCGTATAAACAGGGTCACCAACCTTAAAATTCAAAACATCATCACCAACGGCTTCAATAATGCCGGATAGTTCATTCCCTAAAGTTAATGGCAACTTATAGTTGGCAATCATCCGAACACTGCCATTCAGATTAAGAATATCCAGTGGATTTACACCTGCAGCCTTTACTTTGACAAGTACCTCATGGTTATTGATCTGTGGTATGTTAACATCATTTAATTCCACTTGGATTATTTTTGAATATTTCTGTATTTGTGCTGCTCTCATCATTCATCCTCTTCTTTTACTAATTTGGGGATAGTATAACGCTAAGATCTTCCAGAGCTCGTTCAGCACGATTGACTAACAATAGATTCGTCCCAGATTGAGCGAATGTCTTGAGCAGCTTTTCATTCCCAAGATGCATGACATGAAGGTAAGTCAAATCTAATATATGAATTAAATTTAAAATTCTGGAATTATTGTATATATTTTTCCTCTCAGATTGAAATCATAGTTCTGGTCTACAATCCCTACCACCTCGTTGCTATCATAAAGATCCACCATGAAGCCCGCCATTTGTTTGGCAGTGTGGTACTTAGGCATGCTTGCTTTGTAATCAAATTCTTCAGTATCTAATGATTTCTTAACGAATTCCGTTTCTGTTATAGCTGGTGCTAAAACCTTAGCTTTTAGTTTTGCACCTTTAATTTCTAGTTCCTTTGCAAGCCCTTCTGTGAAGGCACTAACGTAATATTTAGATGCAGAATAAGCAACACTCCCAACAGCAATGGCATATCCGAGTGCGGATGAGACGTTAATTAACTGAGTTCCTTCTACATCAGCATAATCTCGCACATATAGTGTAGAAAGGATCGTCAAGGATTCGATGTTAACACGTAACATAGTTTCAACTTTATCTAAATTCTGTTCTGCTACAAAAGAAGCTTCACCGAGCCCCGCATTGTTAATCCAGGTCTCAATTTGGTATTCCTTTAAATTGTTATATAGTGTGTAGGCCTGATCTGTAACAGACAGATCACTTGTATGAACAATAACATTTACAGTAGGATCAATATCCTTAATTGCTGATTTGAGTTCTTCTAATTTATTCAATCTTCTAGCTACCAAAATTAAGTTTTTGCCACGTGTAGCAAAGCCCAATGCCGTTTCATATCCAATCCCTGAGCTTGCTCCTGTAATAACTGTATACTTCATAATATTCTCTCCTTCATAACATGCAGATTAGTATAAATGAGTTTTAAAGACGATTTTAGAACGATCATTCTTATTGGAGTAAAAAACAGTTAGATCTAACTTGCTATTAGCATATCAATTTTAGAACGAACAGTAAATAATTTTTTTGTGGCTAAGAATTTTAATTTTAGAGCTGTATTCCTTGACTTGTTTGAGGCAAAAGATACAAGTTCTTTCTTCAGTTAGAGAACAAGAACTTGTATCACGGAAACAAACTTCCATTTAGGTGACTCCTTTTGCCTGCCATGCTGTAATTCCACTTTTAATCTAAAGCGGACAGTGTCATATCAATAATATTCTTTAATTTTTGCTGATCCGTTGTTGTCTTAACCAACGTACGTAGCCCCAACCACGCATTCATTAAATAATGAGAAATAACTACAGGATCAAAGTCAGCCTTGAACTCACCCGATTGTTGCCCCTTTAGAACAAGGTTAGTCAAGAGTTCCTCAGTTCGCGAATAACTCTCATCAACTAAGGATGCAACTTCAGGATCCAACACGCCGAGTTCCACGCCTGAATTCACGAGAAAACACCCTAGAGGTTCTCCTTCATTTCTTACTGTCGCCTCAAACAACTCACGAATTAATTCTTTAATCGGTTTTTGTTTTTCAATTAGAAACCTCATTTTGCTGGTCTGCTTCGTTTCATATCGTTCGAGAGCTTTCATAAATAAGGCATGCTTATCCCCAAAGGTATCATAGATACTTCTTCGGTGAATACCCATAAACTCAACCAAATCTTGCATTGAGGTTTTCTCATATCCTTGTGCCCAGAACAGGTGTATTGCTTTATCTAATACTTCATTAACTTCAAATTCTTTTGATCTTGCCATCGTCATCACCTCGAATAATCATTATACAATTTAGTGAAGGATCGGCAAACTAGGTTTAAAAAAAGTGAATACATTACAGTTATGAGGTCTGTCTTATATATTTAACCCAAGATTCTTCGTTTGTCTGCTTGTAACCAATCAGGCGTCCAGCCTTTTTCCAGGGCATCCAGGGTTACTCCTGGCGGAACGATAGCATCTATCGCATCCAGGATATCAGTGCTTAATCGGATGTCACTGCCTTTTAACGTTTCACGTAGTTGCTCAATTGTTCTTGCCCCCACTATAGCAGAAGTAATTGACGAATGAGCTTGTGTAAATGCCATGGCAAGATGAGGCAAACTTAATCCTGCTTCATCTGCAAGGGTTTGGAGCTTAGCAATGGCTTCAAATTTGGTGCGATTTTCTTCTCGATCAGGGTCAACAACAGATTTTAAGCGTCCAGCGAAGGTGGCTGCTCTTGAATCCGGGGCAACGGCTGCTCCTAAACGATATTTCCCCGTCAGTAAGCCACCCGAAAGTGGGCTCCAAACAAGTACGCCCATTCCGTATTTTGCGGTTGCAGCAAGCAGATCGAATTCGATGCTTCGATTCAAAATGGAATACGGGGCTTGCTCGGATATAAAGTGTGCGGTATTTTTGCGTTCGCTAGTCCATTGTGCTTCGGTCACTTGCCATGCCTGAAAATTGGATGTACCAATGTAGCGAATCTTCCCTTCACGAACCAAGTCCGTAAGTGCGTCAAGACTCTCTTCAATATCGGTATGGAGATCCGGCTGATGTAGTTGATACAAATCGATATAATCCGTTTGCAACCTTCTCAAACTATCCTCTACTGCACGCTTAATCCAATATTTCGAGTTACCGGATTGATTGATCCCACTGCCCATGGGCATTCCGCCTTTCGTGGCCAGAATAACATCCTGCCTGCGTCCTTTTAGGATGTGACCCAGAATTTCTTCGGATTGACCACTTGAATAGACATCCGCTGTATCGATTAGGTTAATGCCTCCTGCCAAAGCTTCATCCAGTATGATTGCAGCTTCTTTCTCCGTATTGTTTCCCCAAAAACCAAAAGTACCTGTACCTAATACAAAACTGCTTACTTTAAGGCCTGTATTTCCTAATACACGATATTCCATGTTCAATCCATCCCTTCTCTATCTGTTATAATGAGAACGATCATTCTAATATGCGTAGAAGAGCGCCACTGCAAGATCTCACACCACTCCTCATAACTCTTGGCTTCTTATCCGTGTACTCCTCCCACGGCAATAATATAACATATTTAGAACGATCGGTAAAGAATGATTTTATGACCGAAATTAAGATCAGGTCCACGGTTACTTTGCTTAGTCTTTCCTCTCTTAGTCTTTGCTCTATAATTCTTTATTGAAAGGACTTCCACAACTTCTTTATCTGTCAAATTTTCCGAAAAGTGAACTAAGAAGACTCCAAAGCCGCGGTCAAAACGGAGCTGGAGTCTTCTTTTCAATAGAAATGAACATTCAAAGCGGAATGTAAAAAAATAAAAACTGACTTTTGGGACATGCCCTCCAGTCTTGTAATTTTTGAATGCTGCCGACTAGCACTAGGCTGACATTTGTTTACGTATCTAACGTGTACAAAGGCAGGTTTTCCGGTAAAGCCGCCGGACGCAGACATGTGCTTTGCATTGGATAGAAGGTCTGCTGATCGGAGGAATCGTGGAACGCCCACATCGCCTCCAGCACATGATAGGCCAATTCACCACTGGCGCGGTGAGGCCGTCCGCTGCGGATAGCATAGGCCATATCGGCAACACCGATGCCCCGTGTGTTCTCCTGGTAACCCGGCAGCAGCGGTACCTCTATCCATTCTTGCTCGCCTAGCACCCTATAGCGAATTGGCCCTCCGAACGTGTTCGGGTCTGGTACCTGTAGCGTGCCATGAGTGCCGTATACCTCGATAGGTGGCAGAGTGCTTCCACCAAAGATGTCAAAGCTGGTAATCAGCGTGCCGACAGCCCCCTGCTTGAAGCGCAGCAATCCGGCCACATGGGTCGGTATATCGACCGGGATGGTCTGGCCTCTCTTTTTCTCGCTTGTAATCATTCGTTGATCCATCGCCTTGCTTGTCATGCCCGAAATGGTAGCAATCGGACCCAGCAATTGCACCAGAGCCGTCAAATAATAGGGGCCCATATCAAACATTGGACCGCCGCCGACTGCATAATAAAATTCAGGATCAGGATGCCAATGTTCATGTCCACGGCTCATCATGAAAGCCGTAGCGGCTACCGGACTCCCAATGACTCCGTCTTCAATCAGCTTCAATGACGTCTGTATACCGGAACCGAAGAAGGTCTCCGGTGCGCAGCCGACAAGCAGTCCCTTTTGATGAGCAAGATCCAAGACAGCCTGCCCCTGCTCACGGGTGACGGCAAGTGGCTTCTCCACATAAACATGCTTGCCTGCCTCAAGAGCTCTGAGACAAACGTCGGCGTGAACGCCCGGAATGGTCAAATTAATAATGAGTTCGATCTCCGGATCAGCCAAAATCTCATCTACCGAATATACATTCGGAACGTTAAACGCTACCGCCTGCTCCTCTGCCCGACCTTGGTCCAGATCCGCTACTGCGTACAGCTCTAGAATGTCGAAACGATGGCAATTTTCCATGTAAATTCCGCTAATTTTACCACACCCGATAATGCCTACTTTCATTTTGTTCATGCCTGAACTCCCTTCTTCTTCAGAAAAAATGGATAATGGCATTCTTTTATTTCATCGGATACTATTCTGTCGCTGAACGGGGCTTGTAAACAAGCTCATTTATTCTGATTGTTAAATATTGTAAAATTACAAATCATCAATGTATCAATCAAATGGAGACTGGCAATACGAATTCAATTCAATTAGGACATCATTGCATAAGGGTAGATGCCTAACGGTATTACCGTCCGTGTTGTCTGTTCTCCTTCTGTGCTCTGTCCCTTTCTGACCATGGTGAGTTCAGGTGGTCAAACTCTTTGCCAGAGGTACTACCAATTCATCCGGTCCACGCTAACGCTGCTGGTTGTCTGTCATGCCTGTATAAGCCTCTGCCAGAGAGTTGCCGCGGGTGGTCACCGCCTGTTTGCCTGCGGCTGCCCACAGAAACCCGCTGCGCATCATCTCGGTCACTTGAGGCATATCTATGATATCTGCGTGATGGCCCAGCGAATTGTAGAAGACGCGGCCGTTCCCCCAGCGCTTCGTCCATACAACAGGCATATCCACCGGCCCATTGGCTGAATGGGGGCCCGGGACGACCGGGAAGCGTGTGGTTGCCAGCACTTCAACTGCCGGGTCTACGTGGAGGTAATACTGCTCGCTTTTGACCTGGAAATCCTCAATGTGGTCTAGAAGTGGGCTGGAGCCGCGCTTCATGTTCACCATGTATTCCACCCCGTCATTGCCGGGATGCGCAACCCATTGCCCGCCTGTCATGAACTGCCAATCCACGTTGTTCCGGAACGCATCACACATGCCGCCATGGCAGCCTGTGAGACCTACGCCGCTTTGAACGGCTGCTGAGACATTATTGACTAGTTCCTGCTCAATCTGTCCCATGGTCCACATTGGAACGATTAAGTCCAGGTCAAGCAGTTTCTCTGCATCTTGGTAGGCTTCAAGGGTATTAGACACCTCCACCTCGAACTGCTCTTCCTTCAAAATGCGTTCAAAAATCGCCGCCACCTGCTCAGGCTCATGTCCGTTCCATCCACCCCATACAATCAGTGCCTTGCGCATCTGTAACCACTCACCTTTCGGAATGTATTGTTATACTACATTTCTTCAATGGATACCCAACGTCGTTCCTCTATGGATCGTTCTACCGCTTCAAGCACAGCCTGACAAGCGACACCGTCGTGGAAGTTCGGCGAAGGTTGCCGCCCTTCGGAGATGGCACTCAACATCTCAAGCATCTCGTGGGTAAAGGTATGCTCGAATCCAATTGTATGTCCTGCAGGCCACCAGGCTTCGGAGTACTTATGTGCCGGATCGGTGGCGAGTACGCGGCGAAAGCCCTGAACGTCCTCCTCATCCTGTATGAAATACACTTCCAGTTCGTTCATTCGTTCAAAGTCAAACCGCACGCTGCCTAGGCTACCGTTGATCTCGAATGAATTTGTGCTCCGATGTCCGGCAGCAAAACGTGTGGCCTCGAAGCTGCCCAGCGCACCTCCGGCGAAGCGTGCCAGGAACAGCGTGGCATCATCGACGGTCACTTCTCCCATCGGTGCATTTGCCTCTGCGCTCCTTTTGGAGCTCAACCCGCTCATCTCCAAAGCCAACGGGCGCTGTTTGATGAATGTCTCGCTCATGCCGATCACTTCATGGAACTCGCCGACCAAGAAGCGAGCGAGATCAATCAGATGGGCGCCAAGATCACCATGAGAGCCAGAACCGGCCACTTCTTTTTGCAGTCGCCATACCAGCGGGAAGGACGGGTCCATGATCCAGTCTTGAAGGAAGAAGGCCCGGAAATGATAAATTTTTCCTAGGCGACCGCTCTCGATTAGCTGCTTTGCCAGCTGGACAGCCGGAGAAAAGCGGTAGTTGAAGCCTACCATATGTCTGACCCCTGCTTCCTCTGCTACCTGCAGCATGTCACGGGAATCCGCCAGCGAGAGCGCAAGCGGCTTCTCACAGAACAGATGCTTGCCATGGAGGGCAGCCTCAACGACAATTTCCTTATGGGCATTACTCGGGGCGTTAATATCAATGAGATCAATATCGTTACGTTTCACTAGATCACGCCAATCCGTAACACTTTCGGTCCAGCCGAACTGGCGGGCAGCCGCCTGAACCCCCTGCGCGTTGCGTCCACAGATAACGGACATCTCTGGCTGCAGCGGGGCATCTGGGAAGAACATGGGTAGACTACGGTAAGCGTTGCTGTGAGCCTTGCCCATAAATTTGTAGCCAACCATTCCGATACGAAGACGATTAGACATGTCGTGATCCTCCTTATGGGTCTGAGTTTCAACGAGTTTTTGACGATTGGTGTTATGGACGAATGGATGACGCCCTGATAATCAGCTCTGTGGACAGGAGTTCTCTTATCGAGTCGGACCCGGTCAGTTCCAGGGCTGGAATAAGGTTCAGAGAATCGGGTATAAGCTTCGAGGCTGCAAGCTCTCCCATCTCATAAAAAGGAACGCGGACACTGCTTAGTGGCGGAACAGCCATCTCAGCCGCATCCGAATCGTCATAGCCTACAAACGCTGGGAACCGGTCAACTGGCAGTCCGCGCTCACGGAGACCCTGCATTACCCCAAGGGCCATCCGGTCGTTCGCCGCAAATACGGCATCAATATCAATCAATTTGTCTGCTATTGTAGCTGAGGCTTCGAGCCCGCTTCGACGGCTATAGTTACCTTCCAGAAGCAGATCGTGGTCATATTCAATACCGGCCTCCTGAAGCGCGGTACGGTAACCCTTCATTCGCTCAGTACTATTGGAATAGATATCCGGGCCGTTGAGAAAGGCGATCCGTTTGTAACCCTGCTCGATGAGGTGACTTACAGCCGTTCGGCTGCCTTCTACATGATCTGCATCCACTTCACAGAACGATTGCCCTTCAAAATGGTGATTCATGACGCAGAACGGACGCCCTTCTTCCTGAAGTCTCTTTAGAGCTTCCACCTCATCGTGGTCATCCCTGGCTCCAAGGATGATACAGGTATCGATCCTTTGCTGGCGGAAAAGACTACTGTAATCAATCCGTTCCCCCGGCTTCCGGAACAATAGAAGCAGATCGAGCCCGCTGTCTCTGGCCTTGTTTCCGATACCGCTCAGCATCTCAGAGAAAAAATAGGCTGAGAACAGGTGCGCCTTCGGGACATAAGGCATAACTACACCAAGATGGCCACTCTTGCTTCGGGCAAAGTTACGGGCCAGCGCACTGGGAACATATCCAAGCTGATTAGCTGCGTCCAGAACCCTTCTCCGGGTATCCTCTTTGATAGGACCTACTGCATTTAAGACCCGGGATACCGTCGCTTCAGACACGCCGGAAAGTTCTGCTACTTCCTTGCGCGAAACGATATTACCCACCTCCAAATCATTTTATGTACGCGCGTACATTTTCTCATGCAACCATACCTCTGTCAATCCCAAAAAGCGTGCTCGAAAGATGGATAAGCTCTTTTCGTTACCGAACACCCTGAGATTTTGTTTGAGTTCTGTGCTTCCGGTGGGAGACGGTTTGATCCAGGGATGCTTTATTATGCTCCCCAAACATGGACAAACGACATAGTGAGGCTATAGGACGTCTGAAGATTCAGTATGGCACTTCCATGGCCTATCCGCTTAGCAGCATGGGTGCTCATGTGTCAAGCATCCCGAACCACCAGGTAGGCAGAACCGCACCGTTGCAAACCATATCCAATGCCGCCTACTTTGGTGTATTCGGTTATGAACTTGATCCATGGGCTTTGTCAGAAGAAGAGTGCAAAGTAATCAAAGAACAAATAAAAGTGTATAAACGTCACCGACGATTAATTACACAGGGAACCTTTTATCGTCTGCTAAGTCCCTTTGAAAAAAATGAGACTGCCTGGATGGCCATTGATGCAAAACGTGAGCATGCTCTCGTCGGTTGGTACCAGCTGCTATCACGCCCGAATGAAGTTTGTTTACGGCTAAAGCTGGTTGGACTGGACGAAATGGCAGTATATTTTGTGGAAGAACTGGGCCAACGTTTTACCGACAGCGAGTTAATGAACATTGGACTTATACTCACCCCGCCTCATAAGGCGGGACAGGATTTTAATATTGCGGAGAAATACGATTTTTCATCTCAATTATTTACTTTAACAAAAGAGATCTCCTCATGTTGGATTATGACTTTAAGAATTAGATCAAAGACCCGTTCTCATCTCCAGCTCCTCCGTATATCTGGCGCCCATCAAAGTGATCTGCGAGGCTGCGCTGTTAATATTACGCACATCTTCGGATGTGAGCTCAATGTCCACTGCGCCTAGATTTTCTTCCAGACGGCTTAATTTCCGTGTGCCCGGGATCGGAACGATCCACGACTTCTGAGCTAGCAGCCAGGCGAGTGCGATTTGGGCTGGCGTTGCTTTTAACTGCTCAGCCATCTCTTTAAGCAGATCGACCAGCACCTGATTGGCCTCCAGTGCTTCTGGAGTAAAACGTGGAAGAACTCTGCGCAAGTCGCCATGATTGAATGTCGTATTCGCGTTAAAACTCCCCGTTAGGTATCCCTTCCCCAAAGGACTGAACGGAACGAAGCCAATACCGAGCTCCTCTAGGGCAGGGAGGAGTTCCTCTTCCGGGCGTCTCCACCACAGGGAATATTCACTTTGAATTGCAGTGAGTGGCTGAACCGCGTGTGCACGACGAATGGTCTTCACTCCTGCTTCAGACAATCCCCAGTGCTTCACCTTTCCTTCCCGGATCAGATCTTGCACGGCTCCCGCTACCTCTTCGATCGGCACATTTGGATCGACTCGGTGCTGATAGTACAGGTCGATGGCTTCAATCTTGAGCCGACTAAGCGATTCTTCGGCAACTTTCTTGATATGCTCAGGGCGACTGTTCATTCCGTACTGCTTGCCATCCTGGATATTGAAGCCGAACTTCGTGGCAATCACGACTTGATCTCGAACAGGAAGAAGAGCTTCGCCCAAGAGTTCTTCATTCGTGTAGGGTCCGTATACTTCGGCGGTATCAAAGAAAGTCACGCCGCGCTCGACCGCTTCCCGAATGACCGAGATCATTTCCTTTTGGTCCGAAGCCGGCCCATAACCGTAACTCATTCCCATACATCCAAGTCCGATTGCGGAAACTTCCAGACCGCTATTTCCCAATTTACGCTTTTCCATCATACATCTTCCTTTCTTAATATGATTCTATCTTTATCTAATTAGAGAGTTGGTCATTATAAATGTTATTATTTTTCATTAGTTGATTGGCTTACTATCCTATCAAGAGAACTATTATATAATTTTTTGAAAAATTCATGTTCTTCAAACTCTATTAATGTGATAAGCCTTTGAACCAATAAGTTCCTAAACCAACGATTCAAATAATTCATCTCCTCCCTTTTTTAAACTTGTTCTTATAGTAATGTCGTTATGCTTACGGTAGTTTAGAGGCATCTGTCACTCCATCCGCTTAGCTGTTACATTGTTCTCCCCCTTGCTTGATTCTGTGAACTTAGTCTTATTATGCCGAACAGAAAAAGCGAAGCGATATCTCATTCGTCTTAAATGATTGCCCAATCCTATTACGGCTACTGTTGCTACAGGCGGATAAGTCTTATAATGGGACCAGACAAACCTGCAAGGAGGATTTGAATGCCCGAGAACCTTATTCAACAGCAACAGGAGCTTACCGGATTAATCGAGCGTCACTCGCTTCAGAATAGCACCAAGGAAACGGCGATCCCTTCCCTATTTTTCTATCAGCATTCCAGCATAACTGAGCCCGCGTATCGGGTTTACAAGCCTTCTTTTTGTGTTGTCGTTCAAGGTCTGAAAGAAATTTTGCTGGCACAGGAGAGATTTGAATATGGACCGTCCAATTATCTGATCGCTTCCATGAATCTTCCTGTGATCGGTCAAATTATAAAAGCGTCTGCTGACTCTCCTTACCTGAGTCTCAAGCTCGAATTTACACAGAACCAGATCCTTGAAGTGCTGAACGATTGTGATATTAAGGTCACGTCAAAAGATAATGCCAAGCGTGCCCTGTTCGTCGGCCGGATGGAATCGTCCATTCAGGACGCCGTGCTCAGGCTTGCCCGTCTGCTGGACACCCCGGGAGAAATCCCATTTCTGGCCCCGCTTTACACGAGGGAGATTCTGTACAGGCTGCTGCAGG
Source organism: Paenibacillus sp. S25 (assembly GCF_019454085.1). Taxonomy (NCBI): domain Bacteria; kingdom Bacillati; phylum Bacillota; class Bacilli; order Caryophanales; family Paenibacillaceae; genus Paenibacillus; species Paenibacillus sp. S25. The sequence continues at coordinate 2,988,994 of NZ_CP073683.1, forward strand.
GGCCCTATGGAGTCGAATTGGCTCAGATTGCAGTCGAAGGAAGCAGCACCTATCGGATCCGGGAAGCTATCGACCATATTGTCCGAAATTGGGACCAGTCTTTTCGGATCGAAGATCTTGCAGACACCGCCAGCATGAGTGTTTCTTCGTTCCATCGGCATTTTAAAGAGGTAACCGCCATGAGCCCAATTCAGTTCCAAAAACAGCTGAGACTTCAGGAAGCTCGCCGCATCTTATTGGCTGAATCGGCGGACGCCGCAGACGTCGCTTTCAGAGTTGGTTACGAGAGCTCTTCCCAATTCAGCCGTGAATACTCCCGCACGTTCGGTGCTCCTCCGAGAGCTGACATCAAGCGATTGAAGGAAAAATATGACCAGGTCATGAATGACTAGGCCCAATTCGGCAGCAGCGTCTCACCCCGGTCTGTAGCAGGCGCGGGAGTCACCGAAAGTCTGGAAATCTCATCGCGCCACTCTGGAGTCATCTCTACATCGACAGCGCCCAGTGAGTCTTCCAGCTGCGCGAGGTTTCTTGCGCCAATAATTGGCGCCGTGATCATAGGATTGGATATCGCCCAGGCTACCGCAAGCGTCGAGGGCTTCACGCCTCGTTCTGCTGCATGTGCAGTAAAGCGGTCGGCGACGGTAAAATTCATTTCATCCGCATAGCGGTCCGTATACCGCTGCTCTTCGACCAGCCGTCCTTGCTCCGGTCGTTTGTTCGTTCCGTATTTGCCCGTAAGAATCCCGGCTCCCAGAGGGCTGTACGAAATGACCCCAATCTGCTCGGAAACGGCAAGAGGCAGGATTTCTACCTCAGCCTGACGTTTGATCAAGTTGTACATCGGCTGGATCAATTCAAAGCGTGCCAGCTCCTCCTTGGCAGAGATGCCGAGCGCTTTGGCAATCTGCCAGGCCGACCAGTTGCTCACCGCTGGGTAAAGGATTTTACCCTGCGCTTGGAGATCGTCGAGTGCACGAAGCGTCTCCTCCATTGGCGTATTTTCGTCGAACATATGCACGAAGTAGAAGTCGATGCGGTCCGTCTTCAGGCGTCGCAGACTGTTTTCCACTTCAAGCATGATATGACGGCGGGAAAGCCCCCTAGCATTCACGTCCTGTCCCATCGGATAGAAAACTTTGGTGCTCAGTATAATCTCATCCCGACAATCCTCGATGCACTCGCCCAGAATTTCTTCGGAGCGACCCTGGCTGTACACGTTTGCTGTATCGAAAAAGTTAATGCCAGCTTCGCGGGAGCGGTTGAACATTTTTTTGGATGTTTCTTCATCGGCATTTCCGCCGAAGGACATCGTGCCAAAACATAAATTTGAAACCTTGATTCCTGTTTTTCCTACTGTACGATAATTCATCGTCATTCCTCCTGCTGTTGACTTACGCCTGTTGTGTGGTAGGGCGAATAATCATTTCATTGATCGCAACATCTCCTGGCTCTTCAATCGCAAAAGCAATCGCACGTGCGATACTTTCCGCTTTAATCGCTCCTTGATATAACTCATCGTAGGTTTGTTTTAACTCTGCATCCGTGATTCCCTCCGTCAATTCAGTGCTGACAGCTCCTGGAGAGATATTCGTTGTACGAATCTGGGTACCACAGATCGCCTCTTCTTGACGTAAACCTTCCGTAATCGCCCTTACGGCATGTTTGGTCGCGCAATATACAGTGCCGCCGGGGTAGACATTATGTCCGGCAATAGAAGACAGATTAATGATATGGCCAGATTTCTGTTCCCGCATCGCAGGCAGAACAGCAGCAATCCCGTACAAGAGGCCCTTGATATTAATATCAATCATCATATCCCATTCATTAATTTTCTTCTTAAAGAGAAACGATTGCGGCATGACTCCGGCATTATTGATAAGTACGTCGATTTTCCCAAACTCTTGAAGTGCATACGAAGCCAACTCCTCCACTTGTTCATGCGATGTCACGTCGGTTACTTTGTAGATGGCTGTCCCCTCGCTTTGTTCAACTTCTTCTTGCAGCTTTTGTAAACGGTCTTCACGGCGAGCCGCCAGCACAAGCTTCGCACCTTTAGATGCCAGCTCTTTGGCCGTTGCCTCTCCGATTCCGCTGGAAGCACCTGTAATAATAACGACTTTATCTTGAATGTTGGACATAGAGAATGAACATCCTTTCTAATTTGAATTGCTTAATTGAGGTTCTGAGATTGGATATAAAATGTTTGCTTTGAGACTTAGTTTTCTTTTGCGAATAGTTCTTTGGCCACCACTGTAATAGCGGACATCGCCTTCGGCCAGCCCGCATAAAAGGCAAGATGGGTAATGACTTCGATCAGTTCCTCTTCCGTCAGGCCGTTGTCTTTGGCTTTACTCAAATGAAAGCCCAATCGTTCGCTGTGCAGCCGTAAGTTTTTGAGTATCTGACATGTGATATCTCCTCTTTCTTCATTTGCATTGATCCTTCATATAAATGCATCTATAATTGAAAGAGATACATTATTGAACTTGTGTCTATTATTATAAGATGATACAGAATGCTTGCAATTGTTAAATACGCTTGATTTGTTCATTAATAGACATATAAGTTAAAACAGTCAATTATCATTTAGAAGTTTAGGGGTTGAACACAGTGAAAGTGGACAGGAGAATACTCAAAACACAGGAAGCCTTGAAAAAAGCATTAACGGAGTTGATGGCCGAAAAGAGTTTCGACCATATTACGATTCAGGATCTATCCGACAAAGCGAATGTAAGCCGGGGAACCATCTATCTTCATTACGTGGACAAATATGATTTGCTGGATAAGCTGATTGCCGCACACATCAATGAACTTCGAAGATTATGTATTGAATCGGCTCATTTGAGCTTTACAGAGGCCGAAATTGTTTGGTTTGAATATTTTGAGGCTAACTATTTATTTTTCTCCACGATGCTGGTGAGCAAAGGCGCCCCTTACTTCCGCACTCAGTTTCTTGAATTTATGATCGATGAACTTCGGGAAGAGGTCGACATGAATGAAGCAAGAAATCGGGGACTAAACGAAGAGGTGGTTGTCCGTTATGCAGCGTCCGCTGTGGTAGGGATTATGGAGTGGTGGTTTTTGAATGATAAACCTCTCCCTCCTGTCGAGATGGCAGAGCAAATAGGCATGCTGTTGGACCGGAAATTGTGAATCTGATAAAAAAAGAGTAGCAGGCTACTATGTCTGCTACTCTCAAATCAGCGAGTCAGAAGCAACCCTAGCGAGTTGCTTCTTTAACATTCAGTTCGTTAACTGATCTAAAAGTATTATAGATCGTGTTTATCAGGGCCAAATACAAGATTGGCGGACTGCTTGGCTTTCTCAATGACATTCATGACCTTCTCGCTATGTTCAAGCATATCCGAGGCTTTTTCCAAATCTTTTTCCTCGATGATACGGTCAAACTCAACGAATTCGTCATACATTCGATGCGGATGATCTTTTAAGTCGACCCGAATTGGCGTTTCCTTATTCGCAGTGTAATCAAAGCAGTTGCATATATTAGCCGAACTTGCCATGTGTATATAGCCCTTATTGCCTTGAATGTTCACGGCATTGGAGGCCGTACTATCTTTTGAACCTATGCAGACACACTTGAAATCACCGTAATCAAGCAGCAGCATACCTGAAGTATCAATTCCACGCTCCATGTTCGCCCAATACTCCACTTTCTTAGGGCTCCCGAAGAATCCAACAACAAAATGAATATTATATAAATTAATATCCATCAAGGCTCCACCAGACATCTCCGGATTAAATGCAGGCTGGATTATTCCCGCTTTGAAAGCTTCATATCGAGATGAGTATTGAGAATAGTTGCATTCAACTATTTTGATCTCACCAAGTTTAGGTAGATACTCCTTCATTGACAAATAATTTTTCAAATATTGATTCGTTATGGCTTCCACCAATACCAGTTTTCTTTGCTGAGCAATTTCTTTTAGCTCTAGAAATTCTTGCAAATTGGAAGTAAACGGCTTCTCACAAATGACATGTTTACCACTCAATAATGCTTCTTTGGCATATGAATAATGAAGATGATTAGGCAACCCGATATAAACTGTATCCACATCACGGTTCATCAGCATCTCACTGTAATCCGAATAAATCTGAGATATTCCATATTTATTTTTCAAATCCAGTAATTTCTCCTGGTGGCTAGGTCTAGAACAAATGCCCTTTAATAAAATAGTTGGGATTTCCTGAATAAAGCTCAATAGATCCCCTACGATCATCCCTGCTCCGACAATTCCCAACTTCATTTTAGTTGCACTCCTCTATACCTTTTTCAAGTATTTCCATACAAATTATGGTTTCTTCGTCTTTAATCACTTTTTCTTTACCAAATACGATCGACTGATAAATATCGTCATACACTCGAGCATAGTCTCCCTTTTCAGAAACGACTTTTTCTTCATGATACTCGCCTTTATCATCCAGATATGTTAAGATGCCGTAATGCTCGGGCAGGTCGATGCCGAAATCGGCGTGTCCCTTAGGCAGATAGTATAATTTCAGATGCTCCTCCTGACGATCCTTCGTTTGCTTTATAAAAACGCCTTTTTTGCCGTATACAACAAAACTCGCCCGCTCTTTTAAGCGAAAAAAGCTGGATTTGATGGATACCTTGAGCGAGGAATAATAAAAATCCAGATCAAAGTAATCATTCATTCTCCCAGCACCCAGCAATTGACGAACATCGTTATGGATTGTGTCCGGCTTCCCAAAATAGGAAAGAACCTGGTCAATGGTATGAACGCCATGTCCATATAGGTAACTGTTATATTTAGAAAAATGAGAAGTGGAGTTCGGGATCTCAGGGCGATAATAATCGTAATGCATCTCCACTTCCAGCAAATCTCCAAGTTTTCCTGATTCAATAACCTTCTGGGTAGTGAGGAAATCCGAGTCGTAACGTCTATTCTGATAGCATTGTATAACCAGATTTTTCTCTTTAGCATATTGGAAGATCGACATGGCTTCTTCTTTGGTTAACATAAAAGGTTTCTCAACAAGTACATTTTTCCCGTGGTCAAGCGCCATTTTCGCATAGTCGTAGTGGGATTCTACAGGTGTACAGATAACAATCAACTGAATCTCCTTATCGTTCATTAGAGATTCAATATTATCTGTATACAGCACGTCAGGGATTTTTTTCCACTCCCCTTTATCTGGATTGCGTGCGTATATCGTCTTCACTTTCAAATCAGCTCTGTTCAATGAAAAAGGAAGATGATAACGGTTCGTGCTTTTCCCATTTCCAATATAACCGATGGTAAGCATATTATTTCCCCCTTAGGCTCTTTTTCATTTATTATAGAAGAAGAACGTTGATCGTAAAGGATTTGCCGCCAAAATGGTACAATCAACCGATTATTTTTAAAAATGGTTGTTTATTTTTAAACAAAATGTTTATTTTATATCCTTTATCAAACGTTATTTCAATTGAACCGGAGTGAACCTGTTGAAAATACTGATGCAATTATCCGAAATGCAAAACTTTACACCAAACGAAAAAAGCATTGCATCCTATATTTTGCTTCATAAGGAAAGTATCTTGCACTTAAATATTCAGGAGCTTGCAAAGGCAACATATACTTCGCATTCTGCGATTAATCGATTAACACATAAACTTGGGCTATCGGGCTTCAAGGAGTTTATAATCAAACTTGCTCGGGAATTTCAGCAGAATACCCAGAACATTTCCAATGTAGACCCCAACTATCCTTTCGGTTTTGATGAATCCCCACTTCAAGTAGCGAAAGAAATTGCAGAATTAATGAAAGAAACGATTGAAAAAAACTTTACATTCTTGGATGATGATTTATTGTCGCAAACAGCCCTACTGCTGGATCAAGCAAAAAGAATCTTTATATATGCGTTAGGTGATTCACAAATCCGTGCGAAAAGTTTCCAAAATAAATTAGTAAAAATAAACAAGTATGTGGTTATAGCCACGGAGCTGTCTGAGTGGGCTTACCATACGGCTAATCTTACGACACAGGATTGCGCTGTTTTTTTAACTTACCACGGAAAGTCGCCGATTTTTTTAAAAGCAGCACGGCATTTCGCACATGAAAATATCCCTTTTATCACAATTACAGCAACCAATCAAAATGAATTGGCCAAACTCAGTAATATCTGTATCCAAGTGCCTAATGACGAAGTAAAACATGCCAAGATTGGTACATTTTCGTCGCAAATTGCCTTTGACTATGTATTAAATGTGATTTACTCCTGTATCTATAAAATCGACTACTTGAAAAACATGCAAACCACAACACAATCGTTGGAGAATTCGCATCTCAATGACATGATGAATGACGTATAGAGTAATTGTTCTTCCTCTAACTACAAAATAAGCGGAAACTTATGATTTTCTATCGTTACCTCCGTCTATAAAGGTCTAGTCAGCATCATGCTAACTAGACCTTTATTTTATTGCTTCAAGCCCATCAGTACAGCCGCTAGCAATCCCGGAAATCGTAAATTCACATCGTCGTACCGGATTGAAATAAAGCGTTGGGTACCCTCTATTCTTGTATGGACGACTCCTGATTCCCGAAGAGCCTTAAAGTGATGGGACAAGGTTGACTTTGGGGCCGAAATATCTATCGAGCTACAGGATTGCTCCCCCTTTTCGTCCAAAATCTTGATGATATTAAGCCGAATCGGGTCACTCAGGGCATATAAAACTGTAGATAGAGTAATTTCATTAACGCTAGGATGATACAGTGTTCTCAAGATCCGTTCACCTACCTGAATAAAGAATTATAGTTGCATTATAACATATTGCAATGTTATATTTCTAATGTTCGAAAATTATCGAACAATAGAACAAATGGAGGAATTAGTTTTGAATAAAATTATCACCTTGTTTTTCTTTATCATGTTTTTCATCGGCACAGATACGTTCATTGTATCGCCTCTTTTACCTATTCTTCGTGAAAGTTTCGGCATTTCTATCGAGCAATCAGGCTGGATCGTTTCGGCCTATGCTTTAGGTTATGCTGTGTTTGCCTTAATTGCAGGACCTTTGTCAGATGAATGGAATCGAAAAAAAGTACTACTGTTCGGCTTGCTTGGTTTTGGTATCTTTACTTTACTTTGCGGCTTTGCCACGGATTTTTGGTCCATGTTTGCTTTTCGCTTATTGGCTGGGATTAGCGCCGCTTTCGCGTCGCCTCAAGTTTGGGCTGCCATTCCTCAGCTGGTTCAACCACATAAAGTATAAAAGCCATGGGGGTTGCTACCGCAGGATTGGCCGTTTCCCAAATGCTGGGTGTGCCCATCGGCAGCTATCTCGCTACCACAGGGTGGCAAACACCTTTTATTATAACTGGTTGCTGCACCTTCTTGATCGTTATTTTGACTGCTGTTCTCTTGCCCTCCTTACCTGCTTCTCTACAGAAGCATAATGCTTCCTCTATTGGGAGTAGATATCGTTCATTACTACGCGGATCAACACCTAAGATCGCTTTTCTTGCCTATCTCCTATTCCAACTCGGAAATTTTGCTGCTTTCTCTTTTATTGGCACATGGCTTTCCGATAAATTCAGTCTCAATGTTGCAAGTATTGGTACGGTAATTCTGTTCCTTGGTTTAGGAAATACGATCAGCAGCTTATTTGGTAGTAGCCTAGTTAATAAAGTAGGTGCTAGACACTCTTTGAAATATGGCATAATCTTCATCGGCCTGCTTTATTTACTTCTTCCATATTTACCTAGCGTAACTTATGTCGAAATTACATATTTCCTGATCTTCCTCATCCTTGGAATGATTTTTCCACTTATGATGAGTTTGCTTCAAACCCTGTCTGCTACAGCACGAGGAACAATTTCATCACTTGCCAATTCTTCTATGTATTGTGGTACGGCGGTTGGCTCTTTCACAGCGGAATGCTATATGCACACTCTGGTGGTTTTATTTCCGTTAGCCTGTTTACTGTGATTTGTTTTAGTATGTCACTTATCTTGTTCTTACGTAGCGGAGTTTTGAACATTAATATGAGTCAATCTCTATAAACTACTCAACGGTTAGATGGTTATCTAATCTTTAAAATGGAAACCTGTAATTGCCCTTTTCAGCTAGCGATATAAGTTCACTTAAAGTTGAGAAAAAGAACTTATATCGCTAAAAAAGCCGCCATTGTGGCGACTTCATTTCTCCGGTCAAGAATCAACTTTCATCTATTGCTTTTCGAATATCATAATCATTGATATCGATATCTAAATTCATTCCAAGTGCCAACTTTGCCAGCTGATTTCCAATAAAGGGGCCCATGGTCAACCCGGATGCTCCAAGCCCATTTGCCGCTATAAGACCATCCCAGCCTGGAACAGCTCCGATCACTGGTAGAAAACCGGGTGTAAAAGGACGGAAACCAACTCTTACCTCCTGAAAAGTGCTGTTTGCTAAATCAGGGGCCAATTCTAAACCTTTATCCAGAATTTCCTGCATCCCACCTGCTGTTACTCTCGTATCGTAACCTTCGATTTCATTTTCGTGAGTCGCCCCTATTACGATCTTCTGTTTATCAAAAGCCAGCAGATATTGATCAGAAGGTGGTATGACTACAGGCCAAGTGCCTGTGTCTTGCCTATTAGAAACCTGCAAATGCATAATTTGTGCTTTCTGATAACTAACCTTAAAATGAATGCCCAAAGGCAACAGTAGTTGATTTGCCCATGCACCTGCACAAACAATGACCTTGTCAGACGAGAAGCTTTGTGCACCGACCACTACTCCCGTTACATGGTCGGACTCATATTGAAGCGTAGCATTTCCTTGTATAAGGACCGCCCCGTTTTTTTGTGCTGATCGGACCAACGCATCCCGCAGCGCACGCCCATCTATTCGGGCGGCACCGCTAATATGAACAGAATGATAACCTTCTACTAACAAAGGAAACCGTTCATGGGTTTCTTTTTCATTTAGCCGGGTAATTTCACCGATTTCCGGTGCATCCGCTTGTCGTAAGTGTGCCCGCTCCTCCATTTTTTTGATTTTCTCCAAATCATCATGAATACTGAGAGCCCCCACTTGAGCATAGCCAGTTTCTGTTTCTCCCTCGCTTTTGAGTTCTTCAATCAACCCAGGGTAAAAACGCGCTCCCGCTTTGGCTAGTTGGTACCAAGCCTGATTGCGTCGCTGTGATAGCCAGGGACAGATAATGCCAGCAGCGGCATCAGTAGCCTGTCCTTTATCTTTACGATCTACAATAATGACATTAGCACCCATTTTTGCTAGATGGAATGCTGTCGATGCCCCCAGAATTCCTGATCCGATTACGATGACCTTCTTCATGATTACATCCCTTTCCTAAATCACTGTATCCATTATAGCGAATAGTGCATGAATGCATAAAGTTTGAAATTAATATTTTAAATCCTTATAAAGTTCTTAGAATTGATCTTTAAAGTAGTTGTCAGAACAAATGAAAAGGATGAACTGATATGGATAACATTATTTTACAGACTAAAAATCTCTGCAAAACCTTCGGACGACAACAGGCGGTGAACAACGTCACACTGTCTATTCAGGAGAATTCCGTCTATGGACTACTTGGCCCAAATGGGGCTGGAAAATCAACCACCTTGAAAATGTTAACCGGTATGCTACGCCCGACATCCGGTGAGATTTTATTTCAAGGAAAACCCTGGTCCCGAAAAGATCTTGCTCAGATCGGCGCACTGATCGAATCCCCTCCACTCTATGAAAATTTGACAGCTAGAGAGAACCTCAAAGTTCGTACAACGTTGCTGGGATTGCCTGATTCGCAGATTGATGAAGTGCTGAACATTGTTGATTTGACCCATACCGGGAAAAAGCGCTCGGGCAAGTTCTCGATGGGTATGAAACAGCGGCTGGGCATTGCCATTGCTCTCCTCAATCATCCCAAGCTATTGATCTTAGATGAACCAACCAACGGACTAGACCCCATTGGTATTCAGGAGCAACGCGAGTTGATTCGCTCCTTCCCGAAGCAAGGAATTACCGTAATTCTTTCCAGCCATATTTTATCCGAAGTCGAACAAATCGTTGACCATGTCGGTATCATTGCGGGCGGCGTATTAGCTTATCAAGAGGCGGTCACTCCAGGACAAAGCCTGGAATCGTTGTTCATGCAGATTGCACAGGAATACCGAAAAGGAGATGAGTAGAATGCAGCAATATATAGCCGCCGAACATCTAAAATTAAAGCGTACCTTCACAAAAAAGTTGGTCTGGCTTGCCCCCATCGCTACTCTTCTTCTGTGTACCGTACTCATGGGAGGACGTATGCTCCAAAGCGCCAGCTACAATTGGTGGTATTTCATGCTGCTGCCAGGTGCCCTCACCTTAATGTGCTCAGGAGTGATCCAAAAGGATGGCAAGAAGCTGAAATGCCGTGCTGTCCTCGGCATGGCTGTAGATTTGGCTCAGGTATGGTACGGTAAAATCGGGGTTTGCGTAAGACTCTTAATGGTTTCCTTTATTGTCCTATTTATAGGGATAACTCTTGGCGGATTCGTATTCTCAACTTCTGTGACACTAGCAGGAAGCGTTGCCGCAACTCTAATCCTCTTCATCACCTTTTTGTGGCAAGTTCCACTTTGCCTGTTCCTGACGGACCGAATAGGCATGTTTGCCACTCTAATTATTAATATGCTGGGCAACGTATCCTGCACCATTTTGTTCGCTACGTCCTCTGTGTGGTGGGCGGTCCCTTATGCTATTCCAGCCCGATTAATGTGCGCCGTCATTAAAGTACTACCTAATGGGCTTGCCGTTCCTTCAGGAGATCCGCTTTTGGATAAAGGCGTGATTGTGCCCGGCCTAGTGATCACAATCTGCCTGTTTATAATTCTGTCGATACTGACGGCGATATCCTTCCGCAAGCGGGAGGATAAATAAGATGATTTCTTTTTTCCGCTATCTGAAATCCGATGTGCTTAAACTTAGAAGGCAGCCCTTACTGCTTGTGCAGCTGTTTGTGCCGCTTTTAGGCATAGCAATCTTTCTAGCCTATTATTCCTTTACTCCGTATTCACCGATTTCAAAGGTGGACGGCTATTTGCAGGTCTTGGCCGTGGTTCTTCCTACCATGATTGGTATTGTCTGCTCCATTGCTGTTGAGCAGGAGGCAGTCGCTGGCAATTTCCAGCAGCTATTGATCTCGCCAGTGAAGCTGCTACCTTTCCTGAGCAAGCTCAGCCTGCTCCTGATCTTGGGATTTGGCAGTGTGCTGCTTGCCTCCGGTGGCTTTGGGGCTGGCTATATATATCTTATGAGAGAGTCACCGTATGGCTTGAAGTTTTATGTGTTGGCTGCCTGCATTCTGTTTATGTCCAGTGTATTCCTCTATTTTCTGCATTTTTTCATTAGTTTGCGGTTCGGCAAGGGAGCTTCCATCGGTCTAGGCATTATGGAGAGTCTATTGTCCGCTTTGCTTCTTACAGGGCTGGGTGATCATAATTGGATATTCATCCCCTCTGCTTGGACTGCCCGATTCATCACGATTTGGGTGCAATACGGTATAAACTCAGCAGTATCTATTCCTGAAGCTATACGGCTTGATTCGGGAGTCAGATATTGCGTAGTAGGGACCGTAGTCATCATGGTATTATTAGGATTATGGATTTGTCGTTGGGAAGGACACAATTCGTCGGAATAAAGACTAGAGTAAAGAAAGCAAGGGAAGTGAATTAAGCATGGCAAACTTGTTGGCCGTTGATGATGAACCCGCCGTTTTGGCACTCCTTCAAAATATTTTGCAGAAAGATGGCCATGTTGTCACGGTGGTCTCCGACTCCCCACAGGTTCTCACCATGCAGCTTGGAGCCTTTGACCTCATCCTGCTTGACGTGATGATGCCTACCATGAACGGGTTCACACTCTGTCGGGAAATTCGCAGCAAAATAGACTGCCCGATCCTGTTCCTCACCGCAAAATCCATGGAGAACGATGTGATGTTAGGGCTTGGGGAAGGGGCCGACGATTATATTGTCAAGCCGTTTGGTGCTGGAGAGTTGCGCGCAAGAATCAACGCCCATCTCAGACGGGAGAATCGTGAACGGCGTAATGTATTCTGCATTGGGGAAGTTCATTTTAATCTGTCCGGCAAGGAAATCACCGTTCAGAATGTTGTAGTCCCGTTTACCAAAAGCGAATATGAGATATGTAAGTTTCTAGCCCTGAACTGGGGACAGGTGTTCCCTAAAGAGCAGATTTACGAAGCTGTCTTCGGCTTGGATGGGGACAGCGATTCCGCCACCATCGTGGAGCATATTAAAAATATCCGAGCCAAGCTTGGCAAAGTAGAGGTTTCGCCAGTGGAGACGGTTTGGGGGATCGGGTACCGATGGAAGTAACCAAAGTACAGCAAGCATGCAAGACAACCAAACTACGAACCATTTTTCTGGGTTATTTAGTTATGTTCTGTATCGGGACGATTGCGCTCGCTCTGTTCCTGGTTCTCATCTTCTATGTCCTGATGTCTTGTGGGACCATTCTCCCCGCGAACTATGCTGAGAATCAGGTGCGGGAGGACAAGACAATCATTGAAGCTGGCAAGACCCTACAGCCGGATTCTCGGCAGAAACTGTATAAATACGCATCATTCACTTCGGAAGGCCGCCTCAATGAGGGAAACCTTTCTGAAAAGCAGGCTCAAACTGCTTGGAGTGTTACGCAGCAGAACGATACTGCTTATCAATTTCCCTATAACTATGTAAAAGTCTCACATAATGATAAAGTTACTGTGATGCGCTATTCTGTCTCGGCTCAGTTTGAACTTCCTATCCTGCGTCAATACCTGCCGAACGCGGAATTGTCCTTTTTTGCCGTGTTCTGTATCGCCTTTCTGGGGGGAGGTGCCTTGCTGGCTTCCTCCTTCGGACGAAAGCTGGCACGTAAGATGAGTGGGTTGCAGCAGGCCACCAAACAAATTCAAGCACAGGATCTGGACTTCTCAATCGAATTCAGTGGCGTGATGGAGATCGATCAGGTGCTGCATTCCATGGATAAAATGAAAGAAACTTTAAAGACTTCGCTTCAGAAACAGTGGAATCTGGAAAGATCTCGCCACGAGCAAATATCCGCCCTAGCACACGATGTCAAAACACCACTCACTATCGTTCGTGGAAACATAGAGCTACTGTCCGAGACCAATCAGTCCGAAGAGCAAAAGAACTATACGGATTATATATCGGAAAGCACCAGGCAGATGGAGCAGTATATTAAGACTCTTATTGAAATTTCAAAAGCGGAAACGCTTGTCACCCTGCGGGCGGAAACGATGGATGCTGACTTCTATTTAACGAAAGTGAAAGATCAGATATTGGCCTTGGCTGCTGTCAAAAAAATATCTGTAGCATTCGCTGCATATAACCTCCCTAAGACGCTGTATGCAGACCCAGTTCTACTTGAGCGAGCCATTATGAATGTTGCTTCTAATGCGGTAGATCAGGCGCCTGAATATAGCGAGATCCAGCTGACCATAGAGTCTGTGGAAGACTGCATTCGGTTCAGCATCTTAGACGAAGGCCCAGGCTTCTCTCCGGAAGGCCTCAAACAGGCCGCCGAGCAGTTCTATATGGGTGACTCGTCCAGAAGAATAAATGGACATTACGGTATGGGTCTGTATATAACAAAATCCATTGTCAATCTACATGGTGGAAAGCTGATCATCACCAACTCCACTCAGACAGGCGGCGGACAGGTAAGCATTGAGATTCCGTCAGTTCATTAGCGACATAATAAGAAAATTACCGAAATAAATAATTTGCTCTTAAGCTTGGTTCGATTCATAAGGCACACACCTCTTCCTCGTTTGTTATTGAAACAATTTAAAACGCTACTGACATATGAAGGTCAGTAGCGTTTTATCATTTTGCCATCGGAATGAAAACACTCCTGGCACAGACTCGCGATTATTATAAGGAACATTGGTTATTGGATTACTATATGTCCTGCTGAACGGTGATACTTCCTTACGAAAAACTGTAAAATAAAAATAGCAAAGCCTATAATCCATATGCCCAAAATCAAAAAAAGCTGAACATAATTTTGCTTTATGCTCTTTGATCAAGTACGGAACCAAGAATAGACGTTCCGATAGCCCCTGCCATAAAGCTTCCCATCATATAGATACCCATACCAGCTCCGGTTTGATTACCACTTAATGTTCGAGAAATGGTGTTTGCCATGACTTGGAACAGGAATGCCAACGAGAATACAAAGCGATTGCCCTTTGCATCCGAATTTTCCCACCTACCAACCCAAGCAATGCAGCAATCAAAGCACCGGGAAACATTAGTTCACGTCAATTTCAACGCAAATTTAAAAAAGCTAGCGGAATGACCTATACAACAATGCTACAGGATATTCGTATTCACGAGAGTTGTAGCTTACTACTAGATACTAGTTGGAGCGTTCAAACGATCGCACTTGAAGTCGGGATTCATGATATGAAGTATTTCTATCGAATCTCCAAGGAACGATGTGGATTTACTCCGCATGAATTTCGTTTTAATGCCTGTTCGAATATACAGTAATATGTAGATCAGCATTTGACCTCGTGTTAACTCCATGTATTATAATTAATACATTCATTAAGCGTTAAAGATTCCCTTACGAAGGTGACGAGAGATGACAACAAATTTTAAAATGAAAGAACTTATGGATCAATTCCAAATCAGTGAGGATACCTTACGGTACTATGAGAAAATGGGTCTTCTTCCTCCCGTGGCCCGCAAAAATAATGGGCACAGGATATATAACAATTCACACAAAGAGGCACTTCTAATGATCAAGTGTTTAAAAAAAGCCGGAATGTCGCTGAAGGAGTTAAAACCTATTATCCAGCTTCAATTAGATGAGAGCAACATATCAAATAATGAATGGTATGATAGGCTTTACAATTACCAAAAAAAGATAGATCAGCAGCTGCAAGAACTTCAGGAAATTAAGGATATGATTGAATTGAAATTGCAAACCGGGCAAAAATTTGGCCAAAAGTTTTTGCCGCTTGAGACCCAAACTTAATCTTTTTTTAAAACTGAATTGCTCTGCTTGACCTAGTGTTTACACCAGGTTGTAAGATGTGCATTAGATTCCCTCCAAGGATTCCACATCATACAAAAGGGAGCTTATAAACATGAACAATACAATAGCAATAGGAAAAACAGGATTAAAAGCATTTAAACTTGGTTTTGGAGCAGGTGTGGTAGGTAATTCAATGATGTATCCAAAAGTCGATGATACTCTAAGCCGACAATTAATTAGAACTGCCCTTGCAAAAGGAATCAATTTCATTGATACCGCATTTCTGTATGGAATGGGCCACTCTGAGGAGTTAATCGGTGAAGCCATCCGGGAACATGGTGGCCGGGAACATCTTGTAATCTCTACTAAAGCTTCTTCTAACCCGCAATTTAATCAAGGCCATCTGGAAGTCGACAACAGTCCAGCTGCATTACGTAAGGCTGTGGATGACAGCCTGATGAGATTACAGACAGACTATGTTGACATTTTCTTTCTTCATTTTCCCGACAGCCGTACCCCGCTGGCTGAAGCTGCTGACACACTTGCAGAGCTGAAGAAGTCAGGGAAAATCAAAGCCATTGGCGCTTCAAATTTAAGCTTTGAGCAGCTTAAGGCTTTTAATGCTGATAAGCACTTGGATGTTCTTCAAGCTGAGTACTCACTACTGGTCCGTCATGCAGAAGCCGACGTTATTCCTTATTGTCTAGAGCACGAAATTTCACTGATTCCTTTTTTCCCGCTCGCATCAGGTCTGTTGGCCGGTAAATATAAGAAGGATGATGTATTTAATGATACTTCACGAATGAATAATCCTTTATTTCAAAAAGAAGCATTTCTCGCGAATTTGGAACGCGTGGATCGATTCAAAGTATTCGCGAAAGACAAGGGTGTAGATCCTGCACAGATTGCGCTAGCTTGGCTATTAACGCGTCCAGCCGTTGATCTAATTATTCCAGGTGCAACCAAGTCTGATCAAATCGAGTCCAATCTTCAAACTCTGGGTGTTCGACTAACAAGTGGCGAGCTTAAGCAACTCGATATTCTTTTCAATCAAAATAACTTGTTTACAGAGTAACAGATTGTCATTGTTCTACATACACTTCCTAATACACAGAAAGGGTTCTAAAGTGAAAACTTTAGAACCCTTTCTTGCAGAAGTATTTATTTTGTAATCGTAATTTGTTTGGATGCAGTATTATAGTTCACCTGATACCCCGAAAGCTCGCTAATCACTCGTAATGGAACCAGCGTGTAGCCGTTAACAATTACCGGAGCTGTGATGTTCGTCGAATAACTCCGGGAGTTGTTTAACTCATATACGGCAAGGGTCGAATTCTTGACTTGAAGCACTACTTGTTTGCCATCTGTAGGTCGAGTCAGAATGATCTTTTTGGTCGCCTTTTCATAATTTACCTCGTAACCTATCCGTTCACTGATAAAGCGCAGCGGGACCATCGTCGCCCCATTTATGATTCGCGGAGCCTGAGCCATCGTCGTAGCACGACCATCGACATAAGCTGATTTAGCTCCTGGTGTCAGGGTGAACGAAGTTGAATATGAGGAAACCGCATTGTTAGGGTATGAGGACGTTGTACCAGAAGTTGTTGTTGTAGAACTCGTCCCGGATGATGAACTACTGGTACCAATCGCTCTATTGCGAATAGCTTCTAACCGATCCAGCAAATCGCTTTTACGGGTTCCGCTCGGCAGATCACTGATTGCATCTCTGGCAGAACGCCAGTCCGAGGCATTCAGACTGTTTTCTGCAATTCGCATCAAATCTCTCGCTTTCTCATAATTCGATGAACTAGATGACGAAGAAGAATAGTAACCATCCGAATTCGTGCGTTCTGATATCTTTACACCGCTAGATTCTCTTCCATTACTATTGACAGTTACGACCTTAATCTCATACCAGCGTCCTTCTCGCAAATCCGTGATTTTATAGGACTCAGAGCTTGTAGTTCCCTTATAATCTCCATCAACATATATCTTCACCTTGTCGGCTTTACTCGGCATATCGTAGGTGATTTTGATCCAGGTGTCACTTTTGCTATCTACTTCAAGATTGGACACTTCTGACGAATTGGAGGACGTACTGTCCGTTGTGGCAGTCAGTCTCACACCGGAGGACAATGCACCTGTGCTTCGCTTGGACCTAATCGTGAACGAATAGGCCTGCCCTGAAGAAAGATTGTTGAATGTATAGGATGTTCCTGATGAATCGGTTACCAGTTGCCCGTCCTTATACAGACTGACTGTACTAATTCCGCTGGGTCTCGTCCAGGAAACAGTGACGCTATAGTTATTAACTGATGTCACTGAAGCTCCTGTCACTTCGGGCACGTTATCAACGGTGAGCGCTGAGGTCGTAACCGGAATACTGATTCCTCCAGAGATGTTGCCGGATTTGTCAATAGTCTTGACCAGAACTGTATAATTTGTGGAAGCAATCAATCCACTGAACGTATAGGACGTCCCTGTAGTTCGCTGCACTTCCTTACCATTTAAATAGATGATCGCTTGGCTCAGGTCAGCATCCTTAGGCAATATGTAATTTACGGTAAAAGCGTTATATCCTACATTCGTAGCTGTCAGCCCGCTTACCTCTCCTGGGGGTGTCTTATCCACAGGACCATCAACGGAAGCCGTTTTAGCCTGTATTGTCGTACCTAGAGATTCATCTCCACTCTTATTCACCGTTTTCACGCGAAAGGTATATGTCGTGTTCGGCTGTAAACCGCTCATCATATAAGAGTTACTTCGAATGTTATCTACATATACATCGTTAGTGACATTTACCACTTTTATGTGGTCAAAATTAATGTCCGACGGATTGGTCCAGGACAAATTTACTTTTGTTGTATCTGTAGGAACCGCTGTCAGATTGCCGACCTCTGCCGGTGCGATATTCGCAGTAACCATTTGACTCGACATTACTTTTAGCATTTGGTTAAGATAGGTATTCTGACTATAACCTTTTGTTAACGTAGTCACTTTCGTGCCTGAAGTAACAGGCACATTACGACCTTGAGCGGTTGCTAATTTGGTATGTAACTGTGCTGTATTCAGTCCTGTCAGATTTGAGTTATGCCTCTCAGTCGGCAACGCGCTAGCCACTGCATCGGGTGCCAAAATGCCATATCCCGTATTCAAAATCAGTGTAGCCGTTGCGAACGGAGCCATCCATTGACGCAAACGTTTTTTATTCATGATCTATGCTCTCCTTGATACCAGTATGGAAATTTTATTTGTCAAAACTAATAAGTTAAGCTTACAAACCCTTCTGCTGCCATCCAGCTTTTGAAATTCACACTATAATGTACACACGTTCATTTAACTGTTATCGGAATTTGCATACAAAATGTTTAGGCTTCACACTAGCATTTTTACTGATAGGGTCGCGCAAACAGCATATACTAAG
This sequence comes from Paenibacillus sp. S25, assembly GCF_019454085.1. Taxonomy (NCBI): domain Bacteria; kingdom Bacillati; phylum Bacillota; class Bacilli; order Caryophanales; family Paenibacillaceae; genus Paenibacillus; species Paenibacillus sp. S25. Next base: position 3,007,451 of record NZ_CP073683.1, read on the forward strand.
CCTTCGAACTTGATCTGCTTAGTGTTTTTTCTTACTCAAGCCATCTTTCTATGCCCTATTGTTTGCTTCAATTCCGTCACTTTGACAAGGTAAACGAAATTACGATTAAAGTTTCCGGGAACGATAATCTGTAGGACGCTGGAATCAGCGAAATGAAGCATTGATGGGAGATACTTCAGTCATGTGAAAGCTCTGACATAACCTTGGGGTTCAGCTGTAAATATTCGATATATCGTAACTTTCTACCGTTTAATAACATTGCATTATAGGATATATTAAATTTTAAGCAATAGGAGAAGGAGGTGTATTATGTTCAAAAATACCTTTAAGATGTTTGGTGTCATTGGTAATATTGAAGCGATTTCATATCTGCTGCTTGTGTGTATCGCTATGCCGCTTAAATACGCAGCTGGAATGCCGCAAATGGTAAGCTGGGTGGGTATGATCCATGGGGTACTGTTCGTGGCTTATGTCATAGCTACTGTGGTCATGCTGATTTTGCGGAAAATAACGCTACTGCAAAGTCTTGCAGCCTTGATTGCATCGCTGTTGCCGTTTGGCCCCTTCATTTTTGATCGTAAGGTGCTTAAGAAAGCCGAAGCACGTGCCAGTCATACCAGCCCGATAAAAGCTACATAAGCATGTACAAGGGAAAGTGCCAATACAATAACGCGGCTTTCTCTTCCCACTCATGCAGCAGCATACAAAAACAACCGATGGCTCTAAACCACTCGGTTGTTTTTGTATACGCGAATTGTAAATTGTTACTTTCCCACAGCAGTAAGGGAGACCCTAACTTTGTCATTCTTTTCGTCCCTTTCTGCTATATTTATGTAATCACAACAACTAATCTCTCGGGTAATTTACACTCATAATATCCATGAAAGGAACTTTTTCTGTTTCTCCATTACTCTCCACATGAACCTTTCCCGTTCTCGGGTCCATTTTAACGATCTGTCCGCGGGTTGTTTCTTGGCGTCCCCATACGGTCAATACGATTTCGGATTGCTCACGTTGTGCTTCTACAAGCTGATTCCCGATTTCCTCCAGTACAAATTCATCCCGAGTAGGCCGTTTGGCTACCTTCGCTTTTGCCATTTGCTATCACCCTTCCTTTCGTGCAAAATCAAAATCAAATTCATTCCATTTTACCATACTTTTCATCATTTGGTGCTGGTAATGTGAGTAAAATTACGTCTCAAATACACTAAAAAGCCAAGTTCTCAAAAACGAGAACATCGGCTTTTTAAAGTTGCTTGTTGGAGCTCATTAGGAGCGATTGAAAATCGAAGAGACAGGATTATTTGACCAACTGTGGAATGTAATCCACGATATTATAAATAGGAGCACTGCTCTGTTGCGTAACAGCCAAAATTAATGCACCTTCGAGCATCGAAATGATAAGTACCGCCAGACTGTGTGCCTTTTCCTCTGTCCATCCCGATTTCTGAAGACGCTCCATATAAATGCGTTGCCAATCTGCAAATGTATTCACACAAGCATGACGTAGCGATTCGCTAATACAGGAAGTTTCCGCAGCAGCCCAGAAGCCAATCGGCATGAAGTCGTTAAAGCCGGTACGGTCTGCCTCCTCAGCTGTATTGCGAATAAAATTCTGAATGGCTAGTACAGGATTATCGTTTTCGTCCAGTGTACGTTTTAATTTTTGCTTAATAAATTCATTCCCTCTTCTTATGCACTCCAAAGCTAATTCTTCTTTACCACGCGGAAAATAATAATAAAGTGAGCCCTTCGGTGATCCACTCTCCGCAAGAATCTGATTCAGTCCGGTCGCGTGATACCCCTGATGAAAAAAGAGCTTCGATGCGGTTTGTACGATATTCTCGTATGATTCGGGTTTAGCAGCCATATACAGCATCCTTCATTATATATTATTTATAATTCCTTTGACAAAAAAATAACAACATGTTTATTATATATAGACCGATCGTTATAATTCAATACCCATTAATTTATTGGAGGAACAAAAACAACATGAGTACAAAGAGTCAAACGAGTTCACCCTCTGAACCCAAAACGTTCAAGGTGCTACCTATTATGATTGCCCTGCTCCTTAGTGGCTTTATTGGAATGTTCAGTGAAACGGCACTTAACATTGCACTGAATGATTTGATGCAGATTTTGCATATTACAACTGCAACCGCCCAATGGCTGACGACCGCTTATTTGCTGACACTCGGTATTTTAGTACCTGTATCGGGATTGCTGATTCAAACCTTTACGACAAGACAGCTGTTTGTTACATCGTTGCTGTTCTCAATAGCTGGTTGCCTCGTTGCTGCACTTTCACCTACTTTTTCAGTGCTATTGATCGCTCGTATTCTTCAGGCCATTGGTACAGCGCTGTTATTGCCGTTGATGTTTAACACCATCTTGATCATTTTCCCGGCTGAAAAGAGAGGCGCGGCTATGGGAATCATCGGATTGGTAATTATGTTTGCACCTGCGGTGGGACCTACCATTGCAGGTCTGGTACTGCAAAATCTGTCTTGGCATTGGATCTTTTGGATTTCTCTTCCGTTTTTGGTTCTCTCACTGATTTGCGGTATTTTATTTATGCAAAACGTTTCAAAAACGACCAAGCCCAAAATTGATTTTTTATCTATCCTCCTGTCTTCCATTGGTTTCGGCGGTGTCGTGTTTGGTTTCAGTAAATCTGGAGAAGGTGGCGAAGGTTGGGCTAGCCCGATGGTTCTGCTTCCTGTGATCGTCGGTCTGGTATCGTTGATACTGTTCTCTGTACGTCAATTGAAAATGAAGCAGCCAATGTTGAATTTGCGTGTGTTTAAATATCCAATGTTCGTTATCGGCGTTATTATGGTGTTCCTATGTATGATGACGATCCTTTCTACGATGCTGATTCTTCCACTCTTTTTGCAAAAAGGGCTGGCTCTGTCTGCTCTAACAGCAGGTTTGGTACTTCTGCCTGGTGGGATTATCAACGGTCTCTTGTCTCCCATTATGGGCTCCCTATTCGATAAATTTGGTCCCAAATGGCTTGTTATTCCAGGCCTTGTGATTGTGGCCGCTGTTTTGTTTTTCCTGTCCGGCATTACAACAACTTCAACTCTCGTACTGATTATTGTGCTTCATAGTTGCTTGATGATCGGCATTTCCATGATTATGATGCCAGCTCAGACAAACGGCCTTAACCAGCTCCCTATGGATCTATACCCAGACGGAACGGCCATTATGAGCACGCTCCAACAAGTTGCTGGTGCTATCGGTACAGCCGTAGCGGTAAGCATTCTCTCGAAAGGCATGGACAGCTATTTGAGCCAATCCAGTATGCCTGAATCGGTAAATGAAATGGCCAATGCCATGACAATCGGATCACAAAATTCATTTTTCTTTGCGATGATCATTAGTGTGGTCGGTTTGATCCTTGCGTTTTTCATCCGCAGAGTTCATGTTGAACATGGCACTGCCAAAGCACCCATGCATTAATTCATAATTTTTTTTGCCACTCCAAATAAAAATATCTAAATACACTTAAAGGCTGCTAACCATCTCACTATTGGTTATGCAGCCTTTTTTCATATGAATTTACATACACATTCATCAATTACATATTTACAAAGCTCCTTCATTTGGTTACGATATGATTTATGAATTAAAGCGTAAAAATTACGATTACTATTAAGGAGGACTCTCTGTTGTTTAAGCGTTTGTATTTTAAACTATTTATACCTGCGGTAATTGCGGTGATGATGGTAGCCTGCGCTTCATCTCCGTCAGCTTCACCCTCTCCATCTGCTGCACCACAAGATAAAAGTGTCACCTTATTGTTCAATGTGCAAAGCCCTTCTATAGATCCTCATTCAGATGTAAATTACACAGCTGTTCGTGCTGGAGTAAGTGAAACACTGATCAAAGTGAACAAGGATCTTAAGCTGGAAGCTTGGCTTGCAGAGAAATGGGACAGCAAGGACGGACAGCACTGGACCTTCAACATCCGAACAGATGTGAACTTCCACAGCGGTAAAGTCGTCAATGCCGCTGCTGTCAAAGCCTCCTTGGAAAGAGCGCTAAAGCTCAATCCATCGGTCAAAAATGCGCTACATATCCGTGATATTCATGCGGATGGACAGATTTTGACCATTACGACAGACAAGCCTTTTCCGGAATTTGTGTCCGAGCTGGTTCATCCGAATACCGCTATTATAGACACCACAGCTACAGATGACTTCCCATCAGGGACGGGACCGTTCAAGGTTGCCAGCTTCCGTGCTGGAAGTGAACTGAATTTAGATCGCAATGAACAATATTGGAACGGTGAAGTAAAGTTGAAACATGCTAAATTCATGTTTAACGAAGACGCCAATGCACGTCAGCTTGCTTTTCAAGCCAAAACTGCTGATATTGTGTATCGCCCGCCAATTGAAAGTCTGGAGCTATTGAAAGCTGATTCTACCGTAAAGGTTGACTCACTTCCTAGTTTGCGAACGCATCAGCTTATTTACAATATGAACAATAACGATCTGAAAAAGACGGCTGTACGTAAAGCATTTGATAACCTGATTAACCGGGATGAGATCGCCAGTGGTATCATGTCTGGTCAGGGAACCCCTGCTCAAGGCCCGTTCTTGCCCAACTTTCCTTTTTCACCGGAATATATTACGAAACAGTTTGATTTGAATGCTGCCCGAGAAGGCTTCAAGCAAGCTGGATATACAGTACAGAACGGAAAAGTTGCGAACCCCGACGGCAAGCCGCTTCATCTTACATTGCTAACTTACCAGTCGAGAGCGGAGCTTCCACTCATCTCTCAGCTGATTCAGGCTAACGCTAAAGAACTTGGCATTACGATTGATATCCGTCAGGTTGATAATATTGACGAATATCTTGCCGCTCATCAGGATTGGGATTTAGCGACTTATAGTAGCATTACAGCCCCGCGCGGCGATGCAAGCTATTTTCTGAATGCGGCTTACATGCCTGACGGAGCACTGAATTATGGGCGTGTGCATGTACCGGAACTCACGGGTATGATTTCACAGCTGAACACAACCGTGAATGAGGAAGAACGCAACAAGCTGGCGCTGAAGGCTGTCACGCTGATTGACCAAGAAAATCTGCAATCCTTTCTGGTCCATCCAAACAACGTAGTGGCCTATCGCGATTACGTACATAACTGGGTAACTAGCCAAAGTGAATACTACTTGCTGACCCAGGACCTGGATGTGAACTAGCATGTTTAAATCCATCGCCAAAAAGTCTCTTGAACTGGTTTTGTTCTTTCTTATTCTTTCCTTTGTGAGCTTCTGTCTGCTTAAGCTTGTTCCGGGCGATCCCGTCCGGAGCATTCTCCGAGTCGACGATGTAGCTGTGTCGAATCAGCAAATTATGGATATGCGCAGCCAACTGGGGCTGGATCAACCATTACCTGTGCAATATGGTAAGTGGTTGGTTCAGTTGCTTCAGTTTGATTTTGGACAATCTTATTTAACCCATCGTCCAGTATTCACAGAGTTTATGGAAAAACTGCCTTATACACTGCTGCTGACCGGAGGGTCTCTGTTCATTATGCTGCTAATAGCTCTCCCGTTGGGAACGATGGCGGCGCTCTACCGTAACCGCTGGGTTGACAGAGCCAGTCGTGTGTTTGCCTTAATTGGCTCCTCGATTCCCAGCTTTTGGCTGGGGCTTTTGTTTATTGAATGGTTTGCAGTTAAATTGCGCATTTTGCCGTCTATGGGTGAAGGAACCGCTTTTCATTTGGTACTGCCTTCTCTTACCTTGGGATTGGCAATGGCGGCCGTTTATGTACGAATGATCCGCGCAAGTCTGATTGAAAGCTCGGGGCAAGACTTTATCAAAGCGGCGCAAGCGCGTGGAATCAGCCCCATCCGCATTTTTTTCAGACATATGCTCCGTCACAGTCTAGTTCCACTCATTACGGTATTCAGTGAGAGTATAGGCAGCCTACTGGGAGGCACAGTCGTGATTGAAGTGCTATTCGCCTATCCAGGGCTGGGCAAATGGATTGTGGATGCCATTGCAGCAAGGGATTACCCCATTATTCAGGGCTATACCGTATTTATGGCTGCATTCATTGTATGTATCAATATTTTGGTAGAGCTGTCCTACCGTTGGGTCAATCCTGAAATCGCTTTGAAGGAGAAACGTTTATCATGATAAAATCCGTACATGCGGAAAACAGGCAGCTCACTAGAACGCGATTGTCCAATACATGGATCGTGTCGCTCTCCATCCTGCTCATTCTTGCAGCAATTACAGTCGTTCCGTTTCTTGCTCCGCAAGATCCGTATCGTATCCAGATGGGGAATCGACTACAATCGATCAGCGCTACACACTGGCTGGGAACAGATCATTTGGGCAGAGATGTACTATCGAGAGTGATAGCTGGACTTCGGACGACTGTCGGAACCAGTTTATTGATTTTGGCCGTTTCGCTTGTTGTCGGGGTCCCTCTTGGTCTGCTTTCAGGGTTTATTGGAGGCTGGATGGATCGTGTATTCAAACGGGTGGTCGATGCCTTCATGACATTACCTGATTATATTTTTGCCATTGTACTGAGCGGTTTGCTCGGACCAGGCTTAGTAAATCTTATTTTCGCGGTGACTGCGGTAAAATGGGTTGGTTATGCACGCCTGGTGCGTAGTACCGTTCTGGCTGAAAAGCAAAAGGATTACATTTCGTTATCCATACTGGCGGGTACCTCCTCCCTGCGGATTGTCATGCGGCATATTCTCCCCCATGCAATTGGGAATGTTCTTGTGCTGGCTACGCTGGATATCGGCAAAATCATTTTAATGATTGCCTCCCTATCTTTTTTGGGCTTAGGTCCACAGCCGCCAATTCCTGAATGGGGTACGATGCTGAATGAAGGACGAGCGTATTTTCAAATGGCTCCCCACCTGATGCTTGTTCCAGGGATAGCTGTCGTGCTAACAGTGCTACTGGCGAATGTATTAGGAGACAAACTGCGCGACCGTTATGATGTTAAAACCCGGACAGAGGAGTGAACTGGCACATGCTGACTATTGAAGGCTTAACGATTCGGACAAATGTAAAAACGATTGTAGAGCAACTGAAGCTTGCCATTCGTCCGGGGGAATGGTGTGCTCTTGCCGGCGAAAGCGGTAGCGGCAAAAGCATGACGGCGTTCGCTATCGGCGGCCTCCTCCCCTCTTCTGTTACAGCGGAAGGAATTATTGCGTGGAAGGACAAGAATTTGCTGGATCTATCCGCTAAACAAAGACGTTCTTTGCTTGGTAGTGAAATATCTTACATTTTTCAAGACTACCACGGGGCTTTCACCCCCTTTCTGCGTGTGGGCAGCCAACTGGACGAGCTGATGCGCGCCCACGGCAAACAAGATCGCAAGGCACGTAAGCAACGCTGTATCGAGGTGCTGGAGCGCGTACAGCTTCCCGCCGAGCGCGTGTACCGCAGCTATCCGTTCCAGCTCAGCGGCGGTCAATTGCAACGGGCAGCTATTGCGGCTGCACTGCTACTGGAGCCGAAGTTGCTTATTGCCGACGAGCCTACAACAGCGCTGGATACGCTCACAGCTCATCGGGTGCTTCAGCTCATTGACCAAATCCGGACGGAGACGGGTATTTCCGTCTTGTGGATCACTCATGACCTGCGTCATGTACGCAAGTATGCAGATCGAATCGCAGTGATGCGCGAAGGTTCACTGGTTGAAACTGGTGAAACGCAAGCGGTGCTGAACCATCCGGCCCACCCGTATACTCGTCGTCTACTGGCGGCTATTCCACCGCTGTCTCCGGGCGCTCCAGCACGTTTGCCTTACAACAACACTGAAGAACAGAACGCATTGGAAAGGAGCGCTTTACATGAATAATCAAGCCGCCTACGCTCAGCAGCAAGACACGTCTAATGCTGTCGTGACCGTCTCCGGTTTGACGAAGGCTTACGCTGGAGGTAAAACGGTGCTGCAAGATGTTGCTCTGTCGATCTCCCCCCGAGAATGTCTGGGTATCGTCGGGGAAAGCGGCAGTGGGAAAAGCACACTCGCTCGCTGTATTTTGACATTGGACCCGTTTGATCAAGGTGAGCTTAGGCTGGATGGACAGTCTATCCGTGGGCTAAAGCGGAGCGAATTAAAACGGATTCGCAGCAGGCTGGGGGCAGTATTTCAACATCCATCTGCGGCTTTGAACCCCAGACTAACCATCCTGCAATCCCTGCTGGAGCCGCTGGACCAGCTTAAGTGCTATGTTCCTTCCTTTATGGCGGGTATGTCCTCAGAACGTCGGGATATAGCAGAACATTTGCTTGGTATGGTAAAGCTTCCAGCCAGCTATCTGGACAAGTTTCCACATCAGCTCAGCGGTGGGGAAAAACAACGTGTAACCATCGCACGTGCTATCAGTACAGAGCCGGATTTTATCGTATTGGACGAGCCAACGGCAAGTTTGGATGTGACTACACAAGCCACCGTTTTAAATCTGCTCAAGGATTTGCAGGATGAGCTAGGACTGGCTTATTTGTTTATCTCACATGATCTGGCGGCTGTGCACTTTATGAGTGATCGAATCATGGTCATGAAAGAAGGCAGTGTGCTTGAGCATTTTCCCAAAGAAGCATTATTTCATTCGGAACGCCATCCCTATACACAATCATTACTGGAGGTTTTTTCAACATGTTGCCTTCCCACCGAGCCTATCTTGCTTTAGCTATCCCTTTAATTATTTCGACGATTACAACCCCGCTGCTCGGTGCGGTGGATACAGCAGTAATCGGTCATTTAAGCCATTCCGCGTATTTAGGCGGTGTAGCGGTGGGCACTCTTATTTTCAATACTTTATATTGGTTGTTTGGCTTTCTGCGAGTTAGCACATCAGCTTTCACGGCACAAGCCGCAGGGGCACAAAATAACGACCAGGGCATAGCTGCTCTCATGCGCCCACTGGCCATTGCTTTACTCATTGGTGCGGTATTCATTGTGTTGCAAAAGCCAATTCTGCTGGCTTCTCTCCAGCTAATCCATCCGGCGCAGGATGTGGCGGCGCAGGCAGCGATTTATTTTAACATTCGTATTTGGGGAGCACCCCTTACATTGGTGAACTATGTGCTGCTAGGCTGGCTGATGGGTTTGTCCCGCGTGAAGGCTACATTGTTTTTGCAAATTTCGATGAATGTGATCAATATGGTATTAGCTATTGTATTTACACAGATCATGCATTGGAATGTCACGGGTGTGGCAAGCGCTACTCTGATTGCAGAAATTCTTGCATGTGTATTGGGTCTGGTGCTGGTGTTCCGCTCATCGATTTGGAGAGAATGGAAGCAAAGCGGACAGATGAATTGGCGAGGTTGGTTTGGAGCTTCAGAGTTGAAAAATGTCATGGCAACAAACCTTGATCTCATGATTCGCACAGCCTGTCTGCTGACAATGTTTAATCTGTTTACGGCACGCAGTGCGAGCTTTGGAACCGATCAGTTGGCGGCGAACGCTATTTTGTTGCAGATCCATTATATTATGGCTTACTTTTTTGATGGGTTCGCCAACGCCAGTAGCATTATGACGGGTCAGGCTAGGGGTGCCGGAGATCGTAAAATGCTGCAAAGGGTTATTCACTTGTCCTGGTTCTGGACACTGGTGACCAGCGTAGTGACGGGAGGATTGTATTTCGCACTGAAAGAGCCGCTTATCTCGCTATTTACGGATAATGCTACAGTGATTAGCCTTACAGGCCCTTATAATGGATGGCTTGTGGTCTTTCCGCTGGCAGCCGGGCTGGGACTGGTGTTCTATGGTGTGTTTACAGGGATGACGGTAACGTATCCGATCCGTAATTCGATGCTGATCTCATTGCTCTGCTTTTTGATCGCTCTCTTCTGGTGCGTTCCCCATTATGGGAATCACGGACTTTGGCTGTCCTTTATTGTATTTGCCCTAGGACGGTCGCTGTTTCTTGTAATCTATTTACCTCGCTTGCAGAGGATATAACAGCACCTGATTTACATCGCTCTCAAAAACAAAGGATGTCCCATCCACCATGTACGTGGTGTTGGGACATCCTTTTATTATTTATTCATACGGGTTTATCAGATTAGAAGTTTAAAAATCCTTTTATTCGCCTTGTGGAACGGTCAAGCCCAGACCATCCGCTACACGACGTCCGTATTCAGGATCAGCCTTGTAGAAATGTCCGATCTGACGCAGTTTGATTTCTTCACTTTCTACGGGCTTCATCGCATTTACGATGTTTCGGACCAGACGTGCACGTTCTTCTTCACTGAGCAAGCGGTACAGGTCGCCTGGCTGTGTGTAGTGATCATGATGATCGTAGGCTACACTTTGAGCTTCGCCAGACACTTCAAAAGGAGCAATTTTGTGCGCAGGTGATTCTTTGGGTCCACCGAGACTATTAGGCTCGTAATAAACAGATCCTCCGCCATTGCTGTCACTGCGTAATGCACCATCACGTTGGTAGTTGTGTACTTCTGCATGCGGACGGTTGATCGGCAACGAATTATGATTTGCACCTACACGGTAGCGATGTGCGTCGCCGTAGGCAAACAGGCGTCCTTGCAGCATCTTATCCGGGGATGCTTCAATTCCAGGAACAAATGAACCCGGAGAGAATGTCGCCTGTTCTACCTCAGCAAAGTAGTTCTCAGGATTGCGATTCAGCACCATGCGCCCAACCTCAATCAGCGGATAATCCTTTTGAGACCATACTTTTGTCACATCAAATGGATCAAAGCGGTACGTATCTGCATCTTCTACCGGCATAATCTGCACATGAAGTTTCCATGCAGGAAAATCACCTTTTTTGATGGCATTAAACAAGTCTTCTGTATGATAATCAGGATTTTCACCGGCAATTTTCGCAGCCAAATCCACATCAAGATTTTGCACACCTTGCTCTGTTTTAAAATGATATTTCACCCATACTGCCTGTCCTTCGGCATTGACCCATTTGAACGTGTGACTACCGAAACCATGCATATGTCTAAGTGTAGCTGGAATACCGCGGTCAGACATAAGGATACTTACCTGATGTAGCGATTCAGGAGATAAGGACCAGAAATCCCAGACCGCATTCGGGTTTTTCAGATGGGTTTGGGGATGACGTTTTTGCGTATGAATAAAGTCAGGAAATTTAATGGCATCCCGAATAAAAAACACAGGTGTATTATTGCCCACGAGATCATAGTTGCCTTCTTCTGTATAAAACTTCACCGCAAAACCACGTGGGTCGCGCACCGTATCGGACGAGCCCAGCTCACCAGCCACAGTCGAAAAGCGAATAAACATCGGTGTACGCTTGCCCACCTCAGACAAGAAGCTTGCTTTTGTAAATGCAGACAAATCATTAGTGACTTCAAAATATCCGTGCGCCCCTGCACCTTTTGCATGAACGACACGTTCCGGCACACGCTCCCGGTTAAAATGCGCCAATTTCTCCAGCAGATGCACATCCTGAATTAGTGCGGGACCCCGTGAGCCTGCTGTGATCGAATTTTGATTATCTCCAACAGGAGCGCCCCAGCTTGTGGTCAGGTTCGTTGGTTGGTTACTCATGATTGACATCACCTCTTGAATGAATTGGTTGTTGGTTGACTATGTGCCTTTCACTATAAATTGTGTACAAACAAAAATCAATACTTTTTTATAATTATTATAATCTAGGATTTAGAATTAGTTTAAAATCATAAACAGAAAAAGCAAGCCTCATAAGGCTTGCCGTATATGCAGTATTGTATTTATTTACTAATAGGTATGCTTCATTTTTATGTTCTGTAATGATTACTTTGATCACTTCTCGAAGTTTTGGTATGGAGGCTTTCAGACAATATTCATGTAGAATTCATCATAAGATCATAAAAGCAGCTGCTTCCTATCGAGAAAATCCAAGATATCCTGAACCGACTGGATTACCTCCCGACCTTCAGTCGATACGATTAGATCGGGTTCCAGCGGTGCTTCATAGGGAGCATCAATCCCCGTAAAATGATGAATTTCTCCGGCACGCGCTTTCTTGTACATTCCTTTTGGATCGCGTCGCTCACATTCCTCCAGGCTGCACTGTATATAAATCTCATAGCAACCTTCCTGCTGTAAAATCTCCTTTACCATTTCACGATCTTCACGATAAGGGGAAATGGTGGCGCAAATCGTTAGAACACCCGCATGTGCCATTAGCTTTGCAACTTCAGCAATACGGCGGATATTTTCTTTACGGTCAGCGGGCAGGAAACCTAGATTCCGATTTAAACCATGCCGAACATTATCCCCATCCAAAATAAACGTGTGTATGCCTCGTGCGTATAACGCTTTTTCAAGTGTGGAGGATACCGTTGATTTCCCCGAACCAGACAGCCCCGTAAACCAAAGCACCGGACTTTTATGTCCATTCAAAAGCTGACGCGCTTGCTTATCAACATCGGACACATGCCAGGTTAAATTCGAAGATGGATTCATTCAGCACCTTCCTTTTTCATGAGATATTATAGTAAACGATTTAATGCGCTGCCTTTACTTCAAGAAAGAACATTTTTAAAGCTGTTTAAGGTACGTTGGTCTGCTTTATGATCCAACACTGCAAAAACAATCCGGTCAAACAGCAAACCGTATCCTTCATCTACAAGCACTTGCTTGAACCAGAGGGCAACCTCTTCCGGCTTATTGCGGAATACTCCGCAACCATAGGCTCCCAGCACAAGATGTTCTACGCCGTTTTGCTTAGCCATTCCAAGAATGTAACGGATCCGCTCCAGCATCACTTCACCAATCCGATTCACCTGCTCTGGTTTCCGTTCTCGCACAACTCCAGCATTTACACCAGGTGCGGTCAGGAAATCGACTTGATACGGCTCCTCCAACAATGTCCCGTGATCATCCCGAAATACCGGAACTTCAGGCGAATAAATCATATAATCTGAATAAAAACAGCTCCGCAGCTTCCGATTATGTCCATACATCTCTTCCATTTGTGAAATGCAAGGATACAATGCTGACGAACGAGCCAAGCTTTCTTCTTGAGCCTGGCTGCCTCCGAGAAATCCACCTCCCGGATTTTTGGCTGATGCAAAATTCAAACACGCCACGTGGGTCAGCTTCTCCTCTACCTGGAGTCTGTATGCCGCCTGTAACGTGCTTTCTCCCGTAATTTCCAATTTTGCAATGATCGTCTGTTCTTCTATGCGGGAAGAAGGCCCCAATATACTTTTTATTCTTTGCTCTGCCTCTTGTTTTACAGCTATCAGCTGAGAAGGTGTATATAACTTCGAGTCTGTGACCGCATTTCCTATTTCTTTTGTCATATTTACTTGAACCTGTTTGATATTCGTATAATACCCATGTTCCAAAATGGATAGTGTTTCCTGCGCCATATGCGATCGGGCATCCCGGTTGCTCCGGGAATTCATTGTATTTTTCACGGTGACTATTCCTCCTTTTGCAATACATCCTCACGTAAATTCGTCAATATTTCTCCTAGCCAGTTCGTGCCACGCCATAGCTTGCGGTTCCGTATACGAGCATCGCTCTCAGCTAAGCCTACACCCCAAATGGTGTCGGTCGGACTAGCCTCAACCAGAGTGGTTCCTTTCGTTTTAAGCAAGTGCTTGAGCAAATTCGGATTTTGTGTAAACTTGGCGTAATTACCGTCATACACAAATTGCTGGCAATTGCCCTCCCACAAGGACTGGTCAAATCCGCGCACACTGCGGCCACGGGCTTTTTGCTCCCTTGGGGTAGGGGCTTGCATAATTTTCAGGGCCGCCTCTTCATCCCCAAAAAGCTGTGCTTTTTTTAACATCATATATTGCTCGGCACAGTTAAACTCCAATCCATCCACGACAAAATCAGAAGGATACCATTGCGAAAACGGCGAATGACTGCGATAAAAAAACGTAAACTTTTCCATGAAGATTCCTCATTTCATATTCCTTATGCTACATAAAACGCGATCGAGGCTTAAATCGGTATAACTTGGACGGACGATGTCCGGCTGCCTTTCTATACTCATTGGTTTCTTCAACGAGATCAGCTATTTTACGACGAAAAGCTGCGGCCAACAGCTCCTTACCTAGAATAATTTCATACACCTGCTGAAGCTCACTCAATGTAAATAGAACTGGCATCAGGTGAAACGCGATATCTGTGTATTCTATTTTGCTGCGTAGACGCTCTATACCGTACGCAATAATTTTTGCATGATCAAAAGCAATTCCTTGTGACTCCAGCACTTCTCGCTTGATTTCAATGGTTCTTCCCTTAAGAATTTCAGTTATTTTTACTTTGGCTGACAGATGGATGTCCCCATGCTTTAATGTGATGTCAATGTCTTGTTCCCATGTGTAGCCTTCCGGCTGATTCGTCCGCGTCTCCTGAGCTACGCTGTAATCCAGCTCAAACCATTGGGCATCAGCGGCATCATCCCCCGCCTGTACCTCCAAGGAATCATGGTCCACCAATGCCATGTAAGCGCAGCTGATTACCCGCATACGAGGATCACGTGCCACATCTCCCCAAGTATATAGCTGCTCCATATAAATTTGATCCACATTCGTTTCTGTTTTAAGCTCGCGTCGTGCAGCCTCTTCCAGACTTTCATGTATGCCTACAAAACCACCCGGCAACGCCCATTGCCCTATATAGGGATGCTCCCCTCTTTGGATCAAAAGAAGCTGGAGGGTCTTCTCCGGCAGCTTCCGGTAATTTTGTTGGAGCTGATCCATTACCGTAAATAGCAGCATATCTACCGTTACGGATGGGCGCTCATATTCATTCGCATCATAAGCGGCCAAGAACTCCTCTTCCGTTAAGCCACTGTGATTATGTTTCGATCCATCTGTCACTTGCGTCACCTACCTGTTCATATATGGTCATTTGTCGCTTTTGATTCAAAAGTGACGAATGCTTTATGTAATTTTTAATTTGAATCAATTGATAAAAACAAAATGTTAATATCAATACAATAATATATAAAAAGTGCTTCGTCAATAGGGTGTATAGACCTATTTTCAATTGTTGAATAGTACTATTAGACTGTTTACTGAATTTTACTTGTTGCTTATTGTCATATCATGTATGATGTTTTGGTCAATATAGGAAATACAACATACTAAACACGTAGGGAGAAGATCTAATTGTCTAACCAGTTTAACCCGCAAAACAATCAGCAAGGAGCACCATCCAGACCAGCCCCTGTTTACCCGCCTCCTGTATCATTCAAGGAGTGGATGATCAGTTTACTTTTGATGGCTATACCGGTAGTTGGACTTATTATGCTGTTTGTGTGGGCATTTAGCGGCTCGACTAATCCGAGCAAAGCTAACTATGCTAAAGCAGGCCTTCTTTGGGCCGCTATTGTAATTGTGATCTATATCATTATGGCTGTTGCTCTGTTGCCTGCTATCATAAGTTCATTGAATTCAAGCAGCTACTATTGATTTCAAGTACATAGCAAAATAACCTTCTGATGAATCAAGCTGATACATCAGAAGGTCTTTAATCTAAACTGCCGATCCCGTCGGCAGTTTTTATTTGATCTCTTTTCGCTTTACTCCTCCCAATTGGCGTAGCTCCCCCTTATAGCTTGAAAAAAAGCAAAAGAGAAACCCTGATTTTGTGTGGACCGCGTTTCTCAGGCAGCTAACCTAACTTCCTTTACTTATACCAAAGATCATCTGTTTCAAGTTCCTGTAGACTGCTCAAAAACGATTTTGAGTTATCAACATAAAGTTCGGTATCAATATAGTACAGCTTTTTATCATGTAAGCATTGATCAATATACTCTGCATTTAATATACTTTTATCTTCTACATTGGCAGCAAAAGCTTGTAATTTGGGAAGCGCGGTTTTCTGATATTCAAGCCATGAATGATGGAATCCAGCTGGCTCCTCCAGACAATAAATATCATGATACAACGCTTCAGCAATTCCCTTCTTCCTGAGATAGTCGGGTGAGAAAGGCATACTTTTGAAGTGCCGGCCGGTCATGGCGAACACGCGGTAGCTCCAATGAGGAGCACCGTGATTAGATTGGCAAAAAAGATTCAGGAAGAATACAGAATAGTGCATTTTAATTGTAATAACTTGATGTTTCTTCACTTCCGAAACAATACGATCCGCCATCCGACTGTCAATGATCTCATCAAAATCAGCCAAAATGATCACATCATCGTCTTTAACTTTATCCTGTAAGATAGAGGTACTCCTGTTTCTTTGGCAAGCCTCATTATGAAACGCACTGTTATAGCTGAGCAGACGCCAGTACCAGCGGTCAAAGTTATCTGCGCCGCAGCTATCCACATCGAAGTACAATGAGTGCTTCTCAGGTTCACGAAACAGTTGATCCGCGTGAAATGGATGATGAATCACCTTGGGACCAACATAATCTGGATTAAAGTTGCAGGGCTTATCCAAATAGCTGAACGTCTTGTTGGCTTCGATCACGTGCAGCTCGTCAATCCAGCCGGCATTTTCTTTTATTTTAATATCTGCAATGCGATTTTCATTGAAAAACGGGCAAAATTCATATACTTTCATAATCTGAAGCTCCCCTCCCCTATCATGGTATATGGGCGAACACCGATGCTTTGGCACAGATGTTCGGATATGAAGCGTATTAGCTCAGCGATCGTCTGATCCTTATAATGTAGTGAACTATAATAGCAGGTTAAACTTAATCTATCGCGTCTAAGACCTGCTGTTATATTTAGCTTGTAAGCAGAGGGATTGTCTGCCGCGTTCGTATTTCCGTAAGAAATGGATAAAGGCTCGTACAACTCATCGGCTATCCCGTTCATTTCCTCTGATTGGTAATGGAAAAGCATGTGTGTTCCGTCCTTTAGTGGTTCCGTATTTGGATAAATATACTGTATCAAATGACGTAAAATAAAGTAATCCATGCCTTCAGATGGAATATGCCGCAACGTGTGTACGACATGTCCCAGTGCCATTTCCCAATTGTCGGACAGTTCTCCTTCCGGGATCTGAATTCGAAGGGGATATGCTCCGGCGAAAAAACCAATTGTACGATCAATCACGATACCTGGCAAAAAGGACTCACGTTGATAAGACATCACATGCAGCAGCAAATCTGATTGCTTTTTCAATTGGAAACAAGCCTGTGACAATGCCGTCAGTAAGATGCTCAGTGGTGTAGTATGATGCTTTACAGCCAATGCTTTTAGAAGAAGCATATGCTCCTCTCCTTCAAGTAAATCATACGTAATGGTTCTCATGTGTCGGTGAAGAGGCTGTATCTCCGATTCCGTGTCAACCTGTAAAGATTGGCCGCCTTCCACAACCTTACTCCAGAAAGTGGATGCTTTAGGAAAAGGATCTTTTGCCGCATATTGCGTCAACGCTATGCACCAATCCCGATAACTGCTTCCCTCCTCCTCCGCATGTAACGCCAGATCATTCCCTTTTCCCGGCAGGAGAAGATGTCTCAACTCTTCTAAAAAAATGTTTATGGAAATCCCGTCAAAAATTAAATGATGGAACAGAAGTAATATCACCTGTTGTCTCTCTTCGCAATAATGGTCAAACAACACAACTTTCCATAAAGGTCCTTCCTTGATATCGAATTCACGCTGCACTTTCGAGCAGTATTCCGAAATGTAGGCGTCATGTGATCCCGAGACCATGTGCAAATCCACGTAAGAGACCACCTGTTCTATACTTATTTTCTGCTCAAACTGATACCATTCATCATCCAGTTGAGCAAAGGATAGTCGCAAGGCCTCATGTTTGTTCAATAGTGACTCAAGCGACGTGCTCAGCAATTCTATAGGAATGCAATTTTTGAGCCGGGCCAGATAAGGTACATTAAACATGTTACGATTCACGAGATCTCTTTGGAAAAAACGTTTTTGTACAGCAGACAGCGGAAATCCGTCATCCGGATATGCTTTTCTTATGGACTGAATATATGAGATATCCATTTTCGGACAAAGGACAGTTGCTGTATCTGTCATTGCATTACTTAATGAAAGGGCCAAACGTTCAATCGTCTGTTCGCGAAATATTTGGTTGACCGTAACCGGATATCCGCTTTTTTGCAGCAGGCTGGCTATGCGTAGCGCATGGAGCGAATGTCCTCCCAACGTATGAAAGTCTTCATTTTTGCCAATGTAATCTAGCTTCAGAACCATACCCCAAACTTCTTCTATTGTTTGTTCCAATTCAGTCTTCGATCCAGCATTTGATTCTCTATCACTACTATGAATTTCAGGTAAAGGAAGCTTTTTGCGATCGATTTTTCCGTTAGCCGTTAATGGGAACGATTTCAGCCAAACATAACGAAACGGTATCATATAAGATGGAAGACCTTCAGCCATAAAAGTATGAAGCTGCTCCACTCGTTGCTCCTCTTCCGCTGTATAGTAAGCGATCATCCGCAAATCGCCATGAACCTCCCGGACAAAGGCCAGACATTCTTTCACTACAGGATAGCTGCTAAGACGGGACTCGACTTCTCCGAGTTCGATTCGATAGCCGCGAAGTTTTACCTGATCGTCAGCCCGTCCGATATACTCGATATTCCCGTCTGGCAGCCATCTCGCCCGATCTCCCGTATGGTATAGAATTAAATTTGTACCTCTTTCGCCATCTTTGGCAGAGCGATATGGATTCAGTGCAAACGCATGCTGTGTCAATTGGTTTTGCCGCCAGTACCCCCTTGCAACCCCGTCTCCCCCCACGCATAATTCCCCGATTGCTCCGACAGGCTGAACACGACCCCACTTGTCCAGAATATAACAAGTTGAGTTACTAATGGGCTTGCCAATAGGAATATTCTGCTCAAAAGGCTTTTCGATCCGGTAGCTCGTCGAAAAGGTGGTGTTCTCCGTAGGGCCGTATGCATTGAGAATCGAAAGTTCCGGATAGGCAAGCCGGATACGATTTATATGCTTAACCGACAAAATTTCCCCACCTATGAGCAGCCATTGGAGTCCAGCAAATATCTTTTCATTTTCTTCAATCCAGTGATTACACAGTGCGGAACTTAGCCATAGTGTATTAATTCTCCACTCCTTCATCCGCTGCTCCAGCACATGGATATTTAGAAGATCATCTTTTGAAACTACAAACAGCTGTCCTCCGTTCAGCAACGTCCCCCAAATTTCAAACGTAGAAGCGTCAAAAACAGGCGAACCCGTATAGAGCAATCTGATATCAGAGGAAAACGGGAAATAACAGGTGTTTTTGACCAAGCGAATGACACTGCGATGTTCCACCATAACGCCTTTCGGTTTTCCTGTCGATCCTGATGTATACATTAGATAAGCAAGGTCATTGGGAGCAATCATGTTCTTCTTCTCTTCTTGTTGCACCACTTCATTTTGGTCAAAATGCTCTGTATTAATCAGTGTTACACGGACTCCCTTACAGGCTTCCGAGATGCGTTCCGCTCCTTCCTGTGAGGTGATGATGGTGCCCAGTCCAGCGTCCTTGATTAATTCACGGGTTCTTGCTGCCGAAAAATCGGGGTCAATGGGAACATAGGCATATCCCGCTTTCATGATCGCTAGGATGGAGACAATGAATTCAAGAGAGCGCGACAAGTAAACCCCGATAAACTTTCCATGACTGTTATCATCAGCATTATCCGTTAACATCTTGGCAATGTGCTGAGACATGAGGTTTAGGGTGTGGTAGGACAAAACCTGATTGTGCACAATTACTGCCGGCTGCATAGGCCGTAGTTTCGCTTGCTCCTGGAATAAATCAACAATTGAACGTTCTCTGGGATATGCTGTATACGTATTGTTCCAGTCATAGACGATTTGATCATATTCATCCTTGTTCATAAAGCAAACGTCTCCGACGGTGTGATTCGGATATTCCAACACATATTGCACCGTATTTAGCAGTTGCTCTGCCAGTCGGCAAACCGTTTCTTGTTTCAGTCGATCTGCATCATACATAAACTTGATGGTGATCTGTTCCCCGTCATTGGCAACGGTGATCGTCATTGGATAATTCGTTTTCTCTCGTTCCTCCATAGCTGACATCTTCAATTCATTTTCAGGCTGCTGATAGTCGTTCAAATAATTTTCAAATGCCACGATACTGTAAAACATGACATGTCCTTGAATACCAGACCAGCTCTTCAGTTCGTTCAGACTCACATAGCTGTAGTCGTTTAGTTTCTGAATGGTTTGGTGCAGCTTTTGTACATATTCAGTGATGGTTTGCTCCACATTCCAGTGCATGACCAAAGGCAACGTATTAATCAGCATACCCGTGACCCGATCCGATTGCGCAAGATCCGATCCCCTCCCGGACACGACCATGCCAAATACGGTTGTATCCGCATCTTGATAGACTTGTAGCACTTTGCCCCATGCGAACTGCACCAACGTATTTAGCGAAACTTGTGCTTGCTGTACAAAATCAGCGATCCGCTTGGCTCGTCTCGAATCGATACAAAAAGTCTCGATCTGTTGGTTCTCAATCGGTTGATGTACATCGGGAAGTACGCCCTTCTCTATCGGCAAATGGGTTGGCTCCGTTACGTCGGCCAAATATGCCTTCCAGAATGACTCGGCCTCCGTGCGATCCTTATTGTTTAACCAACGAATATAAGTTTCAAAAGAACGGGTCAAGCTGCGCTGTGGCATCCGGTTTTGCAGGCTACAAGCATAGAGCTCATGAACCCGACTCAGTAGTAGCGGCAGACTCCAACCGTCCAGCAAAATATGATGGTAACTCCAGATCATCGTCCATTCATTCGAAGCGGTCTGAATCAGTGTTATGCGGAACGCAGGCTGACTCAGATCAAAACGGCGATTACGATCCATTGTCATCCAGCCTTCGATACACTCCTGTTGCTGCTCTGGTTGCTCTGCTTCAAAATCCAAAAATGTCCAATCCCATTCTGCATTTCGGACAATACATTGTATGGGCTTGTCCAACGCCTCCCAAATGTAGCAAGTCCGCAAGCTATCATTTTCGGCAATGACGCTGTTCCAGGCCTCTCGGTAACGGTCTACCTCTAGCCTGCCATGATATTTCCAACTAACCTGCACAAAGTATTGATCGGAACTAGGATGATCTAAATAATGGAACAGCAGTCCCTCTTGTAAGGGACTTAGGTACATCATTTTATCCAAACCATATTGCCAATGATATGTCTTTACGATCTGGTCGAGCGAATGCTGTTCCAGTGATACTGATGGAAAATCGCTAGGTGTGAACTCTTGGTGTTCAGTCCGGCTGCAATGTTCGATAATAGCAAGCAAACGTGTTATAAAAGTATCAAATAACTGAGTAATGGTGGCTTCTTCATAGTGACGTTTGCTATATTTCATAAACAAATGCAGCTTGCCATGAACAATGGAACAGTTGAGTTCCAATAGGCTTGTTCCATGATTAAGCGGCGAGCTATAGTCCTGTGCTGCGTCACTTGTAAACCCTAACCACTGATTTAATTCGCTCGCATTCCCCTGATCAAACTGGCCCAAGTAATTGAAAAGAGCCTGAGGTTCAGAAGCTGATAACTCGGAACGGACTTCTGTATTCGGATGGCAGTATCTCAAAGCGCCATATGATATGCCGCGGTGAGGAATACAACGCAACTGCTCTTTGACAGATTTAATCGTCGCTCCCAAGGGGGAACTGTCCGTAATCTGAATGCATACCGGAAACATGGAGGTAAACCAACCGATGGTTCTTGTCAGATCTATATCAGATACAAAGTGCTCACGTCCATGACCTTCTAAGCGAAACGCAATCGTCTTCTGCCCAGACCAAGCGGAGAGCGCCAGGGACCAGGCTGTAAGTAGCAGGTCGTTAATCTCGGTATGGTAAGCTTGGGAGCAATGGTGCAAAAGCAGTTCCGTATCGTCTGGAGTAAGCATCGTAACCCATCCCGAAGATTCACTGATCTTTTTACGAGCCGGGGAATGGTCTACTGGCAGCACAAATGCTGCGGTTTGATGCTGCACTTTTTTCCAATATTCAATATGACGTAAAGTATCTTTATGTTTAGAATAACTCATCAATACAGAATGCCATTTTTTGTATGGATTTAAAACAGTAGGCAGCGCTATACCCTGATACAATTGATACAATTCCTGGACCAATATTCTCCAAGACACTCCATCAATGACTAGATGATGTATAGTCATAAACAGACGGGTTTTACCGTCAGGGTGACCTTGAATTACTCCTGCATTCATCATGGCGCCCGTCTCATAATTCAATTGTCTGTTCCACGTATCACATATGCTTGAAATTTCGGATTCGGGATAATCGACTTGTTGAAGGGTGTAGCTAGCCAGTTGAATGGAAGCATCCTTTCGGTAGCGCTGCGAATACACATGTTCCTTGACTACGATCTCCATTGAAAGCTCTGGATGTAATCGAATCAATTGATTAATGGCAGTTTCCAGCTTCACAGCATCACAATCACTGAGTACAAACAGCTGAGATTGGTTGAAATAATGCGGCTCTACAAACTGTTGCTCGAAAAACCAGTGCTGGATCGGTGTCAAACCAAATTCGCCTGTCAAGTCAACGCTGAGACCTTCCTTTTGATCATTGTCTGTCCAAGTACCCACAGTAGCTAATTTCTGAATGGTTGGATACTCCGCAACTTGTCTTGGAGTAAGCATGATACCATGATCCCTGGCCATAGATACGACCTGAATGGCAAGAATTGAGTCTCCCCCAACCGCGTAAAAATGGTCGTTAACCCCGATATCTCCTCTTTTTAAAATCTGCCGCCAAATCCAAAGCAAGCGCTTTTCGAAACCGTCCTCGTCTGCTTCCACAACTTCATCAGCTTGAATAAATAAGTTGCCCCTCGGATCGGGGAGAGCTCCACGTTCGACTTTTCCGTTTGTATTTACTGGAAATGAATCCAGATAACAAAAATATGAAGGAACCATATAAGCTGGTAATACAGAGTTTAAGTGCTGTGTCAGATCGGCCTCTTTCAGTTCTTCTACGGCAGTATAATAGGCCACCAGTTTATGGTAGGACCCGTCTTTCCAGGCTTGAACGATACATTGACCGATGTCGGGATGTTGGCAGAGCTGATGTTCTATTTCACCCAGTTCGATACGATACCCTCTGATTTTAATTTGTTCATCACTACGGCCGATAAATACCAATTCACCGCCCGGCGTCCATTTCACAATGTCCCCGGTTTTATATAACCGCTCACTGTGTGGTGGCTTTTCACTGCTGTTTACAACCTCTTTGTGAACGAACCGTTCCTGAGTCAGTTCTTCACGATTCAAATATCCTCTGGCAAGCCCTATACCGCCCACCCATAGTTCGCCGGGAACGCCGACAGGCACAGGACTACCGAATGGATTCAAAACGAATAAACGTTTGTTATAGACGGGTTTGCCGATCGTAATTTCTTTTCCTGGTCTGCAGACAGAAGTAGAACAAATAATCGTCACTTCGGTCGGCCCGTAAGCGTTCACGAATCGTCTTCCTCTTCCCCAATAGTCCACAATATCAGACGTACAGGGTTCTCCAGCAGATACAATTGTCCGCAACCTTGGCAGTTCCCTATGTTTCATCGTTCGCAGCACAGATGGCGTCAGCATGGCAATGTGGATATTTTTCTCTTCAAGAATATCTGAAATGTCTGCATAAGGAGGCAGTTCCTCGTCTGCCAGAACAACCACTGTTCCGCCTACTGATAGCGTGCCGATCCATTCGTAGACCGAAGCGTCGAAACTAATGGAGGCGAATTGCATGACTCTTGAATCTGAGGTGATACCAAACTTTTCAACAAGGTAAGGGATCAATGTAACCAGACCAGCGTGTTCAATAAGTGTTCCCTTTGGTCTTCCAGTAGAACCGGATGTGTAGATGACATAAGCCAGATCATTCTGTTTAACCTTGATCTTCAACTTTTCGTAGGGATAGTAGTCCTGCTGCACCAAGCATTCATCCACACAAATCAGCGAATGTGCTCCCATACCCATTTGAGAAATATATGGATTCAGCCTACTTACTAATTGGCTGTGCGTTATAATCATTTGGGCCTGTGCATCTTCTAAAATAAATCGCAGCCGTTCCCCGGGATATTGCGGATCGACCGGAAGATAAGCAGCGCCCGCTTTCATAACTCCAAGCATCGATGGGATCACGTCTGCGCTTCTGTCCAAGACGATGGCAATCAGCGTGCCGGTCGGCAGAACGCCATGCCCCTGTATCGAATACGACTCTAAAATCATGCGGCTGATTTGATTTGCCCGGTGATTTAACTCATAATAGGTCAGCTTCTGCTCTCCAAACTCCAAGGCGATTGCATCGGGTGTTCGGCCAGCCTGCTCCTCGATCAATTGAACCACAGTTTTATCCAAAGGATAGGCTTGTTCCGTATCATTCCATTGTTGCATCTGTCTACGTTCTCTTGTGGTCAGCATGGGGTGAAATAGTACCCTCTTCTCCGGAAGAAGGAGTGCATTTGCCAGAAGTGTTTTGAAATGGCCTGCGAATCTAGCGATTTGCCTTTTTCCAAAACGACTGCCATCATACTGTATTGCGCACTCCAATACATCCGGGCCATAACGGTAGCAGAGCGCGATTTCTCGCTGATCTATACCATGTAGGGGAGCCAGCTCTACCATATTTAAACTTGGAGATGGGAAATTATCATAAATTTCTGCGATACCCACATTGAAGAAATCCTTCTTTCCCCCTGATAGAGGATCAACTTTAGTTTGCTGCGAAAAATCCTCTCTCAATTCATCGCTACTATGTTGTTGGCTCCATTCCATTTGTATCCTTTGTATCAAAGAGAGAAGATGATCTTCCTTCTGTATATGAATGAGTAGTGGATAATCCAGACGACATTCTTCCCCTTCTTTGTCTGATACCACGGAATATAAAACAGGCAGAGCATATTGATTGGCGTAATGGGATAGCAGTACGGACCATATGGCTGTTATAAAAGAAGGCATACCCAGCTGATGATGCTGTACAAATCCCATAATCGCTTTGACCTGTCTTGTCCCCAAACGAATCTTGTAAAGCGCTTGATCATCGCTTTCGGGCTGTCCGGCATTTCCACTATGGTGAGAAAATAAAGGCAAGTAACGTCGCGGCCTATCAGAACAACTCTGATTAGGTGTATTGGCTGATTCCATCACTTATTAAACCTCCCCTATCCGGAATGCCATACCGGCAGCTTGATAAAAAGCAGCCCTGACTTCCTTAACCTCTATCTCGTAACTGCATCGTATAGAAAAAATAAGGCCGTCCGTGTAGGAAGAAGTAATGCAATTGAACAGTGAATAGATCGGCAGCGGATTTGGTTGTTTTATGACAATATCATCATAATAATTGCTGTGTTTTGAGCCTGCTTTGGCGCTGTTTCCTAAATAGTTAAACATGAACAAGTCTAGTTGCTCGTACTGCTTTCCAAACTGTACGAGTGTTCTGGCCCGTTCCCACTTGTCTTTGTAATCAGGACTTGTAAGAAGATGCATAAAATTAATTGTGTGGTGCTTTAATAAATCCAGTCTGCTTCTGACAGACTGCATCATTTCATCTGGATTCTGCTTCAGTTCCATCAGCATAGGCACAAAATCAATAAATTCACCAGCTGTGTTATAATAAGCCGCCTCGTCGTACCTTCTTCCATCATATAAAAATAACAATGGTAGCTTATCCATACCTAAATAAGTTTGCAAGCCCTTTGTATAGACAGAAAGCGCAAACTCCAAAGAAGGATTTTCAGCAGGGATGCTTACGTTAAACAGATAGGCTTCTGTGCTCGTTCGAAGATTCGGTGCTTGGAAGACGTTTTGCTTGCTTTTTTGGAACGCTTCCAAATTAAAGGCTGATATCAATTCTTGTTCCGTAATTCCTTTCGGTCCACTTTGGATTTGTTTCACATACTCCACATAGGGCTTCACTTCATCCTTAGGAAGGGGCTGATTTTGAAGCAGACTCCTGTAGTAAGCAATCAACTGTCGTTCGGCTACTTCCGATGTCACCCGATCGCATATCGCATGATGATAAATAGTAATGACATAATGTTCACGCAGGTTTCGTTTCAGCACAAACATGTGGAACAAAGTATGTTCTACGGCGAAACGGGTGTTCGTTACATAATCATTTATCATGTCCGCAATAGGACCACATGGATTGTAATCCGACACGTCAATAATGTTGAGCTTTGGCAAACCATCGCTAGGAAGTACGTATTCCCACCAATAAGTCCATCCATCTCTTTGTACCGGGACGCTTCTCAGTAATCCTTGACTTTGTATAAAAAGAGCGTAAGCCTGATCCAAAAAATCGTAATTCACACACTCATCTAGCCTAAATATACCTAAGCTTGGAGGTGTATGAAACGAAATTTGCATTTGTTGAATTCCACTTAGCGGATATTCTTGTGCCACTTGCCCTGTTTTAATCCACTGATCTTTTCTCAAATAATCGTCTTCCAGCCGCTTGCGTAAACTTGCCGCCTGATCCAGATCCATGCTTATTAAGCCTAGACGCTGGAAAAACTCCTCTTCATCCATGGTCCAGTATGGATCAGCCATGTTAGCTTTTTGATGCAGTGGTACAATGTAGTGAGGCAGTAGCTCTTGAGCTATTTTCCCATCCATGATCCGCATGATATGGTTTACGTCGGCCGCCGTGTCGTAGTAAAGCACCTGAATATCTCTAACTTCGTGAATAAAATCCCTTACTTGGTATTTCACCAGCTCGTAAACACCATCTGTTTCTTGGTGAAGCCAAGACACCAACTCTTGAGTAGTTTCTATGATGCCCTGCTGCTTTTGGGACCCTATAACACTTATCTGAGTTGAACGAAGATAATCAGCGAGTGCCCGAATCGTTTTATAGTGGTATATGTCTGTTAAAGTGGCGTGATATCCTGCACGCTCCATTCTCGACATTAATGTAAGCGCATGAATAGAATGCCCACCGAGGTCGAAGAAGCTATCTAAAACACTGAACTGCTGCACACCCAATACATCCTGCCAGATGTCCATCAGCTTCGTTTCCAGTCCCGGCTTCGGAGACACATATTCTGCACCACCATGTATATTCTCTTCAAGGGCCAACAGTGCCTTGCGGTCCAGCTTACCATTCAGTGTCAATGGCATTTGCTCTAGTTGTATATAAAAAGATGGAATCATGTAATTCGGCAGCTTTATAGAGAGAGCGGTTTTAATTTCATCTGCTGTCAGTTTCTTGGTCGCCGTAAAGTATGCTTCCAGCTGCTTTTGACCGGCCTCATTTTCACGGGCAATAACTGCCGCTTCTTGTACATCATCTATTTTTAATAAATGCGACTCTATTTCCCCAGGCTCAATTCGATAACCCCGTATTTTCACTTGACCGTCAATCCGGCTGATATATTCGATGTTTCCGTCCGCTTGCTCTTGCACCCAATCTCCAGTTCGATACAACCTGCCTCCAGGTACCCATGAAGACTGAATAAACCTCTCTTCTGTCAGCTCTGGACGATTCAAATAACCTTTAACTAATCCATCGCCAGCGATGTACAGTTCACCTGCAACTCCCTGCGGCAGAGGATGCTGCTCTTGATCCAAGATGTAAACCTTCGTGCTGCTGATTGGTTTGCCGATCGGTACGGTGTTTGCATTTTCGTCCAAATGATCAATCGGGTAATAAGTAGCAAACACCGTACTTTCTGTCGGTCCATAGACATGAATTAAACGGCCCGGACCTAGACGGGCAAACGCTTTACGCACATGGCTGACTGAAACCTTCTCACCACCGAATAGCAAGGTTTCAATAGTTGCAAAGCAATCGGGATCAACATCCACCAATGCATTAAAAAGTGCTGTCGTGACGAAGCATTTCGTGATCTGTTGTGTCCGTAGGACGCTTGATAGCTCACGTGCATTCATGGTTTGATCTTGTGAGTTCAAAACGAGAGTGCCTCCGTTAAGCAAAGCCCCATAAATACCAAATGTAGAACCATCGAACGAAAAACTGGCCACTTGTAATATCCTATCTTTTGTCGAGAATTGGATGTAATTCGTCTTTTTAACAACACGTATAATATTGTAGTGCATCGTCAGGGTACCCTTAGGTTCGCCGGTTGAGCCAGACGTATACATAATGCAAGCAAGGGTGTCGGAACCTTGATTAGATGTGAGATTTCCTGTTTCTTTCCCGTAGTTCCGCTTGTCCATCAAATCCAGTACAACACTGTCGAGCTCTGTTTGTTGGTGGATTGGAAGCCGGGTCAGCAGGAGATTTGCACCAGAATCCGTCAGCATATAGCGTATACGTTCCTTCGGGTATTCAGGATCAATTGGCACATAGGCTCCCCCAGCTTTTAAAATCCCGAAAATTCCGATGATCATTTCCAATGAACATTCGACCATAATTCCGACAGCCTCGTCATTATCTAAACCTTTAGCCCGCAAAACATGTGCTAGTTGATTAGCCTGTTTGTTCAGATCAGCATACGTCAAGTGCTTGTCCCCAAATACAACCGCTATGTGATCCGGTGTGCGCTCAACCTGCTCTTCAAACAATTGATGAATCGTTTTCTCCCGCGGGTAATCCGCTAACATACCGTGTAACATACTCCATTTCATCTCCTTCTCCTATTAACTTTTTTAAAGATAGGAATCTTTTGTATGAGCCAACGCTAAAAAAGAGTATGTGTGGCACTTAGAAGTGTTTTCTGGATAGGCAGTTGGATGAAGTGAATGAAGATTACAGAGGATAAACCATAATCCCGATATTACATTAGGTTGGGTATTTAACTGGAGAAAAAGAAATGACATCAGAGCTTGTTTTTCGACTGAAAATTTCTTTAAAATAAGTATATAGCTACTTTTTGCTCTACAATAAAATACCACAGATTGGTTACTCGACTGGAGGAAAAGAAATGACATCGGAGTGGCAGAGATTACAGACCAAACTGCCGGAATGGGTAGAACAAAGCCGTCATGAGTATATTCATGGCAAGGTAGCAGCATATATTCCCGAACTGTCCAAAGCCCCGGCCGACGCGCTGGGTGTTGTTGTAATGAACGGTGCGGGTGAAACTGTGGTAGCTGGGGATACGGAAATCCAATTTACGATGCAAAGTATCTCAAAGGTATTTACGCTCATTCTGGCCTTGATGGATAATGGTGAGGACGTTGTCTTCTCTAAGGTGGGTATGGAGCCTACCGGAGACCGTTTTAATTCCATGTTAAAGCTAGAACTGGTCGAGCCGGGTATTCCGTTTAACCCACTGATTAACGCCGGAGCGATCGCAGTCTCCTCTCTGATTCGCGGGAACAGTCCAGAAGAGAGATTTGCGCGTGTTCTCCAATTTTTCCGCCTGCTTACCCACAATGACACATTGGAATATGATCAGGATGTCTACGATTCAGAATCAGCTACAGGCCATTTGAACCGTTCCCTTGCTTATTTTCTAATGGAAAAAGGAATTTTAAGAGGTCATGTGGAGGATGTGCTTGAAGTTTATTTCAGACATTGTGCTGTCAAATTGAACTGTACAGATTTAGCACGTATGGGACTTGTACTAGCTTACAACGGCCGTGATCCGGTGACAGGTATACCGCTGATTCCCCGCCGCTATGTACAGATCGCCAAAACATTTATGACGACATGCGGCATGTATGACGCCTCAGGGGAATTCGCCATTCAAGTCGGACTACCTGCCAAAAGCGGCGTATCAGGCAGTATTATGACGATGGTACCCGGACGATATGGCATTGGACTGGTTGGACCTTCTCTGAACCGTATGGGCAACAGTACAGCCGGTGTACACTTGCTGGAGAAGATGTCTCGGGATTTGGACTGGAGCTTGTTCTAAGTATACGAAAAAAAGGGTATTCCCAGCCTTTACGGCTTATAGGAATACCCTTTTTTGTTGCGTGTCTTCTATGTTACGAGATTTGACCGTTAATCAGTTTAATTTGAATGCGGAACGGATCAGCTACATACTTGGCGCCATCGCGTTCTTGTATTCCATAGCCTGCTGCCTCTAAACGAGTTACAATGGCATCCAATTCATTCTGATTCGGTACGATCAATTCAAAATAATCCAATCCTGCAGCATTCTCAGGAGCTGGTGGTGCTCCTTCACCTGCCCATATATTCAAGCCCATATGGTGGTGGTAACCACCTGCGGAAACGAACATGGCTGAAGAGCCATACCGGCACGTAATGTCAAAGCCAAGCACATCGCAATAAAACTGCTGTGCTTTGAGCAAATTAGACACATGGAAGTGGACGTGCCCGATTACCGTTCCCTGCGGTAGTCCCTGCCAAGGTAGATTTTCGGAAATCGCAACCAAGTCTTCTGCATCCACAGGATCTGTTCCCATAATGTAAAATCCATTTGCATCCTTTTTCCATTGATCACGGGGACGATCTGCATAGATTTCAATTCCGTTATTATCGGGATCATGGATATATAGGGCTTCACTTACATCATGGTCTCCCTGTCCGATTTCAATCTCATGGGCCAGCAGATTACGTAAAGACAGGCCCAGAGCTACACGGTTTGGGAGAAGAATAGCAAAGTGATATAACCCAGCAGCAGATTGACGCGGCAGAATAACTGCATTTTCAATATAATTAAGGATCAGTAGCGCATGCTTCCCATCGACAGTCAATTCAGCGGTATCCGCCGTTTGACGCAGCAGCTGAAAGCCAACGACCTCTGTATAAAATTGAATAGAACGCGCCAAGTTACTAACCTTTAATGAAACCTGCCCGATTTTGGTGTTGTCATGAATATGTGCTGTCATGAGATTTCCCTCTTTCTACATGGATTGGAGGACTAAAACTAATCAAAAATTATTGTTTGGTTGACTCACGACGGCTGAATAAAGAATCCAGAGACAATCGAGTCGTTGGAGCAAATACCAGATGAAGAGCTACCAGAATAAAAGCAATATCCAGCTCATAGCCAGCGCCTTGACCATTCCCCATCAACCCGCCGGACAATTTTGCTGTGAAAATAGCGCCGATCAAAACAATAACCAAAAGCCCAGATACATAGCGAGTGAGCAATCCAAGAATCAATGCAATCCCGCCGACCAACTCAATCACCGCAACGACATAACCTAAAAATCCTGGAACGCCAATGCTGGAAAACCAGCCTGCTACATTACCCAACCCCATTTGGAATTTAGCAATTCCGTGTGCCAAAAACAAAATTCCCAGCGCCACCCGCATAATTGTAGAAATGTTTCTGCTTGCTGAACTCATGTTTATCTCTCCATTCTGTTTGTTTATTACACTCATACAAGTGCATATGAATAATTAATTTATATTACTAATAATTTGGTTAAAAAAATAATACTGTCTGAATCTCTGCCGCACCACCACATTAGTGTGAATCAAACTCGAATTATTAGTAATAGAAATAATTATTTTGTAATGTGAATTTATCATAAGAAACTGTAGTCTGTCAACAAATTATTTGGTATGATAAATATTAAATTAGTATACATTATATTCCCTTAAAGGAGGAACGCTCTATGGGTATAGGATGCAACATACGCGCCGCTCGTAAACGTAAAAATTTATCCATCCAGCAAATATGTGAACGAACCGGACTATCGCAAGGGTTTATGAGTCAAGTAGAAAATAATAAAACCTCCCCTTCCATCGCAACATTGGACAGCATCGCTAATGCGCTTAAGGTTCCCCTTGCTTTTCTGCTTCTTAAAGAAGAGGAACGGATGCAAGTGATTCGCAAGGACGAGCGTCGTAAAACGTTATATGGTAAAAACAACCTCCAGGTTGATCATTTAGGGGGGCAAGGAAACGTTAAAATGATGCTGGTGGACATGCCGCCAGGCTCATCTACAGAAGAGGAGCATGCTCATGCGGGGGATGAGATTCATTTTATCTTGGAGGGCACGGTATACGTGGAGCAAGGCGAGGATTCAGCTACTTTGGAAGCAGGAGATTCCTTTAGCTGGAGGGCAGCTATCCCCCATTATGCCAAAAACGTGGGTGAAAACAACGCACGTATCCTGATTTCCGTATTTCTCGAAGCAGATAATGACGCTTAATAGATACTTACGCAAGCATGAAGCAACAAAAGTACAAATTCCATCAAAAAAAGCGCGTACCGGAAGTATCTTTACTTCAACGATACGTGCTTTTTAAATTTTCACTTACTATTGCTGCTCTTAACTTATCCATCGCCTGCTGGGGCATCTGTACGCGATTCCCACGGCAGCTTGAAGGATTTCATAATTTGTTTGGTATTAGCAGGGAGTCCAGTTACGGGATCACCCGTAGTACCCAGCAGTTCTTCTTTATTTAGCGTGGTAATCCGTCCATAATAAGTAGTGCTGCTGTCTCCCCATCCTGTAGTAAACTCGTAGATCAGCGGCTTATTTAGCTTCGGATAAGTTCCCCACCGATTTTTTGCTTTATTTTTCAAAAAACGCTCAAGCGGATCATATTCCATTGTAAATGTTTTATCAAAAGGGGCTCCCACATACCCTTGATAGGTGACAAGTGGAAAACCGTCCTTCACTTCAACCAAGCTCAGCACATCCCCGTTCACCGTAAAATACCGTAATGCTTCACCTTGAGGGAACATATAGACACTCGACAGGAGCTCAGTATTGGGAAAATGTGCTTGGATATAAGGATGGACAGAACGTCTGCCTAAACGAGTTAACGCATCACGCGCTGTCGCCAGATCTCCCTCGTATATTTCTTCTTTTAATTTACCATGAATCTCTGGCTGCACCTGAATCTGTGTATTTGTCTTCTCCAGCGTATAACCTAATTCAAGCGACACATCTCTCAGAGGTACATATACTTGTTTACTTACAACCTCAAAGGTAAGTTGCTGCTGGTTCTTACGTGGTCGCTCCTTAAGAACCAAGGGTTCTGCCCACTTTTGTAGCGTAACCTGCTTCTTTTTGACATCCCAGTGATAGGTTGCACCCACAGCTTCGGCGAAAGGTTTAAGCGGAACCATGAGCTTTCCGTCGATCAATAGAAGCTTAGCCTTGCTGTCTATAGGCTGACCGTTTATAACAATATCTATGAACTGCGTTGATTGAGACGCTATGGCACCCTGTTCAGCAGCTTCGGCAACCGCTTGATGCATTGTGGTCAAGAGTAAGGATAGCATTAACAAGGCGACAAACAATCGCTGAAATCCTGCTCGTTTTAGCTTCATCATCAGTCTCCGTTCACTTAATGAACTTGTTCATTCCTGATCTATCTCTTTTTGGCTGCGTCAATGTCTCCAGGATTCAGACCTTCCCATATGTTCGGGATACTAACGGTCTCTGGATGCTCAAATACGAGAAACGCAGTCGGCAAATACC
The DNA here is from genome assembly GCF_019454085.1 of Paenibacillus sp. S25. NCBI lineage: Bacteria > Bacillati > Bacillota > Bacilli > Caryophanales > Paenibacillaceae > Paenibacillus > Paenibacillus sp. S25. Next base: position 3,040,730 of record NZ_CP073683.1, read on the forward strand.
GCTCTCCGTATTCAGAAGAAGGCTTGTTCACAATGGCATTATCCTTGACGAGCACCGTTGAGGAACCTCCATCCAGATTAGCACCGATAACCGCTCCGTGTTTAAGCAAAATATTTTGCATATCATACAAGTTGGCACCAATACTGTACCCAGGCTGACGACCGTCGATGGTCACAAATATAATGGCCCCGTCTGCTTTTTGCCCCATTGCGGTACGGGGAGCAATCCCCCACCCCTCGCTTGCATTGCGAATCAGACCTTTCCCATTCACGATTAGGCGTGGTTGAAAAGTAACCGCTTCTTGCACATTCATTTTGGACAACTCAGACAACGAATAGTGACCGGCTATCATTTTTCCCTGCTTATCAATACCTACGATTTGAACAGAGGCATTTTTACCCATATCATTGTAGAATATCTCACCCTGGGAAATGACAACGCCAATCGGTTTAAAACCATTCCCATTCCAGTTGGGGTCGGCAAAGCCACCGCCATTTACACCAGCAACAGCTCCTAAACGTTCGACCATACTAGATACCCTTTCTCCCCGGCCGACCTTGGCAGGAACCCCGAGCCGGATTTTAGTGGGGTCATGCACCGTCATAACATAGCCATGATAGTTGCGGCCCGATACCTCTTCCACTTCAACCAGCGGCGTTTGTTGTACTTTGGTCGGTATCAGATCAGGCAGATTGATTGTATGTCTGTCCTTCTCCTCACCCATCGCTTCAAAACGGGCCGAATATTCAGCCACACGTTTTTTTGCCTCTGCTTCACCGATAAAGTACTTCGCCCAGTGACGATGTTGGGTCGTGATCAGCGTATCAGCAGCCAAGTAGCGCATATCCTTGCCAGATGGCGTTAAGAACAACCACGCACCGCCCCCTATTCCTGCTAACAGGAATACAATAAAAAGCCGCAGCATAAAGCGACCGAATTTTCCTTTTCGTTTCTTTTTTCTATTTTTCTGCCTGCGAGCTGCTGCACGCTGTGGCAAGACTTCCGGTTTCATTCATCATCTCTCCTGTTATTGGTGACTTCTATCTTATTCATCACTATGGCCCATCAAATGATCCGTAACGATAGGCAGCGACATCTAACGACAATATCATAAACTAATTTTGTAGAATGATAGTGTCAATTTTTTAACAGATTCATCCACTCTGAAAAAAAACACAGGAAAAAGTCCTCCACATGAATGTGAAGGACTGTAATTAAGGGTACTCTACGCTTTTTACGGAGCAGCCTTTGGTTCGAGTAGCATGAACAGTTCTTTCATCTGCTGTCGCTTGAGTTTGGGACTAAGCACATACAATGTATCGCCCGGTTCAATCACCGTCGTGCCTCTCGGGGCAATAATTTGCTCGTCCCGAATTATGGCTGTGAATAAAATATCTTCAGGCAACTGTATATCCTGAATCGCTTTGCCCGCTATCGACATCCCCTTTTGTACCTGAATGTGGTTGATTTCCGAAGTGGTTTTCCCCAGAGAAACTAATTCCAGCAATGAAGGAGACGATGTTTCGTTAGGGTCCATCAAGCCAAGCTTCACCGCTAGCCACGAAATAGTTGTACCTTGAATGATCGCAGAGGTGAGCACGACGAAAAATACAACATTAAAAAACAAGGGTCCTACATCCATCTCATCCAGTAAAGGATAGGTTGCTAGTACAATAGGTACCGCCCCCCGCAGTCCTGCCCAGGATAACAGTGTCTTCTCGCGCACAGAGTACCTGGAAAAAAGCAAGCTTAGGAACACGCCTATTGGACGAGCCACGAGCATGAGGATGAAGGAGAGCGCCAAGCTTTGCCACGCAATGCCCAGCAATTGATCAGGAAAAACCAATAGGCCGAGCAGGACAAACATCATAATCTGCACCATCCAGGCGAAACCATTGTTAAAATGAATAATGGATCGCTTGTAGGTCAAGTCGGAATTTCCCAAGACAATGGCCATGACATAAACCGCCAGCAATCCGCTTGCCTCCAGTAACGATGCCGCCGCATACGTCAAGACTGCAAATGCCAGCGCCATTACAGGATACAAACCGGATGAATCAAAATTCATTTTATTAATCGCATATACACCTATACGTCCAAGTACAAAACCAACGATTAAACCAAAACCCATTTCCCATAAAAACAACAAGATATGTATCCAAATGGATTGCTCAGGGTGATGTATCAGCTCAATCAATGTTACCGTGAGAAATACAGCCATCGGGTCATTACTGCCGGATTCCGCTTCGAGCGTCGAGGTAATTCGTTTTTTGATGTTTTTACCTCCTAGAACGGAAAACACCGCTGCCGCATCCGTCGATCCGACAATAGCGCCAAACAGCATGGATTCCATCCAGCTTACGCCTAAAATAAACTTGGCGCATACGCCAATGACTACGGTCGTAATGATGACCCCTAACGTTGATAATGATAACGCAGGTCGAATAACTGGCTTAACGTCTGCAAACTTTGTCTGCATCCCGCCTTCAAACAAGATTACAATGAGCGCGAGAATGCCCACCAGCTGTGTGATAAAGGCATTATCAAAATAAATAAACTGACTGAGCACCATACCTACGGCAATAAACAAAACAAGCGCAGGCATACCGAAACGGCTGGAAAATTTGGTAGTCAGCACACCGACCAGCAGCAAGCTGGACAGCAAAAGCACAATCAAATTTATAAGGGTTGTCTGTTCCATACGGCTTCTCCTATCTTGAAAATGGATGTTCAATTTTTCGCCTTCTATCTATATACCCTCAAATCACACAGAATACTAATCTTAAGTAAAAAAATATATGAGAAAACCAAAAAATCCAGCTCATGGTCTGTGCTAAATCGCACTCGATGAGCTGGTTTGTATATTTTTTATAAGGTTAAGCAGAGACATCGTCGTGCTTTAGGCTTTAGGATGAATCATATGCGCAGGTACAACATATTGATCGAACTGTTCTTCAGTCAACAGTCCGCTGCGGAGAGCCGCTTCTTTTAGAGACAGTCCTTCTGCATGTGCAAGTTTGGCGATTTTAGCGGCATTTTCATATCCGATATGTGGATTCAATGCTGTCACCAGCATCAGCGAATTATTCAAATTGTGCTCAATTTTAGCGAGATCAGGCTCAATGCCGATCGCACAGTTGTCATTAAAAGCAATAATGGAATCGGCCAGCAGATGAACAGACTGTAAAAAATTGTATATGATTACTGGCTTAAACACGTTCAGTTCAAAATTACCCTGACTCGCAGCAAAGCCGATAGCTGCATCATTACCCATTACTTGCGTAACGACCATCGTCAGTGCTTCGCTCTGGGTCGGATTCACCTTACCGGGCATAATGGAGCTACCTGGCTCGTTAGCAGGGATCGTAATTTCCCCCAAGCCGCTACGCGGACCACTTGCCAGCCAACGAACATCATTGGCGATTTTCATCAAATCGGCAGCGAGCGCTTTGACTGCTCCATGTACGGCCACCACTTCATCGTGGCTGGTCAATGCATGAAATTTATTGGGTGCGGAAGTGAACGTTTTGCCAGTGAAACTGGAAATTTCCGCAGAGGTTCGGGAGCCAAACTCTGGATGAGCATTAATTCCTGTTCCCACCGCTGTACCGCCAATCGCCAGCTCCTTCATATATTGCACCGTGTCGATGATAATTCGCTTGCTCTTGTCCAGCATGGCATACCAGCCACTTATTTCCTGGCCCAGCGTAAGCGGTGTCGCATCTTGTAAATGGGTTCGTCCAATTTTTATAATATCCTTGAATTGCTCTGACTTCTGTTGAAAAGTCTCTTTCAGCTTATCGATGGCAGGCAACAAACGGTCCTCCACTGCAATGACACCCGCTACATGAAGCGCTGTAGGAAACGTATCGTTTGAGCTTTGCGACATGTTCACATCGTCATTGGGGTGCAGCTTCGTATCTTTTCCCTGCTCTTGTAACCATTGGCTTCCCAGATGAGCAATCACTTCATTCACATTCATATTGGACTGCGTACCGCTCCCTGTCTGCCATACAACCAATGGGAAATGGTCATCAACCCGCCCTGCGAGAATTTCGTCCGCTGCATAAATAATGGCATCCTGCTTCTCCTGTGATAACTTACCCAGCTTATAGTTACTGATCGCCGCGCTCTTTTTAAGCACCGCGAACGCCTGTATGACCTCTAATGGCATTTTCTCCGAACCAATCGGGAAATTTTCCTTGCTGCGCTGTGTTTGCGCTCCCCACAGACGGTCTGCCGGTACTTTGATTTCGCCCAACGTATCCTTTTCGATGCGGTAGTTCAACTCATTTCCTCCTCTTGGCCTATGTAATTCAGACAAAATATGGTGATCTCTCTTGCCTATTATACATTAAATTTCAAATGTTATCATTTATTTTGCAAGCGCTTTTTTACGATGAGGCCAGAGGAGGCAAAAGGAGATTTCAGCTACTATCCTGGGTCACTAAGTTCAGCTAATGGTGATATTTCTTTTGCCATGGACTTCTTTTCTGCCCAGTAGCTTGTTCAGCGCATCGATGTAAGCTTTGGCGCTAGCTTCCAAAATATCAGTACTTGTGCCTCTCCCCAGTGCTGTGTACTCACCTTGCCTCAAAATGGCGTGTACTTCCCCCAACGCATCTTTGCCATATGTTACAGATTGGATCGAATAATCCTCCAACTCCACCTCTTCACCACTGGCCTTGTCTATAGCATGGAAAATCGCATCTACAGAACCGTTACCCATTGCTACTTCATCAATTGCTGTCCCATCTTGTTTACCCAACCGAATGGATGCGACTGGAACCGACTGATTGCCGTAAGACACCTGAATGGAATCCAGTGTGTAAATTTGAGGTGAGGCATTGCGGCTTTCATCCATCAGGACGAGCAAATCTTCATCCAACACCTGTTTTTTCTTATCCGTCAAGGCCTTGAATTTGCGGAACGCCTCTTGCAGTTGTTCCTCCGTCAAAGCTTCAAACCCCATGTCCGCCAGTTTTTCTTTAAATGCATGTCGACCCGAGTGCTTGCCCAATACAAGTTTACTTGTCTTCAGACCAATACGCTCAGGGGACACGATCTCATACGTTGTACGCTCTTTAAGCATTCCGTCCTGATGTATACCAGACTCGTGCGCAAACGCATTGGCTCCAACAATGGCCTTGTTTCCCGGTACCGACATCCCTGTACGTTTGCTCACCAGGCGACTGGTGGCATACAGCTCCTCCAAAACCAGACTCGTTTGTGCACCATAGAGCTCGGTTCTAGTGTCAAGGGCCAGTGCAACTTCCTCGATAGGTGTATTTCCGGCTCGCTCACCGATGCCATTGATGGTGCCTTCAAATTGGTCTACACCATTACGGATAGCCGCCAGCGTGTTAGCTGTTGCCATACCAAGATCATCATGACAATGTGTGCTAAGTTGTATTTTTTCGATACCGGGCACTTGTTGTTTTACAATTCTAAACATTTCACCGAACTGATCCGGCGAGGCGTATCCCACCGTATCTGGTAAGTTGACGACTGTCGCACCAGCACGAATCGCCATATCCACGACCTCACAAATAAAGTCCAGCTCGGTACGACTGGCGTCCTCTGCTGAAAATTCTACCTTGCTGAAATACTTGCGTCCATAACGAATGGCAGCAGCAGCGGTCTCTAATACTTTCGCTTTATCCATTCGCAGCTTATATTGGCGGTGAATGGGTGAGGTAGCCAGGAACAAATGAAGACAGGCATCCTCAGCTCCTTGTAGCGCCTCTCTGACTGCGTCAATATCCTGTTCCTTCGAGCGTGCAAAACCAACCAATGTTGCTTGGGTAACCTGTTTGGCAATCTCCTGCATGCTGATAATCTCACCAGGCGAGGTTGCTGGAAAGCCAGTCTCAATCCGATCTACGCCTAACTTTTGCAGCTGAAGAGCAATTTCCACCTTTTCTGTGCTGGTTAAGCTAACTCCTGGTGATTGCTCTCCATCTCTTAACGTTGTGTCCAACACCCATATTTTACGCATACAGATACCACCTTTGGATTGATTTTAGGAGATGTTCGAGTAGAAGGCTTAAAATTCGTTTTATCATTCGTCTGATCATCTGATGTTTAAGAGTAAAAAAATTTATGAACTTCCCATATGCTTTTGCAGCTCCAGCTTGGTGCCGTCCAAATGTTGAATGCTATACAGCTCGGCAGCCTTGCCATCCTGATCCCGGATTGCTTCATATATTTTTTCATGCTGCAAAGTAAAATGATTTTGCATCGCTGGATCGGTAATGAGATTGTTCAACGCCTTGCGAATGGCCTCTACAAAGCTGCCATATACGTCTGTAAGCACCTTATTGCGTGTAGCTCCGGCAACAGCCAAGTGAAAAGTGATATCCGCATCTAAGTACCCAGACAAATCTCCAGCGGCCAAAGTTGCAGCACGACGGTCCAGCGCCGCACGCATTAAGTGTAAATCCTCGTCATTACGACGTAATGCAGCCAATCTGGCAATCTCTAGTTCCAACACACTCCGCACTTCATAAACTTCAATAATTTCAGCACGGCTTAGACGGTAATCCAATGGTTCTTGAGAAGTCGTCGGTTGGCAGACAAAAGTTCCGTGTCCTTGCTTTTTCTCTAATAGACCGGCATGTACCAGAACGCTAACCGCTTCACGCACTGTAGATCGCCCGACTCCGAATAGCTTCATGAGCTCAGGCTCGGTTGGAATCTTTGTCCCCACATTCCATTCACCAGCAGCAATTTTTCGTTGCAGTTGTTCAGCTACTTCATCGGCGATTTGCTTGCGTTTGACGGCTTGAAAAGGAAAATTCATCTGATCATCTCCTGTTTCGTATCATACTATGACTGCTTGGCATTCTGCAACCTTTTTCTTCCTCCTTCCCCATTGGCCCTTACCTGTGCTTTACATACCCAAATAAAGCCTGCACCGTTGGACACGATACAGGCTTATAAGGATAAATTAAAAGCTAGGATTTCGATTTATTAGGTGTAATACAATACAAACGGCTGGTTGCCTCAAAAATATGGCCTGGAGCCAGTGCAATCAATCCGATCTCCTCCGCTGGTAGGTCCGGACGATTCGGTGCATTGATCATGTTCATTTGCGGCTCAGGACAAATGAATTCCTTGTTCGCTTTGTTATTCCAGATCATCCAATGCTTATAAGCTGTACCTACATCGTATACGAGGGTAGCCCCTGTCTTACTGTGTGTCAGTTCCATGTAGTTGCGTCCATTTTGCGGAGCTGCCGTGTAATGATTATCCATAGAGGCAAAATAAGGACTAACTCCCGTCGTCTTCAGCAGTTCCTCTTCCGGAGATAAAGGCTGGAACTGGCCTGTGGCCAACAACCGTTCCGTCAGCTCACGACGCTCACCGATTGTGACCTTAATCTTGTAATCCTCAGGCGAGCTATCGGGTACGAACGGAACGCGAATCGCGGTGTGAAAGGCAAATAAGTTGGGGATCGGTTGATCGCCCTCGTTATGGATCACATAACGCTGATGCAGGCCAAATTCGTCCAGGCTGTACGTTAACTTCATGGTAAAGGTGAAGGGTAAATAGCGGAACATGGGATGTCCTTCCCTTACATGCTGATTCATTACCACATAGCTACCTTGCTCCCCGGAACCGTAGTCCTCAACCTCCCACCGAACAGTGTGTAAAAAGCCGTGCAGATGGTTGTGGGTCGCCTCTTCATTTATCGGCAGCTCATATGTAACACCATTCCACAGGAATTTTCCATCCTCATACCGATTCGGAGGGAACAGGAAAGGAATTCCGTAAACGGACGGGCTTTGCTTAAAAGCCTCTATGCTCTCAGCATCTGGCTCACGCAGAAAAGAATATCCCGTTTCATTGTCACGAAAAGAAATCAGATTTGCGCCGTTTCCCGGCAGGGCAACCGCTTCATATCGTCCAAATTTAAGACGAATCGCCGGTATTCCATAATAAAGATCACCAATTGCAGCATGTTGTTGTGTCATCAAAAAATCCTCCTTGATGAAATGACGATGTTTAATGAAAGCGTTTAGCTTTTGGCTTGACTATACCATGCTGAGCAAAAAAATTCCACGTCCACAAAAAAAACGATGCCCCGCAAGGCATCGTCCTTCACACATCACTACACATAACGTCCCTGTTTGGGTACAGCCATGTGCTCAAAATCTCCCGCCAGTCGCTCCAGCTGATCTGTCAGCTCAGCACCATGCATGTAATGACCATGTCCTGTAACTGCAATCTCAGGCTTTAACTTGGCCAGCATTTCCACCGAACGCTGCGCAGCTCGCCAATCTGTTGTAAAATACGCAGGAGGCCCATGTATTTCTTTTTCCTGTAAAAGAACGGCCAGTGCCGATTCCTGTTTCACCGTAATAAAAGCGTCACCGGCCACCATTAACCTTCTTCGCTCATGAAAAAGCGATACATGACCAGGTGTATGTCCTGGCGTATGCAGCCATTTCCAACCAGGGGCACCGGGGACACTGCCATCATGGGGCAGGGATGTGATGCGATCATCGAGATCTATAGCATCATTGGGGTATAAGAAGGAAATGCCCGACATTAAACCTCCCCCTACACTAGGGTCAGGTTTTTGATAATCCTTCATTCCCGTCAAATAAGGTAATTCCAAAGGATGTGCATAAACAGGAGTACCCCAATGCTGTACCAGCTCAATAACCGAACCTACATGATCAAAATGACCATGAGTAAGCACAATAGCGATCGGAGGGCCAGCGAACCGTTCCTCTGCCAGGCGTATAATCGAGTCTGTAAATCCTGTCATCCCCGTATCCACCAGCACCCAGGATCGGCTTCCCGGCTCCCCAATAAAACACATATTTACAAACAACGTCCGTAAGCTCAGGAGATCGGGAGCAGCCTCTTCATTTGCCGTCATTCCTTCGGTGAACAGATGATTTGCCAAAGCTTCACCCTCCTATTCACATGGAATTTCCTGTTAATATCGACCTTTAGGCTTCCCCCATGTCAGCAGATTATGCGGACACTGCTTAATATAATCCGCTTGTCACGAAAATAGACCATGTTTACATTACTCGGGTAATTTGCTCCATGCCGTATCTAGCAAATAGTCGAACAAATCATCGTTCTCTTCGATCCAGCTATCCATTTGCAGCATCTCTTCCTCTACCCGTGGCTCTCCCGCAAAATGGAGGCTGTAATCCCACTCCTTTCCCCTTTTACTATGGAACGTGATTTCATATATAGAACTCTGCCCATCTACTCCAAATACCACTTGGCCCAGATAAGCACCATTCTCATCTCTTGTCATTTGTGCTTGTTGAATATGTACTTCTTTCACTTCCTGAGGTGAATTTTGCTCTGTCATTCATCTATCCGCCCTTTCATTTTCACTAAATAGTACCAAAACTGATTTGTGAACCTTTTCGTTACATTGTACAATATATAAGCTATGTGTCGAATTTGCAAAAAAACTGTGCAAGTTACCCAAGCCTTGTTTAAGGCTTTTCGTGAAATGGAGGAAAGTTACATGTCAGATTTTCAACAAAAATTGCAAAAATATGCCGAGCTAGCCGTTCGGGTCGGCGCCAATGTTCATCCTGGGCAGACACTCATCGTGCATGCACCAATTTTGTCCGCCGAACTCGTGAGACTTATTGTCAAATCAGCGTATACTGCCGGAGCCAAGCTGGTTACAGTAAAATGGAGTGATGAAACCATTACTCGATTACAGTATGAACTAGCTCCTGATGAAACTTTTAATATTGCTCCCAAATGGTACGCAGCCGAAATGACTGAAGAGGTCGAAAATGGTGCAGCTGTACTCCATGTCATTGCAGAAAATCCGGATTTGCTTAAAGGAATTCCGTCCAGTCGAATTACTGCTGCCCAGCGCGTGCGGTCACATGAATTACGTCAATACCGTGAATATCAAATGGCCGACAAATTCAGTTGGTCTCTGATTGCTTACCCTTCTGCAGAATGGGCTGCCAAAGTATTCCCTGATCTGCCAGCTTCAGAGCAAATGGATAAACTGTGGGATGCCATTTTCAGCACCGTGCGTGTGGATCTGGATAACCCCGTGGAGGCGTGGAAAGAGCATTTGAAAACCCTCTCCAGCAAATCTGATATTTTAAATGCCAAACGCTATAAAAAGCTGCATTATCTGGCTCCAGGCACAGACCTCACCATCGAATTGGCAAAAGATCATCTGTGGGTAGCAGCTGAAAGCGTCAACCAACAGGGACATACTTTTGTAGCCAATATGCCTACCGAGGAAGTGTTTACAGCTCCGCTCAAAACGGGAGTGAACGGTAAGGTCAGCAGCACCAAGCCACTTAGCTACAGCGGAAATATCATCGACAACTTTTCACTGACTTTTGAAAATGGACGTATTGTTGATGTACAGGCAGAGACCGGTTTGGAAACTCTTCAGCATCTCGTAGAAATGGATGAAGGTTCACACTATCTGGGTGAGGTTGCTCTCGTACCTCATAAGTCACCTATCTCTGATAAAAATATTTTATTTTACAATACGTTGTTTGATGAAAATGCCTCTAACCATTTGGCCATCGGTAATGCTTATGCATTTAACCTTAAAGGCGGCAAGGATATGACTCAAGAGCAGTTGGCTGCCAACGGCCTGAATTCCAGTCTGACACACGTCGACTTTATGATTGGATCAGGTGAAATGGACATCAACGGCGTTACCGAGGACGGTACTGAGGAACCTATCTTCCGTAAAGGAAATTGGGCGATCTAACAAGGCAAAAAAGGCTCTCACCGCTTCATGCGTGAGAGCCTTCTTGCTTCATCCTATAGGCTATGTTAGATCTATTTTACATTCCATTTTGCCATCGCTAAACCTCTCTCAAATTTTTGGGGAGTCATAGATATACTCCCGTAATTTCCTGATTATGTACCATAAAATCATAACATAAGCTGCAAGTTAAATAATGGGAAAAAGGCCGCTGATCAGCGACCCTTGATTCTACTTTATTTTGTATCGGGTTAGTTTCTATGTCCAATTTTAGCCTTGTAGGCAAGTGAATACTGGTCAGCCGCTAAAATCGCATCAAGCACATCATCCGCTGTGACAGCAAATGGTAGATTGTGAGCAGTTTCGCCTTCTTTGGTAGCAGCCTGAGCTACCCGGTACAAATCCTCTCGGGAAGCTTCCTGGAGCTTAATGTCTTCCAGCGTGACAGGCAGATCGAGTTTTAGATAAAAGTCAATATACCGCTCCACCTCGGACAAAGGTCTTTTTTCCAAAGCAAGCTGGACTAAGGTGCCAAAAGCTACCTTCTGACCATGTGTTAGGTGATGAATGTCTCCTTCCAGAACGGTAAAACCATTGTGAATCGCATGTGCGCCTGCCAAACCGCCGCTTTCAAAGCCCAAACCGCTTAGCAACGTATTGGCTTCCACTACCGCTTCAAGCGCAGGTGTGACGACTTTGCGTTTCACGGATTCGTAAGCCTGCAGTCCGTAATCGAAAAGAACTTCCTCACACTTGGACGCAATGGCTTCTGCCGCCAAGGTTGGCAAACCACCAGCCATTGTCGTTGCGCGAGCTTCAATGACCGCACGGGCTTCAATCCACGTCGCCATAGCATCCGCAATGCCTGAGGAGAGGAACAAAGGCGGTGCTTGAGAAATAACTTTCGTGTCCACCAGAATCAAGCTCGGATTTTTACTGAAAAAGGAATACGTATCAAATGCACCCTCATCGGTGTACAAAACGGATAGTGCACTGGTGGGTGCATCTGTAGAAGCGGTTGTTGGAATAATCACAACCGAGGAACCGAGTAGTTCATTAACGGCTTTGGCAGTATCCAGTGTTTTACCACCACCTACACCAATGACAATGTCGACCTGGGCGCTTCGTCCCTGATCCGCAATACGGTTGACTTCATTTTTGGATACTTCCCCTTGAAACTCAATTTTAACCGCCGTAATATCAGCCTGTTCCAGACTTTTTACCACGCGGTCGGCTGCAATCTCCCAAACCAGCTTGTCCGCAATAACCAAGGCAGTATGACCTAATGGCTTAACATACTCACCTGTTTTATCAATCACATTTTTCCCTTGCACATATTTACCTGGACTAATAAATACTTTTTCGCTCATCGTTTAACTCTCCCTTCCAAGTTTGTACAATTTCTATTATACGGCTGAAAGGGCACACATCTCAATTTCGAAACCAAGATCTTCAATCATTTGATGATCAAATGTGACCTCTTGGCCTTCTGTCGTTAAATAATCTCCTACAAAAATTGAATTCGCTGCATACAGGCATAGCGGTTGTAACGAGCGTAAATTCAACTCTCGTCCACCTGCAACGCGTATTTCTTTGGATGGACAGATGAAGCGGAACAGTGCCAGCACCTTCAAAGCTTGGATAGGTGATATGCGCTTTGCTCCCTCCAACGGGGTTCCCGGGACTGGATTCAAGAAGTTAACTGGAATAGAATCAGCATCTAACTCGCGTAAAGCATAAGCCATTTGAGCGATTTCCTCATTCGTTTCCCCCATCCCGATAATAACGCCAGAGCATGGAGACATTCCGTGAGATTGAGCCATTTTCACAGTTTCGACGCGTTGATCGTATGTATGTGTGGTTGTAATCGAGGGATAGTTGGCCTTACTTGTATTTAAATTATGATTGTATCGATGTACCCCAGCCTCTGCCAACCGCCGTGCCTGATCTCCCTTGAGAATCCCCAAGCAGGCGCAAATTTTGAGCGACATCGTGCTATTAATTTCTTGTACTGCCTCAATCACCTGATCCAGTTCTCGATCTGTTGGACCTTTGCCGGAAGCTACGATGCAATAAGTCCCTGCTCTCCGCGCTACGGCTTCCCTAGCTCCAGCCAACAGTGATTCCTTGTCCAACATACTATACTTGCTCACAGGCGCCGTGGATACGATAGATTGTGAGCAATAACCGCAATCCTCCGGGCATAGACCACTTTTGGCATTGAGGATCATGTTGAGCTTTACTTTTTTTTCATAAAAATGATGCCGCACCCGAAATGAAGCTTGCATAATCGGTAATAATTCCTCATCGTCGGCTTCCAGTACCGCTATGCCTTCTTCCAGCGATACACGACTGCCATGTATTGCTTTTTCAGCCAACGAGTCCCATTCTATAACCTTGTTTAGTAAATTCATACTTCTTGCCTCCCAAAATTTAATGATCATGTAAATGGAAAAGATTTTCAGCGTAGAGGAAGTTTTTTATTGTCAACCTAATATGATATAATTAGGTTGACAATCACACAAACATCATATCAATTCATGTCCATTCTGTAAAGAAGACAAAATAAAAAGCGACCCCACATCGTTCAAGGTCGCTCTCTAGATTTATTCCGTTATGAGACTCCTGCTTCTTCCACGATGATAGGCTGTTTTATCAGCCGAATACGTGAAATCCGCTTGTTTTCAACTTCTTCTACCGTGAACATACATCCCTCAAACACTACAGACTGGCCAGGTTGTGGGGGAATAACCTCGACATGTGAGTATAGCCAGCCCCCTACCGTATCATAATCCTCATGATCAAGATCCAGTCCAAAGCGATCGTTCACTTCATCAATTAATAACATGCCGTCAATGGAAAATTCCTCGTCATTAATCTGCTCACAACTCGGACGTTCCTGATCGAACTCATCCTGAATTTCACCAACGATTTCTTCCATAATATCTTCCAGTGTTACCATACCCGATGTACCGCCATATTCATCAATCAAAATTGCGATTTGCGTCTTGCTACGCTGCATGCGTTTGAGCAGATCACTAATTTGCGTAGATTCAGGGACAGCAAGAATCGGTCGAATCATCGTACGGGTATCCAGTGTGTTCGCCCGTAGAAGGTCCTTAATATGGATAAAGCCGATAATATGGTCCTTATCTTCGGCGCAGATTGGATAACGGGTTCTCATGCTTTCCGTCGCAATCGCGAGATTTTCTTCTGTGGACTCATTACTGTATAAGCAGATCATCTCAGTTCGCGGAATCATGATTTCCCTGGCGGTCGTGTCGGTAAAATCAAATATATTATCAACAAGCGCCAATTCCGTATTATCAATTAGTCCGCTCTTATTGCTTTCTTTCATCAGAATGCGTATTTCATCTCCGGTATGCGCGGAATCGTCATTTTCAGATACCGGCTCCAGACGGAATAAACGCAGCAGGCTGTTCGCCATTCCATTCAACGCCCATATGAATGGATACATCAACTTGTAAAACCAAGTCATCAGCATGGCTGAATACAGCGTAATGGTCTCAGATTTACGAATAGCTATCGTTTTGGGCGCCAATTCACCCAACACAATATGCAGAATCGTAATGACAATAAATGCAATAACCACGGCAGTACCGTGCACATATACCGCTCCTAATCCGGCGGCTGTAAATACAGGTTCGATCAAATGTGCGATGGCCGGCTCTCCGATCCATCCTAGTCCCAACGATGCTAGTGTAATACCCAACTGGCAGGCAGACAAATAAGCGTCCAAGTTGTGTAACATATTGGCGGCGTACACGGCCTTTTTATTGCCCGCTTCCACCAATGTTTCAATACGGCTGCCTCTGACCTTCACCATGGCAAATTCCGCAGATACAAAAAAACCATTCAATAGTACTAATGCAAAAACAATAAATAAGTTAAACATACTCGGTAAAGGGTCACTCAATATGCTCCCCATCAGCCGTCATTACGGCAGACAGGCGCACCTCCTTCGGATAGTTTCATCATAGACAGAACGATAACACATCATAAGCAGCGTCAACTTCCCAACACATTCACTCCTTCCGGCTTCCAAAGCCATATTCCGCATAAATGATTAGATCATTCATCAGCTTATATTTAATTATATAACTATACTCTATACAGTCAAACCACAAGCAATGTCAGAAAAAAGAGCCCCCCTATCATTTAGGTCATAAAGCTCTCGTTTTCGCCGCTTACCACCAAGAAAGCTACTATATTTGAGAAAGATTATAAACAAAATACATCCCCTGCCGTCTGGCAGAGGATGTAGACTCATATATATGAAGGCATCAGCGAACCGGGGATGCACCCGGGTTCCCGATGACGCCGGGATATTGGTACAACAATGGTTCATCAAATGTTGCATAGTCCAGGTTTAGCATCAGTAGAATGGTCCGTTTGCCCGTCGCCGGATCACTAATAATAATGTGGTCCCGACCTGCTGCTTCCAGAATACCTTTGAATATTTTCGCATTCCATTCCCGGTTATTTTCATAGGTCATATAAAAAGTTCCCGTTTTTCCTAAGTTCAAGCGTAAAATATTTTCGATGTATGATTGCTCGTATTGCGGAGTCTGAACTTGCACTACGGTACCCGTTGGTGTCATAGGGCTGCCACTACTTACTTGAGGTGGAAAGCCAGTCATAGGCTGCATGGTTCCGATTGGAGTCATCCCTCTTGGCCATTCGGGATATCCATTGCCGGAAGCATAAGATACGGGACGGTAAGCTTGCTGTGAAATCATGTAAATTCCTCCTAAAATGGTTTTAATTTAATCCTTCAAGCCATTCTGTAAATTGTCTAATATACATTAGGACAATCCTGTACAGTTGGGCTAAAAAAGCAGTGGGCTTTAAAACGTCCGGTATTGGTCTGGCTATACCAAGTGCCCGGACAGTCTCCGGCAGGTCTGAAAAACCATAATGCATTGGATGCCGGACGTATTTTCTCCCCATTGATTACACGCTGGGCAAGTCGAATGTCCCGATCACGGGCCCTCTGATAAAAATACCCCTTCTGAGTAGCCTCAAACCCGCCGGGGCTTTGAAACACCATGTCATTCATCATACGTATGCCCTGGAAATCCAGGCAATTGGATAAAATCCGGTTCACCCCAACATTACCGACCATGAGCATTCCCTGCTCTCCTTCGCCTTCGGCCTCAGCCCGCATGAGCCGGGCCAGGGTCCTTACATCCTCTGAGTTGGTCTTGATTACAGCCACCGCGTCCCCTCCTCGCTTCTCCATCACATACCCTATCGTATGGTACAAATGCCCAATGGGTGACAGTCCAGAAAACAAAAAAATAGCCCCAAGATTGGGACTACTCATTTAGGCTTTTATTATGGCTAATAAATCATTTTACGTGTCATGCCACCATCTACTACCAAATTCGTGCCTGTTACAAAATCATTGCCGGGTTGTGTCAAATACAGACAGGCCCGTGCGATGTCTTTAGGGGTTCCTACTCGCCCAGACGGATGCTGTTGATGGTCTTCTGCACGCAGTTGCTCATAATCCCCGGTTTCAATCCACCCTGGACTGATGCAATTGACCTGAATTCCGTCCTTTCCTAGCGATATAGCCATCGCGTGTGTAAGGGCCGCAATGGCTCCTTTGGATGCCGCGTAGGCTTCTGTATCCGGCTCTGACATGAAAGCTCGTGTAGAGGTCATATTGACCACAGAGCCACCTTCTACGTTTCGTTTCATTACCTTAGCCGCTTCCCTAGTGGCAATAAAACAGCTGCGTACGTTTGTATTCAAAATGTCATCCCATTCTGCTATCGTTAACTCATATGGAGATTTCCATTTGGACACGCCAGCGTTGTTAATTAGCGTATGAATCGTACCGTATTCTTCTTCCGTGGCACGGATTAGCGCTACAATATCTTCTTCCTTCCGCACATCACAAGGAATAAAAATGGCCTGATAGCCCTCGTTACGGGCTGCTGCAGCGGCTGCGGCACCCTCTTCCTCATTGTGGTCCGCAAATACAACATGGGCACCCTGAGCAGCGTAGGCAAAAGCGACGTCTTTCCCGATGCCATGCGCCGCTCCTGTTACAATAACAACTTGTCCCTCAAATGACACAAATCATTCCTCCTCTGAACTACTCTGTTCTAGTATATATGTACCAAAATGTGCTGTACAAGAAACATCTACAGCCCCCTACCCTGGTTTCTCGCAGAAGGCTGTAAATGAATCCAAGAACATTAGACTGAATTCTACATTTTAACCTGTTCCAAGCTATAGCGATTAAGACGCTGAAACCCGATATACCTTGTACCCTGAAAAGTAAGCCGTCCCTCATCCCCTTCAGCGCATTGACCATATTCTTCCCCAGATACCTTAAACTCCATCCGGTCGCCACTTTCCACCTCGAAGGTTACGTAATAGAAAGTATAGGTACGAGTCCCTTGTTCCTCCTGCCGCCTCTGTTGGAGATGTGTCCTTCTGGCTGTAATTCGGGAACCGACCGTCAATACAGGCTGCCTTTTATTCCGACTCCATTCCATGACTTCCCTGCCTGCAGACAACACGACAATACCCAACACGACAACGAAAAATACGGGCAGTACCGTGCCCAGCCAATCGAACATCCATAATGACTCAAAACCCATGCACCGCACTCCTCTCCGCCAGGCATTCCACAGGGAAACTACCGGGCATCCTGACCTGACCTAAGCTTTCTATAACAGTATATGTATGTTCCTGCCCAAATTTGATAGCAACTCTCAAGAACGCCAAGAGCCCCCACGGAATAATCCGGGAGGCTCAAGATATGGCGATATCAGAATGATGCATCGATTTACACATGTACAAGCTGGAGATAACGTTGTGTTTCATCCAGAACTTCATGATCTTCGTCTTCAGCATAACGCTCTGCACACTGCTTGCAGTCCTCTTCAGTCGTGCAACCATAGGCATCCTGGCAAGTATAACAAAATTGAAGGTAGTATTGGGTTAACATATGATCCTGATTCGCTCTCATGATTATCACTCCTATCGTTGTTTACAGGTTTAGTATAACAGCGGCTTATTCGTTAGTTTGTGATTTTTTTCACATATAGTCGTATAAAATTTAAATTTTTTAAAAATAAAACGCCCTGGGAAAAACACCCAGGGCAATCAGCTTTATAGCGATTATAAAATTCTCCAGTTCGCACCGCCGTCCGTCGTTTTCAGCAGCAGTGACTTCTTGTCATCAAGGCGTTCCAAAAGGAGCCAACCCACCGAAGAAGAAGCGAAACGGAGCTTGACCGATCGTGGGTAGTCTTTTAGCTTCAAAGGTAGTATTTTGTTGCCTGTGAGGCTTGTCCACGTCTTCCCCCCATCCAATGTATGGCTCATTCCGGTTTCAGTTATGATCCACCCTTCCTTTTCGTTTAGAAACGTACGGCCAGGGATAATAGAATTAATGCTGCTACTCAGACCCAAAGGCACACCGCTCCATTGGGCCCCTGTATCATTTGTAAACAGTCCATTATATTTTGTGCCGTTAGCCCCATAGCAAAGAACCGGAATCCAATACGAGGAACTGCTCCCTTTCAGAGACTGCTGAGCTTCTGCTTTGGCCTGAGGGCAGCCCTGTATTCTGTTAGCTACCGGAGTCCAGGTTTTCCCTTGATTCGAAGTCTTGTATAACTTAACACTGCTATCCAGATTGATCGCTACAAAACCCTGATTGTTGGAAGAAAAGCTCATTCCCGCTAGACTGCCCCGATCGGGTAAACCTGAGCCTGTTTTGTTGGATGTCATATCAGAACTTTGCGCAACTTTATTCCACGTGGCTCCCCCGTCAGTGGTGTGATACAACAGTTTTTGTTCATCCTGCTCATTCAGTTTTACATATGCCATGATCCAGCCAGTAGTTGGATTTACATATTGAATCGAGCTCACATGATCCCCGCTTGGAAGCGCTGAAACATCCCAGCTCTGTCCTCCATCTGCTGTTCTCAGAATGACGGTTGCTGTTTTGTCCAAATTTTGACGGACAACCCAACCGTGACGAGAATCAGTGAAACTGATGTCCTTTCCATATTCAAGCTTGTCTTGAAATTGAACGTTTTCGGAGGGAGAAATATTATTCCATGTCTTTCCGCCATCATGAGTATCATAAAGCCGGAGCTCATTATGGGTAACTCCCCAAACTAACCCTTTATTGTTATCAATTAAATGAAAATCCGCTATTCGCGTCTGAACTACATATTTGGCGTTGGGATCGCCCACCTTTGGAGTCACTGGTGGATTAATAGTAATCGTCTGACCCTGGTCATCAGGTTCCTCAATCG
Organism: Paenibacillus sp. S25; assembly: GCF_019454085.1. NCBI lineage: Bacteria > Bacillati > Bacillota > Bacilli > Caryophanales > Paenibacillaceae > Paenibacillus > Paenibacillus sp. S25. The sequence continues at coordinate 3,059,771 of NZ_CP073683.1, forward strand.
GAGGTTTAGTTAACGTTTCTGGGGCTTCAGCAGAACAGGCAGTCAGTAGAATGCCCGTCAGCAGCAGTACTCCCCCCAAGAGCGCACGCCAGCGCAGTTTCATATAAAAATCCTCCCTCGATGGCATGCTGTAATCACGTGCCAAAAGCTTATCTGAAACAGAATTATACCATAAACGCCTCTATGTGACACTTTTCGCGTAATGACAAAAAAAACCGGACCCTTCACAAAAGTGTAGGATGCCGGCTTTTTTAAACTAGAATTTATTAAGATTTACGGTTCAACAAACTTTTGTGGTATCCATAGAAGAAATAGATCAGCAATCCAAGCAGGAGCCACACAATGAATCCAATCCAGGTGCTAATATGAAGCTGAAGCATCAGACCGATGCACACCAAAGCACTTAAAAGCGGGAGCAACGGCACCCACGGCACGGTAAAGCCTCTTTTCAAATCAGGGCGTTTCTTGCGCAGCACGATAACCCCTACCGATACCACAGCAAAAGCGAACAGGGTTCCAATACTCGTCAAATTGGTCAGTGCATGTAATGGGAACAATCCACTAGCCAATGCGATAATGCTGCCCACCAGCCAAGTGCTTCGTATCGGTGTTTGAGTTTTGATATTTATTTTAGATAAAAAAACGGGTAAAAGGCCATCGCGTGACATAGAGAAAATTAACCGCGTTTGACCAAACAACAGCACCAGTAAAACGGTGGTCATCCCCGCAATCGCACCGACTGAAATCAATCCGGCTACAAAATCCTGATGAATAAAGCGGAGAGCAAACGCAACAGGATCACTTACCCCCAACTGCGTATAAGGTACCATTCCTGTTAGTACAACTGAAACCGCAATATACAGTACCGTGCAGATCGCTAGTGAGGAAATAATGCCGATGGGCATATTCCGCTGCGGATTGCGAACTTCTTCGGCTGCAGTTGAGATGGCATCAAAACCCAGATAAGCAAAAAATACGATTGCCGCAGCACTCAAAACACCAGAAAAACCATAAGGCAAAAATGGTGTCCAGTTGTCAGGCTTAACATAAAAAATACCGATCCCAATAAATAGCAATACAACTCCGACTTTAACACAAACCATTATTAAATTGAATCGGACCGTCTCCTTGGCTCCGAGACTCAGTAACAATGTGATGAGCATAATGATACACACGGCTGGTAGATCAATAATGGTTCCCTTGGTTGAATCGAAGGCTGCGGTTAAAGCCAGCGGTAAATGTACATCAAATCCAGCCAGCAAGCCTTGGAAGTAAGCAGACCATCCACTACTCACAGAAGCGGCCGCCACTCCATATTCCAGAATCAGGTCCCACCCCAGGACCCAGGCCAAAATTTCTCCAAATACAATATAACTATACGCATAAGCGCTCCCAGCTGCGGGAACTGTAGATGAAAGCTCCGCATAGCACAAGGCTGCTAGTACGCAGGCAATACCTGCAATAACAAAGGAGAGCATCAATCCAGGACCTGCATTTTCTGCTGCTGCCTTGCCAGTAATAACAAAAATCCCGGTACCGATAATACATCCTACACCTAGCATGGTGAGATCAAAGGCACCCATTGTTCTCTTTAAGTGACCTGTAGATCCGCTTTCCTCATGCGGGAGCAGTCCTGTTTTTTTTCGAAATAAGTCCATATGCCGAATCCTCTTTCCATAATTTCATGCGTCAATATCGGTGCTGCAACGCTTTAGTGCGTGTTCTTATCATTCGATTAATTATTAGCGAGCTCGCCTTTGAAGTCAAGGAAAAATGTCATAATTCTTTGCGGTGGGTAAATATATACGGTACACTAAGTTGGAAAGATAAATTTTTAAGAAATAGCCCAAAATGAAAAGGTATACAACCCGAGAAGGAGATGAGGATTTTATGAGCTTAAAACCTTACAAACGAAGTAGAGTGGCCATTGTCGGCATGGGAGCGGTTGGTACAACAACCGGCTATACCCTACTGCTGCGCCAACGCATGTCAGAACTTGTCTTTATTGATGTCAACGTCAAAAAGGCGAAGGGGGAAATGCTCGATATGAATCATGGGCTTCCCTTTCTCGGGGGTGTCAAAGTGTGGGCAGGTGATTATGAAGACTGCCGTGATGCAGATATCATTATTGTTACAGCAGGGGCTTCACAAAAGCCGGGAGAAACGCGCATTGATTTGCTGAAGCGTAATGCCGAAATTTTTGAAAGTATTATTGATAATATCGTCAAGGTCAATACACACGGCATTTTGCTGATCGCAACCAATCCAGTGGACATCCTCTCCTACATCTCTTGGAAACGCAGTGGTTGGCCTTCAAGCAGAGTCATTGGATCAGGAACGTTGCTGGACAGCGCACGCTTTCGCTATCTGATCGGGAAGCAAAAGGGCATCGATCCACGAAGCATCCACGCCCATATTATTGGAGAACACGGTGACTCCGAGTTACCTGTATGGAGCACAGCCAACGTAGCTGGAACTCCACTGGAACTGGGTGAAGAAACGAAAAATGAAATTTTTGAAAATACCAAGAATGCTGCCTATGAAATTATAGATGCTAAAGGCGCAACTTCTTATGCTATCGGGCTGGCTCTCGACCGAATCGTAGCCGCCATTCTCGGGGACGAGGGGTCTGTACTTAATGTGTCCACCTTGCTGGAAGATTATAACGGAGTATCTGACGTATATTTAGGTGTTCCAAGTATTGTAGATCACAATGGGGTACGTGAAATTTTGGATCTTCCGCTCAATGACGAGGAGCGTGCAAGGTTGCTTCAATCTGCGGACAAGCTGAAAGATCAAATTAGCAAAGTTCATATGTAGATTGCGAACGTAAAAACTAAACAAAACTGGCCTCCACAGCGGTAATTTCCGTTGAGAGGCCAGTTTTTTAGTCATTATAATGTAAAAGTTCAGTTTGTCGTCCTGCTATGCAATCGAATTACCAAGGTGGCGTATCGCCATCCACATCCTCATGTTCATGCTGGCGTTTCTCTTTTAGCCGCTCAGCCACCGTTTCAAACGATTCAGGTTGGAGCAACTCAATCGGTGAAAATCCCTTTTCAAACGTAAATGCATCACCTTCAATAATAAGTGCATATCTATCATGAAGTTTCGTGATATGCAGTTTGGCGCCAAAGTCGGACAGTAGCCCACGCACGGCCGTATCATCTAGTTTGAAACGAACTTCAATTTCTGGTTTCAGCTCGACAATATGCTGTGCAGCCTCTACAACCTGAAGGGGTTCCCATTTCCCTTGCAGATCCCGTTTTTCGCTAGCCGCCCACAATTCCAGATCGCGCTCTTCCTGCTGTCTTTCCTCATTAGATGCATCCGGCCATTTGGTTTCTACATAGTTCTGAACGAAGCCCATGACATGCTCATTGACGATTTCCGGCATGGACTGCTCATAGGTCACGAATTTCAAAAAATCTTCAAAATACCGGGCATGCGAAGACTGGTGAATTTTAAGCTCCCACTCATCGTTCATCCCTTCCTCAAGCATGTAAGGATACATGATGGATTTCATATTACGGGCAGAAATAGCCATTTCGACCTCACTCACCAGACTGCTTTCAGTAATTCTGGCAATTTTAGGTTCGAAATCACATTTAAGCACAAAAATAAACGGATCATCCGAGTGTGTATTCAAGGTAGCCTGTACAATGATCAGCGCTCCGCCGCGTACTGCGCTCGTATCCAGATACATCCGCACCAGATCGTCACAAGCATTTTTAAAATCTTCCTTATCCTCTGCTGCCCGCAGTCGGGCGAACATATTGAAATTCGGATTACTGCTCAATTCATGCTCCGGTTCGACGATAAAGCGGCCGATTTTGGTCGGTGCCTGCTCTGTGCTGGGGTTTTTTTCAACCTTCCGCTTGCTAATACGAGCAAATTCCCCGTCCAGAAATTTTTTAACATCGCTTTCGTCATAATCGTAATCGTCCATTGTAGCGTAATGCTTATAGGACTTACCACCCTGTCCTTCTTTTCCATCTACCTGAATTACAAAAAAAGATAAAAAATCCACTTGAAAGTTCATTTACGTTCCATTCGCTCCTTTTCAGGCATGTACGCGTAATTATATCACTATGATTTTAAAAGGTACATCGGATTCAGATCCCTATTACTAGATAAACATTTTAGTTAACATAATATTTATTATGTTGATCGTTTTTTTTATTTAGATATCATTCCCAATTCACAAGTTTAAAGTGAGTACTTTTACCACTATTCTAATTCACGTCCTTAAGGATCATTGACCTCTTTATTTTCCATGCTCTACTTTCTTCATGATTTCAAAAAACATTTGACTAATCAGTAGTTGATTTATTATATTATCTATTATTATATAGACAAAAATATATTTTGTTTATATAAAATGATATTTCAAGGGGGTTGCGCCCTGAAAACAGGAAAGGAGAGTTTGTTGTTGTTTAAAAATCCATATATAAGGACCATTATCGCTTCCAATGCGCTGCTAAATTTGGGCATTTGGGTGCGCAACTTTGCCATACTGTTGTATGTAACAGATTTGACTAATAATGATCCCGTATACGTATCGCTCATTTCGGTTGCTGAATTCATGCCTATTTTTTTGTTCGCTATCATTGGAGGAACATTCGCGGACCGTTGGCGACCCAAACGGACCATGATTAGTTGCGATTTGCTATCCGCGGCTTCTATTTTTATTGTCTTGTTAGCGTTATGGTACGGGTCATGGCAGGTGCTTTTGCTGTCCACTTTCTTTTCAGCCATTCTATCTCAATTTTCTCAGCCGTCTGCGATGAAGATATTTAAGCAGCATGTAGCACCAGAACAGCTACAGGGAGTGATGGCCCTTTTTCAATCTCTCATGGCATTATTTATGGTTATCGGCCCTGTTATCGGCACATTTATTTATCAACACTTTGGAATTTTCACTTCAATGTCTATAACCGGAATATTGTTTCTCATCTCGGCGCTTGTTCTGACTCGTATTCCACAAGATGAACAAGCGCTTGAGATAGATAATCAACCAACTCATTTCATTCAAGAGCTTAAAGAAGGAATACGTTATGTATGGAATAACCGCACACTTCGCACGCTTGGGGGAACATTTACCGTAATCGGGCTGGCGGTTGGACTTATTCAACCATTAATGGTTTTTGTCGCCATCGAGAACCTTGGACAAAACAAGGAATTCCTGCAATGGCCGTTAATGGCGAACGGAGCGGCTATGCTGGTGGGAGGCGGCCTGATTATGGGGGTTGCCAAAAAAGTACAGCCGCAATTGCTGCTGGTGGCCGGACTTTTGGTCAGCACACTGACAACCTTTGGAGTCGGATGGTCGCACAATATTGTGCTCACCATGGCACTACAAGTTTTCAGTGGCCTATTTTATCCTTGCATTCATATCGGTATCAACACAATGATGATGAAAAACGCCGAAGCTGCTTTTATCGGTCGCGTCGGTGGTGCCCTCTCTCCCCTGTTCTCCGGGATGATGGTCGTCGGTATGAGTATCGGGGGAACACTCAAACACGAATCCTCCCTGAACACTGTATATACGGTGAGCGCCGGCTTGTTTTTGGTCGGAGCAATGCTATTGTTACCATTGCTTCGTGACAGGCAGCCCGTACAAGCTGTCATAGCCGATGATTCTAAATAACAGCACAAGAAACCGCCCCTGGGATATGATATGGCTTCCTCCGGGGGCGGGTTTCTTAATGTTGTATCATGATTTCATACAGATTATGACTCTCTTCCTTCATGCTGTCTTTTCCACATTCGTGCATACAGGCCGTACTTTTTCCGCTACCAGAAGGCTCTATAAGCGCTGTGAAAGAACGGAATGGCATAAACATGCTCACATCCCGCAGTATAGGCTGGTCACCATACCCAAAGCTTATGCGCCTCAGCTTAATGTCGTGTCTTTAAGAAGGCAGCTGGTCACCCGGCATCACTGGCTCGTTCAGCAATTGGACGATACGCTCCCCTGCCTGTTGTCATCAATAGGAAGGTATCTTTTTCAGTGCACTTATTTTATTTCTTTCATAAAGTTCCTGAAGTTTTCAACGATTTCCTTTGATTTGGTATGGTGTAAATAATGTTCTCCTTCAAGTGTCGTTACTTTTCCATGAACAGAATCTTTGACTTGCTCTTCATGTAGTGGTATCCATCTTTCCACATCTGTATTATTCGTTTGTATAAAGAAAATAAGAGGCAGATTTTTTGGGAATGTTAAATTTTTAGCTGCTTTAAAATTAGGATAAATATTTTCCATTTCGTTTGAGGTGCTGGAATTATACATGTTTTTGAGAGAAAGAATTCTCATTTGTTCTTTTGTTTCATCATCATAGGGTAGTCCAGCATATGGGTCACCAGTTAGTTTCATCACCAATCTGGCTAAACCTGATTTTTTGAGAAATTTAAACGTTTTTATTGGTAATTCAGCATCCATACCACCTTGTGTTGGAACACTGCTATCAATCCCGACAAAAGCACTCACTTCGTTTTCATATTTGTTCACATAATCCAGTCCGTAAATGCCTGCAATGGAATGACCCATTAAAATATATCGGTCAATTTTAAGACTCTGTAAAGCTTCATGAATTTCACTTACAATATTCTCTGTGTTTCGTTCCTTTTCGGTTAGATCACTTAATCCATAACCAAAAGGCTCAATAACGACGACTTTGTAAAATGGAGATAGCTCTTCTACTAGCGGTTTAAAATCAAGTGCTGGTGCTGCTGTTCCATAACCTGGTAGTAACACGACGGTCTCTTCGCCTTTTCCTTGAATCAAAACATTCATTTTTTTCCCATCTACAGGTACGAACTGACCATAGGATTGTATTTTTCCTTGCTCTGATTTGCTGCTGATAATATTAACTGTATAGACAACGGCTAGAAAAAGCACGATTGCTATAATTATTGTTCCTATTATTTTAAGCAAAACGCTTCGTACTTTATTTGTTCTCGTTCCATTCCTCATTTTCATTACCTCTCTTCGTTTCACGCTCAACTTCTCCTGTCCCCATTCTGTTTGTTGGGCTACCTTAACGAGCCGCTAATGAAAGCTTAACGAAAGAAGATGTACTCCCTATGACGACAATATGAACGGAGTATGAACAAGCAAAAAATGCTACGTTGTCCAAGGAAGCTGCGCATAATGCTGTATCATGAAAAGGCGGTTTAGTTCATCCGAATGATACCCTATGAATCTAACTAATCTGGTGGCGTTGTGATTGGCAAGGTGACAATGACGGTCGTTCCTTGGCCGGGTTCACTTTCCACTCGAATGTCGCCTTGATGAAGCGATACGATCTGTTTAACGATGGCGAGTCCCATACCGCTACCGCCATATTTGCGACTGTGGGAACGATCAGCTTTAAAAAACCGCTCGAATATACGCTTCTGGTCCTCAAGGGAAATACCAATGCCCGTATCGGATATTCGAACTGTTACGCTTTTGATATCTTGCTTGATGCTGACGTTAATAACGCCACCATCCTTGGAAAATTTGATGCTATTACCGAGTATGTTCGTCCATACCTGGTTTAATTGATCTTGATCCGCCAATAGGCGAACGGTCTTCAAATTGAGCTCGAAACGGATGTTGCGAGCCGACCATTGCGGCTGGAACGCGACGATGACTCGTCTGATCTGTTCATCAAGGCTGAACGTGACCTGCCGCATCTGCTGTGACTGCGATTCAAGCAAACTCAGCTTTAGCAGGCTATCGCTCATCTTGGACATCCGATCTGCTTCCGCGATAATGATATCGAGATAACGGCTTCGCTCGTTATCTGCTATGTCTACTTGCTTGAGTGCTATAGCATAACCGGATATCGAGGTGAGCGGCGACTGAACTTCATGCGACACATTCGTGACGAACTCCCTACGCATCTGCTCAAGTTGCTGTAGATCATGCATCATTTCTTCAAAGCTGCGAGCCAAAGTACCTAGCTCACCCTTTTGCTTAATATTCAGCTTGACGTTGAAATCTCCAACTGCTACACGTCTGGTCGCTTTTGTTAGCTTTTTGATCGGTCTAACTAGGAATATAGAAGCAACCAAAATCAATAGGCTTCCTGTTACCAATGAATAGGTCAAAAAAGTAAATAACCATTTTTGGGCAAAAGAGGCGGAAGGATACATAAGAGGCTCCACAAACATCGCTCTCATTCCCATTTCCGTTTTCAACCTCAGTCCCAAGAGGTTCGTTGAAACACCACTCGGATTAACTTGAACAACTTCTCCATCCAATACTTTCCTTACTTGATCCATCGTCACAGTAACAGGATTTTGTCCGTTAAGCGTTCCGTAAGACTGGAACTGCCCCGTTTCATCGAAAATTCGAATATAATAGGAATCGAGTTGTTTCATTCCACTTACAAATAAGTCCGCTTCACGTAACGGAATGGTTTCGTAAACCCGGACAATGTCCTGACCAAAGTTAAATAAGGTGGTTTGCAAATTTTCGTTCAATTTCTCTTCAAACACCCAAAATGTTATAAAAAAAGCAATGATCGTCCCCGCTAGGACGGAGACCAGAAATGTCAGGACAACACGTGTATATAAGGATCTGATCATTCGTAAACCTCAAGCCGGTAGCCAAGCCCACGCACCGTCTCGATACGAAAATCGGGTGTAGTCGCGAACCGTTCGCGCAGGCGTTTAATATGTACGTCTATCGTTCGATCATCTCCAGTATAATCGATCCCCCAAATTTGATCGATCAACTGCTCGCGCGTATACACTTGTCCAGGTGTTCCAGCGAGCTTATACAGCAATTCGAACTCCTTGAGCGGCAACGTGAGCGACTCCGTCCCTCTCATCACCTTATAGGTCTGCCGATCAAGGATGACGTTGCCGAACTGGATCGTCTGCGTGGTGCCAATCCGATAGCGTTTCAGCAGTGCTCTGACCCGAACTGTCAATTCTAGTGGATCAAACGGTTTCGTCAAATAATCATCTGTTCCAAGTTCGAAACCTTTCACTTTCTCCCATGTTTCGCCTCTCGCAGTCAGCATAAGTAAGGGAAGATCAGGATTGGCTCTTCTGAGCTCCTTGCATAACGTCCAACCATCCATTATCGGCATCATAATATCGAGCACGACAAGATCGATATGCCTTGTAGCGTAGACGGTCAGTGCTTCCTTACCGTCTGCGGCTTCGGCTGTTACGAATCCGTCGTTGCGTAGAAATAAACAGACGAGTTCGCGAATGTTCGCATCGTCGTCAGCAACCAGTATAGTAGGCATTCGTTTCCTCTTTCCCTGTTTTCATCCCATATTGAAGTAACCATTATACTATAGATAAAATTGAATCGCTCCTATTCTTCCTATAATTTTACAGTGTTATTCCTCCTGGTTTCCGCAGGCCTCAGAGCCCTCATCATGGCCCTGTTGTCCTGATTTACCAATACCCAAAGGGCGGGCACTGCAGGACGTCTTAAATCCCTGCCTCGGTTGTACTTTTTTTGCTTCTTGAAACCGGGAATGCTCATCATTTGTCATAAGGACACTCCTGTTAATGAAAAACACCCTACTAGCATTAATGGGGATGAGACTGACCCCATAACGTGAGACAAATCAAAACACCTTCAAGAGAATCGAACCATGTCGTAGATATGGAGATAACCTATGCTCTGAATGAAAGCCATCCACGGAACAGGCGGCTGAATAGTCGATGTTCAGCGCTAGCTCTAAATAAGGCGTACCGAACCTTCTTGTAATCTGGACTGGATCATGAAATAGCATTTTACTGTGTGAAAGCTCGAAACCTTTACGTAAAAAAATGTGTACGAGGCACACCGCTTCCCCACTATTCGGGTATATGATAAAATATGTTCATGTTTCAATGCCGATTGAGTGAGATCATTTTCATCGTTTATAAGGTTTGAATCGGCTATATGGTTATATGGTTATAGTAATCATTAAATGTAGACGGAGAATTATGTATCTTCATCTTGTTATCGCTTCCTCCCTTATCTGGATTCGTAGTGCATACGAGTTCCATTCATGATTACAATTATAATGATTATCATTCTCATCCAAAAGATAATAACATCCATTCGCTACTAAGTTAACATAATATTTATTGCGAGATTAATTTTCTATTCTGTAGTTTTAACATATCAATATCTAATCTCTGTTGTTTAATTTATCGAATTTTCAAAATATGGATGCTTGAACATAACTTATGGATACAGAAATAAAAAACCTTTAAGACTGCTTATAAGTAGTCTTAAAGGTTTAAATGTGAGGAATGATAACGCTTTATAAAGTTGGCGATTTAAATCATATCCAGCGCTGTTTTCAGCACATTCGCTCCATTCATCATTCCATAATTCATCATATTGATTACAGTGACTGGAATCTCGTTGCCCACTTCTTTCTTCACGTCATCTTCCGCGTGTCCCATTTGGGGGCCCAGCATAACAATATTGACCGGCATATGCTCTCTTATGCTACTCTCACTACAAGCTTCGATTACAATTTCCACATTTTGTGCACGAGCCGCCTCTTTCATTCTCTCCACCAGCATACTTGTAGAAAATCCTCCTGCGCAAGCCAGCAATATCTTTTTCATTTATCAGGCGTTTGCTTCCTTCGAGGACAGGGCTCGAAACGTAGCTCTTAGCTCGGGACGGACTGTGATAGCTAAGTAATGCCAAGTTTCTACAGTCAAGTATTTCCATTTCCGAAAAAGTATATCGTAGCAAAATTGCGAAAAAATCTACCTCGACAGACAACATAATTTTTTTTCATTATTTATGAACTCCTTAAACTGTTCATGCAGAATTCTCCCTTCGCCCTGGGTATATGAATTGTTATGTATTGGACTTACATAGTGCTTACTTGCTGAATATCCCCAGTACCCTCAAGGTTTAATGGCTCCTCTGCCCATCGTCCATTCTCACAAGATCAAGAAAGTGTTGCATTTTTGCTAACGCATAATAACTTCCCCAGACTTTCCCTCGGCTCCCCTTGATTCTTCTTATTGAAACAAGACATCGTTCCTTTTATATCCCGTGTTCCAAGGCTCTATTATGCTCAGGCCCCTTGCCATAAACAATTTTTCTTCCTTATTTGCATGCTTTTCTTACCTTTCACCCCTCATCATATTCGCAATTTTGCTACACTTCCTCACCTCTATCCCGAGTCGTTGGCCCCCGGTTGACGAGAAAAAAAACACGCATTATGATTCAAGTGAAAATATTCACAATTCATTCCGGAGTGAAAGTGAATGTTTTCACACAATAAACAGAATATCCGCTTTTCTATTATTCTACTTATTCCGTGATGACGGCAATTAGCTTGCACATGACACTCGGCAGCTTGCCCGCACGTAATGTGAACTTCTAATCTATGTACTTATATCCATATGATTTCAATCCATTTTATTGAAGGAGTGAGCACTCTATGTCCAAAATCATTTCAGCGAGTGAAGCAGCAGCACTTATCCCGGATGGAGTCACCATTGCCGCAAGCGGCTTTGGGCTCTCCTGTTGGGCCGAGGAGATGGGTATCGCCATCGAAGAACGATTCTTGGAATCTGGTCATCCTCGCAACCTAACAGTTGTTCATGCCAGTGCGGTCGGCGACCGCCGGACCAAGGGAATGAGCCATCTAGGCCATGAAGGTCTGATCAAACGCTGGATCGGCGGGATCGCCCTTGCTTCGCCTGCTATGGCTAAATTAATTGAAGACAATAAATGTGAAGCCTACAATTTGCCGCAAGGCGTAATCACACAGCTGTTCCGTGAAATTGCAGCCAAGCGCCCAGGTGTCATTACCAAGATAGGCATGGAGACCTTCGTCGACCCTCGTGTGGAAGGCGGCAAAATGTCAGCCTGCACAACGGAGGAGATCGTCAAGCTGATTGAACTGGAAGGCGAAGAATGGCTGTTCTATAAGAGCTTCCCGATTCAGGTCGCATTGATCCGCGGTACCATAGCTGACGAGAACGGGAATTTGACGCTGGAAAAGGAAGGCCTGCATATGGAGGTTCTACAGATTGCTCAGGCAGTGCGCAATTCTGGCGGTATCGTAATTGCTCAGGTAGAGACTGTGGCCAAGAACGGGACCCTGCATCCAAAGGATGTTAGAGTGCCAGGCATTCTGATCGATCATCTAATTATCTCCGAACCGCAAAATCATTTCCAGACTGAAAACACACAATACAGCCCTGCCTTTGCAGGACATGTAAAGGTACCGATGGACGCCATGGAAGTAATTCCGCTCGACGAGCGTAAAATTATCTCCCGTCGTTCCGCAGCTGAGCTAGTACCAAATACCGTTCTGAATCTTGGCGTGGGTATTCCGGTATGTGTGGCTACGGTTGCGGCAGAGGAAGGCGTCAGTGACCAATTGATTCTGACAACCGAAGCAGGCTCAGTCGGCGGCGTACCAGCAGGCATCAAGGATTTTGGGCATGCATACAACTCTGAGGCCATCGTAGATCATGTGTCCCAGTTCGACTTTTATGACGGCGGTGGTATTGATCTATCCGTGCTAGGGCTGGCTCAGACCGACGAATCCGGGAATGTGAATGTCAGCAAGTTCGGTACCCGTGTTACGGGCTGTGGCGGCTTTATCAACATTTCTCAATCAGCCAAAAAGCTCGTCTTTGCCGGAACTTTCACAGCAGGAGGCCTGCAAATTGCTGTTGAGGACGGCAAGCTTCGGATTGTACAGGAGGGTAAAACTAAGAAATTCCTGAAGGAGGTCCAGCAAATTACCTTCAGTGGCTCTTATGCGACCAAGGTCAAGCAGCGGGTCGTCTATGTGACGGAACGTGCGGTATTCCAGCTGCAAGATGGAAAAATGACACTGACAGAGATCGCGCCTGGTATTGATTTGCAGACCCAGATTCTCGATCAGATGGACTTCATGCCTGTCATCTCACCAGAACTGAAGGAAATGGACACCGGCATGTTCTGTGAACATTGGGGTAAGCTGCATGACGTGATTACGATCAAGGGTAGCGAGCAAGCGAAGCATGAGGCTGACGCTTTGACTACTGTATAGTACAGCTCAGGAGATACCGGTAGCTGTCAAACGGACTACCAGACACGAATTATGGAATTGCGGAGTAATGCTTCATCCCACGCGCACTGATCCTGCATATGAAAGGACCAACACGAAATGGAAAATGTACAACTGAATCGCTGGCGCATTCTAATCGCCGCGACCCTGATCAATATTTGCGTCGGCTCCATTTACGCCTTCAGCATTTTTGCAATGCCACTGAGTAAAATGCTTGCAGTGAGCATGCCTGAAATTATGATGGCCTTTACGATTAACGGCGCAATTGCACCGATTCCGGCGATTCTTGGCGGAAAGCTCGTAGACCGGGGAGGTGCCAGAATTGCCATCTTCATTGGCGGTACCATGTTTGGACTTGGCTTCATCTTGACTGGCCTTGCGACTGCACCTTGGATGCTATATCTGACGTATGGCATCATTTCTGGTCTTGGACAAGGTGTCGTCTATGCGGCAACAATCGGTAACACTATCAAGTTCTTCCCAGACAAACGCGGACTCGCGGCTGGAATCGTGACCGCAGGTTATGGCGGTGGAACAGTAATCATTGCCCCACTTGCAAACGCGATGATTACCCACTCAGGAGTTCAGACCACTATGATGATCCTTGGCACCTCCTTTCTGATCGTCATTTTGGCAGGTGGGCTATTTACTCAAGCTTGTCCGGCAGGATATATCCCTTCTGGTTGGACACCACCGCAGACGTCAGGTTTACGTCCGGTTGCCGTGAATTTGAACTGGCGGCAGATGATCAAGCAACCCCTGTTCTACGTCATTGCTTGCCTGTTCCTGATCGGCGCTTTATCTGGCATGATGGTTACATCCAATGCTTCCGTCATTGGCCAGACGATGTTCGGTCTATCGGCCAGTATAGCAGCCTTGTTCGTGAGTCTTTATTCGCTTAGCAACTGTCTGGGACGCATTTTCTGGGGAGCCATATCAGACAAGATTGGCCATCTGCGTTGTCTGATGATGATCTATCTGGTCATTGCCACCATGATGCTGACACTTGCATTATCCGGCTCCATAGTTGGATTTTCTATTGCCATTATTGGCATCGGCCTGTGCTTTGGTGGTACGATGGGCGTCTTCCCTTCAATCGTCGGACAGAAATTTGGCATGAAATACTATGGTGTCAACTACGGAATAACCTTTATCGGCTATTCCGGTGCCGCATTCTTTGGACCGCGAATTGCGAACTCGGTAGCTGCCGCCAATAACGGCATATTCACCAACGCCTTTTACATTGCGCTCGTTATTGCCTTGGTCGGATTCGCGCTGACATTCCTGTATAAGGCCTTGGAAAATAGTAAGAACCCTGCACCAGCTGCTGTTGAAACCGTTTGATCAATCCGTTGCTATATTAGCAAATCACTATTTTTAGTATTAAGTATAGTACAACCTATAAATTTATATTGGAGGAACTAACCATGAATATTACAGAACTGCTCGGTATCCAGTACCCTATTTTCCAAGGTGCTATGGCCCAAATTGCCCGTGAACCACTCGTAAGTGCTGTATCCAATGCTGGCGGGCTGGGCATTATTGGCTCTGGCGGCATGTCGGCTGAGGTACTTCGTGAAGAAATTCGCAAGGTTCGCGCAGCCACCAACAAGCCGTTTGCCGTAAATCTGATGCTGATGATGCATAATATTCCCGAATTGATCGAGGTTATCGTCGAGGAAAAAGTCAACATTGTTACGACGGGCGCGGGCACACCAGCTCCGTATATGCCAATCTTCAAGGAGCATGGCATTAAGGTGATCGCCGTCATCCCTTCCGTCAAGATTGCCAAAAAAATGGAGGCTATCGGCGTGCATGCCCTCGTGGCCGAAGGTACAGAAGCTGGCGGCCATGTCGGTGAAACAACCACCATGGCACTCGTTCCACAGGTTGTTAGCAACGTATCCATCCCTGTCGTTGCCGCAGGCGGCATTGCCGATGGACGCGGAATTGCAGCAGCCTTTGCACTCGGCGCACAGGGAGTTCAGGTCGGAACGCGCTTCCTCACCACCGTCGAATGCCCGACGCATGACAATTTCAAGCAAGCCGTCATTGACGCCGACGATACCAGCACTACGGTTACTGGACGCAGCATCGGTGGACCCGTCCGCAGCATCAAGAACAGCATGATCGCCGAATACCTCAAGCTGGAGCAAGAGCATGCCTCCCGTGACGAATTGGAGAAGATCAGCCTTGGCTCCCTGCGCAAAGCCGTCTTCGAAGGTGATACAGATCGCGGTTCGGTCATGGCAGGACAAATATGCGGCCTGTGCGACGAGATTACGACAGTTGAGCAGATGATTACGACAATGTTCAGCGAAGCGCAGGCACTGCTAAATCGTCTTGGACAGACACAGATTACCGGTGAGCAGATAGCATCAGTATAATATAACTTGTAAACAAAGAAAAAAACGGACCATATCCATATTTAATAGGAAACGGTCCGTTTTTTGATTAGATTTGCGTGCTAATTTTTATCTGGGTAACCTCTGTTGTTCGTAGCGTAAAGCAGATATAATAAAAATGAAACAATCATTTCAGCATAGCCTCGATAATCCAAAAGTGAGTTGATCGATCATGACCCGACGTATAGATAAACGTTCCACCGATGAGAGCGATCAGTCCCCTGCCCCACTGTTTGTCACCGATTCCAAAGGTAATATTTTAATCTCCAATGAATTCACTGCCTTGACTATCGGCATTCCGTTGGAGGAGCTGTTGCGCTACAATGTACAGGACCTGGTGAAAGCCGGCTACTACAAGGAATCAATAACAATGAAAGCAATACAGTCCAAACAAAAGGTAACCCAGTATATCAACACTGTACGTGGCTTTAAGCTCAAGTCCACTGCTCTTCCAATACTTGATAGTACAGATGAGGTGCAGCTCGTTGTTACCAGTACTAACAACTATAAAGGTGGATTATCCATCATAGCTGCCCCTACGCTGCCACATGGGTATGAGAACAGCAAACGTTCAGTCACTTCAGCCTCTGTACTTAAGAATAACGGGATCATTGCTGAGAGCCTGGCGATGAAGCAAATTATTCAGGTGTGTGACCAGATCGCTTCTTACGATAGCAAAGTACTGATTTTGGGCGAATCAGGGACAGGCAAATCAGTAATTGCCAAATACATTCACCGCCAGAGCGCAAAGTGGAACGGACCTTTCATTCCGATTAATAGTGCCGCTATTCCAGCCGCATTATTCGAATATGAGCTGTTCGGATATGTTCAGGGGGCTATGCCCGGCTTAATGGACGAGAAGCAAGGCTTGTTCGAGGTGGCCAGAGGAGGCGTTTTGTTCTTTGATGAGGTCGCCGAGCTTCCACTGGAAATACAGGCCAAACTGCTTGATGTGCTTGAGCGTGGTGAATTCCGGCGTGTGGGGAGCACCGAAGCCATTCTCATTCAATGCCGGATGATATTTGCTACCAATCGTGATCTATGGAGTATGGTGAAAAAAGGATTGTTTCGCGAGGACTTGTACTATCGAATCAATGTCATTCCGATCCATATCCCGCCGCTACGTAGTCGCAGACTGGATCTTGTCGGACTGATTTCCAGCTTTATTGCTCATTTCAATAAGGTATATGATAAAAAGTATGTATTGCCAGCGGACGAATTTCAAAGAATGCTAGCCGAGCCATGGCATGGGAATGCGCGTGAGCTTCGTAATTACATCGAACGATTGAACGTAACTGATCAGACCGTGCTGCGCCAGCAGCAGCCGGTCGAACAAGTTACAGACTGGTTCACATTGGACCATTTCATTCAGGCCAATCGCAGTCAACTAAGCGGGCTGAAGGAATATACGGCGTTAACCGAGGGACGATACATTCAGCAGATGCTGCAGGTCTGTGGTGGCAATAGTGCCGAAGCAGCCAGACAGCTAGGAATTGATCGCTCCGCTGTTTATCGTAAGCTGAAGAAGATGGAGGACATTCTTGCAAAGCTGAAGGTTTAACTACGAAGTACAGAGCACACAGGGCCTATCCTTCATAGAAGTCACCTATACTAGTGGCTTTCATACAAAAAAGCGTGTCTCGGGTTAAAGGCACGCTTTTTTGTAACGGTTTATTTTTCTCAATTATGCACCCGTCAAAATAAAATGAATGTCATACTTCAAGATCATTGTTTGCTTGTAGTTATATATAGCGCCTAGCAAATTGGCTTCACTGCCTAATTTAATATCTTGTTTTTCATGCTACATGTAGTCCTTTCATGGGGCAGTTTGAAGTGCTTCTTTTAATAAAGATTAATAATTTTACGTCTGGAATTCTTCCACTTTGCGGTCATCCTGGTGAGTCATAGTCGAAGCATCGTACTCAAACTGGCGAAGGCATTCGCCAATCGCCACATCTGGAAACAGATGGAATATCGAATCGACCTATTGGAATGAGCGCTCCTAAAATTTCACATGGAAATGTAGATGCCCTGTCTCCTGGGGAGGGGGAATCTACGTGCCGGTAAGCCGTTTTGGAATATCCCCCCTGTTAATACACCCTGATTCTTACAGGTTTTTTGAGCGGTGAGTCTCTGGCTTCTTTGATCTTACGGGCTTTCGAAATTCAGGATAATATATATTATGTTATTTTTATGATCACCATTGTATCGAATTAAAGAAGTCGACCTTGACTTCAATGCCTGTCCAATCGTATAGTATGGTTATATCTTCAATTAAGGGAGAGATTTTGATGTCGGTGAACGTTCTTAACTAAGCAATTGCATATTCAGGGAGTATCATCAGGCGCTTGTACCCTTCGGGGACAGGTTTGTTTGTTGCCGTGTTGTTACCCTGATATTAGTTAAGAACATGCGGATATCATAAATCGCCTTCGGGATTATCTTCATCCAGGCCCTATTCCGTGCTGTGTTCAGCGCGGTTTTTTTGTTTTCAGATTTTGTAACTTCCCTTTAAACGTCTTCCATTCGATCCAAATAGCTTAGCAAAGAGCTGTTGTGTGAATGTTTGGAAACACGGAACTCGGAACTACAAAAGCTGTATAACAGGCTTATTTGATGGTAAATTCCCTCTTTCCTTAAGGGCGGAGAATGAACGTTTTGTTCATTCTCCGCCCTTTTTAATTTTAACAGCAAGGTTTCCAAAATCCTGACACTACACAACTAAAGGAGCGATTTATTCATGAACGAAACTACAATGCTGCGTTTGGAATATGATCAAATTAAAACAAGAGTTTCCGAATGTGCTTTTTCTTACCTGGGTAAGCGTCACGCTGCTTCTATGCGGCCAATTGCTGATATCCGTACAATTAAGATTCGTCTTGACGAAACCAACGAAGCCTTACAGATCATTCGCCACGGAGCAAGCGTCCCTGTTCCTTCGTTGGAAGGAATGGAGCACATTCTTCATCTGCTCGGGACCGGGTATATGTTCAGCGAGCGCGATTTTTCTCATATGGCCCAATTCATTAGAAGCTGCATTCAACTCATAAAATATATGCATTCCAAGGCGGACGCTGCTCCAACCGTCAGCGCTTATGCATCTTCCATGTATAGCATGGAGCCACTTCTATCCGAAATCGAAAGATGTATTCATTCGGGACGTGTGACGGATATGGCCAGTAAAGAACTAGCTAAAATTCGCAAAAAAATTGCGGTTACTGAAGAACGTATCAAGAGAAAACTTGACTCTCTCGCCAGCCAGCACCGATCCATTATGCAGGAAAATATGATTAGTCAGCGCAATGGCCGTTACGTGCTTCCAATCAAAAAAGAATTCCGTAAACAAGTGAAAGGAAGTGTACTGGATGAATCAGGAAGTGGTCAAACGGTTTACGTTGAACCTGCCGAGATCACGAATCTGCAATTCGATCAGAGCGCGAACATGGCAGAAGAATCAAAAGAAGAAATGAAAGTGCTGGGAGACCTGACGGCAATGGCTGAGTCATACAACCGAGAACTAAGCATCAATACAGAGACGGTAGGTGTACTGGATTTTTTATTGGCAAAAGCCAAATACGCCATGACTCTGGATGCTGTCCCTGTCGAACTTAACCTTGACGGGATTATAGACATCCGAGGTGCACGTCACCCGTTGATGTCCAATACCATGGTGCCGCTTGATTTCTCAATTGGTGAAGGATATTCCTCACTCATCATCACCGGACCGAACACAGGCGGAAAAACGATGGCCCTCAAAAGCGTCGGTCTATTAACATTAATGGTGCAATCTGGGCTACTGGTACCTGTTTTGCATGGCAGCCGAATGGCAGTATTCGAGGAAATTGTGGTTGACATAGGGGATGGACAAAGCATTGAACATGCTTTGAGCACCTTTTCTGCACACATCCGCAACATGATTAGCATTTTAGAAACAACAGGCAACTCTACTCTGATTCTGATTGATGAAATGGCATCCGGCACCGATCCAGGAGAGGGAGTTGGCCTTTCTATCGCGTTGCTAGAAGAATTCCATCGTCGCCGAGCGACAGTAGTGGCTACAACGCACTTTAGCGAAATCAAGCATTTTGCTGAAAACACACCGGGATTTCAGAATGCTCGTATGGAGTTTGATACCGAAACGCTGCAACCATTGTACCGACTTCGCATTGGAGAGGCCGGAGAAAGCTATGCATATGCAATTGCCTTGAAGCTGGGCATGTGGACACGTATTATCGAGCGTTCTGAGGCCATTTCTGCAGGCAGAGCGTCTCGGAAAACACAGGAATCGTTTGTTATTCCCCCTTCTGTAGATGATGAAAAGTCTGATGATGCAAATAAGCCTCTCCCTAAAAAAGCGGCTTTAGACGGTACAGTCACAAAACGGGGGAAACAAGAAATTCCTCTCAAAACCAAGCCATTTGCCCTTGGTGATAGTGTTTATGTAGGCTACCTTGATCGAACTGGAATTGTATACAAAACCGAGGATGAACGGGGGAATGTCGGGATTTTAATCCAAGGACAGAAGCTAACCATAAACAAAAAGAGGCTCGTCCTTCACATCGCTGCTACTGAACTGTATCCTGACGACTATGATCTGGATATTGTTTTAGAAAACAAGGAAAACCGCAAAAAACGAAAATTGCTGGGACGCAAGCATGTCGAAGGAGTGATGATTGAATCTCCCCCGGAAAATGAAATATAGACGCATGTGTATATTCTCAATATAAAATAAGTTATTTTTATATGGTCAGTGAAACTTGAATCTGCAAGCAGACACTTGATAAGAGTGATCCACTTGCAGATTTTACCACAATAAAAAACATAATATATATTATGTAAACTTATTGATTCCTTACTAGGAAGGGACAAGATAAATCAGACATCCAAAGTTCATGTTAAACTCGGTTTATAATACTCAATCCCGCACTCATCGAAATATAACTTTAGTTATCATTCAAGATGATAGGATTGTTTGTAGTTATATATAGCACCTTGCAAATTCGCTTCATTGCCTAATCTACTTTGTTCAATATCTGCACGCACAAAATTATAGAAAGAATCCTTATAAAGCTTTTCTAGCTCTTCCCTAATGGTAATAACCAGTAAAGGATTTTCAGATATGCCTCCCCCAATTACAAACTTTTCAGGATCAAGTATGGATTGCAAATTAATGATTTGTGTTGCGATGTTCCTACAGTATTCTCGAAAAATCGTTTGGACCGTGTCATCAGCTTCTTCTATGAACTTGAATATCTTTTCACCTGTCATAGAATCTGCAGGAAGGTCTTTGGCTTTCGCAACGGTTTTAGTTAAAACAAAACTACTCCCTTGCATACCAAGCAGATAATCATCATTGTCTGCATTTTCGTTGTTCGTTCTAATGAAGGAGAACTCTCCAGCTGACAAATGATGGCCCTTCAGCAATTTCCCTTGAGAGATGATTCCACCGCCCATCCCTGTTCCAACGACCAGAACGACACCATCGGTAATCCCTTGTAATGAACCACGCCATGCTTCTCCAAGAGCAGCACACTTTCCATCATTTTCAATCGCTACAGGCTTTTGAAACGCTTTCTTAAAAACGTCAAGCATATTTATATCATTTATATATCTTAATGAACCGCCATGCACCATGTGACCGCTTTCCGAATTCACAATACCTGGCATGCTGACGGCTATACCTTCACATTCATCCATAAACTGATTATGAATTTGCTTCAAAGCTACAAGCAGATTCTCAAGTGAGTCCAATGGAGTTTTTACTTTCCCCTTGCACATAAATTCACCTTGAAAATACAAACTAAATTTAATAAAAGAGCCACCAATATCAAAAACCAGTATTTTATTTTTCATGCTACGTATAGTCCTTTCATGAGGCAATTTGGGGTCTTCTCTCCATAACGATAATTAATATTATTGCTTTTGTAAATCCATCATTTTTTTTATCGTTAATAAGACACCGTTTTCTTCATTGGATTTAGTGATAAAACTGGCTGCATTTTTAGTATTCTCACATGCG
Organism: Paenibacillus sp. S25; assembly: GCF_019454085.1. Lineage (NCBI taxonomy): Bacteria > Bacillati > Bacillota > Bacilli > Caryophanales > Paenibacillaceae > Paenibacillus > Paenibacillus sp. S25. The sequence continues at coordinate 3,081,232 of NZ_CP073683.1, forward strand.
TTTTTCATAGCAAAACTATATTTTGCTATACTCATAAGTTCCACATCATTTTCACCATCTCCAAAAGACAGGGTCTCATCCTCAGTAACCCCCAATATCTCTTGGAGTTTTCTTACCGTCTCCCCTTTATGGGTATGAAGTGCTGTAATATCCAGCCAATTTGCTTCAGAATCAACGATATAAATTTGATCCATTAGAGTCTTTTCAACATGTTTTCTTAATAAGGAACTTCCTCCAGCTGGATCATATACAGTTATTTTAAGAAAGCTACTGTTGATTTGATCAAATGAATCAATCTTAATCACTTCTTTATACGAGCCTTTCACAATTTTATAGTATTCGTCTTGAATATGAGAATGAACAAATGCTGCTTCCGTTGTACATGCTATGATAATGAAATCATTGGAAAAACTTTCGATATCTCTTATCGCTTGTAATGCTAAATTGCGTTCAATTGTAAACTCTTTGACGACGACTCCATCCTTTTTAATCCGCGTAGCACTGTCCCCTAAGATCCAGATCCCTTTTCCGTGCTCTCCAAATAATTCTTCTACTCTTTCACACTGCTTGCCTGTACAGGCTACAAAGGAAATATTATTTTCTTGCATTTCTCCATACACCTGATTAAATAATTCCACATCGAAAGTGCTACTATTATTCAGAAAAGTACCATCCAGATCACTTACTACCAGTTTAAACATATATAAATCCTCCCTTAATGTATAAAGATCTTTATTAGTCAAGTTTAATTTACGGCTTTTCATTTTCTTTCCATGGATCAACATCAAAATCTCTTTTAAAATCTTCAAACATTCATTTAATAGGTGCATTACATCCCCTGTACACTTATTAAACCATTTAATTAAACATATTAATAAAGTAAGTAAAAAAAGTATCTTTATTAAGTGGACATACAAAGTTATTCGAAAAAATCATCAATGGAGCGGTAAGGTTTTACTTCCTTAGGCTGCCCGGATAATGCTAAGCACCAATAAGTACCAACCCATATAACTGAGCAAAGTAAAATCAGTGAGATCATAGAGTGCCCTCGCTTTCTCTTTTAGGTTACACGTTTACTTTAGCTGATGAAACGCGTTTCAGGTCAAGTGATAATTTATAGAAAAACACATTTTTGTCATGGGTGTTTATGATTTAAGATATAATCTTGGGTTAACCGTTCAAAGTTCTCTTGTTCAATGTACGATTCACTTGTTCTGAACTGAACAGCATAAAAAGGAAGCAACAAAATGAGTCCTCCTGTAATTCTTAACTCCTTTCTTTCGAATAGCTTTTGTTTGGGGATGTTCTTAACTTGTACAGTATTTTATACATTATTTAAAGACAATGATTGGACGTTCCAATTCTTTTAGAGTTAACCCTCTCAACCCTGTTTTAAAATCTTCATAAAATAAATCTGAGAGAATAACCTCAGGGTAAAAAGGCATTTTATGCTTAGATTTGTAGGATTCTAAAAAATGAAAAAAAGACACTTCTTCTATATTCTCTCTATAGATCACAATTCGATCAGGATCAAATATAGATTGTAATATTTGAATAATTTCACATATACTATTGAAGAAGACTTCCGTTCCCTTGCTCTCATCCCAAACTATCGACGGAAGGAATTTGATTTCACCAGCCAATCCATGTTTGCCTTTCAAAACCCCATTTCGCAAATAAATCCCCATTCCTGGTGGAGAATTCTCAGGAAAATAAATAGCCAGTACACATTGATCTTCATCTATTTGTTCTCTATAGACGTAACCACATACAGCGGCATTTACGTCATTCTCCACAATAACCGGCAAACCAAATTTGCTTTGCACATCCTCTGCCAACCGAATTCCATTTAATCTTTCATGACTGCTGACTGTAATTTCTCCATTTACAGATTGTCCCGGGATTCCTATTCCAATAACTTTAATGGAAGGATAGAGAGAAATGATGTCTTGAATCGTGGAATAAAATTGTGTAGCATTAAAAATTTGAAAGGGATGCTCTTCTTTCATCAGAACGTCCTCATTTAAATTAACTACCGTAGTACACACTACATCTGTCCCTTGTTTTTCATTAATATGTATAATCAGTGCTAGACTATACTCATAATTAAAACGATAGGTTAACGCATGCCTGCCTCCGTTTGAAGGGACGATTTCATCTTCAAAGATCTCTCCATTATTAAGCAATTCCTGCATAAGGGTATTGATAGTTACCACACTTAAATCAGTCAATGCGGCTAGTTGGGGTTTTGTTGTCTTACTGATCTGCTTCAATACTTTGCGAACCAGGTTCAGATTTATTTCTTTAATTAAATTTGTATTAGCTTTTTCCATACATAGCACCTTCTTTTTATAACATCATAAAACAACTTTATAAACCATTTTTATAAAGTTGTTTTACTAATTTTGCAGCAAAATATTACCTTTGTCAAGGCAATATCGTACTAACTTTTAATACACTATTGCTTTCCAGCTTATCTTGAATTGTTCTCATGCTTAACATAAGATGATCGCTAAAATAAGGAGGCTAATCTATTGAAGAATGCTGTTGAAGAACCAAAATTGAATCGTATGCGCAAAATGATTGGATGGCAGCTAATCAGTATCAGGTTGGAGCAAATCAATCAAAAACAAAACTAACGCTATGAAAAAGAATACTACGTTCATGATTGTAATGACCTAAAGCCGTTGATGTGATTTTCAAGTCAGGATGTAATTCTGTCCATTGAGTTTACATAATAATTATTATGTAAACTCAATTTTCATATAATCTCAAATTTCATGCTATACTTACAATCCTGATATTGGTATCTGAATATCCAGCTTATCCATTGCTTTTTCCTTTTCCCGATCAGTGACATGTGTATATACTGTGGTTGTCTGAATGGATGAATGCCCCAGTAGCTCCTGTACGGTACGCAGATCTGCTCCCTTACGTAATAGCATTGTCGCAAATGTATGTCTCAGCTTATGGCTAGAATAAGCCTCCCTACGTTCTATACTCTTATCTTGCTGGAATCGTTCGAACGTTTCTGTAGCGATCTGTTGAATGGTGCGCACTGCCAGACGGCGGCCTTTTTGGGATACGAACATCGCATCCTCTTTACCTCTCCACGGCGTCAATCTTTCCTCCAACGCATGCTCTACAAAATCACATACGGCTTCCGGTACCGGGAGAGTACGCCACTTACGTCCTTTACCGAACACATCTAAGGTACGTCTTTCTCGGCTGTAATCCGAGACATTCAATGAATGAACCTCCCCCACCCGCAATCCCATGTAGACCATCAGCAGAAAAATAGCCATATTACGATTTGCATATTTCCCCTCCACCGCGAGCAAAAACGGATGAATATCCTTTTCATCCAGATAGACGGGCATACGATTCTTTTCAGTTTTTGCTTTTTTAATTCCCGCTGCCGGATTTGTACTGCATAACTCAAATTCCTGTAGCGCTTTAAAAAAACTGTTCACCGCTGCATGCTTCCGGTTCCGCGTACTATCTCCGGCGCCTCCTTCCCGCGCTTTAGACAAATACGACATAACATGAATCTTCTTCACCTGATCGAGTGGTTTTTCACGCAACGTGCGTAAAAATTGCTTTACATCCCCCATATAATTTTTTTGCGTATGTATCGTATATCCCGCATCCTTCATCCAGATCAAAAAAGCTTCCAGCTCCTCAGTATATATTTCATCAGTTTCTTCAGTTGTATCGAGCTCCACATGTCGCAACTCTTTTTTCATCCCGTTCGCCTCCAATTCAGTTCATATTCCGAAATATACTGTAAAACGCTCATTTTCGTCTGATTTTTATCGACAATCCAATCGACATCTTATGCAGGAGGGATTCTAAAAGTCGTTTTAAACCTAAACAGCGTATAATTTATATTATACGCTGTTTTTTCAGCCCTTTTTAAGTATAAATAAAGCGCTCCCCTCTTGTCCAGCCTGGTATCACCTTCAAGCAGATATTTCAAAGCACTTAAAGGGGTGGCATAGGGTCAGGGGGGGCGATTCCACAATGTAGACAAATTAAAACACGCTCAAGAAAAGTTCACCTAATGTAATTCATTCATATCCAAAACAATACTAAATAGCCAATAGTCTTGCATGGGGCACCACTTCTCTACTTCATCAGCAAGCTGGGGGCGCTGCTCTCGATCGGTAGCAGTCAAAATCGCCATAGTGGCCAAAACATGAATATCATGTGTAGTTTCCAGCTCGCTATCCGGATCACCTTCCGGCGCGTGCACCATCTCCATATGATAGTCTGCTAGCTGATTGTAATTTTCACCCACTAGCAGCAGTGGATCACCAAAAATTTCACCGATTTTCGAGATGATGACCGTGTGATCCAGGTTCTGGGCAAATTTCTGCTGGACGTCTACATGCCTTATCATTTAAACTATTAAAAATTAATTTTCGAAAGAGTGAGATTACAACGACAACATGAGGCTCCAGCACCCGGATCTTACAAACGAAAATACAAACATCACTTTCTGTCAGTCGAAACCCTGATTAATAACTACATAATAATTATTATGTAAACTAAGATTGGAGGATGATTGTATGATTAACAAATTGTACTGGTTACCGATCGGTCAGCTTGATATTGATCGCTCCTCACTCAACCATCATGCACAGCCCGGTGAACTGGTGCGTCTGCAAATCTGGTCGTATCTGCTGGAGACTGATCACGGTCCGATTCTCATTGACACTGGTATGCCGGATTCGTTTATCGACAATCCAAATTATTTTAAAAGTACACCGTTTGAAGGGCGCTTCATTCCCCATATGTCAGCCGATGATAGTATCGTGGCTGTACTGGATCGGATCGGCTATCAACCGGACGATATCCATGCCATCGTAATCTCTCATATGCATATGGATCATGCCGGAGGCAATCCGCATTTTCCGAATACACCGATTTATGTGCAGCAGACCGAAGCAGACGCTGCGATCGGTAATCTTGAGTATGCGCCACCGGAATGCGTGCAGGTGGACTTGAATTACCGACTGCTTCAAGGGGATCATGAGCTGATTCCAGGTTTGCAACTGTTCTATACTCCGGGTCATTCGCCGGGTCATCAGTCCGCACTGGTCACAACAAAGGAGTCGGGTCCGGTCATGCTGACGATTGATGTTGCCTACACGCAGGAGAATTACGCAAACGACGTGCCGTTTGACGGCTTTAACCGTGAACAGGCACGCCAGTCAATCGCCCGCATTCAGCAGATTGTGCAGGAGGTTAAGCCGAATCTGTTGTTCTTCGGTCATGATCCTGAGCAGGTAGCCGTTCAGCCGGTATATCCACAATACAAATAATGATGATAAAGCAGCTATTTCTCCACCACTCCGAATCTTTTCGGTCCGGGGGATAAAGAAATTGGTATTATGAATGCACACAAAATAGACGTATCTGGAGCGGTGCTTCATTCGGATCATGGCTTTCTGCAAACTGAAAGTGATTCCATATACATTCGCTTTAACTGGTCGGGCTCATCTATAAATTCTGTATGTAAATGCTGATCTTCAGAAAACCTAGCTAACTTTTAAGCGCACAAATTGATTTTCTGCAAATACACAATTGATCCTTTGTATTAGCTCGCTATTAAGCCCCTGCTTGTTCAGGACAGCCTGAGTAATATCCCTTACGGACAAATATTTTAAATGGATTAATACACTAAATCCGTTTATATCACAAAACATGAGCTAGTCAAATTATATACATGAAGTTAATTACGCCTAATCCCCTGTTATCGCCAGCATCAGGAAGTATATCTAAGAACTCATGGGGTGAGTCACTGTCGACACGGCATGGATGATGAGAAAAAGTAATTTGCAGTCTCGCTCCGTTTTCCCTTGATCATCTAGCACGATATACTTAAAGAAGTCGAAAGGCAACCTTATTTTCAGCCTATGCTCATTTCAAAAATGTAGGTTTATTCATGACAAAGGGAGTGTTTATTTATTTATGAGTACCGAAATGCTGGAACGTCGAAGTGAAATTCTAAAACGAAACATCCATCAGTTGCTGGTTCAGGAAAATCAACACGGCGTGACACGTCAGGAAAATTACACGTTGCATAAAATGATCAGAGAGCTGCATCAAACCTCTCATGCCTTGAATACTTCCCGTTGAGATGAAAGGCTGCTAAATCAAATAAAACAAATAACCTTCAGCCCCACTTCATTAGTGGTGTTGAAGGTTATTTGTTGTGTATCCTCTAATTGACAGGTGGTACCCTTTCGTGATGTTACCCTTTGGAGCGACTCAGCAGATATAAGAAGTATGGCGCACCAATGATGGCTACAATCAAACCTGTCGGTATTTCTTTCTGCAAAGGTAAGGATCGTGTGATCGTATCCGCTACAAGTACCAGGAGTGCTCCGACTAAAGCACAGGTTACCAGCAGCATTTTATGCTTCGGACCCACCAGCTTTCTCGCCAAATGTGGAGCCACCAAACCGACAAAGCCGATACCGCCACTAACCGAAACACTAGAACTGGCCAATCCAACCGCAGCTGCGAGAAGGAGAATACGTTCCTTTTCGATAGGTGTACCCAACCCCGATGCCGTCTGATCTCCCAGATTAAGCACATTCATCACATTTGCTTTGTAATATGCGAAAGGAAGCAATACAATCAGCCAAGGCAACAGAGCCATTACGAATTTCCAGTTTGAGCCCCAGATGCTTCCTGCTAACCAATTAGCTACAAACGTGTAGCTTTCAGGTGTCAGTTTAAGAGTCATAATGATCATTGCAGCACTGATACCCGCCGCTACGCCAATTCCGCTCAGCAGTAGCCTTGTTGGAGAAATGCCTTCGCCTTTCTTGTAAGAAAGCGCGTAGATTAGAATAGCAGCTGCTCCTGATCCAATCAGCGCAAGAGCGGGAAGTAAAAATAATGAATTCGTAGTTTGCATTGATGGGAAAAGCAATACAAACAGCATAACCATCAGCCCGGCGCCCGCATTAATCCCCAGAATCCCTGGGTCGGCTAGGCCGTTACGCGAAACCCCCTGCATGATGCAGCCAGAAACAGCGAGACCTGCACCGATTAGAAGGGAAATAACCATTCGTGGCAATCGGAATTCAAATAGGATTAATTCCTGCTGCGGAGTCCCTTGTCCAAACAAAGTTCTAAATAGCTCCATTGGCGAAAGCCTGATGGTTCCCGTATTCGCACTTATGGTGAACGCAGCAATGAGCAATACAAGCAGAATGACAACGACCATCCAATCATGAATTTTTTTACGTTGACTAGCTTTGGCAATAGCCTCATTCGTAACGTTATTCATCTTACAGTGCCCTCCTTTCTTTACGTGCCAGATAAAGGAAGAACGGAACCCCAATTAAGGCAATAAGTACGCCCACCGGCGTTTCCTCAGGTGCGTTAATCATACGGGCTGCCAGATCGGCAAACACAATGAGTAAAGCTCCCATAATGGCCGAGCATGGAATAATCCAGCGATAATCGACGCCAACCAGCTTGCGAGTTATATGGGGAATAATCAATCCCACGAAACCTATAGAACCAACCAACGACACTGCTGCACCCGCCAGAATCAGAACAAGAATCATCCCGACTACCTTTACCACCCCAGTTCGCTGACCAAGACTCAACGCAATTTCGTCTCCCAGACTAAGCAGTGTAATAGAGCGCGACAACATGAGAGCGCCGATAAAAGCTGCCACAACCCAAGGCAAAACTATACCGAGCTGAACCCACTTGGTTCCACTAAGCCCTCCAGCATACCAAAAGGCTAAATCCTGCCCCACATTAAAATACAAACTAATTGCATCTCCTAAGGCAGACAGCAATGCCGTGACAGCTGCGCCCGCCAATACAAGGCGAACTGGCGTAAGACCTGATTTGGATATGGAGCTTGTACCATATACCATCACAACAGCCAGAGCTGCACCAACAAAGGAATACAACATTAACTGTAAAAAGGAAGATCCGGGAAAAAGGGCAAAGCAAATCGCCATCGCCAAGCTGGCTCCCGAGTTCAGTCCAAGCAAGCCCGAGTCAGCAAGCGGATTTCGAGTCATTCCTTGCATAATTGCACCTGCTACGGCAAAGCAAACTCCGATTAAAACCCCACCCAGAATCCGAGGTAGACGGATTTCCCAAATAATTTGATGGTTTTGCAACTCGGGTTTAAAATGAAAAACGGCGTTCCATACCTCTTCCAGCCTAATAGAGGCTGCACCAAAGGATAGGGATAGCGCGATACCGAACGCTAAAAGTCCAAGCCCAGCTGTCAGGATAAGCGAAGCTGCCCATGGTCGCGAGTGGAATTGAGTCGGCGACTGGTTATGATTACTTTGAGCGGGGCTATCCGATGATTCTGATAATTTCATAACTATTGTTCACCCTTACTGTTGAATAGTATGTAGCTATCACGAACTGTGTTGAAGATGATGTTGATAATGAGAATTATTATCATGCAATCTTTACTATTGTAAATTAATGTGGCAACGGCTTCAATAGCAAATTTCGAGGAATACCTAATGCTCTGCCCTATTGTGAAAAAATAAAGCCCTTCGGCATAAATACCAAAGGGCTGCCAACAACACCGAAGCGACTACTTCTGTGCGGCGTTCTCTTTATTCCGCTGGATGATCATATCTGCGATTTCTTCAGCTTGCCCTACAATAGCAATGGGATCGAAGTACCAATATCGATCCTCCTGGAGCTCAAAAACTTTACCTTGCCGGACCGCATTCAATGATCTCCATATGCTGTCTCCTTCGTAGCCTCTCAAATCCTTGTTAACCGTCAGAAAGATATAAGAGCCGGCATATTGATTAATGACTTCTTTTGACACCGATTTCCATTGAGTCTCACCTAATAACTCTTTTTGGACAAGCGGCGGAGGTGTCAAATTCAGACCTCTGTATACCGCCTGTCCTCCTCTGCCAAAATTATCACCATACACATAGTATTCTTTTTCCGAAGCTTCCATTACGGTGAAAGTATCTCCAGGCTGAACAATCCCCTTTAGCTTGTCACGTGCAGCCTGCATCCGCTGATCGTATTGAGCAAGCCATGTTTTGGCTTCCTGTTCTTTTCCAAGCAGCTCACCAAAAGCTGTCAGTTCCTCGTGCACATTCTTGTACGTCCCATAAGGAATCACGATAGTCGGAGCAATCTTACTATATTTTTCATATTCAGCAGCATCTTTGGAACCAATCAGAATCATATCCGGCTGTAGAGCCAATACTTTCTCAATGGATACACTACCGCGGTCTCCAATGCTTGTAATGCCTTGCACAAGATCTTTCGAAAACGGATTATCCAGATAATATTTAACACTGCCCACAGGTTTAATTCCTAGTGCTAATAAATCATTCTGGTACATATCTACTACAATCCGCTGAGGGTGAACCGGAATCTTAATATCTCCATGAATCGTTTTGACTGTTTTCATTTCCTCTGACTTTTGCTCACTAGAAGTTTGATTCTGCTTTTCATCCGGTTGCTTCACGTTTCCGCTACAGGCGGAAAGAGCTAAAATGACTGACAGAAGCATCATCACAATCCACATTTTCTTTGTCAAACCCGTTCATTCCTCTCTCTATTTACGGTGTCATATCGGCCTATTTACGTTCCATATTGAGCTTGGTGCAGGCGACTATATGCCCCTTTTACTGCTAATAACTCTTCATGTCTGCCTTGCTCGGCAATCCCTTGATCTGCAACTACGATAATGCGGTCAGCATTTTTGATCGTTGCCAGACGATGCGCGATAACGAGTGTCGTACGGCCTTGGGAAAGCTCTGTCAGCGCCTGCTGAATCGCGGCTTCTGTCTCTGTATCCAATGCCGATGTTGCTTCATCTAAAATGAGAATAGGCGGATTTTTAAGGAACATCCGGGCAATAGACAAACGTTGTTTTTGACCACCGGAGAGCTTCACACCTCGCTCACCGATCATTGTATCCAGACCATCCGGATATGAGCGAACAAGGTCTTCAATCTGAGCTCGACGAGCAGCATCCCAGATTTCTTCTTCCGAAGCGTCAAGCTTACCATAAGCGATATTTTCACGAATTGTTCCATCAAAGAGGAATACATCCTGCTGAACAATTCCAATCATGGATCGCAGCGATTCCAGCTTCATTTCACGGATATCCATCCCATCAATGGTAATGCTGCCTTCCTCGACATCGTAGAAGCGAGGCAACAAACTGCAAAGTGTCGTTTTACCTGCTCCTGAAGGACCCACAAGTGCTACGGTTTCACCCGCATGGATAGATAGGTCCACTTTGCGTAATACCTTGTCTTTGTTCTCGTAACCAAACGTTACACCTGCAAATTGAATATCTCCATTAAGATGGCTAACCGCCTTGGCTGCTGGCAGATCTTCCACATCCGATTCACTTTCCAGCAAATCCAGATACCGTCGGAAGCCGGCAATCCCTTTTGGATACGTTTCGATGACAGAATTAATTTGTTTAATCGGCCCCAGGAATACATTAGACAGCATCACAAATGCGATAAATTCCCCGTAGGTCATCTGTCCTTCGATAACAAACCATGTTCCACACACAAGCACAAACAATGAAACCAGCTTCATTAGTATAAAACTAATCGAGGAATTCCAGGCCATAATCCGGTACGCGATCAGCTTCGTTTTACGGAAACGCCCATTATTTTCAGCAAAACGTTCCATTTCATATGCTTCGTTGGAGAACGCTTGAACAACGCGAATCCCACTGACATTATTTTCAATACGAGCGTTATAATCCGCAATATCAGAAAACATACGATGGAAAGCAGCAGACATTTTACGGCTGAAATAAAGAGACAAGTAAATCATGAGGGGTACAATGATGAAAGTCAGTACAGCCAGCTTCCAGTTAATACCGAGCATGATACCAAAGGCTCCCCCGAGTGTCATCAACGCGATGAACAAATCTTCGGGGCCGTGGTGGGCAATTTCCCCAATATCCATCAGATCGTTGGTCATACGTGAAACGAGATGCCCTGTTTTGTTATTGTCAAAAAAGCGAAAAGATTGCTTTTGAACCCGATCAAACAGCTTTTTACGCATGTCCGATTCGATGTTAATGCCCAGCTTGTGTCCCCAATAGGTAACCACGTAATTCAGCGCAGCACTTATGACATAAATACCGAGTAGAGCTAGACAGGCATATAAAATCCATTTCCAGTTCCCGCTGGGCAACAAATCATCGACCACCCGGTTTACTGCAAGCGGAAAAGCCAACTCCAGCAGTGCAGCCAGCAAGGCACAAGAGAAATCAATGATGAACAAAGTCCGGTAAGGACGGTAGTATTCAAAAAAACGTTTAAGCATAGTCATGACTTCTCCTTTCTAATTTCGAGTAATTATTTAGGATCGATGGAAAACATGTTAGCGGCTTCATCCAGCGATTTGTCAATAGCAAGCGGCGAGTAGGTAAACCACGGGTCAGCTTTGATGAAATACACTTTGTGGTTCTTGACAGCCGGGAGATTTCTCCACAGTGCACTTTGCTCAATTTGCTTAAGCATTCCGTCCTTAGTCGCTTCATCATAAACCAGCATAATAATACGGTCTCCTGACAGTTCAGGCAGCTTTTCCATTGAAATGCTATCGTATACAAAGTTAAACTTCGGGTCCTTCTCCAACTTCTGCCTTATGTACTCAGGAGGATTCAATTCCAATGAACGGTAAATGACATGTCCTACATTTCGCGCTCCATATACTCTTAGCACATCCTTACCGTAGGTCATATAAATGGTAACCGTTTCATCTTTTTTGAATTTTCCAGCCAGCTTCTTTCGACCTTCTTCAGCCTTTTTGTCGAAACTAGCGATCCACTGCTCGGCTTCCTTGTCCTTACCCAGCACGGCTGCGACATCCCGCAGTTGCTTAAATACATCCCCATCTCCAAACAAAACGACTACGGTTGGAGCAATTTTCTCCAGCTGCTCTTTCACTTCTGGTGTGGTATCTTCTGTTGTGATGATCAGGTCAGGTTGTAGCTCCAGTACCTTTTCAACATTCGTCGGGTTCCCAATATCAGCAATCCCGTCAATCTTTCCTTTTAAATAGTCGCCTTCTAACACATGAGAAGCAACCCCTACTGGCTTAACACCTAAAGCCAGCATCGCATCCAAATATTGTGTCGTGACGACTCGCTGCGGATTTGCAGGAATACTGATCTTATTGCCAGTGGCATCAGTATATTCGCGCATGACAACCGTTTTGGATTGCCCGGAAGGATCATTAGTGCTGGTCTTATCGTTTGTCTGGTTGTTGCTATTTGCGTTTCCACATGCACTCAATACAACCATCAAAAGAACCACAAGACAAAGCGTGGATTCCCATTTTAATCTGTACCTTTGTTGCACAATATACGTCCTCCTTAGATATATACAATTCATTATATGATAGTGATTCTCATTATCATATAATTGTTATTCTATCTTTTACCGTCTCTTCTTACAATACAAAAATTAAAAACTTCCATTTATGTGGTATGTATCATCATCGTAGATTAGTCAAAAAAAGGACTGATGCGTATGTTTTGCATCAGTCCGAAGGCTTAATATGTCGGGTCAAGTACCCATTTTATTTCGATTGGTCCACCAACTCCAGCTTAGCAGGAATTGATGTTTTCACAGTTTTACCTTGAAGTACATCCTTGGCTGCCTGCACCGCCAATTGTCCAATAAGCTCGGGTTGCTGAGCTACGGTAGCTGTCAGTTTCCCTTCCTTAATAGATTTGAGCGCATCCGCGTTACCGTCAAAACCGATGACTGGAATGTTCTTACCTGAGCTTTGGATTGCTTCGATGGCACCCAATGCCATTTCATCATTGTGGGCAAATACAGCCTGAACATCCGGGTTGCCTTGCAGCAGATTTTCCATCACATTCAAACCTTTGGTCCGATCAAAATCGGCCGATTGTTTGGCTATGACTTTCAGATCCTTATCTGCTACTTCATGGAAGCCTTTCCCACGTTCACGGGTAGCGGATGCTCCTGGAACACCTTCCAGCTCAATCACCTTGGCACCTTTTCCAACTTGGTCAATCACATATCTGGCAGCCATTCGCCCTCCCTCTACGTTGTCTGAAGCGACGAGTGCTTTTACGTCTCCTTTGTCAGCAGAACGATCCAGTGTAATAACCGGGATGTTCAATGCATTCGCTGATTGTACCACAGTGGAGATGGCCGACGAATCTGTCGGATTAATGAGTAACGCGTTTACTCCCTGTTGAATCAGATCATCCACGTCATTACTTTGTTTTGCCGAATCATTTTGTGCATCCACAACAATGACCTGCATTCCTTGTTTTTTGGCCTCTGCCACAACTCCGTCTTTGAGAGAGACGAAGAATGGATTGTTCAGCGTTGAGATCGACAAGCCGATTTTAATGTTCTTCAGGTTCGCGGCCGCTTTAGGTTTCGCCCATTCGGGCGGTTCCAAGGAACACCCTGTCATGAGCAGGAGCAGCAAGGCAGTCATGATTAATGTAAGCTTTTTCATATTTTTGTGTCTCCTTCTACGCAGATTAGGTGTATTATGCGGATTTTTTACGGTCAATCAGTACAGCAATAGCGATGACTATCCCTTTTACTACCATTTGATAAAAAGAGTTAACCCCCAGTAAGTTCAAGCCGTTGTTTAGTGTACCGATGATAAGCACACCAATTAACGTACCTACGATTCGTCCGCGTCCTCCAGAGAGGCTTGTTCCACCTAATACGACAGCCGCAATGGCGTCCAGTTCATAAGAAGTACCTGCTGTCGGTTGTGCCGAGTTCAAACGTGAAGTCAAGATAGCTCCCGCCAATGCGGAAAGCATTCCAGCCAGAGAGTAAATCCAAATTTTTACACGCGGTACTTTAATACCAGATACAATCGAAGCCTTCTCGTTACCACCAATGGCATACGTTTTACGTCCGAATGGTGTTTTATGCAAAATGATCCATAGGACAGCAAAGGTAATGAGCATCGTAATCGCTGGAACCGGAATACCGAACTGATAGCCACGACCGAACAATTGAAATACCAGACTGTCTCCGAGTCCTGTGATAGGGTTACCGTTGGTATAAACGAGTGTTAATCCTCTGAAAATGGTCATGGTTGCTAGTGTAGCGATGAACGGAGCCATTTTACCTTTCGTAATCATCAAGCCGTTGACCATCCCCATCACGCCACCCAATGCACAGCCAATGATAATCGCCAAAATAGGATCGAACCCGGCCAGCATCATATTTGCGACAAACGCACTGGATAGTGCTAATATGGAGCCGACTGACAAATCAATTCCGCCTGTGAGAATAACGAAGGTCATACCGAACGCAATCAACGCATTAATGGATACCTGGCGCAATAAATTCAAAATATTAAGCGGTTCCAAAAAGCTGGGATTTAAGACCGATACGATAACCACCAAAATAATGAGTCCCAACAACGGGCCAAGCTTCTGTGTGATTTGTGACATTTGAAAGCCTTTGCTGCTTTTTGATTCATTCATAGTTGTCATATTACTGTCCTCCTGTAGCTAGCGTCATAATATTTTCTTGTGTGGCTTCTTCCCTGTTCAGCTCTCCGCTGATCTTTCCCTCGTGCACCACGACAATACGATCGCTCATGCCGAGTACCTCAGGGAGTTCCGAGGATACCATGATAATCGCGACTCCACGTTCGGTCAGCTCGTTCATCAACTGGTAGATTTCCCGCTTGGCTCCCACATCCACACCTCTCGTTGGTTCGTCAAGAATGAGCACATTTGGACCAATACCTACCCATTTGGCAATAACCACCTTTTGCTGATTACCACCTGACAAACTGCGAACCGTTGTTTCGCCCGATTGGGTTTTAATTTGCAAGCGCTTAATTAAAGTGTTAACAAAATCTAGCTCTTTTTTACCTGAAATAAATCCTTTCGAAGTAAAGCTGAACAGATTTGGCAGCACCATATTTTCCCGGATGGAAAAGTCCAGCACCAAGCCCTCATCTTTTCGGTCTTCTGTAATGAAGCCAATCCCTAGTTTCACCGCATCATCCGGCTTACGAATAGATACTTTTTTTCCACGTACATGAATCTCACCACGATCCAAAGCATCCAGTCCAAATAACGCCCGCATGATCTCGGTCCGTCCCGAGCCCATCAAGCCTGAAAAACCTACAATTTCCCCAGATCGTACAGTGAAATTCACATTTTCAAATAACCCTTTATGCGAAGCATTTTTGACCTCCAGCACCACTTCTCCCAAAGCAGGCGTTCTTACCGGGTAGCGTTCAGTCAGCTCTCTACCCACCATTTTCCGTACAACTTCATCAAAATTTGTATTGGGAATCGCCTGAGTATCCACCGTTTTCCCGTCACGCATGATGGTAATCCGATCACAGATCGCGAATATCTCCTCCATCCGATGTGAAATATACACAATCGAAACACCATCTTTTTTCAAGGAAGTAATAACCTCGAACAACTTCTGAATTTCCCGTTCGGTTAAGGCGGCTGTCGGCTCATCCATCACGATAACTTTAGCATCCGTCATGAGTGCTTTGGCAATTTCAATCATCTGCTGTTGACCCACTGAACAGTCGCCTGCTTCACCGTTCAATGGAAGATTTACCGAAAGCTTGCTGAATTGTTCATTTGCTAGCGCTTTCATTTTGGAGCTGTCTAGTAAGCCCCACTTGGATGTCATTTCCTTGCCGATAAATAGATTTTCCAGCACGGTCAT
Organism: Paenibacillus sp. S25; assembly: GCF_019454085.1. Taxonomy (NCBI): domain Bacteria; kingdom Bacillati; phylum Bacillota; class Bacilli; order Caryophanales; family Paenibacillaceae; genus Paenibacillus; species Paenibacillus sp. S25. The sequence goes on from NZ_CP073683.1 coordinate 3,096,957, forward strand.
CTCCGGCCACACATTCAGTTCTTGGTGAATAAAAGCAATTCCTTTTTGCTCCGCTTCTTTGGGGTCGGCAAAATAGGTTTCCTGACCGTCAATGATGATCGTTCCCTCATCTCGCCGATGCAGTCCGATTAAAATATTCATCAGCGTTGATTTGCCTGCACCATTTTCACCCATGAGGGCATGTACTTCTCCTTCACGAAGATCAAAGTCAACACCACTCAGTACCTGATTGGTTCCAAAGGCTTTGTGAATTCCTTTCATTTGAATCTGCATGCTGTACCCTCCTTTTTATTCAACATTGATTTATCCAAAATGAACTCCTGCCCGCAAAATACAATTGGCAAACGGCTTAGCCTCTCCTGTACGAATGACCGCCTTCGCATACCGGGTCAGCTCCTTGAATTGTTCATGAGGGCAAAACTCAATGACGGCTGCCTGCTTATTAAGCTGTGGCTGTTCTAATTGCTCCCCTGCAAAGTTGCGCATAATATACTGTAATGCTTGTTCATTTTCTTGTTTGATTTCTTCGGCCAGCGTTACTTTTTCGATCACCATATCTGCTGCAATGACATCAACGACGTCCTGAAAGGATGGAACACCCAATTTAAGGGCCAAATCAATTTTGGTAACGCCTTCAGGAACAGGTAAGCCAGCATCAGCCACGACAATATAATCTGTGTGGCCGAGATCCGACAGTATTTTGGATATATGACTGTTTAGGATTCCATGTTTCTTCATATTATATTTGCTCCTCCACTTCACGACGGGTTGGCATTCCACCTTGGGCTCCAAATTTGGTTACGGACAATGACGCAGCCCGATTAGCAAATTTCACACTGTCTGCCAGCGAATTTCCTTCAGCCAATGCCACTGCAAAAGCAGCGTTAAACGTATCTCCTGCACCTGTTGTATCAACGGCTTCTACTTTATAGGTAGGAACCACGACTTCTTGTTCTCCATCGAAGAACCGTACACCGTTGCTGCCCTCAGTCACAAACAGCTTGTTGGGATATTTGCGCAGCGCCTCTTGAAGGCTCATATCCTTAAACATAATGGCAGCTTCATGCTCGTTTGGCGTAATGTAGGTCGCATTCGCAATTACGCTTTCTTCCACTTCACGAGCCGGGGCTGGATTCAGCAACAAGGGTATCTGGTATTTCGCACAAATTTCGCTTACATAAACAACCGTTTCCGACGGTATTTCCTGTTGAATTAACACAATATCCGAACTTCGAATGACGTCAAGTGCTTCTTCCACATAGGCAGGTGTCACTTCATTATTTGCTGCTTTTACCACGACAATACTGTTATCACCTTCTGCTAGTACAATATGCGCTGTACCGCTTTCCATATGTGTAACCGGTTTCACATAGCCAGTATAAACATGATTTTCTTCAAAATTGCGTAAAATCTGTTCTCCAAAATGGTCATCCCCTACACGTCCAATCATCGTAACGTCCGCTCCGAGTCGTGCTGCGGCTACGGCTTGATTAGCTCCTTTACCTCCGGGTACGGTTGTAAAGCTTTCACCCAATACCGTTTCACCAGCACCGGGACGTTTGGACGAAGTAACTACGAGATCCATAGAACTGCTTCCGATAATCGAAATTTTAGCCATTATAATCCACCTTTCTCGTCGTTTCCCGTTCTATAAATTTGACGGGCAATTGTATGCTTGAATAGGTAAGTACTTTCGAATGAAGATTAGGTACGCTTGAATTCGTTACTTGCGACTGCTCAATCAACTGAATGAGTAGCCCTGCTGCTTCCCAGCCCATTTCATAAGCAGGTTGTCGGATCGTTGACAAAGGCGGGAATAATAAACTACTTAATGGTATATCATCAAACCCGATAATTTGAACATCATCCGGGATTTTCTTTTCTAATCTATGTGCCTCATGCATCACCGCTGTAGCCACGATATCGTTACTTGCGATAACTCCGTCCGTATCTGGATACTTGCTAAACAGCTCTTTGGCCCACGACTCGGCCTCCTTGAACGAAAAGGAAGTTGTCTCGACCACATGGTAAGCAATTCCGGATTGCTGAAGCTCTTCAACCGCCCCGCGAAAACGGTCTTGTGCTGGACGAATATGTGCAGGGCCCTGCATGACTGTAATTTGTTTGCTGCCGCGGGCAACCATTTCTTGAGCAGCCAAGCAACCGCCATGGGCTCCATCCGCATATACGGAGAGGCTGTCACTGGAAGTTCGATCGAGAAAAACGACCGGGATCTTCAGTTTGGCGTAACAATCGGCATCGGGATCATTGGTAGAAGAAATAACACCAACGACATTATTTTGAACAAAAGTATCCATGTAATCCAATTCTTTTTGGCGATCTTCATCACTATTACCGAAAATAATCCGGAAATCATTTTCCTGCATTCGATCCTCCACCCCACGAGCTAACAAGGGAAAGTAAGGGTTCGTAATATCCGGCAGCAGCAGGCCGATTAATCTGGATTTCTTTTTATACAAAGAACGTGCAACTTCATTGGGCTTGTAATTTAACTGCTTCACAGCAGCCTCTACCTTTCGCCGTGTATCCTCATGTACATATCCAGTTTCATTAATAACTCTGGATACGGTCGCTACGGAAACACCTGCAAAGCTGGCGACTTCTTTAATTGTTGTCATAGTGTAGGTTCAACTCCAATGTGTAACCGGTTACACATATAAAATATCACAGCATTAATTTTTTGACAAGCATTAATTATTTGCACGTTGAATGCTTTAGCTTTATAATTCATATTGTAACTAATGAAGTTCCACCTTTATACACATTCTAAATGGGGGAGCACCACTCCCGGTTACTCAATAAAATACGTATACATGGAGGCTTTTTCCTGATGAATATCGAAGTTTGGTCTGATTATATGTGTCCATTCTGTTATATCGGCAAACGCCGTTTGGAGCAAGTATTACAGCAATTCCCACATCGCAATGAGGTGCAATTGACATTCAAGAGTTTTGAATTGAACCCGGGTGCTATGAGAGATAGTGGTAAAACGATCAATGAAGAACTATCAGCTAAATATGGGGTTAGTCTGCAAGAGGCTCAGGCTATGAATGATCGAATGAACGAAAACGCACGCTCTGCGGGTCTTGAATATAATATTCATGCCATGGTGCCGACGAACTCTCTTGATGCTCACCGCTTAACACTTTGGGCTCAAACACAAGGCAAAATGCTGGAGCTGAGCGAGCGTTTATTCCAAGCTGTTTTCATCGAAGGCAAGCATACAGGGGATCATGAAGTGCTGGTAGCGCTGGCTACTGAAGTTGGTTTGGATCAAAAGGAAGCGGCTGCTATATTAGCCAGTGACCGTTTTACCGACGAAGTTAGAGCTGATGAAGCCGAAGGCGCTAAGTTGGGTGTTCAGGGTGTGCCATTCTTTGTATTTGATCGAAAATTTGCTGTTTCTGGTGCCCAGCCGGAGGAAGTATTTCATGATGCGCTTCAAAAAGCATGGGATGAACGATCACCTTTCACCATGATAAGCGGCAACTCGTCCAAACAAGATGCAGGTGGTATATGTACCGATGAGGGTTGTGAGCTTCCAGGCCGTGAATGAAGATTTTCTACTTCCTAAATAAATTTAAAAAAAGCGTGCCAGCACCCAATTAAACCTGAGGCTGGCACGCATCTTTATTTTATAACGATTTAATCATTCCGCCATCCACAAGGATGGTACTCCCTGTCAAATAGGATGAAGCTGAAGACGCCAGAAAAGCAACAACTTTACCGAACTCTTCAGGCTCTCCATACCGTCCCAATGGAATGCCCTCTTCTGCTTGTTTGCGAACCTGATCCGTCGTTTGCTGGGTTTTCTCAGCTCGATGCTCGTCCAAGCTACGCACGCGATCAGTTGCAATTCTCCCCGGTGCTACAGTATGTACCAGAATATTATGAGGAGCTAATTCCAGAGACAATGTTTTTGCCAATCCAGCAACTCCAGTACGTAGCGTATTTGAAATGATTAACCCCGGAATTGGCTGCTTAACTGAGGAAGAAGCAATATTTAAAATCCTACCGCTTTGTTGTTTTTTCATATATGGTAACACCTCACGGATCAACCGGATATGACTAAGTAAATTTTGTTCAAAGGCCTGCATCCACACTTCATCTGTAAAATCATCAAAGGTACCGGCAGGAGGCCCACCCGCATTGTTAACCAAAATATCCACGGTGCCAAACAAATCAGCTGTACGGCGGATGGCCTGGGAGATATGTTCTGGTTTTGTTACATCGCAAACTACATATTCAACGCGGCCACTCGCTGTTTCCAGTAATTCCGCCTGCGTCCGCTGAAGCTCTGCTTCGTTCCGTCCTGAAATGACGACATTCGCACCCTCGCGTGCCAGCTCCCGTGCGCTTGCCTTGCCGAGTCCTTTACTGGAACCTGCAACAAAGGCTGTTTTTCCCGTTAATCCTAAATCCATCTATGACACTCCCTTTTCTCAGCGTTCTCTATTTAATTGTACACATGACCAGCACATAATGCGAATAGACTGGTAGTATTATGAAGGCTATCTATCTTCTCACCATTAAAAAGAATACGAAATCATTAATTGCAAGGTAAAACAAAAAGGCCTGACATTTAGTCAGGGGCCCTTTTTGTTTACAGCACGTTATGATGTTGATGCAGGCGTTGTTGGCTGCTCGTATACAACAACGGACTGGCTCTCAGGCTCCCATTTAACATTTGTCCCCAAGGCCTCTCCGATTACCCTTACAGGTACCATTGTCGTCCCATCCACTATGGATGCTGGCTGCTCGATAGAATACGGCTGACCGTTAATATATGCTTTCGGACTGTTAACAAATAATTTGACGGACACGCCGTTACGGGTGACAGTAACAGCCTTTTCTTTCGGATCCCAGGAAACCTTTGCATCCAAAGCTTCGGAAGCTGTTCTAAACGGAACAAGTGTGGTCCCATTGCGGTTAATCGGTTTGGCATCGTATTTTTCACCATTCACGAACAGCTTCATGCCCGACGGCCGTCCTGCCTTTTTCGAGAATTCACCCAGCTTTTTGTAGCTTTCCAGATCGGACACATTAGCCAGTACTGCCTCCTCCTGCATGTAAACGGCATCAGTCACATTTCCGTTTTCAGCTAGTAGCTTAGCTGCCTCAGTCAGTGCTTTACCAGAATTCCGGATCAATTCAAGTTCAGCAACCTGCTCCGGAGTCAAACGTTCCGGGTATTTCGTAAGCAGCAGGTTCGCAATAACCGCTCCTGCCGGCTTATCCTTCGTATTTTCTACCGCGTGAAGCAGACCCTTGTAACCGTTGCGTCCCTTGTGAGCATTATGGTCTTTGGACTCCTCGTACGTATCATCTGTTACTGCAACAGGTTCAGTTTTTCTGATTTCTGCGTGTTTGTCTTTTTTACTGTTTTCATCCTTTTTCCCGGATGTTTTGTCCTTTTGTTTTTTGGACTGATCATTGTCTGAGTCATGGGGATTGATTAGCTCTTCCCCGCTCTTTTCATTCCCGTCTTTAACAGACGTCTTTGCTTCCTGTTTGTTCTCCTGATCATTTCCGCGTCCCTGCTTGGCTTCAGCGGTTCCCGCTGCCAATCCCAAGACCAGTATACACGTTAGTAAGGCTGTCCAAGTGTTTCTCATGATGCGATTCCTCCTTATAGTAAAGACCAGGCTCAAATGTCCCTAGATGTATTAACGGCTTCTCTAAGCTAATTTTTTATCTTTTCTTATCTAATGTGTGAGACACCAATATAGCTGCAGTCCAGATTACCAAAACCACTATAAAATTTTATTATACGCCTAACCTATTTACACAGTATAATGAGAATTACACATGCATTTTTAAGAATCAGCCTTTACATTCGCATAATAGAAAGAAGATGAAACAGACATGTTCGGCACCATTCTTTTGGACGTTGTTTTACCTATTTTTGTACTTATCGGTTTTGGTTGTATCATGCAATATTATTTTCGACTGGATTTGTATACCTTAGCTAAAATCAATTTTTACTATATTACCCCCGCAGTTGTGTTTACGGGTCTTTATAACTCAGAAATTTCTTTAATGCTCATGGGTGAGGTTTCACTTTTTTATGCCTTGTACATAGCTATTCTGTACGTAATCAGCACTACCGTCGCCAGATCTCTGAAATACAGCCCCGGAATGCGTGGAGCTTTTACAAATAGTGTAATGCTAGATAATTCAGGAAATTATGGTCTGCCAATCAATCAGTTGGTGTTCAAAGGTGACCCGTTGGCCATTTCCGTTCAAGCTCTGATTATGACCTTTCAAAGCTTTGTCACATTTACATACGGCACTTTTGTTGTGCAAAACGGCAAGGCCAATACTCGAAAAATATTAATTAATTTTTTTAAAATGCCTGTTCCCTATGCGCTTGCGCTAGGTTTGCTCCTAAATCTGCTGCATAGTCCATTGCCTAATTTACTGGCTGAACCTTTGAATTATATTAGTCAGTCGATGGTTGCCGTGGCTCTGCTTACTTTGGGAGCACAAATTGTGCAATATCCCTTTCGCTTGCGCCGGACAGCCGTGTACATCAGTATGGTACTACGCCTGATTGCTGGTCCAATGGTCGGTTTTATGCTCGTCTTGCTGCTGGGTCTTAAGGGGATTCCCGCTCAAGCCTTGCTCATTGCATCGGGTATGCCTACCGGTGTTAATACAAGTATTTTGGCGGAGGAATATAAAAATGAACCCGATTTTGCCGCACAAACAGTATTACTTTCTACGATTGTGAATGTCATTACGATGACACTGTTAATTTCAGTATCCCGGCATCTTGTTTGAGGTGTATGATAAATATAAAAATTTGATTAGAGACGCTTTTTGTCTAAGGACAGGAGCGTTTCTTTTTTGAATTAAAAGAACATATGTTCCCGTCAGTGTTTCTTTTTCTACTTAAAGTGGTGTGTTTGTTTTGTGGAGATTGTATGCGAGAAAGAGTTTTTTTTATTATGAATTTTTCATATAGTGAAATAATTATATTATTAAATTTGAATCTCTATTAGTTGCTGTTTTCAACTTGTCGTTGCTTTTTCCCCAAAAAAAGAATGCGGGACAATAAGATCGTCAAAAATAAAGCCAGCTCACTCATTAGAGTGGCTGACTTGGGATTGTCCTTATTAAGGTTTAGGGCTCAATTCCCCATTGCTTGCTTCCAGACAGGTAAGCGGTTATTTTAGCAGAATCTTGTAAGCTGTTTGCTGTGGGATTAAATGAATAATCATCGGTTTGTGTGTAACTGCTCCAGTCCTCTTTGGATATCCGGGTTTGCAACTCCACACTTTGACCGGGCTCTATAGAACCCGCAGCCGATTTAAACCCGATTTCTGCATAGGAATCTGCCCCTGGCTTCGCATTGGATAATGTTTTGAAGCTAGCAATCACATTCCCTGTACCGACGCTCGACCAATCCGTGAAGAAATTTTGTGCTTTCTCCCCATTAATGGTGTAATAATAACGCAATGTCACGTCTGCTAGGGAAATTGGTGAGGTTCCCGTATTGGTTATTTTAAATTTGGAACTGATTGTATTGCTTGTGGCGGATACATTCCCATTGAAGGCTTGCACCTTCAAAACGCCCTGGTCTGTTCCCGGCTCGCCTGGCGTATCCCCTTTTACCATAATCGTGAACAACGCGTCATTGCCTGCACTAAAATGGAAGTTAAGCGTTGTCTCTCCTTTAGGAAGCTTTGATAGATACTTGTTGGTAAGAACGACTGTTTCTTCACTAATCGTATAATCCTCACCCTTGTTTAGTACTAGGCTCCCCTGCTTGATCGTTTCTAACGTATTACCGCTAAGTGTTAGCTTGACAGTAATTTCGGTACTGCCGTTATCTACTCCATAGGTTGCAGTCGTTGGTGTAATACTTGCTTGCCCAGTAGACGGTTGATCACCACCTAGACGATCTGCCACCAAAATGCCGCGGCCATTTGTTCCCAGATAAGCACGTCCATAAACCCGAGGATCTCCAATAATTTTGGTCACTCGAGCATATTGATGCTTATCATCATTAATGCGCACCCAGTTTGCGCCAGCATCGTCCGAGCGGTAAAATCCACGTGTGCCATCAATTTTACCAACGATAAAAACCGCTGCATTCGTGCGGTTTGGCGCTGCCTTACCAAAGCCTACAAAATCCGCTTCCTGCACATTAGAAAGCTTGGTGAACGTAGCGCCGGAATCTTTGGAATGCCATAAGCCGTAAAGCCCTTCATCCTCAGAACCCCCGGCGAGCCATACATCTCCTTCTGCTCCTCGTACAGCACTAATATCAGCATTGCCTGCTGTTGGTAAGCCAGTTGCCGCTGATGGTGTAAATGATACGCCTCCATTGGTGCTCACATATATTTTTCCGGAGGCAAATGCGTAATATTTATTAAGATTCACTCGGTCAGAGGCGATCTTTGCATTCGCTGGAATCCCCGTACTTGCTGTCCATGAGTTGCCGCCAGTTTTGGAGTAGAACACACCTTTGTCCGATGTATTCCACAGCATGCCATTGCCATCTGCCGCAACGGCAATGCTGCCTCCTCCTGCTGTACCGGAAGGCTCGCTATTTGCCTTATACCACTTCGCTCCACCATCATTGGAAAATCCAATGGATTTGGCATTTGGATCATTTTTGTAATCCGCTTTACCTACCCGGGCCATAAAAGAAGGATTCAACTCAGCATAATCAATGCTTTCGCTGCTTGTAAAGGTTGGATTATCCAGCATATTAGCTGGAACCTTGAAAAGATCGTCATGCTTGAAACCCGAGACATCAGCTACTGCGCTGACCAAAGGCGCGCCGACTGGAGGGCTCACCAGATCTAAAATGGCCGTTTCCTCTATCCCTTTAGCGGCTACAGCGATATCCAGCTTTCCACCTTTATCCCAATTCGTCAGATTTTTAGAACCATAAATCGTAGCTCCCGTACCGTACAGCATATGGTCTGAATTAAACGGATCTATCTCTAGGTCTCCGATCATCCAACCAAGCTTGGGTGATACTTCTGGTGGAGCAGGCTTGGTATTGAAAGTCAACCAAGGCGCAGCGCTGATATCCAGATTGTATTTTAGCTTACGAGACGGATAACCATCGAATTCCCAAATAGGACTCCAAGTTGCACCACTGTCCGTGCTGCGATAAATCGTTTCATCCGGCCACCAGGCATTCAAAGTAGCAACCATAAGTGTGCCTGGCTTCTGGGCATCCACCGTCAGTCCACCATATCCAAAATGATTGTCCGCGCTGCTGCTACCAATGGGGCTAATGTTAGTCCACTGTCCGCTTGCTGTATTCAATTTCCAAAGCTCACCCTTTGTTCCGTCATAAGGACCAGCTCCATCGCTATAGGAAATATACAAGTTGCCGTCCGCTGATAAAACGCCGTGATGTGGCAAATACCCAGTAGGCTGGCCCGCTACAGCAGACCAGGTTGTCCCACCATCTGTACTGCGATAGACACTTTGCTTTTTATCTGCAACACCTACATAGATCGTCTGCGTTGCTTTACTGGAAGAGCCTGTTTTTTTGTCAAAAGTGATCCATGATAAACCGATAATATCGCTGGTATATTCATTGGAAGGGTCCTGTACATATGTCCCAGGATTTGTGAAGCTGCTCACTTTACTCCAAGTTGCTCCGAAATCAGAGCTTTTCCATAGTCCATTACCACTTCGAGCTCCAAAGAACAAAATATTATTCATATTTGGATCAATCGTCAGGCGTTCACCCATTGAACGTCCAGGCATATTGCCCCCTACTTTAAAAGGAAGCTTGGTTGTCTGCCACGTGTTGCCTCTATCGGTGGAGCGCATAATTTGTCCGTTTTTATCCCATGAATTAGTATACGTACCTGTAGCTATATATACACGATTCGGATCAACAGGATCAGTTGCTAGTGCATCGACACCATTTTTGTTCCAATCCTCCCAGCCCACAAAATCCGTCAGCGGAATCCAGCTCTCATTAGCAGCATTCCAGCGGTAAGCTCCTCCAATATCTGTACGGGCATAGATCAGGTCTTTTTCCGTTTCATTAAAAATAATGCCAGGTACAAAACCACCACCTCCACCCGTAACCACACTTTTCCAACTGTAATCGTCACTTGGAGTAGCATGAGCCGGCGCTATCATTCCTGTCCAGGAAGCACCCGCTACCACAAGCGCCAAACAAGCAATTCTCAACCTGTTTTTTGCCTTAGTCAATGAATTCAACCTCCTTCTTCATTATCAATTGAATTTGCGAGTCATTTTGGGATAAAAGTAATCAACCGATTCTGAATTCGTTCCTATCGTTATCGTTGCTTCTCACAATTCTGACAAATGTCCTCTCAGACTCACCCCCAACCAATAAAAACGGTGCAACGCTTGTTTTGTTAGCGCTTACACAGGTGTCTTGCTCAATAGATTCGTCATCTTTTTCCCATTTCCTTGTGCGAAAAATCAAGATAATACAATTTTATCTCCTGCTCCGCAGCTTATAATAAGAGGTTTGAACTTCCTTCAGAGTTAATACCTTTTATTTAATTCTATTATGATTTTTTCATATAGTGAATTAATTACTTAATTTTCATTCTTTATGGGTGTCAAAATACTTTGATTTACAACAAAAAACCGCGCTATGCGCGGTTCCAGCTTCTGTTATACGTCGTCAGTCATAAACATATGCCTATTATTGCAAGTATTCAAGCGCCAGAGCTAAAAAAATATGCCCTGAGACGAGCAATGCCCGCTCATCAAAATCAAAGTGAGGATGGTGATGAGCAAAATGCGTTCGTTCATCCTCATTGCGTGCACCCACATGAATGAAGGCTCCCGGTCGTTGCTCCAAATAATAAGCAAAATCCTCTGCTCCCATGACTGGCTTCAAATCCAAAAAAGCATCTGCTCCATACAGTCTGAAGATGAGCTCGCGTACACGTTCCGTTTCGGCTTCGGCATTCACCAAAGAAGGATAGCCATTCAGATAGTCAATTTCGTATCCGGCATGATAAGCCTCAGTCAACCCCTTGACGATACTGCGAATTTCATTCTCGACTTCCTTACGCACTTCCTTATTAAACGTACGTACGGTGCCTTCAATTTTGGCCTTATCTGCGATCACATTAAAGGCAGTTCCAGCTTGAAATACCCCAATCGTTAACACTGCTGATTCAATAGGGTCCACCCTGCGACTAACCACCTGCTGCAACCCGTTCACAATTTGACTGCCGATAACAATAGAGTCCACCGTCTGATGCGGTCGTGCGCCATGCCCACCTTTACCGTTGATCTGGATCGTAAACGCGTCGACAGCCGCCATCGCAGGCCCACTCTTTAATCCAATTTTGCCAAAAGGAATTTCAGATGCGAGGTGAATACCATATACGGCCTCTACCCCATCCAGACAGCCATCCTCAATCATAAACTTGGCTCCGCCAGGCGGTTTTTCTTCCGCATGTTGAAAAATAAACACAAGCTTTCCCTTCAGCGCTTTACGGTTATGACTCAACACGCGTGCCACTCCTAGCAGCGCAGCCGTGTGACCATCATGTCCGCAGGCATGCATAACACCCGGAACGGTCGATTTATAAGGTACATCCTTTTCATCCTGAATGGGAAGCGCATCAAAATCAGCACGAAATGCAATCGTTCTACCTGGCTGACCCCCTTCTAAAAACCCGAGCACACCGTTTCCACCCACATTCGTTCTTACCTCAATACCAAAAGAGCGCAATTGATCGGCGATAAAAGCAGACGTATTCGTTTCTTCAAAAGACAGCTCGGGATGCTGATGTAAATGTCTTCTCCACGCAATCAGCTCTTGTTCACCATCTTTTAATTCCTGAACCCATTTATCTAGCATAATACCCTCTTTTCCTATTGAATTTATATACTCCTATCCTTATCTTACCATGAATGGCCTGTAGAATGTAGCTCTCTTATCATGCCGATAGCAGATCAAAAGAGGGGGTTGAACCTAGGCCGGGTAATGACAAGCGGCATAATGTCCTGTGCTAATCTCTGTCAGCTCAGGTGCTTCCTCACGACAGCGCGAGGTCGCTAGTGGACAGCGGGTATGAAAACGACAGCCGGATGGAGGCTTCGCAGGCGAAGGAATCTCACCTTGTACCGTAATTAACTCCCGGCGGTTTTTCGGATTTGGGTTAGGTATCGAGGCAACAAGCCCCCGGGTATACGGATGGGCAGGATGCCTGAACAACTCGTCACTTGGCGCAATTTCTACAAGTTTCCCCAAGTACATAACCCCTATCCGATCTGAAATATGGCGGACAATGTGCAATCCGTGTGCAATAAACAAATAGGTTGTATCCAGCTTATGCTGTAAGTCCTGAAGCAGATTGACAATTTGTGCCTGAACGGAAACATCCAAAGCCGACACTGCCTCATCAGCCAAAATAAACTGCGGTTGCAGAGCAATGGCACGGGCTATCCCGATTCGTTGGCGCTGTCCTCCCGAGAATTCATGCGGAAATCGCGTAACCAGCGAAGGTGATAATCCAACAGCGCTCAGGAGTTCTTCCACCCGTTCCTGCTTTGCCTTACCATTCAGCCCTTCATGAACCGCAAGCGGCTCCCCTATGATATCTCCCACACTCCACCGTGGATCAAGTGATCCGTAGGGGTCTTGAAAAATCATCTGCATATCACGACGAACGGATCGCAACTCAGAATTCCCTAAACGTGTCAGCTCCCGATCCTGGAAGCATACCTGCCCTGAAGTCGGACGTTCCAGCTGCATCAGCAGCCGGCCTAAAGTAGACTTACCGCTGCCGGATTCTCCGACCAATCCAAAGGTTTCGCCCTGCCGGATTGAGAACGATACATCATCCACCGCCCGGATCGAAGCACCAGTCCGACCGGGAAAGCTTTTTTTCACCGGATAATACTTGCGAAGTCCATTCACCCGAAACAAGTCCTGCTTTTTCTGGACAGTTTCCGTGATAGTCTCATTGGATTTAGGCGAGTTCTTTACCTGTACGCCATGACTGCTCACCTTAGCCCCATCAACAGCAGATACGTTCGTCAATTCTTCCTTTACTTCGGTTGCCTTTGCAACAGCATCTGGCGTGATCTGCCCTTTCATCGATAGCTCTGTAATATGCCACTCGTCGGAGGCAGCCAATTGCTCCGAATGCCAGCAAGCTACCTCGCGTTCATCCTTGGCTGCCAGCGGTGGTGCTTCGTTTTTGCATTGATCCGTCGCATGCGGGCAACGCGGGTGAAACAAGCAGCCGGAAGGCAATGCACTCAGGCTCGGAATTGCCCCCGGGATCGAAAACAGCTTGCTGCTGCGATCTGTATCCAGTGTTGCCACCGAACGCAGCAACCCTCTGGTGTAAGGGTGCAATGGCAGTTCGAACAGTTCTTCCGTTGCTGCTTGCTCCATAACTCGACCGGCATACATCACAACAATTCGATCCGCAACCTCTGCCGCAATACCCAAATCATGCGTAATCAACAGAATCGACATGTTGAATTCTGTCTTTAATTCCTGAAGCAATTGCAAAATTTGTGACTGAATCGTTACATCCAGCGCCGTTGTTGGTTCATCCGCTATTAGCAGCTCAGGGCCACATGAAAGTGCCATTGCAATCATCGCCCGTTGCAGCATCCCACCGGACAGTTCTCCGGGGTACTGCTTCATACGAATTTCCGGTTCAGGAATTCCTACCCTGTTCAGCAAATGAACCGCATGAGCCCATGCTTGCTTTCGTGTCTTCCGGTCATGCTCCATGATGATTTCTATCAGCTGATACCCGATAGTGTACACCGGATCAAAGGCCGACATCGGCTCCTGAAATACCATCGCCATCTTTTTACCACGAAGTGAGCGTAATTCCTGCTGTGACAAAACGGTCAAATCTATGCCCTGGAATCGTATTTGTCCTTGGGCAATTCGTCCGTTCTCATAATCGATTAGCCGCATAATCGCCTTGGAGGTAATCGTTTTTCCGCTGCCAGATTCACCGACGAGGCAGACCGTTTCTCCCGCCCTGATCGTCAGTGATACGTTGTCGAGTGCTTGCAGCAAACCTTTTTTAGTGTGAAAATCGACCGACAAATGTTCAATCTCCAGCAATGATGACAAACGAACTCCCTCCTTCTATAGCACTTAAGAATAGGCTTCCTGATGCTAGTTTACATTCTTTTTCGGGTCCAAATGGTCTCTCAGCTTGTCGCCCAAAATATTGACTGACAACACAAACAACGTAATGGCTAGGCCAGGAAAGGTACATATCCACCAAGCTACGGTCAAATATCCTCGTCCTTGAGACAATACTGTTCCCCAATCCGGAATTTCCTTTACCGTGCCAAGTCCCAAAAAGCTTAATCCCGATCCGGCCAAAATAGCGCTACCGATGCCAAGCGTCGCCATCACGAGCAAAGGGGACAAGGAATTAGGAAGCACATGATGCCAAAAGATGCCGAAAGGTGTAACTCCGATGGAACGCGAAGCAGTGACGTAAGAACGTCCTTTTATACTCATAATTTGACCTCGCATAACTCTTGCATAACCGGGGACAGCAGATATGGCTACCGCCAGCACAATATTGAACAAGCTTGGGCCAAGAGCCGCCGCAATCGCCAAAGCCAGCAGAATTCCGGGAATAGTCATCAAAATATCAATAAATCGCATCAGTATCGAATCCACTGTACCGCCAATGTAACCTGAGAGCGCACCAATAATTCCACCCACCAGACCGCCGACGAGTACCGACATAATGCCAATAAACAGAGAATCCCGACTTCCGTGAACAACCAGACTGAATATATCCCGCCCAAAATAGTCCGTTCCGAACCAGTGAGAAGCACTTGGTCCTTGTAATATATGGTCGCTTAACATTTCTGTGGGTGCATAAGAAGCAATCCATTGCGGAAACACCGCACAGACGATTACGAACACAATAATCAGTCCCGCCGCATATACGAACCCATCCGACACTCCACCGAGCCGCCACCTTCCAGTTTGCCGAGCTACCCGCAGCTTTCTTTCCTTCCAAATTGTTTTGGCAGCCATCGTTTCTCTCAACCGACTTCCTCCTCCCTGAATCCTTCCGGCTTACGCCGAGCGTCTAACCCTTGGATCAATGAACGTATACGATATATCCACCAGTAGATTTACGATCACATACATGATGGCAGAGAACAATACAACTCCCTGCACAACTGGCAAGTCTTTAGCCATAATTGCATCCGCAATTAAACGCCCAATGCCTTGCCGTGAAAATACCGTCTCACTCACAACTGCTCCGGCCAGCATTTCTCCCATCAGCATCCCGATCATCGTTATCGCTGGAATCAACGCATTGCGTAGCGCATGGCGATACATAATAACCTTTTCAGACAAACCCTTGGAACGGAGCGTTACGATGAACTGCTCATTAATGACTTCCAGCATACTGTTACGCACCATTCTGACAATGAACCCTGCACCGACAATACCCAAAGTGAGAGACGGAAGCACAAGGGTTTTCCAACCGTCCGAGCCCATAGCAGGCAGCCATCCCAAGTGAATGGAGAAAATAAGCAACAGCAGAATGCCTGACCAGAATGTGGGCATAGAAATGCCGAACAATCCAACGATTCGTGCGATGATATCAATCGGCTTATCCCGATGAATGGCCGACAGCACTCCAAGCAGGACACCGATAATAACCGAAATAGCAGAACCGGCAAGCGTCAGCGCCAGTGTAGGCGGGAGATTGACCCATATTTTAGACAGCACCGGATCAGCATTGAGCAGTGATTTTCCAAAATCACCTTGTAGCAGATTTCCGAAATAGTTCAAAAACTGAACATGAAAAGGCTTATCCACTCCCAGCTTATGACGCAAATTGGCGATCATCTCTGGCGTGGCCGTTGAAGGGTCAAGAATCGAATCTACCGGGTCCCCCGGAAGCAAATACAAAATGCTGAATACCAAAATACAGGAACCCAGAATGACCAACAAAGAAGTAACCAGCCTTTCTGCAACTGCTCTGATCATAGCCCACACTCCTTCCCGTCTGGATGGCCCCAGAAACTATTTAGCAATTCTATTTTTGAATACGCACATCGTTAAAGAGCGGATAACCCACTAAATCGAATTTGAGACCCTGCACTGACTTGGCTGCTCCAACCGTATAAGGGAAAACATAAATCGGAATGATGACGGCCTGATCACGGATTAGCTGTTGCACCTTCTTATAAATCTCCTCCCGCTTGGCATCATCCTTTTCAATAGCTCCCTGCTCCAACAGCTTGTCGACCTCTGGATTGGAGAAGTTAGGCAGTGTAGGCCGCTGATTTGGTGCCGCTGTGTGGTAAAAAGCATATAAAGCGTTCGGGTCCACATTGACCTGGCTATTTCCGTAGAAATCATAGTTTCCGTTCGTATATACAACTGTTGCAATATCCTTGGTAATTTCAATCTTCACATCAACACCGATTTTCTTCAGCTGCTGCTGAATAATGGCTGCAATGTCGTTCCGTTTTTCACGGTTCGGAGTGCCGTCTACATAATGCAGCGTCAGACGTTGTCCATCCTTCGCCCGGAAACCATCCGTTCCCTTAACCCACCCCAACTCATCCAGTAACTGATTGGCCTTGTTAAGATCAGGCTGCAAACCGTTTTTCAGTGATTTATCATATCCAAAAATACCTGGAGTGAGTGGCGACCAAGCCTGTTCATAAGTTCCTAGATACAGCGTTTTGACGATCGTCCCCACATCAATACCATATTGCAATGCCTGCCTCGCCTTTAATTCATTCCACGGTGTCTTCTTTTGGTTAATGAACAGCGTATATGGCAGTCCTAGGGTATTGACCTGCAACAATTGGAAATTAGGGTCACTCTTCAACGTTAAAATGTTCTGCGGTGGGACGGTTTCAGCGGCCAAAGTCTGCCCACTCTGCACACTGCCGATCCGGGTCGCCTCCTCCGGAACAATTTTAAAGGTCACGCTGTCCAAATACGGCGCTCCCTGATTCTCAATAGTTTCCGGTGCCCATTTGTAATCCGGGTTACGTTCGATTTTGATTTCTGCATTTTCGTCCCATTTTACAAACTTGAAAGGGCCTGTACCCACTGGATGCTTACCGAATTGATCTCCATATTTTTTAACACCTGCCGGCGAAACAATGGCTACAGCCGGAACACTTAAATTGCTCAAAAATGCCTGCGATGGTCGTTTCAGATTCAATTTAATCGTGTATTCGTCAATCACCTGTGAGGATTCATAGGGAGCCAGCAAGTTAGCAGCATTACCTACTACGGCTTGCGGATCAATAATCCGATCATAGCTAAATTTAACGGCTTCCGCATTGAACGGGGTTCCGTCATGGAACTTAACATCCTTACGCAACTTGAATGTATAGCTTTTGCCATCCTCGGAAACACTCCATTCGGTTGCCAGCCAAGGCTTAATCGTATTGTCCGGCAGCTTTACCACCAAGTTATCGAATATCGCACGATATACCCGAGATGCTACTGCCAATCCACTCTTATGCGGGTCCAGTGAATCCGGCGATGTTGCCAGTGCATAGGTAAGATCTCCACCTTCTGCAGCTTGCCCGACTCCTGCTGCATTCGCCTCAGTATTCGTAGAATTGGCCCCGCTATTACCCGAGCATGCCGATAAGACCAGCACCATCGACAGGGTTAAAGCTACCATTTTTGCAAATCGACTTGTTCGTTTCACCTAAAAACACTCTCCGATCTGATGGGTGATGTTATGATAACATTGCATTTTTGGAGCCGATGTTTCATTGTTGATAATTCCAATCAAATATATATGAATTATGTTAATAACTGTATACCTGCGTTTTTATAGTGTCAATGCAGGTTCTAATTGGAATGATCTATAGATGGATAGAAGACTTGAATTGACAACAAAAAAGAGCCGATAGGATACTCTCCTCGACTCTTTTCCATTACTGACTTTCTATTTCGAATTTTTCAGGTATTGAAAAACTGACTGATATTCCCTCTTACCGGATGTGTCTGTTCCCTGTACTCACCTTTCGTATAGCTTCCAACCACCTTACGCCAAAAGGATTGTGCCGGCCTATTCGTGCTCATTTGGGTCACCTTCCAACGTCCGTTAAAACGTCCAAACAGCTCATGAGCCGCCCAAGTCCCAACCCCATTATGCCGATAAGGACGAAGTACAAAGAACTCAGCCATGTAGTAGTCAGCTTCTCGATTGCTGGACATTCGGTCAACGAGTGCAAAACCCACAGGAATATCCTGTCTCCAAATCAGAAAAGGTAGCTTCTGTTCACCGCTCGTCCAATATTGATACAAGTCTGGATAAGCTGGGAATGTCCCCTTCTCAGTGACATCAATTCGAAGATAGGCTGTAAAATCATATAAATAAAATTGCATGAGCTGTACTATAATGTCCTTTTGCGACTCCGGTACACTCTTAATAGACAGCTTCAGTTCCGATTTAATATTATACCCCATACTTTCACCTCTCTTGGCGGTTCAATCTGTTCTTTAACTTCGAATTACATCCCATCCAGTGCTGTTCAAAATATGCTAAAATACATATATATTATGACCGGACGAGGTGGAACCCAATGAATATACAAAAGATCATCGACCGGCGCAAACTAGATGAAAAAATGCCGGGATTACCATGGTATGTGCAGCAATTTATGGATTATAAACTGCCCGACCTTTCCCCTTCCACATTACTAGAATATGTGCGGGATTACGAAGCTTTCTTTTCATGGCTTCGCTCGGAAGGCTTGTCTACCGGAGAAACGAATGCCCAAGTTACACTGGAAGAGCTGGAGACACTTCATATGGACAGTATTACAGGCTTTCGATTATTCCTGTCTACTAAGCGCGAAGGCTCCAACTCCCGTATCACCATTTCACGTAAGCTATCGTCTCTGCGTTCGCTTTTTCATTATTTAAGTCAGATCGCTGAGGATGAAAATTTTTATCCATTGCTCAAACGCAACATTATGGCCAAGGTCGAAATCAAGCGTATACATAAACCCAAGGATACGGCGGCCAAGCTTAAAGGTAAAATACTGGAAGAGGAAGAACTGCTTGAATTCATCGGTTATATTTATGAAGGATATGGTCAAGATTTGGCCGATAACAAGCAGGCATTATACTCTTATGAACTAAATAAGGAACGGGATGCCTGCATCGCCAGCCTCATTTTGAACTCAGGCCTGCGCGTATCTGAAATCGTCAATCTGAATCTGGACGATTTAGACATAAACAATAAATTATTATATGTGTACCGCAAAGGCAATAACGACGAGACCTTTAAAACGCCGGTGTATTTCCGCGAGCAATCCAAAGATGATCTCGTACTTTATTTGTCCTTGAGACATACCCGTTACCGCGCTCCAAAAAAAGAAAAGGCTCTCTTTGTCACACGTCCTAACGGCAGTACAGAAGGCAAACGCATGACCAAAAGAGCGATTCAGGCAATGATCATCAAGTACGCCAAACGGTTCGGCAAGCCTTACCTTACCGTGCATAAGCTTCGTCATTCCTTTGCTACTGACTATTATTTACAAAATGATATTTACAAAACAAAGGAACAGCTGGGGCACGCTTCGACAGAAACAACAGAAGTGTATGCTCACCTGACTGACAAAACCATGTCTCAGGCGATCGAACGGCGGGTAGAGACTCTAACCGACTCAGCCGATTGATGTCTACCCCTGCTCATTCCTCATTCCTTCTATCTGCTTTTGAATCTGTTCGAGTAGCCAGCGGCCTGCGGGTCCGTTGGCCTCGGCAGGAAATATCTGTATCATTTCATCCGAGTAGTAACCTTGAGCCCAATCCATTTGATGCTCCCAAACCGCTACTCCCTGTACATTTGTCAGCTTATCGGTAAGCTGTGCATCCGATTGTTCCCGCACCATGACCAGCTTCGGATAATCCTCTTGCTTGAAGCCTTCTAGCAACACACAATCATAGGCCTGAAAATGCCGGATCAGTCCGGTAACAGGTTGACTATTCTCCTCTACAATGGCTGTTCTTCCAGCCGAAACAATAGCTATACCTTCAGCACCCGCCTGTCGGTGCTTGTACGTATCTGTACCCTCATGATCCATTTCAAATTCATGTCCATCATGCTTAATCACTGCTACTCGTAGACCTGACTTCTTCACATAACGAATCAATCCTCCGAGAAAGGTCGTTTTTCCCGTATTTTTGAATCCGACGATTTGACATACAAATGGATGTTTCGTATTCACGTCATCTGTCCACCTTGTAACACCAGTACACGCACCTCTTCACCTTCGCGTAATCCTTCTGTTGTGGGAGGAATCACGATCAGACAGTCGCTGTCCTTAATGGTCACCATGACACTGGATTCATCTACTCGCGCAGGAATCGCGTATACTTGCCCACCACGTATCTCCAGAGAGCTGCGTACAAAGCGTGTATAGTTGTTTACCTTCATATAATCTGCGCCTAACTTCGCCGTCCAGGTTTGTAAATATGGATGTGCCGAAGATAACATCATTTGGATCGTCGGCCGTACAAACAGCTCACAGCCTACAAAGCACGCACCGGGGTTGCCTGAAAGCGCAAATAACAACTTGCCGTCAATCACTGCGGCTGTGGTCACACTTCCTGGACGCATCGTAACCTTGTTGAACAGCATATTCACATCTTCCTGTCGTACCAGATCACCCATAATATCAAAATCCCCCACCGATACTCCTCCACTCGTGACCACGATATCATAGGCATCTATCGCTTCACGTACAGAAGTACGGGCAAGGCTCAAATCATCATGAATGGCTTGTAAAATAAACGGCTCTCCTCCTGCCTCTCTAATTTGAGAAGCCAACATATATGTATTACTGTTTCGAATTTTTCCCGGTTGTAACGGCTCATCCACTGCAAGTAATTCCGATCCTGTAGAAAAAACGGCCACCCTTGGCTTCCTGTAAACAGGTACCCGATGTACTCCAAAAGTAGCCAGTACCGAGATGTGCCCCGCTCCCAGGCAGGTTCCCTTACTAAGCAAAAGCCGACCTTCCTGAATCTCATGACCAATCTGTGTCACATTTTTGCCGTCTTCTATACGCTTCTTCAAGCCGACATATGTCTGTCCGTTTTCCTCACGCAGCTGTGTCGCTTCCAGCATGACAACCGTGTCCGCTCCTTCAGGTAATTGCGCTCCTGTCATGATGCGGGCAGCCATTCCAGTCTCCACCCGCTTGTCCGATACGGTGCCACAAGGAATTTCATCAATCACATGTAGCCAGATTTCCTGACCGGACGAGCACACTTCAGTGTCCGAGCCAAGGATCGCATAACCGTCCATACCTGAGCGACGAAAACGGGGATACGGGTGTGGTGCGGTCAAATCCATCGCCAAATAACGTCCATGCGCCTGCCCCAGCTCTACGTCTTCCCTTTCACCTTGTTTTACATAGCTAGCTATCCTGCTTTGTGCCTCTTCCACCTGAACTGCTTTACGCTGGAATTTTTCTGCGTTTAATGATGTATGATTCATAATCTCACTCCGTTCTTCTAAAATGCCCTCTTTCTGTTATAACGCTAAAACCGTTATCTGGCAAATCGGGGGGGGGGGGGGTCTAAGTATGTATGGCAATAAAAATAACCCGTGAATTCTACGGGTCATTTCTATAACTTTTTAAGTGCTTTAAGCTTATTATGAGACATAGAGCAAGTGAAGTCAGATTCTTCGAATCGTACCTCCAAATGCGTTAGACTCGATCTCACAAAACCAAGTCGTGATAGCTGAAAAGCTTCCTTGCAAGTCTGTGCGGTTACCCCGATCGTATAAGAATAATGTCTAGAGTAACGCTGTACATAATCAGTTCTTTTCTTTTTTCTTGAGCTCAGCCGGTATCGGTTTAGCGCCAAATACTGTTTTTTCGTTTTTGGTAGATTCGTTAGCGTATTTTCCCAGTCTTAAACTTAAAGCTCTCGCCAATTTCTTATCCATTTTCGTTCACCTCCTTTCCATAAAGGAAGAATACTGAATGCTTGAATAGCTAAAGATAAGCATATTATGTGGGATTGTACAAAAAAATTCACCGCACAAATTAAAACACATACCGTTTTATAATATTTGTGGTTATTGGTCTTATGAATATAAATAAAATGATTGGGTGCATAAACTAAAAACACTAATACTGAACAAGCATTAATAATCAAAATCGTTGATAAATTTAAAGAGACGAGAGGTATAGTTACACATATTGCCGTTGTAAAAAAGACACAAAATGTAAGATTGCTGAAGTGCGCCCCTCCTGAAAATCTTCTTACAAACATGATAGTTACTAGAGCTAATAACGAGCCCCAAAAATGCCCGGTCATCCAAGCGATAACCGTAACCATTAGTATCGAAGACACTTCGGTAATTTTTATACCAAGCGCATATTCCATCACTTCTACACTTGTTGGACCATCAGGATCAGCTTTTTTTATTTCCGTTGCGATGTACCGTGATAGCGCTTCTAGCATCCTCATAATCTCCTCTCTCTGAAAAGAAATACGACACGCCGAAAGTAAGCAATGAAATGGATAGTAATCCTATGGTATTTGAGCTATAGAGCATATACAAAGTAATAAAAATGGTGACAGCTGATATTAGAGCACCTAGAATCAACATTTTATTTAGGGATGATAAGTAATTTTCAGCTCTTAAAAAATCATGTGGAGGCTGAATTATAAACGAGAAACCAAAGTTATATTTTCCCATTATATAAGAAATAAAGCACGCAATAATAATAGAAGTTAACTGAATAACGTAAATAGAAGAGCCAGAAGTATCATTAATAGCACCTGGTTCTGCTACTCCAAAAAAATACGCAAACAGAAATACAAAAAGTTGTAAATTAATGTAGGCCGTTAGACCAGAACCAGCAGAAAAAGCTGCTAGATGGGTTTTGATCCCTAAACCAAATCTAAAAAAGATAACCATTAACAAATACTGAAGCGGCAAATCTAATTTAGGCAAGCCTATAACTTCCCTCATTAGAAAGGAAAACAAAGCTATGCCAATTGCATAAAATAATATTTTTCTACGATATTCCCTCACGGGAAGCATATAAAGCTTTAAGACCAAAATAACAGCGGCCAAAGCATCGAATACACCAAGTAATATATATAAAAAAGCAGATAACACAGATACACCATCCTCTTATTTCGCCTGTTGTAATTGTATATTTTACTTATAGATGTGGCAATGAAATAATCTAGTAAACTGGTAATATTTGTTTTTATGTAAGGTAAATTTTTATTTTTGTCATCAAAAAAATAAAAAGAACGATTTTAAAATCGTCCTCTTCTTGCAGTTTTAGCTGGAACCTTCTGATTTATCTATCTGGCATCATCCTTTTGTCGAGCTGCTCAAGTACAAGCGGCCAAGCCTGTTCATGTTGGTTTCTTGAATTCTCGTCTGGAAAACCTGCATGCGTTAAGTAAAGATGCGTGCCATTAAAGCGAGGTTTAAACTCAACAGTGAGAACTGTTTCAGCTCCCTTGGTGCCACCTTCGCCAGTAATCCAAGTCAGCTCGATCAGTCGGTTTTGCTCAAGTCTTAGAAATCTTCCGTAATGTGGATGACGCTTCCCCTCAAAATGCGTTTCGAAAAAGAAGGTCGTGTTCACTTTAGCCTCCATTAATACTGATCCTGGGGCTGCAAACCAACTGTCAAACTGCTTCGTCCACGCCTGATACAGAACATTCGGAGAACACTCCATTTTTCGTTCCACCATTAGATTAAATGGTCTTTGTGAAAGATCTGGCCAAGAAATAGATTGTACCATTTAATTTTCAATCCCTTCAATCAAACAGAGTTATGATTATCTCTACATTATTATATCCATAAAAGTGTAGGTTTGGCTGTGCCGCTAGATGATCACCAACATCATCTCTAAAAATAAAAAAAGGAACTGTGCATCAGTACCACAGTTCCGCAAATCTTTTGTTTTCAAATAAATTGACAATACCCCTCATCGTCGACTTCGTCGGCTGATTTTACCTGAACCGCTACGTGTTTTGGGCTTACTATAAGATTTACGCGGCGAATCAAATATGCTGGAACCGCCGCTGCCGCTCCGGTCACGTGAAATCGAGCCTCTGCTCGGTGAACTGCTGGACCCTCTGTCGAACAAACTTCCGCTTGACCCAACGCTAGAATCCGAGTTCTTTCCTCTACGGGTAACCGAACCTTTCCGCTCCACAGTAATCGGCGGAATCGCCTTTTTCTCCTGCACCGTAGGAGCACGATATTGGCCCTGAGAAGGTCGGTATACATCTCTGCTGGAGTAGCCCCGATAGGAGCCTGAACCACGCAACGAATCAAACAGAGCATCCAGCACAGTTGCGGTTAAGTATCCCTTTAGAAAGCTTGAACTGTAATTTTGTTCGACATACTTTTTACTGTCAATTTCAATGAGTGTATCTTCCTTCTTAGCTGGATCTTGCTGCAAATGGTACCACTCATCGCTATATACCAAAAACATCCGCTCATTGCTTTGCGGTGACATTTGTTCCGGTGTACGCTGTTCTTTCAATTCCTCTGCTACTTCCGGGACTGTCTTGCCAGCTGCCCGGTATACATACGAGGTCGAGTTTCCGCTGCCGCTAACCGATTCCAGCGGATACGTATCTTTTACACTTGGCGCGCCGCAGCCGCTTAACACGGATACGAACAAGCTCAGCGCCACAATGACCTTTAATGCATACTGCCAGGTGCGTTTGCTCATGTGTAACCCTCTCCTAGCTTGCCCGAATAACCTTGACGTCTCCGGTAATCACTTCTTCTCCTTCATAAAGCATAAAGCGACCGTCCTGCCACTCTACCCGCAACAGATGGTAATCATCAGACTGGTACTGCCACACATGCTGCTCTCCACCCTGTCGGAAAGGAGCACGGCCCATGACGGTAACATGCCCAGAATACTGTTCCTCCAAATGATACGTTGTATCATCCAGCTCTAAAATGGTCGGCACTTCCTCGGGGTTGTCAAGTCTGCCGTCGATGGCCTGATATAGTCCGAATTGCAGTGTTTCCCGTTCCTCAATATGAAGATAACTGACTTGATTACCATCCTGAAGCGTCAAAACAACGGCATTCCGGGCACGATTATGTACACGACCTACCACTTCATAGGTGACAAGCGACACTTCACAGATATCACCTGGATTTAAGTGAAGCATGCTTTTCTCTGCTTTCGGCGGCTCCGGCTTAGCAAATAGATTTGAAATTCGTTTCCACACACCCATGGTTATATTCCTGCCTTTCTTAGCCTAGAAGCATGCTGTAATGATCAAGGCGCCAACCAGATGCAGCGCTCCTGAAAACAGACCGAAACCAATTTTACCTTCCTGTGTACCTTTATCCAGATCAAACTGAGCCCAGTACCGCAACAGCAGACGTACAATAACTTCCAAAACAAGCAGGATGACAAAGGCGATCACAGAATACACAAGCGCTTCGAGCAAATTATTAGCTGTAGCGATAGAGCCTGACAAGATATAGCCTTGAGCAACTAACTTCATAATCATTCGTACCGTTACGGCCATATTTCCAGCCTTCACTTCGGCAAAATCCTTATACTTCGTAAATAAAGAGTCGACATACATTAATGCGAAGATCAAAATAGCCCCCGCACCAGTCCATACAAGCATTGCTTTCATCGTTTCTAAAAAATGCATTTCGTACCATCCTCCACATCTTCTTGACCTTCATATAATGTTTTACGCCTCCAGGCAGGGAAAAGCGAAGGAGAAAACGTTTCTCCTTCGCTTCCTGAACAATCACACTTGGCGGCACTGCTAAAATGTTCTTATTTATTTTCGTATTGCTTCAACAAAGCGGCAAGCTCATCGTCCACGGCGCTTTTCTTATCCAGCTCTTTGAACTCCTCATCCAACGATTTTTCCTTAGAAGACATTTCGTTGCTCGCTTCGGCACGTGCTTCTGCTTGCAGCATTTTTTCTTCCATACGCTTTAATCCGGCAGTTGCCGTATCAGAGCTAAAACCGTTCATAGCTTTGTTAATTTCAGTTTGCGCTTTAGCTGCATTATAACGGGCAACCAGTGTCTCGCGCTTGTTTTTCATTTCTGTCAGCTGTCTGCGCATTTCATCCAGCTTGCCACGCAGATTATCGGCTGCAGCTTTGTTCTGTTCGTAACCAGCTTTGAACTCATTCATTTTTTGTTCAGCAGATTTCTTTTCTTCCAGCGCGCGACGAGCCAGATCTACATTTTGTGCTTTTGCAGCGGTATGTGCCTGTTCTTCGCGTTTTTTTACCAAAGCAGCCTGTTCTTCGTATTGCTGTTTGAATCTCTTTTCAATAGCAATTTGAGCGGCTACCGCTTTCTCTGCATCTTCCAGGTCCTCTTGCATATCACGAATGTATTGATCCGTCATTTTAATTGGATCTTCTGCCTTGTCGATAATGGCATTAATGTTGGACATCGTAAGATCTCTTAATCGTTTGAAAATAGACATGTGAAGTTCCTCCTAGAGTTGAATGCTTAAATTTTAAGCTCTGTACACATGTTTACGCAAGCTTTGCAAAGAGGGTTTCAAAAATATCTAAAAGCCGCG
The DNA here is from genome assembly GCF_019454085.1 of Paenibacillus sp. S25. Taxonomy (NCBI): domain Bacteria; kingdom Bacillati; phylum Bacillota; class Bacilli; order Caryophanales; family Paenibacillaceae; genus Paenibacillus; species Paenibacillus sp. S25. Next base: position 3,123,537 of record NZ_CP073683.1, read on the forward strand.
CAAGTAAGGCTCTGGGATATCGGCCTGTACTTTTAGCTCCCGCGATGCATGCAGCGCCCAATAGGGATCACGCAGCATGGCACGGCCTATTGCTACCAGATCAGCTTCTTTCTGCTGAACAACCCGGCGGGCGTCCTCATAATCATCCAGTAAGCCAACCGCAATGACAGGTACATTCAGCTTTTCACGGATGGTATGAGCCAAATCCACCTGATAGCCGGCACGCGCAGACGGGCCTCCACCAGAACCAATCGGACCCTCACCACCAGAAGAGATATGGAAAATGTCCACACCCGCATCACGATATCGTTCCCCTACGCCTGTTATGTATTCCACATTATATCCATCTTCGACGTATTCTTTGGCGGATATCCGCATAAGCACAGGCATATCAGCAGGAAGAACCTCTTTAACAGCATGTATGACCTCAACACCGAACAATGACAAATCCTGCCCATATTCATCTTCTCTGGCATTTGTTAAAGGGGAATGAAATTGATGGATCAGATAACCGTGAGCGCCATGTATCTCGACCGTGTCAAAACCTGCTTCCACCGCGCGGCGCGCGCCTTCTTTGTATGCCTGAACCAGTTCCCTGACTTCAGCTGTCTTTAAGGCGTGGGGCTCTTTAAAGCGTTCGCTAAAAGGAATCGAGGACGGACCCACAGGTTGCTCAGCATCTTCAGCCTTGCGTCCAGCGTGGCCTAGTTGAATGCCAATTTTGGCACCATACTTGTGGACTTCCTCTACAATCTTACGATATGCAGGAATATGTTCGTCACTCCAAATACCCAAATCACGATCTGTAATACGTCCATCTGGATGGACCGCTGTCATTTCCACAATAATAAGTCCAGTGCCTCCTACTGCCCGGCTCACATAATGGACATGATGCCAATCCGTTGGATTTCCGTCCTTGGCCTCCACGCTGTATTGGCACATCGGGGGCATAACAATCCGATTTTTTAAAGAAAGCCCCTTTAATTGATAAGGAGTAAACAAGTCGGTCACTTTTATCCATCCTTCCTTCAATTCCATGTCTGTATAATTATGAATTGCATCCCCATTATACACCAGCTGTCACGGTATACCGAATTCGTTGTAAGGCTAAAACTTGCGAAAATGCTCCTGTTTTCGGTCATGTTTAAGAGAATATGTACGTTTAGCTCCATCATCTTCATTGATAATCGTTTCATCGTGGACTTCTTTCCAGTCGTTGATGAGCCGAACTTGGTAACCAGCATATTTTTAATAGGACAGGTACATAATAGTCGAGAGCACCACTAGGTACCACTGCACGGAAAGGGGGGATACATATGCCGTACAGGGGAGTGTTGCCATGCTTGGCACTGTTACTAGCATTTTCAAGTTTACCCGTTCACGCGGATGCGCCTCCCAACATCGGAACGCCCCATCCCAAGGAAGCAGCTGTTGCTTCTTCTGTACAACAGAGCACAGATCGAGCAACTCCTACATTAGCAATGCTGCGAAAAAAACATGCGGACATTTTTAAAATGTGCGGCCCACACACCCGCCAAATTGCCTTAACCTTTGATGATGTGCCCGATTCTAGGTATACGCCGCAGGTTTTGGACGTATTACACGCCAATGGCATCAAAGCCACCTTTTTTATCGTCGGTCACCGTGCGGAAAAGCATCCGGGGATCATACGCCGTATTATCCGTGAAGGCCATGCTATAGGAAACCATTCCTATACTCATCCGGATTTTAGGAAGGCCACACCAGAACGCTTTCGCAACCAGATTACAAAAACAGAACGTATTTTACAAGCCAGCGCAGGTTTTCGCCCCAAGTTGATTCGTCCACCCTACGGTGAAATCACGGAGCCTCAAATCCAATGGGCACGTCGTCATGGCTACATGATTGTCAATTGGAATGTAGACTCTCTCGACTGGAAGGGACTAAGTAAAACACAAATTCAGCGCAATGTGATCCCAGCTACCGGGCCTGGCTCTATTATTTTAATGCACGCAGGTGGAGGTCAAAGCTCCAACTTGCAAGGCACTGTCCAAGCTCTGCCGGGTCTAATTCACTCTCTAAAAGCTAAGGGCTACAAATTTGTGACAGTCCCTCGGCTACTCCACACATCGGAACGGAAATAACCATATGTTTAGGATTGAGCTACAAGCTAAAGCAACGTAAAAAGGCTGTCTTACCAGCAGAAGTTTTCTGCTCGTCAAGACAGCCTTTTTTACGGATAGGACCTGATAAGAGTCCGACCTAGTTATACATGGTAGGATACAGGCATTAAGTTTACATAGTATATATTATGTTTAATTAAACCGTATATACGTACAATGCTATTTATCAATAACGTATAGCTTCACATTTTGAAATCCAAAGTCGTTCACAAATGATTTGTTGCCAGGAATAAAGATATCAATCCGTTTTCCTGTAATGGCGCTGCCCTGATCGCGAGCGACAGCTACAAAAGAACGATCCGGCAAACCTGGGTGGGAATAGCCTGTAACCAGCACTTTCGTGCCCATCGGAATGACGTTCGGGTCTACCGCAATTGTACCTAGTTTAAGCGGATTACCGTAGTAGTCCACTGCTCCCCATTTACCATTCTCATCGGCTGCGGCAGAATACGCAGAAGCCTTAACGTCAACTATTTTGCTATAGTTAAATGTTTTGCCCCACGCTTCAATCGTTGGCCCCTCATTCGCTGGTGCTTTCTCCGTTAGAAGCTGCGGCTTCGAATCCGAAGCTGCCTTCACACTTTTTTCACCAGGTACCTTAATTTGCAGACCTGCATATATATTGTTGGAGGCAATGTTTGGGTTCGCCTTCGTCAGCTCGTCCACTGATACTCCATAACGTTGAGCAAGCAAAAAGAAGGTATCGCCATCTTTGGCAGTATGAAGCGAAGCAGCATCCGCTACTCCAGCTGTCTGTGCCAGACCTGCAATGGCTGCGGCAAGCACCGCAAATTTCATGGTTTTTCCAATATGTTTTAGATGTTTCAAAGATATGTACCTCCTCTGTTATGCCTGCGAAGTTAGCTGTCGGATTCGGACTCAGAAGAAGCCCTATGCTTGTGCAATTCACCCCTAGGCATATTCCATATCGTCTTATGACGTATCGGAAAGAATGCCGTTGTTACGTCCCCCGCACTTCCCATAGTTTGGGCCCAGCATCCAGCGTTTGTCATAACCGCATGCTGTCCCGGTAAGTTTTGGCTTACTGCATAATATCACAATTTTGTAACCTTATCCGCATGAAAATGTTGGGAACCTTGAACATCATACTATACTCGTTACAATTTTGTCACCAAGAAATCGATATTTGTTACGAAAATATGGGGAAATGGTGACAAAAAAAGAAAAGCCCTCCGTCAAACGGAGGGCTTTTTTATAGCTCATATCAGCACTTTCTTACAATACTTTGGCAAGAAAATCACGGGTGCGATCATGGCTTGGAGTACCAAATACCTGCTCTGGTGTACCTTGCTCTACAATTTTACCGTTATCCATAAAGATGATTCGATCGCCTACCTCACGGGCAAAGCCCATTTCATGCGTCACGATTACCATGGTCATGCCGCCTTCGGCGAGCTTCTTCATTACATCCAGAACCTCTCCAACCATTTCAGGGTCCAATGCAGAAGTCGGCTCATCGAACAGCATTACGTGCGGCTGCATGGCCAAAGCACGCGCAATCGCAATACGTTGCTTCTGACCACCGGATAGCTGGTTCGGATAGGTATTCTTCTTATCCTCAAGCCCTACGGTACGCAGGAGTTCTAGCGCAATTTTTTCCGCTTCCTTCCCTGACTGTCTTCTAACCTGCGTTGGTGCAAGCGTCAGGTTCTGCAACACTGTTTTATGCGGGAACAGATTAAAATGCTGGAACACCATCCCCATCTTCTCCCGGGTTACGTTAATATTATGACCACGAGCTGTAATCGGCTCGCCCTCAAACAAAATCTCCCCGTCCGTAGGCTGTTCTAGCAAATTCATGCAACGCAAAAACGTACTCTTCCCCGAACCGCTGGGACCGATGATGACGACGACTTCACCTTTGGCGATATCTATATCAATGCCTTTTAAAATCTCATTCTTGCCGAACGATTTACGCAGTTGTTTAACGGTGATCACTGGCTCTCAACTTCCTTTCCCATAAACCCAGCAGCTTAGACAAGCTGAATGTCATTACAAAATAAATAGCGGCTGCGATTACGAACGGACTTAATCCTTCGTAGGTAATGTTCTTAATGACCTGGGCCTGATACATAATATCCACCATCCCAATGGTCGAAATAATGGATGATTCTTTAATGATCGTAATAAATTCATTACCGATAGCAGGCAAGATAGATTTAAACGCTTGCGGCAAAATGACGTGACGCATAGCTTTGCCTCGTCCCATACCCAACGAACGGGCTGCCTCCATCTGTCCACGGTCTACTGCCTGGATACCTGCACGGAAAATTTCAGCCAGATATGCCGAGCTATTCAGAGACAATGTGATTATACCAGACTGGAGTGGAGTAAAATTGACACCCAGCGTCAAAGCAACCCCGTAGTGAATAATCATGAGTTGCACCAGCATAGGTGTGCCACGCAGGATCTCTACATAAGTGGTGCCTAACCACTCAATGATGCGTACTCCACTCATACGTAGCAAGGATATGATCAGACCAATGATGAATCCGAACAGTACTCCGAGCGCAGACAGCAACAAGGTGTAGCCGATACCCGTAGCGTATAAACTGCGGTATTTCCAAAAAATATCTACAATGTTATTAGAAGAAACCTGACGATCCGCAGAAAGTGCACTCGCTTCCGTGGAAAACTTCTCAATCGACCCGTCTGCTTTCAGGCGAGCCAACGTTTTATTTACAGAAGCAAGCAATTCTGCATTCCCTTTACGGATACCTACAGCTGTTTCTGCTCCCGCATCCTCAGGCACAGCCTTGGCAAGGGTTACGGTACCGTCTAACGTGTATCCTTTAGCAACCGTATCTTCGATCACGACAGCGTTCACACGCTGGGTCCGCAGCTGGAGTACCAGGTCAGATATTTTATCCAGTGAAGTTACAGAGGCATTGGGCACTTTTTGAGCAATCTCTTCCTGAATACTTCCCTTTTGTGCTCCGATCTTCTCGCCTTTCAAAGCATCCATCGTCGGATATTTGTCTTTATCCTCTGGGCGTACCATGATGACTTGCTTGGAGCGATAGTATACATCCGAAAAATCAATACTCTTTCTGCGTTCATCCGTTGGTGTCATACCGGACAGTACCAAGTCTACACGACCACTTTGCAGAGCAGGCAGCAAAGAGTCAAAACTCATGTCCTCAGGGACCATCTCCGCATCCAAATCTTTGGCGATTTCCTTGGCGATATCCACATCGAACCCAACAATGGTATCCTTACCGTTAATGACTTTATGAAACTCATACGGCGGAAAGTCGGCACTCATGCCCACAACAAGTTTTTTCTGTGGCTTTGCTTCCGTTCCGTATGCATTGAGCATGGGAAGACCAGTCAACAGCAAGATAACCGCCGTCAAAACCAGGGCGGTAAAACGATATGCCTTTTTCAATCTTTTTTTCTCTCCTTAAATTCTTTATAATAAATAAGATTGTGTCATTATAAATGAATATGCATGATTATGCAATGAATGTTATAGTACAATTTCAGCATACCTAACGCAGTACCTACATTACAGCTTATATAAAGGAGTTTTCAGCATGGATTTTAAACAGACCATTCAACAGACCATTGAGCAACATGCCCCACGGTTTAAGGACATTTCGTTATTTATTGGCGCAAATCCTGAACTTGGAAACGAGGAATTTCTGGCCGCTGCCCGTTTAAAAGAAGAACTGGTTTTTCACGGTTTTGAGGTCCAGGCACCTGTATTGGGCATAGAAACAGCCTTTATTGCAACTTACAAATCTGCAAAACCCGGACCGGTTGTCGCTTTTCTGGCAGAATATGACGCTCTGAAAGGTCTAGGACACGCCTGTGGGCACCATCTGATATGTATGATGAGTATTGGTGCTGCCGTCGGCCTCAAGTCGATCATCGACGAAACAGGTGGAGAAGTACGGGTATATGGCACACCTGCCGAAGAAACACGCGGTGCAAAGGTCCCGATGGCCGCTGCCGGGTTGTTTGATGATTGCGACATAGCACTTATGACGCATCCTTATGACCGTTACGAAAAATCAGGCAAATCGCTGGCGATTGATGCTGTACAATTCGAATTTTTTGGTCAATCTGCCCACGCGGCTGCCAGCCCGCACGAAGGCATTAACGCGCTGGACGCTGTGATTCAAACGTTCAATGGCATCAATGCGTTCCGTCAACAAGTAAAAAGTACCGTGCGTATCCATGGGATCATTAACCAGGGTGGGCAGGCAGCCAATATTATTCCTGATTACGCCTCAGCCCAATTTTATGTGAGGGCCGCTACACGTCAAGAGTTGAACTCGCTGACTCGCCGTGTTGTTCAAATTGCTGAAGGAGCTGCTTTGCAGGCCGGGTGTCGTTTGGAGACCTCCAATTATGAGACTTCTTATGATGAAATGGTCACGAACCGTGTACTTTCCGATGCGTTTACCGCAAATTTGGTGCAGGCTGGCATTTCACAAGAAGATATAACGGAAGGCGAAGATCACGGCTCCATGGATATCGGAAATGTATCGCTTCATTGCCCTGCTATCCATCCTTACATTCAAGTTATTGACGAGAAGCATGCCTTGCATACACCAGAATTCCGTGATTTGGCGATGCAGGACCGGGCCATGGAAGGAATGCTGCTGGCTGCGAGAACTTTGGCATGGACTGCTTGCGATGTAATCACGAATCCTGAACTGCTAGCACAGATAAAAAAAGAATTCGCTCTGCTGAATAACGAACGCTAAATCTTAATTCCGTGTTCTTTCAGAAAGGAGTAGTCAGCCATCATGGATAGTATGAGCAGTTTTTGGACGTTGTTTATTGTGGTGATCCTCATCATTTTTTGGTTTATATTCCGTGCAATACGCAGGAACCGGGGAAACAGAAAAACACGGCGCCGGAATGCTTTTTTCCTCAGCTCCCCATCCCCTTCGTCCCTTGCGCAGGAGCGTCATCCAGAGATTACAGAGCTGATGCAGCTACTGGAGCAATCCATTCCTGCCTCCTATGCTCATAGCGTGAAGAGTCGTGTAATGGAAGCCCACCCTGAGCTGACGGAGCAAGAATATGATTGGCGCTGGCATGAGCTAAAACGATATTTTATGCTATGCGCGATTATGAATCGAGTGCCTATGTTCAGTAGTGATGTGGATGAATTATGGCACGAAATGTTGATGTTTACCCGCGAATATCAGCAATTCTCGGAAGCTTTTTTTGGTCGTATGCTTCACCATGCGCCTCATTCCGGCGGCTCTCAGCCGATGCCTGAGGAGCGGGCGTGGTTTGACTGGCTGTATGTGGAATGCTTTGGCTGGAACCGCTATAGCGCCAGTTTGTGGGGAACCTTTTTTAATCATCCATTACCGAACGACGAGCTTTCGCGCTATTACAAACTCACAACTTCCGCGCAGCCAGCAGGTGACCGCTGGAATACGCAGGAGGATATAGCTATTTCACAGCAGGCCCAACAAGCGGTTCATAAGATTGTACAACATCTGCGCGAGCGGGTGAATAAAGTGGTGGATGATCCTGAGGGTAAGCAATTGCCTAAGGTCAACTATTTACAGGTCGACTATTTGTTATTAGCTGTTGTGTGGTATTCATGGTATCAACCTGAACAATTTGCCATACACATGCACCCGGATGCTATAGGTAATGCTGTATTAGCTAGCTCATCCGGCTGTAGCTCGGCAAGCGGCTGTTCAAACTGGGATACACATCACTCGCACCATCATTCCTCCCATGACAGTTCTCATCATGGAGACTCTTCTCATCATGATTCAGGCGATTCTGGTAGCCATTCTTCGTGTAGCAGTGGCTCTTCATGTGGAAGCAGCTGTGGTGGTGGGGGCGACTGATCATAGCAAAAAAGGGAATTCCTCATCCAGAAAACTTGGCTAAAGGGATTCCCTTTTTTATTAACATGACTGGGTTGTTCCTATTCTGTTCAGTCCTTTTTTGTTAGCAAATGGTAAATATCCATATACGCTTCGGCTGAAACATCCCAACTATATTCTCCTGCAAAAGCCGTCTGTGTAAGCTTCGACCAATGCTCAGATTGGCGATAAAAATGAACAGCACGACGAATGGTGTTCAACATATCATGTGCATTGTAGTTCGTGAAACTAAATCCGTTTCCTTCACCTGTGGATTCATTGTAAGCCTGCACAGTATCATTAAGGCCCCCTGTTTCTCGTACAATAGGGATACTTCCATAACGAAGTGCCAGCAGTTGGCTGATCCCACAAGGTTCAAACCTTGATGGCATAAGATACATATCGCTTGCCGCATATATTTTTCGTGACAGAGGTTCGCTAAAAGCGAGCTGCGCCGACATTTTCAGTGGATAGCGTCCCGCTGCCTCACGAAACCAATGCTCAAAAGCCGGATCCCCTGTTCCCAGCACGACAAACTGGATATCATCATAATACAAGATTTCGTCAAGCACTCTCGTTACCAGATCTAGCCCCTTCATATCTACAAGCCGGGTTACCATGGCAATCATAGGTACGTCTGGCCGCACCGGCAGACCCAGCTCCTTCTGCAGGCCAATTTTGTTTTCCTTTTTCTTTGTCAGACTCGTGCGGTACTTCGTATAAATACGATTGTCCGTGGCAGGATTGTAACTTTTGGTGTCAATTCCGTTCACAATCCCCGTTAAGCGACCCTGATCTCCCAATTTACGAAGCAGACCCTCCAGCCCATATCCGTAAAATTCCGTTTGAATCTCCTCTGCATAGGTTGGACTCACGGTTGTGACATGATCCGAGTACGTAAGCCCACCTTTCATAAAATTCAGTCTGCCATGATACTCCACACCTTCGGGGGTGAAATAGCTCCCATCCAGGTTGAGCAGCTCAGTTAAGACCTCATACGGAAAATCCCCCTGATACAGCAGATTATGTATCGTAAACACCGTGCGAATATCACTGTAGAAGGGCAAATGTCGATAATCGGCATTCAGAAGCAGCGGAACCATTGCCGTATGCCAATCATGACAATGCAAAATATCCGGCCGAAAGTTCAGTTCAGGCAGCACTTCTAAAATCGCCCGGTTAAAAAAGGAAAAACGTTCGCCATCATCCATATAACCGTAAATACCGTCACGACCGAAGTAATACTCATTGTCTATAAAATAAACCTTGATTCCGTCTAATGTCAGTTCCTCTATTCCACAATATTGATTACGCCAGCCTACGGCTACTTGCTTCACCGCTACCGGCCGCAGAGAATTTTTATAAGTATCGGGAATCCCAGCATATTTAGGTAAAATGATTCGGACGTCGCACCCCGCCTGACGAAGTGCCTTCGGCAGTGCGCCAATGACATCAGCCAACCCGCCTGTTTTAATAAATGGATGTGCTTCTGCTGCCGCAAACAAAATGTTCATATGTGCTTCCTCCTTATGTGTTTAATCTGCTTTTTTAGGCCTCCTAGGCGCTTTCTTGAGTATAACGATGCTCAGGGGTGGTATGGTCACCTCTAAGCTGTGAAGCTGTCCGTGGCAAGGGATAGGGGCGGTCCGTATTATTCCCGTATTCAGCTGGTCCCTTCCCCCAAAGTCCTTATGATCACTGTTCATCAGTTCGATATAACTTCCGGCCTTTTCCAGCCCAATTCGGTAGTTCTCTCTGGGCACAGGTTGAAAGTTAATAAGCACAACTAGTGTATCTCCTAACTTTTTACTTTTACGCAAATACGTAATTACGCTCTGCCCACGGTCCTCCGCCTCAATCCACTGATATCCATCCCACGAATGATCCAGTTCCCATAACGCCTTTTCCTGAATATACAAATGATTCAGCGCTTTCGTAAAAGCGTGCAGCGAACGGTGACTGTCATAATCCAGCAGGAACCAGTCAAGCTGCTCCTCATCCTTCCATTCGATGAATTGGCCGAATTCCCCTCCCATAAATAAGAGTTTTTTACCCGGTGAGGTGATTTGGTAACCGAGAAGCGCTCGAAGCCCGGCAAATTTTTGCTCATAGCTACCTGGCATTTTATCAAGCAGCGACTTCTTACCATGAACAACCTCATCGTGCGACAACGGCAGTGTAAAATTCTCGCTGTACGCATAAGCTATGGGGAATGTCAGCAAATTATGGCGCTCCGGCCTCTGATCGAAATCCGTTTCGATATAATCAAGCGTATCGTTCATCCAGCCCATATTCCATTTGTAATTAAAACCGAGTCCTCCATCGCTTACCGGAGAAGTCACCATCGGCCAGGCACTGGACTCCTCTGCCATCATCAGAGCATACGGATAATAGCGGAATACTGTTTCATTTAGTTGTTGAAGGAAGGCAATAGCCTCCTCATTTTCAATACCTCCTTTAGAGTTAAAACGATATTGACCGTCCTGCTTTTCAAAATCCAGCCGTAGCATACTCGTCACAGCATCTACGCGCAGGCCGTCAATATGGTATACATCCATCCAGAATAGCGCATTAGATATCAGGAAAGAACGCACCTCCGGCTTGCTGTAATCAAACGTCAGTGTTCCCCAGCCGGGCTTTTCGGCAATCAGCGGATCCGCGTATTCGAACAAGGGCGATCCGTCAAACAGCCTTAATCCATGAGCATCTTTTGCAAAATGGGCTGGGACCCAATCCATCAGTACTCCAATTCCCGCCTGATGGCAACGATCCACCAAATACATAAAATCATGCGGTTCTCCATACCGGCTTGTGAGTGCAAAATATCCGGTGAGCTGGTAGCCCCAGGAAAGATCATACGGATGTTCACTCAGCGGCATCAGCTCAATATGTGTATACCCCATATCGGTCACATAAGGCACAAGAAGCTCAGCTATTTCCCTGTATGTATAAAACGTACCATCTTCTTTTTGCTTCCAAGTGCCCAGATGAAGCTCGTATATGTGCAGAGGCTTTCCATAAGGTGCTCTACGTTTTCGGCGCCAAATCGCATCGTTCCAAGCATAACCATCTATAGAAGCTACCACAGAAGCCGTTGCCGGTCTCACTTCAGCACGTACCGCGTAAGGGTCTGCTTTCAGAAATTGTCCACCATCTGCACCCGTAATGTCGTATTTGTAAAAAGTTCCTTGGGATATCCCCGGAAAAAAACGACTCCAAAAACCGGATTTGGGAACCCTATATAAGGAATCCTGTTCCCCATTCCAGTTGTTGCGATCTGTAGCAAGCCCGACATGGAGAGCATGAGGAGCCCAGACCGTAAAGCGGACGCCCTGTTCTCCGTTCTCCACAGTAAGGTGGGAACCCAAAGATCGGTAGCTGTGATAAAGCGTTCCTTCATGAAACAAATAAATATCTTCCGATGAAATAGCCTGTTGCGGAAGAGTTTGGTCTGTCATCACGTCACCACCCTTATATGTTTTGTAAGTAAAAATGTATGAATCGGTAATGTATTCGCTTTTGGGTCAAAGCTGACCTGAGTTATTACCCCATTCTAGCCACAATGAACAGAAAAATGACTAGGAAAAAAATAAACCTTAGTTTTGGGGGAATCTTATATACCTTATGGTTTCAAGAGTACCCCATACCGTTTATGTATGTACTACACTGACAACTAAACCGGGAGGGAAACGAAATGTTTAATAAAGAATGCATTGCCATGCTGCTGGCAGGCGGAGAGGGACGCCGTCTTGCTCCCCTTACTTCAACGATTGCAAAACCCGCCGTACCTTTTGGCGGTCATTACCGGATCATCGATTTTCCTCTCAGTAACTGCGTAAATTCAGACATTGATACTGTAGGTGTACTGACGCAATATGAGGCAGAATCCTTGCACGAACATATCGGGGATGGAACACCATGGGGTCTTACAAAAACAGATGACAAAGGGATTACTCTGCTTCCATCTTATAACACAGGTAACGCTGAATACTTAGGAACGGCAGATGCTATTCATAAGAATATCGAATATATTGACAGCCAAAATCCGGAGCATGTGCTTATATTATCCGGTGATCATATTTACTATATGAATTATCGTGAAATGCTGAACCACCATAAGGAAAAAGGAGCTGCGGCTACCATTTCTGTCATGGAGGTACCTTGGGATGAAGCACACCGTTTTGGTGTTATGAGTGCCGATGAAGATCTGCGTGTCACAGAATTTGCAGAGAAACCGGAGAAACCGGAAAGTAATTTGGCCTCTATGGGGATTTACCTTTTCAAATGGGATTACTTAAGAAATTACTTGTTAGAAGACGCACAGGATGCTCAATCCAGTCATGATTTTGGTAAAGATATCATCCCTAAAATGTTAGCGGACCAAGAATCCTTGTACGTTTATGAATTCCAGGGCTATTGGAAGGACGTAGGTACCGTTAAAAGCCTATGGGATTCACACATGGATTTGTTACAGGATAATTGTGCTATCGACCTTCAACGTAAGGACTGGCCGATGTATACACGTGAACGTCGCACAAGGTTGAGCGCACAAAAGGTGCCTAACCGTCAAACACAACCTTTGGGCAGCTTGCTGCATGATTCCTGCCAAGTAGAGGGCCGAATAGAACGCTCCGTTGTATTTAGTGGTGTCGAGGTAGGTAAAGGATCTGCCATCAAAGAAAGTATCGTTATGCCTGACACACGCATTGGACGTAACGTCCATATTGAACATGCGATTATCGGTGAAGGTGCTGTGATTCGTGATGGTGCTGTCATTAAAGGTAATCCGGGCGAAATTATGGTTATCGGACCCAATGAAGTGGTATTTGGTAAAATGGCAGTACGACCGCAAACTACGCGTATGCTGAAAGAAGCTTACGAGCGCAATACACGCTTGCGTGCCGAAGGTTTTACTTCATAACGTTACCCCCAAATTAAAAACAGCCAGCCCTCCCGATTTGAGAGGACTGGTTGTTTTTTCTAGTTAAATCTATACAATGGGCCTTTTAAATCAGCCCTTCAGTAAGTTGTGATGGTTCCACGGACTGCTCTGCTTGCAGAGCAGGTAGTGAAACCGTAATGGTAGTTCCAGCCCCCAGTTCACTTCTGATGAGCATCTGACCATGATGGCGCTCGATAAACTGTTGCGAGATTGCCAATCCCAGTCCAGTACCACCGTTTTGGTGGTCTACCTGGAAAAAGCGATCTCTAACTCTGGCAAGATTTTCAGCACTAATTCCAATCCCTGTATCCTGTACGGATATCTCGATATTGCCATCAATCCGTTGTAGAGACAGGAAAATAATCGAGCTTTCATGCGAAAACTTGATAGCATTGTCCACAATGTTCAAAAACACCTGTTTCAGACGGTTACCGTCTCCATGGACGAGATATGCCGTTTCCTCCGAATCCAGTTGAAGCTTTATCTGCTTCATTTCTGCTTTGGCCCATACGTTCAGCATAATTTCCTGCAAAAGCTCCCGTAAATCCACCGTTCCCATCACAAGCTTCATGGCATTTTGCTCCAGCTTGGAAAAATCGAGGATTTCCTCCACCAAGCCAATCAGTCGATCCGTCTCTTTAGAAATAATCTTCATCCCGATTTTCGTCTCTTCCGGGTCATAACCGCCAGAATTTAACGTTTCACTCCAACCCTTAATAGATGTAAGCGGAGTACGCAATTCATGAGATATGGATGATATAAAATCATCCTTGATTTGATTTGTTCTGACAATTTCCTGTGCCATATAGTTCAGAGTCGAAGCCAGTTCACCCAACTCATAGCGATAATCGCCTTCAATGCGTGCATCAAACCTCCCCTGAGCCATCTGAGCAGATACATCGCGAATATTATTAATTGGTCTAACAATGGAATTCGCGAGCCCAGTACTGACCACAAATACAATAACCAGTACAGCTGCCATGATGCCAAGAGAAAACAGCGTAATCGTAAACAGCTTATCATTTACCAATTCCAGCGAAGTCGTATACCGAATAACATACACCTGGTCTCCGACGATATTGTCCAGTTTTTGAGATACCGCCATCACCTGCTGCCCCGTACTCGGTTGCTTTCCGATCCATTTGCCCGTATCTCCAGCTAATGCTTGTGTCACATCACTTGTTTGCACACTTAGATCTGCTGCAAAATTCGTCGAGTTATCAATTACATTTCCCTGTTCATCAAGCAACTGCAGTTCAGTGAAGGGCAGAGAAAATGTATTTAACAAATACGATTGCAAAGACTGTTCCGGCTCTTTGAATTTGGGTGCAAATTCACTTACCGATTCGATACGGCTTTCGATATGTTTGTATATGGAATCGTAATAGTACGACCGGAGTGCAAACATAAAAATGACTTCTACTAACAGAAGCGCCAAGAACACTACGAAAAAATAGTGAAGCACAATCTGTCGGCGAATCCCCTTTTTGATCATTGAGACTGACCTTTCCATTTATATCCATGTCCCCACACTGTTTGTAAAAAAGCAGGCTCGGAAGGATTGTTTTCAATTTTCTGCCGCAGACGGCGGATATTCACATCTACAATTTTCGGATCGCCCATATATTCCTTGCCCCATACGTGATCAAGTAGAACATCTCGGCTGAGCGGCGTGTTTTCTTTTTCCAGAAAAAATTGAATCAGAGAAAACTCAGTCGGTGTCAGCTCGATCAGCTGCCCGTTCTTCTTAAATTGCTTAGCAATCAAATCTAACGTGAACGGTCCAGACTGGAAGGACACTTTGGCTGCTGTTTCACGATGTACATTCACCCGACGCAATAACGATTGAATACGTGCAATCAGCTCCGTCGGGCTAAAAGGCTTGCTCACATGATCATCGGCCCCTACAGACAAGGCATACACTTTATCCTGCTCCTGTACCTTCGCTGTGAGAAAAATAATACCGATGCGCTCATTCGTTTCCCGGATTCTTCGACAGACTTCAAAACCATCCATACCGGGTACCATTACGTCAAGCAGTGCAATATCAATATCCCGCACCGTGTTCAAAATATTTAGAGCCTCATGCCCTTCCGACGCCTCCAGCACCTCAAAACCGTTACGTTTCAAGTTAATGACAATAAAACTGCGAATGGATTCCTCGTCTTCCATGATTAAAACTTTACTCACTCTACTCTACCTGCCTTTCCCCCATCTTGTTTTTTATGGTTTTACGCGGTTCCAGCTCACTGGATCGCTTAATGCCAATGACCTGCGCATTCGTTCGCCACAGTTGGCTATACCCTTCGTTGTTTCGCTCCCATTGTGACAACGAGAAAAATTTAATTTCCGCTATCGTTTTGTCTGTATCATCCAAAATGAAGCGCAAATAGCTGTCCTTCTTCGAAACTTTCGGATCAATCGTCACCTTGCCATGCAGCTCTTTCGGTAATCTGAAGTAGACCTGTTCATTAGAATCACGATACTGCTGCTGTTTAAAAATCGTCCCTTTCGCCCCGTCCCACTGATAGAACGACACAAAATATGGAACTTCATCCAGCGGCTTGTTACTCCAACCTTTTGGCTTCTCCAAATTACCAAATTCCAGAATACCGTCACCATCCACATCACCACTGGCGATGGTCGCATCCTTGAAGGTGACATCCATAAGATTAAGCTTCCTGAGCTTGCCGTGATCCATCACAATGACATTGGAGACGGTAGTGGTCTGGGCAATTTTGGTGTCTATAACAATACCCTGCCTACCCTCGGCTACCTTGCCAGCAACGACATTATAGACACCTAAGACCTGACTGTCCAAATCCAACGATCCGATTTCCTTAAAGGTTCCCCCACTGAATTGAAACGTTTTAACTGTAAAGAATTCATTACGTCGCAGCGTGATTATCGTCAAATCATTCAAATTATCCCCGTTCAAGTCCATCTTGTTATGGTTAAAATCATCTACGACGAAATCCGTATAACCTGTAGCATATATTTTCTCCAGAGTTCCTCCGGTATAGGAATACACGATGAGTCCCTTCTGATCTCCGCCATCGCCACTATCTCCGCTGGAAAAACCCGCTACAATATCGAGTGTTCCATCATTCGTTAAATCCACGAGCTTAAATGACTCCAGCACAGTGCCTTCCCCATCAAACGTCAGCTTCTTTACCCACGTTCCGCCCTGATCTTCAAACAAAGCACCATGTATTTTTACGCTCTCATCTGGCGTTTCATAAAAGAGCACTGCTTCGTCTGTGCCATCATTGTTCAGATCACCCGTCCGAATTGGCGTCGGGTCATCTGGGTCATTCGGCCTTAAAGGCTGTACCGCCCCTAGTTGCGTATTCACTGCACCGTTCAACTGCTGTTTCTCGTCAGACATCGTCGGTGTCTCCATCAGCGAAATGGGATCGCTAATAACATTACAGCCGCTTAAAAATCCAGCAAGGAGCAGCAAGGAACAGCAGCCAGTGACCATTCTCAACAGCATTATTTTCACTTCTCTTGCCGTCCCCTTCACAATTTGTTCTTTTCTGCTTGTGTCAATCGTCTTCCCTGAATATCAAACACCAATTCACCATCATTCAACCCCCATATACGGGAAGCAAAGCGTTCAGCCATTTCCAGTGGCAATACAGTAATGATCGTCACCCGCTCGTCAGAACACAGCTTGCGAAAGGTCTCCAATACATGCGCTGCCGAAGCTGGATCAAGTCCATTTACAGGCTCATCAGCTAAAATAACTTTAGCTCCGTGCACGAGAGCACGCGCAGTCGCTACCCGCTGCCGCTCGCCACCGCTGAGCTTGTCGCATTTATCATGCGCCTTGTCCAGCAAACCCAGATCCTCCAGTACGTCCATCGCTCCCATGTAATCGTCGGAACGCACCATACCGGTCACCATTCTCCACATTGGAGTTTGGCCAGATCTGCCAATGAGCACATTTTTAAGAGCGGTCCGATTCATATTTAGATGCGGGTTTTGCTCCAGGTATGCCCATTCCCGCTTTATTTTCATCTTGCCCGTCCACCCGGATTTCAGCACATCATTGCCACCTACAATTAAACTGCCTTCATCCCATGGCTCAAGTAAAGCAAGACAGCGAAGCAGCGTCGTTTTGCCGCTTCCACTCGGCCCTACTATGGCAATGAATTCGCCCTGATGAATTTCAGCATCAATTCCTCGAAGTAGCTGGGTCCGTTCAGGCCCCACTTGCTTGGTCAGCTTCCGAATTTTAATCATCTAAGTGATTCCCCTTTGCGTGCCATCAATACTGTTTATATTTTATAGTAAATGTGAAACAAATACCATGCAAACCGCAGTTTTAAACCGCCGGTACTCTTTTTCTGGAAAACAGACCTAACAATCCGAAAACAACGTAACTACCTCCAAGGACAAGAAACATGCTGCCTTGAGTTCCAAAGTCCAGCAATCCTCCGCTAATATTAGGTCCGATCACACTTCCCAGATTAAAATGAAAGGATGCCAGTACATTCGCGGCTGCTAAAAATGATTTGGGCAGCAGATCAGCAGCATAGGCCAAACCGAGGGAGAAAAAGGAGCCTACTAAACCACCTGCTAGAGTCAGCATTATCAAAGTGAACATAAAATGATTACCGCTCCATGGTAGAAACATAAAGGTCATTCCCCCTGCTATACCTACGCTCATTAGCACCTTTTTACGTCCCCAACGGTCACTCAATATCCCTAGCGGCAGCTGCAGCACTAACCCTCCCAAACTGACGAACGGCAGCAAGGCGGCGATTTCATCGGTATGAAAGCCAATACGTAGGCCATAGACTGGAAAGTTACTATTCAGGCTCGCTTCCATATAGCCGTATAAAAATGCAGGCAAAAGAGCGTACCATGCCCAGCTGTAACTGCGACGAAATCTTTGAGTGGGACGTGCCTCGGACTCCAGCTTCTCCGGTCTGGAGTCCGGCAGCTTAATTAACACCAACAGCAAAACAAGCAAGCACAATAAGGCCAACGCAGCGAATGGAACCAGCATTCCATAATCGAGTAGCCATAATCCCAATGGTCCTAAAGCAAACCCCAGACCGTATGACATACCATAAAAGGAAATGTTGCGGCCTCGCTTCTCTGCTGGAGTCACCAGCAATATCCATAGCTGCGCAGAGTAGTGCAGTGCACTGTCACCAATACCTACTAGCAGACGCAGTACGAACCATACCCGAATATCAGGGATTAGCGGGAACAGCAGCAGCGTAATGAGCACTAGCACAAGCCCTCCGGCCATCAGCTTTTTGAACCCCAACCAGCCCAACGTCCGTTCTGCCACCAACGTCATTGCGAATGAACCAATATACAGGGCAGCCGCATTCATTCCGTTTAGTGAAGATGAAACTCCCATTTGTTCCAACGAGATAGACAGAATAGGTAATAATAAACCTTGGCATAATCCGGCAACAATAATAACAGCAATTAAAATAAAATAGTGAACCCGTAACGACGACGACATCCTAGCTCCTCCTGATCGAACAAATAAAATAATTAAAATCAATGTTACGAAATGATTTGCATTTGATTCCATAATCAATAATAATTCTTATCACTATGTATTCCATGCCGTCCTGCAAAACCGGCAAATCACATACAAATTCAGGCGTAATTAGTGTATTAAAGAATAGAAGAAAAAAATCGCCATCTGAGATGACGATTTTACGGAAAGAGCTTGTCTGGTATGTATCCGACTCCTTCGGTTAAGGAGCCTCGTATGTTCAATCCGAACCCATTCACGTCACAACGCACTATTTCATATTATAGTGGACAATCCCTGGCAGAACAAGCCATAATAAATAAGTGAGCAATTATTAAAATGCTCATGTTTTGCTTATGGACGGGCTTAATTACGTTCACCGCTCTGGGCTAGAAGACAGAATAGGAGGCATTGGGTTCCATGAGTTATCAAATTAAAATAGACACTTCTCCAATTTATGAATTGCTCGGCAGCTTCATGGCCTATGTGACTAAAAAGTGGGTCCAAGATATGGACTTGGGCCATGAATGGATCGACAAGGTGGATGCACGACTACAACTTGAAGTTCGTACTGAGCTTGCTACAGCTCAGGATTGCCCTTTTAGCGATTATGACGCACTCTATGCCTGGGCGTTACTTCGACCGGAATCGGATGAAATATCTGATTATATCTCTTATTTGGATCACGGTCCGGATAAAGATATGTTTGAGCTGCTCGTTCCGCATATCCCTTTTTTAACCTTTGAAGAATCTTTACGCATTCGTAAGGTATACGCACCACTCCTCAAATTGTGGGATCGTGATTATTTTCGGGCCTTGGAAGGCGAACTACGTGTGTTGGCAGAAGAAGACGCTGCGGAAAAGCGCATGCTACTGAGTAAAATGGAGCCGGAAGCACTGGTTGAGTATGCGACAGCTGGACTAGTCGTGCCACACATGGAAGACCTGGATACAGTAGTCCTATTTCCGGTTGTCCATAATCGCCCGATTAATTCATACTGTTTTTATACCCGCACATTGCTGATCCAGTATCCGGTTGATATCCCCGAGGAGAGCGAGGAAGAACCGCCTACGCTTCTGCTACGGCTCACTCGTGCGGTCAATGATCCGCAGCGGCTGCGAATTCTGCGTTATGTAGCTCAAGGTCCTAAGTCTCTCGAAGATATGCGCCATGATTTGAGCCGTTTGGAAGATACACTCATGTCTGATATGATGATTTTACGAGTGGCTGGTCTGCTCCGTATTCACATCGGACGTTATCATAAGGAAAAATTCAGCATCCGTCCCGATGGCGCGGCTGATTTACAGGTATTTTTGGAATCCTATATTGGATTGTAATTTGAATTGTACTTTTAGTTATAACCAAAGCAGCGTTAAAGCTTTGGCTGGGAAGGAGTATGCATCATGTCGTATCCGAAGCAGCACATTTTATTTGATCTTGATGACACCTTAGTCCACTGCAACAAGTATTTTGACCTTATCCTCAACCACTTTTTCGATTTGCTTCAGGAATGGTTTGCAACTCATAATCTAACGAAAAATACGATTCGTGAAAAACAAATCGAAATTGATGTGGCTGGAGTTCATCAAGTGGGCTTTGCCAGCGAGCATTTTCCACAATCTCTGATAGATACGTACCAATTTTTCTCGGAACAATTCGGACGCCGTCTCGATTTTCGGGAAGAGCAGGAGCTTCGCTCTCTTGGCCGAAGTGTGTACGAACAGGAAATCGAACCGTATCCAGGCATGGTTGAAACGTTGAACTCCCTCCAAAAAGCAGGGCATTCCCTTCATCTTTATACTGGCGGTGAGCAGATCATTCAAGAAAGAAAGATTGAACAAATGAAACTGGCTACCTACTTTGATGACCGCATCTACATTCGCCAGCATAAAAATGTCGAAGCACTAGAAGAAATCATCCAGATGAATCGCTTGGACCGAAGCATCACCTGGATGATCGGGAATTCTCTGCGCACTGATGTATCTCCAGCCCTTGCCGCAGGTATTCATGCTGTATATCTCAAACAGCCTAAGGAATGGATTTACAATATGGTTGAATTGCAAAAAAACGTGAACTCCGTGATGTATACGATACAGAAGCTAACGGAAGTACCACGGGTTATCCACGAAAGCATACAATTGCATCAACAAAAAAGGACCCTCGGATAGGGTCCCTTTTTTGTTTTTAAAATGTTATTCAACCTTTGATTCAGCCAAAATAGTGTCTAAATCCTGTCTCAGGATTCCTCTCGAACGCTAAGTTGTCCTGTACCTGGTTCATTCAGAACAATTCGCGCTTTGACGGTCGATCCATCTTTACGCTTAAAAGACAACAATTGCGTCTGTCCTTTCGTCAACAGAGATTTGAGCATCGTTTCGGTAATCTGCTTTCCAGCATATTCCTTCCAGACGACAAAGCCACAGCCCTGCTTGTAGTGGCTGCACCCATACCCTTTGCGGCCTTCTATAATGCTTCCGCTGCAATTAGAGCGTGGGCAGCTACCCAAAGCTTGCCTTTGGCTCACTGAAATGCCTGAGGCTCCATCGGAAGAGCTGCGTGCAGCGGAACCTGCTGTTCCCACAGCACGACTTGCTGGTGCTGCTGCCTGCTCCAGCGTTGCGCTTCCAGCGCTGCCACCGCGTCCTGATGTAGCAGGCCCTCCCCCTTTGGCGGCGGTGCCTCCACTCGCGCGTACATTACGTGCGCCTTCTTTTCCAGCTGCACGTTTCCCCCTTGCTTCCTCGCCAAAGGCATTTGCCGGAGCCGGTGGCTGCTGCCTCACCTTGTCAATGATGGACAACGTAAATCTTTTAACGTTATCCATAAACTTCTCTTGAGCCGCCTCTCCCTTGGAAATTTGGTGTAGACGACGTTCCCATTGACCAGTCATCTCCGGCGAGGCTAATAGATCAACCCCAGCATGACGGATCAGGTCAATAGCCATCTTTCCCTTTTCCGTAATAAGAATCTTTTTGCCCTTCATTTCAATATAGCCAACCTTTTTCAATCGTTCAATTGTGGCGGCCCGCGTCGCAGGTGTGCCTAAACCGGCGTCCTTCATGACCTCACGCAATTCCTCATTCTCCATCTGTTTGCCCGCGCTTTCCATCGCCTTAAGCAATGTACCCTCTGTGTAGCTTTTAGGGGGCTGAGTCGCCTTTTCTTTCATCTCAGCGCGAACACAATCAACGGGACGAACCGCATCAATCTCAAACTTCTTATCCGTCCACTCGTCCGTTTCCTCTTCATCCTCTTTTTTCGGTGATTTGCTCTTTTTACCTTTATCCTGATCAGCCTTACTCAAAACCACTTTCCATCCCAAGGAAAGAAGCTCTTTGATATTTGTTTTAAACAGATGCTTGTCCACCTGTGTCATTACGGTATGCATTTTGTATTCAGCAGGCGGAAAAAAATGTGACAAAAACCTGCGAATAACCAGGTCATATACATTTTGCTCCTCCTTGCTTAGCGTTCCTGGCCTTTTTAACGTCGGCAGAATAGCATGGTGATCCTCAACACGAGATGGATTGCAGACCGATTTATTCTGTTTATGGACCAAATTCGGGTTGGCTTGTTGGACCAGATCAGCATAAGGACCTGTCCCCAGCATCCGTAGCGCCTTGTGCATGCCGTCTATATTTTGCTCTGTCACATAGTTAGAATTGGTACGCGGATAGGAAATGACCTTGTGACGCTCATAAAGCGCTTGTGCCACATCCAGTGTTTTTTTGGCCGAATAACCATACTTGGCATTCGCCTCGCGTTGAAGCAGCGTTAAATCGTACAATTTAAAAGGATACTCTTTTGTCTGCTTGGTATCATATTTGGTGATTTTACCTGTTTTTCCGCGAACGGCCGCAGCGATCGCCTCAGCTTCCTCTGGCTTCGTCAACCGATCCCCCTGCCACGCACCTTTGTACTTGATCTGATCTTGCTTAAATTCAGCCCACACATCATAGAAGGTTTGAGACTGAAATGCCTCAATTTCCTTTTCCCGGTCATGAATCAGTGCCAGCACGGGAGTCTGCACCCTTCCTACCGACAGCAGTGTGTTATGTCGTGTTGTGAACGCTCTGGAAGCATTCATTCCGATCAGCCAGTCCGCTTCACTTCGTGCCCTCGCAGCTTGAGTCAGAAATTCAAACTCCGAAGCATCTCGCAATCGTTCAAAGCCTGTCGCAATACTTTCCGCTGTCAAATCTGAAATCCACAGTCGTTTAACTGGCTGATGCAACTTCAATTGCTGTTGAATCAACGCGAAAATATATTGCCCTTCCCGTCCAGCATCACAAGCATTTACGATGGCATTGCAGCGTTTAGCCAGTTCACCAATCATTTTCAGCTGATCTTTTGTTTTCGGATTCGGTACAATTTTGAACTGCTCAGGGATAATAGGAAGATCCTTAATGTTCCATCGTTTGTACTTAGCATCGTATGCATCCGGCTCAGCCAAACCCAACAAATGTCCGATCGCCCAGGTTACAATGTATTTCTCACCTTCCAAATAGGTACGGTTATTTTTAGCCCGCGGCTCCATAACAGCGGCAATCGTCCGTCCCATATCTGGTTTCTCAGCAATAATCAACGTCTTCATTCATACTCCATTCCTTCCTGACGGCCTTCTGTTTCTCCTCCATGAATCATACATATACATGGAATGTTAATGAAAACACAGGTATCCCGGCCTCATGCAAAAGGAGCCTTCTCCCGACGAAAGCTCCTTTGTAAATTCATTTAGTCAAACGCTTCAACAATATACGTGTATTATACCATAGATACCACGCTTCTCTCAGGTCATGATTTTAAACAGTCAACTAAAGTTATGTATATGTTAATTTATATTACATAAGTATCGGATTTTAACTAATTTTCTTGTGAATTAATTCTTTTTTCTATAAAAAAGCTACACTAAACACCCTTTTTTATGTTATGATCAATATATATAAGAAATATATGGTGAGATAATTAAATTTAAGTTATATTAACTAACATAAATTTCACAATGTTTCAAAGCTTAATAATCATTTATTCATTTTTCGCTTCTGACAGACTCAGCTTGAAATACAATAAAGCCCCATCCGAAGATGGAGCTTTGACTGATCCGTTACATAAAATTTTTAATTATACCAAAACGGTAGCGCCCATGAGGTATTTATCAACCTCTCGTGCAGCTTCGCGACCTTCATTAATAGCCCACACGACAAGACTTTGTCCGCGACGCATATCGCCTGCTGCAAAAACCTTATCCACATTGGTAACATATTTCCCATAACGTGCTTTAACGTTGGAGCGACGATCCGTCTCCAAACCAATTTGTTCTACAATCGTTTGCTCAGGACCATCAAATCCAATGGCAATAAGAGCAATTTGTGCAGGGAATACGCGCTCCGTACCTGGAATCGGTTGATAGATTTTGCGGCCTGTTTCATCAACAATCCGTTGAATTTGAATGGTGTGTAGCTCTTTCAAATTACCGTTCTCATCACCTACAAATTTGGTCGTCATGATGGAGAACTCACGTGGATCTTCTCCGAACAGCGCCTTCGCTTCTTCCTGTGCATAATCGAGAGAATACACGTTTGGAAATTGTGGCCAAGGATTGGCAATCGGGTCACGCTCCATAGGCGCTTTGGTGTGAGTGCCAAATTGAGTGACACTCCGACAACCATGACGCAAAGAAGTAGCTACACAGTCCGAACCCGTATCACCACCACCGATTACAATAACGTCCTTACCTTGGGAGGACAAATAGTTGCCATCTTCCAGGTTGGAATCCAAGTAACTTTTGATGGTACCATTCAGATAGTCCATCGCATAATGAACACCCTTCAAATCGCTACCTTCAATGTTGAATTCTCTTGGCTTCGTAGAACCACCACATAGGACAACCGCATCATATTCAGCAATCAACTGATCGGTAGGGATATCTTTGCCGATCTCCGTATTTGTGATGAATTGAATACCTTCAGCCTCCAGCAAATCCACACGCCGCTGAACAACCTTCTTATCTAATTTCATAGACGGTATTCCATACATCAATAATCCACCCACACGATCAGCACGCTCATACACAGTCACGTTGTGCCCTGCTTTGTTAAGCTGAGCAGCTGTAGCCAAACCTGCTGGACCCGAACCAACAACAGCCACACGTTTGCCTGTACGCTTTTCTGGCGGATTAGGAACGACCCAACCTTCCTCAAAGCCTTTTTCGATAATAGCTTCCTCAATGGTTTTAATTGTAACCGACTGTCCGATCAGGCCGACTGTACACGAACCTTCACATGGCGCAGGACAGACACGGCCTGTGAATTCCGGGAAGTTATTCGTTTTGTGCAGCCGCTCTAGCGCTTCCTTCCACAAACCACGATATACGAGATTGTTCCATTCCGGAATGAGATTATGAACCGGGCAGCCTAAAGTTGCTCCCATGATATCCATCCCCGTATGACAATAAGGAGTTCCGCAGTCCATACAACGCGCCCCTTGGGTACGCAGCTCTTCTTCAGACATATGCTTATGGAATTCTTCCCAATCCTTTATACGCTCTGCCGGGTCCCGGTCTGTAGGAAGCTGTCGTGTGTATTCCATAAATCCAGTTGGTGTAGACATGTTACGTTCCCCCATCTCTTCGCTTATGAACCCCGATCATCCATTCAGAATTCAAGTCAAATTCGAATTTGTCTGTTTGTATTATGAAAGGGTCTGTTCTCGTTGAATTTGATTTATTGTATCACAATACAGCGTAAAAGTGATGAAAACTTATGCAACTTTCTGCATCAACAGCCAAAAGGATTTTTTATATGGTTTATTAATTTTTCAAATGAGTGGGGTCGGATACAGTCTATTCTTATTCTGTTCTCTCGTAAACAACAAAACGATACTCATAGGGATTTTTGTCATCCTTGATACCCGGGGTCTCACTGACTATATTCCAGCCGTTCCAACCCAGCTCAGGGAAGGTTGTATCGCCTTCAAAAGTCTCCTCAATCCGAGTCACAATCAGCCGATCAGCATGTGGCCAAAACAGTGAATAAATCTCTGCTCCTCCAATGACCATTAACTCCTCCTGCTTTGCTAATTGGAGCCCTTCTTCCAGTGAATGAATTACTTCCGCACCTTCTGCCTGATAGCGCTGATCTCGAGTCAAGACGACGTTACGTCGGTTTGGCAGGCTTTTTCCTCCAAAGGATTCCCACGTCTTGCGTCCCATGAGTACCGTTTTATTAATCGTCTGCTCTTTGAAAAAGGCCATGTCTCTAGGGAGGCGCCAGGGAAGTTTATTATCCCGGCCAATCACACCATTTTGTGCCATAGCCCATATCATTGAAATGCCCATTTTTCCACCTCCTCTAATCAGATGGCGACAGGCGCCTTAATCCCTGGATGATACTCGTAATTTTCAAAAGCAAAATCGTCGTAGGTATAATCAAAAATCGAATCCGGCTTGCGCAGAATTTTCAGCTGAGGCAACGGATAAGGATCACGTTCCAACTGCGTATGCACTTGTTGCATATGATTTGAATAAATATGCACATCGCCGCCTGACCAAATAAATTCGCCAGGCTCCAAACCGCACTGCTGTGCAACCATATGCGTTAGCAATGCATAACTTGCGATATTGAACGGCAACCCTAAAAAGGTATCCACAGAACGCATCGTTAGCATACAGGAAAGCTTCCCTCCAGCTACATAGAACTGAAATACAAAATGACATGGCGGCAACTTCATCGATTCGATTTCAGCAACATTCCAAGCACTGACGATGTGTCGACGTGAATCCGGATTATTTTTAATAGCCTCAATGACATTCGCAATTTGGTCAATATGTTGTCCATCTGTTGTTTCCCACGAGCGCCATTGTGATCCATATACAGGCCCCAGATTGCCCTGCTCATCCGCCCATTCATCCCAAATGGTAACTCCGTTCTCCTTGAGATAAGAAATGTTGGTATCTCCCCGCAAAAACCATAACAGCTCATGAATAACGGATTTCAAATGTACTCTTTTGGTGGTCACCAAGGGGAAGCCCTTGGCCAGATCAAAACGGAGTTGTCTTCCGAAAACAGATAGTGTACCCGTTCCTGTACGATCCTCTTTTTTTACTCCATTCTCTAAAATATCCTCCAGCAGTTCCAAATAGTTACGCACGTTATCCCTCTCCTTTGAGCATGAATAAAAACCTGGCATCGCCAGATTCTAATCTTTAAAATTCTTTTTCTGCACCAATATCTATATTTAGTTTATCATGTACGGTGCTTCATTGACCATGTACTGTGTGAATTTTCATGGTAGTCCTGAAAATCCTAAAGTTTGAAAAAAAAGAGACAAAGAGCGCAGATATAGCGCTCCTTGCCTCTCTTTGTCATGTATGAAAACCAAAAACGAGATAATGAAAAATGGTATTAGCGACGTGGTGCCAATGCGTGGATCGGATGACCCAGCACGACTTCCGCTGCTTCCATAACGATTTCGCCCAATGTAGGGTGAGCATGAATAGTCAAGGAGATATCTTCGAGTGTAGCACCCATTTCAATCGCCAGACCCAGCTCAGCAATAAGGTTGGAAGCTTCCAGACCTACGATTTGCGTACCCAGTACCAGACCTGTGTCAGCGTCAGCTACGATTTTCACAAAACCTTCAGCAGCGTTCAGGGAAACCGCACGACCGTTTGCTCCATAAGAGAACTTGCCAACTTTGACATTGTAGCCTTTTTCTTTGGCTTGTGTCTCTGTGTAGCCTACACTGGAGCATTCTGGATCTGTGAAAACGACAGCCGGCATACACTTGTAATCAACTACAGACGGCTCGCCTGCGATTGCTTCAGCAGCTACTTTACCTTCGTAAGAAGCTTTGTGCGCCAGAGCAAGACCAGCTACGATATCGCCGATTGCAAAGATGTGAGGAATGCTAGTACGTCCTTGGTGGTCAACTTTCACCATTCCGCGCTCATCCAGTTCTAGGCCGATCAGATCCAGACCCAGTTCACCGTCAGTGTTTGGACGACGTCCAACAGTTACAAGCAGATAATCAGCAGTTACTTCTTTGCTTTCGCCGTTAACGGAGAATTTCACTGTTACGTCTTTATCTGTTTGCTCTGCACTTTCCGCTTTAGCGCCAGTGAAGATTTCGATGCCAGTTTTCTTCATGCTTTTCGCAACGATTGAAGTCATATCTTTGTCGAAACCAGGAAGTACTGTATCCATACCTTCAATAATCGTTACTTTGGAACCGAATTTGGAGTACATTTGTCCAAGCTCTGCACCAATGTATCCACCACCGATTACGATCAGGCTTTTCGGAATTTCAGGCAGGTTCAATGCTTCTGTAGAAGACAGAATGCGTCCGCCAAATGGGAATGGTTTCAGTTCGATTGGACGGGAACCTGTTGCGATAATTGCATTTTTAAAACGGTAACGTGGTGATTCATGTTCGTTGAATACACGCGCTTCGTTTTCGTTGATGAACATGCACTCACCATTAAAAACTTCAACTTTGTTGCCTTTGAGCAAGCCACTTACGCCGCCTGTCATTTTCTTAACAACACCGTTTTTAAATTCTTGTGTTTTAGCAAAGTCTACTTTTACGTTCTCAGCCGTAATACCGAAAGACTCGCCATGTTTAGCTGCTTCGTATTGATGAGCTGCTGAGATCAAAGCTTTGGATGGAATACATCCACGGTTCAAACAGACACCGCCCAGCTCAGATTTGTCAACGATCAATACGCTTTGTCCCAATTGTGCGGCACGGATGGCAGCTACATAGCCGCCAGGACCCGCACCGATAACCAATGTGTCAATATCCAGAGAAGCGTCTCCTACTACCATTGATTACACCTCCATAACAAGCAACTCAGGGTTAGCGAGCAGCTGTTTGATATAGTTCATGAAGTTTTGAGCAGTTGCACCGTCAATAATACGGTGGTCAAAGCTCAAGGAAAGAGCCATTACTGGAGCAGCTACAATTTCACCGTTTTTCACGACTGCTTTTTCACTGATGCGGCCAGTACCCAAAATCGCAACTTCAGGGAAGTTAATGATTGGAGTAAAGAACATACCGCCTGCGGAACCGATGTTAGTGATGGAGATTGTGCTCCCTCTCATCTCATTCGCAGCCAATTTTCCATCACGACCGCGCACAGCCAGATCACGAATGGAATCAGCAATCATCCAGATACTCTTACGATCAGCATCTTTGATAACAGGAACGATCAAGCCGTTGTCTGTATCTGTAGCGATACCGATGTTGTAGTATTTTTTGTAGACAATTTCGTTTGCTTCTTCGTCGATTGTGGCATTCAGAGCCGGGAATTGACGGGAAGCAGCAACCAAAGCTTTTACGATGAATGGCAGGTATGTTACTTTTGTGCCTTTCTTCTCAGCAATTGGTTTGATACGAGTACGGAAAGCAACCAATTCAGTTACATCTACTTCATCCATAATCGTAACGTGCGGAGCCGTATAAGCCGATTTAACCATAGCATTGGAAATAGCTTTGCGGATACCTTTAAATGGTACGCGCTCTTCCTCAGCACGTGGATCTGCTGCTGGTGCAGATGGTGTTGCAGCTTTCGCTTCTTTCTTAGCAGGCTCTTGTGCTTTTGCAGCTTCTTTCGCTACTGGTGCAGCCGCTTGACCTCCACCATTTTTGAAAGCTTCTACATCTTCTTTGGTGATTTTACCATTTTTGCCGGAGCCACTCACTTGAGCGATGTTTACACCTTGCTCACGAGCAAATTTGCGGACGCTAGGTGTAGCCAGTACGTCTTTGTTAGAAGCAGCAGGTGTTGCAGCTGGTTTTGTGTTAGCTCCGCCTTTTGCAGCATCCTCTTCTTGTTTCACAGCAGCTGGTGCTTCTTCTTGTTCAGGAAGTTCACCTTCTGCAGCGATTACAGCCACAACTTGACCTACATTAAAGATGTCGCCGTCTTTGGCAAATACTTCTTGAACCGTACCATTGACTGGACACGGAACTTCAACTACTGCCTTATCGTTCTGTACTTCCATGATGATATCTTCATCTGTTACTTTATCGCCGGGCTTGATGTGAATCTTGATGATTTCGCCTTCGTGAAGACCTTCACCCAGCTCTGGGAATTTATATTCAAATCTAGCTGTACCTGCAGCTCCACCTTGTGCAGCAGCAATTGGTTCAGGGCTAGCAGCTGGTGCTTCTGGTGCATCTTCTTGTTCAGGAAGTTCACCTTCTGCATCAATTACAGCTACGACTTGACCTACGTTAAAGATGTCGCCGTCTTTGGCAAATACTTCTTGTACTGTACCATTAACCGGACAAGGAACTTCAACTACTGCCTTATCATTTTGTACTTCCATGATGATATCTTCATCTGTTACTTTGTCGCCGGGCTTGATGTGAATCTTGATGATTTCGCCTTCGTGAAGACCTTCACCTAGCTCCGGGAATTTATATTCAAATTTAGCCACGTTTAAAACCTCCCAAATTTACGGTGTGCTTTAATTAAAATTCCAATACTTTATTAACCGCATCAATGATACGTGTTGGCGTTGGCAACCAAGTATCTTCAATTTGAGCAAAAGGATAAACGGTATCCGGACCTGCTACACGCAGAACGGGTGCTTCCAGATGCAGGATTGCTTTTTCGTTAATTTGTGCAATAACTTCAGCAGCTACACCGGAGCTCTTTTGCGCTTCTTGAACAACGATGGCACGATTGGTTTTTTGAATAGAAGCAACAACGGTATCAATGTCAATCGGGCTAATGGTACGCAAATCAATGATTTCTACTTTGATACCTTTTGTTTTTTCCAGCTCATCAGCAGCTTTAATCGAAGTGTGTACCATCATACCGTAAGTAATGATCGTCACATCGGAACCTTCACGAACTACATTAGCTTTGCCCAGTTCAACTGTGTAATCATTCTCAGGAACTTCAGCGCGGAATGCATGATACAGGTTCAAATGCTCCATGAAAAATACTGGATCATTATCGCGAATAGACGCGATCATAAGACCTTTTGCATCGTAAGGGTTGGAAGGAACAACAACCTTGATACCAGGTGTTTGAGCCAGAAGACCTTCCAAAGAATCTGTATGCAGCTCGGCTGCCTTAACACCGCCACCAAAAGGTGTACGGAATACGATTGGAGAATTGTAACGTCCACCGGAACGGTAACGCATACGGGATGCTTGAATTGCCATTTGATCGAGTGCTTCAAAGATAAAGCCTACGAACTGGATTTCAGCTACAGGGCGGAAGCCTTGAATACCCAGACCCACAGCAAGACCCCCGATTGCGGATTCCGCCAGCGGAGTATCGAATACACGTTCTTCGCCAAATTCTTTTTGCAGACCTTCTGTAGCGCGGAATACGCCACCTACATGACCTACGTCTTCACCGAAAAGCAGGACGTTAGGGTCGCGTTTCAACTCTACGCGCAGTGCGTCACGAATCGCTTCTTTCATGTTCATTTGTGCCATTTGCTTCATTTCCTCCTTAAACATTGACAGATCAATTTCAGTTCAGGTCAATCGAAAAGCAGACCGGATCGGGTTACCGCCCGGTCTCTTTTAAGTTCAATTATTTAAAATCAGCTTTTTGTTCTTCCAAGTGCTTAGGCGTTGTTTCGAACATGCTATCAATCAGGCCAGGAATTGTCATTTTCTCTGTTTTCTCGGCTTTTTTGATCTCTTCGTTCACTTTTGCCTTAGCTTCTTCTTTTACGCGAGCTGTATCTTCTTCAGTCCAAAGACCTTTTTTCTCAAGGTATTTCGCAAAGCGAGCAATTGGATCTTTCGCATTCCATTCGCCTTCTTCTTCTTTAGAACGATATTTTGTTGCATCATCAGAAAGGGAATGCGGACGGAAACGGTACGTTACGGCTTCAATCAAAGTAGCACCTTCGCCATTACGTCCACGTTCTGCAGCTTCTTGAACGGCTTTAATAACTGCAAGCACGTCCATGCCGTCAATTTTCACGCCTTTAATACCAGCAGCTACTGCTTTATGAGCGATCGAAAGAGCAGCCGTTTGTTTTGAGAATGGAGTCGTGATCGCGTAACCATTGTTTTGCACAAAGAAAATAACTGGCAACTTGTATACACCAGCATAGTTCAGGCCTTCGTAGAAATCACCTTCGGAAGAACCGCCGTCACCTGTATATGTAATGGCGACTTGTTTTTGCTTTTTCAGTTTGTAACCCATAGCAATACCCATAGCATGCAAAATTTGCGCGCCAATGATGATTTGCGGCATCAGTACATTAACACCGTCCGGCACTTGGCCGCCGTGTTGATGACCACGGGAATACAAGAAAGCTTGGTATAATGGCAGGCCATGCCAAACGATTTGCGGAATATCGCGGTAGCCTGGAGCAATAAAGTCTTCTTTTTGGAGCGCATATTCGCTACCAATCATGGTTGCTTCTTGTCCGGATACCGGAGCGTAGAAACCGAGACGTCCTTGACGGCCTAAGTTAACGGCACGGTCGTCCCAAGTACGTGTAAATACCATTCGATACATAATTTCTTTCAATTGATCATCTGTAAGTTTAGGCAACATATCTTTATTGATAATTTCACCATCCGGAGAAAGTACGGACAGCGCCTCAACTTCCTCTGTGTAAACTTCATAAGGAACCTTGCTCATTTTCTTCACCTCAACAAAAAAATTTGAATATCAAGTTCCGCTGTTATAGGATTATTATACACCTGTTATATCGCTCGCGTCAAAGATTTAGTTATTTTTTTTGAGTTTGCCACATTTTTGTGTGTGTAACAGGGTATGTTTTTTACTATAACAGCTTAGTACATGATTGAAATTTTAAACATCTATTGCAATCAGGGTAATCTTAACTTATTGTGATCCCGAATGCAAAATAATACCCAAGAAAGGTGACGAAAAATGACGGATTCTCGGTATTTAAAACGAACCATCCTTAAAGACGAAGTAGACAGCCGCTTTCTTGGAGAGACCAGGACTCTCCGGATTTATTTGCCGCCCGGCTATAATGAAATATTGAGCTACCCGGTCGTATACTGTCAGGACGGAGAAGAATTTTTCAATTTTGGCCGCATTGCAACTCACGCCAACCGCCTCATTTTAGATGAGGGCGTCGAACCCTTCATTATTGTAGGAGTGGAAGTGAATACCAAAATCAGAACTCAGGAGTATGCTCCCTTTGGCAATCGTTTTGAGGCGTATACCGCCTGTTTTGCAGAAGAGATTATTCCCTATGTAGAGCAAAAGTATCCTATAAGAAAAGATGCAGCGTCCCGCATTTTGGCGGGGGATTCACTGGGAGGCAGTGTGTCTCTGCATTTGGCTTTGATGTATCCTCAGCTGTTCAACCGCATTATCAGCCTCTCAGGTGCTTACTATGAAGCTTCTCAGGAAATCATCGCCCGCGAGAAAGATCTGTCTCATTTGCGGGTGTGGATGACGGTTGGCCTTCAGGAAGATGCATTTGAGAGTGATACTGGCATTTACAACTTTGTAGAGCTTAACCGTCAATGCGCAGATTTGCTGCGCAAACGGAACGCTGAAGTTTCTTACCGTGAAAAGGATGGCAAACATTTGTGGGGCTTTTGGCAAAACGAGTTGCCTGACGCGCTAATGTATTTTTTGGATCGCGCCTGAGTAAATATTCTTCCTGGTAACTAAGGGGAATGAGAGCATTGACCTAATAGGTCATAAAGCTCCTTCCTCTTTTTCATAATTTGGTTACGCTTTCAAAAGTGTATAACGAAAAACGGCAATTATTGCCGTCATCTTTCGTTCACATTATAGCTTTTCTTCTATGATCTTGTCCAGCAAGGCATCGCACCCTGCGTCCATTAATCGATAGGTCTCTTCAAAATTCCCTGTAAAATACGGGTCGGGTACTTCTCTCAATTTTTCTTGAGGGAGCAAATCCATGAATTTTAGAATATCAGCCTCCGCTCCACCTGCAATCTTACGCATGTTTTGTTCATTGGAGTCATCCATACACACAATATAATCAAACGCCTCAAAATCGCGGCCCGTTATTTGCCTTGCCTGTATGCCTTGTTCGCTGATTCCATGCAGTTTAAGTTGCTTTAGTGTTCCCTCATGCGGGGGATTTCCGATGTGCCAGTCGCCTGTCCCGGCCGAGTCTACCCCGATTTCTGCACCCAATCCCCGTTCCTGCGCTTTATGTCTCAGTATCGCCTCCCCCATCGGAGAGCGGCAAATATTGCCCAAACATACAAACAAAACGTTAATCATTTCGTTCTCCTTCCTATTACACGTTACACTTCCTTTTTTCTGTTTCATTGTAGCCGTGTCCTCCAAAATTGTGCAAGCCATATTTAACGCGGTATACTTAAAAACGATGGTATATATAGGATGGTATCAGAAAGAAAGGATGTTGATTATGACAAAAAAACGAGCGATTGTATTTTCAGGCGGTCGTCTTAATGAAGAAGATTTACATCAAATACAACCCGATGATTTTATTATAGGTGCAGATAAAGGTGCTCTTTTCCTGATCGAACACGGTATTACACCACATGTCTCTGTAGGAGATTTTGATTCGATCACACCAGAGGAAAAAGAAAAGGTAGAATTAGCAAGCCAACGTATGATTGCATGTGATCCAGTACTTAAAGACTTAACAGATACTGAGCTTGCTTTGGAAATCGCTATGGACGAACAGGCAGATCATGTACTGATGCTTGGTGTGACTGGCACCCGGATGGACCACACATTGGCTAATGTTCAAATTTTGGTACGCGCAATGCAGCATCATATTAGCTGCGCTATTATGGACGCACATAATTATATTGAGCTCACCGGATCAAGGCTTGAGATTCAGCCTATGGGCTATACATATACATCGCTGCTTCCTATGACCGCCGAAGTAACAGGCATACAACTGGAAGGATTTATGTATCCGCTGCATAATGCCACCCTCAAAATGGGACAATCGCGTGCTGTCAGTAATAAGCTAACGGCTTCAAAAGGTACGATTTCTATCAAAAGCGGTCTACTACTCGTTATTCAAAGCAAGGATTAATTATGACATTGTTGTAACCATTGTTTAGATTGTTTTTTCACTCAAAACCCTTGATAAACAAGGGTTTTTCCGTTTATAGAGATCTATGAATCGATATATTTTTTACAAATTGTAATTTTTAATCGTTTTTTAATAATCGCTGTGTAAGTCTTGTCCCTCAAGCATTTGAGAGTTATTTTCCAACTATTAGGCGGCTTCAAAACTGTTATACTCAACGCTGTCAGTTAGTTAGCAACTCAGCAAAATATTGCACAAATCAATTTCTGGAGGTACTTACAACATGAATATGCAGAAAATCATAAAAAAGGTAATTATAGCAGGGGTCGCAGCCACTATCGGCTTTGGTACTTTTGCAATTGAGGGAACAAATACGGCACAAGCTGCCACTACTACTTCAGTAGGCCAAAAAGTAATTAACTACGGCGAAAAATATATGGGAACTCCTTATAAGTTTGGAGCTTCCACAAGCACGACGCGCAATTTTGACTGTTCTTCTTTCATGAAGCACATATTCAAGAAATACGGAGTGAATTTACCACGTACTTCTGTTCAACAGTCTAAAGTCGGACATGCCGTATCCAAGTCCAATTTAAAAAAAGGTGACTTAGTGTTCTTTTCAAGCGGTAGTCGTGCTACAGGACGTAACATTACCCACGTAGCAGTCTATATGGGCGGCGGTAAAATTTTGCACACTTACGGCGGACCTGGCGTGACCATCTCCGATTTGAACTCCAGCAACTGGAAAAGAACATACATTAAAGCACGCCGCGTGCTGTAGTATGAAACTCATTTTGAAATATGCGAGCCGGGACGAAAAGTTCCGGCTTTTTTATATGCCTTATGCTATTCTGATACGGTTGGTGTTCTGAGTGAATAGCCAATACCTCGTTCCGTACGGATCATCTTAAACTTATACCCTTTATCTACTTTAACCCTCAAATGTCTGATATAGACGTCTACCACGTTCGTATCAACGATATAATCATGTTTCCAAACATCCTTCAGAATTTGCTGCCTGCTACAAACTTGGTTAAGATGTATCGCCAGATGAAGCAAAAGATCAAATTCTTTCGGAGTTAATTCCAGCTTTTCTCCCCCTCTGCTCACCATTCTGCTTGCATTGTCTATATGTAAATCACCCGCTTCGATCGCCCTTTTCACATCACGTTCAATACCAAAAATCCGCAATAAATTAGCCACTCTTGCCTGAAAAACTCTAGGATAAAAGGGCAGAACGATCACATCATGTGCCCCTTGTTCAAAGCAGGAAACAATATGGTCCTCCTCATCTGATGAAGTCATTGCAAATAACGGGACATGAGGATGGTTTTGCTGCAAAATGCGAATCAAGCCTTGTGTATCCGCCTGTTCATCTTCTATGTTCAGGAGTAGCAAATCCACAGGATTATGGGCTACATAAGAGCTTACATCCGTTGTATTGCTAACATGTACCACCTGATAACCTGCCTGCTCCAATGGATGAACAAATACGGGAGGCGCTTCATTTACATCTACAAGTAAAATTAACGGGCTCATCCTTTCACCCACCTGGTTTGGACATAGCATTACATATTGGATACGAACAAGTTTGTTATAAGCCATTAAAGCATATTAATATTATTGTAACAAAAAAGCAGAAAATCATTCTCCAAAGAATGGCTTTCTGCTTTTATATTTTAACCCAAATAGCGATGATACAGACTTCTTGCTTTTGCCACGTCCTTTGTCCCATGGATCAACGCTCTGCCATCTGCAAAAACAACCAAGCGATGCTCGCTTGTACTAAAGGAAACCAAAAACGAATTCCGCTCTACTTTTCCCTCTCCCAAAGAAGCAAATCTATCTGCTGTTTCTGCAAGATTCAGAAGTGTTGGGTTTGCTGGTCTAATTTGAACGGTATCCCTACCGCACAAAACATCTGTTTTTTGCCGATGAGAGGCCGACAAGTAGGGATACGTCGGTTGCTTGCCGCAAGAAGGACAATTCTCCTTTTTAACGCTATCTACTGCTATCGCTACATACTCATTTTTCCACAAATCAAACGAAAGCAGCTTTCCTCTCAAATTTTCCGGATATCCGCCCAGAAGTTTGAAAGCTTCCGTAGTTTGGTTAGCCGTGACCATCTGTACGGCCTGCGGAATAATCCCGGCGGTATCGCAGGTTTCACCACCAAACGGCACAGTTCCCAGCAGACAGTGAAGACAAGGCGTTTGACCCGGTAAAATGGTGTAGGTTATACCATAGCTGCCCACACACCCCCCATAAATCCAAGGAATGCGATGCTTTAGTGCCATGTCGTTCATAAGAAGTCGGGTATCGAAATTATCCGTCGCATCCATCATGAGATCTACCCCCTGGATCAACTCTTCCAGCTCTTCTACCCTAACATCCAGTACATGTGCATGTATGACCGCTTCCGAATTAATATCCTTTAATCTTCGCTGAGCAGCTATTGCTTTGGGACATCTTTGCGCAGCATCACTTTCCTGAAAAAGCTGTTGGCGCTGCAAATTACTCCATTCCACATAATCCCGGTCTACGAGGCTCACTGTACCTACGCCCCCGCGAACAAGCGTTTCCGCAATACCTGTGCCTAGCGCTCCAACACCTATGATTAATACGTGAGAGGAAGCAAGCCGACGTTGTCCTGTGGGTCCAAAGGGTGTGAATCTTTCCTGTCTGGAATAACGGTCACTTGGATGTGTTCCTCCTGCATCTGATTTGTCAGTTACCTTCATGTCTGAACCATGCCTTCTGTCGGACTGCTTGCTGAAGCATAACGTTTTACAGGAATCATCCCCGCCTCAAAACCATATCTTCCAGCACGAACAGCCAGTTTCATGGCCTCAGCCATTTTTACTGGGTCCTTCGCTCCTGATACGGCTGTGTTCAACAAAACAGCATCTGCCCCCAACTGCATCGCCATTGCCGCGTCACCGGGTGAGCGAATACCCGCATCGACAATAACCGGAACCTCCGCCTGTTCAATAATTAACTCTAATGAAAACGGATTGAGCAAACCATGTCCTGTACCAATCGGTGAAGCTCCAGGCATAACAGCGTGTACTCCAAGCTCTTGTAGCCTCTTTGCTAGAATCACATCGTCCGATATGTAGGGCAGCACGATAAAGCCTTCTTCTAACAGCTTTTCACTAGCCTTCAACGTTTCGAAAGGGTCAGGCAGCAGTGTCTTGCTATCCCCAATGACTTCCACCTTAATCATATCGCACAGGCCGGAGGCTTTTGCCAATTGGGCAATACGAATCGCCTCCTCTGCTGTTGTAGCCCCTGCTGTGTTGGGAAGAAGTGTATACCGGCTCAAATCCAGCATGTCGAGAAAATGCTGCTTATCCCGTTCCTCCAAGTTCAATCTCCGCACAGCAAACGTCAATATTTCCGTCTCAGCAGCCTCTACGGCTTGGGATTGAATATCCAGATCAGAGAATTTTCCTGTTCCCAACAACAACCTTGAGGTAAAAGATGCTTTTCCAATGGTTAACATGATCAACCGCCTCCCACAAAATGTACAATCTCTAGGCAATCTCCATCCTTCAACACCGCTTCATCATGATCTTGACGGGTCAATATATGCCGATTCAGCTCCACCACTACGGTTTTCACCTTTACATCAAGCTCATGTAGCAATTGATCCACATGAGTGATCCGATTAGAAAAGGTCATGCTCTGGCCGTTAATCGTCAGCTTCATAAGCTTTCCTCCTTGAGGAGCTCAGAAGAAAATCTACTTATTCCAAGTTCAGCCGCACCTGCTCCGTTAAGCATAGCTGTTATCGCACGCCCAGTAGCATCGCTCAGCAGGACACCGTTGCGATAATGCCCGACGGCAGCATATACACCCTCGACCCCAGGAACAGTGCCTATAAAAGGATGACCTGATGCGGCCTGCGGACGTAAGCCCGCCCAAGTGCGTATAAAAGAAGCTTCACGGACGCGCGGCAGCCAAGCAGAGGCACGTGTCAGCAACCCCTCTAAGCCTCCTACGGTCACTTCTTCGTCATACTGATGCGGAAGGCTCGTTGCCCCAATCCAAAGCTCGTTATTCTGTTTAGGTACAAGGTAAATATCATCAGCATAAATGGTGTATTCTAACGGGTGATCCTTCAAGGAGACCGCTACCGCTTCTCCCTTGACCGGATAAAGTGGATATTCAAATCCAACTTGCGCTAGCAATTTCATGCTATCCAAGCCTCCGGCAATAATGACCTGATCGCACGAAAAAAAGCCACTATCTGTTCGGACACCGCAAACTCGACCATCCTGCATGACCAGTTGCTCTGCCTGTGTACCAGACCATACCGTTGCCCCCAGCACCGCAGCAGCACCTGCATAAGCACGACAAAGCTGGACAGGAGCCACTTGTGTCTCCTTTGAACGATATATTGCCCCGATCGCTTGTTCATCCAAACCTGGAATTCGTCGGGCCAATTCCCTCGCATCCCACCAGATAGGACAATCATCCTCTCGCGTTTTAGCAGCTTTCCAGCGTTTTTGGCCTTCAGTTTCCGTACGGAAAGGGGTCACAAATCCTTCTGTACGGAATTCTACCGAAATACCTGACAAACGCTCCAGATCACAGACAAGCTCAGGGAATGCGTCTCGACTTATGCGAGCAAATCGTGCCAGCTCAGAGTCGATGAACTCTTCACTTTCCGCTGCCAGCATTCCAACCGCTGCTCCTGAGGCTCCCTCACCCGGGATCAATCGTTCCAGCATGATCGTACTTCTTCCCTCCTTGGCCACATGATAAGCAATGGAACTGCCGATGACACCTCCACCTATGACCAAGCATTCAGCGTGTCCTATCGCTCTTGCCTCCGTGTGTATCTTTAGCATTGGTCCCGTGTCTCCTCTCCATAAACCATTCTGCTTTCAGCTTGCCTTTACTCTCGTTTTTTCGCTACAGGCTGTGAACTACAAGATCTGCCATTCGCCTGTATTCCATCGCAGCTGCAACAGGCGACTCAGCCTCCCATATACCAGACATCACCGCAATACCGCTTGCTCCGGCCCTATAAAGCTCCGGGATATGGTGCGGTTGTATGCCGCCCAGCGCGATCACCGGAATGTTCGACAGCCTGCAAATATGTTCAAGCTGAGCTAAACCCCGCGGTACAATACCGGGCTTACAATGGGTCTCATATACGTGACCATAAAGTACATAGTCCGCTCCTGCCCGCTCGGCAGCCTGCGCCTCCTCCAATGAATGCACAGATGCTCCACAGCGTGTACCCTTTGGAAGAAGGCTTTTCACATCCGCAACGGGTAATCCATTAGCTGGTAGCTGGACGGCTCCAACCAAAGTAAGTAAAGCTACATCCACACGATCATTTACTACAATTTGTTGCAAAGGAACTTCCTGCTCCACCATGCTGCGAGTCAAAGAAAGCAATGCAGAGGCACCATTTTGTTTCAAACGTGCGTGTACATAATGAACATACGGACAAATCACAGCAGCCACTTGGGCGGCTTGTCCAAAAGTGCCCTTTTCCATCGAAATTGCGTGTAATTCGATTTTCTCTTCACCTCACATTGGACTAGAGGATCTATGCTTAGTCAGCCACGTCTACCAGCAGAAATGAAAGGGGATTGTATGTGAATCGTCTACGGAAGCTCGAACAACTTAAAATGAACGAAACGCAAAAAAACCACTTCCCCAAGGAAGTGGTTTAACGAACGTCCAATAATCGAACGGACAATGATATCCGTATACGTGTATCGTCCCACGCACAAACAAAATAAAGATGGTGTTGCCTTGTTTGTACGGCGCTCACTTCCCTACGCTGGCATAACCCAGATCAGGTGCAAAGGGTCCGAAATCCATTTATTCCGTCTCAGCCGCATGGGCGGCTCCCCTAGTGTGACTATTTTATTGTATAAGCTAAAGATAGCTTAGCATATTTTCCTAATTCTGCAAACCCCACTTCGTGTGAAATATGCAGAATTGGATTTAGCTGATTTTAGTTAACTTTACTTGACCACTCTTCCACATTCCACGTTTTGGTTACCCAATCCTCGTAAAAGTCCGGTTCGTGAGACACAAGCAAAACGGTCCCTTTGTATTCCTTCAAGGCACGTTTCAGCTCATCCTTAGCTTTAACATCCAAGTGGTTGGTAGGCTCATCGAACAGTACCCAGTTGCTTTCACGCATTAACAGTTTGCAAAGACGGACTTTAGCCTGTTCTCCACCACTGAGCGCAGATAGCGGACGCGTGATATGCTCATTCTTTAAACCGCAACGCGCCAAATGCGCTCGTACTTCATGCTGGTTCAAATGCGGGAATTCATTCCACACATCGTCAATCGGTGTAATTTTCTCCGCCTTTACTTCCTGCTCAAAATAAGCGGGCTGCAAAAAATCACCTTGATAGGTTTTTCCACTGATTGGTGGAATTTTTCCCAGAATGGTTTTGAGCAATGTCGATTTACCAACACCGTTGTAGCCGACAATTGCAATCTTTTCACCACGTTCAATCGTCATGGACATTTTAGGCAATAGGGCATGCGTATAACCAATCTCAAAATCAATACCCTCAAATACCGTCTTTCCGCTCGCACGTGCTTCTTTGAATTGAAAGGTTGGCTTCGCAGCTTCTTCAGGCTTATCAATACGTTCGATCCGATCAAGCTGCTTTTCACGGCTCTTTGCTCGGCCTGATGTAGATGCACGCGCCTTATTACGCTGAATAAAATCTTCCTGTTTCTTAATAAAGTCCTGTTGCTTCTCATAAGCATCAATATGCTGAGCCTTGTTCAGATCTGCCATCTCAAGAAACTTTTCATAGTTAGCTGAATAACGGGTCATCTTGGCAAATTCAAGATGGTAAATAACATTAACGACCTGATTCATAAACTCAGTATCATGTGAAATAAGAATAAAAGCATAGGGATAATCCTTCAAATAGCGCGTAAGCCATTCGATATGCTCGACATCCAAATAGTTGGTAGGCTCATCCAGCAGCAGGACATTTGGCTTTTCCAACAGCAACTTAGCAAGAAGCACCTTTGTCCGTTGCCCGCCGCTAAGTGCAGATACATCCCGATCCAGTCCTATGGCCGAGAGTCCCAGTCCATTCGCCATTTCTTCAACCTTCACATCAATGAGGTAAAAATCCCCCATATCCAGTTGCTCCTGAATTTCACCCATCTGTTCCAGCAGCACTTCCAACTCTTCGGGAGAAGCATCCCCCATTTTGTCAGTAATCTGCATCATTTCCTTTTCCAATTCCAACAAAGGAAGAAAAGCGT
This sequence comes from Paenibacillus sp. S25, assembly GCF_019454085.1. Classification (NCBI taxonomy): domain Bacteria; kingdom Bacillati; phylum Bacillota; class Bacilli; order Caryophanales; family Paenibacillaceae; genus Paenibacillus; species Paenibacillus sp. S25. Next base: position 3,165,294 of record NZ_CP073683.1, read on the forward strand.
CTTTCAAAACATCACGTACCGTTTTGCCTGGTGTCAGCTTGGTATGCTGATCCAGATAGCCGTAACGTACACGTGGAGTCCATTCCACTTTACCTTCATCCTTAAGCAATTTTCCAGTGAGAATGTTCATGAGTGTCGATTTACCGACACCGTTAGCTCCTACCAAACCTACACGTTCCCCCGCAAGCAATCGAAAGGAAACATTTTTAAATAATGCGCGGTCCCCAAAGTTGTGAGATACATTTTCTACAGTCAATAAACTCATAAGCTGTTTTTGGCTCCTTATTGTCATCGGCGTTGCCGACTGTTCTTATTTCATATGCATTTCGTTTCTTTCAAAGCTATATTGTAGCACATTCTGCAACCATATCGGAATATTGAAAACAGCGAATTTTAAGGTTTTTGGTATGGATCTGCCTAAAAAAAGAAAAACCACCCATGAGGGTGATTATTTTAAGCCATTATAGCATTTGTACTCAAAGTATCCCGCAGCTGCTGCAGATTTTTCATCCGTAAAACGTTCACTCGCTTTCAAGGGAGCTGGACATGAATCTCTATAAAAATATTTCATTTCAGTATCTGGTTCTATGCCACCGATAATGTCTTGCTTTCTGACGACTCTCCCACCACCAAATCCATAGTTATTGTAATACCTGTCTCCGACCGGAATGCCTTGGATAAACGCGATCAGACCCACATCATCTACCGTGTTGTACCATTCCTCTTGCGGAATGATCGGTAGCGTGAACGAATAAGTTATGCCGTTACGTGCTGCTTTTTTGTTATGGACATTAATAATTCGCGCCAACTCCTCTTGAACGTTGCGAACAATGGTGGAACGACGTATTTGCTCAAAAGTTTCTGAATTATTCAGTAAAGCTATAGGGGTCTGATCCTGAAGTTCCTTTTGAAAGCCCTTCACCCACCTGTGATTCCGCGCATCGTATGCGTGCACATAATTATCCAAGGTGAACCCCACACTGTTGCCTACTGAATCAACATAGGCATATGGCTTTTTTTCGCTCCATTTGTGGCCAATAGCAGCTTGTCCATGCTCGTCTGTATAGGCTTCTGAAGTGAACGCATAATAACCGTCATAATCCAGAATTACAATGACTGGTATGTAATCCATAAATGCACGTTGTGCTACTATATCCCCATCAATGTCTACATTAAGAAAAAGGGTGTGCAAGAACGTGTTCAGCGCTGCTTCTTTATCTACACGAAAAAACTTATCCGATCCGTATCCGGCCTCGCGTTCCTGACGTTCATTCTGTGAGAGCACAACCCCTGCATCCTGAACTGCGGTACGGAGAGCCGACGTATATTTCATTTCTAGCTTCTGCACTTCACGCTGATTTTGCACCCGTAAGTCACTAACTACACCAAAGGGCAAAAACAAAAGTATAAATATGACTGCAAAATCAGTAATCTTCATTCAGAACCATGCCCCCGTAAGAAGCTTTAACTGCCGGCTTGCCGCTATCTGCCCCACCGAGAAGCCATGATTTGTACAAGTCCGCAGGAGTCCGATTCGTATTATGTAACCGGACCGTAAAATAATCCCCGGCCATCAAGGTATACCGACGTGTCTGATCTGATTTTGGCTGCTGATTGTCAGGAAACAGTACAGGCAAGATTTGCGGATTATAGTACCCATCATATACAGTTTCATAATTGCCCAGAAAACTGTCTGGCTTCGCGGCATCTGCATAGTCCGGTACATACTTTTTGTGCATATGTTCCAAGTCAACTTCGTACGTATTGCCTGTCAATTCCAGATCACGCATAAAATCGTTATACATCGTCGGTGTAATGTAACCTTTGGTTCTTACCATATCAACAAAACGTACAGTTGAATGATATGTATTTAACCCGGATATATCATCCTGCCGTTCAGCAGCTTGAGCTGCGGGTACGATGTACAAAAGCAATACAGCGATCAGCGCCCCCAACAGCTTGGATATTGTTTGAACCACTTCATTCCTCCCCCAATTTCTCAAAACGTACAGATGTTATGTCCCCATTCCCATTACGCTGTGGGTATATGGAATATAAAGAAGAAGCATCCAAGGTCGACACATCAGGCTCAAACGGTTCAGAATACGCATCATACTCTGTCCCGTCGACATGAATCGAAATCCCCTCCTGTAAGTTCATGCGAATTGCCTGCATTACCTGAGTTCCTTTTATCCGTTCCGGCAACCCCGCCCCAGCAGTACAGGCTATTCGCCCTTCAGAATGCTCCTCCTGCTGTGATCTTAATTCCAGTGCACCATCCAGCTGGCTGGACAAGTCTGCTGCCGTTACACATGCGGTTATGAACAGAATAACTGACACACCAAGCCGCAGCATGCTTGAAGCGTGATCAGACATACTCTCATCCCCCTTATGATTATTATCTTTGCAGTAGTGCTTAGGACTGGATAAACAACAACCCACGGACAACGTTCGATTTGTCCTTGACGATTTCAGCCTTGAATTTGCCACTTGGATTTACGTATTCATTCTCTTTCTCATTAAGCGTATTCGTGATTTTCCCAGTCTTATCACTGCCGCCATTCACGGCGCCATACTGTTCACTGTCTGGGCTAATGTTCAGAGCATTACCGTACCACTGGCCTGCCATATTTTTACCGGTTTTAATCTGAATGCCGAATTGGTCCTTCCCCTGAAACTTCCGCAGCGCATTGGTCACCTGGGAACCGCTAATGGTTGTGCCATCATATACCGTAAAAGAGGCTTGAGACAATTCGGTCTGGATATCAGCAAAATTGTTTTGTGCCGTTTTAGTCGCCTCCTGGGCTGAAATAAACAGTATAACTACAATCGTAATTAGAGCGATGGTCAAAAATATCCCAGCGGCTACCTTTAAAGCTGTTGATGCGTTATTCATTATTTTTCTCTCCTCAGCTTGTTATTTTGTATTAGTCATAATAGAACTTTTTTACTGAATTTTTTGTATTTGCTCATAATAGTTATCCATTTGAACAAAGCTCATACCGATCAACGGAATCACTAAATATAAAAAGATAAGACCATACATCGGGGCAAAACCAATCATCCTTCCCCAGATAGCCTTGCTGTCTATTATTTTTTCATACTCCTGTTTTCTTTGTTCGAAATAGTAGGACATATGGGATTCCAAATCATCGAAGGCCTCTCGAATCGTAATTTTACCCAAAGACAAATGGAGCTTGTCCACTAGACGTTGAAATTCCGGCAAAGGTGCCTCTTCTTTTAGCAAGTCGAGAGCTGCCTCTGGCCCGTGTTCATAATGAAGCAAACATTTTTGCAGAGGTCTTTTGAATATAACTGAAAATCTGTTCAGCCACTCCAATATTTCCTCGACAGACATTCGTTCCATAACCCGTAAAATGGAAATCACCGTTTGAAATTGATACACCTCATGCCTCATATCCAACCGACGCATTTTTCGTTGCAAATATAATAAAAGCATAGGCATTTGATAGGCTACATACCCAACAATCAAACTAATTAGCACTTCCCACCACTTGATGTATTCATCATTCCAATCTTTCAGCTTTTGGAGGATACGCCGAGTATTTGTGGATAGCTGTTCAGGAGTAGCAGTTCCATTAGCATTATGCTCTAAAATAACGTACGTTTGTTCGTATGTGCTGTTCGCCCTCATGTTCAGCGAATGCATGATTTTGCGATCAATCTCACTCTGCTTCAAAGCTTCTTTTTGCTCCACCGGACTTAAACGTCCAAACATTTGACCTGATTGTACTGGGGCGTGAAGGATATGCGTTTTCTCAGCTTCATGTAAAAAAAATATCGTACTGATACTGAGCACCACTCCTACGATAAAAAGAGCCATTCTGCGTATGTAAAGCCACTCCAGCTTAACCTCCGCACCACTTTCCTTTAATAGGCGGGTTATTTGGAAATAAGAAGACATATGCTGACGCGGAATTAAAGAATCCACCACATTACGAATGATAGGAAAACGGTATAGCTTCTGCTCCCAAATCCTCCGGCCTCTACCCGCACGATATCCTGTCTCATCGGTCTGTTGCAGTTTCTGTAACAGGAAATAAGATACGATGATCACAATATAAACGGACAATTTCGTGATATAACCCCATTTCCCCTGATAAAACTCATCCATAGATGGAAAGCTGGATCTCGCCCATGTCTCGATTGGGGTAGTAAAGAAAACAGGTGCCAGTGCGATCACGTTTAGACTTTTTAACAGATGGTCCAGTTTATTTCTTCGCAGCAACTCCAACTGGATTTCGCGTGCGAGACTGCTGAGCCCCTTCAAATAAATGGAGCCACCCTCCTCAACCCGGTCACCAAACTCCATTACCATATATGAGATACCAGCAAAAGCTTTTAAAAATCGATTAGGAGCCGACTCATAGTATCTTTCCAATGCTTCGTGCGGATCAACATCTGTTAGCGCCTCATGGATGAGACGTGCGTGTCTCGCAGCCTCTGCCTCCGCTAAATCGGCCGCTTCGGATATGGCTTCCTCCACCATACCGTGCTGATGGTAATAATGACGTACATTGGCGAATAATTCGATCATCTGTGCAAGTAGCCTTTTTTCCATTCGGCTAATGGCCATATCCAAAATAAGACTGTTGATTACTACTCCGCATAAAACGGCCAATATAGCAAACTCTATTCCTGGCTTCATCATGACCAGCACAACGCCACTGCAAGCAAAAGCCCCCCAGATGAACAGTGTCATCTTCATGGTCTGTAGGCGAAGCTTGTACTCATCGTAGGCATGCTGACCAGCTAGTCGCTTACGTACACTCGTGATATATCCGGATAAGAAAGTGACTTTCATACACAGCGTGTACAACTTATTCAGTAAGGCTTGCAGCTCACGTTGAAGTACCGCTTTTCCTTTGCGCCCTTCCTGAACAGAATGAATTCGTCCTCTGCGAACTGCATGACTACGGCGCTTACGCAACCCCCACAAAACTATATATAGAAGCGCAAAGCCCCCACCTGATATTAGTAAAATCCATAATAAAATTTCTTTAAGACTCATAGTCTTCCTCCCAATAGCGGGTCAAAAAACTGCGGAAATCTCTGGCATCCTTTACATTCATCTGCTCACACATTTCTTTTGCACTTTTGGCAGTTAAGGGCTCCATCGGTATATAGCTTCCGTTCCGATATTCCATAACGTGGCGATAACTATAGCTCGATGAAGCATTGGAACCTGCATCTGTATGATTCGGGTCACGCGGCACGCATTCTGTGATCCGTTCGATGTAGCGTCGCCCTTCCGCATCACGTTTGAGATGCACATCAAAGTTAATGACATGAACTACCTGTTCCTCAGCGATGCCTTCATGCTGAAATACTCCTGTTTTGAGCAATGAATTACGAAGTGAAAACACGAGATCACGAAATGTTTTGGCATGATGAGTAAAAATGGTGAACAGACTGGCAACCTGCGACATTTGAATCATCCAAGCAGCTACTTCATCACTTGCTACTTCGCCTAGGATATTGACGGTTCCATCTGTTTTTTTCTGCAAGTCAAGCCCTTGTTGTCCTGAAATATGGTCCGTTTCTCGAAAAGTAAGAATGTTACGGCGACTGTAAATGCTGCGTAGATGCAGTTCAAAGGCCATTTCTTGAACACGAAGCGTATACGAAGCATAAATATGCTTGACCATCGCCATTAACAACGTCGTCTTACCTGAACCCTGCGCGCCTGTAATAGCAGTAATCCGGCTGCCTTTCATTAAATAAGAAAGTAGCTGGATTGGAAAATCAGCATTCTGTCCCTTAATTAACTGTTCCAGCGATGCGCTTTGAATATCGAATTTACGGACAAAGAAAGCCCACGATTCTGAGAAAGGAGGGCGCACCACCACTACCCGTGACCCATCCTTCATTTCGTTGACCTTATAACCATTCGCTTCGGAGAGCTGTCCCGGGTAATTGTATTTGTAAATATTTTGGCACACCCTTTTAAGTTCACGCTCAGATCCGAAGGAAAGGAACGAAAGATGGATAGTTTTACCTTTATAGAAAATCCACACGCTCTCATAACCATTGGCAGTAGGCGCAGATGTTTGTTCAAATACATACCCATCCGAAGGCCAGTCTGATGATGCAGGAATCCCACCTTCCGGCATACCACTGACGCCCCCACTTACACCGTCGATCCGCTGGTCACGAATATCATCAATGACGGAAAAGCCTTTGTAATGCTGATATTTCTTTAGCAAGCAAGAGGTTTCATACAACATCAAAATCACTAACCTACCACGCTTTGAGCAACATTTTAATTCGCACAAATTCATTCTCTTTCATAAAAAGCGTGATTTTTTTGTGATTTTTTATGTGCAGTAAATGCCTAAATATCCGCATCTAAATGCGTGTATTTGTTATGTACTAACAACAACAAATAGCTCCATCAGCAATTTGCCAATGGAGCTCATTTTAATATTCACTTACTTCAAACGTTAGAATACAATCCTACAACCTAAAATCCGTACGGCTGCTGAATGGACTTTTGTTTTGTCATATTTTGCAGAAAACAATTTTCAAAATCATAAAATTAATGACTATAGATGCAGGAAAATAGACCCATTTAGTCAAATTATAATAACTATAGAAATAAAAAAATTAGCATAAGGGCGGCTAGATGAATGTCAGACAATCAAATTCTAAACATTATCCTACCATTTTTATTTATCTTTTTACTGGTGATCTATGTATCTACTAGATTATTTATGTTTAAACATCGTAAAATTTTGAACAAAATTATATTTCGCTATTTTATTATTTCTTTGATAACTTGTCTGCTTTTCTCGTTTATCTATTTATTTATTTTCGTTGGTGATCTTCAAGAAATTGGGGGGGATAATCTCAACCCTCTAAAACTCAAACATGTATTTTTCGAAAACTCAAACCAGTATTCAGAGAACAAATATCTAATATTATTAGATATATTTTTTTATAGTGCATCAGTTTATTTTCAGTTCCCATCAAATGTGCAATTCTCTGGGTTGGCCCAAATAGTCATTTTAACTGAACGTTTTTTGGGCAACATAATACCGATAATACTAATATGTTTAACTGTCATGGAAATGAGAAGCCAAAAAAATAACTATCAGTTACTTCAGATATTTTTGAATCGTGGATGGAATATTTTAAGGATACGTGACAGTTATTATGGAAAATCTAAAGCATTAGAAATTATAGATTCTAACATGACTATTAAACCCTTATTTGTAGAAAATATAGAAGAGATACAAGATGAATTGAAATACTTTAAAGTCCATTGGAAAAATGCTGACAAAGAACTACTTCCGTATTTCTTAAAAGTATTAGAAGAACCACTTCGTGACAAAGATGTAGAACTATCATTAGAGTCGTTACATCTCTTCTATAGTAGAGAGACAGACAATAAAAAATATTATGCTCAATACTATGAATTTCTAAAAAAAATAGAGAATCATATATTTACCAATGAATCAATATTTGAAGATTTTAATATTGTATTGGATGAGTTAGAACATATTAATAAAAATATGATTGACCAACCATCTAGTCACTCAGAGGAACTTGCAGATGAATAAGAAGCAAACATTATCAAGACTCTTTCAATTATCCATACAAGTTGCGATACAATTGGAAAAATGCAAAATTAACGCTTTAATTTTAAGTGCTCCTCGATTAATTAGCATTTTTATATTTTTTATAAGCATATTTCAAATTACCCCTCTCTATAAGCTGGGGTCTACTTTACAAAACATTATAGGATATGTTCTAGTTGTAATCTCAGCAGCTTCCATATTCTTAGACTTTCAAAGCGAGAAGAAGCAAAATTTCAATGATATGCATATAAAATTCGAGAAATATCTTAGTGAATTTCAAACACTCTATATACAAATTGAGAACAGCAAATCTAAAGACTTTAGTGTACTAACCTACCATGAGATTATTGAAAATTACGAAAAAGATTTTAAAGAAAGCAAATTGCCGTTTAACATTGTTCCCCATAGCTTGGCTTACAGGATAGTAAAAAGGAAAAAGTCAGAAAGTCCGCATCTTTGGATTTTTGGAGCTGATAGGAATGTAAAAATATGAATAAAAGCAATAAGGAAACAAGGTTTACAAAATCCTTATTCCTTATTGCTTTTACTTGTTTTTGGATGGACAAAACCAAATATAATTATCCATCAGAACTTTTTATATCAGTTCTAAATTCAAATTGATTCCGAAAGAAGTAAGATCCGTTAATCTTAATAGACTCCGGTGTTATCTTTTCGACTGCACCACCATAGTCCACAACCTCTATCATATCCTCGCTTAGCGACTGGACTATATATACCTTTGCCTGGCTTAAAGCAGCTGCAAATAGTTCGGTATCCGACTTTAACACTCTATATGTATGATTCATGTTGATCACCTCCGACATATCTCTTCAGTAAACATAGTACTAGACTTTTAAACGAAAAACATTATTTTCTTACCTAATTAAAAGCGATTTTTGAATGCGTCAACATATAAATTTGCAGCTTGTTTAGCTAGATAATCTGTCATTTCCTTAGTGAAATATTCGTATTCACTCTCAGGAAATTTTTGAAGCATATTATTCATAGCTTGTTCTGAAATTTCTTCAATTTTTCTGCTCGTCATGATATTAGTAATTCTTTGGAATAAAAGTTTTAATCTAGTCGAAAAAAAGGATTCCTCAATATCTGTATAAGAATATCTCCGCACATCCTTTGGAGTAATAATTAACTTGTCCTCGTACTCTACAATTTCATTCGACACTAGATTGTAATGATAGGCACTATAGACTTCCGATCCTTCATACTCATTACTCAAACAAACAATGAATTTGAATTCATTAAATAATTCAATATATACATGAAGTAATCGATTTTTTATGTCACTAAATAATATCAGAGTATGAAATATATCATTTTCTTCCTTGTAAAATAGTTCTCTACGAGGAAAATAATACTTTACACTGTCAACACATGAATCTATTTCCCCTTTTACGAAAGGTATGAGATGTGAAATATAAGTCGGCTGGCCTCCCTGTAGAATGTAGTAATTAATTGCTGCTTTACAGATAGCTTGTTTTGTTTGAATACCACCGTACTCCATAGAAATCTTAATCTTCTCAAGATACTCTTTACTTTCAACTGCACTTAACAATTCACTATCTACGTCAATACCAGGGTGATTTCTTTTCAGAGAAACAAGCGCCTTCCTAGCATCTCTTAGCGAAGGGGCTTCTATACGATATACTTTTTCATCCAGTTCAACATGTGTTCTTGCTAATTTTGGTTTTCCACCGGGTTCTACAATAATTTCTCTATCCTTATATTGTGCTACTATATTTTGCGGCTTACCCCTATGGCGCTTGACATTAATGAGGGTTGCTATTGGCGAAAGTTGTTTAGACAATCGATCATCAATGGCACTTCCGAATTGAGAGTTACATGCTCTACATATCAGTTTTTTACTTTTTAATCTACCACCTAGTGAATTTAGAATTACATGTTCTTCTGTTTCATTTAGAGCTGTTATATCAAGACCACAGACATAACAATTCATTGTGGTTCCCCCTTAAGTTATGAATAAAAAACACCCCACCGGCATAGCCAGCAGGGTATCACCAATGCTTTCGGATTGTACAACGATGCTTCCGTATGTGTTGTTATCAGTATAATCAGCTTGGTTGATTCTGTAAAGTTAGAAGGTGAATTAAGTCTTTCTGTCGAATTTGAAAAAAGGTCATCTACAAATCGACAGAAAGGAGCATCAAGATGAATAAAGATCATAGACCTTCTCCGACACCGCGTCCCCAACCGAAGCAAGAACCAAGACCTATGCCATTTAGGGAATCTTTTCCTCCAGGCGAGCGTCGCTCCATCGAAAGAAACACAAGTATTGACATAAAAAAACCACCCAGCTCTAATTAAACTTATCAACATTTTTGGTTGGTTTTTTAGGATTGATTTCTTGAACAATAACACCTGTTTTTATGTCTACATAAGAACGTGTGGTTTCAAATTCAAAATAATCATCTGATTCTTTTAACTCAGAGCATTTCTCAAGAACCAAAGCGCGTTCCGTCTCAAAAGGACGGGATGCGTTTTTCACAACACCAACCAAAGTTTTTTCATCAGACTTGTCCAACTTAAAAACACGCACAGACAGCGTTGCATTATTTTTGTCTACTTTAACAAAGAATTCTTCCCAAACCGTAGGCATCGAAGCCAGATCTGCAAGTCCAAGTTTTTTTCGACTATAGTTCGTTATTACTCTTTGAAATGGATATATAATTCGTGCGTAAGCAAAGCTTACTAAAAAACTAACTGGGATGCTGATGAATAAAAACCAAGCCAAAAACTTCAAGCTGTTAGTATGACTTTGGAGCTCAGTAAGGGTCCAAATTGATTGGGCCCCATAAATAAGACCTATTAAGTTATAAATCAAAATGGTTGTAATCGAAACAGGCAACCACATCAACGCAGCGATAGCCGCCACCTCAGGGACGGAATGTTTTATCGCAGGGTTAATTCCGAAAGCCTGTATCCAAAAGTACATAAGAACACCTGGTAATATGAATATTACCGTTGTTACAAAACTATCCATTATGTAATCACTCCTCTACTTAAATTAAGATATTCCCCTTTTATTTATTTTTTCCTGCTAGTAAATAAAAACCCCTGCCAGCACACGCCAGCAGGTTATTCATATTTCCAAGCTCTTGCGATTATTCCAAATCGTCCGTGCCCGTAGCCCCAGACGATTTTCCATCTACATAAGCCTCAGCCAGAATGTACACAATCACTGCGCCAAATGCACCGATCACACCAGTTATTTGGATAACCGTGTCGTTACTGGCTCCAAATGCAGTTAGTAAGCTCGTTATAAGTGCGGCCAACAGCGCCCAAAATTTACGGCTGGACAATTTACGTTTCCAATCTGTCATTGTGCGACAACTCCCCTTTTGAATACTCCGGCTCGGTCAAGCATCGTGACCATACGGTAAAAGTCAAAGCTACCGTCATTTGCTGTGTCCAGCGCCCCTACAGCCTTGGCGTTGATACAGGCTTGCTCTGCCCATGCAGGTACTTTAGGCTGTTTAGCTGTTGTCTCTAACGTCTTGATACGGTCAGCTTGCTTCTGTACAGTGTTTTGCAACGCCTTAAACGCTGCTTTTTCTTCTGCTGTCATAGGTTCATCCTCCATTTTAAGTAAGTTAATCTTAGCCAGCACAGTGTTGAGCTGCGCTTGAGTTGGGCTCTTTCCTGCCCGGAAATCTGCTGTAGAAAGACCGAAGACCATCTGTAGGTGGGGCATGTCCTTGAATGTACGCCAGTCTCCTCCCCACTCAAGCCCAAGTTTCTTCGCTTCTTCGACGACTTCAGACCAATCAGGCAGCGAATCCTTATCATCGTCGCGCAGCGTGTCCCAGGACACCGTACGACCGTCACGCAACAGCAGCGCGAAATCGACCGCGAACCCAAAGTTATGATTGCTGTATCCGCCACGTGCTTTCGTGATCACCTGCCCCGGCTTCGTGCGGCCTTGAGCATACAAAGCATCCTGCTCCGCATACGTCCGTAATCCTTGCGTAATTAACACCCAGACTCCACGGGCATAACAACGCTCAATAAGCTTGTCCAAAACCAGCTTGAAGACCGGATCAAGTCCGATCAAGCGTTTATCAGATTTTTTCTTTAGTTGTTCCAACGTCAGCATCCTTACTACCCCCTCCTTGGTTGCCGCCTTTACTCTTTAGCACTTCAACCGCCTGCCGGATCACTGGTGGAATTGGGGCACCCATCCTACCACCGTTTTCGATGATTGAAAGTAGTTCGTTAGCCAAATAGAAGTAAGCCACCGTGTCTCGAAACAAATGGCTATCCCCCATAATGCCGTCTACAATATGACCCACGGCTACCATTGCAAAGATAAAAACCTTACGTGAAATACCGATAAGACCAATCTTGCTCTTTAGACCTGGACCCGTTCCTTTTTTGCCCTCCGTCCACGCTGCAAGCAGCCCTGTAGCATAATCAAATATTGTAAATGTAAGGAGCGCAGCTAAAGCAAATGACCACCCTCCAAAAAAATACGTTATCGCGCTCCCCCCAAAGGCGGCAATTAATTTATAAACCTCCGACTTGTCCACTTGCTTCCCCCGTCTCCGTGGTCAGGACTCTCTGCCTAACCTGTAAAAATAAAGCCCCCGACCACTTACTGGGGGCAAAAAAATAGCGCATCCGATTGGATACGCCGCTTACGCTTCTTGTTCTGTTGTTTGTTCGGCTGCTGGAGCCACTTGAGTAGGTTCAGTAAGACCTAAGTCTGCTTTAACCAGCTCCTGCAATGCTGCTGGTACGTCTGCAACGGTGCGACGGCCAGCAAGGATAAGATGTACAAATGTGGTCGCAAAAGATTTTCTGATTTGTTCATTCATTATTTTTTCACCTCCCCTCATGAGCTCACATAAAACAAAAAGTAAAATCCATTCACGGATCCTACTTAGCATTTTCCATAACTATTTGGACCAACCCGGCTATAGCTTCCTTGTTGTCTAAATCAGCCCACTTAAGTTCCGCCACCTGATCAGTAAGAGGCTTCTCGGGTTCTGATCCGCTATTTGATGGATAGGTAAACTCCATTGTCTTAGTGTCCGGGTTCACTCTGTAGTTGATCGCCTTTTGAAAGTCTTCTGTGTATTTATCAAATTCGAGCTTGAGTACATCTACTTGTTCTGCGTCGTATCCTTTTAGCTTCGGATAAAACCCCATATCATCCTCTTTGGTTGTCTCGCGAGCTGAAGACGACTCAACTTGAGGAGTAATGAAAATGACCTCACCGCTTGTTTTTCTCCAATATACCTTTGGTCCGATCTTCACTTAAATCATCCTCTCTATTATTCGTAAGCTTCCCACTCATAGGCCGTTATCCTACTGATTGGGCTTCCCCCAGCGTAGTCATTTATATAGCTACCTTGCATGGTAGCTGTAAATCCGCCTGATTGTTGTACGAATCCGTATAAAGCAATGGTGTTGTTCATTCTCCCCCTTAAGGTTCCTTGAGCCGAAGTTGAACAAGGAATCCAAGCATCTAACCAAAGCGTTCCCTCTGTTTCATCTAGTTTCACATGAACATATACTTTTGAAGGAGTAAAACCCATAGAGTTGACGGATATCTGCATAGTTACATTTTGCCTCCAGCCAGTAGCCGAAGCTGTCTGTCCGTTGAATGTGCCCGATGCAAACCGTTTTACAGGTGCATTTGTGATTACTGCTGCTATCTGATCGCTACTCATATCAGAACTGGCGCCTCCAAATTTGCCGTTGATCGCGCCTACTATTTTATTTTTGAGATCAACGGCTTGCGTAAAAGCTTGGTCTGCCCGGCTGTATGCTTCATTCGCTCGATCATTCGCAGCTTTTACCGCACTAGGCGTAGCTGCCTGATCTGTAGCTGTGCTGCCGGTAGAGGTATTAAGCTGCACAATCCCTCTCGTCTGTGTTGACGCTGAAGGCAAATCCGATGCAGGATGTGTATGTGCCTTGGGAGCTGCATACTGCTCCGTATACTTCTTGGCGTTGCCCTCTGTTGCATTCCATGTTGCTTGCTTAGCGGCAGTTACATGCAAGTTGGTATCAGAAATGTGACTGTCCAGTGCTGCCTTGGATGCAATGTCATTTCCGGCCGGATCGTTTTTAATGTTTTCAATCTGTTCGGCCAATGCTTGGTCATTTTCATAGAGCGTATCAATCGGTACATTCAGAACGTCCGCATGTCCCTGGTCTGTGGTAACAAAACGCCTTGGTTGCTTTATTGGCATGCTATCCCTCCTTATCAGTAGATATCATCGATCTCAAAAATAAACTCCATATCCGCATCCTTGATCTTATTGGTCATTGTACGGATAGCCGTCAGCTTCCCCGCTGAGTCTATCAGGGCCAACTCATTGATTGTTTTCCCGGCCAACTCCGCTTCTGCCAATGAGCATACATACCTAATAGTTGCAGGGGCAATAAATTCAAAACTGGAAATGTCCTTTTGGAGCAGCTCCGCTTTTAAAGCCTGCTCAGTACCATCCAGCAGCAACGGCTTGCCTTCTGTGTCCACTCCACCGCTACCGAATGCCATTTTGACAACCTTCGTTAGCGTGCTACCTTCAGCACGAGCCCGGGCCATCTGCTCCCTAGCGTATGCTGTTGTAATGGTTAAAATCTGATCTGCCATATTGACCTCCTATATTGTAGATATTTTCTCTGTGGAGCTGAGCAACCTGCTGCCATCTAGCGGAACACTTCCGTTCAACAGCCAATAGTTCTGCCGAACCTTTACAACGCTTTCCTGTCGATTCTCTTCCTGATGCCGCGTCCTGAGCTTCACCTGGTTTCGATATCGCTGGCGCTCGTTGGTCCATCCAGACAAGGATGCAGCACCACTCAGTAACTCAACACCATCCAGATACCAAGGACGACCACCAAAAAAACGAACACGCGAACGGAAATGTATGCGGGAATGGATCTGATGTGCATGATGAAATTCAATGTGAATTGAGGGCAAAGCCTTATTGATGTGGACAGGCCGAATGTACTCAAAGTCTTCCATCAGGCTTTTAATATCCAAATCCGATTCGACTGAGTAAACAAAATGAATTTGCTTAGCGAGAAAATCCTCTTGTACGTCCAACAGATTGCCGTACTTCCCGCCGATAAGTCGCAGCGTGGGCAGCGTAAATGGCCGCTTGGCCCAACGTTTACGACGTATAGCTTCACGGCGCTGCTCTAACGTCCCAATCTGCTCCTGGTGAAAATATATCCACTCCCAAATGGGCAATGCCCAGGTAGCGGTCTTTAAAACGAATTGATTTCCAAGATCGTCAATCGACTTTTCTCGGTCAGCCACCACCAGCTCCATAACACCAAAATGCCGCTCGGCCATGTCGATCTCATACATGTGCGGCGGCAGCATTTCCCGATAGCGCAGAGGTATCATGTCAGGTTCACCTCAATCTGTAATACGGACGTTACTGGAACCTCAACATCTTTAGTCGTTCCATTAAGGGTAAGATTTTCATAATCCTCCACGCCTTTGACCAACAAAGCTGCACCGACGTAATTAAAGAAAAGCTTTGTACGACCAAGGGCATAATCAGCAATACGCTGTCTGATTGGTTCGACCAGTTCAGTAAGCGGGAGGGATGTAATTAATTTCGCCTCCACACGAAGCGTAAACACTGGGGCAGGATACACTTCAAGATCGTGGCCACCAATCCGCTTGGTTTCCCACATATCCGCCTTAACCTTAGCAGCAAAATCTTCTGTGACTGGTTTACCCTGTAGATCAGTCAGATACAAGTCTATGGATACATCGCTACGAGCCTTCTCAACAGCCACAGCACCACCGACACCCTCCAGTTGCTTCGCCCATGTCTCATAGTCCTTACGACGTCCGCTGCCTTCCTCAGTAAACGCACGATCAAGTATTCGCAATCTGTACGTATCATCGTCCTCGCCCGCTTTACGGGGCATTCCGTCCGACCACCCGTGACCATCCAGAAATTCGCCATCAGCCCAAATGGGGAAGCCCTGAAGGAAAGCATACGTTAACAGTTCCTGCTGTTCGGAATATTCCATAGCTATCGGGTACCACAGGTCATAGAAATATTCTCCCGGATCAGTAGGAGGCGGGGGTAAGCCTTTTTCCTGTGCCAATGTAATCGCACGGTTAACCCATCGGCGGTAGACTTCCTCGGGAGTTTCCTCCAAAATTGCCATCGGTGGCAGTGCTGGCAGATCCGTTAATTTCACATTCACAGTTCAATCGCCTCCTTCAGCTCCGCTTCTCCGGCTAAGCCAGTTAATTTAATTTTCAAGTACATGTTCTGGCTCTCCCGTTCCATAGACAGCACCTCTGCTTGAGAGATTTCCGTATGAGCTGCCAAAGCTTCCTCAATGTCGCGTTTTATTTCAACGTCCTCCCAATTGGCCCATTCAGATCGTTCGACACCGATATCAGCGTCATACACCACATATTGAAATCGCTCTATATTGAGGATTTTGAGCGCTGTCTGCACTAAATATTCAGCATAGGTGGCTGTCTTCTTGGGACGTCCATCATCTGTGGTGACCATCTGCCGCGTGCGATAGTCGATCACATACGTCCATTTGGTTTCAGATGCTACGGTTTCGGTCAGCTCCACCTCGTCTAAAGTTGAAAGGTCCAAATCAGGAAACAAGCTTTCCTCGTCAACCATTGCCACCCACATCCTTCCCGTGGACGTAGTAGCGCTGGCCGCTCAGCCTGGAGACAATCAGACGATCTCCGACCTGCAAAGGGCTAGGAATAACCAGCTTGCCCCGTAACGAGCTGCGTAGACCCTGCTTGTAAGGCTCTCCTGTCTCGTATACCACCCCGTCAGCCAATATGCCTGTGACACTGCCTTTGGCTTCGTCACCTTCCAGGTATTCGGCCACTACAAAATCCGCTTTAACTTCCCGATCCAACAAATACTCAGCAAACACTAGCTTTTCCGCTGGATACGGCTCAGGGTCACCGTCAACCTGTATTGATGGGCTATCCGGCCAGTTCCGGAGTGTAGCTCTTTCGGTGTCCCGTGCGTCGATTCTGTCTTTGGTCTGTTCTTTTAGAAGCTTGAGCGCATCATTCAGCACCCCTATTCCCTCCTTTCCAGTTCCAACGTGACGGTATATGTTCCATTCTTATAGCTGCTATCAGCAGTCACCACAATCCATTTAGAGGTATGATCCGTCTTGGTGAGTACGAGCCAGCCAGAGCGTAAGCCGGATAACGTATGGTCCGTGTGCCGAACTATAATCTTCTTGATCTGTTTGGCAGCAGATAAAACTTTCAGCCGCTGCGTGGCGATGGTCTCCGGCTTTTCGTCCTCACCGACTTCAATGATTTCTTCCATTCGGCCCATCGCCTTCACCGCACCCGCTGCCGTTTTGGTAACGGCTGAAGCAATCTTGTCATCCTTCCACTTTTGGGCGGTGACGACGGTGAATGTTTCCTCGATACTGTACCCGGCGGTGCTAGAGGTCATCTGTTCGGGTACAAAAATAGGGACCTTGGTATTGGTCCCTTCACGCATCACTTGCAGATAAAAGCTCTTTTCCGTCCTTACAAGGTCTACATAATAACGGTAGCCGCTACGCTCATATGCCTTTTGCAATACGTCGAGGATAATTTCCGAATGGGCCATCGTTCCATAACGCTCGTCCAAATTAAAGCCGAGAGCAGGACAACGGAAGTCAATGCCTGTGCTCTTGATGTATCTTTGCAGCTCCGCTCCAGCTTCACCCTTTAAGTACGGTCGGGTCCCCTTGTTTTTGCACAAATACCAGCCGATCTCCCGCGCCTCAATTTCCCAAGCGTTTGTAAATTCGTCCTGCTCGTATTTGATTATCGGCCCGTGAAAAAATTGGTTCTTGTGATGATATAAAGCACCACCGACCTTTTGCGAAAAGCACATCAGCATACCGGCTACCTTGATGTTGGTCGCGTTACGAAGTCGCACCGTAGCACTGCGGGCAATCTCATCCCGCCCGGAAGACCAGGACACTTCCTCGATGCCATCCGTTAGCATCTGCCGGGCGTTTTCCTTCCCATATTCAACCGCAAAGCCGTCCATAATGCATCACTTCCCTTTCGCCTTGGAAGCCTTGTCCGATATTCGCTTTTTGGAACCTGTATAGTCAAAAGCTCCCCTGGCGTTCGGGTCCTCCTTGGCCTTTTTGCTCTTGTCCTCAGCCTTCTTTTTTTTATCATCTTTTTTCTTATCATTTTTTTTGTCCTTTTTGCCCGTAGTATTAGGGCGGCTTTTGGACGATTTGGTAATAACCGTACCTGGCTTGAGAACCTGCTTAGAGTTGGAGTAAGAGACGATTTTAACAGGCTTATACTCTACAAAAGAGTACGTCACATGTAGATTGGCCTGACCGTCCTTATAAGTCTGGTCCATGCCTTCAAATAGCATCGTTTGGCTAAACAGGTTCTCAAAATTCAAAACCACCGGTTTTCCCTTCCATTGCTCCAGCAGCTTCCACGTCACTTCCGGCGTCTTATAAGTCACTGTTTGCTTGCTATCCGTCTCCCAAATTTCCTCCCAATAGCGCGGTAGAATGGCAGAAAAAGAAACCCGCTTCACTTTTGAGACGGGTTTCCCTGTGCGCTCCTGACCAGTTATGACAGTGAAGGTTTCAACTTCATTGCCACCGGTTATTTGAATCTCTGCCGGGGTGATCGGAAAGGTAAGACGAATCTTTCCTTGCGATAGTGCCAGCATCGCTTATCCTCCGTTCTCCAATACTTTAATCAATTCCTCACCAACCACCTTGCGGATCAGAGCTCGCCCCTGCGGACTACTGAACATTTTCGCAAATTCTACAAAATTGGTTATTCCCTTCGCGAGTTCACCGAAATCAATATTGATATTCTCAATGCTCACTGACTTCGGGGCAGCCGAAGCGGATGGATTAAGCATCTGTGCCATCGGCATCATATTTGACGTACCTATCAGGCTTGGCCGGCCGACTTGTCCTCCGTTGGCATAAGGACGTACACCCATGATTATTCCAGCACGTTCCCACAGCTCGCGGCCACGATCTCGTCGGCTGGCCGATAACGGAATAATCATCTCCGGTCCAGCTTCACCAACTAATCCAACATGCGGACGGGTAATATAACCACCTTGAGCATATGGACGTGGCTTGGGTTTCGGTGTAGTACCGCCTCCGCCAGAGTTACCGTCTTTCGCATCCTTCATTTTCTGTAAGACTACAGCAACGCTACTGACTACAGAGGAAAGTGTCGGGAACTGGCTACGCATCCCGGCAACGAAACGGGAAATAAGATCGCTACCCCAGCTATTGCCTTGGCCCGACACGCTTTTTAGAGAGAGCAGATATTGCTTTGCTTTTTCAGCAGCCGCCTTGGCTGCATTGCCGACCTCTTGATAAGCTTGTTTGCTCTTGGCTGCACCCTTGGCTACTTCATCCGAACTGCTCTTTGTAGCCTTTCCCACATCTTTAATGCTCTTCTGAGCCTTGCTACTGTCTCCCATCTTCCAGACAACGCCCCACGCATTTTTAAGCGCATTAAGGCGTTGCTTAACTTCTGGTTGCTCGGCAACAGTTTTTAGTCCCTCTTTAAGACCTTTATCGACTATGCTTTTGCGCACATCGTCGCCAATCTGTTGAAGACGCTTCTGCTTCTGCTCAGTCAGATTGTTGATCGTAATTTTGGCTTCAGGAGGGGGGCCGGGCTTCTCTTCCTTCTTGCCTGTGAACCAGTCTTTAACACCGCCCCAAGTGTCTTTTACTGAATCAAAGACTCCGACTGCCTTATCTACTACCCAACGAGTAGCGCCACTCTCATCCGCAAATTTCCCAATCTTTTCACCGACGACGTTTCCGATGTATGCACCGGCCATTGTGCCAAGCGGACCAAGAACAGACCCAAAAGCACCGCCAATAGCACCGCCAGCTACACCGCCAACCATAGCACCGCCCTGAGTAGATACAGCCTCGCGCAGGCCCTTTTCCTTAGATGCCTGGTATAGATCGTAAGCACCTGCGGCCACGCTTGCGACTGTCCCAACAATACCGCCAACTTTAGCCGCTTTACCTGCTCCTTTCAGGAAACCTCTCAGACGGCCACCGCCAGAAGGCGGACTCGGTGGTGGCGGTGGATTTGGAGGAACAGGACGACGGACACGATATGGATTATCACGCGATCCCCTGGGGCTTGGGTTCGGGTTAGGTGGATTTGGTGGAGTAGGACGAGGTCCATTAATACGTATGCGACGTCTACCGCCTCCCGCCCCTCTACGCCCTCCACGACGGTTTCGTCTACGGCGGCGATCTCTGTCACGATCACCACTATCGCCACCGCTATCATCTGCCCCGCCGTCTCCACCACCCGACACAGAGCCATTTATATAAACTTTGGTCGCATTAACGGTCATCGAAGCAACAGAGCGTAAACCGCCAATACGATCATCGACAGGGTTACGGTTTCCGCTCAATTGGCGTCTGACACCGCGACCGCCCATTCGCTCCCGTATACGGGCAGCACGTTGGGCTGGCGTTTCTTCGGGTGGTGGAGTTGGAGGTTCGGGAGGTTTCCGTCGAATCCAATTCCAACCGGCTTTGACTCCCCTGCCTGTTGCATTTGCCCCCGCTTTCCCCTTCTCTCCTACCCATTTAGCAGCAGTCGAAAGATCATCGTTGAACTTCTTTACTCCTTGTGCAAAGGACCATAACTTCTTAGCTACCAGTACAGCAGCCAACCCCATTAAGGCAGTATTTATGGCTTTAAAATGATCTTTATAGAAGCTAGTCGCTCCGGTTATGGCACTGGTTATCCCCATGCCGAGCGCCTGAATGTTGTCCTTATTCTGCACCAGTAATGCGTTAAACTCTTTCAAAGCTGGAAGGGCTGCTTGAGCAATATTGGTTCCAATCTCTTGCATTTGCAGGCTCATTTCAGCACGAGTTTGCTTCATTTCCGTCATCGGATCAGCAGCTTGCTGCTTACGAAGCAAATTATCAGTCGTTCCCTTCATGTCTGGAGCCTTTTGAAAAGCCGTGCCAAACGTCTTCAGGATAGAATCAGCATTGTCCTCACCAGCACCGGAACCCAAAGTGACAAGGGATTGTTTTAGCTGGCTCCGCGTTTGACTAGCCAAATCCCCGACCAATGCCGCAATGGCTCCCTGCGCACGCTGTTTATCACCTGAATTGATATCATCCGTAAAGGATGACGCCTGACGTTGGGCCTCATCCTTCCCTGCTCCACGACTGATAAAGTAATTCGCCATATCCCCTGTATTCAGCGCTTTGACGCCAAACGTCTCTTTGAAAAAATCGGCTGGCTTGTCGAAGTCGAAGGCTCCACCCTTCACCGTCTGTGTTAGAAAATTACTCATTTGTTCTGAGTCGGTGCCGCTGCTGGAGAAATACGGGCTGTATTCCCAGAACGTATCGAACAGATCCTGTTGTTTGTCGCCCACTTCCTTATAGGCGTACATCATAGAATCAGCCACTTGGCTGTAGGATTCTTTAAAACTGTTAGACGCTTGAGACAGCGCCCGCTGTACTTCCTCAGCTCCGGCATCCGGGCGAATGTACTGGATTTTAGCAGATGCCCTCACGAAGTCACTCATCTTGGATTTGTCTTGAACTAAAGGAGCTGCATCAGCAAGTTGTCGGGTTCCTTCTATACGATCTGGAATAATGGCCTTTTTAACTAAATCATCTACCGTATTAAGGCTCTGCTGACGAATGTTTTCTGGCATGTAAGCCGCACTTCGCGCCGCCTCACGGCTGTAATCGGACACGCCCCCAAACATAGAGTCACCCACGCCGCTACCAAGCACAATCCCTCCCGCCAACGCTGCCAAAGCTGAAATCTTGTCGGATACCTGGTCAACGACTGGACTTATGGAATCCTCAGCGCGTAATTTCACATTAGCATCACGAATGCTGCGGATATCTGCATCCGCACGATCAGCGGAACGCCGAAGATCATCGGCTCCAGCACGCGCACGACGAAAAATATCATCGAGCTGGATCTGATTCATACGCCGTACTTCGTCGGACGCCCCATTGATCCGTCTACCTAGATCGTCCGCTGATTCCCTCGCCCGGCGGCTACCGGATACAAAATCATCGAACATGCTGCCCGATGCACGACGAAAATTCATCAGGTCGTCATGTGCGCCCTGAAGCATACGCCGCATATTTCGGACTGCACCGGTGATCATATCCCTGGCCTCAAACGGTACCGTAACTGATGTAGTTGCTATTGTTTCCACCCCCTTCCTCTTCTGACGTGACTATTTCCGATTCAAACGCGCCATTTCTTCCTCTGCAATCATGCTGGCAGCGAGGCAAAAATAATACTGGCGCTGTTCGTCTACTTCATACGGCAAGACCTCAGAAGGCAGCTTTTTCTAGTTCACCCAAAAGTGAGCTATCCAGCTTGCTTCTCCGTCTCGCCGGATGAGTTTTTTGCATCATTGAGAAGAGAATCCTGAGTCTCTTTGAAATTTCGGACAGCCTTGCTGAGTGCAGCATAATCATCCGCATCATCCAAAATGCGCGGTGGCAGTTCAAATTTACTCGTTGCACCGTATGCTTTTAACAGGTCTTTGTTATTCCAATCAAATTCGTGTTCAGTAGCTTTGACGATCATCACGTCAACTTCCGTGTAAAAGGGAGATGTTGGTTTTCCGTCTTCGTCGTAAGCAAGTTCATAAACCCGACGAGTTTCCAATGTAGTCAAACGTTTTATAGACCAATCCTCACCATCAGCCGGTACTGAGATAAAGTCGTCTTTACGGTCTTCTTTCGCTTTGGAAAGGTACTTCTGCAATCTATCGTTTTTGTAGTTTTGTTGGTTGCTCATTGTTATTTCCTCCATATTGGTTGTATTTTAAAAAAACAAAAAAGAGAGCGAATAAATCGCCCTCTCACTCCCACATATAATCCGGGAACTTTTCGACAAAATCGAAGTCCGTCGCTGTACCCTCTAAAGTAATATCGATGCCGTTGTTATCATCAATTTTAGCAATCAGGATGTCCATTTCTCCGTGGATGTGGACACCAGTAATCAACACTTTCTCCGTGTTGCCAGTGATCCGGTCTTCAAGACCGCCTGTAATGCGTGCCAAAAACATGGTCCTACCCGCTTTAAAATCCTCCAGCAGTCGGTAACGCAGCCGTGATTCTAATTTGGACATGACGATTTTGACCGGGATTTCATAACCCGTCAATTGCTTTGTTTTAGTCATACGGCGTGCTCTGACAATATCCAATGTCTCCGTGGTGAGCTTTACTTCAACCTCTTTGACAGTATGAATGTCCTCGCCGTTGTCATCTTGGAGCGAGAGATTTCGTCCAATAAGTTCGCGTTCCATCTATTATTCCACCTCCCAGTCAGTATAGAAAATTTCGATAGCATCCAATGGCTTGGCCCCAAGCTTGAAATATGCATAATCATTTTCACTTGTCTTATCTGGATTTTCCGAGAAACTGAATTTGTCTGCAATGGCCTTCTGCTGAGCACGAATTTTGAGATATTCCAACACGGCAGCAATAAACATGCTCCGGCCTTCCTTGTCATTATCAAGCTTGGCCTTCCAGCGCTTACCCGCTTCGTAGATATCGTTCATTACTTGGTCAATTGTGGCCGAAACACGAATTTTACCAAAGTCCTCACGCTCATTTGGTCCGAGCGTGGTCAGTGTGTTGATGGCCTGCTCGATAACGTAGTCGTACCCATCTCGCGTGGCCATCAGCGTACCTTCTGCAAGTCCTTTCAACACTTCGCTATGACTCCAGTCCACTTTTGCCTGCGTCATCGGAACCTTGACACCTGTAAATGACTTATTAGCAGGCGTACCAGCTACCAGCCCAGCCACCCATGCAGCCCATTCGACGGATGTGTAGGTCTTGCCGTTGGTGTGTTCACCAGCCAACGAGCAGTTAATTACATAACGGGCATTCATGGCCCGTGAACGTGCGTTGTGCGCCTCAATGTCGCCGTCCGTAGCTGCCGGGCCAGCGACGACCAACGTCGCCAGCTTATGACCCTTATCGCGACGATCTAGCAGCCATTGTTTGGCGGCAGCTTGTACAGCCGGATCAACAGCGGAGAGGTAAATAGTATCAAACGTCAGACCATAAACCCGATTAAAGACACGATTCCAGTCGGTGGCTGCCAATGTGGCCGTGCCAGTTGTACCGCCATCCAGCTTGGTGTAAGCCGTATCTGTAAGAGCAGTTGCGCCGGTATCTTTAAACCGAACCATAGCGGACTTTTTAAGAGCTTCCACAGCAGCGGCTTTGTCAGCTACAAGATACGTTTCGGTATCATATACGCCCTTGGTGTCGCGTACTGCGATCTCCTTCTTGGTGTCATCGATGAGAGCCGGACGCACCATGTATTCGAAATCATTACCTCGTGTCCCTGGATATCGTGCTTCAACAGTGTAGCTGTCAGCAACAGCGACAGATGCAGCCTTTTCTTCCCCATTTGTAACCCGGTAGCCGATAACAGTCGCCCCGCTTTCGGCAGCAAGCTCCAGTACATCAACAAGCTTGCCGGACTCCTTCAGACGCTCTGAATCATCAGCCATATCAACAGCTTGATTCGGTGCGCCCCATTCGGCCTGATACGGTATTAGTACACGACCAGTTGTGGGAACAACACGAGACCGCGCCTTTACCAACAGCGCAATATAAGCGCTAGATCTAGCCCGCTGAATTGTCATTTACCGTTTCCTCCTTTGCTTTTTTCACTTGTGGCTTAACCGGCACAGCAGCAGCGGGAGTTTCCTTGGTCGGATGCAAATACGCATCCAGTCTCTGCGCCACTTCTGCCCGCGAAAACAAGGCATCAGGAGTGCAATCAAAAAGAGCGCCCGCAATCTCGTAAGGCTCTGCCTTCAAGACCGCTGCGCTCTCTATCCATTCCTGCTTATTCCGTTTGTTTAAATCGTCAGTCATGCATCAAGCTCCTTTCCCTCGTGCTCAATATAAAAATGATTTATCTTCTGAATCGGGCTGCCATCGTCATTGACCAGTGACTTCGGTACACTGAGCAAATACGAGTACCTAAAGGTAACCTCTACTTGATCGGCCTTTTTCCGGGTTCGTGGCGGCTCAATGACCAGCACAACTCCAAAACGTTTGGAAGGTACGTTAAACCGTTGCTGTCGAAGGTAGGTGAAAAACGGGTCAAGGTCAAGCGGTATGGGCTCCCCCTCGTCCTGTTCGTCCGCTCGTTCCTTGTCATAGTGGAATACCAACCCAACGTCCTCTATTATTCGGTCAGCTCGCGGCGTGTGAACCTTGTCCGAAACAAGATCTGTCTCGATAAACACAGCAGGCAGTTTAAAATCACCAGCCAGCCATTTAGACCGATCCCGCAAGATAGAAAGCTCAGGATACACCCGTCGCACGATTTCGGCCCAGGCCCTTAAACCAACATCCATCATCAGCGCAACATCCTTTCCAGCTCAACCTCTAACCGCCGCATGATGAGTTGGTTCATTCCCCCCTCAAGGTGCTCCACAGCAATATCAAAGTAGTGGCGACCTAAGAAGCTGCGCGGCTTTGCCATGAATCCAGTTTTAGCAGACGGATCGTAGACAAATGAGCCGCCACCATTCCAGTAACCCGGCACAAAATGTTTCTTCTCAATGGTGTAACCATCATTGACCAATTGTGCATAAGGCAAGTTGGAACCAAGCTCCAGCGTGATCGCGTTGCGGTCTACATCCCATTCCCATACGTTGTTATCGTCGCCACGGGAAAAGGACTGCCACATGGCCCCGGTGTCGATCAGATCCTGTCGGTCGATTTCATCAATGATCAGGTTGAGCAGCGTTTCCCCGGCTGCCTCTGCGATGTTACGTAAAATGCGTTCCATCCCCTCATCTGCAATGCGCCTAAAACGTCGGGCCAGTCCAACAAAATCATGCACGGTCATTTCCCTTCACCTCACATGTTACAAGCAGTTCACGCCAATAACGGCGCGGAATGGAGTCAATGACCAGGTATCGGCGGCCCAACAGCACCACTTCGTCGCTTAACCGGATATCGGCTTTCTTCGGCACTCCTATCGTCTTTTTGACGATGTACATAACCGGTTTAGCGTCTGCCTTAGCTTCCGTCTGTGTATTGACGACGAAACATTTCAAATCAGCAACCTTACCGGATTTCCGATCATCGAACAGGTCGTCATCATCCCTCTTGCTCTCTGTCCGATACACAGACAGTGGCGTGTGAAAACGATGTTTCATAACAAATATGCCGTGATGTTTCCATCATCCGGTCCCGCCTGTTGCTTTTTCACCCACAGAAACAGGATAGCGTCCACATCGGGATTACCCGTTGTCTTTCCTTCTACAGCCTGCCGGGTGTACGTCCAAGCTCCATCACTCTCGGACGCGTAATTACGCGCCACAGATGCAAGATATTCCTCACTGTCTTGTAGGGCTAGTCCCTCAGCCAACTTGACCCAGGCAAGCATAATCTGCTTGTCTACTGGATTAGGGAAGGGAACGGGCAAGTACAGCTCAATGCGCACTTGTGCGTCGTCAATGTATTGCTGTAGCAGCTCTGCCGATGCCTCTTGGATCGGGGTTACGCGGCTACGCTGTTGGAGTATTGTTGGCGTCAGCATTTTTACCGTCAGCCCCTTCAGGTTTCGCCGGATCACCTGCAGGTGGCGTATTGTCGGTAGGTTTACCTCCACCGCGTAGCGCAGTGATCAGATCCTGTGTATTCATGTTGCTAAATCCCTTAATCCCAGCAGTCTTAGCCTTATCTTTAAGCTGGACAAGCGTCAGGTCTTCCAGCGGAATAACCTTTTCTTCCTTGATATCAAAATCCGAGCGTTCACGAAAGTTTTTAACAACAGATTCACTATCAACCAGCACCGGGACTTTGGCCGGGAAGCGGATGCCGTAAAGCATCAAAGAGGTGTTTTCTCCTCGATATGTGATATAGGCCATTAAAATTCCACCCCTTCGACGTATGCCACCGCTCCTGGCTCTTCGAAGATAGAGTCATAATCCGAATGGATAGCGTAGAAACGCTTGTCTGAATAGATGGCCTCTCTGCCCTCGGTAGTTTTACGAATCTGCATGTCATAGGTGTTAACCAACGCAAAGTTATCGTGATAAGTAAACAACACGGCACCCTCTGGCATATGTGCGACTTCAACCACATCGTAAGCATTGATCTTCTTCACACCGCCAGTAATTTGCAACTGAATAGATGCGCTGGTGTCTTTCTCAGCCAGTGCCTGAATACGCTCACTAAATGTGTTTGGGTGCATGAAATATTTGAACACGCCACCTGTACGCAAGCGAGTAGGGATTGCACGCTCGATCTCGAAGAAGACGCC
Organism: Paenibacillus sp. S25; assembly: GCF_019454085.1. Lineage (NCBI taxonomy): Bacteria > Bacillati > Bacillota > Bacilli > Caryophanales > Paenibacillaceae > Paenibacillus > Paenibacillus sp. S25. The sequence goes on from NZ_CP073683.1 coordinate 3,192,243, forward strand.
TTTTTTCTTCACATCAGGAAGCGTAGTCCAGTCAATGAAGTTGCCCTTGGTCTTCGCCAGTTTGAGCCATCCGTCATTGATGCTGAGGAAAGCATAATCAGGGTCCGTATTCGGCGTAGCAGTATCCCCGTTGAACCCGATATCCTGCATGTTTTCACCGTAATTTTTGGTCATGGCAGCCATGATGATTTCCTCGGCATTCTGACCACGTACACGTTCAGTCTGACGGATAAATTCCTCCGTGATTTCAAACGGCAAGACCACAGGAGCTACAGCGTATGGCACTTGAGGAAAAGTAGGTGCAGCCGTATTGGTAGCCTCCTTATTTTCCACTTTACTGCGCAGGTTACGGCCAGTCACACCGATTTTGTCAAGTGTACCTTTAGAACTGATCTTGTTAACCGTTCGAATCCCCTTTAGAAACTCCGTAGATTCATAGGCCATTTCGGTAAACTTGTCCACCTGCTCATAGTTCAGGGCTGTTTGGTCCGACGTAGTCGTGATGGTAGACTTAATAATTTGTCCGTTTGTTCTCATGTTTATCTCCCCTTTCGATTACAGAAGGCCGCCGAAGCTTACGCCGCCAGATTTTTGAATTTCGTCTTCTCCAGAGCCACCTTGAGCGGAACCACCACGGCTGTTCTTTACAACTTGTACATCAGTAGCCAACGCTTGAACTTGCTCGGTCAACGGCGCCAGTGCCTTAGTAATCGCATCAGTCAGCGCGTTTGCTTGAGGTTCAGCAGGTGGTTGTGTTCCCGCTGGCTGTTCAGGCTCTGCCCCTTCTTGTTTCTTCAATTCAGTAACTTGCGTCGACAGGGTTTCTACCTGCTTGGCGATTGGAGCCACGGCAGCCTGTACAGCCTTTGCAATATCTTCAGCGTTCAAATCGTCTTCCTCCTCGGACCCCTCATCTTTTTCAGGGTCGGTTTTTGTTTTTAATTCGGTCAGTGCAGCAATAGCATCATCAATGTGCTTCAGGTTGCCGGCAGAAATCTTTTTCCCTGCTTTAGCAATCTGTTCAGGTGGGCTACCGATTGCCTTTACAATATCCTCTTGAACGAGCACTTCCTGAGCGATGTCCACAAAGTCTTGAAGGGCTTCCCGAATTACTTCAGGGTCGCTCTCCATGCCGCTCTCCCAACTATCCCAACGAAAAAGAACCGCATTCAAGGCATCCTGAGCAGCCCAAAATTCGCGATTCTTACGGTTCTTATTGTATTTGTCAGCGACTGCGCCTTTCTCAATCAATCCCATTGCACCGAGCGCCTTAACGATTTTACTCAAGAGCCCTTTAGATACCTCCCCGTCTTCCTCGATCTCTTCCCGCTTACCGACACCCCACATCGAGAAGCCAGTAATCTCGCCTTTCTGAATATCATCCCAAGTATCGTCATCCGTTACCTTTACCCCGGCCACCCAGGAGCCTTTAATAATAGTTTGTTCACCGATCTCCATGTCACAAGGAGCAATATAGGATTCGACTACATAGCCTTTGTCCGTGTCTAAGTCATGTTGCTTGTCGATGTTGTAAGTATGCTGTTTCTCCATGAAGAGATGGGCGGCCTTCTCAATTTCCTCCGCATCCATCTGATCCCCATGAGCGTCAGCCACGTCCGGCTGGTATACCACGCCGATTACAACCCTTTTGGCATCATCAACCTTCGAAATCTGTACTTGCTTCTGGATGGCATTTTTCCCGGCAGATTTAATGATTGCAAATGGAACACCGTTGGCTCCTTTATCAACCAGCGAAATATGTGTAATCTTTGCATCTTTCAATTTAAAGGTCATATTCTCTTTTCACCTCCCCTCACAATTAATCCAGTACCAACTGCATCGTACAGCGGCAATTTACAATTTCCTTTGCCTCCCCAGACGGATCACCGGGATACATCAGTTTGCTATGACCGACTTTAAAAGGCTCTTCGAGCGAGACCACCTGACCATTGGCCTTGCGATGGCTCTTACGGGTACGTGTACCGCCAGCAGCGCGCCATTTCTTCCCCTTAGCAATTTCGGATTTCTTCCAGCCCTCCAGCTTGCCGCCATTGGCCGCTGCGGTGCTCATGGTACGTGATACCCGCTGCGCACGTTGCATACTAAATGGGCCATCTTCCCCGCTGGCAGCCTGCGCGCTGACTTCCTGTACAAGCAAAGCCCGCTCTGAAGGTGTAGCTCCTTCCTCAATGGCTTTGCCGAAGCTGCGCAGCAACACATCCGTAGAAGCTTTGTTCATGTCGGGAACCAGCTTCTTGAGCTTCTTCGTGAAACGGCCAGCAGCCTTGTTACTGGTGCTCCAGACCTTTTCCTTGTCCAACGCGGACAGCTCTGTTTCTCCGGCCAAATGAAACAGCGGTTCAAATGCTTCCTGAACAGCCTGCTCGAACAGCTCCGCGAATACATCCGTGGTATGCAAGGCAATAAGCACCTTACCCAGCTCCCCGATATCACCCAGGGCATCTTCACTTAGTTTTGATATGGCATCATGAAGGGCTTGACCTTGAAGCTCCAGAATCTCGGTTATGCGATCCTCGCCCTGCTTGTACAGTTCTTCCAGCACCTTACGCTCAACATAGCTCAGCTCAAGGCTATTCAGAAATTCATCGTCGTCAGCTTTGACGATCAGCGCCCAGCAGGACTCACACATGTAAGTCCGCCTCCTTGTCAGCCTGTTTTAACAAGCGTTTAGCAATTGTAGCAACACGCTCTTGCAAATCGTCTGTATCGGTGTCAGGCTCTGACTCAAGCAATGCGGGCTGACTGGCTGCAAGTTGTGCAATCGGTGTGTCCAGATATTCCTCGGTGAACTTGGTTTCGTCGATGGTCGTCCCCAGCACGTCCTCGGCAATCGGAATCAGATCCCGCACCAGCATAATGCCCCGGTCAGCGATAAAGTCCAGCATTGCCTTGCGATCAGCCGGGTCTATAATCTTCGGCCCTCTCAACACGGCACGCACTCGGAAAATGTCCATAGCCGGGAACAGGCGTTTATTGAATACCTCTGCCATGATCCACTTGCGGTAAGGCTCAAAAACTTGTTCTTCTGCAAAGCGTAGAGCTGCATCGGCGGTCGCCCTATTGTAATCCGAGCTTTGACCGACCAAGATTGGAGGCAGTCGGAAGGCGGACAGGATATCAGCTTTCTTTTCCTTTCCATACTCTAGAAAGAGTGCATCTTGTTGCAGCAGGTCATTGAGCTTGTCCAACTTGATTTGCACTTTTTCAACCTTTTCGTCCATCGGGCCGCCTGTCTCTTCCCCTTTGGCTTCAAGATACAAAATCCCGCCTTGAGAATCAGAACCCTTCACCTTTTTAAGTAGCTCCATTGACTGCTTTGTCAGCTTACCGTTGGTAACGGTTAGGAGCATGGACAGCATCCGTCCGTTGCTAAAGTAATTCACATTCAATTCCTCAGCTTCGCGGCTGCCGACCACGCCAGGCGCATTGCCGAACCAACGTGGCTCCCCATAGGGGCCGTCATGACCGATACGAAGCGGGATAATCTGATTTCCTTCCCTACCTTCCTCTGCCTCCGTACCAAATAAGCGAAACCATACGACGGAAGTATTACGTTTCATCGCATATCGCCGGGTGTAAAGCTCCTGTGAAAATTCTTCCACTTGTTTCGTAGAACTGATTCGACGTTTACGCTTGATAGTCGCCTTCGTACTTTCCTTGGTACAACGTACGTACTTGGGATTCATGCGAAAGATAGTCGGGAACTCCGACCCTACAGGCCAAGCTACCTCTACATGAGCCATTCCCGTACTTTCCAAGTCTTCGATCAACTGACTTATAATCTCGTCCGGTGTGTCTTCCAGATTGCAAGTTTCGAGAAACTTCTCCGCCTTGTTCCAATCATCCAGAGCGGTTTTGTCATTTTCACCCGGCAAATACTCCAGGGCAATACCATAACCAGCGATATTGCGTTTGTATGCCTCTATGCATTGCGGTATGATATTTGAGTTTTTGACCAGCAGCTTGCAGGAAGCAGGGTCATTGCCGAGTGCGAAGGGTAACAGACCGTGAAGATCGTACAGATCGTCAAATAAATCCGGCAATTGAGCACTGGACGGTATATGCCGTTCGTCGTCGGCTTTGCTGATCTGAAACCATTGTGCATTCCCTTCACTCATTGTTTAAATCCACCCCACTTCCTCGTTGTAATCATCACGGGACTCTGCCCGCTGCTGTTTCTTCGCGTACCAGTCAAACCATCTACCAGCTACCTGCCGTAGTTGCAATGCGATGGCATAGGCCATTATACAGTCATCGTTACAGCCGCTATCGGCTTCGGCTTTGCCGTTGTTATCGATAAAGGTTAAACACTCCTTATACAGTCGGTGACAGTAAATCGGGTAAAGCTGATCCCGAATGGCTTCTTTAAAATCAGACACCATCACAGGACGAGTTACTTTGTTCGTATTCCAGCCCATGTCGCCCTTTTTGGCAAAGTAAAGCAGTGGATAATGACATGTGTTGAAAAGAGTGTTCAGCACCGATTCACCAGTATTGTTATTCTCTACGCCCAACAAAGCCGTATTGTAATAGCGCCCCAGCGTGTCCAGCTTCTTTCCGTATAAGTCCGTATCCCACTTACCCCAGAGCACAGCACACATTTGTCCAGTACGTTCCTCCAGAACATACGCAGCGTCATAGTCTCCGCCCGCCTTGCCTTTAGCCGTATCCGCCCCAATAACGTAGCGTTTGCCTTCTTCGGGCGCGACAAAAACGCGCAGCTCGCCTGAGTCTGCACGGATCACTTTCCCTTTTACTTGGTCAACCTCATATCGCGTTCCTGGTTTGCCCAAAACTTCAAGCAAACTCTGAATGTACTCGTTGTCGAATATGCCTTCGCCAGACAAAAGGAAAGCTTCCAACGGTTCGGATGGATACTCCTGTCGGAATACACGCGGGTCGCCGTTACAATCGTTTCGGATCGTAAATCGCCGCCACTGAAGCTGTTCGTCGTCCAAATTATACTTGGCTTTTAGCTCCAATTCCTCGGTTGTCAGTACAAAATCAGGAGGTACCCGCTTACGATAGTCTGGCATTTGGAACCAAGCGAAGAACATGGGCGTAAAGTCGTTCTCACCCTCACATGCTGCATCCCACATCTGCTTAAAATCGTCCATGCCGTTGGCGGTAGATTCCACAACGCCCAATGTCCCCGGCTCTTTGGATAAAGCCGCAAAGACGGATAACATATGCTTCTTCTTTTTACTCGCTGGCCAGAAAGCCAACTCCGAAGCATGCAGATAATGAATCGTCTCCGAACGAGCAAGAACCCGGCTCTCTGCTGACTGAACGGTTATCTTGGATTTAAGGCCCGGATTCAGGCGGTGTTCATAGGGTTTCACCGATGGATTTTCAAACGTGAACCTTTTGGTATTGTTCCGTTTACTCATGGGCTTGATAATTTCCGGCACTTTTTCATAGTACAAACGGAACATATCATACAAGTTACCGGATGCGTGCGAGTCCTGAGCGACGATAAAAGCATTCTTAGCCTCTTGCAAAGACGTGAGGTAATAAATAACGGCTTCTGTGACAGTGGAGAATCCCATCTGCCGCGCCTTGAGGATGATGATCCGAACCGCCTTGCCCGCCCTAATCTGCTCGAAAACTTCACGGACAAATTCCCGTTGGGCATCATTGAGCGTGAGCGGCATAATGCGGCCGTCCTTGGTTTTAATTTTGAGCATGCGCCAGCAGAATTGCTCGAAGTCAGCCAGAACCTCTTTCAGTTCAGCCAGCTTTTCAGGGCGCTGCTTTAACCGCCGCTTGGCTCGTTTTCGATGCTCCTTAGCAAGAGTAATTACCATTCGTCGTCATCCCCATCGTCATCATCATCGTTTTCGCCGCCTTCATCGCCTCCTGAACCACCATATCCACGCGTCTTGAATTTCTCCAGTTCCAGCCGTTCACGAGCAATCTCCAGCTTTTCTTCCTCTTGCTGCAAGCTGGAAATAAGGTTAATGACCCGAAGCTTTTTATCACGGGTTTTGACCAGTGCTTCTTCCTGCTTTAAAATCTTATCCAGCTTTGAAGTAGTTACGGTCATAATTTCCGTGACCTTCATTCCTTCAGTTTCAACAGACAGATTAATCTGCTTCCCTGTTTTCGGGCTAGTGTAAGGAACTTTGTCCTTGCGCTGGTGTAGCTCCTGTTTGATCTTCTTTTCCTCGTCGGTCAGGCCAGCTTCAAGCTGCTTGACCCGGCGCATGTGCCGTCGCTCTTGGATAGACAGCATAATAAGCTGTTCGTTGAGCTGTGCCAAAGGAGAAGTATCAATCTGATCAAACAGCTCTTGCTCGTCTTCCTCCAAGGCATCCAGAAAGATAGTTTCATACATTCCCGTCTTGAGAGCCTTTTTATTACGAAAAGGACCGCCCGGTCCACCACTATTCCCTTTAGCGTTTTGATTTCCTGGGGGAGCACCGCCACGATTGCCGACAGCATTTTTGTTCCCTTTGGGCGCTCCTCGTTTGGTAACGTTACTTTTGGATTCATTGGTAACGTTACTATTCAGATCGTCTACCCATTTGTCCTGTGACTTCCATTTCCGGACCTGAGTCTCTCCAACAGAAAGAGCGGCGGCGATGTCTTTTAGCTTCATCGCTCCATCGCTCTCCAGCCACATTTGTTTTGCCTTGTCCCGCTCGGGACTACGTTGTCTAGCCATCTACATTTATCACCACCACCTCAAGCTAATAAAATAAGGGAATATTTCCGATAAATAAATAAAAAAAGGATGATTGATATGGAACAAAAGACATTATTTTTTGTAATTGGACTCGGGATTTTATTTTTTTTGACTCTATTTATAGAAATCAAAAAATACAATAAGTTAAAAAAACAGATTGAATTGCCGTTGCGTAAAGTAATAATTAGTACACAATATCTACTACTCAAAAACGAGACGCTGACATTAAGCAAAGCTTACACTCAGCTTCTTACTGATTCAATTCAGGATTTTAAAACTGTTTACCTAGATTTGAAACTACTGAAAGAAGAGCACCATAGCACTAATAATTTCGATGATCTGTTCAAAATGGTTGCAACACTAATACCCCTTATTACAATTGTGGTAACACTAAGTATCGCTGCGTTTAAAGACCTAAAAATCTTATTGGATTTTTATAGTTCAGCATTAGACTTAGTTATTATGATGTCTATACTAGTTCTGGCTATCGTACTAATCACTCAGATTAGCAACTTCTCGTCAGATAAATTAAAAAAACTTATAAACAAGCATTTAATAATTGCTGAGGAAACATTAAAAGACCATACACAAAAACCATAAAGGTTAGAGAATACTTATAACAACAATAAAAATCAGCAACTTTTCAATCATGGAGAACTAGGCATTAAAAATCATCTTTTTGCAACTTAATATCCAACTCAATCAGACGATCCAAGTCCTGTACCGTCTGCATTTTTATATTCCCAGCCTGCAGGTCTTTGACCCACTGAGCTATGCCAGCCTTAACAATCTTGCGGTACTGCGCCTTGGATTCGAGGATTCCCTCGACGATCTCTATCTCACGCTGTAGTAATGCATCTTGTTGTTCGTTGTCTGTTCCCATTGTCGTATCCCTCGGCTTTCCTATATACTGGAATGCGAGACAGCGGATGTTCGCAAAATGCCACGCGTGGCGGGCCGCTGTCTCAGCCGGGGGATACCCTGGGTGAATGGGGGGACGTTAGCGCGTCCTTCTTTTTCCTATGCTACGGGTTCAGCCCGATGCAACAGGACTGGCTCAATACCAGTGCTCTCCAAGAATCGTTTTTTGATCACATCACAAAACACAGGGTCCAACTCCAAAGTTCGGCACGTCCGGTCCATCTGCTCACAGGTCATAAGCGTGGAGCCGCTGCCGCCGAAGAAATCAACGATCTCGTCACCGCGCTGGCTGCTGTTCCTGATTGGGATGGCCAACAGATCAAGAGGCTTTTGGGTGGGATGAACGTACTTGTTCACATCGCCCCTCGAAACCTCCCATACTGTCTCGGGGAGCGGGTCCTCAACAGGTAGGCCAGCCTTCCATACCGTTGTCTGTGTCCGATCACCGTACCAAGCAGGAGCTTTGCCCTTCATATGAGCATAAAAGACAGGCTCATGTTTGAAACGGTACTGTGCCCAGCCGAAGGTGGCAGCATTCTTCACCCAGATGCATTGTGTCCGGACGACGATGCCGGCTATGTTCATCGCATCCTCGAACTCCCGCTGATAGGACGAAGGATGGAATACATATATAGCTGCAGTTGGCTGCATCACCACTGCATATTTGGAAAAAACGGCATGCAAAAAGCCCGCGAAGTCCTCAGCGGGCATGTTGTCGTTCATTATGCTGCTACGGCCATCAGCGGCCAATCGTTCTGAAACACTCTCAACGGCCACATTATAAGGCGGATCAGTAACGACCAGCGCTGCTTTGGCTCCGTCCATTAGAAGTGCTACATCATCAGGATTGGTCGCATCTCCACACACTAATCGATGCCGACCAAGCTGCCACACATCCCCGCGCCTGGTCTCCGGTTCCTTGATTTCATCTAGAGCACGCTGGACGTCAAAGTCATCATCGGTAACCGGAAGGTCCAAGGATTCATCATGTGGCACAGCAAACTCTGCCGCCAGATCCTCGAACTCTTCCAAATCGAAGCCGGACAGGGCCAGATTAGCTCCACTCACCTGCAGATCATCAAGCAATCGATAAAGGGCTTCATCATTCCAGTTCCCACTGACCTTATTAAGCGCCAGATTGAGAAGCTTTTCCTGCTGTTCGTCCAGGTCAACAACACTTACAGCCAGCTCCGTATGACCCAGCTCGTTAACCATAATCTTATATCGCTGATGGCCACCGACCATGTTGCCGGTGCGCTCATTCCAGACGATGGGCTCGACATAACCAAAGGATTCGATGCTGGCTTTCAGCTTTTCATACTCCGGATCACCAGGCTGAAGGTCATCCCGTGGGTTATATGCTGCTGCGTTGATTTGTTCTATCGGCAGGACTCTAATTTCCATTTCAACACCTCTTAAAAATGCCACCCTTCATTAGGATGGCATTGTCTCTGATTCAGTTATTTTTTTATACCTTGGGTAAAAACCATGGACTTTGAGCATCATCAACCGATGTTGATTTTCCGCTACTGCAACGTATATAAGTTTCACTTCATCATCTGTAGAGTTCATGATTACCAAATTACTTAACATATCTTTCTGATCATTTTGTAAATCATAACTCTGTATGAATTTCAGAATGAAAAATATAGTATTGAGATAACCTTGTAAGTAATTTTCGTCTTCTGTAATTTTATAAGAACCATCGTGACCATTAGTTTTTATTAAGTCAGAAATTGCATTATACCCTCTAAGCCTCTCTCTAGGCAAAAAATTAATGATTTCTTCAAGTCTCTTATTTTTTGTTTGGATCAAATCATTTACCACACTCATCGCCATCTGAAGATTTAATAAGTTCTTTTGGCCCTCCAATTGATCTGCAGACCGAGCTGTTTCCTCTCTCTGCATCTTTAATTCTTCTGTCTGCATCTCAATGGCTTGCCTTTGGAGCGCTAATTCTTCTGTCTGCATTTCTATGGCTTTCTTCTGCTCCTGCAGTTCATCTCTCTGGACTGAAATAGTGTAAATGAGTCCGGCAAAAGCAAGGCCTGAGAACAGTGCATTCACTGCTCCGAACATATCTCCAAACGTTCCACGGTAACTAGCGTTTATCCATGTATTAATAGCCCATCCTGAACCTGCCCACACTCCAAAAATCCCTAAAGCAATCAATACAATATAAATCTTTCTCATCTGACCACTCCTCATCTATATCTGACACAACATCTTCCAGTATCAGACAATAAATGATGGTGGTCAAGAATGAAATTAGCGCTCTTTTGTGTTGAGTTGGTTTTCGATATTCAGGTATCAGGATAATAGGCTGTCAGAGCGTGTGTATGCCCTCTCTCTGCTCTCTTCTGCACTCCTTCTGGCAATTCGTCCGTGTAACGGAAAGGGTGCTCAGAATAGCTCACATATTGTCACATGAAGGCAAAAGAAAAAGCACCCCTATGGGTGCGTCTTACTTGAGGTTTTCTATGTCAGTTATAAATAATTTCAGAATATCATTTTTTTTAAATCCACTATTTTTGTGACCAACATCCTTTCTAATAGCAGTTATTAATTTTTCGAATTTTTGAATGCTTTTTGTTGCTTCTTTAGAATTTTGTCCTTCTGCTTGAGATAACTTCATAAAGAAGGTTCTAAATTCTCCATACTCCAATATCACTTCGTCAGAACCCCATAAGATTAATTTTTGAGTAAACTCAGTAAAAAAGTTTAGCATCTCTTCTTCAGTAACTGGTTTACCGATTTTCCCATGCAATAATACTTTGAACCAAAATTGAAGAAACTCCTCATATATAGGGATTTTCTTAATTCGATGTTGTTCATCAATTGACTGCTTGTTTTCTCTCCTCTTAGCAATTATTAAAGATATTACAGTTACAAAAACAGTAAACATACCAGCGATTATTGCTGCCAAAACCTGAGGTGCAAGTGTCTTGACAATATTCAGTAAGTACTCTATTGAAAAGTATAGAACTACTCCCACTAGAACTATACTTAATACCATAAGCGTTTTTTTTATAAATTTTCTAAATTTCCTCATTAAACACCCTCCCTTTACACCATAATTCGACATTCAGGAAAGCTTATCCTTTTTCACACATGCGGTACGGGAACAAAACTGTTTAACCCCATCCCATCTACCCCAAACACAACCTTTGCATTTTTTCGGCTGTTTTGGTGGGCCTTTCTTATATAGCAAAATTCCTTTCTTCTGCTTCTTCTTCAAACCATTCAAACCTTTCAAGGCAATATAAAAAAAGCCACCCAAATGAGTGACTTGTATCTGCCTATGTATTTACAGCACCAAATGAACTGAGGCGCTTATTTAAAACCCGAAAAAATAAACAACGGTAGAGCCTATTCCCGCAAGCGGGATGCAAAACGCTACGCTGTTGCATAAAAGCATCTGTACTTAGTTACTAGAGAGGAAGAACAAGACCATTTTACTGATCGCTCAGAAAATGGTCAATCAATAAACTCACTCGTTACAGTTAACAACTAACTGATTATCTACGAAACTCTACTTTTTTCACAGTTTATGAACTTTCATGCTTCAGGTTAATTTTAACGCCGAATCCTCCACTTAGTAGATGAGGAGAAGGAAGAATTCCTGAAAAGGAAGTCATATCCCCAATATTAATTGTTATGGGTTCCTCAATATCTTTATTTAAAATAACAGCACGAAACTCTTTTTGATAAGAAAGTGAATGATCTTTCTTAAAATAAACAGACAGATCATTATTCATTAATTCCGGTAGATGTGCATTCTTGTTAGTTGAATAATTTATATAATCAATTTTGCCTGTTGCACAACATAACTCCATTTGATCCAAAGTTCTTTCCAAAGCCTCTATAAATCTAGCAGCTTCTATTACTAGAGCATGATCTCCAAACTCAGAAAGCATTTCCTTCTGTTGCTCAGCATCAAAGGATAACACAGCTTCTACTTCATTCTCATCTTCCTTAATTACTTCGAAATCCTCAGCAGCGACCCACATAATACAGAAAACGGGTTTTGTAAGAACCTCATCCATCCGTAAACTTGTTTTGGCAGAATCAAATGTAAAAGCAAGCTCATGTGTATCATGGTGAAAAAATTTAAGTGATACATTTGTCAACATCAAAGATGCTTCTGACTTATCACCCATTCCCTTTTTGTTATTCTTTTTTTCCATTTGTATAAAGTAGTCTAAATTATTTAAATATAAGTTTCCTTTTTGCAACGATTCCAAGTGCTCTTTCTGCCCAAATTTAATAAATAACATCGGTTTTCTGTTATTCATTTGCTAATCCCTCCCTTTTCTGTTTATATCGACAGAAAAGGGAAGTTGATTAGCTACTTTAATAGACACGCTGCGGAATTGAACCGCGCAAGGGTTCTGACCAGACTGTTCATGTTTCCGCTGGTTAACTGGTTCCTTGCCACCTGCACGTGCCATGAATAATGTGGGCGGGGGCCACTCTCCCCCGCATGGAATGACTTACCGTTTAACCGCAGCCTGCATACCGCTACCGATCTACCGCTGTGCGTTACGGGTGCCCCTAAGGGGTGCAAGGATCTATCCTTGTTCGCGGCCACATATTTGGGCTTTCCCTTGCGCGCACTGGTCAATGCCACTGAGCAGTATGTCCCTCTATCCCCTTGCAGGATCGTCGAGACTATCAGCCTTTAGTATGCAAGTGTCATCCTACGTTGTAGCGTCTCTCTTCCGCCACCACATTCAAAAACTACAGGAGCTCTGCTGCGAGTTGCTTGAGAATTGGCGGTGTTGGGATGAGTTGTCCATCTTTCTTGTTGCCCTTGACGTAAGCTTTGTCCTCATAGGCATAATACACAACGCCCTGACCCTCAACGACTGGATAGCCGCTCTCGTCGTCAGTTAGGCTTGTTTGTACATGCTTACCGTGCTGTGAAGCGTGTTCTTCCTCGTGTAGGCGTAATATTCCATCCTCACTCAAAAATGCGAAACGTGGTTTTGCAGACATAATCATGTCCTCCTAATAGGGTTTTATAGAAAAATCAAAAAGGCCGGCACATTGGCCGACCTGATCACCGAGGCTTGAAAGCTGCGATGCGTTCCTTATTTGATTTTCCATGATATAACTTTACCATATCAAAAGTCCAGTGGCGGGCCATAAACAGGACATTTTCCGGTCAAATAACGGTCATACTTTTCTTTGTTTCCTCAGTTAAGCCCCCTGTTAAATATTCATCGACAATTAAATTTGCACTATCGTTCATATTATTTTCTTGTTTGGATCTATTTCTCAAGTAAAACCAATCCCATATTAGCAATGCATTGCTTCTGTGTTTATAGATTTCATTCTGCAGTTGTCGAGACTGAATTTGTAAGTCATTCTGTTCCACAATCCCACTCAGTACATTCTCCCAAAGCCGGTCCGCTTTATCAGTTAATTTATCTAGACGAACTATTGTTTCTTTATTTTCTGAATATCGTTTAAAGATATAAAAAGCGATTGGAAATAGCGGAGCAATTATGGAGATTAGTGTTTCAGCAAATGTTTTGTTTAGTAACATTGAGATAGCTATTATCAGAAATATACATCCCAAAAGCAATTTTATTAGGAAACTCTGAAATGATGCTCTGATTTCGCCATCCCAAGAAGCATTTACTTTTTGACACATCACCCTACCAGCAGATAGATCTACTGTAGAATACTCTTTTGGGTACCAATTCTTCAAATTGCTTAGTGATACATGTTTCTTCTTATATTTTTGTGCCGTATTGCTTAAATCTTTTGTAGCAAATTCTTTAGAACCGCTCAATTTGTTGTTCCAACTAAGTTTGAATACATTAGTATCAAATAATTCCTGAAATTTTGCAGCCTTTTCTTTTTTATTTTTAATAATTTTTTCAAAAAAATACTGATTTACAACAATAATTACTAATGGCAGAAGCGTTATAAAACCTAAATATATCATGTTTGATAGAGCAACTGCTTTCAAAAAAGGAACTAGTATAGGTACAACTACGCAAATGGCAAACTGATAATTTGATGCACGTTTTGCTTCAGAGTACATCTGACGTTGTGCAGCGAGAAGGTCAATATTCCCATCCTCATTTTGTCTAAGAAAAATATCATTCGATTTGCTTTCCATATATTACTGTGTGTATTCGGGAAAAGCACTTCCGAATATTCCTCTCCATTTAATTATCGCTGATTTATGGTCCCCAGACCCTTCAAAGTGACCCGCTTCCAAGGCACTACGATAGTCAAAAAGAGCCTTAGCAGAAATTTTTTGCTTTTCATCAAAAGAAAGATTATTCAAATTTCCTTGTATATTCTTAGGGTCATAAACATTGTTATGAATTGCAGAAGATATGTGCGCAAATATGTTACGAGCTTCAATATCAACATAATCACTCACCGTATCTTTATTATCGTAGTAAGATACGAGCATGCACTCAAGAAGATATGAACCCATTGAAGGCATAGTTGGCCTGTTATTCCAATACTTTATTAGCCGAATAACATTCAATATCTTACCATTATGTTTTTGATTTATCCTTGAGATGTTGCTACGATCAAGTCTTGGATCTGTTTTTTTCCAATGACCTTTCCCATCAGGGATAATATAATAAGTTCTGCCATCAGGCTCTGGAACTGTGATGAAACTTGGTACTATATCAAAGTTCCATGGATGTGTAGTAAGCTCTAATGTGGCAGCCTCAAGATTTCTTTTTATTTCTGCTTTCTTATATTGGGGTATTGTACTAAGTTCACTTATGAATTTATTAATAACTTTCCTAGAGTTTAGTTTGTTAGTGTAATCATGACAAAGTTTTATAAGATCCGTAGCTGTGTCTGGAACAGTCATTTCAATCCTGCCCCAGCTATCTTGTAAGTATGTACTTCCCTGGGACCTCAATCCTATTATTAAATCAATGTCATTAAGTTCACGAATTTTGGTCCTTCTTGCAAAAGAACCAAAGTGAATATCAATATCATTATATAAAGTTGGAAAGCCTATTTTTGAGTCAAACTTATCTATTTGTCCAATTAACCAATCCCTACTCCTCCGCGCAGTTTTTGTTACTTCTGAATCCAAATTAACTGTGTATCTTATAAATTCACTAAATGCTGTGTTAACTGTAGTTGCCATTTTACCCTCCTTATTTGTGTTCTTTTTTATTTCTTTATAATTCAACTTAATTATACAAAAATTTCAATCTATATGGTACTAAAGATATCCTAAAAAAGTCCTATTTCCCTGCTGATGTACATATAGATAATAACATTATCCTATCTTTGTGAAGGTATAAGCTAAAAGAAGGTAACAGCTTTAACTTATCCTCTACTCATTGACGTCCTTCATTTAAATAGACAATTCAAAACCAAGAGAATATAGATAAAAAGAGCCGGCATTTTAACCGGCTGCAATATCAGTATCTTCCTCTGTCCCATTTATGAATTTGGTCAGGTTTAAAGCAGTAGCCAGTATAAATACCGCATCAGTTTTAATTCTGCGAAATGTCCGGTCACTCATAGGAGGATTCATTTCGTGACAAATGATTGCATCATATATCCCCTCATCATCCAAATAGCTCCGCTGAATAACCTCACGCTGCACACTGCCCAATCTACTCATTGCCAGCTCCAGCAACTTATCCTTAGTAGCCAGCTCTGCTTCCTTGTCCACGTTGTATGTGGCAATTTCCTCCGTCTGCTTACTGATTGTATTGGTAGACTGATGCTCTCTATATGAATACGCCTGTGTAATTGCCGCCTCGCGCCGTACAAAACCAATCTGCCGATACTGCCGGACCGTCTCCACATATTCTTCCACCGCAAGGCGGGTAGCTCTCTCATCAATCGGCAGAATGTTAAAAGTCAGTTGTAAGTTGTTTTTTCTTCTCTTCCCCATAAAATCCCCTCACCCATATGATATAATTTGGTGAGGATTGAAGTTCCGGAAGACCATTCCCCAATGTTCCCGGTTTAATCCACTTCAACGTTATATGCTTTTAACAACTGCGTAGGTGTAATCTCAATTCCAAGCCGTTCCAAAGCATCTCTTCGTTCACTAAATAATTTTAAAATCAAAGAATGTCGTTCAATATCATCTCCATGATGCAAAAGTCGGTGGCAATTAGGGCATAGTGAAACAATATTAGTCACCCGATCAAGATTCTTATCAAAATCTTGCTGAAGATAAATGGGTAGTAAATGATGCGCTTCAACATACGGCTTATTAGTTTTTTTTGAGGTAAAGGTGGCATGATTCGCATCGACTGCGCATTTAAAATTCGCCATAATTAGCGCCTTGGCCGCTCTTTGAGCGTCCCTAGGCCAATGTTTACCTCCACCATTATCAATTAGTGGATCCCTTCGTTCTTCTAGCTTCTCCTCCTCGTCTTCTACATAGCCTAAATTGGTAGCTGATTTCTCGACTGCTTCTTGAAAATCTGCATCCTGTTCTTCCGCCTCAATATATTTCAAATCGTCTTTTAGGAGTAAATAGTCATTAAACTGTTTCACCGTTCTTCCTTGCATCATAGAGAATAGCTCTTGGTAAACAATCAGCATATCAGACAAGTCTTTAGCAAGCGTCTCATCAGAAGGCATACTACTAGTTTCATAGACAGCCCCACAGATATGCCCTAATTCATAACCCCGAGCTAAATGTCCGTCTCCTTCGAGTCTTATACTAGAAATTTTCAAATTTTCAGGTATTGTATGCAAGTCAGATCGCAATG
The DNA here is from genome assembly GCF_019454085.1 of Paenibacillus sp. S25. Classification (NCBI taxonomy): domain Bacteria; kingdom Bacillati; phylum Bacillota; class Bacilli; order Caryophanales; family Paenibacillaceae; genus Paenibacillus; species Paenibacillus sp. S25. The sequence continues at coordinate 3,208,605 of NZ_CP073683.1, forward strand.
TTTTCGAAATTTGCGCAATCTTGCCTCGGCCCATTTTTCTACCATATTTCTCCCCAAAATAGGTGTAACCTTGATTAAAACTAAGATAAACACGTTTTAAATCAGCACTAAAAAGATAAACAATATAGAATCCTTGTTGGGCGCCACTTGTTATTTGTTGATTAAAAATAGCTATCCATGGGACCTCTGCCCATCTCCCTTGTCCTACTGAACCCACTACCTTAAATGGATCATTGAGTTGCCCAGCTTGGCCGACTGCCTGAGCAGCCTCTCCTCTAACAAATTCACCTACTCGGTGTCCTTTAAATTCTTGTTGTGTTGCTGCTAAGTAATTACTAAGAATATAAAGAAACTTATTTCGCAATGAGATATTGTTATCAGACTTGAATTCAATCTTTGTAGATAGGACGGGAGCTCTCTGTAGTCCTAGTAACTGGTCAGTTGTACATTGAAAAACTCGAGTAAGGGCAACAAGTAAAGATGCATCAATTTTTTGTTTCCCGTTCTCTATTTTTGACAAGGCAGATTCCGTAATACCTACAGACTTCGCGACCTCAATTTGGTTAAGATTGTTGTCCTCACGAAATTGCTTTATTGTAAGTCCCACATTGTTTTCTGACATATTTATCATCTCTTCTCAAGTTATTTATTGGATAAATAATACTTTAAAGAACGAGAATATGTCAACGTATATTTCTAAAATAGAAAGTTAAAATTATCGGGAGTATGATATTGTGTGCACATTACCTTGTGTTCCGGCTATACACTACTTCACGGTGCCTACCATTGAGCAATAATCATATAATTTAGATAGCCTTACAGAATGTCATAGCCTCCTGAACCAGCGCCTTTGCATAATCGACACTGGGCGTTTCTCGGCTGAGTGCCGAATAAATATCCTGTAAGTGCAGCAACACACGCTCCATCGTTCCTGCCTGCTGGCACTCCGCTGCTTCAGGATCATGCCCAAGCAACCGAAGGGACTCGTCCAGCTCCACACGTATATCCTTCAACCGTTCTATCGCCGCGTTAACATTTGCCAAGGTTCACACCTCCTTAATAGCAAAGTCCTCTTAATTTCAAACTTTAGTCATCACTCTTCCAAGATGTTTACCGTAGTCTTAGAGCTTTTTAGTGGTTGTTCCATGTCACTCACCCTTTCAAAATTCTTTTTGGGAAATATGAATCTTTCTATCAACTTTGCCGTTATAACAAATGAGGTGATATTATGGCGTACAAAAAAATAAAACGCTGGACGAAGATCGTTTTAAAATCACTTTTTATCCTGAATGTGACGGGACTTGTTGTTTTTATAGGCTATCTAATATTTGATGTGCTTACTGACAAAAAAGCGCTAGTAAGTACTCCAGCTGTTAACTCAATTGCATTAATATTAGGAATGCTTTCACTGCCGGGAATAGTTGTTCAACTAGTATCCCTGCTTAACATCAATGAGAAGAAAACTTTTTCATTGACTACCCAGTGCCCTCATTGCAGACATTTAGTTGAAATGAAAATGAAAGAGGATTAGATGTTCCGTTTATAAAATGCAGGTGGCCGCCGTAGCCCGTGAGGGTAGGGGCCACGCTGCTTTATTAAAGGAATGGCTTACGCCGCTCCCCCGTTCATTTGTTTGGCAACCATCTTCTTGTAAGCCGTCCATTTGGTAGTGATCTGGCCACTGGTCAAGCCGATACTTTTAGCAATCTGCATCCATGTCTTGCCTTCTTCGCGACGCTGTTGAAGCAATGTAGGGAAATCAACAGGGATATCGTCGAAGTTAGGACGAACTTTTAGAATGTATTCCTCCAGTTCCTCTTTATCGACTACCGGTTCAGAATCTGTGTCAGTAGCAGGATTTTGATCATCCTCTGGCTTGTTGTCGTCCTTAGATTCATTTTCTCCAGCCTGCTCGGACGAATCAGTATTAGCACCTTCTTGCTCTTCCGGCTGATCGTCATTTTGTTGTTCTTCTTGCTGACTGTTTACTCTCTCCCCATCTTTCGGCGGTACCGTATTGACTTGACCTTTGCGCCATTCATCCCACTTGGCAGCCATTGGCGCGACCCGCTTCCGGTATTCATCCACCATAACTACGAACACGTCCACGCCCATACCAATATCAGCGGCTATTTTCAGATAGGTGTCCCCGGCGGCCAAACGCTCTGTAATTTCCAAAAAGTCATACTGCATGTCGTCAAAGCGCGGAGCCAGGCCGCTGAGTATAAAGTCCTGAATAACTTCAAGGTCAATTTGCTCTGGATCAGCTTTAACCTCCACTTTCTCAGGAGGAAGCCCAAGATCCATGGAGAGCTGCTCCCCTTCTGGCTTCGCTACAGATACCACACCAACATCATCCACGGTGTATTTCGTGATTGGCTTGCCCGTTCTGGCATTCTTCAAAACTTTGTACGTGACAATCTGTGAATCCAGACCTCCGATAACTTTTAGTTCCAGCATGCTTTGAAGCGTATTATATTGGCCGTCCAGTTCAGAAGCTGGGATGCTAATGGTAATTTCCGTTTCTTCCGATGATTTGAGGTTGATCTTTTTAACCGTACCTTTGAAATTTATATAGCTCATCTTTAAGCCACTCCCTTAATGAAATTTTGATGATAGGCCCAACAAAGTGCAATAGCGTCCGACGGATCAAAAAGGCGTTCCCTCACGTCCCCGATTTTGTACTTGCCCTGTGGGTCATTTCTCTTGTATAAAACAGGTACCGCAATTTCGTCATAGTCGAGGTCGAACAACATTTGCATTTCCATAGCGACTGTCTCTTTATCCGCATTCCCTTTGCCAGTCTGAATTTTGAGCTCTGAAGGACGGATGCCCACAATCGGCTTGTCCAAATGAAGGGCAGCCAAGGAAACAGAAGTATACGCCCCGACAAGTGCTAGTACACTGTTGGCATTTTTAAAGTGAACAGGACGCTCCAATACAATCAATTCCGGTTCTTCCTGCTCGATCAGTCGGAATGTGTCCTGGTAGATGGCGTCCAAAACACCAGGCATTGTAATTGACGAATAGTCCCTTAATCCAAAGTCTATCGGCTTACCATTTCGCATTGTGGCCCAACCAGCAAAATTCGTGCCGTGGTCAATCCCCATAATCTTCAAAGCTGCTTCCCCCTCTTTTTACGCCTACGTGACTGCTTGACCAGCAACATACTGTGTTCAAGGACAAATACCTCGCCTATCACTCTGCCGCCTCGGTCACGTACAGTTTGCTTTAACTGATTTTGATACAGCGGGTCTTTTATCTGACGTCGCATGACTTGTCACATCCTACGATGGGCCAGTTACCAAGAATCAAACGAAACTCAGCCATCCCCTCGGTCAACTCGTTCTGATCAATGTCCCGTAGCTCCTCGAGTAATTCCCTCTCGTCAGGAACTTGTCCAGTGCAGACAAAACGATGTTTCATGTACTCGTAGACGCTCCACCGCGTCCAGCATGACGGCTGCATCAGGCTCCCCGCCGAATGACACGTTTTTTGATCCCAGACTTGCTGATAAGAACCATTTCCAAATCCGTATCTAGCACCACCAACCAAGTGCTAGGCTTGAGCTTCCAAGCCTTCATTTCTTCTTTCTGGCGGCGGGTCGGCCGCGATGGCCGTGTCTGTTTCCCCATGTCCGTTCCTCCCTTTATGCGATTTGCTGTGTTTCTTTCTCAAATTTGAGTTTCACCACCCCAGTAGGACCATTACGTTGTTTTGCGAGGTTGATTTCCAAAATACCTGGGTCCGGTGTGTCAGGATTGTAGTATTCGTCCCTGTACAGCAGCATGATATCGTCAGCAACCGCGCTGATTGCCGCGCTGCCTGATAAGTCCGAAACGAACGGCCTTTTATTCTGTCGGCTCTCCACATCCTGCTTGACCTGAGATAAACCGATCAATGCACAATCACAGTCCTTTGCAGCTTTCCGAAGCTTCTGGCATACACGATGCAATCCAGAACCGCTGTTGTCGTTACGTTCAGCAGGCTCAACCACTTCTTGCAAGTAATCAACAATGACCAAATCAAGCCCTTCTTGGCGCTTCAATCGACGCATCTCGGAACAAATGTACTCCGCAGTCACGCCACGATTATCGTCGATATGAATTTTTCGTAAAAACTCCATCTGCATAGAAATGCGCTCGATCTGTTCAGGTTTCAGATGTCCTGAACGTATGGCTTGCAGAGGAATACTACACAGATTAGCGATCATACGGTCATAAATCTGTGCCTTGGACATTTCCAAGCTAAAGTCAGCCACCTTATGCCCCCGCTGGGTGGCCCGCATCTTAATTTCATTGGCAACGGCTGACTTACCCATGCTAGTTCGAGCTCCGATGACAATCAGGTTAGTACGCTGGAACCCTAGCGTCAGTCGGTCCAATGCTGACCAGCCCGTCATAATGCCAAGCGCTCGGGAAGGGTCTTGCGTTTTAAGTACCAAGTCCTCATACCACTGGATGATGTCATCAACCGCCGTATCCTTTAGCAAAGCTTTAGGTCGAATATCCAGTGAGCGCTGTTCAAATTCATCCAGTAATTCCTCAAACCCGCCTGATGACAAATCCAAAAATTTATCGCGGTATTCACCGACCAAATCCAATGCTTTACGACGAGCATCGGTTTCAATGAGCTTCCTGATATTCTGCTCCAGCATCGAAACTGCAACGGCAGAGCTGGCCAATTTAGACAGGTAGGAAACTCCACCCACCTTTTCAAGATGCTTTTCGAATACTGTCACCAACATAGTCATGGATAGTTCTTGTTCAGTCCGATGCAGTTCTAGTATCATTTTCAGCAGATTGCGATGCCAAGGTTGTGTGAATAAGCTTGGCTCTAGTGTTACGGCAACTTCGCTCACAAGGGAAGGATCTCGAAAAAAGGAACCTAATATTTCAGCCTCAAGTAACTCCGTATTCAGCAAGTCGTTGCTCATCTGCCTTTCTCATCAAAATCGTAATTGGGTCATCTTCCAGAAGACCAACCTCTGTCGGTGAAGCCCGATCCATTCGGCGGTCTGTTTCCGGTCCACCACGTTTGCGGTATCCTTCCAGCGTGCCCCGGACGTAAGCCAAGCTCTTTTTCTTCTGTCGAACGGCTTCCCTCATGGCTTTCAGAAGCCATTCTCCACCGTAATCGTCGAAAAGGGCTCCCAAGTCTTCGGTTTCAAACGGGGTGACCTTTCCTGAATCTGAAAAATTGTTTTCGTAAGCGCGGTAGATATAGCCAAAGGAATGATCTGAAGGAAGCCCTCCTCCTCCCCTTTGCTCTGTATCTAATTCCTGTACAGTATCTAAAGATGTAGTAGTGGTTTTTTTAATAATTGCTTTAAAGATTGTTTTAGAGAGCCGAAATCCCTTGGTATGACAGGAAAAATCACGATTCACAGTTACCTTTTTAGTAACTGGCGAGTTACCTTTTTGGTAACTGAACAGTTGCCTTTTGTGTAACTGAGTTACCTTTTTAGTAACTCGAATCGGTTGCCTTTTAGGTAACTCAGTTACTTTTTTAGTAACTGGTTTGCCGAGATTTGGGGTATGCGTTTCAATGTTAATTTTGATTAAATCGTTCATCGTTTTAGGGTCAAATCGCTCCACCACATCTATAGCCCACATATCATAATGTTTGTTGATCTGGAATACATTCATATGCTCGTCCCAAAAAAGCACATGATTCTCAATCAGTTTTTTTAGTTCCTTTTTGATATGTTCCTTGCGGACACCACATAGCTCAAAATGTTTAAGCATAGGGATTTTGGCCGATGGCTTCCCGCATCCCCAGCTCAGCGTGAGGACAAAATCAATAATATCCCGCTGCCGCTGAGTAAACTTCCGCCGGATCAGCTCTCGATGTATTTCATGTGATATACGTATATGTGCGTCCGTAGGCTGAGGATTTACATTGGAGTCCACCGGCTTCACCACCTAATCTCTTGCGATTTTTATATAAATATCGTTCGCTTCTTCACACTGCCCAGAATCATTTACACACTCTGCTCCCTATCATCCCGCAGAAATATATAAGGGTATTTAGCACGAACCACTGTCCAGCCTGGATAGCCCCGCACGAAGTATTCACGCACCTCGCGCTTAAAGGCTACAGGATCGGACTCTTTAATTCGCCAAATGTGTTCACCGACCATGCTGCGTAATAGCAGCTTGCCAGTAATCTCATCTATAGAACTCATTCAAATTCCAGTTCGCCCTGATCCGACCCATCAGCAGGCTGCTGCGAATCAGTGTTATTCGGCTGAGCTGCATCACCTGTCTGAGGTGTTTCACCTTCTTTAGCTTCAGTTGGCATATCAAAGACTAAAGGTTCATCGTTTGGAGTGATATCTTTACGCACCGTTTCATCCTGATTAACCGCAGTAGCAATCTCCACGCTGATGGGTAGCCACTTCCACCCGGAACGTACAACCGTCTTCTTGCACATTTCGGTATAGTCAGTCACCCAAGGGCCTTTACTGGATGCTTTGGAACGCTTCTTGTGCTCTTCAATCTCGCTGATCGGCATATAGTGAATGAAATGACCGCCATCATTAAACTTGGCAATCATATAAGCTCCGATGATTTTGCCTGACTCCTTTGGTTGTTCATCTTTGCGCAAAAACCATGGAACGTGCTGCAATTTTTCCTCCAGCCCATATGTCAGCTCAATGAAATCATTTTCATAGACTTCGTGGGCGGCAATAGACTTGATGTTTCCAGACCGTCGTGCTAGATCAATCATGCCCTTGTAGCCAATGATGAATGTGGCTTCTGTACCGTATGGGATGATGTAGCAATGACCGATCAGGCCTGGTTCCAGACCAAGCTGCGCGGCTTGCATGACCGCCCCCATGAGTGACGGCATAGAGCATTCCAGTAGCTTCGGATTCGTACGAATCGTCGTCAGGGCAATACGGCTGAGCCGATCAATGCTCATATGCTTCGGCATAGCCTCCGCAATCTGATGTTTCATCTTATCCATATAGGCTGCAATAGTTTGAGAAGGTGTAGGAGCTGGGGCTTTGTTTGCTCCAGCCGCCTTGTCTTGCAGCTTCTTCTCCAATTGATTGCCGGCACTGCGTTGTCCTGCCATAATTGCCTCCTTACTTCACCAAAAAACGTCTTGATGACGTGGTGTTTGCGTATTTTTCAAAGATGTGTGGCTGTTCTTGCTTTAAGCGCTTAGTGTCTAGGCGCGTTGTTTGACTGGACTTCCAAGTCACCAAAGGTTCTCCGTTATACGTAGCAACCTCATTTTCACCGATAGTTGCCTTCAGCTCATTTTCCAATCGCTTGACCTGTTCTTCAGCCACTTTCGCGTCTTCTTTGGCAGCAATAAGCTTGTCCACCAGCAATGCCTGATCTTTCTCCAGCGTAATTTCTGTCGCTGGCCGAGAAGCAGGATACAAGCGATTCAGTAGCTCAGTCGAAGCAGCGCTACCGTCTACCATTGGTGGAACCCGCGGAATTACATGCTTGTTCCAAAACTCGTCTTCGATTTGAATAAGGGACTCAATGATACCTTCGTTTCGTTCGACCAGCTTGTATTGGAATTTCTGACCACCAATTAAAACAGCGAAGTAACCATAATCCACACCAAGCACAGCCATGTAATGTTGGAGTTGAATGGCGTATTCGTCAGGAACCTGATCGTCGGCCCATTCGCTCAGCTTATATGCGCTGGCCGTTTTACATTCCAGGATGCCAAGTCCTCGACCGCCCTTGTCTAAAATCAGGCGGTCAACGTTACCCAACATAAATTTATGTGTAGGATGCTGATACATCTTATTGCTGCGTTGCACACGTAATCCGGTTTGGTTCATAAACTCACGAGCGACTAAATCCTCTAACTGGTTGCCCCAGTAAGCTGCTTCGCCTGGTTCGTCTGGTACGATCTGATCCGTTTTCTCAAGAAACACACCAACAGGTGATTTATACCGATTCAACCCGGCCACCGCGGACGCATCCGAACCACCGATACCACGCTTACGCAGTTTTAACCATTCGTCACGTTCGATGCCTTTGGTAACGGCTGCTACATTCATAGCCATCCAAATCGCTCCCTCTTGTTTGATCAGCCCCTATCTGCTACGATAGGGGCAAGCAAATTTTAAGTTTTCAAAGAACCGAGATAGCCCGTTCCAGCGGGCTATTTGCGTATAATCAGAACTTGAATATTTCGCAGAGTTGAGAGATTATTGCCAATTTCAAGCCCATGATGAAGAGTCTTTTCAGCCTTTGAAATAACCTTCCTTTGCGACCCCTTTTCAAATTTCAAAGAAGTATATAATCCTAAATTCAACGAACAAGCCTCCACAAATTTGTCCATATCCACGGACTCATCCACCGTCATTTCCGTGAAGAAATCCAATACCTTTTTTTGTGTTGGATTCATACCTATTCCCCTTCCACAGTTTCAACTTCATCGTGCTCTGCAATTTGTCGGTACTCCACAATGACAGGTGCATTTTCAATGCTGGCGATAAGGTCGCCATTTTCGTCATGAATCGTAAATTCGGAATGAATGCTGTTTTCAAATTCTGTACCAACTGGCCTAATCTCGATTACTTCACGATCATCCAGCTCCGTACCCACTTCAAATACTCGTGTTGGATTGCTGACCACCGTCAATTTATGAATGATTTGCATATCTCTCCTCCTTCCCTATGTACTTACAAAACAGACTGGATTCGAACCAGCAGTCAGGCGCGCTCCGTCGTTTTTCGCCTAATATTCTCACCATCGCGTGTACACGTACCATCGTGTCGCTACTTTGTGATGCGTCAGCCGCATCTTCGACCCTCGAACGGGAGTAGGTTATATTACCGTCCGGTGGTCGAAGACAAGGCCGACATGGCCTGTCCACCACATATATCCTCACTACGTCGATTGCAATATGTTACCGAGAAATTGTGTTATGTCATCTGAAGGAAGGACTTTCAAACTCATCAAAGCATTGTTCCATTGAAAGTAAGCTTCTTCCCGTTCCTGTAGTAGCTCCTGAAACTCAGGTGATACCACTGAACCGCCCGCCTGCAGAAAAGCTTCTATTGCATCCGTGTTGGCCTGCGTTCCTGCCTTCTTATCAAGAAAGTTTTGAATGAGACGTTCCTTTAACTGCTGCGTCATGCGCCCTCACCCTTGCTTTCTCTCGCAGAAGGAGATAGAATAAGCAGCACAAGAGACTTTAATCGAGTTCTCAAACCAAGCGTTCGGCCCGCCAGCCGAGCGTTTTTCTTTTGTTCCAGCTCTATAATCTCCCTGTTCAGAAACCAATCCCATTTCCCATCCTCAATTTGCGTTTCCGATAAACGTTGGCGCATGGAAACTAACTCATCTATGCGTTGTTCTACTATGTTCATAGCTAAACCTCATTTCATATATTTTTTAGCCTTCAGCTCAGCGCGATGTTCTTTCCACGTACTCAACCAGGAGAACGAATATTCCTTACATAGCACTGCTGCAAAATGAGTAAGAGCAGTAATAGCTTCAACCGTCTCCATCAGTAGACGTTTCATGTTCTGGCGCTCAGAATCAGTAAGCTGGTCAGCCGTTTTGCTAATTGGAACCTCAGCAGACAGAACAAGAACTTCCCTCATTTCTTCAACCGTCTTGAACAGTACACTTGCCCTATGTAGGTCTACATTGTCCAGCCAGGGTGCAAAGGCACCGCCTGTTACTTCCCCAGCTGCTGCAATGTAAAGCTGGCCGTCATCATAATGCTCCGCCGCTTGTTGCATGAGCTCTTTCGATGGTTTACGGGAGCCGTTGATGATCTTTCCAATTAATGAGGCATCCACGTGGGCAACTTGTCCGGCTGCGTTACGCGTTTCACCCCGTCGTTTCAAAACCTCTTGAAGATTAGGACCAAACTGTCCAATTGACATGTTTTTTTCCTCTCCTTTGTCCGATTGACACGTTTATTACGGACAGAGGGCTGATGTAGTATTAGGTTGTAAGTTCTTCCCCCCGTATCCCCTCAACCCGCTGGAGCCGGTACAGCCCGGCGGGTTTCTTCATTTGCTTAAGCAATACTTCCCTTGTGCTCCCAATAACCTTTGGCATTAGCCCGAACCCATTCGGTATGTTCGTCAATCCAGATCATCAGAGCGTGGAGCGGGACTCTCGGATGACCAAACTCTCTAATGACCGGAAAGTCTTCTCTATTGAGAAGCTCACTCGCCTTGGTACTACCAATCCCGAGAAAACCCATCAACTGTTTTTTATCAAATAAGGTCGGTTGATTAACGTTGGAAAAGCTATTTCGTTCAAGTGCTTTTTCAACAGCTTCCGTAATAAGTTGTTGCAATTGCTGCGGGTCAATTTCCAGCTTGAACATATTTGAGACCTCCTTTGCCTGCATAATAAGTGACAGCACTTATTCCATCTTTCTGATAAGATAAGGATATCGAGGCTCAATTTTTCACTCAGATTGGGATGATGATAATAAGATACGTAACATTTAAAACCTTCAACGGTTACTGTCCAATCCTGCAAGACAATCATTCAGTCGTAGCCAAATATAAATTGGTTGACGATAGTTATTATTCTTTACTGTATGTGGATTTCGGTTCAGATTTTCATTGCGGAAAATCATGCTGTCCAGTGAAAGAAAACGTTCCAACTAAAATGGAGATTTAGCTTTTACGGGGCTGCATAACAAATTCAAAAATCTTGAATTTGGAGCATCGTTTCTCACAGAGCCTCGAGTTGCTCATCCACTCCTTTAACAATAATTTCCACCAATTCAAGATAAACAACTTTCTAAATTGGGCTACTTCTCCCATCTCCCTTCATTGCTGATCTGACTTCACTTTCACTTTCGTAACAACCATGAGACAATTTGACTAAAAAAAATAGCTCTTCGAACTTCATTTCGGGGAACTTTTTCAATATTTTTGCCATTACATCCTGTCCCAAAGAAAACCGTGAATCATCAACGGGTAACTTCGCCCTCCAGAGTGAAGATCTTGATGTTTCAAGGTACTCAGCAAATTTTTCATCTGTCATATCAACTGTGTCTTGTAGTTGCTGAAGCACTCCAGGTAAAGGAGCAACTTTCATAATTTTCACCTCACTTCATGTATCACGCTTGTTACAAATTAAATATAGCACTACTGTAACATTCATGCAACAATAAATTTCATTTGTGATACATAATTTGTTTCATAGATGAAACACATTCTGTTAAACTAAAGATGGGTGATCGTTAATGAACTTAAAAGAGTTTGGGATTTACTTCGCCAAATTAAGAGAGCGAAGCGGATATAGAAGCCAAAGGGAACTTGCGGAGAGATCTGGGGTAAGCCATTCAACAATTAATCGTATTGAGTCGGGCTCGCATAAAGTTTCCCCAGAAAATTTAAAGATTCTAGCTCCTTTTTTAAAGGATGTTGACTACGATGATTTAATGCAAGCGGTAGGCTATATAGAGGTCGGACAGCCGCGTAATAATGTTGATGAAACTATTCGTCTTTTGGAAGAAGAAGCCCAAAAAGTGGGCTTAACCCTCTCTGATCCTAAGTTCATCGAGATGGTAAAGGATAGCATGGAAATCATCCGTGTCGCACGCGGAAAGGATAAGAATTAAATCAGGACGCAAGTTTTCGAGTCTCTGTTGTTTTATTCTATCTTCATCATTCATGATGGTCACTTCCGTTCAATTTTAAGATTAATTCACAAACTTCATTGTTCAATACTCAATAAATCTAACTATTATGCATAACATCTCTTCAAGTATATACCCATATACCTAAATTCCTTGTATTAAATTTAGAGTCAACTTTAAAAATAACTCTGCGAGTCATGATCATGTCCATAAAACCTGGTCGTTGCCTGCTGAAACAAAGGTTGCGCGAAATACGAAAAGATCAACAATGGTTGAGTGACATTACTGGGATTACCAAGTCTCAGATCTCCAAATGCGTCAACAATAGGCGGCTGATGTTCCTGACAACTGCTATGAATTTTGCTGCATCAATCGGCTGTCACATTGATGATCTTTATAAGCGAAACGAATTCAGCAGCACGGAGTGACACTATGTCACTCCGGCCGGGTAAAAGTTCGCTGTTGAGCGAACTCCCCTTGCCGATCTTCCCCTCAGGTTCATTTAAAGCCACTGATTGTCGAATTTTAAGACATTATGTTGTACAAACGTTTATAGAGTTAACTTTAACATGACTGAATGGTCGGAGTCTGTCGAAATGTAGCACCGATCAGGCTGTTTTAAGGGGGGTTAAACCATGTTTAAGGGGATTGACAAGCCTATAGTTTTGTTCTTATTCGTACAAAACTCCCATCATCAAAGAATACTTTACTGCCCCGATCGTCCGTTTCAGTTCGTTTAATCATATTCTCATTCACAACCGTTGAGCGATCATATGATTTGAAGCCATACTTTGCATATGCCTTCGAAATGTCTTTTAATGTTCTCAAACCTATGTATGAACCCGTTGAGGTATGGTAGGCAGGACAGGATTCCCTACTCTTCGTTGGCCGCCACAAATCAATGTAATTCACATCGTATAGCGAAATTTCGACAAAATCTGAGTCAGTTCCGTCACGATCATGAATTTTTACGCACGTTACTATCATGCTGACTACTCCTGTTGTTTTTATTTCATCATAGAACAGCATGTAACAACCTACAAAGTATTGTATAATTAAATTCATTATTCGATAATAGTTTTAGCAAGACGAAATGAGCAACTCCCTCAACCGATGGGGTCACATGAAGGATGAAACGAATAATGGCATTCATTTTTGTTGTCAGCTTTACTGCTTTTGTTATGTTCTTGATTTGGGGTATAGTCTCTAAGATCCAAAAGAAGAAATCAAGGTGGAAACTCCTCGCCTCATTATTAAGCTTAGTAGTATTGTTTATTGTTACACCGAGCAAAGAAGGTGAAGTAACTTCTACACCAGCGAACAATCAAATTACAGAACAAGAAACAGAGGTAACAAATGCATCAGAAGTAAAAACTAATTCTTCCGAATCAATAAATTCTTTGAGCGGGTTAGACATTACAGCCCAAGAATTTCTGAATAAATTCAACTCTGTAGCTAAATATGAAAACTTAGATTATGAAATTAATCAGTTTCGCATTGAGAATGGTCAGGCTAATATTGATATGTTTAAGTATCAGTTCACTGATCGTGTTGGTATCATGGGCGCAGTTAGTAAGGAGAACAAAAAGCTATCATTTATCGAGGCTTTAATGGTACCAGGGAAAAATGGGGATGGTTTAGATGACTTTTCAAATGTAATGGGCATTGTAACTATTCTTACAAATCAGAATTTAACTCGAGACGAAGTAGTAGACATCAATTCAGATTTGATAAGTTCTCTTTCTAATAAAACTTCCGAAGACCAGAAGAAAATTACAAAGAATAATATTGAGTATAAAATTATGATGACCAATTATGGAGTTATTTTTAGAGCAAGCAGAGCTGAGTAATTCTCAAACGTTTTAAGTTTTGGTACAATAACATTAATTTCAAATCATTCACAGCTAAAGCCCTTCTGGGCTTTTCTTTTCACCATTAAAGCGAACGTTTGTACCTATATAAAGAGACAGAATGTATGGCATCTTTCACTAAAATTAAAGCAAACAGCAAACAAGAATAATGAGCAAATTTATTCAGGGCTCACCTATTTTCGTGAAGGTTTACATGCAACTAGGTCAGCCTTAAAAATTTCTGCTTCGCTGTATCAACCCAAATCAATACAGACATCATTTGAAACAGAACGATTACCACTACAGCTACGAAATCAAGTGAAACAAGACAATTGCATGAGGTGATTTCATTGGCATATTTCTACAAAGTTGCATCTAACAATAAACAAGGCTATAAATGGGTCTGTGTGGGTGATGCCCCTCCTGATCCTTCCACAGGGAAAAGAAAACAAATTTCCCGACGAGCGGATACAAAAAAGGAAGCAGAAAAGCGTGTTAACAAGGTTATTTCTGATATTACATCTTATGGAGTTGATGTACAGAAAAATAAAAAGCTTACTTTTGCAATGGTAGCAGCTGAATGGCTATCTATTTATTCAAAAAGGAAAGTAAAGCAACGTACAATTGATCAAAGAGTAACTACTATTAATTCAATCTGTAAGTACCTTGGACAGGTAAGGATAGATAAAGTTACACATCAACAGTATCAAAACATGCTTATCGATTACGACAATAAAGGATATTCAACAAGTGCAATTATTACTATGAACAGTGTAGCCAATATGATTTTTAAGTACGCAATAAAAAATAAATACAGACTTGATAATCCTTGCTTCGGAGTAGTAATTCCTAAAAAAGTTAGAACTGTTGAAGAAATAGAGAACGATGTTATTGCAGAGAAATACTTCGAAAAGAATGAATTGATAGAATTTTTAGAAGCAACCAAAAAATATGGACAGTATCAAGATACTGAAATGTTCTACTTGTTGACTTTTTCAGGAATAAGACCTGGAGAAATTTGTGCCCTGAAGTGGACAGACGTTGATTTTGCAACAAATGAAATTCGAATTACAAAAACCATCTATAGTAGGAATGACAATCGCGGGACGTATATTTTAACGCCACCAAAAACAGTGGGTTCCATAAGAACTATTGACATTGATATTAACATCATGAAATTATTAGAGGAACATAGAGAATTTCAAAAAAAGACAACAAGGACAACAAATTACCAAGATCAGAACTTTGTTTTTTGTAGGATCGATGGCTCTCCTTTTTTTCCAAAAATCTTACTTGGCCGTATGAAAAAAATTCTTGTAAATACATCTATATCGAAACCTGCTACTCCACATATTTTTCGCCATACTCACATTAGTATGCTAGCAGAAGCGGGTGCTGATCTTAAATCAACAATGAGTAGAGTCGGACATACAAATGCAAAGACAACTCTACAGGTATACACTCACGTTACAAATAAAATGAAAAGAGATACATCAAGTAAAATTAAAATACATTATGCAGACATACTAAGTTCAACAGAATTGCAAGAAAAGTGATTTTTTCTGTGATTTCAATGAATCTCATCCCTTATATCCCTTACGGTATAAGGGATTTTCAACGTATAACCTTTATAATGCTGATAAATCCGCTGGACAATAATATCCACTTTCTCCAAAAAGGAAAGAGGGCGGTACTCACAGTCATAGATATAACGAATATCCACTGCGGTAACGAGATAACTTCCATCTTCTTCACCTTGTTGTGAGTACCTCATTTCGGCCAAGTCATAAGTATCCAGTAAACGTGATAGTGCATCAGCGCCAAACTTCTGCTGGTATTGGTAAAATATAATTTCGAATTGATCCTGTATGCTAAACAACTCAGGTCTGGAGAATGGCATAACAGTATCGACGATTTTCTCGTTTAAGCCGTAACCGTTAATCAGAAGCTCAGCCATCAGATTTTTAACAAAACGTTTATCACCAATGCTGCCATTGGCACAGTCCTTTAACACCCTGCGTAGTTCCGCCCTTTGATGGATACGCCGTCTATATTCCTCTTCATGCAATCCGGCATCCGCCATCTGGCTATGACTTAGTTCATGAAGTGCATTTTTGATATACTCTATTAATGTTTCGAATGTGGCATCTTCGTTCTTTTTTTCTACCCGAAGGGTTGAATGTCGCGAGCGAAGATTCCCTCGGTATTTAACAATAATCAGTACGATGCACATCAGTACTATACAGGTAAGAATCAATCCGTTGATCATTTGAGCGGACAGCATTTAAGCGCCCCTCTCCAAAGCCTTGAGCCGAAGATCGGACTCTGCCGCCTCCAGAATAGCTTTGCTGATATGCCGTATACTCTGTGCCCATCCCACGGGCATAAAAAGCTTGCGGTGCTGCTCTTTTCCACTTCGCACCTCACGCTGCACATGGCCGATCACATCCCTGCGGTTCCATGCGTCCATAAATTCGGTGCTATAAGGGACTGTATACAAAGCACCTTTGTAGCCATATCTCCTGCGAATATTCGTTTCATTCACTTGAGAATGCACATCATATTTCCCAAGTACTATCAATAAGGGTAACGATGAATAGGTAGATAACGGAGACACAGATTCAAAATAAGCGTCTAACTCTCGCATATTCTGAGTGAGTGAAAGAACGGCCAGTTTGGCTCGTGCACATGCTTCATGCTGTACAGCCCCCCACCCTGCTCCACTTCCTGCATCAATCAGCGTTAAATCATAATATTGATTCGCTGTATCCATTACAGCCCTTACAAGTCCTGGAGATAGTAACGGCGGTGCAGCTCCAAAGCTGGAGGTTCCCTCAAGTACATCCAAAGCATGTTCGAGTACAGGCGTCGTATAATTACGAATATTTTCTTTAGAAAGTGTCCCTCGCAGAACTAAACGTGCGGCAGCATCCCAGCCTCCTTCCTGAAGCTGTAGGGTTGGATCGTCCATACCATACTCTTGTATAGGTAATCCTGATTCAATACCGGTATATTTACGACCCAAATGAGTCAATAATAGCCTTCCTCGATATAGATTGCCTATGGTAATTGCTATTGCTGCCGCCAAAGAGCTGCTTCCACTAGCCCCCTTAATGGGGCTCCAAAACAAAATGGTACTCATGCTCTACTCCTTTCCGCACGCTTTAGCGCACGACGACTCACTTTTAATTCCCAACTCATCCATTCCCCAATACAAAGGCATAATTGTTTCTTATACATTCTGGATAGCGGTTTTAGTAGTAGCTGTTTTTTATGCTCATTTTCCAGTTTCAGAGCAAGCAGCCCCTCATCCCATGGCAGTACATATGGCTCTTGCTGCCAAGAAGCTGGGAAATGGTTCATGTATTCCCACAGGTACGGCTCCTCCACACCACAATCCACAGCCTGTAAAAATAGCTTGTGAAATACAAGATCTTTAGGAAATTCAGGTTGACTGAATAAATGCTCAAGCCAATTCTGTCCGTTATGCATTAGCATGCGGCTATAATCACTGACCCAAACTCGCAGTTCTGCCCTTTTCCAAACAGAAATTGGGCAAAAATCAGGTAACTCTACATCCAAAATAACAATGTCATAAGCCTGCTCTGCCTTCTGATCAGCCGTCATACCTATATGCAGGTCTTCCCATGCTGTAAATCCAATTGCTACATCAAAACCACTAAACTGCGTAATGGGAAGTGGTTTGTCAAGCATCCCTATGCTATACCGATACCGTCCCCGCAACGTAGCATCCACAAGCAGTACCTGTTGGCCGGAAGCTGCTAATATGCTGCTGATGTATAACAAGGTATCGCTTTTGTCACAAAGCCCGGCAAATATCCATGTTTTCATACTTCCGTTCCTTTTCTCTCATTTATTTGGCATACGGATCAGAGCTTCCGTCATGCGTCAGAATCTTTGTTTGTTCTTGATGATCCTGCTCGTTCTCATATTCATTTCTTGTATCATCAATTCCGCTTGCTGGGTTTTCTATAGTAACACCCGCATGCTGAGCTGCAATTTCCTCACTCAGACTCCTTTCCACGGGCGTTGAAATCACATTGTTTGATGAATTAATTGCATTTTCAAGCGAATCCCGCAGCTGCTTGGACAGCTTTTGTTCAGCAATGTGTATCAAATTCGGATCACTATTCATTAACGCTAACACCTGAGCATTAGGCGGATAGGTCGGGATTGCCTTGGGCTGAAATTGGGGATCGACATATGTCAGAGCATAAATGGATGCTTTATGCAGATAGGCATCAACAATCGCGCTCGAAAGCGATAAAATTTCCTGCTCATTCAAAGTGACCCAGACAATCGGACCTTCCAGTCGGGAAATCTTCTTTTTGGATAATAGAATGTAATCCTGACCTGTTGGAAATTGAATGCGGATATCCACTTCGTCCCCCGACTTCAGGCTGTTGGGTAGTACCACCACCTTCAGCTCACGGTTGCGTAAATCTTTAGGTGTAGGTTCATCAGCAGTAATCATAGCCGATGTAAGTACAGATCCTTTTTTAAGCTCAATCTTGGCTATGGTTCCGGGAACTTCACTTTTATTTGCCAGCAAATTTGATGGAGCCTGAGAACCGGGAACTTTAATTCCCTTCAAATCATTAGATGCAATCTGTTCACCTGGAGAAATGTCACGGACAACCACCCAGCCTTTTTTCGCGGTTCGTTGCTCCTGTTCATACACTTTCCATTTCAGTTCTGCCTCTACCTCAGCCTGTTTCCTGACCTCATTCATTTGATGGATATTAACCATAAGGTAGCCGACAAAGATAATGCCAACAATCCCAGCGCCAATGCATCCGGCGTATAGTTTTTGTTTACTGCTTTTTCTTAGCTTGGACACACAACTTCTCCCCTGCCTCTTTTTGATATATACCTTCTATTTAGCGCCGTCGCTTAAGGAATGCAAAGCGTCTTATCCGGGTATCTGGAATGACTCCGCGAAACAGCTCGTCCAGTACCTGATCCATCTCATCATCCCGTTCGAAGGGATCTGAGTGAAACGGTAGAGCAAATACTTTATCGTGATCCAGCTCCTTACGAAGCCTGCGGACCGCCTCCGAGGTTGCCAATGGCAAGCAGTAATTCCATTTGTGCTGTGGGTGGCGCTGAAGAGATCGGGCTAGCCCTGCTATATCCTGAACTCTCCATTCGGCCCCTGAACCAACGACAAGCGGATAATCAGCTCTCAAGAATTCTTCCAGTCGTTCATTGTCCTGCCCACTCCCCAGATCCAGTACGATAAATTTGTAGGAACCACCCAACAAAGAAATGACATCCGCACGAGATGTTTGTCGCCAGTAATGTACTCCATCAACTTCAAAACGCCGACTTGAACTCGATTGTCCAACGGATGTGCCTTCTACGACTTCTTGAAGTCGAGCAAATGCTTTGGCTGTGCAGTGTAGCTCAACCAAAGCTACGGAGCGGGACCTTCGAGCCAGATAGTGGCTCACCGCAATTGCTGTATGAGTAGCACCGGAGCCAGCAGATACACCCAGTACAGCCACTACCCTTGTACCTGCATAATCCATTGAGGCATCATTAACGGATATTCCTTGTAGAGCAGGCTGAAAATCAGCACTGCGCCGCAGTTCTCCAATGACCTCCCCGGCAGATTGAAATCGTTCCTCAGGATGCTGACGCAGCAGTTTTCGAATCACCGGAATCAAATGGCGAGGCAATTCCCCCCGTATATACCCTTCTACTCCCGCAGTCCACTCGCTATATTTGCCTCCTGTACAGAGATACAATAGCAGCGCTCCCAAACTGTATAAGTCTGAACGAGCATCCGTCTGACCAGCTCCATATTGCTCCGGAGCAGCGAAGCCCACTGTGCCCAGCTTTACCGTATCTTGATCCAGTTCAGCCTTATAGCTCCTCGCTATTCCAAAATCAATCAGTATAAATTCCATTTCCGGTGTCAGCATAATATTCGTTGGTTTCAGATCCCGGTAAATGACTGGCGGTTGACGGGTATGCAAATAATCCAACACATCCAGTACCTGCAAAGCGAATGGGACGATTTGCTCATGTGGAATATAGCCTTGGTAGCCCTTCATGTATGCTTCCAGCGTAATTCCTTCGATGTAATCCATGACCAGGTATACCGCACCAGATGGGGGATGCTCAAAAAAATCAACAATTCTCGGTAAACGTGGATGACTTAGCGAAATCAGCATCTCTGCCTCCGTGCGTACAAGCTTCATCACTTGTGGCCCGGCAACCGATTCCTTCACCGCCCATTGCTTGCCTGGCAGTTTTAAATCCTCTGCCATGAACACGCGGCTCATTCCTCCCGAACCCAATGTGCGAACAATGCGGTAACGCTCACCGACAATTGATCCGAATTCCAACTGTGTTGGTTGCTTCATTTTCTCCTACCTCCTTTCTTAAGCAGACAACGCAAAAAAGGGAAAGCTACCGCAAAATCAAATTTCCATGTCGCCATGAAAATCGTTTTCGCGGGATGCTTTCCCTTGATTTAAACGTGATTATTATTTTTTAAGGAACAATTTGGATTTATTATATAGCACACCTGTATCCATTGTAAAGTATTATTTTCCATACTTGATCATGTACAGGGTGATCTCATCTCGGTTATGGAATAACTGCTTAGCTCGCTGAATCTGCATGCCGGACTCCTCAAATGAAGCAATTACATCATGAATGAGCGCCAAGGGCTTTTTATGCATTAGCTTGACCGTAACGATAGCAGTACCACCACTTCGCAAACTATATAGTAAATCAGTAACGAGCCTTGCCATTTGCTTAGGACTCCAGCTCATATCACAAACCAGCAGATCGAACGAATTCTCTTTAAATTTGACTTCACTTGCATTTTTACGCAAAAAAGTCAGATTGGCGTACTTCATCAGTGATGGCTCCATCTTTGCCGGATCAACCGCTGTAACTTTCAATCCCCGTTCCAGTAAGAAGGAAGTCCATCCACCCGGTGCTGCCCCAATATCCAGTCCCTGATGGAAAGCGCCAAAATCTATGCCGAACGTTGCTTCTGCTTCCAATAGCTTGAATTTGGCACGAGAAATTTGTCCATCTTCTTTTTGAAAACGAACCGCGCCTCCGCTCCAATCCGATAGATTGTCCTCAGGACGCGATACACCTGCATACCACGTATCTGTATCTGCAAAAACGGACACAATAACATCGGCGCCTTGTACTGTCTGCTCCATAGGTAGATCACTTAATTGTTCACTCAATGCCTGCTTGAGCGCACCTGCGCTTTCAGTCCAACTGCTATTAGATCCTTTGCGCACTTGTAAAGAAACACGTTGATCAATCAGTTCCTTGCGGTTACGGATGAATGCAACCAGACGCTCCTGCACCTGAACCAGGTCCGTTCCTTCTTCCTGAAAATGAACAGGAAACAAGTGACGTAAAAACATTGGCGGCTGACTTGTAATTGTCCTCACTGCCTCAATTTCTTCCGCTGGTAATGTAGCCAGAAAAATTTCACCAGGTAAAAGCATCGTGCTTTTAACAGAGCCAAATATTCTTCTAAGCTCCTCTTGAGCATAGGGTGCAAAACCGTGATTAGCTGTACAAACAAATCTTGATGATGACAAAGTAGATTCACTTTGTTCATCTGTACTCATATATAGTTCCTCCAAAATAACATTACCC
The DNA here is from genome assembly GCF_019454085.1 of Paenibacillus sp. S25. Taxonomy (NCBI): domain Bacteria; kingdom Bacillati; phylum Bacillota; class Bacilli; order Caryophanales; family Paenibacillaceae; genus Paenibacillus; species Paenibacillus sp. S25. The sequence goes on from NZ_CP073683.1 coordinate 3,229,715, forward strand.
TCCAGTGCACACCCGAATCCAGGGGCGTTCTCCATCCCAATCCAGCTCAACCGGAACTTCATATGTGTGCATAATCAATTCTTTCGTTAAAACTTCTTTTTTCGGTCCAGCTGCCGCGACCTTACCATCACGAATCAATGCAACATGCGTAAAGAGGGGAACAATCTCCTCAATGTGATGAGTCACATAGACCACTGATAAATCCCGCTTGCGGAGCCGATCAATCTCGACCAGCATTTTTTCCCGCTCAAATAGATCCAAACCAGCACAAGGCTCGTCCATAATTAACAGACGAGGTTCTGCCATCAGTGAGCGGGCCAGCATCACCTTTTTACGTTCTCCTTGAGATAACGTCCCCAGTGGGTGATGAATCAAGTCGCCTAAATTCATACCCTCCAGCAAAGATATGGCCTTTTCTTTTGCCTCAGTCGGAATTTCCTGATAAAAGCGCAAAAAAGCATACGCACCTGTAGCGACCACTTCCCAAACGGGATCTTTTAGCGCCAGCTTTTCCAACAAAGTCTGGCTGATATATCCGATTTGTTTGCGAACTTCCCGCACATCACATTGACCATACATTTGCCCAAGCACTTCAACCGTACCACGACTTGGAAACATATATCCTGTCATCATTTCCAGCAATGTTGTTTTACCGGAACCATTGCGACCCAGAATAGCCCAATGTTCACCTTCTCGTATGTCCAGGCTTACATCGTCCAAAATCCGTCTTTCTTCCCGTTGCAACGTAATGCTCTTCATGGATATCATTCCATCACGCTCCTTATTTTGCTCAGCAAGTGTTCTACAGATTCCATTTTGTAGATGATTTCAGGATTTTTGTTTTCACCATTATATATAAGAAGCGCGGGAACACTGGATATCCGGTACTCCTGTACCAGTTCAGGAATATAATTAATGTTGCTCTGCACCACTGCTTCTTCAGGAAGCAAATGCTCTGCTACCTCCAGCATTTTACGGGCAGCCGCGCATGTTCCGCACATGGGAGTGTACACAAACAAAGCCAGCTTGCATCCCTCCCATATGGCACGGCGCACCTCTTTTTGTCCGATCTCTTTCATCGTTCAGACCCATTTCTGATCTCTCGCATACGCTCCTCGGGTATGGGCCCATTATGCACGGTGACTCCCTCTGGCTTATTCGCATAGAGTAGCTCGTACATGGCTCGCCGCCCCTCTGGACTGGAGGAATGCAAGTAAATTTCACGTGGATATAACCGTTTCCCTGCGATAGCAGCAGCCACATCCTTTCCCGTAGGCTGACCTGGACCCAAATCATAATCTAGCGATAGTATTGAAATAGGGTATTCATGAAGTAGCAGCAGACACTCATCCGCATCTCTTGCCAGCTTAAAGCCCGGAGGACAAGGCCGATAGTCGTCCATAAACAAATACATCAACTTCTCCTCCTTTTTCCCATAAATGCAAGCTCACAAGCCTCAAAGATAGTTATTATCAATTAGACCGATTTACTCCCAGCTTAGAATCATTTGAATATCCTCCTGATGTGTCCCATCAGGTCCCGTCTCACTCTCCAAAACGATAGGAATACCTCTTACAGCCTCCTGATTTGTCATCCAACGCATACCCTCAGTACCAATGTAGCCTTGACCCACACGGGCGTGTCTGTCTTTTTTAGAGCCATAATGGTATTTAGAATCGTTCAAATGAACTCCGCACAGAGCTGACCAATAGCCGAGACGATCTCCTTTTTCGATCAAAGCCTCGTCCATTCCACCGTTCCATAATCCCGCTGCATACGCATGACAAGTGTCCAAGCAAAAGCCGATACTGTCAGGATTCTGGCACAACTGACGGATTTGCACCATTTCCTCAAGCGTGGTTCCCATAGGCCCGTGATCCCCCGCCTGATTTTCAATCAATATTTTAGCTTTTCCTTGCCAGCCTTCCAGCACATCATTAAAACAGTTAATAATGTTACGATAGCCCTCTAGTGGGTCCGACGAATGCATATGCCCAAAATGAACGACGATCCCTTTTGACCCACAGGCTTCAGCAATATCCAGATCATTGCGTAATGAAGCAATCGTCAACTCATAAAGTTCCTGACCACGCTCGGACCCATGAGCCGGGTTAACGGGATATGGTGAATGAGCAATGGATTGAAGCTGGTGCTCTAAACAGTAAGCGTTGCAAGCAGCAGCATCAGTAGCACTCCATTCCTTCAGCCTAAGACTACGAGGATTTTTCGGGAAATATTGAAATGAACGTCCCCCCTGCTCTCGCGCACGCATAGCGGCTTTGGAAAAGCCACCACGCGTACTCACATGGGAGCCGATGAGCAATTTAGGCATCATGCTGCTGTACCGGGCAATAAAATGCTTTTTTCCCCGCCAGTTCAACCCTTACAATTTTTCCGCCACTTGGAGATTCTTCTCCTTCGCGGTCATATACTCGACACTGATGATCAAATCCACCTGTTAGCGTGTCCCCCTCCATTAGAGGCATTTCCATGTACCCGCCTTCCGCAGTAGCTTCACGTAGTACGGATTGAGTGGCATGATATAGCTTTTCCACTTTTTCTGGCGACTGCACAATGTTTTGTACTTTGGAACCCGGTGTAAATCCGGCGATATAAGCAATTTCGTCCGAATAACAATTGCCAATACCCGAGAAAATCTGCTGATTCACCAGTGTTGTTTTCAAAATCCCCCGGCGTCCCTTCAGCCGCGCTGTAAACTTTTCCAACGTCATGCGTCGGTCTAACGGATCAGGTCCCAGGTCTGACAAAGCTTCTTCTGTTTCTTTAGCCGTTAGCAAGTGCAGATAACCTAAGCGCAGTCCGATAAAATAAAGCTTTACTCCACTAAAATCTAATTCGATCTGTACTGTACGATCTGGACGCTGCTCCTCCGTTCCCAGAAATAACAGCCCTCCCAACATCAGATGAAGTACAAGCCGCCCGCCCGTGTTTAAATGAAAAATCAAATGCTTGCCTCGACGTTCTAAATATACAACAGTCGTTCCCAGCAATTGCTTCTCAAATGTTTCCACTTCAGTATTAATGGACTTTTCACGGCTAACCGTCACTCCAGTAATCGGAATGTCCAAAATTTGTTTTGATAATAAGATTCTGTAGTTTTCCATTTCAGGAAGTTCCGGCATATCAACATCTTTCCTTTCGTAGCTACATAGCTTTTAATTCTCGCAAGTTTTGTAAGACATATACTTTCTATTATTTCAGCTCTTCTTTCATCCAGTCCTGCAGTTCAGCGAGATTTTCAAACATCAGGTCAGGTTTCACTCCAACGGTACGCACATGTTCGTCCATATTAGCGCGGGTCGTCACGCCCGACAGGATCAGAGCTGTTTTACAACCTGCTGCTGCACCTGCCGCAATATCTGTAAGCATATTATCGCCCACAACCAGAGCTTCATCCGCCCTAATGTTTAAGCGGTTCAGCGCATAGTTCATTAATACGCTTGAAGGCTTGCCGATGACAATAGGCTTTACCTGTGAAGCCGCTTCAATTGCAGCTCCAATCGTACCTGCACCTGGCGTTAGCCCATCATGTGAAGGCAATTGGAGATCCGGGTTTGTCAAAATAAAAGTTGCTCCTTCCCGAATCCAACGCATGGCAGCGGCCAGCGCATCATATGTAAATTGACGATCTATCCCCTGCACCACATAATCAGGATGGTTCTCAACAAGCTGCAAACCGGCTCCTGTGAGTGCATCGCGTAATCCTGTTTCACCAATACAATATACACGAGCTCCAGGACTTTGCTGTGCAACATATTGTGCAGCTGCTAACGCCGAAGTATATACTTCATGGCTGGCCGCTTCAATTCCCATACCAACCAAATGCTCAGCCACCGATTCGGGTGTACGTGAAGCATTGTTTGTAACATAAGCATAAGGTATCTGGTCTGTACGCAATCGGGATATGAACAGATCCGCACCCTTGATCATCCGATTTCCATGATAAAGTGTTCCATCCAGATCAATTAGTAACGATTTTATCGCAATCCCCTCCCCCACTTCAAATCCATTCACATCATAGCATTGAAAATTATAATTCATCCCATGAACGATGTTCTCCTTCTTATTTAACCACCTTAATTATTCAGGTCATAAAATAATCGGCCGTCTCCATTCATCTCATCTATCTTAAGTCAAAAATGCTTATGAAGTCCATGAATTGCTGGTAAACCCTCCAAAATGGCGCCATTCCTCGCTAAAAGCCGTCGCTTTCACATGACATAAGTTCACTTCTTCGTCGAAATCCATCGAAGGAGCTATTTCCTCAAAGGAAATCTCCTGTATTTCCTGGTCATGCTTAAGAAATAGAATCCTTTAAATTCGATATATAGAAACTCGAATATGACACGCCTCTATATGTGGTAGAACAAATTCATCCCCCACCACCGTGTACGGGTTCTCATCTCTTGTCGCATCCTGCGCTTTCCCGGAAAATAATTTGGGTGAAAAACAAAGGCACCGGGGCAAGCCCCGGCACCCATGAACATATCTCCTCCAATCGTTTATTAACCGATATCGGGTACCGGTAACAACACATGCTGCTCTGCAAGCAATGAATTGGGAAATATGCTTCGCGCTTCCTCCAGCAATGGCTGAAGCTGCTCCTGATCTTTATACCTAGAACTAAAATGCGTCATGATTAGCTGACCCGCACCTGCGGCTTTTGCAGCTTCCGCTGCTTGAAGCGCCGTACTATGATGATACTCGTATGCTGTATCTGCCAGTTCATGCAGAAAAGTGGCTTCATGCACGACAACAGTTGCATCTTGAGCCAGCACTACCGTATTCGGACAAGGTCTCGTATCCCCTAAAATCGTGATGATACGCCCTTTTTTCGGCGAACCCAGTACATCCTGAGGATGCAAAATAACTCCACCTTCTACCTCCACGCTTTCCCCACGCTTTAACTTACCGTACACCGGGCCGGGCTTAATACCATATCGCTCCAACAGCTCTTGGTTAAGCTTACCGGGCTTATCCATCTCTATAACTCGGTAGCCATAGCTGTCGATCCGATGATCCAGCAAAGCTGATTCCACCCGGAATTGACCGTCATCAAACAGAACCCCGCCCGTATGCTCCACAATATGTAGTTGGTAATTGATACGCGATTGGCTGATCCCTAAAGATAGCTCGATATATTGCTGGATTCCAGGCGGTCCATATACCGTCAGTGGTGTCGTTCCCCCCTGATACGCCCTGCTCGACAGCAGTCCCGGCAGACCAAAAAGATGATCCCCATGCAAATGGGTGATAAATATTTTTTCAAGTCTGCTTAGTTTGAGCGGCGAACGCAATACCTCTTGTTGAGTGCCTTCCCCGCAGTCGAACAGCCACATGCTTCTTCGTTCTTCCAGCAAACGAAGAGCGATGGACGTTACATTTCGCTGAATCGTAGGCACTCCTGCATTTGTACCGAGAAAATAAAATTCCATAACATTAACCTTCTTCCTGCTGACCAGCAAAAAACCTCCGAAGCTCGGAGGGTATTTGCTATCCCATCTGATAAAGGTGTTAAACCTTTTCGACGTTAAAATACTGCGCCTGAGGGTGGCTGAACACCATGGCTGATACAGAAGCCTCCGGTTCCATCATAAACCCTTCCGTCAGCTCAACGCCAATATCCTCAGGTTTTAACAACTGGAACAACGGTCCCTGATCCTCCAGATCTGGACATGCTGGATAGCCAAAGGATACCCGTATGCCTTGATATCTGGCACCGTGTCGCTGTTTCATTGTCATATCGGCAGGGTCTGGGAACCCCCAGCTATCCCTGATAATATGGTGAAGCCGTTCCGCTAACCCTTCTGCTACTTCGAGTGCTACCGCTTGAAGTGCATGCGAGCGCAGATAATCCCCTTTATCTTTCCACCGGGTAGAAATCTGCTGAATCCCATGACCAGCTGTAACGACCATGAAACCTACATAGTCCATAACCCCGGATTCCACTGATTTCAAAAAATCAGCCAGACATAGATAAGGCTCTACCTGCTGACGCGGGAATGTAAATGTGTGCAGTACCTTGCTCACATCCGACGGATCATAGATCAGAATTTGGTCTCCTTGGGACTGCGCTGGAAAGAAACGATACATAGCATGTGCCTGGATGATTCCGTCTGTCACAGCTTCAAACATGATGCTGTCCACGGTTTCCTTCAACTGAATCGCTTTCGGATCTTCCGAAGCCAGCAGCTGCTCAACATTTCCTTTTAAACCAAGATGATGCCCCATTAGCATCTGCATATTCACGTAAGGCAAAATATAATTCAGTGGATAATTACGCAGTACATGACGATCCGTATCTGGTGGAATATAGACGGGCAGATCCTGAGCAATGTTAGAGCGCACAGCCCGAGTGAGCTTAGGGAGCGGCTTGGCTTCCACGACTATTGCCGCTTCAGCCTCCCGCTCAGCCTCCATGTCCTCAGCCATTTTTTTGCGGGACTCAGGATTCATTAGCTTGTTGGCAATATCCAGACCATCCATAGCATCTTTTGCATAGGCAACCAGACCATCATACTCAGGACGGATACGATTTTTAGTGAACTTACGTGTTAAAGCAGCTCCACCAACCATTATTGGAATATCAATATTCGCATTTTTCAAATCCTGTGCGGTCAGCACCATTTGTTGTGCCGATTTAACAAGCAGTCCGGATAAGCCAATCATATCGGCCTTTTCTTCACGGTAAGCCTCAATAATGCGTTCTGGTGGTACTTTTATACCCAGATTCACGATATGGTAACCATTGTTGGATAGAATAATCTCCACCAGATTCTTACCAATGTCATGCACATCACCTTTGACTGTAGCCAACAAAATCTTACCTTTTACTGAGGATTCATTCTTCTCCATGAACGGCTCTAAATAAGCCACGGACGCCTTCATCACTTCAGCGCTTTGCAGCACCTCCGCAACAATCAATTCGTTATTGTTAAACAGTCGTCCTACTTCCTCCATCCCCTTCATCAGCGGGCCGTTAATAATCTCCAGCGAAGAATATTTCACGAGCGCTTGCTCCAGATCCGGAATGAGTCCCTCCTTACTTCCCTCGACTACATAGGAAGCCAGTCGTTCTTCAAGCGAAAGGTTTGATATCTTTTCTTTTTTCTCCACTTTCTTGTTACGGAAAGCTGCTACAAAAGCGGATAAAGTATCGTCATTTGTTTTATAGATCAAGTCTTCCGCAAGTTTCCGCTCATGCTCTGGAATGGATGCATAACGTTCAAGCTTCTCAGTGTTTACAATCGCATAGTCCAGACCTGCTTTGGTGCATTCATATAAATAGACGGAATTGAGCACTTCACGACCCGCTTCCGGCAAACCAAAAGATACGTTACTGATGCCCAGGATGGTATGTACCCCGGGAAGCGCTTCTTTAATAATGCGAATGCCCTCAATGGTTTCCTTAGCTGAACCGATATATTGCTCATCACCTGTTCCTACTGGAAATACGAGTGTATCAAAAATTAGATCCTCCGCTGCCAAACCGTAACGGTTCACCAACAGATCATAAGAACGTTTAGCTACCTCAAGCTTATCCTCACGTGAAATAGCCTGTCCACGTTCATCAATTGTTCCAACAACAACAGCGGCGCCGTACTTATGAATAAGAGGAGCCATTTTCTCAAATTTCTCTTCACCATCCTCCAAATTAATGGAGTTAATTATTGCCTTGCCTTGCGAATATTGAAGTGCTTTATCAATGACTTTAATATCCGTAGTATCAATCACTAAAGGTACCTTTACCTTGTTTACAACCAGTTTCAAAAATGCTTCCATATCCGTCATTTCATCGCGATCCGGGTCCTGCACACAAATATCAATGACATGCGCTCCGCTTTTTACCTGAGCACGGGCAATTTCAGATGCCTCTTCATATTTGCCTTCCACGATCAAACGCTTGAATTTGCGGGAGCCCAGAACATTCGTTCGCTCACCAACCATATACGGACGATTGTCCTGTTCAATATATACAGGCTCAATGCCCGATACGGCAGGAGGATGATGACCTACCAGCGGACGCGGCTCAAACTGCGCCATACTTTCACTCATAACTCGAATATGCTCAGGCGTGGTACCACAACATCCCCCAGCAATATTCAACCAACCTTTTTCAGCGAAAGCAGCCATTTTACGTGCTAATGAATCAGGCGATTCATGGTATTGGCCATTTTCATCGGGCAAGCCCGCATTTGGATAACAGCTAATAGCTGCAGAGGACATTTCAGACAGAGAGCGAATATGATCACGCATAAACTCTGGACCTGTAGCACAATTCAACCCAATCGAAATTGGATGTAAGTGTTCCAGTGATATGGAAAAGGATTCGATATTTTGTCCGGCCAACGTCGTTCCCATAGGCTCAATCGTGCCTGAAATCATTAGCGGAAGCTCGATACCTGTCTGCTCAAAAGCTTGCCGAATTCCGATGCTTCCAGCTTTGACGTTAAGCGTATCCTGTGAGGTCTCCAATAGCAGTACATCGACCCCGCCTTCAATAAGCGCCAAGGCCTGCTCTTGATAGCTTTCAATCAGCTCAGCAAATGTAACCCCACCTGTGACAGACAAGGTTTTCGTGGTTGGGCCCATAGCTCCTACTACAAAACGTGGCTTGTCCGCAGTGCTGTATTTATCCACCGCGTTACGCGCCAGTTTGGCCGCCACCAGATTAATTTCACGGGCACGTTCGGGTATATCGTAATCCGCCAAAACGACGGATGTTGCTCCAAATGTATTCGTTTCAATTAGGTCTGCTCCGGCCTTCAAGTATGCTTCATGAATCCCTTGAATGACATCCGGTCTCGTTAAGACCAGCATTTCATTACAGCCCTCCAACTCTTCCCCACCAAAATCATCGGGGGAAAGGTCTTCCTGTTGAATCATGGTGCCCATGGCCCCATCAAGAAGGAGTATTCTTCGTTGTAATGCATCCTGCAAGCTAACTTTATCCAAATTTCTTCACCCCCGCAAAACGTTAAATCCTAGTTTAGCAGAAACCGTATCATTTAGATAGATTGAAGTAAAAACATACGTTTTATACAGGTTGTTCTTTGTAAAAACGACTTCTCTAATCCATTTTTACAGTTTGTAGCATTAAAGAACGCACTTAACCCTGCAACCTTTAGCTATAGTCATTTGCATTATAAAATGTTGAAATCCTGTATTGTACAACGTTTCAAGACATGGTATTCTTTATACAACATTAATCCAAGTGGAAAAGAGGGAATAAATATATGGCCGAAATCTTAATACGTAATACAAACAAACGAATTAGCGGTGAAGAACAAGTACGTGAATTTCTGGAGAGTCACGAGATATTGTATGAACATTGGGATGCTTCCAAATTGTCTGGGGAGCTGCAAGAAAACTTTACCTTAACAGATGATCAAAAGGCCGCTGTTCTCAAAACATTTGAACCCGAAATCAAGGATTTAGCCGCACGTCGCGGATATAAAATATGGGACGTTATCACTTTATCTGAAGCAACACCGAATTTGGACGAGCTACTGGCCAAGTTTGAGCAAATTCACACCCATACCGAGGATGAGATCCGTGCCATTGTCGCTGGTAAAGGCATCTTCATCATTAAAGGCCCTGAAGAGATCGGCTATTTTAACGTAGAGCTTTCACCGGGGGACGTTATCTCCGTACCTGAAAATATACCTCACTTCTTCACTTTAATGGAGAATCAAAAGATCGTCGCAATCCGCTTGTTCATCGAAGAAAATGGCTGGATTGCCGAACCGTATGAAGATCCAACCTTCATTAAAGCATGATTACGAATTTATCCTTGTGTGAATAAAAAAACTCCCTCTGCTCTGTAACAATCGAGCGAAGGGAGTTTTCTTAATACTTGTTTCTAAAGACTATGGATTTCTTATTTTAACGATTGAATAATTCCGTCCAATTCAGACAGATGCTTGATCTGGAACTTCGGCTTGATCTCTGTGGTATTGGTTTTAGCGTTTCGGTTCACCCAGACTGAGTGTACACCTGCTGCCAACGCTCCTTGAATATCAGTCGTCAGTTTATCTCCTACCATTAAAGCATGTTCAGGCTCAATACCAAGAAGCCCCAAAGCATGCTGGAATATAGACGGATCAGGCTTGCCTCGACCAAATGAACCTGAAATGACAACATGATCAAAGAAAGGAGCTAATTGAGGAACTCCATCCAGTTTCTCCTGTTGTAGATCAGGGGAGCCATTTGTCAGCAATAACAGCTTGTAATGTCCCTTCAATTGTTCTAGAATTTCAAACGTTTCTTCATATACATGTGGACGCGCACGTCTTTCCGAAGCAAATTGGGCTGCCAGCTTTTCCGCCAACTTCTCATTATCTATCCCTAGTTGCTGGAGTCCTCTGCGCCATGATTCCTTTCGATAAACAGGGGCCAACTGTTCCAATTGGCGGAATTCAGGTTGCTCACCTGCTGTAAAATTCGCCCACAATCCTTCAAACGGATTAATGCCGATCATTTGAGTAAAACTAAAGGTTTCATAGGATTCATACAAAGCGCGTGCTTCTTTACGTACGGCTTCCTCCAGAGTTTTTGGATCAACACCTGCTTCACGGGAGCCTGTTTGACACGCTGCATCAAATGCCTCTTCTACACTACGTTCATCCCACAAAAGGGTATCATCAAGATCAAACATTACCGCCTGAATCGTCATCTGAATTATCCACTCTCTTTCCACAGTATATGTACGCCTATTTGCTTGATTAAGCATTTGAATCGTTATGTGTGCCCATATTAAGCAAGCGGCCGCAGCATGTTATATGAAATAACATCATACGGCCTTTGTTACAGAGCTACAGGCTAAATCAGTTATTTCTTGTCTACCTGTATCTGATTGGATAGCGCAAACTTCTCAAGTCGCTCTGCAATGGCATCCGTGTCATAGCGACCTAATGATTTTGTGAAAATAAAATTACCGCCCTTACCTTTTCTTTCAACAGTTACGTAACCCTTTTCAATCTTGATGGCTTTCATGTCCCCTGCCGTCATTGGACGTTCTCTACCACCTTTCAGCATATAGAGAGTATCCTTTCCCACTTTCAGATAAGGACGACGGATAAAAAAGATAACAGCCAGCATCAAGTACAGGCCGAATACAAGCCAATCCATCCCTCGCATACCGGTCTTAGTCAAAAAGTAACTCATAAGCATGTACAATACAGAAAGACCAGCCAGCATAATTGGCACAGTAATGTTACGGCCACGGAAAATATCCATTGCAGAACCTGTGCCGCTAATGGTTTGAATACCTTGCTTTTTGCGCGATTTATTTAAATGCGCTGTGTTTTTGCGTACTTTTCTTTCAAATGATCGGGCCATCTCTCAATTCCTTCCCAGATATATTACATTAAAACAATTGCCTCAAAGCTGATCTATATAGATACCATGAAAGGTACCTAAAACAAAAGGCAAATTGCAGGCTTGGGCGCTTTAACAACATTAATGCTTCAGCCCGTCATTCCCTTTCGATGTATCATCGTCCACAAATTCAATCGTCTCAAGCTGCTGCCTAAAATTACGGCGAATGTTACCTAAATAAATTTCCCGAAGATTGGCGCGCTCTGTGGCTTCCACTTCCGTCAAACCCTCGGATTTTGCTTTGCGCGCTAATTCATTAATGCGCTGTACCAAGCTGTCTATATCCAAATTGTGTCCCCTCCATAAAAGCAAAGATATAATACACTTTGACATGTAGAAAAGAGCTTGTCAAGGCTCCCGTATTGCGCTCCCTGACAAGCTCTAATAGTCTATAGATCAGAAGTTAGGAAGCTTGAGTACCTGACCTGCCTGCACTCCCCGATCCTCCAAACTGTTAATCCGCACAATTCCTTCTATATATACCCGTGTATCCATTCGTTCCGGTTTATGATTTGCGGCAATCTCCCACAACGTATCCCCAGGTTGTACGGTCAGTTTAGTCACTTCTTCTTTGGAAGCTGAAGGTGCTGCGAAAACCGTAAGTACACCTGCCCCTGCAATCCAAGCAACAATCATTATAATAAGAAGCTTAAGTAAAAGAGTATTGGTAATAATCTGCATAAAACGCGCTCTCCCCTCTTTTCGGGTCTCCTGTAAATTTTCTAAATTCATCGGAAAAATACTTTGATAAGTGCTATATTTCATCATTGGCTGTGTCCTCCAAACGTTTGTTCTTATGTTTTCACAATATAACACGAACATTTGTTTTGTTCAATAGAAAAGAGAACAAAAGTTCGCAATTATTTTCAGGGATTATTTAGAACTTATGTTTGTACGAACGGAGGTTCTATGCTATAATTTTCCCAAACGTTACTAAATGGGGTTGATACGGTATGTCTAAGATTTCGAGCCGCCAGCAGGCCATTCTTGAATTTATCCGCAATGAAGTGCGTCTAAAGGGATACCCCCCTTCTGTACGCGAAATAGGCGAGGCTGTCGGATTAGCCTCCAGTTCTACGGTTCATGGTCATTTGGATCGTTTAGAGAAAAAAGGACTCATTCGCCGCGATCCTACAAAACCACGGGCTATTGAGTTACTCGGTCAAGACGAATCGGATAACAGCAACTTGATTAATTACTCCATTAGTCGTGTCCCCGTCGTCGGCAAAGTAACCGCTGGTCTTCCTATTACGGCGACAGAAAATATTGAAGATTACTTTCCTCTTCCCCAACACTTTGTTGGTGAGGATAAAATATTCATGTTATCTGTTGTAGGCGAAAGCATGATTGAGGCTGGGATTGCTAACGGAGACTATGTAATCGTACGTCAGCAGCAGACCGCTGATAATGGTGATATTGTTGTAGCTATGACAGATGAAGACGAAGCTACAGTTAAAACCTTCTACAAAGAAAAAGATCATATCCGGCTTCAACCTGAAAATCCAGCCTTTGAACCGCTTCGCCTGACACACGTCAGCATTTTGGGCAAGGTTGTAGGACTCTTCCGGGACTTCCACTGATTTCTCGTTCTTTCTTCCCCGTTATTCTTTCCACTAATACAAAACCGGCTGCCTAGGGCAAGCCGGTTTTGTATTGCTATTATGTATCTCACAACTATTTTTTCATTTCAGCAACCTATTCCTATTTTTTCTACTATAAAATCAGCCTCCTCATCTCAAATAATCCCCCACTGATCTTGAGCAGCTATACTGTCATGGGCAAAACTAATAGATCTTTTTTTGTTTTAGATAAATATGGTATATTAATTACTCATAGCTCTGTAGGAGGAATTAAATGAAAAAACTTGTAATTTCAGCGTTTGTTGTGATATTTATTGCCATAAGCTGTGTAGTTCCAACAATGGATCATTTGTATGCAAAAGAGAACTCCCACATAACAACCTACGACCGTATTCAGTACATACAAATACTTATCCATTTCAGGTATTTAGAAAAGCAACTCGAAGCTGTAATTTTCGAAAGAAATAATTATCCAGAAGACAGCCAAGAATATAAACAGCTCTCTGAACAACTGAATCATATTCTTGCTCAAGAGGCGTACTACGAGAAAAAACTTAACACTCTTAATAGTAAATCATTTTCATACTAACTGCCTATTATCTTTATCTATACTATTAGACTCATGCCGACCTGCCTGTAACATTCTCCTGCAACGTAAAGTTGAAAAGGCGAAGACAGGTTCGCATGAGTTTTTTATTAACCATTAGGAATATAGGTACTAGCTTCTTTTTGCTTTTAATAGATTTATGCTGATACATTACTATCACAATTGACATATGTATATAGCAGAACTAAGCAAAGGAGATATGCAGATGATCAGAAATAGAGTTAAAACGTATAAGCATCGCATCGGGAAAAACAGATATCTGGTCGTTAAAGTCTTTCAAGCCGCAGCTGCTAAAACAGGAAGCGGAAATGCACTAGCAACCAATGCCTTGAATATCAAAATTTCCAAGCGTAAGCATAAACGCCACTAAGATTTAACCGCACCTTCATTTCTTTGAAGGGAGGTGATAATATGAGCAGAAGACATTGCAAACGTGATTTGAGAAGAAGAAGATTAAACATCCGTTCCACTCAAAGAGCCATTGCGCGTGCAAGAGGTAACGCACTGGCTGTTAATCTGTTTAGCGTAAATGATAGACAACGCAGACGCTAATAATCGTTTTCAAGCAAAAGCGGGAAGGATTCTTCCTGCTTTTTTTGTGTTAAACGATACACCCAACTCCTAAATTCCATAGAACTGCTAAATTCAGTTGCCTTCCTTTAAATACCATCGACATATTCAACTATGCTTCCACTAGTTAAAACAGAAGCGAAATAGTACCCAGTCAAAGCAGCAAAATTCTTGACTCAAAAACTTTGTGTACAACTGACCACACCTATAGCCCTCAAACTTGCTTCAGCTTTTTTCACTTAAGTATTCTGGCTGTAAATCCGTCCAGGATTTGTACGTTGCTGCATTGTTTGCTCAATTTTTTATTTTTAAATTTTATAAGGCCCCACTTGCCCACCACCGTATTCCACAACCTCCATCATATCCTACTCAGCGGCTGGACTACAGATGCTCTTATCTGACTTAATGCAGCTGAAAACAATTCGATATTCGATCAACACTTCTGTAGCTTTTGCTGCACCTTCTTTTGCAGATCAGGTCACAAGTGACACTTATAGTTCATTACAAGACTCAAATAGAAGTTTAGAGTCTGTTACGCCTTTTGCTAATGTTGAATATGTCGTTACTGTAAATACGGCCAATCTCAAAGATGCGGGAACAGACTCGAACATCTCTATAACTCTGTATGGTTCTAATGGAGATTATGCTACCGCTACACTCAATGGTAGCTTTGAACAAGGAGATTCCGATACAACAAGAATCAGCACTAGTAACCTAGGTGACATCAGAAAAATTACTATTAGAACTGATGGATCTGGGTATAAACCAGGTTGGAAAATCGCTAATGTCAAAATATCTGGAAACGGGAAAACTTTCTCATTTGCAGGTCCTAACCGTTGGCTTGGTGACGGCGGTTCCGCAGATTCCGAAACACTTTTTCCATCCTAAAAACAAATATTCATACAAAAGACTCTGTCGATATCTGGATAGAGTCTTTTTGTTTTGGATGAATAATCCTACTAAAATTGTATCGCCGTAATTATAACCCCATCTCAAGAATCAATTTTAATAATAAACTCACTAATGGGAAAAATGTTATGTAAATTTGCCATATAAACAAAAGCTAAGAAATGACCGCTGGAAAAGTATATTGAATCTTCTTAATACTATACTGAAAGATATGCAAAGTATCGTGCGTATTATCCAAATAAAAGACTTTTACCAGTTATTGTTGCAAACTAATAAGGCCCTATCTGAGATTAGATTTAGGTATTAGGAAGGATTGTACCCATTCTATGAAACATTCCCCTTCTTACAAAATACAATAAGCGCAAATCTATTATGGCAGGAAATCCACCAAGTATTCGCCAAAAGAGAAGCGAATACTGTGGCTATTGCCAAATAGCTTATGCGCTCATTGAGTTCAACTATTTGCCATCCATGAGTGAAGTGGTATTATCCAACAGTTCTTTTCACGAATTAAACCCAAAGTGATTTAGTGATGATAACTAAGAGAATAAAGAGCACTAAAATTGCCGCTGTAGAAGTCCATACACCGCCGCCACCTGCACCTTCATATGCACCCATGTCTTAAACCTCCTTTATTTGTCGTTCACCTTAATATATGTATAAATACGTTCAGTGATAGGGCATGCAGGTAAACAAAATAAAGGCTCACACCCAGATAAACCGGTAGAGCCTAATAATCTTTATAAAAGAATTAATTTCAAGATGATTACCAACAAAATGAAGAGTGCCAAGACAGCAGCTATCGATGTCCAAATCTTCCCGGCCGTTTCTTCGTAGCCTCTTTCTACTCCTCTCACACGTAACGCCTCCTTTGTTTACTCCACAGGCTATGCGAGGTTTTGTTTATGGGATGGACTTCTAGGAAAATAAAAAAACACCTTATCAGCGTATCCAGCAAGGTGCCAATGATAAGAACTTTTACTATTGCCACAACTAAAGAACAACAAGAAGGACTCCTACAGCACTTAGCTGATAGAGTCCTTCTTTATATCTGCCTTAATTCAATTTAATTGCATTGAGTTATGGCTTCGAGTATATATTTTTCACTCCTCAAGATTCAATTAATGAATTCTACTATATTCCAAAACAATAAACACCCCGTCAGTGCATGCCATTAGGGTATCACCCATTCTTTCGGATTATGCAACGATTTGGTGATATTTCAAAAGAATTTATGTAAGGTCAGGCTGCTCGCCTTACGATATTAAACGTTCTGTCCAGTTCCAAGTACCTTGGCTTGTTACTTTGATCTTATCCCCAACGATAAAAAGGCCGTATTTTGACGGTCTTTCATGAGTTTTAGATACGCTTCCTTATGTTCCGGTATGTTGATGCGGCTGCTTACCCATAATCCATTACCTTCGAGTCTTTTTGACATGTATGTAGCCTCCTGATGTGTTATGCACAAATTATATTCTGCGTACAAAAAATAAACTCTAGATCATTGGAGGTTTAATACCGTATAATGCCTATTTCTAGACGAGGAAAATGTAATGATCTTTTGGTCACCATCCCAGCCCTCTATGATTACAATATAGAGCGCATATCGCTTTGTTGTCCCCTTCTTCCCAAAGCCAGCAAACACGTGCCTTTATGTCCCCACTACACTGCTACCTGTCTTTATCTCCAGTTCGTTCATGTTGGGCACCCGTCTTCGCTCAGCAGAATTATTGTAGAGTATTGGTAGTAGCGTTCGATATCAGGTAACAAAGCGTTCAACTTCTTTGTTACCCGGCGTTTCCGTATACTATTACAGATCAGAACAATGAACGACGAAAGCGGGCACAACTATTATGCAACAATAGCGGAATAGACGGTTGCCAAAGTTACACTAAACTTTTGCGGAAGTTTACGATGGCGCACGTAAAGCCATGGAAAGAATATGGGGGCGATATTCCTGAGCCAATAGGATAAGACAAGAATAGCAGTAAATTTAATGTGTGTATTCCTAAAAGCCTACGTCGTCCATTGTCCAAAGGAGCTGCTGCCGAAAATTCTCCCTTGAACCAGCATCGCCTTTACAAATTGAGCAAATGAGGGATTTACAATAAAGTTCGGACCTCCCCCCCCATTAACCCAGCCTAAACAGACGCATCGCAGTTCGTGCCAGCCTTAAACGGCAGGTCATTCACCGCATTGGTGCCAAGATACCAAAGGCTGAGGATAGCTGCGAGTTCCCAAAAAACAGTTTTCAATAAAGCGTACAATCGCACCACGTTAGATACATTTAACTAATCAGGAAATTATCCAAGTAGGAGGAAATAACCATGGCATTTGAAGGCTATAGAGAAGACGAGCGAGAACATTGGTTTGACTGGCCATTTCCCTTGTCGGTATCAATACTGTATGTGGATGCGGATGTAGATAAAACAGAAACGAAATGGTACCTCATAGACGAACAAGAAAAACACTTGATCCGAATTAGGGATGAAAAACAAATTGAACTGCTTCATCACTGCATGTATGGAGTCTTATTAAATGACGAGAAGATCAACTGGATTATTGATAAAAATGGCGGTAGATTTACCTATCATGATGGTGTGGAAGATTTTATCAAATTCCAGAAAGAATACCTTGATACATTATAAGAGGCGTGAACAGTTAAAAGCTCTACCGACCAATTAAGGTTAGCAGAGCTTTTAAATTTATTTAGAATATTCACTTACTTCAAATGTTAGGATACGATCATATAGCATGTAATCCTTTCGGCTGCTGAATGGACCTTTATTATTATCGTGTTTATTAATGGCGTATGAAGCCGATCCAGAACCAGCCTGCTTGCCCTCATACCATGAGATAAAGTCATTGACCTCTTTCATGCTTAGGTCAAACTCCTTTTCCAAACCAGTTGTCATAGTAACCACCAGAATTGCACGGTCCCCAGTTGGTAGAGATGGATCAGTTGGTTCGGGAGTTGGTGTCGGCTCAGGTGTGGAACCGTCAATCTTCCCGAATATCTCTATAGTATTAACCGGAGAATTAGCCAATGTACTCTGACTTCCTCCAATAACGTAAATTTGTCCACCTAATGTTATAGCCCCTGCCCCACTTCTGGCTTGCTTTAAGCTAGCCTCAGGAGACCATTTATTCTGTTCAAAATCAAAGGATTCTACTGTATTAAGTTCATAACTACGTCCACCTGCTTCAGTTTTTCCAGCAATAGCAAATACTTTATTGGAATAAATGACAGCTTGGGCCCCTCCACGTGCTGTCAAAAGATTGGGTTAAGTTGACCAGTTATCGTTATCGAGATCATATTCAAGAAATGTGTTTAGTGAAACATTTGAATTATTATCAATATGTCTACCTGCTACAAGATAGATTTTGTCCTTATGTACAACTGCAGAGGAACCATGAAGTGTATTCGGCATAGGTTTCTTCGTTGACCAGCTGTCGGAAGCCGGATCATATACTTGGACAGTAGCAACTGAACGCGTATTTGTTGTCATCCCACCAAACACATAAATCTTTCCCTTATGCAAAACACTTGTCAACGAACCTAAAGCCTGCGGCATAGCTTTCCTAACACTCCATGTATCTGTCTGAGTATTGTAAACTTCAACATTATTTACTGAGGAGCCTCCTGTCCAGCTAAAGGCATTACCTGTATAGCCACCAATAACATAATATCATTTCCATAAACAACGGAAGTTGCTGTAGAACGAGCCGTAGGCATGCTACTTCCTGAGGCCCATATATTATTTTTCGGCTCATAAATTTGAACATCCTTATATGGGTTTGATCCTGAAGAACCACCGAAAATATATATCTTGCCATTCAATTCAGAAACAGCACTTACCGCCTTAGGATTTTCTGTAGTCGTTTTAATCGACCATTCATCGCTTACAACTTCTGCTTTTACCTCTAATGCTGACATATTCAAGAACACTATCACTACAATTAAAATACTCCATAATGCTTTAATTTTACTTATCACTTGATCTCCTCCTAGCAATATATTGAACTATTACGAAGATAAATCATTCTTAAAAACCTGTATAAACACAAACTTGCTTATCTATGAATTTATTCTAAATATTTGTATATTTATTTTTTATTGGGTATAAAAAAAGACTCAACCAGTTCCGGTTGAGCCTTTCACATCTACTCTAATTCAAACTGTTCAACGAAAAATCTCTGCCGACCAATTGTGGTTAGCAGAGATTTCTGTTTTATTTGAGCATTCACTTACCTCAAACGTTAAGGATTTTTTAATATTTAATTATAGCTGATCCTGCTTTAGCCCACTCTTTTGATTCTAATTGAATCCATCCATATACTTTTGAATCAGAGTTGATCTTTTGTTTTATCAGAGAAAGGTTCTCATAGCTACTGGAACCGTAAAGACTCCCTGTTTTTGGTGCAATTTTTACTGATAACGTATTTTCTATACTCGGTGTATTTTCATCACTTGTCCAGACCAAACGATTATAATAATTAGCATTAAAAGGATTCTCCAAACCATTAATTGAAAATTTCACTCTTTTCCCTGTAACTGATACATCTGTATATGCCGTGTCATCTTTAAATATTACTGATTGTGATAAAACTATTTCTTTATTTGTAAAATTTTTGTAAGTGTCAAACGTTACAGTTGCTGCATCTGCAGAAGCTGACAACGGAGCAATAACTGAAAACAAGAGAGCGATTGTGGAAAAACATAAAGTAGCTTTCCTTCCTAATTTCATTCTCATTTTTTTGTCCTCTCCTTCTTTTAATACTCATTAATAAACATACAGCTTAATGACTGTCAAAGTAAGGGGAGCTTTGTCTGACATGAAAAATACACATTTGATTAAGTCTTCTTTTTCGCGTCCACTCTAAATTCAAACTGCTCACGAAAGAAATAAGATCCGTTAATCTTAATTAACTCAGGAGAAAACTTCTCCTGGGTACCACCATAGTCTATAACCGATATTAAATCCTCTCCCAATGGCTGAACTACATATACTCTTACCAGACTTAACGCAGCTGCAAATAATTCGATATCCGACTTTAACACTTTATGTGTGGTTAATTCTTATCACTTCACTTTAAGATCCGTTCTGCCTGTACCTAGTCTCCCTGCTTTGTAACTTTAACCTCATCGCCCAACAACAAATAGACCATACTTTTCTTCGGGTACACTTACTTCTTCACCTTCGAGGTCTTCAAATTCACAAGTCAGATGATAAAACTTCAAAGTGCTTCCTTCGCGCCATTGTACCCGCTATTAACTACTAACGCATTTCTCACTATAATTGGCTCCCCCGTCAAGTGGACAGCTATCAAAAAGCAATATTTAAGTGCTCTGCCTCTCTCACGGTAGACAACGAAAAATGACATCTGGCATGAATGTCTTTAAACGTTGATTTCCGGAGGAACTTTTTGTGCTTTAAACAACTGCGCAAGCGCTCCTCTTATGAGCCAGATGCTTCATTTGATTTTAATTCACTCTTTGCAACATGTATTAAGGCAGCCATCGATGGGGAAATCCACTTCTCCCGATGCCAGAGCATTTGCGCAGAAAATGATATATCCGATAAATCCCATGGTAAAGCAACCAAATTTCCCTCTCTCAAATCTTCCTTCAACGCCATCTCAGGCAACAGAGCAATCCCAAGGCCAGCAACTGCACATTGTTTAATTGCTTCTACGCTAAGAAACTCTAGTTCTGTCAAGGCATCGGCTCCTTTTTTCAAAATGGACTGGTGAAAAAGAGTGCGATAAGAACAACTCTTCTCGGTCAACAAAAAATGTTCTTTGTGAAAGTCATCAATGATCAATGAGGAACGAGATGCCAGCAGATGATCTGGAGATACCACCATTCGAAATGACTCATCTTTCAAAAACTCTGAATGAAGGTCTTTGGCTACAACGAATTCATCCAATACAAAAACGACATCCGCAAGCCCTTCTCTTAGACTATGTCTAAGCTCTTGGCCGGACAATGGACGGAACAAAAGACGAACGTCTGGATAGTGTTCACGAAACCGTCTAAACAAGGAGGGAAGAAGGTATGCGCAAAGAACTTCGTCTGCCCCTATAATAACGGTTCCCGTCGTTTCTCCGTGCTGACTAGATACACATTTTGCTTCTTCTACATCGTTCAAAATTTTAGTGGCATACGGCAAAAATTGTTGGCCGGCATCCGTTAACACAACATTCTTGCCTAATCGATCTAGCAATTTCACGCCTAGTTCTTCTTCCAACGCTTTGATTTGCATGGTAATGGTAGACGGTACATAGTTCAATAGTTCAGCAGTGCGACTAAAGCTGCATGTAGAAGCAAGAGTCCAAAACGTTTTTAGTTGGCGTATTTCCATTAACTAAGCACCTTCTTCGTTCAAAAAAATTGAATGTAATATTCAAAAACGTTTCGTTGATTTGATGATATGCGTATTGTAGAGTAAAAATCAAGTTATCACTAATTTTACTTTGAAGGAGCATCCGTCAATGAACGATTATGAAACATTTCCCCTTGGAGATATATTGCTTCAATCAGGTCAGCAACTCCCTCAAGCATTTATTGCATATAAGACCTACGGAACCTTAAATATCGCAAAGAACAATGTTATTGTATATCCAACTTGGTTTGCTGGTCGTCACACAGATAACGAATGGTTAATTGGAGAGAATAAGGCACTCGATCCCAATCGGTATTTTATCATCGTGCCCAACATGTTGGGCAACGGATTATCGACCTCTCCCAGCAATACTCCCGCTCCATTTGATAAGGCCAATTTCCCTCTCATCTCTATGTATGACAATGTACGTTTTCAACATCAACTAATCACTCAAAAATTCGGTATCACAAAAATCAAACTAGTTGTGGGTTGGTCTCTAGGAGCCCTGCAAGTTTTTCAATGGGGAACGAGTTATCCTGAAATGGTCGAACGTATTGCACCATTTGGCGGGACGGCAAAGACCAGACCGCATGCACAGCTGGTATTTGAAGGAATGATCGCGGCGTTACAAGCGGATACAAATTTTAAAAAAGGAAGGTATGAGCATTCACCGGTTGTCGGTCTCGCAGCGATGGGAAGAGCCTATGCACCCTGGGGTTTTTCGCAGGCGTATTACATGGAGAATTTATATCAATCCGAGGGATACTATTCCTTGAAGTCTTATGTAGAAGATTACTGGGATCAGGTATTTTTGTCCTTTGATGCTAATGACTTGATTGCCATGTTGCGTACAGGAATACATGGAGACATTAGCGATAATCCTGTGGACCGCTGCAACTTCGAACAGGCGTTAAGCAAAATCACCTCTCCTGCACTCGTTATGCCGGGGTCAAGTGATTTGTTTTTCACTCCAGAGGACAGTGCGTATGATGTACAACATATGCCGAATGCTGTTTTTCAACCCATAGAATCCAAGTGGGGACATTGCTTTGGAATCGGAGCAAACGAACCGGATTCATTCGTTATAGATAGTCATCTAAGGCAATTTTTGCAGTTAGGATAATTGATTTAGCAACCGTCTAGGCTTTCAGGTTCGACAACAAATCTTCTACCACCTAAAAGAATGGGTTAATCGGATTATCGTGTTGACTTAATCAACGGGTATATGGAGGTTAATCCTGAAGAGCCACCAACCTGGACAATTAGTATTAAGGAATCTAAAACCGTGCTCAACTTGGATATCTTATTACAGTATATGAGACGGCATAGAAACATCAAGGATACCTTGACTCGTTTTATGCATGATCACTTTCTGTACTTTACTTAACCAGAGTATAAACGGCGAAGGCTATTCAAATACAAGCATGATTGTTCAGTAGGCGCTATAAGTCTATTCTTTGTGCATTAGGCGCTAATTTGACTTTTTTTAAAATTGAGTTGTTTATCATTTTAAAGCATTATAATATGGTTTCAGACATCGATGTACTTTAAAAAGAAAGAGAAGAAAATATGAAGGCTGAAATTGAAAAAATACCGTCTTTTAGAATTGCATACATGAGACAGATTGGTCCTTATGGAATTGCAAATTCACAACTAATGGAGAAATTTAAATGCTGGGTTGAAACTAATAAATTATTTAATAGTACGTCTATTATCCTCGGTATTGCCCAAGATAATCCCGCATTTGTAAAACCGGAAAATTGTCGCTACGATACGTGTTTGGTTGTTCCTGATGATTATTGTGTTAATGCTGATGAAGTAGGCCTGAGCAACATTAGTGGAGGAAGATACGCTGTTTTTAAGATAAATCATACAGCAAAAGCTGTTCAAAGGGCTTGGGCTGAAATATTCCTGGAGTTGGAAAATCAAAGATTCAGCTTAGATGAAACCAGACCTATCTTGGAGCGATATACAGTTAAACTTATTAATAATCATTGTTGCGAAATTTGTGTTCCGATTCAATAGACGTATTAAGATATAGGTTGTTTCGATTATTGAAGACAGTCTAAACTTATTCACTTATATAAGAGTAAAAGCCCTCTGTTTAAGAGGGCTTTTGTGTATATAGTATATAATTTGTTTGTTACTAGATTACTACATATTTATTTAGTAGCCAATGCTGCTTTAAGTAGTTCTAGCTCTTTTTTGTGCTCAAATAAGCTGTCTTTGGATTCTTGTAATTCTTTCTCCGTCTCAGTGACGCTTTTTTCAATGCGTTCAAGAAGTCTTTGGTCATTGACTGACACCTATTCTTCTATCGGTGTCAGTCAATGACTTTTCATTTTTTTTAATATCACTATTAAGTATTCCGATCAATTCCTCCAAGGTTCCAATATGCTTCACAATTAGTTCCTTGGCCAATTGGCATATGTGTTATCTTTCAAGGATATTGCTTGTGACTGCTCTTTAATAACCACATTAGAAGAAGGAGTTCCTGTTACAATTACAATAGTTTTTCCTTTCACCGCAAGGTTCGCCCCCAAAGAGTCTGACATCAAGCGCAAAGGCACATACGCTGTACCATTGATGACAATAGCGTTTTCAGACAGTGTTGTTCCATTTACTCTCACATT
This sequence comes from Paenibacillus sp. S25, assembly GCF_019454085.1. NCBI lineage: Bacteria > Bacillati > Bacillota > Bacilli > Caryophanales > Paenibacillaceae > Paenibacillus > Paenibacillus sp. S25. Next base: position 3,253,800 of record NZ_CP073683.1, read on the forward strand.
GTATTCTCCTGCAACAGTCTTCCCAACTAGTGATTTCACTTGATCTGCCGCAGCTCCACCAGAAGTAGCCAGCAGTACCCCGAGTAAAGCACCTATAAACATATACATCTTTTTATTCATCTAAATGCCTCTGCTAATGGTCTATTCGTTCTAATATTACTATTGGCAGACATTGTCGTGAATATTTATGTTGAACATGAACTGCTACCTCCACCTATAGGATTTCCACAAATTCAAGAGCATTAAGCTACTACCCGAACCACTTCGACCTAAAGAAATGGTCTCTTGTCCTGTTAAGGCATAAGCCACAAGTCCGCTGAATCAACTACAATTCTTCGACCTGTCTTAGCTGTAAAAATGATTTCAACTGCCAGACAAAACGATTAAAAAGACCGTGGATCTGTACCTCAAAAAGGGTACTGCTGGGACGAGGCATGTAGATTTCGAATTCCCGGTTTCTGTTCTTGCCCTTCATGAGCGCTCTAATCTTTGGAATGGTCATATTTTGCCATTCTAAAGTCTTTCTACCAACACAAGATTAAAGGCTTCCTTATGCATTGCCTAAACTTTAGGCCAATCGACCTCGGCCCGTTCTTCTGTAGCTTCCCATTTTTCGCGACCAATCGAAAAAGAAAATTTATATTGATTGCCGCTCATGAGTTGTCGTATCTGACGGATCAAAGCAATAGTTCCTATTTTGTCACAACAAAAAAGAAGGTAGGAAAAGTTTCCTGACCTTCTTAGCATTCATATTTCTATGTCTGAATAATATCATTGCTTTTCACCATGTTACTACAGATTTTCCATTTTAACTTTAAAGATAGGCTTTGGAGTAGTGGTAATGTTAAATGGATCTTATTACTGCCACTACGTTCTCTTGCCATGCTACACAATCCCCTCCATAAATACGTCTGCTTACTATGAGTGTAATTAGACAAACTGACGATATGAAATCGTACAGTCTTTTCTAAAGCGGCTACATATAATGTTCTATATATCATTAAGAATGGCTTAAATAGTCAACTTTAATATAGTAAGAGTAGTATTGGTAAAGTTATGAAGTTGGGCTGGGGTTGCATTTGCATTTACTAATTGAATAGTTGTAGGAACGACCCCTACAGTAATAATGACTTCTGCCGAAGTTGGTCCGCCACCGTTACCCGTGAAAGGAACAGGGGTAACAGGGAATCCATTTACGGTAAGGTTAAAGTCAGCATTGCCTTGGTTATGAATTGTAAAATCTATTAGATAGCTCCCCGTTTCGTTGATTGTTATCGTTGGAGATGGAGGAGTGAAAGTAAATGCACCACCAACATTAGCCAAAACTCCAGTAAAGGTAATTGGTGAGTTACCCGGAACTGTGTCAGTTCCCGTACCAGGATCTGCTCGGAAAACACTTAAGAAGTCTGATATCCCGGCGCCAGCAGGCCCTGCTGCCCCCGTTGCTCCTGCTGGTCCTACCGCCCCTACCGTTCCCGCTGGTCCTGCTGGTCCTATCGCTCCTGCTGGCCCTACTGCTCCTGCAGGTCCTGTTGGTCCAGGAATTCCTTGAAAACCTTGTAGCCCTTGCTGTCCTTGAGCGCCTGGAACTCCCTGTGGTCCCGGCAGTCCCTGTGCTCCCTGTGCTCCCTGAGGTCCTTGAGGTCCTTGAGGTCCTCGGATCCCTTTAACAATAACTTTCGGTAAAACTTTGACTTTTTTAACTACACATCTTCTAAATTTTCTCCGATGCATTTTCTTTTGCCAATAATAATGTCGAAACATAATTAATGATCACCTCCAAAGTCTAGTCAAAGTAGCTTATTGTGCAATTAACCAAAAAGATTGGGCTGTTGACTTCATCTTGGGAAAATAGGCATAGGTCTGACTCTATCGTGTTAGCATTATTACAGCTCATCCTTCTGTAGCTTAAAATCCAGTTCAATCAACCGATCCAGATTCTGCACTATCTGCATTTTTATATTTCTAGCCTGTAGGTCTTTGACCCACTGAGCTATGCCAGCCTTAACAATCTTTCGGTACTACGCCATTGATCAATGATACCCTCGACGATCTCTATTTCGCGCTGTAGTAGTGTCTCTTGCTATTCGTTGTCTGTTCCCATTGTCATTGGGGAGACGTTTACGCGTCTCCCTTTTTATTTATACTAGGCAGAATATACACCAAACTTGTGAACCATCTGCGGTTACATTAATATAGTGAATGCTACGTTAAACAACGGTTTTATATATGGGGGAGAATAAATAACAATGGTTAACAAAGAAATATCTTCTGGTGACCGAAATTCTTGGACAGCATCTGATAAGATTCATACCGACCTGCTTGCCGCTAAAGTTTCAGTTTATAATCCATGCAATTTTAAATGTACTGGACCAATTTTAGAAAAACAAAACGCTGACTATGGGGCCTACTTCTTTAATTTAAATGCCCACTCTATACGATTCCGTATTGCAAAGACAACTCCAAAAAAGATCGGGCAATTTGTGACTGTATATAAGAGAATTGGAGATAGACCAATACAACCCTATGACGTATCAGATCCAATCGACTTTTTGGTTATTAGTGCACGTAAAGACAGTAGCTTGGGGCAATTTGTATTCCCAAAATCCATTCTGATTAAACATAAAATATTATCTAACAAAGGTGAAGGTGGTAAAAGAGCAATACGTATTTATCCACCATGGGACACGCCTACAAACCTTCAGGCTCAAAAAACTCAAACATGGCAGTTAAAGTATTTTCTTAACATACCTGTAAACGAACCAATAGACATTTCTCGTGCAAACGTACTTTACGATTTAGAATAATGTGTTGCAACATTAGAAAGACGTACCGGCTCGTGGCACGCTACGAAATTGAACCGCGCACGGTGTCCGACCAGACCAGGCTGTTAATGTTTCGGCTGGTTAACTGATGTCTTGCTGCCTGCACATGCCGTAAATCCCTAAATAATGTCTGGGGAATGATGTTGGGTGATGCAAAATTACTTGAGCGCCAGAGCTGCTGCCTTAACGTGAGCTGGGATGGTGAATCCGTCCTTTTCCGTCATCAGTATGCATGGTTACTGCGACTGCTAGTACTCGCTGCCACTCGATGGAATAATCGGATGACCGTATGCGTGTTGGCATTCAAATTTAATGGCGGTACCATACTCGCTCTTGGACTCTGCTGCCTCCTATGTATTTCGAAGTGCAAGATTCTAAACCGATTCAGATATGCGTACCCATCGTGTCTTACTGCGCTTGCTTCTGTAGACATGATTAATGTCCTCCTAAAGTGGTGTGCTAGAAAAAAAAGGTAACAAAAAAAAGACCGGCGCATTCGCCAGCCCTTCGTCTGTCCCCTTCATTTCCACGCTATCATAGTAACATGGAAAATCCGTCAGATGGTGTTCAGTTTAGGTTTGCGTTAGGGTCGTTTTGTGTTTAGTTACAGTCAAATTCTTCCGGAGTCGATGTCAAATTAAATCATTTTGTTCAGGTAATTCAACAGTCACTCCCCGTTGCTCAAAAACTTTTTTAGCCACTTCAATTGCATTAATAACACGGGGAAAACCAGTGTATGAAAGTAAGTGTATGAAGGTCTCAATAATCTCTTCTGGGGTTAACCCAGCTGTTAATCCTGTATTTATGTGTAATTCAAGTTGTGGTTCTGTTCCTAGTGTTACAAGGGATGCAATTGTAATTAAGGCGCGTTGTTTGTTGTCTAGCTCGGGACGAGTATAAATGTCACCATAAGTAAACTCAATCATATATCTACTTAAATCTGGAGCTATATTTTTAAAGCTATCAGTGATTTTTAAGTGCGTCGATACTTCCTTGTTCTCCTTTACAGTAAATTCCATTAATTTGTCTATGCCTTTTTGATAACGACTTTTTTCCATATACTTTATTCCTCCTTTAAAGCTTTAACAATAATATATAAGAGTATGTTCTTATTGAGAAGTAAGCACATTTTTGATCTAAAAGTACAATTTTGTTCTATGGGTACACTTTATATACATAGTATGTTTTTTTATACTTTGCTTAACTAACAATGAATGAGTAACTAAACTAGATCAAGGCCTCTTGTGTGTTATTGTTGTGTTAGAATAAGGTTTTAGGAAATAAATATAGCTACTTTCTTATAAAGAAAAGGAGGTTCCTCTATGGATAAAAAAGATATAGAAATAAAAGCACTCTATGAGAAGTATTCTTGTTCTGATAAATATTCTTGTTCCGTTGAAGCTACCATGGACATTATTGGAGGTAAGTGGAAAGGAGTTATTATTTATTATTTAATGAGCGGGGTGAAACGACATAGTGAATTAAAGAAGCTAATGGGAAATGTGACACAAAGAATGTTAACTTTACAATTACGCGAACTTGAGATGGATGGATTGGTGCATAGAGAAGTTTATAAACAGATACCACCAAAGGTTGAGTATTCACTAACAGAGCTAGGAAAATCCTTAGGATCTGTTATCTTGTATATGCGAGAATGGGGCTTAAGTAACATTCATAAGATATTACAAAATAGAATGAAAAAAGAAAAAATTTAGGCGTAGAGTAAGTCATAGATAAGCGCATCAAAATCTCTTCAAAAAAGGTACCGGGTATATGTTAATTTGAAAATAGCGGCAAACTAAGATATTTACTCCGTTCCTTAGTTTGCCGCTATTATGGTTTAATCTCAAAACTCTACATCAGTCTTGTTCAAAGAACTCCTTTAAGTTCAATGTGTGGGCCATCGTTTAAAATATCACCCAGTATCCACCCGATCAGTTCTTTTTATTTCGCTCGCGATATGCCGCGAGAATCTTTCTAGCATCTTCCCTGTCCTCCTTACGTGAAAAGAAGATAGCGGTGTATTGCGTTAGCAAGAGATTTTATAGCATAATGGCCTTTTCCTGGAACAACGTTATTGACATTAAAAGTGGTTTTATACGAACAAAAACGGGGCAGCATCAATATTAGTGACAATAAGGATCTATATTGGATGATTAATTTGTAGATGGATAAAAACAGTGAGGAAACCATCTAAGTTACGTCCATCTAGACACTTCAAAAAAAACCTTGTTATAATATTGAATTAAAGGTAAATAACTCGTTATAGCAAATACTGTTAACTAAGTACAGTCGGAAACGCGATTCTTGAAAAACGCCCCGGAGCAATCCGGGGTTTTAATATTCTTTGTAGTATCTATTCGCTGCACCCGGGGGCGTGACTATCTTTTGGTCCCCTATCCCAGCCCTCTATGATTACGATATGGCACATGTCACTCTTGTTTTCCCATAGACTCTCAAGAGCTAGCAGACCTGCCTTTATGTCCTCTGTGCGCCTCCCCGTCTTTCTCTCCATATCCTTCATAGTGAGTATCTTACGGCGGTCTGCTGAAAAGTTGTAGACTGAACGGCGACGTTAAGCTAACGGGCAATTTAATGGAACTCTCCATGTTTCGAAACGTAATTATTTAATGTTTGTACCAGAACTCACTTAAAGTGAGATATGATTAACTCTAAGTATATTCAATAAGTGAGGTGTAACTTTGTCATCAATTTTACTAATGATTTTTTCAATTAATTTTGCTCTCCTACTTTTGCACGAAATGGATGCAATAAGAGCTAAAGAATGGAGAATGTTTATAATCCTAAAAGATATGGAAGATAAACGCGCATTCAAAGTATTTACAATTTTGCATCTACCGCTATATACTTTTTTATTGTTTTCATTTATTAGTCAACAACCTTTATCTTTCGTAATATTAGATCTATTTTTAATTTTTCACTCGATCGCTCATTTTTTCTTTGAGAAGCATCCAAATAATAATTTTAAGAACTTATACTCAAGATTAATTATATATCCAATGGGCTTATTGGGTTTGTTACATCTTCTTGGGGTAATGTATTTTTAAAGGAGACGTAATCCGTTTCTCACTGGAGTAAATAACCAGTCTTTCGAGTTGGATTTTGGAAAAAGAAACCTACATTGTTATCAGTTAAAATTAATTGCATATTACGCTAACGGGAAACGTTAGTTCAAAGAAACAGCGACTGTCTAGGGCTTTATTTTCCCGTCCTAGCCCACCGTTGATTCTTTTATTGTAGTTAACAAAACTTTATTTTCAACGAACATTTAAAAAGTGAACTCATACCAGTTCCACCTAGAATGTCCGTCTATAAGCAATTCTTCAACTAAAAAGCTCTGCCGACCAATTAACGTTAGCAGAGCTTTTTACTATTTAACAATAAACCTCACTTTAGTTCCATCAGCGTATTTATCTAACTGATGACTTACCCATGATCCTGCTCCCCTGTTATCACTAGGGCTTATGTATCGAATATCAGCACCTGCTCCACCTTCTTCACACATTGCCATTGGCCACTCATCACGGTCATACCCTTTTTTAGTCTGTTAGCCCTTGAGTGACTCCTTCCTGTTTTCCTCGGCTCCATCCCGATCAATTGTACATACAGCAGAATGTCCGGTTGCAATGGCATCCCTAATATGTGCTCCGGTTTCAGGGTAGCGTGAGCTTGGAAACTCCAACGTATACCCTGTTGCTTGTTGACTATTTGCTGCCGGTTCAGCATATACACCTTGTACGAAAAAAATAGCAGCTAGTAAAAATACAATTAAACCTCTTACAAATCCTTTTACCATATGACACCCCCGAAATATGTTAAATCTTCTAAATACTATACTGAAAGATATGTCAAAGTATCGGGCGTATTGTCGCAAATTAAAAAGACTCATACCAGTTATTATTACAAACTAATATAAGTCCTATCTGAGATTAAATTTAGGTATTAGGAGGGAGTGTGCTCACAAACTCATAAACACCTACTATACGTTTAGCCGGGTAATCCGGATTTTCAAATACAGTTATGGAATATATTTGTAGTTTACTAAACATAGAATTAATAACATATTTTGGCAACCTTTTTTTTAGCAAGGCTTTGATATCATTGGTATTTCAGGTTATCGTCATCTGAAATTAATTCTTCACCCTTCACTGGTAGAGTTTCAGGCAAAGTATAATATTTAGCTAAACTTTCTGGAACACTTATATAAAAATAATATGGATGTTTACCCTCCAATATATATTTTCTAGACTTGTCTCCAAATTTATAAGTTACCCGAAAGGAGACTGAGTTATCAGAGGAATCGTGAGACATTTTAAAATCATAGACAAGAAAGGCGTTAGGGTCTTCAAAATGAGTCCCCGTTAAAAAAGGCTCACTCTTTTCATTGTTTTGATCTTCATTTCTTTCTTCACTTTTGCTCTTATTTGTCCCGTTGTTTACATTATTGCTAGGATTAAGTCTTTTATTATCTGTATCCATCTCTTTATTGTTACTGCTACAGGCAACCAGAGTTATAATTACAAATACTAAAATCCATAAACTAGTTTTTTTAAAAATGATCTCCTTAGACCCCTTGAAGTATAAAAAAAAGGAAACCAGTTTGGATATTGGTTTCCTATGAGATTATTACAATCTTCTTACAAATATACTATCGGTTATAAATTTTCACAAGCCATTCACGGCCTAATTGAGTAAATCTACGGTGATAGATCACTTTACCGTTATCAAGAACTTCTTGTTTGATTTCAACATAGCCGCAATCCGCATATCTGCTAGTCATTCTGCCTGAATTGATCTTTCGATTGCCTAAATCATGGTTAAGAGCAATTGCTGACTTAAATCCGAGTTCCTTTGCAATCTCTGTGGCAGTATAGGTTTTGTTAACATGCATCAGAATAACGTTCGTTCGCTCTGCTTGGACTCTGGCAGTGCGCTCCTCTTTGAGTTTAGCCAAGAGTTCAATTCCGAAATCAGGATTGTAGCAACGTCTTTTGCACTTATTAAGAAATCACCTTTGAAATCAATTTCTACGTCCTCCCTTGTCAGTATTGTCACTTCATGCTGATTTTCAAAAACAGCTAAACCATTACTCATGCTTTATCACTCCTATAATTTATTTTGAGACGTAAAATAAGCCTCTAAATTATCAGAGGCTTTCATACTTATATCTTAAATTGGTTCTGCTGCTATAATGCTACGGATTTTAAAAAATGCATATGTTATTAACCTAATACGAACGAGCAGGATAGTTGAATAACATTAATCAATCTAAGGAGCATGTCGACCTACGTGAGCTTCAGCCTAAACGGGACTACGCAGGTTGTAGTTAAATTACCATTGTGATAAACTGAATGTAATTTGATGATGGGAGTTGAACGGATACATGTAGAACTTTCTTGCTTCGAGATCACGAAAAGAACGGACTCAGCGATCGGCTGTGGTCGTTTTATTTCATCTCTGCAAGAAAGCTCTGCGTTTCGTTGCGCTCCCTCTCCGGACAGTCATACGGCCCCCTGTAATGGGGCCGTATTTCCTCGTATGGATTAGAGCCGCAAGAAAGCACCTTTCTTGCGGCTCTTTTTTTATTTCCAATCGAAAGGATGATTGCCATGCCCGCCATTCAGGTGACCAATCTTACTTTTGCCTATCCAGGCAGCTATGACCCCATATTCGAAAATGTTCATTTTCAAATTGATACAGACTGGAAGTTGGGCTTTACGGGGAGAAACGGTCGGGGGAAAACGACGTTCTTAAACCTGCTTCAGGGAAAGTACGAATACAGCGGTACGATCTCCACACCAGTCGCCTTTGATTATTTTCCGTTTCCCGTCGAACACCCTGAGTATTTGACCTTAGACGTCGTCGAAGAGATCGTGCCAAACTATGAGAACTGGAAGTTGATGCGCGAACTGAACTTGCTTAAGGTTTCAGAAGACGTGTTGTACCGGCCATTCGAATCGCTGTCCCAAGGAGAACAGACGAAGGTATTGCTGGCCGTGCTATTCATCCAAGACAATCGATTTCTGCTCATCGACGAGCCGACCAATCATCTCGACTTGCACGCACGCAAGCTTGTCGCCGATTATCTGAATACGAAGCGCGGTTTTATTCTTGTTTCACACGATCGGGCTTTTCTCGACCGCTGCGTGGATCATATTCTATCTATCAACAAAACGAATATCGAAATCCAAAAAGGCAACTTCTCCAGCTGGTGGACGAACAAAACTCGCCAGGACACGTTCGAAATGGCACAAAACGAAAAGCTGTACAAAGACATACAGCGTTTATCAGCTTCTGCTAAACGTACTAGCGGCTGGTCTTTTGAGACCGAAAAATCGAAAAACGGCACACGAAATTCCGGCTCCAAGCTTGACAAGGGTTACGTCGGGCATAAGGCAGCGAAAATGATGAAACGCTCGAAATCCATCGAACAGCGGCAACACACCGCTTTAGAGGAAAAATCGAAACTGCTCCGAAATATCGAACAGTCAGAAAGCCTTGCAATCTCTCAGCTCGTGTATCCCAAATCGGAATTGGCGATGCTGGATCACGTCACGATTTACTACGGGGAAAGAGCGGTTTGCAAGAACATTAGTCTGACGATTGAACCAGGAGATCGGATTGCAATTTCAGGTCCAAATGGTTCAGGTAAGTCTAGCTTGCTTCGCCTGCTCAACGATGAGGCGCTACACTATACAGGAACGTTTCAGCGGGAGCCGCAGCTTCGCGTTTCCTATGTATCCCAGAATACTTCTCATCTGCGAGGAACGCTTTCCGATTATGCAGCAGAGCACAGAATTGACGAAAGCTTATTTAAGGCCGTGTTGCGTAAGCTAGATTTCGCCCGCCTCCAGTTTGAGAAGGATATATTGGCGTTTAGCGGCGGTCAGAAGAAGAAGGTTCTGATCGCGAGAAGCCTATGTGAGGAGGCTCATCTGCATATTTGGGACGAACCGCTCAACTTTGTCGACGTGATTTCCAGGATGCAAATTGAGGAGCTGCTGCTTGAGTACAAGCCGACCATTATATTCGTGGAGCATGATCGGGAATTTCATGACCGTGTCGCCACGAAAACGGTTGAACTCGGTGGGGATTAGAATTTTACAAAGTGACTTGGAGTAAGACATGATTCCAACGACAGAAAGCTTTGCACAACAACTTTTATGAAAAGGGAAGAGATTGAACTAAAGGGACATGATAGTTCAATAAAAAAACGGCAGTCTAGGATTTTATTTTCTCGTCCATAGCTGCCGTTTATTTTGTTTGAGTGCAGTCTAATACTAAGAAAATGGAACAACACTGTCTGAAAACGCTATTGTCATCGATGGTACAGCGTATGTGCCTTTGCGCTAAAAGCTTCTCCAAGAGCCCGGACACCAGCTCCACATGCTTGTTCAGTGACCTTCACCTTGTACATTGCTCCATCAGTAGCTTGAACACTCAGGGCTGTAAGCTTCGCTGGGATTTCTGCGTCATTCTCAACGCCCAATGCAGCCCGTACTTGTCCAAGCATGCCATTAGCCGCTGCCAGTGCAGTTGCTTGGGTTTGCGCTGCTGCCAAAGCAGCTTTTTGTTCTTCATTCATAGTGTCATCTCCTTGGCCAGTGTCTCGGCCTGTTCTTTTGTTTGATGCTGTTTTTTAGATACAAAAGCAGACATGCCGCCTTTGTTGCTGAAAAAATAAAAGACGCGTCCATCGCCATCAAGCGACTTCGCATCTAAAGGTAATGGTTCGTATAAAGGCCGGCACATTGACCGACCTGATTCACCGAGACTCAAAAGCTGCGATGCGTTCCTTATTTAATTTGCAAAATCGCAAGAATACCATGCAGAAAGTCTAACGAAGGGACAACAAACGATTTTTTTCGGTCAGCACTATTTTCCTCTTAAAGCCTTTTCTTCGCAAATAGGGAGCAATGTAATCTTACAATTCCACTTTAACGACATATTTGCATTGTCTGAGTATTATCTACTAAATTGATAAGCTATACTATAGTGGCATAAAAGGAAGGGGAATTGAAAAAACAATGAGTAAAATGTTTTTGATCGGAGAAATTTCAAAGCTCTTTCAAATCGATATCCGAACGCTGCGTTACTATGATAGCATTCATCTGTTCGAACCTGCATTAGTCGATAAAGCGACTGGTTACCGTTATTATTCAATCGATCAATTCGAAAGCTTGAACACAATTCTCTACCTCAAAGCGCTAAATATCCCACTTAAAGAAATTAAACAGTTCCTTGACGATCGTGATATAGATCATATTTTAGCTTTATTAAAGGAGCAAAAACGTAGAACAGAAGAGAAGATTCTTGAGTTTAAACAGATTCAACATAGAATTAATAAAAGAATTCAGCAGATTGAAGATGTGTCTAAAGTGGAAGAACTCTTCAAGATCCGGGAAACGCAGCTTCCGGAACGAATGATTGTCATGTTGAAACAAAAGATTGGTAAAAGCGACAACCTAGAAATGTCGATCCGTTTATTAGAAAAAAACAACAATATAAAATCAACCATTTTCCTTGGACAAGTTGGATTAGCGATATCAATCACGAATCTGCAACAAAGGAAATTCGATGAGTACGATGCTATATTTCTATTCGTAGAACCGGATAAACACCAATATTACAAAACGGCTAAAAAGTCTCTTCCTCAACAAAAGTATCTAACCATACGTTTCATAGGTACTCATGCAGATGCATCGATTTATTATGAAAAATTGTTAAAACATGCACTTGAAAAGGGCTATACTTTAGCAGATGACGCACTCGAAATTACTTATATTGATTATGGCCTTACACAGGATGTCTCCAAATTCGTTACTGAGATTCAAGTACCTGTAAATGACTATTGACCCTCCAGTTGCTGGAGGGTTTATTCTTTAAAAAAACAAAAATGTAGGAGAGAGAGACATGATTGGAACGATTGTAAATGTAGCTACAATTATTGTAGGTAGTGTAGCCGGAAGTGTTTTTAGGAAAGGCCTGAAAGAGTCTTACCAAGATATTCTTATGCAGGCAATGGGGCTGGTAGCAGCTGCACTTGGTATTAATGCGTTAGCCACATATATGCCAGAAAGCCAATATCCCGTGTTGTTTATTGTTAGCTTGGCACTGGGCGGTGTTATCGGTCAGAAGCTTGATTTGGAGCAACGATTTAAAATTGTGGTTGCAAAAATTTCAAAGGGAAATCTGGCGGAAGGATTATCAACTGCAATATTGTTATTTTGCTTAGGAACAATGTCTATCCTGGGACCAATAGAAAGTGCACTGCACGAAAATCATACGTATTTATATACAAATGCAATTCTGGATGGGATAACTTCGATTGTTCTGGCGTCTACGTTCGGAATCGGAATAATTTGGTCTGCAGTAGTACTTTTTTGTTGGCAAGGGTTACTGTACTTACTAGCAAATGTTTTATCTAATTTCATTACGCCTGAACTATTGACCGAAACATCGATTGTTGGCGGTGTGCTAATATTCTGCGCTGGCTTAAGCATTCTTGGCATACGAAACTTCAGAACAATAAACTTAATTCCAGCGCTACTGGTACCTGTAATATTTATCGCCTTGAAGGGTACAATGGGCTTCTAAGTGTATCTAATACACTCCATCCTTTGTTCATATATTATAAAGATATGTGAGTTGTTCTATTCGAAATAAAGGACCGGATTTTTTCGGTCTTTTCTTATGAAATCACTTCTGTAGCTTCTGAGGTTCCTTCATCGAGTACTTAAAGATTTAACGCAGAAACCAAAATCTCTTAAGAGTCCCCTTTCATTCTTCGGAAGGCCTGTCACTAAGGCCCCACAGCTGATGTAATCAAACTCATCATCAAGATAGCTCCGCTGAATAACTTCGCGCTGAATGCCGGAAATTTTACTCATTGCCATATCGAGCAACCGATCCTTAGCAGTCAGCTCTGCTCCTTCCTTGTCCAAATTGTAAACAGTGACGTTCTCCGTTTGCTTGCTGATCGCGTTTGTAGCTTGGGCTCGCTATATGAATAAATCCGATAATCGCACCTAACAAAACCAATTTCCAATTTACCTTTTTACTGCCACACTACCTATTGAAGGAAGCATAATATGTGTATCTGGCTCCATCAAATATTCTCCGAATGTCAAAACAAAAGCGTCAGCTCTGTCTGGAGACTTGAATCCGCGCTTTTTCATATCTTTCTTACTTTCAAGCAGCTTTTTACCCTTGCTGGTCATGTTCTATTTACCTGATGTAAGTTGGGTTATAAGAACATCATCATCAGGCAATTGCAGAACGCTCGGATCTCCATTTATGAAATTGCTCATACTCTGTTCTAATTGTTCCTTAATAGATGCCCACATTTCTGTAACAAGGTTTCCATAGTGCTCATCTAAAAAAGAAGAGCCATTGTTAATTGGTATGATTTCATACGGTAGCCCTTCTTCAACTACGATTTCATTTAGTCGATCCGTTACTCCTCCGCCAACGCCGCTATCATCGACTCTTATTCTAATTCGGTTCAAATATGGATGAGCAACATGCAACTCTTTAGCTAGGTTAATCACCCACCCCGCAGTTACCATTGTGTCTTTCTTGAAATGATGGTGTTCTCCTACAACTCTTGGCCCTATGCCAGCAAACATTGAGGTTTCGTCATCACCAAATCGTGCAACGTCCACACCTATAGTTAACATATTTCCGGTGGGTTCCACCTTTACTTCTTTAGCTGCAAATTCAGCCACTTCCAAAGAAATAAATGTATCTGATTCTCCGCGGGGAAATTCACCTTCAACCCGGACTCTCCATACATCACTACCTTCACCATATTTACGCTTGAGCATGGCGATATTATCCTTGCTGGTTCTTGGACTGTCCAAGCAGAATACCTTGCGTGTTTTGTAGTCTGCTCTGTCCTTATTATGTGAATCGTAAAAAACACCCGACGTTTTTGTCGGGTTTCCGCACATCAGTATTTTGTTGAACTCACCTGACAATGTACCTAAGATGGCCTCCATGATTGGATCAGCAACACCTGAAGCTTCATCCACAATGAAAAGCATGTAGTCCTCATGGAAGCCCTGCATATTCTCAGGCTTGGTAGCTGTCCGAGCTGTAGCAAACCAGCGTTCCTCATAATTCTTCATGTAGATTTTGGCCTTAGTCCATTTCAGAATTCTTTTTAATACAGGACTTTTAGATTGCCATTTATTAATCTCAGCCCATAACACGTCGTGTAGTTGCTGCCTTGTAGGAGCTGTACAAATCACTTTAGGATAAGGGAAGCAGGATAGGAACCAGAGGGCCGTTGCAGCTTCCAGTCCAGTTTTTCCTACGCCCTGACCTGAGCGGACAGAAACGCGCGGATTATTGGCTAAATCCATAAGAGTATTTGCTTGCCAATCGTCAGGATAAAATTTTAGCATCTCTTGGCAGAACAATGTGGGATTCTTGCGATACTCAGGAATCCGTTTCTTGAATGCTTGCAGCCTCCGTTTCGTCTCCGGTGAGTCCTTCGTCTTCATCGCCAACCACCGCCTCTACCCAATCGTCAATTAAATCGTCTTCTGTATTGCCTTCTCCTGTGACCTTTGCCCTTTCAAGCTCAAGTTTCTCACGCTGCATTTTGAGTTTTTCGTCTTCAAGCATCCGTTTATGTTTATCTGGCAGCAAATCCATGTATTTAGTCAGCACGTCCAAAGCCTTTGTTTTATCGTGAAGCTTAACAATTACGCCATCCTTGCCCTGCTTTACTTCTGAAACTAGCGTTCCGTCAATTTCATCACTGTTTTTAAAAGCAACAAAATTATATCTATACTTCTTCGCGTCTCCAGTGTCTGGGTCAAAGACCAGCTCACCTTCCAGTCCAAGAACATCTTCTTCCTTTTGACCAAACTCTACGTAATCAGTAATGTCTGCAAAAGCAATCTTCATATATTCCATCAGCACGCGTTGAGCATTCAACCCCACCTCGCCGATCATGGATTCCTTATGCTGTCGAATTATGTTTTGAATTTCAACTTTCTTCAACAGAGCGAAACCAATCTGGTAGGCAGTTTTCTTGCTGTATCCCGCCGCAATGGCTGACCTGGTAGCGTTGAAGTCTCGAAGGTATTCATAAGTGAAGTTCCTTTGCTTAGGCGTTAATCCATCCTCATCAGGAATTTCAGGTTCAGGTTCTTCAACAACCACTGGAATGTTCTGTACTTTTTTGGAACGTTCCATATTTTCGGAGCGTTCCAATACCTTTTTCGGAGCGTTCCGTATTTCTGGAGTAGTAACTTTTAGTTCTTTAGAGAACGCATCAACTGTAAGTGGGGTGGCATATACTTCTCTTGGCTTATCACCTTGATATGTACCAATGAATTTGCGCCGCTCCATTTCATCAATCAGTCGGGCCGCTCTGCTATAACCTATCCTCATTCTGCGTTGCAATAAAGAAACCGAGGCTTGTTTGGCCTCGGCTACAATTTGAACAGCTTTTAGAAAAAGCTCATCAGGATATGCTGTTGGATCTTCATCTTCATTCGAAGTTTTGTTATTTTGATCCGTTCTATTTTTATTAGAACGTTCTGTATGTTCCGTAACGTCAGCAAGTATGTCCTCCCACTTATCTTTTGCCTTCCATCCTCTTACCGTACCTTCAGATACACTAAGTTGAGAGGCTATATCTGTGAGACGTATGTTGCCGGAACTGGCTTTGTATAGATTAAATGCTTCGTCCCGTTTCGGGTCTCTCTTTCGTCCCATATTTTATTATTCACCCCTTTTGATGATGTATCTGAAGCTAAGGAAAAGTTTCCTGAACAAATAAAAAAGCTACTATTCAGCAGCTTTCTCTTGTCTTTCTTCGTATTCTCTTAGATAGTCCACATTAATTTGAAAAGATTTTTTGTACCAATTTCGTCCAAAGAATTCCCAGTAACCTTCTTGAATGTGATATTCATTTTTCATATCTGTCCAATACAAATAATTCATACCAAGGGGGAACCATATAAACCATGTTAAAAATAACGGCACTACTACATAAAAAATTAGTCCATCCCTTATCTTCTTCTTCACTCAAATTCATCTCCTATATTGTTCCATACGATAGTATCGACATTAAGGATGCAGAATTTTATATAACAATACTTCATTCAAAATTAAAAAGAACAGCGATTTTACGCTGCCCCTACTGTAGTGATCGGTAATTTATAACATGCGGTTACCGCTAATCCGCCATGCCTGGAATGGGCTTTGTATGTACATCCTTCTTGCTCCGGGTTTATATTACCCTCTGAGTCCTGTCTCCGATTTAGTTTTGAATGCGCCCTAACCCTCCGTCATGCGCTTGCCACTGCCGCCCCCATATACATGCGGTATAGTTCCCAACGGGAATTATTTCACAGCGATTACCGTCAAACGCTATAGTCCGCATTACGTGCGGAACAATCTGCCGCCCTTATTGATGGGGTATTATGGCCCTCTTTACGGCTGTTCGAATTAGTTGTAGTTAGTTTCGATGTGGGCGAGGCGTGTATCACGGCCTTGCGTCTATTCCGCCACCACATTTAAATCTTAACGATTACAGAAGCTGACCAGCTAGTGCTTTAAGGCCACTTGGTACAGCGATTTGTTTGCCATCATGTTTATTTCCGTTTACATAAGCTGTGTCTTTGTCTACATAGTAGACTACACCTTCGCCGCCGATAACCGGAAAGCCGCTTTCGTCGCAATCCAGATTTGTACCTACATACTTACCATGCTTGGCTGCTTCACTTTCCAATGGATGAAGGTGTAAAATTCCTGTATTGTCCAAGTAAGCGTAACTATGTACCATGTTTATTGCCTCCTAGAATGGATTTAGTTTGTTCCTGAATAAAGTGTAAATCCTTTCTACTCCGTACCTACTACGGATTTACATAGTCCCTACTGTCAGGAGAAAATAAGTAGTGGACTGAGCCTAGAAATTGAAACAGCGACAGCCAAGGACGAAAAAAGGTCCTAGACTGTCGCTGTTCCATTGAACTAACATTCCTCGTTAGCGCAACAATATTTTCAATTCGTGTTATAAAATCTCTTCGCAGCAATGGTGCTATAGTATCCCTTAAATTATTTAAATGTATTTTTGATCGAAGGACTGTCACTGTAGTTTATTATTTTAATCCCAAAGTTTGTTTGTAATTGTTCGGCAGAGAGTGGTGTTGCATCAGTAACGATCACATTTGGGCGTTCACTATAAGTTTCTATATATTCTATTTGTGGTTTTTCAGATACCGAGCCGTCTGGATCACCCATAAAATATGTTGCAGATCCGTAATTGTAATATATCTCAATTTCCGGATCAATTCTATAGGGTTTGATGATTGAAAGTACATTATTGTCACTCAATATAGTAATCCTACGCGTTCCGCTTTTTAAATGTTCATTCCACCGCCTAATCTTACCGAATCCCCCGGCGTTCGTAGAAATATTAGAAAAATCGCAAACAACGGTGTCACTTACGTCATATTTTTTTCCGTTCATTTCATATTTTAATTCAAACGGAAATTCACTGTGTTTTATGGTTGGTGGTGAAGGATCAAGAATGTTTCCTGCCCAAATTATTAACCCTATGATGAGCAATGGTGGCAGTACAAAGATGCCAACGATTTTGGCTATCAAACGTTTTGCAGATTTTTGCATATATTCTCTGTCTCCCAAAAATTGAAAAAACATTAAAAAACAATGGTAGGCATTTCGTATAATATGTTTCTCAAAGGGCGGAATTGCTAATCACCGCTTTAACACAAGTGGCAAGAATACTTCGTCCACAATCTCAGCAATCGTCTGCTCAGACATTGGTCTATTATAAAGTATTAACTCATTGCGGGCCAAATCTCCTGGCAAAGTAAGCATCCGGGACGTAACGGATTCGGCTGACACCTCTCCTCGGTCAACGGCTCGCTGTAGCACTATTGTCATTGTCCTGTTATGACGTCCTTCGGGGAATAGCAAGGATGCAAGCGGCATGGCCCCGATTTCCGTTACAAGCCCATAGAAAGCCTTTAACATCACTTTGGTAGCGTTCTGATTCATCGCTCTAAGCACACCGCAAACATCATCTCTCAAATTCCCGTAATTAGGAACCTCCTCCAGAGGCAAGGGAACACGCTCCCGAATCGCCGCCAATACAATCTCAGCGCGGTTGGCCCATCGCCGGTAAAGTACGGCTTTGCTTGTTCCCGACCGTTCCGCCACTCCATTCATCGAAAGATTAGAATATCCTTGTTCTTTCAATTCTTCCCGTACCGCCTGTAGTATAGCTGCTTCCAGTTCTTTGCCTGTGCGTCTGTTTTTCAATTTATCTTGGTTTTGTGAATTGGACATATTGTTCTCATACTCCTTAAAAAAATTCGTTGCGTTTCATATAGCGATAGTATATCATAGGCACAAATAAGAAACTATAAGTTTCTTATTTGTGTGATCAAAGGGAGGTTTTCAACTTGCAAAAACAAAGTTCCGAAACGCTTGAATCGGCTGAATGGCAGGCGGCCGCGAAGAAAATGATGTGGATTCTAATGATCGGGATGCTGGCCCCGCTATTTGACACGACGATAACCAATGTTGCTATTGATACGCTGGTTCGGGAATTTAATACCTCGGTGTTAACCATTCAATGGGTTATGACCAGTTATCTGCTTGCGCTTGGCATGGTCATCCCCATTACCGGCTGGGCGGTGGAGCGATTTGGGGGCAAGTCTATTTGGCTATTTTCCCTTGGCATGTTCTTGCTGGGTTCTGTTCTATGCAGCTTGGCGTGGAACGTGGAGAGCCTGATTTTTTTCCGTACCATACAGGGGATTGGCGGGGGATTGCTGATGCCGACTATGCAGACATTGGGAGTACGCGCCTCCAGAGGGGAAAATATGGGCAAAATGATGGCCACGGTCGGTTTGCCGGCGCTTCTTGGACCGATTTTGGGACCAGTGCTGGGAGGCCTCATCATTAATCATCTGAACTGGAGATGGATTTTCCTAGTGAATATTCCGATCTGCATCGTTGCCATCATTATGGCGTGGAAGGGACTGCCCAATGAAGAGCGCGGAACCCAAACGTTGCGGCTGGATCTGCTGGGACTGATGCTGCTTTCCCCGGCCATCGTTCTCATTATTTACGGTCTTGGAGAAGTAAGCTCCCACCACGGTTTCGGCCATGCCGCGGTTCTCGTTCCCGTTATAGCGGGTTTAGCGCTTTTGACTGTGTTTGTCGTTTATGCTTTTCGCAAAGGAAACGAAGCGTTGCTTGATGTTAAGCTGTTCCGGGTGCGTTCTTTAGCCGTGTCCTCGACACTGCTCTTTTTATCCGGCCTGACCACTTACGGGGCGATGCTTCTGCTACCGTTATACTTCCAACAAGTCCGCGGCGAATCCGTGCTTATATCCGGTCTGCTGCTCGCGCCGCAAGGGGTAGGGATGCTGCTGACAAGATCGCTTGCCGGCAAACTAACGGATCAGATCGGTTCGAAGCCCGTCGTTCTTGTCGGAACCCTGCTTACCTTGCTTGGAACATGGCCATTTACACAGCTTAGCGCGGATACGAGCTATTTTTATTTGAGCGCAGCATTGATCGTGCGGGGGACAGGATTAGGGGCTGTGTTTCTGCCGGTCATGGCTTCCGCCTATATTGGCCTGTCTTCGAAGCAAATCCCGCATGCCAGCAGCACCACTCGTATTATGCAGCAAATCGGCGGTGCCTTTGGCGCATCGGTTATCGCTATTATTTTGCAGAATGAGTTGAATTCGATCGTGTCACATGACCCAGCAGCCGTAGCTCTTGCGTTCGATCATGCGTTTATCTGGTCGATTGGCTTCTCTGCACTGGCACTAATTCCGGCAATACTTCTGCCGAGAATAAAAAGATAAATTAAAATTAATTCACAATACTAAGGTCAAGCGAGCTTTCGATTGGCATGTTATACCGTGTTCGAAAGCTTCTGTTTGCTACTAGCGGAGCTATTACGATAATCATGTGCTTGTCACAATCAGCGGTAAATCACGCTGCGGTCCACCAGTTCGTACCACCCATCGCATCGCATCAAACCTCAAACCTCAAACCTCAAACAGTGACCTTTCGGGGTCTTCCTTCTTGGGGTTTTCGTTCTGCGTACAACAAATCTTTTATTCAATCCCATCAGTCTTATCGTATTTCGTGTCTTCTCATCATACTCCTTATAGCTCATTCGCAATGGGTTTATAGTTTGCATACACGCCCTAGAATAATTCAAATTAATATCGTACAATCTTGCACTTTTATTAAATGTTTCCGAGCATGTACAGTATCGATAATACTATTACCTAAATTAGACACTCTAATTGAACTATCCTGCCCGTTAGCTCAACGCAGCGATATTACGGCAGCCTATTACTATGATACCATCATGTTCTGTTAGTTATCTTAATCTCTAGGTGACCTTTAAAGCAAAATTATAAAATGCATCACCACGAGATTGGTTCTCTACATCTTCATCCATCCACCATACCCCGTATGAATAAAAATATGTCCCTTTTTCTGTAGGAGCTTGAAAACTATTTTCTTTCAATAAAACTTCTGTAATTTTTCCTTCATAGAATTGCTCGACACAAAATTTATTCGGTTGAGGATCATAATTCATAATGAATTTTACAACAACACCAGGCTTTACTAGAATCGGTTCTTTTCCTTTTAAAAGTTCAACTGGACCAGCTGAATCCACACATGACGTTGTCCAGCAATATGTGCCGAGTTTTGCTTTGTACATTCGTTTATCAATCTGAATTTGAACTTTTGGTGGTTTCTCTCCCTCAAGGTCTTTGTTTTTTTGCTGAACACCCGTGCAACCAACTATACATATAAGAGTTAGTGTCATAATGAATAACAAGATTCTATTCTTCAAATAAACCCTCCTTCTTTATTCGATCCTAATTATTCAACGATAAAAGAAGTAAATTTGTTACAAATCAAATTCATGAGATTAGTAAAATACTGTTTAATATGTTTTTTTCGGAATTAAGATTACTTGTTGAACTAAACTGCCCGTTAGCTTAATGAAGCACCCTCAAGACTATTACTTTATTTTCAGTCTAGAACTTTAGACACCTAAAATTAAGACCGCAAAGGCTTAAGCCCTTACGGTCTAATTTACTTCTGGCATCCTCAGCCCAATTTCACCTTCTTTGTTTCGCCCCCGCCCATAGTCAATAACCACAAAATCCAAAGTCCGATTAATTTTAAGACTGTTTGCTATATTTACAATCGCTCGTCGTCGTTTATCTGCAAATGTCGTAGCTGAGATACCAGGCACATCTTTTCTGTATCCTTTCTCCATATACTGCTGGGCCATGAGATATTTTTTTCCATCTATGAACAGCAGCTTGGCAGCAAGTCCCTCATGCGGATCTCTCATATTATTTATGGCGAAACGGATATTATTAGTGATGAATTGATAGAATTTATAATTTGTATGCCGTTTGTCCTTTAGTATTACAGCATTGGCTGTTACATCTGCCGTTAACTCCCGCCCTGACTCTCGTTTTGCAATTGCTCCCTCGGCGGAAAGCAACTCATACGCGGACATTCCGTTTTCAATCTGTTGAAGAGCAAATTCATAGTTTTTGATCACGTCAATCATATCGACATATTTACTGAGAAGCCACTTTGTTTTTAGAATATCTTCCTGCTCAATGTCCGAAAAAAAGTTTACCTGGATTATCTTTTGCGTATCAGAAGACTCTTCTTCAAGACTATTAACTATACACATTTGATTGTCATTCATCATTTATCATTCCTTTGTATAATGTGATAATTTGGTGAAATCGTTATATCTGGTAGTTAAATGTAAATAGAAACACTATAATAACCTTACACCATAGTTTGCACACGGAGATAAACAAACTAAGGAGGCTTTACTTTTGAAAAAATCTATTATCGCTTTGGCTGCTGGCACAGTTCTTCTTGGGGCATTGTCTGTACCGTCTTTAGGTTTTGCAGAACAACCCCAAACTTCAGCAAATATTTCTTCTGAGACATCATATACTCCGTCTCAAAAGAACAGCAAATGGGTCACTGGTATCAGAGGTGCAACGGTTAAAGAGGATATGAAATCGACAGTTCCAACTTCAAAATTTTACATAGAAGGAGGCTTTGCAGGAGATCTTTATTTGTATAAATGGCAACAAAAAGGAAACAATAAAGTATGCCCATTATATCAAGGCTTCGTTTACAAAATACTCCCTTAATAATAAAAACAACTCTAAAGTAAGCACTTTTTTTCATAGGTGCTTACTTTTTTCATCGTTATTATTTTCCATATTTAATCCTCACCTCGCTTGCCGGCACAGTCTCAATCAATATGTACCTATCTACTTGCACTACACCTATAAACAACAGTACAGCAGCTAATATAGTGGTATATGCGCGTATCATGTGGCATCCTCCTTGACCGCCGCATCCGCAAACACTTTAGATAACTCGATATTAATACACGCTTTGCCCTCTGCGTTCGGTGCATAAAATAATCAGTCCACAGCTGGAAGGCTTTCATGAGTGACCCGTTTAGTCTGGCTATCTCTGCATCCTTTGTTGTATTAGGGATTCAGATTCCTTTTGAGTATCGACGAGTACCTTTATGTTTCCTTTCAATAATTTCATTTTCGGTGTTCGAAAAATACAACCGTTTTTCTATATCATCTGCCCTACTTTTTTCTTTTTCGGCTTCCAGTATCCAGTAATCCATTCGCTTTTCCCAGTCTAGTTTATCTGTCATTGTTGTTCCTCCCCCATGCACACCTTGCATTCGTCGTCTTCGAATTTCAGTTCTTCTTCTTTTCGATCAATCTCTATATGCGGTTCTGACCAAAAAAGTTCTTCTGCCAAAATGCGAAAATACTCTCATTGCAAGTCTTCTGTGTCTTCTTGTTTTTCCTTTTCTGATTTGATCAAGTCCATGACCGAATATTCGTGTCCGTCTTGGAAGAAGCAACGCATTAAGTCCGCTTCCTGCTCATTATTCACTACGATTTTCATCTATATATCCTCCCTTTGGTGCCGTGTGACCGACACCCTGTATAGGCTTAATATTTCAAATCACGATATCTTATCCCATGTTCAATGGGGCTGCCTAATTCTTCATGTTCATCATCACATTCCCAACAGCAAGCAAACTCCCCATCGTATAACCTGCCTGTAAGTATTTCTCTGACTTCGCTTATTGGCTTTCCGCAGTTGGCACATCTGGACTTACCATCTTGTTTAATAGCTGATATCGGCCACATATTCATATCTATCATCCTTCCAACGCTCCTGGGTGAGCGTATTTGATTGGTGGTTACTCCCTCCTCATCCACATAAAACCGCTCTATGCATCGTTTGAGGTGGATTATCCCACTGTGCTTATCGCTCATTATAGGTATATAGGGGTATAGGCTAAGAGGATGTTAAGCCTCAATCCTCTTAGATTTGTCTAATATCTATGTCAATCAGTTCTTATCCCCCTAATTCTTCTATTTCTTGTGGGGTTAGGATCATTTGGGCTCTTCAGACCGAATCTGCACTCCGATCTCACGCATGCTATTCCCTTCGTATTCTCCTAGATATACCAACTGTCTCACCGTTACTGTTCCATACACTTTGTATTTACTCACGGGTTATCTCTCCTTTGGTATAGGGGATGCATTGTGTCTCTCTCCCTTATGGAGGGTTGCCCCTCCTTCTTGTCCCCTATGAGTTTAAAATCTTTTAATGCAATGCTTCAGAATACTTTCGTGGCATTGGCTTTGTATAAACGGTCTTCGCATCTTCATATGTCAGGCGGAAATATGTACTTTTCTCATCCCATCCACCTCGTTTTGTAGCTAACCCTTTAGCAACAAGATCATTCCAAACCGATTGACCGTGTCACAGTAAAAATTGTTTTTGTCGGCTTCTAAGTTCCATCTTGTATCCTTCCTCTCTGCCCTTCGAGTCCATTAATGACGCAATACACCGTATTAGCTTAGAGGCATCTCCATCAAGCCCTCAACACTGAATATCTTGTGCATAAACTATCAAAAAGGAGATGAGATAATGACTAGATTGTTAGATGCTCGAACATCTCAAAATGCAAGTTATGGTAATACAATCTCAATTCCCTTGCCAGCCAATACTCCTGTTGCCATCGCAGAGCTTGGCTTAGACGTGACGGGCGCTGGGGGAAATATGCGTGTACAATTATCAGGAATTGCTGAGCTTTCATTTCCCACTACTCCACCATTTGACTCCGTTATTGCTATTTCTATTGTTAGAGGCACTCTCGACTCTCCTGTTGCTTACGCTCTTTACTCTGTTAGTGTCTCCGAAGCAAATCCCAACGCTGTACAGGTCGTCACCATTAATGCTTCCGATTACGATGTCCCTCTACCACCATCAAATGAATTGGTGTATACCTTATATCTATTTTGCACAGCGGATGCCACCCGAATAGGAATAGAAAGTTTTAATGCGGTTGCCTACTCAGATTAAAATTACACCGTCACATGGAGGGCAAAGCCCTCTTATTTTTCTTCTATCTGTCCTTGAGGGACGATACTTTCCATCTGTCGTTCTTTTTTGGTATAGTTTACTTAAAGGAGTTGATCCAATGGGATTCATGCTTATTCTTATTGCGATTATTTTTTTCTCGCTTGGTATTTTAAGTAAACGAAATCCCACCTGGGGATGGCGTGCAAACGAAGCCTGGAAGATCAAAGGTGACTCAGAACCAAGTGATGCTTACATCGATGACATGAAATTTAGAGGCTCTGTATCGATTCTCTTTGGGTTCTTCTTTTTAACATGTGGACTTTTGGTTATATTCCTGTAAGTTCTACTATATGTTTTCAATCCTCAAATTACCCACATCCATAAGGCACTTGCTGTTTGGCGGCGACTCCCAAAACGTCACTGCTCACGTTTTCAAAAACAGAAATCTGTCTCTCATCCATAGCTTCCAGCAATCGAACTCCCTTAATCTTCAAAGACCGGCCTGCCGCTGTAGTAAGTAGTAAAAATCATTTTTCTCGCATAGTATTTACTCATCTAACCAGCCCCCTTTAAGGAAGAACAATGTAGAAACTCGACTCATCACTTTGGAGTGTGAGTAGCTTAGAAGAGCCAGTATACCCGAGTGTAATGACTTCGTTTTCTAAGACTTTCAAGGCATCCAACACATATTTTGCATTCAACGTTAGTTTGAAATTTTTTCATAGCCGAGGTTTATGCACACATTTCCAAAAAATAGAGATGAATAGCATGGAGAAATATGAGTCTTTTACCGAGGGTCTATTTCAATAATATTTTTTGTGGGGAGATTATGGGGGAGAACTAATTAGTCTCAAATGACGGATGGATTACCCACACACAAAAAAATCCCTCAACGCTTAGAGCGCCAAGGGATTTCACATTTTAGTAAAGCGTCAGATATTGATCACGTTCCCACTGGTGAACTTGTGTGCGATTTATGTACGAATTTATCGTTTCATCTTTTCCTATATTAGGATAACGATTTATAGAATATTTCATCAGAAACGTTGTTCACAATCTATCATAACTTTTCATGAGTTGGGGGACATTTGGGGGATGCTTAGGGGGACGACTTTAAGAGCAATGTAAGGGGCAAATGGGTGTGAACCATTCTGCCCCGTTTTGCATACTACTTTACGAAAGTGAATTCATGAATCCACGAAGGGGCTTCCACTATTACAACGACCGGCAGGGTAATCCCAAATACTCGAAGCATGGATAAGGTATAAATTTCAGCATTCTCTTTTTTTATGTCCCATTTAATCTTTAATCTGTGTATTTGCATTGATGCACGTCCTTTGTCGTATTTACTGGAGTGCCTCTCAGTGATATAATTTGCACGAATAGACATCTACTGGAGGATCTCTGATTGAAAATCTCCCGTGGGAGATGCCGACTTAAGGAGTTACTCGAAGAACGTCGTATAAAACAAATTGATCTTGCTAGGCGCACAGGCTACAGCAGACATTTGATATCCAATTGGGCCAACAATCAGGATAAAATGTCGGCTGATGTTATGATTAACGTAGCCTATGCTCTCGATTGTAGAATAGAAGACTTATACGAACTGATCTTTGAGTGAGCCTGTTGGCTCTCCCTTGGATAAAAGTATGGATAAACCATACTTTTTATAAATAACTCTACTCCCCTTCCTTTTTTCTTTTCATTAGCAATTATGCCTATAATCGAATATATCTATTTTTGACATGCCTATACTACTATTAAATCCCAATATTAGGGTTTTGGCAACAAAAATTCGGGCGCTGAATGTCTCTTAACATTCGACATTATAAGACACTTATTTTCGACAAAAAAAGAGTCGCTATTTCGTAGCAACTCCTGTGAAGATTATTTTTGAATTTATGAAGCCCATTTCTTCAACAACCTCGTCAAATCGGTGGTAAGCGATTGGACACCTTTTTGATGTTTTTGTTATTTCATCTTCAAAGTAAGCATCTTTGAAAATACCATTAACGATTTTCACTTTTTCTACATTAAGAGTATTACTTCTGTCCACATTCAAAAAGCGAAATCCGTTACAATTCAAAAAGTTTTCCCAATGTCTCAAGGTACCTACCATATAGTATGTTTTATCAAATGTGTGAACCAGTATCTGATCTCGCTTTCTCCCCTTAGAAATGAAAAGAACTTTGTCCACTTGAACATTTTCGCCTTTTTCTATTCCTCCGGGATCTGCTGATACGGTTAAACTTAGCATTTAACATTCCCCGCTTACTTTAACAATTCTTTTGGTGGTTCGGGACTGTGAATCCATGACAGACTTGCCGTACTCACCGATGCAACCGCAAGTGTTGTCAACATTGCAGCAACATTGTAATACATACTTGCCTTCACTTTACTTGGTTTGGTTTTCTTCATTTTTCACACCTCCTTCTATTAGTGTTAAACTCTGAACAAAAAAACTAGCAGCTACTACCGAAAAACCCAACCACAGATTTAGAGCAACAATTGCAACTCCCGTAAACTTTAGCAACGGATAGTACTGCTTTGATATACGTGTCTTCCCCTCTATCCGCGATGGCGCGTAAACCAAGATAAGTACAATACTTATTATCGACGTAATAACGATCCAATTGTAATTAAAACTTGCGAAAGATAAAGCAGTAAGTAGAACTGTAGATACAACAATACACATTATATTGCTCTTTAAATGTATCCCTCCTACAATTTGACGCAACACTGAAAAAGATATCATCGCTAACAAAGTTTCCTGCATCCTGTCCGTAAAAAACGAGATACCGATAGTCAGTAAAATAATTGAAACTGTATTGATCGCAACGGATATCCCGTGTTTTAGAACATCTATAGATGAAGGATGATCAGGGACAACTGTTTTGATGTGAGTTGCAATATTAAGAGCGATAGTGTCAAGACTTTTTATAGTAATCACGCTCCGTTTTTAATGCATAATACAAAAACATGGCAGATGCTAAGGCAATAAATAGAATACTTAAAAAGAAATTATTGACGTAAAACATAAATGCACAAGCTGCCAATACTCCTATTATTAAAATAACAACGAGTACATACTCCCACTTAAAACGTAGATTCTCATAATCTGCTGTAAAGCCTATTTTAAATTTATACAGAAACCACGAAATAGCTAACACCCACGCACTGGTAACCGCTTGCGCTAACGATCCTTCTGCAGAGGTCTGCATTTCTGTTGTTAAGGTACCAAAAAGCATTAATATAATCGCTGCTTGGAATAATGTATACAAAAATGTGCCTGTAATGGATATGATGGCTGCCCAAATAATCGGCATCCTAACAACAGTGGTTATCAATAACGTGAACAATATAATGTTTATGATTGGAGCAAAGAAAGCTAAAGAAGTTTCTTCCCTTAAAATGAAACTTTGCAAATTCATTATCAATCCAATAAACAATGCAGGCCATACATAGTCTAAAGCCCTAACTCTGAAAATAGTTAACATTAAAACGAACGCTGCAAATGTTTCTACAATTGAGAAAAGCAAGAACCTCATAGGCTCCCACATAACACATAACCCCTTCACATAATTGGTAACAAATATGCTTTAATTCTATATTTGTTACTTGTTAGAGGCAATCCAATTACCATGTTAAATGGAAGTATTTATGTATTATGTGAGGTAATTATTTTCAGCCTGCCGATATAATATCCTCCAGCTTAATCCAGCTATAATCATCCTCACCACGTGATAGCTTCACTTCGCGTCTAGCGGTGTTAATTGACGTAACTACACCAGTCATAACCATATCGTCGAACGGGCTAAAAACAGTCACGCTAACAGGCTGGCGTGAGTTGTAGGACTCTATTAGAGCTTGCTCGATGAGTTGCACTTCTTGATCGTCCAATTCCGGTTTCCCACGGCGCTGGCGATCCTGCATGAGCTTTAAATATGCTTCCTTGTGTTCCGGTATGATAATGCGTGAACTTTCCCATAAACCATTACCCTCAAGTTTCTTTCCCATGTATTAGCCTCCTGATGTGTTATGTAACGATTATATTACGAACGTTTGTTCCTAACAAGGTATTTTATTCGCTCTATGAAACTTTTGTACTAGAAAAATATTACTAGGTAATATATACTATTTTTTATACATCTATCAAATAGGGGGAAAATGTTTTGAAGAAGCCGTTTTATAAGAAGTGGTGGTTTTGGGTTATTATCGTTATATTAGTCATAGGTGCCCTTGGTTCAAAGAACAATGACCCAGCGAAGACTGCGACAACCGATTCTAAAACAACAGATACTAAAGAAGTGACAACTACAGTAAACGTGGATAAGAAAGAAGAACCTAAAGTTAAAGCCGAGGCAAAAGAGGAAAGTGTCCCTAGGGAATATAAAGCAGCGTTAAAAAAAGCGGAAGACTATGCTGAAGTTATGAATATGTCAAAGGCAGGCATTTACGATCAGTTGACTTCTGAAAACGGAGAGAACTTCAATAAAAAAGCCGCTCAATATGCTATGGATAACATTGTAGCTGATTGGAAAGGAAACGCATTGAAAAAGGCACAATCATATGCAGAAACTATGAATATGTCAGATTCAGCTATTTACGATCAATTGATTTCAGAACACGGGGAAAAATTCACTAAGGAAGAAGCGAAATACGCAATAGCTAATTTAAAATAACAAAAATGGACAATAGCAGCCCCGGAGCAATCCGGGGTTTTAATATTTCTATAACCATTATGACTATTGTCAACAAAGGTAATTCCATTGCCTGAATAAAATGAATATGATAACATAAGAATAGAAAAAGGGAACGGCAGCCACCGTCCCCTGCACGACTTACCGCTATAAGAGCGGTCAGCAATTGAGGTTTGATCCAGAAATAGACCGTATCCTCGTCAGGGCGGTCTATTTCCGTTTATGGAAAGAAAGTATCAGAATCACCAACGTTGCGAATTGAATCATCAACATCAGTGTGTCTTTAACTCCCATGACGTCACCTCCCTTCCGGGAGATTAGCCGACCGCCCTTTATAGCCGTTTTGTCGCACAATCCAGATTATACCACAAAAAAACCTAGGTAGGTCCGGAAACTTGCTTTTATTTTTCCATTAATTTATTAAATATCTCTCTATCTTTGGGAGTAAAGTCGGAAATCCGTTTCTTTTTCACGTATGTGTTGGTACTTGAATCCAATTTGATGAAGCCATTTTCCCCAACCATATATACGATATTTTTTTTTATCTTATATGACACAATATTATCAACAGCTTTTTCCAGTGGATCAGCAAGATGATTATAAAGTATTAAAGGGTCTTGCGGCCCCCCTCTCAAAATTTGAAAAGTCCCGTCACCAAAATATTCTACGGTATCTTTGCCTGATGGGTATTTATACTTCGTACTATCCCCCAAATTCACTAAAAAAATTATAGTAGTAGTTATAACTAGTAAAGAGAGCAAGATCAAAATAAAGATATATCTACGCTTCATCCGCAATTCACACCTCACTTCCAAGCTTTTCTTGTATCGGATACTGTTACATAAGACGTATACTCATTTAGTGTTCCCCATGATTCCATTAAATTTGTTAGGTTTGCTGCAGCCCAACCAAGTTTGTTGTTCCCAGTAAACATTTGTTTAAAATTATACTCAAAATTATAGACATCAGAATACGTTGTAGTAATTTTCCATTGCCCGTTTACATATGTTCCATCTATTTTGTACTTCATTTTGTGAAAAGCATTATATAAATCTCTATCACTTTCTAATTGCTCAGATCCATTATAAGAAAAACTTTTAACTTTTTTAGCATTAGCTTTTTTGACTTCATCATTAACTATTGCGATGTGCTCTTTAGATTTTTTAACTTGCTGCGCCTCATATGACCACTCGTTAAAGTGTAAATTTCCTGGTTTATAGTCAAGTGAATGTTGAAGTAAATTGGCTGTGATGTCCCCGTACTTCTTTCGAGCTATAGGAACAGCTACTAATGCAAATGCTTTACGATCAGGATAATGTATTACAGTATCTGTCGAATCTTTTACCTTCTCTACGCCTCGTACCCAAGTCTTTTCTAGTTCTACCATAGGATTTTCAAACGGAAAAGTATTACTTCCTGCATACACTAACATATTCTTACTATATGCACCTTCCAGTACTTTTTGCGAGACATCAAACTGATCCTTTTCTCTTGTTTCCTTAGGTTCTAACTGAGGACTGTATTGAATTTTTCCCAATTGATCTTCTTTTTGTTTTAGAACAAGTTCAAACTCAAGGATCTCTTTACTGGTATCAATCTGTTCTTGATACTTAACTACATAGGCGTGTGTAAACGTAATATCTCGGATTGTGTTTTCATTTCTAACGATTTGGATATTACATTTGCGATAGTAATCCTCACTATCAGGTTTATATTCTGTATTTGCCCATGTATACAGCATGTTGGAATTATCCGCATTGTCTATAACTGAAGGAAGCGAATGAAGCGGAATTTTGCTTCGAATATGTAGCGAATGAGCCAAGTTTGTAGACTTAGCTGAAAGGTTTATGGAACTATTATTCTTATAAGTAAAGCCAGTGATTTCACCTTTTACAAACTCAATTGGCTCACCACCGGATTTGCGTTCTACTCTTAATGAAATACTCATTAAAATAATCTCCTTTGTTAATTTAATCTGGTTTTGTAGGAAAAATTTATGAAAACTAATTTCCAGATATTAATATATACGAAAAATATTAAATAGTAAACATATTTTCAACGTGGTAAAGGACGACAATTGAGTTTCGTAACCTCGGCAAATTATATGAAGAAGCTAAAACGAAATATAATCCAGCCTAACACAGGCCTGTTAAAAACGATAAAAGCTCCGCCGACCAATTAAGGTTACAGAGCTTTTTATTTATTTAGAGTATTCACTTACTTCAAACGTTAGGATACGATCATATAGCATGTAATCCTTACGGCTACTGAATGGGCCTTTGTTGTTGTAGTGCTTATTGATGGCGTATGAAGCCGATCCAGAACCAGCCTGCTTACTTTCGTACCATGAGATAAAGTCATTGACCTCTTTCATGCTTAGGTCAAATTCCTTCTCCAATCCTGTTGTCATAGTAACTACCAGAATTGCACGGTTGCCAGTTGGTTGCTCAGGGTCAGTTTGACCGCCTCCTCCTTGTGGAGTGGCAGATGCTTCATTGGAGTATTCAGAATCCGCGCCGTTCACCTTAGCACTTACAACAAAGTAGTATTTTGTTCCGTTGGTCAGGCCGGGAATAACAAAGTTTCCATAGGCATCTTTTGTAGCTGTTACTGTTTCAGTATACTTACCAGACTCAGTTCCATATCTGACCGTGTAGCTTTCAGCGTCTTGAACCTGGTCCCAGTTTAAAGTAGCCTGATTATCATTTCCAGTAGCATTAAGATTTATCGGAGCCTCATTATCCACAAGCATTCCATCTTCATTGATATCAATCGCATCTAAATTTAACAGTCCATCGGCACTTTCTAACTTAATCACTACTTCATGAATCGCATTAGTCAAAGCTTTCTTCTCATAAACGAGTGTTTGTCCAGCAGTCTTAGAATATTCACTAAAATACTCAACATTTCCATCTATCGAGATAACGGCTCTTTTAGTTTTAGAATCCCAATTATCTGATAAAATTCTCAATTGTGTACCTTTAAAGGAAAAAGAAATGTACGCATCAGTATCCCTTGTTTGATGTATGGCCCCATCGGATAGTTTGATCCCATCTTTGAATAGATACCATGATCCATGATATTTGATGAACTTATGAGCATCATCGTAACGATGCCAGCCCTTTTCATAAGTATAAAGATTCTGACCTAATGTAGCTGCATAGGAACTTGAGTTTAAAAACGTAACCATTACAAACAGAAGAACTCCAAACAAAATACCAAATTTCTTAGTAAAACCGATCTTCACAAATATTCCCCCTAAGTAATCTATTGAACAGTAATTGACTACAATGTATGTTACCCGCAAATGGACAGACCGTTGTTCATGAGATCGTCTTCGTTCTGGTTCGTTGGGTAGGTACCAACAATTTCCATAGAAAAGACGATCTTTTCCCTACCATTTTTCAGGCCTGGTGTTGCATATTATTTAGATTCACTTACTTCAAAAGTCAGAATGCGATCATACAGCATGTAATCCTTGCGACTGCTAAAAGGTCCTTTATTGTTATTATGTTTATTGATCACATATGAAGCCGATCCAGAACCAGCCTGCTTGCCCTCATACCAAGCAATAAAATCATTCACCTCTTTCATACTTAGGTCGAATTCTTTTTCCAATCCTGTTGTCATGGTGACTACTAAAATTGCACGGTTTCCTGCAGGTTGCTCAGGATCAGTTTGACCGCCTCCCCCTTGTGGAGTTGCAGATGCATCGTTGGAATATTTAGAATCTACTCCCTTAACTTTAGCACTGACCACAAAATAGTATTTTGTTCCGTTGGTCAGACCTGGGATGACGAAGTTTCCATATACGTCTTTTGTAGCTGTGGCAGTTTCAGTATATTTCCCTGATTCTGCTCCATATTTGACTGTGTAACCATCAGCTTCTTGAACCTGCCCCCAGTTTAATGTAACTTGACCGTCTCCAGGGGAGGCTACAAGATTCATGGGAGTGTAGATATCAACCAATTTTCCATCTGTATCTATTGCATCAAGCGAAAATGTGTTGTTTGTGCTATTCGTAGTTAACTTTACTTCATGAACAGCGGATGGTAGATCTAAGACTTCATACACAAGTACTTGATACAGATTTGCAGGATTATTTGGATTGTATGTCGTAACTTTGCCATCAATCTCTATGGTCACATTGTTTACTCTATTGGTCCAATACAGATCAATAATTCGCAATTTAGTTCCATAGAATTTGAATTTTATGGCGTTTGTTGTTGCTCCAGATAGTTTCATATAGTGACCTGTTTTTGCATAAACACTATTAGATTCATTTGTAACATATGCCCATCCACTACCTTCATACTTAATGGCAGGGTCCATATCGTCATATCTTTCCCAACCTTCTTCGGGAGAAGTTAATCTCTCACCGATCGACGCTGCATACGTATTTGAATTTAAAATCAAGCTCGTTGCAAACAATAAAACACCTAACAAAATACTTATCTTCTTCATAAAATTTAACTTCACAATAAATCCTCCTACTAGGGTTTGTTGAACTATTACTAAGGTAAATTAATTCTAAAAATGTGTCTAAACATAAACTTGCTTATTTATAAATATGTTCTATATTTTTGCATATTTATTTTTTATTGGGTATAAAAAAGACTCTATTGGTCGCGAACCGTTAGAGTCTCTCATCTTTATTTCACTATGAACCTTACCTTTGTTCCATCAGCATACTTATCTAACTGATGACTTACCCATGATCCTGCTCCCCGGTTATCACTAGGGGTTATGTATCGAATATCAGCGCCTGCGCCACCTTCAGCACACATTGCCATCGGCCATTCATCCCGGTCATATCCTTTTTTAGTAGGATAGCCCTTGAGTGACTCCTTCCTGTTTTCCTCAGCTCCATCACGATCAATCGTACATACCGAAGAATGTCCGGCTGCTATTGCATCTCTAATATGTGCTCCGGTTTCAGGATACCGTGAACTTGGAAATTCCAACGTATACCCAGTTGCTGCTTGTACACTTCTCGAAACAGGTTCTGCATAAACACCTTGTACGGAAAAGATAGCAGCTAGTAAAAATACAATTAATCCTCTTACGATTCCTTTTATCATATGACACCTCCAGTAATTTAAATCTTCTTTATAGTAAATGGAGAGTCATGTCGAAGTATCGCATATGTTGTCACATAATAAAAAAGACTCATACCAGTTTTCTGACAGAGCTCATTGCTCCAGAAATTAAAAACCATATTTAAACTTTATTTTGAATATATAGACATAAATGTTTAGACATCCCTTTTTAGTTTTTGTATGCTTACTAAGCAAATAAAACAAAAAGGGGATTCATCATGAAAAGAAAACTCAATTTAATTTTGTGCTTCACCTTACTTATTACTATATTTATCCCATTCTCCTCAGTGAGTGCCTATACTGGAGGGTATGCCAATGAAAAAAGTGTAGTTGCCATGATACCTGATATTTATTTTATAGGAAGACCTCATGTAAGCAAAGCAAGTACAACGCTTATAACAGATAACAATGAAGAAACAAGTTACTTACTTCCTAAAGATAAGATGATTATGATTGATTTAGGTACAGATAGAAATATTGACTCATATAAACTTAAAAGTGATTCTAAAAATTTAAGAATTAGTTTCTACGACCGAGACACAGGCTATATAGGCCAATTAGAAACCAACGTTGGTAATGGAGAACTGACGAAGCTTCCAAATGAAAAATTGTTAGAACGTGTTAGATTCGTCACTTTGTATACGCTTAGTGGCGAAGACATTAATATTAGCGAACTCGACTTTTTTTATAGTAAAGATCCAGGGTCAACTCCAGATCCTACACCTACACCCGACCCAACACCTACTCCGGACCCAGAACAGCCAACCGGTGACCGGGCAATCTTAGTTGTCACTATGGATACTGGCTTAGAAAAGGAATTCGATCTGAGCATGAAAGAAATAAACTCTTTCATTTCTTGGTATGAAGCAAAACAAGCAGGCTCAGGTACAGCATCTTATGCCATTGATAAACACAATAACAACAAAGGTCCATTCAGCAACCGCAAAGACTACGTAATCTTCAACAAAATCCTTACGTTTGAAGTAAGTGAGTATTCAACTAAATAAACAACAAAGGACTCCATACTGGTTACATACCAGCGGAGTCCTTTTTTACATCTACTCTAAATTCAAACTGATTACGGAAGAAATACTTTCCGTTAATCTTGATTGACTCTGGCGAAAACTTTTCCACTGGCCCACCATAATCCTCATTCGACACACGTAATTCCTCGTCCACGGACACGACATATACCCGCATCTGGAACAACGCTGCTGCAAACAGCTCTATGTCCGACTTTAACACTTTATATGTATGGTTCAAGCTGATCACCTCAATTAACTGTTTGGTGAATGGTGTTTTGTTATATAGGAATTCCTACGACCACCTAATATGTTTAAACTCCAGTAATTCTTCAAAGTCATACCACACTTTCCCATGTTGTGGAAACTTACCTTCGTTTAGTTCCTCCCCAACTCTATACGTAGGTTTGTCTTGAATAATTTCTAAAACCTTTTTTATCTGCTCACGATAAACTTCACGCTTCCAGTAACCGTCAGGATATCCTCCCCATCCGAGTATAATTTTATCTTGTTCAGTTAAAGAATCAATGATTCCTCTTATGACTTCTTCATTCTTCTGTTCTGCACTTTTTAAGCTTTCTATTTTTATATTTTTAGGAGTAGGACCATAAACAGGAAAAAGATTCAATATAATAAGTTTTGAAAATTTCTCGTCTCTTTTATATACGTAATCACAGACGTTATAGACAGTATCATCAGATAACATTTTTTCGATTGTTTCTTTAAACAAACCCGCTCTGCTTGGATTTTTCATAATCACCACTGCAGTTGGACCCCCATCTCGCCCAATAAAAGGAATAGTTAGTGAGTACCTGTAATCATGATTTGTTTTGATGTTATTCGGGAATACTTTAACGCCATTCGTATTAACGTATGTTGAGAAATAAATATTTTTCCCCATCCGTTTTCCTCCTTCGCTTAAAGTAAAACACCCCACCAGCGTATGCCAGCAGGGTATCACCGATGCTTTCGGATTGCACAACAGTGCTTCCGTATGTGTTGTTATCAGTATAATTGACTTGGGTGATTCTGTAAACACATGTATACCTAGCTTGGCCTTATGTAGTAAGATATTACACACATGCCTTTAGCCAAAACCTCCAGCCGATGGGGAAATGATGGAGAGTAATGTATGAAAGAAAAAATACGTTCATTTATCGAAGAATTTGAAATTCCTGTCTTGGAAATACCCGAAGATCGTCAATATTGGTTCTTAAGGACAGAAGGAGGTCTTTTTTATAAAGATTTCTTCCATAATAACTTTATTGCCATTGGCTATAATGAGATCGAATCTCCCTTTGAGTTGCTTTCTCTAGCAAGAAAAGAAGCATATGAATCAATACGATATTTTTATCCTGACATAAACAAACCAGGTAAAATTCTCAATCAGATTGAACGGTTTTACAATCAAATGAATATTAATGATGTTGTAATGATTCCGGGGACAGCCTCTAACACCATAGCTTTCGGCATTATTACATCCAATGTCTATTTAAAAGACCAGTCTGAGGATAATGATGAATGCTATTTTCAAAAGCGCAGGACTGTTAAATGGGTAAAAGAGATTAGCCGATCACAAATGGACCCTAGACTATATCCGATGATTAGGCCACATAATACAATTAGTAACGCAAATCAGTATGGCACCTTCATTGATAAGACGATTCATGATTTTTACTTTAAGGGCGATAAGGCTCACTTTATAATTGACGTCAAGACAGATCAAAACATCTCTTTACAGGAATTTCGAGATCTAATTGATGGAATTTACCAGACAATTGACATAGTTAATGAGTTAGACATAACTGAAGAAAAATATACACATGAAGATATTAAGCTCAAAATAAATGTACAATCTGCCGGGACTGTAGAATTATTAACTAATCATTGGCTACTGATGCTCATTGCTGGCGGTGTTATTGGTGTAATATTTGGGGTGGATTTTTCGATTATTGGACAAAAAATAAAAACTGAAGGGCTAAAGGGCTATTTTGATAAAATAAGTCAACAAAAGCACGAAAGAAAAATAAAAGAAATGGAGCACCAGCATGAGCTGAAGAAACTAGAAATGGAGCATCAGCATGCTTATTTAACAAAAAAGCTGCAATTGCAATTTCCTAATGAAAATCCCCCTTCTAACGAAGAGGGGGATGGCACTGCTTAGTGGCGATTATAAGGAGAATAAATCTTGATATACTTCTTTATAATAAAAATCGTAAGGACGGATAATATAGGAACATAAATTAAAGAATCACTTTTTATAAATGGCATCCAAGAAATCACTAGTTTAAGCAACATATATATAACTCCGTACAGGAACATAAAGGTGCCTACTTTTGATATATAGTGGAGAATTCTCTTATTTTGTATACTCAAAAATAGACACCTCCTTTTCTGATACGGATAATAATATTATGCACATGTATCAAATAATATTCAACAGGCAAAAACTACAGGATGATTATTTCGATACAATATCTGTATTAGTCTTATTCAGTAGTAACAGGAGATTGTACCGATTCTGCT
Source organism: Paenibacillus sp. S25 (assembly GCF_019454085.1). Taxonomy (NCBI): domain Bacteria; kingdom Bacillati; phylum Bacillota; class Bacilli; order Caryophanales; family Paenibacillaceae; genus Paenibacillus; species Paenibacillus sp. S25. The sequence goes on from NZ_CP073683.1 coordinate 3,291,473, forward strand.
GGTGCCGGAATAGGCACTGGTTCAGTCCGAACTAGAGTACTTGGCGTTACCTCTGCCGTAGCCTGCGCCAAGAAATCATTAAGCTTTGCAGCAAGCCCCGATACAGCTTCCTTAGCTGCTACCTGTGCTGCCTCCTCATTTGGCTGTGCTTCAGTAGCCAGTACTGCTTTTGTTTTGGCCTTATACTCCAGGTATGCTTTCTCAATCGCGGATTTTAGCTCTACTTGGGATACTACAATACCTTGACTGGAAAGAGTAAGTGAAGCATACTGCAAAGCCTCCTGAAGCTTACGTTCTCCTCCCGCTTCTTTAAATGCTGTTTGAGCAAGTGCGAACGCCTCTCCTGCTACTTTATGGATTACCTCACGTTGTGCTGCCGTTGTACGCGCCTCTAACCACACGTTAACCTTAGTCTTGAGTTTGTTCAGACCTCCTAAAACAAATGCTGTAAGCACACCCGCAGCGGCTGTGACGATGGTATTTACGTAAGGTTGTACAGTTTCGATAATTGTTTGCATGATTACTTTTTCCCTTTCGTTTTTAACGATGCGATTTTGCTTTTTGAATCCCAGGACACTACTCCGCCGTAAGCTTCTGCAATTGGCTTGAGCTGCACATAAGCCGTGTCCTTTACAAGTTGGACAGTTTGCAGTTTGACCCCATTTAAATAGGCTTCCTTGCGGGCGTTGTCCCAACGATAAGACAAGCCCAAGGCATTTGCCAACGACCGCAGCGGTACATAGGTTCTGGACCCATACAGAAGCGCTTTCCCCGCTTCTTTGCCATTGACACGAAACATGCCGGAAGCAGATTCTGTCTCTTGTGCAGGGACAACAGCGCCGAATCGCTTACGCAGCTCGTCCGCTGTACCGTCATACTCATTCATATCCACATTTCCCTTTATCCCTGTCACCTTGCCGCTATCGCTGTATTGCCAAATATCCCAGCGTTTCCACGTCACTGTGTCGCTTGGGACGCGAGTATCACTGTACCGGGCTATCCAAAGCTTGTACCCACCCAATGAGGCGTTAAAGTTAGCAGCAAAGGCATTACCTGTATAGATAATAGGCTTTCGTCCAGTGAGGCGTTCCAGCTCTAAGAGAAAGGCCAACGCTACCGCGCTAATGAGCGTTTTGGATAGATTGCCGGGATTGTTTTCATAATCCATCACTGCTGGAAGGTCCAGCGCTTTTGCGCCGCCAATCTGCTCCAGCACTTCAGCGAAATGCCTTGCTTCCGCTTTTGCAGCTTCAACGCTGGTTGCATCTAAAAAATGATAGGCCCCCAACAACACGCCTGCTTTCTTGGCTTCTTTTGCATTTGTAATGAATGTTGGGTCAACATAACGTTGCCCCTGGCTGGCCTTGATGAAGGCAAATGAAATACCATCTGCCTTGACCATCTTCCAATCAATCTTTCCTTGATAACGGGATACGTCAATCCCTTGAGCATTACGGCTGTTTCGTTGTTGCATCCTCTTTCTCTCCTTCCTGATTACCACTTTTACTTTTTAGAACTTCCACTGCCTGCCGGATTACTGCCGGAATCGGTACGCCAATCCTGCCACCGTTTTCAAAGATGGATAGCAACTCGTTCGCCATATAAAAATAGGCGACTGCATCCCTAAAAAGGTGTGAATCGCCCAAGACTCCATCTATTAGATGGGATATAGCAACCATTGCAAAAATAAAAACTTTTCGTGCGATACCGATAAGACCGATCTTACTTTTCAAGCCTGGTCCAGTTCCCTTTTTTCCTTCCACACCAGCAGCGATTAATCCAGACACATAATCAAATACGACCAGTGCAAGCAACACCCCCAATACTCCCGACCACCCACCATAGAAATACGTCACAGCGCTGCTTCCTAAAGCAGTACTGAACTTAAAAACCTCCCACTTATCCACCTTGCTTCCCCCGTCTCTCCGTTCAGGAAACTTTTCCTGAGCTATCATCGTCTACTTTCTGTTCCTTTTCTTCCTGGGCTTGTATCTCTGCTAATGCATTTCCTACTGCTATATCCAAACCTATAAGTATTTCTTTCCGGCGCACTAGTTGCGAAGCAATGACAGCAGAAATAACCTCAGTTAATTCTTCAATTGGCCTGGTTAGATCTAGTTGTATATCCAATGTAGATTTTATTTTTGCCATGGGTTTCATCACCTCCCTCAGACACAAAAAAAGACACCTTTAGTTTGCAGATGCCTTTAATTGCTCTTTATTATAAATTTTCACAAGCCATTCACGCCCTAATTGAGTAAATCTACGGTGATAGATCACTTTACCGTTATCAAGTACTTCTTGTTTAATTTCAACATAGCCGCAATCTGCATATCTGCTATACAACAACCATGTGTCATTCTGCCTGAATTGAATTTTTCGATTTCCTAAATCATTATTCAACGCAATTGCTGACTTGAACCCAAGTTCCTTCGCAATCTCTGTCGCGGTATAGGTTTTGTTAACATGCATTAGAATTGCATTCGTTCTTTCCGCCTGTACTCTGGCAGCACGTTCTTCCTTGAGCTTAGTCAGCAGTTCAATTCCAAAGTCAGGATTATTAAGGATATTATCAATCACATTGTCCGTAGCATATATTCCATGCTTTCTGATCGACGGCAGTATTTCATCAGCTACCTTAATCTGAAAGGCTTCTGCTACTTCATTTTTTGCTTTCATTGCTAAGCGATAAAAGATGTTTTCAGGAATAAATTCAGGCAGGCCAACTTTCCCGACTTCATCACCGTGCCCACTTGTGGGTACGCCAAAATCTCGCAAGTACCCTCTCACTCGCTCCCACCTTACAACTTCATTGCCACTGGCTGCTGAACGAACAAACCCAAGCCCACGAGAAACATCCTCTAAACTCAATTGTGCCGTTCCATTTCCATCAATAAACCCTCGTACTCCGTGAATTGTAAGTATATCCATTACGATCTCACCTTTCTTTGTACGCAAAATAAGCCCCTGAATTATCAGAGGCTTTCATACTTATATCTTAAATTGGTTTTGTTACTATAACGCTGCGGATTTTAAAAACCCATACGTTATTAATCTAACGAGTAGGTTCGTTCAATAAGGATTGTGAGAAATGGTTCTAGGACGATTATAATAAAAAGCGTGAATTCCTCCCTTCGTCCAACTTGAATATAGATGCATAAAATATCAGGAATAGGGTAAATTTAAAACAAAAGGTTGTTTCAAAAAAAGGGGACAGAACAGTATGACTAGAGTTTGGCGTGAAGGTGATTTAGACACTACTTTTAGACGTGCGTTTAGATTTATTGATGGAAACGAATCTGATATGATCGGCGCTTTTCCAGTTCTAAATTATAAGCCAGATCATATTTTTGATATTATTTTTGTAAAGGAGTCAGCAGGAAAAACAGTTAGCCTTACCGATCTTCTTCATCAACATGATTTTGCCATGTTTTCTCTACATAAGCATTTTGAAAGAGCAGATTTCATATATGACAACGTGAAATATGTAACTGGTTTTCCAGTTCATGAATTCAAAGGGTCCAGTGCAGGTGTAACTCTCTTGCATACTGAAGCAATAGAAATACAAACTGTTAGTAAAGGTATAACTGGATTATACGGTATTCCTGTAAACATTAATGGTTGGGGTGATTTACTAGGTGCTTTAAATGGGGTTGACAAATTTGCTTTAGAAAAAGGATTTGTGGGAGGATTTTTGGATAGCTATTCACAACCGGATTATCACAGACTTTTTCTGTTTAAAGAGGGATACTTCGAGAGGAAACCCATTCCTGAATGGAGACTTAATCATTTAACTAATTTCCAATACTTTTTATCTAATTCTGGGCAAGAAGAAATTGTTAGGAAAGCACATAATGTGATTTGTAAAACGATTGATTCTTGTAATGTTTTAACAGAAGAGGATAAACTAAAATTGAAAAATATTTATTTCGAACAAATATTTTACCATTATGAAGGTGTAATTCCAGGTATTGAGGCTCAAGCAAAGCTCCACGGAAACGGTATGAGGTTCGATTCTAATTTCCTTACAACAGCTACTCTATATCGCCTAACTGGAACAGTATTACATGAAATGATGCATAGCCTCGGGTATACTCATCCACATCACACAGATCCTACATATTCCAGCTCAATCCCTGAGAGAGTCAGAAGTTGCATCCCCACTTCCACTGTACTTGTAGGGGAGAGCCTCGAGTATCAAGTCAGATGTGAAATACTTTAACAAAAACGGTACAAGCACATACGGTTCAACTAATGATAAATTGATATCGACCATAACCATACCAGATTCAGATATCTTTGTTTAACTATTGGGAAACTGTAGTACAATAGAGTTTTGGCAGTCTAGGAATTTATTTTCTCGTCCATGTCTACCGTTGTTTCTATTATTGAAGATAGTCTACTACTAATTCCCTTATATAAGAGTAAAAGCCCTCCGTTTAAGAGGGCTTTTACTCTTATAGTTACTAGGTTACTACATATTTATTTAGTAGCTAATGCTGCTTTAAGTTGTTCTAGCTCTTTTTTATGCTCTAATAAACTGTCTTTGGATTCTTGTAATTCCTTTTTTGTCTTAGTGGCGCTTTTTTCAATGCGCTCAATAAGTCGTTGATCGTCGCCCGCCGCACCTATTTTTCTATCGATGTCAGTCAATGACTTTTCATATTTTTTAATATTATTATTAAGTATTTCGATCAATTCTTCCACAGTTCCAATGTGCTTTACAATTAGTTCCTTGGACCAATTGGTATATGGGTTATCTTTCAAAGCTATTGCTTGTGACTGCTCTTTAACAACCACATTAGAAGAAGGAGTTCCTGTTGCAATTTCAATAGTTTTCCCCTTCACCGCTAAGTTCGCCCCCAAAGATTCTGAGATCGAACGCAAAGGTACATACGCTGTACCATCGACGGCAATAGCGTTTTCAGACAATGTTGTTCCATTTACTCTCACATTGTATTCCCCTGCAACAGTCTTCCCAACTAGTGATTTCACTTGATCTGCCGCAGCTCCACCAGAAGTAGCTAGCAGTACTCCGAGTAAAGCACCTATAAACAGATACATCTTTTTATTCATCTAAATGCCTCCACTAACGGTTTATTCGTTTCTATTTTATTTCAGTGAAGCTATAGCTTTATCTATTTCTTCTAGTTCAGTCTTATATTTAGTGATATCATTTTCTATGTTGTTTAATTCGTTCTTTGTTTTTTCCGCATTTGATTCTCCAATAGCCATAGCTTTTTCTGAATTAAAAGGATTGGATTCCAACAACTTATTTGCAATGTCGAGTTCTTTTGATAACTTCTGCTTGCTATTTTCGGATTCAGAAATATATTTTTCTAGTTCATTTTTTCTTTGTTCTAATCTCTCTATACTCCATCCTATATATTTCTCTCCTTTTTCCACCTTATCAAGGTTGGAGTTTTTTTCAGGACTAGATGCAGATGTTGTACTAGCTACAGTTGGTGAATCTGTACTAATTTGAATTGTCTTACCATCCAATTTTAAATCCGCTCCTAAAGAGTCGGTTACAGCCCGCAAAGGTACGTGTGCTTTGCCATCAACTACTATCGCATTTTCAGCAAGCGAATTGCCGTTAACCTTTACAGCGTATTCCCCTGCGACCTTTTCTCCGACTAAAGATTTGATTTGATCTGCGAATGCGCTACCTGCCGAAGCAACAATCGCACCGATCAACACGCCGCTAAGTAAATAAGACCATTTTTTCATGAACCGGACCTCCTACATAGTATATATGTCCTAATATTACCATCCGTAGGAGGTGCAGTAAACACTATGCTGTCGCACTACTGCCATTCGGAATATTCACGGTTGCAACTGTTCTTGTACGACTAAACAATTTTAAGTTTCTTGACGATGGATCGAATGTGGCGTTTACAATTATGTCATTGTAGGTGTCCCCCCTCAAAGAGGCGACTTCGTTTCTTAATTCTCTGATTGTATCCCTGAGCCCTTCAATATTTTCCACTTCAAGCTTAAGCCCACTTACAGTAGCCTGAGAGAAATCTACTTCACCACTAAAATACACCATATCATCTGTAGAGTGGATATATACCCCCGCCATATTTCCCAAGTGTAAGCCGTTCTGGTCCCCATAAACACTTCCTCTTGGACTACCGTTATCCATAAACAACAATCCGCCACCATCGTTAGACTGACCTAATGAGACAGCTTCTCCACCAAATGAATTATAAGCTGTAAGACCAGTAGAGTTTATTTCAATCCTGCGGCCTTCCTTGGCTGTACGGAATAAAGCTCCTGTAATGATACCGCCTTCGATCTCATTGCCGATTAACTTACTGCCTCGTATTGTACTTGCAGTAACGGTACTAGCCTTAATATCTGAAGCGTTCATTTCTGAGTTATCTATCTGCCCAGTCAACTTAATCGAACGAGCTACAACATTCCCCTGCATGTCTACTCGGAATGGCGCAATGGTATAATCGTCATTCCCTGCACTAATTCCATTCGTGTTGATTTTGGTTACATTATTACCGCTACCAATAACCAAAGAAACGAAGCTACCAAGTTGTCCAATAATCTGTTCTGCCAATACTCCACGAGCAGTTATAGCAGCACGGATCGTTTTCCATCCATCTGTTGATATGCCTATCCCTTTTGAGGTCAGACGTACTTGTTCCAATGGATTTGTCTTTTCTTGAGCCAATATTCCGCCTTCTGGTGGATAAATCAATTCCGTTTTACTGTTATTAATATCAATGACAGCTTGTTTGGCATAGGCTTCAAAAACTTCTGTTCGGATCTTCCCGTTACTAAACGAGTTGTTAACAATGTTCTTACTTCTCTCCAAGTCACTGATAATGTCCGCATAGTCTCGTAAATTGACATTGGATATCGTAGGCTCGCTGTGTTTGTCACGGCTATATGGATACTCTGTAAGCTCTGTAATCCTGGCTTTGAGTTTGTTCATATCCATTGCTGGATCAATACACATTACAGCATCACCCAAATGTGGCTCCGGTTCCGAGTTATCAATTTTAAACAAGTCTGCTGTTGATACAGTTACCTCCAGCGTTACATTCTCCTGTTCGGCAAGAGCCTTCCGCGTAGCCTTCAACAAATCCTCCGGTTCTTCAATGTCCTGCTCAATAATCTCGCCATCATAAAACGGTACGGAATCACTGGCCCAATATTGAGCGTATGGCGAAATCAAGTAGTTTACTGCCAACTTCCCGTTTACAATTGTTCCCGGTACACCAGATAGCAAATTCCGCTCCTCTTCGGTAAGCTTGGACGCATCCATACCAATAAAGGTCCGTCCATCCTTCATTTGTGCAAACATCCTGGTTACAAGTGATTCCCCTTTATCTTTGAAGGAACTGGATACAATATTCTTTTTAAGGCGGTACTGTAATCCACTGTCGGTCCCGATCTTTTTTCTCAGGTTAATTGTGAAGTTGTCTGGCTCGACTTCACATTCATACATCTGAATGATTTTATTAAGTGCTTCAAGACAATTGCCTCGCCCAAAGTCCTTAACATCGTGCAAATCAAATGTGTCATGAATAACAAACTTAAACCGTCCACCTGTAGCAGCTGTAATCAGGTCTGTAAGCTGGTTGACATGGATACCATAGGCTTCTGCGATGTAAGATGCATACGGAAACTTGTAATCATTCAGTTTAAACATGACGTGATTACAATAAATATTGGCCGTCAGCTTCCGTCCTTCCCTTGATCGGCTACGAGACTGGATCACATAAAATTGACCACGCTCGTCTCGAACGTGGCCTTTGATTGCTATCTTCTCCCTATAGTCTTCGCTGGTCATTGGAACCATGAAGGTTAATTCATAGTCGCTGTTAATTCTCCTCCGCCGTTGAATATCGTAAGAGTCCACCAGCGTACCAACGCGCCGCATGTTTTTATCAAACACTTGCATAGTTGGAGTAGGCATAATCCACCTCACTTAATATAAAAATTTATCTCGGTGTGTAATACGGAACAAAACCGTCCGACCTGTCTCCGGGTCCGTCCAGGTCAGGTTATTATTGCCGAGATTCAAATCGAAGAAATCACCATTGTAAAGATGCGAGACGTTCTGACCATTTCTCATAATTTTGAATTTTCCTGCATCTAAAGTAATGATTTCACCAGGACGAAAAACGTCCGTAAACTCAATATAATCCGTGTGGTAGCGGCTAGCCTCCGCTGGCTGCAATCGCCCCTCTCCCGACATAGGTAAAGCTTGTAGAATAATTTCACGAGTATACTGTGCATCTGTTACGCGTCCATCGCCCGACATTGGCATAGCCTCTAAGTCATAAGACCGAACAAAATCAGATTGCGCCCGGCCTTCGCCTGAAAGTTCCACGTCTGCGGTCATATCTAAATTAAAATCCAATATATATTCCGTGACCGTTTCTGTGTCCGTGACATTGAAAGACATTAGGTTAAATGCATTGTCAGTTTCGGCCCCGCTAATCTCTTTACGCCGGGAATACATTTGTGCCTGACCGGATAAATGAGCGGACAAATCAATAACATTTCCGTCCGCTGAGCTGCCCGAATCAAGAGCAAGGCCATTAAATCCACCTGTATTAAACATTAGGCCTCCCTCCTACATTACGTTCTTCTTTGTCCAATACAAGTAAGTCTCATCTGCGTGTTATAAACATTGTGGTCTGCCGCATCACTTTGAAAGACTTTAAATGATATTACGTCTCCTGCTACTAGATATTGCTGATCATCCATCGTTAAAAATGTGACCAATCCCGTACCTAGCCCAGCTCCTTGGCGGGTAGTTAAGTTGCTCCCATTTTTGTACACTGTTATATCAGCGATTTTAGTATTTGGAAGGCTTTCTATCGTAGCTAGAAAATTGATATGATACCAGCCACTTTTACTAATAACCACCGTGTTTCCAACGCGCATATTATAGCTGTCTTCCATCACTGTAGTAACGGGTACTTCAGCAGGCGCGGAATTAGCTGGCAAGGTGTATCCCCCGCTACGAAGGTACACAAAAGGCGTATTCCCGAATATTTGGCCTGATAATGGCGATTTTTCATCCGTTACACCCTTTGGAACAGTTCCAGCCACGACGATAATAGAACCCAACTGCGACTGTATACCTGTAACATTCCCGGACCCTGTGCAATTTTCGATATAGAACCAAGAACGGGCATCTGCTGCAATGCCGATATTGCGATTCGATATTTTACAGTTTACGATTCGTGCATTAGCGTCATAGCTACTAATACCGTGCTGGCTTGTTGAAGCACCTTCAATAACAACATTCTCGATCAAAGTTCGGTTACAATAGACCAGAGATATACCAACCTTTTCAGTTGTTGTGATTGTCATGTTGTAGATGCCTGCACGGTTTGTAAAATTGTCTAATGTGACAGATTTAACCTTGTATAAGCTAGCATCTTCTGTTTCTCCTTTTAGTTCCAGCGTCTGAGCACGCAGCTTGTGCTTCATCTCAACATCTTCATCATACGTTCCTGGTAACAGCACAATGGAGAACCGGGACAGGCTTATAGGTTTCATGACGCTTACTGCTCTGGCAATGGTCTTGAATGCCTTGGCCTTAGTCAGACCATCATTAGAGTCTGAACCGTTAACAGCATCCACGTAATATATAAAGGCATCCGTTAGCTCCATGCCTTGTAATTTATCGTCAATGGCTCCAATGTTTTTTTGTACTGCTCGCAAGTCGGACGCGGTAAAATTACGTGCCACCACAGCCCCGGATGCCCAAGCACGCGCTACACCTTCAAACCCGCGTATACAGCCTTTAAGCGTGTTATCTTCTATGCTTGTATATGTGATCGTTTCCGCTACATCCCCATTACCTACAACCGCTATACCCTCACCTTGAAGCAATACAGCAGCGTTGGTTACCTTGATTTCGGTCTGAGTCGCGGTAATGATTTCAGCCAGTTCAGTCCTTGGTGAATTTGCTACTGGAGCGTACATTTTTTCCATAATTATTCCCTACCCCTCGTCAATCGAAATCTGACCAGACATGAAACGAAGCGTGTCATTTGTTTGGACTGTACGCGGCGTTTTCACGGCTCCGTGATACATTAGATTGCCCCCTGTTGCTGCGGTGCGAATACCAATATGGGTAACCAAGCCCCAATCAGCCGTTGCAACCGGGAAAGATACATCTGCCGAACTGGCTGCAACTGCCCTACGATCCGCAATGACTGGTGCACCAAACGTTACAGCACGCCGTACATAGCCGCCTCCCATCACTTCCTGTCCTGTATCTGCATCCGTTGGATTGCTTGTGTACAGAGCTATATATACAATCTGAGGGGCAGCAAAATTTGTACCCCGTAAAGCAGCGTTTATACAAGCCGTTTTCCACCAGTTAGATTTACTAAGTAATATATCTGCCATAAAAAGACCCCCTACTCAATTTGATATTCATTTGCAATTCGAAAATTGCGTATGTCGTTTTCACCAATGTTGGTCAGGACGATAACAGGGCTTGCCCTTTCGTCTCCAACTGAAGTAACTGAAACAGTCTGCGGCGATTGTGTGATGGTGACCTCTTCAATGTTCTCGTCACTCTCGGGAAACGGATGTTCACCCATTTTGATTGGTATGGTCAGTTCTCCATCCCAAAGTATCTTTTCGATATCTAATGTGCCTGCATACCGACCGATGTATCTTCTTCCTGGCAAATCGGAAAATGTGAATACGATATCCCCTTTTTTTACATTAAAAAGAGCCGCCACTTGGGCGACTCTCCTATGGTAATCAAGGGTTGTATCATCAGCCATTAGGACGCATTCGAGATTGATTGTCCTCGCTCCGTAAGTACTGCCAAAGTCTAATTCCCCATCCCTCTCGGCTATTTCAAGAGAATGGTCCTTTGTTGGCGGCAACACAGGTATGTTGTGTTTTTTTAGTCCTAATCCAATGGATTTAAAGGACTTACCATCGACAGTAGCATCAATCATTTAGGATTTACCTCCCCTCGCTTGCAACCTCCGCACCAGGTTATCTCGTTCGGTCCAAAAGACCTTTGCTGCGGACTCATCTTCAATATAAGTATCTCCTGAAGTTACTGTGTAGTAATTGTTGTTATACTGCGGATTTGTCCCCTCCCCCGAAGCCATGGAGAAATTCGGCATAGAGAAATCAAACCTTGGCATTTTGAAACTAATGAGGTTAAACAGGTTACTTTGCTGTCGATCGTTCAGATACATTTCACCAGCCTTTGCAATTACCGGAACCTCTGCACCTCGATCCCCCTGAACGATCCCGCCAGAATGGAATTTTTGAAGCTTGCCTGTATCCTTCTTAATGCCATACTTATTCCGCAGAGCAGCATTTTCTTCGTGCAGCTTGCCCTTCTCAGCGGTGCCTGCCGAGTACCATTTATCAATATTGGAATTATATCGCGCCAAGTCACTGTCTTTTTCAGAGATTGAGGAACCTGTATCCAGGGAAGCGGACAACGAGGTTGCATTAATCTCCGCCATCTTCATCTGATAGTCAACAATAAACTGATCTAACTGACGCAAAATCTCCGCGTTCTTCTCAGATTCTTTGCTGATTTGCGTGTTTTTCAAGTCTTCGGCTTTGGATTCAACTCCGTCTGAATACTCAGCATATTTCTCAGCAAGCTGATCATAATGCTGCTTAGCTGCTTCAATCTGGTCATTGTAATCCTTTTCTCGCTCAGTTTTCTCATCTTGAAGCTTTTTCTTTTGATCCTCCAAGCCGCGCTTTGCCAGCGTCCGGTTATGTTCCCGTTGCATATCCTCAATGTCTTTCTCGGTTTGTTTGCGCTCAGCGATACCCTCGGGACCAACGGCGGATTGGAGCAAGGCAAGACGTGCTTGTTTCTCCGCCATAGCACGATCATAGTCCTCGTCTTCATTAGCTGTCTGCATCTTGGCTAGCAAGTCGTCTATGGCCTTAATTTTAGCGTCCTGAGCCTCGATAAAAGCATCCCGTTCCGCCTCAATACGCTTTACTTCCTCATCCCGAGTCTTTTCAAGTGCTTCCTTCTCCTTCTTGGCAGCTTCTGTAGCTGCCTTCTTCTGATCCTCCAAAAGTTGCTTCTTCAAATCATGGACCTGTACATCAATTTCCATCCGTTGTTCTGATCCTTCTTTATAAAGAGCCTGCATTTTTGTCCATAAATTGAGCTGATCGGAAACAGATACAGCTTCCATACTCTTTTGGTAATTGATTCGCTTTTGGAAGTCGGACAGAAACTCATCTTCCAGAGCTTTACGTTTCTCGTAAATCTTCTGCTGCAACTCAAAACTTTGTTCGGCGGTACGATCCTTTGCCTTACTCATACGCATATAAGCGTCATATTCCATTTTGAGGATAGCAATCTGGCTTTGGCCTGCCATTTCCATTTTGGAAGTTTCTTTATCAATCCACTTCTCGCTGTTTTGATAGCGCAGCTCATTGTATTTGACGGTGAAATCGTAGATTTGTTTGGCAATCTCTCTACGGTTAGCAGGAAGAAGATAATTTTTATTTTGCTCCTTTTTGTAAAAGTCCAGGCTGGTTTTAACTATTTCAATTTCCTGTTTATTGGCCTGTCGCATGCGTTCGCTTCTTCGCTCTAGGTTCTCAACATCTTCCTGATATCTGGAATCGTTAAGCTTCTGAACATCTCGGCTCCATTGTTTCATTGCATCCTTATCTTCCAATAGGTACTGCTTATGTCGCTGAGCCAATCGTTTGTATCCTGCTACCTGTTGGTCTATAGACCATTCATTTCGTTCAGCGATGTACTTAAAGTTATCAAGATCGTTGTCATAACTATCTTTTCGTGCCGCAGAAGCGTCCTTAGCTGCTTTTTCGGCTGCACGCTCCGCATCGCTCTTGCCTTTTTTGCCCCCGCTTCCCTTCTCTTTTTTCGATCCAGAAGAACTCACGCCAAATTTAGGGTCATTATATAGTTTGGTTAGAGCATTGATACGAGTGTCATATTCCTTCATATCTTTCTCGTATCCACCATATATTTCGCCTATATCTTTTTTACTCTTCTCCATGTTTTTCTTATCTTGATTTAGTTGGTTTTGAAAAGGGGCGCTTAGGAAAGATTTCACTCCAGTCATGTTGTTTAGTTCTTTTTGTTTATTAAAAACATCTAATGAACTTTGAACCATAACTCCATTCAATCTAGCTTTCAATTCAGCAAGACTTTTAATCGCTCCAGCCTCTTTAATGTAAACTGCGATACGATCATCAGATTCAAGTTTTGTACTTAAACTGGACGCCTTTTCTGACTTTAGATCATCTATAGCCTTTTGTATTTTAGCTTTGCGAACAACTTCGAGAGCATTCTTTTCGAAAGCCCATCCCTCAGATGTTTTGTAAATCTCCGAAGCTAATTGAGGGTATTTGAGAATTAATTCAGCCGCAGCTTCTGCGTTCATGGACTGTTTATTGACAAGATCATTTAAAACAGTGTTCATCTCAGAAATCGCCTTGCCATTCCCCTGAATCTGCTCTCTTAAATCGGCAAGAGCTTCCTCCTGTGATTTAACACTTTCGGTTGCTGTTCCAGCTTTCCCAGCAAATTGGTCAGTTTCAATAGTCGCTTGGCTTAAAGCTACTCCTACTTCTGTTACAGATAAAGTAAGCTTATTATTTTCTTGTTCTAAAGATTTGATTTTCTCTTCTAATTTGGCAGCATCTTCTTTGAATTCACCTGTCCCTAAAAAATCTCCAATTGGATTAGCGATGATCTTCTTTACTCGTTCCAGTTCTTTAGTAGCTTCTGTAATCTCATTTATCTTCTGTTTTTGTTGGTCGAGTAATTGCGATTGCTGATCTTTCAATACATTTTTTCGGGCTTCATTCTGCTTCTCGATGAGTTTGTTCAATGCAGCAACTTGAACCTGCACAGCTTCATCAGTATAACCAGCAGCCTCAAGTTCCTTAGCTCCTTCTTTTCCAAGAGTGATGACCAGCGCTTTTGAAACCTCTTCGAGTTGTTTTTTTACTTGGGTTTCCTTTTCTGCCGAGCCAGTGCTTAGTTTAAGTGACTGTTCAAGAGAACGATGCGCATTAGCTAATTTAGGTACTAATTCAATCTGTCTTTGATATTGGCTAACCATTTGTTGAGATGCCGAATCTTCATCTTTTAAGTTCTGGATTCGATCACGAGCAGCCTTTTCTTCTTTACCGCTATTCATTGCAACTAGAGCAATTGCACCAACAAGTAAGCTCAATCCTGCCGTTGCTGCTGCTGTCGTCACGGTTGCTGTGGCTTGGGCAACAGACAATGACTTTGTAGCAACTGTAGCTCCCTCGGTTGCTACCGTTAAAGCTCCTTGTGCTACTGTAGCTCCTTCGGTAGCGGCAACTCTCTGAACTGTTGAAAGAGTTGCTCCTTGCGAGGAAACGATATTAACGTTGTTAGCTACCGTATTAGCGCCAATAGCGGCAGTTTCCGCAGCCTTTGCAGCCGTCAATACTTTTACAGCAGCAATTACATTCATGATCGGGCCGCTCAGAGCTTTATAGGCAAGCAGTAGACCACCGATTGCTGCCGTTCCCTCAAACACGCCGGAAGGAACTTTTGTAAGCCCAATAAGTAGTTGGTCAATTGCATCCAATACATCCTTGATAGTGCGCCGCAATCCATCATCACCGGCATTATTGAATATTTCCAGTAATGAAGCCTTAGTTTGAGCTGCTTTACGTTGAATAGTATCCATCTGCACTTTAAGGTACTCCATCGTGGAGCCAGTAGATCCAATAGAAGCCGCTGTACCCAACAAAATGTCTCCGGCATTCAGTGAAGCGGCCAGTTTTGCATATTGATATACGCCGCGTGAAATATCAGCGTAGGATTTCGTAAGGTCATAGTTTTTGTCAATTACTTTGGTAGACAAATCCAGTAAGATATCTTCTGCTCGTCTCCATTGTTCCTGTCCGTTAACGACTTCCTTGGTTGCAACGCCTAAACGCTCAATTTCTCCAACAGCCTTGTCTGTCCGAATTGTACCCAGGACCGTCTTCCACATGTTCCCCAAGTTTTCCCCGCTGAGAGCCGTGTTACGAACACCTGCTGAAATCAAGCCGTTCATAAAATCAAATGAAACGCCTGTCTCTGCCGCTATCTTACCTGTCCGTTCGAAGGCAGCTCCCAAGTCCCTCGCTGGTGCCATCGTGTCATGGGCAACCTTGGACCAGGAATCCAGCACGCGACCGCCAAGCACCATGGCGTCGTTGCTGTCTTTAATCTGCACGCCATATTGAGCAAATGTGGACTCCATTGATTTAGTCGCGCCTTCAAGAGAAACCAAATCGACAGTCGAGAGCATCGTAGACTTACGCACCATTTCCTGAACTACGCCTGCGTCCTTATACATCCGGCCCCACAAACGCGCAGATTCGGTAACATCCATAATCTCACTTCCCAAGTCATGGGCCGTGCGAATGAATTTGGTCGTTTGGTCATGTAATTTTTCGGTGTTCATAACCATTTCTTTAGTGCCTTCGTTATATTCTAAAAAGTAATGTTCATTTGTTTGGATATAACCCGCCATGTTGGATTCTATCCCAACCAATCCTTCTTTTAGTGCTTCCTGCACTTTGTGCATGGCTGCATACATTGTGTTGAATACAAGCGCATGCGTAGCCATATCTCCTACTCGACTCATCCAATTAGGAGTTGTACTGAAGGTTTGCTTCATCTGGGCTTCGGTCTGGCTCAGTGAACGACGGATCTTCTGTTCTTCCTGAAGCACCTTCTCTCGTACTTGCGCCTCTTTTTGCTCTCTGGCACGTAATGCGTTCAGCCAAAATTTTTCATAATCTTGAGCGTTCTTCCTTGCCTGCTGCGCTTCCTTGTCAGCCATTTGCTGCAACTTCATACGGATAGCCTGTTCTTGCATGAGGACACGTTCACGCGTCTTATCATCCGTTCCTGCCCCTGAAATTTTAGCGGCTTTCTGTCCGGTTGATGTCGCCTTGTTTTGAAGAGCTTCCATCCGCTTTAGATGCTCTCGTTCCTGTTGTTCAATTGCATCCTCACGCTTTTTTACAATGGCCTGCTGTGCTCTAAGCTTCTCGTCGGTTATCTTATTGGCCTGCTCCAATTGATTCTTCCGAGCAGTATTTAATTCTGCCTGTGCAGTACGTTGCTTAACAAGAGCTTCGGATTCAGCAAGAATCTTCTTCCGTCTGTCTTCTGCACTCAAAGCAAACTTATCCGCACTACTGGCTAAGGATTTGAAATTTTTCTCACTGATTCCTAATTCAGCATTTAGAAGTTTAAACGATTCAGCACTGGCTCTTGCTCCATTGTCGATAACCTTGAATGCAGGTAATATCTTGCTGGTATCCAGGTTTATTCGTGCGCCTACTACGTCCTTATTTAAATCTGCCACTTAACTCACCTCACAAATGGTTCAGGAAAAGTTTCCTGACCTAAATACAGAAAAAGAGGCATCCTGCATGATTGCGGATGCCTCTTAATTTACTTGGCGAAGAAACCAAGATCAGATAACGTCTTGACCTTCTTCGGCTTTTTGTTTTCCACATTGCCACCGTGAAGAATGATTTCAAATTCCCGGTTTCTGTTCTTAGCTTTCATTAAGGCTCTGATCTTCGGAATAGTCATATTAGGCCATTCTGAATCAGAAATACCATTACTCACGCATAAAGCCCAAAGTTCTAACCAGTCTGTCTCATGATCATTCTCGGCAGGATTAGACTCCTCCTGTTCATCTTCCTCATCTGACTCTTCATCTGGAGGAAACGACTCAGAATAGAAATCGGTCTAACAAATCATCCAGTTCTGCAATACCGTCCTGGTCAATCTGTTCGTACTCTTTTTCCGTTATTTCCTCAACCAGCACAAGATTAAACGCCTTTTTGTATGTTTCCTCCACTTTAGGCCAGTCAACAGCCTCCCGTTCCTCGGTAGCTTCCCATTTCTTGCGACCGATAGAAAACGAAAACTTGTGTGCTACACCGTCCATCTCTTCACGAACCTGACGGATCAATGCAATGGTCCCTATCTTCACACGCTTTTTGATACCCTCTGCCAATCGAATTTCAGTTCCGATGTTAAGCGTTTTATCCAATTGTTTATCTGCACTCATTTAATTTCCTCCTCAATGTATGTAACCCCCAACCTGATTCGGTAGAGGGTTGGGTTTAATTGTTGGTTAGATACCGAAAATGATTTCTACAGCGTACCCGTTAGGATTTTCTGGCGTGATGTCCGGCTCCATGATTTCCAGCGACAACGTGTTACTGGTAGGTTTTTTACGTTCTTGAGACACGTCCAATGTACCACCGCCAAGTGCTTTCCAAATGGTAAGCTGGCACGGTACCTCCTTACCATCCCGATCATCCACCAGAGAGAAACGGTGAACCAGTTTAAATGGTTTTGGACGGCGTTTTCCACTCAAACTGCTTCGTGTTGCATTTTCTTTCGACCATTTAAATGTAACGACAATCAATTTGCCCTCATTCGCGACATCGGATTTGATTGTGCCATCAGCAGTGATAACGTATTGTTCTGCTGTAGGAGTTGAAGCAACGCGAGTCAGCTCAGTGAGTTCACTCGCACTATCTTTTAAATAAACCCTGTCGCTTGCAGCTACTAAGGTTCCACCAAATTTCGTCGGAGCCTTGATTTTGTAACCATCAGTTGTATTCAGGAAACCTTGTTCCGTTTCATCGAAAAACACTGTCCCTTTCTCCGATTCAGCACCTTGAGATAACTCTGCTAGGATGTCCGAGTAGCGCGGTACCTCCATAGAAGCTTTGTCTCCTAAATCTTTGGCTGTGTAGTGGAAAGCGTATCCGCTGTCACCGCCCATCACCTTGTCCCAATCAAATTGGAGTTGCAATGTTACTTTGGAGATTCTTTCATCAAGAAACTTGAGTTTTCCTCCCGTCTCGTACACTTGAACAATCCCTACTCCATCAAATACTAAAGGTTGCATATTTCATCCTCCTCAAAAGTGAACAAAAAAGAACTGATCAGAATTATTTGACCAGTTCCCATAAACGCTTATCAATTTCTGAAATTCGACTGTACTCTTTGGTTAGCTTGTAACCCTGTTTTGGATTCCAGACACCCATAATACCCAATCCTTTAGCAAGCGTGATTTTTTCAGCAATCAGCGTATCCCACTCGGTAGGTTCCGGTTTAGGAGGATTAGGTTGAGTCCAATTCAATTCGGCCTCATAAGTTGTACCAGCAAGAGTAAGCACATTAAATTTGTACTTCTTGGTTGTGTTTACTTCGCTAAACCATAGAGTCTCTTGATCATCGGGTTCAATTTTAACCCCATCTTTTTCAATGCTGGACACATTTGTTTTAGCCAAGGAAACTCGCTTTTGCGCTGAATCAAGCAACTCATATTCAACGTGATTAACGCCATTGTGATCACCGGATCTTCCCGTTGCTTTCCATACTGCTGCTTCTGCCATTTTAGTTCCCTCAATTCATTCTAAGATAATCCACATCATAAATCGCCTTATAACCTTTGGCTCCTTGGATGCCAGTAGCAAAGTCTGCATCATAGGTCAGAACACACAAGTATGAAGCAAAGCCCTGAGCAATCAATCGTCTGTCATGTAAAAGCTTGAATGAACGTTCGAACAGTAGCTTCGCTTCATAAGCTGTTTTGCCGTAGAAATCAATGCAGAACTTACCCTCAAACACCAATGGATTAGTGGCATATCGTCCCGGCATGACATATTGGCAGATATGTGGAACTGTATCCTTAGAAACCGTTATCTCAGGCTCCATGCCTTTCGTAAATCGCTTCACGACCTCGGCAGACGGTGATGAAGGAGTAAGTTTCAGCATGGACATAAGCTCTGTATCTGCCTTCAAAGCACTCTGAACAGCATCAACAAGTTGCAGGCTCACTCCTTTACCTCCTTGAAGTATCTGTGATACGGAAACTCAGTTATTACACGGCTAATGCCATCCAAAATACGTTTCCGGTTAGACTGGATTGCAATACGCAAAAAGTAGGTTGGTGGTGTGGCCCTGAATGAAGGATCAATGTCACCGCGCTCCGCAAGCTCCTCCAAGTCCACCCCAGCATAGCCACCGCCTGATTCCTTCATGGTCCCGTCAATCGCCTGGTACTTTCCACGGGAACGACCTACAATAATACGATCACCTTTGGACCTCAGTCGGTTCCATGCTTCACTATTCATGTAGATTATTAAACCGGGATTTTGGCTGCTGTCTGCCATCTTGGAGCCTTTACCGAATTGCTCAAGCCATGCTTGCCAGTAATCTGCTGTAATGTCACCTGAAATCATCTGATTAGCAAGCACGAACATGTGCATCTCCAAATGGTCCCGAACTGCTGGATAATACCGTATGCCGCTTTTGGCTGTCAGCATGACCAGTTTCGTTAGCCCAGTAATTTCAACAGCGAGCTTATTCTCCAGATCCTTCGCCGCTTTCACTGAATCGTACCCTGTAATCATCGGCGGTCCTCTGAAAGCTGGATGTGCAACAGATTAGGATACTTGATCCTATCTACCACATCTACCTGGTATGTCTTCCCGCCCATTACAATCCGGTCAGGCGCGGATAGACTTGAGTCTTGAGGGTCTCTTACATCGACTGTCGTCTGTAACTGCAAGGTAAACACGGTACTCGGCAGCAAGCCCGGCTCCTGTTGTCGCAATTGTGCTGTGACATACTGTGCAGAACAAACAACATCAGCAGCGACCGACGTGAATTCCGCATCGCCCACCGGATTATCATTTGCATCGTAAGCTTGCTGGTATCTTTGCACCTCTACCACGGAGTTCGTTTTGACCAAAGAACAGTATTTGTCCTGATCTACCGTTTTCCTTAAGGTTAGGACGAGAAATGTGTCCTCTCCCTGCACCAAGGAACCACGATTAACGAGTGAAATAGGTGAGAATACACCGTTATAGACGTATTCTTTGCCCATTACAGTCGTCGCTTTGGTTTCCCTTGATAGAATCACTACATCTTCGCTTCCGTCCACCACACACGGCGTATGGCGATGTGTGAACTCATAGAACAACTTTCATCACCTACCTAAATGACCTATGTTCAAACTCTGACAGAAGGTCGGCAATTTCTGGTGTAATCATGCTGTTGCCAAAGTATTCAATGCTATAGTCGAAGTCCTTCTTCGATTTGACATTTGTGTTCGGATTTCCAGCCAATTGTCCTATTATCAGGCCACATGCCACCTTGACCTTATCAGGTATCGTCTCCCAACCGCTGGTATACGTCACTTCTAGCTCTGCATACGCTGAACCGAAAGAAGAATAACCACACCAGACGGTACCAATGTCCTTGTCGATATCAATGGTGCTGGTATCAGTAATTGTTTCGAGTCCTGGAGGGCCAAAGAAATTGCCCATCAATCCCTGCTTAGGCCTGCCTTTTACCTCTTTCACCTCTATAACTGGATAATAGGACAAATGCCCTCGCTGCTGATCGGTAAGCGGTATGCGTTCCGTGTAGGTTGTAATTCCAATCTCACGCCTGCACCTTCCGTCAATTACAGCCGATGCCCTCAGAATAAGCGGAACAGTTAATTTGATACCAGCCGGAACGAAATCAGAATCCGTTAACTCAAGATACTGACTCATTCTACATAGCCAGCATCAGAAAGCTCGTCTGCCAGTTCATCCGGTAACTGTGCTTCGCCATCTACGAAGTTAACGACCCTATTTTTAAAATGAATCGTGTGAGGACCCTTGCGCTGGCTTGGTGTACCGCGAAGCGTAACTTTTCGGATTGCCAGAATCCTAGCAGCCAGAAAAGAACTGCGCGCATCATTCAGCACCGTTGTTTGAGCATCGAACTGGCTTGGTTCTGTTCCTTCAGCGCCAACCAATATCTCTGCCGCTGTAACGGCCTCCTTGAATGCATCTGCCGATTGTTGAGGATATTGTCCTCCAATTTCACCAATCTCAGCCTGCGCTAACAATGCTGCGCTTTCAGCAATCGCATCTTTCAACTTGTCCAGATTCGATTTCGCCAACTGAAGCATCTCCTCTCAAAATGAAATAGAGACGGTCATGCCAACCGCCTCTTCGACTTTAAAACCTATTATGATACCGCCGTAATAGTTGGGCGTTCAATCGTGCCGTATGCATGTGCGTAACCTGGACCTTTGGCTACTGGGGCGCCATACTTGATGCCAACGTACTGTTCTTGCAGACTTGACGTTGTACCCAACTGGAAGAGGTAGATGCCCTTTTCTCCAACATAGTGATACTCAATCATCGGCTCTGTCACAATGGCAATTCCGTAGTCAGTGTTTGTTGCCGTTTTTGCATTAACTGCTGAAGGGATAAACGGCTCGGGAATGATCGGCAGCAGACCTGCGGCTGTCATAATAGCTAACACTTCTAAGCCAGCAACCGTTGTTTTCTTGAGGTTGCTGATTTGCGTTTCATTGTTGGCAGCATTGCGTTCTTCTTCTTCGAGATAATGATGAGCAATTGGATGAATGTAAATAGCTGTTGGCATAAGCTCGTACAATTCACTCGCTACCATCGCAGCTACCTTCGCCCGAATAGCAGACACGATTGATGCAGTTGCCCCAACTGTGAAAGTGTTCGTAATCTGACTTGCAAGTCCTACATATTGTAAAGTTGTTGGTACAGCCAAGCCAGTGTCACTGCCTCTCCAAAGTGCTTTACCATGCGTAAGTCCAATAGCATTCAGCATGTCATTCAAATCCTTGGCTTTTAATTCAGGAAAGTTGTTTTGTTGCTGGCCCAACGTTACGTCATAATGTCCAAAGTTGACTTGGTTCGTCAGTGCTTTAATCTTCACACCATGTGGTGTACGTTGATTGCTAGATGATGTCGCTGAAGGGTTACGCGGATCAACGAACTCACCACCATTTACAGTGTTTTGTTCGTAGTACGTAGAAATATCACCTGTTGCTGGTACATAATTCAAGCGTCCATCCAAAATAGATGTTCGACGTAATACATCCGTAATTTCCTTCTGAAAATCGTCTGTGATAATTGCCCCTGGCCCCTGAAACTGAGCTGCCGCAGCAACTGAAACAAATTGGGCTACTCCAACACGGTTATTCATGTATTACACACTCTCCTTTTCGGCAAATTGTGCTTTTGCCTGCATTTTAAGTTTGAAAGATTCAGAGGACGGAAGATTCAGAGCGTCAACAGAAGCACAGAAGGTTTTATAATCATTTACTTCCGCTCCGGCCGCAAGATTGGCATTACTGCCATACTTGGACAATAATGCGGACGCGCTGAATGTTTTGCGTTCTGGCTCTGCTGGAGGCGCACCCGCTGCTTTTAACTCTTTCAATTCCTTTTCTAAAGCGTCCGCTTTGTCTTGAGCTGCCTTTAGGTCAGCAGCGGCTTGTTCTTCAGCGGTCTTCTGTTCGGCTTCTTCACTTGCAGCTTTCATGGTGGTGATATCTGTTTTAATAGTCCCTACCTCTGTTACCACGCTTTGTACGCTGGCTGTAATAGCTGTCATTCCCTCTTGCAGCGCCTTCATAGAATCTTCCATCGCTTTAATCTGTTCTGGTGTCATTTCAACATCCTCCTTGTTCTGTTTCGTATTACGAGCAGCAAAGCTCGTTGTTTTATAGGCAGCGGCATCCGCGAACAAGATGGCTGCTCCCGTACCGCAAAACTCAATTACATCCAACACATCTTCTATATCCGTTGCATCCTGTACAGCGGCTTCCATTTCGAGTGATGCTCCAAACTGATACTCGCTCCAGTTATACTCAGCCGCCAGCCCATTGTAGTAACGAATAGTGGCAACAACATCAGGAAAGTCCTTTGCGTAAATGTATCCATCAATCCATGCATAACCATCAAGCGAACGGTAAGCTTTATCAATCACAGCAACTTTAAAACGCGGATCATGGTCCGCCATACCGTTGGCGTAGTCAATATTTAAGGCCATACCTACGAAGGTTTGAAGATATTGGTCGCAAACAGTCGATGAAATACGAATACGTTTCCCGCCAGCACCATGAGGTGAGCCATCACTTGGTTGATCAACTGCGAAAAGAGCACATTTGAAAGGAACCTTGTTCGGATGTCCTCCTTCTTCGGATAACTTGAAGTCCTGAACGCGCATCCGCTGGTTGCTCATTTTCAACGTTTTAAGCATTTAGATTCTCACCTCCCTCCGTGATACTTCTGTTGTCTGCGCTCCGCTCGGTTTCTCGGTGTCGGCACTGACCTTGGATATGTCAGTCTCACAACACTGCAAACAAACCTTGTAAACACGTCTTCACCGCCCCTCAGGGCAAAATAAAAACACCTACTCTTCAGCGGTGTCGGATTCATCGTCTTCTGTTTTGTCTTTGATTGGCGGATCATCTTCAGGAAGATTACTCAACAATTTGTCCCTCTCCGCCTGTATCTCTTCCTGAGTTTTATTTAGATCAACTACAGATAATTTGCTCGGCTGCAATAACACCTCACCGTGCTTGTTGGGGATTGCCTTGCGCCCCAAATCCGCACGGGCTTCGTCTGGAGTCAGTGTCCTGCGATCTATATAGATCGCGTGAATGTCAGCTTTGGTCTTCTGATCTTTCAATGAAGTTTCGTAGTGGAATTTGAATTCGACTAATCCTCCATGCTTGAAAATCCCGTCGATAATATGATTGTTGATGTGTTCGACGATATTCTCCGCTATTGATTTGATTGTTTCATTCGTATCATCATCTTCACTATCCGCTGTAGAACGATTTACATCCTTCGTCTGTCCTAATTTCTTAGGAGAAATACCAAAGGCGATAGCGACCATTTCAATAAGGAACCGCTGCCATTCAATGAACAGCGCCTTATCATCAGTAGCACCAAGATCTAATACGGAAGTCCCTTCAAACCCGCCAACAACGGGCATCCTTCCTTGTCCCATAACTTCATCTTGCCAGTATTGCATAAAAGCTTTTGTGGCTTTGGCATCGGAACTTTTACCCAAGTTTATCAGTTTTTTCAGGAAAGTATTACGGGCCTGTTTCCCTGCTGCACGGTGCGAATCTATGAAATTATTCACCGATTCCCAAACCGTTTCAAGCGGTGCAAGTCCGAAAGGAGTATTCGTTCTTGGGTTCATCCGTATATACATCAGGTCGGAAGAGGTGAGATGCACATATTGTCCGCGAACCCTTTGAGCATAACGATATGAGTTTTCTTTACCGTCCCAATCAGGGTAAAGATCAATGGAGAAGGAATCCACTGGGTACATCCTAAAAGGCCGTTTCGGATCTCCTGCCTTTAAAACTTCGGATGAACCAGCACTACATACCAACATGTCTTCAACAACCTGCTCAGCCCATGACCGAAATGTGTCACCTGTATTAGGTTTCAAAAGTGACCGCTCGATCATCTTACACATCTCCTTGAATTGTTCCGTGTCATTTTCATCTACCGCCGCCACAGACCAATTAAGTTTGGTAATGCCATCCTTTATTACATTAATCGCGCGGCGCGGTATAGGCGATTCCGATAACGTTCTTAAATTAGCTGGTGTCCGCTTTGGTGATGGCTGGTTACTCCCCTTATTCATCATGATACCGAACGGGAACGGGTAGCTTTCCGTCTGTCGATCAGGTTCGTTCTTTGGTCTTCCTGCTGCCAGCCAGTTAATTAGCCACTGTCTTACACCCAAGTCTTTACCTCCTTTCTGACGCAACAAAAAAGGAGGTCAGGAAATTTTTCCTGCCTCCAGTATTCGTTCATATTTCTATGTCTAAATAATATCATTGGTTTTATTCGGTGTTACTACGGATTATCAGGATTATATTTTTTGTAGAGGAGCAAACCAAGATAATAACCTTTTAATTCTAAAGGGATTTGTAAATTCCACTATGATTTCCTGATCCCTTCCTGATCCCTTAGCGCTTTTAACAATGCCTATCCCCCATTTTTTATGATACACTTGATCATCAACACTGTAGTTCTCATATTCTTTAGTCGTCTTCACTCTAGGGTAGAACGCATACTCTTCAGCCTCTTGCAAAATTTCTTCTTCCGTGTCCTCACCATCAAGACTATTGTTAATTTCAAACTGATTGAAATGTTTGAGGTTTTGAGCTTCTTTTATAGCTTCTTCATCAATTTGTTGATTCAAGAACTTTTGAGCAAATTCAATAAATCTATATGATTCGTACATGTAGAATTTTTGTTTTGTACACTGAGTGAATTCGTCAGTTAATTCTACTCTAGGTCCAATTGTCCTTCCGGACTCTCTTTGCCACCAGTCCTCTTTATTGTCATCAGTAATCAAAATAACTGATTTATTTTTTTGTTCTGCCATGTCTAATATTTGCTTCCAAACAATTAGATCCCCATACTGGCTTTCAATTATTAATCCTTTGTGAAATCTTCGCTGATCTTTCTTCTCACTCATATCTTTGTAACCTGGTGGTCGTTTTATTTTATATCTTTGCTCTCCTTCTTTATAAATTCCACTTAACTCAGTTTCACTATAGGGCGTTCCTATCTTTCCGGCAAAATGTTTATCTATAAAATTTCTTATTTTGTCGTCTTCATTATAGTTTGGATGGTTCAATTCTTGTTCTTCAAGTTCATTAATTACTTCACTTTGTAAGTTTTCAATTTTTGTTGTTATATTTCCTATTTCTATAATAGGATGTCTTTTATGATATTTTTTCAAACCAATACTTAAGCGATCTAACATTTCATCAAACTCTTTACTAACTACATTCTTTACTTGTGCGTAGGCTTCCTTTTGTTCATATATAACTTTTTGCCTATTTGCTTGATATTCGAGAGCCACTTGGTAAGGAATCCATAATCTATCTGAAAGACGATCCATTATGTTCAAAATTAAATCAGATGTTTTTATGGAATATCTGTATAAGTTCAATAAAACATTAGCATCGAAGACAATAATACTTTCTTTCCACATTTCGTTAAACTCTTCCTTATCAGGAGCATAGTACATCGGAAAAATATCTTTCAATTTCATCTCTCCTAAATCAGCTTTAAATGATATAATTCGACATGAAATAAATTAAACCTTTTATTGTTTGCTAATAAGCTAAGCTCCCAAAAGAAAATCCTGATCCAGAGCAAACTTTCGCAAAAGCCAAAACAAAAGCATCAGCACGGTCTGGTGACTGCAAACCCCGTTTTTTCATATCCTCTTTACGTTCTAAGAATATCTTCCCATTGCTGCCCATACGCCATTTTCTTGATGTGAGCTGCGTTATCAGTTTTTCATCATCTGGCAGCTGTAAATCTCCCGGTTTGCCAAGAACATAATTACTCATGTTAGCCTCAAGCATTTCCTTTATGTGGCCCCATTGCTCTGCCACGAGGTTCCCATAATGCCCATCTTCCGCTGCTGATCCATTGTTAACTGGAATGATGGTGTAACCCAATCCTTTCTCCTCATTTATTTCATTCATTCTATCTGTAACAGCTCCACCTATTCCACTATCATCAATTCTTATTTCTACTTCATCCACTTCTGAATATTCGGTTTTCACATCATCAACCAGGCGCAATACCCATCCTGTAGTTGTCATAGTGTCCTGCTTGTGGTGGAAATGAGTCTTGACCACCTTACCGCCCATACGTGCGTACATAGTTGTCTCATCGTCGCCAAAACGTGCAACGTCAACGCCGACAAATAGCTTTGTTCCAGAAGGTTCAATTTTAACTTCATCTTTGGCAAATTCAGCAGCTTCAAGTGCGATAAATGTATCTGATTCTCCCCGCGGAAATTCACCCAACACCCGAACGCGCCAAACATCACTACCCTCACCGTATTTCGCCTTGAGCATTTCGATGTTTTCTTTACTGGTTCTAGGGCTGTTTAAGCATGATACGCGGTGTGTTCTGTATATTTCTCTGTCCCTATTATGAGAATCAAAAAAGAACCCGCTCGTTTTGGTCGGATTCCCACACATAAAAAGCTTATTGTAATCTCCTGATAGCGTACCAAATATCGCCGCCATGATTCTGTCGTCTACACCGGATGCCTCATCCACAATGAATAACATATAGTCTTCATGAAACCCTTGCATATTCTCGGGTTTGGTGGCTGTACGTGCTGTTGCAAACCAGCGTTCCTCATAATTTTTCATATATATCTTAGTTTTAGTCCACTTGAGGATTCGTTTTAGAATTGGGCTTTGGGACTGCCATTTACTGATTTCCGCCCAAAGTACATCATTGAGTTGTTGTCTCGTTGGAGCTGTACAAACAACGCGCGGAAACGGGAAACAGCATAAAAACCATAGTGAGATTGCCGCTTCAAGCGCCGTCTTGCCCACACCCTGACCGGATCTCACGGAAACAAAACGATGCTTTGCAATATCAGCCGATACGCTCTCTTGCCACTTATCTGGGCTGAAGTTCAGAATCTCTTTAAAAAATGTTTTAGGACTCTTTCGATACACTGGCATCCTCTTCTTGAATGCCGCCATCCGTTTCGTCAAGCTCTCCGCTTTCTTCGCCATCATTCATTACCGCCTCTACCCAATTATCTATAAGGTCTTCTTCTGAATCGCCTTTCCCGTTTTTCATTTCCTCAATCTGGAGCTGCGTCTTTTCAACTTGCGCTTGCATTTGGTCAAGTTTCAGACGGCGTTCATCTTCCTCATCCGCAATCGCCAGAAATTGCTTGATAGCACCACGCAATTCAGACATGGCTGTGGATTGAGCTTTCAAGTAGGTAGCGTAACGATCCCAAGAAAATTGAAATTCATATTCTTCCTTGATCGGCACTTGCTCAAGCTTTTTCTTCTTGGCAGTACCTGTATTGTGTATTTCATACTCGACTTTTTTAAGTTCTTTAATCATTTCCTGTTTATTTTCAACAAACATGATCCGCTGCGCCCAAATTATCGCCTGAAATTGAGTGGTAATGTTGTACCAGATCATGTCTACTGGGTCCATTTCTTGGACAGCATCCATTATTTCAACGAATTCTGGGTTCTGTGGCATGAACTTACGAAAAAATCCGTGTGTAACAGCTTTGTCGTTTCCGTATGGGCCTCCAACTCCTCCTCTATTTCCTTTTGCATTCTTATTGCCAGTTTGTCCGCCGCGCTTTCTTTTCTCCGGTATCTCATCCCATTTGTCCAGTGCCTTCCATTTGCGGATACTGGAGTCACTGACACCAAGCTTCATCGCAATATCCTTTAATTTCATTTCACGTCCGCTGTCAATCCACATTTTTAGTGCCTTTTCCCTATTTGGGCTTCGTTCTCTACTCACTTCATTTTTCACCACCACCAAAGTATTCGAGTTGGTTTTAACGCGGTCGTCTAAAATAAATTTAGCGCTCCACTTGCATTTATTTCTCATGTTGTTCTAACGATTAGAAATCTAGCACTTATCTATCCAGTTAATGTAAAACTAATTCACTATAATATATATTCTCGGTAACTCGTAAAACACTAAGATTGCTTGATGCTATTTGTTTTGTTGTCCTTTCCCCGTTTTGAATTCACGGTTACCCGATTGTAGAGAATTGCTACAACTCAAAATCCTTCAAAACATCGTCTAAAGTGTCCTGAAGGATACCTACATAGCGTAATGTCACCTTCTGTTCAGTATGATTGAACAGATCCATTAGTAACGCTATGTCCTTGGTTTCGTTGTAAAAATAGTACCCGAACGTCTTTCTCATGGAGTGGGTTCCTATTTCCTTCAATCCGAACTTTCGGGCTACACCATTCAACATTTTGTAGGCCATACTGCTGCTGATCGGCACGACTTCCAATCTCCTCTTTTTGTTCCTGCTCGGAAATAAATAATCGCTATCCAATTTCCCGGATATATATGCATCAAGTTCTTTGCGAAGGTTTTTTCGAATGGGGATGTTCTTTCTTTTCTTCGTTTTCTTTTCAGTAATTGCAATATGACTTCCTTTGACTGAGCTGACTTTCAAGGGCAAAATGTCCGATATCCGCAATCCTGTGTTGATTCCAACCAAAAACAAAATGTAGTCCCGTTCATTTTTCTCTTTCAAATATTGCTTAATGGCCTCCAGCTTTTTTGAATCGCGGATCGGCTGAACGAAGTTCACTGCATTTCGCTCCTTTCATGTTTGTTTGAACAGAGGATGGAAACATACATAATTGTTTAGTACCAGTCCAATCGCCCCAAACACATCCATTACATAAAGTGGGTTGACGTGGTGACCTAGCCAGAACAGGCGGGGGTCTCCGTGAAGATTTAATTGGCATATCACTTTCCTCCAATGCAAAAAAGGCCGCTTTTCAGCGACCTCGAATTTACGTTATTTTATGGATAGAATATATCATTTTTCTAATTCGTTATTACTGCGGTTTTATCTATGCTACGGTATGTAAATTGAGCTAAGGAAAAGTTTCCTGAATATATAAAAAAAGCACCGGTCAGGGTGCTTGCTAAGCTTCAACTCAACGCATAACAGACGTATAGTCAGCATCATTATCATCCACAATTTCAAAAACAGATAAGTGGGAATCTATTGCTTTTTTGAGTAATTCGTACGAGGAGGTCTCAGCCTCCAACTGCTTTTGTAGTACAAATGATTGTTTAAGTTTTACATCAGCATCCTTGATCAAAACATCAAGTTGTTTAGACAACATTTGTCTCTCTGCTGAGTCTTCCTTCATTTGATCGCAAAGTTCCAACAGAACTTTCTTTCTGTAATTAATACCTAAAAATTCATTCCTCGCAGCAATAGCCTTGTTTTTAAGATCATGAAGCGAAGTCGATAGCTCTATCTTCCACTCTTCAAGTGCTCTTCGTTGTACTTCCAAATCTTCATTCGGATCAAACTTCATATATACCTCCTCCTTCGACATAACAGTTCGACATCAAGGAAGGATATTCCTTTTTGTGCGTCGAAAGTATTAGGTCAGAAGGAGGTGATAATATGAGATGGAAACCAAACCAACCTTTCCAAAGCGTATATAGCGATAGATTAAACACTACAGAATACAAAAGTGACTTTTTTCTGGACATTGAAGATGGCGACCTTGTAATCGAGGATGGGGATTTGAAGATGGTAAGCGGATTAGAAAACTTCATTCAAAGATTCCAATCTGTTTTACTTTCAAATAAAACTCCGCTTTCCCCCTATGGTTTGCAAGAATTTCTTCCACTTTCTGAAGTTCAAGATATATTTGATCGACAATGTGAAGAATTAGCTTATCAAATTGTAACACATGAATATCAAGACTCCGAACCTGGTGATCCTAATGGCTTGGGACATACAGTTGAAGAAGTCGTTGCAATTGAACGCATGATGAAAAATGGAAACACTCGGTTAATAGTAGAAATAAAAGCTACTGGTGAATCTGAAATATTGAAAATCGATATTCCTATTTATCGAGTGATGAAATAATTACGAATGCCCCCGTTCCCTTGAGTGTTTTCAGGGAACAAGGGCATTATTACTCACATCAGCCAGCCGAAATTACAGCCTGTATGACTAAGATATTTTAGTTTTGAATGCGCCCTAACCCTCCGTCATGCGTTTGCCACTGCCGCTCCCTTATACATGCGGTATGGTTCCCAACGGGAATTATTTCACAGCGATTACCGTCAATCGCTATAGTCCGCATTACGTGCGGAACAATCTGCCGCCCTTATTGATGGGGTATTATGACCCTCTTTACGGCTGTCTCGAATTAGTTGTAGTTAGTTTCGATGTGGGCGAGGCATGTATCACGGCCTTGCGTCTATTCCGCCACCACGTTTAAATCTTAACGATTACAGAAGTTGATCAGCTAGTGTTTTAAGGCCACTTGGTACAGCAATTTGTTTGCCGTCATGTTCATTTCCGTTTACATAAGCTGTGTCTTTGTCTACATAGTAGACTACACCTTCGCCGCCGATAACCGGAAAGCCGCTTTCGTCGCAATCCAGATTTGTACCTACATACTTACCATGCTTGGCTGCTTCACTTTCCAATGGATGAAGGTGTAAAATTCCTGTATTGTCCAAGTAAGCGTAACTATGTACCATGTTTATTGCCTCCTAGAATGGATTTAGTTTGTTCCTGAATAAAGTGTAAATCCTTTCTACTCCGTACCTACTACGGATTTACATAGTCCCTACTGTCAGGAGAAAATAAGTAGTGGACTGAGCCTAGAAATTGAAACAGCGACAGCCAAGGACGAAAAAAGGTCCTAGACTGTCGCTGTTCCATTCGACTAACGTTTCCCGTTAGCTCAATGATCTGAAGAAATTGTTTCACTCAAGCTATTCCTCAGAAATCTCTACGTACTATCTAAACCCAATTTGACGCCGAAATTAGGCATTCACCTTGCCTAGGGCGAATATCTTAATGGGGAAGTACATTTTAAAAAATGAGGCGATACACTTGGGATATTTCGTTACTGTGGAACCGGGCGTAAAAGTATTTATAGAGGACATCAATCCGAAGGGAAATAAAACGATACTTTTTATTCATGGATGGCCGCTAAACCATAACCAGTTCGAATATCAGTTCAATTTCCTTCCTAAGCTCGGATATCGTTGTATCGGAATGGACTGGAGAGGATACGGCAATTCGGATAAACCATTCGACGGGTACAATTTCGATAGATTAGCGGATGATGTCCGCATGGTCATCGAGGCGTTACAGTTAAGAAACATAACACTGGCAGGACACTCTACCGGAGGCGCGATATCGATTCGTTATATGGCTCGTTACAAAGGGTATGGGGTATCTAAACTCGTCCTGATCGACGCTGCCTCTCCATCTAGCGTTCCAAAAGAATTTACAAATAAAATCATCGAAGATACAAATCATGACCGACCGCAAATGCTGCAAGACCAAACGGGAATTTTTTTCTTTCAGTATATTTCCGAACCGAAATCCGATTGGTTCGTTTTAATGGGATTACAAGCGGCGAATTGGGCGACTTCCGCCATTATGGTCACGCTTAGAGATGAAAATGTTTACAACGATCTCGGTCAGATCGATGTACCCACATTAATTATTCACGGAATTCATGATAAAGTCGTTCCGTTTACCCAAGCTGAGGAAACAAATAAGCTGATCAAAAATTCGAAGCTAGTTCCGTTCCAATACAGCGGTCATTGCGCTTTTTTAGAGGAGCGCGATAGATTCAACCAATTATTATCTTCTTTTGCATAACGACTCGGATTAGCCGCACCATCGCTCCCCATAAATATAGTCCGATAATGCCCGATGATTGAGCAAATCTGCACGTTAGCTTAATGAGGATAATTTATTTCTCAGTCTGGAACTTTAGACACCTACAATAAAGACCGCAAAGGCTTAAGCCCTTACTGTCTAATTTACTTCTGGCATCCTAAGTCCAATTTCACCTTCTTTGTTTCGCCCCCGCCCATAGTCGATGGTGACAAAATCCAGTGTTCGGTTGACTTTAAGACTTTTTGCTATGCTTTCTATAGCCTTACGCCTTTTGTCCGCAAACGTAGTCGCTGAGATGCCTGGCATATCCTTACGATAACCCTTCTCTAAATATTGTTGTGCTTTGAGGTACTTCATTCCATCCAGAAACAGCAACTTTGCAATTAACCCTTCATGTTTATCGCGTATATTATTTATTGCAAATTTAATGTTATTCGTAAGGAATTGATAGAATTTGTAATTCACATGGCGCTGGTCTTTGAGTAGCACGGCATTTGCTGTCACATCTGCTGTCAATTCTTGTCCCGAAAATCGTTTAGCAACCGATCCCTCTGCCGAAAGCAAATCATATGCAGCCATGCCGTTTTCCAACTGTTGAAGTGAGTATTCATAGTTTTTGATTACATCAATCAAGTCAGTATATTTGTTTAGCAGCCACTTTGTTTTTCTTATATCTACTGCATCTACATCGTCAAAGAAGTTTACTTGGACTATTCTCTGTGTATCAGTAGACTCATCTTCAAGACTATTTGCTATACACATTTGATTATCATTCATCATTTATCATTCCTTTATATAATGTGATAATTTGGTGAAATCGTTATTTCTGGTAGTTAAATGTAAATCAAAGTACTATAATAACCTTACACCATAGTTTGCACACGAAGATAAACAAACTAAGGAGGCTTTACTTTTGAAAAAATCTATTATTACTTTGGCTGTTGGTGCAGTTCTTCTTGGGACATTGTCTGTACCGTCTTTAGGTTTTGCAGAACAAGCCCAAACTTCAGTAAACATTTCTTCCGAGACATCATATACTCCGTCTCAAAGTAAAAGCAAATGGGTCACTGGTATAAGAGGTGCTACGGTTAAAGAGGATATGAAATCGACAGTTCCAACTTCAAAATATCACATAGAAGGACGCTTTGCAGGAGATGTTTATTTATATAAATGGCAAGAAAAAGGCGGCCATAGAGTATGCCCATTATATCAAGGCTTCCTTTACCAAATAATCCCTTAATAATAAAGAGCTAACTCTAAAGTAAGCACTTTTTTCATAGGTGCTTACTTTTTTTCGTTTTTATCTTCCATATTTAATGCTTCCCTCGCTTAATTTGTTTGGATCTACCTGCTCAATCAACATATACCTATCTATACTGACTACACCCGCATATAACAGTAATGCGCATAATATAGAGGTATAGGCTCTTATCATGGGGTGTTCTCCCTTGAACTGTTCAACCATTCCATAATTTGATCGTAAAGCGGTACTGTTTCGCCGTATCCGCTATTAAATTCTTTTCCGCACGGATCAAAACGAATTGAAAAACATCTACCATCTCTCATATCCCAATTAGGACGGACATACTTGATATATTTGCAGCGACTGCGCGCCTCAGGTGAATCGTATATTGGCTTCGGTCCGTAGAAATGATGGAAGTTAGCAATTTGATTCATAAGTCCTTCGAAACCCTCTCGAGTCATCGCTAAGTTCCCACGCTCTTCTGGTTTATCTGTCATTGTTGTTCCTCCCCACTTTTAGGACCATACTCTACCACTTGAAATTTTGGACGTATTTCATCCATAAATCCGCACTGCCTGTTGTGACCAATCTCCCGCCATTCTGCTAATTTGTAGTCATAGCTATGTCTAATCTTTTCATAGTTTGACCGCGCTTCGTTTTCAATCCCAAGTGTCATAGCTATATCTGCCGCACCTCTAGTTTTGTACACATGGTTTTCGCCATTGCCTTGGTAAGGCTCTCCATTTCGATATATTACATATATTGTTTCGTTTTGTATTTTGGACATCTATATATCCTCCCTTAGTGGGTGTAGGTCCTACACCCTGTATTGGTTTAATCCTCAAGTAAATTTATAAATCTAAGCCCCAAAATCAGATCATTATGGTTAACACTAGTTTCAACGGAAGTCCATTCAGTGGCATAACCATGAGCCATCAATATAGACTGGATTTCCGCTATAAGTTCTCCTTGCTTATCTTGTGAGTTTGACATATCTATCATCCTTCCAACGCTCAACAGGAGCGTATTGTATTGGTGGTTACTCCCCTAATGCCTCTAACTCCCGACCTATTGCAAACAATGCTTCATTCGCTATTTGAGGTGGATTTACACGGCGTGTTGTGAAGACTTCCAGAAAGTGATCATCTATGGTTTCAGACCATTCCCCGTTTAATATTCCGTTCAGGGCGTCTGTTGCCGTCTCCAGTGCCGCGCTTTGCCGGGCTATTGTCCGGTCCCTCTCATCTAGCATATCCACACCTAGTTGGATTGCTTCGTCCTTCTCTGCTAGCTGCTGCTGGAGTGAGTCTACCAAAGCGGATACATCTACCTTTTGCAGAAACTCAGTCGAAAACGATCCGCTAAAATCCTCGAGGAATATAGAACCGTAATCGTGCCCTTTATGCTGGAATTCATCCGATCGGCATGTCCAAATCTTGCCGAAGTTGTCCGGGTGGTCATGTTCCATACATGTATGCATTACAACTTGGTCACCCTTTTGTAGCTTATATGTCCGTTCACTCATGACTGTTCCTCCTTAAATTCTTTATCAAATAGAACCGACAACATGCTCTGCTTATCCGTATCATAGCTGCAGTATCTGTAATGCACGTATCCATCTATATCCTCGTACAGCGCAAATACTGTATCTCCGTCCTCGCCAACGTAAAACCGTTCAATTCTGCGTTTGAGATGTATTATCCCAACTTATTCTCTCCTTGGGGCTGTAGCAGCTCCGGGTTATCGTGTATGTTGCCTACAACTCTCATATTCTCTTCTCCGAACTCATCAAGATTTACAGTTCTATCACCTTTTTTAAGCCTGTATCCAGCCATAGACTTATCCCAAACAACTTTGTAAATCTCTTCCCCATGATTGCATCCATACTCACTATCACAATCACATGCAACTGCAATAAGGTCGTCATCAAAAAACTCCAAGCCGTAATAATTGGTGTATTGCATCAACCTAAAATCCGACAGGCGCAAAACATGATATCCTTTACCATCCATATCCATGAACACACCGATTACCTTAGTGTCAAAGTTAATAAAGGTGACTTTATCCGGTGGAACCATGATGCCAAGCGGTTTATACCATGCACGTAATTTAATATCTCTCATGCTTATCGCTCCTTATAGGGGTGTAGGGTAAGAGGACAGATGGCCCCTGTTTAGGCGTTTGCATCCACTATGATTTTCTCGAATCCTATGAAGCTTCCTGATTCGTCCTCTTTAAGTCCAACAACATATTCTGCACCTTCACATTGCAACGAGGCATTCTCTAGATCGTAAAAAACTAGCACCTGATTCAAGTCTTCTGTATATGAGTCCTCAGATTCCAAAAAGCTAGTCAAATACTTGCCGTTGTACAAATCTATGTCTATAGCAATTGCGTACGCATCCATGCTTATCACTCCTTTGATATTGGTTTGGGGTAAGAGGCTATATGCCCCATTATTCAACTACGATCTTGGTTACTTTAGCTTTCATATTCAGTGGCTTTAATGTCTTGTAATTATCCAGCATGTTAAACACCATCACTCCATCCTCACAGTGCAATTCAGGCAGGCAATCTTCATCATCGGCATAAAATGGAGCCAAGACTGCAAATCCATCTTCTCTGTCAATCCCGATGCATAGCAGTGGCATATCTTCGTCAAAAAGGTATGTTGCATGTAATTCAAATTTCATGAGTTATTTTCTCCTTTGATTTTTGTATTTGGTAGAGTAAGAGGCTGTTATGCCTCTCCCTCAGTCCAGTAAAGTTAAATCATAGTTAGATTTGATGAACCGTATTGTTAATTTCCGGTTGATATCATTTCCTAAACGATCGTAGATTTTATACATATCGTCTTTGGCGAAATTGGTACGTAATAACTGATTGAAGCTGTCCAAAACTCTTGGTGCCCAATACTTGTTCAATTCTTTTGCAATTGGTCTTGATAGCCATGCGAACATTTTGCATTTAAAATCCAACTCCGTGTTCACTTCATTTAAGCTGAAATACACGTTGTTCCTCGGTTCCAAGATGATTTCGTTATTATGATTAATGAAGGATTTGGGGAACACATGTAATGCATGACCGATAATGCTCTTTAAAGCAATCTCATTGTCCAATTGTTCTACTGTCAGTGACATGTATATCTCTCCTTTGGTATAGGTAGTAGGCTTACAGACTGTATTCTTTAATCCATGTGCGGTTGAACAGGTCGTCCCTGTATATTTCAACGCAATCATATTTTTTAGGATCAAGCAGGCTTCGGGCCTCTTTTAAGGCTCTCAACAAGCTGCTTTTAAAAAACATTATTTTAACGCGTTTGCCTTTGTAATAAAGTACAAACTCAAAATCCGATTTATTGGTCACGTTATCTCTCCTTTGGTATAGGGGATGCATGGTGTCTCTCCCCCTTATGGAGGGTTGCCCCTCCTTATTCACAAAGCCCATATTGACTGGAGCAGACTGGCACATCTTCGAAGGCTAGCGCTTTGAATAAATCTAATTGCTTGCCCCCGTGAACCGTCTTGGACCATTCGACCTTATCCCAAATCTGCTCCCCGTCCGAACTAGCGAAGAATGATGCACCGTGCCGCTTGGATGCAAGCTTTACGATTTCCTCCCACTGGGCGATCCGCTCCACTTCCTCCGGGAAGCGACGGGCTATTTCGAAAAGCTCCATCTTGCCTGCGTTTATGCATGGCATACATCCGACCCGGCCCATACCCAGCTTGTACAGTGGGTTAGGCT
This sequence comes from Paenibacillus sp. S25, assembly GCF_019454085.1. Lineage (NCBI taxonomy): Bacteria > Bacillati > Bacillota > Bacilli > Caryophanales > Paenibacillaceae > Paenibacillus > Paenibacillus sp. S25. The sequence continues at coordinate 3,328,582 of NZ_CP073683.1, forward strand.
CAATATTGTGTTTGGCGTGCATTGCAAATACCTCTTCGACCGTCCAATTAATAAGCGGTCGGTATATCTCGTATCCTTCCGGTGTTTCCTCCCGTTCTGGCATTTGGGATCTCGCAAGACTTTCCTGCGCTCTTATCCCCTGCCAGCTCACAATTCGTTTACCTTCCTCCAGCAGAGGCAAATATACTTGGTCGAAGAAAGGTCTTACCTTCAATTCCACAGTGCAAAAACGTGCTTTAGTGCTGGGAAAACGCCCTTTCCAGATGCACATATCTAGGAATGGATTGCCTGTCGGATGAAGAACGGACAAAGCCTGTTCAATGATCGTTTCGGATATCCCTTCCTCGCGCCACTTCGTTTGTACCCATTCCCGCTTACGAATTATTTGGACACTGAAATCGGCTTTAATGCGGCGGATCGGTCCAATCTCTCTTTCGAGGTAATCAATATATTCATAGGTTTGTTGGTGCTCGTTACCAGTGTCTGCAAAAACTGCAATATGCGGTTCAAGTCTCTGATAGGCGAGAAGCCATAGAGCCGTGCTGTCTTTGCCTCCAGATAGAGAAATTATGTTAACTGGATCTTCCAATGTGCTAACCCTCCTTCTTGTCCCCTATGGGCTACTTTTTTGATTTGTCCCAAGAGCTTGATGCCACAATTTTCACAGTGCCCGCAACATTGTTCAGTGTGTATTTCCGTTCTTCCTTTCCGTTGTCCAGTTTGTTCCAGGGGTCTATGTGAAAAAAATTCCATCCTGCTTATTTAAATAATTGGCTACTACGTTCCAAGCTCGCTGTACGTCCTTTGGTACATTTCCCATTTGTGTTATGCCTCTCTCTGCCCTATGGGCTATATATTCAATCCTCAAAACGCTCTCCGTAGCCATAAGATGGAGCTGGTTTGCTGAAATTGTTCAAGGCATCGGATATCATGACGCTAAATACGCTCATTTGCTTAGTATCCATAGACTCTAGCAACCGAATCTCTTTGCTTTTTAATGAGCGTCCCGCCGCTGTAGCAAGCAATTCCATGACTGGCTTTATAGATTCCAATCGTTCCTGCTTTTGGGCTTCTAAACGCTCCTGTGCCGCCTGCTTGCGGTTGAACTCTTCCCAATCTTGTTCATCAAACCAGAATCTAGGTCCATAAGTTAATGAATATGTTGTTATCCATCCTTGAAGCTCTTCCTCGTTTGTCTGGATACGACCATGACAGATATCGCAGACACGCATTGCATTTGTCTTTACACCGCGTCCGCTTCTGCCTCTTGGCATAACGTGATGGGTTTGAGCGGATTTACGACCACACCCACATTGGCAGAATCCTTGTGTTTCTTCTATTAATTCAGAAATTACTTCGAGTGGAAATTCTGCTCGGTCAGCCCGTGACGGACGTGATTGGTGGTGAGCAAAGATATCCTTCTTCCAAACTGGAATCGGATTTTTGCTTTTCTTTCGCTGTCCAAGGCTGCTATGCGATTTCTTCTCTTTGACTTTTTTCTCCGGTTTCCAGAATGTTTGATGAGACATTCTTCCTCGCCACCTTTCCAACAGATTGATTCGTATTTCCTGTGCTTATGCTTATATTTTGAGCCTAAACCACTACGGCTCCACTACGGATTTTAGAGGTTCAAGCAGTCCTGCTTCCTCTAAAACGGAATAATATTTATATCTTTTTTTCGTTGTTACGCGCACTTTGCTTATTGTGTGAGATGCATAGAAGGCCACGGCCTGCTGCACTTCGATCGGCTCTTCATCAAGCTTGTTCAAGTCGAGCTTTTTCACGAACTACCCTCCCTTACAAGGTGATCATATTTTTCTTCAAATCCACTCTTTATATCTGGTGGTAAGGTTTCAATAACTTCTTCCCACAAACTCAACAATTCATTGTTATGAGAGTTAGATTTTTGAATCTGAGCGTATCGCTCCGACAAAGCCGTGGTAAATTCGTCAGCCTCTTGTTTCGTCATATCCGCCCTCCTATATGTTTTCAGTTCCAGTACAATGTTGCTCGTTCGAATACAGTGTAGAGCGTAGGAAAAGTTTCCTGAGTTGATCATTTGGCTTGTATCAATCTCACCTGATAATCTCTGCAATGCCGTAGACTTGAATTTATTATTCCATATCGTATATCGAATTATAGTTCTTGACTTAATAATATACGATATCGAATATAGAGTCAATGCATGTTGCTAATAAATATTCGGTATCGTATAATTCGACTGAGAGGTGAAGTGCATTGCTTAAAGTGAAACCGAATTTGACGCCTTTGTTAAAAAGGAAAGGTATCATTCAAATGGAATTGTCTGAAATGACTGGAATTCCACAGGGTTCAATTAGTAGATTTGATAAAAATAGTCGCCATGAAGCCTGGCATTTATTTGCTATTGCTAAAGCGCTAGATGTTACGATTGAGGATTTGTTTATTACTGAGGAGCAAGAGGATTAAGGACCTCTATGCTCCTTTTGTTTTCCTCTTAGATCGGGTTTAGCAATCTTTCGAGTCGAATGACTTCTTTCTGAAGGTACTGAATCAAATCAGCTGCTTCTTCCAGCGCCATGAGCTTCCAGTCATAGGCCATATCTGATACCTGGTCTATGGTGGTTCCATACTTCTTTAGACCTTTCTCGTTTTGCTTGTCCAGCAATTCTATGATCCGTTGTGTTACTTCTGGACGTTCAATTTCATTCTGAGAGTGCTTCATTTAATCGCCTCCTCCGTCTCCGGTAGAATAAGCGTATCGCCTTCATACTTCAACTCCGCCTGATTAGGGTCAATCACTGGTCCCCAATGGTTATTAGCCTGCATGATGCGGACTATATCAGCCGCATATGTTTCGTCGGTGTTAACTACCAGATAGGTATTTAAAGCTGGCTTTCCATTCAGATGTCGCAACTCTTGGATTTTCCAAAGGATGCGGGATAACTCACTTTTATCCTGATCATCAAGGTAATTCTCAGCATCCTCATTTTTGATTACGGTGAATCTGACTTTTATTCCGGCCAGTTCTGACATTTTTAATCTCTCCTTCGGCTCGTTTTACTAATTTATTGATTGCTCGCTTTCGATCTGCCCGTTCTTTCTTGGCCTGCTGTGTAGGGATAAATTCTCCACGCCGCTTTACAAGTATTTCAATTGGTAAAGTCGGGTATTTTAGTAGGAAAAGCTTCAGCTTCACTCTAAAGGTAGCCGTTTCAACTCCCTTTATGTCAATTACTCGCTGGCTTCCGTCAAAATCAGTAACAAGGAAATCTGCGATGTAGGTCACCTTCGGGCTTTCCTGTAGGACGTATTTGGGCTGACAGACAAAATCCTTTATTTCCCCCAGCTGCTTCTGCATGAGCAATTCCTGATAATACTCACCTTCCATTTTGCTGTCGAAGCGAATACCAGTCACATCAAGGTTATATTTCTTTACCAACCATTCCTCGAATAGTGTTCCATCGGCTGTAACAATCACTTTTTTAGCATTGTATTTACTCATTAATCTACCGTCCTATAAGGTTGTACAATATGAATGCTTTGATTATCTTCATTGCTAAGAATGAAAATAGACTTCGTTTTGCCTGCAAAAACCAAGGTAACTTTTTCCCCATCCAAAGCTTTTAAAGCATCTATAGCATACTTAGAATTCAAAGATATAGATAACTCCTGTCCCGTAAACTTAGTGGGCACAATACTTTCGCTTGCCTTGCCCGTTTGCTTTCCTTTTCCACGAATATTTATTTCTTTTTCAGTTATATCAAGCTTGACCATATTATTTTTTTCTTCTTTTGCCAGAGTGTAAATAAGTTCAACTGATTCCAAGAATTCTTGTTTATTTATCTCAATCCTCGTACCACTATCAGGTACAATAACCATCTGGTGTATGTCTGGATACTCACCCTCTAGAACACGAGAGTAAAAAGTGAATCTCTCTGTGCGAGCAAAGGCATAGACTACCCGATCATCCTTCCCCTTTGAAAAGCCAAATTGGACATCGTCCTTATCTGTAATGATCTTCTGTAGTTCAACTAGTCCTCTCGCCTCGATCACGGCACTACCAAAATCGCCTGATTCAATATCCTTTTCTGCTTTTGAAAGGCGATGCCTATTGGTTGCTTCCATTCCTATTTTTCCATCCTTGAGGTAGACATTTGCTCCAGTTAGTATAGGCATGCCTTTACCATCAATGTCCGCTGCAAAGATAGCCTTTTTGAATAGTCCCCTTAGGTCTTTCCCTGTAATTTCAATATATTCATCGTCATTTATAGTAGGTGGTGAAGGGAATTCCTCAGGGTCCAATCCTGCCATTTCAATTTCTTTATTCCGGGACGTGATAATCACATTCATACCATCTTTAGACTCAATCCGAACGTCACCACTTAATTTCTTGAGCATTTTCAAAAACAATTCAGGCAGAACTACCTTTCCACTCCGTTCGATTTGAACATGCTCCTCGAAAATATATGATTGTATTGTTGCTCTATCATCAGTTCCTGTCACAGTTAACCCCTCTTGATTCGCTTCGATCAAAAAGCAACCAAGTATCGGCATGATACTTTTGGCTGAAATAGCTTTACTGGTATCTTCTAAAGCCTCAGCTAATAGAGAACTGTCCACTACTATATTCATAATCTCTGACCTCCTCCTTCACCGCTTCCTTCTTAGCATTTGGGTTGCATTCTGGACATGGACCCAATGCCATCATGGAGCCAATGAAACTGTATGCTACTTTACTGCCCTCGCATGTTCTGCACATATGCTTACCCCCTACGTCTATTCCGTCCGCCTACTGGCATTATTTTTACAAAAGGCTCAATCCGTTCAATAATCCGCTCCGCCTTCTTCTCATGCTGCTTTCTGTCCATCTCCTTGGCATCCTTTACATTAGCCAAGTGATGCCTCAATTCATTGATGGTCAAATTGGATGTGTAGATTATCGGTAGCCGCTCCATGCGTCGCTGGAGTATAGGCCCTATTACTTCATCCCTTGTCCAAACGGTCAAGGTCTCAGCTCCAATATCATCAAGTATCAGCACAGAAGCCGTTCTGAGAGAGTCAAGCTTGTTCTCAACAGTTTCTGTCTTGGAACCAATAGCATCTTTGACTTCCAACAGAAAATCCGGCACATAGACCATGAGAACATCTATGTCGCATTTGGCAAGTTCTTGAGCAATCGCTCCTGCAATCCGACTCTTACCTACCCCCATAGGACCATAAAGGTACAATCCTTCTGTCGTTTCCCCCGGAACGAACGTGCTACAGAACTTCACTGCCGACGTGATCGCAGCCAACCGCTGCGAATCAGGTTCTATGTCGTCAAAGGTGGCACTCAGAATGTGCGATGGTATATAGTGGCTCTTGATCCTCTGTCCAATGCCCTGCTGCTTCTCATACCGCTTCAGCAAATCACATTTCTGAAACCGAAATACCAACTCGTCCGATTGGGTAGGATTCGGTTCTTCAACGCTCATATGCCCTTTCTGTTCGTTTTGACAGGCTTTTAAGCCGGGGCAAACGCCGCATGCATCGCAGTATGAAAGATGCTGTGATACATCCCTGTAGTGCCTTGGACTTGTTAAGTCAGCTGTCCGATCAGGGTATTTCTGTTTTAGTCGTTGGATCTCAGGGTGGTTCTCTATGCGCTGAATCGCAGCAGCTTGGCGTTCGTAAAATCGTGAAGGTACTAAAGCCTTTAATTCCTCTTGGAAGCTTCCCACTTTATCAGCCTCCCTGCTTTGCTCTTAGCTCAGCCAGCATTTTTTGTAAATCATCCGTGTTGTATTGCTTGTCCGGTTGAAGCACAGCACCACTTTCCTGTTCACTCTCCACTGTGACAGCGGTTTGGTCAGCCGCTTGACGAGATGCATGCAGCGAATAAATGACCGTAGCACAGTAGCTTACACTTCTAATCTCATCGCGCTTATGTTTGGGCTTGAAATTGACAAAGGCCTGGTCAATGCCATCTAAAGTGGTTTGAAGTGGTACGCCTTCTTTGATTAGCTCGTCGATCGCTTGATCATCAGCAATCGTTATTTCCAAGCCCTTCCCACGACGGCGAAGGTATTTATCAGCTACGGCCTGCCGATAATCAATATCCGAAGATGATATTTCATTCTGTTCAGAGTCAGTATCTGTTTCAGAAGTGGCAGGAACGGTACCTTGCCGGGAAGACGGTATCCCCTCATCTTTGGAATTGATTTCAGCCTCAGGCGTTAAACAACAACTTTCTTTTTCTTGTTCTATATCTAGTTCTATATCTAGTTCTATATCTAGTTCTATATCTGTTTCGTTACTCTCCGTTACTGTAGCGTTTCTTGTAACGTTACTTTTAGGAACAGAATTTTTCTTACCCGGTTCAAGCAGTTTCTGTTTCTCTCTATACTTTTGAACCCTCTTATTCGTCTGTGCTCGAACCTTGTCCATCCCATCTACATTTTGGTGTTCCTCCCAGCTTGGAAGGTAGTAAGCACCTTGCTCCGAAATGTCCAACATCCCGAATTTCTGAAATATAGATAATGCCATTCGTATAACTGGTAGAGGCCGTTTGATGGCAGATATCAGCATGTCATCTGTATAAGGAATATTCTCAGTCAACATGATGTATCCGCCCATGTTAGATTTTCCAGCCATAGCCAATAATTTGACCCATATAACAATGATCGTATCCGCTTCAGGCATATTTTCAATGAGTTCAATCTTCTTGTTTCCAAACATATTTACACTGAGTTTGATCCATTTTATTTCAGCCATCCGAATCATTCCTCTGAATAATAGCGCTCATATCTTCTGCATCTTTAACACCCTTCTTTGAATTACATGACTTACAAGCAATTACCAAATTATGAGGCTCTGTCAGCCCGCCTTTTGATTCAGGAATCACGTGGTCAATAGTCAACCCCTTCTCCCTCCCACAATATTGGCATTTGTAACAATCTCTTTCTAATACCAATTTCCTCATTTCCTTAGGAATCAACGCTTTAGAATAAACAGGTATCTTTTTTATTATGTTCACAGGCCTTCTGCGAGGGTTAGGTTCCATAAATCCATCGTTTTCTAACCTCCAGTAGCACATTTGGCAAATGCCATATCCTGTACCCACAAAGTCCACGAATCTTATGTGACTTATTTCTTCAGAGGTATGCTCACACCATAAGCAAATACTTTTATTGTTCATTTCACTCACCCCGGAAACTTCTGTATACTATCTCGTTCCGCTCGCTGAACTACCGAATTCAGCTAGAAGAACCTTCAAGCTATATTTCAAAGAGTTTATTACCTGGTCATTACTTTCCACAGCATTACTCCAGCGGACCTTATCGGCTTCTGCATCTGCCTCTTGGATGCGAAGATCAATAACCGCCAACTCCGCTCGCTGCTCCCTAAGATTCTCTGCCGCAATATACGCTTCTGCATAAACACGCTTTCTCTCAGCATAGATCCGCTTATACTCTCTTACGGCATCAGCAGCCTTACGCCCCAAGATAACCTGGACTTCTGTCAACAATTCAATCTTGCGAGCCAGGGTAGCAGGGTAATCATGGCTGCATTGATCCGCAAGACTATAAAGCTCTCCGAGCGTATATTGTTTTTGTAGAGACAATGCAGCCACTCCTTAACCCTCTATTAATATTCTTCTCCGTAATAAGTATCAACTTCGTCTTCATCCACGATAACCTTGGCCCCAGTCGCAAAAATTTGGAACATCAATTTTTCAAAATGATAGAACGATGTCATAATCTCTTTGTTACTGGAGAGGTTCTGACCGTCAATTTTAGAGTCATAGACGTGTCCTTCTTTATCTAAGTGGAGTTGATATTTGTAACTGTACTTTGATCTTTCAGAACGCCATGATTCTCTGCTTTCGCTTTCTGGATCAAAATAGATATGTCGATACCCATCCCCATTCCCTTCCAAAATGAAAGATATTTTTTCACCATCTCGTTCATGGTCATCATTCTCATCTTCCTTCATTGCTTCAATCAATTCAGACAACTTGTATTCAGGTTTAATACCGACAAGCATTTGTTCCATGTTTTCTTTAATTTTTTGAACACCTTGAATATGGAGAGCGGCATTCAACTGAGATTTAACTTCATTCAAAACCATAAGATTGTATCCGCCTATACCCAATTTTTTCATATCAATTTGCAACTGCTCTTTTACGTGATTTTCTAACTCTTTACGGAAATCTCCGTAAGTGCCAAAATACTCTTCTACCACTTTTTTGATAGTAGTCTCAAGTTGCTTTTTAATGACCTGCTCAACAAACCCGTCTTTTTGAATAGTTTGCATCGCATCATTTACCAAATTATTTAAATTCATATTATTACGCTCCTATTTTCAATTTCTGAATTACGTGATATACTGCCGTTGAAATGTTTCTTAAATGATCGTGTTGGTAGCACGATTGTTTGTCTGGGCTTCTCTGTCTTTTCTTTTGCGGTATAACTTACGGCAATAGTAATTACAGAAAAGTCCTTCTTCGTTTGGAATGGGGTGTTTCTGACCTTCGAATATCTCTTTCCCACAATGATTGCAGCAGCCTATTCCTTTACCGGATATCTTGTATCCTGACGGCTTAGGAGATTCTAGTCCTTCATATTCTTCGTTTTTAAATTGCTCAAGTTCACTTAATTTGGCAGTAAGCAAATCTATTTGAGTATGAATTTCGTCAGTCGGTAATCCGAATTTAACAGCGTCAATACTGTCCTCGTATAGCTCACGTAATTGTGCTCTAAGCACTCTAGATTGTTTATGCTCGTCCAACTCTCTCAGCTCCATATCTCCGCTTCAAGTTCGGATATTTTAGCTTTCAAACGTCTTTCTTGTTCCTTAAAATGTTTCATCTTCTGAATACAAACGTGATTAGGCCACGGACTATTTGTAATAGCATATTGAGTTTTATAAATGGCCTGAAGCTTTTGTTCAGTAAGTTCTTTTTCCTTTTGAAGAGAAAGCTTTTCCTTATCCTGCTCTGTTAGCTCTAGCATCTCAACATCTACTGAATGTTGACAATTCAACCAGCGATGCATGAGTAATACAGCGGCGATAAGTGAGTCTGCTGGTTGATCTAATGTAAATTTGATGCCTTCATCATCCACGATTGGAATTGAATAAATGGTTTGTGTCTGGCTGTTCATTTCAAATTCGCCTCACGCAGGATATTTCGAACAATAATGGCATGTTGCAAAGGATTGTTGAACCACAATCGGGCCAATTCTGGAAGAGTCAAACCGAAACCTCCTTAAATATAATCTTCTGGACGGAAATCTTGGACAAAATAAATCGCATCATCAAAATCAATTCGCCGGATATGGCTGTACTTCGCCACAGAAAACAAAACTTTCAATTTACTCCAGATCATGCGCCGATATTTCCCAACTGTTTCGTTAAACTTGCCGTCAGTTTCCTGGTAACGGTCTTTCGTGAGTGCATTGGATCTAATTCTCACTGCATCCTGTAACTGATAGCATTCAGCATCTGTAAGCGTCACGCTATCCCGAACCTCCTGAACCATCATCTGAACTTCTTCCACTTTTTCAGTTACATCCAAATGCATTTGCTTGATACCGTCCACAAGGCCACGAATTGCCATGCCTTGAGCCTCCGTCAGTTGCATTTTCTTTTCAACAACAGACAAGAAATCAGGCTGTTGATTAGGGTTAATTAAAGTCATTTCTCTACCGCCCTTCTACCATTTACGGCTGGTCGAATCTGTTCAACAAAGGCTTCCAGCATATCCAAGCTTTCGGACAACCGCTTCTTTTCAGAACTACTCGCACTGCCTATTGCACCCAACATAAATGAAGTAATTCCGACTTTTTGTAGAAACTGCTTCACATGGATACTTACCTGGATTGTGTTGCTATCTGCCTCAAATCGGAGCTTCTTCATTTGTGCTGCGGCCTGCTGATCATTAAAATCGTCAGGCTGTTGAAGTTTGATAGTCTCCAGTTCCTCTTTAGCTCTCTGGTAACCACTCTTCAATTGTTCAACTTTTAAACGTTCTTTTTCCAAATCATCATTGAGTTTGTTTTTCCAATATTCATCGCGTTGCTTGAGCTGTGCTTCTGCCTCTTTTTCCTTTTGACGAATGAAAATGCCTGTTTCTTCCTCGTGACGCTCTACAGCCGCAGATACGGCATCCTCAAGTTGATCCACAGGAATGGCATCCTTGTACTGTCTTTGTAGCTCAAGCTTGTCCCGTTCTGCTTGCTCAGCTCTTTCCTCTGCTTCACGAACAGCAGCCTCAAGCCTCGTTTTAGTCTCAACGAATGCCTTGTGTGTACTAATCACACCCTCGTCGAGTTGCTGAATGATTTCTGGTGTTGCATTCTCCATGATGAATTTGGCCTTGTCATATTGCTTACCAGAACCAAATCCTGCCTGATCAGCGACAATATCTCTCACTTGTCCGCTTGGTTGGTCAGGTAAATTTTCCTTACCAGCCATTCGTTCCTTCGCCTTCATGCGTTCAACCTCTTCAAGCCTCCGCGCCCACTCAACCCGCTCGGAAAAGGTGAACTCTTTGCGATGCTCGTTTTCGGAAATCTCCAACCGAAGCTGGTGTTCAACATCACTAATTTCCATGATGCGAACCGTTACTTGCTCTTGTTTAAGATATTGATGTGCTCTTAAGCGCCGCTCCCCTGCAATCAATTGATAATCTGGTGTTACTACAATAGGATTAATGAGTCCGTTTTGTTCTATATCCTGTGCCAACTCTTCGATACCGCCAAAGTCTTTGCGGATACGATCACTGACTTTGATTTTGTTAATGTCAATTTGCAAGTTGATTCTCCTTTCCTAACATCCCTTCTGTGATAAAATGTAAGATGTCGAAGCTTATCAAATCATCAAGAAAGGAAGCGTTATTTTTGAATAGATATTCTCGTTCGCTAGTTGTTGATGGAGTAGAAATTCCTTGGACGTTTAAAATTTGGTTATCTAATTTCAAGAAAGCAGAACTTCCCATAGGATCTTTAGCAGTAGATATATTGAGAGATAAGAAATTTCCTGATAGTGATTCATTTGATGAAATATTTGAGCATTTGCAATCACAAACAAACGATCCTGATATATTGGAAACATTCAAATTTGTTTGGGATTTCTACCAAGTAAGTACGTAAATCAATTTTGTATAACTAGAACTTCTTTTGCGTCCACATAGACATCATCATCAGATAATTGATTTTTATGATATTTCCTTTTAAGTTCGTAGGGTTGATACAGCCCTACGGATATTTTTTTGACACCTGGTCTAGTTGCTAGTTCATTGATCAAATCATCCGTGCTTACATTCTTTAAATCAGGCAGTTGGTTATTCTGTTGTTCTATATTGGGTGTAGTCATACTGTTTCTCCTTTCTTGAGTGTTTTGATTCAACTAAGTAATCGAGAGTCGGCAGCGGTAGTCGTCATTTAGGCTGATCTAGCAGCCATTGCTCCAAAAACTTCCGAGTCTCTCTCGCAGGGAAGTACCATTTGCTGCTCACTTTTCGCTTTGGAAAATCGGGATGAAAAAAAAATTGCTCTTGTATGAAATTCCAACTCATACATGTGCGACGCTTTAATTCAGCCGCATCCCAAAATACGTACTCTACATCAGCTTCTTTTAAGACCTCCGCTATCTTCGATTTGACCAGTTGAAAGGCTTCTTTTTCGTCAATGCTGACTGACAACATGTTCATCCCTCCTTAACTGTTGCTTTCTGTTAATTTTTTGGGAACCAGCTTGATCTCCAGCCCCAAAGCATCGCAAGCTTTTCTAAGCGTGGTTTCGTTCCACCGACGACTTCCATTTAGCAAATTGTGCATGTACTGCGGGGAACACCCAACTAAATGAGCTAAATCAGAAGGATTTAATCCTTTTTCATTTATAAGTGGCCTCATTTGTTCAGAAACCTTCATTTCATCACCTCCGTTGAATCAATATTAATCTATTTGATTAATTAAATCAAACGAAAATTTAATCAAATAGATTCATATTGAAGCATTTTAGACTATTAATCATATAGATTAATGTAAATGCTCGTTTTTTCGCCTATTTGCTTCTTTTTAATCTATTTGCTGTTTGTATTTTAATCTATTTGTTGATATCATTAATTCATCAATTAGTTTAAAAGGAGCGGTCACAGGACATGTCTAGTTATCCTAACCGGATAAGAGAGATTAGAAAATCAAAAAAGAAATCAGGAGTACAAGTAGCGGAATTTTTAGGAATTACCCCTCAATTTCTATACAACATCGAAAAAGGAAGCCGAACCTTAAATACTGAGGTGGCTTCAAAATTAGCCGAGTACTTTGATGTAACTGTAGATTACCTCCTTGGCCGTACAGAAGCCGAAAAAGATGATCGCCAGTACCCAGAGTGGGCCACATCAAAGGACATTCGAGATTTTAAAACAATACTTGAAGAAGATGTGCCAGTAATGTTCGACGGCGTACTAATCTCAGAAGATGACAAAGAAAAAATTAAACGGGTCATGGAAGCTATGTTCTGGGATGCTAAAAAGAACAAAAAAGATTAGTTGTATTTGAATAAAATAGCTTCTTTAAATATTCACTTTGCGCTTTCACCGCTGCGAGGCGGTTTCACATACACAAAAAACGGAACACATGTTCCATTGGAGGAATAAACATGGCAAACTTTAAAAGATTAAAGAGTGGATGGCGGTATCGGTTAAAGTACACCGATCCGTTTACACAGCAGCAAAAGGAGAAATCAGAACGGGGGTTCCGTACAAAACCGGAAGCAGAGTTAGCTGCAGCAGAATTTTTAAAGAAAATAAAACAAGGCTACGAACAGATTGATATGCCTCTCGTTGATTATATAGAAAGTTGGATCATTAACTATAAAAAAGGAGATGTTAGAAAAAACACACTTAAACAACATATGAATAATCTAAAAACACACATCAAGCCTTATTTTAAACAATTAATGATAAAAGATTTAAAACCAGATATGTTCCAAAAATTTTTAGATGCTTGTTTAGAAAAAAACTTAAGCCGAAGAACAGTCGAAATAATTAACTCAACAGTTTACAGTGCTTTAGAACTCGCAGTAATTCAAGGAAAGTTAGAACGTAATCCATGCATAGGATCAATTATTAAGGGAGAGAGGAAACAAAAAACTATTGATTTCATTGATTCTGAGGATATTCCTCGTTTTCTTTATACAGCAAGAGAATATGGTTATATCTACTGGATATTTTTCAAGTTACTGTTGGAGACTGGCATGCGTAAGGGTGAAGCCGCTGCTTTAAAGTGGTCTGATATTAATTTTAAGGAGAAAAAAATTCACATTAATGAAACTTTGGATTTTCAACCTGATAACGAGGACGAGCTATTCGGGGAAACAAAAACCTTTAGATCAAAACGAACAATCAGTGTAAGTACATCTCTAATCAACGATCTGAAATATCATGCTAGTTGGCAGAATCAGAATAAAATTAATCTTGGAGAAACAATGTACCGACATGATTTAAATCTCGTTCTATGCCGGAATGACGGGCGTCCTATGCCGAAGTCAACACTATTTAACGCATTTAAGCGTATCTTGAAACGTGCTAGTCTCGATGAGGTTTTACGTATCCATTCTCTTCGTCACACCTACGCAGTGCTCATGCTTGAAGCTGGAGCCGATATAAAGTTTGTCCAGGAACAGCTTGGTCATGGTAGTGTGCAGGTTACATCTGATGTATACGCACACATTTCTAAAAAGTTAGAGAAACGTAACATAGATAGATATGAGGAATATACAAGCAAAATTCTCGGCTCAAACAATTTAAAGTTGGGGGACGTTTGGGGGACACCCCAGAAGAATTGATAACCTCCTCTGAAATGTCCCCCATTACAATTCCCCAAAAAACCGCATACTTACAGGATTTTATCTATTAATACAGCGTCAGATATTGATCACGTTCCCACTGGTGAACTTGTGTGCGATACATATCCCATTCAATTTCCTTAAGCTCATAGAAGTAGGCCAGAGCATGGTCGCCCAGTGCGTCAGAGATGACTTCGCTCCGAATAAGTTCAGACAAAGCTTCTTTCAAGTCTGCAGGCAGACTTGGAATGCCTTCTTCAATCCGCTCTTCCTCAGACATCACGTAAATGTTACGATCAATCGGAGCTGGCAGAGCCAACTGACGTTTGATACCATCCAAACCGGCTCTCAGCATCACTGCCAAGGCTAAATAAGGATTCGCTGCCGGGTCAGGGTTACGAACTTCGACACGAGTGCTCAGACCACGAGACGCGGGAATCCGAATCATTGGACTGCGATTGCTTGCAGACCAAGCCACATAACAAGGCGCTTCATAACCTGGTACGAGACGTTTGTAGGAATTTACCGTTGGATTCGTGATCGCTGCCATTGCACGTGCATGTTTAAGAATACCAGCCATATAGTGGCGGGCCGTCTGGCTTAATCCGAGTTCGTCCGTTTCATCATAAAATACGTTTTCATTATCCTTAAACAAGGATTGATTGCAGTGCATACCGGAGCCATTTACACCAAACAAAGGTTTTGGCATAAAGGTAGCATGCAAACCATGCTGACGAGCAATCGTCTTAACAACGAGCTTAAACGTTTGAATCTGGTCGGCAGCTTTAATTGCATCTGCATATTTAAAGTCAATTTCATGCTGACCAGGTGCAACCTCATGATGAGATGCTTCAATTTCGAAGCCCATCTCTTCAAGCTTAAGTACAATTTCACGACGGCAGTTTTCACCTAGATCCATCGGAGCCAAGTCAAAATACCCGCCTTGGTCATTCAGTTCTGTAGTTGGCTCGCCTTTTTCATCCGTTTTGAACAAGAAGAATTCAGGCTCTGGTCCGACATTCATCGAAGTGTATCCCAACTCTTCTGCTTCCTTAAGTACACGTTTCAAGATACCCCGCGGGTCGCCTGCAAACGGAACTCCGTCCGGCTTATAAATATCGCAGATCAAACGAGCTACACGATCCGAGGTTACCCAAGGGAATACAACCCAGGTGTCCAAATCCGGATATAAATACATATCAGATTCTTCAATACGCACATAACCTTCTATGGAAGATCCGTCAAACATCATTTTATTATCCAATGCTTTTTCCAGTTGACTAACCGGAATTTCAACGTTCTTAATAGTGCCCAGCAAATCTGTAAATTGCAAACGAATAAAACGAACATTTTCTTCTTTCGCAATCCGAAGGATATCTTCTCTGCTATAACTCACTCTAACCTCTCCCTTTCTGTAACGACTATATACGAATCAGTTGTTCTATAAATTACTTAAATGATGAGACCTGATTTTAAAGTAAGGCGACCTTATACCAGGAGGTAAGTCAAAGCATTATCTTTTATTGAAGAACCGTGATAATTCGCCTTGGATCAGGGATACCTGTCCTGGTCTTTTGCCTGCAACAAGTTGTTGTTTCAGCAAGCGGTGAAGCTGAGTATCGGACATTTCACGGCGTTTGACTTCCGTATCTGCAGTAATAACCGTAGCTTCCTCCGATTCCTTGGTAACCGGATTCATGACTTGTTTAATTCCCGCAATGTTAACACCCTTCTCGATCAACGCCTTAATTTCAAGCAGACGCTCTACGTCATTAAAAGAAAAAAGACGTTGGTTTCCCGATGTACGGGCAGGAACTATCAAGTTATGCTGTTCATAATAACGAATCTGACGTGCTGACAAGTCCGTTAGCTTCATGACAATACCTATTGGAAATAAGGCCATATTTCTGCGAATTTCGTCGCCCATTTGTCATCAACCTTCCAGTGATCTATTATTCACCTTATTGTACATTTAGCTGATGCAAAGTGTCAATGACATGTTAGAAAAACTCACAATAATTTACGTTCTTTCATCGTTTGCAGAGCCATAAGCACTCCAAATTTAACATGAGAGTAGGTTAAGCCCCCTTGCATGTAACCAATATAAGGCTCACGAATCGGAGCATCTGCGGATAGTTCCAAACTTCCCCCTTGTATGAACGTACCTGCAGCCATGATAACTGGATGCTCATAACCCGGCATATCCCACGGCTCCGGCACCACATGGCTATCCACAGCAGCTGCACGCTGAATACCCTGTACAAAAGCTATTAGATGCTCTGGTCCACTAAAAGAAATAGCCTGAATCAAATCCGTACGCTCTTCATGCCAGGCAGGTTTGGTCTCAAATCCCATCTCCTCAAAGACCGCAGCTGCGAATACGCTCCCTTTAACCGCTTGCCCAACCAGTGTTGGAGCAAGGAATAGTCCCTGAAATATGCCTCGTGTAGTACCTAGCATGGCACCTACTTCTCCACCGATTCCAGGTGCAGTTAATCGGTAGGATGCTAGCTCTACATACTTTTGTTTGCCGCAGATATATCCACCCGTTTCTGCAATGCCACCACCGGGATTTTTAATCAACGAACCTGCCATCAAATCGACACCTACCTGAGTAGGTTCCAGCTTCTCGGTAAATTCACCGTAGCAATTGTCAACAAAGACAATGACGTCAGGTTTTATTTCCTTCACACGTGCTGTCATTTCTTCAATATCTGCTACACTAAACGAAGCTCTCCAATCATAACCGCGTGAACGCTGAATACCGATCACTTTGGTATTGGCATGAATCGCAGCCTCCACCGCTTCCCAGTCCACTTTACCTTCCACTGTCAGTGCGGTTTCTCCATAAGTAACGCCAAAATCCTGCAATGATCCTGTTCCATCGCTGGGCTTACCAATCACTTTATGAAGGGTATCATAAGGTCTCCCTGTAATGTACAACAGTTCATCCCCTGGACGCAGCACACCAAATAAAGCAGTGGCAATTGTATGAGTACCCGAGGCAAAATGCGGACGCACCAACGCTGCCTCCGCACCGAACACATCCGCATAGACTTCTTCCAGCACCTCACGTCCCCGGTCATTGTAAGCATATCCCGTAGAACCCGCAAAGTGAAAATCGCTCACTTGCTTCCGCTGAAATGCCTGAATTACCTTCCACTGATTTGAATCTACAATATGATCTATGTGCTGTATACGTTCTTGTATTTTATGTTCTGCCGTTTCCTGAATTTGCTTAATTTCCGGACTGAAAACTACCATTTACCTTCTTGACCCTCTCTCTTACGCAGCCTTAGGCTATTCATGTTATATTATTGTTCACTTTGAACGATGAGCATTATCATTTTATTGATCTAAAAACATCATTAGATGTTAACCTTCTGTGAACTCGCTGAGTGCATGACCGTACTTTTCGTACTCGCCTCTTTGAATCTCAACCTCATAAATGACATCATTGCCATCATACTCTGTCAGCAGTACATCTCCGATTCGATAAAGCACTGAGGTTAAATCTCCACGTTCCGCGGGAATGCGAAATCTCAACGTATCCCCACTCAGATGCTCTTGAATCAGTTCACGAATGCGCAGCAAATCCCCTTCATCAAAAGCACTAATTTTCAAATAGCCCTCCCCAGAAGGAAGCATTTCCAGTTGCTCAGGGGTACAGGCATCTTTTTTGTTAAATAATACGATCTGAGGCTTGTCCGCAGCCCCTAGCTGCTGCAAGATCGTCTCTACAACTTTCATCTGCTCGTCTCGCATATCCGAGGAAGCGTCCACGACATGCAAAATGAGATGAGCCTCATTCGCCTCCTCCAAAGTAGCTCGGAAGGAAGCAACCAAATCATGAGGAAGATTTTGGATAAAACCGACCGTATCCGTAAGAATAACTTCTTTTCCACTCGGTAGCTCCATTGTTCTGGAGGTAGGATCCAGCGTCGCAAACAGTTGGTTCTCTATATATACATCGGCTGCTGTCAGTTGCTTCAACAGCGTCGATTTGCCCGCATTGGTATAGCCAACAAGTGCGACCTGAACAATACCACTCTTTTGTCTGCGCTCCCTGTGCAAATACCGGTGACGGGTCACTTCCTCCAGTTGACGTTTCAGATCACTGATTCGGTCACGAATATGACGACGGTCTGTCTCCAGCTTGCTTTCACCAGGACCACGTGTTCCGATTCCGCCACCGAGACGCGAGAGATTTTTGCCATGTCCAGACAAACGGGGGAGTAAATATGACAACTGCGCCAGTTCAACCTGAATAATACCTTCCCGTGTTTTTGCACGTTGAGCAAAAATGTCCAGAATCAACTGTGTTCGGTCAATAATTTTGAGATCCAGACTTTCTTCCAGATTTCGTACCTGAGCTCCCGAGAGCTCCTGATCAAAAATAGCTGTATTCGCTCCCAATTCTTCAGCAACTGCACGCAATTCCTCTACTTTTCCTTTGCCAATAAACCATTTTGAATCCTTGGCTTCCTTATTCTGTGTCAGGACGCTCAGTACTTCAACTCCCGCTGTCTCAGCCAGTTTCACCAGCTCATCCAACGAGTATTCCGTATTGATGCCAGATCGTTTGACTTCATCCGTAATCAGACTGACCAGTACCGCCTTGTCCTGCATTTCAGTTTGTGTATCATGAGTGGAGTTCGCCATATTGTTTGCTCCTTTATTTTCATGTCAACTCTCGAACAGAGACCGACCTGATGTTCAGGCCGGCCCCCGTTCGATGTCATACCATTCGATGTGATTCAGATTCCTATTATCGCCTATCTTTTGTCCATTTTCAAATCCTCTGGACGCAGCGTCATCAATTCCTGCTTGCCGGGTTGCCCGCTCCGGTACTGATTGAGCAACCTGACAGCTTGGTGCCGAATCGCTTTTTCAATCACGTTACGAACATAGCGTGCATTACTAAATGCATGAAGACTGTCATTACGCTCGTTTAGCAAATGCTCCTTCATTTTAATTATGGACTGAGGCATGAGAATATAGTCCCGCTCCTTGGCCATCATCTCGGAAATTTGGATAAGCTGATCCACAGTATAATCAGGAAAATCCAACTGGATTGGAAAGCGAGAAGGAAGACCAGGATTCGTTCGTAAAAAAAAGTCCATTTCCCCCGAGTATCCAGCGAGAATCAAAATAAATTGATTTTTTTGATCTTCCATGGACTTTACCAAGGTATCAATCGCTTCTTTTCCAAAATCCTTTTCCCCTCCGCGTGCCAAACTGTAAGCCTCATCAATGAACAACACGCCGCCAAGAGATTTCTTTACCAGATCTCGCGTTTTCTGTGCAGTGTGCCCAATATACTCACCGACCAGATCAGCCCTCTCCACCTCAATCAGATGACCTTTGCTCAGTACCCCCATTTTTTGCAGCATTTTAGCGATAATGCGGGCTACTGTCGTTTTCCCCGTACCTGGATTTCCTTTGAAAATCATGTGATATACGTGTGCATTGCTCAACAATCCCACATCCGTGCGCATATGGGCGATTTGCAAAAAGGCATATACCTCAAATACCAGGTCTTTGATGTTATCCAAGCCGACGAGATGATCGAGTTCTTTCTGAATTTCCTGATAAAGACTGAGATACTGCGGTAGCGCCTGTGACTTGGTTGAAGCCACTGCTTCCGTCTCGTCCACAGTCACCGAAGCTATCGGCTCCGGGCTACGCAGCACGACATTAATTTGTCTAGAAGGTCTCTCCTCCGACCGCTTGCCCGCGGCGATTCCCCGTCCGTTCATGCATCCATCACCTCAACATTTCTTCAGGCACAGCTTACCCTATTAATGTATTCGGTCTGGCATGTCCTTATTAGCATAAAAGCAACGGGAACGTGCACAAAGCCTTTTCTTAAATTCAGGCAACCCAAGTTTGAGCGCTGATCCACCACCGTTGCAGCGTCCATTTAGCGTATGCCAATACTTCTCTTGATTGATGAATTGGCATATTCAGCACTTTAGATTCCGTCAGAGCCATCTGGGGATGATCAAATTTCAAGAATTGAGCAATCTCCATCGCCCGAGGTCCATGATAGCTATGTGTAATGATCACGGTGGAGGTCCATCCATATTCCTTCATGATGCGCTGGCTATAGAGCAGATTTTCGTAAGTACTGGTCGCATGGTTTTCCAACACAATATGCTGTACAGGGACCCCTTTATCTACCAAATAGCGTTGCATGCCCTCAGCCTCCGTATACGGAAAATCTGGTTTATCTAGTCCCCCACTTACAATTAGACGCTGTACCGTCCCGTTGCGGTATAAGTGCAAGGCTTCTTCCAGCCTTTCCTTCAATCCAGGGCTGGGCTCAGCTCCCCACATAGAAGCACCTAGTACGATACCAATTTGCACTTGCTGGAGCGGAGTGGTAGAGGCGGCCGTATTCATGTTCCACACTCGGATACCTGCCCATACCAATCCGACC
Organism: Paenibacillus sp. S25; assembly: GCF_019454085.1. NCBI lineage: Bacteria > Bacillati > Bacillota > Bacilli > Caryophanales > Paenibacillaceae > Paenibacillus > Paenibacillus sp. S25. The sequence goes on from NZ_CP073683.1 coordinate 3,348,835, forward strand.
AAAATGAAAATCATCAAACAAAGTACAAGACGCTTGGAAACCATAGATATTTTCTTAAGGCGACTCTGCCTTCTTTTCAACTCAGGACGTTTGGGCCCAGTGTCTTTAATCCACTGCAAAACTTTCACCGTTCTCTCTTGAAATCACCGTTGTGAAACCATTCTGCCCGGTGTTTCAGCGACATTTTAAAATAGGGGAACACGTGGGCATCTATCTGATGTAACACATCAGCCGCTGTACGGTTAGCCAATTCTGCCTCTTGCGTTGAGATATGCCCCCGCTGTAACGCCTCCTCCAATTCATCCTCATCCACTAGGAAGATTTCACCGTTTTTAAGCACCACAACATCCAAATACAAATCGTCAAACCATGGGACTCCTTGATCGGTCACACCCTGATTTCGGCAGGTATCAATATACCATTCAACGATTTGCTCCCGATTGTCAAACATAGCAGTCACCACATAGTGCTCACCTTTTGGATAATATTGCAGCCAGGAATATCCTTTATCGGCTATGCAAAACGTATGACCACCGTAACTTTTCCATAACGGCTCCTTGAGACTCAAAATTGTATACAGGGTCACATATCCTGTAAACGCATCACTTTCTACATACCGGCAAGCAAACTTGCGATTGGTGATTCTGCGCCAGTTGGCCCGGTCTCCGAATTTGCGCTTCATAAATGATGTTCCTCTCCAACATTGGTAAAACCAGCTTACCATATTTAAACTGTACACTCAAAAAGAACCCCTTTATAACAGCAAAAAAGGTATTCTCAGACCGTGAACTGATCCGAGAATACCTTTGATTTGAAGCAAATCCAACTTGCATAAAGCAATACTTGCTAATTCCGATTGTGACGTCCACGATTGGAGTTCGAATGACCGTTAGAATTGCCTTCCTGAGTTCCATCGGTTGTGCCTTCAGGCGTAGATGCATCCGTGTTTTCTGGATTTACCATAGTATCTTCATTAGAAATACCTGCATCCGGCGTAGTAGTCTGACCATTTCCCTGATTAGTATCGTTTCCATTGCCGGAATTGCCACTATTGTTACCTGTGCCTCCAGCACCATTCCCATTAGTATCTCCAGGAGATACCGGAACCTGACCTGAGCCATTATTGTTATTGGTACCGCCAGGAGATGTATTTCCCTGATCTGTACCGTTTTGTCCGTCTGTAGCCCCGCCATTATCCGGTAAGGTTCCATTCTCGTTTGGAGCAGTCCCTGGCTGTGGATCAACCGGAGTAGTCTCTGCCGGAATTTCCACACGAATCGTATTAGAAGCCTCGGATTCTTTACCATCCGCCCCATAAGCTACTACATAATATTCATACGTGTTTCCAGCTATAGGAGACGTGTCTTCACCACTCGTGCCCTTCATGGCCTCCATGATTGCCGCAAAGCCTGTATCGGAAGTCCCTTTGCGATACACACGGTATTGTACATTATCCCCCGTAGCCGCAGTCCATGACAACGATACAATTTGGGTGTCCTGACTATAAGACCCGCTCAGTCCGCTTGGAGCGGTAGCCTGAACCGGCTCTTCTGGCTTCTGCTCAACTGGTGGTTCATATCCCTTCGGCTCGCTGAATTTCGTAACCGGGTGTCCCTTGAGAGCTTCACCCATGACCCTTCCGAAAAAGGCTGCCGACTGCCCACTGTAGTTTCTCAGCATATGCTTGCTGTCCGGCTTGTCATACCCCATCCATACCGCTCCGGTATATTCCGGTGTATAACCGACAAACCAGATGTCCCGGTTACCACTGTTACCGCTAATTCCACTTTGGGTCGTACCCGTTTTACCAGCTACAGGCCAGTCAATACGTGCTTTACGACCTGTACCGCTATTGACTACATTTTGCATCATTTGTGTCATTTCATAAGCCGTTTTTTCACTCATTACAGATTTAGTTTCCTCTTCATGAGTATAAACAACTTGATCATCACTATTGTTAATTTGCTTAATAGAATAAGCTTTTTGGAATTGTCCTTTATTAGCAAAAGCGCTGTACGCCTGCGCCATTTCAAGGGTATTCGTTCCTTTGCTTAATCCACCCAATGCGATAGCAAGTGAGTGATCATTTTTGTCCATCGGAATGCCTACGCTCTCGGCAAATTGAACCCCTTTTTCCACACCAATTTGGTTCAGCAACCATACAGGCGGAATATTTTCAGACTTCGTAATGGCGTCGAGCATGCTGATGGTCGACGAGTAACCATGCAAGTTTTTCGGACTGTATCCGTTAAAACTCTGGCGTTCGTTACTCAAAGGGGTATCCATCGTAAACTTACCGGATTCAAGAGCTGGCGCATAGGCTACAATCGGCTTAAAGGCCGATCCTGGCTGTCTGCGGCTCTGTGTCGCACGATTGAAGGTTCCCTTTTTGTAATCCCGTCCGGGTGCCATTGCGGCAATTCCACCTGTCTGGTTGTTAATAATGACCATCGAGGCTTGAACAGGCTGATCGTCAGGACTTTTTTCGAACATGTCATCATCTGCCATCGCCTGATCCAGCGCATTTTGAGCCTGGGCATCCATTGTGGTATGAATTTTGTAACCGCCAATAATCAGATCATTGCCGCTAACTCCTGGCAACGCATCCTCTGCCTCATCCATGACATATTCCATAAAATTTTGATACTTTTGAACTTTTTCCGGCTGTTTGTAATCGTAATTTACAGCCTTGGCTTCTTCCATCTCCTGCTTTCCAATCATTCCCTGCTCAAACATCAGCTGGAGAACCACAGCACGCCGGGCCTTTGAATTTTCCGGGTTACTAATCGGATTATACTTGGATGGCCCTTTTGGAATAGCTGCCAGTGTAGCAACCTGCCACAATTTTAATTTATTCAAATCCGTTTGCCCAAAATAGCCTTCCGACGCTGCCTTAATTCCAGAATACGAGCGTCCAAACCAAATCCGGTTCAGGTAGAGTGTAATAATTTCATCTTTAGTCAAATTCCGCTCCAACGCCATTGCGATGGATACCTCTGTCGCTTTACGGAAAAAGGTTTTGTCACGTGTCAAAAACAAGTTTTTGGCCAGCTGCTGAGTCAGCGTACTGCCGCCCTCCACCGCCGAACGGGCCACGATATCCTTAACGGCTGCCCGGCCGATAGACCAAATATCAACCCCTTGATGCTCCATAAAACGCTTATCCTCGGTTGCAATAAATGCTTTTTTGAGCAACGGTGGAATTTCTTCACTTTTGACAGGATCGCTTTTTTGCACAGACAACTCACCCATGAGCACACCGTTGCGGTCATAAACCTTCGATGTCTCGTTCACTGTAATTTTGTCCTTGTTGGCTTTGTAAATTTTTTCGCCATTAACCATAACAAATAAATATCCACCAAGTGCGCAAAATATGGCTAACGCCGCTGTAATAAATAGCGTCCACCCCACTCGCTTACCTGTTATTTTCTTTTTCTTGCCCTTCGGCTTCTCTTTAGATGTGTTTCTATTGCGATTGCCGGATCTGGACAATGAATCGTTTGGCATTCCCCTGACTCCCTTTCGCGAATAATCATATGATACCTAACATAGCTTAAAGCTTGCTGTCGGCAGCATGAAAGTAAACGGAATGAAAAGAACAACCCTGATCAGGTTGCTCCCGGTCACATTCCTATACAGTTAGACGAGACGGACGCCTGAAAAGTTTCATGAACCCGGGCGACCGTCAAGCCGTAATCAGTTATCGCTAGCGTTATCCTGTTGCTGTACAAGCGATACATTGCGTTGCGGTGTAAAGGTGGAGATGGCATGCTTGTAAATCAGCTGTTGCTTTCCATCCGAGTCGATAACAATCGTAAAATTGTCAAATGCTTTAATCGTCCCTCGCACCTGAAATCCATTGATGAGGTATACCGTTACAGGTATAGAATCCTTGCGCAATTGATTCAGAAACGTATCTTGGATATTAATGGACTTGTTCATTTTAGCCGTACCCCCAATAATCATTTGGATTGTTTTGAAGTATATTCAAGGTCTGTCCGGAACTTTCCTGCTATAATTTCGTGTATTCGGGCTGCATGAGCAGAAAAATTTCCGAAATCAGTGACATCTACCCACTGGATATCCTTCATATGGCGAAACCACGAGAGCTGTCGCTTCGCAAAATGACGCGTATCCCGTTTTAGCCAAGTCACCGCCTCTTCCAAAGACACCTCTCCCCGCAGGTAGGAGGATATCTCTTTATAGCCTAGACCTTGCATGGAGATGGCATCGCTTCGCACTCCCCGTTCCATTAAGGAGGTTACCTCAGCAACAAGCCCTTGATCGAGCATCCCGTCAATTCGGTCTTCAATACGTTTATATAGCATTTGCCTATCCATTGTCAAACCTACAATGCAGAGTTGGTAGGGAGATTCCTTTTTTTGACTGGCAAGTTGAGAGCTAAGTGTCGTTCCGCTAACATGGTAAATTTCCAGTGCCCGAACGACACGACGACGATCATTAGGATGCAGACGAAGTGCACTTTCGGGATCAACCGCCTGTAGTCGCGCATGAAGCGCCTCAGCTCCAAACTGTTCGGCATAGTCAAGCTGTTCCTGACGAAAAGCTTCGTCAGCCCCTACCTCGGAAAACTGGTATTCATAGCAGACTGATTCTACATATAAACCTGTTCCGCCTACGATAAACGGTAGCTTTCCTCTAGATTGTATATCAGGTATGAGACGACGACAGTCTTCCTGAAATTGGGCTACTGAATATGGGTATTCAGGCTCATGAATATCAATTAAATGGTGCTTGATTCCTTCCATTTCCTGTTTGGAAATTTTGGCGGTTCCAACGTCCATATGACGGTATACCTGCATGGAATCCCCGGAAATAATTTCTGCGTCAAATTGTCGAGCCATCTCGATGCTTAGTTTCGTCTTGCCAACCGCAGTCGGGCCAACAAGAACAAGTAGTTTAGGCTTAGGTGCTACTGTCAATATCAATCACTCCGTACACTGTTTTCGTTGTGCCCCGCTGCTCCACACGGAAGCCGAGGCGGGCAAATTCCCCGCTACCCCGCTTTTCTTTTAATACAATTGTTTTTCGTGCAATCCGTCTCGCATGAATAATACTTTCCTCAATCAACGCGTCTGGGTTAGCCAACCCTCTCAATGGACCGATTGCGCTGGAATCGAGCAACGGATCACGGAACATGGGGTCAAAATAAATAATATCTATACTGCGATCCGGCAAACTACGCAAATAGTCCAAATGATGACCAAAACGAACGTCAATGTTGGAAAAGGCCTGATCTACTTCAGCGTTGCCGGAACGGTAATGCCTCATTCCATCCTTGATTAAAGCGTAGACGGGGAAAGAACTCTCCACAGCCGTGACTTGTCCAGAGCTTCCCGTTCCAATTGAAAATAGAAGAGAATCCGTACCAAGTCCTGCGGTGCAATCCAGCACAGTATCACCCTGGATGAGTCGGGCAGCCGTCAACATCGGGTCAGGCTCACCCTTTAATACCCGTTTGGCACGAATAAAGCCCATACTCGGGTGAAAAACCATCGGTGGTTGTTCTGGGCTAATCAGTCTCACTCCGCCCTGCACCAGTACCAATGCCTGGCGGACTTTGTGAGCCGCGATTAGCTTAGCTACCGATATGCCACGACGAGGGGCATACAGCACCCCTAACTCGGCTGCAAGCAGCTTCGCTCGCTCCATAACCTCAGCCGAGGGGGAATCCCCTGTCGTGACCAGTAATTCGATTTGCTTCTCCCATAGGCTCGACTGCTCTTCTTCACGGTTTTCCCGATCCTGCAACATATATATACTCCCTTACATTACTCTTTTAAACAGCTTCTCTAAATCATATGTGGAAAAGGAAACCACAATAGGTCGCCCATGAGGGCAAGTATATGGTTGTTTGCACGCTGCCAAACGCTCTAGCAGCACGATAGCCTGTTGGTCAGTCAGCTTCTGGTTTGCCTTAATCGAAGCCCGGCAGGAGCACATGATCGAGGCCGCTTCCCGCAGCTTAGCAAGATCAATGGCTCTTTCCTCCAGCACCCATCCGGCCATTTCCTCAATGACATCCGCTTCTTCCCCTTGGGGAAGCCAGTACGGGTAAGAGCTGACACGGAAGGTTTGACCGCCAAAATGCTCCAAATACACCCCCGCCTGTTCAAACCAGTGCAGCCTTGTTTTCAACTTTTCCGTCTCGGAAGGCGTAAAATCCAGTGTAATTGGCAGTAGCAGTTCCTGCGATACTGACTCGGGATTGCCGAATTTTTCATAATAAAATTCATAATTGACTCGTTCATGTGCGGCATGTTGATCAATTAAATACAAACCCTGATCGTTCTGTGCAATCAGATATGTCCCATGATGCTGACCGATTAAATTCAGTTCAGGAAAAGTAGGCAACTCTGGAACTTCTCCCGACACCGCTGCCAATTGCTCGGCATCTAGACGTTGCTGGCGCGGCTTCTGATCTGCGAAATGACGGGAATCCGTAGCGTGTCCCGCAATCGGCGGCATAGAAGATGGGTAAGCAGCAGAAGCAGCCGTTTCCTGTATCCCCCCGCTGTATAAGGAAGATGTGCCTATTGCGGCATTATCTCCTTCGGACGACTGTACAGTCGCTCCATCAGGGAGCGGCACGTCCCCTCTAACTTCACTCCCGTTGTTTTCTTCTATAAAATCTGCATCCAGTTCATCATCACTAATACTTTTACCTGAAAGGTTGTTTGCCCGTCCAATGGCTGAGAGGCTATCCCTGCTCGGACGTTGCTCACGCTCCTGGCTACCTCTATTATTCTCTTCGTTTCTGTTCAAGTAATTGGATTGGCGCGGTACCTGGCTCTCCGGCGAAGTCACGGAAAGTGGTAGTGCTCCCCCTCGGTCTTTGCCGGAAGGAGCATCCCCTTCCGCACCATTTCCCTTCGAGAAGTGAAACTGTTCCTGCACAAACGAGCCACTGTTCTTGCCACCGATCTCGCGCTTGACTGCCTTCGGAATCAGCACTTGTTGCCCTAAGACAGCTTTTACCGAATCTTCAACCAGCTGAAACAGTTCAGCTTCTTTGCTGAACCTTACCTCCAGCTTGGCAGGATGAACGTTAACATCCACCAAAGAAGGATGCATTTCCAGTTGGATCACAGCCAGCGGAAAACGATTGATTGGCAACAAGGTATGATACGCCTTGAGCAACGCCTGATTAAGCCCGTAGCTTCGCACAAAACGTCCATTCACTACCGTCGAGATCGCATTTCGATTTGATCTCGTCCACTCTGGACGGCTGACATAGCCGCTAATTCGGTAATCGAGGCTCTCTCCTGCCAGCAGCAGCATGGATTTCGCCGCAGAAGTTCCGTAAATAGCGGCAATCACCTGCAGCAAATCACCATTACCCAGCGTTTGCAGCAATGTATTGCCATTATGCCGCAATGTGAAGGCTACTTCTGGATGCGAAAGCGCCATTCGATACAATACATCCGAAATGTGACCCAGCTCGGTCTGGATTGTTTTCATATATTTCAGCCGTGCAGGTGTATTAAAAAACAGCTCCCGTACGGTAAAATCCGTCCCTTGTCTACTAGCAGCATCCTCGTGAAGCAACAACTTACCGCCCTCAATCACCAATCTACGGGCACGTCCATCATCTCCGGCTGCTGTAAGCAACTCTACTTTCGATACAGCCGCAATACTTGGCAACGCCTCTCCTCGGAAGCCGAGACTTGTGATCTGAAACAGGTCGCGACCATGTCCAATTTTGCTTGTCGCGTGCCGATAGAACGCCGTTTCCACATCTTCGGGCTCAATGCCACTTCCATTATCCGTCACCCGGATACTTTGCAGGCCGCCCTCTTCTACCCATACGTCCACCCGCGTACCGCCTGCATCAATCGCATTTTCCACCAGCTCCTTCACGACGGAGGCTGGACGTTCTACGACCTCACCGGCAGCAATCTGGTTCGCAATATGTTCATCCAGTACCCGAATTTTAGACATCCTTTTAACCTCCTCCTGACTTCAAAGTGTGATGAAAAACAAGAATAATGTCACTTATTTTAACTATAGGCCATTGGCCTTGTTTTTAAGATCATTTAATAGCTGCATTGCCTGTAAAGGAGTCATATTCATGACATCAGCATTTTTCACCTTGCGCAAAATTTGGCGCACAATCGGATTAGCCTCTACTGTCTCTGCATGTGGCTTGGAGGCGGCAAGCTCCTGCTCTCCGAAAATGGACAGCTGTACTACTTCGGTTACTCCTTGCTCCAACATGCTGGAAGTTTCCACCGTCTGCAGAGTATCTTCTTTTACCAGGGTGGCCTGCTGTGATAAAGACTGAGCTGATGATGCATTTTCTCCGCTTTCTCGCAATGTTTGGCCTGAATTAAATTCGGTCAAAGAAGAAATATCCTCTGTCCCTGAAACTGTACGAAGATCAGTTCCTTCCTTCCCTCCTACTACTGTCTCGGTACCTGCCGTTACTTGAGCCGCTGCCTGTTCAAAACCATTCAGCAGTCCATTCGCTCGCTCAATAATGTTATTGGGCAAGCCTGCAAGCCTAGCACAATAAATACCATAGCTACTGCTAGCCGCTCCCGGTATGAGCTTGCGCAAGAAATTCACCTTGTCGCCGCTTTCCTGCACGGCCATAGAGTAATTTCGCAGTGAAGACAGGCCTTGCTCCAAATGCGCCAGCTCATGAAAATGCGTGGATACCAGCGCCTTACAGCCGATCGTGTCATGGACAAATTCGATGACTGCCTGTGCAATTGCCATTCCTTCACTGGTGGACGTACCTCGGCCCAGTTCATCAATAATGATCAAGCTTCGCGGAGTTGCCTTGTCCGTCATTACTTGGATATCTGCCATTTCGACCATAAACGTACTCTGCCCGCCGATGAGATCATCCGCCGCGCCGATCCGTGTGAAAATGCGATCCAGCATTGGCACCTTGGCACGTGCAGCAGGGACAAAGCAGCCAATTTGAGCCATAATCGCAATAAGTGCAACCTGACGCATATACGTACTTTTCCCAGCCATGTTCGGCCCAGTGATAAGTAGAATATGTGCATCGGCTTCCTCCAACACCGTGCTGTTTGCGATAAAACCGCCATCTTTCATTACGGCTTCCACCACGGGATGGCGACCCTGCTCCACTACGAAATCATATCCTGTAGTCAGCTCAGGTTTCACGAATCCCCGTTCCGAGCTAACCGAAGCCAGCGACTGATACACGTCAATTTCAGCCACTTGCTCTGCCAGCTTTTGCAAACGTGGAATTTCAGCGTTCAGTTTACTGCGAAGCTCGGAGAAAAGCGTGTACTCCAGATCAACCATTTTATCCTCGGCTTCCAGAATTAGAGATTCCTTTTCCTTCAACTCCGGTGTAATATACCGTTCCGCATTCGCCAACGTCTGTTTGCGTTCATATCGACCTTCCGGTAATGAAGCCAAATTGGATTTGGTCACTTCGATATAATAACCAAATACTTTGTTGTATCCAATTTTAAGTGACCGAATGCCGGTTGCTGCGCGTTCCTTGGCCTCTAGCTCAGCGATCCAACGCTTACCGTTCACACTCGCCTCGCGCAGTTCGTCCAGACGCTGATGGTAGCCTTCCTTAATAAGACCTCCATCCCTTACGGAAATCGGCGGTTCATCCGCCACCGCTTCCTCAATTAACGTGCACAGGTCTGTACAGCTATCCAACGTTTGTGCAATTCGTCTCAGCGTCTTCGAAGGAGATTCAGCGCACAGCTCGCGTAAAGACGGAATTCGGGCCAGCGACAGCTTGAGGGCGATCAGATCACGTGCATTAGCACTACCAAAGGCGATCCGTCCAACCAGACGCTCCAGATCATAAATCTCTTTAAGCTGAGCACGTACATCCTCTCGGAAAATAAACTGGTGGTATAGCTTGTCCACCGCCTCCAAGCGCTCCTCAATAAGATTGCTGCTCAACAGCGGCTTGTCAATCCAACGACGCAACAGACGCGCTCCCATGGAAGTCTCTGTGCGATCCAACAGCCACAGCAGCGAGCCTTTCTTGGCGCGTTCACGTACCGTCTCCACCAGTTCCAGATTCCGGCGGGTAAATGGATCCAGAATCATAAAATGGTTTGGCTCATATACCGAAATTTGGGTCAATTGGCCTAACGATCTTCTTTGCGTTTCATTCAAATAGGAAATTAGACGTGACACGCACCGTCTGCGTTCCTCCGTAAGCCTTGCCCACGTGGGTTCCCCAAATTGATCCCGAACCAGATCATCCTTGAATTTGTCCCAAGCCGTATACACAACGCGCCGTCCAACGGGGGACATACGGGATGTCACAAAATCGAGCAGATGACCATCCCCCAACATTTCGGACGGTTCATAAATGTTAATTTCATCTAGTAGCCATTCTTTCGAATCAGGCACAGAGGTCACATACAATTCACCTGTTGACAAGTCGCATGCCGCCAGCGCCAGCATCCCGTCCGTCTCTGTGACACATACCATGTAGTTGTTGGATTTGTCACCCAGCACCTTGCCTTCCATTACCGTACCCGGGGTCACAACGCGGACAATATCCCGCCGCACCATCCCCTTCGTAGCTGAGGCTTCCTCCATTTGCTCACATATGGCCACTTTATAACCCTTCTCAATGAGGCGCTGTATGTAATTTTCCGCTGAATGATAAGGTACGCCGCACATCGGAATTTTCTCCGTGGCACCACCCTCACGACCCGTAAGTGTAATTTCCAGCTCCTTGGATGCAAGAATTGCATCATCGAAAAACATCTCGTAAAAATCTCCCAGGCGGAAAAACAAAAATGCATCTTTGGCCTGCTCTTTTATGGATAAATATTGCTCTATCATCGGTGTATATTTGGACATACCGTTTACTAACCCCCACACTTTGTTCCGTTTAAACTTATAATTATCTCTCATTATATCAAAAATGACAGTCGATAACATGAAACCATTCCTGGTGTCGACACTTGGTTTTACATAAGCTTCCAATACGGGCGCAAATCCCGTGATTCATCCCACTGTTTCCCCTTGCGGAGGCTGTCCAGCAATGGCGCTACATAAGCTTCATATTGCGAGTATATTTCCAGTGAAACCATGTCCAAAATAAGAGGTTCCATATACTCCTTAAGGACAAGTTGATTTCCTTCATAAAAGGCTCTGTGAGCCTCCTCCTCACCTAGCGGCCTACGTTGCAAACGCGGGTATTGAGAGGCAATGAGAAACGCCATGCCAATCACACCTTTCGCCAGCTGTGGTGAGATAAGAAAACTGGGCAGTGTACGATATTCAAAGCCTCCATACGACTGACGGCGAAAATCACCTAAATTGCCATAATGCGGTCTGCGCCGAGCCGCACGCTTGTCTTCCAGTAGCGCCAAAGGCAGTGCCAAATAGTTATCCAGTGCCCGGAGCAAGGCACCATTTAGCGAAACCCCGCTGAAATGAAGATGTCCGCCTAGCGGAAAACCCGGTTGCGGCATCCCCCCTGCCTGCCAGATGAGTGTGCGGTCGGCAATGCGCCGAGCTGCTGTTGCAAAAGCTTGACGTAGGTGCTTCAGCAGACGGGCCGGATCTCCACTCGGCGCAGGACGAAGCTCAGCGACTGGATACAGTGTTCGTCCTCGACGAGTAACAGCATCGCAGCCGGCTATGCCGAGACGACCCAAATATCTTGAGGCCGGAACGACCCGTCCCTCGGGCATACGAACCAGCACAAATTCAGGGTCCATTCCGATAAGCAGTCGATCTCTTCCTCGTTGCGCTGAAAGATTCTCATCCTCAACATCCCCTTCGCGCGCAGCAATTTCATATAACGTGGCCAAACGTCTATCGTTCAGCCATGGCTGTGCCGAGATTTCGCGCACCTGACAGCTGCGCTCCCCCAGCGGCGTCAGTACTACCTCACCACTGTCCAAACCCAGTGTGTACAACGCTCGTACAGCCAGCCGCTCCATCCGGACATAGAGCGGTGAATGTTGATCCAGTTCAGACAGATCGTATGCGCGGACTTTGGAAGGGCCTTCGATGGCACGTCTACGAATTTCCAACACTCGCAGTTGATGGATTTGCACCGCGTAGCCTATCGCAAAATCTGCTATACTGCTATCCATCCACTGCACCGCTATGCCTGAACGCTCCAGTCTACGCTTTTTTTCATCATTTGGCATCTGTCTGAAGCGTATGAGCGCCTGTCCCGGCTGCTGCATCATATTCCCCCCTACGGACTACGTACGGATTTCAACTCACAACAACAAAAAGGAGGGCCTTTGCCCCCTGCGCAGAATCAGCCGGCGCAAAGAGTAAAGCGGCCCTCTTTTTGGTTACTTCTGTCAGAGCTCGTCGTCAATGAGGTCGGGGTCGAGCTCCTCATAGTCCCCCTCTTCCGCTCCAAAATCAAAGTCTTTGTCAAAATCATCGCTGCTACCATTCGGGAATACTTCTACAACAATCTTCGTTTCCGCCACCAGCTCCACCGCAAATTCCCGCTCGACCCGGATCATTACGCTGCCACCTCCAGAAGACACACTGGCCTCGACGCAACTCGGCTCCTGTGTAGCTTCGGCGGATACTTCCACTGTAGACGCCCGGTGCTTCGGATCAAGATACGAGAGCGGCACATTTTCCACGTACGACACCGTTTCCTTGGCCACATCGGTCTGCGAGTTTTTATCGTATGAGTACCAAATATTGATATCATACGTCCCGACGACCTCAATGCCGTCCCCCGCCGCCACAGCTTCATACTGGTGGTTAATAATCCATGCCCCTAAAATGCTCGTCGGATTATTCGGCGGAGTTACGGTATGGGTTACGGTAGAGAATCTGCGACCTTTACCACAGATCGCTTTGGTAATAATCTCTCTACGATTTTTATGACTTAATGCCATTCTTGAACCTCCTCCATACAATCAATCATTCCATACATATGTATGCAGGTTGTGGGCGAATGTTGAGTGAATAGGCGAAAAGGAAAAAATATTATTTGTATAAGCATATGCCGCGATGGCTTGAACTCATGCACGCCAATGTGTTACATGCTGATCAACGATTTGTAAAAATTCACTAAGAGCCGGGGATTTCCACTTTTTCGTGTGATAGGCGACCTGAGTAGCCACCTGCTGTTCACTGTCATCCCAGGCTAAACGCGCCATTTTACCTTCTCGCAGCTCATTTTGTACCGTAACCAGCGGAAGCAGCGCAATACCCAATCCAGCCATGACACACTGCTTGATGGCTTCAATACTCCAAAATTCCAGGCTAGGGTCTGAAAAAATACCGTGTTTATTCAAATACTGCTCAAAAAGGATACGGTACGTACATCCTGCCTCCGTATGCAAAATGGTTTCGTCCTTCAAGTCAGCAGGATCTACCCGGGTATAGGTAACCAGCGAATGCTTAAGTGGAGCAACCAAGGCCATCGGCTCATGAATAAGCGTGGTGACATTCAGTTCTCTATCCTCCGTCTCAGGCTGAAGCAAAAAAGCCAAATCCAGCTCACCGGAGCGGATCAAATCGCGCAATTCCCAGCATTCGCCGGGTTTAAGGACAATTTTAACCTTCGGATACCGTTCCCTGTACTCACGGATCAGACTCGGTAGACGAAATGCGGCCAGAGACTCTGGTGCTCCTATCTTCAGCGTGCCCGCCAATTCCGTTTCTGAACGAAGTGCATCCTTAGCCATAGCATGCATCTTGGAAATCTCCTGCGCATAGGGCAGCAGACGTCGTCCGGCATCCGTCAGCATGATTTTCTTGCCAATGCGATCAAAAAGCGGCGTACCCAACTCTGCCTCCAGCGTTTGAATTTGAGCAGTGATACTCGACTGTGCATAATCCAGTATACGCGCTGCTCGCGTAAAACTGCCTGCCTCAACTACATTTAAAAAGGTAAACAAATGCCGCGATTCCATAATCCGCTCCTTCAATCGGTTTTTCCGATGCAAGCAATCGTTATATTCCGTTTTTCCGATAGATTGATTATCTGATAAGCTGGAGAAAATAACAAGAGAAAGAAGGCTTTTCTGCATGACAAATGAAAGTAAACTTCAATCCACCATTGGTCTTCCACAGGCCATTGCACTCTATATCGGAGCTGTACTGGGTTCGGGGATATTGATTGTGCCTGGACTTGCCGCCCAAATGGCGGGACCTGCATCGCTGCTGGCATGGGGCTTTATGACCTTGCTCATCCTGCCAATGGCGCTTTCCATGGGTCTTCTATCCGCCAAATTTCCGAATGCGGGAGGGGTATCGCATTTTGTCACGTTGGCCTTTTCACCACGTGCTGGTGCTTATATCGGGTGGTTTTTTCTCATGTCGGTTCCGATTGGGGCACCTGTTGCCGCACTCACCGGAGCCGGCTATATGACCGCAGCCATGGGCTGGGGAGAGGAAAGCCGTATGATGTTAGCCGCTGCTATGCTGGCGGTGGGCCTGATCATCAACTGGATCGGCATGAAGGTCGCGGGACGTATTCAGATCGCTGTCGTCATAGCTATCGTTGCCGTCCTTATATTCGCCATTGCCGCAGCACTTCCTCAAATGGAAACAGTCCACTTTACCCCGTTTGTTCCACATGGCTGGCTCTCCGTCGGTCAAGCGGCCGCGATTCTGTTTTGGTGTTTTATCGGTTGGGAGGCTGTGTCCCATATGTCAGAGGAATTCACTAATCCCCAGAGAGCAGCCGTTAAAGGCGTGACCATTGCAGCCGTCATTGTTGGTTTGCTTTATTTCTTAACTGCGCTGGCTACTGTGGGCACACAAAGTTACCTTGCAGGGGATTCTGATGCTTCGCTCGTATGGGTGATCAGTCGGGCTATCGGGCCATGGGGCGCAATAATTGCCGGCTTGACGGGTATCTTTATTTGTACCGCTACTATTATTGCTTATGTTGGTGCCGCTTCACGTGTCGCTTATGCTTTATCCCGGCAAGGACAGGCCTTTCGCTGGATGGGCATGTTATCCCAACGATTCCATACCCCTATCGGTGGCATTGCTTTTCTTAGCGTCTGCTTCGTGATCATTATGGTGTTGTACGGTAGTGGTACTGTTTCACTCACTAACCTGATCCAGTTCCCGAACGCCACCTTTATTCTGACCTATCTCGGAGGTTGTGCAGCAGGAATTAAGCTTCTGCGTGGTAGTCGCTGGGGGGTTTCCATTAGTTGGATATCGTTCATCTCTACGGCGATCGTTTTCCCCTTTGTCGGATGGGCTATGCTGTACCCTTGCCTGATCACCGCTGTCTTATGGATCACAGACCGAATTCGGCACAAACGGACTTTCAGTCATCCGGCTTCTACCATCACTGAACAAGAAAAGGCTACTGTCCGTCATGGATAGTAGCCGCTCAAGGCCTTTACTCTAATTTTTCACTGGAGTAGGGGCCTTGTCCTTTTTCGCAATTTTCAAATACTGATGAAGCTCATGTGTAAGCTGCAATAATGCCGAACGAATCTCAAATTCCTCCCGGGTTGCGGGAAGCTCCATTGCTTTAAATTCTTCACGAACCTGCTCCAGCAGCTTCTCAGTCTGTCCCGTATAATGTCCAGCCAAAACGTCATTGCTAAGCTGGTCGAACAGCTCGGCCAGAAGCTTGGCCTGCGGCATATGCTGATACATTTGTGCGATCAACTGCATCATGTTTTGGATCGAATCCAGCTGTTCTTTTCGCATATAAAAATACACATTCCAGCCCTCTTGGGGACGAAGCATCTGATTTTCCAAGGAACGCCCCGCCTCAGTGACCCCCTTGGCTATCACGCTGTTCGCTTCAATAACTTCCTTGCCATCCCATATGTATGCTGGACTACGCAGCGTATTGGCCATATTTCTGAATATAACAGAAAATGTCCGATCCACTTCCTGCCGAATCTGTTGCATTGTATTATCAGAACCCGGCATATAGGCTAAATTGACAATCATCGCGGAACCCAGTCCAATCACTAGCAGAGCTAGCTGGGTCAGCAGTACCTCCATATCAATCACGCCGCCGCTGAATACGCGAAAAACCACGACCGAGCCGGTGACGATCCCTTCTTTAAAACCCACCCGTACAATGACTGGAAACGCCGTTAAAATATATAATGCTAGTACCCAATCATGAAATCCGAATACCACAAACAAAACACAAGCAAAAAGAAGCCCCACGACGGATGCAAAAAATCTCGCCGAAATGGTACGGAGACTTCTCTTGCGTGTGACATCCACCCCCAAAATCGCTAAAAGCCCTGCTGAGGTGGCTCCATGAATGCCAAAACCCTCCGCAATAAGTACGGCCATTAATGCGGCAATAGCCGTTTTAATCGTACGAAAGCCCATGAAAAAGTTCTGTCCTCTCTAGATGAAATCTGTTTTCACATTTTCATAAATATTAAGTATTTCATTTTCATGGTACTTTATTTTCATGTTTTACACAAATGTTCAGAAATTTTATTGTTACCGATGAGGACGACCGGAAAGCAGACGATGCTCCACATACACGACCGCCTGATACATCAGTGTAGCTACGACAGCAATGATCAACAAGCTGGACATAACCAGCGTGAAATTGAACACCTGAAAACCATAGATAATCAAATAGCCTAAGCCGTTTTTGGCCACCAGAAATTCACCAACTATCACGCCAACCCATGCCATACCGACATTCACTTTCAGCGTAGAGACGATTGCAGGAAAGGATGCAGGTAAAATCACCTTTTGAAACGTATCCCGGCGTGATCCGCCAAACGTGCGAACCACTTTGATCAGATTCGAATCGACTTCTTGAAAGCTGTTGTATACGACTAGTGTCGTAATAATGACCGTAATGGAGAGGGTTGTCATTAGGATAGCAGTAAATCCCGCCCCAAACATGACGATAAAAATTGGACCTAGCGCCACCTTAGGCATACTGTTGAACACGACCATATAGGGATCAAGCACCCTCGACAAAAACGGTGACCACCAAATAAGTACAGCGAGCAACGTACCTAACAGTGTACCGAGTAAAAACCCCGCCATCGTCTCTCCCACGGTGACACCTACATGTCCCCATAATTCACCACTGACCGCATCCTTACCGATCTGGGTGAAAATTTTGCTCGGATAGCTGAACAACAGCACATCAATCCACTTCAAACGGCCTGCAATTTCCCATAAGACAAACAAAAGCAGTAAAATAGCTGTCTGTACACCTGTCACTAACCATCGTTGCGAACGCCTACTACGTAAATACGCCTGATGTAGTCCTTGAATCCAACGTTGCTCAAGCTGATCCGCTTCGTCCTTCATACGTTAACTCACTCCTTTGCTCCCGAAGCCTCCAGTTCACCCCATATTTCATGAAAAAGCTCATTAAAACCCGGCTGCTCGCGTGCATAAAAAGGCTGAGCTTTTCGGATGCAATCCGGAATCTCGAAGGTACGTCGGACATGACCAGGATTTCGACCCATCACTATAATCCGGTCACTGACCGCAATGGCCTCGGCCAAATCATGTGTGACTAAAATAGCCGTCTTTCTCCGCTCGCGCAAGGTTTCCGCAATCAGATCTTCCAGCTGTAGCTTGGTTTGATAATCTAGCGCGGAGAACGGCTCATCCAGCAGCAGCAGTCCCGGATTGGTCGCCAGCGTCCGTACCAGCGCCACGCGCTGGCGCATTCCCCCAGACAACTGGGACGGATGCAGATGCTCCTTCCCTCCCAGACCCATGCCTTCCAGCAACAGCCGTGTCCGCTCACGCGCAGCTTCATCCACTCTGTTGCCTAGTTCCAGACCCAACAATGCGTTATCCATTATCGTCCGCCATGGGAACAGATAATCCTGCTGCAGCATGTAACCGACCTCTGGACTCGGACCACTTACCGGCTGACCTTGCAACATGACTTGGCCTGCCGCTGGACGCAGCAGCCCCGCGATCATGGACAGGATTGTCGTTTTGCCGCAGCCGCTTGGACCAACCAAACTGACAAACTCCCCTGTCTCTACGGAAAAATCAATGTTCTCAACCGCCAGCGAAGCTTCACGATCCGTTACATAGACATGCGTCACTTGCTCCAGTCTCACCATCGGGATGGTCGCGTCTGAAGTTAGGCCACTCCGTTCCTCCATCATGACGAACCTCCAGCACCGACACCTGCATCCGTAGATTCAGTTGTGTTCTTTTTCACAGGCGGTTCAGTATTCCTGGAAGAGTTTGACGAAATCGCTTGTTGTGCAAAGCTTGGGTTCACTAGCTTATCTAGTACAACCGGACTTTTAAGCTCCCCTGCCGAGGTCATGACATCCTGTAAGTTCTTCCATTCCTTTTCCTCAATCATCGGGTTCAAAGCATAGGTACTCTGTTCCTTATATCGTTTGATACTACTTGTCAAAACAGCTAAATCTGTATCTTTAAAATAGGGCGTGATTGCTTCAGCAATCTGTTCAGGTGAATGCGTAGCAATCCACTGTTGTGCCCGATATACAGCATTTGTAAATTTCTGTGCAGCCTCGCTATTTGTGTTCAGGTAGCTTTGCTTAGCCATATATACCGTATACGGCAACTCGCCGCTCTCCACACCGATAGAGGCAACTACCCGTCCACGGCCTTCCTTTTCAAAAATAGATGCCTGTGGCTCAAACAGCTGCACATAATCCCCTGTACCAGAGCCGAAAGCAGAGGCAACATTAGCAAAATCAATATTTTGAATCAGCTCCAGATCCTTATGAGGATCAATGCCGTGTTTGCGAAGCGTAAATTCAAGTGACATTTGCGGCATTCCGCCCTTGCGTTGCCCCAAAAAATTTTGTCCTTTCAGCTTTTCCCACTCAAAGCTATCCTTCGTTTGACGGGCAAACAAAAAGGTACCATCCTTCTGTGTCAGTTGAGCAAAATTAATGATGGGGTCCTCTGCTCCTTGCTGATACACATAAATAGATGTTTCCGCGCCGATCAGCGCGATATCCGCCTGATTGGACAACAACGCCGTCATCGCCTTGTCACCCCCGGGAATCGTTGCCAATTGGACATCCAGTCCCTCCTGAGCAAACATTCCCTGACTCAAGGCTACATACTGCGGCGCATAAAAGACCGTACGGGCTACCTCGCCTAGTCTGATCTCAATCGTCTGCTCCCCTCCTTTGGGAGTGCATCCACTGAGCAACAGTAATCCGAGTAGTGCCGCAGCCACCACTGCTTTGAAACGAGCGCCGTTTTTCATCCTTGTTCCCTCCCCACTTTTTTACATCGGTTGACTTCATATATTGTTATGCGACTGTCGATATATTGGTTAATCGCACAAAAAAAACCCGCGTTCGCCTAGGAACGCGGGTTAGATGCATATATGATTATTTTATAGTTTCTAAATCACAGCTTGTATATAGAGGTATACTTCTCTTCCAGATAGTCGGCGAGATAATCCGGGTTCAGCTCTTCACCTGTAATGGCTACAATCAACTCGGATGGCGTCCGACTCTTGCCGTAACGGTAAATACGTTCGGTCAGCCATTGCTTGATCGGCTCAAGTTCCCCAGCAGCAATTAATTCATCCAGATTGGGCAACTCTTTGCGTAATGTCGCCAAAATTTGCGCTGCATACATATTGCCAAGCGAGTAGGAAGCAAAATAACCAAAATCACCACCGGACCAGTGAACGTCTTGAAGTACGCCCAGTCCGTCATTCGGTGGTAGAAGCCCCAGGTATTCCTTATATTTCGCATTCCATACCTCGGGGAGACGCTTCACATCCAGCTTTTCATTAAACAGCATTTTTTCAATTTCATAACGGATAATGATATGTAAATTATATGTTAGCTCATCCGCTTCAATACGAATCAGTGAATTTTCTACACGGTTGACTGCCTGGTAGAATTGCTCTGCCGTAACCTTCGCCAAACGATCAGGAAAATGCTGTTGCAAATCATCGTAATACCGATCCCAAAAAGCACGACTGCGTCCGATTTTATTTTCCCACAAGCGCGACTGGGATTCATGAATCCCCATAGAGGTTCCTCCAGACAGTAGTGATCCTGCCAGCTCTGGAGCAATATTTTGTTCGTACAGTGCATGGCCTCCTTCATGCAACGAACTGAAAATAGCACTGGTTACATCATCTTGCAGATAATGAGTTGTTATACGCACATCACCTGGATTTAATCCTGTTGCGAAAGGATGTACACTCTCATCCAAACGACCTGCGTCAAAGTCATACCCCATCTGTCCTAAAATGAACAGGCTGAACTTCTCTTGCTGCTTCACATCAAACACACCATCTAAAAAGCTCTTATCCGGCTGGTTCGATGAAGCCTGAATTTTAGACAATAGGGGCACAAGGCGCTTTTTGAGACGATCAAACACAGCATCCAGCTTTTCAACCGTCATCCCCGGCTCATATTGATCCAAAAGCGTGTCATACTCTGTATCCTTAACACCCCAGTAGCCGATAAACTCACGCTTCATGTCTACGATTTTAGACAAGTACGGTTCAAATCCGGCAAAATCGCTATGTTCCTTTGCGTCCTCCCACTTGCTCTCTGCCTGTGCTGCAAGAATGCTATACTCCCGATATCGGTCTGCCGGAACCGAACGATTCAGTTCATAATTTTTACGGCATTCCTCCACCAATCTGCGATCATTGTCCTCCAGTTGCTTCAGCTTGTCTTCTGCGGCAAAAAATTGCAGCAATTGTCCCATTTCATCCGAGATCATCAGCTTGAACATTTCAGTGGACAGCATACCTAACGTCTCCGACCGAATGTCAACGCCCTTTCGCGGAGCACCAGTCCGTAAATCCCAGTGCAGCAGACCTACTGCTTCGCCATAACTACTAATTTTGTGTGCAAGCTCCTTTAAAGCCGTCAATTGATCCAACGTCTGTTGCGCCATATTTGAGGTCACCTCTTTAACTTAAAATGGTTAAAACTTTACAATACCTATACTTGATGATACTTATATTAAAAAGTATAATCAACACACAACATGTACGACCAGCTCCTAAGACCTGAAATAAACGTTGGGCTGTACATATCAAACTTTATAAGAACCTGGAGGGAACAATCGTGGATCACATCAAAGACATTTTAGAGTACAATCGTGTTTTCGTAGAAAACAAAGAATACGAGGCCTATAGAACGGGCAAGTTCCCCAATAAAAAAATGGTCATTATCACCTGTATGGATACACGGCTAACAGAGCTACTCCCTAAAGCCATGAACCTGCGTAATGGTGATGTGAAAATCATCAAAAATGCGGGTGCGATTATTTCACAGCCCTTTGGAAGCGTAATGCGCAGTGTACTAGTCGCCCTGTATGAGCTGGGAGCAGACGAAGTAGTGGTCGTGGGCCATTATGAATGCGGCATGGCTGCATTAAATGCAGACCACATGGTCAATGAAATGCTCGATCGCGGAATTTCTCAGGAAGTGCTGAATACATTAGAAAATTCAGGAATTAAGCTAAATAAGTGGTTGAAAGGTTTTGACAACATTGAAGAAGGGGTAAAAACTACCGTGAAGCTTATTAAAAATCACCCGCTTCTCCCCCCTAATGCCCCCGTTCACGGCATGGTTATTCATCCTGATACAGGAGCGTTAACGCTTGTCGTTGACGGGAATGAACAGTAAATAGGATACGCTTCGGCAGAAAGTTACCAGGTAGTTTAAACTCGCACATACGAGCTTAAACTACCCTTTTTTATGAAAAAAAGCGCATATACGTGGAGAATGACAGGAGCCAATTTTGGCTAACCTGTGAACGACCTGCCTGAAAGTTGTCAAACCATACAGTTTCAGTGTACACTTTTCATGAAGCTGCAGAATACCTGCCGCAGTGCTGTTACAACCGTTACTATGATGGATGAAGGAGATAAGATCTATGAATTTACTATCGTATGGTCTGTTGGGACTTCTCGCAAGAGAGGAATCCTCCGGCTATGATCTGATGTTGCGTATCCAGCCTTTTTGGCAGGCCAAGCACAGTCAGATCTATCCGCTACTGGCCCGTATGGAGGGTAAGGAACTGCTAGCCTCCCGCTGGATTCAGCAGTCCGACAAGCCTGATAAGAAAATGTATACCATTACCGACAAGGGAATCCATATGCTTCAGCAATGGTCCCAGGAAGCGTTAGCTGCTCCGGTTACACGGGATGAATTAAGTCTTCGACTGTTCTGTCTTTGGTTGACAGACAAAAGTAGTGCCAATCGTATGCTGGAGGAACGCAAACGTCATTTTATTCAGAAAATCCAGCATCTAGAGGATATTCTGAACAACATTCCCGCAGAGAATTTACATTTTGGAAGTAAAAACTTTGGTGACTATATTTTAGTACAAAAAGGACTTTTGAATGCTAAAGCAGGTCTGGAATGGTGCCAAATGGTTCTGCGTATGCTGCTTGCCGGTGATGTCAATGCGGACACTAATCCGTTTTCACTTAAGCCGCAAAGCTGAATGCTTTTGCTAATCCATGCATAGGATTTAAGGAACGTTATTATTTAATTATTTAATTTTTTAAAAATTAAAATTCTTTGAAACCCTTTTCCATGCCATTCGTATTACTGGTAAGCGGTTGTTTGACCTATAAAACAATTTACTAAGGGGGATTATATTTACATGAAAAAAACATTCACTTTGAAAAATATGATGATGCTGATGATGGCTTTTACCCTACTCATTGCTATGATCGCACCATCTACAGCTGATGCAAGGCGAGGCGGCGGGTTTAAATCCGGACCCAAATCATACCAATCTACACCAAGCAAGGCGAATGACAGCAATGGCATTAATAAGTCAGATAGCGGAACCAAGTCAGGGGCAACTGCTGGTAATACAAGCAGAACTGGTGGATTCCTTGGCGGTGGCGGCGGATTCCTGAAAGGTATGATGCTGGGCGGTTTGGCAGGTATGCTCTTCGGTGGATTGTTCGGCAACATGGGCGCATTGGGCAGCTTGCTTGGCCTTGCCGTTAACGTTCTCGCCATTTATGTCCTGATCATGGCCGGAGTAGGTATCTATCGTGCTATTAAAAATCGTCGCAAACCAGATGAATCCCGCGGAGGACGTTACTAAGCTATGATTTTGAGTATGGATGAGATTGTCAACGCTATTTGCTTGCATATGGCTGAACGCAAAGGTGTCCAGCCCACTGATGTGACAGTAGAATTAAGCTGGGAAGAGGATACAGGTTATTCAGCAGAAGTCCATGTACAGGGCCGCAGTCAATATCTGGTGGAAGCCAATATGATTGAAGCAATTCTGAGATACCTATATTCCGAATACAATATTCGTGCCTATCGCGAACAAATCAGATTGGATCTGGATGAAGAAATTACTGCTATTGTCCAAACTTGATTATTTCGCATAAGATCGTTGCACAAACTTATTATAAAACAGAAGAACCGACCTTTGCTTGAGGGCAAGGGTCGGTTCTTTTTTGTTGCTCGTTTCTCTAATAGATCAAGGTGCTATAGTATTACATATAGACGTGGACGTCCCTTGCTATATGGATTCATTTGCTCTATGAATAGCCTGTCTGCTAAATGATGGAACCGGAGCTACCTGTACCCGTGGCACCCTTTCGAGTAAGCCACTACCGTACATTTCCCGAAACGGCTGCTCTTCCATATGAATATAGCCGATATAGCAGCCGCATTCTTTCATTCGGCACGGACGTTTGCCACTCAGACCCTCAAGACCATCCCTGTATAAGTGTCCTAGCACCCGTCGATCCTGATAGCAGTGTTTTACTCTTCCGTCACCCTGGACATAAAATACATCTTCACCAGCGCGACATGCCCGCCCCTGACTGCTATAATCCTTTAAATTCCATTGAAAATAGGGGTCTATCGCAGTTAACTCAGTAACCTCAGCATCTGTATAATAATGTGGACGATCCTTGTAGGCGTTGATCCACAAATAAACATCCCTTGGAAGTTGCGATCGCAAGGAACGAATAGCCGGAAATGCCTGTCTTAACCCGACAGTACCGACACTATAGGAAATACCAAGTTCATATAGCTTTATAGCCTGCGATATAAAGACTTGCTCTTTCGTCTCTCCAGGGTGATATGTAGCCCACAGCGCAGCAGTCTCCGGGTTCAGTTCTTGCGTCCAATCCAGCTTAGTCGATAGATTCGTCTGTACCGCCACTTTTTCCACATGCGCCATGTGGGAAAAGTCAATCATGGTCTTGCGATACCAGGAATGAATCAAGGCTTCTCCATACGGATTAAAAAAAATAGAGAGACGATGCCCCAAAGCGCCCTGTTCCCGTACCCAATCAGCAAAACGTTCCAATTGGGCACGATCCTTGTTCAACGTTTCCCGACTATCAACGTTTTTACTGAATGGGCAGTAAGGACAAGCATAGTTGCAAGAGGTCAACGAACCACGATAATATAAGGTCGCTCTCATGCGCCTACATATCCTTCCATGCGCTCACGTACAGACGTGGAGATCATCCAGTCCCCAATCGCATCGGAATAGGCCATTCCTTCCTCTGTAAGTCGCAGCGTACCCTCCTCGACGACAGCCATACCGGATTCCAGCAGCAACGACATTCCTGTAAAATCGTCCGACAGGGATACACCGAAGCGCTCTGCATAGGCCGATAGCTCCAAACCTTCCCGATGAAGAAGCGCCTTTAAGATAAAGCGTCGCTTACTCTCATCCACATTTAAAATAAAACCGTAGTCAGCCAGATCATGACGTTCCGCAGCAACATAATCTGCGATAATACTACGCGTAGCTGCTGCACTAACTCCATAACGGCTGGCATAGTGGACATTGCGTGTATAGGAGCGTGCACCACACCCCAGACCGGCCATACCTTCCTCCTGACAACTGTAGGGCAAAAGCTCTTTGCTGGATATACCATCATTTTTAGCAAAACGGCGCATGGAATATTGTACATATCCTGCCTGTTTGAGCCGTTCACGCGCCACTTCATACAAAGTAAGGCGAATATCATGATCCAGCCCGGTATAGCCTGGCTTTAAAATCGTATTTTCTCGAATATATAACGGGTAAAGAAAAATCTCTCCTGGCGAGTAAGACAGTGCTTCCTCTAAAGAATACAGCCAGGTTTCCACCGTTTGCCCAGGCAGGCCATAGATCAGATCCACGTTCAGCAAAGGAAAGTTGTATTCCACCAACCGCTCAAGTGCTTCTCTAACAAGTTTTGGCTTCTGAGGTCGGTATATGGCGGCACTTTCTGATTCCACAAAGCTCTGAATTCCCATACTTACACGATCTGTCCCGCGGCGCTTGAGCACCTCCAACCTATCCTCAGTCACAGTATCGGGAGAGGTTTCCACCGAAATAGAAGCTCGTTTAGGGTCCAGTCCCATCATATTTTCCGCAATGTCAAACAAACGCTCCACCAAAGGAGACTCCAGTAAGGTCGGTGTACCGCCGCCGATCGCAAAACGCGAAAAAGGCCGACGGCCCATAATTGGTGCCCATTGCTTGGCTTGTCTTTCTAGCGCATCCACATACTCCTTATGTACATCCAGACGCTTGTCCGGCAAAGTGAAGAGGTTACAAAATCCACAGCGAGCCGCGCAAAATGGAATATGCATATACAAAAAATAGCTTTCTAACTCCTCCTTCTCCCACAACTCCTGCAACGAGAGCGGTGTATCAAACGGACGATAGGCCGTTTTATGTGGGTAAGAGTACAGATAGGAGCGATAGGGAGCTTCACGGATCGTGCGTGCCCATTCAACAGGAGTTTCGGGCCACTGAAACCTAGACGGTGTTACGTTTGTATCTATCTCCGGGGCTGCCGCACCCGTTGGATGCGAGTGATTCAGATTCATGGCTTTCATTTCTGCTCCTTCCTCGCGCTGGATTGATTTCTTGATATTCTACCAGTGCAATCTATATTTCTATTTGCTCTATAATATAAATTCGCGGTAAGGCACATTCCAGACTACCTCATGCGCCAGACGATGTCCTTCATAGCCGTCTTCCCCATAAGCTGTACCATGATCGGAAAAAACCATACAAAACGTTTTGCTCCGATTTCGTAAGGCATCAAACAAACGTCCAAGTTCACCATCCACATACCGCAAGGCTGCGCGTTGAGACTCCACTGAATCTTTAGCAGAGCCCTTCACAAAATAATGATTAGGCCCATGAATCGCAGATACATTCAGAAACAAAAACAAGCGCTGCGACGGGTCTGTATTCCCCAACAGTTTCAGAGCATGATTCACCTGATTCTCCGTCGAACGGGGGTTGGTAACGCCAAAGTTCATACGCCAGTAGCTTTCTTGAAAATATCCAGGCAGCACCTTGGCAAGCTTATTTTTCTTCGTAAAAAAAATAACGCCGCCGATACAGATGGTCCGATAACCTTCACCCTCTAGCCCGGACACAATATCCGGGGCATCGAACAGCCAGGTATGTGGATGCGTACGCAGTCCCGTATCCTTTGTGTGAAACAGACGGATATGTGAAGTCTTATCCGTATTCGCTGGAGTTGGCAAAAATCCGCCAAAAAAAGCATGATGTGCAGCATAGGTAAAGCTACCAGGTGTATGGCGCTTTTCCCACGACCCGGAGCCACACAAATTCGGACAGTTCTCTTCCTCCAGCTTTGCTACATCATAACGCAAGGTATCCAGCGTAATCATGACAATATCATGAGAGCCGACAATTTGGTTCATATCAGTCATATCTGTCTTTCCTTTCCCTAACCACGCTCCTATTAGCGAGGTGCTGCATTTCCCATTCATACGGATTCCAACCCTGATGTTCAACCCGGTAAAGCAAATCACCGAACGGATTAACATCCAACACATAGGGACGCCCCCCATGAGCCGGAACCAGCACATCCAGTCCAGCAACCATAGAGGCTGGAAAAACACTCATAGCGGCTTTCGCAGTAAGCTGGACCGTTTCCACCGTATTCTGTGGTAATCCGGCTTCCTTCAGCGAAAGCCGCTCATTACGCAAATGCAAATTGGTAATGGGGCTATGGCTCAAACGTAAAACCGCATGGCAAGCTTCTGATCCGCACACGAGTTGGCGCACATCATAAACACGCCCATTCAGGGTCGCTTTGGGAATCCAGCGCTCCACATGTACCCCTTCCAGGCATAGCCAGTTAAGGATAGCATGAATGTCCTGCTTATTCGTATAACGACGCAATCGTCCGGCATTATAATACACGCGCTGTCCGCGTATGATTTCCGTTCCAATCGTGGTCACCGCCAGTTCCGCGTGTGTGTGGGGATGTACCTGATAGGCCATGACACCAGAAGCACCGGATCCGCAAAATATTTTTACAAATACGCGGTGAAACCCGCTCTCCTTCATTGCCGTGTGCAGATCGACAACATCACGAAATGCACCTCCTGAAGATGCAAGCACGGGCGGGACCCTTATACCTGCCTTGCCTAAATCGGCGCTACAACGCCGTTTATCGAACATCACGGCTACTTCCGCCGGATCGTTCATCCAGTGTGACGAGGGCCAGAGCAGAGCCACTTCCTCCCGCAGCCAGGCCAGCAGACGGCAATAGCCCCGGAACCATTGTGCCGGGTGCCAAATACGACCGTGCTGCTCCTGCAGACGTCGCGCTTCTGCCGCCGATATACCTGTGCCTTGTGTCCATTCGGGCCATGGCAACAGAGAATCGTCTCCCTCACCATCCGAGGCACCTAGTGCAATCAACTCACGCTCTACCTCAAAGCTTTCGCCCGGTGCATCCAGACGAAGCAGCGGACCACTGTCCATCTGCCCCGCCAGTAACTGATCAATGCTCTCTTGCACAAAAGAACTGCCATTCACGCTATCTTGCGTAGCTCGTGCAGCTATTCGCAACATCAGCTCGCCCAGACCTTGCTTCTGCCGAATAGCTTCCAGCACATTCTTATAGGAAACTTCTAGAGCGGGCGGAAGCATTAATCTGCTTCGCGCCTCCTGCAGCCCGGTAGTTCGACGATTCCCCGGATTACCGAACAAGATAAACGGCTCGCTGACATTACAGTCTGACATCCTAACCATAGAGCCGCCTCACTTTAGATCATTTTAATTTTGAAAACAGTTCGTTTTAGAAATCCAGTTGTACAAATTACTCAGTCAGTGATGGATAGCGCCAATCATCTTCCTCATCCGCTTCTTGTTGATCTTCCACGTTCACAGATAGACCCGAGCTTTTCCAACGTTGCATCATTTCAGTAGACATATAATGATAGCTCAAATCCAGATGCTTCAGCCCTTTTATACTTTCACTAGCCAGCAACGCTTCTGCACCTTTATCAGACAACGTACCTTGTGAGAGATCCAGCACTTCCAGTTGTCCAATCACAGGGGCATTAGCTGCTGCAATTGCAATTTCATCCTGTATTTCACTATCTTTGAGTCCCAAGTATGTAAGTTTGGGAAAAGGATTGCTGTCTAAAAACGGCAAAACATCTTTCAAGTTACCGTCAAAACCATAGTCCTCGACACCCAAATACAGTTCCAGCTTGCGCAGTTCCGGTAGTTCGGCATTACGTATTTGCTCAAGAACGCTCACAGGCAGGCCACCACAGATAATAACCAATTCCTGAAGACGGTTATGACGAAGCGGCTCCAAGCTCAGGTCCTGGCTTCCTTTGATATGAAAGGACTCCAATGCTGGAAACGCTTCTAACAACGGGGATAGATTCGTCTGGTTAATCCATGAAACCTCACACTCATCATATTCCATATCACCAATAAACAGTTTGCGTATCTTAGGGAATTGGTCTTTGAGCTTCACTAACACTGGGATAAAATCCTCTGGTGAACTTTCATAGGCGCCGCCCCAATCTCCAATGATGAGATCTGTAATTTGCGCGCTCTCCGGCTTGGCTGCCAGTTCCTCAATAGATTTAGCCATCGTTTGGCCATTCTCATAAGCTTCATAATCCACTACCAATTTCACTTCCATCTTACAATTCCTCCGATCGCTTGTCTGAGATCTCGTAAACTATCTATTTCCAATTTAGTCTATCCTATTCTACCAATGTTCGTCAAAAATAGTCCCTCATCGACATCAATCCTATGTAAAATATGCTCAATGAAATAAAAACAAGACAGCCCGCTAAGCAGACTGTCTTGCATATTCACAATAAACTTCTACTATTATATAGTACGTGAGTTTAGAGCCAAATTATTGGCTAATTGTAATCGGTGAGTTATCGGACAGCAATGCCAGATTATTCACGATCACATTCTCCTCATTGCTCAAGCCACTGGTAACGAGTGTTTGTGAACCTGCCGTCTGAACAGTCTTCACTTCCTTACGTTTCGCATGGTCTCCGTTTACAACATATACATATTCTTTACCTTGATCTTTTTGAACTGCCGCAGTAGGGACCACAATGCCTTCTTGCGCATTGGCAGCAACAAAGCTGATATCAGCCAACATGCCGGATTTCAGTTTCGTGTCTGGATTCGCTACTGAGATTTTTACAGGATAGCCTTTTCCACTTGCATCCAACGGGCTTACATTTTTAACTGTACCTGTTGTTACAATGTTGGAAGCTGCAACACGAACCTGTACCTTGTCGCCTGCTTTTACATTGTTGATCTGTTCCGCTGGAACATAGATCAAAGTATTGACTGTACTCAGATTAGCGATGACCAGTGCAGGAGACTGAGCGGATACCATTTCGCCCACTTCTGCATTTTTCGTACCCACAATACCATTGATCGGTGATGTAACAACGGTGTCATCCAATGCATCCTGTGCAATGTTCACATTCAGCTGAGCCTGCTTAAGAGATTGTTGGCTGGACTCGACAACCGCAGTATTTTGAGATACTTTGAGCTGATTTTGCGCATTACTGTAACCGCTATTGGCATTACTGTAGCTATTTTTTGCTGAATCATAGCTATTGCGAGCTGTAGTTAAGGCCTTCTGCGCAGCTACCAACTGATCTTGCGCATTAGCCTGAGCATTTTGTGCATTGTTGTAAGCCGCTTCCGCATTCACAACTGCTGTTTTGGCTTGTTCTAATTGTGCTTGGGTACTCGCACCTGCATCAAATAGACTTTGTGTACGTGTTACATTTTTCTGTGCATCTGCCAAAGCTTGCTGCGTTTGTTTCACCGTATTGGCTGCTGAGGAGACACCATGTGTTGCTTGTTCTACGGCTGTAGTGGCTTGATTAATAGCCCCCTGTGCCTGATTGATTGCGCTTTGGGATTGAATTACGCCGCTCTTGGACTGCACTAAGCCCGAGTTTGCTTGAACCATCGTAGATTCGTGGGATGCTTGAGCGGTGCTTACTCCGGCTGCTGCCGCAGCTGCTGCGGCGCGGGCTTTCGCAACATTATTCCGCATGTCCTTATCATCAAGCTTGAACAGTACTTGACCCTTTTTAACCTCGGAGCCAATATCCACAGGCAGTTCAACCACTTTGCCGCCCACTTTAGGCACGATGTTCACCGTCTCCGATGGTGTTACGGTTCCTGTATAAATATTTCCCTGTCCGATAATTCCCTGCTGTGCTTGGCTGATTTTAACCGGAACGACCATATCCTGAGCCGCCCCGCTATTACTGGAGCAGCCTGCCAGCACTGCGCCGCCGAGCACTAAAGCCGCTAATGTACTTTCTACTCTCAATATTTTCATGATAATTCCCTTTCTTTCTGTCCGTGGAAATAATGTAAGCCATCCAGTCGTATTTTATAGTTCTTTGGTTATGCTTCCGGCTGTGTCTTTGCTTTCTTCCTCTGAATAAACAAAAAGATTAGTGGAATCGTGCAAAACAGCGGTATGGATGAAATGAGGAACGTATCCCCAATCCCTCTTGATGTGGCATCTAGTGTGATTAAACTACTTACGGATGACACCCATGAGCTGCCGAGCGTCGCTTGAAGCGCATGAGCCGAGTCTGGTGTAATGGACTCCGAAATTTGCTGGGCATGAGCTGCCGAACGGCTTTGCATAATGGCGGTTAACACCGCAATCGCCATAGATGCAGCCACAGTACGTACCAGATTGGACGCTGTAGACGCATTGGCTACCTTGCTCGGATGAACAGCGTTCATCCCGACCGTAGACAGTGGCATCATACAAATACCAATTCCCAGTCCCCGAAATGCCATTACGGTTTCCAGCCAAATATGCGGCGTATCCGGCGTAAGCTGATGAAGATGATAGGTCATAAAGCTGGTCAACGTCAGACCGACAAGTCCCAGTGGCACAATGCCGAACTTATCGAATAGCTTCCCGGCAATAGGCATCATAGCCGCCATGGCAATGGCCTGTGGAATGAGGATAATACCAGTATCAATCGGTGACACACGCTGGATATTTTGCAAAAACAACGGTGTTAGGAACGTTCCTCCGTACATCCCCATCATGACCAGACTGGAAGCAATAACACTAATCGTATATTTTGAATTCTTGAATAATGAGATTTCAATTACCGCATTATCCTTGCCGCTTTCTACATAGATTAGAAAAACAAGTGCCCAGAAAGCAACAAACAGCAAGGATACAATTCCAAAAGAAGTCCAGCCATCACGCTGTCCGTTTGTCAGTGCGTACAAAAGTGTTCCGGCACAAGTTGCGGCCAGCAAAAAGCCCGGTAGATCAAACGGCTTCGGCTCTACTTTAGGCGGTTCTTTGATTAGAAGGATAACCATTAAAATTGCAAATAAAGCAACTGGCACACTGACAATAAACAAGAACCGCCAGTTAAACCACTCAATCAAATATCCGCTGAGCGTAGGCCCAACAGCCGGCGCTGCCATTGCGGCGATCCCCCATATACCAAGGGACATACCGATTTGTTCACGCGGCATAATTTTGTAAATAATTGTCATACTCAGCGGCATAATAACACCACCGCCCAGACCAGCCAGCACCCGTGCTGCGATCAGGGAAGAATCACTCCATGCAAAAATACATATTCCCGTTCCCAACGAAAATACGCTGAGCGCAAGAATCAAAAACTTTTTGTATCCGAGGCGCTGCTCCATATATCCGGTAATCGGTACGATTACACCAGATGCAAGCGTGTAACCTGTAATAACCCACTGAATACGTGTCGTCGTAGATCCTAAATCCGTCGTCAATCTAGGAATGGCGACATTGATCAGACTGTTGTTCAGAATGGCGACAAAGGCGCCTAAAACGATAGCGAAAAAGGCAAGCCAGCGTTCTTTGGAAGAATCTGTCGAAGGAGCAGCAGCAATATCATTGGCAGCCACATGGACCCCTCCTTTTTAAGGTGTATGAATTTTTACTTCCACGTTCGTTCCAGGAATAAGCTTCAGATCCTTCGGCTTGTTCACGGCAATCTCTACAGGCACACGCTGAGTCACCTTGTTAAAGTTACCACTTGTGTTCACTGCAGGAACGAGTGAGAACACGGCGTTGGAGGCTTCGCCCACTTTACGAACTTTACCCTGAATTATCTGGTCACCTGCTGCATCAAGCGTAATATCAACAAGCTGTCCTGGTTTAATACGGTTAATATCGTTTTCTTCAATATTCGTGGATACGTACAAGCTGTTCATATCCACCATAGTTGCAACAGCACTACCCGGCGATCCTATTTCATGCTCTTTCGAATAAATCTTAATGACGGTTCCGTTGATCGGCGCGCGCAGTACGGACTTGCTGATCATACTCGCATCCAGCCCCGATACATCCTGCTCGGCAATCGGTTCATTACGCTGAACAACATCTCCTTCTTCCACATCAATGTGGCTAATTTCTCCGGAGATTTGCGGCATTACCTTATATTGATCGGCTTGAATGCGCGCATCGTCACTTTTAACAAAGTGTGTTGCTTGATACCAATAATAGTAGCCAATAGCTCCACCGCTCAGAATGAGCAGTACAATGAGGATTGGCAATACAGTTTTCTTACTCACTTCTTCCACCCCTGTTGTCCAAAAAATTTTATTATTCAACGCTAATATTTTAAAATTGAAATATTAGGCCATTAAACCAAACAGAGAACGTAAATAAACACATGGCGACATTCCATGCAAAAGACAGGACTAACTTTATGTACATAGGACAATCTGATCCATGGTGCACAAGTCATCTTTTATATTTAAATATTTTCATATAACTATTGTACATTGAAATATTATAGATATATTTATCTATTCAGGCAACATAAATTTTCAGTTTTTTCATATTTTTTTTCATAAAAAAGAACCTTGTTTCCAAGGCTCTTTCACGAAAAGGGATAGTTTACAATTAAAGGGTTACACAGTACGTTAAGAGAAAGGCGTAGGTACAGCTGACCGTTGTTTGCAGTTTTTCGCCTCCTACCCTTCCTTCGTGTTCCTATTCATTCTATTCCCTTGAGAAGCTTGCTTTTCCATGCAACCCCCGCAACGGCAGCGTTCTGTCATTCCATGTACATCCTCTTTGGAATCCCGTAATAGCCGCACGTAATCCAGAGATTGCTGTAAAGAAGCAGGTCCAGGAATGAAACGGACCTTCTTGCCTTCCAGCAGACAATATACCTCAATAAGCTGAGGAAGAGCTCCAAATGCATAATAACAAAATACATTTGTCATATGTTGGAACGTACTAATAACGTTAGGGTTATAGTCAACGATGTACTTTTGAATGAGCAGGGAATCTGCTTCTGCTGATAGTTGCCAAGCAGCCTGAACAATAAGCGAAATATTGACCTCTAACTCAGGCACAGATGTACAAAATTGTTCATACAGCATTACAGGTACCAGCAAATCATTATTTGAGCCACAAATTTTTGACAACTCACCTGACACTTTATTTTTGACATCCCAATAATGGAACAAAGATTCAAAGCATTCTGACTGCTTGGGCCACCATTTCTCCAGCACATACTGGACAGGGACTTCCCGCCGCACCTCTACTTCCATTCCAAAGTATTCGTTCAGCGCATGCCCTATTGCATATTGAACCCGTTGCCGCCAATTCCAACCCTCACGCCCTCTTTTCCTCTGTGATTGACGAATTGGCTGTGGAGTTCTCCACATCTCCTCAAGCTGATAGTCGTGCAGAAGAGGAAAGGCGCTTAAGCCATCGCTATTGCGCATACCTATCCCTCACTCTCTTCTCAGGACACCCCAATACCAGCCTGTGCAAATTGTCTTCCGTAAGCTCGGCAATTCTCCTTATCATCATCCAATGGATTAAATTCAATCTTCAGACTCTCCTGAATGACCAATGCGCCGCGTTCTTTGACTTTTTCCTCTACCAAGTCCACTGCGCCACAGAATTGCGTATAAGATGTATCTCCACTGCCAAATACTGCGGTCTTTTTACCAGACAAATCAAGCTCGTCTAGTTCCTCGTAAAAATCCAAAAATTCATCAGGAAGCTCACCATCTCCCCATGTATATACACCCAGTAGGAACCCGTCATATGCGAGCAGTTCTTGCGCGCTGCAATCATACGAAGCCTTCAACTCCGCCTCATGCCCTGCCTGACGGACGCCCTCGGCGATCAATTCCGCGATTTCCTCTGTATTACCGGTCAAACTGGCATAAGCAATCATGATTTTACCCAAGTTCATCCCTCACCTTTATTTGAAATATGGGATGCTTTCACTCCCTGTTACTCAAATAATATTTGATAATGATTCTCATTGTCAAATATTAATTTTAAAAACTAGGTTTAATCTTGGGGAAATATACGCAAAACAGCCACATTACATGCGGCTGTTGGCAGATAAACTCTATGGATAAACAAATTATTAGTTACAACATAGGACATTACCATATATAATACGCTCCGCCAACATGAATCCACACTTCGACAGAAGCTTTGAACGAAAGCTCCGTCTACCACAAAACGCTGGCTACAAGCAGTTTAGGCAGCTTGTGTTTAATTAAGTAGAATTTCAGCTGTGTTGATAAAAAAATTATGTACGTACAATCCAATCCGTTTTTCATTATTATGATAAAAAACGGATGGTTGTACGTACAAGTGGGATTGATTTCATTTTAATATGGAAGCGCTATAATTACAAGTACATCCTAGAAAAAATATTTTGGACCATTTGACTACTTACTTATTTATGTAATCATTCGATTGTTGCTGAGGTTTGTTGTACAATAGACTCCATATGGGGATTTCTGTGCAGCTTGCTGCCTGAATCCTGAATTGACTGCTGAAGGATGGATTGTACATGTATGTAGCACAAGAATGGAAAGACTATGAAGTAATGGATACAGGCGGTGGTGAAAAACTGGAACGTTGGGGCGATATTGTCCTGCGTCGTCCCGATCCGCAAATCATATGGCCTTTGGCCCAGGAAACAGCCGAATGGCGTAATGTTCATGGACATTACCACCGTAGTTCTTCCGGAGGCGGCAACTGGGATATGAAAAAACCTATCCCCGAGCGCTGGACAATTAGTTATGGACCGCTTAAATTCCACATTAAGCCGACCAGCTTTAAGCATACTGGTCTTTTCCCAGAGCAAGCAGCGAACTGGAGCTGGATGATGGATAAAATCAAAGGCGCAGGCAGACCGATTTCCGTACTGAACCTGTTTGCATACACGGGAGGAGCCACGACTGCTGCTGCGTATGCCGGAGCCAGTGTAGTTCACGTGGATGCCGCCAAAGGCATGGTGCAGTGGGCAAAGGAAAACGTTCAATTGTCCGGTCTGGCTGACCGTCCGGTACGCTTCATTACGGACGACGTATTCAAGTTCGTGCAACGGGAACAACGTCGGGGCAACCGTTATGATGCCATTATTATGGACCCTCCTTCTTACGGACGCGGACCAAACGGAGAAACTTGGAAGCTTGAAGAAAGCTTATACCCGTTTCTTGAATCCTGCATGAGCATCATTTCAGATCAACCGCTGTTCATGCTGATTAACTCTTATACTACAGGTATTTCGCCTACTGTATTGCGCAACATGCTGAGCATGACCATGCAACAAAAGTACGGCGGCCAAATTAGCGCTGGTGAAATCGGATTGCCGATCACACGCTCGGGATTGAATTTGCCTTGTGGTATTCTCGGACGCTGGGAGGCTTAAATTCCTCTTATGACTCAAAATGAACTTACCCGGCATGAGCATGCACAGCCGAACATTCCTGTCCTGTATGAGGACAATCATGTTTTGGCGGTTGTAAAGCCTGTCAATGTTCCAACGCAAGAGGATGCCAGTGGTGATCCTGATCTGTTGTCTTTACTCAAGGAAGATTTAAAAATTAGACACAATAAGCCTGGTAACGTTTTTTTGGGTTTAGTTCACAGACTGGATCGGCCTGTAGGTGGAGCCATGATTTTTGCTAAGACGTCCAAAGCTGCTTCTCGCCTGTCAGAGTCGGTTCGAAGTCGTCATTTTCACAAACTGTATACAGCAGTTCTGAATGGCGATCCTACGGCCCCACAGGGCCGTCTAACCCATTATCTGCTAAAGGATAGCCGTACCAACACGGTGCAAGCGGTTCGGCCTGGCACGGCTGGTGCGAAGGAAGCCATTTTGGAGTACCGCGTGATCGGACAAGCAGATGGACTCAGTCTCGTGCAGATTAAGTTGCACACCGGACGCTCACACCAAATTCGTGTGCAAATGCAGGCGATCGGCTGTCCCCTCTACGGTGACCAAAAATATGGCGGTAATCTGAGCCGGCCCGGTCAACAGCTGGCGCTCTGGTCTTTACTGGCTGGAGCGCCGCATCCGGTTAGCAAAGAAGATATGAGCTTTCACTCGTTACCTCCTGTGCAATTTCCATGGAATGAATGGCCCAGGTCGCTTTATGAGAACATGATTACGTCTGAAATTTGAACCAGAAAGCCCTGCTCTATCTGGATATCGACATCTTCAACCCCATCTGCACAAAGAACCTGCAACGCATGTGAACAAACATGCATTGCAGGTTCTTTTTTGCAGAAATTAAATTAATGCGTCATCTCATCCTTTTACGACGAGGAAGCCACGGACTGCCCCTTCTTGCTGTTTACCAGCTGTTGACGGGGATGGGCGTTTTGTGCATTCGTATTTTTGATGAAAAACGCTAAGATCAGAGCGGCCACACTCAACACTGTTGCAATGATAAAAGCCGAGTTAATCCCATAAATTGTAGCTTGATTGCCTGCAGCCAGCATCCCCGCTTTATCCGTCACGGTTAGTCCCTCAGATGTAACAATCGATGTCAATCGGTTGCTGCTTTGTGTTGACATCACTGTCACCAGAATTGCCGTCCCAATCGAGCCGGAAATCATACGCAGCGTGTTACTCATCGCCGTACCATGTGCATTCAATCGTTGCGGAAGCTGATTCAACCCGGCTGTTTGGATCGGCATCATCAGCAACGACATCCCGAACATCCGCACCGTATAATTAATTAACAGTGTCATATAGGTGGTTGTTTCGGTCAACCGTGTAAATTCCCAAGTCGTTATAGCCATGATCAGCAAGCCAATTACAGACAACCAGCGTGCTCCGATTCGGTCAAAAATAGCCCCCGTTACAGGAGACATGAGCCCCATCAGAATCGCTCCCGGTAACATTAGCATACCGGACTGGAGCGGTGTAAAACCCCGAATATTTTGCAAATAAATCGGAAGCAATATCATACCGGCGTACAAAGCCATCGTCACAATCACGTTAATGATTGTCGTCAAGCTGTACACATCGTATTTAAAGATACGGAACTCCAGCATAGGCTCATCTGCCTTCAGTTGGCGGACAATAAACAAAATAAGCGCAATTGTCCCAACGATAAGCGTAGACAGGACAGGAATACTTCCCCAACCCGATGTTCCTGCATCACTAAAGCCGTATAATAGTCCACCGAAACCGAGCGTAGACAAAATGATGCCGGGAATGTCCAGCTTTGGCTTGGACTGCTCCGTTACATTTTTCAGAAAAATAAATCCGATCACAATCGAAATCACTGAAATCGGCAGGATGATCCAGAACAAAACCCGCCAGTCATAATGCTGTACTATATAACCGGATAAGGTTGGCCCAATGGCTGGAGCAAAACCCATCGCAATCCCCAAGGTTCCCATCGCCCGGCCACGACGCTCTATTGGGTAGATGTTCAAGATAACGACCATCATTAAGGGCATCATGATACCTGCTCCCGCGGCCTGAATAAGCCGACCGATCAGCAATATGCTGAAGCTTGGCGCTATAGCACATAACAGCGTGCCTATTGAAAAAATAGTCATCGCGCTAATAAACAATTTACGAGTTGAAAAACGGGCAATCAAGAACGCGGTCACCGGGATCAATACCCCATTCACGAGCATAAAGCCCGTACTGAGCCACTGAGCTATATTGGCATCTATATTCAGATCACTCATCATTTTCGGTAAAGCCACACTGATCAACGTCTGATTTAATATCGCTACAATCGCACCAATCAACAGAGCGGCCACAATGGGTGCTCTGCGTACATTACCTGGTAGTGTCATTTGAGGACTGCTCAAGTTGATTCATTCCCTTCGGTGTTAATTTCATGATCATTTGTTTATGGATATCCAGGACCATCTCTAGCTGCTCCTTCGGGATGTCCAGAATAGGCAAGACGCGCTCCATCCACATGGCGTCTACTTTTTGCATGATATCTTTTCCTTCCGGCGTAAGCGTCAGCACTAAGGATCTACGGTCATGCTCATGCCGTCCGCGAGCAATATATCCCGCCTTGGTCAAGCGGTCAACCACCCCACTCATAGAGCTGCTTCCCACATGTGCTATGTCTGCCAGCTCGGATAACCCGATGTTGGGGCGTTTATTCAGAATTGCTAAAGCCATATGCTGAATGGCCGTCAGATCCAAATGCTGCTCCTCATTCCAGAAGGCATAAAATATCGTTTTGTTAACCTCCCTTACCGATTGAATAATCCGGTACACCTCAAGTCTGTCTTCCTCTCTGTCACTCACTGGAACCATCCTTCTTTCTAATATCCAATTGACAATCCATATACATATACACAAACTAGAGACTATTTGCATACGAAATGTTATTTATTTATAACTATTATTTTATCATCTCTTATGTAAATGTCAACATTCACCCAAATATCACCTATACTTCAACACAAAAAAGCGCGGTATGAATACCACGATAGGTATTTACATCCGCGCACTCCTACTTACCTTAAAATGATAATCTGCTGCATACAGCACTTTTCATGTAGCCACCATTCTAATTATTCTGCTCGCTCTATTTGTTCCTTTACTCCCTCACCCTCACTTGTCATTACTGAAGTTTTCGCCTTCGTTGTAATTTTCCCCAACAAATAAACCAGCAAATTTTGATTGTGCTGAGAAATTCGGTTTAGTGCAGAACCCAGAAAATCATCCCGGATTTGCAATCCACGCTCTACTTCTTCTCTCCC
The DNA here is from genome assembly GCF_019454085.1 of Paenibacillus sp. S25. Classification (NCBI taxonomy): domain Bacteria; kingdom Bacillati; phylum Bacillota; class Bacilli; order Caryophanales; family Paenibacillaceae; genus Paenibacillus; species Paenibacillus sp. S25. The sequence goes on from NZ_CP073683.1 coordinate 3,388,082, forward strand.
TTGATCCGAGATAACAATCCATACAATTCTACGGTCCTTTACGTCTCTGAAACGGGTGACCAGTCGATTCCGCTCCATCCGATCCAGCAGCATCGTAACCGCGGCTGGTGTGGTGGCGAGATATGGGATTAGTTGAGACGGTTTCATACGGCCGTATTCGTTCAAAACCTCCAGCACCGTAAGTTGAGCTTCCGTTAGTGATGGAGCCAGCTGCTGCTCCATATGAACCTTATAATCCTTAGCCATTCTGGACCAGATTTTCGCAAATTCGGTCGTTTGCATTTTGCCTCACTCCTTTAAATAACAGGGTCAGTAAAAGCATCAAAGTTAACGTATGGGCCACCGTCCGGATTGTATTTCATCACATTAAATTTTCGCCATTAAGCCTCGGTTTCCTGCCGTTTTTGGAGCACAAAATGAAAAGGGGAAGGAAGTCTCACCTGAGTTTTGAAGGCTGGTCAGGGTTCGACAGCATGACGGCAAAAAGGTCCTCATTCGTGCCGGAATGGCACGAGAGGACCTCTCTTTTTCGAGCTAAAAAGCGCTTGACTTTCCTATTATTCTATGGACTGAGAAGCTTGCGGCTCACTACGCAGCAACACATTCACAATTTCGTCCTTCTTCTCCGCTGGAGCCAGCAGCTTGCCTGTATCTTTTCGGTCGGTTAATGGAGCCTTTTCCGAAAGGAAGGACATCGTTTGTCCTTCTGCTGTGATTGCAAATAATTGAACGGCTTCACGGCAATAGAAGGCAGCCACGATTCGAGTTCCATTCGAACGTACTCGTTTGCCTTCCTTGAACTCAAAGGTGGTGATACCTTTGCCGCCTCTTCCTTGTATAGGATAGTCCAACAGAAGCGTACGCTTACCATAGCCAGACTCGGTCAACACCAACACTTCTCCTTCATCCTCTTCTACCCATAACGCCGCGATAATTTCATCGCCTTCCGCCAGCTGTATACCTTTGACACCAGCCGAGACGCGGCCCATCGCATTAACCTCTTGCTCCTTGAAGCGTATACTCATACCCGCGCGGGTAATCAGCATAATATCCCGGGTACCCTCGCTTAACGTTACCGATAACACCTCATCGTCTCCTGCTACTTTGCAGGCGGCTACGGCACTGGAACGTTTTGTAGCATATTCTTTTAATTCTGTACGCTTTACTTGGCCCTTCTTTGTTACAAATACCAGACTTTTGCCGATTTCCTCGATGTTTTTGAGCGGAATAACACTTACGATACGATCTTCCTTCGATAACGGAATAACGTTGACAATTGGTGTGCCTGGCTCTTTCCACTTATACTCTGGCACCTGATGTACAGGTAATAAAAAGTATTGTCCGCGCTGGGTGAAGACGAGCAATATGTCCAGCGTATTCACATCAAGCAATTGGGTAACGTAATCCCCTTCCTTAACACCGGAACTTGAACGTTCCCCGCCTGAACGAGTGAATGACAACATACTTGTACGTTTCACATAGCCATCTTTTGAGAGTGTCAGCAGCACATCCTCTGCTCCCACCATAACTTCTAGGTTCACCTTAATCTCTTCTACCTCGCCCTGGATATCTGAACGACGGTCAATGCCGTACTTTTCACGAATTTCCAAAAGTTCCTTGCGAATCAGGCTGATCAGCTTGCGATCGCTTTCCAGAATAGAACGATATTGCGCGATTTTTTTCTGGATGTCACCCAGTTCTTTTTCAAGCGTGGTGATTTCCAGATTGGTGAGACGGTACAACTGCAAAGTCAAAATAGAATCTGCCTGCCGTTCGCTAAAACCAAACATCCATTGCAAATTATTTTGCGCGTCCTGGCGATTTTTGGAAGCTTTAATGGCTGCGATGACCTCATCCAGAATGTTCAGCGCCTTGACCAAACCTTCCAGCACATGGGCACGATCCTCTGCCTTTTCCAGTTCATACTGGATACGGTGAGTGACAACTTCGCGTTGATGGGCGATATACGCTTCCAAAATGGACTTTAGCCCAAGCTGATGTGGCGCTTTGTTCACAATAGCTACCATGTTGAAGTTATATGCCACCTGTAGGTCGGTTTTTTTCAGCAAATAAGCTAAAATCCCTTCCGCATCGGCTTCCTTCTTCAGCTCCACAACAATGCGCAAACCATTTCGTCCGCTTTCGTCACGAACCTCGGCAATCCCTTCCACCTTTTTCTCCAGACGGATATTTTCCATGGCGGTTACGAGCCTTGATTTGACGATCTGGTATGGGATTTCGGTAATGACTAGCTGCTGCTTACCTCCGCGCAAGGACTGAATTTCCGTTTTGGAACGAATATAAATGCGTCCTTTTCCCGTGCGGTAAGCGTCCTTGATGCCTTCGCCACCCATAATGAGTCCGCCCGTCGGGAAATCAGGACCTTTGATAAAGGTCATAATCTCTTCCAGTTCAATCTCGGGCTTTTCCATCACCGCAATGCTGGCATCAATAACTTCGCGTAAACTATGTGTAGGAATCTCTGTCGCAAATCCCGCCGAGATCCCACTGGAACCGTTCACCAACAAATTTGGATAACGAGACGGCAACACAACGGGCTCTTTGGCCGAGTTATCAAAATTGTCCTTGAACAAAACCGTACGCTTTTCAATATCGCGCAGCATTTCCATTGCGATCGGAGACAAGCGAGCCTCCGTATAACGCATAGCTGCCGCCGGATCATCATCCTGGGAGCCCCAGTTACCGTGACCGTCCACCAGCACGTGACTCATTTTCCAAGGCTGCGCCATCCGTACCATGCCGTCGTAAATCGACGAGTCACCGTGGGGGTGGTAATTACCCATAACGTCCCCAACGGTTTTGGCCGATTTACGATATGCTTTATCCGGCGTATTGCCCGAATCGTACATTGCATAAAGAATACGACGTTGTACGGGTTTTAATCCGTCCCGTACATCGGGTATCGCCCGATCCTGAATAATATATTTGGAATATCGGCCAAAGCGGTCACCGACCACTTCCTCCAGAAAAGCTGGCAAAAACTGCTCCGATAAGCTCATGTATACACCTCTTTTGATAGCACTACTCTACGTATTCCGTAAAATCTACGTTTTCCACGATCCAGCGCTTGCGCGGATCCACCTTATCACCCATCAAAGTGGACACCCTGCGTTCAGCCTTGGCTGCATCCTCTATCTGAACGCGTAGCAAGGTGCGTGAATCGGGATTCATCGTTGTTTCCCATAACTGATCAGGGTTCATTTCCCCAAGTCCTTTATAGCGCTGAAGCTCAAAATTTCGTCCAAATTCTTTTAAATAATTATCAAGCTGCTCGTCAGTCCAAGCATAACGCACCGTTTCGAGCTTACCCGACTTTCGAGTTATTTTATACAATGGCGGTTGAGCAATAAATATGCGTCCTGCATCAATAAGCTCTTTCATGTATCGATAAAAGAACGTCAACAACAGCACTTGAATGTGCGCACCATCTGTATCTGCATCGGTCATAATGATGATTTTGGAATAATTGCTGTCTTCCAACGAAAACTCTGTTCCTACTCCCGCACCAATAGCTGCTGTAATAGCACGGTACTCATCATTCTTCATAATATCCGCCAGTTTGGATTTTTCCGGATTCATCGGCTTGCCCTTTAGCGGCAATATGGCCTGAATTTTGGAATCCCGTCCCTGCTTAGCTGATCCTCCAGCCGAATCGCCTTCCACAATAAACAACTCATTACGTGTAAAATCCTTGGACTGCGCAGGCGACAATTTACCATTCAAATTGGAACTTTCACTGCGCTTTTTGCCGGAACGCATTTCATCCCGAGCTTTACGTGCAGCTTCACGCGCTCTGGATGCTTGAACTGCCTTCTTGATTAAAGTTTGTGCTATCTGCGGATTTTCTTCCAAAAAACGCTGCATCTGCTCAGATACGATGGCATCTACTGTACTCCGTGCCGAAGCACTACCCAGCTGATCCTTTGTCTGGCCGACAAATTCAACTTCAGCCATCTTGACACTGATTACAGCCATCATGCCCTCACGTAGATCGTTGCCCTCCAAGTTTTTATCCTTTTCTTTCAACATCACTGTTTTCCGGGCATAGTCGTTCATGACACGAGTGTAAGCGGTTTTGAATCCCGTTTCATGCGTACCTCCGCCACGTGTCGGAATGGAGTTAACGAACGAAGCAATCGTCTCTGTATAACCCGCATTGTACTGGATGGCAATCTCTACTTCAATGTCTTCTTTCTCGGCATTAAAGTGAATAACATCATGCAGCACATCCTTGCCCTCATTCAGAAAAGCAACAAACTGACTTGCGCCGCCCTCATAAAAATACTCATCGGACTTTCCGCTGCGTTCGTCTTTAAGTTGAATACGAAGGCCCGAATTTAGAAAAGCAATTTCCTGAAGGCGCTCAGCCAACGTATCGTAGTTAAAATGAATGCCTGCCTGAAAAACACGAATATCCGGTTTAAATGTAATTTTCGAGCCCGTCTTGTTAGTATTGCCCAGCACTTCAAGGCCTGTGGTCGGTTCCCCGACATGCTCCACGCCTTTCTTGTCCTGCCAATATTCAAACCGCTGACGGTGAATCTTGCCGTCCCGGTAAATTTCTACTTCAAGCCATTCCGAAAGAGCGTTCGTTACAGACGCACCTACACCGTGCAGACCCCCGGACTTTTTATATCCCGAACCGCCAAACTTACCTCCGGCGTGCAAAATGGTGAATACAACCTGAGGCGTAGGAATTCCCGTTTTGTGCATTCCCGTAGGAATACCGCGCCCGTTGTCTGATACTGTAACGGAACCGTCCTTATGCATTGTAATATCAATGCGAGAGCAAAACTTGGCGAGATGTTCATCCACCGCGTTGTCTACAATTTCCCATACCAAATGATGCAGCCCCGAAGAACTGGTGCTCCCGATGTACATGCCCGGCCGTTTGCGAACTGCCACAAGCCCTTCGAGCACTTGAATGTCGTCCGCGCCATATTCCGAAGCTCCGCTTTGTGTGCCGGACACTCCCGCAGACAAGTCGATTTTGTCGACCATTCATGCTCCCCCTTTGTCTAATCGTAACCGTGTTTTGCCTTATTCTTGATGATTTTCACCAAAAATGCAAACAGATGTTTTCTTTTACCTTGTCCATTTTAATTCAATATATCCCGTTTCGTAAAGACGGCGAATGAAACAATCAATGCCGCAGCCCCCCAAATGCCCAGTACAGCTAAAGAAAAGGGTAAGGTCATTCCCTCAATCGGGGCGGGGCTTCCAGATAAATAATCGGTTAATTCGAGGTTAACCATAAATAAATATTTAGCACTCTGCCAAGATGAAGCCATGTTTGTCAAAATAGTGCCCGAAATAAGTGTAGCCATCATGACCACGATACTTGCCGCCGTACTTCTTACCAGGACAGATACCATAAAGGCTAACGAAGCTACCACAAGACTGACAAACCAGATCAATCCGGCTTGCAGCATCAGATAATGCCATTGTGGAATCGCGTGTACAGCAGACAAATCCACCGTCGATCCAACAATTTGAAATCCGGTAAATACCGGAACATTAAAACCGCGAAAACCAAAAAACAAGCCTGATATGAGATAACTAATCACAAATACAGCCAAAATAATGAGCGAGACGAACATATACAATGTCAGCAGCTTGCTCAGCAGTATTTTCCACCGCCTGACGGGGCGGGTCAGCAACATTTTTATCGTGCCTGTTGTCCGTTCTCCTGAAACCAGATCGGAAGCAATGGCCATAATCAACAGCGGAACGAACAGATTTATGGAATTATCCATAAACTCTCTGGTAAAGGTGACACCACTCGGCTCATTAGGATTCACATCATTTTCCAAATAATATTGCATCTGCTGCACAAAGACCCGACGGTAGGTCTTCCATTCTTCGGGAACCCGGTCACTTCCCAGCGAGTTTTGATTATCGGTAATCGCCTGACGCAGTTCGAGCCGCCAATCATTGCCGAATTTTTCGCGATTGTTTTCTGCCACTTTCATCTGAGCGTACGTAAAAATCGGCACAAGCACAAGTAAAACAAGCAAAATGACATAAAATCGTTTCTTCTTGATAATTTTGAGTGTTTCATTTTGTACGAGCGGTAAAATGTTATTCAAGTATCTCACCTTCCGTCATTTTCAGGAATAGCTGCTCCAGTGTAGGGTTGATTTTGGTTACACCTTTAACGGAAATACCGGAAGCCGTCATTTGTGTCACCAGCTCCGCAATATGCTCTTCATCCATTTCTGTAAAAATTGCATTGGCTCCGCTGCCTGCCACAATGCTGTCATCAATTAATTCATCGGCGTTCGTAATTATTTGCACATGCGGAGAATTTTGCAATAAGGCAAGACCCTGATCACGAGGCTCCAGTTGCCATACGGCCATGTGTGAGTGCGTTTCAACCAGTTCTCGCACACCACCTACAGCTAGCACCTTTCCCCGACTTATAATTGCCACCCGATCACATAGCAGCTGGATTTCGCTGAGCAAATGGCTGGAAACAAATACAGCCATGCCTTCTGCCGCTAGCAAACGGATAAAAGCTCTCATTTCCTTGATCCCCTTGGGGTCTAACCCGTTCGTCGGTTCATCCAAAATGAGTAATTTCGGTCTACCAAGCAAGGCTTGGGCAATACCAAGACGCTGGCGCATTCCGAGAGAATACGTACTTACTTTATCATGGATACGGCGATCGAGCCGAACCAGCTCAACGACTTCGCGGATACGCTGCTCGTCTACACCAGACTGCATACGGGCAAAATGCTCTAAATTCTCCCACCCTGTCAGATAGCTGTACACCTCTGGATTTTCCACAATAGAACCAATATGCCGTAAAGCTTGCTCAGGGTCACGATTTACATTATGTCCACAGACGGTAATCGTCCCTTCTGTAGGCTTAATTAAATCCACTAGCATACGAATAGTCGTCGTTTTTCCAGCCCCATTAGGACCGAGAAATCCGAAAATTTCACCTGCACGAACGTCGAATGTTACATCATGAATGATCATTTTGCGTTTGATACGTTTCTTAACGTGCTGAACAGAGAGAACTGTTTCGTTATTGCTTCTGTCTCTGCCTGCGCTGCCAACCAGATTGGCGGAATGGAAACTGGACACTGCTGCATCCCTTGATGTCGGATTTTGGGTTATTCCAGCCCCGGTCTTGTCAGCAGATTGGATGCTCATTACTTGTTCCCTCCCTTTTTCACTTCAGCGGGTTGGCTACTTGTAGACTGTTGTTCATTATCCACATTATCGGCATCCTTCGTGGTTGCAACTGCAAACCCTTGCGCGATACGTTCAGCGATTGCCTGATAGCCCTGTCCGTTTGGATGAAAATGATCAGATGATAAATAGACGGGCAAATTTTGCTGGAATAAATCGAAAGTTGGAACCAGAGTCATATTGCTGTTTTGGTTGGTAATTGCCATGGCAGCCAGATTCCATTCTGTGACCACAAGATTACCGGGAATTTTCATTTCCTGCAGATCACTGAATGGATTATATAATCCGACATAGATAATTTTAGCATTCGGATTGATTTTCCCTACCTTTGTCAGCACTTTTTGCAGACGTTTGGCGGCATCAGGCACAGCTTTACGCAAACCACTGAGTGTAGGTGGCTCTTTGCCCGTTTGGGCAGCCTGAGCCCCCTGAAATAAATCATTTCCGCCAATCGAGACAATAATGACGTTAGCCTTTTTCAACACATAAGAAACACCAGGCTCATCCAGCTTGGTCAATAGTCCTTGAGTCGTCAGTCCATTAATCCCCATATTATTTATGAGCTGTGCCTTATGGCCTTCCTGATTATTTAACAAGCTCACCGACCGACGCACAAAGCCACTTCCGGAGTCATCCCCTGTGCCTTTGGCTAGCGAATCTCCAATGGCAGCTACCCGAAACTCTCCCGTCTGAGTAGTAGCTGATGGCGCAGTTTGTGCCTGCGATGAACCGGAATGTACAGGTTGAGTGCTAACCATTGGCTCTGGAGCCGTGATACTTTGTACTGCTGTAATAAATCCGTACAATAATAGCAATGTGGCGGCAATGGAAACGGAACCGACAGACCGCCAAATCCATTTTGATGAATTCACTCGTGTTCCCTCCTGATAGCTTAGTGAAATAAACATAAAGCTTCTCATATCATTTTGCAAATAAACCGTTCTGAATAAAAGCGCAATAAATGCTTAGAGTCACATATAATTTCCCATGAACATGCAAAAAAAGGATGGCAAATGGCCACCCTTATATTTTACTTTCTTGTGCGAATAGTTTATCCTCTCAACTCTAATCAGACGAACCAAACTATTTGCTATCTGGGATGAAACTTTTGATCCATTGTCCAAAACTGCCCGGATTTCGACTTTGAATCAGTACCGTCCCTTCACCGCGAAAGCGGCATACAAGCGCTTCTCCACTCGTTACGCTGGACAGCCAGCCTTTTGATGCTTTTTCAATTTTATAATCCATATAATCCGGCCATGCCACCAGATGAGCATTATCAATAATACGCTCCTCTCCTGGCGCGATATAAATGGGATGAATGGCTCCATAAGAGGACAGGAATACCGTACCTCGACCACTGATTTCTACGATAAAAAAACCTTCACCGGAGAATAAACCTTTCATCAGGTTTTGCATTTTGGTGCTGACCTCAATGCCTTCCGTACAAGCCAAAAAACCGTCCTTTTGGACCAACAGCCTATACGTGCCATCCAGTTCCACCGCTTGTACATCACCTATACTGGCAGGGGCTAACAACACTTCAGCCGGTCCCCGGGCTGCCTTCAGTTCTTGAAAAAAGAATTTTTCTCCGCTCAGCATTCTGCCTAAACCACGTAACAGTCCACCGTCTACCGTCCCCTTTATATCTACACTGGAAGACATGGAAACCATCGCTCCCATTTCCGCTTTAATCATTTCTCCGGGGTTCAACTGCACCTTGAGCATAGCAAAGGCACCTTCATGCACGATTTCGTAGCCCATTCGTTCACCTGGCTTTCCATAAGTAGTCTGCTATCCATTCAACTTGCTGCTATCATACTATAAATACGTCCCTTATGTCTTTTCTGGTATAAAGCAATGGTTACCCACTGGAGGAATAAGAGACACCAAAAGACCCGCTGAACGTGTCAGCGGGTCTCCAGATTAACGTCACATCACTATCTTTTCTTAGCAGCGACATAATGTTGGGAACGTATTTAATACATCTTAGTTACGTGTGAACTCTTGTACCCAATATCCATTGTAGTAAGCCACACCGATTTGTGTAAATTCTGCCTTCAAAATATTCTCACGATGTCCTTGGCTGTTCATCCAAGCTTTCATCACTTCTTGTGGCGTTTGTTGTCCCATAGCAATATTCTCACCCGCATACGTATAAGTTACACCGAATTTTTTCATCATATCAAATGGTGAACCATAGGTCGGAGATGTATGGGAAAAGTAATTGTTCGTACTCATATCCTTCGCCTTGACTAAGGCAACTTCTGTAAGCTTCGCATTCGATGCGAGGGGCTTCAGACCTTTTTGGCTGCGCTCGTTATTTACAAGCTTTACAACCTCGGCTGCAAATTGGGACTTGCTAAGTTGTGCATCCGATCCTGCAGACTGACCCGCGCCTGAGTTTGTGTTTTGTTTTTGGGTCTGTTGCTTGTTATTAGACTGCGAAGCCTTTTGGCTACCCTGTTTGGTTGTTGTTTGTTTGCCGGATGAAGGATTTGCTGTTTTGTTTTTAGCCTTGTCCTTTTCAGAAACATCCTTAATTACGGTCTTTGTTATCGTAGTCGTCCCGTTGGACATATTGACGGTATATCCGTTATTTTGAAACCATTGTTGCAGTTGGGCAGTCAAATCGTCAGCTGGTGAAGCTGATGCCGGAACGATGAATCCTGCGGATAAAATGGCGCTTAGACTTCCCATCACCAGTGTTTTTTTCAACATATTCTTCATTTCGTCATCTCCTTGTTGTATAAATGCCTTGGTGTGAACGCGTCTGGTTACAACTTTGTAATCTTTACTCTAGCAGTATATCATGTTTTATAGCAGGATCAATGGTATAAAAGTTGGAAAAAAAAAGCCCCGCTCGGAATTGACCCATGCGGAACTAAGTTAAAAGTAGTGAGGCTTTAAGTATTAGATTGTCTTGTTATAGGCTGATTATCTAAGCTTTTTGCTGAAACGGTAGCCTTGCTTTTCAAAGCCGATTCGGTTGTAGAAAGCTCGGGCCTCTACTTGTTTGATGCGGTTATTCGCTCCGGTAATGAATAAATGATAGCATCCTTGCGCACGTCCCCACTCCTCACCACAAGCCACCAGGCGCTTGCCAATGCCCTCGCCGCGATACTCCCCGCTCACGACCAGCATGGTGATTTGTACGGCAGGATCAGGATAAGCCAAGCTTTGAGCCGTATGCATGCCGATTACTCCGACAACACGACCATCCATTTCTGCAACCATCATATTCGCTTGACTGTCCTCCCGCGTTGTTCCCATAACTTCTTTCATTACACCACAAGTCATCGGGTATCCGACTTCTCTTAGTAGTCCAGTTACGGCTTCGCAATCGCCAAGCTCTACGGAACGAATTGTCAGTACTGGAATCATCACATTGTTAGACATGATTTACCTCCACTTTCAGCATATTAGCAGCTTCTTTGGCCGTCTTCCGTGCTGTTTCCACATCTTCTGCAGCGCTAAGCGCTACAGCCATCCGGCGTCCCGGCTTGGTTTCAGGCTTCCCGAACACTCGCACCTGTGTCCGGGGTAGCAATAATGCATCATGCAGACCGCTTATTACAAAATCCCGCGTAGCCACTTCTGCCTTCAAAGTAGCTGAAGCTCCTGGTGTAAGCAGCGTGACGGATGGCACCGGGAATCCGAGAATGGCCCGCACATGAAGCGCAAATTCCGACAAATCCTGCGTGATCATGGTCACCATTCCTGTATCATGCGGACGAGGGGATACTTCACTGAATATGACGCCATCAGCTGTTAAAAACAGCTCTACGCCAAACAATCCGTAACCACCCAGTTCATCCGTAATCGTACGGGCAATGTTCTCCGCCTCCGAAAGCTGCTTGTCCGTCATGCCATGAGGCTGCCAGGATTCGACATAATCTCCATCTTTCTGAATGTGGCCAATCGGTGGGCAAAAAGTCGTACCCGAAACCGATCTGACGGTCAATAAGGTAATTTCGCTCTCAAACGGGACAAAAGCTTCAACAATGACACGTGTTGTTTTGGCACGCGCGCCTTCCAGCGCCGTATTCCAGCAGGATTCTGCATCTTCGAGTGCCCGGCATACAGACTGCCCTTTACCCGACGAACTCATCAAAGGCTTGACCACACATGGCGTGCCCAGCTCATGAACCGCCGACCGCAATTGCTCAAAGTTATCTGCAAACCGATAGGCAGCAGTCGGAAGCTGTAATTTCTCGGCAGCTAACCTGCGGATTCCTTCCCGGTCCATCGTAAGACGGGCGGCACGGGCCGTTGGTACTACGTGAAATCCTTCTTGCTCTAATTCTTCCAAAGCACCCGTAGCAATAGCTTCGATTTCAGGTACAATTATGTCGGGCTTTTCCTTACGAATTAGTGCCTTCAACGCCTCAGCATCCTGCATATCCAGACAGTGAGAGCGATGGGCCACCTGCATTGCTGGAGCCAGTTCATAGCGATCTACAGCAATACATTCCACGCCAAGCCGCTGAGCTTCAATAATGACTTCTTTTCCCAATTCACCGCTACCCAGCAGCAGCATTTTCTTAGCCTTGGCAGAAAAAGGAGCACCCCACATCTTGAACTCTTCCCCCTCTGACGATATTGCTCTGATCTCTTTTCATCTTTATTTTCAGGGTTTAGCTCCAAGAATGCAATAGTGCTCGGCATTTAAATTTACAAAAAACGCGATTTTTTGATCTTTTTTTTACAAAAATCTGAACTGTGCTTCCACCAGCCCCCGATATATTCCATGTTTTTTCATCAATTGTTCATGATTACCACTTTCTTGGATTTCCCCATGATCCAGTACAACAATATGATCAGCATTCCGGATGGTGGACAAACGGTGAGCGACCATAAACGAAGTTCTACCTTCCAGTAAAACCTGAAGAGCCTCCTGAATTTTCAACTCCGTTTCCGTATCAATACTGGCTGTGGCCTCATCTAGGATAAGAATTCTTGGATTTGCCAGCAAGGCACGGGCAAAGGATAAGAGCTGTCGCTGGCCCATGGACAACATTCCCCCCCGCTCCTCTACCTCTGTTTCATAGCCAGCTGGCAAGTGAACAATGAATTCATGAGCATTGACCGCCTTCGCAGCCGCTTCAATTTCCTCATCCGTTGCATCCAAACGGCCAAATCGAATATTATCGCGAATCGTCCCCGAAAAAATAAATGTATCCTGAAGTACGATGCTAATCTGCCTACGCAAGCTCTCTACCGTGACATCACGCACATCTTGACCGTCAATCGTAAGCCGTCCTGACGTTATGTCATAAAAACGGCTAAGCAGATTAATGATTGTACTTTTTCCTGATCCGGTATGACCCACAAGCGCTATAGATTGACCCGCTTCAACAGAAAGATTGATACCTTTAAGCGCCTGACGTCCCTTTTCATATTCAAAAATGACCTTTTCAAATTGGATATCGCCCCGTATGGGCGGTAAATCTTTTGCTCCCGGTTTGTTCGCAATGTTCGGCTGTTCATCCATAAACTCAAAAATTCGTTCTGACGAAGCCATCGCAACCAGTAGCTGATTATACATTTGGCCCAGCCGATTAATCGGCTCCCAAAAGTTCCCTACATAGTTAGCAAACGCGACCAGTAATCCCACCGTAAGCTGATCTGTCTGAATTAAATGCGCTCCAAACCAAAACAGCACAAGCGTACCAAATCCTCCGGTAATATCAATAAGTGGGCCAAAAACCTGATTCATGGCAGAAGCCTTATCCCACGATTTTTTGCTAGAGCTATTCATGTCGTCGAAATAAGCCATGTTTTCCTGCTCCTGCGTATACGCTTGTGTAACACGAATTCCCTGAATAGACTCATTCAAATGAGAGTTGATACGCGAGTTCTTCATACGCACTTCTTGCCAAGCGCGACGGATGCGAACGCGCAGCTTGGTCGAGATCAAAAACATGATTGGAACGGTCACAATTACCGCTAAACCGAGCTTCCAGTTAATAAGCAGCAAAATGACAATAATTCCGATAAGCTGTACGCAGTCAATCAGGACATTCACTGCACCGTTCGTAAATAGATCCTGTAACGAGTTAATGTCATTCGTCACGCGCACTAATACAGAACCTGCCGGTCTCTTATCAAAAAAGTTAAAAGATAGCTTTTGAATATGCTTGAACAAATCTTCACGCAAATCGTAAATAACCCGTTGACCGATAATATTGGTGAATTTAATACGGTACGTGCTGGCTGCCCATTGAATCAAATATAACAAGAGCACGGCACCCGTGATGAGCAGCAGCAACTTTACGCTGGGCAGTGCAGGCCATGCGGGAGCAATTGCTCTATCAATGGCTAAACTGATCAAATAAGGAACGGTCAGCTTGGTAATGGTGCCGAGAATCATCATAACCAGAAGGATCGGCAGAATCTGACGGGCATAAGGCTTCATGTATGCCAGCAAACGTTTGAATTCTGACCAGTTAAACGGTTTGTCAATGACATCATCATCTTGATAGACAAAGCGTTCATTCGTTGGCTTTTTTAACGGTTTAACTTTTTCTGCGGGTATATTCATGGTCTCACCTGCCCTTCGGATACACCGTCTGGAGCCTGAGCTATGTAATCGGCGTATTGAATATGATACACATCCTGATATGGACCTGGAGTAGCAATGAGCTGTTCATGTGTTCCACGCTGGACGATTCTTCCTTCCTCAAGCACCACAATTTCATTGGCATGACGAAGTGAAGAGATTCGATGAGCGATTATAAATGTTGTTCGACCACGCATAACCTCTTGAAAACCGGTCTGTATTTCATGCTCTGTCTCCATATCAACCGCACTGGTAGCATCATCCAGTACCAGTATTTTCGGATTTTTGAGTAGTGCGCGCGCGATGGCGATTCGTTGTTTCTGTCCTCCAGACAGTCCCAATCCACGTTCTCCGACGACAGTGTCATATCCCAGCGGTAGTTCAGTTATGAATTCATGCGCCTGAGCCAGTTTGGAAACGCGTATGATGTCATCCATACTGACATGACTTAAACCATATGAAATATTGTTGCGTATAGAGGACGAAAACAAAAACGTCTCCTGAAACACGGAAGAAATTTGAGCACGCAAATCGCGAATCTTCAAGTGACGTATATCCTTGCCATCCAACTTGATACTTCCTGAATTCACATTATAAGCGCGCATGAGTAATTGAATAATGGTAGACTTCCCTGACCCCGTTCCTCCTAAAATTCCAATGACTGATCCCGGTGGTGCGTCTAAATTGATGTCAACAACAGCAGGGAGCTTATTTCCGTAAGCAAAGGTAACATGCTCAAACGTAACATGTCCTGCCACCTGATCGACATCGAGTGTAAGTGCTCCAGCTTCATCGGTTACATCTATGGACTGATTTAGCAGTTCCAAAACCCTTTCACCAGAAGCTTTGGACTGCGTATAGTTATTGATATGAAAGCCAATGCTCCAGATGGGGCCGATAATATACCAAATTAAGCTAAAGAAAGCGACGAGCTGCCCCAAGGTCATTGACTTCTGAATGACCAGATACCCGCCCATGCCCAACAGAAGGACCACACTGACAGAAGCAATCAGTTCCATAGCAGGGAAAAACCGACTCCATAAGGAAGCAGCCTGAATTTGATTACTTTTGTATTGCTCATTACGTACTGAAAATTTCTCAACTTCATATGATTCGCGGGCAAAAGATTTGACGGTTCGCACACCTGTTATATTTTCTTGGACCGCTGTCGTCAAGGCGCTAAGGGCAATCCGCATTTCCTGAAAGGTGGGATGAATCCGGGATTCAAACTTGAATGTGACGAAGAGCAGCAATGGCATGCTGATCATCGTAATGAGGGTGAGCTGCCAGTTAATATACAGCATCATCATAGAGCCGAATACGACCATCAGTAGCACATTGAGGAGTTGGGCAAAACCAAACCCAATAAAGTTACGAATTGCCTCCAAATCACCAGTCAGTCGGGACATGAGATCCCCCGTTTTGGCAGTGTCATAATATCTGAAAGACAGAAATTGCAGCTTTTCGTAACAAGCATTGCGGAGTCGGTACGCCAAGTAGTTACCTAGCCTTCCACCAAAAAAACCATGTAAAAATTGCATGAACCCTTTGATGATGACTACTCCCAGCACAGTCAGAGCCAGCGCCGGGACTTTCCCGAAGTCACCGGGGATGATAGCGTTATCAATTAGCCTTTGGAGCAGGTTCGGATACACCAGTCCCAGGGCCGTCGCTATCGCAAGGCATAAAATAGAAAGAAACAGATAGTGTCTCCTCTCGCGAAAAAAAACTTGCAGTTGCCTGAGCACTTCCATGTCAATGTCCCTCCATTAGTTGCACGACGTTGTTATATGGCTTAGTGAAGTTTACCATTCGCGTTCCAAGGCGGCAAAGAGGATAACAAGCCGTATTCAGGCAGGTTATCAATTGGTGGGTGATTAGACAAATTAAATCGCTTTCTTATTATTGAATATGGCTATTTACTCAGTATTGCTTTCTTTTTGGAGCATGCATAAAACACCGGGTTGTCCCACAACCCGGTGTCCTGAACTTTAATAAATGGTGTACTTATTTATCTTTACTCCAAAGCCGCAATCTTGCCAGCAAGCTCTTCCCAAACCTGTGGCTGCTCACCGCCCATAAGGGCATGCTCCATGCCACGAGTCGTCTCCAGCATTTGCTCTCGAAGCTGAGCTTTCTGCCACATTTGTTCCTCCTGCATCAGCCTAACGTAAAAAGAAGACATTCGTTCTCGTTGCTGATCCACAGCTTCCCCGATTCGCTCGCGTAATATCGGCTCCAGTTTGGTTTGTAGATTCGCACGCCCAGTTCCTTCAAAAAATAGCTTTGGATTTTTAAAGCTATTCCAATAATCCTTCCAATGAATAGACTCCTGCAGAGAAATTTCATTCAGCTCGGGAACAGCCCAGTTTCTGGATTCAGGAATCGTGCAATCTAGTCCTTGCAACTGGTGATTCATGTGTTCTACGCACTGTTGTATAACCTTGTGCACCAAAATTCGGCCCGTTTTTTCCAACCGGAGTGTAGTTGCCAGTAATTCCTGAGACAGCTCCAGTTCGATTAAACGCATCAGCTCACGACCACAAGATGCAAAAGCCGAACGAAGATCACCTACTCCTTCACGCAGAACAGATGGATGAAAAGCCTCTGCCATAAATTCTCCAGTCCGATAGGATAGCCTTTGACGTACATGATACAGCAATTCATCGGTTTCGCCCGATAACACAGATGCACCGTTGCTGTCAGTCAGGCCTAGGAGCGTATGCTCCAATTCCCCACGGATGCGAGTTAATCGCTCTAATCGGATCTCACGTTCTTCCACACTATACCGGGCATCGGTTGCATGTTGCTCTATGCGGTTCCGCAGCCGGCCCAGTTCCTGCATAGCAGAAGCAATGGACAAACCTGCCAGCTCTTCGGCTGCAAATGCTGAAAAATCATCTTCAAATGCATCAAAACGTGAAGCTGAACGCAGCGACGCCTCTCCCTGTTCGGCAGCTTCCAACGCCAGCATACTGGAAAGCGGATAAATACGTGGTTTTCGGATTCCATTCGCCTGTAGTTGTTCCTGTACATGCCGGGTAACAGAATGCAGTTCTTCTTCAGAAGAAGCCAGATCTGATGCATTAACTATAAAAAACGTCTGATCTAGCGCCAAGGTCTCTTTAACTCGACCTAGTTGGTTCAGGAACTGGCGATCACCTTGCGTAAACGCATGGTTATAATAGGTGACAAATACAAGAGCGTCCGCATGCTTCATATAGTTGAAAGTCACGCCTGTGTGTCGTGCATTCACAGAATCCGCTCCTGGCGTATCCACTAGCACGATGCCCTGACGGGTCAGAGCGCAATCATAATAAAGGTCGATATGCTCCACAAAGCATGATTTGTGCTCAGACGCAACAAAATCCCGATACTGCTCTAAATCCACCTGAAGCTGTTCTCCCAGCAAGCTTCCAGCTTCTTCCCATCCGGCTGCGGCAGCCTTCAAAAAACTATAATGAGGCCTACCCGCAGGATGGATGCCTTCCGGAGATAAAGCATGAACGGCTTCTTGCCAGCCCGCTGCCGCTGGTTCCCCCAATCCTAATAACCGAAATGAGTATTTAAGATCTTCCCGCAGCGCGTCCACTGATTTCATATGGACGTCAGCCGTGGCATGGCGCTCAGCACTTGCAGGCGCCATTATGCGGTTAATCGCCGCTGTCGTCGGATGCGGCGATACGGGCAACACAGCTTCACCCAGCAAAGCGTTGGCGAAGCTGGATTTCCCAGCGCTGAACGCTCCGAACAGCGCCAATGTAAACTGCCCGCCCTCCAGCGCAGCGGCGCGGGCATGTAAATCCCGTACCGCCGCTTGCATGGCAGGGTACGGGCTTACCAGGGCAGCGGCGGCCTGCAATCGGGCCGCTGCTGCATCCAGCCGCGTGCGGCGGCCTCCGGCGGCAGGCTGTGCTGCCGCCGTTCCTGCTAGCGGCTGCGCCGATGCGTTGCGCGGGCCAGCGATGCCAGGACGCGCAACGCCCGTTGGTGCCGCAGCTGGCGGGGCAGTAGCGGCGGTATCGGACGCCGGTGCAGGCGCGTCCGCACGGGGCAAGCCGCCTGGCGCGGAAGCCTGCGGCAGCAAGCTGCGCAGCAGGCTGGCGTGCGAAGCCGAGGCCTGCACGCGGGTGCTGTAGCGGCTCGCCGCGTCCGCCTGCGCCAGCAGCGCAGTGCGTGCATCCGCGAGAGCCGCGCGGCTAGCTTCGGCTCGCACTGCAAGCTGGGCCAGCAGCTGGTCTACCAGCGTTAGCGCCTTACGGCGACTATCGGCGGTCACAGCAGCGCGTAGATCCTTGCAATAGTTCAACGTATACTCGGGAGACAACGCATTTTCCTTCACCGTCTGCTCCACCAGTTGCCGGTCCGTCACAGGGCGGATATCATCCAGCTCCTGCTCCATCGCAGCGGACCACAAACCCTGACTGTCACCCCAAGACCTCAGTAGCTCACGTATATGAGGAAGCAATTGTCCCTCCACCTGATCAGTCAGCATTCCTGTCAGCCGTTCCAAACGGCTTTCCTTTTCTCGTTCAGTCTTTCCTCCTGAAAACCATAGCCCTGTTTTGAAGCCCGGCTTGCGGCTCTCTAAGTATTCGCCTGCGGCTTCACGTAGCTCCGCTGGCGTCAAATGTGCGTGTTCCAGTAAATGATCCAGCTCTTGACGCAGTCGTTTACGCTCCTGCTCCGGAAGTATCTTCCAGTGTTCATCTTCTTGCTGCAAGGTTTTCTGCTCTAAATCCAGGCGCAAAATGGCTTCTTCTCCACCTGCATCTTTTAACAGTGTGTTCAGTTCCTCTTCTTCAGCTGCCTGCACAGTCTCCACATGTTGCTCTACCAAATGATGCATAGAGGACACTAAACTGTATGCCAAAAGCTCTGTTTTTCGCTCCAGCAATTTCGGAATCAGGTGCGTCAACTGTTTCCACTGGTTCCATGGGTGATTCTGTTCCTTCAAGGAAGTAAAAAGGATATCCGTATAATGAACCTGCCAGGCATGGAAGCTGGTCTCTACCTCATTACGATAACGTGTAAATGAAAGCTCTCGCTCCCGGTGTTTATCGATTTGATTGATGATCAAATATAACGGCTTGCCCCAATCCGACAAACTTTTGGCAAAGGACAAATTATTTTCAGATTGGACATGATTGTAATCCATCACATAAAAAACAATATCTGCCCAATGTAAAGCAGAATGTGTCGCCAGCGCATGTCCGTGGTCTGTGGAATCTACGCCTGGTGTATCCAGCAGCACTCCTCCGCTAGATAATATCGGAACATCCTCCCACACTTGAACCGATTCATAGGCTCCACCATTTTTACAATACTCAGCAAGCTCGGACAGGGAGGCTTCCATGCTTTCCGGCTCTGGGTTTTCCGCTGATTTGGCTGGATGAATGAGCGCTCTCGGACGTCCATAACGGATGGACACTACATTAGCGCTCGTAGGCACCGGTCCAGACGGCAGTACAGTTTTACCACACAGGCTGTTAATCAAGCTCGATTTACCCGCTGAAAAATGTCCACAAAAGGCAATGGTCAGCTCCTGTGCATATGCTTTTTCCAGCAGATCACCTATCGCCTTCGCTCCCGCTTCATCCCCGGCTTTACGCAATGTATTCTGTATCTGTTCTATCGTATCCAACCACTTTCCCGCATCTCCTGTAATCGTTTGCATCATAAGCTACGGTTCCACTCCTTATCACTTGTCTGCACCAAATAGCTATATTGTAGCATTCCTAAGCCGTTGTGAGAATCATCACATCAAAAAAACTAAACAGCGCTCCCCGCCAGTACCTGGCTTTAGGGAACGCTGTTTTCGTACATGATAATAATAAGTTCATTTTATTCTGTTCAAAACGGATCATTAAAAATAAATATTTAGGCAACCGAATGCAATTCATCAGAGCCCTCAAAGAGCACCGACGAAGCAAGATATGTATACAACGGGTGAGCCTGCTCATCACATACATTCACCTTTTAGAACATGGGGAACGCGACACCATAATTCAGGGTCAAAATGTATGCACACTTCATTGGAACGAGGCTCTATCCATATCAGGATGGTCTGCAAGGTTCGTGTATATATGCGCCTTCGGGCTGGTTAAACCAGCCGAGCCGCCTACACCGGAACATGCAACGCATGTCGTCCGCGAATTGAACTTAATTGGCTGCAGTCTCAAGCACTGGCAGCAAAATTTCAAATACTTGACCATGCTGTAAAATCGTAATCCCACGGGATTTGTCCTTCATTACGACCACTTCTGGCTTTTGTGACATACGCTCCAGATAATGTTCAGGTACATCACCGGAATGACTAACTGTGATTCCCTCAAGCTCGCGCTCTTCGTTTTCAGCAAATTCTGTTGTTACAATTTGCTCAAAAATATCAGAGAACGCTTCAAAATTGTCTGTATATACCGAAATGCACTTCATACTCTTCATCCTTTTCTACACATAAATGGTTAAACCCTCTGTTACTCTGTGGGTCTTTAAGCTCTACGTTCCTTATCTTTTCTGATAAGAGACGTTTTCATACGTTTCTTGCCTTCCCTGCACACATCAAGTAACGGACATACCTGACATTGAGGATTTTGAGCTTTACAATGGTAGCGTCCGAAAAAAATAAGCCTGTGGTGGGTCAAAGACCATTCATCCCTAGGTACCCTCTTCATCAGCTTTTTTTCCACCTCAAGCACTGAATCATCCCACCCTGCAAAACCGAGCCGTTTGGAAATACGCTCTACATGCGTATCTACCGCAATAGCTGGTACATTGAAAGCAGTAGATACTACCACGTTAGCCGTCTTACGGCCAACACCGGGTAGCTTAACCAGTTGATCGTGCTCCGAAGGTATCTCTCCCCCGTACTGGTCTATTAAAATACGACAGAGGTTATGAATATGCTTGGCCTTGTTTCGGTACAAGCCAATTCTGCGAATATCCTGCTCCAGTTCCTCAAGAGGAACAGCCAAATAATCCTCAGGTGACTTATATTTTTGAAACAGGTCTGCCGTTACTTTATTGACCATCTGATCGGAGCATTGAGCAGACAATAACACGGCGATCGTTAATTCAAAAGCATTGTCATGGTTCAACTCACAATGGGCATCCGGAAACATCGTACCGATGGTGTCCAATATATGACGTGCGGTTGCTGCATTCACGGAAATCCTACCTCCTACCAAAAAAAACGTCTTGATACGGGATAGCCCGCATCAAGACGGTCACTCTAAATAATCATCCGGAAAGAAACGAATACTATTTGTGCATGACCGCCTGCATAGGCGAGAAATACACTCCTATATTATCATTATCTGTCACAGATTGCACGTGAAAAGTGTGTAAATCCCCAAGAAATTTTCATACCGTCTGATCGGTTAGCGGCTCATGGGATGATCCAAATCTACATGTCCCATTAAGGACTCTAAAGATTGACCATCTACGAGCAAATCCAGCGTTTTAACTTCCTTGAATTGGAACATTGTTTTCTTCAAGGCATCGATAGCCAATTCCTCGCCGCCAGCTCCCAATCGAGCCTCGTCCGGCAGGGAAATATCAAAAGTCAATGCACCGTTATCCAATTTGATCTTATGCACGGAAATTTTCTCGGACCACAACGGGATAAGAGCAGAATCCCCACTCTTTTGCAGAGCTTCAAACGCTTTTTGCAATTTTTCCAGCTCGCTTGGATAGGTAATTTCCTTTTTCTGTTCTTTCAAGCCGTTCTCTTGTGTATCCGTATAGTACACCGTAATCTGCTGTGTTTGTCGATCTCCTGAATTTTCCGTGTCCGTCTTGGTTTTTGTAGGCTCTGTTGACGGAGATGCAGGTGTTTGACTCGCCCCATTATTTTCAGCAGATTGAGCCGATGGTTCAGGGGTCGTCTGTTCAGGTGTACTATTTTGTGCATTCGAAGTTTGTGTTTCCTGAGATGGAGTCGCAGGAGCCGTTGTTTGCTTAGAGGCACACCCTGCACCTGCAATGGCAAACAGTGCCAGCAGACCTGCAATTACGATTTTCTTGTTCATATGTCCCCCTCCTTGCTTGACGTTGACAAGCGATTTGTTGAAGATTTATTTTAAGTCGAGATACTCTGTGATTCCATCTGCAATCCCTTGAGCTACCCGGTTTTGAAAATCTTCATCAAACAGTGTGGCTTCCTCTTTTGCATTACTCAGATATCCTACTTCAAGCAATACGGCTGGCATAGTCGTTTCCCGAATTACATGGAAATTGCCATAACGAATGCCTCGGTCTGTCAGACCCGTCGCAGGAGCAAAGTACTTATGCATAACGTTAGCGAACGCTTTGCTTGCACTACGTTGGTAATACGTCTCTGTACCGTTGGAAGCTGAGCTACCGCTGCTGTTAGCATGAATGGACACGAACACGTTAGCATTAAGGTTTTCAGCTACTTTTACACGCTGTTTAAGCTCCAAGAATGTATCATCACTGCGTGTCAGCACAACCTCAAGCTTGGGGTTCTGTTTTAATATGCTTTCTACTTTCAGAGCCATAGCTAAGTTGAAGGTCTTTTCATAATTTTTTCTTGAAACACCAACTGCTCCAGAATCTTTTGCTCCATGACCAGCATCAATAACAACGACCTTTTTACCATTGCTGTTAGTTGGTGATGTCTGCGTGTCATCCGGCTGTGAGCCATCTGGTAATGTTGCGTCTGGCGTGGTATTCACTGAATCTTTGGAAGCCAGATCGACGATAACACGATTCGAACCATCATTATATGCGGTATAATTCATGGCATGTTTCAAATCAATAACAACGCGCACCGTTGAAGGTTCCTTTTGAAATAAAGCATAACGGATACCGGACACATCCGCTTCATTCTCAATGTCCAGCGAACCATTTAAGTTGCTATCCAGCTTTTGCTGCTCTCCGAAATTGTCAGCAAACGCAGTCGCTGGCAAATCCACCACTACCCGATCAGGGCCTGCCATCGTAAACGCTTTCGGCTTGACGGCACTGGCTGTTGTGATGGTTAAACGGTTTTGGCTGAAACTAACTCCCTGCACCTGTGTAACACCTGAGTTCGCGTTATTCGTTGGTGCAGTAACACTACCAGTACCTGTACTGTTATTTCCGGACTTGGGAGGTGTGAATTCCCCGTTTCCAGACCCGCTACTGCGGGTATATAATTTTACGGACTTGGAGCTGCTGTCCCATTTTACGTCCAGTCCCATTTGCTCGCCGATAAAACGAAGCGGTACAAGGGCATAATTGGAACGCAGCAGAGGCGAAGCATCCAGACTAATGTCGCTTCCATTGACAGTCGCCGTCTTACTTCCGATTATCATTCGGATCGAGGTACTGTCTTTCTCAATCGTTATGGTTCGCGCCTGCTGCTTCCATGTCACGTCATATCCCAAATTTTCAGAAATTACGCGTAGCGGGACCATTGTACTTCCGCCAATTACTTGTGCCTTAGCACCACTAGGGACACTTAACTGTTGATCGTCGAGATAGATTTGTGTTCCACTCGAAGCCGCATGTCCATAACCCGGAACCGCCCACATGAAGACAAATAATAACAACAAAAAACCAAATTTCTTCATTCGTCACCCTTCCATTCATAATTTTTTTGCCACATGCTCCGGTGCGGCGACCTGATATACGCGCTTATGTAATATCAGACAACCTTATAGACGTTATCTCACACCAAAAGTTGCGAATATATTCCATCATAACAGAAATATACGTGCCAAAGAACTATTTTTGTCGAATTTTGACTAAAAATATAGATCATTCGCTTTCCGTCAAAAGTCACAGCCAAAAAAACTAAAAAAGCTACTTTCACCCCCATGAATTTTCATTAAAAGGTGGAAAGTAGCTTTTATTGTAAACATCCTTAGTTAAGTGATTCAGTTGCTCCTGTGCCTGTTCCAAGATACTCCTTCAACCCATCGACAATACCTTCGGCGATCTTCTCCTGTGTTTCTTCTGTGAACATGGCTGCTTCATTTGATAGATTACTAAGGTAGCCACATTCCAGCAATACAGCGGGCATTTGTGATTTTCTCGTCACCACATGGTTTGCCACCCTGATGCCATTATCCTTAAATCCGGTAGCCGCTACAAGATATTTGTGCATCGCCTTTGCCAGTGCCAAACTGTCCTGGCGTGCATAATAGGTTTCAGAGCCATTGGTTTTCCCTTTATCTGAAGCTAGCATACTATTACCGTGAATGGATACAAACACGCTTGCCTGTTGACTATTAGCCAGTTGTGGTCGTTCATCCAACGTGGGATACGTATCTCCGTTGCGAGTCAATACGACTTGAATGTCAGGATCATTTTGTAGAAGCTGCTCAACCTTTAACGCTACCGCCAATGTAAATTCCTTCTCATGTCGCCCAGTCACACTACCTGCCCCAGGGTCCTTACCACCATGTCCGGGATCAATGACGACGATTCGCCGTCCTTCGACATTCGTTGGTGTTACCACTACCGGATTCACACTACGCTCACGCAATTGAAGGGTGATATCGCCAAGGCCATTGGTTGAAAGGTCGTAATCACGTGCTTGATTTAAAGCAATGACAATGCGTACGCCCCCATTTTGTCCATCTGTGGGAGCAAATCTAATTTCCTGCACATCCTCACTGTCACTATTCGTCAACGCCCGCGTGCCATCGGTGCGAATCGGGAACGGCTGAAGAAAATCAGTCGCCAGTGAAGCCCCGGGTAAATCTACAACAATACGATCATTCCCCGTCATTTTGGATACTTTAGGGGTAACATCTTTGTTCAGAGAAATCTTTAACGTTTCACCCTCAAATTTAATATTTTGTACAAGCAACGCATTTGCTGTGGTCTGTTCTGTATTTTGCTGCTTGGCTGGTGAGGATGCGGCTTCAGTATGCTTGTCTGCTTCAACTGGATTTATTGTCGTCGCTGTTGCTGAAGACGTTTTATTGGTGCTTGTTGTACTCTGTGTTGACGTTTGCGACGATGGTTGGGATTGAGACTGTTTACTCGCTTGTTGAGTTACAGCCTTTTGACTGAGATTTACGGATTTACTTTTATTATTCCAATCTACTTTTAGCCCCATTTGCTCCCCAACAAAACGCAATGGGACCATGGTCGAGCTGCCCCGAAGCACAGGAGGTGCATCCAGACTAACTGTTTTTCCATTCACATCAGCGGATGTACGGCCTACATACATGGACATATCGGTACTATTTTTTTGAATTGAGATTTTATAGGATTGTGGTTCCCACTTGAATTGATATCCAAGCTGCTCCCCAACCACCCTTAGCGGTACCATGATTTTTCCATTGACCATTTCAGGCTTGGCATCTGCAGGCGCTTCCACCCTTTTGCCATCTAAAAATAAATCTGCTCCAGCCGCATTCGCATGAGGGGAGGACGGCCACAACCAAATCAAGATAGCCGCTAGTATCACCCAACCATATTTCTTCATTCTCATTCCCCTAACTTATATATGTATTTTTTGGTATTTCCCACAGACACAGTCCTTCAACCATTTTACATTTACAATACCATGCTGAGTCGAACCGTCAACCCCTTATTTTCCAATTTATTTTTTGAGCATGATAAAAGCCCGCAGGCAAAAGTAATGCCAGTACGGGCTTTCTGTCTAACAAATGAGCTAGCTATATGACTACGTATTGAAACTGAACTGGGAATTAACCCTATGCGCCTTGTTTCGCAGCACGTTTTTGTTCAAAAGCCAGAATTTCAGATTCATGCTGGAGTGTCAGGCCAATATCGTCCAAGCCTTGCAGCAGGAACTGGCGGCGATGTTCATCCAAATCGAATTCAATTTTCAGACCATAATCGTCAGTGATCGTTTTATCATTCAGGTCGATGTTTAATTGGTAGTTATCATGCTGCGCCGTGCGCTGAAACAATTCCTCTACTTGCTCTTCAGACAGCTTGATCGGCAATATACCGTTTTTAAAACAGTTATTATAGAAGATATCCGCATAAGACGGAGCAATTACGCAACGAAACCCATAGTCCATAATCGCCCACGGCGCATGCTCACGTGAGGAGCCACAGCCAAAGTTAGCGCGAGAGATCAGCACAGACGCCCCTGCATAACGAGGCTTGTTCGGTTCAAATTCAGGATTGATATTGCCCGCTTCATCAAACCGCCACTCGTAGAACAGAAACTGTCCAAAGCCCGTACGTTCAATTCGTTTCAAAAACTGCTTAGGAATAATAGCATCTGTATCCACATTCACCCGATCCACAGGTGCTACAATTCCTTTTAATGTTGTGAAAGCTTCCATCGTAATTCCTCCTCTGTATCCTAGCGGACTACTTCTTCCTGCTTGAATTTCCAATCCCGTACATCAACAAAATGTCCATGAATCGCCGCAGCGGCTGCCATTGCTGGAGATACCAGATGAGTCCGTCCTCCGCGTCCCTGACGACCTTCAAAGTTACGATTAGAAGTCGAAGCACAACGCTGTCCCGGTTGCAGTACGTCTGGATTCATCGCAAGACACATACTGCATCCCGCTTCACGCCACTCAAATCCTGCTTCTTTAAAAATGACGTCCAGCCCTTCTTCTTCAGCCTGAATTTTCACACGCCCCGAACCTGGTACGACGATGGCCGTTACTTTGTCAGAAACCTTGTAACCTTTGGCAACCTCAGCGGCTGCGCGCAAATCTTCAATCCGCCCATTGGTGCAGGAGCCGATAAACACATAATCAATTGCAATATCCGTGATCGGAGTACCTGGCTTCAAATCCATATATTCAAGCGCTTTTTCAGCTGCTTTACGTTCATTTTCGGTTGGCAGTTCTGCCGGAATCGGTACGGTTGAGGAAATATCTGTACCCATCCCCGGGCTGGTGCCCCAGGTTACTTGCGGAATTAAAGCATCTACGTCAAACTCCAGCACGACATCAAACTCAGCGCCTTCATCTGTGACAAGCTCTTTCCACTCAGCAACCGCTTGCTCGAAAGCAGCTCCTTGTGCTACATGTTGACGTCCACGCAAGTAATTGAAGGTGGTTTCGTCCGGTGCAATCATTCCTGCTCTGGCTCCGCCTTCAATGGACATGTTACACACAGTCATGCGCTCTTCCATGCTCAATTCGCGGATAGATTCACCTGTGTACTCAATAACATAACCTGTAGCGAAATCTGTACCGTATTTGGCGATGACACCCAAAATCATGTCCTTTGCTGTCACACCAGGTTTGCGGCGGCCTACAAAGCGAACTTCCATCGTTTTGGCTTTGGCTTGCTGGAGACATTGTGTTGCCATTACGTGCTCTACCTCACTGGTTCCGATACCAAAAGCGAGCGCTCCGAATGCCCCGTGTGTGGAGGTATGGCTATCACCACAAACAATCGTTTTGCCCGGATGAGTCAGACCAAGTTCAGGCCCCATAACGTGAACGACACCTTGATCCACCGTATCCAGATCATACAGTTTGACACCGAAATCACGGCAATTTTGAGTTAATGTATCGATCTGCTGCTTGGAAATCGGGTCCGTAATATTGTAACGGTCCTTAGTCGGCACGTTATGATCCATCGTTGCAAACGTAAGCTCTGGACGACGCACTTGGCGTCCGCTAAGACGTAATCCCTCAAACGCCTGCGGCGATGTTACCTCATGTACGAGGTGAAGATCAATGTACAAAATACTCGGCTTTCCAGCTTCCTGATAGATGACATGGTTATCCCAAATTTTCTCGAACATGGTCTTTTTACTCATCATTATTCACCCCTGTGTTTTTCGAACCTAGTGGAGAGAAGCTAACGGCTCTCTCTTGAATGTCAACAATATACCACGGGATGTTTGATTGGTCTAAGATATGATATCTATAGAAGTGATAGGTTAAGGCTATAAGGATGGATAAGGTGGATATAGGCGGTTCTTTGCACTGATTTCTCTATCAGCTCTTAATTAGTAAAAACACTCGACTAAAATTCGAAGATTAAAAATAGGGTTATACAAACGGATGAATACAATGAACTCTGTCGCCTTTTCTAAGATACTGCCAGTTATTACATAAGGATTTGTTTGAATATTCATGCTGCGAAAGCTGAGTCAATTATATATCCTCAGATAATGTTGACAATATAAGGAATAAACTTGTACAATTAGGAAAATATTTTTTGGATTCCATTCTTCGTTGGTAACAAGGATATTGGAAATCGTAATAAGAATCATCTTAGCGATTGCTATAATGGTTCTTTTTTTCCTCTACTTTTGCAAAACTGTTCGTATTTGATTTTGTTAGCTCTTAATAACTATATAAAGTATGAAACGAAATATAGTTATATAATTTGATATAAATTACAGGGAATTAACAACGGAGCAAGAATTTTATGAACATTATCATGATGCGTTTTGTTGCAACAAAATAGAAAACCGACTACGAGATTCAGCCTAAGATAACATTCACATCCTAAAAGGGAGTTGGAACGATGAAACAAAATGGAATATCCGTTGAACACTACACTCCAATTTTGATTGTCGGTACGGGGATCTCAGGGCTTACTGCTGCTTATTATTTGTCAAAAAACAATATTAAGTACACGATTGTAACAAAAAAGAATGCACCCAAACAAAGCAACTCCTTTCTTTCAGCCGCAAATACTCGGGTTCCATCAGAGAATGAAATTAATAATATTATTAATCTTACTATTGATAAATGTGGAGCAGATCGATCAGTAATTGAAGCGCTATATAGGAATTCCAACATAATTATAAATTTCTTCGAAGAATTAGGGATTCCTTATGAGAAAACATCCTTTGGTATCATGCCTGAATGTTTGATTAAATCACATGGGGGAAAGAAATTAATCAATTGTTTGTTACAACATATTGAACAACCGATGTGTAATAAAATTTTGATTCATTTGGAAAAGTACGATCAAGGAATTATCGCAATATTTTACGACACACAATCAGATCAATTTATCAGAATATTTACTAATTATTTGGTATTAGCTACGGGAGGATATGCAGGACAATTCTGTTTCAATGATAATTCGCCGGGTTCAACTGGTGAAACGCTTATCTTAGCTAAAAAAATAGGTGCAAGATTAAAGGGAATGTCTACAGTAATGTGTCATCCTTGGTCTATATATAACGGAAGGCAAATTTTATTGGGCGGGGTTGTATCTTTGAGTCAAGGGAAAATAATAGATGAGGATGGAGTTCAATTATTAAAAGATAAGTATATTTGTGATGCAATTGCTCGAGATGATTACCACGAAATGATTGATGAGATTTTAAAATTCCAACTTGAATGTATCAAACAAAAAAAAGACATGTACTTGGATATGAGCCATGCTGATGAAAATGTTTTAAATGAAAAATTCAAAAAATATGGATTTAGTCCTAAGGTAGTTAAAAATAAAAGAATTAAAATTACACCAACGATGCACTATTCTTCAGGAGGAATCGAAATCAATGCTAATGCTGAGGCTATAAACTTGAATCGTGTTTTTGCTACTGGAGAAGCTCAATTTAATGGTGATCTTGGTATAGGAAGAATCCCTGGGCAAGCATTCGCATCGGGGATCGTTTTTGGTAAATTAATTGCGGACAAAATAGCTAAAGAAGGTGTTTTCAATACTCACTATCAAACTTCATTTAAAGATCCACCTGATACGATGCAGCTTTATTCGAAAGAAAATAATGACTTTCCGATTGAAGAGTTTCAGAAAAAGTTGTCAACTCTAATGATGGATTTGATCGCTTCCAATCCACCCGTGGTTTCTCTATCATTCCTTAGAAAAAAAATACAAGAAAGTCAAAACATCATATTAAGTAGAGCAAGAGGATCCGGAAAACGATACGAGGATATTTTAACATTGTCTTTTGGATATTTTGTTGCAATGGAAATTATAGAAGATCTTGAAGCAAAGTCAGGCTTGTTGAGTAACCAAAAATAGGATAAAAAGAGTCGCCTTTTCAGCTAATGGAAAGCACCACGCAACCATTCCAAAAAGAGGCGACCCTCATGGATTAGCCTAGGGCCGAACGGCGAACCTTATAGATTCCTCAGGAACTAATGTGGCTATGCTTAAAAAATTAAATTCAGCACGCTTTAGTCATTATGACCAAAAGGATAAAAAGCACAGGGCTAAACAGCAATTCGAAAAAATGCCGGTGGAGCTTAAGAATCTTTATAAATGAATTAATTTCAAGATGATTACCAGCAAAATGAACAATGCCAATACAGCAGCTATCGATGTCCAAACTCTTCCGGTGATTCCCTCGTAGTCTCTTTTCATTTCCCCCACACGTAACGCCTCCTTTATTTTAGGGTACTATACTCCATAGGCTATGCGAGGTCTTGGTTAAAGGAAGGGCTTCTTAACAAAAAAAGCTCCGCCGACCCATTAAGGTCAGTTGAGCTTTTTGATTTATTTAGTGTATTCACTTACTTCGAACGTAAGGATACGATCAAACAGCATGTAGTCCTTGCGGCTGCTGAATGGTCCTTTATTGTTATCGTGCTTGTTAATGGCGTATGAAGCCGATCCAGAACCAGCCTGCTTGCCCTCATACCATGAGATAAAGTCGTTAACCTCTTTCATGCTCAGGTCAGATTCCTTCTCTAAGCCGGTTGTCATGGTAACTACCATGATTGCACGATCTCCCACCGGGTTATCGGGTTGAGAGGTGCCTGGATCTCCCGGTTGACTCGGAGAGGTTCCATTATCGCCAGGCGTATATTTCTCAAAGACTGAAAAGTATACGGATTTATTAGATCCACCTGCAACATATATTGAATTATTCAAACTAACTGCCGACAAGAATCCCCTTGCAGTCGGCATGCTGGTTACTTTAGACCAGGTGTCTGTCTTAGGATTGTATTTTTCAACTTCAACTGTTCCTGGTCCGCTTACTGTATCAGTGGCTGTATTACCTCCAATAGCATATATTTCATTATTTAGTACAACCGATGCCAACCCCATACGTGGAGTGGACATCGATGACTTTGTTGTCCAGGTATTATTCTGAGGATCATACTCTTCAATAGAAGAAAGCATCCCTTTTGATTCGTTAATACCACCTATGACATACACCTTTCCATTTACTAATACAGAAGTTGTATATCTACGAGGAGTGGATAAATGAGCCTTCTCTGTCCATATGTTGGTACTTGGGTCATACTCGTAAACTTTGTCTGATGAATCGTTATAATTGGTGAATCCACCAATTACAAGAAGCTTTCCATTTACAAATTGAGCAGCGTAACCAGCTATATCATTAGGAAATGATTTTCCTTGTGTTCACTCATTTTTCACCGGGTCATAGATATCTAATTTGTTATTTATAGGCTCGCCACCTACAATATATATTTTACCATCATATACAGCAGCGTTAACCGTTCCTCTCACTGCTGGAAGTTTTCCCTTTTGTGTCCACGTTTTAGCTTCGGGATCATAAACATCAATCGTGTCATAGAATTTGTTCTGGTCATGTCCCCCTATTGAGTATATCTTTCCATCAATAGCTAAAAGGTTTACCCTGTCGATTTTTTTGGTTAAATCGGTCTCGCTTGTCCAAACATTTTGTTCAGCAAATATTTGTGTTTCTGTTGAGAAAAAAACTATGCAAATAATAAAAAATATAAAGCTTCTTTTCAAAACAATTTCTTCCCTATGTGCTTTTGTAGGCATAAGATTACTTAATTCCATCTAAAGAGTCTAAACATAAACTTGATGACCTATAAATATAATCTATATATTTTCATATTTATCTTTTATTGGGTATAAAAAAAGGGTTCATACCAGCTTCTATACTGGTCGAGTCCTTGTCTTTATTTCAATATGAATCTTACCTGTGTTCCATCAACATACTTATCTAATTGATGACTTACCCATGATCCTGCTCCCCGGTTATTACTAGGGCTTATGTATCGAATATTAGCTGCTGCTTGTTGACTGATTTCCATAGTATTTCAAATCTTCTCAATACTATATTGTGAGACGTGTTGAAGTATCGCGCATGTTGTCGCAAAACAAAAAAAGACCTAGCATTTATGGAGTACAAGAGAGAGTAATTACTACACTAAAAATTTAAATCCACTATTAAACTTTATTTTGAATATATAGACATAAATGTTTAGACATTCCTGAAAACAAAATTTATAATTCATTTTGTTATTACATAATTTTAGGAGGAAGTCATGCATAATAAAATGTTCAAAAAGTTTGGGAGTATCTTGTTAGCATTATTTATTGGAGTTTCCGTGTTCTCATTATTTCCTACAGTTACAAAAGCAGAAACTGCCAATGTGACCTGGTCAGATGGGTCTCTAACAAAAACAATTCCTCAATGGAATCAAACCGATATTGCTAATGTAGGTAAAAACTCAGGAAAATGGTACTGGGAAATAAAGCTCGAAAGTGGTTTTGGTGAAGTGGGCTTATTCAGTCCAGATACCAAACAACCAATTAGGTATGAAGGATACTCAGGGTCGAACTATGGTCCTCCAAATTCTTCTACTAATGCTGGGGTTTATGATTATGGGGACGATTATAAAGTAAATGATGTTATCTCGATTGCTTTAGATTTAGAAAATGACACACTAACCTTTTATAAAAACGGTATTACACAAGGGGTCTCGAAATATACTCCTTCTTCACTAGGAAAGACTGTATATCCTTATATAAGAAACCCTAAAACACCACCTGCTACGTATACTGCTAATTTCGGAGCAAGTGAGTTTAAGTATCCAGTTCCTGAAGGATTTTTACCTTATCAAGCTACGGGTGGATCTACAACACCTGATCCGTCCACAACACCTGACCCATCTACAAAGCCCGATCCATCTACAACACCTGATCCGTCTACAAAGCCTGATCCATCGGATACAGATGGTTCCTCACAACCAACTGGAGACCGTGCTATTCTAACTGTAACGATGGACAATGGGTTTGATAAAGAATTCGATCTGAGTAAAAAAGAATTGAATGCCTTCATTGCTTGGTATGACGCAAAGGATGCTGGTAGAGGCGCTTCATTCTTTGCCATTGATAAGCACAATAACAACAAAGGTCCATTTAGTAATCGTAAAGACTATGTAATATTCAATAAAATACTCACGTTTGAAGTAAGTGAGTATTCAACTAAATAATAAATCAACAAAGGACTCCATACTGGCTACATACCAGCGGAGTCCTTTTTCACATTTACTCTAAATTCAAACTGATCAATGAATAAAAGCTCTCCCGACCAATTAAGGGGATTAATTCACTTGTTGGCTTGAACAACCCCATAATTAACCTTCCTCACCAAATGGCTAGAAGGACAAGTTGTAAAGCCAGGGTAATTTAGAGGTTTCCAGGCTATGAATCAGCTACTCCCCATGTTTCCCCATTAACTTTATAATCGCTGCCTCTCCACTGAAGTATGTAGTCTCCAGAACGCAAACCGTCGCTGAAACCTTGGTCAGTAGATTTCCAAGTCACTGTGTCGTGAGGAGCGATTACTAAACCTTCAATATATAGTTTGTTTGAACCGCTGTGAGTTAAACTTACCTTTACAGGATGTTCAGAGTGATTCTTCATACGAAGTTTAACATGACCCCATCCTTTAGGGACACTAAAGGATTCTTTTACAGTTGCGCTTCCCCCCGATCTCTGATTAATTATGGTGTTTTTGCTAATTATACTTGGTGAAGCTGAAGCAACCCCTACCGTAGTTGGCTATAGCTAAAGATAAAATCGAGAAAAGAAATATTCTTTTCTTCATAATTTCCCCTCCTATTTTTTGATTTGGTCTACCTGAAAGAGACTTCCGACTACAATCTGGTAGTTCCTTTCATATCTACTCTAAATTCAAACTGCTTACGAAAGAAATAAGATCCGAACACTTTATATGTATAGTTTATGCTGATCTCCTCAAGATAGTTATTTGGTGAATTCTGCGGTAATTCCTGCACTGAAAAAAGCTCTGCTAACCTTATGGTCGGCAGAGCTTTCTTTTGCTTTAAAATCCCCCAATTTGTACAAGGGTCTGAATAAGCTGATCATGATTGTGAGCGGGTACGGTTATAAAAAACAAAAAGCTACTCGCAACGATTAACAATGCCATTTTTTTCAACATTACTTAACCACACCTTTTCAATTAGATTGGAGAACTCTGTTTTGATTTCAGGAGTCGCATGGACTTGGAAACGCATAAACAGACCAATACAATTTATAAAGTAAGTTTCATTACTTATTATATGTGACTTTACCATTGCATACATCAAGTATTTAAAGCCATCACTGTATTTCACCCGATGTAAATAATAATGAGCCATTTCATAACCAAACCATGCGAAATAGTCTGGTATTACTTGTTGGGTATATATATCAGATGATGTTGGGAGTTGAGCAAATGAATTAATATTCGTTTCAAAACGTGAAAGGACATCATCCACATCTATTTCATATCGGTTAGCCGCTATCATAACGTTTAACAGCTTTGAGAGTTTCTCATTTTCGTTAGCTGTTGATGTTGCTGCTACATATTCAACATAGTCTGGCAGCACGCTAACATCTCCAGACAGGAGCTTATTAACGTACGTGTTACCTTCTGCCCACTGACTGAACAAGTTTACCCAGTGTTGAGTATCTTCGTCAGTCTCTTTGACCCAATCCAAATCTGCATAGGCGTATGTATACTGTAGAGCTTGTTGATAATCGCCTTGGGCTTCACAAACACTAGCACACAACAAATCGGCGTAAGCAATGTATCCAAATAACGGCCCTCTGGTTTCCTTTTCATGCTCGCTGTTCTTTCGATTCTTCTGTTGATGTTTTATGGAATATTGTACTTCCGCTTTCCCTCTCATCTGCCCTGCCATTTCCTCAACCTTATCCCACTTACGCAAAGACCTGTACACGTTCGCCAAATCCTTCAATGCGTCAAGTTGGTCCATTTCATCCAGACGTTCAATGTAAGGCTCGAACAACGTAGCTGCCTTAAGATTACGACTTTGATCGTCACCAACCTGAATCGTGAACATTCGATACTGACAGGTCGCCAATCGTTCAGAATGTTGGTACTTCTCCGTTTCAGCTACACCCTTATAGAACAGCAACGCAGCATCATGTCGTCCCTGTGCTATTAGCACTTCTGCCATATCAAATAGTTTAGGCGAATAGAGTAGGTTGTCCATAATGGTTCCCACCACTCGACGGATCGCATCCAGCTTGTCCAATTCCGCACAACGATACAAAAATGGCTCTATTCGTCTCATATTCGGGGGGGGTGTCGATGATGTAGTTTTCTATAAATAGGTCGTAAAAGTAGCCTTCTGGTAAACCCATAGCTTCGGTAATGCGATCTATCTGGTTAACAGACATAGATTTATTGCCTGACACTATGCTACTTACTATCCCCCTATTCATGCCTGCTATATGTCCAAACTCCATCATGCTCAAGCCTTCTTGTTTTAGATATTGTTCCAATTCCGCTCTAATCGTGGGTGTAATTCCCATGGATAAACCACCCTCCATACAGAAGTACCAATATTTATATATTATTGCATACTATTGTTGTCCATAATTTAACAGTTGTCAATAATTTTTATTGATTTGCAACACTTACATTGATCTGACTGTACAAAAGTACGGAGGGTTACTTGCTGAGATGGACTATAAAAATCCGCTGAATTAACAGAGGCTTTTCATGCTTATACTTTAAATTAGTTTTGTTGCTATACGCTACGGATTTTAAAGGGAAATATTAAGTTGTAGACTGACAATACGCCATTAAGCTAACGGGCAGTTTAACTTGATTGGTGATATTATGCTACTCTAATATAAATAAAAAAATAATTAATCAAGAGGTGTAATAATGCGGTTTCATGAATTTTATATCGGACAAGTATTTAAAACCAAGTCTTTAATGTTAACTAAAGAGGACATTACCAAATTTGCAAGGGAATTTGACCCTCAATATATGCACTTAGATGAAGAGAAAGCATTGCAAGGCAGATTTAATGGAATTATCGCTTCAGGAATTCAAACATTAGCTGTTTCTTTTAAGCTTTGGGTTGAAACAGGCAGTTACGGTGATGAGGTTATTGCTGGAACGGCTATGAATAATATTAAATTTATCAAACCAGTGTATCCAGGCGACGAATTGTATACCATTGTTGAAGTGATTGGAATAAAGGAGAAGCGGAATGAAACAGGACTCGTTACTGTATTGCTGTCGACTTTCAATAACAAAGAGGAGAAAGTTTTTGAAGGGGATTTATCCGTTCTGGTTAAACAGTAAAGCTTTATAAAAAATCAATTGATAATGGTTTGAAGAGGTCCATGCATTCTAGCACGGACCTCTTCTCTTTATTTTAACGTGGCTTGACTTGCGGCTTCATGTTCAGCCACACGTGGCAGTAATTCTTTCAAAGCCTTCATTTGGCGGCCTTGAAGTTGCCCTTCTACAATTGAATTTCGCAAAGATACTACATCTTGAGTCCGCACCTTACCACCATTTTAAATAACATATCTATGCCTTCTGGTGTTCGACTAGCATTTCCGCCCAATATAATAATAAAGAATTGATATTGCAAATCATATAAATGAATAATTTACTAAAATCTCTGAGATTCGTACTGTGCTGTTTTAGTATAAAGGGCTTTGAGAATGACATTTACTAATCTCAGCCCATAGTTTGTCATTCAACTGCTTTTGTATTGGATCAGGACAAACAACGCGATGGAACGAGAAGCATCATACAAACCATAGAGGTATAGTTGCTTGAAGAGCGGTCTAATCCATGTAAAATTTTGGTTCAGTGTAATGAATTTCACATCTTTCCGGGTCAACCTGTTCTACCATAGAAGGGTGATACGCCGTGCTGGGCAGACCACCTTGGTCGGGACGGTTACGTCTTGTTCTAAACCAGCTACACAGGCTGTCTGGCATGCGCGGCAAGTACGCCTTAACTTTGATTCGAAGCGGAGTGTCCAGATGTTGAATACTGAATTGGAATACCGTGAGCGCATCAGGAAGTTGGCCGTGTGTATTGTCAAGCACTACCGGGGAAAAGGACCGGACAACGTCAAGGTTTCACTGGATTCGCCGCTCCGGATTACGGTAGAAATTCGAGGTACATTGTCTAATTTGTCCGAAATTCTCGTTCATGAAGGGGCTGAGGACAAGGTCAGGGAATATTGGGACGTCCTTCGTCCCTATCTAGAAAAGGAGTTTATGAACGAAGCCGAAAAAACACTCGGCAGTCCCTTCACTTATACTTGGGAGGTCTGCCCCTCCGTCCATGGAGACGGACACATTATCATTACTCTAGAACTACAACACATACACCGGTTGGATTAGCGGGAAGGAGCTTGTCTCCTCGCTCGCGGATAAGCCAGTACAGGATGCAGCGTAAAGCGGCATTTTTGTATTGGCTTTTTTTATGTTACGAGTTTCATCTATTTCATATAAAAGAGGTGCTGCACTTATGGCAGACAAGGTATTGACCGTATGTCCCTACTGCGGGAGCGGTTGTCAGCTTCATTTGCTGGTGGAAAAAGGACAGGTAATTGGCGCAGAGCCGGCTGGTGGTCGTACGAATGAAGGAACGCTGTGTCTGAAAGGACACTATGGATGGGATTTTTTGAATGACCCGCAAATTCTGACTGCACGCTTGCGCAAGCCTATGATTCGCAAAAATGGAGTTATGGAGGAAGTGGAGTGGAAGGAAGCCATTCAATATACTGCCGAACGGCTATCAGCAATTAAGGAAAAATACGGACCCGACTCCATTATGGGAACGGGCTCCGCACGCGGTCCGGGTAATGAAGCCAATTATGTCATGCAAAAGTTCATGCGAGCGGTCATTGGCACGAACAATATTGACCATTGCGCTCGTGTATGCCACGGCCCTTCTGTGGCAGGTTTGACTTACTCGCTCGGAGATGGAGCTATGTCCAACTCTATTCCTGAAATTGAACACTCTGATCTCATTTTCGTGTTTGGATATAATGCACCCGAAACACATCCGATCGTCGCAAGACGCATTGTAGCTGCCAAGCAAAGAGGCGCCAAAATTATTGTATGCGATCCGCGCATGACCGAAACAGCTCGTATTTCGAATATGTGGCTACCCTTAAAGGGCGGTTCGAACATGGCTTTGGTGAACGCTTTTGGTCATGTACTTGTGCATGAAGAACTGTACGACAAACGATATGTTGAAGCAAACACAGAAGGCTTTGCCGAATACGTAGACAGCATTAAAAAATATACTCCCGAATATGCGGAAGGCATTACGGGGGTCAAGGCTGCCGATATCCGGGCGGCTATGAGGGAATATGCAAAGGCCCCTACCGCTACAATTTTGTACGGAATGGGCGTATGTCAATTTTCACAGGCCGTTGATGTGGTAAAGGGGCTTGCCTCCCTTGCACTGTTGACTGGAAATCTGGGCAAGCCGAATGTGGGAATCGGACCTGTACGGGGACAAAACAATGTACAGGGTTCCTGCGACATGGGCGCATTGCCGAATGTGTATCCTGGTTATCAGGATGTAACAGACAACACAGTCCGCAAAAAGTTTGAAAAAGCATGGGGTGTTGAGCTGCCGCGTAAAAAAGGATATCCACTTACGGAGGTACCACACCTCATTCTGAAGGAGAACAAGCTGAAAGCTTATTACATTTTCGGCGAGGACCCTGTACAAAGTGATCCGAACGCCGCCGAGTTGCGTGAAGCCCTAGACCAATTGGAATTTGTCGTGGTTCAGGATATTTTCATGAACAAAACAGCGCTGCACGCCGATGTCATCCTCCCTTCTACTGCCTGGGGCGAGCATGACGGTGTATATTCTTCGGCAGATCGGGGCTTTCAGCGCATCCGTAAGGCCGTTGAGCCACAGGGTGATGTTAAGCCAGACTGGGCCATTATTAGCGAGGTTGCTACCGCCATGGGCTACCCTATGTCCTATGCAAACACAGAAGAAATTTGGGATGAAATGCGTAGCCTCAGCCCATTATTCTCCGGTGCCAGCTACCAAAAAATGGAGCAGCAAGGCGGCGTGCAATGGCCCTGCCCTACTGAGGATCATCCAGGTACACCGTATTTGTATAAAGGAAATCAATTTTCGACACCTAGTGGCAAAGGCAGATTATTCGCCTGTGAATGGCGTCCACCACAAGAACAACCGGATGCAAAATACCCGCTTGTCTTGTCTACAGTCCGTGAGGTAGGTCACTATTCCGTGCGAACCATGACTGGTAATTGCCGCGCGCTGCGTCAGTTGTCTGATGAGCCTGGCTTTATTCAGATTAGCCCAGAAGACGGAGCAGATCTGAATATTCTGGATGGCGAAATTGTTGCCATATCCTCCCGTCGGGGACGCATCATGGCACGGGCACAAATCAGTGACCGTGTGCAACAAGGTGCGACCTACATGACCTATCACTGGTGGGTTGGAGCATGCAACGAGCTGACTGCTGATTTTCTCGATCCGGTATCCAAAACCCCGGAATTAAAATACTGTGCCATCCGTCTGGAGCGGATTGCCGACCAAGCGCAGGCCGAACGTGATGTACATGAATCGTACCAACGGATTCGCAGACAGATGAACGTCCAGGAAGCTGTTTTGGCTGATAAGGTGACGAGATGAGCGGCACAGGGAATATGATGCACCGTCCGACAGATACCCGGTTAGCTTCGACGAGTAGAATGGGAGCAGCCAGTAGAACAAGCGCTGTTGCTTCTTCTTTTGTAGTCGCGGACGCCGGACAGTGCATCGGCTGCAAAGCCTGTGAACTGGCGTGCTTCGCCGTTCACAGTCAGGCTAACGGCATAGGAGCTTCGGTCGGAACCGTCAGCGTACCTGTTGTACCCAAGGTGTATGTTGTACGTACAGGGAATATGTATGTGCCGGTGCAATGCCGGCATTGCGAAAATGCCCCCTGCGCACATGCCTGTCCGGTGCAAGCCATTCGTCAGGAGGACGGCGTCGTTATGATTGATGAGGAACGATGTATCGGCTGTACCTCCTGTGTTTTGGCCTGCCCCTTCGGGGCAATTGAGGTGTCTCCGGTCTACCGGGCAGGACACGTTGTAACGCAGTCCGGCCTGACTCACCGTGCAAATCGAGTCGCCCTTCCCCGCACCGCAGCAAGCAAATGCGATCTGTGCGCGGAAACAGAGAACGGACAGCCTGCATGTGTAGAGGCCTGCCCGAATCATGTCCTACGGCTGGCCAAAGGTATATCCGACTCACCTCCAGAGCCTCGGCGGGAAGTCTTTTTCCCACGCCTATAAGGTCAAAATCAGCCGCAGAAAGGTAGAAAACCATGTCAACCACAATAGACAAGATCTCTTCGCCTCCTTGTATGAAGACGACTGATTGCACAGACCCTGTCATTCATATTGACCCTACGCTCTGCACAGGATGCAGACGTTGTGCTGGGGTTTGTCCAGTTGATGCCATAGAGGGATTGCCCGGAGAACCGCAAACCGTTAATGCAGACCGATGTGTTATTTGCGGTCAATGTGTACAAATATGCAGCGTATACGCATCTGACTGGGCAGGTTCATCTCCACAGGAAGGCGCCGCTAGACGGCTGGAACGTATCCAAGAACGCGATATGCCTGCCGACATCAGAGAGCCGCTATTCGCTGCCTATTATAGCTACAACTTGAATAAGGTAGCCGATATGATGACCAAACCTGGACAGTTTCGGATCGTCCAGTGTGCTCCTGCCATTCGTGTTTCACTCGCGGAGGAATTCGGAATGCCGTTCGGCACCTTGACGCCTGGGAAAATGGCTGCTGCTTTGCGCCGCC
The DNA here is from genome assembly GCF_019454085.1 of Paenibacillus sp. S25. Classification (NCBI taxonomy): domain Bacteria; kingdom Bacillati; phylum Bacillota; class Bacilli; order Caryophanales; family Paenibacillaceae; genus Paenibacillus; species Paenibacillus sp. S25. The sequence continues at coordinate 3,428,637 of NZ_CP073683.1, forward strand.
TTGGCTTCGATCGAGTATACGACACCAACTTTGGAGCTGACGTGACCATCATGGAGGAAGGCACTGAATTGATTCGTCGCGTGACCGAAGGCGGTCCCTTACCCATGTTCACATCCTGCTGTCCAGCATGGGTCCGATTTGCAGAAATAGAATATCCCAATCTGCTAGACCATCTATCCAGCTGCAAATCTCCGATGCAAATGTTAGGAGCGCTAATCAAATCTTATGGCGCACAACTGGACGAGGTGGAACCTGCGAATATATACAGCGTTGCCATCATGCCCTGTACCTGTAAACAATTTGAATGCGATCGTCCCGAAATGGAATCTGACGGTTACCGTGATGTGGATGAGGTACTGACCACACGTGAACTTGCATATTGGATCAAGCAGCGCGGAATTGATTTTGCGAACCTGCCTGATGAAGAATTCGATTCACCGTTAGGGAAATATTCAGGTGCAGGCTCCATTTTTGGAGTCACCGGAGGAGTCATGGAAGCTGCCATCCGTACAGGTTACGAGCTGCTGACAAATGAAAAACTGCCGAAACTCCAGCTCGATTTTGTACGTGGTGAGGAAGGCATTCGAGTAGCTGAGGTTCAGGTAGGCAAGCTGCAGCTCAAGGTAGCGGTCGTCGCCGGGCTACAACATGCCTATCAGCTACTGGATCGTGTCCAGGCGGGCGAATGTGATTATCATTTTATTGAGGTGATGGGCTGCCCTGCTGGATGTATCAGCGGAGGGGGACAACCCAAGCTCATGTTAGAAAAGCAACGAATTGAAGCTTATCGGGCACGTAAATCCTCCATCTATGGACATGATGCTGCACACCAGGTACGAAAATCGCATGAGAACCCTCACATCATCAAACTTTATGATGAATTTCTAGGTGAGCCGCTGGGTCATGTGTCGCATCATCTGCTGCACACCACCTTCCAACAACGGGGGCCCGGCAAGCAAAGCCGCAGCAACACTATTTCCACCAAAGGGGATGCGGATTACTCCATTCATTAATACATTAAGTTATTTTTATGCTGTATACATTATTTTTGTCGTAAGTTAGAGAGGAGTCGAATTGTATGAACCGTTTTGTTTTAGCTGATCCCGATCAATGTATCGGCTGTCGTACCTGTGAAATCGCATGTGTCATCGCACATTCAGCGGAGAACCCTTTTATCTCGCCGGATGATGAGTTTCATTTTCACCCTCGTCTGAAGGTTATCAAATCATTTGGGGTCACTGCACCCGTTCAGTGTCGTCACTGTGAGGATGCTCCATGCGCCAACGCTTGCCCGAACGGCTCTATTACGAATGCAGATGGCTGCATTCTCATTAATAGCGAAAGCTGCATTGGCTGTAAAACCTGCATGATCGCCTGCCCTTACGGCGCGATTAACATGGTACCCGAGTATCGAAACGGGCAGCCTGTCGTGCAGGATGGATTGTATACCAATATGTCAGGACGCTTGCAACCCAAAGAGCGCATGATTGCCAGCAAATGTGATTTATGCGAAGGCGTGGACGGCGGTCCGGCCTGTATTGGTAAATGTCCAACACAAGCCCTCAAGCTGGTCGAGCCAGATCTGGTTCATGCCCGGGTTGAAGAAAAACGCGCTGCAAGTGCACGTCAGCTACTGCATATGACACGCATTCCGGCAACGGGTCTATGACCGAAGATTTCCCTCTGCCTACCAATACGCGAACCGAGCGGGATGCGCTAGGAGAGATGGAAATTCCCGCAGATGCCTTTTACGGTATTCACACCGCACGCGCGATGAACAATTTTGTGGTCAGTGGCAGGCCCGTGAACCAAAACTTGATCCACGCTCTTGTGTTGGTAAAAAAAGTAGCCGCTCAAGTGAATGGTGAGCAGAAACGGCTTCCTGCCCAACGGGCCTCTGCCATTGTAAATGCCTGCGACGAAATACTCGCCGGGAGGCACCAACATATGTTTACCGTGGATGCCATGCAAGGCGGCGCAGGCACCAGTACCCATATGAATGTAAATGAGGTCATTGCTAATTTGGCCATCGTACAGCTAGGAGGCAGACCAGGGCAGTATGAGATTATACATCCTCTGGATGATGTGAACTGCTGCCAGTCTACGAATGATGTCTATCCGACAGCGCTACGAATTGCAGCGATACGGCTGCTTCGGCCTTTATGTGACACGATGTCTTCATTACAGGATGTTTTACAGCATAAAGAAATAGAATATGCCGACCTGCTCAAGCTAGGTCGCACTCAGCTAATGGATGCCCTGCCCATGATGGCCGGGCAGGGCTTTGGTGCCTACGCAAAGGCTATAGCGCGCGATCGCTGGCGTCTCTATAAAGCCGAAGAGCGGTTGCGGGAAATCCCTATTGGAGGCACGGCGATTGGCACAGGAATGAACGCACCCCGTGCTTACAGCTATCGGATGGTCGAAAAGCTGGCGGATGAGACTGGCTTTGGACTGAGTCGCAGCGACCACCCGATGGACCCGATTCAAAATATGGATGTCTTTGTGGAGGTATCCGGTCTACTCAAATCAGCCGCCGTGAATCTGTACAAAATATCTGGCGATTTTCGCCTACTGGCCTCTGGTCCTTTCGGTGGTATTGGCGAATACACGCTGCCTCCAGTTCAGGCCGGATCCTCTATTATGCCTGGCAAGGTCAATCCGGTAATAGCTGAAATGGCAGGACTAACAGCCATGCGTGTGATAGCCGAAGATGCGGCTATCACTATGGCCGCTGCCTCCGGTCAGTTGGAACTAAACGCATTCCTGCCGCTCATTGCCGAATCGCTGCTGGAGTCGCTACATATTCTAAACAGCGCGGTTCGACTATTCGAGGAACGATGTGTGCGCGGCCTGATCGTGCGTGAGGAACGCTGTACTACAAATCTGCGTAACTCAGCCGTGATGGCTTCTGCGCTGGTCGCGGAGCTTGGCTATGATGAAGCTGCCTCCATTGCATCTGCAGCCATTGTGCAAGGTCGCACACCAGAGGATATTGCAGAAGATCGCGGCCTACTGACCCGTTCGAGGATTGACCAATTATGCCATCCCTATACAGTAACCAAACCCGGAATTCCGGGGCAGGAAGAAGGAACTCACCATGGGAATGAATGATACCCCTCGTAGCAACCGACCACATATTGTCCTGCTCGGTCGCCGTAATGCAGGCAAATCCAGCATTCTGAACACCCTGACTGGTCAGCCCGTCGCTGTGGTATCTCCTGTAGGAGGAACGACCACGGACCCAGTTTTCAAACCGATGGAGCTGCTCCCAGCGGGTCCCATTGTTCTGGTGGATACCGCCGGACTGGACGATGAGGGTGAGGTCGGGGAGCTGCGCCGCAACAAAACGCTAGAAATACTTAATAGTACAGACTTGGCCTTGCTCGTTATCGACGCCACCGTTGGAGTCGGACCATTCGAGCATGAGCTACTCGAAAAGCTCCGCACCAAAAAGATTCCTGTTATTGGGGTATTGAATAAGGTAGATACCCTTACTGAATCAGATAAAACGGCTACAAAGCTGGCAACTGAATTGGATCTCACCCTAATTCCTTTCAGTGCATCTTTGCTCCGGGGAGACACGGAACTGAAAAAGGCTATCACGAATACTCTCCCCCAAAACGAGGATCGTTTCCGTATCGTCGGTGACCTGTTGTCACCCGGCGATGTTGTTGTGCTGGTCGTCCCAATCGACAAAGCTGCACCAAAAGGCCGATTGATCCTGCCACAGCAGCAAACAATCCGCGATACACTAGAGAGCGATGCCATCGCCGTAGTAACCAAAGAACATGAACTACGATTGACGCTGGAGAGATTGGGACGTAAGCCTCGCTTGGTCATTACCGATTCACAGGTTTTTATGAAAGTAGCTGCCGACACGCCCAAGGATGTGCCTCTTACCTCTTTTTCCATCCTGTTTGCCCGTCATAAAGGCGATCTGGACGAACTGGTACGAGGTGCAAGAGCCATTGATCGCCTCAAGGATGGAGACCGTGTACTCATTGCCGAAGCCTGCACTCACCAATGCCAATCTGACGATATTGGTCGAGTGAAAATCCCCCGCTGGCTCCGCCAAACGATAGGCAAACGTCTAATCATCGAGCATGCATCCGGCTCCAGCTTCCCTGATGATCTGAGCGAATATGCACTGGTTATTCATTGCGGTGCATGCATGCTCAATCGGCGTACGATGCTTCATCGAATGTCGGAAACGAAAGCTGCCGGAGTGCCGATTGTGAACTATGGTATTTTCATCGCTTATGTACAGGGGGTCTTTCCCCGTGCTATTGAATGCTTCCCATCTGCTATGCTGGCATGGGAGCAAGCTGTAGAAGCCGGCAGTTATTCCTAAAAGACCTTATCTCGTCATTAATATTTTTTTCCAGATACACAAAAGCAGTCGCGCTGATTCCAACGCGACTGCTTTTTATTTTCAAGTTCTATTATAAATCATGAGAATTTTCATAGCGTGAAATGATACTACGAATAATATAAATTGCTAAAAATACAAATCACGCTCGCCTGCTTCCAGTCGCTCCAGTCTGTCAAGCGTCAAACGGCGCGTCGATTCACGTGGTATACGCTCCAAATTCTCTCGCAGAGCGGCAGCTCCCAGTTCACGCGCCTCCTCATCCCCATAATCCAGCAGATATTCTTGGAAGGTCAGCAGCGAATTCGGCTGGCACACATTATGAATTTGTCCTGATTTGGCAAGCTCCATGAAACGATCTCCAGTTCGCCCCTCACGGTAGCAAGCTGTGCAGTAGCTCGGCATATATCCACCACGGCACAGACTTTTAATAATTTCCGATGGTGAGCGATGATCCCCTACCTCAAATTGAGGCTTATCATCAGTTTCCTGTTTTGCATATGCCCCTACGCCTGTAGCTGAACCTGCACTAATCTGCGACACGCCTAGACCAATGACACGATCCCTGTATTCCGGCTCCTCGCGTGTGGACAGGATCATACCAGCATAAGGGACAGCCAGTCGAAGAACGGATACAATTTTCATAAAATCCTCATCGTTGACCAGGTACGGATATCGCTCCAGGTCTACATTTTCAGCCGGACGCAATCGTGGAACTGAAACCGTATGAGGACCACACCCAAAAGCTTCTTCCAAGTGCTCGGCATGTTTCAGCATCGCTACGGTTTCATAGCGGAAATCATACAGACCGTACAATACACCAATCCCCACATCATCTATACCCGCACGCATGGCTCTGTCCATTGCGGTGGTGTGCCAATCAAAGTCCCGCTTTGGACCCTGCAGGTGGAATTTACGATAGCTTTCCCGATGATACGTTTCCTGAAATAAAATATACGTACCAATGCCCACCTCTGCCAGCTTCCGATAGTCCTCCTCGGTTGTGGATGCAATATTCACATTGATCCGCCGAATGCTGCCGTTATCTACCTTGACCTCATAGATCTGGCGCAGACAATCGACGATATAGTCAATGGGACAATGGACTGGGTCTTCCCCAGCTTCCAGTACGAGCCGCTTGTGTCCCAGTTCTTGAAGCACTCTAACCTCCTCCACCAATTCCTCCGGTGTCAGACGGCTACGAGTAAAGCTGTCATTGGTATGTTTATAACCACAATATTCGCAGTTATTCACGCAGTGGTTGCTTACATATAAAGGGGCGAACAGCACAATCCGGTTGCCATAAATTTGTTCTTTGACTGCCCTCGAAGATTTGAACATCTCTTCCAATAATTCAGGATCATCCACATGCAAAAGAGCCGCCGCTTCACTCGCACTCAGTCCCCGGCAGGCTCTCCCCTTTTCTAAAATTTCTAAAATACGGTGTCGATCTGTTGCCTCTTGTTTCCCCTGCTCCACTGCTGCCATAATCTCTGCTTCATTAATAAAATCCGCCGACACTTTCTCCCGTACTCCACTCACGTATACCCATCTCCTTATTTATGGTTACTGCAATGTTTCCGTTGTAGCCTCACAAAATTTCCTGTCTCATAAGTTGTCGTTGCACCCTCAAACTATCGCCGCGCCCCATATCGACTTCAAATCCCGCTCCCCGAATCCGCAGCTCCAGGCAATGTCGACATTGGGCAGACTCATCGCCCAAACATATTTTGTTCTCATAAATCGCATACTTAGGTCTCACCGCCAGTGGCGACAAATTGGGCATCACCACATTTGCCCCTGCCTGAAGCGCCTTCTCCCTGCCTTGGGGATGAATCGTTCCCATTGCCGTGGACGCCGGAATAAGTGCATCTGGAACGACCAATCGGGATAACGAAATAATATCGAGTGCCTTTTCCATGCTCCCCTGACTGGCATCCCGAAGCGGCGTGTTGCTATGCGGTAAAAAAGGGCCAATCCCGATCATATCTGGTGATAGGCTGTGTAAATAGACCAAATCGTCTGCTAATTCACTATTCGTTTGTCCTGGTAACCCCACCATACATCCGGCCCCGATCTGAAAGCCGATTCGTTGCAAAGCCAGCAGACGGCTGCGCCTGCTTTCCATCGTCATCGTCGGATGCAGCTTGGCGTACAAACGGGGGGAAGCTGTCTCATGCCTCAGCAAAAAACGGTCCGCGCCCGCTTCGTATAATTGCTCATAAGTTTCATCATCCCGTTCACCGATGGACAGTGTAACCGCCACATCCGCAAAACGGCTTTTAATTTCGCGAATCAATTTCGTCAGCCGTGCTGCTGTAAACCAGTAATCTTCCCCACTTTGCAGCACAAAGGTCCGATAACCGAGTTCATACCCCTCCGCACAACAGGCCAGAATTTCTTCTGGCTGCAAACGGTAACGATCTGCCTGTTTATTCGAAGCGCGCAGCCCACAGTACATGCAGTCCTGACGACATATACTGGAGAATTCAATTAATCCCCGTAAAAAAACACCTTTGCCATAGCGCTCCAATTTGGTGCGAGCTGCCAGGTGGCGCAGTTGAGCCCGAAGCGTTGGCTCATCATCCAGACGTGTCAGCAGCTCCATCATTTCCGTATGCGTCCATTCCTTGCCGTCAGCCAGACGCAGTAATAAATCGTCCGTGACTCATCCCTTCTTCCCTCGTCCATCCGGACTTCACATCATCAGCGGCTTGTACCGTACATGTATTATTCTAGCAATATCGGAGAAGATGTAACGTGATTAGTTTCACAAAAAATCCCATTTTATAAAAACCTCCCCCAACTTCTGCCCCAAAAAATACACATTTATATCAACACACAAAAAAGCTGTCTCCTCCTAATAAGGGAAGAAACAGCTTTTGTTGATGGTTCTCTTATTACTGAATCAAATCAATCGCCTGCTGGGGTACAAAATAATCAACACCGTTAAATACAACTACACCGTTGAGCGTGGTATTTTTACCATTCAGCGTAGCGACATTTTTGTATACCGGAAGCTCCAGCTTGTTACTGCCTTTGGTCACCGTAATAACTTTCGTGTCCGCAGTAAACTTGGCTCCTTTAGCTTCAAAAGCGGCTTTTGCAGGAACAAAAAGCTGCTTGCTGACCGTATCCAAATCCAGTCCAAGTACACGTGTCATATATTTATTGACATCAGTATTGTCGATTACACCGGTTGGACGGTCTCCGTTCGGCGCATACGTGTACAACACGACATCGCCTCCTGTATGTCCGCCTGTAGTCCAGCCAATATTCGCACGTTTGCTAATGATTGGTCCGACAGCATAGTTCATGCTGCCTTCTTTGGCATCTTTAATGGTTTTCACTTCTTCGTCTGTCAAATCGGTGATGCCAAAATACGTGGAAAGCACTTCTTTTATATTGCTGCGATCTGCATTCAGCTTGGCTTCCAAGCCTTCACCTGTCAGCTTCGCTTTTTTCAGTGGATCTATAAAAGAAGCTAAAGGTGTTTTGTCATAATTGCTAGTTGTATCGCTGCTACCAATCGTCAATCCACCGTTTCCGTGGTCTGTCACTGCTACGACGACTGTATTTTGGTTTTGTTTGGCGTAATCCACAGCAACTTTCACTGCATCGTCAAACGAAAGCACGTCACTAATAATTCCGGTTGGATCATTTGCATGGGCGGCCCAATCCACCTTACTGCCTTCTACCATTAAGAAGAAGCCTTTATCGTTTTTGGACAACACATCAATGGCTTTCGATGTCATTTCTGCCAGACTAGGTTCCTTGGATGCATCGCGATCCAGGTTATACGCAAGGGCTTCGGGAGAAAAGCTGCCCCAGAGCTTGCTGGAGGTCGAATTTTTCAACCCTTCAGGTGTCGTGACAAAGTCATAACCCTGGTCTTTAATTTGGGCTACCAAATCTTGGCCATCTTTACGCCCTGCTGCCTCCAAAAACTTGCCGCCTCCACCTAACACTACATCAACCCCGTTGTAGGCTTGCTGCATGCTGAGTGCATCATAATTTTTACGATCAGGATAATGTGCGGTAAAATCAGCTGGTGTCGCATGCATAATCTCCGAAGTCGCAATAATTCCAGTCGATTTCCCTGCCAGCTTGGAAGCCTCAAGAATCGAAGCTACAGGCTTTTTGGCGTCACCCGCTGCAATGGGTTGTTGTCCAGGCATTGTCGCTTCATCAGGAAGGACACCTACATACCCAGTATGAGATTTATGTCCTGTGGCAAAAGCAGTACCCGCTGGAGCAGAATCGGCAATCGGAGCATCCGCAGAATGCGTACGCACCATGCCGCTTGCCATGCTGTCTAAAGTTAAGGAAGATCCTTTGTACCATCTAGCCAGTGCAGTGGCGTCATTAGCCATACCGTCTGGAATCAAAATAATTACGTTTTTAATCGACGTGTCCTTTTCGACTGCCATCGCCGTCCCACCGCTTACTGCTAGCATCATAGTCGCTACGAGTGCAGCCACCGATTTTTTCGTATGTATCCCCCAACATTTTAGCATTCAATTTCCTCCCAGACACTTTATTGTACAATCAGAACTAAGTCTAATCATACTTTGTCAGGAGAATGTTAAGGGGATTGTCTAACTATATTAAAGATGCTCTCTGGAGTATTGGTCTCACTCAAATCGTCCCTGAATTACCGATACGATACTTTCACGGAGTGCTTTGGCGTTTTGTGACTTATACGGATCAGCATTAAAAAGGATTGTATCTGCTGTGTAGTTTTCTTTTATACGTCCCAATCTGTCCCCATATCCCAAAATTTCAGCGGCGAACTCCGTGGCAGCCTGCCAGGCCTCTTTTCGAGTTAATCCACAGTCTATGAGTGTGTCTAATTCCTCAAGGTTACGTCCATGTAACGAAGGTGTGGCAAAATCTGTACCGAACGCAATTCGTACGCCTGCTCTTTTGGCATAGCTAACGGCTTTGGGGTGGGCTTCGGCGGCGCGGGCGGCGCGATCACAAATTTCCCTGTCGAGTGAAAGAACTCCAGCAGGGTCTGCAGCAATACGATAGATGGAAGCAGTAGGCACAAAGGCTGTTCTGGATTGCGCAAGCCGGTTGGCTTGATCCTCGGTCAAATACATTCCATGCTCTATAGATTCCACTCCAGCGTCAATAGACCAATCCACAGTAGGTCCGCCCCAGGTGTGAACCATGACTTTTATGTTGCGTGCATGGGCGCTACGCACAATAAAAGAGAATTCTTCCTCAGAAAAAATCGGGTTCAGCACTGTATCTGGCGACGAGCCTAGTCCCCCCGTTGCAAGAATTTTAATCCAACTTGCCCCCGAATCAATAATTTCTGTTACCCGCCGTTCCAAATGCTTAAGACCTCGTGCGTCTCCGGCTCCAAGCATATCACCACTGGTATAAACTCTTAAAGGCTGGCTATAATGCTGACCTATATGCTTCACCGTACTTGGCAAAAGCCCACCTGCATCACGCACTGAAGTCACTCCAGCCTGGAAAGTAGCCTCAAAGGCTTGCGCCTGCATCACTTCGATCTCCAGTTCATCGCGCTTCTCTTGGTCAGTATGATTAAAATCCGTCCATGCCAAATGCGTATGAAGATCAATTACGCCGGGGCTAATCCATAAATCGCCATCTGGACCATTTTGTTGAGTATGCGAGGATAAGGACTCTGCAATGGACGAAAAACGACCATTGGTGATTGTTATATCGAATCGTTTCCCATCAATCCCCGCCACAAATATATTTTTGTAGGTTAACTCTTTTTGAATTTTATTTTCCATCTTCATTCCCCCAAATTAACCTTTGGGCGGCAAGCGCATGATAAGGGTCTTGATGTACAAGCTCAGCAAGCGTTTGGATAGCTTCTTCAACACTTTGTTGATTTGCCTTTGCCCCAAAATGGTTAATGCGTAAGAGTTTATTATGTAATTCTCCATCTCCGGGTGCGACAATGCCTATGGGCTGTTCGATATTGAAATTACCGCCTTGAGGAATCCGAACCGTTGTAGTCAACGTTGAGTAGCTATCTTTATTCCGCTGCCACGGTTCAAGGCCCAAGGCTTTAATGCCAGAAATTGCAGCAGATGTAGTTAAACGATGGCGGCGGTTGACCGCTTCCAGACCTTCTTCTTCAATAAGCTTTAATGCCTCTATAAGCGCACGGGCTTCCAAAACAGGGATGTTGGCAGGAACTCGCACGGGCGTCACATGATTAGGGGAACGCTTTAAGTCAAGCAAAGACAGTATGGAATTGCGCGGCGCATTGTCGTTGGAGACCAGAAACTCCCAGCCACGGGGAGAAATCCCCACAGCGCTGATCCCGTTAGGCCCGGATAGTGCTTTTTGCGCCCCTACAGCTACAAAATCAATTCCCCACTCGTCCATAAGCACCGGTTCGCCCCCGATTGCAGAAACTGAATCTATCACGGTTAAAATGTTTGATTGACGCGCAAGCTCCATTATTTCCCTTGTTGGATTAGAGCCTCCTGTGACCACTTCCGCCTGCACAAAAGAAAGCGCACATGGGTTATATCGCTCAATCGCTGCGGCGACTTCATCTACAGTTACCACTTCATCAAAAGATGTTTTGAGTTCGATGACTTCTGCTCCGCCACGCGCAAGCCAGTTACCAAAAATCGTTCCATATGGACCTGTCACAATGTTTAGAATTTTACGGTCGGGCGCAGATATGCCTGCTGCTATGGCTTCAATTCCCAGGATCGCCTCGCCCGGTATGATTACCGGGGATTCTTGGGTGGACAGGAGTTTGGAGAGCAAGTTAGTTAGCGTATCAAACTCCGATATTGTAAGAGGTACAAATCCTTTATTATTTTGACTCATAAATACCTCCTGCAGAATGGGATATTGGCATTTTGGGAACAGCGGACAAAAGCTCACGGCTATAAGGCGTTTCAGGACGAGAAAAGAATTTCTCCTTGGAGTTGATCTCAACCAGCTTCCCCTGCCGCATTACAGCAACAATATCGCTTATAGCATTTATAACTCCCAAGTCATGAGAGATAAAAAGCATCGTAAGATTAAGCTCCGATTTGAGTGTGCTCAACAGTTCAAGCATACTCCGTTGTACCGAAACATCCAGTGCGCTCGTTGGTTCATCTGCGATAAGTATGCTTGGCTCAACGCTTAATGCGCGGGCAATTGCTATCCGCTGACGCTGACCACCGGAAAATTCGTGAGGAAATCTGCCAAGGGCACTTTCATCGATGTGAACACGTGTAAGCAGTTCCCTACATCTCTTGTCCACTTGAGCTCGGTCAGCAATCTTGTGAAAAAGTAAGGCTTCGGCAAGAATTTGCCTGATCGTATGCTTTGGATTTAGCGAGGAATCCGGGTTTTGAAAAACCATTTGTATTCTTTTATGCTGCTCCCGGCTCCGTCGCTTGCCCAGTACCTGAGAACCCAGCATGATCCGGCCCTCATCCGGGGCGATCAGCCCGGCTATTACCCGCGCGAGGGTAGACTTTCCTGAACCCGATTCTCCCACAAGACCAAGCGTGGTACGCTCCTGTAGCTCCAGGCTTACTTGATCAAGCGCGGTGAACTTACCATAAGCAACCGTTATATTTTCTATCCGCAAGGCTGTTTTCATAAATCCGTGCTCCTTTCAAGATCCGGGAGAGGAAGCACTGAGCTTATCAGCAACTGTGTATACGGATTTTGCGGGTTCTGTAAAAGGGGCAAAGTGTCTCCCCGCTCTATGATTCTTCCCTCTTTCATAACGCAAAGCTTTGAGCACATCGAAGCAGCTACGGCAAGATTGTGCGTAACAAACACCATGGCAAAACCCAGCTCCTTTTGAAGACGTGAAATAACGTCAAGTATTTGCCGTTGAACCGTTACGTCAAGCGCAGTTGTTGGCTCATCACAAAGAAGGATGCCCGGCTTGCACGCCAAAGCCATCGCAATAACAATACGTTGACACTGGCCGCCTGAAAGCTGGCGGGGGTAACGGTCAGTATGCTTTAAGGAATCGGGAAGACCGAGCATTTCAAGCAGTTCCAAAGCTATTGTACGCGCGACCTTCCGGCTCACCTTCTGCCTGTAGTACACAACCTCGGCAAGCTGCCGGGCCACCGGGCAAAGAGGGTCAAGTGCCCTTATCGGGTCTTGAAAAATCATTGCGCATCTGCCATTGCTCCTAATATTCCCGCCAACTTGTTCAATACCGGAGGGAAGCAACCCTATGATGGAGCGAAGCGTGAGCGATTTTCCAGATCCGGATTCCCCCACAAGTCCTATACTTTCGCCCGCTTCAACTTTGAGACTCACATCGGTGACCAATTTATGATTCGATTGCGTCGCGAGCGACAAATTTTCCACTTCTAAAATTGGATTCATAGCATTCATTTTCTTCTCCATATATCTGCTAGCCCATCGCCCACAAGGGATAAGGCTATCCCTGTATATACTACCGCAAAACCCGGGATTGCTGAAAGCCACCACTTAGTAGATATAAAGGGCTGTCCATCAGAAATCATAGTTCCCCAATCCGGAGTTGGCGGCGCAATGCCGATACCTAGATAACCTAGCGTAACAATGGCCACAAGCAGAACAGCCATGTCCGTCATAAGCACTACCACCGCTTGCGGTAACACATTCGGAAGAAGATGGCGCAGTATGATTTTAATATCCGGGATTCCCAGAGTTTTTGCAGCGGCTATCCATTCCTGCTTGCGAAATGATGCGCTAAGACCCTTGACCACGCGCGCGTATACAATCCAGCCAACCAGGATAAATGTAATGTATATTCCCTGTTCACCCGTACCGCTTGCAAACGCCACTATAATTACAATCAAATAAAAAGGGAACGCAATAAACGTATCGGTCAAAAGCGTGATAACCGTGTCTACCCATTTACCATAATACCCGGCAAGCATTCCCAGAAACACCCCCATACAAAAAGGGATGATCTCCGCCAGCACCATAATCTTCAAATCAGTCCGTGCGGCATAGATCAGCCGTGTAAACAAATCACGCCCCAGTTGATCGGTTCCCAGCCAGTGTTCGAAGGACGGAGGTTGTAAAGTTGCCGAAATATTTTGGTCAGAAGGCTGGTAGGGGCTAATAACCGGTGCGAACACTGCAATACCTATGAGTAACGCAAACATAATACTGCCCCATAAAAGAGATGGAGTATTTAGTATTTTTCCCCAAGAGCGGTTGCTATGCCCCGCCTTCTGAATCTGAAGATCTAATTGCGTGCGTTTCATTGTTCTCCTTTCGTCCTGGGATCAAGATACCCAGAAGCAACCTCAATCACGAAGCCGATGATGACCACAGATATCGCACAATAAAGAGCAATCCCCTGTATAACAGGAAAATCTCGGTTTGAAATGGCTGAAAATAACAGGCTTCCGATACCCTTGAGACCAAAAACCTGTTCAATTACCAACGTGCCGCCCATCAGGTAGGCAATGTTTACGCCAAGCAGCATAAGAGCGGGAAGAGCGGAATTGCGCAGGACATGCTTTACCAATATAACCCGGTCTGGGATTCCCGCCGCCTTCAAGGTTACAACAAAATCAGATTCCAGCACTTCCAGCATCTGCGCTCTTAAAGAACGAACGAGCGAGGGAATTTGCGACAATCCGACAGTGATCGCTGGAAGGGCGAGACTGTACAAGATTCCAAGCCAGCCCTCGCCGACTCCCCCAACGGGAAACCAGCGAAGCCGAACGCTAAATACCAGAATCAGTAGCAGTCCAACCCAAAAAATCGGCATACCGAGCGTTACAGCAGGCAAGATGCGTATAATGTGGTCAAGCAGTCCGTCTTTATGTGTTGCCGCAAGGGTGGCCAGCACCAGCGAAACAATGATGGAAAAAAGACAGGTCATTGCAATGAGCAGCAGCGTCACAGGGGCCCGCTCAGCAATCAACTCTCTTGAAGAAGTCTCAAAAACAATCGAAACGCCGGTATCACCGTGTGTAAAGAAATTGTGCACAAAGCCTATAAACTGCTCCCAAAGAGAACGATCCAGCCCCAACCTATGACGCATACTCTCAATAGCCTCAGCTGTGGCGTATTCCCCCAGAATCATTTTGGCGGGGTCTCCCGGCACCAGCCTTATGATGAAGAAGACTGTCACCACCACACAGATGACTACTGATGCCGCTCTTATCATAGCGCGCACAAGCCATTTGTGTGGGGAAGTTAGATTTGCAGACAATCCGGCAGACTTTTTAAAAAAATTGTGGGCCGTCAAGGATCTAATTACCTTTCACACGTACATCTTCAAAACGAACGCTGTTATTGGGAAGCACGACCAGGCCATCAATGGAAGAACGAACACCTTTCAGAATATCCGGATAATAAAGCGGGATGTAAGGTACCTCATCTGCAAGGATTTGTTGAAGCTTGGCGTAAATTCCCGCACGTTCTTCCCCATCAGGTGTTTTTTGCCCCTCGTGCAGGAGCTTGGTAACTTCATTGTTCGTGTAATGAGTCCAGTACGACTTGCTAAAGCCTTCCGGGTCTGTCTGGAAAGCGAGGATCGAGTTGGCTTCTGGAGAATCCGCCTGTCCGCTGTTGATCATTGCCGAAAAATCATAGGCAAAGAAACGCTCGCGGAATGAGGCCAACTCAACAGACTCGATTTGAATGTCTATGCCGATCGTTTTGGCAGCCGCCTGAATAATCTGTGCCTCCTGAGTTCTTGAGTTGTTACCAGAGGCAATGAGCAATTTTGTAGAAAACCCATTAGGGAACTTTGATTTTGCAAGCTCTGCTTTGGCAGCGTTCGTATCAAAGCTGAGCGCTTTAATCGTATCGTTCGTATTGTAGGGAATGGCTGGCGGCAAAAGCGAATTGGCTGGCTTTGCGAAACCAAAGGTAACCGCATTGGTCAATCCATTACGGTCAAGTGCCAACGCCAGCGCACGGCGAACGTGCACATCCGAAAAATGCTCGTCCAGGGTATTGAAGAACAATTGCTCTGTCACCCAGCTTCCATTGGTCGCCACCTTGGTATCAGTTCCTTGTTTTAATTCATTTACATTTTCAAGAGCTACAGACTCAATAGCATCTATCGCGCCAGCCTTCAGCTGGTTAATCGCTTGGCTGTCATCTTCAATGAGCTTGTAGACAAGTTCATCGATATATGGCTTGCCTTTCTGCCAATAGTATTTATTTTTGCTGAAAGTAAGATCACCGGCAGAATCCCATTTCTTAACGACGAAGGGACCGGTACCGACCGGATTCTTAAAGAATTCTTTTTCCGAGACACCGCCGAAATCCTTTGGAAGGATGCCGTTGGAAAAGTTTGAGAGTTCAGAAATAAACGGCGTATACGGCGCCTTAAGCTTAATTACAAGTGTTTTTTCATCTTGAGCCGAAAGCGAAGCCACCTGTGCCGCTATTGCAAGAGGACCTCCTACATTCAAATGACGCTGAATTGAAAAAACCGCGTCCTCGGCAGTAACTCCTTTACCGTCTGAAAATTTCAAGCCATCGCGTAAAACAAAAGTATAGGTTAATCCATTCGCGCTAATATTGTGCGACGCTGCAAGCCAATCCACAATTTTTCCATCACTGTTAAAGGCGACTAGTGGCTCAAATACTTTGTCGATAGCAAAAGCATTATTTGATGTAATCTGATTATGCAAATCAAACGAGGTTACGGAAGCCGGGCGGCCATATGTAAAGGTTCCCCCTTCCGCAGGTTGATCAGCGGTTGTGCTTGGGTTAGTTGCGTTTGTATTTTTATCTGCATCATTTTTGGAGCCGGAGCATCCTGCCACGAGAACCAATAAAAGAAATGCTAAAGATCCAACCAAAAACGGTTTCCTAAAAGATACAATAAGTTTGGACATCCCATTTTCCCCTTTTCCCCAATAAAACATATTGTTTTAATATGAATAATATTATGGATGAACCCATTTGCCATGTCAAACAGAATTAAATACCATAATTTATAAAATCAAAGATAAAAGTAAACATAGGGATTTTCCAGCTTGTGAACACATGGAGTTCATATGGGATTGGGAATTTCATTATATTATTGTATAATCAGTCTATGAAGTAATAGGTAAAGCTTATAAGCCGACAACCATAATAAAAGCGTATAAAAGGGGTTTAAAACTCGATGGAATTCAGACAACTTCATTACACCCTGCAAATTGCAGCGGAAAAAAACTTCTCACGCGCAGCAGAAAAACTGCATATTGCTCAGCCCTCTTTGAGCCAACAATTGTCCAAACTGGAAAAAGAACTTGGGGTACTTTTATTTCAACGTAACACCAGCACGGTGGAATTAACACATGCAGGAGCAAATTTTGTGGAAAAGGCAAAAAAAATAGTCGATGCAGTCGAGCAGCTCCGGCAGGAAATGGACGACATTTCTCAACTGCGAAAAGGGAAGGTTGTGGTTGGCAGTATGCCCATCACAGGTTCCCATTTGCTGCCGCATGTGCTGCCTGTATTCAAGAAAGCTCATCCGGACATTGAAATCGTGTTGGTCGAGGATTCATCCATGAATTTGGAGAAAAAAACTGCCAGTGGGGATACAGATCTCAGCCTGCTATCTCTTCCATTAGTAGAACCTACACTTTCCTATGTGCCGATCGGTGAAGAGTGGATTGATCTTGCCGTTCCTCCGGGTCACCCCCTAGCCCTGCGTAAAAGCGGAGACCATCCGCAGCCTGTGCATATGAAAGAACTGAAAGATGAGCCTTTTGTCGTTCTGAAAAAAGGGCAAGGCTTTCGCAAGCTGACGATGGACTTGTGTCATCAAGCTGGCTTTGAACCCAATGTGGTGTTTGAGAGCACTAATATGGAGACGCTCCAATCGCTCGTAGCGACAGGTATGGGGGTGACACTCGTCCCCCGTTTTATCGCCCGGGCCGCCAGCAGCGAGTTTGTTCCAGCATTATTGCCACTCGCCGAACCTACCCCTAGCCGTACCCTGGCCATTGCCTACCGAAACGGACGTTATTTGTCTAAAGCTGCCGAAGCCTTTATTGATACCTTCCGAGAAACGGTCGAGCAACTTTCTCAAAAGTAGCTTCGAATGTGAAAAGGACCGTCTTCCTCCCCAGCCAAAGCCAGAGAAGAAGACGGTCCCGGGGCTTCGCCCCTATACTTTCAATACTTCATTTACTTTACGGGTTCGATTACACTGTTGCGATGTTGCTTCCATCTGTCCTTAACGAACCACATTTCATGTTCATTTGAATTTCATGTTCATTTGAATTTCATGTCAGCCTCGCCTGATTACTTTACGCTTGCTCGGAAACTCCACTTTATCCATCCCGCATCACTTCTTTCCTTAAGGTCTCTAGCCTTGGTCTCCCAAGAATGTCCTACCTCAGTTCCAATGTGCTGTGTGATCCCAAAGTGCCTGTCCTCGCCTTTTTGTGATCAGGGTCTCCCTAAATTTGGTGGACTTTTATCCTGATCATAGCCCATTTCATAATTGTTTCCGACAACCTGTCTATTTAAGCCTCTCGGCCGTGACAGGCCATCCCTATTCGCCAGTTCGGATCTACTTTGGTTATCCATCGTTATCAACCTCCTGGTGTCGGGATACTATTATAATACACCTATGGGCTGTAACTGAAACAGGTATCGAAAAATTTTTTTATTATCGAGAAGAACCAAATGCTTGCTGTACCTCGGCTTCACTCACTTGTGTTTTAAAGACCAATTTCGAAGGATCTTGAGGTGAATAAATGACCTCTATAATACTTCCCTGCTGCAGCTTGGATAGTTGGGAAGAAAAAACATCCTTTTGCGTGGTTACATTAAATGTATCGCCGTTGTTTTTCGTAACACTCAGCGTAAATTGAAGCTTAATTTTATTAGGTCCTGCTTCCCCCATGGGTGTGACATCCAGCACCTTCGCATATGCCTGCTCACCGGTTTTGGCAATTTCCATCAGCTCAGGCGATACTCCCTGCTTGACCATTTGCTCATTCATTAACGCTTGCAAATCCGTCTGCGACACCTGCCCTTTCAGGTCAAGTCCTACTTTCAATTTATCTATCTCCGATACGACCAACGGAATGATCGAGCCTGGCTGAAATTGAGCCATGGAAGTCAAAGGAATAATCGTCGTCAAAGCAGTATCATATTTGTCTTCTCCATGTTTGGTTACAGTCAATCCGAGCTTTACCTGCGGCTGATTGTTTACATAAGTCCCTGTTTGCTGAACACTTGTAATAATCCCTACCCCAGGAACACCCTTCTTGACCTTACCGCCTCCAAAAAACACACCTAAAATGCCAGGTAGAAAAATAAGCGCAAAGCCTATATAAATTAACGGCCTATACCACGGGGCATCCATAATCACAAATGGATCATCCCATAAATAGTTTGCCAAAAATGGTGAGAAGCCTACACCAAACACCAAAAGTACCCCGATCATACTTAAAAATCCTTTCATCCTCCAAAACCCCTTTTTCAATCATCTGTTCAAATTATATGTCAGCCAGAAAGGTGAAACGACCTACTCATTTATGCTGTCACCAGACCCATATAAATCAGCTCCGATGAATTTACCGGATTGCTCCCCAGACCCACCGTATCTCCAGGCCGCGGAATTTGCAGCTTGGATACGAGCGTTTCCAACGTTTTTGGATATCTATTACCGTTTACTTCCGTCACATCTAGCACTAGCACCACGATCGGATCAAAATTCACGAGCTTCCCGGTATCTGTTACCGAAATAACAACCGCAGTCGCTGCCATCGCCAAACCACAGTTAGCCGCCGTTTGAGCTTGTCTTGCCGAGTTTAGGCTTTGGTTAATCTGTTCCCGATGCTCTTTGGGTACTAAACCTTTCATAAATAATCCGGACAAACCTTTATTCATCAGTTGATCTGCATGTTCTATCGCATCCTGCTGTTTTTTCTTCTTACCGAAAAAGTTCATCATGTGGTTGCACCTCGTATTTTGTATTGTCGTACCTTATGAATTCAGTATAGAAGACGGTATCTGACATCACAATACGTTTTGGCGCATACAAAAAAACCGGAAAAACAGGAGCTTTAACCTGTATTTTGTCGGTTTATTTTTGAACTTTGGCACGGTTTGCACAAAATTTCGCGCACTTCGAAGTATTCATTCGCACGATCATCCGATAGTTTTGTGAAAAACCAGTGAATTCAGGCTATTTTTTACGCAAAAGATAGACCAATTTGCGATAATACGCCGATGATTCTTTATAACGACGACTGTCCTCGGACACAACTGCCAGCGTTTCATATAACTGTTCAAGCCGCGCTGGGTGCTGGATAGCTTCAAAATAAGGCAAGCATTGCAAGGCATGCATCCAAAAGGTGTCCTGATTCCCTTGGGCAAGCGCCAGTTGGCTCTCATAAAAATCAAGCCCCATTTGCTGATCTGTTGTCAGATTTGTTTTACGCAGTTGATCCAAATGCTGTGAGAGAAGCCCCCAATTTTTTCGCGAAAAGGCAATCTCACAGCGATAAATTAGCGTAACGGGCAGCATCATCTGCTGCATTTCCTCCCGCTCCCGGCTCACCAGCGCTTCAAAACGCGCTACTTCCTCCAAAGCCTTATCCAGCTCGCCAATCGATGTCAGCATTATAATCCGGTTGTTCAAGATGGTCGTGAGCATATCTGCCGCATTTTCCAAATACACCAAATTGGCCTCAGCCATAGACAACGTTAACAGTGCTTCCTGTACAGAACCCATAGCAAAACAATATCCGCTGTAAGCCACATACAGGCCCGTCAATCGGTGAAAAAGCCGATCATCATATACCCTGCGCATCGTCTGCTCGAATACCTGCTTCGCCTGATCAAATTGCTTAACCTGAATACAGGCCTCCATCATAATGTTTTGCGCATTCAGCCAGTTTTCCGTCCCCTCTTCCACCAGACGGCTTAGCTGCGTAACGTTATTCAGCACATCATAATAATGATTTTTCGAGCGGAAATACTGGATTTTATAAAATAAAATTGCTTTTTTTAGCGGTGCGGGCAGCTCTACCTCATCCGAACGACCAAACTTCTCCAAATAAAAATTCAAATAGGTTTGATGTAAATATTCATAGGCCGTCGGGTCATTTAATTGCTGGTAATAAACGGCCTTCATCAAATAAGTCGTCATTTCCACCACAAGCGAATCGTTGCGATCCTCCAGTAGATCCACATAGCTTTCCGTGGCAGGATTTGCCAGCTTGGACAACTCTGTGAAAATCTTATCCGCTGTAGCCAGCGTCTCCTCATCCTCTGCCGCTACACGCAAAAGGTAGGATGGGTTTACACCTAAACGCCCAGCAATTTGCTCGGCCAAATCCTCTGCCAACGGGTAACGGTCAGCCAGTATATTTGCAAAATGTGCGGGTGTCACTAGCCCGTCTACCAGCTCTTTACGGGACAGATTTTTCTTTTTACACAAAAATTCAATGCGTTCCTTAAGCATGGAGTCTTCCTTTCTACACTGATTATCGGTCATACAGTGAGGGACGCCGATCTTCAAACACCGGAATACGACCACGTACGTCCTGCACTAAGGCAGACTCAATCGTTCCTGTGATGATCTCCTCCTGCTCTCCGCCCTCCGCAATGATTTCTCCCCATGGATCAATAATAAGCGAATGCCCGAAGAAATCAGTATCTCCGCTGCGACCTACCCGGTTACAAGCAATGACATACATTTGATTTTCTATTGCACGTGCGGTTAGCAAGGTGCGCCAGTGATGAAGTCGGGGATGAGGCCATTCTGCGGGTACGATCAGCAAATTTGCGCCCGACAGGGCCAAACTACGGGCTAGTTCAGGAAAACGAATATCATAGCAGATCGACGCACCTGCCCGAATCCCGCCATCCAGTGCGAATAAAATCTTTTCTTCGCCAGGCTGCAAATATTTTTCTTCATCCATAAGTCGGAATAGATGAATCTTGGAATACGAAGCAACCTCTCTGCCTGTTCGGTCAAAAACGAGCATCGTATTATACACATGACCGTCGCTTTTTTTCTCTGCGATCGACCCAGCTACTACGTTCACTTCATGGGTGGCAGCGAATGCTGCTATCCATGCCCGAGTCTCCGTCCCTTCCTTGTCCGCCAGCTCATGAATGCGATCTAAGGCATAGCCTGTGTTCCACATTTCCGGCAGGACAATCAGATCCGGCTTCAGTTCGACTTTCATCGCTTGTTCCATTAAAGCTCGGATATGACTGCGGTTTTCCGAGGGATTTCCTATCTCTATGTGAGCTTGTATGAGTGCAACACTGAACGGCTGAGCTTCCTGATACGTCAAAATCCTTCATCCTCCTTGTGAGCCAGAGCTTCCCGTGGCCCATTGTCCGGTATTTTCTCCCATCATAGCCCGATCAGTCTGGATTACGCAACCACGCAAGCTTAATTCCCCCTATACAACTCGGTAAAATCGTGATAGATTATTTCTTAAACTATTCCAAAAGGTCGTGTGAATTGATGACTCATTTTTCTATTCCCTCCGCTGACGTCATGAAACAGTTACCCACTCAATTTTTTGCCACACTTGTACAAAATGTAAACCGTGAAATCGCGGCGGGGCATGATGTCATTAATCTCGGACAGGGGAACCCCGACACTCCCACTCCTTCTCATATTGTAAAAGCTTTGCAGGAATCAGCGGATAATCCGCTGTATCATAAATATTCGCCATTTCGCGGTTACAGCTTTCTCAAGGAAGCCGTTGCCCAGCGCTATCAGGAGGATTACGGTGTGACGCTCAACCCTGAAACCGAGGTCGCCATCCTGTTTGGCGGAAAAACGGGTTTGGTTCAGCTGCCGCAAGTCTTACTCAATCCCGGCGATATGTGTCTCGTCCCTGATCCCGGCTACCCGGACTACTGGTCTGGTGTAGCCTTGGCTAAAGCGGAAATGTCTTTTCTCCCATTAAAAGAAGAGAACCGTTTTCTGCCCGATTATGAAGCCATTTCCGAGGAAGACCGCCGCCGCGCCAAGTTAATGTTCCTTAACTATCCGAATAATCCAACCTCGGCAACGGCTCCACTTTCCTTTTACGAGGATACGGTTGAATTCGCGCAACGTAACGGTATTGTAGTTGCCAGTGATTTCGCCTATGGCGCTATTGGATTTGATGGCGAACGTCCGGTAAGCTTCCTACAGGCTGAGGGTGCTAAAGACGTGGGGATTGAGTTCTATACCTTGTCCAAAACGTACAATATGGCAGGCTGGCGTGTTGGTTTCGCGCTCGGTAATGCCGAAATCATCTCGATGATTAATCTGCTGCAGGATCATATTTATGTAAGCTTGTTTGGCGGCATTCAGGCAGCGGCGGCGACAGCCTTGACGGCCTCGCAGAACTGCGTAGGCGAGCTGGTAGCCCGCTATGAATCACGCCGTAACGCTTTTTATGATGCACTTGGGCAAATAGGCTGGAAGGCGACGCGCCCAAGCGGCTCCTTTTTCAGTTGGTTGCCTGTGCCGCAGGGCTATACTTCCACTTCTTTTGCTGATCTGTTGTTGCGGGAAGCCAAGGTGGCTGTCGCTCCAGGGATCGGCTTCGGGAGTGGCGGCGAAGGATATGTGCGAGCGGGACTGCTGAGCTCAGAAGCTCGACTGACCGAGGCGGCTGATCGAATTGGCAAGCTAAACCTGTTTGGTTAAGCCGTATTTTCCAGCTACAACTTCTTTGCCAAACCTGGTCTTTTCGTGGTATTCTGTATCCAATATCATTTAGCGCGTTGAAGGGACTATTAAGAGAGACTCGGTCCTGTTCAGAGAGTAAATTCCGATAGGCTGCAAGAATTTACCTGGACTCTCTCCCAACTCCTATCCCCGAGCGCCCTGCGCAATCAGGCGGTCCCTGCCGTTAACAGGTTTCAAGTGGGATGATCATGAATCATCAATGAAGGTGGTACCGCGGAAGCACAAACTTTCGTCCTTTGCATACAAAGGATGGAAGTTTTTTTGCATTAAAAAGAGTAAAATTAAGGAAGTGGACGTCTTGTCAACACGAATCGTCATTAAAATCGGAAGCAGCTCTCTAACTGGAGTGGAAGGTGGCTTGAATCGGGAAGCCATCGCTTATTTTGCCCGGGAAATCAGCTTGCTTCGTGCAAAAGGTCATGAAGTGCTGCTGGTTACATCAGGCGCAGTAGCCGCCGGATTCAGAGAGATTGGGTACCCGTTTCGCCCTAAGCTACTGCATGAAAAGCAGGCGGCAGCGGCTGTGGGTCAAGCTCTTCTCATGCAGGCCTATGAGCAGGCTTTTAAAGATTTTGGCCTAGTGATCGCGCAGGTTCTACTGACCCGTAGTGACTTTTTGAGCCGCAAACGGATGAATAATGCCGGAATGACCGTAGAAGAATTGCTGCGCCAGCAGGTTATCCCGATCTTTAACGAAAATGATACTGTATCGATTGACGAATTGAAATTCGGCGATAACGATATGCTGTCCGCGCTGGTTGCCAATCTGGTCAAAGCGCAGCATCTAATTATCATTACGGACACCGATGGCGTATACACGGCAGATCCGCGCAAGCATCCGAATGCCGTACGTTTTGAACGTATCGAAGAAATTACAGAGGAGATTTATGCATTAGCTGGAGGTTCTGGATCATCTGTAGGTACTGGCGGCATGCGATCCAAGATCGAAGCTGCCAAAGTCGCTACACGCGGCGGTGTGCCTGTATATGTGGGACGTGTAAGCGCGAATGGCGATCTAGAAGCAGCCGTCGAAGGACACGGACCGGGAACTTATTTTGACACTCACCTCTCTTCACTTCCGATGAAAAAACAATGGCTTGGATTTATGTCCACCCCTCTGGGCGCGGTGCATGTAGACGAAGGGGCCGAGGAAGCGTTGGTTCACGGAGGACACAGTCTACTTCCGGTTGGCGTACGACGTGTCGAAGGCAGCTTTCATGCCGGAGATGTCGTTGAGGTGCTCGGACCGGAAAATAAAGTGTTAGGACGCGGCATCGTCAATTATGACGATGAACAGCTCCGAATTGTACAAGGATTACCCAGCGGCGAGGTTGTGGGCAAAATTGGTCCCATTCACCGGCTTGAGGTGATCCACAGGGATGAATGGATTACATTATGTATGTAGGGAGGCCGTAATATGAGTGATTTAACGACTAACACAGCTGCAACCGAGGAGAATAAGTTTAGCGAAGTACGAACCAAAGCCAATCTTGCCAAAAAAAGTGCCGGGGTCATGAACCGCCTAACTACAGCACAGAAAAACGAAGCATTGCTTGCTATGGCTGAAGCTCTAGTAAATCATACTGAAGAGCTGATTGCAGCAAACCATAATGACCTGAAACGTGGACGGGAACAGGGAACATCCGAGTCGCTGCTCGACCGCCTCAAGCTGACCGAGGATCGAATCGGGGCTATTGCCGAAGGACTACGCCAAATTGTGGCACTGCCTGACCCGGTCGGCGACACGCTTGAGCAAATTGAACGCCCAAACGGTCTACGAATTGAGAAGATACGTGTACCGCTGGGTGTCATCGGCATCATATATGAAGCGCGTCCAAATGTAACCGTAGATGCGGCGGGCCTGTGCTTGAAAACAGGCAATCCGGTTGTGCTGCGCGGTGGTTCGGCAGCCCTCTTCTCCAACCGCAAGATTATCGAAGTACTCCAGCAGGCGCTAGACGCAACAGCCGTGCCACGCGAGGCACTTCAACTTATTGAAGATTCAGACCGTGCCTCGGTCAACGAAATGCTCACCTTGAACGGCTTGCTGGATGTAATTATTCCACGCGGCGGGCGTTCACTCATTCAAAACGTTGTTCAGAACGCTACCGTACCTGTCATCGAAACCGGGGCTGGTGTATGCCATACCTTTTTGGACGCTACAGCGGATGCAGCAATGGCCGAAGCGATTACACTCAATGCCAAGGTGCAAAGACCGTCCGTGTGCAACTCGATGGAAACATTGCTCGTACACTCGGATTTTGCACAAGTACACTTAACAGGATTGGCAGAACGCTTTCGGGATGCGGGGGTTGAGCTGCGCGGCTGCGCACGCACACGAGAATTGGCTCCTTGGGCTGTTTCTGCCACTGAAGAGGATTATGGCACCGAGTATAATGATTACATTATGAACGTCAAGGTCGTAAACAATTTGGACGAAGTACTGGAGCATATTGCCCGTTACGGCACGATGCATTCAGAGTGCATTGTCACCGAGGACAAAGCCCATGTCGAGCGTTTTCTGCAAGAAGTGGACGCGGCAGCCGTGTATCACAATGCATCCACTCGCTTCACGGATGGTTTCGAGTTTGGGTTTGGTGCCGAGATCGGAATCAGCACACAAAAATTACATGCCCGCGGCCCAATGGGATTGCCTGCCTTGACTTCAACCAAATATCGCGTGTACGGTACTGGACAAATCAGGGAATAATAACATAAATCAATCTGTATCCTTGGAGGTTATGAATCTATGTGTGAATCACAATCAAAGGTTTTAATTAATGAGCAAATTACATTTTTCGGGGCAGGATCAATGGCAGAGGCTATTATTCGCGGAATGACGGCTCGTTCTGTCGTCAAACGTAGTGGTATTACCGTCATCAACCGCAGTAATCAGGCTCGCCTTGAAGAACTTCAAAAGCAATATGGAGTCTTGTTCCAAACCGAGGATGCCGCCAAAACCGAGCTTCTGCGTCGTTCTCCGGTCCTTGTGCTTGCCATGAAGCCCAAGGATGCTGCACAAGCACTTGGACAGCTCGGCCCACTGCTGTCTGATGAGCAGCTGATCATTTCGGTAATCGCCGGATTGTCCATTCGTACGATGCAAACGTTGCTGGGTCGCAAGCAGCCGATCGCACGGACGATGCCCAATACATCCAGCTCAATTGGGCTGGGAGCCACAGGCATTAGCTTTTCCAAGGAGATCAGCGAAAACCAGCGTAAAAACGTGCTTACGATGTTCGAATCTGTAGGTACGGTAACGGTTATAGAAGAAGAGAAAATGGATGTTTTGACCGGGATATCTGGAAGCGGCCCTGCCTATGTCTACTACCTGATGGAAGCCATGATTGCCGGGGGAATCCGTGGTGGCTTGACCCCTGAGCAAGCGCACGAACTAACGGTGCAAACCGCGCTTGGAGCGGCACGCATGGTGCAGCAAACCGGAGAGGAGCCTTCTGCCCTTCGCCACAAAATCATGTCTCCTAATGGCTCTACGGTAGCTGCATTGGAAATGCTGGACAAAGGTGACTTCTACGAAACGGTGATTGCGGCGGTGCAGCGGTGCGCTGAACGATCCCGCGAGATGGGAGCTGTACTCAAGGAGGGAATTGAATGAGCTATTGCTTGGCGACCTACCGGGTATACGATGACAAAGCCGATTTTAACCAAAAGGCCCAATCTATTGCCATCGGCATGACGGTGGGCAGCTGGACTGAGCTCCCGCAAGCCAAACGGGACGCGATGCAAAAGCATCTTGGCTCTGTTCATTCTGTGGATATTCACGATGGAGGTCCTGGTGAACGGTACGCCGACCTGACCATCGCTTACCCGGATGTCAACTTCAGCCGGGATATTCCCGCACTGCTGGTCACGGTCTTCGGCAAAATTTCGATGGACGGTCGAATTAAGCTAACGAAGCTCGGTTTCTCGGAAGCATTCCGCTCTGCTTTCCCGGGACCGAAATTCGGTATCAGCGGCTTGCGCGAGCAGCTTGGCGTGCATGATCGCCCTCTACTCATGAGCATTTTCAAATCTGTGATTGGACTCAATTTGGACGAACTTCGTGAACAGTTTACACGGCAGGCTCTCGGTGGCGTTGATTTGATCAAGGACGACGAGATCTTGTTTGAAAATGTGCTGACGCCGATTGAAAAACGTGTTGAAGCCTGCATCAAAGCCGCCGAAGCGGCTGAGCGTGAAACCGGTAAAAAGCTGCTGTATGCCGCTAATTTAACGGGGCCAACCTCGCAGCTTAAGGCGCAAGCTCTCAAGGCCATTGATGCGGGTGCCAACGCGTTACTGTTTAACGTGTTGGCCTACGGTTACGATGTGCTGCATGAACTTAGCAGCGATCCTACCGTCTCGGTGCCGATTGCAGCCCATCCTTCGTTGGCGGGAGCTGCTTATCCATCGCCGTATTATGGTATTTCGGCGTCCGTCCTACTCGGTCAGCTTATGCGGCTGGCTGGCGCTGACCTCGTCCTCTTCCCTTCTCCCTACGGCTCAGTGACAATGCCGCGTGAGGAAAACATGGCGATCCGCGATGAGCTGATCACCCCTGATCTACCGCTGAAGGCCAGTATGCCGGTCCCTTCCGCAGGGATTCACCCGGGCCTCGTGCCGTTAATTGTACGTGACTTTGGTACTGACGTGGTTGTCAACGCCGGGGGCGGAATTCACGGTCATCCGCTGGGTACAGAAGCTGGTGGGCGCGCCTTTGTGCAGGCGATTGAAGCGGTACAGCAAAATGTCCCGCTGGCAGAATACGCCCGCACTCACCCCGAGCTGCAATCTGCGCTCGACACATGGGGAGGCGAACGATGAGCATAGCAAAGAAGCCCGTCATTTTTTGCGATTTTGACGGGACAATTACGAACAGCGACAATATTGTCGCCATTATGAAGCATTTTCAGCCTGCAGGCTGTGAGCCCATCATGCATCAGATCGTAAATGGGCATACATCTATTCGTGAAGGCGTAGGTGCGATGTTTGCCCTCATGTCTTCGGAGCAAAAGGACGAAATTATCTCATATGTACTTGGACAAGCTGGTATACGCGAGGGCTTTGCACGCTTTTTGGACTATGTACGAGAGCAGAAGATCCAATTTTTCGTCACCAGTGGCGGCATTGATTTTTTTATTGATCCATTGTTAAAACCCTTCGATATTCCACACGACCACATCTATTGCAACGGAGCGGATTTTTCCGGGGATCGCATCCAGATTACGTGGCCGCATCCTTGTGAGGAACCGTGTACAAATGATTGTGGCATGTGTAAAACGACTGTGATTCGTCAATACCCTTCCGAACAATACGAACGGATTTTGATCGGCGACAGCCTGACCGATTTTGAAGGAGCTAAAATTGCCGATCTTGTGTACTCCCGTTCGCATCTGACTTTAAAGTGTCAAGAGCTTGGCGTACCACATGTACCCTTTGAAACATTTGATGACATTGTCGAGGATTTAAAGCAAAAACAGGAGCAAGGGGTGCTGTAAATGAGTTTTAACTTGGCAGACATTTCATTGGAAGAAAAACGCCACGCACTTGAAGAACTCGCTGATGTCAAAGAACTATTCGCATCTCGCAACTGGTTCCCAGGCACGAGCGGCAATTTGTCGATCCGAATCGGTGACTTTCATCCCGAACAATTTTATTTTGCAGTCACCGCCAGCGGCAAGGATAAAACCAAGCGTACTCCGGAAGATTTTCTGTTCGTAGACCAGTACGGAAAAGCGGCAGAAGCGACAAACCTCAAGCCAAGCGCAGAGACGCTTATACATTGCGAAATTTACCGCCTGACAGGCTGCGGAGCCGTTTTTCATGTGCATACCGTGTTTAACAATCTGATTTCCGAATATTACGGTGAGCAAGGTGCTGTACCTATCCAAGGTATTGAGCTGATCAAGGCTTTTAACATTTGGGAAGAAAATGCTGCGATTGATATTCCTGTGCTGCCTAATTACGCAGATATTGCTTCGATTGCCAAGCTGGTGCCCGGTGTGCTGAATGATCAGGTGCCTGGAATTTTATTGCGTAACCACGGCATTTATGCGTGGGGCAGTGATATATTTGAGGCCAAAAAGCATTTGGAGGCGTTTGAATTTTTGTTTGAAACGACCTATCGCTCCCTGCTGCTGAAAACTTTGAAGTAAATAAACTCATAAATATCAAAGATGCGTATCCTTATTTGTAAAAGTGGTCATTGAATATCGAGAACGGAGCCTAAGCGATAGCACAGGAACGTTCTCTTTTTTTATAATAAGGGTATTTCTATTCTACTAGCGACATAAAAGGAAATATGATGAATAAGAATCCTTCTGATATAATTTTGGATATGCTGTAAAAAAAACGCCCCCTATTGGGGACGCTCCAGCGTGAATTGCTCTCCTAGCTTCGCATAGTTGTTCCCAGCCAAGCGACTTACTGGACGCAACTCCTTAGCAATCACATACGTATTTTGATACGCTTCCTCGGACAAATGATACTGCACTACGCGTCCGATTAACAGATCACAGGCAGGTGTGTCCTCCTTGCCTCCCAACGGTATTACCTGTTCCAGAATACATTCCATACGTATTTTCGCTTCTGCCACACCGGGAACTTCGATTTTTGTACTTTTGACCGGGGTAAGGCCTGCCAGTGTAACCTCACTCTCCTGCGGCAACAGACGGGAAGCCGTCACATTCACCGCTCCCACATTGTCCTCGTCTGTGATATGTACGACAAAAGCCTTATGCTCCATCGCATTACGTGCTGTATCTTTGGGTACTCCATCAACACGTTGTACGGATACAGACAGCAGTGGCGGTTCAGAAGCTACGATGGAAAAATAACTGAATGGCGCACCATTCAGCACCCCTTCACTGCTCAAAGTCGTTACAAAGGCTACCGGCCTTGGGATGATACTTCCGGTCAACAGCTTATAATTTTCACGCCCTGTAAGCGTGTCAGGATTCAACGAAATCATTTTTCTCCCTCATTTCCGATCACAATCGCTATTCGACTGCACATCATCAAGTTTCGCCTGATAAGCAAATACACCATTAGCTAGCGACATGGATGACATCTCAGGCTTCCCTTTCAGTATCGCGTGAATGATACGAAATGTAAAGTTGGAGCCGGAAGATCTCCCTATTTTTCAATTATATTTCCTCGGCTATCGCGCACAGTAACCGTAATTCCCTCAGGTACAGCAATCGTAACATCAAGCTGCTGCTGAGTCTGCATAAAACGTGTCGGAATTTGACCCAGTAATACATACAAGGTATCGCCGATTTGCTTGGTCTGATATAAATCTTGCCCCTTTATTTCGTCCTCTTTGCCTGTGTATACATAACTCCCGAACACATGCACCTCCGGTGAGGTGGTTGCATCAATTTTGACCGCATAAGGATCTTCTCCCTGTACAATCACCTTGGTCACTCCGGCAGGCAGTTTTTCATGCCAGTCTGGGAGAACCCTTGTTTCCTGAACCGAACTCATTATTTCTCTGACTTGCGGAGTGATCCCCAATGAACTGACCAAAGCAAATCCGATACAGCAAAAAACCAATACCGCCGTAATAAACATACTGAATAAATCATAACGAATGCGCTCACGCGTCCCTTTCCAAGCTGTATACATTAAAATTTCCAATCCCAGCAAAACAAAAACGACAGGCCACCAGGTCAAAGCCTGGTCCAGTATGCCCGCTCCCCAAAACTTGGAGGCAAACGTTATGCCCCCCAGCAGGACGAGGAAAAGTCCCATTGACAGCCTTCCGACTTTCCACACCCCTGCCGGAGCGTTTGACGCTTTAGAGGAACTATTTTTGTTAGATGATGTACCAAATATACCTGTGGAGCCTCCTCCATCGCTATGAGGATGATGGGCTCCCTTAAAGGGAGCCTCACTCTTTGAAAACTCAGTATCCATTCTATTACTTCTCCTTTACTCGTTTAGATTTGGAATTCCCGATCATCATCCAAATACCACCGCCAATCAACAATAAGGATACGATAATCGTCCGTAGATACATGTCAACCAGATTATAAATCTCTCCATTCGGAAACAGACGATCCAGAGTAGGAACTAGTACGTTGATTAAGATGTAATAGGCGCCCAGCAATAGCAGCCCCAAGCCTACCCAGCGGTGATATTGTGCAAACATACCGATCACAGGCTTGTCGATCAGCGGCTCCCGTCCATAGCGGCTTACTTGCTGCAACGCATCAAAAAAGCTGTAAAACCAAACCACCGGAATCAGGAACAAAAAGAGTGAAAGATGTAGCACGTCCAGTACATAGATGCCTCCTAAAAACAGGAGCATGAGCTGAAGTCCACGCTTTTGCAAACCGATATACATATGTCCAGCACCGGGAAATACCGATAAAATGGTAGCCAGCATTTTACTCCGCCGTCCCTCGACTCTTCCATGCTCCAGTTCCTCAAACAAAGTCCGGTCCTGAAGCATTTCTCCCGCTTGTTTGCGATGTACATGCTGCACCGCATCAAACATGCAATACAGCCAAATGATTGGCAGCACGCCGGCAAACGCCAAAAATCCGGATTCGTTTGTAATGCTGGTAATAAAAACGAGGATCGCTCCAAAGCCAAAGAAAGATAGCAGAAAAGACAAACCACGCTGCATCAGCCCCAAATGAAGGTGTCCCAATCCAGGAATGAACGACAGCAAAATCGTAAAAAAGCGTTCATTCTCCGATCCTTTTTGAAAAGCAGGTGCTCCTGCCATACCATAGTGTCCTTGTTGATAATGGTTATAGCCCGGGCCATATCCCATTCCTGCTCCCGGTGCATCCGTATCCGCGTCTGTTGCCCCCTCCGGTACCTCTCCCGTTGAACCTGCATGTCCATAAGGCCCACTTTGCGAGTAATAACCATATGGATTGGGTCCTGCATGTGGGGGATATGGAACAGCAGCTGCACGAGGATCATAACGCAACAAGCTAATAATGATATGCAGCATACTCAGCCCCCAAAAAAGAGCGGCAACAAACATACTGGCCAATAAAGGTAATTCGTCTCTTGATACTACTGAAAAAAATAATCCTCCCGCCAGACATCCGAAAAACAAAATGGTGTATACAAACGCATTGGCTTTTCTGGTCCAGTAGTAGTGACCCACACCGGGAATGATGTTCAATAGAAATGCCAAGAGCTTGCTTCTTTCCGCATAAGGCATTGCTACACTTCCTTTCTATATTATGGGATTTTGATAAAGTCCCCATTTGAAGGTTGTTGTTTTGAGTTTTTTCGTCTCACCCTTTATCCGATGATTTAGGGCTTTAATTTATCGAGCCAAGTTGTTGTAGCTCGCATGACCTCTTCACTGTAAGAAACGCGTTCTTTTGGAGGAATCGGCTTTCCATCTGTTTGCGGCATCATTTTGTCAAAGGCTCCACTGGACAACAAGATCAACGTTAGGCTTGCGGCGACAACGTAGTGAAACACAGGTTTTTCAAACCAGCGGCGTTTTTTGAACACAACTTGATTCGGTTCAGCTTCTATCTCGGGAAGAACGGCCATTACCTGATCTGTGAAGCGCTCCGTATCCATCCAGGCAGAATAATCTTTCATAGTTGACTCCATTTGCTCCAGTGCAACAAGATATAACATCAGCGCCTGTTCATCTTCCAGCAGGAGCTTTTCCAGCCGGGCAGATTCCTCTATCGTGCAAGTTCCTGCAATGTAAGCATGCCAGTCATTCGATTTCCCTTCAATCCACGGTTTATCCTGTTGGTCAGTCATTGCCATTCCTCCTCCTTCCAGTGGTTTCGAATCCATAGCCGCGCCCGATAGAGTCTCGACTCTACTGTTTTTAAAGCTACCTGCGTCTCTTCTGCAATTTGGTCGTAGGTTTTGCCCTGCATATAATAGGCTTGAATAATATCCCGATGTTGCTGGGGCAACTGGGCGATTTTTTGCGATAGTTCTTCAATTTGCTCCTCGCGAATGAGACGAGCCAGCACATCCTCATCCCGGGAAGGGAGCTGTACAAGGGATTGTGCGACGTCTATAAGCTCTGCGGGTCGTCTGTCCTGTTTGCGCTTAATATCCAGCGCTTTGTGGAGCGCAATTCGGCTCAGCCACGTTTTAAATCCTTCGTTCCGGTACTGGGGGAGAGACTTGTACACCTGAACGAATGCCTCCTGCGCGGCATCTTCTGCTTCCTTACTGTCATGCAGTACCGAATAGGCGACATGAAATACATGCTTGCTGTACAGCTCTACGATCTCACGGAACGCCTGCCGGTCACCGGACCGTATTCGTTCAATGATTCTCTCTATATCAATGACGCTCTCCCCCTTCCCAATACTATAGACGCCAGGAAATTTCCTTCCCCTGCATATTTCGAAAAAAATATTTAAAAAGGACACACCCTCCTGACGGAATGGTGTGTCCTCTATCATTAAAGCCTATTACACGCTTTCATTTCGGCTTAATTCACGCGCACAGGCGATATTCCAGATTGTCCTCATTGCACATTAGCCAATTTGCAGTGACAGCCTCGATACATAAGTCTACTGCCTAGCCTAAAAGGCTTAGACCGATATATCAATTGCG
Source organism: Paenibacillus sp. S25 (assembly GCF_019454085.1). Taxonomy (NCBI): domain Bacteria; kingdom Bacillati; phylum Bacillota; class Bacilli; order Caryophanales; family Paenibacillaceae; genus Paenibacillus; species Paenibacillus sp. S25. Next base: position 3,462,218 of record NZ_CP073683.1, read on the forward strand.
TCCGCCACCACGGAATCGCTGGGCGTATTCTTTGGCATCCTGTGCATTACGAACACGGTTTCGGCTCCACTCCAGCAAAATGCGGTCTATATACCGGAAATGTACCTTCCCTGCAAATACTGCTTCCTTCAAAGCCAGCAAAATCAGCTCCTCGGGATACCGATCCTGATCCACCCAGCTGGTGATCGTCTCGTATTCCATCGGTGATAATGGTCGCCCGAATTCTTTCTCAAAAATCGTAAACAAATTTCGTTCTTCTGTAAGCGGGGATTCTGATATTCCATTCAGTAAATCCGGCTTTCCGGCAAACAAAATATCATCTTCATCTTGCTGCTCGTTACGCTCGGCGATCATACATTCTGCCAACTTACGATACAGCCCCGCCAAATTGTAACGTTCGAATTGTACGGATGAACTGCGGTCTTCTACGGAATCGATTCTCAAAAATCCTTCTTTCATGAGCTTACTGAAATAGAGTGCGATTTCGTTCGCAGTACATCCGATACGGGTCTGCAATTGTTCCCATGTCGGAAATTCATTACGTTCCGCTTGTTTAAAGGCAAGCAACTGCATCAGTAGCAGCATTTCACCATCTGTCAGCCGAAGTGTCCGATAATGCTTGAGCAGGGCATAGGGAATCTGGACCATTCCGGCTTCCATAGCAAAGGCTACTCCCTCCGCCCATTCTGCCGCTGATGTCTTGTCGAATGATCCGGTCATCGGTTACGGATACAAACGATACAGCATACGTGGGAACGGAATTGTTTCACGTACATGATCGAGTCCACAAATCCATGCTACTGTGCGCTCCAGGCCCAGTCCAAAGCCGGAATGCGGAACGGTACCATAGGTACGCAGATCCATATACCATTGGTAGGCTTCACGAGCCAAGTTATGCTCGTTAAAACGTTCTTCCATCAATGCTGGATCATCAATCCGTTGGGAACCCCCGATAATTTCGCCATAGCCTTCAGGAGCGATCATATCGGCACACAGAACAACCTCTGGACGGGTCGGGTCAGGTTTCATATAGAATGCCTTAATGTGAGTTGGCCAATGTGTAATGAACACAGGCTTGTTATATCTTCCGGCAATCGCCGTTTCATGAGGAGCACCAAAGTCTTCGCCCCATGGGATATCGAAACCTTCACCTTGAAGGAAGGCAATCGCCTCATCATACGTAATACGTGGGAATTCGCCTTGAATTTGCTCCAGCTTCGAAACATCGCGACCGATTGTTTCAAGCTCCTTCGCACAGTTTTTCAGAACAGATTGCACGATATGGCTTACAAACTGCTCCTGAACGCGCAAGGATTCTTCATGATCCACAAAAGCCATCTCAGGCTCGATCATCCAGAACTCAATCAGGTGACGACGTGTTTTGGACTTTTCCGCACGGAAAGTTGGACCAAAGGAATACACTTTGCCCAGCGCCATTGCCGCGGCTTCCATATATAACTGTCCGCTTTGTGTCAAATACGCATCTTCATCAAAATATTTAATGTGGAACAATTCTGTTGTGCCTTCTGCAGAGGAAGGAGTCAAAATAGGTGGGTCCACCTTCGTAAAGCCGTTACCGTTAAAGAATTCCTGTACAGCACGGATAATTTCCGCCCGTACGATCAGAACAGCACGTTGCTTGGCGGAACGCAGCCACAAGTGACGATGATCCATCAGGAAATCTACACCATGCTCTTTGGGTGTAATCGGGTAGTTTTCGGTTAAATGAATAATTTCAATGCCTGTAACCGTTAATTCAAACCCCGATTGGCTACGCGGTTCTTCACGCACCACTCCAGTAACGTAAAGGGAGCTCTCTTGAGTCAAGGATTTGGCGTCATTCCAAATATCCTCGGACACTTCGCTTTTCACGATAACCCCTTGAATATACCCGCTACCATCGCGCAGTTGCAGGAACTGAATTTTACCACTAGATCGTTTATTGTTTACCCAAGCGCCGATTGTAACCGTTTCCCCTACATGGCGGCCCACTTGGGCAATCGTACTTTTATTCGTCATGACCGTCTCTCTCCTCTTAACCGAAAATCAAACAGCCCTTCCCCCTGGGTCAGGCTGTTTGCTCTCGCTGTTTGGTGCATGCGGAACTCAAACAATAGTCCGCATGCATAAAGTTTACACTTTCGAACCGATCTATTGAACCAGACGGAACGTGTCGCGGGCAATAACCAGTTCTTCGTTCGTTGGAATGATCAGTACTTCTACCTTTGAATTTGCAGTTGTAATCCGGCGAGGCTCGCCAGAACGAATAGCATTCAACGATTCATCCAGCTCGATACCGAGGAATGTCAATTGCTCCAACACTCTCTTACGCAGAACGATGGAGTTCTCGCCTACACCTGCTGTAAATGCAATTACGTCTACCCCGTTCATTGCGGCAGCATACGATCCAATGTATTTGCGCAGACGGTATTCATACATTTCGAATGCCAATGTAGAATTAGCTTCGCCTTTTTCCATACCTTCTGTGATTTCACGCATGTCACTGCTGATACCGGAGATAGCTAAAAGTCCACTATGCTTGTTCAACATGGAATTGACTTCATTGACAGTCAATTCTTCTTTGTTCATGACATAAGGTACGATTGCTGGGTCCAAATCACCACTACGAGTACCCATCATAAGACCTTCCAGTGGAGTCATACCCATGGAAGTATCAACAGACAAACCGCCTTGAACTGCTGTTACACTACCACCATTACCGATATGACAAGTGATAATCTTCAGGTCTTCCAAAGGACGACCAAGGAATTTGGCGGCTTCCTTACTTACAAAATCATGGGAAGTGCCGTGGGCACCGTAACGACGAACCTTATACTTATTGTACAACACTCTTGGAATGGCGTACATATAAGCTTTTTCAGGCATGGTTTGATGGAACGAAGTATCAAATACCACAACCTGCGGTACATCTGGCATATTCAATTCAGCCGCTTTAATCCCCATCATGGAAGCAGGGTTATGCAGTGGCGCCAGGTCAAACAAGCGACGGATTTCACTCTTCGCTTCAGGCGTTACAACTGCTGACTGTTTGAAGATTTCGCCTCCATGAACCACACGGTGGCCCACAGCCTGAATTTCGCTAGTACTGGAGATTACACCATGTTCAGCATCTGTGAGTGAATTCAGCACTTTACGGATGGCTGTAGTATGCTCCAAAATTTCGCTAACTTCAGTGTATTCTTCTTTATTGGTTGGCTTATGCGTCAGGATGGAGGAATCCATACCGATGCGCTCCACCAAACCTTTTGCCAGAACGGACTCGTCCGTCATATCATACAATTGGTATTTCAGGGAAGAACTCCCTGCATTGATTACGAGAATTTTCATATCCGGTCACCATCCTTGTCGTACTTAAAGAAGCCTTCGCCCGATTTCACGCCCAGATTACCTGCACGCACCATTTTTTTCAGTACGATGGACGGACGATATTTCAATTCGCCGAATTCACGGAACATACGCTCCAGAGCAGCCAAAACGGAATCCAGACCAAAGCGGTCAGCCATTTCCAAAGGACCGCTTTGGAAATTATAGCCGATTCGCATAGCGTCATCGATATCTTCAGCAGAAGCCACGCCTTCTTGAAGTACATGGGCCGCTTCGTTAATCAGCAGACAGATAATCCGGCTTGTTACGAATCCAGGAGATTCATAAATCATGACTCCTTTTTTCTCCACTATTTCTTCCACGAACAATTTAGTGTGTTCAAATGTATCGTCCGAAGTTTTCAAACCACGAATAATTTCGACGAGATCAATACGGGATACTGGATAAATAAAGTGCATACCAATAACACGCTCAGGATACTTGGTCGAGCTAGCAAGCTCGGTCAGGCTCAGCGTGGATGTATTACTTGCAAGAATAATATTGCTTGGACACACATGGTCTAGCTCTTGGAACACTGCTTTCTTCTCGTCCAGATTCTCTGTAATAGTCTCAATGACCATATCACAGCTGCCGAGCTCCGCCAAATGGATTACTTTTTGAATACGGGATAAGATCAATTTTTTCTCAGCTTGAGTAATTGCCCACTTTTCCAGTTGTTTGTCCAGACTCGTTTCAATCATATTGTAGGCGTAGTCTAGTTTCTCTGGTGTCTGCTCTACCAGCAGCACATCGATTCCTTTGGACGCGAGCATTTCAGAAATCCCCTGTCCCATGGTGCCGCCGCCGATGACGCCGATTTTTTTAAATTGCATGATTCTTTACTCCACCCTTTCCTGGTCACTCTCATATATTGTATCCTTCTTTGTCGAAAAATACATGTTTATGTCCCAATAGATAATAATATCTTAGCACGGACTAAAAGTAAAAAAAAATAACCAGCATAAAAAATTATGCTGGTAATAAAGCATTTTCACTAAATTGACATCTAAATTGGTCTCCAGACAGAGTTTCTTCCTTCATCAGGATGTCAAGTGAGTTGTCGAACACAGGACGATGCTTTTCCAGCAGCTCCAAAGTTCGGGTATGCAGGTCAGCCATAATCTCACCATTTTCCCGCATGAGTTCTTCTTTGGTTACCATTTCCATGTTAATAATGCCAAGTGAAGTCAAACCAGAAGTCATCATCGTGTGGACAATGTTCAGCGCCTGCTCAAAATCATTACTTGAGCCGGTACTGCGACCGCCATAGTACATTTCTTCCGCCGTAGCCCCTGCGAGCGAGATCATAATTTGCTCCTCCAGGAACTGCTTGGTGTATAAATAATGCTCTTGCTGTGGATTGTGGCGCACATAGCCAAGCGCTTTCCCACGAGGGCTAAGTGCTACCTGGCTTACGCTACCGGGACGAACAATTTCGGCCATAATAGCATGTCCTAGTTCATGAATCGCTACACGTTTTTTCTCTTCCAAGGTCGATTCTCGGTCTGTCTTTTCACCCATCATCACTTTGTCAATTGCCATCGACAGATGCTTCTGCGCAATCATTTTCTGATCCTGTCTCATCGCATAGATTGCCGCTTCATTCATCACGCTCTCCAGCTGTGCACCAGAAAACCCGTAAGATTCCTCAGCAATTTTGTCCAGATTCGCATCTTCCTGAATCGGTTTGTTTTTGGCATGAATTTTTAGAATATGAAGACGGCCCTTCTTGTCAGGCAGATCCACTTGAATATGACGGTCAAAACGCCCTGGACGCGTTAAGGCGCTATCCAGCATTTCTTTACGGTTTGTTGCCGCAATGATCAAAATCCGCGGTGTATCTGCCGAATAAATACCATCCATTTCTGTCAGTAACTGATTCAAAGTCTGATCATATTCTCGTTGCTGTCCACCCTCACGTTTACCACCAATTACATCGATTTCGTCAATAAAAATAATTGCATTTTCCTTCTTTTCCTTGGCTGCACGAGTACGCGCCTCCCGAAACAACTCACGGACGCGACCCGCTCCAACACCAACGTACATTTCAACAAATTCACTACCTGAGGCTGCAACAAATACAGAATTAGTGTAGTGTGCCGCTGCCTTCGCCATCAGCGTTTTTCCGGTTCCCGGAGGACCTGTGAGCAAAACGCCTTTTAATGGACGGATACCAAATTTGGAAATTTCATCATGTCGATTCAAAAAATCCAGGGCCTCGCGCAGTTCCTGCTTGGCGCTTTCTTGCCCACCGATTTCCTCAAAAGTCAGCTTGTCCGGACCATTTTTTTTACGTTTACGCTCTTGCCCAGCACCTACGGCCAAACCGCCACGCGCATGCATAAGCATTAACAAGCCGCTAAGCATCACGCCAGCAACCAGAAGAGGGATAATATTTACCCCAATAAAAACGAGAAATATAATGGTTACCGGCACAATGCCGATTAATATTTCCTTGATCCATCTAGGCATTAGGCCATACCCCCATTTGCTGAGATTGACGTGGCAAAACGATAAACTTGGTCGCTTTACCTTCGCTGAGTCGGATATAGACATTGTTCGAATCCATGTCGGTATCAGCTTTGATACCCGTCTTTTTCTTTTTCATCTGCTCAACTGTAGATGAAATTTGAGTATACTTTTTATTTTCCATCGCTTCAGCCACAGGGAACATAGCCTCAGACCACCATTGATTCAGTGCTGAATTGGAACGATCTGTGATATCCAACTTAATAGTGCGGCTACCAATGATGGATTGTCCTTTTTGCTTAACCACATCGACCAATTTGGCCACATCTGCCTGCGGTTTGAGATCTAGTTTCAATACAACCTGATCCTGTTTAATATCTATTTGAGCGCTTGTCACGCCTGGATATTGAGATACCAGTTTTTCCAGAGGACTTTGCATTGTAACCTGACGGTAAATGAACCATCCCCCAAATAGCAGCAAAGCTGCCAATACTGCCGCCACAACGATAGGAACTGCACGCAATTTCAAACAACATCCTCCTCTCAAAATGTAACACCCAGAAGAAACGGGACGAATGTCAACAAACAACCAAATTGCATGATCTTATAGTATCAGCAATTCTTTTTTCTATCATTTTTGTCTATCACTTATAAAATATAGTATATCATAACGTATATCTAATATCGAAGGCAATGTGTGGAGGAGTTGCGGCATAGCAAAACTAAAAGACGTAAATACGATTTTTTTCGCATTTACGTCTTTTTCTTGAACTTTCAATTATTTACTAGTCATTCATTCCACATCTGCCAATCCTTACACCAGCTCAGTTATTGGGCAAAGTATACTTTACACCCGTCGCTCCCCCATCTGAAAAACGGTAAAAGGTATAGTAATGATGGCTTCCATCATCGTAAAACAGCTGCCACACATATTCGCCATTGAACACACTCGGCCGGAGGCTTACAATTTTTACACCTGGAAGCTGCTGCTGAATTAGCGCCATCATTTTTTGCTCATCGACTCCGTTCTTCAGCAGCTCGGTATGAACACCGCTATTATCTGCGGCAGGTACGTTAGGTTGTCCCTCCACTTTTTGAAAAGGAACCCACACCATTATATTTTCATTCTGTGCATTTTTCCCTTGAACTACCCAATATACCTGATCCCACACAGACTTCCATGTTTGAGTCGTGCTAACCAGACCACCTGATTGCTTGGCCTTAATGATAGCGGCATTTTTCTCAGCCACCTGGTCTTGAGTAACATAGGAATAATACCAGAAAATGCTGACCAGGATCAGTATCACGGCCAAAATGGCGACCGCTATCCATTTTTTCTTATTTTTCAAACCTGTGCTTCCTCTCTAAGGGGATGTGACACCTAAATTAGCGCGACAGCAGCCCTTCAAAGGCGGCTTGTGCCTCATGTTTGATACGTTCCTCGTCCATAGTCAGGCATTCGCCGTTTTTCACAACCTGGCGACCGTCTACCCACACATGAGCCACGTCCTTGGCGCTTGCAGAGTATACCGCATGGGAAATAAGATCTGTACGCGGCAAGAAATGTGCCTGATTCAGATCCAACGCGATAAAGTCAGCCTTGTTGCCTGCTGCCAACGCTCCTACTTCTTTTAAACCAATCGACTTTGCACCGTATTCTGTTGCCAGACGCAGCGCTTCACTTGCAGGAACTGCTGTAGGGTCACCGGATACACCCTTGTGAATAAGTGCCGCCAGACGCATTTCCTCGAACATATCCAGGTTATTATTGCTGGCAGGACCATCCGTTCCGAGAGAAACAGTAACCCCTGCACGCAGCAATTCAGGCACTCTTGCCACACCACTTGCCAGCTTCAAATTGCTACCAGGATTATGCGAAACCGCTACACCACGTTCAGCCAGTAAAGCTATTTCTTCGTCGTTCAAATGAACGCCATGGGCAACAAGCGAAGGACGGGAGAAAAAGCCAAGCTTATCCAAGTGTGCAACTGGACGCAAACCGTAGTCGCGTACGTTTTGCTCCACTTCGGCGATCGTCTCAGACATGTGTGTATGCAGTGGCAAGTCCAGATCATGCGCAGCTTGTACGAATTTTTCAATAAACGCAGGTGGACATGTGTATGGCGCGTGCGGAGACATCATCGTTGTAATACGCCCGTCTGCTTTACCATGCCAGTTACGCGCAAAAGTCACGGCCTCAGCCAGCTTGATTCGCTGTTCTTCTTCCGAGCATAGTCCAATTGCTCCACGCATCAGACTTGCACGAATACCTGACTCTTCAGCTACACGAGCCACCTCATCCATATGATCGTACATGTCCAGGAAGGTCGTTGTTCCACCTTTCAGCATTTCCAGCACAGACAAGGACGTACCCCAGTACACGTCCGTAGATGTAAACTTGGCTTCCATAGGCCACATTTTTTCCTGAAGCCATACTTGAAGTGCCAAGTCATCTCCATGCCCACGCAGCAGAGACATCGCCGCATGACCATGGGTATTAATCAGACCAGGTAAAAACAATAGCCCTTTACCATCAATCGCTTCCGCTTCTTCCTCACCCGCAGGCAAAGTTTCGCCAATATAAGTAATACGGCTATCCTCCACAATCATAAAACCATGGACTACCCCAGCTTCTGGTCCATTTACGGCAAAAGAGCCATTTTTAATCATCCATTTATTCACTGTCATATTGTGTTTCTTCCTTTCCGTCCTCCAAATAATAAGCGAGGCTAAGCAAATCAGTTGTAAAGTCTGTGGCATGAATCCGAATGTTGGCCGGTGCCTTGAGAGTAGTCGGTGCAAAGTTCAGGATCGCTCCAATTCCGCTCTCAATAAGCCTGTCAGCCACGTGCTGTGCTTCAAAATCAGGTACGGTAATAATCCCGATTCGAATGTTTTTTTCTCTCACAGTCGCTTCCAGTTCATCCATCGGTTGAACGACCAATGTATTGATCTTGGTCCCTACCTTATCCGGAAACGCATCAAATACTGCGACAATCTTCATATTGTCTTTTAAATAAGCGTTATAATTCGAAAGGGCTTGCCCCAGATTACCGGCACCGACCAATACGACATTAATTTGCTGGTCGATTTTCAGGATATGGCGTATTTTCTCGATTAGATAAGAAACATCATAACCGATACCCTTCCGACCAAAATCTCCAAAATAGGCGAGATCTTTACGGATTTGGGCCGGGTTCAAATCTAGCCTCTGTCCCAACTCTTGAGAAGAGACCGTAGCCACCTCCCGTTTGTGAAGTGCATTCAGATAACGTAAATATACGGGTAACCTCCGTACGACAGCCTCTGAAATTTTATCTGATTTCATACTTGCTCCCCCTAATTGTAACGAACATACTTAGTGTCCGTCCGTTATGCCTCTGTCTCCGGGGCGGATTGGAGCCATTCGGCGATGCGGGGCACCATTTGCTCCGATGGCATATGCTCCATTTTTGGTCCCGGTAACGAGTACAAAAAGTGCTTTCCGTAATAGGATTCGATCACACGCGTATCGTAAACGATAACGACCCCGTGGTCGCTCGCTGTACGTACCAACCGACCAAATCCCTGTTTGAAGCGAATGACCGCTTGTGGTACAGACAGCTTCATAAATGGATTCTTCTTCTGCTGCTGAAGCAGCTCGCTTTTTGCCTCCAGCAACGGGTGATTCGGCGGTTGAAACGGCAAGCGAACAATGGCCAGACAAGTCAGAGCCTTTCCTGGAATATCGACGCCTTCCCAGAAGCTGCTGGTTCCCAGCAATACAGAAGCTTTAGCTTCCTGAAAACGGCGGGTTAGCTTGCTGCGACTCCCACTGTCCACACCTTGTCCCAGCACAGTAATTTCGCTGGCTGCTAAGGCCTCTTTGAGCGGCTCATACACTTGCCGGAGCATCCGATAGGAAGTAAACAGAACGAGCATTCTCCCCCGCGTCGCCTGAGCAGTCGCTCCTAGAGAGCTAACGAGCATATCTACAAAATGTGCATCTCCTACACTGCCCTTCACACTTGGAAAATCCCGTGGAATGACCAGCAACACCTGATCCCTGTAATTAAAGGGTGACGGGAGCTGCGAAGTCATCAGCCGCTCTTGATCTGCGGCCTCCTGCAAGCCGAGCTGATCGATCATGTACTGAAACGACTTATCTACCGATAAGGTAGCAGACGTCAGAATAATGCTTCTTTTTTTGTCAAAAAACATTTCTTTCAACTGGCGGCTCACATCGACGGGCACCGCATAAAATTGCAATGATTTACTACGGAATTGTCCACTCGCTTCGAGCCAGTATACGGTTGTTTCATCATCGAGTCGCATAAAAAATCGCAAATTTTCTCGAATCCCCGCCAAATCCTTGAGCAGACCCGTGATATCTGTAATAAGGCTATCCGCCGCATAATCGTCATGTTCTTCCTTGACGTCCAGCATCAGCTTGTCGCCCTTGCGCAAAATTTCACTCATCGTTACATATAGCTGATTTTCCAAAGCCCCCGCCTGATCCCACTTTGCAGGCTTGGCTGAAGGTTTGAGACGGGAAGAAAACTGTCCTGTTTCACCCGGTGTCGCATCGCTTCGCTCAGGCAACATGCCAAACAGCTTGTCGCTTAGCAGGTCCCAAGTTTCTTTAACCTCTAACACGAGCGGATATATCTGGTCGATGGTTGAGGCCCAATCCGCCGACTTCTCGTGCCCCGATTTTGCCAACTGTTGACGAAGTGAAGGCAGTTGTCCATTCTTGCTGTCTTTGAACAGTCGCGTCAGTGTATGCACGAGTGTGAAATATTTCATATGCATACCTAGGTGCTTACCAGCTACTTCCTCCAGGTGATGGGCTTCATCAATCACCAGGTGTTCATAGCTCGGCAACAACTGGTGACTGGCTTTGACGTCTGTGAACAACTTAGAGTGATTCGTAATAACAACATCCGCTATCCCTGCTTCATGGCGTGCACGATGATAATAGCATTTGCGGAACCATGGACAAGAACGACCAAGACAGGACTCTGAATCACTCGCCACCGTTTCCCAGAAATCCCCTCCACGGTTGCTCAGATTCAATTCTTCATCATCACCGGTTTCTGTTAGCGTCAACCAGACGATCATTTGAGCCGCTGTAATTAAATCTTCCTTCGGTGTCGCGAAGTCTCTTCTGTTTATTTTATGTTCAAACTTACGCAGACACAAATAATGTCCCCGACCCTTGAAAATAGCAGCCCGGAACGGAAACGGAATCACCTTGGTCAGCATCGGAATGTCGCGCTCGCGTAATTGCTCCTGCAGGTTGATCGTATGTGTACTTACCATAACGCGCTGTCCTTTTTTTACACTGTGATACAGCGATGGGAGCAAATAACCGAGGGACTTTCCTGTTCCTGTACCTGCTTCGATCAGCAGATGCTTGTCTTCACTCAGTGCCTGATTTACACCCTCAATCATCTGTATCTGCGCCTCGCGCTCCTCATATTGGCTCAAGGATGAACGCAAATTGTCCCGCACATCATCCATGTACTCCTCAAAGGAAACACCTGAAAGTGGATTCGGGTCGTCTTCTCTACGCGGTGCAGCTAGCTCCGTCCAATCTTCCACTTTTAGCGCAAGCTGACGAAAAAACTGATGTCCCTCCAAATCCTGAATAGGATCAAGCTCTTTCTCTTCACGCACCCCATCAAGAAACCATCCGAGGTCACTGTCTTCCTCTGCGAACAAATCGCTAAGCCGCTGTATCGTTATCAGAGGTAATGCTTGAAGCTCACCCAGACACTTTAAAAACACCTCAGCCGTAGCCAACGCGTCGCTGTCTGCTTGGTGAGGGCGATCATGCGCCAGCCCGAACTCAGAAGACACAAAACCCAACTGATACGAAGAAAGCGATGGAAACATAATTTTCAGAAAATCCATTGTATCCAAGATTCTTCCGCTAAACGGTAAATATCCGCACCGATCCAGAGCGTTTTGCAAAAAATTAAAATCAAACGCCACATTATGACCGACCAGCACAACATCGTCCAGCATAGGCACGAGCTCCATCATCATTTCTTCAAGTGCAGGAGCATCCTTGACGTCATCGTCTGTAATTCCGGTCAATCCAGTGATAAAAGGTGGAATAGATCTGCCAGGGTTCACATAAGAGCCGTAAACACGGGAAATGCTGTTATCATGATCTATAATTGCAAGTCCGACTTGAATGATGTCATCCGCGGACTGGGTGCCTGTCGTTTCAAAATCCAATACCGCAAATTTCATTCGGGCTTAATCCTTTCTTATGACACTTACAAAAATAATAACTCTGTATATTAGCATAGCAGAAGATCGCCTGTTTGGAAATTAAGACAGCCAAAAAAGACGATGCACACGCCGCCTGAGGAGGTGGGCATGCATCGTCTTACTCGGTGTCTGACAACTACATCCAGGTCATCATGGAGCTGTCGTATCGAAGCATTTCGGTACCTGACAAACAGGCTTCCATATTGTGCAGCGGCTCGGGTAACGCAGGATCGAACTGATGTGCGAGAGCAAAACATTTTTGCGCCTCCTCTACGTCAGCCTGCTTTGCCAATAGACAGCCTAGCGCATTATAGATGACCGCCTTTAGTCCTGCCTGCTCAGTCAGGTCCAGCACCTTCTGAAAATGGTATACAGCCTCTGCTGGATCATCTAGTTGAAAATAGGACATTCCCATGTACATACGACTCTGCCAGCTGTTCGGAAAATGCTGTAGTACCTGCTCAAATTGTTGGATCGCCTCAGGGTACATAAGTAATCGATAATACCCTTGCCCCCGATTAAAAGCTGGTAGCTCTTTTTCAGGCAGCTCAGTGTCAGACATATCGGTCTCTGCGGAAAACCCGGCCGCACGCAAGCAAACCATTTTTTCCTCAAAGGCCAGCCACTCATCCATAATTCCGTCACTCATTCTCCGCAGCAGACTCCAGTGCTGTAGCAGCTCCTGCCTGCGGGAGCCCTGGGCTGATGGGTAATGCTTCACGATATCATCTAACATGCTGTTCATTTCTGCGAATACATGCTGGAACATGTGCATCCCGCCCTTATGAAAGATGGATTAATACACTCACATTTTTCGCTTAAAAGACGGGTTTCATCCGCACTCCCATTCATTACATGATCGTTGCGTGTACTTCTTTGTTCATCGTTTGGGCTGGTTTATTATGTTCATCAACAAATACCACTGTAGGTTTGTATGTTTTGGCCTCTTCATTCGACATGGAAGCATAGGAAATAATAATGACTGTATCACCAGGCTGCACCAAACGAGCTGCCGCACCGTTGAGACAGATCACTCCGCTCCCACGCGGTCCGGGGATAACATAGGTTTCCAGTCGAGCTCCATTGTTATTGTTTACAATTTGAACCTTTTCATTCTCCAACAGATCCGATGTATCCATGAGATCTTCATCTATAGTGATACTCCCCACATAGTTCAGGTTAGCTTCCGTAACGGTAGCGCGGTGAATTTTGGATTTCATCATGGTTCTAAACATGGGAAAGCACCTCCGCCTTCTGTATTCTTATATTGTCAATCAGTCGGGTATTGCCAAATTTCACAGCCAGCGCTACGATGACGTCTTCCTGAACATCACATAGACGCTGCTCGGGCAGAAGGGGCTCCAGACCGGGAAAAGTTAATATTTCAATGTAATCAATGTCTGCTAAAGGAGAGGAAGTAATGGTGGACTCCACCATTTGATGTAGCTGACGAATCGTAATTGTGTTTGTTACAATATCTTCGCTCACTTCTTGCACCTTACGCAGTGACTGGGACAGCACCAACGCCTGCTCGCGCTGTTCTGCACTTAAATACACATTACGGGAGCTGAGGGCCAAACCATCCACCTCTCTGACGATGGGACAAGGTACGATAGTCACGTTCATATTGAGATCAGTCACCATCTGCTGGAGCACTGCAACCTGCTGTGCGTCCTTCATTCCAAAAAAGGCCAAATCAGGACCTATCATGTTAAAAAGCTTGGCTACCACCGTAGTCACACCATCAAAATGGCCGGGACGGGAGGCACCGCACAGACGATCTGTCAAAGCGGATACACGAATTTTGGTTTGGGTTGGTTGTGGATACATTTCTGCTACAGTTGGCAAAAATACAATATCCACGCCCTCGCGCCGTGCTACCTCTAAATCACGAGCTTCATCGCGGGGGTAGCTTTCCAGATCTTCATTCGGTCCAAATTGAATCGGATTTACGAAAATGCTAAGCACCACCGTATCTGCCATTTCACGCGCCTTGTGCATCAAGCTCGCATGTCCTTCATGCAGGTATCCCATTGTTGGTACAAAGCCGACTTTATGTTGCTGTAAAGAAGCAGAATCGTTTACTATTTTTGCTCCGTTTGTCCCAAGCTGCCGACGTTCAGCAATAATCTTGCGCAGCTGAGCCACTTCTCTTACGATGATCATGACCGAGATTCCACCTTTTCCTTAGCTTGTTCCTGTGTCTGTCCTTTTGCCTTACCGTATAGGGATTCTACAACGCGGTCATCCGCGCTGAACACATGCTCTGCGGCCGGAAATGCCCGCCCTTTTACATCACTCACATACTGCTCAATGCTGCTGCGGATCAAGCCGCCTACATCGGCATAGGTTTTAACAAAGCGTTTGCTGAAATAAGGCGATGCGTACTGAATCAGATCGTGATAAACAAGTACCTGACCGTCACATCCACGTCCAGCACCAATTCCAATGGTTGGAATGGAAAGCTCTTTAGAAATCGCTGTTGCGACTTCCTCAGTTACCAATTCCAGTACAACGCCAAAAGCACCCGCCTGCTCCAGTGCCTTGGCGTCCGCCATCAACCGGCGTGCGTCCACTTCGTCCTTGCCTTGAATGCGATAGCCGCCAATTTGATTAACCGATTGCGGAGTAAGCCCGATATGTCCCAGTACAGGCACACCTGCCTGAACAGTTGCTTTTACGACATCGGCAATTTCAGCTCCGCCCTCCAATTTAACAGCATGCACATGTCCTTCCTGCATCAGACGGCGGATGCCCTGAAGACTTTCTGATACGCTGCTGTGATATGTCATAAAAGGCATGTCCGCTACGATAAATGTATGTTCCGCGCCTCTTGCGACTGCCCGGGAATGGTACACGATATCATCCAAGGTTACAGGGATGGTTGAATCGTAACCAAGAACTACGTTACCCAGCGAGTCACCTACGAGAATCATGTCAATCCCCGCCTCCTCGGCTATTTTAGCCGATGGATAATCATAGGCGGTCAGCATACTGAGCGGAATGCCCTCTTGCTTCATTTTTTTCATTTTTACAATATTCAGTGCTTGTTTACCTGCCATTGCGAATGGCTCCCTTCCATCTTTTTTTGGCACAAAAAATAACCTTTTATGAACGCCTGTACATCTGCGTCATCAAAAGGTCCGAACAGCCAAAAAAGACACTCATTTTGAGATCGTCCCTTCTGTCTCGGTCCTGTTCGGCTCAGAGCAGAATCCAACGTAACCTTCAAATGAAGTTATGATGGTCTTACAAACTTGCTAAAGTAGAGCATGTGCCCCTGGAGTGCAGCTCGGACCGTCCGATGCCGCCTCCTGCACAGTATAACAAAAAACATCAGCTTTTTCACGTGAAGTTTTGCACAGGGAATAGAACGATTTCGGTCGTTTTCTTAGCTAAGGTCGCTTCTATAATTGTATATCCCCTGAAATGACCTGAATTCGCTCTCCCTGATCCGTTTCTATCACGAGTGCCCCGGAAGGGTCCAAGCCAACAGCTGTACCTTCTACAGTTATCCCTTGTCCGGTATGTGCCCGTACACTACGGTTCATAGTCACGGACAAAGCCTCCCACAGCATGGCTATAGGCTGGAACCCCTGCTCGGCATACAACTTACTTAGCTGTTCCATCTCTTCCAGCACTGAGGCAATCAGCACAGTACGGTCAATTTCACGCCCTGCTTCTATTTTCAATGACGTTCCCACCTGTGATAACTCTTCCGGGTAATCTTCTTTATTCAAATTTACGTCAATACCGATCCCTGCAATACAATAGCGAACCCGTTGATCCTCTGTTGCAGATTCCAACAGAATACCGGATACTTTGCGACCATGAATCAGCAAATCGTTTGGCCATTTGATACCAGCCTCCACACCCGTCAGCCGACGAATGGCTCTACACACTGCTACACCTGTAAGTAGCGTTAGCTGGGGGGTAAAAGCCAAGGGCTGGGTAGGGCGCAACACAATGCTCATCCAGACTCCTTTGCCACGAGGTGAATACCACTTCCGCCCCAGACGTCCCCTACCTGCCGTTTGTTCCTCTGCAAGCACTACTGCCCCCTCTGGCGCGCCCTCTTCCGCCAAACGCATGGCATCCTGCTGAGTGGATACCGTGGAATCCAGTACAACGATACGCTGGCCAAACGATTGGGTATTTAATATATCGGCCAATTTGGAGACTTCTAGCCGATCCGGTCGGGATATCAACCGATAGCCCCGACGCGAGGAGGCATCGATGTTGTAGCCCAACTCACGCAGTTTGTTGATCTGCTTCCATACTGCTGTTCGGCTAACCGAGAGCCGTCGGCTGATTTCCTCACCTGATACGTAATCAGATGTAACCTCCTCCAGTATGCCTAACAATCTTTCATGATTATTCACTACTCATCACCCGTTTCGCTTCCTGAAGCAATGTTTCTGTTTCATTCGGAATATCTCCACAGGCAACAGCTTGTAAAAGCTGTTCCATCATCTGACCCAGCCAAGGTCCGCCTGGTCGATTCATCGCCTGAACCAGTTCATTTCCTGTAATATTTAAATCTTTGATACGAACGACTACAGCCTGCTTTGTCCACAAGCTTGCCAGTTCGGCTGTTTTCGCCACATGCTTTTCTACCCATGGCGGTAATCCGCGGAATGAAGCAGGCAGTGTATTGTAAAGATCAAGCCAGTCTGAAGCTGTATCCTTTCCTAGTCTAATTAGCAGTCGAATCCAGCTACGACGCAGTGCCTCAACGTTGATAATGTCAGACTCCTCTGGAACGGAGCCGCCAGCTATGACACCAGTACTGTAGATTAATTCGGTCTCCCATTCCAGCAAATGAACCAACCGAAGTCGTACCGCGTTGGAAAAGGTCCAAGCTCTTAGTAGCTCGTCCGCTGCCTCTGAGGTAAGTCTACAAGACATTAAGAGCAGGCCCCACCGCAGTTCTTCTTGCAATTGAACGATCCCCTTGAGCGCTCGTGCTTCACATTGCTCCCAGGGAACCGGAACCTTCGTACAGCCGAGCAATCCGCTACGCCCCAGCATCTCCAACCCACGTAAAGGGTCAGGGCCCGCCAGCATCTTTTCCAGTTCGACCCGCACACGTTCCATGGCTATGTAACGAAGTTTCTCTCTGCGCCGAATCATACCTTTCCAGGTGTTGAATGCAACGCGGAACCGAAATACAGAGGCAAAACGGATGCAACGCAGCATCCGCAACCCGTCCTCCTCAAAACGTTCCTCGGCTCGACCTACACAACGAACGAGAGCGGCTCGTAAATCGGCTTCTCCCCCAAACGGGTCCACCCGCTCTCCGTGTTCTGCCATCGCAATCGCATTCATAGTAAAATCCCGTCGCATCAGATCCTCACGGATATCCTTCACGAAGGCAACCTCCGTTGGACGGCGGTGATCTGCATAACCGCTTTCCGTACGAAAAGTGGTCACCTCGAACGCATGGCCACCCTGCATAACCGTAACCGTCCCATGCTGAATTCCTGTCGGAATGACGTGAGGGAACAGCGCTATGACCTGTTCAGGCTCAGCCGAAGTAGTCAAATCCATATCATGAATGGCTCTTCCTAATAGTTCATCCCGCACACAGCCACCGACCCAGTAAGCTTCGTGGCCTGCTGCTGTTAGTTTATGTATGACCTCTCTGCCATGAAGTGCCATCTCTTGGTCAGCATATTGCCAAGTGTTTGTATTCATAGGGTTTCCCCCTTTGCAAGTATTCAATATAAAAAACGGACGCGAGTCCGCCCCCTTAAACGCTGATCGGTTTAAGATCCGGCACCTCGCGTCCCAACACACGGTAATATATTTCTTCATATTGACGGGTAATCAGCTTATCACAAAAAACGGTACGGGCGCGGGTCAGACACGCTTCACGGAAACGTTCCGCCATGGCTTCATCGGACAATAGCTCTACTGCATAATCAGCCATTGCCTCCGTATTACCGATTTCAGCAAGATACCCCGTACTTCCATGCACAACGAGTTCAGGGACTCCCCCTGCCTGAGAACCGATTGTCGGTACTCCACAGGCCATTGCTTCCAGCGCAACCAGACCAAAACTTTCTTTTTCCGAGGGAAGCAGCAGTACATCCGCCATAGAAATCACTTCTGCGATCTGATCCTGCTTACCTAAAAAGAAGACCTTATCTTGCAGACCTAAAGTCTCGATTTTGCAACGGATTTTTGGAAGATCCGGTCCTTCCCCCACCAACAGAAGCTTCGCAGGTACTTTACGTTGCACTCTTTCAAATATATCCAACACATCTCCCACCCTTTTGACAGGACGGAAATTGGAAATATGCATCATTATTTTTTCATGCGGTTGGGCAAAATCACTTCTAAGCGCAGCGGCATCTCGTGGATAATATACCCGTTTATCTACAAAATTGTAGGTTAAATCAATAGGCCGTGTAATTTCCAACGCATCTATCGTCTCCCGAATCAAATCCTTGGAAACTGCTGTCACAGCGTCACTTTTGTTAATAGCCAGTCGAATCAGGTCCTTCAACGACTCATCCTGTGCCAACACTGTAATGTCCGTACCGTGCAAGGTGGTTACCACCTTCAGATGATCACCCACCATTTCCTTCGCCAAGTAAGCGCATACTGCATGTGGTACCGCATAATGAACATGGAGTACGTCCAAATTCTTCATTTGTGCGACTTGGGCCATTTTGGTCGCCAGTGACAAATCATATGGCGGATATCTAAACACGTAGTAATCGTTAACTTCAACCTCATGATAAAAAATATTTTTCTGAAACGCCCCGCCTAATCTAAACGGAATGCTATTGGCAATAAAATGAACCTCATGCCCTTTTTCTGCCAGCAACTTGCCCAGTTCAGTAGCCACTACGCCTGAACCACCCAGCGACGGATAACAGGTAATTCCAATTTTCAGTTTGTCATTCAAGCTAAGCTTCCTCCTTCCGCCCATCAGTGATAACTTTTTTCTGCCGATTTATTTTAACATTCTGCAAAATGCTCAAGTATAGAATTCTTATGTGAATAGCTTAACCAGATATGGCGTTTTGGACGCAAAGCCTTCTGCATACGAAATCAGTTTGCGCTGACCCAACAACGAGTCACGAGCTTTTACGCGTTCCACATATCCCTGATTTAATGGTGTGGATACTGTATCCTTTCCAGGCGCTGCCTGAAATTGCGAAGCATAACTCAGCAACGACTGTTCCTTGACTTCATAATGCTCGGTGATATCCACAATCAAATCCGTTCTGCCAATATCATTAATAAAATAAAAATATAATTGCTCTACCTGTACCCCAGGATTTTCTGGCATAAAACGTCGCAACTTGGCGTTAAATACCGCTTCCTCCACCAACTTGCTGCACATGACATGGTCTGGATGCCGATCCTCCCAATAAGGAGCGAATACAACTTTCGGTGCATGGCGTCGAATTTCTGCTGTAACTGCAGCTACATGTTCAGGAGTCACATTTAATCCACGATCAGGCAGACCCAAATTCGTACGCACAGCAAGCCCGAGCACTTTCGAAGCATGTTCAGCTTCTGACATACGAGTATCCACATCACCATTGGATGACATTTCAGCCCGCGTCAAATCGCACACGCCCACCTTTAAACCAGCGGCTGTATGCTTGGCAATCGTGCCTCCCATTCCTATTTCTGCATCGTCGGCATGGGCTCCGAAAATCAGGATGTCCAGCGTCATTTTACATCACCCTGCTGGTCAATGCCCGGTTTATATTTATGTACCAGCTCACGCCAAGCAAAATCGCCACGGTCTAGCGCTTTGACCAGTATTTCAGCAGTTGCAACGTTAGTTGCCAAAGGGATCCCCTGCACGTCACACAAACGTAACAAGGCGCTAATGTCCGGCTCATGCGGTTGTGCCATGAGCGGATCACGCAAGAATATAATCAAGTCCATGTCATTTTGCGCAACCATAGCCCCGATTTGCTGATCTCCTCCAAGCGGCCCGGACATGAAACGGTGAATTTGAAGCTTGGTTTGCTCCATAATGCGCAGACCTGTTGTACCTGTTGAAAATAACTGGTGATCTATAAAAACATGCTCATAAGCCGTTATGAAATTCACCATTTCATCCTTTTTTCGGTCATGCGCTATAAATGCAATCTTTAACATTCAAAGTTCCTCCTGCCTCATTCTATAATTTCATTCGTCAAATCATTCGCGTATTCTTAATCGATGTAATGCTCAAATCCATATACAAGCCCTGGCTGCTCCATGACCTTCTGAATACCGATTTTAACACCCGGCATATAGCCAGCCCGTTCATAAGAGTCCTGGCGAATTTTCAGAGATTGTCCAAACCCTCCGAAGATTACTTCCTGCTGCGCGAACACACCAGGAAGACGGACACTATGGATACGAAAACCTTGATAGTAACCGCCACGTGATCCTTCTAACGTTTCTTCCTCTTCCGGGTTGCCCTGTCGTAACTCCTGACGCTGCTCGGCGATCAGCTCTGCGGTCTTAATGGCTGTACCCGATGGCGCGTCCAATTTTTGGTCACCATGATATTCAATGATTTCCAGATGCGGGAAGTATTTCGCTGCCTGAGCCGCAAATCGCATCATCAAAATGACTCCAATCGAAAAGTTTGGCGCGATCAGACCGCCAATCTGCTGCTCACGACACTGCTTGTCCAGTTCATCAATCTGTTCGGGGGTAAACCCTGTCGTTCCGATAACCGGACGAACTCCATGCTTGATAGCAAGCGCTGTATGTGCGTACGCAAAACGCGGTCCCGTAAAATCGACCATGACATCCACTCGACTATCCAGTAATGCCTGCTCCACATCCTCCACAATAGCGATACCCGCTTCCGGTAGTCCGACGAGAAGGCCGGCATCACTGCCGGCATGTGTTCTGTTCACTGCGGCCACAAGCTGTAGTTCCTCATCCTGAAGAACCAATTTGATAACTTCACGGCCCATACGCCCTGCTGCTCCTACAACAGCCACTTTTATTGGTTCTGACATATCCCTACAACTCCTTATGCATCCATTTGTGTTAGATCTGTTCATTCATCTGCTGGCATAACTTCTTCATGAGGTTGGCAAGCTGCACATTGTGAGGAAACAGTGCAGCCGCCTCACGAGCAGCCTGCACAGCCAGCTTATACTCATTCAATTCGTCATAAATCAATGCGAGCAGCAAAAAAGCATCCCCACATAACGGATCGAGGGCTATTGCTCGTTCCAGTAGTAAAATCGCATCCTGACGCACCTGTGGCGTAGCTCTGTCAACATCCAGCATTTTTCTGGCCTTCTCCGTATGCTGCCTGGCTTCCTGCGCATGCAGATGGAGAACATATTCATCCTGCTGTGGAGCGAGACGAACCGCATGCTCTGCATATGCGAGAGCCTGCTCCAAACGACCACTGCGAGCATAGGTAACCGAGCACCGGAAATAATGCTCCGCATGATCAGGCTGGGCTGAAATTGCTTTTTCAAACCATTCCACGGCCTGCTCAAAATCGTTCTGCAAAATGCACTGATAAGCTTTCTGAACGTATTCCTCCGCCTTCATGACACTGCACCTCCGGGTAACCGGTTTGGTACAGCATATGTACAAAACGCCTAATCGGTGTCCTTTTTGGTCCAGCGATTCGCGTCACGCGTGTTAAATTTTTGCATGACCTTATCATGAGCCTCGGTCAAATTTATACCTAGTGAGTTCGCAAAGCAAACTGTGATGAACAAAATGTCCCCCAGCTCCAGCTCAATGGAATTGTCCGCCTCATCCGTTTTTTTCGGTTTCTCGCCAAAGGAGTGATTGACTTCCCTCGCCAGTTCTCCGACTTCCTCAGACATCCGGGCTAACATCGCCAAAGGGCTAAAATACCCTTCCTTAAATTGAGATATATACTGGTCTACCTCACGTTGAATTTCATCTAATGATTTTTCCATGAAACACGCAATCCCCCCATGTGCAGGTTTATTCATATGTTATCGTAAAGCACATTTTAAAACAAATTTTTTTTAATTGTGTACTTATGATCCCAACTTACAGTCATCAGTCTTTTAAAGCTACCGTAAAAAGGTATACTACATATAAGGAGCTGCGATTTAGCAAAATCAGCATGAAGTCGTTCTTCCTTAAACTGCTACTGCGAGGGATTATATGAAGATATCCAAGTCCATGGAACAGCTTAAAATGATTTTATCCATTGTGCTAGGGACCGCCATTTATGCATTCGGTCTGCTTTATTTTATTATACCCAGTAAACTGATGGAAGGAGGTATTACAGGGATCACCCTGTTGCTCAATTATGCTTTTTCAATTTCACCCTCTCTCTCCACATTACTTCTGAACATTCCTTTATTTTTAATTGGATGGAAAATGCTTGGGGGCAAGCAAATTCTATATACAGGGGTAGGTATCGGGTCGCTCACTTTTTTTCTGTGGTTGTTTGAAAAAATGATTCATTTCGGATGGATGGGAACGTTTCAGACTGAACACGATTTTATACTTTCTTCATTATATGCGGGAGTTACGCTTGGGGCCGGATTAGGTATTGTGTTCCGCTTTGGCGGCACTACGGGCGGCTCGGATATTATCGCTCGTATTCTAAACCGGAAGTTTGGCTGGAGTATGGGAAGGATTCTGCTGGTCATTGATATTGTCATTATCGGTGCTTCACTACTTTACATACCAAAAGAAAAAATTCTATATACATTAGTCGCCGTGTTCATCGCGTCCAAGATTATTGATTTTATACAAGAAGGGGCCTATTCCGCCAGAGCCTTTATGATTATCAGCGACGACACGATGGACATTGCGGATATTATTATTAGGGACATGGATCGCGGAGTTACTATTATTCCGGCTGTAGGTGCATTTTCCAAGCAGGCTAAGCATGTTGCCTATTGTGTCGTGCCTCGTCAGGAAATACGACGTTTGCACCAAATTGTTAAATCGGTTGATCCACGGGCGTTTATTATCATACAGGATGTGCATGATGTACATGGAGAGGGGTTCAAAGAGGAATAGCCCGGAAATCCGGGCGCTGGGCTAACCTATATGGATGGCTCAGCCAACGACGCGAATGTTCGAATTTTGCATCGTCATCCAGAGAAACCAGCTCGATATTTACGATAACCTGCATAGACCAGCGCCAGCAGAACAATCATGCCGATTGCCAATTCTGCCCGGCGCTCACTTTCACGCGGGATAAATGGCGCCAGGGCAGTGGCGTCTTTTTCACGTCCAAACAAGGCATTAAACGTCGGATTTCCCTGATCCAACGCCCCTCTAATTGCTGAGGCATCTGCATTTTGCTGATCCCCCAAACCTTTGACATAGGAAATCCATGAATCAGCACGGACAACCTCACTTGTTCTGCCATGAATCAATGCTGCTGTACGGATCGTCTCATAGTGGTCCTCCAGCACTGCGGCTCCAGCTTTGAAACCCTTCATGTTGCCTTTAGCAAACTGGCTGTTCAAGCCACTAACATCTTCTTTTAAAATCTTATAATACTGCTGCCATAAGGGCTGACGCGGATGTGCAAGCGCATCTGTCGCAAGTCGTAAATTGGCCGCAGCCTTCACCCACTCATCCGGTGATGCTTGGACGGACTGTGTAGCTTGCTGCACCTCAAGGATGCTGCCAGACAAAGCATGAATGGCCTCTACAGATAACGCTGCCTGCACCTGTCCGGTGCCAAACCATCGACTCACCTCGGCTACATCCGCGCGTGCTTTTTCAATGTTCCCGTCCATCACATCCCGGTACAGTATCGCAGCTGCATGATCCAGTTCCTCAATCTCTTTTGTGTTTCCTATGGGTTTTGACTGATCACGCGCTTCTGCCACACCTGGAGGGACGCAGACAGACAGCAGCAGGACCATAGATAAAACAACACTCGAAATAATACGGATCATCATTTGAAACGCCTGACCCCTAAACATGGGACATCCCTCCTCACCTTACTGTATGGCAAGGTTACCGGGACTAGAACTTGCTTTAGACCGAATCGTTTGAAGCCGGGTTATGCCCGGGACAAAATAGGAAACATTCGTTGGTTTTCTTTACATGTGTTTTGATCTTTAGTTTTATAAAATAGCGTCGTATCTTCCTGTTTCAACAGAGAAATATTGCAGCCTTCCTGTTCTCTTGGTGTAAAGCCAAAAACAACCTTCTTCGTTTCTTGTTTCGTTACCGCTGACAGTACGATATCCATAGGAATTTCGCCCGTTCCATAAATATCGTAACAATTCATCGTATCCCCTTCAAAATCTGCAACCACAATCGTATCGTATTGAGGTATATACCAAATTTTATCTTTAAAAAACGAGATGGCATAGAATAAGACCAGCCATTCACTACTTTTCGCAGCAAAAAGTGAATACGGATTTAATCTAGCACTTTTATTTTTCAGTAAATTTAAATCCGACTGCTCTTCCATGTTCAACTTCTCAACTTTGATGTCTACATTGTTTGCGATTACTTTCCGGTTTGATTGATATTCTTGTGCCAAAACAAACCCGAATTTAGGGTAAAAATTCTTCACACTATCATTAGCGAACAAATATATAGCATCATATTTGCCCTGCCAATCTTCTAATACACGTTCTATTAAAAACCGGCTCAACCCTTGATTTCTATAGTTGGTATCCGTCATTACAGTTCCGATTTGGATATACTTTCTCATTTCACCCGACAAACAAAAATCCATCAGACTTATAGATACATAGCCACAACAACCTCCCCATCTAAAAGTACGTAAGGGATATATTTATCATTCCAAAAGCCCAATTGATACCATGCTTCAAAATCAAAACCAAAACTTTGTTTAGCTAATTGATTAAAGCTCTTTCTAATTTTATGATTATCACGGATTACTTTTTTAAATATATATTCTTTTTGGTTTAAAACAATGTTCATCTCTATTTCTCCACTTCTACTCCCATTCGATTGCGCGCAAACATGGCAAGCCATGCCGCTATGATACTGACAAGGGTCAGCATATAGGTAAAAGCACGCACTTGCGGTACATCATCCGTTAGCGTCTTCGGAAGATACGGATAAATGCCAAATGTATAATCCATCGTATCATTTAACAATGTCCAGAGTGCAGCTAGGCATAAAGCAGTCCATTTGCAGGTGAAAAAACGCACGAACAGTAACGCTTCGACCGCCATTGCCGTGTGAGATGCCACCAGCATCCAATCCTGCCATATCATATGTCCCCCCTGCGCGACTCCCCAAAAAATAATAGCTGAAGCCCAGATGCCATATTTTACACTCGTGACAACAGCCAACGCCTCCATGATCTGCCGAATGACCTTCAAGCTCTTAAGACGCGGAGGATAGAGCAAAAATGCTATAGAGATCGTAAAAAACAGACTCGCCGTCGGACTATCAGGCACAAATACAATCTGCCACAACGGATGATAATTTAGTGTATATTCCAACTGCCCCCCATACCATATGTACCCATACACTGTTCCCAGCAAATTACACCAGAACAGCAGCCACAAAAAAGGCCGGCTCGTCAAGAACGACCGGCTCCACAAATAAGATAACGACACGTCCTTCATCCTCCGTTCATACGACAGTTGCCTTGTACAGGCACCATCCTACAAAGACTATATCATATCCAAGCGTATCAAAAAAACCTGACCGCCGCTACAGTCAGGTTTGATGATTATAATCTCGAACTAACGATTTGTCTGAAATCCAACTTAGGGTTCCTAAAATTGTTTTAACTCATTGCTTTCAGCTCATCCGTAAGATGACGAAAAGCTACTTCATCTCCGGAGGCTAGCGCCTCATCAATATCCTTGTAGAGTTTTTCACTCCGGTGTTTACGTAATGCCTCGTCCAAAACCATCTCAGCAGACAGGCCCAACATTACTTCATAAGTAACCTTCATTTTATCCATAGGATGCACCTCCAACATGAGTTTAAGAGATCCTATATTCTTTTCCTTTCGCCACATAGCTGAGTGCCGTTCGTGACATCCGCTGCAAATCTGCATCTGTCAATTCGCGCACCACTTTGGCAGGTGTACCGAGAGAAAGAGTATAGGGTGGTATTTTGGTATTTTCCGTAACGACCGACCCTGCTCCTATTAAAGCATATTCACCAAGCTCCGCTCCGTTGAGTACAATGGCCCCCATACCGATTAAAGTGCCTTTGCCTACCGTACAACCGTGGATTATTGCAGCATGACCTACCGAAATGTCATCCGCCAGCAACAGGGGCTGATCCGTGTTCACATGTCCCACGACTCCGTCCTGAATATTGCAGCGTTCACCGATGATGATAGGCGCCATATCTCCGCGTAGTACGGCATTAAACCATACAGAGGAATCTTGACCGATCGTTACTTTTCCGACAATTTTTGCTCCTTCTGCCACATAGACAGATGAATGGAGCTGTGGCATGTTTCCGTTATAGTGAATCAGCATCAATTTCACCCTCTCATTTTGGGTGAAATTCTATCAACATGTGTGCTGCTTGTCAATGGAGCCGTATACCCGAGTCGTTCCGCCCAATGCGGCACTCTCCCGCCAACTTCAGCCCCCAGGCCGTCATCTGTACAGATGGTCCCGTCGAATGTTCACCCTGACGAAGCATACCCAAGTGAAGCATCATTCGTATAATCCTCTGATCAAAGACCGAACGGGGCGTATCATAGTAAAACGGTCGAATCAGTGGGCCGATATGTACAAAAAGCGACTCTGAGGACGTCCAAGGCCTGGCACATTCTCCAATCCAGTAGACTAGAGAGAGCAAATTAGGAACGGCTCCTTTATACAATCTTAACCAAAACCTGAATAGCTGTATCATTTCTTGCTCAATTGTATGCTCCTGATGCGCTTCTCCCTTTGCCATCAGCACAACTTGGTCCCCTTTCTCCTCAATGTACTTGGAGTGACGGGCATAATCATACAGTAGTGCCATTCGGTCTGGATAAAACTTAAAAGAGGAGCCATACCCGAAACGCCATCCTCCCTTACCCAAAAGCGGCTCCGCAATGTGCAAATGCTCCATCAGCTGCTGCTGATTGCGACGATACCAAGCTCCCTCGGGATTTAGCGGAACCTCATGCTGCCCCATGTATTGAAGGAAAAGCCGTAAATCCTCTGCCAGCAGATGCCCTTCATCCCGGTACGACGACGGTTCGCTTACCCTTGTCATTCCGCTTTGGAAGTCATGTACCATAACACGTCGAAAGCGCTCCTTCATATCCAACGGAATTTGGAACAAATACCTCGTATTGTGCGTCGAACCGTTGAACAACCAGCCACTAGAACGCAGACGGGTCACAATATCCCTTGGCCGCTCACCAGGATTCTCGTCCTCCTCAACAGACTGTTTGGCTATTGCAATCAATTCCTCCATGCTGAAATATGGTCGGTCATCGAACAGCATCGCGTTCAAAAACCTTACCTCTGACAACCTCAGCTCCTTGACCTGCGTCTCAAAAAAACTACTGCTGCCGAGCTTCGTCAAAATCCCCTGGATCAACTCATGCTTGGAATTAGGTTTACAGTCACAATCGTAATACACCGCGATTCTGTTCAAATGCACAATATCCGCAAATGTCAGCATATCCGCCAGATTCATTGTTCCATCGCCTCGTCACTGGACTGTCATCCGGAATTGATTCTTACCTGTTGTACCCACAGCTTTGACGGATTGTTCATACTCTAAACCTCTTTTTTGCAAAGGTATAATTAAAAAACAAAAAAGACCACGACTCCTACGATAAGTAGAAGCCTTGGTCTTTTACTAACTTTTGGAGTTACAGTCACTTTTCTCTTGCAAATGCTTCGTGCAATTATATAAAAGTGGTGCCCAATCCATATCCTCACGCTGGAGTACACTAAGTGACAAATTGCCGATTCGTTCCGTGAATTTTTCCTGATACAGAGCCTTATACAAATTAGCCAAAAAACCGCCGTGGGAAACGACCAGCAGATTCTTGTCCCGATTTTCCGTCCAAATGGCCTCCATAAAAGCTAGCCCACGAAGCTGAAGATCCGCATCGCTTTCCTGCCCGAGATCCAGCAGATGCCAGTCGACTCCCCACTTTTCTTCACGCTCGGCCTGTGTCATGCCCTCGACCTGACCATAAGCACGTTCTCTTAGTCGATCATCAGGCTCTAACAACGGGAGATGCAGAGCAGAAGCAATAATCTCCCCGGTCTCTTTCGCTCTGGAGAGACTACTTGTAATAAGCCCGTCCCAATGATAAGGCTCTTCCTTTAATCGTGCTGCCAGCAAACGTGCCTGTCGGCGCCCTTCCTCATTCAACGGAATATCACTGTGGCCCTGGATTTTCCCCACCGCATTCCAATCCGTCAAGCCATGTCTGATCAAGCCAATAAGCATCGTGTCGTTTCCTCCGCTGTTTTGTTATTCAGTCATTGTTATGAATTCATATTGGAGCCCAGCTGTCCTGCTAACTTCTGACCCTTCTCGCCCGATGGATCCAGCCCAGAGAAAATAAAGCAAGCGCAAGTGCCAATACAGACAACAGCATCCAGTATTGCGGATAAGTAGGAACAATGCTAGCAACCAGCGGGTCCATAATGCCACTATTCACATCTTTAATGTGGTATTGATATTGTGGAGATGTACTTGTAGTTTCCAACAGGCCTGTCGGTAAAATACCAGTGTCCATGACAGGAGCTGCTTGAGGGGGATTTTCCTGAGAGGAGCTTCCATTCCAGTTCAAAAACAAAAAGCTGCATAAAAACACGGCCAAGAAGCCGGCGATCCATACAGACATATACTTACGGGCTGCTGGGTTCACACGCGCACGTCGATGCTCGCCCGGAACAAGCCACGGTGATTCTTCATAAATTCGATCCATGACCCTGCGATTCATTGCCTCTAGCTTATCATCTGTTATTTCAAAGGAAATATCACGAATGGTGGATCGATTTTCTTTTGACAAATCCCACTCTTTTTCTTCCGAACCATGCTCCCACCCAGCAGACGAGCTTTTGGCCCGTCTGCGCTCCGAGTCTTGTTTCGATACATTTTTGCCTGTAGCGAACAAATCCTCAGTGTCCCTGGATTTCATTGGCTGCTCATCCCTTCGTTTTCCTCATAGAGAGGCTCAAAAAAATAAGGCTCCAACTGCGTCTTCACACTGGTTCTTGCCCGGAAAAGCAATGACTTCACCGCACTGACCGTCTGTCCTAAAATAGTCGCAATCTCCTGATAATCTAATTGCTCATATTCACGCAAAATCAGCGCAGATCGCTGCTTCTCAGGCAATCTATTGATCGCTTCACGAACCATCTCTACCTTCTCACCGCGAAGGACGGCCTGCTCTGGAATTACATCCGATGGAGCTACCGGTACATAACCGCTCTCCTCCAATGGAACCTGACCGCTACGGTGCTTGCGAAGCTCACTTAGCACCGTATTGCGTGCAATTGTATATAACCAAGTGGAGAACGATGCGTCTACCTCGCGAAAAGAGTGCAGGCTCCGATACGCTTTATAAAACGTCTCTGAGCATAAGTCCTCAGCAATCATTTCCAGGTTCGAACTTTTCAGCATATGATAAACAAAAGCTAAAATTTTACGTTGGTGCCGCCTCATTAATTCTGAATAAACCTCAACATTACCTTGTTTGATTTCCTGAATCATCTGGGAATCTGTCATCATCCGAGTGAGACCCTCCTCGCCCATACATGTGCTGTTTTCCCGTTCGATTCTGTCTATATATACCGAACAGGTCAAAAAAAGTTGCGCCCTCTGCGCAAATGGATGAAACAGCATCATGGAACATTTGTTATTTTCTTACCCTATGTAGTGCCAACATTAACGGTGCTATCCCCAACAATATTCAACATCCAAAATGGACTTACCCATTGTACCACAAAATGACCGCCAGTAAAAAAGTCCAAAATCCCCACGATTTCCATCAATGCCTCCCTAACGCTGGCAACTAATTCATTTATACAGCTTTTCAATGGATTTTAAATTTTTTCAAGATTATATGACTAACCAATTGAAAGTGTTCTTTTCAAATGCACCAATAAGGATAAATACACAAAAAAGAAAACGCTTTAAAAAATTATTGACAAAATGAAAACGTATACATATAATAAAAGTACAGTATGGTTTCTCTCCACTCCTATCCTACTCAGCTACTTCACTAAAAGTAGCTACCACCCGGGGCTTTACCCGGGTGGTCTTTTTTTTGTTCAAAAAAAGGAGCTTTAAAAAAAGCGGACGAAGAAACCTTCATCCGCTCTAAATCTTTTCTACTACTTCACTCCCAGAAAGTGTGTGTTGCTTTTAATGCGGTCAGTAGCGCAGAGGTTCATTTGAATCTGGAGAAGCGGAGCGTTCGCCTTTGCCGCCGGATTTTCCCATTAAAGAATCTGATTGAAAAAAATCCGGCGGCAACAGCGATCGTAAGAACAAATGAATCGCGAAGCGGCCTCCTTAACGAACATCTCACTTTCCTTCCTATACCACCACTTTATACCCCATCGAATCCAGCAGAATCTTGGCACGCTCCCAATCCTGCTCTTGACGGAAGGAAAGTCGCATGATGCCTGGGACATCCTCCCGGCTTTCAATGATTTGCATATTGCTCAGATTAATGCTGTGATTACCGAGTTCCATAGCAATTCGCCCGATAATCCCTGGGGTATCCGGTACATCAATATACAGATCAAACGTGGAGACGATGACTCCTTTGCGACGCTCTGGCAGTTCACTGCGGAAGTGCCCAGCTGTCAAAAACTCGTCAGCGATTCCCTCACCGTCTTGTATTCTCAGTAAATGGGTAAAACGCTCAATCTGTCCGTTCCATTCTTCCAACAGACCTAGTAAAACTTCACGATTGCTCAATAAGATGTCCCGCCACACAACGGGATCACTAGAGGCTATCCGTGTAATATCACGGAACCCACCGGCAGCCAATGTACGGTACAACGGATTTTCATCATTGTGCTTTCGCACCTGATTCACCAGCGCCGCTGCAATAATATGCGGAAGATGGCTAATCGCACCGACAATGTCATCGTGCATATCAGGTTGGACACGCACAACATGAGCACTAGTATATTTTAACAAACGTTCCAGTGAACTGTATGCTTCTTCAGGCACACCCTCTGCCGGGGAAAGCACATAATATGCGTTTTCAAACAACAACGCAGAAGCAGCCTTTACACCGGAACGCTCTGAACCGGCCATCGGATGACCACCGATAAAGTAAGCGTTGCGCAAAGAAATTTCTGATGCTTTTTTGGCAATTGCCGATTTCGTGCTGCCTACATCAGTGATAATACAACCCGCTTTAAGCGGTAGCTTGCTTAACAGTTCAAGATAATGCTCCAGTAAGCCCACAGGTACGCATAAAAAAATAAAATCGGCATCCGCTGCCGCTTCTTCAACCGAGAGAGTCGCGGTGTCCACGACACCACGGCTTAACATCGGTTCCATCAGTTCAGGGAGATGAGCATGGCCGACAACAGTAATATCCGGCTTCCCTTTAAAACAAAGTGCGAGGGACCCACCAATCAGTCCCACGCCGAAAATGGCAATCTTCATCAATTATCAAATCCCATCTGCGGAAATTATAGGCGTACTTTCGCCGCTTCCGCCCCCAGGACCTGTTCCAGCGCACGAATAAACAACTCATTTTGCGGCTGTGATCCAACCGACACCCTAATATATGTCGGATATTTGTGATGACCTGCGCGAATAATCACACCTTTACGAAGCAACTCCTGGAATACCTCACCAGATGGACGACGTACATCCAGCATAATAAAATTACCATGTGCTGGGAAAGACTCTAGTCCCAGACGCTTCAGCTCATTTTGCAAATAAACTCTGCCCTCTGCATTACGATCCCGGCATTCTTGAACAAATTCCTGATCTTCCAAGGCAGCAATGGCCGCAGCCTGTGCTACCCGTGATGTATTAAACGGTTCACGAACCTGATTTATCAACCGAATGATTGACTCGGCTCCCATACCATAACCAATGCGCAGCGAAGCAAGCCCATAGATTTTGGAGAAGGTCCGTAGTACAACCAGGTTTTCATACGCTGGCAACAAACGAATGCCGTCGGGATACGAGCGATCCGTCACAAACTCGGCGTAGGCTTCATCCAGTACAACCATGATATGCTTTGGTACTTGGTCCAAAAAAGCAGTCAGCTCTGCTTCGGGTACAATCGTGCCCGTCGGGTTATTTGGATTACAGATCCAAATAATTTTCGTACGGTCATTGATGTGGGACAGCATAGCATCCAGATCATGTACACCGTCACGCAAAGGCACCTCAACTGCAACCGCTCCCTCAATTTCCACATTACTTTTGTATACGGAAAATGTCTGATCGGCCATAATGCTTTCTTCCCCGGGAAGGAGAAAAGCACGCGTAATCAACGCAATTATTTCGTCAGATCCGCAGCCATAGATAAACTGTTCCTCTTTTAAACCCGTCCGTTTAGCTAGTGCCTGTGTCAAAGCTACGGCACTTCCGTCAGGATATACACTAATGTTAGCAAACTCCTGCTGAATGGCCTGCAATACTTTGGGAGAGCTACCATACGGATTCTCGTTCGAGGCGAGCTTGATGACTTCATCGAGTCCCAGCTCACGTTTTACGTCTTCAATCGGTTTACCGGGCTGATATACTGGCAAATGTACAATATGCGGTTTAGGTTGCATGCCCCTACCTCCTCTATCCAATCAGAACATATTTATTACTTTCTATTTTGATAGCCATTACTGCTTTAATTGTGCCACAAAATTATGAATTTGCAAAAGACCTTCTTGCCTGCGCGCAGAATCATTCAGCAATGGAATGGCTTCTTCCACCTGACGTACAATAGCACTGCCGACCACAACTCCATCGCAAATGTTTGAAAACCGGGCTACCTGCTCTTGAGTAGAGATCCCAAAGCCGACCGCTACCGGAATATCCGTATGCCGTTTGACCTGCGCGATAAAGCCCTCTATACCTTCAAAAAAGGAAGCTCTTTCCCCGGTTACACCCAGCGAGGATACACAGTATACAAATCCTCGGGCCTGACGGACAATTCGCTCGATCCGCTGTTCAGAAGTTGGAGCCACCAGAGGAATCAGATGCACACCCACCTCTGCTGCCCGTCCTCCCAGCTCCTCCGCTTCCTCAAGCGGAAGGTCCGGAATAATCAGACCGCTGATACCGTGCTCCTGCAAGCCTGCGAAGAAAGTATCCATACCCATCTGTAATACAGGGTTATAATACGTGAACAGAATAAAAGGCAGGCTTGAACCTGCCGCCCTAGCCAGAGAAGCTGTCTCCATGCACGTGCGGATGGAAATTTGCCGTTTCAGTGCACGCTCAGACGCGCGCTGAATTACAGGACCGTCAGCCAGCGGGTCGGAATAGGGTACACCCAGTTCCAATATGTCAGCTCCGGCCGACTCTAACTGCCGAATGATCTCTATTGTAGTATCCACATCCGGGTCACCTACCGTCAGAAAAGGAATTAATGCCGTTTTGCCTTCATTTTTAAGGCGACCAAACGCCTGATCAATTAAATTCATGACGGATTTCCTCCCAAATACTTGATAATGGAGTCTACATCTTTATCCCCGCGTCCAGACAAACAAATAACGATAATATCATCTGCCGTCAACGTAGGTGCTAGCTTGACGACCTGTGCAACTGCATGTGCCGACTCTAATGCAGGAAGTATTCCTTCGGTACGGCAGAGAAGCTGAAGCGCATCTAGCGCTTCCTGATCGGTAATCGGAACATACTTGGCCCGCTCAATATCTTTCAGGTATGAATGCTCCGGTCCAACACCTGGATAATCCAGTCCAGCCGAGATGGAATGCGCAGGCTGCACTTGTCCATACTCATCCTGAAGCAGATAACTCATAGAGCCTTGGAAGACCCCTTGTGTTCCCTTGGTCATCGTAGCTGCATGGAATTCCGTTTCGACACCTTTTCCAGCGGCCTCCACGCCAATCAAAGCGACGCCCTGATCCTCAATAAAAGGATAAAACATGCCGATGGCATTGCTCCCGCCACCGATCGCTGCCACGATGACATCCGGAAGTCTGCCTTCCTTCTCTAGGATCTGGCGACGTGTTTCATCACCAATCACACGTTGGAAGTCCCGCACCATCATCGGATACGGATGTGGGCCGACAGCTGAACCCAAAATATAGAACGTATCATGGACATGGCTGACCCAGTAACGCAAAGCTTCATTCCCGGCATCCTTAAGTGTACGTGTACCCGATGTCACCGGAATGACCTCTGCACCCAAAAGCTGCATCCGAAAGACGTTTAGCTGCTGGCGCACTGTATCCTCTTCGCCCATAAACACCTTGCATTCCAATCCGAGCAACGCAGCCACAGTCGCTGTCGCGACACCATGCTGTCCTGCGCCTGTCTCAGCAATGACCTTCTGTTTACCCATACGCTTCGCCAACAAACCCTGAGCTAATGCATTATTGATTTTGTGGGCACCGGTATGATTTAAATCTTCGCGCTTCAAGTAAATTTTAGCCCCGTCCAAATGCTGGCTCAGACGCTCCGCATGATAAAGCGGCGTTTCCCGACCAGAATAGTCCTTTAGGAGCCCGTTCAACTCTGCTTTAAACTCGGGATCATCCGCGTACTTACGGTAGGATTCCTCCAATTCAATCAGTGCGTTCATCAACGTTTCCGGTACAAAACGTCCTCCAAATGTTCCAAAACGCCCGTTGTTATCAGGTAATTGTGTCATGCCTGCTTCACCCTTTCTACGAATGCTGTGATTTTTGCAATGTCCTTGACTCCGTTCGTCTCTACACCGCTGGATACATCCAGCCCATCGGGATGATACTCATGAACTAGCTTTTCCGCATTATCGGCAGTCAGCCCGCCGGCTACAAACAAAGGAATTCCATGTTGATGAGTCCAAGCCTGATAGGCAGGAATTCGATCCCACGCAAACGTTTTTCCGGAGCCGCCACCATACAGGGGATCGTATGTATCCAGCAGTAAAGCGTCAATTGTCCCGACATAGGCATCCAATTCGTCCGCCGAGCGTTCTATCTGTCCTTGACTGTCCACAGACCATGCCTTGAATACCTGTATACCAAAATGCTCCCTGATCTCCCGACAGCGCTGCGGACTCTCCTGTCCATGCAGCTGTATGACATCCAAGGGTGCTTTCTCCATCACATCAATTAACAGTGCATCACCAGGGTTCACAAATACACCCACGCTGCGCGGTCTGCTGCCTGAGGTCCATTCATCCAATACGCGAAGCAGCTCTCCAGCCTGTACGCCGTCAATCCGGCGCTTGCTGTCGGCAAACACAAAACCTATATAATCGACCGGTAAGTTTACCATAGATTTTAGCACTTCAACGCTTTGAAGTCCACAAATTTTTATGCCCGTTTTGTTCATGCTTTAATCCCGTCCATCAATTCGGCTACAGCCTGTCCTACATTTTCCTTGCGCATCAGATGCTCCCCGACCAGGATACCGTGTGCACCTACCGAATGCAGATACTTTACATCTTCCGGTCCCGCAATTCCGCTCTCACTGATGAACGTAACCCCTTTAGGAATTAGTGAGATCAGCTCCTCTGTCGTCTGAAGACGAGTCTCGAATGTCCGCAGATTTCGGTTATTTACGCCAATTAAGGTTGCTGTCCCCAGCTCCAGCACCGCTTTAAGCTCCTCACTGTCATGCACCTCTACCAATGCGTCCAGCCCGAGGTCCTTGGCGATCTGTAAAAAGGACCCTAATACACGCGGTTCCAGGATAGCGGCAATCAACAGCACCGCATCCGCTCCCAGCAGACGAGCTTCATATATTTGCCGTTCATCAATGATAAAATCCTTTCGCAGCAGCGGAATCTTCACCTGATCGCGAATTTGCTGTAAATATTCAGGGCTCCCCTGAAAATACGTCACATCTGTCAGTACAGAAATGCAATCCGCTCCTGCTCCCTCATATGCACGTGCAATGTCCACAGGATGGAAATCCGGTCGAATTAACCCTTTGGATGGGGAAGCCTTCTTCACCTCAGCAATCAGTCCGAGCGGACGGTTGCGTCCGCTCGCGATCGCATTTTCAAATCCTCTCGTCGCAGATAAATCAGCAATTAATCGTTCAGCTTCACTTATTTGAAAATGCTTCTTAAGCTGCTCCACTTCTTGTCGCTTCGTCACCACAATTTTATCAAGATACATATTGATATTCCCCCGTTGCCTGTATTAATTGATCCAGCTTGGAAAGTGCCAATCCCGAGTCAATGGCTTCTGCCGCTCGTGCTACTCCGTCCGTCAAGGTGGCTGCTGCGCCTGATACATAAATGCACGCTCCTGCATTCGCTAACACAACATCCCGATAAGATCCATGCTCTCCGTTCAAAATTCGTCGTATGATATCTGCGTTAACCTGTGCGTCGCCGCCCAGCACCTGATCGAGAGAATGCGTCTGCAAGCCCAGATCCGACGGATGAAGCTCGAACGTGTGAACCTTGCCGTCCTTCAGCTCGGATACTCGTGTCGCAGCTGAAATACTAATTTCATCTAGTCCATCCAGACTACTGACAACCATGGCCCGTTTGGAGCCTAGCTGGTTCAATACCTCGGCAATGACTTCCGTTTTATTGGCGTCATAAATGCCCAACAGCTGCCGATCCGCACCAGCCGGATTCGTCAAAGGACCAAGCATATTGAATACCGTCCGCACACCCAGCTCACGACGCGGCGCAGCGGCATGCTTCATAGACGGATGATACAGCTGTGCGAATAAAAAGCAGATGCCGATTCGGTCCAGACAAGACCTAGCCTGATCACTCGTCAAATGAATGTTGACTCCCAACGCCTCCAGGACATCAGCGCTCCCGGCACGGCCACTTGCAGAACGATTGCCATGCTTTGCTACCCGTACTGACACCGAAGCTGCGATGATCGCGGATATCGTAGAAATATTAAACTTGTGAATACCCGAACCTCCAGTGCCACATGTGTCCAGCAGACGACCACTGCCTTCTTCAGCTTGCACTGGACTAGCGTAGCTACGCATAGCCTCGGCAAAACCAGTGATTTCATCTACCGTTTCCCCTTTGAGGCGAAGAGCCGTCAGTAGCCCGCCAATTTGCGCCTGTGTAGCATTTCCACTCATAATTTGTTCCATTACGCTACGGGCCTCCGTACGCGAAAGATGCTGTCCCTCAATGATCCGGCTTAACCCCACTTGCATCATGTCATGTCGTTCCATTGTCGTCTCCTCCTCAAAATCAGATTTTTGTGTGTTACGGAGTGTACAAATAATCCTGGTTGATGACGCTGTTATAGGGCTGTGTCGTTGCCGGGAACATCACTTCTGCCGTGCGGATTGCCTTCAGCAATGCCTTTGCTTTGTTTACCGTCTCCTGATACTCGCTTTCCGGAACCGAGTCCCACACAATTCCAGCGCCGGCCTGGACATAGGCCCGGTTCTTTTTAAACACAATTGTGCGAATCGTAATGCAAGCGTCCATATTGCCCGAAAAGCCCAAATATCCAATCGCCCCTGCATAGGGTCCGCGTGCTTCCCGCTCCAACTCAGCAATAATCTCCATGGCCCGTAGCTTCGGAGCCCCCGATACAGTGCCGGCTGGCAGACAAGACAGGAAGGCATCGAAGAAATCTTTGTCCTCACGTAGCTCACCCGACACATTGGAAACAATGTGCATGACATGGGAATAGCGTTCAATCTCCATAAACGTATCGCATTTGACTGTGCCAAACTGTGATACACGGCCCAAATCATTCCTTCCCAAATCGACCAGCATCAGATGTTCTGCACGCTCTTTTTCATCGTTTAACAGTTCTTCAGCAAGTGCCGCATCTTCTGTCTCCGTTACCCCACGCGGTCTCGTTCCTGCAATAGGACGGGTTTCTACCCGGCCGTTTTCCACCTTGACGAGTGCCTCAGGCGAAGTGCCTACGATGATCTCGTCATCCATTTTCAAATAATACATATATGGCGACGGGTTCATCGTGCGCAGCACGCGGTATACCTGTAAAGGAGAGGCCTCTGTATCAATGTGAAAACGCTGGGATAGTACAACCTGAAAAATATCACCAGAGCGGATATACTCCTTCGCCTGCTCTACGTTTGAAATAAATTGTTCCTTCGTCATATTGGATTGGATCTCACCTAGTTCCACATCATCAGGAATGGAAGCCGATCCTAATCGCTCAGGCGGGGTCTGCTTGCGCAGATACTGCGCCGTTTCCTCCAACCTGCGTTCCACATCAGCATAAGCAGCACGAATGTCCTCATCGCGGAACCCTTCACCTACATGAACATTGCCGACCAGCAAAATTTGCTGTTTCACATGATCAAAGACAATGACTTGATCGCAGAACATAAAACGAATATCATCCATATTCAAATCATCTACCGAATGCTCTGGCAGCTTTTCATAGTATTGAAGCAAGTCATATCCAAAAAATCCAATAGCCCCGCCTGTAAATGGAGGCATTTCTTTCAGTTTCGGACTACGGTATT
Source organism: Paenibacillus sp. S25 (assembly GCF_019454085.1). Lineage (NCBI taxonomy): Bacteria > Bacillati > Bacillota > Bacilli > Caryophanales > Paenibacillaceae > Paenibacillus > Paenibacillus sp. S25. Next base: position 3,500,840 of record NZ_CP073683.1, read on the forward strand.
TACGAAGCAATGCTTTGAGCGCTTCAATCGGCTTGTCGTTTAATATTTGCCGTTTACCGTGTTGTTCCAATATTAAACGTCCTTTTTTACCCGAGACCATTAGAAACGGGTCTGTACCGATGAATGAATGTCGCGCCCACTGTTCGCCTCCCTCTACACTCTCTAGCAGAAAGGCACGGTCCCGCTCGGCATACCGACGGAAAATCCGAATCGGCGTCTCCATATCAGCCAGCACTTTTTTGTACACAGGAATCAGGTTAAATTCACTCGCCATCGTTATCACTTGCTCCACATGCGGCGTTAACATGAGATCACTTCCTTTCCAAATTGGCGCAGAACCAATGGAGAGAATATAAAAAAGCCTCTACCAGTAAGGTAGAGGCTGTCAGTTATTGAAATTATAAGAATGCTCCATATGTAAAATGACTACAGCAAATAGATAAGTATACACTCATCCCTTTGTATAACCGCGCAGGTTGCCTCAAATAAGCTTCTCTGTAGAAGAATATCTCTTCATGGACAAAAGCTTATCCGCTACCGCCGATCTCTGTAATCTCATATGGAATTGGCTAAGGCTGCACTCTTCTCATCTCAACTCTGTCTCTGGCTAACTCTACTCTACTTAACTCTGCTACACACACTATATCTCATGGAATGTTACTTTGGCAACCATCAACTTTAAAAACGGGCACTTATTTCCCTTGGGAAGCCAGATCCGGTCTTAACGCCTGTGCTCCGTTCAAATATACATGTTTAATTTCCCGCTGGGATTTATCGGTGTTCACCTGTACCATCAAACGGATGCACTTGGGTAAACTGCCTGCCACAGGAATTTCTAATGCACACATGAGCGGAACCATATCCCAGCCATCAAGCTGACGAATGGCCTTGGCTGGAAAGGCAGTATCCAGGTCATGGGTCACCGTAATCCATACGTTACTAATATCCTCCGGCTGAATTTCATTGTAGGATACAATTTCCTCCAGTAGTTGGCATGTTGCTTCCAAAATTTCGTTTTCTTCATTATTCACTACGGTCGTCGCGCCACGAATTCCCCGATTGTACATCGTTACGCCCCCTCTTTTAACTGTTCAATAACTTGTCGGATGTAAGAGACGGAAATATCCTTCACAACCTCCACGTGCCCGATGCTACGTGGGACGACAAAAGTAATGCTGCCTTCTTTGAACTTTTTGTCATGCATCATCGCGTCCAGCAGCCGATCTGTATCGAGATGTGACGGAAGGGAGGTCGGTAGCCGTAGCGAAGATAACATATCCTTCGTTTCATCTACCAAAGAAGGATCTGCCCCCAGCTTCACGCCCAAAAGTGCGGAGCCGACCATACCAATAGAAATGGCTTCCCCGTGTAAAAACTCACCATATCCCGCAATGGCTTCAATGGCATGGCCAATCGTATGACCTAGGTTTAGAATAGCGCGTAAATTATTTTCTCGTTCATCGCGCGACACCACTTCGGCTTTTACGGAACATCCCTTTTCCAGACCGTACTCCAGAGCTGTCGCATCCAGCGCAAGCAAATCAGTCGCATGGTCACGGCACCACTGGGCGAAATCAGCATCCCAGATCAAACCATGCTTGATCATTTCAGCAAGCCCCGCAGATACCTCACGAGGAGGCAAGGTAGACAACGTATCTACGTCATACAACACAAGTTCCGGTTGATGGAAGGCTCCTATCATATTCTTCGCCAAAGGATGGTTGATGCCGACCTTACCGCCCACGCTACTATCATGGGCAAGGATCGTAGTGGGGATCTGTACAAACTTGACACCTCTCATATAAGAAGCTGCCACAAATCCAGCCAAATCACCCACCACACCACCACCAAGTGCAATAACGGCTGAATTGCGATCCAAACCGCCCTCAATGGCTGCTGTTATGACCTGCTCAAATACAGCAAGCGACTTGGAGGTCTCACCTGGCTTAACGACAAAGGACACTGTCTTGTAGCCAGATGCCTGAAGATTGCTCTCCAATGTTGCCAAGTAGAATCCCGCTACATTTTCGTCAGAAACAATCAACAACGGGCTTTTTTGCGCAATTCCTCGTTCCTTCAACAACTCTCCGGCTCGATGTAACAGCCCTCGTCCGATATGAATAGGATAAGAACGTTCGCCAAGCTGTACCGTCAGCGTACTCATCTTAGTACCGCCCCAGTTGTTCTTCGTAGGATGCAATATTCGCGCGAATCTCTTCAATCGAATCCCCACCGAATTTTTCTAGCAAAGCTTTCGCAATCTCCCAAGCTACGACATGCTCCATAACTACGCTTGCCGCTGGCACTGCACATGCATCCGAACGCTCAACCTGTGCGGTGAACGCTTCCTTTGTATCAATGTCGACGCTTTGCAACGGCTTGTAGAGTGTGGGAATCGGCTTCATTACGCCACGAACCACAACTGGCATTCCATTCGTCATACCACCCTCAAAACCACCCAAACGATTGGTACGACGGTGATATCCACGTTCCTCATCATATAGAATCTCATCATGCACCTGTGAACCGCGCAATTCCCCTGCTTCAAAGCCGATGCCAATTTCCACGCCTTTAAATGCATTAATCGACATGACGCCTTGTGCGATACGTGCATCCAGTTTCCGATCATACTGTACATGACTGCCCAGACCAATCGGAACACCTTCTACAATACATTCCACTACCCCACCGACTGAATCACCTTCTTGCTTGATCAGATCAATGTATGCTTCCATTTTCTTTTCGGTTTCTGGATCGGTTACTCTCACCGAGGAGGCTTCTGTCACGGCAATCAGCTCATCAATCGGCAAATCACGGTAAGGAGCTTCGATTTCCCCAATACGGATGACCTGACCTGCCACCTTGATTCCGAACTCAGCCAGCAATTGACGGGCCAAACCGCCGCATGCCACACGAATTGCTGTTTCACGTGCACTGGAGCGCTCCAGCACGTTACGAAGGTCCTTCAGGTTGTATTTCATTCCGCCATTCAAATCTGCATGACCCGGACGTGGCCGGTGAACCCGACGCTTGTCTTCATCACTGCCTTCAATAGGCTCAATATTCATAATGTTCTGCCAGTGCTTCCAATCGTTATTTTCCACAACCAGCGCAATCGGTGCACCTGTGGTATAACCGTGACGTACGCCTCCGGCAATCTTCGCCGTATCTTTTTCAATCTGCATACGCCGACCCCGTCCATACCCTTTCTGACGACGGTGCAGCTGAAAATTCAATTCCTCAAAATCCAATTTTAAATTGCTCGGCATACCCTCTACAATAGCAGTTAGCTGGGGACCATGCGTTTCCCCCGCGGTTAAATAACGTAAACTCATGACGCGTTCCCCCTTTAAACTGTTAAACTGTGCATCGCTAAAATCTTTAACTGTGCTTCATTATAGTATACGCACCTTTCTTTGACAAGAAAAGCCACGTGTATGCAGATAAACAAAAACACGCCTCTTAGCCAAAGGGGCTAAAGGACGTGCTTTGCTGATAAGCAACCATCATTACTCAAGGATATAAATAAGTTCCTACAAAACTTTGGATAATATGTGCAAGCTTATGCTTTTTTGCGATAAAAAAAGGTTTCCGTCGATTCCAGACCATATTGGTTAGGAGAAAAGATTTGCTCTGTACTACCGACAAATAACACACCGCCGGGACGAAGACTGGCTGCAAACTTTTGATACAACGTATGTTTGGCCTCTTCTGTAAAATAAATCATTACATTTCGACAGATAATGAGATCATAACCATCCTCAAACCGATCCAGCAGCAAGTTTTGCTTTTGAAATTTCACGGCTTGTTTCAAACGGTCATCAATTCGATACATCGCACCATCCGGCTTAAAATATTTACTAGCTACCTGCTCAGGTACATCCTTGAGCGAACGCTCCAAATATTTGCCTTCCTTGGCTTTTGCCAATGCACCGTCATCAATGTCGGAAGCTGTAATGGAACAATTCCCCAAAATCCCTTTACCGTCGAGAACCATAGCCAGGCTATAAGGCTCTTCACCAGTCGAGCAGGCCGCACTCCACAGCTTAAGCTTCTGCTTCCCCACAAGCAGTTGTGGCAAGATTGTATCCCGTAGTACTTCCCACCGATTGGGATTTCGCCAAAATTCCGAAACATTGATCGTCATCCGATCCAGAAATTCATAGAATAGAGGTTTTTCCTTCATCATGGCATCATAAAAAGAAACAAAACTGGGAAACCCGTTTTTGTTGCGAAGCGTAGTTAACCGCCTTTTCATCTGTGCTTCTTTGTATTGTGCAAGATCAATACCTGTGCTGTCCTTGATTTTGCGGATAAACGCTGTGTAATCGGGGTCCATCTGACCCAGTTCCATATCCGTCATGCTACCATCCTTCTTCATACGTAATTTAACTTACATCCAGGTCGCCACACTTTTTTCATACCGAACGGATTCTTCCGGCATGAAAAAATTTGCAATCTCGCGCTCTGCGCTCTCCGGTGAATCTGAACCATGAATGAGGTTAAACGGTGTATGTGCTGCAAAGTCTCCACGAATTGTGCCCGGAAGAGCTTCAGTTACTTGTGTTTTACCAATCAACAAGCGGGAAAGCGTAACGATGTTATCCCCTTCCCATACCATAGCAAACACAGGGCCTGATGTGATAAAACCTACAAGCTCTTCAAAAAAGGGCTTGCCCACATGCTCCGCATAATGCCGTTCTGCCTGTTCTCTAGACACTTGCACAAGCTTGCCAGCCGTCATTTTGAAGCCTTTGTCTTCCAGTCGACTGATGATGCGTCCAATCAATCCACGTTGTACACCATCCGGTTTAACCATCAAAAAAGTACGATCCATCGGCTCACTCCCAATCCAATCTAATGTATTTATACAGTACTAAACTGTATTGTAACAGAAAGCTTGGAACCGGTTAAAGCATTTTGTCACAGCAAACCCAAAACACAACTTTAGTAGGAGCGGCGTGTTACAAAATGAGCAATATCGCGTAGCGTCTTTTTTGTTTTGACATCTGGTAGTAAGTCCAGCGCGTTTAGCGCTTTATTAATATATCGGTCGGCGAGAATTTCAGCTTTAGCGATTCCTTCACTTTTTTTGATCATATCCACCGCTTTGCGTGCGTCTCCTTGCCCATCTCCATCCTGAATGCGGCGGATTTCAGCCAGTAGATCGGCACGCAACTCAGGCTGTTCAAGCGCATAAATCACCGGAAGAGTAATATTCCCCTGTCTCATATCGCTGCCCGGCGGCTTGCCAATCTTTTTTTCCGTGCCACAAAGATCAAGCAGATCATCCTGAATTTGAAAAGCCATACCTACGTTATAACCGTAGCTGTACAGCAGGGAATTGACACTTTCTCGTGCCCCTGCAGCCATAGCTCCCAGCTGGCAACTAACCGCAATCAACAATGCCGTTTTGCGCCGTATGCGAAGTAAATAATTACGCACACTCTGATCCACATTAAAAAAATCACGAATTTGTTCCATTTCACCAATGGACATCTGCACCAGCGCTTTAGACAGTACCCGGTGAATGTCGGGATTCGGCAGTCCAGCAGCAATAGACAGCGCACGTGCATATATGTAGTCTCCGGTGTACATAGCCACCCGATTGTCCCATTTGGACTTCACGGTGGGTTGACCGCGTCTCATTTCCGCATCGTCAATCACATCGTCGTGAACGAGAGAGGCAGAATGAATCAGTTCCAGAGGTACCGCTATACGCTTTAGCTTGTCCAGATCATATTCTCCAAACTTGCCTCCCAGCAATACAAATACGGGACGCAAACGCTTGCCCCCTGCTTTAAGCAGATGAAGCGACGTATCGTTAATCAGCGGCTCCGTACTGTCGATACTGCGATACAACTCTTCTTCTATAAAGTTCATATCCTTCTTTAATAAACCGAACAAATCCAATCGTTTCATTCTTTCACCCGTGTCAGCGTATTGTCACTCCAGAGAAGCGGCTTCACTTGTCGGTCAAGCAGCCCCAGTTCATGCGCATACTGAAAATAAAGCTCTAAACCTTGTTGTTGCTTCTCTCCAAAATCATAACACAGATTAGTAAAGTAGCGCTCCCAATAATCTCGCAGACCTCCAATTTCCTCGCATGCTTCAGAAATAACAGGCGTCAGGTCCGACAGACTAAGCTGCTTGCTTGCGCGGAACGCACTTGCAATTTCAGCCACCGCCGCGGGATTTTGAGCAGCAACAGCACGTCGTACTGCCCATACAGCAAAAGTCATACTGTAGCCTGTCCAGCGCTTCCACTCTTCTCCGAGGTCCGTAACATACAGACCTTCGCTTCGCCAAGATGCCTTAATCGCGTGATCTCCAATCAGCAGCCCTGCATCTGCCAGTTCCAGCATCAAGTCAAGATCCGGTTCACAGTCAAAATAGGAAGGCTGACCTTCCCATGCCTTTTGCATCAAAATTTTCAACAAATTCACAGATGTAGCAGACGTATTCGTTAGTGCAATGGTTCCGTTTTTGATTTCGTCCAGCGGCTTGCGTGAAAATAGCAAAATGGATTGCACAGGACCATCTGCACTGACGGATAAATCCGGCAACAATAGCATTTCCTCAGCACCCGATGCATACGCAAAGGAGGACATCGCACTGATATCCAAACTCCCATTCAGCATACCTCGATTCAATTCAGCCGGAACTTTAGAAACCATCTCCGCCGAATGGAGAAGCTCAGAAGGATTAAAATAATGAAAAATAGGCCAAGCGTTCGTATATTTAATTTTTCCGATTGTGATTGTCTTGGTGTCCGGTGTCGGCATCGGAATCCCCCCATCTCGTAAACAGTTGATGTTCTATACGCAAGCTGTCCAATACTTTGCCTACGAGGAACAGCACAATATCATCCAGCGTCTTCGGATGAAAGTAAAAAGCCGGCATAGCCGGAATCATTTTGACGCCGAGTCTCGCAAGCTTAAGCATGTTTTCCAAATGAATGGCATGTAGAGGCGTTTCACGAGGCACAAGGATCAGCGGACGACCTTCCTTCATCATCACGTCCGCTGCCCTTGCCATGAGGTTATCGGACGAACCGTGTGCTACTGCTGACAACGTCCCCATCGAGCATGGCATAATAATCATCGCATCCACCAAATAAGAGCCGCTCGCAATCGAAGCTCCAATATCTGTGAATGGATGGTATACAAGAGAACCGGGACGGCCTCCGAATTGTTCATTCAAAGCCCCTTCCCGGTCAGTCACATTCCAGCCCAACTCCTCTTTCAAAACCCGCCAGCCAGCATTGGAAACGATCAGGTGAACTGTGTATTGCAAGTCCAGCAGAGTCTCTACCAGTCGCACACCATAAATGCTTCCGCTCGCGCCTGTAATGCCAATAACGATTCGTTTGCCTTGATGTCCGCTCACCTGATTATTCATTAGTATTGACGCACCACCAAATCAATCAGTGTAAAGGCAAACACGACAGTGCTAAGTACACCGTTCATAGTAAAGAATGCCGTCTGCAAGCGACTCAAATCTTTTGGAGATACGATATAGTGTTCATAAAATAAAATAATGTACGAAATAATCATGCCCGCCAGATACCACCAGCTTAAATCTGCAATAAAGAACAGTACAATAAATCCGATTGCCGTAATGACGTGGAATGCCCGAGCGATGTTCAACGCACCTGCTACACCAAAACGGGCAGGAATAGAATAAACTCCTTCGTTTTGGTCAAAATCTATATCCTGACAAGCATAAATTACATCAAATCCCGCCGTCCAAAATGCAATCGTGAGATATAGTACGATAGCGGTCAAATCTATTTGTCCCGTTACTGCAACCCACGCGCCGAGTGGCGCCAAACCAATGGTCAGACCAAGTACAATATGGCAAAGCCAAGTGAAACGCTTGGTGTAAGAATAAAAAACGAGCATAAAAAAGGCCAGCGGGAACAGCTTGAACGCCAGCGGACTTAACTTGAATGATGCCCAGAATAACAACACCAAACTGACGATAATGAAAATCACCACTTCGCTCGATTTGAGCAACCCCGCCGGTATAGCGCGTCCTGCTGTGCGCGGATTTTTCCCGTCAATCACCCGGTCAATCATACGATTGAAGCCAAAAGCCGCGCTACGTGCGCCAACCATAGCTAGCAGGATCCAGCCGATCTGCGGCCAGGAGGGAAGGTTGCCTGTCACGATAACAGACCCCAATACAGCCCCCATGAATGCAAATGGGAGCGCAAATAACGTATGTTCAATTTTAATCATTTCCAAAAAAATAGCAATTTTCTTAAACATGCTGACTCTCCTTGATTCCAATGTGCAATGCCGCAATGCCTCCGGTGAGAGAATGAGCCTGAACATCCTTCAATCCGACTTCACGGAAGATGCCAGCCAACTCATCCCTTCCTGGAAAAAGCGCCAACGAATCAGGGAGCCATTTATACTGCTCATAACGTTTGGCGAACAATTTGCCGAGCATGGGCAAGATGTGTTGAAAATATGTGTAGTAAATTCCCTTGAACGGCTGCCAAGTAGGTTTGGACAATTCCAGACATACGACCTGCCCGCCAGGTTTGACGACTCGTTGCATCTCCTGTAACACGTGGCGCAGATCAGGCACGTTGCGCAGACCGAAACCAATCGTCGCATAATCAAATGAATTATCTTCAAAAGGTAGTTCCATCGCGTTGCCCTGAACAAGCTTAATTTGCTTTTCACGGGATTCTGATGTAATCTTACGCTCGCCAACATTGAGCATGTTCTGACTAAAATCGAGTCCTACGATGTGACCACTTTCACTTGCTCGCGCCATCGCAAGCGTCCAGTCACATGTACCACAGCAAAGATCAATTGCCGTATCGCCGCGATGCATGTTCATTTTTTTCATCGTAAATTTCCGCCAAGCCTTATGTCTGCGAAAGCTCAGTATATCGTTCATCAAATCGTATTTACCTGCTATGCTTTCAAACACGCCATGAACGAATTGCTCTTTCGGCTTGGTGTCGCTTGATCCCATCACGTTCACCTAACCTTCCCTCACAACTGGGTGCGGACTATTTAGCAGCTTCAGGAAAGGCTCAAGCATGCGTTCAAATTCCTCGATCCCCGTATTTTGATCATCTGACAGGATCTGCCGGATGTGTGTAACAGCCGTGCGAAGCTTGTCCAGTATCGCATCCTCGGCTTTGTATTTCAGAACAAGCTTACGCCATGCTTCAGTGTCAGTACCACTCTCTGAAAGCAATGCCTGCTCGTTCCGATTCCCGTTACCATAAATATGCCAGAACATATATCCGAAACGGGACTTGTCCGGTTCTGTCCGCTTGCCCCATTCCTCCACCAAGGTGTCACAGAGGGCAAATTTGTTGAGAAGCTGCTTCCAAATTTCCTGATCCTGTTCTGCTACAAGTGAAGTGAATGATAAAAAAAGCTCCTTTTTGAAACGAACCATCTGAGTTAAATACTGAGTTGCATCCAATCGGAATTGCTTCATCCCCCAGTACAGACTCATTTTCCCTGCGTTCACTTCACATACAGCATCACTCAGCTTCGAAATGGCCGTGATGCGGCCTGCCAGTGCAAGCAGCTGATAAAAACGACTGCTAAAATAGTCCCCAGCTAACACTTTCAGCTGTCTGGAACGCATCTCCTCCGGGCTCCGTATACCGGATAAAGTATCAATCATATCATGCGTATCCAGCCCCATCTGCACAAGTGAGGTTACCAATGCGTACAGTTCGTCCTCACTGGCATGCAGCTCCTGCGCATTCCGGTTCAAAAACACAAACATCAAACGGGTACGGCTGTCAGGAAAAGCCGGCATTTCCGTATGTTGTTGAATCATGTCGTATTCCACATATTTCCTTGCTAATTGGGGTACGCGATACGGTTTCATCCTAAGCCTCCGAGACATGACTTTCTGCTATACTCAAATAATTGCAATGCCTTATATTATATCACAATTTAAAATGATTCGCGACTAAAGTACTGTAGGTCCACCGGCAGAAACATCTATTCTGTATATACACCGTTAAACCTGTTTTGCCACATGGGCGTTACTGTAATGCGGAAACGGGATTTTAAATCCTCTGGCAATTCCGCGCCTTCCCGGCTTCTCAGCTGTTCCAATGCCTCGTTCGTCCACTCGTTCCGACGTATATCGGATGCAAGCAGCAAATGACGTTCTCCTGACCATTCGTCCTGCGTCACCACCCGAAGCAGCAATTGCCGTACATTCGTCGTTCCGTAAAAGCTAAAGGCGGCAAGCTCCGCCATGTTTTGATAAATCTCTAGTGGGGCAGTTTCTTCCTTGGACAGCTTGACATCCAGGGTCAGGACTGAATGTTCCCAGCTTGCGCTTGCAATCGGTGTGGTCAACGGTAGCTCGTTCAGCGTATCCACCAGATTGTCATCCGACAGCAGCACCCGTTGCTGAGGCGAAATCGTCGCCTGTGTCTCGCGAACTGCTGCGGTTCCTGAGTCCAGCACCTGTAAGGACGGCAGCAACACAGCTGCTGCGATGGTTATGAGAATGGAGCCACCGAATACAATCCAAGGTTTCATCAGAGCCTCCCCTGACCTCTACCTCATAATGTGGGTTTGCTACGGTAAAGGTCCTCACTCTCATTCTACAACAAAAAAAAGCAGGCTATGCCTGCATTTTAATCCTCCGTATCTACTACCCCGTGCTTAGTCATCACAACGGCTTTGCCGCGAATTTTAATAGCAGAAGTATGATCCGTAAATTGGACGATCAGCACCTCGCCCTTGTCCAATTTTTCTGAATGATGCAAGCGTGTATCCTGACCTCTGGTCAGACCAAAAACCTGACATCCGTTGCTTTTCGCTTTAATTACGACGTACTCACTGCTACCCGTCACGTTATCTTCCATGTCCTTTTCCTCCCTGAGAGCCGAAGCTATACTTTTTATGATGGAGATTCAAGCTTGTTTTGTCAACTACATGCTTCCTTCGCTACCTGCAACAATTAGCGTGTCCCGAGCCATACTATCTGTGCAGTCCCATCTATTAAAGAAAGGAACGGATCTGATGAAAAACTATCTTCCCGCCACTCTCAGTCCTGCCCAAATCGAACGACTTCAACAGCTGGAGCATGAATTTGCCGAGCTAACAGGTGAACCCCTAGTGCTGATCGCTTATGCCTCGCGAAACGGCAGAACAGCTTCCTCTTCTTCAGTCCATAGCACCTCTACCACGAAGTAAACAGGACAAAAAGAAAAGGCCGTGAATCAAATTCACGGTCTTTTCAGCGCATTGGGAATATGTAAGAAATCTTATTTAATTCCGTCTTTGAGCGCTTTACCCGGTTTAAATGCCGGAATTTTGCTCGCAGGGATTTCGATTTCTTCTCCTGTTTGCGGGTTACGTCCTTTACGTGCGGAACGTTCACGAACCTCAAAGTTCCCGAAACCTACCAGTTGCACCTTATCTCCGCTTTGCAGCGCTCCAGAGATCGCCTCAAATACTGCATCGATTGCTTTGGTTACGTCCTTTTTGGACAATTCAGTGCTTTCAGAAACCTGATTGATCAAATCCGTTTTATTCATAATATTCACCTCCCAATTCAAGTGTAGTCCAGCATTAAGGTTATCGGTGTTAATGACCGATATGAGGTCGCCTGTATAAAATAACCCGGGCGGCGTACTGCCTTCCATAATGTTATCATCTGTTTCCGTTTCGTCGTTAAATATACATAGAATATACCTAACCTCCGCAATATAGGCCGAAACTGGCGTTTTATGGCACCCTTCTTGCGTGGAACAAGGTTTATAGTAATACAGTCCACAGACAATTTCAAGTACGACGACGGTTTAACACGTAAAAAGTAACGGCCAGCGCAAGCACCAGCACTACTCCCTTGACAATATCATGGGCAAAATATTGCACATTCATCATCGTTAGTCCATTAACCAACACGCCGATCAAAACCGCACCAATAAATGTACCAATGACATTGGGTTTACCAGCACCAAAGACCGAAAAACCGACGAATACTGCAGCTACCGCCTCCATGAGCAAGGGGGACCCCGCGTCAATTTGGCCTGAGCCTACTCGCGAGGCATACAAAATACCGGCAATCGCCGCAAATACCCCTGAAGCAACATAGGCTAGAGTACGGACTTTTTTTACCCGTATGCCCGACAGACGAGCAGCTTCCTCATTTCCACCCGTTACATACATTTGACGCCCATGCTTTGTATAGGTCAAGAAGACATGCACCGCTGCCACAGCCAGCAACAGTAAAATAACTGAAATCGGGATACCCAACCATTTACCTTGCCCCAGCAAAAGAAATGCAGGAGATATCTCCCCCGGCGCCTTGCTGCCATCGGGAAACTGCATATGATTGTATATGGTATAGCCTTGGGCGTACGTTTTGTGAATCCCGCTTACAATATACATGATTGCAAGGGTCGCGAGCAAATCAGGAATACGCAGTTTAATGATCAGTAATGAATTCAACAGTCCTACCAAAGCACCGACAACCAGAGACACAATAATGACCACCGCAACAGGCTGCTCATACCAGACCATCAAAGAAGCTGAAACGACCGTTGTCAAAGATACTGTAGCTCCCACCGACAGGTCAAAACCGTCCACAATAAGTGACAACGTCACACCAATGGCAACGAAAGTCACAATGGCAATTGAGCCAAGAATGTCCATTAAATTATCATACGTCCAGAAATAAGGTAATGTAGATGAAAAAAACGCCAACACACCTATAATGACAACTACGGCACCGTAACGAAATGAGACGTTTAACCATTTTTCCTTCATGAATGCACCTCTTCACCGCCGCTGGCATACAATAGAAGCTGTTCCTGTTCCACTTCGCCCCGCGCAAATTCCTTTATAATTTTGCCATCATACATCACTGCAATCCGATCACCAATGCCAATCCCTTCAGCAAATTCACAGGTTAGATAAATGATCGCTTTTCCTTGTTCCGCCAACTCGCCAATGATACGGAAAATATCACTTTTTGCCCCTATATCTACACCCTTGGTTGGCTCGTCAAAAACAAATACATCCGCTCCAGAATGCAACCATTTCCCAATCGCAACTTTTTGCTGATTCCCACCACTTAAATATTTAACATTCTGGCGGAGCGATGGCGTCTTAATACCGAGAGAGGCGACAATCCCATTACCGTTATTTCGTTCTTTATGCCGACTAATGAAACCAAGGACACTCAGCTTGCCCAAAAGCGGAAGGCTGAGATTTCTTTCCACACTCTCTTCAATCAACACCCCCTGCTTACGCCGCTCCTCGGGTATGGACACAATTCCTTGAGCTACCGCGTCCGCTGGCTCTCTCAATCGAATGGAGCGACCTTTAAAGGTCAGCTCTCCCTTATCCGGCTTGTCTGCTCCTGTAAGAAGTCGTGACAGTTCTGTCTTGCCTGCACCAACCAAACCCACAATAGAGAGAATTTCACCACATCGGACTTGTAAATCAACGCCGTGCACTCGTAATCCTTTGTGAAGCCCTTTTGCTTCCAATACCGTTTCACCAATCGGTACCTCTGTTTTTGGGAACTCCTCTTCAAATGTTTTCCCAAGCATATGCGTAACAATGTCTCCTACACTTAAATCAGAGGCAGACCCCGTGAACACGCGCTCACCATCACGCATCACCGTAACATGGTCACTGTGTTCGATAACCTCCTGCAATCGGTGTGTGATGAGGATACATGCAACTCCCTCATCCTTGAGTGTATGGATTGTGCGGAACAAACGTCGCGTTTCTTCCTCGCTGAGCGGCGCCGTAGGCTCATCAAAAATGATGGTATTTGCTTGCTGTGTCAAAATGCGTGCGATAAGCACAAGCTGTTTTTCTGCCAACGTCAATTCAGACACATATCGTCGTACGTCAATATCTACCTCCAGACGTGCTAATGCCTCACGCGCTCGTCTTCGCATAGAACCCGGTGCAGCCCACCATCGACCATCAGGTGCAGACAAATCGTCCATTACAATATTTTCAGCGACAGTTAACTGAGGTACAAGCGCTGAATCGACCTCTTGATACACACAGTGAATTCCCGCTCTTTTAGCCTCCCACGGTGAACTAATGTTCAGTTCCTTGCCACCAACTACGATAGCTCCCTGATCGGAACGATACGCACCGGACAAAATCTTCATCAATGTGCTTTTCCCTGCCCCGTTGGCGCCCAGCAGAGCGTGTATTTCGCCACCCTGCACCGTAAAATCCACAGCTCGCAGCGCATCTACACCAGCAAACTGTTTGCTGATTTTTTTCATTTCCAATGTATATACTTGTGAACTCATGGTGCCCCCTCACGTCTGCTTATGATAAAAGCGCGCCGAAGCGCGCCTTTGCGTTATGCAAACATTTTATTTGGATGTTTCATATTCCTTCATCCAATCCTTATAGCCCTGCTCGCTTTGGCCCCATCCCTTCACATATTGGGACAGCTCGGATGTGGAAATTTGCTTATCTGGCAGCGCTTCGCGTTGCACATATACAGCCTTCAGTACGACTTTCTCCTCCGGATTATCCCCATGCAGCTTCTGATATGCATAGCGCACTTGTACGCGCCCGATATCTGTTGGATCTACGGCTGCCGAGGCCACCCAAGGATTTTTCGGGTCCTGGATCATTTGCAAGTCCTCGTCGCTCATGTCAATGCCGTAGACTTTAATTTCCGTACGTCCCGCTTGTTGGATGGCACGGGCTGCGCCTTTGGCAAACTCATCCCACGCCGCCCAGACGGCTGTAATTTCGCCCTTAGGATATTGCTTTAATACAGCTTCCATTTTGGCTTGCGTATCCAACGCAGGATTCTGAGCCGAACCAAAAGTCGCAATTTCTTTAATATCCGGATTAGATTTCAAAAATGCACCATAAGCAACCTGACGACGTTCCATCGGTGCAAATCCGGCAACCCATACTTTCACAATGTTGCCTTTGCCACCGATATCCTTTTTCATTTGCTCCAGCGTCAGCTCAGCCATGCTTTGGTCATCCTGTGAGAGCACTACCGCACCCGGAACATTGACGGCAGCATCGAACACGATAACCGGAATATTGCGGGAAATTGCTTTTTTCAGCCCTGTCTCCAGCAATGCATCACCGTGATCAGTCAAAATGACATCAAACTGCTGGTTAATCGCACTATCAAGCAGAGAAGCCATTTTAGCCTTATCGTTATCTGCCACAAACTTAGTCAGCGTACCGCCGAATTTCTTAACTTCCTCTTCCACACCTTGAACATACTGTTGCGAAAATGTGCCCGTGTTAAACTCCATGATCAACGCAACCCGTTTACCCTTTAGATTTAAATTGTCCGTTTTTCCGTTTGTTGTATTCGATCCTGCAGTGCTTGTCCCTTGAGTGCCGCTCTCTGTTTTCGGCACGCCACATGCAGTGACCAGCAAAACCAGCACCAGTAGCATGATAGCCCCCAGCCCTAGCTTTTTGTTTCTTTGGAGCTCTTTTTGGATATTCATGATTTCATTTCCCCCTCGTTCAATCCACAAAATGATTCAAATTTGATACTTAATATATCGCGTTAAACCAAGTATGTAAATAGGTTTTATGAAATATAGAAAAAATTCCGACTACATCTGACAAAATACGACAATTCCATAAAAAAATTAAACAACCGCCCCCGTTTGAATAACGAGGAACGGTTGCTGTATAGAGGCATCTTTTTAGTTCTCTACTTGACAGGGTACGCCACAGGGTCGATTTTTGCTTATGCTTAAAATGTGAACATCATGAGCGGAGACTAGTCTGGAGATACAATCTCCTTGTCATTTTCAATATAAGGGCGCTCCCATCTAACTTATTTGGAGCACTGCTTTACCGGAAAACTTCCGATCTATCAATTGTTGGGCAATAGTTCCAATTTCCTTCCACGATGCCTCCACTTCGATCCTTGGTACTAACTGGCCTTTTGAAACAAGCTCACCTAGTAATTTCAGATCTTCCGCTGGCGGATAGCGATTTATCTCCTCTCCTAGAAAGAAGCTATATAAGGTCCTACCACCTAAGCCCCTGATATTAATCGTTGCGTAAGGTGAGGACGAATGTCCCATGGATACACATATCCCCTCTGGCACAAGCTGAGGTAGTAATGCAGCCAGCGTATCACCACCTACTGAATCCAAAATTAGATGATAAGGTCCAAATGTATCAACCGATGAAATCGCCGTATCTCCAACGATAACCTCATTAGCACCAGCCTCTTGAACAAGTAGAGCTTTTTCCTTTGTTCTGGCTACACCTACTGTAAAAGCTCCTGATTGCGCTGCTAGCTGGTGTGCAAAAATCCCAACTCCGCCAGTCGAGCCAGTTATCAATATTCGCTTACCGAGCAGCATTCCTCCTTTTCTAAGCGTATAGAGCGCTGACAGACCGGCTACCGGTAAAGTAGCAGCCTGGGCGAAGGTAATATCATCGGGAAATTCAGCCAGTAATGAAGTAGGGGCAGCAACTTGTTCGGCCCATGCTCCCATTGGGAGAAGGCCTACCACACGGCTTCCTTGTTTCGGACCCGTGCCATCTTTGGCCTGCTCGATGACGATCCCAGCAAAATCCCAGCCTGGTCTGATCTGTTTTCCATTATTCCTTGCATCTACAACTTCACCCCGATTAAGAGAGAAGGCCTGTACTTGAACGATCGCTTCCCAAGGCTGGGCCTGTGGGGTGGCAACTTCCTTTATCGCGAAATATCCTGAAGCAAACGGATCTGTTACAATTGCACGAACCATACGATCTCCTCCATGATTATCATTGAGAACCTCTTGTAAATAGCTCACCTTTTTCACAATGTAGTATACTGTAGGGAATCATCTGCACCAAGTGTAGAACTACACCTCATTATGAAAAGGATTGAAAAAGGATGACCATGCACAAGGACGAGGACTTCCAATATAAAACATTAAAAATCGTATTGGGAGAGATTGAAGCTGTTCGCATGAAACGTCAACGGGAATATACTGAGCTATCTCACCCGTTATTGAAACGATTTACTCAGCAGGAGCTTAATGATGAGGCATGTCCTACGTATAAAAATCTATTGGTTGGACGGTCTCGTCGAATACCGGATCGGCAAACGATGATTCATATTGCTGAGTATCTGGAGTGCACTTCAGATGAGCGCAATGATCTTCTCCTCGCCGCTGATTATCTTCCGATCCATTACGAATTGGAAGGACGGTCTCTGGAACTGGCGCTGGAGCAAGCACAGCAGATCATGAGTAACTTGCCATTTCCGGCAATGATCGTTACTCATACCTTAGATATCAAGGGGTTAAATGAGCCGTTTCGCCATTTATTTGATGTCCCCTCCGATTCTTTTATGAATGGCAAACTGAATAAAGTTGATTTTCATTTTAACTCTGATTTTTCCATTCGTCCCCGTTCTACCTTCGATGCTGAGTCGTTTGAACAGTGGGAGTCTCATGCTATTTATGGGATACAAGCTTTCAAAAGATATAACATGTTTTCCCGATACGACGATTGGTATAAAAAGTTAATTGACAAATTTCGAAAATATGACGATCTTAATAAATATTGGAGTATGCAGCCAAAGGACTCATCAAATGAAGTTGAGCACTCCAAAATCATTTTGGCCAGAATGGGAGCCATGGCCGATTTAGTCCCCATTCGCTACAAGCTAATTCATCTTTCTGTAAGCAGTCACATGTATCCTGGAATTGAAGTGTACTTACCGATTGACGAACCTGCACGCAGAGTATTTGAATATTTGGGGTGTCCTGCCGAATGCCAGAACTACGCTTTTAATAAATAGCCAGTCAATTGCTATATCGATTATAAGAATCGTTCATTGCAAATTAAATCAGCCTCGGCTACGTTGGAAGAGACCAAATGTGAAGATGACTACCAAGGTAATCACGTTGTGAAACTCATTAATCGGATTGTTACATTTGAACCTAAATCCCGCTAGGAGAAACGAAAAGCTCAATAAAAACAGAGGTAGTCTAGGACTTTATTTTCTCGTCCATGGCTACCCCTGTCTGGTTTTAGAAGTCAGTCTAATATCTTGTTTTTGCGAATCGTAGAGAGCCAATTGCTCTCCACGGTATTTCTCTTATACATTTTTTGGGGTGTGGCCTAGCCTTAAAGAATAATAGCAATGAGACCGCCGGAGCCTTCATTAATGATACGACCCAGCGTTTCCTGCAGCTTATAGCGTGCATTGTCCGGCATCATAGCGATTTTACCCTGAATGCCTTCCCGTACAATTGAATGCAGCGAGCGTCCGAAGATGTCTGACTCCCAAATTTTGATTGGGTCATTCTCAAAATCCTGCATCAGATAGCGCATAAGCTCCTCACTTTGCTTCTCTGTTCCGATAATCGGAGCAAATTCCGATTCCACATCGACACGGATCATGTGTATGGAAGGTGCTGTTGCCTTGAGCCGCACACCAAACCTTGTGCCCTGACGAATCAACTGCGGATCGTCTAGTGCCATTTCGGACAATGACGGCGCTGCAATGCCATATCCCGTTGTCTTGACCATTTCCAGCGCCTCGGCGAAGCGGTCGTACTCCCGTTTGGCATGGGCAAAATCCTGCATCATTTGCAGCAAATGATCCTTGCCGCGAATCTCTACCCCGACGACTTCGACCAAAATCTGGTCATACAGCTCATCGGGAGCATACAGATCAATTTCAGCTACGCCCTGCCCCATATTCATCCCGCTCAATCCGGCCCTGTCGATGAATTCATATTCCATAAACTGGCCGACCACTCGATCTACATCACGCAGACGTCGAATATCTTTAACCGTATCGCGAACGGAATTCTCATAATTGCTACGCAGCCAGTGCTCTTCGTTCAGTACCATGACCCAGCTCGGCAGGTTTACATTCACCTCATGCACCGGAAATTCATACAATACTTCACGAAGTACGCCTGTAACATCATCTTCAGTCATAGTCGCCGCGCTGAGTGTCATAACTGGTATATCGTACTTGGCAGCCAGCTCACTGCGAAGCTGGAGTGTTTCATCACTGCGCGGATGCGTGGAGTTGATAACCAGAACAAATGGCTTGCCAACTTCCTTCAACTCCTCAATGACGCGTTCCTCCGACTCTACATAAGAGCTGCGCGGGATTTCCGCAATCGTGCCGTCTGTAGTGACTACCACACCGAGCGTCGAATGCTCCTGAATAACCTTGCGTGTACCAATCTCCGCCGCTTCCTGAAAAGGAATGGGTTCTTCGAACCATGGTGTGGAAATCATCCTCGGACCATTTTCATCCTCGTACCCTTTTGCTCCTTCTACTGCATATCCTACACAGTCAACCAGACGTACATTCACGTCCAGTCCTTCCGTTACTTTGATCTGGACGGCATTATTCGGTACGAATTTAGGCTCCGTCGTCATGATCGTCTTGCCTGCCGCACTTTGCGGCAACTCGTCTACGGCGCGGGCACGGTCCGCCTCACTTGTAATGTTTGGCAGAACAATCGTCTCCATAAACCGCTTGATAAATGTTGATTTTCCTGTTCGGACTGCGCCGACGACCCCAAGATAAATGTCTCCTCCGGTGCGTTCGGCAATGTCTTTAAAAATGTCCACTTTCTCCAATGAAATCCCCTCCTCAAAAGTCTCCGAAGGAAAAATGCTTAAAGAGCATCCGCTTCGTGTTCAACCAACTGCTTGATCCCAGATGCGGCAGAACAGCCTTTAAAATGCCCGGAAGTCGTCCGCCGCCGAGATTCAGGAGACTGATGGAATCGGCGAAACGGCGTAAACTCGTACATGCATTTGGACTGATACCATCATATGTATCCCCTCCGTAAAATATGTTTAGTTTTTTAAAAAATAGATTACGACACAGCGATCATTGCAGAAACGATATTTTACGTTTGGGTCCACTCACCTAATATATGCGGGGCAAGACTCTGCCATGACTTCATCGCTAGACTAAATAAAAAAAGGATGTTTCTCCTGACCGTTTAGAGTCGTCGGAAACCATCCTTTTTTATTCTCCTGATATAATCGGCATTACCACAGTTCATCATCCATCGCCTGACGCTCCAGTTGCAGCCTGATAGCCGCCTTGAGCCTATCCTCTGGTACGGTTACCTGCATATCGCCTTGGACACGCGCCTGGCAGGATAAGCGTATTCCTTCATCCAGTAAAGGTCCCAGCTTACGCTGCTCTGCATCACTGGGTTGGCCTGCGAATTCAGCCCATTCCGGTGATATTTGTACCTTACACATCAGACAGGCTGCTTTTCCGTCACAACGAGTGGGAATATATACACCCGCTTTTCGAGCAGCCTGAAGCAATGACGTACCCTGACCGACCTGTACGCGCCTGCCTGATGGTTTGAACGTAATCTGCACATTCATGAACGGTCCTCCAGTCGTCTTTCTCCTAACACATACAGCTTATACTTCATTGCCCATCTGGATGACGGAGTGCAACTCTGGCCAAGGCAGAAGTTCTGTAAGCTTGTCCAATTGCTCCTCATTCCAAATATTACTGACTAGTAACTGCTTCAGTACAATTATATGACGTCGCGGGTCGCGCTTCATAACATCTGCAATCGCTTTATATCGGTCGGGTCGATTTCGTAATATATTGAATAAAAGTTCATGACTGAGCGGCATCAGACGCAGCGAAGCACTCCCCAACTCAAGCTGAACCCCTGCCGACCAAAGTAGTCGCTCGATCTCTAAGCGATATAACGCTCCGCCACATAATACCTCAAATCCTCCCACCAACTCGACTGGAAATCCCTCCAAGTCATAGTGGCTCAGCAATGAAACGTAAGAGCCGCTACGGTCAACCTGCTGTCGATCTATACTCATACCCAGGGGGTGCGCATGAAGCTGCTTTGCGGCATGAATATCCGCATAAATATCAATGTCCCGAGGCAGGCGATCTAGTTCAACTTCTTGCACAAGTAGTGAACAGCTCCCGCCCAGCATCCACGGAACCGACACTATTGACCAGCTCTCAGCCAAGCTACTCAGCGCAACTGCCAGATTGTGAGGAAGCCTGTCTACTAACACTGATGATATTGCCTCCTTCAACATCGTCTCCTCCTTTGCTGTCTTTCCTTCCGTTTCCTGATGGGCATCATTATAACATGTTCGACAGGGCAGTTCGATATTTTGTGTACTGAAAAAGAGGTTAGCTGCTCCAAAATATAAAAAAAACCGCGAACCTTCCCGGTTCACGGTGAATATTACTAACCGGCGTGCGGCCAGCGGTCTATTTTTTCATCATCATTTTCATCAACGCTTCCATATTGGAAGGATTCATTCCGCTCTTTTTGACGGCACCAACGATATCCCTTACTGTATCTTCCGACACCGGAATGTTGGCCATCGCAGACACCTGCTTGATAAGCTGACGCAGTTGCGCTTCGCTTTGAAGCGTGTCCGCCTTTACCGTGCCTGCCAGCTTTTTCACTGCATTTTCGGATATGTTTTTGCCGCCTTTTTTGTTAATGGCCTTCAATGCATCTTTCGGAAAGTTTTTATTCACAATCTCCCCTCCTCCGCCATTGCTCAACTCAGTCTATGAGTGGCGGAGACAAAAGGTGATTAAGCGTACATAAGACATGCCAAACGCCTAACTAAAAAAGGCTATCTCATTATAGAAAAAATCTACCATGAGACAGCCTTTATATTATTAAAGCTCATCCGAGCCCTTAAGAATGCCATTGCTCCCAAGTTTGAAGTGGCATGACTTCCATCTCGGTCTTAGGATCGCGACCCATCAGCGCCTCAACGGCCTTACGGACGTCCCGTCCTTCAAACAGTACTCCATACAGTACCTCTGTAATAGGCATCTGAACACCTAATTTTTGAGAGATGGCGTATGCCGCTTTTGTCGTTCGAATACCTTCTACGACCATGCCCATCGATTCCAGCACAGCATCAAGCTGTTGGCCCTGTCCCAATAGTGACCCTGCACGCCAGTTGCGACTGTGACGACTCGTTGCAGTGACCACTAGATCGCCAATACCAGCCAGGCCGGCAAAGGTTAGTGGGTTAGCGCCCATCTCAACTCCGGCACGGGTAATTTCAGCCAATCCACGGGTCAATAAAGCCGCTTTGGCATTATCACCGAAACCAAGTCCGTCTGACATTCCCGCACCCAATGCGATAATGTTTTTTAGCGCCCCCGACAGCTCCACGCCGAGCAAATCACGGTTTGTATAGACGCGGAAATAGGAGTTCATGAACAGCCCCTGTGCGGCCTGTGCAGCCTTCTCATTGGAGGAAGCTACAACGACCGTTGTAGGACACTTCTTCACCACTTCTTCCGCATGACTCGGACCAGACAGCACGGCAATATCGCCCTCTGCGACTTCCAGTTCTTCCGAGATCACCGTGGACATACGTTTAAGCGTTTCAGTTTCAAAACCTTTAATAGCATGCACTACCAGCATATCCTTGCTAAAATAAGCTTTCAGACTACGTGCTACCTGACGAGCAGCAGCCGAAGGAGATACGATAATCACTGCTTTAGCACCAGACACCGCAGTCTGCATATCAGTTGTAGCTGAAATGCGATCAGACAAAATGGAGCCTGGTAAATAATGCTCATTCGTATGCTTCTCATTGATTTCAGCTGCTTGCTGCTCGTTTCTCGTCCAGACAGAGACATCGTTGTTATTGGCCGCAAGAACGGAAGCCAGGGCTGTTCCCCAACTTCCCGCGACCAGCACAGCTATTTTCTCAGACAAGACGATCTCCTCCTTTGGAGCCAAGCTTATTCTCATTCCCCCGTACCAGCTTGACTATGTTGGTACGGTGTCTCCACACAGCGAACAGACAAATGATTAGAGCCGTCCAGAATAACGGCCATGCATAACCAAGCACGAGTAATATCCAGGGGGTCAAAATGACAAAAATGAGCGATCCCAAGGATACGTAACGCGTCATTACGATTGCAAGTATCGCAATGATTCCGGCATATAGAGCGGGCAGTAAGGCAAGCGATGCCAATACACCAATAGCAGTCGCAATCCCTTTTCCTCCACGGAAGTGAAAATATACCGGCCAGTTATGGCCCGCAATCGCCGCAATGCCGCACAAACCCGGTACCCAGGATGATTGTCCACCTAACCAGTGCCCTATTAGCACTGCAATAACCCCTTTAAGTACGTCCAGCAGCAGTACCAGAATAGCTGGGCCTTTTCCAAGCACACGCAGCGTATTCGTCGCACCGGCATTGCCGCTTCCATGCTGGCGAATGTCGATTCCTTTTAATTTTCCATACAGCAAACTAAAGCTGACAGAGCCAAGCAAGTAACTGAGTACGATGGCAACGATTTGTAAAATCAACCTATTCGCTCCTAACTTTCGTCAGACTTGCGCCGTGTAAAGATACGAATTGGAGTTCCTTCAAAATTGAAGGCGGCGCGAATTTTGTTCTCCAGATAACGCTCATACGAGAAGTGCATTATTTCTGGATCGTTTACGAATACAACCATCGTAGGCGGCTTAACAGCAACCTGGGTCACATAGTTAATGCGCAGACGACGTCCCTTGTCTGTTGGCGGAGGATTGATGGCAACCGCATCGGAAATTACATCATTCAGCAAATGTGTCTGAATACGCAACACATGCTGCTGTGCCACATGCTGTACAACAGGAAGCAGCTTTTGCAGGCGTTGCTTCGTTTTTGCAGACAAGAACACAATCGGAGCATATGTCATAAACAGAAAGTGATCGCGAATTTTCGTTTCAAACTGGTGCATCGTTTTATCGTCCTTGTCCACGACATCCCATTTGTTAACGACAAACAGCGATGCTTTACCCGCTTCATAAGCATAGCCAGCAATGTGCTTATCCTGCTCAATAATGCCTTCCTCGCCGTTAATAACGACCAGTACAACATCTGCACGCTCAATGGCACGCATCGCACGCATTACACTATATTTTTCGGTCGTTTCATATACCTTACCACGTTTACGCATACCTGCCGTATCAATCAGTACATACTTTTGACCGTCTTTTTCAAAAGGTGTATCAATTGCATCACGCGTCGTGCCTGCAATGTCACTAACGATAACCCGTTCTTCTCCCAGAATGGCGTTAACCAGTGAAGATTTACCTACATTCGGGCGGCCGATCAAGGCAACACGAATAACGTCTTCATCATAGTGATCTTCTTCCAGCTCAGGCAAATTGGACGTAATGGCATCTAGCAGGTCGCCTATCCCTGTGCCATGACTACCAGAAACAGCGATTGGATCACCAAATCCATAAGAATAAAACTCATAAATCAGATCGGCGCGACTGAGGTTGTCCACCTTGTTGACAGCTACGATGATCGGTTTACCCGAACGATATAGCATTTGAGCTACCTCTTCATCTGACTGTGTAATTCCTGCTTTCGCATCACTCATGAATACAATTACATCTGCTTCTTCTATTGCAAGTTCGGCCTGCATACGGATGGATTTTAAAATGACATCTTCACCATCAATCTCAATGCCGCCGGTGTCAATAATACTGAAGGATTTACCATTCCACTCCGATATACCGTATATACGGTCACGAGTGATTCCGGGTTTATCTTCCACGATGGACAAACGATCCCCGATAATCCGATTAAAAATAGTGGACTTACCCACATTCGGACGACCAACGATAGCCACAACGGGTCTTGCCATAAATTCACTCCTCCTGTCAATTCTTCCGCTATCATCATAGCAAAAAACATACCTATTGGCGATATGGTCACGTAACAACAATCGGCGAACCCTCTGGGTCCGCCGATGGTGTACGTTATGCTTATTATAAAATGTATTGATTTAAACTCATTTAAATTTGTTCAGCTTATCGCCAAACCGCTCGCCGAGCGTAATGCTCAGACCAGAATTATTGAGGGAAACGTTAGGATTATTCAGTTCCTCACGAGGTGCACGAGATGCACGTGGAGCTCTTTCTGCTTTAGGAGCAGCTTCAGGAGCTTCCTCAGTTTCTTTAATGCTCAGGCTAACACGTTTTTCGGAAGGATTCATTTCAAGAATTTTAACTTTCACTTCTTGTCCTTCTTCCAGAACTTCTTGTGGAGTTCCAATGTGTTTGTGGGAAATTTGGGAAATATGAACCAAACCTTCCACGCCAGGAGCGATTTCAACAAATGCTCCGAAGTTAACCAGACGTTTTACAACACCTGTTACGATGTCATTGTTGTTGAATTGTCCAGCAGCCGATTCCCAAGGACCAGGCTGTGCAGCTTTCATGCTCAGGCTGATTTTTCCTTTTTCAGGATCTACCTTCAAGACTTTCACTTTCACTTGATCTCCTTCAGAAACTGCATCAGAAGGCTTATCGACATGAGTCCAAGCAATTTCAGATACGTGAACCAGACCGTCCACGCCGCCAACATCTACGAAAGCACCGAACTGAGTAAGACGTTGAACCGTACCTACGATTTCTTGGCCTTCTTTCAGCTCAGCCATTACTTTAAGCTTGTTAGCTTCGAATTCTGCTTCCAGAACGTCTTTTTGAGAAAGGATCACTTTGTTATTTTCACGATCCAGTTCTTTTACAACAACACGCAATGTGCGGCCTTTGTAATCACTGAAATCTTCAACGAAGTGACGTTCTACCATGGATGCAGGGATGAATCCGCGCAGACCCACGTCTACCACGATGCCACCTTTAACGACATCATTTACAACGACTTCAAATACTTCTTTGCTTTCGAACAGTTGCTCCAACTTTTCCCAAGCATTTTCACTGTCGATTGCACGTTTGGACAGAACAAGTTTTTCCTTGCCATCGTCAATGCTGATAATTCTAGCTTCAACCTCTTGGCCTACTTGTACTGCTTCTTCTGCGTTATCCAGACCAGAAGACAACTCGCGAATTGGAATAACTCCATCGTATTTATATCCAATGCTTACTACCGCTTGGTTATCTTCCAATTTCACGATTGTACCCTTAACGGTGTCACCTTTTTTCAGGGAGACGATTTGATCGAGCTCGTCTTGATTTGCCGCTTCAGCAGCTTCTTGATTTTTAATTTCTTCCGACATGTCAATACCCTCCTCAATTCAAAAAAAACCATTTATTTAAACCTGCGCATAGCAGAGTTCAAAACATAAATAAACTTTTGTTCTAGTTTTCCGAGCTTAGACACAATTCATGCAAGCCTTTCAGTTATTCGTAGGCTTACCCGTTTCCTTCATCGTGCGAATACGAGACATAATTGCTTCTGTTGCCAGTTCAAGCGGATCTCCTTCGATATCGGCACCCTTTTGGTAAGCGTCCAAATTGACAGGTTTACCGTATAACACTTTCGTTTTACGGAAAAGCTTGTAATCACCAATAATGGCGACCGGAACGGCAGCCGCTCCACTGCGTAGCGCAAAGCTTGCAGCACCCTTTTTACCGATTCCCCCAGCTCCTCTGGAGCCTTCGGGAAAGATCCCCATAACCTTACCGTCACGCAAAATGTTCAATGCCAGCTTAATGGATTCCTTACTTACACCACCGCGTTTGACTGGAAAAGCTCCCAGTTTCCCAATGAGTGGACCTAGTACAGGAACATTAAACAGCTCGGCTTTTGCCATAAAGTGAACCTTTCGCTTCAGCAAAATACCGACTGTAGGAGGGTCAAGATTACTAATATGATTAGAACACAACAGTACTCCGCCCTCGGCAGGAACATTTTCACTGCCTACCGCCTCAAGTCTAAACAGAACGCGGTAAATGAGACGCAAAATACTGACGCATACAGTATATATCATTGGCTGATCTCTCCATCCTTCTCCGTTAAACAATAAGATACGATCGTATCAACGACATCCTGAATGCCCATATGGGTCGTATCGAGCACGATGGCGTCCTCACTGCAACGAAGCGGGGATACCTCCCTCTCCTCGTCAAGCTTGTCACGTGCCGCAATGTCACGTTCTAGCTGCTCCAGAGTGATATCATCAGTTTCGCTCAGTTCTTTAAAACGGCGAGAGGCACGTTCCTGAACACTTGCGGTCATGAACACCTTGACTTCCGCATCAGGAAGTACAGTTGTACCAATATCGCGACCATCCATAACGACACCCTTGCGTGCAGCCATTTCACGCTGGTTTTCAGTCAAACGTGTACGTAAACCAGCAATACTTGAATACTGTGACACGTTGCTAGTCACTTCCATCGAACGGATCACAGTGGTTACATCTTCCCCGTTACAATAAACCTTTTGGCCTGTGGGGTCCGGTACTAATTCAATCACCAGCTCAGGTACATGTTGAAGCACTTTTTGTACATTTTCTGCAGGAATTTCCTTACACATCATGTACCACGTTGCTGCTCGGTACATGGCGCCGGTATCTACATATACATAAGAAAGTGCTTTCGCCACCAGGCGGGCCACTGTACTTTTCCCTGCACCAGCAGGTCCATCAATGGCTACATTTATTTTGTTACTTGAAGATACATGTTGCCTTGCCAACAGGGAATTCCTCCTAACCTAACCTCAAGAAAAAAGCAGGCATTGCCTGCGACGTGAAAATTATACCACACATTTATAGGCGATGCAAAATAAGCGACAGGTTTACTAAAAAAGAAAAATTTCGGATGATTACGATTTTCCCCGGAATTCCAGCTGTCGTTCAAAACAATATTTAATCAGTTTTTGGCGCTCCTGATCAGCAATTTTCTCATATTTCAGCATAATGAGTCTGCGTCCGTTTTCCATCTGCTGAATACGTACAATTTCAGATTGGAACGGAACATGCTCTTGAGTGCCGTTTTTATAAGGGACCAAAATCCAGCAAGATAATGATTCTCCTTCTTCAAGATGATGAGTTCCCTGGGTCTGAAAAGAAACGCCTCCACCTCCCACATCATGCGTCTCTGCTACAAATCTGGACTCGTTCTCACCATGCTTTACTGCAATTTCCAAGTTGGCCTTAACCCGAAGAAAGTTTCGGCGCTGAATTTTGCTGATGCTGTCTGGAGCAGGTTTGTGGATGCGAACCATCCGGAGGATATCCTCTTTAAAACCTGTAACGTGGGTATTGAAATAATTTTTAATCCCACCCTCGCTCATAAAAAATATAGATAGCTCTTCCCCTAGAAACAATTTTTTCAAGTGCCCACTTGTTTGTGACATAGGAATTTCAATTAGAAAGTTCTGTGACTCCTCTTCCGCAATACGAGACTTAAATTCAAAAATCTCGTCCTTGTGGTCAGTACCAGCCACTTGTATGTATAACACATCATTAATTTTAGGAAACAAATGATCCACCATCCTTGTCCATTAAAAGCTCTAATTAAGGTATATAATACCACGACTTTATGCCTATATTAAGCATTATATTTGTTCGAGCTATGACTTAAGCACAAAAAACCTCCTTCATGAAGGAGGTTTAGAGTGACTATTGATTCATTTTCATGTAATCAACTACGCATTACTTGCAGTAACCTGAGGTTCATCTGAATCTTTAACCTCTTCAATCGTTTCTTCCAGCCCTGTATTGGCGTTAATGTATATCCGGTAAACGGAACCATTGATTTTACCACCAAATTCATAACACAGAACTTCATTCGAAAGTTCATTTTCAATTAAGGCTTTACGGTGGTAAGTTTCACGAAACTCAGGATTCAATTTTGCTCGTGCTGCATTCAAATCCAATTTCGCTTGCGGAATACGGCGGAGATGACTATGCTCGTACACATAATCACTGGATTGAAAACCGATCACTTGTCCGTTATCAAGGCCTGATCTGACTGTGATTTTTTCTGGATAGATAATCACGTCCCCTTGTTGGCTCGCAAATGTAATGTTAGCTAAATTCCCGCTTTCATCATATGCAACTGGCTTCATTCCTGTGTAACCTTTTTGTTCAAGGTATTCACTAGCATAGCGAATCGCTTCATCACGTGATGCTTTTTTAGGACCTACTGCCCTCATGTCATGATAAGAAATAAGCTTGCCGCCTTTTTTCGTGAAATCCATACTGGCCACGGGTTGCTTCTTATTTAGCAGTGTAGCTGTATAAGATGCCCATTCCGTTCCTTTACCGTTTTCGTTCACACGTATCTGACTTTCCGGTTTTCCTGTAAATTCAGCGGCATTTCGTTTAATTTGTTCTGCATTCACTGCCGGGAGACTCAATTTTTTCACAGAGCGTTTGTCATAGATGCTGGCTACAGACGGTCCCCAATCCAGCTCCTTGTAGTTTTCCACCTTTTTGTCCACGGTTTTAAAGCCATCAATAATGGTGTTGTCCTTCGGCCCAGTTTGAGAACCTGCTGCCATATCTACATCCATCCATCGCAAATTTTTACTAAGGACCTTTTGCTGCACTTCCTGCATGTTTTTCGAAATTTCTTTGGAATTGTTATATAACGTTTTCAGGTTCGAAATTTCTTTCTCGTTTAAAGGCTCGTGATCCAGATCACGAACAGCGGTCTGATACGAAAATGCGGATAGATGTGACAACAAATCCTTGGCATGATTAAAAGGCATTACATTGAGAGGCAACTGATTAACCTCATTTTGGGCCTCACTCGCAATCCTCCACACGTTCATCAAACATTTGCGGTGCATCGAGTGTGAAGTGTTATGGACAGCAACCGCGTTACCGAGTTGAGAATGCAGCTGATCCATATGAAACGACAAATCGTGAAACGCACGCTGGTATTGATTTTCCGCTTTCATCGACATGCTATTCGCCTGAAGAGATACCTCATTTCTCATCTGGCTTTGCTGATAACCCCACACAAATGCTCCTATCATCATCAGGGTAACCACCGGGAACAATACGGCACTAAGTCGCTTATACATATTGTGAGTCTCCTTTCTTCAAGTACACTACCGATAGTGTGACAAGAAGAATGCTCTCTTATGCATGGTTTTCCATGACTTCAATAATAAACTCACAGTTATCGCAAATGCAGCGTTTAAAGCCGGTCTGAATCTGTCCTTGCTCTATGCGTCCTCTTAGTACAAAGCGTTCACCGCATCTTTTACAATGAATTCTTACTTTTATACGCAAAAAAAGACACCTCTTTCTCTAACAGGTTTGTCAGATCAGTGTGTCCTATTTCGTTACATATTAACCTTTTCTTCCCGTTTTAACAAACGAAAAGGAGAGCGGTTATTAGCTCGACTGATCTTCGCCATTCCCCCATACCATAGAAATGCCATAAGTGGAATGATAAACCAGATCCAGTCATGCGAAAATTTCGTTAAAATCAAATCGTATACTCCGTGCCAGAACCATGGAAGCACCAATGACAGCAGCAACATGTATTTGCTCCTCAAGCCCTCTGAAAACTTGGCCTTCCCCATGTAGTAGCCCATCATTACGCCAAACATCGCATGACCGGATACCGGTAGCAATGATCTCATCAGCATCATGCTAACCGAAGCATGGCCCGCCCAGGCATATAACAGATTTTCAACCGTTGCAAATCCGAGTGAGACTGCGGCCGCATACAAAATACCATCATAAGGCTCGTCGAACTCGGTATGATTATAGATGATGTGATACAACAGAAACCATTTAAAAAACTCTTCCACTCCGGCTGAAATGCCGAACACCTGGATTAACGTGTGATCCCCTAGCCAAAGCAGCAGCCCGCGTTGAAAAATCATGACAGGAAGAACCACCAAAAAGCCGAGCAAAAACACTTTAATAACCATGTGCAGTGGCTCCGAATCATACCTGTCCTTCAAGTAAAAATACATCAATAAGGCGAGACCCGGCGCTGTGGCTGCCGCTAAAACCGAAAACAGAAGCACCGATCATCCCTCCATAAAAATGAGTCGGCTCTGCTTTCAGCGCAGAGCCGACAAATTCACTTCGATATCACTTTCAATAAAAGAATCAAGAACGGCTGTCAAAATGAGTGCAGATGACAGCAACTGCCTGTTCAGGTATGACCAGCTTACCATACTCTTCCAACATAGCTGGTGTAACGGATGAGCCTTCTCCAAATTCAGCAAGAACCGCGATTAAAGCCGCAAGCTTGGACTCCTCTACTTCTTCTGGTTCCAAATGCAGAATCCATTTTCCTCTATAATGATACAGCTTACCTGCTTCCGTAGTGTTGCTACGAAGCATATGAGCCGCTTCTATGAGTACTTCGAAATCGCTAAACGCATAAACGATGGAATCGCTATGCTCCAGCGTGACTTCCATTTCGTAGACTTCCTCTGGAAGCTCCTCATCGGGACCCGAACCATACTGTTGATGGTCATATTTTCCCCGGGTGACGATAACAACCATTCCTTGAGCAGGAAGCGCAAAGACTTCGACAGCTAACGGTCCCGTGGCGTCGAAGCCCAGTTCGCTGTATGCCTGATCCATCATTTCGGTAAACAGCTCATGAACTCTTGGAATTTCTTGCCACATATCGTCTTTTTGAATACCGCGTTCGCTCAAATCGTCAAAGGTAAGGAAAATCCGTATCTTGTCCTGACTTAATCTTTCTATTTTCATACTGGACCCTCCTCCTGGCAGCCGAGTGTTATTAACAGATTATGATGCAATTATGATGCCTGTGATGAAAATGGTTCTATGTAATCATGTTATCATTTTATAATCGTAAATGCACGCAATAAAAAGATAAAAAAAAGAATCATTTGAACGGCTTTTACAAAAAAGCCGCAAAATGATTCGGAATAAAGGTTTCTGGGTTACAATCCCGGTACGGCTGTATGAGTTTCTTTCAAAATTTGCTCGACCTCACGTTTAACATCGGGACTTGTGCTGATGAAGTCTTTAATCAACTTCATATTCTCTTCTTTGTTCTTGGCAGTATGGGCGTTATGAGCGGTTTTATCTGTTTGTGAATGATGGTCTTGATCCTTATGGGTGTCTTCTTTATTGAGCGTTATCTCGCCCATTCCGGGGAATGCCGCGTCCATCATTTTAGTACGGGCTTTCTGCACTAAATTGCCGCCTTTTTTTCCACCCATGTCCATAGATAAGCCCAACATGTTGCGGTTGCGGGAGATCAAAGAGCTTGCGACAGCGCCCAAGACGATTCCCAGGAAAAATGAAGATGTTTTCACAATTAGAACCTCCCTTTGTGGTAGAATCAAGCATAGTGTTCGTCAGTAGTGACAAACTCATACGGTATAAAATACAGGAAGGTGAGATGAAATAATGGGTACAAAAACAGCAGCCATTTTGTTCACCGCATGTCTGCTGCTTAGTGCTTGCACTGCAACCAAGCCGGAATCTGCGGCAACAAGCAACCAACAGGATTCGGTAGCGTCTGACTCAAGTAACAGCGCCAAGGATCAGAGCAACGTCTCTTCCCCAAAAAGCAGCAGTAAGCAAGCAGGCAGTGATGATCATAACTCAGCGGGTAAAACCAATGCACAAAATGATAAAACCAGCGAAAGCAACGAAACAGGAGCTGCGACATCTGCAACTACCAGTAACAAAATGTATCACTTGGATAAAGCCTACAATGTAATCCCTAACCAACAAGGTACCGAAAAAAAAGTCGTGTTACTGACCTTTGATGATGGTCCTAAGGAAGCAGCCATGATTAACAAAATCATAGATGTACTGGACAAACACAAAGCGAAAGCAATTTTCTTCGTGAACGGTTACCGTGTAAAAGAGCATCCTGAGTTGCTCAAGCTTATCCATGACCGTGGACAGCCCATCGGCAACCATAGCTGGGATCACATCGTGCTAAAGAATAAATCTGAGTCCGAGGTCAAAAAACAGATTGAAACAGTACAAAAAGCTGTTAAGGACATTACAGGACAAGCTCCCGTATTCTTCCGCCCCCCTCATGGTGCAGGCGGAGACGTAGGTCGCAAGGTCGCTAAGGAAAACGGTCTCCTATACATGACATGGTCCGTCGGTTCTCTGGACTGGACAATGAAAAAGAATCAGCCTAATAAATCGGAGGCACTCCTCAAAAACGTAACGGAACAACTTCATCCAGGCAGCAATATCTTGATGCATGAACTGCCATGGACAGCTGAGGCTCTGGACAGTCTATTGACACGCCTTGAGCAAAAGGGTTACCAATTTGTCGATCCGCAAGGCATTGAGGTTCCTGCCAGCTAATAGACACTTGCGTATACTCCGGATTAACTATAGATAATACAATAAAGGCCTCCATTCTCCGCTATTTATGCGGAGATGGAGGCCTTTTTACCGTATCATTACGCGCCTTGACCTAAGCACAGACGTCCATAATAACTTTATATTACCAAAGCATTTCACTGATGGGTGGTGCACCCTTGATGCCCCACCACAGTAACGCTGCAGTAATCAGCACAAAAAGAGTGCTCAAAAAATTCAAAAACCACTTGCTTACCCGAATACGGCGGGACGGAAACATTTCTGCCCGCGTTCGGTACTCACTGGCAGGAGTGTCATCCTCCATCGTTACAGCAACTTCTGGTGCAGCGGCAACGTGAGCCAATTCTGGCACGGGCCGTGAAGCACGGGAGCGAACTGGTTTAGATTTTGACCTGTCCTCCTCCTTGCCTTTGCGACCATTTCGACGGCTACCATAGGTCTGCACTCTGCTAAGTTCCTGATTCATTCTTCATACCTCCGAAAACGTAACGCTAAACCAGATATAAGGTCAATCACAAAATGACAAATGATCGGTGCCCACAGACTACCGGTCTGCACATATATGTAACCCAATCCATAACTGCTAAGAAAAACCCAGCCAGTGGGAATCCAATGCCGTAAATATCGGATATGAATCACCGCAAACAAAATGCTTGTCCAATAAGGACCAAAGCTGTACTGAATCGCGCCTCTGAACAAGAGTTCCTCACAGATGGAGACGATAGCTGCTATACAAATAATATGCCAAACCGGACGATTTTGAAACAGCATTTGGTTAATACCACCGTCATCCATAGCATCCTCAGGCATAATCCGGGATAGCAACAGATCCACAAGTAACATAGCGGCGGCCAATCCCAATCCCCACCATAAGACGTGCAAAGTGTTCGGCAATGCAAATAGTTCTAACACATTTCTTTTCTGAAAAATAATCCAGATTGCGCCAATCAGCAGGGTCAGCCCCTGAGTTAGATACAAATTGTAAAGCAGCAAGCGGTCATTCAATTCATGAATTTGCGCTCTTTTCCATTTCACTTTAAGCTTTTTCATAGTTAGTTAGTCCTCTACATAGTCTTCTTTAGCATCATAGCCAAAAAGTCGGACGGATTCAAGAAGACTTAAATCTTAATTTTCCGCATTCTGTAGCTATATATCTAGCCGGCTATCCACACATGTCGCATGTCCTATTGACATGCCCATGTAAGCCATGATACATTATGAAAAAATTATTAGCGACAACAACAATGATGGAGAAAAGGTATTGATTTCGTCCTCAGAGAACCGGTGCTTGGGTGGAAGCCGGTGACGAAGTAACTACTTTCAGCGCTCCTGAGTTATTGCACCGAGGTCTGGGGAATATTTCCCGGCATTAGATGCAATCGGCAGAAAACCGTTATCCTTTCGGTCATTTTATGACCGCTGAAGGCAGTCCATTGCGAAATGGCTGCGAATTAGGGTGGTACCACGATAACTCTCGTCCCTTACTATGGAGATAGTATGTGATTCGGGAGTTTTTTTGATGCCCGAAAACCGCAAAGTGTCTCCGCATAAGACTTTTGGTCGTTAGTTTGGTGCATAATGCTATTTCA
The DNA here is from genome assembly GCF_019454085.1 of Paenibacillus sp. S25. Lineage (NCBI taxonomy): Bacteria > Bacillati > Bacillota > Bacilli > Caryophanales > Paenibacillaceae > Paenibacillus > Paenibacillus sp. S25. The sequence continues at coordinate 3,535,481 of NZ_CP073683.1, forward strand.
TCCCTTTTCTGCGTCAATGCGTTATCACACTAGTATTTCACACCGCTCTCCTGTACTTTTAGAAGCATTTCAAGTTTTTTCATGTTCTTTATGGAATGTATTTCAGTTAGAAGTACATCCTGTCCATAAAAGAAGTTAACTTTGAGGAGGAAACCAAATGTTTAAAGTGTTAGTATCCGATCCGATCAGTGACCTGGGCATCCAGCAACTGATGGATGCAGACGATGTCACGGTGGACAAGAACACAGGTCTCAGCGAGGATGAATTGTTTCAAATTATTGGTGACTATGACGCATTACTCGTTCGAAGCCAAACTCGGGTAACCGAACGCATCATGACGGCAGGTAAGAACCTCAAGGTTGTAGGGCGAGCTGGGGTCGGAGTGGACAACATCGACCTAGAAGCAGCAACACAGCGCGGGATTATCGTTATTAATGCTCCTGACGGCAACACGATTACGACATGTGAGCACACTTTTGCGATGATGATGGCTCTAGCACGTCATATTCCACAGGCATATGCCAAAACCATTGGCGGTACATGGGATCGTAAAACATTCCTCGGTGTCGAACTGCGTAACAAAACACTTGGAGTCCTCGGCATGGGACGTATCGGCAGTGAGGTGGCTAAACGTGCCAAAGCATTTGGCATGAGCATCCTCGGCTATGATCCATTTCTAACGGAAGAACGCGCTGAGAAGCTGGGCATTAAGCTGGCGAGCGTGGACGAAATTATCCGCAACGCAGATTTTATGACCGTACACACACCATTAACACCGGAAACGAAACATATGATTGCTCGTCCACAGTTTGAAGTGATGAAAAAAGGAATGCGCATCATCAACTGTGCCCGGGGCGGAGTTATCGATGAAATGGCTCTTGTTGAAGCCATTGATGAAGGTATCGTTGCCGGTGCAGCCTTTGACGTATTCGAGTCAGAGCCGCCAGCACAGGATCACCCATTCCTGAGTCATCCGAAAATTATCGTGACACCACATCTGGGGGCCTCAACTGTCGAAGCTCAGGAGAATGTAGCTATCGATGTGTCCGAGCAAGTGCTGCATATTTTGCGTGATGAGCCTTTTAAAAATGCGGTCAACATGCCTCCAGTACCATCCAACGTCATGACGCAATTGCAGCCATATTTCTCGCTTGGAGAAAAGCTGGGCAGCTTTGCCGCTCAGATCACGAATCAGGCTGTACGTGAAATTCAGGTAGATTACGCTGGCGATTTGTCCTCTGTGGATACACAGCCTCTGACACGTTATATTTTGAAAGGTGTACTTAGCCGTCATCTGGGCAGCGATGTGAACATTGTAAACTCTGTACATCTGGCCAAAACACGTGACATCCATCTTGTCGTATCTCAGGCGCCCGCCACCAAGGGTTTTACCAACCTGATTACCGTTACACTCAAAACCCAGAGCGGCGAAGAGCAACGTGTATCTGGCACCCTTCTGGCAGGCTATGGCGAACGTATTGTTCGGTTGAACCAGTTCCCAGTAGATGTGGCACCGGAAGCTCATTTCCTGCTCATCTCCCACAATGATAAACCAGGCATTATCGGTCGTGTCGGCACCTTGCTTGGGGAGAACGGCGTCAATATCGCTTCCATGCAAGTAGGGCGTAAAATTGTCGGCGGAGAAGCCATCATGATCTTGACCGTCGATAAAGCCGTGCCTAAAGATGTGTTGATTCAACTCGTTGGTTTGCCAGAACTAAATACTGCCCAAGAAGTAGTGCTAGATTAGTCCCAGACAGTATTGAGATGTCCAAGGTTTTATAATAAAGAGAGGCGCCTGGCTACCCAGGCGTCTTTTTCTTATACCGTTATCTATCATGAGAGCAATTATCTTAAAACAGGATGTTCCACGTTGAACAAGATAAATGTTGATTTTTCAACAAAAAGCACCCTCTTCCGAGGATGCCTGCAAACCGGGGTATATCAGTTGGGGCTTATAAGCCTGTTACAGACCCAGCTTTGTTTTGTTGGAGATCGGCAGCAAAATAGTAAATTCCGTTCCTTCCCCCAATACGCTGGCAGCAGAGACAGAGCCTCCGTGAGCCTCTACAATATTCTTGACAATAGCAAGCCCCAAACCAGTCCCTTTATCCTCACCACGTACTCTGGCCTTATCTGCCTTGTAGAAGCGGTCGAAAATATAAGGTAGATCCTCGCCGGCAATGCCTACACCTTCATCCTTAATCCGAATACGGATTAACTCATGCCGTTCTCCCAAAATTCGATCCGCCGCAATAGTAACCTTTTTCCCGCCAGGTGTATGTCTGAATGCATTATCCAGCAAATTGGTCAATACCTGCTCCAGTCGGTCTTCATCTGCCTCAGGCAGCAGCAAACGTTGGCCTTGCTCATGGTAATCGAGTGTCAGTCCCTGTTCCTTCGAACGTACCGTAAATTTACGATGAACACGCTCGATCAGCTCATTCACATCCACTTCCTGTCGGTGCATGTCTGTATGACCAGCCTCCATTCGGGCCAAATCAAGCAGATCCTTGACTAATCTTCCCATGCGTAATGATTCATCATGGATGACCTGTACCAGCTCCTCAGATTCTTCAGGTGAACCCGCCATACCATCCAGCAACGCCTCGCTGTAGCCCTGCATCATAGATAAAGGTGTACGGATTTCATGAGAGACGTTGGCCACAAAATCACTCCGCATCTTCTCAAGCTTCACTTCTTCCGTAATATCTCTAAGCACAGCTACTGCACCGCGGATTGCATTATCCGTATACAGAGGCGCCATCTGTACCGACCAGGAGCCCTTCTTGACATGGATATAGTCTCCGACATCCTCCCCCCTGTCCATAACGGTATGGAACAGAGACTGCAAAGGCTCAGGTACAGAAGCTCCAAACTCCTCCAGATCACGCTCCTGCCACTCCAGCTTTTTCCAGATATCCAACAGACTTTGTGCCGGCGGATTCGTCAAGATGATTTGTCCGCTTCTGTCGAAGGTGATTACTGCATCAGACATGCTTCGCAGTACGCTGGATAAATGGTTTTTCTCCTCATTCAGACTGCGGATCGTTGCTTCCAGTTCCGTAGACATATGATTAAAAGTTTTCGCCAGTTCTCCAATTTCATCACTGGTTACCAGCGAAAGCCGAGTATCATACCTTCCCTCACGAATCGCATTCGCCGCCTGAATCAACAGCTGCATAGGCTGTGTGATTTTAGTAAAAAGGAATAGGGCAAAAAAGGTCGTCAATAAAAATCCGACAATACATGTATAGGTGAACAAATGCTTGATTTCCGTCGATTCATACGCCGCAAAATTTCTGTTGATGTACGGCAATAAAAAAAGCCCTAGAAAAATAAGCACAGAGCCTACAAGACAAATGATGGTGATCCACAGCTTGCCTACCAGCGATCTCCAGAAGTTCACGTTATTTTGGAACCTCCAGCTTATAACCTACGCCCCACACGGTCGTAATCATAGCCGCTGCCTCTGGCGATACCTTATTCAGTTTTTCACGAAGCCGTTTCACATGTGTATCCACAGTGCGCAGATCACCAAAAAATTCGTAATTCCACACGTCTTTCAGCAGTTCTTCGCGCGAGAAGACTTTATCTGGTGACACCGCCAAATAATGCAACAGCTCGTACTCTTTAGGCGTGAGACTGATTTCAATCCCGCCCGCAGTTACCCGGTGAGCATCATGCTCAATGATAAGATTCGGAAAAACAATACTATTGCTTGGTACCGCCTCTTTCGTTAAAAAGGCAGTTTCCGACGAACGGCGTAAAATCGCCTTCACCCGGTAAATGACTTCTCGCGGGCTAAAGGGCTTAACCACATAATCATCGGCTCCGACTTCAAAGCCTTGTACACGGTTCACTTCCTCACCTTTGGCAGTCAGCATAATCACAGGTGTAGCTTTGGTCTGACGCAGCCGTGTACATACCTCAATTCCATCCATCCCCGGAAGCATTACATCGAGCAAAATAATGCTGTAATCGCTTGCAGTCGCTTTTTGGAGGGCAATCTCACCATCCTCAGCTTCGTCAATTACATATCCTTCTTTTTCCAGATACATCCGCAGAAGGCGGCGAATGCGTTCTTCATCGTCTACAATTAATATGCGGTTGCTTTGTTCTGACATATTCCCAGCCCCTTCGCTAAAAAAAGCATTCTCTCTATTTTACTATTTTCCTGTGCTTGGTCAAACTTTACTCTCATCCAACAGTCTCTTTACACCAAAAAGGCCGGGGTTATGACCCCCGTCCTGTCCGTTTCTTTTTCGTGTTGTCTGATTGGGCAAGTTGAATGAGACGGTTGATTTCATCCTTAGTTAGGGGTCTGGTCAGACCGCGCTTCAAGTTTTGTAGCAGAAGATCTCCGAAGGCAATCCGCTTGAGTCTGATGACTGGATGTGAAATGGCCTCAAACATCCGTCTAACTTGGCGATTTCTGCCTTCATAAATGGTAATCTGGATCACAGACTCCTTACCATTCGGATCTACATCTTTATATTCTACCTCGGCTGGTGCAGTAATGCCATCCTCCAGCACGATTCCTTTTTTCAGCTTGTCCAGCTCAGTACCATGCGGAACGCCTTTGACTGTTGCCACATATGTCTTGGGCACATGATGCTTGGGATGGGTGAGCAGATTGGCGAACTCGCCATCATTGGTAAGCAACAGCAGTCCTTCGGTGTCGTAATCGAGACGTCCTACCGGATATACGCGTTCCTTAACGCCTTTCAGATAGTCTGACACGATTTTACGGCCTTCCGGATCGGAAGCACTCGTAATAACTCCTTTAGGTTTGTTCATCATCAGATAGATTTTTTTCTCGGTTTTGATTGGGCGTCCCTTTACCGTAATCATATCTTGATCAGGGTCTGCCTTCGTTCCCAGTTCAGTTACGATAACCCCGTTCACTTCCACGCTACCCGCCTGAATAAGCTCCTCACATTTACGTCTGGAAGCTACACCAGCTTGGGCCAATATTTTCTGCAATCTTTCCATGTTCGCTAATTCACCTCATGCTAATGATACCCATCCATGAGCAAAATCACAACCCCCGTTCAAAAAACGATACAGAAATTAAAATATAAGCAGGCAAATCGCAATGGCTGCCACAAAACCAACCACATCTGAAAATAGTCCTACCTTCAAAGCATACCGTCCATTGCGGATACCTACCGCACCAAAATATACAGTTAGCACATAAAGCGTCGTGTCTGTGCTGCCCTGAATCGTTGAAGCGATCCGACCGATCATGGAATCCGGGCCATAGGTGCGAATTAGATCCGTCGTGAACGCAAGTGAACCCGTGCCCGTCAATGGACGAAGCAAGCCTAAAGGCAATACCTCACCGGGTACGCCCCAGTCCTTAATCCATGGCGTTACCCAGGAGATCAAATAGTCCAAAGCGCCGGATGCTCGAAATATGCTAATCGCCACCATCATGCCTACAAGATGAGGAATAATGCTGATGGCGGTAGAAAATCCGTCTTTAGCTCCATCCACAAAAGAATCGTAGACAGGCACCTTTTTGGCATATGCATATAAAGGAATAAAAGCGAGAATAACCGGGATAGCCCAAGTTGATACGAGGTTAATAAAATAAAGCATGCCTCCCTCATCCTTTCCAAGTAGTGTCCCTGCCCTTGGCAGCCGTGATTCCCGTTCGCGGAACGGCAGGTGAAGATACGGACGACGTTGTTGAAGAGGCAGATGTTGGTCCTGGTGGGGTGAGTGGCGCCAAGGATGTCTGGGACGGCGGAATCGCTGGAGGACGGCGGCGCAATTCTCGACTACGGTACCAACGGTCCGCCGCAATTGCGGCAAAGGTGGCTATTGCGGTCGCTACCAGTGTTGTACCGACGATTTCTGCCGGATGTGCGGAATGAAAATTAAGCCGTATCGCGATCAACGTCGTAGGAATAAGCGTAATACTGGCTGTATTCAGGGCGAGCAGCGTACACATGGCTGGTGTGGCGGTTTGCTTATCTGGATTGAGCGTCTGCAACTCTTGCATCGCCTTGATTCCCATCGGTGTAGCTGCATTCCCCAAACCCAGCAGATTGGCGCTCATATTGGACAAAATGTAACCCATAGCGGGATGATTACGCGGAACATCAGGGAAGAGAAAGGCAACCAAAGGAGAAAGCAGCTTGGATATTTTCTGTAAGAGTCCGCCATCTTCAGCCAGCCTCATCATGCCCATCCAAAACACCAGCACACTTATCAGTCCAAAGCACACTGTAACCCCCGTAGTTGCCCCGTCAAAAGCCGCTTTCGTCACCACCTCAATATTTCCCTGCGCGGCAGCAAATACAAATCCAATACAAATCAAAGCCACCCATATGAGATGAATCATGACTGATTCCCCCTTTTCCCAATGATGTGACACGTACAGCTCTATTTCCTGCTTGCCCTAGGCTCCAAACAGATTTTTAAGAATTTCGTTCCATCTGCTCGTCCAACCTCGTTGTTGAGTATTGTTCGCAGGATCTTGTGCAGTTGGAGCCTCCTGCTGTGGCCGTACGGTACTTTGAGCAGGCAGCTTACTCCCTTTTTCATACACAGGAACGGAACCAATAAGTTTACCATCCAATAGGAATTCGACCCGTCCTCGTAAGCCAAAAGATACGTCCGCTCTGTCTGCAGAGGCGGAATTTTTATACAACACTAGTCTTTTGTGCAACTGGGTCTTCTCACTATCATGTAAAGGATATGCAAAGCTTGTACCTGTTAATAGTGGGTAACCATCGATAGGTTGCTGCTTGTCCGTAATCGGAATGAGCGGATAATATCGAAATCCGTAATCAAGCATACGGGCATGATCGTTCCAATCGTCCCCGTCATTCAAGGTAACAGCAGCGAGCTGGCGACCGTCCCGTGTGGCCGAACTGACCAGACAGCGAAATGCTTTTTTGGTAAAGCCTGTTTTTACCCCGTCAGCTCCCTCATACAGCCGCAGCATTTTGTTTTTGTTGTGCCATGAGTAGTCCCAAGAATCGTTGGGATTCGGTGCTTTTTTCAGTTCTGTTTTTACGATACGGGCAAAAGTTGGATTATGCAGCGCATAAGCAGTAAGCCGGGCCATATCATTGGCTGAGGAATAATGTCCCTCGGTATCCAGCCCGTGCGGATTAGCAAAATGTGTATGGCTTAGCCCAAGCTGAACCGCCTTGTCATTCATCAAATGGACAAATCCCTCTTCTGTCCCCCCCACATGCTCAGCAATGGCAGAAGCGGCATCATTACCAGAACGGAGCATTAAGCCGTACAGCATATTTTCCAGCGACATTTGTTCACCCATTTGCAGAAAAAGCGAGGACCCTTCTTTGGCATACGCCGTTGGACTCACCTTTACCCGGTCCTGCAAGCGTCCATGTTCAATGGCCACGATCGCTGTCATAATTTTGGTCAGGCTGGCAATACGTAGCTCCCGGTCACCCTCGGTAGAATAAATGATTCTTCCTGATGTGACATCAATTAAAGAAGCAGCCTGTGCATGGGTTCCTAATGCGGGCGGCGCTGCTTCTGTTTTTATCGCTCCCCGAACGGGCTGCGGACTTAGCAACGTAAGCGGCAATGACAAAATAAGCAGAAGTACCAGCGGCAAAACAAATGCGCGTGCCTTATTCAAGAAATGGCTGTGGTCCGCGTGGATGTGTTGCTTTTTTTTAAACATTTGGATTCCTCCGGTTTTGAGCAAGTCTTGTACCATTCTATGTCCAAGCTGTTCAAAGTATGTCCACCTTTATAACAGAAAATTCCTTTACAGGACAGCCATTAGCTGCTCCCTTTTCGCTTTCTTTCTACACAAACTAAGCAACATGCTCCCCTGAACACATATATATTAGTTACTAAACGTTAAATATGGATCGAGGGGTTATAACATGCAGCGACTACAGTTTGAAATGATTTTAAGATCGCGGATTGTAGAGTCCGCAGAAGCATTACACCGTAGTGGTGTATCCTTTGCCACATTTTCTACCGCACGTTGCAACCAGCAATTTTGGGATTTAACGGAAAAAGGTGGCTTTCAGATCAAAGCAGGTGTCACACCGGCACAGGGGATCAGAGATATCTTTTTAAACGGACATCAATACGCTTTTGAATGTGCAACAGCTATGGTTATTGTGCTGTACAAAGGAGTGCTGGATTCCATTCTGGAAAGTGAGTTTAATCGGGTTTTTGCAGATATGCTGCTGTATGACTGGCACTATGACAGCGACCTCAGACTCATACAGGAGCAAGGAAGTCATAAAGCGGCTCCTGGCGATATTTTGTATTTCAACAATCCGGATGTGTCATCTGAAACATTGGAATGGAAAGGAGAAAATGTCGTTAAGCTGAAGGAAGACTTGTTTTATGGACATGGGATTGGCATCTTGCCGGCGAAGGGTATTATCGATTCCCTGAATCAACATCGTCGACCGGATGCCACGGTATCTGCTTATTTGACGAATGAAGTGATCTATCCGGACTTCATCTACCTATCGCAGTTTGCTGCCGAAGGAAATCGAAAAAATGAAATCTCGCTGCATACTTTGTATCAACAGGAATACAGTCACCATATACATGCTGTCATTGGGGGAAGGCAGTATATTCGGGGATAGGGCCAAGTACAAGCAGAAAAGAAGGTATTCCTTAGCCTATACTCGGCTTTGGGATACCTTCCTGAGAGAACGCTTTTAATTTCAATAACTTTTACAAGTAAGCCGGGCCAGAATGACTGTGATCCGTAGCAACATCTACAGGTACCTGTGGGGGGGGAGTCTGCAAGTTGCCGCCTGCGTTCTGGAAGATAGACTGAACCTTATCAATCAGGTATGGCGTGGAGTCAATGAGCTTCTCAATCAGATGCGTTTGATTGTCCAATGGAACGATTTGTGCCCCCTGTTTGCCAACAACCAGAAAAGCAATGGGATGAATAGATACACCACCACCGCTACCCCCTCCAAAAGGATGCCCTTCCTTCCCGCTATGATTACCCGACGCCGAGGAAGTATGAAGTGCCTCTTCGTCTACGTTAAAATCACTTCCTCCGGCAGCAAAACCAAATCCTACCTTACTGATTGGCAAAATAACGGAACCATCGGGTGTTTCCACTGCGTCTCCTACAATCGTATTCACATCTACCATGGCTTTGATGTTTTCCATTGCGGTTTGCATGAGCCCTTGAATCGGGTGATCTGACATGATTTATTCCTCCTCTGCTTATCTCAAGCGTAGACTGCCTTTTCTTTCGCTATTGTGCGCAGGGGTTCAAGGAAATATGTATGTCATTCGATAGTTCAGAAAGGATTGAGTCTCACCTCACTCCACTGTTTAACTTTCACTGGTAGCTTGAGGATCCTCGGTTTTTTTGGAAAAAACCCGTTTCCACGCCTCCGGTCCACCCGGAACGCGCCATATGCGATAAGCTAACGTGAGCATGGAGAAAATTAAATAACCGAGCGACATATTTGCTTCACAGGTCAAGGTGGTAGTAAAACGCAAGCGATCCACCCAATAGGGCACGACAAACAGCTTCGGGATACAGTCCACACGTACAAAACTGGTAGCAAAACCGATCAAGGTCGTTTTCAAACCCCAAAGAATTCCGGTTGAGGTAGCTGTGTAAGCCGCGTCAGCAAGGCTAATATTGGTAGACCATTCCATTTTGGACATCGTCACATGCGCCAATGTATGCCGCAACCATCGATGTAAGGCATTCGTTCCTTTGAGCAAAACTCGTATATCATGTATAAATTGCTTTATTTTTTCTGCATCAATATTACCGCTATCCACGGAAGCATCCGTTTTATGTATATTTTTATTGCGGTCAAGCCGATAGAGAAGCCCTTTTTTTAAACCTGTTATGAGAATGGCCGGAATATCGTAATTCATTTTAATCATCCCGTATAGAAATCTGATCTCTAGATGCGCCCGATCATCATTGTCATGTTTGGCAATATCCAGCTTCAATCGAATACGAGAGAGCAGAATAGCCAGCACAAGTAATATAAAGACGATGATGGCGATACTGATCCATTTCCACACTGGCGAGCCCTCCCTACCTTTTTGCTATAGATATCATGGCAAAAATAGTATGACCGTTCGCCGGAAAATCATGCATCTAAAAATACCAACAGCCAGACCCCAACTACGTGAGGACTGGCTGTATGTTTGAGCTTTTACATAAGTGAGCCGCAAGATCCGGAGCAACTTTATTGGGATTCAAGATCCAAATCGTTGGCCGCAGGCTGGCTGCTCTCCAGACGCTCGAACAATAATTGAGTCTCTTCCTCCAAATTGTCCGAATCCTCGAACAACTCCGGTTGCGGTAGATCTGCCAAAGAGCCCAGACCGAAATAATCCAAAAATGATTTCGTCGTTCCGTACAATATTGGCCGTCCGATGGCTTCAGCTCGACCTTTCTCTTCAATGAGCTCCTTGTTGACCAGTGTATGTATGGCCCGCTCGGATTTGACACCCCGAATCTCTTCGATTTCAACTCTTGTAATGGGCTGGCGGTAGGCAACAATGGCCAGCGTCTCCAAAGCAGCTTGAGACAGTGAGGCACGTGCCGGAGAGTATGCGAGCTTTTCAAAGTAAGGTGCATGTTCGGATAAAGTTGCAAGCTGATAATGACCGGCAATACGGACAAGTTGCAAGCCCCTTCCCCCCTGCTCCATGTCCTGCTTCATATCTTCCAGGCACTGTTCAACCAGCTCTTGCTGCTGCTCTACAATGTCGGCGATCTGCTTGGTGGACAACCCTTCCTCTCCTGCGAGAAACAGCAGTCCCTCAATAATTGATTTCAGCTTCAGATAATCCATTAACCCGTAAATCCCCTCTCCACTCCATTACAATATCATCGAAAAGCTTCTCCTGATAACAGAAAATTTGTTTCATTTTCATCAGTTCAAGGATAGCCAAAAAGGTCACAACCACCTCATGCCGATACATATCCTCATGCATCAGCTTGGAGAACAGCAGCCGTCCTCCGTTCCCCAGCATCTCTAACGCCCCGATAACTTGCCGGATACGGTCCTTGACTGAAATTTCGTCTCGATGAACACGGGTTACCGTCGTACGTCGTTCTGCTTTGCGCAAAGCACGCTGAAAGGCCGCGACCAAATCGCTTGCATGCAGCCCATGCACCGGATTTGCGGGTTCAGTGGGCAGGAATGCGCTTAGATCTTCTGGCTCCTTGCCATAAATTAGACTCCGCTCCCATTCACGTTCACTTAGATGGCGAGCAATCCCTTTATATTTACGATACTCCACCAGCTTGCGGACCAGTTCCTCACGTGGATCATAATCCTCTTCCTCATAAAAATCCAAATCGTCATATTCCATCACAGGTGGCTTGGGAAGCAACAATTTACTCTTAATAGATAAGAGCGTCGCTGCCATCACCAGAAACTCGCTCGTAATGTCCAGTTCCAGCTCCTGCATACTGTGCAAAAAAGCCATATACTGATCAGTAATATCGCTAATCGGGATATCCTGAATGTCGATCTCGGCTTTATCAATCAGATGCAACAGTAGATCCAGCGGACCCTCGAATGTTTCCAGCTTGTAGTTTACGACTGTCAATGTGCTTCCCCCTGCCTTACTCCAATCATCATTCAACAATACCTTTCCCTATAGCACTTATGCTCTACGTTATCAATCCCTCTTTCTGTAGTATATACGTCATCGCCTTGCTTAACAATCCAATCCCTTTTCACCTTGCAGTTTATACCGTTCTATTCAGTTATTCATACAATTAAAATTGCTTGCCGAGATTGGCCATTTCAATCGCAGCCAATGCAGAATCCCAACCTTTATTACCAGCCTTCGTACCTGCTCGTTCAATAGCCTGTTCAATGTTTTCTGTCGTCACTACCCCAAAAATAACAGGCACGCCCGTTTTCAGGCTACTTGCTGCCACACCCTTGGCCACTTCATTGCAGACGATATCATAATGTGAAGTAGAACCACGGATGACCGTACCCAGCGTAATTACGGCATCATATTTGCCGCTTGCAGCCATTTTTTGTGCAATCAATGAAATTTCAAATGCACCCGGAACCCAGGCTACATCAATTTCATTTTCCTGCGCACCATGTCGTTGAAGGGCATCAATTGCCCCGCTTAACAGCTTGCTCGTAATAAACTCATTAAATCTGCCCACCACAATACCATATTTTAAACCATTCGATACGAGATTACCTTCTAGAAAACGTGCCATGTTTAATCAACCTCTCTTTGTTTAATTATTTAGGTACTTTGGATAATACTTCAGATTTACTTGGAACCGAGACGTATTTACAATGACAAACGACGACGGTAGTCCACCAAATGCTGAATACTGATCAGCTTCAATTGATGTCGCTTGGCGACCACTGCCAGATCAGGCAGGCGGGCCATTGAGCCATCTTCCTTTATAATTTCGCAAATGACCCCAGCAGGCTTGAAGCCACTGAGTCGGGCCAGATCAACAGCCGCTTCAGTGTGACCAGCACGCTGCAAGACACCACCATCGCGAGCAATCAGTGGGAACATGTGACCAGGCTTGCGGAAATCACTTCCTGTGACTGCTTCGTCTGCCAAGGCGCGTACAGTCAAGGAGCGCTCGGCCGCTGAAATCCCCGTTGTTGTCTCCATATGATCTACCGATACCGTAAAGGCAGTACCGTGGAAATCTGTATTTTGCTCTACCATTGGATGCAATTCCAAGGCTTCGGCTCTTTGTCGTGTGATTGGCACACAGACCAACCCGCGACCTTCTGTAATCATGAAATTAATGATCTCAGGCGACGCTTTTTCAGCCAAAGCGATAAAATCGCCTTCATTTTCGCGCTGTTCATCATCCACTACAATAACGACTTTACCGTTTTTTAAGTCCTCCAACGCTTCTTCGATGGAATCCAAACGAATCTCTTCGTCATGTTCCAACTCGCCATGCTCTATGACGTTTGCCATTGCACTTGTTTGGCTACCTCTATCCATAACACTTTCCTCCTTATGTCTTGTGCCACGAATGCTCCTAAACAGGTTTACCATTCAATATCAGGCAAAGCCGTGTTTCGCCAAATAGTCCAAACTGAGAGGAGCTTTTTCTACTCTCTCCGCCTCCGCTGCACCTTTGTAATTTAAAAGCTGTTCTACATATTTGCCCAAAATATCACATTCGATATTGACGGTATCCCCCTCACGTTTGGCTTGTAAGGCCGTTTCGGATAAGGTGTGGGGAATAATGGATACGGCAAAGGTAGCTCCCGTACGCTGTGCGACTGTGAGGCTGATACCATCAATTGTGATTGACCCTTTGAGAAGAATATATTTAAATAATGTTTGATTTTTAGGCTCAATTTCGAACACAACTGCATTCTGGTCTGATGTCACCCCGCGAATCGTTCCCGTCCCGTCCACATGTCCTTGCACGATGTGTCCTCCGAACCTTCCGCTCGCCGCCATTGCTCGCTCCAGATTGACTCGGCTGCCGGATCTCAACTCTTTCAGATTAGTGCTGCGAAAGGTTTCCGGCATCACATCAACCTTAAAGTCTTTCGAACCAATCCGTATCGCGGTCAAGCAAACGCCATTCACCGAGACACTGTCTCCTATTTTCAAATCGCCCAACACCACGGAACCCGAAATCCCCAGCACCATCGCTTCACTGCTTTTGGAAATAGTTTGAATGCGACCCACTTCCTCAACTAATCCGGTAAACATGCCTTCACTCCTTTCCACTACATTTCAGTTTATCCCTAATTCATCAGCTATAAGCGCAAAAAACCCCCAGTTCGGATTCAATCCGTCATGGGGGTGATGAGAGTCACATTTGTAGTATACAAGCGCAGTTCATATGCATCTTAAGACGACATGAAATCATAGGTTTGCCAATAGAAAGCATGACTGAGGATACAGCCAAATACGCTCAGAACACGCATCAAAAAGAAAGCTTAAGAAAGCTATCGCCCGATGCTATCCTACAACGAAATAAGCCGTACGCACAATTGGGTATGCTAAAAATCGGCACATGTCACGTCATGCACATGCGCTTCGTATCCTTCTCCCATCCAGACTATACTGTCGGTCCCGGATTTGCACCAGGTCCACCTTCTGCTGATCATTCAGCATCCGGGTCACGGACTAAGCCATGCTGTTTCTCACAAAACGATCCACAAACATGTCATCACCGCCGGTGGGGAATTTCGCCCCGCCCCGAAGGATCTTGCTCTTATTTAATTGAATTAACATTAAACTTGTTACGTATATTAGCACCGACTTCTAAAAAAAGCAAGTTATCTAATAGAAGCGCCTGCTTTGGTTTTGACATATTGGCTGGAGAGTTCTTCAAACCAGGTTTTATCATTCATATGAAGCGCCAAGTCAATCAGATCAGCCAGTTCCTCGACTCCCAACACTGTTGCATGATCAAAGGTAATTACGGCTGAAGCAACAGGTCCCCGCCCTTCCTCAGAACATGCTTCATAATCCAGTCGTACATCAACATGTCCGTCAATAAACTCGCATTTCAGAAAATAAATAATTTCGCACATTAAAATGGGGCGTACCTGTGTTTCTAACACGCAATCCATCACCTTCGCAGAATAGTGCTGGTTCGTCAGCGTGAATTTGTGTTCTGTCGCTGCTAGCGATGCCCGTCCAAAATCGTCCGTAAACTTTAGTTCTACGGGCTTGATGTTCATAACCTTAGGGATCTGCTTCTTTATAATTTCGATTATTTCAACTGTATTCAGCTTAATCATTACCTGCACCTCATTGCATCTTAAATTCAGAAGAAAACTTTTTAACGTGCCTCTTATAGGCCTCCACTCCTATATCGGAAATCATTACCTGTTTTTTTATGCTTCAACCCATAAACAACAAAAAAGATTCTTTGCGCAATAAGCGCAAAGAATCTTGATCGAACCACTACAGTAACAGCGGCTAACAATGCTAATCGATGATTATGCAAAAAACAGAATTATAGCTCTGAAATTTCATGTTTCTTTTTTAGGGTAGTCCAGCGACGCTCAATCTCCTGCTCAAAGTTAGCCAGCGTAGCCTCCTCCTTGAGAAGATGCTTCGTTTTACCCATTAATTTCAACCATTCTGCAGCTGGAATCCGTTTTCCCTTGTCTTCCGGATTATACGTAATCGTCGTACTGCCTTGCTCTATTTCGTACAAAGGAAAGAAACAGGACTCGACTGCGGCGCCCACAATGCTGGTGCCCAGTCTGTCTTCAGATTTCCAATTCAGCGGGCAGGCGCACAGGATCTTACCATAGGCCGTTCCCACGTTGTTCGCATACCATTGAGCCTTGGCTGCTTTGCGCAGCATATCCTGCGGATGACTTTCAGCTGCCGTAAAAGCATACGGAATGTTACAAGCAGCCATGATTTGTACGGTATCCTTGTGATGCCCTTGCTTTCCTTTTTGCATTTTCCCTACACCCGACGTACTGGTCATGTGACCGAGCGGAGTGGAGTACGATTGCTGTGAACCTGTATTCATGTACCCTTCGTTATCATATTCCAGCATGATCAGCTTATGATTACGCAGAGCCGCACCAATCGCAGAACCCATACCAATATCCATCCCACCGTCACCACTGATCATGATGAAGGTCGGATCGTCCGACATCTCAATTTCATTGCGGCGCTTCATTTCCATATAAGCT
This sequence comes from Paenibacillus sp. S25, assembly GCF_019454085.1. Classification (NCBI taxonomy): domain Bacteria; kingdom Bacillati; phylum Bacillota; class Bacilli; order Caryophanales; family Paenibacillaceae; genus Paenibacillus; species Paenibacillus sp. S25. The sequence continues at coordinate 3,551,131 of NZ_CP073683.1, forward strand.
TCCAGCGCTCCCGAAAGTGTAGCGGCCCCGTTTTGAAAAAGATTGTGGATCATCGGTTGTTTGTGTGATGTATACGGATACCCTGTCGTCGTCACATATACGCAGCCTGTCTGGAACAGCACGACAATATCCCCTTCAATACCTTTAAAAAACAGTTCCAGCGCAGACAATGCCCCACATCCTGGGCAAGCCCCGTGACCTGGTGTAAGACGGCGTGGTTTGGTCGTCAACGACCGCAGGGGTGGTACCTTGACTTTGAGCTTCCCGGTCGCCTCGTCCGGCGTAACCTGAATCAGACCCGTACGGTATGCATTGCCACGTGGCGGTTGCATAACTTGCGGCATCACCTTGTCCGGTGAACCCGGATTAATTCCGTAATAATCAAAGGGCTTCTCGGCTCGTCCGGCCTCTGCCGCCTCAATCGCAAGCTGGAAGAACGCCTCTGCATCTTCCGCATAAAAATCCTTGCCGCCCAAGCCAAAGATACGGCTCAACACGAGTGTCCGGTTCAGCGGGTCCTCCTGTAAGGCCGCTTTAATTTCATGCGTTAAATTACCGCCGTCTGCTCCATACGAATCTGCACGTTCACCTACCAGCAGCGCCTTGACATCGCGTAATGCTTCCCGCAGTTGTGCGGCTGGGAACGGTCGGATGATATTCGGACGTATCACACCAGCTTTAATCCCGCGCGCACGGAGTTGATCCGCCACATCCTTGGCCGATTCAGCCGCAGAATTCAACAGGAAGACCGCAACCTCAGCATCCTCCATATGATACAGATCCAAAATCGGGTATTCCCGACCGGATAAAGCGGCATATTCTGCTGCTACCTGCTCATATACTCCTTCTGACAGCTTCAGTGCTTCGGATAGCTGAACATGATTATTCGTCAGGTCATCACCGTTCATATGCGCACCCACGGTAACAGGATGATCAAAATCCGTAATATTCGGATAATTTAAGTTCGGGTTAGGACCAACAAAACCGCGCACGGTCTCAGCATCGGCAAAATATTGCACTTTACGTTTTTGATGGGACGTATAAAAACCGTCATATGCGACCATTACAGGCAGCCGAACATCGCTATGCTCTGCGATTTTTAGTGCCATGATGTTCATATCATACACAGCCTGTGGTGTACTTGCCGTCAAAATGACCCAGCCTGTATTCAAACCATAGTACAGGTCCGAATGATCCCCGCGAATATCCAGGGGACCACTGACAGCTCGTGTCACCAGATTCATAACCATAGGAAAACGGGTACCTGACTGAACAGGTAACTGCTCCAGCATGTACAGGAAACCTTGCGAACTGGTGGCGTTCACAACCCTCGCTCCCGCTGCGGCAGCTCCATAACAAATCCCTGCCGATCCGTGTTCTCCGTCTGCTGCAACCAGCTTAATATTATGCTGACCTCTCGTTCTCATCTGATCCAGATACTGCGCTACCTCGGTAGATGGAGTAATCGGGAAATATCCCATCATATGATAATTAATCTGTGCAGCCGCCGTAGCTGCCATTTCATTACCGGATTCGAACGTTGTCACTTGCGCGGCGCCTGTCTGTTTGAGTTCTTCCTCCAGTTTTGCCATTACGCACGCCCTCCTTCATATGCCGGAAATTGGTGGGCAACTCGATTCTGTTCCGCCCATCCCCATTGTTCACGACGCGAGCTTAATGCCCCTGACGGGCAAATATCTACACATTTCAGACATCCTTTGCAATACTGGTAATCAATCCCTTGCAAAAATGGCATCATTCTTCCGCGTTTGTCTGCTTGCTCTTCCCATACAAAACAGTAATCCGGGCAAATCGAATCACACTTGGCACAATGGGTACATTTATCAGCTTCGTATTCAGGCACATACCCCTGACGTGAACCACTAACATCTCTCGTCATGCTGTTTCCCTGAGTTGCAATAACGCCCCCCAGTAGTTGGGTTTCGTATCCCAGCAATGGTTGCGGACGTTCAAAAACCCGATCCTCTGCGTCATCAGTAACCGGATATACGTGCAGTTCCATTTCATCATAACCACGGTTAAACGTACGCAGATTAGGTTCCACTAACAGTGGATTTTTCTTTTCAAAGGTACTGCGAATAACCGATCTCATCGCTTCTGGGTCCAGGAAATCACAGACACGGAACAAGGCACCGAGCATGGACGTATTTAGTTTGGTTCGCTCTTCCAGTGCGATGCCCATCGCATCCACCACCGCTAATGTACCGGATACCAGGCCCAAATCAGCCCGTATTTCTTCTGCTGGACGCGTGGAATTAACCACTACAATCCCATCCGCTGGCAGTCCGCTGATTACATTTACCGTTTTGTATAACGTTTCATGGAAAATGCCTACCACATGCGGTTGCTCAATCGGACTGTGATCCCGAATATCGACCTCCGGCTCACAGAAGCGGACGAAGCTTTTAACCGGAGTTCCCTTTTTTTCCGAACCATAGGACGAAAAATTTGAAGCATTCAGCCCCAGACCAAGCACCCCGGTTTCGGCCAACATTTTGCCAGCCAGATTAGCGCCGAGTCCACCAATGGATTCCAGCCGGATTTCAAAAAATCCGAGTCGATTTGTGCGCGTTAAAATAGACAATGTGATAAGCCCCCTTCTTTTCCAATCCCTACTGAGTTTCAATACTCATATAAAATAAATGGAAAATGCATTCTTATGAAAAGGCTATCACAACACTTACTTTTCGAATGTGATCTTACGCACTGTAATGCCTACGTGATTGCGAAAATTAATAAACCGTCAAACAAAAGACAACAAAAGCCGCCCTGTCCAAAGACAGAACGGCTTAGGTGCAACGCTATTTAAAAAAGATCATGTAATTAACGGTAAAATTACACGTCAAATACTTTAACCTCTTTCATTTTGTCGCCTTGTTTTACAGCATCAATGAATTCCATACCTTTGGTTACTTTACCAAATACAGTATGTACTCCATCTAAATGTGGTTGTGGAGCGTAGCAGATAAAGAATTGGCTGCCACCTGTGTTGCGACCTGCATGAGCCATGGACAGAACGCCTTTGGCATGCTTTGTTGTATTCGTAGCTGTTTCACAGTCAATCGTGTAACCAGGACCGCCTGTACCGTTACCGATTGGACAACCACCTTGAGCCACAAAGCCCGGAATGACACGGTGGAAGCTCAAACCGTTGTAATAACCGCTGTTTGCCAGCTTTTCAAAGTTAGCAACGGTGTTTGGAGCTTCTTCTGGGAAAAAGTCAATTTCGACGATACCGCCGTTTTCAAGATCTATTCTACCTTTTTTCATTGTTTGTATCTCCTTTTCAACCTGTTTTGAGAACTAAATAACATCAAGTTCCAGTTTACTATGAATTGCCGCTCTTAGCAAAGTCTTGTCCAAAAAAAGGGCCATTGTCCCCGGTGTATTACTACCGACTCAATGGCCTGCTTGATCTTACAATGCTAAAATCAGGACGAAACCGTAATCTTGGCGTTTGGCTGAACCGCTGGACTGGCTTGATCACGAATCAAACGCTGTGGCACAACATCGTTGCGTACGATATCCTCGTAAGTTTCCCGACGCACCACCAACTCGGCCTCACCGTTGTTGACAAATACAACTGCTGGTCGACGTATTCGGTTATAATTACTCGCCATGGAGTAATTGTAGGCTCCGGTTGAGGCAACAGCGAGCAAGTCGCCGCTATTTATACGAGGCAGCTCTACATCCCAAATAAGCATATCGCCACTTTCGCAGCATTTGCCTGCAATGGACACCGTCTCTTCGTTCGTATCCTGCGCTCGATTAGCCAGCATCGCTTCATACTTGGCCTGATACAGTGCAGGGCGTGGATTATCTGTCATCCCGCCATCTACCGAGACATATTTACGTACCTGCGGAATATTCTTGATGCTTCCTACCGTATATAAGGTCGTGCCTGAATCGCCTACAATACTGCGTCCCGGCTCAATCCAAATTTCTGGAAGTTCATCGTAAAGTCCTGAAAAATAGGTTTTCACCGCTTCGCCGATAGCCTGCACATAGGTGGATACTTTCAGCGGTGTGTCCTCCTCTGTGTAGCGAATGCCAAATCCCCCACCCAGATTAATCACTTTGAAAGAAAACTGAAGCTGTTCTTTAATTTCTCTGGAAAAAGCTGCAACTCGTTCAGCAGCCATTTGAAAGCCATTCACTTCGAAAATTTGCGAACCGATATGAGAATGTACCCCTAACAGGTTAAGATGGTCCAGCTCGATAGCTTGTTCCACAGCTTGGCGTGCTGTACCATTCCCAATGTCAAAGCCAAATTTCGAATCTTCTTGACCTGTGGCCATATATTCATGCGTATGCGCCTCAACCCCTGGTGTAACACGCAGTAAGATATTCACCTGCTGTTCTTTCTCGGAGGCAAGGGCCTGCAACAAATGCAACTCCATTTCGCTATCGACGACGAAGCAGCCAATTTGCGCATCTAACGCCATTTCAATTTCTTCCGGTGTTTTGTTATTGCCGTGAAAATGGATTCGCTCTGCCGGGAACCCTGCTTGTAGCGCAGTAAACAATTCTCCACTGGAAACTACGTCAAGCGACATCCCTTCTTCAGCAGCTAAAGCACACATCGCCATAACACAAAACGCTTTGCTTGCATAAGCAACCTGAAACTTCAATCCGGTTTCACGAAAAGCTTCTATGAATTCCCGGCAGCGCCGGCGGACTAACTGTTCGTCAACAATATATAGCGGCGTGCCAAAACGCTCTTTCAAAAGCGTTGTATCACAACCACCGATCTCCAAATGTCCATTGCTGTTAATTTTACTGCTTCCATGCAAATACATGTTCTGGCGCCTCTCTTTCTGGAACAAGCTAGTCATATTCCATCGAATGTTTACACCAGTATAGCAAAAAAAACATCAAGAACAATGGATTTTTATGCAGATCATTTATATTAATGCTCCTGTCCATTGCCTGAGTTCGAATCTGTGTCGGCATCCGTATGGGGCATACGCGTATTGTCCCTCGTTTTGTTAGATGACGGGCGGTTAGGCGCATCTAGTACAGGCATACGGAACAAGATGGAAGCTAACGCTTTGGCATTAAAAGGAATGAACGGCCACAAATACGAAGAATTATATGACCGATGCAGCGTCAGCATCAAAATGATCAGTGTCGTACCCACGACAAAGCCCGGTACGTGAAAAATTGCAACAGCAACCAGCAGGAATAGTCGAATTAGTCTATTCGCCAACCCCAGCTCGTAGCTCGGTGTTGCGAACATTCCTATGGCAGCGACAGCCATATACAGCACGACCTCATTCACGAAAAGTCCCGTCTGAACCGCTATATCACCGACCAGAATCGCTGCGATCAAGCCCATAGCAGAAGCCAGTGGTGTCGGAGTATGCACAGCCGCCATTCGCATAAGATCGACCCCTAGTTCTACAATGATAAACTGGGCAATCAGCGGAAGATGTGCTTCCTTTTGCGGACCAATAAAATCAAGAAACGCCGGTTTTAATTCGGGATTGATGACCATTAGCAGCCACATCGGAAGCAGAAACATCGAGGCGAATATACCTATAAAACGTACCCAGCGCAAATAACTTCCCATAAAAGCGGTTTGTCGATTCTCTTCTGCATGCTGACACAAGTCAAAAAAAGTGGTAGGCAAAATCATCACGCTGGGTGAGGTATCGACGAAAATAACGAGCCTTCCTTCCATGATATGCGATGCCACGACATCTGGTCGCTCCGAATATCGTACTAATGGATATGGATTCCAACCTTTATTGATAATCGTCTCCTCTAATTGCTTGTCGGCCAGCGGAATACCATCCAAATTAACATTTTTAATTTTGTCTCGTACAGTATCCACCATCACCTTATCCACAATATCGTCAATGTAACCCAAACAAACGTCTGTTCGAGTTCGACGTCCGACCTGCATAGCCTCAAATTTAAGTCCTGGGTCCCGCAAACGCCGGCGCACCAGACCTACATTTGTAAGCATTGTTTCAGTAAACCCGTCGCGGGCACCGCGCACAACCCGCTCCAAAGAAGGTTCCTCCGGACTACGCACCGGATAATTACGTGTATCCAGAATAAGGGAAAAACGCTCGCCTTCCATGAAAAAGGCACTCATCCCTGTCAGCACCTTGTTAATGACGACAGACATCTTATCTGTCTTCTCCACCTGAATATGTGGAATAAAATTTTCGAAATACGCTTGTAGTCCATCCGAAGAGAGATTATCCGGCGTCAGATAGGTGAGCCGCTTTAGCACTTCAAGCATGATCTGATCCTTCGCAAAGGTATTTAGGAACAAATATCCGGTATGACGTCCACCCAGTGTCATTTCCCTGAATACCACATCAAAGGTCTCCCCCAAACCTAATACTGTTTCAAGTGTATTCTTATTATCCTTCATCCTCGGCGATATATCATCTTCGGCCTGCCAGTAGCGAACGGACTCCTCTACGTTATCAGACCGCTCACTCTCTTTTTTGTGTTGAAAACGTGCTGATTCCTGCGCCTGCTTTTCCTGCCATGGACTCAACTCTTCTCCGCCGGTATGGTTTTTATTTCCAATAACTCCATCTTCTTGATGCTGCTCCTGATGCTCTTGATCCGTTCTGTGATCCATATTCCTTGCCCCCTTCACTTTCGTTGTTAACGGTTATATACAAACCAGTCAAATAAGGAACCCGTCACCTTCCCAAGCACCATTGCCATTAACAGACCGAGCATATACACGGTCATGTGGAGTCGCTTGGCGAGTATGGGCAGGAGATTCAATACCTCCGTTAGAGCCGCGGCGAGCAAGCCAATAAACACTCCGCAAAATAACCCAGGTATCCATGTAAATATGCCCGGTAGTGGCAAGCAAATGTTCCAAAAATCGACCACAGTTCCCAGTACTGAACCTACAATCATTGCCTTTTCGTATGCACGTGATTTTTTATACGTACGGGTGAGTTGTGCTAATCGCGGCATGATATCCAGCACAATAAAAAAAGCAATTACACCGCTACCCACCGCAAGGCCCCCAGCAATACCTAAAATAATCTGAAGTGCAGCCTGTACAAATATCATGGTTTCTTATCCTTTGTCTGCAGACGGGCCATCTTTTCATATTCCTCTGCCACAACATACTGATCCACATTTTCCTGGTACAGATACATCTCCACCTCCAGCGGCGTCGGCTCCTCGTTCCAATTTTTCTTGAACAAGTGATTAAAAAAAACGATCATGCCAAAGCCGATGCCAATCGAGTAAGCAATTTGAAACAGGTACGGATGCTCATCCTTACGTCCCGTAATCATCTCTACAATCCGAACCTGTACCTCCATCATGCTAACGTCGGCATGAAAATTCATAATTGTCAGTGCAGAGCCAAAAAACAGAAGCACCCATACCAAAACAAACAGTATTTTGGACGGCTTACGGGGTTTCTCCACGAGTTCCACAAGTACATGCGGCTTCCCCAGAGATTCAACTACGACCCCCGGAATATGATCTCTAATTTTTGCTATGATCTGCAGCATGTCTATCAGTATCAGATTACCGTCCTGGTGCTGCGGCCGCTTGAGAACAAGCTCAAGCAGATCCTTTTCCCATTCAGGATTAGTCAGCAGATGGGCTACATCACCCAAATGCAAATCCTGCCCTTGTATCATGCGGACACGGCTGCGGAGCCGCAAGTAGACAATAGGAGCTACTGTAGGAGCCGGACTATGAGTCATCCGATCCCCTCCTTATCCTCGTAATTATCGGTTAGTATGGAACGAAGCAAGGAAACCTATTCTGTGTATTGTCTTTTATTCCACGCAAAAAAGAGTACCCCTGGCCATTAAAATGGCTTTGGAATACCCTTTATAAATACGTAAGCATAAGGATTTCACTAAGATCCTGACTGTTATTATTGGGCAATCTGATCGCGGATCAGTTGTAAAATCTTTTTTTCCAGCCGTGATACCTGCACCTGAGAAATACCAAGCCGACTTGCAACCTCTGATTGAGTCTGATCCCGGTAATAGCGCAGGTACACAATCAACCGCTCACGCTCAGATAGTCCGCCAATGGCCTCATTGAGTGCCAGCTTGTCGAACCATCTTTCCTGTGATTCGTCAGCAATCTGATCCATAAGTGTAATCGGATCACCGTCATTTTCGAACACCGTTTCGTGAATTGAAGTAGGCGGCTTATTGGCCTCCTGCGCAAAAACAACATCCTCCGGTGTCACTCCCAGCTCATCAGCAACTTCCTTGACTGTAGGCAGGCGGTTGAGCCGTTTGGATAGCTCGTCCTTCATTTTACGGACCTTATTGGCCGTTTCCTTCAAGGAACGGCTAACCTTGAGTGTACCGTCATCACGCAGGAACCGTTGAATCTCACCGATAATCATCGGTACTGCATATGTTGAAAATTTGACTTCGTAGCTGAGATCGAATTTATCCACCGATTTTAACAAGCCGATGCAACCAATTTGAAACAGATCGTCAGGTTCATACCCCCGGTTCATAAAGCGCTGCACGACAGACCAGACGAGCCGGATATTACTATTGACCAGTGTCTCACGAGCCTCATTATCACCGGATTGACTCAGTGCAATAAGCCGCTTGACTTCCGCATCCTCCAAATAGCTGTGCGAAGTTTTTTTTCCTCCTGCTTCCATAGGATCAACTCCTAATTATATAAAGCTTTCTTGGATTCAATCCTTTTCTTCATCCGGACCGACGTGCCTCCGCCCGGCTCACTGACTGCTTCAAACTCATCCATGAAATTTTCCATAATCGTAAAGCCCATGCCGGAGCGTTCCAATTCAGGTTTGGACGTGTATAGAGGTTGCTTGGCCAGCTCTAGATCCTCAATTCCTCGGCCTGCGTCCTCAACAACCAACGTGATCACGTCCGCTTCAATCCCGACTTTGATCGTTACGACACCTGACGGGTCGCTGTCATAACCGTGAATAATACTATTTGTCACCGCTTCAGACACCACAGTTTTCAAATCGCTTAGCTCATCCATTGTGGGATCAAGCCTGGAAATAAAGGCAGCGACAGCCACACGAGCAAATGCTTCATTCTCCGATTTGGCAGCAAACTGCAAGCTCATGAAATTGTTTCCCGTGCCTTCTCTCATGACACAACCTCCAGTTCCGTGAGCGCATTTCCCTCGTTGTCATATATGGGCATGATTTTGAACAGCCCTGACATATCCAGCAGTCGGTGTACTGGCGGATTGACATCACAGACTGCCATTTTTCCGCCCTTTTGCTTGATCAGTTTGTACCGTCCCAAGATAACGCCAAGGCCGGAGCTATCCATAAACTGAAGATTCTTCAGACTGAGCACAATATGCTCGCATTGCCGGCGCTGAATCGCCTCGTCCATTTGCATACGGACCATGTCCGACGTATGGTGATCAAGCTCACCAGACAGCCTTACAATCAGTACCCCCCGGTGATGCTCCATTTCAATTTGCAGGTTCATGCTTACTCACTCTCCTCCCGGTCTTGGACAAGGATTTCTACGTAGCCGCAGACGATTCCTGCCCTCCGACAAAACTAGAAGAAAACCCCGTAAAATCTACAAAGAAAATAGGTTCGACATGGTACGTTTAAACAATTTCCACCATCCGGCTTTTTCGATAGCCACAGGCGAAGTGATATTAAATTCCTTAAGCCGTTGTCCATCCTGATAGACGACCAACTTACCGATTGGGTCACCAGCCCGGACAGGAGCTTTGAGGCTTGGGGCCAGTTGCAATTCATGACGCAACGTTTGTTTGTTGCCACCTTTTTTCACCAGCACACTGTAAGAACGGTCAGCCTGAATTTTCAGCTCTGGCAATACGCCTTTTTCAACTTTTACGCTGCCCAGCAATTCACCCGGCTTGTATATGGATTTCATTGTATATTGAGAAAATGCATAGTCGAACATGGAAGATACTTCATTGTTGCGTATCTTCGTATTGGGCTCCCCGAGCACCACAGCTACGACACGCAAGCCATCACGCTTCGCAGTAGCGGAAAGACAGAACTTTGCTTCTGCCGTATAGCCTGTTTTCAGCCCGTCTGCTCCAGTATAGAAACGGACAAGTTTATTCGTATTCACCAGCCAAAAGGGTTTGACTGAGGATTTGCGCAAATAGTCCTGATAGGCTCCCGTATATTTCGTAATTTGCGGGTATTTCAACAACTCCCGGCTCATAACCGCAATATCATGCGCAGAAGAATAGTGATTCTCTACGGGTAAACCGTTGCAATTGGCAAAATGCGTATCCTTGAGCCCGAGCTGCTGCACCTTCGCATTCATCATCTCGACAAAAGCCTGTTCAGATCCTGCAATTTTCTCAGCCATCGCCACAGAGGCGTCGTTGCCGGAAGCCATTGCAATTCCCTTCAGCATCTCATCGACCGTCATTTCTTCTCCGGGCTCCAAGAAAATTTGCGAGCCTCCCATTGAAGACGCATATTCGCTGGCCCGAACTTTATCGGTCAGCTTGAGCTTGCCATCTTGAATGGACTCCATTGTCAGCAACATCGTCATAATTTTGGTGATGCTCGCTGGAGGAAGCTTTTCACGACTGTTTTTTTCATAGATGACTGTGCCCGTATCTGCGTCCATCAGGATCGCCGAGAGAGCCTCGGGAGCCAGCTCAGCCGCTGATCCCTCTTTGGTTTTGCTTTCAGGTCTGCTTTCTTCGGCCCAACCGCCGACAGGGACGGCAGTCAAGGCTACCAGGCAAGCCAGGATGAACGCCACCACTTTTTTCTTCACAATCGGTTCCCTCCTCAACATATTGGCGTAAAGCACCGGAGCCCATTTACTTACCCCTCCGGCCTATTCGCGTGCTGCTAACCATTGTCGTCAGAATGAAAGAAAAATATTCCATATGAATAAAAACATCAAATAGCACCAAGCTGAGTCAGCATGGTGCGCATTTTCCAATATATAAAATGACAGAACATCTATCGTCTGTGAAATAATTGTTTAAATTCGGCTTACGGTGAAATATGTGATTCCTCCACCCGGTAGAATATCCATTGTATTTTGACTGAACACCCATATATCAATAAAAGAATTCGCTTCCAGTCTAAGTTCCATTGCTCCACTCAATGCACTATAGTTCAGTCCGCCAATTACCCTATCATCGAGATAAGCATAGGCGGAACTCCCGGCAAGCTGCTCATCATTCAGGTGAAGTGCCAGCCGTGTGCGATTGCCAGCCACTTGAGGATCGGTCGAAATGTAGACTTGTATTCTGTATTTCCCAGCTCGCTTGGCTCGCCATCGGCTATTCACCGCATCGAATTCGATCAGCTCATCATGGTTGATTTGATTGAACTTCACCTTCTGCCAGCTACCTGCGGGAAGATTTTGCCTTGCTCCCAGGTAGGCTTTAACAAAGGTTTCGTCCAAATGCTCAATCCCGTTGTTCGAGTATTTCTCGACAAGCAGCAAAGCCTGCCCTGTCCCATTATTCTCGTCATAACGATTGTTGCTATAGCTAAAATCCAAATGTGAGCGAAGTGTCACCTGCTGTGTGGAAGAGCTACCAGAGAAAGAAATAAGCTGCTTTAGATTACGGGGATACCCTCCCACCTCGTCCACCAAAACTTTTTTGCCAATGACCACATCCACAAAATAGTTACATACGGATTGGGTGTCATCGAATTTGTCCGCTATCGCTAAAATGGAGTCACGCAAGGCCACATTTTTTGTTTCTTTGGTAGCACCAATTTGAATAAAAGAAGGCACTGTCATCTTATGCTCTCTGCTTAGTCCCTCAAACCAGCAGCCTATAAATTCAGCGTTCATAAAATCATTAATTAGAATGGGAATATCATTGGAACTTCCATCCTTAATATGCTGGCTAGCCAAAAATCTGGCCCCATTGGAGCTATTCAGATCCAATGCCGTATCGTTCCCCAATGTAAAAAGCGCTATGCTAGTAAACTGTGAACTTCTGTTCTGCAAGTGAATCCCTGTTTTATTGTAATTAATCTCCGTGCATTTAAATAAATTCACATCACTTTCGTAGCCCCAAAAAGCCGTTTCAAAATGCTCAATTAGGACGTTATCCAGGACAACTCCGCCACCCTTCCAATCCTGAATACCCAAAGTACCTTTGCCATAATATCCACGCTTCACTGACTGCGAAAACGGATTATTTAATGTGGCTCTGTCAGCCCCCTCGTACCGGATCGATAAGTCATGAAACTGCACATTTTGATATCCGCTAAACGATGGTAGACTTTCATCTCCAATTTGAAAACAAGGACCCGTACCATAATATTCAATCGACGTAACACCTTTGCCTTGTCGGTATCTGCCCTTATGAATGCCAAAAATGCGCACACCCTGCTTGCGAATCTGTAAGGTAGAGGTTATTTTGTATCGTCCACTGGGGATGTGAAGAATGGAATAATCGGGGGTCTTATTAATCACTTCCTGCAAAGCTGCCGTGTCATCCTGAATACCATCACCAGCAGCTCCAAACCAGCTTACGTTTACACTGCGTTCAATGAATTCTTTTTCAATGGTTTTAAAATTTTCATTTAATTGCTGCGGCGTTAACTCTTTGCCCGTACCACTCAAATTCAACTTCAAACGGTCTGTAAAATGATCCGCCACTCGAACACCCCCATGTTTAAAAACATAAAAAGTTCCTTTTTTGACCAAGCCGAAGAATTCTTCATTTTCTTAGCATGGACTGAGTATATGCACAAGAGGGCTTGCTCTAGGCTTGAGAAAAATGAAAATAAATATTTTATTATTATTGTACAAGAAGATACGTTTTGTATATTATAGATACATAATGTATCTAGGCGGTGAAATCGTGAAACATGTACTTACAGTAGCTGGTTTACTGGCTTTTTCGATTCCTTATGCTTGTCAGGGTTTGTCCCCCAGAGTTATCACGATTTCCGTGCTTATCCTGTTGTTCAGCTATACCATGCTACTACCTTCACTCAAGTCATTGATCGCAACCTTAGCCGACAATCCGTTACTGACTTTACTCACGCTGTACATCGCTGCCTCCTGTTTATGGGCTGAACAAGAACAGACCTCTTCCTTGCTGATGGTTCTCAAATTCCTTGCCTTCTCTACCTTTGGGCTCTATTTGGTCACCCATTATACAACTCAGGGCTGCATTCGCCTCTTAGTCGTTACGTTAAGTATTTTGAGCATACTCAATCTACTCGCCGTTTTGCTCGTTCCCTCCTTTGCCATTCATGGTGGAGTAGAACATACTGGGCTATGGAAGGGCATCTCTGGTCATAAAAATACACTTGGAACTCTCTCTCTGTTAAGTTTTGTTTCACATGTCATTTATTTTTTCAGGGGTAAACGTAAAGTTTTGCATATCGGCTTTATCTTACTCAATGCCCTATTGCTTATCGAGTGCCAATCTACCACCTCTTTGGTACTGACATCTTCGCTCTTCGTATTTATATTGTTTATACTGCTATTCAAGAGAATCCGAAGCATTGCGTTGCGCGGTTTCTTCATTAGCGGTTCCTGCTTGCTCGTTCTTTTGGGTTTGGTATTCACCTTTACTTATGGAGATGCAATTGCGTCGGAATTCGGAAAAACAACGACCTTAACTGGAAGAACGGAAATCTGGCAGGGGATTGGTGGTGCTATTCAGAGCCATTACTGGTTCGGACATGGTTACGGCTCCTACTGGGCAGCCCGACCCAGTATCTATGCGAACGGAATTCGATTTGATCTGACAAGCAGCCATAGCGGTTTCCGTGATCTGTGGATCGATGTGGGCCTTACAGGACTACTGGCAACAATTACACTCGCCATAACAACTTTATTTAAATTCAGAATTGGCAAAGCAGATATGTATACATGGCTGACGGCAGCAGTTTTTTTCCTATTTATTGTATTGAACAATATAACGGACAGCCGTTTCCTGAACTCGCTAGCCATTTACTGGATCATTTTTATGGTTATTGTGATCAAGGTGCAAGAACGACATAAACTGGCTGTAGCAGAAAAAGCGAAATCAACTGCATTGAGCACGCCCCCTCTTCATTAGGAGATCATACTCAGCTCAACCGCTGATGTAAAAAAGAACCCCATACCCACGCCATCAAAAGGCGATCGGATATGGGGTTCTTGGGATATATGTCCACCGCTTCGGTTGAACATGATCCCCAATCTACATTTGTGGAATAATCGCTAGCACAAGTTTTAAAAATTGCTCACGTACTTTCTCTGCCGTCTCCATCACTTCACCATGGGACAAAGGCTGATCCAGAATGCCTGCGGCCATATTCGTGATACAGGAGAAGCCCAGTACCTCAATACCTGCATGACGGGCTACAATAACCTCAGATACGGTCGACATACCCACCGCATCTGCACCCAGTGTACGCAGCATAACGATTTCAGCAGGCGTTTCATAGTTAGGTCCCAGCAATCCAGCATATACACCTTCTTGCAGACTGAAGCCCTGTTGGTTAGCCGTTTGCTTGGCAATTTCACGCAAGCGGCGGCTGTACGCCTCCGACATGTCTGGAAAACGAACGCCCAGACCAGCATCGTTCGGTCCGATCAATGGATTTTGTCCTGTCAGATTAAGATGATCGGAGATGACCATCAGATCGCCTGCTTCGTAAGAAGTGTTTACACCACCTGCTGCATTCGTCACCAGCAGACTTTGAATCCCCAATTGCTTCATCACCCGAACTGGGAAAGCCGTCAGCTGCGGGCCATAGCCCTCATACATATGAAAGCGCCCTTTCATCATGACGACAGCGCGACCTTCAATCGTGCCTAACAGTAATTCTCCCTCGTGACCTTCTACCGTCGATACAGGAAAATGGGGAATATCCTGATAAGGAATACTAATTCCATCCTGAATTAAATCGGCTAGAATACCGAGACCTGATCCCAGAATAAGACCAATCTCTGGACGTATTCCGCTCTTGGCACGGATATAATCTGCTGCTTCCTGAATTGTAGCTTGGTTGGCTGTTGACATTAATATCTCTCCTGACTTGTACAATCGTAAAGTTATAGTCATTATCACATTTTCTATGAAAGCAAAGTATCGTTACGTTCGATCTTTGCTTTCATGAGAAGTGCGGTTGCCGCCGTGCGGGTGATGCTTTTCATATACTTCCTTCATATTCCGTCTGGCCGTCTGCGCATATACCTGCGTCGTTGACAGATCAGCATGACCCAGCATTTCCTGTACAGAGCGTAAGTCCGCTCCGCCCTCCAGCATATGTACCGCAAAGGAATGCCGCAACGTATGGGGCGTGATATCCTCGCTTATGCCTGCTTCCTGGCCGTACTTCTTAATCATTTTCCAGAAGCCCTGTCTACTGAGACGCTGACCAGATACGTTCAGGAACATGGCTTCCTGCTCTACTTGAGCTTCTTCACCCTGCCCGGATCTCAGCAATAATAGACGCTGCTCGTCCATGTAGGCTTGTGCCCACTGTGATGCCTCACGGCTGATCGGTACAACACGCTCCTTGCCTGCCTCGCCGCCACAGTGCACAAAGCGCAGATCGGTGCGGACATCACGCACGTTTAGGGCAATCAGCTCCGATACACGAATGCCCGTCGCATATAGCAACTCCAGCATCGCCTTGTCTCGCACCCCTTGCGGGGCAGTCACATCCGGCGCGTCCAGCAAACGCTCTATCTCATCCTGCGTTAGCACCGAGGGCTTCTTTTTAGTCGCTTTGGGCAGCTCCAGTAGAACGGACGGATCATGGATCGTAATTCCCTCCCGAATAAGAAAATGAAAAAAGGAGCGAATGGAGGCGACGCTACGTGATATCGTCGCCGCAGCTTTTCCCTGTTCCTTCAAACGGCTCAAATACAGTACCAGATGTGACCGTTGGACGTTATCCGGCTGCTCAATACCACAGCTTTCTGCGAACTCGGTAAACTGCTGTACGTCCCGTTGGTACGCTTCCAATGTGCTGCGCGACAAGCCCTTTTCCTCATCCATATATTGAACGAAAGGTTGAATGTACATTTTCATGAGTTCCAAAAGTCTCCTTGTTCTGCATACAGCGGTTCAGTCTCAGCGTCTGCTTCTTCGTGTGCTGCGTTCATATCATAAGCTCATCAAGACCGATTACTTAGACTATTCACCATACCAGTAAAAGAAACGTAAACGTTCCAACACTGCTATTCGATGCTCGGACCCTTCATTTACTTTTTGTCCGCCAAATACCTTAACTGCATGTCCTTCCGGTATTCGGTAATGATCTACAGGTGTTATCCAATCTGTAAACAGCCTGAGGCTATAAAAGAACATACATGCCAGCACACCGAACAATATTACCAAACGCAGCCATTTTAGTCCTCTCCGCAACGATAGTACCATGTGGATCAGCCGCCTTTTCCCCAGAATATAGTCTCTATTAGGACTCTCTATGGAAGGGTATGACAAGCTATTCCTTTTTATACCGCTTAATCCCGAACAACAGATTCCGAACCAAAAAAGCTCTCCCGAACGCATCTTCGTCGGTGAGAGCTTGGGTAGTCAGCTTTTAGTCCTGAGATTTGTTTTTTCTGGATTTGCCCAAAGATTTCTGAGCCGTCGTATCGTTCTTCGCCTTACAACGATAACAAATACCGTGGAAGTCCAAACGATGATCCACTACGGTAAAATTATATTCCCGTTCCAGACGCTCCTCCAATGGTCCAAGCCAATCTTCCAGTATTTCATCTACACTGCCACACTGCACACATATCAAATGGTGATGGTGATGTTTGGTTGTATCGCCGCGCAAATCATAACGCGCAACGCCATCACCAAAATTAATTTTCTCCACGACATGCAGTTCACTTAGCAGTTCTAGGGTACGGTATACGGTTGCCAGACCGATTTCGGGAGCTTTCTCTTTGACGAGCATAAATACATCTTCCGCACTCAGATGATCATCTTCGTTCTCAAGTAAAACTCTGACGGTGGCTTCCCGCTGAGGCGTTAGTTTGTAGCCCTGGGATTGCAGCTGCTGCTTAATTTTTTCGATCCGTGCTTCCATGTGTCTCCCTCCCCCTGCAAAGCTACTGCCTACTGCACTTTTTTCACTCCTATTATTATAGGGGGTCTATACAAATAAAGTCAAACATTTTGAAACGGATCAAGATGATACGGAAGCTGTCAGCATAGGAGTGACCCATTGCATCATAACCGGGGTGATCCAAGTTTCAAAGGACGCGCTACCGATAAGAAGCACCATCATCACAGCAGTCAATCCTGCATAAGACAGCAACGGACGCAGCATCCCGTCTGACGGCCGGGTAGCGAGTATTTTGGTTTTGATCATATGGATGGAAAAAGTCATCGCAGCCACGCTGCAGACGAGCAGTACCGGAATGACGAGCAGGTTATGGGGTGCAACTGAAACCAAAGAAAATAGCAGTCCTTTCCACGAATATTGCCCCACCATATAACCTACTGAAAATCCGATTAGCACACCCTTGAGGAAATTCAATACAAGAATGCCCGGCAGACCGATAACCGAAAGGCCACACACCCAAATTAGGCCGACCCATTTCAGATGTAAAGATACGCTATCCCAAAAGGTCGAAGCCGCTTGCGAATCAGCGAAGCCCTGTTCGTTTTGATTGACCGTTACAAAAAAATCCTTCAGGTAACGGGATAAATCCTGTAACTGCTCCAGCGAGAGCGCGTTTACCATAAGTGCGCCAAAGACGACTCCCACCAGAAACAGCACAGCCAAGAAAACATAATACGGCGTCTGATCTTTTAACGTATGACGAAACCATTGCATCGGCGTCCTGCCCCTTTCATCTGCTTGTTTGTCCAAAAAACAACCGTAATCCGACGGCTGATGGCTAGAAATGGGGCAGCTTTCACTGCAGATCAAGCATCACGAATGATGTGCCAAGCCAGCGGCATAGATAATTTATGGTTATGAACAAGCAGACACTGATATGCCTTTAGAGGGACAAGACTTTACTAGGACTTAGCTATTTTGCCGTATGTTCCACCACCACCGGATACAAGCGACAGTCGCCCTTCGCGTGAAAGCACAATTTGCTCTGCCAGCACTTTTCCGACGACTGCTGCTAACTCCTCCTGTGTAACCTCATGTAAAATATTCATTTCTGTTCCAAATGCAGCCAATAGCTGGTTCAGCTTGGCTTTGCCCAGACCTGGAATAAACTCCAGTGGAATCTGGTAAATGTACGGCGGACGATGGGAAGGAATCATGGGCTGTTCACGGTCGGCAATGCTCCATATTCGATCCAGCACACCTCGCACCAGCTTGGTATGACCACAGTCGGGACAACGTTCATCCGCCATCTGTTGCTCGTCAATAATCGTACCGCAGCTTTGACAGTAAGAACGATGGTATTTGCCCAGTTTCGGATTTAATCCGTAGTTGGCACGCACCCGTCGTCCTTCCCGCCGCTCCAAAGCCATTCTGAATTCATCAAAACACGGCTTTGCCAGTGATAATTTGTTGTATTCTCGTCCGATTTTCCCAAGTGAATGGGCATCTGAATTCGTGAGAAAGCTGAAGCGATCCAGTTCCGAAATCAAACCGGCCATAGATGAATCTGCGCTCAGCCCCAGCTCCACCCCGCTAACGAGCTCCATATCCAGCAGTTCCTCCATACGGGCCGCTGAGCTGCCGTATATGCCCTTATGAGGAGTAAACACGTGTGCAGGCACCATAATGCCTCCACGTCCGTAAATTTGCTGCTGCAACTCGCGTGGCGGCGCATAGATTCGTTGTGAGCTAAGATTAACATTTTTCATATGCCGGGCCAGCCATTGGGTAAAATCCTCCATCTCCGCCAGATCTGGAAAATAGGCCAGTACGTGCGCCTCAGGGCGACCTTCAGCACGTATTTCCAACTCCGTGCCAAGGAGAATAACCGTATCCCGGTAAGCGATACCGCCGCCGCTGATTTCCTTCATTTCACCCGTATGTAAATAGGTACGAATATCCTCCTGTACATTAGGTGCATGGCAGTCAATGATACCGATCAGCCCAATTCCTTTACGACCGGAGGCTTCCTTAGCTATGTTGGCAAAGGTCAGATCGCGGCTGCCACTAATTTTGACCGGATTTCCCTTCTCTGTTCTGCCAATATGAATATGCAAGTCTGCAAAGTAGTCGTTAAGTTCTACTATATTTTCATCCATCCGCTTAGAAGCTCCCTGTATGTTGGCGGAGTTGCCATGCATAGACGGCCAGAATCGTTTTAGCATCACTAATCCGTCCTTCACGAATGAGCGTCTGTGCTTCTTCCAGCGTCACCTCAAACAACTCCAGAAATTCATCCTCATCCGGTTCCATCTCACCTAACTCCAGTTCTTCGGCCACATACAGATGAATGATTTCATCCGCAAAGCCAGGAGAGGTATAAAAGGAGTGCAGCAGCTTCAACGACTTGGCAGTATAACCTGTCTCTTCTCTCAGCTCACGCCCCGCTGCTTCCATCGGGTCTTCCCCCCGCTCTAGCTTACCTGCAGGAATTTCTACCTCACAGCGCCCCATCGCCTGTCTGTACTGGTCCACGACCAGCATTTTCCCTTCATGTAGAGCCAAAACAGCCACCGCTCCTGGATGCTTTACGATCTCACGCTTTCCAGTGGAGCCGTCGGGAAGCTCTACCGTGTCTACCTGTAATGTAATGACCTTCCCCTCAAAGATAGGCTGTGTAGACACGGTCTTTTCCTCCAGCGCAGGATTGGAATAAGGCTTGCGATGTGCATCGTTTGTTGGTTTGTTTAATTGTCCGTTCGTTTGCTCGTTCATCTGTAAGTTTCCTCCTTCATATCTATCTTTCTTTATTAATTATCACCAAAGTTAGTCTAACTTGTCCACTTTGTACATATGCTGGTGGTAGGATAACAAACTTCCTGTCATGAGGAGATGCAGAAATGAAAAGCTACCGTACTGAAAGCACCCTCCATATCGTTGGTAAAGCCTGGCAGATTCAAGCACTCTTGCGTCAGTGGCAAAAGGAACACGGACCTACCGCCACCATCGCTTCGCTAGCTGTTTCAAAAAAGGTTCAGGTCTAAAGACGAAGGAACGCTGTTCCTGTCTTTAACCTGAACCTTTTTTCAGTATGTTGCAAGTGTATGATACAAGTTTATTTTGTGGTTTCTTGAATCAGAGCTATGACAACTTCAGCAACCTTCACCAGGTCATCGGCCTTGATTTTTTCCTCTGTTGTATGGATGTTCTGGTAGCCCACAGCCAAATTCACCGTTGGAATTCCAAGCCCGTTGAATACATTAGCATCTGAGCCACCACCGGAATGGAAGGTGGACGTTGCCAGTCCCAGTCCTTGAATTGCACGCTGTGCAACCTGTACAACTTCGTCATGCTCCGTAAAGCTGAATGCCGGATAGATGACTTCACTGCGGAACTCTCCCTGTGCACCAAATTCGCGTGTGGTGGTTTCCAGCGCTTCACGCATATGCTGGATTTGATGATTAACCTTTTCCTGCACAATACTACGTGCCTCTGCACGGATTAATACAAAATCGCATACCACATTCGTCGCGCCGCCGCCCTCGAAACTGCCGATGTTAGCGGTCGTTTCCTTATCAATCCGTCCTAGTTTCATTTTAGAAATGGCTTTAGAAGCGACCTGAATGGCACTAATGCCATCTTCGGGATTTACCCCCGCATGAGCGGACTTCCCAGTTATCTTCATTTCAATACGTGCCTGCGTTGGGGCAGCTATACAAATAGAGCCAACTTCACCATTCGAATCCAAAGCATATCCGAAATCAGAATCTAGCACTTCAGGCTTCATCGCCCGTGCACCCATCAAACCAGATTCCTCGCCAGCCGTAATCACGAACTGGATTTGACCATGGGGAATATTCTGCTCGCGCACGACACGGATCGCCTCGAACAAAGCAGCAATTCCCGCCTTGTCGTCAGACCCCAGAATCGTTGAACCGTCACTACGAATCCAGCCATCCTCGCCCAACTGTGGCTTAATGCCTTTACCTGGAGTAACGGTATCCATGTGGCAGGTAAAAAATAATTTAGGTGCTTGCTCCACACCTTCCGCTTTCCAGGTGACGATCAGATTGCCTGAACCATGTCCGGTTCTTTCACGAGAATCGTCTTCCATTACTTCCAGCCCGAGTGCATTAAACTTTTCTTTTAAAACACGTGATATTTCCTGCTCATTTTTCGTTTCACTATCCACCTGTACGAGTTCCATAAATTCCTGTACAATTCGGTCTTTTACTACTTTTACTGTCATTAAACTTTCCTCTCTTTCCCGATTACGCTACAATACGGATAGATGTTCTTATCTATGACTTAAACCTATCCTAAAGGAGTTACACATGTCGAACAAAAAATGGGTTCGTTTTTTCGTCTACATTATGCTCGCAGCTATGATTGGTTCTACGCTGTTCATGGTAATTGAGCCGTTTATTATGCCACTATAATAACTATACCGCTCAAGGTATCCGTCCACTTAAGGCACTGTTGAAGCCTTAAGTGGACGAGCTGTTACGTAAAGCAAACAGGCGGGCTTCCGTGTAGATACACAATAGCCCGCCTTACCTTTATTGGAAAGAATGCGTTTGCCATTGCGCGGCAAATGAAAATTGCTGTTCAAAGAACGGTACAATTTCCTTCGCAATCTGCTCCACCGACATAGGATTCTGTATGCAGTCCTCCAATGATGTCACACCGTATTCCTGAATTCCGCACGGGACAATGCCCTCAAAGCCCTCATGCTGTATTCCTGATTTGATGTTAAAGGCAAAGCCATGGCTGGTTACGAAGCCCCGACGGTGCTTACACTTGTTGAATTTGACGCCAATGGCCGCAATTTTAAGATTCCCGATCCATACCCCCGTATATTCAGGCTTACGACTTCCCTCAATCCCATAAGATGCCAACAACCGAATGATCACTTCTTCCAGACTTCGAAGGTATCCGTGCAGATTCAGCGCCTCCCGGTTGCCGAGCATAAGTAGAGGATATCCGACAAGCTGCCCCGGCCCATGATATGTAATGTCTCCCCCACGGTCAATCTGAAAGACGCTGATTCCCTGCTCCTTCAGTTGCTCTGGTGTAAGGAGCAAATGTTCAGGATGCCGCTGAGAACCAATCGTATAGGTCGGCGGATGCTGGAGAAGCATAAGCGTTTCTCTTGCCTCTCCCGCATCCAGCTTTCCCACAATCTCCTTCTGGACATCCCATGCATGGGCATATTCCATCCTATTCGTATAGGTTACATCAAGCGGTCGTCTGTTCACGGCCTGTCACTTCCTCTCCGTACATTTCCCCCACTGTTCGGATGATTAGTACAGCTTCGTATCCAAGGTGTAGCCTTCTAGATTTTCTTTAACCCGTTGCAAGAATCGTCCGCAAATCACTCCGTCCAAAATGCGATGATCCAGCGACAAGCACAGATTAGCCATCGAGCGAACCGCAATCATATCATCAATAACCACTGGTCTTTTGACAATGGATTCAAAGGTAAGAATTGCAGCCTGCGGATAGTTAATTACCGGATAAGATAAAATCGAACCAAAGGAGCCTGTGTTGTTTACAGTGAACGTTCCGCCTTGCATGTCGTCCAGTTTGAGCGTGCCTTCCCGGGTTTTACGTGCCAAATCATCAATTTCACGAGCTAATCCAGCAATATTTTTCTGGTCCGCTTTTTTAATAACAGGAGTAAGAACGGAGTCCTCTGTACCCACGGCTAGCGAAATATTGATATCTCTTTTGACGATAATTTTGTCCACAGCCCACACCGAATTCATGATCGGATATTCCTTGATTGCATTCACGACTGCTTTCATGAGGAAAGCCAGATACGTAATATTGATGCCTTCTTTTTGCTTGAACTCGTTTTTGATCTTGTTGCGGAGCATTACCAGGTTGGTCACATCCACCTCAATTGTCGTCCATGCATGTGGAATTTCGGAAACGCTTTGTCGCATATTGCGAGCAATTGCACTGCGAATGGGTGTAACATCAATAAAATACT
Source organism: Paenibacillus sp. S25 (assembly GCF_019454085.1). NCBI lineage: Bacteria > Bacillati > Bacillota > Bacilli > Caryophanales > Paenibacillaceae > Paenibacillus > Paenibacillus sp. S25. The sequence goes on from NZ_CP073683.1 coordinate 3,574,119, forward strand.
CGGATCTGTTGTTGCCACCCTCAACTTCGATCACAGGAGCTTTTGGAGCCTCCGTCAAATGAATCCCACTGTTACGAACCGGAATAGCAGGGTCCATATTTTGAATCGGTGTATTGTGCTGAGTGGCAGACTGCTGTCTTCCTGCAAAAGGAGAGCCTTGTCCTGATGTTGTCGCAGTCGGCTGTCCAGATACTCCAGTGGGAGCAGAACCGCCCTGCTGCACATAATTCAGCACGTCTTTGCGGGTAATTCTTCCCGCCATGCCCGTGCCTGGTACTTGGCTTAAGTCGACATTATGCTCAGCAGCCAGGGTTTGCACCGCTGGGGAAAAACGTCCTCTCATGGACTGGTCCGACCCAGCACTCTGCTGAGATTGTGTTTGCACGGTACTTTGAGATGCTGGTGCAGCAGGTGTCGCTCCTGATGCCGACGCAGGTGCAGCCGACTTCGTCTGGATACGGCAAATTAACTCGCCTACCGCTACTGTCTGACCTTCCTCTGCCAACAGATCACCCATAATGCCGTCCAATGTGGATGGGATTTCTGCATTCACTTTATCTGTAATAACCTCGCAAATCGGCTCGAATTGCTCTACCGTTTCACCAGGTTGTTTGAGCCATTTGGCAATTGTCGCTGATACGAGCGATTCTGCCAATTGTGGCATGGTCACGTCGTTCCATTGTGTTTGGTCTGACATTTTTTCAACTCCTTAACATTATAGGAGGGCGCGTTTTACCGCTGCCCCCGCTATACTTTTGGAATGCTTTCGTCCAATCTGCCCTATATTAATACATTGCAAGACGGCGCATGGCTTCCTTAACTTTATCCTTGTTTAACATATAAAACTTCTCCATCGGTGGACTGATCGGCATGGCTGGTACATCAGGAGCACATAGACGCTCAATCGGCGCATCCAGCTCGAACAGACACTCCTCGTTAATAATTGCCGATACCTCGGCACCGATGCCGCCCGTTTTGTTGTCCTCATGCACGATTAATACCTTACCTGTATGTCGTGCAGCCTCAATAATGGCTTCGCGATCCAGCGGTTGGAGTGTGCGCAAATCCACAACATGTGCGGTAATGCCCTCTTCCTTCTCCAATTCCTCAGCAGCCTGCATAACAAAATGCAAAGGCTGGCTATATCCGATGACCGTAATATCGTCACCCTCACGTAATAGATTAGCCTTGCCAATCGGAACGATATAATCATCCTCAGGCACTTCACCCTTGATCAGCTTGTAGGATTTTTTATTTTCAAAAAACAGCACTGGATCAGGGTCACGAATGGCTGCTTTCAACAATCCTTTTGCGTCATAAGGTGTAAATGGAGCAACAATTTTCAAACCCGGCGTACCAAAAAAGATAGATTCTGGACACTGAGAGTGATACAAACCACCAAAGATACCACCACCGATTGGCGCGCGGATTACCACAGGACAGTTCCAATCGTTGTTAGAGCGGTAACGGATTTTAGCTGCTTCACTAATAATCTGATTCGTAGCCGGAAGCATGAAGTCCGAATATTGCATTTCGGCAATCGGCTTCATTCCGTACATGGCTGCACCAATCGCAACCCCGGCAATAGCCGACTCAGCCAATGGCGTATCCATGACACGTTGCTCACCGAATTGGTCCATAAGCCCTTTTGTCGTTGTAAAGACGCCACCCTTCACCCCGACATCCTCACCTAATACAAAAACCGTTTCATCCCGCTCCATCTCTTCTTTCATGGCAAGACGAATCGCATCAATATATTCCATAATCGCCATCGTTACCGGCCCTCCCCATCGCTATCCGCATACACATGCAGCAGCGTATCTTCGGGCTTTGGAAAAGGCGCTTTATCTGCATATTCAATCGCTTCCTTGACTTCGAGCAGCAGCTCAGCCGACAGATCCGCATCCTTGGCCTCATCCCAAATGCCGCATTCAATCAAGTAGTTTTTCATACGGGCTACGCCATCCTTGGCCCAGTTCTCATCCACTTCCTCCTTGGTCCGGTAAGCCAGATCATTATCCGAGGTGGAGTGAGGAGACAGACGGTACATCATAGCTTCGATCAGCGTAGGACCATCACCGCGAACAGCACGTTCCCGTGCTTCCTTCACCGCCGCATATACCGCTAACGCATCATTACCATCGACTCGAATCCCTGGAAAACCATATCCCAAAGCACGGTCGCTTACCTTGCCTGCCAACTGTTTATGAATCGGAACCGATATCGCATATTGATTGTTCTCGCACATAATGATGACGGGCAGCTTCTGTACACCAGCAAAGTTACAGCCTTCGTGAAAATCTCCCTGGTTGCTGGAGCCTTCCCCAAACGTAACAAACGAAACAAAATCCTTTTTCTGCATTTTGGCAGCCAAAGCTACACCTACTGCATGCGGAACCTGTGTCGTTACTGGGCTGGAGCCAGTCACAATACGCAACCGTTTACTACCAAAATGTCCTGGCATCTGGCGACCACCGCTATTGGGATCATCTGCCTTGGCAAATGCCGACAACATCAGTTCGCGCGGCGTCATTCCTACCGCAAGCACGAATCCATAATCCCGATAATAGGGAAGAAAATAGTCCTTTTCCCGGTCAAGGCCAAAAGCTGCACCTACTTGTGCCGCCTCCTGTCCAATGCCAGAAACGTGGAAATTAATTTTCCCTGCCCGTTGCAGGAGCATGTTGCGCTCGTCAAATCTTCTTGCGAGCAACATATATCTGTACATATCAATAACTTGTCCGTGAGTAAGTCCCAGCTGTTCATGTCTGAAGCCAGCGTCTACAGCGCCTTTAGAACTCATTGAGGCACCTCCTTAAGTGTCAAACATCCTACTTCCAGTACCTAGTACCATCTTGTCTTAAAACCTGGTACTAAACTCTGGCTAACCCCATTATAATCCTTTTCTCCCCAAAAAGAAAAGCACCGATTTATTTGAAACGTTTATATGCCAATCGCTTGTCCATCAACGGCCAGCATCGCTTCTCCCAAAATCTCCGACAACGTCGGATGCGGATGAATAAGCTGTCCGACTTCCCACGGCGTAGCATCCAGTAGTTGCGCAAGAGCGGCCTCGCTGATCAGATCCGTCACATGCGTACCGATCATATGTACACCGAGAATATCATTGGTCTTCTCGTCGGCCACTACTTTGACGAAGCCGTCCCGACTACCGTATACTAGCGATTTTCCGATAGCTTGAAAAGGGAATTTTCCTGTCTTCACCTGATGTCCACGCTCACGGGCTTCTTGCTCCGTTAAGCCGACGCTCGCGGCTTCAGGACGTGTATAAATACACCGCGGAATCAGATGGTTAGGTACACTGTGAAACTCTTCGCCCGCCATATGATGAACCGCCTGCAAACCTTCATGGCTCGCCGCATGCGCCAGTTGTAAGCCGCCGATGCAATCTCCAATGGCGTAAATATGTGGTTCATTCGTCTGCAAATGATCATTAACCGAGATAAAGCCACGCTCTACGCGGATATCCGTATTTTCCAGCCCGATATTTTCCACATTTGCCTGACGCCCTACAGAAATGAGCAGTTTGGAAGCGCTGAGGGTTTCGGTTTCTTCCCCTTTTTGCACGTCAATCTGTACGCCTTCCTCATCTTTGCCGTATGTTTTAGCCAGCACTTGTGAACCCGTCAGCACCTTGACACCACGCTTGGTTAACAAGCGCTGCATTTCACGTGAAACGTCTTCGTCTTCCGTGGGAATAAGCCGATTCGCGGCTTCAACTACCGTAACCTCCACGCCAAAATCATTTAGCATGGAAGCCCACTCTACGCCAATAACACCACCGCCCACGATAATCAGGGATGCTGGTAGCTCCTCCATGGTTAACGCTTCGTCACTGCTTAGAATAAATTCGCCATCTGGCTCTAGTCCGGACAGCACACGCGGGCGTGATCCCGTTGCAATAATGAGATGTGCAGGAACAATCGTCTCCATCTCACCATCTTCTAGTTCCACAGCAACTGCCCCGCTTTTTGGAGAAAATATAGACGGCCCAATCACGCGTCCCTTACCACTCAGCACCGTAATTTTATTTTTACGCATCAAAAATTGAACGCCCTGATGCAGCTGCTCCACAACGGCTTCCTTACGCTCCTGAACCTTAGGAAATACAAGTTGTGCTCCCGATGTCTCAATACCGTATTGTGCACTTTCCTTAATCGTCGCATATACTTCCGCACTGCGCAGCAAGGCTTTACTCGGAATGCAACCACGGTGCAGACAGGTTCCACCAAGCTTGTCCTTTTCGATGATAACCACTTCCTTGCCTAGCTGGGCGGCACGAATGGCTGCTACATACCCCCCGGTTCCTCCACCCAAAATAGCGACATCACAATGTATAGTCATGTTTCTCCTCCATTAACAATTGATTATATATAGCTTATTGTACTCTCTTTATTTCACTGTACAAAATATAGCATTTAGGCATAGGCTACAAAAAAGCTAATCCTTCAATCCAAATATCTTTCCATATCATTCATATAGCGCATCTCGTAATTTGGTAGACATCCTGGGATTTTGCACTGATTTGGCTCGCAGCGCCTTGCGAAATGATTCATTTTGCTTGCGCAGAAAGTTCAGCTCTGTCTCCAGCTCAGTGATGAGTTTTAGAGCTTGCGGACTGATCAGCCCTTGCTCCAGTAATGCTCCTTTTTTGGCACTATAATCCGTATTTTTTTCGTCCATGCCTTTCACTCTTCCCTTCATTCCACTACGCTTCACCATATCATGCCAGAGGCGGCAGAGCAATGACGACCACATTTACGTTTTAGGAATAGACATACAACAACATGTCGAAAAAACAATATATTTTCTCTAGTCTGTATGCGGCTGGTTATGGTAATCTATAATGGCGTTTTCTTTCGGAGAAGAAGATTTACAGTGTTATGTACATGTTACAGAGAGGGGAATTCGCTTTGCCTACAGGACGAATTACGATTATTACAGGCCCCATGTTCAGTGAAAAATCCGGCGAATTGATTCGCCGCTGTCAAAAACTAATCCAATACGGGCATCGTAAAGTGGTCGCTTACAAACCCGCTGAAGATAACCGCTATGCCGAGGACGAAATAGTAAGCCGGATCGGATATCGGCTGCCCGCTATCTCTATCCCCAGAAAACTCACGGATGAGCTCGTTCAGCGTATTTTGCAAGAAACAAAAGATGCCGACGTGGTTGCCTTTGACGAAGTCCAGTTTTTCAGTCGTCATATTATGTCGCTCGTACAAGAGTTAGCTTATTGCGGCAAGCATGTAATTGCCGATGGGCTGAATCTGGATTATCGAGGCAAAGAGTTCGGCTATGTCGGTGGTCTGCTCGCCATGGCGGATGACATCGAGAAGCTGACTTCCTTTTGCGCTGTATGCGGTAGCTCGGAAGCAGTATTTACGCAACGTATGGTAAATGGTAAACCTTCCACTGTAGGCCCTATTGTGATGATCGGTGACTCTGAGGCTTATGAGCCTCGCTGTCGAAACTGCTTTATACCTCCTCATAAAGTGAACTGCGATTAGTAGACAGATAGATCGACAAGCTGCAATATGCCTACGTGAGTACCAGTGACTTTTTTCTTGCATTTTTTTGGAACGATTTGAACCATTGCCCCGTATATCCGGTTAAGCTGTACAAGTTTTTAGTTTTCGTTTGTATATCATGACCATGAGGTTATCTGGGGGGACGGAATAATGAGTTTTTTCAACAAAATCTTAGCAAGCGCAGGAATCGGTTCAGCTAAAGTCGATACGCTGGTAGATCAAGCCGTATATGTACCTGGGGAAGAACTTAGTGGTATCATGCGCATCAAAGGCGGCAAAATTGATCAGGAAATCGGCAAAATTGACATTGAGCTCAAGACTGAATATATCGTAGAGCACGATGATAAAAAAACTACCACCACCTGCTGCATTGCACGGATCAAGGTATCTGACGGCTTTCATCTAGAGCAAGGACAGGAGCTTGAAATTCCTTTTTCCTTCAGATTGCCGTTGGAAACTCCTGTTACTCACGCCAAACAGCCCGTCTGGTTGGAAACATCATTAGATATTGGCATGGCTTTGGACCCGACCGATCGTGATTCACTCAAAATCGAGCCACATCCCTATATGAATACAGTGTTTGAGGCGGTTCACCTGTTGGGCTTCCGATTCCGCTCCTCCACCTGCGAACGTCACCCTAAGCTGGGACGCGGTGTTCCGTATGTACAGGAATTTGAATTTACGCCCGGATCAGAATATGCACGTGATATCGAGGAGCTGGAGCTGATTATGCAGTTGGAACCCGAGGGTGTGCATGTGCTTGTAGAAGTAGACCGCAGGGGCAGAGGGTTATCTGGTTGGCTTGAGACTGCCTTTGATATGGATGAGCGTCATGCCTGGTTGAGCTTAAGCCGGGAAGAGCTATCCTATGGACCAGATCACATAGCGGATGCGCTCGAGGAACTGATTGACAGGCAAATTAGATAGCACTGTAAAACACAAACAAAAAACTCCTAACCAATTTACTTACATACGGTTGGGAGTTTTTATTAACTATAAGAATTCTTTTATGATGGTCCTCACTCGTCTGTATAAACTAAAGTGGCAACATATCCTGTCTTTCCGCCTTATGCTTACACTCTTTGCATACCCCATACAGCGATCCATTGTCATCCGCATAGAAGGTTAATTTGTCTTCTTTTTTACAAAAGGAGCATTTTTGCTTGCCTGTGCCCTGGATAGAGTCAGACAGTCCAAATCCAGCTTGGGCCTGAATACCTGCTGCTTTTGCATTCGCGCGTGAGCCAGAAGACACTTTAGACTTAGATTCATTTCCGGTGCGAGATTGTCGAGCGGACTTACGAGGACGAAATTCAACCACATTACTGCCCCGCTGTTCATTCACTTGTTTGTTGCTGCTGCGACTACGCCTTGCTTTAACAATCCAACCCAACGTCACCAACAACACGCCAAAGAACACCCAAGTCAGACTATTCCACATGCTCTCATCCCTGCCTTTGCTTTAGAATCAATTGGGTTAATACCACTAGCCCGTTCAATGCGATGACTTAGCCTATAGCTTTATTCATTGAAATATACCCGTTATACAGCCTCTGTGCTGTTCATCCAATTGTCTACCCATATAAAAACCGTACCCTCCAGTGCAACATCCGACTCGCCTCTAAGCAAGAAATAGAGCATGTTAGGTAAATCATCTTTTCCTGAGGGGTACATTGACCCGTTTTACAAATTGTACATCATCCTTTTGAAAAACGATAATATCCCCTCTATGGAATTCGTTCTCCTTATCAAAATGCTTATCTACTGCCAATGGTGAGAACAAAAATGTCCCAGATGGCTACATTACTCCCCTTGATAATAAAAATCAATGAATCTTTTCGTCAACGGATTAAACTTATCAAAGCGTTTGCGATGCGGTAAAAAGCCTGACTTATGTACTTGTTCTGCTAGTGTTTCTACGTGTTCAAAACGCTTGAAAAAGGGCAACGCGAAATTGTAGATATCTTCAATAATCTCTTCGATCACCCGTTCTCTTTCTGCTTCTGTGGACACAAGGTAATCCCTGTTTCCCGTATATTTCTTGGTCAGAGCAATCAACTCACTGTGAAAACAAGCCCCAGTACTGTACTTCTTTTTTATTCTTTTGGATTCCACTATAATATAAATTTTTAATGCACCATATTTAGTTGCACCAAAACAAATTTCAAATGTAAATTCCTTGGTTTCTTTTTTCAAAACTTTTCTGCTTTTCAGATATTTAAAATCATTCAAAAATGGTGTAGCTATGATTTTTTCTATCGCTAACTGACGTAGGTCACTTGCTTTAAGTTCAGTCTTATTGTCCATGATGTCACTCCAACCCAAAGAATTTCCCACCATTATATCATATCTTTCTAATTACAGATTCCTCATATCTCCACCCTCTCATCACAATATATTAATAAAAAAAAAAAGAAAAAAGCTGCTCACAATAGAGCAGCTAGTTCCTCTGAAACATAAAAAGCAGTATACGAATTATACTTTGAATTTACCAATTTGCCCTTGCAGGTCCTCTGCCATCGTAGACAGGTTTCTTGCAGATGAAGCAATTTCCTCCATGGACGCCAGCTGTTCCTGAGTTGCGGCAGATACGTGTTGTGTCCCTGCTGCGGCTTCCTCAGCAATCGCTGAAATTTGTCTGACAAAACCAACAATCTCATCTGTACTTGCAGACATTTGTTCTGATCCCGCAGAAACCTCTTCAATTTCACTGGCCACTTTATTTACGGTTTCCTGAATTAGTTCAAAGGATGCGCCTGCATTTTGTACAACTTCACGACCTGTCATGACATCCTTCCCGTTGGACGCTACCGCCTCAATAGCATGGGTAGTATCCTTTTGAATCAATCCCACAAGCTCCGTAATTTGTTGGGCAGAATGAGCCGATTGTTCGGCCAACTTGCGAACTTCGCCTGCAACCACAGCAAATCCGCGACCATGTTCCCCTGCGCGGGCCGCTTCAATCGCAGCGTTCAAGGCAAGAAGGTTGGTCTGACTAGAAATATTGGTGATAACATCAATGATCTTGCCAATTTCGTCTGAGCGCTCTCCCAATCCAGCCATGAGATCTGCCAATCCATTCATCGAATCATTCACGGCATTCATCTGCGTAACTGCCTGTTGAATCATCTGATTACCTTCAGCCGATTTATGGGCCGCATCTTGCGCAGATGCGAATACATTTTGCGCGCGGATGGCGATTTGCTCAACACCGATAGACATTTCTTCAATAGCTTGGGACGATTTCGTCACCATATCTACCTGGTCTCCCGTTCCAGTAGCTACTTCTTGCACCGTTTCGGTTATTTGTGCAGAAGCTTGGCTATTTTGCTCTGCGCTTGCCGTCAATTCCTCTGAGGAAGTGGTTACCAACTCAGTCGTTTTACTCACTGATTGAATCAGTTGACGAAGGTTCTCAACCATAACATTGAAGGAATGTGCCAACGTACTGATCTCGTCCTTGCCCTTCACAATGATAGCTTCACTTGTAAGATCACCCGATGCGATACTTTCAGCCGCACGACTGATTCGCAAGATAGGTTTAGAAATAATTTGAGCTATGATGATTGCCATGATCAATGCTAATATAACGGCTGCTATACTCAAAAAGATGACCAATTGTCTCCCTGAAATAAAGTTGTCAACAGCTTCTTTCGTAGTCTGTTTAGATCCATCTGCATTCAATTTAATGAGCTGACTGATCATATCGTTTGAACTATACCACAACTTATAGGACTCTTGATGAAGGATGCTTGATTGAGTGTAATCATTAGCTTTCCCCGCTTCAATCACTTCTGGCAACTTAGCCAAATACTCCGTATAATTTTTGGAGAATTCTTCGTACATTTCGCGTTCTTTAGGGGTAGCAATTAATTTTTCGTATGTTTTCCGGCCGTCCTCAACCTTTTTTAAAACCTTATCATATTCGGCCTGAACCTTCTTCATTTCCTCTGGGTCACGTTCTACAATAATATTTAATGAGAGCCGTTCAACATCAGATACATCACCATTTAGTGTTCCCAGGATGGTCACACTAGGCATCCAATGGCTATCAATTTCCATCGAAGTGTCGCCTAGGTTTTTCATTTTTGAGATAGATACTGTACTAATTACGATCAACAGGACTATTACCGCAAGAAAACCCAATATCAATTTTGTTCGGATGTTAAATTTCATATATTCGCTCCTCAGTTCTCTTTATATTAGATACTATATCGACAAGAAACGACACATTGTTTATATCAAAATTAAAGAGAATTTCAGAACTGTTTACAAAAGGAAAATTTTTCTTCGTGATGGATGTTGCAACTGATTCAGGGTCTATTTTATAACCTCGTGGAGAGCATTATGTTTTAGAATCCCCAACAATTGTATCGTCATATAGCGAGGGAGATGCTGAAAATCTTTATTCACTTATTCCATCAAACTTATAAGTTCTAAAAAAAGGATACCCAGAAACGGGTATCCCTTTATGTTTTACTTCCTAGCAATCACCATAAATCGTTCTGAATTTGTTCTTATTCCTATTTCGGTTTGATTGTCCACAATAAATTGTTGGATTATTTGAAAATCAATTTCTTTTTCTCCGAAGTTAGGAATAATTGGAGTGTGTTTCAAGAGGAATATTAAGTCTGCAGGAGTCTGATAATATTCGTTTGCATTGAATTCAAATGACTGTATATCGTTAAAGCCCGCATCACTTAATTCGGTAATATATTTAGCTTTTAACGAGTCTTTCTTAGCACCCCATGCCTGTCCTCTTCCAAACGCTTCTTTAATATTTAATTTGTCGTTTTCGCTTACTTGCTGTGTCAGGAATATTCCACCCTTTGCTAACACCTTTGCTATTTCTTTTGCATAAAAACATGAATGTCGAGAAGAGATTACATTAAAGAAGTTCTCAGGAAAATTTAGATTTCCAGCATCCATCTGGAGAAAGCGAACATTTGCTATGTCTGATTCAGCAGAATTCTTGGTTGCTGTTTCAATCATTCCGGTGGAATGGTCAATCCCAACTAGAAGTAATGCAGAATATGCTATTGATAAAATTGCTTCCCCGCCGCCAGTACCGATATCAAGCAATATATCAGACTTCTTGCATGTCTTCGCTACTTCATTGTAGAAGTCCCATTTTACTCCTTTGGAGATACATTTCACCTTGCTGAAATCCCATCCATTGATTTTTCCAACCTTATCATAAAACTCTTTATACTCTATTGAATTCATTTTTCTTCCACCTTCCAATTAAGGATAAAAACTACGGGTTAGCAGACCGATATCATTCAGAATTTTAGTTTTTGTAGTCAAAAGGATAGACCTCCCCCCTTGACGGCTGGTACGCGTTTTTTCCAGCCCGGAAACTAAATACTTCGAACAATACGGAATGACATCCGATTCACCTCATTTGAAAGATTGTTTTAATTATATTTCTTATAGAGCTTGTCGATCAAGCAATAGTTCAATAATAATTCCAACTCTCTCCCTTGGTAGAACGACGACTGATAGCAATGAAATGACGATAATTGAAGAAAACTTTAAATTGTCCAGTTGAAATTGAAAATCGTTCATAAAAATACCGCCTTTTTATTGGTTCTTGGAAGAATCAATAAAAAGGCGGTATTAGTTGTCTACTTATCAATCATTCTTACCCTTTCAGGACACCTTATTCTCAATCCGCAGCTTATCTGCCACCATCGCTATGAACTCTGAATTAGTTGGTTTGGACTTGCTGATATTAATGGTGTAACCGAACAGGTGTGAAATGCTGTCGATATTTCCACGGGTCCATGCTACCTCGATAGCATGACGAATGGCGCGTTCTACGCGAGATGCCGTCGTTTTGAACTTTTCGGCGATTGCCGGATATAATGTTTTGGTGATGGCTCCCAAAATTCGATATTATTGTACACCATCGTAATGGCTTCGCGTAAATATTGATATCCCTTGATGTGAGCGGGTACACCAATTTCATGTATGATGGCCGTGATACTGGCATCCAGGTTTTTCGTTTTACCCATAGGTACTACGTTGGACCGCATGGATGAAATGGTCACCGGACTGCTGCTAACTAACTGCGGTCCCACCAATTGGCGAACACGGTTAGCCAGCACTTCCATGTCAAACGGCTTCAAAATATAATAAGATGCCCCGAGCTGTACGGCCCTCTGTGTAATATTTTCTTGACCGAATGCAGTCAGCATAATGATTTTCGGCTGTGGAGTCAGGTTCATTTCTCTCAAACGCTCCAACACACCGAGACCATCCAGGTGAGGCATAATAATATCTAAAATAAGTACATCAGGTATGTTGCGGGATTCTGCGATGCGTTGGAGCACTTCTTCGCCGTTATAGGCGATTCCTGTAACTTCCATATCCTCCTGATCGGAAATATATTCAGCAAGCAAATTCGTAAATTCCCGGTTGTCATCAGCCAACAATACCTCAATTTTTTGCAATGTACTTCCTCCTCATTGAGTGATATTCCATTGTGATATCTGTTTACAGTATATAAATATTTCTTGTCGGAGTATATGATTTCGACATCGAATTATGAATTCCTTCTGTCGAAAATTATTTTTATTTATTTTTTTTAGAGTTTCTATTATAATTGATTCTTTATCTTGCAATTATGAGTCATTCCCCTGCTTTTCGACAAAAAAATCTTAAGGCCACTAGCTCGCCTTAAGATTAGAAGATGATTTCAAGCTTACGTTATTCTGCATGATTCCTGCATCGCGCAGCATCCATTCGATAAAACAACCGTAACCTGATTTAGGATCATTCACAAATACATGTGTCACAGCCCCGATAAGCTTACCATTTTGGATAATCGGACTACCGCTCATTCCTTGCACGATTCCCCCGGTCTTATCCAGCAGCTTTGGATCTACAATGCGTATCACAAGTCCTTTGGTTGCTGGTTTGTCCTGCTGAGAGATGTGTACAATTTCCGCCTGAAACCGCTGAATTTGTTGACCTTCCAGCACAGTCAAAATTTCTGCTGGTCCTTCTTTTACTTCATTCGCAAGGGCCACCGGAATAGGAGTCGAATACAATCCATATTGCGGCTCATCTGACATTTTCCCAAAAATTCCGAAATTCGTATTTCGTTCAATATTTCCTAATACCCGATGATCTTTGAGAAAATGAGCACGTTTTTCTCCTGGTTCCCCACTTTGGCTTTTCGCAATTGACGTCACATTGGATTGCACAATCTCTCCGCTCCCCACGACAATAGGGGTTTGGGTATTCATATCGGTAATTACGTGACCCAAGGCCCCGTATACACCCTGGTCCGGTGCGTAAAACGTTAATGTACCTACACCTGCAGCCGAGTCCCTAATATACAACCCAAGCCGCCACGCTTTATCATCTTGATCATATGCTGGTGTTAACTTGGTGGAAATGGTCTGCTCCCCTCGACATAGCGTGATATCGAGCGGTTTTTTATTCTTACCTGCTTCGTCTACTGCCTCAGCAACCCTTGCCAGGCTATTGAGTGGCTTGCCGTTCATGTGTGTAATTCGATCCCCTAGGCGAATCCCTGCTGTTTCACCAGGCGACACCTTACGATCATTACTTTCCTGAATGATATGGTGACCGACGACAAGCACTCCTGAAGATTTTACTTTGACCCCAATCGTCTGCCCTCCCGGGTATACTTTTAAATCGGGAACTACACTTTCTTGGGTTGTCCTCATGCTTTTAGAGCCGAACAAATCCAAAGAAGCTTGTGGAGGCAGCGCTGCTTGCACATACTGAGCGTTACCGATAGAACACATAAGAAAAACAAGCAAAAGACCGAGCAATTTGATCCTGGAGTAAAAATTCAATGGCTGTCACGCTCCCTTTGCTTCTTTCGCTTGACGAGTAAAGGTGGTCGCCAATTGCGTACCTATAAGGTAACCTTGCCCCCAGGCTTTTATAACTGTTAAACATTACGCCAGCCGCTCTTTTCAGGCTTTCTTTCCTTCCGCCAAATTCAGCATTTCCTGTGCGTGATGCAATGTTTTTTCGGTAATTTCCACGCCGCCCAGCATCCGTGCCAATTCCTTGACACGCCCGTCCTCCGTAAGTCCCTCAATTTGAGTCATGGTCCGTCCATCATGAACATTTTTCTCAATAAGGTACTGATGATCTGCCATACATGCCACCTGTGGCAAATGAGTAATGGAAAACACCTGACAAACGGAAGATAAACGATATAGCTTCTCGGCAATGGATTGAGCTGCACGACCACTCACCCCGGTATCCACCTCGTCAAAAATGAGTACTGGAATTTGATCATGACGCGCAAAAATACTTTTCATCGCCAACATGATACGTGATAGCTCACCGCCTGAAGCGATCTTACCAAGTGGACGTAGTGGCTCACCTGGATTGGGGGAAATAAGAAATTCCGCATTATCAATGCCTTGCTTGGTAGGTCTTACCTTCAGACCTTTATACTCATATCCGCGTGGATCTTCAATTGGATCAATGCGCACCTTGAGTGACGTTCTTTCCATCTGCAGGTCTTTTAACTCCTGCTCCACTTGCTCTGCAAGCTCTTCAGCACAAATTTCACGTGCTTCTGTAAGCTCTTCCGAAATCTCCAGCAAATCGGAAAGCAACTCATCCCGTTTTGCAATGAGCTGCTCCAGCCGCTCATCTTTATTTTCCAGCAGATCGGTTTCCTGCTCAATACGGCTATAGTATTCCAAAATCTGCTCTATACTATCACCATATTTTCGCTGTAATCCAGTAATTTGATTCAAACGTTGCTCCACTTCATGCAGCTTGCCTGGATTAAATTCAATATCCTCACGATAAGAACGTAATTGGAATGCTGCGTCCTCTAACTGGTAAAAAGCTGACTGAATCTGCTCCGCAATGGGCTGAAGGCTTTTGCTGTCATAACTTTGGACATCGTTCAATCTGGACAATACGTTATTGATCGTATCCAGACCACCTCTGCCGCTTAGTAGTTCGTATGCTCCTGATATCCCATCCATCATTTTCTCACTATGGGATAGCTTGACCCGCTCCTCTGCCAATAATTCATCTTCTCCCAATTTCAACTCCGCCGCAGCGATCTCTTCTAATTGAAATCGGTACATATCCAAAAGCTGATAAGCCTTTTGACTGGAGCTTTGCAGTTCTCTTACTTCTTTTTCCGCTTTGACAAAAGCATTGTAACGCTCACGGTAAAGCGTTTTGACTGGACCGATCACCGAATCACCGAACGTATCCAGCAGCGCCAGATGGCGATCTGCACGTAGCAGGCTTTGATGCTCATGTTGCCCGTGGATATTGACGAGTTGCTCACCTACCTCACGCAGCATCGTTAAATTAACCATCTGACCGTTAATTCGAGAAGAGCTTTTCCCCTGAACCGTAAGTTCACGACGAATCAGCAAATGCTCCTCCGCATTAGCCTTAATCCCTTGTTCCTCAAGTGTATTCCAAACTGGATGTTTCACCGGCAGCTCAAACAGGGCTTCCATCTCTGCTTTATCACAACCGTAACGCACTAGATCAGCAGAGCCCCTACCGCCTGCAATCAGCCCAAGCGCATCGATAATAATGGATTTACCAGCACCTGTTTCCCCGCTCAAGACATGAAACCCTTTATAAAAATGAACATCGACGGCCTCTACGACCGCCAAATTCCGTATAGACAAAGTGACCAGCATCGTTCTTTCACCTCTATGATGTACAAATTAAAACGCCTAATATGCAGCCATTATAATTAGGAAATGTAGCCCATAAGACGATTCACGATAGCTTCGCTGTTTTCTTCCGATCGGCAAATAATCAAAATGGTGTCATCTCCGCTAATCGTACCCATAATCTCGGACCATTCAATATTGTCCAATAAAGCAGCAATCGAGTTGGCTGTTCCCGGCAGACATTTCATCACAATCAGATTGGTTGTGTAGTCAATATGCAAAAAGTTATCGACCAACGTACGTTTCAGTTTCTGGGCCGGATTGTAGCGCTGATCTGAAGGCATTGAATATTTATATCTGCCATCGTCCATTGGAACCTTGATCAGCAGCAGCTCCTTGATATCACGCGATACGGTCGCCTGTGTGACCTGAAAACCAGCCTTACGCAATGCTTCAACCAAATCATCCTGCGTCTCAATCTCATGTTGTGAAATAATTTCCCTAATTTTAATATGTCGTTGACCCTTCATATAATCCTCCTATGGATTAACCTTCATATTCCTCTTCTTCGAGGTCTTCCATTAATGTAATAAGGCGAATACTTCGCTCGTCCGTATCAACGTACAATACACCCGCGCAACCCGGATAGAGCAACAAATACAGCATGAGCCTGTCCCGTAAATCAGGACCACTCCACTCCATTGGTTTCTTGCGGCGTGACGTTTTGACCATATATGTCGAACCGTTTCGTACAGCCACGTAGTCTATAAACAAACGGCTATACACGGTATGTGCATTCACTTTAAAAGCAAGCGGTATTTTCATTTTCCCACCCACTACTTCATATCCTGCTTCTTCGAGTATGTCTATAGCAGGCCCTTCATCCAAATCCTCGTTAATCGGTATCGTCTTTAGCACAAGCGGCTCTGGTTCCTTCAACCAGGCACGCAGGCTATATAAAGCCCATATCCCTAATATCACCCCGATTACAGCGATGATAATCGTATCATATCTTGTGTCCATGGACCGATCACCTCATGGACATATTCTAGGACAAGATGTAAAATTCCTTTTCCTTTGTACATCTCATTATAGGCGAACGTGAGTTCTATAATCAATCCCTCACACCAAAAAGAGGTTCCCTTAAGTTCACAGAACTCATGGAGAACCCCTGAATGTTACTTACGCGATGGACCATTATTAAAAGTCTGACCTGCTTCCTGAACGGTACGTTCAATTAGTGGTCTGAAATCCATCTTCTCCAGCTGCGATTCTGCAGCAGGAAGCCCATCCAAACGCCAATGCGCTAAAAATTCAATATTGCCTTCTCCACCTGTAATAGGCGAATAAGCCAAACCTTGCAGCGTAAGTCCAAGCTCATGCGCAAACATCAGAATGGTCTGCAACACTTCTTTATGCGTAGCAGGATCACGGACCACACCGGATTTTCCGACCTTTTCGCGTCCAGCTTCGAATTGCGGCTTGATTAGAGCTACAATATCAGCAGGTTGATGCAACAAGGCAAGCAACGGGGGCAAAATAATACGTAATGAAATAAACGAAACGTCGATACTTGCGAAATTCGGGACAGAACCATTCAAATCCGCAGGTGTCATATATCTGAAATTCGTTTTCTCCATTACGCATACTCGTTCATCATTACGAAGCGACCAATCCAGCTGATTATAACCCACATCAATGGCGTATACGTACTCCGCTCCATGCTGAAGTGCACAATCCGTAAAACCTCCAGTGGACGAGCCGATATCCAGCATTGTCCTGCCCTTCATATTCAGCTCAAATTGACGGATGGCCTTCTCCAGCTTTAATCCTCCACGGCTTACATACGGATGCACCGAACCCTTAACTTTAAGCTCGCTGGCGCGTGGTACCTTCATGCCCGCTTTCTCGATCCGTTCGCTGTCCGCCAGCACTAGACCAGCCATAATCGCAGCTTTTGCTTTTTCACGGCTTTCAAAAAAGCCTTGTTCTACAAGTAATACATCAATGCGTTCCTTCGGAACAGACATGTTAATCTCCCTTTAGGCAGCCAGGCTGCTCTTGTCATACTTTTTATAAATGTCATGGTCTTCGCTTCAAGTTACCCTATACGGATTGTCCCATGCCATATGCTGGTTCAGTAGCCCATTTACGCAGCTTTAAGCATACATCTTCAATGGTAAGACCTACTTCAGCACGCTGCTCTTTGATAGAGCCATGCTCCACAAAGAGATCGGGAATCCCCATTAAGCGCACCTGCGCCTCTTGGATTTCGGCTTTGGCGTAAAATTCCAGTACAGCGCTGCCCAAGCTTCCTGCTTCAGAAGCTTCTTCCAAAACGATCAGCTTCGTATGCTGACGAGCCAGCTCACGCAACATATCCTCGTCCAAAGGTTTCATGAAACGGGCATTTACGACGCCCACTTGCAACCCTTCACGTTTCATCGCCTCCGCAGCCTCTGTCGCCACCTGGAGCATCGGTCCTGATGCAATTACAGCAAAGCCCTCACCCTTACGCAGGAGCTCCCAACTGCCGATGGAAATCGCCTGTAATTCTTTATCCAACGGCACGCCAACCACATTAACACGTGGGTAACGATAAGCAATTGGACCGTCATCATAGTCGAGCGCTGTTTTCATCATATGGCGTAGCTCGTTCTCATCCTTTGGCATCATAAGCACAAGATTCGGGATATGACGTAAGAATGCCACATCAAACACGCCATGATGAGTTTCTCCGTCAGCCCCAACAAAACCTGCACGGTCAATCGCGAACATTACGTTCGCATTATGACGACAAATATCATGCACAATCTGGTCATAAGCACGCTGCATAAAAGTCGAATACACCGCAAACACCGGCTTCAGCCCTTCCATTGCCAACGCAGCACACATGGTAGCTGCATGCTGTTCAGCAATGCCGACGTCAATCATACGGCTAGGAAACTCTTTACTAAACGGTACCAGTCCTGATCCACCAGGCATAGCAGGCGTGACCGCAACGATGCGCTCATCCTGCTCAGCCAGCTCAATCAGCGTTCGGCCGAAAATTTCCGTATACATCGGATTACCTACAGCTTTGAGTACCTGACCCGATTCAATCTTATAAGGGCTGATTCCGTGCCATTTGTGTGAATCTGCCTCTGCAGGTTTATAGCCCTTGCCCTTGGTGGTTACGACATGCACCAATACAGGGCCAGTGACATTATCAGCCTGCTGGAAGGTTTCGATTAGCTTCGGCAAATCATGTCCGTCCACTGGACCGAGATACGTAAGTCCCAGCTCCTCAAACAGTACACCAGGCACCATCATATATTTAAGACTGTCCTTGACACGGCCAGCCGATTTGGCAAGTTTACCGCCGATCGCGGGTATTTTTTTCAGCAAAACTTCCAGCTCATCTTTTGCTCGTAAATAATGGCGGTCCGAGCGGATTTTACTCAAATAATTATGCATGGCCCCTACATTAGGCGCTATGGACATTTCGTTGTCATTCAGAATGACCATTAAATTTTTACGCTCATGTCCGATATGATTCAACGCTTCGAAGGCCATCCCCCCAGTCAACGCGCCGTCTCCGATCATTGCAATGACTTTATTGTCCTCGCCCTTCAAATCTCGAGCCAAAGCCATTCCCATTGCGGCCGACAGAGAAGTGCTGCTATGACCGGCTTCCCAAACATCGTGCTCACTCTCGCTTCTTTTTACAAAACCACAAAGTCCATCACGCTGACGAAGTGTATCAAAACGGTCCATTCGCCCTGTCAATATTTTGTGTACGTAGGCTTGGTGCCCAACGTCATAAATCATCTTGTCCTTCGGACTGTTATAGCAATAATGCAGGGCGATCGTGAGCTCAACCACTCCCAGATTCGATGCCAGATGCCCCCCAGTCACGGACAGCTTCTCAATCAAAAAGCTCCTGATTTCCTCGGCTAGAGAAGCCAGCTCCTCAACCGACAGTGATTTCAGATCGCCTGGTTGCTTTATGTGTGGAAGCAGCACGCATATCTCCCCGCTTTCCTTTAAGTTTGTGTGTAAAGTTAACAAGTATTATATCACACTTTTTGACTGTGCTTAAACGCAGACAAGTCAAAACGGCTCTAACGCAACTAATGATCACGCTTCATCAGGTAATCAGCTATCTCCAACAAACGAGAAGAATCGGGAATACCGCTCTCTGTTATCACTTTTTTAGCAGATGCGGTGAGTTCCTCAACCTGCTGCAAAGATGCGTCCATACCAATAAAATACGGATAGGTAACCTTCTCCTGTTCAACATCACTTTGCGTTTTCTTACCCATTTTGCTCTCATCGCCTATGAGGTCCAGTATATCGTCCTGTATCTGAAAAGCCAGCCCCAAGTCTCGTCCAAAGCGGCTAAGCGCCTCTAATTGACTCTTGTCCGCCCCACCAATCCGTCCACCTGCCAAGAGCGAGAAAATAATCAAATCAGCAGTTTTATGAAGATGGATATATTCCAGTTCCTCGATCCCCGTCATTCCTTGCTCGCCTGACATATCGGCGACCTGTCCGCCTACCATGCCCCGCGCGCCACTCATTTCGGACAAATCCTCAACAATGGACAATAGCGCATCGGATGAAACACCGTGGCGCCGTCCTGCTTGCACAATGCTGTAAAAGGCATGGGTCAACAAAGCATCACCCGCAAGGACGGCAACCGCCTCGCCGTATACCTTATGATTCGTCAGCTTGCCTCGCCGATAATCATCATCATCCATGGCTGGCAAGTCGTCATGAATGAGGGAGTACGTATGTACCATTTCTACCGCACATGCCACTGGCAGCGCAGCTTCCCTGCTTCCACCGAATGCTTCAGCAGCAGCAATCACAAGCAGAGGCCGCAGCCGTTTTCCGCCTGCGGTGAGTGAGTAATTCATGGATTCTCGAAGAACAGCGGGAATGTTCCAATCGGCCGGGAACTGCTCGATCAGTGCGGATGAAACTGCATCCGTTGTCCCGGTCAAATATTCCTTGAACGACGGTCTATTCAAGCCCTTCACCGCCGTTTTCATCCAATCCACCGCCAAAAGGCTTCTTGCGCAAATCTCCATCCTCTTCCACGATCATTTCAATTTTACGTTCAACTTGCTCCAGCTTCTGACTACAAAGCTGAGACAGCTTCATCCCCCGCTGGAACAAATCAATGGCTTGCTCCAGAGGAACGTCTCCATGCTCCAGTTGTCCGACAATTTCTTCAAGAGCGGCCATAGCCGCTTCAAAATTCAATTCCGTTTCATTCGCCACCGTGCTTCGCGTCCTCCTTCATTCCCCATACTTGGCAGTCCAACTGCCCATCACTTACTTTAATCTTGATGGAATCTCCCGGCTGTACGTCTTTGAGCGACTTAATCAGCCGTTTCTCCTGCTCATCGTATACCAAGCTATAGCCTCGGGCCATGACTTTGAGTGGGCTCAGCGCATCCAGCTGACGAATTCCCGTGTGCAACTGCTGCCGTCCCGTTTTCGTAATAGCACGCATCGCAGACTCCAGCTGACGTTGCGCCATATCCGTCTGCTTGCGTGCCGAACGAATTTGTTCACGCGGATTAAACCGCTCTAGTACCTGACGCATACGTGCGTTCTTTTCTGCGTTCAAACGCGAACGGTTACCCGCTGCGCGGATTAGCCGCTGATGCAGCATGTCCATTCGCTCTGCATGCTGTAACATATAGCGGCGTGGATGCAGCAGGACCGGTGAACGCTGAAGCCTTGCCAAGCGTTCACGGCTGGTTTCCAGCCGCTGCCGGAGGGCGTTGCGCAACCGTTGCTCACGCTGGAGTAGCTGATCCCGTAGCTCTGCCTGATTAGGCACAGCCAACTCGGCTGCTGCGGTTGGCGTTGCCGCACGCAAGTCAGCCACAAAATCGGCAATGGTAAAATCCGTTTCGTGTCCAACTGCCGAAATAACCGGAATGACCGATGCGTAAATGGCGCGCGCAACCGCTTCCTCATTAAACGCCCACAGTTCTTCCAACGAGCCACCTCCACGTCCGACGATCATCACCTGAACCTCTTGCATACGATTCATAGCTTCAATTGCCTTGATTATCGAGGGTGCGGCACCTTTTCCTTGTACGAGCACAGGATACAACACAATTCCAGCCTGCGGGTATCGCCGTTGAAGTGTCGTAATAATATCACGCACAGCCGCTCCGGTCGGTGACGTAATCACGCCTATGGTTGCCGGATGGGCAGGGAGATTACGCTTACGAGCAGTATCAAACAGTCCTTCTGCATCCAGCTTTTGCTTGAGCTGTTCGTAAGCCAGATAAAGACTTCCTATGCCGTCAGGCTGCATTTGAGTTGCATAAAACTGATATTGTCCATCTCGTTCGTACACGGATACGTTTCCCCGGGCAATAACACGCGTACCTTCTTTCGGTACGAAAGGGAGCCGCTGATTATGGGTTGCAAACATAATCGAACGTATGCGGCTCCCCTCATCCTTGAGCGTAAAGTACATGTGACCACTCGAATGATGCGTAAAATTAGAAATTTCCCCGCGTATCCATACATCAGACAGCACCTGATCCGATTCCAGTTTCATCCGGATATAACGATTCAGGTCCTTTATAGAGTAAATACGTTGTTCAGCCACAGGCAGCTGCCCTTATGCCAAACCGTGCGACCGCTTGGCCGCTACAAGCGTATTTTGCATCAGCATCGTAATTGTCATCGGGCCTACTCCGCCGGGAACAGGCGTAATCGGACCAGACACTTGCTTCACGCTCTCAAAATCAACGTCCCCCGCCAACTTTCCGTTGTCCAGACGGTTCATCCCCACATCTATTACTACCGCTCCGGGCTTCACGAACGAAGCATCAATAAAGTTGGCTTTGCCGATCGCAACGACTAAGATATCCGCTTGTTGACTTAGTTCCGCGATATTCGCTGTACGGGAGTGGCACATCGTAACCGTAGCATTTTCACGCTGCAACAATAAAGACACTGGCTTGCCTACGATATTACTGCGACCAATAACTACCGCATGTTTACCAGCTATCTCCACTCCAGCACGCTTGATTAACTCAATAACTCCAGCAGGAGTACAAGGCAATAGACTATCGTCACCGATGACCAAATTCCCTACGTTCACCGGGTGGAATCCATCCACATCCTTCTCCACTGCAATCGCGTCAATGACAGCTTTTTCATGAATATGCTTTGGCAACGGCAGTTGAACCAAAATCCCATGGATAGTACTTTGATGGTTCAGCTTGTCCACTAGTTCCAGTAATGCTTCCTGCGAAGTATCTGCTGCCAACCGGTGAACCTCTGAGTAATAGCCGAGATCATGGCACGCCTTTTCCTTGTTTTTAACATACACTTGCGAAGCGGGATCTTCGCCAACCAATACAACAGCCAGTCCGGGTTGAAAGCTGTGCTCTTTCAGACGAATGACCTCTTGCTGAATGTTTGCGCGAATATCCTGAGAGATTTGTTTACCATCAATGATCGGTGCTGACATGTTTAACCACTCTCCAACCTGATTCAGTAGTCTCTACTTAAAAACGTGCTTTCAATTGCTCCAGTTCTTGAATCACTCGTCCCAGTACACCATTAACAAATTTACCGGATTCCTCGGTACCAAAGTGCTTCGACAACTCAATCGCTTCATTAACAGCTACCTTAGCTGGAACATCCTCACGGAAAATCATCTCATATGCCGCAAGTCTCAAAATTTGACGATCTACACGTGAAAGTCTGCTGATCTGCCAGCCTTTAAGATAATCCACCAACAGCCCATCAATGGCTTCCTTGTGCTCCCACGTACCCCGCACATGCTCCAAAACATAAGCTCTTAACACTGCCGCGTTTTTAACGACAACTTCCGCTTCGTTTTCCTCAGCGGCTTCCTGAAGCAACATGTCTACGGCTGCTGCCGCATCCACTTCATTCATTTCCATATGGTACATACTCTGTACCGCTAATTCCCTCGCCAGACGTCTTTTCATGCCCTGCCTCCTACGCTTGCCTATATCTATTTTTCATTCTAACCAATTTCCACAAAAAAACCTGTGAACGCATCCTCCAAAACGTTGGGCGCAAAGAAGCTACAGCTCTATTTTGGAGAACACGTATCACAGGGTTCATTTAAAAGGACGCCAACGTTGCGACAACCAATCGCCCCATTCCTTCCAAGGGAGGAATGAACCAAGCGCTGAATCGCTACGTCTTCCTAGCGTATATCCGATGAACACCATCAATGCAAAGAACAACATATTCCAAAAGCCTGCCCACAAATAAATAAAACCGAAAAAAATACCAGCCGTGATCCCCATGATCCGGCCCTTGTAACTTCCCCATATTTCTTTCCAGGGCATCAGGGAAAATCACCTCTATTCCACACGACTCTTAAAGCTGGGTGACTGAGAAACATTAGCGATGTACACCGACACATTGGACACAGGAATTCCTGTAATTTCTTCCACATGATCGTGTACCCCCTTTTGTACGTCGGAGGTTAACACCGGAATGGAGCTTTCCCCGTCTACAACCGCCCGAATCGTAATATCAAGTCCCGATTCCAACACGCGAACGCGTGCTTTCAAATCCTGCATCCCGCGAAATCGGGAAGCTGCTTTGAGGCACAGATTTTCAATGGTGTCCACTGAAATCTGAATGTCACCATATTCCGTTCGTTGATCAATAGAATGCTGTACGGTTTGGTTCCGTCGAATAGAGATATAAAAAAAGCGAAGACTCAATAACAACAAAACCCCTGCAATAATCAGGCTGGTAAACCACACCACTCGCTCATCCTCAATACTTAAAACATACGGAATGGCCCCGCTCAGGAGGAGGATGGCGAGAATGGAAATAATTCCGATACTTAAGCTGTACAAGAACAGCAGAAGTCTGTCCATAACTTTAGCCACGAAACGCACAGCCTCCTTAAATTAGAGTAAACCCTCGACCCATAAGGGTCGGGGGTTTGTACAAAGTATCGCTCTATTTAACCCGTCCGGCGCCCAGCACTTCCGGCTCTTCTACTTTTTCGGCATTTTTGAATTGAACATCATGAATTTGCACGTTCACTTCAACAACGTTAAGACCTGTCATGTTCTCAATCGAACGCTTAACATTATGCTGAATAGCAGCAGCCACCTCAGGCAGACGGTTACCGTACTCAATAATGACGGAGACGTCTACAGCAGCTTCACGCTGTCCGA
Organism: Paenibacillus sp. S25; assembly: GCF_019454085.1. NCBI lineage: Bacteria > Bacillati > Bacillota > Bacilli > Caryophanales > Paenibacillaceae > Paenibacillus > Paenibacillus sp. S25. Next base: position 3,598,518 of record NZ_CP073683.1, read on the forward strand.
CTTCCACTTTTACACCTTTAGATAAATTTTTGCGGCCTAGCAATTCGGCAAACCCACCAGCAAATCCGCCACTCATTCCCGCAACGCCCGGTACCTCAACGGTAGCCAGTCCGGCAATGACTTCAATAACTTCTGGGGCAATTTGAATCTCCCCAATTTCTGTACGTTCGAATTCGGTTGGCACTGTGCTCATACCTTCAACACCTTTCGGTCAAAATAAGTTTCATTCCAGCTTTGGATTTCAAAGCAGACATGCTCACTTATTATCCATACTATATCATTTGGCGTTCATTATGACAAACTGAGGAAATATACCGATTAAACTTCGTTTTCCTCCAAAAATTTAATATCAAAATCGCCTTTAATAAAGGTCGGATGCTCTAGCAAGCGCTGATGAAAAGAAATCGTTGTGGGTATGCCCTCAATAGCAAACTCAGACAAAGCCCGCTTCATTTTGGCAATTGCATCTTGCCGTGTAGGTGCCCACACAATCAGCTTGGCGATCATAGAGTCATAATAAGGAGGAATGCTATAACCTGGATATGCTGCGCTGTCTACCCGTACTCCAGGACCTCCTGGAGGCAGATAAAATCCGATTTTACCCGGTGCAGGCATAAAATTACGATCCGGATCCTCAGCGTTAATACGGCACTCTATCGCCCAACCATTGATGGTGACTTCTTCCTGCGTAAAGGAAAGCGGATGTCCTTCAGCGACAGAAATCATTTCCTTAATCAGGTCTACACCGGTAATCATTTCTGTTACTGGATGTTCTACCTGAATACGTGTATTCATTTCCATGAAATAGAAATTATTGTCCGGGCCAAGCAAAAATTCGAGAGTACCTGCACCAGAGTATTGAACGGCCAAAGCTGCACGAACAGCTGCCTGACCCATTTCTTCACGAACATCCTGCGATAGTACAGGACATGGTGCTTCCTCCAATAACTTCTGACGACGACGCTGCACAGAGCAGTCCCGTTCGCCCAAATGGGCAACATTACCATGCTTGTCCGCTATGATCTGTATTTCCACATGTTTCATACCGGTCAAGTATTTTTCCAGGTACACACCCGCATTGCCAAATGCTTTTTGCGCCTCCTGCTGAGCAGTAGTGATTTGCTGAATGAGGTTATCCTCATCTTCGGCGATACGAATACCTTTACCTCCGCCGCCTGCTGTGGCCTTGATAATTACCGGATATCCGATATCACGTGCGATGCTGATTGCATCCTGCAAATCCTCAACCAGCCCGTCTGAACCCGGAATAACCGGAACTCCGGCATCCTTCATGGTCTGCTTGGCTACCGCCTTATCTCCCATTTTGTTAATGGCTTCAGGAGAAGGACCAATAAACGTAATATTACACGATTCGCAAATTTCAGCGAAGTCTGCGTTTTCCGCCAAAAATCCGTAACCTGGATGAATGGCATCACATTCAGTCAATGTAGCAACGCTCATCAGATTCGTAAAATTAAGGTAGCTGTCCTTAGACAGCGTCGGTCCGATACAGTAAGCCTCATCTGCGAGACGCACATGTAACGAATCCTTGTCAGCTTCCGAATATACGGCAACTGTCGAAATATTCATTTCGCGGCAAGCGCGAATGATACGAACCGCAATTTCTCCACGATTCGCAATCAATACTTTTTGAAATGTCATGACTTTATCCTCCCTGGGAGCAGTCTTGCCGAACCCTCGAAAGAGGGTTCAAACAAGCTTTTTACTCCGGTTTCACAAGGAACAATGGCTGGCCATACTCAACCAACTGTCCGTTTTCGGCCAAAATTTCCACAATTTCGCCCTTCACTTCAGCTTCCAGCTCGTTCATCAGCTTCATCGCTTCAATGATACATACCGTTGTTTTTTCGCCCACTTTGCTGCCGATACTCACATACGGAGCCGTATCCGGAGATGAAGAACTATAGAAAGTGCCTACCATCGGAGATACGATTTTATGTAGATTGCTTGCATATTCCCTCGATTCCCCAGCAGTTGCAAATCCAACATCGGACTGTACTTGTGGATTTGGAATAACAGCTTGTGGTGCCACTGCATAAGCAGGTGTTGCCACAGGAGCCTGTACCGTAACGATCTCGCTTTTGCCCGGTTTCCGGATCAACAGGCGAGTTCCTTCATTTTCAATTTCAAGCTCATGCACAGACGTTTCATCCACCAGCTTGATCAATTCCTTAATCTCGCTCAATTTAAACATCTTTATTAATCACTCCTTCAGCATTTTGCCGGTTGCTGATAACATTGTTGAAACAGCTTTATGTATTATATCACAATCATTAAAAATAGAAAGAGCCCGGAATAATGCAGAAATCCGGGCTTTTTCGCGTTTTTTGTCTTATTGTGTAACATATTGGACACTGATCTTATCCTGCGTTACATTCAGTTCCTTCATGACTTTATCGACAATTGTTACCGCTTGCTTAGCATCCAATTTTTCACTCAGAACTACTACTTTGTATTTATCAGCATCTTCCTCACGGACGACCGCATTGGCGAACTGCTGCTGAAGCTCTTCTTCAATTCCAGTAATTTTAGCCTGCTTATCTTCAAGTACATGTAATTCCTTTTGAGCCTCCGCAGCTTTCTTTGGTGTGCTGTCATTCATTGCGGTAGTCAGTTCATCATTTTTCTTCTGATTTTCCACATCCCGTTCCAGCAAATAGTTGTCAATCACAGCTGCTGCTGTAGGTTGGGCAGCTTGATCGGTTGCCACTTTATCCAGTACCTGCTGATCGGTTTTGGCTGCAGAGGCTGCTTTGTCGTCACTTTGTGCTGTCGCGTCCGTCTTCGTCGCAGTTGTGTTTTGATCGGATGTCGCCGGTTCAGTAGTAGGGGCAGCTGCCGTATCTTTATCGCCTTTTGAGTTTTCCGTTGCTGGGTCAGTTGTGGAAGCCGTATCCGATTTTGTGGAAGTTGCTGATGCTCCATCAGTTACTTCTCCATTCGTCACTACTTCATTTACCTTCAGTTCGTTCAATTGTTCCTCTGCCTTCGTCGTTGCTTCCTGTGCGGCATCCTGCTTAACCTTGCTCACTTGCTCACTATCGGCTACTGGTGGATTTGCAGGGCTCGAGTCCTCCGTAAACAAATAATACGCAGACAGCACGACCATTAAACTCAGCATGGACACCAGCCAAACGGTTTGTCTTTTATTATTCATGTTCCGTCCTCCATATTCATTAATGGTTTAAAATATAAACTTCTTTGTTCATAAATTCTAAATTATCCCTGTTTGCGCGGTACGACTGAAATTTTGTAGGAAGGTACATTTAGTCCCTTCTGTACAGCATCGACAATTAGCTGCTTCACTGTAGGGTTTTCTGCCCCCATAGCCACAACAAGCACTCCCCTCACCTGCGGTTTTACTTTTTTTGTCACAATCGGGGTATGCTGACCACCTGATGACTCATAGGTGACAATCTCGCCATCACGTGTATATTGAGTAGTGTGCCGTTGTCCACCATTGGCGTCTGTTTCGTTGTTCTCTTCCTGCATATCTTTTACATTGCGTTGAACGATAACTTCTTCGGTGGAATCTACCGTAACCATGACATCGACGGTTCCTACGCCAACAATCTGCTCCAGCATCTGTTTCATATTGTCCTCAAAAACCTTCTCGATCCCGGCAAAGGAACTTTCTTCACCTGTTGATGTCTCTAACGTAGGCTCATTTTTCATTACACCAGGCGGCTCACGCCCTACGTTTTCTGGATCGACCTTTTTCACATTAACGAATGAATTAAAAAGCATGATCGCTACACCGATAAGGCCAAGAATAAGCAGCCAACGAAATGAGTTGAATCTTTTCGCCCCATCCGCCCCTCCACCCAGCAATTGCTCCAGCTTTTTCAGCCATTTGCTCATTTCTGCTCACCTCCTGTTACCATTCATGTGTTCTATCCTGCGAAGAAACCACCTTAACATTTTTGCTGTCTATCCCCCATTTTTCACGTAGAAGTCCTGTAATTAAGCCAAAAGCTTTCGTATCCGTTGGCTTTCCGTCCTCAGCAGTTATATCAGGATTACGATCATCTTCTCGTGTTCCTTCATTAAAATCTGAAGTTTTTGTATGTGTCGGCTCCACAAGAATATTCACTGTCTTTTCGGCCACAGGCTCCACCATAATCGGCTTGGCATCTGCACCAGGCGAGACGTCTGTGTTTTTCTTTTCTTTTTCTTGCTGCTGCTCCGCCAATTTGACCACTACCGACTGGACACCCGTTCCTGCCTCCAGCCCCGATTCCTTCTGTTGAATCTTTGCAAGGGTAACCTGGACCGACTGAATTGCTAACCCAGTATACTGTTCCAATTGTCCTTTCATTTCCTTAGCTACCTCTTTGCCAGCCCATTGCATGGAGCTTTTCTCTTGCTGTTGCTTTAACTGGCTGCCTTTTGCCAAAATCTCTTCCAATGTCGGTTCCCTCTTGCCTGTCTCAGCCTGACGTTGAAGATCCAATGCTCGCCCTAAAACCTCGGAGGGGCTGCTGCTCAGTAAGCGCACGACCGGGGACAGCAACGTCAGCAGAATAAGCAGGCTGAGAACGAGTTTGACATACCTTTCCATAGATCGGCTCGGTAAGATCATATCGACAAAAGAAGCCAGCAACACGATTAGCACCAGTTCCTTAAGCCAACCTCCCAGCCAGGTCACGTCACTCCCCTCCCCCTTGTTGGTTTACGTGCAATGGTTCACCTCATCATGACCGTCATATTGCCTGCTGCGAGCATGATTGTAATCGCAAGGAAGGACATTAATCCCACTGCCGCCAGTGCCGCGAAAACATAAATCATGCTCTTGCCGATCGCATCCAGACATTCCACGATAGGCGTATCACCCAAAGGCTGCATGATCGCTGCTGTCACTTTATAAATGAGAGCCAGTGTCAGAATCTTGAGAGCAGGAAATGCGCATAGGAACAAAATAATAATGACTCCTACCAGACCAATGGCATTTTTAACGAGCAGCGAAGCCGAAATGACTGTATCTGTCGCATCTGCCAACGCCTTGCCGACCACCGGAACAAAGCTACCTGTAATATATTTGGCTGTGCGGATCGTTAATCCGTCAGTAACTGACGATGTCAAGCCTTGTACCGAAATGACTCCTAGAAATATGGTCAGCAACACTCCCAGCACTGCTACTCCAGCGTTCCGCAACAGATCGGCTAGCTGGGTCAGCTTGTATTTGCCCGTCAGCGAGTTGACCAAGTACAGCACAGCCGAGAAGAACAGCAGCGGGAAAACCAGCGTATGAATGACTGTTCCAACCGTGTTGATCATAAATACAATCAGCGGGTGGGTCACCGAAACTGTTACGACGTTGCCCATCGAGGCTAACATGGTAAACAACAAAGGCAACATTGCCATCATGAAGTGAATCATGCTATCAATCGCTTCTTTGGCATAACCAATCGCTACACTAAAGCTATTAATCGCCAGAATGATAATGACCATGTATACGATAGCGTAGGCCACTTTGCTGACCTGTTTGCTTTCAAAAGCGCTTTGCAGCGTTTCCAGCACCATACTCATAATGCTGAGCATGACGATGGTGACGAGCAACTTGGCATTTACCCGGATTTCATGGATGAAAAAATCAGCTATAGCGCTCAATACACCCTTTATGCTGAACCCTTCACCGCCTGGAAGCAGCATGTCCATGAAGGAAGGCGTTTTCTGATCAGGGAAAAATCCGCCGTATTGCTGCATGAGCCCGTCCCAATAATGTTCTACTTCATCTTTGGGCATTTGCTCTGCCTGCTGTCTGATCCATTCGTTTGTCGGTGTATCTGCAAAGAGGACCGCAGCTGAGGCACACCAGAGGCATAGCAACAACATTGCAATTACTTTGAGATTCGGCATGCCCCCTAGCCTTTTCATGGCATCACCCCCTCAGGCGGGCATCAGCTTCAGAATGGTATCAATAATAATGCTGATAATCGGGATTGCGAGCACCATAATGAGTACCTTTCCGGTAAGCTCAATTTTGGAAGCAATCCCGTCTTGTCCTGCATCCCGAACGATTTGCGCTCCAAATTCAGCAATATAAGCAATACCAATTATTTTCAATACGGTTTTAAAATAGATCATATCCATGCCTGAAGACCGGGCCAGTCGCTCCAGTACAGCAACCACAGATCCGATCTTGCCAATCAGCAGCAAAAAAATGACGATTCCAGCAGCTGTTGCAATCAAAAAGGCAAACATTGGCTTCTGTTCCTTAATGACTAAAATGAGGACTGTGGCAATGAGGGCGAAGCCCACCACCTGAATGATTTCCATGTGTCCACCTACTGAAAAAGAAAGATAGATTTGATCTCTTGCAGAAGGTTATCCAGCATTCGCACCACCATGAACAGGACCACGACGAAACCAATGACCGTTACCCAGTGGGCCATGTCTTCTTTGCCCATTTGCTTTAATACGGTATGAATCATAGCGATAATAATGCCAATTCCGGCAATCTGGAAAATTGCGTTCACTTCTAAATTCATTCGAGCACCCCGCTAATAGATCAAAATGACGATCAATGCTCCGATCAGCAGTCCCAGGCTCCTGCTCATACGCTCGTACCTCACCTGATCTGCCTGCGCCTGCGCTTCCTCATGGGATAACTGCTGGATGGTCAGCGCAATGTGCTTGATCTGGTCTTCACGGTCGCTGGTTCCAAGACTGTAGGCAAGCTGCCGCATCGCTTCCTTCTCGGCTTGCTTCATAGAGGAACGGCTCCACGAGTCTTCAATGGCTTTATGCAAGCTTTCTCTGGCAGTCAGGCCAAAAGAGGGGTGCATCCAGCGTGAGGCTTGCTGAAACAAAGTGCGCAGCGGCTCTCGCAAGGGCTCTCCTGTCTTGGCGAAAGCATCTGGTAGCGGAGACACCCCGTAGGAAACCTCGGTGGTCAATCTTTGCAGCGCAAGAATCAACTCCCTGATTTGCCGTGGCCTCATCGCAAACTGCCTTGCCCGCTGCCAGCCTGCCAGCGTAGCGGCCAGTATAACCAAGGATGCACCCAGCAGCTTAAGCATAGGAGATGCCTCCATTCTGCCCTTCTCCAGGCAGTGTAAGCCTGCGCTGCTTGGCATCTGCCAGTCGAAATGAGACGCCCCGGCTCGTCCGCTCCAGCATGACGTAGAGTTGAAACAGCTCTTGTCCTGTAGTTAATCCAGCAAACGCAGACCGGGTCGCCATTTCAGCCACATCGCGACCATGTGCGGAAGCAATGACTGCAATGCCTGCATGAAGCGCTTCGCGCACCGCCTCCGCATCTTCCGGTCGTCCGATTTCATCAACAATGAGGACATCCGGTGACATCGAGCGGATCATCATCATCATGCCTTCTGCTTTTGGACATCCGTCCAATACATCGGTGCGAGGCCCGACATCAAAACCGGGGATACCTTTGTGACTACCAGCTATCTCAGAGCGTTCATCTATAATGCCTACCTTGAGTCCATTCCGTCGCCCCCCATTGCTTTCCATCCCTCCGTAACTGAGTTGCCGAGCCAAGTCCCTAAGCAGTGTCGTTTTGCCATGCTGAGGAGGGGACAAAATGAGGGTGTGCCGGATTTTCCCGGACATTCGATCTGCTACATAAGGCAATATCCGATCAGCTATACCGGGAATTGCACGAGCAATTCTTACATTAAAGCTGCTTATATCCCTCAAATGCTCCACTCGTCCTCGGTTGAGCACGGTTCTTCCTGCCAAGCCAATACGATGACCGCCAGGGATCGTAATAAACCCTTTACGAAGCTCCTCTTCCATGGTATACAGGGAATGATTGCTGATAAAATCCAGCAGTCGGTGGGCATCCTCACGGTCAGGCTTATAGGCTTCCACATGGTTCAAAGTCAGCCGACCAGCAGACGTTACAAAATGATGATCACCATTTGCATTAATTTCCAACGGCCTTCCTTCCCTGACCCGGACTTCTTCCAGTTGCTTAAATACCGTTTCTGGAAGCCTTCCGAGTATACCGTGCAGCGGTTCGGGAAATAATTCCAGCCATTCCATACCGATGCCGCCCCCTCACAGTTGTCCTTTTCTTTAAGACAAGTCTATGGTTGACTCTCGCTTTTTATGCCGAAAATATATTGAAAACCTAGGCAAACTTTTGCTAACTCCTATCAACACTCAACAGACCTTTCTCCCGCTTGTTTACGCACCATTCTCTAATTCGCACAAATAAAAAAGGGCCTCTCAAAGCCTTGTCGGCTAAGGGATACCCTTGGGTAGAAAAGATAGATTCAGCAAAAAAAGAGGCTGCCCCTCAGTCTAACTCTCACTGATGGAACAACCTCTTAACCTACTGCTGTATTCTATGATTTATCAAACTATAAATAGAGGGCCTGTATCAACCTTTACCTATCATAAGCATCGTTCACATTAGACATATTCAGTGTCTAGATCTCACGTTGCAGTTATTAACGACGATCCTGCGGTCCACCCACAAACGCTTGCTCCTCGGTGTCCAGGTTATAAGCTGTATGCAACGCCTGAATAACCTCATGAAGTTTACCCGCTTCAATTACACACGATACTTTAATTTCCGATGTGCTTACCATTTTAATGCTAACGCCTTGCTCTGCCAGTACGGCAAACATTTGCGCAGCAACACCCGGATGGCTAACCATTCCTGCACCTACAATGGATACCTTCACTAGGTTTTCCTCAGACGTTACTTCACGGTACGGAAGCTCTCCACGAATACCTTCCAGCGTCTTCAGTGCTGCTTCACGATCCGTCAGAGCTACTGTAAAGGAGAAATCCGCTTTACCAGCTTCAACCCCGCTTTGTACAATAATGTCTACATCAATTTTGGCTGCCGCCAGTGTTCCAAATACTTTCGCCAGTACACCGGGGATATCGGCGACGCCCAAAATACTGATTCTTGCTACATTTTTATCATATGCAATCCCACTGACTACAACGCCTTGTTCCATTACTGCATCCTCCTTTACGACCGTTCCTTCATTATGGTTAAAACTGGACCGCACAATCAGCGGTACCCGGTTATGTTTGGCATATTCTACCGCACGAGGATGCAATACAGCGGCACCCAGATTAGCTAATTCCAGCATTTCATCATAAGAAATTTCTTTTAGCTTACGAGCAACCTTCACGATCCGTGGATCTGTTGAATATATGCCGTCCACATCCGTGTAAATTTCACAGGCATCTGCTTGAATCGCTGCCGCCAGCGCAACCGCCGTCGTGTCAGATCCACCACGTCCCAGCGTCGTAATGTCTCCCTCTGCAGACATCCCCTGGAAACCAGCTACAACAACGATCTTGTTGCTGCTCAGTGCATCCAGCACACGCTGAGGTTGAATATCCGTAATCCGTGCTCGACCAAAGTCAGATTCAGTACGGAAACCAGCCTGCCATCCCGTAAACGATACCGCTTCATGACCCAACTGCTGAATAGCCATCGACAACAAGGCGATTGAAATTTGCTCACCTGTCGTCATCAACATATCCAACTCACGTGCAGGCAACTGCTCATTCAACAATTTGGCCTGGTCAATCAGTTCGTCTGTCGTGTCTCCCATTGCGGAAACGACCACTACACATTGATGCCCTTCACTCTGTTTCTCCACAACGCGTTTTGCCACGCGTTTCATGCGCTCCGTGTCACCGACGGAACTGCCTCCGAATTTCATGACATACAATGACAACGATATTCACTCCTTCAGACTCAACAGTATGTAACCTTGAGATGGCACCAAACGACTTGAACGTGACATCCTGCGGCATAACTTTAGTACAGTATAATACGAAAGTGCTGTGCGGAGCCATTGTTTTTTAATATTAATGTTTATAAAAATATCCCCTGCCCTTAACAAGGACAGAGGATATCTAAAAGCTGCAAAATTTATGCGCGGGAAATGTATTTACCATCGCGTGTATCAATCAGCAATACATCGTCCTGGTTGATAAACAATGGAACCTGAACATTCAGTCCTGTTTCAACTTTTGCATTTTTAGTAGCACCTGTAGCGGTGTTACCTTTAATACCCGGCTCAGTGTCAATAACCTTCAGCTCTACGCTGTTAGGCAGGTTAATCCCGAGAATTTCACCATTATAACTAATGATGTTTACATTCATGTTTTCTTGCAGGAAGTTAAGTTCCCATTTCAGTTGATCGCTGGAAAGTGTGAATTGATCGTAGGTTTCGTTGTCCATGAATGTATGCTCGTCTGCGCTCGCATAGAGGTAAGACACACCACGGTTTTCAATTTGCGCGCGGCCGATCGTTTCACCCGCACGGAATGTACGTTCAACAGTGTTGCCGTTACGCAGGTTTTTAAGCTTGGAGCGTACGAATGCCGCACCTTTACCCGGTTTTACGTGTTGGAAATCCAGCACCGTAAAAATATCTCCGTCTACCTCGACGGTCAATCCTGTTTTAAAATCATTAACATTAATCACTAAAATACCCCTCCTACAGGACTGTTATCGTTATTAAACGACTGTAAATTCTTTGCTCGAATGTGTTAATACCTTGATGCCGCTATCTGTAATAACGATATCATCCTCGATCCGTACACCGCCCAATCCAGGCACATAAATACCTGGCTCGACCGTTACAACCATGCCCGGCTCCAGAATATCATCGCTTGCCTTCGACAGGCGGGTAGATTCATGTACTTCCAGACCCAGACCATGACCTGTGCTGTGACCGAAATTGTCTCCATAGCCATGACCAGCAATAATATCCCGGGTCAGTGCATCCGCTTCACGGCCTGTCATGCCCGGCTTAATATGTTCGAGTGCGTGAAGCTGCGCCTTAAGTACAATATCGTAGATCTCACGCAACTGAGGCGCTAAATCCCCTTGTGTAGCCACTGTACGTGTCAAATCGGAGCAGTAGCCATCCAGCAACGCACCAAAATCAAACGTAATTAGCTCGCCTGCTTGTACTAACTTAGCACTGGCTACGCCATGAGGCAATGCCGAACGAACCCCGGAAGCCACAATTGTGTCAAATGAAGAGGATGTAGCTCCCTGCTTGCGCATGAAGAATTCCATTTCCAGATCCAGCTCACGCTCGCTGACACCTGGCTTGATGTAAGGTAAAATGTGTGCAAATGTAGCATCTGCCAAATCCGCTGCCCGCTGCATCACTTCCAGCTCTTCTGCATCCTTGTACACCCGTAGCTTCTCCACAATGCCCGACACCGGAACCAGTGAAATAGGTGACAAATCTTCGCTATAAGCTTTATGCGTCGCAACAGTTACAGCGTCTTGCTCGAAGCCTGTTTCGCTGATCTGATGGGAAGACAGCAATTCTTTCACCGTTTCCATGACCTGTGCAGCGTGCTGCACCACCGTGAAGCCTTCGGCTTGTTCGGTCGCTTGTGTCATATAGCGAAAGTCAGTCAGCAAATAGCTATGGGATTCCGTAATCAGCACATAACCCGCCGAACCTGTGAAGCCTGTCAAATATCGACGATTGACAGGGCTAGTAATCAGCATAGCCCGCAGATTATGCTCGCCCAGCGCCTGCCGCAGCTTTAACACCCGGTCATTCTTCATCTTTCATTCCGCTCCCCTCTGTCAAATAACCAAATGCTATTTTAACACAGGGGATAGGCGCTTGAGAAGTTTTTGTTACGTTCAGCCCTCAGCTTTCTCAGGCTCGCGCTTTCTTTCATCCGTATACTCGACAGCAACGGTATATCCGATAAATAGTCCCCACAGTATAAACACACAAATTTCCGTATATAAGGAATTCCATGTTAACCGATCAGGAGCATTCATCATCCCTAGCTTAGGACCTGTTAATACAAATAAAACAACCCACCAAATCAGACCATACACAATTCCGGGTATAGGACCCTTAAATCTGCGCAGCAACAGAGTGTACACCAGTGAAGCTACGACGGATAATCCAATAAAAAAAAGTAGCCCTACCAGATGTCCCGCCATGGTGTTCATAAACGAATGCTTGAAAAAAGGCTCTGCGAGAAAGCCAGGCGCTACTACCGTAAAGTGCAACTTATAAAACAGCCAGCGCAGCAATCCCCAGAGCAAACCCGCAAAAAAACCCAACTCAAGTGCAAAAGGAATGAGAGGCGTATGTATTTTGCCTGATTGCTGCCTGCCTCTGCCACTGTCGTTATGATTACGTTGATCCTGAGATCCGCGAGACTGCTCCTGTTCATGTCCTATCTTGGGTATAGAGTAGGTTTCACTCATGTTGTTTAATCCCCTTTCAAAATGCAAACTTTTTCCCATCGTAAAGACAATTGCAATCGGAAATGCATGTACGTCCACCGGATTCTGCATTCCATTTTGCTAAGTAGTATGCTCCAAGGGGGAATAGTTTAACAATGAACAGGAATGCTGAATAATGGCAGCTTTCCAATTGAGGGTACGGACCCGTTTTATACATTGACAAAATTTCAATCCTCTATCATAATATAATGATGAAAATGATAATCATTATCATTTTATAAAAACCTATATACGGGAGAACGCTTCTATGAAAAAGGGATTAATCGGGATTTTATTGTTAATGGTTTTTACGCTCACTCTGGCAGGTTGCGGAGCAGCCGACAAAGCATCGGATAAAGATCAGGCAGCCACGTCGGATAGCAAACCGACTGACACAGCGACTGGTCCTGTGACGGTAAAGCATAATCGTGGTGAGGCCACGCTCAACAAGCCCGCACAGCGTGTCGTAGTGCTGGAATGGACATTTACAGAGGATTTGATTGCGCTGGGCGTTCAGCCGGTTGGTAATGCAGACAATGCCAACTACAAGGTGTACGTGACACCGGAGGCGGCTCTCGATAGTAGCGTGGTCGATGTCGGCACGCGTAACGAGCCGAATCTGGAAGCGATTGCTGCATTAAAGCCGGATCTGATCATTTCCAATGTTGATGGGAATGAAGCTATCTATGAGCAACTCAAGGCCATCGCTCCGACGATCGAATTTAATCTGAACGATGGTAACGGCTACGATCATGATAAAATGGTAGAAATTTTTAATAGCATCGCAGGTGCTCTTGGAAAAGAAGACAAAGCTAAGCAGGTGCTTGCCGAACTGGATCAGCATTATGCTGAAGCCAAAGAAAAGCTCGCCGCTGCTGGCAAGTCGGATTATCATTATATACTGACACAGGCTTTCACTTCGCAAAATGCGGCCAGCCTTCGTATGTTTTCAGATAATTCAGTCGTCGTGGCAACACTGGCGAAGATCGGCATGATTAACGATTGGAAACCGAGCAAAGTTGAACAGTATGGCTTTTCAACCGTAGGCATTGAAGCTCTGTCTGCCGTTCAGGACAGCAACTTTATCTATATTGTTCAGCCGGACGATAATGTTTTCGGCGCACCCATGAAAAATAATTCGGTCTGGAATGGTCTGAATTTCGTTAAAGAAAAACGTACCTATTCACTGAGCGGTACGACATGGACATTTGGCGGCCCTCTCTCTTCAAAAGGGCTGGTTGACCAGGTTGTCGGGGCAATTACGCAATAAGTTGTCTCCGAATATTCATTCGGTTTTATAATGAGTAGCATTTATGTGAGCAGTCTGAGCTCCATAAATGCTTTTTTTATAAGCCTGTGGCATGAGCTTTCTCTACGATAAGAATTTCTACCCTCTCCGTTAAAAGCAGAATCTTAGCTTGGAGCGGCCTAATTACTACACTCAGTTTCATCTAACTAGATATTCCCTTCCAAATTCGATACAATATACAAAAAAGCATGTATTAAGAGAGGTGAGACGGTTGTCACAAGCATCCAAGCCTGTGAGCTACGGCGGTCAGGCAGTCATTGAAGGTGTCATGTTCGGCGGCAAGCGTGTCAATGTCACGGCAGTTCGCCGCAAAACTGGCGAAATCACATATTTGGAAGTACCACGCAAGGAGCAATCCTGGGTATCCAAATTCCGCAGAATTCCTTTATTGCGGGGGATTGTAAGCATCATCGACTCCAGCGCCAAGGGTACCAAGCATTTGAACTATTCAGCCGATGCGTATGCTGATGATGAAGTAGATCCGGAAGAACGCGCTGAACAAAAGAAAAAAGAAGAGTCCCGTTGGAGTCTGAGTATGATGATCGGTGTAGCGGCAGTCGGGATTATCTCCTTTTTGTTCGGCAAAATTGTGTTAACCCTCGTTCCGGTTGTTGTAGAAGACTTCCTGTTCGACGGCTTGTTTCACAGTCAAATTTTGCATAACCTCGCCGAAGGAGCCATTAAGCTGATTCTGCTGCTGGCTTATTTATGGGGCATTTCCCAAACTCCATTGATCAAACGACTGTTTCAATATCACGGAGCAGAGCATAAAGTAATTACGGCATTCGAAGCTGGAGAAGAACTAACCCCGGTCAATGTGCAAAAATACAGCCGTCTGCATTACCGGTGCGGTAGTAGCTTTATTATGCTGACTGTGATCATCGGGGTGCTTGTCTATTCCTTATTTACCTACGATAATCTGTGGGAACGCATGGGGCAACGGCTTCTACTGCTTCCGATCGTACTGGGGCTTTCTTTTGAATTTCTCAAGCTGACCAATGCTCTTCGTGAAATTCCGGTACTTCGTTATTTAGGTTACCCCGGTCTGTGGCTGCAACTACTTACCACCAAAGAACCGACTGATGATCAAGTGGAGGTATCCATTGCCTCATTTAAGCGTATGCTTGAATTGGATGCTGAGTTGGAAAACGTACCTGTAAAGGAGACCTTCAACAGTCCGGTCCTTGATCCTGTGAAAGGATGAGTGAATAATGAACAGACATGCCGTTATTTTCTGGCTTACCCTTGCTTTGGGTGCATATGGGATTGTGGATATGCTATGGAGAGGAAGCTGGGGCTTTCTCATGAGTTTACTAATTCCCGTCCTTGTTTTTGCAGTTATATTTCTGCTATACAAATACCTGCCAGGGCAACGCAATCGTACTCCCAAAATCAAACCCTCTGTGCGCACCATGGCCAAAACAGCCAACGCACGTAAGCAGCAGACTACAGGCAAGCGCAAAGCGTATCCTTTTCATGTGATTGAAGGTTCCAAGGGCAAAAATGAAGAAGAACAACCTAAATATCATTAATGATAATCATCCTTTAAAATGTAGCACAAAGGAGCCGTCACCCGCGTATTCAAATATGACCGGGAAGAGGCTCCTTTTTTACACCCTTTTAAATTAACTTTAACTGCGAGTTAGTGTTTATTTCATAGCGTACATGGTATCCTTCATCAATTGGTACTTGCTATACTGCTGCTGGTAAGAAGTGATGCTCCATTTGTGGAAAAAAGCATCCCCTGCCTGCACACCAGAAGCATACAACAAATCACTTTGCTCTGTAGAAATGTTAAATTGTGCAGTGCGGATACCCAATGTTGGAATTTTTATCGTCCGATACCGATTCTCCTGCTCAATATATCGTTCATCGTGCGCTGATAGCATGGTATCAAAAATAGCCTGCAGCATGGTCAATGGACCCCGTATATAAGAAACTTTGGTCTCCGTCCCCGTTTTGCCCACCATTTGAAACCCTACCGTTGGAATCGTTTTGGCCTCACGTTCATTTACAGGCTCATCAAAAAGCCACAACGGCAAATTGCTTAGTAAAGCCCCATCAACTACAAATACAAATTGCTGAGAAAAAGTCTTTCCCTTGGCAAGTGCAGAATCAAGCCTTAACATAACGGGATCAAAAAAATAAGGGATACTTGTGCTCATGCGAATGGCTTTAGCTACCTCCAGTGAAGAGGGATTGATACCAAAACGTTTGATATCCTCAGGAAGCACCAGAATGCGTCCATTCGTAATATCTGATGCAATAATGCGCAGTTTGCCAGGAGGTAAATCCGCGAACGTACGCACTCCCTTAGCTCGTAACAGCTCACGTACCCAGTGCTCCAGTGCCTCCCCTGAGTAGAGCCCTTTTTTAAGAAAGATACGAGCTGCTGGTCCAACCCACTTAATATTGAACACTGGAGAACGTCGTAACAACTTGACCAGAGGGGTTTTCTCAATTACAGCTTTCATTTCATCCGCAGAGTATCCCGCAGCCAATAAAGCAGCTACAATAGCACCTGATGATGTACCTGCCAAACGATTGAATACAATTCCATGCTCCTCCGCAGCCTTAACTGCACCCGCCAGCGAAATTCCCTTAACCCCTCCACCCTGGAACACAGCATTGATCAGCATAGATCAAAAAACCTCCGTTCTCTTGGGAGTAAGCAGTTCTACTGCTTATGTATGAGAACGGAGGCCCAAATAGAACCTATATGATCCAATTTATATCACATTTGATAATAATTTTGAAGAAGCTGAATGAGTCCGTATGGATTTTTACGCAAATGCTGTGCACTAAAGTAAATATCCCCTTTAACCTGTTTATAATCTTCGTTCAGTTCAAGCTGCTTAATTAGCTCTTGAGCCGTTTGCCAGCCCTTTTCAGGGGTGCCTATCTTATAAGGAGAATGACCGATATACAGCTTAACATCTGAGTTTTTGACCTCATTGGACCACCATGCGACAAGCTTGTCATATCCCGCCGCTGGGAAACCGATACTCCAGTAAATTTGTGGGGCTACATAATCAATCCACTCTTTGTTAATCCAGGTTCTTACATCCGCAAACGTCGTATCATACGCTGTAACGCCTGCCTTCGTGTCTGAACCCGTTAAGTCCTGAGATTTGTTACGCCATACCCCAAAAGGACTAATTCCGAATTGAACTTTAGACTTGCTGGCATGAATGCTTTTGCCCAAATCGCGAACAAAACTGTTCACATTATCTCTACGCCAGTCGCCCTTGTTAGAGATTTTGTTGGCATTATATGCTTTGAAGGTCGCATCATCATCAAAAGTCCCGCTGTAAGGATAAAAATAATCGTCCAAATGGACGCCGTCAATATCATATCCGTTCACGACCTCCATAATCGCCGCAATGACATGCTGACGTGCAGCCGGAATTCCTGGATTGATGTACAATTGGCTACCATTCTTAACAATCCAGTCCGGATGTTGATTAGCCACATGGTTTGCAGCCAAACCGCTGGTTGTTCCTGTAGAATTCGCACGGAACGGATTAAACCAGGCATGGAATTCCATCCCTCGCTTATGCGATTCGCTAATCATAAATTTCAAGGGATCATAGCCTGGATTTTTTCCTTGCGTGTTGGTCAAATACTTGCTCCATGGTACAAGACTCGATGGATAGAGCGCATCACCGCTGGCACGAACCTGAACAAATACCGCATTGATGCCCATCCCCTGCAAATCATCGAGCATTTTAGTAAACTCCTGCTTTTGCTTCTCGGAGCTGCTTCGGGCAGCGGAAGAAGGCCAATCTCCGTTAATGGTAGAAATCCATGCTCCACGCATGGAAGTTGAAGCCTTTACCTGAACCACATTTGCCTGTGAAGAACTTGAACCGTTCTCACTAGTAGACGTTGACGGTGAAGCGACAACCGCCTGCTCATCATCGATGGCTCCCTGATCTGTACTTACACTGTCCTGATTGCCAGATGAAGACGTATCTGATATAGAGCCGCTGCTTCCCGAAGAAGTGTTGCCGCCAGTAGAGACACCTTCCTTAACACTGCTTAACGTAATGACTCGCTCTGAAGCTTGCCAATCCACTTTTAATCCCAACTCTTCCCCAACAAAACGCAGAGGCACCATGACTCTCCCGCTTGTCATACGGGCAGATGCATCCAGTCGAACTGACTTGCCATCCACCGTAGCGCTTTGTGCACCGTTCTCCATAGATATATTTTTGTTCTGTGCTGTAATCGTTACCGTACCGGACGATTCCGACCAGTTGACCTGAGCGCCCAATCCCTCACTAATCACTCGCAAAGGAACCATCGTAACATTGGCTCCCTGTACAATATACGGTGACGCGTCACTTTGCAGGGACTGTCCGTCCAATATAATTTCAATATCACCAGTTGGAGCTGCTTGAACTCCAGGAACGATGGCAGTCTGCACTGCTAAGAGTAGGCCTGCAGCCAATGCCACTATTTTCTTTCGATTCATATTATTACAATCCTCCGCTAACCCTGTTAATTTTAACCCCTATCTTGTCCTGCTATATAATGGATAGACGCTAATAACCGGATATTTGTTGCGGTCGGTACAAATAAAAAAGCATCGTCCGTAAGGACAGATGCTTTTAGGAATCTCCACTCAATTCCTTGTGTATGTCATGAAGCTGGCGCAAGCGATCTTCATCCCGACGAAAATACTCAACCAATGTTTCGATACGGGTGATGGAATCCCAGCTCAAATGATGCTCAATACCTTCCACATCTTTATATATTAGGTCCTTGTCAACCCCAATCATATCCAGAAATTGCTCTAATAACTGATGGCGATCAACCAACCGTTTGCCGACCTTTTTCCCTTTCGGTGTCAAAATCAGTCCCCGATACTTCTCATATACAAGATAATCGTCCTTATCCAACTTCTGAATCATTTTGGTGACGGACGAAGGATGCACCTCTAAACCCTCTGCGATATCCGAGACACGAGCATATCCCTTCTCATCAATCAGTTGGTAAATGCGTTCCAAATAATCTTCCATGCTTGGCGTTGGCACTTGTTTCCCTCTTTTCTGTTATTGAACGGGCGCTTACCGCCTTCATTTCCTGCGTTAAACCTACTATGTAATGATACATGTTATCATTGCCCATTGGCAAGTCTCATCCCTCCACTCACAGCTATTGCCACGATTTGTTCAATTTAAGCGGGGCACACTAATATCGTCGTCCCTGTATCGTTTATTTCTGCGGCAATATGTTAAAGTTGGACACCAGAGCACTGTGGATTTATTTCGAAAGGAGCGTTAGCCATGTCTACGCTTGAGCGTACTCCTGTCCAAACCAGAGGAACCAAGCCATTTTTGCCTGACCTGGTGTTTTTTGAGCCAGACGCACTGAATTATCCCAAGGGCCAGCGTATTATGGATTGGGTTAAAGCCAAGGATATTCCGTATCGGATGACTACCTCTCACAATCGAATTACCAATTTACCAGGTGAAACTGAAGTTGAAAAGTACCGAATGGCAAAAAAAACTTTGGTAGTCGGTATCCGTAAAACGTTAACTTTTGACCAATCCAAGCCCTCTGCCGAATACGCCATCCCCATTTCGACTGGTTGTATGGGGCATTGTCACTACTGTTATTTACAAACAACCTTGGGAGCAAAGCCGTATATTCGTGTATATGTCAACACTGACGATATCTTATCAGCAGCTAAAGCTTATATCGAGGAGCGTGCGCCTGAAATTACCCGTTTTGAAGCAGCTTGCACCTCCGATCCGGTTGGTTTGGAGCATATCACCGGAACGCTTGGAGACTTGATTCGTTTCATGGCAGATGAAGAATTTGGTCGTCTGCGTTTTGTTACTAAATATCATCATGTTGATCCATTGCTAGATATTAAACATAATGGTCATACTCGCATCCGCTTTAGCATTAATTCCGATTATGTTATTAAACAGTTTGAACCTGCAACCTCACGCTTCGAGGAACGTATTGAAGCCGCTGGCAAAATCGCACGAGCCGGTTATCCACTGGGTTTCATCATCGCACCCATCATCTGGTATGACGGCTGGGAAGAAGGTTACGGCGAGTTGCTGCGCAAATTGGGAGAAACCTTGCCACAGCATGCTACAAAAGATTTGACGTTCGAATTAATTCAGCATCGGTTCACCAAAACATCCAAAGCTGTCATCGAGAAACGTTATCCGAAAACCAAGCTGGAGATGGACATAGAGAAACGAAAGAAAAAATGGGGCCGCTGGGGACAAAACAAATATGTTTATCCCGATGAACAGCAAAATGCACTGCGAGAGTTTATCACAGAGCGCATTTTTGAACATTTCCCTTTAAGTCGTATTGAATATTTCACATAACTAGCATCCAATCTGGGGTAATCCGTTGTAAAAATAGCGTTACATCGGTCATATGATCCGTTACCAGTAAAATGCCCGTAATAACTAGTAGTATGCCACCTGTTTTGATGAGGATGGAGGTATAGCGAGAGGATAGTCGAACAGAACCTACCAGCAAAGATAATACAAAAAATGGAATCGCAAAGCCAAGTGCATAGCCTGTAATCAGTTTGAACCAAATGTGATGCTCTACTGCCGCCAAAGCGATAATAGCTGTTAGCATGGGACCGATACAGGGCGACCAGCCTGCCGCAAACCCAATTCCGATTACAAAGGAACCGGCGTACCCGGCAGGCTTCCATGTCCAGCGAAGCTTATGCTCCCTCATTAAAATCAAAGGACGCACCACACCAAGAGATACCAGTCCCATTAGTAAAATAAGTAACCCCGCTACCACTCTTAGCGCATCCCCATAATTGGCAAACCAGTCTCCAAGCAACCCGACACTTGCACCCAGTGAATAGAAAACGACCGAAAAGCCCAATACAAAAGCAAGCGTATGTCCCATCGTACGATAACGAACCTCAGCCTTGTGCCGTCCTTCAGCCAGTTCACGCGCAGACATCCCTGTCATATACGATAAATAAGATGGATACAGCGGTAAACAACACGGTGAAAAAAAAGAAACCAGTCCGGCTATGATCGCCAACCCGGCGTTGATATTTGTCATCATCATTTCCTCCCACCTGTCTTAAGTAAACACGAGCAAACAAGCCCTACCTACTAAAACATACGTATAGCGGGAGCAAAATATGATGCAAGCCAAAAAGCGTATGCCCAGGAAGAATGATTCCCGGACATACGCTCATTACGTTCTTTTTATTTCTACATAGCGTTCTACTTTACAACTGCACCATTCGGCATACCTTCCGGTACGGTGGCCAGCGTAAGCTGATCTCCATGTGATGCTGCCAAAATCATACCTTGCGACAACTCTCCCCGAAGTTTTACTGGCTTCAGATTGGTCACACAGATCACCTTGCGCCCAATGATATCTTCAGGTGTATAAAACTTCGCAATCCCTGATACTACCTGCCGCTGCTCATAACCAAGATCAAGTTGGAGCTTCAACAGTTTATCGGCCTTCTTCACAGGCTCGCAGGCGACGACCTGAGCAACGCGCAGTTCTACCTTGGCAAAATCCTCAATGCCAATCTCTTCCTTTACCTCCGACGCTTCCTGGCTCGCCTCAGATGCATTCTGCGGTTGAACTTGTGCTGTAGCTTCTTCCTGTTTCTTACCCCCAGTCATTGCTTCCACGATAAAAGCAACCTCTTGCTCTGAATCCAGACGCGGGAAGATCGGATTACCTTTGACCAGCTGCGTTCCTTCCGGAATACGACCAAATTGCTTGCCGCTATCCCATGTAGTCAACTCACCTTGGCTAATACCGAGCTGTTCCCAAATTTTATGAGGAGCACGGGTTAAGAATGGCTGGAGTAAGATGGAAGCGATGCGCAAGCTTTCTACCAAATGCAACATAACAGATGACAATTCGCGACGTTTTGCCTCATCCTTAGCCAAATTCCATGGTTGCGTCTCGTCAATATACTTGTTGCTACGGCTAATAAATTGGCTAATCGCCGTTAATGCCACGGAAAACTCCATGTTTTCCATGGCTTCTTCTACTTTACTATAAGTCGATGTTGCCATGTCTTCCAAAGCTCCGTCGAATGCTGTTACATTCGCTTCATAAGCCGGAACCTTGCCATCAAAATATTTATCTACCATCGCCACGGTACGATTCAACAAGTTGCCCAGATCATTTGCCAAATCCGAATTAACTCGATCTACAAAGCTTTCTGGTGTAAAGGTTCCGTCTGCCCCAAAAGGCACCTCGCGCAGCAAGTAGTATCGAAGTTGGTCCAGACCATAACGGTCAATCAACGTCACTGGGTCTACAACATTGCCTTTAGATTTCGACATTTTACCGTCTTTCATGAGCAGCCAACCATGTGCAAATACTTTTTTAGGCAACGGAAGATCCAGCGCCATCAGCATGATCGGCCAATATATCGTATGGAACCTTACAATCTCTTTACCTACGATATGCACATTTGCAGGCCAGAATTTATCATACAGCTCGGTATTGGAAGAGCCATAACCCAAGGCTGTGATGTAGTTGGAAAGTGCGTCAATCCACACATACACGACATGCTTCGGATCCCCCTTCACCTTAATGCCCCAATCGAAGGTAGTACGAGATACAGCCAAATCCTCCAGACCCGGCTTGATGAAGTTATTGATCATCTCTTTTTTACGTGATTCTGGCTGGATAAACTGCGGATTCTCTTCATAAAATTGCAGCAACCGATCAGCATACTTGCTCATACGGAAAAAGTAACACTCTTCCTTAACCAGTTCTACAGGGTGTCCACTATCCGGGCTTTTTCCTCCAGCCACATTGCCTTCGGCGTCCTTCACCACGTCAACCAGCTGAGTTTCTGTGTAGTACGTCTCGTCAGGGATGCTGTACCAGCCTTCGTATTCTCCCTTGTAAATATCGCCTTGCTTCAGCAAACGATCAAAAATTTCTTGTACGACAGCCTTATGGCGTTCTTCCGTAGTACGGATAAAATCATCATTGGAAATGTCGAGCTTCCGCCACAGTTCTTGAATACCTGCCACAATATCATCTACGAAACGTTGCGGCGTTTTGCCTGCTGCACTCGCTTTCTGCTCAATCTTCTGACCATGCTCATCCGTTCCTGTCAAATAGCGCACTTCATAACCGCGTAGCCGCTTGTAACGGGCCATTGCATCTCCCGCAACCGTCGTGTAAGCATGACCTATATGTAGCTTGTCGCTCGGATAATAGATCGGTGTCGTAATGTAAAATGTGTTCTCATTGGACATGTGTGTTGCCTCCTGTTTTGTTCACGGCAGCTATAAGACCTGCTGACATGATGGTACTCCAATTCATGTATTTGGCACAAATTGGGCACAAAAAAGACCCCCGCCCCTATGGGACGAGAGTCACCTCACGCGTTACCACCCAATTTTCCTGTATCCTCGCAGACTACAGGCTTCACCGGTCACATCTGACCGCCCATTAACGCTGGAACACGCCTCCCCCTTACGCTTGCCTCCCAAACACTAATAACTGTGGCAAATACGCTCGAAAAAGGTTCCTCCAGGACCATATTCAGGCTTCGCTCCAGACCGGTTTGCAGCTAACCCCGGCTCTCTGTACTGGACAATTTACCCTACTCATCCCTTCGCAGGAAAACAATATTAACCAAAATATAACCAAATCCGCATAGCGCTGTCAAGTCAGACCCTTTTCAGAGTGGGTAACCAAACGATCTTCGCTAGACTTATCTGTTCCCTTTTTTGCAGGAGGGACCAAATCTACGCCGCCCAGATGAAAGGGATGGCACTTGGCTATACGCTTAGCAGCAAGCCATGAACCTTTGAGCGCACCATGCACCTCTACCGCTTCCAACGCGTACGCCGAACACGTTGGATAGAATCGGCAGGTAGCCGGCTTTAACGGTGAAATATAGGAACGATAAAACTTAATCGGAGCCTGTACCACTCTGCGTGTGGTGATTTTCATTTCAGTAGCCCCCGTGGCTGTGAGTGTGACTGCTCGTCTGTCTGAATCCCCCATCCGAATTACTGTCAGTATGCCCATTCTTCTGTTGACAATCTTTGCAATAACCAAAAATTTCAAACTTGTGCTCGACGATTTGGAATTGATCCGTTGTATCCGTCATTTGCATTGGGCAAAAAGAAATCGGTAATGTTTTCTGACAGCTCAAGCAAATCATATGGTGATGGTGATGATGCTCATTACAGCTCACCTTGAACTTCATCCCATCCTCAAAAGATACCTGTTCCAGCACACCCAATTCCTGCATTACACGCAGATTACGATAAACCGTATCAAAACTAAGTCCACTGTACTTCTTACCCATATATTCATAAACGTCTTTGGGGGACAGATACCCTTCATTCTCGGAAAATAACGTGGCCAACGTCTTGCGCTGATCTGTAATACGAAGCCCCTGAGCGGACATTGTTGCAATAATTTCATCCTTTGTCAGCATGCGTTTCACCCTCCCCTGTCTGTAGTTTCAGGTTTTCTGATGCAGGCTTAGGCTTGCATCTATTTATTATACCACGATTAAAGTCAATATTATAAGAGATATTCGTATCAATACATAAGAAAAAGACGCTCTCCGGCGCTACGATTAAATTCGCAGCAGGAGAACGCCTATATTCTGCAAGTGACATCGACTTTTAAACGGTGAATGACGAGACCCAAGGTCTAAGCCGGTAAACAGCACCGGTTAATTCATATTAATTTTTAATAGCTGGTAAAGGCATAACTACTACGGAAACCGGCAAGTTACTTCCTGCTGCAGCAGTGAAATACATCTCTACACTTTCCTCGATATGCCCTGTGCGATACAGCACACTCATCTCATTTGGAGCCCATACTGCGCCGTTCGTCGGGATACCCACAACCTGATTGTTTACCATCGCATAGCCAGAATATTCGCCCCCACGCGGGTTGAACGTAATCAGTGAATACGGCGCTACATGATCCAACTTAACTTTATATACAACACCAAAATTACCAGCATTGGAAGCAGAAGAGCCGTCCAGACCGTCCGTACCAATCAGGTTCGGGTCTACCTTATTATCACCAAGAACGATACGTTGAGCTGTTTTACCAACCTCTTCGGTATAATTGAGCGAGATATCCGCATTAGCGTACGTTCCACGGTTATGAATACCGTCCTTAGGCAGTTTTGCCAAAGTAGGTAATACGGTCAACGGATCTGCATTTGCATCTAACACAATAACCGTGTATTGAATAGGTTGATCCGTATATAAATCGGATAACAGAGAAATGACTTGTTTTTGTTTGATTTTTTGTGCGTTCAGATCCTGTAAAACAATGCGGCTTTCGCCAGGATTTAGAACTGTACTAGAACGCTTGCTTCCATCTTGCATGGATTGGAAGTATCGTTGAATCGAAACTTTACCTGCAGCCGTGGCAAATTCAGATGGTCCGGCAAAACCGGAATTTTCGACATTTATATTGGCAGGAGTGATATTGTTGTTAGTCGCAATCACGTACATCTTCACATCTCTACCCGTTTCATTAACATGATGGACGAGTATGCGTGTGCTGCCTGATCCGGTTTCCTGATACACGATACCATCCTGGAACACACGTTCCGGACTGTTAGCACGAATCAAAAGACGTGGTGAAGACGTGCTAGTTAATGGAATGGTAGCCATGGTAGGCACCTGACTGCCGTCTACTGTATATTTATCACCATATGGTGTGAAGATTTTATTAAAATCATCTTCGTTATACAGCAGTTCATTCGTAATTTTAATCGTTTCACTTTTGGTATCTGTTGCGCCGTGCTTATCAGTCACGGTGAGCGTAATTGTTACATCACCTGGTTGGAAGAAAGCAAGTTTCTTATTCTCCCAATCACGTTTAGTGATAGCATTCTCATCATCTGTACTCAGGTCGGTAATGGTGATTTTCTCACCCATCTTGTACTCTTTTTTATCAGTTGTAAACAGAGCCACTGGCGGCTGATTTGGTGGTCTTACTGTAAGTGTAACTGAGTAAGGATCACTCCAGTTCCCAGCAGAGTCAAGAACAGAATAGGTAACTACATATGTACCCGGCTCCTGGAATACGTCCTGCTTCCCTTCCCAACGTTGGTTCACAATCGGTAGACCTGTAGGAGAGGATTCCTTTGTCAAATACGTAACCTGGGTTTCGCCTGCATAGATATCTTTTTGTTGAACCGTAAAGGAAGCTTTAGGCTTCTGATTCAAATCCATGATAACTTGTTTAGTCGTATTATTCACAGTATAAGGAATATTTAAGGCCTGTGTAATCGAGGTCAATGGCACCAT
Source organism: Paenibacillus sp. S25 (assembly GCF_019454085.1). NCBI lineage: Bacteria > Bacillati > Bacillota > Bacilli > Caryophanales > Paenibacillaceae > Paenibacillus > Paenibacillus sp. S25. The sequence continues at coordinate 3,624,355 of NZ_CP073683.1, forward strand.
AAATACGTTCTTTTGCTGAAAAGCCGGTCCCTTCATTTGTCTGGCTCCACCGTTAACCGTATAAACCTTGCTGTCTGTTTTGAAGCGCATGACATTTGTTCCTTGTGTGATTACGGTTTCTTTGGTAGCAGTGTCATAACTAAACTGCAATCCGACACGGCTGACAAGAGAACGAATAGCTACATAGGAGACTCCATCCTTAACAGTCATCGGCTGAGTTGCCGTATACACCTGTCCGTTTTGTTCCATTTTCGCACTGTTTAAATACAAAATCAGTTGATTAGCACCCATAGTTGTTGGAGCTCCACCAGGATTGGTGATCGTTCCGTCTCCACCGTATACATCATTGGACACGTTCGATCCGTTGTTGGTATCTGTAGGCAGACCAGTCAATGGATCATTAGATACGCCTGTGTTATCAGGTGTTACTGTGTTGTTTTGTGTGCCTGTTCCCTCTTGATCTCCGATACTATTCTGAACGCTGGAATCAGCAACATTGGTTTGAGCCTGCTGTGCGCTAACCGAATCGGTGGATTGAACGGTTGTTGATGCTGCTTCTGCTCCTACAGGGGCTACTGCAGCCACCTGAGCCACCGCAAGGGCGGTGAGCATGGTCCATTTCTTGAAATTCATTGTCTGTCTCCTTCTATCACCAAATTATTATCATTCCCGTAAAAAGTCATACTATTAGACGCGTCAGTTGTTAAAAAGTTTCTGGAAATTTTGCTGATCATGAAAAAAAGGGAACTTTCTCCTGTGACTGCAAAAAATTCAACAACAAAAAACCGCCGCCCATCTGACCTGATGTGGCGGCGGCTTCATTACTAGGAAATAGCTTTTGAACCATTTACATTATGATGGACGACAGACAGCATTCTTTCCTGCAGTCTCCAGACGACCCTCTTCAATGAGTCGGTAAGCACGTTGAACTTCTTCATCTGTAGGAGATGGAACTCCCTCCAGCGGATACTCCTTACCGAGCATTTCCCACTTGTAAACACCCATTTGATGGTAAGGCAAGATTTCGAATTTCTCGACTCCGTTCAACGTTCCGATAAACCGTCCCAAATTCAATAAATCTTGCTCGTCATCATGAATACCCGGTACAAATACGTGTCTAATCCACATTTTGCGCCCTTGCTCAGACAACCAGCGAGCCGTACTTAGCATACGATCGTTAGACTTGCCTGTAAGCTTAATATGCTTGTCATTGTCAATATGCTTAATATCCAGTAGCACCAAGTCTGTTACGTCCAGCAGTTCATGGATACGGCCCGCGTCATTAAAGCCGTTACTGTCCAGTGTCGTGTGCAAATTCCACCGACGTTTCACTTCTTTGAACAGCTCTGCGACAAAATGAGCTTGCAGCGTCGGTTCTCCACCAGATACGGTCAATCCGCCTCCTGAAGAACGGTAATAGGCTAAATACGGCTCAATCTCAGCCAATACCTCCTCCAACGTCATCGGATTACCTTCATTCAAGGCCCAAGTGTCCGGGTTATGGCAATATTGACATTTCAACAAGCATCCTTGCATAAAGAGCACGAAGCGGATGCCGGGACCATCGACGGTCCCGAAGGTTTCCAATGAGTGTATGTGACCTTTCAACATGTTGCATCATCCTTCCCGCATCCGCTATGCGTGCGTCATTGTAATACTTATTTACATTGTACCGTGGAAAGTACGGTTAATAACATCCAATTGTTGTTCACGAGTCAGCTTGATAAAGTTAACGGCATAGCCGGAAACACGAATCGTCAGCTGTGGATAGTTTTCTGGGTGCTCCATTGCATCCAACAGTTGTTCGCGAGCAAACACATTGACATTCAGATGATGTGCGTGGCTTCCAAAGTAGCCATCCATCATCGAAACAAGGTTTGTTTTGCGTGTTTCTTCTTCTTTACCCAGTGCTTTAGGCACGATGGAGAAGGTGTTCGAGATACCATCCAGACTGTGTTCATATGGCAATTTGGCTACGGAACTCAGAGATGCCAAAGCACCTTTTTTATCACGACCGTGCATTGGGTTTGCCCCTGGTGCAAACGGTTCGCCTGCTTTACGTCCATCCGGTGTTGTACCTGTTTTCTTACCGTAAACCACGTTGGAAGTAATAGTCAGTACAGATTGAGTAGGAACCGCATTACGATAAGCTTTATGCTTGCGAATCATGCTCATGAAGCTTTCTACCAGTTCCACAGCGATGTTATCTACACGGTCATCGTTGTTACCGTAGCAAGGGTATTCGCCTTCGATTTCAAAGTCAACAGCAATCCCTTTTTCGTTACGGATTGGTTTAACTTTTGCAAATTTAATGGCACTCAAGGAGTCGGTAGCAACTGACAGACCCGCAATACCACATGCCATGGTGCGGAGAATATCACGATCATGCAACGCCATTTCAATGCGTTCGTAGCTATATTTATCATGCATGTAGTGAATAACATTCAAAGTGTTCATGTACAGTTTTGCCAACCATTCCATCATAGGTTTGAAGCGGCTCAACACTTCTTCATATTCCAGAACTTCACCTGTAATGGCTGGGAATTCAGGCCCTACTTGGACGCCAGATTTTTCATCTTTACCACCGTTAATTGCATACAGCAGAGCTTTAGCCAAGTTGGCACGAGCACCAAAGAATTGCATTTGTTTACCGATTTTCATTGCCGATACACAACAAGCAATACCATAATCGTCTCCATAAATCGGACGCATCAGATCGTCATTCTCGTACTGAATGGAGCTAGTTTCAATAGAAACTTTCGCACAATATTTTTTGAAGCCTTCAGGCAATTTTTCCGACCACAGTACAGTCAGATTCGGCTCCGGTGCAGGTCCCAGATTGTAGAGGGTATGCAGGAAACGGAAGCTGTTTTTAGTTACCCGAGTTTCTCCAGTTACGGACATACCACCAATGGACTCAGTAACCCATGTTGGATCTCCACTGAACAGTTCATTATAGTCAGGTGTGCGCAAGAACTTAACAATACGCAATTTCATAACAAAATGATCGACCAGTTCTTGAGCTTGTTCTTCTGTCATTGTACCCTCTTCCATATCACGTTGAGAGTAAATATCAAGGAAGGAAGATACACGTCCTAAGGACATTGCTGCACCATTTTGTTCTTTGATTGCTGCAAGATATCCAAAATATACCCATTGGAAAGCTTCTTTCGCATTGTTAGCAGGTTTTGAGATATCAAAACCGTGTTCAGCAGCCATTTGTTTCAGTTCATTCAAAGCACGAATTTGTTCGGAAATTTCCTCACGCAGACGAATTACGTCTTCTTCCATGGAATCAACTTCAAGGCTTTTCAGTTGCATTTTTTTATCTTGGATCAAGAAGTCTGCACCATACAAAGCTACACGACGATAGTCACCGATAATACGACCACGACCGTATGCATCTGGCAGACCAGTAATGATACCAGCTTTACGAGCTGCTCTCATTTCATCTGTATAAGCGTCAAATACACCTTGGTTGTGAGTTTTACGAATATGAGTGAAGATATCAATGATACTTTCTGGTACTTCAAAACCATAGGCTTTGCAAGCGTCGATCATCATCCGAATTCCACCAAACGGCTGCAAAGAGCGTTTGAATGGAGCATCTGTTTGTACACCGACAATTTGCTCTTTATCCCGGTCCAGATAACCCGGCTTATGTGAAATAATAGTGGATGGCGTATTCACGTCTACATCAAGCACGCCGCCGTTTGCCAACTCTTTTTTGGTAAGATCGGATACAATATCCCACAATGCAGTTGTGTTGGCGGTAGGACCAACCAAAAATTCTTCATTGCCAACATAAGGTAAGATATTGGTTTCAATAAAATCGTTGACGTTGACTTCTTTAGTCCATTTGCCTTTTTTAAAACCTCTCCAGCCAGATTGTTGCTCTTGTAATTCTCTCTCAATCACCGACATGTAAATCCCTCCAAATTGTTTGGTCTTCCGGACTTGTGATTTTTTTCACGATAAAGCTATTTCTTGAGCCCGGCCTGTTCACCGATGCCTTACGCTCAGTGTCGGGACCTTTCTTACACCCTTATTGTAGAATAATGATAGAGTGTAGTATGTGATAAAAATCACAATATGAGTGATTTTTATCACTTTATTTTCCCTAGCTGCGCGCCTATCCTTAGCCTTGCCGTTCACCTCCCTTCCCAAACCAACAGGCCCTCTATATAGAGAGCCTGCATCGGTATTGAACGAGAAAATGCTTTTTCACAAGCCTCTTCGTACCTATTATATTATTGATCAAAACGTCCGTAGAAGGCATTGCGATAGACATCAGCCAACTCAGTAACCAGTGGCAGTTTCGGATTCGCAGTTGTACATTGATCTTCAAATGCGCGGTCAGCCAGATAGTCTACACGTGATTCGAAATCCTTCGCATCGAAACCGATTTGTTGGAACGATTCCTCGATACCAAGTGTTTTGTTCATCTTACGGATCGCTTCGATCAAGCTGTTAACCCCTTCTTCGGTGGTGCGTGCAGGCAGTCCCAGTATGCGTGCAATTTCTGCATAACGCTCATCCGCAACAAAGTGCGAATATTTAGGGAACGAAGCAAATTTTGTCGGTTTTTTCGCATTATAGCGAATGACGTGCGGCAATAAAATGGCATTCGTGCGACCATGCGCTGTATGGTATTGTCCACCCCATTTATGTGCAAGACTGTGGTTAATACCCAAGAATGCATTAGCAAAAGCCATACCAGCAAGTGTAGAAGCATTATGCATTTTCTCACGAGCCAGTTTATCACCAGTCAGAGCCGATTGTTCTAGGTATTGGAATACCAATTGAATGGCTTTAATTGCCAGACCATCTGTGTAGTCATTAGCCATTACGGACACGTAAGCTTCGATAGCATGTGTCAGAACATCCATACCTGTGTCCGCTACAGCTGTTTTAGGCAGCGAATATACAAACACTGGGTCAATAATTGCCACATCAGGAGTCAGCTCATAGTCAGCCAGCGGATACTTCGTGTTACCCAGGTTTTTGTCCGTAATTACTGCGAACGATGTAACTTCGGAACCTGTACCCGAGGTTGTAGGGATAGCTACAAATTGCGCTTTTTGGCCCAGACGTGGGTACTTGTAAATCCGTTTACGGATATCCATGAATTTTTGTTTTAAGTTATTGAAATCAGTATCTGGATATTCATAGAACATCCACATGCCTTTAGCCGCATCCATTGGCGAACCGCCGCCCAATGCGATGATGCAATCCGGTTGGAAACGTCTCATCATTTCTGTACCACGTTCTACCGTAACTGTCGATGGATCTGGCTCTACTTCAGAGAACACTTCGATAGCTACCGGTGTTTGGCGTTGATGCAGATAATGAATAACACGATCTACATATCCCAGTTGTACCATCATAGGGTCCGTGATAATGGCTACACGTGTGATATCAGGCATTTTAGCAAGATACTGTGTCGAGTTTTTCTCAAAATAGATTTTGGAAGGTACTTTGAACCATTGCATATTCACCGTCCGTTTCGCCACCCTTTTCACATTAATCAAATTGACTGCCGATACGTTCGACGAAGTCGAGTTACGACCGTACGAACCGCAACCGAGTGTCAATGAAGGAAGGTTGGTGTTGTAAATGTCGCCAATCGCACCATGTGTGGAAGGTGCATTTACAATGATACGTCCTGTTTGCAGACGGTTTGCGAAGCGAGCGATAACGTCCTCATCGTTCGAATGAATAGCGGACGAGTGGCCCATGCCCCCGAATTCCACGACTTCAGCAGCGCGTTGAATACCTTGTTCCGCATTTTTTACTTTATAGCAAGCCAATACAGGACTCAATTTTTCCGCAGACAATGGGAATTTTGTTCCTACCCCTTCAATCTCAGCGACTAAAATTTTAGTTCCTGCTGGTACTGTGATACCACTCATTTCAGCAATTTTCACAGCAGACTGCCCGACGATTGCTGGGTTCACTGCACATTTCTCGACATTCATAGCTCCTTGAGTGAGCTTAGCTGCTTCTTCTTTATTTACAAAATAGCAGCCGTTAGCGATCATCAATTTTTTCACTTGTTCGAAGATTGGCTCTTCGATAATAACCGCTTGCTCGGAAGCACAAATCATACCGTTGTCAAAAGATTTAGAGAGGATGAGATCGTTCACGGCCTGCTTGATGTCTGCTGTTTTTTCAATGAAGCAAGGCACGTTACCTGGGCCTACACCCAGAGCAGGTTTACCGCAGCTATATGCCGCCTTAACCATGCCTGATCCACCAGTTGCCAGAATCAGAGCCACATCCGGGTGATTCATGAGTGAATTTGTTTTATCCATCGATGGAGCTTCAATCCATTGAATACAATCAGCTGGAGCACCATGTTTGACGGCTGCTTCGAGCAAGACGCGGGCTGCTTCCGCACTACACGATTGAGCAGATGGATGGAAACCGAAAATGATTGGGTTACGTGTTTTAATGGCAATCAACGCTTTGAACATCGTAGTCGAAGTCGGGTTTGTCACTGGAGTGATCCCCATGATAATGCCGACTGGCTCTGCTATCTTTTGAAAACTGTCAAAATCATTGTCTTCAATGACACCGACGGTTTTTTCATTTTTGATACTATGATAGATATATTCTGTTGCAAACATGTTTTTGGTGATTTTGTCCTCGTACACACCGCGTCCTGTTTCTTCAACAGCCAACTTCGCCAGGTACATGTGTTTATCCATCCCTGCGAGTGCCATAGCTTGTACGATTTCGTCAATCTGTTCCTGATTCATACTCATGAAAGCTTGCTGTGCCCGGTTCCCCCGGTCAATCAGCGTTTGAATATACTGCTCTGCGCTTTGCTCTTTTTGGATAACCTCGTTTTTAACAGCCATTTCCCTCATCCTCCTGTTATCTCGTGTACTATCTCTTGTTCACGCACTGATCGTAACACAGCTTTTCAAGATATATTGTGATTTTTTTCACAATCTATTTAAAATTTTATTTTATGAAGTGAATTAAATCACAAAGTTTGGAATTCTGCCACTTTTACCCCCTCTTCTTGCCCCAAAAACGCATTGCGCAGGTATATAATGAATTTGAATTGATCAAGTTGCAGATAAAAAACATAGGATACAAAGGGGAAATGGACGATGAGAAACCCTACAAATGTAATGGAAGCCCGCGGCAACACCTGTTGCTTCTCGGAGGCCAGCTTCAACCGGTTGCAAGTGATGATGAAAGATCGAGTTATGCCTGAAAGCTCGCATCTGTTCTGGGAAGGAGATACAGCGGATAAGCTGTTTTATATTAAGCGCGGACGCGTGAAAGTAACCAAAACAACGGATGAGGGTAAGGAACTTATACTATATATGTATCAAAGCGGCGATCTTGTTGGTCAAGCCGATCCATTTTTCGGTACTAAGCATTCCTTTTCTGCTGAGGTTTTGGAAGACAGTGATATTGGCGTAATCGATCATACAGATCTGGAGTTGCTTATTTGCCAGCATTGTGATTTTGCGATTGACTTTATGAAATGGATGGGTTCGCATCACCGCATTACGCAGACTAAGTTCCGCGATTTGATGATGTACGGCAAGCCTGGCGCTTTATGTTCAACACTCATCCGTCTATGCAATACCTATGGTGAGCCTCACGGCGAACATATCCTGATTCATAAGAAAATTACTCATACTGACTTATCTAATATGATCGGTGCGACCCGGGAAAGCGTAAACCGGATGCTTAGTGATCTACGTAAGAAAAATGCAGTAGAATACGATAATGGCATGATTGTTGTCAAGGATTTGGAAATGCTGCAAGGCGTATGTCATTGTGAATTGTGTCCTCGTGAGATTTGCCGGATATAATAAATCGTTTTTTATGTAAAAGGGAGTGTTATAAGCCATTATAGCTTATAACACTCCCTAATTTATTTCCACTCCTCTACTTATACAGAAGCAGTTGCGAAGCATTTTAACACTAGTCTTTCTTCTGGCAACACACTTTTTAAAACTGCAAGCATAGATAACTTAAATTCCCCATCTCATAGCTTCTATGGATGACCTTGGCTTTGTTTGCAGGATTGCCACTCCCCATTGCAATAAACAACGGTACAAAGTGCTCTGCTCTTGGTACGGCCTGGCGAGCATAAGGTGCTTCGCTTTCATAGTGATCCAAAGCCTCTATATCTCTACTTTGCACTTTTTCGATAATCCAATCATCAAAATCTATAGCCCAAGGTTCTGTTTTCGTTTCCCCCCATTTGACGATACGCAGATTATGAACAGTCACTCCACTGCCAATGACCAGAATATCCTGTTCTCCCAGTCCACGCAGCACTTCACCAATGGCATATTGTGCTTTGGGCGAAAGATATGGATTTACAGAGATCTGAACTACCGGAATGTCTGCCTCAGGATACATACGATGCAACAATGTCCAGGATCCATGATCCAGTCCCCTCACCCGGTCAGTTTGTACGTCAATGCCCTTTTGTTCATATAATTTTTCTAGCTTATTGGCCAGTTCCACAGAACCATGTGCTGGATATTTCACCGTGTACAGTTCCGGTGGGAAACCGCCAAAATCATAAATGGTATCGTACACGTCATCCATCGAACTGATCGTCAACGTTTGCGCTTCCCAATGAGCAGTAAAGATAACAACCGCTTTAGGGCGAATGCTTTTCCCCAGTTGCTCTAAAAATGAAGTATAGTCCGTCTGTTCAATAGCAAGCATCGGTGAGCCGTGGGCCAAAAATAAAGATGGCATCATATAAATATCCCCTTATCATCATTAGTTTACTTTATTCATTAAGTAACTTTATGTAAGTTATAATACATAAGTAACAGAGTAATGTCAACACAGATTTCAACATACACTTAAAGATCAGAGGTTCCATAAATAAAGATTGATATAGGTATAAGGTCATAGTAATATGTAACTAATAAATTTTAAGATTTCACTATATTTCGATACAAAGGACTGGTTTCTATGGAGATACATACTTCTAATTGCCCAAAATGTGGTTCCGTTTTTCGTCAAAACCTTAGAAACCTGTGTAGTTCTTGTATTCAGGAAGAAAATATATTCTTGGACCGCTGTTCTAACTATCTATGGAAGCATCCTTCTACTCATACTCGCCAGCTCAGTGACGTAACCGGCACACCTATAGAATTGCTTACAGATTGGGTAAGAGCAGGCAAATTTCCCTCCACCTACAGTCAGCTTGATTATCCTTGTGAATCCTGCCGTTCCCCCATTTATGCAGGAAGACTATGCCATTCATGCTTGGGTACATTTCGTTCGGCCGCGCTGGATATTCAAACCCGTGTGCCCCGCCGTGCAACAGCAGGATTGTTCTCAGTTGCAGGGCGCATCAAAGGCTATTAAGCCGTGCTGCCTATGCACATCATTTCTGTAAAATGGATAAGTAGTCCTATACACAAAATAAAAAAACAGCCTTTTTCCTAGGAAAAGGCTGTTTTGCTATGAGAAACGCTTATTTAGTTTGGTGCTCATCTAATCCATTCCTCAGCCCAAAATTGAATTTGTTCCATAACCGGCTGAAGTGCACGGCCTTTGGTTGTTAGCTCGTATTCAATGCGGACAGGAGTTTCCGGATATACATGACGTGTAAGAATTCCTTCATTTTCCAAATCTTTCATCCGCTCTGATAACATTTTGTCACTCATTGTGGGAATCAGATTGGAAATATCCTTAAACCGCTTAGGACCGCTCATCATGGATTGAATAATTAATCCATTCCAACGCTTACCCAAACATGAAAAGGCGGTTTCAAAACGCGGACACATTTTTGCACATTGCGGTTGACTCTCCAAATTTTTCACCTTCTTTTGCATTTCGGTTTGATAAAGCTTTCCTTTTGTTAGTATATATCATTTTAGCATACTTTATCCCGAAAGAAAACACTTTCTTCTTAAATTAAATACCTGCGCTGATAAAGTTGCCATGACCAAAACTGATTATACAACAAACCAACACAGCAGGTATATGTCTAAATCGTTAAATACAAAAAGGCGGAATCCCAAGAGGTTCCGCCTATCAATCTGTTCATTATACAGCTCATCAAAATGTGATGATTGTCATTATACCAACACTCCACCGAGAGGTCTTACAGGTTCGCTTTTACCATATATTGGTTTGTTAATACTTGTCGGAGAAGTCCAACGAATGCTGTTGGCGATAACTTTCAAAATATCAGGCTGGTAATAAGTTGGATAGGTCTCATGACCTGGGCGAAAATAGAATATCTTACCGCTACCTCGGCGGAAAGTACATCCGGTTCTAAATACTTCGCCGCCTTCAAAGTTACTAATAAATACCAATTCATCCGGCGCTGGTATATCAAAGAACTCGCCATACATCTCTTCCTGCTTCAACAAAATTTTGGCGTCTATGCCTTCTGCAATAGGATGTGACGGATTCACCGACCAAATAATCTCCTGTTCACCTGCCACCCTCCATTTCAAATCACAGCTAGTGCCCATTAGGGCTTTGAATGGTTTTGAAAAATGGCCCGAGTGCAGCACGATCAAGCCCATTCCTTCCTGCACTCGCTTTACAACACGCGCTGTAACTTCATCGCTCACCTGATCGTGGGCTTTATGCCCCCACCACAGCAGCACATCTGTGGAATTCAGGATCTCTTCTCCCAAACCATGCTCGGCATCATCACGAAGAGTAGCTGTTCGAATGGCAAATCCCTCTCCTGCCAGGCCGTCAGCCAACGCTTTGTGTATCCCGTCAGGATATATCTGTTTGGCTTCATCATTCAACTTTTCGTTCAAAAATTCATTCCAAATGGTGACGTTAATCATCAACATTTCCCCCTATTAAGTTAGACCCACCACATCTCGCTCAGCGGTTCTTCAATCAATACCTGGCGAAGATTGTGGACAGCCTTAGTAAAGCCTTCCTCCACGGACATCAGGCCATCTTCATGCTCAATACTCACTACATAATCGTATCCCACCAGACGCAGAGCACTAATAATATCTGCCCAGGTTTTTACATCATGTCCATAACCCACAGTACGGAACTGCCAAGCGCGATCTAGCATTTTCGTATATTCCTGCATATCGGTAAGTCCATATTTATTTACATTGACCGGATCAATCGTCGTATCCTTGGCATGAAAATGGTGAATGGCTCCCTCTCGGCCCAAAATTTGAACCGCCTGCACTGGGTCAATTCCCTGCCACCACATATGGCTCGGATCCAGATTAGCACCAATGACCTCTCCCGCAGCTTCACGCAAACGAAGCAAGGTCGCTGGTGTATGAACGGAGAAGCCTCCGTGTAGCTCCAGCCCAATTTTAACATGATGATCTGCTGCAAATTTTCCCGTCTCAGTCCAGTAAGGAATAATTTTATTCTCCCATTGCCACTTCAACACTTCCTGAAAATCATTAGGCCACGGAGCCACAGGCCAGTTTGGATATTTCGCATCCTCATGATCACCCGGACAGCCAGAGAAAGTGTTCACAACTGGAACTTCCAGCTTTTCTGCCAATCGAACGGTTTTAAGAAACGTTTCATGATCAGCTTGGGCCAAATGCTTTTGCGGATGAAGAGGATTGCCGTGACAGCTAAGCGCACTAATCGTTAGTCCGCGGGACTCTACTGCCTTTTTAAAATTTTTGAGCGCTGTATCATTCTCCAGCAACTCATCCGGCTTACAATGCTTATCTCCTGGGTTGCCGCCTGTACCGATTTCTACAGCATCCAATCCTTGAGAAGCCACATAATCCAGCGCCTCCTCCAGCGAACGTCCGCCAAACAACACCATAAATACTCCAAGTTTCAAAAGAAATCCCTCCCTATATCATATGTGAAAAAAGCTGCTTTCATTATAATGATGGTCTATTCGGGATAATTACGGGCTTAGTCAAAATAGACAGCTTTCCCGGTACGGGCCGATTCATAGATAGCTTCCAAAATTTCAGTAACAACCAGTGCCTGTTCCGGCTTCACAAGAGGTTCTTTGTCGTCCAGAATAGATTCGATCCACAGACGGGCTTCGCGGTCTGCTTCATTTTCCGTTTCTCCAGAGTAAAAGGCAACACCGCCTGCATCCAGATCTATTTTCGTATCAAACAAGCGGCTGTTCTTTTCCCCGTTAATGCGCAATCCATCCTGCATATCGGCTCCGCCTTCGGTTCCGCATAACAGCGTCTTCGCTTCGCCAAACTCTACAACGTTCAATGCCCAGCTGGATTCCAGTACAATCGTAGCTCCATTTTGCATCGTAATAAAACCAAAAGCTGAGTCCTCTACCTTAAATTCCTCAGGATTCCAAGGCCCAAAGGCATTTGCCGCATCTTTACGATCCCCTAGCTTATGGAAGGTTGAACCTAGTACACTTTTAGGCTTGTAATTATCCATCAGCCAGAGTGTCAGGTCGAGTGCATGCGTGCCAATATCAATAAGAGGACCACCACCCTGCTTCTCTTCATCCAAGAATACTCCCCAAGTCGGAACCGCGCGACGGCGTAGAGCAATGGCTTTGCCCAGATAAATGTCTCCAAGCTCTCCTTGCTCAACCAATTGTTTCAGATACAAACTGTCATCACGATAACGGTTTTGATACGCAATAGACAGCTTCTTACCTGTGCGGTTGGCTGCATCGAGCATCTCCCGTGCTTGCTCAGCAGTTTTAGCCATCGGCTTTTCACACAGCACATGCTTACCTGCCTCAAGCGCCGCTACGGTAATTTCTGAGTGCGAGTCATTAGGTGTACACACATGTACGACTTCAATGTCTTTATTTTCTAGCAACTGGCGGTAATCACTATAAACTTGCGACCCTTCAACTCCAAATTTTTCTGCTGCCTCTTCAGCTCGCTCCTGAATGATGTCACAGAATGCAACGATTTCTGCACGCTTCTGCTTGGCAAGACTCGGTAAGTGTTTGCCGTTGGCAATGCCTCCACAACCAATAATCCCGATTTTGAGTGTTTTAGACATGAATATTTCCTCCCTGAGCTGCGTATTGTTGGAGCCATTTAATGCTGGTTTCAATGCTTTCGATTGGAGGGTTTGAGCAGAAATCCTGTTCCACGACGACCCAATCCACACCTGCCTGAATAGCGGCGTCTGTAATGGCCTGAAGCTGCACTTCGCCTTTGCCAAGCTCTACAGTCACTGCTTTTTGTTGCTCGTCACGTGCCATATCCTTTAAGTGAATGATAGGCAGGCGTCCATTATAACGTCCGATGTATTCCACTGGATCATAGCCCCCATAGTATACCCAACAAGTATCCATTTCGACCTGTAACAAATCATCGGAAACCGCATCATATAAAGCATCGAATACCGGGCGATCATTGATTTTTTCTGTCAATTCAAAATCATGATTATGATAAGCCAGTATCAAGCCCTGTTCTTTCACTTTTTCACCAATACGATTCAAATTAGCAAAAATTTCATCCCACTGTCGCTGTTCTTCGGTTAAATAAGGAACGATTAGGTACTTATTGCCCAATTCTTTGTGGTATGCAATCTCCTCATCCAAATGATCCAACAATCGAGAATACTGTATATGAGTTCCGACAACTTCCAGATTTAGCTCATCCAAAAGCACTCTGACATCCTTGGCATTGCGTCCGAAAAAGGTATGAAATTCTACCCCTTTATAGCCAAGCTCAGCTACCTTGCGCAATGTACCTTCAAAATCCTGTTCAAGCTCTTCCCTTACTGTGTACAATTGCAATCCTACTTTAGCCATTACCCTTCACCTCTTTAATTAGGATGAATTTTCCATCATATCTGTTCCATAATACAAATCCTCGTCCGGCTTAAACGTGCTTTCCATCGTAATGTGATTGCCTTCCAATGATGAGCGCTGAAAAGCATGCATGGCTTCTAACACATGGTAGGCCAGCTCAGCATTAGCACGATGGTTCTTTTCACTGCGTATGGCTCTCACCATCTCGCCCGCGCCTATTCCACGTTCGTTTTTCCCGCATTCAAAAAGGGGCTTTAACAGCTCTGCGTTTTCCTCGCCAGGTCGGCGCATTTTGACATCTCCGTTAAAAAAGTTCGGGTCCGGCAAGTTCAAAGTCCCTTCCGTTCCGTAAATTTCAATACGTGGCAGGTCTGATGCTCCCTGAATATCAAAGCTGGTAATCAAGGTTGCGATGGCTCCGTTATGAAAATCCATGGTCCCGGCCAAGTGCGTTGGTGTTTGCACCCGTAATGGCGTGCCGCTTTTGGGACCGAAATGTATATGACGTTCTGGAATCTGAATTCCTACGGAGCCGCTAATTCGCCGGATCGGCCCCAGCACTTGGATCAACGAGGCCAAATAGTAAGGTCCCATGTCAAACATCGGTCCTCCTCCAGCTGCATAGAAAAATTCCGGATTCTCATGCCACCATTCAGGGCCTCTACTCATTAAAAAGGCAGTAGCGGCTACTGGCTGACCAATCATTCCAGTCTGTATGGCATGACGTGCGGTCTGAATAGCCGCCCCAAGAAAAGTATCAGGAGCACAGCCGACACGCAGATTTCTTTCTTTGGCTAAATCCAGAACGCGTTTTCCGTCCTCCAAAGAAACCGCCAAAGGCTTTTCACTGTACACATGCTTACCTGCCTCTAGTATCGCCACATCTGTCAGTGCATGGCTGCCAGGCACGGTCAGATTAAATACAAGCTCAATCTCAGGCTGACGAAGCAATCCATCCACCTTGTATACGTTTTCAATGTTGAATTCATCGGCCCTCTCCTTGGCCCTCTCATCTAGTAAATCAGCGACGGCCACCACTTCAATAAGTGGGCTCTTTTGGAGATTTTCAAGATATACCGAGCTAATAGTACCGCATCCGATAATCCCGGCCTTCATTCGTTCCACGTCGTCACACTCCTTGGCCTCCAACATGTACTTTCTCATCTAACATGTAAGCTTTACAGTTCACATAGTATTCTATTTCTGTTTCGTTTAAAATGAATAATATGATTAAAACATGAACAATCTGGTCAATATTTGAAACAGCCATATGCCCAAAGGAGTCATCATCATGTCTATCGTCGAGCCTTGTCAGGTTCTTACCGCAGGCTATTCCTTCCATCGAAAGCCCTTTTATTCGAACCAGCCTGATGGGATTAAAAATTATTTATTCCGTTTGCAAACAGATGGACGCTGCCAGGCCCGCATTAACGGGGAAATGACACGGATTGAGGCGGGTGACCTACTGCTATTCAATCCTACCGAGCCTTATGAACTGGATATTCATAGTGAGTTAAATCCCATGGGAGATCTGGTCGTGGAAAGTGGAGATTATCACATTTTTTTCGGTGGTTCCTGGGTAGATGAGTGGTGGAACCATCATAAACGACCCAACAGAATTAAGGTTCAGCTCACAGAAGCCCTGCTTGGCCTATTTCGTCAGCTTGTGATGGAGCAACGACGTATTTCTAATCCTTACCCGGAAATATCAAGTTATTATATGCGCATTTTATGTTTGGAGTTTGACCGTATGCTATCCGATCATCCTATCGCTACCCATCATAACTATCTTGCTTATCAGATTAAAAATTATATTGAAGAAAATGCATCCTCTAACTTCAAGCTAGATGACGTGTCTTCACACGTAGGTATCAGCGTATCCCGAGCAGTACATCTGTTTAAGGAAACATTCGATACGAGTATTATGCAGTACACGCTGGACATCAGGCTTAACATGGCGAGAGAACGAATCATTTTCAGTCCCATGTCACTGGAACAAGCCGCCGAATCTTCAGGATTTGCAAATTACACGTATTTTCACCGTGTATTTCGTTCCCGCTTCGGTATGTCGCCCAAGGAATTCAGGGTGATTCACCGCGAGCAACTGTAGGTAAAAGAGAGCGTTCACCTGAACGCTCTCTTTGTCATAACCAATAATAGTGGATACTGCTTACATACCACGATCCAGCTTTTTTACGGAGCAATTGTCAGCATCACTACCGACATTGGTGGCAGTGTAACATTCAAATGCTGACCTTGCAGCTGATAGGATGTGAAAGCTTCCTTTTTCACACGCTCTGGCTGATCAAAGGTATTATGTGCCTGCATATCGTCACTGGCAAGAACAACACCGCTGATCTTTTTAACCTCTTCCAGTCCTCTTAGCTCCAAATTTAAGTTTGCCGACTCGCCCGGATGGACGTTGCAAAAGCTAATATGAATATTGTCATCCTGCGCCTTGGAGGCGGACACGCTTACTTGTGGGATGGAATCCCCATCATATTCATAATCGTCCACCTTTACATGAACAGCTAGTGCTTGCGCATCCTGATGCACTTTAAACATTTCAAATATATGGTATGTCGGCGTCAACAGCATAGCAGGGCCTTCGGTCAGAATCATTGCCTGTAAAACATTGACCATTTGAGCGATATTCGTCATCTGTACTCGGTCATGGTGATTATGGAAAATGTGTAGGTGAAGCCCAGCTACCAGCGCATCGCGCATCGTGTTTTGCTGATACAGGAAGCCCGGATTGGTCCCCGGCTCAGTCAGGAACCAGGTTCCCCATTCATCAACGATCAGTCCGACCCTTTTGTTAGGATCATATTGGTCCATAATGGCTGAATGACGAGTAATCAATTCATCCATGTGCAATGATTTTTTCATCGTCTCGAACCATTCCGCTTCATCAAAGCCGATTGCTTGCCTTTTCCCTTCCCAGTTTCCTGGGATCGTATAGTTATGCAGGCTCAAACCGTCCATAAGATGCCCAGCTTCGCGCATCAACACTTCGGTCCAACGATAATCATCCACATTCGCCCCACCTGCGATGCGATATATGCGGTTCTCGCCAAAGTTACGGACATATGTCTGATAGCGGCGATACAGGTCGGCATAATATTCTGGGCGCATGTTACCGCCACAACCCCAGTTTTCGTTACCCACTCCAAAATATTTGAGCTTCCATGGTTTCTCACGACCGTTTTCCTGACGCCATCTAGCCATAGGGGACTCTCCATCGAAGGTCATGTACTCTACCCATTCCGACATTTCCTGAACTGTACCACTGCCGACATTTCCACAAATATAAGGCTCTGCATCTAACAGTTCACACAATTGAAAAAACTCATGTGTGCCAAAATGATTATTTTCAACCACACCGCCCCAATGCGTATTTACCATTCTCTTACGGTTTTCTTTTGGTCCGATACCATCTTTCCAATGGTATTCATCGGCAAAACAACCTCCCGGCCAGCGCAGCACAGGAATGTTCAGCTTTTTCAGGGCTTCCACCACATCATTTCGAATTCCGTCTGTGTTTGGAATCGGTGAGTCCTCTCCAACCCATATACCTTCATAAATGCAACGTCCAAGATGCTCAGCAAATTGCCCATAAATATTTTTATTAATAATGCCTTGTTTCCAATCGGTATTAACAACAATAGAACCCTTCACAACAAACCCTCCCCGAAAATATTAAGATTGTTGGAACACCCGCACGAATGTTTGCGCTTTCATTTTGGTCTAAATATTACTCATACCACCGATCTTCTTTGGATCTTAATTTTTACGCATCATCACATCTAGCAAACATTAATATAAATATTAATGATTAAATAAAAACATTTCACGTGTTTAATATATTTTATTGCCTACTTTTTGTCAATCGTTAAGAAAAGGGCCAATCAAACCAAAAAGCCTGCCATTAAGGCAGACCAAGGTATGACTACTTTAACCCGTAATCTAGGTTCAGCCGAGCCAGAGCATTGTATCTTTTAGGCTGTTCCTATCCAGCGTGAACCATGATAACTGGGACAATTTTGAGCTGCCGCCAAAGCACGTACACGAACAATACTTCCGCTGATGCCACATGTATGCCCGGACATCAACTCTTCACATTGTGAGCAGGCCAACAGTCTGGCTTCGTACACTTCATCGTTTACACATTCCATTTTGGGTCTCATGTTGGTTAGAATTCTGGTAATCTGCTCTTCCGATATCGAGATATCTCTTTCACAGCCTTTACAGGTACTTGGCATAGGTATATCTTCCATCGTAAGCTTACCCTCCTCATCAACAATGTCTTAAGTAAATACAGTTAGTCCATGATGCCATAAATGATAACAGTATATTCTTTATTCTGGCTAGCCCTATTTCCGTTCCGACGGAAGGCTGGCAGCCGCCTCAGATACGACCATCGCCAAGTCCTCATTTCCGAACATGGACAGTACCCCTAATACCGTATCCAGCGGAATATCACCCGCTTCTTCACGCGATACAGTCAACTTGCGTACTCGTAGCAGACGCTCGTTGCTATCCTGATGCGGATACGCTACCCGATATAATTCCTCTGGCTCCAACCCGTGATTAATACACCATTGCGCAAATACAAGGATCATCATATCTTCTTCTTGCTTATAATTCTCAATGATGGCTTCTTCTAGCTGTTTACCACGGTTATCTTCTTCCATTCATTCATTTCTCCTTCAACCTAATTCTTGATGTCTGTCTGGACTGTTAATATCACGTTCGGACGTTCCATATTAAACACTCAAACGGCTGATCAGTTCGTCAGCTAGCATATGGCTTTCCAATACTTTTCCAGCCCGTACAGCACACTCCTCCGGACGATGAATATGCTCCAGAAAATGATTCACGACTCCGGTGAATCCTCGTCTTTCCAAAATCGTATCCCAGCTTCCAAAAGCTTGCGTTAGCGGTGAATGATTTTTTTGCATAAAGACAGCCTGTTCCATATTTATTACTTCAACAGACCGTCCTGCCCCGTGAAGCTCCAGCTTCTCTATGTCAGCCCCTGCCTGTCTACTCATACTGTAGCTTCCGGTAGCATTCCCCAAACGTACGGTCCCGAACGCAGCATCCATATATCCATCACTCGTCGTATTCAGACTACTATGCAGCAGCTCATAATCATCGCCACCCAGCCACAAAAGCAAATCAAGCATGTGAATTAAATCATCATAAACCGTCTGTGCCGCCGGTCTTCGATCATATCCAGTGCGGTGTTTAATGGCCGCACATTGACTGAATCCACCTGCTTCCTCTAACCATGCTTTAGCAGCTACATAATGCGGGGCAAAACGTCGATTAAAGCCTACCGCCAGCAGCACAGCCTGCGCTTCCGCAAAAGCGGTCATTTCCAGATTCTGACGAACATCATAGGACAACGGTTTATCCACATACACAGCAATCCCTTTTTCAATACACGCCATAACTAGATCAAAATGAGCTTCGGTCGCGGCATGTATAAATACAGCTTCCGGTTCCCATGCTAGCATCTCCTTCACATCAGTCGTTCCTCTTGGCAACCTATATTGCTCCATAATGGAACTCACCGGCTTCTGTGAACGGTTCATGACACCTACAATGTCTATACCTTGGTGTGCTGCCAGTAACGGTAAGTATACTTTTCGAGCAATACCACCCAGTCCTGCAATAGCTACTCTTATCTTCGTTTGCTTGTCCATTTCGCTCCCACCTTTAATCACTCATTCATCTGTTGTCTAGTTTACATGGAAGTCTGCTGACAAGCAAAGAAAAGAGACTGCTCCGGGTCCAGTTGGACCTAACAGAACAGCCTCTACGGCATGAACGCTCAGCTTCAGCTAAGTTTACTTAATGTAAGTTAGCTTAGGCGTGCTGCGCTTGCTTTCTTGTTTTTTCACTTTTAATTTTTTTAACACGCATCCCAATGGCTACAACCAGAACCACAACCAGAACCTCAAAGCCGTATTTAACGACCCCGTTCATAAACCAGTGTGCAATCAGCGGTTCCGCCACCACCATTTTGGCGGCAGTATAAGCCAGTACAGCAGCACCAATCGTAATAACTACTGGGTAACGTTCAGTCAGCTTCAAGATAATCGTACTTCCCCACACCATGATTGGAACGGAGATTGCCAGACCCAGTATAACAAGCAGCATGTTTCCATGAGCTGCTCCCGCAACAGCAAGTACATTGTCGAGGCCCATCATCGTATCCGCGATTATAATCGTGCGGATCGCTGCCCACATTTGATTCGTAGCTGAAATTTCATGTTTTTTCTCTTCGACCAGCAGCTTATAGGCAATATAGATAAGTGCGAGTCCCCCAATCAAACGCAATCCATAAATTTGCAATAAATACGTGACCAGCACTGTAGCAATCACACGAATGATGACCGCTCCGACCGTCCCCCAAATAATGACCTTCTTTTGATTGGCCTTATCAACATTGCGAGCCGCCAAACCGATTACGATGGCATTGTCACCAGCTAGCACCAGATCAATGATAATGATGGATACTAATGCGGTTAAAAACTCAATTGACAAAAAATCCATACGTTTCTCCCACCTTTTTTATTTATTTGTTATACTGTACATAGTTCAGCGCTTTATACTAAAAAAGCGCCATTTCACGGAATCCGGAAACGGCGCTTGACCCAAATTTGGCATCAAAAAAAGACCATTTACCCGGATTCCTAAAATCCTGGCAAAGGTCTCGCTTACAACATTACGTTGCCAATAAAGCCGGGGATTAAAAATCCCGTAATGACGACTTTACTCGTTGAGCTACTCCCCTTTGGGAACTATTCTATTAGTGGCAGTATAGCACACATTATTGGGAATGTGAACCCTATTTTTTTCTGTATAAGCGATAAGCCGAACAGGGATATTGAAAGAGGTATGTAAATGAAAAAATGGCTACTCGTCGCGGCTTATGTTTCGCTGCTTTGCATCGCGTTTATCTACAGGTATGATTGGCTCGCCTGGGCGGACAAGCAAACCTCCTTTCCAGTTCTGCTACTGCTCGCATTTTTATTCGCGTTAATACCGTTTGTGCCGTACAAGCTGATTATCGCTTCTATTGCTTATGCCGCAGGCCCCTGGCAAGGTGCTCTGATCTGCTGGCTGGGCACTACCTTGGCTGCGCTGGTCGTTTATAGTGCCGTACGTACCCTGTTCCGTGACAAAGGACGTGCCTATTTGGAGCGGGTTCCCGCATTGGAGCGCTTCAATCGGGTCATGGAGAAAGAGCCTTTTGCTGCTGTGCTGCTGGCTCGTCTGATTCCGGTCATCCCCCAGGCAGCGGTAAATGTATACGCTGGAGTAGCAGAGTTTCCGTTCTGGAGTTTTATCCTAGGTACAGCTATTGGCAAGCTTCCCGCAATTGCGGTGTATGCTTATGCAGGCGGCACCTTTGCAGAACATCCAATCACCGGTTTGCTCATTTTGGTGCTATATACTGCACTGGTGGGCGGCGGCTTTATACTCTACCGAAAAAGGCTTCAACGCGCCAATAGAATATAATGCGATAGTTTGCCACCGTCTCTGTAGGATGTTTCGTTGCGATTTTTGAGGACAGAGCCAGTTACACTGCTGTTTGGTTTCTGACGTTTCGTTGGATTTTGCAAAAATCTCGTATATAATTTAATTGTAAGCTATTTAAATAACAACTAATTAAATATTCTCAGATTGGAGTGACAAATATGAGCACCAACAATCCACACACAGTAGAAAAAGCAACTTTTGCAGGTGGCTGCTTCTGGTGCATGGTTTCCCCTTTTGAGGAATTACCCGGTATTTTGAAGGTTAGATCTGGATACACAGGGGGACATACCGAAAATCCAACCTATGAAGAGGTGTGTTCTGAAACAACGGGGCATGTGGAAGCCGTACAGATTACATTTGATCCGCAAGTTTTCCCGTATGAAAAACTGTTGGAGCTATTCTGGCAGCAGATTGACCCGACGGATGAAGGTGGACAGTTTCACGATAGAGGTTCATCTTACCAAACGGCTATTTTCTATCATAATGAAGAGCAGCGAATCAAGGCAGAAGCTTCTAAAGAAGCTTTGGCTCAAAGTGGCCGCTTCGACAAGCCCATTGCTACACCGATCCTGCCTGCGGCCACTTTTTATGAAGCAGAAGAATATCATCAGGACTATCATAAGAAGAACCCCGCTCATTACAAGCGCTACCGCAAAGGTTCGGGACGTGAAGATTTTATCGAGCAAAATTGGTCCGGCAAGATTGATAAATCCGATCTTAAAGATCGGCTGACGCCTATTCAATACGAAGTAACACAAAAAAACGCGACCGAGCGCCCTTTTCAAAATGAGTTTTGGGATCATGAGGGTGAAGGTATTTACGTGGATATCGTATCAGGAGAGCCTTTGTTCAGTTCATTGGACAAATTTGACGCAGGTTGCGGTTGGCCCAGCTTTACCCGTCCATTGCGCAGCTACAATGTCAAAGAAAAAACTGATCTCAGCCATTTTATGATCCGTACCGAGGTGCGAAGTCGTGAAGCCGACTCCCATTTAGGGCATGTATTCGATGATGGTCCTGGTCCAGATGGTTTGCGTTATTGCATAAATTCCGCCGCGCTCCGCTTTGTGCCTCAAGAAGACTTGGAACGTGAAGGATACGGAGCATATAAGTCATTATTTGAACAGTAAATAGCCATAGAATCATTGGGGCTGGCCCGTGATCATCTATCTTTAATAGATGATCACGGGCCAGCCTTTTTTGGGATGTGGCAGCACATCATTACGTAAGCTAGCAATTTAACTCATTACCCATCCAAGCCAAATTGCTAGCGGTACTAGCAATAGCTGGGCTAATAAAGTACCTGCCAAGCGCGAGATGATCATCCAGCCGTACATGCTGTTCATCCGAGTTAAGGGTAGCTCCCCTCGTAGTGTTTTCTCCGACAGAACCGCCAATCTTGGATCAATTAACAAGGTCAGTAATACCGTTGCGACGCCATTGATTAGACCTGACGACATTGACATTGCTGTACCTTGAGCAGGCCACAGAAATGATGCATATAAAGCGGATACTACTCCTGTTGTATAAATCGCAGTGACAGCTATATTCAGAATAATTAGACGCTTGGGTATCGCTCCGCTAATCAGTGAAGTAAGCATTGACCAGGTGGGGCGCTTTATGTAGTAGCCTGCATGTTTCCAGCGACTTCGCAGCATTAAATGACGCATCAAAGCCGGAATAGATCCGGTATGCTCCAAATGCACAATCCATCTGGCTGACATGCGTACCACTGTTGGATACAGTAATATAGCAAGCACGGTTCCAACGGTTGCTGCCAGCAGTACCCCATGCATATATAGTTCCAGTCTAATATCCGTTCCGCCTACTTGTGCTGCAGCTTTAGCCTGATCGACCATCCCTCCGAGTAAAGGCCCCTGCGCCATGTTAGAGGTGCGTGATACCAACAGCAGCATTCCCGCAACGGTTAACGCCAATCCAATCCGACGCGCTCGCAAACCACCAAGCCGAAGAGCATAGGACAAGCTATCTGTAGTATGAATGATGATAGTCAGCAAAAAAACAAAACCCCAGGCAAGCAAATGCTTCACTCCTTTTTCTGGTATTCTGCACACCATTATACGCTTTTTCTCAAGATACATTTTACAATATATTCATTTCTTTGATTTCCGTTTGTTTAAGCCGACAACGGGTAATACATAATACATCATCTGTTATAAGGAGTGTGCAACTATGCCTTGGAACAAACATGATTACCCTCCGTCCATGAAAAACCTAGAGCCTCGTGTGCGAGAAAAAGCCGTCGATATTGCTAACGCCCTACTCCGTGACGGCTATGAAGAAGGGCGCTCGATTGCGATTGCCACTTCCCAAGCCGAGGAATGGAACGATAATCATCCAGCCGAGCAAGATGAGAAACCGACAAAACATGAAAAACAGCATTCAAGCGAAAATCTGCACAACCATCATTCCGCTTCTTCCGATGCAAAGGAACCCATTCATGTGGTGCCGCACGAGGATCACTGGGCAATCAAAGAAGAGGGACACAATCAGTCCATTTCAACCTTTAAACACAAAAATGAGGCGATTGACGAAGCTCAAAGTTTTGTAGAACGCCAACAGATTTCTGCAATTATTCATGACCGGAATGGACGCATTCATTCAACTTTAAAGCCTTCCTGATAGAAGCTGAATACAGCGAAAGGGTGTTACGTAAGAAGATTTCTCTCCTGACGTAACACCCTTTCCTTATTGACGAAGGCTGTGGACGACCGGCACTGTTTTGGCAACCACCTTTTTAGCGGGAATAGCCGCTGGCAGTACCTTTTTCACAGGTCGGTGCAGTTGGAACGTGGTCGTCCATGTAATTATTTTTCCGGCAAGCCACACAGCCAGTATTGTAAACATTGTTTCCTTCATAGGCAGATACAACAATGATAATCCCAGTACGATGATGTCACTGACAATAAACACGTTGCCGATTTTCCACCCGCGCCACTCACTGATCAGCAGAGATAAGATATCATCGCCCCCGGTTGCTCCACCGAATCGCAGTACGATTCCGGCTCCCAAACCTGTAAGCACCCCACAAAGTAGAGCAGCTATCAGCAGATTTCCATGTAGATCTATAACCAGAGTCGAATACTTCTCAAATCCTGCATAAAACAGTGAAAAAGCGACGGCTCCGATTAACGCAAGCAGCATAAATCTTCTGCCCTTCAGTACCCATGCCAGCAATATGACGGGAATATCAAGCAGCAACATACTCCATGCTGGAGATATGCCAAACGCGTAATGTCCCAGCAGGGCCAAGCCTGCAAATCCGCCTTCTGACAAATGATTTTGAGCATTAATGTGATAGTACGTAAAAGCTAAAATGCATGTTCCGAGCAACATGACAGCAATCTGTCTCAGTGCTCCATTGTTCACGATAGATTCGTAAGTTTTCCTCATACAGGCTCCCTCGGTTTCTCGTAAGTTTGATGTGGATGAACCCACTCTTACGGAAGCTACCGGATAAGATGTGCCTGGAGGACTTGGTCCTTCGCATGTACAATCCCCTCTTCCGCAGAGTTGGCTTTCGCAACTTGACGTTACTCCGCGGAAAAGCTAAGTATAAGACAGATCAAATCGTTTCCAAATCGTCCTTTGGGGAAGTATCCTTCGGGGACACATGGTATCCTGATCCTTTCTTTTGTGGAATAAAACTCCGACATTTCTGTGGTGCATATAATTCTATAATTTATTATACCACACCTTGTCACCTGCTAAACAGCTTGCTTTTTTGCTGCACCATATTTTATTTTATGTGTGAGCATGCTTTATTGTATGTGCGAATTAACGCATTATACCGAAGGTTTGGCGAATGCACATTTAATATAATAACCAAAGCGTATTTTATTTCTGTTTAGATTATTATCCACTTAATTTGGCGGTTTTACGCTGGTTGGCCATAAACACGCCTCCAAGTATAAGAACCAACCCGGTCAGAACGTTCCAGCCGATATGTTCATTCAAGAGCAAAAAGCCCCATACAATGGCACTTACTGGTACAAAATACGTCACCGAAGAAGCAAATTCCGCACTCCCCCGCAAAATCATGTAGTTGAACAAAATATATGCTACTCCTGATCCCAAAACTCCCAGTCCTATAAGAGAACCCAATACACCTGGGTCAGAAACAATCGACAAATCAGGTCTCTCCACAATTGCCATCATAATGCCACCCCCTACCGCAGCACCAAACAGTGTCGAAAAAGTAGCCTGATACATGGAAAGATTGGAGAGAAAACGTTTGGAGAGCTGTGTTCCAAATCCGTAGCAGAGAGTCGCAAGCAGCATACATCCAAAACCCACAGGATCAACAGAAATAATAGATGCAGGATTAATACCCAATAAAATAATGATTCCTACAAAAGCGAGACCCATTCCTAACCACTGCATTCGATGAAAAATAGCCCCGAAAAAAACAAGCCCCACCAACATGGTCCATATTGGCGTGGTGGCATTCAATACAGAAGCCATGCTACTAGCTATTCTGGTCTCGCTAAAACCGATCAATGTCCATGGCAAAACCATGTTGACCAAAGCTACCAGAATAACCGATTTCCACGGAATGCTTTTGATTTTAAACGGCCTGCGCATAAGTAGCATTAATAAGACGATAAAAATAAATCCAAAGCTGGATCTGAGAAATACAATCGTCCACGGCCCTACTTGATGTAGCAACAACACCTTGATAAACATAAACGAACCGCCCCAAATGAGACTCAACAATAATAAAGCTGCATATAACGAACGTGACAATATGTATACCTTCTTTCTCCACTTTCTTAATTTAAATAGTAAAGGCTGACCGCAGCCAGAACGATCTCCCCTTTTATGTAAGTTTTTATCCAATAGCTTAACATAAATTCTGTTTGACTGTCATTGGCGATAAACGCATGAATTCTTTACACAATGGCACATAGGATATCGCTCCCTACCACTTTTCCAATAATTGATGATTGCTTAAGCAATGGAAAAATTCCTATGATGAGGGAAGCATAAACAGAACATATGTTCTATATACTAATTATATATTGTATTCTTACTCGGAGTAAAGGAGATTTTTATGCCAAACCAAAAGATACTGAACCACAAGAATAAAGCTCCTTTGCCTTCTGAAGAAGACGCAGGGCTGATCAAGATCTGTGTACTTCTAACTCTTGTGCTGGATGTGCTGGAACGAGACATTCGTATTATAAATACCTCTCCCCTAAAAATGCCCGATTTGTATGTTCGTAGCCTGACTGGAGTACAACAGCGCGTAGCTGTTCAATTAGCAGAGACAAAGGCGCGAATGAAAACACTAGGGGTTAAAATTTACAGCGAAATCCGAAATCATGAAGGCATAGAGGTTTTGTATGTGTGCCGCGGCTATCAAAGGCGATTTTTCATGCTTTCATCCTTTGCTCGCAGCGAGGTCCGACGGAAACTGGGACATTATCTGGGAATTGACCCCACTCAAGATTAAGCCCCCTTGTAATCTCGTCTCTAGTTCTTGCACGATTAATTTTCAATCCCTGCAAAACAACCAACCCACCTCCCATTTATCAACCTAAATTCTAGTATAAAACTATTGCGTTACGTGAAGTGAAGTTGATTCGAGAATGGATAAGTCACCAGATCATGGATAAACTCAATCCATTTGACACACATTATGCCTATCTCATCCAAAAAGGAGGTGCTCTCTTGGCTGGACATGACGCAGCTTCGGGTGAATTAAGTAGGAATGTTTCCTTTATTGAGCAAGCACTTTTTTACACGGATGATTTAAAAAAGCAGGCGATTTCCGTTGACGGCAAAGACGGTATGCTGCTCTATATGGATTCGCTCGTAGATCAGGAGATGATTCAAACTCATATCCTGAGTGCCTTATATGAGAAAATCGATTCAGTCTCTCATCAAATGTTCACCACCTTGAGCAGTCAAAAAGACACCGACCTTCAAAATGCTGCTGATTCACTTATTCAGGGATATTGCATTTTTATGATAAATGGAGCGGAGGAATTTTTTATCCTTTCTTCCGAAAAAACGTATGCTCGCAGTACGGACGAACCAGAAAACGAAGGGGTTATTCGCGGACCGCACAATGGATTCATTGAGCAGTTATCCATTAATCTGAATCTGATTCGCAAACAAATTGTCACACCGTCACTGGTTGTACGCTACTTTTATGTGGGATCTAAAACCCGGACTAAAATCGCTATTGTCTATGTTCAAGACTTGGCTAATCCTGAGCTAGTGGAAGCAGTGAAAACGAGAATTAAAGCGATCTCCTCCGATATGGTGCTCCCCCCCGGTTTTATTCAAGAGTTTATTGAGGACAACCCTTTTTCCCTCTTCCCTCAACAGCTCAGCACGGAACGACCGGATCGTGTGACCGCCAATCTAATGGAGGGACGAATAGCGATCTTGGCCGAAGGCAGCCCTACTGCTTTAATAGCTCCCGTTTCTTTTTTTGCATTTTACCAAAGCCCAGATGATTATCACGGTCGTTGGATTATTAGTTCATTTCTAAGAACGATTCGAATGATGAGCTTTTTGATCGCTTTTACGCTGCCTGCCGTTTACATTGCGACCATTGCTTTTCATTCAGCTATTTTGCCATTAGAGCTGGCGCATACCATCAAAAAATCACTGGAAAACGTTCCATTTCCAGCGATTGTGGAGGCTATGCTGCTTGAATTGATCTTTGAGGTACTGCGCGAAGCTGGGGTTCGTCTACCCAGTCGGGTTGGTCAAACTATTGGAATCGTTGGCGGTCTCGTCATCGGAGATGCTATCGTTCGGGCAGGTCTCGTGTCATATACGATGATCATCGTCGTCTCGTTAACAGCCATTTCTTCTTTTTTAGTGCCTTCTCATGAAATGAGCTCAGCGGTTCGTATCCTTCGTTTTCCGATGATGATTGCTGCAGCCTTGTTTGGATACATTGGCATTGCTTTCGGTTTACTTTTTCTTACCATCCACCTTTGCAAGCTGGAGACCTTTGGTACGCCCTATTTTGCTCCTCTTGCACCATTCCGGCTCGGTGATATGAAAGATGTTTTTATCCGCTTTCCGATTTGGACATTCCATCAGCGACCATATGATTCCCAAGCCCAAAAATTGAAGCAGCAGAACGACTCTAGGAGCTGGAAACGACGTGAATAAAGAAAGTACCATTGCATCGGGTCAACTGTTTTTTCTCATTATCAAGTTTGAGATTGGCGTAGACATTTTGTCACTTCCTTACCAGATGCACCTTTCAGCTAAAGGAGGAGGTTGGATATCTGTCATTATTGGCGGCCTTCTGATTCAACTCATTATTTTAATGTGCTGGCTCCTGCTAAGACGTTTTCCCTCGTCTTCGATTTATCAAATATTAACCCAGATTACTGGTTCCTGGATTGGAAAAGGATTGACTGTGGCTTACATTGCTTACTATCTGCTCATGGGTACCTCGGTTCTTGTGAACGCTTATGACGTCATTAACCGCTGGATGCTGCAATATACTCCCCGTTGGGCTATACTCGCCCTGTTTTTGTTTAGCAGTATATACCTGGTTCGCGAAAATTTAAGAACGATTGCCCGAGTACTTGTTTTAATCTCATTTCTGATTTTGCCCATGATACTGTTAATTAGCTATGGTATAAAGCAGTCCAACCCACTTTATCTGCTACCTCTGACTGAGGCGGGATGGCCCCGTATTATTGCCGGTTCAAAAGAAACGCTCCTAGCAATGTTTGGTTTTGAGTTCATTCTTGTCGTCTTTCCCATGGTTGAGGGAAAAAGTATAGGCAAGCTCAAGTCAATCCTGGCAGCTAACGCGATCGTGGTACTATTGTATTGTTTTACCGTATTTACCTGTACAACCGTATTCAGCCCCCAACAGCTTGAATTAATGCCGGAGCCAGTCATTTATTTGCTCAGGTCCATTCCGCTGGGAACGATGGATCGGGTCGATTTTATTTTTCTGCCGATTTGGCTCATTTCGATCTTTGGCGCTATAAGTGGTTATTATTATGCGGCGTCTTACGGAATAAGCTATCTATTCAAGCAGAAAAGTCACAAAAAAGCGGTTCCCTTTGTTGTGCTCGCCTCATGTTGTATTGCCTATTTGCCTCAACGAAGAGAAGATTTCGAGCTTATTGGTTCCATAGCCAATAATTCTGCTTATATTTTCCTAATTGCACTCCCTTTTCTGCTGCTGATCCTATCCTATCTCTTCAAAAAAAAGGAGGGACCTGAAACATGAAAAAAAAGAGCAGAGCGCTTGGAATGCTGACTCTACTCATTTTTATAACAGGCTGCTGGGATCAGGACAGTTTGAAGGATGCCCGATTGGCAAATGCATCGGCTTATGATCTCACTCCTGAAGGCGTGTTGTTGCAAACGCTAGAAGTAGTAGACGATTCTCAAAACACTCAAGGTAAAAGCACCAATGAAATTCATTCAGGCACCGGCTATTCCGTTCGGCAAAGTACAGACAAAATCCGGGCCAAAGTAACCGGGGATATCCGCTTTTTCAAATACGGAGTTATTTTGTACGGTACAAGCTTGGCCCGAAAAGATCTATATCCCTATCTGGATGTGCTGTATCGTGAGCCTGACCATCCGACTTCCCATGTCAAGGTAGCTATTGTAGATGGATTAGCTGGAGAAATAATAGATCAAAAAAGCATAGGTAGCCTCTTGATTGGCGAATTTATAACCAAAAAAATCAGAAGCCTTGAGGAAATGTGTATGTTCCCGGAAATGACACTGGAGACCCTGCTCCCCCCAATGCTAGATCCGGGTCAAGATTTTGTGCTTCCCTATCTTTCCAAAGAAGGAGAAGATATTACAGCACGTGGAATTGCCTTATTTCACGGACAAAAGTTCACAGGAAGCCTAAGTAGTGAGCAAGGTGTTTTATATGTCCTGATGACTGGAAAGTGGAAAAATACAGCTCGCTTTGTAAAAAGGATACATCCAGGACCTGTCGGTGATGTGCAAAACTTTATTACGTATCAGGCTAACATTCAGAATCTCAAACGTAGCCTTAAAGTGAAAGTTCAGCGCGATGGACAAATTGATGTGGATCTTAACCTGAAATTGCCAATCAATATTGTTGAATATGCACGAAACCATCTTCAAGATAAAGCTAACGTACAGCGTCTGAACCGTCAGCTTTCCGAAATCATGACCCAGGATGCGGAACAAATTATCCGTACACTTCAGAAAAATGGATGTGATGCCTTTGGCGTAGGCAGACAGTTGATCGCCCATCATCCAGCAGTATGGAAAAGTGTGGATTGGAATAAAGAATACCCCAATGTCCGTTTTCATCCGCAGGTCACTGTAGACATTGTCGGGAACGGCATTTTAAACTAAACCGTTCCTGTCGTTTAGTTTTTGGGTTGATCAGATATTATTTCTGGATAAATAACTTCGTCAGATTGGGTTTTTGGAGTCTCACTCTGGCTTTCCGATTCAGAAGGAGTCCCCTGTTCGTTTTCAACAGAAGGTTGCGAAGTATCTGTTGATGGCACATCGTTATTCTCATTAGGCATATCTAGCTCTGTGTCTGCGTCAGGAACAGCAGGATCCGTTTCCTCTGCTGGAATTTTCTCTTGATCTATTGCAGGTACCTCAACCTCTGGGACTTCTTTTTCCTTGATATCTGGTTTGGAAGGGGCCACTGGTCTAGCAGAACGCGGAAGCTGTTCTCTTCCAACTTCGGTAGGCACATACTTTTGATTAAACCAGTCAGTCACGAGTTGACCCGATTGGCGGGAATAACGCCCTGGCAGCTTACCTGTAAGGCTAGAAACCGTAACTCTTACAACACCTTCCGGCCGTATAAAGTGCTTATTCTTAAAAAGCTCAGGCTGGTCCTTGACCGCTTCATTCATGATCAGTGCCCACACTGACTGTGCTCTGGAATGGCCTTCTTGAGATAATGTATTAACCTGTTGACGGTAACCAGCCCAGACGCCTAGTGTAACGTCAGGTGTGTACCCCATAAACCACACATCACCAAAGTTTTGTGTCGTACCGGTTTTACCGGCGATATCAATGGCACCGTAGCTTTTAAAAGCATTTTGCAGGCGTTTACCAGTTCCCCTCGGATCTGATATAACCGTTTTGAGCATATCCGTCATCAAAAATGCGGTTTGCTGCGAATATACACGCTTCGTCTGCGGTTTAAATTCATACACGATCTTCCCGTCGGCATCCGTAATTTTGCTGATCAGATGAGGTGCATTATATACACCCATATTGGGAATCGTTCCATATGCTGCGGTCAGTTCCTCCACGGATACCCCTTTGCTTAGTCCACCCAAAACCCCTGTCTGAGCATGTTCATCCTGCGGCTGAATCGTCGTAATTCCAAGAGAACGCACAAAATTCCAAGCGTTTGGAATTTTAACTTCATATAAGAACAGCCTCAGCGCAGGGATGTTGATTGACCGATTGAGTGCTTCACGGGCTGTCATAAGCCCCTCGTACCGTCTGTTATAATTTTTAGGAATATGATAACCTTTACGCCCGTCTTTCAATATGATTTGTGAATCATCAATAAGACCGGCTGGCTGAGTGTAGCCCTTTTCCAAAGCAGGTAAATAAGCAGCAATAGGCTTCATGGCAGAACCGGGCTGACGTGTCATTTGAGTTGCATAGTTCATTTGCTCGGTATTAAAATCCCTGCCCTCGATCATACCGAGTATAGCCCCTGTTTTATGATCAATCATGATTGCTGCAATCTGCTCTAATCCCTTCTTCTTGCTGTATGGAGAAAAATTTTGTGGATTGGCTGCAATCTGCCGCATATTGTTATAAATTTTCTTATTTATCGTTGTATAAATTCGATATCCGGACCGTTGCAACTCTTCTCGCGTATTTTGAAGAAGCTCGGCATGCTCAGGCTTGGAAATCTCGGCTGCCGTGATATCGGGATTTTGCTGGAGCGCTAACAATTGGGCGGCCTCCCGCTCTGTCTCCAGCATCAAATAAGGAAATGTGTTATAACTTTTTTCGCGATGTGGCGCAAGAGTGGCTTTCACATCAAATTGAAGCGCCTCGTTATATTCGGATAGCGTAAGTTTACCTGTTGCCAGCATTCTTCCCAACACGACACGTTGGCGCTCCATCGCTTTATTGAAGCCTTCTTCATCAAAGTTCCCTTTACCATCAAAAGCGGAATAAACAGATGGCAGTTGCGGGAGACCTGCCAAATAAGCCGCCTGAGCAATATGAAGCTTATGTAGATCACTTACATTGAAAATCCCTAACGAAGCAGACTTGATTCCATATAAATTGTAACCAGCGGAACCATTACCAAAAGGCATTTTGTTTAAGTAAGCCGTTAATATTTTATCCTTGCCCATAAACCGCTCCATACGCAGTGCCAGCAGCATTTCCTTCACCTTGCGACTGTCCGTCTTATCCAGACTAAGAAAAACCCTTCGGGCTACCTGCTGCGTCAGTGTGCTGCCGCCTGTTTGGCGGTTTTCATTCAAAAGCTTCTGCTTAACGGCACGAGCTGTTCCCTTTAAATCCACACCACTATGCTCATAAAATTGGCTGTCTTCCGTTGAAATGAGGGCGTCCACAATAGACTGAGGAACATCCTTCAGATCAACGAGCTGTCGATCCTCCTCCATGCGCATTCTTCCAACCGGAGTTACCTGGTCATTAAAAAATACAAAGCTGGTCAGAGCGTTCTCATTTACCTTTTCATATATCAACTGACGTGATCGTACAGGTTCATCATGAACCAGTGCCGCTACATAACCGGATATAAGACCTCCAGCAAACAGCACTCCAAGTACACCCGCAAACGAGAACCACTTGATATTAATAAGCAAAACTCTGCCAAAAATACGCCACCTACTGCGTTTTTGAGATGATGGTCGACGTTTTGGGTTCATAAAAATGGTTTCTCCCCTCAATATGCATTCATTTCCACTTGTTTTTGCTCAAGATATTATGATACGCCATGTTAGGTTTTACGTAAACTGTAACGTTCCAAAAAATACATTTGTATTAGGAACACTTGTTCTGTATATAATACTACTATAAGAGTATACATTCAAGAATATTTTGGAAGGATGATCCACACATATCAGGAGAGGAGGTCGGATTTTTGAAGGAACGCAGAAATAGAACCATATTCTTATCGGACTGCCAAAGTTTTTATACCAGCATTGAAAAAGCAGATGATCCCAAATACCAACATAAGCCACTCGTTGTGGCCGGTGACCCTGCACTTCGTTCAGGCATTATTTTAGCTGCGTGTCCGCTGGCAAAAAAATACGGTATATCTACAGCAGAACGTCTGGGAGAAGCGGTGAAAAAATGTCCTGACCTTATCATTGTACGCCCACGTATGCAGCATTATATCGATGTCTCATTAAAAATAACAGAAATCTATAATGAATATACGGATTTGGTTGAGGTTTTCAGCATTGATGAACAGTTTCTGGATATGAGCGGAAGCCTCTCCCTGTTCGGGGATCCGGTGAGTATTGCAAGTGAAATTCAGCAAAAGGTACTGGCACAAACAGGAGTATGGATTCGAATTGGCATCGGCTCCAACAAAATGCTGGCTAAAACCGCAACAGATATATGGGCTAAAAAAAATGACAGTGGCATTTTCTTGTTGCCTACATCCGATATTGCAGCATTGCTGTGGCCTCAGCCAGTACGCCTTATGTTCGGCATCGGTTCGCGCATGGAACGGCATTTGGAGAAGCTTGGACTACACACCATTGGAGATATCGCACGTACTCCCTTACCCCGGCTACAAGACAGATTCCGGTCTCATTTCGGCAAGCAGTCCGATATTCAGGCAGAGGTGATATGGCGAACTGCTAACGGGATCGATCACAGCCCGGTCAAGCCGGAAACATTTAATACACCTCCCAAATCCATCGGTCATATGATGACTCTTCCCCGCGACTATCTCCAGCCCGCGGAAGTGGAAACCATCCTGCTTGAACTAACAGAGGAGGTGTGTCGGGACGCTCGCCGCAAAGGATATATGGGCTCGGTTGTGACTGTTCATTGTATATGCAGTCCCTACGAGGCACCAACCGGATTTTCCCGACAAATGAAGATACCCGATCCTACAAACCATACCCAAAAGGTATATGAAACCGTTAAAAAAATCTTTTATGCTTTTTGGAATCATATGCCCGTGAAGCGCGCAGGGGTTACTTTAAGCGGATTGGTGGATGATCAACTGTATCAGCTGGATTTTTTTGAGGATCAGGAGCGATCCCGTGCTTTGGAAAAGGTGACGGACACTTTAAAGTATCGGTACGGTCAGTCCATCATCATGCGCGCATCGTCGTTAACAGATGCCGGGCAGGCCATGGAACGGTCTATTAAAATTGGCGGTCATTACAAATGAAAGTCTCATGATAAGCACACACTAGCTATTGCCCGGGGAATGAACTAATACAAACCAAAAAGGATCGCCTGATATCAGGCAATCCTTTTTTTATCTGCGCTTCACAAAAAAAACATGGAGAGCGCTTTGAAGCACCTCTTCAAATAGCAATCAACGGAACATTCCCCACAGCTTGATTAGATGGAATGTATTGGACGGATCAATTTTTTGTGCCAATACGAAGGCGGTCAATTGCTCCTCCTGCGCAGCTGTCAAACGCTCGTTTAAAATAGCAGAAGTGGACTTCACAAGATGACGCACCTTAGCTTTATTTTGCAGGTCCGCTTTAGTCACCCCTTCAATCTGCTGCTTAACCCGCTCCTTGAGCGCACGATTCTTCATTTTCAACTTAATCCGCTCCACCAGTTGCGGACTGATTCCATATTGCTGATAGCTCAATGTTGCCACACCTCCCATATCATTCGGTCATTCCCAAATATATGACGGCCAGCCTGTCCATTGTGCCTATCTGTTTAAAACGTTTAGAACAACCTCATGATTCATGGTGAATTAGTCGATGAGATCCCCCTGGAAAATCTGTTCTTTTTGCAAATAACCACGCAGTCCTTCATACTGCGGAGATGTCCAAAAGGACGCATCCTTGATCAGATCGGTTGCATCCTCCCGCGCCTTTTCCAGCACCTCAAAATCCGCTACCATATCTGCTAAACGAAACTCGGGTAGCCCACTCTGCTTGGTGCCAAAAAAGTCACCTGGCCCTCTCAAATCCAGATCGCGTCTAGCAACCTCAAAACCATCGTCCGTATCGGTCATAACCTTCATCCGCTCCTGACCAACCTCCGACTTAGGATCAGCGATCAGTACACAATACGAGGCATGTGCTCCCCGTCCGACTCGTCCACGTAATTGATGTAACTGGGATAATCCAAAACGATCCGCATCCATAATGATCATTAGCGTCGCATTTGGGACGTCTACCCCCACCTCCACAACCGTCGTTGAAACGAGCAACTGAACCTCATTCGCATAGAAAGAACGCATTACTTCTTCCTTTTCTGCGGGAGTCATTCGTCCATGTAATAGCCCAACGCGGTAATGTGGAAAAGCCTGTTGCATTTGAATATGCAAATCGATGGCATTCTGTACATCCAGCTTCTCCGACTCTTCAATCAACGGGCAAATCAGATAAGCCTGCCGTCCCTGATCTACCTCGCGGGAAATAAAACCAAGTACCCGATCCATCAGTTCGTGCTTCACCCAATAGGTGGAAATTGGAATACGCCCCTTCGGCCGCTCTGACAACGTAGAAACATCCATATCGCCAAACGCAGTGATGGCCAGCGTACGGGGGATCGGTGTGGCCGTCATCGTCAGCACATCGGGATTATAGCCTTTGCGACGCAGTACACTACGCTGATTCACTCCGAATCTATGCTGCTCATCCGTTACAACAAGCCCAAGCTGGCGAAAATATACATCCTCCTGAATGAGAGCATGGGTGCCTACCACAATGTCCAGCAGACCCATTTGGAGAGCAGCTAGCAGCTCCTTACGCTTCTTCCCGGTTGTACTCCCAGTCAGTAGGCCCACACTGATTCCAAAGGGCTCAAATAGCTTGTGAAGCGATCGCATATGCTGCTCGGCCAATATTTCGGTTGGCACCATCAGCGCTCCCTGAAAACCGGAACGTACTGTGGCAAATAAACCGATGGCAGCAACAACTGTTTTACCTGACCCAACATCTCCCTGAAGCAGACGGTTCATACAATAAGGTGAGCGTAGATCGTGCAGTATTTCAAGCTCTACCTTCTTCTGTGCATCCGTTAATTCAAAAGGCAAAGCCCTTACAAATTCACGAATCGTGGCGTTATCCACGGTATGTACCACCCCGTCCGCTCGACCACGATTTAGCGCCCGGAATGCCTGCATTTTCAGCTGAAATAAAAATAGCTCCTCATACACCATCCGCCGACGAGCCTCTTGCCCCTCGCGGTTGTCCTGAGGCTGGTGTATACCTGCAATAGCCTGCTTGCGCGGCATCATACTATATTTACGCACAAGCAACTCAGGCAATATTTCGGGGATCATTTCACCAAACTGCTGGAGTGTCTGGCTCATTGTTTTTCGCATCCAGCTTTGCGTAATCTTGCCGCCTATAGAGTACACAGGTTGAAGTGTCCCCGAGCGGGCTACTCCTTTATCAGAAAACTCAGAATCTGCAACAGTCATCTGCATCCGTTTGAGATCCCATTTACCAGTCACCACAATTTCACGACCTGAGGTTAGCTGCTCCTTCATGAAATGCCGATTAAACCACGTCGCGGTAAACATCCAATCCTCGGCCATCAATTTACAAGTCAACCTTGATTTGCGCCCGTAACGCTGAAGCACCGGAATGCCCATAATTTTGGCCTGTACTGTAATCTTATCTCCATCCTTCACTTCGCTTAGCGAGCGCAATCGGTAATCTTCATACCGAAACGGATAATATTCCAGCATGTCCTGTATGTTAGAAATGCCAAAAGCGTGAAGCTCTCCCTCTTTGAGAGCACTCACGCCATGTATTTGTTTTAAAGGTATTTGATCCAATTGCAGCATATTACCTCTCATCTCCGGCCGGCCATACAAAAATGCCAATCGTTCCTGGCCCTACATGGGTCCCAATCACAGCGCCAAGTTCAGTATATATTCGATCTCCCAGCTCAAAATGCTCTGCCAGCTGAGCCACGAACGCTTCTGCCGCTGAGCGATCTGCCGTATGACCCACAGCAATATTAATTTTTTGGCCTTTTAAATCCCGCTCCAGTAGTTCAATTATACGTGCTGTCGCTTTTTTATGCCCTCTCGCCTTATCAACCGAATAAATAGTGCCTTCTTTGTCAATCGAAAGAATCGGCTTAATGTTAAGTAACGTACCAACCATTGCCGCTGCCTTGCCAATACGTCCGCCTTTTTGTAAGTATTCCAGGGTATCCACCAGGAAATACAAACGACGGCGCTCCCCACGACGTTCCACAGCCCGAACGATATCAGCCGGGGAGTGCCCGGCAGCCGCCAGCTCTGCCGCATAAACCACTAGCATGCCGTATCC
The DNA here is from genome assembly GCF_019454085.1 of Paenibacillus sp. S25. Classification (NCBI taxonomy): domain Bacteria; kingdom Bacillati; phylum Bacillota; class Bacilli; order Caryophanales; family Paenibacillaceae; genus Paenibacillus; species Paenibacillus sp. S25. Next base: position 3,662,104 of record NZ_CP073683.1, read on the forward strand.
GTATGAAGCTGATTTGGAATCTACCACAGTCACTCTATGTTCATGCTTCTCCAGCATGGATTTGCCCAGCAGAGCAGACTGATACGTTCCGCTCACACCCGAGGATAAATGGATAGAGATAACCTGGCTCTCGGGGTATTGCTCCAACAGCGTCGTGTATGTCTCCAAAAAACGGGCTGGTGAAGGCTGTGATGTCGTAGGTAGCTCATCAGCCCGTACTAGTTCGGTGTAAAACTGCGACGCTGACATCTCAATGCCGTCCAGGTAAGCTGTGCTGCCGAACATCACGGTCAATGGTACAACAACTATACCGAGACGGTCTGCTAATTCCGGTGGAATATCAGCCGTGCTATCCGTCAAAATGATGGTACTGCTCATCAGTCAGACCTCCTTTTGTTGTGGACTTCCATGGGCGTGCTAAAGCACATCAGGTTTCCACTGAGAACAAATAAGGATAAATCGGCTGACCACCTTCATGAACTTCCACTTCAGCATCCGCATAATTTTCTTCAAGCCATGCAACAAGCTGATCTGTGTCTTCTTGATTCGCGTCTGAACCTGTGAGAATCGTAACAATTTCATCGCCATTCACCAGCATTTTCGCTAGCAAAAGACGGGACGTTGCCATTAAGTGTTCCTCGGTCGCTACAATCTTGGAATCCTGAATACCGATGTAGTGCCCGGCTGTAATATGCAGGTCATCAAGCGTCGTATCCCGTACCGCGTAGGTCACTTGCCCAGACTTCACCCGGGTGACTGCGTCACGCATATTGTCCTGGTTTACCTCAAAAGCCTCTTCTTCCTGGAAGGCAAATGCCGCCGCAATCCCCTGAGGAATTGTTTTGCTCGGAATAACCGACACCATACGTTCCATCTCTAGCAGTTCACGTGCTTGTTCTGCCGCCAAAATAATATTGGAATTATTCGGAAGAATAAAAATATGTTGAGCCGCAATCGAGCGCGCCGCATTAACGAAGTCCTCTGTGCTCGGATTCATTGTCTGGCCGCCAGAAAGGACAACATCGACGCCTAAACTTCTGAAAATATCAGCAATTCCTTCACCGGAAGCCACAGCTATAAAACCAAAGGATGCCAGTTCATGAGCGGGGGGCTCAGACGGCTCTTCCTCACGTGCAGGCTCTGTTGGTATTTCAGCAAACCACTCAGGCTCAGGAGCAACATCCATACCCGCAGACAACAAATCACGATGCTGCTCGCGCATATTTAAAATACGAATCTGTGTAATTTCTCCGTAGCGCAGTGCCAAATTCAGCACTTCACCAGGAGCCTTAGAATGCACGTGAACCTTGATGACATCATCGTCTGAAATTACGATAATAGAATCACCATCTACTGATAACACTCTCCGGAAGGCTTCCTCATCAAAATCGGTACCTTGCGCTTCGCCCAATTGTCGATTAATAAAAAACTCCATATCATACAAAAATTCAATATTATCCGTTTCGAGCTTCGCTTGCGCAGAAATCGGCGCATCTGGGGAAGGAACAACTGCAGCAGCAGTAGGTCTCTCCGATACGTGAGGAGCAAAAACCGTGCGTACATTATCACTTTTTGCAGTTGAAGACGTCACCAAGCCGCTTCCAAGATGCTGCATAAAACCTTCATAAATGTACACAAGACCTTGCCCACCCGAATCTACAACTCCTACTTGCTTCAATACAGGGAGCATGTCCTGCGTCATGGCAAGCGTTTCCTTCGCTTTGGCAAGCACTTCTTCCATCAGTTCCGTGATGTCGTTCGTCCGGCGCGAGAAAAACACAGCATGCCTGGCCGCTTCCTTCGCCACGGTAAGAATTGTACCCTCCACCGGCTTAACAACCGCCTTGTAGGCCGCATCCACCCCGCTCTGCAATGCCGATGCGAACTGAAGGGTATTCAATTCCTCGTATGGGGCAGCGTAACGGCTGAAGCCACGAAACAACTGAGACAGGATAACCCCTGAATTGCCGCGGGCTCCCATCAGCAAACCTTTGGATAATATGCCGGACATGACACCGATGGAGGAAGAGTCCCCCCTCTTTAATTCCGTTACGCCCGCGCTCATCGTCAAATTCATGTTGGTTCCCGTATCACCGTCTGGCACTGGGAATACATTTAGTGAATTGACATGTTCCGCATGCTGCTGTAATTGTTCCGCCCCGGCTAAAACCATTGCGGTAAAATCTGTTCCATTCAAAGAACGATTACTCAAGAGAATTCCCCTTCCTAGCTTAATACACTTGTTTTACTATCAACCTTCACAACACCTTATTCAACTGTGCGTACAGGTTCAATTGAATTATACTAAAGCCAGACGACGAATACGAATGTCACACTTTTGTACTCACGTCTGGTCGTTCTTCTACAGGTCATATAAAATGAAAAACCAGTCAACTGCCTAACAATAAATCATCGGCTGGAATGATGACTATAGTCCCGCCTCTGAACTGCCGGCATGACTGGAATAAGAATTCACATTCCATTTAAATACAAAATAATCGCAGCAATAACTATCCCATATTGTACTATAATGCGAAAGAGAAATAAATAAAGTTTTTGAATCAGTTGACGGAGCTTTTTTGACTATGATATTATATTTAAGTATTGTTTTGTTCAGGTTAGTGACTTACAAAGTCCGGCTGACCCAGTCGGCCTGAAGAGAGACCCGTTCCGTATGGAATTTGGTTATTTTCAGAATAGGAGGTGGAATCATGTCTCGTAAATGTTCTGTAACAGGCAAAAAGCCTGGCAGCGGTAACCACGTATCTCACGCTAACAACCGTAATCGCCGTACTTGGGGCGTCAACGTACAAAAAGTTCGCATTCTCGTTAACGGTAAACCGAAACGCGTTTATGTCAGCACTCGTGCATTGAAAGCCGGTAAAGTGACTCGCGTGTAGTCGTAAAAAAATATCGTTATAAACAAAAGGCACCTCGTTTTAAACGGGTGCTTTTTTGGTTATTCGAAAAGTAATATCCATCTGGTTCAGGAGAACAAAATGTCAGGCACCTTCCCGTGCGTTCCTATCTTTTACTGCCGAGCTACCTATCTGTTGTGCCCGGGAAGCGTGCCCTGTGTACTGTGTACCTCCAGCTTTCATCCTACATCCTGTGTTTACATTACGTTGAATTCAGTTTTTCTGGAATGTATTCAAAATGGCTTTAACGAATCCACCCAGAAATTTTGGCAGCTTGATTGTGTAAAACTTCATGCCTCACCCTCCCCATCATCCTCCTGCATCCGTTCTCTGTAGTTTATGCAACCTGTCAAGGGTTGTTGCCCCACAAAAAAAGGCTACATGAGAATCCCGCTCATGTAACCATATTTATGCGCAACCATCCCAGGCTATACCATCAGACAAGTCCGCGAACATAGAGATATGCTGAGAGTATGAAAATAAACAGGATATAATAAAGTACGCTGCACACCACAAAACCTATTCGTAAACCACGCCGTTCATTTTTTCGAAAATAAAACAGTACAATTAGAACAGCCAAAAGCGAAAGAACGGCATTCCAAGGAGCCTTCACTAGCGAGAAACAGCTAAGGGTCAACCCCGTCGCCATGCTCGCTACAGTCATCCACAATGCTTCAGTCAGCTTCACTTGGACAAACGAGCTGCACTGTCCCGAATCGCAGCAATAGCCGCTGCGCGGTCTGCTCTGCCGAATACCGCACTACCAGCCACCAACACGTCAGCCCCCGCTTCAAATACGGCTGGTGCCGTCTCCTCCGCAATACCTCCGTCTACCTCGATATGTACGTCTGGACGACCCAATTCGTTCAGCCAAGCACGGATTTGTCTGATTTTATTTAACGTCTCTGGAATGAAGGACTGACCTCCAAAGCCAGGATTGACCGTCATCACCAGAATCATATCCACATTTGGCAGCACTTCCTTGATCGCGTATGGTGAAGTACCCGGATTGAGAGCCACTCCAGCCAGAGCGCCTTGCTGCTTGATCAAGTGAAGGACACCATGCAAATGAACACAAGCCTCAGCATGAACAGTGATGATATTGGCTCCTGCTTTTACGAAATCGCCAATATAGCGTTCAGGATGCTCAATCATCAGATGAACATCCAAGGGAAGAGTCGTATGCGGACGAATAGCCTGAACGATAGGTGGGCCCAGTGTAATATTGGATACAAAATGTCCATCCATTACATCCACATGAATCCAGTCTGCCCCTCCTGCCTCAGCTTCCGCAACTTCACTGCCCAAGCGAGCAAAATCAGCGGATAAAATCGACGGTGCTATTTTTAACATATACTCAGTACCTCCGCTTTTTTTCTTTTAATTCCTGATAGAACTGCAAATAGCTATCATATCTTCCCTGTGAAATATGGCCTTCTTCCAGGGCCTCTCTTACTTTACAGCTAGGCTCGTGAATATGGGTACACCCCCGGAATTTACATCCTTCCGCATACTGCTGGAATTCACGAAAACAGGGAGATAACTCATCCACACCTAACTCCAGAAAATCCAGCTGGCTAAACCCTGGTGTATCTGCTACAAACCCTCCGTTGTCTAGAGGAATCAGCTCCACATGACGAGTTGTATGTTTTCCTCGGCCCAGCTTATTGCTTATGGCGCTCGTCTCCAGCGTTAACCCAGGCTCCAGAGCATTAAGCATGGAAGACTTTCCTACACCTGACTGCCCGGAAAACACGCTGATTTGACCAGCCAACAGCTTCTTAAGCTCAGCCGTCCCTTCTCCGGTACGGGCACTGGTTACCAGCACCTCATAACCGATCTTCCGGTACATTTCCTGAACGGCCAGCACGGTGTCATCCTCTGAAGGGCTGCCTTCATACAAATCGCGCTTAGTCAGACAGATAATCGTATCCAACCCGGCGTGCTCAATATGGACTAAAAATTTGTCCAGTAAAGGCAGGTTTAAATCCGGCTCACGCAAGGAAAACAGTAGCACGGCAAGCGTGGTATTAGCTACCGGAGGACGAATTAGCTCTGTCGTACGCTTCCTAATCTCCTCGACCATACCTTCCCCGTTCTCAGTCAGTTCGTAAACGACCCGATCACCGACAAGAGGCGTAATCTCTTTTTTCTTAAAAATGCCGCGTGCTCTGCATTGTACCGTAGCTTCGCCAGATACCGGACGCCCATCCTGATCCAGGCTGGAGACATAATAATATCCGCTAAGCGCCTTGACGATCAGACCTTCAGGCATGTGTAAGATGTCCTCCTTCATAATGTTCAAGTTTCATTGCGTATAACAGGTTGAGCATCTTCCTATTGCAAGTTTACTGATGCTGAACAGCCTCAATCACTTTTTCCTTCTTTTTGTGGGAAGCGTGGCCTGGGTTGTTTTTATGACTAACCGCCAACTCACTGCGCGTACCCCCCGTGGAATTCGTTCCAGGAACAAAGGCGGAAGGGTCACCATTACCTCCTGTGCCCTCCTGATTGTTCGAGTCGCCCCCACTATTACCACTACCATTAGAAGATCCCCCGCTATCACCTTCCTCGCCGTTTCCACTTCCATTCTGCGAGGAAGTACCATCAGGTGTATCCGTTGGTGAAGTTCCGGCAGGCGGAGCAATTTGAGGCATCGTCACCGTTCCATTTTTCGCCTCAATATAAGAGACTGGATACGTATCAATAAAGTCACCATCTCTAAATACTGAGACAACACTGTCTTTGTTCGGAGCCATTAACAGGTTGATAGTGAACACCTGTGTCGTATTAATTGTACGGCTTCCCCATTCCTGATTTTCTCCACGTGCATCCGTATAAGTGATACGAATTTTGCTGTTTTTACCCTCTTCCTTCGGCGCAACAGGCACATTAAATGGCAGCGTAATCGCTTCTGGTGGATAACCAGTGCTTACATAAAACGTAATTTCCGTATTTGGTGGCAACTCACTGCCTGCCTCTGACGGCCACTGTTTGGTTACCCTTCCTTTTTCCTGTTCATAGCTAAATTCTTCTTTAATCGAGCCAACCTTCAGCCCTGCCTTTTTGACCTCATTTTCCGCTTGATTCTGCGTCTTCCCTACGAGACTTGGCATTTTAACAGTGTCAGCGCCCTTGCTGACTGTGAGCACAACCTGGACTGAATCCTTATCAAATGGCTCATTTGCAGCGGGTGTCTGACTAAGGACAGTCCCTGCGGCCTGATCACTAAACTGCTCATTTTGCTGAATCTGCGTTTCCTTAATTTGCTGGGCGGTCAGCAGCTTAACAGCATTCTCGTAGCTTTGGCCTTTGACATCAGGCATCGGGGTGAGCGGCTTGGCAATCCCGACTTTCAGACTAATCTTGGTTCCTTCCTTGACTAAAGAATCTGCAGGATAGCTTTGATAAAATACAACTCCAGGCGCGATTCCTTCTTTGTACTCATGCTGGATTGGCTCCTCAATGAGTAATCCCGCTTTACTGAGATTAACCTTCGCTTGGTCTTCTGTTTGTGTCAATACGCTCGGTACTTTTACCTCAGGCACGACGAGTACACTTTGCACATAGTACACCACTCCGCCCATGCACAGAAGTAACACCAATACTAGTGTTACCCACAAGATCGCTTTTTTTCTACTTTTTTTGGACGATTGCTTGCTCGAAAGCTGTTCAGACTCACGCGGTTGGGCAGGTACATCATCGCCACTAGAAGACATCCCTAATTGTTGAGGCTTAATAGCCGGAATAACCCGTGTTTGATCCTCATCATCCAAATGTGTAAACTCCAACTTGGATTCATTACGCCGTCCCGGCAGCAAACAGGTTTCCAGATCTTTTAGCATTTCGTCTGCCGATTGATAACGCTCTTCTGGATTTTTGCGCATGGATTTTAGAATGACATTTTCCACACTTTGCGGAATCAACGGATTGATTTTACGCGGTTCCTCAAATTCCTCTTGCAAATGCTTGAGCGCTACACTAATTGGACTTTCTCCCAGGAAAGGGAGCTGCGCCGTCAGCATTTGATATAAGACAATACCTAAAGAATATAAGTCCGATTTTTCGCCGGTGACGACACCCTTTGCATGCTCAGGTGAAAAATAATGAACAGAACCCACAACAGAACCCGTCTGGGTAATGGTCGTTGACGTAACAGCTCTAGCAATCCCAAAATCAGTTACCTTAACCCGTCCATTACGTCCAATTAATATATTATGAGGCTTAATGTCTCGGTGAATGATCTGATTTTGATGGGCATGCTCCAGCGCATCACAAATCTGGGAAGCAATCCGTACTGCTTCATCCACTTGCAATGGCGCACGTTCTTTAATAATCTCATTCAAATTTTTACCTTCGATGCACTCCATTACAATATAATGGATTTCATCCTCTTGGCCGACATCATAAATACTGACCACATTCGAATGCGAAAGCGAGGCCGCAGACTGCGCCTCACGCCGAAATCGGCGAATAAATTCCTCATCATGAACAAATTGCTGGCGCAACACTTTAACTGCGACATTGCGATTCAGCAAAATGTCTTGAGCCTTATACACCAGCGCCATACCGCCGCCACCGATACGCTCAATAATTTCGTATCTTCCCCCTAGCAGGTGCCCGATCATGCGTCACACCCCTTTTCACTCAATGAAACCGTGTCGTCGGGCAATTCAAACAAAGCTACAGTAATGTTATCGTCTCCTCCGGCAAGCAACGCCAGATGTAGCAGGCGATCCGCGCGCTCCTCCAAAGGATTCTCTGCGGCACCTACTACTTTGCTGATTTGTTCTTCCGTTACCAAATTGCTTAATCCGTCACTACACAGTAACAGTACATCGCCTTTTTCCAGCGCAATGGAGTCAATATCCACTTTCACCTCGGAATCAGTGCCCAGCGCCCGTGTCAGTACATTGCGACGAGGATGGTTCTCCCGTTCTTCCTTACTGATCTGACCGTTTTTGAACAGCTCATTAACCAAAGTATGGTCTTCTGTAAGCTGACGTACCGCTCCTTTAGAAATGACATAAGCACGACTGTCACCGATATGTCCGATAATTCCGGATGCGTCGTTTAATAAAACCGCAACAACTGTCGTTCCCATATTATGATACTTTTCATCGCGTGCTGCCGTCTGGAAGATGACTTCATTGGCATGCAAAATAGCGTCGCTGAGCGCCGCCGTCAAAGAATGTGCGGATAATCCGCTCTCCAGCGTCGCCAAATCAGCGGCAAGTGTCTCTACCGCAAGGCGGCTGGCCGTATCACCGGCCAAATGCCCCCCCATACCATCGGCAACAATCCCAAGAATATAGCCTTGCTCCAAGTGCCTGATCCAGGCAGAATCCTCATTCACCGAACGTACACGTCCGACATGGCTGACATGAACTGTTTTGATCAAATGGTTTCACCCCAACTCCATATGCTTTGCACGCAACTGACCGCAAGCAGCGGCAATATCGTGACCCTGTTCACGCCGAATCGTCACATTGACGCCTTTTTCGGCAAGAATACGTTGGAAATTAAAAATATCGCTGCGTGATGTGCGTACATACTTGCGCTCAGGCACATGATTGACTGGAATCAAATTGACGTGACACAGCATGTCCTTTAACACATCCGCTAGCTCTTCAGCATGTTCTGCCTGATCGTTTACCCCACCAATCAGGGCATATTCAAACGAAATTCTCCGCCCCGTCTTAGCAAGATAGTAACGTAGAGAATCCATAACATCCTTAAAGGGATAACGCCGATTTACAGGCATCAGCTTTGAACGAAGCGCATCATTAGGCGCATGAATGGATATTGCCAGATTAATCTGGGTATCCTCGTCGGCAAATTTATAAATATTCGGTACAATACCGCTGGTCGACACTGTGATATGACGTTGACCAATGTTCAGACCTTTTTCATGAACCATTGTACGTAAAAACGTCATGGTCGCTTCATAGTTTTCAAAAGGCTCGCCCGAGCCCATGATCACGATGCTGCTCACTCGTTCATTAGTTTTATCCAAAATTTTCTGAGCCTGCACCACCTGTGCAGTAATTTCACCAGCCGTCAGGTTCCGTTTGAGGCCTCCAAGCGTCGAAGCACAGAAAGTACAACCAATCCGGCAACCCACTTGAGTTGTTACACAAATGCTGTTTCCGTAATTGTGTCTCATAATGACCGTTTCAATGGCATGATCATCGTGCAAGCCGAACAGGAATTTTACTGTCCCATCCTTCGATTCCAACTTTGTAATTTCACTAAGCGTCACAAAACTAAATTGCTCCTCAAGCTTCTCTCTCAGCGCCTTGGACAAATTCGTCATCTCGCTGAAATCATTGACCCGCTTCACATACAGCCAGTCAAAAATTTGTCCTCCACGAAAAGCAGGCTCGCCATTGTTCTTGGCCCAGTCCTGAAGCTCCTCCAGAGTTAAATCATATATAAAAGGTTTCATCAATGTTTGCACCCGTTCCTTCTTCATTAAGTTCTGTTTGATCGCAGATAGTATTTTTCATTCTTCCTATTTTAGCACAAATCCCTGAGGGGGTAAAAATTTTTCGTCTTCATGCAAAAAACCGCCGGAAATGTTCCGGCGGAATGTGGAAATACTGGTGGAAAGCTGCCTGGAATTCTCTTCCGTGCTATTTCACCCGACGCAGGCGCGCGATATAAAATCCGTCGCTGTGGAAATGCTGCGGTAACAGCTGTACCGAGCCTCCCTGTATACTATCCTTTTCGCGGCTCACGTCCGGGAAGGAATGACCCTCCGCCAATTCATACTCTGGATGTTCGCTTAAAAATTGAGTCAATTGTCCTTCATTTTCGTCCGGTTCAATCGTGCATGTGCTGTATACCAGAATGCCACCTGGCTTCAACAGTCCCGCCACACTATCCAGCAGCTCATGCTGAAGCTGTGTAATGTCGCAAACATCCTGCGCAGTTTTGCTCCAACGCAGGTCCGGTTTACGACGAATCACTCCAAAGCCAGAGCATGGCGCATCCAGCAAAATACGGTCAAAAGAAGCTGGAGCATATCGTTCCTTCAGTTCTAGCGCATCACCAGTAACTGTTTCCACGGCATCCAGGCCAAGTCGATTAGCCTGTTCACGAATTAATTGATGCTTATGGGCATGCAGATCATTCGCAACTATCCGTCCGTGATCCTTCATCAGCTCAGCCATATGAGCTGTTTTGCCACCTGGAGCGGCACAGCAATCCAGTACCAGCATGCCAGGCTCAGGAGCGACTGCTTCAGCAACGAGCATGGAGCTTTCATCCTGTACGGACAGCAAGCCGTCCGTATACCACGAGGTAAGCGCCATATTTCCACCGCTACGAACAACAATCCCATAGGAACTAACTGCCGAAGGAACGGCATCAAGCCCTTTTGAGCGCATCTCGTCCAGCAGCTGATCACGGCTGGTCATTGTCGTATTCACCCGTACGCTGACCGCAGGGGGTTCATTATTAGCCTGACAGATGGCCTCAGCAGTATCTGCACCGTATTGCTTAATCCAGCGCTTAACCAGCCACTGTGGATGGGAATGTTCTAATGAAATCCGTTCCTCCGGTGACAAATCGTCAGGAATACGCAGCTTGTCCGGCTCACGTAGCATGCTGCGGAGCACACCGTTGACCATACCGGAAATCCCCTGATGCCCACGCCGCTTGGCAATGGTCACCGCTTCACTAACGACTGCATGATCCGGAACTCGATCCAGATACACCACCTGATAAACACTCATCCGCAGCAACGAACGTACCCAAGCCTGAAGCTTGGCCGTTCCTTTTTGAACAAATTTATTCAAAAAATAATCTAGTGTATTTCGGCGTGCGACTGTACCGTATACAAGTTCCGTCGCCAAACCAGCGTCACTTGCAGATAAACCTGCCTGCTGAAGCCGACGATTTAGCTCAAGATTGCTATACGCACCCTCTTGCTCCACACCAATCAACACATCAAGTGCAACTTCCCGCGCCGTCTGATTGCGAGTCTTGCCGGTTCTGGCACCCACTCCCTTGCCTTGGCCTCCCTGGCGGGAGTGACTCCCGCTCATCCGAGCACCATGCCTGGCTTCATCTGTCCGCCGCGTGCAAAGGTTCCGGCATCCATAACTTTTTTGCCAGCCGGTTGAACCTGAGTCAGCCAGAGAGTTCCTTCGCCTGTCTGCACCTCAATGCCACGAGCGGTCAATTGAAGAACCGTCCCGGGTACTGGAGCATTTGAGCCACTCACTTCATTATTTATGAAAGGCTGCTCAGCAGCCCATATTTTAAAAACATTTCCCTCCCAAAGCGTAAACGCGCCGGAAAAAGGAACAAGGCCGCGAATCCGGTTGTATATCTGCTGTGCATTGTCACTCCACGAAATACGCTCATCGTCGCGGTTCAGGTTCGGGGCATAAGTTGCCTCGTCCTCGTTTTGCGGCGTACGGTCTGATTGCCCTGTCAGCAACTTAGGCAGCTCGTCCTGCAAAAGCTTTGCCCCAGCTACGCTTAGCTTCTCAAAAATCGTACCGGAGGTATCCTCCGGCTCTATAGCAACCTCAACTCGCGATATCATATCGCCAGTGTCCAATCCTTCCGCCATATACATCAGCGTCACACCCGTCACGGTTTCACCGTTAATAATTGCACGCTGGATCGGTGCACCTCCCCGATAACGGGGAAGTAGCGAACCATGCACATTCAGACAGCCGAACCGAGGCAGGTCTAGTATGGACTTAGGCAAAATTTGCCCATAAGCTGCGGTTACGATCAGATCAGGACGCAGCTCCGCCACCTGAGCCACCGCTTCTGGTTGGCGCAGGCGAGTCGGTTGCAGCACAGGTAATCCGCGTTTCTCTGCTGCTTCCTTGACTGGTGTAGGTGTCAATATTTTTTTCCGTCCCTGTGGCTTATCGGGCTGTGTAATCACACCGACCACGTTATAACCGTTGTCCAGTAACATGTTCAGCGATGGCACTGCAAACTCAGGCGTACCCATAAAGATAATACGAATGTCTTGAGTCATCGAACCTCACTCTCCTATCTGACGGTTCGGTCCTGGCTGTTCCAGCGCAACCTCATATACTTTTTCTGCAATATCCGTGAACAAAATTCCATTTAAATGGTCAATTTCATGCTGAAAAGCACGAGAGAGCAATCCAGTCGCTGTAACGGTAATGGCCTTACCCTCGCGGTCCAGTCCCTTGACTGTAACCTTCTCGGCACGACGCACATCCCCATTCAACCCTGGTATACTCAGGCAGCCTTCAGGACCCAATTCCTCCCCTTCTTCGGCCACAATTTCTGGATTGATCATTTTAATCAATCCATGCTCATCTCCAGCATCTACAACGATGAGACGTTTCAAAATACCTACTTGCGGAGCAGCAAGGCCTACTCCCTCCGCTTCATACATCGTATCTGCCATATCGTCGAGCAGCTTTTGCACATTAGGCGTAATTTTAGTGACTTCCTTTGCTACTTTGTGCAATACGTCATCCGGCTCCAACACTATAATTCTAATTGACATGACAACAGAACACCTTCCTCTTTATGCTTCATTTAGGCTTAACTGTATTCATCACAAACGCGACTGCTACATTATCCTATGTACGGACGGCTTGTCCGCATTAATTGTGATAATAACTTTTGTGGCAACACTCTACATAAGCATTTGCGGATCAACATCCAGACTAATCAGCAACTTTTGTGCCTGTGCGGATTCGGCCATTTCATCAGCTACTTGCTGAGCCAAACTAATCGCATCGATATTTCCACGCCATTTTATCATACATTGAAATCGGTATCTATTCTTGATTCTCGAAATGGGTGAAGCTACTGGCCCCAAAATGTCGAGTACATCCGATGTAAGACGATCCATATTCCCGAACCAGCCCCGTTGTCTGGCCCGTCCCTGTAGTGTTGCTGAATAATTCTCAGCCAGTCGAACCAGCACTGGGAGCTGTTCATGAGAAAAGGTCACCAAAATAAGACGACAATATGGTGGATAGTGCAAATTGCGACGGTGTTTCAATTCTTCCCTCACGAAAGAAGCATAATCATGGCGACTTGCGTGAATCACCGAATAATGCTCTGGAGTATAGGTTTGTACGAATACTTCCCCTGGCAATTGATGTCTCCCAGCCCGTCCAGCTACTTGTGTTAACAGCTGAAATGTCTTTTCCGCAGCCCGAAAATCCGGTAAATTGAGAGCCGAATCCGCAGTAATGACACCAACCAGTGTCACATCGGGAAAGTCCAGGCCTTTGGCAACCATTTGAGTACCGAGCAGCACGTCCGCTTTTTTATCACGAAATTGCTTGAGAAGCTTTTCGTGGGCATTTTTTTCTGTCGTTGTATCAACATCCATTCGAACAACACGTATACCGGGGAATAGCTTCGCCAGTTCTTCTTCCACTCGCTGGGTACCTGTACCGAAATAGCGAATATGCTCACTACCGCACTCAGGGCAAGTCTGAGGCACAGGCTCGGAATAACCACAGTAATGGCAACGTAAATTGTTCGACCGCTGATGATACGTAAGCGAAATATCACAATGTGGACAACCCGCGACATAGCCACAGCTACGGCACATGACGAACGTGGAGTGCCCACGCCGATTCAACAGGAGTACCGTCTGCTCCTTACGCTCTAACCGCTCTGCAATTCCATTATGCAACGCACGGCTGAACATAGAGCGGTTGCCAGCACGCAGTTCCTCACGCATATCCATGATATGTACCTCGGGTAACATGTTCCCCAATGCGCGAGTTGGCATTTCAAGCAGTAACGGAGCAAACTCGTCGTTGCTTTGTGAGCGAGCCGCATAGTAGCTTTCCAGCGACGGTGTAGCAGAGCCGAGAATAACGACAGCCCCATGCTGATGGGCTCTGCGAATGGCAACATCACGTGCATGGTATTTAGGTGTCTCTTCCTGCTTATAGGACGTTTCGTGCTCCTCATCCATAATAATGAGACCTAACTCACGAAAAGGCGCAAATACTGCCGAGCGAGCACCAATCGCCACTTTCACACGGCCTTCGCGTATTTTGCGCCACTCATCGTACCGTTCTCCCCCGGACAACCTACTGTGCATCACTGCTACCTGATCGCCAAACCGGCCTTTAAAACGCTCAACCATTTGTGGGGTTAACGATATTTCAGGTACCAGCACAATGGCCTGCCGATTCTGCTCAATACAACGCTGAATCGTCTGCAGATAGATTTCCGTCTTACCGCTCCCTGTGACTCCATGCAACAAATAAGCTCCCTGCTCACGCGTATCCAGTTGGCGAATAATCCGTTCATATACCGACTGCTGCTCTGCTGTGAGAGGGAGTGGCTCTGTAGGCTTGAAGTGTCTGCCCCGGTACGGGTCGCGGAACACTTCGACATCCTCCAGCAACACATAACCCTTATCTTCCAGCGCCTTAACCGTTGCAGCAGACACACTCAGTGAGGTCATGACTTCCTTCAGCGACAGAGGCAGAAACTCGCTACGTTCCAGCAAAAAAGCAAGTACCTCCCGCTGACGCTGCGCTTTCGCAGAAAATTGCTCCAGCGCCGTTGATGCCTCGTCTATGCCGATAGCCAGATCAACGGATTTCATGGTCTTTTTGCCAAGTTTGTCTTTAATAACTTGACTTTCCTGAAGCACACCCCGGCGTAACAGTGATTTAATAACCTCTGCTTCCTCAGGGAAACGTCGACTGAGTTGCTGCAATGGGACTTGCTCCTTCTCCTGAATGAAGCTAACAATCCGACGTTCCGTCGGATCACTCATACCATCGTCGGTCAGAAGTGCCCATTCGTGTTCATCGCCCTGATTCGGTTGTATAGTACGCTGTGGATGCGTTAACTCATGCTGCTCCGCAATTGAGATATAACGTTCTGCTTTCCCCTTGAGCGCGGTAGGAATCATCACTTGCAGTGCCATAATTTGATTACAAGCATAACGTTCGCTCATCCATTTGCCCAGTTCGACCAGGTCAGCAGATAAGGGTGGTACCAAATCCAGTAACTCTTGGATCGCTCTCATCCTGTATTTCGGTGGATCATCAGCTGGGACTACCGAGATGACAAAAGCCTGCACCGTCCGCTTGCCAAATGGCACAGCTACCCGGCTACCCGGCTCAATCCAAGGTCTCATTGAGTCTGGTATCAGATAATCGAAGGTGCGGTCCGTATCCTTGGCAGGTACATCGACAATGACCTTGGCAACTAAATTGCCCGTCTCCATTAATGCAGCACCCCACCCATGCGTCCCGCAGCTATAGTAAGCAACTTACGCGCAACTTCTTCCTTTGACTGTACAGGAATACGCTCTACGATCCCGCTTCGGTCATAAATTTGAACAGCATTCGTATCGACGCCAAAACCAGCACCATTCACAGTTACATCGTTTGCCGCGATCAAATCACAATTTTTACGTTCTAATTTATCTATCGCATACGTCTCCAAATGTTCGGTTTCAGCTGCAAAGCCAATTAAAAATTGATGTTTCTTACTCCGCCCGAGTGATTCTAGAATATCGACGTTCTTCACTAGCTCTAGTGTAAATACACTATCTTTTTTCTTGATCTTGGTCTGTGCTATCTCACGTGGTCGATAATCTGCAACTGCAGCAGCCATAACGACCATATCGCTTGTTTCCCATTGTTTTAATACAGCGGCGTACATGTCTTCAGCTGACTGGACTCTTTCAAGCATAATACCAGCAGGCGGTTCCGCACTAGTATTGGCAGCAATCAAGTGCACCTCTGCCCCCATCTCCTGAGCCACTTTTGCAAGAGCAAAGCCCATTTTGCCAGATGAATCATTTGTGATATAACGCACTGGATCAATTCGCTCGATCGTGCCTCCAGCCGTTACAATGATTTTTTTGCCTGAAAGCACCGATTCATTCTCATTCACAAGTGACTCAGGCACTTGAGCCTCCATAGATTCGCCACCAAACCATCGTGGTTCAGACTTGATGTTGGTTTCTTGTTCCTGAGCTTGCTGATCAAAAAAGCGCTCTATGGTTTGCACAATTGTGTCCGGCTCTTCCAAACGTCCTTTGCCAACGTAACCGCAAGCCAGTAATCCTTCACCAGGCTCAATCATCTTCACGCCACGTGATACAAGCGTCTCCATATTTTGCATGACTGCCGGATGAGTGTACATATGTACGTTCATCGCAGGGGCCACCATAATAGGCGCTGTTGTAGCCAGCAGCGTTGTAGACAGCATATCATCAGCTAGACCATGCGCCATTTTCCCGATAATATTCGCAGTTGCAGGAGCAACAAGCACCAAATCAGCCGCATCCGCCAGATGAATATGGGATACGACTGACGGCTCTCTTTCATCAAATGTGTCACTGTACACCGGATTACGAGAGAGCGACTGCAACGTAAGTTCGGTAATAAACTCCTTGGCAGAGGCCGTCATAATCACATGAACATCGGCTCCCTTTTGCGTCAACCTGCTGCACAGCGCAGCCCCTTTGTAAGCAGCAATTCCGCCAGTTATACCAAGAATAATAACTTTCCCCTTCAACATCGTTAACTCCCCCTGACCTAAAAAAATAACAACCTTGCGGTTGTCAAAGGAATTGGCATTGCGCCCGGTTATAATAGTTGTGTATAATTCTTACTCGTCTTCGCCGCTTTCAAGACGCAGATGATCTGCGTAAATCTCTTCCAACGCCACTCCAACCTGTTTGTGGGATTTAGGATTCTTGAGAGTCGTCTTTTCACCCTCGCGCAACTGTCTGGCACGGCGTGAAGCCGCTACAACCAACGAATACTTACTATCTGCCTTTTTCATCATTTCATCAATGGAAGGATACAGCACGAATAGACACCTCTTCATGTAGTTTTGGGACTGTATAAGCTGAACTCCAGTGTACACCTTCAAGCTCAGCTTATACAGTATTATTTCTCTTTAGGTACGCTTGGCATATGTAAAGCCCTCGTTTAAGGATGAACCTTACAATGTTCGGCGATAATAATGGATTCTATTCGTTTACAAGCGAAATCAATCTCATCATTGACGACCGCATAATCATAGTGACGTAACAAATTCATTTCATCCACAGCTACCGACATACGGTGGTCTATGGTCGCTTGAGTTTCTGTGCCCCGTCCCCGGATTCTATCCTTTAATTCGTCTAGCGAAGGCGGAAGCAGAAAAATGAATATGCCTTCTGGGAATTTTTCTTTAACCTTTAAGGCTCCCTGAACTTCAATCTCCAGAAAAATATCTTTTCCTTGCGCAAGCGTCTGATCTACAAAATCACGTGGAGTACCATAATAGTTTCCTACATACTCAGCATACTCCAGCATTTCGTCTCGTTCAATCATACCCAAAAATTCTTCACGCGTTTTAAAAAAGTAGGTCACTCCATCCTGTTCACCTGAACGAGGTGTTCGAGTTGTAGCAGAAACGGAGTATGTTATCTCTGGTAGCTTGTCACGCAATGCGTTGCCTACCGTCCCTTTACCGACACCCGAAGGTCCGGATATTACAAATAATAATCCCTTAGCCATAGTACACTCCATTTTTATTCGTCATTGTCATCATCTTTAGTGGATAGGCGATGAGCGACCGTCTCCGGCTGCACCGCAGACAGGATTACATGATCACTGTCTGTAATAATAACAGCCCGCGTCCGGCGGCCATAGGTAGCATCAATTAGCATATGACGGTCCCTGGCTTCCTGTATAATCCGCTTGATCGGAGCAGACTCCGGACTGACGATGGAGATAATTCGGTTGGCCGACACGATATTGCCGAAACCAATATTGATCAATTTGATTGCCATATTCAGGTCTTTCCCCCTATACATGTGACTCTTGCAGCCGTGCCGCTACCAGGTAGCTACTCAATATTTGCAGCCTGCTCACGAATTTTCTCGAGCTCTGCTTTCATCTCAACGACCAAATTAACCAATGTGAGATGATTAGCCTTGGAGCCGATCGTGTTGACTTCCCTGTTCATTTCCTGGATTAAAAAATCTAATTTGCGACCGGCCGGCTCGTCCGACAGCAGCAACCCCTTGCACTGCCCAAAGTGACTTTGAAGCCGGGTAAGTTCCTCATCAATATTGCTGCGATCCGCGAATAACGCAATCTCCATTCCGAACTTATGTTCATCAAGCGTAAATGAACCGTCCTGAAGCTCTTTAAGCCTGTGTTTCAGCCTGTTACGGTAGTCGCTCACAACATGAGGAGCCAGCACCGTCATTTCATGATGCAGGGATTCCAGACGTAAAATACGGGATTCCACATCTTGCGCCAAATGCCCGCCTTCTCGCCTTCTCATCTCCAGTAAACCTTGCAAAGCTTCATTCAAAGCTCGCTGTAGTTGCTCTTCCCAGTCCTCTTCGTCTCCATGGCAAGCCTCTCCAGGCTCACCCAGAACGTCAGGCAAAGCAAGAATATCGCTTATCCCTAACGTTCCTTTTACTCCATAACGATCCGCCAGCTGCTCCGCTGCATGCAGGTAAGCCTGCACCACAGTGTCATTCAACCGCGCGGCGGGCATCTGTTCTTCATCACGTTCTCTGTGGATGAAGACATCGATACGACCGCGTTTAATCTGCTGTTGAACCGTTCTTCTCAAGCCATCTTCGTAACGAGTCCATTCGCGCGGAATTCTCATCATCACTTCGCAATAGCGGTGATTCACCGACTTCAATTCCAAGCGCACTTTATAGCCCTCATAATGAAGGATGGCTTGACCGTATCCGGTCATACTCAATGACATCGGCATCACATCCATTATACTATTGTAATTGATTATTATAGTCGAAACAAGGGGGCCTGTACGCGGCCTGATTTTTGCCATACGTAAGAAGTCAATTCAGCTGTCATTTCATAGAACATAAATGGAGTCATAAAATAGATACCATTAAAATGTTCCATTGCCGTATCGAGTAACTCCTTGGCAATAGACACGCCCATTGCTCGTCCTTCCGGCCCCTCAAGACCAGACATACGTGCACGTACCTCATCGGATAACTGAATCCCTGGTACTTCATTGTGCAAGTATTCTGCATTGCGCCCACTAGCCAGCGGCATAATACCGATAAAAATCGGTACTTCCAAATGTCGTGTCGCTTCCGCGATGGCTGCAATGAGCTCGTGGTCGTAAACGGGCTGAGTCATAACATAATCAGCTCCGGAGGCAATTTTCTTCTCTAATCGCTGCACGGCTTTACCCAAATGCTTGACGTTAGGATTAAATGCGGCACCTACCACAAAATTAGCCTTCTGCTTCAGTGGCTTACCGGAAAATGCAACACCATCATTTAATTGCTTGATCATGCGTATGATTTCAAAAGAGGTCATATCATACACCGAACTGGCGCCTGGCAAATCACCGAACCGCGCCGGATCTCCAGTAACCGCCAGTACATGGTCAATACCGAGCGCGTCAAAACCCATCATGTGGGATTGAGTACCAATCAGATTGCGATCACGACATGCTATATGAATTAATGGGCGCAAGCCTGTTTCAATACTGACCAAATGTCCAAGCGCCATGTTGCTCATGCGAGTAACTGCAAGCGAGTTGTCAGCCAGTGTAAGTGCGTCGGCCCCGGCTTTCTTCAACGCATGAGCACCTTGCATAAACCTCGTAATGTCCAGATCGCGCGGAGGATCCAGTTCTACAATGACCGTATGTCGTTCCTTAACCAGATCCA
The DNA here is from genome assembly GCF_019454085.1 of Paenibacillus sp. S25. Lineage (NCBI taxonomy): Bacteria > Bacillati > Bacillota > Bacilli > Caryophanales > Paenibacillaceae > Paenibacillus > Paenibacillus sp. S25. Next base: position 3,681,694 of record NZ_CP073683.1, read on the forward strand.
CAATATTGGGCTCGCTGGTATGTCTGCCATTTCCTCGTTCCCCTTCATCTGCAATCTGCTCTGCCACTTGAAAGGACTCTTTCGACAAAGCTTCTTTTGAAGCCAGCGGAGGCGGTTGCAAGCGGTTCAAAGCTTTTGAGATAGCTGCAATATGGTCCGGTGTAGTTCCGCAGCAACCACCGAGCAGCCTCGTCCCCAGGTCTACAAAGGACTTGGCACATTCCCCAAAATATTCAGGTGATGCACCGTATACATAGTGACCGTCCACATAATCTGCTAGTCCCGCATTCGGATATACGGACAGCGGTACAGACAAAGGACCATCCAGCTGTTCCATTACACTCATAATTCCCTGTGGACCCGAGTGACAGTTAAATCCAAGGATGTCTGCCCCCTCATTACGCAGCACGGAAAAAGCTTCCGCAACTAAAAAACCATCCTGGGTACGACCAACCTGATCAACTGCAAACTGACAAATTACCGGAATGTCACTGTATTTACGTACACTGTGAAGCGCAATTCGTATTTCATCCAGTGAATAAAACGTTTCGCACAAAATGCCGTCGACTCCTTCGGAGAGAAGGGCATCAATTTGCTGCTCATAGTTTCTTGCCAGCTCCAGCTTTGATATGTTAAGCCGTTTGCCCCCACATATGGAACCCACCGCACCTACCACATAATGTTCAGGTCCGGCCGCAGCTCTGGCAATTCTCACACCGGCACGATTGATCTCTTCTACCTTAGATTCCAGTCCAAACCGGGCTAACTTATAATCATTTGCAGAAAATGTATTAGTCTCCAGCAATCGAGCTCCTGCACTTAAATATTGACCATGCACGTCTGATATAACGTCAGGCGAAGTGATGTTCAGTTCTTCGAAAGACGTATTTACTGGAAATCCTAGCTGATATAAAAAAGTCCCCATTGCGCCGTCTCCGACAATAATTTCACGATTCAGCACAGTACGCAAATCCGGTTTCATGTCCTCTGCTCCACCCCGCTCTTTATTTTCATACTAATGTAACATAAAGAGACTACAAACATAAGCCAAAAACAAAAAAAGCCGCCCCACTCCCCGACAATATGATCTCAGGAGTGTAGCGGCTTGATTTATCTTTTCTATTTTCTACTACATTTTCCCATCGGAAGAATGGAGAGAGTAAGCGTAAAAAGTCCCTTTTTTATTCACTTTAGCCACAATAGAATCCGTTCCCTTTTGCTGCTTGAAGAACGTATATTGATTCCCTTGAACATTCACTTTATAGCCCGACAAATTGATATTAAACAACATCTGAACCTTGGGCTTGACTAGCTTCAAAGCTTCTGAGGGAGTATATTTCGGGCTTGCAAATGTTTTTTTGAAATCTGCGTCATCATTCCAGTCCACCCCATAGGTGGATACGGCCAGCACTTTGCCGGTTACCACACTAATTTTGACCTCACTCGCCTCGTTTGCATCCTCGAACGACCAATATGAAAGTCCCTTCGTCTCATCCTTGTACCGTGAAGCGTGCTGTACCTTAATTCGCTGTCCACTCACACGCTTAAATGTGTTCATTGCACGATTCAGTAACAGAGGGTCCACCTGCTTCAGCGAATAGTCCGCGTTGATGGTAATAGCGTTACCTCGATCCACATCCACATACAACGAGGATGCTTGTTCTCCTGCGCCCCAAAATACCCAGTAATTTGAAGGCTTGTTGGACTGATAAGGGGATTTGACCCGCCAGAATGCTTCAAATTGCAAAGGACGCTTGCTGTCAAACGCTTTGGCGCTGTTTAGCACTTTCGTCTTGAGTGGCGCATTCATCGCCTTTCCCAGGCTGCTTATTTTATATCGTATGGTTGTAGAATCCACTCTGTTTTTTTCTTTATTATATTCTGTCTGCAATGTAGCAGTTCCATCTTCCAGTTCGCCCTCTACAATCCAAGTTTTCCCCATATCTGTCACATCGTCAAATTGAAATGCTGTCTTTGAACCGATGAGTTCTTGCACCGCTTTTTCTAAACGGCTTACCACTGTCGGAGTTAGCGAGCCAACCTGCTTGTCCGTCGTTTCCGCGCCAGCAGGAATGGTCGCCGCCTGAACCGGAAGCGCGGTGGCTACAAATATGAGGACTGTAACTGCTGAAATCCAACGAAATTTCCGCACTATGAACGGCCTCCTTATTGTTTTCTCATTTTCTATATTATACATCGTTCAGGCGCCAAAAAAAGACAGAATGTTGCTTTGTTCATCGTATTCCTTGTATATAGTGGCATGTAAGTCCAAAAAAAGAAGACCTACTAAGGTCTTCTTTTCACTCACTTCTATACGATTCATAGGCCAGTTGCACGCTATTTTTAAAGTTCACATGATTTAGAACAGACGACCTTCGTACACGATCTCAGCCGGGCCCGTCATATATATGTGATTATCGTCCTCGCTCCATTCGATATCCAGATTGCCGCCCTTCAGGCTTACAATGGCGTGGCGGTCGCTGTACCCGTTTAGTACAGAAGCAACAAGTGTAGCACAGGCTCCGGTTCCACAAGCTAGCGTTTGTCCGGCTCCCCTCTCCCATACTCTCATATCTATATGCTTCCGGCTACGTACCGTGGCGAACTCAACATTTGTTTTTTTAGGGAACAGCGGATGGCATTCCAGCTTCGGTCCCCAGGCTTCTAGATCAAAGCTTGGCGCATCCTCCACATAAATGACACAGTGCGGATTCCCCATAGATACAGCCGTAAAGCGAAAACCACTTCCGCCAGCTTCAATGGGCTCATTAATTACGCTAGACAGATCCAGTGTAGTTGGAATCTTCAAGCCCTCAAGAATCGGCTCTCCCATATCCACCTTCACCATACGAACAAGTCCGTTCTCTACAGTTAGTTCGACCTGCTGTACCCCTGCACCCAGTGTCTCGATCGTGATCTGTTCACGGTTGATATGCTTACGGTCATATACGTATTTAGCAGCACAACGGATAGCATTGCCGCATTGCTCGGCCTCCGAGCCGTCCGAGTTAATGATACGCATGCAGAAATCCGCTTTTTCTGACGGCAATATATATACCAACCCATCGGCACCAACACCAAAATGTCGATCACATAGCCGAACAGCTAATTTCGAGGCGTCAGACGGCAAATCCTGATGCCCAAACCAAACGATAAAATCATTACCTAGACCGTTCATTTTTGTGAATTCCATAGCTTACCTCCGCCGTTGCTGCTGATATCATGTTCCTCATGAAGCTTTGATCCCATGATATCATACAGGGCAATAGTGGGAAAGCGATGCGGTATACATGACCCGATTTCTAGGCTGAAAACTTCGTACGTCCCGCTGAAAAGTGTGTATTTCCGCCGCGACGACGGTTGCGTCGACCGCCCCATACACTTCCCGCTCCCATCAGAAACGTGGGAATCCCGGCTGCCACAATGGATAGCGCCCACTCACGCAAACCGAGCGGTACCGTTTTGAAAATAGGTTGCAGCACAGGCACGTACATAACCACTAGCATTAACACTACGGAAGAGAGCACGGCAAGCACGAGATAACTATTTTGAAACGGATTACGATGGAAAATAGAACGGGAACTACGGCAATCAAATACATGAATTAACTGTGCCAGAACTAGCGTAGCAAAGGCAACGGACTGTGCTTTGATCAATTGTCCTGCGTCATCCGGTGCAATACGTAATGTCAGCCAGAAGGCCGCTAGCGTACATAAACCAATCAACAAGCCACGACTAATGATTTTCCAGCCCAGTCGACGAGCAAAAATATTTTCCTTTGCGCCACGAGGTTTGTGCTCCATGAGATCCTTTTCTGGCTGGTCCACACCCAGAGCCATCGCTGGTAGGCCATCAGTCACCAGATTCACCCATAAAATCTGAATCGGTAACAAAGGTAATGGTAGCCCGGCCATCATGGCAAAGAACATCGTCAAAATCTCACCAACATTGGAGGCGAGTAGATAACGGATAAATTTACGGATATTCTCGTAAATATTCCGTCCTTCCTCAATTGCGGCTACAATCGTTGAGAAATTATCATCACTCAGTACAAGCGCAGCCGCTTCTTTGGTCACGTCCGTCCCTGTAATGCCCATCGCAATACCGATGTCCGACGCCTTTATCGCCGGAGCATCATTGACGCCATCTCCGGTCATGGCTACGACATGTCCGCGTCTTTGCAGTGACTTGACGATCCGTAGCTTGTGCTCCGGCGAAACCCGTGCATACACAGAGACGGTATCAACGGCTTTGTCCAGCGCCGCATCATCCATCACAGACAATTCCTGTCCTGTCAACACATGGGAGCCGCGCTGAAGAATGCCCAGCTGCTGTGCAATGGCCTCTGCAGTTGTACCGTGATCTCCGGTAATCATCACAGTGCGAATTCCAGCACGACGGCACTTGCCAATGGCTTCGCGAACCTCGCGACGTGGCGGATCAATCATGCCTGTCAGCCCGATAAAGATCAGCTGTGCTTCAGCCTCCTCAACCGTAGAGACACGCTCATGCGAGCGGATGTCACGGTAAGCGACACCAAGTACACGCAGCGCCTCCGAGGCCATTCCTTCGTTAGCTGCCAGTACCTTTTGGCGCAGCGTGCCCGTTAACGGAACGACATTTCCTTCCCATAAAATGTAGGAGCACTGACCCAGCAGCACATCCGGCGCACCTTTGGCAAAGACGATGTGTCCTCCCTGGTGGCGTACGAGTACCGACATTCGCTTTCGATCCGAGTCAAAAGGGAATTCTCGCTCCCTTGTGTACAGCTCATATAGCCCTTGTCGCGTGACTCCGCCCTTGGCAGCTAACGTGACCAGTGCTCCTTCCGTCGGGTCACCCTTCAACTCCCAAACGGCGGACAGCGTCGGCTCTTTAGTCTTCTTTTTCGAACGCAACTCCTCTGTATCAGCTTGAACAATTTCAGCATTGTTGCAAAGTACACTGGCTTGTAACAGTCTACGCAGAGATTGTCCGTTTTTAAGGTCAGCAGGAAGGTCTCTATCCATAATATGCCCGTGTGGGTCGTAGCCCTCTCCCGTAACTCCCCAGAAGCGACCGTCCAGCCACAGCTTGGTGACTGTCATTTTATTTTGGGTCAGGGTGCCCGTTTTGTCGGAACATATGATAGATGCACAGCCGAGCGTTTCAACAGAAGGCAGCTTACGCACAATCGCCTTTCGTTTAATCATACGCTGCACACCCAATGCGAGCGCAATCGTCACAATAGCCGGCAACCCTTCCGGTATAGCCGCCACAGCCAAGCTCACTCCGGCCAAAAACATGCTCATCGCTGGCTGTCCATGTAAAATGCCTGCTACCACAACGAGCACCGTTAGCGCCAACGCTACGATAATCAAAATTTTGCCCAATTGCTCCAATCTGTGCTGCAACGGTGTCTCCTGCGACTCCGTATTTTCAATCAAGTCTGCGATCTTACCCATTTCGGTACTCATACCTGTACGTATAACCATTCCTTGTGCGGTTCCTCTAGTCATCATCGTGCCCATAAAACCGATGTTTTTTTGATCCCCGAGTGGTACTTCGGCGGCATGAATAGGACGGGAATGCTTACTCACCGGAACTGATTCACCTGTCAAGGCGGACTCCTCTACATCACAGCCGTTCGTACTCAACCACCTTACATCTGCGGGAATGCGATCACCACTTTCCAGCAGCACAATATCACCCGGAACCAGCTCTCTGGCCTGAACTTGAATTCGTTTGCCGCCCCGCAACACTTTGGCGGTTGGAGCCGACAGTTGTCTCAAAGCTCGCAATGAACGCTCAGCTCTGAATTCCTGTACAAAGCCGAGAATTCCATTCAGTACAACAATAGCAATAATGGTAATCGCGTCCAAATATTCGCCAAGCAGGCCGGATATCAGGGTTGCTCCCATCAATACGAGCATCATAAAATCCTTGAACTGGTTGAGCAGCAGCAAGATTGCCGAAACTCGCTTCCCCTCACTCAGCTCATTCCATCCTGACCTTTCTCTTCGTTCCGCAAGCTGTTCCTCCGAAAGACCCTGCTTCGGGTCGACTTCCAGACTTGTTGAAAGCTGTTCATTGCTTAATTGGTGCCAGTGTGCTTGTTCCATTCTCCCCAATTCCCTCCCGGTCAGATAGTCCGTTTCCGTCGGTTGTGCGTAGGATGGCTGCCCGTTATTATATTTTTGTGCCGCGATTGCTGATAAGCTGGACAGACTTTCTAGATTCAATCTATTCGGACAGGACCTGAAATATCACAAAGCCGCTTAAGTTTTGTCCCAAAGTTATGTATCATAGAAGGAAGGCGAAAATACATTTGCTTCAAAGGAGAACATAATTATGGCATTGGACGGAATCGTAACCCGCGCTATCGTACACGAACTGCAAGGCATCCGGGGCGGGCGCATTAATAAAATACATCAGCCAAATGATCGCGATATCGTGCTGAATCTGCGGGCACAAGGCGGAAGCGTAAAGCTGCTCCTGTCGGCTAATCCGACCTTCCCGCGTGTACATTTTACAGAACAAAGCTTTCTTAATCCGACAGAAGCCCCTATGTTTTGTATGCTACTTCGCAAGCATTGCGAAGGAGGCGTTATTGAGAAAATCACGCAGGTGGGCATGGAGCGTATTATTCACATGGATATACGTCAACGTGATGAACTGGGAGATATTTCACTCAAACGAATTATCATTGAACTGATGGGTAGACACAGCAACATTATTTTGCTTGACCCGGAAACAGGCGTGATGCTGGATGGCATTCATCATGTCACACCGTCTATCAGTAGCTATAGGGTCATTATGCCTGGCTTTCAATACACGGAGCCTCCTGAACAAAACAAGCTGAATCCACTAGAAACGGAAGAGGCAGCCTTCATATCCTCGTATCAAACAGCGATCGAGGCCGAAGAAGCTCCCAAACGCTGGATCGTGAACACTTTTACTGGACTCAGTCCCCTCATTGCTGAGGAGATATTAGCTCGAGTAACTAATGAAGTATCTGGTGATAGTGATCGTTCACTATGGAGTACATTCAGTCACATCATGGATGACGTGAGGAATCATCGTTTTCAGCCGGTATCTGGACTAAACGCACAAGATAAAGTGATATTCTCAGCCATTCCACTGACGTTAATCCAAGAAGGACGTAAGGAGTATGCTACTATCAGTGAGTGTATGGAGGACTTCTTCGGTGAAAAAGCAGAAAGGGATACGGTTAAGCAAAAGGTCAGTGACCTACTGCGGTTTCTGCAAAACGAACGGAGTAAAAACCTAAAAAAGCTCGACTATCTCCATCAGGATTTGGCCGAGGCGGAAGATGCCGATCAATTTCGTATTTATGGAGAGTTGCTGTTCGCTTCGCTGCATGAGGTGAAAAAAGGTGACAAAGAAGTGACGCTCATCAACTTTTATGATGAGGAACAGCGTCCAATAACCATCCCACTGGACCCACTACTCAACCCGTCGGATAATGCACAACGGTATTTTAAAAAATACAACAAATATAAAAACAGCTTGGCTGTCATTGATGAACAACTGGAGAAAACGCACGAAGAAATCCGTTATATGGACAATCTTCTTCAGCAGCTAGCCCATGCCTCTATGAATGACATTGAGGAAATACGTGAAGAACTGGTTCAGCAGGGCTATCTCAGAGATCGGGTCAAAAAAGGAAAGAAAAAGAAGAAAAACGACCGTCCAACCCTGCACGTCTATACATCATCCGAAGGTATTGAGTTACTAGTCGGCAAAAACAACTTGCAAAATGAATATGTGACAAATCGACTGGCCGGACCAAATGACACCTGGTTGCACACAAAGGATATTCCGGGGTCACACGTCGTTATACGTGCTGAGCAATTCGGGGATACGACGCTGGAGGAAGCAGCTCAACTCGCTGCCTATTTTAGCCAGGCCAAGCAATCCAGCAGCGTACCTGTGGACGCCACCCTGATTCGGCATGTACGTAAGCCCAGCGGAGCCAAACCCGGCTTTGTCATCTACGACCATCAGCGTACGCTCTTCATTACACCCGATGAGGAGCTGATCAAAAAGCTGCCGAATCGCATCAAAAATGGCTAAGTCTCACTAGCCTATTGAAACCACAAAAAAGCCCTTTGTTCTTTGCACGGTACACTTCTTGTGTTCCATGCATAAGGCAAGGGGCTTTTTATTTACTTTTGTCCAACAGCAGCCTTCCTCAATTCCTCGACAACTTGACCTTCTACACTACGGCTACCCAGATCACCGTGGAAAATAACACCTTGGCGTGCGCCGTGAAAATCCGAGCCGCCAGTTGCAATAAGCCCATATTCCGCCGCCATCACAGCATATCGGCTCTCAGCCTCAGCATCATGGTCCGAATGTCGCACCTCCAAGCCCACAGGCTTCGCCTCCTCTATAATAGAGCGAACCAGCTCATCATTTCCGTACAAGCCAGGGTGGGCCACCACAGGTGCCCCTCCTGCTTCACGAATCCAGTTTATGGCCTCCGCAGGCTCTACACGGGGTACAGACACATATCCGGGCGCTCCTTCCGCCAAGTAACGGTCAAACGCGTCTCGCATATCCTTCGCATATCCCTTTTGAACCAGCGTATCCGCCATATGCGGACGTCCAATGCTTTCATCTGATGCCAGCGGTCTGCCCATCGTAGCCACCACTTCATCCAGTGTGATTTCCACGCCCAGACTACGCAATTGACTTAAAATCAAATCATTACGGGTATCCCGCGCCTGGCGAAGCTTTTCCAACCGCTCCAAAAACACTTTATTGCGGTAATCCATAAAATAACCGAGTATATGAATATCCTTACCGCCAGCTCGAGTACTAATTTCCACTCCTGGCACCACAGTAATTCCTATGCGTTTTCCCTCCTCCAGAGCTTCTTCCAGGCCAGCTACCGTATCATGATCTGTAATGGCCACACCTGCCAATCCTTTTTCCTTGGCCCAGCGCACATTATCTGCAGGTGGCTGCATACCGTCAGATGCTTGGGTGTGTGTATGTAAATCATATCGTTTTACGTTAATCTGCTCCTTCATTGTTCATCCTCCTTCTCTTTCACCTTTGCAAGCTCGTCCTGCGAGTCCCTCTGCACGTCCGTTCCCTGATCATGACGACGCAAGTAAGACAGGAAGGTTACTACCGGAATCGGCAATAATGCCGACTTCAAATGAATTGCATAAAATTCTCGTTTGAACGTGATATCTGAAATGTTTACAATTTTCAACAAACCGAGCGCAACTTCATGCTTCACTGAAGAAGGTGATAGCATGGTAATACCCAGTCCAGCCTCCACTGCCGATTTGACCGCTCCAGTGCTCCCCATCTCCATTACAATACCAAGTCGGGAGGCATCCACACCACGACTTTTCAGCTCATCTTCTATCACTTGACGTGTACCAGATCCCTTTTCTCTGGCTACAAAAGGATGCTTAAACACATCTTCCAGAACCACTTTTTTAGCCTTGGCCAGCGCATGTCCTGAAGGCACAATCAGTTTCAGTTCGTCCTGCATCACAGGTTCCACCACGATATCTGGATGCTGGATTGGGGCCTCAATCAGTCCTAAATTCAACTGATGTTTTAGTATATCATCCATAATTTGAGTCGTATTCATCACATTCATCGCCATGCGTATATGAGGGTATTCCTGGCCAAACGGCCCCAACATTCTTGGTACAATATACTCACCAATCGTTAGGCTGGCGCCAATATGCAATCTTCCCTCCAGCATGTGAGTAAAAGCAGACATCGCCTCGTCAGCTTCTCTGATCAGTTGCATGCTTTTTTTCGCAAAAGGCAGTAGTGTCGCTCCCGCCTCTGAAAGCTCGATTTTTTTAGTCGAACGTTGCAGCAGCTTCGTGCCGAAATAATCTTCCAAAGACTGAATTTGCATCGTCACCGCAGGTTGTGTCATATGCAGCGCTTGTGCCGCCGCCGAGAAGCTTCCGCGCTCCGCTACGGTATAAAAAATGTGCAACTGATGAAAGTTCATACTGACAGCCCTCTCCCCTCTGATCTCCCTATTTTAACATAAGAAAAACATCTGTCGAAGCATTTCCAAGTAAACTTACCGAATTGGAGAGTTATATTATTGGAAATAAAAAAAGCATGCAGCTAATAACTGCATACTTTCTACTTAAAGTTGACGGTAATCATAAGTTCGGAGATTTTTTCATCTAGGGCCGACCGCCCAATCACCGTCTATTTTTGCTTACGAGTGCTTTTCATCAGTGTCATGCGCCGCGAATGGCGTAGCCATGAATAGTATGACTTCAAATCCCTTAATTCAATGGTCTCCGACATCCGGCCCAAAAAGGTAATGACAATCATCTTGTGCAGCGGATTCCCCGCAATATCCATCTCACCAGGCAACTCTCCAAATTCGGCCACGACGACCAGATCACCATCAATTAAATATACATCCTCTTCGTTATGATAGTAGGACTCCATCCTGTTTTGCTTCAGGCATTCCCAAAGCCAGGCGGCGATATGATTCGTCTCGGACTGTTTCTGCTCTATCCGATCTAAGTAGCGAGTTTTCGCATGATTTGTAATCACGATATCGGCGACTTTTTTATCGCCCATCTCCACGTAGAACGGTTCGTATGTACTCCATCGCTGCATTGCTTTGTCACGCACGGGATCACTCTCCCCACCAGATAGGTCTTTATATCTACCAATATATTCATATGTTACCTCAACAGACCCGGGACTACAAGTTACAAAATTGAAGTTTATGGGTGATTTTTAATGATTTTTTAGGTCTAACAGCATTAAGACCATTATGCAAAAGTCCTGACTTTACAAAAAAAAGTCAGCCCGTAGGCTGACCTTTTAAAAATATATTACATTTATATACATTTGAATCTTATATTTCATATTCTTTCATCTTTTCCTTATCGTCGTTGTACTCCGTCCTAATCTCATTTCGAAAAGAGCGCTCGACCTTACGCACATAGGAAAGTCTGCGAATATTTTTAACGGTGTCTTCTGCCCGATCCGCATTCATATATATAACTACATAATGCATACGCTTTGAAATAAAGTGGATATTTCCGTATTTCTCCAGATTGCGGGCAGCCTTGATATCGCTTACCCAAATGATGTACCCTGTCCGCTCGGCAAACATTCGCTTCATCTCCCCTCCACTCGGTATCATTCCTATGACCTATCCACAGGAGCATTTCCCTCCGCTGCCACATCCACCCTTTTTCACATTCGGATCATTGCTCGGCACCTTAATGGTCTCGGACACGGAATATGCAATCGTTTCAGACATGGCATGAAGCATATCATCCAGCGCCTTTTCGGCTCGCTTGAACTCCTTAACATCCACGAATTGTTCCAGTTCCAGCTCAACGACCTGCACTGCATCCTTCGCTTCATGATAGTTCGGATGAAAATGCCCAAAACGCTCCGTTTCCGCGAATAGCTCCTTTTTGGCATCCAGCTTGCGTACACACGCCTGAATAGACGGGTTCAATTCCACACGCTGTTTCCAATATAAATAATCCGATACCTCAAAGGATCGGTTGACCATATCGCCCAATTCATAGGCGTTAATAAGCACTTCTGCCATATTGACCGTATTCAATTCGGCTACGCTCATGAATGTTCATCTCACTTTATATAAAGTTCTACCCTGTAAAAGTAGACTCATTTATCATACCACATCCTTCTTTTGAGAAGAAGGAGTTTCATGCACTTCCTGGCTCTACTATGTAAAAGGAACCAGCAGCCGCATGTCTGACCATTCACTTGGCTGTAAAGTCGCAGGAGAAGGTGCTTCGTCATCCATTCCTGAGGCGTACCAGCCTGTGACACTCCATGGTGCACCGGGAACCACCGCCTCCGGTATCCATTTAACCTCTTTTCCACCGATTCGCAGTCCCACAGCAGCCTGCCAACGAATCGCTTGCTCGATCAACTGCCGGGCAGTGGAAGTATGGTAACTCCTCCATTCTTTTGTCCATGAGGAGGGGACTGTAGATCTTTCTGGAAAATAGTCAGACGGATCAGGCAGCGTGTGCTCTTGTTCGTAAAAATGCAGCGTGCGCCCAGTATAAACAAAACCTGCTCTTCCCTCTTGGGAAAATATAGAACGGGCTTGAGTAGGGTCGGATTCCATTTCACTGTTGGGGCTGCCTGAACTTATGTTCTCTGGTTCCAAAATCAATGGATAACGATGAGTCGGATCGTCCACACCTTCCAGTTCACGACGTGGACCTAATCCAATTGCAGCAAGCGTTTTTCGTATTTTGACAGCAGAGCTCGCCGGAATAATAAAGTCCCTGTCACCGAGCCGTTCCAGCAATCCTTCCAACGCGGGATGGTGTGCAACCATGTCTGCATCCTCCTGTGTGCCACATCGCAAAAGTGTTACCGTTGCAAAAGCCGTCCGTCCGACATCGCCTGCCCACTGTTCTACCGCCATACGTACATGATCAGGCACACCTGTCCGGCTGAACTTGTCCAGAAGAGCAGGAATTGCTTTGGCTTCTATTCCTAACTCGATTGCCTCTGTAACACTTTCTCTGGTAATCCGGTATACTACCATCCGATCTCCTGTCACACGTTCACAGCAGCATTCCAGTCGCCAGCGCACATCATATGCCACATCTGGTGGAACCAATATTTCAAAATCAGGTTGTACATAAAAAGCACCTTGTTCTTGATGTGTATCCTCGTAATTATTGGGACGAAGCATATCTATCACAGATACATCCCAGCGAAAACACAGTTCGCCCGAAGCAGTCTGGCCCCAATCGCCCATTCCAAAAGCAGTCAGGGCCTTCAGCCAACCCTTAAATTCCTCCATGAAAGGTCCAATGAAATTAAAATCAGATACCGTTTCTCCCACAAACCCTTCCGTATTTGAGATTGTAGGAACAAGGTCTAAAAGGGCACCATTCTTGGAATCAGCTCCGCTCGTACTCTCCTGCTGGATTAGGCCTACCTGAAGCATCCATTGCAGCAGACACTTGATAGATATCCACCCTTCTGTTCCTACATACTGGGAGACGGCACACAGCATATAGCGAAAATGCTGCATAGACGCTTCGGCCTTGCCGTATCTTTCCATAAGTGTAGCAAAAATATGCTTGCGCATTTGCCAAGCAGACAAACGAATCCAAGTCGCCAGTTCCGTTTCCTGAATGCGAAAAGACACAGTTTCTTTCACTAACAGACCCAAACTGAGTAGCAAATCCATCATTACCACCGTTTGCACTGGATACAGCTCTGCATGCGCATAATGCAACCCAAGACCCATCAGGTCCTCTGGGCGAAAGGGGGTCAGTTCATTCAATTTTTGCAATGACCGCTTATGTATAGTTCCTTTGGCTGTCAAAGGAACGCCCTGTACCGCAATACGTGACAACGCATGCAGCAATTCCGACTCCAGCCCTGTCATTGATTCATGTACCGTTATCGGATGATCCGAATGCATCATGTTCATTGGATTTTGCTCTAACAACATATCGTACAAATCCGGTAGCCGATGAACCGGAATATATAAAATTCGTTCGCCCCACGATTTGGTAACAGCCTCCAGCCAGCCCCGTAGACGTAATCCACGTAGTGCCAGCTTCGTTTCGACTCCGCTTAACACTCCCCGGGTAAGCTGTATTAGTTCTTCTTCCTTCAGGGGCTGTCCCGCGCACCGGATAAAGCATCGTCTAAGCACCAGCAGCTCATCTGATGAAAGCTCATTCCAGCTGTCTTGCGTGTTCGTTACGCCCATTCTTGATTAGGCCTCCTTTTTCTTTCCACGATCTCCAGGCTTATCATCCCGGCCTTCGATAGCCTCTGTCACACTAAATCGGCGAACCGCATATTCATAGCCTTGCTCAATCAGAAACAGCTGACGACGAGCTGCAAAATCCGTCTCCTTGCTATTCTCCGTCACTAGCGCATAAAAATAAGCTTTATTCTCGCCCGACTTTGGTCGCAAAATGCGGCCCAGTCGCTGCGCTTCTTCCTGACGAGAGCCAAAGCTACCCGATACCTCTATGGCTACTGCAGCATCCGGCAGATCCACCGCAAAGTTTGCAACCTTGGATACCAATAGGGTCCGAATTGTACCCTTGCGGAACGCATCAAACCAACGCACCCGCTCCGTCTGGCTCATTGAACCCGTAATCAGTGGGACACCGAGCTTCTGAGCCAATATACGCAATTGGTCCAAATATTGACCAATAATAAGCGTGGGCAAGCCGCTGTGCTGCTGCATCAGACTACGTACCGCCTCCAGTTTGACCGGATTTTCGGCTGCAATTCGGTACTGCTGTCTACCCTCGGCACGCATACTGCGCTCCAAAAGTTCAGCTGTCATTGGAAGCCGTAGCTCCACACAATCCACCTGAGCGATCCAGCCCTGTCGCTCCAGTTCCTTCCACGGCATATCATACCGTTTGGGTCCAATTAAAGAGAACACATCTCGTTCACAACCATCCTCTCGAACCAGCGTGGCTGTTAACCCCAAACGACGGGTAGCCTGAATGTCAGCCGTCGCCCGGAATACTGGTGCGGGCAGCAAATGAACCTCATCATATATAATGAGTCCCCACTTCCGCTCACTCAGTAGTTTCATATGCTCAAAATCCCCATCTTTGGTGCGACGGTGTGTCAAAATTTGGTAGGTTGCCACCGTAATCGGGCGCACCTCTTTTTTCTGACCGCTATATTCCCCTATGGAATCGGCAGGAATATCCGTCTTTCGCTTTAACTCTTCTACCCATTGCCGTACAGAAGTAGTATTAGAAGTTAAAATAAGCACTTCGCACTGAAACCGATTCATTACCGCCATACCTATCACTGTTTTTCCGGCTCCGCATGGAAGTACCAGTATACCACTCCCCCCTAAGCCGTTCGCTCCTTCAAACGCATCAGCGGCCTTTACTTGATAATCACGAAGCTGCAACTTCGTTTGTCCCTTTCCCAAGGTAAAACTAAGCTGATTCCCTTCAAGATAGCCTGCCGTATCCACAACGGGATAACCCAAGCGCGTTAATTCCTGCTTGAGTAAGCCCCGATTTTCGGGCGGGACCGATGCGCTTACCTCATCAACGCAAAGTAAACCAAGCTGTTTGAGCTCTTGCTTGGTCAGTAGCTCACCCAGTAAAGCGGGGGTCTCTGCTGCCAAGATCAAGCGATCACCTATTGTATAGCTGTTGGCTTTCCCTGTCTTTATACCTCCGTCTGGCTCATGCTCAGCACGGTATGCGCCAATCGTATCTGTGCTATAAGTTCGCTTTTCTTCCGTACCCTCCCGTGAAAGCGTCAACGTCCCATAACGAGAAACGAGCTGTTCAATATCCTTCAACAAATCACGTGGAATATCCCAACGGGACATGGAGTGCAAACTATTTTGAATTTCCTCAGCACTCCATCCGAGGGCAGCTGCGTTCCACAAAGACAATGGAGTGATGTGGTATGTATGAAAAGCGGACGGGCTTTTAACCAGCTCCGCATAAATCTGCAACTGTGAACGAGCCCATTCTGAACCGGGCAAGCCCATTTCCAGCAGAACGGTAAAATCACGTTGTACAATACAAGGGTGATCTGGATTCATAACTACCTCCTGATAATCTAACAATACTCATTTTAAACTTATATAATAAATAGCTTATCCGTTTATTGGCATATCAACCAGAATAGCAAGGAGCCCAACCCATATTCGGGTTGAACTCCTGATTAGAAGCTCGGGGTAAAGACCTCCCCAAACTAATGCCTACCTTAATTATTCTTCTAGTGGACCTGCTCGGAAATATGACTAAGCGCCTCTCCAGCGTTGTCTGCAAAAATATTACGAACAGCCAAATCACCGATCGAGACAATCCCGATCAGACGGTCTCCTTCCGTTACGGGCAAACGACGGATTTGCTGCTCTGCCATCAGTTCAGCTGCTTGGTCCACCGACATGTCCGCACTAGCTGTACGAATACCTGTCGTCATAACCGTATCGACCGAACCCGAACCCGAATTTTTAGCCGCATAACCGCGAACGACAAGATCACGGTCCGTTACTACACCGATCAACTTATCACTGCCTTCGCTTTCCACAACCGGAATAAAACCAGTATCATTGTCCTTCATTTTGACCGCAATTTCATAAATATTGTCCTGCGGGGTAACCGTTACGCATTTTTTAGTCATAACTTCCTGAACCTTTTTCATGGGTACTCCCTCCTTTTCAACAGTAGGGTACCCCATTTCATTCAGCTCATACTCCAGATTGAACCGTTCCCAATCCAACTCATTTTAGCCCTTAATTGCCCCTGCTTTTCGTTCCGCAGCGTATCCCGTAGACATCGCAATAAACAAACGGACCGCGTTAATCATTGCATCCTCATCAAAATCAAATTTCGGATGATGGTGTGGATAAACTGCTCCTTTAACTGGGTTACCCGCTCCTACGAACATGAAGCAACCTGGCACACGTTCCAAATAATACGCAAAATCTTCAGCAGGCATCAGCTTCGACGCTTCCTGTACATTCTCCTCGCCGAAAACAGATTTTGCTTCATTAAAGAAACGAGATGCTTCATGTGCGTCATTGACAACTGGTGGGTATCCCATAATATAGCGAACCTGTGCTGTTGTACCGTATGTTGCGGCTGTAAGCTCGGTCACCTCATGCAGTCGCTCCTTCATTACCGTTCGTGTCTCCTCATCAAACGTACGAATCGTTCCACTCAAGCGACACGTTTCTGCGATCACATTTTGCGCAGAGCCCCCTTGGATGGTTCCCACCGTCAGCACGGCAGGTCGTAATGGGTCGACTGAACGGCTTACAACACTTTGCAGTTGCATAACAAGAGCTGAACCCGCCACGACACTATCATTAGTGGACTGGGGCATCCCACCATGCCCACCCTTACCTGTAATTTCAATATAAAAATCGTCTGCCGCCGCCATCAACGGACCTGCGCAACTCGCGGCCGTCCCGACCGGAAAAGGTGTCCATAAATGGATGCCATAAATGACATCCACACCTTCCAATATACCATCCTTTATTACACTGACCGCTCCGCCAGGTAGCAATTCCTCCGCAGGTTGGAACAACAACCGAATTTCTCCTTGCAGCTCGTCCCGGTTCAGACTGAAATAGTAAGCCGTTCCAAGCAACGCGGATGTATGTCCGTCATGGCCGCAAGCATGCATGGCTCCGTCCACGCTGGAGCGATATTCACATTCCTTTTCATCCTGAATAGGAAGAGCATCCATATCGGCGCGTAACATGACGACAGGCCCGGGTTTAGCACCACGAATGGTGCCTACAACACCGTGTCCCCCTACCTGACGGCGAATCTCGATTCCCCAACTCTCCAACTTATCCGCTACAAAAGCTGCGGTTTTGCTTTCTTGAAAGGAAATTTCGGGATTCTTATGTAAATGTCTACGCCACTCCACCATGTTTTCTTGCAAACGATCAAACCAGATCTTATCTATCGCATGTTGCGTCATTCTGCTCCACCTCTCCTTTTAAAGCACCGGGCAAGTTCCCGAATTAATCATGCAGCGTCACCACGTATGCACCGCTGCTTTCAAGTCTTCATTTTTATCCTATTGTAGCAGATATGGAATTGTTGCGATATCTGTTGCTCCAGGGAGGTTGCAGAAGCCCAACAAACATAATATGATAAAATGGATAAACGATAAAATGATAACCGTCTGCGAGGAATATACCTTGTGGCGAATACCGGGGGAAGCTGATATGAGAAATACGAAGCCGGAGACTCGAAGAAGAGGCACACCGGATTTCCAATTGCTGATCCTCACTTTGTTACTGGTTGGATTCGGTGTAATTATGGTATTTAGCTCCAGCTCCAGCGTAGCTCTGCTGAATAAAGAATACAATTTTGACTCTTTATATTTTGTGAAGCGCCAATCTGCATTTGCTGTACTTGGACTTTTTATTATGTTGGTAGCTATGAATATTAAGATGGAAAAATATAAAAAACTTTTTGTACCTTTATTTTTCATAACTATATTACTGCTAATCATCGTTCTTTTTACAGGCTCACTTAACGGTGCAAAAAGTTGGCTCAGGTTTGGTAGTGTTGGCTTCCAGCCAACGGAGCTTGCGAAAATTTCCATCATTCTTTACTTATCCGCACTTATTGTCAAAAAAGGAGATCGCTTTAGAGATCTGCGGACTGGCTACATACCTGTAACAGTCATTGTAGGCTGTGTTGCAGGACTCATCATGCTTCAACCTGATTTAGGCTCCTGCTTCATTTTGGTTGCTACAAGTGGTCTGATTATTTATGCCGGTGGAGCCAGTGTAAAGCATATTACAGCATCAATTGTTCTGCTCGTGCTAGGCGCTTCCATCGTATTTGGCATTGGGTCGTTGTTTGGAGGAGATTCTGGAACCACAGATGGACAAGCTGCTGCCAAGCAAGATTACAAAATCGGACGCTTTCAAGCCTTTCTTAATCCCGAGAAATATAGACAAGGAACAGGATACAATCTGGTACAGTCCTTGCAAGCTATAGGTGAAGGCGGCTTAAACGGGTCAGGATTTGGTAAAGGTATTATCAAGCTTCACTATCTTCCTAATTCATTTAATGATTTTATCTTTTCTGTAATTGGTGAAGAATTCGGATTTGTCGGAACAGCCATATTCCTGATGCTATATTTGTATTTCATTTGGCGAGGCATGATCATTGCTCTGCGTTGCCATGATCCGTTCGGAACGTTGGTAGGCACTGGCATCATGGGTTTGATCGCCATTCAGGCCTTCATTAATATCGGCGGTGTAACCCAAACGATTCCAATCACTGGCGTAACGCTTCCATTTATCAGCTTTGGTGGCTCCTCCCTACTTGTCATGATGTTTTCCATGGGCATTATGCTCAGTATTTCACGTGAGAACACCAAACAAGCGGTGCAGGAACGCACCACAGGGGTAGCTGTCCGTAATGAAGTACCCAATCGCTTTCAAACGCGTAGAACCAACCGTTTTCGTTAAAAAAAGAACTTCCATGGACCACTTACAACGGTGGCTTTGGAAGTTCTTTTGGTTATGTATAAAATACGGGAACCCTCTGCAAAAATGGCTATACTGTTGATTCACAAAACGAAAACTGGCGATTCTATAACCACCAGTTTTCGTGTTTTTATTCGGGTTATCCCACGGAATTCCCGGCGTGTATACAATTGGTGAAAAACGTCAATTTATCGGTTCCTGATTCTTTTACACTGCGTCGTCCTTGAACGCGACACCTTCCACTTTTACGTTCACTTCCACGACCCGCAAACCCGTCATACTTTCGACGGCTTCTCGCACATTTTGCTGAAGAATTCGGGACACCTCATGAATAGGTGTTTCGTAGAGCACGATAATACGTAGATCAATGGCAGCTTCCAGCTGTCCAACCTCCACTGATACGCCTTTTTGCACATTTTTACCGCTCAGCCTTTTGGCCCAGCCTTCCGATAAACCGCCTGACATTGCAGCAATGCCCGGTGTCTCTAATGCGGCCATCCCGGCAATTTTACCTACGACATCGTTGGAAATCTTGATGTTTCCTGCTTCCAGTTGTTGAATTTGCTCTGCCATGACCTATGTCCCCCTTCATCCATCCTTTATTTGTATTGTAAAGCCTCAGCCACTCCAAATGCAAACCCTACGTATGAAAAACAACTTTCGTTTACAACCTATATCATTTTGGGTATATTAATTTAGAAAATCCATACAAGTGACAGCTTTCAACAAACTTGTACACATCTATTGATATCGAGGTGCTCTTCATTGAAAAAATGGTTATCTCCCGCTTTGCTTATAGCGACATTTGCTCTTAGTGCAGTCGCTCATTACACGCATTGGAACGCTATAGCCCAATTTGTCATTTGCGCAATTTCTGTTGTATTCGTAGCCGGTTTTCTCGGCAGGGCGACCGAAAATGTCGCGCATTATGCTGGCCAACGTTTAGGTGGGTTCTTAAATGCCACCTTTGGTAACGCAGCCGAACTGATCATCGCCATCTTTCTTGTTAAAGAAGGTCTTTACGATATGGTAAAGGCCAGTCTTACCGGTTCCATCATCGGTAATCTGCTGCTGGTGCTCGGAGCAAGTCTGTTCGCTGGCGGTTTGAAGTACAAAGTGCAAAACTTCAATATATCACTGGCTGGATTAAGTGGTTCTCTGATGATTGTGGCTGTTATTGCCTTGTTCGTTCCAGCTGTCTTTCTGAACACACACGTTATCACGGATGGCGAATCAGATACGCTCAGCCTCATTGTCGCAGGCACGCTCATTGTCGCGTATATTGCGTGGCTTATTTTTTCTATGATTACGCATAAGGACTATTTAGCTGATGTGACCGAACAAAAAGATGAAGAATTGCCACATGAGCATGCCCCTGTGTGGTCCAGAAACAAATCCATTGCCTATTTGGTACTCGCTACTGTCATGGTCGCTTTTGTCAGCGAATGGCTGGTAGGTACACTGGAGGTATTTACGACCCAATTTGGGCTCAGCGAATTGTTTGTAGGTGCCTTCCTCGTCGCTATTATTGGTAATGCAGCCGAACACAGCGCTGCTATTTTACTGGCGATGAAGAACAAAATCGGTGCATCTGTCGAAATAGCTATCGGCAGCAGTTTACAAATTGCAC
The DNA here is from genome assembly GCF_019454085.1 of Paenibacillus sp. S25. Taxonomy (NCBI): domain Bacteria; kingdom Bacillati; phylum Bacillota; class Bacilli; order Caryophanales; family Paenibacillaceae; genus Paenibacillus; species Paenibacillus sp. S25. Next base: position 3,702,321 of record NZ_CP073683.1, read on the forward strand.
TATTTGTTGCCCCTGTGCTGATTTTTGTCAGTTACTTTATGGGAAACACGATGAATATTGTTTTCACCACAATTGAGCTGGTCGCCATTGCTGTCGCTGTATTTATCGCCAAATCCATCACCCAGGACGGCTCAACCAACTGGTATGAGGGACTCATGCTACTGGTAGTGTATGTATTGTTAGGTGTATCCTTCTTCCTTGTGTAGCTTTTAAGGTTTTAAAATGTGCGTTAGGATGGTGGAAGGACGATGCGCTTTTACCATCCTAAAAGAACATTTTTTCAAAAAAAGGCATCAAAAAAAGCATGCTCTCAAACTCCGCATGCTCTCATCAATTCAACCGTCTTCCTAATTGGCCTTATTATTCATGGCCTCATATAGAATAGCCAGATTGCGTTCCAGCTCACTGACCAGCTGTTTACCTACCATTTCCGGAAGAAGTCCAGCGCGAACCGCAAAATCCACTTCCTTGGAAAATCCGTACATCTGAGTATCCAGCACTTCCTCATAGAGAGGGCAATAACGGGTTGCCAGATTCTCCATCTGTACTTCAATAAGCTTCTTTATTTTATCTGCATCTTCCTGAAGCAGATTAATAGCCTTGATATTCAATTGTTCCTGCAAATCAGATGAAGTCATGGATTCTTCCCCCCTATGTCTCAATGTCGCACAAGACGTCCTATCCTTAATATTAGACCAAATTGCAGGCTAATACAAGAACCTGACAAAAAAAGCATCCCTACAGTTACAGGTAGGGATGCTTTTGCTTTAAGAATAAAGTTAGCTGGCTACTGAAATATGAAGTCCGTGCTTCTCGAACACCTCGATGATCGCTTTCTTAGCTTCCTCCGCATCTGGTCCATGAACGTGTAGTTCATAGCTATGGCTGCTGACTAGGGTCGTAAACAAGCCCAGTATACTTTTCACATCAATATACTTATTTTCGGAATGAAGGACGATGGAAGAGGTGAACTTGCTCGCCGTCTGTGCAATTTCAACAACAGCCGCGTTATTATTGGACATAGAGATCCCTCGCTTTACTGAATTGTCATGTATCGTTACTCATCCATAATAATACATTGAAATCGCTTTCTCAGCAAGAACGGATATCGTTATTTTAAATTTTCCGGGTTTAATGGCTCCAGCTCAGGCAGTACAAAGATGCCGTCTTTACGAATCAAAACATCGTCAAAATAAATTTCACCACCGCCATATTCTGGACGCTGAATCAACACCAAATCCCAGTGGATGGATGAACGATTACCGTTATCCGCTGTTTCATAAGCTTGACCTGGTGTAAAATGTAAGCTGCCGGCGATTTTCTCGTCAAACAAAATATCCTTCATTGGATGTAAAATGTGCGGATTAAACCCGATGGCAAACTCGCCAATATAACGTGCTCCCTCGTCAGAATCGAGAATATCATTCAGCCGCTTCGTATCGTTACTCGTCGCTTCCACGATCTTACCATTTTCAAAACGGAATTTAACATTTTCAAAAGTAATGCCATTATACAGGGTTTGTGCATTGTAGCTGATAGTTCCGTTAACGGAATCACGTACAGGCGCGCTGTATACTTCGCCATCCGGGATATTGCATTGACCTGAACACTTGATAGCTCCGATTTGCTTAATAGAGAAATTCAAATCCGTACCCGGTCCGCTGATCCGTACCTTGTCCGTCCGATTCATCAGGTCTGCCAATGCATCTTGAGCTTTGTCCATTTTTGCATAATCCAGATTACACACATCGAAATAAAAATCTTCGAATGCTTCTGTGCTGATATTCGCCAATTGAGCCATGCTGTCATTCGGATAACGCAGCACTACCCATTTGGTGTGTTTCACCCGTTGTTCACTATGTACCGCATGCTGATAAATGGAATTATACATTTTCATTTTATCTTCCGGCACATCTGACAGATCATTTACATTTTCACCTGCACGAATTCCGATGTAGCAGTGCATTTGCTTCATCCGGTTAAGGTCAATCTCAGCCCAGGTCTCCAGCATCTCCTTTGTCGCGTGACGAAGCATGGCGCTCTGTACCTTACGGTCTGTAAGCTGCACAAAAACATTTCCACCTTTTTTACCAACTTCATGAATGATGGCGTTAAGCAAGTCGCGCTCTGTACCGATCATTTCGATCAATACATTTTCTCCAGGCTGCACTTCAACAGAGTAACCTACCAAATTTTCCGCCAGCTTAAGTATTCTAGGATCTTTCATGTAGTGTCTCTCCTTCTTTATTTCATTCTTTTTGAACAATGGTTAATTCAAAATTCATTGTATCACGCCCGCTCCGTTACTTGTAGTCCTCAAAAGTAACTCGGGTTATCAAAGCCTCTTGATGTAGCTCTTCATTTACTCCCTGTCGGGAAATTCGGCATTCCGATGAAAGCTTTAAGGGTAAACCCGTTTGGCGATCTATGGTCAGATGATACACAGTACGCACAATAGATTGCTCCAGCTGGTTGCTCATATCCTCACAACTTTGTGCCCATATTTGAGTCAGCTTCTTTTGCAGTTCTCGATTCGTTCCTGTATGCTGCGTTTTTAATATCCCGATTTGAGGGTTTATAGTATTCATTTCTTTTATTAAACGATCTTTCAACCAGCGCTTTGCCGAAGCAGATTCCGGTTCAATCCTCAATACCCAAGTTCCCCGGGCAGCTCCCGTTTCCATTCGAATGCTCTTATTCAGTGTATTTAATTCCTCAAGCTCCTGAATCGGATTGAAGCGATTTAACATACCATTTCCAACCAGAGGGGGGTAACCGGATGTCAGTGCAACCCATTTTCCACTCTGACGAAGAAAACGCTCTTGTGTAACATCATGCTCGGACTTACCTTGTTGCAGGGCTACGTAGCCACCTTGCTTACGAAAAGCTTCTGCAGAGCCCCAATCCATGATCAATTCATCGTGATTTCTTAGCCTGCCGCGATATTCAAACTGCTTATTCGTTGGCAGACCACTGTCAGCTCTAATTGCAGTCCGTCCAGTAAACATTACCATCTCTTTGCCGGCCATTCCTGCAACAGATCTCTTAAAAATCTGTTCAGGAGTATATTGTCGATCCAGTGCACAACCACTTAACACACCTATTACAAGGAACACACCACAAACCTGCATCACCCATTGCTTTCTCCAATGCATCCCATCATCCATCCTATCCTGAACATAACTGTACTCATAAGCAAAATCCTGCTTTAAGGCAGTTATGCTACCTGGTTCACTTCATCGTGTTATCCCTATAGTTCAATCATACACACGATGTATAGCTACGTTTAGGATTACCTGTCTGCAATGGGTTATGCAAGACAAAAAGAGAACATTCCCTAAGGAATATTCTCTACACATTGGCTACATGATCAACAACTATTCGATTGCGTCCTTCATTTTTCGCTTCGTACAAGGCCATATCAGCCCTATAAAATAAAGATTCAATACTGATCTGCTCGTCCAGCCAGTTCCATTCAGCAATCCCGCAAGAAACAGTCACCTGAGGCTCGGTTTCATGCTGTACACGGTAACGTATTTTTTCGGCATATCCGAGCGCCTGCTGCACCCCCAGCTGCGGTAAATAAATGGCAAGCTCCTCGCCGCCCCATCTGGCACATACATCCTCATCGCGAGTCGCCGAACGAACAATATTGCTGACGCTTTTCAAAATTTCGTCGCCCGTCTGATGCCCATGCGTATCATTCACCTGTTTGAATTGATCAATATCAACCAAAATAAGAGATCCACAGAAATCCTTTTCCTGATGTTGCTGAATGATTTGGTCCACATAATGACGTACATACAGACCTGTTAACATATCCATATTAGCCAGCCGCCGCACCTCAGCGTGCAGCATAGCATTGGTTACCGCTAACCCGATATGAGGGGCTAGCATTTGCAGCATTTTGTAATTATCGTAAGAGAAAAAGTGTGGAAGCTTGCTGGACAATAGTATAACCCCTTTAGGAGTACCGCTGGTCTTCATAGGTACAGCCATCAAAGACTGGGAGTCCGTCGCATCCATAAAATGAGAGGTTATCTTCCCATCCTTTCTATAGTCCGACACAATCACTGGTTCTCCTGTTAAGCGTATCAGTCCAGCAAATCCATCTTCAAGAGGGTAACTTTCCAATCTTAAGCTTTCCACATTGCTCGACATGACCTTAAAACAGTCTCCATCCTGATCAAGCTGTACAATACAACAAAAGTCCGCCATGAACATTTTTAATAACTCCTGCACGGCAAATTCAAATATTTCATTTAACTTCAGGCTCTGATTCAAGCGCTGAACCAGTTCATTAATGAGACGCAATTCATGGATAAGTACATTCGATTGCTCAAGCAGCTTCGCATTTTCAAATGCAGTGCCAGCCGTATCCGCCATCATGGCAATCAGCTCTACATCCACTTTTTTCATACTATCCGCACCCGATGGAAGGATCATATGGAAAACACCGTATACACCCTGCTTGCCACGTAATGGGATCGCAATTTCAGTCATTTCATCTTGTGCACCGACAGGCTCATTCACAGCCATTTGCCCTTTCATAAATGCACGGACGCATACATCTTCGTCCCGTTCATGCAGCAGCAAAGGTTTGACCTGCGGATTGCGACTGTGTCGATCCTGACTCATATACAAGGTGATATCTACATGGGGAAACAAATAGGCGATGCTCCCGAATACCTCATCCAGCACGCCTTCCACGTCAATTTTGTCATGCATCCGTTTTACAATCTGAAATAAAATAGAACGCCGTCTACCTTCACGATCGCTTCGATTCTGCATCCCAAGGATATCTTCCATAAATATATACTCAAACTTCGAGTAAAAGCAGGATTTAAAATGTAAAGCAGCTGCTAACAATGTGTCCTGATTTGAGATAGAATGTTGAGCAGGCCGTGTAAAACGAAGAGCGGCAAAGGGCTCCCTCTTGTAATTACGACATAGTATGGGAACCATATATACAACCGCAAGGCTTCCATCACGAAGTTTGCGCTGACTCACTTCCATCTCTCTAGATATGCAACAACGTTCGACCAAATCCAAATCCTCGTCATCATCTTCTTGCCTACCAGCAACACGAACACCTATAAAATTAAAAACAGCAGTATATTCTTCGTTAATCCAGGATATACCATTGCTCTGCTGTAACCAACTCCGATATCCTTGGACAAGCAGCTGGTTAATATAGGGGAAATCATAGGGTGTCATATCCATGTTCTGGAGCCAGGCAAAAGACGTATATCCTTTATCATCAAACAGCGGAGCACCGCCAGCCTGGACTGTTTTACTGTCAAGCATTTGCTGATCCGTTGTTGAAAATTCCGACATATTAAGGCGCTCCTTCACAGCAAAATTAGCTGTACCAAGACAGCGGCTATACACCACTATAGCTCATAATATGATCTATTTTACTCTCAACTCTAGAAATTTGCATCCATTTTTCAGAAATTCGTCCCACTTTTTTAGTTCTTAAGCCCTATCGACAAAATCTGACGTTTTCATTCTTTTTCTTTTCTTGACATTGACCCACTTTTACATATAGTATATATTAATGAAAAAGACTGTACGGCAGAACTATCTACTGTGCGGATCTTAAATTTTGGGCGTAACAGTTTGTGTCACCCTCATCTTTTTTGTTGCTGACAGGACAGCGGCTGAACTTTTCTGTCAGTAGTGCGTCTTACCTTAACTGGTAGCGCCGAACAAATTGGAGCGCAAAGAGAGCCCCAACTCAAATTTTAATTATGAAGGAGTTAACTCTATAATGGCACGTTACACTGGTCCTAAATTTAAATTGAGCCGTCGTCTCGGTATTTCCCTGAGCGGCACAGGTAAAGAATTGAAACGCCCTTTCCCTCCGGGACAACATGGTGCAAACCAACGGAGAAAAATCAGCAACTACGGTATGCAGCTTCAAGAGAAACAAAAGCTGCGTCACATGTACGGCTTGGGTGAAAAACAATTCCGTACCCTGTTCAACAAAGCTCAACACATGCACGGTATCGCTGGTGAAAACTTTATGTTCTTGCTGGAAAGCCGCCTGGACAACCTTGTGTTCCGTCTTGGCTTTGCTAATTCCCGTGCAGGCGCACGTCAATTGGTAGCTCACGGTCACGTTACTGTGAACGGTAAAAAAGTTGACATCGCTTCTTACCAAGTAAGTCTTGGCGACGTGATCGGTCTTCGTGAAAGAAGTCGTTCCCTGTCTTCCATTAAAGAAGCTTTGGAAAACCGCAACCACTTGGCAGCTTACCTGGAGTACAATGACGCAGCTCTGGAAGGTAAATTCATTCGTTTGCCTGAGCGTGGCGAATTGTCCCAAGATATCGATGAAAAACAAATCGTCGAATTCTACAACCGCTAATCCTTGCATTAGCACCAAAAAGCACCCGAATTTATTCGGGTGCTTTTTTATATTCCCTATGCATCGAGCCTGAGGGTATTATTCAATGGGGATGTATACCTTCATACTCAAATGATCTGGATAGGAGGAATTCATCACGTCCGTAATTTCAAAATCAGGCCCCTCCCTCCGTTCAAAATTAGAATTAGGAAGCCATGTGCCATAGATAAAATCTCGTATATTCTGAACCCGTCCATCTGAACCCGAAGCGTCAAACTCAGCATACTTCCCTGCTGGAATCTCCATATATATAAAACCCTCTGCCAGTTCTTTTGACTCTTTTTCAACTGCCTCGCCCACCACAAATGAAAATGCACCGTTGTCTTCAAATCGACAGGCAACCCCATATGACATTCCCGGTGCAATTTTGTTCGGGATATACATAAAATATTCATTTGCTCCAAAGTGCTCATAAAACCCTGGGATTTCTTTATAGTGCTGCTCATTGTTCAGATTTGTTTTATATTCATACCCTACAATTTTGACCGTTTCGAGCTGCAATATCACCGGCTTATTCACATCCAAATCCCCCATCGTATTTTTTTGGTAATCTAGAAAATTGATTTTACTTTGCGCAGGAAGCTCAATATTACCGTTACGATACTTCCCAGGAGTGATCCCAAAGTTCTTTTCAAAAGCGCGGGTAAAAGCTTCTTGTGAGTTGTACTGATACTCAATAGCAATGTCCAACACTTTTTGATTGGATTGTTTTAGCTGTTCAGCCGCCTCGGACAATCTTCTCCTTCTTATATATTGTTGAACCGTAAAACCCGAAATGGCCTGAAAAACCCGTTGGAAATGAAAAGCTGAAAAGCATGCCTGTGAAGCAATCTCGGCAATTTTTAAATCCTCCCGGAGATTCAATTCAATAAACTCAATCGCACACTGAATTCGTTTAAAGTAGTCCATATAATCCTTCCCCGCACTTGTAATTGTTTTGGTTATCTATCCTACACCCAAATTGTGCAACCCACGTTTTCATTATGTATAACTCTTTACCTACATGTTTGATTATTTGTGCTAAGTTTACCATGACTTTTCACTTGGCAGAAATAAAAAAGCAACGCTGAGATCGATACAATCTCAGTGCTGCTTTTGAATATATTTTCATTATCCAAGCTTGATTTTAGCAAATTTCCGTTTACCTACCTGCACAATGTCGCCTTCCTTCGGCGTGTATGCTTCGTTCACATCGGTCCATTTCTCTTCGTTAATTTTGACCGAACCCTGCTGAATACTGCGCTTGGCTTCACCATTTGATGCTGCAAAGCCCAGATGAGTCAGCAACTGCATCACACGAATGCCACCTTCTTCTAACTGATCAGCCGTCAAGGTGAACTCTTCAATATCGTCAGGCAGCGCACGTTGCTGGAATACGGTCACAAAATGCTGCTTCGCTGCTTCCTCTGCTTCTTCGCCGTGGTACATGCGCACTAACGTTCCAGCCAGCTTCATTTTGGCATCACGTGGATGTACTGAGCCGTCCTTAACACCTTTCGCCAGCTCTGCCAGCTCCTCGTTGTTGATATCCGTTGCAAGCTCAAAATATTTCAGCATCAGCTCGTCAGGAACGGACATGGATTTCCCGTATATTTCGTTTGGCTCCTCATCAACACCAATGTAGTTCCCCAAACTTTTGCTCATCTTCTGGACGCCATCCAGTCCTTCAAGCAATGGTAATGTAATAGTAGCCTGCGGCTCAACTCCGTATTCTTTTTGCAGGGTTCTGCCCATCAGCAGATTAAACTTCTGATCCGTCCCCCCCAATTCAATATCGCTTTGGAGAGCCACGGAATCCATGCCCTGCATCAGCGGGTAAAAGAACTCATGGATGCTGATCGGCAATCCGTTTTGGTACCTTTTTGTAAAATCATCTCGTTCCAACATACGGGCAACCGTTACTTTGGCCGACAGGGTTACTACATCAGCAAAAGACATTGGCCCTAACCATTCGGAATTGTAGAATACCTTTGTTTTTTCAGGATCGAGAATTTTAAAAATTTGTTCCTTGTACGTTTGTGCATTACGCTGTACATCTTCCTCAGTCAGTTGCTTACGAGTCTCCGATTTACCTGTCGGATCACCAATTCTGCCTGTAAAATCTCCGATAATCAGTTGCACTTGATGGCCTAATTCCTGGAACTGGCGCAGTTTGTGCATAACAACCGTATGTCCGATGTGAATGTCTGGCGCAGATGGATCAAGACCCAGCTTAATTTTGAGCGGCTCGCCGCTAACGACCGACTTAATTACCTTACGCTTCAGCTCATCCTCCGGTACAATCTCCGCCACACCCCGCTGTATCACCTCTAGCTGTCGCTCGACCTCTACCTGTTGCTCCGGCTTCAATTCTTCCCACTTCATCCTGTATACCTCCTATTTTTCATCCAAAATATTACATATTAGACAAACCAAAAAGCCCCTTTCATCCCAAGGGACGAGAAGGAGCTACTCGCGTTACCACCCTAATTAAAGAAACGCATGTCAAAGACAGACATTTCTTTCACTTCATTCCTATAACGGGCCTACACCCGGTACTGGATTACTATGGTAGCTTCGCAAACCTGCAAATGCTTTCCATTCATCCAGACAGCTCCAGACGGTAATTCAAAGGAGGGACGCTACCGATTCACACCACCCATCGGCTCTCTGCACAACGTGATTCCGCCTTCTACTGAAGTCTTTCTCTGCTTTTCACGATATTTACTTTGACCTATTTATAACACACTGCTTTTATGTAGTCAACGACATCAAAAGACAGGCTTTTTAGCATATGGGTTCATTTTGTAATTTTATGCTATAATAATGGCTGTTATAAAGGAGGAAGACTTAATGGTTGAAGAAAAAAACAATGTATCAGCGCCAAAGCCTTCCCGCTTGAGGACAACCATGCGAAGGCTCGGCCGTGTCATAAAGTGGGTCATCATCATCGGTTTTATGGGGGCACTATTTGCAGGAGGGGCCGCCGCCGGCTATGTTGCTTCTATTGTAAAAAGCGAACCCGTGCGTTCCAGATCCATGATCTTACAGGAAGTAGATAAGAATGCAATTACAGGCTTCGCTTATTTCAATGATGGCTCTCCCATCGGACAACTTCGAACAGAAGAAGATCGAAGACCTGTCACGTTTAAGGAGATTCCACAACTCGTCATTGACGCAGTCATTGCCATTGAAGATAATCATTTTTATGAGCATAAAGGTGTCGATCTGTCGGGAACGCTGCGTGCTGTGAAGCAAAAGGCGCTGCATGAATCCGTACAAACCGGGGGGAGTACCCTCACCCAGCAGCTTGCGCGTCGTGTCTTTCTAAATCTCGATCGCACGGATGACCGCAAGGTCAAAGAAATTTTGCTGTCCCTGCGCCTTGAGCGCTTTCTGAGCAAGCAACAAATTATTACAGCCTATCTCAATAAAGTACCTTTTGGTAACGGTTCAAGCGGTTACAACGTCTTTGGCATTAAAGCAGCGGCCAAAGGTATTTTTAATGAGAATGATCTGAATGAGATTAATGTAGCCCAGGCCGCCTATCTGGCAGGTTTGCCACAGCTTCCTTCTTCTTATTCTGCTTACAACGGTAAGGGCGAGTTTAATGAAGCTGGCTTTAAAAGAGCCATCAACCGCCAGCACCTGGTGCTCAGTCGAATGCTGGAGGAGAACAAAATCAATAAAGCACAGTATGATGAAGCGATGGCTTTTGATATCAAAAAATCTCTCGCACCACGCACTGTTAAAGCTTATAACACCTATCCATACCTTATGATGGAAACAGAACGACAGGCTGCGCAGGCACTCATGTCTGTCACCAATCCGGGCCAAGCAGCTAATGCCAGTGCAGATGCCAAGACCAAGGACGATAACGATTTACTCAAAGAAGCCGAACAGCAGCTTCGCACAGGCGGTTATATGGTGTACACCACCATTGATAAGAGCGTCTACAAATCTATGCGTCAAATTGCAGAAAATAAAAACAACTTCTCTGCCACTAGTAAAACCAAGGGTGACGAACAAGCAGCGGCTATTCTGATTCAGCATAAAACAGGCGCCATTCTTGGAATGATGGAAGGGCGGGACTTCCAAAAGGAGCAGATGAATTATGCCACGCAGATGGTACGTCAACCAGGTTCGGCAATGAAACCGATTGCTGCCTATCTCCCTGCATTGGACAGCGGTCTTGTGCAGCCTGGTAGTATCGTGGATGATGCCCCTATTATTTTGAAAGATGGCAGTAATGGATATCATATTCCGAAAAATGCTAACAACCGCTATCAAGGATTGGTTACCGCGCGTTATGCACTGAATCAATCGCTAAATACGATAGCACTCAAGCTGTTTAACGAAAAAGTAGGGATTAGCAATGCTTGGGCTTTTGCTAAAAAACTGGGTATCACCACCTTGGAATCCAGTGATAACAACGCCCAAACGGGTGTACTTGGCGGCTTGGCCCATGGGGTGACCGTCGAGGAACTCACGAATGCATATGGAGCCATTCCAAACGGCGGTGTGTTTAATGACGCCTATATGATCGAAAAGATTGTGGATTCGCAAGGCAATATTGTATATAAGCATCAGGCTAATCCTGTGCAGGCCTTCTCACCGCAAACCGCCTACCTGATGACAGATATGTTGCGTACAGCCGTGTCGGAAGGCACAGGCAGACTGGTGAAGCGGAACTTTGATCAATCCGGCAAGATTCCGATTGCCGGCAAGACAGGCACTACGCAATCCTACACTGATGTTTGGTTCGAGGGCTTTACACCTGACGTCACGCTGGGTGTATGGGTTGGTTACAAGCAACCTGTCAATAAGCTTGAAACGAAAGTCCAAAAAGAGCGGGCTCGTCGCCTATGGGCTCTAATCATGAATGAAGTAACAGCTAAAGATGCTCAGCTGTTCCAAACGGACAGCTTCAAGAGACCTGACGGCATTGTAAGCCGTACAGCATCCGCGTATGGTTCGGACATTTATAACAGTAAGTATCCACCTAAAAACAGTGAAAATGGTGTGAGCCGTGCGAAATATATTACCTATCAAGGTGTGAATTATATTCCACGTGAGGGTACACCGGATGATATGTTATTTGAACGGACCGTTAGGAAACGGGAAAAGCCCATCTCAGAATTGATTAAAGAGCTTCAGCAAGCTTTTAAGGTGATGAGACGACATAATTCGTTGTCCTACTATCTGCCTCAGGATGCAGATAAGGAAGCTCCTACTCAGATTGATCCACGCAAGGACGATGGAGTAGCCCCTAACGCACCATCTAGCGTCAACGTAAGCTATAGTGACGGCAAAGCCATAATCAGCTTTAGCCCAAGCGGAAACAGCGACGTCGTAGGATACCGTCTGTATCGTTCTACAGATGGGGGTAGCTTCCAACGGCTTGGCAAGGTTGTTATGGCTGACGGCTCCAAGGTGTTCTCTGACAGCCCTGGGGGCAGCAGCTCCAGCTACTACGTGACCGCCGTTGATGTAGGCGGCCATGAGTCCGGTCCAAGCCCGAAAGCAAGCGCAGCACCTGTGGTGCCACCTGCAGATTCTGAGTCTCCAGACGTTCCGGGCGAGGGAGATGGAACAGGTGTGCAGCCTACAGAGGTTCCTACTGCCCCTGGACAGCCCCAAGCTAAAGCCGCTGGCTCATCCGTAGCGCTCCAATGGAGCGCAGGTAAGTCTGCGGACGCTATTACAGGCTATAAGGTGTATTACAGCGAAAGCGGTGCGGAGCCTTTTACAAACATAGGCTCTACCGCATCTACCAGCTTTGAATATAAGTCGGGGAAAAAGCCAAAAGGCTGGTTTCGTGTCACCTCCATGAATGCCATGGGGGAATCGGCTCCTTCCGGAGCGGTCCGTCCATAACTGAAGACAAAAGCAGAAAGTGATAGGTTGGGTGAATATGAGATTCACCCTAACAAAAAGGGAGTCCCCTTAGCCGTTAAGGCTTTGGAGACTCCCTTTTTTAATTCTAATATGCACAGCACTTCAATCCTCTATGGTAGATAAGTCACCTGTAGGAAGGTTAAGCTCCCAGGCTTTCAACACGCGTCTCATAATTTTACCGGAACGGGTTTTGGGTAGCTTTTCCTTAAACTCAATTTCGCGTGGAGCAGCATGAGCAGACAGCCCTTCCTTAACGAAGCGATAGATGTCCTGCTGTAAAGCTTCAGACGGTGCATAGCCTTCACGCAGTGCAACAAAAGCCTTGATAATCTCTCCCCGCACGATATCTGGTTTTCCAATGACTCCGGCTTCCGCTACAGCAGGATGCTCCAGAAGCTTGCTCTCCACCTCAAAAGGGCCGATTCGCTCCCCGGAGGAGTTAATGACATCATCAATCCTACCCTGAAACCAGAAATATCCGTCCTCATCCATGTAAGCTGAATCACCCGATACATACCAACCGGGAAAGCGGAAATATTCCTGAAACTTGTTCGGATTGTTCCATATACGATTCATCATGGATGGCCATGGTGTACGGATCGCCAAGTGGCCCATCCGGTTAGGAGGCAACACCTGCCCTCTGTCGTCCAAAATAGCAGCCTGAATACCTGGGAGTGGCTTTCCCATCGAACCCGGCTTAATTGGCAGCTCAGGGTAATTACAGATCAACTGTGCTCCTGTTTCCGTCATCCACCAAGTATCATGAATGCGCTGTGTATACACTTGCCATCCCCATCGCACCACTTCTGGATTCAACGGTTCCCCGACGGATAATACATGCCGCAGGCTGCTGAGATCATATTTGGAAACAACCTGCTCCCCTGCGCTCATCAGCATTCGAAACGCTGTAGGAGCACTATACCATATGGTCACTTCGTGACGCTCAATCGTGCGGTACCAGTCTTCCGGGCTGAAACGCCCCCCACGAATGACATTCGTCGCTCCATTTAGCCATGGAGCAAAAATACCGTATGATGTTCCCGTGACCCAGCCAGGATCAGCAGTACACCAATACACATCATCTTCCCGCAAATCCAGTACCATTTTGCCAGTATAGTAATGCTGAATCATTGCATTTTGCACATGATACACGCCTTTGGGCTTGCCTGTTGAGCCTGATGTATAGTGAATAATTAATCCATCTTCACGATTCAACCATTCTGGCTCAAGTTCCTCTGAGGACATAAGCATTTCTGTCTCGAAATCGATAATTCCCTGCTCACGTGCATCCATATCACCAACCACAAAAATATGTCGCAGCTCAGGAAGCTCCTCACGTTTTACCCGTGGCAGAAGCGCAGGTGTGGTCACTAATGCCACCGCCCCACTATCCTCCAATCGATCTTTAACCGCAGTTTCCATAAACGCCTCAAACAATGGACCGACAACAGCCCCAACCTTTAGAACACCAAGTAAACTAATAACCAGCTCGGGTGAACGTGGCATGAAAATAAATACCCGCTCCCCTTTACCAATACCGTATTTCCGCAGCACATTTCCGAACTTGTTAGAGCTAGCACGAAGCTGAGAGAAGGTGTAGGTTTCGTGACGGTTTGCGTCACAATACAATAGTGCCGCTTTCTCACCTCGTCCTTCCTGTACATGTCGATCAATGGCTTCATGTGCCATATTCACCCTGCCTGTTTCATACCACGTAAAATGACGCTCTGCATCCTCCCACTGAAAGTTGTTGTAAGCTTGTTCATACGGGCCCATGTTGGATGTGGGAACTACAGTCTGGAGTTCTTCAATCTTCATGCGTTAAGCCTCCTCACAATGGATTAATGAGAATCACACAGAACAAGATAACGCTTACAAAATCAATAAAGCAGATGAAGTCCTTTGGTGTACTGGTTGATTTAAGCACTTAATTGTGAACATTTTATGTCTAAAACAGTATATCATAGGTCAGGATGTGACGACCATCCTTTTCATTTAATTGTTTTTTTGCTATAAGTAGGGGATATGAGGAACGAGCTCATGGCGAACAAGGAGGGCGTACACATGCAGCATTTAAAACTGTACCACTTGGACACGCTGGATCATAAGGGACAAACAATCTATGTAGAAGGCCCCGTATCCGCGGATCATCTGCGTTCATTTCAAATGCACAAGCAATTAGATGCCTTTCGCAAACCAAAGGAACAGTTCGACGCGTTGGTGGATATTTCGGAACTGCCAGAAGGCAGAATTATCATTGCCCACAACGGGGATACCCTTCTGGGATATGTTACTTTTCATTACCCAGATGAGATGGAGCGCTGGTCGGAAGCTGGTATGAAGGATTTACTGGAACTTGGAGCTGTTGAGGTAGCCGATGACTATCGTGGTCTGGGCCTGGGTAGCCGAATGATTCGGATTGCCTTTGAGGACGGACAGCTTGAATCCTATATTATTTTTACGACCGAATACTATTGGCATTGGGATTTAAAAGGCAGCGGTCTCTCCGTATGGGAATACCGCCGCATGATGGAACGTCTGATGAAAACTGTAGATATGGTCTGGTACGCCACGGATGATCCTGAAATATGCTCACATCCTGCTAACTGTCTGATGGTACGAATGGGAAAGGATGTGCCCCTCGCATCACAGGAGCAGTTTGACCATATCCGGTTTGTCCGAAGATTCATGTATTAAAAAATTATACCCTTAGCCCAAATGCTTGAGCATGAACTCCACAATACGATGCGAACGATGTGAAGCTTCTACCGTAAATTCAGCATAATTAACGTGAGCCGATCCATCAGCCTTATCTGACATAGATCGTAGGACAACATAAGGCACAGCGTTCATATGAGCTGTCTGAGCCACAGCTGCACCCTCCATTTCGGTACAAGCACCGTCCATTTCCTGATGTAATGCAGTCACTAACTCACGATTTGCAACAAATTGATCGCCAGAAAGTACCTTGCCGACAATATACCGATCGCCAAACGATTTGCAGGCTTGCTCAGCTAGACTTACAAGCTCGGGATCAGCCACAAACTCTGAGGTGTCCTGATAAGGAATGACCCCTCTGGCATAACCCAAAGGCGTTACATCCATATCATGCTGCATACATGTTGATGAGATGACAATATCCCCAATGTTTAAATCGGGATGAACTGCCCCTGCCACTCCCGTAAATATAATCTGTTCTACACCAAAATGATCAATCAGGATTTGTGTTGTTACCGCAGCATTAACCTTGCCTACACCGGATTTGCAGACAACGACTCTTTGCCCGTGAATGATTCCTGTAGTGTACGTGATTCCAGCCTTGACCGTCTTGCTCGCTTCCGTCATCGCTGCCAGCAGCAATTCAATTTCTTCATCCATAGCACCCATTAATCCATAAAGTCGGCTCATTACGCATCCCTCTATTCTTGGTTTGATGATGATGTCCATAAGAAGCTTTATATCCGCGAAAAAAGCTCCATCAAAGGAGCTTTCATCGAAGGTATATCCTATTCAGCACTGCGTCTAGTCTAAATAATTAACTGACAACCGCAAAATTGTTTCATGCGGCAAAATAACGCGAGGATTCTCCACGTTTTCCTTTTTCATCAGCTTGGTCAGCAAACGCATCGCTACCGCACCCAAATCGTACATCGGTTGCGCGACGGTTGTCAGCTGAGGACGAACCATAGAGGCCATACGAATATTGTCAACACTGATTACCGAAAAATCATCAGGAACTTTCAATCCCTCATCCTGAATACTGTGGATCGCACCAATTGCCATTTCATCCGTAGCAGCAAAAATCGCACTTGGCTTCTTCTTCAGGCCGAGAAAATATTTCATTGCTTCGACACCGGATTCATAACGGTAGTTCCCGATTCGCACGAGATCCTCCTGATAATCAATCCCGGCTGTTTCCAGTGCTCTCTTGTAACCTTGGAAACGTGCATAGCCGTTTGCAGGGTCTTGAAGCGTACCACTGATCATTGCGATTTGACGGTGTCCATGGCGGATCAACGTGTTTACTGCATCAAAAGCAGCGGCTTCATGGTCGATATCGACCGAAGGATAGCTTCCTTTTTCATCACTCGTTGCACATAGAACGATAGGGACCGCAGCTGTATGGAACGCCTGAATATGCTCGTCCGTTACTGTACCACCCATGAACAGAAGACCATCCACTTGCTTTTCAAGCAATGTGTTGATGACACGAATCTCTTTTTCTTTTCGCTTGTCGGCATTACACAAAATAATATTATAGTGATACATATTCGCTATATCCTCAATACCGCGCGCAATTTCTGCAAAAATTGAGTTCGATATATCCGGTATAACCACGCCGACGGTCGTTGTCTTCTTGCTGGCCAGACCTCTAGCAACCGCATTTGGGCGATATCCCAATTGTTCAATCGCTTCGTACACTTTCTTGCGGGTCTGAGGTTTCACATTAGGATTATTGTTAACTACGCGGGACACTGTGGCCATTGAGACACCAGCTTCGCGAGCTACATCATAGATCGTTACCGTCACATTCCTTCTCTCCATTGCCAATAAATTTTCAACCGAATCCTAGATCAACTAATTAGAACCATGATACGACAAAATACTACTTTATGCAACGACAGCACACATTCTATCTATGTGAGATGATCGTGGAGTGCACGGGCTGTAATATTCGAATGGGATGTATGCCAAACAGCCTCTCCGCCCTTGATTAAAATGGCCTGCGGGGATTCATGCTTCACCTGAAGCCTGTCCGCGGTTTCATTGGACACCGGCCGATCTTCTACTACATAAATGATACCGTATTCAATATTTTCGTTAGGAGCGCCATGCAAATAGGACTCCACTTCCTGATATGCGCCTGCACTTATCGGACAACGTGTGCTATGTTTAAAGAGAAGCACCGGCTTGTCTGATGACGCTTCCAGAGCCGTATTTAATTGTTGAACAGTAGTCATTTTTGTCATCGTCGCCATTGGATATACATTCCTTTCTGTGTCTTGTCGTATGGCCTATTCACATCGTAACAAAAAGAACATGTAAAATCCAATGGTGACCATGAAAATTTTCATATTTTTTAGTTTTTTGTATTCGTAAATACCGATTCACTGGTAAAACCGGATAATTGAACCAATTTTTTCTCTACATCATTCATCCAATCTTCGTCTCCCAGACTTCTCGCATAGCGATAAAGATCCAGTAAGAGATTAATTCGAAGCTCCATGCGCTCCTCCAAAGCAGATTGCCAATCCACATTGGGATTGTCCGCTTCCTCCAATACAAGCTTGCGAATTATTTCTGCCAGTTCATTGTTGCGAGCAAAAGATATTCTCCGTGCCGTAGGTTTGCTCCCTAAACTTTGTAATAGTGCCTTAATATCCTTTGTCACATGCTGCAAAACCTCACTGGAAAAGCATGACGAGCATGAGAATACAGGGACGTGCAAAATTTCAACCTTGTCCGCATAGATTACCTTTCGCAGTTCCAGTCCCATCGGTTTGCCACATTGACATTGCTTATGCATTTAACCACCTCATTACGTAGGATCAAACTATACGAGGATCTCATCAGAATCCAAATATATCTATTTACTAGTCTAATAAATATTTGTTAACTCCATTAGATCTATCATACCTTGTTTTATTTCGACTATGGGACCTCAAATCCTTCCACAGATTGCAGCTATGAACAAATTACCAAAGCTTTGGAGGGTCAGAAAATGACGACAATTGCTGTCAAAGAGCAGACTACTAACATAAGAATCTGCGAAGGAATGGACTTCGAGCGTTCTTTTTCTTAAGATGTAAAAGTACAGATTACAAAACAGAGGTGTCATCATGTGACGCACGAAAGGATGGTTGGATGTCAAGACTTGCTGGAAAAAAGGTTATCGCCCTAGTGGATGAGGAATTCGAGGATCTGGAGCTGTGGTATCCGATTTACCGTGTTCGTGAAGAAGGCGCAGAGGTGCATTTAGCTGGTGCGGAAAAGGGTAAGAAATATATTGGAAAATATGGCGTACCTGCGGAAGCGGAATATGCCTTTGAGGAACTGAATAGCAGTAATTATGACGGAATTCTCGTCCCTGGCGGTTGGGCACCTGATAAGCTGCGCCGCTATCCCAAGGTAATTCAACTCGTACAGGAGTTTCATGCTGCTCATAAGCCGATTGGACAGATCTGCCATGCAGGCTGGGTACTGATCTCTGCTAAAATTTTGGATGGTGTTACGGTAACCTCCACACCAGGTATTCGTGATGATATGGAGAATGCAGGAGCTATTTGGAAGGATGAGGCAGTTGTGACGGACGGACATATTGTATCTGCTCGTCGACCACCCGATCTTCCACCTTACGGAAAAGCGTTCTGCGATTTGTTAGCAGATAACACCCGGAAATAAGAGATTAAGTTAATTTTCCGTAATCTCAAAAGGCTGTCAACAAGATGAAAAAAAGAACCTTCAAAACCATGAATAAGTGGTTTTGAAGGTTCTTTTTCGTCCAAGCCGTGCTACGACATTAAGGTTTGCTACGACAAGCTCAACAGTACGGGGTATTGGCTGTGCAAAGCTTTGCGGACATTACATATTACTGCCGTCCAGGCCCGGCCGGAGTGCAGCTGACATTAGCTGCAGTCAGCTTGTCTTCGATTGCTGCACCAGTGGACATGCCAAAGCAAACCTGAGCGACTGTCGTTGCCTCAGATGCAGTCGTATTCAGCACACGATGCTTGACCCGCAATAAAGATTGGGGAGACATGCTGAGTTGATGTATCCCCAGTTCTAGCCAAAGAGGAACGGAACGTTCATCTCCAGCCATCTCACCACATACACTCACATCAATTCCTGCTTGATGTGCCGCTTGTGCAGTCATGCGCAGCATTCGAAGTACAGCTGGATGGTATGGATGGTACATATGTGCAATCTGCTCATTCATACGGTCTACAGCCAGCACATACTGAACCAGATCATTCGTTCCGATACTAAAAAAATCTGTTTCAGCTGCCAATAGATCAGCGATCATCGCTGCAGCCGGTACCTCAATCATAATTCCTCGCTGAATGTTCGGATTATAGGCAAGCCCTCTTGCATCCAAATCCGCCATAGCCTCCTTCAAAAGAACATCTGCCTGGCGGACCTCCTCCACGGATGAGATCATCGGATACATTACCTTGATATTTCCCGTTGCACTGGCTCGCAAAATTGCAGTCAACTGGGTTTTAAACAATTCCTTCCAATCCAGACTGATCCGTATAGCACGGTAACCTAGAAAAGGATTTTCTTCCTCTGGTAGTTGAAGATAGTCCAACGGCTTATCTCCACCGATATCCAATGTACGGATGACTACAGAGTGGTTCCCTGCCTTTTCCGCTATCAGCCGATATACTTCATACTGCTCCTCTTCATCTGGAGCAGATTTGCGATCCATGTATAAAAATTCCGTGCGGAACAGTCCTACACCTTGAGCGCCATGCTTCAAAGCTGCCTCCAGCTCTTTAATCGAACTAATATTAGCCGCCAGCCTCAGGGTGGTTCCATCCTTGGTCACGGCATCTACAGAAGCAAGTACCTGAAGCTGCTCTTTTCTGCGTCGCTGCTCGTCGCGCAAAATTTTATAATGATCAGTTACAGTTTTTTCCGGATTCACATAAACTTTGCCCAGGTCTCCGTCCACAACCATCATATCTCCCGTTTGAACGGGCAAATTCAGATTGCTCTCCAGTCCTGAAACGAGTGGAATACCAAGTGCGCGGGCCATGATCGCAGAATGTGATGTTTTCCCACCATTCATAGTTACAATCCCTAAAACATAGCTAGGATTCAAGTGTGCCGATTGGGAGGGTGAGAGCTCCTTGGCTACCAGAATATAGGGCTGTGTATCCTTGGGAAGAGTCACTTCCGGTGCACCCAGCAAATGCTTGAGCAGCCGGTTTCCCACATCTTTGATATCGATTGCCCGCTCCTTCATATATTCATCATCCAGTAAATCAAACATTGTTACAAAATGATCAATGGCTTCCTTCACGGCCACCTCGGCCGCCTTGTACTGACGCTCAATAATTCCGCGAATTTCATTCATGAATTCCGGATCTTCCAATATCGCAAGATGAGCATCAAAGATGCTGGATTCCTCCGGCCCCACCATCTCTCGAAACTCATCCTTAATAAACTGGATCTCACTTTTGGATGTGCGTATCCCTTCATACAACCGTTCAAATTCCTTCGCAAGATCTACCGCATCCATTTTTTGATCAGGTAAATCCCACTCCCAGCTCGGCAGGACAAATGCCTTCCCGATTGCCACACCTGCTGCGGCGCCGATGCCTTCTATCATGTTTCTACCCCTCCAACATTCCTGTCATGCAGCACAACGGACATTACCGAGGCCTGACCTTTTTTCACTGTTTTAAACGGAGCAAAGCTCCACGACTTGACGCGATCCGGATTCGTGATGACCATAGGAGTCACCAGTGATGGAGCTTGCTCTCGCAGCGCCTGCAAATCAAATTTGATTAGCAATTGCCCCGGTTCCACCGTATCGCCTGCTTCTACCATAGCAGTAAAATTCCCTTTTAGCTGTGAAGTATCAATCCCTATGTGGAGCAGAACCTCAAGTCCCTCTCGTGTGGAGATGCCTAAAGCGTGCATAGTCGGATACAAGTGCATCACAGTACCATACACTGGAGACACAAGTTCACCACGTTCAGGAACAAAAGCAACACCGTCCCCGACCAGCTTTGTCGCAAAAATTTTGTCAGGCACTTCATGAATCGGGAGCATTTTTCCATGTACAGGAGCGTTGAACAAAATTTGAGGGAGATCACGCTCCATCAGCTTCGCGATTTCCTCACGAATCAGTTCTGAATACGTTCCGAATACAACCTGCAAATTACCTCCACCCAGATTGATAAGCCCGGCCGATCCCAAAGCCTTCATCGCTCCGGTATCGATCAGTCTGTCATTGTGGACGGTCAGCCGCAAACGTGTGATGCAGGCCTCAACCTGCACAATATTTTCCTTCCCGCCAAGTGCTTCCAAAATAAGCGGAGCACTATAAGGAATATTGCCGGCCCAATCCTCCAGAACCGAACCTTCCTCGCGCCCAGGAGTTGGAATACGGAACCGCCGGATAGCCCATCGAAACAGTACATAATACACAAGCCCGTACGCCACTCCCACTGGAATTAACAACCAGGCGTTATGTGAGAGATGAAAATTAAGGACATAATCTATAAAACCCGCCGAATAGGAAAATCCGTGATGAATATCCAACTCAAAGGTAAGCCACATGGCCAGCCCAGACATAACCGCATGAACGAGGAACAAATAAGGTGCTGCAAACAAAAAGGCGAACTCGATCTGTTCCGACACTCCGGTAAAAAAGCAGACAAGCGCAGCCGTCAAAAATGTTTTTTGCACCTTTGGCTTCAAGTCTTCACGTGCTTCCTGAATGATCGCCAGCGCAATGGCAGGGATCGCAAACATCATAATGGGGAACAATCCGGACATGAAATAGCCCGCTGTCGGATCGCCAGCAAAAAACCGGGGTAAATCTCCCTGCACAACGTTGCCAGACGGCGTTTTATATGTACCCAGTTGGAACCAAAAAATATTATTAAGCAGATGGTGCAGACCAAAGGCCGCCAGCAACCGATATAGAATACCGTAGATAAACAGTCCAAAGCCGCCCAAGCTCGATTCCAGACCTACTATAAATTGCAGCCCTCTCTGTATGAGTGGGGCAATAATTAGCATGAGTCCTGCAAACACAGCCGAGAAGAGGCCAATAAGCAGCAGAACAAATCGGGTACCCCCAAAAAACTGAAGCACCTCGGGCAATTTGATGCTTTTGAAGCGATTATAGGCCACCCC
The DNA here is from genome assembly GCF_019454085.1 of Paenibacillus sp. S25. Taxonomy (NCBI): domain Bacteria; kingdom Bacillati; phylum Bacillota; class Bacilli; order Caryophanales; family Paenibacillaceae; genus Paenibacillus; species Paenibacillus sp. S25. The sequence continues at coordinate 3,724,483 of NZ_CP073683.1, forward strand.
TGAAATGACCCCCAAAATGATACCAATGAGCGTCGCCGGTTGAATGAGTCCGTTTCCAAATCTCAATGTGACCTGATCATATATAGCCATACCAGCTAATGCTGCCAGTCCCGCCTGACCTGCCTGATTCGACATACCCAGTGCAACACCAACCGCAAATAAATATGGCAAAAAATAAAAAATCCCGTGTCCCGCCGCATTTGCCATATCAGACACCATAGGGAACCCCCATGTGGACCAAGGAAGGCTGCCGAGACTTAGCAATATTGCAGCGGCTGGTAGCACCATCGTCGGGAGCATGACAGCACGACCGAGCTGTTGTAAGGATCCGAGCCAATTCATGGCATTCCTCTCCTTTCTATCCCTGATGGTAAGCCGAATAAATACTTTTGTCAAAGCAATGATTCCATCTGCCAAAATATTTATTTACGCTTCTACAGGTCAAAAAACTTTATCACCACAACAGATAACACTATGAATCCGTCTAGACCATTTTCATCATTAAGGCATACATACATTATATGGATTGCTGAAAGTATAATATACGGTACATATTCCTCATTTCGCACCAAAAACCTTCAACCCTGTGAAGCAAGGGAAGAAGGTTTTCATGTGCATATAGCACGAGTCACTGATCCTTGTTTATCCTTTACGTACAGCCTGGGTCACTGAGTCCTCCACCTTAATGCAACGATCCATAATAACCGTCATTCCATGCTCCTGCGCAATGTCAGCGGCTTCCTGGCTTATAATTCCCTGTTGAAGCCACAAAATCTTAGCTCCAATAGTTGCTGCTTCACGCGCAACCTCTGCACAGTATTCACTGCGGCGGAATACATTGACCAGCTCCACAGGCTCAGGTACTTCAGCAAGACTGGCATAACAAGTCTCCCCAAGAATCGTTTGCCCTGCCGCCGCAGGGTTAACCGGAATAATCCGGTATCCCCGCTTCTGCATGGCATAAGAAACCATATAAGAGGTTCGATCTGATTTATCAGACAAACCAACAACCGCAATATTGCCTACTTGTTCCAAAATGGTTTTAATCTCTTCTCTCGACGGATTTTCAAAAGCCATCCCGTTCCCTCCTATTCGCATCTTCGTTTGCTTTTATTTTACCCATTCTACAGAAGCACCAAGCGTCGTTAGATGGTCAAAATACTGCGGATACGATTTGGCGACATGATGTGCATCCTTGATCACTAACGGCTTCTGTGCGCGCAAACCTACAATCGTCAAGGCCATAATAACACGGTGATCAAAATGCGCGTTAATTTCCACGCCACCTTCGACACCCTCCGGTCTGCCATGTACGATAATTTCCGCCTGGCGTTCTTCTACCCGAGCTCCAGCCTTGGTCAGCTCATTCAAATAATCGGTAATGCGGTCACATTCCTTATACCGTAAATTCTCCACGTTATAAAAGCGGGACGTGCCTTCAGCAAATACAGCCGCAGCCACCATTGCAAGCACAGCGTCTGTTGCAGCATCACCGTCAAACTCGACAGCTTTCAATCGGCCATTGCCCTTCACGACAACGGTATCGTTCTCATGTGTCAGTGGCACTTCCATCATGCGCAACACATCTACAATAGCGCGTTCTCCCTGTTTGCTCTGCTCTTTAAGACGATGGATGGTAACATCAGAATTCGTTACTGCAGCAGCCGCTAGCACCGCTGCACTCCCTGGGTAGTCTCCCTGTACAGTATACGTACGTGGCTGATAGGATTGCCGCCCTGGGACACGGAAAGACATGTAATCATCGCTTGCATGAATGATAATACCAGCCTCTTGCAATACCTCCAGGGTCTGCCCAATGACCACCTTGGATTTCAAATCATGCAGCACTTCGATTTCACTGTCTTCCTCCAGTAAAGGCGTAAGGAATAGCAAGGCGCTCAAATATTGTGAGCTAACCGAGCCGGACACCTGAATTTTACCGCCCTTCGCCTGACCACCCTGAATACGAATTGGCAACTTACCTTCACGATGATCTACTTTCACGCCCAGTTGCCCCAGTGCATCGATTAGATCATCATGTGGTCTCTTGCCCAATGAGTCGGGATATGTATTAACAAATGTAACATCCGGACATAGAGATGCTATACCCATCAAAAAACGGAGCACCGCTCCTGCGTTTCCCACATTCAATTCCTTCACAGCTTGAGGATGTTTACCAAAACCTGTAATAACTATTTTTTCATCGTCCTCTTCCAGTACTGCACCCAGATCGGCGATACAACGACGCATAGCATCACTGTCTTCACTATGGGCTGGATAATAAATGGTACTTTTTCCCTCAGCAAGTGCCGCAGTGAGCAAATAACGAGTAGTGTAGTTTTTGGAGGACAGGGCCCCAATCTCTCCTTGCAAGGAAGGGGTAGGTCTAACGATAACATCCATAATGTACATGCTCCTTTTCGGTTCAAACCATCCTATTTTACGTTAATTATACAAGTTATAGCATTCATTTCTCCACCCAAAAAATAAGAAATATTAATCTAGGTCGCCCGAGTGAATCCCGTCGGTTAATTAATCTATACCTAACTTTAGGATTAAGCCGATTGACAGCCTAGAGATAGCTTAGCTATCATACATAGAGTGTGTGTGACATTTTGCACACATCAAAAACATACGTAGCACCCACTATTTATCAGAAAAGAGGTCCGGCCATGACGCAAATCGCCCTGATTGAACCTTCTGAGTTGCGCGCACGTCTGCAAGCAGGAGAGCAATTGCAATTAATCGACGTCCGCGAAGCGGAAGAAGTAGCGGAAGGCATGATTGAAGGTGCCAAGCACATTCCGCTCGGACAGCTTCCGGGTCGTCTTGAAGAAATTGAACGCACCGGTGAAATTATCTTTATTTGCCGGAGCGGTTATCGCAGTGAACGAGCCTGCGAATATCTACAGCAGCTAGGTTATGAAGGCTGTACTAACATGACCGGCGGCATGCTGCAATGGTCACAGGAGCAATAGAAAACCTACTTAACAAAAGAGACGGGAACTTCCCGTCTCTTTTGTTTTAACTCAAAGCTTAGACGCGGTAATGCATTAAAATATTCTATCCCTATCATACCATAGCGTCAAAAGATTACACAATCCTCTACTTCCATCAGAATGATATCCATAATTAAAAACTAAAAAACGGAAGCTTCTTCTACCCATAGGGCAAAAAAGCTTCCGTTGTATTACATAATGCTATTCATGCATATCCGTCCGTTCATTAGAACCATTGATGATGGAATACGCCTTCTTTGTCCACACGTTTGAACGTATGGGCACCGAAGTAGTCACGTTGTGCTTGTAGCAGATTTGCTGGCAAACGCTCAGTGCGGTAGCTGTCGTAGTATGCAAGCGCGCTGGAGAAGCCAGGCACTGGAATACCTTGAGATACAGCCACGGAAATCACTTGACGCCATGCATCTTGATACGTTTCAACTACATTTTTGAAGTAAGAATCCAGTAACAGGTTTTTCAAGGCAGGGTCGCGGTCATATGCATCCTTGATGTTTTGCAGGAATTGCGAGCGGATAATGCAACCGCCACGGAAAATCATAGCAATTTTTCCGTATTTCAAATCCCAATCATATTCATCGGAAGCTGCACGCATTTGAGCGAAACCTTGAGCATAGGATACGATTTTACTTGCAAACAGTGCTTTACGTACGCTCTCGATAAATTCTTTTTTGTCGCCGCTGAAGGACTCAGCATTAGGACCGCTCAGCACTTTGCTTGCCGCAATGCGCTCGTCTTTCATAGCAGACAAGAAGCGGGAGAATACGGATTCGGTAATCATGGACAATGGCACACCCAGATCCAAAGCGCTTTGGCTTGTCCATTTACCTGTACCTTTTTGACCAGCAGCATCCAAGATAACGTCTACCATTGGCTTGCCTGTTTCAGCATCGTATTGGGAGAAGATGTCAGCTGTAATTTCGATCAGGTAGCTGTCCAGTTCCCCTTTATTCCATTCCGTGAAGATTTCATGAAGCTCTTCCGCATTCACGTTCAGGACTGATTTTAACAGGTGATAAGCTTCACCGATCAATTGCATGTCGCCGTACTCGATACCGTTATGCACCATTTTTACATAGTGACCAGCACCGTCGGGACCGATATATGTACAGCATGGGTCGCCTTCTACTTTAGCAGAGATTGCCGTCAGAATTGGCTCTACCAGTTTATAGGCACTTTCTTGTCCACCCGGCATGATGGCAGGACCATTCAAGGCACCTTCTTCACCACCGGATACGCCTGTACCAATAAAGCGAAGTCCTTTTTCCTCCAGCTCCTTGCTGCGGCGCTGTGTATCAGGGAAGTAGGCATTGCCTCCGTCTATAATAATGTCGCCCTTGTCCAGATGAGGCACAAGCTGTTCAATCGTGGCATCTGTTGCTTTACCAGCTTGAACCATGATCAGGATTTTACGGGGTGATTCCAGTGAGTTCACAAATTCTTCAATAGAGAAAGTACCCGTCAGTTTTTTACCTTCTGCTTCTTTGATAAGATCGTGCGTTTTTTCTGGAGAGCGATTAAAAACCGAGACAGTGAAGCCTCTGCTCTCAATATTAAGGGCTAAATTCTTACCCATTACCGCCAGGCCGATCACACCAATTTGCTGTTTTGCCATCTGGTTCCTCATCCTTTGCAACATATTTTGTCTTCTATATCGCCGCTTTACCGCATTACACTTTATGTGAATCGGAACACGTGCACTTCTATTTTAACGTTTTTGGTGTAAGAAGTGAACCCCTGTCTATTCACAGACCAAAACACCTCATTTTCATGAGGTGTTCAGATGTACTACGCTTCCATCATCAGCAGTTGGTGGGATAGCGTTTGCAGGCGTTCATGGCAATTCCCGATTTTAGCTGTATCTCCCGCTGTCATCGCTGTGAACAGTTTCTCCAATTCATCGTCCACTTCCATTTTAAGCAGCAGCAGCCGGGTTTCCCCTTCATTGGAAGCGTACATATCCTCCATTTCCTGTGCGGACAGCACCGGTCCTTTCTGATAAATGACACGCTGTTTAAAGCCTGTAACCTCGACCAGACGAATGACCTCACCGAACAAAATATTTTCTACTAAAATATGATGATCCTTAACTCTTTTGACAATGGCATGACCTCGGGTGCTTCCAATCAGCTTCTCCAACCACTCAGCCAGCTTGGCATCGCGGATTACATAATCTCCAGCCAACTTGTAGTGTCCTGTGCGCAGCTGTTGAAAACGGAGCTTCACCAGCTTGCGCCCGGTTCTCACCGACAAAACCAGGTACGACTCATCCTCGCTCCAGTACAGCGAATACCCTTCCGATATCAAATCCTTGATCAGATTATGGATATGCCGACGGCTAAACCGGAGCTCTAGATTGCAATATTCTACCTCACAGCCCTTGTTCACGGCATTCCCTCCTTTTTCAAGTCCGATTCAAGAAGTCCGGCTACAGCAAGCCTGCGGCTTTCCCGCTTGATCTTCCCTTGCTCTATTTTATACTTCATTTTATGTAAGGGTACTTGGTTATTTGACCTATTTTTATGAGTAACAGCGCACAATCCTACTTTTGCCTTATATGCTTGTTTCAAACCTGGTCTAAAGTCGGCCAAGCCCGGCGGCATTATGCTATAATCGGACATATTACGCCACACGACATGGCTTAACCCAGTTACAGGAGGAAAAGGAATGACATTTAGTGGATTTACTGCAAAGGACTTCGATGTTTTTGAAATACCGGGGTTGGAGCCTCGTATGGAAGTGCTGATTCAGCAGGTTCGGCCCAAGCTGGAGGCAATTGGCGAGGAATTGGCCCCGTTCCTGACAGACTTATGTGGGGAGCCTATGCACGTTCACGTTGCCAAGCATGCACGACGCAAAGTCAATCCCCCCAAAGATACTTGGGTTGCCTGGGCGGCAAACAAGCGCGGATACAAGGCGCTGCCGCATTTTGAGGTAGGCATGTTCGCTTCCCATCTTTTCGTCATCTTCGCAATTATTTATGAAAGCCCGAACAAAGCTACATTTGCCCAGGCGCTCGAAGCCAACCTGAGTGATGTACGTTCTAACCTACCGGATCATTTTTACTGGTCCATGGATCATATGGCTCCAGAAGGCACAGAACAACAACACATGGATAATGAAGATTTTCAAACGATCATCCACAAGCTGCAACAGGTAAAAAAAGCGGAGGTCATGTGTGGAATCCGTATTGACCGAGAAGATCCACTCGCCAGTGACGGGGCTGCACTATTACAGGCAGTGCGTTCTACCTTTGAGCATTTGCTGCCGCTGTACCGAATGTCTTTCTCGAAAGAGTAGCCCTCGCCGCTTTTCAAGGTGCTGTTCAGGCCTCCACAGTCTTCCTGCGTGGATTACGTGCCAGAGCCAGGTGGCAGCCAAACATGAGCAGCATCACGACCCCACTGATGATAAATGGAGCTGTGTGTCCGGCACGGTCCCATAGCACTCCTGAAACGAGCGGGCCTATAACCATGCCGGAGCCTTGAAGTGTTAAAAAAAAGCCCCATACCGTTGCTCGCTCGCTTTCCGGAATCAGTCGGGCAAGAAATGTGTTCCATGCAGGCAAAATGAGCGCATATCCCAAACCAATAAGCGCTACGGATACAAACACCAGCGGAATAGATCGAACGATTGAAAAGAGAAACAGCGTAATTCCGGCTAGCAAAAAGCCAACATGTAGAAAATACTCCGTTCCAAGTCGGTCGACCAACTTGCCGCAAGGGATCAGTGCCAGCACAGTCACCCCACCGCCTGCAATCAGGAGCACGCTGTACAGGTTTGGTGAAATCCCGAGGTCCGTTCGAGCGTATAGCGTCAGTACCGGGCTGATTAAACCGATAACAAAAGACTGCAAAAACAGCGCCGGGTAAATTAACGGGTTGACGTTAAGCTTTGTTTTGAGCACGCCGATCGTCTCCTGGATTCCTTTCAGAACTCCCCGCTTTTGCTTTATGTGCCCATCAGACGACACTAGAGCGCTCTGTTTGAGGTCACCTTTGTCAGCAGACCTTTTCGGTCCTGGCAGCATGAGAGCAACCAACAACAATACAACACTGCATCCTATCAAAATCATGAACACCATGCCGTAAGAATGCCCATAGTGGGATATGGCGAAGTTCATAATGAGCGGACCCAATCCCGTTCCGCCCATAGACGCAATTTCCAGTGTGCCCATCGCCGCGCCATTGCTGTTATTAGGCCCGGACATTTCGGTCGTTCCGGTCATAACACAAGGCCAGAGCGGAGAAGTACCCAGACCGAGCAGCAGACACGCGACGACGAGCCACACGGGCTCTGTCAGTACGCTCAGCATAATAATAGCTACAAGCGTAAACAACAGTGCGGTCGACATCGTTCCACGGTAGCCAAGCCGTTCAGCCATCCAGCCCGCCGGTGCCCGGAACGCATTGTCTCCAAAATATTGAAGTGAAAAGGCTAAACCAATAATCCCGGCTGACAAACCAAGCGTTTCTCCCATATATACCGGCAGGATGGATACCAGAAGAGATCCTTTCATAAATTCGACGAGAAATACCAGAATCCACAATTTGCTAAAAAAAGGAGTCCACAGCCGCTGCCGAGCTTTTTTTCGTCCTTTTTGCCACATCTAATCCACATCCTCCACCTTCGTTTTTTGGCTATAAAGACCGGGTTCTCCGCCTACTCCACTCTTTCGCAAATAAATGCGCCCTCAATCGCTTGCATTCCTACTTCAAACTGCTATACTCAATTTTGTTCTATTATCACTTGCACAGGATTGTCGAAATCCTGCACGAAAGGTTGTGACAACACTAATGAATCAAAGCAACACCCCGCTTTTTACTGCTTTGAAGAAGCACGCTCAGAGCAACCCGGTTCAATTTCACATCCCAGGTCATAAAAAGGGAGTCGGAGCAGATCCGGAATTTCGCGAATTTATGGGGGATAATGCCTTTTCCATAGATATGATCAACATCGCTCCATTGGACGATCTGCATCAACCAACAGGTGTCATCGAAGAAGCCCAAAAGCTTGCAGCAGATGCCTTCGGAGCAGATTATACTTACTACAGTGTACAGGGGACAAGCGGAGCCATCATCACCATGATTATGTCCATTTGCTTGCCAGGTGATAAAATTATTGTACCCAGAAACGTACACAAATCTATAATGTCTGCCATTATCTTTGCTGGTGCAAAACCAGTATTCATTTCTCCAGTCAGTGATGAGAATCTCGGTATTCACCACGGGGTTACAACCAAGTCCGTACGCCGGGCATTGGAACGCCACCCTGACGCCAAGGGCGTCCTTGTTATCAACCCGACATATTACGGTGTGTGCGCCGACTTAAAAGAAATTGTAGATCTCGCTCACAGCTATAATGTGCCGGTCCTGGTCGATGAGGCTCACGGGGTACTGATTCATTTTCATCCTGATCTACCGATGTCCGCCATGGAGGCGGGAGCAGACATGTCAGCTACAAGTGTCCACAAGCTGGGCGGTTCCTTGACACAAAGCTCGATCTTGAATGTAAATACGAAAAACGGATACGTTAACCCACAACGTGTACAAACGATTTTCAGTATGCTGACAACAACATCCACTTCGTATCTCCTGTTGGCTTCCTTGGACACATCCCGACGCAACCTAGCACTTAACGGTCATGAAATAGCACAACGAGCCCTTGATTTGGCTGAATATTGCCGCTCAGAGGTTAACAAGATTGAAGGGCTATATTGCTTTGGTAGTGAAATTCTCGGCACGGAAGCTACTTACGATTATGATCCAACCAAAATTACGGTTCATATCCGCCATTTAGGTCTTACTGGATACGATGTGGAAAATTGGCTGAGAGATCACTACAATATCGAGGTTGAGCTTAGCGATATGTACAATATTCTCTGTTTGGTGACGCCTGGTGATACCAAAGAGGAAATTGAAATTTTATTGAAAGCTCTGCGTGAGCTGGCTTCTCTGCACTATTCCACAGGTCAGGAGCATGAGCTGGTTGTAAAGATACCGGATATCCCTCAGCTCTCCCTTATTCCAAGAGACGCTTTTTATGGAGATACGGAAATCGTGCCTTTCAAGGAATCTGCTGGCCGCATTATTGCAGAATTCATTTATGTGTATCCACCTGGTATTCCGATCTTACTGCCAGGAGAAGTTATTTCGCAGGACAATATTGATTATATTGTTGATCATGTAGAAGTAGGCCTGCCTGTTAAAGGACCTGAGGACCGAACAGTACATCAGGTGAAGGTTATCGTCGAGACTGACGCTATTTCATAATATTGAACTGTCAACACATGCTTACAAAATATGTTGATAGCCAACAAAAAAAGCCCCCATTTGGGGGCTTTTTTTCTTGAAGAGCTATGCAGCTGCTACATCCAATTCTATTCGTATTGGGCAACAAGCTCGCTATATGCGGCTTCTACACGTTTCCACTCATCTTCGTCCTCAATATTGTAAAGCACCATTTCTTCGTTTTCTTCTTCCATACGAAGAATAATGCCATCCGCTTCGGGATTGCCTCGCTCAAGCAGAAGAGCATAAACGTGATCTTCTACGTCAAAGGTCTCTACCAGCACCATTTCTACATCTTTACCATTTTCATCAGTTAGCGTAAGAACCATTTCTTCATGTTCGTGGTCATGATCGTGGTTGCAGGCTTCACCGTGTTCATGTTTGTGATCACTCATGGAAATACCTACCTTCAAATTGTTTTATTTTCCCCCGTATCGTAACATGATCAAGGGTGCAGGTCAATTTGTGGTATGCCTAATTTATCGCTGTAATGACTTTTTCGGACACCAGGGTATAGCTGCCGTCTTTGCTCTCTTTAATGTAGAAACCAACCCGGTAATTCCCTGCTGTTTTGAAATCATACGTAAAGTCGTTCGTACGGAACCAGAAGTTATCCTTTTGCGCTCCTTTGATATCTTGAGACTGAATATCCTTCACGTTGCCCGAAGGGTCGGTGATCGCTACCTTCACTCCGGAGATATCTGTTTTCAAGGTATCAATTTGACTGAATACATTAAATTTCACTTTATTGCCTTTATTCACGTTACCAAACACCGTATCTCCCTTGAACAGGAACATATGCACGTTAGGCTGGTCGAAAACAACTTTTCCACCGGATGGATCAAAATTTACAAGTCCGTTAAAATCACGGATGGGCACATAGGTTTTCCCATCAATGACAACTGCGCCATCTTTTGACACTTCTCCATTAATAATCAACTGCACTTGGTCCTTGGCGGATTCCGCCGAAATGGCGGTCCCTCCCATTATTGAAAAGGCCATCACTAGGGCCATCACTTTTCTCCATTTCATCACTACTAATCCCTCCATCGTTATCTGTTTAAAACCTTCTGTCGTACATTTATACCTAGCTCAGCCGCACAAGTTGCGCTGTGTTTCACAAATTGTCCAAAGTTTTTACATAAGGAGCCAAATCTTTAGTTCCAGCAGCATAGGTGATAAAATACGACTGTAGAATGTCCTAGTACACAAAGTCCGGAGGGAAAAATCCATAATGAGTCTAACGATACAAATGCTTGGCACAGGCAGTGCCTTTGCCAAGCATTATTACAACAACAACGCGCTGCTGGACAGCGGAGAAGGCAAACTGCTGATCGATTGCGGTACAACCGCTTCTTTAGCATTACACGAAATGGGCGTCCCTTTGCCTGATATTGACGCAATTTTAATCACACATATTCACGCAGATCATGTCGGAGGTTTGGAGGAATTCGGTTTTCAAATGAACATTCTCCATCGTCGCAAGCCTCTACTTTATATCGCCGAACCACTAATCCACCCTTTGTGGGAACATACGCTCAAGGGCGGAATGTCACAGCAAGGTATGATTGACAAGCTTGAAGATGTATTCGAGGTAAACGTAATAACGCCTGGTGTACCCACTACATTAGTATCAGGTATCCAGGTGGAGCTAATCCCTACAAGGCATATTCCGGGTAAAAACAGTTATTCCATATTCATTAATGACCGCCTTTTTTATAGTGCAGATATGGTTTTTGACCCTGATTTGCTTCATCATCTGGTGCATGAACGAGGATGTCGGGGTATTCTGCATGAGGTTCAATTACAAGGCGCTGGAGAAGTCCATACGACGTTGGACGAGCTGCTAAGCTTGGCGCCATCTCTTCAAGAGCGGATTCATCTGATGCACTATAGTGATGATATGGAACAGTTCAGGGAGAAAGCAGGAGTCATGTCCTTTCTGGAGCAGCAACGAGTATATCAACTTACAGAGTTGGAACGTGCAGAGTAGCATGCTAAATACAGTTTGAACAATTAACAAAAAGCCGCCTGGCTTTCCTACAAAGGATAGCCAGGCGGCTTGCTGTTCTTGAATATAATGATGAACTTGCATTCTAATGTTGCGAGTTAAGGTCAGAACAATGGCAGTTGATCCAGGTTATTAGATGGATCTCCATCGGCATCTCCCCGAATTCGTTTGCTTCCATCCTTGGCCTTGAAAACGTTAACGCCTGCAATTGAGCCTGCTTCAATCTCGTTCAATGCTTGGCTATAATCTAAAACCCGACCAGTAGATGTCTGAAAAGACGTAAGGTCGCCATCCCCGTTTTTACGTACTGCTGTAATTTGCTCCCGTTCTGTATCAGCCATACTGTATCGCTCCTTATCCATAGTATAGTGGAGGAACTTTTACTAGCATGCACATTGTACAGATTTGTATGCACCTTACGCTGTCGACTACAACTTTTTGCGCATACGTACATGCGGTATTCCCGCATCGTCAAAAGGTTCATCGGAGATCGTCTCGTAGCCGAGCTTTTCGTAAAACTTCTCGGCTTGACATTGGGCATCTAGCAGCGAGTATCTTAACCCCAATTCACGTGCACGTTCCTCCAGTGCTAGCAGTAATACACGTCCATAGCCTGCGGCACGATGCTCCTTGAGAACGGCAATACGTTGCATTTTAGCTGTATCTTCCTCATAGTATGTCAATCGACCAGTAGCCACCATTTCACCATGTTCACAAATTAGCAAATGATGGGCCGTATCTCCCAGCTTGTCATAATGGTCAATTTCTAAATCGAGAGGAACCTTTTGCTCTTCGACAAACACTTTGGTACGGATCGATATTGCCTCCTGTAGCTGTTCCTCTGTTGTTACACTTATAATTTCTGCGGCCATCATCTGTTCCCCCTATCATTAATTCCAAATTGCAAACTCGCTAAATTCGAATTATATATATAAATGGTCATGAAGTACAGGCTGACTTCTATTTTTTCACTTTACATATATGGTTAATACATGATATTATCTAGTAACCGCAGGACGGTAGCTCAGCGGGAGAGCATTATCTTGACAGGGTAAGGGTCATGGGTTCGATCCCCATCCGTCCTATTCGTCAAAAGCCTTGATTCTCAAGGCTTTTTTTATTTGTCTAGAGATAAAGCGAGTTATCCTGAGAAAAGAAAACAGGTCATTCACTAAGATTTAATCAAGAAAATTTTTTAATTAAAATCATACTTATAAAATAAAAAAGCCGCCCGGAAAAATAGGGTCGACTTTCTGTATACTCAGATCATTGCACTTTAACAGCACCACTTCTTCAACAAAGCCTTTCACCTTGATTCTTCTATTATATAGAAGAAAAAAAGCAGAACCATCAGCACAATACGTATAAGACTCTTAGATTACGATATAAACCGCCCCGCTCTCACTATCAATCTCCGTGGGGTAAGCGGTCACACATCCAGTATCCGGCTCTTGCACCCGACCAGTGGAAAGGTCGACTTTCCAGTCATGGAGCGGACAATGGACCGCTGAGCCACATATCATTCCTTCGGATAACCGCCCCCCTTTGTGCGGACAACGATTCTCAAGCGCATGCACGCTGCCATCGCTCAGACGGAATACAGCTATCTCTGTATTATGAATGCGAACTGTCCTTGCTCCACGTCGGTCAATTTCGTTCAGATCAGCTATTCTGACTCTGTTGGTTGTCGTATTGGTCTCCATTTTGTCAGCCCCCTATTCCATTACTGGCTTAAGTTCCGGCAACTGCACAAAATTTTTGCGCAGCTCTTCGTTGTGAATAATTTCGTGCCACGGATCAGTCGTCGCGCTTAATGTCTCCTCAATTTTGGTCACCAGTTGCTTCCTCGTCTCTGCATTCGCGAGTGCCTGTTTGATGGATTCAACTCCGACCCGTTCCACCCAATGGGCTGTGCGTTCGTTCCAATTGGCCTGCTCGCGATAATACTGCAGATAGGCACCGGTCCATTCCATCACTTCATCTTCAGTTTTAACGGTACAAAGCAGTTCAGCTGCCCGAACCTTAATACCGCCGTTACCTCCAACGTAGATCCCCCAGCCACCGTCAATAGCAACGACGCCTAAATCCTTGATCGTCGCTTCAGCGCAGTTACGCGGGCAACCAGATACAGCCAGTTTGACTTTGGATGGCGCATTCAGACGTTCAAATGCCTTTTCCAACCGAATGCCCATACCCATAGCATCCTGGGTGCCAAAGCGACAAAAGGTGTTACCTACGCACGTCTTAACCGTTCGCAGCGTCTTTCCATAGGCATATCCAGACGGCATATCCAACTCGGCCCAGATCCCCGGCAAATCCTCCTTTTTCACACCAAGCAGGTCAAGACGTTGACCACCCGTAAATTTAACCAGAGGCACATTGTATTTCTCTGCGACAGCAGCAATTTTCTTCAGGTCGGCAGGTGAAGTAACTCCTCCATAAATGCGGGGCACGACAGAATAGGTGCCATCTTTCTGTATATTGGCATGGTACCGTTCATTCGTGAATCTGGATTCCTTCTCATCCTCATAATCCAGTGGCCATACCATACCTAGATAATAATTGAGGGCCGGCCGACATTTAGTGCAACCTTCCGGTTCGTTCCATCCCAGCACATTCATCACTTCTTTGACGCTCTTCAATCCCATCTCCCGAATGCCATCAATGATCGCTTCCCGGTCAAGCGTCGTACAACTACAAATTCCCTCTTTCATCGTTTCTCCGGCTTCTGCGCCTGCGTATAGCTGTAAGAGTCCCTCCACTAATGGCTTGCAGCCGCCACATGATGCCGATGCCTTCGTGCATGTCTTAATCTCCCCGACACTCCGGCGGCCAGCGGCAACCGCCTCTCCAATGTCACCCTTGGATACACCATTACATCCGCATACAATTTCGTCATCAGGCATCTGCTCCAGCATCATGGCGCCACTAGCTTCAGGTTGACCGGGATTCAAGCCAAGTAATAACTCTTTCTCTCGGCCAACCACCGACTCGCCGCTTTTGATCAAAGAAAACAGCATGGCTCCGTCAGACGTGTCCCCAAACAGAACAGCTCCGATCAGTTTTTCGTCCTTGATCACGATTTTTTTGTAGACGCCGCCAATATCATCCTGATACCGCAAGGAACGTGTTTCCGGCTCGTCCTTGTAACTCCCTGCTGAAAACACGTCTACGCCCGAAACCTTCAACCTTGTAGAAGTGACGGAACCACTGTAGCCGGGAGTCTCCATTCCCGCGAGCTGCTGAGCCAGCACACCACCCTGCTCATATAATGGAGCTACCAGTCCGTAAGTGATTCCCTGGTGTTCTGCACATTCGCCAACGGCGTATATGCCAGGGATATTCGTTTCCATGTAATCATTTACGATGATGCCGCGGTTTACAGGGATTCCCGCCGACACCGCCAGTTCAATGTCTGGTCTGATGCCTACCGCCATAACGATCAGGTCTGCTTCCAACTCACTGCCATCAGCAAATTTTAATCCTTCCACGCGACGACGGCCCGTAATAGCCGCCGTCCGCTTATTGACCAGAAAAGTCATTCCCTGCTCCTCCAGCTCGCGCCGTAGCATAAGGGAAGCAGCCTCATCCAGCTGCCGATCCATAATATATCCGTTAATATGAATAACCGTGACGTCCATCCCCAAGTTAAGCAGCCCCCTAGCTGCCTCTAGTCCAAGCAATCCGCCGCCGATAACAGCTGCTTTTTTGTGCGTCTTTGCCGTCTCCATCATCGTTTCACAGTCACGAATATCCCGAAAACCGATAACACCCTCCTTGTCGGCCCCTGGAAGTGGCAGAATAAAGGCTTTAGAACCTGTTGCCAACAACAACAAATCATAAGAGATGCATACGCCGGAGCGCGACGTCACCTGCTGTTTTTCCGTATCGATGGCTGTGACAGGATCATCGGTATACAATCGAATATTGTTGTCTTCATACCAACTCCAGTCGTTGATGACAATATCCTGCAAACCAGCCCCTCCCGCCAGAACGGAGGACAGCATGATCCGGTTATAGTTTGGATGGGGCTCGGCCCCGAATACCGTAATCTCATAGCTACCTGGTGCAAGCTTCAGCAAATGTTCGAGAGTGCGTATCCCTGCCATTCCGTTGCCGATCAACACTAACTTTTGAATATCGTTCATCAGGTCACTCTCCTTCCATTTGTATCCTCAAAACATAAAAAGCCTGCTTCACATATGGGGATTCAAAATATCCCTCCACATGAGAAAACAGGCTCCATTGCCGTTTCATCGAATACGCCGTTGTATCCATCAGAGTATGGAATTAAAAAGTATTGTAGCTAATATATAATGGTTCAAATGATATGTCAACATTCCTTACGCATAAACTTATAAAAAATAATATTTTATCACCATGTAACATATCTATGACGTATAAAATATCACTCCCCTACAAAATTAGGATTGATTTTCAGTCCAAAACACGCCAAAATGGTTTAAAAGTCCGTTTTAACTTGATGATGATGAAAAAAATAAGCAGGTAGACAAAATCTTATGTCATATTTGTTATCAATGATTACTATCCCCATCGCTAACTACCCTTCATGTTACAGAGAGGAGGAGCCCGCTTGCGTTCCTTGTTGGTAATTCACTTACATTCTGACCATGTATCTGAGCAGACACACGCCGTTTCCTCATGGCAGGCAGGACCTGAGCACCTTTTAGAGTCCAACGGATACCTAACTCTACCCTGCCGCAATGAATCTGAAATCAAACAGCTAATCCTTAATGCAGACGCGGCAGTACTAAACATACCTGTCGGCACTATCAGCATGTGGGGTGGCAGGCTGGAGCAAGCCAAAGCGGTCCCGTTGCTCTGGTGGTGCAGCGCAGAATCAGCGCTATCATCGACAGAGGCCTGTGAAGCTGATGTTACTGTCGATGGCATTCTAACCCCTTCTATGGCAGCCCATGAGCTGAATTGGGCTCTTCATTTTAGTGCCAAACGCTTTTTTGAACGCCAGCACTGGCAAAGTGAACGCAAGCAACTAACCGCTCGGCTGGAAGAACGAAAATGGATTGATATGGCGAAAGGAATACTTGGGGAAGTAAACGGTATCCCGGAAGCGGAAGCATATGATGTGCTACGCAAAAAAGCAATGAACGAACGCAAACGTATCGTTGATGTAGCCATCTCCATCGTCAAAGCACAGCAAATGCTAAAAGCATAAATCTGAAGGGGGCCTGAACATGAATATCATTGAAATATTAAAAGAAGTGGGTCGCGGCAAAAGGGGCGCCCGGGATCTGAATTACGCCGAAGCCGAAGCTGCTGCCGAACTTATTATGACCCAGTCAGCAACCCCTGCTCAAATCGGAGCTTTCTTTGCCGCGGAGCGCATTAAAATGGAGAGTGTTGCCGAGCTGGAAGCATTCGTAAACATCTGCCGTAAATACACCCATCGCTTTTCGATGCAGGAAGGTATTGATTTCGCTGGTCCGTACGATGGCAGGAAGTCTTCATTTATCGCCACCTTCGCAACGGCCTTTCTACTCGCCTCATGCGGGATTCCTGTAACGATGCATGGCAGTGCACCTCTCCCTCCTAAATGGGGTGTTACGCTCCCGCTTTTACTGCAGGAAATGGGGGTAACGACCCGGAACATGACACGTGAAACCGCCATTCATGCCGCGAAGCTGACTGGTGTACTGTTCGTAGCCTCCGAACAGTGGTGCGCGCCCCTGCGAGATATGCGGCCCATTCGCGAAGAACTGGGGCTTCGCACAGTGCTGAATACTGCCGAGAAACTGGTTGATTACGGTTCTTCACCGTATATTGTATTCGGCGTTTTCCACAATACTGTGTTCGAGAAGACGGCGAAACTCATGCAAAATCTGAATTACCGCAGGGCTCTGATCGTCCAGGGGAGCGAAGGATCGGAGGATCTGTTCATCGATCGGCCGACCCGGACTTACCTGCTTGCTAACGACGAGGTATCACTACAGGTTATCGATCCGGAAATGTACGGGCTGGATTCGGTGGTACCCGAGCATAACTGGACCCCCGCTGAACAACTACGCATTACGGAGGAAGTGCTACAAGGCACAGCTTCTATAGCCTTTTCGAATCAGGTGTTACTCAACAGTGCGGTCCGACTGTTCGTTGCAGGGCGAGTCGACTCCATAGAGGAAGGTTTGTACACCTGCAAACCGCTGCTAGAAAACGGGGACGCCTGGGATTTGTATAAACAATGGCGGGAAGCTATGCTCAGAACAGAAATAAAAACAGGAGCAAGCAGATCCGAAACCCGATTGCATTTATAATTATTGGCGTTACGCAGTCTAGCGATTGTGGGCCCTAAACTAAACTGCCCAACCCAAAAAGGCCAGCTTCCTCACTCATACAAAGGGGGCTGGCCTTTTATGCAAAGTAAAAGCCGCTTATTCAGTCCTGCTCTAGAATTCAGACCACTCCCCGTTGACTGCACTGGTTGCCGTTACAGCCAGGTGAAGGGGACGGACGCACACAGCAGCCGTTTTGAAGCCAGGCATCCGGCAGAACGGATCAAGATCGGGGCGGGTCGCCCGATTTACATTTTGTATCCCACCCCAATGCATGGGCACAAAGAGCGTATCTTCGCGGATATGTGGTTTGATTCGGCTGCGGACAGTGAAGCTGCCGCGCTGTGATGCTATTTCTACCCACTCCCCGTCCCTGATGTGCCAGCGTCGCGCTGTCCGCGGATGAATTTCCACATAATTTTCAATCTCGCGCGCGGCCAGCGACGGACTTCTGCGCGTTTGTGCACCGGTCAAATAGTGAGCCAGAACGCGGCCGTTCGTCAAAATAAGCGGGTACTCCTCTGATATCTCCTCTCCTGCTCCACAGCTTTCAACCACCGTAAAAATAGCCTTTTGATCGGAATGGGCAAAGGTTTCCCGAAACATTGTATCCATACCGGCTTTGTCCGTAGACGGGCACGGCCAATATACCCCTTCTTCACGACGCAACCTGTCATATGTGATCCCATAATAATCGGCAGGACCGCCGCGGCTGGCAAGCCGCAGTTCTTCAAAGATATGCTCAGCATCCCTGTAAGAGAAATAGCTGCCCTTGTTTAGCTTTGCAGCCACCTGACACAAAATGTTCCAGTCATCTCTAGCCTCGCCTGGCGCGGGCCTCACCGCTTCCCGTAGCAGAACGCGGCCCTCCAGATTGGTCATCGTCCCCGTATTCTCCAAATAAGACGTCACAGGCAAAACAACGTCGGCCATCCGCGCGGTTTCAGTGAGAAACATATCCGCCACAACCAGCAGATTCAGCTTTTTGAGGGCTTCCTCCACCAGCCGGACATTCGGATTAGATACAACAGGATTAGAGCCCATCACAAACAAAGCTTGGATTTCTCTCTGATGGACAAGCTCCATCATTTCATAGGCGGACACTCCCTTACCCGGCAAACTGCTTGGTTTTACTCCCCACACGGACGCCACATAGGCTCGATCCTCTTCATTCTCAATTGATCTGTAACCAGGAAGCTGGTCAGCCTTTTGACCATGCTCTCGCCCCCCTTGCCCGTTTCCCTGACCTGTAATAGCTCCATAACCGCACCCTTCCCTTCCAATCTTGCCAGTGGCCAGCACCAGATTAAGAAATGCACGCACCGCCATATGTCCATCTGTCTGCTGTTCGACACCTCTGGCCGTAAAAACGATGCCGGTCTCCGCACCGCCAAAGGTACGTGCTGCCTGCTGGATCATTTCTACCTCAATTCCGCACAACGCAGCCGATTCGCTCAGATCTACACCTTTCAAATGAGTCAACAGCTGGTCATAGCCGTTGGTGCGCTTGCGGATAAACTCTTCATTCGCAAATCCTTCGTCCACGATGACCTTTAGCAAGGCATTGGCCAGCACAGCATCCGTACCTGGCTTGATTTGCAGGTGCAAATCGGCGGCCGCCGCCGTTGGTGTCGCGCGCGGGTCAATCACGATGATAAACGCGCCGTTTTCCTTCGCCTCGTGAAAATAAGGCATTAACGTCGGCTGGCATTCTGCGATATTTGTACCTGCGAGTACAATACAACGAGCTAATGGAATATCAGCCAGTCTGCAGGTCAGTCCGCGATCAACGCCAAACACTTTACTGCCAGCGGATGCCGCTGCCGACATGCAGAAGCGCCCGTTATAATCGATATATCGCGTACCTACAGCCACTCTTGCAAATTTGCCGAGTAAATAAGCCGTTTCATTGGAGAGTGAACCTCCACCGTAAATTCCGATTGTATCGGCACCCTGTGTAGACAGTAGCGTAGAGAAACTGCTAGCTATAGTATCCAATGCCTCCTCCCACTTGACGGGAACAAGTTTGCCCTCTTTGCGTATGAGAGGCTGTACCAGCCTTTCCGCATGAGTCGCATGCTGATGCGCATTCATCCCCTTGATGCACAGCCTACCCTGCGAGGCTGCATTAGGTTTTCCTTCCGCCTTATACACTGTACGGATGATACCTGCGAGTGTCTCTGTGCCCGTGCTAACGGTCATCTTACATTGCACACTGCAAAACGGGCACTGCGTATCCATTACTGACGCTACATGTAGCCCAGCTTCCGGTTTGCTTTCTCCTGACTGACACATCAAAGTCACCTCCCCTTCGCCATTTTTCGAAATTTTATTGTCTGCACACGCCAGATATATCGCCACAACTCCAACTCAACCCGTCATCCTGTCAGCATTGTGGTCCGTAGGCTGCCCGCCAGTTCACTTCGAAGAGCAGCATCAAGCACACTTTCCCGTAATGCCAGAACGCCAGTCCTTTCAATCCACTCCCACATTTTCTCCCCATACTGGGCACTATGTCGGTATATTTGCAAGCAGGCTGCAACCAGCAGGACCGCTTCTGCCGGGTCTTCCTCCAATCCAAGCAGTTGCCCCTGACGAACCGGATGCTCTGCATGGCCACCGGCATAAACCTCCCAGCCTGCTGGAGATCGGGATATTCCAATATCGTGGACAAGTACACCTCCGGGATACGCCGATCCAGGACAAATAGCAACTGTAACCAACGCGGGCAATGCGAGACTTCCCCATAAAGTTGCCAACCGTTCTCTGAGCCAGGCTACTTCTACAAATGCCTGATCCATCAGGTTCGACTCAACAAAAGCCCGATTCTCGGCATTTAGGTTCGTAAAGCGCAGACCCGCAGAGGGCGCTTCTCCTCCGTACTGCGGTATGACCTGAACCGCAACGCCAGCCCCTAATGGATTTGTCGCAGATCTGTCGCGCAACCCAAGGGATTCTAAGTAATAAAGTACAGCCGGACGACATAATTCACACCCCTGCTGTCTAGTCCAACCGAGACGGGACACTACTTCATCTGGAGTCTGACAGACTGCCTCCACCATAGCAGTTTTAAGCGAATCATGATCGTAATGCGTACATCCACACACAGGGATAACTTCTTGGAAGGTCGGAGTAACTACAGGCCCGGAAACTGTCGATCGGGACAAACTATTTTTGACCAGTGCAGCCACCAGCGGCCGACAGCCTCCACAGGAACCGGATGCTTTGGTCCGGCTCTTCACCTCTTCCACCGTCTTCAGCTTATCCGTGGCAATCGCTCGCAAAATAGCCCCCTTACTCACGCCGTTGCACGCACACACCGTTTCCTCTTCCGGCAGTGCGGCTGCCGCATCCTCCGCTTTGCTTCCGCCGTTATCCCGGGATGTAAGCTCTGTAGCGTGCGCGCCGCGCCGTACCATTGCTAGGAGCGAGGTGCTTTCCGCCGTATCTCCGAACAAAATGGCGCCAGTGACAGCACCGCCGTGCATCATCACTTTTTTATAAACTTCCAGCATCCCGTTATATTCCATGACTGCTGTCTCGTTTCCCTCATCACGAATGTCTCCTGCGGAAAACACATGGATCCCCGCTACCTTGAGCTGCGCATACGGAACCGTCCCTTCATAGGGAGCCGTTTCACGACCACAAATAACTTTTGCCAGCACTTTGCCCTGCTCATATAGCGGCGCCACTAGTCCGTATGAAATCCCGCGGTGCTCAGCACATTCGCCGACGGCATAAATACCGGGAATACTCGTGCGCATATAATCATCCACGACAATGGCACGGTTTACGGTCAGACCGCTGTCCTGAGCTAATTCGATATTCGGTCGGATACCAACCGCCAGCACAACCAAATCCGTTTCCAACCTGGCCCCGTCCGCAAACATCAATCCTTGCGCTCTGTTTCTGCCTATGATGTTGACCGTTTCCTTCGCCAAATGAAACCTCATGCCCTGTTGCTCCAGCTTTCGCTGCAGAAGCACAGCCGCCGTCCGGTCAATCTGACGGTTCATAAGATACTGCGCATTATGAACAACCTCAGTTTCCATCCCTAGATTCAGCAGGCCTTGAGCGGCTTCAAGTCCTAACAGCCCCCCTCCGATAACCGTGGCCTTACGGTATGTTTTGGCATATCTCGCCATGGTTTCACAATCATTCACATCACGAAAAGCGATTACTCCCTGTTTTCGAGCTCCGGGAATGGGCGGCATGAAAGGCAATGAGCCCGTTGCCAATATGAGCATGTCATAAGGTTCTTTCATGCCGGATTCCGTTTCCACCATCCCGGCTGCAACATCAATACGACAGACGCGTTCACCCGCGTACAGCTTTACCCCGTTCTCTTCATACCAGTCCCAGTCATGGGTAACGATATGTTTAAATGAGCTCGCCTCCTGAAGCATTTTGGACAGGAGCACTCGGTTGTACCCGGGACGGGGCTCTGCACCAAATATCGTGATTTGGAACCGCTCTGGCTCCAAATCGAGTATTTCCTCCACACATTTGATGCCTGCCATACCGTTGCCGACGACGACCAGTTTTTTCATCATATTAAACCAGCCCCATTCTCCGAATAAAATAAGACAGAAAAAGCCCTTCTCCATTCAATGGGAAAGGGCACCGTTGCCGTAAATGTCGGCACATCGTTGTGCCGATATGTATCTAAGATTACTGAATTGTGAATGTCATGTCAACATTCAATACATGAAAGCTATATTTTTCACCTTATATTTAATTTTTTGCGATTTTGTGTTATGTATATTGACATAAAACAGATCCTTTTTTATAATTTGATTAAAATCACTCCAACGTGATCATACCAAGTCGACTCACAATGAGGTGTGTCAACCACGGCAATGAAGCCGCAAACCGTTTCCTAGATACCATGTAGGGGCGATTTGCGGCTTTTTCATGTTCAAATTACATTTTGCAGACAAAGAACAACAATTAGAACAGGAGAGATGGAGAATGAACAAAAAAAGTTTTTGGAAAAGCGGACACAAGCCCACCCTATTTGGCTCCTTTCTGTATTTTGATATCAGTTTTATGATATGGGGAATGATCGGACCGTTAGCCGTTGTAATTGCCAATGATTATCCAATGGACCCTGTACAAAAAGCCAATCTTGTCGCCCTACCCATACTCGGTGGTTCCCTGCTGCGGCTCGTGCTCGGATTCATGTCGGATTATATCGGTCCGAAGCTCACGGGACAAATTGGTATGCTTGTTACGATAATCCCTCTCTTGCTCGGCTGGCTGTGGGTTGATTCGCTGGAGCACTTGTACGTTGTTGCCCTGCTTCTAGGCGTAGCCGGAGCATCATTTGCAGCTGCGCTGCCGTTGGCCAGCCAATGGTACCCCAAAGAGCATCAAGGCTTGGCTATGGGAATTGCCGGTGCTGGTAATAGCGGTACCGTCCTTGCGACTTTGTTCGCCAACCGCATTGCTCAACATTTTGGCAGTTGGGAAGCCGTTTTCGGATTGGCTATCCTCCCCATCTTAACCGTCTTCATTCTGTTCAGTATTTTTGCCCGCAACAGCCCTCACCGCCCGGCACCAAAAAGTCTGTCGCAATATGCTTCGGTGCTCAAACAGAGGGATGCCTGGGTATTGTGTGCCTTTTACTGCGTGACGTTTGGTGGATTCGTTGGCCTTTCTAATTATTTGACTATTTTCTTCAATACCCAATATGGCCTCTCCGCGGTACATGCTGCCGATTTTGCGACCGTTTGTGTGATTGCCGGAAGCTTCTTTCGTCCTGTAGGTGGCTTTTTGTCTGATCGGATTGGTGGTTCACGCATGTTAATGTACTTGTATGCGGGAGCCGGTATTATGCTCGCCGGCATTGCGTTTTTACCGCCACTTACCGTGGTAGTTGTGCTGCTGTTCGTAGGCATGATGTGCCTTGGCGCTGGCAACGGCTCCGTATTCCAGCTCGTTCCGCAGCGGTTCGGCAACGAAATCGGGCTCATGACCGGTATCGTCGGCGCTGCTGGTGGCATAGGCGGGTACTTTCTTCCCCTTATACTGGGTCATCTGTACAAATTAACGGGTTCCTATATGCCAGGCTTCATCTCTCTGAGCCTAATCACGTTCTGTGCCTTTACCCTCGTCATCATAATGCAATTGAAATGGCGTAACAGCTGGATGCGACGCTCTGCTACAGTTACTGATGAAGCCGTCAATCGCATCGGAGAATTAAATGCCTGATGTTCATTAAACATAGAGCTGCGAAGCATTGAATTGTCCCTTAACCATCCCTATAGCCAAAAAAATAGCTTAACTTCGTTTATATAAAATGAAGTTAAGCTATTTTCCATGCGCACTCAATCGAATCGCACCTATAAAAACTATGATAATTATCACATTAAATCAATATTTTCCGAAAATATTATGAAAATTAAATGAAATTTTCATTCAAAAAACATTGAAAATCGCTTTCATTTTCATATTTTTTCTTATGTAAACACTTATATAACCATTTTTCACACAACATACTTGTTCACTTGGTTTAAAATAAGGCGTATACTTGTCACGAATTGTTCAAGGATTAATTAAATGTATTTTTTTAGAAAGAAGGAATTGGAAATGCGTGCTTTTCATTTTACGGAAGACGGATCTATCGAAACTAAATTAACCGGAAAAGATCTACTTGCCAACCCGCTGCTGAATAAAGGAGTGGCTTTTACCCTGGAAGAACGGAAACAGCTTGGACTTGACGGTCTCCTTCCTCCTACGATATTAACTATTGAGGAGCAGGTTCAACGGGTTTACGAGCAATTTCAGAGCCAACCGGATAATTTGCGTAAAAATGTTGCGTTAAATGATCTTTTTAATCGGAATACGGTCCTTTATTATCGTTTGCTCTCTGAGCACCTAAGCGAAATGCTCCCGATTGTTTATACACCAACAGTAGGCCAGGCTATACAGGAATACAGTCATGAATATCACAAGCCAGGCGGTATGTATTTATCTATTGATAATCTGGCGGGTGTTGAAGAGGCTTTTAAGAATTTGAACCTAGGCCCTGATGATATCGACCTGATCGTAGCCACAGATTCCGAGAGTATTTTGGGAATTGGGGACTGGGGAGTCGGAGGTATTAATATCTCTATTGGTAAGCTTGCTGTGTATACAGCTGCTGCTGGTATAGATCCTAGCCGAGTACTGGCAGTTGTTCTTGATGCAGGTACAAACAACGAGAAGCTATTGGAAGATCCTTTATATATGGGGAATCGTCATAAACGTGTACGCGGAGAACAATATGACCAATTTATTGACACTTATGTTCAAGCTGCACTTTCCTTTTTCCCGAATGCCCTGCTGCACTGGGAAGATCTCGGCAATGTCAACGCACGGAACATTATCAATAAATATGGAGATAGTATTTTGACTTTTAATGACGATATTCAAGGTACTGGAGCGGTTACACTGGCAGGTGTGATGTCCGGTGTTCAATTGTCCGGAATCCCACTGAGCAAGCATCGGGTTCTAGTTTTTGGCCCAGGAGCTGCTGGAATCGGCAATGCAGACCAAATTAGCGCAGCCATGATGCTGGAAGGACTGTCAGAAGCAGAAGCAAGACGTAACTTCTGGGCTTATGATTACCGCGGCCTGCTTACCAATGAAACAGAAGGACTTTTTCCATTCCAAGTCCCTTATGTGCGTGATGTTGCAGAATGCCGTGACTGGGAACATGCTGAGGATGGCAAAATCTCACTGCTTGAAGTCATTCGCCGCGTAAAACCGACGATTATGATCGGTACTTCTGGTGTTACTGGGGCATTTAGCGAGGAAATCGTTAAAGAAATGGCCAAGCATACAGAACGTCCTATTATTATGCCTATGTCCAACCCGACTCCACTGGCAGAAGCAACTCCGCAAGATTTGATCCACTGGACCGAAGGAAAAGCCCTCATTGCAACAGGAAGTCCTTTTGAGCCGGTGATCTATAACAATATTAAGTTTGAAATTGGGCAATCTAACAATGCTTTCGTGTTCCCGGGTCTTGGTCTTGGCGCAATCGTGGTGAAATCCAAAATTATAACAGATAGCATGTTTGCAGCAGCTGCCCATGCAGTAGCTCAAATGGTTGATTTGTCACAGCCTGGTGCTTCCCTGTTGCCAAAAATCAGCGAGCTACGAGAAGTATCTGAAGCGGTAGCCTTGGCTGTAGCTAAGGCTGCAGTTCAGGATAGAGTAGCGCGTCATCAACCGGACGATATCGCACAAGCGGTTCGAGATGCGATGTGGGACTGCAAATATAAACCAATCAAACAATATGGTCAGGAAGCGGTCCTGGTTTAAAAAATAGCGACAACATCAAATTTGTACTTGCATACGCAAAGTGATTATTTAACTGATGTCCGCCATTTTTGGCGGACATCTTCATTGGAGGCGACATCATGGCTACAGGTCATATTTTTATTATCTTAATTCCTATTTTCTTTGTCATTTTAATTGGTTATTTCGCAGGATTGTTTAAAGCTTTTAACCCTGCTTCTTCTAAGGGATTAAATACACTCGTGACGAAGTTTGCTCTACCTGCACACTTGTTTATTGGTATTACGACGACACCAAGAGAGACATTGATTCAAAAGTGGCCCTTTCTTGTGGCTTTGCTACTTGGTGTAATCGGCTTTTATATTGTATTGCTCATTGTTTATCGCTTAATTGCCAAAAAAGGCCTGACTGAATCCTCCATGTTCGCATTGAATTCAACACAGCCTTCTTTTGCATTCATGGGAATTCCGGTTCTGGGAAGCTTGTTCGGAAGTGCGGCAGTCGCCATCCCGATTGCGATTACTGGGATCGTCGTTAATGCCATTCTTGATCCGCTTGCAAGTATTTTGGGAACGGTCGGCCAGCGCAAAACAACAGAATCCGACGGTACTAAAGGCAACTTATTTAAAGTCACTATGAAATCAGTCCTTCATGGACTCAGCGAGCCGCTTGCCTGCGTACCCTTGTTTGGTGTCGTATTGACTCTATGTGGATTCCACGCTCCGAAACTTTTGCAATCCATGTTTGATCAAATCGGCAATATTACTGCTGGTACAGCCCTATTTGCCATTGGGGTAACCATTGGTATCAAAAAGATTACGTTCAGTCCAAAAGCACTTAGCATCGCTGTACTGAAAGCCATCGTGATGCCTATTGTTATGCTCGGTATTGCTGTTCTGATAGGACTATCCCATGAGGATGTAACCAAAGCTGTACTGCTTGTCGCTTTTCCCGGCTCGGCTGTGGCCGCTATGATTGCTACCCGTTATGAAACACTGGAAACGGAAGCTGCATCTGCATTTGTCATTAGCTCAGTCTTATCGCTCATTTCACTACCCTTGCTCATTTCACTTCTTTTATAAGGGACAGAAACTTAAGAACCCTTAATGCAATCCAGGTATTTATAGATATAAAGCATACCCGTCCGCTCTGATTTATCTTATTTTTTAAATATTGTTTGAACAATAAAGTGATTTAGTAAGATTATTTGGAAAAACAATATAAAATCCAGTTTTGCCGACAAGCGGCGGTCCCATCGTTTCATTCACTAGGGGGCCGCCGTTCTTTTTGAATAACCTTCTTCTCTCCCTTTTAATAAATACCTAACATTTAGAAAGCAAATTGTCGAAATATATATGGGGTAGGTTGTATATGAAACTAAATTGCTAATTCAAAGGAGAAGAAAACGTGAAAAACTTGAAGTGGAGAACTATGTCCTTTTTTGGTAAAAATCTATTAATCTCTTTTCTTAACATCGTATTAATAGGTGCTATTCTCATCACATCCAGCTATATACTTCAAAAGAACATCCTCACCACGCAGCTGCAAGACCAAGTTAAAGTATTGACTAAAAAATGGGCAGAAGATGTTGACAAAACAAAAGTACAACAAGCATTAAGCGAAAAAGATTATAACGGTTCTGCTCAACAGGATTTACGCAAATTCCTAGATTCTATCCACACCTTTTATCCTAATGTTGCCCAAGCTTACATATTTGGCACAGAACTAACAGAAGGAAATCAAACTTCCATTATTGGCGTTCCCACAAATTTAGTCCAAGCTTTCCAAAACGCGAAGTTGGATATTGGGGATATGTACACTCTTCCTGACGAAAACGCACAAGCTGTAAATGAAATGCTTCAATCCAATAATTCATCATTGAGCAGCTTTTACTCGGACGAATATGGTACATGGACTACCATTGTTTACCCAATTACAGATGAAAGCGGTAAAATCACAAGTGCGATATACTTTGACGTAGACGCGAGCTCTGTACCTACCGGACTTCATAAATTGCTTGTATATGGTGTGTCATTGCTCATTCTGTTCCTTGCAATCTTCTTAACGATCCAATATTTATTGGTAAAACGGACCCTATCCCCGATTCGTAGCTTGATGAAGGGAATTGAGGAAGTCAGCGAGGGTAATCTGAATGTAAAAATCAAGACAGGCGAGGACGACCTTGGCATTATCAATCAAAAATTCAATTCTATGATCAAACGCCTTAACGATACAATGGTGAAAGTACAGGATACGACACAAGAAGTTACGGGATCCGCCCAAGAATTGTTAAGCATTAGCGAGAAAAACAGTACGAATACGAACGTCATTAACAGCAATATTCAAGAAATAACCCAGGGACTTGAAGCTCAGGATCACGCAGCACTTGAAAGCTCCAGATCTATGAATGAAATGTCGACAGTTATCCAAACGATTGCCGAAAGCTCCTCTTCCGTAGCCGATCAAGCTTATTCTATGGAAAAACGCTCCGTTGAAGGCAATCAGGTAGCCCAAAAGCTTTCCGCTCAAATGGACTCCATCTCCACTACAATGGAAAGTACAGCTGATTCCGTTAATGCGCTGCAGAACCGTTCTAACGAAATCAGTAATATCGTCAGTATCATTACAGGCATTGCCAGTCAAACGAATCTGCTTGCACTGAACGCTTCTATCGAAGCTGCCAGAGTCGGTGAAGAGGGCAAAGGTTTTGCAGTCGTAGCGGGAGAAGTGCGTAATTTGGCTGAGCAGTCTCAAGAGTCTGCTAAACAAATTGCAGAGCTCATTGAAGAAATCCAAAGAGAAATTGAGCAGACTGTAAAAGGCATCAGCCTTGGTACAAAAGAAGTTCACATTGGGCTGGAAGTCACGAAGCAGACAGGCGAAATGTTTTCTGAAATTTTAGATGCGTCTAATAAAGTGTCGTCACAAATTCAGGAAGTATCCAGCGCAACAGAGCAGATCTCGGCCAGCACACAGGAAATGTCAGCTACCTCTGAAGAGCTGTCTTCGACAGTTAGCAAAACAGTCGGCAGCAGCAAACAAATCGAGCATACCATTGGAGAACAGGCTGAGTCTATGGCTTCTATTGTCCAAGCTTCTGACAAGCTTACATTGATGTCCGGGGAGCTGGAAGAGCTCATTTCGTTCTTCAAGGTGAACCGGGAAGCCTAATCCTATAGCCTTCAAGTAACTCTAGATAACAA
Organism: Paenibacillus sp. S25; assembly: GCF_019454085.1. NCBI lineage: Bacteria > Bacillati > Bacillota > Bacilli > Caryophanales > Paenibacillaceae > Paenibacillus > Paenibacillus sp. S25. The sequence goes on from NZ_CP073683.1 coordinate 3,753,598, forward strand.
TAAAGAACCTCTAGTCTGCATAGAATGCGAACTAGAGGTTCTTTGATATGTTCTTACATACTTCTTTAGTTTAGAAATCCTTCCAAAGCTGAGGTTGGCTTACCGTCAGCCTGCCAAGCACCTTTGTTATAACCTTGATTGTAACCTGGAGTTGCAGCCGGCTCCCAATAAAATACCCCTGTGCCTTTGCCTCCGATGTTCCGAACCTTCGTTTTGATTGCAGAAATAAATGCCTTGGAAGCTGCTGGTTCATTATATTCCATCCCGATTTCACTGATGACAATGCCTTTGCCGTATTTTGCAATGAGGTTATTGGCATTGGTAATCGTCTGATCCACCTTGCCCTGCCAGTCAGAAGGAGACGGATACAGAGACAGCCCGATGAGATCAAACTGAGCTCCATTATCAATCAGCCCGCCGATATTCCAGTTCAACACGGAACCGTTATCCCCGTTGGCTAAATGTACTATCGTTTTAGTACTGCTGCTTACCGATTTTACAGCATTATTACCTGTATTAACGAGCCAGGCATAGTTTTTCATGTTCACCGAAGCTTTGCCGTCTTCCCAGAGCATTCCGTTGTTCGTCTCATTACCGATCTGCACCCAGTCCGGTGTTACCCCCTTGCTTTTCATCGTGTTCATAACATAGACCGTATGAGACCAGACTGCATCCATGAGTTGTGTAAAAGTGAAATTGCGCCACGCATAAGGTTTGTTCTGTTGCCCTGGATCTGCCCAGGAATCACTATAATGTAGAGTCAGCATCACGCTCATACCCAATTTTTTAGCTCGCTGCGCCAGTTCTGCTGCCTTTTCGGCATTCATGTATCCGCTTGCATAATCTTTCATGTCAGGGTTTACCCACACACGGATACGTACCGAGTTGATCTGATAGTCATCTCGCAAAATTTGCAGTATATCTCGACGAACACCCTTTTTATCCTTCCAAGTCATACCTTGCGCTTCCATTCCTGCTACCCAGCTTATATCTGCTCCTTTGGCGAAAGCAGGGGCGGCCGAAGCCGCACCCAACCCTACAGAGCCGAACGGATACAATAAGCTGGACAGCAAGATCAACATCGCAAATACCATCGTGCGGTTACCTGTTTTCATAAGTCATCTCCCATCCGAATTGTATACTGCTCATTGCCTCTGACCAATCTACCAGTTCCCTCACTCGGGAAAACGACAGAGACCACACTTTAATATCATGTTCTATTTATTGCGCTCTGTCTTTAAAACCTTAACAGTGTAGGCATCCAATTGAACGCTACCATCTTCTATCGCATGATTTTCAAGCATATCCGCATAAGTTCGTCCATCCAACGTAATCTTTTGCGACTCATGCGTGAAATTCAGTATAAAAATATAATCATGAACCCCATCGGTACGAATCGCCGTATTCACTCCATGAGGCAACTTCACATTGAGCGCTTTACTGATTCCTGCATCATCAATTAAACTTCTGTAAAAATGACTGTGAAACAGTCCGGTGTTGCGTGATGCGATGTAATAAGCCTTTCCCTCTCCCAAACGGTTCACCGTCAAAGCCGGGCGTCCTGCATAAAAGTCTGAGCCGTACACAGCCAGTACCTCTGCACCCTCCGTATGAATGAGATCACACAATTCTACAGCTTCATACTCCCCTTGCAGATCCAGCTCATTGCCTTCAACCGGCAAAATGTGATTACGGTCATGATCATGCAACCCGTCAATCTCTTCCGACCAGATCCCCAGCGTCTTACGAAGCGGCCCCGGAAAGCCTCCAAGGAAGCACAAATCATGTTCATCTACGATACCAGACCAATAGGTTGCTACGAAAACGCCACCGTTTTCAACAAACTTCTGTATACGCTCCCCCACACCGCTGCGGACCATATACAACATCGGAGCTACCAAAAGTTTGTATTTGGAGAAATCTGCATCCATATGAATGACATCTACAGGTACACCCTGCTCCCAAAGTGCCAAATAATGCGCTTCAGCTGTCTCTTCATATTTCACACCTTTGTTGCGTGGTCCCTGTGAATCGTTGATTCCCCAACGGTTCTCCCAGTCAAAAATGACTGCGGCCTCCGCCGGTACCGATGTACCGATAACCTCCTCCAGTTTTTCCAGCGCATTGCCGACCTCTGTCACATCTCCAAATACACGGGTGTGCTCATGTCCGACATGATCGACAACCGCACCATGCAGCTTTTCACTCGAACCGCGGCTTTTCCGCCACTGAAAATATTGAACGGTGTCTGACCCGTGTGCCACAGCCTGTAAAGACGATAGCAGATGCATTCCTGGTCGCTTCAGCTTGCTTACGTCTTGCCAGTTCGTCAAACTCGGTGTACTCTCCATGAGCATCCAAGGCTTGCCTCCCTTGATTGAACGAATAATATCGTGCATCATGGCCACTTTAGCAGCCTGACGGCTATCATCTCCCTCACGGTCATGCCACGTTGGGTAACTATCCCAGGATATAACATCGAGCAGATCAGCAAACTTCCAGTAATTCAACCCTTCAAAAAACTCCATTAAATTGGTTGTGACCGGAATTGCTGGATTTGTAGCCTTGAGCGGCACAATCTCATGTTTGATAAAATCTGCCGTCTGATCGGTCACAAACCGTCTCCAGTCCAAATTCAGGGCATGGACCTGTGTTTCACCGTGAGGTGCCGGGGACTCAACTTGACTCCAATCCGTAATCGTATGACTCCAAAAGGTCGTCCACCATGCGTGATTAAGCTTGTCCAGCGTACCGTATTTATCCTCGACCCAAGCACGAAATGCCTCCTGACAATAATCACAGTGGCAATCTCCACCAAATTCATTGGAAATATGCCAGCCAATCACAGCAGGATGGTTAGCATAACGCTCGGCTAGCTTCGTGTTCATGATACGTACTTTTTCCCGGTAAACAGGCGATGTAGCACAGTGATTATGGCGAAACCCATGCAGGTTACGGACACGGTTAGCCTCCACACGCAGCACCTCAGGATATTTTTGTGACATCCAGGCTGGTCTTGCTCCACTAGGAGTGGCCAAAAATGCATAGATTCCGTTCTCAGCAAACGAATCCAGAATACGATCCAGCCAATCAAACGTAAATACACCTTCCTCAGGCTCCAATGAAACCCATGAGAAAATGCCGACAGACATCACGTTGCATTTGGCTAGTTTCATTAGACGGATATCCTCCGCTAACACCTCAGGATAATGCTGCCATTGCTCCGGGTTATAGTCCGCTCCATGCAGCATACGTGGAACTCGCTCACTAATGGGAGGGTACTTGATTATGTTTTGCTTCGTCACTACAAATCATCTCCTTCTATTAATTCTGTTACTCTTTGACGGAACCTAACGTCATACCTTTAACAAAATACTTTTGTAAAAATGGATATACAATGAGAATAGGCGCTGCACCAATGAAAATTTGCGCAGCATTAACGGTCGTTTGAGAAAGTAATTCCATCTCTTTGGGACTCATGCTCATGGAACTCATGTCCTTCTGAATAATTACAGTTTGCAGGAACGTCGCCAGCGGATAGTCCTTTGCATTGCTCAAATAGAGCAGACCGTCAAACCAGGAGTTCCAATGAAATACCATACTAAACAGCGCAATCGTGGCAATGGAAGGCAGGGATATCGGTAAAAAGATACTAAACAATGTCCGAAAATGTCCTGCTCCGTCGATCAATGCGGCCTCTTCCATCTCTTTAGGAATTCCTCTAAAAAAGTTCAACATAAGGATGACCAGAAATGTGTTGACCGCTCCTGGCAAAACAAGTACCCAGAAGCTGTCCATAAGATGGATCTTTTGAATAACCATATAGAATGGAACCAGACCACCGTTAAAAATCATGCTGAATACGAACAACCATGAATATACGTTTCTGCTACGGAACACAGATGTTTCCTTTGAAAGTGGATAAGCAGCTAAAAAGGTAATAAGCAATGTCAAGCCGGTTCCCAATACAGTCCGACAGACAGAAATCCAGATGGAGTGCAGAAAAATCGGGTTATTCATCGTCTTCTTATAGGCTTCTAATGAAAATTGCACCGGCCACAGTCCAACCAGATTGGCATCTGCTGCTGATTTAGCACTAAATGATACCGCCAACACATGAATCAGCGGAACGATACACATGATGGACAAAATCACAAGCAAGCAAATGTTGAACACATTGAAGATGCGATATGGCGTTGTTTTATGATACATGACTCTCCCTCTTTCAGCCTCGTGGAATCAAAATATGCGATAACCTGCCCATTTGTAAGCAAGTCGATAAGATATCAGAATGAGAATCATACTAATAACGGATTTGAACAAGCCGATTGCGGTGGCAAAGCCCATTTCCCCATTGATTAACGCTGTCCGGTAGACGAATGTATCAATAATATCGCCTTTTTGGTAAACCAGCGGATTATAAAGGTTGAAAATCTGGTCAAAACCAGCATTCAGTACATTGCCAAGTGCAAGTGTTCCAACAACAACTACCATCGGAATTAACGAAGGTACAGTGATGTGCAGCGTCTGTCTCCAGCGGCTCGCTCCATCCATTTCAGAAGCCTCATACAACGAAGGATTAATACCCGCCAGTGCAGCAAGAAATACGATGGTGTTGTATCCGAACTCCTTCCATATATCCGATACAATGACAGTAAACCTAAACCAGTTATTTTCTCCCAGAAAAAAGATAGGCTGAATCCCGAAACTACCGAGAATACGATTCATAAATCCATCTGTAGCCAACAGGTCAATCAGAATTCCGCCCAAGATGACCCACGAAAGAAAGTGTGGCAGATAAACCAGTGTCTGAATGGATCGCTGAAGGCCGACCTTGCGAATTTCATTCAGCAGTATAGCAAAAACAAACGGAACCACCAGATTGAAAAACATCTTTAACACAGCAATAATTAGTGTATTCCAGACGACTTGAAGACTGTCCTCCCGTTGAAACAAAAAGCGGAAGTTATCCAGTCCAACCCACTCGGAACCAGTTATGCCTAGCCAAGGTTTGTAATTTTGAAAGGCCATCACGATGCCGCCCATCGGAATGTAGCTGAATACAATTAAGAAAATGATGGCTGGCAGCAGCATAATATGAAATGGCCACGTACGTTGCAGACTTCTCATTGCAGTTCCTCCTGTAACTCTCATGGTATACTTCAATTATAAAAGCGTTTTCGCTGTCCCAACAGTTCAAAAAACCAACATACATGGCACAAAAGCAATCATTTTTTAAGCACGCCAAACGAATGAAACTTTTTTTCACACACATCATAATAGCGCATTCATTTCCACTCAATCCTGATAAAGCTGTAGTAAAAAGGCTGTCCACCTTGGGACAGCCCTCCTAATCTATTACAACATCATGATTTTACTTTTCGACGCTTTTATACCATTCGTTTACTTCATTTGTAATTTGTTCGCCACCAGCTGTTTTCCACGTCTGTACAAAGGTATCAAAAGTAGAGATCGGCTGCTTGCCATAAATAATTTCATTGAAGGTCTGACTTTCAATCTTATCCAGATAGTCCTTTTTAGCCTTCATGGTTGGCGTAGTAGGGCCTGTGAACTGATCTTTCATGGAGATATCCTTCTGTTCCATAAGCACTTTGGCAGCTGCAGGAGTATCTTTCCCGTAATTCACCATTACATCTTTCTCCAGACGGGTTTTGGGTTCTGCGCCGTTAGCCAAACTTAACAAAGCCTTCATTTGGGCATCAGGTATACGCGCACCATCACGAACTAGCAAATAACGAAAAGAGTTTACATAACCGCCTGGTATTTTGTCGATAGACATTAGCTTTCCGCCCGCATCCAAATCATAATCGTAGCCCTTAAACAGCCCATTCGACAAATCACCGTCCGGTTTAGCATTAGCATAATGGTCAAACAAATAATTTTGATAAGTGAAAAAAGCTTCAGGATGCTGCATTTGTTTGTTGATTAGTACAACACCATTGGTGTATTGCGTTCCGTGACGCATGGCTTTGTTGTCAGGACCCGCTGGAATCTTGATCGGCTTCCATACGGCACCCGGCGCATTTTTGACTGTATCCTTAAGCGGCCAGCCGCTCATCCAATATGGCCCAGGAATCATACCGGCTATGCCTGCGATTGTAGGTTCTGACGTTTTATTTTCATCCCACAATGCTGCTTCCTGAGGGATGTATCCCTTTTTGAGCCACTCGCTCAGCTTTTGCAAACCCGGCTTCATGCCAGGCTGCACGGAGCCATATTCCAAACTGCCATTCGTGCCTTTGTTCCATTGCTGAGGTAGAGTGCCATATGCCCCGAAAATCCAGGACGGGTCACCCATCCAAGTGTTCATGGATGTTTTGAAACCGATGCTGAGCGGAATCACTTTGTTCGGAGCCAGTCCGTCCGGATTTTTATTTTTAAAGGCATCCATCACTTTTTCCAGATCATCCATCGTCTCTGGAGCCTTCATACCCAGCTTATCCAACCAATCTTGTCGTACCCACAATACATAATCATGGTTATAGGCAAAATCAAGCACAGGAATACCCATTTTTTTGCCATCTCGGCTATACTGATTCCATACGTTCGTATCTTGATTCATCGCCTGCTTCCAGGTATCCGAAGCGTACTTGTCAAACAACGGACCAGCCTCTGCAAACATACCAGAATCGATCATGTCCTGTGCCAGTTGCTCATTCTCCGTCCCCAATACAACGACGTCCGGCATCTCCTGACCGGAGGACATAGCCAATCGCAGCTTCGTAGCAAATGCGCCATTCGTATCTGTGACGGACCAGAGTGATTTGATATTAATACCGAATTTCTCTTTAGCCCATTTTGTCGCAATGTTATTTTCGATAGATTCACCATTTTTAAATTTTAAGGCGGGATCTACACCCCATACCGTGGAAATTGTGACTTCTGGATTGTATTTTTCTTTGTATACGTTTTCAGTTTTAGCTGTGCTATCCGCATTCCCATCATTTCCCGCACCTGAGCAGCCCACAAGGCCAACTCCTAATACCATAGTTGCGGCGAGCAACGACAACAACTTTTTTTTCGAATGAACTCGCATATTGTTCCCCCTCTAAAAATCATTTTCTACTCTTTTATTATAAGAGGGCTTTTCTTCGCAGCCTATGTCACAAAATAAATATTTCTGCACCTTTCCCAACTGATCTTTACTCATCTCATTTTACTGGTCCCGAAATTCATGCGGAGTCATTCCGTAATGCTTTTTGAACATCTTACTGAAATATTGGGGATTCTGATAGCCCAGTTCCGTCGTAATTTCGTATATTTTTTTGTTGGAATATTTAAGCAAATAAAGAGCCCGCTCCATTCTCATTCGGATAATATAGTCACCCAGACCTTCTCCGGTTTCAGCTTTATAAATTTTAGACAGATAGACTGGATGAAGATAAACCTGATCAGCAATCGTCTTAACAGACAGCTCCTGACCTTTATCCTGGGAGATGAGCTCCTGAACCTGCTTGACCACATAGCTTTTAGCGCTTTGCTCGCTTGCGGACCATTCAGATTTAAGTTTGTTCATCATGGAAAGTATCCACTCTTTGAGGTGGAGAAACGAATGAACCATTTTCTGCGCATGTAACGGATCGAAGCCTACTTGATCCATCTGTGTAATAAAACGTCCTTGTTTGTGCGCTGTATACATAAAGGCGCTCGTCACCGAAATAAACAGCTCATATAAATGCTCGCGTGTATATCCCACCTCTTCCATTTTTCCAAATACACGGTTCACTTTCGCTTCGGCCTCTTCCCATTGCCTGGACTCTAGCAGATGAGTAAGCGTAGGATGCATATAAAGCCCCTCCAGTGACTTAACTGAGCTGTGTGGCTGTTCTGTCTGTTCTTCTATGAATAGCAGTGTATCCGTCTCCTCCTGATGGTTCCAGTATAAGGATCTAATCGCTGTCTGATATAGCTTAGGCAGCTCCTCTGGAAAATTAAACCATTCGGTTAATGCAACGTAAATTTCCCCTTTCAAGTAATTGCTCACATTTTTTCGAAAATTCTCAATCGCCGCACTCAGAAAACGATTCTGCTCATCCACACTCCGTTCAGGAAATGAATTCCAATTCCCTTCTATTAATACAATTAAGCAGTCATGCGGCGCTTTGCAATGCCATACGTGAAAATCAGGTGCGAATACTTCTTCGGCAATATTTCCAATCGCATATTCAATTAAGGAGACTGAATGATAGTCCATATCAGAAAAATGCTTCCCTAGCTGAATAAGCAGCATACTGGCAGGATGTCCCGTGCGTAGCTTGATTTCGTACTCGGACATTTTGCTCTCTATTTTTGGTACTGGCAAATCACGCCCGAGTAGCAAATCATGCATCAAATGGGTCCGCAGTACACCAAAATCGTTTCTGCGGCTATATTGTAATTGATGAACCTTGTCAAATGCTTCCCATTCTTCCTTTAGCGAATCCATGGCGGCTGACACACATTTGATAAATTCTTCATCATCCACCGGCTTTAAAATGTAATCAAAAGCCTTAAGCTGGAGCGCTTTTTTAGCATATTCAAAATCGGCATAGCCTGTCAGTAACAAACTTCGGATGTGTGGCCATCGTTCGTTTACCTCAACAATCAACTCCAGTCCCGTCATGCCAGGCATACGAATATCCGTAACCAGAATATCAATATCGTACGCTTCCAGCACATCCACCGCTGCTAATGCGGAAGCCGCTTGATGAACCCTCTCGATGCCTAGCGTCTCCCACGGAATGGTAGCTGCCAGACTTTCTGTTACATAACTCTCATCATCTACTAGTAATATCTGAACCATCTGGACCCTCCGTTTTAACTATATTCGAATTTGGCGAAGGCTCAATTAAACCATTCGCATGCTCTGCCTCTGTTGAGATCGACCATTTTAAAACTGCACGCAATCCTCCCAATGGAGACAAAGAGAATTCCAGCCCTGCATCCTCCCCAAAATGTAATCGCATGCGTTGATGCACATTCCACAAACCGTATCCATGATCCTCTTCCACAGGCTTGTCAAGCGTTGACGTCAGGGCAGTTATAGCCTCTCTATTCAAACCGAGTCCGTTATCATCCACAATCAGGTACATATACGAGCCAACACGCTCGGTTAAAATATGAATTATACCATCCTCCGCTTGAGGCTCTATCCCGTGCAGCACCGCATTTTCCACCAGTGGCTGCACTACAAGCGGCGGAATCAGTAGATTGCTGGCTTGTGAAGAAACATGAATTAAGAACGTTAGCCTCGGCATACGCATCTGCTGTATGTTCAAATAATATTGAACAAACTCGACTTCTTCTGACAATGGAACCAAATCCCGCTCCTGTCTTGTCGTATACCGATAATACCTGGATAAATTATGAGCCATGGCAACAACCGCCTCATGATTGCGCAGCTTTGCCATACTTGTAATAAACGAAAAACAATTATAAAAAAAATGCGGATTGATTTGTGACTGGAGCTGCTTTAGTCGCGCTTCCTTGACATGTAGCTGCTCAACATACACCTTCTCAAACAGCTCCTGAATCTGTTCGACCATCAGATTAAATTGACTAGACAGGAAAGCAAATTCGTGACTCCCCCTTAGACTTAATCGAACAGCATAGTCTCCATCCTTTAGTCTCCGAAATGCCCGCACAAGCTGAAGAATCGGCACTTGTACCTGTGAATGAAGCAAGTAAGCGCCAATCAAGCCTACCAGCAGCGAGCCAACAACCGTTATATAAAACAGTCGATTCGATGAGTAAATCGGAGACATCATATCGGACAAAGGCATGTAATCAATCAAATACCAACCAGTCGTTTGCGAAAGAACGGCATGAACCAGGTAGCTTTCTTCTCCAATTTTCACGGTCAGATTATCAACTTCATGGAGTCCCATTTTTTCCAATTTAGAAATCAGCTTTCCAGACAGCTCTTCATTTGCAGTACGATTAAAGATCACTCCTACGCCTTTTTTATAATAAAAAGGCTCCTTTCGACCATCACCTTTGAAGCGGTCAAGCATGTCCTGAATATTACTGCTGTCAAATTCAACCTTAATAATCGTGTTAGCGGTTTCTGGATTACCAAGTGAAGAAAACGGGGATAATGTATACAATGAAAATATAAATTGGTCTTTCCCGTATGATCTTTTTTTGGATACCTGCCAGCCGTCTTTTATCAGCTGATTTAGTTTTTTCTGGTCATATAAACCTGCTCCATTCTCCGATACAACCCGTCCAAGCGAAGGAGAATAGATACTCAGCCCGGTTCTCCAATTAGAAGAGCTTTCCTGAAGCCCGAGCTTGGTTTGAATCCGTTTGACAAGGTTAATTCCATCCAGATTGAGAACCTTGTCCTTCAAAAAAATCGCTTGAAAACTGGCTACATCGGGATCATGAATCAGCAGATGCGGCCAGGAGGAAATCATTTCAATATTCGTATTCACCTGGTTTTGAAAAAAAGTCAGCTGATTATAATTAGATTGATTCAGCTCCTCACGTAATACACCTGTCGTTGTCTGATTAGAATAGACATACAGGATCAGCATAGGTATAAGCAATACGATAACGATGGAGACGATTTTAGTATAAAAATTAAATTTAAACATGAGTTCTACACATCCTCTGCACATAAAACAGGCATACTTAAATGGTATGCCAGAGCCCTGACCTTCGTTGCCGTCAGTACATACTATACATTATCAATGGTTGGCGGTGATAATATGTTTGATGCTAAGCAAATGGAATGGTTTAACCAACTATCCGCTGAAGACTTGGCCATTTTAGGTGCCGGCTTCAATACACTAGGTGATTTTTTTGATTTTCTGGCGTTGATTAAGGCCAGACAGGAAACAGCCCAAGGTAATAAAAAGTAATAGCACTATTTCACAACAAATTTCACACGAGTTCCATCCTCATACTCATCCAATTGGTGACTGACCCATGATCCTGCCCCACGATTATCCTTAGGAGCTATGTATTTGATATTTGCACCTTTGCCACCTTCTAAGCACATAGCCATCGGCCATTCGTCACGATCGTATCCTTTACGAGTGGGAACACCTGCAAGCGAATGCTTGCGATTTTGCTCGGCTCCTTCACGGTCAATTGTGCATACCGGAGATTTTCCCGCCTGAATAGCTTCCTTTATATGCTGCGCCGTTTCAGGGTAACGACCTGACGGGAATTGCAGCGTAACCTGAGCCGATGAAGGCGGGTTCTCTCCTGTCATTTTCGTAAGAAGATTGCCTCCTTCAAACCAATACGCGCCCAAAGCTAGCAGCACTAAAGCTATAAAACTTAGCAATTTTTTCTTCAATTTTCCTCTTCCCTTCAAGCTATTCCAGTAGATGCCTTCAATTAAGGTAATCCCCGGATTTTATTTTTTGTAACCCCTTACTGACTATAAAAAAAGGTTGAATATTCGACGACAAATAGTATAGAGAGGAGGTTGTACGAATGAACGATGAGATCAAACTGGCCGTGAGCCAAATGCAAGCCGTTGTAATCCGGTTACTGAATGGAAGTACCGTAATTGGCTGGCCTAAGCTCCTATCTGACCAAGAAACTCAGCAATTCAAGCTCTATGATGACGAACACGTATATACGATTTCCGTTAATGACGTGGATACAGTCGCAAGAGTTATTGTATAAGATACAGGAAGCGACTTAATGAGACATCCAGCGGACAAGCCCAAACAAGGCACACCACAGGAGAAGACTGATCAGAATCCCCCAAAATAAACCTTTAAAAAGCTTCATACCATACTGACAACCTTTCCGACTGGGCTTTTTCCCCATTATAACATGTCAGAAAGACAGCTGTCGCAGCTTGCTCTTATATCATCTTCGTACCATATATATTAATTTTTAAAATCACGACACAAAGAAAAAAATGAAATAATTCCGAAAATTAGGCCTGATCACCAGTGAAAATGCAATCATGACATAATAAAAGTCACATTTTAATCAAAATTTAATGAAAGTTTTCCGAAAATGATGTATAATTATTGACATAACAAAACGCACGAGGTGATCATCATGGCATTATTAAACAGAGTTCATGAATTAAAATTGCAACTGCCTAACGAGCATCATAGCATTTCCCAATACGTGGAGCATGCATTGCATTCGATTGACAGTTTTGTGGAGCAACATCGTCAATTTATAGCCGCTCAGGCTCTATACGGTGAAAAAATCAATGGTACGGAAGAAAGACTGTTCCGAGACACAATTTCTGAGATTAAAGCCCAACTGGTAGCTACTTTGGAAAAGACAGTTGAAGACTTCGCACACAAAGGCGATAAGCACTGGAAAAATCATTATCAGGACGGCGTAGAATAAGCTGAAAATAACCCCCGGTCTTTGGACCGGGGGTTATTTTGTATAAGTGGATGTGGCAATATGCGTAGACTATTTTAACACTCTGGCCGATGTCGCTATAGTCTTACCACCATAGACTACTTTGATACTGGAACTTCCGGTATCAATCGCCTTCACCTGACCGCCAGTAACCTGTACGATCGACGGTTTGGAAGATGTCCATACCGCTGAGCTTGTCACATTAGTAGTAGCGCCTGAATCATAAACTGCATTCACACTAAGCACTTGAGAGGAGCCTTTAGGCAGCTTCAGGTTTTTATTGCTCAATACCAGTTTGAGCAGCTTAGGTGTGACCTTGATCTCAACGTTAAACGACTTATCCTGATATGTGCCCGTAATCGTTGCTGTTCCAATTCCAACGGCTTTAATGGAAGAGCCTTTTACGATCGCTACGGAAGCATTCGATGATGTCCATTTCACTTTACTGCTCAGCGTAGCTTTTTTACCATCCGTATATATGCCGATGACTTTGATGGACTTACTTCCTTTCAAATTCATATCAGCACTCGAAAAGCTTGGTGTCAATGTAGACATGGCTCCTTCCACAATGACAGGTACTTTCACATATTTGTTCATATACATAGCCTTGATTCCAGAGTTACCGCCACTCACCGCTTTTACTTTACCATTTGCTACTGTTACTGCGGCTGTTGTACCTACCCAGCTTACCTGACTGGTAACATCCAGGATTCCGCCACCAGCCATGTGTGCTTTTACTGTCGGAATACTTGCTTCTTGGCCTGCAACCAATACATATTTTTTCTCAGAAGCTGTCAGCTTGAGCACTTTGTATTGCACAGTCACTGGAATATCCAGTTTGAGCGCACCTACCGTTGCTGTCAATGTTGCACTGCCTGGGTTCACTGCAATCAGCTTATCATTTGCTATTTTAACTGCACTTTCACTGCTTAAGCTCCATTTTACATCGGATTGAACTGCTTTTTTTGCTCCATTGACCAAATAAGCAGATATACTCGGAAGAGAAGTTTTGCCTCCTGTTTCGAGAGTCAGACTGGCTTTGCTTGAAACCAGTTTTTCAACCGTTGGAAGTACATTAATCTTCAGAGTCTTGCTCAAACCGTGATAGGACGCTGTAATCGTCGAATTGCCTGCATCCATCGGTGTGATTTTACCTTGCTCGACTGTGGCAACCAACGGATTGGAGGAAGTCCATTCTGCCGTGTTGGTCACATCTGTCTTGCCACCAGTCAGGTTGACATCGGTTGCACTAACCTGAATTGGGGAGCTACCCAGAAAGACCGATTTGGACCCAGTTGCATTCAATACTAATGCCTGAGAAGAAGAACGCACATACACAATCGTTTGTGCTTTGAGTTCATCTTTGCTTGCTTTAATGTAAGTCACGCCTTTGGCAAGTGGACGAACCAGACCATCTTCAACGGTAGCAACAGCCGCATTCGAAGAAGTCCATTCGACACCGGATACATTTTCCGTCCCACCTCCAGTAAGTACACCTTGAGCAGTTAGTTGCTTTGATTCTCCACCAATCGTCAAATTAATGGGACTAGACGGATTTAATTGCAGCTTGCTGTAAGGCGATTTTACTGTAATCGTTGTACTTACCGTTTGCTGTTCATATGTGGCAACAATCTTAATTTGCCCTTTTGACACAGGAGTAATAAGTCCCTTATCTACCTTTAAAATGCTTGAATCCCCAGAGATCCATTCTGCCTTTTGTGTAACATCTTCTTTGCCCTTTTCTGTCAATGACCACACTTTTAATTGAGCGGGGCTTCCACCCAGATTCAATGTAGTCGGATTTTGACTGTCCCACTGTACCGTGGAGGTCGTGCTCTCCTCAGCCCGGATCAAACCCGCTGGCCATGCTGCAAATACAAACATCAGCAAAGCAAGTAAGAAGGTACTCCGTTTGCTCATACGTTTCATACGCTCCATTCGTTTCTCTCCCTTAGTTTCATCTCTATAAAATAGGATATAATTAACAATCCCATTACTTTTATCGGTTAGTAGCTAACTAAATTGAACCCTTCATCAAAAAAAGGTGAATAATTACAGTTAAAGTTCTCCACGCAGTGACCTTACCACAAACAGATGCTCTTCTTTAGATAAGGCTTGTCCATCTTCAAGAATTACATCGTGTGCCGAGTGACTAACCAGCTTTACATTATAAGCGATCAGATGATCCTCTCTCCAAATCGTCACCGCCGACTGAAAATGAATGGCATTATCAAACTGTAACGGAACGCTCATTACATAACCGATAGCGTTCAGCTTCGCCGGATGGCGGCTTCTACGCTCACGCCCCGGAGGAAGCATGGTAATATGCGTAATATTTTCAAAAGGAATAGCCAGCATTTTCGGGCCTAAAATAACACACTTTCGTATATCATCCCATTTTTCAAGCGTGCCGCGCACCTTCTGGGTATGACCGTTGTTGCCGTGATATAAAATGACCTGACGTCCCTTCCACTGACGCATGTCCTCACCTCCAGTGCTAGCGGTTAGGAATCTCCCACCGAATCGGCTCCATTCCATGCTCCTGCAAAAATGCATTGGTACGCGAAAAAGGCTTGCTGCCAAAAAAGCCTCTGTGAGCCGCCAATGGACTCGGATGAACGGATTTCAGCACCAAATGCTTGCTGGTATTCACGAAGCTTGCTTTTTTCTGAGCATGGCTCCCCCACAAAATAAACACTGCTGGCTGCTCGCGCTCATTAATCGCTTCAATGACAGCATCCGTGAAACGTTCCCAACCTATTCCCTGGTGAGATTGCGGTTGTCCTTCACGCACGGTTAACACGTTGTTTAGCAGCAGCACACCTTGCTCAGCCCAAGGCACGAGGTATCCCTGATTCGGAATGGGAGTGCCGATATCATCGCGAAGCTCCTTGTATATATTTAGTAAAGATGGCGGTGTTCGCACACCAGGTCTAACAGAAAAGCTCAAACCGTGAGCTTGTCCCTCTCCATGATATGGATCCTGTCCCAATATAACCGCTTTGGTCAGATGAAATGGCGTTAATTTAAGTGCGGAAAACAGGTCTTCCTTTGGAGGATATACCTTATGTAACTTGTACTCTCGGGCTAACGTATACCTTAATTCATTAAAGTATGGCTTTTCGACCTCTTCTCGTAGTACATCATCCCAGTCATTCTCAAACATACCCCTGTCTCCTCTCAATATGTAGATCTGTGAAAACGGTAAGCTTTTTGATCCAAAAAAATAAGCTGAACTCCTCATCCGGAGCCAGCTTATTTATTCGTTACCTGTGTTATATGCCGAAGGACCAGGAAAATATCCTTACGGTAATCAGCTACCGCAGGTCTAAATTCGATTTCCTTATTATAACATTAACGATAATGATGTCAAGTAACTGAAAGCTTAATTCCCTCAGAAGAAAAGCTCTTTATTGCTGTATTTATTACGATTTTGTATGAGCATTCAGGTATTCCAATGCATTATATAACATAACAGCAGCTTCGGCACGTGTAATCTCGCTTTTTGGATGAAACTTTTCACTTACATCCAAGGTATTGACCTTGTAGACTAGCGAGCGTTGAATGCTACCTTGGTAAGAAGGCTCCAGTTCGCTGTCATCCGCAATATTCGCAGGTGCGATTTTAATCATCGGAAGAGCGCCTGCTTTTTCCATGCCCTGAATCAGCATGTGGGTGAACTCTTCCTTAGTCAGGGTTTTTGAAGGAACGATATCTTTTGGAATCTCTACGCCATTATAATGCGCGTTGATAAAGGCTTCGGCATACCATGCAGTATCCTTAACATGGGTAAACAGTCCGCTGGCCTGTGGCGCCTTATTAAAATCAATAGCGGCCAAACTAAGCTGGAGTCCGCCGGAGATCAACTGAATGCCCTGGGCAGTGGTCACTTTAGATGACGGGAGAAACTGCGTGTCAGAGGCACCTTTGAGCAGACCTTGATCTTTAAGGGATATAATTTTTTCTTTGCCGCTTACATTGTCCAAATCCTTGAATTGACGGTCTGCCGCAGACATTTGACCTCCAACGGAGAAGGACAAAATGGCTACAGTTGTAATGGCTGCAAATGCACTTTTTCTCATACTCATGTTAAGTTCCACCTTGTAGTTGAATTAGGCCGCTTGGCCATTAACAACTTCATTGACGTAGTATAAGCTGGAAAGGTTGCAGGCAGACGCTGTTGATTCTGATGCTACATATCTTCCTTTTTAATATAATACCTTCTCCAGACAGCGTGCCAACTCATCATCAGGAAGGGGCTTGCGATGCGTATTCTCTAGGTAGATATATTTCTCTGTTTCTGGCATTAAATATTGTTTGGACCACAGGAACATATCTGGACTGTCACCCTGAAGACGAAGAAATCCCCGCACAGTGTCCGCATGAGAAATAGTGTTATCTAGATTGGTTAACCAATCTGCCCGGTAGAAATGCTCCCATCTTCCAGTTCCTGCGAGCGAGAGCGCTTCTTTACCCATCCGGTAGCTCCAAACGGCATGAGAAGCTTGTATAAAAGCCCGTGGATAATCTTTTTCAAGGAACAGCCCATAAGCGCTACATAAGCTTGCCAGTCCACGTGAACCACTCAGATGCAGTTCAATCTGCACAAGCAGTTGATTATACAGCCTTTGACATTCATCTTCAGACAACTGCTTCATGATTCGTAGACACCGCTCTCGCAGTTCAACCCAGCCCGGGATTGCCGACTCGGCTTTTTCCTTGAACCAGCGTACCTGTTCAGGAAAAGGCCTTTCTCCAGTAGCCCAGTACAGCCGTTCATCACTGCCTTCTTTGCCTTGTAGCCAATACCCCATAATTTGCCGAGCCGGATGGTGATAGAATTCCTCCCCTGCTCGATCATCCTTATGCGGGCCATACACGATAGTGCAGCGGGAATAATCCCGGTATAATTGGGAAATCTCTTGAAGCTGACTACTGTACAGCCGCCCGATAAAATCAATAAGCTGCTCTTCGGCATCCACGTTACCCTTCGTCCATAAATTTGCTACTAAATCCAGCGTATATAGATGTGGCAAAATATTTCCTGAATTGACCAGCAGGTACTCGTCCGCCCCTGTAGTAAACGCTGCTGTCAATTCCTCTACAATCAAGCTGGCTGAGGAGGGAAATTGGGTAAGATGGTTCGACGCTTGCAAGTCGTGGAAGGTCACATGGTAATATACTCCATTCCCCCCCCCCATCCTGCGCCTCAGGCAATGCTGGTACACGATAATTAAGATTCCCATGGCGCCGAGATACCATTTTACCGTAACCATTGTCCGCCCATATTTTAATCACCCCTTCGGGTACCTCAATATGCCCCTGCTTGTATAACTCAGCAATCTCACCATACATCGCCATACAGCACACGGGATGCTCCACAAATTTAGAGATCATATGGTACTGCTTGCGAACCACATATGAGATTAATTGTCCGCGTTTGTCCGGCGTATTAAAGGAAGGATCATCTTCCCAAAAAGGCTTGTCACCCTGCCCGCGAAAAGACAGTACCCATACAATTTTCTCTTTCTTCTGCCGTTCAATCGCTTCCTGCCAAAGCTGTTCAAACAACTCGGGATGCTCTCTGTAACTAGCTTGTTTACCCGGAAAGGCGCGCAAAAACATCTCCGCCCCCAACGGTTCAGCATGATGATGTGTAATCCATAAGCCCATGTCTGCTGCAAGCCTATGATGGATACCTGTGCGTGGTAAATCGGTTCCGGGAATCACCATATTTCCACCGCAGCGCAGTAACGCTTCAAAAACGGGCTGCCACACCTGCTCCGTCGGTGGATAATCATCCTTCCAGCCAATCAAGCATACCTCATCATTGACAAACCATCCCCGATATCGGACCTTGGACGGTATACTGTCAACATTCTGACTCGGCAAAACGATGGTATCCCGCTTAGGCGGGATAAGCTCCGCCCAGAACCAGAACGGCTCCACACCCAGAGCGAATCGGCTGTAATGAAGCAGTCCATAAATAATTCCTAATTCATCACGGCCAATAATATGGAGTACCGTTCCCTTGCTACCAGCAACAAAACGCAGACAATAGCCCTCTGGCCAATGCGGACAGCTATCTCCTTCCTGCGCATAACGGATAATGATCGAGGGCTCTACTTCTGTTTGCAATGGCTCGCGGCCAAACACTCGCTTATGATCTCGCGCAATCATGTTCCAAGCGTGGGCAATTGGCACACTTTCATCGGTTTGAAGATTGTATCCGCTTTCAGATGAAATAGTTAGAGGTTCACAGGCTTTCATTTATTGTCATCTCCTATTTTTTTCAACTATGAGGATTCTTCTTGTCTTTATTTTATAGGTTGGCAACATACATATAAAGCTGTTCCAACGTAAATATAGCTTTTTTTGGTAAATTACTTGAGAGTTGAAGCTTAATTCGAGAAAGAAAAAAGTAAGGAACAGGAGAGAAATAAGAAAGACTTGATTGCTACACTAAAAATGTTCCAAAAAACAGACTGCCCTTAAAGATTCAAGCGCAGCAAAGGAGACTTGATATGAAATTGAAAAAACGATTTGCCTCTTTGTTCCTGTTGGCATTGATGGCATTTATCCCGGTCCAGGCGTATGCTTCTGGGTCCGTTCCAACCACTCCCTCTGGAATTCCAATTTCCGAAATCGAAAACAGAACAGATCAAATTATGAAGAAATATATAGGAACAGCGATTCCTGGTGCTGCCGTTTCCATAGTAAAGGACGGGAAAATTGTTTTTTCAAAAGGTTACGGATACTCAAACATTGAGAAACAAACACCCATGAGTACGGAAACAACCTATATGGAGGCTGGTTCCGTATCGAAATTGTTCACCTGGACGGCAGTAATGCAACTGGTTGAGCAAGGAAAGCTGGATTTGAATACGGACATCCGCACATACTTGCCTGACGGCTTTCTCAAGCCTTCTTTTGATAAGCCTATTACCCTGAAATCACTGATGAGCCACACGGCAGGTTTTGAGGAGCGCCTGGAAAAACTTTTGGTTCATGATCCTGCTGATCTTAGGCCTCTCAAGGAGCATATCGCACCCGGAAATCAGCCTGAACAGATTTATGAGCCTGGAACAGTGATTGCTTATTCCAACTATGGGACCAACCTGGCCGGTTATATTATAGAACGTGTATCCGGAATGCCTTTTGAAACCTATATTCAGAAACATATATTTGAGCCTCTAGACATGAAACATTCTTACTTTACACAACGGTACGATCTTATCCCAGAGGTTATCGAACATAAAGCAACAGGCTACTCCAAGAAGGATGGAGACTGGGTTGCAAAGCCGAATGTTTTCTTTAATGATGTGCCGGCTGGTGCGTTAAACATTACTTCGGAGGACATGGCTCATTTTATGCTTGCTCATCTGAACATGGACCATTCCTTAAAATATTCGCTGTTCAATAAGAATGAAACCCTGCGAGAAATGCATGAGGCTTCATATACCCACTATCCTGAGCTTCCGGGGAATGCCCATGGCTTTTGGGAACGGTTCGCGGGGGATTACCGTGTTATCGAGCACGGTGGAAATACAGATTCATTCTCCTCTCTGGTCTCTATCGTGCCGGATCAAAACTTTGGGATCAGCATCCTGACCAATGTGGAAAATGAAATGTCCGGGGCGAGAAGCGAACTCATTGACCTGTTTGTCGGGGGTTCCCACGCTACTCCGCAAGCGGACAGTACGTTGAAACATAGCGCGGATGTGGCGGGGAAATACCGTTCTGCTCGCGCAGTATCATCTGGTATATTGAAGCTTATCCCCGTATTATCCAATGCAGAAGAAGTGGTCACAGCCAACGGCAATGGCGGAATCACTCTGAGTATTCCATCCATGAATATTCATGTTGATTATGTAGAAACCAAACCCTATTTTTTTGAACGCGTGACTCCCGGGAGCACTCCTTATGATTACGCAGGCTTAAACATCAGTCGTCTTTTTTTCTTAACCAATGCCGATGGCAAAGTGACGCAGTTGTCATATGGAGTCATCGATGACCAATTGCCGATATCCTTCCTACAAACATCCATTTTCAGTTATATTCTGGTCGGAGGATGCGGTATTGGGTTTGCGTTTGGGTCTATTTTCGGTATTATTGGATGGCTGCGGAAGCTCAAGGACGCAAGAAAGCAAAAGAGTACTTCGCGGTTTCCCTTGCCTGACAGTGTAACCGTAATACCATTGCTGGGTCTGCTTGTGATCGTCAATCTCATTGCTTCCAGCATCCAATTGATAGGCGACCCCTTTCAGCCTATGTCCAATTTCAATTTGAATATTATCTTTTTCTGGGTACTTGGGCTTGCCTTTGTACCGGCTGCCTATCTTGCTGTGAGAAGATGCAATGTTACCAAAACTCCATTGTTAAGAAAGGTATACAACGCAACGCTGATTCTTTCGTTTCTAGCTATTTCGATTTTCCTGTATTCCTATAATTTCTACTTTTTGGCATAGATCTACTCGATAAGCCTGCCATACCATCCAGTATACCGATGAAAATTGTCATCGTGAACAAACCCAATCTGAGCTAAATAAAAAAACTCTCCTCTGCATCTAGCAGGGAGAGTTTTTAACACACTCAATGAGATTCAAATACGTGCCGAATTCAGCCTTTGCTTTCAGTATGTGATTGAATCTGTTTATTCTGTTTCTGGCTGAGTATTTACCAATTTTATATGAACATCACTCAATTGTTTCTCAGTAACCTCCGAAGGTGCTCCCATTAATAGATCCTGCGCTTTGCTATTCATTGGAAAAGCAATAACCTCTCGGATATTCGATTCATTTGCAATGATCATAACAATCCTATCAATTCCAGGTGCTATACCTGCATGAGGCGGCGGCCCAAATTGAAAAGCATTAAAGAGTGCAGGAAATTTACTCTTGATATCTCCATATGTATAACCTGCAATCTCAAAGGCCTTTACCATAATCTCCGTATCATGGTTACGGACAGCACCCGAGGACAGTTCAATCCCATTACATACAATATCATATTGGTACGCAAGGATATCAAGAGGATTCATATTCAGCAGCGCATCCATACCACCTTGTGGCATTGAAAAAGGATTATGGCTAAACCCAATTTTATGAGTATCAGGATCCAATTCAAACATAGGAAAATCAACTATCCAGCAAAATTTATATATATCCTTTTCCAGCAAATCCAGTCTTTTTCCTAATTGATTTCTGACAGCACCGGCTATTTTTTCGACATTTTTAAGTTGGTCAGCAGCAAAAAACAGTGCATATCCTGAACTAGCTTGCGTAACATGTATTAATTCGTTTTTCACCTCTTCAGAGATGAATTTTGCAATAGAGCCACTAAGAGACATATCATCATTGAACTTAATCCATGAGAGGCCTTTCGCTCCAGCCTCAACAGCAAAGTTTACTATATCATCATAAAAGCTTCTTGGCTGTGTTCCACAATCAGGAACAGCAATAACTCTTATCGTTTTATTTTTAAATACTTTAAAATCAGTCTCTGTAAACAGCTCTGTCACATCATGGATAATTAATGGATTTCTTAAATCAGGTTTATCGCTCCCGTATTTGAGCATGGCTTCTTGATATGGAATCCTGCTAAAAGGCTTTGAAATTTTAAAATTTGTAAATTCAGAGAAAACTTCATATAACATATTTTCAACTACATTAAAGACATCTTCCTGTGTTGCAAAAGCCATTTCCAAATCCAGCTGATAAAACTCGCCGGGTGATCTGTCTGCTCTTGCATCCTCATCTCTAAAGCAAGGAGCAATTTGAAAATATTTATCAAAGCCCGAAACCATTAACAATTGTTTAAATTGTTGAGGTGCTTGAGGCAAAGCATAAAATTGGCCTGGATGCACTCTACTAGGAACTAAATAGTCTCTGGCGCCTTCTGGAGATGAACTTGTCAGGATAGGTGTCTGGATCTCTAAAAAATTCAAATCGATCATCTTTCTTCTGATACTTTGAATTACTTTAGAACGAAGTATAATATTATTGTGTATTTTTTCATTTCGTAGATCCAAGAAACGATACTTTAATCTTAAATCCTCCCGAGCTTCATTTGCTAAAGATACTTCAAAAGGTAATGGATTCACTACCTTCCCTAAAACTTTTATCTCATTAGCAGCTAACTCAATATGCCCGGTTTTCATAGTGGGACTAACCGTATTTTCAGATCTGTTACATACAGTACCTGTAACAGAAATAGTTGACTCTCTGGTGATCTTTGATACAAAATCTTTCAATTCGTTATTATCAGAAACAACAATCTGCGTTACTCCATAATGATCCCTAAGGTCAATAAAAATAACCCCGCCATGGTCACGCATATTTTTTATCCATCCTGCAATTCTCACTACTTCACCGACATGTTTTTGATCCAATTCTCCACAGTTATGAGTCCTATAACTATGCATGAAAAACCCCACTTTCTTTTATCCCTATCATCTTTAATGATTACTATTTTTCTCCACACCTATACTCACATTATCGTTAAAGCTTTATACCTTTCATTCAGGTATTCCGCAGTTTCAACCATTATTTTTTGTCCTATTTCATCAACATGCCTGTTCTTCCAATTCTCAAAGATTGTTCCCTTGACCCATTGGTTAAAAGCGCCGAGGGCTGGTCCGCAGTGTACTTGATAATCAACCTTACTGTGTTTGTCTCCATTCATTGCAAGTCGTGTAGAATAAGTAAAGTACCATCTAAATATCAACGCCATCTTACGTTTAGGAATTCTTTCAGCTTTTTCAATGATCTCAGCCGGGTAATAAGCTTTAATATCTTCATATACTTGTTCAATACTCTTCTTAAAATACTTTTCTTCGATATATTTTTTGGTTCCGCTATCAATTTCATCTATGGAGTTATAATTACGGTAAAGATCATATAATTTATTTGCCCTAGCCGGGAAAAAAACTCCTTTTTTCATAACCTGAATTTTCGCTCCCATTTCAAACATATCCCCTGCGGGAGCGTAGTCTGTATCCTGTATATTTAACTGCTGGAGCAAATCCTTTACATCATCACTTGTCCCTGCTTCAACCGTACATTGGTTGATTGAGCCTGTCATGATAAAATCCGCACCCAGTATAAACGCTGCCGCAGCTGCTTGTGGAGTCCCTATCCCTCCGGCTGCCCCTACCCTTATACTTTTATTGTATTGATACTTAAGTAACGCTTCATCCCTCATTTTAAGCATTAACGGAACCAGTACATATGCAACCGCATGATCAGTATGCCCGCCTGAATCAGCCTCGACGCACAGATCGTCTACCATAGGAATTTCCATCGCCATCCGTGCCTCATCCCGGCTTATCCTATTTTCCTCGAGCAGTTTATTTACGATATTCTGAGGCGCAGGACTTAAGAATGCCTCCACAACCTCGGGTCTTGATACTTTCGCTATAATCCTGTTCTGCGGTGTTACGATCCCCTTTTCATTTCGTTTCAACCCCTTCAATCTGTACCTTACCAAAGAAGGCGTTATACTCATGAACGCAGAGGCTTCAATAGTTCTAACACCGTATTTTATGTACAAATCAACGATGTTATTTTCTATTTCCAGGTGATCGGGAACATGAATAAGATTCATTCCATAGGCTTCGCCTTGGTTCAATTCTTTCTGAATATACTTTATAGCTTCTTCAAGGGCCTCAATCTTGACTCCCCCTGCCCCAAAGAATCCCATCATTCCTGCCTTACCAGCCTTTACGACCATTTCTTTTGAAGATATCCCCTTATACATCGAACCCATAAGATACGCGTATTTAAGTCCATAATATTGTTTGAATTCGCCATGACCAAGAGACTCCGCCGTAAATCGTTGGCCGGCTATACCATTCTTCGACTTTACTTCCTGTGCCTGCTCGCTACGTTCCTCATCCTCCCTCACAATCAGCGGTTCTGCTTCTCGTTGTATTGCGTTAACCAACCCTGTTATGACTTTTCCAGGCCCAACCTGTATGAACTGGGTTACATTTTTACCCATTAGATATCTTATACTTTCCGACCACTTGACTGGACTTACGATCTGGTTGATCAGCGTACTCCTTACATCTTGCTGCCTGTAGGGTCTGGCATAGATATTTGAAATGACCGGTATTTTCAATTTTGAGAATTCGAACTGTGACGCATAGGCCTCAAATCTCTGTCTGGCATCTTCCAAATACCTGGAGTGAAATGCTCCGCTTACATTTAAAATCACATAGTTTGTGGCTCCTGCATCCTCAAAAATTGGCTGCGCCTGCTCAATCATGTCCTTCGGTCCTGAGATGACAATCTGGCTGGGCGAATTAAAATTGGCAACATCAATCTCCCTTAAATTATTTTTCCCGATAACTTCTCTAAATACTTCCTCGTTCAAGCCTATGACCGCTGCCATACCACCACCGGTAGCCTTGACCATCAGTTCTCCTCTTTTTTTAACCAGCTTCAAGCCAGTTTCAAAGTCAAATGCCTCTGCGGCAAATAAGGCATTGTATTCACCCAGGCTATGTCCTGCAACATAATCGGGTTTTCTTCCAGTCTCTTTTAATTTATTTAGATAACTCAAAGCGTTTACGACAAATAGCGCCGGTTGGGTAAAATCCGTTTGTCCTAGTTGATTGGCAGGATCTTCAAGACACAGTTTCTTAATAGAATAACCAAGAATAGCATCTGCTTTTGCAACCAATTCCTGAAATTCGTCAAACAGCCCTACTCCCATGCCTTTGGCTTGAGCCCCTTGTCCAGGGAACAGATATGCGATCATTTGTGTCCTCCTTTTTGCTAGTGAATGCATATTAGTTGAATATTTCAAATAGACGATCCAAATTTTTCATATCGTTTTGAAAAGGTGAAAGAATAGAACAAATACTTGCCATTTTCTTGCTACCAAAATTGTACTTCACAAAATTAGCAAGAGTGCCAGAGGGGCCAAGGTCAATATAGATAACCTCGTCCCCGTCTCCCAGACATTTTAAAGCGTTCCGAAAACGGATAGGTTTTCTAGCAACATCCCAAAGAAAACGGTTGTCAAGGGATGCCGCCTTTCCTCCGTACATAGATGAAACCATATTTATAGTCGGATTCCTTAGGGTTTTAAGCTTTAAATACGCTGTATATTCCAAGGCTATAGGGTCCATTAAGGAAGAGTGAAAAGCAAACTGGACCGGTAATCTTTGACATATAACCTCATTTGCTATCAAGTAGCGTTCAATTTCTTCCAGTTCCTCACAGCTGCCAGAAATGACAAAATGCGAGTCATAGTTGATTGATGCTAACTCTGAGTTGGCATTCAATACGGATATTTGGTCATACAGACTGAGGTCGCCAATTACGGCCAGCATGCCACCCTTTGGACAGTAGGTTTCTACCATTTCTGCTTGCTTGACAAGGCATTGAAGAGTATCTTCATAACTCATACAACCAGCCGCAGCAACAGATGCAAACTCACCGAGGCTGGAACCCAAAACATAATCAGGATAAATCCCCTTTTCCAGTAATACCTGTGTGAGGGCATACTCCACCATGAAAATTGCAGGGTGAGTATATAACAGGCTATCAAACACGTCTCCTCTCCCACGGTTGTCGTCGTACAGCATTTTTAATACGGACCTGCCTGTAATATCCGTATGAATCTCATCCAGCTTGGTCATCCATTTTCGGAAAACTGGATTTAACTTAAATAATTCTCTTCCCATGCCGTAGTATTGTGAGCCTTGGCCTGAAAACATAAAAATCACAGATCTGTCCATTCTAACCTCCACAACATACTCATTGATAAAATCCCATTAAAACGATTTAAAACAAATATTTCACAGTAAATTGCGAACTAATTGCATTTGGGAAGGTGTGGGATTGCTTTCGTTAAGGACATTCTCCATATGTTGTCTTATTGCAGGTTTGAATTTCGGCTCTGTTATGATATATAGCTGCCCTTTTTTGATTCCCTCAAACATCTGATTTGCTACATCCTCTGGAAGTATTCCATTCTGGACAGCCTTGCGGGCCAATTGATTAATGACTTGTCTTTCCGGGGGAAGATTTCCTAGTCCGGTCTGCTTACTCAGCTCCGTCGGTCGGTTCCGTTCAGCATCCATAATTTGGGTGCGTACGAACCCGGGGCAGACAACTGAAACCCCTACATTGGAACCTATCAATCTGAGTTCTTGGTGTAGCGTTTCAGACAAGCTTAAAACGGCATGTTTTGACGCGCTATATATGCCATTACCAGGGCCGGACAATAGCCCGGCGATGGAAGCTGTATTCACAATATGACATGCGGTTTTCTGTTTCAGCATAATAGGAACAAAAATTTCAGTTGCAAAGAGAATCCCCCATATGTTTACGTTTATTACCCACTGCCAATCCGCCACCGTATTTTCCCACAATAAGCAGCCCGTACCGGCGTCCACTCCTGCATTGTTGAACAAAAGATGCACAGCTCCAAATGTCTGAACCGTTTTTTGCGCTAATGCACGTATATCAGCTTCTTTGGAAATATCCGTCACCACGGATAACGTTTCTGCACCCATGTCTTTCAATTGTTTTTCTGCCCTTAGAAGGGCCTCTTCCTCAATATCCGCGAGGACGACTTTCATGCCCTCATTTACACATCGGTCCGCAATAGCGCGGCCAATCCCACTGGCAGCTCCCGTAACTACGGCTATCTTATCTTTAAATTCCCTCATGATTTACCTCCAGAATATTTTGTATTTTCCATCTGATAGTGATCGGTTCCCTGTTTATGTTTAAAACAGGGTTATCGGTAGGGGGATTCTGCGGACATCTTTATCCTTATGAAGTGCGTCCCATGAAATCCTGCCCCCCTGGGTCCAATACATCGCTATATTTTCCATATTTTTCTCCTCTAGCAGCAATTGAGAAACGGTCTCTCCTATTTTCCCTGAGAGAAGCGCACTCGTGTTTGAGTCTTCTGCACTTTCTCCTATAAATAAAGGAATAGATGCCCCTTCGGGCCCGTTGCCGCTATCGGCTATTTCGAGAAGTTCCCTAAGACCTGTGAGTAGATCCTGCCGCGTACTCGCTACGATTGCCGCCCGGCATGTCATTGCTTCGCGGCCTGTCTGAAGTGTAAAGGCAATATCTTGTAAGGCATCATCGCTCTGCTGCTCCAAATATCCCAGTAATTGATTGGCAAGCGCCATCAGTCTCTCACGGTTTATGTCCGAGAGAATCACCACTTGGGGCTGATCTGCCACTCGTAAATGAATGTTGTCTTTTTCTAAAGGGATATATTCTTCCAGAATGAAATGCACATTAGAGCCTCCCGCACCAAAGGAGCTTACGGTTGCCCGCAACGGGAATTCCCGTTCTTCTCCCTGAATCTCAATTACAGGCCGCTCCCATTCCTGAACCTCCCGCTGCAAATAAAATGGAGTATTACTGAAATTAATATTAGGGTTAAGCTTCTCGGCCTTAATGGTAGGAACCAGTTTTCGATGCCACAATTGCAATATGACCTTGGTTAGCTGTGATATTCCCGAAGCCGCTTCTGCATGCCCTATATTGGATTTGACTGAGCCAATGGCACAAAATTGCTGCTCAGTCGTAAATTTCTGGAATGCTTTATTCAAAGCAGCAAGTTCAATAGGATCTCCCAATGTAGAACCATTTGCGGCTGCCTCTACATAACTGATCGTCCGGGGGTCTATACCGGCTTTCAAAAAGTTTTCTTCGACTAGTTGCGCCTGCGCATTTGGGTTAGGGATTGTATATCCATTGCTATGTCCCCCATGATTGGTTGCCGTGGATTTAATAACCGCTAAAATGCAATCTCCATCCTGTACAGCCCTATGAAGCGGTTTTAAGAGTACCGCTCCGACTCCTTCCGCTGGAAGGTACCCATCCCCATCTGCAAAGCTTCTGCTATCTTCATGACTTCCAATCAACTGATTTTGACTGGATTCAATATACTTTTTGGGGCTGGTCAATAGATTCCCCCCGCCAGCTACCGCTATTTGACACTCTCCCCTGATCAGGCTTTCACATGCCATATGGACAGCTACAGCTGAGGAAGAGCTCATCGTATCAATGGATATGCTCGGTCCCTGGAAATTGAAATAGTGCGACATGGGGTTTGCGACTGCAACAGATCCAAATGATGTTACCCGTTGGGCAGAGTCCGGTTCGATATCACAGGAGCAGTATTTGTGATACGTAGCGCCCACATAGACGCCAACCTTGTTCTGGTGCTTCTTCTGTATGGCCTCTCTCGTATACCCTGCACTTTCAAGCAAATTCCATATTATTCCCAGGAAGAGTTGCTCCATCGGGTCCATTAAACTGATCTCATAAGGGGTGAGATGAAAGAATGCTGGCTCTGACAGGCTTATTCGTTCCATGAAACCGCCCCACTTGCAGTAGGTTTTTCCCGGCTTGTTTCTCTCCTTGTCAAAATAAAGATCGTGCTCCCAACGATCTTTTGGAACTTCGGTAATGCAATCCTTGCTTTCTTGGAGATTGCTCCAGAACTCCTGAAGATTTTCCGCACCTGGATATTTCCCGGACACCCCGATGACAGCAATGTCCATCGCTCCTGTTTCTTGTTTCTTCTCCTCCTGAGGCTCTACCTCGGTTGCCGAAAATTGGGGACGACGGAATATCGGAGAAGGGGCTTTTACCTGCTCCATACCAAACCATTCAATCAATTCGCCTCGATGCGATTCCAGAAAATATTCTATTAAACTCTGGATATTCGGATATTCAAAAAGTAAGGTCCTCGATAGCGGTCCGAAGTTTTTTTCCAGCTCATCGGTTAATTCCATTGACTTTATGGAGTCAACACCGTAGTTTTCCAGATTTTTGTCCTCTTCAATGCGATGTTCCGGCAGTCCAGTGGACGAAGAGAGCAGGCTCTTTAGGTAACTTGTCATTTTTTCACGCAGCAGCTCTTCTTCCTGGCTGGACACTACCTTATTTGTTATAGAAGTTGTGTCGGCTTTTGCACCCGCTGCTGCTGCTGCCTGACCTATGCCAAACAAAGCGATCAACTCGTCTCGATAGGCTTCCACAAAATATTCCGTCAAACTCCGAATATCTGGATATTCAAAAAATAGAGTCCTCGACACCTGATAGAACGTTTTCTCAAGCTGGTCGGTCAACTCCATAGACTTTATAGAATCCACCCCATAATTTTCAAAAGGTGTATCCTCTTCGATTCGATATACGGGCAGACTAATGGACGATGATAGCAGAGTCTTCAAGTAATGGACCGTCTTTTCACGCAGCAGGTCCCCTTCTCTGCCGAACACTTCCTTGTTTGCTGCAAAAGTTGTGTCGGCTTTCGCGCCTGCAACCGCTACCTGATCTATGCCAAACAAAGCGATTAATTGGTCTCGATAGGCCTCCATAAAATATTCCGTCAAACTCCGAATATCTGGATATTCAAAAAATAGAGTCCTCGACACCTGATAGAACGTTTTCTCAAGCTGGTCGGTCAACTCCATAGACTTTATAGAATCCACCCCATAATTTTCAAAAGGTGTATCCTCTTCGATTCGATATACGGGCAGGCTAATGGACGATGATAGCAGAGTCTTCAAGTAATGGGCCGTCTTTTCACGCAACAGGTCTTCTTCCTGGCCGGACTCTGTCTTGTTTGCTGTGGAGAGAACGTTGTTAGCTTCTGACCCGAGCGCCTGATCCCGGGATGCTTTGCCGCTTTCTTCAAGCTGTCCCTCCATGATCATCATTTTACTGATTAGCTCTACGTCTCCTTCAATCACCATGACCTGATCCGGTATACAGGCTATACTTTGGTACAGAGCACTCATTCCTGTCTCTGTCCTCATTGCATGCATACCCACCTTCTGCATGGCCTTCTCCGTCTCCTGGTCAGGCCGCATTCCGCCATCTTTCCATAACGGCCAATTGATGGACAGCGTTTTGCCTGCACGCTCCATGGAGGATACCAAGGTATTGCGGTACCAGGCATATGCATCCATAAAAGCATTCGCGGCAGCATAGTCAGACTGACCTGCATTACCACCCACTCCCGAACCTGACGAAAACAGGATAAAGAAGTCAAGAGCAATGTCTTTACTGGCTTGGTCCAGATTTACCAGTCCCGCAACCTTGGGCGCCAGCACTGCCCTGAATTCCAGGCTAGTCTTTTTAATCATGTAGTTATCCTGGATTATTCCAGCACTGTGCAGGATGCCGTTGATTCCGCCGTATGTCTGTTTGATATCTTCAAATAAGCCAACCACAGCTTCCTTCCGCGTGACATCCACCTGCCTGTATTCCACCCGGGCGCCCAATACCTTCAATTCCTCCAATGAGGTCTGCTTGTCCTGGTCCAATAGGGAACGTCCACTAAGAATCAAAGTCACTTCCTTGGCCTGACGCGCAATCTCTTTAGCAAAAATAAGACCTAACCCCTTTGCTCCTCCAGTAATCAAATAAACCCCGCGGTCTTTCCATGGAATATCCGGTGTCTCTGATGGCATTTCTGCTTTACTCCAGACAGGAATCCAACGTTTGCCTTCTGCAAACCGGATGCGGCTATCCGCAGGGTGTCGGCTGCTCGTCTTTAGTTTTTCGATGAGCCCTTCCATTTTTTCTGTACCCTCAACTTCAATTAACTGACCATGGATCTTTGGATTTTCCTTTTGCGCAGTTTTGAGTATGCCGCACAGCCCAGCGAAGAGCAGCTTTTCATGTTGAGGCATCGTTACAATCTGCACCAGCACCTTGCCTTTGGGTTTGTCATTCAGGATACTTTTTATTTTTTCAAAAACCTGGACAGCATACATTTCGAAGCGGCGATCGACCTCCTCCATACCGGATTGCAGAGTGATACATTCCACTCCTGCCAAGGAGGACTCGATATCTCCAGCAGCAATGGTATCTGTTTCGCAGAGCATTACCACATGTCGTTCGTAGATGGGAACCATCGTGTCCTCCGCAACCGCCTGTTCTTTCCAGAAGGGTTGGAGCATCATTACACCAAGTGTTTGCTCACATGCGCCCACTTCCTTGTAGGAGCATCCTTTTATGCGCACGCAGACCTGGCCTGCCTCATCACACAAATCAATGTCATACTTCTGCGTATTATGACCAGCCCCGCTTCCTTTGCTATACCGAATCAACGCCCACATTTCACAGGGACATTCCCGAAATATTTCGAGTCCCTCAATGGCAGTCGGCCGTATTTTCTGTAGAGGGTCGATGCCTGAAGGCCGCATGATATTTTCATCATTCGAAAACAAGTATGCCGGCGGCATTTGCAAAGCAGCGTTTATTATAAAGGGATGCAAAACAAATAAGCCCTCAGTATTCCTAATACCGGAAGGCAACGATAGCTTGGTCAGCACTAACCCCTGTCCTATATGCACTTGTTCATTGGCCTGATGTCCCGGACTGTAGTCGGCTCCCATGCCCCACACTGCTTCATCGTCTATCCCAGGCGAAACATGCTGAAAGCACTCCATCTGCAAAGCCTGTATATCCCACGTTTCCGCTTCATTTAACATCTTCAGTTCGGCACTACCCTGGCTGTGTAAGACAGGGTCCCCGGCTTCTGTTAATCTGCTGTAGATTTTGAAGCCAATCGCTCCTTGATCTCCCGGAAAGAGCCCTATATGTATTTCTAACGGCTGATCTCCTATAGCGGGAGCATGTGTCCATACAATATCTTTAATAGTGATGTTTGACTGACCCTTCTCCTGTACTGTTAACGACTGCTCAACCGCTGCCCGCACCATTTCAAGGCATGCCGCTTCTGACAGGACAAGCTTTCCGTCAACTACGGAGTCCTTCAGATAAAACTCCTGGCTGCTAAAGGTTGAACTAAATCTTTGCTCAGAAAGTACGGAGGTGTTTTGATGCAGTAATGGATGTAGATGTGCAGCCGTATTGGCGACAGGCTTTTCTTCATCTACATGTATCCAATAGCGTTCTCTGGCAAAAGGATATGTGGGTAAAGGGATACGGCGGGGCTGGACATCACCGTAAAGTCTGCTCCAGTCCATATGGACACCCTTAACCCACAAGTCTGAGATTCTTTCATACTTTTCCGCTAGAATCTGTAAATCAACCGTTTCATCGAGCGTTTTCTCCTCTGAGGCCATGTTCAAGCTCTCCTTGTCTCGCTTGGCCTGTCCCCGGTAAAGCTGTGCAATACTCTGTCTTCCTCCAATAAAGTCCCGCAACTTGTTTTTAAGTTCCTCCACTGATTCAACGACCACAGCGAGGCGCTCTTCCATCGCCTCACGTCCTGTCTGCAAGGTATAAGCCACATTCACCAGATCGTGATCGGAAAACTCATTCCGATCCATTGCAGCAGCCAATTGGCTTACCTGCTCCTTCAATGCTCCATCACTTTTTGCCGACAGAGCTATGACGACCGGTCTTGGAGGAGTAAAGGGATTTTGAAAGTCATCATCCTGTTCCGAAGGGAGGTATTCCTCAAGGACGATATGGGCATTAGCCCCACCGGCTCCAAAGGAAGATATCCCGGCGATCCTCGGGTATACCCG
Source organism: Paenibacillus sp. S25 (assembly GCF_019454085.1). Classification (NCBI taxonomy): domain Bacteria; kingdom Bacillati; phylum Bacillota; class Bacilli; order Caryophanales; family Paenibacillaceae; genus Paenibacillus; species Paenibacillus sp. S25. The sequence continues at coordinate 3,786,443 of NZ_CP073683.1, forward strand.
TTGTTCGCCGTCCTCCTCCACTATCGGACGCTCCCATTCAGAAAGACCCTGTTGGACTACAAATGGCGTTTTGGAAAAGTTTATATTAGGGTTCAGTTTTTGGGAATGCAGGCTAGGGGCAATTTTCCGGTTTTTCATTTGCAAGATGATTTTAGCAATGCCTGCAATCCCTGCGGCCGCCTCTAAATGGCCTATGTTTGATTTTACCGAGCCGATAGCGCAAAATCCCGTGTCCTGCGTATCTTTCTTAAATGCCTGGGTAAGCCCGGTGATTTCAATAGGATCGCCGAGCTCCGTTCCAGTACCGTGGGCCTCAATATAACTGACTGACCGGGCATTTACGCCTGCTTTATCAAAAACCTCTCTAATCAGTTCACCCTGTGCTACCGGGTTAGGCACGGTATACCCGTTTGTTTTTCCTCCATGGTTGATACGGGTTCCCCGAATAACGGCATAGATATGGTCCTTGTCTGCAATGGCTCGTGACAAAGATTTGAGCAGTACGACCCCTGCACCTTCGCCAGGGACAAATCCATTCCCGCCTTCCCCAAAGCTTTTACACCGCCCGTCAGGCGATAGCATTCTCATCGTACTGAGAAAGATATAGCTTGAAGGATGAAGATATAAGTTGACTCCTCCAGCAACAGCCATCTCGCATTCACCGTTATAGATATGCTCACAGGCCTCGTGAATTGCAGTTAATGAGGAAGAGCACATGGTATCAACCGGGATACTGGGCCCCTTTAAGTTCAAGAAATAGGATATTCTGTTGGCTACCGAGCTGAAGGAGGTTCGCGGAAAGACGGGTTGTCCTTGTTCCCACAGCTTTGGCCCGTATAAATTGAACCCCGTTCCGGTAATTCCTGCAAAGACGCCAATCCGGCCATTATACTGTTCGGCGAGCTGTTCCCTGCTATATCCTGCATCCTCGAAAACCTTCCAGCATTCTTCCAGGAATATTCGTTCCTGAGGATCCATACTCATCGCTTCCCGGGGAGATATATTAAAGAAGAGAGGATCAAAATCTGCAAAATCCTCCACAAATCCTCCATATTTACTATAGCTTTTGCCCTTCTCAACAGCTTCTTTGATGTCGGAACAGTAGAACCCTTCCCTCTTCCAGCGTTCCGCAGGGATTTCTGTTATACAGTCTTTTCCCTGTTCCAGATTGCTCCAGTACTCTTCCATATTTTTGGCCTGCGGATATCGTCCGCTTATACCAATGATGGCTATTTGCTCGTGTTTCACACGATCTCTGTTAGTAGCCGTGTTGCGGATATGATTGTTTTCTTCCTTTGGCAGAGGTGACAAAGAAAACTCGCTGGCAGCATGCACAGTTGCGGAAATGGAGACGGATTTCTCTTCCATCTTTATCGGGCTTCCGAGTCCTGTCCACCGTACGCATTCCTTGTAATAATCAGCAATAAAATATTCGGCCACTGCCTCCAACGTCTGATATTCATAAAACAAGGTCATTGATATGTCTCCAAAAATGCCCTGCAGCTTTTGATTAAGCCTTGTAATCATGATGGAGTCTATGCCATAGCTCTCCAAAGGCTCGCTGACATCAATCTTGTCAATGCTCAGCTTGGTAACTTCTCCAAACAATAGTTTTAGCTGATATAAGGTTTTTTCCAGAAGCAGTTCAAGATTCACCTCTGAAGAAACTGACTCTTCAACATATTCTTTCTCCTGCGGTCGGGACTCCAGAAAATACTTACGCAATCTGGATTGCTCACCTTCTATTACTAATAACTGATTCAGACCAATGGTCAGACCGTTATATAAAGCCTGGATACCGTTTGAAGCTTGCATGGCTACCATGCCAATACTTTGCCAAGCCCTCTCTGTGTCATCGTCCACATGCATCCCTCCATCCTTCCAGAGAGGCCAATTGACAGATAGCGTCTGCCCTTTGCGCTCCTTTGAGGATACAAGGCTGTTTCGATACGCGGCATAGGCATCCATAAAGGCATTTGCGGCAGAATAGTCGGCTTGACCGGGGTTGCCCATAATCCCAGCTATTGAGGAGAAGAGAATAAAGAAATCCAGATGTAGCTCCTTGGTCGCCTGATCTAAGTTCACCAGTCCGGCAACCTTTGGTGCCATTACTTCCGCGAACTCTTCCTGTGATTTATTCATAATAAAACGATCCTGTATTACTCCAGCACTATGAAGGATACCATCAAGGCCTCCATACTCTTCTCTGATCTCAAGGATCAATTTGGAGACCTCTTCCTTCTGTGCTACATCTACCTGTTTGTACTCAACGCGGGCCCCCAGCGCCTTCAGCTTCTCCAATATGGCCTGTTTGCCTTCGTCCGGATTTGAACGTCCTACAAGAACTAGCGTGGCTTCCCTGACTCGCTGGGCGATATCCTCCGCAAAAATAAGTCCTAAACCTCCTGCACCACCCGTAATCAAATAAGTCCCCCGATCCTTCCAGGGTACTCTTCCCGTTGTCTCGGTGGGTTTCATCTCGTTCCAGCCGAGAACCAAACGTTTGCCATCCTCATACCGTATCCTTTTATCCTCTGGATATTGACTGTTCTCTTTTAAATTCTCAATCATTTCTTCCAGACCAGCTGATTCCAATTCTACGAATTGCCCTACGATTTTCGGGTTTTCTTTCTCAGCTGTCTGCAGTAATCCCAACAGTCCTGCGAAAGGTTGCTGCGCGCTTTGTGCGGAAACTGCAATCTGTATCAGTACGCTGCCCTTGGAGTCCTCTTTGAGAACCATTTGCACTTCCGTAAGCAGCTGGAGGGCATACGCCTGAAAGCGTTCATCCATGCTGCTTTGGCTGGCATGCAGCTTGATGCAGCGGGTTCCTTTCATGAGCGATTCAATGCTGCGCTCCGCGAAATGATCCAGTTCGCAAAGCACCACTAGATGCTGGCTAAATTTAGGGCGTGCCATTTTCTGGAGAGCAACTTGCTCTTTCCAGAAAGGCTCAAGCATAAGGACTCCCGTATCCGCCAAGGGCCCAGCAGTCCTTGTTCCTCTTTGCGGGGCCTCATGTGAAGCCATTTGAGCTTGAAATTGGCGTATTTTTACAATGGCATCCTCTTTCTGTATCCGTCCGCTTTTTACCTCGCCTAGAATATATTGAAAAAAGTCCTTCATCTTCTATTGCCTCCCAGCACGTAGAAACTTCTCATTTACGTATACATATATTGAGGATTTCACTGGCAGCCTCATCAACAGACAGGGTATCGTTCATCATTTCATCCAAGAGTCTGCCGCACAATATATCATCAAAGTCTACATCGCTCTCACCTTGCGAAAATAATGCATAGGCTTTTACTTGATCCTTGCTTTCAGAAGTCCAGTAATGCTCTTTAGCAAAAGGGTAGGTAGGCAGGCTGATACGGTGAGGCATCTTCCCTGTGTAAAGTTTTTTCCAATCCAAATTTATCCCTTTGGCCCACAGCTCCAAAAGCTTGGTATATTTCTTTTTGGAAATCCAAAGATCGATCATTTGTTGCAAGTCTTCGTCCCCCGAAAAAATAGACAACGATTCTCTGTTGCGTTTAGCCTGTCCCCTATATAGGTTGAGCATGTTATGACGTCCATCCACAAAACTCTTTAATTTTCCCTCAAGCTCTGCGGTAGATTCCACAAGTACGGCTAAACGCTCCTCCATCGCTTCGCGCCCCACCTGAAGCGTGTAGGCAATATCCGATAGGCTTGCGGATGATAGCTGACCCTGAAGAGCATTCAGCAGCTGCCGTCCCTTTTCCTTAAGCTGCTCCTCGCTCTTGGCTGACAACACGATCATGACAGGTCCCTGAGAAGCGGATTCTGTTTCAGACTGTTCCTGATACTCGGGAATATACTCTTCAATCACGATATGGGCGTTTGCCCCGCCTGCACCAAAAGACGATATTCCAGCCCGTCTTGGATATTCTTTTGTGATTCCATCGGTTGTAATTACCGGTCTCTTCCATTCCTCCAGGCTTTGCTGAACGACAAAAGGAGTATTGTTGAAATTAATTTCAGGGTTCAACTTCCTTGAATGTAAGGATGGTACTAGCTGACTGTGCTTAAGCTGCAACAATATTTTAGTCACTCCTGCAATGCCTGCTGCACTCTCACAATGGCCTATATTGGATTTGACTGCCCCTATGGCGCAGAACTGCTTATCCTTTGTGAATTTTTCGAATGCCCTTGTCAATCCTGCAATTTCAATAGGATCTCCCAGAGCTGTTCCGGTTCCGTGGGCTTCAATATAACTAACTGTCCTTGCATCGACATCCGCACGCTGGAGCGCTTCTTCAATCAACCAGGATTGAGCTTGAGGGCTAGGTACTGTATAACCGCTGGTTTTACCTGAAGCATTAAGCATGCTCCCTTTGATTACTCCATAAATATGGTCGCCATCTGCAATGGCCTTCTCCAACGGCTTCAACACGATCGCGCCGACACCCTCTCCGTCGACGAATCCATCTGCCTGATCTCCGAATGACTTACATTCACCCGTTTTAGAAAGCATCGTCATAGCCGACAGCTTGATATAGTGGATAGGGTCTACAATCAAGTTGACTCCCCCGGCAATGGCACACTCGCTTGTACCGCTATACAGACTTTCCAAAGCCAAATGGATCGCCGTCAATGAGGAAGAGCAAGCGGTATCTAAGGACATACTCGGACCTTGGAAATCCAAATGATAGGAAACCCGGTTCGAGATGGAATTATATTGAGGTCCCAAACCGTAATTTCCGTTCATAACGCCTGCAAATACACCGACTCTTCTACTCTCACAAAGATTGGCAGGGGTATACCCAGCATCCTCTATGCTTGCATATGCTGCTTCCAGGAAAAGTCTTTCCTGCGGATCCATTGTTTCGGCTTCTGCGGGAGAAATCTTGAAAAATAGCGGATCGAATAAATCAATACCTTCGATAAAACCGCCCGATTTCGTATAGATTGTGCCCCTTTTCCCTTTTTCTTGGTCAAAGTAGGTCTTCCAATCCCAACGGTCTTTCGGAATTTCAGTTATGCAATTTTTACCTTCTCTTAGATTGTTCCAATATTCCTCTATATTACGAGCTCCCGGATAGCGTCCTGACATCCCAACAATCGCAACATCCCTGATAGTGGAGGATCGTGTCGTTGGCTTTTCCATTGTGCTGTCAGAAGGCTTAAGGAAACGCCCTCCCCGGTCAAACTTCGTTGGGACAGTAGCGAGTAATTGTGAAGCAGAAACCTCTTCAACTCTGGAAGTCTCTTCGGTCAACTCCTGTTCCTTCATTCCTACCAGCTTCTTCAACGAGTCCTTTTGCGTTTGAAGAAGGTATGCTACTAGATCATCTATAGTGTTGTACTCAAAAAACAGCGTGCTGGCAAAATCCTCGATGACTTCACGCAAAACATTTGTGATTTGCACAACCAATATCGAGTCGATTCCATACTCTTCCAGGGCAACCGTTGAGTCGATACTTCCTGGTTCCATTTTTAGCGTCTCACCAAGCAAATGTTTAAAGTACGCCGTACTTTTTTCACGCAGCACATGCTCTACCTCTGCTTGTGCTACCTCTATTTTGGGTTGAGATTGTTGTTTCACTGATACCGTCTCTACGTTTCTTTTCTCCACCGATATTGTTCTTCGTTTGTGCTGTCGCTTTTGCCGAACCAAGCCATCGCTTTGGGCTGCAACAATCTGCTGGCCCCAATCATGCGCCTCTTGCGCCGGGAAGAACGCTGCATGGAAACCTTCTTTGTCCAATACGGTTTTCCATATTTGAGGGTGAAGCCCTGGGCATCCAGGAATACGCCATTCCGGATCCTCATACGCCCACCAGCCATCTAGCAATCCGAAGGTAAGGTGGGTAAACACGCTACTACCTGTGATTTCATTGAGCAGGAGCAAGCCGTTACTTTTCAAAACCGCTTTTGCATTACGTAACGCCTGACGGATGTCTTTTGCGGTATGAAGCACATTAGCGGCAATGACAATATCATATTTACCCGTCTCAATACCTTGCCCGGCAATAGGTTCTTCAACATTAAAAATCTGATAGCTCAGATACGGATTATCCGGCCCATACTCTTTTTCCGCGTGCATCAAAAAGGCTTTGGAAATATCGGTATAGCAATATTCCTCAATGTGTTTGCGGTATGGGCGCAATTTCAGGAAAAGCGTAGCACTGGTCCCTCCGGTGCCTGCGCCGATTTCCAGAATTCTGATTTTCGCAGTGGAGTCGGCCATAATCCTCTCCTGAATATAAGCGGCAGTAGTATCGGCAAGTACTTCATTAAAGTAGTCCACCACCAGATTGTTCTTATAAATTCCTTCCACTAGTTCCATTGAGGAATTGGGAAAGATGACTTCAGTCGCAGGCGATTTTCCGGTAAGCACTTCCGGTAAAGCCCGTAGCGTTGTCTCAACCAAATTGACCTTTGCTCTCATCTGCGGATATTGCAGCCAAGTACGCTTACGCTCTTCCCATTCCTGCCAGACATCATCTCGATCCGTCAAGCTGGAGTTTCTACCTGATAGGTCGTTATCCATCTGTGTCAAAATCGCCATGCTCTCTTTCAGCCATTTGCCATATAGCTCAGGTAGTCCGAGTCTATTTTTGAACTCGTCGACAGACTGACGATCTGTCCCTGATAACCCCATGGACAAGAGCTGCTCCTGCAACAACCTGCGTAGGAGATGTTCCATCTCCCTTTCCTGGAGGTCGCCCATATCGTCTGCGGCATAGTTTTCGATAAAATGGCTTCTTGATTGTATTGCTGTAGCAATATTTTCCTGTATATCCCTGAGATTCGGATCCGAATTAGGCGGGCAAAGATCAATCTCTTCCGTCGGATTAGTCCCTTCCATCTCCAAATGTCTTGTTGTTTTCATAAGCCCCATTTGGTCCACCGGTGAGGCAAGAAGCGTCTCCAGCGCCTCCATCCCCTCCTGCGGGTCAATGAGCCCAACACCTATTTGCGCCAGTCTGGAGTAATTTTCTACCTCCTGCCCTCCATTTTGAGAGGCATTGTTTTCGCCGCTCCCCCAGTATCCCCAGTTCATGACCTTCACCGGACAACGCCATTCCTGCGAAAGACGATGCGCAAACGCGTCTTTAAAGGTACTTCCGGCAGCATAGCTACTTTGTCCCGGATTCTTTACATAGGTAATAATGGAAGAGAAGAACAATACGAAATCCAACGGCTCATTTTGGAAGACCTGAGCCATGCGTACACTTACATCAACCTTTGCTGAAAGCCCTGACCGGAACTCTTCCTCCGTCAAATCTTCCAAGCCCTTCTCCAAAAATGAAATGGCTGAGTGGACCACTCCGTTTATGTTGGAGTACCGCTGTTTTATTTCCTCATATGCCCGCTGCAGCTCCCTTTCGTCTGCTACATCCGCCGTGATATAGCATGGAACAGGTCCCAGGCCTTCAAATCTGTCCAGTTTGGCCTGGATAGAGGCATCCTTTTGCCTTCTGCCTAGCCACACCATCTGGGCCTGGTAGGTACAGGCCATATACTTGCTCCAAGCCTCTCCGATAGTGCCAGCGCCCCCGATGACCACATAGACGCCTCCGGTTTTGTATAGCCTCTGTCCTTTTAAACCTGAAGTCTGTTTGAATGGGATCAAGTGCTGCCGGTACCACTGCCCATTCCTGAAAACCCACATCCGTCCTTGCCGGTCCGAAGGCAGCGTAAACATATCGGATAACGGCCAGTCAGCATCGGATTGCAGGTCAAGGATACGGATTTTCCAGTTCGGATATTCTTTGGCCATGGTGCCTACCAGCCCATGAAGACTTGCGTGAGTCGGGTTGACTGTATCGTTCTGATCCATCGGCTGAGCTTGATTGGTTATCGTTGTCCAACCTAGCTTTTTCGTCCCGTATCCCAATAGAAGCATCGCTTTGACCATTCTAAAGAAGAGAAGGACTCCCTGCTCCTGTTCCTTGATCAAGGATTCGGCAGTCACCGATTCGACGGAAGCGCAGGGTGCAATCCACAGAATATGGTCAACGGCTCCATATTCTTCTGCCTTTGAGGCAACTGTTTCAATGGAATCGTGCGCCTGAAGCTCCAAGAAATGCGCCCTAGGATAATACTCCCGGATGGCCTGTCTGTCTTTGTCAGTACCACCTGCAATGACCAATCGGTCTGTCGGTGACGGGGAAACGATATCTTTTTTTACAGCAGCCGGGTCCCATTTCGGAATGAGCATTACGGATCCTACAAGCGGGTCGGCGGCACTTTCTCCTGCCGCTGCGCCTTGTGCATTTTCAATGCCGACTTCTCCGTCCAGCGCCCGGGTGGATAATCCTGTTATTCTGACGCAAATAGTTCCTTCCTCATCACACAAGTCAATATTAAGCTTCTGTACCTTGTCTTCTTTCTTGCTGCCCTCGCTGTATTGAATCAACGACCACATGGTCGGGGTGCATGTCCCATAAATCTCAATCTCTTGGAGGGCAAACGGCATATGAGGCGTAGCTGGTACAGTGCTGCCCGGTAGCCCTCCGTTCTCTTGGCCCATAATTAGCCCGATGGATGCATGCAAGGCCGAATCCAGCAAGCTAGGGTGAAGGACTAAGCTGTCCGCCATATTAGAAATGAAGGAAGGTATTGCCAGCTTGGCTAGCACCCTGCCCGGATGTGTATATACCTTCTCCACACATCTGTATGCCGGGCCATAATCCATTCCCATTTCCTCGAAGATTTCATAACATTGCGATCCGTTAAACCTGTGTTGACCAAAATCTGCCTGTAACGCCTTAAGGTTTAGTGTCGGTTTTTGCTCTACGTAAACCTGCACCGCATCACCTTGGCTATGCACGGTATGCCCTCTTTCGCTTCCTACTTGCCCGCTGTACACTTCAAAGCTGATTTTTCCGATGTCTTCCAGGGAGAGCCTGGTGTGTACAGAAACTGGCTGGTTGTCCACTACAATAGGCCGAATCCAGTTTACATTTTTCAAACGGATTCCTGTTGAGCTGTTGTCCATTTCTCCTGTGGAACGTTCTACAGCCGCCCGTACCATCTCAAGATAGGCTACGCCAGGCAGAACCTTTTGGCCTTTCACAACATGATCCTTGAGGAAAAATTCCTCGCCTGTAAACGTTGAACTGAACCGCTGCTCCAGAAAGTCTGAAGTGTTCTGATGCAGTAAAGGTGTCAAAAAGGATGATTGGGACGAAGCGGCCTCTGTTATTGCGGCGTTCTTTCCCTCATGTACGGGTATCCAATAGCTTTCTCTGGCAAAAGGATAGGTTGGCAGACTCATCCTGCGAGGCTTCACATCCTCATAAAGCTTGTTCCAATCCAAAACCAGTCCCGTAACCCAAAGTTCAGCGAGCTTTCCATACTTCCCTTTGTCCACCCATGCATCAATCATTTTAGCCATATCTTCATCGACTTCCTGAGTGACAAGCCCTCCTTTATTACGCTTTACCTGTCCTCTATACAGTTCTTCTACGCCTTCCTTTTTTTGTAGGAAGCCTTCCAATTTCCAGTCAAGCTCTTGGATGGATTTTGCAATGATCGCCAGACGTTCGTCCATCGCATCTCGCCCGATTTGCAGCGTGTAGGCGATATCTGAGAGACTTGTATGCGGGTCATTCAGCTCTCTGATTGCAGACAGCAATCTTTGCACCTGCTCGTCCAGCCTTTCCTTATTTTTGGCCGACAACACGACTATGACAGGATTCAGGGATGCAGGCGCAGCTTGCTGCTGACTAGCTTCTTCTGGAATATATTCTTCGATGACCACATGAGCGTTAGAGCCCCCAGCACCAAAGGCCGATACTCCTGCTGCCCTTGGGTATTCTCTGGTTTCACCGTTGATGGCAACTACAGGTCTTTTCCACTCTTCTAATCCCTGCTGAACTTTAAAGGGACTATCGCTGAAGTCGATATTGGGATTTAAGGTGCTTGCATGCAGAGAAGGCACGATTTGTTTATATTTCAACTGCATAAGCACCTTTGTCACCGCGGCGATACCAGCTGCACTCTCACAATGCCCGATATTAGACTTCGCCGACCCGATTGAACAGAACTGCTTATCGCCGGTATATTTTCGGAAGGCCTTTTGTAAGCCTGCAATTTCAATCGGGTCTCCCAGTGGAGTACCTGTTCCATGGGCTTCTATATAGCTGATGGTTCTGGGGTTGATTCCTGCATCCTTAATTGCCTGACCAATCACACGGGCCTGTGCGTTGGGGTTAGGTACGGTATAGCCGTTCGTTTTCCCCCCGTGGTTCACTGCAGTTCCTTTGATAACTCCATATATCCGGTCTCCGTCTGCTATGGCTTTGGCTAATGGCTTGAGCAGCAAAGCCCCGACTCCTTCTCCCGGTACATATCCGTCTCCCTGTCCGAAGCTTTCACATCTCCCATTGCTTGATGCAAAACTTCCCTGTCCCAACAATAGGTATTTGTTAGGATGGATGGAGACGTTGACCCCTCCTGCTACTGCTAGTTCGCATTCTCCATGCTGTAGTCCATGACAGGCCATATGAACTGACGTCAGTGACGAGGAGCACATGGTATCTACAGCGATACTTGGCCCTTGAAAATTACAAAAATACGATACCCGGTTGGCAACCGCCGAGGCATTCCCGAGAAGTCCAATCATCCTTCCCTTGGCTTGTTCCTGGGCTCCATAGAGTTGATACTCATGGTACATCACTCCGACGTAAACCCCGACATTGCCTTCTATGCCGCCAAGCTCCCGCTCTGCACAAAGGGTTTCTCTCGTATAACCTGCATCCTCTATCGTTTCATAAACGCATTCCAGGAATAAGCGCTCCTGCGGGTCCATCGTTTCCGCTTCCCTTGGCGATATATTGAAAAACAACGGGTCAAACCAGTCCACTCCATCGATGAACCCTCCCCACTTGCTGTAGGTTTTTCCGGACTTGCCTCTGTTTTCATTAAAGTATAGACTGTGATCCCAGCGTTCCTTGGGAATCTCTGTAATGCAATCCTTTCCATCCCTTAGGTTTTCCCAGAACTCTCGGATACCTAATGCTCCCGGATATCTTCCTGACACGCCGATAATTGCAATGTCTAATGCCTTCTTCTCCTGATGTGGCTGTATACCTGTAGGGAGAAGCCATGGACGCCTACGATTAGCCGATATCGAGGCTAAAGGCTCTATGGTTGCTTTTATAGGTACTTTCGGGCCTGCATCAGGAGCTGCATTCTTCTCTGTCGCTTCTACAGCATCAATCAGCCGACCGCGATACGATTCAAGGAAATAACCTGTCAATGACCGGAGATTCTGGTATTCAAAAAATAATGTTTTCGGTAATGAGCCGAAAGTCTTTTCCAATTCATTGGTAAGCTGCATAACCAGTATGGAGTCAATCCCATACCTGTCCATTGGTGCATTTACATCTATACTTTCAGCGGGCAGCTTGATCACGGTTGAAAGTACCGTTTTCAAATAACCCTCCGCTTTTTCCCTTAGCCATCCTTCTCCAATAAGCGGTGCTCCCCCGCTTTCCATTACAGATCGGCCTGAGACATCAGTTTCCGAGAGCTGGCCTAAAATTGCCGCTTTAATCCTTTGGGGATACCCTTCGATCACCATAACCTGACTTCTGCCGGAAGACAGGCTTTGATACAAAGCTTTGATTCCATTCTCCGTTTGCATGGCAATCATGCCCAAGCCTTGCATCGCCCTTTCCGTTTCCAGGTCGACATGCATGCCTCCATCCTTCCACAGAGGCCAGTTTATCGACAGCGTTTGCCCCTGGCGCTGCTTTGCTGTTACCAAAGCATTTCGATAGGAGGCATACGCATCCATAAAGCCATTGGCAGCGGAGTAGTCAACCTGTCCTACATTGCCAAGGCTTCCTGCGCCCGAGGAAAATAAGATAAAGAGGTCTAGAGGCAAGTCTCTGCTGGCCTGGTCCAGATTCATCACCCCTGAGACCTTCGGAGTCAGCACTTCTCTAACTTCTTCTTTAGTCTTCTTGATGATGAAGTTGTCCCGAATCACTCCGGCTGTGTGCAAAATACCGTTAAGGCCGCCAAATTGCTCGACGATGCCATGAATTAACCCGGTAACCGATTCGTTGTGGCCCACATCCGCCTGTTGATACTCTATATGACCGCCCAGCGCTCTCAGTTCGCTTAACAGAGCCTTTTGGTCCGCAGAAAGTGATGACCGACCCACCAATACGACGGTGGAGTTTTTCACATTGTGCACGATGGCTCTGGCAAAAATAAGCCCCAGGCCGCCTAAGCCACCAGTAATGAGATAGATCCCACCATCTCTCCACGGCAGGTCTGCATCTTCACGTAAGGCTTCAATTTCTTGCCACATTAAAGCCTGTCGTTTGTCCCCTTGGTACCGTATCCGTTCGTTATGCCGGTCACTTCGGTTCCCTTGTAGTTTCTCAATGATTCCTTCGACATCATCTTCCACATCAAGCTCAAGCAACTGACCCATGACATTCGGATTTTCTTTTTGAGCGGTTTTCAGCATTGCAAAGAGCCCGGAATAAACCTGTTGGTCCTTCCGAGCATGGGTTGCAAGCTGTATCAAAACTTTCTGTTTGGGGATGTCTAGCAGGATGCTTTGCAATTCTTCAAATATTTGAATGGTATAATCTTCAAAACGACTGTCCATATCCATGCTGGAGGACTGTAAAACAAGGCAGCGAGTACCATCCATGCGGGCTTCAATATCCTCCCCGGTGATACCATCAAACTCACACAGGATCACAACATGCCGGATATCGTCGTTAGCGTTCACCCCTGTGGTGACAGGCATCTCCTGCCAGACAGGCTCAAGCATCAGTGTACCCATATCCTCAGTGATGCTGGCTTGCCTCACATCTCCTTCCAAAGCTCTGGATAAAAGCCCTTTGAGCTGCACGCAAATCTTCCCGGTCTCATCGCACAGATCAATATCCACCTTGCTTAATCCATTCGACGTCTCTTCACTCCCATGTTGCGAGATCCGGGCCCACATCACTGGAGTGCATTTTTCGGATATCTTCAGTTCCTCCAAAGCAAAGGGTAACGCAGGCTTGCCTACAGGCAAATTTTCTTCCGAACCCATTACCAAGCCGATTGTGGCCTGCAAAGTTGAATCCATCAAAGCTGGATGCAGTACAAATTCACTTTGAGTATGGAGTACAGCGGATGGTAGGGACAGCTTGGCCAACACGTAATCCTTTCCTCGAAAGATTGCCTCAATACCACGGTGTGCGGGTCCATAGTCTATCCCCATGGCTTTGAAAGCTTCATAGCATTGGCTCGAAGAAAGTGGTGTGCGGGTACAGTCTGCCCGTAAGACATTCAGGTCCAGATACTGTATCTCCCCAACCCTCTCCAACACAGCCACTCCCTGACTGTGTATAATACCTTCAGCGTCGGCTCCTTCCATCCCGCTGCATATTTCAAACGCAATCTCTCCATTGTCCTGGGGATATAGACTGATGAGTACCCTGACCGGTCCGTCTGCTACAACCACAGGCCGAGCCCATACGATATTTTTCAGCTGAATATGGGTCTCGCCTTCTACTACGGCCCCCACTGCCTCTTCTACAGCTGCTCGCACCATTTCGAGGTAAGCCACCCCGGGTAATGTTTGTTGACCCTTGATTCTGTGGTCTGACAGGAAAAATTCCCGGCCTGTAAAAGTAGAGCTATAACGTTGTCCGGAGAGATCGGAAATATTCTGATGCAATAAAGGATGAATTTGGGCAGTCACAGCCAGATTTACACTGCCTTGTCCAGTGTCTGTTTCGGATAACCAATAGCGTGCCCTTTCGAAGGGATAGGTCGGCAGACTGATTCGTCTGGGCTTGATATCTCCATACAGTGCGTCCCATTCAATGCTTGCGCCATTGGCCCACAATTTGGCTACCTTATCAAGTCTTTTCTTCTCAGTCCAGGCACGAACCAGGGTTCCGGTGTCTTCGTCCGAATCCAAGAGTTCGATTCCGCCACCTGCATAGTTCACACGGCCGATCAGCACTTTTTCCGACGAGTTTCCGTTAATAAAACATTCAAGTTCATCTATCAGATTTTCTCTTGAATCCGTCAAAAACGCGAGACGCCAGTCCATAGCCTCTCTTCCCACTTGCAAGGTATAGGTCAGGTCCGTGAGATTAACGCTTTCGTGCAACTTAACAAAATTCATCATATCTGCTGCATAGGTTTTCAAGGATTGTTCACTTTTAGCGGACAGCACAAATAGTCCCGGGTTGTCTTTACCCACTGGGGGTAGATTCACCGCAGAGACTACAGGAACATATTCTTCAATAACCATATGAGCGTTAGTGCCGCTAAATCCGAAGGAACTTACGCCCGCACGCCGGGGTACTCCCGGTTCGGGCTCCCAGCTTTGCAGGCTGGTGTTAATATAGAACGGGCTATCCTCCAGAGAAATATGCTCATTTAAGGATTCGAAATGAATGGTAGGCGGCAATTGGTGGTGCTTCATGGCCAGCAGCACTTTCATCACACTAGCCACTCCGGCCGCAGTCATCATATGACCCATATTGCTTTTCAGTGACCCCAATGCGCAATAGCCCTTCTTGCTTGTATAGGATCGGAATGATTCCGTAAGTCCCTCCACCTCGATAGGATCACCCAGCTTTGTTCCTGTCCCGTGGGCCTCGATCATGGAGATGGTTTCGGGATGAATGTTAAACCGTCGATATACGTCTTTTTCCAGCGAGATTTGTGAATTTACACTTGGGGCAGTTATTCCGTTGGTTTTTCCATCCTGGTTCATTCCCCATCCCCGAATAACTCCATATATGGAGTCCTTGTCTCTGACTGCATCAGAGAGCCGTTTTAATAAAATGACCCCCACTCCTTCTCCGGGGACAAACCCGTTTGCACGGGCATCAAAGGTAAAGCACCGTCCATCCTTGGACAGCATTCCTGCCTTACTAGTCATAACATGCATCCCCGGACCAGCCATAATCATAACTCCGCCTGCCAAAGCAAGGTCACTTGTTTCTAAAAGGAGACTGTTGCAGGCTTCAGCAATAGCCACCAGAGAGGAAGAGCATGCGGTATCAATAGCCAAAGAAGGACCTTTCAAATTTAGCAGATAAGAAATCCGAGCGGATAGAATTGAAGGCGATCCTCCCATAAGAACCTGCGCATTTAACCCCTGCCCACTCATGGACCTCCCATAATCACTGGCTGCACAACCTACAAAAACACCGCAGCGGCTCTCCGACAGTGAAGCTGGATTTAATCCGGCATCTTCAATGCATTTCCAGCTGCTTTCAAGAAACAGGCGCTGTTGAGGGTCCATCATCTCTGCTTCTGCAGGGGATATATTAAAGAACAACGGATCAAATTTATCTACATCCTCCAAAACACCCATCCATTTGCTATAGGTTTTTCCCTGAGCCTTGGGATCAGTATTGTAATATTCATCGATTGACCATCGCGTTGAAGGGATTTCCGATATACAATCCCTGCCCTGAGCCAGATTGTCCCAAAATTCAGCCAAAGTCCTGGATTCGGGGAATTGCCCTGCCATACCAATAATTGCGATAGACTCCTTATGTTCCTGACCGCGCGGCATATCTGGCATAGCTTTTTTAGAATCAGCATGCTTGACCGGTTTGTGGGAATCATTGCTATTCGGCAGCTGTCCATAGGCGAATTGAATCCGTTCTTTAACCTCTTGCTGATTCACAAACGTTTTATCCTGCATTTTTATTTCTTTTTCAATAGTAGCCGCCAGCTTTTCTCTTATCGATTGGGCCATATGGTTTTTCAGCTCAATTAATGACTCCCTGGGAGACTCAGACAGTTTTCTTGCCAGCTGCATGGCGTACGGCACCACTTCATTCCTCGGTACAACTGGAAAAGGAACCCCCTTGGTTTCCAGTTCCGAACCACTATATCTAGTACCTGTAAATAGAATTTCCTGTGCCATACTAACCCCGAATTTCTCAGGGAAAATCAGGGTCGAACCCGCTCCGGGAGTAAAGCCGTACTTCATAAAGTTAGTGGTATAGATGCTTTCCCGACTCATCACGATAAAATCGCAAAACATCCCCATGCACCAGCCAGCACCAATCCCATGTCCCTGCATAGCAGCGATGACGGGTAGCTTGCAATCCAATGCAATCTTGTAAACATTGGTATCGCTATATTTCGCCTTTCCCTCATGGATAGCCAGCAACCCCTCTTGGGTGCCTCCTGTGGCAAAGTAGGTGTCATATCCCGTCAGAATCACAACTTTATAATTCTCGTTAGCCTGGACCGTTTCGAATGCTTGATTCAGGCCAATGATCAGTTCATCGGAAAATGTATTTTTGTGCTCCGTGTCCTTCATTTTCAACAGGACAATCCCGTGCTCAAATTCCTGCAATTCAACCACAGACTGTACCTTTATTTGGGGGGCGCTTATCTCCTGCCCATCCTCCGGCGTGTGGAAGCTGTCCAATGGTTGCAACGTGAAAGCCCGTCCTTCTGATAATTCCTGTGGACTGGCTTCCAATGATTCATCCGGGCGCTCGTCAATAAATTGAAGCAATTGTTTTTCAGCATCTTCATAATTTATTTCCCCTGCTTGCACCGCACGAAAAATATCTTTTGAATCCATAAACATGTCCTCCTAGCTGTATGAAATAGGACAAATATCGTGTTGGCTGTCTACGAGTGTAATTGGTTGAATAACTGGTCGGCCTGTTCAAAATCTAACTCACCCTGCAGTACTTTCTGTAACAAGGCTTGCATGGGCTGCTTAGGGTTCGGCTCTGTAGGAGCCTGGTTTGTATCTCCCGCCGACTTGTTCATTTCCTTTTCCAAAAATTTGGAGAATTCTTTAATGTTAGGATAGTCGTACACCCTGGTTGCTGGAATAGCTGTTCCAAAACGTTTATTCACAGCCTGCACCCACTCTACACCTATAATGGAGTCCAGTCCCATATCAATAAATTGATCATCCCGGCCAATATCCTTTTCATTCATACTCAAGGATTTCGCAAGACTTTCTACCAGTTCCTTCTCCAATGTTTCTACCCGTACAGCCGTTGGCGCATATGTCGACCACTTTGCCTCATCCCTGGCAACAACGGGCGGCGGCGAAGAAGGCTTGGCCTCAGGTTGCGGCGGGGCAGGCTTGGATTCTGCCAGCACGGCTGACTTTTCTGGCTTATCTGCTACCATCTGGATGTTGGAAACGGAGCTTAGCAAAATGCCCTGCGGTTTTTCAGGTACTTTCGCCAAAGTCTGTCTCTGCATATTATCGTTGCTATGGTTAACTGCAGGAGGGCTGGAAACGAACTCTTGTACCGACACATCGACTACAGGAGTTTCCGCCTCGACGTCCCGGGATTCGCCCCCACGCGCGAAGATCCAATAGCTCTCCTTGGCAAATGGATAAGTTGGCAGACTAATCCGACGAGGGCTGGTATTCTCATAAAGTCTAGTCCAATCGAAGAGCAGCCCCTTCACCCAAAGCTCCGCCAGCTTTGTATACTTACCCTTACTTATCCAACTATCCACCATTTTTGCCATGTCTTCGTCTGCCTCAAGAACAGCTAGGATGTCTTTATTCTTCTTTGCCTGACCCAAATACAGCCCGTCAATATCCTCATTCCCAGCTAAAAAACTCTCCAGCTTTTCTGTAAGCTCACGGGTAGACTTAACTATGACTGCTAACCGTTCTTCCATGGCTTCCCGTCCCACCTGCAGAGTAAATGCTATATCCTCCAGGCTGGTTTGCGAGTATTCCGGCTCTTTGAGTTCAGCAAGCAGTCTTTGCACCTGTTCATCCAGTCGATCTTTATTCCTCGCCGACAGCACGATCATTAAAGGATTTTGCAGTGGAATGGTAACTTGTCTAGTCTCCTGCTCCTCAGGGATATATTCCTCAATGAGCACATGTGCGTTGGAGCCTCCGGCGCCAAAGGAGGAAATACCTGCCACTCTTGGGTATTCAACTGTCTTCCCATTTATTGTGACGACGGGTCTTTTCCACTCTCCCAGCTCCTGCTGAACTATAAAAGGACTATCGCTAAAATCGATATTCGGGTTTAGTGTTTTTGAATGCAATGAAGGCACGATTTGTCCGTATTTGAGCTGAAGGAGCACCTTTGTAACTCCGGCAATCCCAGCCGCGCTCTCACAATGCCCAATATTTGATTTTGCCGATCCGATTGCGCAAAATTGCTTATCCTCCGTATATTCCTGGAACACTTTTTGCAATCCGGCGATTTCAATAGGGTCACCTAAAGATGTCCCGGTGCCATGCGCTTCGATGTAACTAATGGTTCTGGGGTTAACTCCTGCTTTCTTAAAGGCCCTTCCAATTACACTGGCCTGCGCATTCGGATTCGGGACGGAGAATCCGTTGGTCTTCCCTCCATGATTCACCGAGGTCCCCTTTACGACCCCATATATATGGTCGCCATCTGCAATAGCTTTGGCCAGTGGTTTGAGCAGTACGGCTCCTACGCCTTCTCCCGGCACATATCCATCTCCACCTTGTCCAAAGCTTTCGCACCGTCCTTTACTCGATACAAACCTGCCTTGCCCAAGCATCAGGTATTTGTTCGGATGAATGGATACATTCACGCCGCCAGCAATGGCAAGCTCACACTCGCCTTGTTGCAAGCTTTGGCAGGCCAGATGAATGGTCGTCAATGAAGAAGAGCACATGGTGTCCACAGCCATGCTCGGACCGTGGAAGTTACAGAAATAAGATACCCGGTTTGCGATGGAAGCTGGATTGCCAGGAACGGCAATCATTCTGCCCCTAGCTTGTTCCTGTGCCCCATAAAGCTGGTATTCTTCATACATGACCCCGACAAAAACACCCACATTCCTATCCTGCCCAAGGCCCCGCTCCAGTCCAAGCGCTTCCCGGGTATAGCCTGCATCCTCTATCGTTTCGTAGACGCATTTCAGGAATAGACGCTCCTGAGGATCGATTATCTGTGCTTCTCTAGGAGAGATATTGAAAAACATGGGGTCAAACTGATCCACACCCTTGATAAAGCCTCCCCACTTGCTGTAAGCTTTTCCGGACTGGTTCTGGTCCTCGTCAAAGTGCATGCTGTGATCCCAGCGATCTTTGGGAATTTCCGTAATACAATCCTTCCCATCGCGCAGATTGTTCCAGAATTCCCGAATGTTTTCTGCATCGGGATACATGCCTGACAAACCGATAATGGCAATTTCCTCCGATCCGCCTGCTCTTTCCGGTTGCGGTTGGAAACTTGCCTGAACTGGCATGAAACGCGATTGCTTCCGATTATCAGAAAGTGACCTTCCCGGGTCGTTTTCCATCGTAGAAGGCTTGAATTCTTTCGCAGCGTTGACCTCCGTCTCGATTCCAAGCAATTTAATCAGCTGCTTCTGGTGGACTTTAAGGAAATATTGAGTCAATTCCCGGATATTCTGGTATTCAAAAAATAAAGTTTTGGGCAGTGTTCCAAATGTTTTCTCCAACTCACGGGTTAGCTGTTTAATCATAATGGAATCAATGCCATACTTCTCCATAGGTGCATCGGTTTCAATCTGCCTTGCCGGCAGCCTGATGGATGTAGCGAGCAATTGCTTTAAATAATTTGCCGCTTTTTCGGCAAGCTGGTCTTGTCCGATAACCGAATCTATCTCGCTTTCCCTTATCATAGAGGAGGCATCTCCAGCCCGATTCAGGGACGGTTGCTGCAAGAGCGTTTCTCTTAGCTGACTGGCATGCCCTTCCAACACCATGACTTGATTCTTTTCGGAAGCCAGGCTCTGATACAAAGCCCGAATTCCTGCACCAGTCTCCATTGCAAACATCCCCATCCCTTCCATGATCTTTTCTGTTTCTCCATCAATACGCATTCCGCCTTCTTTCCAGAGTGGCCAATTGACTGAAATCGTCCGCCCCTGGCGTTGTTCTCGCTCTACCAGCGTATTACGGTACTTGGCATAGGCGTCCATAAAGGCATTGGCAGCAGCATAGTCAGCCTGCCCTATATTCCCGAGGCTCCCTGCAACGGATGAAAAAAGGATGAAGAAGTCCAGCGGGATTTCCTTGCAAGCCTGATCTAGATTCACCAATCCCGTAACCTTTGGTGCCAAAACGTTTTGCAATTCCTCCCGTGTTTTTTTAATAATGAAATTATCGCTAACTATTCCTGCGCTGTGCACAATTCCGTCCAGCTTCCCAAACTCTTCCTGAATATCCCGAATCAAAACTTCAACCGCCCTTTTATCGGCGACATCGGCTTGTCGGAATACTACTCTTGCACCTAAAGCCTCTATCTCCTCAATCCTTGCTTTGGTGTCACCACGAAGCGGGGAGCGTCCAACAAGAATTAAAGTAGTATCTCTGGCCTGTCGTGTAATTTCTTCGGCAAAAATCAAACCGAGACTTCCGGTTCCGCCGGTAATCAAATATACTCCCCTGTCCTTCCACGGAATACTGATCGCTTCCCCGTAGGCTTTAATTTCCGTCCATACGGCAACATGCCGTCTACCTGATTGATAGCGAATATGTGGTTCTATAGAACTGCGACTGTTTTCTTGCAGGATATTTATCATACCTGCTGAATTCTGCTCCACATCCATTTCTATCAGTTGGCCAACCAGTGCTGGATTCTCCAGCCATGCCGTTTTTAAGAGTCCGGAAAGTCCCGAGAATACCTGTTGGTGATCCTGCACCGGAACGACAAGCTGAACCAATGTTTTGCCTTTGGATTCCGTTTTAAGAATATGTTGAATTGCCGCAAACACCTGTGTCGCATAAGTCCTAAACCGTGCATCAATGCTCTTCTCTTCGGATTGGAGAACGAGGCACTGCACCCCGTTCATCTGCGATTCAATAATTTCCCCGGAAATATATCCCGGTTCGCATAAAATTACCAGATGCTGTTGATAGTCAGGTGTTGTTCCTTCCAGAGCAATCGCTTGTTCTTCCCACACAGGCTCAAGCATCAAAGTCTCAGGTGCAGTCCATTCATCTGGACCCTCTGTTCCTCCTTCAGCAACTCGTGATAAGAATCCCTTCATCCTCACACAAACATTCCCCTGCTCGTCACACAAATCGATATCTAACTTTTGCAGCGGGCCATCTTGCCTGCTGTCTTCACTATTACGAATCCAGGCCCACATCTCTGATGTACATTTGTTAAATACCTCTAACTCTTCCAATGCAAATGGTAAAGCTGGCTTAATGGAAGCTTTGCGATCACCTGCACTCATAATCAAGCCTATCGTCGCCTGAAGAGCGGAATCCATCAAACTGGGGTGCATCACAAAACGTTCCATCGTATGGTAAACGGAAGAAGGCAAGGACAACTTGGCAAGCGCTTGACCCACCCCAATATATATTTTCTCAATTCCCTGATGTCCCGGCCCATAGGAAATTCGCATCGCCGCAAACGCCTCATAGCACTGACGGGATGAAACGGAGCCCAGACTGCACTGCTCCAGCAAGGTTTTAATATCTATAGCAGGGACCTCTGCCACCGGAACAATTACTGCCCTGCCTTCACTATGCACCACCAGCTCGGGCTCCGTTGCTCCAGACTTGCTGTAAATTTCATAGGCGATCTCCCCGCCATCTTGCGGATAGAGCCCAATACTGACATCAACCGACTCCTCCCCAACCACAACTGGACGGATCCAATCCACATCTTTTAACCGGATGGACGTCCACTTGTCTTCTGGAGATCCTGCGACCTGCTCTACTGCCGCCCGCGCCATTTCAAGGTAGGCCACTCCAGGCAAGAGCTTCTGCCCCCTTATCACATGGTCAGACAGGAAAAATTCCTTCCCCGTAAAAGTGGAGCTGAACTGCAATCCATAAATATCGGACGTATTACGCTGAAGTAAGGGATGAATGCCGACTGCTGTCTCCCGTTCCAACACAACACCGCTTGCTCCCGTCCGTTTATTGATATCGGTTATACAATATCGTTCTTTGGCAAAGGGATAGGTTGGCAGACTGATACGGTTTGGTTTAGCCTCTCCGTACAACAGGGCCCAGTCAATAACGACTCCTTTTACCCAAAGGTCTGCGATTTTGCCATAGCTGCCTTCGCTAACCAAAACATCAATCGTCGTGCCCGCACCCTCTCCGTCTTCACGAGCTCTATTTTCTTCTTTATGGCGTTTGGCGTGTCCCACGTGTAAGCCGTGGATACCATCCCGGCCTTCCACAAATCCTTTCAATTTCTCTTCAAGCTCCCGGAGAGAGCCTGCAACGAAGGCCAAACGTTCTTCCATCGCTTCGCGCCCCACCTGAAGGGTATACGCTATATCTACCAGACTACTGTCTGTGAACGGATGCTCCCCGATTGCAGCTAGTAATAGCTGCGCCTGCTCTTTCAGTTGCCCTTCACTCTTGGCTGACAGCACCACAATAGCCGATTTTGGGGTGGTAAGGGTAATAGAATTCTGCTCCTGCTTTCCAGGAATATATTCTTCGATTATCAAATGGGCATTGGCACCCCCGAATCCAAAGGAGCTAACACCCGTTCTCCGAGGAATATTTTTCCCTTGAGTATCCCGCTGTGACTTCCACTCCCGCGCCTCCTGAACGATATAGAACGGACTACCTTCAAGTTTTATATAGGGATTAATTGCCTCGCAATGAAGGCTTTTGACCAGCTTTTTATGCTTTAACTGAAGCAGTACTTTTATGACGCCCGCGATTCCAGAAGCCAGTTCCAGATGTCCGATATTGGTCTTCACCGAGCCCAATCCGCAATGGGATTCTGTGATCCCGGGTCCCTCTGTATTCTCATAAAGCTCTTTGAAAGCTGCTTTCAGTCCGTTAATTTCAATCGGATCGCCCAGCTCGGTGCCTGTCCCGTGGGCCTCAATGTAAGAGACAGTCCTTGGATCGATTCCGGCCTTTGTATATGCATTTACCAACACATCCGCCTGAGCCCTCGGATTAGGCGCTGTCAGGGAATTGGCCCGGCCTCCGTGATTGACGGCAGTACCCCGAATTACACCATAAATATGGTCTCCATCCTTCTCTGCATCCTTCAGCTTTTTCAGGAAGAGCATGCCAGCCCCTTCACCACGCACGTAGCCATTAGCCTTATCGGAGAAGGTTTTGCACCGACCGTCCTCACACAGCATCCCTGCTTTGTTGAAGCTGATATGGAGTTCAGGTGTGATAATCACATTGACACCGCCTGCAATCGCCATCTCACAGCTTCCATCCTCTATGGCTCTAACGGCTCGGTGAATGGCGACCAGCGAACTGGAGCACGCCGTTTCGATAGGCTCGCTCGGACCATGAATATTAAGGAAATAGCTCATTCGATTGGGCCCAACAGACGGTGCCATACCGCTGGAGGAATACGCCTCAACACCCACATTTCCCTGATAGATCATACCGCTGTAGCCACTGTTCGCGGTACCTACAAAGATTCCTGTGCGGGTCCCCGACAGACTCCCTGCCTGAATGCCTGCATCTTCAATCGCCTTCCAGATATAGGTCATCAACAGACGCTGCTGCGGGTCCATGAGTGCGGCTTCCCGTGGTGAAATTCCAAAGAATAGCGGGTCAAACTCATAGATCCCGTCAATAAACCCGCCCCACTTGATGTTTGTTTTATTGGCCTCCTGCTCAGGGTCACCGTAATACGTCTTCCAATCCCAGCGATCTTCAGGGATTTCAGTGATACAGTCCCTGCCTTCCTCAAGATTTTTCCAAAACTCATCCACATCCCGAGCCATGGGAAATACACCGCTCATTCCCACAATGGCAATGGGTTCAGGAACAGCCTGAGTCTGTTGCGGCATGGACAACACATTCCCGCCTGCAAACCGGAAACGCTGCCGTCTAACGTGGGTACTGTCTTCCCTATCATCCTCCACGGCCTGGACAGCAGGCTCAGTCCGGGCATGCACGGCAAACTGCTCGCCAAGCACGGCATCATATTCGTCCACCAAATACCTGGTGAAGTCATGAATCGTTGTGTATTCAAAAAATATGTCCGGCGTCAGTTCAAGCTGGTATAAGTGATTGATGTTATTGGTAAATTGTGTAAGTAGGATGGAATCGAAGCCATACTCACTCAGTTCTACATGTTCATCAATATCTTCAAGTTTGACTTTCAGCAATTTTGACACGGCCTGTATCATAGCGGCCTGCACCTTGTCCAGCAGATCCGGTACGGCATTGCTTTCAGGGGAAGCATCTGAAATTCCCTTCACCTTTTCAGGCTGCCTAATCTCTGGAGTCGTGATTAAACCCATGGTTTTCTTCATTTTTGCGAGATTGCCTTCCATCACCATAACTTGATCAACGCCCGCGATCATGCCACGATACAAGGCCTGAATGCCGGAAGAGGTTGACATGCCGCTCATGCCTGTACGCTGCCTTACCAGCTTCTCCGTTTCCTCATCAATACGCATCCCGCCCTCTTTCCATAGCGGCCAATTGATGGATAGCGTTTGACCCTGGCGCTGCTTTGATGCTATCAGAGTGTTCCGGTATCCGGCATAAGCATCCATAAACGCATTAGCTGCAGAATAGTCGGCCTGTCCCTGATTACCTAATCCTCCGGCTACAGACGAAAATAGAACAAAGAAATCAAGCGGCAGGTTCTTGCTTGCCTGATCCAGATTCACTGTCCCTATTACTTTGGGTGCGAGAACCTCCAGCATTTCCTCGCTATTTTTTTGGAGTATGCGGTTGTCACGAATGACTCCTGCACTGTGAATGATGCCATTGATGTTTCCGAATTCCTCCTGAATTTCCTGGATTAATTCGGTCACCGCCTGCTCCTGAGTCACATCGACCTGTCTGTATATTATTCGTGCCCCTAATGCCTCCATTTTCTTTATCTCAGCCCGTTTGCCCTCATCCAGCGCGGAACGCCCCGTTAAAATCAAGACGGCTTTATGGACTTTATCCGTAATCTCTTTGGCAAAAATGAGTCCCAATCCACCAGCACCGCCGGTAATCAGGTACACTCCGCCATCCTTCCACGGGTTACCCGCTGCTTCCTGAGAGATGTGAACTTCGTTCCAACAGGAAACCCACCGTGTGCCTTTCTCGTACTGAATCTGGATATCCCCGAGGCTACGGCTGTTTTCTTTTAAAATGTCTATGATTGCTCCCCAGTCCTCATCCTGTCCCAATTCTATTAACTGACCTACCAGTTTTGAATGCTCAAGCCGGGCCGTTTTTAAAAGACCGGAAAGTCCCGAGAAAAGCTGCTGCTCCTCCTGTCCGCTTATGGCAATCTGGATCAGCACCTTACCATTGGGTTTTTCCCTGAAAATGCTTTGAATCTCTTCAACCACCTGGACGGCGTAACGCTGGAACTGTTCCGCGATTCCGTTTCGGTCGGGTTGCAGTACAATGCATTGCACGCCGTCCATTCGAGCTTCAACTTGTTCACGGGAAATCCCGGACGGCTGGCAGAGTAACACGACATGGCGATCATATACAGGCATATCGGCCTCTAGAGCAATCCCTTGCTCTTTCCATACGGGTTCAAGCATCAAGTTACTGGAATTTGACTGAACATCCGAAGAAATCGAGTCCCTATTCAGAATTCTTGATGAATATCCTTTTATCCTGACACAGATGGCTCCGGTCTCGTCGCTCAGGTCAATATCCAGCTTCTGTGCCTTTTCCTCAGCTAGACCGTCTGCATTATAGCGAATCAACGCCCACATGATGGAGCTGCAATTTTTTCTAATTTCAACTTCTTGAATGGCGTAAGGCAGAGAAGGTTTGATCTCGCCAGACCCCAGCGTCAAGCCTACGGTTGCCTGCAAGGCCGAATCTATCATACTTGGATGCAGGACAAATTGGCTTTGGTTGTCAGAAACGGAAGACGGCAAGCATAACTTAGCCAGCACTTGACCCTCTCCCGCATACACCATCTCAATTCCTTGATGTCCAGGGCCATAATCAATTCCCATATCTCTGAAAACTCCATACAATTGTGAGGGATCGAAGTTCCGACTGCATATATTCTGCAAGTCTTTAATATTCAGTGCTGGAACCTCCGTAGCCAATCTTCGTGTAGCACTGCCGTAGCTATATATCACAATCCCTGCATCAGCTTCTGCGCTCTCCCCATATATTTCATAGGAAATCTCTTGATGATCATCCAGGAAAAGTCCGATGTGTAGCTGTAGTGGCCCATCTTCTACGATAATAGGCCGTGCCCAAACCACGTTTTTAAGGCAAATTCCGGTTGGCCCGCCCTCATCAGAACCTGTTGCCTGATCCACGGCCTCCCGGACCATTTCAAGGCAAGCAGCTCCGGATAGAACCTTGCGTCCATTCACCACATGATCCTTCAGGAAAAACTCCTGGCCTGTAAAAGTCGAACTGAACCGCTGCTCCGAGAAATCGGAGGTGTTTTGATGCAGTAAAGGATGGAGCGAAGCAGCAATGACAGAAGTCATGCCTTTGCCTGCCTTGCTGTCAAGCTCAGGCGCCCAGCAGCGTTCTCTCGCAAAAGGATAGGTAGGTAGACTGATCCGGTAAGGTTTGAAGTCCCCATACAGCTTGTTCCAGTCAATAGTTAGCCCCTTTACCCACAACTCCGCTATTTTTTTCAGTTTTCTCTTCTTGATCCAGGTTTCAAGCAACGATTTGGCATCTTCATCCGCCTCAAACATCACAATCCCGTCTTTGCTCTTTTTCACCTGTGCCGTTAGGACGCCAGAAAGCAGATCATGATTCGCAAATCCTTCGAGCGCTTTTAGCAATGCCACTTTTGAATCTGCCACAAAAGCCAGCCGGTAATCCATCGGCTCGCGGCTCACTTGCAGCGTATACCCCATATCCGAGAGGTTAAGATTTTCCTGGGATGCAATAAAGCTCCTCATTCTTTCGGCATACGTTTTTAGTTGCTTTTCACCTTTAGCAGATAAAACGAAGAGAACGGGATTATGAATATCGGCGGCAGCTGGTGATGTCACAGATGTTCCAGTCCCGGGGCGATATTCTTCAATAATAAGATGGGCGTTCGTACCGCTAAATCCGAAAGAGCTCACAGCGGCGCGCCTTTGGTTCCTGCGGGAAGGTTCCCAGGCGTTCAATTCTGTATTGACATAAAAAGGAGAATTATCAAAATCAAAATGCTCATTCGGGTTCTTGAAATTCAGTGTCGGTACTAGTTTTCTATGCTTCATGCATAGCAACACCTTTTGCACGCTTGCTATGCCCGCTGCTGCAGAAGTATGCCCGATATTGCTTTTTACCGAACCTATGGCACAGTAGTTCTTCTGATCGGTTTTCTCTTTAAAGGCGGTTGATAAAGCTTCCAATTCAATAGGGTCGCCCAGCTTGGTTCCTGTCCCATGCATTTCAACATAGCTAATGCTTTCAGGCTCAATCTGATATTTGTTGTATATTTCCCGCTCCAGCTCAATTTGGCTGTTTGTGCTTGGAGCGGTAATCCCGTTGGTTTTTCCATCTTGATTGATTCCGGACCCGATAATAACTCCGTATATATGATCCCGATCAGCTTCAGCATCCTTCAGCCGCTTCAGAACTAGCGCCCCTACTCCTTCCCCCGGAACAAAGCCGTTGGCGCTATTGTCAAACGTTTTACAGCGGCCATCTGGCGACAACATTCCAGATGCAGACATGCCTACATACGATTCAGGAGTCAGATATAGCGACACCCCGCCAACCAACGCCATTTCTATCTCTCCGTTAGATAACGCCTGGCAGGCCAGATGGGTTGCCACAAGCGATGAGGAGCATGCCGTATCTACGGATATGGCTGGACCTTTCAGATTGAGGAAATAAGAGATGCGAGCCGCTGCAATAGCGTTGCTGTTCCCAGTAGTATTGGTGAACTGCGCTTGATGCTTGTACCGCAGCATACTATATTCATTATTTAAAATTCCAAGGTAAACCCCGCATTTTTTATTTCCCAACTGTGAGCCACTATAGCCTGCATCCTCAATTGCCTTATATGCTTCCTGCATAAAAATGCGCTGCTGGGGATCCATCCCTTCCGCCTCGGTAGGAGAAATATTGAAAAATAACGGATCAAAATATTCCATATCCTCTAAAACACCCAGCCACTTGCAATTGATTTTCCCCTCTTGCGCTGGACGAGGATCATAATATTCGCTTACATCCCAACGGTCCTTCGGGATTTCAATAATGGAATTTTTGCCTAGAGCGAGATTATCCCAATATTGCTGCACATCTTCCGCACCAGGATACCTTCCCGAAATCCCGACAATTGCAATTAATTCTTTATTTTCCGAAGGCAAAGTCGATGAATCTTCTGCTACCTTTACCAGGTGGAATGGCTCGGAATCCTCCTTAGGCGTTAGCCTTGGAGAGCAATGCAGCGTGTCAGGTCCCTTCGAATGGACTTTCGCAATAGGTTTGTCCATGTCCGGAACTGTGCTCAAGGACTGTTGATTGGAGCTTCCTCCACGCTTATTGATTTCTTGTGCCAAAAATGTAGCGAATTGGCGAATGGTAGGATAGTCGTAGACCTTGGTCGCTGCTATAGATGTACCATATCGTTTATTAATGTTTCGAACCCACTCTACGCCTATAATGGAATCTAGTCCGGTATCTATAAAGTTTTTATCCGCCTCAATCTCGCTCCGTTCCATATACAAAGCCTCAGCCAGGCTTACCGTCAGTTCTTCCTGTAACAGCTCTGCAGAGGCGCTGCACTCAGCCATGCTGGCCTGCGCCTGCTTTTCAAACGAAATCGGCATCAAATTCACCTGAATGGAAGACTCTGCCGATTTCTCCGGCTCTAATGCAACCGATGACAGTGAATACTCTGCTGGAGAATGATCCGAAATAGACTGGGCAGAGAATGGCGCAATTGATTTGCTCAACAATTCCTTCTCTACAAATTTGCTAAAATCTCGGATGGTTGGATAATCGTAGACTTTTGTCGCTGTTATGGCTGTATTGTAATGCTTATTAATGCTACGAACCCACTCTACGCCTATAATGGAATCCAATCCAAGATCAACAAAATTTCTATCCGAATCGATATCGCTCCGATCTATATATAAAGCCTGCGCCAGGCTTGTTGTCAGCTCCTCCTGCAATATTTCCGCCGATATTGCAGATGGAACAGACGACAGCGCTTCCGTCTTCTTCTCATCCTCTAATGTGTGCGATGTCTCCTCCAGTGAAGTTAACATGATCGTCGTCCCCTCCTGGTTGGCAGACTTGCTTAGGTGCGGCTGACGGTCCAACAAATTCGATAAGGATATGGCGTTTGGTTTTTCAGAACTATTCAAAAAACTGGGTTGTATTAGGGTTGTTGGCTGCATCGCATGAGTCTGGACGGGAATTGCCTTTTCCTGAGCTTCCGTAACAGCTCTTTCTACAGATGGACTCATAATATCCGTGATCCAGTACCGCTCCCTCGCAAAAGGATAGGCCGGCAGGCTGATTCGCCGCGGCTTGGCATCCCCATAAAGCATGTCCCAATCCATCGACAATCCCTTGACCCAGAGATCAACTACCTTCGAATATTTCCTTTTCCCTATCCAGGCAGCGATCGTTTTGTCCATGTCTTCATCTTCTACCAGCGCCGTCAGCGCCTCCTTATTCCGTTTGACCTGGCCCCGGTACAACTCAGGGATACCGTCTCGTCCTTTCAGGAATCCTTCCAGCTTATCCACCAGCTCCTGCATAGACCCTGCAATCACTGCCAGCCGCTCTTCCATGGCTTCGCGTCCCACCTGCAGCGTGTATGCCACATCGGGCAGACTGCTTTCGCTGAGCTGTCCTTCCCGCATAACAGCTAGCAATCTCTCGGCCTGCTTTTTCAGTCGTTCTTCATTTTTGGCCGACAATACGATGATCGCAGGCTTTTGAGCCGTAACGCTCATCGGCACCTTCTCTTCTGCAATGTACTCTTCGATGATGACATGTGCATTGGAGCCTCCCGCTCCAAACGATGAAATCCCAGCAATCCTCGGATATTCCCGCGTCTCTCCATCGATCTCAACCACCGGCCGCTTCCATTCCCCCAGCTCCTGCTGGACGACGAACGGCGTCTGACCGAAATGGATGTTCGGATTCAATTCTTGGGCATGCAGGCTAGGAACCAGCGTCTGGTTTTTCATCTGCAAGATGATTTTCCCAACCCCGGCGATGCCCGCTGCCGCCTCCAGATGTCCGATGTTGGACTTCACAGAGCCTATGGCGCAGAATCCCGTATCCGGCGTATCCTTCCTGAATGCCTGGGTCAGACCCGTCACTTCAATCGGGTCTCCCAGCTCTGTACCTGTCCCGTGGGCTTCAATATAGCTGACCGTCCGCGCATGGACCCCCGCTCGCTCCAGTGCCGACCGGATCAGTTCCCCTTGGGCTGTCGGGTTCGGCACCGTATAGCCGTTGGTCTTGCCTCCATGGTTGATACTCGTCCCCCGGATCACCGCATGGATGAGGTCCCCATCAGCGATCGCCTTGGACAGCGGCTTTAATAGGACAACCCCCGCGCCTTCTCCAGGGACAAACCCATTGCCTCCTTTGCCGAAGCTCTTGCACTGCCCGTCTGCCGACAGCATGTGGTTGGCGCAAAGTCCGACATAGCTGAGCGGATGGAGATACAGATTTACTCCGCCTGCAATAGCCATTTCGCATTCTCCACGGTACAGATGCTCACAGGCTTCATGAATCGCGGTCAACGAAGACGAACACATCGTGTCGATCGGCATGCTTGGCCCTTGCAAATTAAAGAGATACGAAATCCTGTTAGCCACTGAACTAAAGGATGTGTGAGGGTATATTTGTGTTCCTTTTCTCCATAAATCAAGTCCGTATAGATCAAAGCCCGTTTTGGTAATTCCGGCGAATACGCCTACCCGGCGGTTATGCCGCACCGCAAGCTGTTCCCGGGTGTAGCCTGCGTCCTCCAACGCTTCCCAGCAAGCTTCAATGAACAGCCTTTCCTGCGGGTCCATACCGAGTGCTTCCCGTGGCGCAATATTGAAAAAGCGCGGATCGAAATCCGCAAATCCTTCGATAAAGCCCCCCCACTTGCTGTAGCTTTTTCCATTCGCCACCGCTTCCTGTGAATCAGGATGGAAGAACTCTTCCATCCTCCAACGCTCACGCGGGATTTCGGTGACACAGTCCTTCCCTGCTTTTAGATTTTCCCAATATTCGTTCATGTCCCTGGACCAGGGATACTTTCCAGCCATCCCAATGATCGCTATTGGTTCACGCATTTCCGCAGGGGCAGACCCGGCCAAGCTTCGGACGGGCTTCGCTGCCGCCTTTGCCGCAGATGGCACGGCTTCTTCTTTGACATACAGCGGTGCCGCAAGTGTTTCCTCCACAGGCTGTATGTCATGGCTCATCCCGGTCCACTGCATGCACTCCTGCGGATATTCCGCTACAAAATATTCCGTCAAGGCGCGCAAGGTCTGGTACTCATAAAACAGCGTCTGGGACAGCTCTCCAAAGAAGCCCGCCAACTTGGCATTGAGCTGGGTAATCATGATCGAGTCGATTCCATACCTCTCCAGCGGCTCATGGGCTTCGATGCTGCTGACGCTCAGCCGAGTCACCTCTCCCAATAGCACCTTGAGTCGATATAAGGTTTTATCGTAGAGCAAGTTCGAATCCAGCTTAGGTGCAGTTGCCTGGCTAGGGACAGCTGCCTGGATAGCATGGACATCGGGCTGTGAAACAGCTTTTGCCAGGTAGGCCTCAATTTTCTCAGGTTCTCCTTCCATGACCATCACCTGCTTCTTGCCAGAGGCCAAGCTTTGGTACAACGCCCTCATTCCCGACCAGGTCTGCATGGCAGTAATACCCATGTTTTGCGTCATGATCTGTTCCGTGTCCGCATCAATCCGCATTCCGCCCTCTTTCCATAGTGGCCAACGGATGGATAACGTCCGTCCCCGCCGTTGCTTGGCCCCTACCAGGGCATTCCGGTATTCGGCGTAAGCATCCATAAAGGCATTGGCGGTCGAATAGTCAGCCTGTCCCGGATTGCCCAGGCTACCCGATATGGAAGAAAAGAGCACAAAGAAGTCCAGGTTCTGGCCACTGCTTGCCTCATCCAGATGGACCAGTCCGCTTACCTTCGGTCCCAGCACCTCCATAAATTCTTCACTAGTTTTTTTAATGATGAAATTATCGTGAATCACCCCTGCACAGTGGATAATCCCATGAACACGTCCAAATTCCTGCTGAATGCTGTTCAATAAATCGATAACGGTGTTTCTATGGGTGATATCCGCTTGCCTGTACACCACGCTGGCTCCTAAAGACTCCAGCTCCTGTAGCCTCGTCTGCTTGTCTCGGTCCAGCGGCGACCGCCCCGTCAAAATGCAGGTCGCTGCTTGCGTCTGCCGGGCAATCTCTTCTGCAACCAGCAGCCCCAGACTGCCGGAGCCGCCGGTAATCAGATAGACCCCACCATCTCTCCATGGAAGCCCCTCTTCTTGCCCAGATGTTTCAAGCCTGCTCCAGCAAGCGATTGTCCGTTGTCCGTTCTCATAGCGAATCCAGCTATTCATCGGGCTACGGCTGTTGTCCTCCAGCTTCGCCAGGATGCCTTCCGCCTGTTCTCCCTGATCCACTTCGATCAGCTGCCCGATGAATTTCGGGTTTTCCAGCCGGGCTGTCTTCAACAGTCCCGAAAGTCCCGAAAAGAGCCGTTCTTCCCCGGCGTTCCGCACCAAAATTTGGACCAGCACCCTCCCATCAGACTTGTCTTTGAGTATGTTCTGGATGCTCTCAAAGGCCTGAATAGCATAGGCCTGGAACCGTTCATCAACCCGGCTCTTCCCGGATTGAAAGGCAAGCACCTGCACAGCTCCGTTCAAACTCGCTTCGAGTCGCTCGTGCAAAGCTTCGTCTGGCTCACAAAGCAAGACCATTCGCCGATTATAGGCAGGGACTTCGGCTTCCAGCGGTACATTCTTCTTTTTCCATGTAGGTTCAAATAGCAGTGTACGGCTACTCGTAACGGCAGGCGCTTCCGCAGCTCTGGCGACCGTAAATTTTGGTTCACGCTCTGCCGCTCTGCCGCCTGTAATTTTGTCCTCACTCTTAGGCGCCCAATACTGCTCTTTTGCAAAAGGATAAGTTGGCAACGGAATCCTAGAGTACTGTTCATTTGAAAACAAACACTCAAAGTCTAACGAATATCCCTGAACATACAAATCTGCAATCGTAGTCAAAAGCTCCAAATACTCGCGGGTATCGCTTGCATTTTGACAATTGTAAATACATTCATCCCCGTATCTTTTCAAAGATGTTTGTATGCGTTGATCTTTTTCGTGCAGTTCAGAATGATAAACTTGAGAAGCACTGCCTTTTTCCAGCCACTTTTTAAGGGACATAACAAGCTCGCCTTGATTACGGGCAACACAGGCAAGCCGATGATTACAGTGCTTTCTCCCAAGCAATAATGTATAACTCATATTACCGCAATCCGCCTTAGGCTCCTGTTCACAATAAGCAAGCAGTTGCTCTACCTGCTGGCGCAATTGTTTTGAAGTCCGTGCCGACAGCGGAATGAAATAACCTGGCTTTTCGGAATGTCTCCGTTCCGTCTGTGGAGCCTCTTCTATAACCATATGAGCATTCGTACCGCTGGCACCAAAGGAGCTGACCGCAGCACAGCGTCTGGCTCCAGGCTCAACCTCCCAGTCCTGCAGATACGTATTGACATAAAAAGGACTATCCGCAAACTGAATATTTGAATTGCCCGACCGGAAATGAAGTGTAGGAGGAATTTGCTTATTCTTTAATGACAATAACAGTTTGATCATTCCCGTAATTCCTGCCGCAATTTGCGTATGGCCAATATTCGTCTTAATGGACCCTATAGCGCAATATTCCTTCTTGTCGGTATACTTTCTAAAGGTTCGAGTCAGTGCCTGATATTCAATGGGATCTCCCAATTTGGTGCCAGTTCCATGTGCTTCCACCATCTGGATTTGCTCTGGGTGGATATGAAATGTATCGTATACATTTTGCTCGAGTCGCTCCTGAGATTTCTGACTTGGCGCAGTAAGTCCATTCGTGGTACCGTCCTGGTTGATCGCTGAGCCTGAAATCACTCCATAGATGTGGTCTCCATCAGCAACAGCTTCATGAAGTCGCTTGAGCACAATCGCGCCAAGCGCTTCTCCCGGAACCATTCCATCTGCCCTGTCATCAAAGGTATAGCAGCGTCCCGAGCGAGACAGCATCCCTGCCCTGTCACCATACAAATAGCAGCGAGGGGTCGTATGAATATAGACACCACCCGCTAAAGCCATATCCGTTTCTCCGGTCCATAAGCTTTGGCAAGCCAGATGAACTGCAACTAACGAACTGGAACAAGCTGTATCTACAGCTATTGCTGGTCCGTGAAGATTCAAGTAGTAGGAGATCCTAGCCGGAATCACGGAACCCATATGACCCCAAAGCGCTTGTGGAGGCAGGTCTTCACCCAGCAATTGTTGGTAATCTCCCTCGGCACAGCCCACATACACTCCACAACGGCGACCCTCCATCCCTGTCCCCGCATAGCCAGCATCTTCCAGAGCATGCCACGCTTCCTCCAGGAACAATCGCTGCTGCGGATCCATATAGGTCGCTTCCAATCCTGAGATATTGAAAAAAAGTGGATCAAACTTATCAATATCCCCCAAAAAACTGCCGTGATTGCAGTAGCTTGCATGTTTTTCCTGGTATTTCGAAAGATCCCACCGGGTTACCTCTTCCACTAAATCGTCACCGTTCTTAAGGTGATTCCAAAGCTCATGTACATTATCAGATCCAGCAAACCGCCCGCTCATTCCAATAATCGCAATGGGCTCCCTTGGTGTTAAAGCTTTCTCTTTATCCTTCTTATTGGGTCTGTCCTGCTCAAAGGATATACTTGCCGTTTCAACAGGATGAATCGTATAATCCGTGTCTTTAAGTTTTTGGATGTCGCGACTAGCATCTTCCATGTTGTCTATTGGATTAGCGCTCTGGTCCAAGACTTGTGAAACTTTATCTCCATATTGGCTTAAAATGTATAGCGTCAGTTGTTTTACCGAACTGTAATCGAAGATGTCGGTAGTTTGCAAATGAATCCCCAGCCCCTGATTGACAGCCTGCACAAAGTTAACGCCAAGAATGGAGTCCAGCCCATAATCTGCGAATGACTCATGAATATCAATCATAGTAAAGTCCACATTCAAAGCCTCTACCAGCTTCCCTACGATAAGCTCCTGGACATACTCTTCAGCCATCTCGCTTGTTACATCAATATCTGATCGAATTCCTTCGTCACGCTGTTTCATTTGAGATTTGTCGTGTTCAGGCTCCTGTTTGTTCAGAATCATACCATCGCTTTCCGCCACAATAATTTGTTGACCTATATCATGCGCTTCCTGAGCGGGGAAGAAAACGGACCGGAAACCCTCCATTTCCAATACCCTTTGCCAACTTTCGGGATATAACCCGGGAGAGCCTGGAATGCGCAGCTCCGGGTCATTATAAAGCCACCATCCCTCTAAAAGGCCAAAGGATAGATGGTTTAACAGAGAGTTACCGCTGATTTCATTTATAAGAATCAGACCGTTTTCTCGCAGCGCCGCTTTGACATTGCGTAACGTTTGGCGAATGTTCCGTGTGGCGTGCAATACATTGGTGGCAATCGCAATATCATATCCACCTGTATCAATATCTTGTCCCTGAGCCAACTCTTCCACATTAAAAATTTGATAAGTCAGGTAAGGATTTTTCGGACCGTATTCTTTTTGTGCATGTAATAAAAATGCTCTGGATTTGTCGGTATAGCAATATTCTTGAATATACTCCCGATAAGGTTCGAGCTTCTGGAAGACCAAAGCGCTAGTACCTCCAGTGCCTGCACCAATTTCAATGATTCGAATCGGTACCGACGGGTCATGCTTAATCCGCTCATTCAGATAGGAAACTACGATATCTCCCAACACTTCATTAAAGTAATCCGCTGCAGGACTGTTCTTATATATACCCTCTACCAGTTTCATAGAGGAATTAGGAAAAATGATATCGGTGGCTGGTATTTTCCCGGTTAAAATTTCCGGCAGCTTGCGCAAGGTTGATTCCACCAAAAATACCCAGGCTGAGAGATCCGGATTTTTCAGCCACGCCCCTTTTTTCCATTCCCACTCCTTCCATACAGCCTGCAGATCGACCGGAGCGGTACCCGCTACGCTATATGACTCTCCATTACAGTACAAATACTGATTCCGTACCAAAATCTCTATGCTTTCTTCAAGCCAACGATCGTATAAATTCAGTAAGGCGGTTTTTGTTTTAAAATCTGAGATCATAGCTTTCTTTTCCATTTGCGCATATGGACATAATCCCATCAAGCGCAAATGGCTCCATAACAGCCTGCATAAGATATCATTCATTTCCTTCATCTGTAAGCCTCCATTCCCGTTCAGCCCCTCGTGTCGCTCCGTCCTGTTCCGAGTAAGCTTTGCTGTCGACTGTAGTCGAGGACATTGTCTCGTATGCAGCCGCTAGATAAGAAAGATCTGGCATCTTCTTTATTTTTACACTGGCAGAAATATGACTCTGGATGTTTTGGATATACGAAGGAATAGCTTCGGGATTTGAAGCAGCGATGTCTTCCTTATTCATTTCCGAAACATTTGCCGTTTTGGCAAGTGTCTTTTGGGCAATGAACGAATCTATTGGCTTTACAGCATCTGCAGATTCAATGGAAGCCGATTTAGTTTTAATATCCGTGATCCAGTACCGCTCCCTCGCAAAAGGATAGGCTGGCAGGCTGATTCGCCGCGGCTTGGCATCCCCATAAAGCATGTTCCAATCCATCGCCAGTCCCTTGACCCAGAGATCAACTACCTTCGAATATTTCCTTTTCCCTATCCAGGCAGCAATCATTTTCTCCATGTCTTCATCTTCGATCAGCGCCGTCAGCGCCTCCTTATTCCGTTTGACCTGGCCCCGGTACAACTCAGGGATTCCGTCCCGTCCTTCCAGGAATCCTTCCAGCTTGTCCACCAGCTCCTGCATAGACCCTGCAATCACTGCCAGCCGCTCTTCCATGGCTTCGCGTCCCACCTGCAGCGTGTATGCCACATCGGCCAGACTGCTTTCGCTGAGCTGTCCTTCCCGCATAACAGCTAGCAATCTCTCGGCCTGCTTTTTCAGTCGTTCTTCATTTTTGGCCGACAATACGATGATTGCAGGCTTTTGAGCCGTAACGCTCATCGGCACCTTCTCTTCCGCAATGTACTCTTCGATGATGACATGCGCATTGGAGCCTCCCGCTCCAAACGATGAAATCCCAGCAATCCTCGGATATTCCCGCGTCTCTCCATCGATCTCAACCACCGGCCGCTTCCATTCCCCCAGCTCCTGCTGGACGACGAACGGCGTCTGACCGAAATGGATGTTCGGATTCAATTCTTGGGCATGCAGGCTGGGAACCAGCGTCTGGTTTTTCATCTGCAAGATGATTTTCCCAACCCCGGCGATGCCCGCTGCCGCCTCCAAGTGTCCGATGTTGGACTTCACAGAGCCTATGGCGCAGAATCCAGTATCCGGTGTATCCTTCTTGAATGCCTGGGTCAGACCCGTCACTTCAATCGGGTCTCCCAGCTCTGTACCTGTCCCGTGAGCTTCAATATAGCTGACCGTCCGCGCATGGACCCCCGCTCGCTCCAGTGCCGACCGGATCAGTTCCCCTTGGGCTGTCGGGTTCGGCACCGTATAGCCGTTGGTCTTGCCTCCATGGTTGATACTCGTCCCCCGGATCACCGCATGGATGAGGTCCCCATCAGCGATCGCCTTGGACAGCGGCTTTAATAGGACGACCCCCGCGCCTTCTCCAGGGACAAACCCGTTGCCTCCTTTGCCGAAGCTCTTGCACTGCCCGTCTATCGACAGCATGTGGTTGGCGCAAAGTCCGACATAGCTGAGCGGATGGAGATACAGATTTACTCCGCCAGCAATAGCCATTTCGCATTCTCCGCGGTACAGATGCTCACAGGCTTCATGAATCGCGGTCAACGAGGATGAACACATCGTGTCGATCGGCATGCTTGGCCCTTGCAAATTAAAGAGGTACGAAATCCTATTCGCTACTGAACTAAAGGATATTTGGGGAAATATTTGCGCTCCCTTCTTCCATAATTCCGGCCCATAGAGTTCGTAGCCCGTCTTAGTAATTCCAGCAAATACGCCTACCCGGCGGTTATGCCGCACCGCAAGCTGTTCCCGAGTATAGCCCGCGTCCTCCAGTGCTTCCCAGCAGGCTTCAATGAACAACCTTTCCTGCGGGTCCATACCGAGTGCTTCCCGTGGCGAAATATTGAAAAACAGTGGATCGAATTCTGCAAAACCTTCAATAAAGCTCCCCCATTTGCTGTAGCTTTTTGCATTCACCACCGCTTCCTGTGGATCAGGATGGAAGAACCCTTCCAGCGTCCAGCGGACACGCGGGATTTCGGTGACACAGTCCTTCCCTGCTTTTAGATTTTCCCAATATTCGTTCATATCCCTGGACCAGGGATACTTTCCAGCCATTCCAATGATCGCTATCGGTTCACGCATTTCCGCAGGAGCAGACCCGGCCAAGCTTTGGACGGGCTTCGCTTCCGCCTTTACCGGAGCCGGCACGGCTTCTTCCTCGGCGTACAACGGTGCCGCAAGTATTTCCTCTACAGAATGCATGTCATGGCTCATCCCGGCCCACTGCATACATTCCTGCGGGTATTCCGCCACAAAATATTCCGTCAAAGCACGCAAAGTTTGGTACTCATAAAACAGCGTCTGGGACAGTTCTCCAAAAAAGCCCGCCAGCTTGGCATTGAGCTGGGTAATTATAATCGAGTCGATTCCATAGGTTTCCAGCGGTTCATTGGTTTCAATGCTGCCGACGCTCAGCCGGGTTACCTCTCCAAACAGCACCTTGAGACAATGCAAGGTTTTGTCGTAGAGCAAGCCTGCATCCAGCATAGGTACGCTTGCCTGGTTAGGTACTGCCTGAATGGCACGGACACTGGCTTGTGAAACGGCTTTCGCCAGGTAGGCCTCAATTTTCTCAGGTTCCCCCTCCATGACCATCACCTGCTCCTTGCCGGAGGCCAAGCTTTGGTACAACGCCCTCATTCCCGACCGAGTCTGCATGGCTGTAATGCCCATGTTTTGCGTCATGATCTGTTCCGAATCCGCATCGATCCGCATACCGCCCTCTTTCCACAGCGGCCAGCGGATGGATAACGTCTGTCCCCGCCGTTGCTTGGCCCCTACCAGCGCGTTCCGGTATTCGGCGTATGCATCCATAAAGGCATTGGCGGTCGAATAGTCAGCCTGTCCCGGATTGCCCAGGCTACCCGATATGGAAGAAAAGAGCACAAAGAAGTCCAGGTCCTGACCGCTACTCGCCTCATCCAGATGGACCAGTCCGCTCACCTTCGGTCCCAGCACCTCTATAAATTCTTTCCTTGTTTTTTTGATGATGAAGTTATCTTGAATCACCCCTGCGCAGTGGATGATCCCATGGACACGCCCATATTCCTGCTTGATGCTGTTCAGTAAATCGATAACCGTCTTCCTGTCGGTGATATCGCCTTGCCTGTACACCACGCTGGCTCCTGAAGACTCCAGCTCCTGTAGCCTCGTCTGCTTGTCTCGGTCCAGCGGCGACCGGCCCGTCAAAATGAAGATCGCTGCTCGCGTCTGCTGGGCAATCTCTTCTGCAACCAGCAGCCCCAGACTGCCGGAGCCTCCAGTGATCAGATAGACCCCACCATCTCTCCATGGATGCCCCTCTTCTTGCCCAAATGTTTCAAGCCTGCTCCAGAAAGCGGTTTTCCGTTGACCTTCCTCATAGCGAATCCAGCCATCCATCGGGCTTCGACTGTTGTCCTCCAGCTTCGCCAGGATACCTTCCGCCTGTTCTCCCTGATCCACTTCAATCAGCTGCCCGATGAATTTCGGGTTTTCCAGCCGGGCTGTTTTCAACAGTCCCGAAAGTCCCGAATAGAGCTGTCCTTCCCCGGCGTTCCACACCACAATTTGGACCAGTACTCTTCCCTTCGGCTTGTCTTTGAGCATACTTTGGATGCTCTCAAAGGCCTGAACAGCATAGGCCTGGAACCGCTCATCGACCCGGCTCTTCCCGGATTGAAAGGCAAGCACCTGCGCAGCTCCAATCAAGCTCGCTTCGAGTCGCTCGTGCAAAGCTTCTTCCGGCTCACAAAGCAAGACCATTCGCCAATCATAGGCAGGGGCTTCGGCTTCCAGCGGTACGTCCTGCTCCTTCCAGGCAGGCTCAAATAGCAGTGTACGGCTACTCGTAACGGCAGGCGCTTCCGCTGTTCCGGTTCTAACTACTCCGGCCTCAACCTCAGGAGCCCAACAACGCTCCTGAGCAAAAGGATACGTAGGTAGACTTATTCTTTTCGGTATGACATTGGAATATAGCAATCGCCAATCTATATAGAAGCCTTTGGCCCACAACTCTGCCAGCTTGTTCATTTCACGATTTGCAATCCATTTGCTCATTAATTCCTTGAAAACTTCTTCCTGTTCAAATAATTGCACTGAATTTTTTGACTGATTGTTTTCTCCCCTCCAGCAGTTCTCGATAGGTTCTTGTTCACTCGTGAACAATTTGAGCTTTTGTACCAGCTCGCTCGTATTCTTTACGATAAAAGCTACCCGGTTTTTCATTACCATTCGTCCTGTCTGAAGCGTAAAGGATACATCCGACAAATTAATGTCTTCAGAAGCTATCAAAAAATCTGAAAGCTCTTGTGCATACACTTTAAGACGATGATGATTCCTTGCAGATAATAGAATCAGATAGACAGCTTCTTCGTTCACAGAACTATCTTTAAATCGTTCTGATTCAGCATTGACTACAAATTGTTCAAAAATGGCATGAGCATTAGTTCCGCCTATTCCAAAGGAGCTTAACGCCGCCCGATGGGGAGCCGACGCATTCTCCCATTTTTGGAGACTATCAACAACATAAAAGGGTGAATCAGGAAAATTGATATCAGAATTCGGTTTTTCGTAATTAAGTGAAGGAGGAATCTCATTATGGTATAAGCTTAAAGCAACTTTAATGCACCCCGCCAAACCTGCTGCAGTATCCAGATGCCCGATATTGGTTTTGACCGATCCAATACCGCAAAATTGTTTTTTGGTTGTATACTGCCTGTACGTTTCATTTAAGGCGGCAAATTCAACAGGATCGCCCAATTTTGTTCCGGTTCCATGCGTCTCGATATAACTGATAGATTCGGGATGAATTCGGGTTGATTCTATCGTCTTCTGAATAACCTCAGCCTGACCTTTGACACTTGGGGCATAAAATCCTAATTTGTCGGTTCCATCGTTGTTCACACCTACTCCCCGTAAAAGCGCATAAATATGGTCACCGTCTCTAATGGCATCTGGCGCTTTCTTCAGTAGAACAACCCCAACCCCTTCTCCGCCAATCATTCCATCTGCTGACTCGTCAAAGGCTTTAATATGTCCATCACTGGAGAAATTCAAGCCAGGTTGATGCACATAGCCTAAACTAGTGAAAGGAAAGATCGTCGATGCTCCGACTAAAGCGTATTTGGCCTCACCGGATAACAGGCTTTGCGAAGCCAGACGCAATCCGACTAATGAGGAAGAGCAGTTCGAGTGCACAAACAAACTCGGACCTTTAAATCCCAATTTGTGAGAGATCATGGTAGGAATTGTCCCACCCTGTGCTAAAATCCAGGTTACATATTCATCCGCGTTCTTCAGGACATTAGGTGATTGCGACGCCAAATTTGGGATAAATGCTTGATAGAAACTGCTGCTTGCCGACATATACACACTGGTTTCAGGAATTTCTTTGCTAATATAGCCAGCATCCTCAACGGCTTTCCATGAATGCTGCAACAGCAATTTCATTTGAGGGTCCATAAACTCTGCATTTTTCTGTGATAAGCTGAAAAACTCAGGGTCGAAATACTCTTTTCCTTCAATTGTGCATCGTCCGGGAACATAGCCTCGATTCCCGACGATTTCTTTTTCCAACCCTAATCCAACCAATTCTTCCTCGGAAAAGAAGCGGACACTCTCTACCCCTGCCCTCAAATTGTTCCAAAACTCGGCATGGTTTTTGGCCCCCGGAAAATGACATGAAATCCCTATAATTGCGAGACTATCCTCAAAATAATCTGGGTAGGGTGGCTTGAGGTCATCTTCGCCTGAATCCATTTTCGGTAAGGCTGTATTTTCAGCTGTATCTGTTTGTTCCGGTGTATGTGACTGTTCTGTTTGAAAATCAACATTCTCGCTTCTTGTTTCTGTAATGTAGGCACTGAGTTCCTTAACTGTCGGATACTTGAACAATGCTGTCACCGAAATATCGCATTCCAACAATTCCTTGACCCTTCCGATCATCTCTGCTGCTGAAAAAGAATTCCCGCCTACGTCAAAGAAAGCATCATCTGTACTTAGATCATCAATATTTAGAAGTTTTTTCCATACCGTTAGAACTTGATGTTCAACATCCGATTGTGGTAAATGGATCTTTCTTGTTGTTGCTAACTCTATCCTGCGACTCATTAATTCTTTTCGATCTATTTTCCCATTTGGGGTCAAAGGCAGCTTATCTAGCTCTATAAAAAATGCTGGTATCATATAATAGGGCAAGAAAGTTTTTAAATAGTTTCGCACTTCCTTCGGATCGAGAGGAGGCTTACCGGACTCGGAATTGTTCAGCAAACAGTAGGCAACAAGCTGCTTATTCCCCCCCTGTTCCTTGGC
Organism: Paenibacillus sp. S25; assembly: GCF_019454085.1. Taxonomy (NCBI): domain Bacteria; kingdom Bacillati; phylum Bacillota; class Bacilli; order Caryophanales; family Paenibacillaceae; genus Paenibacillus; species Paenibacillus sp. S25. The sequence continues at coordinate 3,829,110 of NZ_CP073683.1, forward strand.
AATCACAACACAATCATCGATTCCTGGATATGTTCTGACCTGACCTTCAACTTCACTCAGCTCGATCCGAAACCCGCGAATTTTCACTTGATAATCCATCCGTCCCACATACTCAATAGAGCCGTCCGAAAGCCACCTGCATAAATCTCCAGTTCTGTAGAGCTTGGTTTCCGGATTGAATGGGTTGTCTATGAACTTTTCAGCCGTAAGCTCTGGCTGGTTCCAATAGCCTCTGGCCAATCCGCTGCCCGAAATAAAAAGCTCTCCCGGAAGACCGACAGGCACAGGTCTAAGATGTTTGTCCAAAATGTAAATCTGGGTGTTTGCGATAGGCTTACCGATCGAAATAGGCTTATCTGTGTCGATCTTTTGAATTGTAGACCAAATTGTGGTTTCAGTCGGACCGAACATATTCCATGCGTCACAGCTGTTATGAACAAAATAAGATTTCAACGTTTCCGAAAGGGCTTCCCCTCCGCAGAGAACTTTTATGTTCTCTTCGTTCTTCCAGCCGGCTTGAAAGAGCAGGGTCCAAGTCACAGGAGTAGCTTGCATAATTGTCGGTTTTATTCTTTGAATTTCCCGCTTAAGTCTTTCGGCATCCTTTATGTTTTTGGAGCTGCAAATATAGCATTGAGCCCCCTTAATCAAAGGCAGATATAATTCCAGTCCCGCTATATCAAAGCAATACGTTGTCACTGCAAGTAGCTTGTCCTGCTCTGTTAAACCGGGCTGCTCTCCCATGGACATAAGAAAGTTGGTCAACGCTTTATGTGGAATCATGACCCCCTTGGGTTTCCCTGTACTTCCAGAGGTATATATCACATATGCCAAATGGTGAGGTTGCACTTCCCGTTTGATTGTCTTTCTACCCTTCACATCACTTTTCAGATGATCCCAGTCTTTATCAAGGACAATACAGCTAACGTTGTTCCCTTCCAAGCGTGACACTTTCTCCAACAACCCCGATTGCGTAATAACCAGTGAAACATTGGAATCCTGAAGCATATACTCCAATCGGTCCTCCGGATATTCCGGATCGAGCGGCACGTAGGCTCCACCGGCCATCAGGATTCCTAATAGCCCAATCACCATATCTAAAGAACGTTCCATGCAAATCCCCACAAGAGTATCAGGAGTTACCCCATGTTTCTGCAAATATAAGGCCAGCAAAGTGCTCTTTTCTTTTAGTTCCCCATAGGTAAGCGATTCCTTTTCATATACAACTGCAATAGCTTCAGGTGTTTTTCTTGCCTGTTTTGCGAATAATTCAGGGAAGCACTTATCAGAATAACTTGTTCCGGTAGCATTCCAGTCATTAAGGATGATGTCCTTTTCCTCTGGTAAGAGTAATGAATGCTCCTCCAAGGGCCAAGCGGGATTCTCCATAATTGCTTCCGCTAATTCTATATAACGCTCTGCCATCTGTATGATGGTTGAATGATCGAACAAATTGGAGCGATATTTGATATTTAATATCATTTCCTCTTCCTGCTCTTGCAGTTCCAATACCAACTCATATTCGCCTTCTTGGTGAATTTCTTCAACCAATTCGACGAAAAAGATATCTTTATATGGCTTGCAAAGTTGCTGAAAGCTTGAAGTTGGAAGGAAGTTTTGATATGAAAAGGCTGCTTGGAAAATAGGTGAGCTCATCTGCATCCGCGGCACATTCAATTCTCGGACCAGAGCCGGAAAAGGATACGAGGCATGATCCATTCCATCGATTACTGTCAGCTGCAATTTTTTCATGAAATCCAGGAATGTCTCTGTTTCCGATATCTGACTCCGTATTGGAAGCATATTGACAAAGTAGCCGATTAACTTATCAAAACGCTGCTCCGGGCGCACCATAACTGGCATTCCAACAATGATATCTTCCTGTCCCGAATACTGGTTAAGCAATACCGTATACATACCTAACAAGACTGTGGACAAGCTCGTATATTGCGCTTGGGCAAAAGACTTTACCCGTTTGACCCATTTAAGCGGAAGCGGCTTGGAATATGTTTGTGCTTCCATACTTTGAGCCGGAAAACTAGAGCGGTCATATGGCAGCTCCAGGGTCGGTAAAGCACCTGACAGCTGTTGTGTCCAGTAGGAACGATACTTCTCCCCTTCTGCACTCGCTAACATCGTTTGCTCCCATTTAACAAAATCGCCGTAGCTCGCTGCGGGTGGCAACACCGTCGATGACTTTCCCTGTACCACATTTTTATAGGCATCTAAAAAGCTTTGTGTAAACATGCCGAAAGAACTTCCATCAAAAATAATATGGTGGATGACAACCAGTATGAAATGTTCCTGTTCAGATCTGGACATAACATAAATACGCATCAAAGGATCCTGTTCCAGCATGAATGGTTGCTTTGCTTTATTCCTAATAAATGGAATAATATCATCTGCTTCCAAGGCTGAAATATCCTCCACTTGCACATGAAGCGGCTGCGTGGGCTGCAGCTTTTGATAAGGTATCCCATTTTCCTCTTCAATCACACTTTTTAAAATAGGGTACTGTTCTAAAACGATGTGAAAAGCCCGTTTAATGCTCTCAATCTCAATCTTCGTATTAAACCGGAGGCATATTGGTATATTGTAAGCATTCATCTCAGGGGACATTTTATGTAATAGCCACAACCCTTTCTGCACTTCAGAAAGCGGATTCCTTCGGAAACTGAGCGAATTTTTCTCAGTATTGACCTGTACAGTGGATTTATCTTCTTCCACCTTTTGGGCTAAATATGCCGATAATAGTTGAATCGTCGGGTTCTCTAAAATTTCTCTTGCTTTAACCTTGATCGGATAGGACTTCTCAAGGCCGCGTATAAGCTTCATGACAAGAATAGAATCGATGCCATAACCATGAAGATTTGTATTCAAATTCATTTCCTCGTGCTTGAGATTCAGTTCCCAACACAAAAATTGCACTATATACTCCTGAATCTTCGACTGAACCAACGAAACGGCATTAATCGTACTGTCATGGTTTTCTGCGGCGGTTTCTTCCATATTCGAATGTGATGGTGAGAACGCACTCCGATATTGATAAAGTGCTTGAAGCTCTTGTTTGATGTAAGCATTGCGGCAGATCTTTCTTTGGATTTTCCCACTTCCTGTTTTGGGTATACTTCCCTTAAGCAGCAAATAAATATCGTAAATTTCAAGTTGATGCGTATTGGATACGGCATTCAGTATGTTTTCGACCAGACGTTTATATTTCTGCTCATGAAGGGGCACTTCAATTTCCTGTACGACGATTACTTTTTCCTGACCATTGATTTCAGAGGAAAATACAGCGATGGGCAAGGTCAACTCTGGCATATTCTTTTGGATGGTCCATTCAATATCGACGGGGTGATGGTTTTTGCCGCGAATAATGATGACTTCCTTCTCTCTGCCGATGACATAGATATGATTATCCGCAATGAAGCCAAGGTCCCCGGAACGAAAAAAGCCGCCTTCTTTTGTATCAGAAAGGGCTACCTCAAAAGTGCTATTCGTTTCTTCCTTCCTGTTTAAATAACCCTCTGCCATCCGTGCGGATTTAATCCAAATCTCGCCGACTTCCTCCGGTAAGCATTGTGTATGCCTTTCTGGATGAACAATCCGTATTTGCGTCGGATCTTCGATCTCCCCACAGCTCACTACAGACTTCGATTTATTCTTTTCATCCGTGTATTGGACTCTTCGTTGCTCCAAGCTAGGAATATCCAAATTTAGGAATCTCATCGACTGACCTGGTTTTATACTGGCGACAGGGCACAGCTCCGATAAGCCAAGGAGGGGACAAAATATATCCTCTCGTAGCCCTAATGCCCAGAATTTATGGATGAAGTTCTCGTAAGTTTCCTTCCGGATGGGCTCACCTGCACATATAATCGCTTGGAGATGACGAAGTGAATATTGCTTAATTGAAGCTATGTCCAGCGTGGAGCAGCAATAATCGAACGCAAAATTTGGCGCTGCCGTATGGGTAGCCTGATACTTGTCAATCATATGAATCCAATTTTCCGGATTTTTAGCGAAGCTTTCTGGCGGGAGAATAATGCTCGACGCCCCGTTTAAAAGTGGGACTAAAATATTGTTATGCAGTCCAAAAGCATGGAATTGCGGCGTCCAGGAAACAACACGACTATTCCGGTCAATTCTCCATTGCTCGGCCTTGGCCTGATTCATCAAGCAGCTGTGACTAAGGATTACGCCTTTTGGCAAGGATGTTGAACCCGATGTATACATCAAAAGAGCAGTATCCTGCGGCGCTGGCATTCTCATCTCTATCTCAACGTCAACGGTGTCTTCTTGAAAGATTTCATCAATATTCAGGATGCGGATTGAATTAAACTCCTTCCGTGTTTGGAGAAATGCTTTGAAGTCCGTATTAGTTATGATACATACAGCTTGGGAATCCTTATAGATAGGCATCATCTTCTCAAAGATTTTTTCATCCGGCTCCGAATCTGTAATAGGTGTAGGTATGGCCACGATATTTGCATAAAAACATGCTAGCATGCTGCTGATATATTCCAGGCCCTGAGGAAATACAAGAAGTGCCCGTTCCTGCTCAGCCAGTTCTTTCAATAGGATACTGCCCAAAGCCTGTATTTGATGTAGAAGCGTATTTCCGGAAAGAATTTGAGGACTCTGGCCTTCTTTCTCAAACGTAAATAACTCTTTTTCAGGAAATTCCCGGCAAGTTTCAATAAAAGAAGCGATCGGAATATCAAGGTTCCATGTTTGGTCATGTTTTCGCATCATTCTCCACCAACTCCTCAAAACACAAAGTTTATATAACATGAGCTAAAGGCTTGTCACCCTGTCCATTTTGAGCTATTATTCACATTTGAAGCATTTCCAGGAGTTGCCTGCTAAAATATATCAAAGAAAAAACGAGTGATGAGGAAGGCTATATGCCTATTGCATGCTCTTGTATATAAAATTCGGTTATTTTCCAAACAAGTTGATAATTCGTTCTTTAACCTCCGCTTGATGAAAGGTCTTCTCATGCATGATAAGCTCTTGTTCTACGATTTTGGGAAGCTGTTCCCGGAGTGGAGCAACCAAATGATCCTTTAGCGTGATTAAAGAAAATCTGGGTTTCTCGGCTAGCTGCCGGGCAAGATCCATTACATAGCCCATCACTTCTTTGCGGGGCAGGGTCGGAAATGGAACTCCCCGTTTTTCCAGTTCAACCCCTCGATAATTGCCCCCATTTAACAATAGCTCTTCTCCCAAGCTGAACCCTAGTTTTTTAGGAATAATATACGTGGCACCCATTCCCGGTGTGAATCCGTATCTCATAAAATTAGTCGTGTACACACTTTCCCTGCTTAGGACTACAAAATCAGAAAATAGCCCCATTACAAAGCCTCCGCCCACCGCATGTCCCTGCATGGCAGCTATCACTGGAACTTTGCAGCCCAATGCAAGTGAGTAAATATTTTCATCGGTAAACTTCGAGATTCCTTCATGTAAAGCCAACAGTCCTTCTTGCGTCCCACCCGTGGCAAAGTAATTATCGTATCCTGTTAGAATTACGACTTTGCAGGTTGAATCTTCTTGGATCGTCTTGAACGCTTGTCTTAGTCCATGGGTCATTTCAAGCGTAAATGTATTTTTATGAACTCTATCTTGCATTTTCACTTGAATAATACCTCGTTCGATTTCAAGTAATTCAACCACGGATTGTGACATTATGATCTTCTTCCCTCCTGCATTCCCATCTTGTGGCGTACGCCATCAATCCATCCACGGAAATTGCCCCGTTTCGACGTACCGGAAAATGCCCTTAAGATTTTGAGCGTCTGAAAACACCTCTTGATTGGACGCCAACGCTAGTGGTTTACACTGACGCAAATCGTTGAGTTCATCCATAAAGCGCTTGTAGCGTAAAATCCCATGCTTGCTCAATCGTCTGAGGCGTAATAAATGCTTGCGTAGCACCATCTCACTCTGAGCATCGTACGCATCAACCAACCCCCATACATGGGCCTGTTGAACCGAAACGGGCTGCGTCATTAGTGTTAAATAATGCGCTTTTTGGAATCCAATCCTGCGGACTAAAAACGGTAGAACGCAAGCAGGAAAAAGTCCGAATAGCAATTCTGACAAGCTGAACTGTGCCGTCTCGTCGGCTATCACAATATCGCTGGCAGCAATAAATCCGACACCGCCAGCGTTTGCTTTTCCTCGCACATGAGAAATCGTGATATAGGGCCCAGTTGCTAGTTTTAACCACAGATCATACATAGGCTCTGGACTCATTGCATGTTCTTGTCCACTTTCCACTTTCTCACGCATTCCCTCAAAATCCGCACCAAAACAGAACACCTCCGGCAAACCTTCCAAAACTACGATCGTAACTGACTCCTCACACAGTGTAAGTACATGCAAGCACTCCTCGATGAGGGTATTATTAATCGTATTATTTGCCTCCGGTCGGTAAAAGCGAATATAACAAATCGATTCTTGAAAACGAACCTGAATCGTTTGATAACTCATGATTCCCACCTGTATTTACGGTGGAATTCATAGATTTCTTCCAAATACAACCGCTGTCTACCTTTCCCGGAAGCTATCACCCCCGGAATCAATTGAAAATCCAGCTTGGCGTTGCGGGTTCCGAACCGTACGGCGCCACTGCCTTTTAGCAGGGATTCATATTCATCCATAGTTAACTGATAGCGATCATTCAAATTACGCTCAATTTCAAAACGCCGCAGATGTTCCTGGCTTTGCGGCATAACAACCCCGCTATAAAATTCAGAGCAGCAGCCTGAGCCGTAGGAAAAACAGCCGATTCTCTTTGGAGCATCGAATGTACCCTGATCAATCGTACCTGCCAAGGAGAGGTACAAAGTCGCCCCCATAATATTTCCAACCCGTTGGCAATACGCCAATCCGGGCTTAACACGTTGTAAATAATCTGCCTCAATCTCATTTGGTTTGGATTGAGTCAACCTTCGCATCATCGTGCGATGCGCCCCTTTTACCATTCCGCCAAAAGGAGTATGAAAGGCAAGATACTGAAAGGTATCTTTATAATCCACTCCTTTCACCCGTTTTTGATATTCCAAAAACGCTTGCTCGCAACAGTCCAGATAGGACATTAAAGACAAATCTGCATCCCCAGCCTCGCTATCTGGAATCGGCCGGCAAGTATCCATCACCTCATAGCCGTAATATCCATTAGCGCCTGCATCGATTTGAAAAATATGAGGATTTTCACTAATGAGCATTGCCACGGCCCCTGCGCCTCCACTTGGCTCAGCATAAGACCAATCCTCACTCAAGACATCCCCGCCTTCAGCAGCAATAAACCGTGAAATATCACTGGCAATTACAAGCGCTTTTGCTCCTGGCGAGACCTGAGAAAGAATAAAATTCACCGCCATTTGGAGTCCAGCAGTACCGGAATAGCAGGCTTGCTTGAGCTCGAATAATCTGCAATTCCGATTCAACCCCAAATAGTGGTGAATATATGTACTGATTGATTTCCCAAAATCAATACCTGATTCCGTACACGTGATAAGCATTTCGATTCTGTTTTTTTCCGCTTCTGAAAGAGCGTCCACCAGCGGTTTTGCCGCATTTACTCCAAAGGTAACTGGATCTTCATAAGGCAGGGCAACCGCCTTTTCTTTCATTAATAAATTTTCGAACCTTGCAGGATCCAATTGCCTGTGTTGGGCTAATTCCATAACATCCAGATAGGCAGAGCCACCAAAAACGTTCATTGCCTCAATTCCCACGACAACCATAATCGTTCCCCTCTCTCAAATACACGACTCACATTTTTGCATACAAATGGCCGTATTGATTCCACCAAACCCCATGCTCAGATTCATAGTATTGTGAATAATTGCTGGTACGGACTCATTCTTCACCCAATTGCAGTCCAATTGGATAGGCTCCTCCAAATTACGGGTAGGGTGAAGTCTCGACTCCGACATTTGTAAAAGAGTAGCAATAATTTCAACAGTTCCTGCCGCGCTCAAGCCATGACCGATAATGGATTTGGTTGCATTGATATAGGCATGTGACAATTTGCAATCCTGTAATGCCTTTATTTCTATCTCGTCTCCAACGACCGAGCCTGTCCCATGGGGATTAATATAATCAATCTCTTCCGGTAGCAGCTTTGCTTTCTCCAAAGCTCTTCTAATCACTCGGGCTTCGCCTTCGTAGGAGGGATTGGGATTCCGGTTTCGATCCATTCCCATATCCCATCCTGCAAGTTTGGCATAAGGTTTTTCCCGACGCCTCACGGCAGAATCGGCCCGTTCTATGACTACAACCCCGCAAGATTCCCCATAGATGAACCCGTCCCGCGACTGATCAAATGGACGACACGCCATTGCAGGTTCATCGGCATATCGGTCGCTTCCCATCGCTCCCAAGGATCGCAATGCCTGGCATTCCATATACGAAATATCCATCAATGCCCCCATTGCAATGCAAACATCAACACGATTTGCTTGAATGGCCTCAATTGCTTGAATGATTGCGACTTGTCCACTCGCGGATGCACCACCGACGGTATAAGCTAACCCCTGAATGCCGAACTGTTCGGTACATAGCCCGCACAAATCAGTATCCATAAAGGAAAGCCCATAGGTCGGCGGTACAAAGCACATTTTTTCCCGGTAGGCCTCATAGGTCTGAAATAGCTCCCGTTGCTGAAAATTGGAGCCTCCAACCACCAGTCCAATACGGCTAGGATCAACGTTATCCAATTGGGCATCATCCCAGGCTTCTTGAAGGGTTACCATGGCCACCTGCCCCGAAAATGATGCTGTACGTAACATTCGTTTGGATAATGCCTTCGGATAAGACAAGGGTGGCAGTTCCGCACCTATAAATGAAGCTTTCCCCCTTCTGCCGGGGCGTTGCATGACGCCAAATGCATGCTGCCCTTTGAACAACGCCGAGGCAAAAGCAGCCTTCCCCTGCCCAATCGCCGAAGTCACGCCAATCCCCGTAACGACTAATTCAGACTCTTCATAATTTTTCATAATTTCGCATAAAGTGCATCTGTCAATTCCCCTATATTTTTCACGCCGGACAATTCGACACGCGGAATATTAAGAGATAATGTTTCCATCGCCTTGTTTACAATTTCGGCCCGATCTACTGAATCTGCACCCAAATCCACTAATCGATCGCCATACTCGAACGTGTGATCCTGTAATTCGGGAAGCACTTCGCAAATACAACGTTTAACAATATCGAATACTTCTTCCTTATGCATGGGTATCCTCCTAAAAAACAAATGATTTAAAACTCAACAAACCTGGTATTCAGTAAGCATGACCTACAAACGTATTTCGATGAAAACTTGCATTGAATTCCTCATAAAGCCGAGAAGTATTCATACTCCATTCCGTCTTCCTCGGTGCTACAATCGTGCAGATATAGTCACCTAACCGGTAAGACTGGGCAGCATATTGTGGAAAATGTGAAAATGTACTTTGGAAGTATCCATCCATAGATCTGGTCTCATTCATTTCAAGTACATGCAGCGATGTTGTAAAACCTGTGCGCAATATTTTCGACAGGGCCTCCTTCACTGTCCAAAAAACCGTCAATAAAGCTGAGTACTCCTCTATTCCCCGCACGACAGAGATTCTTTCCTTTTCTTCCGCCGTCAGTTGGCTTTCAATTGTCTTATTTCGCTTTGAATCAATCCTCTCAATATCAATGCCCATGGGATGTGCTTCGGGAAAAACAACAGCTGCTCCGATATAGTCGCAGTGGGCAATGCTCACCTGATAGCTGTGGACACCCTTGATTCGAAGCATGGGCTGGCCGAAGACACCTGACTCCACACTTACGTTGCGCAGGTCTGGCTCACTTAACAGCACCGAAACTGCTTGTTTGGCACTTAGCCTGCCAAGCACAAAGTTGGATTTCCGCCGATGGAATACCAAACTCTCGAAGTAACTACACTCATCCGAATGAAAAACTTCCCGATCAAGGGGAGCGTCAGCGTTATAATCTGCATGGACAAAACTGACGGCCGCCTTCATCACGGCATCTTCCCGCTTCAACATTAGTTGTTCTGCATACGAGGCTACGCATATCCCCCCTAGTAAACTACTAACTTAACAGTCCAAATCAAAAAAGGCCTTCAAATCCCTTATGGGTTCTGAAAGCTTCCTCATGGAGTATGAACTCGTCACGAGTTCTCCACTTTAAACCTTACTTATAATTTCCAAAGCCACTCTCACTAACCTAATATCACCCATAAATTCTAACTGAATGACCGCTTGTCGTTTATGTCTATCTATTTTCTTAACTATACTCCCCCTTCCTTTAAGTGGGCCATCTAGGATACGTATATTGTCTCCTTCAATAATTCCAGTTGATGATTCTATACAATAGCTATCATTGCATAGACTTTCTAACATTTGTTTCTCCGAATCTCTCATTGAAGCTTCAAACTTCGAGTATCTCAATAAACGAATGATATCACTAGAAGTGCAAATCATTGAATTTGTACTGGTTACGAACTGCAAGTCAGGTAAATTCGACTCAATAAATACATAGCTTGGGAACAAAGGAGCCCATTCTTTCTTTACTATTCCTGCTACTTTAAAGAGTCTCTCTTGGAGTGGTATAAAGGGTTTGTAGACTTCAGAATCCAACCACTCATTAATAAGCTGCTTGACCTGTTCTTCCCTACCCGTTCGCACAAAAAACACGTACCAGCTCACTTAACTCATCTCCTATTAAAACGTACTGCCAAATCATCTCCTATAATGTCTACTGCCCATATACATAGCTTCGCCCTTTCACTTATCCTACTTGATAAGCTACAATCTCTCACGATATATCCCTCATTGATGGTTAACGTGACCCGCCAGCGATTAACCACAGACAAGTTCCTTTATTTTTCATATAATCATATAATTGGAATAATGTTTTTCCATTATAATCCTCTACTCAAACCCTGTCAATTCACAGTTGATTGGAAACGGCCAAGTTCATGATTGGATTCGCAAACCTTTCTGAAAATGCTCAATTTGAAGTCCTTATTATCTTTCGAATACAGCTTCAACGTTTCTGGCGGCTCATAAAAAAACTGATCCGAGTGTTTTACTCTAGTTGACTTGAGCATCTCGGGCACAAATAAGTGATAGATCGTTATGTATTATTTTTTATATTCAAGATTTTCTCTCACCATTAGAACTGGGCCACAATACAGACTCATTTGAAATCGAACAGGCCCTTTTGGTTCGGACGCATTCTAAATTTAATAAAAGATTCCTTACTCGTAAATTGAAAATAAATATTTTCATCCATAAGGTGATTGAGTGTAAAACCAGGCGCTTTACCAAATGAATGAGCAGGATAAATTTGAATACAGTCATCAATTTCTCGCTTTATTTTTTGAACACTATTATATAATTCTATTGGATTTCCTCCATTTGGGTCACAAAAGCCACAACCTTCAATGAATATTGTATCCCCAGTAAATAAGCGATCTGATAAAAGATAGCATACACTTCCCGCGGTATGTCCAGGGGTCAAAAGACTTTTGATTTCCGTTTCACCGACCTGGATTGAATCCTTGTCTTTAATTGAATGTAAATTTCTACATCTAAAATGATAAAAATCGATTTCGTTTGTTGACATGAATACCTGCGGGTTATATTTTTCCAGGAGTGGATTTACCAAATTAATATGATCCCAATGTGAGTGAGTTAATAGTATCGCTTTGAGATCGCCATTCAATTGTTGAAGATAGGACTCTACCTTTAATAAATCCCATGATGGGTCAACAATAGCTATGTCTCTTGTTTTCTCATCCATTACAAAATATACATAATTGATGAAATTCATAAAACAGACTCTTAACTGTTCCATATGAAAAGTCAGATTCATATCAGCTTCACCGAACCACCTTCCCAATGGTTAATTAAAAACAACAACATTCTGATTTAAGGTTTTGGGCCCCTTCATTTTTTTGGAATTACTTACCATTTAATTATAAAGGCCTAATTTCGTTGTCCTATGATTATAACAATTTATGCAATAGAAAGGCTCCAACTCTCTGTTACAAGATCGCTTAATTTTACCAAAACAAAAAACGCCTCTCCGCATATTAACGGTGAGACGCTTTTGTTGGTTCTGTGTACCTGTTACGGAGTATTCCGCAGGTACACAGAACCTCGCATTATTTTCATTCATTTAACTTTGATGTGGCCGTTATAATTCAAGAATGCCGAGGACCGGGATCGAACCGGTACGGTAGTCACCTACCGCAGGATTTTAAGACATGAGTTTTTAATATACTGTAGTGGCATACAGTTCCAAAATCCAGTATACTCAAGGCTTTTATGTGTTCGTATATGTTCTCATTTAAACTGTATTCTACAAAAATACTACAGTCTGTCCCCAATTTGTCCCCAATAAAAAGAGCAGAAGGATTAATTCCTTACTGCTCTTTTTGCCTTCTACTAAATACAAAATCATTATCCGCCGCCCACTAGGTTAGCGGGTAGTATCTTTTGCCGTATGTGTTGTCTTACCTCATGCCACTATCGTTTATTGTACACTGTAATCTAATTTCTATCCTCCGACGCATCCTAGGAAAAAGCCAGTTTATTATGAACCGTGATAATTATTCCGAAATAAAAAAATGATACACGGTATACATTCTTAATGACTCTCTTGGTTCTGAATAAGCTTGAACTACTTTTTATGAGTAGTAACTTTAGGCTTAGACTGTCTCCATCCGTTCCCGCTCCGTACTATGAATTAACAGGGCATGGTTATGAAGAAAACTTCGTGATAATATCTATGTCATAGTAAATTGATATGAATAAATTGTTTGGAGGGATAATTTTGACTAAAATTCACCAAAAGTTGACAGAATTAATTGGAAATACTCCTTTGTTAGCACTGTTGAACTACAGCCAAATCCAAAATATTGAGGCAAGCGTGGTAGCGAAGTTGGAATATTTTAATCCGGCTGGTAGCATTAAGGACCGCATTGGATATGCTATGATTAAAGATGCTGAGGAGAAGGGCTTAATCAATAAAGACTCCGTTATTATCGAGCCGACAAGTGGCAATACTGGAATCGGACTTGCATTTGCAGCTGCGGCTCTTGGATATAAACTTATAATTACACTTCCTGAAACGTTTAGTATTGAACGTCGTAAGCTTTTGACTGCGTTTGGTGCTGAGCTTGTGTTAACACCGGGATCCGAGGGGATGAGAGGCGCTATCAAACGTGCTGAGCTTTTGGCTGCCGAAACACCAAACTCTTTCATACCACAGCAATTCAGCAATCCTGCCAATCCAGAAATTCATCGCAAAACTACAGCGGAGGAAATCTGGCAGGATACAGACGGCGGTGTAGATATTTTTATCGCGGGCGTAGGTACAGGTGGAACTATTTCGGGCGTTGGCCAAGTATTGAAGGAACGTAAACCTTCTGTAAAAGTGATAGCCGTTGAACCGTTCGACTCACCAGTGCTGTCTGGCGGTACTCCAGGTTCACATCAACTACAAGGACTCGGTGCTGGTTTCATTCCAAATAACTTTAATGAAGAATATGTGGATGAGGTTTTCAAAGTTAAAAACGAGGATGCGTTTGAAACTGCACGCCTGCTTGCCAAAACAGAAGGGCTGCTTGTTGGTATTTCTTCTGGGGCTGCGGTTTATGCAGCAACACAAATTGCGAAGCTTCCAGAAAACAAAGGCAAGACGATCGTGGTCATATTGCCTGATACAGGTGAGCGTTATTTGTCCACTCCGCTTTTCTCAAACGTAGAATAATAACAAAAGAGGCAGGAATCTCCCTGCCTCTTTTGTTAATTTTCCAAGTACACAAGCAAAAGCGCATAGAATTGTTTCATTAACCTGAATTGATTTCTTTCTTCGCTAACGGTCCATTTTTTGCACAACAAATGGACCGTTAGCGAAAAAAAAGTTACCTTGGCCCAGCGCGATGTTGTTGAAGCTCATCAGGATTTTTCTGTAAAAGTAGGCTTCCCCGTAGCAGTATTGTACCAATCTGTAAGCCTCTTTCTTTAACTTGATTCGGGTGTAGCGCATCGTCATCAGGAAGTCTTCGATTGCGATATGAGGGTTGATCTGCTCAGCTAAAACACTAGCATCAAATGCTCCTAGAAAGACTTCGGCTGAATTGTCGTAGATAAGGCAGTTGAGAACATTTCTTGTTTGTTGAATAACGTCAGTAGAATATTTACTCCCCTTAGATTTTTGCTAGATACTTGCTGAAATGATATCCTCCAACTTTATCCAACTAAAATCATCCTCGCCACGAAACAGTTTCACTTCCCTGCGAGCAGTATTTATAGACGTGATTACACCTGTGAGTGCTTCGTCATCGAACGGGCTAAAAACCACGATATAGGTTGACGTGTGTTGTAAGAGACTATGAGCGCCTGCTCAATTAGCTGCACTTCTTGATCATCAAGTTCAGGCTTACCACGCCGTTGGCGATCTTTCATAAGCTTCAGGTATGCTTCCTTATGTTCAGGGATGATTATCCAACTGCTTTCCCATAATCCATTGCCCTCAAGTTTCTTTCCCATGTATGTAGCCTCCTGATGTATTATGTTCAAATTATATAGCGAACATACGTTCCTTACAAGGATTTTTGTTTTCCACTTCTAAAACTTTTGTACTAGAAAAACATTCCTAGGTCATATATACTATTTTTATAAAAATATTGGTTAAATAGGGGGAAATAATATTGAATAAACCAGTATATAAGAAATGGTGGTTTTGGGCTATCATGGCGTTTGCAGTTATTGGGGGAATAAGTGGAGGTCTAAAAGATAGAGAAGGAACACAGACTATAGCTAAAGTAGATTCAAAGCAAGCACCTGAAGCGAAAACTGTACAGGCACCTTCACCAACAGAAAAGGTTGAAACTGCCGTATCTGCCCCAGATCCTAAGAAAGAAGCGGCAGATAAAAAAATGAAACAGCAACTGGTTAGTGATTTTGAGAAAACATTTTTTGGTGTTGAGAACAATGGATCAGCTGTATTCAATAAATATAAATCAGACATGGATTCCTTAGGTAAAGGCGCGACTGATGTGTTGACGGTATATGGATCGACTAAGAACGCAAAAGATACAGCTTTATCGATAATGTCACAATATAATGAGCTTGAAGTTCCAGATGCTTTGCCTTCTGATGTTAAAGATCTTCTTGAACAGTCCAAGAGTCACTTGGCAACTGCCTATTATTCGAAAAGTGAAGCATTTGATTCAGTACTCTCATATCTTGATGAACAAAAACCTAGTTATATGAATGACTTCGAAGAGAATATCAAATTAGCAGATCAAGATACAATGCAAGGTGTTCTTAAACTAATGCAAGCAAAAGAGAAAGTCGGTCTTAAAATTACTGAAAAAAAGAAGTAATGCATAAAAAGCCCCGGAGCAATCCGGGGTTTTAATATTCTGTATAGTATCTATTCGCCGCACCTGGGGGCGTAACAATCTGCTGATCCATAAAAGCGTCAAATTTACGGTCAGCGGATCTTCTCCAATCGTGCAGCTCTCAGTAATTCTATTCGTTCTCACGGAGTTCCTTGATCTTCGTTTGTTGCGTGGCAATCAGCATGAGCAGCTCTTCGTCGTTTTTCGTTCGTCACTTCAATCAAGTTTTAGACCATAGCCCTGACATCGCGGGGCTTTTTTTATTGCCTAGTGATAAAGATAGTCATTTTTTCCAATCCGTTTGTCTGTTTCGATTCTATAAAAACTAGCATATTTTACATTATCAAAAAAGAAGGGAAGTTGATTCGAATGGGAAAAGTAAATTCTTCTAGAAAAATTCTGAAACCTACGCGTCGCCTAAGAACTAAAGCTGGTACCGCATTCATTTTTAGTATCAACAATGTAGGTCCGTATTTGTTCCAAAGTCGCTTGAACCTGACTGGGTTTGTTAATTCCTCAAGTAGGGTACTTGTCTCGATCACGGAAATTGGTATTTTTGGGGGTCAAGTTAAGCCGTTTCAAGGAGATGCTACCATGACGATCCATAACGTCGTTCCGAACGACGACGGTATAGTAATTGTACGTGGGAATACTGGCTGGGGTAGTCCCGTCAATATACGACTTTCAGTCGTGGTTTTCTAATCGTTCAGACCTGCTGAATGCACTTCTCACGGGTGAAAACTGAAAACTCCCGCCACTACGCGGAAATAAAATGTCGAATTCGCGACAGCGCACAGAACAAAAAAAGTCCTGACATCTCAGGTTTTTTTGTTCCTTCAATTTCTCATCAGGCTTACCTATGCCGAGCGCAAGTTTCGGCGTCATTCCTTACGTCGAGAGCGATGGCGTTGCGTTATTTAATCAGGTACAAGCACGTAAGATGGAGGGTATGGTCGCTAAACGTAGAGAAAGCCGCTATGTTAGCCGCCGATCACCGTCCTGGCAGAAGGTGATTAATTGGACGTATGCGGACGTATTTATAACGGGGTACCGTAAGTCTGATTTCGGCTGGCTTGCGGGCGTACCGAATGAGAGTGGTAAAATGCGTCCGTCCGGCATCATTGAGCTGGGGGCAACGCCGACCCACAAGAAGGCGTTTTATGGTGTGTCCAAAGCTCTGATAACTGGTGAGGATCGCGAGTATGTTTACGTAGAGCCGCGTATAAGAGCTCGTGTTAAAATGCGTAATTGGACTAAAACGGGGTTGTTACGAAGCCCAGTTTTTACAGAGTTTATAGTCTAATAAAACAAAAAAAGCTCTGCCGACCAATTAAGGTTAGCAGAGATTTTTAATGTACTACTTTTTCCTCTTAATATTGTTGTTCACTTTTTGTTCTTATACTGTTCGGATTACCCTTTTAATAATTTATCTTCTTTAATCGGAGCAGTAATTTCTTTGATCTCCACTTCATAATTCATTCTTTGCAAGTTCATTGGCATGGAGTCTAAATATTTATATTCCTCGACCCTAACGGAGTCTTCTGTCCAATTCCCCTCTTTATCTTTCACAAAGACCTCTCTCTTTACCGGGAGCCCTGTTTTAGTATCAATGGTTACCGTCTCTTTTTTAAGATTCGTTGCTGCTACAACCTCTTGAAGTGATGCGTCATTAGATTGTGGACGCACAGATTTCACCCAATTTTGTCCTTTCATTTCTTTTTTCTGTTCTTCCATGAGAGAGATATTTAAAATTTTCTTATTTTCATTAGCCAGGTTAACGGGCAATGTCCAGGTGTTCCCTACAAGTTTCCCCGTTACATGATCCCTCCCTATAGAAGTAATTCGTCTTCCCTCTTCAGAAACTATAATTTTATTTTGTAGGACTCCTCCCACATAATCTTCAGTAACTTCACTTAGGTTTTTCCGATCACGAATTCTTATTTGATAAGAACAATCGGAATAAGTTCTTGAAGAAACAGATATTTTGATATACTCCACCTGACTATTGGTAGCTTTGTCAGCAGCTGCGATCGTTTCACTCTGTGCACCGACAACTCTATCTGTGTTTAGATAGAAAAAACCTGAAACAGCTACCACTACTAATGGAACTGCAAGGATACTAATTAATGTTTTCTTTTTCATCATCTTCGCCTCCTTTACACCGCTTTTAAATTCCAGCCATTCACATATCCGTCGGTATGGTAGTCCGTATCAAGAACCCTCTGTGATCAGGATTACACACCATTGCTAAACCCAACTACAGATGTAGTCCAAACAGCCGACCTTAAAGATCGGCTGTATATCAACAATTAAATGACTTTAGACGATAATTTCTCTTCAAAATATTCTCTTACTTTAGAGTCTTCAAAGTAAACCCTACATCCACTAATTCCTCTAGTGAGGAGCACGTAATATATATTCAGTATGAAACTAGTAAGTTCTTGTTCATTGTATTCGTTCAGTAGTGGAGTACCACCAGTATCTTTATAGTTCCCTTTTATAGCTCTAAGTTTCCCGTTTTCACCAACAGCGATATCTTTGCCGATAATAATTCCGACATGGTCAATATCCGCGCCTTGAATGGCATGGATAGAGCCTATTTCATTCTTACTACTTTCAATCTCAACCCATTTTTCATACTGGCTATTCCATCGCCACTTGCTTTCATTCTCAACCCAATCATAAGGCAGATTAAACTTGTCTATTCCTTTATTTTGCGATGATTTTGGGTTTGAAATCCACTCTCTAGTATAACCAGCAATAACACGATTTGTAGTATTGGCATGACGGAGTTCAATTTCTCCAATGTATTTAAATAGGTCTTGAATGGAATCAACGATTCCAAAATAAGAGTCCTTGTTGCGATATGCGAAGACATTAGGATTAAATTCAATTTCATCTACAATGTCTAAAGCATACAAGATGCCATTGAGAAAATCGTTGCCACTAAAGGAACCGTCACCCTTGATTCGATATTGTTGACTTAGAGATTCTTTTACATATCCTTGGGTGAGCTTGATGAAGTTAGCCCTAAGAACATCTTGTGGACGTATGCTCTGGAACTGGTCATAGAAGAGAACGAGTCCATCTGTGATTTCTTGAAGCATGTGGATTTCGTTAATCTCAGGCTGACTCTTGTCGAAATGTTTTTTAGATTCTGGGTGTCCTTTGGGGTAGTATCTTTGCAAACGATGTGCTTCGTCAACTAAGATGATATCGTAGTGACTATTACTCTTGCGTGCTTCCTCAATAGCCTTTCCAGCTCGAACAAAGGTAAGTTTATTTTTCAAATTCAGTTGCTTTAAAATTCGATTAAACTTGTCGAGTAGGTTGCTTGTAGTGATCAAACCTATCTTCATATCTGGATTTTTGTTGATCAACCTATACATAAGCGACATCATGAGAACTGTTTTTCCAGTTCCAGCTCCACCCTCAATTAGATACTTATTATGAGGATCTTGAATTACTCTTTCCTCAATATCAGATTGTTGTTTGCTCAGTTGAGTGAAAGGGGAGTATTTGAAAATAATCTTCTGCCTAATTCTTTCTAGATCGTTTGTATGTACTAATCCTTGATTATATAATTCGTTTCCCCACAGCTTCACAAATACTTCTTGCTCCACTTTGTGATGCTCGTTGTATTGCGGTTGAGGTTGTCCATTATTTCGGTTATATATCTTGAACTTTGTTTCGTCTGTTTCCGCAAGCATATGGTTAATTATCATGAACTCCAAATCTTTGATATGGGACTCGGTAAAGAAGCTTGCATTGTAAACAATTAAGCAATTGGTAAATTCGCCATCATTGAAATGACTTTCATGAATGTGCTGGTCGTGACGTACCCAAAAATGCTTTGTTTCGCCTATGTATACTGTTTTTTTCTTTAGATTATAGTAGATATAAGTGACAAAGCCTTTATCTAATATATCTTGTTCACTTTGACAGAGATCATGAATACAATTTTGGTTTGTGCTGCTACCATTTACGTATAGAGGCAGATTCATTATTCCGTATTTCAAAGACATCTACTCATTTCTGTATCTATTTATATTACAATGTTAGTAAATCTAAATTAATTATTTGTGATTATTACGGTTGATGTCAATAGAGTTCAGCAAAATAAAACAGAGAGCGGAGAAAGAGCTATGTCACCCTACGAAGATAAGATAAAAGATTTAATGTCAAAAGTAGTTCAATTCAGAGATGATCGAAATTGGAAACAATTTCACAACCCAAAAAATTTATCTATCTCGTTAGCTTAGCGGGTATTTATTACGGAGCAATGTTGCCATACTTATTGTCTAGCAAAAGCCCAGCTAACCTTAATGGATTAGCTGGGCTTTTCACTATTTAACGATTAATTGGCCGGTGGGGATTGCTTTATTTAGAGTATTCACTTACCTCAAACGTTAGGATACGATCATACAGCATGTAGTCCTTACGGCTGCTAAATGGTCCTTTGTTGTTATCGTGCTTGTTGATTGCATAGGATGCAGATCCAGAACCAGCCTGTTTGCTTTCGTACCAAGAGATAAAGTCATTGTTTTGCATATTTATTTTTTATTGGGTATAAAAAAGACTCTATTGGCTGCTAACTATTAGAGTCTCTCATCCTTATTTCACTATAAATCTTACCTTTGTTCCATCAGCATAATTATCTAGCTGATGACTTACCCATGATCCTGCTCCCCGGTTATCACTAGGACTTATGTATCTGATATCAGCACCTGCGCCACCTTCTGCACACATTGCCATTGGCCATTCATCCCGGTCATATCCTTTTTTAGTGGGATAGCCCTTTAGTGACTCCTTTCTATTTTCTTCGGCTCCGTCCCGATCAATCGTGCATACCGCAGAATGTCCGGCCGCTATTGCGTCCCTAATGTGTGCTCCAGTTTCAGGATAGCGTGAACTTGGGAACTACAACGTATACCCAGTTGCTGCTTGTACACTTCTTGAAACTGGTTCTGCATTAACACCTTGTACGGAAAAGATAGCTGCCAGTAAGAATACGATTAATCCTCTTGCGATTCCCTTTATCATATGACACCTCCATAGTATTTAAACCTTCTCCATACTATTAGGAAAGTCATGTCGAAGTATCGCGTACGTTGTCACGAAACAAAATAAAAATGCAACATATACAACAGTAGAGCATCTTACTATACTCCAAAAATTTAAATCCATAATTAAACTTATATTTGAATATATAGACATTAATGTTTAGACACTCCTATAATTGAGTTTTATAATTCATTTTGTTATTACATAATTTTAGGAGGAAGTCATGAATAATAAAATGTTCAAAAAGTTTGGGAGTATCTTGTTAGCATTATTTATTGGAGTTTCCGTGTTCTCATTATTTCCTACAGTTACAAAAGCAGAAACTGCCAATGTAACCTGGTCAGATGGGTCTCTAACAAAAACAATTCCTCAATGGAATCAAACCGATATTGCTAATGTAGGTAAAAACTCAGGAAAATGGTACTGGGAAATAAAGCTCGAAAGTGGTTTTGGTGAAGTGGGCTTATTCAGTCCAGACACCAAACAACCAATTAGGTATGAAGGGCGCTCGGGACGGAACTATGGTCCTTCAAGCACTTCATTTGGTTCTGGGCAATATGATTATGGGAGTACTTATAATGCAAATGATGTTATCTCGGTTGCTTTAGATTTAGATAATAATGCATTGACTTTTTACAAAAACGGTATCTCTCAAGGGGTATCACGTTATACTCCTTCTCTATTAGGAAAAACTATATATCCTTATATAAGAAATCCTCAAGATCCACCTGCTACGTATACTGCTAATTTCGGAGCAAGTGAGTTTAAGTATCCAGTTCCTGAAGGATTTTTACCTTATCAAGCTACGGGCGGATCTACGACACCTGATCCATCTACAAAGCCTGACCCATCTACAACACCTGACCCGTCTACAAAGCCTGATCCATCTACAACACCAGATCCATCTACAAAGCCTGATCCGTCAGATACCGATGGGGCCTCCCAACCAACTGGTGATCGCGCCATTCTGACTGTAACGATGGACAATGGATTTGATAAAGAATTCGATTTGAGTAAAAAAGAACTGAATGCCTTCATCGCTTGGTATGACGCTAAAGATGCTGGTAGAGGTGCTTCATTCTTTGCCATTGATAAGCACAATAACAACAAAGGTCCATTTAGTAATCGCAAGGACTACGTAATATTCAATAAAATACTCACGTTTGAAGTGAGCGAGTATTCAACTAAATAAACAACAAGAAGGACTCTATCCGGCTACGTGCCAGTGGAGTCCTTCTTTACATCTACTCTAAATTCAAACTGCTTACGGAAGAAATAATATCCGTTAATCTGAATCGATTCAGGTGAAAACTTTTCTACGGGGCCTCTATATAATCCAAAGAGTCATTTGTGTTCTTCATTCGGTTGTTTTAGAACAAGTAAGAGTTTTTTAATCTCAATCAGTTCGCCTTCGATCCGATGAAGGTGGCTCTGCATATCGTCAATCTCTTGTTCGGCTTTGTAGTTGATCGCGAAGTCGATAATCGATTCATGCTTATCCCTTGCAGTTTGGCGGTTCTGACTCATCATAATGACCGGAGCCTGGAATGCTGCGATAAAGGACAAACACAAGTTCAACAAGATAAATGGAGGTTCATCGAAATGAAAGCGAGTAAACGGCAAGCTGTTCAAGAGTATCCAGATGGTCAGAAAGATAGCGAAATAAGTAATAAATCTCCAGCTACCGCCGAATGATGCAATCCGATCCGCAAGACGATCTGACCAGCTTGTCGTTCTTTGGTACGCTTCATCTAAATGAGAAAGAATGCTATTTTCGTAACTATCGACTAGCCGATCAATACGACGAGTATTTTCCTGATTCAATTCAATATCAAAGCCTTGAATATGAGCAGCATTTTTATTTTGCTGCTTTTTTTGAAAAAAATTCATTTTTGACATGTCAACTACCTCCTTGTTTAAGGCAGTCGGGCCCAATACTACCCCGTAGGAGAGGAGTAGCAACCATACTCAATTACGGTATCTAGTTTTAACCCGACTGCCAATAGACTCACTGGTTCTGGATCCGGTTCAGACGAACTTCGACTACTCATAGAATGGTTCAACCCCTCTCCCATTATCATGTTGTGGGCTCCATATTTTACTGATCACACTGGAACCATATCACTGTCAATACCTAACACATTGAAATAAAAACGCCCCTCAGCTCAACTGAAGGGCGTCGTTCTGCATGCAAGATAAAGCATACAAATATCCGATTCCCCCAAGTCGAGCTTTAGCACTATACGACGTAAAAGAACCAAAGTTCTTTAGCCACATTAAGAAGAGCCTTAATCCGGCAATTCCTGTTATACCCATTGGCATCTTTCGATGTTTCCGGGCAGTGGCTTATGTTCGTATAGGAGCCTCACCTAACGAGGACATCAATATTTCATTAGCAAGCATACTGCTGTCCAAATGTGCTGTCAACCCAAATATATTCACTATATTTTACATGTGTTTGCGCCTGGTGACAGCGACGCTGGCACTTCCCCATATAATGCAAAAATAAAAAGTCGTTGTGCCGCAGGTGCGGCAAACAGGTGGTCTACAACTTACACTATATCATCACTCAACGGTTTTACTACATATACTCTTACCTGGCTTAATGCAGCTGCAAATAATTCTATATCCGACTTTAACACTTTATATGTATGGTTCATGCTGATCACCTCAGTCATTCATTCGATGAATGATATGAGAAATCCTTCAATAAAATATTCCCCTGTCGATAAAACCCAACAAGCGTATAGGCTATTGCCAAATACGCTTGTTGGGCTCTACTTTTTACCATTCTTAAAAAAATGAGTCAAGTCAAGTGAAGTAGTATTATCCCACAATTTTTTTCACAAAATTAAATCCAACACGCTTTAGTAATTATGACCAACAGGATAAAGAGCACCAAAATTGCACCCGTCGATGTGAAAGGACAAAAATGTTTTGCCTTATGCTCATGTCCACATTCACTCACATGAACTCCTCCTTTTTTTAAGTTACGGTATATAGTATGTGTCCTTAAAGAAATTGACAGGGCTACACGGCAAATCACAAAAACACCCCACCAGCTTAGCCAGTAGGGTGTAACCGATTCTTTCGAATTGCACAACGGTGCTTCCGTATATGTTGTTATCAGCATACATGATTTGAATGATGTTGAAAATGTTCGTTATCTTACGTTCGAAAATATAACATTCAGATGCGTTCAGTTTTCCGCAATATAATTAGGAAGAAAAAAATTTCATTCCGATATTTTAGGGTTTGTTCTGGTTCAAATATGGTCAAAAAAATCTATGAGTGTTATGCTCCTCTAAAAGTTCTTTAACCTCTTAGAAGGAACAACCAAGACATGAACATTTACCGATTTGAAATCTGCGCTAATGGATTCTTACTAAAAGTTATTCATAATGACAAAGAAGAAAACGGGTTAAGACTTTGTAGAAGGTACATCACAAGTTGCAAATATTAAAATAAAGATAAGGATCAATAAACGCGAAGAACAGAAAAACAACTGGGAATATCACGGAAAGCCTTATCAATATGTAAAGACATTAGTAAAAAAACCTAGAAAAACAGAAGCTAAGCCCTCGGAATAATCTGGGAGCCCTCCATAATTATTTGGATAGTTTCATAAGCGAACCCACAACGACTTGCACTCTGTCTGTGCTAAACATTTTAGAAAGTAAACCTAGAAATTCCTTTTCTGAATTGACACTCTTCATTAAACCGCTTATTTGCAGTTCCTTCACAATCTTTGCATCCAACTTTGTCGTAATAGGATAAATTGTTATATCATGCGAGATGTACAGCAAAACATAAGAATAACCCTCAAGAAACTTGCTCTTAATGGAGAATTTATAAACAAATGCATCTGCCATACCTGTTGGAGTAGAATGCTTAGGGACTTCTTCGACAATACCATAAACTATACCGTCAGTACTTTCAAGGAGAAATTGACCCTGTTTCTCTAAAATTTCTTTTGGGGTAATTATGTCTTCTGCAGCTTTAAAATTTGGCCAAAGATTATCCACTTCATTTCCACCTTTCTAAATTTCAAAATAAATTGGTAGATGGTCACTTGTTAAAGGTGTTCCATTTTGCTTAATTAATGTTTCACCGTTCACTTCTGTGATTATTTGTATTTTACTAAGATCAAGATATTCCAAAAGAACAGGTCTTATAATAACCTGGTCCAGTATGTTCCAATTAACATTGAAATGTTTAGCTTGTGAATAATAGTATGTCCCTTGGTGACCATATAAATCTCCAAAAAAGTTCCACATCGGGTTATAAAACATTTTGTATTCTCTACCTTTAATTAACCTTTTCCCCTTTTTCGCCTCAAAGATAGTAGGAACAGCATGAAATGCACTAGCTGCAAGCATCCCCTTTTCAAAAGGATTCATATTAAAATCTCCAATTACAATTGTGTTTTCATTATTTAAATGTTCCTCATCTTGTTCAATCTGAAGGCGAAATAGTCTAGACTCTTCAAGATAATCAAAATCGTCTGAATATAACTTGCTAGGAAAACGAACAAAGGCAATAGTTAAGTTTACTAATTTTGGATGCGGAAATTGTTTTAACGTAAAGTAATTTGTTTCACTTAATGGCTTTACTTTCTCAGGTAATATTTTAGTGAAAATGTTTATTCTTTCACATCCTATAATAGGGACATGATAGTAATTTTGGCCCTTTTCAGATAAATTTCTTAGTAAGGTCTTATAATCCCCACGATACTCGGCAAAGGATGCAATATCACAATTACTTGAAATAAGAAGATCCTCAATAATACTTGAATTATCTATTTCTAGCTTCCCTACATTCCAAAAGAGTATATTCATCATTACTGCTCCAGAAAGAATTTTATTTTATAGGTAATTTGTGTCTTTCTAAGTATATTTATATATAGCTTTTATGTAAATAGAAGGCTGCCTAAACACTTGCAGCCTTGAATAAAGGAACTTATTTTTTTGTAACACCTGGTCGATCCTTAAACGCCATTTCAAAAAGTCCCGTTGCAGACAATCCAGCCAGCCCACCAGCCCACAGGCGCAAACTCAGATCCAAATCTGTGAATGGAAGAGCCGCCCAGCCTATCAGCAGACCGATTACTACGCCTACAACAGGTACGTAATTGACAGGAATGCTCACTGTTTTCTTGATCAATTGAACCACTGCGATTACTATTACCACTAACGTTGAAGCAAAGACTAAAACCTGATTCATGATTTCCATAATTACTTTATCCCCCTTGAGAATGTTTTTACGTAGACGACTGAGAGCTGCAGCTGCTTCTTCCCGTGTAATCGGTGCGCCGGGACGCGTTCCATCAAAGTAACCATTCTTGGTCATTTCCTCCCATACATCTGCTGCCCACGGGCTAACCTTGTTAATGTCTCTCTGTTGTTCTGGCACTTTATTTTCTCCCTTCTTATTGAACCGCGTACGAATCTCGTCCACCGTTCCATCAAATCCATTCAGATCAACGTTACCAGCAACTCCTTTGACCTTGCCGCTATCGCTGTACTGCCAAATATCCCAACGTTTCCATGTCACTGTGTCACTCGGGACGCGAGTATCACTGTAACGGGCTATCCATAGTGGGTAACCGCCCAGTGAGGCGTTAAAATTGGCTGCGAATGCATTCCCCGTATAGATAATGGGCTTACGTCCTGTAAGTCGCTCCAGCTCCAGCAGGAAGGCCAACGCTACAGCACTAATAAGCGTTTTGGACAGGTTGCCGGGATTATTTTCATAATCCATTACAGGAGGTAAGTCTAGCGTCTTCCCACCACCTACCTGTTCCAATACTTCGGCAAAGTGCCGCGCTTCTGCTTTAGCTGCCTCAACGATTGCGTCTACAAAGTGGTATGCTCCCAGCAATACCCCGGCTGCTCTGGCTCCTTTTGCATTCGTGGTGAATGTAGGATCAACGTAATGCTGCCCCTGGCTTGCCTTGATGAAGGCAAATGAAACACCATCCGCCTTAACCGCCTTCCAATCAACCTTTCCTTGATAACGGAATACGTCTATTCCTTGGGCATTACGGCTGTTTGTCGTTGCATCCTCTTTCTCTCCTTCCTGACTTCCGCTTTTACTCTTCAGCACCTCAACAGCCTGCCGAATGATCGACGGTACTGGCGCGCCAAGCCTACCGCCGTTTTCGACTATCGATAGCAATTCATTTGCCATATAAAAATAGGCGACCGCATCCCTAAATAGGTGCGAATCGCCTAAGACACCATCAATTAGATGGGATACTGCTACCATTGCAAAAATAAATACCTTTCGAGCGATACCGATAAGACCAATCTTGCTTTTTAAACCTGGTCCGGTACCCTTCTTACCTTCTGCGCCAGCGGCAAATAATCCAGTCACATAATCAATAATGACTAGAGCAAGTAACACCCCCAATACTCCCGACCACCCACCGTAAAAATACGTTACAGCACTGCTTCCCCCGTCTCTCCGTTCAGGAAACTTTTCCTGAGCTATCATCGTCTACTTTCTGTTCCTTTTCTTCTTGGGCCTGTATCTCTGCTAATGCATTTCCTACTGCTATATCCAAACCTTTAAGTATTTCTTTCCGGCGCGCTGGTTGCGAAGCAATGACAGCAGAAATGACCTCAGTCAATTCTTCAACTGGCCTTGTTAGATCCATTTGTATATCCAATGCGGATTTTATTTTTGCCACGGGTTTCATCACCTCCTTGGGCAGCAAAAAGACACCTTTAACTTACAGATGCCTTTGATTGTTCCTTATTATAAATTTTCAAAAGCCATTCACGACCTAACTGAGTAAATCTACGGTGATAGATCACTTTTCCGTTATCAAGAACTTCTTGTTTGATTTCAACATAACCACAATCTGCCTATCTGCTGTACAGTAGCCATGTATCTTTCTGTCTGAATTGAATCTTTCGATTGCCTAAATCATGGTTAAGCGCAATTGCTGACTTAAATCCGAGTTCCTTGGCAATCTCCGTAGCCGTATACGTTTTGTTTACATGCATTAGGATTGCATTTTTCCTTTCCGTCTGTACTCTGGCAGCGCGTTCTTCCTTGAGCTTAGTAAGTAGTTCAATTCCAAAGTCAGGATTATTAAGGATATTATCAATCACATTGTCCGTAGCATATATTCCATGCTTCCTGATTGACGGCAGTATTTCATCAGCTACTTCGTTTCTTGCCTTCATCGCCAAGCGGTAAAAGATGTTTTCAGGAATATAATCCCCTTTCCCAGCTTGTTGGTAAGAATCAGCATCCCCACTTGTGGGGATGAACCCAAATTCCGACAAGTGTTTATTTACTCTCTCCCAGCGCACAACCTCATTTCCACTCGCAGCTCTTTGAGTAAAACCCAACCCGCGAGAAACATCTTCTAAATTCAATTGCGCCGTGCCGTTTCCATCAATAAATCCTCTTACTCCGTGAATTGTAAGTATATCCATTACTGATCTCACCTTTCTTTGAATGCAAAATAAGCCCCTGAGTTAACAGAGGCTTTCATACTTATATCTTAAATTGGTTCTGCTGCTATAACGCTACGGATTTTAAAAACCAATATGTTATTAAGCTAACGGGCAGGATAGCATAGCGAAAGGAAAACAATGGAATTATGTTGAATTAATTAGAAACGGTTGTTGATAGGTTTTACAAATATTTTTTATGAAATATGTAAGAACCTGAAATGTTGTGATGTTCGCAAATCTAACTGTTCTTCGAAAGTAAATTATTATAAAAGGAAGGGGACTCATATGATAAAAATTAATGTTAATGAGAATAGAGATGAAATTATAATGTTTCAAGGATTACAAAACATGGATGAAGAATACACCTTTTATTATGACGAAACAAACAACGGCAGGAAGTTTCATCTAGAAAAAGGTTATTTTAATATTTCCGTCGATCAGAATTTTATTTTGGGAGGTCTTGTGTATGATGGGCGAGGTAGCGTTATTGATACTACTGATTTGTTTCAAAGCTTGAAATTGCAAAAAACTACCACTGAGATTAAATTCAAACATATTGCTTCTGGGGAGTTAATTGATGTGTTGAAGTCAAAGAAAATGAACCAGATCCTCAAGTGGATTTATTCCCACAATCTCTATTTACACTATACAAATTTGAATCCTCTGTATTTTGGAATTGTTGATATTATTGATTCTGCAATAGTCTCTTCAGCTACTACAACTGCTTTTGATATTAGTTTTGCTAATCATGTGAAAAATGAGTTTTATTTAGCGTTAAACGAAAATATCGAAAAAACAGTAGAGATTTTCTTTGAGTATGGGTATCCAAGTATTGATAAAGATAGGATTGGAAATTTTATTGATGACATAATTGAACTCGTAACACCATACAGGGATGTTCACAAAAGCCATTTAGGGATTGAAACGGCAATTCAAATTCTTAAGGCCTCCAAAAAAAAGAAAAAGTTGCCTTTCACTGAAGATGGAACTAAGTATACTTTAATGCATGATTATTCAATTTTTTATATGCAACCCCTATGTATGTTTAAAAATTCTATGCATTATTTTGATCGAGAAGACTTAATTAAAACTATATTGGAGCAGTACGATTTTTTAGATGGTAATAGAAAGTTAGACCACTATGAATTCGTTGATTCTAAAGAAAATGGACTCATACAGCTATCTGACATAATGATGGGGTTCCTTGGAAAATTGTATGCCTTCGTTAGACAAAAATCTGTAAATGATATAAAAAATATAAGAGGTAATTTGGGTGAGATTGAAAGGGGAAATCTGGACCTGATTAATAAGCTAACGTGGAGGTCACAAATAAAATGTAAAGGATTCTTATTCAAGTCAATTAGTGATGATGAAAAGATAAAGGAACGTATTCTATTGCCATGACAAAGATGTTATCGCATCTGACATTGACGGATAATGAAGAAATCATTAATACAGGAGCATTAACAAAAGAGAACTAAGCTAACGGGGAACGATAGTTCAATAAAATATCGGATTTCTTGGATTTTATTTCCTCTTCCTGCGGTTTATTTTATTTTGAGTGCAGTCTAATACTTATCCCAACTTATAGAAACAAAGCCCTCTTTTTAAGAGGGCTTTTGTTCTTTTGTTTATACAGTATTAATTTATTTGTTGCTGGATAATTACGGATTTTATTTAAGGGAAGCTATAGCTTTATTTATTTCTTCTAATTCAGTCTTATATTTAGTAATATCATTTTCAATATTGTTTAATTCTTTCTTTGTTTTTTCCGCATTCGATTCTCCAATAGCAATAGCTTTTTCTGAATTAAACGGATTGGATTCCAACAATTTATTTGCAATGTCGAGTTCTTTTGATAACTTCTGCTTGCTATTTTCGGATTCTGAAATATATTTTTCTAGTTCAGTTTTTCTTTGTTCTAATCTCTCTATACTCCAACCTATATATTTCCCTACTTTTTCTACATTATCAAGATTGGAGTTTTTTTCAGGACTAGATGCAGATGTTGTACTAGCTACAGTTAAACAGTACGTTGGCATCAAATATGGCGCTCCAGTAGCCAAAGGTCCAGGTTACGCACATGCATACGGCACGATTGAACGCCCAACTATTACGGCGGTATCATAATAAGTTTTAAAGTCGAAGAGGCGATTGCTGAAAGCGCAGCATTGTTAGCGCAGGCTGAGATTGGTGAAAATGGAGGACAATATCCTCAACAATCGGCAGATGCATTCAAGGAGGCCGTTACAGCGGTTGACAGTAGACCTAGGCCTAAATGCTGACGGCACCCGCAACCGACCACGTACATCTATCACAATTGAAGAGCCGGCGTTAATGAAACTGTCTGCAAAATGTGCAAAATTATCGAAGCCCCGAAAAAATCAAGAGAATATCTGGATGATCAGTTGGCGGATTTCAAACGAGAAGTATTAAGCGGAAATTATATCGCGCCATCAAAAATGACTTTCAAGGACTTTTACGAAAATGAATGGAAACCAAAACATGCTGTGATTGAATATAAAAACGGCACCACTCTAAAATCACATTGTTCGAAAATCAACAATCACGTATTACCGAAGATTGGACACAAACTACTTGATGAGATCACGACAATGGAATTGGTTAAGTTATTTACTGATCTACGAAAACCAGGCGCTCGCGTCGACAAACGAGGAGGCAAAGACAAACTATCGTCTCGAACGGTTCAATACGCTTATGATGTGACGATGAACATTTTTAAACGGTCTGTTGAAGGGACCGTTATCAAAACAAACCCAATGGATGGCGTTAAGCGGCCTCAGATTAGCAAAGAGAATAAAAGGTGCGAAAGGATCGGAAAAATTACTACGAAGAAGATGAAGCGACAGCTGTAATTGATGCGCTACTCAAAACTAAATCGGTATGGCGTATGTATTTTCTTGCGGCAATTATCGGAGGTTTTAGACGCGGAGAGTTAATTGCACTTGAAATTGATGACTGCGACTTTGTGAATTGTAGGCTGCGGATTGACGAGAGTATATCAAACACTGAAGACGGTCAGGCCGACATAACGGACACTAAGAACGAAGCATCAAACGACTATGTGGACATGCCTCTGTGGTATATGGAAGAGTTGGCCGCTCACATCAAAGTGTGCCGGAAGCTAAAAATGAAACTGATGGACAAGTGGCAAGGTGGCGATCGCAATTTCGTATTCCATTCCGGCTACGGCAAGCCTTACTACCATACTACACCGACACAACGGTGGAAAGATTGATGTGAGAAAAACGGGTTTCGATATGTAACCCTGCACGGCCTACGGCATACGAATGCAACGTACTTATTAGAGCAAGGCGCATCTATTAAAGAGATTCAACATCGACTGAGACATGCTACATCGCAAGTCACCAGCGATACGTATGCCCACGTAACAAAAAGGCTCAGCCGCAAGACCGCTTCGCACCTTGATAAGTTCGATCCGAGAATCCGTCCCCAATCCGTCCCCAACGGCAAAAACGACGCTCATTCTTCTTGATTTTGGCGATTCTAAAAATCCCATACAAAAACAAAAGATCCCTTATGTATCAAGGGATCTCAGGTTCTTTTCTAAGTGCCGAGGACCGGGATCGAACCGGTACGGTAGTCACCTACCGCAGGATTTTAAGTCCTGTGCGTCTGCCAATTCCGCCACCCCGGCATAAATTTAGGAACGCTAATCTTTACACTTACTTGTCTTACAAGTATCTAAGAAACACACATCTGATTAAAAAGTGTTCTCGTTATGTAAATGTCGTTCAATTGGGCACCAACATATAATACGATAATTTTATCGAATTGTAAAGTGTTTTTCAAAAAAAATAATAAAATTATCTTTTTGTATAACTTGTGCACATTTGAATTACACTAATAAACGTCTTTCCAAACTACCAGAAGGGGTGTTACGAATGCGTGAAGGTATGATTCCAGCTGTTCTTGGAACGGTAGTATCGGCTTCAGGCGCTGTGTTGCTGAGCAGTAAGTACAAACTTGCAGCTACAGGCATTCTCGGTTTCGGACTGGCTCATGTAGTTCTGGGAGCGATTGATCTGATTGAGCATCGCTAGTTGTTTGGGAAGTGCCGGGCGGGATTTACTCCCCCCGGTTTTATTTTTATCAACGTTTAGTCTGAAGCACAAACGTTTATGTAAAGTATAGAAGCTGAATGTACCTAATAAAAGGAGCTGTGATGTGCTATGAGAGATAATAACTCTGAAAAGAATCGTACTGACGATCAAATCGAACATAAACAATCCCTGGGCAAGCGCGAGCCAGGATTTAATCGCATTCCTGACACCGATGAAGATACACCTGCTGCTACTGATATGATTGATGAAGCCATAGGTCGCGGGATAGACAAGTTACGTAACGATTTCACAAAATAAAGCATGGGTAATAGGACACAGGTTTGTGAGCAGTCCTTAATTCATTTGTTTTGATATGTACAGTGATTTCGTAAAAATCACTTAAAAATCAGCATGATCCAGCCAATGATTGATATCCACAGCACGATGCTGATTAAGAGTCCACATATGATACCAAAAGAGAAATTACCTTCACTCTTCGGTACAGCACTACCAAATTTCAATCTAAGCTTCATTTGATTCCAGTTCATAGAACCCCCTCCTTAAGTTCTATTTCGGAATATGAAGCTTATTATTGTAGACCTATAGTCATGTTTTTAAAAATAAAATAGGGTTTTTCGTCCTATCACCCTGGTCGCGGAAACAGGATTACAGCTATACCGACCAAACAAATCAATCCACCAATGAAATCGTACAAGTCGGGTGTCTTTTTATCAATCCACCAGCCCCATGCAATGGAAAGAACAATAAAGACACCACCATATGCTGCATATACACGCCCAAAGGAGGAAAAAACCTGAAAGGTAGCAATGATTCCATACACAGCCAAAATTACTCCGCCGCAAAGTCCGACATACCATGTCTTTCCTTCACGCAGCCACTGCCAAATCAAATATCCTCCTCCAATTTCAGCGATACCAGCCAATATAAAAAGTAAAGCTGCCTTTAACACCATTTCACATCCCTAATTCTTCAAATTCTTTTCGATTTTTTTGGATATCTCATTAGAGCAGTCGACCTAAAAGGATAATCAATGCAATCACGCCAACCAGAATCAGCAGGTTGCTGACCTGACGCCATAAGCTAGGCACTCCCTCGGAGTGAAGCTTCCGCTGATTGGCATCAAAGTTCGCTTTGGCTCCTTCAGCATCTGCTGATCTAGAGAATGGTCTGTTTTCTTCATTCATAAGAGCACCTCCTTTTCAATCCACTTTAATCATACCAAACTTTTCCGTCGATTTCGCATTGCTCTTATGCATATACTTACCATATATTTCAGATTGCATCTTCATATATGTGAAGTGTACATCCATATGTCAATATTTCGCTGAATATAAAGTATGATGTCGAATCAAGGTAGAGTGGGTATTTAGACGTCTTTCATTGCAGGACGGTAGTTATGGTATAATTTAGTCAACTTGTTCAAGATCGTAACCAGCGCTCATTTGTTTACTCAACTTGTAATTAAATTGACATCTAAGAATCCACATCCCGGTTACAACCTGCATATTCTGTTTGTAAACCCAGGAGGAGGATACCGATGTCCCCAATCTTTATAGCAAGTTTAATGATGATGGGCATATTTTTATTTCAGGCAGCCATCGTTCTCGGCATCATACATTGGATTTCAAAACGAACCCAACGTCCAGCACAAACCAAAATGTATCTTGCAATGGGTTTGCTCGTTGTAATTTTAGGCTTCCTTGTATGGGACAACTGGATACACTCACAGGAATTCAATGGATGGGCCACGATTAGTCTGCTGGTGATTATTATTAGCGCCTATATACAGCTTAGAAAGCAAAAAGAAAAATACTAATCCCATTACCATGCATCAAAGGAGGAGCGCCATGAAATCTCACTCAACACGCTTTTGGTTACAGAGGGTGCTACTGCTAATGCTTGTTTTACTCTTCAGCGGCTCTCAGCAATCATTCATTGTTGCCGATGCCGCCCCCCCAATTAATGTTCAGGCCTCTGCCAAAGCCAAGCAATTACTTGCCTACCTATCTAATGTACCGGATGATATGCTAATTTCCGGGCAGCATGATTACTTAGAGGCACCGGATGAACAAAATAACAAGCTACAACAAATCAGCGGACAATACGCAGGACTTCACGGCTATGAGTTTGGAGGATTGGCTAACCAGTCCCGTACGGCCCTACGAGAGCAACGTCAGCATGTTGTGAATAGTGCTATCCAATGGAGTCAGGACGGCGGAATCGTAGCTGTTACCTTCCATCAGGCGCTACCAGGCAAACCCAAAACGTGGAAAAACGTACAAGCAAAAATTACTCAAGCTGAATTTAATCGTTACATCACGCCGGGTACCCCGCAATATAAACAACTGATCGCCGATCTGGATGAGGTGGCTCTGTCCCTTAAGACCTTACGAGACGCGGATGTACCTGTTTTATGGAGGCCCTATCATGAAATGAACGGCAACTGGTTTTGGTGGGGGAACAAGCAAAATTACGCTAAGTTGTGGAATCTAATGTATGATCGGTTCACTCATGTCCATCATCTGGATAACCTGTTGTGGGTGTGGAGTCCCAATGCCCCAAACGCATATAGCACTCCCTATAATCTGTCCTTCCCAGGTATTAACCGTGTAGATATTCTTGCAGCTGATATCTATAACAATGATTACAAACCCTCCTACTACACCGAATTGCTAAAGCTTGCGCAGGGCAAGCCTATGGGAATCGGAGAAAGTGATATTCTGCCAAGTGCGAAGGTGCTGCAAAACCAGCCAGCCTGGGCCTATGCCATGACATGGGGAAAGGAGCTGTCTGCAACCAATTCACAAGCAGCAATCAGACATTTTATGAACCAAAATAATATCATCACACGAGACCTTCTTCATGAATCCCTCCGCTGAAAGAAAAAAGCTTCCACTTCGCTCTAGGAGCAAAGTGGAAGCTTTTTTATACCAAATCCAAATAAAGCACTCTAACTATTTCTAATAACCTCTTCTAGATCAATATCGGCATACGCCTCTTCACCAAGATGTACGGATACAATGGTGTAGATCCGCTTGGACAGTCTAGACATCAGCCGATCACCCGGTGCTACAGAATATTCTTCCCGATAATCTCCAATTTTGTGAAAACCGCTGGACATATGGATGTACAAGTTGCCCCTACGTGTTTTACCATGCACCAACATCAAATCTCCTCCTGCTGTGTAACCAACCTAATTTCCCTGTTACATGTATATCGGTCAGAACAAGATAGGATATAAGTCCCTGGTACCCTCTTTCGTTTCACATGTTAGTGCACGTAAACGAAACGGGTCTGCCAGTGATGTGACAGACCCGTTTTTGTAAACCCATTTCCGTGATTTAGGAAGAAACTATTCTTGATAGGATTCTGCTATTGCATTCGCTGCAATGATTGCATTGTACACGTCAGCAGGACTAACCGGGAACGGCATGTTGACCATTGTATCATTCGATGCACAAGCAGCTTCAGCCACTTGGCGCCATTCAGCCTCAACAAATTCCTCTACACCCAAGTCACGAAGCGTCAATGGAAGACCTACATCCTTAACCAGTTTAATCACGGTTTCCAGTTCTTCCTTCGGTGCATTTTCCAGCACTAGCTGGGTTAACAAACCGAATGTAACTTTCTCACCATGCTGTGCTTTATGAAGCGAAGGAACAGCCGTCATGCCGTTATGAATGGCGTGTGCTGCTGCCAACCCACCTGATTCTGCACCAACACCGCTCAGATAAATGGTAGCTTCAATCGTATCCTCCACCGCACGAGTATATACTTTACGATCTACAGCACGTTTGGCCTTCACAGCATTTTCCAGCAACGTATCATAACAAAGACGAGCAAGTCCCAGTCCTGTAGTGGAAGGCTTGTTCAGAACCAGGTTATCCCCGTTAGCCTGATAGCAAGCACGAGCTTCAAAATAAGTGGCCAGTGCGTCACCGATTCCAGCTGCAAAGAAACGTGCAGGCGCTGCTGCCAGAATGCCTGTATCCGCCAGTACAACGTCTGGATTAGTAGGCAGGAACAGATATTCATCAAAAGAGCCATCTTTTTTGTATATAACCGCAAGCGCGGTACATGGAGCATCTGTAGAAGCAATCGTTGGGAAAATAACAACAGGCAGCTTTTCATAATAAGCTGTTGCCTTGGCGGTATCCAACGTTTTTCCCCCGCCAATCCCTATGATAATGTTCGAACCATGTTTACGCACTAATTCACGGTTACGATCAATCTCTTCTTTTGTACATTCATATTGAAATTTCTCGAAGACCACCTGGTTACCAGCTGCTTCAATCGAAGCACCTGCCTCCTTTTGGGCCCTTTCAAGTATGAACTCATCACAAATAACAAAGGCTTTATCGCCATAATCCTTAATATAGTCATTTAACGACGAGAGCAGATTTTGCCCAGAAATAAATTTCTTGGGTGAAGTGACGGACCTTACAACGTTTGCCATGTAAATTCCTCCTCAGCTTTGACTCATACTCAAATTAATAATGATTTGGGCATGTGACCCCTTAACTATAAACCTCTTTTCACGTTATTAAAAGGCTTATTATGGAATATTTTATGAACAAATTGTGTATCTATTATACTTGAACAGTCGAGCTCCATTCAGAATACAGGATACCCATCATGATACGATCATAACTATTACCATCACGAAGAACAGCGGAACGAACTCTACCCTCAAGCTGGAACCCCGCCTTCTCATAAGTTCGTATCGCTTGTGTATTGTACTCAATCACATCCAAGCCGACCCGATTTAAATTGAGTTCATAAAACGCATAACGAAGAATGAGACCTACAGCTTCTGCCCCAAAACCCTTGCCACGGTAGTCCGTATTACCTATACCTATTGCCAGCTGCCCGCTGCGATTATTCCACTCAATTCCGTGGATAGCAACAAATCCGATCAAGACATCATCTGCCAATGTTCTTAATCGAAAATAGACCTCGTTAGAGCTGGGAGATCCTTCTGACTCCATCTGTTTCAACGTGTAAGGGAGCGCCAAATCCGTATCTACATTTCGCAGATACTTCGCATCCTCACCCCATTTGAACATCACTTCGGCATCTTCTTCCCTGACTGCGGCTAGTTTTATTCGTTCTCCATAAAATAAATTTTCGATCTTAATGACCCTTCAGCTCCTATTATGAATTGTGTGCCATGTTTTCTGTCATAATTGTCATGCTATCCGATGTCCGCAAAATAAGCTCTCCCTTATGTACTCAATGTTTAAATTTTACAAAACAATCAAACATAACACAACCAAATCATTACAATTGTCAATTTGTGATACACAAAAAGACCTTGCAGTTGCAAGGCCTTCATATTCCTAGTATTTAAATAACATAGCAACCAGTTGATATCCAGCTCCAATCGTCCAGAACAGTACATAATCACCGCGCCGGATACGACCCGATTCAATACCTTCATATAGAGCAATGAACGGGCTACTGGTACCTGTGTAACCATATCGATCTCCCACATAAATCATTTGGGCATCCTCTAGCTCCAAGTGATCCTGAATCTTCAATACATTTGCTAGCGAGAACTGAGACAGACAATAAGCCCGTACATCCCGAGGCGTCAGCCCATTCTTTTTTAAAATGCGTTCAAGCAGATCAAATGTTGGAGGCAAGGCCATATTGGCGTCGAACGGAAGCCACTGAATATATTTTCCGGGGGCGTTCCTTTGGAGTGTTGCCGCTAACCCCTGAGCCGGGTACAAAATTTTATCTATATTGACTGGGTCCGTAAAATACATAGAATCTATAAATCCGGTGTCTTCTTCTGTACGCTCCAAAATAGCCGCACATGCAGCATCTCCATAGTTCGCATAAGTAATCTCATCCTCTGGACCGGAAATGAGTGAATTATAATCCGAACCGATAATAAGCGCTGTCCGCACGTCAGGATTAGATAACATCGACCGACTGACTTGATCGACAACGACTGTCATCCCTGCACAATTCGCGTTGGAATCCATCACGGCCACATCATGTCTGGCCCCAATCGCCTGGTGAACAAACAATGCATTCATCGGAAACAGTGACTCAGGAACTTGAGTGGAGAACACGATCATATCCACGTCACGGCCTGTCATACCAGCCTGTTCCAGAGCTTTTTGCGCAGCCGCAATTCCCATTGTTAGACCGTTTTCGTTCGGATCATCAATGATATAACGCTGTTTTCTACCCATATGCTCCATGAAGCGTCGAATATCTTTGCCCCGCTCGTCAAAATGGCGAACATAGTATTCGTTATCCAACGAATGGGACGGATGGTACACACCCAGTGCTTTTATTTTGATATGGCTCATCAGGCTTCCCCCTTACACATACGTCAGCGCATTATTGTACAACAATATCTACGTTGTTTAATCCTGCTTCGCGTGCTACTCGACCAAGCTGCATTTTAATAATGGTTTGTTGAAGGCTGATGCCAAAGATTACTTTGGTAAATCCAGTTTCTTTATAACGTACAAATGAGCCCTTCAATTTTTCCACTTCTCCCGGACCCAAAAGTGCCATCTGGGTACAATCTACCTTGAGTGTAAAGTTGGACGCCTGAATGGATGAGGTTTTGGCTACATAATCTTTTACAAAGCTATCATACTCTTCCTGGCTAAAAACTCCATTCACCGCCATATGTACCGTTTTCATGGCTTGATCTACTTCGATAGTGTAAGGATGTTGACTCATTTTAGAAAGACTCCTTTAATTTCATTTTTTTGTCTATTAAGAGTATCGGAATAATAGGTAGAATTTTTAATATTAAATTAGATAAACCGCCACTAAAATATTACAAATTTGTGAATATAAAAAAACCGTCACTACTCCTAGAAGAAGCACCTGACGGCTGGAAATTTGCGTATTCTCATGTGAAATTAATTCGTAAACGTATGGCGACCGAGTGAGATGACAGCCGGACGACTTTTACTCCATTTGGCTGTGGCAATGGCCGGGTTGTAATAAAACAAGGACCCATTGGTCGGATCAGCACCATTAAGTGCCTGTCTGGCTGCACGATACGCAGTCTTGTTTGGTTTCAGACGGTACTGACCATCCTGTACAGCGGTGAATTGGCCAGGCTGCAAAATAACGTCCGGGATCGAGCTTGGAAACTCGCCGGACTGAACACGGTTTAATACGACAGCGCCGACAGCCACTTGACCTTCAAACGATTCTCCGCGCGCCTCAGAATAAATGATACGAGCCAGTTGATCCAGCGCGGTTACGCGCACCTCTCCGAAGGATTCGAGCTTGGCTTGTGTAGCCGCTCCGGCTACTCCATCAGGTGTCAGACCATTATCCCGTTGAAAACGAGCTACCGCTTTACTGGTCAGAGAACCATAGTACCCAGTAAACCCGGCTTTGAAATAACCGAGCGAATGAAGCTGCTGTTGAAGCTCCAGCACCCGTTCGCTTTGAACCCCTTTCTTCAAAGCTGACGATTGTGCTTGTGCTTGTCCTGGTGCGACTGACAATACAGTACCTAACATACATGCGCAGGACAGGATTAAAATAGATAATTTTTTCATATTCCAGACAACCTCCTCTTTCATGTTCTGTCCGGTGCAACCATTCCGGCCTGTACAACTCAGGGACGTTTATCCGATCATGTTTCTTATGACATTGCTTATGCCTAGCTGCAGAAATGACGTGTGGCTACATATGGAATGGGACAATCATGCTTTTACACGTCCGTTGCAGTATACCACAAGCCGCATTTACGTATCATCCGGCTCTGGTCCTAAGACTACCCAAGCAAATAAAACACCATACCTAAAGGGATGGCGTGTATTAAAAGCAATGGATCATGTCCCGGCCACACTTGAATACGTGACTTTTTTCGCTATTTTTCGCTTTAATCTGCCCGGGACCGGAGCCTGATTTCTACTAATTCAAATCACATATCCGCGCACACATACATGGGCGTATGCATAGGGTAGCGTACGATCATCAAATTTCGAATAACAGAAAGGCAGGAAACGACGCGTGAATTCATATATGGATTACACCTCTCCTACTGTACAATTCACCTATGATTTAAAAGACAATGTTTTGTTTCAGAAGGATGCTCAAAACTCGATCAATGAGCTGTCGATCCAGCAGCTGAATACATTGGCAAATGTATCGCTGCTGGATATTCGCCTAAGCACAGCTAATGTTGTGGAGCCTCACTATCACCAAAATGCCACAGAACTGATATACTGCATCTCTGGGGCAGTAACCGTGTCACTGATTAATCCCTTCACCCTCGAGTTACGACATTTTCCGATCACACCTGGCCAAGTGGCTAACGTTCCCCAGGGATGGTGGCATTATCTGGTCGCCACGATGGACAACACTCATTTGTTGGCCATTTTTAATGCTCCGACCCCTGATTTCATACTGGGCTCCGACATTTTGCGGCTAACGCCAAGTAACATTCTGGCTCATACTTACTGCCTGAATGAGAATAAGATTCAGGAAGCACTCTCCCCTATTAAAAAGCCTGTCATCATCGGTCCTCCCAATGACTGCAAGCAGCAGCCTCCTCGAAAACCCGGGATACATGTAAGGCTTGCCGATACTTCAGCACACCCTCAGATCGCCTCCCAAAGCGGTTACGCCCATACCCATGGATATCCTGGCTTTTCTTTTAATCCCTATCAAGATTAGGCTAACTCTGGTCAGGCTTTAAGTTCGAGGGAATACCTTTTCCCTGTATGTTCGCCGTTACCATAAGACCTTCCCTCTCATAAAATGCCAATGTATAAGAGGGGGTGATGGAATGGACGCTTATTACAACTGTTTGAACTGTATGAATAAAAGGGTGCGTGTTCTCACCGTTGACGGAAAACAGTACGAAGGAACCATTATGGATGTGGATCGTAATAATGTGTACTTAAAAACAGAACGGAACGGACGTGTACAAACGTCTGCCTTTTATCCTGGCTACGGGTATGGGAATCAAATCTTAACTTTAAGCCTGTTTACCCTGCTGGCGATTGCGTTAATTTAATCCCTGAGCCATTGTCCGTTCCTGTCTATAGATGCCAATGTACCTCAAATGACAGCTGCCCAGCCCGGCACAGATTGTGTAGGGCTTGTACGCTGTTATTTGGGGTGTTTTATCATATGTTTCATCCTTTAAAACACTTAACCCCCCATTGGTTATATACCAATGGGGGGTTAAGCTACTCATTTCAATTTAAATCCATAAAGACTTCGTAATGATAACAAGCAAAATGAACAGTACCAGGATAGCTCCTGTCGATGTCCATACTCCTGGGTAGCCCCCTACTGAACCGCCGCCACAACCTCTTTCACATTCACTCATGGTCATTGCCTCCTTCAATTCAAGGTACAACATAGCTTATGTATTGAGCTTTCCTATGGACCGGGCTTTTCGGCAATGTTATGAATGTTTTCGCTGATGGGCATTAGCCTACACCTTTCCTAGGCAGGAGCATAGGATAACACAA
The DNA here is from genome assembly GCF_019454085.1 of Paenibacillus sp. S25. Lineage (NCBI taxonomy): Bacteria > Bacillati > Bacillota > Bacilli > Caryophanales > Paenibacillaceae > Paenibacillus > Paenibacillus sp. S25. The sequence goes on from NZ_CP073683.1 coordinate 3,870,649, forward strand.
CTAATCTTGAAGGAGTGAAGCAATTGAATTCAAATCAAATGCTCAATTACAACGTTAATCAACCTTTTCCTCACCATCCTACCTCTCACCACGTCGTGGTTCACCCTGTAGATCCATACGTCGTAGAAACATTAAAATCGGTGATCGGCAAGTACGTTGTACTTGAGACAACACGTGGCAGAATTGATGGATGCGTAGTCGATTGTAAGCCCGACCATGTCATTTTAGATGTATACGGAAAAAAATTCTTTGTTCGTATCAGCGAAATCGTATGGATCATGCCCAACTAAACAAATCAGACATTAAAAATCCTCGCAGATCCGTTCTGGATTCGCGAGGATTGATCAAGACATGATTATGCTAATCGAGCTCTCCTGTTAGTGAAGCCCGGAGTTCATCTATCGTTCCGTTGTATTCATCCAAATCGACCTGGCCTCGAATACCCGGAACACTGCCTGTACTACTGTACTGCCAAGCCCACCAGTTATTCCAAGCTGGAACCGCGGTCGGCTTTTGCGTAGTGCTGTATCGGGCTACCCACAGTTTATACATAGAAAATGTAGGATCAAACTGGGAAGCAAAAACATTACCCGTGTATACGATCGGCTGACGCCCGGTAAGTCTCTCCATTTCATCCAAAAAGGCACGAGCCACTTCACTAATTTGCGCAGGAGTAAGGCCTTTGGGGTTATTTTCATAATCCATCACAGGAGGCAGATCCAGCCTTCCTCCTGCTGAATCTATAGCCCTGGCAAAATTAGCGGCTTCCTGACGAGCTCCATCCGCGGTAGTAGCGTTCAAAAAGTGGTAAGCGCCGACCAAGATGTTAGCATCTCTGGCACCCTGTACATTTATCAAAAATTGATTATCTTGATATTTTGTGCCCTCTGTAGCCTTAATAAAAGCAAATGTCTTGCCTGCTGCTGCCACTTGCTGCCAATCAATATTGCCATTATAGTGTGAGACGTCAATTCCTTGCGCGTGTCCATCAGAAGAAATCGCAGGTACAACAGGTATAGTAGGTATAGTAGGTATAACGTCCTCGGTAGTTGATGGCTCCTCTGTTTTCTGATCCAACGCTATAACAACCTTACCATCATCCGCATTGAGTACATGAAAGGGTGTGCTGTGATTAAGATCAACCACAATACGTACCGATGCGGGGGTTGTACTAAACATGGAGTATCTTACTTGGGAAACATCTGGATCTTCAGTGACTGGAAAACTTCCTTGTCCACTACTGTCAAATGATTGCGATGCTAGAAATTCCTCAGAAAACGTTGAACTAGGTATGTCTACAACAATACGGTCTGCATGAGTCAACGTAGTTACTTTGGGGGTTGCTTTTCCATTAACAGCTATAGTCAATTGGTGATTAGCGAAGCTAATTTGGTTTATAGCTGTACGCGCACTCTCTTTAGGATTACTTACAGCTGGAGTAGCAGAATGATCATGAGTGGACTCGCTATTGCCGCTTGAAGTAGGCGGAGTCGTCAGGAACACAGTTTTAAGCTCGTTGTTCCAGGCCACATCAATCCCTGTCTGTTCGGACACAAAGCGAAGCGGAACATAAGTCGTCCCCTCTCTAAGCAAAGGGGCTACAGCCAATCCCATTTGATGATCATTGACAGAGGCTATGGGATTGTTGACCTGAAGACTTAGGTTAAGATTTTCCTTATGTATAGTTATGGTCCCTGTCTTGGACTCCCAATTCACGCTATAACCCAATTCCTCTACAATGAGACGGAGTGGAACCAGTACATTCCCCTTTACTTCTTGAATCTGAACACCTTTGCCAACACTTATATCTTTACCATCCAACTGAAGATGTGAGCTCGAAGATGCAGCATGACCTTCTCTTGGAAATGCTAGTAGAAACAGAAACAAAAAAGCAAATAAACAAATTTTCTTCATTATGTACCCTACCATTCTCTAAATTTTCGCTTATGAAATTCTTGCAATCTATGATTCTCAGGACCTCCATTTTGATAGACGCGAATCATATGTAAAAAGTTACGATTGATTCAGTATATATTTCAGTCTTATCATACAAAAGCACTAAAAAACTCTGCCAGCTATACAGCAAGCAGAGCTTTTTCCAGTTTTATTAATCTAGTTTACTAGCAATCTTATCACAAACGAATACTTCATGTTCACACTGTTAAAAATGTTAACCCTATAAGAATGATCGAGGTAACAGACAGTACCAGTAAGGGTAGCATTGCTTTCTCCCGCAAAGCCTTAAAGCTCACATTCAGCCCCATGCCTACCATAGCCATCGTTAACATAAAGGTGGTAACTTGAGAAATTCCGTTCGTCAGACTAGATGGAACTACAATATATTTTCCAAAAACATAGCTGCCCACAATACTTGTAGCCATAAAGCCGATGAGGAACCAAGGGAACTCCACTTTAGCGTCTGTATGAATTTTTCCAGTTCGTTTCATCCAATACATTAAAACAAAGCTGAGCGGTATGAGTAAGAAAACACGTCCCAGTTTGGCTAATAAGCCCATTGCAAGTGCATCCTGTCCGGCAGGCGCTGCAGCTAAGGCCACATGTGCAATTTCATGTAAACTGATACCCGACCAGATTCCATATTGCATATCCGTCAAAGGAAGCCAGGGCCGAAGCACAGTAAACAAAATGGAAAATACCGTTCCAACCAAGGCAATGAGTCCTACCCCTATGGCTGTATCCTCATCTTTGGATTTTAACAAGGGAGAAACCGCTGCAATCGCTGCTGCACCGCAAACTCCTGTTCCAATACCAAGAAGAAGCGAAAGCGAAGCATCTGCCTTGAAACGTTTTGCCAGCCAAACCGTAAAAAAGATGGAAAATACAACAGTGCCCACATCACGCAAAAGTAAACCAAGTCCATGATGAATGACAACATCCATGTTCAACTTCAGCCCAAATAACACAATAGCTCCACGTAGTATTTTCTTTGCTGAAAACTCAACCCCCAAGCGCACAGCTTCAGGGTATCCCCACAACTGTCGGTACAGAATAGCGAGAAACATGGCACAAGCCAATGGACCTACATAATGAAAGCCTGGCAATTCGTTCAGGCCATAGCCTGCCAAAGCAAATAACATCGTGAGGACAATGCCAAATATACGCTGGAATAATCGCCCTCTGTTCGAAAATAATTTGGTGTGTTGTGTATGACTGTTCATGGTGAACCCCTCCAATTCTACATGCATCCAGCTTAATATGTTTTTTGTCATAAGAAAAATAAATCATTATAATAATGATAATAAGTGAATAGATATGATAAATTTGGAGGAATGGGCTTTGGACCAATCTTTAATCGTATTTGTTATGGTCGCGGAGAAACAAAACTTCACACGAGCTGCCGAGGTGTTACACATGACCCAACCTGCGGTAAGTCAATATATTCAAACGCTGGAACGTAGCGTAGGAACCCGCCTCCTGGAGCGTAGCAATAAGTACGTACGCTTAACCAAAGCAGGTGAAATTGTGTATCATCATGCTCAGGAGATTATCCGTCTTCATACACGGATGCAGTATTTGGTGGACGAGCTGATGCATACAGCAAAAGGAAACCTGTCGATCGGCGCAAGCTACACGTATGGCGAATATGTGCTGCCACATGTGATCGCGCAAATGAGGGTCCGGTATCCACTCATTCAGCCCTCCATTACCATCGGCAACACCCAAGAAATTGAAAAACTCATGATCCATAATCAACTCGATGTAGGAATTATCGAAGGAGAATTTCAGCATGACCATTTACATATCGAATCTTTTGCTGATGATAGAATGTATATTGTCGTTCCGCAAAATCACCGTTTGGCTGGTAAATCTCAAGTGGATGTAAGTGAGCTGCAAGAGGACATCTGGATTCTACGGGAAGAAGGTTCTGGAACCCGGGAAGCGGCTGAAAAAATGTTTGCACAGTTTCAGTTCTCCCCTTCTCATATGATGAATTTTGGCAGTACACAGATCATCAAAGAGTCTGTAGAAGCAGGTTTGGGGATTTCTTTGCTGTCCCAATGGGTCATTCAGAAGGAACTTGCTCTGGGAACATTAAAAGTACTGGATATTCGTAATCTTCCGGTTATTCGAAAATTTTCTTTCCTAACTCCTGCTTCGACATTTGAAACGAAAGCAAGCACCGCTTTTTTGGAGATTTTGCGAAGTTATAATGTGAAAAGGTAAAGTACAGAAACAACGAAAAAAGCACCCATTAAGGTGCTTTCAACATAATCATTATCATGTTTTTTTATGAGGAAAGATGATCCTTACCATGATAAAAGAAATGAGAAAAATCAGCGTAGCTTCCTTGGAATTGTTGCATATCATGAGCAGCAATACCTACAAAATTTCCTGTAAAGCCACCGGATAAAAAGCTGATATCCTGCATTTCAAAAAGCCGCTTCCAAGCAGGTTTGTCTCCGACTCCATAATAAAATTGCCCGTGGGATGCATGGACTTCCACAGCTAAATGTATAGGGAGATCGTCCTGAAGCGTAATTGCTTGAGGAACTAAGGTAAATGTATTGGCTTCACATCGCATCATGCGCAGTACCTTCCCTTGTCCCTCCTCATAGCTAATATAGGCGTACAAATAATCTTCTTCATTAAGGTACAGTAGAAGCCCCGCCATTTGTAAATAGCTTGTTGGCTGATACTCCAATGCTGTTTCTACCCGGAAATGATGATCCGTTTGCCGAATGGCCAGCACGTGATGCTGGAACAGACTTTGAATGGATTCTCCAGCCATAATCCGAAGGTAGCCGGGGCGCTGGCTTAATGAACACCAGCTATCGTCCGCCAGGATACGCAATGTGTTCCACGTTTTATCTAATGTGGTTCGCTCGAAAAAATCCTCGAAAATATAACTCTGCTGCTCTTGCTTAACCGAGAACATCCCTTGAGGTGCGGGTACCTCCAATTGAGGTGTATGGCCCCCAGCAGTTAATCGCAGCCAGCCTTCATCATTCCAGTACACTTGCTGCAAGGCTGTTTCCCTTCCTAAAATGGCATATTTCCCCTCTACTGGACGTGTGCATAAATGAGCCATGTACCATTCGCCGTCTGGTGTTTGTACAAGACTGCCATGTCCTGCGCATTGTAACGGGAAATCAAGTTGATCACGTGACGTTAGCATTGGGTTGTGCGGGTCCACTTCATATGGCCCGGATATCTGCTTGGAGCGTGCTACGGTAACGGCATGCCCCGTACCCGTTCCGCCTTCCGCTGTAACAAGATAGTAATAACCGTTTTGCTTGTAGATGTGAGGCGCTTCTGTTTTCTTCAAAGGAGTACAATCAAAGATTTTAACAGGCTCGCCAATGAGCTGTTGTTGCTTGCTGTCATACTCCTGCATGACTATACCGGAAGATTTATTGCTTTCCAACATGCGGTAATCCCACAATGCGTTCAACAGCCATTTGCGTCCGTCCTCATCATGAAATAAAGACGGATCAAATCCGCTACTGTTAAGATAAATGGGGTCCGACCACGGTCCTTGGATCGTAGGCGCCGTTATCACAAAATTATGAACATCCTTGAACGGACGCTTGGTGCTTTTCACATCCGTATAGAGCAGATAAAAAAGGTCATCCGCATAGCTAAGCTGCGGTGCCCAAATGCTACAATTTTTAGGATTACCTCTTAAGTCAACCTGATCGGTCAAAATATCTGTGCAATGCTCCCAATTTGCCAAATCTTTGGACTGGTACACCCGCACTCCAGGCAGCCACTCAAACGATGACACCACAATAAAGTAAGTATCTTCGACACGTGTAATACACGGATCGGGATTAAAGCCTTTTAATATGGGATTTTGGATCATCATGAAACCTCACTTCTCCTTACTTCCAAAATGTAACTTCAGCAAAAACCTGTTCCTTGCTCCATGCTTCTGTTCCCGCTTCAAAACAATCCGCCCATGGAACACGCTGCTTACGTAACGTAGCAACTTCATCGTGTCCGTTATATTCTTGATAACAGACAGTTTTCTCGTTCGCAACGTTGTTCCAATTGTCCCAGCCACGTGGGTCAATATGGTCGCCCATTTTACAATTGACAAATACGGTCTTGGCATATTCCCGCCACGGACGCCCCAAAAAAACCGGGGTAATATCAGGCTCTGCAGTTAGGTAGCAATGGTTGAATACATAACCATACGCTTGTCCTTGCGGCGTCGAGGCAGCTGTAACGTAGCTCGTTTGGTTCTTATGATGGCGTAAACTGCGAATTTCGCAATCTTCAAAATACGCGGTAGCCCCACCAAAAATAAAGTCCACCGTACCCTCTATATAACAATGCTGATAGAGCTGCCGATAGTGCTTATGATGCTCCTTCAAATGGATTCCACCAAACTGGAGTCGTTCTTTCGGTGCAGGAGGTAGAGGGCCTGTAAATAAAGTATCCTGGTGCCCTTTAAAGGTACAGTTTCTAAAGACTGTTTCATCACAATGAGCGTATACCGCAACGGCCTGCCCAATGGCTTCTCCCTGTCCTGCCGTGTTGGAAATCGTGAGATTTTCCAAGATCAGATGGCTACCGCCTAAAAATAAAGTAGGTGTCGCAAAGGTCCCTATTTCCTCACCTGCTTCATCCCGCTCCTTGGCATACCGATCCATTCGAATCTCTACCTGCCCGATGCCTATAATATGAAGATATGAACGGTAAATTCGTACCTCTTCCTCATAAGTACCTGATAAAATAGTTAGCGTTTCCATTTCATTGGAAGCCGACTGCTCCAATACAGCAATCGCCTCCTGAATCGTATGGAAATCACAAAAGGATTCTTTTCCAACTAGCATGGTTACCCCGATCCCTTCATTTGATTTACAGGTGTTCGGCCAAAAATGACTGCCACGCCGTTCGCATTTCCAACGTCTCCATATGTCCACCGCCCGCAATCACAGGCTGCCAATGCTCAGGGTGACCTGCCTCCTGGTAAGCTTCCAGCAGGCCTTTTGCCAAATGCTCGACTCCTTCAATAGGACACATCCGGTCATTTTGACCTGTTATACTCATCCGTGGACGAGGTACGATCCGCTTTTGAATATCCAAGGTGGTAAAATGCTTCAGCAAGCCGGGGACATAGGAATAAAAGCCATGATGATCCAATCCCCTTTTAGCGATTAGCGTATGGGCATCTACCTGTCCACAAATATCAACCGTGACCTGTATCCGTTCATCTAACGCAGCCATCCACCATGCCATGAGTCCGCCCATCGACATACCGATTGTTGCGATACGGGAAGCATCAATGTCTTCACGCTGGCACATATAATCCACCAAACGACGGTTATCATACAGCATCATGCCCCACAGCACTTGGCCCTGCCAGAGCATTTCTTTTACCAGCTCGCTCTCGGTTTTGCCCCCACGTTCATTGAAGCCCCACATGTCAATGCAGCATACGCAGTACCCCATGTCTGTCAGGGTTGTAGCAAACGAGGGCTGCTGCAAGTAAGAGCTGCTATGGATCAGTTCCTTGCGCCCGTTCGTATAATTGCCTCCATGCGAATGGTTAAAAACGACCAATGGGAACGGACCGTTCCCTTGTAAGGGTGTAGCTACATAAGCGGGTACAGACTCGATCCCGTTCAAGTCCAGCAGGAGACACTCCAGTCGATATCCCTCACGCTCTTCTTGATTCAGCAGAGTTGCCGTTACAGGGCGATCTGCCGGAAGGTCTCCCAACAATGCTTGCAACTTATCCACGTTGTACCTCCTTTCATGGCCTCCTAATTCATCATATTTTGTTCAGAAGGTTGTATTGTTACTTGTTCTATCAGCTTTTCGGGCTGAGCTGTATTCTTCGAATGGCAACGATTGATTTCAACGTCTTCCCCATTTTCAATATAAAAGGCAGGACCTTCATGATTCTCAATCGTCACATGTTGAAAACGAATATCCTTCACGTTACCTAGATAAAAACCACGGTTATTCATATCTTCTATCCCTGTCATCATGGCTGGACGACCGGGAATTGCATTTTTAGCCATAGAAATATCAATATTGGAAAATGTAATTTCAGCAATATATTGTTCTGCAAGTCCGTATAAGAATCCAGCAGCCGCATGAACCTGTCGTGCCGTAATATCGGAAAAATGGATTCGTCTAAAGCACGGGGTTTCATCGGTAATCGGATAGGGATTTTTGTCCCACACATATTTGTCTTTGCCCCGAGGGCCGCAGAAATAATAAAGATTCAGAATAAATGGACAAATTACATCTTCCATCACAATGTTGCTAACGCGAATATCCTCGATGGTTCCGCCACGTCCTCGTCTGGATTTCAGACGTATGCCCCGATCCGTTTGCTTGAACACGCAATTGCTGATCGTAACATTACGAATGTCACCACTCATTTCGCTTCCCAGTACGACTGCGCCATGTCCATGCACCATCGTACAGTTGGTAATCGTAATATTTTCACATGGAATTCGCTCTTGTGTATCTTCGGTTCCTGCTTTGATCGCAATACAATCATCGCCCACATCTATATTGCAGTTGCTAATACGAACATTGGAACAGGATTCAGGATTAATGCCATCCGTATTGGGGGAGTCCGCCGGGTTAAGAATGGACAAATTATCAATCGTAACGTTATAGCAAGCGATGGGGTTTACAGTCCAACTGGGGGAATTTTTTAACATAACATCTTTAATGGTAACCCGCTGACAACGGTCAAAGCTGATTAATTTGGGTCTCGGATACTGCAACTCCTCTGGATGATTGCGGTGCTTTTCCCACCACGGCTGACCATTTCCATCCAGCGTTCCGCTACCTGTAACTGAAATATTCTCAAGGTTCTGCCCATAAATGCATGACGCATGCACTTCCCGCTGAACGCCTTCCCATCTGGATTCTACTACAGGGTAATCAGCCAGTTCCGTACTGAAGGACAGAGTTGCGCCAGGGCTTACATGCAGCTCAATGTTACTTTTCAGAAAGATAGCACCTGTCAGATACGTCCCAGACGGAACAAAAACGGTTCCTCCTCCAGCATTGCTGGCCGCTTCAATGGCAGCCGCAATCGCTCCCGTAGCCAGCGTCGTGCCATCCTGAACTGCTCCATAATCTACAATGTTATACAATTGCATTTCGTTCTCTCCTGTCTTTATATTTTGTGAATGTTAGATCCATTTTGCATTGGGAAAGCATAAGCTGCCCCCGGATTTCAACATCCAAGAAATCATTCAAGGAGTCAGGGGGCAACAGCCATGCTCAACTATTATTTTTTCGTTTTCTTATACGCTTCCTCGTACTCAGCAGTAATCCGTGATCCACCAGAGTTTTTCCAGTTTTCTACGGCTGCTTTAAACCCGGCTTCGTCAAGCTCACCCATAATAAATTTGAAGGAGGCGTCGGTAATGATTTTCTCCAGCTCTGTTCCTTGCTCATTAGCGGTGACTGAATCCAGTGGCACGGTCGGGTCCAGAACAGCAAATTCATTATTTTCTCGGACTAATTCATTAGCCAGTTCCTTTTCTGGATTGGCATCTTTTAAGTTGTAGGTCACTTCACTTGGTCTGGAGCTTGAAAACGGCTGAACATCTGCTTGCCACAAATCTGTATTCGTAATTTTGAAGGCTCCATCTTTTTCGATTGTATAATGAGTGCCTTCAATACCGCCGGTCATGTACATATATACATCTTTGTCAATTAAATCATCTACAAATTGCAGCAGTCTCTTCAACTCAGCTTCCGTTTTTACTTCAGATTTCGGGAATGCCAGCAAACCTCCAACCCCGCTTCCTTCAGACCATACGTGGTATTTGCCATCTCCATTCGAAATCTTGTTAACCGGTACCAGCTTCAGACCCTTTTGTAAGCCTTGGGACAAGGTTCTGAGGTTAGAGATATCGATCATGCCTGTATAAATACCTGCTTTACCTTGTGCAAATTGTTGCTGCTGGTCCGTTTTAGCGGTTACAGCAAAGTCTTTAGAGAGATATCCGTTTTTGTATAATTTATTGGAATACTTCAAGGTCTCCAAATATTGAGGAGTATCAAATTCCGGCGTAAACTTTCCGCTTTCATCTACTTTCCAGCCATTAGGTGTGCCAAAATAGGAACTTAAAGTTTTGAAGCTGCTATAGCGTAGATCCGATCTGTCAACAAACCCAGTCGTATCATTTTTTCCATTCCCATCTGGATCATTTTCTGTAAACGCTCTCGCAACTTCATACAACTCATCCAGTGTCGTCGGTACCTTCAGTCCTAAGCGATCCAGCCAATCCTGGCGAATGACCAGACCCGCCCGAGCCAGATTCTTCTGGAACGGAACGCCATACAGTACTCCTTCAATGGATGCGGCTTCCCGAACTTCAGGTGGGATTTTTTTCAAATTTTCATAGTCATCCAAATACTTTCCTACATCCCAGAATAGCCCTGATTTCAAAGAGCTTCGTACTGAAGAATTTGTCATCATCGTCAGGGTCACCATATCGGCCAATTCGCCGGATGCAAGCGCAGTAGTGATTCTCTCTTCTTTGGAAGCGTCAGGCACCCAATTGAACGTAATTTTAGAATTGGTGTATTCTTCAATTTTACTTTTGATCGTTTCTGTAGGCGGAGAAGCTGTGTGCAATACGTTTAACCAGGTAAATTCCAGTTTGGACTTCGGATCATAGGTTTGGCCGCTTTGATCCTCAGCACCCTTATCACCGCAAGCAGCTAAAAAAACACTCATGACCATTAGTACAGCAAGAAGGCCTGATACTCCCTTTTTCGTCGTGATTCCCTTTTTCATCGTGTTTGCTCCTTTTCTGTTTATATATTTATGCCATATCTTCCTCTTTCACCAGAACCTCTCGCTCTATTTTGCTGAACACCTGATGCGTCATCCACATCACGAGATAACCAATAATACTTGCTCCGGCAAAAGTTAGAATTCCTGGGTACAAGCCTAGAATCAATGCAAAAAGCACGACAATGGCTACAAAAAGAACAAGCGTATATTGTAAATACGAAAATCCAATCACTATCGACATTTTGACCTTCAGTCCGATACCTTTCCAATCATAGTGAGCCAGCAGCGGGAAAATGTAGGCCAAAGAGATGAGATACAAAAAGGCTCCAATAAGCGTCACCACACGAACATACCAGGACGAGACGTTGACTATATCCACGTAGAGCACGTAACCCACAAGGCTGTAAAGCCCGCCAATGATTGCTGCTTCTTTAAAGCTTTCTCTAAAGTAACGTACAAACGTCGAGAAAATGGCGACTTCCTCATTGCCCCGAATCCACTGCCTTAAAATACTAAGCATAGCAACGGTTGCAGGCCCAACGCCTATAAAACCCAAGCCCAGAATCGTCGCAACCGTCCAAAGCAAGTTAAGGTAGACCAGGCGCAGCAGGCGCATGCACCATTTGTTCATGTTTTCTACAAACCGTACCATTTTGCATCCTTCCCGTCGTCATTAGTAAACGCCGTCTTCACCAAATTTCTTGGCCAGTCGATTGGAGCCCATAATCAGGATTAAACCTACTACACCTTTAAAAAGTCCTACCGTCGTACTGAAACTTAATTGTCCATTCTTTAAGCCCGCAGTATAAATGTAGGTGTCAAAGATTTCGGCAACCTCGCGGTTTAATGAGTTCAATAACAGGTACATATGCTCAAAGCCCAAATCCAACGTGCTACCGATTTTCAAAATTAACAATGTAATAATGACCGGGCGAATCGCAGGCAAGGTAACGTGCCATGTCTTTCTCAGGCGTCCAGCACCGTCCATCTCTGCTGCCTCATACAATTGCGTATCTACCACTGTAATCGCAGATAGATAAATGATAGTAGACCAGCCGAGTTCCTTCCAAATCACTTGCCCGATGTAGACCGTTCGCAGCCATTGCGGAGAAGTTAAAAAGCTGATCTTCTCACCGCCCAGCGCGGCAATCATTTCATTCAGCACCCCACCGTCTACGGTTAGGAATACATAGGAAATCGAAACAATGATAACCCATGACATAAAGTGCGGAATGTAGATGATGGTTTGAATAATGTTTTTAAAAAACATCTTCCTAACCTCGTTTAGCATGAGTGCCAAAATGATGGGCAATGGAAAAAAGATTACAATGTTCAGCGCAAACAAAACCAGCGTATTTCGAAGCAGCATAAAAAACGTAGGCTCGGTAAACAAACGAATAAAATGCTTCATTCCTACCCATGGGCTGCCTGTGATTCCCTGAAAAGCTTGATAATCCTGAAACGCAATCACCAATCCTCCCATAGGAAAGTACTTAAAAATAATGAAGTACACCAGTCCGGGTAAAACCATTAGATAGAGCAACTTGTGTTTCTGCATTCGTAAAAGGCTTTCCGTCGTTCTTTTGTTCTTTTTCATTTTCATGTTTGGTGCGGGGACACTTGAAACTTTCATTAGTTCGACCTCCTTCAAACGTTCCTGTATACGTTTTCAAGAGTACGCGATTTTTGGCATTCCGCATATAATCATCAAATGATAGCGTTTACAAAATCAGGTACACAGCCTACTTTTCAACCTTTTCACCTTAGCTAATGATTACAACACAACCTAATGATCATCCGCTTTTCTCCATGATTAGAGAACACCTCAAGATTTGATTATATACGGAATTCTTTCCTCTTGATAAGGTTGACATGTAAACGATTACGAGGAGGTCAACCACATTGACACAACCATTACGAAAACAAAAGTTACGAAAAAAAGAATCGCTGGGCAGCCGTATTTTCAACATTGTAAACAGTACACTATTGATTCTCATTGCCCTCACTTGTCTCTTACCTTTTTTGAATATCATTGCCAGCTCTTTTGCCTCAACTGAAGAAGTGATAGCCAAGAAGTTTATTTTATTCCCAGTTACTTTTTCCTTGGATGCCTACCGCTATATTCTGTCGACTCCCACCATTTTTAGAGGTCTCGGGGTTTCGGTCGGAGTAACGATCGTCGGTACAGTTGTAAGTATGATATTTACTGCTTTTATGGCTTATGGATTATCCCGAAGATATCTACTCGGCCGCAATACGATTAACTTCATTGTAGTGTTCTCTATGTTGTTTAGTGGGGGGATGATTCCGACATTCCTGGTTGTAAAAAGCATGGGGCTTATCAACTCGTATTGGTCCTTGATTCTTCCCGTGGCCATTAATGCGTTTAACCTAATTATCATGCGTAACTTTTTTCAGGCGCTGCCAGATGATCTGGAGGAATCAGCCAAGATGGACGGGTGCAACGATTTTGGTATCTTCTTTAAAATTATGTTGCCGTTAGCCCTGCCTTCTATTGCAACCATCTCTCTATTCTACGCTGTTGCCTACTGGAATACGTATATGCACGCCATTCTCTATATTAATGATTCTGCCAAATGGCCGATTCAAGTCTTGCTACGTCAAATTGTAATCGTTTCCAGTGGTATGCAGGCAGAAGGAACTGCTGTGGATGTCATCCCACCTGCGCAGACGATTAAGATGGCGGTCATTGTCATTGCGACCGTTCCGATGTTAATCGTGTATCCATTTGTGCAAAAACACTTTGTCAAAGGAGCTTTATTGGGAGCAGTTAAAGGCTAATTGGCTTGCTTCATCTTTCGGTAAGCTCCCGGTGTAACCTGTTCCTTTTTCCGAAAAGAGCGGATAAAGTTTTGCGAATTATGATATTGCAGTCGCTCAGCGATTTCTTTAATCGTCATATCTGTCTCAACGAGCCATTTCTTGCCCATTTGTAACCGGTAGCCCATTAGATATTCACTAAACGTCGTTCCGTATTCTTTTTTGAAAATGCTGCTTAAATAATTCGGATTGTAATGAAGTCGGTCTCCAATGAGTTCTAATGATAATTCCTGGTCATATTCAGCACGGATAATAGCAGCAATTTTCTCCGAGAGACAGCGGAATTGCTGGTTGGTCTTCTCCTTCATGCTTTTTACCATGGGGAAAATAACTTGCTCTATCAGCATACGTTCTATCTCTTCCGGGTTACGGATGTCCAGCAAACGATGATACAAGGCATGATTGTCTTGCGTCAGCAGCACTTCAATCCCTAATAGCTGCTCCAATTGGATGAGGTTATTCACAAACCGTACCAACAGCACTTCAAAGTTCATGGAATGATTGTTTTTTATCATCATTTCCTCCAATAAAGAGTGCACGGTATGGTATACCTGCTCTTCGTCCCCTATTCGGATGGCATCAAACAGTTTTGATTCCAATTCCGTAGGATAATGAAGCAGCACCGGACCTGAAATGACCATGGAAATATCTTCATAAAAAATAATCGACTCTTTGCCTAAATTTAAACGGTGATGCAAAGCTTGCTTGCTCATCTCACAGGCTTCTTTACTTTCTAATAAGTTATCATACGCCGTACTAATGCCGATGCTGATGGATACATTCAAATACTCTTTTACGTTTCGAACCAAAAGGGTCGCATCATCTAGGACTTGCTTTCTCATTTCCTGTTCGCTCTTACCTGTCAAAATTAATATGGTGGCCTGAGTGTTATCGTTCAAAATGATGGGAAGCATTCGCTGCTGCTCTGGAATCGTTTCTTCTACGATTTTATTAATAGCCAGCAGCAAAACATCTTTATCCGAGGGCTCTCGATCTCCCAGATTATCCAGTTGGACTAACAAGGTGATATACATTTGATTCTCGAGCTGCGGATAACCCAAGCGTGGCATTTTTCGTGCCAATTCCTCTGCAGAAATACGTTTGCGGAACAGGTTGAGAATCAATTGGGTTTCCAACTGTGGCATTTCGGACTGAATGAGACTTTCCAAGCTTTCCTTCTCGGTTACAATGTTATCGATGGAACTAATAATCCATTCAATTTCATTTTTAGAAGGTTCATTTTTGAAAGCGAAATTAGGATTTTTAGGCAAGCTGCGTTTTATTTGCTGAAATGGCTTTGTAAAGTAAATGGCAATGAAGTACGCCACTACCACCATTAAGAGCGTTAATACAAGTCCCATCATGATGATCCCAAATTTGGTCGTTTGAAAGGCATCCGCAATTTCTTTCTTATCTAATACCGTTAAATAAGTCCAATTGTTATAGGCAGATTTGGCATAAATGACTTGTCGTGCAGGCTGCTGATCCGTTTTCTCCAAAGTTAACATACCTGTGTTGTTCGGCTTCACTGCAGCTTCTGAAATGTGCCGAAGCTGTTGGGTGGACAATAATTGTTCAGCAGGCTGGGTTTCATACATTAAATCGCCTTGTTTATTCAAAATAAAAACAGCCATATGATCCTCGGTTTGAATCGTATGATTTAACGTTTGCAGCGAAATATCCGACAAAGCAATGGCTTGCTTCTTCTTAGAGAATACAGGTAAGGTATTAACAAAACGAATTCCTTTATCTGTTTTAACCCAGAATAGTCCCTTCTCTTGGTGGTTGATATAGGTACTAATCAGCTTTTCTCGTTCCGTTTTCGTCAAATAAGACAGGCTTCCATTGGAGATTCTCCAATTCTGATCCAGACTGATTAGCGAATATTCCGTTCCTTCTAATCCCATCGTAGCAATATAATTGAGCTGAGTATTCACATTCCGATACGCTATAAAATCTTTTTCTGTAATGGGATTTTTCACAACATCATTAAAGGAACTGGTCGTGCTATACGTATTAAAAGCATATTCAATCGTTTGAATTTTCTGCTCCAGACTATTTCTGATCTGTGCCATGTAGCTTTGCTTGGTATTGGAAACTCTCTCCACAACGGAGCTAATTGTTGTAAAATAGATGTAGCTGCCAAAACTGGCCACCAATCCTATTCCCAAAACCAGAATCGTAATAAAAATAGTATAGAACATTCTTCCTTTTTTCATTGCGCTCCCCCTCTGGCTCTTTGCATCACAACAAAATTATAGCGCTTTCATAACAAGGTTTAAATCATTTTTTTCACGTGTGCATTATTTTTTACATCCGTATCATTCCAATTTAAGTCGATTTTGTTTGGTTTGCGGCAGTTAAAAAGAAATTTGGAGGAGTTACTTATGTTACATGTTGTTAGTCCTAAACAACCGATTGTAAAAGAAGACTTTCCGTCAGACACTTCCTTTCTCTCCCTCTATCCCGTAGCAGCTCGTGAAGCTCGTCCTTTTATATTGGTATTACCTGGCGGTGGCTACGAGCATTTAGCCTCACATGAAGGAGAACCTATAGCTCGGTGGTTGAATGATCTAGGTATTCATGCGGGTGTGCTGGAGTATCAAGTCGGCAATTTCGAGATTACTTTCTTGTTGGAGGATGTAGAACATGCTCTGCAATGGATTCGCCAAACACCGCATGACTGGCTAGTCATTCCTGATCAAGTGGGGCTCATCGGTTTTTCAGCAGGTGGTCACTTGGCCTCCATTGTCTCTACTATAGGGACGGTAAAGCCAGATCTTCTGTTGTTGGGATACCCTGTAATTTCATTTCATGAGCCTTATACACATATCGGAAGCCGTACACATTTTTTAGGGGAACAGCCGACGCTGGAGCAGCTTCAAGCCTTTTCATCCGATCGGCAAGTAACTTCACAGACACCTCCAACTTTGATGTGGACTACAGCCAATGATGGCGCTGTACCGGTAGAAAATAGTCTGTTGTTCGCTTTTTCATTATCCAGAGAACGTATTCCGTTTGAACTGCATGTATTTGAGGAAGGGCGACACGGCTTGGGACTGTCAGAGGACAACCATGAATGCCATCAATGGCTTGATCTAACGGAAACTTGGCTTCAAAAACATGGATATGCTCAGGCAAGGCAACAGATGACAACTCGACTGTTTATCGCTGGGGACTCCACTGCAGCTCAAAAAGGGGCTACCGAAAAACCGATGACAGGCTGGGGCGAACACTTGCAAAGCTACTTGGCACCGTCTGTTCATGTGGACAATCGTGCTGTCAATGGACGAAGCACCAAATCTTTTATAGCAGAAGGCCGGTTAGCTGATATTGAAAAAGATATTCAAGCTGGAGATTATCTGTTTATTCAATTTGGACACAACGATGAGAAAAAAGAAGACCCCACTCGCTATACCGATCCTGATGGAGAGTATCGTCAAAACTTAATTCAATACATTCAGTCCGCTCGGGAGCATGGTGCAATTCCAGTGCTATTGACCTCTGTAAGTCGCCGCCGATTCACCACAGAAGGTGAACCTGATCCGCTGGCTGTAGGAGCCTATCCTGCTGCCATGAGACAAGTAGCCGCGGAAACTAAGACACCCCTGCTCGATATTTTTGAAGCTTCTCAGCAGCTGTATCGTTCAATGGGTGAAAAAGGGTCACAGCAGCTATTTATGCATTTGCCTGAAAAAGCGCATCCTAATTACCCCGCTGGTGTAACGGATAATACCCATTTTTCTGACGAAGGAGCCAAACAGGTCGCCCAGCTTATAGCGGAAGCAATTCGTCAGTGTGCGGAACTGTCTGCATTAAAACAGCGTATCGTAGAAAGGAATCTAGACAGCGATGAGAGGCTTGCACACCAACTTGTCAACTGATATCAAGAACTAAATAGATACAAACACAAAACGGACTTGGAGCTAATTACTCTGACGTCCGTTTTTTATTCCGTGTGGATCAAAGACTATACAACTAGGAGAATGGTTCAAAAGTATGGTAAGTTAAAAAGTAAATACTTAAATTGTTATATTTTAATTCTTTTGTATTTTATAGGACTTTAGAATTGTTTTGTTGTATTATTTTGACAACATTTGTCGAATAAAGTGAAATCCATAACTTTACATGGTATATTTTAGGAGCTCATATCATACATAAGGAGGATTTTTTTATGAATACTAAGAAAATATTATTATCAACAGCTATGTCTCTGGGGCTTATTGGGAGTATTATCGTCCCTAGCGCGTCCGCATCTGTAGGCCCTTCTCCGGTAATTACGCCTGTCGTAGAAGTTAACGGAGTATACTACAGAACGGCTACGTTGCCACGTAATTATTCCTATGCGTTGTCAAATTACCCAGGGGATACTTATAAAGTGGCGAGCGGAAATGTCACCGTCTCCGCTTCCGGGGTGGTAACTACCACTACTGCAACGAATGCAAGAGTTGAGATCTACGGCGGTAACGGTAAATTGAGAATGGTATACACCGTTAAGGTGTCCTAAGATAAAAGCGTTAAAAATAGCACTGTCCGTTTATTGGGGCAGTGCTATTTTTATGGACGGGCTGATGTTACCCCATCCTCATAGATAATCAATGTCCTGTTCTTTGAACTTTAAAGATCATATTTAAACCGAATCCAATTAAAACGAGACCCGTAGCTTTATCAATAATATTTTGTACTCTCGGAGACATTAACCATTTTCTTACATAACTCAACAATAATACGATTGTGGCAAACCATACAATGGAAACTGCTGCATAAAAGGACCCCATAAGTAAAAATTGTAGACTTGGATTGTAGTCCGGCATAATAAATTGCGGTAAAAACGTTAGAAAGAATATAGCCACTTTTGGATTTAAGGTATTAGTTATAAGCCCTTGCATAAAGGGTGACTTCTTCGAGGGTACTGTCTGATCATAATTCTCTGTGGGTTTACGCCGTTTGATGAAAGATAATAGACCCATATAAATCAAATAAATAGCCCCGATGTACTTAACAATTTCAAATGCAAATGCTGATTTCATTAAGAGCAAGGAAAGTCCCAATGCAGCAGCAGCCGTATGAATAAGAACACCAGTAGTTATACCTAGTGCAATTTTGATACCATCTTTTTTGCCATCGGTGAGTGTTCGCTTTGTGATTAATGCGAAATCAATCCCGGGTGACATGACTATGAAAATAAGTAATACCACAAAAGCTAGTAAGTCATTCATGAATGTGCCTCCATTAATTGAAATTTCGGATACATAATATTAACGTGTTGTTGTTCTTTTTTCAACCACCGTAGCCATCCTCTTGCGATATGTAATGAACAATTTATTATTATAATAAAAGTGAGATTTAAGTTAAGATTGAGATTATTAGTTTTAAATATAGCTACTAGATGATCCAACACTTTCACCAAGCCCTATTTAAACACTAGGATAAGCAAAAAGATCACTGGTGCTTCCCATGACCAGTGATCTTTTTATTTCCACTTATGATGTTTAGCCCACTTTTTAGCAGCCTCTTGATAACTCATTTGCTTGTTCCATAAAGTATGATTGATTACCCAATCATCCATCGCTTGCTGATACGTTTCAAGAATTTTAAAATCGCAAATATTCCAAGAACAATAAACTTTTTTGTACCAACTTCCTGATGATACTCCTTGGGTATATCTCCGTACTGCCTTACTTGCTTGTCGCTTTACCCAATGTGTTGCTTGATCTTTCTTAATAGGTGACTTTTTCACACTTCTACTCAAATTGCCTCTAACCTCCTTATGGGAAGCTAGAGACCAACCAATGTTTTCATTACCTCACTCCTTGATTTTCCTTTTACTAGGATAAACGATGTACCTCTCTAAAACAAATCCGATGAAGAAAGCAAATATAAACAACAAAAAACCCTTGCTACGCAAGGGTTTTTGAGGAAATGGGCCCTGAGGGACTCGAACCCCCGACCAATCGGTTATGAGCCGACCGCTCTAACCAACTGAGCTAAGGGCCCTCAAAAAAATATGTATATTCGCGTTACATATTCATAACAGCAACGTTAATTAATATACAACATTTTCTTGTGTTTCGTCAATAGCCTTTCGAAAATTTTCTTTTTAAAAATTATTTTCGTGGACTTACGGAATAAATCGGACACCATAACGACCTTTGCGCGAGCGGTACACCTCCACTGCGCGGGGATCATTGTAGCCATACATCCAGCCGTCGTGCTCCAACCTTTTTGCCAGACATCCTGCCTGAAATTTAGTCGTGTACAGTCTGCCATAGTAAATCCAATACATCCGAGCTCCCTCTTTTCACATGATGGTAGGAGTTAGTGTAACCGGATCGAATTCGATTTACACGGCCTGGGCCATAACAATCTACAATGGTTAGCAACGAGTACGAATCGCTCTAATCATTAGCTCTGTTGACCCCTATAGCTCATCTTATTTTCCAAAGGAAGCCGGGTCCTGACGCCAGGAACGCAGCAGTTCCATCTCTTCTTCCTGAATGGTTCCTTCACGCAAAGCAACGTTCATCAGGGCTGTATAATTGGACAGGCTTTGCAGCTCCACACCTGCTTCTTCAAAGGCTTGAGTCGCTTTGTCTAGCTGGTAGCTGAAAATAGCTAGTACGGCTAACGGCTGAGCGCCTGCTTGTGCTACGGCCTGTGCTGCTTTAATGGAGCTGCCTCCTGTAGAAATGAGATCCTCGATGACCATAACCTTTTGTCCAGCGCTGATGCGGCCTTCAATTTGGTTCTCTTTCCCATGTCCTTTGGCTTTGTCCCTCACATAGGCCATTGGCAGATTTAGCTTTTGCGCCACCCAGGCCGCATGAGGAATCCCCGCTGTAGCTGTCCCTGCAATGACTTCCGTTTCGGGATATTGCTCACGAATGAGGGCAGCAAATGAGTCTGCGATCAGCTCGCGTACCTCCGGGTAGGACATGGTCAGGCGATTGTCACAGTAGATTGGCGATTTAATGCCGGATGTCCATGTAAAAGGCTGCTGCGGGCGCAATGCCACCGCCTGAATACGTAACAGATGGGATGCAATTTGTTCGGGAATATTATTGAATGTGGTCATACTTGTATCATCTCCTTAATAATGTGTTCCACTGCGGCGCGTGGGTCTGCTGCTGCGGTGATAGGACGTCCAACGACAATGTAGCTGCTGCCTTGGGCAATGGCTTGCCCAGGTGTAAGCACACGCGACTGATCGCCTGCAGCGCTACCTGCCGGGCGTATGCCAGGAGTTATCGTCTTAAAGTCTGATCCACAGACAGCACGAATAGCAGGCACTTCCAAAGGGGATGCTACCACACCATCCAGTCCCGCCTCACGGGTCAGTTGTGCGTAACGAACCACTGCATCCTGTACCGTGCCAGGAATACCCAACTCCTTATTCATGGTCGTCTGATCCGTGCTGGTCAGTTGTGTGACTGCAATAATGAGCGGCATGGAAAGCGAGCTGTCTGCGGAAATAGCTGCTTCTGCACCTGCTTTAGCGGCTGACATCATATTAACGCCCCCAGCAGCATGTACGTTGAACATATCCACACCTAGGCGGGTAATGCTCTCTGCCCCTCCCCGCACCGTGTTAGGGATATCATGCATTTTCAAATCCAAAAATACGGAGTATCCTCTGGACTTTAGCTGTTCTACAAAAGCTGGCCCTGCATTATAAAACAGTTGCATACCTACTTTTATATAACAGGGAATCCCCTCTAGCTGCCGAATTAACTGCTCAGCCTGTTGTGCATTGGGATAATCTAATGCAACCATCAGCCGTCCTGCCATCTGCTGAAATGCTCCATTCACCGTTCTACATCCCCTTTTCACGTCAATTCGGGTACATTTGCCCGTGATAAAGGACATCCGTCAGCCGAAGCTGATGAATGTCCTTCCCTGTGCTACTTATTTCCCCACATCTATTCGTAACGCATTAGTTGCTCAGGACCGGCATGGATTCGGATGTGAAATTGATCGTTTCCAGCATTCTTAGCAAAGCGCGTACTGTATCCAGTGAGGTCATGCAGACAATGCCATTCTCAACCGCTTCGCGGCGAATACGGAATCCATCACGTTCTGGCGTTTTGCCTTTGGTCAGCGTATTGAAGACAAAGTTGGCTTCACCCGTACGGATCATATCCAGGATGTTCGGGTTACCTTCGCTCAGCTTGTTGATTGTGTTCACTGGAATATTGGCCTGCTTCATAGCAGCCGCCGTTCCACCTGTTGCAATAATTTTATAGCCCAGTCTGTAAAAGCCCTGCATCAACTCGACAGCTTCTTCTTTGTCCTTATCTGCCACTGTAATGATGATTGCTCCAGTGGACGGAATTTTCATGCCAGCCCCCACAAGTCCTTTGTACAGTGCTTTGGCATACTGAATATCGCGTCCCATGACTTCACCTGTCGATTTCATTTCCGGACCCAGCGTCGGCTCTACACGGCGCAGTTTGGCAAAGGAGAATACCGGAACCTTAACCGAGACATAATTACTTTCAGGCCATAGACCTTCTGAATAACCTGCATCTTTAAGCTTACCGCCCAAAATAGCCTGTGTGGCCAGATTCGCCATCGGGATATTTGTTACTTTACTCAAGAAAGGAACCGTCCGCGAGGAACGAGGGTTAACCTCGATCACGTACACCTGGTCTTGATGAATGACAAACTGGATATTTACCAAACCGATCGTTTTTAATTCTTTGGCGATGCTGATTGTAATTTCCACAATTTTTTGTTTCAGCTCGGCAGACAAGTGCTGTGGTGGATACACCGCGATAGAGTCACCTGAGTGAACCCCGGCCCGTTCTACATGCTCCATTATGCCTGGTACCAGTACTGTCTCGCCGTCGCAGATAGCGTCGACCTCAACTTCTTTACCCAGCATATAACGGTCGATGAGCACCGGATGCTCTGGATTGATTTTAACTGCTTCTTCCATGTACCGCAGCAATTCCGTATCTGAGTACACGATTTCCATAGCGCGCCCGCCCAGAACGTAGGATGGACGTACCAGGACTGGATAGCCTAGCGCCTGTGCGGTTCCTACTGCTTCATCTACCGATGTGACCGTGTTGCCTTTAGGCTGTGCGATAGCCAGACGAGACAAAAGTTGCTCGAACTTTTTCCGGTCTTCCGCTTCATCAATACTTTCCAGACTCGTACCCAAAATATTCACGCCTGCCGCACTCAGCGGAGCTGCAAGATTAATGGCCGTTTGACCACCGAACTGGACGATAACCCCAATCGGTTTTTCCTGCTCGATGACATTCATTACATCTTCGAAGAAAAGCGGTTCAAAGTAGAGGCGGTCGGATGTGTTAAAGTCCGTAGATACCGTCTCCGGGTTGTTATTGATAATCACTGCTTCGTAGCCCGCTTTTTGAATAGCCCATACCGCATGTACGGTGGAGTAATCAAATTCAATCCCTTGTCCGATCCGAATCGGTCCAGAGCCGAGTACGATAACTTTCTCTTTGTTAGATGGAATCACTTCATTTTCCACCTCGTAAGAGGAGTAGTAGTACGGAGTTGTGGCTTCAAACTCGGCTGCGCACGTATCTACCATTTTGTAGACCGGACGCAGGTTTTGAGCTAGACGGAATTCACGTACCTCACGCTCGGTTGTCATACTGTCGTTTTGGCCCATACTGCGAATCTCGGCGATAGAGCGGTCGGTAAAACCTTTACGTTTGGCCTGATAGAGTGTTTCGTAGGTCAGCTCAGACTCTCCAGCGATGATGGCTTCGAACTTGACGATCCCCTCTACCTTATCGAGGAACCACCAGTCAATTTTCGTCAAATCTTGAATCTCCTGCTGCTGCCAGCCACGACGGAATGCCTCGGCTACCAAGAACAAACGCTCATCATCTGCTTTAATCAGGCGATCCTTGAGCACATCATCAGACAGCTGTTCGGCTCCCTTAAGATGCAGACGGTTTACACCGATTTCCAATGACCGTACCGCTTTATGGATGGACTCTTCGAATGTGCGTCCTATGGCCATGACTTCACCCGTTGCTTTCATTTGCGTGCCCAGCTTGCGGTTGGCAGAAATGAATTTGTCAAATGGCCAGCGTGGTATTTTGCTCACGATGTAATCCAGTGTTGGCTCAAAGCAAGCATACGTTTGTCCCGTTACAGGATTCACAATTTCATCCAGCGTATAGCCCAGTGCAATTTTGGCAGCCATTTTAGCAATCGGATATCCGGTTGCCTTGGAAGCCAGCGCCGAGGAGCGGCTTACCCGCGGGTTTACTTCAATTACATAGTATTGATAGCTGTGCGGATCAAGCGCAAACTGTACATTACAGCCGCCTTCGATATTGAGGGCGCGGATAATTTTCAGAGAAGCGGAGCGCAACATTTGGTACTCTCGATCTGACAGCGTCTGACTCGGAGCTACGACGATACTGTCGCCAGTATGCACGCCGACTGGATCAAAGTTCTCCATATTACAAACAACGATGCAGTTATCATTGCCGTCACGCATGACCTCATACTCGACTTCCTTCAAACCTGCGATACTTTTTTCCACCAAACATTGTCCGATTGGACTGTATCTCAAGCCAGAGCTGACGGTTTCACGCAGTTCTTCTTCTGTAGAGCAGATACCACCGCCTGTTCCCCCTAGTGTATAAGCCGGGCGAACGATAATTGGATAACCGATTTCATTAGCAAATTCTAACGATTCTTCTAAGGTTGTTACAATTACACTCTCCGGTACAGGCTGTTCCAACTCGCGCATCAAATCACGGAACAGATCACGATCTTCGGCTTGTTCTATCGAATTCAGTTGGGTTCCCAGCAGCTTGACGTTTTCACGCTCCAGCACTCCGGCGCGAGCCAGTTCCACTGCCATATTCAGACCTGTCTGTCCTCCCAGCGTAGGAAGCAGACCATCTGGACGCTCTTGACGGATAATCTGTGTTACAAAATCAAGTGTAATCGGCTCGATGTATACTTTGTCTGCCATGTTGGTGTCTGTCATGATGGTTGCCGGATTACTGTTGATCAGTACTACCTCGACGCCTTCTTCTTTGAGCGCTTGACAAGCTTGTGTACCAGCGTAATCAAATTCTGCTGCCTGACCAATGACGATAGGACCGGAACCGATCACAAGTATTTTTTTAAGTTCTGTATTTTTCGGCATATTAGCGCTCTCCTCTCACTGCGGCGGCGATAGCAGCCTGACGCGGTTGCTTTGGATGATTTCTTTTGTGCTCACGGATCATGTCCAGAAAACGGTCAAACAGGTAGCCATTGTCGTAAGGTCCTGGTGCAGCTTCTGGATGATATTGAACCGAAAACGCGGGATACTTGGTATGTTTAAGACCTTCAATCGTTTTATCGTTGTTATTAATATGCGTCACTTCAAGCTCAGTTCCTTGGATCGAATCCTCATTTACCGTGTAGCCGTGATTTTGCGAAGTGATAAAGCAGCGTCCGCTCTCCAGTTCTTTCACCGGATGGTTACCACCGCGATGTCCGAATTTCAGCTTTTCCGTATCCGCTCCCGAAGCTAAAGCGAACAACTGGTGTCCCAAGCAAATTCCGAAAATCGGGTATTCCCCTAACAGTTCAGCTACCGTACGAACGGCATGGGGTACGTCTTTTGGATCTCCAGGGCCGTTAGACAGCTGGATACCGTCCGGGTCCAAGCGGCGAATTTCCTCAGCCGTCGTATCATGTGGTACGACAACTACATCGCAGTCCCGTTTATTCAGTTCGCGCAAAATGCCGCTTTTTGCACCGTAGTCAATCAATACGATCCGCTCTCCGTTGCCAGGACTGCTGTACGGATGAGGTGTGGAAGTCATAGGAACCTGATTACGCAATTCTTCAATGGTGAGGTCAGACATCATTTCTTTCAGTTCTTCCAGCGGCTGGGAACCAGTCGTCAAAATGCCCTTCATCGTGCCGTGATGGCGAATAATCCGGGTAAGCATGCGGGTGTCGATGTCGCTAATGCCAATGATGCCATATTCCTTCAGCAAATCGCCCACGCTGTATTGAGCACGCCAGTTGCTTGGCGCCGGCTCGTAATGTCGAACAGCAAAGCCATGGACATAAGGCCGTACCGATTCAAAGTCATCCCGAGTAATTCCGTAATTGCCAATCAGCGGGTAAGTCATCGTTACGATTTGTCCGCAATAAGAGGGATCAGTCAGCACCTCTTGATAGCCTGTAATCCCTGTGTTGAAAACGACCTCGCCTGTTTTTTCACCTTCCGCACCAAATGATGTGCCTGTAAACAGCGTGCCGTCCTGAAGTAACAATCTTGCCTGCATCCCGTCTCACTCCTCTATATTGTTTCCTGCTATTAGGTTCTATTTTTTTAGTGGTTCTATTTATTTTGCTTCGTCAGCAGACCATACAAGTTTGCCGTCTACCCAAGTTTTCACGGGCCAGCCTTTGAGCTTCCAGCCTGTAAAAGGAGTGTTGCGCCCTTTGCTGGCAAACGTTTGCGGATCAACTGCCTGCTCCTGCTCCAGATCAATCATGGTCAGGTCAGCTGGAGCCCCTTCTTCCAGGCGTCCCGTATCAAGGCGGAAGACACGCGCTGGATCAGCAGTCATACGACGCACTAGAAAGTCCAGTGTCCACTGTCCGGTAGCTACGAATTTTGTGTACAACAGCGGGAAGGCCGTCTCAAATCCAACGATTCCGAATGGCGCCAGCTCCATACCTCTTGCCTTCTCTTCCTCACTGTGCGCTGCATGGTCGGTTACGACGATGTCAATCGTACCGTCTTCCAGTCCCTCGATGCATGCCTGCACATCACGTGGGGAGCGGAGCGGAGGATTCATTTTCCAATTCGCATCCAGCCCAGGGATATCCTCATCTGATAATACCAAGTGGTGCGGGCATACCTCAGCCGTTACCTTGATGCCAAAAGATTTTGCGTGGCGGATTAACCGCACTGACTGCTCCGTGCTGACATGGCATACATGATAGTGTGCCCCGGTTGCCTCGGATAGTAAAATGTCTCGTCCGACGTGAATGGCTTCGGATTCGTTCGGAATGCCTTTAAGTCCGTGGCGCTTGGCAAATTCGCCGTCCGTCACTGCCGCTCCTTCAACAAGCGTGTTATCTTCACAGTGTGCAATAACCGGCATATCCAGTACTTTGGCCCGCGCCATGGCGTCCTTCATCATTTGCGCGCTCTGCACCCCGACACCATCGTCAGTAAAGCCGATTGCACCCGCTGCCTTGAGCGCTTCAAAATCTGTCAGCTCACGCCCCAGTTCGTTTTTCGTAATGGCTGCGTAAGGAAGAACCTTGGCAAGCCCGGCTTCCTGTCCCTTTTTCAATACCAGCTGGACTGTGTCCACATTGTCAGTCACTGGACGTGTGTTTGGCATGCAGGCAATCGTCGTAAATCCGCCTTTCACCGCCGCCCGGCTGCCCGTTTCAATCGTTTCTTTATATTCAAAGCCAGGTTCTCTCAGATGCACATGCATGTCGATTAAACCGGGGATGACCAGTTTTCCCTGGGCGTCGATTTTTTCAACTTCGCGCTCCTGCTCAGATGCCCCTTCTTCTATAAGTAGGCTGACTCCAGCATCTGCATTTGCGATAGCCAAAATTTTTCCGTCGGCGATTAGGATGGATTTCAATTCAGTCTCGCCCTGCTCGTTCAATACGCTTGCATTCATTATTAATTGTTTCATCTGAAATATTCCTCCGCTCAGTTTTCTGCAACTTTTTCCTACGATCCTACTGACAGCTTCTACAGCTTCATTGCCCGTTCCATAACCGCCATGCGGATCGGAACTCCGTTTGCCATTTGCGGAAAAATTCGCGATTGTTCGCTTTCCACAACTGCACTATCAATTTCCACATTCCGATTCACTGGAGCTGGATGCATGATAATCGTTCCGGGCTTCAGGTTCGCTGCTCTTTTCTCTGTCAAACCGTACTGCTCTCGATACTCATCCGCTGAGCGCAACATCCCTTCAGCATGCCGTTCCAGCTGTACCCGAAGCATCATGACCACGTCCGCCTGTAGTGCCTCTTGCATCGGAACATAAGGCGCGTACGCCGCAAGATCAGGTGCTTGCATATTATCAGGAGCGCAGAAGCTAACCTTGGCTCCGAATTTTTGCAAGGCCCACAGATTCGAGCGAGCTACACGGCTGTGCAGAATGTCTCCTATGATGGATACTCTCAAGCCTTTAAGCTCACCGAAAGTTTTGCGCATGGTGTACAGGTCCAGCAGAGCCTGCGTTGGATGCTCATTGTTGCCGTCCCCCGCATTAACCAGTGGGACACTGACCTTCTCAGCGAGCTCTTGCAGCACCCCGGCTGGCTTTAACCGGATGACTCCTGCATCAATGCCCATGGATTCGAGCGTACGTACTGTATCGTAAATGGACTCCCCTTTTTCCACACTGGAAGCCGCAGCGGAAAAGTTCAAAACCTGAGCGCCCAGCCGCTTCTCTGCCATTTCAAAAGAAAAGCGGGTGCGAGTGCTGTTTTCAAAAAACATGTTGGCCGCAAAGCGTGATTGCAGTACTGGAACCAGTTTTTCTGGTTGAGACTCCCAATAATGAGCGCGATCCAGAATGGACTCGATTTCATTTCGACTAAGTTCCTTTAACCCGAGCAGGCTACGTTCTTTAAGTTGACTGGCTGTTGTGATCATAGCTGTTCCCCCCGGTTCTGAATGATTGTCACTTCGTCCTTACCGTCCGTCTCTTGAAGGGCTACTACGATTTCCTCAGATTTGGAGGTTGGGATGTTCTTGCCGATGTAATCCGGACGAATCGGAAGCTCACGGTGTCCGCGATCCGCTAGCACTGCCAGCTGAATCATTTGCGGTCGTCCGCAGTGCATCAATGCATCCATCGCCGCGCGGATGGTGCGGCCTGTATACAGCACATCGTCAAAAAGAATGACTTTCTTATCATGAACCGATACGTCAGCAGGATTCATCAAAAGCTCTTTTCCATTTCCTTTAGCTTCGGCTACGCTGCTCCGGTCATCCCGGTAAGCTGTGACATCCAGCTCTCCCCATGGAATTGGTGCGCCTTCAATTTCAGCAATTTTTTCAGCCAGGCGTTGCGCCAGATGAACTCCGCGTGTTCGAATACCTACTAGCACACAATCGTCAATACCTTTGTTTTTCTCCAAAATTTCATGTGCAATCCGTGTCAATGCCCGACGAATCGCAATTTCATCCATCAGTACATGTGTTTCATTACTCATGCTTCCAGCCTCCTCAGGTGATGTTCCCTTCAGACCTGGTCCCGTGTTCGGATACAAAAAAGACTCCTTGCCCAAGTTTGGCAAGGAGTCTCGTGTGAACAGTCTTCTACTGTTCTCCGATCTCTCGGACACACTGAAGACATACCGCCGCAGCGGATGCACTGATCAGTGATCCATTCACGTTACCTTGCCAGCCTCACGGGACTGATTTAAAGGTGCTATTCAGGATTTCCTTTGTCCTGCTTCTCATAGTATGAGATGGTTAGCCATCTCTTGGACAAAGTTCATCGCAACTACAAGAAGTATGACAGATTGAAAATCGTGTGTCAACACCCGTTCAACCGGAACCACCGGAAGCACTCTAATAATTATACAACTTTATTGTATAATTATCCATAGTTGTTTTTACCCATACCTTATCCCACAATAAAAAAAACCGCCATTTAGGCGGTTCAACTTAATAATTTATTCAGGTTTGTGAATAGGAATGCAAATTATCATTGTTTTAGCGACTACGCAAGGATGCTAACACATCCTCCATATCAGGAGGGATCGGTCTGTTGAATTCCATGTATTCTCCAGTGGATGGATGCTTAAAGCCCAGTACCGCCGCATGCAGCGCCTGACCATCCATACGAACCCCTTTGCTACGCCCATACATAGGGTCGCCAACCAATGGGTGTCCAATAAATTTCATGTGAACACGAATTTGGTGTGTGCGTCCTGTTTCCAATTGAAGTTCAAGCAGGGTATAATCCCCCAACCGTTCAATGACGAGAAAATGGGTGACTGCATGCTTGCTGTTACGTTCCGTCACTGTGAACAATTTGCGATCACCCGAATCGCGGCCAATTGGAGCATCTACCGTTCCCTGATCGTGGCTCAAATGACCGTGAACTAAGGCTATATATTTCCGAGTCACACTATGATCCTTAAGCTGTGCTGCAAGTGATGCGTGAGCCTGATCATTTTTAGCCGCCATCAGCAGTCCTGATGTATCCTTATCAATACGGTGAACAATACCAGGACGTAATTCCCCGTTGATGCCGGAAAGATCGTGACAGTGGTACATCAGTGCGTTAACCAATGTTCCCGAAGAGTGTCCCGGTGCAGGATGCACGACCAGACCACGTTGCTTGTTAATAACAATAACGTCCGAGTCCTCGTAAACGACATCCAACGGAATATTTTCCGGTACAATATCTACACTTTCTGGCTCCGGCACCGATAATACAATACGATCTCCTTCAGCCAGCTTGTAGTTCGCCTTGATCGCCGTACCGTTCACCAGCACCCGACCATTTCCGATCCACAGCTGTATCTGAGAACGAGACACTTCCTTCATTTCTTCGGCGATATATTTGTCTATACGTGTTTTGGCATCCCCGGAATCCGCTGTCCATTCCAGAGATTCACTCTCCAGTTCGTCCTCATAAGACAGACCTGCGGCTTCGCCGTTTTCATTCACTTCGCTCATGCTATGACTTCCCTTCAATGCTATCATTGCCATTTCCCTTTTCTCGACGCGATTCCAGCAATGTATCCAAAATAATCAGTGCTACACCGATGACAATCGCCGAATCTGCCACATTAAAAATGGGGAACGTATAGCTTCCAAAATTAAATTGCGCAAAATCAACTACTTCCCCTGAAATAGCTCGATCCAAAAAGTTACCAACTGCTCCCCCCAGCACCAAACTTAGCGCAACAGGAAGTAGCTTTTGTCCAGCCTTGACTGTTTTTCGCAGGTACCAGACGATACCAATCACCACTACAATTGTAATCACGATAAAAAGCCAACGTTGACCTTCCAAAATCCCAAAAGCGGCTCCACGATTACGATGGGAGGTGATTAAAAAGAAATTGCCGATGACTGGTATTTGCTCGTACAATTCCATCCGCGTAGCCACCAAATATTTAACTCCCTGATCAATCAAAAAAATAATTAGCGCAATACCAAAATAAATCACAGTCCTTCGTCACTCCGATCCGCTTATATCCGTTGTTGAACCCATTTATTGTAGCATAAGCGTTCTCAGATCGTCCACGAAACCCGCAAGCTATCAAGCACAGATCATCCATAAAATGAACTCCTTCGCATTTGATTAGAATTTCCTATGTAAAAGAGGTCTTCCCGGTGCAAACTACAAGGAGCATACTCGACACAACGCATGCGCATGTAAACCTAGAACAAGGAGAGGATTTCATGTCCCCATTGACGGAGCAACAATTGCAGGGCTTGCGTAACGAACTGTTGGAACGCAAAAAAGAAATTGAGCATCGTTTGCAGGACAACGACCATTACGGACTCGGCGATTCCCAACGCGATCAAACCGGTGAGCTTTCTCCTATTGATAACCACCCGGGAGATCTGGCTACCGAAACCTACGAGCGAGCCAAGGATATTTCCTTGCTGGAGCACGACGAATTCCAATTAGAACGCATCGAATCAGCTCTGATGGCCATGGAAAAGGGGACGTATGGCATTTGTGCCGCCAGCGGTAAACCCATTCCCTATGAGCGCCTACTGGCTGTTCCCTATACCATTTACTGCAAAGAGTACAGTCCCGAAACAGAAGTGTCTAACCGCCGACCAGTAGAGGAAGAATTTCTCGCTCCCTCGTTCGGCAGAACGAGTCTGGATGAGCGGGATGATCAAAACGGCTTCGACGGTGAAGATGCTTGGCAGATCGTCGAAAATTGGGGTACCTCTAACACACCAGCCATGGCCGAAAGTCGAGAAATCCACAGTTATGATGATATGGAAATTGAAGCAGGCGACGATAATATGGGCTTCGTAGAACCATACGAAAGCTTTGTTGCTACTGACATTTATGGACAAAATGTTTCCGTTATTCGTAGTTCCATTTATCAGCGTTATATCGAAGATGGCGAGGGCGAAGGTCTACTGGAGCCGGATACGCACGAAGACGAATCGTGAACATCAAAGTGGAGATCGCTGCCTAATAGGTAGTAAGCTCCAATTGTCGTTGTACAATCCGTACAATATCAGCGATATAATCACCGATAATCGGCAAATTCAACGCTCCGAGCACTTGCAGCACATAAATAATGGTAGCGGCAAAAAAAGTAAAACCTAGAGCGATGCCGATTCCCCGGGAAACGCCTGATATTAGATTTAGCCAAAGTAATCGCCAAGGCTTGTTCAGCAGCAAAGCATAATCTGCAATACGTGTCCGTTCCATCTGCTCTGACACAGCACGTATCAGCTTTTCAACACGACTTAATTGCCCTGCCTGATTACCTGTTTTGCTTTTATCTGTGGCCACGGCAGATCCTTCTCCGTTCATACCTCGGAGACTTCTCCCCTGTCTACGCCTTGATCGTGCCGTCATATGCACAATCCCCCTTTTCCCATGGCTGCCCTGAACGCAGCAAACGAGCCGAAGCACGTAACGGAGAAAAACCGTTTCCGATGCTTAGGCTCGTTTTTATATGCTGCCTGTTATTGTATTATGGGACAGGGGGCTTGTAATTATTCTCCAATATGAACGCCGATGGTTTTACCGTTCACATCCACATGTTCTGCCGGTTCGGCTTGACCAAATGTCACAGTAGTAACCAATACGTTCTCACGCAACACAGAGTCGAAGCTTTCGATGGCCTGACGCAGCTCGTTATCTACATCCAACGTCAACGCCACATATTTTTCAATCGGCAGATCCAGTTTTTTACGATAATCCTGTACCGCACGAACCACTTCACGTACCCAACCCTCTTGCTCCAGCTCCGGCGTAATGTCTGTGTTCAACGCTACCGTTAAGCCATAACCGGAAGCAGAAGCGAAGCCTTCTTTCGCTTTTTTCTCCACCAGCAGTTCTTCGGCCGTAACCTGCAGTTCTTCACCTTCTGGAGAAGCGACGTTTAACACTCCTTTTTCTACAACAGAACGGGTATCCTCAGCAGACATTCCTTTGAAAAAGTTTTGTAGGAAACCGACATTTTTGCCGTATTTCTTGCCTGCTACTTTCAAATTCAGTTTCAGTGTAAAATCTACAAAGCCGCTATCGTCCGTCTCAACATGAATATGCTTCACGTTAATCTCATCTTTGATGATTTCCTCATAGCCACTCAGTTCAAAATCCTGATCCATGGACAGAATCAACTCGGACAACGGTTGACGCGTTTTCAAACCCGTTTCGTTGCGGACGTTACGCGCCAATTCGACGACACGACGTGCCGTTTCCATGTCTCGTTCCAGTTCCAGATCGATCAAGGACTCATTGGCAGTCGGATAATCATCCAGATGAACACTTTCCCCGTTGCTCAGATTGAGGTAAATATCCTCTGCTAGCAGTGGTGTAAACGGCGCAAGTAGTTTGGCAGTCGTTAACAGCACTTCGGTCAGTGTACGGTATGCATCCAGCTTATCTTCTGTAAGACCATTGCCCCAGAATCGGTCGCGTGAACGACGGATATACCAGTTGCTCAGCTCATCTACAAAGGACTCAATCGCTTTGGATGAGTTCAAGAAGTCATTTACAGCCAGCGCTTTGTCCACTACCAAAATCAGGCTGTTCAGACGGGACAAAATCCAGCGATCCAACTTATGAGCCGATGGTTTGAACGGATGCTGTGCCGGATCAAATCCGTCGATATCCGCATACAAGGTCAGAAAAGCGTGTGTATTGACAAGCGTATCCACCAGCTTCGATTTAGCCTCACCTACAATGCCTTTGGAAAAACGTTTGCTATTCCATGGTGCACTATCTGACAGCAATGCCCAGCGGAAAGCATCTGTACCGTACTCGTCAATCACTTCCCACGGATCAATAACATTACCCTTGGATTTAGACATTTTCTGTCCCTGCTCATCCAGTACATGGCCTGTCGCCATGACAGCTTTATAAGGAGCTTTGCCAGTAAGCATAGTCGAAACCGCAAGTAAGCTATAGAACCAGCCACGAGTCTGGTCAATCCCTTCGCAGATCATATCTGCCGGAAATTGCTGCTCGAACGTTTCATTATTTTCAAAAGGATAATGATGCTGTGCAAACGGCATGGAGCCACTATCGAACCATACGTCGATTACTTCCGGTGTACGAGTCATTTCGTATTTACCGCATTGGCTACGTACCTTAATATCATCTACATATGGTTTGTGCAGCTCGATGTCCGCTGGTACATCGCCAATCGCACGTTCCCTCAATTCAGCAATACTATGTGGAGCGAACTGTTCTCCAGTTTCCTCACAAACCCAGATGTTTAGCGGTGTACCCCAATAGCGATCGCGACTGATGTTCCAATCCACCAGTTCTTCCAAAAACTTTCCAAAACGTCCTTCACGTACATGGCCCGGGTACCATTCGACTTCACTGTTGTTGGCAATCAGTTGGTCCTTGATCGCAGTTGTTTTGATAAACCAGCTGTCCATAGCATAGTACAATAATGGAGTATCGCAGCGCCAGCAGAACGGATAGCTATGCTCGTATTTTTCCTTGCTGTACAGCAAGCCTTTTTCGGACAGCATTTTAACAATATCTATATCACAGTCTTTCACAAAACGGCCTGCAAAATCAGTGACTTCCTCTACATAGTTACCTTGGAGATCCACTACGTTGATGAATTCAACACCATTTTCACGGCATACCCGGTAATCATCCTCACCATGCGCCGGAGCCATATGAACGATACCTGTACCGCTGGAGTCTGTTACGAACTTCGCACCCAGAATCTGATTACCCTTCTCAACCTGAAAATACGTAAATGGCGGGGTATACGTTTGGCCAACCAGTTCTGAACCAGATAGTGTGCCAATCACTTCATGATCGCCTTTAATTACGTCCTCAACCAGATTTCTAGCAACGATGTACACACCGTCTTCCTGCTTCACACGTGCATATTCCAGTTCAGGGTTGACGGCTAGCGCCACGTGACTCGGCAAGGTCCAAGGTGTTGTCGTCCAAGCCAGTACATATTCACCACTGCTGTGCAACTTGAATTTGGCCGTGGCACTTAGATCCTTCACATCTTTGTAGCCCTGTGCTACTTCATGAGAACTTAGCGTCGTCTGACAATCCGGGCAATACGGACTCACACGATGACCACGATACAACAGATCTTTTTCATGAATTGTCGCCAAAATGTTCCATACGCTCTCGATATAGTTATTATCCAATGTAATGTACGGGTTATCGAGGTCTGTCCAGTATCCGATCGCTTCGGTTAGATCACGCCATTGTTGCTCATACTCAAACACGCTCGCCTTACATTTTTTAATAAACTTTTCAACGCCATATTCTTCAATTTCAGGTTTGTGGGAGATTCCCAGTTGCTTTTGTACACCCAATTCTACCGGCAAACCATGCGTGTCCCAGCCTGCCTTACGTACGACGCGGTATCCCTTCATTGTCTGATAGCGGCCTACAAAATCCTTAATTACACGGCCCAGCACGTGACCGATATGCGGTTTACCGTTAGCTGTTGGCGGACCCTCATAAAATACAAAATTGGGCTTTCCTTCACGATTTGTGATGGATTTACGGAATGTGTCCTCTTCTTTCCATTTGCTCAGGATGCGCAGGTCACGGGACCGTGCTTTTTCTTTAACATCCACTCTGTTCATACTTCATACTCCCTCTCTGCTCATCATTGATTTCCCTAGCATTTCCTAAAAAAAGCAACAAAAAAAGCCCCATCCCTGTAAAGGGACGAGACTGTGCTCGCGTTACCACCCTGATTCCGTAAAAACAGACCATTCTAAAATACAGTCTCATCACGGCTCTCTGAGCCCCACTCAACTACAGCAGGGCGCCATTATAACGCATGGCAAACGGTGATTGCTTACACACACCATAAAAAATCTTAAGCGCTTCAGCTCACTTCTCCGGGAGGATCTTCGGTCATGTTCTGAACGTTGGCTTGCACCGGAAGGCCAACTCTCTGAGGGACAAATCATGACGTACTCGTTCCCATCAACGAATTAAACATGTTAAATTCATCGAATATTAAACCAGCAACATCGTTGCCTTGAATAACAACCATCAGCCGACAGACGGATAATCATTGAATTCAGTATAGTATTTACAGTTATAGCCTGTTTAAAGATAAAAGTCAACCCTAACAAAGCCTAATAAAAGCTTGTCAGAAATGAAATTAGTAAATTTCTTTCATCTCACGCTCGCGCTCCAGTACTTCGCGTTCCCGGTTTTCAAGGGCTTCCCAGCCGTCTTGGCTTAACAAGTCAAGCTGTGCTTCCACCAGTGTACGAAACCGTGCTCGGTAAATCGATGCCTGCTTCTTCAGTTCTTCAACCTCCAACGCGATCTTGCGGGATTTAGACAATGCTTCGTTCACAATACGGTCCGCATTTTTTTCCGCTTCCTTCACGATCAGTTGGGATTCTTTCTTGGCGTTGTTACGAACTTCATCAGCCGCTTCCTGCGCCACGATAATCGTCTTACTCAGCGTATCCTCAATGGTCGCGAAATGATCGAGCTTCTCCTGTACGTTCAACAACTCGGTGCTCAGTTCTTTATTTTCACGAATAACGCCCTCGTAATCTTTGATCACCTGATCCAAAAATTCATTAACCTGATCCTCATCATAACCGCGAAGCCGTCGGGCAAATTCCTTGTTATGTATATCCAATGGCGTTAATGGCATGCCGTCCACCTCCTATAAGATTGACAAAAAATACATTTTCCGCGTCACGACGCTCACTATCATCTATCGGTCATCATACCCCGTTTTGTGAATACTGTACAGAGCAAAATCGTTCCAGTTCTTCGCTATAGCTTAATTCTTTCGACAGAAAGCTTGTGATTCCTGCCTACAGCTATACAAACTTACCAATTTTGACACGGAATCTTCCCTTTTTTGTCATCCCGTCTGTTTCTAGCACTTTGAAACGCCCAAAACCCTGCATAGAAATAACGTCCCCAGCTTTAAGTAGAGTGGATGGATTCTCCTCCACCTTCCAATTTACCCGGCACCGTCCCGCCCGAATCGGTGTTAATATTTTACTGCGGCTTAGCTTGTACACATCGCTGGCAATACCATCCAGGCGCAAAGAAGCGACCGTCAGATCTAGCGCCTCTAATGCAACTTCCTTCGTTCGCAGACTCGCTACAGGCAACAGTTCTGTCCATACATGAACACGATGTACCTGCTGCAAATGCATCGTCATAAAATCACCGATCTCTGAAGCTACCAATACATGGCACCCATCATCAAGTACATGAATGTCCCCGATTTTCCCACGTTTGATTCCAAGTCCCAGTAGGGCACCTAGATAATCACCGTGCTCAAGGGTACCTACTTTATGATCGTCAGATGTGATGGAAAGGACCTGAATCCCCATCTCCTCACCGTCCAAATACGAATAATCGGGCGCAATAAGCGCCCGCTTTCGTTCTGAAGCCATATATCCGCCATCTACCCTAATCGTGACCTTGTCTTCCTTCGAAGCAAGTGTCTCCAATATGTACTGTTGGCGCGGGTCCAAAAAATCAGTCAGCTTCTGCTCATGATAAGCTCCCGCATGACTGATCCATTCGGAAGCGCGATCCACATAATCCCGTTCATCCGGGTGAAAATGCTCATAAATCTCAGTTCGCATAACTCCTCCTAGACGAAATTACCAATTAAAGAAATCAAACCGTATGACGCAAAACGCAGAGCAATCAGCGCAACGATGGGTGAAATATCAATCATCCCGAAGATTGGCGGTATAAACCTGCGAAAAGGAGACAAATACGGCTCCACAAACTTGGCAAGTAAATCACCAATTACACTCTCTCTCGCATTAGGAAGCCATGACAGCAGAACATATGCAATGATCATGTACGAATAAATCTGAAATAGCCAGTAAATTACCTCGATCAAGAAAAGTTCACCTCATTCTGTTAAGTTCTTGTTCAGTGTCAGCCAGTATTTCCGTAATAGAGCCTTGAATCTCAACCGTATCTGGTGTACACAGAAAAATATTGTTCCCGACCTTGGAAATACCACCACCCAGTGCATACACAGTACCACTCAAAAAATCAATAATGCGTAGCGCCTGATCCTTGCGAATTCGTTGCAAATTAACTACGACAGTGCGATGGGAACGGATATGGTCGGCAATTTCCTGTGCTTCATCATAAGAACGCGGCTCATACAGGACAACTTTCACATTTTTCTGTGAATGGATGCTGACAACATTAGTGCTCTTCTGGTTCTTACGTTTATCAAAGCTTGGGGTTTCAATTTCTTGATCTTCCGGCGTATTCATAACCTCTCGCTCTATAACTTCCTCTTCTTCCTGAAGCCCCAGAAAGTTCATGAACTTATTCATTACGCCCAATGGAAATCCTCCTCTCGTCCGACCAGTACGGAACCAAGCCGCAGCCAAGTCGCTCCCTCTTCAACCGCCACTTCAAAATCATTGGACATCCCCATTGACAAGTGAACGATGGGTTCTCTGGTCAAGGCTTGTCCATTTAACCTATCCCGTAATTCACGTAATCCCCGAAACACAGGCCGAGTTTTTTCCGGGTCTTCCTCATGAGGAGCCATTGTCATCAAGCCAATCACGTCCACATGCTCCAACTCGCGAATCTGTTCCAAAAAGGGGACAACCGCCTCAGAGGACAAGCCATATTTGGATATTTCCCCAGAAATATTGACTTGCACAAAAGCTTTAACTCGCAGTCCCAGAGCGGCTGCCTTCTTGTCCAATTCCTGAGCGAGCGATAAGCGGTCAAGCGAATGTATAAATTTAAATTTTCCAATCACATCTTTAACCTTATTCGTTTGGAGATGACCAATAAAATGCCACGTTCCCCGGTTACCCAACTTGCTCCATTTATCCGCAGCATCCTGCCAGCGATTTTCGCCCACATGCTCTAAGTCGCTATCCAATACCGATGTCATTGTCGCCGCCGAAACATATTTCGTGACAGCGATCACATTAACTTCATCACGCGAACGTCCGCTTCGGGCACATGCCGCTTCTACACGGGCATTCACTTCTTTAATTCGTTCCTCCAAAGACACGGGAGGACTCACCTCTCTTCCAGACCAATCCAACTCGCCATTCTTCCTGTGACGCCGCCTTCTTTGCGATATGAAAAAAACAAATCGCTACGGCTACTCGTGCATAAGGTAGTACATTCGATATGGCTCGGCAATATTCCTGCTTTCATCATAATGTGTCGATTGCATTGTTTCAAGTCAAGTAGTGTTTTTCCGTCGGTTAAGGGGAAGTAAACAGAACCTTCCCATTTATCATTACCCGGGCAATCATGCTCCAAAACCCGAATTTGGCTCATCACATGCTCATCCACCTCATAGGATTCAGAACCAATGGAAGGACCAATAGCTGCTAGTATATCAGACGGCTGAGATCCATATTCGTTTTGCATGGTCTGTACCATTTTCAATGCGATTTCCGCAACGGTTCCCTTCCAGCCTGCATGAGCCAACCCAATCACACGGCGGACTGGATCACAAAAATATAATGGTACACAGTCTGCATAAAAGGACGTCAGCAAAATGCCAGGTACATTCGTCAAAAGTCCATCTGTGTCCTGAAAAGCGGATGCACGATCCATAAAGCCCCGCCCGCGATCAGCGGCCTTGACCACAGCAACATGATGACTATGAACCTGTTCACCGCACGTCCACGCTTCAGCAGCAAAGCCAAGCTGCTCAGCAATGAGCCGACGGTTACGAATAACTTGCTCGGAGTCATCCCCTACATGAAATGCACAGTTCAGACTAGCGTAGGGCACCTCACTGACACCGCCATGACGACCTGTAAAACCCGCTGTTAATCCCTGAACCTGCCGCTCCCAAGATTGAATATATAACAACTCCGGTACGGGACGTCCGCCATCTTGCATTAGCGTAGCCCCCGTAGCCTCGGTGTTCACTACAAATGGTTCCATTCATTCTCACCTCTACTGCCCAGTGTACCAAAAAGCCGCCGCCGTGTCTTCACAACACACTAAAATACGTAGATCTGCAAGTTCAGAAGCCCCGTCGGTCACTCCGCTCTTGACGTTCGATATACAACTTTTCCTCCCCTTCACCGGGTGGCTCATGCAATCCTTCCAGTCGTACAAGCACAACATCCGAACCTATTTTCACAATGTTGCGCCACGGAATGACCAACTCGCTTCCGCCTCCAAACCAGCCCATAAAACGACTGCTGCCTGGAACCACAATGGCTTCAATTTTCCCCTGCCGCACGTCAATCTCCAAATCACTGATTTGTCCCAGACGTCGTCCATCTACAATGTTAATGACATCCTTCGTTTGAAACTCGGAGATTTTCATTGCTCTTACTGACGTTTCCGGTGCACTCACACGCATCACATCCTTTATTTCACTATATGAGCGGAAGAGCCCAAAAAATGTCCTGTAAACGCAAAAACGATCCGGGTAGGATCGTTTTTATCGCTGAATCATTCAAGCATTCATTTCATTAGGACTTTACATGTTTTTGCATTTGCTGTATAGCCGACTTCTCTAATCTTGAAACCTGGGCTTGAGAGATACCGATTTCGTCGGCAACCTCCATTTGCGTCTTTCCTTCATAAAAACGCATAGACAATATCATCTTTTCACGCTGGCCCAGGCGATGCATCGCTTCCCGCAGAGCGATTTCCTCAATCCATGAGACGTCTTTATTTCTGTCATCACTGATCTGATCCATCACATAGATTGGGTCGCCCCCGTCGTGATATATCGGCTCGAACAGCGAAACTGGATCCTGAATCGCATCCAACGCGAACACAACGTCTTCTTTAGGCACATTCAGTGCCTCTGAAATTTCAAAAATCGTTGGTTCTCGCGAGTTCAGATTCGTCAGACTGTCCCGCACCTGAAGCGCCTTATATGCAATATCCCGTAACGAACGAGATACACGGATCGGATTGTTATCCCGCAAATAACGGCGGATCTCTCCGATAATCATCGGCACCGCATAAGTGGAGAACTTTACGTTTTGCGAAAGGTCAAAATTATCAATCGCCTTCATTAGGCCGATACATCCTACCTGGAACAAATCGTCCACAAACTCTCCCCGATTGTTAAATCGTTGAATCACACTCAGGACGAGTCGGAGATTGCCGTTGACCAATTTTTCTCTGGCTGATCGTTCATTATTTTGCTGAAGTGATGTGAACAACTCGCGCATTTCTGCATTGGTTAATACCGGCAGTTTGGCAGTATCCACACCGCAAATTTCCACTTTATTTCGGGTCATCGTGTCTTACCTCCCAAGGAGCAACATTAATGTACATTATCTCCTGAGGGCATTTTTTTATTCGCTGTTTCCATCGCTTCCGGATATACCCATGCATTATACCATTTTATTAAATTCTTTTCGTAAGCGCTTTATAATTCGCTTTTCCAGACGCGAAATATACGATTGCGAGATACCCAACAGGTCAGCAACATCCTTCTGTGTCTTCTCTTCTCCGTCTTGTAAGCCGAAGCGCAGCTCCATAATCAAACGCTCTCGATCCGTCAACTTATCCAGTGCCTTATGCAATAATTTACGGTCCACCTGCTCCTCAATATTACGGTAAATGGTATCATTTTCTGTCCCCATCACATCGGAAAGCAATAATTCATTACCGTCCCAATCAATATTCAGAGGCTCATCAAAAGAAACTTCCGTTCTCGTTTTACTATTGCGACGCAAATACATCAAAATCTCATTCTCAATGCATCGAGACGCATATGTCGCAAGTTTGATTTTCTTCTCTGGATCAAAAGTGTTAACCGCTTTGATTAGTCCAATAGCACCAATGGATACGAGATCCTCAATGTTGATTCCCGTATTCTCAAATTTACGGGCAATATATACGACTAACCGCAAATTTCTTTCGATTAGCATCGACCGTACTGCTGCATCTCCAGAAGAAAGTTTCCCCAGCAAATATTCTTCTTCGTCTCTCGTCAGCGGTGGGGGGAGCGCCTCGCTGCCGCCAATATAATAAATTTCTTCACTTTTCAGCCCAAATAAAAATAAAATACGATAATATTGCAATTGCAACGCTAGCCTAATTTTCATCTTCAATTTCATCTGTTCCCGCATATCATTCTCCCCCTTTTGAAAATAGTGCAATTCCAGCTGTGCTCCGCCCATTTCACCATTGGATATTTCTCGTCGCCTTCAAACATCATTTTGTGGTTATGCTCCGTCATCCTGATTCCGTAAAATGCTCACTAAAATGTGCATCTCGTTTCTGGTTGGTATTAGCACTGCCCTCTTCTTGTGCCGTCACATCCGGGTGGATGATGGCGCGATACTTACCCTCTGCTGACAATGTTCCCCCATCCAAGCCAATCAACACTCGATGATGTACAAAATGAACCCCATTCATCACCACCTCTACCCGGTCTGGTTTAATGGCCAGCATAAAGGAATGATTGCGGTTAATTCCACGATAAGGGACGAGACGAACACGATCCTGCCAGCTAAACGATTCGTCCCCCAGTTCCATCACCAGTTGGTCAGCATTCCCCTCAGAACATTTTCGGAGCCAGGAGGCGGGCAAATACGATTCCCACAAGGCCGCCTCCATGACCATCACGGGAGTTCGGGTCAAAGGATCATAGAG
Organism: Paenibacillus sp. S25; assembly: GCF_019454085.1. Lineage (NCBI taxonomy): Bacteria > Bacillati > Bacillota > Bacilli > Caryophanales > Paenibacillaceae > Paenibacillus > Paenibacillus sp. S25. The sequence continues at coordinate 3,913,021 of NZ_CP073683.1, forward strand.
CTGGTTACCTGTATCCAACAAGCCTGTACACTCAATATGATCCTGCCCAATCCACACCTGCACTTGTCCCAGAAACCCACTCATCCTTTCTGTGCGCTGCTTTGAGGACTGCACAATACGAAAGAAAAGCATCACTCCGCCAAATGCGCATAAAATAAACCAGAATGCGATTTTCAGTTCAAAAGACATTCCTCCCGAAGCGGTGTACCAGATACCATTAAACAATTCCCCCGTATTTTGGAGAAAATAATGCATTCCCAAAATGCCACCTGCAGCTACAAAATTGATCATGTAAAAAGCACCTATTGTACGAAGATACTTTTGCATGCTGCCAAATCCAAAAGCCACCAACAGCATTATGACCGATAATGCCAGTTTGATCAGGAACGTAAATAAAAAGGACAGTTCCGGCACAAACATCATGACCACGTACATTGCGCCGATTCCAGCTGAAGCCATCAACCTCCACCACACTGGACGAATTTTTCTCATCCAAGCGGTGACCATCAGCAGCACAGCATCAATGAACAAATTGGTCAAAAAAATCAAGTCGATATAAACAACCAAGGCTTCACCCGCCCAGCGTTTGCAGGATAGGCTTAAGTATAGTAGTCATGCTGTTCAAAGTCTGTCTAACGGTGGGGACGGTGACCGACTAATTTTGTCGGAAAGAGGAGAAGCGCCTGAACTGCAGGATACGGAAAACAGAAAGAAGCCCGCATCTCCAAGGAGAATGCGGGCAGTCTGAATTGAAACTAGTTATCGTTATTATTATTGCGCGAGCGGTTACGTAAGAATGTAGGAATGTCTAATTGGTCACTGCTTTGAGTGTTACCAAATGGACGCAAGTTAGGAGAGCCTTTTTCCGCCGATTCGGAAGTAGCCGGGTTGGCTGCCGGTTTACGTCCCGGTGCCGGTTGACTTGGCTTGCCTTCAAAGCCAGTGGCAATGACGGTAACCTTGATCTCTTCTTTCAACTCTTCGTCAATGATAGCACCGAAAATCATGTTTACTTCCGGATCGGAAGCCGATGTTACAATTTCAGCTGCCTCATTAACCTCATACAGAGACAGGTTGTTGCCACCAGTGATGTTCATAATCACACCACGAGCACCTTCAATGGATGTCTCCAACAACGGGCTCATGATAGCCTTGCGTGCTGCTTCAGCCGCACGATTTTCACCAGTTGCTTCGCCAATCCCCATCAAAGCGGAGCCACGCTCCGTCATGATCGTCTTAACATCAGCAAAGTCGAGGTTGATTAGACCCGGTACAGCGATCAAATCTGAAATACCTTGTACCGCCTGACGCAGAACATTGTCCGCTTCACGGAATGCTTCCAACATTGGGGTTTTCTTGTCCACAATTTCAAGCAAACGGTCATTAGGGATTACTATCAAAGTGTCTACTTTTTCTTTTAATCCTTCAATACCAAGTTCAGCTTGATTGGAACGCTTACGCCCTTCAAACGTGAATGGTCGGGTTACCACGCCTACAGTCAGCGCGCCGCATTCCTTGGCAATTTCAGCAATGACAGGAGCCGCTCCGGTTCCAGTACCGCCACCCATTCCCGCCGTTACGAATACCATATCCGCACCTTTGAGCGTATTCATAATGAGCTCACGCGATTCTTCAGCCGCTTTTTTACCCACATCGGGGTTAGCGCCGGCACCCAGACCGCGGGTCAGCTTATCCCCAATTTGAAGCTTATGCTCAGACTTCGCTAAATGAAGTGCCTGGGCATCTGTATTGACTGTGATGAACTCCACACCCTGAACACCATTTTCGATCATTCGGTTAACCGCATTGCTGCCGCCGCCTCCGACGCCGATCACTTTAATTTGAGCCAAGCTCTCCATTTCAAAATCAAATTCCAACATACTATTCCATCTCCCCCTCAATGTGCATGGATGGCCCGTCCATGATTGGCATAATTAGCAATGAACGTTATATAAATTCACTGAACATATTTTTTAAGCGTTCAATCAACCCCTGCTTTTGCTCGCCTTCCGCAGCGGGACTACTGCTTTTAGTTCGGTTAGTCGGCTTCTTGGTACTTCCGCCACTGTTGCTAACGCTAGTCGATCTTCCGCGATAGTAACGAATAGCATTATGCAAGATTCCAACTCCGCTCGTGTAACCCGGATCCCTTACACCGATAAAATCAGGTACGGCGATCCTTACGGAAGCGGCCAGTTCGCTTTGTGCCACCTGAAGTACACCAGGCATGGAGACGGTGCCTCCGGTAAGTATATAACCTCCCGGAAGCTCTGTGTAACCCAAGCGCTTAACTTCCGCCTGAATGAGTTGAAAAATTTCCTGCACTCTCGGCTCAATAATAGCAGCCAAATCCTGCTGGTTGAACTCCTTGTCCACATTACTACCGATACGCGTCACTTTAAAGACGACATCGGCTGCCGCATCATCATACCATGCGCAGCCGTATTTAAGCTTTACTTTTTCGGCTTGATCGGTAAGGGTTCTCAGTCCGTAGGCAATATCATTGGTTACAAATTCTCCACCAATCGGAAGTGTTGATGTGGCAACAATCGTTCCTTCCTGGAAAATGGCAACATTCGTAGATCCTGCACCAATATCCACCAGCACTGAACCCATCACCTTTTCATCCTTCGAAAGAGACAATTGTCCGGCTCCAAGAGGTAGCAAGACCAGATCTTTAATCCTCAAGCCAGCTTTCTCAACGCAGCGCAACAGATTATGTATCGGGGTCTTGCCTCCAGTAACAATCGTAGCCTCTACTTCGAGACGAACTCCAATCATACCGCGAGGGTCCTGAATGCCTTCAAGGCCATCCACGACATACTGCTTGGCTACCACGTCAATAATTTCTCTCTCCGGTGGTACAGCAATAACCTCAGCTGCCTTCAGTACACGCTCAATGTCCTCCTCACCGATTTCACGGTCCTCGTTGGACACGGCTACTACGCCATGACTATTTTGCAGGCCAATATGATTGCCTGAAATCCCCACATACACTTCTGTTATTTGAATACCAACCATGCGTTCTGCGTGATCCACGGCGTTACGGATTGATTGCACGGTTTGATCAATGTCTACAATTGCACCTTTGCGAATCCCTTCCGAGTCGGCAGATCCAACTCCAATAATATTAAAGGTTCCATTATTCATTTCCCCAATAATAGCCCGAACTTTGGATGTACCGATGTCCAAACTAACAATGATGTCATTGTTGCTCAAGTCTGTGGCACCTCCTGACTCCAAAATGAATTTCGTTCTTTAAACACACTCTGTACATATTCAACAAACTCCATGCTTTCCCTCTTTTTTCTACAAATTTTTTAGAAGCCAATTTATGGTTGCAGTCACATAAAAATTTGAAGAAAAAAGAAGGAGGCAAGTCTATTACCCATAAAATCAATTCTAGCATTTTTTCACATCACTGAGTAGTATCTTTTTCTTGGCCCTCTTCACTCGTATCCGGTTTGAACGGAACGTAGGAATCCGCCTCCAACATGGTGATCAAACCTGGATCTTCTGTTTCTAGCACCTGGTTCAAATAGCTGATTTTAGAATTCAGTAGAGAAACGGTTGTAATAACCTCAAACTGGGAACGTGTGTACATTTTGATGCGGTCCGGAAAAGAAGGAATCGGCGCGGGAATGATTTCCGAAATATCGGCTGTCCATTCCCCCGGAATGCGCGATAAAGCATCACACAGCTTCGCTTTGTACGGATCATCAGATTTCCATTTGGTCAAAATAGGCTTCTCAACGGCTATTCCGCTACTCCCCACGCCCACGCTTGTCCCGTTCGCTAGAATAGCACGAAGACTCCCGTCACTCTGCAACTCGTAAGCGACCGTAGCAAACTCTTTAATGTGAATAGCAATAATCCCCGGAAACTGCTTGTCCACTGTGACTTGCTGTATCGATTGAATTTCCCGCAGCTTCTCAGAGATGTCGGATGAACTGACTCCGAAATACTGGTCTCCAACAGCCAGACCGCTTCGATTAAGAAGCTGATCTCGGGTCGAAAATACATTACCATCAAAACGAATTTCAGAAACCCGACTCAACGAAGAACGGAAAAAGAGAACAGCGAGCAGTACGATAAACAACAAAATGAGAAGAATAGCAATCTTCCGGCTTGTTCTTTTTTTCGTTCTGTTCTTTTTAAGAACAGGTATTTGAGCATTTGGCATAGCTTCTCTCCACAAAAGCCTTTTGTCCCCCCGCTAACGGAGGGACATTACAGGCATTAATTTACGAAATCCAGCTGCTCCGGCACCGGAGACTGACGGCTCATTCGAGCACCCAGTCCCTGGAAAAGACGTTCGATCCGGTCATACCCTCTGTCAATATGATGAACCTGCTCGACAATGGTACGCCCTTGAGCCGCTAGGCCCGCTATGACCAGCGCAGCCCCTGCCCGCAGATCGGTAGCCTCTACCGTAGCCCCGTACAGACGAGAAACTCCTCTTATAAAAGCAGCATTTGCATCAACCGTAATATCAGCACCCATTACATTTAGTTCATCCACATGTTTGAATCGACTTTCGAAGACGGTCTCTTTCATGACACTGAATCCGTCCGCCAAGGAAAGCAGAACCATGACCTGAGATTGCAAATCCGTCGGAAAAGACGGGTAAGGGGAGGTAACGATCCTCTCCACTGCTTTGGGACGACTCATACAACTTACGGTCATTATATCATTCAAGATGCCGATTTGAACACCAGCCCGCCTGAGGACGTGAATCAGAGCAGACAAGTGGGATGGATTGCAGTGGGTCAGCGACACACTTCCTCGTGTAGCTGCAGCTGCGATCATAACCGTTCCAGCTACTATGCGGTCAGGAATGACCTCATACGTACACGGATTGAGGCGACTGACCCCCGTAATTGTAATTGTGTCGGTTCCAGCACCGATAATGCGGGCTCCCATGGCATTCAAGAAGTTTTGTAGATCCTGAATCTCTGGTTCCCTCGCTGCATTAGTGATCGTTGTTCGTCCTTCAGCCAACGCAGCGGCCATCATAATATTTTCCGTTGCACCTACACTCGGGAAATCCATGTGGATGTCCGAGCCGATTAGCTTGTGGGCTCGAAATGTAATTTGCTCGTCTTTTTCCTCTATCTCTGCGCCAAGAGCTTTTAAGCCCTCTAGGTGAAGATCAATTTTGCGCTCGCCTATGGCGCAGCCTCCGGGCTGGTAAATGGATACTTCTCCATATCTGGCGAGCAGCGGTCCCATCAGAAAGATAGATGAGCGCATTTGCTTCATCAAATCTTCTGGAATTTGGAACGTTCGGACGGACGACGTATCCACGTATACCGTTTCCTCTTCATGTCGGCATGTACAACCGAGTCTTTCAAGGATGTGCAGCATGACCTTAATGTCTAAAAGATGGGGCACATTCCGAATTTCTACCTTACCTTGTGCTAGTAAGCTCGCTGCAAGAATAGGTAGTGCCGCATTTTTTGCCCCATGGATACGTATGGTGCCTGACAGGGGACGGCCTCCCTCAATCACCAATTTGTCCAATGTATCACCTCCGAGTTTACCGCTCACCCACTACGAAAACCTCCGGAACTAGCTTGATGCCGGTTTGAGATGATATTGTACTTTGAATATGCTTCATTAGGGTAAGCACGTCCTCTGCTGTCGCTTGACCGGTATTTACAATGAAATTGGCATGCTGTACAGATACCTCTGCGCCTCCCGCCTTCAAGCCCTTGAGACCTGCGCTCTCAATAAGACGAGCAGCATAGTCTCCTGGAGGATTACGGAATACGCTTCCTGCACAGGCTAACTGTAGCGGCTGGGTCAGCCGGCGGCGGTCTTTAAAAGCCGCAAGCGCTGCTGAAATTTCCTCGCGGTCGCCCCGCTTCATCCGAAACACTGCCTCTGTCACCATTCCACGTTGCTCATGCAACACGGAGTGTCGATAGCTGAAATGCATATTCTCGGCATCGTACACAGCCAATTCCCCTGTATCCAGCACAATCTCAGCGGACTGGAATATTTGTGACACATCAGACCCATGGGCACCGGCGTTCATGTAGACAGCCCCACCGACTGATCCTGGGATACCACCAGCAAATTCAAGGCCGGACAGGCCCTGCTTGCTGGCCATAACGCACAGTTTGACCAGTGAAACGCCTCCTCCAGCAACGATCTGTTCATCTTCAAAATGAACATAATCAAATCCTGGCCCCAGTTTGATCACAAGTCCCCGTATCCCTTTGTCAGAGACGAGCATGTTGGAGCCCCGACCCAACTGCATCCAGGGAATTCCGTGCTCGCTAGCCAGCTTCAATACTCTTGCCAGTTGCTCTTTGGTATCCGGGATGACGAGTGCATCCGCAGGGCCTCCAATCCTCCATGTCGTATATTTGGACAGCGGCTCATGCTCCAGCACTTTTCCGATATCATGTTCCGCTAATAATGGCATCCATTGCTGCATTGTACTGAAACCTCCTTGTTGCTTGCCCCGCATGGTTATAAGGCTCTCACCTGACAACCGGCAGCCTGAGTGATGGTCACAATCTATAGGGTATCCTATGTAAATACCATCCGGTGTGTGACAACCGCCCAATTCTGCGCTGCAGACTACCTTTTATGGGCAAGACGTTCCATTTCTTTTACTAAAATATCTGCTGAGTCAGGCTTGCCAAGCGCAGACGCCGACTCTGCCATGCGACTCCGCCATGCCTCATCCTTCATAATTCCCGCTATAGATTGAAAGAGGACCGGGCCACTCAGTTCCTTTTCTACAATCATGACGGATGCGCCTGCTTTTTCAAGTGTACGAGCATTAGCCTCCTGATGGTTATTCGTCACATTAGGTGATGGGATCAGAATGGACGGAATGCCCAACGATGTGATCTCTGCCAAGAAGGATGCACCTGCGCGATTAACAATTAATGAGGTACAAGCCAGCACCTCTGGCATATTGTGAATATAGGGAAGCACGTGTAGATGATTGGGTAATGAGCCGATCTGATTCCGTATGCTATCCAGCGTTTGCTCATAATAAGATTCACCAGTTACATATACAAAATGGACGTCTTTCAGTTGCGAAAGTTGCGGAGCCATTGCAATCATGGCGTCATTAATGGCCTTCGCTCCCCTGCTGCCACCGACCACAAGAACGACCGAACTGTTCATCGGAACCCCAATAGTAGCAAATCCCCGATCCCGGTTAGCCAAACGAACTGTTGTAGCACGCGGATTCCCGGTGTACAGTACATTTTTAGCTTTAGGGAAAGCTCCTTCTGAGCCTTCAAAGCTAACAGCCACTGTATCCACATAGCGACTCAGAAATGTATTAGTCAGCCCTGGAATTGCATTTTGCTCATGAATAATGCTGGGAATTCCCAACTTGGAAGCTGCATAAACGACGGGGCCGCATACATATCCCCCCGTGCCAATAACGACATCTGGCTTAAATTTCTTTAATAATGCTTTGGATCTGCGAACCCCTTTGAAAAAGCGCATGATCGTTTTTATATTTTCCACAGACAAGCTGCGACGAAATCCTGTGATATCAATAGCCTCAAATGGAATTTTTTCCTGAGGAACCAACTTGCTTTCGAGTCCTCGTTGACCGCCAATGTATAAAAATTCAGCGTCCGGATCAATCTCTTCGCACTGTCTGGCTACGGCCAGCGCCGGATAAATATGCCCTCCGGTGCCGCCGCCGCTCAACACGACGCGCATAAACGTTCACCTCGCATAACGTGATAAATTTAGTAAAATGCCCAGAGCAGTTAACATTAAGGTCAGAGAAGAACCTCCATAGCTGATTAAGGGCAGTGTTATTCCTGTCACCGGCATTAAACCGATGACGACACCAATATTAATGACGACCTGTACGGCGACCATTGCGACAATACCCACCGCAAGCAAACTACCATAGGTATCCGGAATGGTTATAGCGACACGCATTCCTCTCCACACGAGAACCAAAAAGAGCCCCAACACCGCCATTCCACCGATAAAGCCAAGCTCCTCCGCCAAAATGGAAAAAATAAAATCAGTCTGCGGCTCAGGAACGTAGCTATATTTTTGTCGACTCATGCCAAGCCCCAAGCCTGCCAGGCCGCCAGGACCAATCGCATATAGCGATTGAATAATTTGATAACCTGCGCCAAGCGGATCGGACCAAGGGTCCAGAAAAGCGGTGATGCGCTGGAGCCGATAAGGCGCTGCTGCAATCAGTGCAGCAAATCCTGCTGCTCCCGACAAAGCCAGCAGACCGAGATGCTTCATACGCGCGCCTGCCGTAAATACGATGAGCATGGACGCTCCCATCATTACCGTACCAGTGCCCAAATCGGGCTGGAGCATAATAAGCCCAAAAGCCAGTCCCATGAGTCCAAGCGGAGGCAACAGGCCACGCGTAAAAGAGCTAATATCATAGTCAGGACGACTGAGCCAACGAGCGAGAAAAAGAATCATACCCAGCTTCATAAACTCGGAAGGCTGAATGCCAAAAGAGCTAATACCGAGCCAGCTTCGTGCCCCGCCTCTTACTACACCAATGCCGGGAATTAATACGGCAACCAGCAACGCTAGACAGATCAACAACACGACCTTGGCATATTTCTGCCAGATTCGGTAGTCCGTTCTGGCAGTAAAGTACATCGCTACAAGGCCGAGCCCTGCAAACAGCAATTGCCGCTTTACAAAATAGTAGGAGTCCCCGTACTCGTGAAAAGCGAGGACGGCGCCCGCACTGTATACCATAACCATGCCGATGGCTAATAAGCTTATGATACAAACGAAAAGCCATAAATCCGGCGCTGGACGAGATTGCTTCATCAGGAGGCCACCCCTTGCATAAAAGTAGGGGCTTATCCAACCCCCCTACTTACAATTTATGCGCCGCCTCTTTAAAAATACGTCCACGCTCTTCATAGGATCGGAACATATCCCAGCTTGCACAGGCGGGTGAGAGTAATACTATATCTCCCGTCTCAGCAATTTCAGCAGCCTTGTTCACAGCCTCCACGAGCGTAGCGGCGGCATCCTCCCCATTATCGACGACCTTGACATACTCTATTCCGGCCTGCTGGGCCCGCTCAGCCAACTTATGCCGTGTCTCACCCAAGAGCACAACGGCTTTCACACCTTCCTGCAAGGAAGGTACGAGCTCTGTGTAATCAGAACCGCGATCCAATCCTCCGGCAATGAGTACAACGGGTTGCTTAAAGGAAGATAAGGCCATCATTGTTGCTTTCGAATTGGTTGCTTTGGAGTTATTGTAATAAGCTACACCAGCGTGTTCTAAAACATATTCAAGCCGATGTTCGACACCGCGAAAAGTACTTAATGGTTCCGCCAAATTCGCTGGTTCTGCGCCTGCAGCAATGGCGATTGCGCAAGCAGCAAGAGCATTTTCTACGTTAAAACGACCTGGAAGTCCAATCTCAGCTACGCCTATAATGGGATGCAGCACACCATTTCCATCGCGATATACGATGCTACGTTCAATGTCGTCCGTCACATCCGGTATGTATGGCGGGTCAGCGAACAACCCTTCCTGCAAACGTTCTGTCATCGAGAACGGAAGCAGCTTCGCTTTTATATAGGGTACGAGCTCCCGGCAGATGGGGTCATCCCAGTTCACTACTGCAGTATCCGCCGCGGTTTGATTGGCAAATAGACGCGCCTTGGATGCAACGTAGTCCTCCATGCCTCCGTGGTAGTCCAAATGGGTCTCAGCTACATTGAGCAGGCAGGCCACAGTGGGCTTGAAATCTTTTGTTCCTTTTAACTGAAAGCTGCTCAGCTCCACAACCATCCACTCGTCCGACTTGGCATCCACAGCCGCCTCACATACGGGCGTACCGATATTACCAGCCACGATTGGATTCATGCCGGATGCCTCCAACAGCTTGCCTACCCAAGTTGTCGTGGTCGTCTTTCCGTTGGAGCCAGTAATTCCGATGATCGGAGCTTTACATAGATGGTAGGCGACCTCAACCTCGGTCACGACCTCAATGCCGAGCTCGACAGCTTTCTGTACGGGAGGGGCCGTATAAGGAATCCCTGGATTTTTGACAACCAGCTTCACTCCAGGATGAATTAGCCCCTCTGGGTGACCCCCGCATAAAACGGAAATTCCCAAAGCCTCTAATTCAGAAGCTTCGGGACATTGTTCCCTATCTTTTTTATCATTGACTGTCAGCTTGGCTCCGGCTTGGTGCAGCACCTTGGCAACTTGCACGCCGCTTTTAGCCAGACCGATAATGACGACTTCCTGATCTCTGTATGCGTCTGGATGGTTCATTTGTCTACAACCCCTTGTTGAGATAAAGTCCGAGTCCTGCCAACAACAGTCCTACAGCCCAGAATGTAATAACTACGCGCCATTCGGACCAGCCGGACAGCTCGAAATGATGATGGATCGGGCTCATTTTGAAAATACGCTTGCCACGTGTTTTAAAGGAAGCTACTTGCAAGACCACGGACAGCATTTCAATTACGAATACACCACCGATAATGAGGAACAAAATTTCGCTTTTCGTAACGATGGCAATGGCACCTATGGCGCCGCCAATTCCCAGCGAGCCTGTGTCACCCATAAACACCTTGGCAGGATGAGCATTATATACGAGAAATCCGAGTACAGCGCCAATCATAGCCGCTGAGCATACTGCTGCCGGAAGCGAGGTTGCCTGAATCGCGACAATGGCATAAGCAGCAAAGGCAATGGCACTTGTACCGGACAGCAGCCCGTCCAGCCCATCCGTGAAATTGACAGCATTGCTAATCGCCAGCATCATAATAATGATGAATGGATAATAAAACCAGCCGCCCCAATCAAATGACCATGACGTTCCAGGGATGCCGATCGCAGTACTATGATCATTGCTAAGCAGAAGCCAGCACATGATCGCGCCAAACAATAATTGCCCAAACAGCTTTTGACGCGCCGTCAGACCTAACGAGCGTTTAAATACAATTTTGATGTAGTCGTCCAAAAAGCCGATCAGCCCAAAACCGAGCGTAGCAACCAGCAGAACGTAAAAGTCCGTATTTTTGATAGCTGAAAACTTAAGAAAGGTCAGCGTAAAAGCCACCAGAATTACGATACCGCCCATTGTAGGCGTACCTATTTTTTTAAGATGGCTCTGTGGCCCGTCATCCCGGACCTGCTGGCCGAATTTCATTCGCCGCAGCAGCGGAATGAGCAGTGGAGCGGCAATGACCGCCAATATAAACGATACGACGATCGTCAGCAGTAATAATTGAATATCCATGGGAGTCTTCCTCTCGTCAACATCAGTTCTGTAGCGGACCGTTTTTCAGCGCATCCACAATTTCTTCTAGTCGCATCCCTCTGGATGCCTTAACCAGCACAATATCATTGGCGTGTAGATGAACCAGCAAATACTGGATCAGCTCTTGCTTATCTGTATAAGCGTGAACGTTAGCAGTTGGCATCAACTCTTGCGCACCCTGCGCAATCGAAGTGCCTAACGCACCGTAAGTAAACAGTACTTCTACGTCGTGCTTTGCCGCGAAAATTCCAATTTCCTCATGGAATTGCTTTTCCTCAGGTCCCAGCTCCAGCATATCACCAAGCACGGCGATTTTACGTCCGTCCGTTTTATACGCAGACAACGTCTGAATCGCAGCCTTCATTGAAGCCGGACTGGCATTATAAGCGTCGTTTAGCACGGTAAGTCCATTAGGACAGTTCACGACCTCAATGCGCATGCCCGTCAGCTTTAAAGACGACAACCCTTTACGTATATGGTCTGCATCGACATTGAAATGACGCGCTACCGCCAGTGCCGCCAAACCATTTACAACATTGTGCTGTCCAAGCAAGGGAAGCCGGAAAGCCTCTTTGCCAGATTGGGCTGTTATAAATAAGCTACCTTCTCCATCCGAAGTGATTTCAGTTGGATAGTCATCGTTGCCTGCAGCTAGCCCGAACGTAAACAATTTTAAACCTTCAGGCTTGACCGTTTCAGACTCCTCCAACACTTGTGAAAGCAGTGGTTCATCCCCGTTGTAGATCAGCAAACCACCGGGCTTAAGGCCACTTGTGATCTCCAACTTTGCACGAGCGATTTCCGCACGAGAACCAAGCTGCAGCAAGTGCGATTCGCCTATGTTCGTTATGATAGCTACATCTGGTTGGGCAATATTAGCCAGCAGACGAATCTCTCCACGTCCACTCATGCCCATCTCCAGAATGAGAATATCTGTATCCTGCGGCATGGACAGTACAGTTAAAGGCAAACCGATATGATTGTTATAATTCCCTTCGGTTTTGTGTACTTTAAAAGTCGTGCCCAGCAGAGCGTTTACGATGTCTTTCGTTGTCGTCTTGCCGTTGCTTCCCGTGATCCCAACGACAGAAACGCCGGTTTCGCGTAAGTATGCAGCTGCTAGATGCTGCAGGGCTTCTAACGTATCCTCTACCTCAATAGCGTTCTCAGCCGGAGGTGCTCCATGATCCTTTTGCCATAAAAACGCAGCTGCACCAGCCTCGCTTACGATCTGCTGCACATAATTATGCCCATCAAACCGTTCGCCCACGAGTGGAACAAACAACCCTTGGCTTTGCGGCCTGCGAGAATCTGTAAAAACGCCTTCGACCATCTGTTCGGTGTCCGCTTCTCCGTGAAGTATTCCTCCACACATAGATGCAATCTGACCGATTGTTCTTTTCATCACTTGGATAAACCCCTTATCGCTTCTTTGGCTACGATGCGGTCATCGAATTCATGCACCGTTTTTCCGATCAACTGGTAAGTCTCATGACCTTTTCCCGCAATCAATACTACATCGTCAGGGCTTGCCATTTCAACAGCTTTATGAATTGCAGTTCTGCGATCCACGATCAATTCGTATCGTTCTGCGGGTACACCTTCGTCAATCAGCCCTTGTTCGATGTCTTTCAAAATCACTTTCGGGTCCTCTGTTCGCGGATTGTCGGAAGTAATAAACGAGTGATCGCTGTAACGCGCAGCAATTTTCCCCATCAATGGACGTTTCGTACGATCTCGGTCACCGCCGCATCCAAATACACACCATACTTTACCGACCGCAAATTCCTTTACGGTGCGAAGGACATTTTCCAATCCGTCCGGTGTATGGGCATAATCTACAATAACAGCAAAGGGCTGACCCGCATCTACAGGCTCTACTCGCCCATCTACGCCTGCGATAGACTCTAGACTGCGCTTGATATCCACCAGCGAGATTCCTTCCAGCAAAGCAGCGGTAATGGCCGCCAGTGCGTTGTACACATTGAACTTGCCCACCATTCGAAGCTCAATATCGGTATCTCCTTTAAAAGTAGACACATGGAAGGAGGTTCCCTTGGAACCTATCGTGATACGAGATGCCTGCACATCAGACTCCTTTTCCACGCCGTATGTAATCACTTGGGCCGCAGTTTGAGCCTGCAAATAGGAAGAAGCCGAATCGTCTGCATTCAGAACAGCATATTTGCTATCTGATGCATCCCGCGAGAAAGCATTTCCCAACCTAGAGAATAAAAGTCCTTTTGCAGCACGGTACTCCTCCATTGTGTTGTGGTAGTCCAGGTGGTCCTGCGTCAGGTTTGTAAATATAGCGGTGCGAAAATCAGTTCCTTTGACGCGGCCCTGCTCCAACGCATGTGAGGATACTTCCATGACACAGCATTGAACCCCCTGCTCTGCCATATTTCCGAGATAACGTTGCAGTTCCACCGCTTCGGGCGTAGTGCCAGACATTGGGTAAGGCTGACCACCGTAACGCATTTGAATCGTACCAATCAGTCCGGTGTTCACCCCGGCATCCTTCATGATCTTTTCAATCAGATAAGTTATCGTTGTTTTACCGTTGGTTCCGGTTATGCCGATCATGCGCATGCGTCGGCTCGGTGAATCAAACATATAATCCGCCAAAACCGCCATGGCATGTCGTGCATCCTTAACTACAAGCTGCGGAACAGGCACATCCAGCTCCCGTTCAACGACCAAAGCTGCCGCTCCGGACGCAATTGCCTGCTCAGCATAGTCATGTCCGTCCACTGTAAAACCTGGCAAACACAGAAATAAATCCCCCGGTTGCACTCGACGTGAATCCGCCCCGATTCCTCGGCAATCCACTGTACCGTCACCCACTACACGGGAGACGGCCAGCAGTGAAGCCAATTGTTGAAGCTGCATCTTTCATTCCTCCATTGCTCTCTCGTTATTCATAGTATGGTATAAAATGAACCTATCAATCCCCCATGTAAATACGGATCGTTGATCCCCGCTCCAATCTGGAGCCCGGCTTCGGCGCCTGACTCACGACCGTTTTGCCTGACCCAGATTTCACGAGCATAAAGTTCATATTCATATCTTCGTACAAATCAGCTGCAGTAGCACCTACCAGATCAGGTACCGTTTCGATCGGATTTTCTCCATACTTGTACTCTTTGGCAATTTGATTGGTGCGGGGCGGTATTTTCAAGGCAATCAGCGCGTCCTTTAAAATATTTTGCACGATTGGCGCAGCAACCACCCCGCCGAATTGAATGCCCTTCGGGTTATCGACAGCGGTATAAACGACGATTTGCGGATCATCCGCCGGCGCAAAACCAATAAAGGATACAATATGCTCCGAGGAAGAATAACGTCCGTTAATCACCTTTTGTGCTGTCCCCGTTTTACCTCCCACCCGGTAACCCTCAATAAAAGCAGGACGACCTGTACCTTTAGCAACGACGCTTTCCAGCGCTTCCCTTACCTGTCGGGAGGTGTCCTCTGAAATAACCCTACGTACCAGTTCTGGTTCTACTTTTTCCAGCACTTTTCCGGTTCCCGGCTGAACCCAACCTTTTGTAATGTGAGGCTTATAAAGATTACCGCCATTAATTGCCGCTGATACTGCCGTAACCTGCTGAATCGGAGTGACAGACACCCCTTGACCAAAAGCGGTTGTCGCCAGCTCTACAGGACCGACCTGAGGTAGCTTGAACAAAATGCCGTTGCCCTCACCAATCATGTCGATCCCCGTTTTGCTGCCGAAACCAAAATTGCGAATGTATTTGAACAGTGTTTCTTTACCTAATCGCTGCCCCAATGTTACAAAACCGGGGTTGCAAGAATTCTCCACTACTTGAAGGAAAGTCTGGCTTCCATGTCCGCCTTTCTTCCAGCAACGCAGGCGTGCTCCACCGACTTCAATATATCCCGGATCAAAAAAACGGTCATTTTTGAGATTGACCTTCTTTTCTTCCAAGGCAGCAGCCAGTGTAATAATTTTGAAAGTAGAACCAGGTTCATATGTCATCCAGATTGGCAGATTTCGATTATAAATTTCAGGAGCATATTGCTTGTATAGCGCTGGCTCATAGCTTGGTCGTCCAGCCATGCCTAATATTTCACCCGTCTTGGGGTTCATAGCAATAGACAACGCGGACTTCGCCTGGAATTTGACCATGGCTTGGTCAAGCTCCCGTTCCATAATGGACTGCACAGACTTATCAATGGTTAATTGTAAATTCAGTCCATCCTTCGGTTCAATGTATTTTTCAGAAGAACCAGGCATTAGACGACCACCTGCATCCGATAAATACGCAATGCTTCCGTCGATTCCCCGTAGCTTACTGTTTTGCTGCTTCTCTACGCCTGTCAGCCCTTGATTATCAATTCCTGTAAACCCAAGAATATGAGCCGCTAGATCACCATAAGGATAATAACGTTTGTTGTCTTCAGCAACAACGATACCCGGCAGCTTCAAATCACGAATTTGCTGCGCTTTCTCCATCGTAATTTTTCGTCCGCCGGGCTGAAGTTTTTGGCTTGCTGTTCGTTTGGTAATCAGCTTGAGCACTTTATCCTCACTCATATCCAGCAAGGGCGCCAGCCTGCGTGCCGTTTCTTCCGGCTTCTTAATTTGCACTGGTATCGCCATGACTGTCGGCGAACTGACATTGTAAGTCAGCGCCGTACCCTGCCGATCCAAAATTTCGCCGCGCTTGGCGGCAAATGGAATATTGCGGCGCCACGAATCCTCAGCCTTGGCCGAGAGCTCGCCTCCTTTACCCAATTGAACATAGGCGAGCCGGATCGACAAGGCCGCAAACAGTACAAATAATCCCATTAGCCCCCATACCAGCCTCCGCCGCATGGTCACGTTAGATTTTTTCAAACGCGCTCCCTCCGTTCCTCAAATACTCATGACATGTCTTACCTCATGCATATTCAAAAGAACGGACATTAGAACAAGCTATCAGTTATCCTCGCCTTTAATCGCAGCAGCACTTTTCTCATCTGCAACAGCAGATATTCCTCCCTTAGGAGCTCCCGCGTCTGTTCCAGCATCAGCAGTAGTACTGGATTCGGTTTTAGTATCGGCCTCCGTTTTTGTTGCGCTGCCGTTCTGGTTAGCTGCAACTCCATTGGTCGAGTCCTGTGTTTCCTCCGGTTTCACTCCGGTCACCGTTTCTTTGGCTGGCTGAAGCGTCACGCTGACGATCCGCTTTCCATTTACCATTTGCGCCTTTTGAGAGACAACATAACCTTCGCCGCTTACCTGCACACCAACCTTCATAAGGGTCAGAACTTGAAGTGTGTCACGCAAAGAAACACCTGTAAAATCAGGAATAGTCATGTTGGCACTATCCTCAGTCAGCAAGTAAATGCGTTGTCCGGGTTTCATTTTGACGCCTGCTTCAGGATACTGGCGAACAATTTTGGAGCCTTTGCCTACCGTTTCATAGGCAATTCCCTGTTTGAGCAATGCATTTTGCGCATCCTTCTTCACCTGACCAGTTAATGTTGGTACCGTTGGCAAATTCACTGTTTTTACAACAGCGCCACCTGATTTATTCGTTTTAGTTCCTGTTTTTGGAACCCCCATATATTGCAACGATTGGGATACGATTTTTTTAAATACAGGCGCTGCTGCTGTACCGCCGCCTACTGATTTGTTAGGTTCGTCCATAACAACCAAAACAGCTATTTTCGGATCATTTACCGGTGCAAAACCTATAAAGGACACGACATCCTTCGAATGGTCATATACTTTTCCGACGACCTTCGTCGCTGTACCTGTTTTTCCAGCTACACGATATCCGTCAATATAAGCAAGGCGTCCCGTACCAATTTCTTGGTCAGATACGACCTGCTCCAGATAGCTGCTTGTCTGGACTGCCGATTCCCGAGTAATCACTTGGCGGACTTCCTTCGGTTGAATCGTCTGAACTTCGCCTGTATCTGGGTTCATGATTTCTTTTACCAGATGAGGTTGCATCAGCTTCCCCCCGTTAGCAATTGCCGAGATGGCAGCTACCTGCTGGATTGGCGTTACCTGGACACGTCCGTGTCCATATGAAGCCGTTGCGACCTCCGATTTGTACTGGGTATGGAATGTAATAGCTCCAGTAGACTCACTCGGAAGATCAATGCCCGTTTTCACGCCGAATCCAAAGTTATTAATATATTTTTTCAGTCTCTCGCCACCCAACTTATCCAGTCCCAGATGGACGAAACCGACGTTACTTGAGCGCTTGACTCCCTGAAGATAGGTTAACGTTCCCCAGTTACGGCTTACATCACGAATATCCCAGCCTCCGACCCGAATCATACCAGATTGGTAAGATTCATTTGGATTGAACACCTTTTCTTGGACCGCAGCTGCCAAGGTGACAATCTTAAACGTGGAGCCAGGCTCGTAGATAGATTGAGTAGCATTATTACGGAAATATTCCAAGGGTGTACTCCCATATGTATTGGGATTAAAATTCGGATAAGTTGCCATACCGAGAACATCCATCGTCTGAGGATCAGCAGCTACAACAGTCATCGTTTTCGGGTTGTATTTTGCAATAGCTTCCTGCATGGCATCCTCTATATAATACTGAATCGTATCGTCAATCGTCAGCTTTAAATTTTTACCATTTTGTGCCGGCTCATAGACACTTTCCGATCCTTGAAGAGGAACTCCCTTCCGATCCCGCTGATACAGAAGCTTTCCAGCCGTCCCCGAGAGCTCTTTATTATAATAAGCTTCCAACCCCATACCTGCTGTGCCATCTTTTCTTTGATAGCCAAGAACATGGGAAGCCAGCTTATTTTCCGGATAATAGCGTTTGGATTCTTGAACGGTGTCCACAGCTCCAATTACTTCATACTTATCCTTCAAATACTCTTTGAACGTATCCACTTGTGCCTTTACCTCAGGATCTACCTTCCAGCCCCCATTACGAATCTCGCGATTTTTTAAGTAGTTCCCCTTTTTATCCTTTGCAGAAAGATGTCCTCTCAGCTCATCCTCAGGCGTTTTGAGTAACTGGTGCAGCTTAGCTACAACCTCATTCTCCAAATCATACTCCTGAATGATGCTAGGATTGACAACTACCGTATAAGCCGGTGCATCCGTAGCCAATACGTTTCCTTTACGGTCCGTAATGGTTCCACGCTTGGGCTGAATCACCTGATCTCTTTCTACTTGATTAACTACCAGGTTATGCCAGTACTCCCCACTCACAACTTGAATCCAAAATACCTTAAGTAGCAGAACAAGAAAAAAGAGGGTAATACATCCCCCTATTAGCAGTGTGCGAAGCTTTATTCTTTTGACCATAGCTCAAACCTCTCTGCAAAAAAATGTACGTCAGAGCATAGCTTGATGCTATGCCCTTAACTATTTGGCAGCCTGCTTTTCCACACGAATGGGCTCTCTTGTTGGTTCGATATATCCCTGTTGCTTTGCAGTCGGCACGATCTGATTTTCCAGACGCTCCTTTTGAATCTTCAGTTGGGCGATATTGGTCTGTAATTTGGAAATGTCCTTGCTTGCCGTATTAATCGAATAATTGATTTGATAAATGTGAGCGTACCTGCTAATCAACATACCAGCAATGACAATGCACGCTACAAGTGTCAATAGATACAGCAGCTTTTCTCGAATCGGCAGCTCTCTGCGGCGTGTAACGACTTTGGTAGTCTCACGATACCGTTGTTGCTGAACCTGTTCCTGACGGGCTCTTTCTTTTACAGCCAAATTACCGCGTGTATAAGCCATGTCGCCTCTCCTTCTCCATTAAATTCACAATTTCTCGGCAACTCTCAGCTTCGCTGACCGGGACCGTGGATTAAGCTCCAGTTCCTGCTCTGACGCCACAATCGGCTTACGATTCACCAGCTTCAGATCGCCTTCCATTTTGTCCTCCAAAATAGGCAAATCAGATGGATAGATGCTTTTCGCCAGATACTCCTTGAAAATATGCTTGCATATCCGATCCTCCAGAGAATGGAATGTAATGACCGAAATTCTGCCTCCTGGAGCCAGACATCTTATTGCCTGATGCAAAGTATCTTCCAGTGCACCCAACTCATCATTCACAGCAATCCGCAAAGCCTGGAAACTGCGTTTAGCCGGATGTCCCCCGGTTCTGCGTGCCGCAGCCGGAATTCCTTCTTTGATAATATCGACAAGTTCCCCTGTTGTGTGAATAGGCTTGTTCAATCGACGTTCAATCATGAACTTTGCGATCCGCCGTGAAAACTTCTCTTCTCCGTAATGAAACAAAATACGCGCAATCTCTGCTTCTGACCATTCATTGACAATTTCGTAAGCCGTAAGCGAGCTACTCTGATCCATCCGCATATCAAGCGGCGCATCATGATTGTAGCTAAATCCCCGTTCCCCCTCATCGAACTGAGGCGAGGATACACCCAGATCGAACAAAATACCCTGGACTTGCGGGACGCCGTCTTTTTCGGGCAATCCCAGCTCGGTCAGCTTGTCCTGCAAGTGTCGGAAGTTGGATTTCACTAATGAAATCTTTCCTTCATAGGCTGACAGCTTCTCTCGCGCATTGTTCAATGCCCAGTCGTCCTGATCAAAGGCAATGAGCCTTCCCTCAGGGCCAAGCTGTGATGCAATGACGGAACTGTGTCCTGCCCCTCCCAACGTGCAGTCCACATAAATCCCGTCCTGCCTGATGTTTAGTGCCTGTGTTGCTTCTTCTTTGAGTACGGTAATGTGGTGAAACAAACGGCTGACCTCCTAAATTACAATTCAAAGTTGAAATCAACCAATTTCTCAGCAATGTCGTTAAATGCTTCTTCTGATTGGTTGAAATATTGCTCCCAAGTATGCTTGCTCCAAATCTCTACACGGGTGGACACTCCCAATACGACGCACTCTTTAGTAAGCTTGGCGTATTCGCACAAATTCCCCGGTAAATTTACCCTGCCCTGTTTGTCCAATTCGCATTCAGTCGCCCCCGAGAAAAAAAAACGGGTAAACGCCCGCGCATCGGCCTTCATCAGAGGCAGTGCTTTAAGTTTCTTCTCCATGACAGCCCACTCATCCATGGGATACACGAAGAGGCATTGGTCCAGCCCGCGGGTAACCACGAACGAGGCACCGAGAAGTTCACGAAACTTGGCCGGTACAGTAAGCCGACCCTTCTCATCAATGCTATGTTGGAACTCCCCCATAAACATTGGTTTCGTCACCCCTTACCCCATTCTCCCACTTTGGCCCACTTTCCACCACCTAAGCATAATAGATTCGCTTTAAAAAATCAAAGACCTCTTTTTCATTACCAAAAAGTGATAGAAGCCGGATCCATACCCTTATGTCTGTTATTGTAGCCCTGCGTCACAAGATGCAAAAAAGCCCCTTATCCCATGAAGCCGGCCCCCGACAATATGCATCAGGTTTCGAAACAACACGGAATAAAGGGCTTACTCTCTGTCCATTATGCCAACCTAAACAAACACTTGCATTAAAAACGCAACACATTTGCAGCGAAAATCGTGATGAAATAATCCGATTACGCGTTCCAGCTGTCCAAATAGATCTTTTGGTCTTCAGTTAACGTGTCAATTTGGATTCCCAGACTATCAAGCTTGAATCGAGCTACCTGCTCATCAATTTCATAAGGTACATTAATAACGGCTTTGCCTAGCTCATTGTAACGATCATTCACATATTTCAAGCCAAGCGCCTGAAGCGCAAATGTCGTATCCATAATTTCCGCAGGATGACCATCAGCAGCAGCCAGATTCACGAGGCGTCCTTCTGCCAGCAAATACATTTTACGTCCATCTTTAAAGCGATATTCCTCGATATTACGACGCACCGTACGAATGGATTCGGAACGTTTAGCAAGCTCAGGCTTACTAACCTCCACATCAAAATGCCCTGCGTTACACAGCACAGCTCCATCCTTCATCACATCAAAGTGTTCTCCTGTAATTACAGCCTTGTTTCCAGTTACTGTAATAAAGAAGTCACCCAGTTTGGCAGCCTCTACCATCGGCAAGACATGGAAACCATCCATATGGGCTTCTACTGCCTTGATCGGATCAACTTCGGTTACAACAACGTTGGCTCCCAGTCCTTTCGCACGCATTGCAACTCCTTTGCCACACCAGCCATAACCTACCACAACCACTGTACTTCCGGCTACAACCAGATTAGTCGTACGAATAATGCCGTCGAAAGCTGACTGTCCTGTACCATAGCGGTTATCAAACAAATATTTGCAGTAAGCATCATTAACAGCCACCATCGGAAAGTGAAGTTGCCCTTCTTTTTCCAAAGCCTTCAAACGAATAATCCCAGTAGTTGTCTCCTCTGCTCCCCCACGGATCGTAGAAATCAGATCAGGCCGTTCGGATTGCAACAGAGTAACCAAGTCACCACCATCATCTATAATGAGATCCGGCTTTGTTTCCAGTGCCTTGATTTGCAAATTTTTGAATTCTTCTGGGTCCGGATTGTATTTAGCTAATACTGTAACGCCATCTTCAACTAATGCGGCGCAAACATCATCTTGTGTGGACAATGGATTACTACCCGTAATAGTTACCTGCGCTCCACCTGCTTGTACCACTTTAGCCAGATAAGCCGTTTTGGCCTCCAGATGTAGACAGATGGTTACCTTCAGACCAGCAAAAGGCTGCTCTTGCTCGAATTGTTGACGTATACGGTTCAATACCGGCATATGGGCTTCTACCCAATCAATTTTCAAATGACCTTCAGGGGCCAATTTAAGATCGTGAACTATGCTATTTTGCAGAGAATGGGAAGTCATACTTTGTTTCCTCCTTCATATTGGTTAAATTTGAACCATGATAAATCCTATATAAAATAATAAATCATACATAAATAACGCGATGCGTACCCGTCAGATCCAATGGTACATTCATAATCATATCAATCAGGCTGAGCCCATGACGGTTGAGAAAATGATAGATCGTATACGTCCGCTCCTGCGGCTGTCCAAACGGAAAAATCGACCATTCAATACGATCCCACTGGCGAAGTGCTGTTTCATTTTGCCGAAGCAATGCTTCTTGAACTTTTGCCTCCAGATAGGCGATCTGTGCCAGAATCTTATCGCGGTTGGTTTCTCCGAGCGGTAGCAAACCTTTTTCAATCAAACCTGTCTGCTGCACAAGCGGTTCGTACATGCGGACAAAAGCTTCCTTAGCACCGGAAAACTGATCCTGCATTCCAAGCTGATCTTGAGTGGCGATCCATAGCTTTTTCCGTTCCTCAAGTCCGTCTCTAACTTGACCAAAACTCAATTCATACTTAAGCATATGCTTCTCCACACCTGGCTCTACCAACGTAAAAGACATTCGTGGCAGCAGTATCGGCATCTGCATCTCCAACACCCCGAAAGCATCCCGTGTAATCGCCCAGTAAGCAATCTCTCCTAGACCCAGCACAGATGCCAGCACCGGAAACAGTGAATCCTGCATTATAGGCCGAGTTAGCACATTGTTACTAAAACGTTCGGGATGTCTATCTATCTCTTCAAGCAGTTCATCCACAGTAAACGCCACCAGCCCGTGGCGATCCGTGAATAGTCCAGCTTTTTTGAAAAGCAGCAAGCGTTCATCTTCATGGATATAAAAGAGATTCGCGCCACCTTCATGCACATCGGCTTGTAAATGATATCCATAATCTACGATCCGCGCAGCAGTCGTCCGGTAAGCCTGCTCCAACTCATCATTGTGCTGAACCAGTTGCTTAAAAATGGATGCTTCCAGCTTGCGTAGCGAAGGATCTGCTGAATCCAAGAGCACTAATCCATAGGTGCCGAACAAAAGGCCCAGCAACTTGGCAAAGGCTTCACTCAGTCCATATGAATCCGTTAGCCCGTTCTTAATCATGCGCATTATATCAGCCTTATGTTCTGAATCTGGCAAGCTTTGCTCTATATCCGCTATCGCTTGCTTCCACTCAACAGCGTCAACTTTAATGGCACTAACCGAAGAACGGCGTTCAGGTTGCTTATTCAGCTTGATTTTGACGGCTTGTGGGTCATTTGCCATTACGTATGTATGATTGACCTCGTCCCAGTCATGATCTTCGCCAGCAATCCAGAAGACGGGAATAACCGGACGTCCAAGCCGTTCCTCAGCTTCTCTCGCCGCCTTAATTAGGGTAGCAGCTTTGTAAATGACCAGCATCGGACCTGTGAACAATCCGCTTTGCTGCCCGCCAGCTACTACTAAGGCATCTGGACTTTCCAAACGGTCCAATGAAGCACGAACCGCCTCATACGAATTGTATTTCTCATTGTATATACGAAGACATGCTACGACATCCTTACGGTTTAATCGCAGATGCCCCGTCTTATCCAGCCACTTCGCCCGTTGGGCATAAGCATCGGCGTGCAGCACATTATATTCATACAAGTCGCTTGCGCGTCCTATACCCTGTATATAATCTTCTGCCAAAGCCGACCCTACGCGAAGCGTTTCCGGAATTATTTTCATGGGTCTGCCTCCTGTCTCCACCAAAACCTTACTGCTTGATTGTACCGAAAGCCCATGTCCACGTCAAAGCTTCCTACAAAAAAAACCGCCGAATAATTCGGCGGTTGGTGCATAAAACAAGATCAGGCGTAAGGCTCAGCTACAAAATGTCCTTTAGACACTTCGATGAGCGTGGCATTTTCCAGGTTATAAGCCCCTGTCTTACTGCCAGCTGCATCATGAATTGGGCCTGCTTGGTCGCCTGGCATAATAATCCGTTTTTTGTTGGCTTCTACTTCTGGATCAGGAAGTGGGATCGCCGACAAAAGCATTTTCGTATAAGGATGGATCGGATTTGCATACAATTCAGCACTTTCTGCAAGCTCTACCATTCTCCCCATATACATTACAGCTACCCGATCACTGATGTGCTTGACCATCGACAGATCATGCGCAATGAACAGGTATGTCAGACCCAAACGTTCTTGAAGCTCTTTTAACAGGTTGACAACCTGAGCCTGAATAGATACGTCAAGAGCTGAAATCGGCTCATCACAAATGATGAATTTAGGATTAACCGCTAGTGCGCGTGCAATACCGATCCGTTGACGTTGACCACCAGAAAACTCATGCGGATAGCGTGTTGCATGGTCAGGGTTCAAACCAACCAGATCAAGTAACTCTTCAATCCGTTTCTTACGTTCTGCACGGCTACCCGCCATATTGTGAATATCGAGTGCCTCACCAATAATATCAGAAACGGTAAAACGCGGGTTCAATGATGCATACGGATCTTGAAAGATCATCTGCATATCACGGCGCATTGCTTTCATTTTACTTGGTGATAATTTGTAAATATCCGTACCGTTAAAACGTACGCTACCTGCTGTAGGTTCATACAAGCGCAAAATCGTACGACCCGCTGTAGACTTACCACAACCGGATTCACCAACCATACCCAGCGTTTCACCCTCGCGAATATAGAAATTCAGGTTGTCCACCGCTTTGAGCACACGGTTTTTGCCAACATTAAAATACTTTTTAAGACCTTCAACCTCAATTAAATTGTTGCTACTCACCATGATCTCACCTCCTATTTCTTCAACTTCGGATCAAGCGCATCACGCAAGCCGTCGCCAAAAAGGTTGAACGCAAGCATAATCAAACTGATCAAACCTGCTGGGAAAAGCATTCGCCACGGGTAATACATCCACCCAGTCAGAGCTGATTCAATCATTGAACCCAGTGACGCCTGAGGTGCCTGTACCCCTAATCCAAGAAAGCTCAGGAATGCCTCAGAGAAAATAGCACTTGGAACTGTCAAAGTCAGTGTGACAATGATTGGTCCTACCGCATTGGGCAACAAGTGACGGAACAGCAGACGACCAGCACCTGCACCCATTGAACGGGAAGCGAGTACGAATTCTCGGTTTTTAAGTTGTAACATCTCACCACGTACAATCCACGACATGTTAATCCACCCCGTTACACAGAGCGCAATAATAATTGTAGTGATACTTGGCTCCAGTACAACCAGCAACAGGATCGTAACAAGCAAGTAAGGAATGGAGTACAAGATTTCAGAAAATTTATTCATGATTTCATCAACGCGGCCACCAAAGTAACCCATAATTCCACCATAAATAACTCCAATCATCAAGTCAATCATTGCAGCAGCCAAACCAATAATCAAGGAAATCCGAGCGCCCATCCAAGTACGTACAAACATATCACGCCCCAGATCATCTGTTCCGAACCAATGTTCCGCCGAAGGAGGAAGATTGGTGCTCAACAAATCATTCGTGCGGTCATCATATGGGGACAGCATCGGACCAACAATTGAAGCAAGCACAATGAGAACCAAAACACTCAAGCTCGTCATTGCCAGTTTATTTTTACGAAGTCGCTCCCAAGCATCTCGCCAAGCGGACAGGCTTTCGCGCTGAATAACTTCAGACTGCTTTTCATCCGCCCCGACCTTCTGGAAATCTTCCGGTTTCACCTGAAGCTTATCCAAGTTCACAGCATTATCTTTAACAGACATAAAGTTATCCCTCCTTCCCGCCAGTAAGCTTAATCCGCGGATCAATAAATCCATATGCAATATCTGTAATAAAACGCGCCACCATCAGCAAAATACCGTAAAAAATAGTAACTCCCATAATCATGGTATAATCGCGTGTTGTAATACTATCTACGAATACCTTACCAATACCGCCAATCCCGAAGATACGTTCAATAACAACTGAACCCGTAATAATATTGGCCGTCATGGGTCCCACATAGGTAACGACCGGCAAAATAGCATTACGTACAACGTGTTTGAACATAATTGTAATGGATTTCAAGCCTTTAGCTTTGGCAGTCTTAATATAATCCGCATGAAGCACTTCCAGCATGCTGGAACGCGTTAGTCGAGCGATAAACGCAATTGGGGAAGCAGATAAAGCTGCAACAGGCAGAACGTAGTCCATCGGACCGTCAAAGCCCATAACATTAAACCAACCTAACTGTTGAGCGAAGAAAAATTGAATCAACGATGCTAGAACGAAGCTGGGAACCGCAATCCCCATGATAGCTAATACCATTGCAACGTTATCTATTAGCCTACGATGATACAAAGCTGCCAGCATACCTAGCAAGAGACCGACAATTATCGACACGATTATGGCAACAAAACCTAGTTTGAGGGAAACCGTAAAAGTTTGTCCGATAATGTCAGTTACACTTTGATTCAGCTTTTTCATAGAAATACCAAAATCACCTGAAGCAATATCACCTAAGTATTTAAAATATTGGACATATACAGGCTTATCCAGCCCATATTGCTCCATTAACCGGGCTTGAATCTCAGGAGAAGTCGCTTTTTCACTCATGAAGGGGTTACCCGGAATTGCTTTCATGAGAAAAAACGTCGCAGAGATCAGAATGAACAAAGATAGCAGCATATAGAAAAATTTACTGATCAAATAACGCGTCATTGCCCGTTTACACCCCCCATAAATTTTTTTCGACACCATTCGATTTTATCGAAATAGAATTGGACTGTCCATTCTACTTATTTGCATGGTTACATGATGATGGAAAAGACCATGACACACAAAAAAAACGGGATATATATGGTTCTATCCACATATATATCCCGAAGTAACTATCAAACTTCAGAATCGAGCTTCAGTTACTGTGTAATATACGCTCTTGTGAAATCAACTGCTCCACTAAAGTCAAGCCCAATGTCTTTTACATTCGGTTTCGTTAAAGAAACATTTGAGTAGTAGTAGATCGGAAGCATTACCATATCATCTTGAACCAGAATTTTCTCCGCTTTCGCAAAATCTTCCATGCGTTTTGCTGGATCAGTTTCTTTTTTAGCTGCTTCAATCAAAGCATCATATGCTGGGTTAGCATAACCTGCATTGTTGTTGCCATTGCCTGTTGTCCACATATCCAGGAATGTCATTGGATCATTATAGTCAGCAGACCATCCACCACGAGCGATTTGGAAATTCAGCTTGTTACGTGTTTGGATAAATACGCCCCACTCTTGGTTTTGAGTTTTGATGTCAACACCAAGGTTTTTCTTCCACATATCAGCAACTGCCAAAGCAATCTTTTGGTGACTCTCGCTGGAGTTATACAGCAATGTTACCGGAGGAAGTGTAGTTACGCCTTCTTCCTTCATACCTTCTTGAAGCAATTTTTTCGCTTCAGTGAAGTCTTCTTTGAAGTAATCATCTTTATTCTCAGTACGGAATTCTTGAGATACTCCTTTGATACCTGGAGGTACAAAGCCGTATGCAGGAATTTGACCGCCCAATGTTACTCTTTCAACGATTGGTTGGCGTTCAATAGCCATCGCAAACGCTTTACGAATTTTAACATTATTAAATGGTTTTTCAGTTACATTAAACAGATAGTAGTACGTACTTGCAATCCCTTTTGCCTTAAATTCGTTAGGCAGTTCTTTTTTCACAGCCGGAATTTGGTCGGTAGGAATTTCACCGTTTGGCATACCTGCGTAATCGAGTTGTCCACTTCTATAAGAAGCCAGCTCTGTTGCACCGCTATTTACAAGGGACATCGTAATTTTGTTCAGCTTGATATCATCTTTACCCCAATAGTTTTCACTTTTGGTTACTTCGATCTTTTGACCGCTGTCCCAAGTCGTTAATGTGTAAGGTCCGTTAGTGATCATGCTATCTTTCTTAACAGCCCACTTATCATTACCTTTAACGGAAGGATTTACAGGGTAAAAAGTGTAGAAAGAAGTCAATCCCAAGAAGTAAGGAGTTGGGTGCTCCAGCTCTACTTGCAATGTATGGTCGTCAACAGCTTTAACACCTACATCTTTAAAGTCTGTAACTTTAGTGCCTTTAAAAGATTTCGAAGTGCTCAGGTTGTAACCCTCAGCATTTTTGATATAGTACAATTGGTAAGCATATGGAGGTGCAGGAGCCGTGGAAGGATCCAGTACCCGCTGCCAAGCAAATACGAAGTCGCTTGCTTTGACTGGGTCGCCATTACTCCATTTTGCAGTATCACGAAGCTTGAACGTATAGGTTTTGCCGTCATCGGAAATTTTCCAAGATTCAGCTACGCCAGGGATTTCTTTGCCGTCAGGACCCATACGTACGAGACCTTCATACAAAGTTTTCAGAACCGTGTTAGTTTGACTATCCTGAGCTTGTGCCGGATCGAAGGTTGGCGGCTCGGAAGCAAGGTTAATGCGCAAAATTTGCTTGTTGGCCGGAGCCGGCGTAGTCGAGGTGTTTTCTTGTGCGCCCTTACCATTATCGTTCTTGCTGGAGCCACAACCTGCGAGCAGTGCACCAACTGCAAGAATGAGTGTCAAAAGGACTAAAAAGCTTTTCCTTTTCATCTAGCGTTTTCCCCCTAGTTCTAAAGTGGTATATGTTTATAGATTATACAACCAGCGGTCAAAAAAATCTACATTACATTTCTTCAAATTGAGCTTTTTTTTCAAAAAAACATGATTAATTCATATTTTTTCACCTTTTCATGTCACCTTATATCACATGATGTTGAATATATTCTTAAATATACCAACAACAGTTAACAAAATATACGCCAATGTCATCGCTATAAAAGTTAATCTCCAGACCGCTCTACATAATCTTTTACCATCAACCTTCCCTTTTATTCGATTTTGAGCTCCTCCAATTAAACCCAAGGCCAGTAATAGGAGCAGTAGAATCAAATAAAAACCGAATCGAGATGAAAAAATGACGTTAAAGAGTGCTGCTACGGAAAATATCAGAAAAAACGTGGTAATATCCATAGAAGTAAGTAACGATTTCTTTTTTTCCATTTTAAGAATGTAGCGACAAACCGCAAACACGATCAAAAACGGAAAAAAGGGAAGAATACTGAAAGTGATAATAGTACCTTGTATAAGACTCAACTGATCACCCCTCTTTTAGCCGCATACCTTCAATTAATTGCCACAATACCTCATGAGTTGGTGCAGTAACTCCAGCCCGATCTGCCATCTGCACCAGTTGTCCGTTAATCGAAGCAACTTCCGTCATGGACTGTGCAAGTACATCAGCTAGCATGGACGAGTGATTTTCTGCCGTTGCCCGGCATACATTCATAATTTGCTCCCACCATGCGTTTTCCCAGTGGATACCATGAGCTTCATACACTTGAATGCCTTCATCGTATAGCCTGCGCATCATATGTATTCGAATAGGGTCCGAAAGCAGCTCGCCATTACGAACTCGCCATACCGCCGTCAGCGGATTGATTACAGCATTGATCAACAATTTGCGATACATACCGTTATCGATTTCTTTCGACAAGCAGGCGTCAAATCCTGCTGCAAGCAACCGATTTAGCACACATTGATTAAAATTATTGTTCTTCGCCTCCTCCCTTTCCTCCGAACTACCAATTTCAGTAACACCCGATCCTGCATGTACAATAGATGCTACTCCCTGCCTCTTGGCTCCTTCAGTCGTCACAGCAGGGTATACCACAGCTTTAGGCCAAGCCTGTCTAATGCGTTCTATATGGCCGATTCCATTCTGCAAGCAAACAATTCCTGTATCTCTATCCATTTGAGCTGCAGGCTGGATCTGTTCTAATACTTCCTCAATCGCCCCCTGTTTGGTCATAAGCATTATCCATCGTGCTGGAGCCTGTGAATTTAACCGTTGCCAATCTGCCAATGGCGCTACCTTCAATTTATCCCCGGACACATGTACTGCCGTCTGCCCCTCCTTATCAAACACAGTAATCCCTTCACGAGCAATGACGCGTGCCTGCTCAAGTGTACGCGTCCACAGCCTTACTTCTGTACCCGAAGCAGACAACCTCCCGGCAAACAACAATCCCAGCGAACCCGCTCCAATAATATCAATCACCTTTGTATCGTCTCGCTTCCATCTTTTTTTCTACTATATCATATGCACTCTAAAGAAATACAAAAAACGCCAACTACGGCAAAGCGCTAGTTGACGTTTTATTTCAATATTACAGAAGTAATCTTGTTACTCAATGCGCTCCAGATTCCCATTGGCGTCCATTTTGAATCTGGATTTAAGCTCTTCCTCATCTTCAGTGATTAAAGCCAAGCGCCGAGCCCGGTCCATAATCTGAATCAGAGCTTTATAATCATCATTCACAACACGATAGTCGGTTTGTACATCATTCACTTCTTTGGACAGCCGGTCATTAATGGAGCGAAGCTGATTCAATTCTTCTTCCTTTTCCCGTAAATCTTTCTCCAACATCTTAATCTGCCGATTCGTTTCCTGGACGGATCCCTTCCATTGGCGCAAGAAGCGAATTACTGCATCAATAGATAACGTATCCTCACTCGCACCATCCGTTCTGTATCCACCTTCTACTGTATCAAGCGAGGCAAAAGCCGCAACCTGTGATACACCCACCGGGTTCTGCTTACGGATATAACTGCGCTTCTGGCGCTGCGCTTTGGCAATACTGATCGCTTCATCGTAACGTTTGCGCACGCAGCTGTTCCAACGAAAACCGCATGCTGCAGAGGTTCTTCCTATTTTTTGTCCAACCTCCTCAAACGCTGCGAGCTGCGTTCCACCTTCACGGATATGCCGCAATGTCACCTCCGCCAATATCAAGTCATCTTCCACACTCCATGCATCTTGTCTTATTGCAGTCATGCCTCTAGCCCTCCTAACAACATCCTGAAATAACCGTCTTCATGAACCGATCTTGCCGGTATTTGAATAGGGTATAAAAGCTGTTTATTCATTCCTATGCCTCTCGTAGAGTTCATAGAATCTATTTGATACTAAATTGTATTTCCATTTCTGCAAGAACTCATACGTGAACGTAAACAGTTTCGGGTTTCAAGCATGCTCAGACTGCTGTACAATAAAATGAATGGTTAAAGAAACAGAAAGGATCATATACATTACCATTAGTTTTTTTCGGGAATACATAAAAGGGGAAACCAAATGAACAAACGAATAAAAATCACAATCAGCACCCTGCTGACCACCATTATGTTGCTAACTTTCATATATGTACGTCCTACCCTGGCCGCTCCCTCCCATGAAGAAAGTCAGATTTTACAAGATAGCCTGTCGATTGTAGAGATAGACCATGAAATTGAGCGAATCAGTCAGGAGCAGCATACCCTTTTGCAGCGTCAGCAGAAACTGCGAAGTAATCTCACCGTTCAGCAAGAGCAAATGACCATACAACGGAAGCGTGCAGGTTCTGTGCTGCGATCTTATTATATGGGGGAAAGGGACAAGCTGTTGAGTGTGGTGTTAGGGGCGAAAAGTATAAGGCAACTTCTCTCTCTGTACGATTACTACTTATTATTGATTAGTCACGATCAGGATGTGCTTCAAGAATACGAATCCAATTATCAATCTATGCGAAAAACAGAACAACAAGTTACCCAAGCCTCAATGGAATTGGAGACTGTCAAAACAAACTTACTGGCACAACGTAAACGCATTGTCCTGCTTCAGTCGCGTGTAAATGACGGCGTTAACGCCAGTAATGATCCGGATACACTACGCAAGCTAATTGGCGAAATGACAGCTTATTGGGAGAATGTAGGTGTCTACGAGGTAAATAAGCACTTTAAAGCATTAGCTCAAGCTATGCAGGATTTACCACAATTCATTCAACAACAACAAGGTGCCATGGTTACAAATGGAAAAGTCATTACGATAAGCATTCGTGAAGAGGACTTTAACCGTTTTTTAAAGTCAGAAAATGAATTGTTTAATCACTTCAACTTTACATTTACGCAGGATCGAATTGTAGTAGAAGGCCAGCAGGGGACGATGAAATTAAGGGTAGAAGGTCACTACACGGTAGAGAATGAACCGAAAAATGCAATTTTATTTCATGTGGATCGATTGGTGTTTAATGGCCTGGAACTACCTGATACGACTCGCAACAAACTGGAAAAGGATTTTGATCTGGGTTTCTACCCACAGCAGCTTATTTCATATGTCAAAGCCACAGAAGTGCGCACTTTAGCAGGAATGCTTGAAGTTAAGCTTGAATTAAACTTTAAGTAAGATTTTGCTCACCTTTCATTATTCTGAATTTTTACGTGTACAAAACAATAGACCCCGGGATATTCCCGAGGTCTTTATTATTGTAATAACGGTAGGGATTTTATAGTAGATCGGCTGCCAACTGTGCGAGCTTGGAGCGTTCTCCTTTTTCCAACATAATATGCCCGCTAATCCCTTCTTGCTTAAACCGCTCCACCACATAGGTTAGACCGTTACTGGCTGCATCCAGGTAAGGGTGATCAATTTGTTCCGGATCTCCCATTAAAATGATCTTGCTTCCCTCACCCACCCGGGACACAATCGTTTTGATCTCATGTCGGGATAAGTTTTGCGCCTCATCGACTATAATAAATTGCCCAGGTATCGAACGCCCGCGAATATAAGTAAGTGCCTCCACCTGAATACTGCCCAAGCCCATTAAAATTTTGTCGATATCACCTGATTTTTTGGCATCAAACAGATACTCTAGATTGTCGTAGATTGGTTGCATCCACGGGCGAAGTTTTTCATCCTTTTCTCCCGGTAAATAACCAATATCCTTACCCATAGGAACAACAGGCCGAGCAATTAGCAGTTTCTTGTAGCGATGTTCATCCTCTACCTTAAGCAAACCTGCCGCCAGCGCCAGCAGCGTTTTGCCCGTACCCGCTTTTCCTGTAATGGTCACGAGGGGGATATCGTCATTAAGCAAAAGCTCCAATGCCATCCGCTGTTGAGCATTACGCGCGCTGATTCCCCACACCGATTCGTTACTTAAGTACAGCGGCTCTAATCGCTCTGCCTCCTGATTCACTTTCAGCAAAGCTGATTTTCCAGTTCCCATTTCATCTTTCAGAATAACAAATTCATGCGGATACAGCGTATAAGGTAGTTCCAGTGGCTTGATTGGTAAAAAACGGTTAGAGTAAAATTCATCTATGATGGACGGGTGCACCTGTATTGCCGAGTATCCGGGATATAGCTCACTTAGATCGCCTGTTCTGTCGGATAGATAGTCTTCGGTCAGCAGTCCTAATACATCTGCCTTGATCCTGACCAGCACGTCTTTACTGACCAAAACGACCGAACGCGGTTCAGGCTGCTCCTGCTCTTCCAGATGATAATTCAAGGCGACCGCCAAAATCCGGTTATCGTTCGAAACCTCCCCAAACATCTCCTGAACTTTCAAAAAGCTTCGGTGGTTTAATTCAACCTTAAGCCTTCCACCTTGGGGAAGTGGAACGCCACTATGCAGATGACCTACTTCTCTCAACCCGTCTAACAATCGCGATACATTGCGGGCATTCCGTCCAATCTCATCCGCGTTGCGTTTTTTGGAGTCGATTTCTTCCAGAACAACAGCTGGAATGACAACTTCATGTTCTTTGAAGGTAAAAATGGCTTTCGGATCATGCAGCAGCACATTCGTATCCAGCACAAAAATTTTCTTCATTAAATCCCCTCCAAAGCGGCGTGGACAATCTCGTGTTTCATACCTATACCTATTCACCAGGTACCCAATACTTGCTGATTCCCTGAAAAAAGAACCCACACACCAGATAAAGCAACGAGAAGTTGTAGTGAAGATAGCTATGAGCCTGTACATTTTTAAAATTAGACACAAAAGGCCCAGTGATTGCTCACTGGACCTAGACTTGGTTCACTATAACTTTAGACATACCTCAACCCCCTTATGTTATATAAGAGCTTTACTCGCTGCGAGTATAACATAAGAGAGGAGAAAGATACATACTCAGGAATTGGAAGAAGCTGCAGTAGTGTCGCTTGCTTTTTTAGCTAATTCCTCTTGTAGCGCTTGTTTGGCCAAATCGAGCTGTTGCTCATCAATGTACACATACGGGCTACGCCACGTTCCCGCCACCGGATTGTATTTCACATTTTGCTTGGAAATATTCCAATAGGTTTGTACGATATTTTTCATTTGCTGTGACTCGATATCTGTCATCATATTCTTATCAACCGATTTAATAATTGCGCTAAACTTGGTCAAAGCGTTAAAGGATTGCATTTGGTCAATTAGGGAATGAAGCACCTGATTTTGTCGACGATTGCGATCAAAATCGTCAGATTCAGCTGTTCTTGGACGACAATTCGATTTTCGGTAGCGAACAAAATCAAGAGCCTGATCACCGTTCAAATGCTTGGCTCCAGCTGTCAGGTTAATATCGGTACCATCTGCACGGTCACGATAACACATGTTTTTATCAACCGTCACATCTACGCCACCCAAATTATCTACTACATCTCTAAAGCCCTGGAAGTTAATAACCGTCACATAATCGATATCAATGTTTAAATATTTGCCGATCATCTTCTTCATTTGTTCTTCAGCAACTTCACCAGATTCTTTCTCTCTAGCCTTAAACACCGGATAATACTCATTCAACTTGCGTGGTTTATATCCATCCATTTCTAGACGCGTATCGCGTGGTAAGGACACGATGGTAGACGATTTGGTATTGGGGTTTAAGGTAGCTACCATAATAACATCTGACAAATAAGTCGGATGATCAGGGCGGTAATCGGTTCCTAGCAATAAGATAGTCAAAGGCTTAGCTTCAGCCAATTGTGTTTTGGGTACTTCCTTGTTGATCCCCGTATCCAAAACTTCCTCTACCTGATTGTAAAGATAGTAGGTATAACCACCTGCTGCCAAAATACCTATAATGAGCAGAAACAAGACAAACTTCATAAACGATCTGAAAAAGCTTTTTTTCTTTTTCGTTTTTTTCGGTTTGGCGGATTTTTTCCCGCTTTGTGTCCGGGGAGGCAATCCGTTCGAAAGATTACTCATGCTTCAACACCTTTTCCTGCGTTTTGAGAAATATCGCTTTCTCCAAGTTTACAATCCTAAAACACACACAGCGGCGCATCCCGTTCCCGGGCGTCGCCGCTGTGGCCAAAGACCAATCCAATCAATTACGTATTTGCTTGTGCTGTTTTACGTTGCTTCTCCGCACGCTCGCGTTCACCTTTGTTCAAGATCTTTTTACGCAAACGGATGGCATTAGGTGTAATTTCGCAATACTCATCATCATTCAGATATTCGAGCGCCTGCTCCAGAGAGAAGATAACAGGTGTTTTCAGTTTAACTGTATCGTCTTTTGTTGCTGAACGAACGTTTGTCAATTGTTTTTCTTTACAAATGTTAACGACGATGTCGTTATCACGTGTGTGCTCCCCAACGATCATGCCCTCATAGATTTCAGTACCTGGCTCCAGGAACAAAATACCGCGATCTTCTACGCCCAGCATACCATAAAATGTAGAGCTGCCGTTTTCCGTTGACACGAGAACACCCTGATGACGTCCACCTACTTGACCACCAACAAATGGTCCATAGCTGTCAAACGCATGGTTCATTACGCCGTAACCACGAGTCAAAGTCAGGAAGTTTGTAGTGTAACCGATCAGACCACGTGCAGGGATCAAGAATTCCAAGCGAACCTGTCCGGTGCCGTTATTAATCATGTTAACCATTTCGGCTTTACGGGAGCCCAAACTTTCCATAACCGCGCCCATGCTTTCTTCCGGAATATCAATGAGGAGACGTTCGATTGGCTCCATTTTCTTACCATCAATTTCCTTGACGATAACTTCTGGTTTGGACACTTGCAGTTCGTAACCTTCACGACGCATGTTTTCAATCAGGATACCCAGATGCAACTCACCACGTCCGGATACAATAAAGGCGTCCGGGCTATCTGTTTCATCAACACGTAAGCTGACATCCGTTTCGAGTTCTTTCAGAAGACGCTCACGCAATTTACGGGATGTTACCCACTTACCATCGCGACCTGCGAATGGGCTGTTGTTAACCAGGAAGGTCATTTGCAGCGTTGGCTCATCAATCTTCAGTACAGGCAATGCTTCAGGATGATTCGGATCGGCAATGGTTTCACCGATGTTGATATCTTTAATTCCCGCAATCGCTACAATGTCACCAGCGCCCGCTTGGTCAGTTTCAATACGTTTCAGACCTTGGAAGCCGAACAGCTTCTCAATACGCGCTGATTTACTGCTACCATCACGCTGCATAACTGTGACTGCTTGCCCCTGCTTGATGATACCGCGGTTTACACGACCTACTGCAATTCGGCCAAGGTATTCGTTATAGTCCATCAGTGTTACGAGGAATTGAAGAGGCTCATCTACTTTCTCAGTTGGAGCCGGAATGTGCTCTACAACTGTTTCGTACAATGCTTGCATGTTGTCGTCTTGCTTTTCAGCATCCATGCTGGATGTTCCGTTCAGCGCCGAAGCGTACACAACAGGGAATTCCAATTGCTCATCATTCGCACCCAGCTCGATGAACAGATCCAATACTTCGTCAATGACTTCTGCCGGGCGAGCTGCCGGACGGTCAATTTTGTTCACTACAACGATAGGCGTCAGATTTTGTTCCAGCGCTTTACGCAGTACGAATTTCGTTTGCGGCATGCAACCTTCGTAAGCATCAACCACGAGCAAAACACCGTCAACCATTTTCATAATCCGTTCCACTTCGCCACCAAAGTCGGCGTGTCCCGGTGTATCTACAATGTTAATCAGGTAATCTTTGTAAGTGATTGCTGTATTTTTAGCCAAAATCGTAATACCGCGTTCACGCTCCAGATCGTTGGAGTCCATGGCGCGCTCCTGAACAGCCTCGTGTTCTCTAAATGTTCCGGACTGTTGAAGCAGCTTGTCGACAAGCGTCGTTTTTCCGTGGTCGACGTGGGCAATAATCGCAATATTGCGAATGTTTTCTCTTGCATGCATGGTTTGTATCCATATCCTTTCCGTATATCAAAATAGTGTCTCTATCCTGAAGCAGTGCTGATTCAAGGCTAACAATCGTTCTTTAGGCCCACTCCCTGCCAGCCTTCTATATGTTTCAGGCTTTGTACAGACAGCTTCTCTCTCCGATTCGCGTGAAAACCTTAAAATAAGCGTCAGAAATCATTCCGACGCTCTTATCATATCCATTATATTATAGTTGAAATATGTCATAAAGCAAGACATTATTGCCTGTTCCGTAATTTACCGCCATAAAATCTCACAGCTTGTCGTTTTACCTTTTGCGTTTGCCACGGTTGTTTAAGACCAACCAGATTCCAGCTCCGATCAGTAAAACTGCAATTACATATATGATGCCCGTTCTTAGCAGGGTAATGACCAGTAAAAACACCGATATCAACCCAAATATCACGCCCCCTGTATAAACATTACGAGAAAGCGAAATATCATTAATGGCGTACTGCCATAATCCAATCGCCACACCTAGAAGTAGCAAAGGCCATAAATAGGCCATTAAATGCCAGCCCCAAATATTGCAGAGCAAAAATAAGAAGCCATAAACCGACAAAATCCCTGCCGGCAGCAACATAAAGGGTGAAACTTTACGCTTCATGTACATTGCATGCAGTACGATTCCAGGTATTAAAAACAGCAAAGGCCAAAGGTTTCGTCCCAAGAAGGAGAACGTCCCCAGTTTCCCCAACAAAATAATAAGTCCTACGGCAACAATACCCACTCCGACCATACGCTCTTTTCCGGAATTCATCGTGGTCTCCTTTGTTTGCTGAATTTGTTTTTAGGTCTTTTAATGTGATTGTTTTTAAGTATATTTTAGCCGATGTTTTCCAAAAAAACTACGTTCAAATATGGCGAGCTCGTAACTGACGATATATTCCTACAATGACAACTGCTGCGCCCAAAAGTCCCGGTAACCATGCATGTATTAGCTCCCCCGTACCTGCTAACCACACACCCAATCGGGGATCACGCAGTAGCATTTCTCCTGCCGTAAAAGCCAGGATTGCAGATCCAAGCAAAACAAGTACAGGGAACCGGTGAAGCCAGATCGCAATCACGTTGCTGCCCCAGACGACAATCGGAATGCTAATTGCAATACCAATGACGATAATAGCGATATCCCCATCTGCTAGGGCTGCAATGGCTAATACGTTATCTAGACTCATCACAAAGTCCGCTACCAGAATAACCTGTATAGCCTTCCATATGGTTGTTTCTGCTCTGACTCCCACATGATCCTCATTCTCATAAAGCAGCTTAAACGCAATCCATAACAGAAGTAGACCGCCTGCCGCCTGAATAAAGGGTATGCCCAGCAAAATGACAGCTACAAAAGTCAAAACACAGCGCAGGAGGACTGCACCGACTGCCCCCCACCATATAGCTTGACTCCGCTGCCTTGCAGGCAAGTTTTTGCTCGCCATGGCTATAACAACCGCATTATCACCGCTTAATACCAAATTAATCATTAATATTTTCAACAGCAAAATGATATGCTCCATGTGTACAAACACCCCCATCCTACTTGTATGCGAAATAGGACGAGGCTATGCTTATAAGCCTTGTCAAATAAGTCATCATTTATTAAAAATTGATGTCAAATTTATTGAGTAAAGACCTTGAAATCAATAACAAACAGCAATATAATGAATCGTATTTCCGAAAAACGGGTATTAAAATAAACAACATACAATGATTTTAGGATGTTTAATCAGGGAGATGAGAACGATTGATATGTCCGGACTTCAGTTCTTTTGGCTGCTGCTTAATGTGATATTTATTGACCTTCTGCTCGCAGGAGATAATGCGATTGTAATTGGACTTGCCGCCAGAAAGCTGCCTCCTACCACGCAAAAAAAAGCGATACTGTATGGTACCGGTGGTGCCCTGCTTATTCGCATAGCAGCCACCATTGTGGTGCTCTGGTTGCTTCAAGTACCGTGGTTGTTACTCATCGGGGGTGTCATGTTAGTCTGGATCGCGTACAAGTTACTCGTAGACCAGGAGGACCATACCGAAGTCAAAGCGGGAACAACGTTATGGGGTGCTATTCGCACGATTGTTGTAGCCGATGCGGCTATGGGTCTGGACAACGTGATCGCGGTTGCTGGCGCGGCCCAGCAGCATTTGCTACTTGTAGTGCTTGGCCTGTTAATTAGCGTACCGATCGTTGTATGGGGTAGCACTCTTTTTATCAAACTGATCAATAAATTCCCCTGGATTATATATTTGGGATCGGCTGTGCTTGGTTATACAGCCTCTAATATGATTACTGAAGAACGTAAGCTGGAACCCTATTTTACCGAGCACCCTGCGCTGCGTATCTTGTTTATTGCCGCAGTTATGGCTGGTATTTTGCTCACAGGATATCTTCAAAATCGCAGAGCAGTATCCAGTCGAGAAAAAGCCGTCTAAAATGATTCAAAAACTGTTTTAACTAAAATAAAAAGGCAGACCCAATTAGCTGGTGGGTCTGCCTTTTTATTTTAAAACCAATCTTCCTGTATAACTTCCTCTTTACGCCCCTCTATAGCTCCACCTGCCTCCAGGACAAGCGTCTCCGTTGCAGCCACAGCCTGTTCAATCAAGGCATTTAAATCCCGAATAGAGGCTTCAATCTTTTGAACAACCCACAAATTCGGATTGGTGGTTGGGGATTTGGGAACAAACAATGTGCAGCAATCCTCATATGGAAGGATGGATAGATCGTAGGTGCCAATTTGCTTTGCGATTTCCGTGATCTCCTGCTTATCCATCATTACGAGAGGTCGCAGCAATGGTAATTCTGTCGAACGGCCAATCACATTCATGCTGGATAACGTTTGACTAGCGACTTGCCCCAGACTGTCGCCCGTCACGAGTGCCAGTGCTCCTTCACGCTCAGCCAGCATCGTCGCAATTCGTAACATAGACCGTCTCATTAGCGTAATAATCAGATTATCCTGTCCAGTGCGCGTAAAGGCCGTCTGCACCTCTGTAAACGGCACAAGGTGGATTTTAATCCGACCCGCATAGCCTGCTAAGACCCTTGCCAATTCAATGACCTTTTCTTTCGCACGCTCACTTGTAAACGGATAGCTATAAAAATGCACACATTCAATTTCCAATCCTCTACGCATGGAAGACCACCCCGCTACCGGGCTGTCAATTCCACCAGACAGCAGCAGCATAGCTTTACCGTTCGTTCCTAACGGAAAGCCCCCTACAGCCATAATAACATCGCTGAATATATAGGCCGCCTGCTCTCTAACCTCCACACGCAACTCAATATCTGGTTGATGCACATCGACCTTCAAAGCTTGAAACTCTCGCAAAATAGGAGAACCAATTAAATGGTTCATCTCTTGTGAAGAATGAGCAAATTCCTTCCACACTCTGCGGGCATTTACCTTGAAAGTCGTTCCCTCGGCCACATTCAGCTCACGCATCAAAGCTACAGCGGTCTCAATTATAGCACCCAGCTCGACAGGAGCCATTTTGACAGGACTTATTGTCGTGATGCCAAACACTTTTTGTAACACTTGTATGATCTGTTCATAAGGCTCTCCTCCGAGAACCACATAAATCCGTCCAAATTCCTTCCGCAATGAAGCACCGGGAAACGGTTTGAGCAGCAGCTTCACGTGATTCAGTACTGCCTTTTCAAAACGAGTCCGATTCTTCCCTTTTAATGTAAATTCACCAAAGCGAAGTAACAGCATATCATAGTGCATTTTAACGTTTCCACCTTTCAAGGGATTCCAGCTTGGCTACAGCCTGTCGCAGTGCAAGTATAAGCTCATCGATATCCTGTTCCGTATGTTCATCACCGAAGCTGATACGAATGCCGCCAGACGCTTCCGCCTCATTGCATCCCATCGCCAGCAGCACCCGACTGGGTTCAGCCAATTTCGAAGAGCACGCCGATTTGGTGGATACTACCACACCCAATTGCTCCAGCGTATGCAGCAATACCTCGGCCTTCATGCCCGGATACGAAAAGTGGACAATATGCGGCGCTTCTTCCCCGCTGTTCAGCCGCAGTTGACGGATTGTCTTCACTTCTGCGACCACCCGTTCTCTCCACTCGGTCATACGGCGTGCTGTCTCTACTTGCCGTTCGCCCGCCAACCTTACCGCCTTAGACATACCGACTAACAGCGGTACATTTTCCGTACCTGCACGAAAACCCTGCTCCTGAGAGCCGCCACTATGCAGTGGGAAAAGCTCCACACCTTCCCGAACGAATAGTAGTCCAGCACCTTTGGGTCCACGCAGCTTATGCGCAGAGAGGCTGTACAGATCAGCCTGCCAGCCCCGAATATCAACCGGTAGCTTTCCAAACCCCTGTACACCGTCAATATGAAATAGCACACGGGGGAACTGTTTCTTGAGCGCAGCTCCGATATCATGCAACGGTTGCACCCTTCCCGTCTCATTATTGACATGCATAATACTGACTAAAATCGTATCTTTACGGACAGCGGCACAAACCTGTTCGGCGCTCACATGCCCTTCCGCATCGACAGGTAAAAATGTAACCTCAAAGCCCAGATTTGTCAGTTGTCTGCAAGCTTCGTACACAGACGGGTGCTCTGTCGATACAGTAACAATATGCTTACCTCTGGTCTGATACTGCAAAGCTGCTCCCTTAATAGCAAGATTGTTGCTTTCCGTTGCTCCAGATGTGAAGACAATCTCTGATGGATACACTCCCAAAGCCGCAGCACATACTTCGCGCGAACGCTTAAGCAACTTATCCGCGTCCTCTCCATACCGATGCATCGAAGATGGATTCCCATAGTGGCGTCTCATGACCTCGGCAACTGTTGTAATCACCTCTTCAAAAGGTGGAGTTGTCGCCGCATAATCAAAATATCTCATTGCACTCCCCTTTCTGTCCTATAACTGCTACAACAAAAAAAGACCAAAACAGGGAAAGGCCGCTACATTATAGCGACACCCTTTCCCCATATTGATCCTATCTGCGGACCTAATCTAATTGAAATTACGCACTTTTTTTCGTTATAAGCTATAGGGCTTAGATCGTATATTTTTCACGTGCATTTTGAATTTTGGTAATATATCTTTGCGTTTCCAGCGGAAGCTTGTCCAGTACAGCCATTAACTGTTCATCACTATTTACACCAAGCCGCTGCACCCGTCCGGGACCTGCATTATATGCAGCCAGCGCCATATTTTCTTGTCCGTTAAACCGTTTAATCTGGTAAGACAAATAACGAACACCTGCATCAATATTTTGAACAGGGTCATATGGGTCACTGACTCCCAGACCTTGAGCCGTAGCATCCATAAGCTGCATAAGCCCTTTGGCTCCTGCCGAAGAAGTGACCGACGGATTAAATGAAGATTCCGTATCTATAACTGCTTTAATCAACGCTACTGGAACGCCGTATTTCTGGCTAGCCTCGTTAATTAAATCATCATATGCTGTAGGTGTTGTGGGTCCGTCTGTTGCTGTGCTGGAAGGAGCGGGGTACAATGACGAAGCCGTCCCCCTCGAAGGTCCCAATTGAAGCCATAGCAAACCGTTTTCGTCTCTGGTAACATCACTTGAATTTTCTCGTGTCACAGCACCATCTGTTTCCAACTGACCTACTTGTTCCAGTAATCCGGAAAAAGCGTCAGTTGTACCCGTCTGGGTTGTAGCACTCATATTATTTAACAGCTGCATGTCTAACATGGACTTGGACACGCGCGGATCAATTTGCATGTGGTGTTCCCAACTTTCTATAGTTGTTATATCCCAAATAGCTTGTCATTACTGCTATGATACAACTTTTTACTATGTACTTCCATACCTTTTAATGAAAAAAAGCTCCGTTTCTGTCGAAAAGACAGCGGAGCTTTATAGATCAGCTTTAATGTAATTATATCACTAAGATGAATTTTCTCGGATATACAAAAGAAAACTGAGCTTGTTCCTCCAGTAGGGTCAACGAACGAACGGGATAAAAGCAAAATAACTCAATGTCGCCAGCGCCCCAAGACCAATCGACCAAATGCCGGTCGTTTTGCTGCCATTCACATAAGCAAAAAAACCTAAAACTGCAGCAATAGGTCCCAGCACAATGGACCACATAAACAATGAGGCAATTCCTGCAGCCAGACCAATATAGCCAGAAATACGGCCACTATTGTTTATAACCTGCTCTTCACCCTTGACCTCATGTCGAGTCACAGCTGAGCCGGGAGCAACCTCTGCTGCATATTCTTCACGATCATTACGGCGCTTGGCAGATCGTTCATGAATGTGACGGGGGTAATCTACACGTTTGCGGCTAACATGCTCTTCATTCTGATGCTTGTCGTTTTCATGATCTTCCATAATAAACTGCACCTCCAAATGCGAAATGAATCGCGTAATAAAATTCACACGGACTTCGGCTTAAAAGTGTGGCAACAGGTTGCGGCTGACGTGGCAGCCTTATCACGTTCTTCTGAACTGAAGCTTTCTCCCGCATATTCTTCTTTAAATTTCTTTCCGGCATGACCATCAACTTCAATCATGATCAAATCTGCCTTGCACAAGTTGTTTTCTCCCCAATAATGGCAATTGGCTACGCTACACTTAACGATTGGCTTGGCCTCTTGGCTCATGATCATCACCTCGGATTCATTGTCCCCCCGCTACCCTGCACCTATGCGTTCATGGTATATGGCAGTTGGTGACATACGAAAAAAGCCGCTTCCTTCACCTCCTCCAAAATGGCAGGAAGCAAGTAGAAAACGGCTTGCTTGTCTTGTTTTAGTTTTTGATTAGAAATGATCTTCCCCGTTTGAATGCTTTAGGCATGAGTACGTCGAGTCTGCATCCGGCGCTGAGTCAAATAGTCACTTTCATAATAAGTCAGATCATCACGCAATTCTTCAAAATTTTTCGTGATGTCCATGATCACTTCGCGAGCGGCTGGCACTGGCGTTTTACGGAAGCGGATAGCATCTTGTCCCGTATACGCATAGCGTCCATCCTCTGCGTAAGATTCATTTTTGGGATAAAAAAAGCTGTTCACGCAGTCATGGTAAACGTTATACAATGCCTTTTCCGCAAAATCGACGTCAAAATTGGCACGGCGTAAAGCCACACCCAGCTTTTCATAAGATACTTCGGAAAAAACAAGGACATGACGGAGATCCGACAAAAAGCCTTTGTAAAAAAGTACGGACTCCTCATTGCCATCTGCAGCCAGTTGCGGCAGAGCATGCTCATTGAGGAATGTTTCCACCCGTTTCACGGCAGTTTTCAGTCTCTCCTGCGCCGACTCACATAATTTTTGTACGTTGACTGCTGACATCAAGGCAGCTCCCCCTTATTTGTTGCTTGTTCATCAATTTGGTTACCCGAAAATAGTCCCTTCTAACCGAAAGAGCTGTAATTTTCAGTATTTATCCTACCACAAATGAGCATTGAAAGGTATAAAAACATGCCAACCTCCTCACGCTAAACCATAAATTTATGAATAC
Organism: Paenibacillus sp. S25; assembly: GCF_019454085.1. Taxonomy (NCBI): domain Bacteria; kingdom Bacillati; phylum Bacillota; class Bacilli; order Caryophanales; family Paenibacillaceae; genus Paenibacillus; species Paenibacillus sp. S25. The sequence continues at coordinate 3,957,542 of NZ_CP073683.1, forward strand.
TCAAGGAGGACGGTCCCATGTCTCGGCGAAAATGGTTAAAACCCCTGCTCGGAGCAGCTGCCGGGGTACTTCTCATCACACTGATGCTGCCTTCCCGTGATCACCGCCATACACCACAGCCCGAATATACGGCCAAGATGGTGCCACAGCAAGAGAAGCAGCTCAAAAAAGGAATGTTGGCTTTGGACCTGTCCGCTACGGATACCCTCACACGCATGGATGCAAGGCAGGATATTCAATACGTGATGCGGGAGCTTGATGGTAAAACTGCTGATCAGAAAAGACAGTTTACCCGCAGGCTACAGCAATCGCACAGTCATCTTCATACGTTACTGTGGATTCACACACCCGACGGGAACACGAGCACCTATACGGGCAGCAAAGTACAAACTCGTCTGCTCAGTCATCCTCAAATCAAAAGCAGCTTGGCTGCGGCTCGCCGTTCTGTCATGCAAAATAAATCCTACGAATCTGCTGCATTTCAGGCTGAAGGCGGTAAATTTTTTGTCATGGCAGAACCATCGGCTGACGGAACATGCGGCGTTGCTGCCCTGGTCAGTCAGCAAGTATTGCGTGACGTGGAGAAGCATCAGCGGAAGAATTTGCGTTTGATTCCCTATCCAAAAGAAGGCAGCTACAAAATCGAATCCGTACATCCCGACACATTGCACGATATTACTGTCAAGACGGGCCACGACAACGAAAATGCAAGCCATTATTTCGAAAACGAAATTGTCGTTCGCTTCCGTCACAATCCTGATTCACGACAACTGCAGGAAATTGCAGCAGATTTACACTGTGCGCCAGGCCGCAAGCTTGGTTATACCTATGTATTTCATTCGGATAAGATGAACTTCAAGGAACTAAAACAGTATTTTTCAAGAAAGTGGAACCCGCTTTATACTGAGCCTCACTACATGTATCTAACCAATGAGAAAACACCTATCAAAGCGGACAGCTCTATCCCCAATGATTTGCTCTTTTCCCGCTATCAATGGAATCTGCCGGCTACTGAAACCAACCGGGGTTGGAAATTAAGCAAAGGCAGCAAGGACGTAATTGTCGCTGTCGTAGATACGGGAGTAGATTTGGATCACCCCGACCTAAAAGGTCAAATCCTTTCAGGTCATAACGTGGTAAACCCGTCTGAAAAGCCTTATGATGACGTCGGTCACGGAACGCACGTCGCTGGCATCATTTCTGCCCTCGTGAATAATGGTGAGGGGGTCGCTGGCATGACATGGTACAACAAAGTCATGCCGATTAAGGTTCTTGACCAATCCGGCTCCGGTACGACTTACTCGGTTGCAGAAGGTATTATATGGGCAGCTGATCATGGGGCCAAGGTCATCAATTTGAGTCTGGGCAATTACGCACAAGCTGAATTTTTACATGATGCGATCAAATACGCCTATGATAAAGATGTCGTATTAGTTGCAGCTACAGGTAATGATAATACGGAACGACCTGGCTATCCAGCAGCGTATCCTGAAGTATTTGCCGTTTCCGCTACAGATTCTTCTATGCACCGTGCATCCTTTTCTAACTATGGAGATTATGTAGACGTCATGGCTCCAGGTGCAAGTATTGCCAGTACGTACCCAGGGAACCAATATGCTGCACTGTCGGGTACTTCAATGGCCAGTCCCCATGTATCAGCGCTTGCTGCCCTGATTCGATCCATTAACCCCGATCTGACCAACAAAGAGGTTATGGATTTAATGAGAAGCAGCGTAATTGACTTGGGCACACCCGGGCATGACAAATATTTCGGATATGGTCAAATTGACGTGTATAAAGCGTTGAAAGCAGCACAACGTCCATATGTTCCTTTGCAATTCTATCCACAGCATTTAAGTGACAAGTTAAAATCAATATTAAAGAAACTGGAAACGTAAGATTCCTTATTGGAAAAAAGCAGCCATGTTGCTCCATGGCTGCTTTTTTGGGCTTTATTAACGCTTGGAACTACTGCGAACAGGACGCTTGCCATGGCTGCGAGTATGACAGCAAGGTTCTCCAGGGTCCTTTATACTCACCGGAAATACGTGATGAGGTACAGGTACAATGTGCGTCTGATTAACAATTTCAATCGGATGAACCACAGGCACGACTTGTGGGAAAAATTGATGATTTACAAATTGGATCGGCGGGCACACGATCGGGTCGTAAGGGCAATGACTCATAATGTGCAACTCCTTTCGGTGAATTAGTACAGCATATTAAGAAGGCGGGTGCTGTGCTTGGATGTTTACCCCCTAATACAAATATCCCTTATAAAATAGGCTTCCGTTCAACAATGACCGAATGATCAAGCAGTTCGCCCAACAAACGGCACAGTTTGTGAAGACCTGTTTTAAGTGTTTCCTTGTCCGCATACGAAAAAGAAATACGGATATGGTTACTGTCCATACCACCTGCATAGCATACTGCACCAGGTAAAAAGGAAACTCCTTCTCGGTCAGCCAGCCGCTCCAATTCTGGAATATCAACATTAGGTGGAAGCTTAATCCACACATTTAAGCCGCCTTCGGGAGCATACCAGCTGACCTCTGGCGGAGCATAGCGCTGGAGCGTATGCAATGCGACTGTCAACCGATCCCGCATTTGTTCCCGCAACCAAACAAGATGCTGATCCAGTTGATTCCTGATAAAGGGCAGTAGCGCTTTTTGCGTTAATAGAGGGCTCCCCAAATCCGTAGTAGACTTGGCAGCCACCAAACGATCCATTACACTGCCAGTGGCCGCTACACAAGCTATACGACAGCCGGGAGCAACGGTTTTGCTAAAGCTTTTGATATATATCACATGACCGGACTGATCATGCGCCTTGATAGAGAGTGGCGGCTTTGTTTTATAATATAGGTCGGAAAATGGATCATCCTCAACAATGAGGCAATGATAACTTTGAGCTAGATCCAGTAATTGTGTGCGTCTGGCCATCGTTAAAGTTACTCCGGTAGGATTATGAAAGGTGGGTATCGTGTAGATCAGTTTTGGGGGATGAGTGTCACAGAGACGCGTGAGGATATCGATCCTCATGCCCTGCTCATCCATCGGAATCATAATTACTTTGGCACCACGACTGGTAAACACATCAATGGCCCCCGTATATGTAGGAGCCTCCATGTAGACAACATCACCAGAACCAACAAAGGTCCGTGCCACCAAGTCAATGCCCTGTTGGGCACCACTGGTTACGAGCAGCTGTTCTGCCACTGTGCATATACCGCGTTCGTTCAGGTGATCTGTAAACACTTCCCTCAGCGCTAAATCACCTTCAAAAGTCCCGTATGCTGCCATTGCATCGGGATTTCCAGAGGATAGACGTTGAGTATCAGCGATGATTTCGCGTGTAGGAAGAAGCTCCGGTTGAATTGCTGCTATATGAAAAGAATAAGGAAACTGTCTGCTATGGTTAAAGTTTCTCCATAACTGTGCGCGCGGCAAATAATCGATCAGCGACATTTGCCATGACAAATCCTGTGCTCCCTCACGTTGAACAGCTACCGAAGGCTCCGCTACATAGCAACCTTTTCCCTGTGTACAGGTAACCAAATGAATAGACTCCAACTCAGCATACGCCTTGCTTACAGTTACGGGACTTACCGCAAGCAGACTGGACAGATGACGGACAGAAGGAAGCTTTGTACCCTGAGGCAGCAATCCAGACTGGATGCGATCTGCTAATGTTTTAGCAATCTGTAAATATAATTTGACACTGCTATTGCGGCTGAGATCAATATGCATCGGAACCGTCCCCTCCAAAAATCAACTGTTACATTTAGACGTTTACTGTTATACTTCATTATCGATATAATACAACAAATTTCATAGTACAGTATAGAACACAGGAGATGATTGGATTGGAACACAAATTTTCGGGTATGGCTCGTACTCAGGGCTCGTCCATGGTAAGGGACATTTTAAAGCTGACACAGGGAACAGATGTGTTATCTCTGGCAGGTGGCCTTCCGGCCGATGCCTTTTTCCCCATCGAAGCTGTTGCTAAAGCCTATGAGCGGGTATTTCGTCTTGGCGGTACTACCGCTCTTCAATACGGCCTAACCGAGGGCTACATTCCTCTACGGGAACGTCTTGCAGCAATCATGTCATCCCAAGGCATCTCCGTCACCAGAGATAATATCATCATGACGACGGGCTCACAGCAGACCATTGATCTGGTTTCGCGTGTGTTGCTCGATCCGCAGGATACTGTATTGGTGGAGTCCCCTACTTATTTGGCAGCTCTTCAGGTATTTAATTCCTATGGTGCCAACATTGTAAGTGTAGATACAGACTCTAACGGTATGCAATTAGAAGATCTTGAAGCCAAGATCAAAAAACATCAGCCTAAATTCGTGTATGTCATCCCCACCTTCTCCAACCCGGCAGGAAGTGTTTGGAGTATGGAACGCAGAACAGGCGTTGTTGAACTATGCCGTAAATACGGCACTTTGATTTTTGAAGATGATCCTTACGGACGTCTTAAATTTGACGAAAACCTTAACTTTCCATCCCTTTTCTCAATTGATCAACAACTAGGTGGAGACGGTCATGTGATGTACACTTCTACATTCTCAAAAACCGTTGCTCCTGGTGTTCGCTCTGGATGGCTGGTAGCTAATCAAGCAATTGTCGTTAAAGTCGCCAATGCCAAACAATCTGCCGATCTGCACTCCAGCAGTATTGATCAACGTGCTTTGAATGAGTTATTGGACTTTTTTGACTTGGACGGACATATTCGTACCGTGTCCGCTGAGTACCATTCTCGTATGCTACGTCTCACGTCGCTGATGAAAGAACGTCAATGGGAAGGAATCACCTGGAATGATGCACTTGGCGGTATGTTTATGTGGGTTACCCTACCCGAGGGCTTCCGTTCTGATCGGTTGCTGCAACTCGCAATTCAGGAAGGAGTCGCATTTGTCCCCGGACAAGTCTTCTATGCTGACCTAAGTGGCAGCAACCACATGCGGATCAACTTCACGCATACGGATCCTTCCCTGCTTCCTAAAGCGGTTGACCGATTGGATCGAGCACTGAAGATGTACACAGAGGAAAGTGTGGTAAAAAGCGTGCGATGATGGAGTTGGCAGGATATGTACGTAAGGCCGCTTCACGAATCATTTGATTTTACGATCGCTGTTACCCCCTGATTCGTTTGGAATTTGAATAGTATGGTGGAATCTGGGACAAAGGTGCAGGCTCGCTTCTACAGATTCAAATGCGTTGATACGCTAACTACGTGCCTCATCCTCGAACGGTTTTACGGTAGAGGAAGTAAAAATTAAAATGAAAGCCCCCAGTAATTATGCTGGGGGCTTCATTCCAAGAAGGCACTATTTCTGCGTAAATACGGTATGTTAAAAAGGGTGTGCCATGATTCCCGTTGGAATATGACACACCCTTTTTAATTCAATAAATACATTTGGATTAAAAGCTTTCACGCAAACAGGTCATTTACAAAAGTTAAATTTATACATTTTAAGGTGTTGCAGTGGGGAAAGTTTTCCGTAAGCCGGGTTCTGTGCTATTCGTGGTACAGACGGGAACTACCCTCCCACTACAAGCGACAATCATCTATCTAGGCCGAACATTGCTATCCAGCTCCAGCGACCAACCTAGACACGCCTCGGGCTAAGGCTGCTTCGCGAAGAAGCTGTGTCCCATTAGGTCTTGCTCCAGATGGGGTTTACCAGGAACGAAGTCACCAGCGTTCCTCGGGGTCTCTTACACCTCGGTTCCATCCTTGCCTGTGCCGCAAGCGGCCATCGGCGGTCCATTTCTGTGGCACTATCCTTCAACTCGCGCTGACTGGACGTTATCCAGCATCCTGCCCTATGGAGCCCGGACTTTCCTCTCGTGGCACACGCCACCAGCGATTGTCTGTCAAACTTTCCGAACAACATTACATAGTATACAGGGAACGCGCGCATGATACAACCCTGAAAATATTGTAAAACGTATAGATCTCTGTTTACTTGCTCAAATAAAACGGATGCACCTTTCTCTGCAATGAATCATCCGCCACATAATAAGCAGACCTTCCAACGTATAGCGGGATAGAAAGCTTACTAAAATTAGGAACGTCCTCATCTAGGAACAGTTCATCATCTCGGTAGGTCTGCTGTATTTCACCGACGATCCAATCATGATCTCCATAGGTATGAATATCCACGACTTTACACTCATAAGCAAGATAAGCCTCCAGCAATATAGGCACATTGACTGAAATTCCATCCTCATATGCAATGCCAAACTGCTGAAACTTATCTACATCTTTACCACTAAAGGTACCTACAGCCTGAATCCATTCCGATCTGTGTGCAGGCAGAAACTGAATACCAAAGCCTCCGCTTTTCTCGATCAGACCGTGAGAATATGTTTCCTTCCTCAGTGAAATGCCATACATGCCCGGTGATGATCCGATATAGGTATGCCAGCCTGAGGCCATTACATTATTTTCCCCCTCATAGCGGGAAGTAACAACAGCGACCATGCCTGGATAGGCATGAATTGCAGAATCAGCTATCAGCGTCCGCATAGAACCTCTCCCTACGAAAAAAAATAATAGAGCATCTTCATTTTCTCATAGATGTTGAGATTTTACAAAAATTGAAAAGGCTCGGTTTCTACCTGAGATACATGTACTTCCGTTGAATACCGACCTTCTGCCAAGCGTTTGCGTATCCATTCTACGGTTTTAGGCTTCATAATCTTTTCAGCATTATGTCCAGGGTCAATAATAGCAATCCCCGCCATAAGGGCATCCTGAGCCGTGTGATAGTCAATATCCCCCGTGACTAATACGTCAGCTCCCTTAAAGAGCGACTTGTTCACATAACGGCTGCCAGAGCCCCCAAGCACTGCTGCCTTTTTGATCGTACGATCTAAGTCGCCCACCACACGTACATGCTCGACGTTGAGACCGTTTTTTACAACATCTACAAACTCCCGTAACGTGCAGGTCTCCTTGAGCTTGCCGACCCGCCCCAAACCAAAGCTACGGCCTTGCAAATCCATATGGTACAGGTCATAGGCCACCTCTTCATAAGGATGAGCCTTCAGCATCGCTTGAACAACTTTATTGCGTACCCCCTGCGGTACAATGGTCTCAATACGAACCTCCTCACTACGTTCCATTTTACCCTGCTCACCCAAAAACGGCTGTGTGCCTTCACCCGGTACAAAAGTTCCGTAGCCATCAATGTTAAAGCTGCAATGACTGTAATTGCCGATATGTCCAGCTCCCGCCCCCAATACGGCATCCAGTACCCGTTGATGATGTGTTTTGGGTACGAAAACGACAAGCTTGAATAATTGCTCGGTGTGAACATCCTCCAGCGTACCTTCACTTTGAATACCCAGAGCTTCCGCCATCCAGTCATTCATGCCGTCCTCAGCCGTATCCAGATTCGTATGACTGATGTAGACAGCAATATCATTCTTGATCAGCTTTTCATACAATCTGCCAGCAGGCTGATCCGTATTCAAAGCTTTAAGTGGGCGGAATATAATCGCATGATGCGCAATAATGAGGTCAGCTTTTATGCGGATTGCCTCTTCGACAACCTCATCATTAACATCCAGGGCTACTAATATGTTTTTGATTTCCTTTTGCAGACTACCCAGCTGAAGCCCGATTCTATCGTCCGGAACTGCCAAGTATTTCGGAGCCAGCTGCTCCATATAGCTAATTACTGTCTGTCCTTTGGCAAACATGCAAGTACCTCCTCTAGCTGTTCAATTTGCTTGCGCAATTGTTCCCGCTTATGCTGTGCGGACTCCTGATCTGATCGTGCCACTTGTGCCAGCACATCCTCAAGCTTGCGAATCTCCAATTTCCATTTATAAAAAAAGATTTTATTCGGTGCTTTGACCAATAGCGGTCCGAGTTGCATTAACAAATCCTGTGTCAGTATCAGCGAACTGTCGGGAAGTTTCCATGGTTGATACAGCGCATCCTGTTTCAGTGGGCTTACCGAATCAGGTACGGCCGTCAGAATCTCATATATTTTCCCGTCTTCTTCCATAATATGTTCACTTGTAAGTACCCATTGATGTTCGATGAGCCAACGGCGTAAGATATCCTCGCCTACGTTAGGCTGTAGAACAAGTTGTTTCACTGAAACAAGCTTGTCTTTCCCTTGCTCTAAAATGGAGGCGATCAAGGCACCACCCATGCCAGCTATCGTAATAACATCAACCTCATTGGCCTTAATTACAGCCAATCCATCTCCCTTTCTAACCGCAATGCGATCAGTAAGACCTGCTTCGGCCACCTGCTTTTGAGCCGCACGCAACGGACCATCGTTGACCTCACCCGCCACGGCTTGCGGTACTCTGCCACTACGCACTGCAGCCACAGGGAGTAGTCCATGATCCGAGCCAATATCCGCAAGTCTGCTCCCGGCAGGAATTTGTTCCATAATATATTGTAATCGTTGAGAAAGTTTCATGACGTCACCCACGTAATCCATTTTTTTCGAGTCCAAAATAAAATCCCTACAACAAATGCCAACTTCAGTATGCTGTAAAACACCACATCATCCGCCGCTTGATGGCGCAGGATAATCGTGTCTGCTTCAGCCATGAATGCTAGTGTCATGCCTATAGCGAAATAAACCAAAGCGAGACGCGGAAAGCGGCGATGTACCCACCAGCTTAGCCAGATCAACAATACTGCGTGCAAAATCCAAAATGCCTCAAGCATCACTAAAGTTGCTGTAGGCCAGGAGCGGCCTATAAGGACCGCGTACACTAAAAGCAGCCCAGCAAGACCACAGTAATGAAGTAAGTTGATCCGCAAAGTTAATCCCACAAGACACCAAACCACACCGCATAGGCCTACGAGCAAAAGAAACCAAACCTTAGCTTCACCTTGATGGAGCTGAATGATCCACACACCCGAACCCAGCATAATCGCACTGCCTAAAGTGCTCAACATCACACTCATACTCTTTTCGGAAGACCGCCAAAATGCGGCCACTCCATAGCAAATCGCAGTAACTGCACTTGCCGAGAATATTTGCATTGCCAACGGAAAAGCGGTAAAATAAAAACCGATCAAACAAATGCAGGAAATAATGACAAAACCAAGAAGCCAGGCGATCCCATGCCCGTGTCTAAGATATGTAAGCAGCCCGGTGTTGTTACGGTTCTGGCTCTGCGACGGATCTTCGTCCTCCCGATACAGGTTAGACAAAAAATCGCAATATTGCTCAGGGAGCAGCCGACTTCGCCGCCAATGCTCAATTTCATGTAACAGTATTGCCCGTTTTTTCTCCTGGTCCAAGCTTCTTCCCCTCCACCAAGGCTGCCATGAGATAAAAAAAGACCTCCTGCGCGCTTCAAGCCGCAGAAGGTCCGCAATGTTACGCTTCTATTCGAGGAAATCCTTCAGTCGCTTACTGCGGCTTGGATGGCGCAACTTACGCAGCGCTTTGGCCTCAATCTGACGAATACGTTCACGTGTAACACCGAACACTTTACCCACTTCTTCAAGGGTTCTGGTTCTTCCGTCGTCCAAACCAAAGCGGAGACGCAAAACATTCTCTTCCCGTTCGGTTAACGTATCCAGTACATCCTCGAGCTGTTCCTTCAGAAGTTCATAGGCAGCCGCATCTGCAGGCGCCAATGCTTCTTGATCCTCAATGAAATCCCCCAGATGTGAGTCATCCTCTTCACCAATTGGTGTTTCCAATGAAACCGGTTCTTGGGCAATTTTCATAATTTCCCGTACTTTTTCTACGCTCAGCTCCATCTCGGCAGCTACTTCTTCCGGCGTAGGTTCGCGCCCCAGCTCTTGCAACAGTTGACGCGATACACGAATCAGCTTGTTGATCGTTTCCACCATATGCACCGGAATACGGATCGTTCTCGCCTGATCGGCTATTGCGCGCGTAATGGCCTGACGAATCCACCAGGTTGCATACGTACTGAATTTAAAGCCTTTTTCGTAATCAAATTTTTCTACTGCCTTAATCAAACCCATATTACCTTCCTGAATCAGATCCAGGAAAAGCATTCCGCGACCAACATAACGTTTGGCAATACTTACAACCAGACGCAAGTTCGCTTCTGCCAACCGACGCTTGGCTTCTTCATCGCCGTTATTGATCCGTTTGGCAAGCTCCACCTCATCATCAGCAGAAAGCAACGGTACACGACCGATTTCCTTCAAGTACATCCGGACCGGGTCATTAATTTTAATACCGGGAGGCAGGCTCAGATCGTCATCGAAATTAAAATCATCCCCATCATTGTTTTCCGGGTCGTCATTTTGACGCAATCTGGTAACTTCTTCGTCGTTGTCATTCACAACCTCAATCCCCAAGTCACCCAGTTGCTCATAAAACTCATCCATTTGCTCGGGGTCCTGATCAAACGGCGACAGTTTTTCCATGATATCTTTGTAGTTCAGAGAAGAACTTTTTTTACCCAACTCAATCAGTTGATCTTTGACCTGATCCAGTGTTAGTTCCGTCTCCAGTTCAGTATGCTGATCATTCGCCATCTTTCGACTCCCTCCTCCCTAGAAACATCCGACCTCTGTGTGTTCATTGTCTCTCTAGGGCTATAATCTCACTTGCAATTTGTGCTGCGCGCAAAAAGTCACCTAAGCGCTCAGCGGCTCTCATTTCTTCCCTTTTCAAATCCAGTTGCTCCTGCAATGGAAATTTTCGCACCTGATGAATATAATCATCCAAAATGTGCGGTGCCCATACGCCTGGAGCATCCATCATCATGATCGAACTTACGTTCTTCTCCAGCCGGTCGTCTTGCAAAGATGAAATAAAACGGCTTGTATCCGGTAACTTCCCTTGCGCGTAATAGGCATATAGATAAGCAGCAATTGCTGCATGATCCTCAATATTAAAGGCGTCGCCCAGATGCTTTTCTACATACTCTGCAGCTTCTAAATCCTGCATCATCCAGTGAAGCAGCCTGCGCTCAGCCACATGGTAAGCTGGCAACAAATTAGGTGTGGAGACCTGCCCTTTTTTATGCCTACCATTATTCCACCCATTTTCGTTATTATCCCCAAAGTTCTGTTTTTTTTGCAGGGATTGACGGAGTAAATTGCATTCTTGCTTCAAGGTTTCAAAATCCACCTTGACTTCGGCTGATACTTCGCGCAGATACACTTCCCGCTCGGTCGGGGATGACAGAGGTGCAATGACATTTAATGCTTCGCGGGAATACGCGATTCTTCCTTCTTCCTCTTGCAGTATATGGTTTTTTTTCAGATATATAAGCTTAAATTTCACCGTTGAAACAGCACTTTCGATAATTTGGCGCTGGAATCGTTCGCCGCCGTATTGCCGGATAAAATCATCCGGGTCCATACCGTCACTGACCAGCGCTACTTTCACGTGAAGTCCCGCATTTTCCAACAGCGGAAAATTTTTAAGCGCAGCAGCTTGTCCTGCCCGGTCACCATCATAACAAATAATGACCTCGTCGCACAGTCCTTTTAACATCGTAGCATGGTGCTCCGTTAGAGCAGTGCCCATGGCGGCCACCCCATTTTGTACGCCAGCTTCCCATGCCGAGATGACATCACCGTAGCCTTCAAAAAGAACACTCTGGCGGAGCTTGCGAATTGAGGTTTTAGCATGATGAAGATTGTACAGCGTTCGGCTCTTGTTGAATAGCTTGGTCTCCGGTGAATTCAAATACTTCGGCTGTCCCTCACCAAGTATACGGCCTGCAAAGGCAATAACTTTTCCGTTGCGATTCCAAATGGGAAACATGATACGATCTCTGAATCGATCCACATATCCATCACCCTCATGCCGGGGAGAAATAAGCCCTCCCTTTTCCATCTCCACGGGATCAAAAGAACGCTTCTCCAGAAACTGAACGATCGTATCCCATCGGTTGGGTGCATAGCCAATTTGAAATTGATCAATGATCTTGTCACTGAATCCCCGTGAACGCAAGTATTCCATCGCTGGTTTGCCGTGCTCCGTATTTTTAAGCAAAAAATGGTACATCTTAGAAGTTAACTCATACGCTTGCAACAGCCTGTCCAACTCAGGATGCTGATGCGATGAATCACGTCCCTGCCATTCGCCGAGCGGGATATGACTTTCTTCTGCCATTGTCCTGACAGCTTCGGGAAAGGATAGTCCTTCGATTTCCATCATAAACTTGATGGCATTGCCTCCCGCGCCGCAGCCGTAGCAGTAAAAAATCTGACGATCCGGTGTCACGGTGAATGAAGGGGTTTTTTCGGAATGAAAAGGACAGAGGCCTTTCATATACTTCCCCTGCTTGGTCAAATGCACGTACTTGCTTACCGTATCTACAATATCATGATGTTGTAAAACCGACTCAATGATATCGTCCGGTATGTTACCTTGTCCGGCACTCATATTAACCACCTTCATCTCTTTAGCACGTAAATATAATTCGATACCGTTACTCATTCTCCTGCAAGCGAAGTAAAAGTTTTGTCAGTTTATGTTGAAAAACTTCACGATCCTCTAATGTAAACGGTTTAGGACCTTTTCCATAACGTCCTTTTTTCCGTTCTTTGGCAGAAGTATGGCGTCGGTCAAGCATGAAATCTATCGAATCGTTTCGATACATAGCTCCGCGAAAAGACATCACTTCACAACCTTTTGCCAAGGCAAGTGCAGCAAGACCATAATCATTGGTGGTTACAATATCGCCGCGGCGGATATGATTGGCAATATAGAGATCGGCACTTTGGTCGCTTCGGTCTACTTTAACGACGCTTACGCCTTTGCTGCCCTGAATGAGATGATCATATGAAGATACCATAATAACCTCAATATGAAAACGGGAAGCTATCTCCGCAATTTCACTTTTAACAGGACAAGCGTCCCCGTCAACAACGATCCGCACATCCAGTAAAGTTCCGGTTCCCTCCATGAGCATCCCCCATCTCCATCCGCATTCGAGTAAAATACGGAACGGCTGCAAGATTACTCTTACACCGTTCCGTATATTTATACCCATTTTTTCAAGTTGTTCATACTACCACAACTGACGTTTAAACTACAAGCTTGGAAAAATCGGCAAAACGCTTCAGTTCTGAGTCAATAGCAGCCAGCAATGCCAAACGATTATTACGAACAGCATCATCCTCAGCCATAACCATAACGGAATCAAAGAACGCCGTCACCGCAGGGGTAATGGATGAAGCAAGCGCTAACGCCCGTGTCGCATCACCTTCCTGTAAAGCTACGCTATAAGATTCATAAGCGCTATACCATGCTTCGTAAAGCGTTTTTTCGCCTTGCTCCGTAAACTCACCGGTATTAACTGACTTATGAACTGCTTTAGCAGCCAGATTACCTACACGATTAAAGGACTCAACTGTTGCTTTGAATACCTCACCTGTTTGTACGGCAGTCATTAACGCAGTTCCGCGTTTAACCACGGAAGCAACATCGTCATATCCAGCTGCAAGCACTGCATCCACAACGTCATAACGAAGTGTCTCGGACAATAGTTTCTTCACGCGTAATCCGAAAAACTCATGTAATTCTTTACGTATTTCATCCGCGGAACGTTTCATATTTCCAAGGTTGCCGTGCACCTCGAGCGCGATATTGAACACATCAGACAACGTAGCCGAAAGCTTGCGATCCAACAATATCTGCACAATACCTGCTGCCTGGCGACGCAGCGCGTAAGGGTCCTGTGAACCTGTTGGAATAATACCGATGGAGAAGCAGCCTGTAATGGTATCTATCTTGTCTGCGATACTTACAATTGCTCCAGCATTCGTTGAAGGAACCGTTTCTCCTGCAAAACGCGGCTGGTAATGCTCAAACACCGCTCTTGCCACTTCTTCCTTCTCTCCAGCCTTACGAGCATAATCCTCACCCATCACACCTTGCAGTTCCGGGAACTCATATACCATTTGTGTTACCAGGTCAAATTTACAAATATCCGCTGCTCGGCTAACCGATTCCTGTGTATCTGGGGAAACGCGAAGCTTCTCTGCCAGAGCATCAGCAATACGGCGAATACGGCGTACTTTGTCTCCAACCGTTCCCAGCTCTTCGTGGAAAACGATACTTTCCAATTTGGAGAGTGCATCCTTAATTTCCAGCTTCTGATCTTCCTCATAAAAGAATTTGGCATCAGACAACCGCGCACGCAATACTTTTTCATTCCCTTTAGCAATGACTTCCAGTGATTGACTTCCTCCGTTACGTACCGTAACAAAGTATGGCAATAGCTCTCCTGTGCGATCCAGCACTGGGAAATAGCGTTGATGTTCGCGCATGGAAGTAATGAGCACATCCTTCGGAATGTTCAGGAACGCAGGATCAAAACCTCCGAACAGTACTGTTGGGGTTTCCACCAAATACAGCACTTCTTCCAGCAAATCATCCTTGACCGCAATCGTCCAATCTTTTTCGGCAGCCAGCGCTTCAATCTGCTTTACAATAAGCGATTGACGTTCCTCAATGTCCACAATGACATGCTGCTTGCGAAGCACTTCAACATAGTCAGCTGGACTTTCTACTACGGCATCCTGTCCCAAGAAACGATGCCCTCTTGTCACATTTCCTGACTGCACGCCGGCAATCTCCAAATTAACAATATCGCTACCAAACAAGGCAATCAACCAGCGGATCGGACGAACAAATTTAAAGTCATAACTTGCCCAGCGCATGAATTTAGGGAATGTCATGGCATGTAAAATGTGCAATAAACCTTCGGACAGTACATCCGCTGTTGGTACACCTATGCTGCTCTTAGTTGCGTAAATATATTCCACGCCTCCAAGCTCCTTGAATGTGAACTGTTCAGGATCAACACCTTGGCTGCGAGCAAAGCCTAGTGCAGCCTTGCTCCAGTTACCAGCCTCGTCGAGTGCGATTTTGCGGGAAGGACCTTTAACTTCTTCGTTAATATCTTCTTGCTTCTCCGCTACTTCCTTGACAAGTACCGCCAAACGGCGAGGTGTAGCATAAGCCTCTACAGCACCATAAGCAATACGTGAACTGTCAAGCCACGCCGTCATACGCTGCTTCAACTGCTGAATTGCATTCGGGATAAAACGTGCAGGGACTTCTTCCAACCCGATCTCAAACAATAAATCCTTAGACATTTGCCGCACCTCCTTTCTTCAACAGCGGGAAGCCCAGCTTCTCGCGCTCCTCCAGATAGGTCGCAGCCACCTGACGTGCCAAATTACGCACTCGTATAATAAACCCAGTCCGTTCCGTCACACTGATCGCTCCGCGAGCGTCCAGCAAGTTGAACGCATGAGAACATTTCAGCACATAATCATAGGCTGGAAATACAAGATGCTGCGCCATCGCTTTATTTGCCTCTTCTTCGTACATATTAAAAAGAGTAAAGAGCATTTTGACGTCAGATACTTCAAACGTATACTTGGAATGCTCAAATTCAGGCTGGTGGAAGACATCGCCGTATGTGATTCCATTGACCCACTCCAAATCGAACACATTCTCCTTGTCCTGGATGTAGGAAGCAAGACGCTCCATACCGTACGTGATTTCTACGGCAACCGGACTGGCATCAATACCGCCCACTTGCTGGAAATACGTGAATTGGGTAATTTCCATACCGTCCAGCCATACTTCCCAACCTAAGCCCCACGCTCCCAGCGTTGGTGCTTCCCAGTTGTCTTCAACGAAACGAATATCATGCTCCAGAGGGTTAATGCCTAAACGGCTCAAACTCTCTAAATACAATTCCTGAATGTTATCCGGTGAAGGCTTCAAAACTACTTGAAACTGATGATGCTGATACAGGCGATTCGGGTTCTCACCATAACGTCCGTCTGACGGACGACGAGAAGGCTCAACATAAGCTACATTCCAAGGCTCAGGTCCGATCGAACGTAAATACGTCATCGGGTTCATCGTGCCTGCCCCTTTTTCCGTGTCATACGGCTGTACAATAATACAGTTGTGTTCAGCCCAAAATTGTTGCAGCGTTAAAATCATCTGCTGAAAATTCATTGGTACACGCTCCCTTTCCAATTCCCTCAAATGTTGGTGATTTCTTCTCATTAAGCTCGTATGTACAGGGCTATTTTATCCCAAAAGCCTTGCTAGAGACAGCAAAAAGCCCCCGCCTCTACGCCTGTACAGACGTAGGGACGAGAGCTGACTCCCGCGGTTCCACCCTACTTGATTGCGATCCTACATCACCAATCAGATCGTAATCCTCTTTTCCGTGTCCATTCAGACGCTCCCGAGTGCCTTGTTCACGAAGAATTCCCGTTGGGCTTACACCGTCCCCAACTCGCTAATTACAGAGAATACATCCCGCTACTTTCTCGTTCAATGCATCTGCTCCCGAAGGAGATATATAGTAGGATATTACACGTTTTCAGCAATACAGTCAAGAGAATAAGGCGTTTCACATATCGTACTTGTCGAGCTGATCCAAGAAATTTCGGGATTTCAGCTTGACCTCCAACTGCATATCCATGAACTGACGCATGACATGTTTGATCTCCAGCTTTGTGGATTCCTTTACGTCAATGTTGCCGAGCCGATTCAAATCCATTCTGGCGAACAAGCGCAGCAACTTCAATGTACGTGGAGTCACGCTCAATGCAGCTGGATCATAATGCTTGTAGCTCCGACACAAAACTCCGCCCAGCCTCGGACTGACAAACATATCTTCATCAGCACATTGTTGACCACTTGAAATACATGCATCAAGCTGAGGAGCATATCCGGCCGCCTGCAATATTTTAAATTCATAAATACTCATGACGATCAGCGGATCTTTGCCACTCTCCAGCGCCTCCAAACATGCTTTAAGCTGCTTAAACCAGAACGCGCCTGTTTCCTCATCCTGTAACACCCGATCGAGTAATTCACAAGCATAAGAAGCGTAAGCAGCTTTAGTAATATCCTCGCGTAATGTATGGTGGGATTGGATGATTTCACCGGCATTCAACGTGCCTAAGCCTGTGTTTCGAAAAAAAACGAATTCACCGTACGTAAACGGCTGCGTTAAAGCAGCGTGACGGCTTTTGGACTTTTTTGCACCTCTGACCAGCACGCCTGCTTTACCTCCGCTTTCGGTGCAAAGCGTAATAATTTTGTTCCCCTCACCGTAATCCATGCTGCGGATGACGATTCCTTCCACCCTGTAAAGCATGCCTCTTCCCCCAAACATTCGCGAAGAAGCCAGTGGCTTGTACTATTCACGGGCTTCTTCATGCTCGTCCGACTCTCCCTCATCCGTGTCTTGCTCCCTTGTCACGGCGCTCTCCCGATATAACAGATACGCACCGACATCTCCAGTCATCGCAAAATACTTCCACGAAAAATCTCGCAATCGTATTCATCCTTTCTTCGGAAATGACGTTTGCATCTCAAAAATAGGATGATGCGAAGAGGGGAGAAGTATGCGATGAAATTAATGGATTACGTTGAAAAAGGCTACTGTATGAGGTTTGTAACACCGCTACGCTAGTGCATACAGTTAACCTTTTTTTAAACACACTCATTATTTCATCACTGGAAGAAAAGGGTAAAAAGAGCAAGAGTTAAGCGCCGCATATGTGCAGCGCTTTGAATGACCAAAAAACTGTTACTTTTACGTCTTTTGTCGGAGGATCGGTACGGCTTTTTATAATGTTCATAAAAAAACATACGTATCTAATAAAAAACGACTTAAGCCTTAATAAAGCCCTTTAAACTAAAGTGGCTATAGAGTCCTGCCGTGCTTTTAGACGTCGCGATGGAAGCCAAGGTCACGAAGGACGCGTTCCTGGTTGCGCCAGTCTTTTTTGACCTTAACCCAAAGTTCCAGAAAAATCTTGGAGCCTAGCAGGTTTTGGATATCCTGGCGAGCCTGTTTGCCCACTTCTTTGAGCATGGCTCCCTGTTTGCCGATAATGATCCCCTTCTGGGAGTCACGCTCTACAAAAATAACAGCCATAATATGCACTACCCCATTATCCTGCACTTTCATGTCTTCAATCATAACCGCAATAGAATGGGGTACTTCCTCACGTGTCATATGCAGAATTTTTTCCCGAACTAGTTCGGAGATGACAAACTGTTCTGGATGATCGGTAATTTGATCGTCCGGATAATATTGCGGACCTTCTGGCAAGTATTTTTGCACCTGCTCCAGCAGGGTGTTTACATTGTTGCCCATTTTGGCCGAGATCGGTATGATTTCTGCAAAGTCGTACAACTTGCGATACTGCTCAATCAGGGGCAACAACGCTTCCGGCTCAATGCGATCAATTTTATTCAGCACCAAGATAACTGGCGTTTTTACTTGTTTAAGCTGTTCCGCAATAAAACGGTCGCCACCGCCTAGACCTTCAGCAGCGTCAATAAGAAAAAGTACCGCTTCTACTTCACCCAACGTATTAAAAGCAGTCTGATTCATGTAATCGCCTAATTTTGACTGGCGCTTATGAATCCCGGGTGTATCCAAAAATACAATTTGTGTGTCCTCTGTAGTAAATACGCCGTGAATTTTGTTGCGTGTAGTTTGTGGCTTGTCTGACATAATGGCGATCTTCTGCCCAATGACGTGGTTCATCAGTGTTGATTTTCCGACATTGGGTCTGCCAACAATTGCGACAAAGCCTGATTTAAAGTGTTTCTTAGCCATTTCATTTCCTCCAGCGCGATTAAGCACCTATTTTATTTTGGTTTTTCCATTAAAACAGCGAGCCAATTAACGTCAACATAGGCCTATAAAACACAAATATACCAATAATTACAGCAAAAACCGCTGCCAGGAGCACGGCTCCGGCGGCGGTGTCTTTAGCCGCTTTGGCCAGCGGATGAATATCAGGTGAGATGAGATCCACCGTTGCTTCAACAGCGGTGTTGAACAGTTCGGCTACAATGACTATAGCGATAGCCACGCAGACGAATAACCAGTCGAGCCGGGAGATGTGCAGAGTTAAGCCTGCTACAATGACAAGGAGCGCCACGGCCACATGTATCCGCATATTTATTTGCGTACGCAGAGCATACATCACGCCTTCTGCCGCATAGCGAAAGGTCATTCTCCAAGGCTGACGTCTCATTACCTTGTCAACCCCGCTTGAGCCAGTACAGCTTCCTGTTTACCCATCATTTCAGCTTCACTCGCATCATCCTGATGATCATAGCCTAACAGATGCAGAAAGCCGTGAACAAACAAAAAACCGATTTCACGCTCAATCGAATGTCCGTATTCTTCACTCTGAGCTTGCGCTGTCTGTACAGAGATTATAATATCCCCCAGAACATCCGGTACATCATTCAATGAATTTTCTTCATTCGGTTCGTAAATAATTTCAAGCTCTTCATCCAGTGTCTCCTTCATAGCAAAAGACAACACGTCGGTGGGACGATCAATTCCCCGATAGTCCCTGTTCAACTCATGAATTTGCTCATCATTAACGAAGGTAAGGGCTACCTCACCGTCTGTGACTCCTTCCACTTTGCCTGCCCCCTCTAATAAGGTGTTCAGCAGCGTAATCAAGGATTCGTTAATTACCATATCGTTTTGTTCATTATTCCAAGCTAATTGAAGGCCCATGCCAACCGCTCCTTTTAATTCTAGTGCTCTAACCGTGCTTCGTGCACAAGTTATATTAAGCTTTTCCGTTTTCAGACTTGGGCCTTTCCTCTGGATACTCAATACGGGAATGGAAAATCCCCATTACTGTTTCCTTGAGGGTTTGAGCCACGATATCAAGCTCCCGCATGGTCAGCTCGCAGTCGTTAAATTGGTGATCATCAAGACGGCTCTTAATAATTTTCTCAATCATGGATTCTACCTGTTCCACCGTCGGCTTCCGTAAGGAACGAACTGCTGCCTCCACGCTATCAGCAATTCCCACTACAGCAGACTCTTTAGACTGAGCCTTCGGTCCCGGATAACGGAAATCATCCTCCGTGAAGTCAGGCTCAACCCCCCGCTCTTCAGCCTCACGCAACGCCTTGTGATAAAAATAGTGTAAGAATGTCGTTCCGTGGTGCTGCTCGGCAATATCGCGAATTGGCTTGGGTAGCTTGTAATCCAATTGCAATTCCACCCCGTCACGAGCATGGGCGATAATGATGGATTTGCTCAGCTTGGGCTCTATTGTATCATGTGGATTTTCCAACCCATTTTGATTTTCAATGAAGTACGAAGGCCTCTTGGTTTTACCAATATCATGATAATACGAACCAACCCGGCACAACAAGCCGTTTGCTCCTATAGCCTCCGCTGCGGCCTCTGACAGATTACCCACCATTACACTATGATGATACGTTCCCGGCGTCTCCGTAAGCAGCTTGCGGAGCAATGGATGGTTGGGATTCGACAGCTCAACAAGCTTCAATGCCGACAAGATACCAAAGGTAGACTCAAAAAATGGCATTAGCCCAATAACAAGTATTGCTGTTATCAGACCGCCTGCAAAAGCAAAAGCTACCCCATAGAGCGTCGTCGTTTGAGTCCAATTCCCTTGGTCAATCAGTGCCAGAGAAAAAACAGACAGGGCCCCGAACAGGCATACCATGATCGCCCCTTTGAACAGTGTTGAACGCTGGCTGGCTCGATGGGTAGAGAAAATCGCTGCCAGACAGACCACAAGAGCAAAAAACCCAAAATTAAAGTCAAAAATTTGTCCCTGACGGACATTCAAAATAACACTTGCCAATATACTGAATATAACGGCACATACGAAAGCCAACGACATATCAAGCAACAGCGTTACAAGCATAGCTCCAAGCGCGATAGGCGCCAGATAGCCGAGATAGGAACGTTCACTGTTCTGCAGTATGGAAATTAACATCATTGCTCCCACTGTAATCACAAAGATTAATACTAGCATGAGCAACTGTGCATTATTATACTTGAAGTTTCGTGTTCGTGATTGGAATTGACGAATATACATAAACAAGCCCAATGCCAGCATCATAGACAACATCAGTAGTCCAAATTGTGGCCAATAATTGATTTTATCCTTGAGCAATTCATTTTCATCAAGCAGTGTGTAGATTTCCTGGGTAATAATCTCACCCTTCTTGACGAGTACTTCACCCTGTTTAATGTAAACTGTCGGTGTATCTTCACGAGCCTGTACCTTGGCGTCCTTCGTAGCTGTATCATCATAAAACTTGTTGGCGGTAATCACAAGCCTTGCAAGTTCCTGAACAACCTCCCGTGAAGTACGCTTAGTAAGCAAGCTTGTACTAACCCGCTCTGCTACCTTCGCTCGGGCTGTCTGGGCATCCGTAATTTGATCATTCATCAACCCTGTCACAATCTCACGGGCGACAGGCCGCATTTCAGCAATATCCTCAGATGTAAGGCGCGGAATTTTAATGAATGTCTCCTCTGGAATTCGGTACGTTTGCTCTTTCGTTTTTTCCAGCACTTCATCCAGCAACTTATCTGGGTAGGCATCCGCATTACGGCTGTTATTCACAAAATTTTGCACAAATTCCCGTGCACGTTGCGGAATCTCATCCTTATAAATCGAAATCTTATCTGCTCTGGAAACCTGATCATCCTGATTGAGCCGTTCAATTCGATCCAAAATACCAGTAATCAGGTTATCGTTGCGGACTGGCACAATGGTATACATGGGCTGCACACGTTCAGCTGATTCCTCTTGAGCCTTCAAAGTCGCCTTACTGTTAGGAAGCTGCATCGGGGCGACAATTTCCTTTTCACTCGGTTGATTTACCCGAATGTCATAACGCTCGGGAAGCAGCTTGGACGCAAAGCCTACATAAAAAAGAACCACCAAAAATAAAAACAGAAGATAGCGTGTCGCCACGCTATACTTCCATCCATTCATTCTATGCTGGAACGTTTTCCCTTTAGATAATTCCTTCGAGGTCATCTAAAACAATCCCTCTCCATCATCTTTTTCAAGGCAGCTACACTGCTCATTTTATACTTTTTCTGATCGTACACACCATACTCGTGATTGAATGTCTATCCATGATTTTCAGCAATACGGTCATAAGCAACAATGATTTTTTGAACTAGGGAATGACGGACAACATCCTCTTCTGCAAACTGGACAAAGCCTATTTCTTCAATCCCTTGTAAAATCGCATTCGCTTCAATCAGACCGGATTTTTTGCCACGAGGCAAATCAATTTGCGTAACATCGCCGGTAATGACCATTTTGGAGCCGAAACCAAGTCGAGTCAAAAACATTTTCATTTGCTCGGGTGTGGTGTTTTGCGCTTCGTCCAAAATAATAAATGAATCATCCAGCGTACGTCCCCGCATATAAGCCAAAGGAGCAATTTCTATTAACCCGCGCTCCAGTGCCTTTGCAGTCTGCTCTGGGCCCATCACATCGTATAGGGCATCATACAATGGGCGTAAATACGGATCAACCTTTTCCTGCAAATCCCCTGGTAAAAAACCTAAATTCTCCCCTGCTTCGACCGCAGGACGAGTCAGTACAATGCGCTTGACTGAACCTTCCTTCAGGGCAGCTACGGCCAGCACTACAGCCAGATAGGTTTTACCCGTACCCGCCGGGCCAATTCCAAATACAATATCGCGTTTCTTAATCGTGGTTACATAGTGCTTTTGTCCAATCGTTTTGACGCGAATCGGCTTCCCCCGGAACGTCGTCGTAATTTCACCCTTGAACAAATCCAGCAGCTGATCAGCGCGCAAATCTTTTGCCAATTCAATCGCATAATGGACGTCCCTTTCGGTCAGTATATACCCATTGCGAATTAACTGGAGTAATACATCGAACAATTGTTCGAGCACTTCCACCTCGTGAGCATTACCAAAAACATTAACTTCTGCCTCACGAGATGCTATTTTTGCTGGAATAGCGGCTTCAATTAATTTTAAAAAGGAATCCTGCGGGCCAAATAACGCCTGTCCTTCTCCCGCATTGTTCAATGCAATTTGTATGCTGCGTTGTTGTTCTGCCAAATAGCCTCATTCTCCTTGGTTATGAACTAACGGAAGTTCTTCCGCAATATCCTGCTCCACTTCAAAAAGCACTTTCATATAAACTTTACCATTCTCTCTCTTCTCATGCAAAATTTTTTGGCTCATTATTTTCGTTCCTTTGCCGTATTTAGCTAAAATATCAGCTCGCGCGCCTTCTATTCCTGACATTTTCGCTTCTGCTTCCGTAAGCTTCTGCTCTTGTATCTTTGTCTCCCTCACACTTTCGGTCATCCAACCCATCGGAAGTTTGTAGGAACGCCATGTTAGCGGATCATGTTCAACTGTTGTTTTATGTGTAGAATAAGGTATTTTCCCATATCCCCACAATTGTATCGCACGGTTTCCTAACACCAGATACAAGCGGTCGTGACTGGTGCCTGTATACGTGCTGCTGCGTTGCATCGTGGGACTGCTAATTTCGTATTCATGCCATACAAGACCCTTAACCTCTCCTTTGGCTACGACCTGCTGCTGATTCTCCTCATCTCCAAGCGTTCCCGAGATGAGAATGGCTCCTTTTTTGACACGCGTATTTTTATGCACGACAGGACGACCCTGCTCGGCAAAAATTTCAGTGACTACCGCATCTGCCTTACTGATGATATGACGTGGGCTGTAGAGCGGCGCAGGGGTAGGCTGTGAAGCTTCAACAACCTGAATCGTTACCAAAGTACCCTGTTTTTCCACACCGATCCAGGATGCCTCTGGAAGCTTCTGCATGAGCGCACGGGAAAGCTTGTCTTGACTGGAAAGACGAAAGCTCCATTGAAACGGATACAGCCCCTCCTGTCGGGCGGCTTTGAGAACGGATTCCGTCGGGAGCTTATCATTCCCCTTCACTTCAATGTCCCAGATAAGCGAAGACATCAGCAGGAGACCTATCCAGAACAAAGCCAATCCAGCCATAAAAAATTTACGTTTGGCAAGTCGTATAACAGTAAAGGGAAGCCCTTGCCGCTTCAGAACATGCATTTTACAGCCTGTCCTTCTCAAAAGCGGGCGTAGGAGGAAGACGTGCGGCAGCAGAAGGTTCATTTCTGCATGTCTAGTACCCATCGGCCGCACGTTCCAAACAGGTATATGGTGATCGGTGAGTAAATTAATGAAAGCTTCCACACTTTCGCCCTTGACAGCAAGGGTAACCGTGCCACGCAGTATTGCTAAAGCAGGATGTTTCACGAGCCTTCCTCCGTTCCTTCCATTTGGATATCTGTTATATGTCCCTCCACACTTACCTGCTCTGGCAGAATAGACGTAATGACTAAATCATGGCCGGACACCCGCAGCCTGCCTTTCTCAAGTGCAAGTACGAGCTGATTCGGTGTGAAATCCACCACGCCCCGGTGATTCTCCACATAAAGCTGGCGGCTGCCGATGAGGGTTAACCGCGGCAGGTCAAATAGAATGTCCTGCGGAAGCTCCAGCGTCTCGCTGGCCCACTTTCGCAGTTTGCGGCTCATCCGGCTCATACGGCGAAATCTCCTTTCCTGTCATCAAAACATCTGTTATCCAACGGCTAATCGTTGTTTTGATGACAGCACGCTGCTATTTTTTCATCTTCTGTTATTGCCATTCGGTACCCATAGATGTTTCATGGCAGCTACGCTGCTGGCTTTTCATCTTATATTCTTATTATCAGTGAACGCCATTACACCAGCGCCACAGATATCTGTACTGTACATTTTATGATCCAGTCCCCGCATTTATGAGGCTAAACTTACAATTCGCAGCAGCTGCTATATTGCAGAGGAAGAAGATGTGTCCTTTTAAAATTCAAACAAAAAAGACAGCCTCGTTTTTATATCGAAAACAAGGTTGTCTTTTTTTGATTTTCATTAGATGACACGGTTATTTTTCGGTATCTCGATTCAAAAGAGAATTTTTTCTAGAATATAAGAAGTAAACAGCCATACCAATGACAAGCCAAATAATAAAGCGAATAAATGTCTGACCATTCAAATTAAGAATGAGCACCCCACATGAAACGATAGCCAGGATCGGAATATACGGAACTCCAGGACATCGGAAGGCCCTTGGCAAGTCAGGTTGTGTTTTTCTCATAACGATGACGGCGACCGAAATCAGAATAAATGCTGACAAGGTTCCAATGTTCACCAAACTAGCTAACTCATCTAGCGGGATCAGCCCACCCATTAATGCAGATAAAGTACCAAAAAACAACGTGTTAATGTAGGGCGTTTTATATTTTGAATGAACCTTGGATAATACCTTGGGGACTAAACCGTCACGTGACATAGCAAACATAATGCGAGTTTGACCATAGAGCATTACCAACATGACCGTTGTCATCCCTAAGATAGCTCCTATATCTACAATACCCGCAACCCAGTTCTGGCCCGCAACCTGCAATACCAATGAAACTGGATGAGAGATACCTTCAAATTGCATAAACGGTACTATACCAGTCATAATCGCGCTAACAATGACATACAAAAACGTACAAATAACGAGTGAGAAAATGATCCCTCGTGGTAAATCACGAGCGGGATTTTTGGTTTCTTCAGCCGCTGATGAAACAGCATCAAAACCAATAAAAGCAAAAAACACAAGAGCTGCGGCTCCAAATACCCCACTGAACCCAAACGGCATAAATGGTGTCCAATTATCTGGCTTCACATATTTAAAAGCAACGATGATAAATAATAAAATAACAATAATCTTTACAATTACCATGAAGTTGTTTATCCGTTTTGATTCTTTTATCCCAAAATAAAGCAAGAACGTGATACCCATCAAAATTAAAAAAGCTGGGAGATTAAAATAAGTAGTTTGGTCTTTTAAAGTCCCCGGTGCAGCAGTGAATTCAAGCGGAATGTGAAGGCCAATTCCATTCAAAAATGATACAAAGTAACCCGACCAACCTGCGGAAACAGCGCTGGCTGCCAGCATGTATTCCAAAATTAAATCCCATCCAATAATAAAGGCCAATAGTTCCCCCATCGTAGCATATGTAAAAGTGTAAACAGAACCGGATACTGGAACGGTGGATGCAAACTCCGCATAAGCCAATGCTGCGAATAAACAGGCGAGTCCCGCAATCACAAAAGAAAGTACCAAGCTTGGACCAGCCGTAACTGCTCCCGTACCTGTCAACACAAAAATCCCCGTTCCGATAATGGCTCCAATCCCAAGCATCGTTAAATCAAACGCACCCAGTTCCCTTTTGAGTGCTTTTTCCCCCCGCGTAGCGGCAATCAACTGATCAATGCTCTTCTTTCTGAACAAGCTATTTCCCATCCATCCCATCCTCCTAAAAATTATTTTTCCATTTTTATAATCTTGTTTTATCACCTCGATATAAATCAAATTTTAGCTAAATTTGGAGTAAATTTCATAAGTATCTATCATTGAGAACATTATATATAAAAAAGAAAAAATGAAAACTGCTTTCGGAAAGCTCCATTCATATTGTTACATTTGATCATTTTTCACGAATATATTTTCATAAATGAGACTCTAAATTAGACAAAATGCCACCATTTTAGATGACAACAAATGTGAGAAACCTAGGGCGCACAAGGGATTATCACATTCGTTGTCAGGTAATTAGAGCATTTGTCGTTAATTCATTTTTTATTCTGAGCATGCTTATGTATTATTCCTAAAGCTCACAAAAAAAAAGATCCGCCACAGCCAAAGCTGTGACGGATCCCCTATCATTTTAACGTCTTCCTCCACCCATATAGCGCTTGGAACGCGGAGGACCCAATATTTCTGCCCAAATCACACCTCTGCGCAGATCAGCCGTATCCACCGTATTACGATCTTGCGAGGCTATCTCTGGCGCATCTGTAATTTCCCCTGACTCCCTCGCGTTGGATATACGATCGAGACGGGCTAAAACCAACCTGCGTTCTTCTTCCATAGCACGGATCCGATCCTCTAGAGTCGAACCGTTATCTAATGAATCCCGGTCCATCCGTCCTTCTGTTTCCGACCGATCGCCCACTTCTTCTATACGACGAGCTTCCATAACCGCCCGTCGTTCATTAGGAAATTGACGTTGCAACTCACCAGCAACATCCTGCTGGCGTTGCTCTTGCCCATGTTCCGTTGTGAAGGGTCTGGATGACGTCGAGGGCCCGCGAGAACCATGATCACCCCCAAAGGTAGGCATACCTTTTCGCGGCGGTGATTTCCGCCCTGTACCTTGGATGCTTTTCCCCAAAAAGGACACCAAAGCAAAGCCAATCACGATCAGGATATACAAATGCTCAAAGATCCAGCTGATAAAGTTCATTACTCACCACCTAGCTGCCGTAATTCATCGGCTATGTCCCGTTATTAATCCCGGTTCTTGTTATCATTCCCCGAGTTATCATTCGGTTTGCCTAAGGAGCCACGCATTTGCGTATCCGCCTCAATATTTTTCAAATTCATATAGTCCATGACGCCAAGTTTCCCGCCACGCAATGCTTCAGCCATTGCCAGCGGCACTTCAGATTCGGATTCCACCACGCGTGCTCTCATTTCTACGACACGTGCCTTCATTTCCTGCTCCTGCGCTACAGCCATCGCACGCCGCTCTTCTGCTTTTGCCTGCGCAATACGTTTGTCGGCTTCCGCCTGCTCTGTTTGCAGAAAAGCACCGATGTTTTTACCTACATCAACGTCCGCAATATCAATGGACAGGATTTCAAATGCTGTCCCGGCATCCAAACCTTTGGACAATACAGTTCTCGAAATTGAATCCGGATTCTCCAGCACGTCCTTATGCGAATTACTGGAACCTACAGTTGTAACGATACCTTCACCGACCCGTGCAATAATCGTTTCTTCTCCGGCACCCCCGACGAGTCGATCAATGTTGGCACGCACGGTAACACGAGCTTTAACCTTCACTTCGATACCATCCTTGGCGACCGCTGCAACAGTAGGTGTCTCAATAACACGCGGATTAACACTCATTTGGACCGCTTGCAGAACATCCCGTCCCGCAAGGTCAATCGCAGCCGCACGTTCAAATTCAAGCGGAATGTTAGCACGCTGGGCAGCAATCAACGCATTGATCACTCGGTCTACATTCCCGCCTGCGAGAAAATGGCTTTCCAGCTGGTTGATGTTCAATCCCAGACCCGCCTTGGTTGCCTTAATGAGCGGATTGACAATTCGGCTTGGCGTGACGCGCCGTAACCGCATAGCTACCAGCGTAATGATGCCAATACGCACACCCGAAGCCAATGCTGAAATCCACAGCATCACCGGGAAGAAACTGAAAAATACGCTCAATACAATAATCACTACAACGGCAATCAGCAAAACGCTGACAATACCCGATTCGAACACTCGCATCATCCTCCATTAATCTAATTCTTTGTTATTTACTTGTTTAGACGCTAGTGTCAGCCTTGACCACAATTCGCCCACCTTCTACTTTGGATACTATAATCGGCATATCTGTAGCAATAAACTCGCCGTTCGTTACAACATCGACTCGCTCATCAGCGATCAGCACCGTTCCGGCTGGACGAAGTGGTGTCAGACTGACACCCCGTTGACCTAATAGCATTTCCCGGTTCACAACTGAAGAAAAGCCTTGTTCAGCCGTTAAACTTTCTTTAAGTATAAAACGGTTCCATATCCCTCGGTCCTTGAATACAACCGCGATAATCGCCACAACAGCAACCGCAGCTGCAAAGGCAATGCCCAAAGATATAAACGCATGCTGCATGTTGTATGCTGCCCGAACAACTCCGGCGACAAGGCTGACTGAACCCAAAATGCCCAAAATACCAAAGCTTGGGATGAACATTTCAAGTATAAGCAGAGCCAGACCGATAATAAACAACAGCCACGTCTCTGAACCTGCAAAACCAGCGATATAATTGCCGAAAAAATACAAACCAAATCCGAGTATGCCCAAAATTCCCGGCACACCAAAACCGGGTACGAGCAGCTCAATAACGACACCCGCGATACCGATAAATAAAAGCAACGTCTGCACAATTGGGTTGGTCAATATCTCGGCTGCTTTTTCAGCCCATGTTCGCTCCACATGAATTACATCAGCCGTGCTGTAACCCATCCACTGGATAACTTCTTGTTCGGAAGACGCGATGTGATCCGCATAACCCAACTTCAGTGCTTCCTCACTGGTTAAAGAAATGATCTGACCATTTTCCTTATTAAAGTTCATCTCCGGAATAGATACGGTTGTTTTGGAGTCAACCATACCTCTGGCAATATCTGGATTACGTCCGCCAGCTTCTGCGGCAGATGCCATGCTACTCTTCCACCAAGCTACCGATTTTGGATCTGTGATAGCCTGCCCCCTACCGTCTACTAACGCTGCTGCTCCGATAATACTCCCCGGTTTCATAACAATCTTGTTTGCGCTCAACGCAATATAGCTACCCGCTGAGGCCGCTTCGCCCCTTATATAGGCTACGGTCGGAATCGGACTGTCTTTAATCAGTTTGCCCAGCTTCTCCGCTGTATCTACCCGTCCACCGGGAGTGTTAATATCCAGTAAAATCAGACCTGCTTTGGAATCTGCTGCTTCTGCAAATCCACGTTCCATAAATTTGCCCAGACCTTGCTCAATTTCCTGATCAACTGGTATAACAAACACAGCTCCACTTTTAGTTTGGGCCGCCGCTGATTCGGTATGAACTAAGGGTAACAGCAAAACGGATACCATAATCCACAACGTTAAAAAGATCAATTTGCGACTGGAGTGGTGATGTTCTCTATGCATTTCTCTCCCCCTTTCGATCTTTCTATGTTACAGCATACCAAACTTTGTTAGACAAACTATACAGTTTTCAGGATTTAATGTGAAATTATTGGGTATATTGCTAATCCTGACGGCTGTCAGATACTTTACGCACTCAACGGACATCACGTTTCACACAATTAATAATAGCGCTTACATAAAGGAATCTTCTCACCATTACATTCTATGGTAGGCATCGCATATATAGAAATAACACCCTCTGTAAACAGAGGGTGTTGTGTTTTCCTGTTTGTCGCAGGTTTATTGCAGAAATTGCTGAACCGCTTGGTTCACGAGCTTACCGTCAGCGCGGCCTTTTACCTTAGGCATCAAGGCCGTCATTACTTTCCCCATCTCGGCTTTCGAAGAAGCACCGGTTTCCTGGATGGTCTGCTGTACAATAACTTTAATTTCTTCCTCAGAAAGTTGTTCGGGAAGGTACTGAGCGATGATCTCTATTTCTGCTTTAGTGCTTGTCGCAAGTTCATCACGACCGGCTTTTTCAAATTCATGGAGGGCATCTTTTCGCTGTTTGATCTCACGACTCAGAATATCAAGCACTTCGTTGTCGTCCAAATCCCGTTTCAAATCTATTTCAAGATTTTTAATCGTAGAACGAACCATTCGAATGGTGGAGAGTTTGAACTTGTCCTTACTCTTCATTGCTTGCTTCATATCTTCGTTCAATCGTTCGCTCAAATTCATGATTGCTTAGATCCTCCTAGAACTTTCTCTTACGAGCAGCCTCGGACTTTTTCTTGCGCTTTACGCTTGGCTTTTCATAATGCTTGCGTTTCTTCACCTCAGCCAATACGCCATCCTTAGCAATGGAACGTTTAAAGCGACGAAGTGCAGCATCAATTGTCTCGTTTTTGCGAACTTTAGTTTCAGACACCAGTTTTCCCTCCCTCCGACCAGACCGTCCAAGAGCAATAACACGGTTCATCAAATTTTATTATAGGTGAAACGGAAACCAGGTGTCAACCTATAAGAAAAAATGAATACATAAAGGGCCATTTTTCTCCATTCACATCCGTATTACTGAAAAGACAAGCTCTGTCATTTTTTAAGAATGTGAGTCCGAAATACTTGTCAAAGCACCCAATTTGGCGCCGCCCAGTAAGTGATAATGCAGATGCCCCACCGCTTGTCCACTATCCGGGCCACAGTTGTTAATCAACCGATAGCCAGACTCGGCAATTCCTAACTTTTTCGCAACCTCAACCGCAACACGATGAATCTCCGCAATAAGAGGAAGATCCTCCTCTGTCACAGCGTTCATCGAAGGAATATATTTTTTTGGAATAATGAGCACGTGTACTGGCGCCGCAGGCTGGATGTCATGAAATGCGAGCACATTGTCGGTTTCCAACACCTTCTTGCTGGGGATGGTTCCATCCACAATTTTCAAAAACAGATCGTCCATTCAAACCCCTCCTTTGGCAGTGAGCCGATCATAAGCAAATAGACACAAGCAGCCCTTGCTCTCGGCATTCAAAGTTATGTATTTCCCACACTGAATAGAAACATATACAGCCATGTTTGGTTATACTTATGTTTCTTTATGTATCATAACGGAAAAAGGGTCTTAATACCAGTTCCCCTTACTAACTTCCTCTATAATGGCTTTCACCCCTGCATCAATTTGATCCAACTGTGCGCGCGAAATACTTATGCGCAAAAATTTCTCTTGTTCCCTATAGCCTGATAAATAAAAGCCTTTGCCAGCTACAACCTGAATGTTCCTCGCGGAAAGACACTGTACCAAGCGTTCCAAATTCACCGTCCGAGGCAGTTTAAACTGTATATAAACTCCTGAGGTTACAGCTGAAGTCTGAACGTATCCGGCCTGATTGTATCGTTCCACAGCCTTGTTAAGAGCGCGAACGCGCTCCGAATACAGTTTACATATCGTGTGCTTGTGGCGTTCATACATTCCATTTTTAATATAAATATCAAGCGCCGCCTGAGACAAAATAGATGTGTCGACATATCTTTTATAAGTGTTAAACGTCTTCAATAAGACTTCTGGCAATACCGCAACTCCTAATCGTAAGCCGGGGAAAATGATTTTCGAGAAGCTTTTCAAATAAATAACATGGTCCGTCTGGTCGTATGCATAAATGGGATCAAAAAGATGATCGGTTCCCAAATCTGCCATATAGTCATCTTCTACGATGTACACATCATATTTGGCAGCTAAGGCAGCTATCGCTTTTCGCTCCTCTGTGTTGTAAGAGACGCCTAATGGATTATGATATCTTGACATGGTATAAAAAAACTTGATGCTCTCGTTCTTAAATTGATTCTCCAATTCGTGAAAATCCATACCTTCCGCTGTCCGGACGATGGTACTGACGGGTATGTTCTCTTCCTCCAGAAAACGCAAATATATATCGTAACTTGGCTGCTCGACCAAAACCTTTTCTTTGCCATTGGGAAACGGCATTTTAGCGAGCATCTCCAATGTCTGCTGAACACCCGAAGTAACGATAATCCGATCCATTTTTGCAAACACCTGAGTATCAGCCAAATGGGAAACCAACGTATGACGCAGTGTTTCCAGTCCTTGCGAATCGCCATAAGTGAACAGATGATATTTGTAGGTGTCAATAGCCTGATTCAAACAATGTTGGAAATCCAGATAAGGGAATACATTCAAATCCGGGGAGGCCGAAGCAAAATCAACGGAGTCTTGAATGTGGCTATGGTGTAAATCGCCCGAATTTTCCACTACGTAGTATCCACTTTGCGGTATGGAATAGATGGCGTGTTTCTTCTCAAGTTCAGCATATGCCCGCAGAATCGTGCTTTTGCTGCACCTGTATAATTCAGAAGCCTCACGGACCGACGGCAGCTTGTAACCTGATTTATATTGTCCCTCGCGAATTTTAAGTTCTATATCCAATAAAATTGAAACGTATTTTTTCACAATATCCTCCCACCTGCTCTTTACATACTCATTACATGCTTATTCCGTCTTATGTTTCTTTACACGCTAGATGTTATCATGGTTTATGGATAAACAGGATACCTCATTTTTGAACTGTACTGATACAGTTTCAATTATTGGATCATATTCAGAATGTTTTACGTGAAAAAGAGGCTGTTTCTTCATAATGGAAGAAGCAGCCTTGCATGGTGATAATGTATGGATGCGCCTTAAAGTCACTTGTACTGCACAAGAACTGTAGGCGGGAGAGAGCAGAGAATTCACTATGTCTGGCGATTAAGGAAATAGGATTAGTAATAAGGCAGCAAGCTAATCGCTGTCAACGCTGCAAGTGGCAGAATCAAACGATTAAAGCGACGGCGTCCGTATGGGAACCCATATGCATAAGCAGGTACTGGATACGGGTATGGGTACGGATACGGATACGGAGGATAAGACGCATAGCCACCATAAGCACGGGAGCCGCAGCCACAATTATTAGGCGGATATGGGAGATTAACATTGACATTCTCCATCTCGTCTCCACCCATAGGAACGGCTAAGTATATCTTTTCATCATCCACATGCTCTACAATGCCGTCATACATTGTCCCGTCCTTCACCCATACGCATACATAACGATGCATATGCTTTTGACATAGTGTTTTAGCATCCGTCTGTTCTGGTGCTGTAACTTTTTCGGTTGTCATGCTTTTTTCCATGGTTGTTTCCTCCTAGGCTCTTGCATGTATACCGTATGTTATTCAAAAACGGGCTATTTGCTACATCAAATTGGGCGAATTCCGGCTTGCAAAAAAAAGAAGCACCCCGGGAGCTCTTGGCAGAGCCCCTCTGAACGGACGTATGATGGGAAGATTTCTTCCGCAGCATACGTCCGCCGGGGTGCTGTATGATTAACTTGTCGGCTTGGCTGTATTATAACAATAGTTTGAAACTGTATCTGTGACCTGTATCACATTACTTCAAAAAGTTTCCATAACCACACGTGAGCCGCCTCCAGCCTGCTCTGCTGGCAGAACAACTAGCTTGCGCGGAAGACGGGCCCGTAGTTCAGGCACATGACTAATCACACCAACAGACAATTGATCATGGTGCAGCTTTTCCAGTGAGGTGATCACTGTGTCAAGCAGCTCAGGGTCCAACGTTCCAAAGCCTTCATCCAGAAAGAAAAATTGCAGAGGGTATTGGCCCCGCAATTGAATTTGAGCCGACAGCGCAAGCGCAAGCGACAAGGAGGTCAGGAACGTTTCTCCACCGGACAAGGTCGATACCGGACGTTTGACCCCACCGTTGGCATCGTCACTAATGACAAATCCACCGCTGGAATCTACCTCTAGAGCGTAACGTTGCTTGGTCAGAAAACGCAGGCGGCGTGAAGCCGACTGACTGACCTGCATGAGCTGCTCCTCGGCAATATATTCAACGAAGGCATTGCCGCGAAAAACAGACTGGAGCTTGGACATTTTTTCCGCTTCGCTACGCAAATGTACACGATTGGACTCCAGCTTCATCCAGCGGACGTGCCGATGCTGCAAGTCCTCTAAATCACGCTCAGCCTTGGCGCGATTCTGAAGCGCCTCTTCGTCGCGTGCACGGCAATCACGTAGCTGTGCAGTGGCCGTTTCCCACTGTTCCTCTGTTACCGTTGCTCCATTCAGCTGCTCTTCGACATGTTTTAAGCGGGAAGACAGCTCTTTTTCCCGTTCTCGATGCAAACTCACTTCACGCTCATAGCGTGCGGCTTCTTCCGGTCCCAGGCAGCATTCCATGACCTCTGCTTCCGTAGCGAAGGAGGAGGCTTCCAGACGGCTGCCCCAACGGGACTCTGCCATCTGCCGTCTTTCTTCTGCCGAGTCGGAGGCCTGCCGAGCAATCAGTGAAGCATGAACGGCTTGCTGCTTGCGTTCTTCCGCTTCGGTACGGCGGCGTGCCGCGGCTTCGGCTCCGTTTTTCAGTCCCAACAGTCGCGAGGTCGCTTCTTCCAGCAATGAAGCCGCTTGGCCATCTCCAACCCACTTTCGGAGCTGTGCTAACTTTTCACGAAGCGAATCATCTTTGCTTTGGAGCCCTGTACGGCGGGCAATAATGATTTTGTCCTCCTCGATGATACTCTGCTGTATCTGTTGAACACGCTCCGCCTTTCCTTCGAGGAAGGTCACACTCGTCTCCAGCCGGGACCGCAGCTCTTCCGCACGCCCGTCGTGCTCCTGCATGGCGCGGTAACGCTCCGCAGCTTCGCTTGGAGCGACATCCGTTAGCTGCGCCGCCCATTCGGCGCGCAGTCCCTCGCTACGCGTGGTACATGCCTCGCGCTTGCTGCGTGCCTGCGTCAGCGCTGCAGCTGCTGCCTCCTGCTCGGCGGCAGCACGGATACGCCGCTGCTGTCCAGCGGCGTCTGCCTCGCGCAGCGCCTGTGCCTCGGCAGGCAGCGTATGCGCACGTGCGGCTATCTCTGCCGCAGCACGCTCCAGCGCCGTGCAGCGCTCCGCCCAAGCGGCGGCACCGCGCGGTTCTGCTGGCGCTGCCGCAGGCGTGAAAGGCTCGCCCGTGGCAGCTGCGCCGCTGCCTGCGTTGGCAGGCTGCGCCAGCAAGCTGCGCTGCTCGTGCAACTGCTGGCGCAGTGTGAGGCGCAGCTCCTGCAAACCGAGCCGCAGGCGGTGCAGCTCATCTGGCGCAGCGGCATCCGCGCTATGCGCCGCGACGACGGCAGGCGCGGGGTGATGCAGCGAGCCGCACACTGCGCACGGCTCGCCTTCGCGCAACTCGGCAGCGAGATGCTGAGCGAGACGGCCCAGCTCCTCGGCACGGAGCTCGTGGCGCAGTTGCTCTTCCTCGGAGGCCAGTGACGACATATCGGCGGTGATTTCTGCCTCCAGCGTCAGCAATGCCTCAATGCCATCAGCTGCCTGTGCAGCAAGGGCTGAACGCCGTGCCTCCGTCTCCCGTGTCTCCTGGTCCGTCAGCTTCAGACGTTCGTCAGCTTGCGCAAGCCGTTTCTCCTGAGTGGCGTACTCCAGTTCAGCTTCACGCAATTGCTCATTCGCGATTTCCAGCTGTTGCAACCGTTGCACGGCCTCTTGCAGCATACGCCGCTCATCTGCCCGCACTTCATTTTGCTTTAGCTCTTGTTGAAGCTCCTGCTGTCGCTTCAAGCCTCGCGTCTGTAGCTCTTGTTCCTTTGCGAGTCCTTCTGCATGTTCAGCAAGGGTTTGTTCGCTTTGCACAAGCTCGGCCGCCAGACGTTCCCGTTCGGTCCGCAACGCTTCCGTATCACGCTCCAGTTGAAGCGCCTGCTCTAGTTGGTCGATCCGAAGCAATAGCTTCGGTTCTTCGGCACTGAGTGCTTGCCGGGCCTGTTCATCTGCTTGCGAAGACACAAGCGCAGCCTCCTGCGCGGTAGCGGCCAGGACTTCCATTTCTTCGGCAGCCTTTTGCCGTTTTTCCACTTCAGCAATGGCTTCCTTCCAATCCGTCAGCGCAGGCAGCAATGCCTCGGCTGCAGTTGCTTGTCGAAGCTTGCGCTCCAGCAAAGTAATGCCCGGCTCCTGTGCTGCCAACTGCTCCAGCTCGTTCGATCTTTGGCTGAGCTCGATGACCAGCTCACGGGTTTTGTTTAGCACCTCCGATTCACGTGAGACACGCTCTAGCTCGTGACGCGAAGCTTCTGCATTGGCAATCGCCTCTTTGAGACGCAACTCTACATGTTCAAGCGCTTCAGCACTCGCATCCCCCAGCCCTTGCTGCTCCGCCTCTAACGCTTTCAGTGCGCTATCGTTATCTTTCACACGACGGCTTAGCTTCTGTGCAAGTTGATCTCCGTACTTCTCCAGATGGAACAAACGCTGTAGCATCTGTCTACGTTCACTGCCCTTTAAGGACAAGAATTCCGCAAACTTTCCCTGCGGCAATACAACAGCTCGTGTAAAATCGTCCATTTTTAGGCCGATATACTCCTCCACACAGCGCGTCACATCCTGCACCTTATCGGCAAGCACTTCTTCGCCATCCTCTGTTAACGCAATAAAACGGCTAAGCGTATTATTAACCGATACGCCTCCAGCACGTTTGAAACGTCGTTCTACACGGTAACGACGAGGCCCTTGAGCTGACATTAATTCAAACGTAAATGCAACAGACAACGTATCCTCAGCATGGTTCATAATGCCTTGTGTACCATTCACTGCCCGCTCCACTTTACCGTACATAGCCAACGTAATGGCATCCAGCAGCGTTGATTTTCCACTACCCGTTGGGCCAAATATCCCGAACAGTCCAGTTTCGGTCAAATCGTCAAAACGAATTTCCTGCGACTCCCGGTAGCTTTGCAACCCCGCCAGTTTTAGAAGGATTGGTTTCATGCGTCATCCTCCTCAGCGTGGTCTCTTGCATCATCCTGTTCCACCAGTTCCAGAAACAACTGCACTAATCCGTCATCCGGCTGCGCTCCACCTGTCTGCCGCTGATAGAATGCCCGGAACAACTCATGCACTGGCAGTTCTGATCGTTGGTGCTCCAGCTGTGCGGCAGCCATTTCTGGATACATTGGGCGAATATGAATGATGCCTTCACGGCTTTTGCGCAGCCGCTGAATATCTCCCATCGACATCGCTTCATCCAGCGTAATTTCCAGATCAATAAAGGCATCGGCATCCAGTCCTTCGTCCAGCCAGCGATATACTTCCTCTAGACCTCCCCGTGCGCGCCACCTCACTAATGGGCGTCCACTGGTAATATACAGTTCCTCGACCTGAGCAGGCTTGCCAGCAACCACGTCAATTAACGTAACCGATTTGGCTTGTCCGGCTTCAGAAAAGCTATAAGCCAGCGGAGAGCCACTGTAACGCATCAGCCCGTCCCCCTTCACATATTGGGGACGATGCAAATGTCCTAGAGCCGTATACTGTGCCCCAATGCTCAAAGCAGACGGATCTACGGTATACGCCCCCCCGACCTGAATCGGGCGTTCCGAGTCCGACTCCAGCCCGCCGAGCACATAAATATGGCTCATCGACAAATTAACGGTGTCAGGCCGAAATGCTGTACCCAGCTGTGACATCAGCAAGCCCACACGGCGGCTGTATGCCTCGCGCAATACTGTTTCATCTCCGTCTTCAGACAATAGCTCGTTCAGACGAGACTCGGAGGGATATGGCAAAGCTGCAATGCATGCCATTTCACCCGTTCGCGGTGTATGAACGCGTACCGCTTCCCCATGGGGCAGTCCCAGCAATGTAATTCCGCGCCCGCTCACCAGCGGTGTGACCGAGGATACCCTTTCCGGCTGATCATGATTGCCCGCAATGACGACTAGTGGTCTTCCTCCAGCCGTAAGACGGGCAGACGTTTCATAAAACAATTGCTCGGCTGCGGCCGAAGGATTGACTGAGTCGTATACGTCTCCAGCCATCATAATCAAATCGGCCTGCTGATCGTCAGCCATTTTCGCCAATTCTTCCAAAAACGCCTCCTGCTCCTTCAAACGGCTGCGTCCTTCCAACGTGCGGCCCAAATGCCAATCACCTGTATGCAAAATCCGCATGCTATTCCTCCTCTCCCTATCTATATAACTACAG
This sequence comes from Paenibacillus sp. S25, assembly GCF_019454085.1. Classification (NCBI taxonomy): domain Bacteria; kingdom Bacillati; phylum Bacillota; class Bacilli; order Caryophanales; family Paenibacillaceae; genus Paenibacillus; species Paenibacillus sp. S25. Next base: position 3,995,730 of record NZ_CP073683.1, read on the forward strand.
CCGTACACTCTCTCCAGCTTCTAAAAAATACAACCACTTCTCAGCAACCTTTTTGCCTGTAATCTCTTCGATCACACGGGCATACAGCTCCAATTGAAATCGATATTGGTCTGTTAAATGGGACAGTGTACGGTATTCAGATATCCGATCTGTTTTATAATCTACCAGTACGAGTCCTTCAGGAGTTTCAAACAGACAGTCAATAATCCCATTCATCAGCACTTTATCTCCGTCCTGTCCACCTTCCGAATCTGTTTCTTGTCCTGGTGACATCGATGGTAAGCTGTGGTTCCAGTAATCGGCTGCCCGCATGGTATAAGTAAATGGAAGCTCTCTTTGAACATGGGATGCCCCCAGCATTCTGCTACCCAGCTCACTAGTGAAAAAGCGTAATATTTTATCCGTATCTAGCGCCTTTGCATGAACCTCCAGTAACATACGCTGATTGAGCAAACGAGCCTTGGTTTCCTCAATAACTTCGGCGCTCATCCCCCCATCTAGTGGCAAATGCAGCATCAACGTATGATAGACTGTTCCTCGTTCCGTTGGAGTCAGTCGCTGATTCCCCATAAACTTAGGTCTGCGCAAGTGTAGTTGACTTCCCCCAGTGTGAGAATCCTCCCGATCCTCCGGTAACTCTGCTAGTAGGGAGGTAGATAGATTCAGCCAATTGTCCGAACCCATCTCCTGCATTTCCAGCCATCTTTTCATCTCAGTAACCGATGTATTGGCTGCCGTCTTGCCAGCCCGCTCATACGGATAGGTCCAGGAAAGAGCAGCTTCAATATCCGTTTCACTCTCTTCGTTCAAGTCGACTAGCTCTGCATTTCTCAGTGCTTCTGTCTTCTTTTGGCGCTCTTCACCCGACACCTCCTCCTCATGATCCGAGTTCACACGAGAGCCGGAAAGTGTTTCCGAGGCCACGATTTTAAATAACCAGTCTGTTCCCGGCATATGTTCCAGCCTGTGATAGTCCCCATCCTGATCACCTGCCGCTTCCCTCAACAAAGTGGCAGAAGGATGCCGAATCAAAGCGGGACCTACCCAGTCCAGATAGCTGCGGCCTGCCGCCAGCATATAGTCTGGTAAGACAATTTCCGTATGTTCTTTGGCACGTGCCCAACCCGCTGCGCGCGAAGCGAGATCCTTCACAGTTCCGGTCATAATCAGCTTTTCGCGCGGACGTGTAAGCGCCACGTATAACACCCGCATTTCCTCAGCCAATAGCTCCAGCTGTGAGCGTCGGCGGATCGCTAAATTAGGCAGCGTAGGGTAGCTGACACGATTTTGTTCCTCCACATATTTAGGACCAAACCCCAACTCCTTGTGCATAAGAAACGGCGCATTGAGATCCTGTTGATTGAACATTTTTGCTGTCCCGGCAATAAACACGATAGGGAATTCAAGTCCTTTACTCTTATGAATGGTCATAATGCGGACAGCCTGATCAGGTTCAGTCCCTCCGCTAATTGATCCTAAATCACCGCCTCGCTCCCGTAGACGGGAAATGAAGGTCAGAAATCGGAACAATCCTCGGTTGGACGTAGAAGTCTCATACTGTCTCGCTCGGGCATATAGCGCCCGCAAATTGCTTTGACGCTGTGAGCCGCCAGGCAGTCCACCGACCCAATCCAGATATCCTGTTTCCTCCAGCACATTCCAAATCAATGCACTTAAGCTGCCTTGTCTGGCTTCCTGCCGCCAGGCTTCCAAATTACGCAAAAATGAACGTAGTCGGGCAGACAACGTATTCCCGTCATTTCTATTACCAAAGTCAGATGAAGATAAAGAGTCCTCTGGGAAAAGATCCAACTCCATGATGTCAGCTGAAATCCCTTTTTCGCTTTCTTCCAGTGGGTCAGCCTCAGCCGCCGCCAGCAATGCGCCATAAAACAATCCATCCGGCTTCTCCAACCGAATTTGTGCCAGTTCATCTTCGGTCAAGCCGACAATCGGCGAACGAAGCACTGATGCAAGGGGGATGTCCTGCTGCGGATTATCAATAATATGCAGTAGAGACAACATTACCTCAACTTCCGTTGCTTTAAAAAAGCCTGTCGTCTGCTCCCCGGAGGCCGGAATGCCCTCAAGCCGCAGTTCCTCCACAATTAGGGGGGCCCACACGCTTGCCGAACGAAGCAAAATGACGATATCGCCGTAGACTGCCGGACGCATCGCTTTTAATCCTCTGTCGTAAATCAACAGTGGTTGTCCAGTATCTCCGGTCAGTTCTTTAATCCGTTGCGCGATCGCACGAGCCTCTAACTGTGCCGTTTCTAACTCCACAAGCTCAGCCAGCTCACTTTCCTGTAAAGCAGATTCGTCCCCCGTTTCGGACAGCTCCGAAGCCTCAGAAAGACCATGTCCACCCTTATCAACTAACAGCAGCTCAGGTGCATATACAGATGCAGGGTCTTGATCCGACTGGTCGGGATAGGATGCGCCGTGTACCAGCCATGCTCGTTCATCGTACTCAATTTCCGCCACATCCACACTCATAATCTGGCGGAACACCAAATTGACCGCATCGACAACTTCCTCCCGACTGCGGAAATTGCGCGCCAGATCAATTAATAAGCCATCTTCCTGCTCCTGCATGCCGTACCGTTGATACTTATTCAAAAACAGACCCGGCTCCGCCAGCCGAAACCGATAAATACTCTGTTTCACGTCGCCCACCATAAAACGGTTACCCGGTTCCTCCCGTGATACCAGCCTGACGATATCTTCCTGTACGGTATTCGTATCCTGATACTCATCCAGCAGCACCTCGTCGAATTGCGCCTTGTATTCAAGCGCAGCGTCGGAAGGTAGTAGCTTGTACGGAGTAGAATCGGGATGTCGTAATATTTTCAGACAATAATGTTCCAAATCCCCGAAGTCCACCAGCCCTTTTGACTGCTTGTGCTGTTGAAATCGTTCCCCGAATACAATCACGGTTTCTACCAATTCGTCCATCAGCGGAGCCGCGGCGTGCAGCTCCTCCCAATAGGCTTCTGCTCTCCTGCCAAACAGGGAAGCCTTCATATCTGTAATCATTTTTTTGGCTGCTTCGCGCAGCGTTTTAACCCGTTCCTGCAATGCAGGCTCGGTCTGATCTTTTTTGACGGGCTTGAGCTTACCGAAGGAAGCTGTCTGAAAATGATCATATAGAGATGCCCACGGCTGTGTCTCCAGCTCTTGTAGCAATCCCTTCACCATCGCCGCATCCTCTTGCAACGTCACGGCATAAGGAGCAGGACCGCCGGGCTGCATAGCTGTTTCATGCGCCTGTTCCAGCAAGCTCGCTGCGCCGCGCAATGAAAGTGCAGCATCCGCCAAAATGCTGCGAACCCAGGGAGTCTCTCCCAAAGCGGCTACATCCTGTACACGAAATGCTGCCGCTGTCTCCCACAGCCAATGTTCTGGCCAAGGATGACTTTGAGAAAAATCATACAGCCGTTGAACAAGCACGTACATTGCATCATCGGTGCGTTCTCCACTAAACCAGTCGACCAGTCTGCGGAATGTACTGCCTTCATCATGAGCCTCGTATTTCTCCTCAAACAGTTCTTCTAGGAGCTCCTGACGCAGCAATTCTGTCTCATGCTCATTCATAATCCGAAAACCGGGATCAAGGGGAATGGCCTGATAATGCCTGCGGATGACCTCCATACAAAATGAGTGAAGCGTCGTAATCGAGGCCCTATTCAGCAACGATAGCTGGCGGCGTACATGCTCACTTTCCGGTTCCTGTTCCAGTACACGTTCCAACGCTTCGCGTATCCGTTGACGCATTTCGGCGGCTGCAGCCTTCGTAAAGGTCGCTACCAGTAACCGATCCACACTGAAGCCGAGCTGGGGATCGACGATTTTACGAATAATACGCTCTACGAGTACCGCAGTTTTACCAGACCCTGCCGCTGCCGCGACCAGCATGTTGTTACCAGATTCCGAAATGGCACGCCACTGGTCATCGCTCCACATACTGCCTTCCGGCTTCGGCATGCCTTTAGTATTTGACGTGCCTATCATTGGTCCATTCCTCCTTTCCCTTCCTGTGTATGACCCAGCAGATTCCAGATCTGATCTTTCCCTGGTTTACCCCATTGATTGTAGCCACTGCCCTCCAGACTGTCGTCAAATTGACAAACAGGCTTAAAAGAGCAGAAGGTACATGCCGTCTCTTGCTGGATACGATAAGGTTCAATGGCCACATCGCCCTCTGTCATCCGTGTACCAATCGTCCGAATATTATGACGTACCGAAGCTAGCAGGCTGTCCCACTGTTCCGGCGAAGCAACCGAAGCACTGCTATAAAAACTGCCGTCTGCTTTCACCGCAACAGGTAAAATAGAGGAATATCCCTTGTCCAATGCTGTATCCATTTGCCCAACTACATCCCGATCCGCAAGCAATAATCCCTTCATCTTAAAACGTTTTAAAAGCTCCTGACGGGCCTGTTCTGCACTAAGACCGTTAGGCGACTGCAGCATCGGATTGTGGACGTGAAAATACAGTGTACCCGCTGGATAAGCTGTCTCGCCCAACCATTCCTCCGCCGCATTCAGCAGCACATCCAGGTAGGTGAGCATTTGCAAGGACAGGCCATAGTACACTTCATGCAGCTTGAGATCCTTTTGGCTAGATTTGTAATCGATGACACGCAAAAGTAACCCCTTTTCTCCCTCTGCCACATCTACACGGTCAATCCGTCCGACAATTTCCATCACAACGCCGTTATCTAACCGGAAGCTTAACGGAGGAAGCTGCTGACCCGGTCCAAAGTCTAACTCCAGCCCAATCGGCTCAAAACTACCTCTTCGCGCATGTTCACCTAAAATCAACGAAGCACGGCTCACGATGTCTTTCAATTTGCGCAAAATGTAGCCATACCGCTTGGAGCTCATTAAAATCTCGCCTTGCAGACGAGGTGCCAAACGCTCCACTGTACTTTCCGCTTCTTGGCGGCATTCCTCCGTGCTGAGACTGCCCCAGCTAACATTGCGTTTACGCAAATTGATCGCCATCTCTCCAAGCGCGGCATGGAATAATTGTCCGATATCCGGGGCTTTCAGGCGATACATTTGACGTTCCTTCAAACGAAGACCGTGAGAGGCAAAGTGCGAAAATGGACATGCCACAAAACGTTCCATACGAGATACGCTGGTACGCAGCTTGCTGCCGTACAGACGGCGGCTCGTTTCCTTCTGCATTTCGGCATGGTTCTCGTAAAAAAGTGAGGTCAACAGCTGACGCAGCTTGTCCTTCTCACGCCCTTGCTGGCTTGCATACCAGTTATATACCTCCCACCAAGGAGATAAAATGTCACCGCCACGTCGCCAATGTCGTAATTGCGCAATGAGCTGCGGCAAAGCCTCGGACGGATGAGAAGCATACTCCCATTGCGTCGTCCAAGCATCCCCTGGCAAAGGGTATCCAGCCAGTAGACGTTCGTCCAGACTAGGAAACAGGTGCCGCACATGTCGTACTAACTCAGACGGCAACAACGACTTCCCTTCTTCATCGGTCACTGCATAGCTCATCCACAGGCTTTTACCGGCTGAGGTAAGGGCCGTATAAGCGAGAAAACGTTCGTCCAATAGACGTCTTGTCATATCCGGCGCCAGCTCTACGCCTCGTTCGTTTAATGCCGTACGCTCCTGCTCATTCAGCACACCGTCCTCATGGAACACAGCCGGCATCACACCTTCGTTCATACCTAGCACAAAAGCATGTTGAATACCGGACACACGTGTACGGTCCGTGTTTCCGACTAGAACCTGATCCAGAGCTGGCGGAACAAGTCCCATACGGAACTCAGCCAATCCCGTTTCCAGCACACCCGCAAACAAAGAGGTATCCAGCCTCTCGTCACCCATCATTTCGACGATTTGATCCAGTAGTTCAAGCACTGCATTCCATACTTGACGATGCTCTTTCGCCTGCTCAGGTTTTCCTGATTCCTCTGCCTGATGAATGAAGGCGTCCAGCTTGTGGCCGATTTCTGCATCCTCCAGTAACAGATATACCGCTTCACACTTCTCAAGTGCAGTTCGTGCCTTGCCCACACGTTTCTCAAACGCACGTAAAGGCGTCACGATCACATCCCGGCACAGTTCCATCAAATCCAACGTTTCATCCCGCCTACGGTTCCGTTCCTGCTCCTCCAGCTCCAGTGACAAGCTGGGCACAGCCTGCCACGGGCGACCGTCTGTCCAACGGCTGCCTTGTATTCCGCAGGCTAGTACATAGTTTTCTAAACGGTCCATCTCCTCACGGCTCACCCGACCATCCAGCGGCAGGAGAAGGTCTGTTTTGACCGCACGGAATACATCCTCATATCGCCAACGACGCTGCACGATATCCAGTGAAGCCCGAATCAATTCCACTAAGGGATGATGCAATACACTTCTCCGCTGATCCAGAAATACTGGAACCTCATATTGTTTGAATATCGGTTCCACCCATGGCTCATAATCTTCAATATGACGCACAAACAGAGCCATCTCCCGATAACGCGCGCCTTCATCTCGGGCCAGACGGCGCATTTCGCGTACAGCCCCTTCCAGCTCTGCACGGCGATTAGCCGCAGTGTACAGTTTTATGCCCTCCGGCTGTTCTTCTGTCCACTGCTCTCGTAGCTGCTGCAGCCGCATCCGTTGTTCCTGATTCCGTAGCCCTGTACGATGTTCAAAGTTAGCCTCCAAATATGCCAACGCCGGACGCTCCTTAAATCTCGGCAGCGGATCAGGGCTTAGTAATTGTGTCTGCGTCTCTATCATCAGCTCGTCTGTCATTCCTTTGAGCTTTACATACGTAGCCGCTGAAGGATGAAACAAATCCAGCTCATGCGGAAGCTGCCCGCTCTCGTAGCTGCGGCTGCAAGTCAGCGCCACCGTCAACGAAGAAGCGTGCAGCATAAGCTGCTCCACCACCTTGTATTCATGTGGTGTAAACCTGCGGTAGCCATCCATCCAAATATCTGCCCCACGCACAAGGGAAGACTGAGCAATCTGTTCTGCCAGCATGCGCAGCGTATCTTCACCGTCAATATATTTAAGCGTCAGCTCTCGTTCAAAATCCTCATAGATTAGACTGATATCTTTGAGCTTGCCGCGCAAAATCGGAGTTGACTCTCCAGCAGCGTTCATTCGCTCCAGTTGCTCCGGTACAGACCGAGTATCATTTCCATACTGCTTTAGCTCCGTAAACAATGTATTCAACCGATCCACAAAGCCGAGCTGGTCTCCCGAATCCTTAAACAAACTCAGTTCATCCTTGCGACGACGAATAATTTTATATAAAAGCATCTTCTTGCCTTCTTCCGTTACAGGCACCAGTGCTGAACCCCCGGTTTCCTGCATAACTAAATAGGCAAGACGATGAAATCCCATCACTTGGGCGCGCACCGACCCCTGAATACCGTTTCCGGCTTCTGTAAGTAACGCATGCTCAGAAGCAAATGACGATTGCTCCGGTACAAGTAACAGCATAGGCTTACCTAGCGGCTCCTCGCGTAACATAGACGTCATTTCATTGCGGATTAACGTACTTTTACCACTCCCAGAGCGGCCAATCAACAAGCGGACCGACATGATGCGGCCTCCTTTCCAACGAACAACATTCTATTAAACAGTATAGCATATCAGGCAAGGGAGAAAAGAACGTACGTTTGCCATGTTGTAGCAATTCTTCCTCCCTCTAAAAAAACAAATCAGTCCCGCAGATTGGCTTGGTGCACGCCTTCTCTACAGGACTGATTTATACCTAAACGAGTCTATTTTACCTATTTAATCACCAAAAAGGCGATTGACTTTGACCTTGTATGAAACCTACAGCTGTGTCCGGCTGCGCACCTCAAAGATGGCGAATTTCAAGTAATGGCCTTCCTCCACACCCAAAATTTGAGGATGGTCTTTACCAGCCGCTCTCCAGTCTACCAGACGAAGGATTTTGCCGGCATCTGCCGCCGCTTCCTTAATGGTATCTAAAAACAACTCTGGCCGCATATGGAACGAGCAGCTCGCTGTCACCAGATAGCCGCCCTCATTGACCAGCTTCATCCCGTGCAGGTTGATATCTTTATATCCACGTGTAGCTCCTTTGACAGCGTTCTTCGTTTTGGCAAAGGCTGGCGGATCAAGAATGACCACGTCAAAGGTGCGTCCGCCACCTGCTGTCAGCGGCTTGGATGTATCTCCTTTGCCCCCAGCTCGTGCATTGCGTTCCTCTACACCCTTCACTTGATTGCGCAAATATTGAAAAGCATCGTCGACGACAAACTCAACGCGTTCCTCAAAACCGTTCAGCTTGACATTATCCCGCGCACTTTCAATCGCATGCTCAGAAATATCAAGACAAGTTACTTTTTTAGCACCATGTTTACAGGCATTGAGCGTAAAGCTTCCCGTATGTGAAAAACATTCCAATACGGTTGCGCCGTCCCAGAATGGAAATTCAACAACCTTACCACTTTTATTCACTGGCTTCATGACTGTAGTGCCCGCATCCCCTGAGTCTGCAGCTACTTCTTGTAGCGTAATTCCACTACGTGCTCCCCAACCTGTCATCAACGGTGCTATAGCCGCACGATTTTCACGCTGGTCAAAGAAATACCCCGTCTTCTGGCCCTCTACGATATCAACCTTGATTTGCAGGCCATTTTCCGTCACCACCACATGACGCGGGCAATCACCGTACAAAGGACCCTTCGTTTGTTCCAATCCTTCCAGCTCACGGATGGATACATCACTGCGCTCATATATACCAACAGGACCCACTACTTCAACGAGCGCATCCCTGATTTCTTCCCTGCGCCGATCCATGCCAAGCGTTAACAACTGCACGACTAACACATCACCAAATCGATCTACTATCAGTCCAGGCAAAAAATCAGCCTCGCCGTACACCAACCGATAAGCGTCTCCCCCGGTCACAAAACGTTCGCGGTGCTCCAGACATTTGCGAAAGCGTTGGGCAAAAAAGTTTTGATCCATTGCTTCCAGCGGCTCGTAGGACATTACACGCACTGTAATTTGTGAAGCTGGATTATAGTAACCTGTCGCCAAATAACGCCCCTGATGGTTAACGATACTGACCAAATCGCCTGCCTCTGGGTCCCCTTCGATCTTGGCTATTTCGTTTTTAAACACCCAAGGGTGTGCGTGCTCCAACCTTTTTTTACGGCTGCGTTCTAATATTACTGAAGGCAAAATCCTTCACTCCCATTCTTGGATTACTCAAAGTGTTAAAACGTTTTGTTCGATAGGGGCGCGGCTCCGCGATTCATTTAATCTTACGATCGCTGTTGCTTCTCCAATTTCAAATGCTCCGCTTCGCTACTGCCCGCCTGTATATCGACGTCACAATTTTAAAGCTTGTGAAGATACTACAAAATTATCGTTCCGTAAAAAAGAGCTCAGCCATGCTTGTCATGGCTGTCCCCGACAGATCATAGGCTGTTACATAAGTATTTTCACCTAGAAAAGGGGGCTATGCCCGTGTTTATACATGTTATACTCCCACTGTGCGGCGGGCTGTTTATTTTTTTGGGCGGGATGAAGCTGATGGAAGCAGCTCTCCGGCATTTGGCCGGTCCCTTCCTCACCCGCTGGCTGAACCGCGCCACAGTTTCCCCTTGGCGGGGCATGCTGTTCAGCTCAGGCATTACCGCCTTGCTGCAAAGCAGCACCGCCGTAACGGTGCTGACGATCGGACTGGTCAACGCTGGGCTGTTGACCTACGGCCGCACGCTCGGCATCATTCTCGGCACCAATATCGGCACCTGCCTGACCACCGAGCTGATGGGGCTCCAGCTTGGCATGCTGGCTGTTCCGCTGCTCTGCGGCTCACTGCTATGCTGGAGCACTGCCGTCCTGTGGGGTGAAGCTATCCCCGGTCGCCAGTATGCGTCCGCCGGAGCTTCATCCGGCTCCAATGGGCTTAGCCGTCCGCAGGCTGTACAATATATCAGCCTCGTCTTTGCTGGATTTTCGCTAATTCTGGCAGGTATCCGCGTAATGCAAACGGTCGGCCCCTGGATTGAGCAGGCCGGACTATTCCGCTGGTTTCTTGACCACGCTGCGGCCAACATGTGGTGGGCCTTCGCTGCTGGAGCCTGCCTGACCGCACTGGTTCACAGTAGTGCAGCCGTCATTGGCATGGCGATCAGCCTTGCCGCTGCGGGTGCCTTGCCAGCCGATGTGGGGATCGCCATCGTCATCGGCTCCAATGTAGGCACCTGCGTAACCGCTCTGATTGCCGCTGTTGGCGGCAGCATGTCCGGCAAATTTGTGGCCTGGTCCCACGTGCTGCTGAACGTAGGCGGAGCATTGCTCTTTATGCCGTTGATCCCTGGGCTGGAAATGACCGCCGCCTGGATATCTACCGAGCCCGGAGCCAAGGTAGCCCATGCCCAAACCCTGTTTAACGTTATTAGCTCTCTGCTGGTCTTGCCTCTCTGCTATCTACCTGTGTGGACGCGTTTAGAGGATCGTATATCTCCACACAGAATCAAACGTTAATTCCTAGCATGGACAGCGCCTTGCTTAAAATGACATCATTATTGTCATATCCACCCTGGCGCTGAAGACGCCATGCTTCCTCAGGTGTATGCCACGCAACTCCTTTAATTTCTTCGATCTGCGCCTGTAAATCCCCATCCAGTGCCTCTACAAGATAATAGTGTACTTCTTTATCCACTTCCCCAAATTCCGGATGCTGATACGTATAGGCAATCATATCTACATGTTGGATAATTCGCCCGTTCAACCCTGTTTCCTCACGAATTTCACGTAAAGCCGTCTGTTCGATTGTTTCTCCCAACTCCATTTTCCCTTTAGCCAAGGATACCTTGCCATATCGGTCTGTAATGAGCTGAATTTCAAGCTGCTCCCCCTGTTTGCGAAACACAACGCCGCCTGCGGAAATTTCCTTTTTTGCCGCCATCCTGTAATCTCCCTTCCTTGCGCAACAAGGATTCCGTCCTCTCTGTAAGGAAAGGCGAAATCCTTGTTTGCCATCTCTATTGCCTGTTCAGGCTTTTTTTTGTTCTTACAGAGCTGTTTGCAGCCCATTCTCAAGTACGCGGACCAATTGGCCCTCACTTTCATTAATGCCTGCCTTCGTCAGCTTCACGCGGCATACCTTGCCAACCAGATCCTCAGTACCTTCAAACGCCAGTTGAATATAATTGTCACTATATCCATGAAGTATGCCGCTATCTTCGGTCCCTTTCGGGGCAACTTCCGGAATGACCTCCAGCACCTGACCTACAAACTTCTCAGCATACGCCAGTTGCATTTGCTCTGACAGTTGTATCAGCTCATGCACTCGTGCATTTTTCACGTCCTCATCCACCTGATCCTCCATACGCGCCGCAGGAGTTCCACTGCGCTTGGAGTACGGGAACACGTGCATTTCCGAAAAACCGATTTTTTTCATCAGCTCATAGCCATTGCGGAACATTTCATCCGTCTCCCCAGGGAAGCCGACAATCACATCCGTTGTAATCGCTACATCTGGCATTGCTTTGCGAATCATAAGCATTTTGTTATAAAACTCTTCTGTGGTGTACTTGCGACGCATCCGTTTCAACACGGTGTCGTCCCCCGCCTGAAGCGGTATATGAAAATGACGAACCAGCTTGGTGGAACGGTTCAGTACATCAAGCATTTTTTCATCAATCTGGCTGGCTTCAATCGAACTGATACGGATACGCTCCAGCCCTTCCACCTTCTCCAGATCCCACAACAGATCAGATAGGTCATAATTATCCATGTCGTCACCATAACCGCCAGTGTGGATGCCTGTGAGTACAATTTCCTTGTAGCCTGCGTGAACCAGTTGACGCGCCTGTGCAATAATACTCGCAGCATCACGACTACGGGATAGACCCCGCGACCACGGAATGATGCAGAAGGTACAGAAGTTATTGCAACCATCCTGAATTTTCAAAAAGGCCCGAGTATGATTAGCAAAATCAGGTACATCCATTTCCTCAAATACACGCGTCTTCATAATATTGCGCACGGCGTTCACCGGTTGACGCGTTTCTTGAATTTCCTGTACGAACGGAATGATTTTGTCCCGATCCTGAGTCCCGATAACGAGATCAACGCCAGGAATATCCATAATTTCGGCAGGAGAAGTTTGGGCGTAGCAGCCCGTCACTGCCACAATGGCATCTGGATTCCGTCGAATCGCGCGGCGAATAATCTGACGACTCTTTTTATCACCAGTATTCGTAACGGTACATGTATTAATAAGATAGACATCAGCAGTCTGCTCATCAAAGTCCACCTGTTCATAACCTTCATTTTTAAACAGCTGCCAGATCGCTTCTGTATCATAAAAGTTTACCTTACAGCCCAATGTGTAAAATGCCACTGACGGCATATTAAACCCCTCCCATTTCTCCTGTCTCATATAAAATGCATGCCAATGCAGCCATTCCTGCGGTCTCAGCACGCAAAATACGTCTTCCCAGTCCTGTAGACTGGGCCCCAGCCTGCTCGGCCTCCAGGCTTTCCGCTTCAGTAAAGCCGCCTTCCGGGCCTACCACCAGCAGAACACGCGGCATGTCCGTCGACGCCCATTGTCCTGCCAAAGGCTGGATTACATCCCGTAGCTGTTTACCCTGCTCTTTTTCATAACAATAACATATCAAATCATACCCAGCAAAAGAAGCCAGAAGTTCTTTCCACGTCATGGGCGCGCTAATTTCTGGAATCCGGTTACGGTGGCTTTGTTCAGCCGCTTCCTTCACAATCTTGCGCCAACGCTCCAGTCGCTTGCCTTCTTTTTTGGCATCATACTGCACGACCGTACGCTCGGACAAAAACGGTACAAAACCGGTTGCTCCGATTTCTGTACATTTTTGCATCACCGTCTCCATCTTGTCTCCTTTAGGAAGACTCTGAGCGATGGTGACCTGCACATGCGGTTCAGAGGTCATCTTCAGCGGCTCAATAATCGTCGCCGTAACATGATCCTGCTCAATCGTATCCAATGCAGCCAGCGCTTCCCTAGATACCCCGTCACTAACTATAATTTTGTCACCACTACGGCCCCGCATGACCTTAGCGATATGTCGCGCGTCCTCACCCGCAACAATCACGTGATCTTCTAGAAATTGCTCTGCCGGAATAAAATAACGCTGCATTCTCTCTCTCACCTATTCCTGGATTTTGCAAAATTCAATTCCAGTCGCTCCAAAGTGCAATATCTAGACGAACTAGACCATTTCGATCTATATCTTGTTCATTGGAAGTCGCTTATTGGATTTTTGCAAAATCCTCATTCTAAAAATAACTATTATCCACTAACGTTCCGTACAAAATCCGAATAAATCACCAAGCAACATCATATCATCTTTTGCGCCTGTATGACCAGTCTGTTCCCTCTTCCATTCAGGTTATACCTACCTATTCTCGTAAAAAAAGGAGCCCTTAGGCTCCGAATAATCCAGTGATATAAAAAGAGAACTGCAAAAACTGTATATAAATCATCTGGGCCAGCGTGTAAAGAGGTTCAATCGTTACAGCTCGAACCTGCGGAATGACCAGTATAAGTAGAAAAATAAAGATCGACCACTGTTCAAACTGCTGGAGTTTGCGGCGTACAGGAGTGGGAGCCACATCTTCCACAATCCGGTATCCATCCAGTGGAGGCAGTGGGATCAAATTAAAGATAAACAAAAACAGATTTAAATTGATCAGGGCATTGATAAACAAATAGATTGCTTGAGCCACCCGTTGGTTCTCCATCCCCGGCAATACTTGAAAATGAAGGAGCACGGCATAGATCAAAGTAGTAACAAATGCAAGCAACAGATTGCTGAGCGGACCCGCAGCCGATACGATAATGCCCATGAGGCGCGGACGGCTAAAATTGTCACGATTAACCGGAACTGGCTTGGCCCAGCCAAAGCCTCCGATCAACAGCAGCAGCGTACCCAGCAGGTCAATATGCACTGCCGGATTTAAAGTCACGCGCCCAAGTAGCTTGGCTGTAGGGTCGCCAAATTTATTGGCATAATACGCATGTGCAAACTCATGAACCGTGAACGATATGATCACAGCCAGTAAATAAAATGGAAGAACATTTAAATTTACACGAAAAATATTTTGTAAAAAATCCATACTTACCTCTTTCTCGCCACAAACGCCAGCCAATCTTCATCCCGGCTTATTTCGGCAATCTCAAAGCCAGCTGCCTTCAACGCAGTTTCGACAACCTCTTCTTTGTTCTTCCAAATCCCTGAAGCAATATAAATACCACCTGGTTCCAAGGCTTTATATACATCATCAATGAACAGCAAAATAATCTCTGCCAAAATATTAGCTACCACGAGCTTGACCGGCAGCTGGATACCCAGCGTTGGATCGCTTGCACTAAGCACAGATAGCAAATCACTTTCTTTAATGGTAATGCGTTCCTCCAGTCCGTTCAAACGCGTATTTTCCCGCGCACTGGATACTGCCACAGGGTCCAGATCCAAGGCAAGTACATGCTTCGCTCCCAGCTTTACAGCTCCAATGGCCAAAATACCGGAACCCGTGCCGACATCAATGACTTCTTCTCCGCCCTTAATTACAGATTCCAGCGTTCTCAGACAAAGGGATGTCGTAGGATGCGTTCCGGTCCCAAAGGCCATACCAGGGTCCAGCTCAATGATTTTTTCCTCTTCACTCGCAGGCTCATAGTCCTCCCAAGTGGGTTTAATCGTCAGACGATCCGACACACGCAAAGGCTTGAAATATTGCTTCCAAGCATTTGCCCAGTCATCCTCATCAACTGTTTTCAGTTCATACTGAACCTCACCAGGATCAATATCGAAAGTTCTCAATTCTTCGACGCGCGGCTCAATCTGCGAACGAATACTACCCATGTCCACTTCTTCGGCAAAATAGCCTTTGATGATCGCTTGTCCTTCAGGTATGTCGTTCAAAGGCCGATCATACCACTGTCCATAGGACGTATCCCGTGGCTTGTTGAGCGAACCGGATTCTTCAATGGAAACCCCTCCTGCACCTGCTTCGTGCAGAAAATTCGAAATCATTTCGATGGCTTCTTCGGTTGTATGTATTGTAATTTCATTCCACAACATGGTTTTCATTTCCTCCTCATTTCACATGCATACATTACATTGTACTATATACATGCACAGGAGTTCAAAAAAGCTAATATTATCGGAGTTCAAAATATTTTTTGTAGAGCTTGTATATGTTGTCCACTCTTTTAGTCCAAGCACCCTTAACTCTAGTACATACAATACAATATACTAGAAAAGGAGTGATTTAGTATGGCAAAGACGGTGTTAGATTATAATGCCAGTGTGATTACACCTATCACTAATGGTATAAATCTTCCTGTTCCGATTTCTCCAGCCGGACTTGGAATTGCTACGACGTCTGTATTTATTGATCCTGCTATTCCTGGAGCTGTCAACAACCGAGTAGAGTTAAAAGCCTCGATTGGACTACGTTTTGTCGGTGCCGGCAATATTAGAGTGCTTGTACGGATTTGGAGAGCCGGCAAGGAAATTTATTACGGACTGGAATCCAATGTCTTCGATAACAATATTATTCTTAATGTCGAAACGGTAGACGTTGCGCCTCTGGGCGTACAAAACTACCAACTGATTATTGAAAATCAAACGCCTGCAACTACTGCTTTCGTCGCCGGTCCTCTTGTTTTTAGTGCAACAGCATACAGCGGATAATGAATAGAAAGAAGAAAGAACACAAATAAGACGGGCTATCCCACAAATCATCCTTATTAATGGAGATAACCCGTCTTATTAAATTCTACTCATTGTCGATTATGATACGCTGCTGACGACGGTCAGCTACTTCGCTACGCCGGATCGCTTCTAGATCCTCAGCATCTGCCTGATCTGACGAGAACTCTACATCTTCATTTTTAGCAGATTGCATGCGTTTGATTTTCTCCGTTTTGGTCAGCACTTTATCAAACCGTTTGTTTTTGGACATCGGTCACTACTCCTTCCAAACTTTTCACAGCATTCCACCCGCTTGTTCCACGATGGACAGCGCCTGATGATGAATGGATTCATCCACCACAGCAGTCAACAAAATATCACGGCCCGTCGGTCCGCCCTGTCCCCCATCACTCATGCCACTGGCGGACGGATCAGCTGCAGCCAGTATTGCTGGAGTTGCATCTGTAAAGTCCACGCCCTGTGTCAGTGAGGACAAGCTGCTAATCTGTCCTGAAAATACAGGCAATCCGGCGTTGCCAGTAGACTGCCGCGGATACCGGCTAAATCGGTCTATCGACACATCGGCTACCCGGAGAGCTTCCAGTTTTCTAGCGGCTCCCTGTGCTTCCTCAGGACTTTTGAAATACGCCAAAATATTTTTTTCGCCCATCTCAAAATCTCCCTGTGTAGTATTGAGCGCAACTGCTCTTCAAGAGCATAGAGCGTTACGCTTTGTTATATCCTGCTCATTGGCACGATTTTATATTCCCTACGAAGCTAGACGGATCAGGCGGTATCGAGAACATCAGGCCAAGACTGTGAACCATAGTTTGTGAAGAATATAACTTTTACGGGTGTAAAGTAGCAGCCGGAGCTTCACCAGACTTGGCCACTCCTGTCTCCCATGCAGCACGAATGACAGCATCCCGTACCTTTTGAACCACCTTCGGATTAAAAACATTCGGTATGATATAAGTTTCACTTAGCTCCTCAGGACAGATGGCATCAGCGATGGCAAGTCCGGCAGCCAGTTTCATTTCCTCATTAATCGTCGTAGCATGGCAATCTAGAGCACCCCGGAAAATTCCCGGGAAGCACAGCACATTGTTAATCTGATTTGGAAAATCGGAGCGGCCGGTAGCAAGCACACGTACATGAGGTGCGGCTACAGCCGGATCAATTTCCGGCTTCGGATTCGCCATGGCGAACACAATAGGATCAGTTGCCATGCTCTGTATATCCTCCACAGTCAGTATATTCGGGCCTGACACACCGATGAACACATCAGCTCCCACAATCACATCGGATAAACTTCCACTTAAATTGTGCGGATTAGTCATGTTCGCATACTCTGTCCAATGCGGGTTACTGTACTCCACGTCACGATGAATAGCTCCCTGTCGATCAACGCCAATCAGATTGCGCACACCTGCCTTAAGCAGCATACGGGAGCAGGCCATACCCGCCGCACCGATCCCTGCAAATACAACTTTGACATCCTCCATTTTTTTGCCACATACCTTTAATGCATTGACCAGACCCGCTAATACAACGACTGCCGTACCATGCTGATCATCATGAAATACTGGAATGTCCAGTTCCTGCTTCAACCGTCTCTCGATTTCAAAACAGCGTGGCGAAGATATATCTTCCAAATTAATACCTCCAAAGGCAGGAGCAATCATTTTGACAATTTGAACAATTTCATCAGCGTCCTTCGTGTTGAGACAGATTGGGAAGGCGTCGACACCTGCAAATTGTTTGAACAACACTGCTTTACCCTCCATCACTGGCATAGCGGCCTCCGGGCCGATATCTCCTAATCCAAGTACCGCGGTTCCGTCTGATACGACTGCTACTGTATTCTTTTTGATCGTTAATTGATACGCTTTGGCTGGGTCATTGGCGATTTCCATACAGATTTCAGCTACACCCGGCGTATAAACTTTGGACAGCCCCTCCATCGTTTCAATTGGCTTCTTTGGTAAGGTCTCCATTTTGCCACCTGCGTGTAATTCTCTAATTTCATCTATTAAACTGCTCATATTTTTCTCCGTCCTTTCAGTGTCTCTATTTGGATATGAATCTCAGTCCTGTGTATAAAACTCATCAGCTCCATAATTGGAGTAACAAAGTTGCTAAAATGACCGTGCCTGCCCCTCCAATACGTGTTGCAATTTGCGCAAAAGGCATCAGCTCCATCCGATTGGACGCAGACAGAATGGCTACATCTCCGGTGCCCCCTAATCCACCGCGACAGCTAGTCACCAAAGCAGCCTCTACGGGATACATGTGAATCCATTTTCCTGTAAAGTATCCGGTAACAATCAATGCAACTACAACAGATGCGCAGGTGATGGCATAAGGAACCGTTAAAATCCCAACTACACTATCCAAAGGTACATACAAAATACCCAATCCCACCATCAAGGGCCACGTCAGACTTGCCGTTATACATTTGTACAAGTGAAAAGCTCCCTGCTCCAATGTGTTCGGCATGATCTGAATACACTTAATTAATGCCGCCGCCAGAATCATGAGGATCGGACCTGGAATATGGAGATACGGCTCCAGCAACTTACCCACAATAAAGAAAGTGCAAGCTAACAGCAGACCTCCTCCCATCAATGGAAAAGAAATCGATTGCTCCAAACTTGCTGGAGCTAACTTATCCGCATCTTTCTCTAGTTTTAATAACCTTCCGTTACCTGAAGTTTTTGGATTTTTCTCTGCTAATCTCTTCAGAACACCCGCACCTATGATTGCAACAATGTTCCCGATAATTGCAGCCGGGATAAACTGAGATACGAATACTGCGGAATCCTTGCCCAGCACCAATCCATACGAAATGGACAACGGTAAAATGCCTTCCCCAATCCCACCGGAGATAATCGGAATGATGATGAAAAAAAATGTATGATAGGCGCTATAGCCAAAAGCCATCCCCACCACCATCCCTACGGCAACAGCTGCAATAGATCCTATAATAATGGGGGCAAAAATTTTGACAATTCCATTCATCAGCATTTTCCGATCCATGCCAAGAATACTTCCCGTTACTAGACATGCGATGTAGAAGTAAAGAAAATTCGAGGTTTTCATAAGCGTGTGTACAGCACCCATCGCAGATGGACTGAACATATTCCAAAATACCATTAGCGATGGAACCATAAGAGATAAAATGGCCGGTCCGCCAATATGCTTAAGCAACGGAAGCTTGGCCCCTAGATCACTGAGCAGTATACCTAAAATCATGATGACGGCAAACCCGCCTAACAGATCGTTCGGAAGTCTTTCAGTAATTGCAGCTGCATAAACAATCAGCGCGATCACGGCATAGAGTGGAAGAGGAATAACTCCTACCTTTACCCTACCCAGTATTCTGATGCCATCTACAAAATTTTTACTCCATCTTTGCCCCTTTTGAATGACAGGCTGATTCGTAGCATTTTCCATAAATCTCCCTCCATAAAGTGAAGAATGATGATCATGTTTCCATTCTACACCTTGGAAAACGCTTTATTTGGTTTTAAAACTAATCATTCACTTTTGTAATTAAAGTAATCAGAAAGAAGATTTAAATAAAACTATTCATGATGCCTTCTGCCTGTGGCAATATCCGGTATTGGTAAACAGGACGCCCTATCGTACCGTATATGGTTTCCATGGAAAGAGCCTCAATCTCTGTCATAAAAGCCAGGTACTTGCGCATAGACACCCTGGATATTCCTGCACTCTCCGCGATATCCTCGGTGGAAAATAGCACCTTATTATGCCGCTGGATACAATTCCATATCATAGACAGCGTGGATTTAGTTATACCTTTGGGCAACCGTGCCAAGTCTTTAGTCAAGCTTTTATGATAAATCAGTCGGTCCAGCTCCTCCTGAGAAAGTAGGCTACGCTCACGCACGATGCTAATGTGCTCTCTGTACCCCGTGAGGGCCTCCAAAAAACGGTTAAAGTGGAACGGCTTAATCAAGTAATCCACCGCGCCGAAGTTCATCGCTTTTTTGACACTGTTCATGTCACTTGCAGCCGAGATGACAATGATATCTATATTTGCGCCTGTCTCCCGTATGAATGACAGTAACTCGAGGCCATTGCTTTCCTGCATATACACGTCTAGCAATATCAAATCAATGGCTTGTTCAGCTATATACTTCTTAGCCTCTTCCACAGAAGAAGCCCAACCCCCACATCGAAAACCTTCCACCTGCTCCATATATTTGCGGTTAAATTCCGCAACCATCGGATCATCTTCTACAATCAGGACATTAATCATGTTCATCATTCCCCGCTATAATGTATGGAATCGTAATCTGAAAACAGCACCCTTGCTCGGCTGGGATCAACTTTATACTTCCCTGTAATCTTTTCACGCTTTGCGCCACCAGATAAAGGCCCATCCCTCGTGACTCTCCCTTGGTCGAAAAACCTTTTTCAAATATAGCCTTCACAAGCCCTTCCGGTATACCCGGACCATTATCGCACATGATACAGGTCAGATAGCCGTTCTTCTGGCTTTCCTCATAATAAAGTGAAAGGGTAATCCGCTTGTGCTCCAAAGATTCCATCGCCTCCACCGCATTATCAAACAGATTGCCAAGAATAGTAATCAGTTCATGCGTCGTCTGAGTTTGACTGGATTCGGGCAAGTAACTACCTGGAGTTAGTTCAAAATTCACCCCTACTTCTCTGGCCCGGCTTAATTTCCCCAACACAAACCCTGCCATAACTGGGTCCCTGATCTGCCGGGTGATAGAGCCAATCTCCACTTGATGATGCTCGACGGCATCCATAATGTAATGTTCCAGTTTATCGTACATTCGCAAGTGTACCATCCCCATAATGACATGCAGCTTGTTCATAAACTCATGAGCCTGCGCACGTAGTGCTTCCGTGTACAGGGACACTCCTGTCAAACGTTCCGCAAGCTGGTTCATCTCCGTTTTATCTCGAAAGGTTACAATTGCTCCCACAATTTCCCCTTTGACCCGTATAGGAACACTAGTGGTCAGCAAGGTTATTCCACCCATCTCCATTTCCTCATCCATCTGTGGAGTACTTGCTTCCAAGACGTCTTGCAATCGAAAAGCGGATAAATAAACGGTAATCTCCTGTCCGGAGAATGAGAAATCTTCAATCCCCGCTTGCCTAAGCAGACGTATCGCTTCTGCATTCATCAGCATGACGCGACCGAATTCATCTACCGCAATAACTCCTTCCTTGATGGATTGCAACATAGCGCTGCGTTCCTCTAGCAAGCGTGCGATTTCCGCCGGCTCCAGTCCGGCTAGCATATTTTTGATTTTACGAGCCAGCACAACCGCACCTCCAGTGCCAATTAACATTCCAGTGCCAATGGCGATAGCAATAAGACGGTTGTTGCCTTCCTGAGCCATCTGTACATCTTGCATGGATATACCAACAACAATCGCCCCTACCTGTTTCCCCGTTAAACTGAACACGGGGGAAAAGGCTCGCATGGACAGGCCCAATGTTCCCTTCGCAACGGACACACTCTCATGGCCATGAAGTGCAGTATACTCGTCTCCGCCGACAAAGGCTTTGCCGATCATCTTAGCATCCGGGTGCGTTTTACGAATTCCCTTCATATCCATAGCCACGATAAACTGGATGTGATTTGCTGCTGAAACCCTCTTCACATACTCCTGCATGGAAGGAGACGAACCCGTCCCTTGCAATTGCTCGACAATAAGCGGCGTATGAGCGAGTGTACGCGCGATGGACATTGCCTTTTCTTCCAGTCCCTTCTCAGTTTCATGCTCCACTCTCTCAGCAAATAACAGGGTTACAGGCAGAAGCACAAGTGCCATAACTAGACATACTAGCAGTGTAATTAGGCCTCTGAGCTTTAATAGCGGTTTACCCCGACGTAGCTTGAGCTGTACATTTCCGATGGAGCTCACCCCTTTCTACTTGATATTAAGCCTCAATAGTTCAACATGCCTATACAAAAATGGTTATGTATGTGTTTACGTGAATATAAAAAAAGGAACTATCCCGCAATTGCGGAATAGTTTCCTTTGATTCATGGTTGAAGCTCCGCGATTCCTAATTGGGCTTAGTCGCCTCGGAAGGCGCGCTTCACACGGTCAAAAAAAGACTGCTCATTCTCATGTGTCTGCTCTCCGCTAAGCGAAGAGAACTGACGCAGCAAATCCTTTTGTTCCTCACTCAGCTTGCTAGGCGTTACCACAACGACCTTAATATGCTGGTCACCCTGACCTACGCCACGCAGTTTTGGCACACCTTTTCCTTTAAGACGGAAGTAAGTACCTGTTTGCGTACCTGCTGGAACTTTCAGCTTCACTTTCTCGGTCAACGTCGGGATCTCGACTTCATCTCCCAATGCTGCCTGTGAGAACGTCAGCGGAATTTCACAGTAGATATCGTCTCCCTCACGCTCAAAGAAGTCGTGCGATTTCACACGGAACACGACGTACAAGTCACCTGCCGGTCCTCCGTTGACACCGCCTTCGCCTTCACCGTTAATACGCATTTGTGCGCCGTCATCCACACCCGCTGGAATGCGGATATGAATTTTACGTTGCTTGCGTACCCGACCCGAACCGCTACAAGTCGTACATTTTTCTTTAATGATTTTACCGGAACCGCCGCAATTGGAGCAGGCGCGTCGATTAACCATACGACCAAACGGTGTATTCTGCACCACTTCTTCCTGTCCGCTGCCGTGGCAGACGGAGCAGGTTTGTGGTTGAGTACCCGCTTTGGCTCCCGTACCGTGACACGTATCACATGTTTCCGTACGTTCAATATGAATGTCGGTTTCTTTACCGAACACCGCTTCCTTAAATTCAATCGTCATCGTATATTGAAGATCGTTCCCACGCTGCGGTGCATTCGGATCACGTCGACCGTTGCCGCCGCCGCCAAAGAACATATCAAAAATATCGCCAAACCCGCCACCGAAGTCGGCGCCACCACCGAAGCCGCCTCCCATGCCCTGGTTCGGGTCTACATGACCATACTGATCGTATCTTGCCCGCTTCTGACCATCGCTGAGAACATCGTAAGCTTCTTTCACTTCTTTAAATTTAGTTTCCGCGTCCGCAGCCTTGTTCACGTCCGGATGATACTGACGCGCAAGCTTACGGTAAGCCTTTTTGACTTCTTCATCCGAAGCGCCCTTCGCGACGCCCAGCACCTCATAATAATCACGCTTATCAGCCAATGTTCCACCCCCATGCCTACAACGTGTCTGCACTACATATAAAAGGAAAGCCAAAGGCACGGGATGACCCGGCTTTGACCTTCCCATCATTTCAAGGCAGTACAACCCGTAATATGCTTATTTATCTTGGAAATAACTGTTACCCTTCGGCTAATTGTTATTTATCCAGGCAGCTACGCTGCAATTACTATTCAGTATATCATAACGCATCGGTGTACCGTAAAGCTACCACTACCCGATCCGTAGCTTAGTCTTTCTTCTGGTCTTCGTCAACAACTTCATAGTCCGCGTCAACCACATTGTCGCGACCTTTGCTGTCTGCTGCGCCATCTTGAGCTTGTTGAGCCTGTGCTTCTTGAGCAGCTTGCTCATATAGCTTCACAGACAATTGCTGAACGATTTCAGTCAGTTCTTCAGTAGCTTTTTTGATGTCTTCCAGGTTGTCGGTTTCCAGCGTTTTTTGCAGATTTTCTTTAGCTGCATTTGCTTTTTCGACTTCGCCTGCATCCGCTTTTTCGCCCAGATCTTTAATCGTTTTATCTACAGAGTAGATCAGTTGATCCGCAGCATTTTTCGCTTCTACCAAATCTTTGCGTTTTTTATCTTCTTCCGCATGCAACTCGGCATCCTTCATCATACGTTCTACTTCCTCGTCGCTCAAGCCGCTGGAAGATGTGATCGTAATTTTTTGGCTTTTGCCTGTGCCTTTATCTGTAGCGGATACGTTCACGATACCGTTCGCATCCAGATCAAAGGTAACTTCGATTTGTGGTACACCACGTGGTGCTGGAGGGATATCTCCCAATTGGAAACGACCCAGTGTTTTGTTGCCTGCTGCCATTTCACGTTCACCTTGCAACACGTGAATTTCTACGCTAGGCTGATTGTCGGCATATGTCGAGAATACCTGCGATTTGCTCGTAGGGATCGTCGTGTTACGATCAATCATTTTAGTAAACACGCCACCTGCGGTTTCAATACCGAGGGACAGTGGAGTTACGTCAAGGAGAACGACGTCTTTCACATCACCAGTCAGTACACCCGCTTGAACTGCCGCGCCCAAAGCTACCACTTCATCAGGGTTTACGCCTTTGTGTGGCTCTTTACCTGTCAGCTTTTTGATTGCTTCTTGTACAGCCGGAATCCGTGTGGAACCGCCGACCAGAACGATTTTGTCGATGTCGCTGGCACTCATGCCTGCATCTTTCATTGCTTGACGAGTAGGTCCCAATGTACGTTCTACCAGACCTTCAGACAATTCTTCAAATTTCGCACGAGTCAGGTTCAACTCCAAATGCTGTGGAACGCCATCAGCTACTGTGATAAACGGCAAAGAAATCGTCGTTGTCAGTACGCCGGACAGTTCTTTTTTCGCTTTTTCCGCTGCATCTTTCAGACGTTGTACAGCAGCTTTATCTTTGCTCAGGTCGATGCCTTGATCTTTTTTGAACTCATTTACGAGGTAATCAATAATCACCTGGTCAAAGTCATCGCCACCCAGCTTGTTATCGCCGCTTGTTGCTTTAACTTCGAAGAAACCGTCGCCCAGTTCCAGAATGGATACGTCGAATGTACCGCCACCCAAGTCATACACGAGGATCGTTTGGTCTTCGGATTTTTCCATACCGTATGCCAATGCAGCCGCTGTTGGCTCGTTGACAA
The DNA here is from genome assembly GCF_019454085.1 of Paenibacillus sp. S25. Taxonomy (NCBI): domain Bacteria; kingdom Bacillati; phylum Bacillota; class Bacilli; order Caryophanales; family Paenibacillaceae; genus Paenibacillus; species Paenibacillus sp. S25. The sequence continues at coordinate 4,020,317 of NZ_CP073683.1, forward strand.
TCCGCAGAACTTCCAGACCAGCAATTTTACCTGCATCCTTGGTTGCTTGACGTTGACCGTCATTGAAGTAAGCTGGAACAGTAATAACAGCTTGAGTAACCGTTTGTCCCAGGTAAGCTTCAGCATCGGATTTCAGCTTTTGCAAAATCATAGCGGAAATTTCCTGTGCGGAATATTCCTTGCCGTCAATGCTTTCTTTATGGTTTGTACCCATGTGACGTTTGATGGACATAATTGTACGATCCGGGTTCGTAATTGCTTGGCGTTTTGCTGTTTCCCCTACAGTACGTTCTCCATCTTTTTTAAAACCAACAACGGAAGGGGTTGTGCGTGCGCCTTCCGGATTTGGAATAACGACCGCTTCGCCGCCCTCCATAACAGCCACACAAGAGTTGGTTGTACCTAAGTCAATACCGATTACTTTGCTCATCGGACAATTCCTCCTTCTGCATATACGAGGCCCGCAGGCCAGAATGGTTGAATCAAAATGATGTATTTCTAATGTATATTGAAAAAGCTACATGCTCACTTTTACCATCGCTGGACGAAGCACCTTGTCCTTCAGCATGTATCCTTTTTGTACCTCTTCAACGACGATGCCTTCCTCATGCTCTTCGCTCTCCACCTGCATAATAGCCTGATGGAAATCCGGATTAAACGGTTGTCCCACCGAATTCATGGCCGTTACACCCTCTGCCTGAAGCACACTCTCAAACTGGCGGAAAATCATTTCCACGCCTTTGCTGAATGACTCAGACTCCGCTCCTTGCGGTGCTGTTGCCAGCGCACGCTCGAAGTTATCCAAAACAGGCACCAACTCGGTAACCAGCTTCATAGATGCATATTTGGCAAGGTCTTCTTTTTCTTTCAGCGTACGACGGCGAAAATTATCAAAATCCGCCTGAGCGCGTAAAAACCGCTGTTGATGCTCTTCCGCCTGTGCGCGAAGCTTAGTCAGTTCTGTTTCGCTTTCTTGGTCTTCCAGTGCTGCCGCTTCATTAATCGGCTCTTCCTGCTGGCTCGTTTCGGCGGCTTCCTCTGTGCTTACATTTTGTTGTTTTTCTTCTTGGAACGCTTGTTCTTCCTTCAAAATGTTTCACCTCCTTCAAGTCATAACTGCCTTTACAAAAACACGCAACAATGCACCCGCGCAGGATACAAACCGTATCCCGGCGCGGAACATGTAGTACCGCAACCTATGCGGTCTTGTTCTATTTAAACCGTTGCGTTAGCATTGCGGTCAAATCCTTAGACAGGATACCCAAAATATTAATAACTCTCGCATATTCCATCCGTGTCGGACCCAGTATGCCTATAGTGCCCAACGCTTCTCCGTCTACTGCATACGTAGCAGTAATCAGGCTGCAATTGGCAAACGCCTCATGATCATTTTCAGTGCCGATGCGGACTTGAATTTCAGGTGCCCCGGCAACAGGTGTCATTAGTTTAAGCAGCGTTGGTGTTTCCTCCAGCAGATCGAGAATATGTTTAACCTTTTCAACATCTTTAAATTCAGGTTGATTGAGCATGTTCGTCGCACCGCTCAAATACAAGCGCTGATCCGATTCATTATCCAGTGCTTTATCCAGCACCTTCATAGCGTCCTCAAAATGAGACACATGCTTCTCCATCTCCTGACCAAGTGCGGTGTAAAGGCGTGATTTAAGCTGATAAATCGGCACACCGACCAGCTTGCTGTTCAGTAAATTCACAACCTTCTCCATCTCGGAAATCGAAATTCCCGGTGGAATATCTACCGTTTTATTCTCCACCTGACCGGTATTGGTCACGATAATCGCTACAGCCGTCGTTTCGTTGAGCGGCAGCAGCTGAAAATGACGCAATGAAGTATGAAAAACCTCCGGCCCAAGCAGGATGGAAGTATAATTGGTCATATGGGACAAAATGCCTGACGCATGCTGGATCACTTGCTCCATTACATTCAGCTTTTCGGCGTAAAAGGCTTTCAGTTCCCGCATTTCCATAGGCTTCAGTGTATTCAGTGGCACCAGATGGTCCACATAATAACGATAGCCTTTATGAGACGGGATGCGTCCCGCAGAAGTATGGGGTTGCTCCAGATAGCCCTGTTCTTCCAAATCCGACATTTCATTACGGATCGTGGCCGGGCTGAATCCGACATCCTGCCTTTTGGATATGCTGCGGGAACCCACTGGCTCAGCCGAACGAATGTAGTCATCAATAATCGCATTCAGAATGAGTCTCTGACGTTCGGTTAACAAGCGAATCCCCCCTTGTTGTTTATCCATAATAGCATGATTGTTAAATGGAATCATTAGCACTCGTTCGCGATGAGTGCTAACCGATAATACAAAAATACCAAACCGACCTGATCATTGTCAAGTCAGATCAGTATTTTCAATAAACAAGATTTATTACAACAGTTTAGTTTACTGCAGCAAATGCAAACCGTTTACACTTTTTTACGGAAAATCTCATTATTCATCGTATTAATACCGTATTTATGTATAGAGATTCAAAAACAGAAAATTCGTTCGAGACTATGTCTTTATACCGTTACATCTTTTTTGTCCTTGAGGAGGAATTAAATTTGAGAACTAATCGCCGCAACCTTTTATACGCATCGATCGCACTTTTACCTACAATTTGTATGTTTCAGATTTTAATCAAGTTGTTTCCGTATACAGGACTAGGAAGAATAGCTGCTTTGCCATTAGTTTTCATCCTCAATGCAGCCCTTATTATTTCAGTCATCCATTTAATTCGCAAATTAAGCCCTCTGTGTTATACCTTAATCTTGGTTCCTACAATACTCTTAAGCATGTGGAATACCATTTTATTTTACCCTCAAGAATTCAGTCCAAGTATTCCCAAGCAAATAAAATACAGTATATCGGCTATACAACATTACGATGATTTAACACTAGGCGATTGGGAAGGATATACATATAGTCCAAGCAGAACCGGTGAGTCTGAAAGATATGTTGTAGCCTTGTATAAATATAAACACCGAGTTCCATTAGACGGCACTGCATACTTTTATAATGATACTGATTATCATAAGGACCATCCCATAAGAAGCCTGAATGGAATACCTTCCGAACTGGAGCCTCATCATCAATTCATTTGGTGGTTGCTCCAATCATATGAGAAATGAATCAGGATTAAACAATGTAGGGTGTATAGCATACGCACGATTATGGCCTGTTGAAAAAAGAACTGACCTCATTATTGACAGGTCAGTTCAGTACTTTCAACACTGCGATTTCATCACAATTGTTTTGTTTACTACAGTGAATGCAGTCGGTCCATACCTTTTCAGGGAAAATCTCTTTACTTACTACATCAAAACCGTTTTTTATAAAAAAGGAGACCTCGTAGGTCAATGCCATAATTTTAGGAATACGTTGCCGCCGTGCTTCTATAATAAGGCCCTCCACGAGCTTGGAGCCAATACCCATACCTTTATGTCCCTCAGAGATGCCAAGGGAGCGAATCTCTACCAGATCAGCGCCCAATTTGCATAAAGAACCACAACCAACAACTTCGCCGTCCACCTCTGCAACAATAAATAGCTCCAGTTGGCGCGTAAGCACTTCCCTCGAACGTGGCAGCATAATCCCCCGCTCTGCATAGCCGCTAATCATTTGATATAAAGGCTCCACATCCTCAGGAACCGCACTTCTGCACAATACATCTTTACACACTGAAGCCATCTTGCTCTCCTCCTGCCGCTTGCCGCATATAATGAATAAATATACAACATAACGCATAGAATCGCAATACTCCATTTACCCTGCTGTGACAGAATGGTGTTATAAAATGATTGTCCCAGATTACGAAGTTGAAACGTGCTATATTGAAGCTTACGACTTACGACTTATGAATTTACCGTGATTGAACCGATGAACTCTGCAAATACATCATTTCCGAATAAAATGCCGCGTTCACTCAAACGATAACCGTCCTCAATTGATTCGATTAACCCCGCATTGAGCATTTTTCCGAGAGGAGCAGTAAACGTATCCTCCAACGCCTGACCGAATTGAGCTTCAAAACGGGACTTGGAAACGCCCTCCAGCATTCTCAAACCGACCATAAGAAAATCCTCCATGGCTTCCGCCGCCGGCACCTCAAAGCTATCCAGACGTGGTAAACCATTACGACTAGCCTCCACATAAGGATTAATGCCCTTAATGTTCATATGACGCTCTCTGCCAACATATCCATGTGCCCCAGCGCCGAGACCGTAATAGTCCTCATTTCGCCAATAGGTCATGTTGTGCTTGCTCCCCAAGCCTGGTTTTGCGAAATTACTAATCTCATACTGCTCATACCCCGCTTCTTTCATACGACGCATGAGGAGTAAATACATTTCCAGTTCGTCATCCTCATGTGGAAGTGGCAGCTGATTTTTCTGGTACAGCGTATGGAAGAGTGTATTTTCTTCAACCTTCAAGCTGTAGATAGAGTAATGAGGAAGCTCCAGCTCTAGCGCTCTACTGACGCTTTCATGCAGCATCTCCACCGTTTGGTTCGGCAAACCGAACATCAGGTCAATCGACAGGTTGTCCAAGCCAACCTTACGGGCGTTTTCCAAACTGCGATATACGTCATCTGTACTGTGAATACGACCTATGCCTGTGAGTAGCTCATTCTGAAAAGCCTGTACACCAAAGCTGAGTCGATTGACGCCGCCTTCTTTCATTACAGAGAGTTTTTCAAAATCAGTGGTACCCGGATTGGCTTCCATGGAAAACTCAATATCTTCCGCCCAATTTGGGAAATAGGTTCGGACGCTCTTCAGGAAATATTCCATTTCTTTCGGGTTTAGGGTAGTTGGTGTTCCGCCCCCAACAAAAATGGTTTTAATCTCTCCTGGCGGGTGAAGCTTGACTGTATGTTCCATCTCCCGTTCCAGTGCATACAGATATTCCATAACAGGTTGATCCTTGAGCACATAAGAGTTGAAATCACAGTAAAAGCATTTATTCGTGCAAAAAGGTATATGCAGGTAAACCGCTTGAGGCGCGGATGAATGTTCATGTTTTTGTATGGATGCGGTCATACCGATCCTCCTTGTCAATTCAGGTTGTAGTGATTGAAAAAAATGGCGAAGAGGGGGGAGAACGCTGTTACCCCCGGATTTTTTCTTTGAAAACTTAATAGGGTAAAATCCGGGGATAAAGGCGAACGCTAACGCTTCTTCAGAACGATTCCATCCACTCCGCTGCTGCCCACCACCATCGTTCATTTTTTGTGATGTAGGTGTTGCAGTAAGAGTAAAGCATCTTTAGAAATACGCTAAAGATGCTGTTGTTATACTATTTTTGCAACTGAGATAACAAACACTCCATCTCTGGATAGCTTGCTCAAATAAATAACGTCCATTCTCCATGCACGGCAAATGCCCCATGAAAGAATGGACGAATACCGCTTGGAATCAAGCGGATTGTAATACCTTGAGGTACTCACAGAGTGATTGTACCTAAGCTACTACAGAATCATGCTGTTGTTGCTTATGTGTATTCAATTTATACACACATTTGTGATGTACCGAATTCAATACGATACTGCTGATTCAAGCAGCTTTACTCATCTATTTTCAGTACCGCCATAAATGCTTCCTGTGGTACTTCTACGTTACCGACCTGCTTCATACGCTTCTTGCCCTCTTTTTGCTTTTCAAGCAGCTTCCGTTTACGGGAAATATCGCCGCCGTAGCATTTGGCCAAGACGTTTTTACGCATCGCCTTAACGGTTTCACGCGCTACGACCTTTGTTCCCACAGATGCCTGGATCGGCACCTCGAACATTTGACGCGGGATTAGCTCGCGAAGCTTCTCACAGATAATACGTCCGCGATGATAAGCCCGATCTCTATGCACGATGAACGACAGCGCATCGACCTGCTCGCCATTCAACAAAATATCCATTTTCACCAGATTGGACTGGCGATAGCCTGAAATTTCATAATCAAAGGAAGCATAGCCTTTGGTACTTGATTTAAGTTGATCGAAGAAATCATATACGATTTCAGACAGCGGAATTTGATACGTAATGGTTACCCGTGTCGTATCCAGGTATTCCATATTTACGTACTCACCACGCTTAGTTTGACAAAGCTCCATCACTGTACCTACGTAATCATTAGGGACGATAATGCCTGCTTTAACATAAGGCTCTTCCACATGTTCAATCCGTCCGATTTCCGGATAATTCGATGGGTTGTCGATCTGGATCGTTTCCCCATTCGTCAACTTAATACGGTAAATAACGCTTGGTGCCGTTGTAATCAGTGGAATGTTAAATTCACGTTCAATCCGTTCCTGAATAACGTCCATATGAAGCAGACCAAGGAATCCACAACGGAAGCCAAAACCCAACGCGCTTGATGTTTCTGGCTCAAAGCTGAGCGAAGCATCGTTCAGTTGTAGCTTTTCAAGCGCCTCACGCAGATCGTTATACTCCGATGTTTCGATTGGATACAGACCGCAATATACCATCGGATTAATTTTCCGATAGCCTGGCATCGGTTCTAATGTTGGATTTTTTGCATCTGTCACCGTATCCCCGACACGCGTATCACCCACATGCTTGATACCAGCAACGATAAAACCAACATCACCGATGTTCAGCTCGTCCACGATGCTCATACGTGGCATGAAGGCTCCTACCTCGATAACCTCAAACGTTTTATCGGTCGCCATCATTTTAATTTTGGAGCCTGCCTTGATGCTACCATCTACGACGCGGACATACACAATAACGCCTTTATATGGGTCATAATGCGAATCGAAAATAAGCGCCTTCAGCGGATTATTCGGATTCCCTTGCGGAGCAGGTACGCTTCTGACCACCTGTTCCAAAATCTCCTTGATACCGATTCCAGCTTTGGCCGATGCGTGGACAGTCTCGCTCGTATCCAAGCCGATAACATCCTCGATTTCCTGCTTCACCCGTTCAGGATCAGCACTTGGCAAATCAATTTTGTTAAGCACTGGCAGAATTTCCAGATTGTTGTCCAACGCCAAATATACGTTAGCCAACGTCTGTGCTTCAATACCCTGTGCCGCGTCTACAACTAGCAAGGCCCCTTCACAGGCTGCCAAGCTTCGGGAAACCTCATACGTAAAATCGACGTGTCCCGGTGTATCAATCAGATTCAAAATGTACTCTTCGCCGTCATCGGCCTTATAAGTGAGTCGCACTGCCTGGAGCTTGATTGTAATCCCGCGCTCCCGTTCCAGATCCATCTGATCAAGCACTTGCTCCTGCATTTCACGGGATGTGAGTGCACCGGTGTATTCCAAAATCCGGTCAGCCAGCGTGGATTTACCGTGGTCTATATGTGCAATGATACTAAAGTTCCGAATTTTACGTTGTCTTGCCAATATGTCAGTCATGCCTTACCCCCACACAATGCCTAGTGTCAATCAGCTTATTATAGCAGTTGTATAGGGGGTCAGCAATATTTCTATTCTGTCACTCCGTCAAAAACAGACACAACCCATCGAATCCCCTGTCTTGACAGGTTTTGCAGCAGCCCAGCCGTTTTGTCCGCCATGGTATCCACCGAGGCTTGTTGTCCCTTGACGGCTAGCAGTTCACGAGGCGTCTCCAGGTCCTGAGTATTGACATGCTGCGCAGTCGTCGAATACCACCTGGACGCCCCGAGTTCCGTCTGCTCCTCATTTTCTTCACTTCCACTAGCTTCATTTATACCCGCTCCCGGTTTCGGATCAACCTTAACATTTCCACTTGTGCTATACGTACCGGTATATGCACGAGCGTTAGCTGCGGGTGTATCCTCAATAACCGTCTGTTCATATCCGACTTTCTGTTGATTTACCGATTGAATCGTATCCCCGTTCCATTCCGGTCCATACACTGAACGCAGGCCAGATCCTGCCAGTTGCATACCGAGTAGAATGCCTGCCCCCATGAGCATTACAAATCCAAGTGCTTTCTTACGAAAATGTCCAGACATTACCTTTCCCCCTTACCGCTACCTCATTTAATTGCCACTGTTGCTCTTTTTTGTATCCGATACGTTAGTGCCCGCTTTCTGAGCTTTCTGATCTTCCCAATACACTTCACCGATCATGTCCGCCAAAACGTCTGAGGTGCGTTTCAACTCCTCCTCGGTGTTGTCAATACCCCCGATTTCAATTAAGATGCTATGCGATGATAAGCTTTGATTGTATTCACCGTTGTTGCCTTTGCCACCATCTTTCCCCCATACACCACGTGATACGCCATGATACGATTTTTCCAGCTTTTCATGAATACGAGCAGCAAAAGCTTCATTTTCGCGCCAATTTTTGTTGTCATGCCCGATAATAAAATACACCTTCGCATAAGAAAGTCCATTAATGGTTGCTGTTGTTTTTCCGTGACGTTGAGAATCTCGATGAATATCAAGCAGATAAGTTAAACCTTTATTTCCAGCCAAAGCTTCCTTAACTGTTTCGCGTGAATATTTATAGGAATAGTTCCAGTTATAATTTTGAACTGTAGTGGCATAATCCTTGTTTACATGCAGTGTGGATATCCCTTGTTTTTCCAGCCTCTTCTTTACGAAGTCTCCTACCCTTGACACATTGGCTGATTTAGAACCTGAATTGGGGTTGGGGCTGGTTTTGCTGAGCAGTGGGTTATATGCTTCTCTGGGATGAGAATGGTAGATTAATATACGCTTGTCCCCTTTGGCCGTATCACCTGGATGATCCTCACGTGCCGGATCTGTTTGCGGTGTTGTCGGAATATCCGGCGTAGTAGTCGGTGGGTTCTCAGATGCATCTGAGCCACCAGGGGCATCCGTCGTTCCCTGATCGGGCTGATAATCCGTAGGACCCTCTACCTTTGTGTTCCCCGAACCCTTGCGCAGCAAGACAGGCGCTCCCGCAGACATGCCAGGAATCTCACGAGAAATGAGACTTTTGGGATCCTGCGGATTAATTCCTGTAAGCATCTGAAAAACAAAAGGCGACCATTGTTCACCCGACAACGAAGATTGCTGTTTCTTTTGTGCCAAATGAGGTACTTCCATACCTAGCATATCCGCAAAAAAACCGCTAGACACCGAACCTGCCAATCCTTTCATCGAAGAAACAGGAGATGTTTGTAGACGATTTTCTGCCAATCCCCCTAGCCCCAAAACGACAAATAAAAGCGCCGAGCCCATGATCAGCAGCACAAGCGTATGTCCCATCGCCAAAATTTCGATACCTTTTCTTCTCCATCTTCCGACGTTCCAGGTCTGAATTTTTTTCATGTGAGCCTTGTCCTCCTTCGTCCCGTCGAAACCCGCTTTATATTCGGAACATAGGGTTCCTATCTGCTGCGGAAATCTCTTATACTTCAACTCTATGAACGGAGAACAATTGCTAGAACACAAAAAATCTCTACCACAGGTTTATCACCTCCCTTTTTGAAAGAGATTAGATTCCTGTTAAATAGAGACTTTTGGTATGAAATACGATTTTACCAACCCTTGATTAATGCGTATAGGCGGCGACATTGCCAGGATCAACAGCTTCGTGCAGAGCAGCGTTCAATCCAGTAGCAATAATGTTCGCGATATCTTCAATAAATTCATCGATCTCTTTAGGAGTCACAATCAGATCGTGCCCCAGCGGCTGCAGTACCTCTCTCACCAGCCCAAGTCTCTCAGGTTCTGAAATATCGTCCAACATCCCCAGGATTGCTTTTGTAGAAGCCTTTTCTTTGGTAAAATGTGTTTTCATCAGTTCGATTACGTTATTGACAATGGTAGAAGCGTAGCATACCGTCGGAACGCCGATAGCGATACACGGAACACCCATAATATCCTTGGTGATACCCCGCCGCTTGTTGCCAATACCTGAACCTGGATGTATCCCGATATCAGCCACCTGAATGGTCGTATTGACGCGCTCCAGTGAACGTGACGCCAGAGCGTCAATGGCAATAATCAGTTCTGGCTTTGTGCGATCCACGATGCCTTGAACGATTTCACTGGACTCGATCCCCGTAATACCCAGGACGCCCGGTGCAATTGCGCTCACATCTCGATAGCCCGGGTTGATTTGATCAGGTGTCAGTTCAAAAAACTGACGAGTCACCATCAAATTTTCAACGACAAGCGGCCCCAGCGAATCGGGAGTAACGTTCCAGTTGCCCAGACCTACCACCAGTACCTTTGCCGTATTAGAGATCCCTATTTTTTGTATAAAATGCTCCATTTCTTTTGCAAATGCAATAGCTACACGTTGCTGGAGCCCCGTGTCGCCTTCACGCAAGCCGGGTACTTCCAACGTGACGTAATGCCCTTGTACCCGACCAATACGGTTGGCTCCTTCTTCATTCAGTACGTCCAGCCGTGTGATTTTGATTCCGTTATCTTCCTCCACGTTCTCACTTATGCCCGACAGAGGTACAGGCTGATCCCGTTCAGCCAGTTCTCTTGCCTCTAATGCCAAATCCGTGCGTACCGCATACTTCTGCAAATCCAGATCCATCTTTTAAGCCTCCTTGGATACCATCTTTGACTATAGTGTGCGAGACACCCAACAGGTTTATGCACATCCATTTTCATCCTGTAATTCGCATCGCTTCAGAATGTTTTCTTATTGCAATTTGAGGTGTGGCATGCTAAAATATTTTAAGTTGTGAAACGTTTGTGTTCATAAGTAATGCCTTTACAGGAGGTGAATGTAATGCCAAACATCAAATCCGCTATCAAACGCGTTAAAACTAGCGACAAACGCCGTGCGTTGAACGCTTCCCAAAAATCCGCGCTTCGTACAGCAGTAAAAGCTGCCGATACAGCGTTGGTAGGTAACGAAGCTGAAACTGCTGCTGCTGCTTTCAAAGTAGCTTCCCAAAAGCTGGACAAGGCTGTAACTAAAGGTCTGATCCACAAAAATGCAGCTGCTCGCAAGAAATCCCGCTTGGCGAAAAAACTTAACGCTCTTACAGCTCAAGCGTAAGCAAGAGCTACTTTCATACGTTAATGAAAAAAACCTGACCAGCCTTGGCTGATCAGGTTTTTTTAGTTTATAACTTTTGTTAATTTATAGAGTCAGCTTTCCACGCTACATGAGCCGACCCTATAACAGCACATGGGGGGATTAGATTGAAGCCCCCGCACCCATTTTCATCAAAAATAGTTCCAGTCCCAGTACCTTGTCAACGACACCTGTTTTCATATGATAATCCAGCTCGCCCAATTCGTAGAGAAGCTGACGCAGCTGCTCAGGGCGGAACCTCCGCGCTTGGTCCCCTGCAACTTTCACCCCATAAGGATGCAAACTAAGCTGACTCGCAATTTGTTGCTGGGAATAGCTTTGACCTGCCAGCTCTTTGACCTGCAACATAATACGGAACTGTCGCGTGATCAAAGCGGCAATCTTGATCGGCTCCTCTTTTTGCTTAAGCAACTCATAAAAAATACTGAGCGCCTTATCCAGCCGCAAATTAGCCAGATCCTCAACCATCGCAAATACGTTTTGCTCTGTGTTACGAGGCACCAGGGATTCTATATCAGCGGATGAGATCGTTCCCTGTGCTCCTGCGTACAAGCAGAGCTTGTCTATCTCGGCAGCCAAGGATTGCAGCCCAGTACCTGTGAATTGAATGAGGCTTTCAGCAGCTCCTGCAGCCAATTGCACTTCTCTTTCCCCTGCACGCTTATGGATCCAAGCTATAAGATCATCTCCACCCATTGGAGCAAAAGCAATAACCGAAGCATCACTTTTCAGTTTTTTGACAATCTTTTTCCGCTCATCCAACTTTTCAGCCTGAACCGTAAAAACGATGACGCTATAGTCAGTCGGGTTATCCATATAAGTCAACAGCGTCTCAAGCCGGTGCTCTATCTTACCGCTATCTTTGCCTGCTGCAAATACACTGGTATCCCGTACAATAATCAGCTTCTTTGGTACCAGAAAAGGCGCTGTTTCCGCCTCCTCCACGACCACCTCAATTGGCGTTTCGGTTAAATCATAAGGAATGATGGCGAAGTCACGATGCTCCTCTTCCACCACTTTCTCTTTAAGCATCTCAACAAACTGCTTCATTTGATATTTTTCACTACCGTATAGCAAATACACTGGCGAAATGTCGCCTTTCCGAATAGCCTTAGTGGCTGTTTTTACATCCATTTTCCGTTCCCCCCACCCACTGATCGTACCCGACATCCGACCGGAAGGCAAGTCATGACACAAACGAAGGGACCCTGCCTATAGGCAGGATCCCTTCACCACCATCTATATCAACACGGCAGCAGAAAGCTCTAGAAACTTTCGGCCGTCGGGATACGACGTCGGTTCATATAGTATATTCTCTGTTTTTAAAAGTGTGTCAACTTACGGAAACTATTTTCCAGTACTGCGCGGGACGGTGTACGTATATTTACTTGCTGTCCCATCCTGCTCCGTCTCATACATAAAGGTCTGGCTGTCTTCTGACCAGCTTCCTTTGACCCAGGCACCTTTTAGAGTACGGACTTCCAGTGTTGTTCGGTCTACACCGTTATCGGAAAGCTTATACACTTTCAGCTTTTTGCCCTCAATAGCCACCGCATAGCTACCATCTGGCGAGTTGAGCTGATCTGTAGAGGCGGATTGGGCACTATAGCTGGAAGCATTATTGTTGTCCGGAGAGACCAGTGAATTAGATACAAATCCTTCTTTACGAACCGAGTCTTGCGACACGGATGATTGCTGATCATTAGAAGATGCATTGCTGCTATCTGTTCCCAAGGCATTGCCCGAATCTTTGGTGATGCTTTTGGAAGTCGTTTCTTTTGACGTTTCATTTGACGCAATTCGATCCTGTACCTTCAAATCCTGACTAAGCGACGAAGAAGAATCATTCGTACTTGTGTTACCATTATTATCGTCCTGAGCGGTACCCGTACCCGCTAGGGGTGCTTTTTCCATTTTCGGTTCCACCTGTTCAGCAGGAGCAATCGTGGATTGATCAGATTTTTCCTGACTTAACTGTTTGTCCTCAGATTTAGGAGCATCTCCAGCAGACGGATTTTCCTTTGTCACCTGACGATCCGTACGTAGCTGTCCCTGCCCTTCATCCTGACGAGAAGAATGTTCAGCTGGTGCAGACTTCGTCGAATCTTTCTCCCCAGCTCGCTGATCGTCACGTTTCTCAGCATCCCGTTTGGAAGAGTTCTTTTCATCATCTGCATTGGTTGCACCTTGTTTGCTCAGGTCAGGATCTTTATCCGCAGGTAGCTGGGATGCATCCGTTTCTTGCCCCTGCTCTGACGGCTGCTGTGTAGAATCCGAACCAATGGCTGCATCACGGCCTCCACTGCCATTGGCTGTACCTGGAAGGATTTCCGTCTGATTCTGCCGATTCGTCACTTCGGGCGTCTGGGTTGTAAGTATGCCTTCCGCATCCTGCACTGTTTTAGGCTCGAAGTTAAACACTACAATCCCCAGTACAACAGCAGCGGCAGCCACGCCCATGGCAGCGCGCCCAGCCATTCGGTTCCACCAAGGTGTAGGCTGGGTACTTTGTCTAGGCACTGGTCCAGGTTCTAAAGCCACAGGCTGCATTTCCTGAAGCGCACTTCCCTGCTCTTCACGTGCGCGGTCAATGGCATCAAGCTGAGGCATGATGGAATCCACCAGGCTGAACGCCGGGGAAACCGTAGGCAATTCCTCCAGTTCACGAGAGAGTGTCTGAAGAATAAGAAATTTTTCCGCACAGTCCGGGCAAGTCGCAATATGGTTCATTAATTGGGACGTCTCTTCTTCGCCCAGCTCATGATCCACATAACGCTGCATCCAATCCATCACCTCTTCCCCACACTTCATCCTGATACACCACCTTTCTGATATTCCTGAAGTAGCCCTTGCAATTGCTGTCTTGCACGATATAAGTATGACTTGACCGTATTTAGCGGCAAATCCAGAGAATCTGCAATCTCGTTATAGGAGAAATCCTGCAAATATCTTAAGACAATTACCGTCCGGTGGTGCTCCGGAAGTTGTTGTATAGCCTCACGAACATCCTGTGCCATGTAAGAGGTCAACACCTCGACCTCCACGTTTTGGGGATCGTTGAATATCATGTCGTGCTCGTCAATGGAAACCGAGGGCTTCGTTCTTCTGAATTTGTCGATGCATATATTCGTTACAATGCGTTGGACCCAGGTTTTAAACTGCGCTTTTTCCTCATAAGAGTTAATTTTGGAATAGATCCGTATGAGGGCTTCTTGTGAAGCATCCATGGCGTCCTGCTCATTGTTTAGAATGTAATATGCCGTACGGTACACATGCTGTTCTATCTCTCTTAATAGGGTAATGAGAGCGTCGCGATCGCCCGATTGAGCGGCTCGAATGAGTCCCTGCTCTACCACAAAGGATCCCCCTCTCCCTGCAATATTACAGACGTATCCATTTTGCAAATTGTTGCAGGATAGACGTCTGACACTAATTTTATTTTTTTAACAAAAAAAATTATACCAAAAAGCCCAGATTCCCCAGCGTATCCTCCCTTAGAATAACAGAAAAAGGGAAGGTAGTCACCTTCCCTCCTACATACATTTAAATGCTAGCCTATCGAGCTGCAAGATCATATTGTTACTTCTTGGCAACCAAAAAATCAGATATGAGTTCTAATTGATAAGTCAGAGCAATCGGATCTTGAAAATAAAAATCGTCGATTGAGTATTGATATACTTTACCTAATTTAACGGCAGAAAGGTTCTTCCACACACTTTTAGATAAAATATCTTTTCCTTGGTCTGCTCCGTCGCCTCTAATACCCAACATTAAATAATCGGCATCGCCCAGCATCTCCGGTAAAGCCTCTATTGAAATGCTGGCCCATCCCTTCTCGAACGCTGCCCTTTCTACCTTCTCAGGAGCATGAAGTCCCAGCTCGTCATAAAGTATGGCTCCTCCACGTCCATAGGATTTTCCATATAGATATAATTCTTTTCCTGTAATCTCAAAAATAGCGATTTTTTTGCCCGAATCCATGACATCAGACAAAGCCTGTTTCTTCTCAGCAATCTTGGTTGCAAAATCAGCCAGGCAATTCTTCTCTTCCTGCTCCTTGTTTAACACTTTGCCCAGCTCCATCAGACGGTCCTTATATTGATATTTACCATATGGAATAAATACTGTAGGCGCTATTTTTTTCAGATTTTCATATGCTTTCTCATCATAGGTAATGATCAGATCCGGCTTCAGGGCAGTCACTTTTTCAAGGGACAGTGCGGAGCTATCACCGATATTTTCAACCCCATTCAAGTATTTTTTATAATATGGTGCATCAAATACGGTGTCTGGAGCCCCTACAGGTGTAATACCAAGTGCTAGCACATCACCTACATAATCACCGACTGCCACCACGACACGCTGGGGATGCTTAGGAAGAGTAATTGTACCTTTATCACTTTCATATGTACGCGTGGCAGCTTTATATCCAGTTGATGTGGTCTTGGAAGCAGTCGATTGACCGCTTTCTGTTACAGTCCCACCCCCACTTGTAGCGCATGCGCTCAATACCAGCATTAACGAAATGATAAACAAACAAGCCGATGCCCTAAATTTAAAATAACTCACAATATTCCTCCCATTAATAATGATTCTCATTTTCATTACTCATATGATTCTATCAAAGCCTACAGCTACTGTCCATGCAGATTGGATTCAAAGCAAACAGCCCACTCCTGAGAGTGAGCACCCGTTTTAGTATGTTGTTGTATTAGTATCTGTTTTGTACTGTTTGCGTTGGTACCGCACACTCAGTTTTCCTTGCTGCGCTCGAATCTGTATCTCTCCCATCGTATCTGTTCGATATATAGCAGAATCAACTCCCGATAAACGTTCCAATACCGCTTCATTCGGATGTCCGTAAGTATTGGTCGCACCGACCGAAATAACGGATACTTTCGGTCGCCAGTAGGATAACCACTCTTCCGAGGTGGAATACTTGCTACCGTGATGTGCTATTTTCATGACGTCTATAGCTTTCCCGACAGCCCCCATTCCCTTATCTTTCACACTTGATGAAAAACGAGTTAATTCAGAGAGCAACGACGACTCTGCTGCATCATCCATATCTCCTGTGAACAAAAAAGAGGTTCCCTCCATCTCCAATATCATGGCAACAGAGTAATGATTTTGCTCCTTCATAACAGGCAACTGCTCAGATTCGTCCTCCGGTAGCGTAAACGGATAGAGAAAGCGGATTTTCGTAGCCTGGTCTGGTTCCCATTCCATACTATGATGTGCACCATACAGCTTGATCTGCTTGTCTAAAGCCGTGTTCAACAGCTTACGGAATGGGGTTTTATCTGTCAGGGTACCGTTAAAAAACAAGGTAGATACAGGAAACTGGTCAAGCACAGCCTGTAGTCCTCCGGCATGATCATGATCTCCATGCGTTAAAATGACAGCGTCCAGGCGATGCACACCTCGTTGCTTTAGCAAGGGTACAATCGTATCTTTACCTACCTCATAGGGATCTGCGCGTTTGCGCCAAGCATTTTTCCCTGTAGCAAAGTCCATTGTGCCCCCGCCATCCACCAAAATATGTTTCCCGCCCGGCGTTGTAATTAAAATGCTGTCACCTTGGCCCACATCCAGATATTGAACAGTTCCCGTATTTCCTCCACCAGGAGATTGGTAACCTGTATACAATATTCCAAGCCAAGCAATAACACTTAGAGCCAGTGCCAAATGACGATAACCATTCCACTGTCGACTCGCAAATTTCCCTGCTCCCTCAGGTTCAGGAGCCGTATGCAATATAGCCGCCCATTCTGGAGAAGCTGCTAATCCTGTATATATAGGTGATGAAATGGCAGTAGAATTCAAGACGGTAATGTCGTTCGTTTGCCTGCGGGATGTCAGCCACCTTTTGAGCCAGTACAAAACACTGTACAGAGCTGCGTAATACGCCATGACCCACAGGATGGAAGAAGACGGCCAAATACTCACATAAGCATCATCTACATTCAGCCATTTCACTAGTAAAAAGGTCAAATCGTTCAATTGCTCTGCCGGCCACGCAAGAATACGAGCCCCATCCCCCCACAAAAAGGAAAGCCCCATCGCCACCGTACCTAATGGAAGCACGATATATGTAATAAGGGGTACAAGCACAAAATTGGCCGCAAATGATAACAACGAAAATTGATTAAAGTAGAATACTGTCATTGGAAACGAAACAAGCTGTGCCGTAATTGTAATCGCAACTTCACCGCCGATCAGGAAAGGCCATTTGGCGAAAAACGGCTTCATAAGTGGCATATAAATGAGTAATCCACCTGTCACCAAAAAGGAAAGCTGAAAGCTGACGCTAAGTAGATAATATGGATTCCAAATCAGCATGAGCAACGCGGATATACTTAGAATATTAAGTCCGTCTTTGAGCATACCTCGTCGGGCTGCAAACAAGCCGATCATCGCCATAATTCCCGCCCTCACAACAGAGGGAGAAGCACCTGTCAGCAGGACATAAGCCGGAATGAGTATCATCACCACCGTAAGAGATGTCTCGCGGCTAACTCTTAGTAGCTTGAGTAAATATAATAGTGTAGCTGCATATACCGCCACATGCATGCCCGATATTGCTAAAATATGCGTTAAACCAAGCTGCGTAAACTCGTTATACGTTGCTGGGTCCAACTCATCTGTTACCCCAAGTACCAGTCCTTTCATATATCCTGCGTGATGAAGTGATGTAAATGCCGATTCCATTCTCTGCCCTAGCTGCTCCCTAAGCTGATCATTCCATCTGAACAAAGTGTAGCGGTTCCACAGTGAAGCCTCCTGCTTTTGTAATGAGGCTGCCCCATCGCCTTTGAAAAGCCAGTGGATTTCCTGTGTGTGCAGGTATTCACTGTAATCAAAGCCACCAAAGTTCCCCGCTTTTGCAGGAGCCTTTAAGGTGCCACGCAGTAGGATTGCATCTCCACGTTGCCACGCTGCCGCAAGTTGCTGTTCCTGCTTGGAAGCCAACTTGATATGAACAATGACCTGTTCAGAAATTAGTGCACGATTCTCGTCCTTTTTCGAATGACTTCCGTAGTGATTGATTGAGGTGACTCTCATCTCAAACTGTGTTCGATCACCATCTACCTGTACTTCAGAAGCGATAAGCCCTGCTGCTTGAACAGGCATGTCTTCCACCATAGAAGACGATACATGAAGAGCATCGGGAATACTGCTATCATTATGCATATCATGCCAATACCAATGAAATCCACCACCGCTGAATGCAAGCCAAAGTAATACCATATGCCGGATGGGGATTTTCATCAATAAAGCTATAAGCGGAAGGATCAGGGTAACCCCCGCCCAGAGCAACAAAAGCATCCGTCCAGAATACAGACATGCTCCTGCACTTCCTGTAATCCAACAAACAGTAAGGGTCAATATAGGTCTAGTTAACACAAGTTTAGCTTGAATACAATCACCTTCCGGTAGCAAACATTGCTTTCTGTCAAAAAAACACTAAACAAAAAGAACCTCTGACAAAATAGCATTCGTCAGAGGTTCTTCCTCGTTTACTTTTTAATTCATTACATCCATCAGCGTTTCTTTCGGTGGATGATAGGTCTTCAGCATACGAAAGGCGATTCCCTTTTCCTCCATCATAGCACGAACCTTGTCGGCATCTTTGGGATAAGGTCTGTGGTATACAATCTCCACAATACCGCTGTTCGCCAACATATTGGCACACGTCCAGCATGGCTGGTCGGTGACATATACTGAAGAGCCTTCACGATCAATTCGGTCAGTAAACAGTAGCAGGTTCTGCTCCGCATGAATAGTGCGAATACAACGCTGCTTCTTAACCATTTCCTCGTGCCCATCACGGTGAACGACCTCATACTCCTCTGAGATCATACAGCCTGCCTCAGAACAGTCAGGCACCCCGGATGGTGCTCCATTATAGGCCGTTCCCAAGAGCTTTTTACCTTGTACAAGTACGGCTCCAACATGACGCCGCGCACAGCGCGAACGGGTGGATACCATATAAGCGATATCCATGAAATAGGTGTCCCAGTCCTTGCGTACATCTGCACTCATTTCCATCTCTCCCGTATAAACAAGTTAAAACGTAAACCATATCCGCTACCGCCGCTCTCAGAGCCTGTACATTGTAATCTTATATAAGTTACAAGCTGACATACGGCTTCATTTTCGCCAACATTTTAGCTCCGATTCCTTTTACATGATCCAAATCGTTCACACGTTTGAACGCCCCGTGCTGATTACGGTAGTTCAAAATAGCCTCGGCTTTTTTAGCCCCAACCCCTGGTAGCTCCATTAACTCGGCAGCAGTCGCCGTGTTGATGTTTACCTTTTTTTCGCCGGAAACGGGTGTAGTAACCGAATCACTTACCGTATTGATCCTACTCGTCGCTGCACCACTCGAACTAACAATACCTGTGTTTGAGCTCGGATTCGCAACACCTGACTGCTTTACGGTACTTGAATTTCCCGCAATAGAGTTTTCGCTCACAGCAGCAGATACACCAGTAGAAATCTGCACAGTATCACGTTTCACATTGGCAACGGCTTCGGCATTCGTACTGCTTTCAGCTTTGTCTGAATTCTCTTTTACAGCAGGCTTTTCCAGGGTATAGTCACTGCTGCGCTGCGACTCATTTGGCTCTGAATCCATCGCCACAGCCTGCTCCACCTTATGGTTAAGTAAAGTCCACTCTTCTTGCGGCTCAGAGCGCTGTCCTCCGGCAAATAAAATAAGTCCACTCCCGATTACAGCAAGCGTTATCGCTGTTCCTGTCCATACGCGTTTCATTTCCGTATCGTCCCCTACTCCACATGGATTTCAGGAAATTGAGCCGACTGAAAACACCGTCTCAATCAAACAGAGCAAGTCTGTCCAATTCCCGTTAAACCGGAGGGTGCAAACAACCTCCATACGGTCTCGCTGTGAGCATTTTTACAAAAAAGTGGTACGACCTCGGGCACGATCTAACATGCTCAGACATAAAATTCGTCATGTCGGCCAAGACCAGGCGCATACACTAAGAAGAATGACAGCTGACAGCACAGCGTCTATACCGCAAAGTATGAAAGGAGGACGTTGAACAATGAAAGTTGGATTTATCGGGACTGGCAGCATGGGAAGTCTGCTAATTGAGTCTTTTATTAATTCTAAAGCACTCAAGGCGCAGCAAATATCAGCAAGCAATCGAACGCATTCCAAGGTAACCGAGCTAGCCCGTCGTTATCCAGGTTTGCATGCAGCCCAAAGCAACCGTGAAACGGCAGCGGAAAGCGATGTTCTGTTTATCTGTGTGAAGCCGCTGGAGTCAAAAGCCGTAACGGATGAAATACGCAACGTCATTACAGAAGAGCAAATCGTCGTATCTATCACAAGCCCTGTGCAGATTCGTATTTTGGAGCATGCACTGAAAGCCAAAGTGTCCAAAATTATTCCCAGTATCACCCACCAAGTGGGCAGCGGAGCCTCACTATGCATCCATGGAAGCCGGATTACAGAGGAGGACCGCACCCTTCTGGAAGAGCTTATGTCCCACATCAGCAGGCCGATTCGGGTTAAAGAATCTTATACTCGGATCACGTCGGATTTTTCGAGTTGCGGTCCTGCTTTCTTGGCCTTTTTTATGGACCAGTGGATTCAAGCCGCAGTGCAAGCTACAGGTATAGACCGTACGGAGCTATGCGCCCTGGCCGGTGAAATGATTATCGGCACTGGAAAGCTACTCACGGAAGGCGGGATGACACCAGCCGAGTTACAGGCCAGAGTGGCGGTTCCCGGAGGTATTACTGCCGAAGCTCTCGCACTGTTGGACATCAGCCTGCATAGTGTCTTTCCCGAGCTGATACAAGCCACGCACAACAAGTATGAAGAAGACATGCAAAAGGTGGATGTCTCCTTCGGCTTAAAGCCAATTAACCGGCAACAATATTAACCAGCTTACCTGGAACAGCAATTACCTTGCGGATCGTTTTGCCGGCCAGTGCCTGCTGAACATTGTCCAACGACACAGCGAATGCTTCCATCGCTTTAGCATCAAGATCCTTGGCAATCGTTGCACGCTGCACAATTTTACCATTCACTTGCACAACAATTTCCACTTCGGCGTCCACCGTCCATGCTTCATCATAAGCAGGCCAGGCCGCGTAGGTAATGCTATCATTGTGCCCCAGCAGCTGCCACAATTCCTCGGCCAGATGGGGTGCAAGCGGCGACAGCATTTGCACGAAGTTTTCCATTGCTGCACGCGGCAGAAGGTCTGCTTTGTATGCATCGTTGGTGAAGATCATCAGCTGGCTGATCGCTGTATTGAAGCGCAGTGCATCCATATCTTCGGTTACTTTTTTCAGCGTTTTATGCCAAGTACGATTGAACTCATCGCTACCGCCGTCATTTGTAATTTTATCATTCAGGCTACCATCCTCGGAAACAAACAGGCGCCATACGCGGGACAGAAAACGATGTGCTCCCTCTACCCCATTCTCATTCCATGGCTTGGTCGCTTCCAGCGGCCCCATAAACATCTCATAAATACGCAGCGTATCGGCGCCAAACGTATTGACAATATCATCAGGATTAATGACATTACCGCGTGATTTACTCATTTTTTCATTGTTATTGCCCAAAATCATACCCTGGTTGACCAGCTTATAAAAAGGCTCTTTCGTTTCCACTACGCCGATATCATACAGTACCTTATGCCAGAAACGGGCATACAGCAAGTGAAGAACCGCATGTTCCGCTCCGCCAATGTACAAATCAACAGGCATCCATTCACGTTGTTTCTCTTTGGATACAAGCTCTTTGTCATTTTTCGGATCAATAAAGCGCAGGTAATACCAGCAACTGCCTGCCCATTGTGGCATTGTATTTGTCTCGCGGCGTGCTTTCATACCTGTCTCAGGATCAATGGTTTCGACCCAATCTGTTGCGTTCGCCAGCGGGGATTCACCTGTACCTGAAGGCTTGATATTGTCCATCTCCGGCAGTACGAGCGGAAGTTGGTCCTCAGGAACCGTTTTGATCGTTCCATCCTCCAGATGAATTACCGGAATCGGCTCGCCCCAATAGCGTTGACGGCTGAACAACCAGTCACGCAGGCGATAGGTGACTTTGCCGTGTCCTTTGCCCTCAGCTTCCAGCCATTCAATCATCTTCGGAATCGCTTCCTCGTTGGTAAGTCCATTCAGCGGGCCGGAATTGACGTGCGGTCCATCTTCAGTATATGGCTCATTAGCCACATCTCCACCTTGGACAACCTCAATGATATTCAATCCAAATTGCTTGGCAAATTCCCAGTCACGCGCATCGTGAGCAGGTACAGCCATAATCGCTCCAGTTCCGTAGCCTGCAAGTACATAGTCAGCAATCCAGATCGGCAGCTTTTCGCCGTTCACCGGGTTCACTGCATAAGCTCCTGTGAATACGCCTGTTTTATCCTTGGCCAGATCTGTACGCTCCAGATCGCTTTTACGAGCAGCTTGTTCACGGTACTGTTGTACAGCATCCTTTTGCTCAGGCGTAGTGATAATATCCACCAATTCCTGCTCTGGTGCCAGCACACAGTAGCTTGCGCCGAACAGTGTATCTGGACGGGTTGTAAATACTGTGAGTTGCTCGTCATAGCCTTCAATTGGAAAACGAACCTCTGCCCCGGTAGACTTACCGATCCAGTTCCGCTGCATATCCTTAATACTCTCAGACCAATCCAGTTCCTCCAGATCCTCCAGCAGACGATCCGCGTATTCCGTAATTTTCAGCATCCATTGACGCATTGGTTTACGGACGACCGGATGACCGCCACGCTCACTCTTACCGTCAATAACTTCTTCATTCGCTAGCACCGTTCCCAGCGCTGGGCACCAGTTCACAGGTACTTCAGCTACATATGCAAGGCCGCGCTTGTACAGCTGGATGAAGATCCACTGTGTCCATTTGTAATAATCAGGATCCGTCGTGCTGATTTCACGATCCCAGTCGTAGGAGAAGCCGAGCGATTTGATTTGGCGGCGAAAGTTATTTACATTTTTCACCGTAATTTCGCGTGGGTGCTCCCCTGTATCTAGCGCATGCTGCTCGGCAGGCAGACCGAAGGCGTCCCAACCCATCGGATGCAGTACGTTGTAGCCGCGCATTCTTTTATATCGTGAAACAATATCCGTAGCTGTGTAGCCCTCCGGGTGGCCTACATGCAGGCCGGCTCCAGATGGGTACGGAAACATATCCAAAGCATAAAACTTAGGTTTGCCCGGCTCTTCCCCGGTGCGGAACGTCTTGTTCTCATCCCAATATTTCTGCCATTTTGGTTCAATACTTTGCGGTTGATAGCCGTGCTTCGGCTGTGTGTCTGTCATTGTCTTTTCCTCCTCAAACGGTATGCAACAAAAAAACCTCTGCATCCCGTAGCGTGTCAGCGCTAGGGACGAGAGGTTATATTCCCGTGGTACCACCCTAGTTAGCAGAAAGCGTTCTTCGCGTTCTACTCCCTTTGCACCTGATAACGGAGGTGATCCGATGCGGGTTAATAACAGGATACAAGCACCTGTATAGGGCGTTCCTGCGTTGGACGCATATCTCCGAGGCGAGTTCACTTTGCACTGTCAACCGGCTTGCACCACCCGCCGGCTCTCTACATGTCCAGACAAAGCTACTATTCCTCATCAGCGATTGTTTAACCGTTAATAATGGCACTATTATATTGAAAACCGCGAAAAAAGTCAAATAAGGACTACCTTTGGTGTTAAAGACCCTCTTCATACTAATTGTTCATGACACATGCATACGAATGTTTTATAATAATTCCGAGTTAAATCGCTTCAAGTTGAGATGAGTTGAGATAAGAAAGGTGAGCTGAGAAATGGCACAGATAAAAATTTACGGAATAAAAGAAACTCTAAATCCAATCAAAAAGCAACTTTCAGAGGTGATTCATTCTGCTGTGGTGGATGCGTTCAAATATCCTCCTGACAAGAGGTTTCATCGTTTTTTTCCTATGGATCAGGAAGACTTTATATATGCCGATGGTCGCTCTGAGGCGTACACCATTATTGAAATCAGTATCTTTGAAGGCAGAACGACAGAAGCTAAGAAGCAACTCATTAACCTGTTATTCCAAAGAATTAACGATCTTTTGGGTATTTCTCCACAGGATCTTGAGATTACTATATTTGAAACGCCCAAACATAACTGGGGCATTCGGGGTGTACCGGGTGATGAGCTTCAGTTGAACTATAAAGTGAATATATAAGTGCAAAAAGACGCCCTTCATGTCATCATGAAAAGCGTCTTTCTTTTCCCATACTCGCTAAATGAAGCCTTGCTATTTTACTGCAACATAAAACAGTCTCGCCGCGTCATCTTCTGCTTCTACCCATTCAAAATCCGCATATACCTTCACCTCACGAAAACCCGCTTTGGACAATTCTGCCTTCATCCAGTCTGGGTCATAGGCACGTTGTACATGTATTTCCTCGAAACGCTGGTATAGATCGCGTCCTTCTTGTTCTGCTTTCGCAAAGATACTAAGATGATGCTCAATTTCACAACGGGGAGTGTCCAACGCACATGTCCAGATATACGAGATAGAGCGTTCGTCCAGTACGAAAGGCTGCTCTTCATCATAACGTAAAAACGTCTGGGGATGATGTACATCGAATAAGAAGGTTCCGCCAGGCTTCAGACCAGCATGCGTTCTGCGAAAAGTAGAAATTATATCTTCTTCCTCCAACAAGTAATTCAGACAATCGCAAAAAGAAATTACAGAATCCACAGGCTCGGGTAAAATCCATTCTCTCATATCCTGTTGTATCCAGCGAACGCTTCCTTCACGAAACAATCGCTGTCCCTGTGGAGTGGTTTCCATTTTGCGACGGGCTACTGCCAGCATGTCAGAGGATAAGTCGATTCCAGCCACCTCGAAGCCCGAATTAACTAGGGGGATCGTAATTGAACCCGTTCCGCAGCCCAGCTCGGCCACCGTATGAGGCATACCGTACTGATCCCAAGCCTGCCGTGCAAAGCGCAACCAGTCTGGATACGGCATGTCCTGCATCAGCTCATCATACACATAGGCAAACTTCCGGTAAGAAGCCATTTTTTATTCCCCATTCCCGTCCTTCGGTTCAGGTATATTCTCCACCAGGTAGGTCCAGTTTTCCTTCTGTGTAACCAGTCCTTCCTTCATCAGCTTGCCCATCGCACGCTTGAAGGCGGATTTACTGATACCGAACCGTTGCTTGATAATATCCGGCGGTGTTGCGTCGGAATAAGGCATGCCGCCGCCCGGACGCTCTTTCAGAAAAGCAATCAGCCGATCCGCATCCTCATCACGGCCTACTTCCTTGCGTGGTGACATCGCCAGATTGACCCGACCGTCTTCCCGAACAAGCGTGACCCGTACCTTGACCTCTTCGCCCAAGCGAAGCATCCGATTACGCTCCGAGGAATGAATCATTCCAATCGCGCCAAAACCAAGCACACCTCCGTCCACCAGGACGAATGTGCCCATCTGAAGCGGCTTGTACACAGTCGCCTGCACCCATGTATTTAACCACGAATCAGGGGCGTGGAAGCACAATGGAGCCAGCTCCTGTTCCCCTGCCAGCTTAGCTCGCAATCTGCCTTGCTTGTCATGCTCCATAATGGCATACACGTAATCGCCCACCCGAGGATGTAAATCTCGGTTTTCTGGCAACTCACGAATCGGCAGCAAAAGCTGACGACCCAATCCCATCTCCAGGAAACAACCCAAACGCGGATGCACATCGGCCACCTCAAGCTTTGCCATTTCGCCCAACGACAAGAACGGCTTTTTCATGGTTGCGGCCAAGCGGTCCTCTGTATCGTGAAAAATAAATACCTCCAACCGTTCACCAACTTCAATTTCACGTGTCAGCTCCGTATAATGCAGCAGCACATCCTGCTCACCAACAGTGAGAAAGTAACCGAAAGGAGATACCTCACGATCCACCATAATGGTGACATAAGTACCGGCGATCAAACTCATACCTTTTCCACAACCTTAGCATCCGACCAGAGTCGTTCAATGTTATAGTATTCGCGCTCGTCGCGATGGAAGACATGCACTACGACATCCCCCAAATCCATTAGAACCCAACGGGCGGAATCCATTCCTTCGATTCCTTTGATGGTTACACCTTCATCATGAGCGCGTTTGCGAATTTCTGTTGCAATCGCCTGTACCTGTGTATCCGAATTACCGTGGCAGATGACAAAATAATCAGCTACTAGTGATATTCCCCGCAAATCCAGTGCGACAATATTCATTGCCTTTTTATCATTTGCAGCATCAACCGCTGTTTGCATTAATTGCTCATTAGTTAGGGTCATTCATGAACCTCCGTTTTTCTCTGTTTTAGTTGTTGAATCAAGTCATTGCGCGACAAGACTGTCAGTGGAAAAATAACCTTTTTCTTTTCCAGCAACAATGTAATCGTGGAGTCAAATCCAGCGATAAGGCCCTGCTCCAAGCTTTTCTTTGCCTGTTTACGGATATGCTCCACCCCGGGAAAATCCCGTCCCGGTTCGATGTAATCAGCAAGACACACGACTTTATCCAGCAGGCTCATACCTACGCGTCCTGACGTATGCCAGCGGATCGCATTCCTTATTTCCGGATCATCCACTCCGTAATCTCTTGCTGCAACGCAGTATCCTACCTCTGAATGCCAGAGCTGCTTGTCATGTTCCAAAAGCTCCTGATCACATTCGGGATGACTGCGAATCACCTCTTCCATCTGCTGGACAGGCCAATATTTCGCTACATCATGCAAAATAGCCGCCAGTTCGGCCTTATCCGGATCTGCTCCATATCGCTGCGCAAGCTCCACTGAGGTATGCATAACACCTAGTGTGTGCTTCCAGCGCTTTTCAGGCATTTGACCAGATACGGCTTCCATTAATTGCTCACGGCTGTACTTCATACAAACCGCCCCTTGTAATATAGTCATGCACACGATCAGGCACAAGATAACGGATGGTGCGCCCTTCCGCAGCACGCTCTCGAATATCCGTCGACGAAATGTCCACCACTGGCATATCCGCCAGCAGTACCTTGTCCTGCAAATAATGTGGCAACTCATCCAACGCAAGCTGGAACCCCGGGCGCCGAACACCAATAAAACAAATTCGCTGCGCCAGTTCCTCAATTCCCTGCCATTGAGGCAAGTAGTTCACCATATCCGCACCAATAATAAAATAAAAATCCACAGCAGAGTGCAACTCCTGAAGCTCCTTGATCGTGTCAATGGTATAGGATACTCCTCCGCGAAGCACTTCAATATCCAGCACTTCAAAAGCAGGATGACCCGCTACCGCTTCACTCGTCATCTCCAGACGCTCCTTACCGCTCGCCCCCGCCTGATGCTTGTGCGGAGGAATATGAGAAGGCATAAACCATACTTGATCCAGCCCATAGGCATCTCTTGCCGCTTCTCCAGCCAGCAGATGTCCAATATGAATCGGGTCAAATGTACCACCCATAATACCGATTTTCATAATTTTCTCCCCGCGTGTTATCCTCTAGGCAACTCGATTTCCTTATGATCACGAGATTCTTTGTACAAAATAATAGTGCTCCCGATGATCTGAACAAGCTCAGAACCTGTCTCCGTGGCCAGTTCTTCCGCAATTTCATGTTTGTCGTCCAAACAGTTGTTCAAAATTTGCACTTTCATCAGCTCACGCTTTTCAATCGCATCGTTGATGTGACGCATAAGATGCTCATTCGTACCGTTTTTGCCTACTTGAAATACCGGGTCCAAATGATGCGCCATTGAACGCAAATATCTTTTTTGTTTACCTGTTAACATGTATATTTAACCCCTTCGTCGCCACATATGCAATGCAGCATTTCCATAATTTTAATGTACAATCTTACCTACGACAGGCTACTCAGCACAGCCGCTCTCATTTGCTCTACAGCAGGGACAACCCCTGTAAAATACTCAAAAGCCACAGCCCCCTGGTACACGAACATACCCAAGCCCCCATGTACAGTGCAGCCGCGCTGTTCACGGCTTTCCCGTAAAAGTCTCGTTTCCAGCGGATTGTAGATCAAATCACTCACAATGATTCCCTCCGGAATCAAGCTCGTTTCCAGTGGAAGTTCATCCGATAAAGGAGACATTCCCACCGAGGTTGTGTTAATCAACACATTCACTGTGGCGAGCACGCTCTTGGCCTCCTCGTTGGAATACCCCCTTACTGGGATCGCCTCCGTCGTCCACTCTAATGCCAGTTGCTCAGCTTTGTCACGTGTTCGATTCAAAATAATAACCGATTCCGGTCGCTCTTCCAATAGAGCATGAATTACGCCACGAGCAGCCCCTCCGGCTCCAAGAACAGCAATTCTTGCTCCCTTCAAATCGACAGAAGTCTCTTCTTTGAGGGAACGTACGTAGCCAATTCCGTCCGTGTTATAGCCCTTAAGCCGTCCATTGTCATTCACTATCGTATTGACAGCGCCAATGAGTCTGGCCCCTTCATCAATCTCATCCAGATATTTCATAACCTCGACTTTATGGGGAATCGTCACATTGACTCCGCGGAAATGCATAGCGCGAATCCCCTTCATGGCATCTTCCAGCTGATTCGGTTTGACATGAAGAGGTACAAAATCTCCTTCAATCCCCGCTGCCTGTAAAGCTATTTTATGCATAAGAGGCGATTTGGAGTGCTTGATCGGATCACCCAATACGCCCAATAGTACAAGACCTTGTTCGGTCGCTTCAGACTCCCCGCTGTTCATCGTTGCTCTCCCCCATATTGCAAAATATTAGGCCGCACAAATACATGAATGGCGGCAGGAACCAGTACCTGTTCCTTGCCGCCCTATAACATGGTTACAGCAACGTTATATCAACGCAGGCCGCAAAAGCACACGGACTCCCCGAGGAGCATGAACCGCAACCAGAGCTCCGTTCTCGCTATTCACTCTGATCCATCCCAAACCTGAAATGTAGATGTCCGATGGAGATTTGCGTGGAACGCGGAATTCATGTCTTGTCCATTCCGGCATTTCTGCCAATTGATCTCGTGTTGGCGGAGATAACAATTCCCCGGCATGATCAGCGAACAACTGATCAGCCCGCTCCAGCTTCGTGCGATGTATTTTAAGACCACCGTTAATGTAGCAGGTAAATGATTGGTGCTGACCCTCCACAAAATCAAATCGGGCCATACCGCCGAAAAACAATGTTTGTCCGGCATCAAGCTGATACGCAGCAGGCTTCAGCGGCTTATCCGGCATAATAGCACTCAAGTCCTGACGGGAGACGATCTCACTGAATCGCCAAGGGTATACAATACCCGGAGTATCAATAATATGCTTGCCGTCGTCGAGCGGAATATTCACCATATCGAGTGTAGTCCCCGGGTAACGGGACGTTGTAAGTTCCTGCTCCATATCGCTATAATCACGAATCAAGCGGTTGATGAGCGTGGATTTACCCACATTTGTCGCTCCGACCACATATACATCGCGGTTACCACGGAGCTCAGATACCACATCCAACAGACGGTCAAAGCCCTGATTTTTTTTAGCTGAGCACAGAACAATTTCTTCCGTGCGAAGTCCTTGCTCCTTCGCTTGCTTTTGTACCCAGTTACGTACCTTGTTCCAATTCGTTACCTTAGGCAGCAAATCGGTCTTGTTCACAGCCAGTATAACCGGATTGGAGCCTACAAAGCGTTGCAGACCGGAAATCAAGCTACCTTCAAAATCAAAAATATCTACAATGTGGATGACAAGCGCATTCTTGTCCCCAATCTGGCTGAGCAGCTTCAAGAACTCATCTTGATCCACCGTCACTGAAGACGTCTCATTATAGTTTTTGATCCGGAAGCAACGCTGACAGATGACAGGTTCGCGAGTAAGCAATTTTTCAGGGATATATCCCGGAAGCTCCGGGCTAGTGGTCTGCACGGTGATACCGCAACCACTACATTTGACGGCAGTGCCGCCGTCAGGTCTTTCAGTCATTCTTCTTTTCCTCCTCAAGCCATAAGCCTTTCTTACGTAACCTTGTGAGCGCGATTCGCTCCAACCGCCGATTAAATCGGGTCATGACTCCTTCATCATGAATGGATATCGGTAGCACCAACACCGTATGCAATCCCAGTCGGTTACCTCCCAATACGTCCGTCAACATTTGGTCTCCGACCATAATAGTCTCTTCCGGAGTCAGCCCCATCATACGGATGGCTCTACGAAAAGACGAGTTGGAAGGCTTCCGTGCGGCATGTATAAATTCAATGTCCAAAGGCGTAGCAAACACGGATACACGGTCCATATTGTTGTTAGACACGATGACAAGCTTAAAACCCGCCTGTTTGACCTTCTCAAACCAGGCCACCAGCTCGGGAGTCGCATTCGGCGCTTTTGCGCCGACCAGCGTGTTATCCAGATCCGTAATAATGCCGCGATATCCTTGAGCATACAAGCCTTCAAGATCAATATCAAAGACGGTATTCACCCGTAATTTGGGCATCAGCATTTCAAACAACGTCGGTCACCTCAGTTTCATACGACAAACTATACCATATTACTATGGCTTAGTAAAAAGCTATCCGCAACAAACGGACAGCTTTTTCACTAAATATATAGCTAAAGATTAAAATAGACGGCAAATTGAACCTAATCAAAAATAGACTAGTCTTGATCCTTCTGATCCGTCGCAGCTTTTCGTCCAGCCCATCGTTTTATCCATCCTTCTTTGTGTAACAGAGAGGCCTGCTGGCGAACCATATGCCAATCTTCTGCGGTTACGGATGAGGGACTATAACGCGCTTGTTCAAATCGTCCAAGCAGCTGATGTAAAATTGAAGCGTGTTCTGGTACTTCTAGCGACCATCTATTAACTGATTCCCTCAGCGTCTCGTGACTGGCACGGACAAATCCCTTTCTTCGCATGTACCTTAACCAGTGCTCAGTTTCGACGACCACCTTTTCATCCGGGGTCAGCGGCTTACCTCTGCGTAATCGCAGCAGGTAAAAGTGAATGTCTGCCCGATTACGCCAGACGATATAAGCAGCCCACAGCAGCAGAATTGCAGCAGCAGAACCTATAATTACAGGATGAATCTTTGAACCTTCCTCCGGATCAGTCTGCGGGTTCTGCTCAGGCTGTTCTGGTTCAGATTGATCTTTAACCTCTGGGGCTTCTGGAGTCTTTGAATCCTCCTGTTCCGTAAGCAGCGGCATATCAAAGCCCGGCGTAGCTTCTACAGGAACCCAACCGTATTCACCTAAATATACTTCCGCCCAGGAATGAGCATCCGCATTTGTCACGGAGTAAGAGGACATATTTTCGTCACCTTCGCCCGTTGTTGCATCATCTGAAAACGTCTGCTGACCAGGTGCATACCCTTTAACCCAACGGGCTGGAACCCCAACAGAGCGAGCCATCATGACTAATGAGGTGGAATAATAATCGCAATAGCCCTCCCGAATCTCAAACAGAAAGGCATCCACAAAATCTCTGCTTCTTTTCCGTGAGAGGTCCGGGTTGTTCGTATATGCATAATTTTGCTGCAAATACTGCTGTAGTAATCCGACTTTTTCATACGGCGTTTTCGCCGTTGACGTTACGTTCTGAGCCAAATCACGAACCCGCTGTGGCAACTCATCTGGAATTTGTAGATAGGCATCCTGTTTGTTTTTTCCGTACAACCCATTAAAAGTTTTTGTGCGTAGCTCTTTCTCAGGGATCACAGGGACATGTGATACCAGAGTATACGTTTTAGGATAAGCAGTTCTTCGGGAGGATGGATTCCAAAGCAGTTCCGCCTGTTCCGGGTTCCACCGTAACCCGTCTGCCCGTGAATCTCTGTCCACCGATTGAACACGCTGTACCGAATAGGCACCAAACAAAACAGGATAGCTCTGGTCGTTTTGCATCGTAATGGTCTGAACGACCTGCTCAGTCGAATGCCGCGTTTCTTGTGTGTTTTCAAGCTCTGCGGTCATTGGAACATCATTTAGCGTTTGATCATCGTTTCCCCCGTCACTCCAGCCTGTACCGGAATAGGTTCGTTTCGTTTCCCCCCGCCAATAGCTTCGTTGAGTGGTCGTTATGGTCATGACAGGAGAATAATCAAAATTAAAACCTCCACCCAAACGATTATCCTGGCGACTATAACCTGATGCGGTGTTCATCCGCTGATTCAGTGCCCCAGATCCATTGCTAATCCCGGCGGTGATTGAGCTATTTCTCTGGGTCCACGCTGTATAGGGATCCGTCAAAGCTGGCTGTACCTCGGGCATATTGACACCAGCCATAATAATGAGCGCAAAAATGACCGCAATATTGGCTGCTATTTTATATGGATAGCGTCGAATATGCTTCCACCCTTGAGGATAATGCTGCCGAAAATACTGCAGATGCTGTGTCACTAGCCAACCCATACCAGCAAAGACGATCCAGGCAACCTCCTCCCACAGCACAGTTGGCGTAAAGGAATCAAGCACTGCCAGCGCGGCGATATTAATACCCACAAAAACAAGAATCCGCTGCTTCGTTGTAACGATGAGCGGCACCATTTCAATAACTAGCCAAGCGATGAGGGAAAACCAAATATAAGGAGACATATTGGATATAAATTGGTCCAGGCGATTGGCTACCCCTCCGAAGGGGATAATGATGGAGTAAGACACCAATGTCCGATACAAAATAAAAAACAGCGCCGCCGCCTTAACAATAAATTCAATCCAAGGACGAAATGGTAGTACAATCTTCACCAGAGCCAGCATTGTAATGGTCATCAGTATAAGTGCTCTTGTCTCTTTCAGCCATAATTCGGAAGCAAAAGAAACCCATTGCATGGCAATAATAATAATCCATAAAAATGTAAAAGCGGGGGCCCAGGAACCCTTTAACGATTGTAACCAGCTCTTCATAGTGTCCCTCCCCCCATTACAGCCGGGAGCTCTTCAAGGCTCTCAACATCGTAGCCCTTGATTCCCCTTGCACGAAGCATGCTCATCCATTCTTCAGCTTCTCCCTCAGCAGAACCTTCTCCGATATAGACATGGCACGGAGTCATCCCTCGGGTATCGGCCCAGCGAAGAAGCTCCATCGCCTGATAATCCTTCAGTGGACTAATCAGTATAAAATAACAGCCTTGCGGAAACTGGCGCACACTGCTTTCTATAGCGGATTTCAAGCTACCTTGTGAAGTTGTGTGTATGTCTACCAAGTGATGCATCATTCGTTGTCGTTCCAATGTCTGCTCACTTGGCTGATAGACAGTGCCTTTTTCTCCAGCTGTGCACAATCCAACCCCCATTCGCTCCCGTCCACCATATTCCAGCAATGAAGCGGTAGAGGATACAGCTAGCTCAAACTGTTCGGCGTTTACATAATGCTTCATGTGTACGTCCAGCACAAGCATCGTTTTTGGAACGGTCTCATGCTCAAATTCCTTGGATTTCCAGCTACCTGTACGAGCCGTCGCATTCCAATGGATGCGCGAAAACCGATCTCCATATACATAGTCTCGTACACCGTTAATTTGTGTCGTTTCACGCCGCGTTCGAGTTTGAACGGTCTGCGGTCCAGACATCCTTGAGCGACGGTCATACATCTGCCAATATGGAATGAATACCGTTCGGGGCAGCACCCGAAATTCACCGCGTGCGTTCAAGCTGCCTTTGTGCTCCAACAGACCGAAGATGTCCTCACTCACACATTCAGTTTCCTCAAAGTGGTAGCTTCCTCGCTCTAAAGCGGGAGTCTGAAATGTAAGCTGACCGCCCCCTTTTAGACTGGGAATGACACTGTCCTCAAACGACCAGGATTCACCTGTATGCCGCTTGAGGACCTCACGGACAATGACATAGGGTAACGGAAGAAAACCAGGAATGCTGAGGCTCAGCTTTACATGCACCTGATCTCCCGCATGCAGCAGTTCTCCAAACTCCGAGCCTTGCGAAAGCTGCCGGGAGCCTTGCACACGGCGAACTCCGCTCAGACCAACAATCCATAAATAAACGATTAACAGCGTAACCATAGACAACAGCATGACCGACGTCTTGCCGCCCTGAAACAACAAATATAGCAGGCACACCACCCATATGACCACCAGAAGCCAGATGCGGCCTGACAGCCGGGGAAGCCTGCGCTTCCTTTTGACCATATTCATTCCCTAAGGACGCTCCATTCGTACGGGTACATGAACCTGCCGAAGGACAGCTTGGAGCACAGACTGAGCATTGGAACTGTCCAGACGCGCCTCGGGACGCAGCAACAAACGATGCGTTAGCACATAAGGTGCCAGCGCCTTCACATCATCAGGCAGCACATAGTCACGGTTGTCCAGAAAAGCGTATGCCTTCGCAGCCATTACAAAAGCAAGCGCCGCCCGGGGGCTAGCTCCCAGCAGCACGGATGGATGTTCTCTTGTTGCACGCACGATATCAAGTAAATAGGACGTCACTGCTTCGTCCATATAAATTCCTCTAATTTCCTGCTGGATGTCAGCAACCTGCTCCATATGAGCTACAGCCTCCAGACGGTCTGCTGGCTGGCCTGCCTGATGATGAAGCAGCATGTTTCGCTCCGTCTCCATGTCAGGGTAACCCAAGCTGATTTTGAGCATAAAACGATCTAACTGTGCTTCCGGCAGCATATAAGTGCCTTCAAAATCAATCGGATTTTGTGTCGCACACAGCATAAAAGGATGAGGCAACATATGCGTGTCCCCATCCACCGTCACACTGCGTTCCTCCATAACCTCCAGCAGAGCCGACTGTGTTTTCGTCGTCGCTCGGTTAATTTCGTCCGCCAGCAAAATATTAGTCATCACAGGACCCGGACGGAAATAAAAACGCTCGTCCCGTGGATGAAATATGGATACCCCTGTAATATCACTCGGGAGAATATCAGGATTACATTGAACACGGCGGTAATCACCGCGCATGGATTTGGCAAGAGCCTTGATCATTTGCGTTTTCCCCGTACCCGGAACGTCCTCGATCAGAATGTGTCCACCCGCCAGCATAGCCGTAAGCAGTAATTTTATTTCAAAGGATTTACCTAATATACATGATTCCAGATTAGAACGGATTGCAGATACAATCTGCACAGATTCTTGACGTACGGGCATAGCTCTGTAAACCTCCTAGATAGCAACATGTTTCCTATTATTGTACATGAAGGTGGGCACAGAGTACACTTAACCCCCTGCCCGTATTATTCAGACTTCATCCTTCTTTCGATTTTTCATATGCAGAACAATTAAAAACCCCTCGGTCATTAGATCCGAAGGGCACATGTATACAGTTATTTATTTTACTATGTCAAATCTAAAGTCCGCTGCTTTTATATACTTCCTTTTGGACGAACAAACAAGCATGCCAGAAAAGAGAAAATAATCGCAGAGGAAATTCCTGCACTTGTCAGACTAAAGATCCCTGTAATGACACCCAGCCATCCGTCCTTCTCCAACTCGGTTAATGCGCCGTGTACAAGTGAGTTACCAAAACTGGTAATTGGAATGGTCGCTCCCGCCCCTGCAAATTTAATAAGCGGATCGTATATCCCAACAGCATCAGCAATTGCACCTGCCACTACCAACGTACTCATCGTATGTGCCGGCGTCATTTTGAACACATCCATCATCAACTGGCCTACGACACAAATGGCACCACCCACTAAAAAAGCCCATAGAAATATCATACCGTTCCTCCCGCTTCAAAAGCTACAGCATGTGCAACACAAGGAATGCTTTCACCCTGCTGTGTAGTCAAAGGAGATAATAACGCTCCGGTCGCTACGACCAGTACCTTTTGCAGCTCTCCTTTTTCGATCCGCTTCAACAAATGCCCATAGGTTACAACAGCCGAGCAACCACAACCACTGCCTCCTGCAATGACTTTCTTTTGCTTATTAATATCGTAAATCAGTAAACCACAATCATTAAATTCCGTCTGATTCATATCGAATCCATCTTTTTTGAGCAGCTCCTTGGCAATCGGTAGCCCCACTGAGGCTAAATCGCCCGTTACAATGAGATCATAGTAACCAGGGTCACGGCCAGTATCTCGAAAATGAGACAACAGCGTATCCGCAGCCGCGGGAGCCATGGCTCCGCCCATATTAAAGGGGTCTTTAATGCCCATGTCCATTACACGTCCAATGGTAGCACAATCCACCACCGTCCCTGACTTGGCATGTCCTACAATTGCGGCTCCGGAACCGGTAACAGTATACTGAGCCGTAGGGGGCTTCTGTGATCCGTATTCATTAGGATAGCGGAATTGTTTTTCTACAGTACAGTTATGGCTCGTCGTACCTGCCATCACGTAGTCACCGGCCTCTGAGTCCACAATAAGTGCGGCTAAGGCTAAGCTTTCCATTGATGTTGAGCAGGCTCCAAAAACACCCAAATAGGGAATGGCCAGCTTGCTAGCCGAGAAAGAGCTACTGATAATCTGATTCATCAGATCACCACTAATAAAAAACTGTACTTCTTCTTTGTTCAAATTGGCATTAATTAGCGCCAGCTCTGTAGAATGCTCAATCAATCTACGTTCCGCTTTTTCCCAGGTTTTCTCGTTGATTTCTATATTGTCATAAATATAATCAAAATCTGTGGACAACGGCCCCTCTCCTTCATCCGGGCCCACAACAGTGGCACTTCCAATGATGCGCGGTCTTGATTCAAACTTCCAGGTTTGTCCTCCCTGTCTTCTCATAAGTGATTGCCTCCCACACCAAGGATGGCATATATAACGCCTACGATAAATGCGGCCACCACCCCGAATACGATAACTGAGCCTGCCAGCTTGAACATATTCGCGCCCACTCCGAGCACCAGTCCCTCAGAACGATATTCCAATGCAGCCGAACACATGGAGTTAGCAAAGCCTGTAATTGGCACAGCGGTTCCCGCGCCCGCCCATTGGGCAACCTTATCGTAAACCCCTATACAGGTTAATATGACCGCCAGCAAGATCATCATGGATGAGGTTGGCGGGGCGGCCTCCTTGGCTGATATGTGCATTCCTGCCATAAAAGCCTCTTGAATCGCCTGTCCAATCACACATATCCCGCCTCCAACCAGAAAAGCGCGCACACAATTGGCAAATACTTTTCTCGAGGGTTCATGCTTTTGTGAAATATTCTGATAGTCCTTCTCATTTATGGACAGCGGCGACGTATTGGTACGAAAACCGCGCTGCCCTGATTTAGCTGGCATCATTCACCACCCCTTGTCTGTAAGTTTTCGCGCTTGGCGGTTCGAATTGCTTGGGTCTTTTTCATTATGAGCTTTTTGGAGAAATGTTATGTCCGGAAAATGATATCGTGGACATTCCGTACAAATCCATTCATACTAAATACATGACGACCACTGGTTAATTAATAAGGAGTGAGGTATACAGCATGGAATCAAAAACATTGGAATTGTTTAAAACCTTAACGGAGTTTCCTTCCATTCCTGGGCATGAGCGTGAGTTGCGGGCATGGGTTAAGGAACGGATATCCGGCTATACCGATGAAATCGTTCAAGATCGATTGGGCAGTCTTTTTGGGGTGCTACGCGGTCAAGAGAGTGGACCACGTGTAATGGTGGCAGGCCATCTGGATGAAGTCGGTTTTATTGTGAATGGTATTACGGAAAATGGAATGATTCGTTTTCAGCCGGTTGGAGGCTGGTGGAGCCAAGCCATTATGTCACAACGTCTTCAAGTATTGACTCCAAAAGGCCCAGTTATCGGTGTAGTTGGCTCTGTCTCGCCTCATTTGCTGGATGAATCGCAACGCAGCAAACCTATGGACATCAAGCATATGTATCTGGATATCGGTGTAGACAGCAGACAAGAAGCGCAAGATCTGGGGATCGTACCAGGAACGGCCATTGCGCCGATCTGTGATTTCACTCCACTGGCAAACCCTAAAAAAATCATGGCTAAAGCGTGGGATAACCGCTACGGTGTAGGCTTGGCTATTGAACTACTTGAAGCGTTACATAAAGAAAAAGAAAAGCTTCCCAATACATTGTATGCGGGGGCTACTGTTCAAGAGGAAGTGGGACTGCGTGGTGCACGCACAGCGGCCAATCTGATTCAGCCGGATATATTCTTTGCACTGGATTGCAGTGCGGCCAACGATATGGGCGGCGACCCGAATGCTTACGGGCATCTCGGTAAAGGCGCACTGCTGCGGGTATTTGATCCGGGTATGATTACACATCGCGGGATTGTGGAATACGTGCAAGACATGGCGGAAACTCACAAAATCAAGTATCAATATTTCATCTCCACAGGGGGAACCGATGCAGGTCAAGTGCACTTGAGCGGAATTGGCGTGCCATCCACCGTCATAGGCATCTGCGGACGATACATCCATACTTCCTCGTCCATTATTCACACTGATGATTATGATGCAGCCAAAGAGCTGATTATCAAGCTGGTTCAAAATCTGGATCGTACAACGCTGAATACCATTATTGAACGAGCTTAAGGTGTAACAGAGAATCGCAATCTATAAAAAACAGTCAAGACACGTACAATGTGCATTGACTGTTTTTTTAATTTAATAGAAACAAAAGATAGAACATATCAAATCAAATGCTTATAACGAAGCAAAGCAATCACTACAAGTACAGTAGTTAAAGCAATGCAGACGTTTTCTACCTTAGCTCCCTTCCGGGTTCCAGTACTCATCAATTTAAATCGCAGCTTCCATTTAAACGGCGGCAAAGGTTTAATT
The DNA here is from genome assembly GCF_019454085.1 of Paenibacillus sp. S25. Lineage (NCBI taxonomy): Bacteria > Bacillati > Bacillota > Bacilli > Caryophanales > Paenibacillaceae > Paenibacillus > Paenibacillus sp. S25. Next base: position 4,059,031 of record NZ_CP073683.1, read on the forward strand.
CCATTATTCGTCAAGGAATCTGCCAGTAAATGCAGCAAGTACGCCATACCTCCAGCCAGCCATATGCTGTCACCGTGCAAACGTGTCGTACCATAAAGCAGCGCAGTCCATGCGACGGTCCCGTATACCGTATGTGTCAACCCCCGGTGTGGGACTAGCGTACAAATGATCAGCAGGCACCCGGCGATATAATTCCAAGGTGCATATGATTCTCCATACCAGGCTAGGCCGATACCAATTAAAAAGATAATAACCTTGCGCATGGATCGTGAAGGCATAAAAGAAGCACTGATCATCAGCAAAGCCAACACAAGATTCCATGGAGGTGGAGCCAAACGGGTGAAAAATACCCAACCAGCAGCCCCAATCATTAGAAGCTGTACGAGCCTAAGCATTTTGGTTGGTAGCGCTCGGCTCACGAGCATGGAGTTAGGCTCGTCAATATCCGGCAACAGTGAACCGACCACAGCAGCTGCCACGGCAGCCGGGGTCACTTCGTATCCACTTAGAGCTAATACCGACAGGGAGACCCCGGTTCCAATAATCAAATGGGCTCTTCCCATCATGGTGCAAAACATCCTTTCGTTGCAGCATACAACAGAGTTCAACATCACTCCATTTGAATCAGCATGATTCGATTGTATACGACAAACAAAAGGAGAACAATAGTTCGCTTATTCTATTTAAAAGACTTCATTCAAAAGTCCTAGTTTAATCGCTCCAAAGTATTTTTTTGGAACAAAGTAATAACTTCCTCTTGGGTCGGCTGAAAAGGATTGCCAGGGGCACACACATCTTTCATGGCATTGTCCGCTAACAGGCATCCGCTTCCCATCAAATTTACTGCGGTACATAAAAGACATTCGTCCCCATTATTAACCCCCTCCTCTGTCCTTACTCTCCAGTCAGCCCTGCCCTCTGTTATAAGGCAACATCTTCCTGACCTTATCGGCTGCCCTGCAAACTTTCTGCGAAAAAGAGCACTGTTCAACCATTTTCCAAAAAACAAGACATATGGCCTATGAGTATGTTGACAAACATCTTCAATATTTTCTTTTTGCCTCAAAGTCCTATTGTACAATTTGAAATATTAGGTAATATAGTGTTTGTATTTACTATATGAATCTATTAAATGAATAAGGAGGAAATGCTTATGCAAAAAAAATCGACGTTCCGAAAGTTCAAAACCATCGGTCTGACATCGTTGCTAAGTCTTATATTATTCGCCCTTCCCGCTTCAGCTGCTTGGAATGATACATACACGGGGTACGCCACATATACGGGATCAGGTTACTCTGGAGGGGCATTACTGCTTGATCCCATCCCTTCGGATGCCAAAATTACAGCGCTTAACCGCACACAACTGAATTATAACGGAATCAAAGCTGCATTAGCTGGAGCCTATTTGGAAGTTCAAGGTCCCAAAGGGAAAACAACCGTATATGTAACTGATCTTTACCCTGAAGGTCCAAGTGGCGCGCTCGATCTGTCCCCAAACGCGTTCAACCTGATTGGCAATCAAATAGACGGAAAAATCAATATTTCATGGAAAGTTGTCAAAGCTCCGGTTAACGGCAATGTCTCCTACCGCATTAAAGAAGGCAGCAGCCAATGGTGGGCAGCTATTCAAGTACGCAATCATAAATATCCGGTCTTGAAGATGGAAGTCCAACAAAACGGACAATGGCTCAATCTCGAAAAACAGGATTACAACCACTTTCTAGGTACTAACCTAGGAAAACAACCTCTGAAAATACGAATTACGGACATTCGCGGTGTCGTCCTGAACGATACAATCCCAGCTCTAGCGGAAAATGGTACAGGCGGAGCCTATATCGTTAAAGGTAACGTTCAATTTCCTGACTAATTGCAGTACCGTCATCTTTCCTTCTTTTATTTGAATAGACAAACCCGGCCGGGAACCGACGCAATCCAATGCGTATAAGTGTTCCTGGCCTTTTTACGAAAAAATCATTATTTTTCACAAAGAATCGGTTTGTTCACTGTCCTGTTCACAAGATCACACGTATAATGAATACATAAATAGGGTGTACTTTACAGCTACGTGCACACAGACAGGAGGCCTGTTCATATGAGCAATTTCAAAAAGCATCACAAGCTTCACAGCAAATTGCTGGTCAGCATTACGTTATGTATTACGCTAACATTGCTGGTATCCACCACTGTGTATTATTTTTACTATATTCGCGTGGAAAAGGAGCAGGCATTCGAGGCCAATCACAACAGCTTGACGTTGAGAAGCAGAGAGGTTATTAACATGACATCTATTGCTCAATCGTTGGCATTCCAAATGTATCGCAGCAGTACCCTGTCCAAGTTGTTGTATTATCCAAAACCTAATGTATATGATGTAACCGCTGCCATGACCGAATTGAACAATTATCTTAACTCCATGCCGTATATCGAATCCATCTACGTGTTTAACCCTAAAAGCGGCACCTTCTACATTGCGTCCTCACAAGGTCAAAACGGGTTATTCAGCAAACATGAACTAGCTGATACAGATATCATTCGCGTGCTGGATCATTATCAGGACTATAAACCCTTTACGCCTATTCCACGCACGTATCCGCTGCTGTCTGCCTCAGACTCCAGAGCTGAAGTAGAGCAAGCAAGCCCACATATCGCAGCCTATACGTATTTATGTTATGACGCAATTAACTCGAACGAAGCAATAAATTCGGCTGTGATTGTGAATGTGTCGGCGGCATGGATGAACAAGGAAATGGCGGCAAATCCAATCTCAGGCGGGACAGCTTATATTTTAGACGATCAGGGTAGACTGTTGTCTGGTACAACACTGACAGACGAAACTTTGAACGAAAAAGAACAGCTATGGCTGCACACGAGAGTCAAAAAACAAGAAACAGGCTATTTTGTAGAAGACTTTCATGGTAAAAGATCACTCATTTCCTACACCTCTCCGGATGGACTAGGTTGGCAGTATATTAGTGTCACACCATATGAAAGCGTTATCAAAATGGCGAGTGTTATTCGTAATGCGATGTTACTGATAGCCGCCATCATTGCATTGGCAGGATTCGTGGCTTCTTGGCTGCTGTCCAAAATGCTGTATACGCCTATTGGCCAAATTGTTGTGCATATGAATTCACTGGAATCGGAGAAACGAAACAGTATGTACACGATCCGCCAAAACATTTTAAGAAATGTGATCCGGGGAATCCGAAATCTTCCTGCCGGTGAAGAACCGGAACGATTGCGCGAGCTTGGAATTACGTTCCAGTTTGACAAAGACTACCGCCTTGTGCTGCTACGCATAGATGAATATACCCGATGGCAAAGCGAACGTGGACCTGATCTGCTACCCTATAAGTTTGCAATCATGAACATTGCTTCTGAAATATGCGGACAGACGTACCAGGTGGAGACCGTTGATATGGATGAGGACAGTGTACTGCTGATGCTTAACATTCTCGATCCCGCAGAGCATACAGACACTGTACTGCTAGAAACCTTATTACGCCAAATACGTGAAGCTTGCTTTGAATATTTGAAGCTGAGCGTTTCACTGACTTACAGTGCCATCACAAGTCAACCAGAACGGCTGCATCTGCTGTATCGCCAAGTACAAGACGCATCTATGCACCGATTTTTTCAGGGGCACAGATGCATTATTAATGCGCAAAACACTACAGACGGGGATATCCAAAATACTTACGTATATCCAGCCGATAAAGAGAAAAAAATGTTAGATATGCTACTGTCTGGTCATACAAAGGATGCACACAGTATGTTCAAAGAATTATTGATGCATATGGAAAAATATCCTTTTTCCTCTGTTCAAGTGGCGATATCCCGGCTCATCATGAGTGTAAATAATGCTGTTCGGCATATCAGTGAGCTCAATGGATTTGCTATAGAATCTAAACCTGAATTACCATCCGCTGATCGGTTAGAGACCGCTGAGAATCTTATTGATCATTATCAATTGGTCTTTGATCATATTCGCTCCAGTCTTTCGGAAAAACGAAACACGAAGCAGGAACGACTGGTACGGCAAATTAATGAACGAATGGAGCAAGCCTATACGGATCCCAATTTTTGTCTCAATCAGATTGCGGAAGAGCTGGATATGTCGCCGATCTATATCAGTAGGCTATATAAGCAACAGACCATGTCAACTATCGTGGACGTTATCCAGCAACTCCGTATTCGCAAGGCCTGTGAGCTGCTGGAACAGACCGACTGGTCCGTAGCTGACATAGCAGAACAAACCGGATTTGCGAGTAGCTCTTATTTCCATCGTATGTTTAAACGTAGCTTGGGCGTAACACCGACAGATTTTCGCCGTTCTAAAGCAAATGCGCAATAAGTAAACTGCTCTACACGTCTGCTCCGAGAACGGAACATTGCTCTCAAAAAAATAGACTGACATTAAAAAAAGCAAGCCTCCAACTTTCTGGAAACTTGCTTTTTTCTTTATCACAATTCTTTATGTTTTATTTAATTCCCTTCTCCTTTACATAGGCTTCCCATTGTTTTGTATATTCGGTTTGAATTTTTTCCAAACCAGCTTGGTTTGCCTTTTGCAAGAAGGTCTGCAAGCCTTGATCTACATTGTCGATCAGTCCAGCTTGGAGCGGATACAGATATTGCTTCTCAACCTGTTCTAGAGCTGCTTTTTCTGCTTGGTAGGTTGTGTAGTCCTCTGCAAAGCCAGTAAATATATCGGGCTTCTGAATTTTATCCAGCTCGGCAAAAATCTTCTTCACACGGTCAAATCCTGAATCAAAAAGCATGTATTTCGGGTTACGCCAAGCCCAGCTATTCATACCTTCACGTGAAAATCCATTAGTGCTACCGCTGCCTATCATTTGGTAGTAACCATCTTTGACTTCGTAGTTTTTGCCTTCAATGCCGTATTGAGTGAGCAGGTTATAGCGTTTGTCCGTCACCAGCTTTTCATAAAAGGCCAATGCACGCGCAGGATTCGGACTGCTTTTTGGAATCGCAAAGCCGTTATGAATCGGATGCACTGGAGTTGCATAGCCTGTCGTCAGAGGGAATGGATAGTAATCCAGCTTCCAGTCTGGATGAGATGCTTTGAGCTTAATGACCATATCATTAAACCGGGTTGGATTGTCACCGAAAATACTCGCTGCTTTACCAGACGTCACTTGATCCTGAAGTGTATCTTTTACATTCAATACGTTTTTAGGAATGAATCCCTTATCTGCCCATCGTTTGTAAGTGTTCAACTCTTCCTTTTGTTCATCCGAGCCCCAATATTTATATACCTCTGATGGTTTTTCGTATTTAATACCGATACCGTAAGGCAGTGCGCCCACGCTTTTTGTTACTAATTCAGTATATCGGTCATGCAGATTTCCCTTGATATCGCTGTTTAGAGATACGGTTTTCATATTGGGCTCATGCTGACGTATCCCATCCATATAAGCTTCGTAGCTCTTCATATCTGTCGGTTTAGGCAAATTGTACTTCTCACGTAAATCCTCACGCCATACAAAACCGTTTGTGACATATTCTTTATACGTGCCAGGCACAGTATAAATTTTGCCTCCGATTTTAACTCCATCCCACATGTCTTGGGGCACAAATTTTTGCAAGGTAGGTGCGGCCTTAGGCAGCAAATCGTCTAGTGGCAGGAATGCGCCCTTCTTCGCATAAGCTTGATACTGCGTCCAGTCAGCAGTGAAAATCAGGTCAATAGGTTGACCAGAAGACAGCAACAGTTTATATTTCTGATCCCAATCTGTCCATGTCGTATAGTTGAATTTGACGGTAGTATTCAGATCCTTTTCCGCTAATTTATTAATCTCCGCCTCGATGCTAGGTAGATCCTTAGGAGCATCACCCAGCATATAAAATTGAAGCTGTACCTTCTGGGATTTATCATCCTCTCCATTTGCCTTTTGAGCGCTGTTCCCGCTGCCGCCTCCACATCCAGCTAATAGTGCCATAATGACCATTACTGCAATCAGGATGGACATGCGTTGTTTTCTTTTCTTTGTAAATGTCATGTGAATCCTCCCTTTGAAATGGTAGTCTAATTAAAACGCTTACAATGTTTCTTATTTAGATGGCATAACGTCAGCACGTCATGCCATCCCTTGAGTGTCACTTTAGCCTTTTACCGCACCAATGGTCAAGCCTTTAACAAAATATCGCTGTACGAACGGATACAGAAATAAGATAGGCCCAGTAACCACGATAGCCATTGCCATTTTGGTCGACTCTGTCGGCATATCGCTAGATAGGGTTACGCCAGTACCTGCACCCATTTGAGCGATAAATTGCATAGAGTTAATTACATTATACAGATAATATTGCAACTGGTATTTATGCGGATCATTGATAAAGAGTGAGGATGAGAACCAGTCATTCCAGTAAGCCAAGGCCAGAAAGAGACCTACAGTGGCAATACCCGGCGTAGATAAAGGCAGTACAATCCGATAATAAATTTTGAAATCACCCGCACCGTCTATTTTAGCCGACTCGAATAGCTCTTCTGGCATGGAGGAACGAATGAAATTTTTCATTAAAATAATTAGAAACGGGGTCATCAATCCCGGAAAAATAAGCACTGTATACGTATCAAGTAATCCTAAATACTTCGTCATCATAATGTACCAAGGTACCAACCCGCCTCCAAACAGCGTCGTGAAGTAAATATAGAATGAAAACGCATTACGGTATTTAAAATCTCTACGTGCCAGCACATATCCTGCCATCGTCATTAGAAATAACCCCAACGAAGTACCTACAACCGTGGTGAAAATCGTCACTCCGTACGCCCTTAATACCTCTTTAGGAAAGGTGAACACCGTCCGGTAACCTTCCAGTGAGAATTGCTGAGGTATAAAGTGATATCCATCCTTGATAATCGATTCATTACTGGTCAGTGAAGCCGAAATAATAAGTAGGAACGGGAGTAAACAAGCGATGGAAGCAATAATGATAATCACATAAGAAATAATTTTAAAAATATGAGTGTATAAATCCTCTTTGATCGCCATCCGTTTGGGTCCTCCTTTCTAGAATAAGGCATACTCGTCGTTCAACTTGCGGATGATGTAGTTCACGGTCATGATTAATAAAAAGCCGAACATTGATTGATATACACCTGCCGCTGAAGCCATACCCACATCAAAAGTCACTTTCAAGGAACGGTACACATAAGTGTCCAAAATATCAGTCGTGTTGTACAGCACCCCATTGTTGCCGATTAACTGATAGAAAAGATCAAATTGACCTTTCATAATACTACCAAGCGCAAATAACAGCAGCACAACGAATGTCGATTTAAGCATAGGAACGGTAATGTACCAGATTCGTTGAAAAATGTTGGCCCCATCCATTTTAGCTGCCTCATAATATTCATCACTGATACCCGTTATCGCAGCCAGATAGATCACCATACTATAGCCGAGATTCTTCCATAAATAGAACAGAATAATCAGGAAAATCCATACCCATGGTTTGTTATATACATCCACACGTTCACCACCAAATTGCAGCAACAGCGTGTTCAGAAAACCATTATCATAATTAAATATGTTATACACGATGACACTTAGAATAACAAAAGAAACAAAATAAGGAAGGAACATCACGGATTGAGCAATCTTTTTAAAATAACGCCCTCGCAGCTCATTCAGGAAAATAGCGAGAACAATCGCTAATACGTTACCGAGTAAAATAAACGCTGCATTGTATCCGACCGTATTCAATGTCAATTTAGTCAGCGTGCCGGATTGCCATAGAAAACGAAAATTTTGGAGTCCGACGAACTTAGCATCAAACAGGCTGGTATTAAAGTCGAACTGGGTAAATGCATAATAAATACCTACCATAGGAATGTAAGAATTAATGAAGAAAAAAATTAAAGTGGGCAATAACATCAGAAATAATACCCGATTGCGGAATAGTTCATAGAAAAAACCGTGTTTCCTTCCTTTCCCCAACCTCATACCGTTCAGGCGGGAATCCGTTGTAAGCATTGCAGAATTTTTGGGCATAGGCTGATTCAATGTGGGTCACTCCCCCTCTATATATGTTACCGACAGCGAGGTTTGTAGCACCGCCGCCGTATAACTATATTTTATGTAAGCGCATTCAAAATGAAAAGTGAAGCCTCTCATGCTTCATGAACAAAGGAGTGTCCTGAAGAGTGAACAATTCGGATATTTGTGAAGTTTTATGTAATACCGAACCGGACAGCGAGATGAATTCGAAAATACACTTGGCGAAATCAAAGAAAGTGATTGGAAGAAAGTCAGTCTTAATGATCTAAACGGGAGTGCGAGCGTTGCCCTTTTTTCAGGAGCTGTCCCACAGCTCAACACAGAAACCAATTTTTATCAAGAGAAAATCAACTGATCATAACGAATCAAGAGTAGCTTATCCGTTCAGCCTTAAATCGACTTCAGGAAGCACCGACCCCTCCTGTCATTCCTGTTGATCCAGGTATTATGATTATTGATGAAACCCATGATTTTATAGAAAACTTTTTATCTCGAATGGAAGATGCTATTTCTATCAGAGATCTGAAAGCCATTGGTAACAAAGAACGTTTTCCAGGAAAGTTGGCAAAAAGATTCAAATCTAATGTGAGTGATTTAGGAAGATATCCCCATATAGCAGCTGAAACTTGTGAATCACTCCAAGGTCGCTACCCCTTAGACCCATACGTTCGAAAAGCTTCAACAAATCGAAAGGGATCTTTGGCACCTTAACCACAAATAGCGACTTCACTAGCTTTTTGAATCAGTGGTGCCTCCCCCGACAATTAGTAGAACTAAAAATGATGCCGCAATAATCGTTCCAGTACGACAAACAAGCATTAGTTTATATTCCGGAATCCATTCATGATCCACGTAATCAAGGTATCGATGGATTGAAAACCAGTGAAGCATTATCAAAAATTATTAAACCTTACCGATGGTAGAACATTACTGCTCTCTACATCAAACAGCATATGCAGGGCGCAGCAGAACCTCTAAAGGATATTTGTGATTCGATTGGTGTAATCACTGCTGAGGTAAGATGAAGGCGGCGTAGAGCAGCTGACAAAGCAGTTTAAAGAATACGAGCGTAGTGTACTTCTGGGCAGTGGGAGTTTTTTTCAGGTTTCTCAGTTGCCAGTACTTCCCTTGTATCCGTCATTTTTTCTCGTCTGCCCTTCCCCGTTCCAGATGATCCTTATTTAAAGCTCATTGGTGAAGGTCTCGAGGACGTTTTCAAAAAGCAGGCGTTGTTCTCATATGATGACGAAACTGTCTCAGGGTGCAGGTAGGCTTATTCGGATATCAGTGACTACGGACTAATAACTACCCTAGATCCAAGGGTCTTTAACTGTGATTATAGTGAGACCATTCAGCGTGACTTTAAGAAGAAGGGCTACAGAATAACTAGATCATTTGCAGAAGTAGAACAGTTTTACGCACAAAAGCTGGCATTAGACAGCCAAGCTACCTATCTCCTTTATGCAACAAACCAGATAGTAGTCCCTGAGTCATTGAAATGGATTGGCTTAAAAGCTATTAAAGGAGTTACCAGTGAAGTAGTTAAAGGCCCTACAGAACACGAAATCACTGAGGATCAATAAAAGTTTCCCTTAAAAATATGTAGGAAGAACAATAAAACTCTTTCTAAGAAGCCAAAGACTGGTGAGGATTTGTATAAGTTTTAGTTGATATTTACTTTCAGTGATACAGCAGTCTCTCCAGTAAAGGATAACTTTCCTTATATTAATGAAGAGCAGAAACCGTTGAGAAAATATAAAGCCGTCTGATGTGGGTAAATAATACTTAGTTTTACTGTAAGCAGGCTGCCGCAGATTGGCATGTAGCTGGCCCAGTTGGGGTAAAAATTAAAGGTTGCCGGCTTGATCCATACGATTTGTTGCCTTCAGCCAGTTGAGTTATAAATGTAAAATGTGTTTTTGACGTCGTTTCTCGAATCAGTGTCTAGTAAAGTATAGTAGAAGTGCAAAATATGTTGTTCAATGAGAAAAGAGAAGTATGTCTTATGAAGCAAGAGATTATACATTATAAGCCTGGTATTTATAGGTTTGAGTGGCCTTACCTTGGGGGAAGTTTAGTTCCTAATGACAAAGGGGAAGTCACAGTATATAAATGTGACGTAGAACTGCGCGTAGGTCAGGATGAGGATATACGAGAAAGAAGGTTGATTACCGTAGTGGTAACTTCTATGCTCCCCCAGGTGCTCAAAATTATATTGAACACATTGCAACTAAAGTTCAAGATAGCTTTCTTCGATCAAATTTTTATAGAAAAGCGCTGGGAGAAGCCCGTTGTCCCTGAAGACGGAATTCGCTGGATCGAACAACACCTGTACTCGAAACAAAACGGTGGCGATGCTTCGCATGATTTGCTTTCAGAAGTAACAATGGAATGGGATTCCAAACGGTTTGCTATACTAATCCATCTTGGAAGCCAATTTCAGTCTAATAGAGCCTCCTATATATAAAGGTGTTTCCAGAGCAATCCGGAAACGCCTTTATTATTTAGAAACGTTCTCCAGCAAATAATATACCGCTTTATTCTTCGATTTGTTTGAAGCTACTGGGCCCATATAGCCTTTATCTTGCGCCGTTTAAGTGCTTCGGTCATCATCTCCGATATAACTTTTAACCATCGCTTCATCTGAGGGGAAAACCGGACGAACATGAAGAGAAAGATTAGAAAAAAGTTCAATCAGGAACTCAACCTGTTCCTCTGGTTTCCCATTGCCTTGATAAGGCTCCTAGAAAAATACCGATATAGGCCCATCCATTTCCATTAGGAAAGGTTTCTTTTTGTTTTACAAAAATGAGAAAGGGGCTGGCCCTCAGTCATTATTTATGACTTTTGGGACAGCCCCATTGCAAGATTATAACGCTTACCAAGGAGTGTCAGAAGCTTTAAGTATAACTGTTCCTTTTGGCACACCTGATCCACCGTAAATAGTCACTGTGTAAGTACCTGAAGGAACAAGTGGATTACTATCATTATTTATGAAATTTACTCCTACTCCATCTGCTGCAATAGTTTTATTAAAGATGATTGTACCCTTAGTATTATGCTTTACTTCAACTCTAAAAGATTTTGCCCCTGTATTTTTTACATACATATTAATATGTGGATATCCACTCTGTACTGTCCATGAAGTAGATGGGTCTGCAGTAGTATTATTTGATAAATTCCAATCTAGTGTATTGTTTTGGATTGCAAAAATTCCAATGGCTTCATTTCCTTCTTTGGATGCTGTATTTTCATTTGCCGAAACAGCACCAGCAACCCCAGTAATAAGAGAAATAGATAATGCACTAGTACCAATAATCTTCATAAATTTGTTTGTCATTCTCATTCTCATAACTTCCTCTCAATATAATTATATTTTTTTGAATACGCTAACATCATAACATAACAGGTTATATTCTACCAAATAACCAATTATACGACATTTAACGACATTATTTCCTTATATAATAGTATTTTATTTTACTTCCACTTTTTTTAAAAAATCCCTCTTAAAAAACGAGACTCTTACATTTTTCGACGAGATCCTTGTCAATAAGTTCACGCTCATTGAATCGCTTTTTTGGAGTTCTTTGCTCTGAAGGTCTGGAATAAGCTTAGGTAATCTACCACCAAAAAACGCAGTATTGTCGGTTTCAACTCTGCGTTTTTTTGTAAGCGGTCATCTTTTTTTCAACTTTTCGAGCTAGTTTTAATGCACCTTGATCAATATATTTCATATAATAATGCGACAAAATAAATAGAGGCACCATGGAAACCAGAAACGTAATTGCATAGGCAAGATTATAATTAAAAAAATGAATTACTTTACTAAACAGGAACGCGGAGAACGTATTTAGGAAAGTGAAATGAATGAGGTAAAGGGAAAATGAAATCTGTCCTAAATAAACAAAAGGTCTCCATCCAAACACATGCTGCAGCACTTTTGAACGAATCAGAGCAAACAAAATCATAGCAGAACCCAGGGTTCGTGCAAGAAGTCGTGGGTCGATGTCAAATTGAATCCATTCATTGATATTTTTTGTCCACACTTCTATAGGTTCATACATAGTCCCCATTAATGAAGTATAAGGCGCCGAACCTAAGTAAATCCCCACTAAAAGCACAAGTACTTTCATTATTTTACTTTGGACCCATTTGTGCTTGAGCAAATCAGCAAGCAGCATTCCCCACAAAAAAGCGACAAAATAGGCTTGAATAAAAGCAATGGATAAGACCACATACACAATCCATCTTTTTTTTACTCGTCCAAATAAAGCAAGAAAACCGAATATCAAAAAAGAACCTAATAGCTCATAGCACATTGTCCAAAGGACTGGATTGTAAGGATGTGCTTCAAAACGGAAAAACGGATCAAAAATAGCAGCCTTGATAACGGTATATATATTTGTATCTAAAGCGTAATAGTTCTTTTTCATATCCGTCCATGTTGTTCCCCATATATCTTGGAGATAAAAGGCATTCGTAATAATTGCTAGATACACAAGCAATACGGATACCGCTGCCGGCACGGCAAGCCGAATGTACCTTCGTAGGGCGCTGGAATGCAACAATTTTAGAAAGGTCTCACTATCGAGCTCTTTTTCAAACATTTTGACACTGAGCACATAACCACTTAGCACAAAAAACAAACAAACGGCAAATTGTCCATTAAAAAATAAATTAATCGGAGAATGTCCGTACCAGATATCCCATTCAAAATGAGCTTGTTGCGGTTTTCCAGTTAACGCAGCTGGATAAAATACTTGTATATAGTGCGAAATAACCACGGCAAATGCCGCGAGTCCCCTAAGGCCATCCAAATAGAATAGCTGTTTTTCAGATGTCTCTTTATTCATTTTTCCCCTCTTCTTCCATTAGTGAGGCTATTATAACATGCGATGCTGCGCGATTAAATGCACATCGTTAACCATTTTGTATTTGAGAATAACGAGATTTTGAAATAGATGTCAGTAAAAAATAAAGTTGTAGACTCCCGCCAGAGGTGCGCCCATTGCGGAAGAGGCGTCTGATCGACGCCTTAAGCCCATTCACAAAGCATATCTGAACGATCTACTCTATTCCTTTTGCCCACCCTGGAATGTGGTTTCATCCTGTTTTATCCGAAATCCGGATTTCTTGGCCTGCTCCAGCAGCTCGGCGGCGTTATCCTGAGGCTTATACCCAATTTGTTCTTCCAAGTAGCCAATGTCATAATAATTATCCGTATTGGCTGACGTACCGTACAAATTAAGATAGCTCATCTCCGGACGAGCTTCGATACAGCAGACGGTCAGACGGACCATGTCGCGCTCGGAGATCCAAATATGAGCGGCGCGCTCCGAATGGGGTCGATCATCCCCAGGAAAATTTCCAATACGGATATTAATGGAAGATATTTTGCCCTGATCGGCATACAGCCGTCCCAACAATTCAATGTAGCACTTGCTCAAGCCATAATAACTGTCTGGTCGGTAGGGATCTTCTACATCTATGCTTTCGCCTACTTTATAAAACCCTGTGGCATGATTGGAACTGGCAAAAACAATGCGTTTTACCCCATTTTTCACCGCAGCTTCATACAGCTTGTAGGCTCCACTAACATTGCCAAACAGCACTTTGCCAAGGAAATCCCCTTCATCCTTGATCCATGCAAAATGCAGTACCGTATCCACTCCGCGCGTAAGCTCATCCAGTCGTGCAGCATCATGTATATCCATTTCTACAATCCCTGCCTCTTCGTTCCTCTTCACATCAGTGGCGGTTATTTCATATTTACCTTCCGCTTGTAGCCCTTCATATAATGCTTTCCCAATTGTGCCCGCCGCTCCTGTAATCAATAATTTTCGTCCCATCTTCCGTATCCCCCTTCTTTGCTTGGTTGTATGCTGTCATCCATATCATAATCTTAACCAACTCCCCAGGGAGAAAACCCCTTGCACTCTCGAATTCAGTAGGTCATAGCCCACTTAGCTGTGTCTCTTGTCGGCATATAAAAAGGGACCCTGCTACTGTGCAAGAGTCCCTTGTTGTTGCTATGTTTCAAGTTCTTTGTTTCAGCTACTACGCTCAAGCTTGTTGTACTGCTCTCGCTCTACGATTAACCAGATAAATGCTAAGCCCGATTAAGATCAACCCGATCAGCAGGAAAGCTGTAATCGCTTCGCCTAGCACCAACGAGCTTACAAACACCGAGATCACAGGTACCAAAAACGTATAAGACGCGACCTTGCTCGCATCCCCTGAATTAACAAGTGTGAAATACAGCAACCAGGAAAGTGAAATTCCCAGCACCGTGCCGAATACCAGCCCTGACACATACGGGACATTCCATACGATATCTGACCAGTTTTCCGTCACCGTTCCAGCTCCTGTCAGCACGATGCCTCCCAGCGTACATTGAAATGCAACAAGCCACAGCGAATCCACACGCTGGTTTACCTTTTTCACATATACCGTTCCCAATGCCCAGCTCACAGCTGTAATAATAGCAATGATTACACCTGCCACAGCCACATGCCCTGAAAATCCGCCGACACTGACAGCTGCAACGCCCAAAAATCCGATGATCAATCCAATCACCTTAAGTCTGGACATCGCTTCTCCTAGCCACATCCATGCAAAAATACCGACAAGCACAGGTTGGAGATATACCAGCACAGAAAACAAGCCGGAGGGGACGTACATCAGTCCCACTGTTTGCAGACCATAAAACAGTACCACGTTAAAAATACCTGAAATAGCATACACCCGCCAATTTTCTTTCCAACGAATGCGATTCCATCTCGGTACTAAAATTGCTCCTAATAGCAGACCGCCCAGCAGTGTACGTAGCCCTGCAAACAACAATGGAGGTGTGAATTCCAATGCCACTTTATAAATGGGCCAAGAAATGCCCCACAATACAACCAGTAGCGCGATCATCATCATCCGCTTGGCTGTCGTTAACTCTCCCATGACGCTATCGCTCCTCTATGAAAAAAATCACTAGACTTTATATACTACGCCTGCAGAACAACTTTATCAAACAAAAAATATGTATTGGAAAGCTCTACCTTTCATGCCCGCTTGTTCATCGAGGTATGTCTTCGGACGGAGGAATCCAGTCATTTTCCTATGTTACAATATACCAAAAAGATAGATAAAGCTTATAAGGATAGGAGGTTGTCTGCATTTGATTTATATCATCAAATTTTTGTACAGCTTTGTGCTCCCTCCCGGTTTGTTCATCCTGGTGATGGCAGGGCTCGTGATCTGGCTATGGAAAAGGGCACGTATACCTGCGGTCGTACTGCTTCTTGTCACATTGCTGCTGTATGTTTCCTCGACCAATTTGGCTGGAGATTTGTTAATCAGTAGCCTGGAAAAACAGTACCCACAGCCCCGTACTATTCAAGGCGATGTCATTGTCGTACTTGGGGGTGGAGCCACAGAAGGAACCCCCGACATCAATGGACAAGGCAATCTGCTAGGATCTGCGGCCAATCGTCTGCTCACTGCGGCCAGATTGCACGAAGCAACAGGCTTACCCATTCTTTTCTCCGGCGGGCAAGTGTTTGGAGACAGTGGTAATGAAGCGAATATTGCGCAAAGGCAGCTACTAGGACTCGGTATTCCGGCAAAGGACATCCTGATCGAAAACCGTTCTTTGAACACACAGCAAAATGCCGTGTATACATCCCGAATTTTGGAAAAACATCAACTCACTAGACCTGTTCTGGTGACCTCCGCTTTCCATATGCCACGTGCTGCACTGGAATTTCAGCGTGCAGGCGTGCAGGCCATAGCTTATCCTACCGACTATCTGGCAAGTGAAAAGCTGTCACTGTATGCTGGCAAGCTCTCGCCGTCTGCTGGGGCCATGTCTACAACCGGAACAGCCCTCAAGGAATACCTAGGAATTCTTGCATTAAAGCTTAAATAATGTGATGTCTATTCGTATAGCGGCACATAGCACAAACAAGCGTCTTGCGCTCGCAGGTATAAGCCTGTAAGCTAGCAAGGCGCTTGATCTACTCTTATATATTCTAATCCAAGAAAATATCCGATATTTGTTCTTCCGATATGACCTTAAAGCCTTCCTTTTTTAACAAAGCCGAGGTTACCCCGTTACCTGCTATTTTACGGTTTTCGAATGACCCATTATATATTGCTGCTGATCCGCAGGACGGGCTGTTTTCTTTTAAAACAACAAGTGTTGCGTTAACCTCTCTGGCTATATTCAAGGCTTCGTACGCACCTCTAATGTACATATCGCTGACATCGTTGCCTGAAAACTCGACCACCTTGGCTGTGCCGTTCAGCACATCCTCACCTGTCCCTCCAACAATCTCAGCAGGCTCTCTCGGAGTCACAAAGCCCCCCAAAAGCTCAGGGCAGATTGTCATAGCTTTCTTTTCCTCTACCAACTTCTGAATATGTACATTCAGGCTATCGGTCCCGTTATATCGTACCTTCATGCCCGCCAAACACGAACTTACCAGAATCATTAGCTTCCACCTCATATCCATTGCATTCACTATTAAGTAGTTAAAGTATAAACAAATTTTCTCGTAGAGTCATCGTGAGAAAATTTAGACTCGCCGCTACGTCCGCGTTCCGTAAGATATTCGTCCAGCTGATGCCATAATCATAATCATAATCATGATCCTGCACTCTACCCATACCCTTTTGAACTTTACTCGAAATACAAGTAATGAAAAAAGGCCCTGATTAGGGCCTTCAAATACTGCGGAGTTCTACGTATCTCCTTTGTCATTTATCCCTTCTGTTTGTAAAACTCATGGTACAACTTCATCAGCGCGCGCTTTTCGATTCGTGACACGTACGAGCGCGAAATTCCCAGTTCTCGTGCAATTTCCCGCTGTGTTCGTTCTTCTCCTCCGGCTTCCAGGCCGAAGCGGCCGATCACCACTTCTTTTTCACGCTCATCTAAAATATCCAGGTTGCGATAGATTTTACTCTTCTCAATTTTGAGTTGTACTTTATCTACAATATCGTCCGCCTCGGTGCCGAGGATATCAATCAAAGTAATCTCGTTGCCTTCCTTATCAGTCCCTATAGGATCGTGGAGAGATACGTCTTTGCGTGTTTTTTTCAGAGATCGCAAATGCATCAGAATCTCATTTTCTATACAACGGGCTGCAAATGTTGCCAGCTTGGTGCCTTTCCCGGTCTGAAAGCTTTCGATGGCCTTGATCAGTCCAATGGTGCCGATGGATATAAGGTCCTCCAAATCTTCGCCGGTGTTATCGAATTTTTTCACAATATGGGCCACCAGCCGTAGGTTGTGCTCAATGAGTGTGTTACGGGAGTGTGCATTGCCTTCGGCAAACAGCTTTAGGTGTCGAGCTTCCTCTTTCTCAGTCAATGGCTGCGGAAAGGCGTTGTTTTTCACGTAGGAAACGAGTAGCGTCAATTCCTTGATGAACAGAGCGATAGCGCTAAATAGTCCGGGCACGGATGACACCTCCTGAGGTAGTTGCGAACTTACCGGCCTTTGTTACTTACCGGGCTTGCGGTCTGTTTATTGTATGTAGGCAGGTGCCCATCCGTGCCTGTACTCCGAAAACTGCTCCGTAACAATTTGCCGGATATCTTTCTGGAGCAACCTCCAATACTTAATTCGAAGCGTAGAGATCTCTTCGACACAAATCAACGCACTCCATATAGCCAGAGGGAAACCCGCGATAGCTTTACATTATTCACCACTTGGTTTCCCCATTTTCTTTCAGTAGAGTATTAACTTCTTTCTAAATATGACAATGGAAGTGGTGAATAGACCATTGTATCTCCATCTTCATCTCGTTTTAAAATAATAGCAAACTCAGCACCATTACTTTCATCGCCTCTTGGCAACGGAAATATCATAGCCGGACAACGCAACTCATAATTATGAGGAAATTCTTTTCGAAAGTTCTCTATAGCATAATTCAGAATCGCATCTATTTTGTCGGTAAGTACATTAAAACCTCCTATTACAAAATCATTGTATTCTTGGGAAGAGGTATACTTCTCAAATAATTTTCTTTTATATTCCTCAACAGTACTAAAACAAACTTCCCAATCCAAAGGGAATATGCCATCTCCCAAATAATAAGTGTATATTTTCATATTCTATCCATTTCCTTCCTCGCACCTCGATTAGTTATTTATATTCTAAACATGCAACCCCCCGCCCGCAAATGAACTTGCTATTATGTTGTTGGACCGCTTAAACACTAGTATGCATTCCATCGTCAAGGAATATATTCATAGAGAGTTTCATATAAATGATATGAATCAACCTTTTCAACATATTCAAAAATTAAGCTTAAGGAGGAATTTCAACATGGCAAAATTCAGTCAAAATCCAGACGACTATACTTTTTCCGTGGATCCTGTTGTTATAGCAGAGGAAAATGTTTCAACGAACGGAGATTCTAAAAATACTTTTCCGAAAAATGTTTTAATCGATAATAATCTCTATTGGGAAAGCAGTTTAAGCGGTAAAGGTGGAGAAATCATCTTCAAATTAGATACAGGTAAGACGATCAATGATATTCTTTTAGCTCAGCCATCTTCTCGAGCTTTTATACTTACGATATATTCAGCTAAAAACCGCACTCATTAATGGCGTTCCTGCCTACAGAGCATCCAATATAAACCCCGCTATTGCGGAATAAGTTAAGTTAGTACACACAAAAAAAGGGGCTGGCCAACGCCGCCCCTTGATTCGTTCTATTTCAGCTGAAGCATGTTATAAATCATCTCAGCCGCTTCCGCACGTGTGACCTCCTGCTTGGCCCGAAAGCTACCATCTGGATATCCTTGTACTAAATTAATCTCGGTTAGACCAAGTACATCCTTTCTGGCCCACTCGACAATTTGAGAGGAATCTGAGTATGCACTGCTTTCTTGCTGTGGTGTAGCTTTAATAATGTTATTCACCATTTTAGCCGCCTGCTCACGGTTAATGACCCGATCTGGGCCAAATTCTCTATTACTAAACCCGCGAGCGACCTGATCTTTAATCGCCGTTTTGAGTAGATCAACGTACCACGCCGATGGATTAATATCCTCGAAGCCTAAAGTCACATCCGTTTCGAGCGGTAATTTCAAGGAACGGACCAGCATCGAAGTGAACTCCATACGCGTTACAGGTCTATTCGGCTCAAATAGCGTGTGGGTTGTTCCCTTTACTATACCCAAATCGGCAAGCACATTTATTTTTTCTTTATTAAATATCCGTTCAATGTCGCTAAAATGATTTGGCTTCTTCTCAACGGTTGAATCTTGAATTTGCTCTGTTTCTATCGGTTCCTTTATAACAGGCTGAATCGGTTTTACACTCCCCGCCCCTCCTGCTCCGCCACCTACGTCCACAGTATTACCCGTTGTTTTTCCATGCGCTTGTTTTGCCTCTGTGCGTTTTCCCTGACTATTTTCTGCCCAAAGTTGAACTGTATACAACTGCTTCTCTTTAAGTTTTCTCCAGATATAGCTTCGATCCTTACCACGATATAGCTCTGTTCCCCCTTCACTGACGAGGACGAAAATATCATTTTCATGGTCTGATTCCCAATGGATGATAAACTCACTATTCGTTGTTTCTGTCTTCGAAATCGCAAACGCTGGGGACGGTAGCGTCTCGACCTGACCTTCTGTCTGCTTCCCTTCACCACTTGTGTTCACTGGCTTAATGGTAATACGATACATTGTAGAACTGTCCAATCCATCTACTTTAAATTCATGGGTGGTCGTATGACCGATAAGCACCTCGTTTTGGTAGACATTGTAGGCATCTGCACCCGGAGCTTCTTTCCACGTAACGACCAAATCGGTATCTACTTCTTTCACAGTCAATCTATTGTCTGGTATTTGACCTGGCAAAGCGCGAAGCGTAAAGGGAGCTATATTACCTACCCCCGTTGTATTCACGGCCTGTATACCAAACGAGTAAATCATACCAGGCTGGATATCTGAAAGCTTAATATGGGCATCTCTGGTGTTAAAAACTTCCCCCGTATCTTTACGGGTTACAGTATATTGAGAAGAGCTCTTGATTTCATCCCAGCTCAGTGAAATCTGACCACCCTCAAGTTCTTTAACATTAACATTTTGTACTTCAGGAGGAAGTGTCAGCAGCTCACCCAACGCTGGCTGGCTGAAACCACTACTGTTCCCACTGCTCACTTGAAAATCATAGTTTCTCCCACCTGTTAAACCAGATACAACCACATGTGGTTCCGTACTATAATAATTTTGACTGTTGATCGTTACCTTATATTGAGTTGCCCCATCAACCGGGGCCCATATCAATGTGGCATCGTGCTCGCGAACATCTTCAGCTGAAAGTTGCACAGCCGAATCAGGTAGTGTTAATGCATTGATAGATGTATCTTTACCCGTGCCACTTCGATTGTAGGCTCGTATTTTAATATTGGCAGATGTACCAGCAGGCAAGCCCTCAAAAGTATAAGAGTGGATACCACGCGCAACCCGCACCTTCGGTTCATCGTTAACATTCAAGATGTATCCTTCAACTCCCTGCACATCCTGCCACGCAACACCGATAGCATACACATCCTTTGTCACACTCGATAATGTAGTTACTCGATCAGGTAAAGTGATGACTCCCAGATGAGCATAGTCTCCGAATCCAGTTGCATTTTCAGCGGAAACGTTATAACCATACTCTGTTCCCGCCTGAAGATCAGTGTCGTTGAATTCTGTATACACATCTTTATAAACCGATACTTCGTCACGTTCTAGGGCGTAGTAGGTGGCAGTGATTACAGAATTCCACTTCAAGTCGATTCCATCTTCTCTTACAGTTACATTTCGGAATCCGTTCGGGCTGTCTGGTAGACTTAAAAAAGATACATGCTTTGCTGTACCCTCTCCAGTGTCATTAATAGCTGATACAGAAACATCGTAATATTTACCAGGCTTCATTCCCGTAATTGGATTATACACATCCTGTGTAACCGTATCCTTAATTATGATTTCTCCCGTACTTACGTCTGCTGCTGTAATATTATATTTGTTAGCTGATGAAACTGGCGTAAAGCCAGCCATGATTTCTGTAGAATGACGAGAGACAGGTCGTAACTGGATATGCTCAGGAGCATCAGGTAACGTTAATATATGGACTCGATTGGAATACGCATTACCTCCTACATGATTACTAGAACGCACTTCATATTCGTATTGCCGTCCTCCTTGTAGCCCTCTATCTGTAAAAGAATTTGTCGGATGCGTAACATCCCAAACCTCATTAGTTGTTAGATTTCGGACTGTATAAACGTAACCATCATCAAGACCAGACGGGAGAGTCCACTGCAAATCAGCTTCTGTATTTCGTATGGATGTCGCAGAGAGCACAACCGACTGGGGCTGCTTTTGAATACGAAGTGCACTGCTGACCGTTTCATAAATGTTGCCCACCCTGTCTTTGACCTTGGCATGAACATACCATTCACCTTCATCTGAAAGATCCATCTGGATTGTTGTATCAGCTGAAGCATCCCAGTTTTCTGGTGAATCAGGGCTGTTCGTGATTTTATACTGCATTGTGGATGACTCAATCCCCGAATGCTGATCGGCATATCGTATCCTCACATGAATATGGGTATCTTTCCATTCACGCGAATCTGGCGTCAGTTGGATCGTCGGTGGTTCCAAATCAATATAAGACACCGCGGATACCGGCTCGCTTCGATTTCCAGCCGCATCTACAGCTTGAGCAGTCACTTTTACGATACCCGAACCATTTAATATTCCAGACGAACCAGACACATAGGTGCCAGAATCCAATTGATATTCATAATGTACTGCTGTAGTATCCGTCGCACCCGATAGAGTAAACTGCACTGGCTTATTGGTATATCGGGTAGGTATCGTCACCTCGGAAAACGTAACTTTCGGAGGCGTTGGCTTGGTTCGATCAATCATGACCGATTGAGTCACGATTGGACTAGACACGTCGAGATTATTGATCGTCCGCGCTGATAATTCGTAAATCCCTTCTGCGTTTAATGTAAAAGTGCCATTGTATGTCTGCCATTCCCCTAATGGACCCAAGCGATATTGTGTCATCTTAATTCCATTTGTAGAGTCACTTCCTGAATCAATAGCTATATCTACATCACGGATCGTTGGCCCTATCTCGCTAGCCCGGATGGCAGGAGCAGTCGGTCCCTTTTTATCAATGGTGACTTCTTTACTTACTTCTTGGCTCACATTACCGACGCCGTCAATGGAGCGTGCATGTACTGTGCTTTTACCATCTTTATTCACATGAAACACTCCAACATAGTCCTGCCAATCTTGATTCACAACGCCCGTCAAACGAAATTGAGTATGGGCTAGTCCAGAATAATCGTCTGTTCCCGGTTGTAATGAAATCGTATAGTCATTACTGTTTCCCGTTGCGTTTAGGATGGGTGGAGTTGGTGGCATCTTGTCTATTCGAACATTCCCGGAAGAAAGACCACTATACTGGTTATTCACGTCTACTGTCCGGGCATAGATCGTATTTACACCGTGATCATATACAGTAAAGGGACCTGTGTATGGCTGGAATGCTCCTCCATTCAGGCTATATTCATAGTATTTTAGTCCTTCAGGAGCCACGTCCCCATTTATCCACACGGTTACGGGTTCTTTGGTCCATCCTGTGATCGCTTGTCCCTCTGTACCTGCATGGATCTGAGGTGGTTTAGGCATTAGGTCCGATTTGGGAATAACACGGATTCCAAACTTGGATATTTCATTGCTTGTCTGTTGGTTAGTTCCCATCGCTCTGAAATATCGAACATCCCTTAATGTAATAGAGTCGGTGATATCTATCCATTTTCCCTGGTAAAATCTATCGGCATAGAATTTCGTTACATTAGTCCATGTGTATAAGTTCGTTCCGTTAGGCCTCCAACTGTCGCCTGCTGCGTTATTAGATGTATATATATCAGTATGATAAGACCCTTCAATGTAAACAAAAATTCTATAATCAGAAGTCTTAATTGATCTTCCAATATCAATAAAACGATTTGTCGGCTGCGTAGTACCATCACATTTATATCTGGCCGAACCCATGCCAGTGTATACTTCCGTTGCTCCTATCCCACTTCCTGACCAAGAGCCCCAACTGTCGCCTCCACCCGGCAAATTGTTTTGGCAAAAAGGTCCTCCCATGATCTCCTGAGTAGCAGCTGATACCCTTTCCGGAAATATGGGAATTATCGTTAATAGTAGGACTACAGCCAAAAATCCATGCACCCACTTCCTATACTTCCTTACCTTTCGCTTATTTTTTCGATACATACACTTCTCCTTACTTTATTTTATTTTCAAAGAGTTTTACAAACTCGCCTCGGATAAAATAGAAAAAGCACCTCAAACGAAGGCGTTAATGCCTAAGTTTGAGGTGCTTCCTCTATATCACGAGTATGTTTTGAAGCTATTATACTTCGTTCCAAGCAGGTTGTAAACAGAACTGACAAATTATTTGAAAGTGTTAATGGACCTGAACGCCTAAGTTCCGAAAAAATCCTCGCATATTCTGCATGTAAGAATCCTGAGTAGCGGAAGATTCCTTAAGAAGATTTTGCATACTGTTCATAAAAGCAGAAGCTGATGTCGTATCCGCTTTGTCAAACCGATTGTTTAGCGGTGTGTTATTGAGCAACTCTGCGTTCTGTCCCATACGTTCCTTGTATTTCTCAATCCAATCGGGATGTTGAGGAACCTTTTGCGCAAAATTTAACAGTTGGCTCAGCCCATTTCCTCCACCTTTAATATCATTCATGTACGCAGTATATTTTTGAGGATCAACCTGCTTCATCACTTCCGACAGCTTGACATAATCCTCAGGAGCACCTGACGGACGATCTATTGGAGTCGTGTAGCTAATATCTCCGGTCTCTGGATCAGTGGATCGTGTCAAAGCAATACTAGCAATCTGGTTCATGGTTTCCAGAAACTCTTTGGCCTTGTCGCCTTCCATGTAATGATCGGCAATATACTTGGATTGGGTAACTCCCATCTCCAGCAGCACAGCTCGTTGACTCTCATCCGTTACTGTTCCGTCGACGATAAAATTAGATTCAATCATACTGTACACTGCATTAGACACTTCTTCTGACTGACCTTCCAAAACCCGGTTTAATGAATCATTGATCTGTGTTGTACCGAAATACTTGGCAGCCTGTGATACAATAGCTCCTTCCGCCAACTGTCTACCGGCTTCACTAATCTCCACGGAGTCTTGAACTACCACTCTGGAGACCTGTTCTTCATGAAGCTGGGGTGGTGGAGCTTGCTTGCTTGTCGGATTGATCCGTAAGCTACTTGCATTAAGAATCGCTTGCTGTGCTCTAAGAGGTCCAAAATTCATTCTATTTCCTCCTGTCATGTTTGTAACAGGCAATCTAAGGCGTATGTATAGTGTAATGTGACCCTGTTTCTATATATATCGGACAAAGCATATATGGAATGAACATATGCTTTGTCCTAAAATTGAACAAATATTGAAACGAACTACTTTTGTTTCAGATATAAAATATTCAAGCAACAAGTTACCTTAAGTGTTAGCTTAATACCCCGTCCATCAGCCGCCATAAATACTATAGGCAAAGTGATATACAATATCTGTGTCTATAATCGAAGTACCTGACACCTGAACGGCTACCCCTGATAGATCATAGTAGTGTGTAAAACTGATGGCTCCAGACAGGTATTCCGCTATACTTCCAGTGGAAGATGGCAGGGAAAGAGTCACACTAAAGGCTCCATTCTGGTCCGTATAAGCTGTGCCTGTACGAGTACGATTTCCGCTGCTTTCAGTCCAGTTCTGATTCAACCAAGTCACATCAACAGGCGCATTTGCCACTGGATAACCATCAGTTGTCTTAACTACCCCCTTCACGGTAAGGTTGCTGCGTTGATTAACCCGATAATGACGACCATATGAGTAGTTCGGATAATCATTAGGACCATTAACAGAATCATAGCCGGTAATTTCAATTTTGCCAGCCCGAAGCACTGGCTTCAGTGTAAGTGTGTATAAATGATTGGGTGAATACTGATTGGTTGTGTACACTCGCACATAGTAGGTTCCTGTATTTAAGCTGACATTATGGTTCGTTTGCGGCAAAAGCGCCATTTGGTTTCCTGTAAGAGCTCCGTAGACTTCAGCTTTGTAGCCATAACCGTCCGAAACACTATCGAGCTTTACGTTCAAAGCATCATAATTGCGGCTGGCAGGGATCGTAACTTGGTACCAGTCATTATCAATGCCTGAATGAATGGAGCGTGAATTAAGCGATGAACCGCCCGTACTAAAGGTAAAGTTATAGGCATGGAAAGCACTCTCATCTGGTTCATATGCATCGTAGCTGGAGCTTGTATCGACCGTTAGATAGAAAGGATCATTGATGCTGGAACCCTTTTTGGCATGAACAGCAATCGCATATGCCTTTTCATATCCGGTAGCGTTACGGGTTCCTACGTTCTCAGGAAGTGAGGCAGCCCCCTGTTCATAATTGTTAAAATAAGTACCATAGGTGGATGCGTCAATGGCATTAGGATTAATGTCACCTGTCGTCATATCAAACTCATATAAGTATAAGTCATAGTCAAGCTGGGCTGAAAATGGACCATCCAACTGGGACTGCAACAATTCACCAGGCTGCAAATAGATCGGATATAAAAATTGTGTGCCTCCCTCTTGCGTAATCGTACCGGAATACGTAGCAGAGGAAACTGTGGCTGATGCAGCCATTGGGTTTGCCTTCAGCGCAGAAACATTTTCCCTTTTCAATGAGGCTGTTTCTGGTGTTTTAAAGTTGAGGTCTTCCTTCATTGCATAAACCGAAGACGTAATACTTTCTGGTTTGTCTGCCCGCGTTAAATGCTTAATGATGTCTTCATTGACAGTTGTTAGCTGAATCTCGGATTCCGCCTTAATCGCTTGGTCCGATGCAGCCTCCGTGCTTTCACTCGCATTCGCAGTCATTCCGAAAGCAAGCAGGAGCATCATGCTTAACATCACTGCAATAGCCTTTTTGAACCTCTTCATACTGAAATCCCCTCTCAAATGGTTTAAGGAATTCCCGCTATCCCCGGATAAACCAGGGTGATTTCTAGGCTGTATGGCTCAATCATAAATCATCTTTGGTTCTATTGGAATATATTATGCAAAACAATTTCTATTTGTAATCTATGAAAACAAGACCATTTTCTTATTCTTGGTGAATAAACATGAAAAGTCGCTCTTTCAGAAATGGAAAGTCTCAGCTAACCATTCAAAAAAAGCGACTCTCATGAATCAAAACTACATTAAAGCATATCTTAATTTCTCAAGCTATAAGCAAACAGATAAACAATGTCCGTCGCACTAATCGAAGTTCCATCGACCTGAGCGGCAACTCCTGTAAGATCATAGTAGTGTGTGGAACCAATTTCACTTATATAATCTACATTTTTTCCTGTCGATTGTGGAAGAGAAAGGGTCACACTGAATTTACCGCTATCATCGGTGTACGTAGAAGCCGTTCTCGTACGGTTACCGCTGCTCTCGCTCCAGTTCTTATCCAGCCATACGACCGTGACAGGAGCATTGGGAACCAGTTGACCATCTGTTGTTTTCACAACACCGTTCACGATCAGACTGCTGCCTCCGTTAATACGATAATGACGACCGTAAGAATATGTCGGATAATCATAATAGCCATTGGAGTTATAGCCGGTAATTTCAATTTTGCCAGCTCGAAGCACTGGTTTAATCGATAGTGTATACAAATGGTCGGCTGAATACTGACTTGTGCTGTACACTCGTACATAGTAGGTCCCTGTGTTTAGGGTAACATTATGATTGGTTTGCGGTAGAAGCACCATTTGATTGCCAGTAAGAGCTGCATATACTTCCGCTTTGTACCCATAGCTTTCCGAAGTGCTGTCCAGCTTCACATTTAATGCATCATAATTACGGCTGGCCGGTACTGTAACTTGATACCAATCATTGTCTATAGACGAATGGATGGTGCGGAAGTTAATCGAGGAACCTTTGTCGTTAACAGTAAAATTATAAGCATGGAAGGCACTGTCATCCGGCTCATAGACATCATAGTTGGAGCTTACTGCTACAGTTAAATAGAAAAGGTCATTAATGCTATATCCCTTCTTGGCATGAACTGCAAGTGCGTAAGCCTTTTCGGCTCCGCTCGAGTTGCGAGCCCCTACGTTTTCAGGAAGAGAAGCAGCTCCTTGCTCATAATTGTTAACATAAGTCCCGTAGTTGGAAACATCTATTGGGTTGGAATTAATATCACCTGTCGCCATATCAAACTCATACAGGTATAAGTCATAGTCAAGCTGGGCTGAAAACGGACCATCCAACTGAGCCTGTAACAATTCACCCGGCTGTAAATAGATCGGATATAAAAACTGTGTGCCTCCCTCTTCTGTAATCGTGCCGGAATATGTAGCAGTAGACGCTGTCGCTACGGTCGCTGCGGCTTTAGCTGTTACTGATCTTGCGCTGGCTTTGAGCGAAGGGGTAACTCTCTTTTTCAATTCAGATTTCTGTGGTGTTGCCAAGTTGATATTTTCTGTAATGTTGTACACCGAATCTGTGATACTGGCAGGCTTGTCCGCGCGTGTTAATTGTTCAATAACACTTTCCTTATCAGTTGTTAGCTGCACATTGGAAACTGCTTGAATCGCTTGATCCGTCTTCACCTCTGGGCTTGCACTCGCGTTCGCCGTCATCCCGAATGAAAGCAGGAGCATTGAGCTTAGTGTAACTGAAACCACCTTTTTAAACCTTTTCATACTGAAATCTCCTCTCAAATGTGTTAAAGAAATTCAGAATTTCCCCAAATATATACAGGAAAATTTTAGGATGTACATATCTATCATAAAGCAATTCTGGTTCAAATGGAATATACTTCTTAAAACATTCTTATTTGTAATTCTATATGAATAGGTTTAGGTTAATCAACTTAATTTTGACACTATTTTACCATAAAAATCCTACCATTCTCTTATTTATTCTATATAATCAAATAATATGGATAGTTCTTTATGACTATTAAATGAATCGAATTACCCATAACATACATAAAAAAGGGGAATACAGATGAAAAAACTTAGCGTGTTTATGTTAGTATTATGTTGCTTCTCCATTTTGGCAGCCTGCTCTACCGATCCGATAAAAAAAGATTTAATCACGTATGTAAATGATGGAATGCTTCCTTTGGCACAAGATGAAAAAGCAGTTACTGATAAGTATGCAGCTGTGACCGGAGATAACTTTACAGATGATGTTACACTATATAATGCTTTAAAAGACGATATCATCCCGGAATACACCAAATTTGTTGATAAGTTAGAAGCTGTAAAGACGGAAACTCCTGAGGTAAGAGCCGTCCACGAAACCTACATCAAGGCCGCTAGTACTCAAAAGGAAGCCTTCATTAAGATGCTCGATGCGTTGGATAAACAGGATCTGAACTTAGTCAATGAAAGTAACACCAAGCTCAGCGAAGGTAGAAAGCTATTCAGAGATTTTGGTGAACAAGTCAACACACTTGCTAAAGAGCATGATGTGGAGATGAATAAGAAATAAATAAAAAAACTCCCTTTATGGGAGTTTTTTTATTTAAAGATTTTTCAAAATTCGATTCCAATTGCCCCAAAGTGCAAGATATAGACGAACTAAACCATTTTGATCTATATCTTGTTCATTGGAAGTCGCTTATTAGATTTTTTGCAAAATCCTCACTTATGAATATTCGAAGCAAATTACCGCTTTGCTTAATTCTTGGTCGTAAAATAAATAGACGGTATCCGCCCCAAACGCTTGAAAATAATACCCGGTAATGGAACCGATATAGGCAAAAGTCTCACCATTGGGACATTTAGGCACATGAAGTAGATTGGTTTGCTCGAACTGGAGCATCTCTTCCAGAGATTCGTCATATTCCTTCATGTAACTTTGAGCCTTGTCAGACTGAAAAGCGATATCATCCAAAATTCCGTTAACTTCAGGGAAACTCAGCCCCCAACCGCTGGTTTGCTTTTCCTCAAAATCACGGGTGAGCTCTTTCACAGACTTTTTGGCCTCCCCAAAGGAGGAATATGGATAAAGTTTATTGTTTTCCAGGAAAAATGCTTTGCGAGCTTGGTAGTCTTGATCATTAGCCGTGTACACCTGTTCCAGTCCGTCCAACGCCATGACTTCTCTCTTCATACGTAGGTACGCTTTATCCCCGGTAGATTTCAGCGCTTCATAGGTAGCTTCCAATTGCTCTTTCCGATGAAGACTAAAATAATTCCAGTCCGCTTCAAATTTGTATTTGCCGTCAATTACATCGAAACCCAGCATATCTTCCTTGGTATATGAGGTATGAAATTGCTGAGTATTTTCACCCACACTGCCTTCATAGATTTCTTTTACGGAAACAAAATGCAGCCACTCGTCCTGCTCCGGGAATAGAAACTGAAGATTAATTGAGCAAATCGGCAGAAAGTGCTTACGATGATGTTCAAGATCGCTGGCAAATACGTCCTCGTATGCCGGAAAACGTTTGATAAATCTCTCAGGTATGTTCATGGTACTCCCCCTATATTGTATGGTTTTCCGGCAGCCTTCTGATCTGAAACGTTCCTTCAATGGAAATCACACTATAGAGTTCATCAAATCCTTCTTCGTAGCTTGGGATCTCTAGTTTACTCATTACACTTTTAATACCGATTTCAGGAATATACTCTTTACCTGTGCGCTGCTCATTACGCTTAATAGATTCTGCAAAATCGGGCTCAAAATAGTAGCCAATAATTTTAAACCCCTTATTTTTACAAGCATCGATATATTTCTTCCGTTCTATAACAGTGGCATTTGTATTGTCTACAACAAAGCGCTGCATTGTTTCGATAGAGGCTTGCAGATAAATATTTTCCCTATTCCGTGTTTTAAGCATATCAAGGTTTATTCGCATATGTGTTTTGAAGAAATGTTCTTTATAAAATGTCGACTTGCCCGAAGCCTGAATTCCTATAAAAATGACACACTCCAAATCTACACATCCTTGTCCAAGTATACATATTGGTTAATATAATCTCTATTCTGTGAAAAAATCGGTGTCTCATGATCAACACCCCACTTGCTTCTGACGGCTTCGCCTTTGTTGTATTGTTGTTTGGTAATGCAAATTCCCCGCTTTTGCCAGACCGGAAGATCGTTCCAGTTTATCCCTTTTTCCACAAAAAGCTTGTCTTGTAGCTGATTTCCGTTCAATCCTTCTAATTCTGAATGCCTAAAATGGGCTTGAGCTACCATAGAAATGCTGTTTTTAGTAGCATCTTGCTGTCTCCATAGAAAGTAGTTTGTAACCTCATCCTGGGGCAAGACCCATGCTCTCGCATCAAAAGTGGCTAAAGGCTGACCTGGGTAAACCTTTTGGATTTCCTCATTAAATTTGGCTGTAGCCAGAGAAGCAGATATGGACACCATTTTTTGAAGATTATTTTCAAACCAGGATTGCGTCGTTAATTTGTCATCATTCGTAAGAAGCAGTGAAATTTCATCGCTCTGATGATACACCAGTTTACATCCCATAATGTTATAGGCCAAATATTTACACGTCTCCCATAATGCAAAAATTAGTTTCTCATCAAAAGGTTTCGTCATCCCACGTGTAAAGGTATGAAAATGCGCACCATCAATTCTGATGATTACGGGTAAACGGCGTGGTAGGCTTAATCTATAGGCATTTTCATATTCCTTCATCCTATTTCCAAAATCATTTTTTTTCATAAACTATGTAGGTTCCTTTCATGATCCATGATTTGCGCATAGAGTAAAACAATGTCTATCTTCCCCAATTAACATATATAAGAATTGTAACAAATTGGCTGATACATCGCTAGGAATTAAGCAAAACAAAAAAACTTAGCAGATGGACTTGCAGAGTCTTTCGTTTTTTCTTGGTATCTATTCCCCAAATGTTAGGTTATAATAATTTCAGATTTTACTTTATTCCGATATGAAAAGGATGATATATATGAACCAAATTCCATCTTCCATTCCGCGTCCGTTAGTCAGGGCTAACCAATGGGTAATTGTTTTATCTGTAGTTTTCACTTGGATCACAGGGGGATATGGGGTGCTAGTTATTCCTCTTATCGCGGGGTTGCTCGGCGTCCTTTTTAACTTCAATCCGGTAATGCGGATAGCCAAGCTTTTCTTGAAGAAAAGCCCCTCCTCGTATGTGCAGGAGGACCGAGAGCAGCAAAGGTTTAATCAGCTTCTTGCCGTCTTTTTTCTGTTGGTCGCTTGGGTAGGATTTATGCTCCAGTGGAGTATTGTCGCTTATGTATTCTCGGCCATGGTCCTGGTGGCGGCCTTGGTGGCTATCCTTGGTTTTTGCATAGGATGTTTTGTTCTCTACCAATGGTCCCAATATCAATATCGAAGAAGAAAACACGTGTAAACAGAAACAGCCCCTCTATTCATTCCATTTCAATTAGGACATCGTTAATTAAATCGAAGGTGCAGCCGAACTCTCCAACAATATGGGTGCTACGTCGGTTCCGCCTTCTTTTTTATTTTGCAGTAATATTATCTTCAAATACAAAAACGGATATGGCTATATCTTCCTCCACTTTAATATCTGAAAAGAGGTGCAGCAGCCGGGAATCCATGTAATCCTCCAGTTCTTTATTGAAGTGTGTGGGATATATTTTTTGAACCATTTTGGTTCGGGCTGCATGCACCATCTCTTTCCCGGATTCTTCTTGTGCCAGAAACTTTTCGGATGGGGTTAAATTTCCATACAGCATCGTGATGGCCATATTATCTACAAAGGTCGTATGTATGCGTTCCGGGCCTTTCCCAAACAGCTCTTTACGTACTTTTCGAATAATTTCGTTAAAACCCGTTTCCCTTCTCATATCGCACCGCTCTCCTAAAATCTACTAAAATCCCTATTACTATTTCCATCATAACCGATTCCTATCATATAAAACAGAGACTAGCGAAAGTGATTTTTGGAACATGATTTTATCTGCAATTATAAGCGTTCATTAATTTTGATTAACATTTCCTCTAAAATTTGCTTCTCCTCTTCGGTCAGGGCTTGAACAATTTCATCCTCCACCTTTTGGAAAGAGTCACTAAAAGCTTCAATCAATTCAATAGCTTTTGGTAAAACATAAATATTTTTTTGCCGTTCATTATTGGCCGGAATTTTGCGCTCGATGAATCCTTTTTGCTCAAGACCTTGAAGTATGCTTGTAATGCTGGCTCCGCGTAGATGAAACCGATCGGCAAGATCCTTCTGAATTAAATCATTTTCTTGATTCTCATAGATATATCTAATCATTTTTCCTTGTTGAGCATTTAATCCCAACTCTTTTATACTCTCGTCCGCTCTTTTCTTTAACTTAAGACCAATAATCTGAAACAAATCCAGATAAACCGTATCCTTTTGGGTTTTCATAATCGTACCTCCTCAAATTATTAGAAGTCTAATTGTCAGTAAATAAACTATATAAATCTCTAAACTGTTTGTCAAATGAAAATTAGTTTATTGACAGTTATAAAACTAATAGTTAGAATTCTAAGTGTTTAAAACTGAACACTAAGGAGGAACGACATGAAGAATGTAACTCAAAGTTCTACGGTAGAAAAAGTTACAGCGATTACGAATGTACGTATTTTCGATGGTGAAAAAGTTATTGAGCCCAGAAATGTTGTCATCCATGGGGAAACCATTATTTCGGTAGGCGGAGACCTTCCGACACATGCAACGATCATCGATGGGGAAAATGCGACATTATTGCCAGGCCTGATTGATGCGCATGTCCACACTTCAATCGGTGGGTTACGAGATGCTTTAAAATTCGGCGTCACGACAGAACTCGAAATGAATGGCAGTTTTACAGAAAGAGGGCGCAAGATTCAGTTAAAAAACGTGAATGACATCGCCGAAGTCCGTTCCGCCGGCACAGCGATCACTGCTCCAGGTGGTCATCCGGATGAATTATTGCAGGATGAGGATGAAATTCCTGAGTTCGTATTAAAGGAATTGGAGAAGTTACCCAAGGAAGATCGGGAAGCTATGCTAGCCGCCTACGCTCACGATCACGAAAAAGTGCCCCAAGTGACGACAGTGGAAGAAGCGATCAAACATGTGCATACCCAGGTGGAGAGTGGCGCCGACTATATTAAAATCATGATTGAAGAAGGGACGGTCTTGGGTGCCCCTGGACTGCCTATTTTAAGCGACGAGATTTTAAAAGCAGCCGTGGCAGAAGCCCATAAATTCGATAAAATTGTCATAGCCCACGTCTTGACGGCTCATTCTTCGCAAACCGCCATCGATATGGGAGTCGACGGATTGGGTCACTTATTTCTCGACAGGCCCAAATGCACATCCGAGTTGGTGAAATCCATAGCGGATTCAGGCGCATTTGTTATACCGTGCTTAGTATTGAACTCATCCATTCTGGGGAATCCGGCATCAGAATTGGCGAATGATCCACGTGTTTATTCCAAATTAAGTCCGGAATGGATCGATATTTTGAACTCAAGCTTCCATACTTTCCCGCAAGGCAATTTGGAGAATAGCTTTAAAAATGTGATGGACCTTCACCGTGCCGGTGTGGATATTCTGGTCGGGACGGATGTCGCCCCCGTTCCTGTTCCCAATCTTGGCGGCCTTGCTCATGGAGCCAGCGTTCATCATGAAATGCAATTGCTGGTTGAGGCCGGATTTACTCCCATAGAAGCGCTTCAGTCGGCTACCGCGAAACCGGCCCGTTGCTTTGGGCTTAACGATCGCGGCTGTATTATCGAAGGTGCGCTCGCTGACCTTATACTAGTAAACGGTGATCCGACAACCAACATCTCGGATACCTTGTCGATCAAATCCGTATGGTTCAAAGGTGTACAACAACAAGGTTAATCAGAGCCTCTTGAACAGGAACTACTTTCTAATCTCATTTGTATACTTCCATTTTCACTTCCCGAGGATAGCTTAATCTTGTTGCCAACGCAAAAACACCTCCAAAGTTTATCCTCATATCTTACGACATGGGGATTCTCTTTGAAGGAGTTTTAATTGCAAGGAACATTGTAAAAACGTACAATCAATGGCCCCACATAGTTTCGGTATGCACTGTTGGTCATAAAATATAAGGCTTACTCGTAGGCACCGATGTTCACAGCGGCTCCCTGTACTCTGGGCTTCCCGTCAATATCTAGTGTTCCAATGATGGCACGGTCCGTGTTTCCGGCATCGATCGCCGGTGACGAAGACTGCAAATGGAAGTCGCCGTTCGCGGCATTCACGAATTTAGGATCGGCAAACAGAGAATGCGTATCGTTGCCGGTCCCCGATTTGTACGCGGAGAAACCTGTATATTCTTTATTTTTCCATATCCAGTTGGCTTTTGAGCTGCCGCTCGGAGCAAAATATAAATTATAATCCACAACATTGCCAGAATTTTTGGTGTATCCATTGGAGATCAGCATATCCGTGGAGCTGGCCACGAACATATTGTTTTTGATCACGTTGTTTCGCGTATCATATTGAACCAAAAGCTGACCGCTTCCGTCGTCAAACGTATCGTTCTTGTATAGTGTATTGTTCACGATCTTGCAGTTTACCGTGGAGCCACGCTCCTCATTGTAACCGCCCATGGCAATACCGGTCAGTCGGTTGTTATATATCGCGTTGCTGCGGACCGTAATATTGCTGGTGGCTTTGCCGGCATGCTCGGAGGCAATTTCGACGCCGATGTCGTTGTTGTAGCTGTAGTTCTGCTCAATAATGCTGTCCTTGCCTCCATCTACATAAATGCCGCCGGCCGAGTTGTCATCTCTCTTGTAAGATGGGTTATTTTGAACTGAATTATTATACACCCGATTGCCCTTCACCAACCCGTTCCGCGCCTGATCGTAAGCGGTATTCGGCGCAGTTCCCTCAAAGCCGATCAAATCAATCCCGATATTGTCATTATCGTGAATGAGGTTGTTGGTCACCACAAAGCCATCCACGTTGCCGTTTAAAACGAGCGATTCGCTGGAGCCCAGCACGAGATTGTACAGCTCATTACCGCTGATCGTAAGGTCGTGAATCGAAGCCGGAGCTTTCGTGCCATAAACAGCGATACCGTGAGCGTCCCGGCCCAGCCGATCTTTGCCGGTCGGGGTGACCGTGTTTTTAATGTCATGGATTTTGTTGTTGGACAGATTAATGAAACCGCCCGAACCGTGGACATAAATACCTACAGGCACCGTATTCTTGGAAGCAGTGGTGAAATTACGGATTTCAAACCCCTGAACGGTAACGTGATTGACATCGGCCAGTTCGATCAGCCCTTCGTTCCCGCTGACCAAAAGTCCGGTGCCGTCAATGATGGCGGTCTCCGTCCCATAGTTGGTAAACACAATGGAACCCTGCGAAGCGGAGCCAGAGCGGCTGATCTTCAGTTTCTGCTTGTACACACCGCCCCGGACGTAAACCGTGCTGCCCGCAGGAACCACGTCGGCCGCGTGCTGCAGCGTCTTCCACGGCGCGTCGCTCGTTCCTGCGTTGGAGTCGCTACCGCTCGTGGCTACATAATATTCTGTACCGGCCGCGGAAGCGACGGGAAGCTCCACATTTCCTACCGCCAGACCAAGCCCCAACACCATGGCTAAACCTACCAGAAAAAATTTCCCAAATTCCTTCATGGTTCCCCATCTCCCTTTACTTATTTTTTGTAAATTATACCACGAATTCACTAGATCTGTTACGCTTGCAAACGGAGTACAGCCTCGACCGTCCGCGAGCCTCCAGGGCCTCTAATGCCAAATTTGGAGAGTGAATGAAGATGTGTAAGAGTTTTTTCTCATTACAAATAAAACACAGCCTACCCTATCGGCAGACTGCGCATGTTCTTATTCCAAAGGGCTAATCCTTTACCAGTCGATTTGAAAGCATCAACATGATAAAAGAGAATAAAATGATGACAGCTACCCAGCTCCAAGAGAGTGTCATATTTCCGACCTCGGACGCGGTATAAATCGCCGTAGGTAGGGTTTGAGTCTGTTCAGGAATATTACCTGCAAGCATCAGCGTAGCGCCAAATTCCCCTAACCCTCGGGCAAATCCGAGAATGTATCCTGAAATGAGTGGTCGGTAGGCAAGGGGCATCGTAATGTGGCGAAACACTTGCCATTCGTTGGCACCTTGCGCACGTGCAGCCTGCTCTACCTCAGGGTCTACAGCTTCAAAACCTGCTTTAATTGTACGGTAAGCCAGTGGAAAAGCAACAACTACGGCCGCCACCACTGCAGCTCCCCATGTAAATACAATTGTCTGCTGGAACAAGCTTTCGAAGGCAGTGCCAATCCAGCTTTTCCTTCCCAGCAAGATGAGCAAAATAAAGCCGACAACAGTGGGAGGCAAAACGAGCGGAAGAAGTAGGACGGTCTCAATCACGCTGGTTCCCCTCCGCGGCGTGCAGTTCGCCATCACCCGCGCTACCACAGTAGCTAATAAAAAGACGATGATGCTGGCGACGACAGCGACTTTAACAGATACGATAACCGGAGGAAGAAAAGCTGACCAATCCAACGGGACCCCCTCCTTTATCTGTGAATTCTATTTTCCCGTCATTGTAGGGGCTGAAAATCCATCTTTACTGAACACACTCATAGCTTCATCTGTCCGTAGGAAATTAAGAAACTCGCCTGCTTCCTGACTGTGTTTGGTTGCTTTTACAATGCCTTCAGGATACAGGATGGGTGCATGCAATTCCTCAGGCACTTCCAGTGCTATGACCGTTTTATCGGATGATTTGGCATCCGTCAGATAGACGAGTCCTGCATCGGCGTTGCCTGTTTCAACATAATTTAATACCTGTCTTACGTCCTTGGCGAATACCATCTTAGGTTCCAGCTTGTCCCATAGTCCAGCCTTCGTTAACGATTCTTTGGAATACTGTCCGGCGGGAACGGTAGTAGGCTCCCCAACAGCCACTTTCAGGAAAGAAGAACCCATCAAGTCATTGAGCGTAATGCTTTTGTTATCTGTGCTTTTCGCCTTATCTTGCGGAACAACCACAACCAGTTTATTTTGAAGCAACACGTTATCCTTTTCCACCAATGAAGCATCCGTTAATGCCTTCATTTGCTTCATGCCCGCCGAAATAAATACGTCAGCGGGTGCGCCTTGCTCAATTTGTTTTTGTAATGTACCGGATGAAGCGTAGTTAAAGGTAAGTTTGATATCTGGGTGCTGTTTCTCATACTGGCCCTTGAGCGTATTCAGACTATCTTGAAGACTTGCAGCGGCAGATACGACTAGTTCTGTCTTGGGTGCGGACTGTGCCGACTGTACAGCAGCCGGAGACGAGCAGCCCGCCAGAACCCATGCCAACAATCCAACGAACGTGAATATGTACCCAAATTTCTTTTTCAACTTGTTCTTCCCCTATCCTATAAATTCCAAAATGAGATGACGAAAATGTGATAGCGAAAATAAGGAAACATTGTACATCTCATAACGGGTCGAATCTATTGGGTCAACCCAAATATTTGTGATAAATCGATCTCGCCTCAGCGATGTCCTTCGTCCCATGAATTAAGACGCGTCCATCCTGAAAAAGAACGATTCGATGCGTTCCGATAACAACGGATACCAGATATGGATTATGCTCCACCTTGCCCCCCTGACGGGATAACAAACGTGCCGCTTCATTCAGATCACGTACAGTACCCGGGACCGGGCGGATTTGAACCGTATCTCGTCCGCACAAGACAGCCGTTTTAGCCTGATGCTCCGATTGTAAAAAAGGATACACTGGGTGCTCACCACACGTTGGACAATCGGCTTTCTTCATGGCGCTGATTTGGATCGCCTGATGCTGATTGTTCCACAGATCGAAAGATATCAGCTTCCCCTGTAAGGCTGATTCGTCCCCGGTGAGCAGCTTCAATGCCTCGGCGCTTTGATAAGCCGCCACCATCTGTACAGCCGGGCTAATCACACCGACCGTATCACAGGTCGCACCGCCGAGCGGTACGGTTCCGAGCAGGCAATGTAGGCACGGTGTCTGCCCTGGCACGATGGTAAAGGTTGTCCCATAGCTGCCCACACACGCTCCGTAAATCCAAGGGATTCGGTGCTTGACCGCATAATCGTTCATAAGCAGACGTGTATCGAAATTGTCGGTGGCATCTACGATGAGATCCACCCCTGCTGCGATATCGTCGATTTCATCCAGCGAGACGTCCCGGACTAGCGCACGAACGTCCACGTCCGAATTGATTTGCTGCAATCGCTTCTGCGCAGCCACTGCCTTGGGGATCTGATCACGGGCATCCGCTTCGTCATAGAGCTGTTGGCGCTGCAAATTGCTCCAATCTACATAATCGCGGTCTACCAACGTCAGCCGTCCGATGCCCGCTCGCACCAGCATGTCAGCATTGGCAGTGCCCAGTGCGCCGGCTCCCACCATCAGCACGTGCTTACTACGGATATTTTGCTGGCCTGTCGGTCCAATTTTCGAGAATAATTCCTGCCTAGAATAACGGGCATGAGACGCATGCGCATGTGCTTGTGCAGCAACTTCTATTTCCTGGATTTTGTCCATTTCTGACATCGTTGGTTTACCCTCCATACTTATCCATTGATAGCTACAAGTTGATCAGACAAGCTAAAAGCTCAGATGTCCTCGTCCTTATTCGAAAGCTTTGGGGTATTTTGAGGATTCCAGCCACCCAGCTGATGCCCCTTCCATTCTGAGCCGTCCTCCCACACTTCCTTTTTCCAAATCGGTACGATTTGCTTTAACCGTTCAATGGCATGGCGGCTGGCTTCGTAGCAAGTATCGCGGTGTGCAGCAGAGACAGCAATCACCACACTCGTCTCTCCAATTCTGACCGTGCCAAGCCGATGTGTAATCGCAGTACGTGTAGAAGGCCAACGCTCTGCAATTTCGTCACCAATCTGCTTCATCGTGTTCATGGCCATCGGGACATACGCTTCATATTTAAGCAGCACCGTTCGCTGACCTTGCGTGAATTCCCGAGTCGTACCATTAAAGGTCAGCGAGGCGCCATGAGAAGGGTCGAGCACCTTTGAGGTTACTTCATCGGCATCAATCGGGTCGTACGTAATGGCAAATAAACCACATTTTGAAACGACCGTCTCCATCCCGGGTGCTGACTGATGAAGAGCAATTGCATCTGATGGAACCACAAGTTCATCTGGAGAAGCCAGCTTTTTATGATGGGTAAAAAAAGAACCTGGCAGTTGTGAAGTCACTTCCGGGTACAGCTCATTCAGCCTTTTTCGAATGTCTGCCATGGTCACCGTTTCCTGTGAAAGTTCTACCGTGATCACGTCACCAAGTTGCTCCGCCATACCTGCGAATAGCTGAATACGGTATTGCATATGATCTGCCCCCTTGCACCTATTCTATCGAATTCATCTATTCTATTAGTAGAATTTACCCTCCAGAAACCGGAGGAATAATCGCAATCTCATCATGTATACTCACGAGGTCCTCAGGAGCGGCGTAGGCTTGATTTCTGGCAACAAAAGAACCCTGCAACTGAGCTGCCGATTCAGGGAAACACTCGGATAGCAAGTCTTTTAATGCGGCAACGGTCATCGTTTCTTGCTCAGTAGGCACCATAACTATAGGCCCTCCCATCTGTTCCGCAAGTCCGGCAAATACTTGAATATGATAGTTCATTTAACATGCCCTCCTTTTCAGTACAGTGAATGTCCACCACATATGTACCAAGAAAAACCAACATGAATGAATACCCCGAAAGGTTTTATTCCATGCTGGTTAACTATGACGGTGTACATTGAAGATTTTTATATTATATTTTAGATTCAACCAGTTCATCAATCCGTTCGGTATGCGTATATACATTCAGAGAACGACTGCGTATAAAGCCGACGGTCGTAATTCCCAGATCCTCAGCCAACTCAAGTGCAAGCTCTGTGGGAGCTGACTTGGATAAAACAACTTCACAGCCAATCTTCGCAACCTTCAACAAAATTTCAGACGAAATGCGTCCGCTGAATACTATGATTTTGTCTTGTAATACAATATCATGTTTTAAGCAATGTCCATAGATTTTATCCAGCGCATTGTGTCGGCCGATATCTATTCTGGACAGGATCATCCCGTCTTTATCGCACAACGCTGCATTATGAACACCACCGGTCTGTTGGAACGTAAGTGCCGAGCTTTGCATTAAATTCATCAAGCGGAAGCAATCGTCAAAGGACAGCGTAACATGGGTGTCATTCATTCTTTTTGCCACTTTGGCATCATTCATAAAATAAAAGCCCTGTCTACTTTTTCCGCAGCAGGAGGTAATGTACCGTTTGGAATGAAAGTTTTGATAAAACTCATTCATTCGACGGGTTTTAATATGAACAAAACCTTCTTTTTCCTGAACCCAAATATCTTCGATATCATCGTACCGTTGAATGACGCCTTCAGAGGCCAAAAAACCTACCGCCATATCCTCCACATACTCCGGTGTACAAACCATGGTAGCAAATTCCTGCTGATTGATTTTGATGGTCACCGGATGCTCAGTCACCACAGTGTCTTCAAAACGCTTGATCTGACCATCACGATAACGTAGAATCTCACGTTTTACCTCAGCTGGCTTTTCCATGTGCTCCACTCCCTTGTTTCTGACAGGCTGGCTCTTCGGCTCACCCGCCGATGTGTGACATTTCAATTTTAGATGTTGCTTGCTGTGTATGATTCAGCCGTTCCTCTGAATAGCGATCGGTACGTTCTCTCCAAACACGCTCAATGTAAGCTCTAATCTCGTCATCGGACTGTTCGGAACGCAGCATCGCGCGAAGCTTGTACCCTTGCGAGGCAAACAGGCACGTGTACAAGGAGCCTTCAGCAGAAATTCTCGCTCGTGTACATGTGGAACAGAAGGCGTCCGTAACAGACGAAATAATGCCGATTTCCCCGTCTCTGTCCTGATACCTGTAGCGCGTCGCCACCTCACCTTTGTACTGGGGTGGGACAGGTTCTAACGGCATATGCTCGTGAATGGCTTCGATGATCTGCTGCTTGGAAACGACCTGATCCAATTTCCAGCCATTGGTGTTGCCTACATCCATAAACTCAACAAAACGTAAAATATGCTTTTCCTTTTGGAAATAGTCGGCCATGGGCACAATATCCTGATCGTTAAAGCCCTTTTGCACGACCATATTTATTTTCACCTGCATCCCTGCTTGAGCCGCAGCCTCAATACCATCCAGCACCGCCTTTACGCTGCTTCTGCCCCCGTTCATTTGGCGGAACCGATCATCATTGAGCGAATCCAGACTAACCGTCACTCTCTTTAGTCCCGCCTCTCGCAGTGCTGCAGCATATTTAGGCAAAAATACGCCGTTTGTCGTCATTGCAATATCTTCAACCCCATCGAGTTGAGTTAACGAATGAATAAGCAAGGACAAATTTTTCCTCAGCAACGGCTCACCACCAGTAATACGCAGCTTCGTAACGCCCAGCGAGACAAAAATACGAGAAAGACGCGTAATTTCCTCAAAGGTCAATATCTTTTCTTTTGGCAGAAACGGATAGTCATGGCCAAATATTTCTTCCGGCATACAATATCGGCACCGAAAATTACATCGGTCTATGACGGATATTCTTAAGTCCCGTAACGGACGATTCCATTGATCGTCGCTCCGGTTCGCCATCCTGTTCACCTCAATCCGTCTTCATTAATAAAACTCTTTACACTCTAAATTGGGACGGTATTTCCATTCATTTTATACTGAATCAAAAAACCGG
The DNA here is from genome assembly GCF_019454085.1 of Paenibacillus sp. S25. Taxonomy (NCBI): domain Bacteria; kingdom Bacillati; phylum Bacillota; class Bacilli; order Caryophanales; family Paenibacillaceae; genus Paenibacillus; species Paenibacillus sp. S25. The sequence continues at coordinate 4,100,883 of NZ_CP073683.1, forward strand.
CATCACAACAACTTCTTCGCTTATGATATCGAAGAATCTGCTAAATGCCGGTTAATTTATCTACATCAGGATTTTACGAATCCCACATCATGTGATATAGAAAAATCAAACTAACAAGCGCTGCGACAAATAAAATATACGCGATTCCCACGTACACTCCATTTACGATTGCTCTGAAATAGATTACATTCCTATTGTTAGCAATCCTGGAACGTTTGTCAATGATTTTTCGATTTCTCAGACGATAATCATTATCAATTAAAAAATTAATAATGTACCGTTGAACTATCTTAAATTTTACGTTATAGTTACACGAGATGACATGCAGAAAATGACATATCTAAGTTATTCAGAAGTTATTGATATACAGACGGTGCGTACTGTTTGTTATTAATACATATTCAAATGGCGGATTGGCCTCCAGGACCTAGAGCTTGGTCACTACTCCACCATAAACACAAGTGCTGAAACACGAGCACTTGTGTTTATGGTGGAGTTTTTTTATTCCTAATTTTTAAATTTAAAATCTGAAAGGAGCCTGAACCGTGACTGATAGTGCGATCAAAATTACATTAAACGGACAGGAACTGAAAACGAAGAACAGCGCAACGATTCTTGAGGTGATTAACGAAAACAACATCGCCCATCCCCAGCTGTGTTACGTTCCCGAAGTCGATCCGATTCGTACCTGTGACACATGTATCGTGGAAGTGGACGGAAAACTTATGCGTTCCTGCTCGACACTGGCTTCCGATGGAATGAATATTCATTTACATTCGGATCGCGCGAAAGCAGCTCAAACCGAGGCTATGGACCGATTGCTGGAAAATCATCTTCTCTACTGCACAGTGTGCGATAACAACAACGGTAATTGTACTTTGCATAATACAGCAGAGCTTATGGAAATTGAACATCAAAAATATCCGTATCGACCGAAAGTTGACCCGACAGAAGTAGATATGTCTCATCCTTTCTACCGATATGACCCCAATCAATGTATTGCATGCGGCCAATGCGTAGAGGTATGCCAAAACCTTCAGGTCAATGAAACGCTGTCCCTCGACTGGGAAGCTGAACGCCCTCGCGTCATATGGGATGACAGGGTTGCGATTAACGATTCCTCCTGCGTTAGCTGTGGTCAGTGTGTAACCGTCTGCCCATGCAATGCCTTGATGGAGAAATCCATGCTGGGAGAAGCAGGCTTCATGAGTGGCATGAATAAGGATTTATTAAATCCGATGGTGGATTTAATAAAGGAAGTGGAGCCGGGCTATAGTGGGATTTTTGCTATTTCCGAAGCCGAAGCAGCGATGCGTGAAACCCGTACGAAAAAAACGAAAACCGTCTGTACGTTTTGCGGTGTAGGTTGCAGCTTTGAGGTTTGGACCAAAGGCCGCAAAATTTTGAAGGTGCAACCTACCTCTGAGGGACCTGTTAACGGTATCTCGACATGCGTAAAAGGAAAATTCGGCTGGGATTTTGTGAACAGCGATCAGCGTCTGACCTCCCCTTTAATTCGTCAAGGTGACGAATTTGTGGAAGCAACCTGGGAAGAAGCACTGAGCCTGATGGCCAGCAAAATGGGAGCTATTCAAGAAACTTACGGTGGCGAAGCACTCGGCTTTATTTCTTCGTCCAAATTCACCAATGAAGAAAACTATTTGATGCAGAAGTTGGCTCGTCAGGTCTTCCAAACGAATAACGTCGATAATTGCTCACGGTATTGCCAATCTCCTGCGTCATGGGGGCTGCAATACACCGGAGGCATCGGTGGGGACAGCGGTACGATTAAAGACATTGCCAAAGCAGGTTTGGTCATGCTGGTCGGTTGCGCGCCGGGAGAAGGACATCCAGTGCTGGCTACTCGTATCAAACGTGCGCATAAGCTGCACGGTCAAAAGTTGATCTCGGTCGACCTGCGTAAGCATGAAATGGCAGAACGCGCAGATCTGTTCATTCGTCCGAAGCAAGGTACTGATTATGTATGGTTATCCGCTGTAGCCAAATACATCATTGAGCAAAACTGGCATGATGCAAAATTCATTGAAGAGCATGTAAACTTCTATCCTGAATATTTGAAGTTGCTAGAACGTTTCTCCCTGGAATTTGCCGAACAGGAAACTGGTATTTCCAAAGAGACACTGATTCAGGTAGCGACTATGATTCACGAAGCCGACGGCACTGCCATTTGCTGGGGCATGGGTGTGACGCAAAACATCGCAGGCTCTTACACTTCGATTGCAATTGCCAACCTGCTGCTGGTGACTGGAAACTTTATGCGTCCGGGTGCAGGCGCATATCCGCTTCGCGGACATAACAATGTGCAGGGTGCTGCCGATATGGGTACGATGCCGGATATTTTCCCGGGCTATCAGCCCGTGACGAACGATGTCATTCGTGCCAAGTTTGAAGCGGCCTACGGCGTACAAATTCCAGGTCAACGCGGACTGGACAACATTCAGATGCTGGAAGCCATTGAAACAGGTAAGCTCAAAGCGATGTATATCGCTGGAGAAGAGATGGCATGGGTGGATGCCGACTCCAACCATACCCAAGAAATGCTGGCGAACTTGGATTTCCTTGTCGTTCAGGATGTATTTCTGAGCAAGACAGCTGAATTCGCTGACGTTATTTTGCCAGCCGTACCTTCACTCGAAAAAGACGGAACCTTTACGAACACCGAACGTCGTGTTCAGCGTTTATATGAAGCACTCCGCCCTATAGGAGACAGCAAACCAGATTGGTGGATTTTCAGCCAATTTGCCAAGCACATGGGATATGATTGGGATTACAGCCATCCAAGTGAAATTTTTGAAGAAATGGCGTCGCTCACTCCATTTTTCTCCCAATGTAATTATGACGTATTGGAAGGCTGGAACAGCTTCCACTGGGGATCGCCGGATGGTAGCAATACACCGTTGCTGCACACCAACGGCTTTAACTTTCCGGATAAAAAAGCGCGTTTGGGACTTTTCGAATATGTACCACCGAAAGAGTACCCCGTTGAATTCGATTTGACCTTAAATAATGGTCGACTGCTCGAACAGTTTCATGAAGGAAATATGACGACCAAATCAGCGGGTATTCAGCTCAAACTTCCAAAAGTATTTGTGGAAGTGTCCCCTGAATTGGCTGAGGAGCGCGGAGTCACTAATGGATCGCTGGTTCGACTGGAATCCCCTTATGGTGCGGTCAAGCTACGCGTTCTGGTTACAGACCGCGTGCAGGGAACTGAAATTTATGTGCCAATGCACTCTACCAGCCATGATGGTGCGGTCAATCTGTTAACTGGTGGAGCGTTCGATGTGGTCACCCGTACACCGGCCTATAAACAAGCCAAAGTACGGATGCAAATTTTGGAGGTAGACGGTCAAAATCCACTACCACGTATCAATCCGCGTTACAAAAAACGTCATCCGCAAAATGGGGTTGAAGTGGACCGTAAGTGGAAACGTCCTGGTTACGTCGATTTGGTGGATCAAAAATAAGGAGGTCAAGCCGTGGCTAAGCCTATTTCAATTGTGAGAAAACGCGTTCTGACAGAAGAAGAACGGCAAAAACAATCGCTGGATCAGCTTACTGCTGATCTGGCGGACAATGGGGCGGCATTGCAGAAGACGCTTGAAATCGTACGCGAGCTACACGACAGTGGTCTTCTCGAAGCAGCTCAGTCTATGCTAAAAGCCAAAGAAAGCATCGCCAAAATCGCTGTAGGACAAGCGACGCGTAAGCCTGTGACAAACATCATCAATAATCTCATGGGAGCAGCAGGGATGCTGTCTGAGGTAGACCCCGAGCTGGTGAAAAAGCTGACAAATAGCGTTACTAATGGCCTGAACGAAGCCGAAGAACATCTAAAGCAGAATAAAAAGACTCGTCTGCGCGATCTTATGAAGGCGATGAATGATCCAGATGTAAACCGGGCAATGGGATTTGGTATTCATTTTCTCAAAGGAGTGGGAAAAAGTTTGTCTGATAAATAATTCATAGAGCGTGAAGATGGAAGACTAGTAACAACAAACAATAAAAAGAGCTGGCTCCGAAAACGGGGGCAGCTCTTTTTATTTATTTTTTATCCACCTGCAATAGCGTCACCGTTTTAAGAGAAACGGCATCTTTTATTTGCTCCTCTGCGATGACCTTGAGCTTAAGCAAACTGGCAATCTTCGACGTATCCGGCTTGGAAAACAAGCGCCATAGCTGCGGATCAGGCAGTGAATCATACAGCTTTGTATGATCGTATTCCTTGCGGTGCTGCTGTATAATCTTGACTCGGTAGTTGCCAATTTCCCAATCTGATACTTCCTGCTGTGCACAATGAGCGGTAATGTCATTACGCAAGTCAGTCAGTTCACCTTCAATTTCTTTTTGCTTTTGCTTTAACTGGTAGTAGCGACGTACCTTGTTTTCCAATGCCTTCACGCTCCTCTGCTTACATATGTATGTTTGCAGAAGCGTTTTAGGACAAGTTTTGTAATGTTAGGATTGAAGGTATAACTGCGAAAGCATTTCCCGGGTAATGGAAAGGTCCATAAGTTGAGAACATCATCATCCAAACTTTATTTTAGGATTTTTGCAAAATCCGATTCCAATCGCTCCAAAGTGCAATATATAGACGAACTAGACCATTTCGATCTATATATTGTTTATTGGAAGTCGCTTATTGGATTTTTGCAAAATCCTCATTTAGGTACATTCGTCCCTGGATTTACAGGCCCTGCTCCTTGGGATTTCCCCTTACGCTTCATATAATTGGCCCAGTATGCCGTCAGAATAGGTACCAAAATCGAGGTTACAATGACCGAAGCAGCAACTAAGGCCGTTGCAGATTGCGCAACAGGCAGGAACTCAGGCTTGATATTGGCAACAATGACTGGATTGGCTACTGCTGCTCCTGCTGTACTAGAGGCTGCAATTCCTGCTGTACCGTTGCCACCACCGATATATTTGTCCGCCAAAATCAGTGGAATACCCGTAACGATAATTACAAAAATACCCAATAAAATACCAAGCATACCTGTCTGGACAATGACACTCAGGTCAATGGAACAACCCAGTGCAAAACCGAAAAATGGAATCAAAGCTTGCGTTGCGTTTCCAAAATATTTTCGGAAATCATGATCCAGATTGCCCAACATAAAGCCGACCAAAAATGGTAATACCGCCCCCACAAATGTTTGCGGTTCAAAAACGGCCAGCCCAGTGCTACCCAAAATAATCATGGTCACCAACGGACCCGATTCCAGTGACATCAGTACAAATGCTCCTGCCTCTTCCTTGGAGCCATACTGCTGCATAATGGAGGCGTATAACCCACCGTTCGTCATATCCATAGCCGAGATCAGCGCCAGCACCGACAAACCTGCAAATAGTCCACTTTCTACACCACCAACAGGCAGCAATCTGGATGCAATGATCGCCACTACCCACGCAACCGCGATTTTAGTCAATACGAGCGTTCCTGATTTACGTAATACAGTACCCGTCGCCCGCACATCTATAGAAGCACCCATACAAAAAAACCACACTGCTAAAATGGGTACCGTACCTGTCATCAGCCCCTTGGTAAAAGATCCAAAGTAGTCGCCTGCCCATGGAGTAAATGTATGAAAAAGTGCGCCAATAAACAGCGGCACCAGCATAATGCCCCCTGGAATTTTATCAATGTTTTGTTTGATTTTCATTACTTCGTTCAACCCTTTCGTTTTTGCCAATGCAAAAACAAGGCCGTATTACTTGCGGCTCAAGCCGAGCTCGGGAATCAGTCTTGCGAAGGTATCATGACTCTCCTTCAGTTGCTGCGCGAATGCCTCTGCATCCTGGACACGTAATCCCAACCCATGCTTACGCATTTCCTCCCTGAATTCCTCGTCTTTCGTCCCCTTGATCAGTGCATCCGTCAGCGTTTGAGCAACTTCATCCGGTGTATCCTTGGGTACAGCCAGCCCTCTCCAAGTGCCAATAAAATGTACACGCAGCCCAGTGGCTTGCTGTAGTGTCGGCACTTTTGGAAACGCTTCCGAAATAGTGTCTGCCTGGATCGCCAGTATGCGAAGTTTCCCTTCGTCCACGTATTTCTTCACTTCTGCGGGACTGACGGGTACAGCATCCACAAATCCGCTCATTAAAGCGGAGACGGCTGGGCCTGCTCCCTCATAAGGGATATGGGTAAAGCGGACTCCGCTTTTCTGCTCCAGCATCGCGGCAGCAAGGTGCCATATGCTCCCTGTGCCTGCATTCCCCATTTTGAGCTTGCCGGGATGGGCCCCAGCATCCTCCAGAAATGCCTCCGCTGTCTTCCATGGTGCATCCGCCCGGACCGTAATGGCGGAAGGGTCCATATTGGTTTGAAGCAGCGGCTTAAATCGCTCATAGGTGAGCGGTAGCAGTCCCAAATGAGGCAACGTAGTCAGCTCAGCGACCAGATACGTTACGGTATAACCGTCCGCCTGCGCCTCAGCCCCTTCCATCAGCCCGACAGAACCGCCTCCTCCCGTTCGATTAACGACGATTATCGGCTGACCGAGATGCTTCTCGGCGGCTTTCGCCAACGCTCTCGCGGTAATATCTGTACCGCCTCCGGCCGCATAAGGAACGACGAGTGTTATTGGCTTCGTAGGAAATATACGGCTGTGATCCTGCAGGGTGCGGTGATCCACATATTCACTGATACTCAAGGCAGAAAGCATAGCTACTCCCGCCGCAACCAGCACATATTTTTGCCATGGCTTTTTCTTCATTATGTTTCCTCTTCTCCAAAAATGAACTGGGCCCGTCATGCGCCCGTTTTCACCTCCAACGTTTTCGGTCTTGTTGTTTGCGTTTACATGAAGTCAATGTACCGCAACGTGGAGGGCTACAGCTATCGCTTAATCTTCGTATTTATCTTCTATTTCGCCAAAGTATCGACCTTTTGACCGATCTGCATATTCATTGGAAGATTTGCTGATTTGTCTGAATTTCCCTGGGGTCACTTGTTTGTGCTTGCGGAATACCCGAATAAAGCTGTTCTCATTTCGGTATCCGACCTGTTCTGCAATTTCACCGATTTTCAAATGAGTTTCACATAGTAATGTGCATGCCTTTTTTACGCGTAATCCAGTCAAATAATCGTAAACGGTGGTCCCCGTTTCCTCCTTGAACATGCTGCTCACCGAGGACACGCTCATGTGAACATGATCCGCAATTTCCTGAAGCCCGATGTTCAAATGCAAATGATGTTCCATATATTCAATCATCTCTTGTACACGCACAAAATCTTTGGACTGAATGCGGCCGTGCCATTTTTCTTCAATATCAGTCAACATAATGACCAGCAATACCTCAATGTCTTGAAGGTCTAGCGTCAGAATCTGATTCCAGTGGTAATCAGCAAGCTGATCCGGCGGCGTCACACTCTGAGTGGCACACCATTTTAGCAAATCTTCCAGCAATTCATGAACAAACAAGTAGACCTGGGCTGGGGATGTTCTGTGGAGTCGAAGTTCTTCTACCCATTGGCTGATTAGCTTTACACTTGCACCAGGTTCCTGTGACTCCAGGGCACGAATCATCTCCAGACGCCGATTGTCCAGCAATGTTGAATCCTGAATCTGCTCCTTTGACTGTTCATCCACTGTATTATCCTTTTTCACACTTATGCTGCTGTCTATATTCGTATATGAACGTCCATACCCCTCATACAAACGCAAATTAAGGGCCTCTTTTCCTTTTATAAAAGACGCCCGTGCCTCTCGAATATCCGTGACCATATGACCAATCCCTATAGAAATAGTCAAAGGAAGATACTCACCGACAACCTGAATCAGCCTATCCACGCTTTTCTGAAGCAAAATGCTCTCTTGGAGGTCAGTCTCTGTACCAACTTCATTCGAACTCTCGCTGAACTGTAACAGCACAATAAAACCACTTTCCTCCTCCGGCGAGCATACTGCTTTCCAGTGAGGTTCGAGCATCTCTAGCAAAATATTGTTTAGCGCATACTTAAGCAGCATTTTATCCTCTTCTGGAAAGCTTGCGGCCCACGTAGAATACCGGTCGATGGACACGATCATGACAAACAAAGAATGGCCGTCCCAATCGGAAAAATACTGTTCCCATTTCATACGCATTTCCTGTATGCCCATTCTACGCTGGATGACATCTTCCATATATTTGGAACGCAACTCCGGCAAGCTTCGCTCAACCACCAATGATTTGCGGTGAAACTCTCCAACCAGTTTGCTAATCACAGGTTCCAGGTCATACAATCCTCCTTGGCGCGTTCCCTTATTGCCCGAATTTAATAGGCTATTAATTTTTTTCATGGGGCGAAAAGCTGCATAATTGTAATAGTAAACTGCTGAGCACCCAGCCAGTATGGAGATAAAGGCAAGCCACAGCATCATATTGCGCGCCAGCTTTACATTTTTCAGCAGCTTGTCCATCGGAACGAGCGATACTAGACGCCAGCCCGTTACATCAGAAAAGGTTTGGTTCGCCATATATTCCATGTCCCCTATCTCCACATAAGCATAGGGACTCACATCCAGTTCTTTCAAAATCCTGCCCATATCATTTAAGGGTAAGGACGATCTCAGCTTGGGATAGATCAACTCGCCCTCCAGATCATACACGTATTGCGAGTTGGATAAATGAATATATAGTTTGGAGAAAAAACGGTCGTAATCCAGATTGATTAGCACCGCACCCATGACCTGACCATTCTCTACTATGGGCCTGGCCAGCGAAAGCAACTCTACCGTCCCCTGCTCACGATCGGTGCCGTACCATCTCCGCTTAATCAACAACGGCTTTTTTTGAATGTCCTGAATCCAGGGAACCCATGTGGTATCCGGTGCCTGCTTCCAATCAGGCATGTAACCATAATTGCTGGATACGAGAGCATGATTGTCCAAAGAAATAACTTCAACCGAATAAATTTCTTCGTGCGAAGAAAGGGTTTTCAAGTATTTCTGAAGCCGATCTATGACGGAGGCGTTGTCTTCCAGCGATTCCCCATCCGTTTGGACACGTACAAAAGCCTCTACATCCGGATGATATGCTGCGTCCAGCGCCTTGTTATCAGACTCGCGAAAAGCCCGATTGGTCACATCCAGATTGATTTGCAATAATTCTATATTGGGTGTGTTCAGCTCGGTATCCAAACCTTCACGGTATCCTGAATACGATAGCAAGCCGATCACGCTAATCACGAGCGACACGCACAGAGTGAGCAGTAAAATCAGTCTTGTCTGTTTATTTTTCAGTATCAATCGAAGCTTAAGTCGCAACATTCCCGTAACTTCATCCTTCCGGACTTCGTTGTCCATCTTCCTCTTGCCAACATACGTGGTGACATATTCTCCCTAAATCTATTTGACGTAAGAGTTGGAATTCCCTGCCTATGTAATTCAAACTTAATATAAGGAACAACATTCATATAAAAAAGAAGAAGTCTCCCTATACAAGGTAGAACTTCTTCTTTGGCACTGCTTGTATTCATTATTCAGCAAAAACAGATACTCGCTGCACAGGTTTTAGCTTGTCTTTTCCACCTGAAAACGATCTAGTTCCCGCTGCATTTCCTCACGAATTTGACGAAGCTCTTTTACCTTCTCAGCCGATTCCTCAAATGAACGCTTCTGCTCTACTGTGGAAGCCGTAATCTCTTCACTGCCTGCGGCGGATTGCTGAGTGATTGCGCTGATATTTTCGATAGCTTGCTGCACCTGTACGCTCAGTTCACGCGATACATTCATGTCCGTTGATAGCTTGCTGACTTGGCCGGCAATTTGCTGCACTTTGCCACTAATCTCTGTAAATGATTCTCCGGTCGAGGAGGTTGCCTTCTCCTGCTCACGGAACAGCTCCTGACTCTGCGCCACAGAAGTCTTCACCTTATCCATAGCCTGCGTGATACCGTCAACTGCGGTATAAATTTTCTTTACAGCAGACTCTGATTGATTCGCTAGCTTTTTCACTTCATTGGCAACAACAGCAAAACCTTTTCCTGCCTCACCTGCACGTGCAGCCTCAATAGAAGCATTCAAGGACAACAGCGATGTTTGGCTGGCAATTTCGGAGACATATCCAGTCATAGTTGTAATCTCGGCTGCATTAGCCTCCAGCTCCTTGACCGTCTGCTCCACTTCGGACATGGCTGAACGATTTTCTGCAACAATGCGCAGTTGGTCGCTCATGACCCGCGTCCCCTGCTTAATGACACGCAAAGCATCCTCGCTATACGCGGTCGATTGTGTGGTCTCCAGCAGATTCGATTCAAACTTTTGCTGCATCTCGTCCACAACGCCAACTGTCGACGACAGATCCTCAGCAATTTTCTGACTGCCTATCGCCAGTTCCTCTGTTGACGTGCTGACTTGTGTCACAATTTCCTTCATGGCCTCATTATGCTGATCAATATCCCGAGCCATCAGATCGACACGATTACCCGCCTGATCAATGGAGAGTACAATGCTGCGCAAGTTCCCTATCATCACCCGGAAAGATTCGTTGAGCTCGTCCAGCTCATCTCGTCCCTTCGTTTGTGCGAGCTGCACTGTCAGGTTCCCCTCAGCAATTTGCTTTGCAGCATCCGTTAACTTGCGGGTTCTAAGGGCAAGCTGCCTGGAGGTATATGTATTGTATAGCCCAACCGCCACAAGAAGTAGAACTGCACCTGTCAAAGCCAATTGCCAAGTAAAACGAATGCTCTTAGTCAAATCTTCTGTGTATTGGTCATAACGTGCCTTGGTCAGCAGATCCAGCATAAATACATCGTTCTGAATCCCTTGGGCACGCATGGCCTCCCGCTTGGACTCCGGGCTGTTTTGGGTACTCATTGCTTTCTCCGTTGCTACTTTCAATTGGCTGAATTTTGTTTTAATCGTATTCAGTCGCTTTTGCTGCGCTTCGGTTTGCATCATGCCCTGTGAAAGCAAAGCAATCGTCTTTTCAGACTGAGTCAGTTGATTTTGCACATCGGCTTTGTTGCTCTCCGTCATGGAAGCTGAATAATTTTTCAGTGCCTGCCCTGACTGAATCAAATAGGCATTGAGCTGCTGTACATTCAACATAGCCGGAACCAGATTACTACTTTGCGAGTTAATACGAATTAATTCAAAAATGATATATGCCACTAAAGCCAGGCAAGCGATCAAGGAAATCATCGCGTTCAGCACCAGTTTACCTTGCAGTTTCATCAGCCTTCATCCTCCGTTTGCGAAAATTTATTGGGTGGGTACAGTAAGTGTGCCGGATTTGATTTTTTCCTTTAAATCATCCAACAACTTTTGCTGATCCGGATTCAGTGTCACGACACGAATAGGCGCTAAACCTACGCCATCTTCTGCAAGACCAAACACCATATCCTTTTCCGTAAATTTTCTTTGATGATCTGCAAAGCCTTTGACTGCTGTATAAATTGCAATGTCTACATTTTTAAACATCGAGGTCACTACCGCTTTTTCCGCAATAAAAAACTGGTCACTATCGACCCCAATGGCTAATTTTTGCTGCTTTTGCGCTTCCTGTAGTGCACCTACGCCCGTGAGACCTGCGGCTGCAAAGATAACATCAATCTGATCCTGATTAATCATGTCATCTGCAATTTCCGTACCCAGTTCCGGCTTTCCAAAATCTCCTGCATACGTTGCAGTAACTTTGGCATTAGGCTTGACTGATTGCACCCCTGCGCGATACCCAATTTCAAATTTTTTCAACAAAGGAGATTCCGCACCTCCGAGAAAACCCACCTGTTCGGTGCGACTCGTCAAACCGGCAACGACTCCAGCCATAAAACTGCCCTCTTCTGCTTTGAAGCTAATAGAGGCCACATTCGGTAAATCTGATTTCTCATCCACGATTAAGAATTTACGGTCTGGATATTTTTTGGCAATGGATTCCAAGCTGTCCTTCACCATATAACCCAGCCCAATGATTAAATCCGCTTTTTCTTGAGCAAGCTGCTCAAAAGCCGCATCATACGTCTTGGTCTCCGTTATTTCCCGGTATTCAAAAACTATCTTCCCCTCATCCCTTGCCTTGACCAAACCTCGAAAAGCCGCGTCGCTGTAAGATTGGTCACCCAGACCAATATCTGACAGTACGATTCCCACCTTAATGGGCTGAGCCTTGGTTTGTGCTGCCGAATGCCCACATGCACTTAGCAACAATGCAAAGATTGTGACAATGGGAATCCACCTAAAATTCAACAATACTGCTCGCTTCTTCATGACATATCACCTCAGCATAATTTGGAAATCCCCAACATCTTTATATCGGTTATAAAAGCATATTTTTTCATAAGAGTTTCTGTAAATTCATTGTAAATAGAGCATGATAAATGAGATGATTTTTTCTCTATATGTAAAAAGTGTAGATTTTCGTACTGCTTTTATTATACGAACTGTCCAAATTCATTTATTTTCGTTTATATCGGAAGAATAAAGTGTAATTTGGAAAACATAGGCACTCTGAAACCATCACTCTATTTCAATCCGAAAGGAGTAACATTTAAAATGACTTCGACAGATTTAATTCCGCAGCCCAAAACTTATGGTCCCTTAGGTAATCTGCCCTTGATCGATACACATGCCCCTGTCCAGTCTCTGGTTAAGCTTTCTTATGAGTACGGTCCAATTTTCCGCATGGATCTGCCTGAAGGAACGAACATTTATATTTCCGGTCATAAGCTGGTCGCAGATGCTTGTGATGAATCCCGTTTCGACAAACAAGTGTGGGCTCCGTTACAAAAAGTACGAGCTTTTGCAGGAGACGGACTATTCACAAGCTGGACTGAGTAACCGAACTGGCGCAAGGCCCACCAAATTTTGCTACCAAGCTTCAGCCAGAGGGCTATGAAGGGTTACCACAATATGATGCTTGATCTTGCTGTTCAGCTGATACAGAAATGGTCTCGGCTTAATCCCGATGAAAGTGTAGAGGTACCGGAAGATATGACCCGGCTGACTTTGGATACCATCGGATTATGCGGCTTTAATTATCGTTTTAACAGTTTCTACCGCGATCAGCCCCATCCGTTCGTGACCAGTATGACACGCGCACTAGATGAAGCGATGGGTCAGCTGCAACGCCTCAAGTTGCAAAACAAGCTGATGTTATCGAAGAAAAAGCAGTTTAAACACGATATCGAAACGATGTTTTCTCTGGTAGACAGCATTATTCAAGAACGCAAAACCCTTGGCAACCAAGGAGAAGAGGATTTACTGGCACGCATGCTGGAAGGCAAGGACCCGGAAACTGGTGAGACGCTGGATGATGAAAATATCCGCTATCAGATCATCACCTTTCTCATTGCCGGTCATGAAACGACTAGTGGGCTTTTATCCTTTGCCATTTACTATTTGCTTAAGAATCCGCGAACGCTAACCAAGGCCTATGAAGAAGTGGATCGCGTGCTCACCGATTCGCTGCCTTCCTATACTCAGGTTCGTGAACTCAAGTACATAAGGATGATACTGAATGAAGCTCTGCGACTATGGCCGACAGCGCCCGCCTTCTCTCTCTTTGCCAAAGAAGATACGCTGCTCGACGGAACCTACCCACTTAAAAAAGGTGACAGCGTCAATGTACTCATCCCAAAACTGCACCGTGATACCGAGGCTTGGGGCGAAGATGTTGAGGAATTTCGACCGGAACGCTTCGAGGACCCATCCGCCATTCCGCAAGATGCCTACAAACCGTTTGGCAACGGTCAACGCGCCTGTATTGGACAGCAGTTTGCCTTACAGGAGGCCACCCTTGTGCTGGGTATGGTACTGAAACATTTTGAGCTGATTGATCATACTCATTATGAGTTGAAAGTCAAAGAAACGCTCACACTCAAGCCGGAGGGCTTCACCATTCAAGTACGCCAGCGCAGCACACAGACTGCCGTCATGCTGCCAGGTGCCGCTCAAGAACTTCATGAACAAGAGGAACAAAAGGTTGCACCCCCTCATGCCGAAAAGCATGATACTTCTTTGCTGTCTTTGTACGGCTCGAATCTGGGTACAGCTGAGGGACTTGCAGGGGAACTAGCCGATTTAGGCCGAAATTGGGGTTTCAACAGTAGCATAGCAACTCTGAATGATCGTGTGGACAATTTGCCTAAAGAAGGCGTGGTACTTATTACGACCGCATCTTATAACGGGCATCCACCGGATAATGCTGATGCCTTTGTACAATGGTTAGAGCAGGCAGACGAGGGGCAACTGGCAGGCGTAAGGTACGCTGTATTCGGCTGCGGCGACCGCAATTGGGCCAGCACGTATCAGCGTATTCCAAGGCTGATCGACGAGTTGATGACTACCAAAGGGGCGAAGCGACTGTATGACCGGGGTGAGGGCGATGCCAGCGGTGACTTCGAGAAGGATTGGGAAGCCTGGAACCACGGCTTATGGCCGGATTTGTTGAATGCTTTCGGGGTAGAGCACAATGATACAGAACCGGAGGACAGCAACAGCCTGAGCATAGAGTTCGTCAGCGCCATACTCAGTACACCTCTTGCAGACAACTACGGAGCAGTTACCGCCGTCGTTACAGCGAATCGTGAGCTGCTTGCTGCTGAAAGTGAACGCAGTACACGACATCTGCAGCTCAAATTACCAACCGGATTGTCCTATCGCGAAGGCGACCACCTTGGTGTGTTACCGCGTAATCCTGCTTCGCTGGTCAAAAGGGTGATGCAACGCTTTAAATTACAGGAACAGGATTACATCGTATTGAGAGGCAGTGACCGGGATGCGACGCATCTCCCCTTAGATCGGCCTGTCAGTATAGGAGATTTGCTCACTCTCAGTGTGGAACTGCAAGAACCGGCAACAAGAGCCCAGCTACGGCAACTGGCATCCTTTACAGTGTGTCCACCGCACAAGAAAGAAATTGAAGCTTTGCTGGAGGATACTACCTTTGATCGAGAGATACGACAGAAGCGCGTCACGATGCTGGATATTCTGGAGAAGTATCCAGCCTGCGAGCTGCCATTTGAAAACTTTATCTCGCTGTTACCACCACTCAAGCCTAGGTACTACTCCATCTCAAGCTCTCCGCTTGAATCGGATAATTCGGCGAGTATAACAGTGGGCGTCGTGCGTGGACCCGCCCGTAGCGGACAAGGTGAATACCTAGGAATTGCCTCCAATTATTTGGCGCAGCTCCAACCAGATGATCCAATTGTCATTTTTGTGCGTAAGCCTCAGTCGGGCTTCCGTTTGCCGGAAGATCCAACCGTGCCTGTCATCATGATCGGTCCGGGTACTGGAGTGGCACCATTCCGCGGATTCCTCCAGACACGTCATGTACTTAAGGAGAGAGGAGAACCCCTCGGCGAGGCTCATCTATATTATGGCTGCCGTAATCCAAAGCTCGACTATCTGTATAAGCAAGAGCTGCAAGCCTGGGAGCAGGAGGGAATCGTTACGCTTCATACAGCCTTTTCACGTCTGCCCGGTCAATCCAAAAGATACGTGCAGCATGTCATGAAGGAAGATGCAGATACTCTGATTCACTTGCTTGATGAAGGAGCGCATCTGTATGTATGCGGTGATGGTAGCCGTATGGCTCCCGATGTAGAAAACACCCTTTGTGCAGCTTACGCGGAAGCACACCATACCAGTAAAGAAGAAGCACAGCAATGGCTGGATCGTCTCCAACAGAAAAAACGCTATGCCAAGGATGTCTGGACAGGCATCTAATGATATCACTATAAGAGCAAGCATCATGTTAAAAAATAAAAGGGACTGATTATCTTTCACTCCATTTGGAAGCAATCACTTCGGTTTTACTTTCTATGAGATCCATGACTTCCTCGCGGCGTTTCGTCTTGAATAAATTAATCATGTCGATCAAGTCGTTGCGGTCTAATAATTTAACCCCGTTGACAGCAGCAAGTGTTTTACAGGATTCCGTATAACGGCCGGAGGTGATGACGAGGGACTTGTCAGCTGCATAATAACGCATAGAGGTATAGATCTCCTGCACCGCGCCCAAGCCTACCGGATGTTGTACCCCATAACGTTTGGCCTGTATGACAACTCTGACGCCTTCACGGTCTGTAAAAACCAGATCCGCTCCAAAATCCCGGCTACTGGTTGTTTTATAGATATCCTTATAGCCAAGCGCGGATAATAACCGCTGCAAATAAAGCTCAAATTCCGACCCATCCTCCATACGATCTATATCCTGAATTCCAATTTTGCGTGGGTCCAGATCACGTAAGATCCGATTTCTGCGACCACGTATCAGTCCTCTGATGATGAGCGTAAACAACACTAAAAGTACAATGAGTCCTATTCCTAATTCCTTGTATGCCAATAATTTCTCTAGCAACATCCAACTCTCCCTTATCTACCGTAAGCGTAGCCGTATCATCCCTAACAGGGAACCCTCCTATGCACGCTGGCTCCCGTATTATATCTCTCTTTAGCACATAACAATAGCCCCGCCAGATTCGACGGGGCTATCTTCGTCTTGCCTCAAAGCTGTCTAAACTCCATACTCCGCATTATTATTCGCGATTCAGCAAAGATTCTCCGGCAATACCAGGCTGAGTCATTTGGTACGGGTCCAATATAATGTCCAGCTCCTCCTCGGTCAGTACATTGTACAGCAAGCACAGCTCGCGCACCGATTTCCCAGTCGTAATTGCTTCGCGAGCAATGCGTGATACCACCTCATATCCAAGATGCGGATTAAGCGCTGTAATAATGCCTACACTGTTCTCCACATATTCACGACACCGCTCCACATTCGCTTCAATTCCTTCTACACAATGAATGCGGAAGACGTGAAAGCCCTGCTTCATAATTTCCAGCGATTGCAGCAGATTGTAGACCAGTACAGGCTCCATCACATTCAGCTCGAGCTGACCAGCCTCAGAAGCCAAGCAGATTGTATGATCATTACCAATGACTTGGAAAGCAATTTGGTTAATAACCTCACACATCACCGGATTTACCTTGCCTGGCATAATGGATGACCCTGGCTGACGAGCAGGCAGACTCAGTTCTCCCAGACCTGCACGAGGTCCGGAAGCCATTAACCGGATGTCATTTGCCACCTTAGACATATTCATCATACAAATTTTCAAGGCAGCAGACACTTCAGTATAAGCATCCGTATTTTGTGTAGCATCTACAAGATTTTCGTCAGCTTCCACAGGGAAGCCACTGACTTCTGCCAGTACCTCTGCGACACGCTGAATATAACGACGGTCTGCGTTCAGGCCCGTACCCACCGCAGTTGCACCCATATTAATCGTTAGCAGGTGCTGCTTAGTCGCACGGACGCGTCCGATATCACGACCCAGCACACGCGCATAAGCCTGAAACTCCTGTCCTAATCGGATCGGCACTGCATCCTGCAAGTGAGTCCGCCCCATTTTAATGACACTATCAAACTCATTTGCCTTGCGGGAAAATGCTTCCTGAAGCTCACTCATGGTAGCTAACAGCTTATCAATCATACTTAATACAGCCAAGTGTACGGCAGTAGGAAAAGCATCGTTCGTCGATTGCGCCATATTAACATGATTATTAGGACTGATCTCCTGATAATCTCCGCGTTGCTTGCCAATCAGCTCCAACGCACGGTTCGCAATTACTTCATTTGTATTCATATTAATGGACGTGCCTGCGCCGCCCTGAATCGGATCGACGATGAAATGATCATGCAACTGTCCTTGTATAATCTCATCAGCAGCCTGAATAATGGCCTCTGCTTTGGGGCGGTGTAAACGGGTTAGTTCCATATTTACCGTCGCTGCTCCCTTTTTCACGATCGCCATGGCTTTAATCAACTCAGGGTGCAGTCTTTGGCCTGTAATTGGAAAATTTTCTTTTGCCCTCAGCGTTTGTACACCGTAATAGGCATCTGATGGCACTTCCTTGGTACCTAAAAAATCATGCTCCAACCTCATATTCTCTGATTCCTCCGCTGTGTTTGCTACGTTCTTCAATTCAGTACAGCCAAATTGGCATAAGACCTATTCTGATCCCCTCTTCATTATACGTTTCTATTCCCGTGCTTTTCCAGTCGAATAAACGCGGAAAAAACTATGTAATCCTATGACAAGTTATGATTACCCGTATATACCACACTTATTCGGTAAATGCTCAGCTATGACTAGAATACAGATTTAATGGCTTATAATAATATCGAGTGGCATGCAGCTGACCATCGGCTGATTGAGCATAACCCGGAATAACACCAGCTTCTACGAACCCGATCGACTCGTATAGTCCATTGGACGGGTCACCCACCCGCGTATCGAGCACCAGTAACGTTCTATCCTGACTTAGTGCCTCTTCTTCCGCTACCTTCATTAACTGTCGTGCGATCCCCAGTCTGCGTCCAGACGGATGCACCATAAGCTTTGCAATTTCCGCACGATGAATAGCGTTAGCTTTTTGAGCCAAATGCAGCTGGACCGTCCCTACAGGTACTCCGTCCTTCTCGGCAATCCACAGAACTACACCGTCCTCAAGTACATTGTTCCAATAAATTGCTGCTTCCTGATAACCTAATGGGGGTAAGAAACCTATAGATGCACCGTCTGCAACCACGTCGATTAACAGTCGACTCAGTGAATCTGCCAGGGCTTCGCTCAGATCTTGAACAGGGTAGACTCTTATTTCATTAGACATTGTGATTCCTCCCGATGAGTTCAATAACATACAATAAAGAAAGCAAACTATCTTTTAGGATAGCTTACTTTCCATGATACTTCGTTTACTTCATCATTCTTATTTCCATTACTGCTCTGCCATATAAAAGAACTCCCACAGATGACCATCCAAATCCTGAAAGCTCCATCCATACATAAAACCATGATCTTGAGGTTCGTTCGAGGGTTTGCCGCCCGCTTCCAAAGCCTTGTGGACAATCTCGTCTACCTTTTCTCGGCTCTCCACCGATAAGGCAACAATCGCTTCTGTACTTTTTGTCGCATCTGAAATTTCTTTTGTCGTGAACGCTTTAAAACGTTCTTCAACCAATAACATGACAAAAATATGCTCACTAACAACCATACAGGTTGCATGTTCATCAGTGAACTGAGCGCTGAATTCAAATCCGATGGTAGTGAAAAAATCAATGGACTGTTGCAGGTTTTTAACTGGTAAATTCACAAAAATTTGTTTAGCTTTTACTCCCACGACATTTCACCTCTTCATTCGTAATTCATTCTACTTTATCATACTACCTCTCCACAAAAGATAACTTAACTATCGTATAAAGTCAATCAATCTGACATTTGTATAGTGAAGTCTCCTATTCCCAATGTAGCTTATCCAGTGTGCGTGATAATACAGCCGTTGCTTCTGCCCTCGTCACGGATGTAGCCGGGCCAAAACGGCCTTTCTCGTCTCCCTTCATAATACCTAGTCCAGACAAAGTCTTCACAGCCGGAGCTGCCCATGTAGAAATCTCCTGCGCATCCGATAATGATACGGATATACTTTCACTCACTTCTTTTGTATTTTCTTCTGTGTTCCCAGCGAAGCGCAAGGCTCTCTCTATAATCACAGCCAGTTCCTCCCTCGATACCGGTGTATTAGGACGGAAGCTTCCGTCAGCATAGCCGTTGATCAGCCCGGCTGCTGCTGTGGTACGTACGGAATCCGCATACCACGATTCGGTTTGAACGTCGTCAAAGCTCGTCAGCGTGCGATCTGTATGCTCCAATCCAAGCACCCGAACCAGCATCGCTGCCAGTTCAGAGCGTCGCACCTGGCCTTCAGGCTCAAAATGTACGTTCGCTAAGTCCCTTTCACGAGTCGCACTAGCTGTAGACGCTATTGAATGGGTCCCCGTCACAAGCAGGCGAGTTGCCAACCGTGTAATGTCTCGCTGCGCCCAATGGCCGGATATATCCATGAACGATCTGACTTCACCAGAAGCCCCGCCATCAAGCACAGCGTAAGTCCCTCCCGAACGTCCATACACGGTTATTTCCTCACTCGTAGCGTGAAAAGGAACGGGGGTATATGATAGCTGTCCGGCTTGGTTAGTCGATACCTTCACTACAGCAAGCTGGTCTGCATCGCCCGTTGCAGGAGCACGTAACAGATAACGTTCATACCCACTACCAGAGTCTCCGTTACCTGCCAAAAGCCGTTTCCGTCCATCCTCGTTTCTCAGCTCAGCGGCGATATCCAAAGCCTGTAACAGTTTGCGCCCTGGCGGAACATCAAAGCGTTTAGCCAGTTCTTCGTTCGAAGTGATGGAAAAATTCAAGGAAATTTGTCTTACAGGCACCTGCCAGGTATCAGCCAGTTTCTGAAGAGACAAACGACTTGTTGCTACTTCATATCCACCTTGTGGCGTTTCCACTCGAAGGGTACGAATACGGTCGTTCAAGACGGCTCCCAAAGCTTCCCCGCTTAAAAGAATCTCATACGTCCTCGCTTCTACTTGCTCCCCTGCACGGATCACAAGAGTACCCTTCGCGCCATTTTGAATGGCCTTTTGTATTTCAGCAGCCGTTACTTGAGCAACTGCCTTCTTCAATCCGTTTTGCTCCACTCTGGTCATTACAGACTTGACTTGCACCACATTTGTACCAGACAGGCTGCTTCCATTGGGTTCACTACTGGCAGTCTGACCCTGCCCATTTACTGTTCCATTCACATTACCGCTACTTCCATTTCCTGTGTTACCGTTTCCCTCATTATCCTGCTGATCCTCATCATCATCGTCATTTCGGCCACTCCCACCATCTGTCGGTGGTTCTTCCGTTTTGCGCGGCAAATCTATCTGCGCAACCAACGGATCATGATCACTGACCCGCCCGTCTGCCGCACTAAAGTCCGCATTCATATGAACGATATCCAGCACGGATGATTGGCTCAGTGACGGGCTGACCAGCATATGATCCAATGTTTGCGAGTTACCTTCATAAATATAGGAGTACCGTTCCTTTTCATCCAAATTGTCAATTAGATTGGTCAATTCCTGCCCCCGTAGCAAAGCCAGCGTTTCAGAAAATTGAAAATCATTTAGGTCACCGAGCACCACCATATTGGCCTTAGGGTTTACTTGCAGTACCGACTTTACAAAGCCATTCACAATCGTTGCAATCTTCGCACGCTGTATTTCGCTGCTTCGTACAGGCGGCTGAATTCCTCCAAATGGCGCTTGATCGCCCCCTTTGGAATTAAAATGGTTAGCGACCACAATCACCTGCTGGCCTTCAAACTCAAATTCAGCGGCCAACGGCTTGCGCGAGTCTTCAAATGACGCATTCAGGGGATCAATCCGACCCGGGTTGAGAGAGAGTCCCTGCACTCCATAAGTGACAGACGTAACTGAATCCCCCTTGGGCTTGTCGGTCAGCGTAACACGTTGCGGATTGTACAAGAAGCCAACACGGATGTTACCACCGGGAGCACCGCCATCCTTATTATTTTCAGGGGCAATATCTGTAAAAGCGTACTCCGGGCCTCCATGAGCTCGAATCGCCTCTATGAGCACGCGGAAGCTTTCGGAAGCGTCTGTGGTGCCATCATCTTTCTCACCGTTATTATCCTGCACTTCCAGCAATCCTATGATATCCGGATGATTCAAATTTACGGCGATAGCCTGCCCCAGCTGATCTATTCGTTTTCCATCACCGGGATCGAAGTTTTCCACATTAAAAGAAGCTACTGTCAGCTTACGTTCATCGCGTATCAAACGCGTATTGGCTGGCTGGAGGCCGCCAGGTACAACATCCGGCAGACGCTCTGGCAGCAGCTTATAATTGCTAAAGCTATAGCTCACCACACCTGTGATAGGACCCGCAAAACGATCGCCTGTCTTCAACGGTGTCGAAGGCTTCGCATCAATCAGAATCCGTTGCGGGTTCAGACTTCTTTCTGTCAGCATGAGTCCGCCTGCCTCCGTTACAACCTCACCTGTGTTTGGACCGTTATCAATTCGGACTGGAATTTCATAGCCATAAGGACCAATCACAGTGGCATCCTTCAACTCTACACGCATGCCTTCCAGACTTTCGAAAAAGTCCAAGCCATCCTCCTGTGGATCAAACACCGTCATTCCGTCATTATCAACAACAGATGTCGGCATCACACGTCCCTGTTCACCTAGCAAAATTGGAGCTGGTAATGGACGGTCATTGGCAATTACCCTAACCGAAGAAGCCACAATTTCTGTTGTCGTCAAGTCGATTGGCTTACTTGCATATGTTCTTTCCGTATATTCCTTCACCGAACCGCTAACCCTTACCTCATCCCCAACTTGTGCACCGTGACTAGGCTTGTACACTAAAATGGCCTCGGATGTTTTTTCATCCTGATCCACTTGAGCATCCAACTCTTGGATATAGAAGCTGCTCCCCTTCACCATCGTGACAACGCCTTCAATATCCGCTACTTTTTGTCCTTCATATGGAGAACGGTGTGCTACCCCCTGTATATCGTGGATGCGAAGCTTTTTAGGAAAATAGACATCTGCATATACACTTGCCTCTACAGTTACGGGTGAAGGTTGCACCTCTTTTCCTGCAAAAGATGCAGGCTCTGCAGAAGCTTTTCCACTGGACAACCCTACCGGCCCTCCAGCTGAAAGCATCAGTATGGCACTGAGCCATGTGATCCCGAACCTTTTTAATTTCGTGGGTAATATTTTTACTATGTATTCTTGTTTCATCAGAAGATACTCCTCTCTCCATTTCTACTATGATTACGCTTACAAATATATTCATCTTTTAAGATACCATAAATTAGTCAATTTAGTACCTTAATTATGTAAAATGAATTCTTCTTGCCGTAGCATATTCAGATCAAATTATTGTAAACTTGTTCTAATACAGAAAAAGGTGGCACATACGCTATGGAGCATTTGCTTAACGATCAGGTTAAAAACATTCAAATCAGCGGCATCCGCAAAATCGCCAACAAAGTTGCCGCATTACCCGGAACCCTGTCATTAACGATCGGACAGCCGGATTTCCCTACCCCTGCGCATATTATGGAAGCTGCCCATCGGGCGATTAACGAAGGACGCACCTCCTATACACCTAATCCGGGACTGCCGGAATTAAGAGAAGCCGCAACGGCGTTTGTAGCTCGTAAATACGGCCTGAATTACCGTGGACAGGATGAGGTTATCGTAACGAACGGAGCCAGTGAAGCGCTGGATATTACCTTACGCACGATTTTGTCACCCGGCGACGAAGTTGTTCTACCTGTCCCGATCTACCCAGGGTACGAGCCATTGATCCGTTTGTCAGGCGGCATTCCTGTGTTTGCCGATACCCGCAGTAGCGGCTTCAAGCTCACGGCCGAGGTGCTGGAGCCTTATCTGACCGAACGGACAAAAGCAGTCATTCTCGGATATCCTTCGAATCCAACCGGACGAGTGATGAGCCGCGAAGAACTGGAAGCGGTCGCGGATTTACTGAAGGAGCGCGATCTGTTTATCATTTCGGACGAAATATACAGCGAACTGATTTACGATACACCCCACGTGTCCATTGCAGCTCTACCAGGTATGCGTGAGCGCACCATCGTCATTAACGGTCTGTCCAAATCACATTCCATGACGGGATGGCGTATTGGTTTTACACTTGCACCCGCTGAAATTACACAGCACATGGTCAAAGTCCATCAGTACAACGTGACCTGCGCTAGCTCAATTAGCCAATATGCAGCACTGGAAGCCCTGACCGTCGGGGTGGATGATGCACTTCCGATGCGCGAGGAGTACCGTAAACGTCGGGATTATGTACATGGAAGGCTGACAGATATGGGTATCCCGCTGGAGAAACCCGAAGGAGCCTTTTACCTGTTCCCTTCCATCGCCCATTTTGGATTAAGCTCGATGGATTTTACCTTGAAACTACTGGAAGAGCATGGAGTGGCTGTCGTACCTGGAGATGCCTTTTCCTCCTATGGCGAAGGATACGTTCGCTTGTCCTATGCTTACGGGCAGGATGTGCTGGAGCAAGGGTTGGATAAAATAGAGAGGTTTGTTAGGGGAATTGTGAGGAGTTAAGGTGGGGGAGGCGCTACGCAGTCCATTTGATCTTCCGATCGCTGTTGCTGGGGGATTCTTGGATTGGATAAAACATTTATAGGTAAGAATCCCTCAGCAAAGGCGAACGCTACCGCTTCTCCAGATTCAAATGGCCCGCTTCGCTCACTGCCCACCTTAAAGTCCCACAATTCTCTAACGTGTGTGGGAGACGCAGGGGTAAAAAAATACTCACCGCTTTGCGCGGTGAATAAACAAAACAGACCCTTGAACCACCTGTACGGGTGGTTCAAGGGCCTGTTCGCTCTTCCTCTACTCCCTCACCTGGTGTGGGATTCATGGGTGAGTACCTTTAAGCACGGTGCAGCGGAGGGGGCGGAATGATGCTGGACAAGCGAAGCGGTCGCCTTTAAGTTCCAATTTTTACCTTTAAATATTCAATCATAACAATCGGAATTTAACAGCGATGGTAAGCACCACCCGCCACCGCAGCGACCTTTAAAGCACCAATCCCTAATCCCAACGCCACTCCCCTACTTTAAATGCATTTTGAATTGCAGGAACAATTCATTGTAATGAGCGAGCATGCGCTTGCCCAGATTGTTGTATACTTCCAGCTTGTCAGTAATTTCCGACGGAGGATAAAAACGCTCGTCACCAGAGATATCTTCAGGCAACAACTTCTTCCCATCCTCATTAGGTGTGGAGTATCCTACAAACTCGGCATTTTGAGCGGCTACATCGGGCTGCATCATGAAATTGATGAACTTATGGGCCGCATCCACATGGGTAGCGGTTTTTGGAATAACCATATTATCAAACCACAAGTTGGAGCCTTCATCTGGCACGATGTAATCGAGCTTATCGTTCTCATCCATGATTTCAGACGCATCACCGGACCATACAACGCCGGCAGCAGCTTCCTCGTTTGCCAGCAGCATTTTAATCTCGTCACCAACAACCGCTTTAACATTGGGCGCTAATTTCTCCAACTTCGTCAAAGCCTGCTGCAAATGTGCCTCATTCGTATCGTTCAAGGAATAGTGAAGGCTGTTCAGTGACATCCCTACGACTTCCCTCGCACCATCAACCAACAGTAGGTTATTACGTAGCTTTGGATTCCACAGACCGTTCCAGCTATGAAAATCAATGCCTTTCGTCAGCTCCGGGTTAAACACAATCCCGACTGTACCCCAAAAATACGGTACCGAGTATTCATTTTTCGGGTCAAACGAAAGGTTTAGAAAATGAGAATCCACATGCTTCAAATTCGGCAGCTTGCTGTGGTCCAACGGGAGCAACAAGTGCTCCTGCTTCATTTTAGCCAAAGCATATTCCGAGGGAACCGCTACGTCAAACGAAGTTCCTCCCTGCTCGATTTTCGTCAGCATCGCCTCATTGGAGTCAAAGGTCTGATAAATGACAGTAATCCCCGTCTCCTTCTGAAACCGTTCCAACAGCTCGGGGTCAATGTAGTCTCCCCAGTTGTACACCGTCAGTGTGTTGCCACCGGAGTAGCCTTGACTGGAATTAAGCCATGCTGCCACCCCCATCAGACCAAACGAGATGATGAAAATGGACAGAAACACGCGCACAAGTGACTTCATCTAGGCACCCCCATTTCTGCCGCAGGCTCTTTTTTACCATTACGATTCGCCTTGCGCATAATAAAGTAGTAACCCACCACCAGCAGCACAGTAAACAGGAAAATGAGCGTGGATAGCGCATTGATGGACAAGGAAACCCCTTGACGGGCACGTGAGTATATTTCCACCGATAAGGTCGAATAGCCACTACCTGTCACAAAAAAGGTCACCGCAAAATCATCCAGCGAGTATGTTAACGCCATAAAGAAGCCCGCATAAATCCCTGGCTTGATAAAGGGTAGAATCACCTTGGTCAGCACATCCATTCGGCTGGCACCCAAATCACGCGCGGCATCGACCAGAGATGGACTCATTTCCTGCAACCTCGGCAAAATCATAATGACCGCAATCGGCACACTAAATGCAATATGGGATAATAAAACGGAGTAGAAACCCAGCTTAATCCCGACCATCGTGAACAAAATGAGGAAGGAAGCGCCAATAATGACATCCGGGTTCACGATCAATACATTATTGAGCGACAGCAGCGTATTCTTGACTCGACGGTTCTGCATCTGATGAATAGCCAGCGCACCCATGATGCCAATAATCGTAGCCAACGCAGACGACAGCAAAGCAATCACCAAGGTGTTAATGACAATAATGATCAAACGGGTGTCTGCAAACACCTCTTTGTAATATTGGAGTGTAAAACCTTCAAACTCATGCATCGTCCCGCCACTGTTGAAGGAATAGTACATCAAATACAAAATAGGTGCGTACAACACGAGAAAAACAATCACCAAATAAATATTCCCGAATCGGTTTTTATTTACCATGCCGCACCCTCCGTTTCGTTCCCGAGGTGAGCAGCATAATGATCCCCATCGCCAAAATCAGGAACACGGCAACCGTAGAGCCCATACCCCAATCCTGAGTAACCAGAAAATGCTGCTCTATCGCCGTCCCCAGTGTAATCACACGGTTACCTGCAATCAGGCGGGTAATCATAAACAGCGACAACGCTGGAATAAACACAGCCATGCAACCGGACCGCACACCCGCAAGCGTTAACGGGAAAATAACCCTGCGAAACGCAGTCCACTTGGAGGCTCCCAAATCACGGGCTGCGTCCAGCAATGAAGGGTTTAACCCTTCCAACGCGTTATAGATGGGCAAAATCATAAAAGGCACAAAAATATAAACCGATACAAACACAAAGCTGGAGCTGGTAAACAATAATTGCTGACCTCCCAACCCAACCATACCTAACACCGCATTCACCGGGCCATAGGTACCAAAGATCCCAATAAAAGCATACGTTTTGAGTAGCAAGTTAATCCAGGTCGGCAAAATAATGAGCAACAGCCACAGCTGCTTATGCTTGGTGCGTGTGAGCAAATATGCTGCCGGGTAAGCAACTAACAGTGAAAATACAGTGATCAGAAATGCATACCAGAACGAGCTAAGCGTCATGCTCAAATAAACAGGTGTCAGAAACTGAGCATAGTTGTTGAATGTGAGATGACCATCCACATCAAATAACGAATAGTAAAACACAAGAACAACTGGAGCCGCCACGAACAGCACAATCCATAAATAGTAAGGCAGCAGATACGCTGCTCTTGTATTACCGGACATGCTGATCCACCTCTTCATAGGCTTCCAGACGCCGATCAAATTCTTCCTCTGTTTCCCCGAACCGCATCACATGGATCGCTTCCGGGTCAAATCGCAGACCGATTTCACTGCCCAGCTCCGCCTTTTTGGTAGAATGCACGAGCCACTCCTGACCCGAATCATCATAGCAGCTTATTTCATAGTGAACCCCACGGAACAATTGGGTATCCACTTTTACACGTAGCTTGCCTTCAGCCACACTCGTAATCTCCAAGTCCTCCGGCCGGATCACAATTTCAATAGGCTCGTTCGGACGTAGTCCGCCGTCGACACATTCAAACTGTCGACCGTTAAATTCCACTTGGTAATCCGCAATCATCCGTCCTGGGACAATATTGGATTCACCGATGAAATCAGCAACAAACCGATTGATCGGCTCATCATAAATATCATTAGGGGTACCACTTTGCTCAATCTTACCTTTGTTCATGACAAAAATTTCGTCCGACATGGCCAGCGCTTCCTCCTGATCATGCGTAACGAAAATAAAGGTAATTCCAAGGCGCTGCTGCATTTCGCGCAAAATGTACTGCATTTCAGTACGCAGCTTTAAATCCAGTGCAGACAACGGTTCATCCAACAACAGAACATCAGGCTCATTGACGATAGCCCGTGCGATGGCTACACGCTGACGCTGTCCCCCGGACATCTCAGAAATTTCCCGCTCGCCGTAGCCTTCCAGATTGACAAAGGACAACGCCTGTGTCACCTTCTCCTGAATGTCCTTTTTGTTCATCTTTTTGATTCGCAGACCAAAGGCTACATTTTCAAACACATTCAGATGCGGAAATAGCGCATAATCTTGAAAAACCGTATTGACCTGCCGCTCATTGGCTGGAACACGATTAATGAGTTTTCCGTTCAAATAAATAGAGCCTTCTGTCGGCTCCGCAAAACCTGCAATCATACGCAGAATCGTTGTTTTACCACAGCCGGAAGGCCCCAGCAGTGTATAAAATTTACCACGCTCAATCTCAAAGCTGACGTCCGCCAGCACTGGGGGATCGTTGTCATATTGCTTGGTCACCCGTTCAAATCGGATGATGGTTTGCTCTCCCATAACACCCTCCTTCAAAAATTCGACTTCATTCCATTTCATTCTTCTCATTAAACATAATTATTCAGGGCGTATCATTTACCCTTGAGACTTCCATGTAAAATAGTCTGTCAGCACACGAATGGCTACACCAATCGCTTCCTCCGCAGGTTCCAGCTTCGCATGATGCAAACCATAAGGCGTATCAACACCAAGCCAGAACATCAGACCGGGAATTCGCTCCAGAAAATACCCAAAGTCTTCTCCGGTCATCGCTTCTCCGCATTCAATAAGCTGCACATCCTGCCGATTACGGACCCAGTTCATAAATTCCTCGGTCACCTGAGCTTCATTGTACACTTGCAAGTAGTTTGAGCCATAATGAATCTCGGCATGGCATTCAAATCCAGCCTCCACACCACGCACCAGTGCTTCAATCCGTGATTTTACCAACATCATCGTATCGGCTGACAACGTTCGGATCGTACCCTCCAAACGGGCGGTTTCCGCGATAATATTTTGCTTCGTGCCTCCGCTAACCTTACCCACGGTAATGACCGCTGCATCGAGTGGATTCACATTACGGGCTACAACCGTCTGTAATTGTCCCACCAGCTGGCAAGCAGCCACTACCATATCATTCGCCTTGTGTGGATACGCAGCATGCCCGCCCATACCCTTCAGGTCGATGAAAAGCTCCGACGTATTGGCAAATAGGATGCCCGGGCGAGTCGCAATTGTACCGACAGGATATTCAGGTGCAACATGCAGCGCGACAATTTCATCGGGTATCCAGTCTGCCAGCTCCGTGCTGTCCCTCATAGGCAAGGCTCCGCCCGGCCCTTCTTCAGCCGGTTGAAACAACACAACCAGGTCATCCTTAATCGGATGGCTTGCAAAGTGAGTAACAATCCCCAATCCAATCGTCATATGTAAATCGTGTCCACAAGCATGCATATAGCCGGGATGGGTCGAACGGAAATCGTACCCTGTCTCTTCTTCAATCGGCAAACCATCCATATCACAACGATATCCATAGCGGCGTTCAGGAGCTGTTCCATGAATGAACACTAACACGCCCGTACGCCATGTACGAATTTCCAACCGCTCCTGAGGGAGCGTTTCCAAATAATCCAGCAAATATTGTTGTGTTTTGTACTCCTCAAAACCCGGCTCGGGAATTTGGTGTAAATCTCTTCGTATTTGGACAAAAGAACGATAGTCGACCGTACTCATTACCGCTACGCCTCCTCTTTATAGCTCATCAGCTCTTATCTGGCAAAAGAACAAAAGGACAAAAGCCCGGCGCAGCCGCCGAGCCTTGTCCGTTGTGCTTCGTCCCTAAGTTATGCTGTCAGTGCATCATGCTTCTGACAAGGAATCGTTCACCTTTGGTACGTAAAAACTTTTGCCTTCTTACAGAACGCGCAGTTCTTTCAAAATCTCAGTTTTAGATTTGGTCTTATCGTCGACCTGTTTGATCACACGTGCAGGTGTACCCGCCACTACGGAGTATTCAGGCACATCTTCAGTTACGACAGCTCCAGCTGCAACAACTGCACCTTTACCAATTCGCACGCCTTCCAATACGACCGAGTTCGCACCGATCAATACATCGTCTTCTACTACAACTGGCTGTGCAGATGGTGGTTCAATGACACCTGCCAGGACAACGCCTGCACCGATGTGGCACATGTTACCTACTTTAACACGACCGCCCAGCACAGCATTCATATCAATCATCGTGCCTTCACCAATGGTGACACCGATGTTAATTACTGCACCCATCATAATGACGGCGTTGTTACCGATGCCAACCATATCACGAATATATGCGCCTGGCTCAATGCGGGCATTGATGCCTTTCAGATCGAGCATAGGAACAGCAGAGTTACGGCGGTCATTTTCCACTACATAGTCTTCTTCTTTCGCGTTTGCGCTATCCAGTACAGGCTTGATATCAGCCCAATCACCAAATACAACACCACTGTCTCCAGAAATAAAGGCTTGAACATTCTCGCCAAAAGATGCGGAAGCCAAAGCTCCTTTTACATATACTTTAACAGGCGTCTTTTTCTTGCTGTTTTTAATCACGTTGATGACTTCTTGTGTATTCATTTCGATGGACATAGTAAATCTAACAACTCCTTCATCGCTTCATACGACTTCGCAAGCCGGAATGATCTTATTCTCTCATCCTTTATAGCACAAAAGTGCAGGTCTCGCAATTATAGATTAGACCCTTATAGCTCTAACCTCACCCTTAAAATAACAATTTCCAACGGCAAAACTGCCTTAAATTCATGATTGTAAGCCGCCGACCATCCCACACCAAAGTAGGATTATTTATTAGCTTGCAGGCTCTCCAGCGATGTATAAATGAAGGATTCGAATCCTTCAGCAGGTTCACCTTGTGGAATGTTCACTCTCACGATGAAACCGCCTGTTTTATTTTCTACAACTATATATTGCTGTGTCATCTTCGAACTGCTCGCTTGTAAGAACAGACGGTTGCTGGTCAGCTCTTGAGGGACGGATGCTTTGTCCAACTTTTGCACCTTACCGATGGAAGCTAGATCCTTCTCGCCTTCTTTTTGAAGCTCATCCAGATTAAAATCGGAGGGCAGCTTTGTAATTTCAGCATAATAGTTATCATCTACAGCCAAGGCAACACGGTTTTGATCGGGAAACAGGGACATCGGATCAAACACATACAGTGAATATCCCTCTCCTTTTGCCAATGTTGCTGTCTGCTTTTCCTTTTTTCCTTCAAGGGTAAGCTCAAAAGCTTGAGTTTTCGAGCGTTCCCCACCTACTGCTTGACTGGAACTTCCGTTTTGACTGCTATCTGTTGCAGCCTCTGTTTTTTGTATTTTCGTTAAAGTCAGTTGCTTCGCCGTCGCGTCGCCCTCTACTGTTTTTTCGTTGTATTCAAAAGCTACTGTATCGCCTTCTTTAAGTCCAGCTATTACCGTGTCCAGTCCCTCCCCCAATTGGAAGGATTGGGCTTCGCCATTGGTTTCAATCTCTACCGTATGCGGGTCAGCAGCTCCATTGTATATACCTGTGCCTTTTTTAACCTCCGGCTCAGCGACTGGCTCCGGTTTAACTTGCGGCTGCTGTTGCGTTTGCGGTTGGTCTGCCCCTTGAGAAGCGTTGTTATTGGTTTGCGGTTTCGTTCCACAGGCTGACAGAGCCAGCACTGCCACTACAGTCAGTAGTATGATTGAAAATGTGTTTTGTTTTTTCATAAAATCCACCTCCACTATGATAGACGAGCTTGTGCAGCAAAAGTTCTACGCAGCATCTCACTTAAAATCCTACCTCCTGCTCCCGTTTATAATATTCTCAGGATTTTGCAAAATCCTAATACCACGGGAATGTCAGGTACGGTATAATGAGCTGTATTAAACCTATTTTTCGAGATACCGCTTGGAAGGAACATAGACGTATTTACTTTCTTCCATACGGATGGAGCTGCCACATGAATCAAGCACACAAACCGTCGTTTTCCTTTGAATTATTGTACATCATAGGTATTATCGCTATTTCGTTCTCCTCGATCTTCGTAAGATGGTCTGAAGCCGAGGTGTCCGTCATCGCTATGTACCGTTTGTACCTAACCAATCTGATCATGCTGCCTTTGGTCTGGAAATACCGCACTGAGCTGTTTAGCCTGACCCGCAAGCAGTGGATGCTGATCCTCTGGTCCGGTATTGCGCTGGGGCTGCATTTTTTGCTCTGGATGGGCTCACTGCGACTGACCACCGTTGCAAGCTCTACCGTTATTATGACATTGGAGCCGATCCTTGTCATGCTCGGTTCTTTTTTGTTTTTCCGGACGGGCACGAATCGTGCTATGCTCATCGGAATGGGTATGGCTTTTATCGGCTCACTGGCCATCGGAGCTGGAGACTTCCACGTATCGGGACAAGCCCTACTCGGGGATGCACTGTCCTTCTTGGGTATGGTAGCCGTGTCCATCCATATGCTGATGGGCAAGCATCTGCGCGAGCAATTGAGCGCGTTTGTGTATAATTTTTGGGTTTTCGCCATCGCAGCCACCTCACTTGCGCTGTATAATGTGGTCAATGCCATTCCTTTTACCGGATACGCTCCACGGGAATGGGGACTATTCCTGCTGCTTGCCATTGTGCCTACGCTGTTCGGACATTACCTGTTTAACTGGCTACTCAAATACATTAACGCCACCGCGGTGTCAATGGCGGTACTCGGCGAACCCGTTATTTCTTCCCTGCTAGCTTGGATGCTGCTCGGGGAAAGGCTGTCTACTTTACAATTTGGTGCAGGCTTTTTCATCCTGTTCGGGGTATGGATTTTTATACGATACGGAGCGGATTTTAAAAAGAAAGTCATCCACCAAAGTGAGTTGCCCGACACTGAGCATCCCCTGAAGGCCAGCTCTTAACTTATTTACCCCATTTTCATAAACCATACTCAATGGATTAAATTTACTGTTAAATAAAGGAAGGCGGAATCCTCTATGAAATCCATCGTATCCAAACGCTGGCTGCTGGCCCGATTGTATGAGCCGGACATGATCATTGCTGACTGCCGTTCCCTGCTCGGACAAGCCGGGGCTGGACGGACTCAATTTAATGAAGACCATATTCCAGGGGCGGTTCACTTCGATTTGGAAGAAGACCTTACTGCTCCTCTTGGTGAGCATGGTGGTCGCCATCCATTACCTAATGCGGATACACTTGCCGCACGTCTGAGTCGTGCCGGGATCAACGCATCTTCACGCATTGTCGCTTATGATGACCAAGGCGGTATGATGGCTTCCCGCTTCTGGTGGCTCCTGCGCTATCTCGGGCATGAGCAGGTATATGTGCTGGAAGAGGGCTACAGCGCTTGGAAGGAAGCGAAGTTCCCCGTTACGGCAGATCAGCCGATTCGCATTCCCTCGACCTTTGTGACAAATGTTCAGCCACAAATGCTCACAAGTATGAAAGAAGTACAACATATATCCGAAGATTCTGCTCCTGTTGGCTCCTATATCGGTTTTTCACCTATACTGATCGACTCCAGAGAGCGGCCGCGCTACCTGGGACTGGAAGAGCCCATAGATCAAGCTGCGGGGCATATCCCCGGTGCGGTGAATTACTTTTGGAAAGAAGTATTGGACGAAAAAGGCAGCTTTAAAAATGCGGAACAATTGCAGCAGCACTTTGCCGACCTTGATCCAAACGCAGAAATTATCGTGTATTGCGGTTCTGGCGTATCCGCCTGTCCCAATGTACTGGCCCTGAATGAAGCTGGATTTAGTAAGGTGCGTTTATATCCGGGAAGCTGGAGCGACTGGATCAGTTATGAGGAGAATCCGGTGGCGACCGGAGAGGAATAAAAAGTTTTCAACGGATATACAGGTTCTAAAGACAAATACACTGTCCTAAGCAATTAGGCTTACGGCAGTGTATTTGCTTTGTTCAAAAGTACACAAAAAATCAACTTGAGCTGAGTGAAGCAATAAAACGATGTAGTAGAAGTTGCTTGCTTTTTAGAATAGCTATCCAATCTTTTGAACAAATATATACCTTAATTCATATTTTTTCTGTTGTTTTTCTGCATATATCAGAGTCTCTCTTATGGAACCCGTTTCTAATATATTCAAATCATTAAAATGTCCTTTTAAATCTTCTTCAGTAAAGAAGTGAGCATATTTACCTTTCTTGTATTCATATGTTCCTTCTTCAATTTCCCTACCCACACCATTATTAAAATCACAATCAGAAAAACATGTGAAGTACATTACTCCCAATTCCTTCAAATGCTTCACGCAATTCTGTATCAGTTTTTTTCGGTCTTCTAACAAAAATAAATGCAATAAATCATAACAATATATTCCATCATACCTTTGGCATGTACTAAACTCTAATACCGATTCTTGAATAAAATTCGTTTTTAAGTCCCATTCTTTTGCTAGATCTATAGCTGAACTAGATATCTCAATTCCATCAACCTGAAAATAAGAAGAGAACGCCTTCGTATTTCTTCCATATCCAGCACCAGGAACCAAAATATCATGTACATGATTCTTTTTGAACAAATCTATAGCTTGGGTTACAGTTTGACTTGGTTCACAACCCCAAATCATCCCTTCTTCAGTAAATCTTTTGTTCCAATAATCCCCCATATGATTCACCCGCCTATATACTCACATAGCTTTTCTTTTAAGTTCATCAATCTGTCTGATATGATGTTGATCATGCCAGATAAAATCTCTTAAATATGATATTACAGTAAACTTCCCGTCAGCATATTCTTTAGTAAACTTGTCGTCTTCAAAACTCTCTATACTCTCCAATATCATGTTACGGTACTGAATAGTTATTTTAATTAATTCTTCTTTCGTTTTTGTTTTTCCATATTCAATAGCATCCTGATTAAATTGTTCAAAATCCATATGTGTTAATGTCAAAGGTTTATTGTTCAATATGGGACTTATTGCTGCTTCAAAAAAGTATTTATCCCACAGTAGTATATGACTTACGATATCCTGAACTGACCATTTACCTTCAGCAATCGTTATTTGCCAATCCATTTCACGAATCTCAGAAACAAAACGGATCCATTCTTTGAACTCCTCTAGTAACCGTGACTTCTCATTCATGGTATCACACCCCTTTTTTTCAAATTATTCATTGTTCCTTTGCCATTCATCTGCTAAAATCGCATATTGATATGCATTATGCCAAATGGGTTGTGCTTCTTCCGTTTTATAAAAAAATGCTTTCTTCATATGGTGACCTTCTTTTCGCATCAACAAGCGCTCCAATAATCTCCACGATGAAGCGTTTTCTGGATTACACATCGCAATAATCCGATGAGCCTTTAACTCTTCAAATCCATATTGCAATACTCTTCTACTTGCCTCAGTAGCATATCCATTTCCATAGTATCTTGGGTTGAATATGTATCCTATTTCCCATGTTAAAAACTCAAACGGTACGGTTTGATTAAAATAAATGTGTCCTATCATTTTATTGTTTTCTCTTAATACAACTGCCATAAAAATATTGCTTTGCGATCGTTCCAATGTCATCTGCTTACAATCTTCCTCATTACAAACTTCCCCAGGTTCATACTTCAATACTTCTTCTATTGATAAGTAATCATGTAGATCATTCCAATCATCAGATCGAAAATTTCTTATAAGTAATCTTTCTGACTCTAAATCTATCATAATTATCGCCTCTGATACGTTTATTTAGCCTTTGCCTGAATTACTTTTAACGATCATTTAAACCCTCTCCATTGAGAATTTTCTGCATACATTTTTCAACCCTTGACTCCCGAGTTTTAGATTGTTTGGGTGCACTCAGAATCCTTAAGGAGCCGCTGCTTGAATATGATGTTAGGCGATACCCTTGATTTCTTTTGAGTTCCTTAAAATAATCCCTATTACTACTGTATTTTAACTTCTTAAATCGACAACCATCGTGATTGATGAATCAACTTTCCCAACTTCTTTAAATCCGAATCTCTCGTAGAGTTTCATTGCCGCTGCATTGCTCGGATCAACACTGAGGGATAATTTTTTTATATTCCTCTTCCTAGCTTCTTTAAATAATTCATCCATTAAGGCCATTCCGATTTTTCTTCCCCTGTATTCTTTTAACAAAGCCATTCCTAGTTCGGGTACATCATTATCAATAAATCCAAATCCCTTATTATCCTCGTTAAAATATCGAACTGTTATTGATCCGACGGGTTCACCCTCATGGTTCATTGCTATAAATCCAAAATCCCCCTCTCTTCCCCAACCTTCAATATACTTTGATATATAAGGGTCTTTTATTATCGCTTTATCGAATGGCTCTTGACCTTCTGGGACAAATAATGATTCATATAACATCTCCCATAAAAAAAATACATCATCTTCTATTATTGGTCGGATTCTGTATTGCATCATTGAAGTTACCTCATTTCTAGATTCTCAAAGGTTTCACCTAACGTTTCTATATTTTCCATAAGAGCCGAAGCATGAATATTGTGTTATGCGGTTCCTCTGCTCTCTCCAAATCAACATTCCAACGCTCTGCTTGCTTCTGTTAATTCATCATTGGCCTCTAAATATTTTAATATTTTTTCAATATCGTCGTGGTCTATTGTTTTCGTTATAATTAGATGTTTAATATTAAATCCTGGTATTTCCATTTCTTTTCCAAAGTGATTTACTAATTTTTGAGGGGTTGTCACCAAACTCCATCGTTCACTTCCATCCGAAAAAGTAAGGGTCACCTCCACCAAATCAAACTCCTTTGGATCATCATCAAACTTCCATCTTTCTAAAAAGGGCACTTCTATATTTCCTTCAATAAAATGAGCTTTTGATATCCAAACTGCTTTTCCATGGTTTCCAATAATTCTATACTTGTCCCCATCTTCTTTTTTTACGATGTATTTATTGCCCCTTGTAAGTGCATGAGCATAAACGCCTATACTTATACAAGTTATGATTGGTCCCTCCATCAATTCACTTCCATACCGTATTTAATTTAAATGAAATCCGCATCTTCCTATCAACTGTTTATTTTCTTACCGGACCGAGGATGTATTCAAGACGCCCAGCGCATGCCGGGTTAGATGATACCACGCACTTCTGCGAGTTACTTACAGACATCCTGAAGCTTTTTCAACAATACAATCCAGTTGTCAGAAAGATAACCAATTAAGTAGTCAAAAATATCTCTATCTATTGAATATATATACAGTCCATCAGCCAACTCTTCAATTCTTTCAAGTAGCCTTTCATTAATGTCATGTCTCTCTTCAAATGTTGTAACTTGATATGGTTCTAATTTTATTTGCCCATTAAAATTAACACCTTCAATAAGCTCTTTTATCTCCTCCATAATAGACGAATCTTTTTCCGCTTTAATTAGCTTTAAAGCAGCAATTGTTTCATTCAAGTACTTTCCAGTGGAATTTTCCATAAACCCGAAGACTCCATTCATTGATAATTCTGTATCAAAATCTATTAATAAAATAATAGTCCTCAAAGATTCAGGTACCTCATAAATCATGTCTCTTATTGAGCTAGCCTCTTCTCCGTAGATAACACTACCCATGTGTTCCACAAGATCTGTAGCCGAAAAGTTGTTATGGGGCGGAATTAGTAGCTTTACAACATGATTTAGGGTACTCATCATATTCACCTTGATTTCATAGTTTTAGTTTTGCATGGTTTCATGTAACGTTTCTGTATTCCTGAACCCAAAGGGGTTGTCTGCAAAGGCTCCATTAGAGACGCAGCTTGAATATTATATTTTTTAAATGTCACTTCCTTCATTGATTTCCTCAACGTTAATTTTGGTTCAACTTCTTTGTCAGTATTATTTCCAGAGGTTCGTTCTCAAGCATTAAACATCCAGCATCTCTATATCCAAGCTTTCTATAAAAATGTTGGGCTCCTTCATTTGACTGTGTTGAGGTCATGACCATTTCAAATCCTTTTTGTTTCATTAATTCTTCCCAATAGTGGACAACTTTTTTACCAATACCTGTTCCTCTATACTCCTCATCTATCCATATCATATTCATAAATGGTGTGTTGTCCCAAAAAAATCCGTATCTCATCCAACCTATTTCTTGATTGGATTCTCTAATGATTAGAATTTCATTTTCTTTTATTTTTGGTCTTATAAGTGTCTTATGTATGTGTTTGTCTCTTAACGAGATATACTCATAATCTGATTCAATCGCAAAATCAATCTTCATTGTAAATCCTCCCTTTCACTCTTTTCATTGAATATCTTCTTGGTAACACTTAGCACTGATGTCTCATAACGTTTGTACATTACATAAGTTTATAAAGTCTTTTTAAAAATGTATAAGTCACCTTCTTCTCTAACCTTAGTAAACCCACACTTTGAATAGAAGTGATGATTCTTCACACTCCAGCTAGGAGTATCTAGCCACCATTCAGTGCTGTCTGGAAATTTACTTTCAATTTTCTCCATCACCTTCGTTCCGATTCCTTGATTTTTAAAATTTGGATCAATAAAGATCCTTCCTAAATTATGCACTTGATTACATTCTACAAATATCATTGCTCCCCCGATTATTTCTCCATTAAAGAGTACCTTGAAATATTCGCAATTTTGCATCATCTCTTCTTGCCAACTTATGGAGTCATATCCTATTGGCCCAACGGTTTCGTTATTCTTAAAATGCTTTGATTCATCCTCAAAACTGGCCTTTTGTATTTCAGCAAGTTTTTGTGCATCATTTTTTCTAGCTTTTTCTAATGTCAGCACCAAACATACCTCCATTGTCTTTTTATTTTTTCCGGGGTTGTCTATTGAAATGCCTCCTCGAACTCCATCCCAACAGGCCAAGGCTCCGTGAGGATTCTTATGCTTGAATATTATGTTATCAGAAGTTACCGAACTTCTTCACTATGAATTCAAAATCAATATGCAAATTTTTTTATCAGCGAATTTTCTTATATGGTCTTTTTTCGTTTTGTAGTTTGATTATGTTAATTTCCAAAAATTTAGGCGAACATGAAGTAGACACTCAGCTCCGTCTACTTCATGTTCATTTTATTGCAATTTGCACGTGGGGTAAGAAAAAGCGCCAAGCAGTCACACCCATGTTTACCTCTTAAATAATTGCATTGATTTCACATAGCGTTTGGGTATTCCCGAAGTTCAAACAGCCCTTTGTTAGGTGATATCGGGGACAACCTCAATTTACTAAAAAAATGTTTTTATGATCTTACTTCATTTAAAAATCTTGTTATTATCGGTAGGTCGGGAGGACTTATTTGATTAGGTATCTTGTTTAAATCAAAAAATTGTATATCTTGTACTTCAGCTTCATCACCTTTAATTATTCCACTGTATTCTTTACATATATAAGCTGCAACTACGTTATATACTTCATCTCCATGAGGATATCGATAGTAAAGTTCAGGGCCTGAAAATATATCAAGTAATTCTAACTCTTCAGCTTCTAAGCCTACCTCTTCAAAAAGTTCCCGGCTTGCAACCTCCTTCATATTCTCACCAGGCTCCATTGAACCTCCTGGTAATCCCCATAGACCATTGTCAGTTCTCTGTTGCAATAATAATCGTCCCTCATCATCTATGAGAATCACACATGCTCCTGCCATAATTATAGGTCGGGTACCTACTAACTCTCTTAATTCTCTTATGTAATTCAATATCTTCACACCCCTTTGAGATCCTCCAACAGACCAAGGCTCCATGAGGAGCCGCGGCTTGAATATTATGTTATACGACGGATTCACTTCTTGAGTCTGTCCTCACTACATCAACGAAAAGCAAATATTTAACTCTACAAAGTCAAATATTCACCTCTTTAATAACTCTATAAGGCTATATAATAACTTCGTGAAGTTAATTAAAGGAGGGAAAACATATGATTAATACTTTAGAATCATTGACAGAGCCACTTATAAGAATACGTTTAGAATTACTCTTTGCTGAGCTTCTGGAGTATCATACGGAGTACAATCAGCTTTCTTCAGAGACATATCGATGCTTTAGAACACTTAGTGAAGCGTTACCCGATCAACTTCAACATACGGTTTTTCTGTACGAAGATGCTCAAATTTCTCTACAATCCATCTTAGAAAGAAGCATCTACATACAAGGTTTCAAAGACGCTCTACAACTCTTTAGCGAATTAAAAATTCTAACATCTAGAGGATCTTATGATCCTCTTTCCTATTGTTTTTGATTCTATCGTATAACGTCTTTGCATTCAATTCGTCCGTCGTATGCCGGATGTGTTCGACCGATTCCACTTCATGGCTTCTCAACTTCTGCCGAACCGAGGAGCGAATGCGGCGATGCTAGAATGTGATGTTATACAAAGTACCATGACTTCATTGAATTTACCTACAAATCATGTTTAATTCAACATCACCATTCTCTCCATTCTTCTGTAATATCTTGATCGTCCTCAATTTCTAATCCAGCTAGTCTTGCTGCCTTATCTATAAATTCAGCCAATTCTTCACGTTCCATCGTTTCAATAAAATAATCGTTCGTATCATTCAATTCATTAAACCTAATTACAATTTCTTCTACAGCCTTCATAATACTTTCAGGATATTTAGTTTCTTGTAATAATATTAATTGGTTTAGATAGTTATCTAGGACTTTATCACACATTAATAATCTCTCTTCTGTAAAAAGGGCATCTCCGTATTCAATCATTCTTTTGTTCCATAATTTAGTTGGTTTGTCATTATATAAGTCTTGTAAAGTCATTAGGCATATCCCTCATTTTCTTTTTTTGTTTAATAGATTTTTTAAAATTGTTGCATTGTATTTCACATAACGTTTCTGTATTCATGAACCTCGTAGGGGTTGTTTGCTGAAATACCTCCTCGAAATTCATATTGCAGCCCAAGGCTCCGAAAGGAGTCGATGCTTGAATACTATGTTATACGATGGAATCACTTCTTCGATTAACCAACATTTATTCTTGATTCTAATCTGTCATTGTTCTGCTATATGTTCCAATAAATCTCTTGGCTGACAACCTAAAGCCGCACATAATTTATCGATCACTTCTAATGACACATATTCGTTCGTATTGAGCTTCGCCATTGTACTCGAATTGAATCTTTATATGGCAATCTTATCAAAAACAACTCCAGCTACAACCAGTTCTCATCCGAGTGGAATCTCTATTTCAAGCAGTTACATGAAGGAGTACCGGAAAATATACAGAAGATTCTATTCCTCTACGATGATGCTGAGCTTTCTGTTCAAGCTATTTTAGAACGTGAAATTTATTTGCAAGGTTTTAAGGACGCTCTTCACCTGCATAACGAATTACATATATCTTTAGATTAAGAGCCTTCTGGCTCTTTTTCATTTTGATTCTGTCATATAATGTTTTGTATGCACCAACCCTCACTGACTGGAGTCGCTTCCCCGAAATCCCTCTGTCGGACCGAGGGCCGGATGGCCCGATGCATGAATATTTTGTTAGATGATGCCAATGTCATCATCGATTTGCTTACATAATTTTTTCCAATACCCCCATGCCTGTATATATTCAGTCAAGTCATTTGGGTGATGCCGTATACTAAGTCCTATTCGACAATAAAGATGTATCAGTGTTTCCTCAATTAATCTGGTTCTCTCAACATTACCTTGTTCAAGTAAATCCGATGCGGCAAACAAAGTATCAGTATTAATATCATCAGGTGAAGAACAAAATGCATATAAAAAATCATATATGATTGGCCCCACCATCGGTGACGGATCAATCACACCAATCAGTGTTGAATCATTAAAAACAAAATTATGAACGCCTGTATCCCCATGCAATAAATACTTAGTTCCTTGCTTTGAATCATCATTAAATAGTTTTTTTGACATTAATTTTACGTATTGATAGTCTTCTGGCAATAATACATTCTTCAGATTTATTCTTGCTTCTTCAATGCTAATTTCATTAAATTCCTTCCATGTTTCTCGTGGGAATTCTATTCTCCCCCATGTATTTTTTCCCTGATGTTCAACATATTGGTTGAGCAGTTCTTTTACTAGGATTCTCATCCAATTTCTTTTTTTACCACGATTAAAATGAGTTTTACCATCAATGAATGTATACACAAAATATGACTTATCTTGGGCTGATAAAAGAACTTTAGGTAATAATAATGAGTGCGTATAGGTATGAAGCAAATGTTCAACTAATTCAATCTGGATTGGGTTATCAGACTTCAAAATGTACTTAATTCCATTCTTTGATTCTAATCTTAAAACTATTCCAGAAGTTGTTCCTGATAGTCTTTGAAAACTTACAATTTCATCATTTATATGGTGCTGTTGAAGCAATCTATTAATCGTTTCGATATTATGTTCAATCATTATATATCTCTACTCCTTACTTAAGATCTTGCATTGGTTTCATCTACCGTTTCTGTATTCATGAAACGACCTAGCCTTAGATAGCTCTTATCTTAGGCTGGGTCGTTTGTTGACTGTGCTTTCTTCCATGATCATACATCTAGTCAACCAAAGGGCGAAGCTCCGATGCGTGAATACTGTGTTAGATGGAGTTATCTTGAACTACTCACAAAATCTCTCATACTCTCCCTCAATATACTAATGCCCTCTATTACGCTATTCATATTTTCTTCATCGTTCATGTTATTCCTTGCATGTAATAATATTGGTCTTAATGATTCTACTGAATTTCCATATCGATACATCCAATCATATCTAGGAACCATCCATAAATGGAAATGATGTGTTGTGTCTTCATTATAAAAATAATAGACCTTATCTATACCCAAATGATTTCTCTGTTCATTTCTGATCTTACGGATTAATGAAATATACTCAAATTGCTCTTCATCTGTTAATTCATCCATGCAGTAAAAATGTCTCTTTGAAGCTAAAATAACTAACCCTCTAATTGGATAAGCTACATCTTGATGGGCATGAAAATTGCTTGATTCATAAATTACTCCACCAGTCGGTGCAATCATACCACTTGTTAAAGCGCAGCTTAAACATTCAACTTCTACTGACCTTCCATCAGCTAATGTAATTAGTCTTGTCATTATGCACCTCCTGTTTTTTTATTAGGATATCTTCGTAATTTCATCTAACGTCCTCGTATTCACGACGCCCAGCGAGTGCTGGGTGTGTCCAGCTGCCTCTGCTTCCCTGAGATCCCCCTGCCGGACCGAGGGCGTATGCTCGATGCGTGAATATGGCGTTATAAGTAGTTGACGCCTTCTTATGAGTAACCTAAGCCAATTTTAAAGCTCCATGCGGAAGCACAGCATGAACCCCTTTGATTCCATTTACAACTTGAGTAATCCGAAGATCAACTACTGTACTTCCTAAGGCAATAGCTTCAACCCTATCTAAATTGAATAAATCACCCATCAGGTTCAACATCCCATCCATTGCCTGCACAGTAGCTTCATTTAAATCTTCATGAAAACCAAAACTAATCCACCCATTTGGAGTATTCGCAATTGGCAACTCAAGTTTCATCTCCTTATTGACTGCAAAAGTTAGTTCTAAATATTCCATCGGACATTCGATAGCTTGACAACTAATCTCTCCATCCCCCTGTGCGGCATGTCCATCCCCAACAAAAAAGTATGCGCCATCTACTGGAATAGGGAGATATAATACGCTTCCTTTTGTTAACTCCTTACAATCGATGTTCCCACCACAATAGCGTGGGGGCCATGTTGTATGAATCCCTTTCTCTTCCGGCGGCATCGCATGAATCCCCATAAACGGTTTTAATTTCACCGAGAACTTTCTTCCATTTACTCCCGTACTTCCGAGCAAACTATTTTTATCTAACTTCCATTCAAGGTTAAGTTCATCACATTCGGTTAAGCCTAGCTTTTGATTTTGCCAATTTGGGTATTTACCAGCAGACGTAAACCCAAAAGGTCCAGGTATAACCTCATTTATTCTTATTTCAAGCGTCATCCCTTTTTTTGCTTCCATTATTTGTATAGGCCCACATAAGGCATGGCCCCAATCTATTTTTTCTCGTCTCTCATAGGGTTTTACTCTTTTTCCTTCATCCGAGGGAGTACCCCAACCAGCATCAAAACAGGAATATTGAACGGTATCTCCAGAATTAATCGTTAATATAGGATCAAATTCAGCGGAAATAGAACCATATAAATTAGAACGATCTGGCCTTACTCTGAAAACTGCCATGAAATAACCTCCTAAAATAATTATCGTCAATTTCTTATAACTTACCGTATTCACGACGTCCCACCGACTTAAGGACCCTCCAGGGTCCGACTGCGCTTGCGCAGTTAGTCGGTGCGGATATGTCCGCTGAATTCACTTCTCTGCCGATCATATCTGGCGGACCGAGGAGCCTCCAGAATCCGATGCGTGAATATGATGTTATATGATGCAGTGTCTCCTCTGAAATACTCAGATTATACTAATGTGAAATCATCAATTATTTCAACAACTTCAATTTTTCCATTAATCAGAAGCTCAGGAAGTTCGTTTTTCACATTTCCCTTCCAATATTCTCTAGCCTGTTCGATTTTTTTTGAAAATGATGCTCCGTCTACCTTTGGTAATAGGTTCCCATCACCTTCAAAATAACTCCCTGTTACTCGTAGCTTAACAATCTGCAAAACCTTCCGATTAAAAGAATCAAATATCTCCTTCCATTTCAAAGTATCCTCATAACTTCTCGCAGCATATAAGCAAGACAATCTAGAAGGATAATCGGGATATTCTTGTAATCTCACCATTTCTACTATTACTTCTCTAACAGATCTGATCGTTTGTCCTGCATACTTCATCGTTGCTGCAGCGTTCTCTTTATCCAGTTTCAATCCTCCATTTGAATAATGATCATGTAAAATCTTAAAAATATCTTCACCGTTATTATTTGTATATGTCTTCTCAAAAAAGAAATGATA
Organism: Paenibacillus sp. S25; assembly: GCF_019454085.1. Classification (NCBI taxonomy): domain Bacteria; kingdom Bacillati; phylum Bacillota; class Bacilli; order Caryophanales; family Paenibacillaceae; genus Paenibacillus; species Paenibacillus sp. S25. The sequence goes on from NZ_CP073683.1 coordinate 4,145,587, forward strand.
CAGATTGTTCTTCTGGTTTTTGTCAAAATTGATAATCTGTCCAGGACTCATTTCTTTCCTAGTCACAATATGATAAACAAGCATTTCGTTCTCATTCATAGTCTACCTCCGTTTGACCATTAACGTAAAAAACAATTCAATAAGTAACTAACAATATTGATTTTGATGTTTAATTTTTACGCTGATTCCCTATAACGTTCAGGTATTCACGAACCCCGAAGGGGGTGTCTGCTAAAATTCCTCTCCGAAATCCATCCCACAGACCCAAGCTCCAAAGGAGCCGCAGCTTGAATATTATGTTATGCGATGTTACTGCCATCTTTGAACTCCTTACAATTACCCTCTTTCTTATATGTCTTTCCATTTCTCTCTTCTTATTAGGTTTTCGATTTGGGATGCATGGTGTTTGTTGTGCCAAATAAACCTTTGTATAGCTGTCTCTAATGTAATTATTCCTAATACTTCGGTTTGTATAGTCCGTTTATACTCTTCTATACTAAGTTCTTTCAGCAATACTAAAAAGCGATGATGCAATATTTCAATAAGTGATAGCGAATTCTCTACGGGCAACTTCTTGTAATCAATTAATTCTCCCCACGAATCTTCTCGATATGTGTTTGCTAATGGATTATTTTCAGTTAATCCTCTTTTAAATCTCAGGTACGCATTCATATCATTATCAGCTAAGTGATGTATGACCTGCCTTACTGTCCAACCGTTCGGCCGATACGGAGTCTCCAATTGGTATTGTTCAAGACCAATCAGCAATGTATTTAATCGCTTAATTAGTTCAGGAATTTGTTTAATAAGATTTATTATTTCATCATTTGAAAGATTGTTTTTGGGTTGAAATTGACCAATCGGATATTTGATTTGATCCATTGTATTTCTCCTCTCTTCTTTAGAATTGCAGTAATTACGCGTAACGTTGTTGTATTCCTGATGCTGAAAGGCTTAAGGTTACTCGATTAATCCAAATCATTTCTTGAAATAAAACTATTAGAGTTTAGAACTTACTTTTTGGTGTTTGGAAATCCATAAGCTAATAAAAAAACCTAAAAACGCCTTTCGCCCTGTGTCGTCACTTCTGGACATTTTGACCAAAAGTCCCGCCCGATTTCAGCCCTTGTTTCTTGAATGAGGCCAGGGGTGCGGGGGCAAGGCCACTGTAAAAAGCTAACGACTACCACTAATGTAGCGGAGCAGGTTTTGCCGTAAAATAAAGCAGTCGGCAACGGGGCAGGATTTTAACCTGTTCCCCGTTGTCGGCGGCGCAATGGCACGGCAAGGATCCAGCCAGTCAATGGTTTAAGAGTGTAGATTTTTCGTCAGCAAAATACTACTCGTCCATCGACTGGCTGGATAGGCGTAACGGCCTGATTTGCGAGTAATTCTGCAAGTTGTACTTTCACATTGTTGGACTAAGGCATAATGAAGAAAATGCTTATACTATTCGCCTGCTCGTTTTGTCGTAAATCACAACGGTTACAATTGAAACAAGAACAATCACAGCATTTGCGGCAAGTGTTCCCGCCCAAGTCATAGTCATGGTGCCAAAGATGGGGGATGCCGCATTGAACATGGTGTGGAATAATACGCACATAAACACACGGCCTTTTCCTGATATTCTGTAGATTGCCCCGTTGAAAAACCGAAACGCAATGAGTTGAACTGCAAACATCCAAAAGTTAATGAGTCCCTCGCCGTGATTCGTCCCCGGAATGAAGAAGAGAGGGATGTGCCATAAAATCCAAATTATTCCAACAAAAGCAGAAGATAAAACAAACCCGTATTTTTTGTCAAGCTCAGGTTGTAATATGTACATCCAGCCTGCTTCCTCCAAGCCACCGATAATAAGATTACCAGGCAGGGCAAGGAAGAACGTATAAAATGGAAGCACCATTTCCGTGCGGCCTGTAACTGCAAGATGTATCAAAAAATACAGTGCAAGCCCTGCAACAGCGTACAAATAGAGAGAGAGATTATTTTTGACGTAAAAAACAGTTTTCAACCATTCCTTAAAATCTGCTATTTTGTTATTTTTCTTCAGAACGATATATGAAGCAATAGCGGGCGACAAAATATAGATTGCAAAAGGAATATTCATCCCAAATTGCTGTAACGAGTGAACCCAATTGTGAACCGAATATCCGAATTGCCCAAGAGCAATCAAAGCACCTGACACAAGATAGGCTATACAAAATGTCAGCTTCGTAAATTGTACTATGATTTTTTTGTCTGTCACGATTTCTTCACCTCACATTTGACGGATGGACGCTTTGACTTTTATCAACTAATGTTGTTTTCTGCGATTTCAAAGTTGCGCTCCGCACAAATTCTTTGTATTTACGAAACCGAGAGGCTTAAGGCGAATCAAGGAGCGTTAGCGAAGTAGCGGAATACGGTATTATCTGCTGGGTTTCATTTGTTCTTCATACATATATAAATAACCCTTTACATTCATAAAGTATCTAAATCCCATTAGTAATTAAATACCAATTTCTCTCATACCATAATTCGTTTTCTTCTCTTACAAATCCTTTATTCCATGGAAAAACGTATCAAGGTAACCCTTGCAAGCATAGTGTCCCTAGATACGTCTTTATTACTAACACATTCTTATGTATTCCTCCTTATTATGGCACTTAGTGTTCTAAATCTTCCGATCTACACCGAGTCACAATTCATCAACTATCTTCTTACAGGGTCTAGGCAATTGCAGACAACCCTGAGAGGCTAAGTCTTCGACCCAGTCGCTACGCTCCTTTAAGCCTCTCAGGGTTGTCTGCCTCATTCCACTTCCTCGAATTATCTCCCGGCAAACCAAGGCGCGTACGCCCCGCAGCGTGAATACTTTGTTATCAGATGCGATTGCCTTCTTCGAATTACTCTACAATTCACTTCATTAGTTATTTCAATTCTCTTCGTACATTATATTTCTTTATAAAATTCTACACCCAATGCGCAAAATCCCTTTGATCAAAACCTAGCATGGAGCACAAAACCATAATGCGTTCCATTTTTACTATATATTCTATTTATTGTTATATTGAATCATAAATATATCCCCTTTTCTTAGATAGAAAGAGCTTAGAAATAGGATAAGGATTTTACGCAGAAAATGCTTACTTTGTAATGTCTGACTTGAGTAATGAGTACATAACTAAATCAACAATACCTTTGCCTTTCCAGATATGTCCTTCACGGACTATTCCTTCTTGAGTAAATTTATTGCGTCGTAACACATTTTGCGATTTTATGTTTTCTGGTAATACGAATGCCTGTATGCGGTTAACACCAACACGATTGAACAGATAATCTGTCATTGCATTAACTGTCATTGTGGCTATACCTTTACCCCAAAACTGTTCGTGAAGTCTGTAGCCTATAGTTATCATGTTTACGTCACTATTATAATCAAACATCTCGGCTACTCCAACGATACTGTCAGGCGAATTGCTCTGGGAAATTCCAAGAAAAATCTCTTTGCGTTTATTGAAATCCCTTTCAAAGTGCCCAATCATGTTCTTTACAGTTTCCTTATTTTTTTTCAACATGACAGGAGAATATTGAAAAAGATTTTCATTGCTGTATATCTCAAACAGACGGTCTAAATCTGTTTCGACAATTTTTCTTAGTGTTACTTCTGATGTTATGATATAAGGAAATTCTTCATATGGGCTTCTATTCACGATACTCCTCTCCTATGCATATAAATTTTCACATCTTGTAGTATTAAACATTGCTCTTGAAATCAAGGTTTTAAAATATAGCATTAACATTGTCTTGAAATCATTTCTGATAACGTCCTCGTATTCACGACGCCCAGCGAGTGCTGGGTGTGTCCGGCTGCCTCTGCTTCCCTGAGATCCCCCTGCCGGACCGAGGGCGTATGCTCGATGCGTGAATATGGCGTTATAAGTAGTTGACGCCTTCTTATGAGTAACCTAAGCCAATTTTAAAGCTCCATGCGGAAGTATAGCATGAACCCCTTTGATTCCATTTACAACTTGAGTAATCCGAAGATCAACTACTGTACTTCCTAAGGCAATAGCTTCAACCCTATCTAAATTGAATAAATCACCCATCAGGTTCAACATCCCATCCATTGCCTGCACAGTAGCTTCATTTAAATCTTCATGAAAACCAAAACTAATCCACCCATTTGGAGTATTCGCAATTGGCAACTCAAGTTTCATCTCTTTATTGACTGCAAAAGTTAGTTCTAAATATTCCATCGGACATTCGATAGCTTGACAACTAATCTCTCCATCCCCCTGTGCGGCATGTCCATCCCCAACAAAAAAGTATGCGCCATCTACTGGAATAGGGAGATATAATACGCTTCCTTTTGTTAACTCCTTACAATCGATATTCCCACCACAATATCGTGGGGGCCATGTTGTATGAATCCCTTTCTCTTCCGGCGGCATGGCATGAATCCCCATAAACGGTTTTAATTTCACCGAGAATGTTCTTCCATTTACTCCCGTACTTCCGACCAAACTATTTTTATCTAACTTCCATTCAAGGTTAAGTTCATCACATTCGGTTAAGCCTAGCTTTTGATTTTGCCAATTTGGGTATTTACCAGCAGACGTAAACCCAAAAGGTCCAGGTATAACCTCATTTATTCTTATTTCAAGCGTCATCCCTTTTTTTTGCTTCCATTACTTGTATAGGCCCACATAAGGCATGGCCCCAATCTATTTTTTCTCGTCTCTCATAGGGTTTTACTCTTTTTCCTTCATCCGAGGGAGTACCCCAACCAGCATCAAAACAGGAATATTGAACGGTATCTCCAGAATTAATCGTTAATATAGGATCAAATTCGGCGGAAATAGAACCATATAAATTAGAACGATCTGGCCTTACTCTGAATTCTGCCATGAAATAACCTCCTAAAATAATTATCGTCAATTTCTTATAACGTTCTCGTATTCACGACCCGACGCATGTCGGGTGGCCGGCGAATGCCGGACCCAGGGCGTATGCCCGCAGCGTGAATATAATGTTATAGGATGTCAGCACCTTCTTCGAAATACTTACATACACTATTGATGAATCAAAGGGAATATACAGGGTCACACATATTTAACTGTTTTGATTCACAAAACGGGGATATCTCACTGTAATCTCCGCCTTATCTTTACTGTATATTATGCTCTCATTTCAACTTAGTAGAAGTTCTGGTCACATCATTCTAATATTTAAATTCTAGCTGAAGCGAATCACAAATTGGCTTATAGCCTATCTTTTGATAGATGCTGTTTGATGTAGGATTCGCCAGGTCCGTATATAAGACGCATTTAGTAAATCCTTTATCCAAGGCAAGTTGGCTTATTTGCGCCACAATTGAAGTCGCGTAGCCCTTTCTACACTCATACGGAGGCGTATATACAAATGCCACACCGATAGCTGTCTGAAGTTCCCTTGTATATCCGGCCATAGAAACTGGAATTCCGTTGTCATCCTCTAAAATATAAAGTTTTTTCGGTGCTATACGGTAGAGGTAAGGCTCTGCCTCTTGCGGGATGCACATTTCTGTTTGACCGTAATTCCCTGCTGCGGAAAATGCTTCAGCCCAATACGGGAAAAAGTGAATATCCTTTTCGTCTAGCAACCGAACGGTACCAATCTTTTGAATACCTGGGTTTACTGCTGTAAGTTCATATATACGTTGGCTCATGGTCGTTTTAAAGGTTATTCCTTTACGTAAGGTATATTCTCTGGCAAAATATTCTGCCAAGTTTTTTTCAGTTATCACTCCTGGAATTTCACGGTCATTCAGCCCATCTATCAAACAATCGATAGCCTTTGGGTTAATGACGTTGTCCGTTGCATACAGCGTAATATTGTGTGGCGGTGTCATTATGGCGGTAAGTTGTATGCCCTTAGCATCCGAAATCGTTACCATAAGCCAATTTGCAGGGTCACGCCAATCTGTTTTGTCTTTTCCTTCATGCCCGATTATGATATTGCCCAGAGGAATCATATTTTGTGCCTCATGATGCATCAGCACTTCATAGGTATCTCTATAAAACTCATGCACATCTGTATACCATTTAAATTGCATCGAACTTTCTCCTTTCATCTGTTCAACGTTTTTACAGATTCTTCGTAACAATCGTTCTTTTTTACGGTTTGCTGATTGGAAAATAAGGGAATTATATTCGTGAAAACGATTAACTATCTTGCCTGTTAATTGAATTAACTGATAGCAATTTGCTTTTATTTTCGTTTTACGCTGATTTCCTATAACGTTTCTGTATTCATGAACCCGTAGGGTTGTCTGCTGAAATGCCCCTCCGAAATCCATCTCGCAGACCAAGGCTCCGAAGGAGCCGTGCTTGAATATTATGTTATAGGATATCAGTTCCTTCCCGAATTAGCTCACCATATTTCAAAAATCTATCTTATGAATTTTAAAATGGTTATATATTTCATCATCTATTACTATCTCTCCGACAAACTTAAAATTACTTTTTTGAATAACTCTATTCGATGCACCATTCTCTAGTAATGCAATTGCATTTAATTCTTTGATCTCCGTGTTATCAAATAAATACTGAATTATTCCCTGAACTGCTTGAGTCGTATATCCTTTACTTCTATGGTCTTTTGAAATACCATACATGATTTCTCTGTTTGGTGCTGGAAGATCGTCTTTTATTCCTGAACAACACCAGCCAATAAATTCCCCAGTTTCTTTAAGTACGATCCCTAGCCTCAGTCTAAGATCACCAACATCCAGTCCTTCTTCGACACGTTTAAGAAATTGATTGTTTTCTGGTATTTCATAATTCTTCAACCAGTCTAGTCTGACTTCTTTTTCAACATTCCAACCTGATAAGAACCCATAAATCTCCGGTTGCCATGTAAGTACTTGTAATTGATTTAAATCTTCTAATTGATATTCGCGAAGGATAATGTCTTTACATTCTATTGACAGGCTGTACGGGTTCTTTTCAGAGTGCATATAAATTCTCCTTTGTTTGTATTGATATTACGATGATTCGCACTGATTTCCTATAACGTTTTCTCTATTCACGAACCCCATCAGGGGTTATCTGCCAACGCTTCTCCCGCAGATCAAGGAGCGTAGCGACGCAGCGTGAATAGGATGTTAGGCGGAGTTATGTTAGTCATCGTCAAATATTCTTACATAAGAATCTTTCACTTCTATATCCAGTTTCTTTAATGCATCCCTCAATTCGTACAATAAAGAATCAACTCCATCATTAAATTTATTCAAATCATCAGTATCAAGTTTATAGAATATGTTTTCATGGATGATTTTATTTCGTGTAGTATATAACTCATTGATAGCATCAAGTTTTATTTCAGAATAATCCAATGAAATCAATCGCTCAATCCTTTTAAACACCTTCTTTATATTTCCGTTATTACAAATTTTCGAGGCTTTCTTTGAAAGTTGATATACGTATTCTTCTTTTGATTCATATTTTAAAAAATCATTTAGCGAAAAACCTAGCATTGTTCTAAAGCTCTCTTCTTCATTAACAAATATCTTTAATTTCTCTGGATACTTAGCAAAAATACAAAAAAAGAACTCTTCAATTATCGAATCTAGTAAAGTGCAGTAAAACGCCACCATTTGATTCGCAAATATATAAAGGGTTTGGGTGAAATCTGCTTTATAATTACTTATAATTTTATCCATATCTAATGTTAACCCAAAGCCAGTTATATGTGTCTTTATTGCCGTATCATCATTAATAAACATAATAAGTCTCTGAAATTTATTTAACGAAACTAAATTTTGATTCCAGTACTTGTCATAATCAAAAAAAGAGTTCATATATTTCTCCATACTTTCATCTATATAATTTCGCCTAACGTTCTCGTATTCGCGACGTCCATTCCCCTTAGATAGCTCTTATCTTAGGGAAATGGATGTATCTGCCTGAGTCCTCTTCTTCGATATTTCTTCCGGCAGATCAAGGGCTGAATGGCCCGCAGCGTGAATATTGTGTTAGGTGATGTTAATACCCTCTTGAATTACCCGAAAAATGCACTAGGATATTTCAATTCGCCTTTAATAGTGTTTAATATACCTTCGTTCAATTCACATACCATAAATACTTCATCTGGAACTTCAAACTGAATTAATTCTAAGCCATATTCTCGAGCTGGCTTGAAACCAAATTTGGGATAGTAAGATGGATGCCCAATTAGCAGTACAATAAAATGTCCAAGTTGCTTACATCTATTCAATCCTTCATAAATTAGTTGTTTTCCTATGCCTTGTTTTTGATTATTAGGTTTTACTGCAATAGGCGCTAAAACAAATACTTCATGACGTTTCTCACCATTTATGATTTCGGCTTTGCTCATTAATAAATGTCCTACAATCTCTCCATGTTCTTCAGCAACAATTGAGAGCTGTGAGATAAAATTTTCAGTTTCTCTTATCCGTTCAACTAATTTTGCTTCATCTTCTCTATTTCCAAAAGCAACAAAATTGACATTGTGAACTTGTGTATAATCACTATTGATTTCAGTCCGAATAATTATAGACATTGGACACCTCTATCTAAGATCTTATTATCTGTTCTGTACTGCATTAATTTCGCCTAACGTTCTTGCATTCCTGACGTTCAAGCAGCTCAAGTGACCAAAGGGAACAAGCCGTCAGACTTAGCTGGTTGAATGTATCGCCTGATTAACCCCCTTGGGAATCATTCTTGGCGATCAAAGGCGAATGCCCGCAGTAGGAATGCTATGTTAGGTGATGTTATTAACCTACTAGAGTTACATTCATGGTTGAAAGGATCTAAAATAATGATGTATTTCAATTTGAATATCATTTACTGCTTCTTGAACTTGACTTTCATCTAATCCTAGTTCACTTAGTCTTTTATTCACTCTAGTCTGCACTAATCCATCATTATACTCAAAAAGTTCTGTATGCAATCCTTCTGCTAATTCATCACAATATCTATCCAGTTCTTCAACAATAATAGATTCAGTATATTCCAATCTATTTTCAAGAAGTTCAATAATTAAATCTCTTATTTTTATAGGTATAAATGGATCAAAATTAATTCTTGATATTAATGTTCTCAAATGTGAGGATAGTTCAGGAAGTGGATAACCGCAAAAAGGAAATTGTTTCTTGGACAAAATTTCTTCCTTATTCTCTAAATAAAAATCATTAATTCTGTCAACTGCATTTGTAATGTCATTTATCTGGAACCAGTCTTTTTCTGAATCATTATAAAATTCACTAGCAAGTTCTTCTGAAACTTCAGACAATCGTTCAATTACTTTCTTATGATACTCAGTATTTACTGGGTTTAATAATCCTCTCTTTGCATTCCTAAAAGTAAGAAAACCCAATATAATTGTAATACAATAAAAGCAAATCTGAGCAATTTTATTTATTGAATCTATGTCTTTCATAATGCTCTCCTTTATTTTCAACTAATAATTTCACCTAACGTTTCTATATTCATGAACCCCGAAGGGGTTGTCTGCTGAAATTCCTCTTCGAAATCCTTCCCGCAGATCAAGGCTCCCTCAGGAGCCGCTGCTTGAATATTATGTTATACGACGGAATTACTTCTTCGATTAGGCCTCATTTATATTTTTTCAACGCTCTAACCTATTTAACTTTCAGAATCATTTAATCATGTTTATTCGAGGAATTTTGTACTTCCAAGCGTGCTTGTATACTGCTTTTAATATATTCAAAAAATTCATTATTGATTTTCTTAATTCTTTTCATTCCTTCACTTTTATTGGCATATCTCAAATCGAAATACTTCCATTTACTTCTATCACCATATTCATATATTTCCCATCCAGTTTCATGATACGTGATGAATTTATAAAAAACGGTAATCTTATAACGTGAAATTAAAAAAACCACATTACATTGGTAAGGGAAAGTTGCCGGATAACTTGGATTTAATTTTATTTTAAGAGAGTCAAAAGTAGTATTCAACCTTGTAGAAATACCTGTAAACTCAACTTTTGGCTTAAACAAATTTGGAATGAGATTTCCATAAATATTATTATAAATATTGTTACTATTACTGATCTCTTCTTTCTCTACTTCAATAAAATAATCATTAGGATTTTTATCAATCCACCTAGCTACTGCATCTATGTCTAAAATTTCTGTATAATTTGATACTTCAATAACATCTAAAGAAAATATCTCTGCAAGAAAGTCAATATTAATTATTTCAGCAAATGCTTCTTTCATCTCACTTAAAATCTTATCAATCTCATCTTTAGATGAATATGATTTAGATAATCTTTTAATTGCTTCAGTCAATGAAGTTTCTTCTTTTTTATAATCAAGAATTTGTTTTTCATATTTTTTTATATCAATATTTTTTATGATATCTGTAATATTACAAAAAATATCACTCATAGTGCCTTGAGTAACAAAATAAGGAGTTTGCTTACTTGACTGAGCAAATTTATCTTTAATGTATTCTATAATGCTTGCATAGCTGATTTCATTTCCTTTGTAATTTAAGATGGCTTCAGCAAAACTTTTTGTAAAATGACTAATCGTATCTACATAGGAAGACTGATGGCTATGAGAAGAGAACATAAAGTACAAATTACTAATTGCTTTTTCTTGTTCGAAGATTTGAGTAACTTCTAAATCTCCTTTGATATAAGGTATTCCGGAATTACATGCATCAACTACTTTTACAGTTAATTTTGGATCAACTCCTCTAATCTGTTGATCAATAAAATTATTTGAAAGAGTAGTTGTATTATATTTTTCTTTTGAATAGTCTGTTAGAACAAATCTAAGATCCTCCTCTTCCCCATCATAAGTTCCATGTTCAGTGTAGTAAAAGAAAAGTTCCCCAATCTCTTCCTCTCTTATACCAGAGAAGAAACTCGTTAAACTTTCTTTTACATTCAGAGAATCGGTTTTTTCATATATTTCTAAAACATCTGTGTATTTATTTGTTGCCTTTAAAATATCTGATATAAGTTTATAATCATTTTTACACCCTGGTAGTGGCGTGATATTTTCGTAATCTGATACTGCTATTACTATAGCTACATTTTTCATGATGTAATTCTCCCTTTCTTTAACTTTGATTCTGTTGTATAACGTTCCTGTATTCACGACGTCCGACGAATGTCGGATGTGTCTGCTGAATCTGCTTCCACGAAATCCTTCCCGCAGACCAAGACTCCGTTAGGAGCCGCTACTTGAATATTATGTTATACAACGGAATCCCTTCTCTGATTGACTAACATATTCTTTTTTTCTTTAACTCTATTTTTGGAGTCATTCTTTTCTAAAAGTATACTTTATCCAACTCTTAGTTAAAAAGAAATCTTCGGGTAATTTAAGTTCATTTGAATCATAAATATCATCAAGTTCAAGTTGGTCAATCTCACCATCATTTATAATTTGCTTTTCTAATAATTTTTCAATAGGCATTGGATCATTAGCCTTATTTCCAGCTCCTACTTTACAACTCATCCATTTAATAATCCATTCTGAAAGTGTATCCCACTCTTCACATTCAAAAGTCTTACTAGTTTGTCCAATAGGTATATCCTTCTCAATATTAGTAATAGAATTGACTTTAATGCCGCCTCGTGATTCATCTACTGTCATTACAAAACTTCTTTGCTTGATGGGTTCGAATTGTGATGCTTGTTGTATTTGGTCTCGCAAAAGTTGTGCCTTATAATTTTCACTTTTTTTTAATTGGAGCAACGATGTTTTTGAGAATTTGAGGTCTGGGATAGAAATTGTAACTGCTAGATCTGAGCCATATTTATCCGTTTGATTTTTACCTTTTCTATGTAAAATATACTGTTTAACCTCTACTTTATAAACTTCAGTATTTCCTACATCGCAATTCCTTCTCGTCTTTGCTAAAACCTCAGTAAGTCTGTTTAAAAATGCTTCCTCACTACATGGTCTGCCAGCTAGCCATTTCCTTGTTTCATTTTGTATTTCTTTCAACATTACTCCAAGAATTTTATCGACATTTAAGTTTTTTTGCATAATTTCTCCTTCTGTAAAGTTGATTCTTCAACAATATCATTTAGATTTTGTCGTATAACGTTCCTGTATTCATGAACCCCACAAGGGTTGTCTGCTGAAATTCCTCTCCGAAATCCTTCCCGCAGACCAAGGCTCCGTTAGGAGTCGCAGCTTGAATATTATGTTATGTGAAGTTGCAGGCATCGTAGAATTAGCACACGAGATCTCTTAATCTAAAAACCTTGCGGCACCATTTGGTAAATTGAAATTTCTCAAGTAAGGCATCATATCCATCCAATTCGCTGATACACCTGATAATGCAAGTGTTAACTGAGAAAAGAGCATCAATAAGCTTCCAGTATTGTTATCCATCACTAGCCATTTTCCATTTGGGTTTTGTCGCCGATTTTCATCATTAATAAAGGAGATGGGCTATTGTCGAATTGAATGACCCCTTTACCTAAAACTACTATTAAATCAGCAACTGGACTACTTATCTGATTCCTTTCGTTCCCAGTTAACGGCATTGAGGGTATTATAACCCTTTTATTATTAACATAGTTGTTAATCCAACCATGAATCGTAGACATATTCGCTGGACCATCATAGGCAACAATGATTGATAGGATTCCTGGTGGCTGATAACCAGTATGAAAACTTGTTACTACATTTCTTTGCAAACTCTTGGTGTTTCTAATTGAATTAAATGCACTTATGAGTTCCTGCTCCGTCAATAGAGATTTCACTTCTATAGTCGCAACAACGGATTCAGCAAAAAAACCGTTAATATCTCCCCCAAAGTTTAGTTTAGGATAATTTTTCTTATAAAGCAGGATGTCAATTTGATTTCTCAGTTGACGAGGCTCTGAATTACAATCTATGATTTCCCCTGTACCAAACCCAATTAACTCACTCAAGTGATTCTGAAGAAATTCTCTAATAAATGCTTCTCGTGGTGTTCCCCGATGCAATGTATGTCCAGCATTTGCGGGAATTCTTGAGATTTGTAATAAAGTATTTTCAATTTCATTTATATGTCTTAGTAACATCCCTGCAACACATCCTTATCAAGTTTTCTGCAATTTCACATAACGTTCGCACATTCCTGACGTTCAAGCGGCTTAAGTGACCATAGGGAACGGGTCGTTAAACTTAGCCGATTGAATGTGTGCCAGAATTAACTTCTCCGAAATCCCTCTTGGCGACCGAGGACGCGACGTTGTAGGAATGTAATGTTAGGTGATGTCATCGGTTCTAAGAGTTACCTGAGGTTCATTAGAAATTATTGATGGGTCGTTTGTTATAAAATCGATGATCTTAATAATGTCTGTTTTTACACTTGAAAAATACTCATCTATTGCTTCCTTAGTAATCACGTTTATTACAGTATGCGGCATCCCAACAATTGGGTTTCTCCATACCATAACTCCTTTAGAAACCTCAATTACAGACATCTCATTACTTTCATTTAAATAAGTTTCAAATAGTTTACCGTCGATTACTATTACAGGCAAACAGATCCTTACATATCTATCATTCTTTCTTGAATCTACACTTTTTGATATAGCTCTAGTTGCTTTAGAAACCGAAACACATGAATTATATGCAACATCATTCCCGTTTGTAAAAGCTTGTGTAAGTCCATAACCGGGGCGTTCTGGTAAGCTAAATAGATTAAGGTCTTGAATTTCTTTTTTATGTGCTAAGTTTCCCAATACAATATTTCCAATTCTTGAGCCAGCTCTTTGAGCTATTCTAGCTGGAGGAGCTAATCTTGTATTCTCTGAGGTAAATATTATCCATGGTTTATCTTTCGATACTTTGCATTCAATTATAAGGCTTATTCTAACAAGTTTATTACCAATCTCTTTTTGAAGACTTGCAACTATATCTATCTCTCTTTGTTGAGTTGACTCATCATCAATAAAATACTCCGATTGAATAACATTAAATTTTAAGTTCAGTAAAACTTCTGCCACACTCATCTCTAATGGATAGCCCTGAGAATTTAACCAATCCATTATTCGTGTATTAATATTATTGTCTGACAATATCTTCACCTTTTCCTTTCACGATGATTTCACCTAACGTTCCTGTATTTATGAACCCCAAAGGGGTTGTCTGCCGAAATGCCTCTCCGAAATCCATCCCGCAGACCAAGGCTCCAAAGGAGCCGCAGCGTGAATATTATGTTATAGGATGTTGCTTGTTCTTATTTACTCTCTTTTATTATCATTGATACGTTCTTCTAATTGCCTCATTTCAAAAAATCCATTTAACTCAACTTCTCTTGATACAACAGTCATAAATTCTTTCCATTGTGGTATTTGAGTATCATTGTATTCAATGACTATTACGCCACTTTCTTGAACCCATAGTCTTATACTTATATAGAATTTTTTCCCGAAAATATCTTCGTAAGAAACCGTTGTACTGTATGTAATGAAGTAATAATCAGTAGGATCTTTTCTCGCAATTCTAATTACAAATGGTACATGTTCACCCTCAGGTATACTAATTGAATTGTTCCCCACTCTAAATTCAATAGGTTCTTCTTCTTCACTTCTAAAGTTAAGCACGTTTACATTTTTCGCAACTCCTTTTCCTGCATTCTTTATTCCAAAATGAACTAACGCGGTTGTTCCTACATCATCAGTCAGTGGATATTCGTAATTTCCAGCAAACAAATTATCATCATTAAAAAATTGATTAACCCTACCTGGCATCAACAAAGGTCTAATTGAGGTTTTTCGAGAAGAGATGTTTTCTCTGAAAATATAAATTGTAATTATAAAAGTTAATACAATCGCAATATTTGCAGATACCTGAATTATATCCATTAGTAATTTAGACATATATCCTCCTCTTGTATTTTCGGGTTTTGCAATTTCCTATAACGTTTCTGTATTCATAAACCCCGAAGGGGTTGTCTGCTGAAATTACTCCCCGAAATCCATCCGCAGACCAAGGCTCCGAAGGAGCCCGCTGCTTGAATATTATGTTATACGACGGATTCGCTTCTTGAATCTGCCCTCACTATTGAATATCTCCAGGTAGATATTCAATCAAATCAGATAATTTACAGTTAAATGTATCGCAAAGCTTGAATAAAGTCTCCAGCTTTGTTGTTTCTATATTCGTTTCCCTATATAGCTTATTAATTAAATTCCGACTCAATCCCGATTTCGCCATCAATTCTGTTATATCATCTATTCGATGTTCTGCCATGAGTTCCCTTATATTGCACTTGATTACGGTCATCTTTTCCCCTCCATAATTCTATCTTATCTCCCATATCAGTAATCATCAACGAAAAGCAAAGATTTAACTCTACAAGGTTATATAATAACTCTATGAAGTTAATTAAAGGAGGAACATCATATGATTAATGCATTAGAATCATTGACAGAGCCACTTATAAGAATACGTTTAGAATTACTCTTTGCTGAGCTTCTGGAGTACCATACGGAGTACAATCAGCTTTCTTCGGAGACAGATCGATACTTTAGAACGCTTCGCGAAGCGTTACCCGATCAACTTCAACATACGGTTTTTCTGTACGAAGATGCTCAAGTTTCTCTCCAATCCATCTTAGAAAGAAGCATCTACATACAAGGTTTCAAAGACGCTCTACAACTCTTTAGTGAATTGAAAAACTCTAGCATTTAGAGGATCATATGATCCTCTTTTTCTATTTCTATTACTTCTGATTCTGTCGTATAACGTTCCCGTATTCACGAACCCTGCGAGGCTGATCCTGCTTCCCTGCTATTAGCCTCTGGCGGACCAAGGGGCGACATCAGTCGGCCCGCAGCGTGAATATATTGTTAGCCGATATATTTGCCTTCATTGAGTTTACTAAAGGTCATTGTCTCCCTTGTACCAATTAAACTTACTAATCATTTCTTTAGTGGCAACTAAGACTTCATCTCCCTTTGAAAAGCGTTCAGTTGCATGTTCTGCTTTGCCTGTAGGCCTACCAAATTGTTCGTTAAAATCATCCATTATCCTCCATACATATTCTTCACACGCATCAACTGAATTTCCAACATAGATATCGTAATCCTTATTTTTCAAATTATTTGGATTCCAATTATATTTATCTGTATACATATAAGCATTACTTTCTCCAACTAATTTTATAGATATGGATCTATGCTCTCCATTTGAACTTGCACTTAATGTAATGGAAAAAGGATTCGCAGTACCACCAACCCATGTTGACCAGTTATATTTTATAGCTTGGTCGACTAAAGTAGTTACTAGATCCTCAAATTCAAGTGTTTTAAATTTCTTCCAATCCACTTTTCTACTTTTTGTGAATTTTCTCCAATTGTCTTGAGTTATTGCTTCTGTTTCTTCTATTCCAAAGATAGATGCTAATACACTAAAACCTTGCTCATAGTTATTTCTGAAATCTGCAAATCTTCGATCTGCTAAAAAATAAGGTATGTTACATTCTCTATAAAATATGGGTAGAACAAATACTTTTTTTGACTGCATTTGTTTTACCCATGCCGCTCCAAGTTCACTCTTAACCCATTCAGAATTCAGTGCTTCGGGAGAAAGTACAATTCCTAAATATTCATTCTCTCTTATCCCTTCCTCTATTTTCCAAGTAATTGAATCACCTATTTTAATCTCCCATTTATCGAACCATACATTTACACCAATTCTCTTTAAATCTCTTGCTAATTTTTCTACAAATGGTTTGTCTAAACTGGTATGACTTAAAAAAATACTAGGCATCTCTTTCATCCCTTCATGCGAATATTTCGGCTAACGTTCCTGTATTCACGACCCGACGTATGTCGGGTGTTCGGCGAATGCCGAACCAAGGGCGTATGCCCGCAGCGTGAATATTATGTTATAGGAAGCACTTCACATCATTGGATCGCATTCAAAATCTCCATAACTAAAATAGCTTCTTCTCTATACCCTTCAAGGTCTTTCAATTTAATCCATTCAGGCTCGTAATTTCTAAGTTGGTAGAATCGAATCACCACATCTTCGCCTGTAATTGTAGAACTTAAAATCAAAATAAATTCTCGTTTAGGATATTTCAATTTTAAACGCTCTTCCCAATTTTCGATAAGTTCTAATCCTGTCTTTAAGTTTTCGATGTGATAATGATTAATTGATGCTTCTAGATCCATTTGATCTTGATAAATGGTTTTTTCAATAGAATGTATATTTCTTAAACTTGAAGCATCTAGCAAAATACAATCATTCCACATACAAAAATCAGGATTGAATAGGTCTAAGCTCATTGATAGGTTAGACTCAGTTAAGTTATTTAATAAATTTCTCATCGCACTGTTGGCTATCATGTTTTTCCTGCTTTCGAAGTGTTTCGTATAACATTCCTGTATTCAAGACGTCCGACGAAGTCGGATGTGTCTGCTGAAACGCTTCCACAAAATTCATCCAGCAGACCAAGGCTCCAAAGGAGCCGCAGCTTGAATATTATGTTATACGACGGAATCACTTCTTGAATATACCTTCACTAATTTTCTTCTTCAGGTACATACTCAATTAAATCCGATAATTTGCAGTTAAATGTATCGCATAGTTTAAATAAAGTTTCTAGCTTTGTTGTTTCTATATTCGTCTCCCGATATAACTTGTTGATTGAGTTACGACTTAAGCCTGATCTCACCATCAATTCTGTTATATCATCTATTCGATGTTCTGCCATGAGTTCTCGTATATTGCACTTGATTACGTTCATCTTTTCCCCTCCATAGTTTTATCTTATCTTCCACAGTAGTAATCATCAATTAAAAGCGAAGTTTTAACTCTACAAAGGCAAATATTCACCTTGTAATTAACTTTGTAAGGTTATATAATAACTCTATAGAGTTAATCGAAGGAGGAAACAGGATATGGTTAATACATTAGAATCGCTAACAGAACCACTGATAAGAATACGTCTAGAATTACTCTATACTGAGCTTTTGGATTGTCATGCAGAATACACTCGGCTTTCTTCTGAGACAGATCAATACTTTAAAACACTTCGTGATGCTTTGCCCGATCAACTTCAACATACGGTTTTTCTTTACGAAGACGCTCAAATTTCTCTTCAGTCCATCTTAGAAAGAAGTATCTACATACAAGGTTTCAAAGACGCTCTACAACTCTTTAGTGAATTGCAAAACTCTAGCATTTAGAGGATCATATGATCCTCTTTTCTATTGTATTTTATTCTGTCGTAAAACGTTTCTGTATTCGTGAACCTCGAAGGAGCTTTCTACTGAAATCTCTCTCCGAAGTTCACTCAGAAGACCAAGGCTTTGTCAGGAGACGCCGCTTAAATATTATGTTAGATAAGATCTTTACTGCTTTAAATAACTCAGATACCAGATAGGTGGAACATTCATTTTTTCTAAATAACTATAAATATCTCTTTTATTAGACCAAAGATACCACCTATTCTGAATTATCAAATCTATGTTCTTTATAGCTGTATTTTGAATTTCCTCATCCTTTGAGTCACTTAAGATTACAGATATGTTAAATAAATCACTGGCGCTGGACTCGTTGACTGTACAATCCATAAAGAAGCTTTTTAATACAGTTTCAATTTTTTCTATTTTGAATTTTTTAGGATTACTTACATAATGTTTGAAAATTGACCTCCATGTAATATGATACTGATTTGGTTCATTAATACTTACACAATTCAACTCGGGATATTCCGAAACATTTGTCAAAAATTTTTCTAGCAATTTATCAGGGGGCATTAAATCTTTATCTACTTCTTCCCATTCCTTTTTCCAACATTCAATCCCTAAATAACAGCTAATCAATCTAGCTGTAAGAAAGTTTA
Source organism: Paenibacillus sp. S25 (assembly GCF_019454085.1). Classification (NCBI taxonomy): domain Bacteria; kingdom Bacillati; phylum Bacillota; class Bacilli; order Caryophanales; family Paenibacillaceae; genus Paenibacillus; species Paenibacillus sp. S25. The sequence goes on from NZ_CP073683.1 coordinate 4,164,420, forward strand.
AGGAGTCTAATATTTCAAACGATTCATTAGACATGAACAAAAACGGTGGTAAAGGCCAAGATAATTTTTCTTGGTATGTAAATCTCCCATGAGCAATAGCATTCCTTGTTTTTATTACAGAGTCTATAAAATATTCAACAAAAGGATTCAACATATTGAATTTAGTTAGAACAAATTTAATTTTATGTGACAATGCTAAGTCCCTACCAATCAAAACTTCAGTAAAGACTTTTTTTACTGAATTGACTTGTGACTCAAGTTGATTCTCATTGAAAAAGAAATGTTTTTTATAAAATTCTTCAACATACCCTTTTATATTTTCTTCCAAATCTATTCGTAAATCTTTTGAGTAGATTTCACAAATTAGTTCTATAATATGAAAATAATTAAGAATAGCTTCATCATGGTAGAGATTTGCATCGACGCTTTCATTTACTAAGTAGTTTGCTTTTCTCCAACGGTCTAATAAAGATACTACAACCTCTTCATCGGATTCTAACTTCTCCAACACAGATTTTAATTGTTCCGTATAATCTTCATTTTCAATAGTTAATTTTAAAGGTTCCTCATTAATTAAATTATTCGGTATTATTGTATCTTCTCCTTTTATTTTATGATAAACCGTTAATGGGATTCCCACGAAAAAAGAAACAATTCCAAGTATTGTAAGTATACTTGCTCTATTGTATCTGTTACTTTCATTTATTCCTTCGTGCATTTCAATACTGGTAATGCAATTCAATTGGAACTCCCTTGCTTGAGAAGCTCCACTATCTGTATAAACGCTTGTAAGATTATCAGTACTAAAAAAAGTCATATTTTTATATTTGAAGAAGATCTCTATATTTGTAAATTCATAAGCATATGTAATCTGACTGAAAACTATTTTTTCCATCTGTATTCTCCTTTATGTCATCTAACGTTCCTTTATTAACGACTCAGCATTCGCTGAGTCGTTAATATTATGTTATACGACGGAATCACTTCTTGAATGGGTTTTCGGCAATTTGACTTTGAAATTTTTCAATAATTCTTTCTAATCTTCTAATAAGATCATCATATGTAACAATGTCCATCACATTTTTATACTTTCGTTTAATAACTTCTAAATCTCGAAGTTGTTCAATCCCAAGATCTTCTTCTCTTCCAAGAATTAATATAGCATTAGGATTTGTTATGTTAATCTTGAAACCATCCGGAAGCAAATCCTTATATTTATCTGTTAGCTTCAATTCACCTTGTCTACCCGACTTGTTTAAATGAAACAGATACTTTTCTACTTGCATGATAGTACCCGAGAGTTCTCTAACAGGGACATAATTGTCTCTATATGTTCTTGTCGAAATTAAAGCATTAGAATTAGGTTTTTTTATTTCAACCACATCAACATTTCCATTTGAGTCAACTAGCATATAATCTAATCTTCTTTCTTTCGAATCGTAATCGTCGTAGACGATTACTTCTTTGAATACTGTGATATATTTAGGATAAATCAATATTAAAACATCAATAATTTCGTTTTGCCAGTCTGATTCAGAATAGCCTTTTTCATTTTTCAGCATATCTTTAAGACGATTCAGCACTATCCGATACTTCATTATTTCATATTCAGCAAATGAAGCACTTAAGCTAGACCTAGCACTATTAGCAACTGACTTTTTAGACATGTAGGAATTATAGTCCGATACAAAATCTCGTTTCATATCTACATATTCCTTTAATATATGGCTAATCCTTGCATTCGAATATTTCCGTAGTTCAGTGGATTTGGGGAATATCTCTAATATTTTCTTGAATTCTTCTATAGGTAAATCCGACTCTTTTGGTCCAATTGACAAATCCCCTTCTATCACATCAAAAACCCTTTTGAAAATAGATATATTATTCCATGTCTTAAATATATTTAGTTGGAATTTTATACTTTTATGGATCAATAACTCCTTCTCTATCCCAATTGCAGTTTTCTTGACTCTAAAATAGTCGCCTTCTAACTTTGCAAAAGAAAATTGTGCCTCTTCTATTATAGTAAATTCTTCTGAACCGATCTCCTTATATAAATCATTCTTTTCGAAGTAAAAGGTTTTATGTATAGCTATCTCCTTGTTATCTTCAAATTTCTTCGCTATCCAATATCCCCCATCCCTTGGTGTGTATCGAATTATAATTTCATCCTCGATTTCTTCGAATCTAATCATAAAATCTCCTTAATAAACATTTTTTACCTTAAGATTAAATTAGTTCTCTATATTTAGCGCATAGTTTATATTTAATGGATTCTTAAACACGATTACATCTGTGTGTTATATATCTGCTATTTAGATTCTGTCGTATAACGTTCCTGTATTTACGACGCCTGGCGAATGCCAGGTGTGTCCAGCTGCCTCTGCTTCCCCGAAATCCCTCTGCCGGACCGAGGGCGTATGCCCGATGCGTGAATATTATGTTATACGTAGTTACTGTCTTCTTCGAGTTTTCTCACAAAAATCTTCCTCTAGAAAGTTAGTTCATCTATTGTTTACCTTCAAACCAATCAACTTCCCAATCATTCATACGCTTCACATATGAAAGGAGCATATGACCTGAAATAATATCTACTAATCTGCCTATAAAAAATTCATTCTTAATATCAGTTAAATGCTCTCTACAAATTTCTTCGATATGTTTTTCTTCAATAGAAACTTGATCATAATGAACAATAAATCTGTCGACACTTATCTTGATAGCATCTCTAATACTAATGCTAGGTATAAGTTCGCTATTTAAGTATGTATGAATTTCCTCTGAGGTCTTTGATAACCCCAATTTGTTCAAAAAAACTTGAACAGTATAATTGTTTTTATATCGACTGTTTTCAATAAATAAAGCTCTAACTTGAGTAAGTATTGACTCGTAAAAAGCAAAATACTCTATAGAGTCTTTATCAGATTTATATAATGCTGTTATTCTTGCTTTTAAGATTAATAGACTATCAGTCACTTTATTGAAATATTCATCAACTTCTTCAGGCTTTTTAAAGAAGGGTTCCATCTTAAAATCTCCTCGCTTCTATTTACAGTAATTACGTATAACGTCATATTCACGAACTTCGTGAATCCTGCACTTTGTTCCTGATTCCCGCACTTTCTGCGTTTCAATCCTCCTGCCCGCTCATCCGATCCAACGGACTTTGAATCCGCCCAATGTCCCGCCTGCTCACATGTGTATACCGCTCCGTCGTTCGCACACTCTGATGCCCCAGCAGTTCCTGAAAATAGCGAAGATCAATCTAAGCTTAACGTTCCGTCAGGTGGCGGCCTTTTCTCTGCTCTGGAAATAGCCAGTCTTCCGGCTGCTCCACCTCTTTGTACTGCTCGACCATCACAAAAGCCGCTTCTGAGAGCAGCGCTTGCCGATCCTTCCTGCTTCATCCGATAAAATAGGTAATCTTCATGCTCGCTTGTCTCCTTAGTATATCAGCCGTTCAAAAATTTGGAAATCTAATTTTGCACAAAAAAAGGGCCTTAAGATGGAAATTCACCTTAAGGCCCTGATTCTTTCGGATCAAATTATTGATCCTTTAAGTTCAATTTTCATTATCATAATTACTTGTAATGAGACTCCGAAGACAAAAGAATAGTGTAACCGTTAATCTTTTGAATAAGGATATGCGGCTAAAAAGCGTAGTTTCTCGCCATTTTTTTCAGATAAACCACTTGTATTACAATCATATATAAAGAACAACGAATTATATTTACCATCTATTTTGCTCAAATCATGTAATAGTGGAGATAAAAAAGAATCAACATAGGAAACATCTTTTATACCATCATCTGCCCCATCCATCAGAAAGACTCCTTCAGCAAAATCTTCGTCAAAATCATCTATTTCATGGTCATTTAAAAAACCGCTAAAAACATCCTCATTCTCATCTTCCGGGTATTTGATCTCAACATATTCAAACAACTCATCATCAGAGGCAAAGTGGCCGTACCAGACGGACACCATATTTTTTTCAAAGTAATTCATATCTTCACCCCGCTAATATTTCAGTTTATAGTATGGTCTATCTATATCACGCACCAGCTATCATGCCCTTTACCCTACAACAGCTGTTGAAGCTAAAAAGCCCGCGCTGGATGCGGGCTTTGCTGTATATTTAGTCAAAATCATGCCTAGACTTGTTACTCGACCTTGAACTGTTTTAATTCGTCTTGAAGCTTATTGGACAATTGGTTTAATTGTTTGGATAGCTCAGCAACCTGTTCGAAGCTCTCCAATTGTTCCTGCGTGCTGGCGCTAACCTCTTCGGTTGAAGCGGAATTCTCTTCGGTGGTGGAAGATATGATCTCCAGCGCCTGCAAAATCTCATCTTTGTGCTTGTGGACTTTGGAGGTGTTGGTGCTGATCTGGATCATTCGCAATTTCAAATCTTCCAAATCCTTGTTAATGCTAAAGAATACTTGCTTCGTGTCCTCCACCGATCTGGCATTTTCTTCTGCAATTTTCAGACCATGAACTGTATGCTCAACCGATACGCTGGTTTTTTCTTCAATCACACGTACCTTCTTGTAGATTTCCTGTGTCGCCAGTGCAGTCTGCTCAGCCAGCTTGCGAACCTCCCCGGCAACCACAGCAAACCCTTTACCCTGTTCTCCTGCACGTGCAGCTTCAATGGAAGCATTGAGCGCCAGCAGGTTGGTCTGCGTTGCAATTTGGTTAACCGTATCCACGATGCTGGAAATCTCATGACGGCTCAGATCAATCTCCTGAATAATAGACGACATCGCTTGTGTGGAATTGTGATTTTCTTCCGCCCATCTGGATAACTGATCTACTACCGCAAGCCCCTGTCCGCTTTGCTCAGCAGAGATTTGCACCATCGTTTCGATGGCTTTGGCATCATTGGCAATTTCGTCAATTTGGCCGGATAATGCTCCGGTTTTTTGTAAAATGTTATCCGTTTCAATAGATTGGTAGTTCGTTGCATTGGCAATTTCATTAATTGCTGTCGCAGTATCGTTCATCGTAATCGCCGTTCTGGAAGAAATGGATTGCAAATCATGAGAAGACTGATTCAACACTTGAGCTGAGCCACCCACCATTTGGAGCATGCCTTGAATTTTTTGAACCATATTGTAAATTCCTTGAGAAATTTGCCCGATTTCATTGTTGGATTGCGTATCAAACTGAACGGTCAAATCTCCATTTTCAATCAGCTTGATTTTTGCAAGCAATTTCGGGATTGATCTCAACAGATAACGGAGCGTTATATAACAAATCACAACGAGCAGGATGGTGGCTGCCGCAAAACCGCCAATGGTAAGCCAGGTAAAGGTTTTTAATTCTGTGAGCACCTCATCTTCAGAAATGGTTAAGCCTACAGACCACCCCGTATCTTTACTGGTTGCATACCCAATATAACGAGGTTCCCCATTATCATTAATTAGCTGTACTCCGGACTCACCAGCAATCATTTTCTTTCCAATCTCCCCAAGGTCACCTGTGCTTTCGTTAATCTTTTCTTTCAGCACTTTATTTTGATCGGGGTGATACAAAATATCACCTGTTTTGGACGCAAGAATCGAATAACCTGTGCTTCCAAGCGAATAGCTTTGCATAACGGCAGGGATGTCTTTGAAAGCAATATCAACTGCAGCAAATCCGATTAATTGGTTACTGCTATCTTTAATCGGATAGAAAATGCCCATGAGCACATTACCCGAATTGACGTCCTTATAGGGTTCTGAGTAGTATAAACCGTCTGCTTCAACAGCTGGCTTGAAGTATGGGCGTGTATGAATATCAAAATCCGGTTTAGAAGCAACACCATCATTCTGAAGAAAGAAGCCTTTACCAGATATTCCTGCAATCCAGGCGTCGGCAAAAGATGGCTCTGCCTTTACAATGGCTGCCAGAGTCGCTACTGTTTCCGCAGCATAAGGAGAAGTTTTCACCATTTCTGCCGATGGGGTGGTTTCTAAATATTGCTTAAAAAGATTATTCGTTGACATTTGTTTGACAAGTGATCCCTTTTCCTTAAACAACGCATCGAATTGAGTGACAACGGCCTGCGTCTTGGTCTGGAGCATGGCCTCTTGCTGCTTGACAAGTATGCTTTGCGTGCTTGCAAACATGAACGTCCCCAAGGTTGCAAAGACGACAACGATAATGACTAACAAGACCATGGCCAATGTGTTGGCGATGCTGGATGATCTAACTACGCGCTTCTTAATATTTTGTGACATGCTGCCATCTCCCCGAGGAATATTGAGCGAAAAGCTCTTAGATAATATGTCGGAAGTTTGCAGTTGTTTTAATAGGTTTTTAGTATACACAATTTAAAGTTTCGCTATCTGATTCCTCATAGATTCCCTCCCAACCTGTTCGGTAACTCCAGCAAAAGATTAGGGCAGCACAAAGAGCCTCCGTCAGACGTAGGCTCTTTACTAAAAGCTATATATGAGAACGCAGAGTTTTGCGGATTTAGAGCGTTTCAGCGATCCGTAAGCTCAACCCTCATCCTCCGTCGTTAACCCAACTGCATCGTTGTGATACACGTATCGTTTTTCTCATATGTAGAGAATTCAGTTTCAGCCGTTTTACCTTCATGATTCACGCTAATACGGTATGTTTTATCCCTCGGTAGCCATAGATCAATAAAACCATTGGATTGTGATTTCATGGCGGCATTCTCCATGATGACATTCCCTTCGGAGTCGTGAACGGTCACATTGAACGCTCCGTTTTTTATTTCGCCTTGGCAGCCTGTTAGACTATGAGTTGCACAAGGGTGGGTCTGTTCCACATATGGTGCAATCGAAACAAAAAACTCGTTGTCAGGCAAATCATAATTCACGGTCTGAGTATCGTCCCCTGTCACAATCAACTGACTGGAATTAATGGAAGCAGACTGGGCTGTTGCCTTGCCTGCACTGATATCATGCACCAATTGCTTGATGTCTGTCGTCTCGTGGTTTTCCACCCCTTCTTTCTGAATATTTCCTGCAATTAGGTATGTCCCCAATGCGGCAACAACCAACCCTGAAGCGACTAAGATTCCTTTTTTCATTTGGAGTTCATCTCCTCGTCTGTTTTGTATTATTATAAGGGAGAATGCACCATAATGGGAAAAATGGGGTGCTGAAGTCACCAGATATTCACATATCTGTGCTGTGATTCAGTCATATTTGTATAACATAGAGGATTACCGATGAGCGAAGGAGCATGAGCAGCTCTTCTGTCTCAACGTAAAAACACCCCATTACTCTTGTGGAGCAATGGGGTACACTCGTTTTTTTAACGGTCCCTGTTCACGACATAATGTATTAAGTGCTTCAGAAAAGCAATATTACGTGGAATTTCTTCCAATGCTTCCATCGCGAGGCAATAGTGTTCCCACATCTCTTTACTAGCACCTTCAAGACCAAGGATGGACACGAAATTCGAATTGTTATTATCAGAATCTTGGCCAACAGGTTTTCCGAGTAAGAGCATATCTCCTTCCACATCAAGCAAATCATCTTTAATCTGAAAAGCAATCCCCATATGATAGGCAAATTTCTTCAAAGCAGCAATTTCCGACTCCTTGACCTGTGCAAGCATGGCTGGCATAACCAGACAAGCCTCAAACGCCACTCCTGTTTTGTAAAAGCACACCATATTCAGCTGCTCCAAGGTCAGTGCCTTTCCTTTGGAATCCAGATCCATCGCCTGACCCATACACATATCCTCTGCCTTACGGGCCGAGTATTGTATCAAAGCAAGCACCGTTTCAGCATTGAACTGGTCAAGTGACGATTGTTCCCCAATCGCCTTCTGGATCAGAAACAGACCGGTTAATTCTGCGGTAGCGCTATTGTGCACCTGATGCAAGGTCTGACGCCCTCTACGGGTAGACGCATTATCCTGGGAAGGAAGATCATCAAAGATCAGGGAGGCTGTATGCATATACTCCAGTGATCTCAGAAGCGGCACGATTGCCGATGCATCTAATCCATATTCGTTCACGCCCATGACCCAAGTCAATATAGGCCGTATCCGCTTCCCGTCCCCTTCGAGACTGTAATTTGCAGCCTCAATAAGCCGTTCTTTCATGACCGGAATCCCTTGAGGCTTGGTAATTTTCAATTGGTTGTTAATCTGCTCACGAACCATTTTGACCGTATTAAAAAAGTCTTCCTTTTCCCTCGCATCGTTTTTCAGATGGGTAATCATCTGGTCCCGAAGCAGCTTATCTAAGAAATCTACATCATCCGCTTTTTGTACCATCTTCTGAATAAGATTATTAAATTCCGGATTTCTGGATGCAAAGATCCCCATCGTTTCATTATACTTTTCAATACCTACACGTTCTTTATAACGTTTGAGTCCATTCATTGCACGATCCAGTATCACCTCACGAGCCATGGCATCGGAGTCATATACGTTATGGATCAAATAGGAAATAACCGCCCAGTATAATTCAAAGGGATTGATAAGATCCGATCTCTGATGATGATATTTTAAATAGTAGGTATAGGGTGTTACCGCACCGTCTCTCATATCGTCAACCATATCCGCAAAATCATCAGCAAGCTGGTTATAGATACCATAAAAGAATGTTCGTTGCTCAAAACCCTCATCCGCAGGAGCACTAATCACGGAACGGACAATCAATCGGGACGAAGAAGACTTCAAAATCACGGGTATATAAAGCTCTTCATTGGTATAAGTAGCTCGCGTTAGGTCCTTAACACGGTCAATATCTTGAGCATGAAAAAAGACATAGGACTGCTCGAAAAAGGTTTGCTGTGTGTCTGGCCGCTGATGTTCCTTAATATACTCAAATGCATCCGAGAGCTCCGAATGTATGTATTGAATCAACTCCATATGATTTCCGGTCCAATCGCCCAACTCAGGCACAGATCCACTAAGAAGCGCGGCACGTATCATACGGGAATATTGTTCTTTCTCTTGAACGGTCAAAACCTGGGAATCGAGAAGATCATCAATGAAAGGATAGGTTAGACCATAGGAGTACCCAAGCCTGATGGCTTCATCAAGTCTGCGAGCACGTTCCACAGGCAACACTGTATCGTCCATTTCTTCCATCACATGCAGAATAACCCCGATAATGATCTTAATCAGTTTGCGCTGGGCTTGCTCGGCATCCATCTCCTTGGGAATATGGGAGGATACGGACCTAAGTTTGTTGATCACCCAAATTATCGCGGTTTCTATACCTTCCCTCTGGGCCCACCGATACACCCCGGCCAAATTCATAAATTCCGGTTGGTCTCCCCCGTTTGCACTGGTGGATTGGATCAAGTGTTTTTTTACGTCTGCAATGACACGCTGAATCCGGGTATGTGTGTCAGGAGAATCCAGAGCTTTGCCTAGGTCCCTCATATAAATATAGGAGACACTTCGGTCCAGATAATCATCCAATTTGCCTGTATAATTCAGCCATTGAATGTATCTATTATAGTCCCAAGTATCAGGTTTTCTCTTTCTCCGTGAAAAAAAGGATAACCATGAGGAATGTTGAAGATGATTTTTTTTCCACTTTTGAATGTCTTCTGTCAGGGTAGTCACATAAGATTTGTCTAAGACCTGATCATACAATAATGCAAAATACTGGATCGCCTTCCGCTCAGCCAGCTGATATCCTGTATTGGCTTGTAATTTTTCATTCATATGGTGCATTACCTCAACTTCTCATTTTGTTAAACATGGTTGTATTTCTCCCTGAGGGAACGAACTTGGATCATGTTTTTATCTTTATACGGAAAAAAAACTGTAAGGTTACGAAATTATCATGCTGCTTATCGATACCCCCTCTTTGGCAATATCCATGAATTTAAAACAAGAATATAGGCTCAAATTACTTTCAATCAACAAAAAAGCCCACGTCTGACGTGGGTTTTTACGCTAACTCTTCAACAGCCACCTGGTACAGCAGAGAACCTTCACGGAGCAGCAGGCGGTTTTTTCTAAAATCCTGTTCGTGCGGCTGAAGAAACTCTTGATCGTCATTTAAAAAACGGATGTTTTGCCCTTTGCTCAAACTACCTGGCTTCACATTCTTTTTCAGGACATATTGTCCATCCTTTCCATATCCGCCGTCGAATAAAAAGTGATATCCATCTGTAGCCACCCCGGAGCAGCCGGAAATCCTCGGATTCATAAACGTAATATTCGTACGGTCGCTACCGGAAATGCACCCTAATGAAAAGTCTGAATAGTAATAAAACCAGATTTCCTGTTCGCTAACCACGTTCAAAGCATAGCAATCATGAATGTCTGCCGCTTGGTTCTCATATATTTTGTGTCCCTCTTTATTCCAGGCGACAAGGCCGGAGGACCCCACAGGCTCATTCCAACCATAATTCCCGAATATACCTTCGTCAAAATAACTGGTCCAGATCGTACCTTCTTCTGTAACCTGAACACTCTGGATACCGTCTCCAAGCAGTAGTTCATTCACGGTACGACCTTCATAATCAATAATTTTACCATTTAGATCGTATTGACCAGGTCCGTAATAATGGCACCGTGCTCCGACGAGTAACAAATGATTTTTTAGAGGCTGTACATAATGATAGTTGAACTGCTGCGCCTCCACACACACTTCTTCGATGTGATCGTCTAGGATGAGTACCTTGTAAGTATGTCTGTCTTTCAATGAGGCAGGCGTGAACATTCCCCGCACTCGTTCTGGGACTTTATCAATCAGCAAAATATACACGCGCCCATCAGGGCCAAATTGGGTCGAAACGATCTCAAATCCTTTCATATCGTTGGAAATATCAACAAATGAATGAAGCTGTTTATGTGGATGTGACAAGGTAATTCCTCCTCTGAAAGGTCAATAAAATGAAGTGTTATTTGTATTGAACTCATTTTGTCATAACGGCATGTTGCTGAGTAGGGCGGAAGTATGGCGATATAGCAAACAAAAAAACAAGCTGGGTTCTGCTTCATAAGAAAAGCAGCCCAGCTTGACCTTTATAGATGTTCCCCTTGGAGCGTTTGGTCCTTCTCGACCTTATGCCATAAAGCCTCAGCCAGTTCATCGATCGTCTCCTTCATCGCCAGCTTCTCGCGCCAACGACTCGGGATACCGCTTAGCCCGTAATAAGCCCCTGCAATCTGGCCGTACACTGCCCCGGTCGTATCTGCGTCATCCCCCAGATTTACCGCCAGCAGTGCCCCCTCTTCAAATGAAGCCGAATGGTAAAATGCCCATAGCGCAGCCTCAAGGGAACGAATAACATAACCGCTTCCTTGGATTTCAGGCGGCTCCTTATGCTTGTAAGATCCCTGAATGATTTCTTCAATGGCTGCCGAATAAGCGGGCTCGTCCTGCCGCCACTTATAACAGACATCCACCGATAACATGGATTCTTTGTCCGCTCCCCGCAAACCTGCCACAAGGATTGAAGCAAGCACGGCACAGGCCTCCACACTTTCGACTGCTCCATGGGTGGTTCGCGAGCTCAGCTCGGCGTACATCACGGCCTCTTCTGGACGGTTCGCATAAGCCATGGCAACAGGTGCAAGCCTCATGATCGAGCCATTACCAGCAGTCATGGGGTCAACGGACCCACTGTACGGATCTCCGGTAGCTTCGAAGCGATGCAGTGCTGCTCTCGTTGCACCACCAATATCAAAGCACGTTCCTGTGCTGCTCATATATCCCAAGTGGTACCAATTGGTGTATCGGCGCATTTGATCTGCCGGATCAAAGCCATCTTTTCGCACCATACTCTCGGCCAAGCAGAGCGCCATCGACGTATCGTCCGTCCACTGGCCCGGCTTTAACCCAAAGACACCGCCGCCCACGATATCCGTTACAGGTTCAAATGTACCTGGACTGCTGAATTCCACAGTGGTTCCCAAAGCATCACCCACTGCCAGCCCAACCAGGCATCCCAAAAAACGATCCTTGATAAGTGCCATTTTGGTTTTACGCCCCTTTTCAAATGTAATAACTAATGCATATTTTCCCATCTCGCCAGGAAGGAAGCCCGACACTGCCATTTATTCGTAGCTTAAGGCTTTACAACGGCTATCCGCTTTCAATTCAATAAAAATTCCTGCCTCTTGATGGTAAACGAGTGGAAACCGCTCCGTATCTACATATTCCCGCACACCGCTTGAAAGCCGCCATACCTGAAGCGGGACTCCTTTTCCCCATAAGAATAATTGGTCACCGCAAATGGCCATATCCGCTTGGGGGTAAGGAAAAGTCCCGTCTACAAGTGGCTTACAATTTAGGGAGGGGATCGCTGGAAGCACACGCCGGTACCCGGTCTGGGTCATATCGAATAGGACAACAGCCGGTTCAACTCCTTCCTCTCCCCAATCTTCCTCCTCCAGCAAATCGGCATCCATCTGTCCCCAAACCGCCAATGTGTCGGGTCCTGTCCAGTACACCGGCCCATCCCAATCTATGGTTTGCCAAAGATGGCGAACTGACGGACCATTCTCCGATTCCCATGGGTTCATCAGCCAATCGGATAAGGACCAAGTTCGGACCACTCCTAATGGAGCCCATCCCCATCCCGTATCCGCAATCCACTTTCCCCCTGGTGAAATCAGCAGCCTCCCATGAAAATAATCTAGATAGTGCTCATTTTTGCTTTCGCTGTTATAAACAGGAGTAGGTCTTGCTGTCAAAAGCATGCCTGTTTCTACATCCGTCAGATCAAGCCGGTTCCATTCCGTCCCATGGACAAGAATGCATGCACCGTCTTGGTGTACAAATGCCAGGGGAAACATACTTTTATCGTAGTGATATTCGTCCCGCGATAGTTGCATTTTTTCTTGAGCATGGACTAAATCATACACTGCCGCATGCCGTCCAAAACGATTGGAGATAGCTACGTATCTGCCGTCAGAACTGGTAACCATTTGGACAGGTTGCATGGGATTAAAATCAGGAATACAAATACGTGTGCACAATTCTGCGCTGCCTGAGCGAAGTTCTAGTCTCCACAGTTCTGCTTGTGTGTTTAGTGCCAGCAGGGTTATGCTTTCCTGAGAGTCGCCCTTTAGTGGATGAATGGCTGTAAGGCGTCCGATAGACGGTGGTAAATCAGGTAAAGAAACGTGATGGAATGGCATCATTAAACCCCTTTTATTCTTGATAAATAATAATCTATACCCACATTTGTGAAGCTGGATTTATCGATAAAAAATCTGATTTCAAGCAATGCAGTCAATACTTTCATAAAAACTCCCGGTTTTTTCTTGCAAAACAACTTAAGATATGTAATTTCGCTAGGATCACTTTTGAGAACAAAATAGGAATAATTCATCAAGATCAAATGGGAGATGAACTGCTCTGTTGGAGATTGATGCTCATTGATACAGTCTATCAGCACCTCTAATACCCCATTTTTATTAGATTTGTAGGCTTGCATAAACATCGTTGCTTCTACAAACGGCTTGTTGAAATCATCGAATGGAAAATCATATACATCATGACTACCCAGCATAAAGTTGACCCATTGGCCTTGTAAAAATTTTATTTTTTCCAGTGCTGCTTGTGTATCCATATCCATCCTACTTTTGTTAATATGCTCATGCAAAATGTTAATAAGAATGTGCAGATCATAATATTGTGCGTCTTCCATTCTGTACATAATCCTATTATTTTCAATCGTTAGACGATCATAAATGTCGTCACCTAAACCCAGTTCAAATAAGAGATGGTGAAGGAAAAATAGTCTGTCCTGAGTAAGCGAGAATTCATTTCCTCTCTCTCTTAGATGTGAAACTTGATATTGATAATAAAAACAAAATAAGTTTTTTCTCCTATAAGCAACATCTTTATGTATATCAAAAACATTAAAAATGAACGAAAGCAATCGAATTAGGCGTTCAGTATCCCGTTCGCTTCGAATGATATCATCCATTTTTGTAAATATCGACCTGTCAAACAGATCATGCCATCGCACTAGAGAAACATAATCCTGTTCGTTTATATTCAGGGTTAATATTCTTAAATTTTGCTCTTGATCGGGATAAGAATAAAATAGATATTCATGACTTAAATCAGAAATACGCTCATTAAAATAAGCTCTTAATTTGTAATCGTATATTTTAGAAAATGACATGCTTATCCTCCTTACAAGTAAGCCTGAGCATACTAAACTAAGTACAAAACATTTTCGAACTCCTATATTGTAAAATTAATCTGGATAGACTGGCAAGGCGGCACAATTACAGAAACATATGTTCTCCATGTCTATATTATGATATCTTTACGATAGAAGTAAACCGTGATGTCAAAGGTCATAGCCTACAATTAGAAAGGAATGAACACCTATGAAACAGTTAAGCGAAGCTTTGGCCCGTTTTGTACAACAGCAAAACTTATATAATGATGCCTACGGGCTGTTCCAAAACCACGACATCCAGCCCCGGATGGAGAACCTAACAGATTGCTGGGACAGACGGATTCCCGTATCCCCTGAGCTTGAGTACCTGTATAGCCATTATGAAATGATCGATGCTAAGGCAGCGGGAACACACAAATTAAAAAATGCAGCAGTTGAAATCGGGGATGCCGCGGTTCTCTTTTTTGCCGCACCAGAACATCTGTATCGCCAACAACTAGGCTATCGCTGGATTACATCTGGTGAGTTTGTCCAAGAATCTTCTTCGTGGCCGCCCCATCATGTCGTGATTGCCAATTTTAATGACGATCCAGTCATTGTCGATACTAGCGCTCTCGGTTCCCCTGTATATGCTGCTTTTGAAGGTGGGGCAGCGCAGCAGGTTGCCGACTCTTTAGCTAACTTCTTTACGGCTCTTTCCATCCTGATCGAAGGTGCCTGTACCTTTAAGGGAGAATTGAAAGATGAGGACACCTACGAAACCAAAGCAGAATATATCGAGCACGTAAAACCATTGCTGCATCCGCTGTTGAGCGAAAATCAAACCACGTATTTAATGGAATACCTATCCCTTTGTTAGAAATCCTTTTTTTGAAGAGAGGTGAAGCTTATATGATCTATATCGCATTACTGCGGGGCATCAATGTTGGCGGCAACAACAAGATCGAGATGAAGAAGCTCAAGCAAACGTTTGAAAATGCAGGTATGGGGCATGTGACGACTTACATTAATTCTGGAAACATTATTTTTTCTAGTCAGACCCAGTCTAACCAGGAGCTTTCACTCATATTGGAACAGGCGATTCTGGAGGATTTTAGCTTACCCATCCGTGTCATCGTTCGTAATATGAAAGAGATTCAGAGCATTATGGAGGCACTGCCGAATGAATGGTCTAATGATACACAGATGAAAAGTGATGTAATGTTTCTGTGGGATGAAATTAACGATATTTCCGTTCTGGATAAGCTTCCTTTGAAACCGGGAATAGGCCATGTAATATATACGACCGGGGCCGTTCTGTATTCTGTCAGCAAAGAACAAGTCACAAAAAGCGGGTTAACGAAATTAGTCGGCACCAAGCTGTATCAGCAAATGACGGTACGGAATGTGAACACAACACGGCAGATCTATAAGCTGATGCAAACGACTGAACAGGAGGAGTTGCAGGACACGAGTTCCTGACTGTAGTCCAAAATCAATCTTGGAAGAGTAAACTTAAAAAAGGAGCCTTTTTAGGGCTCCTCAACTGTTTTTCTTCGATGTAATGTTTTCCCTAGTCTTTGTGTATTGCCCTCGTTAAATTTTAAAACCTTCGACCAGTTCATTCAGTCGGGCCGCGCTTTCCTTCACCTGATCAGACTGGTGTGCCACTTCAAGAGATTTCTCCGTCGATGAAACCATATTCTCTGCAATGTGCTGAGTGGATATAGCGGACTGTTCGCTGGCTGTTGCAATCTCATGAATCGCTCTAACCATGGTTTGGATGGTTGCATTCACCTGCTTAGAGGTGGCGTTCAAATCATTGACCGTGTTTGTGTGCTCCACGGCATCATTGTAATATTGTCCTGCTGTGTCCTCAAGCAGCTGATAATCCTTGCCCACCTGGGCTTGCAGGAAGTGTAGTAATTCTTCGGCATTAGTAGTTAAATTCTCTACAGATTGCACAACTTCTTGAGTAACACTCTGAATTTGGTCTACCGCGTGTTTGGAGCCGTCTGCCAACTTGCGAATCTCGTTAGCCACAACCGCAAACCCTCGACCTGACTCACCCGCACGAGCCGCTTCAATGGATGCATTTAGAGCCAGCAAGTTGGTTTGTGCCGTGATTTCTAAGATAGACTGAGAAAGTAAACGAATTTGGCCTACCGCCTTGGCTCGTTCTAGCGCTTCCTTCATCTTTTCATTGGCCTTCCGGTAAATCTCCTTGGCCGCTTTATTGGATTCACTAGCCGCGTGCTTCAATGTTTCGGCTTTTACACTTGTATCATTGGCAGACTGAGCTCTTTCTTGAGTTTTAACCGAAATGTACTCTGCTGCCCGCTGCATTTCTTCCGCAGAATGATTCATGTTCTCGGTGTATGCCGAAGTCTCTTCCATAGCTGCTGACAGCTGTTCGACCGTGGCAGATACATCTCTAATCCGCTCATTGAGATCTGTCATATTATAATTCGTCTGATCACTCAGTTGGTTAATTTGGCGTGACTCATTGATAACCCCCGTAATGACCATTGAGGTTGAATCTGTCATTTGTTGAATAGCACGCGCAATCACAGCGATCTCATTATTTCCTTTGAGCAAGGCAGGATCAAGTGCTGCCGTTAAATTTCCTTGGGTAATCTCCTCACAGTATTTCGTAATTGTACTCATCCGAAAACGGATATTTCGAATGGCCGCAAAGGAGATGGTGATAAGAATAGCCAGCACGAGGGCCAGAACTGTGATCAAAACAATTGTACGCATTTTAATCTCATTTTGCGTATTTTGATATAAGTTGGCGGATTGCTCATTGTTATAATCTGAAATCGTAGTCAACATCGTAACAATTGCCGTACTGGATTTATTAATCCGGCCTCTCTCTTCCGTGTCATACGTTCCGCTATTTTTTTTGACTGCCATGATTTGCTCAATATCCTGATAATATGTGTCTATACTCCCCCGTAGTTCCTCGTACAATTTCTGTTCCTTAGCATCCAAATTCCTTTGTGAGAATTCATTTAGTCCGGTTGTAACGCTATCTTTTCCTTTCTGCACCTGCTTATACTGTTTATCTGTGTACTCCTTATTGTCGAGTATTTTTGTATAATTAGCCCGCATATTATAGAAATCACTTTTGACTTCAAGAATATTCGTTTGGTGTTGAAAGCGATCCACATACAAAATACCTTGACCCTCTTTAGCTTGATACATACCAATAACCCCTACCAACGATACAATGAGTAAACCCACTAAGCTGATTACAATCATGGAGATCATCGTTGTCGTAACCTTTAAATCTCTAAAACCTTTTCCTTTTTTAGTCCTGTCTGATAGCTTGTTACTCATCCAAACCCCTCCAGATCGTCTATGGATAATAGTTCACGCTGCTCTCAACTTTCACGAGTTTCCGCTCGGTCTCCTTGACATTGCCCTCCAAACAACACAATGAAGCAGATCACAGAACGTGATGATATATATATTTATATATATCGGTAGAAAGCGCTTAAATTTATAAGTAAGATAACAGTGATGCAAAAATAAAGAATACTCTGATAGCCAAATTCATATGCGGACTTGCTATGTAACTCAAAACTTTAGATACTCATGGGCTTAAAGAATTTGCTAAACCTATCTACTATTTACTTTTAGCCATATGATAACAAGCCCCGATGATAAGTTATTCCATCGGGGTATATTATCATATGGCTATGGCCTTCTTCTCTTTATTGTTAAGTGTTCAATTTAAAACCTAGTGTGATAATTTCATGCGGCTTTACAGACTGAAGTAACTCATTAGAAGAATCCATTACGATGTCTTTTCCTTGTTCTTCGAGGATATTACTTCTATAAAAATCGTACTGCTGCGGCCGGGGCTTGATAATTAATTCGGCTATACTATGACTCATATTGTACCAGCGTAACAGCACATCCCCCGACAGCTCATTCATTTTCATAGAGGAAAAGGCAAGCTCCGTGCTTTTCCAATCAAACGGCGCATAATCTGGAGCAACTGTACCCGCATGAAGCCCCGTTTGTTTTACGATCCAAGGAATTTGATATTGATAGGCTTCTGTATACGCGCCGGACTGAATACCGTTGCCATCATGTGGAATGATTTCCAGAAGGGCGGTATGCTCACCTGGACATTGCGCTTCCGGCGTCGGGAACCATCCCCAATCACCCAGCTCGCCAACTGAGCGAAGCAGCGTTACTGCAATCGTGTTACGTCCATCACGCAGCACTTCATATTCATTCAACCCGAGATTGGCCACGGTCAGACCGGTTTGTTCCCCGCTTACATCCACAAACGCCTGCTGATGCTGTGTGTTGCTTGGGTTTTCCCACTCAGGTGAGGGTTCATTGTCCCGGATTGCAATTTCAAACATGGAGTCCACCCGATGCTCACCAGAGTCTAGATCTGTCGGAAACAGCGCGCGTAGTCGGTGGTCCTTGGCTTGGTTGTTGAAGGTGGTTTCCATGGAAACCCCCCTGCTGTTCCGAGATAAAGAAATGACAGTCCGTATCGTCAGCGGAACGGTCTGTCGGGAGCGCTGAGCCTGACGATACGGGTAATAAACCAGCTCTCGCTGCTCCTGCCCCAGCGTTTCATCCGCAGAGGCCGGTATTTCCCAATGATGGATAATCTCCATGGATGCCAGATAAGGTGTATCTTCAAGCACACGGATGTCAGCGATCACATCTTCGGTGGTCAGCGCCTGCTCTCCCTCGGGCTGTCTGAACATATACTCGTTGCCGATATCACCAACATTTTCATATACGCCAAGGTCTTTGTAGCTGCGGCCTGTACGCTTATCCGTCAGGGTAAAAGAGCCGTTATCCGCAATTTCGACGTGAAGCAGATCATTTTCCATACTTCGACTGCCTTGAAGAAGTGAAGAGGAGTCAGTCTCGACATTGCTTCTCAGCCAAGCATAGGTTTTTAAGCCTAGCAGGGGCACACGTTCTACCTCAAAGGTAAGGCGAACCCGACGAGACATGTAAGGCTGGCGGAATCGGTCATCCGGCAAATCATAACCGAACTGTAGCCCGAGGTCCTCCACCTTGCATGCCACCGGACACCCTTCACTGTCCACCAGTACGCGCCCGGAAAGATCCACTTTCTTCGCTCGATGAGAGGCCTCCTCAAGCGTGTATCCTTCACGGAAGTATAGACGCACCACTTCCAGTTCTGCCGACACTATACCACTGCGTTCCCAGCCTGACGTATTAAAAATCACGAGTGGCAACGCATCTTCTCCAAAGCGACTGAAGCCCGTCGTATCCACTGCTTGCGCAATGACCTCAATGCTTTCATCCACAATGCTCTCGGCTACATGACGGCTCTTATCAAACCGGGTCACCATCTCACGGTGCACCTCGTCCACACTACAACCGCAAATACTGTCATGCGGATGGTTCTGCATCAGTGTTTTCCAGGCATAGGTGAACAAATGATGAGGGTAAGCCTGCCCCAACAGATGCGCAAAGGTTGCAAGCGGCTCAGCCACTTTTTCCAGCATCACTTGTCCCAACTGGTTCATCTGTTTCAAATACACCCGGGCAGAAGCCGTATTCACCAGCGTTCCCCAGCCGTCCGTGCGCTGACTGCGAAACTCTCCCTTCACTGACGAGAGCTGCCTTTGGGAAGCCCGTTTCAGAGAGGTCAGATAATCGTTGAAATTGGAATGAATAAACTCGATATCCGGATAAAGCTTCTGTGCCGTACGGATTGCTTCCGGTAAATCAAGCTGTAAAGGCTGATGATCGCATCCGTTCATAAACAGCAGCTCGCCAGTTGAAGCATATTTTTGCGCATCATCCAGTTTACGCTTCCAATAAACCTTGGCTTCCGCCTCATCTACCGGAACCTCATTGCCGTTGGAATACCAGTTGGCGAATAAAATACCGAGTACCTCCGATCCGTCTGGCCCCGTCCATAACAGTTCCGAAAAGGAGGACTCGTAGCCTCTATCCGACACTGTATTGTTAAACCCTGTGGGCTTTACGCCCCTTCCGAAGAAAACATTCGTAATCCCCGACTGTAGCATTAACTGCGGAGTCTGCCCAACCAGACCAAACGTATCGGGGAAGTATCCAATCTTGGACGGATTGCCGTAACGTTCGGCATCGCGGTGCCCAATCTGCATATTACGTACATTGGCTTCGCCGCTGGTCAGAAAAGCATCCTGCAAAATGTACCAGGGTCCGATAAAAATACGACCATTGCGAATATGCTGCTCCAGCCGTTCCTTATGCTCGGGGCGAACCTGTAGATAATCCTCCAGAATGATCGTCTGCCCGTCCAGATAAAAGCTTTTATAATCCGGGTCCTGCTCCAGTTTGTCCAGCAGAGAATCCATCAGGCTAATCAGGCGCATATGGTGCTTCTCATAAGGTAAATACCACTCCCGATCCCAGTGGGTATGCGAAATAATATGTGCTGTCGTCTTGCTATCCGTGTATGTGTCTACTTCCCTGCTTATCGCTTGATTGTTGGTTGATTCATCCCTTTGCTCGCTCATTGTATACCCCCTCACCGTATGTCTTGACCTGCCATTGTTCACTGCATCACTTCAATATTCACTTCCTCGGGACGATATACCGCTAGCAACTGACCTTCTCGATCCACAGCAAACAAGACAGAGCGGCTCCTTGGCAACAGAAAAGCGTAGGATAATCCAGTCGCCTTATCTCGAACACGCACTTGGGTATCCCGGGAAAACTCCGATACGAAAATATACAAGCCTCCATTCTCGAAATTCAGCTTACGTCCATATAGTCCCGGCTGATCGCCACCGTCTATCCACTCCAGTTCTCGCTCCACCCCGGCGGCAGTGAGGGCGTAGCGATATAGCTCAGCAATCGGCTCATCCCTGCCATTCAACTCCAGTGGAAGCGGACTCCAGATCAAGCGCCCCTTGCCAAGCGGCAGGTTCACGACTTCATCACCCATCGCTCCGTCCGCTTTTGGTGACAGTTGTTCCTCCTTAGCCACCTCAGCAATTCGCCGCTGACCGAATGAGACAGGGAAGGTTTGACCCTCCAGACTCATCACTTCCTCCCGTTGGACGTTCCCCAGCGTACGCTGCCCAATAATATCATCGACTCGGTCGCTCACTTTCCAGTAAGGATCAAGGCCCAACGGTCCGGTGACTAGTAAAGTCACACCGAAGGATCGTACCATTTCCAGAAGATGTTCCAGCGATGTACTGTCGAAATTGTGCGCGCTAGGAATCATAATCAGTTTCGGTAACTGCCGCTTGAGCGAGTCCAGATGATACTCGGAGACGGCACGGAATGGCTGCTTGAGATCATAGGACATCACCCGGGTAAGCCGTGTCGTGGCATGAAAGGCAAGCGATCGGTTGGAGAAATCATTCGAGTACGGGAATACAACAGCCGTTTCCTCCAGCTTTCGGTCTGTAAACAGATCGCGAATATCATTCATAAAACGCCCAAAATCGTAAGACACTTCTGCTTCCGGCTTCTCGGTCCCATCCGCACGCAACGCTCCGATGTGAGATTCATTGGCATTATCCATATAAAAGTTCGTATTCCATATCCAATGAATGGCACCCGCTCCGCCAGTCGAAAAGGCATACGCATACTTGCGCTCCAGCATGTCGCGCAGCTCCGCTTCTGAACGCTTGGCTCGACCATCCGGCGTCTCAACATACATTATTCCGGTTTCCTGCACGAGATTCGGCTTGTCTGGTGTTTTGGCAAAAATACAGTCCCACACCAAATGGTCATTCAGCCACCATGAATGCACCGTCGTATAATCCACCACAGCCTCATAAAATAACGGAGACGGCCGCTGCGCGCCCAGTGCCTCGTCCTGTCCTACAGTTACCAAATGCCCGGGACAAAGCTCTCGAATCGTAGTCGCCAATTGCTCGGCCCACAGATTGTGCATATCCATTGAAAACAGACAGTAATCCAGCCACTTGGCTCCCTTTTTGGCCTGATGCATATCCTGAACGTCGAAGTTTATTTCCTCCGTCTCGGGAATGGTGGCAGAAGCAAAACAGGGAAGCTGCTGTGGCGTCATATTCCATGCTTCCTGCAAACCCTCAATGCTGCCGTGCCGTTGCTCCAGCCATGTGCTGAATGCCTTCTGTTCCCATGAGTCCCTCGCAGAACGCGGACCATCCGCGAAAATGCGCGACGGATCAAACATGGAAGGCTCGTTAATCAGATCCCAGTCTACATGGGTTGTAGCCGTGTGACGGCTGACAATACTGCGAATGAACCGCTTTTGTGCTTCCACGCTTTGCGGATCAAGATATGGGTTAACCCCTTCCCACGTTTCCGGCGTAAAAGAAAAGAACGTGAACGTCACCTGCAATCCATGCCTTTTGGCTGTCAGCAGAAAAGCATCAATCGCACGAAGCACCTCTTCCGAGGCGTGTCCGTCTATCTGCATCATGTTGCGATAAGCCGTCCATACCCCTGTACGAATCCAGTTGATGTCCGCTTTGGCCATCTGGGCCATATCCCGGTCCCAAATTGCTGCATTGGGCAAAAACAGAAACTTCCGTGCTACATCTGAGGTCATATAGGTCATGCCGACAACAGGTAACGGGCGTCCATCCTTTATAAAATAGTCCCGACTGCGCATGATGATCTGTCCTTCAGCCAGCAGTTCGGCATCCTGCCCCCAAAAGCCCTGTCGCAATATACGCACTTCACCATCCGATGACTCGGCTCGGCAAATGACTCGATATAAACCGCTTAGGATGGAAAAGGAAAGGGGAATACGTACAAAGTCCTGTTCTCTGCTAACTTCAATCTGCAAGCGCTTGCTCCATACCTGCTGACTGTGATCATCCAATATTTGCTCCACCGTCAGGTCAAAGCTCCATATCTCGTGATATCTGGGCGTGGCTCCTCCTCGCTGCAATCTTTGGGTTTGAAGTGTCAGTACGGCTTGTTCCCCAGGCTCATAAGCAGCATAGTTTGGCTTGATAGATAGCTCCGTCATCCCCTTGGCGCAAAAACGTGCCCATTGGGCAAGCAACTGCTCCCCATCCTGTTCCCAAAAGGAAGCTATCAACGGCAATTGGACAAACATCCAGCGTGCGCCGGCAAACAGACCTCGGGCATGCTCCCATAGCACCATCGGGGCGGCAATGTCCCGTCCGTCCTTACTTACTCCCTTGAGCAAAGGATAAATTCGCGTATTCATCGGCCCGGCAGAGCCCATCTGGTGCGGCAGATCGCTGCTTTTGGTCGTATGTGGAACGAGATTCCACGTATCCGCCACCTGGAACAGAGACTCCTGACCACACAGCACAGGAATATCCTCTGATGCGACCAGGGAAGCCACCTTCGACGCGTCTACTCTCAGCACCTCATGAATATGCAATTCCTGATGATATGCAGTCTGCTCAGTCTCAATGACCCAGTCTCCATGTTCATCAGCAGGATCGCGGACCGGATTCTTAAAGGGTGCTCCCCCGACGTTAAGCAGCCCCCCTCCCCTGTGGAGAAATGCCACGATTTCGGTCCAGGCGGACTTGGGGAAGTACGGTGCATGCAGATTGACAAAGCAGCCGTTGTCCATATGCTTTAGCGTTTCAGCCAGTTCATCGGCTCGTACGACCATCACGTCTGCAACTCCCTGAAATGCCTCGTCTGGCAACAGGCTTCCTATAGCGGGAAAGCCTTGCTCACTGAAAACAACGATGGATGGGTTTACTATGGATTCATTCATAACAAGCCATCCTTCATGGCCTTATACACAAGCTGGGCAAACAGACTATTGGACCAAGCGAACCATTTTCTCGTATAAACCGTGGGATCATCTGCATGAAAGCCTTCATGCATATATCCGGTGTCCCCATCTGTCGCTTCCAGCATCCGGATCATCTCCAGCTTTTCTTCTGTGGTCTGGGCCGTTAACCCTTGCATAGACAGGGACATATGCCAGATGTAACCCGGCAGAGTGTGCGGACTTCCGATACCTTTAGCCGCCTTGCCTTCATAGTAAAACGGATTCTCCTGGCTCAAAGCGAAGAGTCTCGTATTTTGATAGATAGGATCGTCCGCCGTCGTATAGCCCAAATACGGAATGGACATCAATCCCGGCGTACCTGCGTCATCCATCAGGCAGTAGTTGCCAAATCCGTCCGTTTCATAAGCATATATAGGCCCGAATACCGGGTGGCGGTAAATGCCGTACAAGCGGATGCCGTGCTCCACCTCAGCCTCCAGCTCCTTCAGCTCGTTCAGAAAGTCCAGATCACGAAATACCCACTCCGCAAACTCCTGCATCTGCCGTAAAGCAACTACCGCAAACATATTACCGGGTATATTGTAGTGGAAATCGCAAGCATCATCACTGGAACGGAAGCCCGACCAAATCATCCCTGTATAATTTACAGGCATACCGAGTCCCTGATTGCGCAAGGAATCGGTGAAAATGCCGTTATTACGCGTAAATCGATACGCAGATTGCTCTTGGTGACGCTGCTCCGTTTTGAACACATCCACCATTTTGTGCAGAGCCATCTTGAACTTTGAATCAAAAATATCGGTAAGCTCCGTTTCCTTCCAGTACATATAAGCCAGCCGAATGACAAAGCAAAGCGAGTCGATTTCAAATTTTCGTTCCCACACCCATGGCGACATTTCCGTCTCATCGGACGCGTTCCAGTGCCAGTCATTCGCCGTCTCATTGAACGCATTCGCATACGGGTCTATGAGGACATAGTGAATATGGCGCTTGATCAGACCACCAATGATACGCTGTAAATCAGCATCCTCCCTGGCTAACGGCACATAATGAATGACCTGCTCTACGGAATCCCGCAACCAAAGAGCCGGAATATCACCTGTAATGAGAAACGTTGTCCCATCATCCATTAGTTTGGTCGTCGTCTCCAGCGAATTCGGAAAACAGTTTTTAAACAGCTTCAGCAGCTTCGGCCTGTGAGCCAGTGCTTGCTCCGCTTCCTTAAGTACGTCCTGAACAGCCTGCGGCAAGTCAAGGTCGGGCATCGGTATTTTGGGAAGTCTGAATTGTTCCAATAGCTTTTTCGCTCCTTTATCATATCTATTGCAAGCGTATCGTTTTAATTTCATAAGGTGTAAAAGACAGCTTGAGACAGCTGCCTTCCAGCTCAAGCGGCTGAAGGGGTTCCTCCAGCGCATTCGACATGTAGGCTGCGTTGAACGTGTAAGGCCAGATCAGCTTGATCGTTTCCCGTCCTCCAGAAGATTCGTACAAACGAAGAATCGTCCCCAGTCCATCTTCGGCCGGCTTGATCGTATCCAGCACAACGTGACGGCTATCAAAGTTAATGAACGATCCGCTGCTCGGCAGCACTCCCATGCTGTGCTTTTGCTGTTGCACAACAGGCATATCTTGGTTCAGCTCAGCCGCATGACGCAAAGTATGGGCGCTGCGCCAGTCTCCCACATGCGGATATAGCGAATACGTAAAATCGTGCTCGCCCAGATCGGCATCTTTATCCGGCCATTTGGGTGCACGCAGCAGAGACAGACGTATGGTGCTGTCTTGAATGTCGTAGCCATATTTGCAATCATTGAGCAGACTCACGCCATACCCGTGCTCGGAAACATCCGCAAATCGGTGTCCACACACTTCATACTGCGCCTGCTCCCAGCTCGTATTCCGATGGGTCGGCCGCTCCAAAGCACCAAAAGGAATTTCATATGTCGCCTTGTCCGTAACCACATCTATAGGAAAGCCTACCTTTAGCAACTTGTGCGCTTCATTCCAGCTCACATGCGTCTTGAAATCAATTCGCCGCTCATGATGATAAAAGATCACATCCTGTGTCATTTCAGATTGATGGATTCGCCAGCGGAAGCGCAGCACATCCTTCGTTTTCCCTTGGAGCACTACTTGTTTTTCCAGCAACTCGGCTTCTCCTGCTACCTGTTCCTCATAGCGGTCATCCAAATCCCATGCATCCCACAGCGTTGGACGGTCATGGAAGAAATAATAACGGTTTGCCCGTTCCCCTTGCTTCAAGATTTCACGGTTTGCCGCTTTATCCAGCAGACGAATCATTTCGCCCCGCTCATTAAATTGCACCTTATAAAATCCCGTCTCCCAGATATCCCCCAGCGATCCAGATATCACAGCTATCTCGGGCTTCTCACCTGTTTGAGCCTGTTCTCGCTCCAACCAAATCGTTTTGTAGCCCAGTGCAGGAATATCCGGAATACGCACCGAAATGCCGCCTTCCTCCACATCGATGTCCAGCCGCTCGGCTTCATCATTAGCGTAGTGGTAGGCATACAATCCCTTTGCCGATTCCATAGCGATATGGATCACGGCAGTACGGCTCCAGCCCAGGCTGTTAAACACAAGATACGGCATTCCTGTTCTCGAGCCTTCCGTGTTCACTTGAGCCGCCAGCGTCGTAATCCCCTGTTGAAGTCCGACATGTCCCCATTCGAAAATTTGCTGATACTCCTTATCCGAAGTGCCGTAAACCTCGGTAATCGCAGAGCCGGGGATAATATCGTGGAACTGATTCAACAAAATCAACTTCCAGCCCTCATGCAATGCCGAACAGATGTCCTGCACCTGCTTCGGCTCCAGCTTTGGTAATGCCAACGTGCTCCATAGCTCTGCCTCGCGGTAGACTCCCTCCGCTTTCCGGTTATTACGTTTGTTGCGAGCATGGGTCGTGTAGGTTCCCCGGTGCAACTCAAGGTACAAGTCACCATGCCATTGGGGAAGCTTCGGATGCGCCTGATCTATGCCTGCGAAAAACTGCCCCGCCGTGCTGAACCGACTCGCAGGTAGTCCCACCATTAGCGGAGAACGCTCTATATATTCCAGCATTTCACGCGTAACTCCACCGCCGCCGTCTCCATGTCCATAGAGCAACATGTGCTCAGGATGAGCGGATTTTTCACGATAGGACTGCCAATGGTCATGAATGTCCTGTGGCCGTGTATTTTCATTCACGCCATGATTGAGGTAGGACAACATCGAAGTACCATCGATGCCCACCCAGTGGAACAAATCGTAAGGAAACACATTTGTATCATTCCAGCCGAGCTTGGTCGTCATAAAATAGTCTATCTTCCCATGCTTTAAAATCTGCGGCAGGGACGCACAGTAGCCGAACGTATCCGGTAGCCATTCAATATGAGAGGTTTTGCCGAATTCCTGTTGGTAAAAACGCTGACCATACAGCATTTGGCGGATGAGTGATTCGCCACTGGGCAGGTTCAAATCAGGCTCTACCCACATTCCCCCAACCAGCTCCCACCGTCCTTCGGCGACTCTCCCTTTGACCCGTTCATACAGCTCTGGATCATTTTCCTTTACAAAAGAGAACAGCAGCGGCTGGCTCTGTGCATATTGATATGCCGGGTATTCATCCATCAGCGCATCCACCGTTGAGAAGGTTCGGCTTGTTTTCCGTACGGTCTCGCGCATCGGCCACAGCCAGGCAATGTCAATGTGCGACTGTCCTACCATGTGCTCCAAACCTTGCGCATTTCCGCCGATCTCCTGAACTTGCTGAATGAGCTCCTTTTCTGTCGCTGAGATCGCTCCCCCTTCTCGAATGGCGTCTTCCTCCAAATTCGCAAAGCAATCCATCACCCCATACAGAGCTTTCAGCAGGCGCATTTTGCGGATATCGCCCTCAGGTAGCAGTAGAGCGGCTTCGCTAATAACGGTAATGGTATACATCAGACTCTGCACAGGCTTGTTTGGCCGTACAAGATAGCTTGTAATAGAAGAAATCGGAGGTTGAATGACAGCCTGCCGATTAAGTGGATCAACGGGTTCGGGTACAGGATCAAACAGTTCTATATCCAATACCGGTGAAGGCCCGATGGTCTGCGGATTAAGCGTGACATAGGTATGGTTGCGATCAAGCCCGTGATGGGAAGCACCATTGACTCGCAGCAATCCTTCTCCCCCGGACTCAAACACCAATCCAAAAGGCTCTCTCAACCACGCTGTCGGTACATCCAACTGCGTTTGAAAAAAATAAGTCGTCCCCTGACTGCTGGGGAATCGCTTGAGGTCCAGTCCTTCCGATAAAGGTGCGGCGTCTTCGTATTGACCTGGTGTTTGGTAAGTGGAGCGTGTAATGTTCCAGCTTCGCAAATCCAGCTTCTCCAGCCATTGGCATTCCGACAATTCCTGAATCAGGCGTTTGATACGCTCCATTATTCATCCTCCCGTACGATCAACTCGGCACACAGGGTATCTTTGGAGTGCCTGCCTACTTGAATAGAAAATCGCCCTGCCTCAACGACTGGCTGTAGATCACGCCCTATATATTGCAGCTTGTCGGAGCCTACAATAAACTCAACCGTCCGTGTTTCTCCTGGCTTTAATACAACCTTGCAAAAGCCCTTGAGCTCCCTGATTGGGCGGGTCACCAAACTCACCATGTCCGAGATATAAAGCTGTACCACCTCAGCCCCTTCCCGTTCACCCGTGTTGGTTACATCGACTGTAACCGTAACGGATTCGTCCGCTCGGATCGAATTGGTACTTAATGTAAGCCTTTCATAGCTAAATGTCGTGTAGCTGAGACCGTAGCCAAACGGATAGGACGGCTCGGAATCGTCCTCCAGATACCGCTTGCCCCGGGAACGCTTGCCATTGTAATATACCGGCAACTGGCCGACATGCTTAGGGATGGAGAGGGTCAAACGTCCCGAAGGATTTACATCCCCAAATAAAATATCCGCGATTGCATGCCCCCCCTCCTGACCGGGATACCATGCTTCCATAATGGCGTGCGCATGTTCCTCCACCCACGGCTCAGCAATCGGTCGACCGTTCATATAAACGACGACCAGTTCCTTTCCAAGACTGTAGATCTCCTG
The DNA here is from genome assembly GCF_019454085.1 of Paenibacillus sp. S25. Classification (NCBI taxonomy): domain Bacteria; kingdom Bacillati; phylum Bacillota; class Bacilli; order Caryophanales; family Paenibacillaceae; genus Paenibacillus; species Paenibacillus sp. S25. The sequence goes on from NZ_CP073683.1 coordinate 4,193,318, forward strand.
CATGAGTTGGAGCTGTACGCCCGCAAGCCCCAACGTCATCCGGTCGATGCCTTCACCGCATTCCATATCGTTCCAGTCATGGTCCGATACCTTCGATGCCCCGGTTTTAAGATCAATCGTCCCTTCCCCGAAATCGCGGGCGCTGGACCCTCCAACCACCATCACCACTGTATCGACCTCAGCGGCACATGCTAGAGCGTTTTCAAAACCTTCCCGGGACTCTCCCTTGATCCGGCAGCCAGGTGCATAGAGAACGCCAGACTGATCCTTGCTCAGCTTGCCACGGATACCATCAAGTACAGTTATCACGCGGGATCTCGGCTGCGGTGATGTATAATCTCCCAACTGATTGTAGACCTGATCCGCATTCGGCCCGATGATCGCAATACGCTTGGAGGTTTTTGACAGCGGGAGAGTTCCATCGACGTTTTTAAGCAGCACGATCCCTTCGGTCGCAAGCTGACGAGCCAGCCGAATATGCTCCGCCTGACCAATCACCTGCTCCGCTCGTTCCGCATCCACATACGGTTTGTCAAACAGACCCAGCCTGAATTTTAGCGTGAGCACCCTGCGAACCGCCCGATCCAGCACACTCGTCTCCAGCTTGCCAATGCGAACCGCCTCGGCCAGATGACTTCCGAACATTTCGCCGGACATTTCCATATCAATCCCTGTGCGAATCGCCCGCACAGCGGCATCCGATCCATCCTCGGCCACATCGTGCCCGCTCGCCAACATTTCAATCGCGCCACAGTCCGTAATGATCACACCGTCAAATCCCCACGCCTGACGAAGAATATCGTCCAATAGCTCAGCATTCACTGTACACGGGACTCCGTCGATTTCGTTATAGGCTGGCATAACAGATTGCGCCCCTGCTTCCACCGCTTTTTGAAATGGATACAGATCCACTTCCAAAAGCTCGCGCCAGCCCATGTGCACAGGTCCGGCGTTACGTCCGCCTTCCGAGCTGCCATAGCCTGCAAAATGCTTTAATGTAGCAGCTACGCTATGTTCGCTGAGTAAGCTTTCCCCCTGAAGCCCCTTCACTGCGGCAACAGCAAATTCACCGATGAGATAAGGATCTTCGCCGAAGCATTCCTCTGTGCGTCCCCAGCGCGGATCACGCACAACATCAAGCACGGGCGAGTATGTGACCGCCCCACCCTGAGCGCGGGTTTCACTCGCAACCGCACGGCACATCTCGCGGTACAGATCGACATTCCATGTGCTGCCGATGGACAGCGGAACCGGAAACACAGTGCCGTCAATTGCCATATGCCCATGAGAGCATTCCTCACCGATCAGTATCGGGATGCCCAGCCGGGAATGCTCTACCGCATAGCGTTGGATCAAGTTCACAGCCTCCGCCCCTTGCTTGGCAGATAAGCCATTCTCCAAGGTCACCCCGGTCCACGGATCAGCGCGAAGTACCCCGTATAAGGAACCAACTCCCCCATTTTGCACCTGCTGCTTGAAATCATGATGTAGGGACAATTCCCCATCTATGTGCTCATACACTTGCCAGCCAAAGGGCTGCACAAGCTGTCCCACCTTTTCCTCTATTGTCATCAAACCGATTAAGTGCTCCACCCGTTCTTCGATCGGTTTGCTTTTATCTTTATAAATCAACATGGTCATGCCCTCTCCTCCCCTGTTATTCCTTCACAGCCCCAACCGTAAGCCCCTGCACAAAATAACGCTGGAAAAATGGATAAGCGAATATAATAGGTAGCGTCGCCAGTACTACCATCGCCATTCGTGAAGTATCCTGCGGAATGGATTGAAGCGCAGCCAGGCTCATAGAGCTATTCTGCGAATTTTGCTGGATGAACTGAATGCTGGATTCAATCCGTATCAGCATGGACTGAAGTGGCACCAGATTGGGATTGTCAATATACAGCAGGGCATTAAACCAGTCGTTCCAGTAACCAAGCGTGCTGAATAAACCAATGGTCGCAAGTCCAGGCAGAGAGAGCGGAAGCACAATTTTTAAAAAGGTGTAGAACTCGCCTGCCCCATCTATTTTGGCTGATTCGACGATGGCATCTGGCACGCTGGTGCTATAGAATGTGCGCAGGATCATAATATAAAAGGCATTCATAGCCAGCGGTAAAATCAAGGCCCAAATCGTATCCTTAAGCCCGAGCAATTGGGAAACGACCATATAGGTTGGGATCATTCCGCCATTAAAGAGCATGGTTAAAATTGCAAAAATCGAAAAAAATCTTCTATAACGGAAGCTCTTTCGTGAAATAGCATACGCATATAATGAAATAAGAATGAGACTGATCACCGTACCGATGACCGTTACAGCAATCGTCACCCCATAGGAGCGCAGTAGCGTATCACTGGTACGAAATATGAAACGATAAGCCTCCAGACTCCATTGGGCTGGGAGTAACCGATATCCGTCCCGCGCCAGCGTTTTCTCATCGGTTAGGGAAATAATGACGACGAACAAAAAGGGAAATACACACAAGAACGCGAACAACCCTGCTACCACATTCAGAACAACATTCCAGCCCCGTGAAATATGATGGAAATCTCGTTTTTTTCTTTCTTTTCCGGAAGCCATAGTCCACACCCCTCTCCTCTTTTTTAGAACAAAGCGCTATCTTTATCTATTTTTCGCACAACATAATTGGATAGGATGACGAGAACGAAGCCAACCACCGACTGATACAAACCTGCGGCTGTGCTCATCCCAATTTCCCCTGTCGTTTTCAACCCGCGATATACATAGGTGTCGATGACGTTCGTTACCGAATACAAGGTGCCCGAATCTCTTGGAACCTGATAAAACAAACCAAAATCCGCATAAAAAATCCGACCAACCGCAAGCAGTGTCATTATGATAATAATTGGCGAGAGCAAAGGGAGCGTCACATTACGAATTTGCTGCCACTTGCTGGCTCCATCTATCATGGCTGCTTCATACAAGGATTTGTCGATCCCCAAAATCGAAGCCAGATAAACGACACTGTTATATCCGATCGCCTTCCATAGACTGACTAGAATCAAGATGTACGGCCAATAAGCGGCCTCCGAATACCACTGAACCGGCTGGATGCCGAACCCTGCGAGAATTTGATTCAGCATCCCCCGATCCATGCTCAGAAAGCTGAAGGCAAAGTAGCCCACAATGACCCATGACAGGAAATACGGGAGAAACATCCCTGTCTGGTACAGCTTCGCCAATCGTTTATTAATCAGTTCGGAGAGCAGAATAGCCATAGCTACCGAAAACACAAGTCCGAGAATAATAAAGACCAGGTTATACAAAAGGGTATTTCGCGTGATGACATAGGCATCGTTGTTATTGAACAGAAACTTGAAGTTATCCCAACCCACCCACTTGCTCGTATAAATACTGGCCCAGAATCCTTCCCTGTTAAAACGATATTGCTTGAAAGCAGCCACTGTCCCGACCAGCGGCAGATATGAAAAGAAGAAGAACCAGATAGCGCCGGGCAGCACCATGAACAGCATAACTTTGTTTCTCATCACATTTTTGAAAAATGCGGCCATAGGTATCCCCCCCAATCTGTTAAGAGAAAAGCAGCTAAAATAGCTATTGGAAAAAGACCGGGCGTAACTTACACCCGCCCGATCTCTTCTATATTTCACGAATTAAAGTATTATTTGCTGTTTTTTGCCTTCCAGGCATCAAGCTGGGATTGCGCTTCCACCATCACCTTATCCAGACCAGCCTGCTTGAATTTCTCAATCACTTTCGGGAGATTCGTGTCCGGGTCCAGCGTGCCTGTCATCAGCGAAGCCCAAAATTGCTCTTTGACGTTCTGAATGGCTGCCATCTCCGCAGATACTTTACTGCTGTCAAAGTTGAAGCTTAGGATTGGAGAGTTTTTTCCTTCCGAATTGAACTTCTTGAATTGCTCCCATTTATCAGCCGGATCATTCGGATTCAGATACAACAGCATATTGTTGCCGAGTGAATACGAAGGCATATCATAGTTTTTGGAATTAGCCAGATTTTCGATATACTGGCCATCTGTTTGTTTGTAATGCACTCCTTCAATACCGGAATCAACCATATTACGTAATACCGGATCTGTATTCAGCAGGTTCAGGAACTGCATCGCCTTTTCAGGGTTTGCCGAGTTTGCCGAGATCGCCATAATGGAGCCCTGTACAGACGTATTGGTCACAATTGGATCGCTGGCAGGTGTCGATATCACCGGATAGCCGTAGCTTGCAGACCACAGGTTATCGGCCAGCGGTTGAGTTTGCGCACGATCCAGAAACCAGTTCCCGGACGTAGTTAAATCATTGGTCGAGCCTGTGGTTGCAGCTTCCGGTGATACGTATCCGGCCTTGTAATACTTATGCATCGTCTTCAGCGCCTGCTTCATTTCAGGCGTTTCCAAGATGTTTACGATCTTATAATCCGTTGTATCCAGTTTGACAGCCATCGGCAGGTTTTGAATGATATAGTCATATGGAACATAGGGAACATAGTTTTTGTCCATGCCGAATGCAGTTACGCCAGGCTCGTTTTCTTTAATCGTTTTGAGCAGAGGCTCCAGGCTATCCAATGAGCGGACATTTGAAAGGCCCAGCTTGTATTGCGTCAGCAATTTGTTATTGAACCGCCATACCTCTTGCTGCGGAAGCTCCTTGTTGGCAGGAATGCCATAATGATGTCCATCCACCTTAGAGCCTTCCAGAAACGCAGGATCAATTGTCTTTTTAAGATCCTGACCGTACTTGTCAAGCAAGTCGTCCAGTTCCATGAATGCGCCCTTTCTGGCATTTTGCACATAATCAAAGCCACCGGAAGCCGTAAATACAATATCCATTGGCTCTCCCGAAGCTACGTTCACCTGCATTTTTTGCGGGTAGTCGCCCCAATCGACCATTTTCATTCTGATCGTGGCGTTTATTTTCTTTTGGGTATACTTGCTAACCTCTTCCATCACCCGATCGACATCTTTTTGAGGCGTACCAATGGTGTACCAGATCAGTTCTACCGGTTTTTCCGCTCCTCCATTCGTCGTTTCCCCGCCACCGCTGCTTCCTCCACAAGCACTGAGAATGAGCGTCAACACCATACACATCACTAGAACAAGCGAGTAGCTTCTTTTGCTTTTACCCATGTATGATCCTCCCTTATGAATTGGAATTTGACCCTATCTTGTTCATTGGAAGTCGCTTATGGGATTTTTGCAAAATCCTCATTTATGAAGCAACTACGTTAACCTTAACTAATGTAAGCACTTTCATAAAGAAGATAAACTTAATAAACCAAGGTACAAATTAAAGAAATCCATGTACACCTGGTATTTATCCCAATCCTTTATAGTCTGTCGGGGAAATGCCCACATATTTTCTGAACTGCTTATAAAAATATCCCGTCTCCCAATACCCCACGTTCCGCGCAATTTCGTGTACCTTGAGATTGGTGTTTTTAAGCTGTTCCTTGGCTTTTTTAATCCGGTACTGATTGATATATTCAGCAAAGGTTTCGCCCGTTTCCTTATGAAACAACTGACCGAGATAAACGGGATGAAGGTGGTACTGGTATCCTAATATTTTTAATGATAGCTCCTTGGCATAATGAACATGGATATAGGACAGCACCTGACTTACGATAGGGTTTTTCATATCTTGCAGCAGTGAATTCACCGTCTCTGTCGCCACATGCTGAAGCGCACTCACCAGCTCTGCCAATGTCGTACAGCATTTTATCTGGTAAAGCCCCTGCTGAAACCGTTCCGACTCATTGGAATGCTTGATGCTCTCCAGCTCCATCTTGAACCGGATCACCAGCTCCAGCGCCATATTCCGCAATTCATCCGGGGTAACACTTTCAAGATGCTGAAGCTGCTCAAAATCACTCTGAATTCGTGCGGTAAGCGCATCTAGGTCTCTTGCTATAATCAGCTTCACATAATCCTTCCAGTCGATGGAACAAGTCTCGCCAGCGTTGCCCTCGCTCTCCTCCAGCATTGTATAGTCAATGATCCGGCGGTCATTATATATCATAAAATATTCCAAAGATTTTTTAGCTTCATTATAGCTGCGTGGAGCTGCAGCAAGCGAACCTGCGCTGCCTATCCCGATATACACCGTTTCTTCCCCGTCCGTCGACCACTGAACAGAAAAATCCTCCAACAACGTTAACAAGTCCTGTCTGCTCTCATCATAATTCGGTAGTGCGGCAATGATTACACTAACCGCATCAACATCGCGAAACAATGTTAAATCGGGCTGGTGTTGAATGTACTGCCTTAACTGTTGATGCATTCCTGCCGAATCCCCTTCCGTCCGTAACACGGCTACCTCCATGAAGGGGATATTTAACGAAAAACCTATCAATTCAGCACGTTCCCTGAATTCTGTAGGCGCAATTTGTCCTGTCAGCCAACGGTACAACGTATTTTCCTTGAGAACCTGCACCCCAAACGTCTCATATTGTTGATCCAACCGGGACCTGTCCAACTTCTCCGTTGTATTGCATAAAGTGGATTCCAGTTCCTCCACATTAATCGGCTTCAAAAGGTAATTTTCGATGCCCAGCTTCATGCCTTCCTTCAAGTAATCAAATTCATTAAATCCACTCAACACAATCGCCTTCAAGTCGGCATGCAGCTTTCTCGCCTCATGAATCAGCCTGAGACCATTCATCGTTGGCATAGAAATGTCCGTAATCAGTACGTCCACAGGTCTGGAGGCCAGCGCTTCCAGCGCCAAAGAACCATTTTCCGCATGTCCGACAATTTCTAGCCCAAAAGAGGTCCAATCCACAATATCGTATAATCCCTCAATGATAAAAGGCTCATCGTCTACAATAAATACTTTATACATATATGGCATCCATCCCTTCCCTGTTGGGGCATCGTACCCGAATCGTCGTTCCCTCGCCGCTGCGGCTCTCCAGTTCAATCCCGGAATCGGCTCCGTGTAAAAACCGAAGTCGAGTGTGCACACTGCGTAGTCCAAACATTTGTCCGTCTTCCTCCTGGCGTTCCAGTTCCTCCAGAATCTGTTTCAAACGCTCCCCTTCAATGCCCTTCCCATTGTCACGGATCTTAACCAGCAGAACCTCCCCCATTTCACACACATCAATGGTCAGCACATTATCATTCCGGTCGCTTTGGATACCATGAACAATATAATTCTCAATAATGGGTTGAAGCATCAGCTTCATGACAGAACGAGTATACAACTCGGGGTCGACCGTAATCGTGTAATTGAACCTTTCCTTGTAGCGTATTCTGAACAACTCAAGATATAATCTGCAAGCCTCCAGTTCATCTTTAAGTGTGTATATTTTTTTCTGCTGAACCAGGCTTTTGAACAATACCGATAAGCTATAGATCATTTCTCCTACATCCTTGGCTCCCTGGGAAATCGCCCTCATACGTATCACTTCAAGCGTATTATACAAAAAATGTGGATGAATACGTGCCTGCAAGGCAACAAGCTCCGTTTGCTTTTGCTTGATCTCTGCTTTATACACCCGTTCAATATATAGATTAAGATCGTCCAGCATATCGTTGAAGCTTCGAGAGATTTGTCCCAGTTCATCCTCTTGGGGGTCATGGATGCGGGCCGTGAGATCGCCATTTTTCACCTGACGGGTGAATTTAATAATTCGATTCGTTCGTCTAGCAAAGTTAATGACGAAAAAGGCAGGGAACAACACAGCAAATAGAATACAAACGGCACTGATTGTCAAAATCGTATTACGGATACCCCGATACGATTCCGCCATTTCCTCATTAGGGACAGCGCCAATCACGACATACCCTTCGTCCGGAGAAATCAGCTTGTTAATATACATATTTTGCTTCGCCTGAATGATCCCGGCATCGGAATCCACATCATCATATAATGATCGGGTCACTTCCACATAAGGGTACGTTTTTCCGTAATAGTTATTCCTTGAATCGAACAGAACGGTTCCATGGGTGGACAGAACGATAATTTCTCCCTTCAGGTTGTTCCCGTAGCTGGCAAGTGCATTGGAGATACTTTTGGAATTTAGAAATACTAGAAGCTGACCGGTATTTTTGAGTGTTTGCTTATTGTTAATGGGGACTTGTAACGAATATAACGAGGGGCTCCACTGATCGACCGCCTTCCGAATCCAGTAATTCGGAGCAGAAACGCTTTTGCTTTCGGCAGCCATCACATCCGGTACAAAGGAACGCGCCGCATGCACCGGGAATTGCTTGAATTGCTTGCTTTCATTGAAGGTAGAGAGATATTGCTGGTCGGCACTGTACAAAATCAAATTGCTGATATCGCTATTTTCATCCAACCAATTTTTAAAATAGGTGAGTACATCTGTTGAATAATCATGGCTCTCCATGTACATTTCGTCCATGCGGTGCTGTACATATTCGGAATACGCGTGGTCCATAAAAAAGGAAACATTCATCGAGAGAACCTCATTCCGGTACATATCTCGCACCATGTTCTGGACGGATTCATGCCGGAGATGGATATAGCGGTCAACACTTTCCATAGCTGCTTTCTGGGTATCCAGTTCCCGCCGAACAATGGATTGCGAAATGGATAAATACGTGACATATGCAATTGTAATTATGGACAAAATCGCAATACAGGAGAACAACACTAGTATCCTCAGGAACATGTTGTTTTTAAAATAAGCAGTGTATCTAGTACCCCTTTTCATGGTATAAGCCCTCCGGAATCATTGATGCGTAAATAAAGTATACCATTCCTTCGCAGGAGAAAAGTAAGCGCATTCATAAAAAGCGCGATTTTCTTTAATTTAAACGCCATATCTTTAATTTAGCCTCTATTTTAAAACCGTTTTATTGATTATCTTTAGGGGGATAAATACTCGTTAGGGGGATGAGCTATGAAACGTAACAAGGTTCACAAGTTCGCTTTAAAATGGACTGCTCTGGTTTTGACTTCTGTCCTGTTAAGTCAAACCCTCTCTCCATCCGTGTATGCAGGCGATACCCTCCCGTATGAAGGAGAAAGCGCCAAAGGGCCGAATCAACCTTATCAGCATGGATACGCCAGCTCACATATTTTGGACTGGACTCCTACCCAAGATGTCTATGGAGATATGCTTCGCGCCCGTGTCCCACTACAACAACGAAACAGCCCCTTTGCAGCCACACAAGCTCAGCCTGCTTTAAGCCCTGACACGCAAATGTTTACACTCAGCGGCGATTATGGAAACGCTTTTTTCGATAGCTATCCTTATACCAATAAATTCAGTCAATACTTGTTTAACTATTGGCAGTATACCGACTATTATGGCTACTGGCATGGCATGCCTACCGCCCATGTCCCCGAAGAGTTATACGATCCCCAAAAGGATTGGACGGAAAAGTGGTTTGAGTTTGGCATTCTGAACATTCCAAATCCGGGTTATACGAATGCGGCGCACAAAAACGGCGTTCTCTCCATCGCCTGTATTTTTTTCTCGGATAATGACCGTGGACCACAAACGTATAAGCAAATGCTCGTGCAAGATGCTCAGGGCGGATTTCCGGTAGCCAAAAAATTGATCGAAATGGCGAAATATTATGGCTATGACGGCTACTTCATTAACCAAGAAGAAGCCTCAAAAGGCGTAGCTAAGGAGGACATCCCGCGTTACAAGCAGTTTATGAAATATTTACGGGATCAGGGTATGTATGTGCAATGGTACGACTCCACCGTAAACGAAACCGGTAAAATCGCTTATCAAAATGAGTTTAATGCTGTGAATAGTCCGTTTGTTAAAGACAAGCAATACGGACAGGTATCCGATTCTATTTTTCTGAATTATTGGTGGGACAAAGCGAAGCTGAAAAGCTCCCGCGACCATGCCAAGCAATTGGGTCTGGACCCTCTTAAAACCGTTTTTGCCGGTATTGAGGGCGGGAACGGTGACTTCGGCAGATGGAAGCAAAAATACGATCTTCGTCTGAATATCGGTGATAACGGGCAGCCGATGAACAGTATCGCAACGTTGGGAGCAGATTTCACACATAATGCGCTAGATGAAGAGTTTGACGGGCAGGATACCAATCGCAGAGCTGACAATGCGTATCAATGGATGACCTTTATCCGCGACCGTGTCTGGTGGTCTGGTCCAAATCAGAATCCCGTCCGTGCACAAAGAAACTCAAGTTTAGATTTGTCTGATGTAAAAGCTTCGGGCGCAAACTGGGACGGTATCGCGGCATATATCGCCGAACGTTCTGTCATCCGTGGCCCCCACTTTACTAGCAGCTTCAATACCGGGCATGGCTTGCAGTATGTGGTGAATGGAGTTGTGTCCAATCCGAAGGAATGGTCCAACATTAACATTCAAGATATCCCGGTGACTTGGCAATGGTGGCTCGATACCAAAGGTAAACCGCTCTCGGTTGACTACGACTATGGCCCGAATTACACCAAAGGTACTCGGTTTACCTATCAGCCTGTGGGCGCCTATCAGGGTGGCAGCTCCCTCGTCGTTAACGGAGAGCTGAATTCAGATAACTTTTTACGCCTGTATAAAACGGATCTGTCGGTAAATAAAAATTCAAACTTATCCATCACGTACAATAAGCCTTCCTCCGATGACAGCTCTGTGCTGAGTATCGGACTTATTTTCAAAGATAACCCCGGCCAAGTTGTAAAACTCAGCATCCCTAACTCTGGCAAACAAACCACGGGCTGGGTAAGCCACAATTTGGATTTGAGTGCCTATAAAGGAAAAAAGATTGCAACTTTCGGTTTATCTTTTGATAGCACGAATAAAACAATCAAAAACTATCAGATGAATATCGGTCAAATCAAGATAACGGACGGTTCTGCTCGGAAACCAGCCGCGCTGACAGGCTTCAAAATCACCAAGGCACTGACCGATACGAACGAAATGCTCGTAAGCTGGAATCTTGAGGATTACGCCAAAGTTAAACAATACAATCTATATGAGAACGGCTCCTATATCGGCGGAATTTATGACTCAACCTATTATATTAAATCCCTAAATCATAAATCCGGTGAATTAATGCTTACTGCTGTTGGGGCTGATGGAACGGAAAGCGAACCGGCTCGATTAAGCTACGATTTGAATGCTGCCGTCCGTCACATTAAGGTGGAGACCCAAGAAAACGGTGAGGCTACAGTAACGTGGAAAAATCCCTCAGAAGCGGACGGAACGGTTAAATTGACCTTGGTCACCGACTATACGGACACCGTATTCCATAAAACCATTACGGCGGACAATGGCGCTGAAACGGCTACGTTTACCGATCTGCCCACAAACGGTGACCGCTACACACTACGTATCGCCATCGGCAATCATGAGCCTGTAGCATACACCGGGCATCTCGCAGACACGACGATAGAGCCTTATGTAAAAGAGAATGTTACGGTCACGGGGTCAACGTATACGCTTGCTCTACCAACCTTGAAGGACTGGCATCGTTTATATGTATACGAAAACGATGTGCCCAAACAATTTGGCGTAACTTATGTATCAAAAAAGTTTCCTTACATTGTCCGGGGAAGAACAAAATTAAGTGAACTGACTTTTACCCCTACTTCTCGTATCAGCTCGCTAAAGATCGTGCTTGAGGATTATGCCGGCAATCAGGCCACAACATATGTAAGATAGCTTTGTGCAAGAATTCCATGATTCTGATGGTTATCGCATATCCGCTACAAACGTGACACACGCATACAGCACAATAGGAGATGTCCAATGTAGTGGGCATCTCCTATTGGTTATATATTGGAAAAATCATGCAGGTATCAATACAATGCTGATTTTTCCGTACACAGCTCTATAAATGAATGGGCAACCTGTTCACATTCGTCATACCCCAAACTGCCAGAATGAGCAAAAAGAACAGGATACTCGTTGTTTCTTTGTTCCTCTCTCATATCAAACATATAGTGATTACCGCACCCATCCATCGCAAATGACACGGCACCCGGCATATAATGCGGCAGCTCGTAGGCAAGGTTCATTTCTCTCAAATCTTCGGTATTAAAAAACTGAAAATAGCGTTCACCATTTTGAAACTCCCCGCCGTTAGAGTATTTCAAAAAATCCATATAGCTGTCAGGAAATTGTCCTTGGGGCAGAAGCCAGCCCACAGGATCTAAAGGTTTATATTGATCATGGAATGGAGACGATTTTGGAAAAGGGTTCACTTGTCTTTGCTTGATTTCGTGAATCTCTTGCTCGGATAGCTTTATGTTCCATGTTTTTGAAAAATTCGTGATTTGGTCTTCAGTTGCTTCTGGACTTTTTACAAACGGCTGGTCAAATTGAATACTCCACATATGTGCAAGCCCCTCCATCCCTCGATGCCTCTAAGAGTTGTTGTTTCTGCCTTTTCAATCTTTTTCGACCCATTCAGCCACGCTTTCGTTGGGTTGAAGGTTTTCACACTTATAGTAATAAACGGTCTTGAGCTCATAATCCAAGCTTTCAGCAGCGATAAAAAATCGGGTGCCAAACGTCTGGTCTTCCATACAAATCACAGGCCCCTCATCAAATCCATAGGAGACGGTTTTTAATATTTCCAATTCCTTGTCATTCGCCATTCTAAAGCACTCAATTGAAAATACACCGCCCGGACAGGAAAGAAATGAGACCTCGTAAAATGTGATCTCTATGTTGTGATAATAGCTAAAGTCAAAACTACCTGCTAGTACCAGCTTGGGGCGACTTGTATAATCATAAATGTAATAATGGTCAATGTTATTTCGCGAAAGTATTTCATTCAGTTGCATCAGTTTGGATTGAATGGAATGATTCATGATCTACTCCTCCTCCCCATTAGCGGGGCTAGCCCCTATCTATTACCGCCTGCCACGATTCTGTTACAGCTATAGGCGATTTTGGGCTGGTCTCTCCGCCACCTTCCTGAGTCCATAGCGGCGGATAATAAGAAAACACCTCTCCTGGCTGAAGTTGCTCCATATCCGTCTGCCAACCATTCCAGCGGAATGTCTGGTAGAACAAGCCCAAATCTCCCTCAGCCAACCAGCTCAAGAAACCGGAATAGGCCAGCTCTGTGGATTCCCATTCCAATGCATCCGGTGCAAAATAATAGATATGGCCGCTGCGTCCAAATTTCCCTGTATCCAATCCAAAAAAGCCGCCTGCTGCATCATAGGCCACAATTAGCATTCCTCCAAGTGCAGAAACGCTTGCTGGCTCTTGCAGTCCGTTCCACGAAGTCAAACTACCGTAAACTCCAGTCCCACCCGCACCGAGTAAGGTGATCCATCCGTGATCAAACATGATCCCGCCTGTTTCATAGGCAACCGTTCCCAAGTACGATTTAGTACTCACCTGCAGACGGTATAGCGTATCTCCCCTAGCAGATTCCGATCCTGCCGGTATAATGCGATATGGATTATTCCCTTCTTGCAGGATATTACTGACCTCTTCCCATGCATGGTTATCCTGATCCACCAGCTCATCAACCGTTAATGTATGCATGTTGTTCATTCCCCTTCCTGTATTCCAATATCCATCTTTCAACCTGTGAACTGATTTTCGAAAACTTGCGTTTGCTCTAGAATCACCCACTGATTCACTTCGTCGTATCCTTTTACAATGGTCGTGACCTCATGCTTCGGATACATCCACTCGGATGGTGTCTTTTCCTCATATGTACGAGTGTCTGACAATCCGACTGCATTGTGCTGGAAAATATGAATAAGTGTGCCATGTGGGAAAAATGCTTCAATATAACCTTTTACCTTAGTCCCAACGGGCAGTGCATTTTTGATTTGATGCCATTCCTGGTTGAAGGTGTGAAGATGATTGGACCAGACTTCTTCAAACTCTTTTTTTGTAATTTGCGTATAATAGGGCTCCGTGTCATCAATCGCTTTCTCAGCTAATAAGAAATGATACTGCTCGTGCTTGCGATTAGAGGCGATATACGTGCCGTCATCCTGGATAACAATTTGTCGATAAGCTATTCCATCCGAATCTATTTCAAAATACCAGGTTCCCAAGCCTGGTTCCGGGCAATCCTTAAGATATTTCATGGGCCCCTCCTATTAAAAATTCAATTCGTTTGTATCACTTTTTCCCGCCATAGGTTCTTGCCAAATATGCGAGATATTCCGAACGCGTCAGTCCTCCCATTTGACGGTTGAACTCATCATACGAAATGTCTTCCGGGAATCCGAATTCGGCCAGTGCTTTTTGACGTTCATCCCGATGTAACGGATTATCCAGCGTTTTGTGCCACGCCCGCTCTTCCCAGGAGCCAAAACAGTCGGCAACGATACCTGAATAAGCACCGTTATTTGAAAATTTTCGCGAGGACTTGAACACGGTCTCCCCTTCCGGTTTGAAAACCGTGCCCGTTCCCCATGACAGACTATATGTTTTTTCTTTTCTACTATCCGTACTACAGCCATAGCCGATGGGGAACACAATATCCTCTTCCACTAACAGCTTATGTCCAACCCGCTCGTAGGCACCCCGCATAAAGGAATCATCCATAACAATCCAGGTTGTTTCGGATAACGGGGCGGATGTGATAGATTCCAAAGCTGTTGAACGGTCACGACACGTAAACAAATATGGACGCACAAATAAAGGCATGGTCATGACACTGTTCCAAATGCTTTCCTCTGCAAACAACTGATCCTTTTGCATTTGGCGCAAATCTCCAACAACCAGTACATATCCATCTGTGAATAGGTCTATTTCCACACGAAAGATATCTCCTGGGATTGTTTTATAACGCTGATTTTTCATATGCTTCAGTCGGTGCAACCTGCGATCGTAATCCTTGGGCACAAGTGACGGATATTGCTGAAGCCAATCGATGATTTCTTCTTTACTATGTAAATGCTCACATCCCGTAATAGGGAGTTTCACACCCGTTTTGCTATTCACAGCAGTAACATAACTAAGAGGACGATCCCTTCGAATGCCTGCTGAAAAGGTCACGCCTTCTGCCTTGATACTCGAAACACTTGTGTAATTCAGCTTTTTCTCTTTGCCACGAGCCGTTTTAGGCAAAACAAATGCCCGATCACGAGTAAAAATCTCTACATCGGTTTCTCCATAAGTATCCTCAGTGGAAGAAATTCGCTTGCGAATTACGTCTCCATCCACACAAATATAGTATCCTTCTTTAATTTCTATCACATCCCAATGCTCTTCCAGCACCTCCAGCCCGAAGTACGGTCGTAACGCGTTCGTTAGCCAACTATTCATCTGTTCCTCCAGTTCCAAGTACATCTCAATGCACCTGGGTTCAATTTTCCCAAAGATTATAACATAACGTAGCATGTAGCTCGTTTATTCCTACACTGTTCCAGCTTTGACCAACTCCTCCTGAATCCAGCTACTGCTGGTAGAAAGCTGGAGCAAGTCGGCAGAGATCTGTTTGACCTGCTCTTGCAACACGTGTGACTGATCCGTTCCTTCCAGAAAGCGACTCAAAAAATGAAGAAATACGTCTACCTTCCTAAGCAGCATCAAAATAGGCAAAGCATCAATCTCGTTGTGGCTTAAACGAACCTGGCGGCTGAATCCCCGGCAAAAATCCCGAACAGCTGTCGTCTCCTCCGGTTGTCCCAAAAATCCTGATAAGATGACCGCCGGCTCCATGACCCGAACGTCTAGCGTGCAAAATTCAAAATCAAGCAGTGCAGTTACTAGACTACGATCCGAATCCTTTACTAACAAATTGGAAGCGTTCAAGTCTCCATGTACAAGCTGATGCGGCAACTCTTCCAATGCATGAAGCGAATCTGTAATCTCTTCATAAGCTTCTCCTATTAATCGCAGCTCTTCATGCAAATCCTTTAGAGGCTCAGGCGGATGTAAACAAAAGCCTTGAACCGTTTCCCGGTTACACAATGGATAGGATTGCTGCAAAGCATAATACGGTCGATAGACTGGAGTCATATCAAGATTGAATGTCGCAAGCACTGCCGATAATTCCCCTGTAGTCTCACCAAAAGAATAGGCAAAGCTTGAATCCTGCTCCAGGGGTGATATGCCTTCTATGTATTCGAACAGACACACATATTTGCCGCTTTCCTGCTCCAGTTGAGCGAGCGTCTCTCCCGTGACCGTCGGAATAGGCGTGGGTGTCCTGAACGATAGTGAATGCTTACTCAGCTCCTGCAAAACCGCATGCTCAAATTCAATTTTGTCCCGATCCTTGTGTGTATCGTAGACGCGCAGCACTCCGTTTTGCCCACCACTCTTAACAAAATACGTCGTATTATTCCAACCTCCGGTTCGTTTTTGCAGCGTACCGTTCCACTCCGGCCAATGCCGTCGTAGTATCGCTTCCAAGGATGTATCCTCCCTTATAAACATAAGCTTATGAATTTGCAGATATTATAACAAATATAGACGTCCAATAGAATTGGACGTCCTTGTAATTCTTCATTTCCTCAACTGTTTGTTTCGGATATTTTGCGGGGTGGCACCATACGCTGTTTTAAACTTTTTATAGAAAAAACTCATGCTGTTATATCCCACCTGCTTAAATATCATTTCGAACGGCAGATTGGTATTCACTACCAAAGAATAGGCTGCATTGAGTTTAATGTTGGCAATAAGCTGAGTGTAAGTAAGACCGGTTACTTTTTTCAACTTATTACTTAAATACGTACTATTGTAATTAAAATGGTTAGATAATTGCTGTAGGCTTAAATGCTGATAGTGCTCTTCCATGTAATTCAGAATAGAGGTAATATTATTTTCCTGCTGGTTTAAGTGAATATTATGCTCGCTTTCCAATACACGGACCAATTCTCCAAATACAATTTGCAAATAAGCCTTCACCAATTCCATCGAATCCTCTTGTCTGGAATAATATTCGATTAAGATCCTACGCAGTATATATTGAAGGTTTTCATTATGCTGCGACTCAAAAATAATAAAGTGATTATGGTGCTGATGCTGGAGGACAGAATTGGCTAGAAATTCGCCAATCAGGCTTTTTTTCTTAGATAGCCGCTGCAGAAATAGGGATGAAATCGTTTCTCTTTGTAGCAAGATATTAATAAGTATATCGTCTTCTCCCAAAGGAGCGATGCTGTGAGGCACATCCTTATCCAGGACACATACTTGGCCTTCACAAAGCTGAATTTCTTTGCCTGCTATGATTTGGTTGCACTTACCTGAGTAAACATAGTTTAATTCAATAAATTCATGCATGTGCTCCAGCATCGAAGCAAATCTATTGTGCTTGCTAATATAAATATCATGTTCTCCGAAGAAGAATAAAGCGGGCATTCGATACATTTTCTGATTCATATCAAAAAATCGCTCATTTTCCGAATCCTTGGAGAGATCATTAATCACCTGATTGTTTTGCTGTTGTAAAAGTTCAATTTCCGTTTTGTTTCTCAGCAACTGATCCAACTCATGAAGGTTCATAAACACTGACTCCTCCTTCAGACTCCCCATTAACTGTGGACTGCCGCTTGAGTTTTGCTTCCCTTTCCTCTAATAGCAATTCCCAGACAAAGGAGTGCTGCAATCGTAAATACAATCGCAGAGACAAGGAAGGAAAATGAAGCCGTTTCATTTCCAGACAACACGCCAACTAACTTGATCACATAAGGCGAAGCAAACGCTCCCAAATTGGAGCCTACCATTGCAATTGAAATAGATATCGTCTCACTGCCTTTAGGTACGATTTTAGTTAGTATG
The DNA here is from genome assembly GCF_019454085.1 of Paenibacillus sp. S25. Taxonomy (NCBI): domain Bacteria; kingdom Bacillati; phylum Bacillota; class Bacilli; order Caryophanales; family Paenibacillaceae; genus Paenibacillus; species Paenibacillus sp. S25. The sequence continues at coordinate 4,210,968 of NZ_CP073683.1, forward strand.
GTAAAAATATAAGGAATAAACAGCGCAAAACTAAAGCCAATGATCAACATGGCAACGGTAACCATGGTAACATTCTGAGCAAACCATAGTAGTACAAAACCACTTGCTGTTAATAGACTGGAGATAAAGGGAGCGTAATTTCTAAACCATTTATAGATTCTACCAAACAAGAAGCCTGCAATCATGGTGGACAAGGAAAACAGCGTTAACGCAGTTCCTAAAAAACCAGCATTGGGCATGCTCTTTTCAGCAATCATAATGCCTGTTTTGGTATATACAATCATGATAAAAGTCATAAACAGAAAAAGTGCAGCCCCTAATCCAAGTACAGGTATGGATATTCCCCCGCTCTTGTGACCCTTTTCTGTCGAATCCTCTACTGTAGGCTCCCCGCGCTCTGGTTCGGGAATGATCAGAAAGAATAATAGCGCAATAGGAATGGTGATTCCATAGCATAAAAAAGCGAACTGCCAGTCAATTAGGGCGAGCTGCCCTGCCACAAAGGTAGCCAAGCTGCTTCCGAGTCCTTGAACGGCGCTTTGAAAGCCTACTAATTGAGCACGTTCATCCCCTTCAAAAAAATCACTAATTAAACTGACGGCCAGTGAATTGAACATCCCGAGACCTGCACCTAGTACCAAACGCAGCGCAAGAATCCATGTAATGTTCGTCGTGAACATGGGAAGTATTCCGCCGATGACTACAAGCAAAAGCCCTAGCAGGACTGTATTTTTTTTACCCAATCGTGAAGAAATCGGGCCACTCAACAGCACAAACAGCATCATCGAGAAAGATGGAATCGTGACTACGCTTTCAATCAGCGAACTGGAAACGCCTGATAATTGGTTCAGCATCATCGGTATGACAGCCGAAATGGCACTCGCTGACGTCAGGACTAAGGAAATGGATAGCAACGCCGTTTTAAACAAAACTTTGTTTTTTATATTCATTAAGCTCTCACCTCTAGTCTATGTTATTTAGCCTCTAGTTGCATCTGTATTGGAATGTATACTGTCCAGAACCGACCGTAAACGTCATTTCATGATCTCCGCCCCTTTGGAAAATCGCCTGTTCCCCTGTAGAACCTAATTTCCCGGCCAGCTCCTGTGGCACATCACCAGGCGGATACTGAATCGACGGATATTGCATAGCAATGGTCTGCTGTAGTGCATCCGGTTCCATAACGCTCGGAAGTGTAATCTCAGCCGTCGTATTATGTGGCACGTGAACCGTCATCTTCATTTCTTTATTCACGATTTCCCATTGGACTTCAAGCGTGCCATATGGCGTCTCCAGCTTGCCATGGGCCGAAGTAAGATTGGCAGGCGGTTTAGGGGCTAAACGTGATTTTTTATAGCCCGCTTCAAGCACATCGATTCCGGCAATATTTTGGTACATAAAGTCTCCTACTGAACCGTACGAATAGTGATTGAACGAGTTCATATCGGTGCTCCAGAATGAGCCGTCCACTTTGATGCTATCCCAATGCTCCCACATGGTCGTTGCTCCCCGTTCAACCTGATAGAGCCATGAAGGATAATCATTTTGAAATAAAATGTTATAAGCGACATCCGTGTAGCCATGGTCGGATAAAACCAGACATAGATAGGGGGTGCCCACAAAGCCAGTATCCAGATGCATATCATTTTTTTCTATGAGCCGTACGAGCTCCTGAATCACTTGCGTTTTATACTTTTCTGGCACCAATCCGAAGTGCAAAGCCACAACCTGTGCAGTTTGGGTATTGGAGGTTAATTTGCCCGCGTCATCGAAGTAGCGGTTCGCAAAAGCCGTTTTAATCCCCTCATGTAAGTTTTTATATGTGTTGTAATCGGTATAACGATTCAGCAGTTTGGCCGTCTGTGCCAAAATATGAGTCGAATACGCAAAGTATGCAGTGGCCACCAGCGTTCCGTCCGTCGCCCCAAAATAGCTTCCTTCCGCGCTATCCAGCGCCAGCCAGTCTCCCAGCTGCAAACCGGTATCCCAAAGACATTCTTCGTCCCCCTGGGCGCGAATATAATCCACCCATGCTTTCATACTGTCATACTGCTGCACTAAGATTTGCTTATCCCCATAGCATTGATATAGGGTCCACGGACATATAACCGCCGCGTCTCCCCATGCTGCCGTCGTTTTGTCCATATTGTCGGCAAAGGTTCCTTTGAGGACATCCGGCACTACAAAAGGCACTGCCCCATTTTCCAGCTGGTTGTAAGCCAAATCCCTAAGCCACTTTCGGAAGAAGGAAGCCGCGTTCATATTGAAGCTGGCCGTTCTAGCAAAAATCTGTGCATCGCCGGTCCAGCCTAATCGCTCATCACGCTGCGGACAATCGGTTGGCACATCCAGGAAGTTCCCCTTCTGCCCCCACACGATATTGTGTTGAAGTTGATTCAGCTTTGGATCAGATGTCTCAAACACCCCGATCGTCTCCATGTCCGAATGCAGAACAACACCCGTAAAATCTTCAATCGTAACGCCATCAGGAAAGCCCTCAAGCTTCACATATTGAAAGCCTTGAAAAGTGAAATGCGGCCTAAATATCTCCGTCCCCTTCCCGCTACAAATGTACGTAATCTGCTGCGCTGCATCACGAATATTATCTCTGTAAAAGTTCCCTTGCTGATCCAGCACTTCACCATGAACCAGATTCAGAACCGTACCTTCGGGAGCTTCAACTTGAAATTCCAGCCAGCCTACCATATTTTGACCCAAGTTAAGCACCAGCTCACCTTTAGGAGTTCGAATGAGTTCAACAGGCTTCAATCGGTTCATCACACGGACAGGCTCGTTCTCCTGAGCAATCAGATGACTTAACGGGAACGAGACGACCTGCATCATTTTTCGTTCGGTTAAGGAGCTATGTTCCGCTGCCTGCTGCTCAAGTCGGGCATCATAGATTTCGCCGTTATAAATATCCGACATTAAAATGGCACAGCTCGTTTCCTCCCATGAAGAATCAGAGCAAATGACTTCAGAACGGCCATCTTCATAACTAATCTTCATTTGAAATAACAATGCATTCGTGTTCCCGTAGGTGTCCTTGCGCTTTTGCCAGCCCAGATAACCGCTGTACCAGCCTTCTCCCACCGTGGCTGTAATTCGATTATGTTGTTCTCGAATGGTAGAAGTCACGTCATATGCTTGCACCTGGACACGATCGTTATAATCCGTCCATCCCGGGGTAAAGTAGGCATCGCCCACTCTTTGTCCATTGAACTCCAGTTCATACAGCCCAAGGCTTGTAGCATAAATGACTGCTTTTTTCACTTTACCCTCAACCGAAAAATATTTGGAAGCGGCAAAAGGAGCTCTTGTCTGAAACTGTTCATGGAGGCTCCGCTCCTTTACTGTGATCCATTGTGCCTTCCAGTCCTGCTCATGGAGCAGCCCCATCTCCCAAAAGCCGGACTCACTCCATTCCGATTCTTCCGGTTCTGTGTCACCCGCTCCCTGAGCCCACACTTTTACCCGATAATAATATCTTTGTCCTGATTCCAGTGGGGGGCCTTCATAGGGAAACAAAATGGATTGGTCCGAATAGGTAAAATGATTCCAAATCAGCGGTTCAAAAGTGGGATGAACGGATACTTGCAATTGGAAACGTTTTTGAGAAACATACATTTTTTCAGATTCGATCTGCCAGCTTAACCGCGGTTTTAGACAACCCAATCCAATCGGATTATTTAAATGCTCGCATCTAAGCGCTTTCACTTTTAGCATTCTTATGTCCTCCCTGAGGTCTTCTTTTGTGTTTCTATATTCAAATTAAAACGCTTCCATTGATTGTTCGCAATGTTGTATCCCTGCATGTTATATGCTTGATTTACAGGTGTTGAAATTCCACCCCTTATATTAAATCTTAAAATGGATTTATTAGAAAAATATGTACGATTGTAGAGCAGCTACACTTAAAAAAAGCCTGAATCCGTTTGAGAAGGATTCAGGCTTTATTCTTGCTAGAAGGTTTATCTATTCTTTTTCAGCTGGCTTATGCCTGTCCAGCTAGCGCTTGTTCGGGCGTGGAAGCTGGATACAAGTGACAGGCTACCTGCCGCCCTGGTGCAGCTTCGGCAAAGATGGGCTGTACTTTGCTGCATATCTCCATGGCTGCCGGGCAGCGATTATGAAACGCACAGCCACTTGGCGGATTTTCTGGACTGGGCACATCCCCTTTAAGTACAATCCGATCACGCTCCGCTTCCGGATCAGCTACAGGTACCGCAGACATTAGCGCCTTTGTATACGGATGCAGCGGCTCTCTGAACACTTCTTGGGTCGGTGCGAGTTCGACCAGCTTGCCCAGGTACATCACACCCACGCGGTCGCTGATAAATTTAACGACCGACAGATCATGAGAAATGAACATATACGTCAGGTCATATTGTTTTTGCAGGTCCTTCATCAGATTGAGCACTTGTGCCTGAATCGACACATCGAGGGCCGAGACCGGCTCGTCACACACGATAAATTTGGGATGAAGCGCCAGTGCCCGTGCGATCCCGATCCGCTGGCGTTGACCACCCGAGAACTCATGCGGATAACGATGCGCATGATAAGGAGACAATCCGACCACTTCGAGCAGCTCTTCCACCCGCTCTTTGAGCTGCGTTTTGCTTAGCTTTTCATGTGTGATGAGCGGTTCTTCCAGCACCTGCTGTACTGTCCATCTGGGATCAAGCGAAGCAAACGGATCTTGAAACACCATCTGCATATCCGTTCTGAATTTGCGCAGCTGCTCTGTGTTTAGCTTACGTATATCCGTGCCATTAAACAGAATCTCTCCATCCGTCGGTTCGATCAATCTGAGAATTGCCCGTCCAGTTGTGGATTTGCCGCAGCCGGATTCTCCCACGATCGCCAGGGTTTCACCCTGCTGTACAGTCAGGTTAATACCATCCACCGCTTTGACTGCTCCCACTTGTTTGGAAAAAAGTCCTTTTTTGATCGGGTAGTGTTTTTTCAAATTACGTATTTCAAGCAGTGTACTCATGATATCCCTCCTGCTGTAGCAAGCAGCGGCTTTTGTGTCCGGGTTCCACTTCTGTAAGCTCCGGGGCCTCTGCATGGCAAATTTCCTTGGCAAACTGACAACGTGGTGCAAAGCGGCAGCCTTTTGGCATATCAAGTGGGTTGGGAACCTGGCCCGGAATGGAAGCCAGACGCTCCTGATCACTATTCAACTGTGGTAGTGAGGCAAGCAAACTTTGTGTATACGGATGCTTGGGATCTTTAAAAAGCGTTTTTACATCGGTTTCTTCTACCACTTGTCCGGCGTACATAATCACGACCCGATCGCACATTTCAGCAACGACACCAAGGTCATGAGTAATCATCAGAATGGAAGTTCCTTCGGACTTCTGCAGCTCACGCATCAAGTCAAGAATCTGTGCTTGAATGGTTACATCTAGTGCCGTTGTCGGTTCATCGGCGATCAGCAGTTTCGGATTGCACACCATCGCCATCGCAATCATCACCCGTTGGCGCATCCCGCCCGAGAGTTCATGCGGATAAGAAGCGGCTACTTTTTCTGGACGTGGAATTCCCACTTTCGTCAGCATTTCCACAGCCATGTCTTTCGCTTTGTGTTTGCTTACACCGTGGTGGTATCGGGCAGACTCCGCAATTTGCTTGCCGATTTTGAACACAGGATTTAGCGAAGTCATCGGCTCCTGAAAAATCATGGCCATCTCATTGCCACGAATCGAGCGCATTTTCCGCTCCGAAAAATCCAGCATGTTTTCACCGTTAAACCGTACTTCACCAGCGGCTACTTTCCCAAGTCCCTTGGGGAGGAGCTGCATAATGGAAAGGGAGGTAATGCTCTTGCCGCACCCGGATTCTCCAACGATTCCGAGTGTTTCGCCTTTGCCAACCGATAGATCGACGCCGTCCACAGCCCGGATGGTGCCAGCCGCAGTCTTGAACTCCGTCCGGAGGTTGGTTACTTCAAGCAGTTGTGCCATGCCCTCTTCCTCCTCCTTGTCCATCATTGAACCTTCATGTTCTTTTTAACTTAGGGAATAAAGCTTATTCAGACTTGCCCATCGTTTGCAGATGCTTCATCGTACCGTACAGTTTAGTAATATGTTGAAACTCCTTTTCCGAATGAAAAGAGCATTGCCCACGTCCATAAGCTTTGGCTGTTTCTACAGCCAATTTGGCCGCCAGCGCAATATCGCTTTCGTGGCTGGCTCCCGTTGCACTGCCTGGGACAGGAGCAGCAGCCGTGATGGCTACACCAACCACTGGGGCGGAAGTTGCTACTGCTGGCTGCAAAATGCTGTTAATGTGATACAGGTCGTTACCATAAGGTGTGATGTCCTGCGTAGTTACAGCAAACGTGACACACGGTTCGCCAGTAACGGTCTGAACAATATCGACGAGGTCTTCACTAATTCGTAGCACGTAGCCTTCACGTACCGTTGGGGAAATGGCAATACCTTTATGGTTAATGACCCGATTCCCTTTGGTCGTATCAATGGACAGGATCGCTTCCATTTCGGGTGTCACTTCATATTTGTTCATCGTCAAAATATCTACGGGTGAATCCATAAATGGAACCGGATCATGGGGCTGAGTGGGTGCATCTGGACAAATATGTGTACAGATGATCACGTCTCCATCAAGCACATCTCCTTTGGACTGCATGCTCAATAGTTTAGCCGCCGCCGAAATTGCCGCTGCTGCACCGTCACCATCGGATACAAATCCGATCATCTCCGGTCGTGCTCCAAGTCCACCAAGTCGCCCTACTACACCCAAGGTTGGAGAATCGCCTCCCTGAATGCGACCCGTTTTACCGGCAATAACAATTTTAATAAAATCCGTAGAGCCCTTTTCACCTTTCACGGTGGAGACCGTAATCTCCGCTTGACCCAGTTGTTCCAAATAAGCTTTGACTTCTGCCCCACTGGCAAACGGACTATCCAAAAGGTCATAGACTTCAAAAACTTGTTTCATCATACGGCAGATCCCCTTATGCTTCTTTTTGTGTTGTTTTCAGATATTTAAGCGCCGTTAAGGCGTATACTTTCGCAGATTGAATGATCTGCCATACCGGAGCTTTTTCATTAAAATTGTGAATGGTCGACAGTTCGGCAGGCCCGTATTGCAATACCGGGATGTTGTATTTGCGGAATGCACGTGCATCGCTGGTTGCCCATTGCAATACGCCATAGGCCTCTTTACCGCTGACCTCAGCGATAGATTCCACAAGCTCCTGTACAATCGGCTCGGTTGGAGGGGTCCAGTTGGCATTCCCATAAAATCCGAATTGTTTGGGCTCCGCGTCAATGCCAACACTTGCAAGCAATTCTTTGGCCTTCGCCAGTACATCGCGGTGGTCTACGCCAAATGGAACACGGGAATCCACTTGCACTGTGCAACGGTCTGCAACCACATTGACTTTGGTGCCTCCCTGAATCGTACCAATGTTCACTGTTACATGATCAAACGCTTGTCCATAGCTTGGGTTCTCCCGTTCGCTTGCATAACGCTTGGAAATTTCAATGATCTCTTTGACTTCTTCCGGGATGTCCGGCTTGATGTCCCACAGTTGTTGCAGCGCTTCAATCCCTTTTGCTGCCTTCAAAATAGCACTTTCACCTGCTATCGGCTGCAAACTGCCATGACCCGGTGTGCCTTCAACGGTAAATTCAAACCAGCAACTTCCCTTTTGCCCGATGGTCGGGTTTTGCGGGCCGGAAGGCTCTGCAATCACAGCAGCTGTTCCTTCAATCAGTTTTCTTTCCAGCACCCAAGGTACTCCAAGATGTCCCCCGGTTTCCTCGTCTGGAACTACAAGCAACGACAACGCACCTTCGAGTGGTACGCCTAGTTTGGAGAACAGCGCAACGGTAAATATTAATCCGCCCAGTCCTGCTTTCATGTCCGAAGCACCGCGGCCCAGGAGATAGCCATCACGAATTTCACCACAGAACGGATCAAAATCCCAACGAGTACGATCCCCTGCTGGCACAACGTCCGTATGTCCACAGAAAATCAGTTTTTTTCCGTCCGCCGTTTCAGCGCCATAATCAGAAATGAGATTCCACATATTCGGCCCGGATTCATGCACCGTTGTTTCTATACCTGCTTCTTTAAGATAGTCCATAATGAACTGACTAATTTCGCGTGAATCACCTGGAGGATTTTCCGAAGGAAACTGAATTAACCGCGAGCATAGCTCAAGCAATTCGTCCTGCCGTTTATCTATTTCATCAAGAACCAACGTTTTCCAATCTGTCATTTCCATTCAGTCCCTTCACGTTTTTCATTTAGCCAACTAAATTTTTTACGATCCATCGGGATCAGCTTTATACTTTAGGTGTAAAATGATAGCCTTCGGCTGTAAAAACCGAAGGCATAAGGTAAGATCACAACTTACTCTTTATTCAATGAATAGAATCGGATAACCTCATCTGGGTAGTAAACATATCCAGTGACGTCTTTGCTCATACCAACAACGCGATTGTATTCATACAGGTACGCCCATGGCGAATCTTGATTTATAAGCTCTTGTGCTTTGCCATACAGCTCTTTACGTTTATTTTCATCTTGCTCTTTGCCTGCTTGTTCCCAAAGCTTATCCACTTCTGCATTAGCATAATGCATATAATTCGAGGAACCGCCGCTGTACATCAGGAACCCGAGATGGTAACCAGGGTCGTTGACGAAGGAAGTCCATTTGGAAATGTATGCTGTCAGGTTGCCTTCTCGTTGCTGTTCAAGGAACTGTGCACGAGCAACATTGACAACATTCATCTTTACGCCAATCTTGGCAAGTTCAGCTTGAATCAATACGGCATCATCTGCCCAGTCCTGGAAGCCGGAGCCCAGTGTCAGGTCAAAATTAAACCCATTAGGATAACCCGCTTCTGTAAGCAGTTGTTTTGCTTTGTCCAGGTCGTGCTTGTAGCTGTAACCCGCATCGGTGTAGCCAGGCGTGTTACTCGCTACAGAACTCTTCATTTGCTTTGCTTGACCGTACATGACATCGTCGATTAATTGGTCGTAAGGAATGGCATAAGCAATCGCTTGACGCACTTTTGGATCATTAAAAGGTTTGACTTTGTTATTCATGGCGAAATACAGAATCCGGTTACTTGCATTGGATTGAACCTTCAGATCAGCGTTGGTTTCCAGCTTCGAAACGTCCTTTGCAGGAATCTCAATCGCCATGTCCACATCGCCTTTATCCAGCAGAAGTACACGGTTGGAAGCTTCCTTGGTAAACTTCATCGTTACTTTGCTCAGATTTGGCGCTCCTTGCCAGTAGCTGGCATTAGCATTAAAGACAGCTTCTGTCGCAGGGTCCCATTTTTCAAGCTTGAACGGACCTGAACCTGCCGCATGTGTTTTCAAATAGTCGCCATCGCCATTTTCTTTGACAAGCACATCATCCACAATGGAGAAGTTGTACAATGACAGGATTTGCAGAAACATATGATTGGGTTGGGACAATGTAACGACAACGGTGTGCTCATCAGGCGCTGTAGCGGTTTTAATGGAGCTCATACCATACAGGAAGCTACCGGAATCGGAATTTTTAAGCCGCTCAAAGGAATACAACACAGAATTGGCGGTCAGCGGGTTGCCGCTTTGGAATTTAACGTCTTTACGCAGATGGAGCGTATAAGTCATGTTATCAGCGGACACATCCCATTTTTCAGCCAGCATGGGCTTAATGGCTTCCGTATCTGCCACTTCACCGCTATCTGTAGACTTTTTGCCATAGGTCACAAGCTGATCATAGAGCGCTAGCACAAGGGTATCCGATGTAAGATCACTTGCTTCAGCAGGGTCCATGGTTGACCCTCCCTCCGAGTAAGCAAGTGTAATCGTCTTTGGTGGGGATGGGGCATCTGCGCCTTTCTCTCCAGATGAAGCGGACGGGCTGTTAGCATTGCTCGCACAGCCTGCCGTCCATAGCAACGTAGACAAGACGACAATTAGAGAAAGACTTTTTTTCAACATGGCTTACGTTCTCCCCTTTAATGATCTATTTATTTTTATTTGCTAGAGCGCAGTCTAGGATCAAGAACATCCCGCAAACCGTCTCCAAGCAAATTGAAGCCCAAAATAGCTGTCGCAATTCCAAGACCCGGGAAGGTTACAATCCACCATTCACCGGAAATGATATACGCTCGCCCTTCTGAAATCATTGCGCCCCATTCAGCAATCGGGGGTTTCACACCGAGCCCCAGGAAGCTGAGACTGGCTGAGGTGAGGATGGCGAAGCCCATTCCAAGCGTTGCATTCACAAGCAGTGGGGCAAGTGCATTAGGCAAAATGTGGCGAAACAGGATCGTTCCGTTCGTTACACCAATCGCCCGGCTGGCCTCAACAAACTCCTTTTCCCGGAGAGAGATGGTTTGTCCGTGAATCAGTCTGGCGAATTCGGGTATGCCTACAATGCCCACGGCGATGAGTGCACTCATCAGTCCTGGCCCCATCGCTGCAGCAATGGCCATGGCGAGTACCAGCGACGGGAAAGCCAACAGAATATCCATACAGCGCATAATAATGCTGCCCATTCGACCGCCATAGAAACCTGCGATGGCTCCAAGCGGTACGCCGATGATAAATGAGATCGACACGGCAATCATCCCGGTCCATATGCTGATTCTGGCTCCGTAAATGACACGGCTGAGAATGTCACGTCCGTAATTATCTGTCCCAAACCAATGTTCTGCACTTGGCGGCAGCAGCTTGTTCGCCGGGTCGGTTACATAAGGATCATGTGGAACGATCCATGATGAGAGGATGGCAATGAGCGTCCAGCCAACGATAAAGATGAATCCGATTAAAGCGAGTTTATTGCCAAACAGTAATCGCCAAAAGGTCTTGCGTTTCGGTATAGCGGCTGCATTGGGCTGAGGTACAGCCGCTTTTGCCACCAAATCACTTGCAGTGCTCATCCGAGTACCTCCCCCTACTTTTGTGCTTCGTTCATTATTCGTACCGGATACGTGGATCAATCAATCCGTAAACCAAGTCGACTCCAAGATTGATAAAGCTGTAAATCAGCGCACTTACGAGGGTAAATGCTTGAATCGGTGCGTAGTCAGCCGCCAAAATGGAGTCCGTCACATAGCTGCCCACTCCTGGCCAGGTAAAAATGGTTTCGGTAATAACCGCTCCACCAATCAGGTAACCGACCTGCAAACCAAGTACGGTAAGTGTTGGAATAAAGGCGTTAATGAGTGCGTGCTTGTAAATGACAATCCCTTCGCGCAGACCTTTGGCTCTGGCTGTGCGAACAAAATCCTGACCGATCACTTCCAGCATGCTGGAACGCATCATCCGTGCCACAATCGCCATAGTGCCTGTACTGAGACAGACTGCTGGCAGAACCAAATGGGATAAACTGCTTTTTAAAGCTACAAAATCACCGGTCATCAAACTATCGAGTACATAAAGTCCCGTAACATGCGTCGGCGGATTGATGTCACCGCTAATTCGACCCATGGGCGCAGGAGCGATGCCCCATTTAGCATAGAAGATATAAATGAATAACAGGCCAATCCAGAAAATGGGCATACATGCACCGATCAAGGAAAACACACGTGAAATGTGATCAACAATCGATTCTTTACGGGTTGCTGCCAGGATGCCGATTGGGATTGCCACCAGAATCGCAATAACCAAGCTTGCCAGCGCCAACTCGATGGTTGCTGGAAACCGGGTAGCAAAGTCGCTTGCCACTGACTGTCCGGTGTGATAAGCCTGACCCAGATCACCTTGGAACAATCCAACTACATAATGAAAAAATTGAATGTACTTCGGTTGATCCAGTCCCATGCTGCTTCGAATATTTTCAATCGTCTCGGGTGTAGCCTGTTCCCCCGCAAGCATCACGGCAGGATCACCCGGAAGCACTCTTGAGATCATGAATGTAATGACGACAATACCAAGCAGTGCCGGAATCATTTGTATCAATCTACGTAGTGTGTATACGGCCACAGCCTGTCCCCCCTTATCCGTAATTCTTCGTGTCTTTGTCACCTTTCTTTTCATCACTTGTTATTTTTACTTATTGTACTAAGGAACAAGAACGGTTTCCACGTCCTGAATAACTAAAAATAATGACGAATTTTGTCGTTTTCGCACTAAAGTTACTCATCATGTTATTTAAATGTCGTGTTTTATTTGAATATAGAAATCAAAATCAGCATGATGCCAAAAAAAGCGGCCCCCTTTCAAAAGGAAATCGCTTGTTTTTTATATATAGATTGTATTAGGCCGATCAGGAAAGGAGAAATAATCGCGTGCACTGCAAAGAACGAGGTGTTCGACTCAGTAGCTTGCTGTCCGGTCGCACATTGAAGCGAGGGGTAGCGAAAATACGTATTGCTTTGTCTTTCTCTATAGATTTCCAGTCACGATAATACCATTTGCTCGCTTCAGGTGTGCTCTGACCCAAGCTATAAAGGAATCGATAAATATGCGCAATTCCGGCTCCTTGGCAGGCCAAGCATCCAATTCTGTTAATATCTCATGCCATATCGACTCCGGAATCGGATTATCCCAACAGGGATCAAAAGCCTCATACGTTTCCCCCGTATCAGGATCGTCAAATGGATATTTGGACTTTAACGCAGACAACACGATATCAAAGTCATCTGCGTAGATAAAGATTATCTCCTCCAGCTTTGGTTCATCCGTATCCCCATAACGCAGCGGTTCAAAAGTATATCCAATATTGGCTCGTGGACCACTATAGCGATAGATTAGTGTCTGAATCTCTTTTTTGTCCTCCTTACTCAATCTCACCATTCCTTTCTTCGGCTATAACTCGAACCAATCCGCAGCGCATTTCTCTTCTTCCAGCACCCTGCACATTCCTTCCCTCCACTTCACCGCATCTTCGCCACCAATATGAAATAGACAATAGATATAAAGTTCACCATCTTTTAACCCTTCAATATTCCTTGCCTCTTCCACAGACACCTGGAACGCCTCAGGCCAATCGGGATCATTCTGAAGCAGGACAAAGCCATCCTCATCCCTTTGCATCCGATATCCGTCAATCCTAGGCAATGCTTCAGCTAAACGATCCATTAGCACTTGAATATCCTTAACATCTGCGACTTTAATTCCATACTCCCAACCCATTTGCATCCCTCCAATTTCATGAACTCCTCCTTAACTAGCCCCCCCCCTAAATCGGATTTCACCTTCTCATTCACCTCAGGAGTTCCGTCGCAGTCCGCATATAAGAGGTGCTTTTTTGTTTAAAACCACCCATTTTTGCTGGATTCCCATGTTCCTCCCATTTTCCTTCTTCTTTCCCTGAATTTTCTTAAAACTTATTATTTCTTATAACTTATTATAATAGATACCTAAACTATGTAGTTTATGTATTAGCAAATTGAGACCTTTTGACTATCATTCAAACCAGCAAACAAAATAGGCTCTCGTGAATATAGCACGGAAGCCTATGGGTTCATCAAACAACTCTTTTATTTATTTGGCCTTCTGAGATACCAGTTCACTATTCCCTTTTCTCTTTCTTACCCCCAACATAATGACAGCCATAACAGCTACCAGAGCTGCTATAAGAGCAAAAGGAATATATTTGTCCACCCGATATAGCGTCGTTGTCAAAATAGGAGCAATAATCGCAGAAATGCCTTGGACAGTGGCCACCAGTCCAGCGGCTCCCCCTTGCTGTTCTTTACTGACAGAAAGAGAAGCCCCAGCCATAAATCCAGGCATAAGCAAGCCTGTACCTATACCAAACATAAAGAACGCTAAATAATAAACGACCATGCTGGCTGACATGAGGAATATCAGCATACCGGCAATAAGGAACAGAGAACCGAGCAAAATCATCGGCTTGGGTTGCCATTTAAGCCATTTCATCTGAACGATCTGTACAATCAGCATCGCTGCACCGGAAAACATAAGTCCAAAGGAAACCACTCTTGCTGTTTCTTCAGATGAAAGGCCTAATTGATCTTGAAAATAAAATCCGCCTATAACCTGGATGGTCACAATACTAATCATCGTAACCAAACCTGCAAACAAATACATTCGTAGACCAGGTTGAAACGGGTTAATCCGAGCTGGCTTTTGCTGAATAACGGGTTTGGCAGACGGAATTGCCAGCAAGGCCACTACAAATGCTACAGCCGCAATCACAATCCCAAAATATAGCGGCCACAGCAAGCCTATTAAAGTAAAGGCACCTGCAATAGCAGGCCCAAATACTAATCCGAGTCCATTGGCCGCGCTAATGATAGCCATCCCACTGCCTCGATCTTCTCCCTCGGTCACATCTCCCATATAAGCTTGGGAGGATGACAATACCGCCGGGATAAACCCGCCGATCAAACCGCGTGTAACAATTAACAGGACTAACAGCAGCCCCCCGCTGAGCCAACCATTTAATCCTGCAAAAAGAGTAAGCGTAAACAGCAAGCAGCTTACGCACATCCCTATGAATCCAAGCAGAATCACAGGCTTGCGTCCCTTTGCATCACTCAAATTTCCCCATATTGGGGCCATTAAGGCCATCGTTATGGAGCCAAGCGATATAATTAACCCAGAATGACTTTCTCTTAACCCCAACTCACGAATAAGGGGCGGCATAATTGGAGCAATGAGCATGAGCCCTAGCATAGCCACAAATACACTGAAAAAGATGCTCCCTTTTATTCTGTTCATCCTCGCACACTCCTCTGTTATAGATTCTCTCTATGCAGAAGTATACGGAGCATACCAAGAAACTACTGCCTGTATACGGATAAATTTGCGGTTAAACGGATTTAATTTAACATTAGATAAGCTTACGATAAAATTAGGCATAGCCTTTAGGACAGGAATCAACTTCCTGTCGTTCGGTGGATAGGTAGTCGATTTGGTTCAGATTTGGTTCAGAGGTCTTTAGTATAGTAATTCAATAGTGTAAGAAATCATATTAGCAGGTTAGTCATTATGGAGGATCTTAGTAAGTTCATCGTGACACCAGAAAATTTATGGAGGAAGTTTATGAGTAAAATCAAGTCTTTTTGTTTATCTTATCTTGCTGTTATCGTCTTATTAGGGACATGGACATGGAGTTTTTCCGAGAGTGCTGTGTATGCAGACACTTCACCAGTACCTAGTGTAACGGATGCTGTGTATGCTACTGAAACCACGGTAACGAGTTGGACAAATCCTTCTAAACAAGGTCAATCCGTAACGTTTAGTATTAAAACCATCTCAACCCCACAAATTACGAAAGATTTAACCGGAACGGTAGTCCTTATGGACGGTACGGATATATTAGATACGCTGACGATGAGGCCAAATGGCATTGCGAATGGATATGCCAATGCGACCTACACCACAAGCGATTTAAGTGTGGGAAGTCACCCGATTACAGCTATATACAGTGGAGATGTTCGATTTGCTCCGAGTACATCTGAAGCGTATATACAGGTTGTAAATGGAGATACAAACACTGATTCTACTGGAAATACTGGCGGAACTGGTGACACTAGTGATAACGACAGCAGCAGCAGCAATAAAAAAGATAAGAAGGATAACACGGAAAGCAGTGATTCATCTTCTTCCAGTGAAACAACCACCCCTTCATCACCATCGGTTTCAACAACGGATGTACCGACTCCGGAAATCATGCCAGTAGAGCAATCCGAGGTTGCGCATGAAAAATATATAACGGGTTATCAGGATGGTACATTCCGACCGGACCAGTCAATTACACGAGCTGAAACCGCCGCGATGATGGCTAGGATTATGAAGCTGGAGACAAAAGAAGGCTTAATGACATACAAAGATGTACCTACCACGTATTGGGCAAAGGGTTCGATTATAGCACTTACGACACAGCACCTGATGAATGGATATGCAGATGGAACATTTCGACCAGAGCAACCCATTACCCGTGCAGAAATGGCAGCAATACTCGCATCCTGGAAGCAGCTTAAAGGAACGCAAACCGCAGCGTCTCCCTATACCGATATCGAAAAGCATTGGGCAAGAGATTCCATTGTAGCGCTAGCTAATGCGGGATGGATTACTGGTTATAACGACAACAGCTTCCAACCCAATAAATATATAACACGAGTAGAGACTGTTACAATTTTGAACACTATCTTAAAGCGAGGACCCCTGGAAGGAACAATTCAGGCTACATGGAAGGATGTACCAGCAGATTACTGGTCATTCAAAAATATTGAAGAAGCATCTCGTACCCATACTTCAACCATCGATTCAGAGGGTGCAGAAACTTTCGTGAATTAAGCACCAAATAAAAGCTGGACCCTTTCTATACAGGGTTCCAGCTTTTTATTTACCTGATATTTAAAAAAAAGTGCCAAAAGAAATTTTAAAATACCTTCTTTAAGGACGATGGCTTCACTCCGTATTCCCGGAAAAATTGCTCTGAAAATGCACTCACATTGCTATATCCTACAGCCATCGCAGCTTCAGTCACATTGCTTTCTTGGCTTCGGAGCAGTTTCATCGCATAATCGAGGCGAATTTGGCGCAAATATTCAAATACAGTAGTTCCAAAGCAGGCTTTGAATCCTTTTTTTAATTTAAAATCGTTTAATCCAACCTTTTTGGATAATGTGATCAGCGAGGGTGGATCAATCATGCTGGATTCGAGTATCTCCCGAGCCATATGCAGCTTTCTGACATCTTCTTTAGACAAACCCTCGGGCATAGGTGTTAAATCAAATAATTGAATCATAAATCGATTTAAAATCTCAAGTGCCGCTGCTTCCATTAACAAAGGCGATTTATGCACACTTTTCAAGTCTTTGATCAAATGTTCAATCATCACTATACTTCTGTGATCCAGTTCAAAACTAAAGTGATGGAATGCAGCTCCCTTAAGAATTTGATTAAATTCAATAGCTACCTGCCGACGAGCCGCTAACTGTGAAGCCGCATAATTAAACAACGAAACAGGAATTCCAAGTGCAAAAGATTGGTATTGTTCTTTAACCGGAGGATGGAAACATGCTTTGAAATCCTGTAAAAAAATAAGAGCACCCTGCCCCCTCGGGAGTGTATAATCCAGACCAGCCACATTCACATGACGTTGACCCGAAAGCGCAAATTGAAGTTCAATCATTTGTCCTCTGGAAGCAAAGTTGGTCGGATACGGCTCGTGATATTGAATATGCGAATACACAATCTCAATTCCACTATAAGTTGTAACTCGGTAGATATGTCCATGGCCCGCTTCCGGTAACATCATATACGTATGCTCGTTCTGTTGTCTGAACGGGGTCTTTTCCAAATAATGCTGATATATTAATGATAACGAATTTGAATTCACAAGCGTCCACCTCAAATGTTTTCATTCATCCTGATCCTTCGAATGAGAATCGTTATCAATAATAGTAGCTGAATTTGAATGGTTTGACCAGACCTATTGGAGTAAGCTGTGGAGACATTCGGGGGTCTATTAATCCCAATCCATATAAAACGTTGCCTTCAATTTACCCTTCTCACATACTGGACAGCTTAAATGATGAAGAACATTGTTTTCAATGTGTTCCTGTTTCATGACACTCGTGCATCTAGGACAAGCATAAGAAATCCTGTACTGGGATGAGTCGGATTTCATCTCTATAAACAATTCATTGCGTATAGCCTGACAGTCCGGACACACATATAGAGCGTCATAAGCATCATATCTCGTCGAAGGATTGCCTATGAATTCCTCAATACATCGTTTAAGGGCAGCATCCTTTACAAACGAAGCAACGGATTCCAAACTCATATATGCAAGACCAAATCCTACAAATATGTTCTCAGTATAAGTACAGTTATCACAGTCCAGCTTGTACGCTTTCCCCATTTGTTCCCCTCTTTATATCTATCCCTTTACGAGATTTGCTGAATGAGTGACCCGATTTCTCCCGCCACTTTTGGAAGCATACAGAGCCAAATCCGCTTGATGAACAATTGTTTGTTCCGTATCCTCTTGCGTAACCGTTGCCACCCCAATACTCACAGTAATAGCATATTCTCCCCAATCCATCGAGGCCGTCGTGAAGCGGTATCTTTCCGCTGTAAGAATAGCTTCTTCTTGATCGTTGCCCGGAAGAATAATTACGAACTCCTCGCCGCCATACCGAGCGACAATGTCCCTGTCCCGTGACATGGTTTGCAGTAATTCTGCCAGATTCGTAAGCACTAGGTCGCCCACTGGATGACCATAAGTATCATTAATACTTTTGAAACGATCAATATCAATGATAAGCAGCGAAAAAGATATTCCACTCTCACGAAAGGACGCGAGGCTAGCTAGTAATTGATCTTGGAAATACCTTCTATTTTTAAGACCGGTTAACGGGTCCGTTGATGCCATCGTTTCAAGCTGGAGATTAATCCTTTCTAGCTCCTGCTGTTTGATTTCATATTCTTCGTGCAACCGTTCAAGCTTCTGGTTCGCTTCATTCGTAGCCTGATATAATTCCTGAAGCTTGGTTTTGGTCTGCAGAATATCTCTCTCATGTTCAATTCGCTTACGCATCATAAGCACTACACAATCAATAACAGTTTCTCCGTTGCGTTCCTGGCGCACCCCGTTTAGAAGTACAGGCACATCCTGTCGATCACTTGTCCGAAACGAAAAGTACATCTCATCGACATGCCCGTACAGCTGAATATAGGGATAAAAATAAGTATGAAAAAATAGCTTGTTGGTAACAGACATTGTGGATTCAATAGGACGTCCGAGCAATTCATTACGATCATAAAGCAGCATATCCAATAAAGTTTGATTCACCGATTGAATGAAGCCAGAATCCGAGATTGAGAAATATCCACAGGGAGCCTTATCTAATTGAATATCCATTTCATAACTGCCTTTCTTCTGTTATTACACACTGGCTAAATACTCTTTAATCAGATCGCTTGTTTCTCCAGGTTGACTTAAGTGAGGATAATGCCCCTTCGCCCTCATCTGTTGAAGCCTGCTGTTTTTAAGATGAGTATGTAAATACTTCCCTACTTCAATCGGAGCAATGCTATCGTCCGAGCACTGGAGAATCAGTGTAGGAACCGAAGCATGCTGGAGATCGACACGGCAATCCGAAAAAAAAGTCACTTCCGCAAATTGTCGTGCAATATGAGGGTCTCTTGAGCAAAAGGTTTTCTCCAACTCTTCGGTTAATTCCTGTCGTTCAGGATTCTGCATAACAATGGGTGCCAGGTAACTAGCCCAGCCGATAAAGTTCATTTGCATCATATCAAGCAATTCATCGATGTCACTCTTATCGAAGCCTCCATAATAATAGGGGAGGTCATTCACATAACGAGGAGAGGGACCGAGCATGACGATGCGCCCAAAATATTGGGGATTGCGGATAGAAGCAAGCATTCCGATCATACTACTAACGGAGTGTCCGACGAATATGACATTTCTTAATTCTAGCGCTTCCATAATATCTAGCACATCTTGGGCATACCCTTGTAAGTCGCTGTATTTTTCTGAATCATAGTATTTAATTTGAGAATCTCCAGAACCTACGTAATCAAATAAGACGATTTGGTAGTTGTCGATAAAGCTAGGGACGATATAACGCCACATATCCTGATCGCATCCAAAGCCATGAGCAAATACGATCGTTTGGCTGCCTGAGCCCAGCACTTTTACATTATTACGTAAGAGGATGTTAACGGCCATTATAAATCACCTCTCTGAGGTAGTATCTTCTATTAGCTTCTTTTCATTATTATATCGGAAAGAGATTTGATTATGGATAATGAATCTCATTCAGAAATACATGTACTCCATATTCTTCTAGTTCGGAGTAACTCTGTTCATGTAACTCATTCAAATTCATACATGTATCCTCTCCTGGTTATTCATCTTAAAAAATGTTTTTTTATAGGCAAAGGCATCGCAGAGAATATTAATTTGCCTAATTGCTCTGGAGATTCCTTCATGCCATTCTCAAGCCAGTCCTTAGTCACATTCACTCCTCCATAAGCGTTAAATCTTATAGCAAAAATTTACTATTAGAAAAAGTCTCGGCCTGTAATCTACATTTCCATTACGGAATGTACAAATTCACAGACCGAGACTTTTTTTCATTCTTTATTCTGCTTCAACATCATCCGTAATTTTTTCTACTAACCCTCTCAAGCCGTGGTTGGTTACATTTAATTGATCAATAATATTCATAAATTCCGTTACAAGCTTGGCTTGCTCTTGGGAGGAAACCGCAATCTGCGTGATTTCTTGTTCCATGTTATAAACCGATTGTCTGACGGCTTGCAAGGACTGTTCAATCCGTCCGGTTGCTTCCTTGGTGCCCGTAGACATTTTTCGGATTTCTGTAGCCACAACCCCAAAACCAGCTCCTGCCTCACCCACTCGGGCTGCTTCAATTGCTGCATTTAATCCAAGCAAGTTCGTCTGCTCTGAAATTTCCTTAATGTAGCCGGCCACCTCAGTCACGTTACCGGAGTCCTCAACCGCCTGTTTAGTATTGCTTAGAATTTCTTCGGCTGTCGCACTAAGCTCCTCCGAATGGGCCGCCACATGCTGAATCCCTTCAACTAGCTTGCTTGTAACATCCTCGGCTTGAGTCATCAACTTCTTCAGTTGATCTTGATTATCCATACTATAGGTGATACATATTACGGCCTCGATTTCATTCTGTTCATTCTTAATCGGATGAAAGTAAGAATCAGCAGCGATGCCGAAAACTTCAGCAGCGTAACGCTCTCTGGTCTTTTTACCGCCTACTAGCATTTTGAAGTCTCTGTGCACATCAGGAAGAGGATCGCCAGCTTTGAAGTCACAAACTAAGCTTTTACCCGACTGAAAGAACAGAAATTTTTCCCTGTCCATTACGGAAATTGAAACATCTTGTCGTGCAGCTTCTTTGATAAATGGCATGGCGGTCAAAACAGCTTCTACTTGATTCATAATATGTATCCACTTCCTTATATTTTGATATAAGTCCTATCCTCTATTTCGACATTTTCATCCCATGTGTTTAGTGAATTTAAAAATACTATGGATGATGTTGAGCCCCTACCTATAAACAATCTCCGTAGTTTCCTGAAGGGAATCCATTGTTACGGCCGGGATGCATATCCATGTAAGGTATTATTTTCGTTTCATAATGTAAATTCAAACAGCGCGTACCGATTAAAATGGGCACGCGCTGACGGTATGACTTTTATGAAACAGGCACTAAGATTTAATTCAACTGCTCTCCATTGGTTTCAATCACATTCTTATACCAATAGAAGCTCTTTTTTCTGGATCTGGCAAGTGTTCCTTTGCCTTCATTATCCTTATCGACATATATAAACCCATAACGCTTTTTCATTTCACCGGTTCCCGCACTTACCAGATCAATACATCCCCAAGGCGTATACCCTATTAGGTCTACTCCATCAGCAATCGCTTCTTTCATTTGCTCAATGTGTTGCTTTAGATAATCAATTCGATAATCATCGTGAATGGAGCCGTCTTCTTCCACTGTATCTACGGCGCCAAGGCCATTTTCAACAACCATTAACGGGATTTCATATCGGTTGTAAATGTTATTGAGGGACCATCTCAATCCCTGTGGATCGATCTGCCAATCCCAGGCACTTGCTTTCAAATGAGGATTCTTTAAGCCCATAGATAAATTTCCTCCCACCTTCTCCTGGTTGGGATCGGCACTGACACAAGTAGAGGAATAATAGCTGAAAGTATAGAAATCTACGCAACCTTCCTTTAAGATGTCCTCATCCTCTTCTTGCATTTTGATCTGAATGTTATGATCTCTAAAATAGCGTTTGGCAAATCCCGGATAAGCTCCTCTTACTTGAACATCTGAGCATAGGAAATTACTTAAGTTATCCTTTTGTTGAGCTAGCAGAATATCATCAGGATGGCATGTAAGTGGGTAGGAACACATATAAGCAATCATACAACCGATTTTAAAGTCCTTATTGATTTCATGACCCAGCTTTACAGCCTTTGCACTGGCAATAAATTGATGATGCAACGCCTGATACAGAACCTGCTCATCCTTCACTGTAGCATGGGCAAGCTCTCCATTCCCCTCCGGCATCATAGCTCCAGCCATGAATGCTCCAAATGACAAGGTTAAAATATTGATTTCATTAAAGGTTAACCAGTATTTCACGACATCTTTGTATCTGTTAAAAAGCACTTCACAATATCTCACATAAAAATCTACGACTCTGCGATCTGACCAACCATTATATTTTTGGGTCAAATGAAACGGTGCTTCATAATGTGAGATTGTAACCAAAGGCTCAATATTATACTTTTTCAATTCTGCGAATACACGATCATAGAACTGCAAGCCTTGCTCATTCGGCTCTGCATCATCTCCGTTAGGAAATATTCTTGACCACGCAATGGACATTCTAAAGACCTTAAATCCCATCTCTGCAAATAAGCGGATATCCTCTTGATAGCGGTGGAAAAAATCAATAGCCTCGTGACTCGGATAGTTCACTCCTTCTTCCAGTATAGGTGTAATTCTTCGGGAAGTCGTATGCGTTCCAGCCGTAATCACATCAGCAGTGCTTAAGCCTTTACCTTCTTCATTATATCCACCTTCAAATTGGTTGGCAGCCGTTGCACCTCCCCATAAAAATCCTTGTGGAAATTCCAATTTAGTTGTATTTTTCATTGTTTAATTCCTCCTCAACATTTAATTAAGATTAGACTACGACGGTCAATAAATCCTCTTGATACTCAATCGCCTTCTTCTCTGTTTCAATGACATCCAGGTAATTCGTAGTATTGGCAACGATAACAGGTGTGGTCAAGACATAACCAGCCTCTTTTATAGCTTCCATATCAAACTCCATAAGCAGCTGGCCTTTTTTAACAGCATCTCCCTGTTTTACTTTAGGATAAAAATGTTTGCCTTTTAATTTGACCGTATCTTTGCCTACATGGATGAGGACCTCAACACCGTGATCACTTGTAATCCCAATCGCATGACCTGAAGAAAATAATGATGTTAATACACCATCTACAGGTGAAACGACCTTACCTTCAGAAGGTTCAATGGCAATCCCTTTACCAAGAGCACCTGTCGAAAAGGCTTCATCTGTTACTTCAGATAAAGACTTCACTTCACCTTTTAATGGACTCATCACCGTCTCTTGTTTTACTAAAACTTCTCCTTTTGCCGCTCCTAGTGTACTATCTTCCTTTTTTGCTTCTTTCACTTCGTCATCTTTAAATCCGCCAAAGAACATAAGCAAGAAGCCTAATACAAAGCTTACCAGGATACCGATAACAGCCCCATAAAATCCGTTGTCTATTCCTGCCGGACTGATGTAGCTCGGGATAGCGAAAATACCCAATCCACCAATAATGTAACCTTTAGTACCCATCATTCCTATAATACCGCCGCCTACTGCGGATGCTATACAGCTTAAAATAAATGGTTTCTTACGTGGTAATGTAATCCCGTAAATTGCTGGTTCCGTCACACCAAAAATCCCGGAGATGACAGCTGGAATGGAAAGTGATCTCAGTTTTACATTTTTGGTTTTAAACAAAATCGCCAGTACGACGCCCGTCTGAGCAAAGGAAGCTCCCAGCGTAGCCGCAAGAATCGGATCGAATTTAAGCACTGCTAAATTGTTCATAGCGATAGGAACAAGTCCCCAGTGTAATCCAAAGATAACAAACACTTGCCAGAAAGCGCCCATGAGCATACCTTCAATAATCGGACTTAAGTTATACACAAAGAGGGTTCCAGCGCCAAGCAGTTGACCTGCCCAAGTCGAGAGAGGTCCAATCACAATCAACGCTAAGGGTACAATAACTAACAATGTGAAAAACGGAACCAAAAATGTTCTCACTACGCTAGGGATTACCTTTTTAAAGAAGTTTTCTATTTTTGAGCCTACATAGGTGGATATGATAATCGGAAGAACGGTTGACGCATAACTCATCAGAATGACCGGAATACCTAAGAAGGTGATATATACCGGTGACTCAAATATAGTACCGCTAAATAGAGTGTATAGTGGTTTGCCCGAGGCTGTTATCGTGCTAAATGTTGGGTACACAAGCGATGCACCTATAGCCATACCTATAAAAATGTTGGCATTGAACTTTTTAGCTGACGTATACCCCAGGAAAATAGGAAAGAAGTAAAACAAACAATCACCTAAAGCATTAAGAATTTGATAGGTGCCCGATGTAGTGGCCAGCCAGCCCAAAGCTACAAATAAGGCGGTGAAGCCCTTAATCATACCTGTGGCACTTAAGACACCCAGCGTGGGTGTAAATACACCTGAAATGGTATCAATGAACCTATTGAACAAACTCATTTTTTCACCTGATGCTTCTTCTGAATCTCCTGTCTGAAAACCGCCTACAGCAGTAACATCAGCATAAACCTCAGGTACATGGTTACCTATAACAACCTGGTATTGCCCGCCACTCTTTACCACAGTGACAACACCATCCATATTTTTCAAAACCTCTGTATTGGCTTTACTTTCATCTTTTAGTTTGAAGCGCAAGCGTGTAATACAATGAGTTAGACTATTCACATTTTCTTTGCCGCCGACATTTCTGATGATGTCTTTTGCTAATGTCTCATACTTCATTGTAACTTCCCCTTTAATTGTATTTATAAAAAAAGGCAAAACCAAAATAGATCAAATTCGATCTAGGTTGGTTTCGCCTGCATTACCAGTAACAATCCAAGAGTTATTCAATTTTGTCTTTGGGTCACACGCTGAATATGAATCGTTATATACAGCTTTTCCTCATCTGACAATACCATATCCAAGTATTTCTCAATCTTCAGCATGCAGCCATAAGCCTTTTTGTACTTTGTTTTCACTTGCCTCCACAAAAAATCGTCTTCCAGTTCTACTTTTTCTTTTTTATTTAATCGCTGAAAGAAGAATCTTAAATGTGTAATAAATCGCTCATAACTGATCGAGTGTTCATCTATGGTGGTATTATAAGAGTATTTAATAATATTCAAGATGTCGTGTATTTTTTGAGTTTGCTGAGCAACATCTGCTACCTTGTTGTAGGAGCTGTTTACTTGAGCATTTATTAAATGAAGAGCAATATTACCTGCTTCATCTTCTGACAATCGTTTGCCTGTTTCGTCTTCAATGAACTCCAGTGCTTTTAATCCAACCGCAAATTCTTTGGGATAAAATTTTTTAATCTCCCAAATTAATGGATTTGCATTTTTAAACCCTTCATCAAACATTTTAAATGCATTGTTCATGTGATCCGTAAGCGAAACATATATATAATCGCTCAATTGTGCTTCTAATATGCTTTTTCCATATTCAATGATGTCATAGCATAACGAAACATATTCTGATGGAACATCCTCTAACAATAACTTGAATTTCTCTGAAGCATCTTTATGTTTAAGCACAAAGACCTTTTCAATTAGATGCTCTTCTACTTGTTCACCTGCACTCTTTTTGAATGCAATACCACGACCCATAACAACAAATTCATCTCTTTTTTGATCTTTGGCTATTATGGCGTTGTTATTAAATATCTTCGTTATGATCATCTAACTGCCCCCCTTATCCCATCAAATTTAAAAAAGGATTTAGTTGCTGGGCGAAATTTCAGATAGGTCACAAGACGGTAATAGCCGATCAAACCTTCGTCGTAAATCAAATTCAAATGTATTGATTTACAATTTCGTGTTATGAAAACGCATTCATAATAAGAGACAAAGCCTTACGTTTTCCCTGAATGATCTTGAGTGCTTCCAAACCGATCTGATATTCCGTTTTGAAAATGAATATAGTCGGTTAACCACGTCCTATGACATCATTTTTTGGATGTCGATTCGTTGGTCGACGTCATCATCTTTGTTGTTCAGCACTTGTAAGGCTTTATATCACTCACCTTTCTGCGTTATGGCTGGCCAGATATTCATATCATGCAGGATATCGTAAAGCTTGTATTCTAAAAAGAAAAGGCAAAACCCAACACATGGAAATCTAATTCCATGCCTCGGGTTTTGCCTTTTCAGTAACAATCCCAAGATCATAATAACATCGAATTTAAGTTTTGCCAACAAAAATGTTTGCGCTTTCTTTTTCGAGGCAACCACATCAAATACAACACATTATAATGGTATAAAATGTCAGCCACCAATGTAGGACATGTTAATCTTTTTTTTGTTGTTGGCTGTCTGCTCCGTACGTTCATCGGAATACCGATCTGTGCGTTGTTCCCATACTGAAGTAATCACATCGAGTAATTCCTGGTCATTCGCTCCATTACGAAGCATCTGACGTAGATCAAATCCGCCTGAAGCAAACAAACATGTATAAAACTTTCCATCGCAGGATAAGCGGGCACGTGTACAAGACGAACAAAACGATTCAGAAACCGAAGTAATAAAACCAATCTGTGCGTCGCTGTCTTTATAACGGTAACGCTTTGCTACTTCTCCAAAGTAATCCCGATCCATCGGCTCCAGCTCGTACGCATTCTTAAGTCGTTCAACGATTTCTTTTTTGGTTAGTACCTTTTTGAAGCTCCATCCGTTGTCATTACCTACATCCATAAACTCGATAAAGCGAAGGGTTATTCCCTGCTCCTTAAAATAAGCGGCCATCGGCAAAATCTGCGAGTCATTAACGCCTTTTTGAACTACCATATTGACCTTGATTTCAAAGCCGATTTCTCTTGCATATTCGATCTGCTTCAAAATAACATCAGGCTTAATCCCCCGCCCATTCATCCGCCCAAATAGCTCGGGGTCCAGAGCGTCCAGACTGATATTAAGCCGTCGTA
This sequence comes from Paenibacillus sp. S25, assembly GCF_019454085.1. Lineage (NCBI taxonomy): Bacteria > Bacillati > Bacillota > Bacilli > Caryophanales > Paenibacillaceae > Paenibacillus > Paenibacillus sp. S25. Next base: position 4,237,744 of record NZ_CP073683.1, read on the forward strand.
GCCCCGCGTCATAGAGAGGCTTAGCCTGCTGCCCTAGCAGCACACCGTTGGTGGTCAAACCGACATCTTCCACTCCGTCAATGGACAGGATTTGGGAGACCAGGTCGGGTAGATTCCTGCGCATTAATGGTTCGCCGCCCGTGAGTCGGATCTTTTTTACACCCAGGGATACAAAGAGCTTCGTCAGCCGGTGAATCTCTTCAAACGACAGACATTCATTTTGGGGAAGAAAGGCGTAATCGTCACCGAAAATCTCTTTAGGCATGCAATAGGAACAGCGGAAATTGCAGCGGTCTGTAACCGATATACGCAGGTCACGAATCGGCCGCTGCAACTTGTCTTTCAGTGGATGAAAATTCATACGCCCCCTCCTTTCTAGTTGTTTAGCATCGTTATCATTAGCCGCCGCTGACTGGGGGAATGAAAGCTGCAATGTCCCCATCCTGTAATACATCCGTAGACAACGCATACTCCTCGTTTATCGCAATTCGCACAGACTTGATCGGCATATCTGGATATTGATCTGTTATCCAATTGGATAAATCGCCTACCGTTTGGCCCACCAAATCTGCCAATTCTTCTGCTTTTCCCGTCACCTCACGGAGTCCCGCAAAGTAGTACAGCTTAATCATGACTGATCTCCCCTGGCTTTTTCTTTTGATCTCCGACCCACTGCGTTCCATCTTCCCAAATCTCTCGTTTCCAAATAGGAACTATTTCTTTGATTCGCTCGATCGCGTATTCATTCGCCTTATACGCATCCGAACGGTGAGGTGAAGAAACAGCAATGACAACGGCGATATCACCGATTTGAAGCTCGCCAATGCGGTGCGCGATCGCCACTCGCGTTCCTTCCCACTTCTGTTCGATTTCGCGACCAATCTCTGCGAGTTTTTTTTGAGCCATAGGGACGTAGGCCTCATAAGCAAGGTATAAGGTCCGTACGCCTTGAGTCCATTCTCGTACGTGCCCTGTAAAAATAGTCACCGCTCCTGCTTCCGGCCTTAGGACATAATCCGCATAAGCCTGCGGGATAATGGGCTCCGTTACGATTTCAAATACACTCATCTTTTCCACCTTCCAGCCACCGGACAAACCACTCTCCGGTGACAGACTCTTTTAAATGTTTCTGCTTTTTGTATCTACATCTCATTTAACCGAACAGCTGATGATATAGTTTTTGACCGTTGGCAACACTCCGTACACCGTGTATGAGAAGCCTTCCGTTTTTGAATAAAATCATTCGATGCTTAAAAGCATAAAATTCAACGAAATAAGGGGTTCTTTTTACACTATCTGCTATAAGCCTGCCCATTTTCTCTGCATCATCAAGCGTGATTGGACGATGTGGGTCTGGAAGAACCTGTACCACGTTCCGTCCGCACAGAGCCGCATACGCCGAGCGACGTGATGCTGTCAGTGCAGGAAACGTAGGATGCTCTCCACAGGTTGGACATTCTTGGTTACGGATGCGGGAAATCCCTATGTCCATCTGCGTGTTCTCCCATAGATCAAATAGATGAACCTTGTGGCGCATCTTATCACGCCTGCCGCTCAGCCACTTCATGGCTTCTGCACATTGGAGGGCTGCTGTCACCTGGACTGCAGGCGAGATGATTCCAGCCGTATCGCAGGTCTGATTGATCGCAGGCAGCGATGGCAGAAGGCAGCGTAAACAAGCTGACTCGCCCGGCACGAATGGAAAAACAACGCCTGTGCTTCCAACACAGGCTCCGTAAATCCATGGAATTCCTGCCTTCAGTGCAGCATCGTTGATAAGCAGACGAGTTTCGAAATTGTCCGTAGCATCCATCAGCAATATACTTTTGCTGGCAAGTTCTTGAACAAGCTCGGCATCCAAGTTATCGAGATATGTGTGCAACCTCACGTCTTCTCGTATGGCTTTCAGCCTTTTTTCGGCTGCCATGACCTTAGGCTGCATTTCCGCGGCGTCCTGCTCCGTAAACAGCTGCTGACGTTGCAGATTCGACACCTCCACATAATCCCTGTCAACAAGATGAAGCTCCCCAACGCCCGCTCTTACCAGTGTTTCGGCAATGGCGGAACCCAGTGCCCCGCAACCGATAATGGTGACGACAGCAGCGGATAAATTACGCTGCCCTTCGCCACCAATAGGTCTAAATAAGATCTGTCTGGAATAACGTTCATTCATTAGATTGTGTCCCTTGATAATACAGCCATATAACGAGGATCAGGCTAGCCAGCGCCACTTGGGAGAGTAGCATGAATCCAATGGAATATTGGCCAGTAGCGGCATGAATCGTCGACAACAAGATCGGAGGGAAAAAGCCACCGAGACCGCCCATCATGGATACAATTCCGTTAACTATGCCTGCCTGTTTATTAAAATAAAATGGAACTAGCTTGAAAATAACGCCGTTCCCCATTCCAGCACATACAGCGATCGCCAAGCAACCCACTGTATAAAGGGTAATCCCTGGTGAAAAAGCCAAAAGAATCGCAGCGACTGTATAAACAGAGAACGTACCTACCAGCAGGAACAGGGGCTGAAACCGATCTGCCAGCCAGCCACCGATAGGGCGGAAGAAAGTGGCAATCGCTATGAAGCCTGCTGTACGCATCCCTGCATCCACTTTACTCAGCTCAAAATTCGATACCAGGAAATTCGGCAAGTACACCGTGAACGCTACAAATGAGCCAAATGTAATAAAATAAAAGAGTGAGAAAAACCAAAGCTTTTCATTTTTGTAAACTCCTTTAATCTGTTCCATAATGGGCGTCTTTACTTTAGCTTCATGACGGTCCCCTAAGAAGAAATTCAAAACGATAAAAACAAGCAGCAGAATGAGATACAGCTTCACTGTAGGGGCCCAGCCAATTTGAGTAGCCACAATAGGGGCCGAGAAGGTAGTGACGGCTGTTCCCAAATTTCCTATGCCATACATCCCATTTACAAACCCATGCTTTTCCTTTGGATAATACTTCGGCAGCGAAGTCACCCCAACCGAGAACACAGCTCCCCCAATCCCAAGGAACAAGCCACCGATAATTAAATCCATCATCGTAGAAGCTTCACTGATATAGTAGACGGGAAACAAAAGCAAAATAAAGCTAACGAGAAAAACGATTCTTGCTCCGAAGATGTTGGCATAATAACCAAGCGGAATGCGCAGAATCGAACCAAGCACGACTGGAATTGCCGTGACCATGGCCAATTTTCCGGGTGGAATAGCAATATCCTCCGTAATGAACGGCATAAGAGAAGAAATGATAACCCATACCATGAATCCAAGAATCAAGTTCAATGTTTGTAACGGCAACTGCATTTTTCTAATCATTTAACTCACCTTTTCAACGTTTTTTCTGTCGAATTATTGATTTGAATTTTCTGTCCCCATTGTAGCCGCTAGCCCATCCATTCGAATATAGGGGAGTCCCCTTTACCTGACAGGGGACTCCCTGAAAATATAAAAAGCCGCTTCTATAGGAAGCGGCTTGGTCAATTCAAGAGATAAGCGTATTTAATTTGTCACATAATTTGGTCAGATCATTCCGATTGATCTGTTGTTCTGCCATAGGAAAAAGTACGGTTTCTTCTTTTATAAAATGTACAGTCAGGACTTCGAAGGCCTCCCCTGCGTTCTTGGTCGCCTCCTGAATCTCATCAAGCGTGAGCAAACTCAGATCGCCCTCCGTCTGATAAAGAAAATGATCGATATAGCCCTCTATTTCACGGTGCTCCTCCTGTATACCGACGAGCGGTCCCTGTTCAAAACCAATGTAGGTTCCTAGCAGAGAAAAGAAGTGTTCTTCTTCCTTTTCGGTATGTTTCTTGAGGGGTACCCTAAAACCGATAATCTGCATTCTCAGCTTTTCCAGTTGCTTGCGGCCTTCTTCCAAATCTAGTATTCTGTGCTGCTCAAACCACAATACAATGGCATGCCATTCATCCATCAGATAGGTTAGATAGCGATGCTCATTTTCAAGAATACGCATGGCAGGTTTGGAAAAGCGCAGTTTCTCATTTTCCAGCACGCGGATTTCCTCCATTCATCGGCTAAAAATCCAGCATTTTTTTCTTTAATGCATATTGGACTAGTTCAGGCCGGCTTCTTAAATTTAATTTTTCCATAATTTTCGCTTTGTTCGCTTCCACCGTCTTGACAGAGATGAACAGCTTTTCCGCAACTTCCTTGTTACCGTAACCTTTTGCGACCAGAGGCAGAATCTCCAGTTCCCGCTTGGACAGGATCTCATAAGGATCTTCTGATTGTGACGTAGTATCTTTTTTGATGAACTCACGAACGAGAGAAGTAGCCATTTTAGGATGGATATAAGTCCCACCCCCATGAATGGTTCGTATAGCAAGCAATAGCTCCTCATCTGGAGCATTTTTCAAAACGTACCCTGAAGCACCATTCTTTAAAATATGAAAAAGATATTCTTCATCGTCATGCATGGTCAGAATCAGAATTTTAGTATCAGGGTGGTCCTCTTTAATCTTGCCTGTAGCGATCAATCCACTTTCGCCTGGGGGCATGCTGAGATCCATGATTAGAATATCCGGACGATATTTAGCTACCATCGTATACGCTTCAATGCCATCCGCAGCCGTTCCGACAACCTCCATATCCGATTGGAAGTTCAAAATCATGGAAAATCCGCTTCGTACAATAGCATGGTCATCCGCTAACACAATTTTGATCAAGTCTCTATTCCTCCTCTTGGCCAATCGGAATTTGTAAAAAGACTTTGGTTCCCTGACCAACATTTGAAAGGACGCCAAAACTTCCGCCTACCAGCTCTGCTCGCTCCTGCATGCCATATAAACCTAATCCCGTTCCAATAGGCTTGCTCCCCTTTTCAAAGCCAATTCCATCGTCCTCTACAGTCAAACGAAGTGTATGATCGTGCTCAGTCAAAGAAACTTTAACCATATCTACCTGGGCGTACTTCAAGGCATTGAGAACAGCCTCCTGGCAGACACGGTAAATGACCGTTTCCTTTTCACTTCCGTATCGCTTTTGGGGAAGATCCGACACAAATTCAACGACAAGACCAAAGCTTTGCTCAACCCTCTTGAAATGGGAACGAAAGGCCGCTTCAAGCCCAAAATCATCAAGTGTAGCAGGGCGTAGTTCCACAGACAGATTGCGGATATCATCCAACAATCGCGTCATAGATGCTTCAGTCTGCTTCATATTTTTGATGAGCTGTTCATCATTCGTCATGTATTTTAACACCCGTAGTTCAACAACCGCGCTCATCAATTCCTGGGCCACACTGTCGTGCAGTTCCCTGGAAAGCCGTTTGCGCTCATTTTCCTGCGCTTCAATGACATGCTTCATCATTTTGTTTTGATACAATTTTTCCTGCGTCTGAAATTGCGGAGTCAAGTCTCTCAACATCAACACCCGTGTTCCATGTTCAGAATCAATGGTGTGAAAAGAAGCGGCATAGGGAACCATTCCGTTGCTCTTCGTTTCCAGATACACCTGAAAAGAAGCGAAATCCTTGGATTCTGGCATATTGAAATAACAGTCAAGGCAGGTACGGGGCTCCGTTTCGCTTGTATAGCCCCTGCATGTTCCACATAAAGCTCTTTCCTTCCCTTCATAGAGTTGAATGAGGACGTCATCGCCCACAATCTCCTCTGCAGCCGGGTTCATGGCTAGGGTATTCCCTTGCCTATCAAAAAAGAAAATGGCTTCCGTACTGTTCTCAAACAACTTCACCATTAGCGCACTCAAAGAGCCAGTCCCTAAAGACAATGTCAATTCACATCACTTCCTTCCCGTTCAACTCTCCAATTCCCCTATGCGCCAAGGCTTCCAAATCACGCATCATGGCTTCGGTCATGAGCTGTTCTTCCCGAAATCCACCAAGCAGTACGCCCGCGACGCGAGCATCATTCCATAGGGGAACAGCCCCGAGACTCTTGAGCTTCTCGGATTGAACGATCGGATAGTTAAACAGGTTGTCTGCCCCCACATATTGATAAATAGATGGAATGAAAACGGATTTCCCGGTTTTAAACACGATTCCTGCTATGCCCTTACCGGATTGCAGCACAATCCGCTTAAAGCGATCATTTAAATTACCGGCTGCATTTTTCCATTTAATAACGTATTGATATTCGGCCGGTTCAACCAGAGCAAGCGCCATGAAATCATAACCGAAATGTTCGCGTATTCGCTCAAGCTCCCTTTGATAATCCATCCTATTATTCATCGCTCTCTCCTAATAGAATTAGGAAAGAAGGCAGAGCCCGCTTTCCTAATTCGATTTATGTCTTCTGTAAAGGATATAACTTCTGCGCACATAATTCAACGGAACACTCCACACATGTACAAGCCGGGTAAACGGCCAGAATGCAAAAATCGCAAAGCCCATAAGTATATGAAGCCTGAAAGACATCGGTACGTCTCTCATCAGAGTCGGGTCAACACGGAATATGAATAATTCGCGGAACCAGATCGAGATCGTCTCCCGATAATCGAATTCCGGCTGTACCGCATTCGTTACGAGAGTCGCGAACATCCCCATGCATACAATGGCCAAAAGCAATACGTTTACAATCAAATCAGACGCTGTACTTAAACGGCGCACATTGCGTATTGTAAAACGACGAGAGGTAAGAATCAACATACCGAGGAATGTCATCGCTCCAAATATTCCACCAACATAAACTGCTCCAATATGATACAGATGATCGTTTACACCCAGTGCATGCATCCAGGTTTTTGGTATGCCCAGACCGGATACATGACCCATAATAACCGGGATAATACCCAGGTGGAATAAGAGACTTCCGATCATCAATTGTTTTTTTTCAATAAACTCACTTGATTTTGCCGTCCAATTGAACTGGTCGTTTCTATAGCGGAAAATATGCCCTACAATAAAGACCACCACGCACATATAAGGGAAAATAACCCATAAAAACTGCTCTAGCATCATCATTGCGCGGCTGCCTCCTGTTCTACGCAAACTTTAAGCGTTTCGCGCAGTCCCTTCACCAAATGAAAATACGGGCTTTCCATTTTTTCCAGCGCTTTAAGCAAATGATATGTGCCGTCTTCCAGGATCGCAATTGGCATGCGGAAGTTTTCTGTCGTTTTCGGATCTTGCGACCATTCGGCGGCATACAGAAATTCACACATGAGCGGAAGATAATCTGGCAGCTCTCCATCTGGCATTTCAAGACCATACATCTCGTATAGCACCTTTAACTTGACCAACATTTGTCCCCGTTCTTTTGCATCTTCGAATTTGAAGTAAGTCATATATAGTGCACAATTTTTTTGAAAATCAAAGGTTTCTGTATACATTTCCTGAATCTCTTCCATACTGAACTCTTGCATAAGGGACCAGTAGGTGTTCGCATACGTATATGCCGGATGGTTTGCATCAAACGATGCTTCCAGAAAAGCCGGATGAAAATCCAGCTTTTCCGGGTACATGAGTTGCTGGGCGAAAAACCCGAATGATGGCTTGCATTCATACAGCTTCGCTACATTAATCACGCCAAATACCCCCGTAGAAGTTTTCTTCATACATTTCTTTGCCTGTTTTCAAGGGCTCTTCCATCCCCATTGAACTTGCCATACTACAGCCGTCACATCCAGAGCCTGAACCCATGTTCCCCATGGTATCGCCGTAACCAGCAGATCCTTGAGCTCGGTACGGGTTCGAATATCCTTCTTTATGCGATGTCGGAATGACGAAACGGTCCTCATATTTGGCAATCGCCAGAAGTCGATACATCTGCTCGATCTGCCGCGGTGTCATGCCGATGCGCTCAAGACGGCTTTCATCGAAAGATTGTCCTGTGGACTGGGCACGCATATAGGAGCGCATCATAGCCATTCGCTGCAAGGATTCCTTCACGGTTTGCGTATCGCCCGCCGTCAGCATATTGGCAAGGTACTGAATGGGGGTACGCATCTCTTCGATAGCCGGAAAGATCATATCGGGATTCTCAATCGAGTCTTTCCCTTCAAAGTAATTCATGATCGGACTAAGTGGTGGCACATACCAGACCATAGGTAATGTGCGGTATTCCGGATGAAGCGGGAACGCCAGCTTGTGCTCAATGGCAAGCTTGTAGACCGGCGAGTTCTGCGCTGCTTCGATCCAGTCCTCCGAGATACCGTCTTTTCTCGCTTGAGCAATCACTGCCGGATCACTTGGATCCATGAACAGGTCGCACTGCGCTTTGTAAAGTTCTTTCTCATCCTGCGTAGAAGCGGCCTCAAGCACCCGATCCGCGTCATACAGCATAACGCCGAGGTAGCGAATTCGTCCTGTACATGTCTCGGAGCAGACTGTCGGCAGGCCAGCTTCCACACGTGGGAAACAAAAGGTACATTTTTCCGCTTTGTTCGTCTGCCAGTTGAAGTACACTTTTTTGTATGGACAGCCCGTCATGCAATATCGCCATCCGCGGCAGGCTTCCTGATCGACGAGCACGATTCCGTCCTCGTCCCGTTTGTACATGGCGCCCGAAGGACATGACGCGACACAGCTTGGATTTAGGCAATGTTCGCAAAGCCGTGGGAGATACACCATGAACGACTTCTCAAAGTTAAATTTAATCTCTTCTTCGATTTTCTGAATATTCGGATCAAGCGGACCGGTGACATGCGCACCCGCCAAGTCATCTTCCCAGTTTGGACCCCACTCCAAATCCATTTTTTCACCTGTTACCGCAGAATGCGCGCGTGCCACAGGTGAATGCTTCTGTTCTCCAGCGTTGGTCAGTTGCTCGTAATTGTAAGTCCAGGGCTCATAATAATCTTTCATTTCCGGCATGTCTGGATTGTAAAAAATCTTACCCAGTGCTATCTTGGACAGCTTGTTGCCTGACTTCAGTTCCAGTTTCCCTTTGCGGAGCTGCCAGCCCCCTTTATATAATTCCTGGTCTTCCCAGCGCTTCGGATAACCGATACCGGGTTTGGTTTCCACATTGTTAAACCACATATATTCCGCACCTTTGCGGTTCGTCCAGGTTGTTTTACATGTCACGCTGCACGTATGACAGCCAATACATTTATCCAGGTTCATGACCATGGCAATTTGAGCTTTAATCTTCAAGCCAGTTAACCTCCTTCATTTTACGTACCGCAACGTACACATCACGCTGGTTGCCGATCGGACCATAATAGTTGAATCCATAACTAAGCTGAGCATATCCACCGACCATCTGGGTTGGTTTGAGATGAATTCTTGTCGGTGCGTTATGACTACCGCCGCGTGTGTCCGTGATTTCGGAGCCTGGCACTTGAATGTGCTTATCCTGAGCATGGTACATGAACATCGTGCCTCTTGGCATCCGGTGGCTGACAACAGTCCGGGCAGTTACGACGCCGTTACGGTTGTATACCTCTACCCAGTCATTGTCGGCAAGATCATGTGCCTCTGCGTCTTCGTTGTTGATCCACACCGTAGGACCTCCGCGAAACAGTGTCAGCATGTGCTGATTATCCTGATAGGTGGAGTGAATATTCCATTTACCGTGCGGTGTCAGATAACGAAGCACAAGTGAATCTTGCCCGCCTTTTATTTCCCGGTCGCGAGGGCCGAACACCATCGGCGGCAGCGTCGGTTTGTAGATCGGCAATGATTCCCCAAATTGTTGGAAAATCTCATGATCAATATAGAAATGCTGTCTTCCCGTCAAAGTACGAAACGGAACGAGACGTTCAATATTCGTTGTAAATGGTGAATAGCGGCGTCCCTTCTTGTTCGATCCAGTGAATACCGGTGTCGGTATAACTTCACGCGGCTGTGCCGTGATACTTTGGAAAGTGATCCTTTCCGCTGCCCGATCGGCCGAGATGTCTTTGAGTTCCACACCGTGAAGCTCTTCTGCCTGCTCATAAGCCTTTTGCGACACCCGTCCATTAGTCGCGGATGAAAGGTGAAGAATTGCATTGGCCACTTGGCGAGCTGTCTGGATTTTGGGCAGTCCATCTTTAATGGACTCATCGTAATAAACTCCGTTCAACTTTTTCATTTCCTCGTATTCGTCCGCTACGGAGAAGCTGACGCCATGCGCACCTGCTTTCCCAGTAGTCAAATTAGGACCGAGTGAGATAAATTTATCGTGAATTTTAGTATAATCGCGTTCGATGATGCTGAAATTCGGCATGGTTTTACCCGGAGTCGCTTCAATCTCGCCCTTCGTCCAATCCTTTACAAGACCCATCGGCTGTGAAATTTCGCCTATACTATCGTGTGCGAGCGGCGCAGTCACAAGGTCTTTATATATTCCTGGCAGGTACTCTTTTGCCATATCCGAAAAGACTTCGGAAAGCTGGCGGTAAATATCCCAGTCCGCGCGGGATTCCCACAGTGGATTAACAGCCGGATTAAACGGGTGCACGAAAGGATGCATGTCTGTTGACGACAAGTCTGTTTTTTCGTACCAGGTTGCCGCCGGAAGCACGATGTCCGCGTACAATGGAGTTGTTGTCATCCGAAAATCAAGTGCAACCATCAAATCAAGCTTTCCTTCTACATCTTCTCTCCAGACGATTTCCTCAGGCTTCTGTTCTTCATTCGGCCGGGCAAGCAGGGCATCAGATGCTCCAAGTAAATGTTTCATGAAATACTCTTGTCCCTTTGCCGAACTGGAAATCAGATTTGACCGCCAAACAAAGAGTGAACGCGGGAAGTTCTCGGCTGCCCCAGGATCTTCTACAGCGAAGCGTGTCTTACGTGATTTAATCTCTTCCACAGAATGATTAATGATGTCCTCGTTGGACTTCTTGCCTAATTGCGCAGCCTCTTCGGCGAACAGTAGACTGTTTTTATTAAACTGTGGATAAGAAGGCAACCAACCCAGACGCGCTGCGAGCACGTTGTAGTCTGCTGGATGTCTGTAACTGACATCCCCGCCAATCGGTGACTTCAAGGTGTCTGTTCCACTTTCTTCGTAACGCCACTGCTCTGTTGCAAAGTAGAAAAACGATGTAGCATTTTGCTGTCGAGCCGCCCCTTGCCAGTCTTTTGCAAAGGCAATCGTTGACCAGCCTTCGATTGGGCGAAGCTTTTCTTGACCAACATAATGCGCCCAGCCTCCACCGTTTACGCCTTGGGAAGCAGTCAACACGACAAGATTCAAGATGGACCGATAGATCGTGTCACTGTTGAACCAGTGGTTGATACCCGCACCCATAATAATCATGGAGCGCCCTTTAGTATCGATAGCATTTTGGGCAAATTCCCGAGCAATCTGTACCACAACAGACGCCTTCACGCCTGTGATCTTCTCCTGCCAGGCAGGGGTATAATGCGAAGCTTCGTCGTAATAATTTTTGGCGTTATGAGAGCTGTCATTGCGTGCGACACCGTACTGGCTCATCATCAAATCGTACACGGTTGCTACGTAACGTTCCGAGCCATCTGCCAAGCGTACTTTTTTGGCTGGAATTACACGTTTGAACGTTCCATTACCCGCGTTATCAAAGTAAGGGAATACGACTTCTTCCCATTGCTCGCCATGGCCTTCCACAGTGAGCGCGGGCTCAACCTTTGTTCCGTCTTCCCGTTCCAGAATCAGGTTCCATTTCTTATCCTGCTCCCAGCGCTGTCCCATCGTACCGTTCGGGACCAGCATTTCCCCCGCCGCTTCGTCATATATGACTGGCTTCCAGTCCGCATGCGGCGAAACATCGCCCAGGTCACTCGCCCGTAGAAAACGTCCACCTTTCCAAGCTCCCTCGTGCGGATCAAGCAGAATCATAAACGGCATATCCGTATATTGTTTGGCATAGTTAATGAACATCGGTTCTTGGCGCTCTCTGTAAAACTCATCCAAAATAACATGCGTCATAGCCTGGGCTATGGCAGCATCTGTACCCGGATGTGGTGCAAGCCAGTTGTCAGCGAACTTCACATTCTCCGCCAAGTCGGGAGCCACTGATACGACTTTTGTTCCCTTATATCGTACTTCCGTCATAAAATGAGCGTCTGGCGTCCGGGTAAGCGGTACGTTCGATCCCCACATAATCAGGTAACCCGCATTGTACCAATCAGAAGATTCAGGTACATCCGTTTGCTCACCCCAAATTTGAGGAGATGAAGGCGGAAGGTCGGCATACCAGTCATAAAAACTCAACATCTGTCCACCGAGAAGCGAAATGAATCGTGCTCCTGAAGCGTAGCTTATCATTGACATCGCCGGAATTGGCGTAAAGCCCGCGATCCGGTCGGGACCATACTTACGAATGGTATAGATGAGTTGCGCCGAGATCAAACGTAGGACATCGTCCCAAGCGACACGGACATGACCGCCTTTTCCGCGAGCTGCTTTGTAGAGCTTGGCTTTCTCCGGATCTTCCACAATGCTTGCCCATGCTTCCACCGGATTGGCATGTTCCTGGATGGCTGCCTGCCAAAGCCGCAACAGCTTACCGCGCATATAAGGGTATTTCACGCGTAAGGGACTGTATTCATACCAGGAAAATGTAGCCCCACGCGGGCAGCCGCGCGGTTCAAATTCTGGCATATCTACACCGCAGGAAGGATAATCGATCTGTTGATTTTCCCAAGTAATGATGCCGTTTTTTACAAAAACCTTCCAACTACAGGAACCGGTGCAGTTCACTCCGTGAGTCGTCCGAACCACTTTGTCGTGAGACCAACGCTGACGGTACACGTTTTCCCATTCTCTATTTTTTTCCTCAAGGATTGACCAATTTCCCGAATAGCTTTCGATCGGTTTAAAAAAGTTGAGGTTGTATTTTTTTTTCATCGATGACCAACACTCCTTTTTAGAAAGAATCATCCCAACGCAAGCTCCAAGGGAAGACTCATTCGCTTACTCTCATTATGTAATTCATTCATCTCTGTTCCCATTAGGGAATGTCCTATAGCGCTACAGGAAATCCCTCGTTCTATGGAAAGATACAAAAAAGCCTCCCTCTGCTAAAGGGAAGCTTGTATGAAGTAGTTAATTGTTCTTTTGGCCCGTTAACAGGAGCATGATAAAAGAAATGAGTATGATAGAGCATGTCCACGCCCAGGCCATAGGAAGATGACCAGCATCCACCGCAATATAAATGGCCGTCGGAATCGTTTGTGTTTTACCCGGAATATTTCCGGCAATCATCAGCGTAGCACCAAATTCGCCCAGGCCGCGGGCAAAACCGAGTATAAAGGCAGCCTTAAAAGAAGGGAAAATTAAAGGGAAGGTGATATATCGAAAAACCTGCCATTCACTTGCACCCATCGAACGCCCAGCGTTTTCCAAGTCCCGGTCAACAGAAGACAATCCCATTCTCAGCGTCCGATAGACAAGAGGAAAAGCTACTACCACCGCTGCTACAACCCCTGCCCACCACGAGAATATAATAGGCTCGCCAAACCATTGCTCCACAAACCGTCCGAACCCGCTTTTTCGTCCAAGTAATATGAGCAGTAAAAAACCAACAACCGTTGGTGGGAGTACCAAAGGCAGCATAAGTACGGTTTCAACGACCGTTTTCCCTTTAAATAATCCTAACCGCGACATTGACCATGCCACAAGCAAGCCTAATATGATTACCAGAACGCTGGATAACAGTGCAACCTGCAACGATAATCGGATAGGAGGCCAATATTCATTCCAATCTATATCTTGCACGCTCACTTCGGTATGGTAAATCCATACTTAGCCATAATATTCAGAGATTCTTGCGATTGTAGGTATGCATAAAAGTCTTCGGCTTCTTGAATGTGCTTTGAAGCTTTGACAATCCCGATTGGATACTGAACAGGTGAATAGGTTTTGGAATCCACCTCAAAGGCGATTTTTGCCTTCTGTGAAGTCAACGCATCTGTTTTATATACAAATCCGACATCAGCATTCCCAGTTTCCACATATTGCAGCACTTGTCTAACGTCTTTTGCTTGAACCAGCTTGCTCTGTAACGTGTCCCAAAGCTTCGCTTTCGTCAGCGCTTCCTGTGCGTAGTTGCCCGCAGGGACACTTTCAGGAATTCCGATCGCAACTTTCTTCACTTCTTTTTTTGTTAAATCGGTTACACTCGCGATGTTCATCGTCCCGTCTGCAGGGATAACCGCGACCAATTCGTTCGTCAGCCACGTTTTTTGTTTTTTCGTATCTATTAGCTGCTGATCAACAAGGGACTTCATGTTTTTGGTCGAAGCGGACAGAAACAAATCCGACGGCGCTCCTTGCTCAATTTGTTTTTCCAGCGCACCAGAGCCGCCGAAGTTAAAATTCAATTTGATGCCTGTATGGGTTGATTCGTATGAATGCTGAATTTCTTTGAGCGCATCCGTTAAACTTGCTGCTGCGGATATGGTAAGCTCAATAGTTTCAGCCGTTTTCGAAGATGTCTGGCTGGAAGATCCATTCTTACCGGCGCTGTCAACATTTGAATCTAGTTGTTGTTTCGTACCGCATCCTGATAATAATAAAATGATGGAAATAACCAAAACGAAAACAGTGCTACTTTTAATTAATTTATGCATTTGGTTCGGCTCCTCATGTTCGTTCATCATCAATTAATGGGTTTCGCTATTAGCTGTGCCTGTCTTGTACGTTCGATTAGTGTACAATTTTCAAGAAGAATATGATTAAAAATATCTGCTTCCAGGTCTTCTAACCGCTTCAATACGAGTCGGTGCGTACCACAAGCTTCCTGCATTGGCTCAAAGCCGTTTGTGATCAAACGCATTTCCTTCAGGAATTCCACCACTGTTTGATGTTCGTCTTGCAACTTGGATAAAGTTGGATTTAATGCATCTGCTCGTTCCACTGTTGATTCTTGTAAAAATGCTTCAATCATCGGAAACACAAGGTCCTCCTCATTTTGAATATGTTCCGATAATTCCTGTTTAAGCAAGGTGAACAGTTCATTAACCCGCTTTAGATGCGGATAACGTTCGCCGTGAACCCGCGTTAGTTTGGTTACATACGGCGTTAACGCCGATAGTTCTTCCCGAAGCTTCGTATGATACTCATTTTGAATATAGGTGATTAGTTCTTTCGGTTCGAGTGAAGGAGGTTGCATTTGCTTATGCTGTGCCTGCTTTTCTTCCACTTCATGTATCTGCGTCAGCAGTTCACCAGCGTGGAGGCCTCGATTGGCTGCTGCTTCACGGAGCGATATTTTCCCTCCACAGCAGAAATCAATCCTCAGTTTGCGGAACAGATCTCCCGTTTTGGGTACTGCTTTCACAATGTCCGCCACCCATGTTTCTTCCGTTAACTGGCTCATCTTCCATTCCTCCATCTTACTTCGATTTTATGCTCAACTTTCATTCTACGTCTCCCTTAAAGCTGAACCAATCAGGGGGTTCCCTCTTTCACTAGTGGAAAGAGCCTGATTATAAAAAATCAGAAAGCAACTGTTCAGCCGCTTCTTTCCCTTGAGCGATGCAATCTGGAATTCCAACGCCCCCATAGCCAGCTCCGCATAGAAAAACACCCGGTAAATCCTGTGCGAAGTCCTGCCTCACCTTCGCCATATGCTCTTTGTGTCCAATCGGATATTGCGGCATCGATCGATCACACCTACTGACTTCGGCGAATTCCGGTTCCGCTTCCAGGCCCATTAAATCTTTCAAGTCTTTGCGCGCGGCATCCACAAGTTGATTGTCTGTCATCTGAATCCACTCCTGTGCGCCTGCATGTCCGATATAGGTCCGTAAAAGTGTATATCCTTCAGGAGCAGTATGGCTCCATTTCGTCGAAGAACAAGTACATGCTGTAATCTTTTTGCCTTCTTTGCGGGGGACTAGAAATCCCGTTCCTTCAAAAGCAAAATTAAGATCTGTGTTTTTATAAGCAAGGGCAATATTGGCTACGGAAACATAGTGAATCTTGTGTAACCAGCTAGCGCTTGCAACGCCGGAAAATAATGCAGCCGCTTCAAAAGCTGGAACAGCGCAAATCACCGCATCCGCATCTATTTTTTGTCCATGTTCTAAAATGACCTGATAACCGTTTTCTTTCCTTACTTCAACTACACCTTGCCCCATAACAAAACGTACGGTATCCAGCCTTTCCTTTAGCCGCTCCACGATCGTAGATAATCCTAGCCGATAAGAAAGAAACATACTTTTCTTAGCGATATCAGGCAGGTTGTCTTGTACTGCTGGCTTTCTTCCCGCCCCTTTAGACATACCCTTAATCAGACTTCCATGCTTTTGTTCCATTAGTTTAAATTGGGGGAAGGTTGACATGAGGCTCAGAGAATGTGTATCTCCAGCGTAAATTCCAGACAATAGAGGTTCTGTAATCTGATCCAGAACTTCTTTGCCGAGACGCCGTTTGATAAAATCACCTAGAGATTCGTCTGCATCACCTTTCTTTGCCGGAATGATTAAATCCAGGGCCGCCCGTGCTTTTCCCAGCGGAGAAATAAGTCCTGTCCGAATGAAGGGAGTGAGCTTTGTTGGAATGCCCAGAATGAAGCCCATCGGCATCGTATGAAGTTTGCCCTTATGCAAAATGCTAGCAGATTTGGCTTTCGGGTTTGTCGATACCAGCTCTGCTTCCAGCCCCAACTCCATAGTCAAATCCAATATTGCCGTCTTTCTGGCCAAGAAAGCATCCGGTCCTTTTTCGATCATAAAATCGTTTTGGCGAACGGTTTGTAGCTTTCCTCCCAGACGTTCACTTTTCTCCACCAGTGTAATCTCCACTTCAAGCTGCCGATCCTCAGCCAGCTTTTTCACATAAAAGGCAGCACTTAAACCGCTTATTCCTCCACCGAGAATAACGACTTTTTTAGAACTTTTTTTCATGAAAACACTTTTCCTCTCCAACCCCGGGTATATAAGCACAATAAGGGTCACTCTCCAAATAGTCTCCTGTTATTGCAAAAGCTCTTGCTCTGGAGCCCCCACAGACGGCCTTGAATTCACAGACTCCACATTTACCTTTAAGTAGGGACTTATCTCTAAGATTCATCATGATCGGAGAGTTGCGATAAATATCTGCCAGGCTATCCTTTCGTACATTCCCGCACATAAGAGGCAGGAAACCGCTCGGGTATACTTCGCCGATATGACTAATAAAAACAAATCCATCTCCATCATTTACGCCTTTAGGAGCACGTCCTAAAACATCTGCCCTCTTTTGTCCGTCTGCTACACTGCTCTCACCTGCTCTGTGCTTTTGCTGCAGTACGACCCTCCGGTAATGAGGAGCTTCCGTAGCCTTCACACCGTACGGCATCTGTTGCTGTATTTGATACAACCATTTCATTACAGCTTCATGCTCATCAGGAGTAATCATATCTTTCTCCATGCCACGTCCGGTTGGAACAAGGAAAAATAAACTCCATAACACGGCCTGCATTTCCTTTACCCTTTCTGCAATTTGCTCCAGATCATGAAGATTGTACCGGGACACCGTAGTGTTCACTTGAATAGGGATATTCAGTTCCTTTAAATAACCAATTCCTCGCATGGTCGTATCGTAAGAACCCGCTGTACCCCGAAAATGATCGTGAATGTCTGCACATGAACCGTCCAGACTAAACGCCCATCGCGATAACCCAACTTGCTTTGCTTTCTCTACCGCTGCTCGTGTCACTTTAGGGGTGGCGCTGGGGGTCATTGAAACCGACAGATTTTTCTCTTCAATTGCATATCGAGCCAGTTCAAACAGATCAGGACGCATTAAAGGATCTCCGCCTGTGAATACAACCAACGGATGATTCATTTCAGCAATTTGATCTATCAGCTTCTTACCCTCTTCTAATGTCAGCTGGCGAGGATCAGGTTTGTACTGAGCTTCCGCTCTACAGTGAAGGCACTTTAAAGCACAAGCTCGCGTAACCTCCCAGATGACTATAAACGGATCTGTATGATAATCACGCGGCGTTTTCAAAGATATCATTGATGTCTCTCCTTTTAGAAGTATAAAAACAACACAAAAACATAGAGCATCATTGAAAATCCAATTTCCGCCATGCCAACTTGTTTTGCCTTTAATCCGAGTTTAGGAAGCCATATGGCCCGTATCAAAAAAATCAAAAAAGGAATAACCAGAGGTAACTTTAACCAAGTAGCAAACAACAAAATCACCAAATGATAGATGATGGAAGCATAATGGTAACGTATATTTTTTCTTTCACGAATGATCGTTTTGACATACAAAGCAGTTCCGATAAAGTAAAGCACCAAAAGCAAGAATAGCTCTGTTGCTACTCTCCAATCCTCTCCTCCCCCCATATAAATAACGGGGTATATAAAAGAACAAAAGAGTAGAATTGCAACAATATCATTGAGTAAAGCCCGTTCATTTTTCGTTTTTGCAAAATGAATATTAGCCATAAAAAAGAGCAATAGAAGAACTCCATACCAGATTAAGGCAGGCTCAAACCATATCAGTGAAATTAACAAAGGAAGTAATATCACTCCGTATATAACGGCGGGTTTGCAGTATCTTTCACTGCTGCCTGTTTTGATCCATTGGAGGACAGGAAAAGTGAATAAGTAGATAAAAAACCAGCACACAAATAGGGGTATATGAATGAGTTCCCCTCGAGAAACAGCTAAACCGAATAAAAATGGAAGAATGAGCATGGCCCAGGCTCCATGTTGATTAGGTATGTATCTGCTCATCCCCTTCAAACCCTTGATCCTTTTTTCACAATCTTTTTTATGTCTATTATTTTGGTTAATCGATTCATCATCCATTCCCCCAAGATTGAGTTTTATCTTCTAACTTCATTCTAAGTATTATATGAAATTGAACCAATTAGGGAGTTCCCTTTTCCTTAGGGGGGAAAATCCTAACCGGAAAAATAACGCTATTTTCTTATGCTATACTGTACTAAAAAAGGGCTCAAAGAAAGGATGAACTATTATGGGAGGACCTTCTTTACGTCAACTGCATGCTCATCATGCCATTCATCAAGGCGGGCTAACTGGCGCTCTAGATAAGACGAGAGAAGTAGAAGAATTACTCGAAGCAAAAGAATTCAAGGTGGCGCGCCAGGCTGCCGACCACTTGATCGAATATTGGGAAACCCGCATTCTCAGCCATGCTGATGCAGAAGAGGAAGGATTCTATCAGGAAAAGGTCGAGAAAAAACAGGAACTGCAGGAGGCTGTCGTCAAACTTACACGGGATCATGACCTGCTCCGAATCATTGTAAAAGAGCTCAAAGCCGGGATCCGTGAAGAAGGGCTTACGCCTGAAGTTCTACAGCAGTTCCATGCACTTCTGGTTGTCAATGCTATTCATAGTCGGGAAGAAGAACGTTTGTTGTTTGAGGAACCGTCATGATCAAGATGGGACATAACGATTCACTTTCTCTATAAAAACGTTCCAAAGAAATAGTCCAACGCCTCTTGTGAGTATCCGTCATCTCCTTGCCAAGCTGCTACGGAATAAAAATCATGATTGCCGTTCTGTCGTTTACGAGGCGTGTCCTGTGGGACCAGCAGTCCGGCATATCCCCACACCTCCATGACTACATCACGCTCGTTTTTGCTGGATGGAAACACATCCTTCCAGCGCTTTTCCAATTGACGCGCACTACTTTGAGCATCACAGTTCTGAACAGCTTCGAGCATGTTATGGAGTATAGCTAGATCCTCATCGGAAACCTGAACATCCTCTTCTTGACTGAACAATTCAAGGTCCATCCAGCAATACAGAAGGTGGTTCAGACGAATACCGCCCCATTTGATTCGTTCAAAATTCAGTACATTCAAATCTTCATTGACGTATTCCTGATCGGACATCATTTTATTAAAATTACAATCCCCACAGCTACTGTAATTGGGCAAGACAACAGGCCGCTCACCATAGCTGTGCAAAGGAAGCCCTGCGGTTAATGCCCAGCTCGATAAGGCGCTTCGTAAATGAACCTTTTTCGTGGAAAGACTATGCAAAAATGCTGCTGCCACTCGTTCTTTTGTAGCCTTTTGCTGGTGTAGCTCATGTAACCTGTTTATAATCTCGTTATGTGTAATGGTGATCGGATCGAACATCAAGCCCTTACTTTTGGCATATTCAAAATCCTCACCCGAAAAAGATCCCCGCTCCTGCTTCCAGCCGCTGGAGGACCAGAATGTGTTCATCAGTATTTTTTTTGCCTTTTTATCCACAAAACATCTCCCTTACTCATCTCAACCCCTTCACCTCCAATACAAAGCGCAGGGTTGTAGTGCATTTTATGTAAGATTGCTATTCATCTTTATACTTAAAAGCAATGGCCGTATTTCCTGACCGGGGGTCAAAATAAGAAGAGATTTTCCCCCAGCTCAGTTCATATTCCATATAGGGGTAAGGTTTGGTTTGACGATAGCTTGGCTTCACGGACAAATGTTGCTGTAACAAACGATCATGCTCCCTTTGCCGCTTTCTCTCCCCTTCCTCAGACCAATTATCCCACGAAGTTGGAAATTCATCGCCCTGGAGCGAAATCTCCACGACAACTAGGCTTGTATCCTTAAAGCATACAGACACAAAAAAATGCCGACGCAGCAAAGAAACCTGATCGAAATGATACCAGATATACTCATTTCCTAGCTTTCTTACAGAATGAAAATATTTCGAATACCAATCGGCCTCTAACAACTGATCTTCTGTTAAAGATGAGTAAATCGCACGATCACCATCGACCTGAATGATTCCCGATTCCCAGTCATTCATTGCTGCCACTCCTTCAGCTATTATGCCAATCTCCTACATGCCCTCATTTGTCCGCATGATTGAAAATGGCCTGCCAGGCCCGGTCTAGCACCCGCGTATGTAATTGTTTGGCATAAACAGTTCTAACGATGGCAAGAACGATCACAGCCACAAATACAACACTGAGCAAAGTGATAGAGGGAACCCAATAGTCAAACATGGCATTCGCCACCACTTGCAGCAAATGTCGTTCGGGTTGTAAATATTCCACCGCCGCAACGATGCATGCTGCCAGCAATATAATCACAGATATGATCATAAGCATTGCATTGATTACTTTGTATTTGGCAAGCCCTCGCTGAAAAACGCGAGTTCCAGCATATTGCTCCAGCGCGATGATCTGCTTGTGAAAATCATTTTCTACCTGCTCTACAGGCAGATCGTGCTTCTGAATAAATGCATGAGCTTTCTTCAATTCGGATTGAATAAATAAACTACTCTGGATAGCAGATCCCAGCTGACCTAAAACATTCATATCTTTTCACTCCCACTTCAATAGTATCTAGTTTATGAGTATATAGGGACATACCGAACATGGCAATGTATGGAAGACTATAAACCAATAATCAGGTATAATGGTCTATTATTATTAAACAGAAGGAGAATTGGGCATGCAGTCTGTTGATCACCAACTCTACCTGGCTGAAAGCCATCATATTCCCAAGCCATCCAGTGGTGCTACATGATGATTGCCTTGGAAACATTGGAGGTGTGGTCCCATCATGAAGCCTTTCCGACATGGAATCAAATCTTATTGGCCTTTACCCGGAAGCCATGCTCCGTTATAAAAAGGATTTCGAAGAAGGCTTGCAGCGGCATGCCGGAGTTACTTTTCAGGAAAACTTTGATAGGCTCAAAAGTATTCGAACCATGCTCTACAAAACGATCGGTTCCAGACTGCTCTCTAAGTGAGCTTATCAGTAAAAATCAAAGTAACCCCGCCAGGCTCCTTCATTCTGATGCTTCGCAAAATAAAAACTGCCTCCATCCACAATATTCAATTGGGCTTTGGCGTCTGACGTAATCTGAAACACAAATTCATAGCCCTCGCCAAAGTCAATGCCCGATTGAATAAAGCTGGGATAGCCACCGATTTTGTGAACCGCATATATTTCCTCTACAATGTCCTCAAAATAGTCGGGTTCCTCCTCGTCCATATGGTTGAGGGCATCGCCATATTCCTCAGGAATGTCTTCACCGTCCCAGACCGGATAGTCATTCTCTTTGAGCTCAGGGAATAGCGGGAACGCCTTGATTTGCATAAATGCCGGACCAAAATCTTTTTCGACCAAATCCTCTACCGACGTATACTCACGAATACACATATATCCTTCCATGTCCTCATGATCAAGTACATCGGGAGACAGAAAGAAAGTCAACAGCTTGACACTATGCATAGCCGGAGGAACAAAGGGCAAGGCAGGCAAATACAATTGCATGATCGGAGCCATAACATTCCCTTGTACATCAATGGGTTGCTCCTCCGTTGGCAAAGCCACTGTAACTCTACCAATCCAGCTTTGTTCAAGGGAATCCGACGGTCTACGACCCCCTGTATGAAAAATAGTAGCTTTACGTTTTAAAATCGTTCTTAGCTTCTCAATAGCGTTGCTGGACAACGAAACCACTCCTTTCTAATCTAGAATAGAAACGCAACAACATCCTCGCCTGCTTTAAAACCAAACTCACTTAAGCGGTCTTCCATCTCTTGAATCTGGCGCAGATAATCTTCCGGCACAGCTGGCAGACCCTGTTCATTCACTAATGTCCCGCCAAGTCTGGCGCGTGCATATTCGGCACTTTTCCACATCGCCTCAAACACAGTTTGCGGCTGCACGGTTCGTACCCCATCCATACTGAAAATCAAATCGGCAAAGCGATCCTCAGCGAGTGTACTCAACCAAAAAAAGCCAGGCTCGGTTCCCGTATGTACGCGAAATAGTTCATCATAGCCTCCCGGCCCGTGATGGTGTGCATGGAAAATATCCATATCTCCCCACTCCATTCCGAGACTCAGCATGACATCCCAGATATCCGCTCCACGGTGAGATTGGCCTTGATCCGCTACCAGCCTAAGCAGGACAGCATGTTCCCTTTCACCTTCCTGATCTGTAAATACTTTAAGTTTTTCCCCTTTTGCACGTGCATGGGCAGCATCCTCCCGAGGAAGCACATGAACAGTGCCCTTCTTCTGAAAACGTGCTGGCAGTGTGTTCATAAAGTCTGCAACCTTGGCTTCATCTAAACGAACCTGCATCTCTACATTATCGAATATATCCATACAAATACAGATTTTATCAAAATGGCATTCGCCTGCCGGTCTGCGCCCCACACTAGTCCATATCTGCAAATCATGCACATGTCCATACACGATATACCCCTTAAGCAATTGCAAAATATCCTCATCTGATAACGTAAAACCGCTGAATTCCACGTCAATCAGCCAATAGATATTAGAGTCAGGCTCCACTTGATGGATTCCTTTTATGGTCTTCACAGGCTCATGTTCTATCTCCACGGCAAGGATGCTAGATACATCCTCACTCCCATGTTCAGGTAAATTCATGAATCTCTCTCCTAACTAGCTGTTTTCACTTTACAGTTTCCTATAATTCTCAATCTATATTAAACTATAAATCACCAAGCACAAAATAGTATAAAAACGGTGCTGGGTCGTTGAACTTAACTTTTAGAAATTCAAAGCTTCGAAAGGGGAGAACTCGTGATGCAAAAACTTTGGCAAAAAGGGAAGGCTCTGTCTCTGCCTATTATGGTGTCCGCATCGCTAATATCTGGAGCGCTGTCTGTAAGTACACCTGCGGCGAATGCGGCTGCAACCAAGGAATTGCTTCAGCTATCCGGTCAGACTACTTACTATGGAGAGGTCGAGAATGGGCAGCCCAACGGACGTGGTACAATCAAATGGAGCGAATATAAGCAGTATTCGGGTGATTTTGTGAATGGCAAGCGCTCAGGTACCGGAAAATATATAAATCAATACACCGATGCAGATGGACAAAATCATAAAATCGTATACAACGGCACATGGAACAATGACACGATGAGTGGCAAGGGTACGCAGACTGAAAAAGTGACCCAAATGGACGGAACCGTACGTTCGAACGAGATCCAAGTAGGTACCTTTCAGAACAATGGATTACAGAGTGGCTACCAAGTGATCCACGCTGTGGCCGATCCAGACTACAGCTTCACTTATAAAAACAGCAAAGAAATGCTAAATATCTTGCACAGTAATCAAGATCTGGTCCAAAGATGGCAAAAAGGAGATCTCTTCTCCGTAAATTATAAAAATGGCTCTGTCCAAAAGGAATACTCTATGTTCCCTGAAGAGACTGCTACCAAAGAACGTCAAAGACAAGAGTCCATCAAGTATCTCAAAGGAATAACTGCCAAGGTCACTCCTTATTTGCAGCAGTTTGAAAAGCTGTCCAAGCAGATTCCGCTAAAATAATTAAAACGACGCGAAATATGTATTAGCCTCTACGCAAGAAGGCCTCTCTTTTTAATGGAAAGCTCCATTTGAAAAGAGTGGCTTTTTTGGTTTCGTTATGAATGACATATAAGAACTTCGGAGCATAACACCTCCTACTATTCTCCCTTATGAATCCTCAGGAACTCATACAAATGACTTATTTTTCACTTAAATCCCCTCCTTTTTTTGCTAACCCCCACTAGATTCACTAGAATATAAGTAATTATTTTAATCATCCGAGGTGGACATCATGGCTAAAATTATGGTTCCTCCTGAGAAACTAGAGGCGGTTTCCAGGCAGTTCGCACAGGCACGTGAGCTGGGGGCACAAATTTGCGGACAACTGTCACAGCATATTCAGATGTTGGAAAATAGCTGGGCAGGAACAACACAGCAGCGCTTTTATCAGGATTTCCATAAAGCGCGTGGACAAATGGATGCTTTCACTCAAACTGTCGGTTCTGTCAGCACAGAGCTGCGTTCCATTGCAGTAAAATTCAAGGAAACAGATACCCAAGCAGACTCGGGTATTAATAAAGGAGATCACAGCGGACAGATCGACAGCAGTGAAGGGGCAACTTCCGGAAAAAAAGGACCCGATCCAGCAGATATAGCCATTAACAGCATTTCAGAAGCCAATAAATGGCGCGGGCAACTGGGATTTGCCGGAACAGCTATCTATAGCGGTCTGGCTTCCACACTTGTGCTCACCAAAACAGTAGAATTCAAGAAAAGTCTGAAGAATCCCACTCGAGCGGTTATACATAATGCGGCATGGGTGAATGGCAAGGGTAACAATGCGTTTATGCGTAATTTGGGCAAAAGCCTAAACCGCCAATTCGCTAAACCCGGTATTGTGATGAAGGGTTTAAAGGGCTTTGATCGTTTAGCTGGAAAGCTTCAAATGGGTAAGCTCGGCCTCGGATTCAACAAAGCCAATAGCTTTCCTCAGTGGACGCGGAACGTCATCGCCGGGGTGGAAAAAGGGCGTTACGGCATAGCCACCCGCCAAATTCCCGGCATGATTGCCAAAAAGCTATACCCTATTAATGCCACCATGAATATTGTGGGCGAGGGTATCAGTCTGGCTGGAAAATGGAAAAGCGGGAAGCTTACCGGAACGGATGTGGCTGTATCTGCTTCTAACGTAGCGATTAAAACCGCTGCAACTTATGGCGGTGCTGTTGCTTTGGGAGCCGTAGGCGGCGCTATCGGTGGTCCGGTCGGTGCAGCCGTCGGTGCTTACGTCGGCGGTACGGTGGGAAGCTGGGCAGGTGGAAAGGTCGCCAAATTCGCCGAAAAAGGGATACGTTGGGCCAGCAAACTATTTAAATGACATACACCTAACAGATGGAGAAGGAGCCTGACTATGGACAAACAAACGGTAATTTTAACGCTTGAGGAACTAGGCTTTGCCTTGACCGCACTGGGCGCAGAAGATATGGCTTCTGGTCTGCTCCAATCTTATTACGGGGAACTGACTGAGGATCGCTGGGAACTGCTTTTTCATGCCGCAACGCATAGCCTGATATCCAAGGGTTTGATGGAACAACGGGATGACGGGCAACAACAGCTCGAATTTGATGCGTTCATTGTTGAAATGCTAGCTCATCTGGTACAAAGTCGTCAGATGCTACGTGGCTACAAGGAGCAACAGGACAAGCAAAATACATTAACGATACACCATGGAAATGAACGTTTTCTGTATCATTTTTCCAGCCACAATGAACTTCATTTCTTTCGCTGGTCTTCCCCAGAAGACTGGCATCACGACATTGATCAATTGTTCGGCCTGCTTGCTTCGAACTTCAATGCGCACAGCCGATACGTCGATCTGACAGAAGAACAGTGGAATGAGTTAACCTCATCCAACTTCAGCATGCAGCAAACGCCAACGTGGAAGCTTCATGAGTCGGCTCAACAAATGATACAAGACTGGCGAGAGGATTTTGAACGTAATCAGTGCAGCCTAGATAATTTGAGCCAGATGATATACGCGGATACGGATGAAGATGGACCTTCCGTTACAAATCTACTATTTGTTCTTAAAGGAATGAATGATGTGTGGATCGTAAGAAATACAGAACTGGATATGCAGGCCACCCCATGTCTGCGTATTGAAAGTGTAACCGAATCTGACTGGAGAGAACGAATAACTTATTTCATTCAGGAGTTTGTACGCGACGAGGCGGTATTCCGTGGATAAAATTGTATATCGAAGATCTTTGGCATTTTGGAAAGCCATGGGCAGCTTGATGTTTGTGCTGATCTGTCTGTTTTTGCTGCTGCTCATTTTTATCGACGAAGATATCTCAGCTCTACAAATCTTCTTCTTTATTACCTCCGCCATTGTCGGACTTCCTTTTTTCGGTAGCTATCTCGTGGTTTGTTTGAGCAGAACGCTTCGTAAGGATACCTACCTGTTCATCTTTGACGAGCATAGCATTTCCGATGGTATTCGAACTGTCCCATGGTCTGCAATCACTAAAGTCGAATTCGAAGGGGCCTCCATCCGCAAATGGCTGCGCCCTCGCTTTCCCGCCTTTATTTTTCATCTGAATGACCGCAGCACCTGGGAAGTCAGCACCGATTATGTGTTGAACGATATGGAGCTGAACCAAGCCGGGAAACAACTTCGAACTCTCATTAACCAGCATGGCAAGCCGAAGAAAAAACGCTCCTAAATATTGCCATTGAATATATCAAAGCTTGTCTCTATCATATGCGGCTACAAGAGCCACAACCACTGCTGCGGAGTTGGCCGCAGCCAAATCAAGATTGGAGTCAAAAGAATCCGCTGCTTCTACACCGGCAAGATCTGACAAAGAACGAACAGCCAAAAATGGAACACCAAACTGGTACGCAGTCTGAACGACCGCGGCCCCTTCCATATCCGTCACTTTCGCTTCAGGAAACTGGCTACGGATAAAATGGGCGCGCTCAGCCTGGGAGATAAAAGAGTCTGCCGTCGTAATCAAACCGTTGACGATCTGCCCCTCAATCCTGGTCTCCGCCAGCGCTTCTGTCGCAAAAGCAAGCAGCGCTGGATCGACAGGATAACTTGCCGGCATCTGTGGTACCTGTCCGTAGGTATAGCCGAACGCCGTTCCGTCCACATCGCTATAAGTCAGCTCGGTCGCCACTACGACATCGCCAACATGCAGCGCTGGATCAAGCCCACCCGCAGACCCGGTATTAATGACAAGCTCCGGGCTAAATCGCTCAATCAGCAGCGCCGTAGTCGAGGCTGCGTTCGCTTTGCCAATTCCTGATTGCAGCAGAACCACTTCCTTGCCCTCAAGCTGGCCTGTATAAAAAATCCCGTTCGCAATCTGGGTCATCTTTATCCCTTCGATCTGCGCTTTCAAATCTGCTATTTCTTCCTCCATGGCTCCGATAATCGCTATACTCAAAGTTCTTTTCCCGCTCCCTCCATGAATTCCTTGTATCCCAGCTTATACTTGAAAAACACCCGTTGCTGCGATGCGCTGCACTGCCTCCAGCAGCCTTTCTTCACAGTTCACCAGACTGACCCGCACATGAGAAGCTCCCGCACGACCAAAGCCTTCTCCAGGGGCGACCGCAACATGCGCCTCGTCCAATAAAAAGTCTGCAAATGAAGCGGATGTATAACCCTCTGGCACCTTGAACCAGGCAAAAAAAGACCCTTGGGGAGCAGCTACATCCCAGCCAATACCTCGTAACGCTGCAATGAGAACATCACGGCGCCGCTCATATAACGCCGCGAGCTCCCGTACCGGTTCCTGCGTGCCCAGCAATGCCACAGCTCCCGCATCCTGTACCCCTCCAAAAACAGTGCTGTAGGCATGCGTATGATAATGCTTGAGCGCACCAATGATGGACGAATTTCCCACTGCAAAGCCGAAGCGCCATCCAGCCATGTTATATGTTTTGGAAACCGTATACGTCTCGACGCCATACTCCTTGCCGCCGGGGATTTGCAGTAAACTAATCGGCTTATGCCCGTCAAATCCAAGAGCGCCGTAAGCAAAATCATTCATAACCGGAAACTGATACTGAGCGGCATAATCCAGCGTCTTTGTCAGAAAATCTGAAGTAGCTACTGCTCCAGTCGGATTGTTCGGATAATTAATCATGAGCAATTTGACCTGCTCTGCAATTTCTTCCGGCACGGTTGTATAATCAGGCAAGAAGCCATGCTTCTCATCAAGCGGAATCGTATGAATATGGGCTCTTGCCAGCGCAGCAGCGGAATAATATTGGGGATATGCCGGATCGGTGGTCAATAACCAATCACCAGGATTCAGCAGCGCCTGTGGAATCCCCATTACACCTATGGCTGAGCCGTTGAATATGGCAATCTCCCGGTCAGGATCCAGCTCCACCTGATACTCCCGTTTATAGAACGCAGCGACAGCCTCCAGCGTGCTTTTTTTCCCATGAAAAGGTGGATAGCCCTGATTGATCGGTTGATCGACCGCTTCTTTCAAAGCGCTGATGATATGTGCTGGTGTTAGCTGATCCGGGTTGCCGGCTGCCAAATTGATTACATCTATTCCTTTGCTTTTATACAGATTCACTTTGTCATCCATTGCGCTAAAATAGTTGTCAGGCAGAGCCTTGACGAGATCAGAGGATGAAAAAATCACGTTCATATCCACCTTCTATCCATAAGATACAGGCTGACAACGTCAGCCCGCAGAAGATAATACCCATATTATTTGAAATAGCTTGGCAACTTGTAGCCTTCATAATCAGAATTCGATTGGATGTACTTTTGGAATTCTTCTGAATGATATCCTTCAATAATGTCTTTGACGAAGGGCTTATCCTTGTTCTTGCTGTCCACAGCGACCACGTTCGTGAACGGATCTGTCATATTTTCAAGCTTTAATGCCGAGGTCAGCTTTATTCCATTCGATACAGCAAAGTTCCCTTGTATGGCCGCAAAATCAACGTCCTCCAGTGCACGTGGCCCCTGTGCCGGGTCGGTAGCAACAAATTGCAGATGATGCGGATTAGAGGTGATGTCATTCACCGAGGTTTGCAATGGATCGATTTTGTCCTTTAAAGTAATCCAGCCTACTTCCTTCAAAATATTCAGCGCACGCAGCATATTGACTGGCTCGTTGGGCAGGTTGATTTGGGCTCCATCGCTGATTTCGTCAAGGCTGGTGTGCTTGCTGGAGTACAATCCCATTGGAGGAGTCGGGACCTGCACAGCACCAATCAGATCAATATTCTCCCGCTTATTCATAGAATCCAGGTAGAGCGAATGCTGGAACACATTAGCATCAATATCCCCATTAGCCACGGCTACATTGGGCTGAACACCGTCTGTAAACTCTTTATATGTAATCTTATAGCCTTTCTTCTCTAAATATGGAGCCACACCATTCTTAAACTGATCGCTATATGGACCGGGATTAAAGCTGATATGCAGTGTTTTCTTTTCTTCACCCGCAGCATTGCCCGACGTATTCTTGCTGCCGCAGCCTGAAATAAAAAGCACGACTGCTCCTAGCAGCAATATAAACGAAATCCATGGTTTCTTCATTTTAATGTCTCCCCCTGCTCCTTGATATCATCTACTTTTGGTGAGTTAGAATGTTACAATCGCTCAAAACACCAAGTAATTTGATGCGTTTTATAGATATTACAATGATTTTTTATTCACTGTCAACAACATTTAATTACGCATCTTCTGCATAACAAATAAGGGATCACAACAGGCGATCCCATTGAAGGCAAAAATACTTCACAAGTTTGTAATATTATTCCGTTTCAATTATACCCCCCAGGGGTATAATGAATATGAAAATAAAACCCTAAAGGAGCTATTAAATATGAGAATGCAATGGGCTTTGCTCGCTGGTACAGTCATGATTATTTTGAGTGGGTGCGGGAACAGTAACGCGCCGAACCAAGAGCACACGGCAAACAGCAGTCAACAACACGACACATCGGAGATGAACCATTCCACTTCCAGTGAGCTTCCTGCCGGACTAAAAGAAGCTGAAAATCCAGCCTTCAAAGTTGGTAGTCAAGCGACTATACGAGCTGACCATATGGCAGGCATGAATGGGGCTACTGCCACGATTGTGGGTGCTTATACGACTACTGCTTATACAGTCTCATATACTCCAACCACTGGAGAAGAAAAAGTGAATAATCATAAATGGGTTATTCATGAAGAAATTAAGGATGCAAGTAGTGAGCCCTATGCACCGGGCACAGAGGTTATCCTTGCAGCAGATCATATGAAGGGGATGGATGGGGCTAAGGCTACCATTGATTCCGCCGAGCCAACGACCGTATATATGGTAGATTATACGCCTACTACAGGAGGAGAGCCTGTCAAAAATCATAAATGGGTGACGGAGAGTGAGCTTTCAGCTCATTAGAACTCTTACAACACAGGCGCTTATGATAGCAAAAGGGAGCCTTACATCGGCTCCCTTTATACGGCTTTATTTGGGTTTAGACAAACCTACTTCGCTAAATTCAGCTTGGCATCCTTGATATCATACAAAGTCCCTTCGTTGGTATCTACAAGCTTTTTCATTTGTTTGTTGGCTAGTCCATTTGCAGGCACGATTGCATTAAAAATAACACCATTTTTCTGTAATTGCTCGTTGATTTCATCTACTGAAAAACGCGCTTTACCTAGAGCTGTATTTTTATCATGAACTGGTGCATCTGTAATGAATATGATTGTTTTGGAATTAGAATTTTTGGGAAATTTACTTATAGCTAACTGAATAGCCTCTAATCCCGATTCCTTCAAATCCCCGCCAGCGGAAGGGCGCAGCATATTCAAATTACCTTTTAACTTGTTTTTATCGGTCGTAAACTCCAAAAATTCTAAATCTTTATCTGCCTTCAGATTGATATCCCGAAATGCAACGACAGCAAATTGGGAACCTGCTGGAACGGAATCAACAAAGCCTTTTACCTTCTGTCTCACATAATCCAGCGTCCCTGTCATACTACTCGTAACATCTATGACGAACACAATATCCGTAGATTTGGAGAAGGTGGTGGATATCTTTTTTAGAATCGTTGGATTGGAATGTGATTCGGAAGCATCTTCATTTCCCTCCATTAATTGTTCACTTTCACTGGTTGTCAAAACCTGCGGTGGAGCATGAAAAATCACAACGCTCTGAGCTGCAATATTCCATTTTACCTTCGCACCCAGCGCCTCACTTACAAAGCGAATAGGAACCATTACTTTGCCGTTAATGAGTCTCGGCGCCGCATTGAGACGCACTAATTTACCGTTGATATAGGCATCTCTGGAGCCTACAGTTAACTTAATCGTTGTATTTCCCTTGGTTGCAGTAACGGTCTTGGTAGCTCCATCCCATTTCACTTTCGCCCCAAGCGCCTCAAAAACGGCACGAAATGGTACCAGCATACTTCCGCTAATAGAGGTCGCAGGCTGCTCATATTGTTGCAGTTTCCCGTCTATAAACACCTCAACCTGCTGAGCCTTGTTATTATTTATGGGAACAAATTGGGGGACAGACGCTGCCGAATTTCCCGACTGATCGATCATTTTGATATAAAAGTAGTATCCACCCGTAGATAAATTCAGGTTACTTAATGGGTAGCTAAACGTTGTTTCCGGATCGAACTGAATCCGTTTAATTAATTGAGCATCCGTATTTTTGACCATAACGTATGAAGTGTACGTGGGTTGAATATTTTTCATTTTCAAACGAACCGAAAATGACGTACCTGAAGAGTTAATTGTAAATGTACCCGGAAAACTTTCTCCAGACGGAATAGACAAAGAGATTTCCGGTGACTCATCAACCTCTTGGTCCACTTTAGACTCCACGACGGGCTGGGTTACTTGAGGTTCAATTACTTTCGGTTCACCCACAGGTTGAGCAACCTCGGGTTCACTTGGAGTGGGAGTCTCTTTTATATTGGTATCTACCTCAGGCTGCGTTACTTTTGGCTCCTCAGCAAGTGGAGTTACTGTAGATTCATCGACTGACTGCACAGTCCCTTCCATAGTTGTAGCTATAGGAAACTCTATATGATTTTCTGATCCTGGCCTAGGTGCTGGTCGTGAATCAGCAATCGAAATTGTGGAGTTGGCATAATCGATTGTAAAGTCACCAGGAGGAATTTCAATATAGTTGCTATACAGGCGAATTGGCGTATCAGGCTTAATCGTAAACGGGAGATCGAATTTAAACACTCTGTTTACTCCATTACCATCATCAAGGGTAAGCTTATCTCCATCTCTGAATACTGTCGAATTGGCAGCATGAACACTTTCTGTACACAAAGTGAACAACCCTACGAGTATCGTTAAAAACGAAAGTAGGAACATCATTCTTTTGAGCTTCATTCTTATTTCCCCTTTTGAATCTATATTCTTGTCGGTAAATCATAGCATAGGGTTAGATGAAGTTCATGCCATCTGATTACAGTTATGGATATGCGAACTCACTTTTTCCATCATTCGCGCTCTGTTCATCTGTTCAATGTTCATATGTATCTCCTTGGCCCGCTTCTTCAACGTGGCATACGTAATATGGCCGCCTTCAGTGCTTTAGTCCCTTCTTCGCTTTTCAAATAATCCGACGGTGTTTCGTTGCCGAGTGCGGGGACTTCTCGATCCATCCAAGTCAGCAAATACTCCCCCATATCGGGCAGCAGCACAATCTGAATCTCCTTGGGAATTTTACTTTCGGCCACTTTTGCTCTTATAGCCGGATCTACCTGATCATATTGCTCCTGATAGACCTGAACCATGTTGGCCCAGTTCTCCGGCTTAAACTCTTTCAAATATATGTCTCTCATCTACGAACCCTCCTTAGGGCCTCAGACAACGCTTTTCATGCTGGAGCAACCATTCTTTTCTCCATAGCCCTCCTGCATAGCCCGTTAGTTTCTGATTGGAACCGATAATTCGGTGACATGGAATCACAATGCTCAGCTTATTTTTTCCATTAGCACTGCCTACGGCTCGGATCGCTTTTTCATTTCCAATAGCAAGAGCAATATCTTTATAAGCTGTCGTTTTACCGTACCCCACGGACACCAGAGCATTCCATACTTTTTGCTGAAAATCCGTACCTTCAAAGGCATAAGGAAACGTAAACTCAAAGCGCTCACCTTTAAAATACTCGTCAAGCTGGATAGCGCATTCCGCTAATACTTGGATTGGAACCTCTTCTATAGCCCTCGTTAAGAGCTCATTCCGATTAGAGAACATAATAGAATAGACAGCCTCATTTGTGCCCTGTATCTCTATCTCTCCAATCGGCGATACATACTTCATTACGTATAGTTCGCTCATAAAAGGATACAACCTCCTTCCTTTTCTATTCCCTACTCAACTTTCTATACTCACTAGGAGAACAATGGTTCAAGCTACGAAACGCCTTATAGAAATGGGAGGGACTTTGGAAGCCCGTCTCATAGCAAATCTCAAGATTCGTAAGATTTGTACTTTTAAGAAGATAGGCTGCCTTATCTACTCTTATTTTTTCCAAATACGTGCGCGGGGTTTCGGCGGTTTCCTGTTTAAAGATCCGATCCAAGTAAAAGGAGCTTATTCCGATATGGTCCGCAATATCCTGCAATACAAGTTTTTCCTTGTAATGATTAACCAAGAAGGTTACCACATTCTGCACAAGTCTGATATACGGCGAATGGTCTGTATGGGGCTGGCATCTTTTGCAAGCACGAAAACCCGCCTTTTCCACTTTGTCCAAATCAAAGTAAAACTCCACATTTATTTTCTTCGGCTTTTTGGATCGACAGGAAGGTCGGCAGTATATGCGGGTTGTTTTCACAGCGGTAAAAAACAACCCGTCATACTTACGATCACACGCTATAATTTTCTCCCACATTTCTTCAAAAGAAAGATTAAGGTTAGCCATGATCGAATGCTCTGTCCTTTCTATAGTTCATATTCATCTAGCTCAAGGATTTTGCAAAATCCTCATACAAATGTGATGTATCTTGAAGCTCTATCAACTGTTCTGCATTCTTTTGCAAAGCAACTATTATCTTATCAGAAAATGCATTTCCAAAGCTAAACCGTTTAACTCCTAACTGCTGAAGCTGGTGGACATTCGTCAGACCCGGCAGGGATAAAACATTAAGCGGAGCATGTATATGAAACACAACTTCCCTGATCTCTTCATCACGCTTTAATCCTGGAACAAAAATTCCGTTCGCACCACTATCCACATACGCTTTGGCCCGCTCTATGGTCTCTGAAAGTGGGGCATCCATCTGCAAATATGTATCCGTTCTTGCGTTTATAAAAAACTTTTTAAACCCACGCGTATCCAATGCTGTTCTTATTTTGGACAACAGGTTACTGTGCAGGCCCACTTCTCGAAGTCCCTTTTTCGTTTTCAAAGAATCCTCAATATTAATCCCTGCAACTCCCACATCGGCTATCCTTAAAACATGCTCAACAATCGTTGCCGTATCCTCCCCATATCCTGCTTCAATATCTGCCGACACTGGAATCTGAACATGCTCAGCAATCGTCCGAATAATGCTTACATGCTGGTCAAAATCAATAAGCTCTCCATCTGAGAATCCAAGCGTATTGGCAATTCCCCAGCTCGTCGTACCTATCGCCTTAAAGCCTGCCTTCTCCAGAGCCACCGCAGATAGCATATCCCAGGCGTTCCCTAAAAATAAAAGTTCCTCTGATGTGTGAAGTGCATGAAACTGATGAATTTTGTTCATAAATATAGCCTCCTGGTATGTGATGTAACTCATTTTATCAAGAGGCTATCTTTGTTTCGTCCTCATTCTTGCACTTATGGTCTATAGGAATCTAGGAACAACTAGGTCCATTTATTCACATATAAAACATAATTTCTGAAAAAACGGTTATTTAAGCTCTATTCAAACATTTCCTTCTTATCTATACTCTTGCTAAATCAATTCGAGTTAGATTCAAATCTACACTTTTAGCTTTTAGCCTTTCACAATTACATTATTATAGGAGGAGTTATATGTATAAAACAAAGTTCCTTATGATCTTGCTAAGCTTTACTGTAATCGCTTCTTTCTCTAGCTTGACCGGCCCTTCACCTGCCAAGGCTTTTGCTGAAGAGAATGGAACTCCGGTACAGAAAACGATCGATTTAAATGAGGGCTTCGACAACTCAAATGAAGCTAGTATAGAGCCATTATCCCTTACCAGCGAAGAAGCTACTAGCCAAGCATCGGTTACAGCTATTGATCATGATGCTAATTTCTCACCTTCAACACTTCAGTTTCTGAAGGCTAATACAGGACTCGACGGTGAGCAATGGGATAATATTATGAAGCTAGTGAACAAACCAGAGCAAGATTCTTTGAAATGGACTGAATTTTATGGCTATGCTGAAGATATCGGCGATAATCGCGGATACACCATTGGTATATTTGGAGCAACAACCGGCGGTTCAAATGATACGGGACCCGATGGTCCGGACTTATTCAAAGCTTTTGATGCTGCTAGTGGAGCTGGTAACCCTTCCATTGCAGGTGGATTAACACGTGCTGGTCTGAAGGGAAAAATGAGTGGTTCGATTCTAAAGCTCAGCGATAGCGATAGTGTAATCAAGAAGAAAATCAACGCTCTCCAAAACAATGAAGCTTGGAGAGAAGCCATGTGGCGTACGTTCTATGACACCTATATCGAGTATAGTGTACAGCAAGCACAGAAACGCGGATTTAATACTGCTCTGACGATTGGATCATTTGTCGACACAGCACTCAATCAAGGCGCTACTGGTGATTCAGGTAGTCTTGAAGGAATCCTCTCACGTTCAGGCAGTAGTACGAATGAGAAGAAGTTCATGACTAACTTCTATGCTAAGCGTACATTGGTTGTCGATACCAACGATTATAACCAACCTCCCAATGGTAAGAATCGTGTGAAACAATGGAGTTCTCTCTTAGCTTCTGGCGAAACAGATCTTAAAAACGCAGATGCAGCTGTGATCAAAGCAACTAATTGGGAACTGAAGTAAATACAATATACGTCATGAGGAGGACATATCGTATGCCCTCCTTTATCTATTTTCATGAACATTGAGCTGATGTTGACTGCTGACAACGTCCCATTCTCCCATACAGTTCCTCTCATCATTCGAGTATGTAAGTCGCGTGTACAAATAGAGAGACTGCCCCGGAAGCCCGAAAGTTGCAAGCTCCTGAAACAGTCTTGTAAAATGGTTTATGAAGTCGAAATAAGGCCGTTAGATGATTCGATAGCCCGATGGAAGTCTACCGCTACTGCGGATATTACGGATTTGCTGCAACGTCAGACGTTGATTGGTAGAAATAATAGATTCCACATCATTCCCGCGAATCAGATCATCCAGGTCGGCGATGTTGCGATTGCCTCTAAACACACGGAAGTTACCTCTAAACCGCGTGCCAGTAAAGAGTACAAGTGTAGCATTACTGCTAGTAGAAAAGAAACGCAGACTTTCGATGCCGTTGAGAATGTTATCGGTATTACGAATGCCTAGGTTTCCTCTGAATACTCTCCTGGAACCCCGAAAATTTTCTTCGTTGTAGACTGTAAGACGTGGATACGTTTGAGATACATATGCTTTGTTGTCCATGTTGTAATTCCTCCTTTCAACTTCATCTTATGCTTCACCATCCGATTGGCGCGGGCCTCGCAGCATCCATCTAAAAATAGTTATGTGATTGAATAGAGCAGATGCAGACTTGAAAAAGGAACATATGTTCTGTATAATCTAGCTAAGCAATTTGGAAAATCTTGAACTAACGGAGATGCGGACATGGACGATAAATTTATTGAGGAACTACGTGAAATTAGCAGAAACGACAAGCGAAGATCCGAGTTTCTTATTAAGGGTATGAAAGAAACACTTCAGGAAAGAAAAGAAAAAAACTTTATCGAAAGATGGATTTGGCGACAAAAAAATAAGAAGCTTATAGCGCGGAAGTTTAAATCCTAGTAGATATAACAACTGAATCTTCATAGATTTCTACTTTTTGTTTAGGTCATAACTCATTTTTAGGAGGCAGAGTCATGATTGAGCTACTAGTCCCAAACGACAATATATTAAATCAAAATCAATTTTTGGCTGATGAAGTTCGATACAATTTGATCCATCGAATTTGTGAGTCAGAAGGGTCAACATGCCTCAAAACGTCCGATAAAAATATGATCTTTGCTCAATCACCCGGACATAAGGCTTGGCTATGGATCTCACAACAAATCACAGAAAATCATAAATTGACCTATATAGAAGAACTCTTACGTTATTTAAAAGGAACCACCCTATACCCCACCTAATTTGCGAAAGAAAGGTTTTGCCAGCGTAATGGTATCCGAGCTATGTTTCATTTTGGAAAATGAGCATTTAGTACCCATGCTATATGCAGATTTAAAAAATTCGGTTTCCAATCAAGTTTATAAAAATATCGGCTTTGAGGAAGGCGGCAAAATCACTGATATTGCGTTTGAATAAGCCCTCCTACTGCAAGAGAGCATATTATTGCTCATTCAAATCAAAGAAGGCCGCAATGTCACCTTCATCACTGGGCCTCCTCTTCACTTATCTATTCACTTTACTCCGTAACACCCAATTCCGTGTGGACTGGGGATCTTCGTGAAAGTAAATATACAGCTACAATGGCGATGGCGACACCGGCTGCTCCAAACCAAGTGATGGAAGCCAGCGATACCTGGCCAACAACGACACCGCCGATTCCGGCTCCAGCCGCCATGGCAAGCTGCATTGTAGACTGATTGAGACTCAGCATCACACCAGAAGACTCAGGCACAAGGGTGACCAAGTTATATTGTTGAGTAGGTCCTGTTGTCCAGGCTGCGAACGACCACAGCATCAGTAAAGCAAATACTGCACCTAGAGAATGAGCGGCGATAGGAAGTAAAAGCAAGGAAAAAACATGCAGCACCATGCCCCCGAGTAATGTAAAGGGTATACCCTTTTTATCCGCACTGTACCCACCAATTTTTGACCCGATTAGACTGGCAATTCCGAAGGCAAGTAATACTGAGCTTAGCATATCCTCTCCTACACCTGATACATTCAGCAAGTACGGTGAAATGTAAGTATACGCGAGGGAATAACCCCCTCCCCAAAAGAAGGTAATAGCCAATCCCAAAGCGACTTCAGGCTTTCTCAGAAGAGCAAACTGTTGTAGTAAGGGGATCGGTTGATCTCCTTTCAAGCGAGGAAGCGTCATAACGATAACGATCAAGGCAATAATCCCTGTCAACGCAATGCCGAGAAATACGGTTTTCCAGCCATACGCAGAAGATATCATTCTTCCAAGTGGCACCCCGATAATCAGCGAGGCTGTAAAACCCATAGTAACCGTAGCAATAGAACTGGCCTGCTTGCCGGCTGGGGCAATTTTCGCAGCAATGCTCAGTGCTGTAACCACGACCATCCCCGCCCCGAGGGCCATAAGAATACGTGCGGCGATAAACATTCCAAAGCCCGGCAGTGCAAAGGACAGAACATTGGCAACTGCAAATAATCCAAGGGAACTCAAGAGCAGTTTGCGTCTATCCCACTTAGCGGTTACTGCCATCAGGATCGGCGTTCCAATCGCATAGGCCAGAGAATAAACGGTAATTAACTGACCTGCAGCCGCCACTGTAATTCCCATCGTCGCCGAAATCTGATCCAAAACACCCGCGATGATATATTGAGATGTGCCTACCAAAAAACTGACAATGGCTAAAATATATACTTTCCATGTACTCTGCATTTTCTAGTAACGCCTCTTTCCTTTTCTTGTTTTTATATTTTTACAAATATCGAAATTAAGACTAAAAAAATTTATGTTATCAAGAACGGGGCATATTTTTGTGCTGCTTCCACATCCAAGCTGTAATAAATAAACGTCCCCTCTTTACGGAACGTGAGTAGCCCAGACTCCGCCATTTGCTTCAAATGATGTGATAGCGTCGAAATAGCAACACTGTTCAGCTTTCCACCAAGCCTAGAGCAGCATTGGTCACTTTCCTCTTTTAACAAAAGTGCTATCTTGAGACGAGTGGGTTCTCCAAGTGCTTTATATATTTTTACAGCCTGCTGCATCTCTGTTGTATCTTTCACCCTGTTCGGCTCCCTTCTGTTCCAGTCTTAATTTCGATGTTTGTCGAAATAAAGTTATCACAAACATTTGTAAAAGTAAACCCGTTTATTATAAAGGTACAGCTATTTTACACTCTGTGGTGTGAATAATGTTCTTTCTCATCCGATGAATAACCCCCCATCCATAAAGGATGGAGGGAAAAATGATCTGAGTAGAGAGGGAGAATCATGGATGCCATGGCGTTAATTCGGGCTTGCCGTGGGTCTGACAATAATTTCATTAACATCTACATCTGCTGGCTGCTCCATGGCATACAGAATGGAACGGGCAATGGCATCAGGCGTGATCGAAATACGACGGTACTCTTTCATTCCTTGCCGGGCCTCTTCATCTGAAATACTGTCAGCAAGCTCAGATTCGGTTACTCCCGGCGATACCAGCGTCACACGAATATCTCCCCCCACCTCCAAACGCAATCCTTCAGAAATCGCCCGAACCGCATACTTCGTTGCGCAATACACCGCTGCAGTCGGGGTTACACTATACGCGCCAATAGAGGCGATATTGATAAACTGACCAAATCCTTGCTTTTTCATAATCGGAAGCCCTGCCGCAATCCCATGCAGAACGCCCCGTATATTTACATCAATCATGCGATCCCATTCCTCTACCTTCAGGGCTTCTAATTTTGAAAGAGGCATCACTCCCGCATTGTTCAAAATTACATCCACGCGTCCAAATGCTTTTTCCGCGTACTTAATGAACGCTTCCATCTGGTCTCTCTTTGTCACATCCAGTTGCTGATAATCAGCCGATCCACCTTTAGAACGAATCTCGGATGTCAGAGCCTCCAGTCGCTCTGTGCGTCTGGCCCCTAATATTACATGAGCCCCATGGTGAGCAAGTAAACGGGCAGTAGCTTCACCGATCCCACTACTTGCCCCCGTAATAGCTACGACTTTCCCTTTAATATCCAACATTCTTATTCCTCCTCTAGTTAAAAATATCACTGAAACAGATTACTTTTTTACTTCCCTGTAAAAAACCATCCCTGCATGATACAAAACACCATTTTTGAATACACCATCTGCCGTAAATCCGGTGTCGTCTACATATTCGATATAGTCATCTTCTAAGATATAGCTGCCTGTATAGGCACTTTGTCTCTGACCCCGTGCTTCATCATAACGGCCATTAGGCAAGAGTTCGTGACGGATATTTCCGTCTTCAGTTACCCACATCCCTATATAGGGATGCTGCGAAGCGTGTACACTTTTTTCCGCTTTGTTACTCTCCATGACTCCCACTCCTTTGCACTTCTATTTTTTTCTCAATTGCTCATTAGGTGTTGTATCTGCATCTTATTATGAGAGGAATGTCCATCAGCCCGGTAGAAGAATCAGAGCAAATTATTGCCTAATTCTCCAAAGACCCTTAATATGTAATAAACTACTGAAAATGAAAACGGGCTACGTTGCAAAGAAGGGATGTGTCATGATGGGGGCAACCAAAATAGAGGGTTCTACCATGGAAAAACAAGCCGAGTTGGCAAGGCTCATAGAACGATTTTCAAATCAGGACGGAGTTCTCACTACAGCCATACCTTCGCTTCACTTCGTCCGAAGTTCAAATACAACCGTTCCGATACATCAAGTCCATGAACCTGCCTTATGTATTGTGGCACAAGGCAGAAAAGTCGTGATGCTCGCAGAGGAAAGTTACCATTACGGCACATCCGACTACCTTGTTGTGTCGGTGGATTTGCCGATCTCGGGGCAGGTTATCCAAGCGTCAGCAGAAGCTCCTTATTTGTGCCTCCGGCTCAATTTTGATCCGCATCAGGTTTTGGACCTGATCAAGGAATCTGCTTTTCCCACAAGCCCAATGCCTGATTCCAGACGAGGCTTATATGTAAGCCAAACCAACTCTCTACTGCTGGATGCCGTGGTAAGGCTAGTGCATCTTTTGCAAAGCCCACAGGATGTTCCGGTGCTAGCTCCATTAGTCATTCGTGAGATACTGTATAGGATTTTACAGGGGAATCAGGGGGAATCCTTAAAACAACTGGTCATGACCGGCAGCCATTCCAACCGAATCGCAGAAGTCATAAAGCGGATTAAGCAGGATTATGATAAGCCGTTACGTATTGAGGAATTGTCCAAACTAGCGAATATGAGTCCTTCGTCACTACATCGTCATTTTAAAGAGGTTACGGCTATGAGCCCAATGCAATATCAAAAACAATTACGTCTACAAGAGTCCCGCCGCCTGTTGTTATCCGAATCAGCGGATGCGGCAGATGTCGGTTTTCAGGTAGGTTACGAGAGTCCCTCACAATTCAGCCGCGAATACGCCCGCTTGTTCGGCCTGCCTCCAATTAGTGATATCAAACGCTTGCGCTCGGATCAGGATCACCCGACCATTTGAACCGTTGTTAGATGAACATCTGAAACTACTGGTCCTACTAACGCTTATCCCTAATCGTACATGGCAGAATGTAAAAAAACAGCACAAAACAGCCGCTCCACCGGTAGAGACGCGGCTGTTCAATATATTCCTCTATGCATGTGGTCATCACTATTTGAGCATCAATACGGATTATCCAGCTTGACGAACAAGGCTCGAATGACATCCTTCTCTGCCGAAGTAAGCTTTTGTCCTGCCTGCCATTGTTGAATCTCTTTCTTGACTTCCTTGGGTTCTCTATAGCTGAGAGCATACCCGATGCTTCCTATACCTTGTATGCGGTTGGTTTTGTCCATATTTGCCAATGCTCGGGTCATCGCAGTTCTGTCTCTTGTAAACAAATCTCCCATAAGAC
Source organism: Paenibacillus sp. S25 (assembly GCF_019454085.1). Classification (NCBI taxonomy): domain Bacteria; kingdom Bacillati; phylum Bacillota; class Bacilli; order Caryophanales; family Paenibacillaceae; genus Paenibacillus; species Paenibacillus sp. S25. The sequence goes on from NZ_CP073683.1 coordinate 4,279,786, forward strand.
CAGCATAGCTTTCGCTTAAAGCTCCATCCAATCCGTCAGAAGCCTGGATCACATTTGCAAAGCTTTCCGATGGAATAAAAGCACGCTGCCTATACAGATATTCGATAATTTCCAGGCTTTGATGTTCATTGATTTTGTTCATCTTTCCCCATTGAATTCCTGCTAAATGGTCCGTCATATGACGGACTTTTACTTCATCACTGAGGGATGAATCCTTATAAAAGGACAGCACTAGCTCCTCTTTACTTTGCTGGGTATGCTGCGTATTGACTGCAGTTTGCTTGGACTCTCCATTGTTTGCCCCGGACGGCGCCGCAGTTTCAGCATCCTGTCTTACAGGATGGGGAGTACACCCTATGGTTACAGCCAGCAATAGTGCAGTACAAGCTACAGATACAAACCCATTACCTTTTAACATGAATCCACTCTCCTGTCTGAACAAACAGTGGTCGTTATAATTGCCCAAAATCCACTCATAACCTCGTTCATCTATCGTTATAACGATAGGAAGATTCCATCTAGACTTCTACGCGTCACGTCCCACCGTAGGCTTACGGATCACAGAGACGCTCGATTCCCTCACGATCAGGCGAGGCTCGAATTGCACACGCTCATAGTCCCCAGGTGTCTGTTCCTGAATCCGCTTGAGCAGCAACTCCGCAGCCAACCGTGCCACCTCTTCCCCCATGATGGAAACTGAGCTGATCTGAGGGGTCGTTACCATAGCCCACAGATTGTTATCAATACCGACTACAGCAACCTCATCTGGCACTTTTACGCCCAAATCCTTAAATCGATTGACGATCCCTATCGCCACCATATCGTTAACCGCATAAATAGCATCCGGCATATGTTTCAAGCTGTAAAAATAATCGGCTGCGCGCAGCCCTGTCTCAAAGGAGAAATCATCGCCAAAATAAACGAGTGAAGGGTCCACATGCTGGAGAGACTGCTCATAAGCGAAGTATCTTTCCTCGATTTTGTCCTTCGCAGCACCTGCATAGGCAATTCTTGTTCTGCCGATTTTAAGCAAATGCTCCATCACGAGTCTTCCCTCTTGCCGGGCCAGACTGACGATATCCGCTTTGACATCTTCGCCCAGCTTCTTGCCATAGTTAATAATGGACACGGGAACGCTGGCTTTGTTAATCAGATCTACCAACATTTTGGGATACGCCAGCGGCATAATGATGAGCCCGTCGACATGCAGCTTCTTGACCTCACGAACTGTTTCAAGCTCCATTCTGGCATTCCCGGCGGTATTGATTTGCACGACCCGGTAACCATGCTGCTTGGCGGCCTGCTCTACGGACCAAGCGATCTCTGGAATAATCGCGTTACGAATGTCTGGCACAGCCAGTGCGATTTGTCGTGTCTGACGAACTTTCAAGCTCTGAGCCGAGGTGTTGGGCGTAAACCCCATCTCTTCAATCACTTGCAAAATTAAGGCTTTCGTTCTCGGGCTGATGCCCTCACTATCATTAATAGCTCTGGAGACAGTCGCTATACCGACTCCTGCCCGCTTGGCTACATCCTCTATGGTTACTTTCTTTTGATCTGTCACGCCCAAAATCCTTTCAAGAACGGAATCGTTTTCTGACTTTCTAAAATAAAGTCTTAATGTTGATATTATACCACAGAATGAGTGTCTAAAAATTGAAGTCGTTTTCTTCTTGTCTTTGCTTCACCTGAAAAATTCACAAAATCTCTTTGTATAAAAGTAACGAGCCAAATATAGCACTGTAGTCACAAGTGATTATATTCACAAAAAAATCAAGTGCTTTTTGTATGAAATTGGTTTGACAATGTGTAAAAATTGTGACATATTATTTTTCGGAAACGTTTCCTAATTCATTCACTTTCATAGAGGCAATGATCATATATTCGTCAAGGAGATGACAGACATGCAAGCATTGAGATGGCATGGAGTAAAAGACTTAAGATTGGAAAATATTGAGCAGCCCGCTGCTCTGGCAGGAAAAGTAAAAATCAAAGTAGAATGGTGTGGCATTTGCGGAAGTGATCTTCACGAATATGTAGCTGGACCGATCTTCATTCCCCAAGATGCTCAGCATCCATTGACTGGCGAAAAAGCGCCGATCGTAATGGGACATGAATTCTCTGGACAAGTCGTCGAAATCGGTGAAGGTGTAACCAAGATTCAGGTTGGCGACCGTGTCGTTGTAGAACCGGTTTTTGCATGTGGAAAATGTGATGCATGTAAACAAGGAAAATATAATCTTTGCGATAAAATGGGCTTCCTCGGTCTCGCAGGCGGTGGCGGTGGATTTTCTGAATATGTCGCAGCTGACGAGCACATGGTTCACAAAATTCCAGAAAGCGTATCTTTCGAGCAAGGCGCATTGGTAGAGCCTTCGGCCGTTGCTTTGTATGCTGTTCGCCAAAGCCAACTGAAAGTCGGCGACAAAGCTGTAGTATTTGGCGCTGGTCCTATCGGCTTGCTGGTTATTGAAGCGTTGAAAGCTTCGGGTGCATCTGAGATTTATGCAGTAGAGCTTTCCGAGGAACGCAAAGCTAAAGCTGAAGAGCTGGGTGCTATTGTGCTTGATCCTAAGACTTATGATGTGGTGGAAGAACTGCACAAACGGACTAACGGCGGTGTAGATGTAGCCTATGAAGTCACTGGAGTACCTCCTGTACTGACTCAAGCTATTGAATCTACTAAAATTAGCGGACAAATCATGATCGTCAGCATTTTTGAAAAAGAAGCTCCGATCAAGCCTAACAATATTGTTATGAAGGAACGCAATCTGACTGGTATTATCGGCTACCGTGATGTATTCCCAGCTGTCATCAGCCTGATGGAAAAAGGTTATTTCCCTGCCGACAAGCTGGTTACCAAACGTATTAAGCTCGAAGAAGTGATTGAGCAAGGTTTTGAAGGACTCCTGAAAGAGAAAAATCAGGTTAAAATCCTGGTATCTCCGCAAGCCTAATTTAGAAAATAAACCAGATGTCTGCTCTATGCAGACATCTTTTTATAAAAAAACGCTCTCCTTCCTGCGACATGCTGTCGTCAAGATGAGTAGCGTTTTTTGATTACCATTTGGATTACTTAGTTACATTTTTCAGAACATCGTCAATCATTTGACTGTTTGCAATTGTACCTGTATACAACCAGCTGGAATCCTTACCAAAATCGTATACGTGGCCTTCTTTAACGGCTGGAATTCCCGCCCATACAGGATCTTTTACAATATCTTCTTTACTTACGTTTTTGCTGTTCACGATAAAGATATAATCCGCATCCAGCTCGGCCAGCTTCTCCAGCGATAAATTACTCCAGTTCGCCTTAGCCGTTTTGGAAATCTCCTGTACGACTTGTGGAATCTTGAATCCCAAATCCTTATACAATACATCACCGCTGGATAGATTCTGGTTTACGACATACACGTTTTTATCCGTTACCCATAAAGCCGCCGCAGTTTTTTGTCCTACCGTCTGACTCAGCTTGGCTTTAGCCTCTGCTGCTTTTTTGTCGTAGTTGCTCAATGCCTGCTTCGCTTCACTGCTCTTATTCAGCACCTCACCCACGGTCAGCAGCTCTTCACGCCAATCATTGTTCATATTACTGCCTACCACGTAGGTTGGAGCAATTTTAGAGTATTGATTATATTTGTCGCCTTCCACCATGCTCGCACTGTCCATAATGATTAAATCAGGCTTGAAGTTCAGAACCGCCTCAAACGGAAGATCTGAAGCAATGGTAGGAACGTCCTTCAGTTCTTTTTGCAGGTAACCTTGAACTGAATTTTTGCCTACCGACCATTGGGCTACGGGTTTAACACCTAGGGCCACTAGATGATCCTCCAGATAAGAAGCGATCACACGCTGAGGCTGAGCCGGAACCTTCACCTCATGCCCAAGTGCATCCTTCAGCACCCTTTCCTGTGATGTTGGTTCCGCTGATGTATTATTGTTCCCTTGGGAAGCGCCACCGGTTGCCGCAGGACTGGATGTGCCTGAGCACGCGCTGAGCAGCAGGGTAAAACTAAGCAATAAAATAAATGCCATGGAATGCTTTGCGTTTCTATTCATTCGTAAAATCCCTTCATCATGATTTTGATAATGATTATTATCCTCAATAACAGTATGCAGGGCGCCACTTATCGAATCAATGGAACATTCGGACATGCTTAATGGATTATCCAGACTGGTATCTCTCACAAAAGCAGATGAATATAGGCTGTCCCGGTAATGAACCGGAGATACACCCGTATATTTTTTGAATGCCCGGCTAAAGAAATAGACATCCGGGTACCCCACACTGACAGCGATATCCTGTAAAGTGGCATCCGTCTTCCGCAAAAGCTCCTTCGCCTTGTCCATTCGCAGTTGAATCAAGTACATAATCGGGCTACAATCCGTTTGTTTTTTAAATAACCGAGTCAGATGTCTCGGACTGCATTCCAATAATACGGCCAAACGTTCCAGCGTTACGGACTCCGCGTAATGATCCTGCATAAATCGAATCGCCTGTGTCACGATATCCCGCGCAGAAGTTCGAGCCTTCGGTTCCTGCAATTGCCGCATACATTCATATGCAAATTCATAGAACCGACCCTGAGCCTGAATCTTGGATAGCGCCTCATGATCCTGCCATGCGTACTCCAGTAGTTGCAGCTTTTGGTACAGTATAACCGGATAAGGCGGTACAAAACCATGAGCTATCGAAGGATGATTATACATCGTGTGTCCCGATAGAGAAGTCGCTTTATATAGTACAAGGATATATTCTATCCCGTATTGCGAGGGTTTCATATTCAGTTCAAAGCCTTTGCTGCCATGCAGTACGTACCCTGAATGTGGCGTATCCTTCCAATCACCAACCAAACGCACGCTACCCTGCAATACAAATACAAAAGCCTGCGCAGGAAGACGATACGGTTGAAGCAACTCTTCCGGCTCCAGTCGAATATGCCGGACATCCATGACACGGATCGACGAATGAAGCCATAGGGACAGCAGTTTGTTTAACTCATCAGCTTCATGTCCCTTGCTCATCCCGGTATGGGAACCTACCTGCTTTTGTCGATCCTGCTTCACGTATCAAAGCCTCCGCTTCATAAATATCATACTTTTTTTCCAAACCAACCTTATTATATATCATCTTTTACTGCGTCTACCATGAGACAAATATTCCTGCACGAAACAAGGTGAATATACCATTTCCATGGTACAATTTGTATAAATACAAGATTTAAAATACATAGGGGGTTTGACAGCATGAGCGGTCCCAACATTGCATTGAGTACAGGAGCTAATGCACCATTCGGTAAGGAAGATACGGTGCGGGTCACCATTACATGGAAGCATGCACCTGCCGAACTGGATGTTAGCTGTTTTATGGTAGGAGCAGACGGAAAGGTTTCCTCAGATGACTATTTCATTTTTTACAATCAACCCGCTGACCCGCACGGCCATGTACGGTTACAGCGTCCAAATGACAGAACCACTGAGTTTACTGTAGCGCTCCAGGAACTGGAACGAACCGGAGTGGAAAAATGTGTGTTTGCGGCCACACTGGACGGCCCGGGTACTTTTGCCGATGTAGTCGGCTGCTCACTTACTGCTCAAGGCAAGCAATCCCATATCACCTACAGCATCACCGAAGCTACCAGTGAGACATCGCTTGTGCTGGCAGAGGTGTATCGTCATACGTCTGGCTTCAAGCTTCGCGCAGTTGGGCGTGGTTTCAACGGAGGGCTGAAGCCGCTCGCCGAGGCTCATGGTGTCACCGTGGAGGAGACAGAATCGCCAGCAGCACCGTCAGCGGATAAAGCCAGCGTGAAGGAGCCTTCTCCTGTGAATGGAAGAATTAATCTGCTTAAACAGAAGGTACAAATTTCACTCCAAAAGAAGCAGATAGACCGGGAAAAAGCACGAGTAGCGGTTGTATTAGACGCTTCTGCTTCCATGGCGAAACTGTACTCTAAGGGAACCGTGCAAAAAGCCTTTGAACGTGTTCTGGCTGTATCGGCCTGCATGGATGATGACGGTGAAATGGATGTATGGCTTTTTGCGGACAAAGCCAAACGTGCTCCAAGCGTCACGGAACGAGATTACGAGAATTACGTAAAACGAAATTTCCCAGAAATCGGATACGGAAATATTGGATTTGGTAACAATGAGCCTGAAGTGATAGAGGATATTATTTTAAAATATACAAAAGAGGTACCCAATGAAACAATCCCGACCTACATTATCTTTTTCAGTGACGGTGGGGTATATGAAACGAAAAAAATATCAAAGTTGCTGATCAAGTGCTCGAAAACTCCTATTTTCTGGCAATTTATCGGTCTTGGTAATGCTGATTTTGGAGTCCTTCAAAAGTTGGATAATCTGCGCGGTCGCGTAGTGGATAATGCAGATTTCTTTGCCTTGGATGACATTGAGTCCGTGACAGACGCAGAATTGTACGACCGTCTGCTGAATGAGTTTCCTGGTTGGCTCAAGCAAGTGCGGGCTAATGGAATATTGCGGAGCTAATTCTTCACCGCAATGCGATACTCCTACATGATCACTTAAATATCCGCCGAGCAGAACAATAAAGGCAGAATGACCGCAGATAGAGCAATCATCAGCGCCAGCATTTTGCCTCTGTTTTCCTCTGTTTTCCTCGGTTTTCTTCAGTTTATCCTCTAGCGATTTCAATCTCCCTACCAGATCCTATTTATTTCATTTCCTAATTGGATATTTTCATGTAGTATAAGTCTAATTGAAGTAACCCTGTTTGGGCCATGCTGAAGCTATACACTATATGAAGGAGGATTTCATTTTGAAATCAAATGAAGCAACTTTGCACAAAAAGCTGCTCCCACGGCACATTACCTTTATGGCTATGGGTGGAGTTATCGGAACGGGAATTTTTAAAGGAAGTACCGAAACGATTAGCTTGGCGGGACCTGGAGTTATTTTATCCTATGTCTTCGCAGGACTCTTGCTCTTAGTCGTTATGGGCGCAATTGCCGAGATGGCTACCGTCTACCCCAACATGAATATGAAGGATTTTATTCGCAAAGCTTTTGGAGAACGATTGTCCTTTATTATCGGCTGGTTGTATTGCTTCATGTGGCTGGCTGTCTGTATCATTGAGGTCATTGCTGCGGGGAGCTTCCTGCAATATTGGTTGCCAGATGTGCCTCTATGGGTACTCAGTTTAGTGAGTGCGGCTTTCATTATTGTCGTCAACATGCTGAGTGTCGGCGGTTTTGGGGAGCTGGAATTTTGGCTTGCGGGTATTAAGATTGCCATGATTATTATCTTCATCGCCTTGGGTGGCTGTATACTGTTCGGGATTATTCCCACTGAAACTCCACCTTATCTAAGCAACTACGCGCAGCACGGTGGATTTCTACCTAATGGCTGGTTAGCTATCTTTTCAGCGCTGCTGGTCGTTACCTTTTCATACGGAGGGTCCGAGCTGATTGGACTGACGTTGACGGAGACAGAAAATCCGGAAAAGGTACTGCCTAGAGTGGTTAAAAGCTTTATTCTTCGCGTTGTTTTGTTCTATACGTTGCCAATTCTCATCATTTGTGGCTTGATTCCTTGGAACCAACTGGATGCGAATACCAGCCCGTTTGTACAGGTATTGTCTTCTGTAGGGCTTCAAGGCTCGGCTCATGTTATGAACTTTATTCTGATCACTGCTGTACTGTCTGCCGCCAATTCGGGGATTTACGGAGCTACACGTATGCTGCATTCGCTGGCTATCAATGGAGAAGGTCCCAAATCACTCGCCCGCTTATCTTCAAACGGGGTTCCGGTAAATAGTCTCAAATTGTGCGCTGTAGTCCTGATTGTCGGTTCCATGGTTGCTTATGTCGCTCAGGACGGGCTGTTCCGTATTTTGATGGCTGTACCTGGCTTCGTTGTGCTGCTCGTCTGGAGCTGCATTTGTCTGTCCCAATTGAAATTGCGCAAATCTTATCCAGTAGAGCCTACTTTCAAGATATGGGGATTCCCTTATGTAACGGCGGTTACAGTGGGATGTCTATGGGTAATTGCGTTCCTATTCTTGCTTGACCCGCAAAATCGCATTAGCATTAGCGTGTGCGTGGCTTTCATGGCATTTCTGGTCATCTGGTCTTTGGTGAAGTTCCGGAGAAAGCAGGCGTAAGTAGCACATGATTCAATCTTACCTGTTTCCTGTTTCGTATGCCTTTCTTGCGTTTCCTTTTGCTGCGTTATTGTTCACACTGCCTTTCCTAATCGTGCAATATCGAAGGCATGGCTATATTCACAAGGCTAGAGCATGGCTGCTTTACTTGATGCTTTTATACTTAATGAACGCCTTCTTTCTGGTCATACTACCGCTTCCGTCATCGCGTCATAATGCTGCATTAGCCGGGGGAGCGTTGCAGTTGATGCCCTTGCAGTTCGTTCATGACATTATAAGAGAAACATCCATCTCACCCGCCCATCCCTCCAGCTATGTTCATTTGCTGAAGGAGCGCGCTTTTCTGCAGGTCGTTTTTAACGTTGTGATGACCGTGCCTTTCGGTATGTTCTTACGTTATTATTTCCGTGCACGATGGGGATGGTGTCTGATTCTGTCCTTTATCCTCTCCCTCTTCTTTGAGGTGACGCAGTTGACAGGACTGTATGGATTTTTTGACCATGCCTATCGCGTGTTCGATGTAGACGATCTAATGGCTAATACATTAGGCGGTATGCTAGGCTTTCTATTAGGCGAATGGCTTTCACGCTTCCTGCCCCGCTTAGAACATCTAGACAAGCATGTGGACATGGCAACGAAGCGAGTGTCCTATACCCGACGGGGCGTAGCCTTTTTCGTGGATTCTATCATATGGATCGGGCTACTCGGCATCATGGAGTCTCTGCATGTGTCTGCTGCTTTCTGGTTTTCCAGTGGGGTCTACTTTATGGTAGTCCCTTACCTGACGAATGGACGAACGCCAGGGAAATGGCTGGTGCGTATTCATCTTACAGGGACAGGACAACGGATTTCCCTATGGGAGCTCATAAAGCGTTACAGTCTCTTGTACTGGGTGTATTTTGGACTTAATTACGTACTGGGTGGACCTGTGCTGTGGTCTCAAGTCTCTCCATGGGTAAGTGTTCTGATCAGCCTTTTGTTGTTGGTGATCAACGGATGGTTCTTTTTCCATCTGGTCATACGTCTATTCAAGAAAGCTCCGTTATTTTATGAGGAGCTTAGCCATACTTCACACCAAATTATATGGCCCAAGCACTATCATCATCCTCAAAATGACACTGCTGACCCGGCAGAAACGTCGGGAGCGAATACCGTGAAATGATAACTGAAAGAACTAAGAACGTGATAAGCACCCGTGATCTACGTTGCATCTAAGCAAATAAAAAAACAGGCGAAGCAAAGGGATTTCCTTTGTCCGCCTGTTTTCTATGTTGCGTATAGATGTTAGTTCGTTTCCCTTATTTCCACTGTGCGATTTGATCAATAGGCAAACGTGTGGATGGATGACCATCGTTGATTCCTTTACCCATGGAGATGAGCATAACAGGGACATAACGATCTTTTTCCAGACCAAAGGCTTCAGCAATTTGATCCTTTTCAAAACCGCCAATAGCGTTAGTATCATAGCCATGAGCGCGCGCTACCAGCATAAGCTGCATGGATACCAAACCACCGTCAATCAGGACCGTTTCTTTGTTCACAACTGGATCAAGCGCTGCAAAATGAGCTGCTACTTTTTCCTGTTGCATTTCTTTAATGTCTTTTGGCATATAGCCCAGTTCTACAGCTTCTCCGAAAATTTGTTCAAAATTATCAAAGTTGTTCAAATCTCCAAACACAGCGATCACTGCCGAAGATGTTTCTACTTGACGTTGGTTGAAACGGGCCAATGGTGCCAGTGTAGCTTTACCTTCAGGGCTGTCAATGACGAGGAAACGCCAAGGTTGCAGGTTAATGGAAGATGGTGCGCGTGTAGCTTCTGTCAAAATCTCAGTCATTTCCTCACGGCTGATCTTCACGGACGGATCGTATACTTTTACAGAACGGCGTCCCAGGGCGATTTCTTTAAAATCATTCGTTTTTACAGTACTGGATGTGTTCGTATTATTCATTCCAATCTCTCCTTGTCCCTCTGTGGGTATAGTAATGTTAAAAAAATGTTGTCAGTCCATATCGGATATATGACTATTCATCACTTGCAGCATATCAGCTAGCTGGTGCCGCTGGGTCTCGTCGAAGCTCTGTAGCAGCTGAGCTACAAACTGTGAGCGCTCCTGCTTAAAGATGACAATGCGTGCACGCCCATAATCGGTCAGGCTTACCAAGGTAACCCTGTTGTCCTCTGGCTTCGTGCGTCGTGTGACCATTGCTGTCGCTTCCAGTTGTTTCAAATGGCGCGTTACGGCTGCAGCGTCAATGCCAACCTCTTTTTGCAGCAGAGTTTGACTAATCTCCTCCACTTGATACAACTTGCACAATAGCTGCAATCTGGATGCGCTGACTCCTGCGCAACGCTCAAACTTAGAGCTAATCTGCTTGTTCAGCAACAACAGCATGTCAAAAATATACTCAGGCTCGGATGGTGTCTGGGTGATATCAATCTCTCCTCCCTTAAGCATATCGCTGGGCTTCGTGATATAACCTTTGATCCATCAATTATTGATCTATCAAGTAATATACATCCTCTTTAAAAATAAATCAAGTCCCTGAGAAAAATAAAGTGCTCTTGGCAAATAAAAGCTGAGCGACTCGCACAAGAGCCGCTCAGCTTCAATTTAACTTTATTCTGTTCCGTTGTGCTAAATAATCCCGTGTGACAGCATTGCGTCGGCCACACGCACAAATCCTGCGATATTGGCTCCGACAACCAGATTGCCCGGCACGCCGTATTCCTCAGCCGCCTTAACGCTGTTAGCATAGATATTTTTCATAATATCATGCAGCTTGGCATCCACTTCCTCAAAGGTCCATGACAGGCGCATGCTGTTCTGCGACATTTCAAGCGCCGAGACCGCTACTCCGCCTGCATTGGCTGCCTTGGCTGGTCCAAACAGAACTCCATTGCCCAAAAACACTTCAATGGCCTGTAGCGAGGATGGCATATTGGCACCTTCGCCTATAGCTTTTACGCCATTACTTACCAGCAGCCGGGCTGCTTGCTCGTCAATTTCATTCTGTGTGGCGCATGGCAGTGCGATGTCGCATGGGATCGACCAGATCCCTGAACAGCCTTCTGTATAGATTGCGCCTGGACGCTCTTGAGTATACTCGCTAATCCGCAGACGGTTCACTTCTTTCAGCTGCTTCACCAGCTTCAGATCGATACCGTCTGGATCATAGATGTAGCCATTCGAGTCACTACATGCCACGACGATAGCACCGAGCTGCTGTGCTTTTTCAATCGCATAAATGGATACGTTCCCTGAGCCCGACACGACGACGCGTTTTCCTTCAAAGGACGATCCCTGAGCCTGCAACATCTCGTTTACAAAATACACACAGCCATATCCAGTCGCTTCCGTACGTGTGAGACTGCCTCCGTAATGAATCCCTTTACCCGTCAGGACACCACCTTCATGTCCCCCGCGAATCCGCTTGTATTGTCCGAACATGTAACCGATCTCGCGGCCACCTACTCCAATATCCCCTGCCGGAACGTCGGCATCTGGACCAATATATTTATACAACTCAGTCATGAAGCTTTGTGTAAAACGCATCACTTCGTTATCTGATTTCCCTTTGGGATCAAAATCCGAGCCGCCTTTACCACCACCGATGGGAAGACCCGTCAATGCATTTTTGAAAATCTGCTCAAAACCCAAAAACTTGACGATTCCCAGATATACAGACGGATGAAAGCGAAGTCCACCTTTATAAGGCCCTATCGCACTGTTAAACTGCACACGGAAGCCACGGTTGACCTGTACAACTCCCGCATCATCCACCCAAGGTACACGGAAGGTAATGACTCGCTCCGGCTCCACTAGCCGTTCCAGAAGCCCCTGCTGCATATACTTAGGGTGCTTAGCCAATACCGGAATTAGCGAATCCAATATTTCCTTGACGGCCTGATGGAATTCATTCTCATGAGGATTGCGCGCGATAACCTTCTCAAAAACGGACTGCACATATTCGGCTGCTGCTTGTTGACTCTGCTCTGGACGGATCATGGTCATTTTTATAATACACCCCTTTTATAATTAGCCCCTCTGTTAAATGACGGAACGACTTTATTCTGCACCTTCGAGAGTGGAACTTTATGTATTCATAAAATTTAGTTAACTATACATGATTTTTTATAATAATACATCTAATTCGCCTATAAAAAATTTTTGTATCCTTCATTAAATAACTCTATGAACCTCTCATTGTCTGTTAGTTTCCTAAAGCTAAATCCCTTGATTCACGGGCTTTTTTCACGATTTCTAAGGCCCTAACACCTTACCCTACATGGCATTATAATGTGAACAAATTGAAACTAAAACATACATTATGTCTGGAATATGGAAATAAGGAAAAGAGGCTGCGCGCAGGGCGTAGCCTCTTTTTCCATCCTATAAAGGTGCAATAACTCACCATGACAGAAATGATCTTTTACACATAAAAAGCTTCAAGCTGACGCACAATTTCTGCCTCGTCATGCTCTACCACCTGCTGATGCTGCGATTTGGAGAACAATTGTTCAATTTGCGCTGGGAACTCCTGCTTGATGTCCACCAGACGGATGGCTTCATCAAATTTGGCCGGATGCGCTGTCGCAAAGGTCACACATACTTCATCCGCGCCATTATACGCCTCATACGCGGCAATACCGCATGCCGTATGGGGATCCAGCAAATAATCATATTCGGCCTTGTATTTCTTGATTAGCTCCAGACACTGCTCATTCGAGGCACCGAGCGCTTCAAAATCCTGCTGTACCCGTTTTAAATCCTCTGCACTGATCACAATCCGTCCCTCGGTTTTGAGGTTATTCATGTATTCAGATACCTTGGTCGCATCTTCTCCAAGGAAGTAGTACAGATATCTTTCAAAATTGCTTGCCACCTGAATGTCCATCGAAGGACTGTATGTGCTTTTAAAGTCGCCCGGCTTGTATTCGCCTGTCTTCACAAAGCGCTCCAAAATATTATTTTCATTCGTTGCAATAATCAGCTTATGGATCGGCAAGCCCATTTTTTTCGCAAGAAAGCCAGAAAAGATATTGCCAAAGTTGCCGGATGGCACGCTGATATTAATCTTTTTCGTTCCGGCAGACTCCTGCGCCCGGAAATAAGCATAAAAGTAATATACGGTTTGCGCCAAAATACGCACAAAGTTAATCGAGTTAATCGCCCGCAAATGATGTTTAGCTTTGAAATCCAGATCGGCAAACAGGTCCTTAATGACCTTCTGACAATCGTCAAAGTTCCCTTTTACGGACAGATTCAATACATTTTCATCGTCAACCGTCGTCATTTGCAGCTCTTGTACCTTGCTCACCTTTTGGTGTGGATGCAAAATACAGATTTTAATGCCTTCCTTGCCACGCACACCCTGAATCGCTGCCGCCCCAGTATCGCCCGAGGTTGCACCCAAAATGTGAATGATCTCATTCTGCTTTTTGGACACATAGGAATAAAACTCACCCATAAATTGCAGCGCCACATCCTTGAACGCAAACGTAGGCCCGTGGAACAGCTCCAAAATAGACAGGGAATCGTTGATCTTCTTCACTGGCGTAACTTCTGGATGACGGAAGCTCGCGTAACTGCGCTCCACCAGCTGCTCCAAATCTTCACGAGGAATCTCATCATTGATATACAGCGCAAAAACTTCCAGCAGCAGCTCTCTATAGCTCAATGTTGCCCATTGCTCCAACGTAGCTACCGACACGGTCGGAATCTGCTCCGGTACCATTAGACCTCCATCGTCAGCTAACCCCATGAGCACGGTATCAATAAATCCCTTGGCTTCTACTCGACCTCTAGTGCTTATATATCTCATATACATCCCCCAATAAAAATTCAATTCGAACCTTTTTTCGAATATATTATTGTCTATAATACCCTGTCGCGGTGCTGTAACCAAGCCTTTTTTTCATATTTCAAAGACTTTCTCCTACTTTACCATACCCTGATGCATCAGGCATCTGTAATCGCTAGGCAATCGGAACGTCAGAAACAGGCCGTGAGTCTGAAAAAAGAAGGCTACTTCAGTCATTAGGAACCTGAAATCGAGAGTGCAGCCAGCCTGAGCGAAGGCGATGTGCAGCTTCCCGTAAAACGCAAATCGTTGCCAACTTCCTCTACCTGCTGCAACACATCAAAGAAGTTGCCCGATACGGTGATCTGATTGACTGCTCTGACCACTTGCCCCTGCTCAATCCAGTATCCCAGACAAGCCAGCGAAAAATTACCGGACGCCGTATTCGTACCCGCATGCAGCCCTTGCAGCTCTACGATCATCAACCCGCGATCCGTCTCGCGAATCATGTCCTCCAACGTAGACGTACCTGGAGCCACGTACAGATTATGATACGACACCCCAATTTTACCGTTATAGCTTCCCTTGGAAGCATTAGAGGTACTTTCCACCCCAGCCTTGCGGGCCGTCTTGCGATTATGGAAATACGTCCGTAGTTCTCCATCCTTGATGATCTCGTTTTGGCGTGTTGCACTGCCTTCAGCATCAAACGTACTGCCTGCCGGAACGTTCTCCATCAGCGGATCATCAATCAGCGTAATACGCTCGCTTGCCACCTTTTGCCCTAGTTTCCCAGCTAATCGCGAAAAGCCTTTATCCACCGATTCCGCTGAAAATACCGACGTATACGCAGCCAGCAATTGCGCTGCTGCATCATGACGGAAAATGACCGGATAGTTATCCGATTGGATCGTGTGCGCACCCAGCTTGGAAACAGCCTCTTTTACGGCTTTACGCGCCACATCCACAATATCGATTTCCTCCACACTTCGCAGCGAATAATCATGCCAGCCCCCGGTAACGGTCTCGTCATGGTCTGCTGCAATCACATACACATAAGCGCTCGCCAGACTTTTGCGACGATGGCAGTGCAGTCCTTTTGTATTTACTATCAGAACCTCATTTTCACGAATGCTGACCGAGCAATGCCGAGCCATCACAATCCGTGGATCTGCGGCAAGCGCTGTACGTTCCATTTCTAGCGCCGCCTCGATCAGAATCTCAGGAGCCGTGTCAGCCAACGCTGCGGCATAGGCAGGCTGCTCAGGGTAACTCTCAGAGCCTGCGAACAGCTCATCCTGTTCCTCGCTCTCCAATATGTCCGCATTGCTGCGTGCTTCATCCAATAAAAAGTCGATCACGTCGGGTTCCAGTTTCTCCGTAGAGGCATAACCCATTTTCCCGTTAATGACGCCCCGGAAGGAAAGTCCACCGTTCTCCACGATGGTATATTGATCAATTTCTCCCTTTAGCACCTTCACTGAGGTAGAACGTCCATTTACATAGTAGATTTCCATATCCGCGTAGCCGATTTCCCGACCTTTTGTGAACAACGCTTCCTGAAATTGCTGAATATTCATCGCCTATTCCCCCTTCCGTCCACCGACGGTCATTTCGGACACACGAATTGTCGGCTGTCCGCAGTTCACCGGAAGACTTCCACTGACCGAGCCGCACATCCCCTGACCATGATCCAGATTGTTGCCGACCATATCAATATTTTGTAGGGTTTCAATGCCTTTGCCGATCAACGTTGCGCCTTTGACCGGCTCTGCAATTTTACCGTTGCGAATCATATACGCCTCTTCGACTGCAAAATTAAACTCGCTCGTCGAGGTGTTCACCGAACCCCCGCCCAGCGATTTGGCATAGATCCCGTACTCCGTATTCGCAATGATCTCTTCACGGGTCGAATCCCCGTTTGCAATAAACGTATTGTTCATACGGGATGCAGGCGCGAATTTATAGGACTGTCTTCGTCCCGATCCTGTCGCAGGTACACCCATCTGGCGCGAGCCCATGCGGTCGATCAGGTATCCTTTTAAAATGCCGTTCTCGATCAGTACGTTGCGCTGTGTCGGTGCTCCTTCATCATCGATATTGAGCGAGCCCCACGCGTTCTGAATCGTTCCATCATCTATAGCCGTGACAAGCGGTGAAGCCACCTGCTGCCCGATCTTATTCGCAAACACGGAGGTTCCATGGGCCACCGCCGTAGATTCCAGCCCGTGTCCACATGCCTCGTGAAAAAGAACGCCGCCGAACCCATTCTCAATTACGACGGGTAGTCTGCCGCTAGGCGCATATCCCGCTTTGACCATCGTGGTCGCAATACGAGCGGCGTGTCTGGCATTTTCTTCGATATTTAGGTTCTCCAGGAATTCAGTCCCAGCATACGCTCCCGGCCCGCGGAACCCGGATTGTCTATGCTCCCCATCAGTCGCAATCGCGCTTATTCTCATGCGTGTATACGTACGGGTATCCTCCACCAGCAGCCCGTTGCTATTGGCGATCAGCACGTTCTGGATCGAATTGCTAATGCCAATGGAAGTTTGCGTGATGGAAGGATCGTATTGGCTTGCCGCCTCATGCGCCCGTCTCATCATGTCAATCTTGGCGCGTTTCTGTGAACCGTCAGGAATGATCGCAATCGGATGTTGGTTAGGAATCGCGTGGGGATGGAGTGTAATGGTGTGTGTACCTGGTGCTCCACCGCCGCGAATGGCCTTAGCAGCCGATTTGGCCAGTCCGATCAAGCTCTGGTCGCTCATATCACTGGTGTAGGCATACACCGAAAAGTGCTCCTTCATGATTCGAATACCAATCCCAAAATCCCGGCCTGACAGCGCCGTATCCACGACTCCCCCGGTCATACCCAGTTGTCCATTGGTACGGTCCTCGACGAACACCTCTGCAAAATCTCCGCCCGTCTCCAGCGCGGCTTGCAGCATATCCTGAATCTGTGTTGGATGTATCATCACGTTCCTCCTCGTTTTTTCCATGTTTCTTATTGTACGGTTATTCGTTCAAGATAATATGCGGGTTCATGTTTATTTCCCATAACTTTACTATACATGATGTTGGAAGTGGGTGTAACTATTTGGGTGGCGGTGTTGGGAGGGGCGTGAAGATTTATGGGTGGGGATTGAAATGAGAAAACCCGATTAGACCGTGAAGGGTCATGTCGGGTTTGGGTTTTTAAAGAGGTTGTACGTGCAACTAAGGACACTACGTGGACGGATCATTCAAACAAACGCTCACTTCTTCAGAACGATTCCGTCCCCTCCGCTCCTATGCTTGGGTTTGCTTCATTTTGTTCGCCAAAATACTTTTTTTCAAACGAACTTTAAACAGTTCTCTTCGTAAATCCAGTTCCATGATATGAAGATGGTCTGCTGCTTCTTTGACGGTTTCCATGTGAAGTACACTTGCCTTTTGAGAAATAATAGCTAGCGCATCCCAAATGAGCTTTGTGCATGTTTTAAGTCTCTCTATGTGTTCATCTTCTTGCTGTACCAAACTTTCGTATTCTTCAGCTGTATTTTTAGACGGGTTTGTAAGCTCCTCTCCCTTTTGTTGTTTCGGTTGAGTATCCAAAGTGATCATCTCCTTTTTACTCAAAGTGTAGCAAAGGATGATAACGGATGTGGTACGTGGATACGTAGCACTGAAATGATCATACTTGGGTTAGTATCTTTGACTTATTTCTTCTGGGTTTTCAGCTGGTTTAGTCCCCCAATTTCACGTTAAAATTCCTGCCCCAGACTTCACAATCACTAATGTCAGTGAAGAAATCAGCGGAAGGCGATCCTACTTCAAGAAAAAACTAGGCAGAAGCCTTGTATCACAAGAATTTTTAGAGTTTTCATTCAGGATTGTACATTACTCATAAAACGTCTTAAGCTCTAATTAGAGATTTTATATCCTAGATTTATAAGATGCTTAAGATATAAATGAGGTAATACAAACTTGGCATTGACTTGTATCCAATTATCTAAACTACCTGTATAACTTTGAGGTATTCTTTTAACTAACGCAAGAGCCACTGTCCTAGTAATTCCTTTTGAAATGAGCTCTAATCCTCTAGGGTTATCCGTCCCCATTTCTATCATATTACATAGATTGAGGATATATTTATGTGTTTCTATATCCTCTTCACTCATAAAATGTTTTAGAATATCTGACCACAGCTTAAAGTACTTTACCATCAGGAATCTAACATTTTTGTTAATACTCTTAGTTACTCTCCTTACAGCTGAATCCACTCTATTTACCACATCTTCTTCAGGAACTCCTTCAAGTTCTCTTTCAATCAATACTTTATACGATGAACCCCTGATCCAAGGAACTGTATCTCTAACTATTTGCCTAATAGTATAAGTCGAGTAATTGCTATTATTATTAGCTTCAGAAACTATATCAAAAATATTATTCAATGCTTCAGCGACATGTTCAAATTGTCCATAAAAGTTTCTTTCTTCAAAAGCCAGTTCTCTTTGTTCTTGTGCACTTGTGATATCCTTTGTATTAAAAGGTAAGGCAGTAATTAACCATTTATTTAATCCATTTTGTGCAATATCTCTAAAAAACTTATCTTGTAAAAGAGGGTCAACTAAGGGATTTAGAGCAAGTAATTCTTTAGGTATAATTATTGATGCTTCATTTTGTTTCAGTTGTGAAATGATAACCTTTGAATCAGCTTCATCTACTTTCCTGGTAGTTAAGTATTCTTGTAGTTCATTTTTATCTTGAATAAGTTTGTGTCGAAGTATGCTAATGGTGTATGCGATTCCTTCATTAGCTTTTATATATTTGGGATCCATCATTAATGCAATTTTTAAGTCATCTAAATTTTCAGTCAAAGCTTTACCAGTTGCTGAAATTATTTCTTTAGAAAAATCATTAGTAAGTTTTTCTTTGGCCCATGGTTCTTCATCTAATTCAATACAATAAATTGAACCATATAAATGCTCGGACATTCTTCCTGCTCTACCTATTAGATTACCAAAATCAAAATCACTTAGGTCACTATTCGCTGTCTTTGGTTTAATAAGGAATATCTTTTTTGCAGGTAAATTAACTCCTTCTAGTAAAGTAGATGTACATACCAAATTTAGTATATCACTACTATTTGAATAAATATCCTCTATCTCAGTCCTAGCTATGTCAGGAAGACCAGAGTGATGGAAAGCGACACCTTTCTTAAGACACCTAATCAACGAATATTTTTCATGCACTTCCTCTGAAAGATAAGCTATTAATTCATTAATACGTTCATCTAATATTTCCTTAACGACATTTTTTCCGTTTTCCGAAATTTTTATCGCCCAATTTTCGGCAGTATCTGTACGATGTGAGTAAATTATATTCTTGCTGTCATTTCCGAATATGTTAACTATGTGTGCTAGTGCTTCACCTGGGTTATTTTTAATCTTAGAGAATAAACTAGACATAGTTTTAACATTCAAGTCAATTATTCGTCCAGAAGGACTTACTATACTTGCTTTCAATGCCTTTTTATTTTGTTTAGATGCACTGATAACTGTCTTAAGCTGGAATACAGGCGACAAAGTGGTCATCTGTGGAGTAACACTTTCTACTTTTAGTTCTAATAATAAGTTTTCAGATCGTTCCAAATAAGGGCCTGCGGTTACTAGCTTTGCATTTGGCCATCGAGTGTATAATTCTTTTAGGATATATTCAAGTAAAATCCCTCTTGAGCCTTTTTCAACATTTTGGATTTCATCAATAAAAATCACATCAATTTCTGTACTTGATGCAGAATTTGAACTTAGCTCAAGTAGTTTTAAACATCTCTCTGGTGTAACTACTATTATTTCTTTTTTTGAAATCTCGTTATCATCATTCCCAAATCCAGTTCTAACAACTATTCCTTCATCCTTAAGATTTCTTTTGAAACTTGCGCTAACTTGATATATTAGAGCTCTAGAAGGTACTATATATACTGCTCTAAATGATTTTGATATGTGGCTTTTATTAATTATATAATTTTGAATAATATAAGATTTTCCTGAAGAAGTTGGTGCAGATATTGAAATGTTATTTTTTTCATTATGCAGGGCCTCCCACAATCCTTTTTGGAATCTCGTAGTAACAAATCCATGGTCAGCGATGTTTATTATTGAATTGTATCTTTGCAATCCCACCTCAAAATCTAAAAGTGTACTAAATGAATTCGAGAAGTTATCTTCATCAAATAATCCTGCCAAATGCTTGCCTAAAGGTATATTACCTGTTCTTGATTGTGTCAAATAGCAATTTCGTAGAAAGAGATCATCATTATTTTGCAGATAACAAAGTGTTGAGAAATTAAGAGCTTTTTGTTGATGTGATTCTTCAGAACTTAAAGAAAGTATTGAACACAACCAATTGGCTTTTCTAAGCTTTTCTTGGGGAATCTCAATTAGTGACTCCGGAATATTATTATCCAAAAAAAATTGATTTTGAATAAGAATATCAAGAGTTTCGTCCAAAGTAAGATGATTAAAAGCAGAATTAAAGGTATTACTGTTCATCCTTAATCCCTCCCACTTTTTTCTTTAGTCTTTGCAGTTGGGTTTTGAGGGATATAGGCAACTCCGTGAATAGCCTGGTACATAGTATGTCTAAGTTGCTTGACACTTGTTGTAGGTAAGAAGAAAAATTCAAGAAATACTGTCTTTACTTTTGAATGATTCAGAATTTTCGATTGGATATTCCGGATTAATTCTGGAATTCTTTTTCTCATTCTGTCACTTAAGCGAGACTCCCCATCTAAATTACCAGAGCAAGCAACTTCAATATCACCGATATAGCTATCTTCATAAATAATAAGTATGGGATGGACTAAGTTATTGTTTTTATACGTTTCTGTTTTTGGAGTAAAGCTATCGTATAAATAATCCAGTTGTTCTGGTGTTAAGTCCTGTCTAAGTATCTGGCTTGCAATAATCAATTCGTGTTGGAATTGAGAAGTGGTTTCTAAATTGGAATGAAATCTTTCAATTGAACCAAGTGCGTGTGTTATTGCAGTTTAGCTTCAATTTCAATCTTTGATTCACCAATAAAAAGAGAATTAATACCGTTGTATTCCCCAAAAAATATCCCATCACCACCTTTTACTTGATCACGTGTGTTTGTTAATAGAGTCATTTTATGCGCAACCATGGGAGCTTGTAAAACCGATTCAGTCAACATATATAGCAATAACTCTCCATACTTTCCGTCATTTTCAGGATTCGTATCACCAAAATAACTCATTGCACGTCTATAGACATCTATTCCATCAGCCTCAAAGCGTCTGATCTCTTCAGGCGGAAATACAAATTGTTTAATATGATCAATAATACCATCAATAAAGCCCATAATTTGGTATTGAGTTCCGCTAAATTTCAAGCTATAACTTCTCACATTAATTTTTGCATCTGTGTGTAGCTCATGACTGTTAAGATATGATTTAATCCAATTATCAGAGATTCTGGTACACTCAGCCCAATTTAGGTTCATCAAATCACCTCTAGTTTTTGTTATAAATTCGACCAATAATACATTGTGTTCCCAATAGGACTGAAATTTTTAATAGTCTGAAAACTTCTCCTATAGTCACAGAGACAAGTAAGATACCGAAAAAATATTTCCAGTGCAAACCTATATATTAAAGCAAATAGCAAGGCCACCTATAATAAATAGCCTTTCAATACATAAGCAACTTGTCTGCTTTTCTGCATAATATTTTCTTGCCAACTGTTTTTACCTCAATGGAATGCTTCAGCTTATATAAAAGGACTATATACCCAAGCCCAAGGAAATGCCTCAGCCCATTATTCTACTAAATCCTGTATAAATCTTCTTTATTTCTTACACTATAGCATATTCATGGGGATATATGGAACCAAAAAAAGCCCTTGAATAATACCAAGGACCTAATTTGAAGCATATGGAATTCTTTTGAAATTTTAATTTAATCCCGACTAATGAGGCTTACTTAAAAAGTTCTATACCACCACCGTAGACGCCATTCGTAAATGGACGGGTCGTGAGGGATGTTCCTCCAGCTTTCTGTCTAGAAGAGTGTGGACGATCCAGGTAAGCTGGTTAGCATCGCGAAGTCTCTATACTTCGCAGCTCTCACGAGTATTCATGCCCGAAGAGGCTCCATATCAATCGCTCTTACAACCTAAATAAAAACATCTTTAACCACGCAGTATAGTGAAGAGCTGTAATTCTTTGAGTCAAGATAATTTCCTTCTCTCAATAAGCAAAAGAGCAATATACACGACTAATACGCCAGCGAAAAGATAATCATAGTACATTTTGTATGTATTTAAGTCAAATTTATAGTATCCAGAGATAAGGCTCCCCGTAGTATAGCCCATAAATAATAAAGAAAATGCATAATTTAAGGGTCTACTAATAATGTGCTTCCACCGTTCATCTTTTCCTTCTCTAAGCAAAAAAATAAAATTTATTAGTACCCCTACCAAAATAATAACACTTATTAAAATACTCATTGTATTATTCCTCCTCGTTTTCTTCATAGGCTGCAAAATGAAATACTTCAGTAATTTCTTTTTTAAATACATATGCTATAGCAAATGCAAGCTCAAGCGAAGGAACAAACTTATTGTTCTCAATTGCGGCAATCGTTTGTCTAGTTACACCTAGTTCTTTGGCTAGGTCTGTTTGGGTCCATCTCCGTTCAGCACGAAGTAAATAAACTTGGTTGCTGATATCGCCAAATGCAAACATGAATTCTCCCCCTTTCAATATTTATAGTATTATATGAATAACAAATTGTAAAGTATACATAACATTTAGAACAGTTAATAAAACAAATTGTAATTAAAATCATACAAAAAACCTCCTATCAAAGGAGGTTCGAAAATTTATCTTCATTATTAATCGGAAGAAGCATTCTCCCTATAGTTCAATTCCTCCAACTTCTTGTATGTCTTATGTATTTAATCCCGCATTCAATCCTAATGCTATTTTTAGAATGTAGGAACATATTCAAATTACCCTCAATCCCTCGTGCATTACTGCCTTCTTATCTCGATATATTACTACCACGCACTCCACGTGTGTCGAGACAGTGGAAGGGATATATTCCTTTTTATTATATATATTACCTATCATATCAAAAGCCACTCCTTCTCACAACACCCCCATTTTCCAGATGATACCTGTTTTCCCTTCACTTCTATCGATCCCACTAGTTCCATATGAGCCTGTATTTAATTTACCCGAATCCTTAATCACAATTAAATTAGCCCCGTTCCTAACTTTGGAAGGCAATTGCTCAAAATTACTGTCAGCTTTCTCTCTTCCCATGTCTCTCCCTTCCAAAAATACACATTGAAAATCCCCCAATGAATGGGTCATTCTGTAAACTAAATCTCTCTTTTAACCGATAAATACATATGCTGGGTTGTTTATTAAATATCACCTCTCATATCTTGTTATAGCGTACAAACCTTGTAATACATATCTATTTTGACTCACAGTTTGTACCCATCTGCTGCTGCTATAATCAGAAGCGCATTCAAGATGACGTGCTTTACTTGGAAATACCCATCGCATCTAGAAAGGAGTTATGAACTCACTTGAGCGTATTATCAGATGGGATCGGATATGAAAGCCTACGCTTTTATGGTCCCTTTCAGCCACTACACATCGAACAACTTCAAATAACACGCACCATTAATGATCATGCCTATTTACATATCAGTGGCATGCTCTCCGAAGAACAAGGAGCTGTATGCATCGGACAGGATATGGAGCAAGAGCCCATTGTGATCCGTCAGTTGAATGATCAGGGACAATCGCTGAGAAGATTGTTCCATGGAATTGTCACGCGTATGTCCGTACATTGTGTGCGAGGCGTGTATACGTTTGAACTGGAGGCCGCTTCCCATTCGTACCAGATGGATATTAAGCGTAAAAGGCGCTCCTATCAAGATATTCACCGCACCTATGATGACCTGGTCACTGCGCTGATTCGAAAATATCCGTACGGAGATGCTATTGATACGGTAAGCAACCATGCCAAACTGGAGACATTTGTTTTACAATATGAGGAGACCGATTGGGCGTTTTTAAAACGTCTCGCCTCCCGCTTTGGTTCCGTACTCGTGCCAGAGGTAACCGCAGCCTCACCCAAGGTTTTCTTCGGAATGCCTGAAGGCAAGCAGCATAAGGTGGAGCGGGATGTATTTTATCGAGTACGTAAAACGTTTCATGAGCTGGATGCGGAAAAGCCAGGCGAACGTGCTGGCTCGTATGTCACCTATATGATCGAAAATCTGCAATACTATGCGCTGGGCGACCTCATCACATTACCCATCGGACAAGGGAAAGAACTGGTCGTGGTTCGAGCCGTGACCACATTAACGGATGGCTTACTGCGCACCCGTTATGATCTTCAATCCGAACAGGATATCCGCTATGCCCGTTATGAAAACAATCAGGCCACTGGGATTTCGCTGACAGGAACGGTGCTGAAGGTACAGCAGGATTTTGTACAGCTTCAACTGGACATTGATCCGAAGCAAGATCCTGCCAAAGCGTGCTGGTTTCCGGTGTCCACCCGTTATGTCGCCGAAGAACATAGTGGCTGGTACGATATGCCTGAATTCGGGGAACAGGTGGAATTGTATCTGCCTACACACCGCGAACAAGATGCCTATGTCACGGATTCACTGCGACAACAACGCCACACCAATGGACAGCCGAATGTGAAGGTATGGCAACATGTACAAGGTAGCGGCGTAGAAATGTCTGAGCATGAGCTGACTCTATCCACCTCCGGTGAATTTTCCATTACACTGCATGAAAGTAGCGGCATTACCATCGACAGTCCGGGGAATGTGCAGATTCAGGGTGGTCACGTGAAGCTCGATGCTGGGCAGGAACTTTCGCTTGAAGCTGGAACGGCGCTGTATCTAAAAGGCGGGTCCAGCAGCGTGGTACTGGATGGTGAGACGGATACCAAAGCTCCAGTGATTTATCAGGAAGGTACGGTGAAAGCCCCTGTTTTCGTAGCCGACCTCCCCCCTGTGCCTGAGCCGCCACTCATGAGCATCAAAGCATATGAGGCGGCGCAAGCTCCATCAGCAGCTAAGACTTCATCAAGCAGCACTCCTACCGCCAAAGTAACAAGTCCGGCTGCACTTCAACAGGCCAACTCTTTGTTGGGTACGGTGTCCAAGCTATTAGGCTCCATTCCAGTGATGGGAAAAGTGGCTGGCGTTGTTGCGGGAGCTTTAGGTGGGCCTGCGGCGGGTGTGATTCTGAAAGCAACCGCTATGATCCCCGTTCGGAGCAAAGGAACTCCTACGATTGGAGGCAGAAAGGGGAACGGTATTCATCCGTTGAAACACTTGGCTGGTCTAGCACTACAAGGATTGATTAATCAGTATGAGCATGATCAAGCGAGACAAGCCTACTATAGCAAGTGGATTTTAGGGAAAGTGTTTACGAGTGCACGTCATATAGCGCATTCTGGTGGCCCATTGGAACTGGTGCAAAACCTGCTGAAAGAGTCTAATGCCATGGCTCATGCGTATCAGCAGGTTCCGGTAGATCTAAGACAACGCTGGAGAGCCAATTATGACAGCTACATGGCAGCTGAAAAAGCCAAAGTGTCCTATAATTTTGATGAGTATGATAAAGAATTTATGGGTACTATGTGGGTCCTCAGTAAAAATGGAGTTACCGATCAGAAAGCAGCCCAAGCCACTCTTGCCTATAACGAAGCTATCAAAAATGGAGAAATCAAATTACATCACGAACCAGAAAATGTGGATATTTTCGTAGAACAGATTAAAGCAGCTAAAGAAGGAAAGAACTATTGGACAGGCGAAGAAATACCAAAATGGCAGGCAAATGCAATTATAATCAGTAGCGTATTTTCTGAATTTCAGATGGTTGGAAGTTTATACGGTGCTAAATTTGGTAGGAATATAAAGATACCTTCTAAATCAATTAAAGCTCCAAAAGTTAATGTTGAAACACCTGGGACAGGAGTAATTAAAGTATCTCCGGCTGACCAAATAAAAGAGCGAGTATTACAAAACATCGCCCAGAGCAAGGCCACAAGGGATGCATCCAAGTTTAAGGAATATGCAAATAAAGAAAAGCTTACCTTTGATGATATTAAGAAACGACAGGCGTTAGAGGGGACGGGTAACCCTAACAGAATACCTAACTCCAAAATTCCAAAACAAGTTGGTTATGGAAAAACAGATTTAAGTGCAATGACGAAAAAGTATCGAATTGAAAATCAAATATTCGATTTAAGAAATCTAGTAGTAGCGGAAATTGAAATAGACGGTGTTCGTTTTCAGAAGGTTTTTGAAAGCACAGAAAGATCAGTAGTAAAGCCGAGTGGAAAAGTAGAAGTAAAAAAGGTCCATTCTGAAAAGGTTTTGGTTGAAGAAAAAATTGCCGCTGAAAAAAACGGGCAGACGTATATAGTTCATCGAGTTTATACTGAAAGAGAACCATGCATCCTTGGTGGTCATAATTGTAAAGAGCTACTTTCTAAGGAATTACCTGATGCTGAAGTAACTTATAGTGTTGAGTATGGGGATAAGGCTTCAAGAGATCGAGGCAATACTGGTTTAGCCCAAGAACTTGAAAAGTTAAAGGAGTGATAGTATGGATTATGATATTCGAGAAATTCGTGAATATTATGACTCAGAAATACGAGACTATGATTTTAATGAATTGGTAGGTCTTGGAGTAAGTCGTGAAAATGCTGACTTTATGATTGACATTGGAGTACCAGAAGAATTTGATGATTTTGTATTTTATGAACTGAATGATTTTAAAAAGTTGTTAATTGGTGAGGTACAATTTATCAAAATCGGTCATTATGCTTCATACGGATATGGACTTTACTTAAAAGAAGGTGAGGGTGGGCTTTTTACTAGTTCTTCTTTTCATCATCCATTTGTTTACATGCTTAATAAGAACTTAAGAACATTTTTTTTGTTTCAATTAATTAGGCAGGAATTGTCATCGGAAATGAGACAACGAGAGATATATACTTCATACAAATATGCAATTGAACTCCGAAAGCTTTATGAACAGATTGACCCAGCTGCATTGAAGGATGTTGAAGGGTATTGGTCACATTTGATAGAAGACTATGAAACTGGATTATAAAACCATATAAATAGACCCATGGAAACTATTCAAAAGAGTCTATCAAAATTTTCATACCATATGTAAAATTAAACGCCATAATACGTGCTAGCCGCGTATTGTGGTTTCTTTTTATCCGCCGCAATAAGTTAAACAATATACAAACGTATAAGTGGCGGCTGCTCAAAAAGCCCCCCAGTGCCGCATGAACCCATCATCCATCCATGAACACATCTTTAAGGGCCACCAGTATTATTTTTTATACAGCAGAATATCTTTTTAATATGATTATTTCTACTTTACTTCATATCATAATACATAGACCAACACTTCAAGTAGGAATTTTATGAGACATTCTTTTTCATCAATATTGACGTACAGCATACAAACAGTTGCAATTTTACAAATTATCTTTAAACTGTTGAGGAAAAACGAAAAAAATAGATTGGGGTTCACTTTCACTTCTTCTAGCTCTTCTTGGTATGGCTGTTTCTTTTGAATTTGGCAATTACATATTTGGGGACCAGTTGTTTTCCTTTTTAGGATTGCCCGTATGGTCTAATGTTGACAATACTGGGTTTCACTACATCCTTTTTATATCCATTATTTAAATTATTGGATATAAAAACTCTAAAGAATTTGGAGCTCTAATTAGAAAACGGGTTTCTAGTATATATCTATTTTTGATATTGATTTCGCTTTACTGAAAAGTATTTACCAAGGATGATTTTAATACTCCCCTTCCTCTCCTCCCCCTTCTATCTATTATGTATAAAACGTCTCGCCTCCCGCTTTGGCTCCGTACTTGTGCCGGAGGTAACCGCAGCCTCGCCCAAGGTTTAACGAAAGAATTACTAATATGCCTGCAAAGATAAAGGAAGAATATATAAAGACGGCTGGAGCAGGATCTCATGCAGAAGTAAAAGCCTTAAACAGAGCTTTATTGAAAAGGCCAGATGCCCAATTATCTGATTTTATGCTCTTTGTTATTTCTGCCAGAAAAATAAATAAAAAAATGCCTATAGGGACCCCTATGCCACGTTGCCCTCATTGCGAATATATAACACAGGGAACAAATTTTATACCGGAGGTTTTGAAACATAATCATGGAAAATAAAAATGAATTATACACTTTAGATTATATCAAAAAAAATGGGGTAGATTTTGAAGACTTGTGGTTTTCTTCTACTAGTGATGAAATTTTGGACAACCCTGAAGACGAGGGTGGAACCCCTTTTACAGGATTAGCCTATGAATTATACGATGACGGTCAATTAAGATATTTTAGTTTTTATAAAGATGGTTTTAAACATGGATTACTACGAGAGTTTTATACTACCGGGGAGAGAAAATCTGAAGAGATTATGCATTATGGTCAGACGAAAGGAAAAAGGACTCAATGGTATGAGAATGGACAACTTAAATCGGAAAGCGAACATGAATTGGGGGTAGAGTTAAGTTATCAGGAATGGGATGTTAAACACAATTTGATTAAGTCTAGCAAGTTACAAGAAACAAGTGAGATTTTTGATTATTTATTAACTCAAAGAAAGCTGAATAGTAAAATAAGAAGAGACTAAAATAATTCCTAAAAGTGTTTATCTCCTCAGAATTTCGATTGCTATATCAGTTGATCACTCTGTACAAAATTAGCTTTATCTTGATGGGCGTTTAGCCCATCAAGTACTTAGAGCTGAATGAGCTATTAATATATCTTTGATAAAACTTTTTTCACCAGTTGGTCAGCTTGTCGAGTTGTTTCTGGTAAGCGATAACGTGGAGAGAGCTTTAGAATCCAATTGCAGGCTGTATCTAATGAAATACGATGACCTACAGATACAAAAAGAGGTTTAATATTTTCTTGGGTTCTTAATACACTTCCGATGATTTCCTCACGATCCACTAATAATGAACATGCACCTCTTTCTTGAGATGGTTCTTGGAAATCCCCCAATAACTTCGTTTTGCCACAGCCAATTGTAGGAATATCAAAGATTACTCCTAAGTGACTGGCTAATCCAAATCGTCTAGGATGAGCAATTCCTTGACCATCGCAAACTACAAGCTGAGGAAAGGTCTTTATTTGTTTAAATGCTTTAACTATAGATGGTAGCTCCCTGAATGAAAACAATCCGGAGATATAAGGGAATTGCACAGAATCTTCAACTACTACTGATTCCACTATATTTAAAGAGTTTGCTTCTAAAATAACGATTGCCGCAACTAATAAATCACTTTGTTCACTATATGCCACGTCTACCCCAGCCACGTAATGAATTTCAGGGAGTTGATCCTCTTTTGTAACTTTTTTAGATAGCTCCTGTTGTAATTTTATCGCTTCCGTTTCAGTTAATTCCCAATTGTGCTTTAAGACTGGTTCCATTTTGTTTTCCCCATTTTTAGAATATTAGAATTAAAATTTATGAAAAATGAAAGATGTTAAAAATGTACAAATACTGGATGATTACATACCAACTTACACAAAATTGAATATTGAAAAAAATGGTTTTATAATTGTTCGAATCAACTATGATGAAAAAAGGGATGGATTATGACACTGCTCATGAGATGGAACTCCAAAAATATGATGTCTCACGCTTCAGTGTGTATCATACTGATATTATCAAATAAATACCAGAAATTTTCAATAAAAACTGGAGAAATTTCTGGGGGTTAGAGTAATGATTACGTTAATCCGAATGGGAAGAGCCATAGGATATTAGCTAAGTCAGGATAAGTAATCCATCTATATGGAAGGAGTAAAAGATGGGATGCGCTCGATCCTTCGCGTCATGCACTCCACAAAGCATTATCCTAAGTTTTTAGGTTTACATTTTAAAAGCAGATCGTACACTGCAACAAACTAGACATAAAACAACTTAACAAACGCTTATTTTATATTGCAAGAAATTTTAATGGTGATTAGGGATGACGATCAGATTTATATTTAGATGAGGCTTAATTCTTTATTAGAAAAAATAATTTTGCTGAGTTATATACACACAGTTAGCCCTATTTTGCAAAAATAATGTCGTGATCACGATCACGGTTTAGACTGTAAATTTAAGTTAAAATACAAACAATTTTAATTTTATTTCATCTAGAATCAAAGGTACCGTGATGGATCACAAAGAAAAAACAAGGAAGTGTACAAAGATGAAAAGAACTGATTTACCTCTTGTCTATTCTTGTTCTGGATGTTCCTCCGCAGCACAAACCGCTAACATGATCGCTATACAAATGGATCGAGAAAAAGTCGCTGAAATGTCCTGCATTGCTGGTGTTGGTGGTGATGTCAAACCACTTGTCAGAACAGCAAAATCGGGACGTGATATCATTGCAATTGACGGCTGTCCCTTGTCCTGTTGCAAGAGCTGCTTAGCAAGACATGAGGTTCAACCCAAACACCATTTCCTGCTGTCTAACTTTGACGTACCCAAAATAATAGGAGAAGATCCTAACCCCGATCATTATAGGAATGCTTACACACAAATCTTAGAACAAATTGGACAATAATTCTTAATCAAAATGAAGGTGTGTATCGAAAGATAGCTCACCTTTATTTTAACTCTTTCAAGGTGTTGGGACAGTATACAGCAAAAGTATAGCTGGCTCTTATTATGTAACAATATCGTAAATTAGTTTTACTCCCAGTTTAATCATTGGATATAAAAATCCTAAAGTATTTGGATCAATTCAAAATGAACCAAAACGAGGATATTCAACATCTGTTGACTGAATGGGAAGCCGAAATACTAGTTGATCCAACATTGAATATGAGATTAACGAACGGACTGTCTGTTCTAGAGGAGAAGGTTTGGGTGAACGATGTAATAAAATCCGAAGTGTCAGGTTTATATTCTGTTCAAGCGTTTGCACATTATAGAATTAGTCGAAGGCAATTTAGCTAGGCTACTATATATTATTGATATTAGGAATTAATAGCTAGGCGACAAAAAAAGAGGGGCTATTCCCCCTCTTTACTTTTTACGGCACTCTATACAATCCTTTGAATGCAAGAACATATTCAAGTTACTCTTAATCCCCGATACATCAATGCTTCTCATCTCGATATATTACTACCACGTACACGCTCCCCAGCTATTGCTTCTAGAACTGCTCTATTGGAAGTAATGTAAGAAATCTTAACTCTATTCTAACTTAATTCAACTTATCTGTCTTTCCGAAGTCCTCAAAGTTCTCCGGTGACTTATCCTCCAGCAAGACAATTTCTTCTCCTTGCTGTTGTCTTATTTGAATATTTTCTCTGCCCCAAGAACACATAACTTCAACGATCTTATTGGCTGTAACTCCGTATTCCGTGAGGCTATATTCGACTTTTGGCGGCATCTGCTGGTACACATATCTTCTTACGAGTCCATCCTTTTCAAGTTCACGAAGCTGCTGGATCAGAACCTTTTGTGAAATGCCGTGAATATTCCGCTGTAATTCGCTTGTTCTCTTTACACCGGACATTAATAAGCATATGATCAGAGCTTTCCACTTTCCGCCGATTATTTCAAGTGTTGCCTCTATGCCCAGATTATATTGTTTCATAGAATAAAACCTCATTTATACTGATCTTATAAAGTCAATCTAAAAATTTATTATTGCATATATTTTTTTTCGAGTCCAGTACGTACTTTGAAGTTACCATCTTACTTTATTGTGTGTATTTTCTTTTTTTTAAGCCTGCAACATAATGATGATATTCAAAAAAATGAAGCAAGGCACTTTGACGATACACTCTTGAATATGGGCCTGAGAAGGGAGATTTTATAATGAAAACACTGGTGATTTTGGCACACCCGAACCTTGAGGTTTCAAGGGTAAACCAGCGATGGAAAAAAGAACTGCTGCAATATCCAAACGATATTACAATTCATGAGATTTACAAAGAGTATCCTGACTGGAACATTGATGTTCCTAGAGAGCAAAATCTATTAGAAGCATATAACCATGTTATCTTTCAATTCCCGTTGTATTGGTACAGTTATCCGACTCTATTGAAAAAGTGGTTCGACGATGTTTTTGCTTACGGATGGGCTTATGGATCAAAAGGTGACAAGCTTAAAGGGAAAAAATTAGGGCTTGCCATGTCAATCGGCGATAAAAAAGAAAATTACCTACCAGAGGGCTCTGTTTCTTTTACCGTAGATGAAGTGACTACGCCTTTCAAAGCCAGTACAGGACATGTAGGCGCAGTGGCACTACCCTATTTTGCTGTCTTCGGAGCTTCATTTCAAGCTAGCGATGAGGAAATCAATCACAGTGCAAAAGAATATATCCACTATATCTTTAAGCATAATAGTAACCCAGACTCTTCTGTGTTAGCTGTTCCATCATAACTTTTTAGAGTAAGCATTGGCTTACCGGTCTTAATAGAGAATGTATCGCTATCCTTCCCTGGAGGATATGCAGTTGTTATTTATATTTTGAGTAAAATACAAATACAACAGGGGCTATCCTAAGTCTTATCAATGACTTTAAGGACAGCCCCTTATCGATTTCACCAGTACATCTAACTATTAGTCTTTCCTGACCCACAGTAAACAGCACTCCACATGCCATATGTATGTAAATAATATATGTTCCCGCACTCAACCCTAAAGCGTTTTTTTGAATGCAGGAACATATTCAAGTTGCTCTTAAATTCTCGTGCATCAATGCTTCTCATCTCGATATATTATTAACACGCACTCCACGTGTGTTTTCAGGTGGAATTGCAGCAACTGAGGTTGATGCAGGTTTTTCCATCAGCCTACAAACGATAACTGGTCAGTGCTCATAAGACAGGGAGGCTATTCATATGGTCCACTCTTTGCAGCAGGTCAAAATATATTTCTGAAATTTTATATTCCATCGTCTGAAGCTAGACACAAAACAACTTAGTAAACACTTATAACGACTAAAGAAAAGTTTTAAAAATATTTTAGTAGCTCAGTTGCAACTTCTGGCAGAGCGTTTTCAAACACTTTACATACAAGTGAGTATCATTCGGCTATATCAATATCAAGGTTTTCATTAATTTCTTATATAAGAGTGCGATAGAACCAATCTCGTTCCACCTTCTACCCTTCCTACATATAAATTTTATTTATACAACATAAACCAACACTATACATTTATCTTCTTTTTTAATATTTTTCAGATAACAAAGGTTCCCCCAAATTACTTTGCGTAATAGCGAAGAGCCTAAAAATAAACGTAATGATGAAATCGGCGAATATCACAATATGACAACAGATGTTATATTATACTTGGTTGAAGTTAAGCAAAGGAGATGCTTATGATGAATCAAGAACCAAATCAGCAATTAGGTGAGATTATTGAACAGTTCATACATTCATATATTGCTGAAAATAACAATATTCGATCCCAAAAAGTAATCAATACTGCAGATGAGGATACATTAGCCCATCTAAGGGAAATTGGTTTTCCGAAAAAAGGAAGACCGATACAAGAGGTCGTCGACGAAATGAGGAAAAACGTCTATCCTCACCAAACCTTCATGCAACACCCTCGCTTTTTCGCATTGGTTCCTAGTCCAATGTCTCTTTACTCTTGGTTAGGAGATATCATGACCAGCGCTTATAATACCCACGCCGGAAGCTGGATGCTGAGTTCGAGCGCAAGCCTTTTAGAGGGGGAAGTGATCCGGTGGATGTGTGACCAAGCAGGATATCCCGATACTGCTGGAGGCTTATTTCTGTCGGGCGGATCGTTGTCAAATTTGACCGCTTTGGCAGCTGCACGCAATGCAAGGTTATCCGAGCAGGAATATGCCATTGGAACTGCTTATGTTTCAGATCAAACTCATTCATCGGTCGCCAAAGGGTTACGCATCCTCGGATTCCGTGGTGATCAAATCAGAAAGATTCCAAGTGATAAAAATTTTCGTATGGATGTTTCAGCCTTAGAAAAAAAAGTAATGGATGATCAGGCGGCTGGCTTTAAGCCTTTTGCGATCATTGCCACGGCAGGCACAACCAATACGGGAAGCATTGACCCGTTAAACGAAATTGCTGACCTATGTGAAAAACATAACATTTGGTTACACGTGGATGGAGCTTACGGTGCATCGATTTTGGCTTCTTCGAAATATAAGCCCCTTTTGAGCGGAATATCGCGTTCAGATAGCATTACCTGGGATGCACATAAATGGTTAATGCAGACATATTCCTGTAGCGTAGTTTTAGCCAAAGAAAATCAACAGCTCAGAAACTGCTTCAGCACACATCCAGAATATTTGAAAGATGCCGAGACTAATGAAGAACATATTAATTATTGGGATCTGGGCCCTGAATTAACGCGGCCTGCTCGAAGTTTGAAACTATGGGTGACACTACAAGCTTTAGGAACTAATGCTGTCGGTGAAGCCATAGAGCATGGAGTTCAGCTCGCAGAATGGGCTGAAGATGAAATCAAAAAACATAATCATTGGGAAATTGTATCCCCCGCACAGTTAGCGATTGTTAATTTTCGATATGCGCCAACTGGATTATCTGAGCAAGAATTAGATTCACTCAATAAAAGGATCTCCCAAGAAATGATGACAAACGGATACGCCTCTGTGCTTACGACACAACTTAATGGAAAAACTGTTCTCCGAATCTGTGCAATTCACCCAGACACTACGGAACATGAGATAAGGAATACAATTCAGCTTTTATCAAATATAGCACGCTCATTGAATGAGACAAAAGCCTTTTTGTGATGAAAAATTGTGAAAATGAAGTGCTACACTTTCTGTAAATAAATAAAAATGCTCAACATCACACAAATAAGAGGGGCTCGCCGCCCCTCTTTACTGTCTTTCCTGTACATATTCAAATTCCCCTCTAGCCCTCGTGCATCAATGCTTCTCATCTTGATATATCACTACCACGCACTCCACGTGTGTCGAGACGATGGTAAGGATATACTTCTCGCTTAAGTTAAAGATACTTGCTTTGAAGAACAATACACGATACTGAAAACCTGGTAAACAAATTCTCAAACCGACTTTCTAGGTAGGTATACATTTTTAACGAAAAATAAGTGTTTGATTAAATAGCAAATCATTTCTCTTTAAGTAATTACCATTAAAAGTAATAGGAATCGAGGTTCCATTGAAGTAATCTCTCTTATTGTCATGTTTTATAGCATGGACATGAAGATGCGGCTCACTACTGTAACCTGAGTTCCCTACTTTCGCAATTTCTTGTCCAACTTTGACAAAATCATTTTTCTTAACTAATAGACTATTTTTCTTCAAGTGTAACAACAGAATATTATATCCTTGATGTTTGATGATAATCATATTTGTAGTACTACGGCCCAGGGAGTTTGGGACATTATCTTCTACTCCATCCACAACTTCGATAATTCTACCCTCAACCGGACTATATACTGAATCATTATAAATGGGATAGGATTTTAAAGATTCAGGATTATCAAATATCCCTTTTCTTGAACCTAACGGGGTGAGCTTAGTTATATCCACCGCATATTTCAGAGTACGATGCGAAAAGTGATAGTTCATAGATGAACTCATTCCACCATTCACTACCTCGTAAGCCCCTCCTTTCAAAGGGAACGCTAAATCGACTGCATCTTCGTGTTTAGGAGTGGATGTAATGTATGAAACACTAAATAAAATACATATAAAAACTTGATATATTGCTAATAAACCATAAAGAGAAAGGAATATTCGTGTTTTTCTATTTGAGCCAATCATTTATGAATAAAATCATGAACGTATATGCACTTGTAAACAAAGTGTGTATATACCACGAAATACGATTTTTAAATGGAAA
Organism: Paenibacillus sp. S25; assembly: GCF_019454085.1. NCBI lineage: Bacteria > Bacillati > Bacillota > Bacilli > Caryophanales > Paenibacillaceae > Paenibacillus > Paenibacillus sp. S25. Next base: position 4,315,678 of record NZ_CP073683.1, read on the forward strand.
GTAAGCCATGATCCAGTAAAGTATAAGCGGAATCAGCAGCATTTTACAAAATAAAAAAACATTCAATTTCTTCCCTTATCATATGATAATTTGCTTCTTACCTCTTCTTGAAATGCAGTATCCGTTAATAATTTGTAAAAAAACAAATCCAGCTTCTGCTTGAGCCAAATATGATCCACCCCAGAATCATCTTGAATAAACATGGCTAGTTGAATGTCATTTCCTTCCCGATCCGTACAATATAAAGCCTCTGTTAGAACAGAAATGGTAGATCCACCTTTGTTTCCAAACTCTATTAACTTGGAGTTATCCACTTGTCGCTGAATTAGCATTTTTAGATATGGATTTATAGTAGAAGGAACCAACTCCCCCTTGTGTATAAGCTTCATGAGGTAAGCATATTCTTTAGTCGTTGAACGAGGAAGCTTGCGCGATTCCAGCACTTGAAGCTTTCGTACATAATTCTGCCTGGTGTTCCATTTCTGAATACATTCTATCCCCTGATCACGATTTAAAATCTGATGAATTTCAATAGATTTTTTCATATATTCCTCGTAGCTCATCTCACTTATCTTTTGTATCGACTCTTTAAAGCCTATGTTTTCGGTCTCTTGGATATAAGGAGACATGAATCCCGCAGATGAAAAAGGAAAGATTTTATCATGGGAAGAAAGTGAGAGCTTCATAATATTCTCATTTATCTTATCCAAACCCATTTTCGCCATCAGAAATTCTGTATTGGCATTGGAACTATATGCTAACATGCCGTGAGTAATATCCAATAACGTAATTTTCCCTTGAACCTCTTTATGGTTTGCGCGAATGGATTTGATCCAGTTATGATGAGCGTTACCATCGGAACCAGGGATATAAAATTTATTTAATTCCTCTAAAGGAACAAGTTCCTGCTCGTCTAATATTTTCGCTGCAACTTGGCGAGCAAATTCGATAGCAATGATCACTTTGGCCGTGCTGGCAAGCGGCATTTTAACTTCTGAGTTATAGCTGATTTTCTCCATACCATTTTTGATCATAAACAAAGATGCTTTACTCGGATTTTCCTTCAAAAAGCTTAGAACATCCATTTCTGTTTTCTTATTATTTTGGCGCTTCGCAATGAACAAAAACAGGATACATATGAACACAAATATTAAAATTATAGCTACTAACAATAAAATTATTTTCATACTTTGCTCCTTAATGGACACTCTTAGGCTGAAGTTCACATAAGTCGTCACAGTTCCCCACGGGAATCACTTTTCTTTTAGAAGCTATATAATCATACAAATAACCACCAATACCCATTTTTTTGAGAATAATTATATAGGGAACCGCCCACCAAAGATACGGTATTCTTGTACAAATTTGTGCAATAGAGTCAATTCCACGTTGTATTTTACTAGAATCATTCATTGAGAAACTATGCATTCGCCTTTCTAATTCATTAACAAACAGGACACCAACCATCATAGAAAACCAGAATTTGTTTGTGTTGAAAACTTACATATCCTAATTTTCTTGTTTTTCTTCGAATTGTAATTGATATTTTCCGGAAGCTGATCTTTATAAAATGGTATAACTTTTTATATTCTCGATCCGTAAACAACAATAATTCCATAACAATCATAATTAGTGAAAACGTCAGTAAGCCCATGCCTATACCGATTCCTGCATGAAACAATATCATAGCAATAACTACAAACGGTTTAAGGCTTTTATTAATTACAGCAAAAGGAAAAGCTATTTTAACAATTATAGATAAATAAGTGAATAAAATGGTGAGTCCAACATAATGGTTAACCATATAATCCAAAATAGGTTTGCTAAACTCTCTCACCTGAGAGATATAATAAAGTGCCGTTCCGTTTTGCCACATTTCTCCCATAAGCTGATACATTCCTGAGAAGAAATAAACAATACACAGTTGTATAATACAAAAAAGTACTGCAAAATTGTGAATTATTATGGATAACTTATAAATCAAAGACTGCTTCGAGCCTTTTCCATGTAAGCTATTCAATTTAGAATCAAAAGAGAAATATGCAGTATTATTGGCGAATAGGAGAAAAAACATATTTACTATCGGTAAATTGTCTCCTCCGTCACTTATATGAAAAGAACGAACATACAGTGAATAAAAAAATAGATAGGTCAGAATTGAAAAAAGGCGGCCTTTGTATCCAATTAAATAAAAAATAGTAACCACAATTCCTAAATGATAGATAAAGTCAAAAAATAAAGCTGATGAATTCAAATTATAATGTATCCTGCCAAATTGGCTAGATGGTTTCAAGAAGAATTACGCCAGCAATTTTGTAAACAACATGATTTAAACATAGCAGAATGTCTACAAGCTCCATCAAACTCTATGCCTTAAATATTTCATGTCTACATTTTTAAATTGATTAAAAACAAAAACCCGCTCAATGAGCGGGTTTTAGTATAGAGGCGGGGGGAGTCGAACCCCTATTCCAAACTTTTTCAGCTATGCATTAATTGTTATTATTATTGCTCTTCAAGCCTTATGTACCAGACTTGAAGGGCCTCTCTCCATTTATCAACTAGACCCTCATTGAAGGCAAAATACCAATGCTTCCTATATTCAATCTTTCCTTATCATCATTTTAGCAGATAGTCACTTTAATACTTTTTATTAAAAAGTGATTGCATTTATTCTCCACTAAAGCTTTTAGCCCATTCAGCAACCCTACGACTACTTTCTTCTTCTGACAAATCCTCGATCCTAGTCATAATAGACCACCTTACTCCACAAGGATCCAATATACTTCCGAATCGATCACCTGAAACAAAGTTTGCAACTGGTTCCCTTACTTTCGCTCCTCTTGCTACCGCATTTTCAATGACCTGATCAACATTCATAACGTAGATTCCGAAAGAATAACACGCATTTTCTTCATCTGGCGGCAAGACCAATTGATATGTTGGATTCGCTGCTCCCAGCTGCAAAAAACCATTTCCAAAATCTAATTCAGCATGAACAATTATTTTATTGCCATTCTCATCAGGATATTCAGTAATATCCTTAACCCTTGCATTGAAAACCGTTTTATAGAACTCTATTGCTTCCGAAGGATTCTTCACTGTAATAAAAGGGGTAATAGATGTAAAGCCGTTGGGTGTTCCCTTCTTTGTATATTTACCTGACACTCCCACATATTCGCTGCTTTCAGTCATTTTAACTCCTCCTTTAAATGATCGTAACAGTTCAATTTAATGCGCATACCTTCATTGGATTGAATTCATCAACTCATAGTAATATTTGGATGCTCGAGTTTTGTTTAGACTATACCAGGCTTCTAATGTTTTAGAAGAAAACACACCCAGAGCTTTCAAAACGTGTACGGAAAATTCCAACGGAGCTGTTCCAGATGCAGTGATCAGTTTTCCATCCGTTACAGCAGACTCCGTTTTGTAATACTTTTCGCCCGTGTAGGTGGGACAGATCATTTTGAGATATTCCAGATCATTGCTTGTATGCCAACGTGAATTCAGCAATCCTATCTGGGCAAGTCCCATGGTAGCACCACAAATCGCCGCAACCCATATACCTTCCTCTAAACACCTCTCAACAATTTTTAAGATGGGTTGGTGAATGGTTTCTGTCCATGTATCTCCACCGGGTAAAATCAATATATCTGTGCTTTCAATGCTGCACTCATCCAGTGTGATGTCAGGCAGGATTTTCAATCCGCCCATTGTAGTTACAGGGGTCTTTTCCATTCCCACGGTAACTATTTTTGATGGGACCAGCCCCTTTTTATAATATCTCCCCGAGTTCAGTTCGGCAGTTAAATAACCTATCTCCCAATCTGCCATGGTGTCAAACACATAAAGATATACTGTATTATTCATTTGCAAATTCTCCTTATTTTATAATTCATCGAGTGATACCAATCATCCTCCGGTAATCAATGATTATCATCATTATAAAAAAGCTTCACTGACATCTGCTGTCAGTGAAGCTTTTAACGTTGATAATATTCCATTAACTCCGACGCAACAGCAACAAGTTTTCCCTTCAAACTCTGTGGTTCGATTACTTGAATGGATTTCCCGTAGGGTAGGAGTAAATAAGGGACATATGTATGAAGTGATTTTTCCTCAAGCAAAAAGATGGCTTGATTGGATGTCCGCTCTTTCAGATGATGTCCCAAAAACCAATGCAGACATAAGTCATCCAATGCCTCGGACCTGCCTCCGATAGTTAAAGAAATTAAACCGTCCTTACCCACTAAATCAGGTAACAGATTTTGCATAAAAAATTCACGGGCTGAAAAAGCTTCGGAACGCTTAAATATGATTGGAGTACGCTTGATTTGTAGAATCCGATCTGCCCGAAAGCTACGGATCTCATTTCTCAGGTGACAAAATGCAACAGTATACCATTTATTGTTCCAGTAAACCATTCCATAGGGGTCTATCACCCTATTCTTGGGTTGTTCTTCATGGCTTGTGCGATAATCCATTTCTACAGAGAATTCGTTGGCTACAGCCTGCTCCAATTCCGCCAATATCGGCTGAAGAGAAGGGTCTCCCATGCGGTTAATCACTTCAAATCCGGCTAAATGACGGCTAAGTATACTTTCCTGCTCTTGATTCGAATACATTTTCAATTTTGATGTCGCATTGTCTAATGCCTCACTCAAAGGGTATCCAGCCTCTTTTGCAAAAATAGCAGCATGTAGGAGTGCCTTTTTTTCTTCCATATCAAATAGTAGAGGCGCTCTAATAAAATTATTCAGCAAGCTATACCCGCCATTATGACCTGTGTCGGATATTATAGGCACTCCACTGGCACATAGTGCATCAATATATCGATAAACTGTCCTTATATTTATTTCTAACTTTTCGGATATTTGTTTTGCAGTCATTTTTACGCCCGAATTCAGCATCCATAGAATCGCCAGCATATTATCGTTTTTTGGCATAACATGAACCCTCATCTTTCATTTAAGCTCAATCTTATATATATAGCTTTTTATACGCCCTCTTACCATCTATTATATACTTTTTTCCACCTTATACTTCCCTCTCATATCTTCTAATTCCAGAAATACACATGTAAATACCGCTTCCAATGGTTCATTCTGTAAACTAAATCCCCCTTTTAACCGATAAATACATATGCTGGGTTGTTTATTAAATATCACCTCTCATTCCTTTATAGCGTACAAACCTTGTAATACATGTCTATTTTGACTCACAGTTTGTACCCATCAAAGCCTACGCTTTTAATGTAGCTAAGAGTACAAATACAAGAAAATCCTCAAATATAAAAGAATATTTAAAAAAGGAAAAAGAAATTGTTAAATCGAAGAATACTAAATCTGTAAATTCCTCTATAGAGTCTTTAACAAGAGACCAGGCCAGACAAGGAGCACAAGATCTATTGAAAAATGGGGAAATTAGCTTATCCAATTTAGAATCTATGATCCCCCCAGATACATCAAATACATTTTTTCCAACAAGTACAATTAAAGATGGAGCAAAGTACGAATTTTTACTGGCTGATGGACAGAAAGCAATTATTCGATGGCATTCGCCAGATCCTATAGCTGCAAGTAAGTACTCTGGGTCAGTATCAGGAACACGTTGGACTGCACAAATAAAGATAGGTAATAAACAATTAAAAACCGATGGAACATGGACTAAAAATCAATCCTTAAATGAAGTTCACATTCCAATAGAAGGGAAATAAAAAAATGAATCTTAAAGAAATTGAGAAATTACCCGATGTATTACCAACAGAAACATTAGCATTGATGTTTCAAAACGTATTGAATGAATTTAATACTGGTAAAATTGAGAAAAAGGATTTTTTATTAATTCTTAGCCAATTAACAGATAGACAAGTTATGACCTACGAGTTATTGGAAAGTGAAGTAAGAAATAGTATAGATAAGGTTCTTCACAGGTTATGGAATACTGATTCTTATGATGATGTAGATATCATTCTTTCAATTGTTGTAAACCTCGGACTAAAGAATTGCTTTCAAAAAATTAAAGATTCAATAAATCAAGATAAGGATATAAATGAATTAATATTGGAAGAAATAATAGAAGCAATTGATGAAGTTGGTGAAAATATTTCGAATCCATATCATGGTTTAGAAAGATTCAAATAAGCCATGTCAATAGCTTGTTAATAACTTCGGACAAATTTATTTTATAATATTAACAGATATGCAAACCAACAACTTAACACAAATATGATAGCCTTTTAAAGGCACAGTCCCACTTGAGATACGAGTAGGAATGTGCTTTTTTTATGCCAAAAATAAGCAGTCAATTAGCAGAATGAATCCCAATTCCTATATGAATAACACAACTTTGCCATCCCCCTATCAGAGTTACCAACCACATCATAACCTCTGATGGATTCACGCAATTGGTCGGCTTCATAATTATCAACATGTTTGCTCACCATTTATTTTCTGAAAAAACTTAAACTTATAGATTTTCTACTTTCATTTAGGTATTTCCCATCGACTCAAACTAGATTCGCATAAAAAGCACCTCCTAGCATTCATCGGACAAACCAAAAGGTTTGTTCCAATGTCTACACTAGGGGGTGCTCTTCTAACCTGGGGAATTTTTGTTTTACCCCTTAACCGACCCGGCTGCGATACCTTCCACAATCCGGTCACTCATAATGAGGAACACGAGCAAAATGGGCAAAATGCTGATCATCAATGTAGCTCCGATAGCTCCCCAATCGGTAGTATATTGTCCGATAAAGTTCTGGACGCCAACGGTTAGCGTTTTATTCGCGTCCGAGCTGATGAACGTATTGACGAAAATAAACTCATTCCAGTTATAGATCATGTTAATAATGGATGTCGTTGCCATGACGGGGGTTGTCATGGGCAGTATGATCCGAAAAAACATCCGGTTGACCGAGCAGCCGTCCATAACGGCCGCTTCTTCCACTTCACGGGGCAGGGCGTAATAGAATCCCAGCAAGATCATCATCGTTGTCGGTAGATTAAAAGCAACATACGACAGGATGATAGAGAGTGAAGTATCTGTTAAATGCAGTTTGAGAAACATGCTGAACAACGGAATCAAGGTGGCATGGACTGGAATCATCATTCCAACCATAAAGAGCCCGAGAACTAACTTGCTTCCTTTCCACCGCATACGCGTAATGGCAAACGTTACAAAGCTGGCTAATAGCACCGTCAGCGCTACGGATATGACCGTAATCCACACACTATTGAAAAAGTACCGCCCAATGTTGCCGCTGGTCCATACATTCATATAGTTCTCCCAATGCGGCTGGGACGGGAGTGCAAACGGCGGAAGATTAAACACTTCCTGATTATTTTTAAGCGAGAAAAGCATCAGCCACACCAGCGGTAAAAGCTGCGTTACCGCCAAGATAATTAAAATGATATACAACACGGCATAACCGACCCGATTTAACATTTTGCCGCGGCTAGCGACTCCAAGCGGATAGTTGGCGGCTGCCTGGGTTTTCATATCCGTTCCTCCCTCTTCTGTCCTTTGTTACCCTCATCTGTTTGCAAGACTGGATTATGAATACTGGATGGTTTCACTTGTGGCCGTAACCTTACGGATCAGCCACGTAGCGATCAAACAGATGAACAGCAGGGCGAAGGCTGTAGCGCTGCCGTATCCAAAGTCAAAGCTGCGGAATGCCTGGTGGTACATGTATGAGGCCATCACTTCACTGGCTCCATTCGGTCCACCGTCCGTCATGACATAGATAAGGTCAAAATATTTAAGCGAGCCGACAATCGATAATATGATCGTAACGTTAATTACCTCGCGCAGCAGGGGCAATTTGATACGAGTCGCAATCTGCCAGGGGCTGGCCCCGTCAATCCGGGCAGCCTCCATCAAGGTTTCGGGAATGTTTTTCAGCCCGGCATAGTAGATCAGGATATAAAAACCTGCATATTGCCAAATAATCGGGATAAACAAGGCAATCAACACCAGAGACGGATTAGCTAACCACTCAGGTGGGTTGTGAACGCCGACCGACACCAATAAGGAATTAAGCACTCCGTTCGTTGGATGATATATTTTGAGCCAAAGCTGTGCGATTGCTACAGAAGACAGCAGCATGGGAATCAGATAAATTTTCCGCAGCAGATTTGCTCCCTTGATTTTCCCTGACAAAATCATCGCAATGACCAGATAACCGATTAGACTAATGCCTGAAAACAAGGCCAGCAGCAGCGAATGCCATGCACTTTGCCAGAACGCTTTGTCTGTAAACAGATGTTGATAATTGTCCAGCCCCACAAAAGTCATAGAGCCAATTCCATTCCACTGATTCAAGCCGTAATAGCCAGTCAGTACGATGGGTACATATATAATAGCGAATAGCAATAATAGAGAAGGCAATACATATAGAGCAATGACGAGCTTATTCGACATGACCTTTTCCACGGTCGGACCTCCTTAGGTGGTCAATTTCAATTCCCTTTCTCGATGGCAGCCTTATGCTGGTCGGCAAATTGTTGCGGTGTCACCGCTTTGCCAAACAACGCCTGAATCATGTTCAAATGCACCTGCGCTGCATTTGGCTTCATCTGTACATCAGCGAACAATGTAATGCTGCTGGCCTGGTTCAGCCCGTTCAGCAAATCAACATACAGCTGAGGCAGTTTTTCTTTAGAGGTGTCCACTTTCGTCGCTGGAATAACGCCCGCCTGTGTGACCGATTGTTCTCCCCATTTGAGTACAAAGTATTCAACGAACGCTTTGGCCTCTTCTTTCACCTTGGAATTCTCCGAAACAAACAAACCTACTCCCGGACCTCCTACCCAACTGTTCTCGTTGCCCTTGCCACCTGCAACCATCGGGAATTTAAAGAAGCCAATTTGATCTTTAAATTCTTGTGGGATTGCAGGATTGGTCGTAAAATTCGGCAATTCCCAAGTAGCCATCAAATACATAGCTGCCTTATTGTTCATAAACTCGGATTTTCCCTCATCATTGGACAAGCCGTTAAATCCTTTGTTAAAAGCATTCATATCCACAAGTGTCTGGACTTCAGAGGCTGCTTTAATTAAACCTGGGTCATCGAACGATCCTGAGCCGTCAATCGCTTTTTTCAGCGTGTCATTACCTGCTATACGCTCTGCCAGATACATGTACCAGAGTGAGCCGGTCCAGCGATCCTTATTGCCCAATGCAATCGGTGCAACTCCATGATCCGTAAGAGTTTTCACAACCTGCTTAAATTCGTCAAATGTCGTAGGTACCTTCAAATTGTATTTTTGGAATATAGCTTTGTTGTAATAAATAGGTGTTATGTTCAATTCAATCGGAAGCGCATACGTTTTGCCATTCAGCGCATAAGCTTCGGTCGTTCCCGGTACAAATTTGTCCTTCAGCTTGGAACCGTTCAGCAGGTCATCCATAGGCGTAAATAATCCACCTTTAACGTAAGGCTCCATAAAGCCTGCTGCCCAGGTAATGCCGACATCCGGTAATTCATTGGAAGCCGACAGCACTTTGAGCTTGTTTTTATATTGTTCATTTTCCAGCACTTCTTGCTGAATGACGACATTGGGATGATCCTTTTGGTATTGATTTATAATCTGAGTCACAAGCTTGCTCTGCTGTGCCGAGCTTCCCTCTGGCCACAGGTGCATCATTTTGAGTGTAACCTTTCCTCCTTCTTTACTGGAACCGCCTTGACCATCCTTACCAACACCACAACCAGATAGTACCAGCATAAGTGACAGCAGCAGGGCAAACCCTGCAAACCATTTTTGATGTGAGCGCTTACTCAAATCATGCTTCTTGGACATCGTTAGACCTCCGTTTATTGTAATTATATTTTTTGTAACCGTTGTCATTTGTAAGTTTAGCACTTCATTCCGGCTTCCAACAGGGTACACTCATTGGGTATAATTCCACTTTTATTGGGTTTGATCTGCCTATACGTCAGTCGATATTCTCCGGCCCTGTACGCATCTGCTGCCTGTAGCGGCTGGGACTTACCCCCTCGGTCGCTTTGAATACTTTAATAAAATATTTATCTGTTCGGTAGCCTGATCGCTCGCCGATTTGGGCAATCGTCAACTGAGTATGCAGCAGCAACTCCTTAGCCCTTTGGATCCGCAGCCGGTGCAAATATTCGCTGAAGGATAAACCACTTTGCTCCTTGAACAAAACGCTAAAATAGCTCGCATTCAGGTGTGAATGCGCGGCAGTCTGCGCCATCGTAATGGATTCGTGAAGATGCTCCGCCATATAGGTGAAGGCACGTCGTACCGGATCACTAAGAGTAGCCGCCTGGAGATCAAGCTCTAGCAAAACAGGGTCAGCCAGCTTGTCCAGCTTCTCGTACCGCTGTCGCTCCTCTTCCAGCCGAAGCGCTTCATTGACCGCATTCAACAGCTCCTGCTTATCAATCGGTTTGAGCAAATAATTGACGGCTCCCAGACGAAGAGCCTGCTGGACATAATCAAACTCCGCATAACCCGAGATGACAATGATCGCTGGTCGTCGTGAATCCCGTTCCAGAGAGCGGATTAAATCCAGCCCACTGAATTCCGGCAACCGGACATCCGTAATCAACAGATGAACCGTCTCTGCACGCAGTATATTTAACGCTTCCAAACCATTATCGAATGTTACAATCCGGTATTTCCCGGCGGCCCATTGCTCCAATGTCTGGTGTATCCCCTGACGTGTTCGCTGTTCATCGTCTACAATGACAATGGTTTTGGATGAAACACTCATTTCTACCGCCCTCCATATTCATCAGGAATTTCAAAAGCGACCACAGTTCCTTCCTGCTCAGCACTATGTATCAGCACGCCGTCCGTTGGATAAGATGCGCTGTCATAATAGAGAGCAAGCCTGCGCTGCACATTCACTAGTCCCATACCGGTTCCCTTGCTCTGGCAGGCTGTTCCCCCCATCAACGCTGTACGCACAGCTGCAAGTTCTTCCAGTGTCATTCCAGGTCCGTTATCTATGACCGCGATCTTGGTCCAACCCGTTCTGGTCGAAGGAGTGACACTAATTTCAACACGACCGTTGCCGATGCGATTTTCGACACCATGCAAAATGGCATTCTCTAGAATAGGCTGGATCAGCAGTTTAGGAAGCGGAATTCTGGCTGCCTCCGAAGGCATATGAATTTGCCAGCTCAAACGTTCACCCAGACGCATCTCCATCAGTTCCAGATAACGACGGATTTGCGCCATTTCTTCCCCGAGGGTCACCCAAGAGTCATGGTGAGCCGGTTCGATAACATAACGAAACAGCCGCGACATGGACACCATCAGCCCGGCAAGCTCCTCTTCTCCCTTCTCCTGTAGCGACCAGTTGAAAGCATCCAGCGTATTAAAAAGAAAATGCGGATTGATCTGCGCCTGTAGAGCTTTAAGTTCGGTTTGGCTTTGTAAAACCTCCTTCTCGCAAATAACACGGATCAATTCATTAATATCGACAATCATCGTGTTGTACTCTGCGTTCAATTCTCGCAGCTCGACTGCTGCTGCCGGTTCTGGATTCAGGGCCAATGCCCCTTCCCGTGAACGGCGCATCGCCTGAATCAAGTGACCTATCGGTCTTGTAATCAACGTAGACAACATAAAGGACATGAACAGGAATAGCACGGCACCAAGAGACGCGGAAATGATAAGTGTAGTCCGTAAAACCGTAATTCCGTCTGTGACGACGCTAACCGGAATCAGGATCAGCAGCGACCAGCCCGTCCGCTCCGACTGCTGAACTGCCTTCACATATTCCCGTTCCCCAATATGAACCGTCTGTGTCTTGCTGTGCAGTACACCTGACAAATCCGTCTGGTTCATTGGTTCACCCGACAGCAGCTGGCCTTGACGATCTACAAGCAGCATGGTTTCATCCGCTTCCTCATTGACCGCTGACGCACCATTCAGTCCAAAATAACTTCGCTCCATACGGGTAATCAGGTACCCTCCGCGCGAGAACCAGCGATCCACCAGGCTCACCTGCCGAATTGCCAGCAGTGACCGGGGGTCTTCGGGATCAATACCGATCCAGACCAGTCTTCCTTTCATCTGATTCGCTTCCCGGATGTCTGCCTGTCCGATACGTTCCTCCAGACTGCCCTCTCTAATCGGAAACAACATCTTCCCTTCGGCGGTATACAGCTCCAGCGAGCCGACACTCGGCATATATGCCTGATAGCTATGCATCACTTGCAGGAGTGATTGACGCTGTCCGAAATTCACCTTGCCCCCGTTGCGCTCCTCCAGCAAAATATGCTGAACAGACGGGTGATTCGCGACCTGCTCCGTCAAGCTATCCATCTGGCCGATTAATGCATCCAGCCTACCGCTTGCTTGTACCGCAGTCTGACCAATATGTCGCTCGGCACTGTCTTTTAACAAGTGAGACACATTGAGATAAATGAACGCCCCCGCCACACTCATCATAATGAGCATCACCAGTATAAATCCGATAAAAATCTGATTACGTAATGTGTTTAATGGCTGAAACCTTGACTTTGAACGCATATGCCTTCTCCTCCTGAACCATCGCAGAAAAAATGGGTAATGATAGCGCTTTCCTTTTTCTATTCTATCGCATCGTTCGTCTTTTGGCGTATTTTCAGTAGAGATTAATCAAAATGGGCAAGAATGCTATGAAATAGAAAGAACGTAGGGTAAACGGAAAAATGACTCCCGACAATGCAGGAGCCATCTACTGACCAGTTACACCGAAGCTTCTTTCAAATCACCCAAACTAAGGTACCGTTCAGGCTCCGAAGCTTGTATATGAAATGGGTATCCTATTGGAGCGCAGCCAAAATGCGGTCGCACAGCTCCATCGTTTTCACGTTATCCCGTCCACTTGAATCAGGCGTCCGTCCTTCTTGGCAGCAGTTCATGAAATGTGCGATTTCACCAACAAAACCGCGCAAGTACAAATCACGGTATCCGCCCGACATCGCGGAGGCTGACGGTGTCAGAACCGTATCGTTTTCCGCAAGGGATTTCCAAGGAAGCTCTGTATGACTCTCCGACTTGTGAATGATCAGTGTATTCACCTCATCCGCGTTCGCAAAACCATGATCAAAGGTTACCGTAAACCCTTCACTCTCGCGTGTCCATGCTGTCATACCTGCGAAGTATAGGCTACCCACTACACCATTTTCAAATTTCAGGGCAATCGTATGGGAAATACACTCGCCGTTATCGTTAGCAAATCCGGTAACCTGCGCCACTTCCCCGAACAAATAACGTACCAGATCGACCATATGAACCGCCGCCAGCTTCATGAAATCTTCGCCGGTTTTACAAAACAGGGTACTGTCCACGAGAAATTTTGCCTGAAATGAGCGTGTGGCTCCAAGTGATCCACCCTCAATCAATTCTTTTAATTTTATGTATACAGGTGCGTAACGCTTCATGAAACCGACCATCAGTACGACACCCGCTGCTTCTGCCGCATCTGCAATTCGGGCCGCTTCCTCAGCATTCCAGCCCAGTGGCTTGTCTACAAAAACATGTTTTCCGGCCCTAATGCAGTCCAGTACGAGCGAAGGATGATCTGCCGCTTGTGCAATCACGACAACTCCATCACAGTCTTCCTGCTCCAGCATAGCCTTGTAATTGTCATAAGGTGTGCCGCTGCTTCCAAACCGCTGAAGTGCTGTCTTCGATCTGCTTAGATCTCTAGTCGCAATCGCCTGAATTTCAGCACCTGCCCCAATGACAGCAGGATATATATTCGTTGAAGCGTGAAAGCCCGCCCCGATAAAACACAGCCTCGCCTTGCTCATGTTAGTCCCTCCCATGTACACACTAAAATAATCCGATCCCATCGTACCATATTGCTGAAGTATATATACAGTGGCATAAAGATAAAGGACATGATTCTTAAGGAGAACAAGATAAAAAACCTTAACAAAGATAATCCCTTATCCTTGTTAAGGCTCTGTCTGTATCACCAGCAACAATCCTTAAAAATACATTCAATTACAGGGTTCAGACATTATCTTATCTTGTGGATAACGAAGCCCATTTTTGCTCCAGCCACTGATCAAATTCAGCACCCTTGTCGCCTTCATAGATGTCATAAATATCGACTCTCATCTTGTGCAGCTTCTCGCGAAAATCGTTATAGGTATGGTCGGCTGGCAAGCTTTTTTTAATCCGCACCAGAATCTTCGTCAGGCCCTTAACAAGCTCACCCTCTTTGCGCACAGGTGGCTGTACATTCTCGCCCCATTCCTGAAGTCTGCGGTAAGCGGCTTCCTGAACGGCATATACCGTATCATTATTCAAACGGTGTGTCAGCAAGTCAATCGTCTGCTGGTTCTTCCATGCACCCAGATCATTTACCGCGGCTAGGCGTGTTTTCCAATCGGAGGTTCGGTTTGCAGCTACTTTAAGCTGCTCATATACTTCTGCAAATTCTTGCTGAGTTTCGTTGTTTTCCAAAATAATCTCATCCTTTTCTAAAAATCACTATATTACTGTTCATCACGATTGCCGTTTGTTAAATATAACATACTTGCAGGTCTTCTTCTAAAAAAAGATAAAAAGAAATGTATCGGACATGACATGGCCAGAAGGCGTTCATTCGCCTCTGTTGTCTGCCGCTGAAAAGCATCGTGAATTCCTCCAGATATCTGGGTAGATAAACCGTATTTTGAAAGGGGAATTTACAGAAAATCTGCACGTGCTGGTGTAAATGCATCTAACAGAATACCGCCATCCTCCAGTGGGATACAGCCATGAAGAGTATCGGATGGAAAATGGATGCTGTCTCCTTCTTTGACAGTCTGCACTTCCTTTGTTTCGCCATTATCGATCATGAACTTAAAGCTTCCCTTTATTACATAAGTGACTTGTTCATGGACATGCTTATGCAACAGAATCTCCCCTGTTTGGGCTTTAGCAAACATCACTTTGACATACATAAGCTGGTCACTGTGGGCCAACACTTTTCGGGTGGTATTACTGTCAACGATATCAATTTGAATATCTTGATCGTTAAAAAACATGGATAGTTCCTCCTCTTTTTAAGCACAAATGATTTAGACGCAAATGATTTAGATAAGTTATTTTGAAAAAATTCATAAATCGATTTAGTTTAAAACCAGCGAAAAATAAGCCAAAGTACTCCAGAAAGAGTAGTAAAGTCGGGATCGGCGAACGTTACCCCTTCGGCACCCAAAAAAGAAAAGAGCGGCAAGGTGAGAGCCGGCAGCAGACAGAGCAAGAATCCATTAAGACAACTGGAAATAACAGCTCCTCTGAAACCACCGCTGGAATTGCCAAATATCGCGGCTGCACCACCAGCGAGGAAACAGGCCATGATCCCTGGCACAATGACAGGCAATCCGATAAACGGGAAAAGAAAGACGCAGGCTACGCCTGTGAAGAAGCTAACCAAGAAGCCTACCAACGCGGAATTGGGTGATTTGTCGAACAGTACCAGAACATCCACACCAGGGATTGCTCCAGGTGCGAACACTTGGGAGAAACCTTTGAAAGCGGGTACAATTTCAGTTGTGAACAACTTAACACCTGCTTTTGCGATATACAAGCCGGCAGCAAAAATAGCTGACTGTTCGAGGATGAAGACGATATATTCTTTGCCATCCGATAATTTGCTGACATAATCAGAACCAGCAACCAGTCCAGATACCAGTAAAAGCACAAGCATCGTCAAGGTCGTTGCAACATTGGGGTCGCGCAAAAAACTGATGCGGTCATTAATTTTTACATTTTCGGTGTCATTTTCACGGTTGCCAAAAACTTTCCCTAAATAGGTACCTAGAATGTAAGAGGTCATGGAAGCATGAGCAATCGTATATTCATCCGATTTAATAATGTTTTTGCTGGCATTCCGGAGTAGGTAAGGAAACACCGCCATATAGCTCCCAATTACCAAAGAACCGACGATGATCGTAGTTAGCGAACTGAGACCCAGACCTTTCATAACGGCTGTAGCGGCAAAGCTCATAAACAAAATCAAGTGAAGAGACAAATAAATGTACTTGAACTTGGTCAGGCGTGCAAGCACGATGTTAAGGATCATGGAAAAGAGCAGAATGAGCGCAGCATCCGCCCCGATCTGATCAATGGTCAGTGCCATAATGGCTTCATTGCTTGGTACGACACCTTTAAGGTTGAACGCATAAGAAAAAATTTGGCTGAAGTTAGTGAGAACACCACCTAAAATTCCGCCGCCGACCTTGATCATGGTGAAACCCATAAAAGAAAGGGTAGTTCCCGTAATGATCTCTGATACTTTCTTCCTTTGGAATATAAGGCCGAGTAATGTCACAATCGCGATAATGATGGATGGCTCTCTGATAATGCTCATAAACATTTCCATAGTGATCTCCGACTTTCTTTTATTTATTTTCCATTCTTACTAAATCGATTTAGTAATACTCGAAAAAAATTTCCCTCTCGGGAATGTAAAAAGAAGCAGAATCATTTTTTGTGAATCAATTCACAACTTACTCCACACATTATTCGTTTAAGCTTCATTCCTCCCCTCTCTTCAATCGCAATCATCACTAAATTCAGGACATACATAAATGAAAGGGTATTCATGACTCGAATCATAAGATCATTATAGCTCTTTATTTTCTTTTTACAATAGAATTTATAAAAACGTTTTCAAAAAGATGAAAAGGACTTATTCAATCATTCAGTTCAGTTTTTGGACAGATTCTCTGTGGTTAATGACCGGATTCATTCGGATGATTTCTGACAGCTCCTCATGATCCTGTTCTTTTTGATCAATTTTCTCCAGCAGTAACCTCGCACTTCTTTTCCCCATTTCAAAACTCGGCTGGGAAACGGTTGTGATCGGCGGATTATAAAAAGATGCAAAGGATACATCATCTATGCCAATCAAGGAAAAGTCATTAGGTATGGTCAGATGATTATTTTTTGCATAAATCAGCACCTGCTCCAAAATCATATCATTAGTAGCAATGATTGCGGTGGGCGGATGCTCCATGTGGAATAGTTGTCCAATCAGATTAGGCATTTCATCCAACCTGCCGCTTTTGATATAGTTTTCATTCACTGATATGTCATGTTTGCCCAACGTATTTCGATAACCTGACAGCCGCTCACTTCGTGTAGTGATTGCTTTTTTGCCTAAGGGGAACGTGATAATCCCAATGTTGTTATGACCATGCTCAATGAGTGCTTCAACCGCAAGCTCGCTGGCCTTTTCATTATTCAACAGCACTGTGTCTACGCTGATTTCATCGATTTTTCGGTCCACAAACACGAAAGGATAGCCATTTTTGACAAGGGAAACATATAATTTCTTGTTCTCTTCCGTCGGGAAAATGATAAGTCCATCCACTTGCCGAGCAATCATCGACTGGACATACTTTTTCTCTTTGAGCGAATCATCATCGGTATTGCAGACAATGACCTGGACATTTTCAAGTTGGCATTCATCTTCAATGGCACGCACGACTTCTGTTGTAAATCTCGATAAAATGGTTGAAGAAATAACCCCCACAATAAAGGTCTTCTTCTGCTTGAGACTACGTGCCACCTCATTAGGTATATAACTGAGATCCTCAAT
Source organism: Paenibacillus sp. S25 (assembly GCF_019454085.1). Taxonomy (NCBI): domain Bacteria; kingdom Bacillati; phylum Bacillota; class Bacilli; order Caryophanales; family Paenibacillaceae; genus Paenibacillus; species Paenibacillus sp. S25. Next base: position 4,333,249 of record NZ_CP073683.1, read on the forward strand.
CGCTTGCTCGATCTTCTTCTTGGTGTTTTCACTCATATAGTTGTATCTCTTTTGCAGAAACTGCGAAACTGTACTCTTCGACACCCCAGCACGTTCTGCAACTTCCTTCATCGTTGTTACCATAATTACCCTCCTTTCCTTTTCTGCATGTCAGGTGTATTAATTTTCAAATATATATATTCTGCAACCTGTGTGTAAAGTGAATTTCACTTTATTATATACCTTCTTTTACAGCAGGAAAATATAATAAATGAGGAGTTAGAGCGTGCCCTCCAGCCCCTAAACAACCACTCCCACAAAAGCTGGATACTTAGCTTAACCATCCGTTGTTACGAATCTATTGAATTCGAACGAAATCTTAGAATTATACGAATTTTATGAACTTGTTTGATGGAAGATTTGAACATAAAATGATAATGTAATCGGTTGCAATTTCTTTTAAATAAAGGAGGAAGCAGAATTATGAAGAAAAAAGGACTGAAAAAAACATTTTTCGTCATTACCTCCCTCGTAATGGGCTTCACACTGTATGGCTATACTCCCGCTTCAGTAGATGCAGCCAGTGTGAAAGGATATTATCACACCCAAGGAAACAAGATTGTAGACGAATCCGGGAAAGAAGCGGCATTTAACGGCCTGAACTGGTTCGGTCTGGAAACTCCTAATTACACCTTGCATGGACTATGGAGCCGCTCAATGGACGACATGCTAGATCAGGTGAAGAAAGAAGGCTACAATCTGATTCGTCTGCCTTACAGCAATCAGTTATTCGATTCCAGTTCCCGTCCAGACAGTATTGATTACCACAAAAACCCTGATCTGGTCGGATTAACTCCGATTCAAATTATGGACAAGCTGATCGAAAAAGCTGGACAACGCGGTATTCAGATTATCCTTGACCGTCACCGTCCAGACTCAGGTGGGCAATCCGAGCTGTGGTACACATCCCAGTACCCTGAGTCTCGCTGGATTAGTGACTGGAAAATGTTAGCTGACCGTTATAAAAACAACCCCACCGTCATTGGTGCGGATTTGCACAACGAGCCACACGGGCAAGCAAGCTGGGGTACAGGCAATACCTCCACAGACTGGCGTCTGGCGGCACAACGTGCAGGGAATGCGATTCTGTCCGTGAATCCGAATTGGCTAATTCTCGTAGAAGGTGTAGACCACAATGTACAAGGCAACAATAGCCAATACTGGTGGGGTGGCAACCTGACAGGTGTAGCCAACTATCCTGTCGTTCTGGACGTACCGAACCGTGTCGTATATTCTCCTCATGATTACGGCCCTGGTGTGTCTTCGCAGCCATGGTTCAACGACTCGTCCTTCCCGTCCAACCTGCCAGCGATCTGGGATCAAACCTGGGGCTACATCAGCAAGCAAAACATAGCTCCGGTACTGGTCGGTGAATTCGGCGGTCGTAATGTTGATTTGTCTACTACTGAGGGTAAATGGCAAAATGCACTCGTAGACTATATTGGTGCCAACAACCTGTACTTTACGTACTGGTCCCTGAATCCGAATAGCGGCGACACAGGCGGTCTGCTACTGGATGACTGGGTTACCTGGAATCGTCCGAAGCAAGATATGCTGAGCCGGATTATGAAACCTGTTATTTTTGTAGCGGAACAAGCGAAAGCAACCGCCGAATAAGCCTGTCGCCTGCTCCGCGGTTATATGACAACGGCCCATCCTTTGGGCATTTGACACAGGACAGGCTGCCCATGTTTTTTGCTGATTATCGTGAATGAGTAACTACGTAGTATACTCATTGTAAAAGCCGCTTTCCCCCCTTCAGGATCAGGTCATGCCAGACCTATGGAGGGGGAAAAGCGGTTTTTTTAGGTAAACTTACACATACGTATAACAGATATTGATGATTGACAATGAGCTATTTACTAAATTATTATTACCTTTTAATGTATTTCATAATGAAGAGGTGGTGCTCAAAAAATGTTTGGAATCGTAAATTATGAAGTATTTTTGCTTACTGGAATCCTCCTAAATCTAATTCCTGGTGCAGACACAATGTATATAATTGGGAAAAGCATTGCGCAAGGGAGAAAAGCCGGTATGTATTCTGTTTTCGGTATCATTAGTGGTTCATTGATCCATACGTTGTTAGTTGCTTTTGGTTTATCAATTATACTTACAAAGTCAATTATCGTGTTCAACATGATTAAAATAATTGGAGTTATTTATTTAGTTTATCTAGGGGTTAGAATGCTATTAGATAAAACAAATGCAAGTTTTAGAGCATCTGAATCCAATAAACAACACAGCAATAGAAAAACATATCTACAAGGGATGTTGACCAGTCTTACGAATCCCAAGGTTTCTTTGTTTTTCATTGCCTTTCTTCCACAATTTATTGATACAAAGGCTTCTGGGCCCATTCCATTTATCATTTTAGGACTTACATTTTCGTTCACCGGATTGTTATGGTGCTTATTTATTGCCTATTTTTCCTCTTACATTACCCATAAAATAAAAGTCAACCAAAGGCTTAGCAGCTATTTAAACAAAATAACCGGGATAATCTTCATCGGATTAGGATTAAATCTTCTTCGAACAAAGGCTCCTCAATAAACCTGAATAATTGTTCTCAAATGTTCCACTAACAGGAACGTTTTTGAATTACAGTCTGTTTTTTATCCCCATGCATTATTGGGGCCCTGCCGGCCTAGCGATCGGATTTATTTTAATCGTTGCATCGATATTTACATAACGTTGATTGCAAACATGAGCTATTCCGAACACCACAATGCGAGCCAGTTGCTCCCATTGTGGTCTTTTTCCTTTTCGCAGGTCAATTATGATCAGATACCACCATGATTTACCTGTAGGTCAATGAATTTGGGGCAGGCAGTTGAAAACCTAGCTCATGTTTCGCCCCAGCTGCTCCACCTTGCTCAGCCAATCGTTGCGCTGCTGATCCGATAATTTATTCATGAGATCAATCGCAGTAGAATGCACCGGTTTGACACCACATAGATGCAGCGTGGAATCCTTCATCATCCGATGTCCAGGCTGTCCCTGGAAAAATCGGTAGTACCAATGCGGACCGTCCATCGTTGTAATGAGGCGGGCCGTTCTTCCTTTTAGAAGCTTGTCAGGCAGGGGTTTTCCTTTTTGATACTTAAACGCAAATCCCGGCATAAAGGTACGGTCAATGAATCCTTTCATTAATGCAGGCAAGCTGCCCCACCAGATCGGAAAGACAAAAACGAGATGTTCTGCCCATTTAATCGACTCCTGTGCTTGGATCAAATCAGGTTCCAGCGGTAATTTATTACGATATCCACCTAATAGATTTGGATTAAAGTCCAACGCGGATAGCTGCAACAAACGAACCTCCGCCCCTGCAGCCTTCGCTCCTTTTACATAGGATTGAGCCAGCGCTTCCCCATAACTGCCAGCGACCGGATTCCCTTGAATCACCAATATTTTTTTAGACATATAAACCACTTCCTACCTTCATATTATGATTTTAGTTAGAATACACTAACTTTATATTTAAAAAGAAAAGGTCACTACTGACCTTTACTTAATAAAGCAGTTAAACGTTGTTTGACCTCTGCTGCAAATGGAACCAACTGCTGTGGAAGTTCACCTTCCAGACTGGACACGGACAAGCGTGTAATGGCTCCAATGATGAGCACACCGGATAGCAGAGCATCCTGCTTCGGCAGTTCACCTTGTTGAATCCCCTGTTCGATGAATTCAGTCAACGCCTCCAGCGGCTGACGCACATTCTGGCTCTGGCTTGCTTCAACATACAGCTCATGATGCTGTGATAGTAGAAGCAAACCATACTGGTCCTCGTCATGCATATCCAGCACTTCATCCACCAGTTGATGGAAACGACTAACGAAGTTCCCACTCTGCTTGCGATAGAAGTCAATTAATGTGGTGTAGCTATTACAATACTGCCCGAATACTTCCAAGGCCATCGCATCTTTACTCTTAAAATGCTTATAAATCGCGGCATCCGTCACACCAGCAGCCTCTCCAATTTCTTTGACTGAAATCCCGTCAATTCCTTTGGTTGCAAATAAGCGCATTGCTGCCTGCAGAATATCTTTCTTTTTGCTGTCTACATGTGTTTTCTTATTCATAAGCTTATAGTAAGCGATAACTAACTAAAGTGCAAATTATATTTATGCAGGCTCATTCGGTCTTCATATCTCCATTTAAAATATATTGGATTCAACCTAAAATAACATGTTTTTATAAGCAAATGATCATGAACACCTTAAACAATACGTTTATCACCACATTTTATTCATATAAAATAGATATGTAACCGAATAAAAACGGGTGTTCTGAACCGTAAATAAAGAGGAGTGAACCCAATGAGCTTACTGTTTCAACCCCTTCAAATACACGATGTAGAGCTAAAAAACCGGATTATGATGTCTCCAATGGGTACCGTCTCAGCTGCTGAAGACGGAAAAGCAACCGATTGGCATACGCTGCATTATGGTGCTCGGGCGCTAGGATAGGTGGGACTAATTATGCTTGAGGTGCATGCAGTCACCCAGCAGGGAAAAGACTCAGGCAGTCTTGGCATATGGAGCGACGAGCACATTTCCCCGCTGCAAAAAGTCGTGCAAGCCATCCATGACCAAGGCTCCAAAGCCGGTCTTCAGCTTTGGCATGTCGGACGCAAAGGCTCGTTGCCCCAAGAAACAGCTATATCTGCCTCTGGGTTACCTCACCGCAAACAGTATCATCCACTGGATCGCACACTAAATTGGACAATTTCCACAATAATAGGTGTGCCGGAGAGAATTGCCTCTCCTTCGTTAAGGCGAATCGTCAGCGATGAAGGTGTTAGGCTATACAATGTGCTTTCTTGTATCATTCCATTAATGTATAGATTGGCATAACTGTTGCTTCCGACATTAAAACGCTGAAAGGCCCCCTGTACACCATCTACAGAAAATTGATCCGCCATAATCGTGATTGAAGATTCAATTGTAGCAGGTGCAAAATAAAAATACCGCTCAGCTATGGGTATAATTTCAATATTTGAAATGTCAGCTGCCGGACCGGTTGGGCCTGTTATACCTTGGGCTCCAGTAGGGCCCGCTATGCCCTGTGCTCCAGTAGGGCCAGGTGCACCTGTTGCACCTGAACTACCTTGGACTCCAGCCGGACCTGGCACTCCTGTCGCTCCCCGTGTTCCTGCTGGACCCTGTATTCCTGGTATTCCTTGGACTCCCGGTGTTCCCGCAGTTCCCGGCATGCCTTGGGCTCCTGCTAAACCTGGAATACCTTGTACCCCTGTCAAACCGGGAATGCCTTGTGCTCCTGCCGAACCCGGTGCAGCTCGCTTTCCCGTCTGGCTCATGCTCCTCCTCCGCTTGCTAGGAGTATTTCTACACTGCCGTTGCATGATTAGCTTTGGATGCTTTTTGGGATGGAACCCCGTTTTTGTTCTACCTTTGAATGAATAACTTGTTTTACACTTTTTACGTTTGTTGATCTTGTAATGTATGGTCCTCTTTCCTAGCCTCCTTAGTGATGAATCGCGTCTCCTCATACCAGCCGTATACACCTCCTTCTCACATGCTTATTTATGTAGTGTATGCACATCCTCCTTTAGGGTTTTAGGCATTTGTAACCCTCAGATTCCAAATATTCTCTTCTATCTATATTTGTAGCAAAATAGGGCCTTCCCCATTTACCCTATTATTAATAGAAAGGTTATTAAGCCGTTTCCGAATAGGTTGAAAAATCATTTATTGATTAAGAGCCAGCGAATGGCTCTTCCCCACAACGAAAGGAGGTGAGAACGATGCCTATCGTAAAACCCGTTTTTACAGCAGTGGCTACTGCTCCAGTGTCAACAGGTGGTGCTGTAACCACGACCGTAACCCCAACCACCACTCGTTTTTTCGCAACGATTACCGCCGGGATGATCGGAGCAACAGTAACAACCATTCCTGCTGCAAGCTTTGTAGATGACGCCAATGCTCCGGTTGTTAATTTACCGACATTAACGGCTAATGATACTTCTAGTTATTCTGTTAATGGACTTGTTCAGCAAAGCTCCTTATTCACCCTAAGCACAACAAGTCTGGTCATTGACTCCACTGATATTTCAGTAGGTGTTCCGGTTATTATCGAAATATCAAATTTTAGCGGCACAGCCTCTACCATCTCAACCCAACCTACCATCTCTGCTCCTACCATTACTATTACCAGTTGAGACGTTTCACATTTTAAGTCTGACGGATTGAACATTCAAGCCCGATGTACATTACCCCGTAAAAGCTAGAAAAGACCGATTCAGATGTCAATATCTGAATCGGTCTTTTAAGTTCAAGATGATTATATAATCGTTTTCAAATGACTGGATACTGTATGATTAAGGCAAAATAGCAAAGGAACGCACCGGAAATCCAGGGGAATCTTGAATGCTGGGAACGATATTATATATGACCGCGCCCGTCGGGGGCAGCTTGTCCAAATTCGTCAGCACCTCAACTTGATACCGATCCTGCTCCAATATGTAATATTCCCCTACCAGCTTGCCAGCTTTGCGATAAGCTACAGAGGAATCGGTATCTAGTGTTTCATGTCCAATGGCAGCCGCATTCCGTTCTTCTACCAAAAAGCGTAGCGCTTCCAGCGACCAGCCCGGACAGTGTGCATCTCCGGCGTCGTCCTTGTTTGAGAAGGCATCTGAATCAGGCCAACGGTTGCTCCAATCACTGCGAAAAGCTACAAAGGACTGATCAGCAATGCGTCCATGCTCTTTCTCAAAGTCCAAAATATCCGCAACCGTAAGTTCATAGTCAGAATTATCTGCAACGGCTGCTGAACGGTCTATGACAACTAGCGGCAAAACCAGCTCCTTCAACGAAAGCTCATGCAAGTACCGTTTGCCCTTCACAAAATGAACGGGTGCGTCAATATGAGTCCCATACTGACCGGGAAAGCAGTATTGTTTTACAAAAAAGCCATCATCGTGGGTAAACAGGGTATCCACCTGAACATTATCGAATACTGGAAAATGAGGGATTTCAGGATAAAAAGCGTGGGACAAATCCACCCACTCTTTTTGCTTCAACAACTTCAAGATATCTGCTAAATGCTCTGCCATGATGCCCATTCCTCCTCAGCTTTATTACAAGCCATTTTACCTGAGGATTCTTCAAAAATCTATAAATCGATCTGCTATTCTAATATATAGACAAAATCTATTTTGTGCGACCGTATGGACGAAGAAGCTACCCTCCCGTCTACGATGAAATGAGCGATTTCTTAACATTGGATATCCCTCCTTTTAGAATGAAATCGTTAACATTCTGATAAAAATACAAAATCAATTCCATATATTCATATATACATTTCCTATTCCGTGTGATTGTTAACGTTTTCATTATTACATATACGTCTTGATTGGAAAAAGAAGGGGTCTATTGAATTATATAAAAAATTCGACAAAAATTTTAGTATGTAACTTTTATTATATTAACAAATACTGGAACACAAAGTATGATAGAAAATGTAGAAACCACAGGAGCACCCGGGACTCCCTTCGTTCGTCTACTCCATTAATCCAATATACGGAGGTATTTTATGAAAAAGAGATTTTCACTCGGAATCGCGGCAGCTCTGCTGTTCACTACCCTGTCCCCTCTTGGTGCACCTGCTCATGCAGCCAGCGATATTGGTAAAGAAACGCTTGGCAGCAAAAACGGATGGGCAGCTTTTTCTACAGGCACAACGGGCGGAGCTGCAGCCTCTTCTTCCAATATTTTCACCGTAACGAATCGCAAGCAATTAGTTGATGCCTTAGGCAAAAGCAGCAACACAACACCTAAAATTATTTATGTCAAAGGCACGATCAATGCCAACGTCGATGACAATAATAAACCGTTAGGATTGAACGACTACAAGGACTCTAAATATGAGTTTGACGCCTACCTCAAAGCGTATGACCCGTCCACATGGGGTAAAAAGGCCCCGTCTGGCACATTGGAAAAGGCACGTGAGGCTTCACAAAAAAATCAGGCCAGTCGTGTCGTCATTGAAATTCCGTCCAATACTACGATTGTCGGTCTGGGAAGCGACGCGGTCATTAATGGCGCAAACTTCCAACTAAAAAAAGGGACAGACAACGTTATTATCCGTAATATCGAATTCCAGGATGCCTACGATTATTTTCCTCAATGGGACCCAACGGACGGCAGTACAGGCAATTGGAATTCGGAATATGACAGCATTACAGTTAACGGCGCCACACATGTATGGGTAGACCACAATACCTTCAATGATGGGTCTCACCCCGATAGCCAAAATGGCACCTTTTACGGCCAAGAATACCAGCATCATGATGGACTTCTCGATGTTATTAACCAAGGCGATCTCGTTACGGTTTCTTACAATCATTTTTACGATCATGATAAATCATCGATTATTGGCAACAGCGACAGTAAAACAGCAGATGAAGGGACTTTACGTGTAACCCTACACCACAATTATTATGAAAACACGGTACAACGCACACCACGCGTGCGGTATGGACAAGTCCATCTGTACAACAATTACTATACTGGTGATGTAAAACGCTCCGAATATCCTTCACTGTATATATGGGGCGCAGGCAAATCCTCCAAAATCTTCGCCGAAAACAATGTCATTGACGTTGCCGGTTTATCTGCAGCTAAAATCGTGACTGTCTTTGGAGGAACTGCCCTGTCAGATACGGGCACAATCCTGAATGGACAAGCTGTTAACGCAGGCTCCAGCGCGGGTCTTAGCTCCTCTGTAGGCTGGAAACCATCGCTGAACGATAAAATTTCCCCATCCGCCAGTGTGAAGGCAGAAGTCACTTCCCAAGCCGGTTCCGGTAAGCTGTAAACACTGCCCGCTAACACAAATAACCACAGGCGCATACAACCTGCGGTTTTACACCAAAAAGGCTGTTTCCTCCGTAGAATAATTCCACACGGAGAGAACAGCCTTTTTTTATTTTTCATTTGTTTAATTACAAATATAACACGCCTTAACTGCCGTATTGTTCTACCAAAACCGGCTTTTCAAATGCGTTATCCAGCTTGCGAAGTTTAGCCTTTACCGCTTCTGGTGGCTCAACCGCAGGCGCATCTGGATGCAGCAACCATGATTTCACAAAGTGCGTATCGGATAATTGAAAGAGTGGAGGCTCTTTCTCAAAGTCAATTTTCATAGCATAAGAACTACGGGCTGCAAAAGCATCCCCTACAGGTGGGTGAAGCAGATCCGGAGGTGTTCCCGGGATAGCTGCCAGCTTCTGACCATGGCTGTCCAAACTTGGCATAGAAGCGAGAAGGCCCCATGTATATGGATGTTTCGGGTTATAGAAAATTTCATTAACCGTACCTGTTTCCACGATTTGTCCTGCGTACATAACGGCAACGCGATCAGCCATCTTCGCCACAACACCGAGGTCATGAGTAATAAAGATGATGGAAGTATCGATCTTTTTCTGAAGATCCTTCATCAGCTCCAAAATTTGAGCTTGAATCGTTACGTCCAACGCAGTCGTCGGCTCATCGGCAATCAGAAGTTTCGGATTAGCAGCCAATGCCATCGCAATAACGACACGTTGACGCATACCGCCACTAAATTCATGCGGATATTGGTTAAAACGCTGTTCAGGATGTGGAATACCTACCAGATTCAGCAACTCAATACCCCGCTTGCGAGCAGCATCTTTGGATATTTTTTCATGCTTGAAAAGCACTTCCGTGATCTGCTTGCCCACTTTCATCGTCGGGTTAAGCGAAGTCATTGGGTCCTGAGAAATCAGGCCAATTTCCTTACCACGAATTTTTTGCATCTGCTTCTCTGTTTTATTAATTAGCTCTTGTCCGTCAAACATAATTTGACCCTTTTGATAAATGCCTGGAGGGGTCGGAATCAACTTCATAACAGCTTGTGAGGTTACGCTTTTGCCTGAGCCGGATTCACCCACAATCGCCAGCGTCTCTCCTTTATTGACATGAAAGTTTACGCCACGAATGGCCTGCACTAGTCCCTGGCGGGTCTTGAAAGATATCGTTAAGTCCTTCACTTCCAAAAGGCGGTTCATCTCATCACTCTTTCATTTATTATTCATCACTATTATTGACCACTATCTAAAAAAACGACGTCCATGAGTCAAGGTATATACGATTAATTTTACTCAGTTTAGTACCTACCAGTCAAGCTATATCTAAAATATCATCAAAAACCTCTCATATCATGTTATATAAATGGAATGTTTGTCCGAAAAAACGATCATTTTTAACCATTTCTGTACTCATTTATAACATGCGCTGGATGTAGCTGAAGCGTGCTCCACCCAATGGCGAACGTGTGCAGAGTAGTTCTCCATTCAATCGGGTAGCAATTTGACGACAAATAGCCAATCCAAGACCTGTGGCACCATTCGAGCCCGCATAGAATCTTCCAAATACCTCAGCTGCCTCTTGTTCGGTCAGCCCTTCCCCATCATCATCCACGTGCATAACCCATACAACCTCCGGTGTTGTCCCTGTCTCCAAATGAATGACAACCTCCGTAGAGGTGTGCCGAACTGCATTTTGCAACAAATTCAATATCATACGGAACAATTGCTCGGCCGGAACGGCCACATGCAGGCCCTCTCCCTCCACTCGGAGCGAGATAGAACGTTCAGCAGCCACTGGCATCAATAGATGAACAGCATCCTCCGCCATGCTTCTAAGATCAACCAGAGAGACAGGCCATTCTTCATTCAGCGCCTCAAGCCTCGATAGCTGCAGCAGCTTTTCCACCATATCAATTAACCGCTGGGACTGCACTTTGATGATACTCAGCCCCTCGTCCTGGGATACCACTTGATCCTGAATGGCATATACATAGCCTTGAATGGACATTAACGGTGTCCTTAGCTCGTGAGATACATTTTGCAGAAATTCAATTTGACCGTGGTGGTGGTGCTGAATACGGGCGGACATGGAATGAAAGGTGCTGATCAGCTCGCCAATCTCACTTTTATCCGCCTGCGGAAAATCACTATCCTGCGGCTGATTCGGCTCATAGTTGCCTACCGCCTCCATCAATCGTTTGAGCGGACGCACCAGACGTGAGACAACCATCAGACCAATGACGAGAATCACCAAAAAACCCGCGATGATAGATAGTAATGTGGTTCTCATTAACGGTACATACAGTGCTCGCAAAGAAGATAAGGGTGAGTATACAAAAATACGAAAAGGTTGTCCGGGCAATTCTTCATTCGTAAACAGTACCTTTTTACCTTGAAGCACAGCCACCCCTTCATGTGTAGCGGTCAGATCCTGGGCAGACGGATGAACCGATGCAAAAAATCCTTGTCGGATCAAAAGCAAACGCTCGATCTTTTTGCCTTCCATTCCAGAGACGCTTGAGTCGATGATGCGGTTATCCGTGCTTAAAATAAAGTAATCGGCAGATAAAAGCACGCCCTTGATAACATAGTTAAATTCAGCATTATCCAGTCGATCAAAGCCTCCGTCACTCATAATATGGACGGCTTTGCGTGCCTGCTCATGAAGCTTGGATTTGGCCTGATTCACCAGAATGTCGTCGATAAGCCTGATGAATAAGACCACCGTAATACAGACGGTAATAAGCATGGCGATGGTTAGGGAAAGCAGTATTTTAGCTCTCATCGTACGCATGGCTACAACTCCTGAACTGTTGCTTTATATCCGAAGCCCCATACGGTGTTAATGACGAGCGTAGAGTGGTACTCAGCTAACTTTTTACGAATCCGTTTGACCAGATCATCCACGACTCTCACATCACCTATAAAATCATAGCTCCACACCTGCTGAATCAGATGTTCCCTGCCGAAAGGTCTTTCCAGATGATTCGCAAGAAACAACAGCAGGTCGAATTCACGTGAGGTCAAATTTAGCTCTTGTCCGTCCACTGTGACTTTACGAAAGTCAGCAAAAATACACAGATTGCCCGCATGGCATATATCTGCGCTTTCTGCCGCTTGCCTATCGTCTGATGCAGACATTCCGGCCTTGCTCAGTCTCAGCATCGCTTTGACCCTTCCTACCAACTCCCTTGGATTAAAGGGCTTGGTCAAAAAATCGCTGCATCCCAGCTCCAGCCCGTGAATACGGTCGTTTTCTTCTCCACGGGCAGAGATCATAATGATCGGCATTTCCGTAAACTCGCGAAGCTGAGTCAATAGAGAAAGCCCATCAATGCCAGGCATCATAATATCAAGAACGAGACAATCCGGACGGTTCGTACGGATATGCTCTACCAGTGTTTTACCACTGGAAAAGGAAGTGACCTCGTAGGATTCTTTTTTCAAATATTCAGATATTAATTGCAGAATGAACACATCGTCATCCACTACTACTATTTTTGTCATGACCTTAACCCCTTGCCGTTGTTCTGGATGCTTCCATCCTCTCTTTAAGCTTAACAGAAGCCCAGCAGAATAGACAAAAGACGGGTATACCGTTCCCGGTCCCGTCTTTCTTATCATGAATCGCTGCTGTATATGCCAGGCGAGCTGAATGCTAACTGCATATCAATCTTATTTCTTGGTTGTTACTGTTTTTGGAGCTGTTTTGACTGTTTTTGAAGCTGTTTTGGCTGGGACTGCTTTTTTAACTGGAGCTTTGTGGGTCACTTTTTTAGCTACGACATGATGTGCACGAGTTTTATGAGTTGTTGCTTTGTGTTTGACAACATTATGTTTTTTTGCATGATGTTTAACTGTACGGTGCTGCACTTTCACTGCTTTTGTTTTGTGGCTTGCCACTTTTTTCGCAACGGATTTTTTGGCAGGGGCTTTCTTCGCTTTGGTTGTTGTTTTATGATCTGTTGTAGCTTTTTTAACGGGTGCTTTCACCACAGGTGTTTTCGTCACAGGTGCTTTTGCCGGTGTTTTGGTAGCCGGAGTTGTAACCGCAGGAGCTTTAATTGCTGGTGCAGTGCTCGCTGGAGTCGTTGTTGCTGTAGCGGCGAATGCGCTGCTTGCTCCTCCCAGTACACTTACTACGGTCAATACGGCTGCTGCATTTTTAGTCCATTTTTTCATGATTGAATCACCTCTCCTTTAAAGTATCTTTAGCTTATCAGGAGAATTCGGGATAATTGTGGAGCAAATGTGTGAAAAGTATATGAAAAAGCGTGCAGCCCTGTATTTAGAAAATACATGAGTCTGCACGCTATGAGTTTTACAATAACCATCTTCACTAACCAATGGCGATCCAGGAAATAATACCGTAGTTATGCGCGGTTTCGTTCCACTTGGTTACGACGATCACTGCTCCATTCGGCGTCTGAGATTTCAGCGTCGCATGAAAGAGAGGATGGTTCGTCATCGCTACCAACGTGTAGTCCGGGTTTACAAAAGGCTCTCCGAATACAATGGTTACTTCCGTCTCTCCTTCACTGCCTTTCAAAAGAAACGGCGCTCTGCCGAACTGCTGTAATGCGGGCTGATTCGCACAAGTACGGACCGGAGTGATGCTCAAATGCTCCGGCTTCACTGCGTTCAGCTCCAGCTCACGTGAGCCTACCGAGCCTTCCACCAGATGATGACCTTCAATGCTCCGCTCTGCCACATGATGGCTTTGTACCGCAGCCGCTTGCAGATGCTCTGGTCCCACAGCTTCCGGGCTTAGCACCTCGCTGTCGACGGCCTGAGCTTTCAGATGGCTGCGAGATATACTGTTTGCCTGAAGTCTGTCGCCACTGACACCTTCCTCTGGCAAAAGTCCCGAGAGATGTATATCTGTGGACAGCTGAGCCAGTGTCACCGAGCCCGGCTTTAGGTGATGCGAATCAATAACTTCCTCTCCAATGTGGTGGCTTTCAATAGCCTCCTCAGCCACATGACGAGACTGTACCGTTCCATCTGCCAGCTTGCTGGACGTCACCGCTCCTTCCTGTATAGCATCCTCAGCCACCGCCTGCCAGCCTACATGCTGTGGCTGAATAGCCCCTGCTTGCAGATGCTCCGACTGGACTGAATCCAGCGCGATATGCCTGGACTGCACCACGCCTTCTGCCAGTGCGGACCCTTGGATCGCCCCATCGGCCAAATGTTGAGCGTGTACGGCATGCTCCGTCAAATGGACGGAGTTTACGCTGGCTTCTGCTAGATTCGAAGCACGCACCGCCCGAAGCGCAAGCTTCTCAGCGTTCACGCTGCCTGCCTGGAGCGCGTGAACCGATATACTCCCGGGCGCAATATGCCGGGTCATCACTGCCGAAGATTGCAAGTGGGCTGAGGTGATGGATTCTGGCGCCAGATGGCTCGACTGGATGGTCTCTTCTGCCAAATGATTGGCTTGCACGGCTTCATCCGTAATGTGCCATGGCTGTACGGAATGTGGAGATATTTTGGCAGCGGTCACGATTTCATCTGCCAATTTATCGGACGTAACGGACGCATCCTGTAAAACATCAGTCGTTATCGACTGGGGTGCCAGATGCTCGCCCTGTATGATTCCAATGTGCAGATGGTGCGACTGAATCGATTCTGCGGCAATGTGTACAGATTTCACTGCCCCCTCTGCTAGCGCTGTATCCTCTACTGCGCCATTCGCCAAATGCTGGGTGTGTACCGACTGGGCGGACAAATGTGAAGGACCAACGCTGCCTTCCGCAAGATTCGTTCCTTGAACCGAGTGGGCCGCTAGCTTCTCTGAAGTGACGCTTTCCGCTTGTAGCACACGACTGGATACACTATCCGGGGCCAGATGGCTCGCAAGTACTGCCGAAGATTGCAAGTGGGCTGAAGTGACAGATTCCGGCGCCAGATGGCTCGACTGAACGGCCTCTGCTGCCAAATGATTGGCTTGCACAGCTTCATCCGTAATGTGCCACGCCTGCACCGAATGAGCCGACAGCTTGGCGGCAATTACACTCTCATCCGCCAATTTATCGGACGTAACGGACGCATCCTGTAAAACATCAGCCGATATCGACTGGGGTGCCAGATGCTCGCCCTGTATGGTTCCAGTATGCAGATGGTGCGACTGAATCGATTCCGGGGCGATATGCACGGATTTCACTGCCCCCTCTGCTAGCGCTGTATCCTGTACTGCGCCATTCGCCAAATGCTGGGTGTGTACCGACTGGGCGGACAAATGCGAAGAACCGACGCTGCCTTCCGCAAGATTCATTCCTTGCACCGAGTGGGCTGCCAGCTTCTCCGATGTGACGCTCTCCGCTTGTAGCGCACGACTGGATACACTATCTGGCGCCAAATGACTCGCAAGTACTGCCGAAGCTTGCAAGTGGACTGAGGTGACGGATTCCGGCGCCAGATGGCTCGACTGGATGGTCTCTTCTGCCAAATGATTGGCTTGCACAGCTTCATCCGTAATGTGCCATGGCTGTACGGAATGTGGAGATATTTTGGCAGCGGTCACGATTTCATCTGCCAATTTATCGGACGTAACGGACGCATCCTGTAAAACATCAGTCGTTATCGACTGGGGTGCCAGATGCTCGCCCTGTATGATTCCAATGTGCAGATGGTGCGACTGAATTGATTCTGCGGCAATGTGTACAGATTTCACTGCCCCCTCTGCTAGCGCTGTATCCTCTACTGCGCCATTCGCCAAATGCTGGGTGTGTACCGACTGGGCGGACAAATGTGAAGGACCAACGCTGCCTTCCGCAAGATTCGTTCCTTGAACCGAGTGGGCTGCCAGCTTCTCCGACGTGACGCTTTCCGCTTGTAGCACACGACTGGAAACACTATCTGGCGCCAGATGGCTCGCAAGTACCGCCGAAGATTGCAAGTGGGCTGAAGTGACAGATTCCGGCGCCAGATGGCTCGACTGAACGGCCTCTGCTGCCAAATGATTGGCTTGCACGGCTTCATCTGTAATGTGCCACGCCTGCACCGAATGAGCCGACAGCTTGGCGGCAATTACACTCTCATCCGCCAATTTATCGGACGTAACGGACGCATCCTGTAAAACATCAGTCGTTATCGATTGGGATGCCAGATGCTCTCCCTGTATGGTTCCAGTGTGCAGATGGTGCGACTGAATCGATTCCGGGGCGATATGCACGGATTTCACTGCTCCCTCTGCCAACGCTCGATCCTGTACCGCTCCGGCTACCAGATGCCGGCTGTGTATGGACTGTGCAGACAGATGTGAGGGGCCGATGCTGCCTTCCGCAAGATTCGTCCCTTGTACCGAGCGCGCCGCCAGCTTTTCCGAGGTAACACTTTCCGCCTGTAGTGCACGACCAGATACACTATCCGGCGCCAGATGGCTCGTGAGCACTGCCGAAGCCTGCAAATGACGAGAGGTAACAGATTCCGAGGCCAGATGACTTGACTGGATCGCCTCCGCTGTCAAATGATTGGCTTGCACAGCTTCATCGGTAATGTGCCACGGCTGTACCGAGTTGACCGACAGCTTGGCGGAAGTCACAACCTCATCCGTTAATTTATCGGACGTAACGGACGCATCCTGCAAAGCAGCGGTCGATATGGCCTCAGATGCGATATGCTCTCCCTGAATGGCTCCAGTGTGCAGGTGATGTGACTGGATCGACCCCGGGGAAATGTGTACCGACTTCACTGCTCCCTTTGCCAGCGCTGTATCCTGTACTGCGCCAGTTGCCAAATGCCGGGCGTGTACCGACTGTGCAGACAGATGTGACGGGCCGACGCTGTCTTCTGCAAGATTCGTTCCTTGCACTGATTGGGCTGCCAGCTTTTCAGAGGTGACGCTTTCCGCTTGTAACGCACGGCCGGACACACTTTCTGGGGCCAGATGACCTGTGAGCACTGCCGAAGCCTGCAAGTGAGCTGAGGTGACGGATTCCGGCGCCAGATGGCTCGATTGGATGGCCTCTTCTGCCAAATGATTTCCTCGCACAGCTTCGTCTGTAATGTGCCACGACTGTACCGAGTGGGCCGATAGCTTGGCGGAAGTCACACCCTCATCTGCCAGTTTGTCAGATGTTACGGACTCATCCTGTAAAGCATCAGTCGATATGGCCTGGGTTGCAATGTGTTCTCCCTGAATGGTTTCAGCTTGCAGATGGCGCGGCTGGATCGATTCCGGGGCAATGTGCTCGGACTTCACTGCTCCCTCTGCCAGCACACGATCCTGTACCGCTCCGGCTGCCAAATGCCGCGTGTGAACGGATTGCACAGATAGATGTGAAGGACCGATACTGCCTTCCGCAAGGTTCATTCCTTGTACCGAACGCGCCGCCAGCTTTTCCGAGGTAACACTTTCTGCTTGAAGCGCACGACCGGACACACTATCCGGAGCCAAATGTCTCGTTAGCACAGAGGAAGCCTGTAGGTGCACCGAAGTGACCGCTCCGGATGCTAGATGGGTCGAGTCCACAACGGCCACAGCCAAGTGGTTGCTTCGTACAGCTTCGTCCATAATATGCTCGGACTGCACTGCATGGGCTGACAGCTTGGAGGAAGTCACACCCTCATCCGCCAATTTATCGAATGTAACGGATGCATCCTGCAAAGCATCGGTTGATATGGCCTGCAGTGCAATATGCTCTTCCAGAATAGCCCCGCTTTGCAAGTGCTCTGATTGGACGGATTCTGCTGTAAGATGCTCAGACTTCACTGCATTCTGGGCTAATATCGTTTCGTCTATTGCTCCTGCTGCCAAATGTTTGGTTTGTACAGACTGTGCTGCCAAATGTCCAGGGCCCACGCTATTTTCCGCTAGGTTGGAAGCCTGCACAGCCCGAGCCGCTAACTTCTCGGAAGTGACGCTTTCAGACTGAAGTGCATGGCCAGACACACTTTCTGGGGCGAGGTGTTTGGTTTGGACCGATGCAGATTGCAAATGATTAGAGGTGACGGATTCCGGAGCGAGATGATTCGCCTCCACCGCTTCAACAGCCAGATGGTTACTCTGCACCGCTTTATCCGTAATATGCCACGGCTGCACGGAACGAGCAGACAGCTTAGAGGAAGTAACACTCCCCTCAGCTAACTTAGGAGCCGTAATCGCCAAATCATTGATTTTATCCGTGGCCACACTCTCCGGCGATAGTTTCAGCGAAGTAACAGCATGATCCTGCAAATGATGGGAGTACACCGCTCCGCCGGCCAAATGCGCGGTTTGAACAGCGCCTTCACCTAGTATGTCCGCGGTAACGGACTGTTCTTGCAAAGCCGAGGTTCCAACACTGTCTTCCCCAAGATGTTTGCTCTGTACAGAGCTCTGGGCCAAATGGGTCGAATCAACCGATTGAGACTGTAACGCCTTTCCTCCCACACTGTTGTCGGCAAAGTGGTTTTCGCGGATTACTCCCGTTGCAATGTGTACGTGGGTAATGGCTTGCGACGCAATTTTATTTCCGGTTACCGCCCCTTTACCAATTTTAGTTTCTATAACCGCCTCATCAGCGATTTTGTCAGACTTAATCGCGCTCGAAGCAATGTGATTTTCCTTGACAGCCTGATTCGCCACATGGTGTTCCAGAACTGCTCCCTTCCCTAATTTATCGCTCGTCACAGCCCCGGAATGCAAATGTTGCTCCGTAACCGCCTCCGATGCAATATGATCTTTTCGAATGATTTCGGACTGGAGATGCAAGGAAGAAACTGCCTCTGGAGAAATTTGTGGACCTTGTATGGCTGCTGTAGCAATATGTCTGGTAAGTACCGCCTCATCGGCAATTTTGTGTGGTAATATGCTCTGATCCGATATCTTGGATGAAGTGACGGATTGATCGACAATTTGCAATGAGCCTACAGACTGATCTGCCAGTTTATTGGACTGAATACTCCGATCCGCCAGGTGACGGGCTGTTACTTGGCCCGTTCCAAGCTGTTCTTCCCCAATGGAGCCTGGACTCAGATGCTTTCTTTCAATCGCTCCAGCCTGAATGTGCGAACTGGTAACTGCCTCCGACTCCAGATGACGCCCGCTGACAACACCTTCCTCCAATTGTTCCTTGCCCACAATTCCATTGGATAGCTGCTTGCGATTAATCGAACCGGGGGCCAGATGCCTTGCATGAACCGCATGCTCGGTCAGGTGTGCACTCTCAATGCTGCCAGCTTGGATTTTAGCCGCATCCACAGCCCCATCCCGCAGTTTGGAAGTGGTCACAGATTGATCGCCCAGCTTGGAGCTATCGACAGCTTCATTAGCCAAATTGTTCGATTGAATCGTACCACTGCGAATTTTATCAGAGGTAACCGCCTGATCTTGAAGCATGTCTGAAGACACGATCCATTGCTTGAAGTGACGGCTCTCAATGGAGCCATTCGCAATATGATCGCCGCTGATAATCTTATCAGCCAGCTTTTCTGGAGTGATGCTGCCATCTCGAAGTTTTTCACCACCGATGGAGCGATCCTGCAATTTACTGCCTGCCACAGATGCGTCCGACAGATGTTCCACCGTAATGGAATCCGGGGCAATCTTCGAAGAAGTCACAGCACCGTCGGCTATCTTAATCGTTTGAACGGCATAATCCGCCAGAGAATCCGTGTGGATACTCTCTTGCTTCAGCTTGCTGGAATCTATGGAAGCGGGAGCGATCTTCTCACCCGTTACAGCGAGATCGCTCAAATCGTCTGTATAAATGAAAGCGTTGTTTACATGCGGAGCCTTCTTATTGCTCAAAATTTCCTCCACATCGATTGGATCAGGTTCTGGTTCTGGTTCTGGCTCCGGCTCTGCTTCTAGCTCTTGGGGTTCCCCCATCGACACTTGAGTCTCCTCTGCATCCGCAAATTCAACCTCTGTCTCATGCGAAGCCTCGACTTCAGGTTCCACAATAGTCTGTAGCTCCGGCTCCTCTTTGGTTGGGGGAGGCGGAGAAGCAACTTGATGAAGTCTTGCTTCTGTCTCCCTCTCCGCAGGCTGTGGCTTCACGCGATGTATCATACTTAATTCATTCATATCCGGGTCAATTACACTATAGAGCGGCTTTTTGTTTCTTATGGTTTTGCGGCTCTTATTCTTCAAGCAACTCTCTCCCTTCTCATATTTATCGTTACAGCATCATATGCAGGCACTTAGGCACTTGCCACCCCGTGCAAGGATACACTTTTGGGTAAAAAGGATACTTACTAAAATCCACGTTTGAAAAAAAATAGTTAAAAGTTAAAATAGTAAGGGTGAAGATCGCTACAAGAAGAGAGGAATTACAATAACATGATTATCAAACCAAGAACACGTGGCTTTATCTGCACCACTGCTCATCCGGTGGGCTGTGCCCAACATGTTCAGGAGCAAATTGACTATGTACAGGCCCGTCCTGCTATCCAGGGACCCCGTAATGTACTTGTGATCGGGGCATCTGCCGGATATGGGTTGGCTTCTCGAATTACTGCCGCCTTCGGTGCGCGTGCCAATACAATTGGTGTATATCGCCCTAGTAATGCTAGCGCCACACGTACAGCATCGGCAGGCTGGTACAATTCTGCTGCATTTGAAAAAGCTGCTCAGGAAGCTGGGCTTAAATCCTTAAGCGTGACGGGAGATGCCTTCTCAGATGAAGTCAAAGCCAAAACGGTGGAAGCCATTCGCGAAGAACTGGGACAAGTCGATCTGGTGGTTTACAGTGTCGCTTCAGGTCGACGTACAAATCCCCGCACAGGCGAAACGTTTAATTCCGTACTCAAACCTATTGGTAATCCTTACACAAACAAGACCGTTAACTTCCATACCGGGGAAGTCAGCAGCGTGACGCTTGAACCCGCAACAAAAGAAGAAGTACAAGGAACTGTAGAAGTTATGGGCGGTGAGGACTGGAAATTGTGGATTGACGCCTTGCGTGCTGGCGGTGTACTCGCCGATACTGCAACTACCTTCTCTTTTTCGTACATCGGTTCAGATATTACACAAGCCATCTACAGAGAGGGCAGTATCGGAAGTGCAAAGGATCATCTGGAGGAGACAGCACGTCAGCTGAACGATCAGCTGAAAGTTACAGGCGGACGTGCCTTCGTCGCAGTCACCAAAGGACTCGTTACCCAATCTAGCTCCGCTATCCCTGTCGTTCCTCTGTATATTTCTGCTTTATATAAGGTAATGAAGGAAAAAGGGCTGCATGAAGGGTGCGTAGAACAGAGCTACCGCCTGTTTGCTGAGCGTCTGTATGCACCAGAAATCCCTGTAGATGAAGAAGGACGTATTCGCATTGATGATTGGGAACTGCGCGAAGACGTACAGGCAGAGGTTGAGAAAATATGGGAGGCGCTGACAACCAACAATATCTACGAATTGTCAGATCTTGAAGGATATCGTCACGAATTTTTCCAACTGTTCGGCTTTGAGTTCGAGGGTGTAGACTATGATGCTGACATTGATCCCATCGTAAATATTCCCAACGTGCGCTAAGCCTTTAATACCGTCATTATGTCAGAAAAACAAACAAAAGCTGTTCTCCAGCAGAGAAACATTTCGTTCTGCTTGGAGGACAGCTTTTGTTTTTTAATTAAAAGGGACACTTGTGTCCGCTCTGAATTGCAAAATGAAGCAAACATTGCAATTTTAAAATTCATTTGATATTGTACAAGTAGGCATAGCAAAGTCCCTCTTCCTAACAAGAGGGTAAACACAGTTGGACAAGTCCTACCTTGACTGACCGTGATTTTATTTGCTCAGCCCACCACATCCATATAAGGAGGTGTACAACATGGCAAAAGACGTTCTGTGTGAAGTCAATTCATGTACGCACTGGGCCCAAGAGAATAAATGCAGCGCTAGCTCCATTTACATCGTAAGCAACAGACCTGAAGACACTCACAAGTCTGAAGAAACAGACTGCAAAACCTTCGAAGCCAAGTAAATCTTTGATTTCAAGCCTAGTTTTATAATGAAGGAGCCCATGCCCGGGTTCCTTCTTTCTTATGATATTCTAACAATAATGATAATTATTATCAAGTCCTTTTTCGGTACAGAAAAACGCTATTCGCTTGTATACAATCATTTCTCTGCTACTTTATAAATCCAAGCCGAAAAGGACACTGCTGTTCTCTCTAAAGACAAAAAAAAGAAGCGTCGCTCTGAACGATTCGCTTCTTGTGCTTGACCTTTTGTAATTGTTCTTGCTTGGTCGGCTTCACTCGTATGTGCTGTGAAATCTCGCCATAATGGTCATTCGTTTTGCGGCTTTGTGCCGCGCAATAGATTCCAGCGCGTTTTGCCTTGCTCAGCGCTTTTTGTGTTTGAGTACGTGCCATACGGCTTCACTCTCCTTCATTGGACTCCTTTTATCATAGCATCCAATAGTCAAATCGTGAATGGTTTGTCTTACTCAAGCATTCTTCAATTGATTAAATGTCTGAAAAAATATCCGGATCGCCACTGGAGGCCGCTACAATAAAAACAATAACTATAAAAATGATGATCAGTGTATAAATCAGTGTACCGATAATACTACATACCAATCCAGCAATGGCCATACCTCTGCCTTGCTCGCCATGACGGTTAATTTCCTTCAGGGAAAGACTGGACAAAATAATACCCACAATTCCGATAATCAATCCGATATAGGGAATGACAACAGATAAAATCCCGAGCACCATCGAGGCAACAGCTTTACTATTTGTAGGTGGAACTACTGGGGGCGGGTTAAATGGGGCGTTATAATCGTTCGGCTCCTGAAAAGGATCGGAAGATCGAGGCTCCTTGTACAAATCACTCATCTGTTAAATTCAACTCCAATACGAAAAATAGCAATTATATAAGTTCTAGGGTACCACAATCTTACAAATCAGGACAGTACTTATTTCGAATTTTTAAATTAGAACGTTAAAAAGAAGAAACCTAGCGATATTAGCACTTTTTGAGGTAACCGGGCATACAGTATTGTACCTGTTACAGATCAATTGCGCTCCATGAGAGCATCCTGCCAAGGAGGTCGGAGCTATGCTATATCGTGCAACATCCCGCAGAAAGGGCTCGCCTCACAAACGTTTAAATGCAAACACACTTAGGATAATTTCCACTGCCATGCTGCCATTTTACAAAGCTATTGCAACTCGCCGTGCGTTTGCAGTTCAATGGTCACGAGCTGTCGTTCAGGGCAATTTGGATCAGATGAAATCCCTTCTCTGCTCAGTAGCGCCATTTGCCGCCAAACAAGGCTTAGGCACGAATGGCATCGGCTACTTTATTTCCTTTTTAGCTCAGCCACCGATGCTCTATTATACGAATGGAACGACGATTCCACCGGGGACTGTGCAGTTTACGTTTGAGCCGAGAGTCCATCGCGCCATCGCAAAAGCCGTTTTTCCGCTGTATCGCGAATTGGCACGCAATCCATGTTTTGCTTCTGCCTTAGCCAAAGCGATCAACAGACAAGACCAGCGTGCAGTTCATGTCATGATTCGTAGTTTGATTCCATCCTCTGCGCTGAAATCCGTACAAATTGAGGATGATGGCTTTGCATTGCTTTTTAAGTATCCCTTTAGTAAGTACCCATATCGCAATCTGCTCTTTCGGGAGTTCACTTAAAAAGGTATGCTACTAGCGTGCTTGCTTGAGTTCTCCAATGAGCTCTTTTCCCAGTTGTATAGCCATATCTGTCAGCACTCGGATTTCGTCCTTGGTTGCATGATCCAAATGTGCCCCGCAGCAAATGGCAAAATTGCCTGCAAACTCTTTTCGCAAGCGAACTGCAATTTCTTCGGTAATATAAAACTCCTTGTGATTTTGCAATTGCACAGTTTGAATCGGCTCGAGTCTGGCCCCTGCTGTAATCGTTCCCAAATGAGGCTGATCACCGCCTGAAATGAGTACAATGATATCTTCTCCCATAAAATAGGCATCCAGCACAAGACGGATACGTCCGCTTTCTTTTTGCAAATGAATCATATAATCCTCTCCTGCTAAAAATATTATTGTGAAACGATTCACTTTATGAGCATTATTCATTGTATCGCTTCCTGAACGGCTCGACAATTAAAAATGGCCCACAGCAGCCTCTATAAACCGTGGCTTGCTGTGGGCCTTCATTGCTATTCTAAAAGAAGCCTTCCCTTTCCTACTGGCTGTTAGCGGATCGTGATCGTATGCACAGTCTTACCACTTGCGCCGTCATTATCCGTTACCGTTAGCTCTACGGTATACGTTCCAGCTGTGGTGAATTTATGCTTCACCTTGGAACCGAACGCCGTATCGCCATCGCCAAAATTCCAGCTGTAACTAACGATCTCACCGTCTACATCACGGGAAGCTTTGGCGTTAAATTGTACATTTTTGTTCTTCTTAGCTGATTCATTAGCCTGAATGATGGCTACTGGCTTCTCATTGGATGTAGGTGGATTCGGATCAGGGTTTTGTCCTCCACCATTGGTTACATACAATCTTCCCGGTGCCTCCGTCTCCACTTCATTTCCCGCTGCATCCCTTACCCGGATCACGATGACTCCGCCTTCCAGATTCAGAGAAGATGAAGTGAAATAAGTACCTTCATAGTGGCCTGACGAAGTTTCATTTAATGGAATATCGTTGCGGCCCAAAGTGGACAGGTTGAAAGGCAGCTCCACATGGAAGGACGCCTCCAAACCGGATGCACTGTCAAAGGATACTCGTACCGGCTGCCCTGGAGTAATACGCACATCCTCAGCAGGGCTAATGTTTTCAAGCTTCGGCAGAGCTGTATCGACATACACCGAGCGCGTAACACTTGTTTCGTTTTCGGCAAGATCCTTGGCCGTCACCGTAATTTGATTTTCACCTTCGTTGATAAGCAACCGCTTGTTAAAGCTGCCGTCACTTCCAAATTCAGCGGGCTCACCATTAATCGTCAATTCGGTGAGGAACTCGTCATACACGGTACCAACTACACTGACTACACCCGCGTTTGTACGGGCCCCTTCATCAGGTGAAGTCAGGATCAGACCCGGTTTAGTCTGATCGAGCGTCACAACCACCGTTTCGGAACGATCCGTTAATTTGCCGTATACCGCTGCTTGAACACTTAGCGGATTAGCACCTGGTTGAAGATCAACCGACAAACTGAACTGGCGATCCTTCACTTTCGTTGTGCCAGCCAGCTCCTTACCGTTAAAGAGCTGAATATCGGCTCCTTCTGCCGGGGAAGTTCCTGTTACGGTAATCGACTCTTCCTGCGTATACGTAGCCTTCGTAGGAGTCGTAATGGTTGGAGCATTCACCGGATATCTGACGATAGCCCGGATCATGTAGTTCCCTTCCTCCTCAGGTGATTGGCTCCATGCGCCACTTACACCTTGCCAGCTGCGAAGTGCATTCGGGCCACTCTCATCTGTAGCAAGACCCGGCGACTGTGTGCCTACAGCAGACTGTGTATATACGATGTAGAAGTCACCTTGAACCGTCACCGGCTCTGGAAGCTGCACTGTCGTCCATTGTGACTCATCCCGCACGGCAGTTCCGTCGAATGGACCAGCCAATAATCGTCCAGGCGCTCCTGCCGTACCGGAGGCGTCATAAACAGAATATTGGAATGCCGTTCCTCCCGGATTCGGGAAGGCAGAGTTCCAGAACAAAAGCGATGCTCCTGTCACTTGAGCCACTTCCGACTCAGGCGTCATTCTGACTGCCCATGAATTGCCTGCCGCGTTAAAGGCTCTGGCATTTTCTCCTGTCCCGTCATCGTAGGCGATGCCTCCCTGGAACCCGATGAAAGGTTTCAACGTGACATTCGCTTCCACGCTACCATTCGGAGGAGCAGTAACGGATACACTGTCGCTATAATAATTTTCAGCTGAAATGGACAAGGTGTATGTTCCTTCCAGCACATCCAGCGTAAATTCTCCAGCCTCATTCGTCTCTACCGGAGCAATACGTGCATCCTCCAGCACCAACACTTTCGCTTTTTGGATCGGTTCACCGGATTGCTTGTCGGTAATGACCCCGTGAATCGTACTGTGAGGTACGGCCTGAAGGCTAAAGTTTGCTCTAATGACTTTGTTATTCTCAATCGTGACTGCTTTCGTTTGAGGCACGTAACCATAGGCTTCAGCCTTCAGCGTATAGTCGCCTGCTACATGGGTGAAGCTGTATTTGCCCGTGGTCGGATCCGTCTTCACCGAACGTCCGGTTTCTAATACCGTAACCGTAGCGCTGGCTGGAAGACTGTCGAGCCCGACACGTCCACTATCCACCGTTGTTTCTGCCGGCTTCACTTTCTCCTGGAATTCACTCTTTTCAGTGCTAGTAATTTTGTACAGCGGGAATTGTTCTTCCGCTTTTTCCAGCTTGATATTCGACTCAGGTACGATGTCCTTGGTCACTGTCGCAGCTGGAATACCCAACACACGGAAATCGTCAATGTACCAGCCGTTCTTGTTCACACTGTTATCCGATTTCAAACGGAAGCGAATTTGGATCTCATTGCCGGTGTAGCTATCCAGATTGTAATAAACCGGAGCCCACTTTTTCCCATTCGTATTGTGAGAGAACTTGCCCAGCTCGCTCCACGTGTCGCCATTGTTTTTGGACACTTCCACATAACCGTAATCATAGCCGGCCTCAATTTCAAACCAGTGATTGAAGGTCAGTGTTGCGTTGCGTACAGCCTGCAAATTAATTTTTGGAGAAACCAGCGAAAATTCAGCTCCGTTCTCATAATTGCTATCAAGATCGGTTGCCCACACATTTGGTCTGGACACTGCGCTTTCTGGTCCTACTTCCTTGGGAATGCCACGTTCCCACTCATCCTTGGTACCGGAATGAGTCCAGCCATTATCCGAGCTGCCGTCAAAATGATCGCTATACAGCGTATCCGGCACGTCTACTCTCAGAGAAGCCTCATTTGACTTGATTCCTTCATTGCCACTATAATCCTCAGCCGCCACTGCATAATGATAGGTTGCTCCACCGACCGTGATGGTATCTGTGAGTGTCAGTGCTGAGGTTGTACCGATGGAAGTATAATTTTTGCCTGATTGGGTAGAACGATACACCTTATACTGCTTCACATCTTCATCAGAGGAAGCATTCCAGGCCAGCGTGACGTTGCCCACAGTATCGGCTTCAGCAGTCAAATTGCTCGGCGCAGCAGGTGCAACGGTGTCTGGCTCCTGAATCGACAGATCGTCAATATACCAGCCATCTTTCACAACCGTATTGTCACTAGTAAAGTTGAACAGGAGGTATACCTTTTGACCCGCGAATGCCCGTAAATCAAGATATTGTGTTTTCCAGCCGTTGCTGGTGCCAGTAAACGATAATACCTGCTCAAACGCATTCTGACTGTTTGTGGTTGCTACGTACACTTTGCCGAAATCAGAATTGTTTTCAAGATCGTACCAATGCTTGAAGCTGACCAGTGCCCCTTTTGAGCTCTCGGTCAGATCAATCGGAGGGGCCATAAAATAACTGTTGGAGTTGGCCTGATATTGGCCTTCGAGATTAGTCGCGATGACCTTTGTACCCGAATGTGCGCTTTTAGGGCCGCTTGTCGGAGTTCCCCATTTCCAAACACTGCCCTGTCCACCGATATTAATACCGGCAATGTCTTTTTCAAAGTCTTGTGTGTAACCTGGTTTTACGCCTTTGGAGATTTTAACCTTGTATACTTCAGTTTCAAATCCGTTATTACCGTAATCATTTACACGAATATAGTATTCCAGACCAGCGCTGTCCACCAAAAAAGTCGGGATGGACGCTTGATATGTACCATCTTTGCTGTCGCCGGAGGTCCGTTCCAACGGAATATATACATAGTTTGACGTACCTGCTGTTTTGGCAAATGCCTCAACGGCTGTCACGCCGACATCATCCGTTACATGAGCAGTCAGAGGTATATCAATACCTTCGAATGCCGATGCGGGCGGTGTATGCTCGAGAACAGGTGCTTCCAGATCGTCACCACCCGTTACAACTTTACCAGACACGGAGCCCAGACCCTGCATAACCGAACCGACTGCATCCAGCGCATTAATGACACCATGTCCGTAGCCATTGTTTGGCGAAGTAGGATATGTGCTGTCCGTGCGCGGTGTAGCTGTGTTCATCAAAATTTCCTCAAGCTGATCTACGGTAAGCGAATGATTCGCTTGCAGCAACAGAGCTGCAAGGGCCGCTACATGAGGTCCCGCCATAGAAGTACCGTTATATCCGCCTTTATAGGCGCCACCAGCGACAGATGATCGGATATTCACACCCGGTGCGGAAACTTCTGGCTTCACTTCACCATAAGGTGATGGTCCTAACAAGGAGAAGCTGGCCAGTTTATCATTGATATCGGTGGCTCCAGTAGCGAAGGATTCCGGATAGTTCGCCGGATTGGCTACCGAAGCAGGTCCGCCCGGATTGGAAAGAGAGGTATTACCTGCGGAGAATTCGGGGAAGATTTGAGCATCCCGCCATGCCTGAACCACAGGCCGGAACCATTCATCAAGACCCGGTCCGCCTCCCCACGAGTTGTTCACTACGTCTGGAGCAAGCTCGGGATGAAGATTCCCTTGGGCATCTTTTGGCGCAAGCAGCCATTGACCGCCATCCAGTATAATCGCATCCGTCGTTTCCGGATTAAAAATCCGAACCGCAATCCACTTCGCACCAGGTGCAACGCCAACTCGGTTCGTTCCGTTTTCCTCAGAGCCGACCATCGTGCCCATCGTATGTGTACCATGGGAATCGTCTTCCTGATCGACCGGAAGCGTCGCATGACTATGCGGATCGTACCAGCTCAGCTCGGGATTCACGACATTGCCTGCCGCGTCCAGACCCCGCCATTTACGATGAAGGGCCGGATGTGTATAATCTACACCTGTATCCAGATTGGCGACCACGATTCCGGTTCCGTCGATTCCTTTCTCCCACACTTGTGGTGCGTTAATATGGGATATGTTCCATTCCACCGTAGATGGGTCTACAGCGTTCTTACCTGCATTGCCAGGCTTAGCCGATGTTTTGCCATCGTCCTTCTCCACCTCTACAGCTTTCTCTACCGTTGCAGACTTTGCTGTCGCTGTTTCAGCTGTTTCAGCCGTTTTGGCATTTGCTCCCTCTGCTTGCTTATCAACCGTCACCTTTTGCAGATAACGCGTTTCATTCGGCAAGACTTTATCGACCTCAGGCAGCTGCGAAATGTGATCCAGCACCTCCTTGGTGCTTGTTACAGCCAATGCATTGACAATAAAAAAGCTTTTATATTCCTTCACTCCGCCGCTCTCTGATTGCTTATCCAAATAATTTTCAAGCCCATATTGGGTTCTTGAAGCGGTTTCACGCAGAGAGCTGATCACATGGCTACGTGCAGCCATTTTTGCAGCGGAGGGTGTTATTTTCTCAAGTGAGGCCTTTTGGAGTGCATTTTTGGAAACCTTGTTGGTGTCTACCTGTTCTTTTAATTTGACCAGATAGGTAACATAGTTATTCTCCTCAAACTGTTTGGTCAGTTTCGGGGACACCTTCGCGGTCGTGACCTTGTGCGAGGCAGATTTCAGCTCCAGCTTGGAGCCATCCGGTGTGTTATTCGCCAAAGCAGGTTGAACAAAGGAAAAGGCCATTAGTAAAGATAGTCCGATAGATAGTGGTTTCTTGAATCGTTTAGGTTTAATCAATTACTTCTCCACTCCTTTTACTAGGTTTAATGATTCTGGAATAACCTGTACAGAGTAAGACCTCATGCCTAGCACATCAAACACACGGGTTGCACAACACGATGTGGTTGGCGACCACCTCCTTCATAGAATATAGAGGCACAAAAATATTTGGCTGTTCGTAGGTAGTAGTACTTCATAGGTGAGTTTACGATCCAAATAGCAAGCGATGAAATTCAGTAGAAACCAAGGAGAAAAAGCAGGAGAACTTCGAAGAAAAGACATGTTATATCATTACATTTTATATTAAAAATTGATATATAATCATATATTATGGAATAGTATAAAGTTATCAAAACAGATATACAAGTCATTTTTTTGCATTTTTCTTGAAATTCTATGACTTTTATATTCTTTTATGTACGAAAACCCCTTTTTTGCGGCTACGTAAATAGTGCATTACACGGTTAACAGGTGTATGCAATCTCTGTACGAGCCGCTCAAAGGGATTTTCGGGGTTCTTTCTTAATCCTGTCTTTCGCTCTATATCTTGTTCATTGGAAGTCGCTTATGGGATTTTTGTAAAATCCTCACTTAAGTACGGAGTTCACCGCAGCAAGCGCGTCGATCAGACCATATCCGTAACCATTGTTCGGTGAAGTCCGATACTGGCTGTCTGTCAGCGGTGTCGCTGTTTTTGAAATAACATCCTCCAGTTGATCCACAGTCAAAGATGGTTTGGCCTGAAGCAGTAATGCTGCTAATCCGGCAGTATGCGGGCCTGCCATGGAGGTACCGTTCCATCCCCCCTCATACACTCCGCCCGGTACAGAAGAACGGATGTTTACACCAGGAGCCGAAATTTCAGGCTTCACTTCGCCATAAGGAGAAGGACCGCGCAGCGAGAAGCTGGCCAGCTTGTTGTTAACGTCCGTGGCTCCTGTCGCATAAGCTTCCGGCAGATTCGCCGGATTGGCTACAGACCCAGGTCCGCCCGGATTGGACAGTGTTGTGTTGCCGGCGGAGAACTCAGGGAAAATCTGAGCCGCTCTCCACGCCTTGGTGACTGGACGATACCATTCATCCAGGCCAGGTCCACCGCCCCAAGAGTTATTCACCACATCCGGTGCAAGCTCAGGGTGCTTTTTACCGTTTTTATCTACAGGAGCAAGAATCCACTGTCCACCGTCCAGTAAGATGGAGTCGGTGGTATCTGGATTGAATACTCGAACCGCAATCCATTTGGCGCCAGGAGCAACACCGATTTCATTCGTACCGTTGCTGTCCGAGCCAACGCTCGTACCCATCGTGTGTGTACCATGTCCATTTGAATCAGTTGGCAGAGATGCCCCGTTAACCGCATCATACCAGCTCAGCTCTGGATTCACGACTTGACCGGAAGCGTTCAAACCGCGCCATTTTCTTTTCAACGCAGGGTGAGTATACTCTACGCCCGTATCAAGATTGGCAACGACAACCCCTTTGCCGTCAATGCCTTTGGCCCACACCTGTGGTGCTTTGACTTTGGTAATATTCCATTCAACCCGGCTTGGCGTTACAGCATCCTTATACACGGATTCTTCCACCGATTTTTGCGCATTCTCTTCCGTCACAGCCGTATCTACAGCGGCTTGATCTGCAACCGCTTGGTCAGCTGTAGATTCCTCAACTACGGGCTGGGCATCCTTATCTATTTCTACCTTTTGCAGTTCCCGCTTTTCATCCGGTAAAATTTTGTCGATCTCAGGAAGTGTGGCGAGATTATCCATGACCTCTTTGGTGCTGGTTACCGCAAATGCGTTCACGATAAAGTAACTCTTGTACTTTTTGACGTTTCCGTTATTGACTTCCTTCTTTAAGTATTCTTCCACGGATTGTTGCGTTTTTTCTGCTGTATCCATGAGAGAGTTCACAACTGTTGTACGTACAGAAAGCTTGGCGGCAGCGGGTGAAATTTGCTCTGCAGAGGCCTTTTGGAAAGCATGCTTGGCAACTGACTCCGTATCCACCTGATCCTTCAATTTAACCAGATAGGTGACATACTCACTGGCACTGAATTGTTGGTTCAGCTTGGCTGAAACCTTGGCGGAAATGGTTGATCCTCCTGCTGAGGT
This sequence comes from Paenibacillus sp. S25, assembly GCF_019454085.1. NCBI lineage: Bacteria > Bacillati > Bacillota > Bacilli > Caryophanales > Paenibacillaceae > Paenibacillus > Paenibacillus sp. S25. Next base: position 4,364,857 of record NZ_CP073683.1, read on the forward strand.
GGCTGTGCTGGAATCTCCATATACCGGAGAAATTAGAGAAAAAGCAAGAAGAGCGGTAAAACTGACCGACAGCGTCTTTTTGATATTTTTCGACTTAATCAATACTTTCCATCTCCCTTTACTTGGTTTTTTAATTCTCAAGGACAACCTTCCGGCCAGCTACGTCAAAAGCTCACAAAATAGCCTCTGGTACTCACCTCCTTTAAAAAATATAGATTCCGCTGGGGTGAAATCCATAGGTCATCATTCTGAGGTGAAAAACCCTTGGTGCAGACCGCAAAGAACAAGCATAACGGGTAGGAACAGGTGAACAAGTTTGAAAATGGTAAGTGAAAAAAATGAAGAAAAAGGTAGGGTAAGAAACTAGAAGTGATCGAGGAGGTTGATAAGCAAGTATTAAAATACAATTTAAAACAGAAGAATGAAACATATGGTATCTTTTGAATCTAGTATAGTGTCATAAAATCAGATATTCAAGCATTTTTTTGAATTTTATTCCTTTTTTTCTTTAAGAAGAGAAAAATCTCTTCCATTTTCGAAGCAAATGCAACTCTTCATTGTGCACTTGGTTTCGGAGATTAGAAGAGATTTTTCGGCATTCAGCAACAAATTTAAAGAGTGTTATCTGCTGCTATTTACAGGTATGGGAACCGATACGGCTCCATCTGGAAAGGAAGATTTGGTTTGCTGCGATCTGCGACACAGACTCGTACATTCTCGGAAAGCCATTTGCCTGCATCCACAGCAATGATCCTGATTCACCAGCGCAAGTGCAGCTGTAAGAGCCTCTCCTGTATGTTCGAAAAAATGCTTTTGTCCAATCATGTCGTAGCATCCGGTTTTCTGTAGTAATGCCAGCGGTTGAGGCTGGAGTCCGGAAACAAGCACCGTCCCACCAGACTTCCGGTATTTCTGAATTAATGCGGTAAAGTTACCTTCTCCCGTCATATCCATAAAAGGGACCTTTCCCATACGCAACAACAAAATCCCTTGTAGGTGGTTAGTCTGACCTCCCACACCTGAGTTTTCCAATACTGAGGCTGCACCAAAAAATAGAGGGCCTTCCACATTATAAATAGCCACCTGCGGGCAATCATGCTGATCTGTGACCATATGCGCGCCTACTTTTTCATGTTTTACAGAAGGATCAGGAAGTACCTTGTCTACTGAAAGTGTATTGCTCATACGTTTGACAAACAATACAACCGCCAGAATTAAACCCACCTCCACAGCCGTTGTTAGCGTCGTAAAAACCGTCAGCAAAAAGGTGACAACCAGTACGATAGAATCCGCTGTCCGCGTTTTGAGAATGTGCGCAAAATGCTTGCGCTCACTCATATTCCACGCTACTACCATCAGCACCGGAGCCATACTGGCCAACGGAATATTAGATGCATAAGGTGCAAAAAGCACCAAAATGAGGAGCACCACGAACCCATGTACGATGCCTGACATAGGAGAAACAGCACCGTTACGGATATTTGTGGCGGTGCGGGCAATTGCACCTGTCGCAGGAATACCGCCAAACAGCGGTGTCAGCAAATTAGCAATCCCTTGTCCAACCAGTTCACGATTGCTGTTATGCCGGGCTCCCGTCATACCGTCAGCTACCACCGCTGAAAGCAGAGATTCAATAGCTCCCAGCATTGCAATAACAAGTGCTGGCGGTAAGAGTTTCACGATCAAATCCCACGTCATCACAGGAATATGTAGCTCAGGTAAAGATGCTGGAATTGCGCCATACGCAGATCCAATGGTAGCCACCTGCCCTGGAAAAAGTAAAGCTGCCACCAGCGTTGACAAGAGTAGGCCAACCAGTGAGCCGGGTATCTTGGGCCATTTTTTAGGCACCAAAATAAGCGCGGCAAGACAGATACAAGCCGTCAGGATACTATATACATTCAGTGAAGGAAGTCGATGGATGAGCTCTGCCATGGAAGGCAGAAAAGTTTCATGCCGCTCTACCCCACGCAAGCCGAGAAAGTTAGCAATCTGACCGCTGAATATCGTCACGGCAATTCCGGCTGTAAAGCCAATTGTTACTGGCTTGGGAATAAACTTAATCAGTGCCCCCAGCCTTAGCACACCCATTAAAATGAGCATAATGCCCGCCATAAAACCGGCTATGAGTAAGTTCTCATAACCGTATTGCATGACAATAGCCAGCAAAATCGGAATAAATGCACCTGTAGGTCCTCCGATCTGGAATTTGGACCCTCCCAGCAGCGAAACCAAAATTCCCGCAACAATGGTCGTATACAGCCCATATTCCGGCTTTACTCCTGATGCAATGGCAAACGCCATACCGAGCGGAATCGCCACAATCGCTACAATACTTCCGGAAATTAGATCCTTTCGCAAAGCCCCTGCGTTATAGCCTTCGAACCTTCCTATCCACTTCATTCCTGTAACCCTTCTTTTCTGTAATAGCATTACTTCTCGTTACGTATACCTTCCAGCAACGAGATAGCTTCGACCAAATGATTGTCAAAAATCCGCCGCGCTACCGCAAGCAGCTCCGTCAAAAGCGGATCACGTAGTGAATACACAACCGATGTACCTTCCTTGAAGCTGTTCACCAAATTTTTGGCCCGTAAAACGGCCAATTGCTGCGATACGGCAGAACCTTCGGAACCGAGCGCAGTCTGCAGCTCGTTCACATTCCGTTCTCCTTCACTCAGCACCTCCAAAATACGGATGCGCAGAGGGTGAGCCAATGCTTTGAAAAAGTCGGCCTTAAATTTCTGGAGATCTCCTTCCATGCCTGCTCCGTCCCCCTCACAGAATTGTCCTATAACGATCAACAATATCTGAATATTTGAATATTTAGTACAATAACAGCTTTGGGCCAATTGAACTATGATGTTACTCACACTTCACCATGAGTAAAGTCACATTCTCCCACACTTCTATCTTTCAGGGGTTGACAGCTTCCACAGGTTTCCATTAACATAGCAATTAACTTTAAGAAAAGGGGGCCGACAGACATGACCGAGCTTTACATGATAACGACAGACAGGCAGCATGATACAACCACATATTTGAGTTTTCGTCTCATCGGCCCCGTTCGGGCGACATGATGGGTGATATCACGCTGTCTGACGGCGTGATTAGCCAGGCTTTTTTATTTTTTTATGCTATTGGAAGAACAGGTTATTTTACGTATTTATGATGTGTTGATCATAAAATGTAATGACACTTTCGGTGCAGGAAGCCGCAGACGACAAGTCTGCGGTTTTTTTTGTTTTTTAAATCTTTTTATGCAAGTATTTATGAATTTACATGAAGAAGGGAACTACCCATTTAAATGAATATACAACATACAACCAACTCGTCCTTGCATGAAGGACCATACAGCCATCTGATGAAGCTTCCGGCAGGTGATCTAACCGTATATGCTTCTCAGCAGCTTTTCTCCTCACTGGATTACAAAGTGTTCGAGATGGCTAATAACAATTTACAAATTCCTGGTATCCGCTATATGGGATACACACCAGATGTACATGTAGGCGTCGGAACCTGCATCGGTACGACTGCTGTATGGGGAATGGAGGACGGCTATGTATCTCCCTCCATCGTCGGCAGCGATATTGGCTGCGGCATGCGCGTACACCTGACCAATTTGCACAAGGATGCTTTGAAGGAAACCAAGCTGCGACGCAAGCTGGTCAAAACCATCGACAAATACTTGCCCATGGAAGCTCACCAGCGCGGGCATTATTCGGATATCCGACTGGAGCATATTGTACGCAAGGGTCTACACGGCTTACCCAACAAATATATTCCGGACAGCTACACTCCTAAGAAATCCACCTCACTCACCCATGTAGAGCACAGTAAGTTCTCCTTTGACGAGGAGGTGCTGAATCTTGTCGAAGACCGTACATGGCATCGGGCTCACCGACAGCTCGGCACACTGGGTGGAGGCAATCATTTCGTCGAAATTCAGGCGATTGAAATCGCGGAGGAAAACCGCGAAACAGCTGAAGCGTGGGGTATGTTCGACGGTCAGGTAGCTGTGATGATTCATTCTGGATCGCGGGCTTGGGGTGGAGCAGTTAGCCAGGCCAGTTCATCTGCTATTGCCAAGACGATGAGCCGTCTCGGACTCGGTACCTCTGACCCGAAACTGGTATTCGCACCGCTGGACCATCCCGAGGCTGCACATTATGTCGATATGATGTATTCGGCGCTAAATTATGCCGTGGTGAACCGACATCTCATCGCATACTCGGTGCGTGAAGCCTTCCGCGATGTCTTTGATACAAAGTGCGAGTTGCGTACTTTGTACGATCTAATGCACAATTATGCTTGGGAGGAATCCCATCCGGATCACGGCAGCGTGTTTGTGCATCGTAAAGGTGCTACGCGTGCTCTTCCAGCAGGACACCCCGACAATCCACGGCCTTATCAGGCGACAGGGCATCCGGCCCTGATCCCCGGCTCTATGGGGACAGCTTCATATATTATGGTAGGTTTACCGGGCGGTCAGGATAACTTCCACTCCATTTGCCATGGAGCAGGCCGTATTCGTTCGCGTTCTGCGACCAAACGACTCGTCAGTGTGGACGATTTTGCAGGGGCCCTGGGTGTAGGGACAGAGGACGAAATTGTGGTCAATCAGGCATCACTGGAAAGCATTATCGACGAATCTCCGCAAGCCTACAAAAATGTAGATGATATTATCGAAAGTGTCACCGGGGCAGGACTCGCAGCAGTTGTAGCCAAATGCAAGCCGCTAGCCGCCCTGAAAGGAGCCAAATAATTTGAGTATAGACATCCCAGCTATTTACGAATTTGATGAACGTACAGATGGACGCATTACCGGTTATGCCGCTTATGCCCGTCTGATCGACGGTATCAGTGAAGCACTCTATAACCGCTACGGCGTAAAATACGTGCTGTATGCCAGCGATGATCCCAATATTGAGTATTGGGATCTGCTGGAGGAGGATATTCGTGCAGGCAGTCCCGATCTGGAGCATGTGGCACGGGTCTTCGATCGTTTGGAGGAACGCACCATCCAGTATGACGATGACGGGCCGACTCCTGAATATGGCGTGCATCTGTCGATGCGTAATAATGTATTCGCCTATCCCAAGTGGGGCATCGCACTGGCGCGAGTCCCCTTTTTCCGTGATAATGGCGTGTACAATGAAGATTACGTATTTGCGATAGGCGACCAGGAGTTGCAAGGCTTCCTTGCGGGAGTACGCGGTCGTGAACGTAAGCAGAATATGAAGCGTGTCACCGTTTTTACCGACACAAGCCGTGGACTTTCTCGGCAGGCAGAGCCGATAACCCGCGCAATTACGCGGGATGACGTGATTTTGAAAGCGGAAATCAAACGGGATATTTTCCGATCACTCGACCAGTTTTTTGAAGCGGATCGTACCTTCTATCAGACTTATAACATTCCTTACAAGCGAGGTATTCTACTATACGGCCATCCGGGCAACGGTAAAACAACACTTGTAAAATCAATTGCCAGCAGTGTACCGGGTCCGGCAGCCTACTGGCAAATTACGGAGTATACAACCAGTGAATCGGTCAAAGAGGTGTTCGAGGCGGCTACTCGCCTGGCTCCGATGGTACTGGTTATTGAGGACATTGATTCCATGCCTCAGGAGGTTCGTTCCTTTTTCCTGAATACCCTCGACGGCGCTACATCCAAGGAGGGCATCTTCCTGATCGGAACGACCAATTATCCCGAAAAAATCGACCCAGGTCTGATGAACCGGGCAGGGCGTTTCGACCGGGCTTATGAAATCAGTTTGCCTGACGAAACGCTGCGACTGGCGTATCTCAAGCTGCGCAACTTCCTTGTTTTTGCAGGGGAAACAGGTACACAGAAGGCGGCATCTATGACTGACGGGTTTTCGCTGGCACAGCTCGGAGAACTGTATGTCAGCACTGCTCTGGAATGGCATGAGCAGGGAAAAGCCGATATTGAACTGATTATCAAAGGTATGCGAGGCGAGCTCGATAAGAGCCGTAAGCAGGACTGGTTAAAAAATGTGGCCGAAGGACGAGTCGGGTTCTTCTGAATTATCCTTTCATTGCCTTATCAAGAAATTTATGTTACGTTTATAAATAATAAAGTATCGAAAGGGTGACCTTAAGCCAATGATCTACTAATCCTATTCCACCATAGAAAAAATCGTAATCTTACGAATTTTCTGGATAGGATTAGTGTAGGCTTTGGGTATTAACGATAAGGGCATTGCTTCTATGACGGGAGCAGTGTATCTTCTTGTTCGCACGTCTACCTCCTATCCAGAAACCAATGGATAAGGAGGTTTTTTGCATGAAAAGAATACTTGGAATTCTAATGATTAATATCTTCATCGTTATGGTGGGCGTTGGTTTAATTACCCCCATCCTGCCAGAACTGATCATTGAGTTTGGAGCCAGTGGGCGGGCGATCGGTTTATTGGTAGCTGCCTATGGCATGACACAATTCCTGCTCTCTCCCCTGACTGGACAGCTGTCTGATCGATTTGGGAGAAAGGCATTCATCGTCGTAGGTGTCATTGTTTTTGCTGTGGCTAAATTTATCTTTGCTATTGGAGATGAGCTGTGGATGCTGTATACCTCAAGACTTCTGGAAGGAATGGCAGCAGCCCTGATTGTTCCACCCATGATGGCATATGTAGCGGATATTACAACAACCGAAGAACGCGCCAAAGGAAATAGCCTGCTCGCCGCAGCCATGTCATTCGGATTTGTTATTGGACCTGGACTGGGTGGTCTTCTTGCAGGATATGGAACGAGAGTGCCGCTTTACGCAGCGACAGGTGCTGCTATGGTTGCTGTTATTTTTTCAGTGTTTTGTTTGCCTGAAAGTTTATCGACAGAGCAAATGAAAGCAGCACGGGCAAGAATGATTCAGAAGGAATCTATTTACAAACAATACGTGAGATCGTTGAAGTCAAAATATACGATGCTCTTTGTACTTGTCCTGGTGATGACCTTTGGGCTCGCTAATTTTGAATCTGTTCTTGGTTTATATGTAACGAACCGTTTCCAATTCTCACCTCAAAATATTGCTGTCATTCTGACCGCAGGTGCTGTGATCGGAGTCGGTATGCAAGCATTAGTTGTTGCTAAAATAATCAATAAGTTTGGTGAACAAAGGGTGATCAAAGGATCGCTTCTTTTCACCTCAGTTGCTTATATTTTATTTCTCTTAGCCAAAGATTTTTGGAGTATCTTCCTTGTCACTTCCCTTATTTTCTTTGCCACAGCTATGCTTCGTCCAGCTCTTAATACACAATTATCGAAGATGGCCGGGAATGAGCAAGGATATGTAGCGGGTATGAATAATGCCTATATGAGTGTTGGAAGTATTTTAGGCCCTACTCTAGCGGGATTTTTATTTGATACAAATCTGTTCGCTCCATTCATAGCAGGCTGTTGTATTCTGTTGATCACTTTTTTACTTACATTAAAATTGAAATAAAAGAGGACAACTGATGAGCAAAAGGCAGCTACGGGTTCGAGGCTTATTTTTCAATGCCCGGCTGTAGCTGCCTTTTTATTCAGTCTAAACGCTTATTATAATAACTACTGTAATCCCTTTTATTCCGCTTCCCCGCTCAGACGATTCAAAAACTGAATAGCCCGTGGACTGGTGGGCTGCTCCAGAACCTCATGCGGCGTACCCTGCTCAACGATTACACCCTGATCCATCAAAATCACATGGTCCGCAACCTCAGCTGCAAATTTCATTTCATGGGTGACAATGACCATGGTCATCCCTTCGGCAGCCAGTTGCTTCATCACCTTAAGCACCTCGCCTACTAACTCGGGATCAAGCGCGGAGGTCGGTTCGTCGAACAATAGTACCTCAGGTTCGACCGCCATTGCCCGGGCAATACCGACCCGTTGCTGCTGTCCTCCCGATAACTGATGCGGATAGGATTCCGCTTTATCAGCCAACCCCACTTTTTTAAGCAACTCCAATGCACGTTTGCGCGCCTCATCCTTGCTCTTTTTCTGAACCGTGACTTGTCCCTCCATCACATTTTGTACTGCTGTCATATGCGGGAAGAGGTTGTAGGATTGAAATACCATCCCTGTCCGCTTGCGCAGCGCCAAAATGTTTTCTTGCCGGAGCTTCGTTCCTTTCGCAAAATTCAGTGCAATATCCCCTACTTGGATCTCTCCTTGGTCAGGAATTTCCAGCAAATTCAAGCAGCGTAAAAGCGTTGTTTTACCAGAACCGGAAGGACCGATGATAACAAGCACTTTCCCCTTACCCAACGTTACGTCAACACCCTTAAGCACTTCTAGCGAGCCGAACGATTTGTGTATATTCCGAATTTGGATCACCGGTACAATCTCCTTTATCTGACGGAAAAACGGCCTAGTCGCTTCTCCAGGTAATTTTGCAGCACAGTCAAAATGGTGCTAAACAGCAGGTAAATAATCCCAGCCTCGGTATACACCAATAGCGGTTCGTATGTGGTAGCTACAATCTGGTTAGCCGTTCTGAACATTTCCACATAAGTGATGGTCGCAGCCAGTGAGGTATCCTTCACCAAGCTGATGAATGAATTAGCCAACGGAGGTACGGACACACGGGATGCTTGCGGAAGCACGATACGCCGCAATACTTGCCACCGCGTCATACCCAAAGAGTATCCCGCCTCCCATTGGCCTTCCTGAATGGATATGATAGCCGCACGCATAATTTCAGAGCTATAAGCCCCTACGCTGAGGGTAAAGCCGATCACTGAAGCAATAAACGGGTCCAGTGTAATACCCACGGAAGGTAAACCATAGAAAATAATATACAATTGCACCAGCAAAGGAGTTCCTCGAATCACCCATACATAGAAGCCGAAAATCAGCTTGAGTATTCTCCATTTGGACAGCCGGGCCAATGCTGTAACCAGCGCCAGCACGAGTCCCAGAGCAAAGGAGATAAGCGTGAGCGGAATCGTAAAAGAAACCCCTGCTTTTAGCAGAGGCAATAATGAATCCATAATGATTTGTATTTGGCGATCATCCATTGTACAGACATCCTTTGAAAAGATAGGTTTGAGAAGATTCGGTTCGACTTGGCGAACGTCTGGTCTTCATTTATTATTTGGATACGTCGGCTCCAAAATATTTCTCGGAAATTTTCAGGTACGTACCATCAGCCTTCATGTCAGCCAGCGCTTTGTTTACTTCCTTGATCAAATCTTCGCTACCTTTATTGAATACAGCTGCGCTGTGTGAAGCATCTGGAGATTCGTCCACCTTTTTGATGGGTGCGTCAGGCTTTTGCTTTTTCAGATCGAGATAGGATAATCCATCATTGACGGTCGCATCCACCCGTTTGGAAGTGAGGAGGTCGATGGCTTGGTTGAATCCCTCTGTTGCCACAATTTCCGCACCGTTGCTTTTCGCGATTTGAGTCAGGTTACTGGTCAGGGACTGCCCAGCCTTTTTTCCTTTTAGATCAGCAAATTTCTGGATGTCTGTATTGTCTTCGCTTACGATCAAAACTGCCTTGGAGACAATGTACGGATCGGAAAAATCATATTTTTGCTTACGCTCATCTGTAATGGATACTTCATTAAAAACCGTGTCAAACCGCTTGGAGTTCAACCCTGCGAATATGCCATCCCATTGCGTCTCGATAAACTCCGGTTGTACCCCCAGGCGTTTACTCACTTCAGTCGCAATATCGACATCGAAGCCTGTCAGTTTACCAGCAGCATCATGGTAGGTAAACGGAGCATAGGTACCTTCCGTGCCAATTCTTAGCTTGCCGCTTGCTTTTACAGATTCAAGAGTAGCTGTAGCAGTCGTATCTGCTTTTCCATTATTAGATCCGTTATCTCCGGTAGATGCATTATTGGTACTGGCGCCTTTATCGTTGTTACCGCAAGCCGAAACCAGCAATGCCATCACGATGAGTACAATCGGCAAAAAACTAAATTTTTTCATGGTATCCACACTCTTTCCCTTTTTCTTGATAACCTAGCACGCGGCTGGTCATTGAATAGTACATCATTCATTTTCACGCGTCAATGCTTTTATCCAATAATCCCTATGCAAAAGGTAAGTTATATATTTTTGTGGCCTATAATTATTCTAGGTTGACTCTTTCATTGGCAGGTTATTCATTATAACTCCCCTCACAGCAACTTTTTCTGTACCCTTACGTTAGAGATTTCGTATAATAGGTTTTAATATGCAGTTGAATCCATTTCATAAATGATTAAACCAACGAAATGTATATGACGTATAGACAAATTAAACCATTTTGATCTATATGTACTCCTTATTAAAGCTACTGAAGGTATTATGAAATAGATTCAGTCTAGAAATATACCGGAGTGTGACTATGGATACCCAAAATTCAACCTTATCCTCTACATCACCTGAAGGAAGTCACTCAGCCTGGGCTACCTTCACTTCACCTTTAAAACAATCCAAAGCGTTCACCTTGTTGTGGCTTGGACATTGGATCGCAATGTTGGGGAGCTCAGTCACCACAGTCATTTTGCCACTGGTTATCTATTCCCTAACAGGCTCGACTACTATCATGGGACTGGCGATGACTGTTTATATGCTGCCTAACGTACTTATTCTGCCTTTCGCAGGAATGATCGTGGACAGAATTGACCGAATTCGTCTCCTTCTGTTTACGAATATCGCCCGGTTTGGACTGATGTTCATTGCGGCGGTGCTGATGTTTACAGGCGGGATGAAATTACCGGTTCTATTCGTTGGCCTAGCGTTGTACGGATTGATGGACGGCATCTTTAATCCTGCTTATTCTGCCTTACGCGCACAGGTGTTTACACCGGACATACGTAATGCAGCTAACGCGCTTAGTCAGATCAGTATACAAGCCGTCCGTCTACTTGGCCCTCCGTTAGGAGGCTTCATTGTATCTTTTTCCTCACCGGGTGTCGGCTTTGGACTGGATTCTATCGCTTATCTGATATCTTTTGCCTGCTTTTGGATGCTGAGCTCTCATTTGGCCTCCATCATCGGCAAAGGTCAGGTAGATCCAGAACAGCAAGATCAGGGTGGACAGCATTTTCTCAAGGATTTTATCGCAGGCTTTACCATTCTCAAAAGCCATCCTTGGCTATGGATTACGATTCTTGCCTTTTCCTTCATTAATATTTGTTATTCAGGCATTATCGCTGTACTCATTCCGTGGCTGTTCAAGGTTCATCATGGCTACAATCCAGTCGTATACGGCATTGCGATGGCAAGTAGCGGCATTGGCGCCATGCTGGGGGCCTTTGTGTATGGATCACGCAAGCATTGGAAGCATCGCGGTCTGCTCGCTTACTTAGGAGCTTTTGTCAGCGGCCTTGCTTTACTACTATTGTCTGTAGTCACTTGGATGCCAGGACTGATTATGAGCATGATGCTCGAAGGATTTGGCATTATGATATTTGCGATTATCTGGGAGACAAGCCTTCAGGAATTAGTCCCAGCCGAGTCTTTTGGACGTGTAGCTAGTCTGGATCTAATGTTTTCCTTTGCCCTGCTCCCTGTCGGCTATCTGGCCGTAGGTGCTGTAGCGGATAAGCTTGGTGGTATGTTCACAATTGGCATGTTTGCAACCATAGGCATGTGTATCGTGCTCGGCGTTCTAAGTGTTCCTCATATCAGGCGTTTTCAATAGGAAAAATTCGTCACTTTTCCTCAAAAAAAGCTGCTCCCACAGGTTCATTTTCGAACCTTGCGGAAGCAGCTTCTTTCCATTTTTAGCCTTGTGCCCCATAGGGGCTAGTCTATTCAATGATTCGTAAAGTTAGCCTCTACTCCGTCCAACGGAACGGAAGATCAAGCTTACAATCACGACCAGCACAATCGCACCAATTAATGCAGGAACGATGTAGAACGATCCGATTTCAGGACCCCAGTTTCCCAGAATCAAGCTACCCAACCATGCGCCGATAAAACCAGCGATGATGTTACCTATCACGCCACCCGGAACATCACGACCTGCAATAATTCCTGCCAACCAACCAATAATACCACCAACAATCAATGCCCATAACCAACTCATTTTGCGTCACCTCGTTTAAGTTTTTATCGTTGTGTTCTATTATTAACCACTCGAACTCCTTTTGAACACACAAAAGACGATTGGTTAATATTACCACATAACGGAACACTGATTTAGGGACTTGATACCATCTTACGTGCCTCTACGACTATTTATACCCCTTGTGTGAAAAGTGTGTCTAATATGCGTTTATCCTTGTATTCCTGCTTTTTTTGTGCCATCCTCACATTATGGCTTCATTAATGTCACTTCATGCATAAGTTACAAAAATAACAGATTTTAAGGAGTGACCCCAACTGGAGTGTCGAGTAGGATGTGCCGCGTGCTGTATTGCCATTACGATTTCTTCCCCTATTCCCGGCATGCCAGATGGAAAACCAGCTGGCGTTCCTTGCCCTCAGCTCACTTCCGATTACCGTTGCCGATTGTTTGGCAAACCTGAGCGCCCAGTTGTATGCAGTGGATTCCATGCTGATGAGGATACGTGTGGAAGCACTAATGAAAAAGCATTTGAGCTGCTCAGAGAGCTGGAGGAGTCAACTTTACCGGGTAAAGCATAAGGAGAAGTTCATTCTATATGAAGGAGAATTTTAATTATGAATGTTATTGAAAAAAGAATTGCCGAATTGAAGCAATATCGGCCCGATCTTACCGCCCCGAAGGATATAGATTTATTCTGGGCCAAAACATTGGAAGAAGTCCACACCAAACCTGTACGTGCGTTCAAAGCTCCCGTAGAAACACCATATCCTCATATCCTTGCCTACCGGATTACTTTTGAGGGTGTCGATGATACGCCTCTGCATGCCTGGTATGTACGCCCCCGATCTGCCGGAGATCAAAAGTTGCCGTGTATCGTTCTGTTTCATGGCTATACAGGCGGAAAAGGCTATCCTGAAGATTATTCCTCTTGGCTCATGCTTGGCTTTGCTGTATTGGCAGTAGATGTACGTGGTCAGGGAGGAGAAACGGGAGACCGTCTGGGTGATCCTCACGGTACGGTTAAAGGCTGGGTAACGAAAGGAATATTGGACAAGGATACCTGCTACTACAAAACGATTACAACCGATGCCCTTAGAGCCGTAGATTGGGTAGCGGAGCAGTCGGATGTCGATTCGGCTAAAATCGCAGTCAGTGGCGCTAGTCAGGGCGGCGGACTTTCATTAATGGTGGCTGCGCTCAGCGATAAAGCTGCCATTACGGTGGCGGATATCCCCAATATGTGTCATATGGATTTTGGTATGATGAATTCTACCAGTTCACTGACGGAAGCTGCCGAATTCGCCAACCGATTCCCGGAGCATTTGGAGCAGGTACTACATACATTAAGTTATTTTGACGTGATGAATCTTGCTCATCGCATTCGTATACCGGTCATGGTATCGGTAGGGTTTAAGGATACTGTGTGTATGCCAGAGACGATTTTCGCCGCTTATAACCGCATTGAATCAGCGAAAACGATTGAAATTTATCCGTTTACTGGACATTGGGTTGAAGGCTTTCAAAGACGCAAGACGGCAGAATTTTTAGTTCAGCATTTTTCATAATTTGATTTTGAACGCTCGAAAGTAAAAATATGTAGAAGATTCCTCCGGTGCACAAAAAAAGAACACCACGCATCAACCTGCGTAATGTTCTTTTCTACTGCATCGGGACCAGTCCCGCTTACGCCAGACAAACTCCTCGAAACTTCACACTAAGCGCATCTTCAAATGTTACGATGCAGTTCGCTGTTCTGCTGCCGAATCCCCTGTCCATTTTCGCACCCAAACAAAATCCATAATCATCAGACCAAACGGGATGAAGGAGGCAAACATAATAAAAAGAGGCCGCCGTATAGACCAGTGCAGTGCTGTTTTTCCATAGATTAAAGCAACGAGGAGCAACAAAAAGCTCACCCGGTATATGTTACCAATCACCATAACCGCCTGGGTCATGCCCGCCGCTTGCAGGGGCTGGTGGGTGAATAGTATCGCCAAATAAGCTATAGCTTGAATCCAGAGCATGAGTCGGACACGCCCCAAAGGTGTTCTTAACACAAATTCAATCCCCTCTCCATAAGCAAGGATGTTCTCTCATCCTTTACACATCCTTTATTATAACGAAAAGGTCCCCAAACTCCAACCTATCCATTTTTGAGTTTTGACCTAATGAGTTGTGTCTGATACAGTTGTGTAAGAGGTGATTGCAAAATGCTTAAACTGGGTATACTGGACCAGTCTCATATTCCTGAAGGCGGTACTGCTCAGGATGCATTATCCAATACAACAGATTTAGCGCGTGAAGCTGATCAACTGGGATACAGCCGTTATTGGGTATCCGAGCATCATGCGTCCAAAACACTAGCGCACTCCAGCCCTGAGGTGCTGATTGCGCATTTGGCTGCTCATACATCACGCATTCGTGTGGGTTCAGGCGGTATTATGCTGCCACACTACAGCGCGTATAAAGTCGCCGAAAACTTTCGCTTGCTGGAGGCTCTCCATCCCGGACGCATCGACCTGGGAATAGGGCGTGCTCCCGGTGGTTTACCGCTGGCTACTCGTGCCCTGCAGGAAGGCAAGTACCAATCTGTCGAACAATATCCACAGCAGATTCTCGATTTAATCGACTACTTCCATGATTCGGTGCCTGACAATCATCGATTTGCCGGTCTTCATGCCTCCCCGATGATATCGACCGTCCCTGAATTATGGTTGCTCGGCTCCAGCGGAGAAAGCGCCAGATTGGCTGCGATGATGGGTGCCTCCTATGCCTTTGCCCAATTTTTCGGGACTCCAGGTGGTGTAGAAGCTACCGCACGTTACCACGAGCAATTCCAGCCTTCGATCCTGGGTGATAAGCCCCATTCCATGGCGGCTGTGACGGTGGCCTGTGCGGAAACCGAAGAAGAAGCTGAACAACTGGCGTCCAGTGCTAGTTTGTATTTCCTTTTGCTTATGCAAGGTAAAGAAATGAGTTCTCTTCCGTCGGTAAAAACAGCAATGTCCTATCCGTACACGGAGTTGGATCGTGAGCGGCTGCGTCAGTCCGCAGCATGGCGTGTTGTTGGTACCCCTGAACAGTGTAAGGAACAGCTGCTAAGACTGGCTGAGCAGTATCGTACTGATGAATTACTGGTCGTTTCATCCATACATGACTTTGATAAACGTGTTCAGTCCTACCGTCTGCTGGCCAAAGCTTTTGATTTGGTATAGACGCAGTTGAACGGAGGCTGAGCTTCAGAAACATTAAAACCCCCGCCTGCCTATGATGGCAACAGCGGGGGTTTGTCGTAGAGAAGGGTCCATTGGAACCAACCCCTCTGCACTATAGAAGTAATTCAAGCACCACAAAAGTCGAACATCATATGGTACTTTAGTAGTATATACACCGAAACTAAAGTGTCAGTCGTTACCTCCTAAAGTTCCAGTCCTCATATACCAAAGGCGCATATTCTATACTCCAAACCTTGGAAAGCTTGCACCCAAAAGTCCCATATCTTTACTCGTTCCGATAAAGTTAATAACGATTAAATTCTAAGGCTCTATCCCCCAAACCAGCTTACCCTGCTGATATACAGTGCCATGGTCCCAGTCTGCGAATGCTGTTTGGGTAGCACCATAGGAGTAATCGTTGGTCTCATCAAAATTGCTCCAATTTGCAGCATGAATACGGGGTTGAATTTCTCCGCTTTCCCCGCCGGGCTGAATCGTTCCCGCTCCATCTGTGAAAGAGATCTCCATATATTTATCAGCCTTAGCCTTTGGATTCGGCAATGTTACAAATGTTGCTTTTACCTTTTCATTGCCAATCCTGGCCCAGTCTACAAAAAACTGCTGAGCTTGTTTGCTTTCATCTGTGTAATAGTAGCGAATTTTTAGATCACTCAACTTCACAGCTGTTTTCCCTGTATTTTTGATATTAAATTCAGGACGGATTGCGTTATCCTTGGCGTTCGTGTCACCAGTGCGATACTGAAGCACAATCCCTTGATCGTTACTGCCTGGTGTACTTCCTCCGTTACCGTTATCGCCGCCGTTGTTGCCACCGCCAGTGTTGCCGCCATCTCCGCCGTTATTCCCAGCGTTGTTTCCGCCTCCACCATTGTTGCTGGAGCCTTCCAGAATCGCCTGTTTTACGAATTTTCCGGAAGCGGACAATTGTGAATCAGGCCATCCGCCCTTACGGTCAGCACCAGGCAACAGCGCAGCAGAGGTCTCATTTTTATCTGCCAGCGACCAGTTAGCCCAACTGATTCCACGGCTTGCAAGAAAATCAGTCCATACTTTGGATTCATTCAGGAACGGACCACCGTTACCCGAAGCATCGCTTGTACCCCACTCGGTAGCAAATATGCCCACGCCTTTGTTCAGCGCATAATCGACCCGATCGCGCAAGTACTGTCCATGCGTACCCGCATAGAAATGTACGGTATACATTGTATTCTTGTCTGGAAGTGGATGGTCTGCTGCATCATGTACATCCTGACTCCATGTGCCTGTTCCTACAATAATAATATTGTCCGGGTCCTTAGCACGAATAACCTGAGATACCTCAGACGCATAAGGTCGGATTTGATTGTTCCAGTTCACATTCCCATTCGGCTCATTGGCAAGCTCATAGATTACGTTAGGCAAATGGCCGTACTGAGTCGAAAATTCATTAAAGAAAGCTTTGGCTTCTTTTTTATGAATGTTCGGATCGCCATCTGAGAGAATGTGCCAGTCAATAATGACGTACAAGCCCAGCTTCTGTGCTGCCTCAATCGCTTCCTTCACTTTATTTTTCAAAGAAGGATTGGCGATATAACCATCTTCTTCAGTGTACAGTGCAACCCGGAATACGGAAATGCCCCAATCGTCCCGTAGCCATTTCATAGAGTCCTGATTTACCAGATCCCCAAACCATTGAACGCCGTGAGAGCTAATACCTTTGAGTTGTACAGGTTTACCATTTTTATCCACCAATTTACCATTCTTTACTGAAAGTTGTCCGTAACGTTCCACAGGGGTCGTCCCAGCAGCCTCTGCTGTTTGCGTATTCCAGTTGAATCCGTTCGTTAACGTTAACAGTAATACTGCTGTTAGCATCACCGCTACTCTTTTTGCGATCCTTGGCAGGATCCATTGCCCATTCATCATTTACACATTCCTTCCTTTTTATAAAGTAGATGAGACTTATCAGTACGTTGTTCTCTGCTCTTTCGTCCCCTCCTTCATGCAGCAAGAGGATCAGGTCCAAACATAGATGTCACTTACCTGTATATGGATGATACTACTATTATAGTTAGTTTCATGTTACATTTCGACTTTATGATAGAAAATGAACAGGAAGTCACGGTTTTGGGATGTGTTCTGCTTAGTTGGCTACTATAGAGTACTAAAGGGACAAAAGACTCATTTAACAATTGAAAAATTTGGAGAATTTTAGTTGTTTAATAAAAAAAGACTGCTTCCCGATGCCTTGGCTCGGTATAGCAGTCTTATAGATGATCTTATATGTGATCGAATAATGTTACAAATATCGTCTTAACGTATGATCTCCCTATTACCCCTGAGCGGTTGCTTGAGGCTCTTTGGTCGTCTGATCTTCCTTCATATCGCCGCCATCCGTCGCTTGCTCTGTCAGTACAGTCTCAGATGAGTTACCTATTACCTTGTCAATAAGTTGCAGCCAAGGTTCTTCACTACCTCCACAGCTCTCAATATCTCCGAGCAGGGACTCTAGCGTGGTTCCTTCTTCTGGTAAATCAATAACTAAACTGTCTTCGTCAACTTGGATGGTGCAGCAGGTTTTCATTGTAAATCCCTCGCTTAATTCATATTTGAGCATGCAGTAAGCTAGCTCAGATGGGATGAACTCCCATGGATTCCGGGATAAGCCCTTTGAATCCGTCTGAAATTATAAACCTAATGCACATCAATTGCAATGAACAAACCTTGAATTTTTAAGAATTAGCGAGTGTTACAGGCAGGAATGGATATCTAAACGAAGTGTTCGCGCCAGTAATTTTGGATTTATAGAATTAGTTCAAACATTCAGCAAGCTCCGTAAAGATCACTCCAAGCGCATAAGCCCCCGCGTCTGGATAACCAAGGCTTCTCTCTCCGACCGTTCCGGCACGGCCCATGCGCGCCACGATGTCTTCCGTCTTTTTGGCCCCTAATACAGCGGCTTGAGCACCTCTTACAAAGGCTGCCTTCACATCAAAATCTAATTTTGCGCTCTCCAACCAGCTATCTGCACATGGCACTAATGCATCTATAAGCGTTTTATCGCCAACGACGGCTCCTCTGCCGAAAGAACGTTCGCCTGTCGATTGTATGCCTTGCACCGCAGCCTGCATCATATCCGCGAATTCGGAAACGGTGAGTTCGGTTCGTTCGCCCGCAGATCGTGCCGCTGCGCGAAATGCTGAACCCCAGATCGGACCCGAAGCGCCACCGCAATATTCCATGATGACGAGCGAGCATGAATGAAGAAAGGCTCCCATCGTCAAAGAATCTTGATTCAGGATGTCTCTCCATTCCCGTTTTAGCTGACGAAATCCCTTAGCAACGCTCATGCCAAAGTCGCCGTCGCCTGCATGAGAGTCAAGATCGCAGAAAGGTACCTCATTCTTGATGATAACCTCGCTCATCTTATCTACTAAATAGATAAGATTGTTCAACGTAACTTTGTTGTTCTCAATAACCGCTAAGGCTGGGTCCGTTTCCACCGCAAAGGATACTTGCCGCTTTTCGTCTGCTACAGTTGAAATATCCGTGAATACGACATGATCAACAGGTCCAGCCACCTTGAACGCAGGTGCGTTGCTTTCATGGGAAAGGAGCGTTTTCAGTTCGTTGTCCAGCTTCATGATGGAAACCGAGATACCTGCCATATCGATACTCGTCATATAATTGTTGACAAAAGTGCGATCGATCGTGATCCCCTTCGCTGCTAGTTCGCGAGTGACCGAATGATTGAAGAGGTACAGTTCTTGCAGAGGCGTACCGCCGAAACCATTGATCAACAGGGCTATTTCTCCGCTGAATCCAGTTTCAATCTGCATGTCTCGAAGGAGATCGGTTACCATTCTGCCTGCCAACGTATCCGCATCCGTCAGCTTCTCACGGCTGGTCCCAGGCTCGCCGTGAATGCCGACGCCGTACTCGATTTCATCATGCCCGAGCTCTAATGTTGGCGTGCCCTTCGCCGGCACGGTACACGAAGTCAATGCGAATCCGATACTGCGTACATTCGCAGCAGCTTTCTCGGCCACTGCTTTAACTTCCGCCAGACTCCGGCCCTCTTCCGCCGCTGCACCCGCGATCTTATGGACGAGTACCGTTCCCGCCACCCCGCGCCGTCCGACCGTATATAGGCTGTCTTCTACAGCGATGTCGTCTTCAACCTTTACATAGTCCACTTCCAGACCGTCTTCAGTGGCCAGATGGGCGCCGTTTCTAAAGTTCATAATATCGCCGCTGTAATTTTTAATAATCAGTAGCGCACCTTTTTTCCCGGTTGTCGCTCGGATGGCCTGATATACTTGAATTTGTGAGGGAGAGGCGAAGACATCACCGCAGACTGCGGCATCGAGCATCCCTTTGCCAACAAATCCGGCGTGGGCGGGCTCATGACCGCTACCACCGCCGCTGATGAGCGTTACTTTCTCCGCGTTCAATTCCTTTTTTTTGAGCACTTTGTATTTTGGCAGAAATTCCAGCTCGGGATGCGCGAGCGCAATACCGCTGCACATCTCAAGGACCAAATTTTCCGCACGGTTGATGACCTTTTTCATGCTACTTTACCTCCGCTTTGTACTGGCTCCCGATACGGTCGGCCGCAGCGATTGCCGCTGCAACCTGCTCCACTGTGACCGGAAACGGCATGGAATGAATCGATTCCTCCAGAATGCAGGCCTTTGCAGCTACTTCCATGAGTTCTTCCTGGCTGATATGATCGACGCCAATATCAGCCAAGCAGACTGGTAAACCGACGGCTAAACAGAAATCCAGTACCTGATGTAATTCTTCCGTCGGTGCATTTTCGAGCACCAGCTGTGCGATCGTGCCGAATGCAACTTTCTCCCCATGATAATAATGATGCGTGCCTTCCAAAATCGTGAGTCCATCATGAATCGCATGGGCCGCCGCAAGTCCGCCGCTCTCGAAGCCGAGGCCTGAGAGTAAAATATTAGTTTCAATGATATTCTCGAGTGCTTGCGTAACCTGGTTTTCATCACATGCCGCTTTTGCTTTGGCACCGTCTTTCAACAGCATTTCATAACATAGCGTTGCAAGTGCAATCGCCGCATTTGTACCTACTGCTGGCGCACACTGTCCTTCGCGTACTCCGTTAGGCAGTCCGGCATTGACCCTGGAGTAAGAACGGGAGGTCGCACGGGCTTCAAAGTAAGTCGACAGTGCATCACCCATGCCTGATACGAGGAATCGGGTTGGTGCATTGGCAATTACGGTGGTGTCGACTAATACGACATTCGGACTTTGCTTAAAATAGGCGTAATCATCGAAAGCACCTTCCGGGGTGTAAAGAACGGCCGAGTGACTTGTCGGTGCATCCGTCGCAGCAATCGTTGGACAGATGATAAGCGCTTCCCCTTGGGCCACGCATTTCGCCGCGTCGATCGCTTTCCCACCCCCGAGACCTACGATACAATCGCATCCATTCGCAGTAGCAATTTCCTGAAGTCTAGACACTTCTTGTCTGGAACACTCGCCCATAAAACCGCTTTCAATAAAGGTCACGTTATATTTACCCAAAGTGGAATCAAGCTTATCTTTTACCCGCGCCACATCGGCAGGATGCGCAATCAGTAAAGCGGATTTGCCGAAGGTGCTCACATAGTAACCCAAATTCAACAATTCGTTTTCACCTTGTACATATTTGCTTGGGCTGATAAAAGCTTTTCTCATCTATAATTCCTCCTTATGATTGTGTTGGCTTCGTTCTGATTAAAACTATAACCGAACCATGTAAACTTTACATTGGAGGAATCAAGGAATATATTATAATCTACAATCGTATTTTTTTGCACTAAAGATCACGAATTGTACTTTTTTGTTATCGCTTACAGTATATTTTACCATTAAGGGATGAGAATCTTGATACGTGAACATTTGAGCATCCAGAAAATCTTTGATTTGAAAAAGTGGGAGCAGTTGCAGGATTCATTAGCATCCGTTACCCAATTAGCCATTCTCACTGTCGATTATAAAGGGAATCCCGTAACTAGCCACAGCCAATGCCAATCGTTCTGCAAGAAGGTTCGCCAGGATGAGAATCTCCTTCCCTACTGCCAAAAATGTGACTCTCGCGGTGGACTTGAAGCGGTGCGTTCCAACAAACCTTATATTTATCTCTGTCATTATGACATCGTCGACATCGCGGTACCGATCATTATTGACGATAAGTACATCGGCGCTGTCATGGCAGGTCAGGTCCGCTTAGCTGATCCTTCGAGTGCCCTACAGCTGGAGCAAATCCTCACGTCAAAAAATGAAAAACTGTACAGTTCCAAATGGGAGGAACTTAAGAACGACTACGCCGATCTGCCATCCATGACCTATCAGGAAATTCAGACGATCTCCAACATGTTATCCTTATTGTGTAATTATATTGTTGAAGAAGCCATGAACAAAAATCTTCTCGCAGAAATGTTCGAGAAGGCGTCGGCCACACAGTCCACTCCACAGCTGTCCGAGATCCTTCCTGGCTACTCGCTGGAGCATATCGAAAGCCTTAAGAAAGAAATGAATAATTTCTTAGCAGATGCCTATCTGAATTCCTCAGGAGATGTGAATATTCCGTGCGGAAATCCCGTACTAAAACCCGCCTTTGAATATATTTTTGAGCACAAGGGTGAAACTTTTTCTCTCAAAGCCATGGCTGACTTGTGCCACATTAGCCCAAGCTATTTTAGTCGGCTGTTTGCCAAGGAAACGGGGGAGAACTTTTCCAGCTATCTTTCCCGCCTGAAGATTAAATGGGCGAAGCAATTGCTCGAAGCTACAGATATTCCTGTATCTCAGATCAGTAGCGAGCTCGGCTTCAATGAGCCGGGGTATTTTATTAAAATATTCAAAAAGTATGAAGGCACAACGCCCGCGGTGTATCGAAAGTATTACAAGGGATAAAAACGAAAAACAGATGATTCACGGGTCTAACATCACCATGATCATCTGTTCATATTGTTCTGCTCAAGTTGCGTATCCAGCTCGTGCTTCTCAGGCTGCCTGAGATTATGTTTTGCGTTCAATCACCATCCCCTTTTTATCAGCAATTTTTATGGAATGTTTCTTTATCGTTACTGTAGTGTTTCTGACTGATCCTGAGCGGTCGTTTCATTGTGCATGGATTCCGATTTTTTCTTGCGAAATAATTTGGCGAAAAACTTGCCTATTACACCAAACATACCTGCACAAGCAGCACCAATAAGTATGATAACCTTAATTCCCGCGCCCTTAAAAAAAGCAATGAGTAATGCCAACAAGCCTACTTTTTTAGCTACTGCCAAGCCTGCTCCTCCCAAAATCAATCCGGTTAGGCCGTATTCGGAAATTTTGTCCGTTGAAGCATTAAATTCCTCGTACCGCTCACCTGATTTGACTGTCAGCTTGGGTAATATGTTCTCATTCAAAAACTTCTTATCTGCGTCCAAATGCGCAGGATCGGACACTAATATTGCAGAGATATAACCCTGACGAGTGAGCAAACGAACATTATAATTGATCAGTTTTTCCTTGTTCCCATCCTCCGCCAGCATAGACCAGGTTAGATTATGGGTCGCCTCATTATAAAAAGGCTCCACATCCCAGCCCGTAACATACAGACGATCACTTTCCGCTTTTTCCTTGTTACTCTCTTCCGTACCCTCTTTATAACTATCTAGAATGGCATCCGCATCGATGTCTTCTTTTTCATCATCCTTGATGTGTCCAAGTTCATCGTATTCAAAAACAACTTCCCAATTTTGATTTTCATCTTTCGGAAATATACTCCCCATTTCCTTGCCAGTTGGCTTCTCATGATTCATCTTGCTTACTTTTGCCGTGTTAGCTGCATCTAAGAAAAGAAGAGATGAGTCCAGTTCAACCGTAGCCATTTTTCCCAGGTCTACCTTTCGGCCGCCCTCAATCCATTTTAATTGTTCATTGGATGAGGCCCACACGTTACCCCCACTGAGTAACACCAGACTAAGCGCCAACAGCGCTCCAAAAATCGTTTGGCCCCATTTCATTTTGTTACTACATCTGTTATCTAGTCTCTTGTTCAAAACTCATTACCCCTTTATAAATTCCAGTATCTTCCGTGTCCCCAACCATATTAGCCACTGCTTCATATTTTGTCAATTCGCAGTAGCAAAGGGAGTTTCCGAGACTTAATACTCATTTTTATACATATGTATGCAAATATTCTAATCTAATCGAACTGAATTTATAATAAGTGAATGAGCGATAAGAAAGACTCATAAAGGACAAGCACAATTGCGCAATGGCACTACTTCTCCGTGCCAGTTTCCTACTTATGAATTTCTAAAAAGGGATTATTCCTTGATACGACACCCCCATTGACTTCTAGCTTAATTTCGAATACATCCGTCTAGCATAAAAAATGTCGAATTTCATCAGATTAAGGAATGTACAATTCATCTAACAAAGGACTTTAGTCTTAGTGACTTTTGTCCTGTTTTTAAATATATGTCAATTTTTTTATTTAAAAGAATGTATAGGCTTACACAGGGTCGATTTAATTAGAAATAAGCTAATCATTGAATAGCCTTCTAAGAGTTCACTGCTTGTTTTGGAGACTAGGGGCTATTCATCAGTATTTGATAGTGTCACCATAGCACACAACTGGTCATTCTCTACAAGAAAAAACTTATTCCTCTCATGTTCGAGTGAAATAAGTTTTTTAAGATAAATTATAATTTTGGGGTCAATTAATTGTGTAAATTCTTTTTACAATCTGTTATTCTCGCTCTTTTATTAGCTATTAATATCCTTATTTACATGTATTTAATCTATTAACTTCAACAATATCATTTACGCTGTATTCATCAAACTTTTCAAGAAGAGCACCAAAACCTTTTGATAGTTGAAATTCCATTTCTTCCTGATATATTGGACAAACAACTAAAAATTGTATGGTTTTATCTTTACTTAACATTAACGAGCTAAATCCTTCATCTTCACGAATGGGAGGTAATAATAGCATACAAGTGAAATTATTGTCATTTGCAATTGGTTCTGGAGGATCCCCATTAGGTATAGTGTCTCCATAACAAAACCATGTGTTTCTTTCATGCGGGAACTTGCCAAGTTTTCTTAGCCAACCAAATGGCCAATAATCTTTAAAATCTTTAATATCCTCTTTAGCCACAGGCCATGATGCCGGAAGATACATGATAAGTTCTGTATATTCCCAATCTTTATTATCTTCTGAAACTTGTGCAGGTAATAAGCTCATTCCTGACGTTATAATAGTATGAAAGTCTCTTTGGTCGTTTGCTCGAAAAATGATTAAGTTTATATTTAGACTTTCTGAAACGGTCTCTATATTTATTAAATCTGGCTCACCAATGTATTTCTTATAATGTTCTAATAATTGATTATTTATATCCAATATTATCACTTCCTCTTATAAGCAATCTCTTTGTATTGAAGTCCTCCCATAGGCTGTTAGAATACCAATAGGCTTCCTTGAGGCCACTTACCTTTCCAACCACAAGGTATATGTCCTGAATTATATATTTCCAACAATTCTGTATGAAAACCTGGTTTTACATACGTGCTATATGCATACTCCATCATTGCAGTAAGCAAATCCCACTCAACGCTCTCATATATACAATTGTTTAATTTATTTCTTTCTATAAATGTAGAAATATTTTTAAGGACTCCATCCTTAAGTAATAATTTAGCCTCCATAGTAATATTATTCCACTGTCTGTATTCTTCTCGCCAATTCTCATGTAGAGTCGAAGTTAGTTGATTTCTTATTTGGAGTCTAACATTATCCCAAGTAGAATTAACTTTTTTTTCAACATCAACCCAGTTACGTACTTGCGTAACATTAACATTGAGTGTAGCATTAATAGCATCCCCACAGTTACTGAAAAAATCAATTTTAGATATTGTATTATCGTAAAAATCCTTTACTTCGCTCATTTTCTTCCCCTCAGTTTAGTTTTATTTTTTGAAATAAATATTTATATATAGAATTTATTTGTCCTGGTATTTTTGGTATTGGATCATCATCTTGTAAACCATATTTTAACCGTTGGCTTCTAGCTTTCTCCACTACATCTAAGGTTTGTTTTTCGGTTAATCCGGCCTTTCTCAACGATTTATATAATGCTACGTTATATTCAGCATTTGTAGGAATTAAACCTTTTTTATCCCCTTTTCTATATCTATTAAAAA
Organism: Paenibacillus sp. S25; assembly: GCF_019454085.1. Classification (NCBI taxonomy): domain Bacteria; kingdom Bacillati; phylum Bacillota; class Bacilli; order Caryophanales; family Paenibacillaceae; genus Paenibacillus; species Paenibacillus sp. S25. The sequence continues at coordinate 4,390,300 of NZ_CP073683.1, forward strand.
ATTCTTCCATAGTTTTATGTGCCATAAAATGTGGTGAACCAACATCCTTAAATGCATTGCCCTCTAATTCGATAGTATATCCTTCATCTGACGGGATTACCTGTTTGCCATTCCCATCTTTTTTAAATGCAGCATCTTGATTAAGGTGATGCTTTTGCTTCCCAGATTTATCATATTTCCACTCACCATACTTCTTAACAGTTACTTTTTCTTTACTTCCTACTGTTCCCTCAACCTTTTTCGCCGCGCTCTCTTCCATTTCCTTCATGACCTTGTTGTAATTCTTCTGCACATCCGTCTGTGGAAGTGGTCCGCTGTCTATCTTATTAACGTGCGGAACTGGCGCTCCGTTGGCCGTGGCCAACTTCCCGGGGCTAAGGCCGTCTGACATTTTACTCAGTTGCTCATTGAACTTCTGACCCAGTTTACTGCCGGCCTGCTCCAGCTTGTTTACAGCTTTGCCAAAGCCTGCCCCGACTGCATCTACACCTTTGCTAATCCATTGCGGTGTAACCTTGCTGCCTACTTTTTCAGCGAATCCGCCAATGGCCTTGCCTACTTTGGAATCCAGTACGCCCACAGTGACAAAGCCCAGTCCTGCGTCCTTTGCTACTGAGCCCCAGTTGATCTTCTCACCACTTAGCACCTGACTCGCCAGATTTTCCGCGGCATTTGTCACACCGCCGATCGCTGCTTTTCTTAGCAACGTTCCTCCTACACCGAGTGGACCAAAGATCGCTCCAGACACTGCCCCGATCCCCGCTTCTTTTAAGCCGGTCAGGGCATAGTCACTAAAGTCGCTCACTTCCCCTCGGGCGATATCCGATGCCGCCAAACTCGCTACGCCCAAGCCGCCTGCAAGCAGTGCTCCTCCGGCTACCGCCGCAATGACCACCGTACCCGCTCCAAGCGTCGCTACCGTAACGGCCGCCACCACGGCTACAGCTGCCACAACCGCCAAACCGCCCAAAATATTCATCCCTAGCTTGCCCCAGTTAAACGGTTCAGGGGGCGGCGGTGGTGGAGGGGGCTCGCCTTCCTTCGGTTCATCATCAAACGGCGGATATGCAGTTCGGTCGCTACCGTCAGCCCAGACGTTTCCTCCCAACACGTGGTATTCGTTTTCTACCGAAAGCCCCGTGCTTCCTCCCGTCTGATACGCCATGACCTGACTTGTTCCATCAATAATGATTTTCTTCGGCGTATTCAGAATGATTTCCTGCTCTGCTTCTAACGATAACTTCTTGGGACTAGTTATTTCAATCCCAGTAGCATCGTCCAGACTCATCTGCAATGTCCCACCCGCATCACCCATGATATGGATGCGACCTGGTGCCATTTTCAGCTCACTTCCATGCTCCGTACCAAAATATCGGTCATTGGGATTACTCGTTTTCGCACACCCGTCTCCATTTGTACGAACCGCACCCAAAATCATTGCTCTGGAACCAGACGCATCTGGAAAATACAGGCTTGCCTGTGTTCCCACCTTTGGCATACTGTACATCGCACTTCCCGTTGGGGGAGCGAACGGATACCAATGCGGCTCGGATACCCCATCATCCTTATCAATCGCCAGCCGCAGCTTCACTTCCTCTCCCCGTACCGCAAGGACCTCTCCTTCCAGAGAAATTCCGATTGTTTTGGGATTGGAGATGAAATCACTGCGAATGCCCTCTGCGCGGGCCAACACATAACTGAATAGCAAATGTCCCTTTTCCATGCGGCTTCGCAATTCAGTTACAATCATTGTTTTCTGGCGAAATTGCACCTCATCTCCAAGAGCATACCGTTCTCCGCTCTCAATCTCGTATTTGAAAAAGTCGGTATCATGTAGTCCGGCTGACGTTCCGCCTGCCCGCTGATAGCCCTTTAAATCTTTACTTGCCGTATATGGCGTATCCTTGCGAATCGTTCGCTGGGTGCCAGCAGGCATGCCGAAATACAGCTTCGGCGATGCGGACTCCCATATGTCGCTGACCACCACTGTATGTAAACGGCTCGCCATCCGTTTCATAAGCTCCCAGTCGGTTTCATCATATTGTAAAATGGCTTCGCCTACCGACTGCTCTCCGGTCTGGTACAAGACATCACTTCGCTCATAGCCTTGAGCAAGCTTATTCACTAACTGTTTATATGTTTGTTTTTCCTCAGGAAATGACCGCTTTCTTTTAACAATATCCAGCTCAAATGAGCCACTGATTCCTTCCAGTGTAAGTGTATATACTCCATTATGGTTCTCAACCTCCACTGTATGAACGACACCCTTAAACAAGCTGATTTCCTCTTGTCCATTCTGCGCATACACATGTAGCTGATCCTCTGAGGTCGCATCTAGCGCAGCCGTGGCATGACTCGACTCCTTACAAATACCTGTGAGTGTAATACGCCCATGCTCACCCGGCTTCCACTCGATCTGAACATCCTTTAAGACCTGAATGGGGTAGGGGGAATCTATTCGAATCTGATCATATCCTATCATGTTTTCAAACCTCCCTTCCAGCTACTCCTCCTGCTGGCCATTCGTATGAAATTCGATAAACCCATGATATAAACAAGTCTGAAATGAAGAGGTCGTCAAGGCTGGCTGGCCTTCCACCTTTGTCTGTTCTTTTGTGTTTTTCCACTTATCCGTCAGCATCGGCAGGCATGGCTTCCCTGAGATTGTGGAGCCATCTTCGGCGATCAGATATATAGTCTCGGCACTCGGCTGTTCTGGACTGTTACAAATTCCAAAATGAGGGACATTCTCAGGAGAATAATCTCCTTCATTCATCATGGGTTTACCATTAACAAAAGCCCCGTGGCTGTTCGGCAAATTGATCTTTCGAGGATGGGTCCCGCAAGTGCAACGCATACAGGCCCCCCGTACGACATAATACTCATTGTCTGACATATGCCCTTTCCCTCCCTATTTCACCTGGACTTGCTCCAAAGCGATCCCTGTGTAATCACGCCGCAATATACTTTCCGCCACGTCCAAACGGACGATGATCATCGGGGTAGCACTCTCCTGGATTGTAAATATCTTGTGGCCCCGAATAGCATCTGCTTGTAATACCAGCTTTCTAAGCACACTTTGATCCAAATTCCATTCGCTTTCTGGATGTACTGCTGCAAGCCGCTCCGCAAAAGGTATATAGTAATTCTTCTGTATCTTCTGTTCGATCTGAGTAAGTATCGTTAATTTCATAGGCATCTCCGGCACATAGGCCTGGACAAGGCGTTTTAAAGCATCTGAAATGAGTGGAATGGGACCTTCTAGATAATCAATAAAAATACTTTCTGCATCTGCCTTCACGTGAAACATCAATGGCTTGACAATATCCTCCGGCTGCAAATCATACAGCTTCCACGGATCAATCGTTTCCATCACCTTTTGTAGCGTAGGAACATGGGTATACCGCACATCCTGCTTTAAGAGGAAATAATCCATGAAGATCCCCCCTCTCGTGCCTCGGCTCCCTCACTACGCGTAAAACGGCACAATATTTCGCTATCATCTCGATATTCTCCAGCAAATATCGTGCATACATTTGCTTTTGGCATCCTTTCTAACGAAGGGGAAGCGATAAGAACTGGCATCTGGCTTTTCAAGAACTCAACAGTGAGCAGATGGTATTTGACCGCCTCAATTTGTTGAATTTGTTCAATATCCATCGTCGTGATCTTACGGGCATAATCTGATTTAAGCTTTTCCAGCTTAGTCATGCGATTGAACAGAGGCCCGAAAACAAAGTCTGCCGACCATTCCACAGCGCATTCAGTCTCATCCAGAAACCAATTTTCATCATAGGCATCTATACGATAAACCGCTTTATTTTTCATAACACGAGTTCTGAGCAAGGAGATATAAATATATCGAATATCCCCCTTACGACCTTGCTCGTGCTGAAGGGTAGCAAGCTGGCATAGCGACTCTAAAGCTGCTATAAGCTCGTCTTCAATGGCTTGCTGGCGCGTCAGAAAGTTGTTTTCAATAAGGGCCAAATCATGTATCCATTCCGTAAATACGTGCTTTTCCAGCAAATCCTGCAACGCAGCATCCCGATCCATGAGCTTCATTCAATGTTCACCTTACCCCCGGTTAATCTCACATCGTCCATGATGTCGAGTTTGGCTCCGGATTGAATAAAACTTACGCCTTCTTTCCCCTCCATAATAATTTTCGCTCCCCCTGTAATCTGGATATCTTCCTCAGCAGACAGGGTTATTTTTTTGTTACTGTTAATTTCGATCCCACCTTCATCCGTGAGACGCATGAGCATTTGCCCACTGTTGATAATTTCTACTACACCAGGCTTGAAAACGACTTGTTTGCCGTATTTGGTGCTGATACTTTTGACCGCAGGATCACTTCTTTTAACAGGATCAGAGGAGGCAAGATCGACAGAACTGGCGGCAAAAGCATGCTGCTCCCTTTCATCCGGAAAGTACAGACGAATTTGATCCCCTGCTTCCGGCATGACATACCAGCCGCTCCCATCAGGAGAAGAATATACCGTAGAATAGGGAAACCACATAGCCCCGGATGCAGTCGAACCTTGATCAATTTCCAGCTTGATTTTCACCTTTTCTTTGGAAATATCAATCACCTTACCAAACAGAGAGGCTCCTGACAGATCATAGGCATAGACGGTTGGGCATTTTAACCCATGTGCATCCCGTAAAATGTAACGATTAACGATCAGATTTCCTTCTGTGGTCGTCTCCGCCCTAGCTATGTAAAGCGTTCTTTTATGAAAAATGACGGAACTACCGAGTTCTAGCACTTTGTTGCTGGTCACTTCATAGCTCAAGCTGTTAGACTCGCCATATTCCGGCAACCCGTTACGGGACATGAGCTTGTGCTCCTTCAAGTCTTTTTTTATGGAATAGTTATGTTCGTTCAGCGGTTGAGGGGCACTAGAATGGGGGACACCAATCACATATTTCAGTCCTTGTTGCATCGTAATTGGAATTAAAGCAGCATGTAGCCGAGAAGCAATTCTTTTGACAAAAGCCCAGTCCGTTTCATTGTATTGCACTAATAATTCACCGATAGCTGCGCCATGAGAAGCCTCATCAATCACTTCTGCATCAGTATATGAACTTGTAACATGCGAAAACAGTTTGTTATACGACTCTCCTGTTTTTTGGAATGAACGACGTTTAGGGCGAATGTCCATCATTAAGGTTTCACTGCTAGCCTCAATCGTAAGCTCGCGTACTCCGTTTACAGCTTTTACAGCAATATTCGTGACGATTCCCTGAAAAAACCGGAACTCCTTGCCTTCACTTTTTAAGAAGACTTCGATGTGCTCATCTTCATCTGCTTTTTCTACGTATTGATCCAGCTTGTCCTCCGAAACAATTCCACGTATGCAGAAGCTCACATGTTCGTTTAACTGTTTAATGAGATGGATACTTAATACGCGCTGAAACTGATAAGGGGCCACCTGAACATCTGCTGTGGTGTAAATGGGGTTACTCATTCATATCCCTCCTTTTCTGCCTCGTCAACCGTTTGAATGGTACGAATCATCTGCAGGGCGACATCCCGCCATTCAGCATACTGCTTATACGGACAACAAAATGTTCCCATGACCGTCTTTCCTTCCAGCTCAAAGTAGAACATATTGTGGTAGATGGGCTGGTCCAGCGCAGGACTTTTAAAGTCAAAATAGCCAATCTGCTTACCATAAACCTCTTCTATTTTTTCATCATAAAATACATGGGCAGGATTCATATTTTTCATCATGGCCTTCATGCCAGAAGTGAGCTGCTCCACCCATTCATCTTGTAACGTCTGGTCCACCCGATTCAGCGTAACATCCACACTGCCCAAATCATTCGTCAAAATCATTTCTGGACGTTGCTCATGAGGATATTTAATCTTTTGCAAATGCTTGGGCATTGGAGTAAAGATAGAGGGGACATGCATTTTCAGCCGATCCTTAAAAAAAGAGCGCTCTTCAAACACATAGGATTGACCGTTAATGATTATGGGTCCTGCTAAAATATTGTTAGGCCTCTTCAGCTTCTCCATCTCACGGAGCCGATCCAAAATCTTTTCATCCTCATATTTCATAATGCACACTCCTCTACCTGATTTTCTAATCCACAATCATCCGTCCGGCTCCGCCGCCCTGCCAACGTCCTGCTGTTCGTTTTCCACGTCCGGCGCCTTCTAGAATAAGAACTAACTGTCTATGCAACTGAGCATGAGAATAATCTCTGTATTCCGCACCATTTCGGTTTGCAATGTAATGCTGGATGGACTCCCTGTCTACGGCTTCTGAGTTCAGGCATATGAGCGCAAACATACAATCCATCGGATCTGTGGCACCACTTTTAAGCAGTTCGGATGCGAAGTAGCGCATCGTTTCCGGGCGCAATGTACTCTGCTTCAAACCCGCAAAAGGAGCATAAATATCGCTCCATGTATTGAATTCGGTAGCCATGTCAGCAAAATCCTGATAATCCGAGCGAAGCACAGCTCCATCTTTAAGCTTGAATCGGCCCAGCTCCATCTCATCCAGACCGATCTCTGCCTCATCCTCCAGCACGATATCTGCATGATGGACTGTGAAATCCGGGCGATCTGTTTGTTCCAAAAAGAGCAACTTCAACACCGATAGCCGGCCTGTAGCCGCATACGGCACTTCCCGCTCCTGCTCCAGCAGGTATAGTCTATCCTTGTGCTTCACGATGCCTCTACCAATGGTCAGCGTGTTCTCCCCGACAGTTACGTTCATTCCGGTGATAATGCCATCCGAAAAATCCTGATACCGGATATCCAGAAAACTGCGAGGGTAGTCTCGCAGGTTCTCTAGCATCTCGGTTTTTAGAATACGGCCCTTCTCAAACTTCGGAACGATATGCGTTAACATGGTGCTCCCCTCCTTTCTCTATTCTTCTTTATTTAGGGGAACAGATAGCCGATTCACACCGGGTGCAGGAGGCGGAACAGGAACTGCATCATCGATGGGTTGAGCTTTACTTACTCCAAGTAATCCAGTAAATAGGCGAATATTCTTTTCTAAAAATCTGCGTATATCCATCGTGCTCCCCCTGATTGAAAACTACGGTTCATAATAATCTTAGAATCTATTTATCCAACTTTACATCCCGGCTCCGCGTTCAGCCTGCTCACGAAGGATATAATTCAGCTCGCGTTTGTCCACAACATAGGTACGAGCGATTAGATCGTGGAGGGCCTGTTTTCTCGTCGTAAAGGCTGCCATGATAAAACCGATGAACAAAATGATGACCGATATAAGCTTACTCCAGTAGCGGGCACTTGCACGTCCAAAGCTGAGCTTGTGATTAAACTCATCTACCACAACGATGCCGAGAGCCAGCTTGCCCACCGTGGCTTTGCATTTGGATGATTCCATAAGCGCATAGTATAGCCATATAGCTCCCCAATTCAGCAAAGTCTGTCCTAATAATCGCATTGTAAAAATAGCAGACGGCCCGTCTGTCAGCATAGAGCTTTCTGCCGGATAGGGCATCCAATCCCCTAAGGTCCGAATCACAAGCCAGATCAATCCAATTATTAAAAATACAAACCATAGAATAAGGCCATCGATGATATAAGCCAAAGTTCGTTTCCAAAAACCTGCATACAGCACGTTATCCCCTCCAAGTGTTGTGTACTTTTCTGATTTCTGCATTTTGCAAAACCCTTAATTTACTATTTCGTGCCGTCAAAGAAATCCAGCTCGGAGAGATCATTTTCGAAGGCAAAAAAGCGTTTGGGACCCAGATGCAGCAATTCATCTCGACGGGTAATCGGAACTACATAAAAGCCCCAGCGGCTATCCCCGACAAAAACAAAATATTTCGTTTCCTCATTACGGATGGAGTCCGTATCATCTTGCGGGATATCCCGCCCGTACAGCACGGCAATTTCCTCATACGGCATGGGTTCAAAAGCTTCTGGCCGACTACGATATACATGGCGCTGACGCAGCTTGCCGCCGTCGGCCGTCAGGAAGAACTCCACCTCGGCTGCATGGGACGGCCGGGAAATGGAACCGCGCACCCGGTTGCTCTCTAAACTCGCAATCAGCTCCTTTTCGCGCCCCGTATGCGTCCATGCGCTGACCGTGTACGGAATAGCCGGAATATGATTGGTAATGACAGGCTCAATCGTGCCCATTTTTTTAGCGTTCAGGTAACGGATAGCCCCGCGCAGACAGGCCATTTTCAACTCAGGTACCCGGCTGAGGTCCTCTGCCTTTTGACGGAACTCAATACTGCGCCCCGGTACAAATTCCTTGAGTGCTTCGCGAAATACGTCAATTCGGCAGGACTGCCCAGTTAGCTTGATAATCGAATAATCCTGCAAGCGCCCCTCCTGATAAAAATCATCCAGAAACTTGCGCACAATATTGTAGATATCTGCCTTAAGAAGTTGCTGTATCTCCCGAATGTTAAACACCACATCAGGCAAGCCATATTCATCACGAAACCGTCCGTTCTCGATGACTGAAACCAGCCAACGGTCCATCACTGCAATGTTCAGGTCGCTTTCAGCAGATAATACCTGCTCAGATTCGAAGCGGCTGCGCAAGATCCCCGTACGTAGAAAAAATTCCTTTTTCATATTTTCTGCCGCGCTCCACAACAGATGAAAATTACTCAGTACCCGCTGATATTCATCCCGTGTAGCATGTTCATACTGTTTGAATGCGGTAGGCAAGATGGCCTCTGCCTCTCGGTAGCGTTCCTCCAGTCCCGCATATACAGCATCTACACCAAACTCATCCACATGACGGTACAAATCTCCCGAAGGAATGCCGATCAGGGCATCAATATCGGTGTCAGGCAAGCGCGTCTCGGCAGCATAATAACCTGCAAATACAATTTTCATAAACTGCATAATCCGATACGTCAGATTGTTTCCGCCAAAATTGGTATCCCCATTTTCATACGTTGTGTGAATATCCAGCTTGTAAGCAATACGTCCGTCCTCAATTCGGAATCGGCAGGAAGACAAATCTGTCGTGCCTCCACCACAATCAATGACAAGTGCCTGATACTCCTCACCGTCCGCAAAAGTCCCTCGTTCCATCTGGTCTGCCAGCGTGTTGTACAGCACAGCCAACCCTTCGTCCAACGCATCCTCCGTTTCAATCCGGTAATCGGGCAAAATATCGCTAAACATCTCTATAAACTGGGGCTGCAGCTTGACCGGAGCAGAAAAGTGCAGATTGCGGAACCGACACTTAAATTGCTGCTCGGCTGTAGCAATCACATAACGGATAAAAGCAGCTAAAATATCGCTGCGGGAGGCAGTTGCTGTATTCCCCTCGGAATCCATTAATTCCTCGATTCGCTTGTAGTCGTTGACCCACCGCTTGATTCCCCGTAATACTGTCGCACGGCTGCCTGCCACGTCAGATCCACGTAATGCATCCTCCCCAAATACATAAAGGATATGTTCCGGATTGGAGCAGTCTGCGACGCGAATAGCAGTCGGCAATACTTCGATCCAGTCGCCTTCTGCCCCTTCTGGGCCGGGGAATGACACATAATTGATGGCGTTCAGCCTTACTGTGCTGCTCATACCTGTATCAGGGGCCGTAACGTAGGAGCTATCCAAATAAGCACCTGCTGTGGTGTTAGAGGTGCCAAAATCAATCGCAAGTACCGCATCTGTAGTTTCCGTGCCTCGAATGATCAGCTCTGCCACCGGAACCCGGTGACCTTGAAGCTTCAGCGGCAGCATTGGCTTATCTCCATAGTAGAGGTTATAAAAATATTCTGATTCCTGTCTTCGCAGAAATAGCAGGCTATAACTATGATTGGACGTCTCTCGCAGTTCAGCGTCGCGATGACGAGAAAGATAATATACGCCTGTTCGTCCCTCATCCTTCACCAAATTCAAAACACCGCACAGTTCTCCTGTCGCATTCATCAGCAGCACATTAGATGAGCTCAGCCAGGGCAAATCGGATTCGATCCGGTAGTTGTCCATGCGACCTGTGCGTACACCCTGATACAGCGTGATTTTAGCGGGAACCCGGATACCGCTGCTCTCCTGCCGACGGTCGTTCCAGTTTCGCTGTAGTGCCGATTCCATGCGTTCAAAACCGCCAGGGTTCGGCCTTGTGATGAGTAAATGCTCTTCCGCGCTCCGAAATCGCAAAATCACCCGAATCAATTCTTCACGTGCCAGGCGATTGGCAAAGCCCTCGACCAGTCGTTCCTTATCGCATATTCCGCGTAACTGAAAGGTCGTCATTTGCTCCAATTCCGCCCGCGTGTATTTCGCCGTGAAGCGTATGCTTTTTCGATCGGTGAGCGGGTCTAGTAACCTGTATGTATAGGGTCCGTTCATCGTTCACATGTCCTTTCTTAGCCATTTAGCCTTAATAGAGGGCGATAGCGTCTATTTTCATCGTAGGATCTTCCTCTAAAATGCCGAAATGACTTGTCCAATACAATTCCGTCGTAAAACGTGCCGGAAGAAACAAATCCAGAATCAAATCCACTTTAATCCGTGACAACGGTGTCTCCTCTTGGCCGATATAGATGAGCAGTTCGTCTTTTTCCTCACAATTGGTGTAAATGATTGAGCGATGAAAGACGCGCCGCATCGTTTCTTTTAGCAGATGTACGGCTTCTCCCGTCTCATACAGGCGCAGCAATCCTTCAGCAATCGCGTCCTGATCCTCACGGTTTAATTGCCCAAAGCCTTCCTTTACCTTCGGGCCAAAAATGCCCTCTGCAATATCACGCCGAACAAACCGGATATGGTACTCCCGTCGATTCATCCCTTGATACAAGTCCATTTCCGCCAGAAAATGCATCATAATATCAAATAGCGATTCTCTCAGCTCCAGATACTCTTCAGCATCCGGTGGAAACAGATCCCGAAAAATAGAATAAAAGCGGTAGTACGGATTTATTTCCACTACCTGCTCCAAATGGGAAGTATTCAACTCTGCCAGACTAAGCTCCATATACGGAGAGTAGCTGACAGCGGGTACGAAGCAGAATTTATCTACATCCAGCCCCTGTTCCCTCGCGCGCATGAGCAAATCCCAGACGTAATTCACACCCATTCTCCTTCACACTTGTACTCCGGAAAATACATCTGCACTTCCGATACCAGAAAGCTCATTAAATCGGATAAAATATAAGCAGGCGCGGTGGGCAAAACATCGTCAGAACCACGTCTGAACCCCAAACGCATGATCTGCTTGCCTTCCTCTGTCCGTACGTTATCGCTGACAAACGGATTTAATGGATACGTCTGGGTTTTGGTTAACAGGTTGCTTACATCATTTCTCCCTGCACCTCCCCAGATGTCCACACGTTCCAGCTCCAGCCCCTGTGCTGCTTCAAACGAGTTTACGATGCGCATGATTTCCGCTTTGGCACGGACAATCACGGCCTGTTTTCCTGCATAGCGGCCCAAAAAGCTGTCCTGTCGCCGATTGGACAATAACGGATAAGTCTGACGACTAAGTCTCGTTGTAACAGGCTTCGTAACCTTCAACACATTCCATTCGCCAGACTTATCACGTGGTGTGACAATCGTCAGTTCCTCTTCTGTACGCTTGATATACCGGATATCACCTTCAGTCCCGTCAATCAAATAACCATGCTCAGGACCTGTTTTTCGCAAAGGCAGCACATGCTCATAATTCACACGATCCATAGCGGGTATAGGAAAACCGCTGTTCTTTAGAGATAGCCTTTCAATGTTCCAAAGTGGAAAAACGTCGCTCTTCTTAAAAACGTCGAATTCCTCCAATGAAATTGTAATTTCATGAATTTCTTCATGGGCAGCCGGCTCACCGTCTCCACCAATCAATACACAGTCCACAAACTTATAAGCGTACGGGTGATTAATTGTTTTCCACGGCATGCCATTTTGCATAAACGTGTGATATAACTGCTCAATCTCCAAAATATAAGAACGGTTATGCTCCAGACGAAAACGAATCGGATAATTGTCGGTTTCCGTGACCAACATTCCTGAGAAAATTCGCTTGTTGCGCACCAGCGCTGAGATTCGTTCGGTCTCCATCTCAAGAAAAAGCGTAAACAGCGGCATCGCACCGCCTTCGCGTACCACCTCTGCCACACGGCTGATGTCCATCTGCTTTTCCTCCGTATCAGACGGTAACACAGGATATAAAAATTCATGAATCGGGTCATAGTCCTCACGCGATGTCAATGACACGTACACATCAATCTTTTCTTCCGTATTCTCAATTTCCTCAAATACCCGCCGTTCTAGCTGGCGGGTCATTTCTTCCTGATATTCGACGAGGTTCATAAATACCCCCGCCATCATATTTTTCAGTAAACGTCTCTGCTCTAAATCGTCCATCTTGCTCAAACGGTCCTGTACCAGCTCTTTCACGACGTCTCACTCCTTTCTGGCTCCAGCTTCAGTGAACATGAAAAACTTAACTTCCGTTCGCAGCAGCCCGATCTTGGTTCTCTGAATCAGACGCCCCTGCTGCTTTAGAAGCGGAATCAGCAGTTCCTTGCTCTTTGTTGGTATCCACCTTGGCCGAAGGGGCAGTTCCATCGCCTGTACCCATGCTCTTTGCAGCCGAAGAGGCTTCCTTCTTCGCGGGTGTAGTTCCCGCTGAAGCCGTTGGCGCAGCCTTCATTTGCGATTCTGCAGCAGGGATTGCGGCAGGGATTGCAGCAGCGGAAGATGAAGCTTCACTCGCTGCGTCCCCTGCGTCCACGTCGTTCAACGCTCCGTCAGACAATCCCAATCCAGCAGGAAGCTGACCGTTTTTCTGCTGCTCCGCGCTCTGCTTTTCTTCCGCCTTGGCTATGCTCCGCTCCAATGCCAGAACACTTTCGAGCTTATCGATCTCCTGATAAATTTCCTGTGCCCCGCTATAGGCCTCAATGGCTCCTTCATAATCGAGATCCTTCATCATCCGATCCCCTTTGGCCTGAAGTTTACCAGCTTGAATCTCCTTGAGTTGCTGCTGAATAGCTGTCAATTTATCGTTGGTCTCGGTAATTTTCTTCTCCAGTTCTTTTTGCGCGGACGTATATCCGGATTCCATCGCAGCCTTGTTTGCTTTCTTGTACAGCTTAAGCGCATTCGTGTAATCGCCACCCTGAAATTTCAAATCTCCGTCCTTCATCCAGCTCGCCGTCTCAGCATAGCTGTCCAATTGGTCGATTTTATGCTCAATATCCTTCACATTAAATGGTGGATATAGCCCGGCACTTTTCCGTGCTTTAGCGTAGCTGGCTTCAGCTTTGGTAAAGTCCGCCTTTTCCACATAGCCATCTCCATCAACCATTAATTGAGACAGTTTCTGCTCTGCAGTATACAGTCGCTTGTGAATCTTATCGTTAATTTTAACCGCCGCGTTTTTCGCTTCGCTGTAAGACTTAAGCGCCTTCGCATAATCCCCTGTCCTTGCATAATCGTCTGCGGCTTGGGCTGATTCGATCATCGTTTCCAGCGCAGCTGCCTTATTAGCAGCCATACGAGCCAGCGTAATCCATGCTCCCCCGCCCACAACAATAAAGACAAGCAACGCAATCAAAATCCGTTTGATCAGCTTACGGCGGTTTTTAGGCTTTTCCTGAAAAACTTTATTTACATAAATGGCCGCAGCCGTGTAATTATTCACCGTCCGGTGCTGTTTGCTTAGCAGAACCTCTTCCAATGTGTCCGTCAGCATGACTGGGTCCTTCGCTTCCTCTAGCGCCCCCAGCATTTCCGCCAACTCGACGTCCTCCCACATCCCTGACGTAGCGAGCAGGATTACATCTCCATCTGCAAGCTGCGTCTTTTTGGCGTAATGGGCATGAACTCCATTCGGATTTCCCAAGTATTCCAGCAGATTGCCTCGTTCCTCATGTGTGCTGGTCGCTTCGTCTGGAATGCGTCCATCATCTGCCAATGACTGAGCCAGGCTATGATCCTTACTGCGAAAATTAAGCCTTCCATTGCGAAAATGATATAGTCGCACATTACCGCACGAAACATATAGCATTTTGTTGTAGTTGGTCACTACCATCAGCAGACTGGCTTTGAGCCGAACACGACGGCTTTCAAATTGCAGCCATTCCTGCGCTTCACGAAGATCTCTCATCAAGCGCCGTTTGGACATGGAAGGCTTCTCCATGAAGTTTTCCAGCACCGTTTTGACAACCATTTCTGCGCTGCGCAGTTCCTGATCCGAATCCAGACCGTCTGCGAGGACATAACAGGCCATGTCGTCCGTCTCCATGAATGCAAAATAGTCCCGGTTGTCTATGTAAGAGCCCGCTTCCGACACAAAGGCGGTACTAAAATCGCTGTTGTCCTTGCGCATCGCTACCCCCGTCTTTCTTGTTTCATCCTATCGCCAAAATAAGTACTGTCGCATTATCCTGACTTTTAAAGCCTTTATCATTAATGGCGTCGATCATGGCATCCGCTGTTTCCTGCGGTGTTCCACCCTTGCGCATAATCTCTTCCAATTCAATCTCCGTCAGCGCCTCCTGAATGCCATCGCTGCACAGCAGCACATGATCGCCTGAATACAGACGAATCGGTGCACTACCCAGTTCCATGCTCTCAAAGCCCTCATAGCCTAAGTAGTTGACCAGTTGATTGCGCACTGGACTCGTTTTGGCTTCCTCCGAGGTCATTTGTCCAGCAAGCACTCGTTCCTCCAGCAGTGTTTCCGCTGTATGCTTGGAATTGACTGTTTGGAAATGACCATTGCGGTAAATCGTAATCAGACTGTCGCCCACCGCTCCGTAATACAGCTGATAGCCGCACACAATGACCGCAGCCAGCGTCGTTCCTCCGCCCTGTCCATTCAAATTTTGCAAAATGCCGCGATTGCTTTGAGTTGCCGCCTCTGCAAAATATCCGTTCAAATTCGTTGCATCTTCCAGCTTGGCAAACGCCTTCGTAAAAGTCGTCACAGCTAAGGTACTGGACATACGTCCATTGGCCAGTCCACTAATACCGTCTGCGACAACAGCCAGCGTACCGACAGGTGTCGTCATACTGGAGAAATAATCATCCTGCTCGCTCCGGCTCCCGATCGTTTGACCATTTCCGATCTCAATTCCACTCACGGTACGGCTGCCGGGACTTCGCGTCAGTCGTATACGGATCATGAGAAGAACAGCGAATAGTACCGCAGCTCCACTTACAACAAAATAAGGCTGCATATCGTTACCTCCCTGCACCATTGCCAATTCCGTCCTAGTTTTCGTTATCCCACTCAAAATGGGCGCCACACAGCGGGATAAAGATAAATTTGCTGTGTCCCAGCTGAATCACGTCATAGGCAGCCAGCTCTGCTGGTGAATATACCGCCTCGTTATTGTGGTACGCCAAACCTGATGAATCGCCTGGCAGCAAGTAAAAGTTACGTTTCTTCGGATCATACACAATGACAGCATGATTTCTGCGGGAAATCGTGTTATCCCCGATAATGCGGACATGCATTTCCTCTGCGCGCCCGATAAAGTTTTTCTCCGCCATAATGCGATAGTCCTGACCCACCTGTGCTCCTTCGATGCATACCAGCCATCCAGTTACCGGATGAATCCCCACCGTCTCGCCCAAATACGGCATTGTTTTGTCGTTATCTCCCGCGACGTTTGTTTTCGCCACTGGCTCTGCGCTCTTGGGTGCAGCTACATTTACTACCGTGTTGCAATATGGACACGTATTTCCGTGCTTTCGTGTACTGAACATGTGTCCGTTCGGGCATCTTGTCAAACTCATAGTCGGTTCCTTCCCCCATTGTCATGATTGTCTTTTCAGCGATCTGAGGATTTTCCAGCATCCTCATCTATTTAACGAGCAGTCTCGTATTGGCAATATATAATAAGTCACCTGAGTAAATCCGGTATGGCTCACCGCTTTCCAACTTCTTGGTTACACTTTCGTTGGCAGACCGCAAGCCTGTACCATTACCGGAATCCACATCCTCCACAAACCAGTCGCTGTTCACCCGGTTGAGCACCGCATGCTCCACACTTACCAGGGAGGCATAATCTGTACCTACCAAATCAATATCCGCCTCCGAACGTGACGTTGTTTTACCGATTAAGAGTGACGTTTCGCCTTCGATATACCATTCTTTAATGGACTCGCCCTCTTCATCAATCAACACCAGCTTGGCAATCCGATGACGTTTCGCCTTTGGCTTGGCTACGGGTACAACAGACACCAGATTGCGCAATATGTATACAAGCACGCCGATTCCAATACCTATCGCGACCACGGTTTTCAAACCGCTGTAGCCTGTACGATTAAACACATAAAAGGCGATCGCCAGCATCAGCCCGAACATGGCAACATCTATGATGAAAACCCATCTGTTCTGCGCCGTTTTCACTGCTTGCTTCCCCCATTTCTATCCTGAAATCATCACTTTTTACGAATACCGAAAAATTGGTTAAACATCGCTGAGGTATCCGTCGGATCACCGGGTTTTTTCGTTTTTTTCCCTGGTGAGCCCTCCTTCGTTTTCGGATGAAAACCAAAAAATTGCTCAAAATCAGTACCTATATCAGCCGGATTGAATCCTTTGGCTGCCGTACGCGCACCGCCGGAGGATGCAGCCCCTCTATCTCTCTCTCGCTGTTCCCCGCCAGCTCCCTCAGTTTTTCGGATGAGCTCGGCATCGTATGCCTGCCGCAATGCTTCGTCACGCAAGGTATTGTAAGCCTCGTGAATTAGCTTGAACTTGCGCGTTGCTTCCTCGCTTCCCTGGTTGGTATCAGGATGATACTTTTTGGCCAGTTTACGGTAAGCCTGCTTAATCTCTGCCTCCGAAGCATCCCGGCTGACACCGAGCAGCTCATAGTAGTTGGTCATTGTGTGATGTTCCCCTCTCCGAAAAAAATAAATATTAAGAGACCCGTAGGCCTCTTAATATTTATCCACCCTGCACTTGTGTGCCGGGTGAGTGTGTGTTTAAGCTGCACTTAACGTGAAGACGTTAAGCTTAAACCGGATATCCGCCGTCGATTGTAGCCAGCTCGGTTTTGTCTTTCTTTTGTTTGATGTAAAGTGTAAATGCACCTACACCTTCTGTGTCGCCGAAGTGCTCGTTGTAGTCTACAACGAAAGCATTCGGGAAGTGGATTTTACGCACAACTTGATCAGCTGCGATAACTTCCAGTGTTACTTTACGGTAGCTGTCTGCTTTTTCAGCAGGAACCAGAGACCACAGAGCCAGTTTCAGCGTGTCATCCGCGCTGTCACCGTCTACTGCTGTGATGATTTTGCCGCTGATGCGCAGCGTGGAGCCTACGTCAGTGGAGCGTGCATTGGAATCGTCCGGTGTATCGGTGTCATAAATAACCGTTTGGATGTTATCCAAGCCCAGCTCGATTGTTTCTTGTCCTTCTACTTTCAATCTGAATCCCATGTGTGTTGCCTCCTTGAAATTAGGTAATATGATGGCGGAAGATGCAGAGCTTCTCCGCGATTTATGTATAAAGGCGATTCTGGATAGAAACGCCTCTAACATCTTTCGTAGTGCTCGGATCATGATTTGACCGAGCTGGTTCCCTTAGTGATCATGACTTCCAGGTTCTTCACATTACCGTTGAAGACCAGATCGATATGGCACATATTGCTTTTCTCATCAATAATGAAGCTCATATCGTCTCCGTCCTGAATGATCGAGTTAACAGATCCTCTGCTGCTCAGCCACTTGCTCTTCTGACTGCTCGGATTGTTACTGAAGAAGCGGACGATATTTTCGTGTTTGAAGTCCCCTGTCTGGTAGCGCAAAATACGTTCAATGTACGTGCTGACCAGCGTCTTGTAGATGGAGTCAAAACCGTCCTCGGACATCGCCATGCTTCTCGCCTTGTAGACGGTAATCCGGCGGATATCCTTATCCTGGATCTGAGCATTCTCCGACGAGAATACAAAGCCGAAGTTTTTACGGTTGATGGCATCCTTGATCGTGTTGGTGAATCCGGTGATTTCCTTGGCCATTGTCGTCACCGTGCGCAGACTGTTGTCTCCCGCTTCAATGTCGAAGCGTACGCCAGGAAAGTTCTTATTGACCGTTTTGAACGTCTCACGCAGGTATTCAGGACACTGATAGGAAGCGACCAAGCCGGCGGCAACATAGGCTGCACCCAC
This sequence comes from Paenibacillus sp. S25, assembly GCF_019454085.1. Classification (NCBI taxonomy): domain Bacteria; kingdom Bacillati; phylum Bacillota; class Bacilli; order Caryophanales; family Paenibacillaceae; genus Paenibacillus; species Paenibacillus sp. S25. The sequence continues at coordinate 4,408,400 of NZ_CP073683.1, forward strand.
ATAAACGCCCTCGATCCACAGCTTGAGAATATCCTCTTTCTCCTTAGAGAGCTGTACACCATCTTCGGTCTGTAGCATTTTGCTGTCGATAATAACACCCGATTTGTCCTTCGGAATAATCGTAAAATTCGGTACACAAGGAATGGCAAATTCGCTATATTCTCTGCGAACGAGACTGGCGCATTTATCGACATATTTATCGATGCCTGCTGTCGCCATACTGTTGAAAGTCGTTTCTTCACCGGATTCAAAGTTAAAGAACATTTGAATTTTGTAATCCTTCACGACTTGCAGCAGCATCGAGAGCGATTCCATAGAATTCCCGCCCTGCTTAACGACCTTCTCGTTGCCCTTGAAGCGTTCACGTGAAACCTTTACCTTACCGGCTGCTTCAAGCTCGACGGATGGAACGATACCGAACCAGATCGTGTCGCTGAATTCATTCTTAGCATTCACAGTATTCAGGTACGTTTCCAGACGCGGGATATTGCTGCTTTTTACCAGCATGTCCAGCTTGTTGTTCGCCACCAGCATTGTCGGCAGCATGCCTTTGCTCTTCGTTGCATATTGGTCGAAGAACATTTTGACACCGAGAATTTTCTCCACAAGCGGCTTAACCGCCTTTACGAAATCGTCCTTGGCATTTTTATAGAACTCCAGATACGTGTTGTAGTTTTGAACTTCAACGGCTGTATCCACCTTGGTCTGAACAGCTGGCAGTGGCACAAACGTGCGAACTACCAAATCCTTCACATAGTCAGAAGGCGTATCTGTGATGGAGTTATAATCCTCTTCGAATACTTGGGAGAGATCGCCAGTGCTGTTCTCATCCAACAGCATCAGCTCAGTACTGTCGCTCTTCGGCGCTTCAATAATTTTCAGTTCGCCGCTTTCTCCAATGGAGAGCATACCCACCTGGATCAGCTCACCGGAGTTTTCCTCTTGGGCGCCACCGAGCAGAAGGCGGGTTTTGATGTCCTCAATTGCCAGTGGGAGCATAGCCATAACGTTGCTATAGTTCTGACTCGCTTCCTCGAACATACCATTCAGCTTGTCACCCATATCGAGTTTCTTCGGATCGCCATCATCCAGCTTGTCGTATTCACCATACATATAATGAATTTCTTTGCGGACTTGACGAATATCATCCATGACCTTTTTCGGTGAAATCATATCCAGCAGATTTTCAAATTTGAAATCTACATTGGTGATTCCTTGACTGCGCTTGGTATCGATGAGCGTAAACAACATTTTCAGAAAGTCATTACTTTGATTTACACGAATTTCAGAAATGCTATCCTCATCAATTCCCTCTGGCTTTTTAAGGGTGTAGACGACTTTTTGATTGGCCGCGTTAAAAAACGAATACACGGTTGGTGAAAACTTATCCAAAAATTCGTCAAAGCTGCGCACCAGAAGGTGCTGATTAATTTCCTTGATCTTTTCATCGCTCAAGCTGTCAATACCCTTCACATCACCTACAATGGTGATCAGGTCCAGCTTTTCCGGGTTAATCTCTTCAAAAAGCATTGTCCGGTTGGTTTGATAAATGATTTCCATCGCTGTCGGCAAATGAATAAAGTATGAGTTATAGGTCCATTGCTCCATATACGGACATGGGATGTCCAATTTGAAACGGACGAATACTCATTTTTAGTTCTTTTGCCTCCTCCCCCCTACTTAACATTTAAATTCATCAAAGGATTGAGCTTATACCACATTTACGGTACAGGCATGTAACCTCGAAAATCGGTCCGAAGCGTTATTCGGCTTTTAACGGCAAAGCATACAAATGAGATGTTTTTCAAATTCAAAAGTCAGATAACACAGAAATTTCAAATTTATGATTTCGTATTCCTAACTTCAATCCCAATTTTTGCCGTTGATACGAGAGCTATCATACAAAGCTCCCTTCAGTTTTGTCAATTTCTGTAGTCTCAGATTGAAACAGGGCATTTTGACTCATTTTATGCGTGAATACGTAATTTTCATGATATGTTAGACCTGTTTCTTCAGGGAAATATTCACAAATGGAACCCAATTACCGATAGAAGTCCATTGGATATTTCTGATAAGCGTAAAAGAATCAAATTCATGGCTAATGTGAGGGTTATCAGCTGTTTTGATCCTTTATCCCTTATATCCCAAGGATTAGGAGAGTTGATCCCCCTATGTTGGCCTCGACGATGGAGGAGCTTATGTTCAGAATAAGGAAACTAGGGATTATCGTTTTCATGACTTTTGTACTATTTTTACAATTGGGCTTAAATGGGGTCATTTGCACTGTAAATCAGGCTAATGCAGCATCTTTAGGTGCTGTCCCGATCGAGGGATATGATGCCGTTTTTGTATTGGATACAAGTTATTCCATGAGGGATACTGATCCTGAGGGCATTGCCGCCGAAGTCATCAATATGTTTATGGATTTGAGTGATGCAGACCGCACACGCGTAGGATTCGTTGCCTACAATCACAACGTGGTCGCCTCGAAACCACTGACTTCGATTGCCGTGGCAGCGCAAAAATCCCAGATCCAGCAGGATATCAGAACGCTAAACCGTTCCGGTTATACGGATTTGGGACTTGGGTTGCGCAGAGGCTCGGAGCTGCTAGCGGCAGGAGCATCCCAAGGGCGTCAGCCTTTTATGATTCTATTGTCAGATGGAGAGACTGATTTTGGTGCCTCCTCTGGTTCCCGATCCAAAGGTGACTCCAATAACGATGTGTCCTCTGTCATCAAATCTGCACAGACCAAGGGATATCCGGTGTACACGATTGGTCTGAACCATGATGGCACAGTGAACCGACAAGAACTCGAACGGATCGCTTCTCAAACGGGTGGAGCTTCTTTTATTACGAGTAGTGCGGAGGATCTGCCGGAAATTCTGAACCGTATTTTCGCCAGTCAAATTCGCTCCAAGCTCGTTCCAATTGCTGCAATTACGACCACTGGCGAGATGCAAGAATTAACTGTAACTCTACCTGATTCTAGTATGGAGGAAGCCAACCTGGTGCTTTTGTCGGAGCATCCCCTTCTGGAAACACAGCTATATTCCAATTCAGAAAATGTCCGCAGGTACAAGTCGAGCCGATATGCGATTTTAAAAATCGAACATCCACAGGCAGGTAAAGTGAAGTTGAAACTACGGGGCATACGCGGGGATTTGGTAAAAATCAATTTACTTGGCAGCTATCGACTGGAAGCCGAAGCTACCATGGGAGGAAAGCAACAAGCAACGGCAACTCATGGCGACAAGCCTGTGCAGTTACTGAAAGGTCAATCCACACCGTTTCAAGCTCAGCTCCTGTTACCCGACAGTCAAAAGCTTACGGATGAAGCCGTATATACGTCTCTCCAAGCCCATATTATAGTTACTCCAAAGGGGGGCACAGCCAAAAAGGTGCCTATGACCTATAAGTCAGGAGCCTTCCATACCGAATATGCGTTCCCTCAAACTGGGGATTATACATGGCAGCTATCCCTGGATAGTCCGCAATGGTACCGTAAGGGAACTGTACATAAAGTTCACGCGGCCAATGCAGCGCCACAAGTCTTGAAAGACCTGACGATTCGCCTGGTAAAAGAAGACGGTGATTCCCGTCGAAGTTTATCGGATTTTATTATTGACCCGAATCATGACAAGCTGAACTATAAGCTGGATTCAGAACCCTCTGGGGACGCGGTCAATGCTGAGATTAACGGTAATGATCTGCTGCTATCCGAGCTCCACACAGGTGACACTCAGCTAAAGATTACCGCTACCGATCCGGAAGGCGCATCCAGCAGCGCTACACTAATCGTTTCCGTACAATCCCGGTATACAGCCATTAAGTGGACGGTAGCCATCAGTATCGTGGTAGCCGCTCTTCTGTATTGGTTCTTGCGGCCGAAGCCGCAGTTTGCGGGAAGAATCGAAGGATATTTTCTCGCAACAGCAAGCGGACAGGAGATTCCGGTAAAATCTTGGCCGCTCACCTCCTTTCCGGGTCGTAAGGTCAGCTTGCAGGAATTGTTCCGTACGCTTGACGTTCACGAACCGTTGCCAGAAGCGGAACGGATCCTATTTTCCGCAGGCAAAAAAGGGAGCCTGATCGTGAAACATGATACACGCTGTGCCTTACAGCATGGAAAGATCAGATTAGCCCGCAATAAAAAAGCGGTCATGGAGTACAGTGACAAACTGTACATTACATTCGAGGATGGTGTCACTGAAATCGAGCTGCGATACAAAGCGATTAAACCGAATACTTCAGTGTATACCGACCATATCCAAGCTCCGACAGGATAATGTCCGTCACAACGTAAAAAAAGAGAAGCACCCTCTCTTACGATTAACGAACCGTAAGAGTAGGGCGCTTCCCTTTTTTTATCCAATATTCCGCACGTAGTGCGGCTTTAAACCATCTAAGTGAGCGGCAACGCTTGTTAGCCTGTACCTCCAGCCCACGCCGAATGACATACGGCAACAGAGAAAGTCCCGCATTTTCAATCTGAATCCGCTCGGAATGATCTGCAAACAATCGGCCTGGCACATCTGGCGGAGGTGTTCCTTTTCGGCAATAATACAGCGTGGCGGCCAAACTATAGATATCCGATACAGGCCCCTGCTGCGAACGATTAGAGTAAAATTCCAGCGGAGAATAGCCCGCCGTGGTGAAGATTGGATGCTCTTTGCCTTCAAAATGCACAGCCGAACCAAAATCAATCAGCTTGATGTTGCCATTTTCCCCAATCATAATGTTGCCCGGCTTAATATCCCGATGAATAATTCCTTTGTCATGAATGTACTCCATGGCATCAATTAAAGGTAGCAGCGTATGGTACAAAAAAGTGGGATCATACGTTGGCACAGCCTCTTCTTTCATCATTCGATCCAGTGTCTTGCCTGCACAGTATTCCATGACCAGATAGGCAGTTCCATTTTCCTCAAAGTGATCTATATAACCGACAATCCCCGGATGACTTAGCTCCTTCAACATTTGCCCTTCACGCAGAAAGTAATGCATAAACTCCACGTATTTGGATTGCATAGAAGCACCGCAAGTGACCGTTTTTCGATCCACCCCCCGCAAAGCCAGTGCATTCGGAAAAAATTCTTTCACAATGACCTTTTCTCGGTTATCCAACAGCCTTGCCGTATACACGATGGCCAGCTCACTGCGGGACAAGGCGCTTCGAATTTGATATGTATTTCGCAGCTTCGTATTGCGGGCAAGCAGATTCCCGCTTGTATCCACGATCATGACTCGTCCTCCTGTCAGGTTCTTAGCTTATGTCTTTTGTATATATCGGCTTATTACACATCTTTTTATTATACCGTAAAATAGATTATTGGAAAAACAAATAACCTGCCATAATCTCCCTTAGAGAAATGATGACAGGTCTTTTGGCATTCATCTGGTTCTTTTTTCTCAAATTGTTTAACCCAGTTTCGTTCCGGGCTTCATGCTGCGCACACTGTTGGTATTTTTCTTCCGTTCACTGCGCAGTTTGCCTTTACCTTGTTCTGGAGTGCGAATGGTGAGGGCAATCAGGAATGATACGACACACAGCACAGCAATCGTAGTAAAGGTAGGGATGAATCCGCCGAGCAAGGCTGCGATAAATGACCCCGCCAGCGCACCGAGGCCAAAGCCTTGATACACAATACCATAGTTTTTGCTTTGATTTTTCAGACCGAAGAAATCAGCTACGATGGCAGGAAAGACTGTAATGTTGCCGCCGAAGCAAAAAGCAATTCCTGCTACACAGGCAAAGAACAAACCATAATTCAGCGGTACCAGACTCAGCACTGCAACTGCGACCGCCGTTGTTAATAGAGCACCCGCTACTACTTTCAGACGACCTACTTTATCCGATAGCGCACCTAAAATGATCCGACCCGCCGTGTTGAAGATAGCGACCATAGCGACCGCATTAGCGGCTGTTGCTACATCTAGACCGGCCATCCGTACGCCGATATCCTTGACTACTCCAATCAGGTAGAGACCACTCATACAAGCGGTAAAGAACATTACGAACAGCAGGTATGCCTGCTTGGTGCGCAGCATTTCTTTAACGGTGTAGTCCCGTTGTACAACCCCATTTTGTACCGAAGGCTTGTTCACGACTACAGCTTCTCTTACCAGGAAAGAACCACCCACAATCATGATCAGCACGATCATTCCCCAATATAAAAACGCTTGTGATACGCCAACGGACTGAATCAACGAACCATTGATATACTTGAATATAAGACTACCTGTTCCATATGCCCCAACCGAAATACCGGAAATAAGTCCTTTTTTCTCAGGAAACCATTTAATCAGATTCGACAGTGATGTTATATATGCCGTTCCATCCGCAAAACCTACGACAATACCCGCCAAAATGTAAAGCAGGGACAGCGATGTTACCTGCGAACTGAGCATGAGTCCTGCTCCTAACACGACACCTGCACACAAAATCAAACGACGTAGTCCCCATTTATCCTGTAGTTTGCCTGCGAATAATGTAGCAAACGCCAGTGCAAAACTGGTAATTGAAAATGTAATGGCAACCGAACTGAGATTCCAGCCAAAGCGGTCCACCAACGGTTGATTAAATAAACTCCATGTGTAAATGGTTCCTAATCCCATCTGGACAATTATTGTTCCAAGTACGACAAGCCAACGATTTCCGCTGTTTGTTTTCATTTCATTCTCCTCTTTTCATTCCGGCTCTACAGCGTCAATTTGTGATCATAATAACCGGGAATCCAGTACGCTTTGCGCCTGTGGAGGAGCAAGTCTGTAAGGATTCTCTCTACATGGATTATTATAACCCTGCATGTTAGCCAGAAATCGTTTGAGGAATGAAATGCACATATAGCGGAATGAAATGCCTTTAAAGTCGCATAATTTGCCGAAATTCCTTGGCTTTACTACGGCTCACCGGAATCTCTGCTTCTAGTCCACGCAAACGCAGGAGATACGTATGGTTGAACCAAGGTACAATTTCACGGATCTGCGACAAATTCACCGTGTATGATCGGTGACAGCGGAAAAAGTCCTGCTGCGGCAGCCGGGCATGAAATTCCGAAATGCTCATCGGCATCGTATATTCTTCGTGCCTTGTAAAGACACGGGTCACCTTTTCCTGCGCACACGCATAGTAAATATCGTTCGCATCCGTCACAATGATTTTGTCGTTTTTCAGCAAATTAATACGACCTGGCGCAGCAACGGCGCTGGCTTCAGCAGCTCGGGGTTGTGCAGTCTGGACAGGTTCCTGTATTGGAACGTTCCGCTGCTCATAAGCATTTTCCAGCTTACGCAGCATAGATGCGATCCGTTTTTCATCATATGGTTTGAGGATGTAGTCGAACGCCTCCAATTCAAAAGCCTGCGCCGCATGTTCTTTATAGGCGGTTGTAAAAATAATATAGGGCTTTTTGGCAAATTTACTAATGTTCTGTGCCAGCAGCATCCCGTCCAATGAAGGAATGTTAATGTCCAGAAAGATCGCGTCCGTCTCCTGATCTTGCAGAAACCGAAACACATCTAGCCCATCCTCGAAACTATCGGTTACCTCAATGTTGCTATGAGTCTGAATAAGATACTCCAGCTCTTCACGCGCCGGAAGTTCGTCTTCTACAATTATGGCCTTCATGACTTCTCCTTTGGTATGTCAAAATAAACTTCGGTGCCCGGCTCATGCTTCAGAATAATAACTCCTTCGCCGTACATAAGCTTGAGTCGTCTGTGCACATTGTACAAGCCAATCTGTTTAGCCGGAACCCGATCATGATACAGGTTATCCACAACATCATCCCGTATACCTACCCCGGTATCTGCCACAGAAATACGCACCTTTTCTCCACGATCCTTTACAGAAATGGTTACTGTACCTGATCCTTTTTTCTTGAGAATTCCATGATTAATCGCATTCTCAACCAGGGGCTGGATAATAAGACTTGGAATACGCACAGACACCTCATCCATTACATACTCTACCTGAAGTCGGTTGCCGAAGCGTGCTTTTTCAATTTCTACGTAATCAGACACCTGCTGAAGCTCCTTATGAATTTCGATCAAATCATCATTTAGTTCCAAATTATAGCGCAGATAGCCCGATAAATTAATGATCAACTCTCTCGCCTTATCCGGCTTGGTGCGTGTCGTAGAGGCAATGGCGTTCAGCGCGTTAAACAGAAAATGGGGATTAATTTTCGTTTGGAGCGCCTTTAGCTCGGCTTTATTCGCGGCTTCCTTAATTTGCTCCACACGTGACACTTCCATTAACGTGGAAATGATTTGAGACAAGCCAATCGCCATCGTCTGCAACGGATACGTGATTTTATAAGCTTTGCGATAATAAATCTTCAACGTTCCGGTTACTTCTCCGCGCTCCTCTAACGGGATAATGAGCAGAGACTGGATTTGGGGTGTTTTATCGTCTGCAATATGGTTGCGGATCGTAATTTTACCGCTGCGGATCGTCGATTTAGTCACATCGCTAATGATCTCATCTCCGATGTGATAACGCTCTTCGCCAAAACCGACATAGGCAAGCACATCTCTGGTATCCGTAATTGCCACCGCGTCTGCCTTGATATCTTCTTTTATGATCGAACAAATGGTATGCAAGGATTCCGCATTAATGGAGCGAAAATAAGGCAACGTCTTATTGGCAATATCCAGTGCAAGCTTGGCCTGTCTGGCCGCGATATTCTCCTTTTCCCCCTCCACACTCTGGATCAACAGAACGATTAAACCGATACTAACTTCTCCGATAATCATCGGTAGACCAATCTTAGAAACGATGTCCACTCCAAGGTTATGGGGTTGTGCCATCACCAGAATGAGCAGCATCGTTAATGCTTCGCAGACCATACCTGCGGCGATACCGACTAGCCATCTCTTGGAACGGTTGACCCGGCGGCCGATGTATCCTGACACCACACCTGCCAAAATACTCGTAATCAGACACGGAATCGAGGTCACTCCCCCGATATCAATTAGATAACGGTGAATACCTGATACAATACCTGTAACGATCCCAACCCAGGGTCCGAACAAAATACCGCCCGCCATAATTGCAATGATTCGAACGTTAACAAGCGAACCTTCGACTTCAATCCCGGTGTACGTACCAAACAGCGCAAACATACAAAAAATCAAGGTTAATATGGCCAGCTCTGCCGGAGAATGGCTGTTCTTTTGCAAGGTTTCCTTAAACCGCGGGATACGTGTAATAAAAAATAGACAAATCAGTAACAACGCTGCGCGCTCAAATAGCTGCATCAGCATTTCCAACAAGGCGTTCACCTGCGTTCCTCCCAAATAAAAATGGATATGTCTACATAGGTTGTGTTAATTATTCACATATTTCAATACTCACCCTGCCATTATGGGCATGGATGCTAGCCTTCCCACCAATCGGATATGTAAACTGCGGCGTAGTATGACCAAAATCAGCATCTGCAATCACTGGAATGGAGGCCAATTCTCTTTTCGAGCTAATGATTTGCCGCAGCAAGACTTCTGTCATATGCGACGCCTGCTGAAATCGTCCTATGATGATCCCCTTAACCTGATCAAATTCAGGCTGGTGCAACAGTGATTGCAAATCCCGATCAAACGTAGCGGGAGAGCTTTCGTAATCATCCTCAACAAATAGAATGCTTCCTTCCAGACTCGGCATATACGGAGTCCCCTGCAACAAATTCAGGGTACACAAGTTTCCGCCCACAATCGTACCCGTTGCTTCACCTTCATGAATTGCATACGGACCCGCATTGCGGTGAAAGCTTCTTTGATCCTGATCTAGATACCAAGTATCGTCACTCCACTCCGACGAAGACTGAATTTGAATGCTACCCCCTTCCAACATCAACCTTTGAAAATACGCCGTCGTATAATCATTTCCTCGCAACATGGCAAACGTCAAAAAATGAGGTCCTGCATACGTGATAAGCCCCGTTTTGGCATAAATCGCATGGCTTAACGCTGTTATATCCGAATAACCACATAATCGTTTAGGATGAGCTGCAATCAGTTCATAGTCAAGATGGGTAAGGAGCTGATTGGCATTATAGCCCCCAATTGAAGTCAGGATGCCCTTTACCTTTGGATCGACAAAAGCTTCGTGCAAGTCTGCGACTCTGGACTCTATTGAGGAAGATGTAAAATCATCATTTTCCAGCACATGTTGCGAAAAACTCACTTTAAACCCTAGCTCCTCCAGTCTTTGCTGGGCAATCAAGCGATTTTCCTCAGAAACGATAGACAAGCTTCTGGACGGCGAAAGAATGCGTATCTCGTCTCCAGCTTTTAATTTGGGTGCTTGCTTTCCTATGATCATGGTCATCCCCCCTTAGTTACAAAGCATTTAAACTGCCACAAATTATACCATCAACTTCCATCTAATTATAGCTTCTAAAAATCCCATCTTCATTTCCCTTCTTAAAACGCAGTAAAAAACCGGAGACTACCGCTAGATAGCGATAATCCCCGGATCTCTAGTCCGATAATGAAGCATTTCGGTTATTTGCTTTTGCTGATTTCGGTAGAAATGTTGTCCTCCTTTTGATCATGTACCAGTTCTTTTAATTGAATAATCAACGCCTCCAGCTCACTAAACCCGGTCACCATATTGGAAGTTATATTTCGTTGCTCCTCTACTCCAGCCAAAATTTGTTCTGACGCTGCACTCGCTTGTTCCGTTACACTTGAAAATTCCGTCATTTCTTGAACAACCTGAGATGAGTATTGCTGCATGCTATTCGTACTGTTTTCCACATCTACGGCCTGCTGCAGCACTTTATTGGCATTTTGCAGGATATCCTCCAGTACAATTTCGGTCGAATGTGCCGATTCCATACTTTGCTGTAGCCTTTGCTGTCCCATATCAAATTGGTTAACGACAGAATCCATCTGAGTTCTCAGTTGAGTCAAGATACCTTCCATCGCCACCGAGGTGTTCCCTACCATTTCAGCCAAATTACGCACTTCTCCAGCTACGATGGCAAATCCTTTTCCATGCTCTCCCGCTCTGGCGGCCTCAATGGATGCATTCAAGGACAGCAAATTAGTTTGTTTTGAGATTTGAGTAATATCTTTAAGCATGGCAGACATGCTATCACTTTGTACTTTAAACTCGTCCAGTTCTTCTTTGGTACGACTCATGACCTGACCCAAATCCTTGATTTGAGACGTTAATGCCAGCAGTTGACTGCTCCCTCTGTCCCCGGCATTTTTCGTATCTTCGGAAAGCTGCTTCAGTTCTCGAGAATGATCAGCTACCTCTCGCACGTGCCTGTCAGATTGGGCCAAGTTATCCGTAACCTCGGTGATATTCGAAGCTTGCATTTCTACCCCTTTGGCAACCTCCTGAAATCCAATAGCGACTTCATTCGTCACGCTGCCCGTAGCATCCACTTGATTCCTGAATCGTTCTGTAAAGTTATGCAATCCAGCCACTGCTTGTTTAACTTGCTCAAACAGAAATTCAATTCGTTGCCTTGTAGCATCGATATCTTTATTTTGCTCTTCACTTTTCTTAAACTGCTTTTGATTTAACACCGATACCACTAACAGTAGCAAACCAATGAGTAAAACAATAATAAACTCATGCACATAGCGCAAAGAACCGGTAGCTGGGGGAACTGGGGGCGTACCGATTGTTATTTGCACAAAAATATTACAGAGATTTAAGGTCATAGCTACCAGAAAATATCGGTAAGACGGATACAGCAAAAACAAAGAGCAAATTAATATGGTGGTCACTACCTCGACGCTAGATAAGTTCAAAAATATACACATTAATACGCTAAAAAAAGTAGTAATCCACGGAATAAGGCGGATTCCTTTCTTTTTCATATTCAGGATCGTTAAAACTGCCGCGACTACAAATCCTACACCATTAGATACCCACATCGAGGGATTAGATAATGCCGGGACGATGCCGCTCAAGGCCATAATCCAAAAAATAATGATCACCAATTTGTTTCTTTGCCACAACAATTCATTCGTTCTGTCCATGATTGTGTACGCGCTCCTTAGATATATATTAGGTATTTATAAAATAAAAATGTAAATGCCATACTATATATATCGTCATATCAGAACGCGTATTGAATGAAAATCGTACAAACACCACATTCCCTTTTAAACACCAAATCACAACAGGACAACTTTTTAAAGGGAAAGAGTATGTAATAGTAAATAAATGAATGCAAAAAATCGCCCCCCTAGCAGGGAGCGATTTGAATTCATTTTTGATAATCTTCTGCAATGGGAAAAGGTTCATGTACCCACTGATAATATTAGGATTCCTTGTTTTCGGAAGCCTCTTTAGCGCCTTCGGTTGCCGCTGCATCACCTTCCACAGCAGCATTTTCCACTTCAACTGCACGCGGAACGATAATAGAAGCAAGCAGTTCTTCTTCAGGGACGTGCAGTGTTACTCCTTTAGGGAGTTTCAAGTCGCTAGCGCTCAGCTTGTCGCCAACATCAAGCGCGGATACATCCACCTCAATAGTAGATGGCAAATCAGCCGGAAGACCTTCGACTTCAACTTCCGTTTCCTGAACTTGCAGAATACCGCCTGTTTTTGTACCTGCAGGTGTACCCTGATAATCAATAGAAACACGCACGCGAAGCGGTTTGTTTTTGGCAATTTTCAAAAAATCGGCATGCAACCACTGGTTGTCACGCTGTTGATAATCTTTAATAATAACTGGAATGGTTTCTCCACCCTCAACAGTAAGGTTGAACACCTCTGAACGTCCGGTTCTGACTACTTTATTAAATTCCTTGGCATCGACATGTACAGGGGTTCCTTCAAGCTCAGAGCCGTAAACCACAGCTGGAATCCGTCCTTTTAACCTCAATTCACGAATAGCCGAACCCTTCTTCTCTGTTCTCGGCTGGGCGGTCAGTTGAATACTTCCTCCATTAGAACTCATGATATACAACCTCCTTCAGGTTACCTTACAAATGATTTTCCTCCAAGAATCTTGCCTGTTTACCAGTCGTACTACAGGATATAAGCCAGCAAGCTGGCAAAACTAAACAAGTCCATAATTCTATTTTACCCCTTTTTTCTGAAACTGACACACGTTTGCATAAAAAAATAGCATTTTTCGAAATGATCGAAAAATGCTACTTTCGTATATATAGCGACCAAGCATACAAGTCTATCCGGCCCGATTATCATTTACCAGTAGCAAATATTCTTCTCTGCCACTATGAATCAATACCTGCATCACAGACTGGTTCGGGTCTATATCAATATATCGATCTGCCTCAACATCCTTGGCATCCCAGTGATTAAGCCGGACAATGTAGCCGATTCGCTGTATATCAGGGGCCACCTGAATACGCGCTACTGCACGACCATCATCCAAATCACGGAATTCGACATGTCCGTCGCGGTGCCCCGTTCCCCATACCCATAGGTTCCAGCCAGTGTATTGCCGATCCGCACGCTCATAGATCAGTTCAATCGTGCGAAATGGGGCGACTTCACTATCGTTTCCAAGCTGGACATCTGTCAACGCTATGGCTGTACCTGCAATTTCTTGATCTGTTGCCTCATCCGAGTCTTCCAATTCGTTCTCCGCCTGACGATTAGCCTGATCTTGTTTAGTCACAAATGAGACTCGTGCAGGTTCTTCCTGATCATATAACACCATCATCGACCAGCGTGATACGGTTACACGATGGCCTACGACTTCATACCGTGTCTCATTACCAGCCCCGTGTGCATCCACGACCACATGCCAACGATCCGATTCCGCAGGCAATGCTATCGTCTGCTCTGCATCCGAGCCGTTATAAATCACCACAATATGATTCCAGGCATCGCCGTTAGCATGGTGCCTCAAAGCAAAAGCCACCACATGCCCACTGCTTTGCAGCACTTCCATGTGCTGCTCCACCAGCTCACGATGATCCATTCGGAATGCCGGGTGGCTGCGTCGCAAAGCAATTAAGCCTTGGTAGTAATCAAACACTGGGCGAAACCTCGCCTTGTTATCCCAACGGATGGCATTGACTACATCTGAGCTTCGGTAGCTATTATGGTCTCCACATTTGGAGCGCAGCAGTTCATCCCCTGCATGAATAAAAGGAATACCTTGAGATGTGAGTACCATGCCGTTAGATAACAGGGACTTGCGTACGGTTTCGTCCTCTAGCAAGTTATTTTCATCCAGTTCCCAATACGGGTCTGTTTCGGCAACAGCTTGTTCAGGTGTCCTCCCATCCTGTGGCTTCCCCTGCTCCCATTGTGGAAAACGACAGTGCTCCCGCAATTGTCTTACCGTCAAAATTTTATCCCACAGATTGAGATTATCGTGGGCAGTTACATAATTGACGGTCTCTGATGGCTGAGCTGTGAAATCATGAATCGCCCCAAAAGCACCTTTGAGCACCTGTTCCTCCTGATGTTCTGCACCTGTGGCAAACCCGCTCCCAGTACCGTCGCTATCCCCCTTAATAGCAGAACGGTAGTTGTCGTTAAAAACAGCAAAGCCTTTGTCCCGTTGCGTTCCTTTTAGCGTAAGCAAGGGTTGCGGAGATTCTCCTCCCGTCCAAGGCTCACCATAGATAAGCAGATCCGAACGCACTTCAGAGCGAAGTTCTTGCGTAAGCTGCACCACGGTTGGGGTATCAATCAGACCCATCAGATCAAATCGAAAGCCGTCTATATGATATTCCTCTGCCCAATAGCGTAGTGAATCTTTGATATACTTGCGCACCATCGGGCGTTCGGTTGCCACCTCATTACCTACACCTGATCCATTGGTGAGCTGCCCTTGTTCATCTGTTCGGTAATAATATCCAGGTACAACAGGCTCAAATGGCCCCTGTTCCACCGAATAAGTATGGTTGTACACAACGTCCATAATGACACCGATGCCGGCAGTATGCAAAGACTGTACCAGCAGTTTCAGCTCTCGTATGCGTGTCTCCGGATCAGCCGGATTGGAAGAATAAGACCCCTCCGGCACATTATAATGCTGCGGATCATAGCCCCAGTTATATTCAGTATCTAATTCCGCAAAGTCATTCACCGTATGAAAATCAGCTACTGGAAGCAAATGAACATGTGTAATGCCCAGCTCCAGCAGATGATCCAGCCCGATGCTGTTCCCCTCAGTATCCTTCAATCCTGTATACGTAAAGGCCTCAAACCGTCCCTGAGCAGCAGATAAGTCTCTTTTCCCCGTATTAAAATGGGGATCCATCGAAAAATCACGTACATGAAGCTCATAGAGAATGGCATCTGTCGGCCGCTTAAGTGTAGGCCCCGCATCCAATTCCCATCCGTCCGGGTTGGTTTGAGCCAAATCAATGATCGCTGTACGCTGCCCGTTGGCTGATACCCCTGTGGCATATGGATCGGCAGCATAATGAATGGTGTTGTCCGCCCACTCCAGCCTGTACATGTAATAATATTTGTTCCAGTCCCCTTCCAGCTCTATAGACCATACACCTTGATCATCACGGCTCATGAGAAATTCCTGACCACCACCGTGCTCCTGAACGTTCCCCTCCTGATCGTACACCCCCGCATCGTTATACAACGCTATATGGACCTGCTGCGCAGTCGGTGCCCATACCTTGAACTTGCTGTCCGCAGACGTATAAGTAAGACCCAAATCATAGCCTTCATATATAGGATATGTTGTGTGCTCAAGCTCTTTGAGCTGATTGAAATCTGACATTCCTGTTCACCACCCATTTCTGTACATCGGCTTACAGCCTCTGTTCATCCATCATTTATGATGTTTATGACTTGTCAATATACCTCAGGATTTTGTAAAATCTTCACCTAATAGGCTATCAAAATAAGACAAGCTTGAAAAGCTGGATGATTTAAATAAGGATGACGCTTCCATTTCAACGCACACTCCATTTTATGACAAAACCATGAACAGGCTACAGCTTTTGCCCTCAAGGTATAACAATAATTTCCTAGATTTCATCACTTATTGCTAAATAAGTACGTTAAAAAACACGTTAGAAAAGTCAAGACAATCTACGGTTATCCATTTCAAAAATATCGTCTGCAATCCGCATGGTAGAACTTCGGTGCGAAACAAGGACAACCGTTTTATCTTGCTGCTGTTCCTTTAACGATTTTAAAATAATTGCCTCGTTCAGGCTGTCCAAATTGCTGGTAGGCTCGTCGAGCAGTAAGAGAGGCGCATTATGGACAAAGGCTCTCGCCAGCCCCAAGCGTTGGCGTTCTCCACCGGACAGCCTGTCCCCTAATTCTCCAACTCGGCTGTCATACCCTTGAGGCAAGGTCATAATAAAATCGTGCACGGATGCCTTACGTGCTGCTTCCACAACCTGCTCATGCGTAGCATCAGGCTTTCCGATTTTGATGTTAGCTGCAATTGAATCATCAAACAGGAACGTATGCTGGTCTACATAGCTCTGTAAGCCTCTCACATGTCGGGTTCCAATTTCCTTCAAATCGTGCCCGGATAGCAAAATTTCACCTTGCTGCGGGTCCCTAAATCGCATCAGCAACTTCAGCAGCGTAGACTTGCCAGAGCCGCTTTTACCCTGAATGCCTAAAATCCGCTTATGCGGTATCGTGAGACTTACATCATTCAGCACCGTTTGACCATCGTATGCAAAAGTCACCTTGTCTACTTGTGCCCCAGTAAAGGCAACACTTATCCCTTCGATATTTTCCTCTACCTCCGGGGTTTCCTCCAATAGACTCAATACTCGTTCCCCGCTCGCCAGCGTTTGAAGCAAATTGTTGGACAAATTGCTCAGCGCGACGACCGGACCAAATGAACTAAACAGGGCAATGACAGAAATTAGCATACCTGTAAAGTCAACCTGTCCATTAGATATACCGTACAATCCAGCCAGCAGCATCAAGAATGAGAATCCAACTACAGCCGCATCTGTGATGGCTCTTGTGATACCTTCATGATGCTTCAAGTCCTTCTGCTTGGCATCTAATTGATCCGTACGACGGTTAATCTCATTCAAACGTTGTTCTCCTTGCCCATATTGCACAATTTCCTTCATACCCCGTAAGCTGTCCAAAAAATAACTGCTCAGCTTGCCAAAGCTGCTTCGGTATTCCATCCCTTGACGTTTGCCCATACGTGACGTGAGTAAGGGAATAAATAAACCGACAGTTAGGTAAGCAAGCGCAGCAAGCCAGGCTAGCAGAGGCTCATAAGAACCGATAAAAAACACCATGAGTAGTGAAGTGATGATGCCGATCATAACAGGCGCTATCGTATGCGCATAAAATACTTCCAGTAGCTCAATATCACTCGTAATGAGTGAAATCAGATTCCCCTTGTCCTTGCCTTCCAATTTGGCTGGAGCGAGTCTGCGCAGGGCTTGAAGTACCTTATCACGCAGTACAGCCAGCAGCTTGAAAGCGAGATAATGACCACTCATTTGCTCGCCATAACGGAATACGCCGCGCAGTACAGCACAAACGACAATCGTCGTCAGCAAAAACGACATGGTGTAGCCTGTAGTGATGCCCGTTGCTGTAAGCAGAGCTAGGGCTCCAAACACTATAATGCCAATAGCACAAACAAAACCAAGCACTCCTGTAACAATCGTGATGAGCAGCACAGGTAAAAGAGGCCCCGCCAATACCAATAATTGGCCCATGATCCGTAATCCGTGTCTACGCATATACAGCCCCTCCTTTTACAAACTGCTCTACCCGGTGTTGACTGAGATACATCTCTGCATAATGTCCCTGCTGGCTCAACAGCTCATAATGCGTTCCCGATTCTGCCACCAAACCGTTTTGCAGTACATAGATACAGTCGGATTGAACTACATTTTCCAGTCTGTGAGAGATAAGAATCACTGTTTTTTGACCTGCCAGCGCATGTATAACCTCCATAATGCCTTCCTCACTTTCACTGTCAATGTTAGAGGTGGCCTCGTCAAAAATGTACACACGACTATCATGCAGCAATGCTCTGGCTAGTGCTAGCCGTTGGCGCTGTCCTCCTGACAGATTCGCTCCCTGCTCTTCCAGTTCTGCTTCCAGTCCTCCTTCTGAAAGGATAAAATCATACAGCTTCACTTGTCGCAAAGCTTCCAGCATTTGTTGCTCATCCGCGTGCTCATTGCCCATTTTTAAATTCGCTTCCACTGTGCCTTTAAAAATATAGCTGTTAAAACCGATCCAGGTCATGTGACGCATGCGGCTTTCTTCCGAAATATCGGTAAGTTCGGTTCCTCCAATCGTCAAACTTCCTCGATACCCCTCGTGATGCCCAACGATCAATCCGGCTACCGTACTTTTACCAGAGCCTGATTCCCCAACAATTGAAACAAAGCTGCCCTGGGGAATATCCATGGATATATTTCGTAAGGTATCTCTTTCGTCGTAGGCGAAACTCACCTGTTCCAGTCGAATATCTGTGTTTTCTATGCTTTCTTGTCCTTGTATAAGATCCTCAGTACTCAACATTTGAAATATTTTGTCGCTTGCTGCCATTCCGTTCATAGCGATATGAAAGTAAGAACCCAGCAGACGCAGAGGAATGAAAAATTCTGCCGACAGCAAAACAATGATGATTGCTCCCGCCAAGCCAATATGGCCTGAAGAATATTCGCTTACCGCGACCAGTACACCCGCAGCGGCACCACCAAATGCGATAAGATCCATAATGGCCACGGAGTTAAGCTGCATTGTCAGCACTTTCATCGTCATTTTGCGAAAATCCTCAGCTGCTGTGTTCATTTCCTGATGTTTATCCTGATCTGTCCCGTACATTTTGAGCGTAGTCAGTCCTTGTACATTCTCCAAAAAGCTGTGACCCAGATTGACGTAGCTGCCCCAATATTTCCGAAACAGCTTTTTAGCCATCCTCATAATGACAATGATCGACACCGGAATTAAGGGAACGCAGATCAATAGTATAATGGCTGCTTTGAAGCTGACAAAAGAGAGGGTGATGAATAACGTTACGGGGGCAAGCAGACTGTAAAATAGCTGAGGCATGTATCTACCGAAATAGGTTTCAAGCTGCTCTACCCCTTCTACAGCAACCTGTATAACCCCCGAGGTGGAGGTATGATCTGTATATGCGGGTCCCATTTTGAGCAACTTGCCGTAAATTTGCGAGCGCAGCGTTTTTTTAGCATTTACCGAAGCACGATAGGATAACATACTGGCTGCATAATTGCTCAGACAGCGAATTGCAATAGCAGCAATAACAATGACCGTCATAGATAGAATCAGCTTGCGAGTCACTTGTCCTTCCCATGCCTGCTGCATAACAAAGGCCATAGACAACACAGCAGCTATACTCCCCAAAAGACCGATCCACTGCACAAGCACACCCAATACGATATATTTCCGAGAATGTTCCACTAGACCGAGCAGACGGCTGTCGACCATTTTAGACCTTTTTTTCAGAGTAGGTGCAGGTGAAGACGTTTTTTCTGCTGCAGCGTTTCTCACTGTTCCGATTCGGAATATAAAATAATAATATTTAAAAAGGATGACCAAGACGATGAGCGTTCTGCCCCACACATTAGGGATGAAAATAAAGCCTGTAATCAGCATCGCTGACGCTAAGCCCAATGTCGTGATTTTCGTAGACAACTTCAACGACCTTGTTTGCACAAAACTCTCTAGATGCTTTTGGTACAGAGAGGTATTCGAAAACCACTGGTGAATCCTTTCGGACCCCCGCATAAAGAAAAAGGTCGCTAGCAGTAGAAACGGTGTAGTCGGTAGCAACGGTAGCACTACACCAATAACTCCAAGCGCCAAAAATAAAAACCCTAAGGTAATATAGATCGGTTTCACTATAATCCTCCCTAATAGTTATAATAGTAATGATTTCATTTTATAGATAATGATAATCATTATCAATATAAACAATTTAAGCAGGTTGTTATGTGATGTAAATCACGCATATAAAAATCCTCTTGAAGCACATCTCTACAGAACACGTTAGTGTTGATGTCGATGCTTTGTCTTCAAGAGGATCTTCGAGAGTAGATGTTGATAATTCGTTGTTTTATGAATTTATAATATCATATTGCTCCAATATCTGCCGATGTAACGGGTGATCTGCGGTTATGGAAGTATAACGCGTTAGCGCCACACCCAGTCCCTCACTGCGGATCACCTGCTGAAGCTCGACTGCCTCGGGGTCCTCCGTAATATCAAATTTACAGGCAGCCGCCATTCCTAACGCCAGATGATCCGTCGGGATGCCATACTCCTGCGCTTGCAGCGCGGGACGCACAAGACGGTCATTGGGAGACAGCTTACGCAACGGTGAACGTCCGACCCGAGTAACATCGTCTGTCAGATTAGGGTTGCGGAAGCGATCCAAAATTTTAGAGATGTACTTCTTATGCTCCCCTTGATCCAAACTGAAGCGCTTCACAAGCACTGCTCCTGTCTCCTCTAGTGACCCTTGTATCGAATCCACCACCTCGCTATCCTTCATAGCCTCCTGAATGGTAGCATAACCTGCGTTATAACCAAGATAGGCTGCCACGCAATGCCCCGTATTCACCGTGAACAGCTTGCGTTCAATGTAAGGCTCTAGGTCCTGCACGTACAGGATACCTTCGATCTCTTCATGGTCAGGTGCCATTTGCGAACGATCCACAACCCACTCGTAAAATGGCTCTACCTGCACATGTAACGGGTCCTCGTGTTGCTGGATCGGCACAATCCGGTCTACAGCAGCATTTGGAAAATACACCGAAACCTCAGCCTTGGCACGGGTCGCCTCATCCAATAGGGCAAAAACATGCTCTTTCAGTTGGGCGCTGCCTCCGATTGCATTTTCACAGGCAATCACATGCAGCGGCCTTGCTCCTCGCTCTACCCGCCGCTTGATTCCCTCCGCAATGCCTGCTGCTATGTGCTTGAGGATGCTGACCCCTACTGCGGTCGTTACCAGATCAGCGTGGTCTACCGCATCGGCTACAGCCGCTGCATCCTTGCCGTCAATCGCCGTCACATTCGTGACCAGCTCCGTATCCTTTGTATCATTGGCTAACTCTACGGTGTATTGTTTACGACGACGTAACTCGGATACAAGGGTGTCGTTGACATCTGAAAAGACAACCTCATAGCCTGCACGCGACAGAATCAATCCGATAAAGCCGCGACCGATATTTCCTGCTCCAAAGTGGACGGCTCTCATAGTTCCATCTCACTTTCGAACAGATCTATAATTTCCTGTGGGGTCACCGCGTTGCGAAGTTTATCCATATTTTCTTCCTCCGCACACACCACAGCGATACTCGTCAAAATCTCCATGTGATCGCCGCCTTGTGCTGCAATGCCGATTACCATGTATGCTTTTTCTTCCCCAAAATCTATGCCTTGCGGAAACTGAACGATGGAGATGCCTGTGGATTGAATAAACATCTTGGATTCCTTGGTGCCATGTGGAATAGCCAGCCCGTTCCCGATATAGGTGGACACGATCTCCTCGCGTTCCAGCATCTTGTCAATGTACTCACTTGAAATATGTCCTGCATCCAGCAGGATTTGTCCAGCCATACGAATCGCCTCATATTTGTCTTTGGCGGTTGCGTTCATTTTCACTTTGTCTATCGTCATAATACTCACGGTAGGTTCCTCCCTGTCCCTAATTTACTGTGGAAAAATTCAGCTAGTTCACTCGATATATAATTGACAATATGATCCCTGCTACCGTGTTCCAGTAGCGTAACCATATCTTCCTGCAAGAGTAATGCACTAATCTCGCTCAATACCTCCAAGCTTTCTCTCGGCAACTCACGAGGTCCCAACATGAGCAGCACGCATTCTACTTGTTCGTCTGTATCCGCCAACAGCGGTTCTGCCAGCTTATACAAGGTAAGCGAAGGCTTGCGAATATAGTGGCTGCGCGTATGAACTAAAGCAATGGAGGTATCAGAGATCACCTGACTACCTTGGCGTTCTCTTTCCATGAGCTGTGCAGCAACCGCAGAAGGCTCTGTAACATTTCCCCGCCCCGCCTCAAACATGCATATAGCCTCTACGGTCGCCGCCATATCCATCCCCTGATTTTCCAGTGGATACACTTGAAATTGCTGTACAATGTGTACAATTTCCTCGAGACTTTTCCGCAGACCGGTAAGCCACTCCATATCCTGACCAGGCTGAACAGCCTGTTCCTGCTGATGGTCATTGGGATGATTGAGTGTAATATGCTGGATGAATTGACGCAGGCGATCACTCTCCTCCTGCGTCAGCAACGGGCTGATCTTAAGATACCGATCCGGTTCAAGCGGTAGCTCTACTGTCGAAATGATCAGATCATAATCCTCCTTGGGAAGCCGCGCCGCCTCGTACCATGAAGCCCTATCCACAATTTTGATTTGTGGCAGCTCTTTGGCGAGCCTTGTTGCCAGAAGTCTGGATGATCCAATGCCGCTCGTGCAGACTACGATGGCCCGCACCTCCCGCCGCAATTGTCGTAGCCGCTCCAGCGAAGCTCCGAAATGCATGACGAGAAATCCGATCTCTTCATCTGGCACTTTCATTTCTGTCATGTCTGCCGCAGCCTTTTTCACTGAGTCGAACAAGCTGCTGTAGTCCTTACGTATTTGCTGAAGGAGGGGGTTACGAATCGACCTGCCTTCCTTCAAACGTTTGAACACCGGGGCCATGTGGGCAATCAGTCCTTCACGCAGAACACGGTCCTCTTCCAATGGCGTGCCTGTCTCTTCCTCCACACGACGAATCAACTCATGAACCGATTCCAGCAGTACGAGATCATCCAGCGGTAGTAGCCGGGTGGAGTGATCCTCGGCATCACGAAACAGTAGCCTGAGATAAGATCGTTCCGGCTCTGGAAATTCAATATCCAGCGCCTCTGACAACTCCATGCATATGCGTTCCACCATAGCTGTGCGAAGCATGATATTTTCATCTGAATCTGTTTTTAAATATGAGGGAAGAGGATCCATAACATACCCGAGTCGCAGACGTGCCAGCGAAACGCAAATTTGAATCAGCAGCTCCATATATTTGCTTTCCACCATGTTTTCCAGCCATTTTTCATGGGGCTGCCAGAGGGCCTTTTCCACAATCAGCAGGTTCCCTCTGCCAATCATCTCCAGTAACTTGTCGGCGACACGGGTTACAGAACGAAGTTCTTCTCGGACTGAAAACAGATCAGATTCATCCAAATATTCGAGAGCCAGCTCGGAAATCGCCCGTCTTTTGTCTGTCTCCCGTCCTGTAATCTCGACGCCGTACCCCCGTCTGCGGACAAGCACGAGCCCCCGTTCCCCAATCCAGCCTTGTAATTCGTCCAGATCATGACTGACCGTAGTTACCGTGACTTTCAAGTCTGAAGCCAGCGCCAGCAGCTTGATCGGCTCCCGTGTATCCAGCAGCATGCAGAGAACCACGATCTTTCTCTCCTCAGCCGAATATTCGTCTGACTTCGTATGCAGCAATTGCCTTCGCAGACATACAAGCTGAGCTGGGTCAGCATCTATACAGATACCAATCCCTGACTTTTTCTCCAGCTTGACCTCATGAGCTGCCAGCCAATGCTCGACTGCTCCCAGTTCCCGATGAACCGTCCTTGTGCTGACATTGATCTTCGTGGCAATTTCCCCGGCTGTAACCTCTTTGGACTGCTCCAGAAGATATTCCACGATGTCACGTTGTCGTTTCGTAATATTCATAAGCGCATACCGTTCCTTCCCAAGCTCATCCCTCCAGCAGGAGACTTACACTGCATACAGTCCGCCTGACTACGACGGGGATTAAGAATCGGATTTCAGACGTTCAACCAGCGCTTCGTATTCAGGGCTCTTCAGAAAATTGTCAATGGAAATGTGCTCAGCATTCGGGGCTACTGTTTTAGCCCGGTCTGTCAACGTTTTTTGCGTAATGACAATATCCGCATCCTGTGGAATTTCACTGATTGCCGTATTCGTAACTGTCACACCTACGCCCGCCTGCTTCATTTTTTTGCGTAAAATCGAGGCGCCCATAGCGCTTGAACCCATACCTGCATCACAGGAAAAGACGATCTTGTTCACTTCGGATTTATCCTTGAGCGTTCGATCTGCGGCAATCTCGGCAGCACGATCAGATTCGTGGTTATCTTCCGTTACAGTGGCGTTAGCACTTGCACTCTTGCTTTGATTTTTCATATCTTTCAGGCGGGATGCAGCTTCCTCCAGCCCCTCTTCTTTTTGCTTACTAGTCTTGAGTAACACTGCGGCAACAGCAAAGGATACGACCGCAGCAGCGATCACCCCGCTCAGCATTGGCAAATATCCGCCTTTTGGCGTCATTAGAAAATAGGCGATGATGCTACCCGGTGAAGGAGCAGCAACCAGTCCGGCACCTGTCAACATAAAACAGAAGGTTCCCACAACGCCCCCAGCTATAGCAGCAAGAATCAAAATCGGCTTCATCAAAATATAAGGGAAATAAATTTCATGAATCCCGCCGAAAAAATGAATGATGACTGCGCCAGGAGCTGACGACTTCGCAGTGCCTTTGCCGAACAGGCAGTAGGCCAGCAAAATACCGAGCCCTGGCCCAGGGTTAGATTCCAGCATGAACAGTACGGATTTTCCTGTTCTTGCAGCTTCCTCCAACGCAATCGGACTCAATACTCCGTGATTCAGCGCGTTGTTTAAAAATAATACTTTTCCGGGCTCAATAATGAGGTTGACAAGCGGCAGTAGCCCTGCGTTCACGAGGAACTGTACCCCTGCCGACAATATTTGACTGATCATTTGTACAATCGGGCCGATCGCCACATGGGCAAGCAGTGCTAGAATGGCACCGATAATCCCGGCCGAAAAGTTATTGACCAGCATTTCAAAGCCTGATCTGACCTTGCCTTCAATGGCCTTGTCGAACTTCTTCAATATCCACGCAGCCAGCGGACCAGCTACCATCGCGCCCAGGAACATCGGGATATCGGCTCCCACTATGACACCCATCGTCATAATGGCACCAATCACACCTCCACGCTGTCCGTGAATCATCGTGCCCCCTGTATAACCGATCAGTAGCGGCAACAAATAATTTTTCATCGGGTCAACCAATTGTGCAAAACCTTCGTTTGGAAACCATCCGGTCGGAATAAAGAGTGCCGTAATCAGCCCCCACGCAATAAAGGCTCCCATATTGGGCATAACCATACCGCTAAGAAAACGGCCAAAACGCTGTACGGCGACACGAGTGCCTCCTTTTGAACTTGGCTTTGCGTCCAATGTACTCATATTCAAATCCTCCTTGTAGGTAAGCATCACTACCTTTTCTTAAAATTCATACTAAATGACAGCGCTATCTTCATCAACGAAATGAAAACGTACTTTCGTCATGAACGTTGATGACAACATTTAAATTTAAATTATCCGGGAAGGTATTATACCTGCATAATTCTTCTTAATATGACCTGTAGCTATAGAAATTAGTCGAAAAACCGTGCTGGATTATGTATGATTCTTATATGGGGACAACCCTCTAAATCAGAATAAAACACGTAATTACGTTTGCAAAAAGACAAAAAAATAGCCGCTATGTTAAATCATAGCGACTATTTTATACAATAATCGAGCAGACAAATAACCCTCTTACTCCATACTACAATGCTCCATTACTGCCCATCGGAAATCAACTGCTCATACTGGTCCGCAGACAGTAGCTTGCCCAAGGCTTCCTCCACCTCTTTATCCATCTCTACTTCGATCATCCAACCTTTGTCATAGGGAGATTCATTCACTAGCTCAGGCGTACTTTCCAGCGTTTCATTCACTTTTAATATGGTTCCCGTCACCGGAGCAAAAAGGTCGGATACCGTCTTCACCGATTCAATCGTACCGATCTCCGCTCCCTGCTCAATCGTTGCTCCCGCCTCAGGTAATTCTACAAAAACAATATCACCCAGTTGATGCTGTGCAAAGTCTGTAATACCAATCCGCACCGTTCCATTCTCTGTCCGCTGAACCCACTCATGTTCGTCTGTATACCAAAGTTGCTGCTTCACTTCACCCATTCTGTTCCCCTCACTTCCATATGAATAAAATCGCTTTTGCTCACCTGTATTAGACAGGTTAAGATTATGACAACAAGAACACTCATGTCAATAATACTAACAAAAATACTTCATATCACCTCATATAGCGTACTATATAAAAAAATGATAGCTTATAACAAACGCTTACATATCCTTATTTATATATTAAATGTTTTTTCTATTATTTTTGATGACATTTTTATTGACATTTTGAATGAATTTGCGTATTAATGGGTTATAGCAAATGCTTTGGGAAACACACCGACAACTGCAAACGCGGATGAACGCGGAGGGAGAGACTGCCAAAAAGATTCGCATAGCTGTTGCCGCTTGTGAGACATAAGTGCACGCGAATCGGATCAAGTTGTTATCTGCAAAGCCAGGTAATATACCGTTGATCCCGAAGGTAGCGCCGAAGGAGTAAACCTGCATTGCAGGTGAATCTCTCAGGCAAAAGGACCTCTGCCGGACGCATCTCTGGAGAGCATTCGCTATTGGAGCGGATCACCCAAGGGGAAACCCGGTACATACCGGGGTAACTTTCTGGTATCAAGGACAGAGCTGAAAAAAGAGTGTAGACTGCCGTCTATACGTTTTTTTCGGCCTGTCTTTTTTGTTTAGCCGATCACACCGGATAGGAGTGGAATAATGACTAATTTGCGAAAAACACCGCTATATTCGTCCTACGGGACGCAGTCTGGGGTTCGTTGTATTGACTTTGGCGGCTGGGAGCTCCCGGTTCAGTTTAGCGGCATTCAAAAGGAGCATGAGGCCGTCCGGCAACGTGCGGGTTTATTCGATGTATCGCATATGGGCGAATTTTTGGTTGAAGGCAAAGAGGCCGAAGCTTTTCTGCAAAGGGTGACCACGAATGATGTCAGCCAGTTGGAACCAGGTCAGGCACAATATTCACTCCTGTGTTACCCCGATGGAGGTGTAGTAGACGACCTACTTGTTTACTGCAAAGGACCGGAACGCTACATGCTCGTTGTGAACGCATCCAACATCGATAAGGATTGGGATTGGCTAATTCGTCATATGCCTGCATCCGTTCACATGGAGAATATGTCTGATGCGATAGCATTGCTGGCGTTGCAAGGACC
The DNA here is from genome assembly GCF_019454085.1 of Paenibacillus sp. S25. Classification (NCBI taxonomy): domain Bacteria; kingdom Bacillati; phylum Bacillota; class Bacilli; order Caryophanales; family Paenibacillaceae; genus Paenibacillus; species Paenibacillus sp. S25. The sequence goes on from NZ_CP073683.1 coordinate 4,435,521, forward strand.
GGAAGCAGCACGTATTGCCGCAGCCGTGGCAGATACGGACATTACGAATCTGGCATCTTTCCGCTTCCATGAGAATGTGCCATTGTTCGGAGCAAAAGCACTTGTCTCACGAACCGGATATACGGGCGAAGACGGTTTTGAATTTTATGTACCTGCTGCGGAAGCACCAGCCGTATGGGAGGGTTTGCTTCGTTCCGGTGAGTCGTATGGGCTGATTCCCGCTGGACTTGGTGCTCGGGATACACTACGCTTTGAGGCACGATTGCCGCTGTACGGTCAGGAGTTATCTGCCACGATTTCACCACTCGAAGCTGGTCTAGGTTTCTTCGTCAAGCTGAATAAAGGAGATTTTATCGGTAGAGAAGCACTGCAACGTCAGAAAGAACAAGGGATTCCTCGCAAATTGATCGGGCTGGAAATGATTGATCGCGGTATCCCACGCGCCCATTACCCAGTATTCGCAGAAGGACAACACATTGGTGAGGTTACAACGGGGACTCAGTCGCCCACCTTGAAGCGTAATCTGGGCCTCGCCTTGGTGGACAGTCGTTTTAGCGCCCTCTCTACACCGTTGGAGGTTGAGATTCGTGGCAAACGCCTGCGTGCCGAGGTGGTGGCAGCACCCTTTTATAGACGCCCGCGCTGATCTTAAACTCTTTTTATTTCTATAAAGCAAACATGTCAGATATGAACTTCTGGTTTTTTCATCTCACACACTTTTTTATTAGCTAATTTACGTTTGAAATTTGCTTTTCGAAAGGAGCCAGAACCTATGAAGCAGCATCGTTATCTCCCTATGACTGAACAGGATCAAACCGAAATGCTACGTGTGGTCGGTGTATCATCCATTGATGATTTATTCAGTGACATTCCAGAGGCCATTCGATATCAAGGGGAACTGCCTCTTTCTTCTCGACTCGATGAGAAAGCCTTAACCCGCCACTTGGCTGAGCTGGCCGGACACAACGCCAATACAGACACACATGCCAGCTTCCTTGGCGCAGGAATTTATGATCATCATATTCCGTCCGTCATCCAGCACATCACTTCACGCTCGGAATTCTATACAGCCTACACCCCCTATCAGCCGGAAGTAAGCCAAGGCGAGCTACAAGCCATTTTCGAGTTTCAGTCGTATATTTGCGAATTGACGGGCATGGCTGTAGCTAATGCCAGCATGTACGACGGAGCGACTGCACTGGCTGAAGCGGGCTCACTGTCCGCCGCAGCTACCCGCCGTAAACAGCTTATCGTATCAAGGTCCGTCCATCCGGAGGCACGTCAGGTATTGGCAGCCTATGCACGCGGATTGGATTTGGACATCGTGGAGATCGGCTGTTCGGACGGCGTAACGGATGTTGATGCGTTAGCGGCAGCCGTATCGGAACAGACCGCGGCTGTTTTGGTCCAAAGCCCCAACTTTTTCGGAGCCGTGGAAAACCTGAAGCCGATGGCTGACCTCATCCATACGCACAAAGGTCTTTTGGTCGTCAGTGCCAATCCACTAGCACTTGGCTTGCTGGAAACACCCGGCAAACAGGGCGCGGATATTGTGGTAGGAGACGCGCAGCCACTTGGTATCTCCTCTTCTCTCGGCGGTCCGACCTGTGGATACTTTGCCGTTTCTCAGGCACATATGCGCCGTATCCCCGGCCGTATTGTGGGTCAGACCACAGACCGCAACGGTAAGCGCGGCTTCGTGCTGACCTTGCAAGCGCGGGAACAGCATATCCGCCGCGAAAAGGCCACCTCTAACATTTGCTCCAACCAAGCGTTGCTAGCTTTATCTGCATCTGTATACTTGTCTGTCATGGGTAGACAGGGGATCAAGGAAGTAGCGGAGCTAAATTTGCATAAAAGCCGTTATGCTTTAGAGCAATTGCTGAGCTTGAAGGGCGTAACTGTCTCGTTTAACGCACCGACGTTTAACGAGTTTGCCCTTAGACTGCCTGAGGGTACAGATATGAGCAAACTCCAGGCCGAGCTGCTAGCTGCTGGATTTATCGCTGGCTACGATTTGGGCCGGGACTATGAGGAACTTGCTGGTCACATGTTGATTGCCGTGACGGAGCAAAGAACCAAAGAAGAGATTGACCAATTTGTACACACCTTGGGGGGATTGCTATGACACACACCGGACAGGATCAGAAACAAGGGCTGTTGAAGGAACACGATCAAGCGCTCATTTTTGAATTGAGCCGTCCGGGTCGCATCGCCTATTCCCTTCCCGAGTGCGATGTTCCCCGTCGCCCGGTGGCAGAGCTTTTGCCAGATTATGCGCTGCGTAGCGAACCTGCGGCATTACCCGAGGTATACGAAGTAGACGTTATTCGGCATTATACCGCCTTGTCCCGGCGTAATTTCGGTGTGGACAACGGATTTTATCCGCTCGGCTCCTGTACGATGAAATACAATCCGAAGGTGAATGAGGATGTCGCCCGATATACAGGCTTCGCCAAAATCCATCCATATCAGCCAGAGGAGAGCATCCAGGGTGCCATGGAGCTGCTGCATACGCTCCAAAATGATTTGGCTGCGTTAACTGGCATGGATGCCGTCACGCTTCAGCCCGCCGCGGGCGCCCATGGCGAATGGACCGGGCTGATGATGATTCGCTCATACCACGAAGCACGTGGTGAGCGACGTACCAAGGTGCTCGTGCCGGATTCCTCGCACGGAACGAACCCCGCCAGCGCAACCGTCGCGGGCTTCGAAACAGTCACCCTCCCCTCCACCCCTGAGGGGCTGGTGGATCTGGATGCGCTGCGTCAAGCCGTAGGCAACGACACCGCGGCGCTCATGCTGACCAACCCGAACACGCTTGGGCTGTTCGAGAAGCAAATCACTGACATTGCTGCCATCGTGCATGACGCAGGTGGTCTACTTTACTATGATGGGGCGAACTCCAACGCCATCATGGGGATTACCCGTCCCGGAGATATGGGCTTCGATGTAGTGCATCTCAATTTGCACAAAACGATGAGTACCCCGCACGGCGGCGGCGGCCCCGGCGCTGGGCCTGTCGGCGTAAAGCAACGGCTCATCCCTTATTTGCCCAAGCCACTTGTCGTACGGGATCTGCAGGGGGTGTACCACTGGGACCGGGAACAGGGAGATTCTATTGGACGGGTTAAAGCCTTTTACGGCAACTTCGGTATTCTCGTCCGTGCCTATACCTATATCCGTAGCTACGGTCCTGATGGCTTAAAGCGTGTATCGGAATGCGCTGTGCTCAATGCCAATTACATGATGCATAGGCTCGCTCCAGATTTTGACCTGCCCTACCCTGGACATTGCAAACACGAATTTGTAATGTCGGGGCGAGGCTTGAAAAAATTTGGAGTGCGTACGCTTGATGTAGCCAAACGGCTGCTTGATTTCGGCTACCATCCGCCTACAATTTACTTTCCGCTGAATGTAGAGGAGTGCATCATGATCGAGCCCACGGAGACGGAGAGTAAGGAAACACTTGATGCTTTTGTCGACACTATGATTCATATTGCGCGGGAAGCAGAAGAGAACCCTGAGCTGGTGCTCAATGCACCATATACTACTCCAGTCACACGATTGGACGAAACTACCGCAGCCCGCAAACCTGTACTGAATTGCTCATGCAGTTAAAAACAAATTCTACTTAAAGCATGCAAAAAAGCCGGTATCATTAGATACCGGCTGCTGTATGTACACAGCAATTTTTTTGTTGAAAAAAGATATAACCTTTGAAATGGAATACCCTTCCTTAGCCTTCGATGCTTTGAACCAATTCAACAACCTGTTCTGCTGTTTGCATGTCCAGAGCTTTTGTAGCCAGTTTTTCCATGTCCGCACGGGACAACTTGGAAATTTGACTACGTGCTGGCAGAATGGAAGTTGCGCTCATACTGAACTCATCAAGTCCCAGACCCAGCAGCAACGGAATTGCTGTTGTATCTCCTGCCATTTCGCCACACATACCAACCCAACGTCCTTCACGGTGAGCGGCATCAATAACCATTTTCACCAGACGCAGAATAGATGGATTGTATGGTTGATACAGGTAAGAAACCCGCTCGTTCATGCGATCCGCTGCCATTGTGTATTGAATCAGATCGTTTGTACCGATACTGAAGAAATCCACTTCTTTTGCGAATTGGTCAGCCAATACCGCTGTAGAAGGAATTTCTACCATGATGCCCAGCTGAATTTCTTCAGATACGGATACACCCTCGGCTACCAACTTTTCCTTTTCTTCCAACAAAACAGCTTTAGCTTCACGGAATTCGTTCAGCGTAGCAATCATTGGGAACATGATGCGCAGGTTACCATGCACACTTGCACGCAACAAAGCACGCAATTGAGTGCGGAAAATATCCTGGCGATCCAGACACAGACGAATAGCACGGAATCCAAGGAACGGATTCATTTCTTTCGGCAGGTCTAGATAAGGAAGTTCTTTGTCGCCACCGATATCCAAAGTACGGACTACAACCGGTTTACCTTCCATTCTTTCCAGAACGGTTTTGTACGCCGTATACTGTACTTCTTCGGATGGAAGCTTATCGCGTCCCATGTACAAGAACTCCGTACGGTACAAGCCAACGCCTTCACCACCGTTGTCCAGAACACCAGCTACATCATTAGGCGTACCAATATTGGCTGCCAGTTCCACATGGACACCATCGACAGAAACCGTAGCTTCGCCGCGCAGCTTGCGCCACTCTTCGCGTTGCTTGTCGTATGCCACCTGTTTAGCACGGTATTCCGCAACAATCTCTTCGGTAGGGTTCACGAATACGTGACCATCCAAACCATCAACGATAATCAAATCACCGCTTTTAGCTTGAGACAATATATTTTTCGTTCCCACAACTGCAGGAATTTCAAGTGAGCGAGCCATAATAGCCGAATGCGAAGTACGTCCGCCGATGTTCGTTGCAAAACCTTTAACAAATTCACGGTTCAGCTGAGCTGTGTCGGAAGGTGTCAAATCTTCTGCAAGCACAATCGTTTCTTCGGCAATTTCTGCAGGACTAACAAAATGAACACCAAGCAGGTGATTCAGGATCCGCTTGGTTACATCACGCATGTCCGATGCGCGTTCTTGCAAATAGGCACTTTTCATGTTTTCAAACATGGAAATGAACTGTGTAGCTACTTCATTCAAAGCATAGTCAGCATTAAGCTGCTCGTCTCTGATTTTAGCTTTAACCGGATCGATCAATTCAGGATCATTCAGGATGAGCAAGTGAGATGCAAAAATTTCTGCTTTTTTCTCTCCCAGCTCCTGAAGCGTTTTCTCCTTAATGGATTCCAATTCGGTTTGAGATTGTGCCAAAGCCGCATCCAATCTCGCGATTTCAGCTTCAACATCACCAACCGCGCGTCTCTCTACAGCGTAATTCGGATGCTCCAAGATAAACGCCCGGGCAATGGCTATGCCTGCCGAAGCGGCAATCCCGGAAATTTTAAGCATGAACTTCGCCCAGCCCTTCGTTAACGATTACATTTTCAAGAGCTTTCAGTGCTTCGGCAGCTTCAGCGCCTTCGCAGATAATGTTAATAGTATCGCCTTGTTCCAGACCCAGAGACAATACACCCAGAATGGATTTCAAAGTTACTTTTTTACCGTTAGCTTCGGCAAAAGATTCAGCACCGCTGAATTTGTTAGCTGTATTTACCAGCGCAGTTGCAGGACGTGCATGGATACCGTCTTCATCCGTAATTCTAAAAGTTGTTTGCATAATTTGTTCCTCCCACTTTCCTAAAGATAATATTTGTTTACACGCAGTATACCAGATAGTTGATCAGACGGCCTAAGCCGCCTAATCAACTAATCCGAAACACATAGAGTTTATTTTATCGTAATTATACCATCTTCGCCAGCCTTCAATACTCCAGTTTTGTTTAAAGTTACCGAAGAACCTTCTGGAAGGTTAGTAAAAATGACAGGTGAGATGATGGATTTAGCGTTTGCCTTCACGTATTCCAGGTCTACTTTCATAATAGGCTGGCCAGCTGACACAAGATCGCCTTCGTTCACCAAAACGTCAAATCCTTGGCCTTTAAGCTTCACTGTATTCACCCCGATATGAACAAGCACTTCTTTACCGCCATCGGATTGAATACCAATCGCATGCTTGCTTGGGAATACATTGAATACTTTACCATAAACAGGGGACACAATCGTTCCATCATTTGGCACGACCGCAAAACCGTCACCTGTCATACGTTCTGCAAATACCGGATCGGGAACCGTCGAGATATCAACCAATTCTCCGTTAACAGGCATTACAATATCTTCTACAATAATGGTTTGTTGTTCTTCTCCAGCTTCCTTCTCCTCTTGTGGAGCAGGTTGCGCCGGAGCTGGTGCAGGTGTACGTCCAGCCATGATATCAGCCATTTGAGATTTAATGGTGTCCGAACGTGTACCGAAAATTGCCTGTACGTTGTTACCGACTTCAAGGACACCCGATGCACCAAGTTGTTTCAGACGAGCTTTGTCAACGTTCGATTTCTCATTAACCTCGATCCGAAGACGTGTGATACAAGCATCTAGATGCTTGATATTCGATGAACCACCGAAAGCTGCCAAAATGTTGTGCGGGAGCTCATCACTACTACCGACTGCTGCGCCATCCACATTATCTGTAGCTTCTTCACGTCCTGGTGTTTTCAAGTTGAACTTCCGTATGATGAACCGGAATCCGAAGTAGTAAATAACTGCCAAGATCAGACCGACGATAATTACATACCACCAAGGCGTACGGGTTGGAATAATCCCGAAAATCAGGAAGTCAATAAATCCGCCTGAGAAGGTCATACCGATTTTGACATGTAAAATTTGCATGGTCATAAATGACAGACCTGCGAATATACAGTGTACTGCAAACAGCAGTGGAGCTACGAACAGGAAGGAAAATTCCAGTGGCTCCGTAATACCTGTCAAGAACGAAGTCAATGCTGCTGAACCCATGATACCTGCTACATATTTTTTGTGTTCTGGTCTTGCTTCATGGTACATTGCAAGCGCTGCTGCCGGCAAACCGAACATCATGAATGGGAATTTACCCACTTGGAACGTACTTGCTGTCAACGCCACTCCGTCGCGAAGCTGGCTGAAGAAGATCTGCTGGTCACCGTGAACGGTTTGACCTGCTTTGTTAACATATTCACCAAACTCAAACCAGAACGGTGAATACCAGATGTGATGCAAACCAAATGGAATAAGCGCGCGTTCGATAACCCCGAACAGGAACGCCGACAAAGTCGGGTTGGAATACACCATAAAGTGAGATACTGCATTAAGTCCTTGTTGAACTGGAGGCCAGATCAGAACCAGCGCAAGTCCGACAATCAGTGAGGATACCGCCGTTGCAATCGGAACGAAACGCTTACCCGCGAAAAAGCCCAGATACGAAGGAAGCTCAATTTTGAAAAACCGGTTGTACATGGCCGCGGCCAGTATACCGATGATTATCCCGCCGAACACCCCGGTTTGAAGCGTTGGAATCCCCAACACGTTTGCATAACCCGGTATTTTTTGAGCAATCAGACCAGGTGTGACACCCACGGCTGTACCCAGTGTAATGTTCATAACGAGGTAACCGATGATGGCAGCCAAACCTGCTACACCTTCACCGCCCGCCAGACCGACGGCTACGCCAACTGCGAACAACAGTGCCAGATTATCAAAAACGATTTGTCCGGCATTCATCATGATCGTCGCTACCGATTGAACCCAGCCTGCATTTAATGCCGGAATGTACTGGAGAAAATCAGGATTGACCAGCATGTTACCGATACCCAATAAAAGCCCCGCAGCTGGCAAAATCGCTACAGGAAGCATTAATGCTTTACCGACACGCTGTAAAACGCCGAAAAGCTTTTTAAACATACCTTCCACATCCTTCTCTGAAATTTAGAACAGAGGCAAAACAACAAAAAAGGCATGAGCCGATTTAAGTATGTTTGAAAACAACCTTGGGATATAGCTTGCCCCAGTAGGCTGTAAACAATCATAACTTAAAACAACTCATGCCTGATCGAATCAGTAACACGTTAAATGTTCAGTTGTTGTCTTCCTCATTGCAGAATTGATTATAGCACCCCGCTAAATGCGAGGCAATACTTTTTTATTCCGGTTTTATCACTTTTGTTGCTCCCCCTGCTCTTTGCGTTGGGACAACCGTTGCAGATGCATTGTCAAATAACTAACCTCAGCCGGGTACACAGATTTACGGAGTCTTTTCTCCATAATTTTCGTGAGCTTCCAGGCCAGCATATACATTTCCGGGTACTCCTCATTCAAAAGCTTGTCCAATCGATAAATCTCCTGCACAATTTCTCCCCGGCGCACACGTTCAATCGCAAACCTCAGATGAGTCAGCAGTCGAGAATAATCAAGGGATTGAAGAGGAATACGATAATCCAGTGTGGTCTCGACAACCTGAACCATATCAGCAATCAGACGAGAATCCTTCCTAACCTCGGAGATATGCTGGTTTGTCATGGCGCTATAAATATGCAGGGCCACGAATCCGATTTCATCTTCTCCCAGATCTACATCCATCTTATCCCTGATTAAAGCAACAGCCTGCTCAGCCATCTTATATTCCTGAGGATATATTTCCCTAGTCTCATACAAAAAAGGATTATGAATCGTAATTCCCTGTTTATGACGGTTGATGGAAAAAGCGATATGGTCAGTTAAAGCAATCAGTATGTGCTCATTTAGAGGCTTTTTTGCTTGAAGCTGAACAAGATGAAGCACCTCACCGATGACCTCAATGAGCTTTTCATCCAGCTCAGGAAGCAACCGTTTATATTGCTCCTGTTCTTCATGGCTTTTTAAAATAAATAATTTTTCAACTGAATCCAACGGCATAAGATCGCCGGGTCTGCGATTGAAACCGATTCCTTTTCCAATCACGACAACCTCATCATGCTCGGGATGCATCCCTATAATCACATTGTTATTCAGCGCTTTGGCCACTTTTAGGCTGCTCACATCCGCACCTCTTTTATCAGAACCTTGATCCTAAGAATTATAGCATGAAGCTCAGAGGAATCCACGTTAAAGTACCAAATATTCGGCTAAAGGTCAATAAAAAGAAAACGCTTTTCATCACATTGCCGGGAAATGCTGTGACGAAAAGCGGTCTTTTAGTTAGGGATAGATGCTTCCCATAGACTTATCGTTATTCTTTATCTGTTAGTGCTGCCTCCACCGAGGCTGGAAGATGCTGCTTATTCGCTTCACCGGAGAACGGCACGGAATGAAGGCCTTTTTTTCCAGTCGTCAGCCCTTTGATTAACTGCTCCACATCAATGCCGGATACACTCTTCAGCATCTCAGGTGCCGTAGCCATCAGTTCGGTGACATAATTGCTGACACGCGCTGCTCCTTCTCCTTTTCCCGTATCAACTACGGTGAGTTTATCAATGGACGCAATCGGTTCGGCAATACGTCCAGCCAGATCAGGCAACATTTTTACGATAATATCGAGCACGGCGGCCTCTCCAAACTTCTGGAACGCCTCCGCCAGTTTTTCCTTGGCCTCCGCTTCTGCAAGTCCACGCAAACGGATGACATCTGCGTCTGCCGTCCCTTTGGCGCGTTCGGCATCCGCTTCTGCTTGCCCGTTGAGACGTTTTTGTTCAGCTGACGCTTTAGCCTGTGTCTCAATCGAGTATTGCAGCGATTCAGCCTCACGCATTTTACGCGATTTATCTGCTTCCGCCGCTTGTTCAACCGCATACCGATCGGCTTCTGCCTTCTTTTTCACTTCCGCATCATATTGCTTTTCACGTACCTGTATTTCCTTGGATTGAAGATCAATTTCCCGTTCTTTGCGCACAAGCTCGACCTTCATCTGCTCCTCGACAGCAGTCTGCTTGGCACGGGCCTCCTGGATGTGATAAGCCTGATCGGCTTCTGCCTTCGCTGTATCCTGTTCTTTCTTAAACGAAGCCACTTTCAGTTCCTTCTCCTTGGCTGCCTCGGCAATATTGGTATCCCGCAGCAATTCGGCCTTCTGGCCTTCCTGTTCCGCACGCGCCTTCTGAATCCGGGCATCCCGCACAGCCTCAGCTTCTGCAATCTCAGCATCCCGTTTCACAGCGGCAATTCTCGGCTTACCAAGCGCATCCAGATATCCATGTTTATCACGCACATCTTTGATGGTGAATGAAACGATTTGCAAGCCCATCTTTTTCAGATCACGAGCAGCCACGCCTTGCACTTCCTGCGCAAACCGATCCCGATTACGATAAACTTCTTCCACCGTCATCGAGCCGAGGATTGCGCGTAAATGCCCCTCCAGCACTTCCTGAGCCTCTCCCCTAAGAGCTTCCAGTGGCTTCCCGATGAACTGCTCGGCTGCTGTAGCCACATCCTCAATAGAACTGCCGACCTTGATGATCGCCACACCATCTGCAATCACGGGAACTCCTTGTTCCGTATACACTTCCGGTGTGGTTACGTCCAGTTTATGGGACAACAGAGAGATGAATTCGGACTGCTGAAAAATAGGCCAAATGAAGGCCCCCCCGCCGCGTACAATTTTAATTTTTCGTCCAGAGTCATCCTCGGAAATATTTTTATTTCCTAGAAAAGAACCCGTCACGATCATTCCTTCATCCGGTCCTACCGTTTTGTAACGGGCCCAAAAAGCGATCCCTAATATAACGATAACGATGACGACAATCCCAGGGACCAACACAATATCTTGCAAATTTGACACTCCCGATCACGCTCCCTTCAAGTTAAGCGATTGCGCCGTCTATGTGTCCAGGTACGCTACGCGGACGACGCCCTCTGTGACCTCAACCACGACGATACGGGTTCCCGCAGCAAGCGGTTTGTGATCGAAGCTCGATGCTGTATGTATGGTGTTGCCTGCACCCAAGCGGATCATAACCTCCCCGTAACCAACCTCAGGTACAGGAATGGTGACCTCACCGATCCGGCCAGTCAGCTCACGCATGGAGAAGCCGCTGGATACCTCCGAATTCGCCATGGGTTTGATAAACGCAAAGAACACGAGTATTCCGATGACGAACGCAATCCCTAAAGCAAGCACGACGACCCACCCCATGCTCAGCCCAGTATACTTTGTCAGCAGTACTCCAGCTCCGCCAAAAGCGGTCATGGCTCCAAGTAAAACGACAGGTCTGAACCAATCGAGGCCCGGTAGCTCCAATGCACCATCCAGCCAACCACCGAGTACATCTCCAATCAGCACACTGACTACGGTAAAGATAGCGCCCCCTGCCAACAACCACCAAAATATGGTTTCCATGCGACTCCTCCTTCCATGTACCTTTTCAGTCTGGTTTCCAGTCTATAACTATGTTTACGTATTCAACCTTAAAAAGTTTCAAAATTTTCCTCCAATATCACAAATCAAACCCAAAAAAGCACGTTCGTACGTCTAATGACGCACAAACGTGCTTAAAATGATACAAGTGTCGGTTTACAGAGATGCTTTGTAAATTTCGACTACATCTTCGCGATTGAGCTTATTAAAGCCACCAAAAGATCCGAATTTCACAGCTTTATCAGCCATAACATCGATTTGGGAAGCATCAATTTCGTAATCAGCCAGACGGCTTGGTGCACCAATCGAGTTCCAGAAATCACGCAACGCCTGAATACCTTCCAGCGCCACTTCTTCATCACTCTTGCCTTCTGGATTTACATGGAACACATTGACGGCCAGTTGTTTGAAGCGTTCAGGCTTCACATGCAGATTGTGTTTCATCCAGTTCGGGAACAGAATAGCCAGTCCTCCACCATGTGGAATATCATAAACAGCAGATACAGCATGTTCGATATTGTGGGTAGCCCAGTCACCTGTCAGCCCCATGTTCAGGAAGCCGTTCAGCGCCATCGTACCACAATACATAATCGTTTCACGCAGCTCGTAGTTTTCCAGATCGTTGACCAGTCCTGGAGCCGCATCCATGACCGTACGCAAAATCGTTTCGCACCAGCCAAGTTGGACCGGAGTATTGGATTCCAAATGGAAATAATGCTCCAGCGTATGTGACATCATATCTACGATTCCGTAAACGGTTTGATTTTGCGGCAGAGAGTATGTGTTCACCGGATCAAGTATAGAAAACGCAGGGAACGCAAATACGCTGCCCCAGCCCAATTTTTCCTGTGTTTTTTCATTTGTAATAACAGAACCAGCATTCATTTCAGAACCGGTAGCTGCCATGGTCAAAACCGTACCTAATGGCAATGCTGCCTGTGGTGCCGCTTTACGCTCTGCAAAATCCCACATATCGCCATCATATTTTGCACCAACAGCAATGGCTTTAGAGCAATCCAGCACACTACCGCCGCCTACAGCCAGAACGAGGTCGATTTGATGTGTTTTACACAATTCCACGCCTTTATGTACTGTAGATAAGCGAGGATTCGGTTCTACACCAGCCAGTTCCGTTACCTCTGCACCGATTTCACCAAGCAAACTTATTACATTATCGTACAAACCGCTGCGCTTAATGCTGCCGCCGCCATATACAAGCAGTACACGTTTACCATATTTAGGAACTTCACGCTTGAGAGCCTCCAATTGTCCTTTACCGAAGATCAATTGTGTAGGATTATAAAATTCGAATGCTTTCATCGCAAACGCTCGCCTCCAATAGTTCTAAAGTTTAATGTTAAGAAACTACTCTATTATAACCTTTTCGGTTACAGGAAACAAATCTGCTTTATTTTCAGAAAAAAACCACACTCCTTGAGGAGCATGGTTCCATGTCATATCTTGGGAGGGTTCTCGTAGTGTATTATGTGCTACGCCAGCGATTTTATTCTCCCAAAGTATATCCCAATTGTTTCATAAAACGACCAAAGGCCTGTTGACCGGACGGATTCCGTTTATACACTCCTGCATGCTCTAAAATCTCACTGAATTTCAGTCCAACCTCATTTTGTACGGTACGAATAGCCGTCTCCTTGTCAGGCAAACGACCGAACCGGGTGTTTAACTGGTAAATCCAGTCTGCATGCTTAAACAGTGGATGTCCTTCCTGCTGCATAGCCACAGCCAGTTTGTCATCCCCACACAAAATATCTGCAATTCCATCCAGTTCATCCTTGAGCCGCCCCGGTAATATGGCAAGTCCCATAACTTCGATCAGACCGATATTTTCCTTCTTGATGTGATGCATCTCGCGGTGAGGATGGAAAATACCTTCCGGATACTCTTCACTCGTTCGGTTGTTACGCAGTACGAGATCCATCTGGTACCTGCCTTCGGCATCACGGCGCACAATCGGCGTCACGGTATTATGCGGAATCGTTTCCCCTTCCTGCTCTGTATGAGAGAGGACATCAGCTACAGGATCACTATAAGCTTTCCACGCTTCAAAAGCAGCATTTCCCGCTTCCAACAACGCCTCGGCATCTGTTGACGTAAAACGGATGACCGACATCGGCCAGTTTACAATCCCTGCTGTAACCTGCGGGAACGCTTCATTATGGTATACGCCATCTACACCCGCTTTTTCAATTGGGAATGTATGACGACCACCCTGAAAATGATCATGGGTCAGGATCGATCCGCCAACAATCGGCAGATCCGCATTGGAGCCAATAAAATAATGCGGAAACGCTTTCGTAAAGGCCAGCAATCGGCGCAGTGTATCCTTCGTAAGCTTCATCGGTACATGATCATGATGGAACACAATGCAGTGCTCGTTGTAATACACATAAGGTGAATATTGAAAAAACCACGGTTCCCCATTCAATTCCACCGGAATAATGCGCAAATTTTGACGGGACGGATGATTTACTCTTCCTGCATATCCAACGTTTTCACGGCATAATTGACACTTGGGATAAACAGGCGGCGGCAAAAGCTTCGCCATCGCAATTTCCTTGGGACTTTTTTCTGGCTTGGACAAATTAATCGTGATTTCCATATCTCCGTAAGATGTCGACTGATTCCAGTACACATTGCTGGCGACCCGATCCATTCGGATGTAGTTCGAATCGATGGATAATTGATAAAAAGCATCTGTCGCCGCCTCTATGCCTCGTTCAGTCTCCGTTTGATGAAAGTCACGGATGACTTCAGACGGTCTTGCCATCAACAGTCCCATGATTTTGGAATCCAGCAAATCACGATACGTGTCTGTGTTTTCAGGGATAAGTCCAGTGGCAAAACCATAATCTATCAAAACATTTAGCACAGGCTGGAGCACTTCGGGGGCCATAATGCCCCCTGCTTCCCCACCTGAATAAGGCTCGGAAAAACCAAACTGATCCAATAGCAAATTACGGCTGTAATCTGTATCTTGCGGACCAATCAAGCCCCTGTTTTGTGCGAATGCAACCAGTTGCTCCACCGCATATAGAGCTGATTGCTGTACAGTTTCGTCGATGTCATTGGCCAGATGCCGGGAATGTTCCCGGCCTTGGCCTTTATCTGCGGATTGGCGCTCGCTCATATGTTATCGTCTCCCGTCTACTCGTCGCCGTAGCCGTGAGGGTGCGACTGATGCCATCCCCATGCTCCGCTAATAATATCCTCTAGTTGGGTACGTGCTGGATTCCAGCCCAACACCGAACGAGCCTTGTCAGAAGATGCAACCAATATCGCTGGATCGCCTGCGCGGCGTGGCTCTGTAACAACTGGAATGTCGAGCCCAGTGACCTTGCGTGCCGTCTCAATAACTTCTTTCACAGAGAAGCCCTGCCCGTTGCCCAGGTTGAATACGTTGCTGTCATTGCCTTCGCGCAAGTAATTTACTGCACGCACATGAGCATCCGCCAGGTCACTCACGTGAATGTAATCCCGAACACACGTGCCGTCAGGTGTCGCATAATCCTCACCAAATACAGCGATGTGTGGACGCTGTTTCAAGGCTGTCTGGAGCACCAACGGGATCAGATGGCTTTCTGGTCGGTGATCTTCACCGATCTTGCCGCTCTCATGCGCACCAGCCGCATTAAAATACCGTAAAGACACATATTTGATGCCTAAAACTTTGTCAAACCACGACATCATGCGCTCCATCATCAGCTTTGTTTCACCATACACGTTGGTTGGTTCTGTACGGTCTCCCTCTTCAATCGGTACCTTTTCCGGTTCGCCGTAGGTAGCCGCAGTAGAGGAAAACACGATTCGGCGCACTCCAGCATCCTTCATTGCCTCCAGCAAGCTCAGCGTGCCAAATACATTGTTGTCGTAATATTTACCAGGATTTTGCATGCTTTCTCCAACCAGCGAGTTGGCTGCAAAATGGATAACTGCGTCGATACTATTTTCAGAGAACAGTTTGGACAGTAGTTCTTTATCCCTCAAATCCCCTTCATACAACTTGCCTCCAAGCAATGCTGCTTTGTGCCCGGTTTGCAAATTATCCAGCACCACAACTTCTTCTCCCAGATCCAACAGTTCTGCTACGGTATGTGAACCGATATATCCAGCTCCACCTGTGACTAAAATGGCCATGTTATTCGTCCTCCTTCAGTTCTTTAACTCCGTCTCCTGCCTTGCATACATAAAAGCTGGCTTCCAGCCCAGTGCGGGTCTGATAAGCTTTGCCGACTTCCTTCACAAAACGTTCCACATCGTCCTCATGAACCAATGAAACCGTACAACCTCCAAATCCGGCTCCTGTCATACGAGCACCCAGCGTGCCAGGAATGCGTCGTGCTTCTTCAACCATGACGTCCAGCTCCGTACAGCTGACCTCATACAAATCTCGTAATGAATCATGAGAAGCATTCATTAACTGACCAAAAGCTGCAAGTTCATTCGCTGCGAGAGCATCAACAGAGGCCAACACACGAGCGTTTTCCTCCACCACATGCTGTGCCCGCCGACGCACTGTTTCGTCCGCGATGTGATGCTGAAGCTCTTCGAAACGCTTCTCGTCCAGCTGAGCGAGGTATTCCAGTGACGGCTCCTGCTGCTGCAAAATGGACAGTGCTTCGGCACATTGACTACGACGCTCGTTATAGGCTGAGTCCACCAAACCGCGACGCTTGTTTGTATTGCCGATCACCAACTTGTAATCTCCCGTGCGGAATGGCACTTTACGGTAATCCAACGTATCGCACATCAGTAGAATTGCATGATCAGCTGCTCCGTTTGCTACAGCGAACTGGTCCATAATGCCGCAATTGACACCTACATAATTATTTTCTGCCCGCTGGGACAACAAAGCGATTTCGACCGTATCTGTTTTCTGTTTTTCGATAGTGAGGAACGCATATCCTGTGACAACCTCAATGGAGGCTGAGGAGGATAATCCAGCACCGTTCGGTATTTCTCCGTGATAGAGCAGGTCATATCCGTTAGAAGGATAAACTCCCTTATCAGCTAGCTCCACCAGCACACCCACCGGATAGTCCACCCAATCATCCGTTTTGTTTTTACCTATTTCTCCGCGGGAGATAGATACTTCATACGACAGGTTTGTCGAAGCGAAATGAATTTCATCATCATTGCGCGCACGAAGGATTAGTGTCGTTCCGAATTCCAGCGCAGCCGGGAGTACATAACCACCGTTATAGTCGATATGCTCTCCAATCAGATTGACACGTCCAGGTGCATGAAATATCCGCAGTTCATTGCTGCTTTCACCATATTTTTCAATAAAATGTTTCTTTAATTCAGTAGAGTTCATATCCGCATCCACCTCATATACCGTTAGTAAAGGCCTCCCTGATTTCCCTGTAACATCTTAATCAGGTTGACATCTCTTATGATTTCAGTATAAATGAAAGCGTAACACAATGTAATGCATCCATGTGTTTAAGCTATGGATAAATGTGACTTGGATATGTACAATGTAAGTATACCGCATCCGCTAAACTATTCACAAATGCAGGAAGGATGACCCTATATTGCAAGCGCATTCATATAGTTATGCTGTCGCCTCTAATCCAGTGTTTTATGAAAATAGCCCACTGCATGTACTTTTTGCAGGAGAGAGCCAAACCAAATCTGGTCATGCCGTAGGGCCTAAAATCTATGATTACTATCTGCTTCACTTTGTAGAATCGGGCAAAGGCATCTTCCGAACGGAACAGCACACATATCAGCTTGAAGAAAACGATTTTTTCCTTATCCATCCCGGTCAGCTGGTGAGCTATACTTCTGATGAAGAGGAACCATGGCGTTATCGTTGGTCTGCGTTTACCGGACACCATACTGAGCAGGTGGTACAGGAGGCAGGACTGCGTGTTCACCAGCCTGTCTTCCATGCTTCTGATCAAAGTCCCATCCCCAGTTATTTGGAACAAATGCAATTGGCCTTTTACAGCAGAAAATCTAGTTCTCATCTTTCAGCCTTGGGCTATTTGTATCTGATTATGGGGGAAGCAGGCAATTACCTGAGTGACTGGGCTGATCCGTCCGGGGCGGATTCGCAAATTCAACGTACAGTCAAGCAGATGGTGCAATATATGTCCACTCAGTACGCACATCCCGTTTCCATTGAGCAAATGTCTGAAGGACTTGGTTATAACCGTGCGTATTTGTCACGGATATTCAAAAAGGAAACGGGCATCTCCCCCGTCACCTATCTGCTTAAGCTAAGAATCGACAAATCACGTCAACTGCTGCGTGAGCGTCCTGAACTATCAGTAGAGCAAGTGGCCGCTTCGGTCGGACTAACCGATGCCTTATATTTCTCACGTCAATTCAAGCGCTTCTGTGGTCAGTCTCCAACCGAGTACCGAAGCAAGGTTAAGCACTACCCACAGTCGTAAAGCAGACTTAAACAGCCCGCATCCTTCAAACGGATGCGGGCTGTTGGTTATATATTGTATAAGAGGATGCGAAATTAGGCCGATGACTACAGATTAACTTTCACCATTAGGCTGTGCCGCCGTCCTGTCAGTTCCCGGCATTCAGAATCGAATCAATTCGATCCAGTTCCTCTTGAGAAAAGTCCAGATTGGATAAGGTAGCAACATTTTCTTCAATTTGACTTACACGGCTTGCCCCAATCAAGACAGAGGTCAGACGTTCGCCGCGCAGAGCCCAGGCCAGCGAGAATTGAGCCAAACTTTGTCCGCGTGCAGCAGCCATCTGATTCAGGGCGCGTACCTTGCGAAGTGTCTCTGGCGTTACATGGTTCTCATTCAGGAAAACCGATGTACTCGCTGCACGTGAATCCTCGGGAATTCCGTTCAAATATTTGTTGGTCAGCAGTCCCTGAGCCAGCGGGCAAAAGGCAATGCTGCCTACCCCGTTTTCGTCCAGTACATCTTGTAATCCGTTTTCAATCCAGCGGTCGAGCAAGGAGTATTTCGGCTGATGAATCAGAAGCGGTGTTCCGAGCTCCTTCAGAATGCGAACTGCTTCTGCTGTTTGCTCCGCACTATAATTGGACACACCCACATACAGCGCTTTGCCGGAACGTACGATATGATCCAGTGCTCCCATCGTTTCTTCCAGCGGCGTATTAGGATCAAATCGGTGAGAGTAGAATATATCGACATAGTCCAGCCCCATCCGCTTCAGGCTCTGATCCAGACTAGATATCATATACTTGCGAGATCCCCAGTCCCCATAAGGCCCTGCCCACATATTGTAGCCCGCTTTGGTGGAGATGACCAACTCATCTCGGTACGGTTTCATATCACTGGCTAAGACTTGTCCAAAAAATTCCTCAGCTGATCCCGCAGGAGGGCCATAGTTATTAGCTAAATCAAAATGCGTAATTCCTAGATCAAAGGAACGGGTAATCATGCTACGGCCATTCTCCGCGTTGTTAATCCCGCCAAAATTATGCCACAAGCCCAGCGAAATAGCGGGCAGTTTTAGACCTGATCTCCCTGTACGGTTATATTTCATACTTTCATAACGATCTTCGCCAGCTAAATAAACCATGCTATCCCAGCCTCTCTCGAAACATTGTAATGTCCATCACAACATCATCATAGCGCTTTTATCCAGGCGTTGACAAGAAAACGATTACAGACCTAATTGATGAGCAAGTTTTTCCATAACTTTACCGATTGGATCGGTGATCAAAAGATCCGCCTTATGATCATACGAGGTGGGATCTGTATTCAGCAGCACCGTATGTTTACCACGAAAATAAGTAATCAAGCCCGCAGCAGGATGTACTGTCAGCGACGTTCCTCCAATTAACAGCAAATCAGCCTGCGAAATAGCCTGAACGGATTGAATAATGGTATCCTGATTCAGCTCCTCCTCATATAAAACGACATCCGGTTTGATAATTCCTCCATCTATCGGACATTTGGGTACAACCTCAGAGCTGTTCATCACTTCATCTAGACTGTAAAAGCGGCCGCATTCCATACAGTGGTTGCGATGCACCGAGCCATGAAGTTCTAGTACATTCACACTACCTGCAGCCTGATGTAAGCCGTCAATATTTTGTGTCACAACCGCTTTAAGAAGGCCTTGCTTTTCCAATAACGCGAGGAAATGATGGCAACCGTTCGGCTCCGCATCGGGATGCAGCATTTTGCTGCGATAGAAGTCGAAGAACACTTCAGGATGCTTCACAAAAAATGAACGGCTAAGCATAACCTCAGGGGAATAAGGCAATTTCTCCTCACTTTGATACAGGCCTGCTGCCGAACGAAAATCCGGAATACCGCTTTCCGTCGATGTCCCTGCTCCGCCGAAAAAAACAATATTCTGCGATTGCTGTATCCATTCCGCCAACGTATTAACTTTCATACCCTACGCACCTCCAGCTCTTCATATCCACGAACAACCTTATCCGCATCCAGCAAATGACCAGAACGTTCTGCTTCTGGCGCAAATCCAATAGCGAGCCGTACTCCGGCACGCTTGCCCATCTGCATATCCCCATTGCTGTCTCCGATGACTACCACGTCCGCCGGCGACAATCCTAGTAACGCGCAGGCTTTTTCAGCCATTTCCGGGTCAGGCTTACCGTATGTAACCCTATCATGTCCGATAATCTCGTCAAAATAGGATGTCAGCCCCATCCACTCCAAATGCTCCTGTGCAGCCTCTGTACTGTCAGAGGTCACAACCGCCAGCTTCAGCCCGGCATGGCGGCTTTGCTCAAGCAACGTCCGCAACCCTGGAAACACCTTCGCTGCCCGATGTCGCCGAATATCAGCCATCGCCGTTTTATTAAAGTCGCGGACAAGCCGCACAGCATCATTCCACGGTATACCAGCAGTATAAAGCTGCCAAGCCAGTACCCCCGTACTTTCGTCCACCGTCCCCATGGCTAGCGGGCCAGAAGGATCGTAACCGATCACACGTCCCTCTTGATCGTGAACAGTACCTAGAACGTTGCTTTTTTCTACCGTAAAACCGGTACCCGCCACGGTAAGATGCTGCTCCATCATATCCAGTATAGAACGAGCCCAGGGGCCCCACAACTGAATAAAATCCAGCAACGTTCCATCTTTATCTAATAAAATACCACGGCATGGGTACCTCTCCCCCTGCACGATCAGCTCAGACATGCAGCACACCTCCTTTACTGATTCTTAGGAGCCACATCCACACTCTCTTTCATCCAGTCCTGTAAAGCCGTTACCGTTTGATTCCATTGCTCAACAGCGCTAATTTTCGCGGGATTATCTCCTTTTTGGACACCATAACTGCCGAATTGGGCATGGTTCCCCCCTTCAACTGTAAAATACAGTGTGTTGGCTGGTAAATAAGTTCTTCCACTTTGTACATTTTCCATCTGGACGACTCCATCATCACTTCCCAGTAGAGAAATAACGGGCAGATTTTTATCCTTTAAATTACCCTTGTTATCCGGGTAGGAGGCGAGGAAAAATACACCTTTGACCTGATCAGGATGTGCAGCTGCATATCGGGCCGCCATCACACCGCCTAACGAATGGCCTCCAATAAAAAACGCTTCTTTCGGATATGCCTTTAGCACTTCATTCGCCAGATCTGGAGAGATCAATGCAAGGTTGAGTGGCATTTTCGCAATGATCACATGATGACCCTTTTCCGCCAAACGGCGTGCCAAGGGTGCATAACTTTCGGGCTTCACCAACGCCCCTGGATACAAAATGACTCCAGTTCCGCTTCTTTTTACAGGCTCAAAACCGACCCAATGTTCTTGTTCATTTACTTTCACAGCATCCGCTACTTCAGCTAATGCAGCAGCAGCCGTCTCGTCAGGCTGATAAGGCGTAAATACCTTCCATGCTCCCCACCCTGCTATCAGTGCAATAACAATCAGGATGCCTAAGAGAACTTTCCATATTTTCCGAGGACCACGTGTCCCATATGAATTGTATGATCTTCTTGTTCTTCTTCTCATTGTAAAAGTTCCTTTCGCCTTTCGTACCTCGTAATTCGTAATTTGAATATAAAATGTGCCGCTGTATTCATCAGCGTAACCAGCCTTGTTAGGGTAACATCGTTGCACATACAGGGTCAAATCAGCATACATTTCCATGTCTTAGCCCATCTTTGTCCGGTGTTCAAGCTTTCGCCACACAATAAGGTTATGATAACGCTTACTATTGTGAATAAAATCACAATGATAAAGTCCAGAGTATCGTACCTTGTTCCTTGTAAAGAATTATTTTTTAAATAGTTTAGTCGGCAGAAGCCGTTCGGAGGGAAACACATGACGACAAGCCATGATGTACAAGGGGAAAGCTTCTTTCTCAATTTGCGATTTCTGTTGATCATATGCGTATTTGCAGGAAATGCTCTGGAGCCTCTAGCCGGTTCACTTCATATTGCCCAACAATGGTTCAGCTGGATATTCATGTTTCATATGCCGTTGTTTGTACTCGTTACAGGCTACTTTGCCCAAACAACTTTGACCGGATCCGCAGGCCAAAAAGTTCTGCTTCAGATCGGTATGCAATATCTTATTTTTCAATCGCTCTATTCGATCTTGGATGTTGCACTCTTCCACGTTCCTCATATCCATCATTCGTTCTTTGCTCCTTATCTGCTACTCTGGTTCCTTGCCAGCCATATCTGTTGGAGACTGCTGATGCTGTCTTTTCAGAAAATACCACCTGTCCTCCAATTGGGTATATCCGTACTGCTGGGTATCCTCGTCGGGTATCTCCCTATGGATGGTATATGGCTGAGCGTATGCAGAACCTTTGTTTATTTGCCTTACTTTGTAGCAGGTTATCATTTGAATTATGCGGACGTTCGACGGTTCTTCACAGCTCCAGTCCGCATAATCGCTGGCGTTGTATCTCTTCTGCTTATGGTACTGGCGGGAACGTCGTATTTCGGCATCCCGGCAGGCTGGCTGTATGGCAACATGACTTACGGTGAATTGGGCCATACCGAATGGTACGCAGGAATTTACCGTATCGGCATTTATGGAGTTCAATGGATAGCATCTATGGCGTTCCTAAGCTTTGTTCCAGCTGTCACAGGACGTATAACCGAGATGGGGAGACGGACACTATATGTCTTCTTACTCCATGGCTTGATCGTCCGTACCGTCGTTGCAAAGGGAGTCTACGAGTATATAGATACTCCAGTGGAAGTCATGTTGATAGTAGTGTGTGCTGCTGGTCTGTGTTGTATGTTGACCATGCCTTGGGTTCGAACTGCAACACGACCTCTGATTGAGCCACAGGTAGAGTGGATGCTAAAGCCAGCTCCTTATCCTTTTAGACGGTCCGCGTAATCTTTTTATCCATTTTTTATTTAACATTGAACACGCGACAACCCACTCACAGACGAACATGGAAGCGAGTCTACCCCCTCTTTACTCCACTTGGAGCCTGTTTCATACAGGCGTGATGTGGTAAGTAAAGGATGCGCGCAACAAAAAACAACTTTTTTATTAAGGAGTGATTTGTAATGGCACGTAATCAAAATCAGGGGAAAATGAGTCGCGAAGAAGCAGGCCGTATGGGTGGAGAAGCTACTTCCAAGAAGCACAATAAGGAATTTTATCAGGAGATTGGTAAAAAAGGCGGGGAAGCAACCGCAAACTCTCACGATAAAGAATTTTATCAGGAAATCGGTAAAAAGGGCGGCGATGCTACAGCTGAGTCGCATGACAAAAATTTCTACAGAGACATCGGTCGTAAAGGCGGCAGAAATTAAGGTGTAATGTCATCTTCCGCCCTCCTTTAACATAAAACAAGCTTGAGCCCATCCGCTTTATTGCAGAATGGGCTCTTTCATATTTTACCTGATACGGCAAACATGTCAGTATACATATTTCTAATAGAACAAATTCTAACTCATCTAAATGCAATATATAGATAAATAAAACTGTTCATGTCTATATATTGTTGATTACAGAACCCTACTAGTACTTTTTCAAAATCTTCATATATGTAGAAAAATGCTCACATCTATGATAGACTCTTTAGAAAACATCTGCGCTATTACGGCGTCCATTGAACGCCATACTATTTTTATACTTTGGGGGGAAACCAGCATCATGACAGCTAAGACAAAAATGCGTTCCGATATGATTAAAAAAGGCTTTGACCGTGCTCCTCACCGCAGCTTGCTGCGCGCAGCGGGTGTCAAGGAAGAAGATTTTGACAAACCGTTTATTGCGGTATGCAACTCGTATATTGATATCGTACCGGGCCACGTCCATTTGCAGGAATTTGGCAAAATTGTCAAGCAAGCCATTCGTGAGGCAGGCGGTGTACCTTTCGAGTTTAACACCATCGGTGTAGATGACGGCATTGCCATGGGGCACATCGGTATGCGTTATTCTCTGCCAAGCCGCGAAATTATAGCTGACTCTCTGGAAACTGTCGTTTCCGCTCACTGGTTTGACGGCATGGTTTGTATTCCTAACTGTGATAAAATTACCCCTGGCATGATGATGGGCGCATTGCGCGTTAACATTCCAACTATTTTCGTTAGTGGCGGTCCTATGAAAGCTGGTAAAGACAAGAACGGACGCTCTATTTCCCTGACCTCCGTCTTCGAAGGCGTAGGTGCATATCAGGCTGGCAAAATCGACGATCAAAGCTTGCTTGAATTAGAACAATATGGCTGTCCGACATGTGGCTCCTGTTCTGGGATGTTCACAGCGAATTCCATGAACTGTCTCGCAGAAGCGATGGGTCTGGCTATGCCGGGTAACGGCACCATTCTCGCAGTAGCAGAAGAACGTAAAGAATTCGTTAAACAATCTGCACGCCAATTGATGGAATTGATTAAGCTGGATCTTAAACCACGTGATATCGTGACTAAAGAAGCTATTGATAATGCATTTGCATTGGATATGGCAATGGGCGGTTCCACGAATACAGTATTGCATACATTGGCACTTGCCCATGAAGCAGAAGTTGACTACCCTATCGAACGTATTAATGAAGTGGCAAACCGCGTACCTCATTTGTCCAAATTGGCACCTGCTTCCGACTATCATATTGAGGATGTTCATAATGCAGGCGGCGTAAGCGCAGTGCTGAATGAATTGTTGAAGAAACCGGGAGCACTGCATGGAGACTGTATTACTGTAACTGGAAAAACCATTCGTGAAAACGTAGAGGGTCAGGAAATTCTGGATACTAACGTCATCCATAAACTGGACAACCCTTATTCCGAACGCGGCGGTCTGGCTGTATTATTTGGTAATCTGGCACCGCAAGGCTCCATCATTAAAGTCGGTGCAGTTGATGCTTCGGTTGGTGGTTATCACAAAGGCCCTGCCATCTGCTTTGATTCACAGGAAGATGCACTGGCAGGTATCGCCAATGGTAAAATTAATGAAGGACACGTTGTTGTTATCCGTTATGAAGGTCCAAAGGGCGGACCTGGTATGCCTGAAATGCTCGCTCCAACTTCACAAATCGTGGGCATGGGGCTTGGTGCCAAGGTGGGGCTGATTACAGACGGACGCTTCTCAGGTGCTTCCCGTGGTATCTCCATCGGTCATATTTCCCCCGAAGCTGCAGAAGGCGGACCTATCGCTTTTGTTGAGGACGGTGACATCATCGAGCTGGACTTGAACAATCGTAAGATTGAGCTCCACATTACGGACGAAGAATTCGAACGTCGTCGCGCCAACTGGAAAGGCTTTGAGCCGAAGGTGAAAACGGGTTACCTGGCGCGCTATTCCAAGCTGGTGACGAACGCAAGTAACGGCGGAATTATGAAAATCTAAATGCTTTGCCAAGATAGGATTACTTTATGAACGGTTAAAAAGCCTCTCGATACCTAACAAGGGATCGAGAGGCTTTTTTATTAGGTCATTAGGGTTAGCCTATTCAGTCATTTCGCTGTTGAGTATATGGACATCATCTCTCTGAGCTGTTTGCTCAAGAGCCTCGTCTAAGCGGTGTAAGTCTCCCTGATGAAAACAGTCAAACAAGGTATCCATTGGCATCACAATCAGTTTCGGTACCATTACATCTTTTTTTTCACTCAATTGCTTTGAACCCGAAGAATGGATAATACGAAATAACAGCTTTAGATATACAGTGGACACATGCTTGAACAGTCCTTTGGGAAGCTCTCGAACTTGAAATCCCAACTTCTCTGGTCCCCGATGAATCATACTTACTGCATAGATCGCCTTTACATCCTTCATTTCAGAATCATGTACAATGCGTTGGGCCAGATCAGGAAGTTGTTTTTTTACAATCCGAATTAATTGAATAGCTAGATGTACCATCGACTTTGCCGTCGAACCCAATTGAAACAACTTTTTATTATCAAAATGAAGCTCGATTACCGGGTCTCCTTTTTCTAGCCATCTGCTGTTCTCCATATTTACATTTGGCCCATGATAGATACGGCGACGATAATAAAAGATCGTATCCTCCTTGCTTACGGGACGAAGACGAAACAAAACATGGAATAGCCGCTCATACTGGAACCATCCAAATACCAGCGTTCTTTTTAACCAGCCCGTACTGGACATCTCGGAGGCAGTAGGTTGATTGACAGACTGACGGCAAAACAAGGTATCCACCCGTACGCTGCGTAATTGTCGTTCTTGGGCGACCCTCAGTAGCTTCTCCAGTGCGATTAGCATATTCTGGGGCGCTTCCACGTCTGCCCCCAATGTCGTACCACAGTCATGGAGCAGCATGACCTCGCCACCCCTCAGCTTTTTGAGCATTCTCTCCGCTAATTGTTTCGCTCCAATGCTTGCCTTCCAGTCCCCGAACATGGAGGACCATAATACGATTCGACGACCATTGGTTTTGGAAATATCAAAAAAGTTCACTATCCCCCAAGGTGGGCGATAAAAGGTCGTTCCCTCGCCAGTTACTCGACGAATGACTGACTCTGTCTGGGCAATTTGTCTTCTGACGGTAACAGGCCGCATAAGCCAATTCGACTTGTGCACATAATTATGAATACCGATTAGATGACCTTCATCATGCATGCGTTTCAGAAGCTCAGGGTGTTTTTCTGCATTCATCCCAACAACAAAAAAAGTAGCCTTGGCATCAAAACGCTTCAGTAAATCAAGCAGCTGTGATGTATACACTGGATCAGGGCCATCATCAAAGGTGAGTGCATATTCTTGCTCACTTTTGCCACGCCTGAACACCCGGAAACCAAATATACGACTAACCAGCGCCGGAATAAAAGCATAAAAAGTTGAAATGTAAAACATCCATAACAGCAAAGTCTGCACGTTTTATCCCCACTTTTCTATTCTGAACTCCCCAAGCAGGCTTCCTGAGGAAAACTCACTTACTTATATGTTATCACAATGACGTAAACATGCCGAGATTTCGCTATTGCATATGGTCAGCATTGAGGTCCAATTTAGTGTACAATAAATAAAAATCTAAAAGGAGTCGTTGTATACATATGCTTCCATTGTACAAAAAATATTGGCGTACCGTTTTTGATATCGGTTTGATTGTATTAACCGTGTATTTAATTATGTTCGTATCCAGCAAACTGTATCAACTTGCCGCACCTGTGTTCCTTTCGTTCGTCGTGTTCTGGTGCATTGAACCTGCTGCCCGTTATTTTCATCGGAAAGGAATGAAAAAGCCTTTTGCCTCCGCACTCTCCGTATTGCTATTTATCGTCCTCTTACTTGCTATTTTTTTCGGATTGGGCCTGATTCTGGTTACACAATTTACGAAAGTCGCGCAAAACCTCCCACAATATACTCAGATTATCCAAGCGGAATTCACGCGGTATCTTCATCTTTCTCAAGATAAAATCGCTGCTTTACCTCCGAGTGTTACTGAACGTGTGAATGATTATTTTGCGACTGCCACCACCATTGCTACGAAATGGGCACAGCTAGGCTTATCCTTTTTCATACAGTTCCTCAGTTCCTTCACTGTTTTTATGGGCAACTTTGCCATTGCCATCATTTTAGCGTTCTTTTTAAGTATGGAAATTAATCTTTGGAAGGGCATTGCCCGTAGTAAGACACCCAAGACACTAAAAACTGCTTACCTTTTTCTAAAAAATCACGTACTTAAAGCCATCTCCGCTTTTCTCAAGGCTCAAGCTCTGCTGGTAGGGATTACCTTTGTTCTCGTATTTATAGGTTTACTCATTTTACAAGTGGATAATGCCCTATCATTGGCTCTCGTGGCAGCTTTGTTTGATATCCTGCCCTTGTTGGGTGTGCCTGTTATTTTTATTCCGTGGGCAGTGTATCTGTTTATCACAGGCAATACCGGCTTGGCTGTAGGCCTGCTTATTGTCATGGCTGTCACCGTTATCGTCCGCCAGCTGGCAGAGCCTAAAATCACTGGTAATTCCATCGGTGTTTCATCTGCCTATCTGATGCTTTCCTTTGCCATTATATCGTTATCCATCTTTGGACTGGCCGGATTAATACTGTCTCCAATTCTGATCATTTTGCTCAAGGAATTGTGGCAGCAAGGCTATCTGCAGAAATGGATTCGGTTTCCGACAGAGGAATTTGACGAGCCCCCGTTTATCGTAAAAATCCAGGAGGAGGATCGTGAAGCTACTCGTGGTACTCAGGAGGATTGAGCTAACAGATCCATTACTTTACCAAAAAGTGCTGTAGCTTGATTTGCAGAGTGTGTTGAAGCATTTTGCACAAGGACGGCGACTGCATAACGAGGCCGCTCTATCGGACCATAACCTATAAACCACTGGTGATTGATAGGGTGACCGTTCTTTAAAGCTTGGGCCGTACCCGATTTGCCGGCCAGATTCCATGATTTATTACGCAAGGAGACACCAGTCCCCTGTGTCACAACCTTTTCCATTGCTTCACGAAGCGTGCGAGCCGTCGATGTGTGAATCAAGCGGCTGCCCTCGGGTAAAGGTGCAGCATGAGCAGGTAGTTCCAGTAAGGTGCTACCGTCTGCGTAACTGATGCGTTTGACGAGGCGTGGTGCATGTACTTGACCATCATGCAACAAGGTGACGATGAGATTGGCAGCTTGGAGAGGCGTTACTAGCACATCGCGCTGACCGATAGCTGTCTGTACACGTACGCCCGGATCAGACGCGTTCGTATGGGAGCCGAATACGGCTCCCTTTTCTTCGTGATCCAGCGGTCTGAATTGAGGTAGTCCTGCAAGATTCCGCTCCTGCCAGCCCACAATTCGGCTCAATCCCAGTGCAGAGGCTGTGGCCTGAATTTGCTCAGGATTAAGCCGTTCGCCGAGATGAGCGAACACACTATTACAGGATACGGCAAGCCCTTCCTCTAGGTTTAGGGTACCGTGTCCTTCTTTTTTCCAGCAAGCCAAACCGTACTTGCCATAAGTTCCATGACAATGGAATTGCTCCTGCAGTTGGACAACACCTGATTCAAGTGCAGCAGCAGCCGTAACCAACTTAAAAATGGAACCGGGCGTTATCGCCTTGAGAGCACGATTAGACCAGTCTGTTTTTTTCTGCGGATCAACATGCCCGGGATTATAAAAAGGGCGAGACACCATCGCCAGTACATCCGCGTTGCCTGAATCGAGCACTACCACCGCCCCTTCTGCTAAATGACTAGATTCCGTCAGCTTTTCAATCTGTTCCTGTATAGGTAGATCAATTGTAGTCTGCACCTGTAAAGGATAGTGACCATTGGATGGAGCACTGACACGCAGCGGTACATGAGTCAATGGACGACGCTGTGCATCTACAAACCGGGAGACGAACGTTTCACCGACGCCGCTTAGCAGCGGCTCCAGCGTTCTTTCCAGCCCGGCTGCCCCCATCGGCAGTTCACTCGCTCGGTCGGCACGTTCATACAGAAAGCCAAGCCATTGCCTGCCATTGGGCAAATCCCTGTAACGTTTCGTATAAGGTACAAGCTCAATAAGCGAAGGGGCTAGCTTCAGCAGCTTGCCTGCTTCATTCGGATTGATTTGTACGGGCTCTCCGCGCCCATCTCGCCATATGAGCGGGGATTGCAGTCCTTTCCATCGTGTCAGTAGTTGCTTTTTATTCGTACGCAGTAGCTCGGCCAGTTCTTCGCCATGTAAAGCCGCTTTGCCATCTACATCGGGAAAAAGCACTGGCACCCATACTACTCCGCCAGTCAAGGGTTGCCCATGCCGGTCCGTAAACTGTCCACGTCCAGAGTCGATAGAAATACCCTCCTGTCGCTGACGTGCTGACATTTCCTTAAGCGAATGCCCCCCATAAACGGACATATGAATGCCCGCTGTCCCCTGAAGCCAAGCCAATCGGAATAATAAAATCAGCAGTAGTGCCATCACCCCCAAGGCCATATATGCAATTCGACGTTTTCGAATGAAACTGCTACCACGCCTCGGCACGCCCATCCTTCTTTCATCTTTTTTCCAGTAGTATGTCCTGTAGTTGAAAAAGAAAACCCACTCAACTTTTAACGTGAATGGGTTTCCGAATTTATTTGTATCTTGTGATGCCTGCTTCTGGGTTCCAATCTAAAATCTCGTCTAACGAATAAAAAACCGTAATAAAAATGGTAATGGCCAGCACAACCCAAGCTACTTTTGTGTTTGTATTCATCTTTCGCTTTCCTTCTTGAGAAATTTTTAAGCACATCCACTGATAAAAGTACAAAACCACGGAGATCAGTAACAATCCTGATTCCCATGGTTTTGTTATATCTACACCGTAAACCGCGAAAGTTGTTCCTTCAAATTCACCGATACTCCTTCCAGCTTATCCGACAAACCTACCAGTTGATTGCCAATATTGGCCTGTTCAGTGCTGAGCGAAGCGACTTCCTGCGAAGTAGCTGAAGATTGCTCGGCTACCGCACTTACATTGGTCATTGCCTCGGACAAAGTGGTTTGCGATTCACTCAGATGATGAATGGAGGCGGTGACCGTTCCCAATCGTAGCGCGAACTCTCCCATTTGCTGCTGCACCGATTGGAAAATATCCGTTGTTTCCTGTACGGCTCCCATCTGCTCCCGGAACAGCGGGTACACCTCAGATAATGCCTGTACCGTTTCATTCATTTCATTGACGATGTTGTTAGTAATGCCTGTAGCTGTACGAATGGCTTGACGTGATTGTTCGGCCAACTGCCGAACCTCATTAGCTACCACCATAAAACCACGCCCGGCCGTCCCCGCTCGTGCCGCTTCAATCGTCGCATTCAGTGATAGAATATTCGTTTGTTTTGCAATATCCTGTAGTACGTCCAGCACCTTAAATACATCAGAAGTTGTCTGCTTCAGTTCATCTACTTTGCCCGCTAGAGCATGTGTAGTTTCTTCCGTAACCCGAGTCTTGCCTAATAGATTTTTCAGCTGAATGGTCCCTTTTTCACTGGATTGTTCAACTTCTTGTGCGACCAGACTCATTTCATAATTGGAAGCCATAACCGTATCCATTTGCTGAGATATATTCCCGGTAAGTCCGCTGCCACGTTCAGCCTCTGTTGCCAAACTGGCGGCGCCATGAGCAATCTCTTCCGTTGCTGCTGCAATTTCTTTAGCTGAAATGGCTGTCTTCTTCGAGGCATCGCCTAGTTCCGTCGCTGTATTCAGAACCTCCTGAGCTGAGGCATTCGTCTGTTCTACCAGCAATGTAATTTGCTCCATCATCGCATCAAAACTTTCTGACAACTGCCCAATTTCATCCTGAGCCTTATAGTTCGTTCGGATTTGTAAGTTGCCTTTGGCGCCTTCGACCATTAAATCCTTCAGATGTGTCAATGGACGAGCCACGAGGCGCACGATCCACAGTCCAATGAACAATGCAATGAGTGCAGCCACTGCGGCAAATATCCAGGTCGTGGTTAGTATCCCCTTAGCGTCTTTCACCAGCTCAGATACAGGTACTACACCCACGAGAATCCACTTGGAAGTTCCCAGTGTATTATGAACCGTAAGCACACTTTGCCTTTTGCCGTCTGCTTCCTGCTCCATAATTTGATTTCCTTCGATCCCTTCAAGCTTGGAAA
This sequence comes from Paenibacillus sp. S25, assembly GCF_019454085.1. Taxonomy (NCBI): domain Bacteria; kingdom Bacillati; phylum Bacillota; class Bacilli; order Caryophanales; family Paenibacillaceae; genus Paenibacillus; species Paenibacillus sp. S25. The sequence continues at coordinate 4,466,784 of NZ_CP073683.1, forward strand.
CGTAATCCAGCTTTGTCTTTCCTCCTGCTAAGCTCTCATTGTTGGAACCTACAAACTCACCCTTGTCTGTCACAAGGCTAATCATACTGCCTGAGCCCAAATTAACACCTTTCAACTCGTCCTCCACCGCACTGGACTTTAAATCCATAACCAGAACGTAAGTCCCTCCCAACCCGGACATACTGTTCATGGAGCGTGCTAGGCGAAAGGTCTTGCTGCCATTGTCATTCACCTGCGTAGGCAGCCAAACAATTCCCTTGTTTTTCAAAATATCCTTAAACCACGCTTCCTGCCGTACATCCTTTTGTGTTCCGGTGCCCATTGCAGCTAACTTGGTTTCTTCCGGGTACAAGTACAATGAATCGATCGCTTTATTCGTAAAAGCAATATTCGTTAATTTCTTGTTTACTTCGCCCATAGCAACAAAAGATGCAAAAGGATTTTTATCTTGCTTTACAGCCCTTTGCAACTGATCACTTAATTCAGTATCGAAAAATACCTGTGTCGATGTGTCTTGAAAGCGCTCTAGAATAATATCAAGCTTTTCTGAAGTTTGCTGAACGGTCTGCTGATAAGCCGTAGCTGCATTTTGCTCAATCGTACTTTTAGCCTTATAGTATGAGAGCATCCCCAAGCTGACCACAAATAACATAATTGCCGCAAAAAAGATCAGAAACAACTTCATTCCAACCGAACGCATCGGATTATAGTTTTTGACCAAGTGCATGAAATCTTTACTGTACCTTTCCGGCTTAAGTAAACGCTTTAAATTGTGTGTACCTTTACGAGTCGCCTTAGCTACCCAGGGGGCAACCTTTGAAGAAACCGCAACCTTTTGTTCCTCTTTATCCATTGTCACTTTACTGCCTTTCAAACCCTGCATTTGATCCGTTTTCTTGGGTTGCCTTTTTGCTGTATTCCCCTCTTTTTTCCGTAAACCCATTTCTCTCACCTACCACCATATAATTAGTTTCTAATTCCACGTCATCCATTATGTATCTATTATCTATATAACTTCTATCGGAACTATTCGACAAGGAATGTAGCTTTCCTTTGAGTATCAACTAAATTTTGTGAAACTTTTTTCCTAGAAAACTATTCAAAAAAAAGCCCCTCCAACCGATAGGAGAGGCTTTTGTATCTTTTCACCTGTGACTTAAGGCTTATTTACTTCTTTTTACGCATCATATCAAAATACGATACGGGCTGATCTACCTTCATTCTAATTCGTTGAAGCGGGTGACGAGCAGCATCCAATTCGTTGCCTTCCTCATCCCAGATCGTTCCGACCGTTTGTTTAAAGAATGTTCCGTTCGGACCGAAAAATTCGATTTCATGCCCTGGTTTAAAATGGTTCCGTTGTTGAATGGTTGCAATGCCACTCGCGGCATCGTAGTCCATGACCAGTCCGGCAAAATCATAAGGGACTGCTTTTTCTTCCGGCTCATAAATATGATCCTCATGATCCGGTGTATCGTAGAAAAACCCTGTATTCAACGGTCGATTGGCTGCCTTGTTAATTTCTTCAATCCATTCTGGTTTGAGCACATAATTTTCAGGATCAGCCATATAGGAATCAATCGCTTGACGATAGACATTCACGACCGTAGCCACATAGTGGATAGACTTCATACGTCCCTCCACTTTAAAGCTGTCCACACCTACATCAATCAGATCAGGGACATTTTCAATCATACACAAATCCTTGGAACCCATAGAAAAGGCATTATCGCTCTCTTCGAACAGTGGAAGCTGGTTAACACCGAGCTGGAACTGTTTTAGTACATTGCTATCCTGTGCCTCTTCCTCAGATATCCAAACCTCACCTGGGCGGGCATCCTCAAACAAATCGTATTTCCAGCGGCAAGACTGACAACATCCCCCACGATTGGAATCACGGTCTGTAAAGTGATTAGACAACACGCAGCGGCCGGAAAATGAAGAGCACATCGCACCATGGACAAAAGCTTCGATTTCGATGTCCACATGCTTTTTAATTTCTTCGATTTCTTCCAGACTGGTCTCACGTCCCAGTACCACACGCGGTAGTCCTTCGTTTTTCCAAAACTTTACCGCTTGCCAGTTCAGCGTGGACTGCTGTGTGCTCAAATGCACTTCCAATCCGGGAACAGCACGCAATGCCACGGACACAATAGCCGGATCAGCGACGATAACGGCATGAATTCCTGCCTCGTACAGATTGCGCAAGTATTCCTCGATTCCGGCAATATCCTCATTGTGGGCATAGATATTGGTGGCTACAAGCACCTTAGCACCGTACTTGTTAGCAAATTCTACACCTTCGCGCATTTCTTCAAAACTGAAATTGTCGGCGTTAGAACGCAGACCATATTTTTGTCCACCAATATATACAGCATCCGCGCCATAGTGAACGGCAAACTTCAGCTTTTCCAGATTTCCGGCAGGAGCCAACAGCTCCGGCTTATCCAGACGATTCCGTTTACCTATATATTTTCTCGTTTTGGTTATCGTCCCCATGACGTTCCCCCCTCTGTGAATTCATTTTAAAATTAATAAACCTGCTCTTTATAGAAAAATCCGAAGGAAAGTTCCCGTTCCGGATCTTGAAGACGGCGAACTTCATCCAGCCAGCTTTCATCATAAGCATAAGCATCCGGGTCAGCTGTATAATTATCTATGGCTTTACGATAAGCACCAACAACCGCCTCATTGTAAGTCGTAGGTTTCAATAAGCCCTCGATCTTAAAGCTATGCACGCCCGCCTCCATCAGAATATGCAGGTCCTCCATGATACAAAAATCATCTGAACTCATAATATGTGTCCCATTAATATCCTCGTAGATGGGGAACTTCTCTTCCTTACGCTCTGCTTCAATCAGAAACAAGCCGCGCCCTCTGCCCAAATCGCCTTCTACATTACGTCCCTGGTGCAGCATATAACTTTGAACAAGCTTACGCTTGGAGTGATAAATATTGGTCATGCCATGTACCTGAACCTGTGCTTCTATGTTCAACTTTGGTATCATTTCGGTAATTTCATCCATACTGAGCTCACGAGCCAAAATGACCCGGGAAGCTCCTTTTTCACCCCAATAGTTGGCGGTTGCGAAGTTGGTGGAGATCATCTCACCGTTCCAGAACAGCTTAAGATGCGGGGCATACTCCTTTACGGCCATGAGCACTGCAGGATCATTAAACTCAATGGCGTCTATGCCGCATCCAGCTAGGGTCTGCACATATTCGGGAAGAAGTGGCAATAGCTCGTTCGTCATCAAATTCGTCATGGATACGTATACCTGCGCCGTATGCTTCCGTGCCTCTTCCACCACTTCACGGATTTGGTCCGGTGTAAAATGTCCCGGCAGCCGCATTCCAAAGCGGTCATCTCCAATAAGTAATGCAGTAGCTCCAGCCTCCAGCATATGGCGGGCATCCTCCGGAGAGCTGGCAGTTGCCAGTAGTTCGGGTTTGTAAGCCATAGGCTCACCTCCTAATTTGTCTTACGGTTACTTACCTGAATGTTATGCAAATGTTCTTTATACGTTTTGGCAAACAAATGTTCATGTGTTCCATCTTTTTTGGTCACATAAAACAAATAATCTGTAGCTTTCGGCTGTAAAGCTGCTATCACTGATTTCAGACTGGGACTTGCAATCGGCCCTGGTGGAAGTCCCTGATGCATATACGTATTATAAGGGCTTTCCACAGCCAAATCCTTGTAATACAGCCGTTCCTTTTGCTTATCCAGCATATATTGAACTGTAGCATCAATTTCCAGCTTCTTATCCTGTTTGATTCGGTTATAAATGACGCCAGCTACTACAGACCGCTCATCATCCACAACTACCTCACGCTCTACTAGAGAAGCAACCGTCAGCAGTTGATGCAGCGTTTCACCCCGTTGTTTTAGCTTGGCATCCAAATCGGAAACAGTCTCCAGCCGTTTTTGCGTCTGTTCTAGCATCGCCTGTATAATATCTTTGGCTGTGCTGCCCTTTTTCAGCTCATAGGTTTCTGGGAAAAGATAGCCCTCCAGCGCATAGCGAAGCCCCGCCTGCTTTGGAATGTCCCGCATTAGCGCGACGTCAAAAGCGGACGGATCGTTGGCCAGCTGCAAAAATTGCTGCCGGTCTGCCAGTCCTTCCTTTTGCAGCTTATCAGCCATCTGTCTAATCGTAAAACCTTCCGGGATTGTAAAACGAATCATTTCCTCTTTGACAACATCTCCAGCCGATAACTTAGTAATCAACTGATCAAAGGTTGCGCCAGGCTTCGCCTCATATTTTCCGGCCTGAAATCCGCTTCCTTGCTGTTTAAATTTTACATAAGCCTTAAACACGAGCGCATTACGTATAAGTCCCTTTTGCTCCAGCGTATCTGCAATAGCCGATGTTCCTGTTCCCTGCACCACCGTAAAAGCAACGGGTTGTGTTTGGGGTTGAACAGGCTGCATGGCACTCCAAATATAGAGGGCTGCCCCTCCTGCTATAATGATAAGCAGTAGAAACAATGTAAACATCCTCGTCCTTCGCTTCACATCCACCCAACTCCTTCACAGCCAAAAAGGGCGGACTGGTCCGCCCTTTCAGGTTTGATCTCATCGTTATCCAGACTTACAGTTCTTCCGGCAACGTACATTCGTCGTACAGCTCGGAAATATCTTCCCACTCATCATCATCTTCAATGGTGGTGATGGAGATTTCGCCGTCTGTGGATGAGCTTACATGATATAGCTCATGTTCGCCAACAGCAGCCCCGGGTCTACGCAATACGGCGTACCGTTGCTCACCTACCTTGAACTCTGCTTCCAATTCCATGCGAATCGCATGGCCCTGTTCATCCTGCAGCTCTACACCGCCGTCGAACGTTTCCTTCAAATCAGAGGTCCAACTCAGGTCTTCACGTGAATAGATCGTCATTTCCCGTCTTCCTCTTCCTCTTCTTCTACAAATGTATTAAAGGTCTCTTCGACGATTTCCCATTCGGCATCGTCTTGGATCACAAACAATTTAATATCATCGCCTTCTTCCTCGTAACGGAAGGCGTACACATCGGACTCATCAGCTTCAGGGTCCACTGGCGCAACCATCATGTACTTCGCTTCGGAACCATCTACCTCAAACTTCATAATGACCTCGAACTCTTCCTCGTTGCCCTCGTCATCGGCAATATAAATAATTTCCGGCTCTTCTTCCATACCCACTTGATTTTCAGCCATTACGAAATCCCCCTCACCTTGTACTGTGTGCGTCCAAATAGTTTTGCAAGATCAGGCTTGCGGCCAGTTTATCTACCACCTGCTTGCGTTTTTTTCGGCTGACGTCGGCCTCCAGAAGCGCACGCTCCGCCGAACGCGTCGTCAGCCGTTCATCCCAAAGGTGAACGGGTAAACCCAGTAACTCCTTGAGTCGGTTCGCAAACTCGATGCAAATCTCACCGCGTGGACCCACGGTTCCGTTCATGTTTTTCGGCAAGCCTACAACAATCTCGCCGACCTCATTGTCACGAACCAAATTTGCAATTTTACCGAACTCGCTGTCGTCACCGCGTCGTTCTATGACTTCCAATCCTTGGGCGGTCCAGCCGAAGGCATCACTTACGGCGACCCCAATTCGGCGATCCCCGTAATCCAATCCCATTACTTTCATGCCTGTCTCCTAACGGTGCTTGGCGAGATAGAAACGAACCAACTCTTCAATCAACTCATCGCGTTCTTTTTTACGTACCAGGCTTCTGGCATTATTATGCCGTGGCACATAAGCCGGATCACCGGATAGCAAATAGCCGACGATTTGATTGATCGGATTGTATTCTTTTTCCACCAGCGCATCATATACGGTCAACAAAATCTCCTGAGCAGAAGCTTCCTTCTCATCTGCCTTGACATTAAATTTGACCGTTTTGTCCATGGAATCCATTGTTGACACCTCGCTTCCACAAAACATGTGTACATGTTTATGCCAGCTTATTCTTTTACATCATACCATAAGCAAAGCCCTACAAGGAAATATCTAAGCCCGTTTTTTCCCAAAAATCCGCAAAAATTATCGAACTTTATCCTTGTGAGGCTGCCGACACCAGTTCATGCGCACGTTGAAGTGCTTCGTCCAGCTTGCTGGCATCTTTACCACCGGCTTGCGCCATGTCAGGTCGTCCGCCACCACCGCCACCGCATACAGCAGCAATTTCTTTCACGAGCTTGCCTGCATGAAGTCCAGCTTTGGTATGCTCTGCCGGAACTGCTACGACAAAATTAACTTTGTCGTCCATTGCAGCGCCGAGCACCAATACAGCAGCCGGAAGCTTCCCTTTCAGTTCATCAGCAATCGCACGCAACGCGTCCATGCTTGAAGCCTGCACACGTGCAGCCAAGAGCTGCACCCCGCCTGCTTGCACGACCTGATCGGTCAGCTGGCCCGCCTCAATAACACTCAGCTTGCTTTGCAGCGATTCATTTTCACGACTGAGGTCTTTAATTTGTTGCTGCAAAGATTCGATACGCTTTGGTACCTCAGACAGCTTGGATTTTACAAGCCCAGCCGACACCTTCAACAGCTCTAATTGACCTTCCATATATTCAAAGCCAAAACGCCCGGTCACCGCTTCAATACGACGTACACCTGATCCAATGCCGCTCTCGCTGACAAGCTTGAACAAGCCAATTTGCGAAGTATTGCTGACATGACAGCCACCGCATAGTTCAATGCTGTAATCGCCTACCTTAACGACCCGTACGATATCTCCATACTTTTCACCGAACAGCGCCATTGCTCCGAGAGCCTTGGCTTCATCAATCGGTTTCAATTCAATATTAACGTCTAGTTGGCTCCAGATGGCACGGTTTACACGCAGTTCAATATCCGCCAGCTCTTCTGGTGTAATGCTTCCAAAATGGGAGAAGTCAAAACGCAGACGCCCAGGCTCAACCAAAGAACCCGCCTGATTGACATGGTCACCCAGCACTTCTTTAAGCGCTTTGTGAAGCAAATGTGTAGCCGTATGGTTTTTCTCAATTTCTCCACGGGAAGCTTGATCTACTTCTGCTTTCACCGTATCGCCCACGTTCAACTCACCGGCTTCTACAACAACCTGATGCACATGCTGACCTTGTGGCGCCTTAAACAGTCCTTCGACCTTCGCGGTTACCGTACCTCCACGCAGCAAGCCTTGGTCACTGACTTGCCCTCCGCTTTCGGCATAGAAAGGAGTCACATCAAGCACGACCTGACAAGACTGCCCTTCACTAACACTGTCCACCAGTACATCTTCATATACAATCGCCACAATTTTAGACTCAGTTACGAGGTCATTATATCCAACAAATTCACTTTTAACCGCCAGATCGGACAAAGCTCCACCCTGAATCTTCATGCTCGCGCTGTCCTGATGAGCATCACGGGCACGTTTGCGTTGCTCCTGCATCGCTTCATCAAAACCCTCACGGTCTACTTTCAAGCCCTGCTCGTCCGCATAATCCTCTGTGAGATCGAATGGGAACCCGTACGTATCATACAGTTTAAAAGCATCTGCTCCGCTAATGACATTGCGACCTTCAGCCTTTGCCTGAGCACTGATATCGGACAAAATTGCCAATCCATCTGTCAGTGTTTCATGGAAGCGTTCCTCTTCCGTTTTGATCACTTTAATGATGAAATCACGCTTGTCCACTACCTCAGGGTAATACACACCCATGACATCCCCAACGGTTTCCACCAGCTCAAACATAAATGGACGGTTCATGCCCAGCATTTTTCCATAGCGCACAGCCCGGCGCAGCAAACGGCGAATCACGTAACCCCGTCCTTCATTAGAAGGCAGCACACCGTCACCAATTGCAAAAGCTACGGTGCGGACATGGTCAGCTATAACCTTGAGAGCCACGTCACTGTCCACATTTTCGTTATATTTTACTCCTGCCATCGCCGCTGTTTTTTGGATTAGTGGCTGGAAGATGTCCGTATCAAAGTTGGAATCCACATTTTGCAAAATGGATGCAAAACGCTCTAATCCAGCCCCTGTATCAATATTTTTGTTTGGAAGCGGCGTATAGCTGCCGTCTTTGTTATGGTTGAATTGTGAGAATACGAGGTTCCACACTTCCAGATAACGCTCATTTTCTCCCCCCGGATACATTTCAGGGTCCGTCATGTCGCTACCGTAGGCTTCGCCACGATCATAAAAGATTTCCGTACAAGGTCCACAAGGCCCTTCACCGATATCCCAGAAGTTATCTTCCAGTTTGATGATACGCTCGGCAGGAAGTCCAACTTTTTCGTTCCACAGCTTGTACGCTTCCTCATCCTCAGGATACACAGTTACAGCCAGACGTTCCGGATCAAAACCAATCCATTTTGGATCCGTCAGAAACTCCCATGCCCATGTAATGACTTCTTCCTTAAAATAGTCACCAATGGAAAAGTTGCCGAGCATTTCGAAAAAGGTGTGATGGCGGCGCGTTTTACCGACATTCTCAATGTCGTTCGTCCGGATACATTTTTGCGAATTGGCAATACGTGGATTCTCTGGCTTCACACGTCCGTCAAAATAAGGCTTAAGCGGTGCCATACCCGCATTAATCCACAGCAGGGAAGGATCTTTATGTGGAACAAGCGGCGCGCTTGGTTCAATCACATGTCCCTTGCTTTCAAAAAACTCCAGCCATTTGGAGCGGATTTCACTAGCTTTCATATAAGTAGCCTCCTAATTATGGTGTCACTGGTTCCTGGCACAGGCCATAAAAAACAGAAAAACGCCCCTGAACGGATCAGGGACGATTGTATCGCGGTACCACCCTGGTTAACGCCGTCCCCTCTGTACGAAATGCCCATGCGCAAGCTGCACACCAACATTTGCTTAACGGACGATCGATCGCCTTGTTTTCACTGGTAACGGGAGCATCCCGGCGGGTTCAGCCCGCACTTGGAAATGAGCTTTCCCTACTGGATAAACACATTTAAACATACTCAACTCAGTATATCCGTGTCATTTAGCCGTGTCAACGCGATTTCAGACAAGATACATACGGTGTATGGACAAAATCAGATTGTTTTCCGCTTCACGTAATAAGCAAAAAAATGCTGAAGTCCTACCTTTAAAACTGCCATCACGGGAACCGCTAAAATCAAGCCGGTAATTCCCGCAATTTCCCCACCCACTAACAGAGCGAAAATAATGGCTATCGGATGCAGATGCAACGTTCGTCCCACCACCTGGGGAGAAATTACATTGCTCTCCAACACTTGAATACAGGTGTTAACGACCACGACCAAAAGTACCATTTTTAAGGAGACCGTAGAAGCCATGACTACTGCCGGAGCGGCTCCCAAAAAGGGGCCCAAATACGGAACGATGTTAAAAACCGCAACCACTCCTGCCAGCAACAGCGCATAAGGCATGCCAATTAACATATATCCGAGATAAGCCATCACTCCAATAATGACGCATACCAGTAATTGTCCCCTGACATAGTTGCCAAGCGCCTGATCAATTTCCTTAAGTACCGTTACAATCGCCTTGCGACGAGAACGCGGGAGGTAAGACACAATCGTCCGCTCGAACACATCAAAATCCTTCAAAATATAAAAAATGAGGAACGGAACAATGAATACATTGAACAGCATGTTGATCATCCCACCGATGTTATCCATAAAGGTAGAAATCCCTGTTGCCATCCGATTCTCTAGTTGAAAAAACCATTGATTCATACCCGTTCGCACCCCTTGGGGCAAAATGCCGCTATCCATATTCGTCATTAATCCTTGTGCATGCATGGTCAGCTCAGGCAGATGCTCATTCAGCTCATCCAGTTGTTCTATGAACATCGGAATCAGGTTCATCAGAATCACAACGAGACTGGCTAAAAATACAGCATAGATGAGCAGCACAGCCACACTTCGAGGCACCTTGCGACCGCCCAGCATACTGACAACGGGATTAAGTACATAGGAGATGATCATCGCTACCGCAAACGGAGCAATGATTGTTTTCAGAAATTCATACAAATGCAAAAACAAAGGTCGTAGCAGCCAGATAAAATATAGAATGACAAGTCCCAGCAGCGTCCATATTCCGTACCGGAACAGTCTACTTTTCGTTAATTGCTCCATTTCGTGCCCCCTTACTGGACTAGCCTCCTTTAAGTATATGCCTGTACCTCTACTTTAATCCTTCCCGCGAGGCTGGAATGCCCCATAGATTACCATTGTAAAAAAATGATGAAAACGGATGAAAACAATTAACAAAGTCATTCCATCTGACGATATAAGTACAAAGCACTACTTTAAGCTTTCACATTTCTGAAACATCGGGGGTCGTTACATGAACTTAAAAATCAAGCTTATTCTCCTTTTCACTTGCATTGTTATCGTTGCAGCTGGGCCATTGTCGATCATTAGCATGACAAGCGTTAAAAATCAGGCCAACCATGATATCCAAGAGCTTATGAACAGCAAAACCTCCGAAACCGTCAATCAGCTCGACGGATGGATAGGTGGTAATGCCAAAATTATTGAAACATTGGCTGCAGGTCTGGAATCCAGCGATATCTCATCAGATGCCAAAGCCGTATCTCTGAAAGCAGCTTTTCAAAACTATAAAGATCAAAACATTTCCAATATTTACGCAGGCTTTGAAGATGGAACCTACTGGGATGGATCTGGCTGGTTTGAAGCAGGTTATGATCCTCGCGCTCGACCGTGGTACAAGGATGCCAAAACCAAGGGAGAAATGTATTACTCGTCCCCGTACATTGATGCAAATAGTACGAATTTCACCATTTCTATTGCGAAGCCTCTCAAAAATTCGAATGGCTCCGTCACTGGTGTGGTCAGCGAGGATATAATGCTCAACGATATGACAAAAATAATTAAAAGCATAGACTTGAACGGATTGGGCTACGCATTTTTGATTGACCAAAATGGAGCCGTGATCGCGCACCCAGACAACAAGCTGGCTGGCAAAAACCTCAAGGACAATCCCGAGTTGGGTTCATCAACCGCGGCCCTGCTGAGCGCAGCTTCGGGAGAAACAGACTATAGCTATAATGGTAGTGACCATCAGCTTTATTTTAAAAAGATGCCTAGCACAGGCTGGATTGTAGGGTTGTCTATTTCCAAAGATATTGCTTTTCAGGAGTATTACTCCACTCGTAATATGTTGATTATTACGGTTGCTATCATCTTGGTCGTCGCTATGCTACTGGCAATCTGGGCGGCAAACAACTTTATTAAGCCGATTCGCAGACTCCAAGCGAATGTCAAACGTATAGCTGAAGGCGATATGACCGCTCGTGTGGATGTTAAGGGTAAAGATGAAATTGCCAGCCTGGGGACAGATTTTAATATCATGTCTGATAATCTCACTCACCTGTTGCGCAAGGTATCAGATACGGCGGGAGATGTCAGTTCAGCTTCCCATGATATGCATCAGCACGCTAAGGATACTGGAACCATCGCGTCACAAATCTCCAGTGCAGTTCAGGAGCTTGCCCAAGGAGCGAGCGATCAAGCTGAGGCTGTATTTTCCGGCTCTGAGAAGCTGACTCACATGACAGGCTCCATCGACCAAATTGGCGAAAGTGTTAAACGGACCCAAACTGCCGTATTTGAAACAGATTCTGCCGTGCTTGCAGGGTATGAAACAGCAGAACGTCAAGCGAAACTGGCCGCCGAGTCCAGACAAACGACAACTGCGGCAGGAGAAGCCGTAGATTCACTGGCGATGAAAACTCAGGATATTGAGCGGCTGGCCGGGGCCATCCACGATATCGCCGCACAAACAAACCTGCTGGCCCTCAATGCATCCATCGAAGCAGCACGGGCCGGAGAACACGGACGAGGTTTTGCCGTCGTCGCGGGAGAAGTGAGAAAGTTGGCTGAGCAAGCGGGCAGTTCCAGTGACAGTATCATGAGTAAGCTGGAAGAAATTAAAATTGCAGGAGTACAAAGCGCGGAGGAAATGAAGAAGGCTCTTGCTGTAACCGTAGAACAGGAGCATGCTGCCATTGCAACGAGACAGGCGTTTGAATCCATTCGTGGGGCTTCTCAGCATATGCTTGCCCAAATTGAGGACGTTACCGCCGCCACAGATCATCTCCGTGTGAATGCTGGACATATTTCCGATGTCATTTCCAGCGTTGTCGCTGTTTCTGAACAAAGTGCAGCATCTACAGAGGAAGTAGCTTCCTCTGTGCAAGAACAAGGTCATGCCATGAACAATATTGCCGACCTTTCTGCCAAACTCGATTCTCATGCAGATCTTTTATTGGAAGAGGTCAAACGCTTTAAATTGTAGAACTAATCATCTTCACAAAAACGGTATACAAAAGAGGGTGCCCCAGCCAATATGGCCGTTCGGGGCACCCTCTTCGTTGTTTTTATCAAGCATTATCCAACCTACTAAGCCGTATGTAGATCACACCTCTTAGTAAGCAGCCTGTCCACTTTTGGAGTCAAGCCTAGGAAGAAGCGTGAATTTGCGGCAAGTCCTGTTGTGCCATCTCATCTCCAAAGAATAGGTCGTCCAGCGAACTGAGCGTTCCATCCTCTTCCACTTGGTAGACAGACATTTTTTCACCATTCACCTGAAGTTCGATAAAGCATCCCCAGCAATAAAATTGATGGGAGCCGATTTTGCCGATATCTTTGGAATTACAATTCGGACATCTCAATAAACTCACCCTATCCATTAACAGAATATATGGCTTTTTCCAGACGCTGCTCGCTTAGCGGGGGAACCATAACAGCATTTTCCCCGATGGACATATCTTCGGTGCAGGGCAGCCATTTCCGCCCTTCTATAATATCCGATACAAAACCATCGCTGATTTCCAAGCCTATTATGTTATTGCCCATTTCCTGGTCAAAATAAACATCCGAGATGTGCCCGAGCATAAGCCCTTCCTCTGTTAGCACGGATAGATCCTTCAGTTTACCGGGTCCAAGCAAGTACGTATGTTGTATATCATGGGCCTCCGTTTTACGGACAGCCTGCTGATTGCGAATCATGATCGCATCCTCACCGTAAGCAACGATGTCATCCCAAGCAATCATTTTCACGTGAGAAGAAAAAAGCCCTTTTCCTTCCAACTCAATCCCTGTGATTCGCCAATCAGCTGTCACCATAAAGTCATGTATTTTACCAATCTGCTTCCCGTCCTCCACATCGAAAACGGCAAGTCCGATCATATCTTGAAGCTTCATATATAGGGTACCTCCTCATTCTGCAATCCGAACGAAGGTGCGGTCCTTTTCCTACATGCCTGTCAGACCTTGCTTCCGTTCATGCAATGAAATGGAAAACCGCCCCTCCCTTCTTATTAAAATGCGGAGAAATCCCTAGTACCTAGTACGCAGCCGCTTCCATATGGTTTCAATTTTCTTGGCCGTGTATTCCATTTCTTCCGTAGTATTACCCAAACCGAAGCTAAACCGAATCGCTGAATGTAAAACATCTTCAGGGAGATCCATCGCCTGCAATACATGCGATAGCTCTAGAGATCCGGAAGTACAGGCTGATCCGCTTGCTGCTGCGATTCCTTCCATGTCAAGGTTCATCAGCATGGTCTCAGTACCAATGTCCGGAAAGCTAATATTGAGGACATTAGGTAAAGAATGATCAGGATCACCGTTAATTACAAAATTTTGGCTACCCAGAGTGTCTTCCAACCCTTTAAGCAACGTTTGACGAAGAACCATATCGTGCGCCCCATGCTCCTCAATAGAAGCATTAGCAAGAGTTGCGGCTTTAGCCAGACCCGCAATACCGGCGATGTTTTCTGTTCCGGCACGGCGTTTCTTTTCCTGAAGTCCCCCATGCATTAGCGGCTGAATGCGTGTACCTTGGCGAATATATAATGCACCCACTCCTTGCGGTCCGTTAATCTTATGGCCCGACACACTCAGTAAGTCAATCGGGAGATTCCGGCAGTCGATGGATATATGACCGAAAGCTTGAACCGCATCTACATGGAATACAATGCCATGTTCTCTCGCAATCTGCCCTACTTCTGAAATTGGCTGAATGACGCCCACCTCATTGTTGGCATACATCATACTGATCAAAAAAGTGTCCGGACGAATGGCAGCCTCGATATCCGCAGGGTTCACGCGTCCAAAATCGTTGACCGGGACATAAGTTACCTCATACCCCGCTTTTTCCAGCTCATCACAAGCATGAAGCACTGCGTGATGTTCAACCGCGGTTGTAATCATATGCCCGGAAGTACGGCCGTCTGCCATAGCCGTCCCAAACAGGGCCAGATTATCGCTTTCTGTCCCTCCGCTCGTAAATATAATTTCTTCAGGCTTGCAGCCCAAAGAGGCCGCAACGGCATCCCGAGCAGCGCTGACGGTGCGCTTGGCATCGCGGCCAAAGGCATGAACGCTCGAAGCGTTGCCGAATTGGCCGGTCATGATGTCCATCATAGTCTGCGCAACCTCAGGATGCATAGGAGTCGATGCGGCATGATCCAGATAAATTCTGTTCATGTTAATCCACCTCAAATGTAGAACATGTAATTGTCCAATTCATCATGTTCTTGGTATGTGATCAAGTCCTTAAGTGTAGTAGAATCCAACACTTCAGCGATGCTGTCACGAATTCGCAGCCACAGCTGACGTTTTGCCGGATCGTCTTCTTCCGTGAAATCGACCGGAGAAATCGGACCTTCCAGTACACGAATGATGTCTCCCGCTGTCACTCCTGCCGGTTCATTCGCCAAAATATAACCGCCGTAAGCACCACGGATACTTTTTACCAAACCTGCATTACGCAAAGGCGCGATGAGCTGTTCCAGGTAATGCTCTGACAGCTGATTTTTTTCGGCAATACTTTTCAAAGAAGTTGGACCTTCGCCAAACCTGGCTGCAAGCTCCATCATAATGGTCAGGCCGTAACGGCCCTTCGTTGATATTTTCAATTGTGCCACCTCACTTATAGTAACAATTCCGTTAAACACGCGGAATAACTGGTGTTGTAAACCTCTCTATTCCGATCCTAACCCTCAGCTTATGTTAACATATTAGGGCAGGTAAAGGGAAACATTACGGTAACAATCTTAAAAAAAGTTGCTTTCGGGCGATTTGGAACAGCTTTAGCCCATTTTATATAGCTTTCTTCCATCATTCGCCGTGTCGTTTGATCGTCCAAACATCGTATCTTATTATCGTTTATGTTACAATAGGTGGGTTCTACAACAATATTGAAAGAATTGGGTGATGACCATGGCTAAAGCCAATCATGAAACCCGTGTCGTCGTCGGGATGTCCGGTGGCGTCGACTCATCCGTTACCGCGCTGCTGCTGAAGGAGCAGGGCTATGACGTAATCGGCATCTTCATGAAAAACTGGGATGACACGGATGAATTTGGCCGTTGTACGGCTGAGGAGGATGCGGAGGATGTGCGCCGTGTCTGTGAACAGATCGACATTCCTTACTATACCGTCAATTTTGAGAAAGAATACTTCGATAAAGTATTCTCCTATTTTCTTGATGAATATAAAGCTGGACGCACACCCAACCCGGATGTCATGTGTAACCGTGAAATTAAATTCGGCGAGTTTCTAAATAAAGCGCTGGATTTAGGAGCAGATTATGTTGCTACTGGACATTATGCACGGGTTGTGGAAGAAGACGGCCACTTTACTTTGCTGCGAGGTGTGGATAGCAACAAGGATCAGACTTATTTCCTGAATGCATTAAGCCAAACACAGTTGTCCCGAGCCATGTTCCCTATCGGTCATCTGCCGAAACCAGAAGTGCGTAAAATTGCGGAAGCTGCAGGACTGTATACGGCCAAGAAGAAAGACAGTACAGGCGTATGCTTTATCGGCGAGCGTAATTTCAAGGAGTTTCTGAGTGGATATCTGCCTGCAAAAGGTGGAGATATGGTGGATATCGCTACTGGTGAAGTCAAAGGACGCCACGATGGTCTGATGTACTATACACTGGGTCAACGACAAGGCTTGGGCATTGGCGGCTCAGGTTCAGGTGAACCGTGGTTCGTAGCGGATAAGGATCTGGAGAAGAATATTCTGTATGTGGTACAAGGTGATCGTCACCACAGCCTGTATTCTACCAGCCTGATTGCAACGGACGTGAACTGGATTGAAGGCGCAGATACTCGTCCGACCGGCGAATTCCGTTGCACAGCCAAGTTCCGTTATCGCCAACCTGATCAGCAAGTAACTTTACAATGGCTTGCGGATGGAACCGTGCATGTCATATTCGATGTACATCAGAAGGCCATTACACCTGGACAAGCTGTTGTATTTTACGACGGGGAACGCTGTCTGGGTGGCGGAACCATTGATAAGGTTGAAAAACTTCAGCCTGAAACGGTTTAAATGAGTGACCATTCTTCATTGATATAGCAGGACTTAAAAAAAGTCGTCTCTCCAGATTTGGGAGGGACGACTTTTTTTATGAAAGATGTTTTTATTTAATGGCTTGTAAAGAATTCATAATCTGCTCTTTATGATGTCTGTCATGCTGGACAAACATTTCTTGCAAAAATTTTCCATGGTTTATGCACGTCTCTTGAATTAACTAGAAAGATCATTAATACATAAGGAACTTTTGATAACATCCTCATTTGGGTATATGATGTAGACAAGATCATACTTCAATTGAAAAGGAGCGTGCCTTTATGTCTGATTCATTAGGAATGCTGACACCGGGTAAAAAAGTTTCTTTGAAAGAATGGGACCCCAAGGATACGAAGAATATCCAAAATAAAGAAGAAATCCGACAGGAAACAGATCAATTGAAGGAACGCTTCACGGAATTACAAAGCAAATTATTTACAGAGAAAAAACAATCCGTTTTGTTTGTATTTCAGGGTATGGATTGCAGCGGCAAAGACGGCGTCATCAAGCAGGTATTTTCCAATCTTAACCCTGCGGGGGTAACTGTCCACAGCTTTAAATCACCTACGGCTGAGGAATTAAGTCATGATTTCTTGTGGCGTGCTCATAGCGTTACCCCAGGACGTGGATATATTGCAGCATTTAACCGTTCTTATTATGAGGATGTGCTGATTACACGTGTTCACGGACAGATATCCGATAAGCAGGCCAAACGGAATATTAAGCATATCAAGCATTTTGAACAGTTGTTGCTGGATAATGGTGTAAAGGTGGTTAAAATCTTTTTACATATTTCAAAGCAATTTCAGTTAGAAAAGCTGATCGATCGGATTGAAAAGCCTCACAAAAACTGGAAACTCGATCCGAGTGATTTGCAGGAACGCAAATTTTGGAAGCAGTATACCCAGTATTATGAGGATGTACTAGAGCTAAGTGCAACCAAACAAGCACCTTGGTATGTCGTTCCTTCAGACAACCGTTGGTATAGGGATTATACCGTGCTACGGATTGCCGTCCAAACACTGGAGGAAATGAAGTTGTCTGATCCTGATCCAAGACCTGAACTTGAATCCCTTTTACCTGAATTGTACAAAGAACGAGATAAAAAATAGTTGTATAGGTACAGCACTAAGCTTCCAAAACCTTATCACGGCTGAGAATGCCTTGAGTCGGGATTGGAAGCTTTTTATTGCATTTTTACGTGTTATCTCGAAAATGTATAAAGCTTAACTGACTCTGTACCCGATAGCCGCAGCTACAACTCCTACCACGACAGAGGACAGTACATACGTAGCCATGCGTCGGTATTCTTTACGCTCCATCAGTTGAAGAGATTCATAGCCGAATGTGGAAAAGGTGGTGTAACCGCCACAAAAACCGGTTCCTAGCAGCATCCAGAGTGCAGGAGACAGATGGTGTTGCGTAAACTCGCCATATAGCCAGCCTAGCAGCAATGAACCACTGATGTTAATGATCCACGTCCCCCACGGGAATACGGTACCGAACCTCTTTCCTGCCCACATGCCAAGCCCGTATCTCGCCAGTGTACCCATAATCCCGCCTGCTGCCGCCCACCAGATCATAAGCGTTCCTCCTTGGGATCAGCCTGCGTCATTTTTGTACCTAGGCGGATACCTGTCCATGTCAAAAACAGCCCTCCGCCTACGCTAAGCAGCAGGTACAACACAGCCGTCAGCATACGATCATGAACCGTAAGACGTACAGCATCTACTGCAAAAGTGGAAAAAGTGGTAAAGCCCCCTGTAAAGCCTGTTCCGATGGCAAGTCGCAATCGCGGTTTGATCCGCCATGATCGCAAGGTTACCGTAAAGAACCAACCAAGAAACAGGCAGCCGATCCAATTGATTAGCAGCACACCAAGTGGAAAATCCGCACCCGCCGCAGGCAGCAGCGATTGCAGGCTATAACGGGTAGAGGTTCCAAGCGCTCCGCCCGCGGCAACGAATAACACGTCTTTCATCTTTTTATCCCCTTCTTCGCTCTTGCACGATCATGGTGTAACGTGACGATATCGTTACACACTCTGTATATTAAGTCACACATATATTAAGACTGTGAATCCCGCCAACGCTGGTTTTGCCTGATTTTTGACTCATTCCCCTGCTCAGTAGCCTGGTAGAAGGTTTGGTCTGCTATCGAATCGGGCAAATATTGCTGCTTCACATAGTGATTCGGATAATTATGTGGATATTGATAGCCAACATGCCCGAGCTTTTCCGAGCCTTTGTAGTGTGCGTCACGCAAATGGAGTGGCACCTCGGCTGATTTGATATCGTCCATAGCCGACATGGCCCGTGAAATCGCCGTATATACGGCATTCGATTTGGGGCTTTCCACGGCGAACAAAATGGCCTGTGCAATGTTCAGCTTGGCCTCGGGCCAGCCGTTATTGCGATAAGCTTCAAGCGCACTAACCGCTTGCACCATTGCCTGCGGGTTCGCTAGGCCAATGTCCTCACTGCTCGCCGCGATGAGGCGGCGGATAAAGGTCATCGGGTCCATGCCGAGCTTTTCTACGGCGTATAGGAACCAGAACAGCGCGGCGTCGCTGGAGCCGCGTATGCTTTTGTGAAAGGCCGACAGCACGTCATACTGTGTGGATTCATCTGCTTTGACAATCGGGCGGCGGATGGATTCCTCCGCGACTTCCAGTGTCACGTGAATCGTGCCGTCTGCCAGTGGAGGCGTCGTGAGCGCCGCCAGTTCCAGCGCGTTCAAAGCGCGGCGGATATCACCGTTCGCCATGGACGCTATGTGAGCCAGTGCAGCTTCATCGACCTGAAGCTGCATGTAGCCGAGCCCTTTGTCCGCATCACTCAAGGCGCGGCGCATAGCAGCCAGCGAATGCTCCTGCGTTAGCGCTTCAAGCTGGAACAGCGTAGAACGGCTCATTAAAGCGCCGTTGACGTAGTGAAAGGGATTTTCAGTCGTGGCACCAATAAACACGATCGTGCCCTTTTCCACCGCAGGCAATAGTGCATCCTGACGTGAACTGTTAAAACGATGTACCTCGTCGAGAAACAAAATAGTTTTTTTGCCATACATCGATTTATTCGTCTGTGCACGGTCAATGACTTCTCTTACGTCTTTCACAGATGCTTCTACAGCATTCAGACGTACAAAATCGCCTTGCGTGTGTTGCGAGATGATATGTGCCAGCGTTGTTTTGCCGCACCCCGGTGGTCCGTACAACAAAATAGAAGAGACCTGATCTGCCTCTATAGCTCTTCGCAGCAGCTTACCTGGACCCACAACATGCTCCTGTCCAATATATTCATCCAGCGAAGTCGGACGCAAGCGATCCGCAAGCAACCGATTGCTTGGCGTTGACTCTTGGGAATATGAAAATAAGTCCATTTCATTCACTTCCTTATGGTTTATGAACGAACACTTTCTCTTTTTCTTTGAAAACCTACTATATTATGTTCGCTCATACGGTTGAAAATCATGAAAATTCAAGTCATCTATAATCCTGATACAGTGTAAACCGCCTCTTATTCTACCATATCCGTTAACAAGTTGCAGATAGCATGGTCATGGCACGGCTGTAGATCTCCAAGTCAGTCGCCCACAAAAAAGAAAGAACAGCCTTAGACGAAAGATGAATTTCGTGGCTGTTCTTCGACTAACATGACTTCCTAATTTCCATCACTAAGATAAACAGTAAACAAAAAGGAATACAACAACTCAGGCGATGCTTTACAACGCTTTTCCTGCTTACTCCGTCTGTGCCTGTACGTAACTAGGAAGTGAGCCATCATGCAATAGCCACAGCTCATGCAGCGCACGAGTACATCCTACATACAGCAGCTTGGCATCCCATGCCCGTTCCCCATAATGCTCATGGTCGGCATCCGCCACAATAACTGCATCGAACTCCAGACCTTTGGATAGGTACACAGGCAGTACCGACAAACCGCCTTCATATTGCTTTTTACCACCGTCAATCAAATTCACATCCAACCCCGCGCTTGTGAAAACCTCATGTAGCTCCACAGCCTCTTTTAAGGTACGGGTCAGCACAGAAACAGTACGATACTCCTTGGAGGACAGCTCTTTTAGAGCGGTGAGCAAACTCTGCTCACGCACCGATGAATCGTAAGACATAGTGCGCACCGGATCGCCACTACGAAATACCGGAACTGCCGTAATACCGCCGCGAACTCCCTGCTCCAAAATCGTGTTTGCAAATTCTATAATTTCCAAGGTTGATCTATAGCTCCGCGTAAGTGCAAAATACCCTGTATGTTCCGGCTCAAAAAGAGAACTCATTTCCTCCCACGCATGTACGCCACGGTATTCATGAATGCCCTGCGATAAATCGCCCAGTATAGTGAAGGAATGCCCTTTCACGAACAAATCCAGCAATGCGATATGAAAAGGTGAAAAATCCTGCGCTTCATCAATGACCACATGGTCAAAACGTTGAGATGACTCTACCTCATGAATCAGCACGTGAAGATACACTAACGCAGTCAGATCTTCTTCACGGATAATCTGTTTTCGCAGGTCCGACTGTGTGGTCTTAAAAATAGCAGTTGGCAGAGAAGACTTCATCTCCGCAGCCGTATCTGCGGGTAACCCTTTAGCTGCCTGAAAAAGCTGCTTATAGAGCGTCAGTGCGTCATATTGTGGCCATTTTTTAGCATATGCCTTTTCCCGTGTCCCTGCCTTTTTCTTGCGTTCCTTGAGCGCTGCCGCTGAAGGCGACTTTTTCAGTTCCATTTCAATCCAGCGGTGGACTCTTGCCAGCACACGCTCCTTCCGCTTCGCGAGCGGATAAGGCTTATATTCCTCATTAAACCAATTCAAAATCTCAGCTTGTGGCAGCACCGCTCCATCCCATGGTGAAAAATCCCCCTCGGGCACAGAGATGGGCTCCAGTCGTTCAACAAAAGCTTGAAGCAACTCCATAAAGTGAACCGAGCCCTTGAATCTTCCCGGCGCCTCATCCATGGATTCCTTTCTCAGACTGTCACTCTCAAACCAATAAGATAATGTTTCGGCAGGATCAGCCAAAGGTAAATCCAAACCCAATAAGTCCAGTGCCCAGTCTGCAAATGTACTTTGCTGAATATTCCCGACCCCCAGCTCTGGAAGTACATCTGAAATATAGTCAAGGAACATATGGTTTGGTGCGAAAATTACCATTTTGTCCGCTGATACCTGATCCTTGTATTGATACAGCAAAAATGCGAGACGATGCAGCGCTACTGTCGTCTTGCCACTACCCGCTACCCCCTGAATAACGAGGGCTGTATTTTTAGCCGCGCGGATGATCTGATCCTGCTCCGCCTGAATGGTAGATACGATATCCCGTAAACGGTTATCCTTGTTTTCTCCCAAACGATAAACGAGAAACTCATCGGAAACGGCAGGCTCGTCGCTTTCACGATTATATGTATCGGCTACCCGTTCCAGGATTTTTTTCCGAATGACAACATTACGCTTCAGATAGACCAAGCCCTCAATGGTTCCCTCAGGAGCTTCGTAGGACGCGGTTTCTTCACCACCTGTAAACGAATAAAACAAGCTGGCAATCGGTGCACGCCAATCAATCACCAGCGGATACGCTGACGTTTCTTCACGCTCCACTCCAATTTTACCGATATAAAGTGGCTTCCGCTGCCCTCTGCCACGCTCGTCAAAATCCATACGACCAAAATAAGGCTCCTGCGAGCTTTTGGCCAAAGCCTGGCGTTTTTCCTCCCGTGCCGATTCCAGCACTTGCTCCGTAAAATCATGCCCGGTGTACACCGGCGTATTGCGAAGCCGTTCCAATCTCCGATCAATTTCCTCCATAGCAAGCGACAGCCTATGCTGTTCTTCTTGATAGGCACTTTGAAACTCATTCTCCATTTCAGTTACCTCCTAAGAATATCAAGTCTCGATTTCTGCATCGCATTCACTTGCTCCGACACAAAAAAAGGAAAGTAAGCGTAACACATTTAACCATAAAAATCCAACCTTATTTCCTAATACACCTATTTCCCTACTCTTTCACAAAAGTATGAAGCTTTTCGGCACCAATGGAGCGGGTGATTTGAATCCGAAGAAGCGGAGCGATCGGAGGATCAAATCACCCGCGCAGCGGCCTCTAATGCTCCATACTCCTCTCCCCCATCTCCACAAACTGCTTTTGAGCCAGCTCACGGTACACCTGATGGGACTCTAATAACTCAGTATGAGTTCCTGCACCGGTCACCTTGCCCTTGTCCAACACGATAATCTGATCGGAGTGAACCACCGTAGACAAACGATGAGCAATGACAATCGTCGTGCGTCCTTCCATCAAGTTCGCTAGGGCCTTCTGTACCTCATGCTCAGATGAGCTGTCCAGACTAGATGTAGCCTCATCCAGCATGAGAATGTCAGGGCTACGAAGAAGCGCACGCGCAATAGCGATCCGCTGACGCTGCCCTCCGGACAGCTTCATTCCCCGTTCTCCCACCTCAGTATTGTAGCCTTGAGGTAGATCCATAATAAATGTATCCGCATACGCCATCGTGGCTGCTCGTCTCACTTCTTCCAAGTCAGCTTCGCGTCCCAAGCCATATGTAATGTTATCTCTGACCGTTCCGGTCATCATTGAGCTTTCCTGCGATACATAACCAATTTTGGAGCGCCAGGAGGAAAGTGTATATGACGATATCGGTTCGTCTCCATAACGAATTTCCCCTGTATCTGGCACATAAAAGCGTTCCAACAATGAAAACAAGGTGGACTTCCCACTCCCGCTCGGACCCACGAATGCTGTCGTCCGGTTAGCCGGAATGACCAAGTTCGCATTATGAAGGACCTCTTCACCTTCGGTATAAGAAAAGGCAACATCACGAAGTATAATATCTCTGCTCTCTTTTGCCGCTTCCTGCTTCAACTCGAGCGGTTCCTCTTCATGATCTAAAATAGTCTGAATCCGTTCAGTAGCCCCAACCACCTTTTGTAGACGTGAATACAGGGTCGTGAATTGTGCCATCGGTGTAATCACCTGAAACAGTAGCAAAATAAAAGCCACCAAATCCCCGGCGGTCAGCACACCCGATGCGACACGAACACCACCAACACCCAATATAATGACCAGCACTGCAGTCAACAAGAAGGTAGAAATGGGACCTACAAGAGCCAGGATGCGTGACTCTTGCAAACCGAAGCGGAACATCCGGTAAATACGATCCTCACCGGCCTGAGCCTCTCTGCTTTCGGTTCCGTAGGCCTTCACCAGTCTGATTTCGCCGATAACCTGACTCAACACCGAGGTCAGATCTGCCATCTCATCCTGCTGTTTTTTGGAGATACGGTACATTTTTCTGCCTACCGGAAATAAAATCAGGGCTGTTAGCGGAACAATTGCCATAATAATGAGCGTCATCACCCAATCCAGATAAAACAACAATGCAATACCACCGATAATTGCAATCACATTAGAAATCAGATTGACTAGATACTCCGTAATTAAGTTCATAATCAGGCTTGTATCATTAGTGACACGACTCATCGTATCTCCTGACCGATTTCGATCAAAGTAAGGGATAGGTAGAGATAAGATTTTATGCCATAAGCGTTTGCGCAAATTAGCCACAATCTTATGCCCGGCATAGTTCAACATATAGATAGAAACCGCCGAAGCCACCGCTTGAAGCACAAAAGCCCCAAGCAGACCAACAATGACCATACGGTTTAATGAAGAAAAGGTTAAGCCATCAATCAACCCTTTAGTCATCATGGGTACGATTAAACCAGCAATGGTCTGAATCAGGGTCAGAATCAGGGCGATGATCAGAATGGCCTTGGGCGGATGCGCACTCGCAATCAATTTGATAAACCGCCCCATGCCAGCCTTATCGGGTCTTTTACCTGGCTTTTCCTTCATCCGGTCCTCCTGCTCATCTTGGTGTATATGATGTTCTTTTTCCATATACCATCAACCTCGCTTCCTGTCTGACCATTCTTGTTCAAACAACAACACCCGCGCTCTGCGCGGGTATGAACAGTACAATCTATCTTCGAGTTTACTACACCAGAGAATGAAGTACAAAGTTAGCCACAAACAGTACAGAAATGATATATAATGCGACAGGCACTTCCTTGCCCCGTCCTGCTGCCAGCTTGGCTACGGGGTATGCAATAAAACCAAAAGCCATCCCGTCTACAATACTGTAAGTAAAGGGCATCATCACCATGATCAGAAATGCAGGAAACGCTTCAGTAAAATCACTGAAATCCATCTCTCGCACATTTTGCACCATTAGACCCCCAATGATGATCAACACGGGCGCAATGGCACTGTCAGGAATATAAGCCAACAGTGGAATAAAGAAAAACGTCGCCCCGAATAAAATAGCAGTTACCAGCGGTGTCATTCCCGAGCGTCCCCCCGCTGCAATACCAGCCGTCGATTCCGCAGCGGCTACCGCCGGACTGCTGCCCAAAATACCGGCAAAGATATTGGTTACAGCCAACACACGCAAGCTGTTTTTAAATAAATCCGGTCTTCCGATCATGTTGGTTTGTGCAGTAATCATACCAATATTCTCGAATAGTACAATGAGTAGGAGCAAAAAGACAGCGATCCAAAAAGCTACCGAGACAATGCCTGAAAAGGAAAGCTCTCCAAACAATTGCCCATACTGTCGCACCGTTTCAGAGGTTCGTACCGTGCTTGTAGGCTCTACAGCTCCCAGTATATAAGCAAGCCCAGTTCCCGCCAAAATGCTAATTAGTAAACCTCCCTGAACGTTACGCACAAACAATACAATAGCGAGCAGTAACGTTACACAAGCCGTAATTACCTTGGGATCATTAAAATGGCCAATAGCCACAAAAGTCGTCTGATGAGCAATCACGATGCCGCTTTTTTGCAATCCGATAAAGGTTAAAAACAACCCAATGCCTACCGTAATTCCGTGCTGCAAATTATGGGGAATCGCTTGGCTAATCAGCTTGTATAATGATGTAAAGGCCACAATGGCGAATAAGATCCCTGTGATGGCAACCACCATTAACGCTTCCTGCCAACTCAGCTTCATAGAATGTACGAGCGTATAAGTGAAAAAGGCATTAATCCCCATCCCTGGTACAACGACCATTGGAGATTTCCCACCAAAAGCCATAAGCAGGCAGCCAATCATTGATGTCAGCAGTGTCCCTAGCATCGCCCCTTGGAGGGGAATCCCGGCATCTGCCAAAATAGTTGCATTAACCATAACAATGTATACAACGGAAAAATAAGAAATGGCCCCAGCGGCTAATTCCTTTTTCCAATGATGCTCGGGCTTGAAACCGAGACTTCTGGACCACAGTCCATCCTTCATACCAAAACCCTCCAGCAAGTTGTTCAATCTGTTTGCAGTAAGCTGCGCTTTTTCAAAACAAAAAAGAGCTGTAGCAACTGTGACACAAAGGATGTGATGCACAGAACTACAGGTCTTAAAGTGAATACATACTGATGTAACGAATGCACTGCCATGCTATTTTTGCAACTTACACACCAGCATGTTCTAACAAATCCTTCACGGCTACACTAACCATGATCAGTCCTGCTACCGGAGGTACAAATGCATTGCTTGCAGGCGGCTGCTTAGCCTTCCGGATTTCAGGTGCGTTTGCAGGTACAATTTTTTTTGTAATTTCTTCACGTGGCTTCATTGGTTCTTCATCAGAGAATACAACCTTGACGCCTTTGGTAATACCTTCCTTGCGCAACTTGGTGCGGATGACACGGGCAATCGGGTCCATTCTCGTCTGGGAAATATCCGCAACTTGAAAACGACTCGGATCCATTTTGTTCGCAGCCCCCATACTGGAGATCATCGGAATCCCCCGTTTCAGGCATTCCTTAATCAAATGAATTTTGTAAATAATCGTATCCGAAGCATCCAGCACATAATCCAGTTCGTACTTGAACAGCTCCTCATATGTTTCTTCCGTATAAAACATGTTGAGTGCAATCGCTTCACATTCAGGATTAATCAGCTTCACACGCTCTACCATCAGATCAGCCTTTTTTTGGCCTACCGTCGTTGTCAACGCATGTATCTGGCGATTAATATTGGTGATATCTACAACATCTTTATCAATCAGAATGATACGTCCAACACCCGTGCGCGCCAGTGCTTCCACTGCAATCGAACCGACACCGCCGATACCCAGCACGGCCACCGTGCTATTTTTCATAACCTCTAGACCTTCAGTTCCGATAGCCAGTTCCGTTCGTGAAAATTGATGCAACAATATGGTATATCCTCCCTCACTGATTTAAACTCTACGCTTGAACTCCCAGCATACAAACCACGAACCCATTATCCATATGAGGGTAACGGGTTCATGGCATTCTATAAGCTAATCACATGCCAATGGATGGCACTTGCAAACGTCTTAAGCTTTAGGAGCAACAGGCTTTGGAGCAATACGGATATGAAGCTGTTCCAATTGAGCTTGATCTACTTTGGCTGGTGCATCCATAAGCAGGTCTGTCGCACTAGCTGTTTTCGGGAATGCAATCGTTTCGCGCAGGTTTGTACGACCTGCAAGCAACATCACAAGGCGGTCAAAACCGAAGGCAATACCACCATGTGGAGGCGTACCATATTCGAACGCATCCAACAGATAGCCGAATTTATCAGTAACTTCTTCCGGCGCCAGGTTGAGAGCTTTGAACATTTTTTCCTGAACATCACGTTTGTAAATCCGCATCGAGCCGCCGCCCACTTCGTAGCCGTTCAGTACGATGTCATAAGCTTGAGCACGAACTTGACCTGGATCGGTATCCAAGAGGCCAAGGTCTTCGTCCTTCGGACGAGTGAACGGATGGTGTTCCGCCACATAACGTTTTTGTTCTTCGTCATAGCCGAGAAGCGGGAAGTCTACAACCCAAGCAAATTTAAATTTGTTATCGTCGATGAGACCTAAATGACGGCCAATTTTCAAACGAAGTGCGCCCAATACATCAGCAACTACCTTTTTATTATCCGCAGAGAAGAGTAACAGATCGCCTTCCTCGGCTCCTGTGCGCTCCTTCAATGCTTCGATTTCTTCCGGTGTGAAGAATTTAACGATAGGCCCCTTGAATTCGCCTTCCTTCACTTGAATCCAAGCCAAGCCTTTAGCTCCATAGCGTGCAGCATAAGGACCCAGGTCATCAATGTCCTTACGACTCCAAGTGCCACATCCTTTGGCATTGAGGACTTTTACTTCGCCACCCTTTTCAATTACGGAAGCGAATACTTTTACACCACTAGTTGCCACGATATCATTGACTTTAATCAACTCCATGCCAAAACGCAGGTCTGGTTTGTCCGAGCCGTATTTGTCCATCGCATCGGCATGTGTAATCCGTTGGAACGGTGTTTCCAGTTCTACCCCAACGGTTTCTTTGAACAATTTCACCATAAGACGCTCCATCATTGGCAGCAAGTCATCCTGTTGCATGAAGGAGGTCTCGATGTCGACCTGCGTAAATTCAGGCTGACGGTCAGCACGCAAATCTTCATCACGGAAACAACGTGCAATTTGGTAGTAGCGCTCCAGGCCACCCACCATCAGCAATTGCTTGTACAGTTGTGGCGATTGTGGCAAGGCGAAAAACTCACCTTCATGCACCCGGCTAGGTACCAGATAATCACGTGCGCCCTCTGGGGAGCTTTTCGTCAAAATTGGTGTTTCCACCTCGACGAACTCTTCTCCGTCCAGGAAGTCACGGAATATTTTTGCTGCTTTGGAGCGCAGTTTCAACGTCTGGTACATTTCCGGACGACGCAGGTCCAAATAACGGTATTTCAAACGCAGAGACTCGTCCACTTCTACACCATTTTCAATGAAGAACGGAGGTGTTTTGGACGCATTCAATACTTCGATTTCAGTGACACGCACTTCAATTTCACCTGTAGGCAGGTTCGGGTTAATCGTTTCTGCATCACGCTTAACAATAGTACCGGTAACTTCAAGCACATATTCACTACGAACACGATCCGCAATTTGCAGTGCGTCACCGGAATATGCCGGATTAAACACGATTTGTACAATTCCGCTACGGTCGCGCAGGTCAATAAAAAGCACGCCCCCCAAATCACGACGGGTTTGTACCCAACCGTTCAATGTAACTGTTTCTCCGATATGCGCATGGGTCAATGCGCCGCACTCATGACTCCTTTTCATAATACACACTCCTGTTTATGTTTAGTAGTTAATGCTATATGACAACCAGAAGAAGCTCCACTGATTGATGTTACATCATTTTGTTTATCCTAATTCTTCCACCAGCTGATCCAGCTTAACGGTACGCTGCTCGCCAGTTTCCATGTTTTTCAGTGCAATTTCACCTTGAACCAGCTCATCCTCACCCAGAATCGCAGTATACCTTGCTTTAAAGCGATCGGCTGATTTCATCTGTGCCTTCATTTTACGCCCCAGATAATCTCGTTCTGCGGAAAATCCGGCTTGACGCAACTTGAATAGTTGTTTGGTTACTTCCATTTCTGCTGCTTCTCCCAGCGCTACCATATAGATATCTAACGGCTTGGCTTCGTTCAGTTTGACACCTTGATGCTCCAGGATCAGCTGAATTCGCTCCAGTCCAATGCCAAAACCAATGCCCGGCTGATCTGGTCCGCCCAGATCTCCAACCAATCCGTTGTAGCGGCCGCCTCCACCGATCGTGTCTATGGCACCAATTCCTTCAGCTTTGAATTCGAACGCTGTCAACGTATAATAATCCAGCCCCCGTACCAAACGCGGGTTAACTGTATATTCCACGCCCATGGCATCCAAATTTTGCTTCACTTTCTCAAAGTGTGTGCGAGATTCCTCGTCCAAGCTATCCAAAATCGAAGGTGCACCTCCAAATTTGTCCTGGTCATCTTTGCTATCCAGCACTCGCAGCGGATTACGCTCAATGCGTGCTTGGCTCTCCTTGGTCAACGTATCCTTAATTGGCATCAAGAAGTCCACCAGATGCTGACGATAAGCTGCCCGGCTGGCTGCATTACCGACGGAGTTAATCTCCACCTGTACTCCTTTCAAGCCCAGCTCACGGCAGAATTGATACCCGAAAGCAATAACTTCTGCATCCAACGCCGGATCGACCGCACCAAATGCTTCAATTCCAAATTGGTGAAACTGGCGCTGACGCCCAGCCTGTGGACGCTCATACCGGAACATCGGGCCGATATAATACAGCTTAGTTACATCCGGCTCCCCGTATAGTTTGTTCTCCACATAGGAGCGGACAACCCCTGCCGTTCCTTCCGGACGCAAAGTCATGCTGCGCTTCCCTTTATCCTCAAAAGTATACATTTCTTTTTCCACCACATCCGTCGTTTCACCCACACCTCGAACGAACAAATTCGTTTGTTCGAACATTGGCGTACGAATCTCTCGGTAATTAAAGCGGCGGCTAATCTCACGGGCTTTTTCCTCGACAACTTGCCACTTTTCTACACTGCCCGGCAGCAAATCCTGTGTTCCTGTCGGTTTTTGAAAGGCCATTAACGTATCCCCCCATCGTTGTATTTCGTATTGTGCACTTTCCTCTTGCTCCACTTTCAATATAAAACAAAAAATCCCTCGTCCTGTTAACATTAACAGGGACGAGGGATTGTCGTTTACAATCACCCGTGGTACCACCCACATTCCGGAGTTTGCCCAGACAACCAGCATAAGAATCACTCATTGCCCGTCAGCATTATACTGACTCCGCTCATACGTATAACGCCCGTAACGCGCAGTACGGCTATTATGCAGGACCATCCACTGTCGGCACAGTTGCAATGTACTTTCAGTAGGGTTTCCTCAATTGTTCGCCGCCTGTTCTCGGGGAGGTCATTCATCCGCTCATCAAGGGAATTTTTACAGCCTGGAAATTCCTCTCTGCGCTTGTGGGTTCGGAGTACTTGGTCCCGTCATCAAATCATTTTTCATTATTTTATGATTTTAATGAACCGCTTCGACAAAGTCAAGACATTCTCCCTATAATCGGACAAATAAGGCTTATAAAAAGAAAATAACCTGCGGAAACGGTCCGCAGGTTTAAAAAAAGATATATCAAAAGGGGGTCATGCTGTTATTATAAACAACGAATATTAAGGAATGATGTTTCGAATATTACAATTGTATTACAGTCACTCTTTTGTGGCTAAATCCCTCAAGTATCGACAATCTTGTGGGGCGCTCTCAGCTTTAATCCAACTGCGATACATATCCACGATTGGAACGTAGCTTATAAATGACCTCATCATAATCGGCATCATTCACCTTTGCTGATAATACATACCGCAATTCATCTTGATCACCGTTAATATACACATTTGTCGCACGGAGCAACCCTCCGTCATGATTCGTTGTTCCGTTCCGATCTTCATCCAGATCCCTTTGGGCTGAGCCAGAGTTAATCTGGCCATCCTTCACATCTGGTAGAATATTCTCGCCATAAACACCCGCCGCAGGGATTGCCGCGCCCGCAGAGCCTCCTGTGCTCACAGAGCCTGTATTGTTATAGGGGACCAGCGGAATTATAACTCTTGTCTCCCGGCCGAGCGCATCATCCAAAGCACCTACTTCCAAATGTTCAGTTCTATAAGCTTGAAGCGAAGCTCTGGCACCCTCAGCTTCATCTTCTGTGCGAAAATAAGCCTGAATCTGTTTTGCCATATCAAATCCTCCTCGTTTGGGAATTGTACTGGCATTAATCTAAGAAAATATTTGCGTTCAAATTACAATACTTTTAATAACTCACGCACAAAGGCTGGCTCATCCTTAGGGGTCCGAGACGTAATAAAGTTACCGTCCACAACCGCCTCTCGATCCTCAAAATGAGCACCCGCATTAATCAAGTCATCTTTCAATGGAGGATAAGCTGTAATCGTCCGGCCTTGTAACAAATCAGCACTCGCCAAAATTTGTGGCCCGTGACAGATAGCGCCTATCGTTTTTTTGGACTCATTAATTTCAGTCACAAATTTCAGAACATTTGCATCCAGTCGTAGATTTTCCGGGGAGGATCCGCCGGGAATAACAACTGCATCATAATCACTTGATTTCACATCTGCAATGGCTTTTTCAATAGTGTAGCTTGCTTTACCTTGCTTACCGCTCACTTTCTCACCTTGCTTCAGCCCAACAATATCTGCCTCATGTCCAGCCTTTTTTAATTCATCATAAGGTACCTTCATTTCGGAATCTTCAAATTGGTCAGCCAATAAAAATGCAATTTTACTCATTAATGTTCAGATCTCCTTTCCGGTTATCCTCAAAACAAGTTTAAAATTAAGTTTGTTTGTCTAGCACGCTTTGTTATTACCCGCTTGATCAGTTTTTATAACAATTCGCAGCGGTGGAAAAGAAAAAGGAGCCTTTCGGCTCCTGCACTAATTCGATGCTACATATTTTATTTTTGACCTCTTTGTGCTGCTTTCGGGTAGCCCCTCATTAACGCTACATTTAACACGATGTTACCTGCGCGGCAAAGCACCGCGTCCCGGCTTGTCGATGGCTGTTGCAACATGCTGTAATAACGTATCAGCATTACGAGTAAGGCTGATTGCCTCCTGCATACTACCGGGAAAAAGCAGCACAGTGCTTCGATGCCCGTCCATTTTTGGGGTTTGACGCATAGCTTCGTCTCTCCTGTCACCCTTAGGCTATCCGCCTGGCTAATCACCAATCGGGATGACATTATGGTCCCTCTGAACAGCTATTTTATTCTACTCAGATCACGCCATGAACGCATAGTTACGAACGTTCGGTATCCAAAATCAGTGTCACTGGGCCCCAGTTCGTCAATGAAACATCCATCATAGCCCCAAAAATTCCCGTTTCTACCTCCAGGCCCTTGGCTCGAAGCTGACTGTTGAAGAAATCATACAGCTTCTCCGCTTCCTCAGGTTTGGCTGCCCCCATAAAGTTAGGCCTTCTTCCTTTACGGCAGTCACCATACAACGTAAATTGAGAGACAGACAAAATGGCTCCACCGACATCCAGAACGCTGTCATTCATTTTACCTTCAGCATCCTCAAATATACGTAATCCCGCTGTTTTATCCGCCAAATAAACGGCATCGGCTGCTGTATCTCCCTGACCAATACCAACCAGCAGCATTAATCCGGTTCCAATCTTGCCGACCAACTTTTGATTCACCGTTACCTGAGCGTCTTTACAGCGCTGAATAATGATCTTCATCGCCTATCCGATATCTCCTTTAACCTTCCCTTTTAAAAGGTGCTCACAGCCGTATTACGGCTCTTTTAGCAGCCTATGGGTCTTTCTACCCAAGATGTGTTACAAAGGCTATAAACCTATCTGTACGCTTAATAAGGTTATTGCATGATCCGATGCACAGTGTATACATCCTTCACCCGTTTAATCCGTTCAACAACAGAATGCAAATGATCCGTGTTGCGAATGAGAATCGTGATGTGAATCATCGCCATTTTATTTTTATCTGTACGACCTGTAACGGCCGAGAAGCTGGTTTTATTCTCAGAAATGGCCTGAAGCACTTCATTCAGCAAACCGTTACGATCATGCCCCGTAATCTCAATATCGACGCTGTAATTGACTTCCGCTGCTTCTTCCCACTCCACTTCAATCACACGCGCCTGGTCTTCGCCCGTACCCGAAGGAATATTCGGGCAATCCGTCCGGTGAACGGATACGCCGCGTCCACGTGTTACATAGCCAATGATGTCATCTCCCGGTACGGGATTACAACATCGTGCAAAACGAACGAGTAAATTATCGACGCCTCTGACGCTGACACCGTTGGTCGGTGTTTTTTTCCGTTCGCCCTGCGGCTTGTACTCCTTGACCTCGGTCGTCAATTCGATCAACCGTGCCTCTTCTTGTTCCTTACGCAGCTTCTCTGTCAAACGTGTACAGACCTGCGCTGCGGTTATACCACCAAAGCCAATCGCAGAAAGCATATCTTCGGAATCGTTAAAAGAGAACTTCTGTGCCACTTCCTGAAGCTTGTCGTCGCTCATCCACACCGATGGCTCGATATCACGTTTTCTTAGCTCACGTTCCAGATTTTCGCGGCCTTTTTCAACATTCTCCTCACGCTTTTCTTTCTTGAACCATTGTTTGATTTTACTGCGCGCGTGAGAGGACTGAGCAATTTTGAGCCAGTCCTGACTAGGTCCATAAGAATGCTTAGACGTCATAATTTCGACAATATCACCGGTTTTAAGCCGATAATCCAAAGGTACGATTCTTCCATTTACCTTAGAGCCAATCGTTCGATTGCCAACTTCGGTATGAATACGGAAAGCAAAGTCCAGCGGAACGGATCCGGCCGGCAACTCAATGACCTCTCCCTTAGGAGTAAACACAAACACAAGGTCTGAGAAAAAGTCCATTTTGAGCGATTCCACAAATTCCGACGCATCTTTCGCTTCATTTTGCAGCTCCAGAATTTCTCGAAAAAAGGTGATTTTATCCTCAAAGTTAGTGTTGTTTGCTCCGTTGCCTTCTTTATAGGCCCAATGGGCCGCAATCCCGAATTCAGCGGTACGGTGCATATCCACTGTGCGAATTTGTACCTCGGTAGGCTCCCCGTTGGGACCTACTACTGTTGTATGAAGAGACTGATACATATTGGCCTTAGGCATAGCGATATAATCTTTAAACCGCCCCGGCATCGGCTTCCACAACGTATGGATAATCCCAAGTGTGGCGTAACAGTCTTTAATGTTATCGACAATAATTCGAATCGCCAGCAAATCATATATTTCATTGAATTGCTTGTTCTTCGTCGTCATTTTTTTAAACACACTGTAAATATGTTTAGGGCGTCCGGACAGATCAGCCTGAATGCCCATCTCTTCCAGCTTCTCTCTGATACGCTGTATGACATTATCAATAAACTGCTCCCGCTCTGCCCGCTTCTTATGCATCAAATTAGCGATGCGATAATACTGCTGAGGATTCAGATAGCGTAGAGCAATATCTTCCATTTCCCATTTAATCGCTGAAATACCCAGTCTGTTTGCAACCGGACAGAAAATCTCTAGTGTTTCATAAGCGATCCGACGCTGGCTTTCCTCTGACTGATATTTCAAAGTACGCATGTTATGCAGACGATCTGCTAACTTAATGACGATGACACGAATGTCCTGCGCCATAGCAATAAACATTTTTCGATAATTTTCGTTCTGTTGTTCTTCCTTGGAACGAAACTGGATACGCTCCAGCTTCGTCAGACCATCGACAAGCATCGCACATGTATCGCCAAAATGCTCGCGAATCTGCGCCAAAGACACCGTCGTATCCTCCACAACGTCATGTAAAAGAGCGGCGATAATGGAGATGGTATCCATCTGCATATTAACGACGATATCAGCAACCGCAAGCGGATGCAGAATATAAGGTTCACCGGACTTACGAGTCTGGCCGGAATGGGCCTGCTCGGCAAAATCATAGGCGTCCCTGATGCGGATAAGATCTGCTTCTCTGGTATAGGCCCCGGCCTTTTTAAGTAATTGCTCTATCCCCATTCTGCTCTATTCCGTGTCCTTTCTATGCAAAATGGAACCCGCCGATCAATGTCGCGCAAAGGTTCCCTTTTAAAAGTGATTTCCTACAATTATGACGGTTAGCACGTCGCACGTCAACTATTACAGGTTTGGCATTGTCGCATTATTCTGTCACACATGGATAAGTAAAATGAGGATTGTTGACGAAATGAAACGAATTATATTGAAAAAATTACGAAAAGTAATTAATGTATATAAGAATAATTGAAAGAACTAAGGAGTGAACTGCGTTGCAACGCGAAATTCAAGTTAATGAAAAGCTACCGGCAGGACCCGGGTTCCTGCTCAGCGTACAGCATTTGTTTGCCATGTTTGGCAGCACTGTGCTGGTGCCGAATATTTTCGGCGTCGATCCCGGCATGATTTTGCTAATGAACGGTATTGGCACATTGTTGTACATATGGATCTGCCGCGGCAAAATTCCCGCCTATCTCGGCTCCAGCTTCGCTTTTATCGCTCCCGTCAGTCTTGTGCTTAAAAACAATCCCGGCGGCAACGGCTATGCTATGGCTCTCGGTGCTTTCATCGTTACAGGTATTATTTTCTGCCTCGTCGCACTGGTGATCAAATATGCCGGAACCCGTTGGCTGGACGTCGTTTTCCCTCCAGCTGTTATGGGCTCCATCGTAGCCTTAATCGGTCTGGAACTGGTTCCGGTTGCAGCAGGCATGGCAGGCATTATCAATGCCGATCCTACTAAAGCCTGGTCTCCAGATCCCAAAACGATTACTCTTTCGCTCGTTACACTCGGGGTCACTGTTCTCGGTGCGGTGTTGTTTCGCGGGTTTGCCAAAATCATTCATATTCTGATTGGTATCGTAGTGGGCTATGTGCTTGCTTATTTTATGGGCATGGTCAATACACAGGCCATTGCAGACGCTCCTTTTTTCGGACATCCTGCAATTACCACTCCAGTTTTTAATACCTCTGCTATGCTGACGATTCTTCCTGTTGCTCTGGTTGTCATCGTAGAGCATATTGGTCACTTACTTGTGACTAGCAACATTGTCGGGCGCGAGTTGTCCAAAGATCCTGGTCTTCATCGCTCACTGCTGGGTAACGGTATTTCCACCGTCATTTCCGGTTTTGTCGGTTCTACACCTAATACGACTTATGGTGAAAATATTGGTGTCATGGCATTAACTAAAGTGTACTCTGTATGGGTCATTGGCGGAGCGGCTGTCATTGCCATCTTGCTGTCCTTCTCAGGCACGTTCTCAGCGATTGTTTCTAATATTCCAGCTCCAGTTATGGGCGGCGTATCCTTACTATTATTCGGTGTCATCGCTGCCTCCGGTCTAAGAATCTTCGTTGAGCAAAAGGTGGATTTCGCCAAGCCAACCAACATGCTGCTTGCGACCATCGTGCTTGTTGTCGGAATCAGCGGTACTACGCTCACTTGGGGCGCTGTAACCTTGAAAGGTATGGCATTGGCTACAATCATCGGCATCATCCTCAGCTTGTTCTTCAAGCTGGTTGACGTGCTCGGCTGGTCCAACGATAAATCGCAGGAACCTCTAACCGAGAAAACACCAGATTGATATCTGTTTTTAAACTTTAAAACGCCGCTCCATGAGGTCACGGATCAATACGCTTGAGCTGTTAAGATAAGCGTGTAAGGATCCGTCTCCCATGGTGTCGGCGTTTTTTTATGCACGACCTTTTTTAAATAGATACTCCTTCATCCATCTCCAGAGCACCCCATTCAAGTTAGTTGCAATAACCGCTTTCACCCTCGATAAGCAACGAGCAGCATTTTGACTTATTTCCGTATCTAGCTTCTGCTTAGCAAAAAATAAAACAAAAATTAATTGAAATTAGTATGACCACTATGCTCCTTATGACCACCTCTGCTCCTTTTTTTATTGTTCATCGACATTTTTGAAATTTTTTTCATACCTATCCCCAACTAAGTGGTTGGTGGTTTAGGCCAATCAAACAATGTCAAACTTAAAACACTGCTAAACAAAATAGTCCGATGGAGCAACTCTTTAGTTAAAGAGATGTTCCATCGGACTATTTAGGCGATCCGCACATAATTATTTCCCGGGAAACCCGGGTTTCAAAATACTTAATACGTAATCAGGGTGAATACATCTACATCAGTCAGTTTCGCCCGGCCGTTTAAGTCAGACAGCTCGATAAGAAAAGCAGCCCCTGCCACATTACCACCAAGCTGGCGTACCAAGTTAACGGATGTAGCAATAGTTCCACCTGTAGCAAGCAGGTCATCAGCAATCAAAACATTTTGGCCTGGCTCTATAGCATCCTTATGCATCGCCAGCGTATCTTTACCATACTCCAAACCGTATGCTTCCTCAATGGTTTCCCCAGGGAGCTTGCCACTTTTACGGATGGGAATAAAACCAACACCAAGCGCATAAGCCAAAGGGGCACCAACAACGAACCCACGTGCTTCTGGCCCTGCGATCAAATCAATTTTCAAATCCGATACCAGTTCCTTCATATCGTTGATAGCCTTGCGGTATAGTTCACCATTTTTCATCAAGGTCGTAATGTCCTTAAAACTAATCCCTGGTTGTGGAAAATCGGAAATCACCCGAATATATTCTTTGTAGTCCAACTTAGTTCCTCCTACTGTAAACTTCAAATTAGTATATACATTTTACAACATAAATTGAGAAATAGTATCTCAAGACGCACCCTTCATAAGCGACATAATCCAGCTCGTCATCTGGGTAGTGTCCGCATCCAACAAGTACTTCTCCATCTCAGCCATATTATACAATTCCTGATAGCGTGGAGAAGCTGTTAAATCCCTCTTAGGCGGATTGGATACAAAACGGAATTGACCATCTGTACGCGTCATAAACTCAAGTTCTTCGAAGATGTCCAATACTTTGGATAACATGCGTACTGAACAGGAACACTGTCGGCTAAGAGCAGGCAGCATTGCCTTTTCATCAATAGGCTGTGTCCCCATTCGGGAAAGCACAACGTAAATACGCTTGAATAGCTCTCTATCGGGGCTTACGAGTCGACCGCCACGCTCACTGACCGAATGAAGGAGAAATACGTTCTCTACATTCTCAAAGGTAGACCATAATGCCTGAAACTGATCCGGTGTATCCGGCGGCTCCAGTACGAACAGCGACTTCACAGAGTGCTGTGCATCTCTTTGACCATCACTGGGAATAACGCTGCCCTCTTTATCGTACAACCATAAGGATTCAGCGTCCACGGAGCCCGAGGAACGAAGCCTAGATGACGGGTGGATCAACACCGCAACGTCTTTCTTTCTTTCCTCTATGCGTGGATGAAAGATCTTGAGTCCCCGCTCTAATTCGGCAAAAGGGTCCGACACTCCACGATAATCAAAAATTTGCGGTGCCTGCACTCGAATGTCCTGCATCATTAGCTGGAGAGACCTTTTACCGTTCCATTCGTTAATTGACAATTCACCCAGCAGATCTATCTCCGTTTGTTGCTGTAAAAAATCAGCCAAATCGCCACGACGGAAGGCAATCGCGTCCAGCGATAAACCTTTCTGATCCAGCAAGAGCTTCACATGATTTTTCTCACGTCCCATTTTACGAGCCTCGCGCAATTGCAGACCCTCTAATACGAATCGTGGAGAAGGATTCCCCATACCAAAAGGCTGAAGTAACTCCAGTTCTTCAACCACTTGCAAAGATACCTCGTCCAAACGACAGACCATATCAGCTTCAGCTACAGGAATGAGATCTTCTGGTGTCAGAATGGAACCCGCATAGCGGTTCAGCTGCTCTTCAAACAATTCCAGATTGTCACGGGACAGCGTCATACCCGCAGCCGAAGGATGACCCCCAAAATGCTCCATAAGCTCATGGCTGTCCGTAAGAGCACTGTAAATATCCAATGCAGGAATAGAACGGGCAGAACCTTTGCATGTACCTGTCTCAGCATCTATCCCAAGAATAATGGTCGGTCGATAATAGCGATCCAATAGCTTGGAGGCCACAATTCCGACAACGCCGACATTCCAGCCTTCACCAGCCAACACAATAACTGATGGTAGCTTGCCTCCATTCAGTTTGGATGCCAATTGCTGCTCGGCTTGCTCCACAATACGTTCGACCACCTGTTGACGCTCACGATTGAGCAGGTCCAGCGCATGCGCAAGTTGGTCTGCTTCTTCCTCATTTTCTGTCGTCAGCAGAGAAACTGCTCGTCCCGCATGATCCAGGCGCCCGCTGGCATTAATCCGCGGAGCCAATGCAAATGCGATGTTGACTGAAGTCACTGTAGATATATCCACGCCCGCTACATGGAGCAACGCACGAATACCCGGAAATGCAGAGTTTCTCATGGATTGAATCCCTCTGCGTACCATCGTCCGATTTTCACCATGTAGTGGCATCAGATCGGCTACCGTGCCGATAGCGGCGATTTCAAACCATTCCACCGGCACCTCACCCAACAACGCCTGAGCGAGCTTGAGGGCAACACCAACACCTGCAAGACCTTTAAATGGGTATGGGCAACCGGGTAGCTTCGGATTAATCAAAGTATATGCCTCGGGAAGTATAGCAGGCGGCTCATGATGATCCGTCACAATAACATCTATCCCCAAGGAAGTTGCATAAGCAATTTGTTCTACTGCACTAATTCCCGTATCTACCGTAATGACCAGTGTAACTCCCTGCTGATGAGCCCAATCAAGGGCATGGTTATGCAGACCATACCCCTCATTAGAACGATGGGGAATATAAATATCATAAGAAGCCTTCAGAAAACGCATGAGCTGAATCATCAATGATGTACTGGATACGCCGTCTGCATCATAATCGCCATAGATTAATATATGCTCGCCACGTTCCAGAGCCTGGCGAATTCTCGGCACGGCCTCTTTCATACCAAGAAGCAGAAAAGGGTCGTGTACATCGTCCACACTTCCGTACAAAAAGCGGTTTGCTTCCCCGGCGGTAGTGACGCCCCGGTTCACTAAAAGCCGGGACAACAATGGTGAAATCCCCAGTTCTTCTGTCAACAGCTGAGCCGCTTCCAGGTTAGCTTCTGGGGTCTTCCATCTGTACTGCGAATGAAGCAATCCTATTCACCTTTCTTTCATAGTCGTCCTGCCCCTACTGAAGCAACGACGACACATCATTATCTGGCAGTTCATGATTGGATTTGTAAGGATATCCGGCTTGATAAGAAATGAACTGCATTTGTACATGGGTCACCTGTGGAAAACGGGCTAACAGTAAATTTTTTGCTCGATCGGCGATTTCCTGCGCTTCCTGTACCGTAATCCGCGGGTTTACACTTATCGTTACATCCACCGTTATGAAATGGCCTGTTTCCTGGGCATGTAAGTGTTCAACCGTTACAATACCATACACCCGTTGAATCGTCTCCATAAAGCGTCGGGAGTCTTCCTCCTGCAAGGGCTGTGCAGGAACCTGGTAAGCGGTATTCATTACCATCAAATACCCTTTACGCAACACCAGACAGGCTACCAGCAAAGCTGCGGTTGGATCAAGATATAATAATGCAGGCCATTCCATTGCTTCGCCAGTCATTGCACCGATCATGCCGATCAATGCAATCAACGATGCATACAGCGAGTAACGTTCATGGTTAGCGTAACGATCTGCTTCCGCTTTATGACCATGTTTAATCGAGTAGCGATATTGAAACTGAAATAGCGCTTCTCTCAACACCAACGCAATAAATACGGTAATTAATGCATACAGACCGGGAGCCTGCGGTTCCGAACTGCTTAATGAACGAACCGCCGAGATAGCTAGCTGAAGACCGCTCATCAGCACTAAAATAGCCAGCACCACAGATATGACCGTCCGAACTTTTTCACCATTCCGCAACCGTGCCAGCATTCCGTGCCCTGTAGCCCCCTTGGAAAACAGAAGCTCCTGCAAACGGGAAGCACTATCCGCAGCCGTGTGCAGTGCATCCCCCATCAACGCTTTGCTGTTTGCCGCATAACCGACGGTTCCCTTTAGAACAGCCAGCGCGAGATTACCTACAATCCCACTCAACGCCGCAGTTTCCAATGATCGGCTGCGTTCGCTATTCACAACGTTTCCCCCTCAATCCTGAACTAACCCTTTCCCAATAAAGCTCCATTCTAAAATAACCGAATTTCTAACAAACAAAAACCATTCACATTTAAGTGTCCACTACTGTGCCTTACTCAAGGTAAATCTCAAAACCTTAGAAAACCGCGCCCAAGCAGACGCGGCTTTCTCTTTAATTTATACTACTGGTATTTGCGTAACTTAAGACTTTGCAGTTTTGGCCGCGCCCCCGCCAGCTGTCGGAGATTTTTGTTTTCCTTTCAAAGCCACCCACAGCGGACTGGCAATGAAAATGGAAGAATAAGCACCAAACAACAAACCAATGACCATCGCAAGGGAGAACATACGGATCGATTCGCCGCCAAATATGAACAAACATAAGGAGGCAATAAACACCGTAAACACGGTTGCAAGTGAACGAGTCATTGTCTGCGCAATACTGTGATCAACTACCTGCTCTAAGTCATCCCTGGACTTCTTCTTCGCAAATCGTAGATTTTCCCGAATACGGTCAAAAATAACGACGGTATCATTAATGGAGAAACCGACAATCGTCAGAATTGCCGTAATAAAGGTCAAATCCACCTCAAGACGGAAAATCGAGAAAATACTAATAACGAGGAAGGCATCATGCAACAACGAAACGATGGCTGCAATGGCAAACCGCCATTCAAACCGGATTGAAATATAGACTGCGATGGCTACACATGCTAGCAATATCGCCCATATTGCATTCCGCTCCAGTTCTTGCGCCATTTCCGTATCCACTGTATTGACCTCAAAGGAAGCCTTCGGATCCAGCTGTTTATTAAAAGAAATCTTAAAATCATTCACTTGCTGATCCGTCAAAACCTGTGAGAAGCGAATACCGAAACGCTCTTTACCCGGTGTATAATCCACCTCTTTACCGATCCCCTGCTTGTCCAGCAAAGTTTGGATCTGTTTCTGTGTAACGACTTTAGTCAAATTGACATCCACATTGGAACCGGAACGAAAGTCTACCCCGTAATTCAAGCCGAATATCGACAAGCTCAGAATACCAAGCAGTGTGATAATAATCGAGAACGTGTAAAACCACTTGCTCATCTTGATATATTTATAGTCCCAATTAAAGCGCACTAATATCACTCTCCTTCACACCAAAATACTTGGGCTTCTTCACAGCATCCGCTTTAACCAGCAGATTGAGCAAGAAGCGGGAGAAGAAGATATTCGTCAAGATACTGGTGACAATATCAACGATAAGCACCAGAGCGAAACCTCTAACGGAGCCTGTTCCGAGACCAAACATAACCGCTGCCGCTATAATTGTCGTAATATTGGCATCCATAACGGTACGGAACGAAGCCTTACTACCTGCGATAACGGAAGAACGAATCGTTTTGCCTGTCTTAATTTCTTCTTTAATCCGTTCATACGTAATAATATTGGCATCGACTGCCATCCCGATCCCGAGCACGAAGGCGGCGATACCTGGGAGTGTGAGTACGAATCCACCCAAGTAGAAGATCGCGAGTACCAGCCAAGTATGAACGATCAGACAGAAGCTGGCCACTAGGCCCGGTACACGGAACATCGCAATCATAAATACAAGAATAATGATCGAGCCGATCAACCCAGCACGAATCGTTTGATCCAGTGACAATTGACCCAGCGTAGCACCTACACTCTGAGAATATTTTTCCGTCAGTTTGAGCGGAAGGGCACCCAAATTAATCGTATCCGCCAGTTTATTCGCTTCATCACGAGTGTAGCTACCTGTGATTGACGCGCTACCGTCCGTTAATTCCCCACGTACTGTAGGTGCAGACAGCAATTCCTGATCCAGGAAAATAGCTAATTCTTTATTCAGAAGTCGCTTTGTGATTTCTGCAAATTTAGCTTTGTCCTTCACTTTGATACTAATCTCAGGTTGGTTCAGCTGGTCAAAGCCGACAACAGCACCATTCTCCACAAAATCATTACCGCGGAGCTCAATTTTGCTGTATTGGCCTGGCTTTTTAGCATCTGCTGCCGTTGCACTGCGGAACGTTAATTCTGCAGGTTTTTTCAACATGGAGCGGACTTCTGCCTCATTAGTGACACCAGCAAGCCGCACGCGAATACGGTTGCTCCCCTCTGTTGTTACTTCCGGCTCAGTCGTACCGAGCGCATTAATCCGTCTCTCCAGACTTTGAGCTGTTTGTATAAGAGACTGTCTGGTTACACTCTGCCCGGCTTCCAAAGGCTGGGCTTCATATAAAATTTCAAAGCCTCCCTTTAAATCGAGGCCTAATTTTAAACTGTTCAGTAGGCCCGGGCTTGTCCCGATCATAACACCAGTAGTTATGAGCACGACCACGATGAAACTTAGAATTCTCTTCATTCCGTCCCATGTTCCCCTTTCATTCTCAATATTCCTATTATAGCTACCCCTCAAAAAGCAGTCAATTTGAACGCAAAAAAAGACCCCCTTCTATTCGAAAGTGGAGCCCCGTAATGCGGACATAGTCAAATAGTTCATAAAGCTCGTCGCTTTAAGGGAAAGTATATCGTTAACGAGCTTGTGCAGCGGAGGGATACCCTCCTTTTCATATTTATGGCTGACGCAATTCCACACGTCCTTACTTGTGACATGCTCATAGCCTACGAGAATCAACTCGTCCGCCTTACTTTGACAGAGCATCTCAATTGCGTCATCCCAATCCTGCTCATCCAGCTCTTCCATACCCACGATGGCCGTTCCTCCTCCCAGCGACTACCGGTTCCGCAGATCAGCAATTAGCGGGGTCATTGACTGCTTTGTAGAACATTTCTGTCCTGATCCTGGAAAACCCTTCTTTTCGTTGAAAATAGCCTTAAATCAACAATATATGCATTCATTTCGCTCGTCAATAGCAGAATTCACCACTCTCCCTCTTGTTGTCTAAATCACTTTGTTTCTGAACGGAAAAGCTTGTCATGAAGATGGACAGGTCCAGCATATCTTCTAAAGTAATGTATAGACGCAGAATTACATTTTGGGGAAGAGGGAGTTGCGATTGAAAAAGCAGACATTCATCCATGGAGCAATTATTTTATTGGCAGCAGGAATTATCAACCGGATACTAGGTTTTATTCCCCGAATCGCACTCCCGCGTATCATCGGCCCCGAAGGAGTTGGCTTGTACCAACAGGGGTATCCCT
Source organism: Paenibacillus sp. S25 (assembly GCF_019454085.1). Taxonomy (NCBI): domain Bacteria; kingdom Bacillati; phylum Bacillota; class Bacilli; order Caryophanales; family Paenibacillaceae; genus Paenibacillus; species Paenibacillus sp. S25. The sequence continues at coordinate 4,510,881 of NZ_CP073683.1, forward strand.
TTTTTATCGTTCTGGTGACGCTTATTACAGGGGGTATCCCTCTTGCTGTAGCCAAGCTTGTAGCAGAAGCAGAAACGGCGGGACAGCCCGAAATGTCGCGACGTATTTTGCACACCAGCCTGCGCTTCACCATCACACTCAGTCTAATCGCCATGGTGCTCTGTCTTGTGTTCGCGCCTTGGATCACAAGCCATCTCCTGACCGACAGCCGCGTGTATTATACATTCGTGAGCATGAGCCCAATGATTGTCATTGTAGCGGTTTCCTCAGCTTATAGGGGCTATTTTCAGGGAAAGCAAAATATGATTCCTTCCGCCACCTCCTCCATTGCGGAGACCGTTATGCGCATTTTTTGTGTCATTTGGTTTGCTTACTTGTTACTTCCCCATGGGGTAGCCTACGCTGCTGCAGGTGCCATGCTCGGTGCTCTGGCGGGGGAATTCATTGGCATGATTGTGCTGCTATGGCAATACGTGTGTAACCATCGAAAAGATCGCATCCTTCAGCCGAAGTCGCCTATCCCCTCCTCTGAGGTTCATCCCGAGCAATCATCCGTTTTGTCACGTCTTATGTCTATATCCGTTCCCGTTACTGCTGGAAGGCTTGTTGGTTCCTTATCCTATTTGCTCGAATCTATCTTGTGCATGCGTAGCCTCGCCGTAGCAGGCATAGCAACTGGCGTGGCAACCGCACAATATGGAGCCATGCAGGGCATGGTCATTCCTGTATTATTACTACCTGGAGTTCTTACCAGTTCACTAGCTGTTTCACTCGTTCCTTCGTTATCCGAAGCAGCAGCCAAGGGGCATATTACTGCCATTCACAAACGTCTACATCAATCGCTTCGGCTCGCTTTGGTTGCAGGAGCCCCATTTGCCGTAATCATGTATGTTTTGGCAGAACCTCTGTGTCTGCTACTCTATAATAATGGCGATATTGCAGGCATGCTTAAGCTCATGGCACCTTTTGCACTTTTTATGTACATTCAGGCCCCGCTTCAGGCAGCACTTCAGGCATTAGACCGTCCTGGAAGTGCCTTATTAAATACCTTTATCGGAGCCGTTATCAAAATTGCGCTAATCGTCTGGCTTGCTTCCCAACCTCAGTACGGTATCTACGGAGCTGTCATTGCCATTTGTATTAACAGTGCCATTGTTACACTCCTTCATGGCTTCAGTGTCAGCAGACTGCTTCGCTTCCGCGTACGTTTGCTCGATTTCTGGAAGACCGGGATAGGTATGATCATCATGGCAGCAGCAGTATTATATACCTACAGACATCTAACGATGTTCGACCAAATGTGGCTTCAGTTTATTTTTGCCGCAGGTTTGGGAATTATACTGTACCTTTTCCTAATGACCTTGATCAAAATGATTGATTGGGACAACCTTACACGCATTCCACTCCTGAGAAGATGGTTTAAAGCGTAAGAAATCTAATCCGAAGATTTTCCATAGGCCGGTGGTGTAATATACACATCACCTCTATGGTTAACCGAGCATAAAAAAACATCTTTAAAATCTTTGTGTCCCTTTGCTTGAATCTGATTTTTAAGCCAAAAACGGTTCATATCCATCCGTTCCAAATTTCGATCCAGCACCTTGCCATCCATGATTAATGGAATAGGCAGTCCCTCATATCTAAACTTTCCACCGATTTGTGGAGAAGGATGAACTTTATTCACCTGTTGCTCTTTGTTTATCACATCTGTTCCGTTTAATTCTTGCTTTATTTTTCCGTGTTCCACTCCATCGTTATCATCCTTACCTATAACCGTTAGCTTACCTGTCGTTTCCAAAATAACATATTCGACTTCATCCAGACTTTCTATATTTTGTTCACGAAGTTGTAACAGCAAGTCATCTAAATTGTAACGTTGTTTCACCATTTCGTCCTTGTTTAATTGTCCATTGGAGTACAATACACTGGGCCTACCATCAAATAGTAAGCGCAGTCGCCGACTTTTCAGACTGAAAAATGAAATCCCGATTTGCAAAATTAACAGCACTCCTAAAGGAATCAGCCCTTCATAAAGAGGACGTTTTATATCCTCCAGGCTGAATACAGCAATTTCTGCAATCATAATCGATATGACGAGATCGAAAACAGACAATTTGCCGATCTCCCTTTTACCCATCAAGCGCATCACCAGATATACAATAAAATACATGAGCAGCGTCCGAAAAATATGAGCAAAAATATCGTGACTCAATATGTTCGCCTCCTCCCCTGTACTTGCAATAAGACATTAGTCGTTCATTGTACACGTATTCTGACCGTTCCTCACTTGGCTCATACAAAAAACAAAAGGCTAAATTATTGAAATAAAGAGAAAGACTGCTTGCGACTTGGTACTAAGCAGGGAGGCTTGGCCATAGAATGATAATAGTTCAAACCTTGGTACAGGAGGAATTATCAATGGAGCTCATTCGCCGCTGGTGTTCGTTTCGTCTGGCCCATCCCATTTTATCCGGCTTATTTTATGCTTTTGCATGGATGCTGCTTGGCGCATTGATTCTTTCACTACTCTTGTGGCTGACACAGATGCAGGAACAGGACTTATCATTGTATACGTACATCGTCCACGCATTCGCCATGCTATCTGGCGGCTTCGTCGCCGGTAAAAGATCCACAAACAAAGGCTGGTATCAAGGCGGTATTACAGGCATCCTGTATGGACTAATCGTTTTGCTGGTCGGTTTTCTGGCATTGGATGCGGGCATGAACGGCAAGGACCTGTTACACTTAGCTTTCGCGTTTGTCATAGGTGCAGGTGGTGGGATGTTTGGCATTAATCTCAGCAAGTAATCAAAATGTTTGTATCCATGTAATAAAACAACACAAAAAAACCGAGCCTCCTCAAAGGCTCGGTTTTTGCATAACGGTCAGAAGTATTTTACGATTTGGAAACAACTTCCTCAGATGCCGTGTCTTTTGCAATCGCATTACTAATTGCACTGCGGTCAAAGGTCAGCTTCGTGACATCATTCACACGCAAAACTACTACATCATCCGTAATCTCCACAATTGTACCGTGAAGACCTCCGATCGTAATTACTTTATCTCCCTTTTTCAAAGCTTGAAGCATCGTTTGACGCTGCTTTTGTTTTTTCTGATTCGGGCGAATCAGCAAGAAATAGAAGATTACAAACATCAGAGCCAGTGGCCAGATCATTTGAAAAAGTCCGCCAGTTCCACCGGGTGCAGCAGCGGCTGTAGCAAAATGAAACATGTTAAATCCCCCTTTCGTATACTCTACCTAAAACTTAAAAGCCTTTATCATTATCATGAAGACCATACTGCTCAAAAAATTCATCTCGGAAATCAAGCAGCCTGTCATCCATAATCGCTTGTCTGACATTACGCATCAATTGTATTAAGAAATGCAAGTTATGATACGTTGTCAGTCGGAGCCCGAAGGTTTCATCCGCTTTAATCAAATGCCGCAAGTAAGCACGTGAATAATTGCGACAGGTATAACAATCACAAGCGGGATCGAGCGGGCCAAAATCACTTGCATATTGGGCATTGCGAACGACAAGACGACCTTGGCTGGTCATCGTTGTCCCGTTGCGAGCAATTCGCGTTGGAAGTACACAATCAAACATATCCACACCACGGATAGCGCCTTCAATCAAGGCATCCGGAGAACCTACGCCCATCAAATATCTTGGCTTGTTGGTGGGAAGCAGAGGAAGCGTGTAATCTAGCACTTCATACATCAAATGTTTCGGTTCACCTACGCTCAGTCCACCAATAGCATACCCCGGGAAATCCATGGAAGTCAAATCCGCAGCGCTTTGCTTGCGTAGATCTTCATGCATGCCTCCTTGTACAATGGCAAACAGCCCTTGATCATGAGGACGCGCGTGTGCCTCCAAACAACGCTCAGCCCAACGGCTGGTACGTTCCAGTGACTTTTTCACATACTCATATTCAGCCGGAAATGGCGGGCATTCATCGAAGGCCATCATAATATCTGAGCCAAGCGAGTTTTGTATTTCCATCGCCACTTCAGGCGAAAGAAACTTCTTATCTCCATTTAAATGAGAGCGAAAATGAACACCCTCCTCTGAAATCTTGCGCATTTCACTTAAGGAAAACACCTGGAATCCACCGCTGTCCGTTAAAATAGGGCGATCCCAATTCATAAACTTGTGCAGTCCACCCGCTTCACGAATAATATCGTGGCCGGGACGAAGAAACAAATGGTACGTGTTACTCAAAATAATTTGAGCATCCATCGCTTTCAGTTCCTCAGGACTCATCGTTTTAACAGTAGCTTGAGTTCCCACAGGCATAAAGGTTGGTGTCTCAATAACTCCATGAGGTGTGTGTACACGCCCAAGACGGGCTCCCGATTGCTTGCAGGTTTTAATATGTTCGTATCTTATTGCTGGTGCCATATTTTCTCTACCATCCTTAATTAATAAATGAACATTGCGTCCCCGAAGCTGAAAAACCGATATTGTCGGTCAATCGCCTCCTGGTAAGCATGCATAATATTCTCCCTGCCCGCCAGTGCGCTGACCAGCATAACCAAGGTGGATTTAGGCAAATGAAAATTCGTAATCATCGCATCCACCACACGGAATTCATAGCCTGGATAAATAAAAATCTGTGTCCAGCCACTACTGGCCTCTAATACTCCATCTAGGAATTTATTGCCCACCGTTTCCAGCGTCCGGCAACTGGTCGTCCCCACCGCCACGACTCTTCCGCCGCGCGCCTTGGTTTCATTGAGTACATCCGCTGTTTCCTGTGACAATGAATAGTATTCTTCATGCATCACATGTTCTTCAATCGTATCCACAGACATCGGTCTGAACGTCCCTAAGCCAACATGAAGTGTGATAAAGGCAACGGTAACGCCCTTCTTTTTAATCTGGTCCAGCAATTCTTCTGTAAAGTGCAGCCCTGCCGTTGGAGCCGCAGCAGAACCTTCATGCCGAGCATAAACTGTCTGATAACGCTCGCGGTCATCCAGTTGTTCCTTGATATACGGCGGAAGCGGCATCTGCCCCAGACGGTCCAAGATCTCCTGGAAAATACCGTCATATGAAAATGAAAGTACCCTTCCGCCCATATCTCCTTCTTCCTCAATTACTGCTTTAAGCTCATCACCGAAAACGATAACAGCACCCTTTTTCAGCTTTTTACCAGGTTTCACCAATGCTTCCCATCGGTCCCCTTGCAGTTGCTTAAGCAGTAAAACTTCAGCCTTTGCTCCCGTATCTTCCTTGATGCCAAACAAGCGTGCAGGAATCACTCTCGTATCGTTTAACACCAGCGTATCCCCTGGTTGAAGATACTGCACAATATCCGAAAACGTATGATGACCCACTTCACCGTTATTTTTGTTTAACGTCAGTAATCTGGAAGCGCTCCGATCCAGCAAAGGTGTCTGTGCAATTAATGTTTCAGGCAGTTCAAAATCGTAGTCGTTTACGTTCATATATTGGTCAGTCCTTAACTATATCCACATTTTTGTAATAGTGTTGCAAAATTTTCTTGTAATCATACCCCTGCTCGGCCAAACCGTTGGCACCCCATTGGGATAAGCCCAAACCATGACCATTTCCTTTACCTGTAAAAATAAAGCTTTGTGTTTTGTCAATGACCCGTGCATGACGATCTTCATTCATGACGATCACCCCGTTACCACTTGAAGTACTGCTGCCAGATGCGGACAGGATTTGAGTGCCTTGTGTACCACTTACATGAGAAGTAGCCCCATCAGCGCCTAATACAGTATAACTTCCGGTACTCGCAATATCAAACAGTGTGCTCGGGAGTCCGCCCATCGCTGAGCGAAACATATCCGGATATTTCACTTTCAAAGGGGATCCGTTCGCTTCAACCTCCAACACTCGCCCTGATGGACCACGTTTAGTGACATCGAGGTGATTAATAGAGGAAGGCACTGTGCCCGTGACTTTCCCTTGCAGGGATTTAGCAAGCTGAGCTGACGTAAAGGGCCCCCGCACCCATGCATAGTCTCCGGACTGAGGCACCTTTTCCAATACAATTATCTCTTCGCCCGGCTGCGCCTTGGCTATTGGTGTAACTGTCGATTGGATTTGGGGAATAGGACGCACATTTGTATTTTCCGCAGTGACGGTTATTTTGTCTAACCCCGCTTCTGTGACACCCTCCAGTTCCTTAGCATTATCCTCACGAATATAACCTGTCTTGCCACTGGAGAGAAGTACATGATACCATTCCTGTGCTCCTTTTTGTGCCGAAGTATCCCCCGAGCTGTCTACGCTGGCAAAGGCTTCGCCACCACTGTTCCACACCTCGGAAGCATCTGCTGTGACACCGCCCGCATTAGATGAAAATACAGCTTCGACCACTTTGCCGCCACTTTTAATGACTTCACCAGCTGTTGCATCTACAGCCTCATTGACATTGGCATGTTCCGAGCTCTTACCGTTGTAAGCCTGGCTTAACGTACCATCTACTACATTTCCGATCTGAAACCGATTGCCTTGGGCAAGCGCGTAGCTACGAGCCGCTACCGCTTGAGCCTTGAGCGCTTCATCTGGCCATGAGGAATAGACCTCTGCTCCTACCACGGAATACAAATACTGCTCCAAAGGAACTTCGTTCACAAGCGCCAGCTGGCCTGACGTCATGCCAATCTCCATCTGGCCGCGATATGTACGCTGTGATCTCTCCATCACTTGTATTCCATTATTACCGCCATTGACAGTTACCTTGCTATTATCAGAACCACTTAGCATGTAATGAGACATCACCTGCGAGCCGGTCGTGACTCCTGCTTCCTGTCTTATAATGAGGCCGGTTTGAGTAGCATTAACTTTGGACAGCGTGAGTCTTGGTTGCTTGCTCTCCAGCTCTGTTTTCAAAGCCGACAGCTTGCTGTCATTACTTTCTTCTCCAACCCATACAGCATACTGGCCCCTTGATTGAATCACAGTAAAAGCATCAAAGCCTGCCGCAGCAATTGTCGTTCGAACGAGATTAGCTTCCTGCTCGCTTCCGTAGCTTCCTGTGGACCAATGCTTGTTTCCCTTAACCTCGGGCTGCGCTCCGGTTGCGGAGGAAATCCGCTGTACAGCAGCCTGCGCAGATTGTTCACTAGCATATGTTCCCGCGTACACTTGATACACAGAGCTACCATTTTTTGAACCGATAAAAACCGTAGGTTTATCATTAGTCTTTTGCAGGGCTTGGGCCGCTTTTATCGCCGCTGCTTCATTTCCTTCAAGTACCTTCACCCGATAGCTGTCTACACTAAAACGAGCGGTACTGTCTGGCAGTCCCATCCAAGTTTGAAAACTGCCTCCACTGTTCTGTCCAACACTCAGACCTCCTGATGATTTCAAGGTTACAGCGGGGACGGTCGCTTTATATTTGCTACCTAGATCCGCAAAAATCACTACTCGAATATCCTCTTGGGCGGCAGCAGCGTGAACGCCCGAAGACCAAGGTATGCACACTGTAGCTAATACCATAATCGCTGCTGCTCGTTTGGCCCGGCCCATCCATGCACCGAAAATACTTTTTCGGTTAAATGCTTCTCCACTCATTTCTGGCTCCCCCAATCTAGCTGTCTAGCACTTATATTGCGTAATTTATTGGGATCTCGACCCTTGTCTGTCCCTCTAAATACATCGGCGGAATAAACCAAAATATGAACCCGCTCGAATCTTACTTACACTCTCACTTCCCTCAATCATCCGTCAGCCGATATCGTATTCATCATACTTGCGTGTAACCATGCAATGATTTTTTTTAAAAGTGAATCATGTTTCCTAATCACCGTGGATCCGTTGGCATCGGGATTCCAAGGTGGGCATATGCCGCCGGAGTCACTGTTCGTCCCCGAGGTGTTCTTTGTAAAAGACCAATTTGTAACAAATAGGGTTCATACACATCCTCAATTGTCTGACTCTCTTCACCAATAGTTGCAGCAATTGTGTCCAATCCTACAGGTCCGCCTCGGAATGAATGAATCATGGCCTTAAGCATTTTATGATCAATTTCATCAAGCCCGAGTGGATCTATTTGAAGCCTCTTTAGCGCCTCTGCAGCTAACTCAGAATGAATAATACCGTCTCCGGCAACCTGGGCAAAATCACGCACCCTTTTTAACAGTCGGTTGGCAATACGCGGTGTCCCCCGTGAACGCAATGCGATTTCCTCTGCCGCATCACCGACAATTTCAATCTCCATAATATCCGCGTTCCTGGACACGATGTAAGCCAGCTCGTCTGTCGTATAAAACTCTAAACGACTAATAACACCAAACCGGTCACGCAATGGCGCAGAGAGCAGCCCAGCGCGCGTAGTGGCCCCTATAAGGGTAAAGGGTGGCAAATCCAGACGGACCGAGCGTGCACTCGGGCCTTTACCAATCATAATGTCCAGCGCAAAATCCTCCATCGCAGGGTACATGACTTCTTCCACCGTACGATGAAGGCGATGAATCTCATCAATGAACAAAACATCACCCTCTTGAAGATTGGTCAGCAACGCTGCCAAATCTCCCGGTCTTTCAATTGCAGGACCTGAAGTTGTACGCAGATTAACCCCCAACTCATTGGCGATAATGTTAGCAAGAGTTGTTTTACCCAACCCCGGCGGTCCGTATAACAGTACATGGTCCAACGCTTCTTTACGCATTTTGGCCGCTTCAATATATACTTTCAGATTTTCCTTAACCTGATTTTGCCCGATATATTCATTTAGATAACGGGGGCGAAGGCTTAGCTCCGCCGTCTGGTCTTCCATCATCAAATTGGCGGAAATAATCCGGTCATCCATATTCCATCGCTCCTCTTTCCACCAGACATTTGTTAACGGACATCATCGTCCTATCCGGCAAACAACAGTTGCAAAGCCCGCTTCATCAAAATATCAGCAGATTCATCAGGTTTCGCATCTTTCTTCATTCTGCTCCATACCTTATCCAATTCAGCATCAGTGTAACCCAGCGCCTTCAGCGCCTCACGGGCCTCGCCCCAATATGAACCTTCGCCTTCTTCTACGACAGGCTCAGCAAACAATCCGGTTGCCATTCCCAACGAGCCAATACCGTCCAGCTTGTCTTTCAAATCCAGAATCATACGTTGTGCCGTCTTTTTACCGATCCCCGGTAACTTGGTGAGAAATGTGATATTCTCCTGATAAATCGCCGTTACCACATGAGCAGGCGTACCGCCTCCTAAAATACCAAGCGCAACACGCGGTCCAATACCAGATACATCAATCAGTTTACGGAACAGCTGCTGCTCCTCACGGGTCGGAAAACCGAACAGTAAAATAGCATCTTCCCTTACATGATGGTGAATGTAAATAACCACTGGACCTTCAGTTTTGGCGAACGCGTAAGGATTCGGACAAAATACTCGGTACCCTACACCCTGCACATCTAAAACGACATATTCATTTTCCAAATGGGCTACAGAACCACGCAAGAAATCTATCATTTTCGCAATACCTCATTTAATTTTGAATTTAGTCCATAAGAATGCGCATGACAAATAGCCACCGCCAAAGCATCCGCTACATCGTCCGGTTTGGGCACAATTTGAAGCTTTAGAAACATTCTAACCATTTCTTGTACCTGTTTCTTCTCAGCCTTTCCATACCCTACAATAGCCTGCTTTACCTGCATCGGCGTGTATTCACCTATAGGCAAATTACGTTGTTTTGCAGCTAGTACCAGCACCCCACGTGCCTGACTTACAGACATAGCGGTTGTAACGTTGCGATTAAAAAAGAGCTTTTCCAGTGCTACTGCATCAGGTTTATATTTATCTATTAATTGCAACATGCCTTCATACACATGAAGCAGCCTTTCTTCTTCCGGTGTATGGGCCTCCGTCTGGATGCAGCCATACTGTACAGGAACTACCTTGCTGCCAATCTTGTCTACAAATCCGAAGCCCACAATGGCAATGCCCGGATCAATTCCTAAAAAACGCAAAAAAATCTCTCCCCTATCGCTCAAACATGGCGTAACTAAACAATAGCCAGACGTTATTCTTCATATAATCATAGCCAAATACCATATAAAGCGAACATATGTGTCGTTCTTTTCATTATAACAAAACTTTGTATCTAATAGAGGAAAAAATTTAAACGTGAGTAAAAACATAAAAAGAGACGCTTCAAGCCTCACCTCATGGGCAATGCCTAACGTCTCCGTAGTTGTAATCAATAGTGCTGCTTTAATACCCTTTGTGTTCGCTCCACGGCAAAGTCACTAAAAGTGGAGATTACACTGTTATACTCATTTATATCCTGTACACGGATCCCCTGCTGAAGTTGTTTATACACCCCTTCTGGCAAGGCCGTCTCCATGGAACCCACATCCAATTGAAAAAAAGTGCGGATAACTTTTTCTCTTTTAGGTAGCCCTTCATACAATGTAAGCTGGCCGTCAGTGCTCAAACCCATGTATCCACGCTCTTTGCATGACTCTGACAAGTCTTCCACCCTGCGCTCCAGCCACACCTCTCCTTTGGTATTAAGTCGTCCCTTCCAATCGGGATGTTGCTTCAGTAAGGTCTCTAGCTGCTGTGAACTTAGTGTTCCCAAGGAAAGTGTTTCCGTACCACATACGTAGGTGGTTAATAGACGGGTCTTCCTGCTTATACCGGAAGCACGAATACTTTGCAATAGTTGCGTCTGTGAAGAGTGATCTTCAGTTGGACTGAGATGTGAAGCCTCCTCCACGCTCTCCTCTGCCATGACGGTAGTAGCGAGTGGCTGTGACAACATAGCCTGCAAATAATTCGAAAACAGAATACCCAACCCTGCCAGCAAACAAGCCGCACCAAAAATGCTACAAGCCCACACTGTTCTTCTCCACTGTTTCCAGCGCCGTTTCATCTGTTTTTTCCAACTTAATCGCTTCACAGTAATCCCTTCCGTCCCACTTTTTGTGTTAGTGTGACCTGACGATTACTGATTTATACAAAAAGATATTAATATAACAAAAAAGCCGCTGCTTCCAGCGACTTTTCTTTTGAATCGGGATGACACGATTTGAACATGCGACCCCCTGGTCCCAAACCAGGTGCTCTACCAAGCTGAGCTACATCCCGAAATAGATGCCGGTGAGAGGACTCGAACCTCCACGGTTTCCCTCACGATTTTGAGTCGCGCGCGTCTGCCAATTCCGCCACACCGGCTTATGAAGTTAATGGCGCGCCCTGAGAGATTCGAACTCCCGGCCTTTTGATTCGTAGTCAAACGCTCTATCCAGCTGAGCTAAGGGCGCAAATATGGAGCGGACGACGGGAATCGAACCCGCGACCCTCGCCTTGGCAAGGCGATGCTCTACCGCTGAGCCACGTCCGCAATATCATTATATCCATGACATATAAGTTCATGAATGGTGAGCCATGAAGGACTCGAACCTTCGACACCCTGATTAAAAGTCAGGTGCTCTACCAACTGAGCTAATGGCTCCCAACAGGGTAATATAACTTTGTAAAAATGGCGGAACTGACGGGATTCGAACCCGCGATCTCCTGCGTGACAGGCAGGCATGTTAGGCCTCTACACCACAGTTCCATAGCAGTTTACATTCAAAAGTTAATTGGTTGCGGGGGCAGGATTTGAACCTGCGACCTTCGGGTTATGAGCCCGACGAGCTACCGAACTGCTCCACCCCGCGATAATATTAGGGACTGCTATTTAAATAAATGGTGGAGGCTGAGGGGCTCGAACCCCCGACCCTCTGCTTGTAAGGCAGATGCTCTCCCAGCTGAGCTAAGCCTCCATACTACTTATGACCCGTAGGGGATTCGAACCCCTGTTACCTCCGTGAAAGGGAGGTGTCTTAACCCCTTGACCAACGGGCCATACAATAAAATAATTATGGCGGAGAGAGAGGGATTCGAACCCTCGAGACGCTTTTGGCGCCTACACGATTTCCAATCGTGCTCCTTCGGCCAACTCGGACACCTCTCCATATGGCTCCCCGAACAGGACTCGAACCTGTGACAACTCGATTAACAGTCGAGTGCTCTACCAACTGAGCTATCAGGGAATATTAATCATAAAACTCTGCTTGGCGACGTCCTACTCTCCCAGGACCCTGCGGTCCAAGTACCATCGGCGCTGGAGGGCTTAACGGTCGTGTTCGGGATGGGTACGTGTGGAACCCCTCCGCTATCGCCACCAAACATGAATTTGTTGAGCAAATTCTACCGTATGGTTATTCGGTTCATCACTTATCGTGTGAATGAATAGCCATGCGCTTGTCGTATGTCACTTGTACATACCTTCAAGGTTACACCCTGAAAACTGGATCCGAAACTCATTGCGTTTTATGCTTAGGATAAGCCCTCGACCGATTAGTATTGGTCAGCTCCATGCATTACTGCACTTCCACCCCCAACCTATCTACCTCGTCGTCTTCAAGGGGTCTTACTAATTGGGAAATCTCATCTTGAGGGGGGCTTCACGCTTAGATGCTTTCAGCGCTTATCCCTTCCGTACATAGCTACCCAGCGGTGCTCCTGGCGGAACAACTGGTACACCAGCGGTACGTCCATCCCGGTCCTCTCGTACTAAGGACAGCTCCTCTCAAATTTCCTACGCCCACGACAGATAGGGACCGAACTGTCTCACGACGTTCTGAACCCAGCTCGCGTACCGCTTTAATGGGCGAACAGCCCAACCCTTGGGACCTACTTCAGCCCCAGGATGCGATGAGCCGACATCGAGGTGCCAAACCTCCCCGTCGATGTGGACTCTTGGGGGAGATAAGCCTGTTATCCCCAGGGTAGCTTTTATCCGTTGAGCGATGGCCCTTCCATGCGGTACCACCGGATCACTAAGCCCGACTTTCGTCCCTGCTCGACTTGTAGGTCTCGCAGTCAAGCTCCCTTCTGCCTTTGCACTCTTCGAATGATTTCCAACCATTCTGAGGGAACCTTGGGGCGCCTCCGTTACTCTTTAGGAGGCGACCGCCCCAGTCAAACTGCCCACCTGACACTGTCCTCGCACCGGATCACGGTACCAAGTTAGAACCTAGATACGATCAGGGTGGTATCCCAAGGATGCCTCCTCTCAAGCTGGCGCTCAAGATTCAACGGCTCCCACCTATCCTGTACAGATCGTACCCAAATTCAATATCAAGCTGCAGTAAAGCTCCATGGGGTCTTTCCGTCTTGTCGCGGGTAACCTGCATCTTCACAGGTATTAAAATTTCACCGGATCTCTCGTTGAGACAGCGCCCAAGTCGTTACGCCATTCGTGCGGGTCAGAATTTACCTGACAAGGAATTTCGCTACCTTAGGACCGTTATAGTTACGGCCGCCGTTTACTGGGGCTTCGGTTCATAGCTTCGCCCCGAAGGGCTTACCACTCCCCTTAACCTTCCAGCACCGGGCAGGCGTCAGCCCGTATACTTCGCCTTGCGGCTTCGCACAGACCTGTGTTTTTGCTAAACAGTCGCTTGGGCCTTTTCACTGCGGCCCCCTCGGGCTATTCACCCTACCGAGGCACCCCTTCTCCCGAAGTTACGGGGTCATTTTGCCGAGTTCCTTAACGAGAGTTCTTCCGCGCGCCTTAGAATTCTCTTCTCGCCTACCTGTGTCGGTTTGCGGTACGGGCACCTTCTCCTGGCTAGAGGCTTTTCTTGGCAGTCTGAGATCATGACCTTCGCTACTACAATTTTCGCTCCCCATCACAGCCCAGCCTTAACGATGTGCGGATTTGCCTACACACCAGCCTCACTGCTTAGACGGACATCCATCAGTCCGCGTCACTACCCTACTGCGTCACCCCATCGCTCATAACGGATTACGGTGGTACAGGAATTTCGACCTGTTGTCCTTCGACTACGCCTATCGGCCTCGCCTTAGGTCCCGACTTACCCTGAGCGGACGAACCTTCCTCAGGAACCCTTAGGCTTTCGGCGGATCTGATTCTCACAGATCTTTTCGTTACTCATACCGGCATTCTCACTTGAATGCAGTCCAGCGCTCCTTACGGTACACCTTCAACCCGCATTCAACGCTCCCCTACCCCTGATGCATAAGCATCAAGCCATAGCTTCGGTGGTGTGTTTAGCCCCGTTACATTTTCGGCGCAGAGTCACTCGACCAGTGAGCTATTACGCACTCTTTCAA
>NZ_CP073683.1:4530000-4887500 GCF_019454085.1 Paenibacillus sp. S25
TTTAATTTTCTCGCCGATGCTCAACTGATTAGGGTCTGCCAATTGGGGATTGGCGGCAATAACTTTCTCCAGCGTCACATTATACTTCTGTGCCAGCAAGTACAGAGTGTCACCTTTTTTGACGATGTGTATTTTCACAGGTCACAAACCTCCTAGACTTTCGTTCGGGCGGGATAAACGCCCGGCTTCTGTTATTACATCCTATGCACCTCCCGGGCGAATGACCCCATACAAACAAAAAAATCCTCTCAACCGAATACTCTCACGAGCATTCAGTTAAAAGGATTCGGTTTTATTTTAGTCCTGCCACACTTTGTAGCCATCCTGATCCACGATCTTCCGGAACTCAGCCAGGAGTTCCAAAGTCACTGGGCCAGCAACGCCGGAGCCGATCGTACGACCATCCACTTCATAAGCTGCAATAACTTCTGCAGCAGTTCCTGTAAAAAACACCTCGTCCGCAACATAAACATCATGCAGTGTAAAAGGTTGTTCCTTAAGGGGGTATCCAAGCTTAGTACACAAATCGATAATAGCATTACGAGTAATCCCTTCAAGCGCTCCCAAATAGCAAGGAGGTGTATATAACACTCCGTTTTTGACAATGAAAATGTTGTCCGCAGAGCCTTCCGTCACATACCCTTGGGAATTAAGCATAATAGCCTCACCTACACCAGCATAGTTAGACTGGATCTTCACGAGGATATTGTTGAGATAGTTCAATGATTTAATCTTCGGATTCAAAGCATCTGGGATGTTGCGACGCTGAGAGACAGAAATTGTCTTCAGGCCAGTCAAGTAAGCTTCTTCCGGGTAAATGGCGAGCTGCTCCACGATAATGATAACACTCGCCTTCGCACAACGAAGAGGATCTAAACCTAGATTTCCTGCACCTCGGGATACAATCAGACGGATATATCCGTTACGCATTTCGTTAAGACGAATCGTTTCAGCCATTGCTTCCAACATTTCATCAGGAGACAACGGAATGTTTAATTGAATGGATTTCGCAGAATCATACAGACGCTCCAAGTGCTCCTTACATTTAAAAATATTCCCGTTATAAATACGAATGCCCTCGAATATACCGTCTCCGTACAAGAATCCATGATCATATACGGAAACCTTTGCATTTTCCTTAGTCACATGCTGCCCATCCAGATAGATCCATTGTTCTGCCATTAAAACCACACCTCCGATTAATGTTCCTTTAAAATAGGTTCGATCGCTGCTTCAACATACTTGTAGCTTGGATAAGAGCCAAGAATACGTACATGGCACCCCAAAGCCTCGATCTCTGCAAAGGCTGCCGGAAGCAGAACGGAATGCAGAGATTCCAAAACTTCAATGTAAAAATAATAATTCCCCAATTGCTTTTTGGTCGGACGCGATTCAATACGGGACAGATTTAACCTGCGCCATGCAAATGCGGATAAAACCTGGTGCAGCGCTCCCGGGAAATCCTGCGGCGGCGTGACCAAAATACTGGTTCGTTGACCTTCAGGCGTACCCGGGAGACTTATAGGTTGATGGCCGATCAAGACGAAGCGGGTAAAGTTGTTATCGTGATCCGTCACTTTACTGGCCAAAATATCCAATCCGTGTTTGGCAGCCGCAAGCTTGGTTCCGAGAGCGGTCCAGCCTTTACCGGGGTTATGTTTAACAATTTCGACGGCTTCTGCCGTACTTCCTGCACTCTCCAGCTCCGCCTGAGGTGCGGAAGTCTGTATGAATTCTTTACACTGGGGAAGCGCTACAGGATGAGACATAATTTTGACCACTTTGCTCAAATCCAGCTTGTCCAAATCCTTCGTAAACTCACTACGATGTCCAATAAGATTTTGAATTGAAGGATATACCCATTCCGCCTGCATTTGAATGTCTACTTCATGTACAAGCCAATCCATATGCAAACTTACAGAGCCATCAATCGTATTTTCAATGGGAATTACACTATAGTCTGCCTGTCCCTTGTCTACTGCCTGAAATACGTCCGCAATATGCTTGTAAAACAGTAATTCATGGGGCATATCTCCTAACAAATACTTAATCGCTTCATGAGAAACGGTCCCCTCAGGAAGAAGTGCAATTCGTTTCATATCGTAAGTTCCCCTTTAATCATATCCATAAAAGGGAGTGTATTCCCTTCTGTATATACTTTAACTCCTTCACTCTCAGGGCGCAATTTTAAAACAGAAGCAGTGATCCCCTCTTTGTTCATGGTATCCGTTAAATACTGCTCCAGCTCCGCTTTCCGATTCTCCCGTTGATCCATCAATGCCAGCAGCGTCGGTCCAGCCCCACTGAGAGCCACACCCAAGGCACCATAATGGTGCGCATCCTGCAGGATCTCTGTCATACCCGGCACAAGCGCCGCACGGTAAGGCTGATGAAGCTGATCACGCATCGCTTCGGCAATTAAATCGGTTCTTCCCGACGCCAATGCTGCTACCAGCATGGAAGCATGACTTATATTATATACGGCATCCTTCAATGATACATGCGCGGGTAGAACCTCTCTGGCTTTCGACGTGGACAGCTGAAAATCTGGAATAACTACCATAACCTCCAGATTAGCATCCGGTTCAAGTCGTAAATGCCTAGCATGCTCGCCATCCCACATCGCTGTAATAATACCACCAAACAGGGAAGCTCCAACATTATCCGGATGTTTTTCAATGGCGCTTGCCATATCAAACAGCTTGGAATCCGGCAGAGGCGAGCCAATCAACGTATTGGCAGCGACCAAAGCGCCCACAATGGCAGAAGCACTGCTGCCCAAACCACGAGTAAGCGGAATATCCGAGTACATCGAAATATCGAGCTCAGGAACAGATACACCTGCTTCCCGAAAAACCATTTGTGCTACCTTGAAAATCAGATTAGTTTTATCTTGGGGAACACCATTCATTTCATTTCCGTATAAATGAAAAGCCGTCTGTTCGGCCTCCTTCATTTCAATCCATGCATATAAGGACAATGCCATGCCCAATGTATCAAAGCCGGGACCCAAGTTGGCCGTACTCGCAGGCACACGCACTCTTGCTGTTTTTAAAACGGTCATACAGACAATTCCTCCTGCTTTTATTGACTATCCCTCTACTCGATATACGCTCTTGATGCGACGGATGACGTCCAAAGTTTCAAAATGCTCCAAAACCTTTTTCATACTCGCTTTACTGGCTAAATGAGTCACGATAATAATTTCAGCATCGGGGTTAACCTCATTCGGTTGCTGCACAACAGATGCCAGACTGACATCAAATTCAGCAAATACTTGCGTAATCCGTGCCAACACCCCTGCTTTATCATCCACATGCAGAAGCACGAAGTTTTTGAAATACACATCTTCATCGTTACTAATTTTTTTAGGATTGTAAGGAACGATGGCTTTAAGCCCATTGACACCAAGTTTGAGATTTTTCACTACAGCTACTAAATCGGCTACAACCGATGTTGCCGTCGGCATTTCACCTGCACCCGCACCATAAAACATGGTTTCACCCACTGCTTCACCATGCACATACACCGCGTTGAATACCCCATTCACTGAAGCCAGTGGATGCTGCTTTCGTACCATGGTCGGCTGAACGTTAATCGTAAATTCATCACCTTGGCGCTCTGCAATGCCGAGCAATTTCATTTCATATCCTAGTTTTTTAGCAAAAGCAATATCTTCACTGGTTACCTTTGAAATGCCGCTGACACTTACATCCTTGAGCTCTACATTAGAGCGGAAACCAAGCGTGCCGAGAATTGCCATTTTGCGAGCTGCATCCAGTCCTTCCACGTCTGAGGTCGGATCCGATTCAGCATACCCAAGCTCCTGCGCTTCCTTGAGAACTTCCTCGTACGAGGCCCCTTCCTGACTCATTTTTGTTAAAATAAAGTTTGTCGTACCGTTCACAATCCCCATAATGCGGGTAATGCGGTCAGAGGAAAAGCCTTCAATTAATGTACGAATGATCGGAATACCACCCGCTACACTAGCTTCATAAAAAATATCACACTGCTTTTCCTGCGCCTTTGCTAATACTTCAGAACCGTGCAAAGCCATTAAGTCCTTATTTGCTGTTACGATGTGTTTCCCCCGCTCCAGCGCTTCAAGAATGTACTCCTTCGTCTGATCAACGCCGCCCATAACTTCAATAATTACATCAATTTCAGGGTCCCGAATAACTTCCCATGGGTCCTCAGTAAGCTTGGCCGTCTCTACTTCAATGGAACGATATTTTTCTATGTTTTTTACAGCTATTTTTTCAATGATGATCGGTGAACCGACTTGTCTGCTCAAGTCTTCCTGATTGCCTTCTACGATTCGAACGACTCCCGTTCCAACCGTCCCCAAACCTAACAATCCTACTTTGACCGGTTTCATCCATTCCCCTCCCGCGAACTTATGTCTAATGAACTGTATTGCCTTAACCTTGCCCAATCAGGCGAACACGTTTAACTCCAGAGATGTCTTCCAAGCCCTCCAGTAGAACACCCAACTCTTCACTGAGTCTGGACATTTCTACCGAGATGACTACGTTGGCTCTGCCTTGCAGTGGAATACTTTGCTGGATCGTCAGCACATTGCCTCCGAAATCAGCCACTCTGCCAAGCACCCTGGACAACATTCCGGATTGATGCTCTAAATCAATAGAGATATTGACAATTCGCTCACGCTCCAGCTGGTTAACCAAATGTATGCCATCCTTATATTTATAAAAGGCGCTTCGGCTTAGCCCAACTTGCTCCACGGCATCATGCACGGTTTTAACATCTCCTGAAGCCAGCAGCAGTTTCACCTGTATGGTCTTAACAATAGCTTCAGGCAAAATATCTTCCCGTACCAAGTAATAGCGCTCTTTCAAGAACGTCCTCTCCTCAAAGACTTATGTTTTTGTATAGAGGACATTATATCGAAACTCTTGAAAATCGGCAAGCAAACAATGCAAAAAACGGCTACTGCCTTCTATAGAGTTTCCTATAGTACAGTAACCGTTCAGGTTTTAGACCTTTATTTGAAATTTAGTAGTAGCTGCTGCCTTCAACAAATTCGAACTCGAAATCAGCAATGCGTACAGATGTACCATCTTTGGCGCCACGCTTGCGTAACTCAGCATCCACACCCATATGGCGTAACGTTCTTGCTAATTTCAAAATGGCATCATGCGAGTTTAACTGCATGCGCTTCATCATGCGCTCAATTTTAGGACTCTGCACCACGAATGTATCGTTTTCACGTACAATTGTAAAGCTATCGTCTTCTGCTGTATCCAGCTTAAATACCTTACGTTCATTGACTTCTGCTACTTCCTCAACAACCGGCTCGTCCGGTATTTGATCCAGCAAATCAGCAGCCCGGTAGAGCAATTCCTTCACACCTTGACGTGTCAGTGAGGAAATAGGCATGATTTCAAGATCAGGACGTATAGAAGCAATCTGCTCTTTGAAGTGAGTCAGGTTTTCTTCAGCTTCCGGCATATCCATTTTATTGGCCGCCACAATTTGTGGACGCTCAGCCAATGTTGCATTATATTGCTTCAATTCGTCGTTAATTTTAGTCCAATCTTCAAACGGATCACGTCCTTCGGAGCCCGCCATATCCACGACATGGATAATAATACGTGTCCGCTCAATGTGCCGCAGAAATTCATGACCCAGCCCAATACCTTCATGAGCTCCTTCAATCAAACCAGGCAAATCCGCCATCACAAAGTTACGATGATCACCCACATCCACAACGCCCAAATTCGGAGTAATCGTTGTAAAGTGGTATGCCCCAATTTTCGGTTTTGCGGAAGATACAACCGACAACAAGGTAGACTTCCCTACACTAGGGAACCCGACCAAACCTACGTCAGCCATTACTTTTAACTCAAGCGTGATATAACGTTCTTGTCCCTCAGCGCCGTTCTCAGCCAACTCAGGCGCTGGATTATTCGGCGTAGCAAAACGGATGTTCCCGCGTCCTCCGCGTCCTCCTTTAGCTACAACAACTTGTTGACCATGACGTGTCATATCTGCTACTACTTCACCAGTATCATCATCTATGATGACCGTTCCCGGTGGTATTCGTACGATCATGTGCTCCGCATTGGCTCCGTGTTGGCTTTTGTTGCGACCTTTTACTCCACGCTGGGCTTTAAAATGACGTTGGTACCGAAAATCCATCAAGGTACGCAAACCCTCATCTACACGGAAAATTACGTCTCCACCGTTCCCTCCGTCACCACCACCTGGGCCACCTTCAGGAACGTATTTCTCACGGCGAAACGCAATCAATCCGTCTCCACCGTCACCGCCTTTAACAAAAATCTTCGCTTTATCTACAAACATGGTTACACCTTCCTTATGTCTGGCACTGCATCCGAATTTGAAGCATTTCGCCCGTAGGGAGCTTCTCTGTTCGAATGCGTTCACTTCCGAGTACGGATCTGACCCGCTTTAGGATATTCAAATCAGCAGGTATGTCACTTCCTTCAAAACGGACGATAACATCATTCTGATCCATACCGAAAAAAAGTGTCAATCTGCGCACTTCTCCCCAGGACGACCGGCCCCCGCCATATTGATACGCACGCACCGTTTCTATGACGGCCGAGGCAAGCGACTCGCCGTCTTCGGGAGACATGACAGCGTCTAACTTTAACTGCTCCTCAACCTGTACCGACAACTGTAAATTACCGGCATTCACGCGAAAAGACTGCAAATAAAACACCAGTGAGGGAATACCCAACTTAGATATTTTACTGTCTTCCGCCACGCGCCCTTTTATTGTTTCCACATAAGCAACAGATTTATCATGCTTATTCATACGAATATATCCATAAAGCACCTGCAAGTCATTCATCCAGTCATGCCGATGATGGTTAAGCATTGAAATCGCTGTACGCTCAAAAGAACGCAAAGCAGCTTTCCGCTCATACTCAACCTTTCTTTGCGTATACCACATACCAAAGCATGCAGCAACTACAGACCATACTGCTAATAAAATAATCGTTAATACTTCAGGATAGAGCAGTGAAAAAACCAAAGGAATCAGAATGGAACCCAACGCCAGATAAGGCGCTCTTATCCGCTGGAACATGGCTTCTCTCCGTTCTGCGAAATTAAATGGATTATTAAAGAACCTTAATCCAGTATAGCACAGACTAACTTTCCAGTTCATTACCATCATGCAAAAAAGCCTCCGACAAAAGTGCCGGAGGCTTTTCAGCGTGTCTAAGCCGCTATTAAGCTTCTACAGTAGCTGCTACTGGAGCAACGTCGATCGGGTAGATGCTCACCTTTTTGCGATCACGGCCCCAACGTTCGAACTTCACAACGCCGTCCACTTTCGCGAACAGAGTGTCGTCCTTACCGATGCCCACGTTCGTGCCCGGGTGAATTTTCGTTCCGCGTTGACGAACCAGGATGCTACCGCCGGTAACTGCTTGACCGTCAGCACGTTTCACTCCAAGACGTTTCGATCTACTGTCACGTCCGTTTTTTGTGGAACCTACACCTTTTTTCGATGCGAATAATTGAAGATCCAATGTCAATTTCAACATGATGTCTACCTCCTTCTTTGATTATTTTCTATTTGAATATACTTACCGTATGATTCAGCAATACTTGTCAGCATAATCACCATGGACTCCAGCAACAGTTGAACCTGTGCGTTCGCATCATGATAACTTTCAGGAGAAAGATACGCGCTTAAAAAGCCGTTTTCCATTTCCGTTTCCATCTCAACGTCCGTAAGAGCCCCAATCGAATTGACAGTTCCTACCGTTACCGCTGAAACGCCAGCACATACGATATCCTCGCCAGATTTAGCGAAATTCGCATGCCCTTTAACGGAAAACCCCTGTATGCTGCCATCCTCCAGTCGTGTAATACGCACGATAATCACTTATCGCACCCTCTTACGCTTGGATTTTTTCAATCGTCACTTTCGTGTACGGTTGACGATGACCTTGCTTCACATGGTAGTTCTTTTTAGGTTTGTATTTGTATACGATGACCTTTTGACCTTGACCATGCTTCTCAACTTTAGCTGTTACAGAAGCTCCAGAAAGAAGCGGTGTACCTGCTGTCAAGCCATTGTCGCCGGACACTGCCAGAACACGATCAAACGTTACAGTTTCACCATCATTAGCTTCCAACTTCTCGATGAACAATACGTCGCCCTCTTGAACTTTGTATTGCTTACCACCTGTTTCGATAATTGCGTACATTTGCTTGCACCTCCTTATGTCTCAGACTCGCCTAATAGCAGGTGACAGATTCCCTTAGGATACTGCACTTCAGTACCTGATTGGAGCGGTTACAGCATGTGCAGCCAATCTTACGCATCACACATACTAAATGATTGTAGCACAAGCTTTGTACACATTCAACCTTTAGTTTTAAAATGATTTTTGGTTACGCATCGCTCTACACGAGCGTCTTTTCCTCACGCACTTTTTTGCGGGTCATTTCCAGCAAACCTAACCGCGTCCAACCGACAACATAAGATTTGGTTCGATCCTTCTTCAATCTTGCTTCCAGCACAGAGGATACTTCCCGACGGTTCTCCTCTTGTTCCATGTCAATAAAATCAATGATGATGATACCACCAATATCACGTACACGTACCAGGCGGGCAATCTCTTCAGCTGCTTCAATGTTAGTCCGGGTCACCGTCTCTTCCAGATTACTGCCTCCCGTAAACTTCCCCGTATTCACATCAATGACGGTTAATGCCTCCGTATGATCAATGACAATGTATCCGCCGCCCTGCAGCCATACCTTTCGCGCAAAATCGCGTTCCAGCTGCTCATGAATGCCATAAGCTTTGAAAATCGTTTCTTCTGCACCACGAAATATACTTACATGAGCTTTCGCAGGACCAATCTGTTGCAGCATTATTTCTGCATCCTTTGCTTGCTCTTCGCTGTCAATAACCAGTTCATCCTGTTCAGGTGTAAACACATCCCTAATCAATCGCTGAACGATACTTAAATCCCGATGTAATTCGCACGGAGCCGAGTGTTCACCAGCTTTACGCTGAATAGCCGCCCACTGCTTACGCAGTTGATTTAAATCATTTTCAATCGCCTCTATACTCATTTCTTCCGAAACGGTACGGATTATGAGTCCTTCCTCACTTGTTCGTAGCTGCTCTCCCATTGCTTTCAAACGGGTACGTTCGCCCTCACGTTCGATCTTCTTGGATACGGCCACATAATCAGCACGGGGCATATATACGATCCAGCGACCCGGAAGTGAAAAATGAGTGGTGACCCTGGCTCCTTTGCTACCAACAGCCTCTTTTAATACCTGCACTACAATTTCCTGCCCCACCTTTAACACTTCAGAAATGGATGGTTTTACCTCCGGCTGCTTGTCCAAATGAGCATGAAGTACGTCATCTACATACAAAAAGGCATTCTTTCGCTGTCCAATGTCAACAAAGGCGGCTTGCATACCTGGTAGCACATTGACCACCCTCGCTTTGAAAAAAGAACCTAGAATTCCCCGTTTTCGCGGTAGTTCAGCCGCGTATTCAACCAATCGTCCCTCTTCCAACAGCGCCATTTGGGTCATCTGCTGCTGGCATTGTACAATCATTTGCTTCATGGTTTTTCAACCTCTCTGGATACAGCCTCTTCCTTAACTCATAAAACATTATTTGGGCTTGGGTTCTCCACCATCTGGCGGGCGTGTCGCAAAATAAGAGCGAATAAGACGTTGCTCCGGCAGTACGGCTACAATCCGTCCCTGTTCATTCATAACATAAATCATATGATACCGATCTCTTCTGAAAAGACGCAAAATAGGCTCCAAATGTTTCACTGGCAGGGATATAATAGGTAAGGCAATGCTCCCCTTAGCTACTTCGCGGTAAAAAAGCTCGTCCCTCCCCAGCAAAAACCGTATAAAACGGTAAGGGATATTCCGATAATCCACAATATTAGAATAAAGCAAAAAAATCCCTACCGCCAGCAGATTTAAATGCATAGGTCCATTTTGCCTTAACAACGGCGAAATACCATACATACAAAATAGCAGACTCGTTACGATACTGGCTCTAAAAGTCCACACTAATGTGCGGTGATAAGAACAAGATAAGCTAATCATTGACTGCAATATTTTTCCACCATCAAGTGGTAAAATGGGCAGCAAATTAAACAGTGCAATAACTGCATTCCCTTGAATTATATAATTTACATAATTATACTCCAGCCCACTCACATTTCTGAACCACAAAAGGATGATGATCATGATTCCGTTTTGCAGGGGCCCCGCTAGCGCAATGACAATCTCCTTCCACGCATTGAGCTTCCCCTGATCCTCAATGACCGCCACTCCCCCAAAGGGTAACATCTGTATGGAAAGCACCCGCGCGCCCAACAATGAAGCAGCTGTCGCATGACCTAGCTCATGAATAAACACCAATGTAAATAAAGTTATGATCTCGATAAAATGTCCAGTTAATATAGAGGTCAGCATAACCAATACAAACAGTGGATGTAGTGATAAGGTCACCCCTCGGACATTAATCAAGGGCTACCACTTCCGACGGGTCAATGTACTGATCCCCTCTCTGAACTGCTAAAAACAAAGTTGCCGCCTCGCTGCCACTGTGACTTGCTGGCAGTACACCGATCTCATCTCCCTCCTGAACCCAGTCGTTCACTTTTAAGGTAGAGCGGGAAAGCCTTCCGTAAGTTGCTGTGATACCGCCTGTGTGTCGAACTGTAACCGAAATCCCGCTTTCAGGATGATTTAATATGTCTAATACTCGTCCTGCATCTATACTTTTAACAGCGATTGCCCCGTTGTCGGTAACATTCGGCGTAATTTCTACCCCTTTAAGGCTCAGTACAAAAGGCTGTGTTATGTTGCCTTCGATCGGTGGAGATCCCTTTCGACTTGCGTCTACCTTGTGCGTTTCATGCTCCTCGCCAAAAATCGGCAAAAAGGAAGGAGCTCCATCAAAATAAGTTTCATACCATTGTCCGACGGCTGCAAAGTCCATATCCTTATTCAAGGCATCTGCAATAAACATTCTCAAATTCACTGCATAGGGAATATCCCAACGAAACATTCCCCATACCATTCCAAATAATACCGTTGCTATGACTGATCTTCGCCAAAAGGAAGTCCAAAAAGACGGACCACGATTCGTCCCAAAAGATTGCTGCCAGCGTTGCCGCTCATTTTTCCACTCAGTTTCTGGGTCTCTGGGCGAGTTGGCACTGACTATAGGCATCGACTTCATATCTTTATCCCCGTGCCTGTTCTGATATATGCCAGAGGGATACGTCTCCGCTTTGCTTCCCGCGATTAGCTGCTGTATACGTTCTTCTCTGCGCTGCTTGATTCCGGAATTTTTATTCATCCTGTTCAGCCCCCTCGGCGAGGTATGTTTGATACATCTTATGAGGACGGGCTTCAACTTATGTTGTCCGGTTCGGGAATACGCACCTGAAAATCAAAAAAAAACCGGCGCTAGCGCACCGGTTATGTTTTGTATTTATGATATTTATGTAGTGACCCTAAATTTTGAGAAACTGTATTATGGAAATTAAAAAAACAAGCCAAAACACTTAAATAAGATTACTACTTATTTAAGTGTCTAGTATTACAAATGAATACTACTACAGCTCCTACCTTAGAACCAATGGAAAATCACATAGAAAGTGTGGAAGCAATTTACCAGCCATAACTTCCTGTTTTCCTCATCCACCCATACCAAAAAACTTCTTAAAGCGTGTCATCACGCTTTTCTTCTGGTCCAGCTGCATGAGGGGCACTGTATCGCCCAAAATCCGTCTCGCAATGTTACGGTAAGCAATCGCGGCCTGTGAATCTGGATTCATAACAGTAGGCTCCCCTGTATTAGCTGCTTTAATTACCATTTCATCATCCGGCACAATCCCAATAAGGTCTATGCTAAGCACTTGTAAAATCCCATCAATATCCAGCATATCTCCGGATTTAACCATGCTATTGCGAATGCGGTTAACCACCAACTTGGGTGATATCACATGTGAGCTTTCCAGTAAACCAATTACCCGGTCTGCATCGCGTACGGCTGCATTTTCTGGAGTGGTCACAACAATGGCCTGATCCGCCCCGGCAATGGCATTTTTAAAGCCTTGTTCAATACCCGCAGGGCAGTCGATCAATATATATTCAAAATCCTTTTTAAGCTCCAAAATAATATCCTTAACCTGCTCCGGCGTAACAGCACTCTTGTCCTTGGTTTGAGCGGCTGGCAGCATATACAGCTCCTCAAAACGCTTGTCCTTAACCAGTGCCTGATTTAAACGGCAACGACCTTCCGCTACATCAACAAGGTCATAAATAATCCGGTTTTCCAGACCCATCACAACGTCTAGATTACGCAAACCGATATCCGTATCCACCAAACATACCTTTTTGCCGAGCAGTGCAAGCGCTGTTCCTATATTGGCTGACGTCGTCGTTTTGCCGACGCCGCCTTTTCCTGAAGTGACGACGATAGCCTCTCCCATGTGCTACACCCCTTTGAACACGTTAAAATCGCGGCCCAGACGCACAATATTGCTCATTTTATCTATTTGCATAGCGCCATCCTTGAGATACGCAAATTCCATACCGGATTCACGTGTCTCCCATTCATCTGGTGGACGGCTGATCATTTCGGAAATTCGCAGCTGTGTCGGTGCAAAATAGGAAGCCGCAATAATCGCTTCACTATTTCCCTCCATCCCCGCATGCGCCATGCCTCGCAAAGCGCCGAGGACATAAATATCACCAGTACATGTTATAATTCCACCCGGGTTTACATCTCCTAAAAAGAGTAGGTTCCCATTGTGATGAAGCACTTGACCAGAACGGATAATTCCTGTCACCGTGTGAATAGGGGGCTTTCCCTGCACTTCCACAGGCAGTCCAGGTGATTCTACAGACCTGATGAGCAGATTCCCCTTCTGCTTCAAAATCTCCAGAATACTTTCCTTCTGTTCCTCTGTCACTTCTCGGCTTCCCAACTTAATATCCACATGAATGATCGGGCCTGTTAAAATATTTTGATGACTGTGCTCCAGCTTAAAACGCAGCTCACCCAGCAAATCCTCAAACTCGCATTGATCGTCCAGCAGGAATACCAGGCCATCTTTGATGCCTTTAATCGTGACATGATTCGATTTCACCGCCATTAGCCTGTCCCTCCTATCTCAATCATTTCGTCCCCGGGACGTCAAATCCCTGCTAACCCGGACAAAATGTGTGTAAAAAGACCTAGACAGCCTCTTCCTTTTTCACACGGGTACCCAAACGCTGCAATTGCTTGCGAACTGGGACATAAATGATGAGGGCGAACAGAAAATGGATAAATAAATCAGGAATCATATACTGAGCAAGCGCCCAATTGAAAGTCTGATGATTCAGCTGGAACAGCTGATCAATGGCAAATAGCATAGAATCCAGCAGGAAACTACCAATCAACACGGCTGCCATCATAATGGGCATCTGCGCACGTCGAGCTGTAAAAACAAGCCCCAATAAGTATGCAGACAACCCCATTGCAAAAGAATAAGGTCCAATGATAAACCCGTAGAACACTACATCATGAATAAGTCCAAAAACAATACCTAGTACCAATGCTGTATGACGGCTGTAATACACAGACACAAACAAGATCACAACATACACAAAATTCGGAACCATTCTTGAATGCCAACTATCCGGAAGAAGCCACGGAAGAATCGTCCCTTCAGCTATAAACAGTACAAACAGCAGCAGTATTAGAACCTGACCGCGCATCTTCATTATTCCGGTACCTCAGGAGTGTAGAGGATGAGCAATTCTTTCCAATCCACAAAGCTGGCTGCCGGTTTAATAATCGCTGTCCGTGTTTTGCCAAACTCCCCAACCTGAATCTTCTCTACCGTTCCGATCATTAGGTTTTTGCGGAATTTCCCGCCTGCGCCAGACGTAATAATCTGATCACCCTTTGCGATTGGATCTTTTTCCTCAATGCGAGTCATTTGAAATCTGTTCGTACCCGGATCATAGCTTTCAATCATACCAAACGATTGATTTTCCTTGCCCAAGACTGTCGCTGCAATGGCATAAGAATTCGGATTTTTAGGATCCAATGTAGTCAACAGTGTAACGGTGGACGTAAAATTCCCCGTTTGACTAATGACTCCTACAAATCCTTCAAGCGAACTGACTTCCTGACCAACCTTCGCTCCGTCTTTCTCACCAATATCGATCACAAGCGTTTTGGAATCATTGCTGACACTGTTCACTTGAGCAACACGATAATCATAATTATTCTTCGCCTTTTGCGTTTGGGTGAACTTCAGTTCATTCTGCAGTCTGGCATTTGTTTCAACATAATTATGGGTCTGAATCTGGTCACGAGTCAGCTTTGCTACAGCAATTTTTAACCGTTCATTTTCTTCGTAGATGCTGCGCATATTTCCGATATCTTCAAAGAAGCCCGCTATTGCTGAAGCGGGCCTGTAAAAGATACCTTGCACAAAGCCAATTGAATCTCTGGCGAACTTCTCGGGCCAGGTTAAGGAATTTCTCTGTCCAAGTGTAATCCCCATAAGGGCAATAAACAGAACGATTCCGATCAATAGAACAAATAGTCTTTTATTGCCAAACAGCTTAAACAGTTCCTACACCCCCGATTCAACGTTTGGAACGGACGGCAGAACTGCTGCGCGATTTGAACAAATGAATATTTTCCAGCGCTCTACCTGTACCGATTGCCACACAATCCAGAGGATTTTCCGCTACGATCACCGGCATTCCGGTTTCACCTGCCAACAGCTTATCCAGATTACGCAGAAGTGCTCCACCACCAGTTAGTACGATTCCTCTATCCATGATGTCCGCTGCCAACTCGGGAGGGCATTTTTCCAGTGTTACTTTGACCGCATCCACGATTGCATTGACTGTATCCGATAACGCTTCACTAATTTCATCAGAAGTAATCGTGATCGTCTTCGGCAAACCTGTTACCAGATCACGTCCGCGGATTTCCGAGGTTTCCACTTGCTCTAATGGCATAGCTGAACCAACTTCCATTTTCAGTTGCTCTGAAGTCCGTTCACCAATCATCAGATTGTATTGGCGCTTCACGTATTGGATGATGGACTCGTCCATTTCATCGCCAGCCACACGCACGGAGCGGCTTGTTACAATCCCGCCCAGGGAAATGACTGCCACCTCGGTTGTACCTCCACCGATATCGACAACCATACTGCCTGTAGGCTCCCATACAGGAAGATCAGCGCCAATTGCTGCTGCAAACGGCTCCTCTATCGTATATGCCTCTCTTGCGCCTGCTTGCTTCGTCGCATCTTCAACAGCACGCTGCTCCACCGCAGTAATGCCTGAAGGTACACAAACCATCACGTTCGGATGGCGTGGAAACAAAGAGCGTTGGGCTTGCGCCTGACGGATAAAATATTTGATCATCGTTGCTGTCGTATCAAAATCAGCAATGACACCGTCCTTCATCGGACGAATCGCACGGATATTTCCCGGTGTGCGACCGATCATTTTTTTCGCAGATTCACCAACAGCCTCAATGGTTTTTGTATCTGTACGCAAAGCGACTACAGATGGTTCACGAACCACAATTCCTTTACCTCTTACGTATACAAGCGTGTTTGCCGTCCCCAAGTCTATTCCCAAATCTTTTGTAAAGCCACCCAGCATGATGTAATCTCCTTTTCTCTTCCCTGAAATCTGTTATCCATGTATATACGGTTTATTCAGGCCGGATTATCCGGTCGTATTTAAATGTTTGATTTAAATATTATATTATATCAGACCTTGTTCCTTCAAACTTACAAAGGTCCCGTCCCCGATCACAATATGATCAAGAACGTCGATACCCACGATGTTGCCCGCTTCCATCAGGCGGCGAGTCAACTGGACATCCTCCGGGCTTGGCTTCGGATCACCGCTCGGATGGTTATGAGCGCAAATTATTGAAGCACTGCTGCATTTGATTGCTGCCCGAAATACTTCACGAGGATGCACGATGGCAGAATTCAGGCTACCCATAGATAGTGTTTCCTGAGCAATGACATGATTTTTAGTGTTAAGGAACAAGCATACAAAATGCTCTTTCTGCAAATAACGAAGCTGCTCAAACAGCAGATCTGCCACATCCCGCGGGCAACTAATCACCGGGGTCTCCAAATGGCGAGACAATGCTAATCGACGCCCCAGTTCGATACCCGCTTTTAGCTGTATCGCTTTAGCATCCCCAATGCCCTTAATCTGGGTCAACTCGCTCATGCTCATATCCACCAGTTGACGCAAATTTCCTGCCTGCTGCAAAATACGCTGCGCTAAATGCACCGAAGACTCATTTTGCGTTCCTGTACGCAGCAATATTGCCAGCAACTCCGCGTTGCTTAAGGCATCCGCCCCATATGTCATCATGCGCTCTCTTGGTCGTTCTTCATGGGGGAGGTCGCGAAGCATCAGTATTGGCGACTCCAGCATATGTTTATCCCCTTTATGGATGCAACACATTCACTCCAAAATCGGACAGCATGTCCGACAGCAAGGAAAGCGGCAATCCTACGACGTTAAAATAACAACCCTGAATAGATTCCACCAGCGTAGCACCCATGCCTTGAATGCCATACGCTCCTGCTTTGTCAGACGGTTCACCAGTATTCACGTATGCCACAATTTGCTCTTGACTCAGAGGCTTCATTGTAACCTCCGTTTGGCGATGTCTGACAAGCATTTCGCCGGTTCCGGTATGTATGCAGGCTACCCCGGTGTACACACGGTGTGTCCTTCCCTGCAATGCAGTCAGCATGCGAACCGCGTCCGCGTGGTCGGCAGGCTTGCCCAACACCGAACCATCCAGCACGACAATGGTATCACTGCCAATCACCAGTCCGGCTTCCTTCGACTGAGCGGCGGTGTTCACGACCGCTTCGGCTTTGCGTGCCGCAAGGGTCTCCACGATTTGCTGAGGCGTCCAGCTCTCAGGCGTGCTCTCATCCGCATGACTCGGCACCACCTCAAAGGGGAGTCTCAAAAATGCGAGCAATTCCTTCCTTCTTGGTGAAGTCGATGCCAGAATAATGCGGGGCGTAATTTTCCCGTCCATAAGGGAAGCTCCTTTTCATCAGTTAGAGCCTGCGGTACAGCCAGAACGCGGCAATGATGCCGATCAGACTAAGCAGGCTCAATTCAAAATTTATCGTTATGTTGTAGCTGATAATATCCAGGTCCGCTCTCGGCGACCAAGATATCCTAGTGGGGTGAGTCAGAAAGGAAAGGAACTTGATCGATTGAAGGGCTTTGGCAATCCATGCACCCAAGAGCCAACCGAGCAACAAAAACAATATAAGCATTCCTACATTTTTTTTCATCCTGATCTTCCCTCGCCATTTTTTGACACCTTCATTATTATACGGTGATTTGTACTGCAATACAAACAGAAATCCGGCATGGGGAACTATTTCCAGTTCCTTGCCGGAAAATATGGTTAGCTTATTGTTTTATGAATTGGATAAATTCCTTCTCACGCAAAACATATTCCATCATGGAGGACTGAATCT
Source organism: Paenibacillus sp. S25 (assembly GCF_019454085.1). Classification (NCBI taxonomy): domain Bacteria; kingdom Bacillati; phylum Bacillota; class Bacilli; order Caryophanales; family Paenibacillaceae; genus Paenibacillus; species Paenibacillus sp. S25. The sequence goes on from NZ_CP073683.1 coordinate 4,547,562, forward strand.
CCCAAATGTGTTCCTTGGCTGTGTTCTTATTATATTCCCCAATTGCTGAGATCGCACTGCTCATTGCCTTTTCAAGTGAGGTTGCGGAGACAGCCGCTTCCTTCGATAGCCCAGCGGGAAGTGCAGTGATATTTTGTGTCCACTGCTGATGCAGGTCGTTCAGCTCCTTCATGTCGGAGGCTGACACCGTACTCGGACCTCCTTCTCCGAGCAAGGTTGAGGAAAGTCCACTCAACTTACCCACCAATGAACTGCTTAACTGAAAAAAGCTAGTGAGTTTATCACCTTCGCCTCGGTAAGCCGCTTTTTCGATTCCAGGCAATTCAAGCTCACGAACATACAATTCGACTCCTTGTGTTTTCAACTGATTGCTGAGCAACTTGGCTTGCTCCCTATCCGGCGATATTCCTGCATATACCCGGTTTTGGTCCTCGGTATCCCCACCTGCTGCAATGCCTGCCTTCAACAGTTCTTCTTTTGCTTGTAAGGCCCGTTCTGGAGTGCTGAAAACCCCATATTGCAGTAAATAATAGGTTTGTGGAGGTACCTGAGCCTCTATGACAGTGACAGGGACAGAATTCTCTTTTGCAGATATTGCATCCACACCAACAGATTCTTTAAAGACCGGTACTGCCTCCTCTACTGATGGATCTGATCCCGGGACCATGCCTCCTCCGTTAAACAGTAACAACATAATATATCCAAACATGCCTCCGGTCACCAGCGCGCTGGCTACAGAGCCAACCAGTTTCCATCTAGAAGGATGGGGCGGACGCTTCCTGTACTCTTGGACAGAATGATAAGCTTCCTCATCCTCTTCCAGGCTATCTGGTAGAACTTCCGCATCTGACCAGGAAGCCGCCGAACGACCAAAGGGGTCATCCCATCCCTCTTGTACTCTTAATGTCGGAGCAAAACGACGACTTGAAATGCGTTTATTCAGATCCTCATGCTCATTGATCTCTGGTTCTTGCGTAGCTACAGTATCTTTCTTCATTCCTCTGTTCCGTTCCGTTCCTTTATGCGGGTTATCAGTTTTACGCTGTTCGTTCGTAATCGACTCGTTTTTGTACGGAAGCACCTGTAGCTTATCCTCCCGGTTTGTCTCCGGCAACTGTTGGTCGAACCGGAATGTCATCTTGGTCTTGTTCATGGATGCACTCCCTCCTTGTCCCATACTTCCTCATAGTCTGTTGTATGAGTCAAGCTAAGAATATATGCCCCAGCATTACAAAAAAAGGGTATCCCGAAACACAATCGTGTTCGGAATACCCTTGAATAAATGTGATTCATTGGCGTAACAGCTTTTTTTTATACGTATTATACTTGCTGTCCGCGAAGATGACGCGCTAACGCGTCACCTGCTTTCCAGATATCTCCCGCTCCCATCGTCAGCACAAGATCACCCGGCTGTAAGCGATCTTTCAACTCCTCAATCACAGCTTCTTTGGTCGGCAAATAGATTGCATTCGCATTGCTGTTTTGGACGATTAAATCCACGAGCTTGGAAGAATGCACGCCTTCAATCTGTTTTTCTCCCGCTGGTGAATAAATATCGGTAATTATAACTTCACTAGCCTCGCTAAACGCGCGGCTGAACGCATCGAGCAGGAAAAAGGTACGGCTATAGCGTTGCGGCTGGAATACAGCAATAATACGTTTGCCAGTCGCTCTCGCTGCGCTAATCGTAGCCTCAATCTCTGTTGGGTGATGCGCATAGTCATCAATAATCAGTATGTCATTGCTTTCACCTAGTACTTGAAAACGACGCTTCGCGCCGTGAAATTCCACAATTGTCGCAGCGATTTGATCGAAGGGAATCCCTGCTTCCAAACATGAAATCACAGTCGCCATCGCATTATACATGTTATGTTTACCCGGCACTGATAGTTCGATCGTTCCGAGTGCTGTTCCCTTGCGGCTCATAGTGAAGCTTAATCGACGGTCACCTAATTGGATATCTGTCGCCATATAATCCGCTTCATGCTCCACTCCATAAGTAATGACCCGCGTCTGGAGTTGAGGCAGCATTTCCCGGATATTCTGATCATCTGCGCATACAATAGCCGCCCCATCCGGTCGAATTTGACTCAAAAACTGTACATAGGCACTTTTCAGACGATTAAAGTCACCATCGTAATTTTCCAAATGATCCGCTTCAATATTGGTTACGATGCCTTGCCAAGGATGATATTGCAGGAAAGAACCATCACTCTCATCCGCCTCAGCAACGACAAACTCACTTTTACCTGCTTTGGCATTCGTCCCCAAATTCGTGATTTCGCCGCCAATAATATACGTTGGATCAACGTTACATCTCTCCATAACCAGAGCGATCATGGAAGAGGTTGTCGTTTTACCGTGCGCACCCGCAACAGCTATTCCCTTACGTTCGTTAAGCAAGCGAGCCAGCATCTGCGAACGGTGCAGAGTTGGAATATTCAATTCCTCCGCTGCAACCCGCTCCACATTGTCACGTGACAATGCTGTTGAATAGACGACGATATCCGCGCCTGCAATATGCTCAGGCGTGTGTCCAATATATATTTTTGCGCCTTTTGCCGCCAGTTTTTCTGTCAGCTCTTGTGATGCCACATCTGAGCCAGTCACGGTATAACCCATCTCCAGCATGACCCGAGCAATCGCGCTCATCCCGTAGCCGCCGATACCGATAAAATGAACATGTTCCGAAGTAATCAACAAATTTCACCAACCTTTTTCCGAATCGGTTTGATACATAAGGGTAGCCCGTACATCCGCAATAAGGTACAGCGTGCCGGACACCACCCCCAGATCTTCCGCTTCCGTATGTGACTGAAGCAGGCCAAGAGCCTTTTTCCAGTCACCTTCTACAATTATTTTTAAATCCGTTTTGGCATAAGACGGCCGCAGCTTCTCCACGAGATGAGCCAATTCAGCGGCATTCATTTTGCGGCGAAAATCGGGCTCGGTCAGGATAAGCGTATCCACTAGTGGCAGTATATGCTGCAAGTATGCTTCATGATGCTTGTTTGACAGCATCCCCATCATTAAAACCAATTTTTTGTACGAATACACTTGAGGAAGACTCTTGGCCAGCGTCTGTGCTCCTTCTGGATTATGAGCTCCATCAAGGACAATCCTCGGAGAGGTACTGACTTGTTCGAGACGCCCTGCCCAGGCAGTTTGCCTAAAGCCCTCCAGCAGTTCTGCATCATCCAACACAAAAGCCATATACTGACGTAGGACCTCAAGTGCCATCATAGCTCCTGCCGCATTAGAACATTGGTGCTCGCCTAACAACGTGATGTCAATTTCCATATGTCGGAAGGGCCCCGCAAATGAAAAGGTCTGAGCTGTTTCATCCCCATTTAGCCGTTCATACGTAAACTGTTCTCCTGCCAGGTATAAGGTAGCTCCTTGCTTTGCCGCCGTGTCACGTATGACCTGAATAGCCTCGGGTTGGGAAACACAGCTGACGACAGGTACACCCGGTTTGATGATGCCGGCCTTTTCCCTTGCAATCTGTTCGAGCGTATCTCCTAAAATATCCGTATGGTCATAGCCGACATTCGTAATAACCGAGACGATTGGACTCACGATATTAGTTACATCCATCCTTCCCCCGAGACCTGTCTCCCATACCACAACATCTGGGAAAGATACCGTAGCATAGTATAAAATAGCCAACGCTGTCGATACCTCAAACATCGTAGGTGATCCCAATTCACTATCTGCGATTTCTTTCACCAACGGATACAAGCGATTGGCAAGCAAAACCAGCGTTTCATCGGGAATATCGGTCCCATTGAATTGAAAACGGTTCGTAAAGCGGGTGATGTACGGCGACGTAAAAGTTCCGACATCGTACCCACATTTCAGAAGCACAGAGGTCAGAAAGGCACAAGTCGAGCCTTTACCGTTGGTTCCCGCAATATGCACAAACTTCAGATGCCGTTGCGGATCACCCAACTTACTCATTAGCTGTTCAATTCGTTCCAATCCGGGTCTGATACCAAACGGAATCAAGCCGTTAATCCATTCCACTGCTTCATCATAGCTTTGTAAAGGAGCCGTATCTCCGCCCCTGATCGTATCTGACATCCTCTTCACCTTCAGGTCATTTTATTGTGAGTGAAATTATCCCTTGAGTTCTTCAATACGTGCGATAACTTTAGCGCGCTTATCTGAGTAATCGGCTTGCTTGGCCTTTTCTTCCTCGATGACTTTAGCTGGTGCCTTCGCCACAAAGCCTTGGTTAGATAACTTTTTCTCCACGCGCTCCACTTCACTGTTCAAATGCTGAAGTTCTTTTTCCAGTCTGCTAATTTCCTGGGCAATATCAAGCAGTCCGGCCAGCGGCAGGTATAGCTCTGCGCCGCTAACTATAGATGTCATCGCTTTATCTGGAACGGTGAATTCTAATCCTGCGTCGAATTCAGACGTATTACAGAATCTACGTACATATTCCCCATTGCGGTTAATGATATCGAGAACGGCTTGATCGCCGGGTTTTATGAGCAATTCAATTTTCTTACTCATCGGCACGTTGACTTCAGCGCGGATATTGCGTACAGCGCGAATTACGTCGATCAGCAAATTCATTTCAGCGACTGCATCCTTATCCTCAAAAGCCGGATCATAAACAGGCCAAGCGGCCAGTGTAATCGTTTCTCCCTCATGCGGGAGATGCTGCCATATTTCCTCAGAGATAAACGGCATGAACGGATGAATCATGCGCAGCGTCCGATCCAATACATATGCAAGTACGGATTGCGTTTTCTTTTTCGCCTCTGCATTGTCGCCATATAGGGAAAGCTTCGCAAACTCGATGTACCAGTCGCACAAATCATCCCAAATAAAGTTATACAGAAGGCGGCCTGTCTCGCCAAATTCATAAGCATCTATTAGACGCGTGATGTCACGTGAAGTTTCGTTTAGACGATGCAGAATCCAACGATCAGCGGTACTCAAGTCACCAGTAATGTCTATATCTGCCGAAGTGACGCCTTCCAGATTCATCAGCGCAAAGCGTGACGCATTCCAGATTTTATTGGCAAAGTTACGGGCCTGCTCCACCCGCTCCCAGCGGAAACGAAGGTCTTGCCCTGGCGTGCTACTGGTGGAAATCATATAACGCATGGCATCGGTACCATATTGGTCAATCACGTCGAGCGGATCAACACCGTTGCCGAGGGATTTGGACATTTTTCTACCGTCCGCATCACGAACCAACCCGTGCATAAGTACGTCCTTGAACGGGATCTCTTCCGTAAACTCCAGCGCGGTAAAAATCATACGCGATACCCAGAAATAAATAATGTCGTAGCCTGTAACCAAGACATTAGTCGGATAGTAACGTTTGAGGTCCTCTGTCTGCTCAGGCCAGCCCAGTGTCGAAAACGGCCACAAAGCCGAGCTGAACCAAGTATCCAGCACATCCTCATCCTGTTTTAGCTTTCTGCCAGCGTACTCAGGCAAAGTTGTAGGGTCCTCCGCCGATACAATAACTTCTCCGGTTTCCTCATCGTACCAAGCTGGAATACGGTGTCCCCACCATAATTGACGGGAAATACACCAGTCACGCACATTTTCAATCCAGTGCAAATAAGTACGTTCAAAGCGATCCGGTACAAAGTTTACCCCGTTGCCGGCCTTCTGTACTTCAATGGCTTTAGCTGCCAAAGGCTTCATTTCCACAAACCATTGTGTAGACAGATAAGGCTCTACAACTACACCTGTACGCTCACTGTGGCCTACTTGGTGTACGTGCTCTTCAATACGAATCAGTACGCCCTGCTCTTTCAGATCAGCGACGATTTGCTTACGGCAATCGCTGCGATCAAGGCCTTGATATTTGCCTGCTTCGGCATTCATCGTTCCCGTTTCGTCCATCACTGTAATTTGTTGCAGTTGGTGACGTTGTCCCATTTCAAAGTCATTCGGGTCGTGAGCCGGTGTAATTTTAACCGCACCGCTACCGAAATTTTTATCAACGTAGTCATCCGCAATGACCGGAATTTCCCGTCCGATGATTGGGAGCACAAGCATTTTGCCGATCATTTGCTTGTAGCGTTCATCTTCTGGATGTACAGCTACAGCTGTATCGCCCAGCATCGTTTCAGGACGTGTAGTGGCTACCGTAATAAATCCGCTACCGTCTTTCAGTGGATATTGCAGGTGATACAGATTTCCGTTCACCTCTTTGTATTCCACCTCAATGTCCGATAATGCAGTACGTGCAGCAGGGTCCCAGTTAATGATGCGTTTACCGCGATAAATCAGACCCTTCTTGTACAGTTTAACGAATACCTCGCGTACCGCTTGGGACAGTCCCTCATCCAATGTAAAACGTTCACGAGAATAATCGAGAGAAAAACCCATTTTCTCCCATTGATTATGGATATTGTCCAGATAAAGATCCTTCCACTCCCACACCTTCTCCAAAAACTTCTCGCGGCCCAAATCATAACGTGTCAGGCCTTCTTCACGCAGCTTTTGCTCTACCTTTGTTTGGGTAGCGATACCCGCATGGTCTGCCCCTGGCAGCCACAAGGCATCATAACCCTGCATCCGCTTGGCGCGAATAATAATATCCTGCAAAGTAAAGTCAAGAGCATGTCCAATATGCAACATACCTGTAACATTCGGTGGTGGAATAACGATTGTAAAAGGCTCTGCCTCTGGATGTTGCCCGGCGCGGAAATAGCCCTTCTCCATCCACGTTCTGTACCATTTTTGTTCTGCTGATTTTGGATCGTACGTTGTTGGCATTTCCAAGGTTGTCTTGTTGTCTTGTTCTGACATATCAGGATACCTCCATGATTTTTCAATTGGCAAATAAAAAAAGCCCTTCATCCTCAAAGGACGAAAGGCTGTTCTCTCGCGGTACCACCTTTGTTTCACCCCTAGTGTATGTATCCACTGATCCATTACACATGGTGTGACACTTTATGCAGATAACGGTTGCGGACCGGCCTTATTCTACCGTGAACCTCTTTCTTCCGTAGGAATTAAATGAGGAACCGTTCAAACAGGCGACTCCCGGGTGACTTCGGCCAGTAGCTTCCTGCGGAACCTCACAGCGCTGCAATTCCACTCTCTGAAGGGCTTGCTGCCTACTCTTCCCGATCTCAGTCTTTCAATAACTATACCACATCATACATTTCCCATTGACTATAGTCAACACCCGCTGTGCATTTTTCAGCAACCGGATCAAGGGATGTACAATACCTGTCCTTCTTCCACATGATGCTCTGCCAATCTATTGTACAGTTGAAGCTCACGTGTGCTGAGTTGATAACGGTCAGCTATGGTTTCCAGTGTATCCTCACGCTGTACTATGCATAACCGCACCTTACGAAAAGGTGTCTCATCCTGTGTATGAAAAAAAAGGTTCTTCCACTTGGCATTCTCCCGCTCTTCTTCGGCTTTCTGATCCTGATCTTGCGGCTCCTGCTCCAACTGTTGCTGGTATTCCGCTTCCTTCACCGAACGGCTGGATTGGAGCAATGATGAGTAGACAACCGGGTCTGGCTCGTCTGCCCCTTCATCCTTTTTACTGTTAAGCGCCACACGCATCTCTGGCTTATCCTCAGTAAAGGTGTCATGGGCCTCATGGTTCACCTGTTCTGACGCTTCAGGCCTGAAGTCGAAGTTATCTACCTGACTCGCTTCCAACTGTGGCTCCAGATAGACTTCAGACTCCGTAGCAGGATGCGGTTCAGACAGCAATGGGTCATATACTACATTAGGAGATGCTGAAGATACTTTGGGCTCATTTCCCCCTGTCCATGCTTCCTCTTGCTGAAATCCCCATACTTCCGGAGACCCATGCTCATGCTTGACCTCGGGAGAGCTGTCTTCAACTGCTTTGCCCGTCCAAGGCTCATAGAATCGGTTAGGATCTACTGCCGACTCATAAGCTTGCTGTTCTGACGATGACTTCTGTTCCCCATGGTCCTCAGACAGCGGTTCCCAGGAAACGGGCTCCTGTTGTGCTGGCACTCTGTAGGAGGATTCAGGATCTGTAACGTAATCAGAGGTCGAGTCATTGGTAGAATAGGCCTCTGCCTGACGATGCTCCTCATCGGCGGAAAGGGATTGAACCGGATGCTCAGGTGCATGCACTACGGTAAATTCCTCATCCAACCAGACCGCCGTCTCTTCCGCGTGCGAGCTTTCCACACCATGCAAAGAAAGAACGCCTGTAATGTTTAGACTACGTAAAGAAAGCAGGTCCACATCAAAATTTTCAATCTCGACAGAGATATCTTCCAATCTCCCAACGCGGTTTAGCGGAATGGTAATTTCCACAGGGATCAAATGATGAAGCTCGCTCGTGAACTGTTCAGGTGTGCGGTACACGCCCTCCAGCAGCAAATGCCCTCGCAAAGCGGCATGGTCGCCGTGGGTTACAACCTGAATGCGTGGCAGAAGCTCAATTTCCTCCAACTCAGCAATCCCGGCAGCTTCCTCCGTCAAATGAATGCGTTCATAAATATCAAAACGCAAGCCTTGCGGCTGATCATTCTGTTGTTTGTTCAAGGATGGCATCCTCCTTTGGGCAGTCTCCGCACATCCTCTGACTTCTGGTCAGGCGCACGGAAACTCCATATTGCAAACCGTTTCTAGGTTCAAGTATATGCGCCAAAATAGAAGGCATGCCATCTTTTATAGCTGTTTGTGCAGCTTTTGAAAATCATCCGGCCAAGCATCCTCCACGGTAATCGTTTCGCCACTCAGCGGATGACAGAAGATAAGACGCTCTCCGTGCAGCGCCTGCCTCTCAAAATCAGTAGCACGGCCCCCGTATAATACATCCCCAAGCAACGGATAGCCAGCATGACTAAGATGCACGCGAATCTGGTGCGTCCGTCCGGTCTCCAGCGTCAGATATACGAGACTTACTGCACTTGAACCGTTTCCCCATACTTCCCCGAGTTCAATATGGGTAACCGCCTTCTGCCCAGTCGGAGATACACGACGGCGCTGCTTATGATGCCTGTCCTTGCCAATTGGCCAATCCAACGTTCGCAGCGATGGAGGTACTTTCCCTCGTACCAAAGCTACATACCTGCGGCCGATATCCTTAGCTCTCATTTGCTCGTCTAGCTTGAGCAACGCAAATTCATTTTTGGCATATAGCACTGGACCCGTCGTATCCACATCCAGACGGTGTACATGCCGCACCGCCGCCTGAATACCATTCATCTCATAGTAGGATGCGACAGCATGATCCAACGTCAGCGGACCATGCTGCGCAGCGCCGTCCGGATGTACTGCCATACCTGCTGGTTTATGTACTACCAGGCAAAAATCATCTTCATACAGTACCTTTAAATCATACCAACGAGGGGTGATGCCAAGGTTCATTACAGGAAAAAGGGCCAGCCGCAGCCGGTCCCCTGTAAGTTCAATCTCTTTTTCATGGCGCAGTCTGCGCCACAGCTTTTCCGGTAATTCCATACGATTCAGCAACCACTGATCTACAGCGTCAGCGCTGCTTTTTTCCCCGTCTGTGATTTCCCGCCCTGGCGTGACTTCCAGCCACGGTCCTCTTCTTTTCCAGCCACCTTGCCAGCTCATAGACGTTTGAGCGCGCGATAGTTCGCCTCAATGGTGGCATCAATATCCTCTACCGTATGCACGCCCGATACAAACATACCCTCAAATTGAGATGGTGCCACACTGACTCCCTCATTCACCATTTCAGTAAAGTAACGACGGAAGTGGTCCTGATTACTCGTTTTAGCTGTGTCAAAATTGACAACCTTTTCTTCTGTAAAAAATGGACAAACCATGGAACCCACGCGATTAATCGTAACAGGGATACCCAGCTCGCTCGCATTACGTTCGAATCCGGCTTGAAGCCGTGCTGCCCGCTCTTCCAGGCGATCATATACTTCTGGCGTCAGCAATTTAAGTGTCGAATAACCTGCTGCCATAGCCAGCGGATTTCCGCTAAGCGTACCCGCTTGATAAATGGGCCCCGATGGCGCAATCTGCTCCAAAATATCGCGACGTCCACCATAAGCACCTACAGGGAGTCCGCCACCAATCACTTTACCCAGACAGGTAAGATCTGGCGTCACACCAAAGCGACCTTGAGCCGAATGAAGTCCAACCCGGAATCCAGTCATCACTTCATCAAAAATCAGCAGACTTCCGTATTGCTGGGTTACCTCACGCAAACCTTCCAAAAATCCAGGCTGTGGCGGTACAACTCCCATATTGCCTGCTACCGGCTCGACAATAATTGCGGCAATCTCTTCGCCAAATTTCTCAAAAGCTAGCTTCACCGAAGCCAAATCATTATAAGGGACGGTGATTGTATGGGTGGCCACAACTTCAGGTACACCCGGACTATCAGGCAAGCCTAATGTCGCAACACCAGAGCCTGCTTTAATCAGCAAGCTGTCCGCATGACCGTGATATGATCCCTCAAATTTAAGAATTTTACTACGGCTCGTAAATCCGCGTGCAAGTCGAATCGCACTCATAGTCGCCTCAGTTCCGGAGTTAACCATACGTACAATATCCATGGAAGGAACACGTTCACAAACGAGCTTGGCCATTTCAGTTTCTGCCAACGTTGGTGCGCCGAAGCTGGTTCCTTTTACAACAGCAGCCTGTAAAGCTTTAACCACTTCGGGATGTGCATGCCCCATAATAAGCGGTCCCCATGAACATACATAGTCTAAATAGGATTGACCATCAATATCATATACGCGCGATCCTTCACCATGGTCGATATATACAGGTGTAATCCCAACAGATTTAAAAGCCCGTACCGGGCTGTTTACACCACCCGGAATGTATTGTTTTGCCTCGTCAAAGGCTACTTTGGAGTTCTTATCCTTGCGCACTGTTCGTTGTTCGTCGATCATTCTGACCACTCCTATCTTCTGAAAATAGACTTATTGCTTCAACCATCTTGCCGCATCCTTGGCCGAATAGGTAATAATCATATCTGCACCCGCACGCTTCATACTTGTCAAAATCTCTAGCACCATTGCTTTTTCATCAATCCAGCCTTGAAGAGCTGCTGCCTTGACCATGGCATATTCACCACTAACGTTGTAAGCCACCATAGGCAGATCAAATTGATCCTTAATCGTGCGCATCACGTCCAGGTAAGAAAGAGAAGGCTTCACCATCAGCATATCCGCACCCTCCAGCACATCAGATTCCGCTTCTCGCAATGCTTCACGTGCATTGGCAGGGTCCATCTGATAGGATTTACGGTCACCAAACTGCGGTGCAGAATCAGCAGCTTCCCGGAAAGGACCATAAAAAGCAGACGCATATTTGACGGAATACGACATAATCGGAATATGTGAAAAGCCTTCTAGATCCAGCCCCTGCCGAATCGCCTGTACAAAACCGTCCATCATATTAGATGGCGCGATAATATCCGCACCAGCTCTGGCCTGAGAAACGGCTGTACGTACCAGCACCTCCAGAGATTCATCATTCAATACTTCACCGCATACCTCACCATCATGCTCATGCATGTGTACCATACCGCAGTGTCCATGGTCCGTAAACTCACACAAACAAGTATCAGCCACAACCAGCAGTTCGGGATAACGAGACTTGATCAAACGAGTAGCTTCCTGAACAATACCATCGTCCACAAAAGCCGAAGTCCCTACACTGTCTTTTGTTTCCGGTATGCCAAACAGGAGCACGGCGGGAATGCCAAGCTCACTAATCTCTTTCAGTTCTTCCTCCAGCCGATCCAGAGAAAAACGGTATACACCTGGCATAGAGCTAATTTCCTGTTTCACCCCAGTACCAAATGTTACGTAAATCGGTTGGATAAAATCAGCGGGATTCAATACCGTCTCACGCACCATACTGCGGATTGCAGCCGACTGGCGCAAACGACGATGTCTAGTAAAAGGAACACTCATGAATACAAACCTCCATTTTTTATACATTCATTAGCAAAAACAAAAAATTATAATGTCATAAGAGTACTTGATCGTTTCCAGTCACATAACGATTGAATCAGACTTTCAATGGTTGCCTTCTCTGACATAAAACTCACAGTCAAACCGGCTTGGGCAGCTGTCTCACCGGTCAAAGGACCGATCACAGCAATCGCAACTCCCTCCAGCAGCGACAACGGATCATGGATCCCCATTTGCCTGAGCGCTTCCAGAAAAAAGGTGACGGTTGAGGAACTCGTAAACGTAATCGCGTGAATGGCACGTTCCTCAAGCAGCTTGAGGAGCTCGTCATCCTGTGTGTTCGCTGCCAGCACAGTTCGATACAAATCAGCCTCGGTCACATGAAGGCCCATCTCCCTCAGCTTTTCTGGCAGCCACGACCGAGCTAGATCACCCCTTGGGAGAAATACATTCTGCCCTGCCTGCAAATCCTGCTCAAACCCTTCGAGCAAGCCCTCCGCCTGAAAAGGGCCTTCGATCTGTTCTGCCGCAATTCCGTGCGTCCGAAGCGCGGCTGCTGTAGCCGGTCCGACTGCGGCAATACGCGCTTTGAACAACGCGCGTACGTCCTTGCCCTGTTCCTTTAAGTGCGTGAAAAAGTATTCCACTCCATTAACGCTGGTAAAAAACACCCAATCATATTCAGGCAGTCGTGCAAATGCCTCTTTAATTTCCTGTTTGGTTGGCTCGTCCGAAGGGGCGACAGTCTGAATAACTGGAAATTCATAAGGCTCGCCACCAAGCTCCTCAATCCGGTGAACCAGACTGCTGGCCTGCGCACGCGCGCGAGTAACCAAAATCCGCTTACCAAACAAAGGCATGTCCTCAGCCCATTTTAACTGTTCACGTTGATTGACCACTTCTCCGACAACGATGACGGCGGGAGGTTGAAAATTCGCGGCCTTCACCTTAGCTTCAATATCCGCCAGCGTACCCACCAGCGTATCCTGCTCGGCGCGGGTTCCCCAGCGGATCAAGGCAACAGGAGTATTTGACGGCTTGCCGTGTTTTATCAACTGTTCACTGATATAGCCGATCTTTGCTACACCCATCATAAAGATCAGTGTGCCCGTAGCGTTCGTCACTTTATCCCAATGAATACTTTTGTCGAGTTTATCCGGACTTTCATGACCTGTAATAATAGACAGCGATGAGGCCATATCCCGGTGTGTGACCGGAATGCCCGCATAGGCGGGCACACTGATTGCTGATGTGATACCGGGTATAATTTCATAGGAAATACCGTGTTTACGCAATAGCCCGGCTTCCTCGCCGACTCGTCCAAATATAGTGGGGTCTCCCCCTTTAAGACGAACAACTGTTTTGCCCTCTAAGGCCAAATCCACCAGCAGCTGATTAATTTCCTCTTGCTTCATAGTGTGACGATCTGGCAACTTGCCGACATATATTTTTTGGGCACCTGGCTTCATCAGTCCCAAGAGGCGTGGGCTTGCCAGTCTATCGTACACAATGACATCGCCCAATTGAATGCATTCCCAACCCTTGACCGTAATTAATCTTGCGTCTCCGGGTCCTGCACCTACCAAATATACTTTTCCTGCCATACTATCATCCCCTCACCTGCGCCAGAATCTGTTCCGCTCCTTTGGCTATCAAACTGGCCGCCACCGCTTCTCCCAGCTTTTGCGGATCATTTCCCTGGAGCGTTTCCTTCAAAATAACCTCGCCATCTGGCGATCCTACCATGCCTGTGAGGCTGATTTCTTGACCAGCCCAGACCGCATGAGCCCCGATCGGCACTTGACATCCCCCATTTAGCACGCCCAGAAAGGTTCGTTCTGCCGCAACGGTAGCCGAGGTATCCCGGTCGTTGTAAAGGCGAAGCAAGGCCAATAGCTCTTCGTCGCTCGCACGACATTCAATACCCAGCGCTCCCTGCCCAACCGCCGGCAAACAGTCTTCTTCCGGTATATAGGACGTAATTCGCTCTTTCCAGCCCATCCGATGCAAGCCTGCTGCCGCCAAAATGATAGCGTCAAAACCTTCCGTCTCCAGCTTTTTCAGACGGGAATCAATATTACCACGCACAGGCTCCAATTGTAGATCAGGTCGCATGGACTTGATTTGACTGGCTCTGCGCAGGCTGCTCGTGCCCACCTTTGCCCCTTGAGGCAAATCCTCCAGGCTCTTGGCGCCCAATGTGATCAGGCAATCACGTGGATCCTCACGGCGCGGCACAGCGCCGTTGACAAGCCCTTCCGGCAATTCGGAAGGCATATCCTTCATACTATGTACTGCCATATCAATCTCACCAGCCAGCATGGCCTGTTCAATTTCTTTGACAAAAAGCCCTTTGCCACCCACTTTGGACAAGGTTACATCCAATATTCGATCACCCTTGGTGAGGATTTTCTTCACAACAAATTGCAAATCCATTCCATGCTCCGCGCATAGCGCGTTCAAATCTTCAATGACATGCCCGGTCTGAGTTAACGCCAGCGCACTCTGTCTGCTGCCTACCACAATTGTTCGCATGTTATTCCTCCTGATTTTGCGCAATCCATACGTCTATTTCTTTTTCGGTCCAAGCCATAAATTCATGACGACGTATTTGATCTAAAATATCGCTATTCGCCAAGCGCCTCAGTAGTTTGGTCCTTTGCTGCGGGGAACTTATCTTATGTTTGATGATCTGTCGCATATCGTGCATGAAATCCAGATATGGCTCGTATTCGCTACCAAACAACGTATCCAAAGCTGATGTAATATCAGAGGTCACAGCAGGGCCAGCCCCTTCTGTGGAAATACTAATCGTCAGTCTTCCTCGTCGAATGATACCCGGCGTTATAAAGTCTCCATCTTCCGATCGATCCGCTACATTTACCAGTATACCCCTTTGTCTGGCCTCATGTGCAACCTCATAATTCACTTCTCTCTGGTTCGTCGCCGCATATACAAGAAAGGCTCCCTGGAGGTCACCCTCGCGATATACGCGATTTACCCAGTGGAGCTGCTTGTGATCCGCCAGAACCTGTAAATCCGGCGTTATATTCGGGCTAATGACGGTAATGAATGCCCCACTTTCCATCATCCCCTTTACCTTTCGTTCCGCAATCCTACCGCCACCTACAACACAACAGATCTTATTCTTACAATTCAACGAAATCGGGACAAAATGCTGCAAAAGGCTTTTCACTCTCCCGTCCACTGATGAAATACAGACCAGGAATTCAGCAAAAAATTAAGAATCAATAGCGTGTAGCCGACCAATGCCCACTTTGCCATCACAAGCCCTGAACGCTGATTCAATCTTTTGCTCACTAAAAATACAATATACACGCACAAGGCAATTGCTGTCATCAGCACCTTGGTATCGAGCAAGAGACGCCAGCGTTCCTCGGCAATAATAGAAATAACGGCAACTACAATAGAGACTCCCAGCAAAGGAGTACCAATCAACAGCGCCATATGCGTATACCGATCCATCATTTCCAGACTCGGCAGGCGTCTGATCGTGTCATTCCATTTCTTTACTTTCAATTTACGATGCAAAAACAGATATAACCCCGAAAATACAGCCGCTACCGTCATTGCTACAAAACCAAGATTAGCCAGCGCAATATGAATCAGGAGCAGCCCATGTACTGTATGCCAATTTCCAAGCGGGTTGTCGAGAGGCTCCATCCATATATTGTTGAGCACCAGCACTGCAAAACTAATAATATTAAGCAGCAATACCGCAAATTCGGATCGCTGATAACGTGTCAGAATCAAAGAAATCAGTACCAAAATAACTGAGAACAGAAATAGAAAATCGTAGGTCACGAAAATCGGAAGATGCCCTTCATTCCAGGTTCTTATCCCCATATAAACAAGCTGGAGCACCAGAACGACAACAAGAAGCCCTGTACCTGTCCGTTTAGCATTCGCATTGCGACGAATCCCATCCGAGAATACAAACAGAAGGCTCAGGGCAAAAACATAAATCATTGAATCATATATAAGCATACCTAAAGCCACTTCTGTTCACCCACCTTTACAGGCTGGCCGGCGCAAACGACGCTGGCAAAGCCTGAGCCTGAACGGTTTTTTCATGAACACCGGCTTCCGGTTTCATTAACGCAGATGCATCGCTTTTATCTACTTTCTGAGCGGCGTCATCCAAACGATCCTCCAGAGCAAAAATGTGGCTAAACATGTCTAGCGCCTCATTTCCCTGCTTTTGGACAGCCAGTTCCTTTACCCGATTGATCGGATCATGCATCATCTGATTCAGCATACTCTTCGTCAAGCGGCTAATCACTTTGCGTTGCCGTTCATCCAGCTCGGGAAGCTTATTGAACAAGCTTTCCAACGTATCCTGATGTACAGACTCCGCTTTTTCCTGTAATGCACGAATCACCGGGCGCACTCCCATCGTTTTCAACCATTGATAAAACTCGCTAAGCTCATCTTCGATCATATGCTCGATTTTTGTAGCTTCGGTACGGCGCATTTCCAAATTGCTCTCCACGATCCCTTCCAGATCATCAATATCGTACAGGAAAACATTCTTTAATTCACCAATAGCCGGGTCGAGATCACGCGGAACCGCAATATCAATCATAAACAAAGGACGGGACTGTCGACGTTTCATACTTGCTTCAACCCGAGTCCGATCCAGAATATAACCCTGGGCACCTGTCGAACTAATAACAATATCTACATCCGCCAACCGATTCATGCCTTCCTCCATCGTAACCGGCGTTCCATGGAACTTGGAGGCAAGGTCTTCCGCACGGGACAAGGTTCGATTTGCTACAATAACCTCGGCTGCTCCGCCGCTGTACAAATGCTTAACAGTAAGCTCGCTCATTTTACCAGCACCGAGAATCAGTACCTTTTTATCGGTAAACATCCCGAAAATCCGTTTGCCCAGCTCAACTGCTGCATAGCTAACAGATACGGCACTTTCTCCAATAGACGTCTCCGAATGGGCACGCTTGCCCAATGTGACGGCCTGCTTAAACAACATATTAAACCACGTTGCCGTAATTTTCTGGGATTGAGCCTGAAGAAAAGCGTTCTTTACCTGTCCCAAAATTTGTGTTTCTCCGATTACCATAGAATCAAGACCACAAGTCACACGGAACAAATGCCGAATCGCCTGCTCGTCCTCATATATATATAAATGTTGTGTAAATTGATCACGCGGAATGCCAAACCATTGCTCCATAAAACTGCGTATAAAATAACCGCACATGTGAAGGCGGTCCACCACAACATATATTTCAGTCCGATTGCAGGTTGCGACAACTACGCCCTCCAACACACTTTTGGTAAGTTTGAGTTGTTCCAGCGCTTTTGGCAAATCTTGTTCTGCAAATGTAAAACGCTCTCTGACTTCCACAGGCGCCGTACGATAATTCAACCCAACAACGACGATGTGCATTGCAAATTCACCTGCCTAAACTGTAATAAGAATAACCACTGATATCATAAACTATGTTAATTATATCACAGAAGTCCGAATCTCCTCCGGCTGTTTTATGAATTGTTTATGAAAATTGGATGGCTTTCATGACATCTAGCACGTTCTGTATATTTGATTTAGTGTAAACCACTTTTAAAACAAATAACCATGGAAATGTTCCATGGTTATAATATAGGACGCACAAATGGCTCCATAAAGAACGATTTACACTAACTCAGCCAGCTTGCACTCTGGTGATTCCACCTGAAGTTCTCCCAAGCCGCGAATCAGCTTCTTCGCATATGTTTTTTTCGGTTTTAGAACGGATACCAGGTAATCAATAGCCAGCTGCGGATCGACAGTCTCACCGCAAGTATAACAATCAATAGCGGCAAATCCTCTCTCAGGATACGTATGAATAGAGAGATGACTCTCCGACAACAGTACAAGCACGGTAGCTCCCTGTGGTTCGAATTGCTTGGATTGAACGGACATCACCGTTGCTCCGCAAGCTTCAGCTGCTTCAACTAATTGAGCCTCCAAAAACTGCGCATCATTCAGTAATTCAAACTCAACACCCCAAGTATCTACGGCAACGTGTCTTCCGAAAGTTGAGTACTCCAATTCCATCTTTCGGTTCCCCCTTCCTAGGAATAAAATGTTTGAAAAAATTTCATCCGCTAGGACCTACGTCATTCACTTCCCGAGGGAATAACCTCTCGCAACATTCAATGTCCTGAGTGAATCCTGGTTCCTATATTCATTTTCAACGAGATTAAAAATAACATCTATGTGCAGCAAATGCAATCATTTTTTTGGAATAAAAAAGCCCCTTTCGGTAAAGAAAGGGACCACACTGCATAACGATTCATTCCATATATTCATGCCTTATTAAGCTTCCAGTGCAAATAATTTTGAGCAACTCATTCGAAGCTTGTGGTCAATCTGTTCCAACTCCAAGAAAGTGCGCGCCAAATTCCGCTGGTCAAGCAACGAATTAATGAGATCATATACGTCTGATATTTCATTTTCGACGTTCTGATGCTGAAAAAGCTGTTGCAGTTCCTGCACCGTATTTTTATATTCAAATACCAGCTTAGAGCCTGCGGCATTCTTCTCCATAATTTTACGAACCGTACCTTCATTATAAAAATACACCATAGTGAATCCTTGATACATTCGGTAAACGATGCCTTCACCCTTAAAACGAACAAAAAGTTTGCGTATAAACAGGGTTAGTTGCGGATGAATTAAGCGGCAAGTCAATTCACACACAAACGCTCCCTCTTTGACTTCAAAAAACAAATGAACTTCCTCACCCGCACTATGCTCCAGAACGATTTCCTGTCTTCCGTTATCCAGAACTTTAATGTGATAATGCACCTGGGGATCATCCATTGCCCGAAAAAATTCGTCCATTTGAGTTTCTGACAAGGTCAAAGTGGTTTTAACATACTCTGTGGCTAACCGCTGAGCCATACCAATCTCCTCAATTCTTTCCTGAACCTATAAGTTTAAGCTGTAAGCTTTATTATACATCAGACCTACAGCGCTTTTCTTGCCCATCAAATCATAAATTTCCGCCATACATCGAAAAAAACAAAAAATAATGGGGTTGAGACTGCATTATCCCCCATATACTCACTTTTCTGCTTAAATTCCACGAGTTCCTTTAGTTATTATATATTATTCCTACCATTTTAGTGAGTTTATTTTTTGAAGCTCGAATCATTAAAAAAGGACGCCCTTAAGGACGTCCCTAGCCTTACAATTCCGTCTGCTCTTCGTCGTCATTCTCTATATAGCTAGAGATGACAGACCACAGCTCTTCCTTGCCCATACCTTCTTCGGATGAAAAGGGGATAAACAATCCCCCGGGAAGTATTCCGAGTTCCTGCTTGATTACCTTATAATGCTTTTCTCGTCGCGTTTTAGGGATTTTATCTGCCTTCGTGCCTACAACACATACGGGAAGCCCATTATGACGCAGCCAATCATACATCATGATATCGTCCTTGGACGGCGGATGGCGCAAATCCACCATTTGAAGCACCAGTTTGAGTGGCTCACGCTCCAGCAAATAGGACTCAATCATCTGCCCCCAAGCCTTACGGGACGTTTTGGATACCTTGGCGTAACCGTAACCAGGAAAATCGACAAAATAGAGATCATCATTAATCCGGTAATAATTGAGTTGCTGGGTTTTACCTGGCGTAGAACTGGTACGCGCCAAATTCTTACGGTTAATCAACCGATTAATCAGTGAAGACTTTCCTACATTGGAGCGCCCCGCCAGAGCAATCTCTGGCAAAGCGTCCACAGGAAACTGATCAGGGCCAACCGCACTTATTATAAATTCTGCTTTTGTTACTTTCATTATGTCCTTAATTCCTCTCTAATGTACCCTTGCCTGCTCAACCAAAGCATGCTTTAGCACCTGATCCATATGGGCAACGGGGACAAATTCAACATCCTGCCGGATACTGTCGGGAATATCCTTCAAATCCCGTTCATTATCTTTGGGAAGCAGAATTTTTTTGTAGCCTGCCCGATGGGCAGCCAGCGACTTCTCTTTTAAACCACCAATCGGCAATACACGGCCGCGCAGTGTAATTTCGCCCGTCATAGCCACATCCTTGGATACATGGCGGTTGGTCAAAGCTGAAATTAATGCGGTAGCAATAGTAATTCCCGCAGATGGGCCATCTTTCGGAATCGCACCCTCAGGAATATGAATGTGGATATCATTCTTCTCGTAAAAGTCCAGTTCAATACCCAGATCAACTGCTTTCGAACGAGTGTAGCTGAATGCCGCCTGTGCTGATTCCTTCATAACGTCTCCCAGTTTACCCGTAAGAATCAGTTTACCGCTACCAGGTACGACCGTCACTTCAATCATCAGTGTTTCACCACCGACCTCTGTCCATGCCAAGCCTGTAACCGTACCGATCTGATCCTCCAGTTCTGCAACACCGTAACGGAATTTAGCGATACCCAGATAATCCTTCAGATTATCCGGTGTGATTTGAATCGGGCCTTCGCCACCAGATACAACGGACTTCGCCGCCTTGCGGCACAGAGAAGCCATTTGTTGCTCAAGATTCCGTACACCGGATTCACGGGTATATTCGCGAATGACACGCAGTAACGTATCCTCCCCGATAACCAGTTGTTCCTCGTCCAAGCCATGCTCTCTCTTCTGCTTGGGCAATAGGTACCGATTGGCGATTTCCAGCTTCTCCAGTTCGGTGTAGCCAGGAATATAGAGTGTCTCCATGCGGTCCATTAGCGGACGCGGGATGTTGTGTGCAGCATTGGCTGTCGTTACAAACATCACATTGGACAGATCAAACGGCAGCTCGACAAAATGGTCACTGAACGTATTGTTTTGTTCAGGATCAAGCACTTCGAGCAATGCCGCCGATGGATCCCCTCGAAAATCGGAAGCCATTTTATCAATCTCATCCAGCAAAAATACCGGATTAGACGTTCCTGCGGTCTTCATCCCTTGAATGATCCGCCCCGGCATCGCGCCAACATAAGTCCGGCGGTGACCACGGATTTCCGCTTCATCCCGCACACCTCCGAGAGAGATGCGGACAAATTCCCGACCCATGGATTTGGCAATCGAACGGGCCAACGAAGTCTTGCCGACCCCTGGCGGACCTACGAGACACAGAATCGGTCCCTTAATGGTCTTCACCAGCTTACGTACAGCCAAATACTCCAATACACGCTCCTTGGGTTTATCCAGTCCGTAGTGGTCGTTATTGAGTACTTCTTCAGCTTTGACGATATCCAGATCATCATCGGTAAACTTGTTCCATGGCAAGCTTAACAACCAATCAACATAATTACGGATGACGCCACCCTCGGCAGAGCTTGCCGGCATTTTTTCCAAACGGTCGATTTCCTTTTCGACCTTCTCCTTCACCGGAACAGGCAGCTCCAGTTCACTTAGCTGGTTGCGCAGTTCTTCAACTTCTCCTGCGCGGCCTTCCTTCTCGCCAAGTTCCTTTTGAATCGCCTTCATTTGTTCACGCAGATAATACTCCTTCTGCGTCTTCTCCATTTGCTTCTTCACACGCTGGTTGATTTTCCGTTCCAGCTCCAGTACTTCACGCTCATTGTTCAAAATATCCAGAAGCTTCTCCAGACGCTGAGTAACGTCGATCGTCTCCAGTATATCCTGCTTTTCCTTAATTTTGAGCGTCAGGTGACTTGTGATCACGTCTGCAAGCCGTCCTGGCTCCTCAATATCGGATACCGCAGCGAGAGTCTCCGGTGTTACCTTTTTGGACAAGTTGATATAATGCTCGAACTGAGTTAATACAGTGCGCATAAGCGCATCTGTCTCAGGCTGTACGTTTTCTGCCTCGTGCAGCTCCTTCGCCATTACCTCGTAATATTCTTCATTGTCCGTATATTGAATAATCTCGGCGCGTTCCAGCCCTTCCACCAATACTCGAATGGTTCCATTAGGAAGCTTGAGCATCTGGCGTACCTTGGCTACCGTGCCGACTCGAAAGATATCCTCTTGTGTGGGTTCTTCAATATTTACTTCTGATTGAGAACACAGGAGAATCAAATTGTCTTCAACCATCGCTTTTTCCAAAGCCTTGACCGATTTTTCCCGGCCCACATCGAGATGCAGAACCATGCTCGGGTAGACCAGAAGCCCTCTTAAAGGCAGCAAAGGAAAACGACGACCTTTTGTCTTGGTGGGTCCCATCGCTTTCGCACCTCCAGTGATTCTCAGGTTCCGGATTTTACAATCCTCACGTTGCTATCTTTCATATTTTATCAAATGTTTTATGAAAAAACCAATGAAAGGGTAGTTTATCAGCAAGATCCTGTATCTGATATCGTCCCGTTATGCGTTCCATCAGCCTGTAACAAGGAAGATTGGGATGGGCGAAAAGTCTCAATTGGCGCATGCACAGGCAAATCCGATGTCATCTCTTCCCCAAACACATGTCGGAACACTTCGGTAACCGACTGTACGGGGATGACTTTTAAACCCTCAATGCTGTCAAAAAGAGCTTGCCAGTTATCCTGCGGAATGATCACTTTTTTGGCTCCCGCCTGAAAAGCGGCTTCAACCTTGGCTAACACACCACCAATCGGTTTGACACGACCATGGATGCTAACTTCGCCAGTCATAGCAATTTCATGATCCACCGGAATTCCCCGCATCGCGGAAGCAATAGCTGTTGCCATCGCAATTCCTGCGGACGGGCCATCTACCGGCGTACCCCCGGGGAAATTGATATGCAGATCGTAATTCGACGGAGCCAATCCGAGCGTACGCAAAACGGTCAGAACATTTTCCACAGAACCTTTAGCCATGCTCTTACGGCGCAGTGTGCGGGATCCACCTCCGATTTCTTCCTCGTCCACGACCCCCGTAATATTATAGCTCCCCTTCCCCTCAGGAACCGGAACCGCGGTAACTTCAATTTCCAGCAGCATTCCCATGTTTGGGCCATATACAGCTAATCCGTTAACAAATCCGATTTGCGGCAAGCCCGGTATTTTTCGGTCAGGACGCGGCTGAATTTGACTGCTGCCCGCTACCCATTCCACGTCGGAAGCATTGAGACGTTCCCTTTTCTCGGTAAGTGCCAAACCAGCAGCAAGCTGGATCATATTGACCGCCTCCCGGCCGTTCGTGGCGTAACGCTGTACAACTTCTACCGCCTCAGGACAAGGACCAAAGCCTAGCTTGTGGACAGCATCCTCAGCAATACGGGCAATCTCCTGTGGCTGCAAGGCACGGAAATAAATTTCCATGCACCGGGAGCGAATCGCAGGTGGCAGTTCATGTGGCGAACGGGTCGTCGCACCTACCAAACGAAAATCCGCTGGCAAACCGTTTTGGAAAATATCGTGGATATAAGCAGGAGTATGTGAATCTTCCGAGTTGTAATACGCACTTTCCAAAAACACCTTGCGATCCTCCAGCACTTTCAACAGTTTATTCATCTGCGTTGGATGCAGCTCACCAATCTCATCGATGAACAGCATACCCCCATGGGCCTTCGTTACAGCTCCAGGCTTAGGCTGCGGTATACCCGCCACTCCCATCGCTCCTGCCCCTTGATAGATTGGATCATGTACTGAACCTATCAGCGGGTCCGCAATACCGCGCTCGTCAAAGCGGGCCGTCGTGGCATCAATCTCCGTGAATTTGGCATCTCCCTTGAACGGGGATGACAGATTCTTCTTAGCCTCTTCCAACACCACGCGTGCAGCAGCCGTTTTCCCTACACCCGGCGGGCCATAAATAATGACATGCTGCGGATTCGCACTACATAACGCCGCCTTGAGCGCGCGCAATCCGTCCTTCTGACCCACGATATCCTGTAATGTGGCAGGACGTGTGCGTTCAGCCAATGGTTTGGTAAGTGAAATTGAACGCAATTTGCGTAGCTTATCTAATTCCTTCCGGGATTCTCGATCCACCGCACTACGGTTCGTTTTCTGGCTCCGCAGGAGGTTCCAGAAATACAGACCAATAACAATCCCGAAAAACATTTGCACCAATAACAAAATCATAGTCAAGTCCATCGTATTTCCTCCGTTTCTCATCTCAGCAATTTGAAAAATGCCGCTCTATGAAAAACAGTATTTCCTTTTCCGCGATAGCTAAACGGCGGTCTTTCAAAAGATCAGAGAGAAATACAAAAACACCGCGAAGAACAGTTCTGTAGCAGAGCTGCTCTCCACGGCGTATAAATGATGACAATAGATTATGACTATGCCTCTTTATAATAACTGCTTTTGCCTACACCTTCTCGGCGGTATGACGTTCTTCACGTCCAGGGATTTTCCCTGTTTCCTCATATGCCTTGACGATGATATCAATTTCTTTTTTCAATTCCTCGACCATATCAGCCTCAGGTACTTTGCGAATCATTTTTCCATAACGGAACAAAAGGCCTTCACCACGCGCTCCGGCAATTCCGATATCAGCTTCCTTCGCTTCACCCGGGCCATTTACTGCACAACCCAGTACCGACACTTTAATCGGTACCTTGAGTTTTGCAATGTAATCTTCTACCTCGTTGGCAATAGAGAACAGATCAATATCCAGACGTCCGCAAGTCGGACAAGAAATCAGTGTAGCTGCGTTTGTGATCAATCCAAACGTCTTGAGCAACTCACGTGCTACCTTCACTTCTTCCACCGGATCAGCACTGAGCGAAATACGCATTGTGGAGCCGATGCCTGATGCCAGCAAAGCGCCCATACCTGCTGCGCTTTTAACCGTACCCGTAAAGAGCGTACCAGCTTCGGTAATACCCAGATGGAGCGGATACTTAATAATTTCAGCGGCCTTCGTATAAGCGGCAATCGCCATAGGAACATCAGACGCCTTCAGTGACACAATAATGTCATGGAAATCAAGCTCTTCCAGTATCCCGATATGATACAGTGCGCTTTCTACCATCGCTTCTGGCGTAGGGTAGCCATACTTATCAAGTAAATGTTGTTCCAACGACCCGGCGTTCACACCAATCCGAATTGGAATCCCTTTTTCCTTACACGCCTTAACGACAGCTTCCACTTTTTCACGTCGTCCAATGTTACCTGGATTAATGCGAACCTTATCAATTCCATTTTCAATTGCCAGTAGAGCCAGCTTGTGATTAAAGTGAATATCTGCAACCAACGGAATATGAATCCGTTTTTTTATTTCCTTAATGGCTGCGGCAGCTTCCTCATTGTTGACGGTAACCCGTACCAGTTGACATCCGGCTTCTTCCAAGCGAAGAATCTCGGCTACAGTTGCTTCCACATCTGCTGTTTTGGTTGTACACATGCTTTGGATGATGACTTCATTGCTGCCGCCAATCGTCAGATTCCCGACTTTAACGGGACGTGTGTCTTGTCTTAAGAACATGTACTTTTCTCTCCCATTAACGCCAAACCTCCACCCCTTAAAACCTCATACAGGTTTAGTGAAGTGGAGATCCGGCTTCTCATGTTTTAGAGATCGCGAAGTATCAATCCTTAGGCGCTCTCTTCTTGTTTTTTATCCTTATCTGTACCACCGAGTTCCGGTGCGATTTTGTCTTTTACAACCTGCTCATTGATGACGCAAGTAGTCACATCCTCACGGGAAGGAACTTCATACATTACGTCCAGCATAATACCTTCGATGATCGCGCGAAGGCCACGGGCACCCGTG
Organism: Paenibacillus sp. S25; assembly: GCF_019454085.1. NCBI lineage: Bacteria > Bacillati > Bacillota > Bacilli > Caryophanales > Paenibacillaceae > Paenibacillus > Paenibacillus sp. S25. Next base: position 4,573,105 of record NZ_CP073683.1, read on the forward strand.
TTACGCTTGATCGCTTCGCGAGCAATGGCCTCCAGAGCATCTTGCTTAAACTCCAGTTGTACATTATCCAGCTCAAGCAGCTTCTGGTATTGCTTCGTTAACGCATTTTTTGGTTCGGACAGAATACGAACCAATGTGTTCTCATCAAGCGGCTCCAGCGTAGAAATTACCGGCAAGCGTCCTACAAATTCCGGAATCAGACCGAATTTCAAAAGATCCTCAGGCAATACCATTGAAGTATATTCGCCTGGTTTCAGATCTTTTTGTTCGCTAGTAGCGTTAAAGCCGATGACCTTTTTGCCGATACGGCGTTTGATCATTTGCTCCAGACCATCAAAGGCACCACCGCAAATGAACAGGATATTCGTGGTGTCAATTTGAATGAACTCTTGATGTGGATGCTTGCGACCGCCTTGCGGAGGTACAGAAGCAACCGTGCCTTCCAAAATTTTAAGCAACGCCTGCTGTACACCTTCACCCGATACGTCACGCGTAATGGACGGGTTTTCGGATTTGCGGGCTACTTTATCAATTTCGTCAATGTAGATAATGCCGCGTTCGGCTTTTTCCACATCATAATCGGCAGCTTGAATCAGTTTCAGCAAAATATTTTCAACGTCTTCACCCACATAACCTGCTTCCGTAAGGGAAGTGGCATCTGCGATAGCAAAAGGAACGTTCAGAATTTTAGCCATGGTTTGCGCAAGCAACGTTTTACCCGAACCTGTAGGTCCAAGCATCAAAATGTTACTTTTTTGCAGTTCCACATCATCAATTTTGTTTTGAGTATTAATACGTTTGTAGTGATTATATACCGCTACAGACAACGATTTTTTCGCTTGATCCTGACCAATGACATATTGGTCCAGAATGTCACGGATTTGCATTGGTTTCGGAATGTCTTTCAGATCTACTTCTTCTTCATGACCCAATTCCTCTTCTACAATCTCCGTGCACAACTCAATGCATTCGTCACATATATATACGCCCGGTCCAGCAACAAGCTTGCGAACCTGATCCTGAGATTTACCACAGAAAGAACATTTCAATTGTCCTTTTTCATCATTAAATTTAAACATAGAGCCACCCCTTTACAGATTAATCGGTTTAGACAGCACCTGGTCAATGATACCGTATGCTTTTGCCTCTTCCGCTTCCATGAAGAAATCCCGGTCAGTATCACGTTCGATTTTTTCGAGGGGCTGACCCGTACGCTCTACATAGATTTGATTCAGCTTAGCACGTGTTTTGATAATCCAGTCCGCATGAATCAGCATATCGGAGGCTTGCCCCTGAATGCCACCGAGCGGCTGATGGATCATGACTTCACTGTTGGTAAGCGCGTATCTCTTGCCTGGTGCACCCGCTGTGAGCAGCAACGAACCCATACTTGCAGCCATGCCTACACAGATCGTCGATACGTCCGGCTTAATGAATTGCATTGTATCATATATACCCATGCCCGCAGTTACAGAACCGCCTGGCGAGTTAATGTACAAATTAATATCCTTCTCTGGATCTTCCGCAGAAAGGAACAATAGCTGTGCAATGACGAGATTGGCGACATCGTCATCAATCGGGCCACTTAGGAAAATAATACGATCCTTAAGCAACCGCGAGTAAATATCGTAAGATCGTTCTCCTCGATTCGTTTGTTCCACAACCATAGGGACGAGACTCATCACGACCAACCTCTTTTCTTTATTAAAATGAACACCTGTATTCATCCGCTTCCTTATGTCCCATTAAAACGGAAGCAGCAATCATGAAACGTGAACACCTTACAAAATATTTTAACATGTTCAGAGTCTCGTGTCATATTTGCATGCGCTCATATATGCAGTGCGGGCTGTTTACAGTACACTCTGCCGAGACCTTCTCATATTTAACCATGTTTCGTATGTATGTGCAAATATACGGTAGTGACTTATGTAAAACAAAAAACACGACTCACAGCACTTTCCATAAACGACTAAAATTTGGGTTACCAAAGGTAAAAATAAGGCACGTAACTTTCACTACGTGCCTTATCCCTATCTAATTGCTACGTTGCAGCTTGTTACAGCATACTCCGTATATTTTATCGTCTGAATTATTCAGCAGCTTCAACTGGCGCTTCAACTTCTTTACTGTTTTCTACCAACAAAGCAATTGTTTTGCGCAGTGAAATTTCTTCTTTCAGGTTAGCGAACGAGCCGTTACCTTCCAGAATGCTGCGGATTTCCTCAACTGAACGTTTGTAAGCTTCAGCCATGTTGTTCAGTTCTTCATCAATTTCCGCTTCGGAAACTTCGATGTTTTCCGCTTTAGCCACTTGCTCCAGCACGAGGTTGTTACGTACGCGCTTCTCAGCATCAGCTTTCATTTGCTCTTCCAGGTCTTCCTTGCTTTGACCAGAGAATCCGAGGAACATTTCAAGGTTCATACCTTGGCTACGCAAACGGTTGTCAAAATCGCGAACCATGTTTTGCACTTCGCTCTTCACCATTGCTTCAGGAATGTCGATTGTTGCATTTTCAGCAACTTTCTCCACTACAGCACCCTCGCGGGCTGCTTTAGCTTCGTTTTCCTTACGATCCAACAATTGCTTTTTCAAGTCTTCCTTGAATTCAGCCAGTGTGTCAAATTCGCTTACATCTTTAGCAAATTCATCGTCCAGTTCAGGAAGAACTTTGCGTTTCAGTTCGTGAACTTTCACTTTGAATACCGCTTGTTTGCCAGCGAGGTCAGCAGAATGGTAGTTCTCAGGGAACGTTACTTCAACGTCCTTGGAATCGCCAGTGTGCAAACCAACCACTTGCTCTTCAAAACCAGGGATGAATGTGTTAGATCCCAGTTCCAAAGAATACTTCTCAGCTTGTCCGCCTTCGAATGGTACACCGTCCACGGAACCGTCGAAGTCAATAATAGCTGTATCACCGGATTGAGCAGCATCTTCATCAACGACAACCAATTCAGCATGACGTTGTTGCAGGCGCTCCAGTTCTTGAGCCAGTTCTTCGTCGCTTACTTCGAGTTTGCTTACAGGCACTTCTACGCCTTTGTAATCGCCCAAAGTCACTTCAGGTTTAACAGTAACCTTCGCTTTGAACTTGAAAGATTCGCCTTTAGCAAATTGATCAATTTCAACGTCAGGGCTGTCAACCGGGAAGATGTCCGTTTGCTCTACAGCTTGGCTGTAAGCTTCTGGTAACAGGATGTCAATTGCATCCTGGTACAAACTTTCAATACCATAGCGTTTTTCAAAGATAGGACGTGGTACTTTACCTTTACGGAATCCTGGTACACTTACTTGTTTTGCCACTTTATTAAAAGCTTTGTCGAGTGCAGCGGCTACACGATCCGCGTCAACCTCAACTTCAAGAACCCCAAGGTTCTTCTCTATTTTCTCCCAAGTTGCTTTCATTTTATGCTTTCCCCTCCAACAAAATCTTCACTTAGTTTTCATTACAATCAACGCACACAAAATAACCACTATAGTATATCTAACATTACTGTCTTTTTCAAGAGCAGCCCTTTGAATGCTTCACAGGAAAACGTTTCCGGTCATTAAGGAGTGTTCATTCCCGCCGCTACGAATAGTCGCATCGACCGATACGCCTGCTCAAAACGGAAACGCAACGCATCTGTAATGCCATATATAGCACGGGTTTCTTCCTCATTATTATTTCCGTTCAAACTTTCCGAAACTGTCTGGTGGAGTGCTGCAGCCCAAATATCCGGCATTCCGTCCTCTTCCACCAACATTGATCTATAATCTTTCGTACCGTATACTGCCATCACAAACTGTGACCACAGCTCCTGTGCAAAATAGAATAGTGTAGGCTCGTGCACCTCAGTCTGATCAGCCACCCGTTCCAAAATACGCATAATCGACTCTGGAAAATCACCTGGCTGTAACGGAACCGTTTCAATGTCGATTTCCGCTTGTTCATCACCCCGTCTGATTTCTATCGTCCCTTCCGTTCCGCGTCGTCGCATTGTCTGTAGAACACGGAATTGAAGTAAAGGATGGATTTCCCGTTCCGTAATCCAGCGAAGCAAGGCATCGTCGATTTCTGGGAGTTCCAGATAGGACAACTGCTCCAACGCTAAAATCGTCTGTTCGGATAAGGGTTCATCCATAGCCATCCGCAACAGCTTGTTGCCGTAGCCTGCATCCTGCTCCTGCTTAAAGCGTGCATGACGGCGAGCTAACTCTACTTCACTGACTTCTTCTTCCACAGCGTCCGTTACCGCCCCGCTGTCAGCGTACTGTGGAAATGCAGCTTCCAGCCATTGTAATAGAGCGTTCCATTCATCGTATTGCTTCTGCTCCTGTCCTTGACACTGCATTAAAAAACGCAGCATCGCCATCGCCTCTCCGTAACGTTCGTTTTCAAGCATCACAGTAAGTTGAATTTGATAATAGTCCAGTGTCTTCGGAAACAATACAATATTATTTTCTTTTGTCGTCACCTTGGAGTCCTTTATTCAAGGCACCCCCTCTCCTTCGCAAGCTCAAGTATTTGTAGATTATATGAGAAACAGTAGCTGAAGTCCAACCACTCGTCTTACACATATTCACCTGTATTCTAACATACCCTTTTATAAGGCAAAAAAAACTACTTCTACTCAGAATTTATGCTGTATAAAGCTTAAATAAGCGATATATGCAAAATAAGGCTTGAATTTCTTTTATCCATATGATATATTAATATTCGCTTGAATTTTATGTCCCAGTAGCTCAGCTGGATAGAGCAACGGCCTTCTAAGCCGTCGGTCGGGGGTTCGAATCCCTCCTGGGACGTCATAACAAGAAGCTTCCATAATGGAGGCTTTTTTTGTTCTCATGAGATAAACCACGGGGGAACGTCGGGCCATCGGCATCATTTAGCCTATACTTCGCAGTCGACCATAGGAGAGTTCTCTCCGGATATATTACACCAAAAAAAGCTTCCGCAAGGAAGCTTTTTTTCAATATAAAAATGTAGAAAGAGTAGTCTGCCCAACGCTACTTTAGGCACTAGTTTCAGTCTCTACTCTTTCAAAAAAACGCAGAAATTGCTATCATCTATCATGTTGCACCATTTTTAAGTAAAGGAGGTAAACTGACTCCCTTGACTACGAATAAACTCCCAAAATCGCGGGAAATTCATCGGTTTGTTGCCACTTTGCTTTCCATATTAGGTACTGGATTGGGTATGTTTTATCTCGCCATTCCTTCCTATATGATTGGAGGAGCGGCTCTTATCATCACACAGGGAATTCTGATCTATTTTACAATGTTTTCTCTCGGATACCTGCTTATTATCTCTGGACCGTTGGCCATTTTTTTTCACATTTTAGGCATTGTTTTTACAGTACGGTCTTTTCAAATTCCACACCATGCGGAGAGAGCACCGACGGTTGCATACTTGCCTTCCAAATGGCGCACTTTGCTCAGTCTCGCTTTGGGAGCTACACTTCTACTTCTTGCAGTCACAATGAAATACGTAGATATTATCGAGCCTTTTACACAAACAGGTGAAAATAAACGCAACGTAGCCGCAGAATCAGAGCAATATCTGGAGCAGAAATACGGAGAGGACTTTCAAATTCAAAATATTAGCTATCATAGTATTCCCTTCACTGAATATACCATGGAGGCGATCTCTAATCGTCATCCTTCTGTCCTTTTTAATATGACCAAGCGTCCTTATGAGGATGTCCCATTTAGAGAAAATTATCTTAACGCCCTTTGTGAGAGCCAACTGGACATGAAACTCAAACCCGTTATACAGAAGCTTTACGATGATTCAGCCGCTGTTCATTCTGGGGTGCAAGAAGGGAATACGGATAAAATGATCAAAGAATACGACGATTTTAAACTGAATCCCGAAGCGGTCGGCGATCAGTATATTCGTATAATTGTATTCGAGGATCTAACTGACTCAGGATTGCCATTGGAAAAAGAACGGGTATTACAAACCGTGAAAGTTCTCAAGACAGTGTTGGCCGGAAATAAAGCCTCATTAGATATCGAATACTTCCCTTCGACTATGAATACCAAACGAAACCTTAAGGCAATAGAAATAAACGATTATATGTTTGGTCAGGACCATTTTGATGAAAAGACCTATGAAGTCCAGATAGAAGACATTTATAAACTTATGTCAACAAAGGATATACAAATCACATCGCTTGACCGCGTGAATTAGCAAGGAGATTAATCAAATGAAATTAATATCTTGGAATGTAAATGGCTTAAGAGCCTGTGTGACCAAAGGGTTTTATACTTATCTAAAAGAAACAAATGCCGATATTTTTTGCGTACAGGAAACGAAGCTTCAAGCAGGTCAAATCCATATGGAGAACATGGAGGAATACACACAATACTGGAATTATGCTGAGAAAAAAGGATATTCCGGCACGGCTATTTTCACCAAAATCAAGCCGCTCTCTGTGCATTATGGACTTGAAGAAAATGAAGAACCGGAGGGCCGAACCATTACTCTGGAATTCGAAAAATTTTATCTCGTCAATGTGTACACACCGAATACCAAACGGGACTTATCCCGACTGCCCTACAGACTGGAATGGGAAGACCGTTTTCGCAGCTACCTGCAACAACTGGATGCTTTGAAGCCTGTCATCGTTTGTGGAGACTTGAACGTAGCTCATCAGGAGATCGATCTCAAAAATGCCAAAGCTAACTACGGAAATGCCGGATTTACGCCTGAGGAACGAGAACGCATGTCACAGCTGCTAGACGCCGGATTTATAGATACCTTCAGATACTTTTATCCTGACCGGACGGATGTTTATTCCTGGTGGTCCTACATGCCAAAGGTGAGAGAAAGGAATATCGGCTGGCGGATTGATTACTTCCTCGTCTCGGAGAGACTTCGTCCGCTATTGATGGATGCGAGCATTGATTGTCATATTACAGGCAGTGACCACTGCCCTGTGATATTGGATTTGCAAGATATTTCAGCATAGTCCCCCTGCCTGAAACAATAATTTATGAAGTCTTAAAAAGCCGTCATGCTCTGTTATTGCAGCATGACGGCTTTAATTCATGGAGCTATGTCCCCAAATATACCTCGATACGGGAAATCAAGCGATCTCTCACATCTTGTGCCTCTTTTTGATCTAATGCAACCTGGCTTATCGTCTTCTTTTCGCCACTGGCGTAATGCAGTACATACTGGGTCACTATGCATTCCGGTGCATAAGTATCCTTGCGGCCCGTATTAAAATAAGTCACCTGGCAGCTTCCGAGAAAACAGAAAGATAACTCACCTGTAGCTGTAAACAGCCAGCCTGGCAGCTTGGGCTCCAGTCTCAAGGATAGGCCCCTATGATCATAGCCAAACGGCTGCCCGCCGGTCATCATCCATATCCACATATGAATAAATTCTGCCGTAGATCCGCTCAGCCTCGCAATATATCCCGTTCCATGCAAACTTGCATCAGGATTAGCCATACTAGCAATAAAGGAGCTGTTCTCCAGCGTGCTTCTTCCGTAGACCTCTGGGTCCATAAAAGGCGGTAACGCTTTTTTAATGTCTGAAAAAAATTCAGTGTATAGACCCGCCCTTAAGCATTCAAGTAAATATTTATATTCCATATGCATAAATATAGATTCATTTTCCAGCCACCCCGGCGTAAAAGCTCTGGAACGACCGAGTTCGAATGGCTGCCCCGCCAGACTTTCATTCACCTTAAACATGCCCAGCTTCCTGTCGTAAAGCCCGCTCTGTCTGATTTGCCGATACAGCTTCTGCCCATTTACAATGTCACCAACCACTTTCATAGCCCGGGTCGGTCCCTCCAGAAAATATGGTGTATCCTTACGTTCGAAGGAATGTATGTTTACGAGCTTGCCTTCGCAGTCATCCTCCTGTACCCCGAATTCTCTGGCTTCATAATAAAAGAAGGTTGGGTATATCCCCTCACCGATAAGCAGAGCCTTATCCATCCCCTGTTGGAGCTTACGTTCAGCCTGGCGCAAAAACACCAGCACATCATCAAACGCTAGTGGTGTTTCTACCCCTTCAAATCCAAAACGAACTGTTTCTCGATACGCTTCTCTAGCATCCGAAATTCGTGACCAGAAGCTGTAATCCTTGCTTTCATTCCTGTAATCAGCCTCATCAGAAGCGTGGTAGTATTCCTCCATTGTGAGCCTCAGCTGTTGGATCAACTCAGCAACTTCTCTCGGCAACCGTAGCACAGAATCGCCCGAAAGCTTCACCTGTGCATTTATTAAAAATCTTACGAGTCGCTGTAATTCACACAGTTCACTGAATCCAGAAGCAAACAGCCCCGGAAGTCCGTTCATGGAATCATTCCATCCCGGCTTGCCCGCCTCCATCTCAATTCCCAAGCCCTCCGGGTCCAGCGTGGACAGCTTGATGGCTGCCAATGACAGCAGCTTTTCATATAAATTGGACTTATAAATCTCTCCGCTTCCATGTTCGGTTCGAACCCAATGAACATCGCGATCCCGGGCGTGCAGCTGAGCTTCTTTCTCCTTGCTCTCTACGACCGCCCCGTACTGACGGATACGTCCGTCCTTCATCTGCACGTATTTGTTTCGACGTGGCTGTACCCATGCCGGACTATCGTAATACATGTACTCTCGGGTCGCGAGCAAGAGCTCCTTTTGTTTGTCTGGATAGATACTTAGATAACTTTCGATTAGATCCATGTTATAAGTCCAATGGTCGATCCAGAACCCTTCACCAAAATCAGCCTCATAGCATTGTTCGGAATGCTTGAGAACTTCGGTTACAAACGTCTCAACCGTTTGCTTTAGCGTGATGTTGTCATGAATGATATGTTGAATCAGCTCACCTGGGGTGAACGACGATTGGAAAAAAGCACACAAAGACGAATGAGCTGCCACCTCCACCTGTCCTAGCAACGGTTCCAACTCTCGTATTTGAAAGCTACACCCCTTTACAACAAGCGGATTATAGCCGTCTGGCTGAATCAGGCTCATAAACAAACGGATATTGAAATCTCCTATGCCGGGGTTAAACCACACATCATTTCTCCGGTTCTGGTTTGCATCGCGAAAATTACCATTTCCTTGAGAATAATATCCCGCCTGGAGCTTAAAGAAATTATAGTCCCGTTCCAGATCCCCATGCTTGCGCGAAAATACATGATATACAAATGGTTGCTCGGTGCCGTTATCCAGCAGCAATGGATAACCACCGCGTAACAGGTTATCCAGATAGTTCTGACGGCAGTATTCGTCAAATAACGGAATGGATGTACGCGTTGCCATTTCATCCGTCAACTCATCGATCAACGCTTTGGCTTCCTCCGCCTTCCGCTCAATATAAGACATGGTTGCAATTTCCGTAATCCGTTCATTAATAGAGTGAATATCATTCACATGCCCGATGATCGTACAGTGATTGACGGCAGTACCTGCCGCTAGTCGTGCTGTGTAGCCGCTAAACCCACAAGGCACTTTATTCGTCGTCACAGGCTGCTGTGAAACCAAGTCTTCGACGCGTGAATGGATAAAGCGATCCGGGAAGGTCAGTGCCGTATTTTCACCAAATATTACGGACGGATCGACAATTGGACTCAATAGCCTGGTCTTGCCCTCCTCCTCCACAAAGCTGTACATAAAATGTCCCGCTTCAATTTGATGAATCTCACTTGTATCCGCTGTACTTCCACGTACCTTATAGTAAGGAATGCTGTTGTTGAGATTATACACATCCATCCAGCTTTTCAGTGTATGCCCAAGCTCCTTGTATGCCCCATTATCAATACCGAAGGGCAACACGGCAGGCATGCCGTCCAGCACCTCCAGTTCAAGCTCTTGAGCGGAATGATTGACAATCTCCACCTTACGCACCAAAGCAGCGTAACTTTCATGAGGAAGCGTGAAATATTGCACACGCACCTCAAGACCTGTGTCTGGATTTGAGCTATGTATTTCCAGCATGTGGCGGGATATCAGCATTTTTTGCTGTTCACGCTTCATAGGATGCACAGCCGAAAATGGCTCCACATAGCTCCACTCCCCCTGCATCTTCACCTTTAAAAACGTTCGAAAGCCATGTATCGGCACGAGACTATAGCTGCGGTTGGCCGGAAAAAACTCCATGATTGCTCCATTCTTATCCTCCACACCAAAGCTCGCAATTCCTTGTCCACGATTAACATAATATGCCCACAGAGGAATCCCCTGAACCCCAGCAATACCGGGTAGAAAACTGGAAAAGGGCTTGACCTGCGCATAATTCTCAATCACAAAACGTCCTTGATCGTCAAAATAATACTGCTGCATCGTATCCCCCTTTTCTATTTAAAACCCGTTATTCGCCATCACTTGTTTGAACCACAGCGCACTTTGTTTGGGAGTCCGTTCCTGTGTGTCGTAATTGATGTGTATAATACCGAAACGTTTGCTGTATCCCCAGGCCCATTCAAAGTTATCGAGGAACGACCAGACAAAATAGCCCTTAAGCTGACCTCCCTCCCCAATAAAGCGATGGCATGCCTTTAAATGTTCCTCAATGTAATGCTGACGCTCAATGTCCTCAATCTTTCCATTCACCAGTTCGTCCTTCATCGCTGCTCCATTTTCCGTAATCAGGATAGGTAATCCCTTGGTAAAATCCTTCTCAATCCGCGTTAGCAGCTTATAAAAGGATTCAGGGTGAATCTCCCATCCCATATCCGTTACCGGTTCCTCTATGGAAATCTGCTCGACCTGAAGCAACGAAGCGTCTGTAGTCGCTTGAATGATACTGCGGGCGTAGTAGTTGATGCCCAAAAAATCCCCTGGCTGCTGAATCAGCTCCATATCACCAGGCTGTACAAAATCCAATCCGTTCAAGTGCCCCCCGTACCATTCCACCATATCCTCAGGGTATTTCCCGTTAAATAATGGCTCGGCAAACCAACGATTAATAAAACCATCCCGCCGGACAGCAGCGGCTACATCTTCGGGGTGTTCAGAGGCTGCATCGACATGCTCCATGTTTAGCGTAATACCGATGTTGCCCGTCAGGCTCTTTTCCTTGTGTAAGTTCATGGCTATCCCGTGACACATCAGAATATGATGAGCCGCAGTAAAGGCTTCCCTCCAGTTCTCGTGGCCGGGGGCATGCTCGCCTGTGCCATAGCCCAAAATAGAGGCGCAGTAGGGCTCATTTATCGTATTCCACCAGCTTATACGCTGTCCAAATCGATCCATAATTACAGAGGCATACGTTTTAAAATGTTGGATAATCTCTCGCTGCGTCCAACCGCCCTCGTCCTCAATCCACTGCGGTAGATCCCAATGATACAGCGTCAGCATTGGAATTAGCCCGGCCGACTCAATCTCATCCAGCAGACGCTCATAGAAGAGTAGCCCCTGTTCGTTAACCACACCGGGTGCGGGAATAATGCGCGGCCAGGCCACGGAAAAACGGTAATGTAAAAAGCCAAGTTGCTTCATTAATTGCACGTCTTCCTTAAAGCGGTGAAAATGGTCACAAGCCACATCTCCGCAGTCCCCTCCTATCACCTTCCCGGGTGCTCGACAGAAAGTATCCCAAATAGAAGGCGTTCTCCCTTCCTCATCCGCGCCACCTTCAATTTGATAAGAAGAGGTCGAAGTTCCCCACATAAACGTGGTGGGGAATGTATAGGTATTCTCACTCATACTCGGTATCATCCTTTCAGGTATCAAGACTTCACAGCTCCGGCCATTGCACCGCCGACAATAAAGCGCTGGAGGAAAATATACAAAATCACGAGCGGTAGTGTAACAATCAGAATGCCGCAAGCGAGCAGCGGCCAGTTGTTCATGTATTGTCCGTAGAAGGAGAACAATCCCTTGGTCACTGGCTGATAAGCAGGATCAGACAAATAAATAGTAGGACCTATAATGTCATTCCACGCCCCAATAGCTGTCAAAATAATGCCTGTCGCCAACACTGGCTTCATCAGCGGGACAAGAATCGTAAACAAATATCGTGAATATCCGCACCCGTCCATTGCAGCCGCTTCATCCAGCTCTCGGGAGACAGACTTGATATACCCTACAAACATCAGGAAGGCGATGCCGGTACCTGTTGTTTTCAGTAAGATAAAACCAAGCTGTGTATTGTAAAGTCCCAGACTATTAATAAGAGCAAATTGCGGAATCAGAGGATTCGGGAGATACATAGATATCAGGAAAAACACATAAAAGAAGGTACTGAACTTAACGTATCCCCGTGCCAACGGAAAAGCTGCGAACACGGATATAATCAGTGTTAATAACGTAGATACGCCTGTATACAAAATGCTATTCCACATGTATTGAGAGAAGTTCCCTTTCTCCCAAGCATCCATGAAATTTTCCAAATGTAGACTCTTGGCTAGAGCTACAGGATTCATCAAATACTCACTTTGAGTCTTCATGGATACATTAAAAAGGTAAAAAAGAGGGAACACATATAACGAAAGCATGAGCAGTACGATGATGTAGCTCAGTATTTTGGTCCCTTTGGTACTGCTCATTACATTTCCACCTCTCTTCTACGTAAGTAATACAAGGCAATCATCGATACTGTAAATACGAACACGAACTGGATCATAGCAACTGCGGAAGCAAGACCGTAATCTGACGTTCCAGTACCAAAGGCTGTTGCATATACATCAAACGCAAGGGTTGTTGTGTTGAATTTACCACCTGTCAGCACATAAATAATGTCGAAGGTCTGCAAGGCACCGATAATGGACAGCAGCATATTGACGGTAAAGGACGGTGCAATCATCGGAAAGGTAATATTTTTGAACGCTTTCCATCCAGAGGCACCGTCCATATACCCTGCTTCATATAAGTCACTGGGGATAGATTGGAGTCCGGCTAAGAAAATAGTCATCGAGTAACCCATATACATCCAAATTTGCACAAAAATAATCAACTCAAATGCAATATTGTAATCCCCGAAGAAGTTAGAGCTCGTTCCAAAAAAGTTCATCAAAGCTTGCGCAGGACCCCCAAGCGGATTGGCAAGCAACTGCCAAATCAGGCCGGATACCGTTACCCCGAGTACAACAGGGAGGAAAAATACAGAGCGATATAACATATCACCTTTAAGCTTTTTATTAATCAGGACGGCCATGAACAGCCCTACCGCATTTTGAATTACAACCACCGCTACGGCAAAATACAAGGAACGTCCTATAGAAGCGAGGCGATCTCCAGAATCGGAGGAGGTGAAGAAAGTTGTGTAATTCTCGAATCCGATAAAACTCCATGTCTGTCCCGGAACCCCGGTAGCATCTGTAAAGGAAAAAAGCACCGTTACCATAGAGGGTCCAAAACCAAGAAGCAAATAGAGCAGAACCGGAATACCCAGCAAAAGATAGGGCATTATCCGGGCCGCACCCTTTCCGAAGGGATACATGTGCCTCACACCTTTTTACATTATTTAAGGTCTTGCAGTTGCCCAATTGTTTTCCTGTAAAATCTATGCATTATTTAGGAGCAGCCGCATCCCAATCAGCCTGAGATTTCTGAGCAAGTTCCAAAGGAGTCTTTATCGGACCAGCAGGAGCCAAGAATTCTGCATGTGCACTGGCATCCTTAACGTATTGCCCAGCATTCTTACGGTTGATAAACAACTGATCCCAAGAGAGCTTGAAGTTTTCAAGTGACGGCTGAATTTCAGCAACAAAATCACTTTTTATCTTCACATCAGGCTGTGTTGGCAAAAATCCAGCAACGTTCACGAAATCTGTATAGTTCTGCTTCTCAGAAAGCATTTCAAGCCATTTAATCGCATATTCCTTATTCGGTGATTTTTCCAGAACCATCCATGTCATATCGTATTTTCCTGCTAGATTTTTATTTTTGGCAGGATCATTACTACCTGGAATCGGGAAATATCCAAATTTCATCTCTGGATTGGCTGTCTGAATCGTAGTTGCATCCCATGTACCATCCGCAATCATGGCCACACGACCTGAAGCAAACAAGCTTGGCAAGGTTCCATAGTCAATCCCCATAAATCCACTAATGGCGTTGTTCATCAAAATTTGTGATTTTTCCAAAACCTCGAGCTGGACGGGGTCTGTTAGCTTCGTCTTACCTGTCCACAGCCCTTTGATATATTCCAACTGATCATCATGGATAGAGGCTTGAAGTCCTTGGACAGCAAGGTTAATAGGCCATACATCCTTACCGCCAAAACCAAGCGGTTCTACGCCATTATCCTTGAGCACCTTCATCACATTCACTAGGTCGTCCCATGTCGTCGGCACAGTAAGATTATATTTTTCGAAAATATCTTTGTTGTAAAACAGACCTGTCAGGGCCACCTTCCCCATGTTTACACCGTATACTTTGTCGTTGTAGGTCATGGCATTTTTGACATCTGTAGGATTATAGTTTTTGATAAAAGCTTGATCCGACAGATCTGCAATGAGTCCTCCCTCAATCCACTGCTTCCACATCGGATCAGCTGCTCCCTTAGACCATTCCTGCGGTGCGCCTACGAAGCTGAATTTCAAAGGAATAATGTCTGCATCACCGGTTGAACCAGCATTCATACGCGTTTGCATCAGTTGATCATACGTTGAATCAGCAGGAACCGTCGTATACTCCACCTGAACATCAGGATACTTCTCTTCAAACTTTTTATTAAATTCCTTTATATAGTTATTAATATTTTCTTGCTGCCAATGAATAATCTTTAACGTGACCTTTTTATTCCCGTTCTGTCCAGCTTCACTACCTTTGCCGCAAGCAGCCAGCACCACTATTAAAGCGGTTACAATAAGTAAAGAAAAACACTTTTTCAGCATTGCAAAATTCCCCCTGTAATCTTAGAATAAATGCATTCACTTTTACGAAAGCGGTTTAGTTAATTACAGCTACTATTATGTATCGATAGCCTGTATTTGTAAATAGAGATTTGTAAATTATCAAAAAAAACACAAATTATCGTTATTACTCCTTAAAATATTAGACAACATCCTTTATTAGCACTGTTGACTCACTTCTATGAGGTAGCATAGAATACGAGTAACCATTAAGTTTAAAAAGAAAAGTCAATTTAACTAAATCAGTTTAGTTGCGGAGGATTCCATGAATATAAAAACAATAGCTAGCATGGCAGGCGTTTCAGTGGCAACGGTTTCGAAAATCATTAACAATTACACGGACATCAGTGAGGAAACCCGGCAGCGGGTACTTAAAATCATGGAGGAAACAGGCTATAGACCCTCCTCCTCGGCTAAAACGCTTGCTACCAAAAAATCAAATCTGGTAGGCGTTATATTTGCCGGCAAGCTGAATGTTGATTTTAGTCATCCTTTTTTTGTAGATATCATTAATGTCTTCAAAAAACAGATTGGCTTGCTCGGTTACGATCTGCTGTTTTTTTCAAATGAGAAATTTCTGGATAATGGAGAGGACTATTTGGCTCGCTCGAAATATTTTTCAGTGGACGGGTGCATTATTATTGCTGGAGATGAGGTGGAGAAGAGTGTTTTTGATCTCGACGCCAGCCCTATCCCCTGCATCGGTGTCGATATTGAACTAACCGGAGCCAGTTCCTGCTATATTATGTCCGACAATCAGAAGATTTCAATGAAGGTTGTTGAGCACTTTTACATGAATGGATACCGCGAAATGGGTTTTATAGGCATTGAACGCCCCTCCTTGGTTATTAAAGAGAGAGAGGAGGCCTTTATCGCTTCACTAAAACGGTTTAGTCTTGATGTCAGACCTGAATGGATCGTGTATGGTAAGGACTACGCGGCAGAAGATGGATACCAGATCGCGAAGGCGTGGATACAGCAAGGAAATTTACCAAAAGCTATTTTTGCGGCTACCGACCTGCTTGCCTTTGGTGCCATACGTGCTTTCAAGGAAAGCGGCTTGAGGGTACCCGAGGATATTGCTGTAGTGGGATGTGATGATATAGAAGCCTGTCGTTATACCGATCCTCCACTGACGACTGTAAAACAAGACAAGCAAAAAATAGGCCGTCTAGCCGCTATGGTGCTGTTTGACCTGATGAATAAACAAATGGATACAAAATGTATTAAAGTAGAGCCGGAACTAGTCATTCGTAGCTCCTGCGGAGCCCGGCAACATTGGAACCATACGAAGGTCAAGAGTTAGCACATGCCTTAAAAAAGATGACTTCTGATAAATTCAGAAGTCATCTTTTTGCAGTTTAATATTCAGAGACCCATCGCTTAATCTATCACTTGTAGGCCATCGTCGCATTCACAGCCTTTTTCCAGCCTTCATACAAGCTTTCACGTGTTGATTCATCCATATCCGGGGCAAAAGAGGTTTCCACCCTCACCCGCTTACGAAGTTCATCCGTGCTCTCCCAATATCCAATAGCCAAACCTGCCAGACATGCAGCCCCCAGTGCCGTCGTCTCATGGATAACTGGCCGCTCCACTGTTGCATCCAAAATATCGCTCTGGAATTGCATCAGAAAATTGTTCAATACAGCTCCTCCATCCACCCGCAGCATCTTCACTGAAATACCTGAATCAATCTCCATGGCTGCAAGCACATCCTTGGTCTGATAAGCAAGTGACTCCAATGTGGCGCGGATAAAATGCTCCTTCGTGGTCCCGCGTGTCAGGCCGAACATCGCTCCGCGCACCTCGCTATCCCAGTAGGGGCTACCCAGTCCGACAAAAGCGGGTACAAGATACACTCCTTCTGTAGACGAAACACGGGCGGCATAAGGCTCACTGTCCTTCGCTTCACGGAACATGCGCAACCCGTCTCGCAGCCACTGGATCGCCGACCCCGCTACAAACACACTCCCCTCGAGTGCATATTGTACTTTGCCTTCCTCCAGTCCCCAAGCGATGGTCGTAATCAGACCGTGCTTGGATTCAACAGGCTGATCCCCCGTATTCATCAGCATAAAGCAGCCTGTGCCGTAAGTATTTTTGATCATCCCTTTTTCGTAACATGCCTGACCAAACAAGGCTGCCTGCTGGTCACCTGCTGCACCGGCGATTGGTACATTCTGACCAAAGAAATGATAATCCACGGTGTGCGCATATACCTCGGAAGAAGGTCTTACCTCAGGTAGCATGATTTTCGGAACACCCAGAATGTCCAGCAACTCTTCGTCCCACTTTAGTTCATAAATGTTGTACATCAGCGTCCTGGCTGCATTAGAGTAGTCCGTTACATGTGCCGTTCCGCCGGATAGTTTCCAGATCAGCCACGAGTCAATCGTACCGAATAACAGGTCACCTCGTTCTGCCTTTTCCCGAGCGCCCTCCACATGGTCCAGTATCCACTTTACTTTAGTGCCTGAAAAATACGGGTCGATCAACAGTCCTGTTTTGCTGTGAAAAAGCTCCTCGTGCCCTTGCCGCTTCAATTCTTCACAGATGTCCGAGGTTTGGCGTGATTGCCATACGAGTACGTTATACACAGGTACTCCTGTATTTTTGTCCCATACAGCCACCGATTCTCGCTGATTGGTAATGCCGATGGCAGCCACTTGATTTGCTTTTACACCGGATTCGGAAAGACAGGAGGCAATGACTCCGAGAATAGAGCTCCAGATTTCATTCGCATTCTGCTCTACCCAGCCGGGATGAGGAAAATATTGCGGAAATTCTCGCTGAGCCGAGTACACTACATCTCCTTCGCTATTGAACAAAATCGCTCTTGAGCTTGTCGTTCCCTGATCTAGTGACAGAATATATTTTCCCATTGTTCATCTCTCCCCGTGTAAATCCATCGTTTTTACGCTGTAAGTTTGTGATCCGTTTTATGACTTTTATAAGTACGACTAATACGGAAGGTAATCAAGAGTACAATCACGATGATCCCTAGTAAAATCCAGAAAGCCGGAGTCACACTCCCCTTAAAAACAGCCTGATAAAATAGCCCTGCGAAAGATCCACCCAACAGCGGCCCTACAATGGGCACCCAGGCATATTTCCAATTGGATGCTCCCTTATCGGGAATCGGTAGTAAATAATGCATCAGACGCGGCCCAAAATCTCTCGCTGGATTGATGGCATAGCCCGTTGTGCCTCCAAAGGATAAACCGATACTGACAACCAAAAAACCCACAATCAGCGGTTTCAAGCCCCCTGTAAATGAATTGGCACCAAATGACTGCAGAGCAAGAACAAAGATGAAAGTCCCTATCATTTCACTAAGCACGTTGGCAAACGGATGATCAATAGCCGGTCCTGTCGCAAATACACTAAGTTTGGTTGCAGTGTCCTCCGTCTCTTTCCAGTGAGGCCAATAATGCAAAACGACGATTATCGCACCCGCCATGGCCCCGAGAAGCTGAGCAACAATATAGCCGGGAACGTCCTGCCACGGAAAAATGCCCTGAAATGCCAACGCCAGTGTCACTGCCGGATTCAAATGCGCTCCGCTGATTTCACCCACTGCATACACCCCAATAGCAACCGCGAGCCCCCATCCCATTCCAATCACAATCCAGCCGGAAGCGTGAGCAAATGACTTTTTCAGGGACACCCCTGCGCACACTCCGCCACCTAGGGCAATAAGAATCATTGTCCCTATGAATTCGGCTGCGTATGGCGACATACAACCTACCTCCTCAATAGATCATCCGATTTCGATCGCTTTCATCGCGCAAAAAAAGAAAAGCCATCACAAACCAACCCTGTGCTGTACCATGGGTGTCTGCGTGGCTCTCTTATCTCCGTCACGATTATTAACTTAAATTTGATACTATATAAGCATGTAAGCGATGTCAACTGCGGATTTACGTCTTTTCATAGCTTAAAATAATCGTTGACCATGTTAGTTTCTCCGATTTATGATGTAAAAAAATGGTTTAATGTGAAGGTTTCAGGATGAATACGACACTCTCAAACTCGATGAAGAAGGGAAGAATGTTATGCTGAAATTTCTGCAGAAAATCGGCAAGTCGCTAATGCTTCCAGTAGCCACTCTACCCGCCGCAGGGATTTTACAAGGATTAGCACTGATTAATTATGAAACGGATATACCGCTTGGTCCCGGAGTTGGCGGATTTCTGAATCATTATGTCACTCCTTTTCTGAACGAGGGGGCGGGGGCCATCTTCGGGAACCTGGCGCTCATTTTCTCCATCGGTGTTGCCATTGGTCTGGCAGGCGACGCAGTAGCCGCATTATCGGCAGTCATTGCCTATATGGTGCTGACACGTATTTTGGCGGCAGTGCCGGGTATATTTGCATATATTCCAGACGACGTCAAGCTGGACATGGGCGTATTGGGTGGTATTTTTATCGGTGGATGGTCTGCTTTTCTGTTTAAAAAATATCATAATATTCAACTTCCAGATTGGCTTGGCTTCTTCTCGGGCAAACGTTTTGTCCCCATGATCACCGCCTTCACGACCATGATTCTGGCCATTCTGCTCGGAATGATCTGGAGTCCAATACAAGATGGGATTGCAGCCTTCGGCAACTGGATTGTCGGCTTTGGCGGAGTCGGATCAATGGTATTCATGATTGCCAATCGGCTGCTGATCCCACTCGGTTTGCATCATGTGTTGAACTCGATCGCTTGGTTTCAAATTGGTGACTACACCAATGCTGCCGGTGAGGTCGTTCATGGTGACCTGACGCGTTTTTTCGCAGGCGATACATCGGCGGGTATATTCATGTCCGGCTTCTTCCCCATTATGATGTTCGCTCTGCCAGCAGCAGCCCTCGCATTCATTCATACGGCCAAACCGGAAAAACGTAAAGCCGTCGCTTCCATTTTCATCGGTTCTGCACTGGCATCGTTCCTGACCGGAATTACCGAGCCCCTCGAATTTTCGTTTATGTTCATTGCACCATTGCTTTACGGCGTTCATGCTCTGCTGACAGGCCTGAGCGGCCTGGTCGTATACCTACTGGATGTCAAACTCGGCTTTTCTTTTTCAGCAGGACTCATTGACTATCTGGTCAATATGAAACTCTCCACCCACCCATTGCGAATGATCCCGGTCGGGCTTGTCTTCGCCCTCATTTATTACTTTCTGTTCCGATTCATCATTCTCAAATTCAACCTAAAAACTCCTGGGCGTGAAGATGATGTAGAAGACAGTCTCCTGTCTGAGGCTAACGAATCTGTACCCATTGGAAAGGCAAGCGCCATATCCGACACTCAATCCAGTCAGGCAGGCAGAATACTAACCTATCTCGGCGGTTCAGACAATATTCAAAGCATTGATGCCTGCATCACACGGCTGCGTCTTGTCGTCAAAGACGACAAAGCGGTTAATGATCAAGCTCTCAAGCAGCTCGGAGCATCGGGAATCATCAGGCTTGGTAACGGTACCCTGCAGGTTATTTTCGGGACTCGGTCCGAAATTCTGAAAGATGAAATACAGCGGTTGATGTCATGAGCTGAATACTTATTTAAGTACGTGCGCTCTTCATATAACAGACGCACGTGCTTTTATTTATTGATAAACGTTTCAAATTTTTTGTTTTTGGTTAAGGCAATGCACATAAATGGGTAACAGCTTCATATGATGGAGCTAAACCATTTACAACTTGTTTAGCAGGCAGATTATCTCAGACAGCAAGGAGGGAAATGATGTGAAGACAGTACAATGGCTGGTATTATGTCTTGCTTTTCTCACGATGTTCAGTGCTTGTAGTGGACCCTCGTTCTCTGAAAGTCAATCATCTGAAACTAATTTGTCAAACGAAAAAAAGATAACGCTTACATTGTGGTACTGGAACCGTTCTATTGACGATGAACTACTCGCCCAAGCGGAAAAACAATTTCCCAACATTGAATTAAAAACTCAAAAAATAGGCGGTGACTTCAAAGCCAAACTGAAGACAACGCTCGCAGCTCGTTCCGGTGAACCAGACATCGTAGCTCTGAACGATTGGATGGTGGAGCTGTTCCCCAGTGCGGATCGTTTTTATGACTTAAGGGAACTCGGAGCAGACCGCTTGAAGGATCAATATTTGGAATGGAAATGGAATCAGGGGATCACTCCTGATGGTAAAATGATTGCATTTCCCATGGATACAGGACCTACCGCCCTCTTCTACCGAAGTGATCTGTTTGAACAAGCAGGCTTGCCTAGTGATCCTGAAAAGGTTAGTGCCTCCATTCGCACATGGGATGATTACATGGCGGCCGGAGAACAACTTCGCCAGAAATTCGGAAGCCGTTCATTTTTGGCTGACAATATTGTAAACGTTTACAATCAGTTGCTCGCTCAGCATACAACCCTTTACTTCAAGCCGGATGGCAGCTATATCGGCAATCAATCTCCTGACATCCGTCTGGGCTGGAAAACCGCTGTCGATTTCCACAAAAAGCATCTGCTCGCCAATGCGGATGGCTGGACTCCCGAATGGAACGCTTCGGTCAATAACGGCAAAATTGCCTCTTTTGTAGGGGCTATCTGGATGAAGCAAGTTCTCACAGAGGCCGCGCCGGATACAGCGGGTAAATGGAGAGTCGCCCGTGCTCCTGGAGGAGATGGCAACCTGGGTGGTTCTTTCATTTCTATCCTCAAATCCAGCAAACATCCCAAAGAAGCCTTTGAAGTCCTGACCTGGCTGCAAAACCCGGAACACCAGCTGGAAGCCTACCACAAAATCGGACTGTTCCCGTCCACTCCCGGCGTCTATAACGATCCTATCATGGGGACACCCGAGCCTTTCTTTGGTGGTCAGCCCACCGGACTCATCTTTGCCACCTCCGCACGTAATGTGAAAAGCAGCTATTTCGGCGAGCGCTATCCTGTCATCCACGGCATTGTGACCCGTCGCCTTGCTAATGTCGCCAAGCAGGATGCCAATTCCGATGCATTATGGACGGAAACCATGGAACGAATCGAACGGGAATTACAGCGATAAAAACAAAATTCAAAAAAGGCGTGTGGACATTATGCTGAGAGAAATCTGGAAGCACCGTGCCGTTTATGCTGCGATCTCGCCGTTTTATCTGCTGTTTGGCATCTTTGGACTGTTTCCGATTGGTTTTTCATTATATCTAGCGTTTCACAAATGGGACGGGATCGGAGACATGACCTACAACGGCTGGGGCAACTTTCGCTACCTTGTAACAGATCATGAATTTTGGCAGGCTGTAGGCAACACCTTTGTGATCTGGGTGTATGCAACAATTCCGATGCTATTCTTCGCACTGATTATTGCCTTTCTGCTTTATGCCCCTTTTGTGAAAATGCGCACCTTATGGCGAGTCGGATTCTTCCTGCCAAATGTGACGTCTATTGTGGCTGTTGCCATCATATTTGGTGCCTTATTTGCCAACAATTTTGGATTTCTCAACTACCTGCTGCAACTCATGGGACTCCCCATGGTTCAATGGCTGAATGTGCCATGGGGTATCCAAATTGCCATTTCTTCTATGGTCGTATGGAGATGGATGGGCTATAACGCAATCATCTATCTGGCTGGACTCCAAAGTATTCCGCATGTGCTGTATGAGGCCGCCAAAATAGACGGGGCAACCGGAGCGCAAGCTTTTTTCCGCATCACTATCCCCATGCTACGCCCAGTCATTCTGTTTACGGTCATTACGTCCACCATCGGCGGTATGCAGCTCTTCACCGAGCCACAGGTCCTGGTCGGTAATGACGGCGGTTCCGGGGCAAGTGGCATGACCATCGTTTTATACCTGTACCGCGAGTCGTTCATTAATAACTATTTTGGATATGGTGCAGCCGTCGGATGGGGCATGTTCCTCATCATTGCTCTATTCTCCATCATAAACTGGAAACTCGTTCAAGGTAAAAAATAACGATGGGAAGGAGCTTCACAACATGATGCAGACACGCGCAAAATCCTTTGTTTTATATGCCGGATTGTTGGTGGGAATCATCCTGTCGATGTTTCCATTTTACTGGCTGATCGTCATGGCAACCCGTACAACCTCAGACATCTATCGTTTTCCACCGCAATTGTGGTTTGGTAGCCACTTCTTCGATAACATAACGAGAGTATTACAACAGATTAATTTTGCCGGAGCCTTTTTTAATACCCTTTTTGTAGCCGGTTCGGTTACCCTATTGGTTCTGTTTTTCGATTCACTAGCAGGTTTTGCATTCGCCAAGTTTGATTTTCCGGGCAAAAAAGTGCTATTTATCGTTCTGCTAGCTACGATGATGGTCCCTTCACAACTTTCGCTTGTCCCCTCCTTTGTCATGATGGCCTCCTTTGGATGGGTAGGTACGTTCAAAGCGCTTATCATCCCGGGGATGGTAAATGCCTTCGGCATTTTCTGGATTCGTCAATATGCGGAAGAATCCATTCCAAAGGAACTGCTGGATGCGGGCCGGATGGACGGATGCAGCTTTTTTCGACTGTACTTGAATGTAGCACTGCCTATTCTACGTCCTGCGTTCGCTTTTCTCGGCGCGTTTACCTTTATAGGAGCCTGGAATGATTATTTATGGCCGCTAATCGTCTTAACGGATGAGCGTAAATTCACGCTCCAGATTGCACTGTCACAATTAAACGGGATTTACAATACGGATTATGCGATGGTCATTGCGGGCACCCTGCTGGCTGTACTTCCACTTATTATTTTATTTCTTTTCATTAGCCGCCAGTTTATTTCCGATCTTGCCGCCGGAGCGGTCAAAGATTAGATTTACTTGAATCCCCTTATTCATTTCATGTATAATGGTTAATCGTCATTTCAAATAGCTTACATGATGAAGTTAGGTATCCAACAGGAAATCAGGTTAAGCGATTTACGATTTGAACATGAACTATGAACTATGAACTATGAACTGAGGGGAACTTACCAGATGAACAAATTCACATATTATAACCCCACCAAATTAATTTTTGGAGACAATCAAATTGAAGAACTGCAGCAGGAGCTGCTCAATTACGGCAAAAACATTTTGCTGGTATACGGAGGTGGAAGTGTCAAACGAAATGGTCTGTATGACCAGGTATTAAACGCGTTAGAACCGCTACATCTCAACATTCATGAAATGTCCGGTGTAGAACCGAATCCGCGCTTGTCCACCGTTAAGAAGGGTATCGACATTTGCCGAAATGAAAAAATCGAC
This sequence comes from Paenibacillus sp. S25, assembly GCF_019454085.1. Lineage (NCBI taxonomy): Bacteria > Bacillati > Bacillota > Bacilli > Caryophanales > Paenibacillaceae > Paenibacillus > Paenibacillus sp. S25. Next base: position 4,597,110 of record NZ_CP073683.1, read on the forward strand.
TTCTTACTTGCTGTAGGCGGTGGAAGCGTTATTGATTGCACCAAAGCCATCGCAGCAGGGGCTGAATATGACGGCGATGTGTGGGATATTATCAACAAAAAGCACATGCCGACCGAGGCTCTGCCATTCGGCACCATCCTCACACTCGCCGCCACCGGATCAGAAATGAATCCGGATTCTGTTATCACCAACTGGGAAACGAACGAAAAATACGTATGGGGCAGCGCGGTGACGCATCCGAAATTCTCGATTCTGGACCCAAAAAACACCTTCTCTGTGCCACGTGATCAGACGGTATATGGCATGGTGGATATGATGAGCCATGTGTTTGAACAATATTTTCACAATGTTAAAAACACACCGTTGCAAGATCGTATGTGCTTTTCCGTGCTGCAAACCGTGATCGAAACTGCACCTAAGCTGCTGGAAGATTTGCACAACTACGAGCATCGTGAAACGATTTTATATGCCGGAACGATTGCCCTTAACGGAACACTGCAAATGGGCTACTTCGGGGACTGGGCTTCGCATACGATTGAACATGCACTATCCGCTGTATATGATATTCCTCATGCTGGCGGTCTGGCGATCCTGTTCCCCAACTGGATGAGACATACGGTGGATCAGGATGCTGCACGCATGAAGCGGCTGATGCTCAGCATGTTTGATTTAGATACCACTGGTAAAACGGATAAGGAAATTGCTTTGGAGGGGATTGATCGCCTGAGGGCATTCTGGACAAGTCTCGGTGCCCCTTCCACCCTGGCCGATTACAATATTAATGATGAGCAATTGGAAAAAGTCGCAAACATTGCAGCCCGTGAAATGGAATACGGAGGCTTCGGTAATTATAAAAAGCTGAATCAAGAAGATATTTCAGCTATTTTGCACGCATCGTTATAACATTCAAAAGGGAGTGTCCTCAAGCCTGTGATGGCTGAGGGCACTCCCTTTTGGAATTTATGAATTAACCGTTTGCCCTTTTTCTTCTACTTGAATAGCTGCCCCTACACTGGCACCTGCAAGAATGCCCTTTTTCTTACTAGAATTCAGAGAATCCATATAGGTTCGGGTTTCTGCGACTACAATTCCTGATAAGCCGAGCAGTGCAATCAGGTTCGGGAAAGCCATCATTGCGTTAAATATATCTGCCAGCAGCCAAATCGCATCCAATTTAATGAACGCACCCCCGGCAACCAGTACGATGAACAGATAACGATATGGCTTAATCCACTTGACCCCAAGCAAATATTCAACACAGCGTTCCCCGTAATAGTTCCAGCCGAGCATGGTGGTGAACGCGAACATAATCAGAATGATTGTGAGTAGTTCTGCCCCCAGCGGGAATGCGCTGGAAAATGCTTGCTGAGTCATCAGGCCCGCGTCGGTTGGCCCGCTCCACACACCACTAACCAGTAGCGTCAACCCGGTCATCACACAAATAACCATCGTATCAATAAACACGCCTGTCATGGAAATTAGCCCTTGCTCCGCAGGCCAATTAGTTTTGGCAGCTGCAGCTGCAATCGGTGCGCTTCCCAATCCGGCCTCATTGGCAAAAATACCTCTGGCTACCCCACTTCGCATCGCTAGCATAATCGTAGCTCCGGCAAATCCGCCCGTTGCAGATGTAGTTGAAAATGCCGAATGGAGCACCAGCGCAATTGCAGCAGGAAGTTGGTCAGCAAACCGAATCAGTACGATGAGACAGATCAGTACGTACAAGCCTGTTTTAAAAGGAACGACCTTCGTCGATACCTTGGCAATGCTTTTGAGTCCTCCAATAGTAACAAGTCCTGTAAGGATAGCAATAATCAGTGCTGTTACAATGGGCGGAACGCCAAAACTGTTTTCAGTCGAAGATACAATCGCTTTGACCTGCGGAAACGTTCCAATCCCGAACAACGCTACCAGCATGCCCGAAAAAGCAAACAGCATCGCCAGCGGTTTAAAACGGCGTCCCAGACCTTTCTCAATATAATACATCGGGCCGCCGGAAAATTGCCCATTCCGATCCTTCACCCGGTATTTTACCGCAAGTACACCTTCCGCATATTTCGTCGCCATCCCAAAAAAGGCTGCAACGACCATCCAGAACAAGGCACCCGGCCCGCCCAGCTTAATGGCTGTCGCTACGCCGACAATACTTCCTGTGCCAACTGTAGCCGCCAACGCTGTACTCAAAGCCGCAAAACTACTTACATCCCCGCTGCCTTCATTCGGTGCCTTACCGATCAGCTTGATCGCCAGGGGCAGGCGGAATACCTGCAGCATCTTCAAACGTATGGTCAGCCACAACCCCGTTCCCATGACAAGAATGATGAGAGGCGCCCCCCATATCCAACTGCTAATCGCTTCTAACACATGTACCAAATTCATTTCAACCCGCTCCTCCAGCATATTAGAAAACAAAAAAGAGTCAAATCCGCTGATTCGACTCCTGGAGAGGTTAAAGGCACGAAAAAATACAACCATCTTGTGCAGGTTTCTGCCTCTAATAGCTTATAAAAAAGCCTAGGGCATTCCCTGTCACAGGTTATTCGCGTCTCTGTCCTTTTGCCTGAGAGTTTAAGCAGATATTCTCTGCGGTGCACCTTCGGCGCCCAATTAAGGGTCTCTCCAGAGTTCTGTCCGTTTACGGTCCCCGCTTGTTGCTGTAATCAGCCTAAGCACCTGAGAGTTTTGCCCCTTCGGTCGGAACTTTCGTTCCATCTCCCGCAAACATCAACCAGACATATGAAATTTTTATTTATTATACAGAAAACTTTCAGCTTATTACAAGTGAAAAGTTTGTGAAGCCCGCTGAAATATTATTATTGTGTCTATCAAAAAAGCGGGTACAGCAGATTGCATCCTTAGGATGTCCTCTGCTATACCCGCCCGAGACGATATAGTATTACAATTCTTCACCATTGGTTGCTATCACATTTTTATACCAGTTAAATGAGTCCTTTTTGGAGCGTTTGAGCGTTCCGTTACCGTCATCATCCAGATCAACGTAAATAAATCCGTAGCGCTTGGACATTTCGGAAGTAGACATGCTCACAAGGTCGATAGGACCCCAGCTGGTGTAGCCAAGCAGATCAACACCGTCGGCAATCGCTTCCTTCATTTGAACAATATGCTGACGCAAGTAATCAATACGATATGTGTCATGCACAGAACCGTCTTCTTCTACCTTATCATAAGCACCTAGGCCATTTTCCACGATGAACAGCGGCTTTTGGTAGCGGTCATATAACGTGTTCAGTGTAACACGCAGACCGATCGGATCAATTTGCCATCCCCAGTCAGAGGACTGTAAATATGGATTTTTCACGCCACCAATCAGGTTTCCTGCTGCTTTCTCACCTTCTGGACCTGCAGAAACGGTCAAGGTCATGTAGTAGCTGAATGAGATATAATCGACCGTGTTATTTTTTAAAATTTCGGCATCGCCTGGTTCTGTGTGTATAACAACATTATTTTCTTCAAAATAACGATTCATGTAGTTGGAATATTCCCCACGGGCATGCACATCCGTAAAGAACAGGTTCATCTGATTTTCATGCTGGGCTTTCAGTATATCCTCTGGGTTACACGTATGTGGATAGCTTTCCAAACGAGCCAACATACAGCCGATCTGAGCGCCCGGGATGATCTCATGTCCCCGTTTGGTCGCCAGTGCACTAGCTACAAATTGATGATGCAGTGCTTGATATATCGCTTGTTGTTTGTTTTCTACACGGTCAATGACCACCCCGCCACCGGTAAACGGACTCATGGTCATTACGTTGATTTCATTAAAGGTCAGCCAGTATTTTACTTTATCCTTATAACGCGTGAACACAGTTTCGGCATAATTTACGTAGTGCTGTATAACTTCACGACCCAGCCAGCCATTATACTTCTGAGTCAAACCCAGCGGTGTCTCATAATGTGACAATGTTACCAGCGGTTCAATACCATATTTGCGCAGCTCATCAAATACATTGTCGTAGAATTGCAATCCTGCTTCATTCGGCTCGGCATCATAGCCATTCGGGAAAATCCGCGACCAGTGGATGGACATACGAAATACCTTAAAGCCCATTTCCGCGAACAATGCAATATCTTCTTTGTAGTGGTGGAAGAAGTCCACACCTTCACGCTTTGGAAAACGGGCATTGACTTTGCCTGCCAAAATGTCTTCGAGTCGCTCGGACGAAATCTCCATAGCATGATCGTTCTTGCGCTCTGCTTTGGGTACATAGGCAACCATGTCTGCACTGGACAATCCTTTTCCATCTACGTCAAAAGCGCCTTCCAGTTGGTTAGCTGCGGTTGCACCACCCCACAAGAAGTTTTTTGGAAATCCTTTTAGCGTCTTCGTCATGGTATAAAAACCTCTTTCCGTATTTAAGATTTTTACTTTGGTCCAGTAATCCCATCAAGTGCTTCAAATGTGAATCAATACCTAATTCTCCTAAATAGATCAATTACCATAATACCCCTTTTGTGTAGGGAGTGGCTTTTAGACAAATTCGCTGCTGCCAGACGGTAACCGTTCTCCTTTGAAAAGCATTGACAGATGCTTTAAAATAGACGTAATGCCTTCATAAGCATCCTAATCGTTGTAACGCGTTTCATGTCAAGTATTTTTTTCTTATGTGAGGAGAAGCACCATGTCGAATCTTGATCAAATTGCAAAACTGGCGGGCTTTTCCAAAGCTACGGTATCCAGAGTATTAAATCAGTCCCCCCATGTCAGTCACGAAACACGAACTAAGATTTTGAAAATCATGCAGGAATTAGATTATGTTCCTAATCGGAATGCCATTTCTCTATCCAAGGGTCAGACGCTTCAGATCGGTATCATTACTTCAACTATTAATGAAATTGTTCTCGCTTTTCTGGACAGCTTTGTGGAAGTAGCCGGCCAGTATGGATTCCAAACCATTATTTATACTTCGGGAGAAGACAAAAAGAAAGAGCTTCAAGCCTTTGAGGATTTAAAAAGAAAAAGAGTCGATGCGCTGGTCATCATTTCCTGCGTGAATGACACTGATTTTTTGAGTACCTATTGCAAATATGGCCCGATCGTTTCGTGGCAACGAATGGAGCATACCGATATTCGCTCCGTCGCTATGGACCAGTATGAAGGATATATGTTAGCGCTCAAACATTTGATACAAAAAGGCTATACTCGTATAGCCAATGCTTTTGGTCGTCCGAGCAGCATCAATACCCATAGCAGACAACGAGCCTACGAACAAATCATGAGTGAGCACAATCTGCCAGTGTCGCAACACTGGAATCACTCTTCTATTTATAATATCCGTGATGGCGAACAGGTCGTACGGGATTTGTTACAGCGTCGGGAAGCATTCCCAGAGGCTATTTTATGTGCTAACGATTATGTAGCAGTGGGTATTCTCTGCGAAGCACGCAGACAACGGCTTAACGTACCGGAAGATCTGGCGATTGTCGGATTCGATAACACGGAGCTGGCGCATACGCTGGGGATTACGACGATTCAAAATCCCATCATGGCTCAAGCCCAAAATGCTTTTTTCATGCTTTCCCCTCAGCTGATTGGACGCCAAATGGAGCTTCATTCGCTAGAGTATAGCCTCATTGAACGTACGACCACGTAAGGTAACGATTTACTTGCAAATTAGGCAAAAGGGCCTTGATATGAAATATTTTTTGTCGAATCAGAATAAAATATGTTGAAATCGCTTTTTTTTGTGCTACAATAGCACTATATCGAAGGATTGTGACCGGTGATGCGGGCAATGCCTGAGTTCAATTGAGTGCTATTGCTAACAATAGTGTTGAATTGTGCTTAGGCATTTTTTATTGGTAAAGGATGGGAGGGGGAACTTCAATGATTATTGAGAAGGTGCTCAATAACAACGTCCTATTGACTAAAAACGATAAAGGCAAAGAGGTCATCGTGATGGGAAGAGGTATTTCCTTCAAAAAGGTGGCTGGCGATCAAGTCGATGATGATAAAATAGATAAGATTTTCATGTTAAATGAAAACGAGTTCACAGCTAAACTAACTGAGCTGCTGAACGATATTCCAGTGTCTCATCTGGAGGTCGTGAATGAAATCGTAACCCATGCAACGGAAGTGCTGGATACGGAGTTAAGCGATAATATTTATTTAACGTTGACCGATCATATTCATTTTGCCATACAACGGCAAGAAAAAGGACTGGCACTCCAAAACGCGATGCTGTATGAAATTAAACGCTTTTACAAAAAAGAATTTGCAGTTGGACTGGATGCTCTCCAAAAAATTGAAAATACGCTCGGAGTAAAATTGGGCGAAGATGAAGCGGGATTTATTGCATTGCATATGGTGAATGCACGGATCGACGGTAACGAAATGAAATCTACACTGAAAATGACCGAGATTGTCCAACATATATTGAACATTATTACGTATCATTACGGAATTGTGCTGGATGAGTCTTCTTTTAGCTATTCGAGATTTTTGACACATTTGCAATATTTTGCGATGCGAGTGATTCGCAAAGAAGTCATTCACAGTGGTGAAGAATTTTTGTACAACCAGGTGAAGCAGACGTATGGCGAAGCTTTTGCGTGTGCCCAAAAGATCAATGAGTATCTGGAAAAAACATACGATCAATATTTAAGCAAGGATGAATACGTATATCTAACTATCCATATTCATCGGGTAACTGAGCGTAATAACATATAACACTAACAACTTCATATCCTCATCGTTCATGGATTGTGACTGGTAAGGCAGGCAAAACCTAAACTGATGGTGAAATCGACGTTCTTCTATAGGAGAGTACGTAGTTTTCACCACGAGTTTAGGTTTTTCTTGTTTACAAGTTTAAAAAGGTGCACGCCGGCGCATCTTAGCAACAGATGTAAACAGTAAATCCTATCAGTAGCAAGAATAACCCATAAGGAGTTCTGAATATGAGTGATAAAGAACTATCTAAAAAAATAGTGACCCTCGTTGGTGGCGAAGAGAATGTCAATTCGGTATTCCATTGCGCTACACGTTTGAGATTTAAATTAAATGATCGTACAAAAGCAGACAAAGCCGCACTGGAAGCAACCCCTGGTGTCATTACAGTAGTGGAAAGCAGCGGCCAGTTTCAAGTGGTCATCGGTAATAATGTAGGTCAAGTGTTTGAGCATATGATGGCAGAAACGAATTTGCAGGATGCAGATAATCCTAATGCCAAAAAGGAAGAATCTTCTGAAAAAACGAATTTTCTTGGCAAAGCGGTCGATATCATTTCCAGCATTTTTTCTCCCATTCTCGGTGCTCTTGCCGGGGCAGGTTTGCTTAAAGGGCTACTGGCGTTAATTTTATCTTTTCAATGGATTAATGATAAAAGCGGTACGTACCTGATCCTAAGTGCAGCTTCCGACAGTGTTTTCTATTTTCTACCTGTGTTTTTGGCTATTACATCGTCCCGTAAATTTAAGACAAACACCTTTGTATCGGTGGCAATCGCCGGAGCTCTGGTCTATCCAGCAGTTATAGCGGCGGTAAGCAACCCAGAAAGATTGGCATTTCTAGGTATTCCGATCATTCTGATTAATTACAGTTCCAGTGTCATTCCAATTATTCTCGCGGTCTGGGTTCAGTCCTATGTGGAGCGCTGGTTCAATTCCTTTATCCATCAATCGGTTAAAAACATTATCGTGCCGATGCTTTCGCTCCTGGTCGTTATTCCGTTAACATTTCTGGCCTTTGGTCCAGTAGGTAACCTGATCAGTCAGGGCTTGGCAAACGGTTTTACATGGGTATACAATTTAAGCCCACTAATTGCCGGGGCTGTTGCCGGGGCATTCTGGCAAGTGTTTGTTATTTTCGGTGTACACTGGGGCTTCGTTCCGGTCATGCTGTCGAATATTGCAACATTGGGCTATGACACGATGCTTCCGATGCTTACAGCAGCCGTACTTTCTCAGGCTGGTGCAACATTGGGGGTATTCCTGAAATCCCGGAACACTCAGATGAAGGCTTTGGCAGGTTCCTCTACGCTGGCCGCTATTTTCGGGATTACAGAACCAACAATTTATGGCATAACTTTGAAATTGAAAAAGCCGTTCATTTATGCTTGTATTTCCGGGGCAATCGGCGGGGCGATTATCGCTTCTGGCGGAGCGCACGCACAATCCTTTGCATTACCGGGTCTACTGGCGTTGCCGACTTATTTCGGACCTGGATTCTTGTGGGTAGTCATCGGTTTGCTCGTTGCCTTTGTACTTGCAGTTGTATTGGTTATGATTTTGGGCTTTGATGATCCAAAAGAAGAAATTGCAAAAACAGAAGCTGCACCCATAAAGAAAGAAGTGGCAATCGAGAAAGAAATTCTCGTAAGCCCACTGCAAGGTAAAGTATTGCCTTTGGAACAATCTTCTGATGTTGCTTTTGCTTCAGGTGCTATGGGGAAAGGAATCCTGATTGATCCTACAGAGGGTGTGCTGACATCCCCTGTCAATGGAACGATTACGACAGTATTCCCGACCGGACATGCAATCGGTATTACTTCCAATGACGGAGCAGAAATTCTGATTCACGTGGGTGTTAATACAGTGAAGCTGAAAGGACAATTCTTTGACAAGCGCGTCAAGGAAGGCGATATAGTTAAGCAAGGACAACTGTTGCTTGAATTTGATATCGAGCAAATTAAGGCGGCAGGCTATACTACGTCTACGCCGATTATCGTAACAAATTCCGCTCAATACCTGGATGTGTTGAACACAATGGAAACTGAAGTGAAGCGTGAGGATTACTTGTTGACTGTTGTGGTCTAACGTTTAACTTTCAGATTAGAGCATTTTGCATAAATCCCAGGAGCGTTTTCAAATCAGCAGTATATAGATCGAAACGCTTTAGTTCGTCTATATACTGTACTTACAAGCGTTGGGGATCGAATTATGCAAAATGCTGATTAAAGAAGCTTTCCCCATGGAAAGCTTCTTTTTTTATACATAATGAGACAAGTGTTACAGCGAAAAATGGAAATATCATTTATTGTAAGTGTAAGAATGTAAAAAAAGGAGGATTTCTGTGAAAAAAGGATATATCGCCGGGTTAAGTGTCATTGTGTTGCTTGTCATTGGTATCGCTATTTCAGCTGTCGTTAAATTTCAAGACCTAGAGCAGGTTGTTCAACAAAAAGACAAAGAAATCCAAGCGAGCAAAAGCAATTACCCAGAAATATATGACCACTTGAATGCGGTTACATTTGATGGTTTTAAGAGTTTGATTCAACAGGATCAAAGTGTATTTGTCTATGTCGGCAGACCGAGTTGTGGCGACTGCAATCGGTTTGAGCCTAACTTTAACAAGATGATCGAACAGTATAATCTAGGCTCTAAAATTACTTTTCTGAACGTTCACAAAATCCATAAGGACAAGCCCCAATGGAATAAATTCAAAGAGGATTACAACGTTAAATACACCCCCACCATTGCAGAATTCAGAAACGGCAAGCTGGTTGATAAAATAGAATGGACGCCTAAAAGAGACCTCAGTACGGACGCTGTAAAAGAGTGGCTGACTTCTAAGAAAATTATTTTATAAGTCTCTTTTCTATTCATTTCATTACAAACACAAAGAAATGTTTATGCAAAAAAGGTATTCATTCGTGTAGCGCATGAATACCTTTTTTAGGAATGTACAGGTCATCTAAGCTCTAATAAAAAATAGTTCCTACTACTCTTCACTGCCTTCTGATAAACCTCGTTTGTATCTATTAGTCCCTATATTGTAGACACTTCATAGAGTATGGTGGTCAATCGAATCAGGAAATTCATATCGGATAATATCCGTTTCGGATACGATATGTCCGATTTGTGACTCAATGAATTCTAAATCTCCCTCTACTGCCCCTATAAAATGCTTTGTACCGGGTTCTATCACGATGACTTCACCGGGGCTGACTGTCTGTGTCACGCCATTGATAGAGACACTTCCCGTTCCAGAAACTATGGTCCAAACTTCTTTACGAAACTGATGCTCATGATAGCTGATAAATCTCCCGTTTGAAATGACCACGCGTTTGGTCACTGTCTGCAATCCACTTGCCGCCTGTTGATGGGATAATACGGTTTGCTTTCCCCAGAAGCGCTCCTCAAAACGCGGGCCGATTTCAATTTCTGCCACCATATCCTTAATTCCTGTTGACGACTGCCGATCCGTAACCAGCACGCCATCTGGACCAGCAACGACAATAATGTCTGGAACATTCCAGATGCTAACCGGAATCTCCAGTTCATTGATGATATGCGAGTCATGTGAAGCTTCTGAAATATACCCGGGGCCACTCAGCTTCGAGCTTACTTCTCGTACCAACGAATCCCATGTGCCCAAGTCTCTCCACTCTCCATGATATGGAAGCACGGAGAGCTTATGAGTATGCTCTACTACCGCAATATCGAAGCTAGTTTTAGGTAAGTCTGCGTAATTTGTCGAAAGAGATTCATAGTCGGCTGGTAAACCCATTTGCCCCAGAATATCCAACAAAAAGCCCAGTCTAAAAGCAAACACCCCGCAATTCCATAAGGCCCCTTCACGGATCAACGCTTCTGAACGGATCAGATCCGGCTTTTCAACAAATGAACTAACCCTGTAATATGGCTGGTCAAGTGAAGGAGAGGCTGAAGGCACAATATATCCGTATTTATCTGAGGGCTCCGTTGGGACAGCCCCCATTAATGCGATATGGCTTCCTGATTGCTCTAATATTGAAGGAAGCCTGCGCAGATGCTCAAAAAATTCATCCCCCGCATACCCGTCCACAGGCATGACCCCTACGATCTCGTCGAGTGATGCGCCTGCAACGTCATGCAAGTAGGCCGTAGCCAGGGAAATAGCCGGGAAGGTATCCCGCTGAGTCGGCTCCTCAATGACTACTGCATCTCCGCCAATTTGTCCCCGGATCAGCTCAGCCTGAGTTCCACTCGTTGAAAAATAGGCCTCATCTGCTAAATTCGCCTCATCCAATTGCCTCCATATTCGTTGCAGCATACTTTCCGGCCGTTCATCATGACGTAGAATAGAAAGAAATTGCTTGGGGCGGTTCACATTGGATAATGGCCAAAGACGTTTACCCGAACCTCCGGATAATAAGATCATTCGCAAAGACGCAACCTTCTTCCTCTAAATTCATATTTTTCTTACTATATAGGACTATTTGTTTTTCGTGTTTTTGCCGAATACATAAGTATGTATTATCGTAGAAAATACATACTTATGCAATGTAATTGTATCTTTGTCTGTACAGGAGATGTCAGTCATGCCCATAAAAATACTCGTCATTGAAGATCAAAAAAGTTTGGCAGATATGATTGCTCTTCATCTTCAGGAGGAAGGCTATCATACCGAGCTTATTTATGACTCTAAACTTGCAATTCCTACACTTATGCGTTTTAAGCCGGATATTATTGTGACCGCTCTAATGTTTTCCGGTAAAGTCGAATGTGCGCTGATCAGCCAAATCCGTCAATTTACCACGGTCCCTATGCTGGTCATCTCTAATAACACCCTGCTGAATATAAGAATAAAGGCTCTGGACGACGGAGCAGATGACTTCTTATGCAAACCATTCAGTCTGATAGAGTTAAATGCCCGCATCAAAGCCCTGCTGCGCCGCTGCGGTCGCAACATGCCCACTGAATCACAAACGGTAACTCAAAAGATTAAAAAGTTAAGGGTTTGGGTGAATGATTACCGTCACTGCCTGTTAGTCGATGACCAAGAAATAGAAGTTACTCAAATCGAATTTTCTATTATAAAAGAGATGTCCTGCAATCCAGGTAAAGTCTTTACCCGCAGTGAGCTGATGGATCGGATCAAAGGCGGGGATGGCGCTTATCTGGATCGTACTATCGACGTACATATTTCCAGCCTCCGCAAAAAAATAGAACGTGACCCTAAAAATCCTCAGCATATCCGTACCGTCTGGGGCAGAGGCTACAAATATGAGATGTAGCCGTATCATGGCTACCCATCTCTCCACTGAGCAGCTTGCTTTTTATGGAAGATTTCGCTTCTTCCATCGCCGATAAGGAAGAAAACAAGCTGCTCCACCCAGTACCCCTATGAGGAACAGTACCCAGCCGAAACGGTAGGCGGAAGCCAGAATAACGACGACTTTCCCGTTCCCGTTACCATTGGTAATGAATCCGGTAGTCACTCCATTGACGGACAGACGGGCTCGCTGATTTTCGCTACCCAGCCTGAACTCCCACAGTGGATTCGGTGATTCGGTCTCCCGGATCAGCACCTGCTCATGCGTTGGATTATATAGCGTAAAACTGCGTTCCATGGAATTTTCACGAGTAGCCTGAATGCTTTCCGAAGCATGTGGAGCCATAAAAAAGGTATCCATATCTGTTCCCTCAAACAACGTAAATTGATCCACAGTGATCATCGCTTGATAAGGGATGATGGAATATTGCTTCATTTGAAATAAGCCTGACTGCTTCTTGTGCGCATGCGCCAAAATCTGAAACTGCATCAAGTCAGTTCCTGCCGGAGCCTTCACAATTTGATCATAATGATTCCATTGTTCCTTATCTCTCTCCTCCACCTCATCAATATAGGAGGTTTGGAGAACCTGGGACGCTTTATTCAAAAAAATGACCTTCATATGCCGACTTCCAATTTGTTCTGATCGCGCATCCAACTGCACGGCATACTCTTGCAGCGGCTCTGCCTTCATTTTCTTGGACGCATAAATATTCCAGTCACAGGAATAGCTAGGTGCGTAACGGATAGAGAGTCCTTCGTCCATGATTGATAGGTTCGTCTGGCCAGGTCGTATATCCGCTACACATCCGACATCCGTGCCTAATGACTCCTTCGTGTTCTCTTCAGGCATTACCTTCACTTCTTGCGCAGCCATTCGATGAATATCTCCAAAGCTACTCAATGACGGTACTTGACTGTCCAGCACAAGGGTTAAGTGATACTTTCCCTTGGTAAGGAACAAATTTTTGAATTCTACTCGGCCATAGTCATTCAGCAGACCGGGAATTTGTATGATTTTCTTGGCAAAACCATCCTGATCTGGAACCGTTTCAATAACCTGCTTTTCGGATAAAGAGGTCGCGGGTAGCCGCTTATACGACTCCTCCGTACGAATCGTTCTGGTCAGCACCTTTCCCGTCTCTTCATTCACCCACTTCATCGTTAATGACCCATGGTATCCTGCAGGTAGATTAGCTAAAATAGCTGTGGCATAGGTTCCTGTTTTGGCGACTTCCACATCCCTGCTTAACGTCCCCTTCTGATAGCTGATTCCCCGCCCCATACTAAGTCTTGGTAAAGCACGTTCCGTCTGCACATTCCCTTGGGCGTTAAAATCGTTCTCTGCCTCCAAGGTGAAAAAGAGCTTGCCCCGTTTCAATGCCTGCTCCACGGGAAAAGATAGCTGATCTAGCTGGTCTGTAGGCACAATCGCAAATTGATTGACCGCATTAAAGCCTTGCAGGTTATTAACCGTGACCGGGGTATCTCCTTTGGGAAAAGCATGCACTCCCAGATCGACCCATTGGAATTGGTTCAAGCCATCATCCTGAGTTTTGATATTAACCACTTTGTCGGGCAGTGTGACTTGCAATTTCCCGCCCGCCTTATTCATAAACACTCTAGCAAATACATGCGAGGTTTGAGGTTGATCCAGTTTTTTGTGCATCGTAAACGTGTTAGGCTTGCTATATTGCCCCAAATCACGTAGCTGGATGTCATGAATCCACCAGTAATTTTTTTGCTGTGGACGCTGTAGGGTTAACAAATCCATTCGCATCCAATAGCTGCCTGGCGGCGAAACGTATTCCCCGTAAAATTTCACACTGTCAAAATTATATCCCTCCGAAGGCGCCACGACATAGCTAACCCCCAGTTCACGCATTTGCTTATCGTAAAATCTCATTTTCACATGCATTTTGTTTGTCCCGCGACCGGAAACAGTAATTTGGAACTGATACGGATTATTTTCCTTGGCTTCCAGCAAACCCGATCTAGCGACCTGCCATATATTACTCGGGTCTCCCTTCATAATTTCGCCGTGCAGAGTTGGCACATCATTCAATTCCTCACGGGGATTAGCCTGCACACTGAACAACTGCGGATTATCCGGCTTGAAGAAGGTTTCGGTCCGCAACATGGAATCAAAGTCCACGACCGTCTTCCCATCGATGCTGCTCATCTGATATGGGGCCACATCCAACTTCTTACTGGCAAAGGTGACCGCAATCCCTGCATCCATTTCCATATCGAACGGAAAGTTCCGTATATTTTGGGAGGATAAATACCATAACCAATCGTTAGTCGAGGCAAAGGTTTTGGACCATTTTAAAAAAGCATTACCATCCTCAATGGCATCAAAAGGCCGTAAGTAATCCTCTGCTGGAAGCTGTGACAACAACAGGTCATTAAAGGACGCCGCTTCCACGTAATCCCCTTTGTTAATCGTCTGGATGGTTTTTAGCTCAGGCTTTAACGCACTGAACAGCACTCCAAAGCGGCTAAAATCAAAACCAGGCAGATGACTGTAGCTCTCCAGTCGGCTAAAACCGTAAGGTGTTACAATTTTACTCGCAAGGATGTTCATATAGGGCGGTGTCTGATCTAGATTGAATATGGAAAATAGCCCGTTCTGGTACGTACGTTTCAGCCCAGTCTGACCTTCCAGCTGAGACAGGTGGAAATCCTGCCGCTTCTCCTGCCCCTCATATTCATCATGGTAGACCAACTGATTGACCCCAAAGGTAGAGAATAGCCAGCCTAATCGAGAGCTTAATCCATTGTCCATGACATACTGCAGAAAATTCATATAGTATGTAATGCCGGGATCATTCCCCTCATGATGAAAGATCGTATTTTTAGGAGAAGAGTATACCTGAAAATCTCCAGTTGCCTTTTCGTTTGCGGTCTTCCCTTTATTCCATTTGGGCGTGGCTACTCCGTTATAGCTCTGAATCATATTGTCAGCAATCGGAAAGTATAATGCCTTGCTATCGAAACGATCCGGGTCAGTCAGCTTTTCAGCCATTTGACTATAAGCCTCCGGCACTTGTACCGGCTTGTAGTACCCCTCAATGAACTGAGTACGCAAGGGAGCAAAATATACCCCGAGGCACAAGACAACGATAACTACTGCCAGCTTTTTATATACACGCTGCAACGGGGATGATCCAAACCATTCCATAAATTGAATAACACCAAAGGTCAACAACACCCCGAAATTAAGGGCAATCAGTCCAATAAATTTGTTAGGATCACGGAAAACCGAACCAATCACAGGAGTTTTCGTAACCAAAATGACAAACCACTTGGCAATGGATGGGAACGTCGTCCCGGTAGCTGCAACCAGAAACAGCAACGTAAGTAGCGAGAAGATCAGAATAATCGGATTTTTATGTGAACGTGTCACCATCGCATACCCGATCAATAGCAACAAAAATCCCCCTCCTACATAAAACATGACAGGCAGTGAGGACAAGGAAAACATAGGCCACCAATAACTCAGTAAATAACCCACATTATATAAACTGCTGTTGCGGCTGAACAGAGACAACGTATCCACGACGTTGATATTATGCTGAGACGCTTGAGCGTCCATCAACATGCTACCGACATATAGAGACAACCAATAAAAACTGAGCAGACCGAAAAACACGCCAAAAATGATCCCTTTACGCAAAAAATTGCCGTATAACGGCTGCAAATAGGTGCGACCGGCCTTACGGTGGGTCCAGGTCAACTTGATTAATAGCAACATGGTGAACAATCCCAAATAAATCATGCCGAAGAAAAAATAATGAATTGCCGCAGCACTAACGGTGAATACCGCAGCCAACAGGAACAGGTCGATCCAGTTTCGCTGATACAACTTGTGGGGATGATAGTTTTTAATTTGTTGAATTTGAAACTTGGGGTCCACCGCACTGAAAAAGAATCGCAGCATTAACGGAAACAAACTATACCCACAGAGCAAATAAATATGCTGAATGCGGAAAATAACCCACGGATTCAGCGCATAAAACAACGAGCCGACCATGATGGCAAAAATACGGGTCTTCGTAAAGCTTGGTGAATAATACACGCTAACCAGACGCTTGGCAAAGGCATACATCGAAAATGCCGAAACAAATAACAAGCCTGTAATAAACGACTTGAGCAAGACCGGGCCGCTTTCGTCAAATAAGAGTGACAGTCCATAGAAGGGCAAGATGTACAGGATACGTGGAGCATTGAACAAGGTCGAGGTAGACCATCGCTCGTTCCATACTCCGGTTATTTCCTCCAGATACCGATGAGAGGTGGCTCCAAAAGCAATGTCGCTAAACACAATTTGCCCTGGTCCATAGATGGGTGCAAGATATGCAACGATCGCAATCAGCATCAACATCATTGCCGCCATATCGTAGCGGTAGCGAAATATCCATTTTTTCATGCTTGTCCCCCTCTCTTGAACTTCTCGAATATCTGTCGGTTATCTTGGGCCTATCTCCTCAAACGAACGATTGCCTGCAAGCCCTGATCGGTATTACGCAGCTTTAAACGACCGCCTATGGTCTTCAGGTATGCATCCATATGATACAGGCTGAACGCATGCTCCTGCGAGTTTTGGGAATAGTCTGGCTGGAAATAGCTCCAACGCATTTTATCATCAATCCCGCCGCCCGTGTCTTCAATGTTAATAATAATTTCTCCTTCTTCCAGCCGTGAACTAACCTTAAGCACTTGAGATTGTCGCTTGGATCGCAGACCTGTTCGGCCCTTTTCCTGATTCTCAGGCTGCTCTCCACCTTGGCCCATGGCCTGAACTGCATTTTCCAACAACCCCTGAATCGTTTTGTACAGCATGGGTGCTTGTGCTGCAATCGATGGAACAGGCTCTTGCCGCAAGATCACTTGAATGTTCTTCATGTTCAATGAACGGTTTGCCCATTTCAGCGACTCAGACAATACTTCATTCATATCTGTAAAGCTAATTCCACTATTATCATGCATCTTCTCTTCCAGCTCATCGCGCAAGCTACGGACTCCCGTCAGTAACTCTCCCAGTGAGGATTCCTGTCTGAGACGACCCTGGATGAAATTTTCATTCAACTCGCGAAAATACTCCAGTTCCTCATGAGAGGCTCCTTTTCCCTGGCTGGAAGCCGCTTCAAAGCGGTTTGCTAGATCATGATAAAATCCCAGCAACTTCAAATCATCACCGCCTGTGAGACGGCTAGTCTGCTCTTGCAGCTCTTGTAGCTGCTGCTCAATCGTCTGCATTAACGGCAAATAATATGTGTCCTGCTGCTGCCGCATATCTTCATCTCGCCGTTGGTCACGCACCTGATTGTTCACGATGGCATCCTTTACAATCCTTTTGCGGAACTTTACGAGCATGGCCCACAGAATGAACAATATCAGAACCATGACCATCCACAATTGTTTACGGAAGGAGCTGATTCGCTGTGCTGTATCCTCGCTGACATCCTTAACCGATATGTAAAGGGCCTCTTCCCCAATGCGGCTGAATCCTATTCCGTGTTTCTCACCGTCATCTGCAATGACACCTGTATTGCCCTCCAGCAGCCTACGGGTTACGCTCGTGATGTCCGTTCGGTTAATATCCGGAGTACTTCGGGAAGCTACGACCTTAAATTGACCGTTATAAAATAAAGTCTCATGCTGATTAACCGGTTTACTTTTAATAATCCCGCTGAGCATATCAGCGTCAACCGTGCGCACCATAAAACCGCCCATCTGCGCTCCTTGAATCCTGCATGCTATATACTGGGCAGGCTGATGATCCTCTGTCACAAAAGAGCTTACTGCACAACCATTTTGCAGCCATTTAATCTGCTGGACCGCACTTTTCATCTCACGATTGTCTCGTCCGACCATCACATGATACTGCTCATCCAGCACATAAAAGTCCCCGCCGCTTTCACGCTTAAACCCCTCAGGATACTGGCGTGTTCCCTGATTCAGCATATCTCTGCCCAGACTGGACGACAGCTCCTTCAGTTCAGCCTGCCATGCGGCATAACGCTCGGTTATGCTGCTGGAAAGTTCCTGTACCTCATACTGGAGCTGCTCGTTCTGAATCTCCGCCAAGTGAACACTGAATTGTCGCACAACAAACCATTGAAGCACAGCGGCCAAAAACACAGTCACACCCAGAACGATCAGGTACAGGATCAGCTTTTGCCAACTTGGTTTCAACAAAGCCCATTGCTTCATGCTTCCCTGTCCCCTCCATTCTGTTCAAGACGGCTCAAAATAGCCTGCATCAGGCATTCCAACTCGTAGCTGACCAGCGGTAGCCGTGCGCACAGCAACCGGGGAGTACGGCGCTGGAGTGCAGCAAACCTCGCAGCGGTTTCCGTTGCCCCGTCCGTCAGTAGGATCAACTCGCATGTTTTTGCGATATATAAGCGATCCAGCTCTTCCTCGCCGTATTCTCGCAGATCAACAACGTAAATATCATGACGATCGTCCATATGCTGAAGTGCGCTGGAGACAGCCAGAGTCACTCCTGTATGCCGTGCAGCATGATACTGATGAAGGAGACGCATACCTTTTTCCCAGAGGGCATGTTCAGCCGAATCAAATCGTTCACAAAAAAGACGCAACGCCCGTTCTGTATTGACATCTTTCAAAAATGCCAAAACGCTGATATTATACATGTAGTTCCTCATTTCTTACTTCCTGATTGGAGTTGCGCAGTTCTTATGACACCCCAAAACATTCTATTTGTTGACGACAGCCCTATGGTTCTGTCCCTGCTTGAACGGACCTTGACGCAAGAAGCATTCACCTTACATACCGCTCACACGCCCAAAGAAGCCTTACAAGTGCTGGAACAGCACCCGATTGATGTGGTCGTTTCCGATCTGCTCATGCCTGGTCTGGATGGTATTACCTTCCTTCGCATGATTAAGAAGGATTATCCACATATCGTACGAATCATTTTGTCTGGTCACCTGCATACGCAGTCCATTTTATCGGCGATTAATCAAGTCGGTGTGTTCCGTTTTTTGACGAAACCGCTGGAGCTGGATGATGATACGCTAAAAAAAATACTGTATGAGGCGCTTGATCAGGCCAAACTCAACCGAAACAACCTACATGCAGACCAGAACGTAGCTTCCGACCTGTCAGTTTTTATAGACAGCATTTTGAATGCACCGTACCGACCCTATGTGCTGCTGAATGAACAAGATATCGTAACTGCTGTACACATTGCACTCGCTGAGCTGTATCCTGTCGGCTGCTCACTACGTCATCCTGACGGGGAAGGTATTCAGTTAACCACGCATTCATTATATATACCGTATGAGGAGTCGGAATCTTCCGATCCCGACTTGTACACGCTGGATACACTGACCCTCAGCCATTTATCGTTACGCCTTATCCGCCTTAGCGAGATCGCCTGAGTGACGGGTGCCGCCCTTTAACACGGCGGCTACCCCAATCACAGTCAGGCATACATACATCCACAACATCCCCATCGTCAGCAAGGGGTGACGGATATAGTTTTTCAAATTCCCCCATGTATACAGCACCGGACGGAAGAAATACCAACGTTCCAGTGCCTTTCGTAATCCTCCCTCTTCAGATGACATCGTACGATCCATCACCGAAAAGTAGTAGGCTTTTTTACGTAATACATCGTGCAGATACACCTGTTTTTCATCATGGTATACCCGTGTAAATACCGCCCGGCGAATGACTCCGCCAGACTCTATATAACGCAAGGTTGGCTGTATTTCTTCAAATGCAATCTGCTCCGCATTAAATCCGCCCGTCGATTCGTAAGCGCTCATTCGCCAGAAGCGTGCGGCTTCAATGGAGCGTTTTCCCAAGGTCTCACCCGCGTTGTTAATCACATTTCGCTCAAAAACCTTTACTTTCGAAAAAAAATTGTCTGCTTCCGAATACGCCTCTTCCGGAACGACCAAGGCGCCAATATCCTGATGATCGTCAAAAAAGTCAATGCTCTGCTGAATCAGATGTTCGGCTAAAATCATATCGGAATCCAATACAAATATGTATTCGGCACCCAAGCGTTTCGCTTCCTCAACCGCCCTGACCCTAGCGACTCCCCGCTCCCCATGGGGAAGCTCCAATACCGTTACGGGTACTGAACTCCCTGCCGACAGCATACGAATCGTCTCAACGGTCCGGTCATTGGAGCCATCATCAGCAATTACAATATGCAGATCCTTGTAATTTTGCCCCATACAGCTTCGCAAACAAGGCTCTATCGTCCGTTCATTGTTGTACGTGGAGAAGAGAATGACCACTTTGTCCACTCTGTTCCGCCTCCTCTACCCAATCTTTCATCAACTGCTCAAACGCAGCAGCCGTATGATCAAAATGGAATCTTAACGCATATTGATACGCCCGCTCACGGATGGCCATGTAATCTTCGCCACCCTTCGCTGCTCTTTCCATCTGTTCAGATAATCCCCGGATGTCGCCGTGAAAGCATAGATACCCGCTTTTCCCGAAATCCGTTGCATCCACCAGACCCGGTGAATTGCTGACAATGCTGGGGGTTCCAACGGCTGCCGCTTCGGTAATCGTCAACCCCCAGCCTTCACGCAAGGAAGGAAACACCAGCGCGTGGGCACGACTCATCAGCTCCAGCTTATACTCTGCTGAAACAAATCCGTAAAAGGTAATATCGGCTTGCGATCGCCCCTGTTCATCCGGTTCTCCGTATGTCAATCCATATCGTTTCATAATCGGTAACAATTGTTCTGCCACATAGGTTTTATCGGTTTTTCCGGCAATCCATAACATAGCCTGAGGGAACTTTTCCTTGAGCTGCCCAAAGGCCTCAACGACCAGATCAATGCCTTTATATTTGACGAAGCGCCCAGCGTACATAAAGGTCGGATTAGGCTCCTTCGTTAAAAATTGTTCACGCGGCCAATGATCAAACTCAATGCCTTCCGGTAAAAGATGGACACGTTCCGGGTGAAAGCCCAGCTTAAGTAGATCATATCGAGTAGACGGAGATACCGTAAGCGTCCGATCCTTACGAGCCAGCTTAAGCATCAAAGGCTCCATATGAAACCCAATAACATTTAGCGGGAATTTGGCGTTCTCAAACCATATTTCCCTTGTTAGCTGATGTATGAAAAAAATCCGCTTGGATGCCTCCACCCAAAACCGGGTAAAGAATTGATGCGTATTTGCCTGGTTAATCACATAATCGATCTTCCCTCGATGACGACGGTAATAGCGCATCGCATAATAAATAACACTGTATATGTTCCCTTTTCGAATATACGTAATACCGTCAATAACTTCATGCTCAGGCATCCCCTCAAATTGGGGTGAAAAATGAATGAACTGGAAGCGGCCTTGCTGTGAGCGTTTAAGCATTTCGTGGGTGAAAATTTCTGCTCCCCCACTTTTAGGTGAACGAATGTCACGCCAGGAAAGCAATAGAACTACGGTTTTACCGTCCTGTTCATGTATGGTATTCATGGGGTAAATCCCCCTTTATCTTTATTTTGAACAAATGCACATAGGCGTCTATCACAAAGTAGAGAGCCATAGCCCCGTAAACTATGAACTCAGATAGCAAAAAATCTACCGGATCTGTGTGGGCAATATGAAAGGCTACTAATAAAGCCGCGGCTCCTGCCATCAGACTGAACATAAATTTGCGTCTGCCCACCAATACATGCACATGCACAAAAAACAGCACGATGGAAAATAGCCAGTACACCCATCCTCCCCATGGAATATAGGCCTCGGCCGATTGGTAAGAGGCTCCGAATAATATGGGAATAGAGGAAGGGAACACAAAGGTCGTGCCCACATATACACAGATTGCAGCTATAGCCATTAAACCGGCATAGACGGCAATCAACTTGCCCAAAGCTTGGCGGTCATGCCCCTGCGCACCGATCTTTGGAATAAAGGCAGCAATTAGGCTATACGAAACGTAATAGACCAACTGGCTGTACTTCAGCGCAATGGCATAGCTGCTAGCCTGCTCGGGAAAGTAATGCTGTACATACAACATGTCGATGGAGATACAAAACAAAATGAATAAATTCGTCATAAGGCTATCGGTGAAATCCTGGCCCAATGATTTCCATAGCCCAGAAGGGATATGTTCTCCACTGTATGTGAATAAGGACAAGCCACGAGCTGAAACGATCCAACCGTGGAGCAGCGACAGCAACATTCCTCCACAGCTCGCTAACAGTAGGGCTTCCAGCTTTAACCCCAGTGCAGCTAGAACAAAAAATAGGCTCAGCTTCCCTAATACCTCAATGTAATAGTTCACATTGAGCGCCAACATGCGTTCCCTGCCCTGTAAATCTCCGCGGCACGAACTCACAAGAATATGCAGTCCGATCAAGCCATACAGCATGAACAGCGGGCCGGATTCGACGCCTAATAGCGAACGCAGTAACGGATGAAAGATGAGTAAAATGACCATGGCAAGCACGGTTAGCACCAGAGGTGCTTTTAGTAATAGAGAACCGAGTGGTAAGCTTCGTAGCGCAAGCTTTTGGTCTCCCTTAGAGACCAGTTTGGCGGTTAATAGCTGGATGGATAAACCCAAAACGGATAAAAGTGCAAAAAGTGCCAGCAGCGCATTCGCCTGGCCATAAGCTTGTCCCGTAAGATACCAACTCGCTGCAATGTGGAAGAAAAAATTAAATCCGTTAAGCAGCACGTTAAAGAGAGGGAACATCAACGATCGCAATCGGTTGTTCACGTTGTTATCTCACCCGCCGATCCAGTCGCCAAATATCAATGATGGAGCGTAAAAAACGAATAGAATCCTTCCAGACATGGATGTGCGATCCATCGCGGTCAATACATTTGACGGGTAATTGCAGCACACGAAGCTGGAGTCGCTTGGCAATAAACATCATCTCTAGATCCAGCGCCAGTCCGAGCTGTTCCTTTAAATGCGGAAACATCCGTTTCACTGCAACCGAACTCATCACTTTAAGCCCAGTCTGCGAATCCACCACACCTGTTGGTAAAAAAGGACGTGAAATGACCCGTTTACCAAAGCTGACAACAGATCGCAATAAAGATCGATTCTCGGCGGTCATATCCTTGGTTCCAATCACGACATCATAATAGCCCTGCTGAACAACATTAATCATTCTGGCAATATCCTCAATAAAAAAGGAATCGTCCGCGTCCACAAATACGTAGTAATCCGCACCAATGGTCCGCATCCCTTCCAGATAGGTCCCTGCCTTACGTGTATTGCGTCCCAATTCCCTTGTTTGAAGCAGCGGGCTAAGATTCTGATTAATCCGGTTTACGGACAAGTCCGTTGCTGCCTCCAGCGCTTTAATCAAGGCATTGGTACCATCGTGGCTGCCATCATCAATGAGATAAATCGAACCTTCAATAATATGGCTGCGGATAAAGGCCTGCAGTCGTTCAGCAAAGGTTTTGACATGAACAAAACGTTGCTCTTCGTTATATACAGACAAGATAAATGCAATATGTTGGCTTTTGGTCGAATACTCGGGATAGAGCAAGCTTTGTATTTCCGAAAGCATTTCTTCGGTGTCATTGGCTTGCCAAAATAGCAGGCGCAAACGGCCTACTCCGGTGATTTGCACCATATGCTGATCACTGAACGGAATTGTTACATCCGTCACCAGTAACAATGGCATTTGCGGAAATTGGCTACGGATCTGATTGGCTTTCTGCACCGCCTGCCCCGGCTCCCTATAATCAATCAGGCAACAACATGCGTTCTCGTAGACTGAAGCTGCCTCCGTGTCCTCGCACTGTATATATTGGTAAAAACAAATCACATTGGGATAATCAATAGCCCTGTCGTTATCGCTAAAAATGGCTATAGGTCCCTGCACACAAACCTCTCCTTTTCCTCCGAATAGTTCTATTTTGTTGAAAAAGAATTAAGAATGTTTGCTTATAGGAGTTAAATTAATGTCCAAATACTTCATATTTCCTTAACAAAATAGCTGACACTCCATGATATATAAGGATATAAGAGAAAAAAAACTGATTTTCATATTTAATAAAAACAGAGTATTTAGACCTGATTCATTAGAACCAAAACCATCAGAATTAGGTAGCGCATCTATATCGAAAATTAGTTCTTTTAGATCAACAGAAGGAAATATATATGGTTATTTTGTCATAGATAAATAGAAGAATAAAACAGATTTGCACGTCCATACTATGGACAACATGTCATCTTGAGGATTTTGCAAAAATCCGATAAGCGACTTTCAATGAACAAGATATAGATCGAAATGGTTTAGTTCGTCTATATCTTGCACTTCGGAGCGACTGGAATCGAATTTTGTGAAATCCTTTCGTTATGAAAATGAAGAGAAGGAAGGTCTTTCTATGGAAGCATTTTATGTCAATCGCGATGGGTCATTATCTACTCCATTACGGGGAAAGGATGTGTTGGCAAATCCTCTTTTGAACAAAGGTGTCGCTTTTACAGAAGAAGAACGCAAAGATCTGGGTTTGGAAGGAATCCTTCCTCCAACCGTCCTTTCATTGGAGAAACAGAGCGTACGTGCATATCAGCAGTTTCTCGCACAACCCACCATGCTGCGTAAAAATGCTTCTCTCAACGACCTTCACAATCGAAATGTCGTACTCTACTACCGGCTGCTAACCGATCATTTGAGTGAAATGCTGCCCGTAGTCTACACGCCGACCGTAGGAACCGCGATTCAAGAGTATAGTCACGAGTACAACCGCCCTGGAGGCGTATATTTGTCGATAGATAACCCGAATGGCATCGGACAAGCATTCTATAACTCTGGATTAAGCGGCGAGGATGTGGATCTGATCGTCGTGACAGATTCCGAAAGTATTTTGGGGATTGGTGACTGGGGCGTCGGGGGGATTAACATTGCGATTGGCAAGCTTGCAGTGTATACGGCTGCGGCAGGCATTCATCCCGGGCGGGTGCTGCCAATTGTACTGGATGTGGGCACGAATAATGAAAAGCTGCTGAATGATCCACTGTACATCGGAAACCGCCATAAACGGGTTCGCGGAGAAGCCTATAACCAGTTTATTGATACTTTTATCAGCAAAACGTTAGCGCAATTCCCGAAGGCGCTTTTACATTGGGAAGATGTGGGTAGCGTAAATGCGCGCCATATTATAGGAAAATACGGTCAAAGCATTCTCACCTTCAACGATGATATACAAGGTACAGGAGCGGTGACCCTGGCTGCGATTCTTTCGGCGGTGGGTGTCACCAAGACTCCGCTGCGTGAACAAAAAATACTTGTTTTCGGCCCAGGGGCTGCAGGGATCGGTAACGCTGACCAAATTCGGGGCGCTATGATCGAGGATGGCCTTTCCGCAGATGATTCATTCAAGTCCTTTTGGGCCTTTGATTATCGTGGGCTGTTAACGGAAGATATGGAAGACGTATTGGAGTATCAGAAACCGTATGTGCGCAAAAAGGATGAAGTCAGCTCATGGACCCGGTCGGGTGACGGCAAAATACCGCTACTGGAGGTCATCCGTCAGGTGAAGCCTACGATATTGATTGGAACTTCCGGTGTAGCAGGTGCCTTTTCTGAAGAAATCATCAAGGAGATGGCGAAGCATGTAGAACGCCCGATCATTATGCCCATGTCCAATCCTACAAACCTTGCAGAAGCAGTACCCGAGGATTTGATCCGGTGGACAGATGGCAGAGCACTGATCGCAACCGGAAGTCCTTTTGAGCCCGTCACCTATAACGATACAAATTTTGAGATTGGACAGGCGAACAATGCCTTTGTTTTTCCGGGACTGGGTCTAGGTGCGATTGTGGTTAAAGCCAAAAGGATTACCCCTGCGATGTTTACAGCCGCAGCAGTTGCTGTTGCCAATGGTGTAGATTCGAATACGCCTGGCGGTGCGCTACTCCCTCATATCCGAAAATTACGCGAAGTTTCGTACGCTGTTGCGGTTGCGGTTGCAAATGCCGCGATTCAGGATCAGGTAGCTCAGGCGCACATTTCAGATGTGGAACAAGCTATACGAGATGCAATGTGGAAACCGGAATATGCCAAGGTCAAAGCCGTGGAAAGTGTAATTCATCACCCTCACTAAGCCCCAAAAACCTAACTAGAGGAAATTTAATATTTTGCACACTATGTTTGACATAGCGTATGAACGTATGTACAGTAATAGTCAAAAGAATAGAAGTCCACTAGGGGAGCCAATATGGCTGAGACAAGAATGTATCTTGGACCCTTTGAACCTGATCTAGTTCGTACTAGCGTAGGAAAGTGGAGCCTTCGTATATAAGGTTTCAAGCGTTTTTTGCGCATTGGGCCTATGTTGAAGCCGCTCCATTTTTCCGGGGCGGCTTTTTAGCGTTGTTTCGGAATTGTATCCTTACAGGACTTCTTGCTCTTCAATTAATGGAGGTGGGGAAATTGAGTTTTACACAAGAACTCCGTCGGCAGGCGGACGGCATTTTTCAAGCGATTTTTGAGCATCCCTTTGTGAGAGGTATTGCTGAAGGAAGTTTGACAAGGGGACAGCTGATTCACTATGTAAAACAGGACTTTGAATATTTGAACGCCTACATGCGGATATACGGCATCGCAATCTCCAAATGCACGAATCGGGAGGACATGGCAGTATTTAATGAACAAATCTCTTTTATTCTCCACAGCGAGGTTCATCCGCATCAAAATTTCTGTGCTGTCGCAGGGGTGACCTATGAAGAGTTGCAGGGATATCCACTCGCTCCTTCGGCCCATCACTATATCCGTCACATGCTGACGATCGCGCATGAGGGCAGTTTGCGCGAGATCTTGGCTGTGCTGCTGCCATGTATGTGGACGTATGCCGAGATTGGCCGCAGGCTGCTGGATGAAGTAAAGCCGGATGAGTCTCATCCGTTCTATGAATGGATGGGCTTCTATGGAGACCAGCTTGATGATACAACACTCAAGTTCCGAGAACGTGTAGATGCTTGGGCAGAAGGCGCAACGGCTGCTGAGCGAGAGCGGATGATTGAGCATTTTGTACTGAGTTGCCAGCTGGAATATAAGTTCTGGGACATGGCTTATAACCAGGAAGAATGGCCGGTCCAGATGCAGGCAGCGGTCTTAGAATAGTCATCCTGGCGATTCGATGCGTGAAGTACGGTTAATGCCATGTTGAACCACCAACTATAGAGAGGATAATCATTATGAGTACATGGGAAAAAAGTTATTCAGCTCTCCTGACGAAGGTACAAAACAGCAAACCCCTCGTTCACAATATGACCAATGTGGTAGTCACTAACTTTACGGCCAACGGCCTGTATGCATTGGGCGCCTCCCCAGTGATGGCCTATGCACCCGAGGAAGTAGCAGATATGGCAAAAATAGCGGGAGCCGTCGTGTTAAACATCGGTACGCTGCACCGCGAACTGGTGGATGCCATGATCATTGCTGGACAATCGGCGAATGCACACGGTGTTCCGGTCCTGCTAGATCCGGTCGGTGCGGGAGCAACGAGCTTTAGAACTGAGTCGGCACTGCGAATCCTGAGAGAAGTCAAAATCTCATTGGTGCGGGGCAATGCAGCCGAAGTCGCGCATCTTGTTGGAGAAGCGCGTGAGATTAAAGGCGTAGATGCTGGTGACAGTGCTGACAGCGGCAATGTCGATCTGGCAATTCGGGCTGCTCAAACGCTCAATTCAATGGTTGTCATCACTGGAAAAGAGGACGTCATCACCGATGGGGCCGAAGCACGAATGATTAGCGGCGGAGACGCGCTGCTCACGAAGGTAACCGGAGCAGGCTGCCTGCTGACCTCTGTGTTAGGTGCTTTTGCAGCTGTTGAACCCAACCTGCTGCTCGCAGGTACAGCAGGCTTGGCATTTTACGGTGCAGCAGCTTCCCGAGCCGCAGCACGTACCGCAGAGCTGGGGCCCGGCAGCTTCCAGATTGCCTTTCTCGACGAGCTCGCCAAACTACATACAGGTTCGCTGGAGGGGCATGTCACTGTCCGTGAAGCAGGAACAACCACAGCAGGTGGTGCGCGATGACAGACGTTCGTGTACCCAGAGCACTGACGATTGCCGGTTCGGACAGTGGCGGCGGGGCCGGAATTCAAGCCGATCTCAAAACCTTTCAAGAACTTGGCGTGTACGGCATGTCGGCTATTACGGCCATTACCGTACAGAATACCTTAGGGGTTCACGGCGTATATCCGCTGCCACAGGAAGCAACAGCGGAACAGATCGAAGCTGTAGGATTAGACCTTGGAGTAGATGCCCTAAAGACTGGCATGCTGTTTAATGCGGGTATCATCCGTCTTGTGAGCAAGCAGATCCGAAAGTTCGGCTGGAAAAAGGTCGTCGTCGATCCCGTGATGATTGCCAAGGGAGGTGCTGAACTGCTGCAGTTGGAAGCGGTGCAGGCTTTGAAGGACGACCTGTTTCCCTTGGCCCTAGTCGTTACACCGAATATCCCGGAGGCAGAAGCCCTGACAGGGATCAGCATCCGTACGATGGAGGATCGCCGCGAGGCTGCGAGACATATTAGCAGTATGGGACCAAAATTCGTTGTGATCAAGGGCGGCCACGCTGACGAGAGCGAGAGCAGCGGACAGATTGTTGACCTGCTCTTTGACGGAACCGCCTTTACAGAGCTGAGCGGCAAGCGGGTACGGACTGTCCATACACACGGAACAGGATGTACCTTCTCGGCAGCGATAACTGCTGAATTAGGGAAAGGAATGTCTGTACTGGAAGCTATCTCGAATGGTAGAGCCTTCATCCAGGCGGCGATTGAGGATACTTTACACCTTGGACAGGGACATGGCCCAACCAATCATTGGGCCTACCGCCGTCGTCAGGAGGTACTCCGATGAGCAGCAGAATATTGCCAGAGGTGGTGCGCCGCCAGCTACAGATGTACCTGGTGCTTGGAAGCGTGAACTGCCTCGCTGAACCAAGTTGGGTCGTGCAAGAGGCTGTGGCTGGCGGCGCAACCATGGTCCAGTTTCGAGAAAAGGGCCACGGCGCGTTAACGGGCGTTCCTATGTTCGAACTTGCGCGCCAGCTACAGGAACTGTGCCGCCACGCTGGTGTCCCCTTCATCATCAATGACGACGTGGAGCTGGCTCTTGAACTCGACGCCGACGGCGTTCACATCGGTCAGGACGATGAATCCGCCGAATCCGTCCGCGAGCGAATCGGAAATCGAATTCTAGGCGTCTCTGCCCATACCATTGAGGAAGCACGTCGTGCCATCCTGCAAGGTGCGGATTATCTCGGCGTCGGGCCAATCTATCCCACCATCTCGAAAGATGATGTCCATGCCGTACAGGGACCGGCAATTATATATGAGATGCGTAAAGCGGGAATTGATGTGCCGATTGTTGGGATCGGAGGTATTACAGTGGACCGTATTGAGGAAGTCGCACGTGCAGGTGCAGATGGTGTGGCGGTGATTTCAGCCGTGACACAGTCAGAACAGGTTAGAGGTGCGGTCAAGGAATTAAAGAAAAATATGGTCTCATTTCTCAATGATCCGATCTACATGTTTGATAAAGATTCAACAGATCATCCAGCTTTTTAGATTGTTCTATTACTTTGGGATGTGTTAAAAATCCATACTTTTTCTGGACCTGGTACAGTTTCTTCCTAGCTCGTTCGACACAAAGTAAAGTCACACCTTGGTTCATCAGCATGATCCCTCCTATATGTCATATTTTATGACAAAAAGACGTTTTTTGGATTCTCAAATGATGCGCCTAACAAAAAAAGAACATCCCAAAAGTTTGCATAAACAAAGATGCCCCTAAATCCACATAAAAAAGCCTCCGTTTCCACTAATTAAGTGGAACAGAGGCCCTTTGCATAAAAAGATCCAATGAATATAGAGCATACCAATCAAATCTGACTTAGAGATTTACCTTATGTTGTTTGATCTCTAATAGCCGCTGAACTCCCCAAACTTGAACTAGTCGGTGAGAGTTGTCTTTGTTTCTAGCCGTTTAAGCACCTCCAATTTGTACGTGAGGCGTTATTCTTTGATTTTGGTTATGCGACTGAACAGGCATTGCTAAAATAAACAAGAAGCTAGCAGCGATGATCAGCAGAATCATTTTTTTCAACATTGTCTAACCACACCTTTTCTAATAGTTTGAAATACTCTTCCCTTGTTTCGGGAAGCGCGTGTGCTTGGAAATGTGCAAAAAGCCCCGTACAGTTTATAAAATAAGTCTCATTATTTAGTATGTGGGCTTTTACCAATGCATATATTAAGTGTTTAAAGCCATCATTGTACATTCCCCGTCTTAAATAGTAATAAGCCAGTTCGTAACCAAACCATGCAAAATAATCTGGCATCACTTGTTGGGTGTACATATCAGCAGATTGTGATAGCAGAGCAAAAGAATTAATCTCCACTTCAAAACGTGAAAGGACATCATTGATATCTATTGCATATCGGTTAGCAGCAATCATAACGTTCAGCAACTTGGATAGCTTTTCATTCTCGGTAGTGATTGATGTGGATGCAATATATTCAACATAATGAGGAAGCACATTGGTATCTCCAGATAGGAGCCTATTTACAAAAATATTACCTTCTGCCCAATGCTTGAACAAGTTGACCCAGTGTTGGGTTTCCTGGTCTGTCTCGATCACCCAATCTAAATCAGAGTAGGCATTTGTAAATTGTAGTGCTTGCTGATAATCGCCTTGCGCTTCACAGACACTCGCACACAGTAAATCAGCATAGGTAATGTACACAAACATCGGGCGACTCAGCCTCTGTTCAGACTCCTCCCACTCTCGCTTTTTCTGTTGATGTTTCAAAGAATATTGGATCTCCGCTTTGGCTCTCATTTTTCGAGCAGTTGCATCGAGCTTGTCCCATTCACGCAGAGAACGATACACATTCGCCAAATCTTTTAACGCATCAAGTTGATCTATTTCATTCAGACGCTCGACAAAGGGTTCAAATCGTGTAGCCGCCTTGAGATTTCGGATCTGATTGTTCCCCACCTGAATGGTAAATAGACGATACTGACAGATAGCCAAGCGTTCAGAGTGCTGGTACTTCTCGCCTTCCGCAATCCCTTCGTAGAGCAACAATGCAGCATTGTGCTGACCTTGTGCGAATAATTTTTCTGCTGCATCAAATAACTTTGGGGAATATAGAAGATTGTCCATAATATGTCCCACTACAAGCTGGATAGCATCCAACTTGTCCAGTTCCGCACAGCGAAACAACAACGGCTCAATTCGCCTCCAATCCGGGGAACGCTCAATGATGTAGTTATCTATGTATAGTTCGTAAAAAAAACCTTCTGGTAGTCCCATAGCCCAAGTGATTCGATCTAGCTGATGTATCGCAACAGGACGATGCTTGGCAATCCAATTATTAAGTGTTCTTTGATGAACACCTGAATGTTCGGCAAATTGTGCCAGCGTCAAATTATTTTCCCCTAAATAATCCTCTAACTTCGCCAAAATCGTAGGTGTATGTCCCAAGTCATAACCACCCTTCATACAAAAAATCCAAATTTTATACTTTCACCTCAAATTATTCACCAATTATTAACATGTGTCAACATTTTTCTTCCATTATTCCTACTATATAAACTTGAATATGGTAATTAATAACCACTAACAAGAAGTCCCTTTTGGAATCAGGTGGTCGCTCGCTCTACTAATTTGAATTCCAGATGATGTATCGTTTCATCTTGCCCTTCAAGGGCATTGCAAATCATAATGAACGCATTCTCCGCTTGCTTGTCTATCGGGTAATGAATCGTAGTTAAATCAAGCAAATGCGATATTTCAGTATTATCAAAGCCTACTACTGCAAAATCGCTTGGTACAGAAACACCAAGTCTCCGTGCTTCAGTCAAAAGACCTGCTGCCAAATAATCGGTAGAACAGGCAAAGGCATCCGGTCTATTTGTTTGTTCTCGTACTGCCCACCAATGAGCTATTTGTTCACCAGCTTCTATTGAATTTAAATCATAAAAATGCGGGAAGGCCTCAGCATCCAAATCGTATTTTTCGCAAAAGTCATGATAAGCTCGAATGCGTTCCTTTGTATTCAACCCCCGCATGCTGCCGTACACATTCACAATTTTCCGATATCCTCGGGCGTACAAATGTTCCAACGCCAGCGTATAGCCCTGATACTGATCCATAAATACAGACGGGATTGCCTCAATGTTTACACGCTGCCAGGTCACAATCGGACCATATTTTGTATAATGCTCAATCACACTCCACTCATTAACACGAATCATACAGACCAAGGCGTCCAGTTGCTTTCTCCGCAACATTTCCAGCGCTTCAAGTTCTCGCCCCTTCTCCCCATTCGTAATAAACAGCGCTATATTAAAGCCATGCTCCTGGGCATACATTGTAAATCCACGCACAAATAAACCCAATGAGTCATTAAAAGAAAGTGAAATAATCCCTATAAGCTTGGTCATGCCTTTTTTTAAAGATACCGCATTTAAATTAGGGACATAATCCAGTCGGTCTATGACCTCCTGCACACGCTGTCTTGTCGGTTCACTTACGTACGGATGGTTGTTGATGACACGGGACACCGTAGCCGAGGATACACCTGCCAGCTTTGCAATTTCATGAATATTCGCCATTTTTCTCACCTCGTTCTTCCTATTTTAGCATGTTCGTGTTTAGCATGTTCGTAGTGCCCGCCCTATAATTGTCACCTTCCCAAAATAAGTTTTATAAAAGCGCTTGACCTGTAATGCATTACAGGGATTACAGTGAATTTGTGCTTAAGAAAGCGGTTAAAAAACATACTTAGGAGGCACTAACCATGAAAAAAGGCATAAAGATTGCAACCATTGGCGGAGGTTCCAGCTATACACCAGAATTAGTAGAAGGCTTCATCAAACGTTATGCAGAGCTTCCCATTCGGGAATTGTGGCTGGTAGATATTGAGGCAGGACGTGAAAAACTGGAGATCGTAGGCGCCATGGCCAAACGGATGGTGAAGGCCGCAGGCATTGATTGTGAGGTACATTTGACACTGGATCGTCGGGAAGCGTTGAAGGACGCCGATTTTGTAACGACCCAATTCCGGGTAGGCTTGCTGGAAGCCCGGATTAAGGATGAAAGTATTCCGTTAAAACATGGCATGATCGGTCAGGAGACCAATGGTGCCGGAGGAATGTTCAAAGCGTTTCGCACCATACCCGTTATCCTCAGTATCGTCGAAGATATGAAAGAACTGTGTCCGAATGCATGGTTGATTAATTTTACTAACCCTGCGGGTATGGTCACCGAAGCTGTGCTTCGTTATGGTCAGTGGGATAAAGTCATCGGATTATGTAATGTTCCAATCGGCGCGATCAAGAGTGCATCGGCTGTGCTGGACAAACCAGAAGAAGAGCTGTTCTTTAAATTTGCAGGGATTAACCACCTTCATTGGCACAAAGTTTATGACAAAACAGGAGCCGAATTAACAGAGCAAGTCATTGAAGGACTGTACGCTCCGGGCGCAAAGCCAGAGAAAGTCGTTGAAAATATTAAGAACATGCGCTTCCTGTATGATCAAGTTCGTCAATTGAAAATGCTGCCTTGTCCTTACCATCGGTATTACTATATGACGGATAACATGCTCAAGGAAGAATTAGAGGAAGCCAAAAACGAAGGAACTCGGGGCCAAGTGGTCAAACGTCTGGAAGAAAGTCTGTTTGAATTGTATAAAGATCCGAATCTGGATTACAAACCAGAGGAATTATCCAAACGCGGCGGTGCGCATTACAGCGATGCAGCCTGTGAGATCATTAATTCCATTTATAACAACAAAGGCACATTGATGGTGGTTAGTACACGTAACAATGGTGCGATTGATGATGTTCCTTATGATAGCGCCATCGAAGTGACCAGTGTCATTCGCGCCCATGGTGCCGAACCTGTCAACTTTGGCAAATTCCCACCTGCACAGCGAGGCTTGCTGCAAGTGATGAAGGCAATGGAAGAGCTGACGATTGAAGCGGCGGTCACCGGTGACTATGCAACAGCACTGCAAGCCTTCACCCTGAATCCGCTCGTACCAAGCGGGGACATTGCTCAAACCGTACTGGATGAATTGCTAGAAGCACACAAAGAGCATCTACCTCAATTCTTTGCTCATAAGGAGAAGGCGACGGTATAAAGCTAGCAGCAATCATCCTGCTGGAACACAAAAAAGCTTCCTACATGTAGGAAGCTTTTTGCTATACGTCCCAGGAGGGATTCGAACCCCCGACCGACGGCTTAGAAGGCCGTTGCTCTATCCAGCTGAGCTACTGGGACAAGATGGCGATCAATAAAACCTTATGTATTCAGCGCATTGATTATTATATCACATTTCGGGCAACTGTCAAAAGCATTTTTTTATGATATAGGGAAGCTGGCTGCAAAAGGAATCATTTGGACGCTAACGGGGTATTATGTACAAAGAACCATGCATAAAGGAGGGGTTAATCCGTGAAAGGTCTTTTGTCGTCACTTTGTTATTTCAGCATTTTCTTCGCACCTTTTCTAGTGCCTGTCATTGTGTGGATTGCAGTACGGGACGAATATGTTCAGGGACATGCAAAAAAGGCTATTTTATCGCATATTTTCCCCATTATTGCGGCAATTCCGCTCGTGTATTTTATTATTACGGCGAATCATACAGGTTCAGTGATCGGGTTTGTACTGCTATTCGTAGTGGTCTATCTCGGGGTTTTTGTTTATAACATCTACAAAGGGATTATGACGCTGCGTGAAGCGGCTTAGTTCAAAAAGAAGCCTCCTGCATTCCGCAAATTTGGCGGGATACGGAGGCTTCTTTAGGGTCATTTTTGATGAGTTGCTGTTGCTATTTAGTTCAATGGCTCTTATTTATTCCCAAAGCGTTTAGGACTTCTTCGTACTTCATGTCTTACGTTTTTCTCCAGCACTTCTTCCGCGAACTCATTGTTATGAATATAACTGCTGCCTTTATTTTTCTTATACTTCGCTTTGCCGTCTATGATTTCCCCCTCCTTTCACGCTGATCCGGCGATGGCGCCGGGGCCCAAATCAACAAAAGTCGAGGCATAGCACACCATATCCTCATGCCCCGAACTCCTTGGCGAACTCTGTGCTGAGCTGCCCATAGGAGAGCAATTCTTTTTTAAACTTCTCTCGCTCCTCACCAGCAGTAATGTGTGTAGAGTCGGTAAAAGCCTTGTCTGTCACTTCCTCAAATGCCGAATGCAGATTATTGTCGTACCAATCCAGCTCCAGATCGGCGTCATTGCGGATGATCCGTACCATGTCATAGTCATACTGACCATCCGTCTGATCCTTGGCCGTGATATAGACCAGCAATTCCGGGTCATCTGCGGCACCGGGCCGCACCTCTACCTCAGCGCAGCGCACTCCGTCAAGTTCAGTGAAGCGGCGTATTTTGGCATCCTTGATGTAGTACATGGTCTCCCTCCTTCCTTGCGAGTAGACGGGTTTCCCCATCTGTAGTTTTCGGAACGGACAGACATTTTATGCTTCTTTTCGGCATATATACTGATGAACTGGGGATTTAGTTTTTGATTCATTCCAACACTGGATGAACACGACAAAGAGAGGATGAACAGACATGTGCGGAATTACAGGTTTCATACAGTGGAACGGAGACTTAATGCATCAATCTGAGCTGCTGCTGAATATGACACAAACGCTCTCCGATCGCGGACCGGATGCTGCGGGTACCTGGATATCCAACCCGTGTGCCTTCGGACACCGAAGACTGAGCGTAATGGACCCGGAAAATGGCGCTCAGCCCATGATCCGGCAGCTTGAGGATATCACTTATACGATTGTATATAACGGGGAAATATATAACGCGCCTGAGCTGAAAAAAGAGCTGCAACAGCGCGGGCATTTTTTCCGTACACAATGCGACACGGAGGTGCTGCTCGAATCCTATATCGAATGGGGCCCTGAATGTGTGGATCGGTTAAACGGAATTTTTGCGTTTGCGGTCTGGGATAGTGAGCGGGAGCAGGTATTTCTGGCACGGGATCGACTGGGAGTGAAGCCGTTATTTTATAGCCAGACCGAAGAAGTGTTCGTATTTGGCTCAGAACCCAAAGCACTGCTTCAGCATCCAGCAGTAGAAGCAGCAGTGGACGCCGAGGGATTGGCCGAAATTTTTATCATCGGACCTGCGCGTACCCCCGGACATGGTGTCTATTCGTCCATGAAGGAGCTACGCCCCGGGCATACGCTAACCTACAGCCGCGACGGCGTGCGCATTCAAGCTTACTGGACACTGGAAAGCATTGCACATGAGGATAACACCGAAGAAACGGCACTTAAGGTACGAGAACTGCTGCTGGATACGGTGGAGCGGCAGCTCATTTCGGATGTTCCAGTGTGCACCTTATTGTCTGGCGGGCTGGATTCAAGCGCTCTCTCCGCATTAGCTGTCGATTATTACAAACGTACCGGGCAGGGACAAGTTCATACGTATTCGGTCGATTATGTGGATAACGACAAGCATTTTAAAGCCCATGCGTTTCAACCCGGAGCCGATGCCCCCTGGATTCAGCGGATGGTGGATGAATTAGGGACAAATCATCACTGGATTGAATTCGATACGCCAGAAGTCGTAGCAGCTCTGAACAACTCCACACTAACGCGGGATTTACCCGGAATGGCGGACGTGGATTCGTCGCTATATCTCTTTTGCCGGGAGATTAAAAAAGGAGCTACGGTCGCTATTTCCGGTGAGGCTGCGGATGAAGTTTTTGGCGGATATCCATGGTTCCACCGGGAGGATATGCTGAATTCGGGCACATTTCCGTGGGCAGTTGCACCCGATATGAGAGCCAGTCTGTTGTCTCCCGAGGTACGGGACTGGATCAAGCCGCTGGAGTATTTGAACGATCGCTACTCAGAAGCGGTAGGAGAAGTGCCGAAGCTACCAGGGGAAACAGGAAAAGCTGCGCAAATGCGCGTCATGTCCTATTTGAACATCACCCGCTTTATGCCTACTCTACTGGACCGTAAGGATCGGATGAGTATGGGAGCCGGACTCGAAGTGCGGGTGCCATATTGCGATCATCGACTGGTACAATATGTATGGAACATTCCGTGGAGTATCAAGATGACAGGCGGACGTGAAAAAGGTATTTTGCGCAAGGCGCTGGAGGGCGTATTACCGGATGATGTGCTGTATCGCAAAAAAAGCCCATATCCCAAAACGCATAACCCTTCCTATCTTGAGGCTGTGAAAAAGCAAGCGCTGCAGCTGCTGGATGATTCCTCTTCCCCACTGCTCAAGCTGATCGATGCGCAAAAGGTACGCGATATTGCCGCCTCACCGGAGGCATCCACCAATCTGCCTTGGTTTGGTCAGCTGATGTCGGGTCCCCAGTTGTTTGCCTACTTGGCTCAAGTGGATAACTGGTTGCGCACTTACAAGGTAGCTATTCGATAAGCTACACTGAATGCTGAAGCAATAGAGCTTCTAAGCGGCAGCGGCAATTTTTCGCTCTGTACTATATGGGGAACAGAAAGTACCAAAAAGGCTATCCGCAGCTCATGACTGACGGATAGCCTTTTTTTTCGTTATGTGAATGGGGGGGATGATTTCGCCCCTGTTACCAAGCTATGCCTGTGGATTACTCAGCTTTGTTGCCAAATCACGCAGAGCTATCCCTCGGTGACTGATAGCCTGCTTTTGTTCCAACGTCAGCTCGGCCATTGTCTTTTCAAACTCTGGCAAATAAAACAGCGGATCATACCCAAACCCGCCGCTGCCGGCGGTTTCAGTAGTAATCCAGCCCTCCACGGAGCCTGTCGATTCCAACGTCTCGCCAGTCTGCGGATTATATAGAATCAAGGTACAGACGAATTGAGCCGGGCTTAGCAAAGGCTGTCCCGTATCATCACCCAGCTGCTTCGATTCCAGAACGTCGAGCAGCTTAATATTGTTTTCGTGATCGCTGGCACCTTCTCCAGCATAACGGGCAGAGTATACCCCCGGCGCACCGTCCAGCAAGTCCACGCAGAGGCCGGAATCATCGGCCAGCACGGGCAATCCGAGCACATCTCCAACCGCTTTAGCTTTTTTCAGTGCATTTTCGGCAAAGGTTTTGCCATCTTCAGCGACATCAGGAATGTCGGGATAATCGTACATGCTTCTGACTTCCTTGCCAAACGGCGCAAAAGCATGCGCAAATTCCCGCACCTTTCCTTTATTTTTCGTAGCGACAATAACGACCGGGCCATCCAGCCGCATTAGGCGCCAGCTCCTGTACGTCCAGCACCGATCTTATCAGCAATCGGTCCAAGCACTTCTTTTTGGCGCTCAATCATTTGCAGAATCCCTTGTTCGCCTAAGCTAAGCAGTTGATCCAATTCGTTACGGTCAAATGGACTTTCTTCACCTGTACCTTGCAGCTCGACATATTTTCCGTTGCCAGTCATGACAAGATTCATGTCCACTTTGGCCTTGGAATCCTCTTCATAGTTCAGATCCAGCAATGCTTTTTCACCAACAACCCCTACGCTGACGGAAGCCAGGAAATCGGTAATTGGAAAAACAGGCAGCTTGTGCTGGGTGGCAATTTTATTGACCGCAATCGCCAACGCTACGAAAGAACCGGTAATTGAGGTTGTGCGTGTTCCGCCGTCCGCCTGAATGACGTCACAATCCAACGTAATCGTCCGTTCACCCAGCGCCTGCAAATTGACCACCGAACGCAACGCTCTTCCAATCAGACGCTGAATTTCCATGGTACGGCCTGTCAGCTTGCCACGCGCAGCTTCACGCTGATTACGGCTATGAGTCGCACGCGGAAGCATGGAATACTCTGCGGTCACCCAGCCTTTTCCTTGTCCCTTCATAAAGGGTGGTACGCGTTCTTCTACAGTAGCCGTGCAAATGACTTTCGTCTCGCCAACCTCTATAAAAACAGAGCCCTCCGCGTATTTATTTACTCCTGCTGTCAATTTCATCGGGCGCAGCTCATCACCGTTTCGTCCGTTAGATCTACTCATGCTTTTTCCTCCTACGTCGTATGCAACCTGTTCTTATATGTTTATTTTACCAAAGTGTGCAGGCAAAAGCACCCCAAGGACGATTCCCGCCCTTAAAGAGGGATTTCGTTAATATGTTGCGGCTTGGCTACAGGCTCTCCATAATTTTGATTATTTTGTCCAATCACGCTTTTTTCACCATTCAGTTCAATCCGAATTTTTGTTTTGACCGCATCATCTGAATTATCTGCCGCTGTCAGCACAACCGATTCCAAAAATTCAGCAGGCACGGCTTCTCCCTTAGCAAACATATCGTCCGAGAGCGATACCGTAATTACGTTATCTTTGGAGCGTTCTACCGATTTCAGCGCCGTCTCCCCTGTCATCACTTCTTGTAACCCATCCTTGGTCTGCGGCCCTTGAATTAATTGATGCAGTGCTGACTGGACACGATCTTTTTCAGGGCTGACCAACCGTGTTACAGGTACATAGTATTGAACTCCAGCAGGAGAAGATGAAGAGAAATACACGGTGACTGGACTGGAATCCAGTGGTGTTACGCCATGACCAATCTCCAAATTTATACCTACTGCACGCGTCAACGGATGATCCAGCGGTGTGCCGCCAACAGGCATTTCGTTCAGCTTTTTGCCATCCACCCAGATCTGTACGCTCTCAATATCGGGACGGTCGGTCAGGGTCCAGGTCAAGCTCTCCATTAATTTTCGTTCTTCCTGTGGCTTATAGTTGGCGAAAGATTTGTTGAATTCGACAACAGCCAGTTTGTTGTTCTTGTCCACCGTCACACTTTTCACTTCCGTACCCTGGGGGATTACACCTTTAAATCCCTCTGGTAATAATCCGGCATACGGCCCGCCCTCAACCAATGTTTCCAGCGCTGACTTGGCATCTGCCTGCACATCACCTGTAGCAATCGGTAAAGATACAGGGGCCAGCAAACCGTTATGATCTTGCAAAAAAACAGCCCTCAGTTGCCCCGTACTGGCGGGTGCTTTTCCTGTTACAGCCTTAATCATGGACTGCTCTGTCGTGG
The DNA here is from genome assembly GCF_019454085.1 of Paenibacillus sp. S25. Classification (NCBI taxonomy): domain Bacteria; kingdom Bacillati; phylum Bacillota; class Bacilli; order Caryophanales; family Paenibacillaceae; genus Paenibacillus; species Paenibacillus sp. S25. The sequence goes on from NZ_CP073683.1 coordinate 4,637,139, forward strand.
ACGGCGGGGGGTCAATGGATGCCGATTCGTTGCCGAAAAGGCTGCAGCCTGACAACAACAGGGGTAGGGATAGCAGTCCAGCTACAGAGGTCATACGCCATGGGTGTTTTATATTCATAAGTGAAGTTCCTCCCTAACAATTTTGTACAGATTGTACTAATATGTATACGAGCCTCGCGTAAAAAATAACTACTTTTTCAGCAGACTGGACACACTGGTCATAATTGCAGTAGAAATCAGGAGCTATACGAGGAGGGGAATTTCAACTTTATGGACAAGAAAAAAGCACCATACAGCCTGAATAGTAAAAAGGTAGCCGATGCCACCCGCGAGTGGCTGCACAAGCGTGGTGTACACATGACTGAAATCGCAGAACTGGTCATGCTTTTACAGAAAAAATATTACCCGACCCTAACGATGGAAGAATGTATGGAGAATGTGGACAAGGTACTGATGAAGCGCGAGGTTCAAAATGCCGTGCTCACGGGCATCCAACTGGATATCCTTGCTGAACAGGGCGCTCTTCTTCCCCCATTGCAGGATATGATTGAGAATGATGAGGGATTATATGGGGTCGATGAAATTCTGGCCTTCTCCATTGTAAATGTGTACGGAAGCATTGGATTTACCAATTACGGTTATGTCGATAAGCTCAAACCGGGTGTGCTGGAACGCTTGAATGACAAAAGCCTCGGGCCGATCCATACGTTCCTGGACGACATTGTGGGCGCTATCGCAGCTTCGGCCAGCAGCCGTATCGCCCATCGCAAACAGGCAGAGCGCGAGCAGGAGCTTGGGGAAGAAAGTGCACCGAATACAACACGTTAAATAACAAACAACGCTTGGAATACAACAGATATATACAGGGTTAGAGGAGAACTAGACATGGCAAACGTAACTGAAGGATATACATTCCGTACGATGCAGGCTGACGATTATGATCAGGCCATTGACCTTTGGAATGGCTTAGACGGATTGGGATTAAGCGAGGCCGACTCACCGGAGCGGATTGCACGCTTTTTACAACGGAACGAAGGACTTAGCTTTGTCTGTGAGCATGATGGAAGCATCATAGGCACGATTTTGGCGGGTCACGATAGTCGCAGGGGGTTTCTGTATCATCTGGGTGTAGCCACAGCACATCGTGGTCAAGGGATCGCACCCAGACTGGTGGATAAAGCGTTATCTGCTTTGCTGAGAGAAGGCATTGATAAATGTCATCTGTTTGTGATGGAGCATAACGCAGGGGGTCAACGCTTCTGGTCAGCTAACGGCTGGGAGAAACGGGATGGAATTTTACTATATTCCCGAGGACTAGAATAGGATCTAAGTGCTTGATCTATACAAAATAGGAACACCGGGTCTGATTCAAGTCGAGCTATAAACGATCAGACCCGGTGCATAATACTCACAGCTTATTCATTAGCAATTCTAACATTTCAAGCTCCGATTACCTTCATTCATAAATTACAATCCATTTTGTGGACGCAGTGCACGTTCTACAATTCCCAGCGTGGATTGACGAGAGAAGAACCGGGACACCTGAGCTACCCAATAGTTTTGGCGACCGGAAATGATGTGACTACGCCCCTTTTCAAATGCTCTCAACGCGTTCTTCACAACGGTTTGGGGAGTTTCCCTAGTTCCAATTGACGCTTCACTTGCGCCAACAATATCAAAAAACGGCGTTTCCGTTGAGCCTGGACAAAGGGCCAGAACTTTAAGCCCCCGTTTCCGATTTTCGGCCCATAGCGCTTCAGTAAAAGAAAGCACAAATGCTTTGGTTGCTCCATACACCGCCATATAAGGATCGGGCTGAAATGCAGCTGTGGAAGAAACATTGATTAATCCACCATCCCGCTTACGCAATAAATCAGGCATAAATGCATGTGTGATGTCGACTAAAGCAGCCACATTGAGCATCACTTCCTCATGCTGTCGTTCTCCTGAAACCTGCTCAAAGTACCCATAGGTGGCAAAACCCGCGTTGTTAATCAAGAGATCTACCTTTAGCTGTTGCTTTTGAACCTCCTGATGCAATGCTTGGGGTGCTCCTGGTGTGGAAAGATCCAACGCAATCACCGTTGCTTTTACGTTATATTTAGCTGAGAGTTCTTTAGCCAGTGACTTTAATTTGGTTTCATTGCGTGCTACCAAAATGAGATTACATTTCTTAGCTGCAAGCGAATAGGCAAAGGCCTCGCCAATACCGGATGAAGCCCCTGTAATCAGAGCTATTTTATTTGCGTACATAAACATGATGACAACCTCCATAATATCGTTGTTTTATTTTAGAAACATTGTTACCACTACTCTATAATGAACTGAAGTCATCTACTATGACGACCTCAGTACACTTCATATTTACGATGGAGATGAGGATGTTTTAAATGCTACGAGCGCATTCTTCAGTGTAAATGCATACACTCCTTGAGCCATATCTACATCTGAAAAATGACCTGCAAACTGAAGATGTATGACTCCATGTAAAGCAGACCAAAACATCCGGACAACCAGCAGCGGATCATGTTCTTTCAATGCTCCCAGCTCCATAGCGTGTATGACGGTTTGCAGGATTTGAGACAGGGCCGTTGTGGTACCCTCCAAGCTCTGTTCATCCGGCTTGAAATCAGATAATGCCCCGCCAAACATCATTTTGTAATAGGCTGAATGAAGCTGCGCAAATTCCCAGTACGCCCAGCATAAAGCTTCAAGATCAGCGAGTACGCTTTCGGTAACAGGTACTTGCTGGAAGGATTCAGCCAATAGCCGACATCCATCCAGGTACATCTCATTGGCAAGACCATCCTTACTGCCAAAAATACTGTAAATGATCTTGGTGGAACAGCTTAATTTCTGGGCAACTCGTCGCACGGTCACGGCCTCTGGCCCTTCTTCTGCAAGAAGGATACATGCGGCATCAATGACATTTTTACGTAGCAATTGCTGCTGCTGTAGCTTCACTTCCGAATAGGTTTTATAGGGATGCGATGGCTCGGACATGATTCAATACACTTCCTTTTGCTTATTAAAAACTGTTGCTTGATGCTACTATAACAAATTAAAAATCTACACAAGATTCCAGGAAACATTGTTTCAGTTAAGAACCATAGTATTCCAAGCCTGAGTGTTTGTCAAATAAAAAAGAACGCAATGAGTAGGTACACTTACCGCGCTCTGGTTGAATGCTTAAAAATGAAGCTATGTTTGGCGTTCCACGATCAGTAGGCAATGCCTACCCGTGTACGGATAAATTCGTAACTCTTGCATTGACGATAGGTAAAATCAGCAGTATCCGCAGTGGTAATCTGTGAGCCCCCTTCAGGCAAAAAATCTTTTTCCACGCGATAAATACCTGTCCGCGCTCCATCTGGCAGATAGGTTGGACATACGATTGTCCAGTCTAGTGCCGATTCATGCAGCAATTCGTACACTCGCCGATGTTCCTCGGCTGCACGAGTGCTGCGTCGCCGGGTTTCGGAGGACTCGTACCGATACAGGTCCGGTTCGGTCCGGCTTTGCAAAATCCCTGCCGTTCCTACTGTAATGAGCCGGGAAATGGACTGCTCCTGCATGAGCCGGACCAGCAGGGCTATACTAACGGATAAGGTAGTCGTTCCATCCGTATTCAGCGCACTGATTACAGCCTTCGCCCCACCCTTCAGCGCTTGTGCTACGTCCTCTGCATTAGTGGCATCGCCTTGTACGATTTGCAGCTGATTCCCGTATCCGGGTGCGTAATCCTCCAGCTTGTCCGGTGAACGAACAAGGACAGTAACGGCATGACCGTCCTCTAATGCATAATCTAATATATACCGTCCTACGCGTCCGGTAGCTCCCAGCAGCAGCAAATTCATAAAATCCTCTTTTCCGGCATGCATGCCGCTTGTCATGTTGCTTCGTCATGTCACTTGTTGGGTAGCTTTCTGCGACTATTAACGGCAAAGGGGATAGAAGCGCGTGATTGAGTCCGTCTCGCTCATAGAGGCCCTTTCACGGCGCACCAGCTCCACCAGATGAGCCAGCGTCTCGGACATGGCAAACCTTAGCTGGTGAATACCCAACTTGCCACCGAACATGGCAATGCACAGCTCATAGGCTGTGCTGCCCTCCGGTCGGATCAGCTGTTGGAATTTATCCAGCCGTTCTTCATGATGCGCCAGCAACGCTTGCGTCCGCTCCCGAAAATAACCAAACGGATTGCGGTGCCCCGGATATGCCCACGCTACCTCCAGCTCGCCTAGACGCTGCAAGCCGTCTACATAAGACCTCAACGGCTGGGCATCGCTGCCTGGCAGCAGACTGATATTAGGAGAAATCTGCGGCAAAACTGCGTCACCGCAGAGAATAACGCCGCTATTCGGATCAAATAAGGACACATGTCCGGGCGCATGTCCTCCTGTCTCGACGGGCAGCCAACTGCGTCCACCCCATTCCAGACGAGCGTCTATTCCAGTAGGAATAACGGTAATCTCAGGCTGTGGATTCACTTGCAAATAAGCCTGCCGCATATGTAAATCCAAGGCCGATACTTGCTCCAAAGGAAAGCCATGCTGGACAAAAAAGCTAGGAAGCCTGTTCTCCATTGCGACCGTCGATTCTGGAGCGTCCCACATCATCATCGCTTCCTTATGGCTTCGAGCTGACATATGTACACGAGCCTGACTTTGCTGCTGCATCCAGCCCGCCAATCCATAATGATCGGGGTGATGATGAGTTACCACAATGTCAGAGATATCCTCAAAGGATATCCCCAGCTGTTGGAAGACATGTGCCCATTCTGCCTCGGTATCCATATTGCGCGGCCCCGGGTCTACAATCGTAAAACCGTGCTGTCCCTTGAGCACATAGCTATTGACCCAGCGTAGCGGAAAGGACATGGATATTTTGACCTGAAAGCCTCCGTCTATTCGCTCACACGGTGTAAGCTCTGGCATTTTCATGGCTTCCCATCCGCCTTTCTGTTTCAAGCCCGCACGCCGACAAAAATCATTCGAGGCGAAGCATCTTCGATATATTGATCTTCATTATAGCTTCCGTGTACCTGCTCTACGGATAGTCCGGCTTGCTCTAGCAATCCACGAAACTTTTCATACGGATATAGCTTCACTCGTTCATGATACACGCGCGCGGGTTCTCCCTCAGTAGGAGTCGTGCCCATAGCAGAGGCTGCCTCAGTGGCCGTAACGGATGCGGCTGACCGAATCGCAATTTGTTTTTTCACAAAGCCATCTTCAATGACCCGGTGCTCCTCAATCCAATTCCCTTCATCCTCCCGTGACGAATGCGGTACCAAATGAGCGGTTACGTAAGCAGGGTTCAAATAATCTATAATAAAACGTCCTCCCGGCTTCAACAGCCGATATATTTCCTTTAGTACTTTAAGCTGCTCCTCATCCTTTTCAAAATAACCGAAGGAGGTGAACAAATTCATCACCGCGTCAAAGCTTTCGTCCAGCGGCACCTCTCTCATATCCCCTTGATGCCAACTTACCCGCCCTTCGGAATCTGCTGCACGAGCCTCTCTCAGCAACACATTGGAAAGGTCCACACCTGTCACCTTATAACCTGCATCTGCCAGCGCAAGCGAATGACGTCCCATCCCACAGCATAAATCCAATACGCTGGAGCCTTGCGGTAATTTGAGCCAGGAGATCATTTTTTGCACTTCCTGATAGGCTCCCTGAAAGTCGCGATGCTTGTATACCAATAAATAATCTTCCCCAAAGCTTTGCTCGTACCATTCTGCCATATCGTTTCTCCTCCATGAACTCATTTCGCTCTATTACATACTATATTAGCTTTTTCAAACTGGAAACTCAAAAGCATAACGAATAAGAGTTTTGCAAAATCCTGAACAACAAACATGTTACAATAACCGTATTTGAGCTTAAATATTCATAGGAACTTCATACCAACTTCATGTGATTCACCCCATTTTATCATTAAAATGATTCATGGGAACGCCTTTAGAAGTATTCATAAGAGAAAGGAGCGGGGAAGTTATGATTCAAATTGGACTTACGGGTTGGGGCGATCATGATGACTTGTATCCAACCGGCACCAAAGCTAACCAAAAACTAAGCGTTTATGGAAGCCATTTTCCGGTAGTAGAGATGGATAGTTCTTTCTATGCGGTGCAGCCCACAGATCGTATGGCACGCTGGGCGGCGGAAACCCCTGACTCTTTTTCATTTCTAGTCAAAGCCTATCAAGGCATGACTGGACATACCCGCGGCAAGCAGCCTTACTTCAAAACAATAGATGCCATGTACGAAGCACTGCATGCATCCATACAGTCTCTTCGCGAAGCGGGTAAGCTCAAAGCCGTACTGTTTCAGTACCCACCCTGGTTCGACTGTACACGTGAGAATGTCGCTGTACTGCGAGACACGAAAAAAAGGATGGGAGAGGTCCCATCCGTACTTGAATTCAGACATCAAAGCTGGTTCACACCCGATTTTCGGAAACAAACGCTGGCATTCATGCGTGAAGAAGGTTGGATACACAGCGTATGCGACGAGCCGCAGGCAGGACCGGGGTCGGTTCCCATTGTGCCGTTGGCTACAGACGGTAATCTGACAGTCGTACGTCTCCACGGGCGGAACATATCGGGTTGGAATCAAAGCTCCGCGCCTAATTGGCGGGAGGTTCGTTATCTGTATCGGTACAATGAACAAGAGTTGACCGAATGGAGAGACAGATTGCTGGAGCTGGAGCAGCAAAGCCGTGAGGTGTGCGTTATTTTCAACAACAACTCAGGTGGAGACGCCGCTGCTAACGCCAAGCAGCTCATGACCATGCTTGGGATGGACCCTAAACCTTTTCCACCTCGCAAGCCACCCGAAGAGGATAACGGGCCTGAACAGCTTGAACTATTTTGAGGAACAGGCTGAGGATGAGGAGTTGGAGATAGCCTCCTTGAGCTTGCGTGCATTATCCAGTAAATACGGATCGTCAGGTAAATAGCGTAAAGCGGTTTGGTTATGCTCATACGAAGCGTCCAGCTTACCTGCGTGGGCATAGCAATGGCTCAGCCGCACATGAGGTAACCAGGAATAGCATGGTAGTGGAATAGGTCTCATACCCGGAAGGTGATGCTGTTGCTCCAATGCCTTTTCATACCAGTATGCGGCAGTGCTCCATTCGTTTCGTGTGAAAAACCAGTCACCGATCATGCAGCACAAGTCTGATTGCGGTACATCGTATCGAAAGGAGCGTAACAGACTATCCAGCTGTTGCTCCGGCTTCCCGAGGTGAAGATAGCATTCCGCCGACCGCGCACAAGCGGTAATCCGATCCTCACGGTAGCCGCTCGGCTCCTCCAACAGATGGTTGAACGCCTCTGCCGCCTCGGCATATTCTTTACGGTCAAAACATTCATTGGCATGCAAATACAGCAGACGCCCCTCCAGCTTGCCGCTTTCGCTGATCCACCGGGCGAGAATACGTTGGTTGCGGAGCGTGTGGTCTTGCATTCGGCGGTGAGTTACTGCCACATCCGAATGCACGATTTGCCCCTGAGGTATCACCAGATCCTCATGCAGACGCCCTTTCCAGCGGTATTGTCGCTCACGCTTCACGAGACGGATACGGCGTGAGGTGAACAACAGTTCACCCTGCTCCCCCTCTGCCAAATGAAGTGGCATTACCACTGCGTCGATATCCATAGACAAACGCTGCTTCAAGGCACGCAGGCGCTCACGGTCCGGCTCCAGCAGCACATCGTCCGCATCCAGCCACATAATGTAGGAACACGTCGCCTTGTCAAACGATTCATTACGGGCAGCTGCAAAATCATCCTTCCATTCAAACGTATATAGCCGATCCGTATAGCGGGATGCTACCGCCTTCGTCTGATCCGTCGATCCCGTGTCCACTATGATGATTTCATCCATCAGGTCTGCGACCGAATCCAGACAGCGTGCAAGTGTCTGCTCCTCGTTCTTTACGATCATGCACAAGCTGATGGTCATTGGATGCTCAGTCATGACTTCACGTCATCCCCCTTTACCATTGGCTGAATCTGCCATCGTTTTTGTGGTAGACTCACCACCAGTATATGCACCTCTCCTTTCAGCCTGCGTCTTGTCTAGCTGTTCGACACGTGCATACCTTCCCAATGGCAAAAGTTGTTCCTCCATATGCCGGATTCGCTGTACCGCCTTGTCGAGTGCGGCCTTTCGCTGATTCATTTTGCGAACATGTTGCTGCTCCACCAGTCGAAACTGCTCCTCGTCCAGTTTCATCCACTCATTCAGATGCTCTGCCTCTGGTTTGACCTCACGCAGTTCTTTCGACTTCTTGCGGCCTGCAAAGCACAAATATTTGTGATGCACCTCTAGCGCTTTTCCTTCAAAATAAGGATACAACACACGGGAGAGGCTCCCAGCATAGTAAGTCCGCTTGTGATCATGGAACGGATGGTATCCATAAGGTACAGACAAGACGAGCGTTCCCTTTTTATTCAACAAACGGTAAGCATGAGCGAGCAGGGTGTCGGGATGCGCAAAATGTTCCAAAACCTCCCCTAAAATAATGGTGTCAAATCCACCGGGAGGACGCTCAAATTGTGAAATGTCCTTTAACCGAAAGTGGACTCTTGCCCGGACGGGTGCGGATTCCTGACGTAGTTCTTTTTTTGCATAAGAGATGCTGCCCTCTTCCAAATCAATAGCCGTTACCTCAAAGCCTTCCCGTCCAAGCAAAATGGACGTTATCCCCTGACTGCACCCTACATCCAGCACGGTATGGCCCTGTACATGGCGGCAAATCCAGTGAATTCTATTGCGGGTGGCTTCATGAGACTCCTCCGAATTGATTTGCCCGTAATAACGTTCGTTTACCTGATCACGGTTAGCCAACAGCGGCGCCCCCTCCATCACCAGGATGCCCCAAGATCACGACATGTCCACCTGTGCAATGTGCAGTCGCATTACGTGTATCGAAGACTAGCGGGGCATGGTCGACCAGCTGTTGGTAATCCACCACAGAATGGTCTGTCGTGATGACTACGATATCTGCACTTTCCCATAGCTGAGCATTTGCCGTTCGAGATGGGATTGCTTCACCGTTCAGCTTAAAGCTCGATACATATGGGTCGGTGAAGCTCACCGAAGCTCCCATTTTTATTAGATGTTCAAACAGGACAAGAGCTGGGGATTCCCGAACATCATCAATGTCCTTTTTGTAGGCCACACCTGCCAGAATGATTTTGGCTTTGTTTATGGCTTTACCTTTCTGAGCGAGCATGGCTTCAATTCGCTCCGCAATATACAGCGGCATACGCCGATTCATGCGATCTGCCAAGTCCACGAATTCCAGTGGAAAACCATGCTGCTCGGATTTCCATGACAAGTATAGCGGATCAACCGGGATACAGTGCCCCCCGATGCCAGGTCCCGGATAAAAAGGCATATAGCCGAATGGCTTGGTTGCCGCTGCATCCAGTACCTCCCATATATTGATGCCAATTTTCTCACAGGCGGCTGTCAGCTCATTGACCATTCCAATGTTGACGCTACGGAACGTATTTTCGAACAGCTTGGCGGCTTCCGCCACGGTTGTCGAGCTGACCGGAACAATCTGATCCAAAAAGGAGCCATAAAAACCCACTCCCGCTGCCAGACAATCCGGTGTGCAACCGCCGATCACCTTAGGGGTGTTGCGAATGTTAAAATGGACGCTACCCGGATCGACACGTTCCGGTGAAAAGCACACATAAAAATCCTTACCTACTGTCCATCCCCTGCGTTGCTCTATCACCGGCCGAATCAGTTCTTCGGTCGTTCCCGGATAGGTGGTGCTTTCCAGGATCAACAGCGTTTGTCTACGCAAATGAGGTATGGCCTGATCAATTGCCGTCTCAATATAGGACGTATCCGGCTGATGTCCGTCTGTCAGCGGCGTAGGCACACAAATCACGACGATATCCGCGTGCTCCAGCACCTTGATATCCGTAACTGGATGCAATTGCTGCCCGATCAGACCTTCCAAGGCATCATCGCCAATGTCTATGATGTAAGACTTTCCTTGAAGCAGCTTGGCTACTTTGACAGGATCGGAATCTACACCATATACATCATAACCAGCCTGTGCCATTTCCACTGCCATGGGCAGCCCTACATAACCGAGGCCGATCACAGCCACCTTTACAGTTCCTTTTGTTATTTTTTCCATAAGCTGCAAAATACCCACCTCTTTCATCGTTACTCCATGCCTCGCAGTAGCTCAGCAATTCCAGCACGATCCATTAACTCGTCGTCCGAGCGATATTGTTCGAAGTTCACCCGCTCCAAACCACCATATTGACTCAACAAACGCTTGTCTGCTTGCTGGGGAAGAATAACAAAATAACGATCATCATAGCGATACGTGTGCGGCACCTCATAGGGCGAAATCAGCACCTCATGCAGCTTTTCCCCACCACGTATACCAATTTCCTTCACTTTCAACGCAGGCTGTCCCGCCTGTTCTTTCATCACTTCTGCCAAATCCGCAATATTGCAACCCTTCATTTTCATTACTAGCGTCTCTCCACCAATCGCCGTAACAGAAGCCTTCAGCAGCAAGCCAATCGCCTCTCCGAGCGTGAGGAAGAAACGTGTCATATCTGGGCTCGTCAGCGTTAAATCCTGACCTTCCGCAATCTGGCGTTTGAACAGGGGCACGACACTTCCACTCGTCCCTAGCACATTGCCGCCGCGAATACATACAAAGCGAGTACGCTCACTTAAGGCGTTGGCGCGGATCATCAATCTTTCGCCAATCGCCTTCGTCATCCCGTATACATTTACCGGGTCTACCGCCTTGTCTGTAGAGACATCAATTACCTTGGCGACTCCCTGCTCTATGCTGGCCCGAATCACATTTTCCGTACCATGAACGTTTGTCTTGAAGGCCTCTTCCGGCTGTTTCTCACACACAGGGACATGCTTTAATGCTGCCAAATGGAATATATAGTCCACTCCGCGACATGCCTCCTGCAATGCCTGAAGATCTCGAATATCTCCAATCATGAAATTCAGGCGAGGATCAGATTGAAATTGCCGCTGCATGGCAATCTGTGCAAATTCACCGCGTGAGAAAATACGAATTTCCGCTGGTCCCTCCTTCAGCAATTCAGCCGTTAGGCGTTGCCCCCAAGATCCCGTTCCTCCGGTCACCAGCAGTTTTTTTCCTTTGAACAATATAATCTCCTCCTGACCGTTACGAATTGGCAATGCCTGTTCCCAGAAATTCAGCCAGCACGGCATTCATTTCATTCTCTGACAGCCGATCCTTCGCTGGCACTTTTTTCACCGAAGTATTTGCGGCATGAATGACGTTCACATAGTTGCGAAGTGGAATGACCTCATGCGGCAGCTCCGTTACATATCCGTGCGTACCCTTCCCAGGAATGACGACACGGTAATCATTTAGAAAATCCTCCACTTGATAGCGAAACACATAAAAAGAAGGCGAACGGTGAAACACCGGTGCCATCTGTCCCTCAACCGCATCCCACAGGTAACCCATCTGGTTCACCAGCGCAACCGTCTCCGGTTGAAACTTGTAATCATGTAACTGTTGTACAAACGACTGGTGGTACAAATCGTCGGAATCTATTCGAGCAATGAGCAGTTCGTCCGCGCCTTCGATGTACGCATGAATACGACGTTTACTTTCGATGCTCGTACCAAAACGGATGTGGTCGGGAATGGGCTCATGTCGGGCTAGTTCCTCTTCCACAATGTCACTGCATCCGCCCGCCAGCTTGACGACAGATAAGAAATCCGTATTTGTCTGACTGAGTAAACTACGTAGCGTAAAGGTTCTGAATATATCCAGTCGCTCACTGATCCACTCACGTGTCAGGCGGTTGGGATTCATCCCATAGTTATTAAAATTAATTTCAATTACAATCTTGCGATTCATTGATCTTCCTCCCTTTCAACCGTCTTCTCTCAAGTTATGAAGACGCTTCTGAAACGGCACGTACAGATGCAACGAATCTTGTAAAAATAGGTAGAATCCAAAAATAATAGCCGTTCATACAAAAACCTTTTTGCTTTCGACATATGATAGAATACAAAGTTTTTTGCTCCATCTGAAAAGTTGAACAAGCAGGAACGACAGGGAGGTAACATGTTATGACGAATCCAAGGTATCTGGAGATTGACGAGGTACTGAAACGATTGAAGCTGGCACTCGATCAGCAACAGTCCTTTTCGCTCATTCGTATCGGGGATGGTGAAAATTTGGTGTTGTCGCAGGACACCGTCTGGCCGATGGAAAAGGTATTACGGGAACGTTGGGCGGTTAAAGCCAATCTCGGTCAAAAGGGACTGTTTCTACCGAATACGGAACTACGGGACGCGGTGGCTGAGGCAGTGAGCAAAGCCAGCATTGCTGGCATTTTGCCATATGATGACGAATCTATTAAAGCACCATCCTATATGAAGCGGGAGCTGACCGATCAGGTCTTTGCTCACTATGCTCTTTCCCCCGCGCTGACCTGCCACGCCTGCCTGAATCGTTATTTGGCTGAGACACCCGCTTTCTGGGACATGCTGAAAAATCGACGCATTCTGCTGGTCACCCGGACGGCCGCTGAAGTAAAGCCTGTTCTTGAGGCCGATCCGTACAGGCTGAATATCGCGCACACACTGGCATTTCATCAATATGAACAAATGCCTGAAACACTCCAATGGATTGCAGCACACAAAGATGACTTTGATATTGCGCTGTTCTCTTGTGGTGTCAATGCAGTCGTGTTAGCACAAAAAACAGCAGAGCTAACTGGCAAAGTAGGTATAGACTTCGGCAAGGCGATTAATATCGTCATGTTTGGCAAAGCTAATTAATAGATAAAATAGTTTTGTGAAAAATACACTTAGTAAGTAATCTTTGCTCCGTATATCAAAAAGCACCAGCAAATTTCAGTTGGCTGGTGCTTTTTGATATCATATGTTGTTCTAAAGTCCGTCATCAAAAAGAATAATCCATATAAAGCTTTGGGCCCTTGCTTGTTTTGAAATAGAATTTGAGATTCCCTATCACTTCTTTTACAATATTACAGAAACTAGCATTCATTAAGAGATCATGAGGAGGATGTTGAAATGTCACATAACAAGAGATTGAAGACATATCCACTTACAAAAGCAAAGCATGTAAAGGTTCATGGTCGAACTACGCAAACACGTACACCTCTTACTCTATTTTGGACAGGCAGTGGCATTGAATTGAATATCAAAGGCTCAGAGCTGTGGATTGAAATTGAAGCTGATTACCAGGTGTATGAGCCCTGGATCAGTATTGTCATCAATGGGGTTCCGATGAGTCGCCTGATGGTGACCGCAGGACGGCATTGGATCTGTCTTTTGAGAGGATTGAACCCTGACACGGTCAAAAATGTCCGTGTGGTCAAGGATGTCCAGCCTATGAGTTCGGACTCGCGCTGCTTGTTGCAAATTCATGCCCTGAAGGTTGACGGGGAATTGCTGCCAGTCACTGATAAGCCCCTCAAGGTGGAATTTATCGGTGACAGCATTACCTCGGGAGAAGGAACGATTGGAGCGAAGGAGGAGACAGACTGGGTTCCCATGCTGTTCACAGCACTACGCAATTATACAGTCATAACAGCCGAAGCACTGAATGCGGACTACCGAGTGTTATCACAAAGCGGATGGGGTGTCCTAACAAGCTGGGATAATAATCCGCATGCGAACATACCGGCATATTATGAGCAGATATGTGGTGTGCTGACTGGTGAGAGAAATGAAGCATTAGGGGCATTTTCAGATCATGATTTTCCCTCATGGCAGCCGGACGTGGTCGTAGTGAATTTGGGGACTAATGACGGGGGAGCCTTTTATTCTCCTGCATGGACGGACCCAGCAAGCGGGAAAGTGTACAAGCAACGCTTGAACGAGGACGGCACATTCAATGAAGAAGATTTACAATCTTTTGAAAGCGCTATCGAACGTTTTCTTATCAAGCTTCGGACCTGCAATCCTGCTGCCCATATTGTGTGGGCCTATGGGATGCTGGGTACTCCGATGATGCCCTCAATCTACCGAGCGGTAGACGCGTACAAGAAAAGAACGAGGGATCGGAATGTGTCCGTATTCCAACTGCCTAACACGACGGAAGAAACGATAGGATCTCGTAGCCATCCCGGGCTCTCCGCCCATGCCAAAGCAGCAGATGAGTTGACAGTGTATTTGCGAGAGATTCTAAAGAAATAGAATCCGAGAAGCACAATTAACTCTGTAGTACACGCTCATAAAGGAAATTACAACAACTAGGTCATTTGTGCTCTGGGTGTTGTTGTTGAGAATTATAGCCACGAGTCTGCAGCAGATGTCTGTCTATGCTCGTGGCTAGTTAAGCTTGGGCGCAGCGGACTATCACGAACAGGCAGCGAGCATTTACTATAGAAATAATCACCTGATATATTTACAAAAACGGAGTCGAAGCAATGCCCGTGAATACCTCTGGACCATTACGAACAGTGGTCGATACACCAGAAATATAAGAAGAATATACTGTTTGTATTGCCCAGGGAGCAGACAGATCCTGTGCATTAAAAGCTTGCGTTTCATTAGATCCAGTCACGCCCAGTACCCCCTCGGCGCGGTAGACTACCTCACTCGGATCATAGTCGGCTCCACGCACGATTTCAACCGCGTACGTATCGCCAAGCTCACCGAGCAGACCAATGGAACCACTAAAAGTTACAATCGGACTCGGCACAAGAAAGGTCCGCAGGGTAATCAAACCGAAGCGCTCCGGTATAGGACCCAGCTGTATATCGGGACCCTCACCTGTTTTTGATGAATTGGTGGAGCTTCTCATATCCAGAAAAAAACCCATACCCTATCCCTCCAAATTGCAAGATACTCCATGCTATGCAAGAAATTCTTTAGCGTATTGGACAAATTAGTAATAAATCTATCAATTCAGCTCAAAATAACCGATAGTAAATACATATGATATAAATTTTAGAAATGAATATGTAGATAGAAAGCAGGGGTTTGATGAAACAACTGAGACGACTCAAAACATTAACACTACGCAAGAAATTGACAGCAGCATTTCTACTGGTCATGCTTGTTCCAAGCATTATTGTAAGTTCTTTTTCTTATCAAGCAGCATATAACCAGACGGACCAACAATTACTCGATAGTGCGACAACTAGCGTTACCGCATCCGACCGTGCAGTTACTCAAACGATTCAAGCCAAAATCGCTGATCTCGAATATTACTCTACGACGATGACGGCTAGTGATAACAGTGCCGAAGCAGATGAAGACATCCTGAAAAGGTTACAAGTATATTTGAAAATGCATGCGGAAGCTGTTGATATGTTTGTAGGAACTCCCGAAGGAAAACTCATTATTGGCAAAGCCGTAGGCTCCACAAACGACCCTCGTGAACGTCCGTGGTACAAGCAGGCCATGGAGAAACCCGGACAAACCGTAATCAGCCCTGTCGGACTCAATACGGCTAAGGTCCCCGTTGTATATATTTCACGTACACTTCCTGACAACAGTGGTGTTCTCGGTCTTTCCCTGAACCTAAATAATTTAAAAGAAATCACAAATTTAAAAATCGGACAAAATGGCTATATTATGATATTAGATGGTACCAAACGTATCGTTACCCACCCGACAGAAGTCAGCGGAAGTACCAAAATGGGAGAAACGATACCCAAATTGTTTGCCTCCAAAGAAGGCAGCTTTAGTTACGATATTAATGGCGTAGATAAACACCTGATTTTCAAAACCAATACGCTGACAGGCTGGAGAATTGCTGGAACGATGGACAAAGCAGAAACCAGTGCCTCCGCCCAACCGATTCTTATCACAACGATCGTAGTGTTGGTGATTGCAGCCATCATCATCGGTGTGCTCGCAATGTGGCTAATCAGCAGTATACTTAAGCCCATCCAAAGATTACGTAATTCTATGGATGCCATCAGCCAAGGTAATCTTTCGATTAACGTGGCTACGACCAGTACAGATGAAATTGGTGAGTTGTCAAGATATTTCCAACAAATGGTAGATAACCTGCGTAACATGATTAGAAAAATCCAAGCGATGACAGGCAATTTGTCGGCATCCTCGCAAGAGCTTGCAGCAGGTGCAGAACAAACGACCCGTGCCATTGAGCATGTGACCATAGCCATTCAAGATGTGGCCGCAGGCAGTGAGCGCCAAGTGGGCAGCGCTAAAGATAATCAGGAACGGATTAGCGGCATGGCAACAGACATTACCGCTATGACCGAAACCATGGCTGAAATGACCACTTACTCCGCACAGGCCATTCAGGCGTCGGATGCAGGCAGTGAGCATATCGGCAACAGCGTCGTCTCCATTGACGGCATTCGTACTACCGTGGAAGAACTGGATACCATCATCAGTGCTTTGAGTGACCGCTCTGGACGAATCGGAACGATTGTCACCGTCATTACGGAAATCGCCAGCCAGACTAATCTGCTCGCATTGAACGCTTCTATTGAGGCAGCACGTGCAGGCGAGCATGGCAAAGGTTTCGCTGTCGTGGCGACAGAGGTCCGCAAGCTGGCTGAAAACTCAGCTTATTCCGCACAACAAATTCGTGAACAGATTCAAGGGATACAGAGCGGTGTATCTGAAGCCCTGATCGCTATGGAATCCGCCAAGGAACGCGTAAGTGATGGTATTAATTCCATTGACCTATCCGGTCGCTCCTTCTCTCGCATCCGTAGAGCGGTAGCCAAATCAGCGAAGCAGCTCGATAACGTCGCAGCTTCTACCGCTGGAGTCGCAGATGGAACGAGTTCAGTCGTCAGCAGCATGGAGGAAATTACACGCATCGCTGAAGAAGCGGCATCCCATACGGAGACCGTATCCGCAGCCGCAGAGGAGCAGCTCGCCTCCATGGAAGAGATCGGTTCGTCTGCCGCAGATTTGACCCGTCTGGCAGAGCAACTTCAAGATTTACTGACACAATTCCAATTAGATGAAACAAAATAACCGTTCCAACCGATAAATACAGAGAAAGAGTCTTCACAATGAGGGAGGGTTGGAACATGGATATCGCAGCATTATCAACAGGTATGAGTCAGGCCAGCTTGGCTCAAGCTGTAAGTGTGAAGGTATTAAGTATGGCTAAGGATCAGGCCAGTGAACAAGGACAGGCTTTAGTGCAGATGATGGAAAAAAGCGTACAGCCTCATCTTGGCGGTCAACTGGACATTCGCGCATAAGTGCATCCATATGCTTGGTTAAGGGCGATTCTGCTCAGGTCTGGACAGACCCGGGTAGAATCGTTTTTTTGTCTCCCTATTTTTCGTTCAGCACAAAACGTAGTAAACTAGACATATCGTCCACGACCTCGGTTCGGAGGATAGCGCAACATTCACACGATTTACATTGAAAAAGGAGGATACATAGTTTATGAGTTATTCTGATTATTTTGAAAAAGCCAGAGAGCAACAACTGGGCGAGTTACAGGAGTGGTTGTCCATTCCGAGTATCTCAGCATTATCGGAGCACAAAAAGGACATTAACCAAGCAGCTGATTGGCTGGCTGCCAAACTGACTGCTGCCGGTCTGGAAAACGTTGAAATCATTCCAACCAAAGGTCACCCGCTGGTATATGCGGATCATTTGCACGCACCTGGTAAACCAACGATCCTCGTGTATGGACACTATGATGTACAACCCGTAGACCCGCTTCACCTGTGGGAGACGCCACCGTTTGAGCCATCCATCCGTGATGGAAAATTGTATGCGCGCGGAGCGACAGATGATAAAGGGCAGGTTTTCTTGCACATTAAGGCAGTTGAGGCCATTTTGAAGCAGGAAGGCACATTGCCGCTGAACATCAAATTCTGCATTGAAGGCGAGGAAGAAGTATCCAGTCCGAACTTGCTTGAGTTTTTGCAAACTGGAGCTGAACGTCTAGCTGCCGATGCTGTACTGGTGTCCGACACTTCCTTGATCGAAAAAGGGAAGCCTGCCATTTGCACAGGTTTGCGTGGACTATGTTCACTGGAAGTCGCCATTCACACGGCGAACACAGATCTACACTCCGGCTCTTTCGGTGGCGGCGTGCCGAATGCCCTGCATGCTCTGGTGTCCTTGCTGGCAACCCTGCATGACGACAAAGGCGGCGTAAGCGTCGAAGGATTCTACGACGATGTTGCTCCATTATCGGCAGAGATGAGAGAAGAATTCGTGAAGCAAGGCTTCAATGAGAGCAAGCTGCAACAAGATCTTGCACTTGATTCCCTTTATGGCGAAGAAGGATTCAGCTTCGTTGAGCGTGTTGGGGCGCGTCCGACACTGGAGCTGAACGGCGTATACGGCGGCTTCCAAGGGGAAGGCACGAAAACGGTCATTCCAAAAGAAGCTCATGCTAAAATCACGTGCCGCTTGGTAGCTAACCAGAATCCGCAAGACATTCTGGACAAAATCGAGCGCCATTTGCGCGCCCATGTTCAGGCAGGAGCTACCCTGGATATTCAACAGGGTGAAAAAGCGAACGCCTTTAACATCGACCCGTCACACGCGTTTCTGCAAGCGGCAGCCGATGCTTTTGAGAAGGTATACGGTGTGCGTGCCCTCTTTACCAAGGATGGAGGTTCTATCCCAATCGTGGAAACCTTCTCCCGTGTGCTGACTGCCCCAGTCGTGCTGATGGGCTTCGGCTTGCCAGATGAGAACCTACATGCGCCAAACGAGCATTTTAACTTGGACAATTTTGACAAGGGTCTGCTGACGATTGTAGAATTTTTGAAATCGGTGTAAGTAAACCAAAAAGCATTCACAGCATGGAACCATCCATGCTTCGTGAATGCTTTTTTTAAGTTAGTCCCGTCGCTTAAGAAAAACGGGTGTAGCGCAACAGGTGAGCTAGCCGATTGAGCCGTTCTATCTCCCGATCCAACTCATGCAGCGGCTGTCCAGCCAAAGCAGCGTTTGCTCTCAGGTCCCGTAGCGGGTTCATTTTCCGACCCATGAGTTTGAGCACCGTTGCCTTCCCCATGTTATTCACCACCACATATTGCGTCAGCGGGTCAAGCTCAATCCACAATACATGATGCTGTTGAAAAAACGATAATAGTTGCTTTTTTAACACCTCCAGCTCTTCAATCTCACTTGTGATTTGCGGATGATGATGAAAAGCCACATAGCCCATCACCCGCAGGTCACTTATGATTTGTTCCAAATGAAGCGTTTCGTTTATGTATACATTGTTCGTGCTCATGCGGTTTCTTGTACCATTGGTATGATCTTCCCGGATGACGTTCACCACCTGACTATCGTTATATCAAGATTTATCTTTCCCCTTTTCCAATATAGCGCAATCGGCTTTGAAAAGTCAGGACATGTACAAACCTTACGAACAAAAAAACAACCGGCTTATACGCCAGTTGTTTCCCGTTCCACAAAATACTTATTGGTCATATAATGGGCCTTGCCTCTTGAGGTATCCACCATTCCCTTTTTGTTGTCGAGAAAAACAATCTCCCGGCATTTGGTGCAGTACCACTTGGTCCGCTTAAAGGGAGATTCTGTTACATACGATGTACCACATTTGCAATCTACTTTAATTAAGGTTTCTGTTGATTTGTAAGCCTGGGACAACTCTTTTAGGCCAGTGTCCGGCTGCTGAATCGGGATAATAACCTCCTGATAGCTTGAATGCTGATTATGCACTTTAAAATCAGCCACCAGTTCTGCATGCAGTCCAAAGAACTCTTTGCCAATCTCGGTTACAAATTTCTTGCCGATTCTGTAGCACTCGAGCCATTCCTGTATCTGTTGATTAGACAAAGGCACTGTGCCCTTGATACCACTATTTAATGTGTAAGTCATGATGTATAAAGTATCATCTTGTCTATGTCCGTACATGAGAAGCCTCCTTATAATACACTTGATAATGTACTACAAAGCGTACAAAACATCAATTTTATTATTTGGCAAAAGATATAGTAGCATTTCCAGGTATGGATTTAATATATTGTGAAATGCACCAAAGACGCGTGCGAGTCTGTTAGAAAAGCAACTGACAATCCGTCAGTTGCTTTGTCTTTCTACATAGTATTTGTTGGTCATGTACCATGCCTTGCCTTTATCCGTATCCACCATGCCCTTTTTACGATCCAGGAACACAATGTTATTACACTCCTTACATGACCACTTGGTTCTTTTATGCGGTGACTCTTCTATATAGGAAGCACCACATTTACATTCTACCTGAATTAATGTTTTATACTGGCTGTACGCCTCTACCAGTGGGTCCAGTTCTACAGCTTTGCGTTCCATTACAGGCTGTATTATGGATATGTGTTCTCTCTGCTCCGAGTATTCATTATGTACCTTGAAATCTGCTACCAACTCAGGGTTTAAACCAAAATACTGTTTCCCCACAACCGTTACAAACTTGCTGCCAATTCGATATGCTTTGATCCATTCCTGCACCTGCTTACTGGTTAGGTCGACAGTTCCCTTTATACCGCTGTTCAGCGTATAAGTCATCAAGTGTTGGTTGGGTGTCATATGTCTTAACATTCACCTCCGATCAAGAATATACCACAGGTAGCTCTAGGCAAAAGCTACTTCCTACTACCTGAAGCAATGAGCTTTTTCTGCCTTGTGATTCTTCTTCAACACCTATATATAAAAGTATAGCTCAAAACCTAAACCATCTTCCATCCTGTCGTCATGCTGAATACTGCTTTTGTAGGGATTTATATTCTTAGACTATCACCAGATGCATTTCTATCTTAGTATAACTTTGTGGTACAGTCTTATGTTTTGATCACTCCTGTTAGTTGCACTATGATCTCTAATGGTAGTTTCTTCCTTCTATATATAGTACATCATTTACACGCAAATTCCCACATATTTCAGCGGTTTAATCGTTTTACTTTTTTACATACCACAAAACAAAAGCCTTCCCGACCACCCTTCACTGTCGAAGGATCATCGAGAAGACTTTGTACCCCGCAAGGAACGAGAGGTCAGATTTTTAATTCGCCAAGCCTGATTAATTCCACGACCGCCTGTGAACGACCTTTTACGTTCAATTTTTGCATCACATTGGAAATATGGTTTCGGACCGTTTTTTCGCTAATAAATAGCTGTCCGGCGATGTCACGTGTTGTTTTGTCCTGCACGAGCAGTTCAAATACTTCACGTTCACGGTGAGTTAACAAAAACTTGTTTTTGTGGTCGTTACCCTTCGTCAATTTCACCCCTCCTTGCTCGGGTTTTGTGTGGTGTAACAAGGTTAAGGGATACAGTCAACACATTTTATGTCATGTGCTCGGGTATGGTTCAATATGCGGATAAAAATGGGCATAGGCACCTTACTTGCTGCTTTAATGATGGGTTGGACTTTGTGTCTAAATTATGTATTGACAGGCATATGGGCCAGCCTTATGATAAGAAAAACCGCGACTGATAATCATTATCAAAATAAAAATTCGATATAGATATCGCGCAACAGACTATGGTTCAGGGCCAGTTTGGCCAGAAAGGGTGTTCATTGATTATGAAACTACGTTATGCCGTACCGGCCGGAGTGCTGGTCTCTTCTATTCTGTTCGCAGGTTGCGGGCAAACCGAAACTGCTACTCAGCAGCCTGCCGCAACGACCAAAGATGCAGGAGCCACAACACAGACAACGACTCCTGCCGCTTCTGCTCCCAATTTTGATCAAGCGGTAGCCGCTTACCGAACCTATGCTATCGAGCAATGCGATACGTTTGTGAAGAAGACAGAAGAATTCACGAACGCGGTCAAAGCTGGCGAGCTGGATAAAGCCAAGGCGCTGTATGCTCCTGCACGTATGTACTATGAACGGATTGAACCGATTGCAGAAGCGCTGGGTGATCTTGACCCGAATATTGATGCACGTGACGGTGATGTGGATGCAGCGGATTGGCGCGGCTTTCACCGTATTGAAAAAACATTATGGGAAGAAAACACAACCAAAGGAATGGACGAGTTTTCCGACCGACTGCTGAGTGATGCCAAGCTGCTGCGTGCCAAAGTAGAAACAGTTAATATTGACGCCAGCCTGATGGTAACGGGTGCAGTCGAGTTGTTAAATGAAGTATCTACCTCGAAGGTAACGGGTGAAGAGGAGCGATATTCCCATACGGATTTGTACGATTTTGCTGCCAATGTAGAAGGCGCGCAAAAGATATATGACATTTTGAAAACAGATCTGAACCAAAAAGATGCGGCATTGGAAAAACAAATCGGTGAGCGCTTTACGGCCTTACAGCAGGAGTTGGCTCCTTTTAAGGACGGAGAAGGCTATGTATCGTATACAAAACTGAAACCGGAAGAAGTTAAAAAACTGAGCCAAAACCTCGATGCCTTGGCAGAACCGTTGTCCCAAATGGGGAAATTGTTAGGAGTGTAATGATATGAAAGGCTTTAAGCGGCAAAAAGGGCTAGAAAAGCCGCAGTATGCGGAATCCCATAATGAACAGGCTGATCTGGTAAAAAAGGATGCGAAGCTAGTGGAAGATGAGCCGTCAGAAAAAAGCAAATCCGTATCACGTCGAGACCTATTGAAGCTGGCCGGGGTAGGTGGGCTAGGCCTCCTGCTTGGCGGCGGGGGCGTGGGAGCCGTGCTGTCAGCCGGTCAACGCCTCGAAAGCATGATGACGGATGCGGATACCAAAGATGTAATCCCTTTTTACGGTAAGCATCAGGCAGGTATTGTGACTCCGGCGCAGGATTTCATCTGCTTCGCCGCTTTCGATCTAACAACCAGCGACAAGGAACAGGTGCGCAGCCTCTTCAAAGCCTGGACGGAAGCAAGCGCTACAATGACTTCTGGCGTGCTCCTTGGCAACGATAATGAAAACCTCAACCTCCCTCCTTCCGATACGGGCGAGGCGGCAGGATTGTCGCCATCCCGTACGACGATCACCTTTGGTGTGGGCCCATCCTTTTTTGATGGACGATACGGCCTGGCAGGGCTTAAACCTGCCGAGTTCCGTGAGCTGCCCCGTTTTCAAGGGGACGCCCTGGAGGAGCAATGGTGCGGCGGCGATATCGGAGTGCAGGTATGTGCCAACGACTTGCAGGTAGCTTTCCATGCCCTGCGTAATTTGGCGCGTATCGCCAGAGGAACGGCGGTGCTTCGCTGGACGCAGGAAGGCTTCCAGCGAACAGCACAGGCTGATCCTGCGGGAAGCACACCACGCAATTTGCTGGGCTTCAAGGACGGTACGGGGAACCCGGATACCTCCAAGGCAGACGAGATGAATCGACTGGTGTGGACACAAACCAGTGACGGACCAGCATGGATGGGTAACGGCAGCTATATGGCTGTACGCCGTGTACGCATGCGGGTAGAGGTGTGGGATCGCTCAACATTGGGCGACCAGGAGGATACTTTTGGACGTCATCGCAGCAGCGGAGCCCCACTCGGTAAGGTCAAGGAGTTCGACAAGCTTGATCTGGCGGCCAAAAATCCGGAAGGCAAGCCGGTTACACCTCCCACCTCTCATGTGGCTTTGGCTCATGGGGACGGGAGCATTAATATTTTGCGGAGATCTTATTCGTATTCAAGCGGATTGGACAAGCAAACTGGACAGCTGGATGCCGGGCTGCTGTTCATCAGCTACCAGCGTGATCTGTTCAAGCAGTTCGTTCATATTCAGGAGAAGCTTGCACGCAATGACAAGCTGAACGAATATATTGTACACAAAGGCAGTGCGGTGTTCGCCTGCTTCCCGGGTGTATCGCAAGGCGGCTACATCGGGGATACGTTATTTTAGCAGCAGGCAAGGAAGGGGATTTATATGAATCGGTGCAATAAAGGCTTGGGATGGGTGTTTGTGCTGGTGGCGGCTCTGCTGCTGACCGTCACTCCGTTCATGTCCGGCTCCGGGTCGGTCGCTTTTGCACAAACGGATGCCAAAGCTGTCACCAATGATCAGCTAATGCCTGTGGTGGGGGGAGCGCTGGTGGAGGCGGGACAAGCTCAATGGACGGAAGCCTCCAAGGATCTGCAAGAATTCCGCACGCTGTGGGAGGAAGCCAAAACGAATGGCGGAGATTCAACTCACATCGCGGCTGTAGATCAAGCACTCACCGATGCGGAGCAGACACTCGCCAGTGGCGGCGGGGAACCAGCGAAAGCTGCCTTATCCGTGCTGGCGCGCTCGGTCAATGAGTACGTCACTGCGGCCGAAGGGGACAAACCAGCCCCGGCTGGAGCCAAAGCAGCGGAAAAACTGCTTCCTATGGCGAAGGGCAGTCTAGCCGCCATGCAAAAAGGCGATTGGGCTGCTGCCCGGGTGGATTACGATCGAATCGTCAAAGCCTGGTATCAGGTAGAAACACCGATTCGTTTGGACAATTTTCCGGTATACAGTTCGCTCGAAACTAAAATCAGTCTCATTCGCATCTCCGTGCAAGCTGAGCCCATTCGCCAAGAACAGGCTCTTAAGGAAATGCAGGAATTAACGACTCTGCTGTCTGATTATAGTCAGGGCAAGTCTGTGAACACAGGCCAAGGAACAGATGCAGGCAATACAGCTGCCGGAACGGCGAATGGTTCGGTAGCTTCTCTGACCGATGCAGTCACCTTGCTCGAATCCGCACGCCAAGATGCTGTAGCTAATCAATCAGAGCAAGCGGCTGATAAGGTAGTGCAGTTTATCGCTCTATGGCCTTCCGTCGAAGGACATGTACAAATTTCCGATCCGACGTCTTACACTGCGATTGAAAATGAAATGACCGAAACTTCCGGATATCTGCTGTCTTCTCCACCGAATACAGACAAAGCCATTCAGACTCTTGATCAGATGCTGGACAGGCTCCGTCCGTTGACGGAAGAACGTTCTTACACTGCGTGGGATGCCGCGCTGATTTTGCTGCGTGAGGGCCTAGAGGCCATCCTCGTGCTCGCAGCTCTGCTGGCGTATGCCAAAAAAAGTGGCGAAGCCGTGGCTGGACGTTGGATATGGGCAGGAGCCGGAACGGGGCTGGTGCTGAGCGGAATTCTGGCAGTACTGTTCACTACACTAGTAGCAGCAGCCGCATCGGGCAGCATGCGTGAGCTGCTGGAGGGTGTCACCGGGCTGGTGGCGGTCGTGCTGATGCTGACCGTTGGTAGCTGGTTGCATAGCAAATCCAACGCTGCCGCATGGAACCGCTTTGTGGAAAACAGCGTGGGCAACGCGCTGGCACGAGGAAGCCTGTGGTCGTTATTTGCGGTTTCTGCGCTCGCAATTCTGCGTGAAGGAGCCGAGACAGCTATCTTTTATGTCGGTATGGCTCCAGCCATCGAAACCTCGCAATTGCTGATCGGCATTGGCTCAGCGACGATTATTCTGGTCATTCTTGCGTTTGCGATCATTAAATTCAGTGTACGATTGCCAATTCGCGCCTTTTTCCTGACTGCCACTGTACTGATTTACTATCTCGTATTCCGATTCCTGGGCGAAAGTATTCATTCGCTTCAGGTGGCTGGTATGCTTCCGGGGCACACTGCCTCCGCGCTTCCGTCCATTAGCTGGCTGGGAATGTATCCAACTTGGGAAACATTTGTCCCACAAATCGCTGTACTGATCTTTATGGTATGGCAGCTTGTGCGTCAGGAAATGCGCAGCTCCAAGCAACAATAAGTCGATACTACCCTACTCATCATGTAAAAAACGCCAAATCACAGGTCCGATTTGTATCGGTTCCCATGAGTTTGGCGTTTTTTTACATACTTACTGCACATCCTCAGGCAACGGAATCATGCGCTGATGATGCAGCAGGTCCGTGCGGTCACCGTGTTCACGAATGACATGCACCTCCCCACGAAAATCGAGCAGCTCCGCCGGGGTAGCATGTCCCAGAAATTGTAGTGGACTATAGCTCAATCCATAGGCACCTGCATTCGGAAAGGCAATATAATCGCCCTCGTGAATCGGAGGAAGCTGCGCTTTTTTCACAATACAATCCTCGGGTGTACAAAGCGGACCGACAATGCTTACCGTCTCAAGCTCCATGGATGCCTCTTCCAGAGGCCCTCCTATTCGGTTTGCAACCTCTTCTAATGATTGTTCGACAGCAACAGCCGTTTGAGCAGAAGCGTCTCTCTGCCCCATCCATAGGGTTGCTTCCACTTCTCGTTCTTTGGGCTCTTTCAATTCTCCCGCTTGCCTGCGCATAATTCGCACCGGGTAGTTGTCCCTAATGCGGCGTCCTCGAAAAGTAGCTGCGGCGTAGTGATTCATGCCACCATCAGCCACGACAAACTTCTCCCCCTTGGATTCCTTTGTATACAATGCTCGGCAGACATACATGCCCGATTGAGCGACCAGATATCTGCCGCTTTCGATGATTAGCTTAACCCCGGGCATGCGGGTTCGGGTCTGCTCCGCGAGTGCGTTCAGTCCGTCAATGACGTGATCCATATCGAGCGGTTGCTCATGAGCAAAATAAGGTACACCAAACCCGCCGCCCAAATTGACCGTATGCATTGCCACACCATACTGAGCCTGTACCCGTTCTGCCAACTGCAGCGTATTCGCAAATGAAGCTAAAATCTGATCCGATTTCAGCATTTGCGTACCTGTATATACCTGAATACCTTGAAAATTGACGTGTGGGCAACCTTCCAGCACCTTAAAAAAGTGATCCAGCTGCCCTTCATCCACTCCAAAGGGGCGCGGAACGCCGCCCATTTTAATCGTTGCTCCAGACAGATCGTTATCGGGATTGATGCGAACCGCTGCCCTGACAAGCTGGCCCGCTTGGGCAGCAATGTCCTCCAGCAGACGCAGCTCCCTCACCGATTCGACATGAATACAGCCGATTCCACAGGCTATTGCCTCGTTCAGCTCGGCTATTGTTTTTCCCGGTCCGGCGTACAGCACGTCTTCCGCAGCATACCCAGCCTCCATAGCGACGAACATTTCTCCAGCCGAAGCAATCTCAACACCACAACCTAACGAGCGCAGCAACCCAGCTAAGGCTACGTTACCATTAGCCTTGAGCGCGTAATGTACACGCACGGCCGGGTGCAATCGGGATAGCAACGAGCTGACATGAGCATGCAGCGCATCCCCGTCATAATAGTAAAATGGCGTCGGATGCTTGCCGAAACGCTCCAGTAAGGCTTCGTCCTTTTTATCCATCTACTGAATTCCCCTCCTCTCTTTGCCTTGATACTCAGTATTTTGCATCATTCGTTCCCCACCGCTCGAAAACACAATCATACTCATACTGCATAGATCGTCTCACCCGAGCGTGCAGCTTCATGAATGGCTGCCAGCAGTCTGACGCGTTCAGCAGCCTCGCGAAATGGAATGGGCTCCGCTTCCCCCCGGATGATGCTGCAAAAGGTATTCAACTGATTGACATAATAGTTCATAGGCTCGAAAACCGTTTTGGTATGCGAAGATGTCTGTGATAACACAGGCAGTGCGTCCGCATCCGTTATATTTGACGCGAGATCCTTTTTTATTTCCGTCTTGAGTGTCATTTTATAAAAGCCTAAATTTGCCCGAAAGCAGTCCTTCAAGGTGACCACTGCCGAATCAAAGGTCAGTACATGAGCACAGTGATAAGGGCGCTCAAATGAAAAGAGGGCAGATGCCTTCAATCCGCTCGGATAACGGGCTTGCGCACGAAATGTCCAGTCACAGCCATGAGGACCATCGAAATCCGATTGACTGTGGAATTCAGCCTGCTCCAATCCAACGACGGCTTGAAGCAGCTGTAGCCAGTACACGCCCAGATCCCAAAAGCATCCCCCGCCCTGCTCCGGACGGGATCTGTAATTGTCCGCATGTCCCTCTTTTGCCGGAATGCATAGACTCGTCTCGATGGAACATAAGCGACCATAACGCCCCGATTCTACGATCTTCCGCAGCTCATGTTGCCAAGGATGGTGCTGCACCATGACTCCCTCCAGCAGGTAAGCGCTACTCTGTTCGACTGTCGCTGCCAAGGGAGCCAGATCAGCCGTATTCAGGCATAACGGTTTTTCCACCAGCACATGCTTATGAGCCCGTAGTGCTTTGTTAATCCACTCGGCATGTAAGTCGTTGCTGAGCGCAATATATACAGCATCGATCTCCGGGTCCTTTAGCATATCCTCAGCATGCCGATAAACGACACTGACGCCAAAATGATCTGCCATTTCTCCCGCCTTGGCAACCGTGCGGTTCGCAAGCGCCGTCACGCGTGCCCCTGCAACATGTCGGATCGGTTCCAGCAACGCACGGGGAGCAATGGCAGAACAGCCAATGATCCCAAAGCGAATATCTCGCATTGCAGGCTCTTGCGCAACAGCGGCAGCGTTCATGACCCCTGCTCCATTCCCGGGGAGCTTGCTGGCATTTGGATACTATTCACATAGCACTCTATATAACGCGGCGTCCGACTGCGCAGCTCTACGATCCTACGATGCATATCCTCCAGTATCTGAGCACTACCGTCATAGGTTTGTATCCACGTATCGTACCGCATACCGAGCCCCAGCCGTTCCCATAGATCCGCATTATGCTTTTCATGCACACCAAATGGCTCCAGCATAATGAGTGGAGTGGCTGTAGCGAACGAATCGGTTAGGCTGCCACCACCGGGCTTGCTGACAATGGCCTGGACACGACATGCTTGATCCAGCATACTATGGTAATCCGGTCCAACCTGATACACTGTCTTCTCGCCCTTTTTCACCTCTCCGAAAGGCGGAAATGTATGCTCCCCGGCTTCATTTCGCTGCCATGTCCTCCACTGCGGGTCCATCTGAAAATAGCGTATACTGTCCCGCTGTTCATCCGGTTGATCCTGATCATACAACAGCAGATCCAGCTCCCAGCCCGCTTCTTCCAACCGTCCAACCTTGTCACGGTAGGTGCCCATGCCCCAGCCGCCGCCATGTACGAATAAGCGAGATTGCCGCTCTTCAAATGGAACATACTCCACAGCCGGGACATCAATATAGTGGCTGACTCTATTGTTATCATTTTCAAAAAAGGTCGTTTCTCCACAGCCATCCGCAAAACGTGGGTTATGCTTGGCTAGATTTTTCCAGGAAGGAGAAGGTGTCGAATCCATATACACAATGTCCACATGCACCAACTCCGGTTCTCTGCGCTTGCGATACTCCTCCAGTACATACATCCAATGACCGGATAAGCATATAAAATACCGCCGATCCTCCTCCATCCATTGGTTCAGCAGCACTTCCATTGCAGCGAGATCCAGTGAATTACGCATATCCTGCGGAACCTTTTGTGACATTAAGGCCACCGCAAAATTGTCATGGTAAGCTTTGCGGCTTTTGTCGACCTTGAGACGAGCCGATTCTGGCAGCACATTTTCAAATACATGAATCGCCGTATCCACGCCCAGCCTGCGAAGACCTGCTTGCAACAACAAGCCAGGGGTATAAAAGCCCAATCCGAAACCGGAACACAAAATCGTTACCTTCATAAGCTTATCCGCATTCTTACGCATGCTCATACGCCTCCCGTTTAATTCAGCACTGTAAAATGATGCTCTGCCAAAAAACGCTCCAGCTTTGTAGTCAATCGCATTTTTTCCTCATCGCTCGCAGCAACCAGTTCCAAATAAAGACGACCCTTGCCTCGTGCCCGTTCGCTTCCAGCGGTTTCTTTTTCACCAATTAAGTCCGGCTTAGCCATGCCGTTCCCTTCTGATCCGCCATCGCTGGCCCCAATCCCGCTCACACGAACCTGCTTGGCAGATGATCTGCCTCCGCGCCCGATTGCATTTCTGCTTGGCGTGCTTGTATGGCCCACAATCTTGTTCTCGCCATCTCGTCCACCTGTGTTCACATATAACGTATTGGCACCCAGAGGCATGACGCCTTCTTCACGTTCACCTGTGAACAACAATCCTTCACCTTTCAGCCCTTCCAGCAGTTCTTCATAGGATAGACTGCCATCATGGGACAGCGAATAATTCGTCAGCGTGCCACGCATATTTTTCCCGGCCAGAAAGGTATCGAGCTGATGCTTGATCAAACTCATCGACTTTCTAGCATTAATTTCGATAATAGGCTCCAGCTTCCCACCACGAAGTGTCATGGAATCAATGCAAACATCGCCGTAATAACCATCCTGATACAATTGCCGCCCCACGTCCTGCATCAAGCTAAAATAGCCCTCGCGCTCCAGCCGCTCCAAAAATGCCCCGTCCGGGGACAAGGATTCCCGATAGGAGAATTGAGTGTTAGCCAGCCATTGTACAGATATGATATCGACACTTCCATCATCACCAATCGTAAATTGGCATGAAAAATCCTGCTCTTTCTCCAGAAAAGGCTCCAAAAGGAAAAGCACCTGTTTGCCTTTACGCTCCTGTCCACGCAAATACGATACGATCCGGTCCAGCATTTGTGTCGAGGTAATGTGCAGGTTTCCTTTGCCCGATACGCCAAAATCATCCTTGATTAAAAAGCTTCCATCCCGTAGCAGCTTACGCCCCGCCTCAGCGACATCTGCAAACGAAGTCACAATATAGCCCGGGTTGCGCAGACCAAGGCTGCGTTTCAGATCAGAGGAATACGTTTTGGCATTTACCTTGCGAATCGTTTCCAGCGGCGGCTGATGCAGGGTTATTCCCCAAGCACGTGCAGCCTCCTCTACATGCGGTAAACCCGCAAACGGGCTAAGCACACAGCCTTCCAGTTGAGGAAACCCCTCTCCGGCATCGGCCTTGCGACTGCCCAGCAGTTCAAATACTGATGCGGTCGACACGTTGCCTGCACGCTCCTTGCCATCGGTCAAATCCCGTTCGTTGACAGCCGGATGGAAGCCCAACTGCGCGATATACTGACGATGTACGGGCGAAATGGCATAACGGGTCAATAACGCATCTCCCGGCTGGCAAAAGCTGAACAGCAGTTCATCCATGGCTGCTACAATCGCAGAAGAAGCCCGGTCAGGCAGAGCTGGCAGGGAAGCTAACTGGGCATCCCGCCAGTAAGCCTCCGCTTCGAATGTTCCCATATACAAATGACGCTGATTCGGTATCGCATTCATATGATTCGCTTCCTTTCCTGCTTCATTATTGGCCCACTACACGGTAGCGCTACTGACTCGCGCTCGTATAATCACGTAGAGCAAACTGCCATATCAGGCGGATGATCGCCAGCAGCCAGAGAGGTGCGAGAAATGCCCATACCACCAACCCGGTATCCATTTTGCCGAGAATGAACATGGGCGGAAAATTACAAATGACAAACACAGGAAGCACGAACAAACCGATACGTTGAATCAAGTTGCTGTACACGGCCATCGGCACATAGTTCGTCTCGAAAATGCTGTTGGACAGCTCCGTAACGCCGTTCGTGCGGATAATCCAGAAGGCCAGCAGTTGGGGGAGCAAAAATACGGAGTATGCCGTAAGCACCCCGCATCCGAGCAGCACAGAGAACCCTCCTACAGTTTCAAAATTAAACGGCAATCCGAGTCGTTGCCAGCCGACCCCCGTCATAATTCCGCCGCCAATTACATTCGGCACAGTATAGCCCAATTCAAATTGACGCAGTGTCACCATAAATTGCAGCGATACGGGTTTGGTCATGAGCACGTCCAGTGAGCCGGTACGAATTTTGTCAGGCAGGCTTGTAAAATTACTGTAGAACAATCCACTATAAAATCCGCTCATCATCGTAAACACGCCGATATATAACAACATGGCGTCAGGAGACCAGCCGTTAATGTCCGTCCCAGCACGGTATGGAAGCGATGCGTACAGCAGCTTGATAAACAAATAAGCTGTTTCAACCAGACATGCACTTATAAAATTAGTGCGATATTCCATTTGTGACATGACGGAAAACTGGACAAATTTCCAGTACAGTCTGATGTAGCGCGTAATGTTTTGGAAAACATTTTTCATGTTAACCCCCCACCGAGACAAAGCGTTTGACCCCGGCTTGCCACACCCAGCGTGATACGGCCGCCAGCACCACAATCCAGAGCCATTGCACGCCAATGCCCTTAGCGGCTTCCAGTAAAGTCAGCTTGCCCGTTAACGCATTGACCGGAAAAAATACGGTGTAGCTGAACGGTAGCAGACTGAACAGACGGGCCAAAGCATCTCCAAAAATCGTCAGCGGAAACACGGTACCGCTAGCTACATAAATGACAAGCGACAGTGTATAAAAAAGTCCCGCCGATTCCGTCATCCAAAAGGCTATGCCGCTCAGCGCATAATAGACCACAAAATTAAGCACAAGTGCTCCCGGCAACGCCAATATGTAAAGCAGAATGTACGATAGCTCGAAGCTGATTTGTCCTTCCAGGCTAAGACATAACAGCAAAATAGCAGCCGCCAGCAGCACAACTGCGGACTGTATGACTTTGCCTCCAATAAACCGGCAAAAACGGTAAGCAAAATAATGCACAGGCTGTACCATAAACTTTGCCAGTCCACCCTCCTTGATATCTGTGGCAATTTCGTATTCAAAGCCCGTCGCAATCAGTTTTCCAGTTACTCCTGCCATAACCACATACACTAGCATTTCCGGCAGAGAATAGTCCACCACTCTTGCTCGTCCCGAAGAACCAAATACAGCTAGCCAGAGAAAAATTTGCGTCATGATGGGCAGCATAAATCCCGCCATCTGGAGCCAATAATTAGCTCGATACTCCATTTCGTTTTGCATGCCAAGCTGGAGTACCTTCACATATTTGTTATTTCGCATCGGCCAGCCTGCCCCCATCGTACAAATTGGCTATCCCCTCTTCCAGCGGGACGTCCTCAATCGTAAAGTCAACGACAGGTAGTGCGTCCAAAATCTTTTTGGACCAAGCCAAGGTATCTTCTGCATCCAGCTCAAATACCGCCTCCAGCTCCGAGTTGGAGCGAAGTTTGCCAAGGCTCGCCAACGTTAGGTTGGATACAGGGGTCCCCAGTCGAACCTTAAGTAATTTACGGGCACCGATGACCTCATTCACCTTGTGTAAATCTCCGTCATAGACCAATCTGCCCCCGCTGATAATGATGGATCTACTGCACAAATCCTCAATATCCTTCATATAGTGGCTTGTCAGCAGGATGGTCGTCCGGTGCGTGCGGTTATAGGCTTTGAAAAATTCTCGAATCCGCCGCTGAGAAACAAGATCCAGTCCGATCGTCGGCTCATCCAGCAAAATAACCCGTGGACGATGCAGCAGCGCGGCGATCAGTTCCATTTTCATACGCTCGCCGAGCGACAGCCGCCGAACCTGCACATGAAGCTGCTCCTCCACCCCAAGCAGAGTGACCAGTTCATCTAGTGCCTCTTTGTAACGGTTATCATCGATTTCATAGATAAGCTTGTTCAGCTCGAATGACTCGCTTGCAGGCAAATCCCACCAGAGCTGGTTTTTCTGTCCCATTACAATGGAAAACTGACGTTTAAACTCTTTTTGTCGTTTCCACGGGGTAAAGCCGAGTACCGATGCCTCCCCGTCTGTCGGATGGAGAATGCCAGACAGCATTTTGAGCGTCGTTGTTTTGCCCGCCCCGTTTGGACCGAGAAATCCGACAATTTCTCCTTCCTCAATGCTAAAGCTGACATTTTGTACAGCTTCTTTGGTCAACTGCTCACGCCTGAACAAGTTTTGTAACGATTTGCGCACGCCCGGCTCCTTTTTGTAGTACGTAAACGTTTTCGACAATTGGTTTAATGTAATGGACGGCAATCAATTCCCCTCCTCTTTCCTCTGTGCGTAACCCCTGGATGAACGTGCCTGAAAGGCCGAGTGCTCTGAACTACTCAGCTGCTTGCTCTGCTAAAATCATCAGTTCCTCCAGCATATGCCGCTGTCTTTCAATTAAATGCAAAGCTCGTTCCGTAATTTCAGGCATCCGATGCTTGCGCAATTGAAGCCCTGTTTTGTAAATATGCAGATTAAGCTTGTGCCAATCCGCGTACAGCGCCTGTGCCAATTCAATTACATGCTGTGTTTGTGGTCCCAGCGTGGCTTGATGCAGCAGGCAATAATCAGCTGTATAATCCGTCAAATGAAGAGCACTGCCCAATCGCAGATTGTAATAGATTTCATGACAGTACGTCCGAAAATCCTGATCCTCCATGTCTGCCAACAGATGGAAGTCACCGACAAATGCCCGGTACCCCTCATCTCCCCGCTTGACCTGCTTGCCTGTTACAACTTTCCCCGTTTGACTGAACGACTCATTAGACGTAGGTACGCCTCTCCAGATGGCTTCGTGTCCAGTTACATACTGTCGAATATGATGAGCACACGCAGCATGCATCTCACTTGGCGAAAGCGGGGCAGGCTGCTCCACCAGCCATGCATACTCAATAATGCCCTGCATCAGATCGTCGAGCCGGGCTGAGCCCACATAAGTCATGGCATGTCCCGAGGAATCGAGCAGGAAGCTATCATTCACCTGTGCTGTCCGTTCTTGCAAGTCCAACCCGCACAACTCAATCACGTGGCCCCTTGGGTAATTTTTCACATATACATCGTGATAGGTTAAAGCGGTGCTCGACGTATGCAGCATGGTACCGTAGCCCGATGTGAGTACCCGCAACAGGTCGGTTTCATCGCTGACACCAGCGACCCACGGTTCCACCCGAATAACAGGTCCGCCACTGGCTGCCATTTCTTGAAGCTGCTCCGGATATTTCTCAGGTCCGAAGCGCTTCAAATCTCCACCATACTCCGCGCACATACTCCCACACAGCATGAACAGCTCGGATTCGGCCATGGTCACTCCGTACCTCCGCAATGAGGTACGCAGGGAAGAATATACACAATGTTTCCCTGGAAGAGCGTTTGCCACTTCTTCTGCACCATAGTCCACAACAGAATCTTGACGAGTCTCCATATCGGATTCCTGCATCAAACTTGTCTTTTCAGCGCCCTTATGCATATTTGCCTAGCAGACGCTCGATGCCTTGCAGTGTAGATAGATGCTCCAGCACTAGATCGTCGTCCTCCATCGTAATATCAAGCTCATTTTCCAACTCTACAATTAATTCCACAGCGGATAAGGAATTCAGCCCTAAGGTTCGCAGATCCTGATCCGGAGTCAACTGTTCCAGCTCTCCCGAATCCAGCTTCAAAATCTTTTCCAGCAAGGGTACTACATGGTATACATCTGTTGTTTTCATTCTTGATTCCCTCCAATTTATGAGCATCCTAATCCAGCAATGATACCTTCCAATTTGTGCGCATAAGCATCAGCTTCCTGCCAGCTGTCTGCCAAAATAAGTGTGAAAATCCGGTTCACATAGCCCCGCTTCACAGGAATACCAGACAATGTACCCGCCGTATACACAAACACCCCTTCTGGACGTTCGGGCGTATAGAGCAAGCCCTCCTCCGCGAGCAACCCGCACAAGCGGCTGTAGGTGAGAGGTGTAGCGGTAACGTTGCGGTAATAACGGGATAATGTTTTATGCTGTTCTCCCAGGACGGATGACAGGAACGAAATATAGGTAGACAACGTAAATCTACCATTTATCTCAATGACTGGAACCAGCAAACCTTCTTCGTCAACAAAACCGTCAATAGAGGCCATTCCCGTATACCCAATGGAATAGAGATGCGTACCCAGCTGATAGGCGCAGCGTCTCACTTCTTCCTCCAGCGCATCGCCAATCTCAGCCGGTACTTGAGATCCGATATATACGGTGCCATCCACGTTTTGTCTTTTTAGCGAAAACATTGTCACACCACCGCCCTCGTCAATGCAGAGCTGGTAGTTCAGATCCATCTGCTTATTGTGCCAGCGCTCCACCAGCCAGCCGCCGGAAGATGGCGATGAGCCGCCAAAACGCTTCATCACACTCAGCAGTGTGTCCAGCTTGGACAGCTCGTCCAGCATATACATGCCTTGTCCTGAGGCACCGTGCGGCTGCTTGATAATCAGCTTCACAGGTCCATCCGATAAGTCAGCCAGTCTGGCACACTCCCTGCGGATCGCCGATTCGTCTGCACATACAGCGCCTTCGCTGACAGCAAAACCAAGCTTTTGCGCGGTCAGGCGGCTGAATATTTTATCATTCACCTGAGCACTGACCGCGGATGGAGCGCCGATCAGCTCCAGCCCGCAAAGCTCCGCAATCGCTTCCTCCTGCGGTGTGACCGCATAGGGGACGAGCCACGCTTTGGCTCCGCCGCTACTGTGGCCTGCATCTGCAACCGTGCGCAGTCGTGCCAAAAGCGCCTCGTCCGCCAGCACCAGTTCTGAAATCGGCGTTAGCGGATCAGAAGGCTCCGGCACCTCAATACGCGGCAGGCTAAAGCCCAACCGCTGAAGCATGTCCAGAAATGCCTCATCCGGCCGTTCCCGAAGTACAATGACATCCTGACTTCGACATAGCAGGAGATTCATTTCCTCCATCCGGTTTACGACTTGCTGTTCATCCCGGTCTACCATGCCCCCCTTGCGGGGGGATGGATGCCACACTTGCTCTGCGCCGATATTAAACAGCCAAATCAGGACTCCATGGTCCCGTTCATGCGCAAGCGCTTCCACAAGGTTAATAGTTTTAGTCGTCACGTCTTATCATCATCCCTCTCTCTTCCATCCAGTAACAAACAACATCCATAGAAAACTAAATGTATTTCAGAGAGCCTGCCCCGTGCAGATACAATACGCTACATTTGGAGCACACCGGAGTCAATCCTTCATGATTAATCTTTTGACGAGTTTTCTCATACGCATCCGAGTTCCATATCTCCTTCAGACTGTGCTCACGCATGCTTCCAATCGTGAACTCACTGAAAAATTTGCAAGGCATGACCTTCCCGTCTGGTAAAATATCTGTTCTGGAGGTGAGCGCCAAACAATGATTGGAACAACGGCTGACCATTTCCTCGCCATGTATAAATTTATCAATTTCCTCATAATCCAAACCGGGCTGATAGCGCACGCGAATGTTCCATACTCGCTCATTGATCCGCTGTAGTTCCTGCATCAGAGGATCGATGTTATCCGGGTTGATTTTATATTTGAAAGCATGCCAGCTACTAATATTTTGTTCTTCAAGTTGTCGGAGCCAGGAGAAATTATGTGTAAAATATTCATCCATTTTGAGGGAGGTCTCTTTGGAAATGTACCAGGGGAACGTCAGCAGCACCAGATCCAGCTTTTTGTCCTCCAGCATTTGCAGAAATTCGTACATCCGTCCGATCATGTTATCGTTAATGACCGCATGGACAGTTACCCGTCCCTTGTACAATCCCTGGTCGCGCAGTTCAATCAGCTTATCCATCTGCCGCATTGTTTTTTGAAAGGTGCCTTTACCGCGAATTAGATCGTGTTCTCTTTCAAAACCTTCAATCGCTATTAATAATTCCAGATTTTCGGACAAATCCAAAATCCGGTCCAAATATTTATCAATAAGTAATCCATTAGTACAAAAGGTCATTTCGCGCCGATCTTCCGCCAGCACGTCCAAAATTTCATCAAAACGCCGGTGAAACATCGGTTCGCCGCCCCACATGTACAGTCTGGACTTGGCTTCCTTGGTTTCGCTCAAAATCTGCCGGAGCATGTCCGGAGCAAGATCCATGTTTTGTTCTTCTTTATCCATTTGGTGATGGTAGCCTTCCTCGTTCCATTCAAAGCAGTGTGTACATCTCAGGTTGCAGCGGTTGGTCAGCTTAATGCCGATCGTCTGGGGCATGTCCGTTTTGAAAGTAGGGTCCTGTGTGGCGTTACGGTAAGATACAGAAGCGTTTTTCAGGTTACGCTTGATGAGCTTGAACGCTTTCTCATCAATCAGCACATTGCTTTTGGGCTGCATGCTAACACCTCGTTTAATGGATTTTCAGGCACATGTACCAAGCTGTACGTCAGACCGTCTCCATTCCCTCCAGGTGCGGCGCTTGTTCCGCATCGCTGATCCCCTGAATGTAGCTGCAAAACGCATCTACCGAGCTCAAATGCTCTAGCTCAAAGGAATCAAAATCAATCTCCACATCAAACGCATCCTCCACTTGCAGCATGAAATGAACCAACTGCAACGAATCCAGTCCGGCATCATGAATAATGTCCGAATGTCCATCCAGCTTAGCGACCAGTTCAGGATCTTCCTTGACCGCGCTGATCATTTCAATCACTTGGCTTTGCATAGCAAATTCCTCCTTGTGAATGAGATTCTATTCGTTCCGCCCAACGATGTACTCTGCAAAGCTCCTAGATAAATCCCTTCACTGGAACTTTATTCAATTATACTCCTCCAATGAAGAGACAAGTCAATAGGTTGTTTTGTAAATAAAACTCGCAATATGTAAATTAATGTATGATAACTTCTACAATTTTCGCTGGCTATTTTTTCGCAAAGTCTAATAAAAATTCTCCTCACATCTCTTGCATGAGCGGCAGAATTATTTTACAATACACATGAAAATGTTTTTCTTTATATTCTTCTTATATGTGATACTTATTTTCAATCAAACACTCTACAGCCAAAGGAGCACAGCTCATGACCCCCATTCTTCATACATTAGCCCATAGACTGGAGCAGCTTCCCGTACAGGAGCGCAAGCTGGCGGAATCCATCCTGCAATCCCCGGAAGATGTGCTGCATCTGGGTATTCGGGAGCTGTCAGAGCGTTGTGGTGTGAGTGCGGCGACCGTTACGCGGTTTTGCAAATCACTACATTTTAAAGGCTATCCCGATTTCAAAATGAAGCTGGCCGCCGAGTTGTCCCATTCCAACCGTAATGGTGAAGAATCCTATCAGGATATTGTCGCCGGAAATTCACTTTCCCGAATCGTGCAGGCTATTCAGGCGAACCATACCGCATCCATTGCGGACACGACCCGACTGCTGGATTACGACAAGCTGGAGCAGGCCATTGCATGGCTGTCAGCCACGAGCCGCATTGATCTCTATGGGATGGCGACATCGTCGATTGTGGCACAGGATTTTTACCAGAAGCTCATCCGTATTGGCAAGAACAGTACCGCCTTTGCAGATTCGCATATGCAGATTACCTCTGCCTCCTCGCTCGGAGCAGGAGATGTCGCCTTTGCCGTCTCTTATTCAGGAGAAACCCAGGAGACCATTGCGGCTCTACGTTGTGCAAAGGAACAGGGGGCTAAGACATTATCCCTGACCTCCTTCGGAAACAATACGCTGGCAGGTCTTGCGGATATTGCGCTATTTTCCTCCTCATTGGAGGAAGGAATGCGACGTGGGGATATGGCCTCCCGCATCGCCCAGCTTCATATCATAGACATTCTGTTTACAGGTATGGTGAGCGCAGATTTTGACAAATATATTCCGAGATTGGAAGGTTCATATCAACAAGTGAGCAAGCTCAAAAAACAACCAGGGGGTCACTAAGATGAACATACGCATTTTGAACAGCCGTGAGGACCTGAACGCTACTGCCGCCGCTGTGATCGCCAGCTTGCTGCTATCCAAACCACAGGCCATGCTTGGCCTGGCCACCGGTAGTACGCCGATTGGCATTTACCAACATCTTGCAGATATGTACAGCAAGGGACAGGTCAGTTTTGCACGAGCCTATTCCGTGAATCTTGATGAGTATGTTGGTCTTCCCCCAGAACATCCGCAGAGCTATCGAAGCTTTATGAATGAGCACTTGTTCCAGCATATCGATATTCCGATATCCCATACACGTGTCCCTGACGGGAATGCACTGGATCTGGCAGCAGAATGTGCAGCGCACGAGCAGGCCATTTTGGACCGTGGACCCGTGGATCTGCAATTGCTTGGCATTGGTCATAATGGTCATATTGGCTTTAACGAACCTGGTCACCGCTTGACTGGAGCCACACATGTTGTAGATTTGAAAGAAAGTACGCGCTCGGCGAATGCTCGATTTTTTGGCGATATAGATGCTGTACCCAGGCAAGCAGTGACGATGGGAGTAGGCACGATTCTTAAGGCGAAGCAAATTATACTGGTGGCTTTTGGTGCGGATAAGGCTGATATTATAAAGCAGGCTTTAACTAGACCCGTCACGACTGAGTGTCCGGCTTCACTGCTGCAATGTCACCCCAACGTACTTATCTTACTGGATCAGAAAGCAGGAGGATGGTTCAATTGAAGTCAAATGAAATGAGTGGTAACGTACCCCAGCTACTGTATGGGCAAGTTGTCGTTGGAAATGACATCATTGAAAAAGGGGTTGTCGTCATTGAGGGGCAATCCATTGTATACGCTGGTTCAGAAGAGCATTTACCCGCCGATTGGACAGCGGTAGTCTTGGCAAATCAGGAAGAAACCGCAGTGAAAACCGCAAACATTGTGCGTTTGGAAGGAGGCTATCTGCTGCCAGGCTTTATTGATATTCATGTTCACGGCGGTAACGGTGAGGACTTTATGGACTCTAGTCCAAGGGTGCTGGATACGATCACCTCCTTTCACGGTTCACAAGGAACGACGGCTATGCTGGCTACCACCATGACCGCGCCCAAGGAACAGATTGACCGGGTATTGAGTGAAGTTCACGCATACATGGCACTACCTATGCCCTATGCTCAGTTGGAGGGCGTACATCTGGAAGGGCCGTTCATCAGTCCGAACTGGCCTGGAGCGCAAAACCCAGAACATATCGTGCCACCGAATCTCTCATGGGTGGCAGAATGGGAGCAGCGCTATCCAGGCCTTGTTCGCCAGCTCACGCTTGCGCCCGAACGGGAAGGAGCGCTGGAACTGATTGCATGGCTGCGCAGCCATGGCATTACCGCGGCTCTCGGTCATACAGATGCTACGTATGAAGAGGTTGAACAGGCAACGACGGCGGGGCTGAATCATGCGGTGCATGCATTTAATGCGATGACTCCGCTGCATCATCGCAAGCCGGGAGCCGCCGGAGCCGTACTCGCTGATCCGCGCATTGAAGCAGAAATCATCGCGGACGGCATTCATGTGCATCCCGCCGCCATTTCCCTACTCGCTAGATTAAAGCAGGATCATAATCTCATTCTCATCACAGACGCCATGTCTGCTACTGGTCTGGAAGACGGTCATTATACGCTCGGCGATTTGCCGGTGATCGTGCAGGGCGGTGTAGCGCGACTGGAGGATGGGGTCACTTTGGCAGGAAGCACACTAACGATGATTGAAGGCTTCCGCTATTTGGTTCAACATGTGGGTATAAGTATTCCCGCGGCATCACAAATGGCCAGCCTGAATCCGGCTCGATCCTTGTACATTGCTGATCGTACAGGTTCGCTTGAAGCAGGTAAACAAGCAGACATCCTGTTACTGGATGGAGACTTAAAGCTGCAAGGCGTATGGATTAAAGGATTGCGCAAATAATTCAGTTATAGTTATCATTCCCCAAAACTAAAGAGCTATCCACCAGCGTATTCGCTGAGATGGATAGCTCTTTCTTTGGCATTGCACACACTTATAGGGTTTGAATTAGCGATGATTCATCGGCGCGGGCGTATGATTTTGTGGGCGTGTGGGTGCTGTATTTTCCATTGGACGGTTTGTACCAGCCGCCGGGGTCGGGAATACACGTTCAATCACATCCACCATTTCATTGCTCAAGCCTCTGATCGGATGACCATTTTGCACACTGTGTGTAAAGTCAGTGGCTTGTTTGACAAAATCCGGGTTAGCCGATACATACACCTGTTCAATCGAAGGTGCAAATTGCTTCACTTTATTCGCGATTTGGCTCTTGACTGCATCACTTGGTTCATATGCAGTTCTTGCTCCCTCGATTGTGGTGTTTCCGTTATCTGTGCCATTATTGTTCGCCAAGCCACGCAACATACCATACGAGCCTGTACCCATCGTACCGAATAAACCGTCATCACGACGCGCAGGTGTTCCATTTCCGGTAACTCCATTGTCTGTCATTCCAGGCGTTGTAGTATCCGTAGTACGGTTTCCTCTAGTACCATTAACGCCATTCACACTCGGTACATTACCGTTACGTCCAATACTATTAGCACTTGGAGTACCGTCAACACTTGGAGCACCGACACCTGTTCCGTTGGCTTGGTCTTTCAAGGAAACGGCTACATAGGCATGTCGTTCACCTACCAGCACTGTCGCAGACTTTACATCCGGCATCTCGGATATACGTTTGGACAAATTGCGATCGACTTGCAGATTACGGACTGGATGTCCGGTTCGGTTGGCATTTTCATTCAATGCCATCCCGTCCATACCATTGGACTTTACCCCGTAACGATTCACACCATCCATACCATAACGGTTCACACCATCCATATGAGGTGTGCTTTGCGCGTTATAGCGTGTACTGTTCGTACGAACGTTATGATCGGCATTTCCGCACCCGGTCAAAGCAGCCATACTGGCGAGTAAAGCAGCAGAAATCGTAAAACTAATGACCTTCTTAGTTCCTGGCATGAACTCATCCTCCATACATTATAAAATGTGTGACGAGATTATCATGCGCTATGAGTCATAGGGATATCCTGACTAAAAAATGACTAAAAAAATAAAATTTTAATGTAAATATGAAATACAATTGATGATTTACCACAAGATGGCATGTATAATAAGCTTGAAAAATACTTTATTTTACAAAGGAGGATTTTCAGTTTGAAAAAGATCACCGTTTTGATGCTCATTTTTTTGTTATCAGTTACTCTTGTCCCCGTTGGCGCTTTTGCAGGCTCCACTACACCCCAACCTCCGAAAGATCCCGCCGGAAGCTGGGCAGAAGGTCCACCGCCTAATCACGTTGATCCAGCTAAGCCCGCACTATTGTTCGTACATGGTTTGAACAGTAGCGCTGAAGTCTGGACCAAGAATAATAACGATATGCTTCAGCGTGCACGAGACGCCGGATACCAGACAGCCACCGTTAATCTGTACGATACAACTGGCACATCCCAAGATATGTGGGACAATGGTAAGCTTCTGGCCGACAAAATTAAGGTCATCAGCAATCACTTTGGTAAAAAGCTTATCGTCATCGCCCACAGCAAAGGTGGAGTGGATACTCAAACCGCTCTCGTATATAATGGAGCCGCTCCTTATGTACAACGTGTCATCACCCTCAGCAGTCCTCATCATGGCTCACAACTTGCAGATCTCGCCTACAGTAGCTGGGCCGGATGGCTGGCAGATATCGTCGGGTCACAAAATCCCGGTACCTCCACTTTACAAACATCTTATATGAAGTATTTCCGAACCAAGACCGATGCACTTAGTAATGCAACTACAGTTCCATTCTTCACGTTTGCTGGTGATAACTGGTCTGGCGGCACTGCTTCCTACATACTGGGTGGACTTTACCTCTCCTCCTTTGGTAAGAATGATGGAGTGGTCACAGTCGACAACGCTAAGCTTCCCGGCGGACGTGTAGTTAAAGTCGGATCTTGGGATCATGCCAAGGTTCGCACTGGTTCTTACGTCTTCTCCCTGATCCAACCCTACCTCCAAGCGAACACTCCAGCATTGAATCAGGAAACTGAGGCACTTTCAGCATCTTCCCTGACTGCTTCTGCTTTACAATCCACCTATAGCGAGATCGATAATTCATATTTTATCCGAGGCGGCGATTATAATGGAAAAGCCTCAGAAACCCTCACTGTTGAAAATGGTGTAAAATCCATTGATCTGGACTGGATCAGTGATAAACGTGTGAGTAAACTGGAACTAACCAAGCCTGACGGTACCAGTGAAATTATTAATCTGAAAGCAGGCTATGATGACGATATTTTTGCTGGTGCCTGGCATCATAACGCCATCATTCAAAATCCAAAACCGGGCACCTATAAACTGAACGTCACGGTTCCTGATAATGGAGCGTATCTCCTGATTGCACGTTACCAGGCTGTTCAAGTTCCTGAGCTGAAATACAATTTAAATGCAGTGGGCCCGAAGCTAAATCTGAAATCACAGGATTCCCCGAA
The DNA here is from genome assembly GCF_019454085.1 of Paenibacillus sp. S25. Taxonomy (NCBI): domain Bacteria; kingdom Bacillati; phylum Bacillota; class Bacilli; order Caryophanales; family Paenibacillaceae; genus Paenibacillus; species Paenibacillus sp. S25. Next base: position 4,680,968 of record NZ_CP073683.1, read on the forward strand.
CAGCGTTACACAAGTTACCTACCAAGTTCAATATTATGGTGATCCGCAGCAAGGAGTCACTTCTGCATCCAAAGGTTTGACGGTACAGCAAAAAAACGTTAACCCTACCGGACAAATTGAGCTATCCAAAGCGGACAAGCCTGGCATCTATTCTGTAACCTATGAAATTAGCGGCACCACAGAGGCCGGATATCCGTACCGCCGCACAGCTGTTCAATCCATTTATATTGATGCTGACGGAAACAAGTATGTTGACTAAATAAATCTACAACCTAAAAAGCCTGCGAACCCCCATTATAGTTGGGGCATTTGCAGGCTTTTCTTCATTACAAAACAGCTTGATAGAGGTAATACTTTGTAAGCCATTCGTTGTGATCAATCCGTTGTCTGATTCCTCAGCTTATGAAGCCAATAGTAGCGGTGTAAATCCATAATAAAATGAAAAAGAACACATGCTAGCATCGAGTATACACTTATCAATACTGTGGCAACTAATTGTTGTGTAGCGAACCCGAGGGAAACATTAGCTATCAGATAACCAGCCCCAGTAAATGTGGTGATAGTTACTACAAGTGTTCTCTTGTTTTTTTCCTTAACTTTTGGTTTCTTCTTATGATTTGAAGGATCTTTGAATTTCGCCAAATTATATTTTATAAAGTAATACAAGGCGACTCCATAAAGGGCAAAAGAACCTATAAAATACCATATAGTATCCAGACCCAACATGCCATAAACAAACTTTTGTGTCATGATCATGAAGCCAATAGAACAAACCAAACCAAATACACCACGGAATAAAATGTAATTCAACTGCAATTTGCGTGGCATGATAACCAGTACAAGGGCCCAAATGTTTATCATAACAATCGGTGGCAACAGTACATAAACGTAAACTGCAATGTATGGATTTCCCACTAAGGGGATAACTAGAAACAGATCTAACAATAATAAAACAAGAATGATGACATTGGAACGAATACTGTTGACTGGGTACATCTTCATACTTTTTTCAAAAGAAGCCCTGTTATCACTCGTAAACATATAAGCCCTCCGTTAAATAAGTAAACCTACGAATAAGGATAGCCAAGGCTATATCCATTGTCCACTTTTTACTGTCTTTAACTCTTGTTGCAGTTCTTCTATAAAATCAGTCACAATGCTTTGGACAGCATCTTCACGGGACATACGAATATATCGACTGGTCTTTTGAATGTCTTCCTCGAACAATTGAAGTATCCTACACATGGCCTCCTGATCTCCACTTCGTACTAATTTTAGCAATTGGACGAACTCAGCATCCGAAATAACTCTTTGAGCATTTTCTTTTTCCATTTATTCACCGCCTGTTGGGATAGCTTTAACTCTTTTGCAATCTGTGCTTCGGTTTTGTCTAGTATGTAAAGGTCAAAGATGATCATTTTTCCGATCTCAGAAGATAGAGAGTTGATAAGCTGTAGTGTGTACATATTAGAGTTTGAAGATTCTGTAAAAGATGGGGAGCTGACGGCTTCGTTTTTTTCCATTACAAATTCATGATTGGTTTGTACCCGAGCACGATACTGGATTCTCCAAGCAATGCGGTACAGCTTCTTTCGATATTGTTCCACCAATGTTAGCTGAGACTTATCCATTGTAAATCACCCTTTCTCTTTGGATTTGACTTTTTCTAAATCCTCATACTATAGGGTAATTTGCAAACCTATTTTACAACCAAAACAGAACATTTGTTCTTATTTATTATACTATTTTTACATGCAGTTGTATATGGTTCTTTTAATTTACCTTCCTTTATATATGGCTAAAAAGGAGGGAATACATTGCAAATGGATGATGCTCTTTCTCTGGTTACCAACGTAGGCTTTCCGGTTGGACTTTGTTTTATTTTGTTGCGGCACATCCTGCACACGATGGAAGAAAAGCTGGATAAGCTGGATCTCTCACTTCATGAGCTGATTCAGGTTATCCAAGATTTAAACGACACGAACAGCTCTTCTTCCAAAAGCAGCAAACCTGACGAATAACGAACACAAAGAAGCTCCAGACGACGATCATCCGCCGTTGGAGCCTCTTTGTGCAGCTAATTTAATTTCTAATAATTATTTTCCAGTCTGAGCTTGGTCGTGGCCATTCTGTTCAGTACGGTTCACGTCAGATACTGACAGACCATAAGCCCAGTTACTTTGTGGCGGCACAACCCATACGGTATCTGGATCATCGTTAAGCGTCCAGCCCTGATAGACCAGCTGGGAATCATCCTTACCCAGCGATATACTCAGCGTAAAGCGGTGAACAGGCTTGCTCAGCTCGGAGGCTTTGCGCAAGGCCTGACTGCTGGCCAGGTTTTTGATTTGCTGCGAGAGGGAAGTCGCCGTGTCATTGGCCACTGACTTTCCGTTCAGTGTCCAAGATGTGGAAGCACTGTCTCCGGTTCCGCTGTTACCGGAGGATTTGAGCATCCATGAAGCATTTTGGCCTTCCCACTCTATTCCGCTCAGCTTGGTATCGTCCCAATCGAACGGCGTTGTATCTATAAAATCATCAGCACCCAGCAACAACCCTGAAAGTGTATCTATAGGTACAGAAGCTATCTCTTTTTTGTCTGATAATACATAAACAGCATCTCCGGAAGGCAACGTTTCACCGAAGGCAAAGGTACGAACGTCGCCCTTCTTGGTCTTAATCTCAATCTGATCATGGGTAGCGCTGATCCCATATTTGGCTACGTCTGTAGGAGAAGATTCCACCACTTCACCCAACTTTACATTTTGAATCGCTGCTAGCCAATTGCCTATTGTATATTGGTTTAGCGGGTAAGTCCGTGGCTTACTCATACTCCATTGACCATCATGTTGTTCAAGTTCCACCGACTTGCCGTCCTTTCCAGTGATCGCGAAAGACGTAATATTCTCTTGCGTAAGCTGAACCAGCTGGCGAGCAGCTGGCGCTTGTTCACGAAAGAAGTTTTGGCTTTTTGCATAGATTATACCCGCTCCCAATACAACTAACAGTAGCACTGTGGGTATCCATTTTCTCATGCTCTTCTTCGCCTCCACCATAATAAGATTCCGATGACCGCGAATAGCAACGGCAATCCGATGACAGATATGGTCAATATCGTTTTTGCTTGTGCAGGAGTCAAGTAAGCTACCTTATAATCCTGCTCCTGACGAGGACGAATGGTGAGCCCATCAGAATGTTCCTGCACATAATTCAGACTGTTCAGCACAAAGTCTCGATTGCCTCCTGTGCTGATCTCAGTGTCGCTTAAAAGGGCAGACGTTCCGAGAATAACGGCTTTGGGCTTACCGTCTTTCCCTTCTACTGCATAACCAAGATTCAGCGGCCCCTGCGGGTCCTTGTCATCCTTCTGCGTTTCGTTGTTCAGCAGCCCCTGGATATTCGTTTCACCATAGCTGGCTGCAGAAGATTTCATCAAAAGCGTCGTCTTCCAATCCTTTGGCTCCCCTGCCTGCAAAGCAATAGACAGTGAAAGAACCGGGTACAGATTGGAAGCCGCCAACTTATCGGTGATCGCATGACTGCCGAAGGTAGGAACCGTCCATAGAGGTCCAAGTGTATTCGTCTGTTCCTGATCCACCACGATGGCATGAGTGTCCTTCACTCCATAATCAGCCGCTAATGCATCAAGGTTTTTCCAATCGGACCCCATGTTCGGGTGAAAGCCTAGTGCCATAAAAAGCTTTCCGCCATCATTCAGATACGTACGAATACTCTTCAGTTCCGTTGCACTGATATCACGTTCTGGTCCGACAATAGCCAATACAGACGCATCTTTGGGCACGCTCCCCGCCTGATTGAGCTGAACTTCCTCTGTTTTCACATTATCTTGTGACAGTGAGCTGCTTAATTCAGTCATTTGGGACAATGGGATTTCCTCATGTCCAGTCAGAAAGACCACTTTCCCTTGACGGGTAGATGATAATCCCAGCAGTCCACTAGTCAGCTTTTCTTCCCCGGTAAATTGGTATGCCCCTTCACCACTCCCCTGAGCTTGCGTAAATAGACTCCCAATATCTATAACCCGCTTCTTCTCCCCTTGCACCAACACAATAGACGCTGAAGTAACACCATATTGCTTGGCCAGTATCGGTTCCTGATTCAGATCGTATTGCTCGACCTTGAGCTTGTTGTTACGCTTGGCGTATTCATTCAGCATATCCGTAACATCCTGGTTCAGCTTCTGATTTTGTGAAGTGGATACGGTAAAAGCAATGAGCCGTACGTCTTCCTTTACACCCTGGATGGTCGTCAACGTTTGGTCAGACAGCGTATACTGCTTGCCTGCCGTCAGATCCAGTTGAAAGCCACCCAACGACCGCAGAAATAACGTCAATAAAATAAAAATCCCTACAGCAGCAATCGATAGTACCACACTATTGGTATGACCCAGCCATTTTTTCATATTCATTACCTCCACCGTTTCCGTTCAACCACTTGGATGCTGAATAGCAAAAAGAGCACCGCCACCGTCACGTAGTACATCACATCGGCTCCATTCAGCAATCCTTTGGTGAAACTGTCAAACCGTGCGGTTAGTGAAAAAGGTTCCAGCCATTGCTGTACCGCCGCAGATGCACCCGTCTGGCCTCCAAACGAATCCAGCATCCAGAACACAAGTAAAATAATAAAACTGACGACCGCCGACATCATCTGATGCTGTGAAAGCGTCGAAGCGAATAAGCCGATCGCCATCATGGCTGCGCCAAGCATAAACAGACCGATCACAGATGTTAATACCAGCGTCCAATCCAGCGACCCATAAAAGGACATCACGACCGGATACGCTAGACTGCATAGCACCAATATGAGCAACATGCCCAGCGACGCCAAAAATTTACCCACGATCATTTCCGTCACACTCACAGGTGAGGTAAGCAGCAGTTCATCCGTACCTTGTCTGAATTCTTCCGCAACCAGCCTCATCGTGAGCAATGGGACGACGAACACCAGCATGGACAAGGTGTCACCGAGTACCAGCCGATAGTCCAGAATGCTAGGCTGATACATAACAAAATTTGTATAAAAAAGTAACCCCGTCAGCAGCATGTACACTGCAAGCGCAAAATAGGTCGTTGGTGTCCACAGATAGGCTTGCAGCTCTTTTTGACAGACCGCGAACAAACGCCTCATGACCGATTACCTCCTGTATCCTTATCTTCTTCAGCCTTATCGTCGCCGGACGCAGCATCTCCATGCTCCACCGTGATAGCTGTAGGGGATGCATTCTCCGAGGAATGTAGGTCTTGTACTGCTGGATCGCTGACCTGACCTTCTTCCGTCTCGCGGGTCGTTAACTGCTGGAAGATATTTTCCAAGCTAAGGCTTTCTTTTTTCATCTCCAAAATCGGAAGCTTCGCATCAGACAGCACATAAAATAGTTCTTCGCGAAAATCCTCACCTGAGTCTCCTGTGAGTAGCAATCCGGTCATATCTGGCTCTGCGGCAGTCAGCTCCGTGTTCGCTGTAGATAGCATGGTAGCCATAGATTCAACCTCTACTTTTCCCCAAGTACGCAGGACATCCAGCACCTGCTCCCGCTTGCCTTTAACCTCCACCTTCACCTTGAATCCATCTTCCATCGAACCGCCGAGCGCGTCAGGGCGCCCATCCATGACCAGTTTCCCCTCATGGATGATGAGAACACGATTACACAAAGCATCCACCTCAGGCAATATATGCGTACTTAGCAATACCGTATGATTTTCGCCAATCTCCTGAATGAGCTGACGAATCTCCAAAATCTGATTGGGGTCCAAACCTGAGGTTGGTTCATCCAGTACCAATAAATCCGGGTTATGAATAATCGCACCTGCCAGTCCCAAGCGCTGTTTATACCCTTTGGACAAACTGCGGACTAATTGTTTTTCCCTCCCATTCAGTCCCAATCGGGACATCATCTCCGAAATACGCAGCTTCTGCTCTCTCGCAGGCACGTCCCGAATACTAGCTACAAACTTTAAATAGGATCTTACGGACATATCCTCATACAAAGGGGGAGTCTCTGGCAGATAACCGATTTTGGAACGGGCCTGTCTGCCCTTATCCTGAATCGGGATACCGTCAATCGTAATTACTCCCTCGTTGGGTTGAAGATACCCTGTAATCATGCGCATCGTCGTCGTTTTACCCGCACCATTCGGCCCCAGAAAACCAACAATTTCACCGCGCTGCATTTCAAAATCCAGCTTATGTACACCCCGGTTGCCCTCATACCACTTGCTCACCTGCTGCACTTTGAGCACATGTTCCACCCTTTCCTTTATCGTAATCTTCTCCCTGCTGCTCCCCTACCCCAAAATGTTGCATGAGTAGCAGGTAGCAGCGATCGGAAGCTCCAAGCCTTCCCGGAGCGGTCTCCCCGCACCTTATGCTACACTTTTAAATTCTAATGATAATCCCCCACATATAACTCCAGCTTAACGTCACTTAAATAGAAGCTTAAAATAATGTGTCTGAAATGTGAACACAAAAATACACATCTGCCCTCGTAAACTTGTACGGTTCGCTAGGATATGGATTCGCATCTACTATCATTACAACGTGTGAAGGGAGTGTATAAAAGCGATGAGTGTATTGTTTACCAATCTAGTTTCTAACGGCGACTTCGAGATCGGATCAACCCTTTTTTGGAGCTCTGTCAATGTGACTGTCACTAACTTATCTGTAAAAAAGACAAACTTTTATAGTGCGATCCTGGCAGCAGGCGCAGTAGATGCATCTCTTTCCCAGGTCGTTTTTGCTGCACCAGGCGAAAGCTATACGTTAAGCCTTTCAGCTGCAAAAATAGGAAGCCTGTCCAGTCCTCAAGTTAACATATTTCTGTATTACTATGACGCAGCCTTTAGCTTCCTTGGCACGGGGCTAACTACCTATTTGAGCGCAGGCACACTGCCAGACGCTGTGAACGGAACATGGCAAAGCCTATATGAAGTAACAGCTCCTGTTCCAGCCAACGCAGCCTATGCCTTTTTGGTTATTAGTAAAAATGCCTTGGCTAACACTGCTGATGTAGCCATTGATGCCGTTGCTCTTGTTAAAGCAAGTGCAACTGGAGCTGTGGGTCCAGCCGGACCTGCCGGGCCTACGGGTGCTACTGGCGCTAGTGGCACTACAGGTGCTACGGGGCCTGCGGGTGCCACAGGCGACACGGGCATTGGCGGACCTGTCGGACCTACTGGCGCCACGGGCGACACGGGCGTTACCGGACCTGTCGGGCCTACTGGCGCTACGGGCGACACTGGTGTTACCGGACCTGTCGGACCTACTGGTGCCACGGGCGACACTGGTGTTACCGGACCTGTCGGACCTACTGGCGCCACAGGTGACACGGGCGTTACCGGACCTGTCGGGCCTACGGGTGCCACGGGTGATACAGGTGCTACAGGACCTGTCGGACCTACTGGCGCCACAGGTGACACTGGCGTTACTGGACCTGTCGGACCTACTGGTGCCACAGGTGACACGGGCGTTACCGGACCTGTCGGGCCTACTGGCGATACCGGGCCTACGGGGCCGACTGGACCGACCGGACCATTTGGCCTTGGATTTACCGGGCCTGTCGGGCCTACGGGTGATACAGGTGCTACCGGACCTGTCGGACCTACTGGCGCCACGGGTGACACTGGTGTTACTGGACCTGTCGGACCTACTGGCGCTACGGGTGATACAGGTGTTACCGGACCTGCTGGACCTATCGGGCCTATCGGGCCTATTGGCGACACAGGCGCTACCGGACCTATCGGGCCGACTGGACCTACTGGACCATTCGGCCTTGGATTTACCGGACCTGTCGGGCCGACTGGCGCCACGGGGGACACAGGTGCTACCGGACCTGTCGGACCTACTGGCGCCACGGGCGACACAGGTGCTACCGGACCTGTCGGACCTACTGGCGCCACGGGCGACACTGGTGTTACTGGACCTGTCGGACCTACTGGCGCCACGGGCGACACTGGTGTTACTGGGCCTGTCGGACCTACTGGCGCCACGGGCGACACTGGTGTTACTGGACCTACAGGACCGACTGGACCGATTGGGCCAACAGGAGACACAGGCCCAGAAGGACCGATTGGACCAACTGGACCTACGGGACCGACTGGACCTACGGGGCCTACCGGACTCTAACCTCCTTTTTCTGTCACATCATGTTTAAGCGATGTACCATACCTTATCGACAAAGCCGCACAGCATATTAAGGCTTTGTCATCCATGCCCTGCCGCGATTGCGGCAGGGCTTCTATAACTCAGGCCTCTTTTAAATCCAACTTTATGTTTGACCTGAATCCTTAGATGGTTCCCAAAGGAGTGATGCTCAATTGATCAGTATCAGCCTGTGCATGATCGTCAAAAATGATCAAAATACCATTGGCCGTTGCCTGGAATCGGTCCATCATATTGTGGATGAAATCAACATCGCGGACACAGGTTCACAGGATCAGACCATTGACATATGCCGCAGATTTACAGATCGAATTTTTCCATTTGAATGGGTAGATCATTTTGCCCTTGCACGTAACTATTCGTTTGAGCAAGCTACGAAGGAGTACATTCTCTGGCTTGATGCCGATGATATTTTGAAGGAGCAAGATGCCGTCAAGCTGCTTGAGCTAAAGCATACCCTTGATTCCTCAGCCGTACCAACCGTCGATTCCGTGTCTATGAATTATCATTATGGCTTTGATGATCATGGCAATGTCACCCTACATTTTCGCCGAAACCGCTTGATCAAAAGGTCTGCCGGATTCCGTTGGCACGGAGCCGTGCATGAGTACCTCGCCGTAGACGGAAATATTCAACATGCCGATATCGCCATAACTCACACCAGAACACATACAGTCTCTCCAGGAAGAAATCTGCGAATTTATGAGAAGTTGCTCGCCCAAGGTCATGCCTTCTCTCCTCGTGACCTCTACTATTACGCTAACGAGTTAAGAGATAATGAAAGATATGAACAGGCCGTGCAGGCTTACCGAAATTTTCTGGATACCGGACAATGCTGGGTAGAGGATGCGATTAGTGCATGTAGCAAAATGGCCGACTGTCTGCAACAACTTGGCAAGCTGGAGCAAAGTATTACCGCGGCTCTCCATAGTTTGACCTTCGATACGCCCAGGGCAGATCTATGCTGTCGGATAGGTCATTATTTTTTGCATAAAAACGAGATCTCCAAAGCTATTTATTGGTACGACATGGCTACCACTCTGAATCCTCCCGACACGATGGGCCCGGTACAGGACGCGTACCAAACGTGGTTTCCTCATATCCAGCTATGCATTTGCCATTTTCGGATGAAGGATTACACACGTGCGAATTGGCACAACGAGCAAGCTGCCACGTACATTCCCAACGACCTGCATGTCCTGCATAATCGGCAATTTTTCAGCTCAATCCTGAATCCTCCCCAATAAAGGTGTCCCCCATACCCCCCCTCAATCTTTTAGTAAGTCAAAGGAGGAGCAAGCGGAATGCAACAATCGAATCGGTACAAGATAGCTGTCTATGCCATTAGCAAAAATGAAGCCCGATTCGCCAAACGCTGGATGCACACCATGCGTGAAGCCGATGTTGTCATTGTAGCGGACACCGGCTCTACAGACGATACTGTTTCCCTGCTACGCGAAGCGGGTGCAGAGGTGCATCGCATCCAGGTAAACCCTTGGCGTTTTGACAAGGCTCGTAATGAGTCCCTACGGCTGGTCCCTGACGATATAGATATTTGTGTCTGTACGGATCTGGACGAAGTCTGGGAGGAAGGTTGGCGGTCGCGGCTGGAACGCAACTGGAGGGTAGGAACTACCCGGATGCTATATGCCTTTACACATGGACAGCCTGGGCAAGATACCATTTATACATGGTTCTGGAAAGAAAAAATACACACTCGTCACGGTTACCGCTGGGTACACCCGGTTCACGAGGTGCTTGAATATATCGGGGTGGGTGAAGAACGCAGCATCCGATCAGACCAGCTCCGCTTGTATCATGATCCCGATCCGCACAAGTCCCGCAGCCAATACCTTCCACTGCTAGAGCAGTCTGTGCGCGAGTTTCCCGAGGATGACCGCAACATGCATTACTTGGGGCGGGAATATATGTATCATGGCCGTTGGGACGAGTGCATTGCTACACTGCAACAACATCTTGCCATGCCGCAGGCAAGCTGGGCAGATGAACGCAGCGCTTCGATGCGCTTTATTTCTAGAGCCTATAAAGCAAGTGAACAATGGCAGGAGGCAACACGTTGGTTATACCGGGCTATTGCGGAAGCACCGTATTTACGTGAACCTTACACGGAAATGGCTCAGCTGGCCTATCATACACGGAACTGGTCCGCTGTCTATCATATGGTTGAAGAAGCGTTGCGTATTTCAACACGACCGGATACGTACATGCAAGAGGATTTTTGCTGGGACGCCACACTGTATGATCTTGGTGCCCTCGCTTGCTACGAGTTAGGCCTTTTACACAAAGCTTCTGAATTTGCGAGAGAAGCGACAGAGCACTCCCCGGAAGACCCTCGCCTTAGCCATAATTATGCGCTGATTCAATCCAGGCTTCCATAGAAACCCACACCCCGTCCTGTGGGTTGAATAACTTGGTATAGGAGCTTGCGTTTGGCAAAGGAGGTTATTGAGATCAAAATTCTATTTACTTTTTATATACCCAGCGGCGGTGTGGAAACCTTGAACCGCCAACGCTGTAAAGTGCTCATTCAGGACGGGATTGAGTGTCACCTTCTCTATTATCAGCAGGGGACCGGGATGCAAAACCTGCACGGCGATATTCCAGTGTTCATGACCTCTTCTGAAGAAGAAATTCGAAAACTGGTGGAGGCTCATCGCTATGATGCAATTATCGTCTCTTCGGACTACCCCATGCTCCCCAGACTGAGAATGTTGGGCTATCAGGGGGTATTAATCTATGAATCGCAAGGCTTTGGCCCACACGAGGAAGCGGCATGGGTAGTCGCGGATGCGGCTCCGTATCTTCAAAAGTACGCCGATGCGGTGCTCCTGCCAGATACGACTCATTTAGTGAACTTATTCTCCAGCATGTGTCCATGGCTTAATCGCTACGTGTTTCCAAACGTACTGGATACCAGCGTATTTAATTATGTACCTAACACTCCTCCGATCAATCCGATTATTGCCTGGGTTGGGCGATTGGAGCCCAACAAGAACTGGAGGCATTTTGTCGACATTTCTTACTGGATGCTGCAAAACCGTTCGGATCTTCGAATCTGGATGTTTTATGATGACACCTTGTCTCAGCCGGAGGATAAAATACAATTCGAGAACATGCTTGCTCAGCTTGGCATGTCCTCAATTATCGAGCGCTTTAAAAGGGTGCCTCATGCCCAAATGCCCCTGTATTACTCCATGATTGGCGACTCAGGTGGCTACCTGCTATCAACCTCGCTGGTGGAGGGCTTCGGCTATGCGGTTGCTGAGGCGATGGCCTGTCGTTGCCCGGTATTAAGCTCTGATTCAGACGGAGTACGAGCATTCATTGACCACAACGAAACCGGTAAATTTTATCAGCAGGGAGACATCTTGCAGGCGATACTGCAAGGACTAGACCTGATGAACAACGTACCTCAACGCGAATCTATCCGCAGAAAAGGGCTGGAGCGAATCGTTAACCTGTTGGCACCAGACAAATATGTGCGCTCCTTCCGGCAGATGATGAACACGCTGGGTGTGAGGTAACTAAAAAAACAGCTGACGACAACCCTTTTTATATACGGGCCATCGTCAGCTTTAACTTGCCTTTTATTCTTGAGTATTGGAATCTATCTAATCTTAAGTAAGCGGTCTCCTGCATGAATATCCTTGGAATCTTCAACTAAGATATCCGTGTACACGGCTGTATTGGTTACAATGACGGATGTGGTAATATCATATCCTTCATCCTCTATAGCTTTGGGATCGAATTCAACCAGCTTGTCCCCTTTTTGAATCGTATCCCCTTCAGACACAAAGGAGGTGAAATGTTTTCCTTTCAAGCTGACCGTATTAATTCCAATGTGAATGAGCAGTTCAACTCCATCCTCAGAAATAAGCCCGATGGCATGCTTTGTTTTGAAAACGGTAACAACAGTTCCGTTAAACGGCGCATAGGCTACTCCTTCTTTCGGAATAATAGCGGCTCCCTGGCCCATCGCGCCACTGGAAAAAGCTTCATCTTTTACTGCGGTTAAAGGAATCAACTCGCCGTGTAGAGGACTGAATACCGCTTTTTCTTCCTCTTTGTTTTCATCTGCAACCTTAATCTCAGACGCAGGTTTTACATTTTTATAACCGAAAAGATAGGTCAGAATAAATGCGACTACAAAAGCTACAACCAAAGATACGATAAAGCCGATGAAGCCTGCATCCATGCCTTTTGGATTAATGAATAGAGGTATACCAAAAATGCCGCCTGAGGCAAATCCATATGCCGTTGAGCCGAGTAAGCCTGCTGCAGCTCCTCCGATTCCTCCAGCGATCGAGGCTAAAATAAATGGTTTTTTGGCGGGTAACGTAACCCCGTAAATAGCTGGTTCAGTAACTCCCATCAAACCCGCAATTGTGGCAGAAGTGGCTATGGGTTTTAATTTAGGGTCGCGTGATTTCAAAGCGATGGCAAATGCCGCACCTGTTTGCGCAAAAGTCGTACAGAAAAGCATACCGTTAATCGGATCAAATCCGTTTGTAACTACATTATTCAGGAGAATTGGAATGAATGCCCAATGCAGACCGAAGATGATGATGCCCTGCCAGAACCCGGCCAGAACGAGGCCAGCTACAGCCGGACTTAACTGGTAAATCCACATAGAGCCTTTAGCTAACCCATCGCTGATTATAGTTGCTATCGGTCCGACAACCAGAAAAACAAGCGGTGATATGATGACCAAGGTCAGAAAAGGCACCATAAACATTTTAATGGAAGCAGGTGCATACTTACTTATCATTTTTTCGACCTTAGCTGCCAAGAACGATCCAATAATGATAGGTATAACAGAAGAAGTATAATTAATCAGAACGACAGGTATGGTCAAAAAGGACAGCGCCGTTTTATCCGTAAAGGCGGAAGTAATAGTCGGATACACCAAGGCGGCCCCCAAAACAGCAGACAGGTACGGGTTTCCTCCAAATTTTTTACCTGCTGAAAACCCTAAAATAACCGGAAAGAAATAAAACATAGCGTCTGCTGTCGCATATAAAATTTTATACGTGCCCATCTGATCAGTCATCCAGCCCAGGGATGTGCATAAGGCCAATAATCCTTTTAGAATCCCCACAGCAGCGAGCACACCCACAACGGGCATAAACACACCTGAAATTACATCGACAAATCGGCTAAATAGGCTCGCTTTTTCATTTTTTTGGTCGTCTTCAACCATTTGATCTCCATGCTTTACTCCCATTGTATCCAAAAGAGCTTCGTATACTTTGGGAACCTCATTCCCGATGACCACCTGAAATTGGCCACCACTTTCCACAACGGTAATGACACCGTCAATCTGCTTGATCTTTTCTTTATCTGGCAATTGATTATCCTTCAGTTTAAATCTCAATCGAGTGACACAGTGAATGACACTGTTCACATTTTCATTTCCGCCCACGGCACTCAATACTTCTTTGGCTGTTTTTTTATGATCCATCATGTTCACTCCTTCTTGGATGCGCTTTCTATTTTTCTATTCGTAGTAGCTGGATGTGCTATAACTGCGACAATTACGGCACTTATCCCGCCTGCAAGTTTACCCACGATCATGGCAATCACCATATTCTTGTCCATTCCTGCTATAAAGCCAAGATGTCCTCCCAGAACGAAAGATCCACTGACAGCAAAAGCAATACTGATCACTTTTCCTCTGGGCTCCATCTCTTTAACTAAAGTGAAAGTAGGAATATTATGTGCAAGACTAGCTACCAGACCTGCAATAGCCGATGAATCTATGTTTAGCAAATATCCTACCCGTTCAAGCGGATTTTTAAATGTTTTTGTAATCCAAGCAACCAACGGAAACGCACCAGCCAATACAATAGCAATCGTTCCAACCGTTTGCACACCGACAGACAACGGAGCCATATTGGGAATGATCACAAATCCAGTTAAGGTTTCGATCCCAATTGCTACCAAACCGACAAGGGATAGAAGCCTAATGCCGTTACCAAACCACTTGAACAATCGGATCGTAAGCTCCGTAAATAGACGTAAACCCAGCATAATGATTATTGAAAGGAGAATGGGGATGATCAGATTTTTTAGAATCATAATCACGTCAAATCCGGCGGTAATTCCCCCTATGAAACAGCCAACGGGAATTGTACTGATACCGATCAAGATACCTTTTGCAAAATATGGATGATCCTCTTTTCCCAAAATGCCGAGGGCAACCGGAATCGTAAATACGAGCGTTGGGCCAAACATGGTCCCCAGAAAAACCCAGGAAAACAAGCCCGCTTGCTGGCTGTGCGCCATTTCTGCCGCAAGCGCGTATCCTCCCATATCTACCGCCAATATCGTATTAGCAAAGGATGCCGGATCGGCACCCATTGCCACATATAACGGTGAAACAATGGGGATCAACCATGAGGCCAGTACAGGAGCCAAGGAAACAATTCCTATCATGACCAGAGCAAGAGAGCCCATGGTCATGAGCCCATTGTTGAAGGCTTGTCCCAAACCCCAGCGATTTCCCAAACATTGATCCAATGCACCCAGCACTAAAAAAAGAGCGATAACATACATCACAATATCGTTAATGGACATCCTGTTGCCTCTTAATACACATGAACTTTATGATTTTCTGCGCTGTCATAGGTGTCGAATACAAGCTGAAGGGTCTTGATATTGTCGTGACCACTCGTTTGAAATTCTTTTCCCGTGTTAAGACAATCTATAAAATGAGCCTGTAGCTTTTTATGGCTTTCCTCATAGTTTAATTCAGTCTTTTCAACCAATACTTTTTCGACTCCCTGATTATTAACGAGAGATAATTTACCTGTGTTATACAATTTGAGGGTGGCCTCATCGCCTTCAATCACCAGCTGTTCTTTATGATCGGGAAGAACCTGCTCTGGAAGCTGCCCATTCAGTTCCCTACGAGTCGCCCAGCTCATGTCCATAAGACCAAAATAATGTTCATAACCTAACATGATAATGCCTGTGTCTTCTCCCTGTGTGTATGGGCTGACCCGCTTGGTTTCTGCATACAAACGCTGAGGTTCACCGAATAAGAAACGCCAAGTATCCAGCCAATGAACTCCCATTTCATAAAACAAGAGCTTGGGCATATCTCTGAAAAATGGCTGGGGCAGCTCTTTTTCCGGAGCAAACCTCGGCGAATAAAAATCGGTATGCGTGTAACGTATAACATTCATATTCCCAACGATATTATCTGCCAGCAATTTTTTTATAATTTGAAAAGGTTCAAGCCAACGCCAATTTTCCGTCACCATAAGTCTGACTCCTGCGGCTTCAGCAATACCTACAATCTGCTCAGCTTCCTCCACAGAACGTGCAAAAGGTTTTTGGCACATAATATGTTTTCCGGCTGCGGCCGCCAGTCTAACCAGTTCCAGATGTGTCTCCGGAGGTGTAATGATGTCCACGACATCAATATCCGCTTCGCTTAACATCTCCTCCAGGCTGGTGTAACAATATTCAGTAGGTACATGGAATTGAGCTGCTTTTTCAAAAAGTAAGCCTTTATTTCGATCACAAAATCCTTTGATTTCTGCATCCGAGATAAACTGCCATGCTTTTATATGTTTTTCCGACCAATATCCTGTTCCAATAACACCGATTTTCCACATGTTGCTTCACTCCATCCACATTCTTCTCTGTTTTTATTTCGTTCCGATGATGACAACATCACTTTCAAAGCTGTGCATGTCTAGCACCGATTGATCCTTTTGGACGGACACGTCGGTTTGGGCAAACCGCTTCCCGGCTAAATCAATCGTTGTAAACTTGTAATCCTGCACGTTGATACTTAGTCGCACCTTCGTGTTAAATGGGACATACAAGATAAGGGTATTCTCGTTCCCCGCAGCTCTAATTTCCTCTGACTTGTTTAAAACAATATCTAGCGGCTTTATGCCAATAAGGTTATACATTTCAAACAAATATTTAATAAAGGAATAATCCCACGCACCTTCAAATCGCAATGCCGCTCTCCAATCATAGGGACTATCGAATCCTTCCCCTTCTACAATGCCGAATTTCTTTCCTTTCTTGTGCCAGCTCCAAATGCCATGCGCCCCGTAGGTAATTCCCGCTCCCCCGCCTGCGAGGAGACTTTGCCATGCTGCTTTTCTGGCATCCAGTGCTGTGTATCTGCCATACACATTGCGGCTGTAACTAATTTGTTCATAACATGGCTCCCCATTAATGACAGGCCGTATATCCGGCTTATGATAGAAATGTTGAGCAATCTCATGGGCTACATGTTGAAACTGGGAGTTATGTCCTGATTGATACATATAGAATCCAAGACCCTTGTGTTTCTCAAAGGCTGGAGGAATTTCTCTCAATCTCCCTTGAATATGCAGCGTAGTTAAGCTTGCAGGGCTTAATTGTTGTACAATTTCCAGTGCTTTTAAATAATAGGAATTGGCGCGTTCAGTCGGAAAATCACTATCCCCGCTAATCAGAAAAATAGGATCAAATCGAGAAAAACGGTTTACGACGTACGTTACATAGGGTTCCACGCATTCAAACGGCATTTTATTACCCTTTTGGAACATTTCAGCCCATGTATCCGGTACATAGTTACACCACAACAGAACCAGTGCCGGAACAAACCCATGCTCTACAGCCATTTTCAACATGGTTTCTGCCCGGTCAAAATAAGCTTCGTTTAATGTATGGTAGTCGAAATCCCCATTTTCCAGTAATGCAAACGGCTGTAGATTCAGATCCGATTCACTTGCATCCCATTGTCGGAGCATGTTGATTTGCAACACATTGAAACCCTGCATCTTCCGATAGTCAAGATAATCGCTCCACTCCTCTATCGTCGCGTTGGTAAATACACTCCAAACCGTATCTGCCAAATAAAAAAAAGGTTTGTCCTCTTTTGTAAAACTTCTTTGATTTTCAGCAATGTTTAAACTCAAATGAATCACCGTTCCTCTCTTGCTGTATTCACAAAATTCTCTAAACAAAACTAAATAAATAACTAAATTTATATGATTATTTCGCAAAATAAACTAAATTAAAGCGCTTTACACTTGAATATTAACATTACAAATCATAAATGGTCAACAAATTTTTATTTTTAGTTATTTAGTTTAGTTTAGTTTATAAGCTAAACTTTCTTGCTAAGTAATGATATAATTTATGTAGTTTAGTTCAATAGGGGGTTCCACATTGAAAATTGATGATATTGCAAGGCTTGCAGGTGTTTCTAAATCTGCTGTCTCTCTTGCTTTTAATAATAAACCTGGAGTCAGTGAAGAAACCAAGGAGCAAATTCTAAAAATTGCCCAAGAGCATGGATATAAACCACGCACCATGAAGACAAGCAAGGAAGTTATTAAAAATCATCATGTGATACGCTTTGTGGCCTGTAAAAATACAGACATCGTAACAGAGCATTATGATTCACTTCCATTTTTCAATGAATTAATTCATCATATTACCAATCAGGTGAGAGAACATGGAAACACCTTGATTTTTTCGTCTTTTGATAGCCATAGCCTCGAAGAAGAGTTATCTGCTTTGGAAAAAGATCAGCCCTCTTCAGGCATACTTCTGCTTGGCACCAATTTAACTTCTGAGATTATTCATTCCATACAATCCATTCATTCCAATATTGTGATTTTGGATACTTGCTTTGAACACGTCGATGCCAGTTTCGTATCTATTAACAACTATCTTGGTGGATATCAGGCAGGCCAATATTTAATTCAGTCAGGACATAGAAAGATAGGATACGTACAATCCAGTACCAGAATTCTTAACTTTAAAAAACGAAAGGAAGGGTTTATGGCGGCTTTAGAGGAGCACAATCTTTCCATAGAAAATGGGCTTACATTTGATATGCATCCCATGCTTGTGATGTCACAGGACGCATTTAAAACAGCTATTCATGAATTGAATGAGCTACCTTCGGCCCTATTTTGCGAAAATGATTATATGGCGATCAGTGCCATTAAAACGTTTCAGGAGATGAACATTCGAGTGCCTGAACAAATTTCCATCATGGGATTTGATAATATTCATGAAGCCAAGGTCATTAGCCCGGAACTCACAACTATTCATGTGAAAAAGGATATTTTGGCCCGAACTGCTGTCAACTTGCTTATGGAGAGGCTTAACAATCATCAGGGGCATCATACTCAGGTTCTTGTGAATACAGAGGTTATTGAAAGAAGATCTTGTTTAGCCTTGAAATGACCTATGATCATTGGTTTATTATTGCTTACTGTCTCTATGATTAAAAAATAAAGCCGCCATATAGGCGGCCTTTTTTTTAATCATCCAATTGCATATTGGACATTTTCAATTTCTCGTCATTCGTTGAAATCTTCCTCTGTCAAATCCATATTTACGCTCGCAGCGGTTCGACTGCCGTCGGCCGCGGCAAAAATCAACTGAGAAGGCATGAAGTACGATGAATCCCCAGCAGCATATACACCAGGTATGGAGGTTCTCCCCGCTTCATCCGTCTTGATCCCGCCCGACTCCGTTCTTTCACAGCCCAAATGTTCTCCAAGCGGTGCACTTTGTACAAACTGTGGAGTCACGAAGCCGCCGACCCTCGGGACTTGAGTGCCATCCGTAAAGCGCACATGCTCCAGCTGCCCATTGTGACCGATGAACGACGCAACAGGTTGATCCATTACCACAATTCCCTTGGATTGAAGCCGTTCTTTTTGTTCGTCCGACAGGGATGCATGACCGTTCGTACAGACGATCAAATCCTTACTCCAGTTCAGGAGTAGTTTGGCTGTATGAAATATAGCCGCCGATTCAGAGACGAGGACAAGCGGTTGATCCCGCAACTCCCAGCCGTCGCAATAAGGGCAATTAAACAAACTTTTTCCGTATAACGGGTAAAAACCTTCGATCTCGGGGAATATCTCCTTTATGCCCGTCGCTAATATCAATTTTCGTACTTGAACGCGAAGACCTGATGAATCAAGCACCTCAAATCCGGATTCGTTCTTCATAATCGAAACAACTTCGGTTTGCAGATGATGGACAGACGGATAACGCAGCACTTCCTCATAAGCTACACGGCGGAACTCGGCTGGCGTTACGCCGTCTCTCGTAATAAAACCATGCGACGCATGCGTAACCGCATTTCTCGGCCGATTATTATCAATCAAAGCCACACTTCTTCTTGCCCTGCCCAGCACGAGGGCTGCATTCAATCCGGCGGGCCCTCCGCCAATAATAGCGCAATCGTACAGCATAGCACTCAACTCCTTTTCGAAGATATTAAAGACTTATTATATCTGTTATTAAAACGAAAAAACGCTTTACATAATTGGCAACCACCCTCCTTCTATCTAAAGTTGCTTACTTTTAAACTTGCGTTTGCTTTTGCGCCAAATCGACCAATTTCGTATTTTTTAGATGTCGTTCCATTTTTTCCTCTGCTTCCCTCATTACAGCTTGAATCAGGCACTCAGATCCGTGGACAAAATCACATTCAAACAAAGAATTCGTACCTTCAATGGCATGGATAATATCCAAAAAGGTAATATCATCTTTATGACGGGATAGGCGATAGCCTCCATTGGCTCCAGAAACGGATTCGATCATTCCAGCCTTCACAAGCCTCGTCAAAATTTTTGAAAGATAAGTTGGCGAAACATTTTGGGATTCGGCCAATTGCTGAACACCTACCGGCTTAACCGACGAATCAGCAACGAGCATGAGCATGGTGTGCAGCGCATAATTTGTAGCTTTTGTAAATTTCATAACTACACCTCAATCAAAGACTTATTGTGTCTACTATATCTCTGAATCTGCTGGTGTGTCAAGGTCATCTAGGAGTTACGCTGTTGTCAATCCTTCTTTTGGTTACGCTCGAACCGTTGTATACTGTTCATCAGAACAGCTAAGAAAGGGGGCTCGTTTTGCGTATTTTTGATATTCTTCGTATATTAGTTGCTGAACAGATGGTCAAAGGAGAACACTTGGCAAATGCATTGAAGGTATCCTCTCGAACGATACGAACAGATTTAAAGGAATTAGGTGCGCTGTTGTCAAAGCATGGAGCAGCAGTTAAATCCCTTAAAGGAACGGGCTACAAGTTAGAGGTTCGGGACGAACAAGCATTTCATCATCTGCTGAAGCAATTAAAGGATTATGAAAATAATGTGCCCTATCCACTAGCGAATTCCTCTGAAGCCAGAAATCGTTTTTTAATGAAAAAGCTGTTGCTTACCAATGCATATGTTAAACTTGATGATTTAGCCGAGATCCTGTATGTTAGTCGATCTACTTTACAGAATGACCTCAAAGAACTACGCAAGTTACTGGCAACTTACGGACTTTCTCTGGAGAATAGACCCTATCATGGTATTCGAGTCAAAGGTAATGAGGCCAGGCTGCGTTATTGCATTTCCGACTATATATTTAATAGGATAGATGAAATAGGCGACCAGCAGATGTCCCCCCCTCCTCTGATCTCTAACGAAGAGATGGAATTCATAAGAGAAGTGATTCTGGATCGTATTGAGATCCATGATATTCAGCTGTCGGACATTGCCCTGAACAATCTGGTCATTCATATCGCTATTGCATGTAAGCGTATTCGCGAAGAAAGGTATGTCTCGTATTATCCTCAAGAGATGAAAAAAATCGAAGCGCAAAAAGAGTTTAGGGTGGCGACTGAGATCGTATCCGCCTTGGAACAAAACATGAAGTACTCCTTTCCACTTGTTGAAGTTGCGTACATTGCTGTTCACCTATTGGGTATAAGGACCGTCGTTAGTGCCCGTATGGATGAAGTGGAAATTAAAAAGATCATTGATAAAGATATCTACGAACTGACTATCGAAATATTAGACCAAATTGATCAGCAGTTGAAGATGAACATCCATAACGATCAAGAATTGCTGATTGCATTTTGCCTTCACCTCAAACCGGTGATCAACCGCTATCAATACGGAATGAATTTGCGTAATCCTATGCTGGATGAAATCAAAGCCAATTACCCGCTTGCCTTTGAAGCAGGTATTATTGCTGCGGAGGTCATCAAGCAGCGGCTTCATATACACATCGAGGAAAATGAAATTGGGTATTTAGCCATTCATATCGGAGTCGCGATGGAAAGAAAGAAAATGGAGGACGCGCCCAAAAGATGTATGATCGTATGTGCCTCTGGACTCGGCAGCGCTAAGCTGCTGTATTACAAGCTTCAATCGGTCTTCGGTTCCAGGTTGGATATCGTGGGAACCACTGAATTTTATAAACTGAAACAAATGCCGTTGGATACACTGGACTTTGTCATTAGCACGATCCCCATTTCAGAACCGCTTTCAATCCCCATGATCCATGTGAATACATTTTTAGGCGGTTCCGATATTACTAAAATTGAACAAGCCATTTCTGAGGCCAGACTTCCTGCTGTGCAGTATGTACGAAAAAAAATGGTCTTTCTTCAGCAGAAGTTTGAGAACAAACTCCAAGTGCTTGAATTTATAGCCGAAAAAATACACGAAGCAGATCTTGTAAAAGGCCCCCTGCTGCAATCTGTGATAGAGCGTGAAGCCGTTTCCCCCACTTCATTTGGCAACTTTGTCGCGATCCCGCATCCAATGGAACCTTTCGCAGATTCTACGTTTTGGGCCATCTGTACATTACAAAAAGCTATCGACTGGGATGGCAAGCCGGTGCAGTTTATTTGTATGCTCTGCATACAGCGCACCAAATCAGAGGATTTACAGACTATGTATCATATTTTGCTTGAAATTTTAAATAATGAACAGCTCGTCCAACAGCTTATTCGCTGCAAATCGTATATAGAATTCATAGAAGTGTTGCATAAAAATTATTGAATATAAGAAGTATGTAAAAAAAAGAGAAATCTAAAGCCTACATGGCTGGGGTTTCTCTCTTTTTATGTTTAGTGATAGAGACTTCAACTACAAAGAACGATTTATTTCCGTTAAGAAGAGGAAATAATGTGCGTTATGTTGAAAGCGATTCCAAATTATAATAGCCATACGAAGGGATCATTGAAAGGAGAGAAGATCACGTGAATAATGATGAATCTACAGAGCACGACGTGAACATGGAGGACATGGATGATACAGAGATTGTATTCCAAATTATATTATACGCAGGGAATGCACGCAGCTCGGCCATGGAGGCGATTGAGCTTGCAAAGGCGGGGAAATTTCAGGAAGCCAAAGAAGAATTAGCTTCAGCAAAAAAAGAACTGGTGTCCTCCCACAAAATTCAAACCAGAATCATCCGTAAGGAAGCAGCGGGTGAAAAAACAGAGATGTCCGTCATGATGGTGCATGCTCAAGATCATTTGATGAATGCCATCACCATTCGCGATATGGCCTTAGAGTTTGTAGACCTGTATGAACGCATTGATCAATTCGTACCGAAATCGTAGAGGGAGGGGCGCTATCCCATGGCTTTCAAAGACAAACTGGTTGACGGCCTCACATCGGTAGCAAATGCAATCAACAATTTTAAATATATTATAGCGATCAAATCAGCTTTTATCACATTGATGCCCGTTATTATTGTCGGTGCCTTTGCTGTGCTGATTTCCAATATGGTCATGGACCCGGTCAATGGTTTGGCCCATTTTAAGCCATTCTCATTCCTGGCTGAGTACAAACCGATTTTCTCGAGCATTAACTATGCCAGCTTGAATATCCTTACCATTCTGGCTGTTTTCATGATTGGTCTGGAGCTAGGAAAAATTAATGGAGAGAAAAATCTCTTCCCCGGTTTGCTTGCTTTAATCTGTTTTATCTCTGTGACACCAACCACGATAGAGTTGATGGTTAACGGTGAAATGCAAAAAGTAACAGACGTCATAGCCCGTCAATTTACGGATACCAAGAGCTTGTTTTTAGGTATCTTCATAAGCATCCTATCCGTTGAGCTATACAGCAAACTGGGCAAGTCTGATAAGCTAAAAATCAAAATGCCTGAAAGTGTTCCCAGCAATGTGGCCGTTTCTTTCTCCGCACTCATTCCTACCATTATTACGGTGACTGTCTTCTCAATGTTTGGATTCTTTTTTCATAAGTTTACGGGACTCTATCTGTACGATGCTGTCTATAATGTGGTGCAAAAACCTCTGGAGACCGTAGTACAGGGACTGCCAGGTATACTGGTGCTGATGCTGGTTGCGCAAATTTTCTGGGTGATCGGTATTCACGGGAACCAAATGGTAAAGCCCATTCGTGAACCCCTGCTGCTTGGCGCGATTACCGTCAACATGACTGCTTATGAGCAAGGACTGCCCATTCCGAACATTATTACGATGCCTTTCTGGGACGTGTACATGAGTATCGGTGGTTCAGGGATTACACTGGCCCTCTTAATTTGTATTATGATCGCCTCCAAGCGTGAAGATATGAAGGAAATAACAAAGCTTTCGCTCGGCCCAGGTCTGTTTAATATTAATGAGCCTGTCATTTTTGGACTTCCGATTATGTTGAATCCATTGATGGCTATCCCTTTCATTATTACTCCGCTCATCACAGGAACGATTGGTTACTTTTCGACGTTGCTTGGATTTGCAGGTAAAGCCGTCGTCATGGTTCCATGGACTACTCCGCCTATTATTAATGCCTACCTGTCTACAGGTGGAAGTATTGGCGCCGTCGTAACTCAGATCATTTGTATTGTGGTAGCCATTATCATTTATTTCCCGTTCGTCAAAATTGCCAACAAGCGAACGACTGAATAATGCGCTACTATAGAAATACATCAATTAATTGAAAACGCATTCTTTATCAATGAAAAGGAGAAACATGTCATGGCTAAACATACGATACAAATTCCGTCGAATTTCATCATGGGTGCAGCGGCTTCCGCCTGGCAGACGGAGGGCTGGAGCGGTAAAAAAGAAGGGCAGGACTCATACCTAGACCAATGGTACAAAAATGACCGCTATGTCTGGCACAATGGATATGGACCCGCGGTTGCAACCGACTTTTATAATCGCTATGCCGAAGATATTGCGCTGATGAAACAGATTGGTTTAACCCATTATCGTACTTCTATTAATTGGTCCCGCTTCTTAACGGATTATGAGAATGTAGTGGTGGATGAAGCGTATGCGGATTATATGGGCCGAGTCATTGATGAGCTGATTGCAAGCGGAGTCGAGCCGATGATTTGTCTGGAGCACTATGAGGTACCCGCTTATTTGATGGATAAATATGAGGGCTGGTCCTCCAAGCATGTCGTGGAACTGTTTGTAAAATATGCAGAAAAAGTGTTTGAACGGTACGGCGATCGGGTCAAGCACTGGTTTACGTTTAATGAGCCTATTGTTGTACAAACTCGTGTCTATCTAGATGCCCTCCGCTATCCCTATGAACAAAATACGCGGAAGTGGATGCAATGGAACTATAATAAAACGCTGGCTACCGCGAAGTGCGTACAGCTTTTCAAAGCAAAAAACTATAGTCAGCACGGGGCTAAAATAGGCGTTATTCTGAATCCCGAAGTCACTTATGCCCGATCAAGCGCCCCTCATGACCAGTATGCGGCACATGTGTATGATTTATTTTACAATCGAGTATTTCTGGACCCGCTTATTAAAGGCGAATACCCGCAAGAATTGTTCGATCTCATGGGCAAGCATGATATTGCATTTGAAGCTACAACGGAAGAACTGACCGTGATTAAGGACAATACCGTTGACTATGTCGGGATCAATCTCTATTATCCCCACCGGGTCAAAGCACAGAGTAAAGCGTGGAACGAAAGCAACCCCTTCCACCCCTCTTACTACTATGAGCATTTTGATCTTCCGGGTAAAAGAATGAACAAGTCACGGGGC
This sequence comes from Paenibacillus sp. S25, assembly GCF_019454085.1. Taxonomy (NCBI): domain Bacteria; kingdom Bacillati; phylum Bacillota; class Bacilli; order Caryophanales; family Paenibacillaceae; genus Paenibacillus; species Paenibacillus sp. S25. The sequence goes on from NZ_CP073683.1 coordinate 4,705,980, forward strand.
TGGGAGATTTATCCGAAAATCATCTACGATATGGGAATGCGTATCAAGAACGAATATCACAATATCGAGTGGTTTGTCGCAGAAAATGGTATGGGCATTGAGAATGAAGCTGCTTTCAAAAATGAGGAACACATCATTCAGGACGACTATCGTATTGACTTTATAACTGAGCATCTATACTACACGTTACAAGCTGTAGAAGCGGGCTCCAACTGCACAGGTTATATGCTGTGGGCCTTTACAGACAACGTTTCTCCCATGAATGCTTTTAAAAATCGCTATGGACTGGTGGAAATTAACCTGGACAATGATCGAAGTCGGCATTTGAAGAAATCCGGCTACTGGTATCAAGCCGCTATCAAGGAACGCTCATTTATTGCTGATCTGGATGAAGAGTATAAGTAGTTAAGAATGAATTCTGGAGGCGCTCAAATATGAAAAAAATTATTTTGGCATGTGCTGCGGGTATGTCCACATCCATTTTGGTTTCTAAAATGAAAAAAGAAGCAATAGCAAGATCCATAGAGCTGAGCATCGAAGCCATCCCCGAGAGCACCATTAAGGAAGAGCTAGAATCCGTTACAGATTCTGTGATTGCTATTTTGCTCGGACCCCAAGTTCGGATGCGTAAAAAGGCAGTAACCGAAATTGCAGCTCCCTATGGTATCCCTGTAGATGTCATTGACACGTTGGCTTATGGTAGAGGAAACGGTGCAGCTGTCCTAGACCAAGCCTTGAAGCTGGCTGGCGAGAACATCTAATTGCTATTCATATGAAAAAGAGGCTGAGAGTTTCCTCAGTCTCTTTTTTGAGTTGCGCGCTCTTTATCACGACATACCTTCTTTGCCTGAGCCCATACTGCTCACATACGTTTCCTGTAAACCAGCAGAAATGCCGTATAGCGGTTCCCAACGAAGCCAATGTCTGGCGACTGCGTTACTAAGACAGCTATGGTGAATGTCTCCCGCTCGCGCTGGTGAATACACAGGACGGACAGACGAACCATGCAGCTTTAGTAAATCGTAGGCCAGTCGATTGATGGACGTCGTTCGTCCCGTACTTACATGTACTGTGCGTTGGTCCGCTGCATGAATAGCCGCCATATTCGCTCGAACTACATCCTTGACGTACACAAAGTCTCGGGTTTGTGTCCCATCACCGTGAATGAGCAAGGGGCTTCCTTTTTTCAGCCGCTCCATAAAGAGAGCGACTACACCACCCTCTCCCTTCGCGGCCTGACCGGGACCATACACATTTCCATAACGCAAAATCGTGTAGTTCATACCGTACAGCCGATAAAAAAGTCGAATATACGATTCTGCGGTCAGCTTGGACAGTCCGTAGCCTGAAATGGGCTCCACGGGATCGTCTTCCTGTATACATTGCTTTTGCAGCTCTCCATATACACCGGACGTGGATGCAAATATAAATTTTGACACCCCGGCTTCATGACAAGCCTGCAACAAATGAATCGTCCCCAGCACATTCACATCCGCGTCCTCATCGGGCCGATGGATGGATTGCTGCACATCCGCCTGTGCGGCCAAGTGAAACACAATATCCGGGCTTTCCCGAATCAGCAGCGTCCTAGCTTCAGAGCTGCGAATATCCGCAATATGCATGACCGCGCGCGGGTCCACATTTGCAATATTCCCGGTCGTCAGATTATCCAGCACATGCACTCTGATGCCCGAATCAGCAAGCGCACGTACCAGCTGAGAACCAATAAATCCGGCTCCCCCGGTGACCAAAGCCTTCACTAGCTCACCCTCCTTTTGAACCGAAGCATATGACTTCCCTTCGCATCATGTTATGCGACTCCCTATAGCTTGGCGCAGGCACAAGCACAGTCCGAAGACAATCTATAATGTGTCTCTAGAATCTCAGCACCTCAGACATGCAGTCTCACGTTTTTCAGCATATAACGCCACAGCTCATCCTGACCGTTCCATATATCCTCAGGTGGCAGCTCTACTGAAACCAGCCGCTCCAACCCCCAGTCCAGCTCCGTCACACCATCAGTCCCTGTATAATCCACGTATAACAAGCGAAAATCATGTGTAATCCTCTGTAATAACACATCATGTAGTTCCACCGCTTGCTCCCGACTGCCCCCGAGACGAACCAGTAGCAGACGGGACGCAAGCGTGAATTGATCCAGTAGACGTGCGATGCGGCGATCAAGCGTCGTTTTGAATGCAGGGTAGGAAGTCAGCTGCTCCGATGTATTCTGGCTAACCGGAAAATGGTGTGCCGCTGTAATCCCATAGGATGCATCCTCGACCATGAAGTTATGCTCGCCATAATCATGCCCCGTGACACGCAGACTGTCATAATCCATAAATCCGGTAAAACGGGCTTCCAGCAAGCGACTGATCTGTGACAAGTTACCGGAAATCATCCAGTCCAGCGGCCCCGCATATGGACGCAGTCCGTTTTTATCCAGCTGAATGGAAGGCAAGCAATGTCCACCCAGACTGAATACAGCATCATATTCCCCCTGTAACCGCTCAAGCACGACGCCCTCCCCTTTCCGAAGACAAGGTCATCCCTTTAAAAAGAGTACGCCAGTGCGGATCACTCTTGTAATTCCATACATCGGCAAAAGGCATTTCCACCGCGCATACATGCGGAAGCTGCCAATCCACCTCCATCAACTCCGTTACGCCGGAACAATTCACCACCAACAAACGAAATTCATTCGCTACCATGCCCGACAAAATACGTTCCAGTTCCTCTACTTCTTCATAGGTTCCCAGCATACGGACGAACAAGCTACGCTTCGCCATCTGTGTTTTTGCAAAAAAACGTTCAATACGACGGTCTATCTTTTCCTTGAACTCGGGGTAGGTCACCAGATCTGAGGACGTATTACGTTCCTGCGGAAAATCATGTACCGAGATCACATTATAAGCGATATCTCTGACCATATAATTCAGTTGGCTCGTACCAACGACACTTAAATTGGGCAAATCCATAAATCCGGCAAACCGATTTTCAAGCAAGCGGTTCACATCGGACAGCGTGTCAGACATCATCCAATCCAGTACCCCGGCAAACGGCCGCAAACGGTTCTTTTCCAATTGAATGGCAGGTGTACAGTTTTGTCCCAGACTGAAGACCGCTTCATATTCCCCTGCCAGCTGTGCGAGTCTCATAGCCGTGCCTCCTTTTTTAATACGACCCTTCCCTCAGATCCTGCTCAGCCCTTCTTCTGTAGTCGAAAAGGGACTTCAAGCCGTAGTTTGTTCCACTCTACATTACATGCACAGCACGGCGAAAAGGGTTGGACACCGATGCGCTTTTTGTCAAAGAGGCGTACAACTATCCAGTCCAATCCCGGCTATTTTTCATATCATATTAAGGCTGGTAACCTAACGGAATTCAAGGAGGCATCATCATATGTCCGTGTTTCTTTTAACCGTCGATCACCATCTCGCTTACCACAGCGCCCATATACAAAGCTGCCATGTGACCTTTTTCAATCGTGAAAAGAGAGCCGTCGATGTGTTGCTGGAAATGGGAAATGACAGTGGCGTTTTCCGACGGCAGCTCCTTCGATTGAACCCTTCTCCCGAAGCTGGCTCCGTGCTAGAACTCAAGGATATGGAGACCGCCCAAAATCCTTTTTACCTGCGAGTGGTAACGAGTATTTACAATCCGGAAACGCTGTTTATCCTGACTGAATTTTTGGAAAACGGGAACATTGTCGCTAAGCGTACAGCCAGTCATTTTACCGTGACGCCCTAATGAACGGGCAGAGGAGGAAGAAGGTATGTTGAAATATTCAGTTCAAAACAAAGCTGAGCCAGGCACATATGCACTGCCTTTTCAGGTCACCGAACAGGAGAGCGTGCTCTCTACATTAATCATTCCTGCAAGTGAATCTGAAGGACGTATTGTCATTGAAGTCTCTTTGGCATGGGAAAATCCGCTGCTCAACTGGGATATCGGGGAGTTGGACATTCGATTGCGTCGCAATGATGAGCGAGGACCTATGCTGGATTGGTTGCAGGATTCCTGTTATCAGGAGGGATTTGCAGAGTTAAGCTATGAGGAAACGGGAGAACAGGCAGAGCCTTATGTATACTGCTTGACCGTACAATCAGCTGACCGTCGTGCTGTTGTTACGGGGCCGCTCATAATTCAAGGCTCCGTTTATGAAGATTGACGAAAAACTGGATGGACAATGAGCTAAAATGAACTAAAGGCAGATCGGAGTTTTAAGCCCGACCTGCCTTTTTATATGGTCTGTGCCCTTATGGTGCGGATTATTTCAGACGTTCCAAAATGTCAGCATCCGGCAGCTTATAATCTTCCGGCAACGAGGTGTTAATTCGGTTCCATATTGCGTAATCGACCTTCAGATCCGGGTGCGACTGCTGGGTTTCAAAAATACGGTTGTACAAGTCTCCAACGACAGGAAAAGTCATGCTCTCCCTCCTAACTATTGAATCAACGTACTCAACGTACTTGATTCAGCGCTTGCCCATAAATATTCACGAGTCGTTCAATCATAACATCCAGAGACCAATGCGCAGTCCCCCATGCTTTGGCACGTTTTCCCATAGCTATCCGCACTTCATCCTGAGCCAGCAAATGCTGTAAATGAGCTGCCAGTGCCTCCACATCGCCAACCGGGGAGACCAGTCCGGTGTGTCCATGCTTTACCATTTCCGGCAGTCCGCCTGCATCCGATACCACTGCCGGAAGCCCCAAAATCTGCGCCTCCATGACCGAAAACGGCTGATTGTCCTGTATGCTCGGATGGACAAAAAGGTCCGCCAGTTGTAAAAGAGCAGGTACATCTTCACGATGCCCCAGAAAAACCACGTCTTCTTCCAGCCCTAGCTCCTTCGCCTGTGTTTGAAGCTCTTCCCTTTTATCTCCCTCCCCGACAATCCAGCAAACCCAATCCGTACGACTTGCTTTCAGCAGGCCAAGAGCGCTCATTAAATAATGTAGCCCTTTGATATAGACCAGCCGTGAAGGACAAATCATAACTTTTTTCCCCTCAGGTCGTACCCTGTCCGTTCCCCGGGCGTGGACTTCCCAGAAGTGCTCGGTATCCAATCCGTATTGGAAAGTAACAATCTGCTGCTCAGGCACTTCGAACTCACGCACAAGCGTCTGTTTCATCCATTCTGTAGACGTAATGGTAATATCCGCGGATAGAGCGCCATAGTGCTCCAGCGCCCAATAATATTTCCACATCAACGTCTCACGGTAACCCTCCTCATGATCCCGCTCCAGAGACATCATGACTTCACGAGCCAGCGAGCCATGAATATTCGCTACCAACGCACTGTCCTTACGTTTGACCCGACTTAGAGCACGCGTCGCAATGACATCTTGCGTGTGAATAACATCATACTGCTCAACCCCGAAATACGCCGCTGCCAGCTCCATACAGTATCGATCCTTTTCCACCGTCTGCACCCATGAATCCAAATGTAATACAGGGACAGCCGATTCATTCAGCTTCGTATGCAGCAGGGGCAGCAGTTGATCCTTCAGCAGCTCCCTATCTTCAAAAACAATATGGTACTTAGGTGTATCCGGTCCGTTCCCCATCAAGTCTACTGTGTGACCCAGTAGCTCCAGCCTCCGTTTAATTTGCAGCATAAAGGGCCATACGCCACCCAAATGAGGAATCGGCCAGTACGTAGCCAACAAAATTTTCAAAACAGCCTCACCTCCTCTGTCTCGTACGCTGAGCTACATTCCGTTACTTCCGTAAATTTGCTGGAAACCCGATAACGCATCTGTCCAGACTGCAAAAAATCCATTATTCGGCACGATCGTTACATCAATAAAATTACCGATCGTAACGACTGGAACCGGACTAATCCCGTTAGGATTAAAGGAGTTGTCTGTTATTCTGAGGTTCGTAAATGTATTCCCTCCGTTCGTTGATTCGGCCACAAATACGTCTAAGAAAGAGGTCGTTATTTGATTGGTATAATATACAATCTTAATTACGCCGGTCACAGGCGAAACATCAATAGCCGGGAAAAAATGCTGTGCCCCTGCACTAGCCCCTGTCACAGATTGCGGCGCAGTCCAGCTTAATCCGCCATCCACTGAACGGGCGAGCAGCACATCCGCATACCCTGCCCGATTATCCTGCCAGACCGCATAAAGTGTTCCCTGATTCGGGCTAGTAGAGCGATCCACCGCAATGTTGGCCATCGGCAGCACATTGAAGCCAAACCCAGGCACGGGCAACGGACTCGGAACCGGGACAACAGAAGATACAGGCAGCGAAGAACTGAATGCTGTCCCCCCATTGAAGGACACAATGACCTGATATTGGTTAACCGGATTAGTCACAATGTACCCCACATAAATCACCCCTGTAATGCTCACGGTGATTTCCCCCCGCGTGATCTGATTGGAGCCAGCGGTGAGCACCACGGGTGTACCCCAAGTGATGCCTCCATCCTGCGAACGCTGGAAGAACATGACTGATCCACCCAAAAAGTCAGGATTATACTGATGCGTATAACATAAATAGATGTTTCCGGTATAGGAGCTAACCTGAGAAGTATCGAATTTCACGCTGACCTCAACATTATTGACAAATGTCCCATACCCCCGCTGGGCAATCACGGGCGGATCAAATGTATTACCGTTATCTCTGGATACATAGGTAGCGATGGTACCGCTCAAGCCGTCTGCGGTAAATACGTGACAGGCTATGACAAACAAGTTGGGAAAACCGTAGCTGACGCTATGGGATTCCGCTCCTACATAGCCGGCTGGTAGCGGTAAAATCTGCTGTGTGAAGGAGGCACCACCGTTACCTGAACGGTATACCGCCGTCAACGGCGGCCCTGTCGTAAAATCAGTAGCCGCAGACACAATGGTACCGTCGAGCAGGTTGAAAGCTACACTCGGCTCCTGCGCCAGCCTTCCGTTAGGCGTAAGCTGTACGTTCGGCATCAGGCCCCACCTCCCGGTACACCAGCAAAAATTGTCAAACTGCCTGTACGCGTATCCGTCCAGACGGAAATGTAACTATTCGGCGGTACGATGGCGACATCAATATAGTCGCCGATCAGCTCTGATTCGCCTCCACCGACATTCGGATTAAAGGAGGTCGTTGTGAGACGACTGTTCGTAAAGGTGTTGCCTCCATCTGACGATTGGGCGGCGAACACATCCAGATTAAAGCCGTCCAAGCGATTGGTATAGTACACGACAACGACCAGTCCCGTCTTAGGCGACACCGAAATTGCAGGAAAGAAATTTTGCGAGCCAGGCGGGCTGTCTGTCACAATGATCGGAGCACTCCAGGTACCGCCAAAATCGCTTGATTTGGACAACAAAATATTGCTGTATCCCTGACCAAAATCCTGCCAAACGGCATATAGCGTATTTGTTGTGGAAGGCACACCCGAGCAGTCCGCGGCCAAGCTAGGGAAATTCAATATCCGAAAGTCATAACCAGGAACGGGCAAAGGATTGGGCACCAGCGTTATATTGGACACAAGAATATCCCCGCTGAAAGTTGCCCCTCCATCAAAGGAGCGCCGGATAAAGAAAGCGGGTATCTGCGGCCCTGTACGAATCCAACTAACATACACACTGCCATATTTGTCGACCGCAGGCTCAGGCCGCTCCGTGGAGGATTGGATATTGGAAAGCAATAACGGTCGATCCCAGGTCAATCCTCCATCCGTAGAACGCTGGTAAAAGGCCGCAGACCGGGCATTAAACTCTACATTGTATTGTCGGTTATACGTGACATAGACATGCCCAAGATAGGGACTTGCCCCGGCGTTATCCGTCGTAATATTGGTCCAGTCATTATTAATGTAATCTCCATAGCCTGGGTTAATGACCACTGGAGGATCAAAGGTGGCTCCATCGTCCTTAGAGCGATAGATCACGACAGCCCCGTTCTCATTTCCCGGAAACACATGTGCGGATATGATGAAAATATTCGGGAACAGATAGGCTACCATTCCTGCCTCGGCTCCTGTATATCCCGGTGGAATTGGCAGTAAAGTATCCGTCCAGTTCGCCCCGGCGTCCAAGGAACGATACAGTCCAATTAGCGGGGGCCCGCTACTAAAGTCAACAGCGACAGCCACAACAATATTCGGATTCAACAAATTAACGGCGACACTGGGTTCAAATTTGGGCAAACCGCTGGGTGTCACCTGAAAATTCAAAGGCATCGCGAGCATTCCCTTCATTATATAAATGGACATGCCTGAAGTATTTCTATCAAAATGTACTTTTTTCAGCTCAGTCTACAGACAACCATACAAGCTTTCTTTTCAATAGATTCATAGTATAGAAGCATCCCTTCAGGGGTTTTCCAATATTCTGCTTATTGAGAGGATGATTCGATTGGCTTTTACAACCGGATATATGACCAACACTAGAGATTTTGGTACTGCCTGCTCCAATGTCGTTGTAAATTTGGTCAACGAGGATACAGTGAACGCGGCAACCGTGACCATCCAAATTTTTTTCTCGCTTGTACCGGATACCAAAATCCCCTTATACGTGACATCGGTTAACTTACCTGCAAACTCCGTTGCCCGACGCACCTTCTTTGTGCAAGGGGTTCTTGCCTATGAGGTACAATACAACGTAGTCTCCGCTGCACCTTCCAATGTTGTGCTCTCCAACTTTGGACTGGATCAGTTTGGTAATGTTGTACAGGAGCATCGTGTTCTTCAGTCGGAACTGACCACCATCCCGGCGCTGTCTCCTGTTATTTAAAAGTTGCCCTGCTCCAGTGCTTGATGCAATCTGTGGGTGTAATACACGTAATTCCATTCCGGCGGTACGGACTGAACCCCTCGGCCGCTGCCGATGGTTGAGTGGTCATCTGTATAGTAGGAAAAGGCATGTGTATCCTGTAATGGGCGCAACAAATCTGTCAGATACAGCAAATCCGTCACGGCAATATAAGGTTTGACACCGAAGCATACAACAAAGCGGGTCGTTGTTTCACCAATAGCCTGAACCAGTGCTTCCTGGACCGAATAATGCTGACGTGGCGTTACGATTAACCGAGGATCGAGCATCATCGACAGGAAAGCGGCGGCTCCCTGTTCTGGCGTTAAATCCAGCAACCGTACCACGCAATTGCTGTAGTGCTGCTCCAGCAGATTATCCAGCAATGATTCAGCTTGAGCCATATCCGTGACAGGCATTAAAATCGTCATTTCAAGTGGGATGCCCCGACGTGCTCTCGCCTCATGCTTGGCGATTTGGAATGCGCGTCGCCAGCGTCGGTGCTCCTTCTGGCTGTGCAGGCCGGCCGATACACTAAATGTGGAATTCACCCGGTAATCCATCAGGATCTCCGGGATGAATTTCATGCTGCACGTCTCGGTCAGCCGCAGCCAGTAATCATAATCCTCAACTGGTTGCAGCCGATAGCCGCCAATCTGGCGGGCATATTTGCTTTTGTACATAAATGAAACCCCGACAATGCTGGCATTCAGCAATTCATGATGCGGCTGACCTTGGTACCGGATCAAAGCTTGTTGATGCTGCTCGTCATACAACGGGTTCCCACATGCGTCAACCTGGCGGAAGGTAGAGAACACAAGGCCGAGTGAGTCTGGCCCCTGCTCCAGCTCCTGCCGCAATCGTTCAATAAAGGAAGAATTATAAACATTGTCGCTGGATACCCAGGTCACATACTTGATCGCAGGATCTTTAAACAACTCATCGAATCCCCGGTTAAGGGCGTGGGATACTCCTTTGTTCTGAGGGAGTGTAACCAACTGAACGCGTGGGTCTCCCATTGCTGCGTGGAGCGCCGGCCCCACCATTTCGGGCGCTCCGTCAATAACAATGATGAAGCGAAATGCCCTGTAGCTCTGGGCTAGTACGGATGAGATCGCAACTTGCAGATAGCCGATATCCTGTTTGTACAGTGGCATAACAATCCCCGTATCTACCATATCAATCCCCCCTGACAGACTTTCGGCTTCATGAGGATAAACCGCTCAACACCTGACTGAAGCGATCTCGATAACGTGCTTGGGTTATGTTGTACTCCCGCTCCACAGCGGGCCAATGTTTTTTGGTTCCCATTTCATCATGCCAGCGGTAGTTAACCAAGGACTCGTTCAGAAAAGGAAATGGATATCCCGCCAGCATCACTCGGTACCACATATCCAGATCATGTGTGTACGGCAGCAGTTCATCAAACAAACCAATATGTTCAAACAGCTCCCTTTTAAACATAACCGTGCATCCATTAACCGGATTTCCTTGCTGAAAAAAACGGTAAAACTCCGTCATAGACGGAAACACGGCGGCTGCCTGATAGCTTGTGACTTGGCTGTATTGATTGATGAAATTGAAATTGGTATGGGAGATGTATGCACCGTTTTCCACCATAAAAGAAACCTGATTATTAATTTTGTCCCTATGATAGGTATCGTCGGAGCTGAGCCAGGCAATATATTCCCCGCTGGCATGTCGGATACCATGATTCAGGGCGCTGGCTGTTCCACCGTTGGATTTGCCTAAATAATGTATATACGGAAGATAGGCTTGAAGCATATCAACATGTTCCGTGGACCCGTCATCGACGACAATAATCTCGAGGGGCCCATAAGTTTGCTCTAGTGCACTTTGCAAAGCCTGATCCACATATGCACAGTTATAAAAGGGAATGACGATCGTTACTTTCGGTCTCATATCGTTCCTTCCTTTCCAGCTCGGCGGTATTGAATCATATCCTCCAGAGATTGCGCCAGCTGTATGGTCGGCTTCCAGCCCATGTCCTCCAGCTCTTTCGCACGGTATGCCTCAGTGGATGCTGACTCTTCCACATCCCCCCATTGTATGGGAATAGATGTTTGGGCCAGCGCAACCATACGTTCCACGATATTGCCCAGTTCCACAATGCGGCCTGTGCAGACCGAGTAAACTCGGCCTGGCACACCCTGTTCCAATAGCACACCGTATGCGCGAACGGCATCACGAACGTCGAGGAAATCACGTTGCGCATGTCGGGAAGATACCCGGAACGGGGCAGTTTCAGTTACGGACTGCCCCTTCAGACGTTCCGTCTGAACGATATACCCCGCGAGTAATGCACAAAATCCGGTAGATGGACCCGGACCGATCAAGTTGCAAGGCTCTGCCAGCATAACGGATTGTTCGAACAGCGCGCCCCACGAGAGCGCGACTGCCTCTTGAAGGCTTTTGCTAAGGCTGTATGGATGTGTTGGATGATACGGAGCCTGCAAAGCCGTCTTTAGCCGAGAACCCGCCACGACAATTCTGGCTTTGGGGAAAGGTCGCAGTACATCGAGCAGATACAGGGTGGACAGTACATTGGATTCCATGTATAGCAGGGGACTCTGCCAAGATTCAGGGACGGAATTTTTACCACCCAGGTGAAGCACATAATCCGGAGCAATCTGTCTAATTACTTCGCCCAGACGTTTCTTGTCGAGCAAGTCACACACATAAGGCGTAATACAGCTACGGGTCTCCGCCTCTGGACTATTATTTTCATCATCGCGAGCCAGTAAGATCAGTTCTGAGACGGAAGCAACAGTGCGAGTCAGCGCCGCTACCTCCCAGCCAAGCTTTGCAAAATGGCGGCAGGCATGCATCCCGGTATAGCCCGCCGCTCCAGTAATGACTATGACAGGCCGACGTTGTTCCGCTGTGCTTCCGTCCATTCCAGCAGCTCCTTCAGCATGATGCTGTAGTGAGGAACATCGTAGTGCAGATCGGCCCGGGTAGAACGAAGCGTCCGGTCCTGCACCGGCTCATCTTTCGGCACGATCCGAATATCCTCCCTTTTCCAGATGTCTTTGAACAGCAGCAGCAAATCATGCTTGCTGATCGGTTCAGGGTGAACCAGATGAATGAGTCCGTCCAGCGGCTCATTCATCTGCACCTGTATCGCCTTCGCTAATTCCAGCGTCGTAACCCCGTTCCAAAAGACCCGGCGATACCCGTTAACGTCTCCGCTCTGTTGCAAGAACCAGTGCAGCAGACCAATGCCTCCCGGCCGAATTTCCGGCCCGATAATGGAGGTACGGATAGTCAGATGCCCTGCGGCCTTTACTTCTCCGAGTATTTTCGTCAAAGCATAGGCACTTGTCCCATCGGGTTGATCCGTCTCTTTATATAAACCAGGTATCCGATTTCCTTCGAATACGCAATCCGTGCTGATATGAATCAATCGGGCACCGATACTGTCCGCTGTCCGCCGGAGAAGATGTGGCAGCAATCCATTGATTTGGTATGCTGCAATCTGATCCTCCCCGGCATGCTGATTCAGTACGCCTACCGCGTTAATAATAACGTCTGGCTGTACACTCCGTACCAGCTGCTCCACCATAAAGCTGTCCTTTACATCCAGCAGCAGACCGCCTTTATTTTCGGGATCACGGGTGGTGTAGAACACGTTATACCCGCTCTGGTTTTGGAAATACTTAACCAGAACATGGCCCGCCATACCGTTACCACCCAAAATAAGCAGCTTCATTTGATGAACCCCCCGCTTTGGAGAATGCTGCGAATCTCCTCTTTCGACATCAAATTGAACTCCGAGCTAAAGCTGCTGAATGACACGGGAGGGCACTGAGTATAGCGGTCCTTTAATTGAGGAATATTCAGCGTTGGGAGAATGACCAAATATTGCTCGTCATAGACTACCGTCGTCAGGCTTTCAAAGTCACTCATCAGAATTTCATGAATTTTCTCGCCGGGACGTACACCTTTTTCTACAATTTCTACGTTTTCCACACCTGAATCCTCAATGAGCACCTCAGCCAAGTCCACAATACGGCAGGTTGGCATGGTCATAATAAAAATTTCCCCGCCGACACTTTCCACCGAGGCTTTGAACAGGAGGCTGATCGCATCACGCAAGGTCAGGAAGAAGCGGGTCATGTTCATATCTGTGATCGAAACCTTACCCTTCTGGCGAATCTGGCTTTGGAACAGATGCACCACGCTTCCGTTTGTGCCCAAAACATTACCGCCGCGCACCGTCACGAAACGTGTATCGCTATTCAGCAGATTGGCGTAAACAATCAGTTTTTCTCCAATCGCCTTTGTCATGCCGTAAAAATTGGACGGATTCGCGGCCTTGTCAGTCGATATATAAATGACTTTCTTTACCTGATTGGCAACAGCGGCCTCGATCACGTTTTGGGTGCCTACGACATTGGTTTTGAGTGCCTCATAGGGCTGATCCTCACAGACGGGAACGTGCTTGAGCGCTGCCAAATGAAATACATAGTCCACTCCTTGACAAGCGGTAGTCAGCGCATCCTTATCCCGAATATCTCCAATACAGAAGCTGAGTCGTTCATCCTCAAACTGCCTGTTCATTGCAACCTGACTGGATTCTCCACGTGAAAAGATAATGACCTCTTTGGGGTTACGCGGCAGTAACTGGGCAACCAGCTCATGCCCCCAGGAGCCGGTACCGCCGGTAACCAAGATACGTTGGTTTTCAAACATGCCGTTTCCCTCCAAGCAGAAATTTAACTACCTTATCCGACACATCTTCCGCCAGATAGCCCGCAGGACATTGCCACTTATGGGTCATCCCGGTCATTATGGCTACCGCGTTTGCTATAATCTCGCCATCAAGACCAGACACGATATTGCTGCCGCAATCTACCGTTTCCGGTCGTTCGGTCGTCCGGCGCATCGTAACCGTCGGTACCCCCATGACACAGCATTCTTCCTGTACGGTACCACTGTCCGTCAAAGCGCAGCGGGCATGCCGCTCCAGCAGAACGAAGTCAAAAAAACCGAACGGTTCGTGAAATTCCACTAGCGGGTCAAGCTGGATCGGCGGATGGCTTGCGATTCGGGCGGCAGTGCGAGGATGAATACTGCAAATGACCCGCTGCCCGAACTGCTGGGCTACCCGGTTAAGACCATCTAAAATAGCCAGCAAATGCGGTGGATGGTCCACATTTTCAGCTCTGTGGGCAGTGACCAGGAAATATTCTCCTGGCGACAGTCCCAACTTTTTCAAAATTCCACTGCCCGATACCTCTTTCTTATAGTGCTGCATCACTTCGTAGATCGGATTTCCAGTCAGTATAATTCGTTGACTTGGAAAGCCTTCGCGTAGTAGGTGCTGCTTGCTTTGCTCCGTATAAGGCATATTAATGGTGGATATTGCATCAATGACACGCCGATTCTTCTCCTCCGGCACATCCAGATCATAACAGCGGTTCCCCGCCTCCATATGCACGACCGGGTAACCCATACGTTCCGCAAGCAAAGCACATAAGGCGCTGTTCGTATCACCGAGCAATAACACATGATCAGGGCGTTCCTTGTTTAAAATATCCTCCATCTGCGAGTACATGACGGACAACTGTTTGCCCAGTGTCCCCGCTTTCTCCTGAAGTACATAATCCGGGGCACGCAGTCCCAGCTCGCGAAAGAACTGCCCGCTCAGGCTTTCGGTGTAATTTTGGCCCGTATGCACAAGCACATGTTCATCTGCATGGCGGTCCAGCTTCGGAATGATCAGGCTGAGCCGTATAATTTCCGGTCTTGTGCCGAGCACGGTCAATATTTTCATGGTTTTGGAACCCACCTTTGCTGTCGTTGTTTCATTGAATTGTGGCGTTCAATGAATGATAGCCATCCAGCAGACTGGCTGTGCTCCAGCTTAACGTTCATCTCAACGGTCCGGCGTAGATTCACCCGGACCGTTGTTTTGTATGCTGTCCAGCCTTGAGCGTGACTCGCTTCTGCTTGTGCGCGTTGTGTCGTCGTGACCGGTGCTTGAATTTCCGCTTGAGCTTCTGTCTGGACTTAGCTTTCGGATAAAGTCCCTTCGACAACGGGGACCCGTGAATTTTCTTGAGGCGACTCTTGCCGCCGCTTCTCTTATACCTGCGATTCCGCAATCTGGTACGCTTGCGGCCCTTTGCCCATCTCGCCCGAACACTACGCTTGCCTTGGAGCAATTCGGGCGGTGACTCAGGTAAAGGGGGTGCTGGTTGTGGCAAGCCCTGAATGGCTGCATATTCGATTGGCGGCAGCCCCAGCACAGGCAGTTGACACACCACCGATTCGGGAAATTCTCGAATCGTGCTGGTATATCCCTCCGGTATAGCAGTGACCTGACGCAGTCCTTCGCCTTCCCTCGTCCATACAGGTCCACCTGGCTGCTGAATCAACGGGAACCAATGCGGATGATGACATACCCATTGACTGACCATAAGGTGTAAACTGCCTCGGTAGGAATCAGGTCCGTATACACGTGTAGCCGCACTGTTGTTACGCACACCAATCCGTTCCACTTCCTCGGGGTGATCGAGCAGATAGCCCACTTTTTGCGCCAGCATGTCGCTGTTGCCCGGCTCTACCAAAAAATCTGTATTTCCGGTCGCCTCCATCAATTCCACAAGTCCACCCTGCGCAAAGGCTACCACGGGCTTACCGTAAACTAGCCCTTCCAGGGCGGTCAAGCCAAAGCCTTCCTCCACCATACTTGGGATTACAACAATATCCATTGCGCTATAGGCCGTTGACACGGATTCCTCGAATGAATTGAACTGGAAGCGGCGGCTATAACGAGATTGGCGGATTAAAGAGACACATTTTACGTAATATTCCGAGTCCACCGAGCTGCCGATGATCCAGAAACGACAACGTGAATTGGTTTCGCACAGCTTTAGAGCCATTTGGACAAAAGGTAACAGCCCTTTGGCTTCGTAGATAAAGGAAGAAATATAACCAATGCAAATATGAAAATCCCGCAGCCCCAGTTTTTCACGCTTTCTTTTCCGTTCCAGCACATGCTCTTTGGGAGACGGCATATCCATATCCCGGCAGGGAGACAACACCGTATGCGGACGTGTCAGTCCCCCACCATGCAAAGGACGCATTACAGCTTGCGAAATGCCGATGACCCATTGGCTATAGCGCTCAATGATAGAAACAGAAACTGGCGTATGGGCATTCTGGTTAATGACCTCGGTTATTTTCCAGATCACTGGAATATTAAGCTCTTGGGCAGCCATTGCAGGCATGACGTTCACACAGGTATTGACCAGCACCACATCAGGTCGAGCATGCCGAAGCATCTGGAACAATGGTGCATACGCCACATGAGTCCGCAAATTCTCCGCATCTTGCGCCAATCCCTCATATGGGGTATACATGCCATGCAGCATGAACAGGTTCTGTGTCAGAACGGTGATTCCGCGCTTGCGGGCCATTGAGGTCAGCCGCCCTTCACCAGGCGTTACGAGAATACAATCGAAGTACGTACGCATGTCTAGACAAAATTGCAATAGCAGTTTCTCTGCCCCCGTAATACTGCGGACGTTGCTAACATGGCTGAATAGCATCATTTTCGGCTTGATCGGAGTTCACCTCCTTTAAAATAGCAACCATCGGACGTGTAAATCACCTTATGGAAATATGACCGACAACAGTTGGTCAATCCGGTGACCATAGGTGTGCTCCCGCAGGGTTCGTTCCAGAGCACGCAGGGCAATCTCATGGCGCTCTTTTTCATGCGTCAAATAAAACTCAACCTTCTCCAGCAGTTCCTGCTGAGAGCTGTAGGTCTCTATCTCTTCCCCCGGCTTGTAAAAACGAGCCAGATCATCTCTTGTATCTGTCAGTTGCAACGTGCCGCTGGCAGAAATTTCAAACGTACGCGGGTTGGGCGAAGCCCCCGGAATTTTCAGTGAGTTGTTGTTCACCGAATCATCCTGATGGGAACGATGAAGATTAATTACGATTTTGCTGCCGTTATACGAATCATTGGTCTCGACCGGAGACATCCAGCGACCCAGCTCAATTTTGTCACCATACGACTGATAATCCGGGAGACGATCCCACCAGATTCCGTTGATTTTAATGTTACGGGCCATGAGCTGAGGCATAATCGGATTGAAGAAATATATGCGGTTCCAGTAGGCTGAGCCTGTAAACCCAATCTCACGTCGTACCGAAGCGGGCGAGCTGAGTGGGAAATAGTGAGTCAGAAATGCCCCAAAGGGCAAATAGTGCACAGACGTGCAACCCAACTGACGGTACAGCTCCAGGCAGTTCATTTCTAACGTGAACACATAATCATAATTCGTAACGATTTTGGTCGTCGTGTCGGTATAATATGGATCGTCCGTTAGCCAGATGGCGGTGGGGATGCCCAACTGGCGTACCGCAGTAACCTGCTCCAACGGAAGATCCATTCCATCCAGTGCCAGCATCAGATTCGGACGGAGCTGAGCGGCAATATCTCCTACCGGCTGACGTGGGTCTGTTACGGTAACCTGAGCCGTCATGCTTTGCAACGTGGTAATGACTGCCTCATCCAGCGGAGAATACGGAAGGCCTTTACCGGAGACGACATACAGTACATGGATTTGTCGAAATGGGAAAACTGCTTTCATCCGCCCAACCATTGCGTTAGCACGTCCGCGCAGATATCCTTCGTCGTATCCGTCATGCACTCCCGCAATTCTCCCCCTTTCCCAGGAGGCTGCCGCCGTCTGGTGAACAGCCGGGTCATACGGTCCTGTCGTAGATATCGTCATCACTTTCACTCCTCACTGTTTATGGTGTTTACTTTAGGCCATCGCCTTGTCCAGCAGTTCTTCCATGCGATTGGAGTACATATGCTTTTGTATAGTCGTGTGCAATGCGCGCCAGGCCATGCGTTCGCGTTCCCAGTCATGCTTGAGATAGTAGTCCAGCTTCACTTTCAGTTCCTCTGCTCCAGAGAAGGTTTCAATGTCATAGCCTGGTCGGTAATAACGGCTCAAATCCTTCCGAATATCCGTCATTTGAAGCGTGCCACAAGCAGAAATTTCGTATGTCCGAGGATTGATGGACTCCGCTGAAAGCTGGTGTGTATTCCGATTATCCAGTCCAGGGTCTGTCGGGCGGTGCATATTGATGACAATTTTGGAGCCGTTATAATATTGAGCGGTCTCTTCCGGCTCCATAAAACCTGGACGGATAAAGCGTTCCAGCACATCCCGCCGGGTCAGCCGATCCCAGTGCCCACCTACGATCAGCACTCTTTTGTCCGCCAAGAAGGGAGCAAGGTAGTCGAACAGCTTCACACGGTTCCAGAAGGCATTTCCAATGAAGCAAATATCATGCTGATGTTCCCGCTCTACCCGCCGGGGATAAAAGATACGAGTTGACGCAGCCAGCGGCAAATAGTGAACCCTCGTTACTCCCTGATCGCGATAAAACGGCAGGCAAGAAATTTCGTGCGTAAATACGACATCGTAGGATTGACAGATCAACGCCGTATCCTCCGTAAAGTAAGGATCATCTACAAACCATATGGCCGTCCGAATGCCAAGGGCTCGTATTTGCTGTACCTGCTCCAGATGATCCGCCGGAAAAACATGCAGCCCGTTCATGACCAGCACGAGGTCTGGACGTTGAGCCTCGGCGTCAGCTAGCATCGTAGCAGGCGTACCGATGGCGCATGAGCTGCATATTTGGCCTAATGCCTCTTGCACACCTGTGTCTATAGCTGCGAAACCTTGCGGAATATATAACACTTTCAAATGACGAACAGCAGGCTGTATTGCCACGACCTGTGACAGAGCAGCCGCGCAACCGCCCATTCTGCGTCCTTCCCGATAGCCGCATCGGTACGCTTCGCGTTCATTTCCGCTTTGTTGATCGTTCACATCCTTCACCCTGTCCTGTTGTAGGATAAACTTCTGTCACTCCTAAACTATATGCGGAGGGGTCAAACGCATCATGGACGACTGCCACTGCCCGGACAAAATTGGCGTTTGCCCGTCCAACTGCCGAACCGCAAATAACCCCAAAGCTGTTAGCTTCGGGGGGAGAACAGTAATAGATGATTTGCACAGTTTACTGAGCTTTGTAAGCGAGCTGGTGTCCATCTTCATAACCTTTGGCAAAGCCTGAATTAAAACCCTCGTTGTAAGCTGCATCATATCCCTGCTGAAATGCCTGCGGATCATGCTCCAATACAACAGTCCCGGGCTGTGGATTCTCCGCAGAAGGGGTTGCCGCCTGGTTAGCTTGAGGTTTTTTCCGCCGCCGCAAATGAGGATGTCTTCTACGTGCAGAATGAAGTCCTCTTTTACGGCGTCTTAGAGCAAGGAGACGTCTTCTTCTCCGTTTTAATCTCCGCATGCTGGAACGCCGGGCATCTTTACGTCTTTTGCGGGCTTTGTCCCGAGTGGCGCGTTCCCACCTTGTACTCATTTTCATTCCTCCTTTGCTTTCTTGTGGTGGTTTCATTTTTCTGAACAGGCACATGGAGCCACGGCTTAGTCGGTTTCCCATATACCTGTCGTCTTAATGGAATACCCGCCAGCATTTGCGTGATTTTTCCCTGGTAGTTGCTGAGTAGACGGATGGTCTCTTCCAGACGGGAAGCCGACATATCCACATGGGGCGTCAAGTCCGCAAGACTGGTCAGCATCCGAGCAACGGCGTGCTGGCTGGCAGCAATAGACTCCATCATATCCAGCTTGATCTCACGTTCACGCCTCATGCTCATTAGTTCATATCCCCCGAGCCCATTCCTCCCATCATCCCTTCCATGCCGCCACCCTGCTGCTCATCCTGATCCAGCAATGCTTTAAGGTTGCTGCACAGTCCAGTCTGAAGCCGGGTCAATCCCTCCAGCATTTCCACCATCTGCTCATGAATTTCCAAAGGCCGTCCCAACTGCTCTTCATCGGTTTCAAATGCGGAAGGCGCCAGATGGTTCAGCGCCCAATTACGCATTTTTTCAGCTTCGACCGCCTTGGCCTCCAAAATCATAGACACATTCCGCTGCATCTTGGAAGCTGCGTCCAGCATGTGAATCATTGCTTTTTCCCTACTCATGTGTTCACTCCCTACCTTCGGTTGTTACACTACTCCTCTTCCGGGTATGCCGTCTCCTTCACCACACGAACAAGCATTTCAGCCATGGCTTCCTGAAGGTCGGCAATACCGTTCAAATAGGCAACAATACTTTTGTTTACCTGTCCCGAACTATCGAGAATGCCCGGAATTCCATCAAATCGCGGCTCCTCATCCGGCAGTTCATGTATGATCTGTGCCATGCGCACGACCACCTGCCGTTCCGCATCCAGCAGCCTCGACATCTGCTGCTGCGAGTGCGAAATATGGATCAGCAAATCATCTAACTCGTTATGCATAAGCCCCTCCTTTATGTGTTCCGCCTTGCGGAACGCACGAAATAACTACGGGCTTTCCGCTACTACAGCGTATGCCGCAGCGAGTAGTCGGTTCGCCTAAAAAAAGCCTATTAATCATTACAAATGTCCTCGCAGCACCGGTGGAGCAATAATAGGCTGCTTCTCCGTCAATGCCGACAATTCTTCGGAGGACAAAAATTGAATTGGATAGTCCTCAGCCCGCCAGCTCATCACAGCGTAGAGGGTAAGAAACGGTCTTTTCCAGCCGTTGCCGATTTGGTACAGTTGCCCACCTTCAGCATACAGTAACTCGATCCATCGCTTACGTTGAGCCGGGATATGAAGTGTGGGCAACATGGACATGTTCTTCAGATCGGGAGCCGCCAGTACAGGAATAGGTTCCTCTGGCGGCTCAGCTACAGGTGCATCAATGCTGCCGGAAACTGTGGCCTCCGGCTTCCCTACCAAGGGAAGCACCAACAAATCCAGCTGAGACACTCTAACAGGGTGCACATTTTCACCTCCCGCAGTACTGACTCCATGCAGATACCGCCTTCTTCCCGGCTCTAACCGAAATACTGCTCCAGACGGTCCCTGAACAACCGCTCCGATGGGATAAAAGCTTGCCGCTGATACGTGTGTTTCCTTACCTGTTGATATCTGGCCGCCCGTCTCCGCTGTACTGAATTTCAGGTTGTGTAACAGCTTATCCGTGTCCCCCCACTTTTGTACAAAAAAGGATCGGTTCCGGCTGCTTTCCTCCATTGAACCGCTTTTTTCGGTCGTTTGAGGAAAACCATACACCGTATCCCGATCTCTTTCTTCATAGTGGATAAAAGCATCTCCGGCAATTGCCATACGTATCCCCAACAAACGCACACGCAGTAGCCAATCTGCATGGGCTTCCTGAGTACTGTGGCAGCCTTCGTCCCAGTAGCCCGTTTTTTCAAGTGTCTCTCTGCGCAGCAATAAACAAAATCCGGCTAAGCTTTCGGTCTCTCGCCATGCAGCCGGTTTGGGGATATTGAAGTTCATGGCAAATTGACGTGCTCCATTTTCGTTCATATAAGGAATCTCAATCTGCTGTTCTTCGAATGGACCATTCGTTACAGGCCCGACAACACCAATACGCGGATCGCTGTATAAACACCCTAACAACCGATCCAACCAGCCGGGGGTCACCATGGAGTTTTGATCCAGTACCACAATAGTTGTACCTTTTGCCATCATCAGCCCCTGATTCAGGCTACCTATCATTTGAACATCCTTTTTTAGCAGTGCATAACGCACAGCGATGCTTTTACGGAGCAAATAGGTGGATGTCCCGTCCGTCGAGCCGCAGTCCACCACAATAATTTCGTGAGGATGGCTCGTATTCTCCTCAATACGGTGAATGCATGCACGGAGCTGTTGAAGCTGATTGCAGGACGGAATGATAATACTGACGCCTTCAAAAACCTTGCCGAACGAAGCCTGGCCCAACCTGTTGCCTTGCTCCTGGCCCCTTTTATATCCTGACCAATAGCCTTTCTTTCCGAGCCGCTTGCTGTGTTTCCTTTGCATATTCAGGCGTTTCATGCCGTTCACTCCTCCGGGTGGCATTATGCCTATACTATATGCCTGGCCCGGCCGGATGGTGTTTCATTGAGATTAGGGTAGAAGTCCTTTCATTTTCACTCCAGCTTCCTGGAGGGAATCGAAGGTTCCTGCGTCGCTCCAATAGCGCCGTAAAATATCATACTCCAGCTTGCTTTCAGCGGCATAACAGTTGTTAACATCCGTGATTTCAAGCTCACCCCGTGCCGAAGGTGTAATTTGCCGGATCTTATCGAACACGGCAGTATCGTACATATAGATACCCGTAACGCAATATTTGGATTGGGGATGCTGCGGCTTTTCTTCAATCCGCGTAATGCTCTCCGGGCGCTCAGGATCAAATACGGGTACCCCGTAACGACGAGCATCTGCCACCTTTTTCAACAACACTCTGGCGCTCCCCGGGGGCTGTTGCTTGAACCGTTCGATCACAGGTCCCAAGTCTTCCTTGAACAAATTATCACCTAACAAAACAGTGAATTTCTCTTCTGCCTGCATATAGCTTCTTGCCAGTTCGAGTGCTTCCGCAATGCCGCCCGCCTTTTCTTGAATCCGGTATGTCAGTTGGACACCATAATCGCTGCCACTGCCCAAAAAATCGGTATACAGTCCGGCCGATTGTTTACCAATAATAATAAGCATATCGGTGATCCCCGCCTGTCGCAGCCTCTCGATACCATATACGATCATGGGATACTTGCCGACCGGAAGCAGATGCTTGTTGAGTAATGTAGTCAACGGATGAAGGCGCGATCCGGTTCCTCCTGCGAGAATAACCCCTTTCATATCTTCCTTCCTCCTTCGACAGCATGTTCAGTGCATACAACCCCAGCGTTTCCAGTTTCGATGAACATTCTGGGATCTATACTCCATTTCTCTATAAACAAACGATAGTTCCGCTCGATCAGCTCTTCCATCCAGGAAGTTTCCGAGCGTGAGAAGCTCGCATTTCCCTCGTGATAGACAAAACAGTCGTTGCACATGAGCAGCTTGTAGCCATGCACGCGTGCGCGTAGACAATAATCGTCATCCTCATAATGTCCGGGGCTGAACCGTTCATCCAGCAATCCGATCCGTTCCATCAGATCGCGCCGGAACAACAAACAAAATCCGACCAACCGCTTGACCTCCTGCCATCTGGAGGGATTACTTGCATTATTCTGCTCCGCATATCTCAGACAACTGGCCAAATCTCCTTCTAATCCGTGTATCTGCTGAATACCGCTGACATAATTCGTCACCGGTCCCACCAATCCCACTATGCTTTCGCTCTGTAATGCAGCCAACATATTCGATAGCCATCCCCGCGTAACCGTCACATCATTGTTTAAAATAACGAACTGGTCACCCGAAGCCAGCCGGAGCCCCGTATTACATGCTGCTGGAAAACCTCTGTTTTCAGGAAGATGTATGCTGATCAGCCGCTCGGATGCGCAAAAATCATCCGTTCCGTCATTCGAAGCGTTGTCCACAACAATGATTTCATACGGCACATCTATCGTATGTGTCCGAATCGCCTCAATGCACGGCTTTAACAGATGCAGGCCGTTATAAGTCGGAATAATGATGCTCGTCAGACTCATTGTGCATTCCTCCCTTTGGCAACGTCTACCCGTGTTGGAACAGGCCCGAGCGGGGAATACCCGGCTACCTGAAATACCGCCGTCAGTGCCTCTGCATGATCACCGACGATCAACTGTTCCATAGCGTTCCCTTTGCCAACATTGAAGGTCCGCTTACGGTTTGTTTTAATGACATCGACAGCATGTACTGCCGCCACGATCATGCCATGCAGAATTGCCATGGCGTGGGCTTTTGGCGGTACGGCAAGCACGGCTGAGCCAAGCTGATCCAGTAAACGCCGAGATAATGCATGCGGTACGGCAGTCAATGAGCTTGCTCCCAGATCCGGCCTGCGCAGTACGCGATTCAGGAATGCTTTGCACCGTGTCACGCTATCCTGCTGGGCATAGGGCGGCAAATGTCTGCCCAGATCATTAAGCGCAACATCCGTTCCCTGATCCACGGCGTGGAGAAAAGGCAACAAATCAGATGCTGGAATCGGCAAATCTCCGTCCACGAACAGCACAATATCAGCCTGCGTCATACGCGCGCCTACTGCACGGCCAACATCATGCCCCAGTCGATCCGGCACGTTGACAAGAGTCACACTGGGATGATGTTTGGCTACGGTGGAGCGCGTGCCGTCCGTGCAGCCGTTCAATACGACAATGATATCCGTAAGCGGAAGTTTTTCCAGCTCGGCCAGTACCCGGTCAATCGTTGACTCTTCATTACAGGCGCTGACCACGGCCGCTGCCGTTCCCTGTAACACAATATCTCCCGGAACTTCGCGTTCCACAGGCGGAGTCACTTCGCTCATTCCTTTCGCCCGAGGCGTGGGCTTTCTCACCCTACGGCTATGCATTGAAGTCGTCGTTCCTCGTTTTCGCTGAACACGTCTGATCCCCCAGCTCGGTTCTTCACGCTTCCCTCTGCGATACTGTCTACTCACGGTTTCACCTCGTCTCTGATCCGTTTGCGCCCCAAATCCGTATATCCCGCACGCGTTCCCAGACGCGATGTAAGCCAGGCAATGGCATCCAGATGATCCTGAACAATTACATCTGCCAGCGGGTCCTTGCCGTTCTGTTTTTTACGTGTCGCATTTATTTTACCGACAGCTATTCCATATACAGTCACCACTCGTAACCCAGAGACGATGGACATAGCTTGAAATAAAGGAGGTTTCTCCAGGGGCTTTAGACCTATTTCCTTTAGAGCCTTTTGACTTATAGCGTGTGGAATGCCAGTCATAGATGCTCCCCCTAAATCAGCACGATTCGACAAGATATTCAATACGTGCTTTGCCTCCACTACAGGATGTACGGGCGTACGATTCACAGGTCCATGGTAATCATTCAGCACCACATCCGCCCCTGCACATATGGCGTGTATAAACGGCCGGAGTCTAACGCAGGGAATGACGATATCCCCATCCAGGAAAAGCAGGATCTGTCCGGATGCCGCCTCCGCTCCAATACGACGGCCAACATCATGTCCGAGCGGTTCCGGGAAAGAAAGTACACGAGCTCCCGCCGCTGCTGCCACCTTCGCCGTTCTATCGTGTGATCCGTTCTCAACGACGATAACCTCTGTATGTGGATGGACACGGCGCGCTTCGCGAATCACAGCTCCGATTGTTTTTTGCTCATTCATGGCCGGGATAATGACAGATACGAAAAACTTTCCCACCGATGACGGTTCAGATGGTCGCTCTTCGCCGATCTGTGCCCCTCTCTTCGTGTCAAGTACCTCCCTCATGGCAGGGGCTACCGGATTTTTATGCATGTTCGGCATTCGTAACGGCAGCCACATCTTAGAATGATAGTAAGCGCCAGAATGCCGCCTCCGTTTGATCTTGTATCCAGCTCTTCCCTGCTTCTTCATGCTCCCGTCTCACCTCCCTTCCTGCTGTATAGATGGACAGCATGATTAGGACAGTTCAACATAACCTATGCGGTCCAAAAGCCGTGTGTAACGGCAATCGTGGAGTCTTTTCGACACAGCAATTTTCGACTTTATTTTACAAAGCTTATTAATCCTATTAAATAAATGAGTTATTAGGGTCTAAAGAATCATTTTGGATAAATTTGTGACATAGATCTTCTCGTCCGTCATTCTCTGTGCTAATATCAGAGCCAGATGATGGGAGTTCAAAAAATCAACATTTGTTATTTTTGCATAAGGAAATTCTTTTCCATTATCCACCATTATTCTATTTTCTTTATATACGACAGGAAAGGAGGAGTTTGTCACCTTTTTAGGCTACATGCTTCATATTGCAGTACCCTCTTTTCACGTACGCTTCATGAAAAACACTTCGGTATTTCTCTTCATGTTCCATTTTCTTCTATTCCAGACGACAACACGACCTACATAAATGGCGCAATGCCTTATTCAAGACAGGATGATTCATCCTGACATTAATCGAGGAGAGTGAATTTTTAATGAAAAAAGTATGGGTTTCGCTTCTTGGAGGAGCTATGTTATTAGGGTCTGTCGCGTCTGGTGCATCAGCGGAGAGTTCCGTTTCGGGGCCAACTCAGCTTACACCGACCTTTCACGCCGAGCAATGGAAAGCCCCTTCCTCGGTATCCGGGGACGACATTGTATGGAGCTATTTGAATCGGCAAAAGAAATCGTTACTGGGTGCGGACGACTCTAGTGTACGTGAACAATTCCGAATCGTTGATCGCACAAGCGACAAGTCCGGTGTGAGCCATTATCGGCTGAAACAGTATGTAAACGGGATTCCCGTATATGGAGCTGAACAGACTATTCATGTGGGCAAATCTGGTGAGGTCACCTCTTACTTAGGAGCGGTGGTTACTGAGGATCAGCAAGCTGAAGCTACGCAAGGTACAACTCCAAAAATCAGCGCTTCTGAAGCAGTCTACACTGCATATAAAGAAGCAGCTGCACGGATTGAAGCCCTCCCTACCTCCGACGATACGATTTCTAAAGATGCTGAGGAACAAAGCAGTGTAAGCAAAGACACTTACGCCGAAGCAGCTAACAACGAAAAAACGCTATCTATTGATAAGGACGAGCTGAGTCTTGATAAAGCATCTGCCCTGAAAGATAGCAAAATTGAAGCGGTGGAGGCAGAAAAAAGTTCCATTGCCAAAATCGCTAATCTGCAGCCAGAAGTAGATCCTAAAGCCGATCTGTACTTCTATCCTAAAGGGGATGACCTGCAGCTGGTTTATGTAACAGAAGTCAATGTTTTAGAACCTGCCCCACTGCGTACTCGCTACATTATTGATGCCAATGATGGCAGCATCGTATTCCAGTATGACATCATTAATGAAGCGACAGGCACAGGTAAAGGTGTGCTTGGTGATACCAAATCATTCACCACGACGGCTTCTGGCAGTAGCTACCAGTTAAAAGATACAACACGCGGTAACGGGATTGTGACTTATACAGCCTCCAACCGTCAAAGCATCCCAGGTACCCTTCTAACCGATGCCGATAATGTATGGAATGATCCAGCCGGCGTGGATGCCCATGCGTATGCTGCCAAAACATATGATTACTATAAGTCCAAATTCGGACGCAACAGCATTGACGGACGCGGCCTGCAACTCCGTTCGACAGTCCATTACGGTAGCCGCTACAACAACGCCTTCTGGAATGGCTCCCAAATGACTTATGGAGACGGGGACGGTAGCACATTTATCGCATTCAGCGGGGACCCCGATGTGGTAGGTCATGAACTTACGCACGGTGTCACAGAGTATACTTCGAATTTGGAATATTACGGAGAGTCCGGTGCATTGAATGAGGCTTTCTCGGACGTCATCGGCAATGACATTCAGCGTAAAAACTGGCTTGTAGGCGATGATATTTATACGCCAAACATTGCAGGCGATGCTCTGCGCTCTATGTCCAATCCTACCCTGTACGATCAACCAGATCACTATTCCAACTTGTATACAGGCAGCTCCGATAACGGCGGCGTTCATACGAACAGCGGTATTATCAATAAAGCCTACTATCTGTTGGCACAAGGTGGTACTTTCCATGGCGTAACTGTAAATGGAATTGGCCGCGATGCAGCGGTCCAAATTTACTATAGTGCCTTTACGAACTACCTGACTTCTTCTTCCGACTTCTCCAACGCACGCGCTGCTGTGCTCCAAGCGGCAAAAGATCTGTACGGTGCGAACTCGGCAGAAGCAACTGCAGCTGCCAAATCTTTCGACGCTGTAGGCGTAAACTAAATCATATACGCTATAATCCTCATATCCCGTCCATAGACCTTTGCCGTTGTGCAACTGTCACTTGGCCCTGCTCATACAATGGACGAAAAAATAGGGGTGCAGTGTACAAGTCTGCGCCCCTTCCCCCCTTATTTATGGCGTCCCCTCAAAGGGGCGCCCTTTTCTTGTTCATCGGGTCCCTTCGATCATTTTCGACTAAATAAGACAAATAAACAGTAAATCAGGGACTAAAGATTCATTTTGGGGTATTTTGTAAAATTAACCTTCTCGTTCGACAACCTCTGTGCTAATATCAGAGCCGAGACGTTGAAATTGCAAAAAAAATAAACCTTAATATTTTACAAAAGGTAATTTTTATCCAGCCTCTTCACGTTTCAAAGGAGCAACAAGACTTACATATATAATGCAAGGCTTCTGCAAACAGGGTGTTTTTACCCCAACATTAATTAGGGAGAGTGATATGAATTGAAAAAAGTATGGGTTTCACTTCTAGGAGGAGCTATGTTATTAGGATCTATAGCACCGGGGACCTCCGAAGCTGAAAATTCTGTTTCCGATCCGACTCAGTTTACGCCAACATTCCAAACGGTCAACTGGAAGTCTCCTTCAACGGTAACAGGCGACAATCTGGTCTGGAGCTTTTTAAATCGACAACAAAAAACATTATTGAGTCTGGACAATACCCACATCGGTTCCCATGTGCGCGAGCAATTTCGTATCGTGGATCGTACCAGTGACAAATTTGGTACAAAGCATTATCGGTTAAAACAATACGTAGACGGAATTCCCGTATTTGGAGCCGAACAGACCATCCATGTAAACAAGTCTGGTCAAATCACCTCTTATTTGGGAGCGGTCCTTTCAGAAGATCAACAAGCCGATGCTAAAGAAAATACAACTCCAAAAATCAGTGCTACTGAGGCTGTATATACCGCATATGAAGATGCAGCTATACGGGTTCAATCTCCCTCTTCCTCCGTCCAAATCGTTCCTGAACCTTACGAGGGTACAAGCAGTGTAAGTAAAGACACTTACGAAAAAGCATCTAACAATGAATTATCAATCTCTTTTGATAAGGACTCCTTGGATTTGGATAAAGCAACTAAACTGGAGAACAGTAAATTGGAAGCGGTAGAGCCTGCATCTTCTATCCCCAAAATTGCCAATCTGGAACCAAGCGTGAACCCTAAAGCAGAACTGTACATCTATCCCGATGGAGACTCAACACGTCTAGTCTATGTAACCGAAGTTAATACTTTACACCCCACTCTGCTGCGCACACGTTACTTTATTGACGCTAATGATGGAAAAATCGTATTCAAGTATGACATCCTTAACGAAGTGATCGGCACAGGGCGCGGTGTATTCGGTGATACCAAAACATTTGAAACAACAGCTTCGGGCAAAAAGTATCAACTAAAGGATATGACTCGTGGTAAAGGCATTTTAACTTATAACGTCCACAACACCGAGACGCTCCCCGGCACCCTGTATACAGATTCCGATAACGTATGGGAAGATCCGGCTGCGGTGGATGCCCACGCTTACGCTATCCGTACTTACGATTATTACAAGGATAGATTTGGACGCGACAGCATTGACGGGCATGGCATGGCCATCGCTTCGGCAGTACATTACGGCGCAAAAAACTACAATAATGCCCACTGGGGCGGCACTCATATGCTTTACGGAGACGGAGACGGCACGTTATTTGCCCCTTTCAGCAGCGACCTCGAAATTGTTGCCCATGAGCTAACACACGGTGTGACCGAGCATTCATCAGGGCTCGTGTATTTCGCTGAATCTGGTGCATTAAGTGAAGCCATCTCAGATATTATAGGCAACGACATTGAGCGTACCAATTGGGATTTTGGTAAAGTTGCTTATACACCAAATATTAAGGGCGACGCAATACGCTCCCTTTCCGATCCTGTCAAATATGGTCAAGTCGATCACTACAGTAATCTCTATCCTGACCCCAACAACGAGGATTATGGTGGAGCCCACATTAATAGCGGTATTATTAATAAAGCCTACTATCTACTGGCACAAGGCGGCACCTTCCATGGTGTCAAGGTAGATGGAATCGGACGTGATGCAGCCGTATATATTTATTATAATGCCTTCACCAATTATCTGACTTCCACATCTAACTTCTCCACCGCGCGTGCTGCTGTTATCCAAGCGGCCAGAGATAGTTATGGTGAAAATTCAATAGCGGTAACCTCTGCTATTAAGTCTTTTGACGCTGTAGGTGTGAGATAAGTAATAAATACAAACTTCCCCGATATTACAAGTCTACCCCCTTACCTCTTATGTATACGGCGTCCCACTATGGGACGCCTTTTTCTAGTATGAAGTTGATTATTGGCAACTTATATTCCTAGCTTCTCATTATTGCCCCATGGCAATCCAAAGGACCAACCCTTCACATATCGGTCCCGAGTGTATGCGTTCCACAGTAAGTACTGCCGAATACCTCTGACGTTGTGTGACGGATACCATCACTCCCGGTACACTCCCATTGGCGGTGATTACATATTGTGTATCTACAAAAGGCTTCTCAAATACAACGCTCACTTCAGCCCTATCCGCTCGGGCCGGGAGGTGAAAAGAAATGCTACCATATTGAGGTGAAGCCATATGATCGTCAGAAGCTTCATCACTGGTCGCTGATCCGTCGTGAATGGCATTCAGTTCTAATTCTTTCTCCGTATCGAAAGCTAGATCGATATCTTGCTCGGGCAAGACCACGCGCTGCTTTGGGCGGTGTCTTCCTTCCGCAATGTGAATACTGGTTATGGAACAATCCAGTAACGAATCTTGCTCTGCCTGACCTTCCGTCGTAATAGACGGTATGTCGTTATCCGTCCTGTATTCCGTATCTGACTCAGGCACAGACAACAGCAGTACAGATGCTCGATTCATCTGCATCGCTTCCTCTAGCGTTTTGGGAAGCTTATGCTTCTTCCATGCCGCTTCCTCTATAGCTTGAACCGAGGTATCCTTCTCTACGGGGGCAGGGACCGTTGCCGTCCCGCGCTGGCTCGGTCTATGACTGCCGGAAGTCGAAGCCGCTTTCTCCTTGTTAACGGGTGAGGGAACTGCATTGGAAAGGTTACGCCGCGCTGTTCTTTTATCCTTAGGGCTATGGTTCGTACGATGGTTCATGGTGATCGCTCCTTTGGCACAGGAGTGAACCAGCGGTCGCCCCGCTTCATTCACCCGGCTGGAAATCATGGCTAATGCCTATAAGATAGCCTATGCGCGTAACAGCGCCTACGTCACTCCGTTGCGCAGTCCGTTATGATTTGTGCCCAGCGTTGTGCTGAGTGCTGCCATAAAAATCGTCTTCGTACCTCACCAAGCCCGGCTTCTCCCATCCGTCGTCGCAAGCCAGGTTGCTGGAGCAGCCTGATGATGGCATCGGCCATTTCCTGCTCACCGTGAGACGGATACACAAGCCAGCCTGTCTCGCCGTGTTGTACAACTTCTGGAATACCGCCGATTCGTGAAGCGACCACAGGCACTCCTGCTGCCATGGCTTCCAGATTGACCAGCCCGAAGGCCTCATCCTTCACTGAAGGAACAACGGTCACATCGGCTAGCTGATATAGCGAGGCCAATGCTGGATGCGGAACATAGTCTAGGAATTGCACATGCTTCCCCAACCTTAGTTTACGCATCTGCCGATGCAACGACGCCGTGTACGGCGTGAGGCGGTCATGCCCGTAATAGGCACTACCTGCAATGAGCAGCAGTACGTCCGGGCAAGCGCGAACGACATGCCGCAAGGCCTTGAGCAGTCGGTGAACGCCTTTTCCTGGCATCAGTCTGCCCGTGAATAACACGATTTGACGGCCTGACCAGCCGAAATCATCCAATCGCGCCGATCTGGCCGCTTCTGCTGCAGGAGTCCATCTTGGCAGGAAATCGCCGGGATGGATACCCAGCTTGTTTATGACGATGCGTTCCCTGACCGCGTCGGGACAGTCAGAAGCTACGATTGCCCCCAAATACGCACTGTTCACGATAATGCGATCCATCGATCCCAGCAGCCTACCCATCTCCTCCCGTTTGAGGTGGGGCTCCCGGATGAACGTGGTCGAATGCAAAGTCAGTACAACCCGACTATCGGGTAAAGCCTCGCGAATTGCATACGCAACTGCCGGGCGGTTGTGTACATCTACTACCGCTGGTAACCATCTCTTTAAATCAGCAATCACCTCAGAAATATAACCTGCTCCCCGCGTATAACGCATGCAGAGAATTCCGCCGACATCGCCATGATCAGGTGCCTCTGCTCCCTTTATGCCATAGATCTGCGCTTGGAGCTCATGACTAGCCAGCGGTACCATGTGGGCAATTACCCGTTCCACAGAACTGCTGCGGGGCGAAGGTATAACAAAGGAGCCCGGTGTAACGACTGCCACCTTCGGTCTCTGCATCACCTCACCTACTTTCTGACCCTATTCCAACACTCTTCAACAATCATCTTGTATCATATCGTCTGCCTCCCTGAAAGGTGCCTCGCTTCTAACTTTGGGCTTACCGCAAGGCTAGCGTCCATGCCTGGCCGATCTTTGATACATATGATGGACTAGAATCACAGTATGATCAGTTGGAGTGACTACAAGGAGGGCGGACATACTCATGTTGCATGTCGGCGTCATGCTCAACCCGGCAACCTACCGGGGCATTCCCGCCATGAGGACGCGATATGAATCTATCGCCAATTACGAGGACGCCGGGTTAAGCCACGAGCTCATCCCCTGCTTTCTTCGTCTGGAGGATATTCATATAGCGACCGGAACATGCCGGGCTTTTGTTAAACACGGCAACGAGTATCGGCAGATGACTCTTCCGTTGCCGCCGGTCATCCACAATCGGACTCTCTATCGGCAAAATGAAAATGCTAAAGATATCAACAAGCTTGTCCAAAAGGGATTCTATATTTTTAATGAACAAAACCGTTTCCACAAAGACCATATACATGCAATTCTGCAGGAAGACCCTTTGCTACGCATACACCTCCCCAAAACATTGCAAGGCAACCTTTCCTCCATCCATACCTTGATGGAGGAAACCGGAGATGTTGTAATTAAACCCAGTAGCGGCAGCGTGGGTAGAGGAATTATGCGTCTGCGGCATTCCCGCGGAGGCTGGACTTTGCAATGTGCTCATCCGGCTATACCTGAGCGTTGGTCCACACTACGTTTGAATGTCGAAGAACTCCCATTATTTCTACACAAACGACTGCTGCATGCGCCTCATATCGTACAGGAAACCATACCGCTTGCTTTGTACAACAATCGTCCGTTTGATGTCCGTGTGTCGGTTCAGCGCGGATATGGCGGTATCTGGGGTGTAACAGGCATGTATGCTAAAATTGCTCCTTCCCACACCTTCGTCTCGAATGTGGCACAGGGTGGTACGGCCCGTTCCTTACTGGAAGTGTTATCACAAACAGAGACGGTTCAGACTTCGAACGCAGTCCGGCTGATGAATGAACTGGAGCGACTCTCGTTACAAATCGTGCACCGACTGGCACAAAACCTTCCCCGTCTCGCCGACGTCGGTCTGGATCTGGGGATTACCCATAAGGGCAAGATTGTTTTTATCGAATGTAACGGTCGTGACCAGCGCTATGGCTTCAGCCAGGCGGGCATGCACAATGTCTGGAAAGAAACATACTCTCAGCCGATGGCTTACGCTCGTTGGCTTCTCGAACGGATGCCTTCGTCAGACACCGAACGTTCACCAGGCCGTCCACTGTATTGATTTACGTCACATTCTGTGTCAATATAGTTCAGAGCGGCCGGACAGGTTCCGGCCAAGACGGCTCGGAAATGAACAAGGGGGATCTGTAATGGCAAAACAGTGGCTGCGGCTCATGACGGAGCTATCATCGCGCAAGTGGGTGTGCCGGATTGTAGGCTCCTTCGCGCAAAGCGGTGCAAGCCGACTTTTTATCCCCACCTTTATACGTACGTACCAGATCCAGACGCATGAGGCGGAACAGGAATGGAAGGAATACCGTTCCCTAAACGCCTATTTTACACGCAAATTAAAAGCGGGCATGCGCCCGATTGATACGAACGCCGAGGTGATGACCAGTCCGGTGGATGCACGGATTACTTTCACTGGCCCAATTACGTCCGGCACTCTTTTGGATGTCAAAGGGCAGGACTATACGCTGGAAGAGCTTCTTAACCGCTCTCCGCGTCTTGAAAAATACACACACGGCTATGCTTTTGTGCTCTATCTCAGCCCGACGGATTATCATCGCATTCATGCACCAGTATCCGGTACGCTGGTAGAAAAAGAACATCTGCGCGGCAAGGTATACCCAGTAAATGACTTCGGCTTGCAACATATGCGAGCAGTTCTTAGCCGCAATGAACGACAGATTACGTACATTGCCCATGAATATGGTGAGGTGGCGGTCGTCAAGGTTGGCGCAATGAATGTGAGTAGCATCAAATATACGGATGATAAAGCCGTCTCATGGACAAAAGGAGACGATCTCGCCTATTTCGAATTTGGATCAACTGTCGTTTTGCTAACTGAAAACGGTACGTTTGATCCAGACCCCGCATTGAAACCGGGGGATGCGGTGAAAATGGGACAACGTCTGGGTTGCTTTCGACATGATCCCAAAGCATAAGTGGATTTACTGTAACCGTATTATAGCTACACATATGAGCATCGGAATCGGATGA
Source organism: Paenibacillus sp. S25 (assembly GCF_019454085.1). Taxonomy (NCBI): domain Bacteria; kingdom Bacillati; phylum Bacillota; class Bacilli; order Caryophanales; family Paenibacillaceae; genus Paenibacillus; species Paenibacillus sp. S25. The sequence continues at coordinate 4,740,234 of NZ_CP073683.1, forward strand.
TGCTAAATTGCTCATAAAAAAAGGACCCGGCGTAACTGCTCGGGTCCTTTTTGGAATTTATCCTTTATATTCGTTATTCGTTAATCCCATTACGCCTAAATCCGAAACAGCTTGTCCACCGTCCATAACATTACCGGATCTCAGACGGACTTTTCCCCGTGTACTGCTTGAATTGGCGGCTGAAAAAAAAGATGTCACGATACCCCAAAGCCTCTGCCACCTCGGTCACATTCATTCCGGCATGTAGTAATAGATGCTGTGCACGCTCAATCCGCATGCTGATAATATGAGATTGCGCGGACACACCCAGCAGCTCCTTGAATTTGATCGAAAAATAACGCGGTGACAGCCCCGCCCGTGCAGCCAAATCTTCGACGCGATGAGGAAGTCCCGGATGCTGACGCACATAGTTGGCCGTTTCCCGTATGACCTCGGTGAGCTGGTTACTGGCCTGTTGCTCCTGAGGCTCCTTGCGGTCCGCACGCAGCAGATGAATCATCAGTTGTTTCAGGATCAGCTTGCCTTCCTCGTCAGCTCCGTAAGCACTCTCCAGACGTAGTCGAACGTATCTGGCAAGCATATGCTCTACCTCGAACGTTTCCTCCAGCATACGGTAGCTTGCAGGGATAAGCTTTGGCTGTTCGATAAGATCAAAATGAATATAGGTAAGTATGAGCGGCTTTTGCGGGTTATGTGTGGCACGGGTATCATCCCCCGGCTTGAACAGGAAGCAACTCCCCTTGCTTACCGGATACGACGTCCCGTTTAAGACCACTGTTCCTTCTCCGCTCCATACATAAAATAAATCATAGTTTGGCATCGGCTTCTCGCGTACCTGCCACTTCCAGCCCGGCTCACACACAATTTTGGCGAAGGCCGACAACAGGATAAACGATGACGCAGATGTATCCAGCAAAATCTGCACCTCCTTTGTTCATCTTTGGTTGTCCTTTATCCCGTTAATTTATAATATAAGCTCAGCGCCGTCATTAAGCAAAAAAATGCACTTTTATGTTCCAGATGCTTTTGCGTGACGCTTACCGTGTGTAATGCTATAATATGTAATCAAAATGACTTGGAAGGATGAAACGGGAATGAATCCACTGGCAGCGCAGTTAAACCAAAACATTCAGACAGGCAACGAGCATGTATATCAAATGCTTTCTCTTTTAGGGAAAGAAATTTATTTCCCAAAAGAAGGGATTTTGAGTCAATCCGCAGAAGCAGGGAAGCTTGCTAAAAAGTACAATGCCACGATTGGTATTGCTACTGAAGGCAATGGTCCTATGCATTTGGAGGTCATTCAGGAGAAGCTGTCCGCTTACAATCCCAAGGATTTATACCCTTACGCTCCCCCTGCGGGCAAACCTGAGCTTCGTAGTGTATGGCGTGACAAAATGCTGAAGGAAAACCCTTCATTGGCTGGGAAAAATTACGGCCTTCCCGTAGTTACGAACGCGCTGACCCACGGTTTGAGCATCGTTGCCGATCTGTTCACGGATGAAGGGGACGCTGTCATTTACCCAGATAAAAACTGGGAAAACTATGAGCTGACTTTCGGTATTCGCCGTCATGGACGTTTGGTGAATTTCCCGTTGTTCACAGAGGATCAACGTTTTAATAGTGAAGGATTACGCGAGGCGCTACTGGCTCAGAAAGAATACGGCAAAGCGATTGTTGTGCTGAACTTCCCGAATAACCCGACAGGCTACACACCGGGAGTGGAAGAGGGTAAAGCAATTGTTGCTGCCATCCAGGAAGCCGCGGAAGCGGGCATCAATGTCGTAGTTGTGACGGATGACGCTTATTTTGGTCTGTTCTTCGAGGACTCCCTGCATGAATCACTATTCGGTCAGTTAGCTGGACTTCATCCGAGAATTCTACCAGTCAAAATTGACGGAGCTACCAAGGAAGAATTCGTTTGGGGCTTCCGTGTCGGGTTTATTACCTTTGCTTCGGAACATCAGGATGTACTGAGCGCACTGGAACAAAAAACATTAGGGATTATTCGGGCAACGATTTCGAGCGGTCCTCATCCATCTCAAACCTTCGTCCTGGATGCCCTCAAGTCAACGGACTTTGAACAACAGAAGAAGGAAAAGTTCCAGATTATGAAGGGACGGGCTAACAAAGTCAAAGCGTTGCTCGATAGTGGAAAATACGGAGATGTATGGAGCTACTATCCTTTCAATTCAGGTTATTTTATGTGCCTCAAGCTGAACGGCTTGTCCGCTGAACGACTGCGTACACATTTGCTGGAACAATATGGGGTAGGAACGATTGCACTGGGTGAATATGATCTCCGAATCGCATTCTCATGTATCGAGGAAGAGTATCTGGAAGACCTGTATGACATTGTTTACCGTGGCGCACAAGACTTGTTGAACACCTAATATGTAACAGATTAAATATAGCATCATTAGCGGTATGCCGGATGTTGCGGCATACCGCTTTTTAATGAGCTGAACCATTGTATCACACTTCGAAACAGACTATCCTTCAGCAGCGAGCAAAGATTCCTGTGCGAGTGGCAACAGGATGACTACCTCGGTTCCGACTCCGGGCTCACTCTCATAGTGTATACTTCCGTTCATGGCTTCAATGATTCGAAAGGAGACGACCGTTCCCAGTCCCGTTCCTACCTCTTTGGTTGAAAAAAACAAAGTGCCCACTCGCTCCAGATGCTCCTGACTCATGCCTTTTCCCGTATCCCTAATATGCAGACATGCCTTCTCTTCCTGAATCGCCAGCTTTATGTATACCCTGCCTCCATCATCCGCAGCTTCGATCGCATTTTTCGTCACATGTATTAACGCCTGTAACAGCTGATTACGATCTGTGTGTACGTATATTTCACTCCTTAGCTCAGTATACAGTCTTACGCCTTGCTTGGTTGCCATCGGTTTCAAAAGCAAAACAATCTGTTGAACCATGCCAGACAGATCCATCAGTTCTGTGTTCCCAATCTGCGGTCTGGATAAGTTCAGATAGTCGCTAATAATTCTTTCGGCCCGGTCGACCTCCGCTAGTGCCAAAGCAATATATCTGCGATTTTTCCCTTCTAGCCCTGACTGAACCATTTGCAGGAACCCTTTAACAACGGTCAATGGATTCCGTACTTCATGAGCCATAGAGGCAGCCAGTTCACCTAACGTATTCAGATGCTCAGCATATTTAACCTTCCTTCTCATTTCTTCCCGTTCCAAACTAAACTCCATCCAGAAAGAGGAGGCTCCAATGCTTAGGAGTTGGATCACACCAAACCAGAGTATTGCCCGGATCAGCTCAATCTCATCCTTATCCAGCCTGCCATTGGCCCAGGAATGTATTAATAGAATTATAAGCATGGCAATATTGGTCCATATACTCATTAGCATATTCATGCCCACCCGAAGCAACATACTATTGAGCTGCATAAACTTCTTTCTCACCAAGAGAGGGCCCAAATAACACAACATCATGCTAGGAAATCCTACCACTATAGACTCAGGACCTATATACATACGAGCCATCACCATCAGCGTTATATTCAGAAGCCCTGCCTTAGGACCAAAATATAAAACAGAAAGGATCAGAGGAACATATCGAAGATCCCAATATAATCCATACCAGATGTACGAAAACATTAGGCAAAGCACAGAAGACACACCCAGCACCCCTCCCATAAGCAACGGGGTATGTTTCCTATGCCGATGATCTGACAAAGCGCTATATACTAATAATGGTACAAACACAAGAAATATGTTCACGAGCAGCTTATCTATCAGCATCTCGTCTTTCCCACTTTCCAAGTGATAATGACTACGTACTTCTTCTATTCTCGATAATACGTGCCTTTTCCTCTCTCCTCCCCTACATCTGATGAAAAATATAAGGCGATTCGGCAACACAACTGAGCATTGGCCCACGCAATCTGAAAATCCACTTCATAAGATACGATGTATCCTTTATCACAATGACCGAGAGGAGAATGAGCATGGGAGCAGAAGAAACAAGAGGCGGTTACGGTGGTTACGGCGCATTTACAAGCACAGGAACAATTCTGGTACTGTTCATTTTATTAGTTATCATCAGCAAAACGATCTTCATATAAGCAGACGATTATCTGCACCCACGGCTACGATAGCAGTGAGCGTACAAAAAAAAGGCTAATTCGCAGACAGCTCTTGCTGCTTGCGAATTAGCCTTTACTTTATTCACATAGATACACATTACACTTCTTCTTCATCCTGGCCGTCCAAACGCCATTTTTTGGCTTGAGCGCCTCGCAACAGGAACACTACTGCAACTCCCCCAAGCAGCGTGAGCAGTGTAGACAGTAGATCTTCCGTTCCTTTTGCCAGAAAAGGAAGCCACAGCACCACAGCAGCCGGCAACGTCAACCGAACAACAAAGTCGAGAAAAGACGCACGACGACTATGCGCAGGAATCGGATATAACTGAAGCCATAACGAATCCTTGTGATACTGCCTTAGTGAAGTGACCTGTACACCAATGAGAAATATGAAAAATAAATATACTGCAATACCAATCCAGCTAGCATGGGTGATATATATAATTAACAACCCCAGAATTCCAAGCCGAATGACAATACCTGCTGGCTCTGTACGCAGGAACGTCTTAAACAGCAGGTAACGATACGCTCCCCTTCTGTTCCAAGGTATGTTACCTCCCAACCAGGACAACCAACGACGTGGCGTCACTCTCTGCGTAAGGGCGGGCACATCGACAAACCAGCCCAAAGTGCGCATCACCCGAGCAGCCTGCATCCCCTCTGTACGAATCAGCTTTTCCCAAGCCACTAGCAGCTTGACCGGAAAACGCAGAACAAGCACGTACACCACACCGACCAATATGATAAATGGCACGCTGTGTAGTGGAGGCTGCCATAGCCATGCGGCTACCATCAGCACAGCCAACACCCACCGAAGCAGACGATAGCCTACACTTCCGCCAATCGATACCATGCGAAGCTCTTGCCAGCCGCCGTAGCTAAATAGCAGCTTTAACAGCACGAACAGTAGCAGGGTTAGTAGCAGCGGCTTAGGCGCGACATCACTGCGAATATACAGCGGCCACACGATAATAGACAGCAATAGCAAACCGAATATTTTATACACCACACCCCGAATCCGGCTGGCCTTAAAATAATCGTGCATCGCGTGCTCCTGTGGACGGAGGAAAACAATATCCGCCGCGTTTAGATACGTACGAAAGCTCGCATGAGCAATCGGAATAGCCACAATAAGCATGATCCAGCGGATGGGCAAATCCGGTGGAGTATGCATCAGCAGCGACGTGTACCATGCGGCAAAGGCAATCAGTGCAAAGCCGAAGACCACTGCCAGACCGCTCTGAATGACATAGCCCAGATAGGGCAGCACCTGTCCCCAGAACGCTACACGTCTTTCTTTATGCAAACGTTGCAAATCCATGCTCATTCCCTGCCCTGTACCAGCTCATAAAATGCATCTTCCAGCGGCATGCCCGGCTTACCCGCCTGTGCTGTCACTTCGTCCAGCGTACCCTGTGCAATGATGGCACCCTGATGAAGTACAATGAAACGATCACAATAATTTTCAATCGTGGACAAAATATGAGAACTGAGCAGAATGGACGAACCCGAACGCTTCATCTCTAACATAAAGTCTAGCAGGGAACGAATACCAAGCGGGTCCAAACCCAAAAAAGGCTCATCTATGACATACAACGGCGGTCCTGCTAAAAATGCGCACATAATCATCACTTTCTGGCGCATCCCTTTAGACAGGTGCATCGACATACTTCCACTTTTATCCCGCATACGGAACAAGTCCAGCATTTGATCACTGCGCGTGCGGAAATCTGCTTCGCTAACTCCGTACGCTCTGGCCGTGAATTCCATATGCTCCATCACCGTCATTTCAGGATACAGCTCTGGAGATTCAGGTACAAAAGCAATGGCTCCCTGGTACTCCTCGGGATTTTCATCCTGCTTATGACCCTGCACACGAATTTCTCCGGCCTGCGGTGTCATCAGGCCCAAAATATGCTTCATGGTCGTACTTTTCCCGGCCCCGTTCAGACCGATCAATCCTACCATTTCGCCCGGTTTCACATCCAGCGAAATCTGATGCAGCACCGGGCGCTTGGCGCTATATCCGCCGGTCAGTCCGTTAATTTGCAACACAGGCTGTTGTTCCATGGCTCCCCCTCTTCTCCCTTACTCGTTCGGTTTTGATCCTTTTTCCTTCAGCCATCTTGGTGCACCCTTGTTTTTGCGATCACGCTCGCGCTGTGCTTTTCCTGCTTTGGACAAGGCTGCTCCTTTGCTCTTGCCCGGAGCTGAACCGTTCGCGGAATTCCTGCCAGGACGTCCGTTTTCGGTACGAACAGGTGCCTTACGGTTTTCCGTCTGTGCTCCGTCAGATATGGATCTGGCCTCGGATGGTCTTACAGGTGCACGCTTGGCATCCGCCGGACGTGGCACAACTACTCGACCTCCGTGCAACGCACGCTCTGCGATGTCAATGCCCAGTTCACGGGAGAACTTACGCATGATGAACGTTTCACGGTCGGTAACAACTGACGCCACCAATCCTTTGCGTCCCATCCGTCCTGTCCGTCCTGCACGGTGAACATAAGCTTGACTATCCGTAGCCGGGTCAAAATGAATGACCATTTCAAGGCCCTCAATATCCAGACCACGGGCTGCCACATCCGAAGCGACCAGCACTTTGAGCTTGTCCTCGCGGAATCGGGCCAACACGTTGCTACGCGTGACTTTATCCGCATCTCCATACAAGGATGCCGTAGTCAGCCCCATATGCTTGAGCTTGGCTTCAATCTCCCCGATGGCATTGGTTGTATTCACGAACACCAGCGCTTTTCTTGGATTAAAATGACGTACCAGACGGCGCAGCATATCCACCTTATCCCGTTCTTCAGATACAAAGTAATAGTGTTCCAATCCACTGGCTGTCTTCTGGTCGGGATCAATCCCAATTTCTACGTAGTCACGCATCTCCCGTTTCGCCAGCGACTGGATCTCATCGTTCAGCGTTGCGGACAGGAATACCAATTGACGATCACGTTGGGCGGTGCCCAATATGTTTGTTACATCGCCTGCTCCGCCGAGCTGGAACATCTGATCCACCTCATCGATGACAATGGCTGTAATATTGTGCATTTTCAACTTTTTCGAAGCGATGAGTTCCCGTACACGTCCTGGTGTGCCCACGACAAGCTGTGGATGATCCTTGAGCTTTTCGATTTGACGTTTGATAGCCGCACCACCAATCAGACCGAGTACACGGATTCCGCGATGCTCTCCGTACCGCTGACCCTCACGTACAATTTGCATGGCCAGTTCCTGGCTTGGAGCTAGTATCAGCTTTTGCGTAGCCTTTTTCTGTGGATCAATCGCTTGCAACAGCGGCAACAAATAAGCCAGTGTCTTGCCTGTGCCAGTTTGTGAACGCGCCAAAACATGCTTTCCCTTCATTATTTCCGGTATAGCCTCTGCCTGAACTGGCGAAGGCTGTGTAATTTCATGCTCAGTCAATTTGTCCAACAGATCTTGTTCAACGCCGAGCGATTCAAAATTCAATGTCATGAAAAGGTCCAACCCCTATACGTAAATTCGTTACTCTCCATTATATGCGAAAATAGCCCTGTTACCAAATCACAAAAATAAAAGATGTCCCTCACCATAGCTAATGGCTTACGGGACATCTTTTATTTCTTATTCATCACGCCATGACCCAGCTTGTCGGTTAGTCTGGGAGCTAACTGATACAGCTTGAGAAAAGGAGATACCCACCGTGGCAGATTAACCTCTTCCTTGCCAAGCTCCATCGCTCTTACGATATGCCGTGCTACCTTATCAGGTTTTAGCATAAACCAGCTTACATTGCGAACATATCCTCCTGTAGGATCTGCCAGCTCAAAAAACGGTGTGTCGATCGGCCCCGGATTAATCGTCGTTACAGTCACTCCACTCCCGCGCAGCTCTTGCCGGAGCGCATTGCTGAAACCGAGCAAAGCATGCTTCGTCGCCGTGTAAGAAGACGATTTGGCTGTCCCGATTTTCCCAGCCATCGATGCTACATTGACAATCTGTCCATGGCCCCGCTCTGTCATTTGCGGCAGAAACGCCTTGATGCAGCGAACAACACCCATGTAGTTCACGTCCATCATTTGTTCAAACTCCGTCAGGTCGGTTTCATTAAAATACTCAAATTTTCCGTAGCCCGCATTGTTAAGCAATATATCGACCCGTCCGTACTGTTCCAATACTCGTGCAGCAACAGCCTCTACCTGCTCCTGGCGGGTGACGTCCAGTTGGATAAGCTCATGCCTGCCGCTGATTCCCGCAGATACTTGCTCCAGTCGCTCCTGCGAGCGTGCTGTTAAAATAGGAATCGCGCCCTTTTCGCTTAACAACTGAGCGCAAAGGGCGCCAATTCCACTAGATGCACCTGTAATCACAACTATCTTGTCCTGTAGTATACTCACGGTCATCCCTCCACACTAAAGAAACTTGCTCCTTTAATATTAAGAGATCATCACCTGAATATCCAGCTCACCGATTCCTTCCACCGTGAGCGGAATATAAAGGGCACGCTGAGGCACAAAAGTGGTCAAGTTTTCTGATTTCATGACCTGCGGAGGCGTAATATCCACGACAATTCCCTGATTGGACAAAATCGTACTGGCATTACCACTAATCATATTGCCCAATTCTGAAATTGCGCTTTTTCCCATCTCATCAATTTCAGTCAACACAAATCCGCCCATCATCGCTGATACCATACGTAGCGCCACCTGTTCATTCAGGCCGAACACAATATTTCCGCTAAGCTGTCCGGTCATCCCGATCATAATCCAGATGTGGTCGTCCACCAGCTCGACATTTTTCACACCAAGATTTCCGGGTGAAGGAGATACTTGGATCAATTGTTCAATGACCCGTCGCGCCGACTCCAAAAAAGGATTTATCACTTCTGCCTTCACGATCAAAGCGCCCCTTTACGATGGGCTTTTAGACACACAACAAAAGTCCCATTTAAATTAGAATTTTTTAATTAAATATTACTGTAAAACGCATCGATCCTCAATAAAATGCTCTCTATATCACTTATCGACAGCTACCCGGTAATTTTTTATAGCTAAATCACAAAAAATGTGAATAATGTCCTATATCTTTACTTCTTACCGGTTTTAGATTGATTATTTTTGAAGGATATCAGGACTTTAGTCTTTATTTCCCAATATACCACACTTTAAGGTGCTCTGCTTCGATTCATTGCCCTTCCTGCTCGAATAACCTATAATTTAATGAAATAAAGCATAACGACGGTTTTACATATGAACCTATGGATTGGCTAAAAATATTCATTCTATACAGCTGCGATAAGATTAAGAAAAGAGAGGAGGAACTTCATGAACATCAGTCAACTTGAAACACTTATCATGATTTCCAAAACGATGAGCTTCCGCAAAGCCGGAGAACTTCTCAATTTGACGCAGCCGGCGGTGTCCGCCCAAATTAAAAGTCTAGAGGATGAGTTCAAAACCATTCTGATTGACCGCAACCAGCCTGTCACCCTGACCGACCGGGGAGCTGTTTTTTTGGAACACGCCGAGCGCATATTAGAGGTTGTTGAGGAATTAAGACAAAAATTATACGATCTAAACGAAACACCGCAGGGTCACATTGCGCTGGGCACCACAACATCCATCGCTATTCAAATTTTACCGCGCGTGCTTTCCTACTTTCAGGATCAGTTCCCTCTCATCAAAACCTCCATTCAATCCATGGCTTCCTCAATGATTTATCAGCAGGTGGAGAACGGACTTATTGATGTTGGCATCGGTTATCTGATTGAACGTAATCCCAATTTAAGCACTTCGGTTCTGTACTACGATTCCTTTGAGCTAGTCGTGTCTCCTACTCATCCACTGGCCTCACAACCACATGCTACCATTGAAGCCCTTCGGGAAATTCCGCTGATTCTGCTCTCTCCCGATACGGTGGGACGAAAATTCGTGGATGATGTATTTAAAAAGCACCAAATCGTACCTCATGTCGTGATCGAGTTGTCCAGCAGCGAGGAAGTCAAACGGATGGTCGAAATTAATCTCGGTGCTGCCATTATTTCCAGACTATCGGTCACTTCTGAACTGCGTGCAGGCACATTAAAAATGATCCATATTCCCGAGCTGGAAGTTAGTCATCCGGTAGGAGTGATTTATAAATCCGGCCGATATCTAAACTCAGCCATGCAGCAATTTTTAAGTGATCTGAAGGGGATGCCGGAGACGAATTTCACCAGTTCTGAATAACGTAATTCGCTATGAACACCATACGAAATATAAACCCTGATTACGAAAGGAAGACAGACTATGAAATTTGATCTGCACACCCATCATTTCCGCTGCGGTCATGCAGACGGAAACATTCGAGATTACATTGAAGCAGGCATTCAGTCGGGCTTACAAGCTATTGGCATTTCGGATCATTCCCCCTTTCTATGTAGCGAACAGGATCAGGCTTTTCCTAAAATTTATATGGCTAAGTCACAGCTTGCTGAATACGTAGAAGAGGTACAACAGCTCAAAAAGGAATATGAAGGCCGTATTGACGTGCTCCTCGGATTGGAAACGGATTATTTTCCTGATTTTGCTGAATTATATCGTTCCACTCTGGCTCCTTATCCATTTGATTACCTCATTGGGTCGATTCACAATGTCGAAGGGGACAGCATTTTTAACCGTAACCGTTGGAACAAATTAAGCGACGCTCGTAAAATCGAGGTCAAACAAGCCTACTATACGCTCATTCAGGAATCTGCGCGAAGTGGCATGTTTCAGATTTTGGGTCATATTGACGCAATGAAGGGGAACTTCCCTGCCTTTTCAGACATTCCTGCCGATGAAGCCATTGATGAAACCTTGCAGGTAATTGCGGAATCCAATGTGGCGATTGAAATTAACACTTCGGGTAAAACCAAGCTAAGTGGCGGATGGTACCCGTCTGCTTCTATTTTAGAAAGAGCGCACCATTTTGGTGTAGAGGTTACTTTTGGTTCGGATGCCCATAAGCCTTCGCGGGTAGGCGATGATTGGGAAGAAGTAAAGGCAATGCTGAAGGATATCGGCTTCCGGGAATGGGTCTATTTTAAAGAAAAACGTAAAATTCCTGTGGCGCTTTAAAATTTAAGGTGGGAATTGCCGCTCCGCAAATCATTTGATCTTACGAACGCTGTTGCAATGGGATTGTTGGGGATTGTATTTATATAGTGATAATTCCATTGCAAAGGCGAACGCTTAGCAAGATTATGACATCTATGTGTGAGGAGAATTACATATGCACTTGGAAGATCCTATGGACAAGATCAAAAAGCTAAAGCATGACATCACGCGATTTATGCTAATTTATAAATTTGCGCTCGACGAAATGGAAACCAAGATTGAAATATTAAAGCAGGAATTTCAAGCATTGCACGATTACAGCCCTATTGAGCATACCAAATCACGCCTTAAATCTCCTGAGAGCATCATGAACAAAATGCTTCGTAAAAATAGCGAGTTATCCCTGGATGCTGTCAAAAATCATATTAAGGATATCGCCGGCTTACGTATTACTTGCTCTTTTATTTCTGACATTTATGATGTCAGTAACATGCTTCAGAGACAGAGTGACTTGAAGGTGCTGGAAATTAAGGATTACATCAAGAACCCCAAGCCGAACGGTTACCAGAGCCTGCATTTGCTGGTTCAAGTTCCTGTATTCATGTCGGATTGTGAGGAACTAGTCTGCGTAGAGGTGCAAATTCGAACCATTGCGATGGATTTCTGGGCCAGCCTGGAGCATAAAATCTTTTATAAGTACAACCAGTCCGTTCCCGAAAGTCTGACGCGTGAATTAAAGAACGCAGCGGATTCCGCTAATGCGCTAGATCTCCAAATGGAGCGTCTACATCGTGAGATCAAGGAAATTAAAGACGCTAGAGGTGAAGAGGACTCCATAGAGGAGCTTCGGAAGATTATAATTAATAATCAGCAAATTACGGTGCCGGCCAATTTCTTGAAGCTTCTAGGAGAGTAAGATTAGGCGGCGCTCCACCGCTATGCGAATAATTTGATCTTATGATCAACGGATTGCATGCTTGTTCAAAAATGAAAGAATAGAATCATTGATTAAGATCGGCTTCTCTCTAAGCATGTGCGGTCGATGACTACAACCCGGGGCAATTAGATAACGTGAGTCTTGTACCCATGAGCATAATTCCAGAAGCTGCTCTTCGGTGGCGAAATCATCATGTTCACCCGCGATAAATAATGCAGGGCACGTAATGCTGCTTAGCTCGTTACGTGTCAATTGCGGATATTGGCGCCAATCCTGTGCGCTCTGTCGCATAAATTCTTGCCAATTCCCCTGATGTGCCTCCTCATGCCGTTCCACCATTTGATGAATCATTTCATAACGTTCGTTTTTGATGAGCCACTCCGGTTCAAATTCATCTGCCCCCTCAGGACATGCGACTCCACTACAGCCTATAGTCGTAACGGTTGCGAACATTTGAGGGTGCTTCACCGCGCAGTATAAAGCCACATTGCCTCCACAGCTGTACCCATTTTTTCGTAATACATTTCTAAATCCTGAATCTCTACGTATGGCATATGATCCTCCTTTTTTTTACTTAACTGTTAGATGAACTATGTAAATAAACTAAGTATATGATAGATTGCAAAATGGCTCCGCACTAAGAACACTTCATCAAAGTATGTTAAGCTCTTTTCATTCGCTCTGTACCCTTTTCAGTCATTATTTCGTCTACCTTAATATTTGAGGATTTTGCAAAATCCTGATCTATGAAAACAAGTTTATAAGGAGTGATTAAAGTATGAAAAAGGTACTTGTATTGGGTGGAACGCGCTTTTTTGGCAAGAGACTAGTGGAACGTCTGCTGGAGAGTTCCGAGAACTCCGTTACCATCCTCACACGAGGCCAAACAAGCGATTCGTTTGGTGACCGCGTTCAGCGGATCTGTGCAGACCGTACCGACCCGCAAGCGCTCGCAGAGGCGGTAGGTGAGCAAGTGTGGGACATTGTTTATGATAATATTTGCTTTTCTCCAGATGAAGCCAGCGAAGCCTGCCGGATTTTTGATGCTAAAGCCAGGAGGTATATTGTGACCTCCAGCCTATCCGTCTATGATTCGAGCCCGGAAGTGCTGACAGAGAGCATCTTCGACCCTCAAGCTTACCCGGTTCGCAAGGGCGGGAAAGACGATTTTACATATCAGGAGGCTAAACGGCAGGCGGAAGCAGTTTTTATGCAACAAGCTACATTCCCTGTAGTCGCTGTTCGTTTTCCGATTGTATTGGGAACAGATGATTATACGAAAAGGCTTCATTTTCATATCGAACATGTTCGTGAAGGAACAGAAATCGGAGTACCTAATTCCACAGCACAAATCTCATTTATTCGTTCCGATGAAGCCGCAGATTTTCTGCTTTGGCTCGGTCACACTCCTTTAATAGGCCCTGTAAATGCTTGTTCCGACGGTACAGTGAGAATTGGAGAGATCATTTCGATCATTGAGCAGGCAACGGGAAAACGAGCTGTGGTGAAAGAAAAAACAGCAGACGAGCACATGTCTCCATTTGGTATTACACAATCGTGGTACATGGATACGTCCAAAGCCCAGTCAGAGGGGTACTCATTTCTCTCCCTAAATGAATGGCTTCCAGAGCTGATAACCAGCCTGAACCGTTCCTAAAATCATAAAAAAGAGGACCCGAAGCTTCGGGTCCCAGCAATATATATAATTCAAAGGGGGTCATATCTATGTTGTACCCACTCTATGTTAAAGTAACTTTGCAGTTATGTTTCATCTTTGTAACAAAATGAAATGCAAATGAGTCCAGCCAAGGCAAGAACTCCACTCACTGCCACAGAAATAGAGAATGCTCTGATATAATCTGACAGATTAGCTTCTGAAAGCGTGTGATTGAGCAAGGAAGAGAACAAGAACCCGATCAAAGCGACTCCCAACGAATTAGCCAAGTACATAAAGGTCGTAAACAAGCCTGAACCCGTTCCTGCCTCTTCAGCCGATATAGCACCAAGGACGACATGGGCCAGTGGCGTTGTGGCCATCCCGAGACCCAGACCATATACACCTAGTATCATGATATTTTGAATATGACATAAATGGATTGCATCTAGATGTAACGATCCAATGAGCAGAAAGCTACAAATCCCCATGATTAGCATACCTGATTTCAACACCTTATTCCCCCACTTCTTTACTAGCCTGGACGACCATAATGAGGTGAGAAAAAAGCCAACACCAAGCGGCAAAAAGACCATGCTTGTGGATCGAACATTGTATTTCAAACCGGATTGTACATAATAATTTAAAATAAAGAAGAACGAAAACATACTAAGATAGATGACAATTACCGTCAATATCCCTGCGCCGAATGAACTCTTTCTAAATATAGATAGACGAATAAAAGGCGAGCCTTCCCTCTTTTCTTTTCCCATCTGCGTAACTATAAAAGCAACCAAAACCAGAATGGACAACAGCAGACACCCCCATGTCCATAAAGCCCAGCCCTGCTTTTGCCCGGTTGTCAACGGATAGACAAACAGCAATAAACCAAGAAGCAATAGAAAAGCCCCACTCCAATCCATATTCGGCACGGATCTGCCATAGGATTCCGTAATAATAGGACAAAAGAGTAACACTAACAGCCCAAAGGGGACATTAAAAAAGAAAATGATGCGCCAGCCCAGGCCGAAAAGGTTCCAGTCTACCAAAAATCCACCCAGTATTAAACCAAGTGTAAACCCAACCCCAATGATAGCTCCGTAAATTGCAAATACCAGTCCCTTCTCTTTGGGAAGAAAGCTGCTTTGCATGATAGATAGAACCTGGGGTTGAATCATGGCAGCTGATATCCCTTGAAGCACACGAATCATAATGATTAACGTAGGCTTCGATACGATCCCCCCTAACAGAGCCATCAATGTAAATCCCAACACCCCGATACATAACATGCGTCTTCTACCATACATATCTCCAAGTTTGCCGCCCAATATCAAGGCCACAGCCAATCCCAGAGAATATCCCGTAAATATGAGCTGTGCCTCTGAAAAACTGGCATGCAGGTCCGCCTGCATCATCGGAAGGGCAACCTGCATCATATAGTTGTTCAGTGAAATTAATAAAGTAGGAAGTAAAATAAGAGCTAATGCGTACCAGCGACGCGAATCTACCTGCTGTACTGCTTGAGGATTAGTCATGGCTATGGCAAAACGATCTTTCATTGTAGTTCCTCCAACCTATAATGGGCATCTTTAATCTTTTCATTTCTCATCTAAACTGATAACCATTATCATCTATAAAGCAAGGGGGTCTCTACCTGCAAAGGTATTTTCTATCCCTATAGAAGGAGCACCAATAAAAAATCCTCCAAACATGATGGACATGCTTGAAGGATTGTTTCATTAAAATTTATTCGTAAATGTATCTGGATTACGTATTTTTTTGATATATTCGCTAGGATTACAACCATAATACTTTCGAAAGGTTGTCGTAAAATTACTGGCGTTGCTGTACCCGATTGAAAATGCCGTCTCTCCAATGTTTAATTGTTCAACTTCCAAGTACCAGAGAGCTTTTTCCATTCTTTGCTTACGCACCATTTCAAAAATAGTCATTCCGAATAAATGGGGGAATCCTTTCTTTAGCTTGAATTCATTAAGCCCAACCTTTCGGGCCAACGCTTGAATCGACAAGGGGTGCTCAAAATGAAGTATGACGAATTCTCGAGCCTTATGGAGCTTTGAAATATCTTCACGACTTATAAAATGGCTTGTCCCCCTTGTTACATGTCCATCCATCTCCCCAAACAATGCAATAAACTCCATTGCCTTACTTTCCATGTATAACCGTTTCATCGTCCCATTGTAGTTACAATGTATCATGTCATAAACACACTTGTGCATGGCGGGCGTATCCGCGTAGGCGTCAATATTCCCTTTGTAACGCTGTAACCATGTTTCTATACTATGCTTTTCTGCAATATCTCCGGCGTAAGAAATTAGCTCTTGGGGAGAACACCTTATTTCCACCATTTGGTGGTGAACGCCTGCCTTCTTTTCCTCATAAACCAGTTCATCCTCTAAATATAAAACATTCCCGGTCAAGCGATTGGTATGACTTTCTTTGCCGTTCCATTCACAGTATATTTCACCGTTTAAGCAATAGCTGAGTTCAAAGAGCGGACAAGCCTCCTGAATATGAAGCTTCATATTCTGTTCAAAGGTGAGATCCGTGACCACGATTTCCATACCTGGACGAATCCGTGTGCGAGTCATACTTCCCTTACCCATATGCGGGGGAATCGTGAGTTGTTGCTCCGATTTTTTATGATGAATATGACCATCCACAAGCTCAGTGAATTGGTCAAATAAATGATGAATGTCTGCACTCCATATATTTAAAGCCAATGCCAGCCCTTCTTTCCTGTTCGGTTCTAACTATAGGATAACAAAAAAAGAGGACCCGAATCATCGGGTCCCAGCAACATATATTATTCAAAAGGGGGTCATGTCTGTATTGTACCCGTCCTGTGTTAGAGTTGTTTTGCAGTTATATTTCATCTTTGTAACAAAATATTCCACTGCCATTTCTACGCATAATCCCCTTGGGTCATCGAAAATACCAATACACTCGGTACCTCGCCTGAGGGATCATAAGCACCAATTGTACGCAGCAGGCGCATCTTATTTTTAATAAGCACGCGCATGGAAGCCTGATTATCCTCTTGGCAACGACTTTCGATCCGCTTGAGCTTCAAAGATCCGAAACCAAAATTCAGCATTTCTCCTACTATTTCTGTAGCCAGCCCCTGTCCCCAAAAAGGACGATCCAGAATATAGCCCAATTGCGCCTCACCCATTCTTTCATTCCATTGCTGAAAAGAGACGATACCGAGCAACGGTGAGGAGGTAGGCTCATTGGACTCACCAAGTAAATTGCTTTCTCCTGTATTTCTCTGATGCCATTCCACCGCAAAATGCAGGGAATCTAGTGAATCAGCAGATACTTTAATTTGCGCAACCAGACGCCGCATTCGTGTATAGACTGGCTTGCGAATTCGATTCACATATTGGATCACCAATGGATCGGATAGGATCCGCTCCAGCGCGGGATAATCCTCTGCTCTTAGCTGGCGCAATCGGACTCGACGGGCGTAAAGCTCCGGTAGCCCAAGACGAAGCATTTCTCTGGTCAGCACAATGTCCCCTCCTGCGGATGGATTGGCTTTTAGAAATGAATGTTTCCATACTTAATCCAGTTCCTGAATCCCCCGGTAAATTCCTGTGCGCAGCTCTCGAATATAATACGGCAAAGAAGGTACAGCAGCTTCCTCCGCTTGTTTTACCGCCAGTTCTATATCATAAGGTACACGTACAAAATGAATGGAGAAGGACGTAGGCTGCTCCTCTCCCATCTCCCCCTCTAAAATGCAGTAGGAAGCCTGCGTAACATCCAACGGATTCCCGACACTACCGACGTTAAAAAGTGTTTTTCCCTGAAAATGCTGGATAAAAGCATTGTGCACATCACCATATCCCACGACATCCGGAGCAAAAGCAACTTTTCCATTTTCTTCTGCTAACGGATCGAACATGGCAAGCCGTTTTTCCGGCTCATCCCATGGCTGCACACGGTGATATACACTTTGCGGCGAGGCATGCACCAGACGGATACGGCGTCCGCTCATTCTGAAATCATAATGAAACGGTAACTGTGCCAAATACTGCACTCGTTCTGCCCCCAAACGTTCAGCTTGCCAGCTAAAATTGAGATCATCCGTAATACTAACCAGCTCATCCCAATTCCCCCGCACGACCACTTCACAACGTTGACGGACAGCATCCAGAACCTCGCACGGGCTAGGCCCTTTGCCGATCAGATCCCCCAAACAAAACACACGGCTAATGCCTCGGGAAGCAATATCCTCCAGCACCGCCTCACAGGCAGGCCAATTGCCATGAATATCTGAAATGACAGCAATACGATCCATCTGAACCTCACTCCTTTGTCCGAAACGACTACATCTCTACACTACATTCAAGCCATCTTTATGTAGTTCCAACATATATGATAAAGATGAAAAAAAGATCATGGCCTATTGGCCGGATTTTAACGTAATAACACTAAGCTCCGGTCTGCACAGCACGCGAATCGGCAGATGTGTCATGCCAATGCCTCGGCTGACATACAGCGGCATTCTCTCCGTTCCCACATGAAATAATCCCTGGATGTACTTGCGTCCACCCGGAGGCGGCATCGGCGCTCCAATGACCGGCAAGCGTACCTGTCCTCCATGCGTATGCCCTGACAGTTGAAGATCAAAGGACATTTGCGCCGCCACATCTGCATAGTCCGGCTCATGCATCAGCAGGAGCTTGCACATCTCATCAGGTAGTCCGTGGATGGCACGCTGCGGATTGGGCTTGCCCATGATGTTATCCTCTAAACCGACCATGGCTACACGCTGTCCCGCAAGCTCTACAATCGCATGCTCGTTTCTCAGCAACGTAAACCCGGTTTTCGGATACAATTCCTGTACTCCGGCTGGTAAACCTCTATAATCATGATTGCCCAGAATAGCAAATTTGCCAAGTGTGGCGTGCATAGAAGCCATAACTGGAACAGCAGCCTTCATGGATACTGCATAGTCATCCACAATATCGCCTGTAAAACAGAGCAAATCTGGCTTCAGACCTGCTATACGGTCCGCAAGCTCGCGTAGATCCTGCTCATCCATGTGAAAACCCAAGTGCACATCACTAAAATGTACGACCCTGATTCCGTCAAAAGCAGACGGAAGACGAGGGAGAGACAAGTTGAAGCGTGTAATTTCCAAATGATTAGGCTCCCATAAGGAAGCATATCCTCCAGCCAGAAGCGCGGTTCCGGCTGTGGCTAAAGCCGCTTTTTTCAAAAAATGGCGGCGCGAAGGATTGGCTGGTTCATTTGAAATGGAACGCCGCGAAGAACCGGGAGGGATAGCGGCCCCCTGATGCGGGCCATCCTGACTCTCGCGGCGGGTGTGCGGCGTCTTCTCCATATGCATTCCCCCTGCAATCTATTCCTTGATCTCACTTTTTAGAAATTCTTGCTGTCCAGAAGCTGCTTTAGCGGTAGTTGGACAACCACTGCTCCGCATAGTCTACCAAATCACATTGCCTCGCGAAAAAACATGAAGCCTCTCCGATGTTCACCCGCATAAAGGCTGAGGGACAGTCCCGTTCAAAATCAAGTCCCAGCTTCTCAAAGTCATCTGAGGTAATATTAAAATCCTGAAAAGATACCCACGCTTTTGCTCCATCCACCATCATAGGAGCTTGATGCGTGATCACTTCTCGTCCATTATAGGCTGTTCGATATTCCGCCAAATGCAAGGACGTATTGCTGTCATGTCCGCAGCCCAACAGCAGTACATAGGCATCTGCCTCATACAGCTTTGCCAAGGGCGAATGCTCACCCAGCCCAAAATCAAGCTCATGCGCTTCCAGCAAGTCTGAAGCAGCAGGTCCACGTGCCGCCAGAGAAACATGCGGATGTCCGCTACGCTTGGTTCCCGGCAGACCGCGGAACGTTTCTACAATGACGCCCATCCCTCCGGTCAGCGTCCAAGCCGGATCATAAGCGGGTATTTCCTCGCGTA
The DNA here is from genome assembly GCF_019454085.1 of Paenibacillus sp. S25. Classification (NCBI taxonomy): domain Bacteria; kingdom Bacillati; phylum Bacillota; class Bacilli; order Caryophanales; family Paenibacillaceae; genus Paenibacillus; species Paenibacillus sp. S25. The sequence continues at coordinate 4,759,977 of NZ_CP073683.1, forward strand.
CCAGTTCCCACCATGACTCATCCAGAGGCGGGTTCATCCAAGTCGAGGGATCAGTCAAGTCATGAGACTGTGTCGGCATTACCAGCGTCCCTTCCGGGCCAACCACTTCGGTTAGAGCGGCAAGAATGGCCGAGGCCCCGCCTGGAACAAAGCGTCCAAAGCTGCGCATCGACGAGTGAACAAGCAATGTCATGCCGCTCCGAACTCCCAGATCCTTTAATCCCTTCATTACATCCGACCTAGTGACAGGTCGATTCGTTATCGGTTGTACAGTCACCTGTCCAGCCTCCTTTTCACCAAAAACGATACACAATACCATAATTATACCATAACTGCTATCCCGTGCTCCTTCCTCCATGTTACCCTCCATCATTCCTGAGCGCAAAAAAACAGGCTTTCTCCAGTTTGAGAAAAAGCCTGTTTGGGCATAACCTATACGCTGTCCAGTGCTATACAGTCAGCCAGCGCTTGAACATATGCTTGGTCGTTTCCTTGTTCATTTCGGCAATAGAAGTTGTCAACGGAATGCCTTTCGGGCAAGAACGTACGCAGTTTTGCGAGTTCCCGCACCCTTCCAGCCCGTCGTCCGTCATCAACGCCTCCAGCCGCTCTTCCTGATTCATTTCCCCTGTCGGATGGCTGTTGAACAGGCGAACCTGAGATATCGCCGCAGGTCCGATGAACGTCGTCTTCTCGTTGACGTTCGGGCAAGCTTCCAGACAGACACCGCAGGTCATGCACTTGGACAGCTCATACGCCCACTGACGCTTTTTCTCTGCCATTCTAGGACCAGGGCCTAGATCGTAGGTACCGTCGATCGGAATCCACGCTTTGACCTTCTTGAGCGCATTAAACATCCGGCTGCGGTCGATGACCAAATCCCGAACTACCGGGAACGTGCTCATCGGCGCAATCGTAATCGGTTGCTCCAGCTTATCGACGAGCGCCGCACAGGCCTGACGCGGCTTGCCGTTAATCACCATGGAGCATGCTCCGCATACTTCCTCTAGGCAATTCGACTCCCAGCACACCGGAGCCGTCTCTTTACCATGACTGTCCACCGGGTTACGCTGAATTTCCATCAGCGCGCTAATCACATTCATCCCCGGACGATAAGCCAATTCAAATTCTTCCGTATAGGAACTGGCTTTAGGATCAGCTTGACGGGTCACAACGAACTTCACTGTTTTATTCGACTTCACTGCTTGCTCCGACATCTAAATACACTCCCTTCCGTTATTTGTTCTTGGAATAATCCCGAATACGCGGCTTGATCAGCGAAACATCCACCGCTTCATACGAGATTTGTGGCCCTTCCGGTGTCCAGTCCGCAATCGTCGTTTTCAGGAAATCCTCATCGTTGCGATCCGGGAAGTCTGGTTTGTAATGGGCCCCGCGGCTTTCGTTGCGCAGTAGCGCACCTTTGGTCATCGCTTCGGCCAGCTCCATCATATTCCACAGTTGCCGTGTAAACGCCGCACCCGCATTGTTCCAGCGCGAAGCGTCATTGATGTTAATGTTAGAGTAACGCTCCTTCAGCTCCTTGATCTTGTGGATCGTAGCTTCCAGCTTGTCATTATAACGAACCACAGTCATGTTGTTCGTCATCCACTCGCCCAGCTCTTTATGAAGAACATAAGCATTTTCTTTTCCGTCCATATGCAAAATACGCTCATACTTCTCCGTCTGCTGATTAACTGCCGCATCAAATACGGAAGTAGCTATATCCTGTGCAGATTTTTTCAAGCCTTTGATATATTCCACAGCCTTAGGTCCAGCTACCATCCCGCCGTAAATGGCTGACAGCAACGAGTTCGCACCCAGACGGTTCGCTCCGTGATATTGGAATTCACACTCACCAGCCGCGAACAAGCCCGGTATATTCGTCATCTGATTGTAGTCGACCCACATGCCGCCCATTGAATAATGAACAGCCGGGAATATTTTCATCGGGATTTTGCGCGGATCGTCACCGACGAATTTTTCATAGATTTCAATAATGCCGCCTAGCTTTACATCCAGCTCTTTCGGGTCCTTGTGGGACAGATCAAGGTAGACCATGTTCTCGCCATTAATACCCAGTCCATCATCAACGCATACACTGAATATTTCACGTGTCGCAATATCGCGAGGAACCAAATTTCCATAAGCTGGATACTTTTCTTCGAGGAAATACCATGGCTTACCGTCCTTATACGTCCAAATACGACCGCCCTCTCCCCGTGCCGACTCGGACATGAGACGCAGCTTGTCATCCCCTGGTATAGCCGTCGGATGAATCTGGATAAACTCACCGTTCGCATAGCGTACGCCTTGCTGATACACCGCACCAGCAGCTGTGCCCGTATTAATGACGGAATTCGTGGTTTTACCGAAAATAATCCCGGGGCCACCAGACGCCAAAATAACTGCATCCGCCGCAAAAGTCTTCACTTCCATCGTACGCAAATCCTGCCCGCAAATCCCTCGACAGATGCCTTCATCATCCAGTACAGCCTGTAAAAACTCCCAGTTTTCATACTTGGTCACCAAACCAGCAGATTCCCAGCGCCGTACCTGCTCATCGAGAGCGTACAGAAGCTGCTGTCCTGTCGTCGCACCAGCAAAGGCGGTCCGATGATGCTGGGTACCACCGAAGCGGCGGAAGTCCAGCAGTCCTTCCGGTGTCCGGTTAAACATGACGCCCATGCGGTCCATGAGATGAATGATCCCCGGAGCCGCTTCGCACATCGCTTTTACCGGAGGCTGGTTGGCCAGAAAGTCCCCGCCATAGACCGAATCATCAAAGTGAATCCAGGGTGAGTCTCCCTCACCCTTGGTATTTACCGCACCATTGATGCCGCCTTGAGCACAAACGGAGTGGGACCTTTTGACCGGAACCAAAGAAAATAAATGAACGTGAACTCCCGCCTCTGCCGCCTTGATCGTAGCCATTAGACCTGCCAGACCGCCGCCCACGACAATAATGTTGGATGCTGCCATTTCTGCTCACTCCTTTTTTTCAGGATTTTAACAAAATCCCCTTTTACGTTTAAAAATAGAATCTCAACACGATGTATAATGGATATGACTCATTTACAGTAGCTGTTTAAAAGCGCTGCATTGCACCAAGGCAGTTGCCGTTTCCTGAAATTCCGCGCTGCGGAATGCAAGCAGGGAAGCGATGAAGCCGATAGACACCACCACGAACAGGGTCATACAGATATAAGAAGATACTTTTTGCGCACGTGGTCCCACAGTAATCCCCCAACTGACCATAAATGCCCACAGTCCGTTAGCAAAGTGAAAGGATGCCGAAACGACACTGATTAAATACAAAATGAAATAAACCGGGTTCGTCACGATGCCATGCATAACGCCGCCTAGCTCCTCATGAGTTACTTTACCCAGAGCCACCTGAAAGCGTGTGTCGTATACGTGCCAGATAATAAATACAAATGTAATGACGCCAGAAATACGCTGGAACAGAAAGCGCCAGTTACGTGAATAGCCGAACCTTTTGACATTCGGGTCAGCCTGATAAGCGATATACAAGCCATAGATTCCGTGGAACAGTAATGGCAAGTAGATGAATAACGTTTCTAGCACAATAACCAGCGGCAAACCATTCAGGAAAGCCACGCTGCGATTAAATCCTTCCTTGCCGCCCTCCACCGCTGTGAAGTTCGTCACCAAATGCTCAACAAAAAATAGAGCCAACGGAATGACGCCAAGAAGCGAATGCAGCTTTCTGGAATAAAATCCTCTCATCTAGGTCATGCTCCCTTCTCCCAATAATAGCGTTTTCAATAGTAATATAACATATAAAATGACAGTTCCCGACAGGAAATGTCCAACAAGGTGTCCCTTATTAGGAAAAACAAAAGTGTGAACATCTTGTGTCGCTTTCATGTTACTCCTTTTCGGCTTATAATGGAATTGCAATATACGTATTAATTATTATGTCTTTTTTGCATATAGAGAGGAAGTGGATGATTTGTTTGAGGATTTGAACGCTTTTGCCGTCATTGTCGAGCAGTCCAGCCTGAATAAAGCCTCTAAACTGCTGAATCTGTCCCAACCTGCCCTGTCTCGCAAAATCTCCAAGCTGGAGGAAGAGCTGGGTGTGAATCTCTTTGATCGTCGGGGCAAACGGCTCGAAATTACGTCCACTGGCCGATTTGTTTATACATTCGCGCTAGAGCAACGGCAACGACAGCTTCGCTTTTTACAAAAGCTGTCCCAGCACAAAAATGAAGCCCAGAGTATGCTTACACTCGGCGCAAGCCTCACGACACTCCAAACGACGCTGCCTACCCTCGTCGAAGCTTTCATGAGCAAGCATCCTCAAACTGAGCTGAAGCTGCTCACCGGTAAAACTCATGAAATCGTCGCCTTTGTACGTGATAAAAAAGCAGACGCCGGTATTGTCGGGTCTGCCATTCATGAAGCCGGGCTGCGTTGCATTCCGCTATTTGATGATCATTTGGAGCTCGTTGTTCCCATTGGACATGAATTAACCGTCAAGACAGAAACGGCCTCGATGAAAGATCTGCAAGGATTGCCGATGATTATATTCTCCAAAGGAACCTGGTACCGCAGTCTGACGGATGACTTGTTCCAGCGCAGCGGCATCATGCCGGATATCCGAATGGAAATCGACTCCTTTGAGGCGATTGTACGCCTGCTTCCAACCTGTAAGGCTTCTGCCTTGCTACCCAAATCCTATTTGCGCAGCGAACTGCTGCGGGATAATGGACTCACTGCATTGTACTTGCCCGATTTGAAGGAGACACGCCGAACGACCTCCCTCATTTACTCGGAGACGACCGATCTCGGTCCGACAGCACGACGCTGGATTAGCGAGACACGTGCGTCGTTTGCAGGCTACCGTATGGTGTAGAGGGTTAACCCTCTTCATTAACATTAACAACCTCATCCTCAAAGCGACCGATATTGTCATTCGAGCCGATGATAACCATAATATCGTCTGCTTTTAGCCGATCCATAGCCGTCGGTGCGATCAGGATACCGTTCGCCGTATGAAGCGCCACGACACTACAGCCAAAGCGAGTACGGGCATTTAGCTCTGCTAGCGTTTTGCCATTCAGACATGCAGGTACATTGAGTTCCACAATACTGTATTCTTTGGACAACTCCAAATAATCGAGCAAATTAGGCGTGACTAGCTGATGAGCTACCCGGATACCCATATCCCGTTCTGGATAAATGATCCGGTCCACACCGAGCTTCTCTAACGCACGCCCGTGCAGCACAGATATGGCTTTGGCTACGACTTTTTTCACACCCAGCTCCTTCAGCAAAATGGCGGTCAGGATGCTTACTTGAATGTCATCACCAATAGCAACAATGCCGCAATCGAAATTACGGATGCCCAGTGATCGCAATGAGTCTTCATCAGTAGCGTCGGCCACGACAGTATGTGTCAACATCTCACTCATACTGTCCACCACATCCTCATTCCGGTCGATGCCTAGCACCTCGCACCCCATATCCACCAATTGCAAAGCCAGGCTTGAGCCAAACCGCCCCAAGCCAATAACTACAAACTGCTGCGTTTTCATATCTATTCGAAAACTCCCTTATCTGAATCAATTTCATAAATGAGGATTTTGCAAAATCCTGAAATGATTAAACCAACGAATTATTTAGTGCATATAGACAAAATCAAACCATTTTGATCTATATGTACTCCTTATCAAAGCTACTGAGGGTATTATGAAATGGATTCATCCTATAATCATTTTGCCTTCCGGATGACGATATAATTCTTTACCCTTTTTCGGCCCTAGTGCATAAGCTAGCGTGAGTGGCCCCAGTCTACCTGCAAACATCGTCAGGGTAATTACCAGTTTGCCTATGACTGTCAAATCAGGTGTAAGCCCTATCGACAGCCCCACCGTACCAAACGCAGACACCGTCTCGAACAAGATCATCAAAAAATGATGATCTTCGGTTGCCGACAAAATCATGGTCACCCCGATCACGAACAGCAGCCCCAGCAGGGTAATGGTCAAAGCCTTATAAATTCGTCCCTGCGCAAGTCGGTACCTGAACAGCACAATATCTTCACGTCCCCGTAGCATCGAAATCACGGCTCCAATGAGCAGCGCGAATGTTGTGGTCTTAATCCCGCCTCCAGTAGAGCCAGGAGAAGCTCCGATAAACATGAGTATGATGATAAAAAACTGCGTAGCCTGCCGCAAGCCTGCAATGTCCAGTGTATTGGCACCTGCGGTACGAGGGGTAACGGACTGGAATAAAGATCCCAGCAGTTTGCCACCCCAATCAAGCGAGCCAAGAGTCTTTGGATTCGTAAATTCAAATACAAAAATTACGAGCGTGCCGACTACAATCAGAGCGCCCGTCATGCTGAGTACCACCTTAGTATGCAAGGACAGTCTCTTGCGCTTGCGATATTCTGCCAGGTCCGACATCACTACAAAACCAATGCCGCCTGAAATAATCAGGAACATAGCTGTAAAATTAACAATCGGATCATATACATAACCTGTCAGGCTGCGAAAGTGCCCGAATAAGTCAAAACCAGCATTGTTAAACATGGAGATGGCATGCCAAATCCCAAAATAAATCGCCCTGCCTACAGGCATATCAAACGACCAGCGAATCGCAAATATTGCAGCACATACGCCCTCAATGACCAGCGAGTACAGCAGCACCTTACGAATCAATCCGACAATTCCTTCGACAGAGGTCTGATTCATCGCTTCCTGTAAAATGAGGCGTTCCCGTAAGGAAATCCGACGTTTGAACACCAGCGCGATCAAGGTAGCCATAGTCATAAAGCCCAGGCCGCCGATCTGAATGAGCGCAGCGATAACAACTTGACCAAAGGTTGTAAAAAAGGTCCCCGTATCCTTTACGACAAGCCCTGTAACACAGGTCGCGGAAGCGGCAGTAAACAAAGCGTCTATAAACGCAAGTGGCTTTCCTGTTGTATTGGAGATCGGCAGCATTAACAATAAACTACCTATTAGAATGATAATGGCAAAGCCCGCAACGAATATCTGCGGTGGAGAAAGACGGAGCCAGCTTGCATTGGGATTCATCTATTCATCACTTCTCCTACTCCTTAAAACTATAAAAACAGTGATTTAATACGGTGTAAGCCCGCTACGCGTTCCATTTGATCTTCCGATCGCTGTTGCCCATGAATTTTTTTGATTTTCTTTACCTTGACAAGGTTAAAATTCAGAGGCAAAGGCGAACGCTACCGCTTCTACAGATTCAAATGGACCGCTTCGCTACCCACCGCCTTAAAACCACGGTTTTATCGTAAGGGTGACAAAGTAACTATAATTTAGCATTCCCTGGATAAAGAAGAATGCATGTCAAGCACTACTCGGCCCCCTGTGCTATTGGCGGGCAGCAGCGAAGGGGGCAGAATTGTTCTGAAGAAGCGAAGCGTTTGCCTTTATCTTCGGATTTTAACCATTAAAGTGGTTATACAATCAAAAAATTCGGGGATAACAGCAATCGGAAGAATAATCTGCACCCGCAGCGGTCTAACCAATCCATACACTTTTATACACACAAAAAAAGACACCGGAAAACCGAGTGCCTGACTTGGTTCCTGCTCACAGCCTACGAGGTTAGCTGACGGATTCGGGCAGCACAGTATGCCCTATTTACACTTCCGATCCACCAGGATCGGCTGTAAAATTCACCCCAGTAACATGGTTCCCCCGTTTTCCCATAGAAATTCGGCTCAACTGTATATCATTACCTATGTATTTCATAGGCATTGCCTCAAGATTATAATCCTTCTATATCCAGATCACAAAACCGATTTCGCCGAAAAAACGTGAAATTGGCTTTATTTTGCGAATGGGCATCGTTTAATCGCAGCTTATCTTATTTTATTGGAACTTTAAAGTGCTTTCACTCTATTTTCATGAATATCGCTGGTCTGTTGGCGGGAACCTGTGCAGTATGATATCTTTAATGGATGTTCTTATTTACAGATTAAGGAGGAAACTCATGAATCCTATCGGGAAACCGGTCGTGCTCACGGCCAACTTCAAAAAATTAGGCTTGCTGGGCGGGATTGGCCTGATTTGCTTTTTTATCTTTCAATTGCTTATTCCCTCGCTTAGCAATCCGAGTCCAGAATCAGTAATGAACGCAAAGGTCATCAGCAAACAAGAAGCGGTCATACACGCATTGGACTTTGCCCGCTCCGAGTTGGGCTATACTGAATCACAGCCAGAGGAGCCTGTCGTGACCTATCAGGCCGAAACAGATTTGTACGGTTATTTATCTAGAGAAAAACTGCTTCAACAGTACGACCGTACATGGAAGAAAAATTACCCTTACGAAACCTTTCGGGTTGATCTGCCTGAATCCTCAGCGAAAAGCAAACTACAAATTCATGTAGATTTATCCACTGGGAAGGTCGTTAGCTTTAAACGGATCACCTCCAGTACCAATTACACACAGGCTGATATTTCTACGGATGAACAAGCACGTAACAGGCTTGTACGTGTAGCTGAGGACGGCATGACACTTGAAGCGAAGGAGCAGGCGGCCGCAGTATGGGTCAAGCGCTTTGGCTTTAAGCCGTCGGACTTGAAGCTCGCCACCACTGAAAAAGAAGGCGGATTAAAGTATACCGTAGACGATAAAAAAATCGGCGCCTCGGTACTTACACTGGCTTTTACTTTCGAAGACGGTGATGTTCGCTCCTTCTCTCAAAGCTTTTCGGCCCCGTCGTCCTATACCGATTATATCGAAAAGCAAACATTTTGGGCGAATTGGATGACCTATGCGGGTTATGCCCTATTTAGTTTTGTGCTGGGCGTACTTGCCATTGTGTATGCGTCACTCACCCGACGACATACTTCATTTGTACGTGGGATTGTTCTGTCAATTATATACTTTATTGCTAGTATAGCTGGGACAATGAACATGCTGCCTTTATTGCAAGCAGAAGCAGGCGGTAAGGGCATGCTTATATTTCTTATGGTGTTCCAGATTGGTGTTACCTTCTTCATGGCGGTAGCGCTCTACTTCTCCTTGGTCGGCGGTGACGGACTTATGCGTCAGGTTGGACTGAATGCATGGCCGCGTGCGAAAGAGCCGGGCTACGGGCTGTATGTGCTTCGCAGTATGTATGTTGGCTACTTGTGGGCCTTTATTTTACTCGGGGTACAATCCATCTTATTCTTTATACTGGAGCGCACATTTAATACATTCTCCACAACCGATGCCACGCAATCCCCTTACAATATGGCTTATCCATGGTTACTGCCGATTATGGCCTGGATGGCAGGTATTGGAGAAGAGACTGTCTACCGTCTGTTTGGTATTCCGATGGTCAAAAAAATAGTAAAAAACACTTTTGTTGCTTGTCTGATCACCACGCTGATTTGGGCACTGGGACATACACTTTATCCAATCTATCCGGTGATTTCTAGACCTATTGAGCTGACTTTTCTTGGTTTGCTGTTCAGTTTTGTGTTCCTGCGTTACGGTTTTATTGCCGCCATGTTCAGCCACGTTATTTTTGACAGCATTCTAATGGGGCTTAGTGTGATGAGTCTGGGAGACACTGTGAATGTGAGCGCTGGTCTATTCTGGATCTTACTTCCAGCCATTGTGGGTTACATCATTTATTGGTTTAGTCCTAAAAAGCCAAATCGAATTATGTTTGAACCTATCAAAAAAGAGGAGCCGTATTCTACGACTCCTCCTCCCGAAGGGCAGCTATAATCTGACGCGCAAGCTTATCCCCAATAGAGAGAGGCCGGAATTCTTCGACGCTGGCCTCTCTTATTTTTTTGAGTGATCCAAAATGCTTAAGCAGTAACTTACGCCGTTTCTCGCCGATGCCTGGAATAGAGTCCAGCCGGGAAGTTACCATAGATTTGCCGCGTTGCTCGCGGTGGAACGTGATGGCAAAACGGTGAACCTCGTCCTGAATCCGTTGCAGCAGATAAAATTCTTCGCTATTGCGTGCAAGTGTCACGGCCTCAGAGGACTCTCCCACTAATAGTTGGGAAGTTCTATGTTTGGCATCCTTCACCAGACCACACACAGGAATGAACAAACCCAGCTCATTTTGCAGTACATCGGTCGCCGCCTTAATTTGTCCACGTCCACCATCCACAACGATCAAGTCGGGACGTTCCAGATTTTCCTTAAGCACACGTTCATATCTACGCCGAATAACCTCACGCATCGTTTCATAATCATCTGGTCCCTGCACAGAACGGATCTTATATTTTCTATACTCCTTCTTGGCAGGCTTGCCATCAATAAACACGATCATGGCGGAGACTGGATCGGAACCCTGGATGTTGGAGTTATCAAACGCCTCCACCCGGTGCAAGCTATCCAGCCCAATGGCACGTCCGAGATTGCTTGCAGCTTTGGATGTCCGTTCCTCATCCCGCTCGATTAGCTTAAATTTCTCATCCAAAGCAACACGTGCATTTTCCGTCGCCATGCCTGTCATTTGCTTTTTCAGTCCACGCTGCGGTACAAGTACCTTTACATCCAACCATTCAGCCAGAGCGAGAGCCGCCGTAGCTGGGTCCTCCAGTCCACCGGATAGTTGGGTTTCTGTTTCCTTTACTCCAGTGTCTTGGTCACCAACTTGGTCTTGATTCGTTGCTGCTGCATAAGTTGCTCGTTCTTCAGCCACCAGCAGTGAGTCAGCAGAATGCTCTGTCTCCGTTTGTATCGCTTTGTCATCTGCCTGTCCGGTAGCATCGGCTGTAGGTGCACTGTGGAGTGCAGTTTCTGCCGCAACCGGTTGATCGACATTGACCTGTTCCGCCTGCATCAGCTTAGGAGAATCCGGCAGCAATATTTCCTGCGGCACTGCCGGGTTGTCACTATAATATTGCGTCACATAGGACATAAAATCACTGTAAGCCTCACCGTAGAAAGGAAAAGTCGACATATGGCGCTCGATCATTTTACCTTTGCGGACATATAGGATTTGTACACACATCCAGCCCTTATCTACTGAAAAACCGAATACATCTCGATCTTTCGCATCCGATGTGGTGATTTTTTGCTTTTCCATCATCGCGTCGATGCTGATAATCTGATCTCGCAGCTCCTTGGCCCGCTCAAAATATAATTCCTCTGCGGCCTCCTGCATTTTACGCTGAAGATCCTTTTTAATTTCCTCATGTCCCCCGCTCAAAAAGGAACCAATCTCCTGACCAATCTGGTCATACGTTTCCTTCTCGACCTCTTTCACACAAGGCCCCAAACATTGATGCATGTGATAATACAGACACACTTCTTTTGGCATCACACCACACTTGCGTAACGGATACATACGATCCAGCAGCTTCTTCGTCTGATGTGCCGCGTAGGAATTGGGGTACGGTCCAAAATATTTTGCTTTATCTTTCAGAACGCGACGGGTCACCTCCAGCTTAGGGTGTGCCTCGTTCGTAATTTTCAAATATGGGAAGGTTTTATCATCCTTCAATAGCACGTTATAGCGCGGCTGGTACTTTTTAATGAGGTTGCACTCCAAAATGAGCGCCTCCATATTACTGCCTGTAACGATATATTCAAAATCACGGATATCGGAAACCAGTCGCTGCGTCTTGCCGTTATGGCTACCTGTAAAATAGGAACGGACCCGGTTTTTCAACACTTTGGCCTTGCCGACATAAATAATGGTGCCTTCGCTATTCTTCATCAGGTAACAGCCTGATGCATCCGGCAGTAACGCTAATTTGTGCCGTATGTTCTCCAGCGCCTTCTCCTGATTCTGCAAGTCCTCCGCATAAGGTTTCATTCGCCCGGTTCCTCCTTCCATTCTTAATGATTACTCAACTAACTACTTATAATATATAGGAATAATACACAAAAACGCCCCCGGTATTTACAACCGGAGGCATTGACCTTTCATGGCCGCTCCACCAAGCCCCCGCAGGAGCATGGGTCACATGCGATGATTATTGGTGTTTAGTAAGCATGCTTTTCAGCGCTTCTTTGGAGTTCAGACCTACCACTTTATCAACAGGCTGTCCGTCTTTGAAAACGATCAGGGTAGGAATACTCATCACGCCGAAACGGGAAGCAGACTCTGGATTTTCATCCACGTTCACCTTCGCGATTTTGACGCTGTCGCCAACTTCTGTGGACAAATCCTCCAGAATAGGAGCGATCATTTTGCAAGGACCGCACCATGGCGCCCAAAAATCAACCAAAACGGTTCCTGTGCCTTCGACTTCTGCGTTGAAGGATTGATCGGACACGTTAACAATTGCCATTGTATGTTCCTCCTTTATAGAAAAGTCAAGATTATTATAACCTGTAATGTCTGTTTCGACACCTTTTAATTATATCACAATAGTCTTTTAATTGTAAGATATCAAAATAGCAGACGGAAAAACGCTACCCCCGCTGATTTTTTCCCTTTACGGTAATGACATCTACAAAAGGACGAATCCGGTCCATCAAGCGTTGTCCTTTGTACATTTCCTCTCCGTCCTTGCTCGTAAAGCTAAGATGCTTCTCCAGCCCCTGCAATGAGTAATTGGAAGTATAAAAGGTAGGTTTGCGATTCATTCGGTAATTCAGTATGGAGCCCATCACATGGTCCCGTACCCACGGGCTTAAATTTTCGGCACCAATATCGTCAAATACGAGCAGATCACAATTTTTGAGCATTTCGGTCGTTTCCTTCAGCTTCTGCCCGTCCTGAATCATGGACTTTAAGTCCTCCACAAAATCAGGCATATACACGATCACACCGTTCAGACCTGACAGAGCCAACTCATGCAATAGATAGCCCATCAAAAAAGTTTTACCCGTACCAAACGTACCTTCCAGATACAGTCCTTTTTTGGATAGACCCTGACTTTTCGTTTCTTCAATGTAACGGAATAGCTGTGTGACGGCAGGCATACGTTGTGAATCTTTGCGTGCAATTTCAAGAGCGTTATATCCCTCCAGAAGTGCGCGTTCATCCACATAAAAGCTTTTAATTCTCTGACGCACCCGTTGTTCATGTTGGGAGGCAACCAGCTTCGCACATGGGGTCCGAATGTCCACGATTTCAGCTGTTCCATTCGGATATTCCACGCCCAGCTTACAAAAGTGGCCCTGAAAATCGTTAGGACACCGTTCCAGCCCCGGACAATTGTCGCAATTTCGACGATCCCGGGCATACTGAAAGAGCATGCTCATGTTGAGTCGCAATTGTGTTTCGTCCACATCAGGATGCGCAGCACAAAATTCCTGCACGAGCGGATCATTTAGAACTTGATCGGCTACATTGCGAGTGCGCTGGCGAAACGAAGGGTTCTGCATCTGCTGTAGCAAATCGCCCAGTGATTCCAAGAACGCTCCTCCTTTCTAAAATGTGCAGAGTTATGGAGGGAGACGACGCTACGCGTGCAGATTGTTCTTCCGATTGCTGTTATCTCCGAATTTATGAATTATAATTTTCAAAAGTTGAAATCCGGGGATAAAGGCAAACGCTTCGCTTCTTCAGAACAATTCTGCCCGCTCCGCTGCCGACCGCCATAAAGTCGACATCTATTTGAATTGGCTTCGCTTAATAGTTTTATAAAACCTAAAATCCACTAGACTTTTTTCTGTTTTCCGGATTGCATTCGTTCGGCCAGACGCAGCAGTTCATCCAATTCTTCCTCAGATACAGACTCCTCGGAAGGGTGATCCTGAACGATTGGAATGGATGGCTTGGCTGGCCCGCTATTTTTGGCATATGCGCGGGATCGGCCGCCGGAAGGAGAAGCAGAGGACTGTTTTCCTTTTACCTTGGCTTGATCCCTTATATATTGAACGGCTTTTTCGTAAGTGTTTACCTGCTTAAGCAGCATGTTGGAAGCAACGGCCTCGACAAAGTTGCGGTTAATCCGCTGATCGCTCCCAGATACGAGCAGTGACATCAAATAATGGATCAGCACATTGATGACTTCACCGGGCAGCTTATAGCTGATATCAATTTTCTCGAATATATCCAGCAGGTTACCGGGAACCGTGCCGGGGAAAAAGGTTTGCAGCAAACGGCGATAAGGCTCGTTGCGCAACATCATATTATATTGGTGAATGTCACACTTGGCTGTGAATTGTGGTGGAACCTCCACATAAAATTCCATTTCCACAGCCTGTTCGGCAGGCGGCTCTTCAGATGTGGAAGTTTCCCTCTGGCGCAAGGCGACCACTTTGGCGGCCTGTACCTGCTGTTCCTCCTGACGCTTCCGATCCTGTCTGGAGTGCTGACTAGCCCGAAGCTGAAGCTCGTCAAGCAACAAATCGCCTGCTTCGGTAAAAATACCATCCTCATCCAGCAAGCGACTAATATCCTGTACAGAAAGGTCAAATTTGCGAACAACGTAATTGACCATGCCTAACTGCTCGTGTTCAAACCTGAGACGCTCGACATGCTTGCGATTGGCAGATTCACGCGGAAAACGGAGAATAATATCTGCATAATTCAATGCTTCCTCCGATTCTGACGCTAGTGGTCCAGTCTGACGGCTAGTGGACACCTCGGACAGCGCCTGTTCCAGTTCATAATCTATAACATGGGTATTCAATTCAAATAACTCGTAGAAAGGAATCGAAATATTCTCTTTATTATAGGAAGATTGCGACCATTCGCTAGATTCCCTACTCCACAACGATTCTCTCAGAGAGAGCACTGCAAACTTACCGATCTTGTCTCTCAACAAAAGGGTGAGATGCTGTGTTCTGAAAAATTCAGCAGGTGCGAGCGGCGGCTGCATCTCATATTCATACATATAGTCGTCCGTTTCGGGTGCATACAGCCTGGACGTCTGTAACAGACCGACGGCCTCCAGCTTGGAGGTCTGTTCAATCAAATACTTGCGTCCCTTCTCACTCGGCTCCAGTCCCAGTGTCAGAAAAAGGCGACGCTGCTGTTCCAACGGCGAATAACCGATTTGTCCGACTGGCACATGCTGGAACAACAGTCGATACAGACTGACCGCAAATGCGCCTACCATCGGCTGATAGACGCTTCCCAGCATCAATTCATCCAGTGCGCTCAAGCCAAATTCCCGATAAACGCAGTAGCGGTGGTTCTCAGTATAGTGCAGCAGGTTTTTCATCCGCATTCCAACATTCTTCCTTTCCTGACATAACGGTCTCCAAGATGTTTTTCTATTCTATCATACTTGCCTTCTCGTGGGACCAACAAAATAAGGGCAATTGTTCTCCTTTTTGGCAGCCGTATTCGTCTGAGTTCTACTTTTTTCGAGAATACTAACTATTTTAAGACTTTGTGACCTGTATCATGGTAAAAATAAAATTCTTCACACTTCTTTCATTGGTGAAAAGCTTTACTTTGAGCTACAATATAATGGTTAAGCATCACGCATTGGATACAGGAATGATATAAGGAAGTACACATATTTCGGCTAAGCCGATTATCATTTACAGACGCAAAGGAGTGTAGATCGTGAGTCAACATCAACCTCAACAAACCCCAGCAACTCCCAACGAAGTAGCCTCCACACTGGAAGGCTGGTATGCGCTTCACGATTTCCGGTCCATCAACTGGACAGCATGGAAGACCGCAGACGATGAAGAGCGCGCCGGAGCACTGGACGAGCTTCAAGAGTTTATGAAGGAATGGAACGTTACCGAGGAAGCGGGTCTGGGCAGTTCAGCTGTCTATACTGTTGTCGGACAAAAGGCTGATTTTGTCATGATGCACCTGCGCGAAACGCTGGAAGACCTCAATAAGCTGGAAAATGACTTTAACAAAACAACCTTCGCCAAATATACAACCAAAACCTATTCTTATGTGAGTGTGGTGGAACTAAGTAATTATTTGAGCAAAGATGAAGATCCCATGCAAAATCCACAAATTGTCGCACGCTTGAAGCCTGTACTAAACAAGGCCCGTTATATTTGCTTCTATCCAATGAACAAAAAACGTGACCTGGACGATAACTGGTACATGCTTTCGATGGACGAGCGTCGCACCTTGATGCGCAGCCACGGCTTAATTGGACGCAGCTATGCTGGCAAAGTAAAGCAAATCATTTCCGGTTCCGTCGGCTTTGACGATTGGGAATGGGGCGTAACACTGTTCTCCGATGACGCACTTCAGTTCAAGAAGCTAATCTACGAAATGCGTTTTGATGAAGTCAGTGCCCGTTACGGTGAATTCGGCTCCTTCTATGTCGGCAGCGTGTTGAATGAAGAGACATTTGAAGACATGTTGAAGCTGTAAGACGCAGACATCAACTCTTTACTGAAAAAAACCGAGGATTTCGTAAACTCCCACTTTCGGGACGAACGAAATCCTTTTTTATATACCTCAATGCGCCAGCTTTCTTTTCTCCAGAGCAATCAGAATAAAGATAATAAGCAGCAAACCACTTAGTAAGATCAAAAAGCCTCCCAACTCGGGAATAAAATATTTTAAGCTCCCACCTTTGAAGCCCATACCTCTCAAAAACTTGAAATGCCAGGTTAATGGGAGGATGTTACTTACATATTGCAGCGATGGAGGCAGCATAGCCACTGGCAATTGAGCGCCGCTCAGTAAAAACGAAGGCAGTATAATTAGCATGAGGCGTGGGGAGGCTTTTCCAGGATTGGCCGCATTCCATCCTAAAGCCATCGCAAACAAACCCAACGTAAACGTGTACAGGAGAAATGGAATACTGAGCTGCCATACATTCGCTTCAAAGCGTAGTCCGCCAATTTGCTTAAGTAAACCAATAGACAGGTAAAAGGACACACATCCTACTAACGCATACGGCAACACCCTAAGAATCAAGCCATACGAATGCTGAAGCTCCTCTTTTAATCTTCCTTGCTCCCGCAATCGCGGGACAATTGTCAGTACAGTAGCACCAATCAGTGAAATCATGACCGTATTAATGAACCCCATAACCGAGGTCATCAAAGTAGCATTGGTAGGATTATATAACAGGCGCTGCTGAAGCAGCATATTGGAAGTAAGCCCTGTAACCTGACTGTCACTCATTCCCATACCCTTTAATCCACCACCAGCCAGCATCGCATTTTCCGTCGCCATGATCTCTGTGACTGCCGAGCGTAGATTTCCAGTAGCCTGACCTACCGTATTATCTACATAAAAACCGATGTTGCTCTGAACCCCTTTAATCCTATTTTCCTCCAACCCAGCTGGAAGGTAAATCACCGCAAAAAACTTTTCATTATATAAAAGTAAATTCGGATCGGTTTCGTTCTCTTGCACATGGCGTACATCAATATACTGCGATGCATCTAATTTATTAATAAGCTGTCGGCTATAACTGCTATGATCTAAATCGACTACAGCTACAGAGGCATCGTTAAGCTGATTATTTTTAAAAACAAATCCAAAGGCAACAGCTACCACGATAGGAACGAGCAGCATAATAAAAACCATCTTGCCGCTGATCATCAGCTTCCATTCTTCTATAAACGCCTTCATTTCGTCACAACCTCTACCGTCATTCCAGGCAATAATTCAGATGTTCGCTGGACATCCACCCGTACTTGGAAGGAGCTTATATCCGACAGACCTTTGTCCCGACTCATTCTCATGTTGGTATACAGAGGGGCAGAAGTAATGTACCTCACCTTGCCTTGGACACCTTTATCTAAAGCTACAACGTGCGAAGTCACATTTCCCCCAACTTTAAACTGTGATATGGAATCCTCGCCCACATAAATATCGTAGTATAGCTGATTGGTTTCAATAACGGCGCCCGTTGCCCCCGTAGAAACGATCTCTCCCATTTTAGGTACAATACGTGCCACCTTACCATCTGTAGATGCCTTCAGCACCATACGTCCGCGCTGCAATTCCAAAGTTTTAAGTTGAACACTCAATGCCTGCTTTTGTTGAGCCAGAAGATCCACATTGTATTCGCTATTCTTAACATCTTTTCGTGTTTGCGAGGTTTGAGTCAGGGCTTCCTTGGCTTTTTCTGTTTTGATACGAGCCTGCTGGCGTTCCTCAGCAGTTGCGCCAGCCTCCATTTTGTCCAAAGCGGTTTGCTGCTGAGCGATCCCATTTTTAGCAATGTCCGATTGTTTGCTAGCCGCTGTAATCTGGTTATTGGCAATTTCAACCTGATCCTTAGCTGTATCTAACGCGATTTGGGCATTATCCAGTTGGTTTTTGGCGTTATCCAGTTCTGCTTTGGTTCCAGCTCCGGCATCATATAACGCTTGGATACGGTTGTAATTCACTTTAGCCAAGTCCAGAGCCTGTTGTCTGGATGCTACTGTTTTTTGCGCGATTTCCGCATTTCTTTTGGCTGTCTCTACTCCTGTCAGAGCTGCGTCCAACGATTGCTGTGCTGCTTCAATAGCCAGCTTTTGTCTTACAATATCCTCCGCACGTGTGCCTTGGTTTAATAAGGACTCTCCCGCTTGCGCGGCTTGAATGTCCAATTGCCCCTGTTTTTCTGAATTCGAAATTTTCTCCGACTGATTTTGCAGCCCGTCTTTAGCCTGTTTTATTTTCACATCAGCCTGTGCGATATCCGTTTTTAATTTCTCAATTTGCAAATCAAGGTCTACAGGATCGAGGGTCATGAGCACATCCCCTTTTTTCACCTGTTGTTCTTCCTTCACCTCAATCGTGTTTACTCTTCCCCCTACGCCCTGAAAAGCAACATTCACGGTATCTGCCGTAAGCAGTGTATTTTTTTGTTGGGCTGCCATACTCACAGCATCCTTGCCGCTCATTGCCATTAGCGTACCCCCGGTACCTAACGCGACAACAAGTAATACGTACACAATGATCTTTTTGTTCATTACAATAAACTCTCCTTCATGATGATTTAGCAATGATAGTTAAAAATTAATAGTCGAAAACTAATAAGAAACCTGATAGTACGACGTCTAACTATTTGAGTTGGGAGATTTTTTTATTCCCGTTTTATCTGTTCAAGTCCTGAGGAAAGCTTATTTAATAACGTAGCAAATAGAATATGATCTTCCTTCGTAAATTCATTCATCAAATCAGAAAAAAGCTGCATAAACAACGGAATTCTTTCCGTCATTAACTGTTTACCTTCATTAGTCAAGGAGATTGCAGTCATACGTCGATCCGTCAGCGTACTTCTCCGGATGATGCCGTCTCGTTCCAGCTTATCAATTACACTGGTTACTGTTGAACGAGTAACTCCTGAATATTCAGCCAGCTCGGATGGAGTCAATGCACGTTCATGAAGAAACAATGGCATTAAAATTTTCAGGTTGCCTACAGATAGCCCATATTCCGACAGTCTGGAAGACACTCCATTGTATACTTCATGCGCTGCCTGCACGAAAAGTACCAACGTATTCAACGATTGGGAGTCCGCATTTGGAAACTTTTCTGCCAATAAATTTATTCTCTTGGGATCAGCATTGATATTAAAATCAGAATTCAATCTGAAGCTCCCCCTCTGTAATTAGTAACCATACTATACGTCGTCAAATAGTTATGAGTCAATACCTTTTTTTGTTCCCCTAAATAAAAAAGGTCTCCATGCTCCTTTTTAGGAGTCAAGGAAACCTTTCTACCTTTAGAAAAACCGTCCCTTTTTCAGTACCAGTGGAATTCCACCAATGATGAACAGATAGCGGAGATCCACAATTTTTTTCAATTGTGCGGCCACCCAACCTTTTATTTTGCGTTTGCCCACCACGGCGACGGCTTCGCCTTTTCCAAGAGAAGCAACCGTCCCTTTGTTGGAAAATACGAACTTGTGCAGCTCCTTTTTGCGAAGAGTAGCGGCCAGATTTTTGGCACAAAGGACCCCTTGCTGCATCGCAATTTGGGCAGTCGGTGGATAAGGGCGTCCTTCAGGATTAAACATCAGGGAGCTGTCCCCGATAATAAAAATATCATCGTGGCCCGGTGCACGCAGAAAATCGTCGATTTTCACCCTTCCGCGCATCACTTCGAATCCGGCTTTCTCGATCAATCCGTTCCCACGGATCCCTCCCGTCCATACCACCGTGCAGGCTTCAATTTTCTCACCCTCACCAACGATTACACCATCCTGCAAGCATTCCTTAATCGGAATTCCAATGCGGAAGGTGACCCCTTTACGCTTAAGGACATCCATCGCATACTCCACCAGTTCAGGATCGAACCCTGGCAGCGCCGTAGGAGCTGCCTCGACGTTAATGATTTGAATCCGGTTAAAATCGATGTCATAGGCTCTGGCCAGCTGTGGCAATCGATCCGCCAACTCCGCTACAAACTCAATGCCACTAAAACCAGCGCCTCCTACGACGAAATTGAGGCGACCTGGTTTACCGTCATTTTTATACAGGGCCAGCTGGTATTCAATATGCTCACGAATTAGGCGAACCGAGTTAATACTGCGAATCGTCAGCGCGAACTTATCCATCCCTGGAATACCGAATGTTTCTGGTTCCCCGCCTAGTCCGATGACCAAATAATCGTAGGACAGCGAGCCATCCTCCAGCACGATTTTTTTCTCCTTTGGTATGATTTCCTTAACCGTTCCTTTGACTAAATCCACCTTGAACTCATCGATTAGCTGGGC
Organism: Paenibacillus sp. S25; assembly: GCF_019454085.1. Taxonomy (NCBI): domain Bacteria; kingdom Bacillati; phylum Bacillota; class Bacilli; order Caryophanales; family Paenibacillaceae; genus Paenibacillus; species Paenibacillus sp. S25. Next base: position 4,780,496 of record NZ_CP073683.1, read on the forward strand.
AATCGGAATCCTTGAATGCTCGATCGTATCCGTACCTGCCGCAGGCATATGAAGATGTGTCGTAATATAGTGGTAATCATGTCGATTGATCAGCGTGACATCCGCCTCATTGTGCTTGAGCTCCTTTTGCAATTGCTGAGCCGTCAATATACCGCCATATCCAGCGCCCACAATGACAATTTTGGGAATACTGCTCATGCTTCTACCCCTTCCGATATACATAATCATTAATTATTCAAAGCTGTTCTCTCAAAACGGTTAATTTATACACAGAAAAGTCTTCATCAAATATTAATCGCTTTAACTTTGCAAGCGGAACCCAGCAGTTTATAATGATAAACAGTGAATCATGCGTTCGGCGGCTATCTGAACCTCTATGCGGCTGATTCAATATCTACAAATCCCATACTATCCCTTTCGGAGGTGTTTTTAGAGTGACAGATCAATCTACAGGTGCGGAGATCCGCGATCTGATCATTATCGGAGGCGGTCCAGCCGGTATTTTCGCCGCTTTTTATGGGGGAATGCGTCAGGCATCCGTCACCTTAATTGAAAGTATGCCCCAACTGGGCGGCCAGCTTGCAGCCCTTTATCCTGAAAAATATATTTATGACGTCGCTGGCTTTCCTAAAGTGACTGCACAAGAACTGGTTAACAATTTGGTTCAACAAATGAACCACTTTAATCCAGAGGTGCAGCTAGAAGAGAAAGTCGTATCGTTAGAGAAAAAGGAAGAACGCCACTTCATCGTGAAAACAGACAAAGGTGGCGAGTATCATGGTAAAGCGGTTATTATTACCGCTGGTGTGGGTGCTTTCGAGCCGCGCAGACTGGAGCTTCCAGGTGCCGAACGTTTTGAAAAAACGAACCTGCATTACTTTGTCAGCGACTTGAGCAAATTTGCAGGCCGAAAAGTGCTAATCAGCGGTGGTGGTGACTCTGCTGTAGACTGGGCACTTATGCTGGAACCGATTGCAGAACAGGTTACATTGATTCACCGCCGTGACAAATTCCGTGCGCATGAACACAGTGTCGAAAACCTCCTCGCTTCCAAAGTAAACGTTATTACACCAACGGAAATTACAGAGTTGCATGGAGAAGACACGATTACGAAAGTCACTCTTGCTCATGTAAAAACCAAAGAAACACAGGAAATCGAAGTGGACGATGTGATCGTTAACTTTGGATTTGTATCCACACTTGGCCCGATTGCTGAATGGGGAATTGAAATCGAAAGTAACTCTATCGTGGTCGATTCTCGCCAGGAAACAAATATTCCCGGCATTTTCGCCGCTGGGGACATTACGACCTATCCAGGCAAGCTCAAGCTGATTGCGGTCGGCTTTGGTGAAGCTCCTACGGCAGTCAACAACGCCAAGGTCTATGTAGATCCAGATGCCAAGTTGTCTCCCGGTCACAGCAGTAACATGAAATTGTAGTCTAGTTTAGACTATGACAAAAAAGGGTATTTCACTCCAAATTTGAATCTTTGGAGTGAAATACCCTTTTTTACGGTGTGCCTATTCGTTGCAGTGATTGTCCGTAAAATCATTCGAACCCTGAATGACTTTACAGTCGCAGTACGAGAGCTTGTCCGGTCTAATGAAGGACTACGGCTGTATTCATCTCTAGATTTCTTTTGTGAATCTCAGCCAGCAACAGTGCAATGAAGTCACATTCAAGTTTAAGCTCGATTGCCATCTGATAGGAATCCAAAAGCATTTCATCCGTCAGCATAGCCATCCTCGACACAACCTTTCCTTTTATTTCAAAATCTATTCTATCAAAATACCAAAAACGGAACAAGCGTTCTGTTATCCACAGTCAATTGTGGAAATCCTGTGTATAAATTGTTGGTAAGTGTCGTTAACCCATATATGTGACAGGGGATTATGTGGACAATATTTATACACAGAATTTTGACGCTTGAACACAAAAAAAATATTTTTATTATTTATATAAATATATTATATTTAGCGTCTTGTTAATAGATTAAATTGGAATTTTTTTAAAGAAAACAGAAATTATTGAGGTCTTGTATTAACCTCTAAAATCCATACCCGTCCATTCTGATCAAGCCCGTAATCAAATCCCAGTTGTCCGATTCCGGGAAAGCTTCTTTCCAGTACAGGAATACAGCGTTGTGTAAGTTGAATGATCTCTCGCCGCTTTTGAGTAGCAAGCCGCCGGGGATATATCATCCGAAGCGCCTCTGTTCCCTTCAGCAAAGTTCCCCCTCTGCACAGATTAGTAATGACCAGCCCGGGACGAGCATGACGTGCAACTACCGCACGGAAATCCCATCTCTGCCCTTCCTTCACAACTTTGACTCGATAGTCGACAGGTCTACCTTGTATACTTGCCAGTTGGATGCCTTGTTGAATGAGATATGGGCGTTGGATTCGGAGCTTATTGATTCCGAATACAAGTGCTCTAAAATGACTGAACCGGTGTGTATGCTCCATACGCGTACAAGTGTATCCCCTACGCTCCTTTGCCACACGCATGACTCCGATTCCTCCGCCTCCTTTTACAGGTTTTATAAATACAAAAGCATGCCGCCGTAGCATCATGCGCAATTGATCTTCACTATATAGACAGGTTTCCGGTATATAAACGGCGGTATGTGGATGGTGCAGCAGCGCCTTCGTCTTGAGCCATTTGCTTGCAAGTTGCCTCATCTAACCCTCTCCTTTCGCCGTCAGGTATACTTATACATACTCAACAGGAATGTTCTATTCTTGGATGATTGTCCGCGGCATGTGTCTATTTCGACAAGATCATGGCGAACGGTAGCATGCACCGAACATCACTGGTACAATGACAATAATCTACTACCATTTGCACGGAGCAGCGGAAATTACCGGCAAATCGTTTGTTCAACAAGGAGGTCAACTCATGAATAGCAAAATTGGCATCATGGACATTGGCTCAAACTCCATACGTCTGGTGATCTATGAAATGACAGAGACAGGAGCCTATCGAATTGTGCAGGAATGCAAAGAAGCTGCCCGACTGAGCGAAAAGGTTGGGGCCAACGGCCGTATGGAACGGGAGGCGATTCGAAGCATCACTCCATTGCTGCGCCAATTTATGGCGGTATGCCATATGCACGGGGTTGTCCGTATGCGTGCAGCAGCAACAGCAGCCATCCGCAATGCCACGAATTCGGACGAAATCGTCCAATGGATCGCGGAGGAGACAAATTTAACACTGGAAATACTGAGCGGAGAGCAAGAAGGCTATGCCGGTTTTCTGGGCGTAGTGAACACTATGAATGTGAGTGACGGAATCATTATTGACATCGGGGGTGGCAGTACCGAAATTACGCTGTTCCGTGATCGAAAGCGACTGCATACTGTGTCATTTCCCTTTGGCGCCGTCAATATGAATTGGCGCTTTGGACGTGAGGTCAGGAATGGCGAATGGTCTCCTCAGCAGATTGAGGAAATGGAGAGCTTTGTCCGTTCTTCACTGCAAAATCATGATTGGATCTTCTCCAATCCAGGTCTGCCATTCATCGGGCTAGGTGGAACCCTGCGTACTTTGGCTAAAATCAATCAGAAACGACTGGATTACTCACTTCCTGTGACGCACCATTACGAAATGACGATAGAAGATGTAGATTACTTCTATGGCAGTCTGCCCCATCTTCCCTATGAAAAACGCAAAAAAACAGCCGGCCTGTCCAAGGACAGAGCCGACATCATTGTACCGGGTCTTATTATATTGAAAACGATATTTGAAGCTGCTCAAGGCTCCGCGTATTTGGTCAGTGGAGCGGGTCTGCGAGACGGCCTATTTCATGAGCTGGTCAACGCTGAACAGCCCGTGGTAGCTAATCCGCTTATCACATCCATTCGCAATATCCTTTCGTTTGCTGTCCCGGTTAGCGAAGCGCATGTCAAGCGGGTTAACGAGTACGCCGTCCGGCTCTATGACACATTAGCTAGCGGAACCTCAGCGGCTATGGACAAACGCTTGTTACTGACCGCAGCAACTCTTTACAAAACGGGAGCTGCCTTGAATTACTATCATTTCCGCCAGAATTCCGTGTTCTGGATCTTACATGCAGGCATTGGCGGTTTATCCCATAGGGAAACGGTACTAGCCGCGTTGATCGCGGATTACCATCCCAAGAACCGAACACCCCGTTTGCTACGCACACATGCAGATATTTTGGAGCCTTCCGACGAGGAACGTGTACATCGGCTCGGCTCGCTGCTCCAGCTCGCGATTGGCATGGATCGGAGTGAGTCCGGAATGATTAGCAGCATCAATCCCACTACAGGGGATGATGCACTGCATCTTCGTCTGGAAAGCAAGAGTGAACCCATATTAGAACAACGGGAGCTAGAATCAGTTGCCAAGGATTTCCAAAAGGCGTGGAATCTTACATTGTCGTGGTCCATTCTACCTTCTTCCAATTTCTAACCTTCATCGCTTCAGATTGGCTCCTGATGGGAGCCTCTTTGTCGTTTCTGGACACAAATTGATAGCTGCCGTTAGGCATAAGCTGGCGTGCCTTCACATTATCTCTTAACGATAAATGCAGAATATCTGCCAGCATTTCTTTGATCCCGTCATCATAAATCGGGCACATCAGTTCAATTCGGCGGGTCAAATTTCGCGTCATCCAATCTGCACTGGACAGAAACAACTCGGAATTGCCTCCATTTTCAAAATAAAACAATCTGGAATGTTCCAGGAAGCGGTCTACAATACTGATGACACGTATGTTCTCGCTGAATCCTTCCACACCCGGACGCAAACAGCAGACCCCTCTAATGATAAGATCAATCTTCACACCTGCTTGGGAAGCCGCATATAGTTCATCGATCATCTCCTGATTGGATAAAGAGTTGATCTTGGCAATAATCCGGGCGGGCTTACCTGCTAATGCTTGCTCAGCTTCCCTACGGATGAGTTCAAACAGCTTGTTCTTCATTCCCGTTGGAGCCACCGTAAAAGCTTGCAAAGTCTTGAGCGCAGAGAATCCCGTAATTTCATTAAACAGTTCGGAGGCATCCTCGCCAAGTACCGGATCCGACGTAAACAATCCGATATCCGTATACACGCGCGCCGTGCTTTCATTATAATTGCCTGTGCCTACGTGCACATATCGTTTGAGTGCGTTACGCTCATGGCGTATTACAAGAATGATTTTGGCGTGCGTCTTCAAGCCAACCAGCCCATACACTACGTGACAGCCTGCTTTTTCAAGCGTACGCGCCCAGGCAATATTACGTTCCTCGTCAAAACGGGCTTTCAGCTCCACCACTACCGTTACCTGCTTGCCCGATTCAGCCGCACGTGCCAATGCCGGAATCAGCTTCGATTCCCCGTTGACACGGTACAGGGTCATTTTGATTGCCATCACATCCGGGTCCTCTGATGCCTCAATGATAAAATCAGTTACCGCATCGAATGATTCATACGGATGGTACACGAGCACGTCCCGTTTGCGAAGTACGTTGAAAATGTCCTCTTGCGGGGGCAGTTCTTCCGGATACAGTGGTTTGATTGCCGGAAATTTCAAATGCGAATACCCCTCCAAATGATCGGCAAAAGACGACAAAAACGTCAGATCCAACGGCCCGTCCATCTCAAACACATGATCGAACAGCTTGAATTCGCGTTGAAGCTCCATCAGGGCATAGGGATGAATCCCTTTTTCTACTTCCAGTCTTACCGGCGCCCCCCGTCGTCTTCGACGCAGCTCTTTTTCAATCTCTTCGAGCAAATCTTCGATCTCTTCTTCATTAATGGACAAATCGGAGTTACGCGTAACACGAAAGGCATGAACCGCCTCCGGAACATATCCGGTGAACAGCGTTTGGATGTGATGCTTGATTAGTTCCTCAATTAAAATAAATGATTTCTTCTTGCTGTTCGACCGCAAAGGCACCGTAACAACACGTGGAATATTCGAAGGCACCTGCACAATGGCAAAAAGCGGTTTATCCTCCTCCGTATCCCCGGGACGTCTCAAAACGACCGCTAAATATACGTATTTATTGTGAACGAGTGGAAAAGGACGGCTCTGATCGACCGCCATCGGCGTGAGCACCGGAAATATAATTTCATGAAAATATGCATCCAGCGACTTGCGCTGTGTCGTATTTAAGCCTTCATATTCGAGCAGTAAAAGACCCTTTTTCGTCAAGAGGCGAGAAATATCACGATAGGTCCGGTATTGTTCCGATACCATCGAGACGGTACGCTTGATCAGGCGTTTGTACAAACCGGAGGGGGTATATCCCGTAAAATCCTTTTGCATAAAACCCGCCTTGATCTTCTCGCGCGTCTCTGCAACACGTACAGCCATAAACTCATCCAAATTGCTAGATACAATCGCCAAAAATTTGGCTCTCTCCAGCAACGGTGTATCTGCATCCTGAGCTTCCTGAAGCACACGGCGATTAAATTCAATCCAGCTTAAATCTCGGTTAAAGTAACGTTCTGACCCGGCTTTATCCTTATTCTGACTCTCTATCAACATATGGCCTCCATCAATTCATGCAGTATAGTTACCCTTTATTGTACTATTAGATGAAACGCACTAGCATCACAGCAGTGTAAACGCAATGTAAAATGTGTGTAAACACAAACTGGATATTTGAAAAGGTCAATCGGATGCTTTACAAAAATAGCATTAAGCGGTACAGTGTTTACGTCTGTTTCATAGAGTAGATTGACGAACCGTTCCTTTTTCAGTTGTTTATGTTCATTATGATGTGTAGTAACCATTTAGAAGCCACGTTCAATTGCTGATTTTCAAATGGCATGATATAGGGAGGATTTACGTTATGGAACCCAAGAAAACGCCACGCGTACTGCAAAAAAACATCGAATTTTTCACCGCGGCGCTATCTCAACACCTCGTTTCGGTCTGGCAAGAGGACCCTACAGGTGTATACTGTGAGATTGGCTGTGGATATATCGAGTTATTCAGTAGCGAGATGATTCGGGTGCGCAATCAAGATGGAACCCCAAGCCATTATGACCGCAATATTACCATGTTTCAGTTAATCACGAAGGATCAGCCGATATAATTATTATATGCTATGCCTGCGCTGTTCTTCCAGATTAGAATTGTTTTATGTTACAATTACCGATTTTCATATCTGCTGAATCTTGCAGTTTTTCCAAAAAGCGCCTCAGAGCGCTTTTTTTGTCGGCTTTTTTTGAACATCGTTTCGAAAAGCAGTATGATAAGGGAGCATATTACCTAAATTTAAAGGGGAATCAACCGATGGAGCATACAACATCAGATGGACGCATCCTGGTTATGACCGCGGTTGAAGGCGAACGGGAAGCTGTGCTGCGGGGCCTGAAAGGCGATACCCGTTTTGTGGTCGAGCTGGCTGGCGTGGGCGCTCCGTCCGCAGCGGCTTCAACCGCGCTAGCACTGGCGGCGGCTGGTGACTACCGCCTGATTATCAGCGCCGGAATTGGTGGCGGCTTCGCGGAGGTCGCTGCACTGGAGAGCGTCGTTGTTGCTAATGAGATCATTGCCGCCGACCTGGGGGCCGAGACGGCAGAGGGCTTCAGCAGCGTGGACGAGCTGGGTTTCGGCTCAAGCCGAATTGCCGTGAACGTTGCCAACGCGCAGCGATTCGTTCAGGCGCTGCGTGCCGCCGGACAGGCTGCTGTCGCGGGGCCGATCCTGACTGTCTCAACAGCCACCGGCACGGCGGCAACAGCGGAACGGCTGACCAAGCGCGTTCCCGGAGCCGCTGCGGAAGCGATGGAAGGCTACGGCGTAGCCGTGGCGGCAAATAGGCTGGAACTGCCGACGATGGAAATCCGCACGATTTCCAATGCTGTTGGTCCACGTGACCGTGCAGCCTGGCGCATCAAAGAGGCTTTGCAAGCGTTGGAAGCCGCATTTTCTACATTAACGGAGGTTATATAGATGCAAATTGCTTTTTCACCTTGTCCTAACGACACTTTTGTCTTCCATGCCCTGGCGCATGGATTGATTCCGGGCGCACCCGCGCTGGACATTACATTTGCCGATATCGACATCACCAACAATTTGGCGATCACACCAGACGGACTGGAAATCATGAAAATTTCGTATGCTGCACTCCCTTGGGTGCTGGATAAATATGCCCTGCTGCCTTGCGGGGGCGCATTGGGCCGAGGTTGTGGACCGCTCGTGCTGACCAAGGAAGGTTCCACCGTCGAAGGCCCGGAAGCCCTGTCCGGCAAGCGTGTAGCCGTTCCGAGTGAACGTTCCACTGCCTATCTGCTGTTCCGCCTGTGGGCAGCCAAGCATGTGCCTGGGGGTGTCGGCGAGATCGTCGTGATGCCGTTCGACCAAATCATGCCTGCTGTCCGTGACGGGGAGATAGATGCCGGACTGGTTATTCATGAAGCACGGTTCACGTATCCGTCCTACGGACTTAGTAAGCAAGTCGATTTGGGGAACTGGTGGGAAGAAGATACAGGGCTGCCGATCCCGCTCGGAGCTATTATTGCCCGCCGTACGCTGGATCTGGATGCGATCACAAACTGGATACGCGCCTCTGTCGAATACGCTTGGAAGCATCCCGAAGCTTCGTGTGAATATGTATTGTCTCATGCGCAGGAGCTTTCACCCGATGTCGCCCAATCGCATATCGACCTGTACGTAAACGATTTTACCGCCAATCTGGGCGACAGCGGATATGCCGCCATCGAAGCTTTGCTCGGTCGTGCTGCGCAGGAAGGGCTGGTACCTTCGTTTGATTTAGCCCTTCTGCGCCCTACTTCCACAACAACACGTTAAAAGGGGTAGACATGCCATGCATGTTTTCCTTCGGAATAGAGTAGTTTAAACATATAAAACCTCCCGAACGAGCACATGGCCTAGCCGTGCGCCCCATTCGGGAGGTTTTATCATTTCGTATGGCGAATCCTCATTTGGAACTCGCTTGATCCTCATTCTTAGTTCTGTTCCTGCTCCACAACCTCGGTCTTAAATACGTTATCCAGTTTGGTACCCAATCTTTTGACCAGCGGCACCTTGATATCCCGGCTCAGCTCCTTGAAAAAAGCGTCCATGTCACAATTAATCTTATCCAACACGACCTTCACGGTACCCTCTTCCAAGATCTGCTCATTCAGATCCTCCGGTACGGTAACCGAGATATCATACTTCTTGCTTAACGTTTTAATGTAGCGGGTAAAGATTTCGATAAGCTCCTCATTGTTGAACTTCTCAACTGCAACTTGCCCTTTGTTGGTAAATTTCAAATTCACTCTCACGTTAGCATTTCCCCTTTTCCTTTTGACCATTTATTTTGGATAAACGTTGAACCTTTCAGAGGCTCTTCAAAGAAAGGGCCTTACCGGTCGTTTTAGACTCTTGTCCTTTGATATACTAAGTATAACACATTAAGGCCGTTTTCATTTCCCAACTTGTCGTTTTATGATAAAAAATGATACAATTTGCGCATTTTCAGCATAAATTCTTTCTTTTCATGCCAATCATTAGAAATAGTTTATACACAAATACACAAAAAAACGCCTATCTCGCAAAAGAAAGACGTTTCCGTATAGATGCCTAAGTGGTATGCATTTACAGAGGCTTCGTACATTCCCAACCGTGTGAACGATACTCACGCACAGCGTCTCGTATATCCTCAATATCATCAGAATGCAGCAAAACGGCAGGTAGAATTACCCAATATTCATTCTCCGCTAGATCAATAAATACGTCCTCGACATCGTAATATTGCATATCGCCAAATGCCGTATCCCTGATTTTCTGTCCAACCAAAGGTGTAAACTGGGAATCAAATGTTCTCATCACCTTCGTATATTCCTTCACGCCCGTTGCCGAGATCTGCTGTGAAATAATGACGCTCAATGCTGTTACCTCCCTGACCTAATAATGCTCATTATACCCTTCTCTCAGACCTTCTACAAAACCTTGTGCAAAAAAAATCATAAAAATCAATAGTCCAATACCAATAGCTACGGAGCTGATTACGATAATGAAGATACCCTGCGTGTCTCTTTGTTCCATCTTTTTAGTCAAAATTCCGAAAACAAGACCTATGATCCCCAACAAGCCTCCAACGACAAAAAAACTAAATACGAACCCCAAACCTGCAAAAATCCAACCAAATAGAGCGAGCACCCAGCCCTGCGGCTGTGGCTCACTCTGTTTCATCTGCCAGCGTTCCCTCGCTGTAGGTGTATATCTGTCCATTCCTTAGCTCCCCCGCTCCACTTGCATTCCTTAAGACAAAAATTCGCTCGCCTTCTCCCGATGGACAGGCTTGATATGCATGTCCAACACTTTCAAAGCTGCTAGCACAACCCCCGCATCATCTGTAAAACCCAACATCGGAATAACATCTGATATAGCATCTAATGGAGAAATAAAATATGCCAAGGCTCCGAATGCTACCCCTTTGGCATACAGAGGCGTTTCAGGATCTATCGCACAATAGTACATAGCCACCGCATCCTTCACAAAGGGAACTTTTCCAGCCGTGGACTTTACCTTGTTGAAAAATCCCTTTTTCACCTGTTCTTCCTGTTTTGGATCATACTTGGCTTTGGTTACGTCAAAATCCTTCATAGGTTCCTCCTATTGCTGACCGGTGAGTTTGAAAGTGCCACCTTCCCGCTTACCAAGCGGATAATTTTGAACCGTCATTTCCACCTTCGTGTTCTTATCCCACACCGGAAGCTTGTCAGATGTACCGTACCCTTTCATAGCTATGTTTATGACTTCCTCTGCCTTCTTCGTCAATGCAGCAGAGGACATATTATATTTACCATAACCTTGATAAGCACCGCCAAAACCGAGATTAGGTTGATTGTTCACATTCAGCAGCACACCCTTCAACGTGCCATCTTCTGTTACATCAAAAGTCACTTTTTCCAATACAAAATCATCGGTGACGACAGATGTCTGCTCTAACATATGCGTTATGGCTGACAGGTTTGCTGTTAATCTAACTCGTTCCAGTAGCGCCGCTGTATCGTTTTGTTGCTTCGTTAATGCTTGTGTTGTCTTATTTAGTGAAGCGTTCGCACTAGTTAAAATATTTACCTTCGTATTCAGATTATAATTCCATACCCCCAAGGCTATACATCCTAGTACGGCTACTCCTGAAATGACTGTTGCTACAACTGCGAGCTTACGAACAGAATGTGTTTGCGGCTCCACAGACTGAGTATGACTGCTTAATTCTCCCATACCAAGCTTCCTCTCTACTTATATAGTCATATTTTACTATTCCCCTCTCTGATAATCTAGTATATTTTTCCTAATTCAATATTGCTATGCATTTGTACAGGAATTCGTTTCATCAGTCTTTGAGCTTCGGTTCTTTCGTTTTCCGGGAGATGCTGTATTTACCAGATACACACTGCCTGCAATCAGCACCAGTCCCACAACAAACGTCAAAGTAAGTGATTCCTTGAGCATTACCATACTAAAGACCGTGGACAACACCGGTATCATAAACGTATAGGAGCCGACGGTTCCCGCATCTCCGTTGTCGATCAGTTTAAAATAAATCATCCAGCCCATCGCAATCACGAATATCGAAATAAACAATAAAATTGCAATAAAGGAGGTCGTCCAGTGAATATCGCTCCATTTCTCGGTCGTAAATCCAATCCCATTGAGTATAATTCCTCCCAAAACGAGCTGCATCGTCACCGCCCAAATGGAGTCCAGCTGCTGGCTTTTTTTCTTCATATAAATTGTTCCGAGCGCCCAGCACAGTCCTGAAGCTAGCCCCAACACAATGCCCAGTATCGACAAGTGACCTGCCATCCCACCAGAGCTAATCACGATCACCCCGCCAAAACCCAGTACCAGTCCAATGACCTTCAGGGGAAACATGCGCTCCCCCAACCACATCCAGGAGAATAATCCCAACAGGATCGGCTGAAGGAATACTAAAGTGGAAAATAATCCAGCAGGCAAATAACGCAGCCCCACCGTCTGCAAGCCATAGTAGCCTGCAATATTAAATATGGCCAGCACCAGATAAGTCCACGCATTCTGTCTAAAGCGCAAGGTTTCCCGACGACGCATAGCGAACAATAGCAGAATCACACCACCCAGTAGGGTACGGATTCCTGAAAAAAATATCGGCGGTGTATCTGGCAATGCCAGCTTGGTCAACGGCCAGTTGATCCCCCATACCATCACTAATATCAAGACAAGCCACAGTGTAGCTTTAGGTGTTAATTTTTTCATAGATGTCTTCTCTCCCTTAGATTTTCATCGCTCATTGCTACCGACTAAAATCTGAATAGCCGTTTGCAATGTTTTGCTTTACTAGCGTATACTGTGGTCACTAATAAATAAAATGAATGTTTTCAATAAGGGAGATAACTTTTCACTTATGACCATTACTCAAATTATGATCTTCGTTCGCGTAGCTGAAACGCTAAGCTTCACCCAAACTGCCCATGAGCTGCATATGACGCAACCCGCGGTCAGCCATGCCATCGCCAGCATCGAAAACGAGCTGGATGTCCAGCTATTGCTGCGCGACCGAAAAAAAGGAGTGCTGCTGACAGATATCGGGAATAAGGTACTGCTGCAATTCCGTATGATGCTGCAAAGCATGGAAAAGGTACAGCAGCAGGTGGCTGCTGAAAAAGGTCTAGACGTGGGCACGATCACGATCGGTGCCTTTCCTTCTGCCTCAGCCTATTTTCTGCCCCCGATTATTCATCATATTCGTCAGCATTATCCGAACCTTGTTTTCGACCTACATGAAGGCTCCACGAATGAAATCAAGGAGTGGGTTCATACCAGAGAAATCGAAGCGGGCATCATCCTGTTACCAGACCCTCAGGTAGATGTCATCCCTTTATGTCAGGATGACATGGTTATTCTCCTGCCAGACGGTCACCCTCTACAATCGCACAACAAAATCGCCATTCGAGACTTGAATGAACAGGATATGATCTTTTGTAAAGGTGGACATGAGGTCGCCATTATGGAAGGTTTTGAACGCGAGCAAAGTCAGTTGCAGGCACAGTTCATTACTCATAATATCAGCACCTTGGTCAGCATGGTTCGACAGGGACTAGGTATGGGTATTGTCTCTTCACTCGCCTTGTCCACGTTCCCCCATGATCTGACCGTCAAGGAGACCTCACCTCTGATCACACGTCAAATCGGTATCGCTGTACCATCCCTGCATAATGCTTCACTTGCTGTACAGTTATTTGTGCGAACCGCGCAGGAGCTATTTACGGATTCGAAGCAGTAGAAGCATTGGATTATGATCATAAGGAGGTCTATTCATATGCAGAGAAATCAAATCATTCGACCAAATAGCTAAATTTACGACCTATTTACGGTTTTTTTGGGTAAATAAGAAAAAATTCTCATAAATAGCAAGGATTTCGTCGTATAGGCAAAGTAGCTACACAACTACAAGAACGCACAGGCAAGTCTTACAAGGTAGCTGGGATCGCCTGCGCCAACAAGCTTATACATCACATATAATACATTAATTCCACTGGTATATTATTCTAGTGGGCGGGTAACCTATATGCTGATTACCTGCAATTTTTAAACTAGGAGGGTTTTGCATGGACCATCTCGTTATTTTGATCAGAAGTTTTTCTGCATTCGTTATCCTCATGCTAATTGGGAGAATACTGGGGAAGCAAACCCTCTCCAATATGAACTTTCACGAATTCGTGACGGCAGTCATATTAGGGGCTATAGCAGCCAACTTTGCCTTTAACGAAAAAATAGAAGTTGTCCACCTATTAATAGCCCTGTCTGTTTTTACAATTACTTCTTATGTTTTATCCAAGTTTTTTTTGAAATTCAGAAACTTTAAGATGTGGACAGAGGGAGCACCCACCGTTCTCATAGAAGGGGGGTTCATTCTCGAGGATAACTTAAAAAAAAATAATATGACATTAGATTCCTTAAATCAACAGCTTCGCCAGAAAGAAATTTTTAATATAGAAGAAGTGGAGTACGCCCTCCTTGAGATTAACGGAAAACTATCTGTTCAAAAGAAAAAGGAACTGCAAGCCGTGACATTAAAAGACCTGCAGTTGAATGCAGGTAATGCCACACAGTTCCCAATTGAGCTTGTAATCGACGGACAGCTTTTGCATGGCAATTTAAACTCCAATCATATTCCCGAATCATGGCTGCTGTCTCAACTGAAGGCCCGCGACAAAAAGTTAGAGGACGTATTCTATGCCGTTAAAGGCAGCAACGGCCAACTCTATGTGGATGAATATAAGGATAAAATCCAGCATCCAATTGATGTGGAGTAGTATTGACTTCCGGTCAATAGTTACCTGAGATTCAACGTAATCAGATAATTGTATTTGGCAGCGTGCTTAAGCTCATCCAATATGATACCGTACACCGTGTCCTTATAGATGCCAGCAGGCAAACCAAACCAGATGTTGCGATATCGTTCCACCGCACCCAACTCTCCCATCAAGGCGCGCTGTAGACCTTCTGTATAGGATTGCACCCTCTCATATTGCTCACTACTGATTCCTGAAATTTCCTGTCCTGTCAAAGCACGATACATCTCTCTGAACATTTTATTGTGACCGCGCTCATCATTACGGATGCTTTCAATAATAGCCACCTGCTCTTGTGAGGGTGCCAAATTGATCAATTCATCGTAGAACAACTCATCGTTACGCTCCCCTTGTACCGCTTCCTTTATCATTTGTACTGCTTTCGGAAATCCTGTGTTCCAGATAGGTACAAAATTGGTACGCATATAGTATGAATTTCCCCAGTAAGAAGGTACTTGATACAAGTTTATCTCCTCCCGATGTTAGTTTTTAGAAAGTATATGCACATCTGCCCATGTCGGTTCCTAACATTAGGAAAAATGACTGTTTCGCACACTCCTAGTCGCCCTTTTCTAGTGAAGTAATGCTGGCGGCTATTTGACTTACCAACATACTGGGTTGATTATACTGATGATAGCTAACACCAGGGAAGAACTCACTAAAAAATTAATTACGATTTGTGTCATAGTTGAAAGCGCTACTTCTATTGCTTCCAGATAATCAAAAGCACCTATTAATGTCCATACTGCTTGTTTCGAGGTGATACGGGTACGCAAGCTATAAGCTACAGAGAAATAGACGAGGGACTCCTTGACAAACATTAGCTGGTTTTCTTGTCTTAATATGGTCTACTAAAAAAAATAAAAATGAGTTTTCCATAAACGGAAAACTCTTTCGCACTTTAAACAATCTGCTTCTATACTTTCTTCAATGTCGGACCAATCCACCAGCCAAATCATCCCATCGCCAAGAAACCTCATGTCCATGGAGATGTAGCCCCCCAAACCACTCGTCGATTCCTAGAACTGCAATGCGGTCCACTGATCCATTCAGTACCTCATTACCCAACTCTGTAAGAATTACCTTTCGGTTCAGAAAATCCGGAATTTGTCTGAAATCCAAGCCGACCTCATCCCCGTCAATGATCAGCAAAGGATGTTCGCCTTGCGCCAAAGCAGAAATAAATTTCCAGTATTCGAGATCACCCATACCAAGCACATGCAGAACGTCAGTTACCTGACGAAACAATTCCAATGCCGTATTCACTCCATTATGAACGGCCTGAAGCGTGGTCTGTTCCACAATGCCAAGACCATTCTGCTCCGAGGGCAGCCGCTTGAGATGCGCTGTGAAAGCTTCATAGGCAAAAGGCAGGCCGGATGCTGCCAGTTCTGCCTTCTTGTCTTCCAGCAGATTAGCCATTTGAACAGGATCAGGAGAAGCATACGCCTGCCAAAGCTCGCTTCCGAGTTCCATTTCTTGCCGCCCAATAGTCCGCCAGGTACCGGATAATGTCTGAAGCTGTGCCGGAGTGAGCTGTCCCAGACCATGAAACCGTTCGATTCCCGGAAACTCCCCAATACAGAGCAGGCTCAGCTTCGTGCGGCCCAGTTTCTGTCTTTTGAACCAGTGGAGTAGATAGGTGAGCATGCTCTGATCAAACAGGTCATGCTCAAACCACAACACGACTTCATCATACTTAATAAATTCACGAAGTTTCTGCTCTTGTTCCTCACAACCCGTAATATATTCGTTGGTCGGAATACCCATCGTTTCTTCCAAGACCCGGGCCCGCAATGCCCGTTCTTCCGTCCCCGCTGGATTTGCAAATATCGGTCCTGCCGGATACACCTCTCTCCATACAAGCACATCACCCTGTACAACCCCCTGCTTCAACATCTCGCCTACAACATCACCGTTAACAATATGTAGCATGTTTTGCCCTCCCTCATACAAATGATTGAACACGGAAACGAGGTCAGCTACCGGGAGTGTACCTTTCAACTTTCGGCGGGCATCGTGTAGCCGCTTCTTAAGCGTCGGGACCGGAGTGCCCAGATAATCGGAAATTTCCTGCAGAGAGTAGCCGTAAAAATAAAACAATCGCAGAGGCACGCGCAGCTTGGCAGACAGTGCCTTCACCGATTGTTGCAGAACTTGGCTCTCCTCCCTACGCTCCGCAATTTCTGCTACACCCGGTACTCCTCCGGAAACCTGCGCAGCCTCATCCAGAGGAAGCATCGAATGATGCTTGCGCCGCTGCATCCGCTGGCACTGTCTTACGACAATGGTCTTGAACCAGCCTGGAAAAGCGGACGGGTTCTGTAGCTTCTCCAGATTCTGATAAGCCTCTATGAACGCATCCTGCACGGCATCTTCCGCGAGATGAACATCCTTCAGCATGTCATAGGACACCGCATAGGCCATCCCGCGAAAATGCAGCATCAGCTGCCCGAACGCTTCCGCGTTCCCTTGCCGCGCCTTTTCAACCCACTCCCTCATACGTTCCTAGCCTCTTTTCTTTCGTGTTCTTAATCTTAAGTGCCGGCTCAGTGGGGAAAGGTTACAAATCATGTTGATGGAAAAATGAAATGATTGATAAAGAGCGTCACTGAACACAGCAACCATATTAACAGATTCCTTCTCAATAGAAGCATAATGTAGTTACAGGCTGTTGGTTTTCAACAGAAATATATCATCCTTTATTTTTCACGAGGTTAAGCTCAATTCCATTATCCCTATCCTTCTGCATTTAAAAGCGCATACTAAAATTATAGAGAAGATAAATTATCACTATAAGAAGTTATGCAATAACAAATGCTGATTAAATGTACAGCCATAAAAAAACACTAAAAGGTGTCCGCCTTTAATTGGCCAAACACTCATTTAGTGAGTCAATTTAAAAACTAATTAATTTACCACGTAAGAGATTGGGCTGTCTTTATGTTGTGTCATTGTCGACTCCTCTGCCAATCCATACATATGATAGAAGCAACCCTGAAGCTCCATTAATTCACAAAATGTCCCTCTCTCTATAATTGCTCCATCAGCGAATACAAATATCATATCATAGCGCTCTAATATTGGTTTTGATAACCGATGAGTAACCATCACACATGTAGTATTCTCTAAATTTAGAACTGTTTCTTCAACAGCATTTGCTGTTTCCTGATCAAGTGACGAAGTCGGCTCATCCATTAACAATAGGGGAGTGCGACGTATTAACGTCCTTGCAATGGCTATTCTTTGCTTTTCACCTCCAGACAAAAAACTTCCTTTCTCTCCAACCTGTGTCTCCATTCCATTGGGTAGCTTATTAATTAGCATACTCAGACCAGATTTTTGAATAGCATCTTCAATTTCCTTATCAGAAAATATCTGGTGTAATACAATATTTTCCTTAATGCTACTATCAAATAAAAAAACATCCTGATGCAGGACAGACTCCAGTCTGCACCAATCCTCCATATTGATTTCCTTTAAATCTACTTCATCAATACTGATCCTGCCTTTGTAGTTCTCATATTGCTTCATTAAAAGCCGTAATACCGTTGATTTTCCTGACCCGCTCGGCCCGACTAAGGCATACTTCTTCCCTAACTCCAAATCCATATTTAATCCATGTACATTATAGCAGTCTTCTTTATAACCAAAAGATACTTCTTTTAACGATACTTTATCCTGGATAGTCGGTTTGCGAATGTAAATCTTGTCCTGTGGCTCTGTATGTAAAAGTTGTGTAATCTTTGCCGATATATCACGTAACGACTTGATTTGAGTTATATATTGAATACTCATTTGTATCGGATTAACGATGCTATTAGTTAGTTGAACACAAGCAATCATAGTTCCCAACGTGATAAGCTGCCGTAAAGTAAGGAAACTCCCAATAATAAATACTGAAATAAACATAAATCCACCAAATACTTCACTAATAGAGGTAACCCAAGCACTCAATTTCTGAAATCTATATTTTTGATTTTCCGTCTCCTGATTAATACCATTAAATTGCCCTTGTACATGTCCCTCAATACCAAAGCTTTTAATAACTGCAAATCCTGAATACATATCATTCGTATGAATCATAAATTTTTCTAAAGCTTCAACTACTTTTCTCTTACAATTTACAAGTTTCTTTTCAAACATTCGAGGGATAAACATAGATGACAGTGTTAATAAGACAAGGGCTATGACAATTGTAGGACTGAGTAAAAACATCGCTAACAAAGATGCTGAAAAAGATATAAATGTCCCAATTAACGAGAATATATTTTTAAAATAATCATCTTCAATCATCTTTATATCATTACTAAAAATAGAAATATACTTGGCGCTATGATTTGAAGAAAATTGTGTTAGACTTTTATTTAAAATATGCCCAAATACAATTTCTTTTAGATTAAGCATGGTCTTCCTCATATAAGAAGCATGAGATAAATTCGTTAGTAATCGAAGTATTGCACCCAGAATGATTAAAAATACAGCCAAAAAAGCTGATTTAACAAATTCTTGTTCACTTCCGGTTGTAACAGTGTCTACCAATTTCTTAAAGATAAAAGCCATATACATATTCATGAGGCTTGATAAAGTGATGCAAATGATAAGTAATATTAACTGAAATCTATACTTAAACAAAAAAAGCTTCATCACTAACCCCCATTAGAATATATTTTTGCTGATCATTGACTGCGAGATTTTTCTTGTATATTTTAATTTATAATTTTCACACATTAATCATCCCTCTATTTTTAGCAGCAACTACAGCTTCTAATCTCGAATGCACCTCAAATTTATTGAAAATATTAGTTAAATAATATTCCACAGTCCTTTGACTAACACAGAAAATGACTGCCAGTTCCTTATTGCTTTTCCCCTCTGCGACGCATTCCAAAATAGATCGTTCCTTGTTGTTAAGCACTACATAGTCCATTACTCCTTCACGGTGATGAAGCTGTTTCAGTAAGGTTACGGGTAAAACGGAAATACCGTTTAACACGTTTCTTATAGTCCAAATTAGTTGATCGTGCGAAGGATCATTTTCAATAAATGCTATAACGCCCAGGTTTAAGAGTTTATCCATCATTGTATATGTATGAACCTGTCCAATAAATAGTATGGGTATATCCTGAATTAGATGGATACATTCCAAATCTACAGGAAGCATTTTATTCAAATGATAGATACATAGATTAAAATTATATTTAGTTAAGTTCTCTTTTGCTTCCAAAATAGTTCTGATAAGTGTGACATGTATATATTGATCTTGTTCAATCCACGACTTGGTAACCTCTCCTAATTCAGGATGATCATCAATAAGTAAAATGCTGTACATTTGACTAACCTCCTGCGTATTTTATACTTACTAATATAATTCTCGACAAAGTAGCTAAATAACCGCCTGTCTACTAAAGATAAACAGGCGGTTTCATAATAAAGAAGATTACCAGGAGAAAATAATACAACCATGATAATACCAACAAGTACTGGCAGGTTCAACAGAACTTTGGGCTGCTTTTGGCTCTACAATCCAACGCATATTTCTCACCTCCTTTCAAAACTACAAAAGAGCGAAATAATAGAAAGTTAATACTTATACTTCAAGTCGGTGATAATTAAATTTAAGCATTTCACCTAAATTGTACTTGTACTCACAACAAACAGGCTGTTTGTCGATACTTTCAAACGCTTGCTGGGCACAACCTCCGCCACATAACGGCAGCACTGAGCAACTTCGGCATTTTTCAATTTTATATGGGGAATAATTAAGCCACTTCTCCGTACGTTCATTAGAATTTATACCATTACTAATATGACCTATCGCATAATTTGCGTTTCCTACCGTATTCCAACATTTTTGAATCCAGCCATCTGGCTGCACTACAATTGAATTATCTGCAATAGCAGCACAAACAACAGGTACATATTGAGGGTAATAAGAAATATTAAGCCCTTTTTCCAATGCTTTCTCATACAAGCTCAGAATAACTCCAGAGAATTCTTGATTGGCAAAGCAGCTATTACTACTTGAACAACCTCCTGCCACATAATCAGTGGTGGCAGAAAAATAAATATTCACTTTTCCCCTAAAGTCTTGCTGCCCTAAATAATCCATATAATCTTCCATTGAAGCTACGTTGTTCAAATCTACATTTGAGCGTATATTTATGTGAATAAAATCACATGATTCTCTAATATTATTTATTATTTGATCAAATGTCCCTTGTTGGTTCGCCAAAACCCTTCTCTTATCATGATTTACCTTATTACCATCGATCGTAATTTGAATACTTCTCAAACCTAAATCTCGTAAAATAACAGCACGACTTTTAGTTAGTAAATATCCGTTGCTAACCATGTAATGCGCTATTTCAATATGTTTTAGGGCTGCCATAGTATTCATTTGATCCATGAGCCGAGTAACTTTTTTAAATTCAAGCAATGGTTCTCCGCCTGTCCAATTGACAGTAATATGTTTCAAATTTGTATCTTCCATTGCAGTTTCTATATAGTTCAAAATATCTTGCTGAACTTGGTCAGTAAAAGAATGATTACCTGTTTTCTCAGTTAAATTCTCATAACAATAAGAGCATCTGAAATTACAATTAAACGTAGGTAAAATGGTAAGGTGTAATGTGCTTTTTTGATATCTAGTTGTAGTGAATGAATTCTCCATTATCTCTAATTCATTAACAGGATTCAGATATAAAAATCGTCCTTGTATCAAATGTTCTAACTCTTCACAACTCGTTAGATAGGAAAAATCTTCATTAACGAGGGCATCGTATAAATCCTTTTTTATTTCTCCTAACCCGTTAGTCAGACTGTTATATATTAAGTATTTCCCATCTCCTTCCTCATCTAGTTTCAAGTACTCGTTGTAAGAAGAAATTTTCATGTGTACCCCTTCTATCATTTATTATTAAGTACTAGATTGATCTAATTCCACAATGAACTAAACCAAATAACTATTTATTAGATCATTTTACATGTGGATAATCAATAACCATTCATTCATCTATTTAATTATATTTTACCATTATCTTTCTTAAAAATCACCGCAAATTAACCGCAAAATATAAATAAAGCAAAGATAAAATCATAGAGTGTAAGACAGACTATTTAACAAAAGTGGCCCCCTAGTTTCCCCTGTTTCTAACCACTGGCAGAAACAAAAACACAAAAACCTCCATAACGATATAGTACGCGCTATACCGCTGGAGGTCTTAACTCACAAACTAAAATAAATATTTACATTTCGTAATTGTTAGCATTCATCATGCAAGATTGTACGCGCTCAAGCACACTCAATAACCACACATAATCTGCAATTCTTTGTATTAATTATCGTTCAGATTTATTTTCATACCACCACTCGAAAAATCCGAATTAATTAACAAGGCTCTTCGTTCGGTTTCCCAGCATCCGTAGCCGTACGGAAGCTTGAACCACAACCGCATGTAGCTACAGCATTCGGGTTATGAATCGTGAAGCCGCCTGACATTCCGGACTCTTCAAAGTCGATTTCCAGACCGTCCAGGTAGCGGATGCTTTCCTTTTCCACTACAATCTTCATATCCTGTACGTTCATATATATATCCTGATCCGTCTCGTTGTCGTCAAAGCCCATTGCATACGAAAATCCGGTGCAACCGCCCGGCGTAACACCTAGACGTAAAAACATATTCGGCGTTTCCTGCTGCTCCAGCATATCTTTCAAACGCTCAGCAGCGGAATCGGTGATGTTAATCATAGCTCCATCCTCCTCTTTTACTTCATGTTCTCCTTCAGTATACTCCACTATTTGCAGGTGCTCAAGTCATGTAATGTCCTTCCCTTACAGGCTTAAAGACCTGTTTTTCTATTCGTTTGTATTGAACACCGGTGGTGTGAGGTTTATAATAGGTGAAGAGTGTGTAAAAGAAACTGTCGGAAATTTGTCATTTCAAAGGCGATATTTTGAGACATTCATCATTGTAGCCTGGCATTGTAACATTTTTCACATATCGTATATCCGCGCTGCCGGATTCTTACCGACGGAACGGGACATCCTGTGCGCATCTAGCGCTTGTGCCGCTGATTTGGCGGACAGCCTCGCACAGAGCAACTTGAAGGAGGAATAGGCATGTCCACATTAGTTACACCTTTTACAGACCGCAGAATGGCGGAAATTGTAGAAAAGGTACAGAACGGTATTCGTTTGAACCTTGAAGACGGTATATATTTGTATGAAACTGACGATATCCTCACACTGGGTCAGTTGGCTAACGAAGCTAATTTACGCAAGAACGGAAAAAAGGTTTATTTTATCGAAAACATGAGCCTGTACTTCACCAATGTATGCGAAGCGCGCTGCGCGTTCTGCAATTTCCGCAAGGATCAGGGGGAGGACGGCTCTTATACGTTGTCCGGGCAGGAAATGATTGATTATGTAGAGCAACACATCCATCCGGGAGTAAGAGAATTCCATATCGTCGGTGGTCATAATAATCATGTGCCTTTCCAATACTATGTAGACTCATTGAAGGCACTGAATGAAAAGTATCCCCACGTTACACTGAAAGCTTACACTGCAGCGGAGATTGACTTTTTCACACGCATAAGCGGCTTGAGTATTAAAGAAGTGCTTCAGGAGCTGCAAAAGGCTGGACTTCAATCTCTGACTGGTGGTGGCGCGGAAATCTTGTCCGACGAATATCGGAAGAAGATGCGTGTTACGAAAGCCAACGTGGACCGCTATCTCGAAGTACATCGCACGGCCCACAATCTCGGCATGAAAACTCATACGACTATGCTGTACGGTTCGGTCGAATCGTATCAGGATCGTATTGAACATATGCTGCAAATTCGCGAATTGCAGGACGAAACGAACGGATTTATGGTATTTATTCCACTGTCCATGCAGCCGAAAAGCAAAAACGCCAACATCATGCGCCGTAACTCCGCTTACGAGGATCTCAAAACCATTGCGATCAGCCGCCTGATGCTGGACAATATCGACCATGTCAAAGCTTACTTCATTAATATTGGCCCGCAATTGACGCAAGTCGCTCTCACTTTTGGCGCATCAGACGTGCATGGCACGATTGTGCGTGAGCAGATCAGCCATGCCGCAGGTGCGTTGACCCCTGCCGGATTGACCCGTAAAGAGCTAATCTGGCTGGTCAAAGGTGCCGGACGCATACCTGTAGAACGGGACACCTTCTATAACGAAATCGAAGTTTTCGAATAAATGTAATATCGGATTCGGATTTCCCGCGAGCATTTCATCCCCACTACTCACACCATGCAGCATCATGCTGCCCCGGAACACGCTGGTCTGCCTGCCAAAGGCAGGCCCGATTCACGGGTTTTATAACAACAAAAACTTGTGTTAGCTCAACGAGACACCAGACCATTTGCCGGGGACACGGTAGCGAAAGGAAGGCGGATTTTGATGAAAAATTTCGTTATTCTGGGGGGCGGCTATGGCGGCCTTACCATTGCCAAAGAATTGTTGGAGAAGCACATTCCCGACGATGTTCAAGTTATTTTAGTGGATCGAATGCCCTTTCAGGGGTTGAAAACAGAGTATTATGCCCTCGCGGCAGGTACGGTTTCTGATTTTGATTTGCGGGTGCATTTTCCAGATGAGCAACGTCTTATTCGTAAATATGGAGAGGTCACCTCGATGGATCTGGAGAATAAGATTGTCCATTTTCTAGATGGTGAACCGTTGCCCTATGACCAGCTTGTCATTGCTTTGGGTTGTACCGACCGCTTTCACAATACACCAGGAGCTGAAGAACACAGCTGTACGATCCAGTCGTTTAACCATACCCGCCAAACCTATCTGCGCTTGAACGAAATCAAGCCATATGGACATGTTCATATTGTAGGCGGCGGTCTTAGCGGTGTTGAGATTGCTGCGGAGTTACGTGAAAGCCGCACGGATTTGAATATTACCATTATGGATCGGGGCGAGCGGGTGCTGTCGGCATTCCCGCAACGTTTGTCTGCCTATGTACATGCTTGGTTCAAGGAGCATCAGGTTAATGCCCTGAACCATGTTGCGGTTTCCCGTATTGAGCCGGGGGCTATTTATAACCGTGACGAGCAAATTGTAACGGATGCAGTGGTATGGACGGCTGGGATTCAGCCAGTAAAAATTGTGCAGGATTTAGCCGTCCCTAAAGACCCTCAGGGCCGCATCGTGCTCAACGAGTATTATCAAATACCGGACCATCCTGAGGTGTATGTGGTCGGAGACTGTGCGAGCCTTCCCTACTCTCCAAGCGCTCAAGCGGCAGAAGTGCAAGGGGAGCAAATCGCACACATTGTACGCGACCTGTGGAAGGGCCAAACGCCTCACCCGCATCCTTTAAAGCTACGCGGTACATTAGGCGCACTTGGCAAGAAGGCCGGGTTCGGCTATGGCTTTATGGGCAGTACCTCATTGCGCGGACGAGTACCACGCCTGCTTAAAAGCGGTGTGCTCTGGAAGTCCAAACGCCATTTTGGCTGATCACATGCTAAACAAACAAAGAAGGCCCGCTCCCAGAGCAGGCCTTCTTTGTTTCTTGCATGAATGGAGTATATATTCCCTATACAAAGGAAGCTGGCTAAACGGATCATTCTATTTCAATCCAAATCTAGGTTATCCCATGCTTCAGCTTCCTTAATTTTGTTCATAATCACTTCGTACAGAAGCTCTGCTGAATCTGCGGATACAATCTCACCGTTGACCATCGCATAGGGTTCGGCGTTGCACTGACCACAATTGCTTAGGCATCCGTATTCAATCACATCATAATCTGGATTCTGCTCCAGTTTGGACATGATTTCATCGGTACCCCAATGCATATTACTGGTGCAAAACTCAATAATAGGTCTTAACATTTTTTCACCTGCTTTGGATTACGGGCATTTTAATTTGGCCCGCTTTGTAATATAATAATAAAGGTATAGGAAAGGAGTTGAATTCTAATGAGCGAAACACAAAGCGTTCAAATGTATGATGAAGTAGCAGATGTACTGGATAAGCTCCGTCCGTTCCTGCAACGCGATGGTGGCGACGTTGAGCTGGTTGACGTTGAAGACGGCATCGTTAAGCTGAAGCTGGTAGGCGCTTGCGGCAGTTGCCCAAGTTCCACAATTACGCTGAAAGCAGGGATTGAACGCGCTCTTCTCGAAGAAGTCGACGGCGTCCAAGAAGTGGTACAAGTATTCTAATGCTTGATGCATAATGATCATGAGAGTCTTGACTTCGGTAACGAAGCTCAAGACTCTTTTTTGTGTTACAGCGTCTGAAGGATCACTTAAGCTTATATGGTTGGCCGAATGGGGTCTAAACCTCCCGATACATCCATAATATTGCCTGTTATAAAATCCGAGTGCTCCTCACATAAATAGGCGATCACTCGCGCAATGTCCTCTCCGCTCCCCGGACGTCCACGCGGTGTCTCTTTATCCTGCATGCCGATGACATCGGCGATTGACATTTCCTTATTTGCTCCTCGGATATCCCCTGGACAGATCATATTGACCGTAATGCCATAAGGAGCTTCCTCTACAGCCAGTGACTTCGTAAAAGACACCAGCCCCACCTTGGCGGCTGCGTAGACGGCGCGATGCGGCCAAGCCCTTGCTTCTCCAGCATGACCAAAGCCAAAATGAATAATACGTCCCCATTGCTGGCTACGCATGTGGGGCAATACCAAATGATCCAGCAACATGGTACCGACCAGATTCCCTTGTATCATGGCATGAATCTCAGTTACACTGTAATCCGCAAACAGACGGCGTTCGCGGATGAACGGTCCGGCATTGTTCACCATAATATCGACTCCGCCCAGCCGATCCTGTACTTCACCAATCAGCCTCGTGATATCTTCCTGAACAGAGATATCCCCTTGTAAAGACAAGCAGCGTACTCCCTTAGACTCAATTACTCGCTTAAGCGCTTCGGATTCTGCTTGGCTATGCACATAATTTAGCGCAATATTACAGCCTTCATCCGCCAGACGCAAAGCGGTCGTTTTACCTAAACCTTTGGCACTGCCCGTTATGAATGCGACTTTATCTCTCAACAATTTTCCTCCTGTTCACAGAGAACGGTCACCCCCAAGTATAAAATATTTAAGCTTCCCCTACAACTCCATCCAAAAAGAAACCCCAGTCCTCTTGTTTAAGAGAATCTGGGGTTTGCGTGCAATGCGTTCTCGTTCCCTACTTAAAATGCCGGGATAATCGCGCCTTGGTATTTATCTTCGATGAATTTTTTAGTTTCTGGAGATTGCAAAGCTTTGATCAACTTCTGAATCGCTTCGGAATCTTTATTATCAGGACGTGCTACCAGAACGTTAGCATAAGGAGAATCTTTATCTTCCAGTGCCAGTGCATCCTTCGTTGGGTTCAGCTTCGCTTCCAGAGCGTAGTTTGTGTTGATCAACGCAATATCCACTTCAGGCAACTGACGTGGCAGCATAGCCGCTTCCAGCTCCTTGAATTTCAAGTTTTTCTTATTTTCAGTAATATCTTTTACCGTAGCTTCAATGTTGCTTGCGTCTTTCAGCTTGATCAGACCTTGTTTTTCCAACAACAGCAATGCGCGGCCTCCGTTTGTCGCATCGTTCGGAATGGCTACAGTTGCGCCATCTGGGATTTCATCAAGCTTTTTATATTTTTGGGAGTAGATACCGAATGGCTCCAAATGAACTGCGCCCACAGAAACCAGATCCATTTTGCGCTCTTTGTTCATCACATCCAAGTAAGGTACATGTTGAAAGAAGTTAGCATCCAGTTGCTTGTCAAACAATTGTACGTTCGGCTGTACATAGTCGTTAAACTGAACGACTTGGAGACGAACCCCTTCTTTTTCCAACTGAGGCTTGATCGCTTCCAAAATTTCCGCATGCGGCACAGGAGAAGCTCCAATTTTCAGCTCCACTTCACGTGGTGATCCGCCTGTATTTTCGGTCGCATTGTTTGTATCCGATGTTGTGCTCTTTGTACCGCAAGCCGCCAGCACCGCAATTAATGTCAAGCTTAGTACAGCCAATACCCATTTCTTCATGTTATTACCCCTCCAATAATTTGTAATATTCAGGAGCAGACGTCCTGATCAATAAGGATATCTATATGTTTTCCCTATTTTCGAGTATAATGCCGCACGAGACGATCTCCCGCCATTTGCAGCAATTGTACCAATACGACCATCAGCACGACCGCAACGATCATGACAGCCGTTTCATAACGATAATAGCCGTAGTTGATAGCCAGTGTACCCAGTCCACCGCCCCCGATCATCCCGGACATTGCCGTGTAGGATACGAGTGTAACGACGGTAATGGTTAATGCAGCGAGCAGACCCGGAAGTGCCTCACGTAACAGCACACGCCGGATAATTTGTCCTGTCGAGGCACCCATCGCTTGTGCTGCTTCAATGACGCCCTTGTCCACTTCACGCAGAGACGTTTCGACAAGACGTGCGAAGAATGGGGCAGCCCCGATAACTAATGGTGGGATAGTTCCCAGCACCCCGGTCGAGGTACCTACCAGCGATCGTGTAAAAGGAATAAGTGCAACGATCAAAATGATAAATGGTACGGAACGTAAAATGTTAACGATGAATGATAATACAATGTATATCACCTTCATCAGAGTCAACGAGGAGCGGCTCGCCAGAAACAATAATATACCGAGCGGTAAACCAATAATGAGGGTGAACAATGCGGACGCCCCGAGCATCTGAAGGGTTTCCAGAGTAGAATTTCCCAGCTCTTCCCAGCTCACTTGTGAAAAATCAAGTTCGCTCATTGTCCGATCACCTCCACATCAAGTCCTTGCCCAGACACTTCGCGCAACGTATGCTCTATATCTTCATGGTTTCCTTCAAAACGAACGATCAGCTGTCCATAGGGTACATTTTTAATCGTAGATATGGTTCCCTGCAAGATCGCAAAATCAACACCAGTGCTTCGAGCCGTACGCGACAGAATCGCATCATATGTTTTACTGCCCAAGAAGGAGATACGTACCACCTGCGCCGACTCGCCGCCACCCGCTGCCGCAATCGCTGCTTGCAACTCCTCGGGATGTTCTGACTCCCGTTGGATAAAGTCCTTGGTTACCTGGTGCTGTGGCTTCAAAAACACTTCCGCCACTGGGCCTTGCTCCACGATGTCGCCTTGATGAATGACGCCAACTCGATCACAAATGCTTTGAATGACATGCATTTCATGTGTAATCAGCACGATGGTTAAATTAAAGCGCTGATTAATATCCAACAGCAATTTCAGGATAGACCCCGTCGTCTGCGGATCAAGCGCAGAAGTCGCTTCGTCACATAGCAATACATGAGGATCACTAGCCAGCGCCCGTGCAATTCCTACCCGCTGCTTCTGTCCACCTGAGAGCTGTGACGGATACTTTCCACTGTGTTCTTCCAGACCCACCAGTTCCAGCAGCTCACGAACTTTTATGTCCAGCTTTTCCCTGGGGGTGTTTACCAACCGCAAAGGAAATGCAATATTGTCATACACCGTCGCCGAAGACAACAAATTAAAATGCTGAAAAATCATTCCGATTTTTCGACGTTGCTTCTGTAACTGGGATTGACTCACAGTAGCGAGGTTTACCCCATCTACCCATACTTCACCTGAAGTAGGGCGTTCCAATAAATTGATACAGCGGATCAATGTACTTTTCCCCGCACCGGAGTGACCAATCACTCCGAATATTTCTCCACGCTTTATAGAAAGATTCAACCCAGACAGCGCATTAACGCGTCGGTTGCCTTTGCCATAATGCTTGGTTAACTGCTTAAGCTCTATCAACGTGCTGCGACCCCCTTCACTTCTTCCTTACCCTTTTAACCAGTTGTCATCTCTCAGGATTGTATAAAACCGCTATTTATTTATACAAAAAAGAGCCCCTTTCACAGAATGAAAAGGGCCCCACCTTGCGAACCTTTTCTCATCTGCCAAAATCGCTATAACTCTAGCGGTTTTGTAGGAATTAGCACCATCATGTTCCCTCCCAGTGTAATACACCGGGAAAGAACGGGTTGCCGGGCTTCATCGGGCCAGTCCCTCCACCTCTCTGGATAAGAAAAATATGTTAAACTCCAGCTTTAGCTGTCCGTTAAGTTTATATAAAAAAACATAATTCAAGCATTTTTCTGAAACTAGGTTTCAGTATAGATAGTTTACTTTGCTTTGTCAAAGGATATTTTCTATCGTATTTTTGGGCGTACTGCACGGTTCTCCCATTGTTTCGCAGTATAAGTAAAGGCGTTTGACAGCGACCGACATACCATTTCCAAGCCCTGTTGCAAATCTTCCAAATGGTGATCGAGATCCTCCAGTTGGATTTTTCCATACAAAGCTCGGTGTCGTTGCCAGAGATCATCCTGCATTTCCGTATTCATATAGTGTATCTCCGTATTCCGACGCTTACGCAGCCGATTGATGGCATCGTTGTAAGTGTCCTTGATATCATTTAAATTATCGGTCAATACAGGATGCATTTTGAGATACTTGAGCTGTCGCAACACGGTAAAATACGAATAATGCGCCTTATACTGCCCTGTTTTTAAATCATACAGATCATTCAGCCAGTTACCCAGCTTATCCAAAATAGAGAAAACCCGAACAAACCCATCTTTATAAAAGAAAACATATAATGCATAATCGGATTTTTCATCCTCACTCATATCTTCAGCATATCCGGCTTTCACTTTCATACGAAAAAAGGCGGAAGCATGATGGCTCTGCTCCAGTTCATCCAGAGATGACATTAGACCGCGTGTTAAAATATCCGCCTTCCGAAAATCGTGGGTCGGATCTCCACCAGCCTGAATTTGCCGCTCCAGCAGGTTCAACATAGCTGACATGCTATTCATGGCATCTAGCAGGATACCTTTGTTCACACGTGGTGGCTCACCCAGTAGCTTGCGTATCATGCTTACGCCTCCTTATAAATGTAAAATCCGGCTGTAGGTTTAATTAGGGCGTCAAGCGAAATAACTCGTCCATCGTTGATCTACAAGCTTAACAATATCCTCACGCGGTAACACCTCATCCGGATACCCCGGCTTCATACGCGCATCCACTACAATCGGCAGCTTATAGTTCAGATGATGCAAACGCACTTCGCTGTCCGCGTACATATCCGTAGCAGGGTTAAAGCGTGTGAATACCGTCCACAGGAACGAGGCTTGAGAACGAACGACTTCTTTGGCATCATCCACAATGAAAACGAGCGGCCACTCTTGCTCACCCGCTGCTAATCGCTCCAAAACACGTGCGGCCAGCTCAGGCTCCTGCTCAAAGGACGCACCCGATACGACGAGGCAACCTCCGCAATATGGCTCAATTTCACGAATTCCCGGCAGATCGCCTCCCTCATAAGCACGAGGCAATTCACGTACAGGCTCACCTATCCCCATCAGGATGGCCTTACTGCCATGATTCAGCTTGCGGCCTGTGTAATCGAGTGTATCGTGTGACGTGTGATTGAAAATAAATAAATCCCTTGCTGGATTAAATCGCTCCAGAATAGTTTCCAACAGCAGGTTAAAGTCCGATAAATCAATTACTCGATCCGTCAGCATCAGGAACTTGGTCAACGACAATTGACCTTGACCCAAAATGGTAAAACCGGATACAAGTGCTTCACGGGAGTAGCTTTCACGCACCACTGCCGCTGCCAGCGCATGTACGCCCGTTTCCGCATACGCCCACAGGGACTTGACGGAAGGCATCACAAGCGGATAGGCAGGCGACAGCAAACGTTGCAAAAACTCACCGAGATAGTAGTCTTCTTGCCGAGGCTTACCCACTATGGTTGCCGGATAAATGGCATCCTTGCGGTGATGCATATGTTTGACATGAAATACAGGGAAATCATGCTGTAATGAATAATATCCAAAATGATCACCAAACGGGCCTTCCGGACGGCGTTCATGTGGCGGTACATAACCGCTGATTGCAAATTCTGCTTCTGCTGGAATCCGGTGACCCCCAAGCGGGTCTTCTGTCATGGGCAGCTTGCCTCCCATAATAAGGGAAGCCAGCAACAGCTCAGGCAAGTTTTCCGGTGCTGGCGCAATGGCAGACGCAATCAGGGCAGGCGGGCCACCAATAATAATCGTTGTAGGCAACGGCTCATTACGCTGCTCCGCTTCATGATAATGGAAACCGCCGCCTTTATGAATTTGCCAGTGAATGCCCGTCGTCTGATCATCATAAATCTGAATGCGGTACATCCCCAGATTATGATCCTTGGGTTGACCTGGCTTCTCGGTATACACGAGTGGAAGCGTAATAAACGGCCCTCCATCCTCATGCCAACTGGTCACTTTAGGCAGTGGTGCCAGCGGAGCCTCTGTACGGCGAACTCCCAATACCGGGGCCTCGCTATGAGATACTGTTTTTAGCCCTACTTTTAGCATGTCCTTAATCAGGCCACGTTCATTCCACAATGCTTTGGGTGTAGGTGGAAACAATGTTTTGGTCGCTCCTACAATCGCATTCATCAGCTGCTCTGGTCGCGGACCAAAAGCCATGTCCACACGGCGATTCGTTCCAAACAGATTACTGGCTACAGGAAACGGGGTTCCTTTTACATTCGTGAACAGCAGTGCCGGCCCTTCTTCCTCAATGACTCTTCGATGAATCTCAGCCAGCTCCAGGTAAGGATCGACAGGTGCCTCTATAATTTTAAGATGATTTTCTTTACGCAGCGCTTCAATAAATTGGCGCAAATTCTGGTAGATCAACTGGACGACTCCTCCTAAGCAAATCAAGCCCTCGAGAAACTCGTGGGCCTGGTTTGTTTCTTATATGCTATTATACGTGTTTAAACGCCTCTTGGGCAAAAATCCGCTTCACTACGATTCATGAAATGCTTAGGTACGTTGTGCTTGGGTCGAAACAAACTTGCGGTCCGGTGACAATTGCCATACACGGTAGCTCAGATAAGCCAAAATCGAGAATAACGATGCAATCACCAGCATATGTCCCAGCACGATAAACATGTAGATTTCAGGTTTGTTGACGTACAACAAGATAATTCCAATCACTACTTGAAGCAAGATTAACAAGACCGATACGACACCCAATATACGGATATCCCGGTGATTCGGGTGATAACGGTATGAGTAATGACCCACAGCCAAGATAATGACGAACAGCAGACCAGCTGAAATCTGATGAAGCAGCAGTGGAGATATGAAGCCCCCAATATTTACAACCTTCTGGATGACCGAGTGACTAAGCAACGCCCCTGAATAGACAGCAATATAGGTATAGACCGTCGATAACCATATAAAGTTACGAAAGCCCCGACTGACAGGCCCAGGAATCAGACGCGGGGTGTGGCGTGAATCTGCATGCTCCTGCCAGGCCCCCAGCGTCATCATAGTCGCACTGGCAAAGGCGATAAGCGCAAAGCCAAAATGCAGTCCCATGACTGCAGCCGATTGGGAGAAGACGACAGCCAACGCCCCCATTGCACCTTGTATGATGACAAACATGAGCGTGAGCAGCGAGAATAGCTGCAAATCCTTCCGATGCTTCATAAACAGCAAAAAGCCAACAAATGAGGCGATAGAAAGAATCCCGGCCATGGCACTGACGGAGCGATGAGAGAACTCAATAAGGGATGCAATCGTATGTGCCGGAACCAGCTTGCCATTGCACAGCGGGAATTCCCGACCACAGCCGAGACCCGAATCCGTCCGCGTCACGACACCTCCACCGAAGGTAGCCAAAAACATGACAATACATGTTACGAGTGCCAGCCATTTTAATATTCTAATTTTGTTATTCAAATTCACCCGTATCCTTCCAAATATAATATTTATTCACTTTATATGTTGTGAAATGATCACTTAAATTAATTATAACTGATATATCGTTCCTTGACATACGAGCTTTGTTGACAAAATGTGAACGTGTCCGTGAGAAAGCCGCCCCCTTAGAAGGAAGCGGCTTTCTGAATGTCTTGATGTTATTTTGCCAAGCTCGCGTGGACTTCAACAGCCCGATCCAAAAATTGCTCAATCTCCTCGCGGGATTTGCGCAGTCTGTTCACCAGACGTACCAGTTCTCGCCCTTCACTGTAAGCGATAAAGCTAGGAATCCCCAATACATTTTGCTCTTGACTGACGCTTTCGGCCTGTTCTACATCAATCTCAATTAATGTAAGCTTATCTGCATATTGATGTTCCACATCAGGCATGAACGGATCGATGAAATGACAATCCTTACACCAGTCCGCCTTAAACACCGCCACCGTTACGCCCGGAGTAGATATTGCCTTATTAAAGTCTTCATGAGAGACGATTTTTTGCATGGATGATTCCTCCTTAAATTCTTTTTGTGCTGAAAAGATTGCACTTTCTATTGTAACGCCAAGTGAAGCTTTTGCACACTCCCCCATTCTGCTCACATGCCGATTGGAAGCCCTCTCATTGAGGCATACTAAAGATATACTTAAGAATCAACATAAGCGACGACATCCTAACAGCATACCCAACATACTTGGCAGGATACGGGGATGCTTGCAGTTGGAAAGGAGGGTTATTTTTAGTCATGTCTCTTACCGAATGGCTCCATACAGCATCTCGACAGCTTCAAGGAGGACTAAAGTTACTGGGTTCCGTTCCCCGTGTTGCAGAGGAAGCTTGGGAGGGCAAACGGGCGGCTTGGACCGAATCCCGCAAATTACGCTACCCCTTGCGTGAACTAGCGTGGGATTATCATACGGCACAGGCCGCTATGAATGAAGCTGAAGCGATAATGCTGGTGAACGGACCCGCTACTCGTCCCTCTACTCTGAATATGCCCTTATGTGAAACAGACTGTGAGCTACTGGAACGGATCAAGAACGATACAGCACAGGAGAATCGCAGCAACGTCACCCGCACTGCCGCTTACCTTGAATGCTATCGTGGCTACCCGGAGTTACACTGGGCATTACTGGCCCACCTGGTTTCTCGTAATGGCGGCTATAATATGACCGATCTGAAAGGGGGACTGATTGGCAACTTGTTCGGCGAACAGGAAAAGGAATGGCTGTATCGGCTACTGGAGCGTTGTAACGCCCTTATTTTTCAAGACGCTTATCCGCAGTTGCAACTTTACATGCACAGCCGTCATTTGGGTCGGAGTTGCTTTCACTTGTTGCCTTATTTTCACGTTTCGCCATTCATGAAGCCCTTTTGGGAACGCTTCTGGGCTTGGCGGGATAGCTCTCTGTTGACTGTGGCGCTCATCATTAATGAACAAAACTATATTGAAGGACGTGTGGTAAAAGATCCGTATTTCCAAAAATTTGTGACACACAAGCCGGGCTTTTATTTGCATGACTGGCTCCAGCTTAATCAGGTTATATTTCCACTTGGGCTGAACGGTGGACTTGCTGGACTAGTGATGGAGCGTTTCGGCCATTTGGACGAGCGGATCGGCTTTGGCAAAAGTCTCTATGCTATGCTCTTCGGCCATCAGCAGGTGCTGGACCAGGTATCAGCATTCGCTAACAGTGTGCCGCATACAGGTTCACGCAGCGACTATTGGCCCGGATTGTTCACCCAGAATGAACAAAAAGCGCTGCACTCTCCAGATGAAAGTGCAACGCTTTTAGCACATGAATGGCTACCGCCAGGACAACGTCTGTACAGTCCGGAGCTGAACGCCGTCTGGTCCGATACAGCTTATGATCCAATCCCCCGTTATGATTGGTTTCAGGACGGCTCCACACTTGGACATCTCAGCGAACCAAGGCGACCGCTGTTATTTGCCATGCGCCATGAGCATCGTCATGGCATTCAAAAAACAGCAATGGCCCACGTTGCCCATAACAGCTTGCAACCTTTCCACTGAAAGACTGGGGGACTCTTTTAGCCTCGTTGTCCTGTGGACTCACGCTGTAGACGCATTAACGGGCGCA
Source organism: Paenibacillus sp. S25 (assembly GCF_019454085.1). NCBI lineage: Bacteria > Bacillati > Bacillota > Bacilli > Caryophanales > Paenibacillaceae > Paenibacillus > Paenibacillus sp. S25. The sequence goes on from NZ_CP073683.1 coordinate 4,815,743, forward strand.
GTACCTTTTGCAACATACGCGGATAGTTGCCAAGCTCGTCCCTACGCAATACGCGCAGTACAACCAGCAACAACAAGTAGCATACCAGTACAGCTGCCCCGGCAATGCAGCACGCGATCAAGAAGGCCACACGCGCAGGCATCAGATGCACCAGCAGAATACAGGCTTCATTTACACCGTATCCGATAGCTCCCGAGACGACGACCGCGGTTAAGAACCCTGCCCAGCGACGGCCCATGATGGAAAAGGAGACGATCCCTTTAAGCACACGCAAATTCAGCAACGTGATCACGAGGAAACATAATCCGGTTGCGGCAATGATCCCATAAATCCCAATCCAACCAGCCAGCAGCCAGCTCGCTGCAAACTTGACGACGATACCGACCATGACATTAACCATTGAAATACGCGGCTTGCCCATACCGATCAGTATCGAATTAGAAGTCATCATCGTAATCTGGAATATCGTTCCGAGTGTCAGAACAGCGATGATACCACTGCCTCCAAGCGAGCTAAAAAGTAAACCATTAATAGAATAGGCGGTTACACATAAAGCCAGCACAATCGGCATCCCAGTCAAAATAGAGATACGCAAAGCCAGCGTCATCTGATTTTGTAAATGCTGCTCATCCTTACGGGCAAATGCCGCTGAAATGATTGGAATAAGCGATTGGCTGAGCGCAATGGCCAATATCGGCGGAATTCCCGCCACACTCTGTGCCCGAGAGCCTAGATAACCCAACTGAGTAGTCGCCTGATCCAATCCCACTTGACCAGACAATAATCTCACCACAATCGACGTATCAATAAAGTTGACCGCCGGAACCGTCAGAGACGACAATACAATGGGAATGGAAAGCTTGAAAATATCTTTGTAAATGCGCATCATCGGTAGCGCGGAGCTTTCCTCTTGGAATTGATCTTGACGATCCTGTCGATCCTGGCGACGCAATTTCACCGTGTAGTACAACATGACCGCTAGAGCGCCAAGACTTCCCATGACACCTCCAAAGGAGGCCCCAGCCGCAACCTCGCGATCTCCATAACCTAGCTTCAAAATAATAAAAGCGAGTACAATAGCGGTCGCTACCCGTGCAACCTGCTCCACAATTTGTGAAATACCGCCTGCGGTCATATTACCGCGCCCTTGGAAGTATCCACGCATCATGGCAATGGCAGGGAACAGCAGTAATGCTGGTGCCAAAGCCTGAATGGCCAAAGCGGATTGCGGAACCCCCGCTACATGCTCGGCAAAGTAAGGCGCTCCAAAATACAGCAGCGCTGTAATGATAATGCCTGCCGCAGCCGCGAATATCAAAGCCGCACGATACACACGTCGCGCTTCCGAAGGCCGATCCAGTGCATAACGTTCTGAAACCATTTTGCTCAACGTGCTTGGAATGCCGGCCGTAGCGACCGTGAGCAGCATCAAATAAGCGTTGTTCGCAATGGTAAACGAGGCGTTCCCGACGGAACCGAGCAGATGCTCCAATGGAACACGCTGTACCAGACCAAGTACTCTGGCTACCAAGGCGGCAGCGGCTAAAATAAGCGTACCTTTAAGGAATGTTTCTTTATTGGACAAAATGCGTTCCCTTCTTTCTTGCTGTTCACACGCATGCAAAAGCCCCGCACAAACAGTCATGGCCTGAGCCATCACCGGTGCGGAGCCGCATGTCGATTCTGTCTCTGCAAATCATAATAAACCAAAATGAATCTTGGGTCATAACACCCAAATTAAGAATACAATAATCATGGCAAGCTGCAAAATCACTTTCATCACGGTGCTGGTAAAAAGGCCCAATACAGAGCCAAAGCCCACTTTTATAGCTCGATCCAGCGGAGCTTTGCTTATCAGCTCACCTAGCACAGCGCCAATAAATGGTCCCAAAATCAGGCCAAATGCCGGAATAACGAAGGGGCCGATAATAATACCGATGGTACTCAGTATCGCCGACAGACGCGAGCCGCCAAATCGCTTGACTCCCCACGCATTCACAGCATAATCCGCAACAAAAAGGGCAACGACGATTAGTGTTTGTATAATCCAAAACAATGCATTGTATGGAGCAAATGAGAAAAACCAGCCGTATACAAAAAATGCAAAATAGATGGCGAGCGCCCCCGGCAATACGGGATATACCGCCCCGGCCATGCCCACAATGAACAGCACAATAACAACAATCCAGCCTACAACGTCCATGGGCCTCCTCCTTCTCGTCCATTCATCCTGCCTGCTGCATTATTCATTTTATTACACAAGCACATAATCACGGATCACTTCTACAATGCCGTCGTCATTGTTCGAAGCCACGACCAAATCAGCGGCTTCTTTAACCGTATCCTGAGCATTCCCCATTGCCACGCCCAGTCCAACCGCTTGAATCACAGCCAGGTCATTCAGACTGTCGCCAACGGCAACCACCTGCTCCAGAGTAATGCCAAGCAGGTCGCACACTTCAGCGATTCCACTGGCTTTGGATATACCAGCTGGGTTAATTTCCAGATTTGTCATTGAAGAATTGGAAATTTCAAGTCCACCCATGTCCTGAAGCTTAAGCAAAATTTGGTGGCGAATTTCGTCATTTTCCGTATTATAACCGAATTTGAGCCATTCCTGTGTGTCCAATGTATCCGGCCAACGATCCCTATTATATAATTCCTCCGTTGAGTAAGCCCAGAACCAGGAGCCTGTGTCTACAGCAATCTGGTGCATCTTACGAACGAGCTCCTTATCAAGTAAATAACGGCGCCACAACTCGTGGGGTGATTTCCACACCTCACTGCCGTTTACAGTTACCATTGGCGTCTCCAGGCCGAGTTGCTGACCGTAGGGAAGAGCATGCATCGCTGCACGTCCGGTGGACAAGCATACATGGATCCCTTCCTGAATCGCCTTGTTAATCCAGTTAATTGTTTCCAGGGAAATTTCATGATTATCATTCAGTAAAGTTCCATCCATGTCGAGCGCAAGCAGTTTGTATTTATATTGGTTTTCTCCCATAGTCTCTCTTCCTCCTGTATGTCCCTTATGTCCAACGACATTTTACCATGAAAAAGAGAAGCCCACAAAAGTATTCAAGTCCTCACTTTGCTGCCAGAGGCTTTTTAGGAGTACCATCTAGCCCATATACTTCGTCATACGCATCAAATATTTTACGCGCAACCGGTCCTGCGCTCGTCGCACCAAAGCCCCCTTCAGGAATAATGACTGCTACTGCCAGCTTTGGATTTTGACGCGGAGCAAAAGCGATGAACACCCCGTTATCTTTAACCGTATGTCCCACTACCTGCTGGGAAGTCCCCGTTTTGCGGGCATAATCATAAGGAAATCCATTAAAGGCTTTAACATCCGTAGCCATACCTCGAATTACTGTATTCCAGTACGTATCTGAAAAAGCGACCTCATTCAGCACCTTCGGCTTAAATTCACGTACAAGATTCCCCTGATCATCTACAATTTTGCTAACCAAATGAGGCTGCATACGCTTGCCCTTTGTTGCCAGCACAGTCGTATACTGGGCTAGCTGCATGGCCGTATACTTTCCCTGCTGACCAAAGGATGCCTGTACCAAACGTGTCAGCGCACTTTCATGCTTGCTCGTATACTCAAGTCTGCCTGCCCACTCGCCCGGCAGATCTACTTCTGTCGGAACGCCTAATCCAAATTCCTTCATATACTTGTCCCATACATCAATTCCCTGATGCACCCCTGCATTACTTCCGTATTTGGCATACAGCGGCTTGCCGATCATATCCACCATAAACGTATTCGACGAGACCTCAATTGCCCTGCTAGGTGTCAAAGAACCATACACATGTCCGCTAGAATTCCCAACCCGGCTGGAGCGATTTTTGCCGTAGTACGCACTTCCCGTATCCAGATAAGTTTGTCCGGGAGAAAACAGGTTTTCCTTCAACCCGATCAGCACGGATAGCGGTTTAATGGTTGAACCCAGAAGCACCGAGGATTCTGGATGTGGACCCGCTTTTCCGCTAGGCACGGATTTAATTGTTCCATTTCCCATTTTATGCTGAATTTCGTCATATACCGAAGGTGAGGTACTTCCACTTTTCCATACATTAGAGTCATAATCCGGCATACTGGCCATTGCCACGATATTTCCGGTCTCTACCTCCATCGCTACAGCGAAGCCAGTGGTTGCGTCTTGATGAAGCTTCCCCGATACGGCATGAGTATGAAGCCAGCGAAGCTGATCCATAATGGCCTGTTCGGTTTTCTGCTGAATTTCCTTGTTGATGGTGGAATATAAATGATGTCCTTTTTCAGGAGGAGTAATGGATTCAATGCCCTCCGGCATGCTGCGCGGATTGACCTCTACCGTTTTATACCCGTTTTTTCCTCTCAGCTCGTCCTGGTACTGAAGCTCCAAGCCATCATATCCGACCGTTTCACTTTCCGAATACACCTGTGCCGGTTTTAGAACCTCTGAATTAGCTTCATAGAGCTCTTTATATTTGGGTCGGTTCGTTCGAGCTCCTTTGAACTTGTACATATATCCAATCGTTTGTACCGCCACCCGATCCGGGTCATAATGGCGTACACTTTCTTCTACAATCTCTACACCAGGGAACTCTGTCCGATGCTCCAGAAAATAAGCGATTTCCTCCCGACTCAGGTCGGATTTGACCAAACGTGGGGTAAATCCCCTATATTGATTATAGTCCGGGTCAAGTCGCTTTTTTATTTCCTCTGCATTAAGCTGCTCTCCTTCGGTACGACCCAGTTCGTTTAATTTGGCAGCAAGCTTGGCAGCAAAAGCATTGAGCTCAGGAAGCAGCTTTTCCCCCGGCTTGCGATCCTTCTCCGTACGCTTGCTATAATCCTTAGATAAAGTTACATACAAGGACTGTACTGAAGTCGAATACGCCAGCTTAACCGTACCTGTGGAGTCATAAATCGTGCCGCGACTCGGGGCTAACGGGACATTTTTCGTATTTACGGATTGCTGCTGGCCTTTCAGCTCCTCCGATTGTACAAACTGCAATACAGCTAGTCTGGTAATGATCAGGGCAAACAGCACAAAAGCACTAAAAAACAGTAGGTTGGTTCGTAAAACCGTCCGTTTTTTTCGTGACTCTTCATTCTCTTCAACATTTTTCTTTTTAAATGAAAACTTTTTATCCAAACTTCCTCTGTCCATATTAGCTGGTCATTACTCCTTCCGATTAGGGTTTCATATTCCTGATCCTACCATATCCAAAGCAATAAACGATGAATTACAAGATGACAATTTTGTAAGAACGTAGAAAAGCATAAAAAAAGCTTCGCTCAGCTCTAAGGCTAAGAGAAGCTTTCATGAAATAATATCGTATAAAATGATTATGGCTGTTTGATTGCGTTAGGATCGGTTGCTGTGGCATCCTTTTTCTTAGGTACCCCGTCCAATCCATAAACTTCGTCGTAGGCATCAAAGATTTTACGTGCCACAGGCCCAGCACTCCAGGCCCCGAAGCCTCCTTCAGGAATGACAACGGCTACGGCCAGCTTGGGATTCTGACGTGGGGCAAAGGCAATAAATACCCCGTTATCTTTTAGTTCTCTGCCCACACTTTGCTGCGATGTCCCCGTTTTGCGAGCAAAGTCATAAGGGAAACCTTTAAATGCGCTGACATCTGTTGCCATCCCGCGTATAACTTCATTCCAATAAGCATCCGGAAATTTCACTTCATTCAGCACCTTCGGCTTAATTGTTTGAACTACATTGCCGTTGGCATCTTTAATTTGACTGACCAAATGTGGCTCCATCCGTTTGCCCTTGGTAGCGATCATTGTTGTGTACTGGGCAAGTTGCATAGGTGTATATTTACCTTGTTGACCAAAGGATGCATATGCCAATTTAGAAAGCGCTGACTCTGATTTACTCGTGTACTCCCGCCAACCCCGGAACTCACCGGGCAAGTCTACTCCAGTAGAAACACCTAATCCAAACTCTTTCATATAACGATCCCATACGTTAACGCCCTGGTCTTCTGCGGCATTGTTGATGTATTTGTTATATAATCGTTTGCCAACCATATCGACCATAAAGGCATTGGAGGAATGGCGAATAGCGGTTGCCGGGTCCATTGAACCGTATACATGACCGGATGAGTTGCGCACCCGTGAGGAGTTGTTACGTCCGAAATAAGCCGCTCCTGTATCTTGATAGTACGTATTTGTTGTAAACAGTCCTTCTTCCAATCCAATAAGAACAGACAGCGGTTTAATAGTTGATCCGAGAAGTACAGTAGAATCAGGGTGCTGTCCAGATTGGCCAGAGCCAACGTTCTTTATTGTGGCGTTTTGATAAACATGTTCAATCTCTTTATATTTTTCCGACGAAATAGTACCCGTTTGCCAGTAATTCGCATCATAATCCGGCATGCTCGCCATGGCTACCACATTACCTGTATCCACTTCCATTGCGACAGCAAAGCCTGTTTTCGCATAAGGATGAGTCCTGCCAGATACAGCGTGTGTATGGAGCCATCTCAATTGATCCATAATGGCATTTTCAGTCTTAACCTGAATTTCTTTGTTAATCGTGGAATAGACATTATCTCCTTTTTGCGGAGGAGTAACGGAATCTACACCTTCCGGCATATTGCGCGGATCAATCGGTACCGTTTTATAACCATTTTTCCCTCGCAACTGTTCCTGATATTGAAATTCAAGTCCATCAAAGCCTACAGACTCGTTATCCATATAGATGAGACCCGGATCATTTTCAGCTGACATGGATTTTTGAATATTTTTATATTTATCCAACGTTTCACGCGCACTTTTGTAGCTTTTAATGTAGCCAACCGCTTGAACTGCTACCGTATCAGGATCGTAATGACGTACCGTTTCCTCTACAACATCTATCCCGGGGAACTCACTCTTATGCTGCATAAAATAGGCGACTTCATCTTTATTAAGATTGGTTTTAATCAGACGCGGCGTAAAACCGCTAAACCGTTGATAGTTCCGGTCCATAGCGTCCATAATTTGTTCTGCCGTCATTTTCGGCTCATCTTTACTACCATATTGAGCAAACCGATTTGCCAGCTTCTGTGTCATATTCTCCAGCTCAGGCAACAATTTTTTATCAGGATTACGCAAATTTTCCACGTTGTCACTATAGTTCTTGGAGAGCGTGATATACAGCGATTGTACAGGTGTAGAATACGCCAGTCTGTTCTGCCCGGTGGAATCGTAAATCGTTCCGCGAATCGGCGTAAGCGGTACATTTTTGGTAACATTACTGGCCTCCTGCTGCTTGAGCTGAGGTCCATCTACGAATTGAAGTATCGCCAATCTTACAATAATGACCGTAAATATAATGAACGAGCTGAAAAAGAACAGATTGATCCGAAAGCTGAATCTTTTTCGATCAGACATCTCATTGTCTTTTCCCTGCTCGTTGTCTATCTTTCTCATGTGCCCTTTTCCACTCCTTATTAAATCACTTTATCCTTGATATGTGTTTGGGCAAAACCAGGCGGATTAAACCAGTCCCCACTTTGCGCCCAGGTCGGGTCTAACGGTACCCACTGATCCTGCGCGCTCAAATACACTTCATTCCAGGCATGGGACCCGTAGCCTCCCTGTCCGTTATAACCAAGTCCTGTCACCACCTTGACCTGTAGTCCCTGCGACCGAGCCATCATCGCATACAGGCGTGCATAATCAATGCAGACTCCTTTACGTGTATCAAACGTATCTCTAGGGGTCTGTTCATGCCAGTCACCACGCTGCTCATAGGCTTCTACCTTACTGAAATCATAGCTAATACGGGTACCTACCCATTCATACAACGCTCTGGCTTTTTGCTCATCACCGCTCATCCCCTGTGTAATCTTGGCCGCAGCCTGACCGATATCGTTCGGAATTTCCCGGTCAATCATTTCGTATTTTCGCTGCAGGATACCATTTAATTCCTTGGTAACGGCCTGCGTAAATACGGGCAATTTATCCTTAATCAGTGTACCGGATAACGGCTCAATGACCGATTGCGCTCCTTGCTTATAAATCGGTGAAGCTTGGACGTAGCTGCTAAACCCGCTGTCTGGGTACAGACTTACGCCAATGAATAGCAGGGCTATAACCATGATAGCGCGTGCTCCACCGATAAGAGTACCTATTCCAGCCCCTGCCACCCTACTGAGAAAGCCTGATTTTTTTTCATGCTCACGGAGATGAGAATCTGACTTACCACCTACCATCAACACATAAATTGCACGTAGTACAAATTGGGCGATAGCATAACTGAGCATGAACAATACGGCGAACCGCAGCAGCGGAAAACCTTCTAACCCCGCCACCAACGTATAATAAAATTGTTCAATCCCGCTTAGTTCCCGCTGAGGCAAATGTTCCATGTAAGCCGCCAGCCATTGTTGTACTTTCGGTGAAAGCCACATGGCTAACCCGAGCGAGCACAAAATACCCGCCACAGTCAGTATGCCATCCACAATGAGACTGAACAGCGCCCCCACAGATCTGGAAGCTCCTCGTCTCCAGCCCTGAATCAACGACAGCAGTACAATGACAATCAAAAACACCGTCACGCCATTCCAATGAAGAATAGGCTCCAGCCAGGATGGTTTCATTGTGTTCCTCCTGTCTCTACGGCGACTGTGGCGACTGTGTTACAGCCGAGCCTTTCGCACTTTCGATATATTTCTTAACGGTATCGCCCATACTCCACTCGCCCAGCGACATCCCCTGAAACCATACCTTGACCTTGTCACCATCAAATGGACCTTTCACTTCCAGGTTGGAACTGGTTACCGAAAACGTCCCATCCGCATTGGATGTGTATTTAGCATCCCGTCCCTCCTTGATCATCATGTTCAAAGCCTCGCTCTGAACCTTGTTAATCGCATCATCCTTTGCCTGAGTAACGACCTTGCCGACCTGTTCAAAGGAAATGCCACTGTAGATAAGCAAGCCTGCAATTACGACAATGACAATCAGCCATTTTATGAGAGTTCTTACAACCTTCAATATGACTAACAATAGGACAAGCCCAATTAATATATACAGCCAGTTATCCTGAACAATCTGCCAATTATGTTCCAAAAACTCTGTCCAGACGCCCTTATCCATTTCGCTACACTCCCGTTTTCAACTACATCATTCAAATCAGAAAATTGTCTCTGTAATTATACATGATTACGTGATGCCCTGTCAGCTTAGCTCTTTTACACACCTTGTTATTCAATTCTTGTCCATACAAAGTGGTCTATGTTCGTCCAATCCAGCGTACAACTTAGGAAGGGCCGATACGTAGTGCAACATGAAATTTTACATTAGGGAAGGGGGTCATCCCATGAAAACAGCCCTCTGGCTGTATCTTTTTTTATTCATTGCCTTTTTCGATCTGCATGCACAATATCCTATTTTGACACCATTCGCTATCTCCCTGGGTGCAGCACCTACTTTTATTGGCTGGATGATGGGGATTTACTCTCTAACTCACCTGCCTGGTAATTTGATGGCCGGCCCCAAGGTCGACAAACACGGCAGCCGCCGATATATTATGTTCAGCCTAACAGCCGCAGGCATCATTCTTATCATTCAATCGTACATCCACACACCGTGGGAATTACTTTTTCTTCGGGCGATTAGCGGTTTTGTGTTGGCCTTTTTATCTCCAGCCTGTCTGGCCATGTTGGCACAGCTATCCGATCATCCAGTTACGCAGGGCAAATATATGTCAGGACATGGTGTCGTTCACACATTGGCCTCTGTCCTGTCTCCAGCCGCCGGCGCATTTATCGTAGCCAGTTTCGGCTTTAGTGAGACGTTTAGTTCACTTGGCATCATTCTCGTAGTCACGGGACTCATGGCTTATTTCACCTTGCCCAAAACAGCACCCGCTCCACAGGCCCAATTATCAGATGGTCATGCGACACCTGCTCCACTATCCGGGGTACAGAAGATGCGTTTACCATTCAATTGGCGCTATCTGCTCCTGCCTTTTGTTTTGGCCTGTGCACAAGGCATTTTATTTTACGAAATCCCATTACGAAATAACGGTTCTGCGTCCATGATGTCCACCGGATTGCTCTTTTCCATCATCAGTTTGGGAGCACTTTGTACGCTCAGCCTGCTGTTTCTGAACAAATATTCACCCATGGCGCGGCTACTTTGTGGCATTATTTTGATGTCTCTAAGTTTTTACGCACTCGCCACCACGCCCGAAGCGGCGATTGGCATCATACTTTTTATTTTGGGAACAGCCAAAGGTATCATTTTTCCAGCGCTGGCCTCTCTTTTCATACGAATTGGAGGTGCGCGACTGGGTAAAACCTTTGCACTACAGTCTATTGCAACATCTATCGGCTCCTTTGCCGGACCTGTACTGGCAGGTCAGCTACCCGATCACATTTCTCCTTTTTTTATCGCATTTCTGATTCTGATGGCTGGCCTGCTATTCGTTCCCGTTAAACGCTTATCTCCGACACCGCCACTGTCCGCCTCAGGACCTTATCATTCCTAGCTAGTCTGAGACAGCGGTTGCTATTGTCCTACCTATAAAGCCCAAAATACCGTTCCAGAGGGCAAATGCACAGTACACTACACCCCTATCCACATAGACTATTTTGACTGAACATTCACTAACAAAGGGAGGTGCAGCCCGTGAGCCACTGTCATCCTTGCCCTATTGGAACTTCAACTGGCACCATTCTTGTTCTTTATATTCTGCTCGTCATCATTCTCCGTACTTGCTGGATTTAATGTCTGAATCGCCCTAACATGTTGCCCCTTGTGCCCATGCCTGCCACTTCTGGCAGGCTATTTTGTTATTTTTTGCATGAGAACCCTATTTGGAGCTACACTATACACATATTCTTCATTTCCCGGGGAATTTCGAGCATATGTATCAAACAAGGGGTGAGCTTACATGGCGATAACCGTGATCGTCGAAGGGAAAAATGACCGCAGCAAACTTCGCCGATTACTTGACCCGGAGGTCCACATTTTATGCACCTTCGGCACACTAAACTCTATGAAACTGGAATCCCTCCACAAGCGGGCCAAGCACGACGAAATATATTTATTTATGGACAATGACAGCTCAGGGAAAAAAATAAGGGGTGTGCTTGCAGACTCTTTTCCGGATGCCTACCATATGTATACCCGCAAAGGATATGCTGGCGTAGAAGGCACTCCAGATGAATATGTGATCGCTCAATTGGAAAAAGCAGGGTTAGGAGAATACATTATATACCCGCCACCTGTTCTTTAGTCTTTAAAATAACAAAAAGCTGTCCTCAGGCCGCTTCCATGCCTGTTGGACAGCTATATGGTGCACTATAAAAGCCTCTAAAATGACATTAGAACTTATGAACCGTATCGACGATCATCAGCAAGAAGCTGAGTGTCAGATGGTTAATGGAAAAGAAAAATACTTTTTTTGCCCAGGAATCCGTTTCTTCTTCCTTAATCGTAAAACCTTTAAAGGCATAGAATGCCCACAGCACGGACAGTAACACGGACACGATCATAAAAATCATACCGGCATATCCATAAGCATACATAAGGATGGGTACCGGAATCAGCAATACAATATAAGGAATCATCTGAATTTTGGTACGATGGATACCTTTTACGACTGGCAACAACGGAAATCCTGCTGCGCGATATTCCTCAACTCTGCGAATAGCAAGTGCCCAAAAGTGAGGAGGCTGCCATAAGAATAGGAGAGCAAATAAGAGCCAAGCGCCCATATCAATACGCCCCGAAGCGGCCACATAACCAATCACAGGAGGCATTGCACCGGAAATACCGCCGATGGATGTGCTCCATGTAGACGAACGTTTTAACCAAAGTGTATAAATACCGACGTAGACGAACATACCAAGTAATCCCAGTAATCCTGCCTTTACACCAGAGAAGAAGAATAGAACAGCTAACCCGACAACACCCAAAATAATAGCGTATGACAACACCGTTGTAGGGGTCAGACGCCCTGTTGGCAGTGAGCGATTACGTGTACGTTCCATTTTCAAATCCAGCTCACGGTCAAAATAGTTGTTAAAAACACAAGAAGACGCCATAACCAGCATTGTACCTAAAAGTGTAAGAATTAGCTTTATATAGTCAACGTCCCATTGCGATGCTAACCAAAAACCACCAAAGGCTGCAACCAGATTGGTACGAAGGATGCCTGGCTTGGTAACTGTAATAAAATCTTTCCAAGTGCCCGCTTTACCGGGTGGTTTAGATTTTACAGAATAGGTAGCCGCATCCGAAGAAGTCTTATAACTTATATTATCCATTGTGAGTAACTCCCCCTTAGAGATGTATGAATTCGGGAGTAAGTTGAACTCCGATATAAATTTTATCATATACCTACCCCGAAAAGTTTGACAGAAAACGCACAAAACGTTCACAATTCCGATGGCAAATCGTCCCTGCTGATCGTTTACAGTAAATTTGGGTAGTAATAAGTACAGGAAACAATACAAAAGGAGCGACAGATATGGATACAGCCACACACTTTGTCATGGGAATCGGATTGGCCGGGCTGGCCTACACTGATCCTGTCGTCGCCGGAGATCCAAAGTTGGCCGCAGTCGTACTGCTCGCTACAGTCGTAGCGTCACAAGCTCCGGATTTTGACACTTTGCTTCGGTTGAAAAATAATGCAGCCTACATTCGCAATCACCGTGGACTGTCGCATTCAATTCCCTTCTGGTTGATATGGATCTTGTCCATAACAGGACTGATTTGCCTGATCTTCAGAGATGTGCCCCCAGGTCATGTAGCATTATGGGTAACGATTGCTGTCTGCCTACATGTATTCACAGATTTATTTAATACGTACGGAACACAGGCATTCCGGCCGTTTACGAACAAGTGGATATCTTGGAATATCATCCATATTTTCGATCCCTTTATTTTTGGCACCCATGTTGCTGCGATTATGCTGTGGATCACCGGATTGATTCCACCCGCTCCCTTATTTATTACGCTGTACGTTATTATTGGCCTATATTACATTTGGCGAACCTGGAGTCATTTTATAACCAGAAAAGCGGTACGTGATATGGACAACGAGCGTCAGGAAGGCGACATCTATTATATCATTCCCACCGTATCATGGAACCGGTGGCATGTGGTAAAAGCTCATCAGAATGGAAGTTATGACATTGGCGGATTAAATGGCAAACACTTATTTTGGACGAAACATGCGATTCCATCCACACATCCTGCCGTAGAAGCATCCAAATCCTATCGCGATGTGCAGGCATTTCGCTATTTTTCCTCCTTCGCCGTTGCCGAGGTGGAGGAACTGGAATGGGGCTACATTGTGCGATGGGGAGACGTAAGGTATCGACACCGAAAACAATATCCATTCGTGGCCGTGGTCGCGATGGATAAGCAGTTCGGACTGATTAACAGCTATATTGGATGGCTCAGTGACGAAAAGATGCAAAAACGCCTTTCCCTGCATACGAATTAAAACCTGCTTACAAGCTAACAACAAGCCGTATGAACAACAGACAGCAAGTTCCCCTTAATCTGGGAGCTTGCTTTTTTTTGGTCACTCCCGCAAAAAATCAGATCTCATGAAAGCGCCCTCTTGACGAAGCGGACTTGCGTGATTCACAATGGTCATAAGCCATGCGTAAAAAAATCCGGAGCATGATCGCTCCGGATTTTCTTCATCACAGTTGCTCATAATACAGCTTCCAAGATGGAGTGTCTATGTGTATTACTGCAAACGGCTGCTGCCCGACAAGGATTGTTCTGCTTGTTGGACCAGCTTTTTCGTGATGTATCCCCCAAGCGAACCTGTTTCGCGGGAAACAACATTACCGAAGTAACCGTCCTGAGGGATAGTGATGCCAAGTTCTTGAGCTGCCTCATATTTTAATTGTTGTAAAGCGGCGTTGGCCTGCGGTACTTGCAGGTTGTTTGAACGACGTCTGCTCATATTTGAATCTCCTTTCAGTTCTTTGTGAGTGAGGTTCATTGCAAGCTTGCAAGATTATTATGGCTCGCTTACAACTACTTATTCCTGAAATTCAACATTCGAACACTGGAGGTTTTTACCAATGAGCAAAGGTTTGTCCCTATGGTTCGCCGTTTCATCCATTGTCCTGCTGACCGCAGCCGCTATATCCATCAGTTATTCCGCATGGCTTGCCATTCTGCTGGGGCTATTATCTGTCGGCAATATCGGCTGGGGTTTCGTGGTCAAAGCCCGACAACGCCGCTCCTAAGCCAATCCTATAGGGCCTAATCAGTTTTGCCAGCAATATGCTTTAGCGTAGACGTGGCAGAAAGCCCATGCGCTCTTTGACCGCAGACAACGTGACTTCAGCCGCTTCTTGTGCACGCTCTGCGGATTGGGCCAAAATACGTCCAATCTCACCGGATTCCCGGATGTCGCGATAGCGCTGCTGAATCGGTTCAAGCATAGCTACAACGGTCTCTGCCAGTTCTTTTTTAAATGTTCCGTACATTTGACCTTCATAGCGATCCTGCACTTCTTGGAGCGACAAACCGGAACACTGGCTGTAGATGCCCATCAGATTACTAATTTCCGGTTTATTGGCTGGATCATATCTAACCTCACTACCAGAATCGGTTGTAGCGCGGCTAATTTTCTTGCGTATGACTTTCGGTTCGTCCAGCAAGGCAATAAAGCTGCCTGCATTCGGATTGCTCTTACTCATTTTTTTAGATACATCATCCAGGGACATAATTCTCGCCCCTACTTCAGGGATATACGGTTCGGGAACAGTAAAATAATCTCCATAACGGTGATTAAAGCGACCCGCCAAATCGCGTGTCAGCTCCAGATGCTGTTTCTGATCGTCGCCTACCGGGACGAGATCCGCGTTGTAGAGCAAAATGTCAGCTGCCATCAACGATGGATATACGAACAGCCCTGCTCCTACGGAGTCCTTGCCTGCCGCTTTATCCTTAAACTGAGTCATACGTTCCAATTCGCCCATATTCGTCAGTGTTGTCATCAACCATCCCAGCTCAGCGTGCTGAGGAACATGGGATTGTAAAAAGACATTGGATTTCTCCGGATTAATACCTGCTGCGATAAATAATGCCGCTACCGCCTCCGACTGCTCACGTAAATGGGCCGGTTCCTGCGGTACGGTAATTGCATGAAGGTCTACGACCATAAAGTAACATTGATGATCCTCTTGCAATTTGACAAAGTTTTTCATTGCACCAATGTAATTGCCCAAAGTAAGTTGTCCACTAGGCTGAATACCTGAAAGTACAGTTTTCATATTCTTCCTCCTCCGTTTATTTCAAAATTAGAACGCAAAAAGGCCCCGCATCCTCAAGGGACGCGAGACCGTGGTACCACCCTTATTCATTGCCGTCAGCCTATTACTTGTCGGAGCTATGCTCCGTGGCTGCCTGCAATCTTAAAGCTCCGTTAACGGGGAGCAATCGGCCGTCATACTGAGGACAGTAGAATCCTGTTCTGTGCGGCACTCCAAGGTCCATTCAGCAGTGCAGGCTCACCGGTTCCCATCCACCACCGGCTTTCTGAAGAGCTTATGCGAAAGCTTACTTGTCCTCATCATCGTGTTATCCATGTCATTACTTTCTAAACTACATTAATGATAATTCCGCATAATGTTATTGTCAAATGACGATTGTGCCCTACGATCAAAAATCTGTTATCATAATGACACGAAGCTTCAACCGATTATAGTGGACAAAGGAGCATGGATATGAAACAAGTGACCAAAGAACACTGGAACGGTTACGACACGTATGTTTTACATAGTGGTGAACTGGAAGTTACGATGATCCCTCGCCTCGGGAATAATATTATCTCAGTGCGTGATCTGAAGCTCGACCGGGATATCGTACGTCGGCCTGGTGAGGAAGAATTGGCTTTCTATTTACAAAAGCCTTATCATTTTGGCTTGCCCATTTTGATTCCTCCAGGCCGAATTCGCAAAGGACAATTTGAGTTTGACGGTATTCCTTATCAGTTCGACCGAAATACAGCCAATGACAATCATATACACGGTCTGCATCGTAATCAGTCCTGGCGCTGCAGTGATATTGAAGAGGATGAAGAAGGTTGCAGTGTTACTACTGAGCTTTTGACAGAAAGTGATCCGCACTGGATGGAACAGTTCCCCATTCCCTTGCGTCTGGAGATGACGTATCGCTTGCAGGGTGCTGTATTAAGTCAAACGCTGCGCGTAACGAATTTAGGTGAAAAAGCAGCCCCATTTGGCTTGGGATATCACACTTGGTTTATGGTGGACGGAGAACCTGAGCGCTGGCGCCTAAAGCTGCCTGTGAACGGCGTCTATGAGCAGGATGCTGAACAGCTACCTACAGGTATCATTACTTCGTTGAATGACTTGGATCAGCTCTCTTCGGGTCTTTCTCTGAAAGGAACAAATCTAGATACGCTGTTGCGGGCGACGGAAGGCCCTGCTGAAGCTGTTTTGACTCGTGACGACGGTTATCAAATCCGCTACACAGCAGATGAGCAATACTTTAAGTATTGGGTGTTATATACCAAAGGTGAATGCGATCAGTATCTTTGCATTGAGCCTTATACATGGCTGTCGGATGCTCCCAATTTGCCTGATCCTGTTGAGGGAGGCGGACTGATCCGTCTGGAGCCTCAGCAATCCATCGACCTTAAAACTCAGATTCATATCATATATCCGTAATTTTCCTCTAGTCACTTTTCTTCCTTCGGCGCATATTTTCATAACTCTGTCGCATACTAACCTCATCACAGCCGAAGGAGGTGACTACACATGAATGAAGCTAATCAAGGCAGAAGCCGTCGCAGTAACAACCTAGTTGTTCCTCAAGCCAACAACGCATTGCAACAATTGAAATATGAAGCTGCACAAGAGCTGGGCATCACCATTCCGGCAGATGGTTACTACGGTGACATGCCATCCCGTGAAGCTGGTTCTCTGGGAGGCTATATCACTAAACGCTTGGTACAGCTGGCCGAACAGCAATTATCAGGTCGTTCAGGTCAATAAGCGTCATTATTCCACATGAGCATTCCGTTCATCGTAATTTACCAAAATGCGTTATAACGGGCATATAACAAAGGCGGTCTTCCCTAGGAAGGCCGCCTTTTCTTTACTCTTTTTTTATAAATGATTATTCCGAATTAGCCGCTCGGTATGTAGGCTTGTTGTAGCGGATCATAAGATTCGCCATGTTGTAGTTGGACTCCAGTGTTGCATCTACCAAAATCGTTCCTTGTCTAATGGCAAAATCGAAAGCAATCTCGCCATGAGTCCAGCTACGCTTATGATTTAGCGTTTCTAGGGCCATACGCCGAAAATCCTCCCGATGCTTTGCTGATAACCCCGGTTCTACTGCTGCAAATGTGCCACCTTTACCTGCAAGCGGATTATGACGAATCCCAAATTTTCCAACTACATTGTTACGTATTTGTACAAATACGATACCTGACGACAAGCCCGCCAGTTCATTATCCAGTTCTTTTAAAACGATATCCATCTGCCTTGCCAACGACAATTGACCTACTTCATCCATCACAAAAAACCCTCCTATATACCTTATACAAAAATATTTAATAGGTCTTACGGCTCAATTATATGCGAAGATTTTTAACCTTACAATCAAAACCAACATAATTGGGTATTTATAACTATTTTCTAAGTATATCCATCATTTTAAATTTCGCCAACAGGTAATGTTAATTACACTTCGACATTTTGCGACTTTGTTCATCATCTTCTGCAAAAATTAAAAAAAGGCCTCCCTTATGGGAGACCTTTCAAAAGTGTAAATCCGTTATTTTGTCATTTGTAAAAATTGCTCAATATCCTGAACAGTAACTTGCGCAGCATTACGCCAGAAGTCAGCCTGTGTTAAATCGGTACCTAAGTGCTTGGAAGCCAATTCTTCGACTGTCATGCGACCTGTATCACGCAGCAAGGCATCATATTGGTCGGCGAAGCCGTCAGGATTTTCCTTCGCAAAAGCGTAAATTCCTGCACTGAACATATACCCGAATGTGTACGGGAAGTTGTAGAAAGGAGTGTTCGTAATATAGAAATGCAGCTTGGATGCCCAAAAATGAGGATGAGCCTCATCCAGTACACCACTAAACGCTTCACGCTGCGCTTGTTCCATCAACTCGCTTAATTGTTGTGCTCCTACGACTCCTTTTTTCCGCAGCTCGTAAAAACGGGTTTCAAACAGGAAACGGGCATGAATGTTCATAAAGAAGGCTACACCACGCTGAATTTTATCCTCCAGCAAAGCCACCTTCTCCTGACCCTCGGCAGCTTCCAGCAACGCATCTGATACAATTAGTTCTGCCAGCGTCGATGCCGTCTCAGCCACGTTCATGGCATAATTTTGATTCAATGGGTGCAATTCATTCATCACATGCTGATGATAACCGTGTCCGAGCTCATGGGCCAGTGTCGAAACATTGGATGGTGATCCGGCATAGGTCATAAAAATACGGGTCTCTTTGCTCAGACGCAGAGATGTACAGAAACCACCCGGACGTTTGCCTGGACGATCTTCTGCTTCGATCCAGCTTTTCTCAAAAGCCATTTGGGCAAAGTCAGCCATTCTCGAGCTAAATTTACCAAATTGCTCAACAATCGTTACAGCAGCATCGTCGTAAGGGATTTTAGTGGTTGACGTCCCCAGCGGAGCTTCAACGTCATGCCAGGACAGCTTCTCTAAGCCTAGCAGCTTTGCTTTCCGCTCCAAGTATTTGACTACAATAGGCTTTGTTTCATTAATAACCTGCCACATCGTATCCAGCGTTTGTGCAGACATACGGCTGATTTCCAGCGGTTCTTTAAGCACATCTGTCCAGCCTCGTTTTTCATATAGCTTCAGACGGAAGCCTGCCAAATGATTCAATGTATCCGCACAATAGTCCTCTACCTGAGTCCACGCCTCTTCCCAACGTGCAAACACGTCTTTACGTACGCTGCGATCTGCTTCATCCAGCTTATTAGCTGCCTGACCTACAGACAGGTTTACGATCTCGCCATTTTCTGGAACAGGGATCGTCATATTTTTGACGATGGTATCATAAAAGTCGCCCCAGCCATGGTAGCCATCCACTGCCAGATCCAATGCAAGGCTTTCCAGCTCAGGAGCCATTTTTTCACGTGCTTCGTTCCGATATTCGGTAAGGACAAAAGAAATCGGCTGGATAGCTTCGCGCTCCATCCATTTCTGCCAAATGTCTTCACTGGTTTGTGCCAGCAAGTTCTGGAAAGATACTAAAGCACTTTTCCCTTGGGCATACAGCGTGTTGACACGTGCCCCCAGTTGAACAGCCAGCTTGTCGTGCTGGTTTTGAGCAGTTAGACAAGAGACAAAGGAACCCGCCTGCGACGCGCCATTAAATAGCTCCTGTATGCTATTCAGTACACTATCCAGACGCTCGGTATCCAATACCGTTTGTGGTACTTTGGCTGCTTTAAGCTGAGCTTGCAGTTGTTGGACCTTGCTTTCCATTTCTTCCAAAAATGCAAGAAATGAGGCAGAGGAAGATCCTCCGCTAAAAATAGATTCCAGATCCCATGTTTGCTTTAACGGTGTTTTCATAATAGTTCCACCTTTCTTTTTTGGCGAATTCATGTGGTTTCATATACAATAAAGCTACATCGTGATAGTAAATCACTACAATTGGGAGGAAAACAGGATGAGACCCTTACAAATTTCGCCGGAGACGGCTGTGAAATTATCCGAAAAGCTCGGCATTCCGCTGGAACACCTTATGCATACACCCCAGCACATTTTGATGCAAAAGCTGGCCGAACTGGCTAAAGAAGAAACCGCTGACCCGAACGGCGGAGAATCGGACAAATCATGATCCCTTTTCATAAAACCTGGCCTTATGACATCGTCATGGGAGACGTTTATGTACAGTCTTGTCCGTTTTGCGACCATGATAATGTTTTGCTGCCCCTGAAGCCAAAAGAACTTAAGCTCATACACGAAGGTATGAAAAAGCTGCTTGTGTTTCCATGCTGCCATAACAAGGTTACTTTAGTGGATTGTGATGACGATTATTTGCTGTCAGATACCACATTGCGTCATCATTAATTCATGAGGCAGTTGTAAGATAAGATAACCCGTTTTACAAACAAGGTGTGAACCATGAGCCTAAATCGGCCATAGTGCACACCTTTATTTCTTCAGGAGGAGCTTGCGTCTTGCATTTCCTCCGGCAGTTGGTAATTTTTAGCCAGCATTTGTTCTCGCAGTACAGACCACTGTTCACGGGAAGCCCGGATCATGGCTGCATCCATAATCTTTTTGTCATTAATGACACGCGAAAACCAGCGTACTGCTTCGTTAAAGTTGCCTGTACGTCGATGCAATTCACCAATCAGATAAAGCAGTTTGGCATTATTCGCCCCGACACCCTCCAGCTCATAGACCCGAACATAAGAATCCAGACTAAATTTGAGAAAGCGAAGCTCCTGCTCCTCATTTCCCTGGTATCTGTACATCCAAGCGATATGCTGTAATAGACTAGCTACTACGCGTTCCTTTTCTCCGATGACCTGGGCACAGAGTAAACCCAGTTTATACGTTTCTAATGCCTCTTCCCAGCTACGGTGCCCGCCATATTCGCGAGACTGCCAGCGATTACCGATTTTATCCTTGAATATCTTGGTTTGCTGTTCGCTTAACTGAACGGTAGAGTGCTCTGTCGAGGTAAATCCACAATGAGGACAGACCCTTACGACATAAAAATCCGGATTTTCATTCTTATAATAAGCACAAAAATCTGAATCCGTACGAATGGCCTTTTTTAGGCTTGGTCTGACACGGGATGTTTGAAATTCTTCTTCGCAATGTGGGCAAATGATTTTGATCTGATATAACGGTTCAAGTTCCAATGTTTTTACAACCCTCTCCAAAATTCGGCAATCCCCGAAAGCTTACGGGGTATTTACAAAATGATGCGCAGGACCAGACAAACGGTTAAGTATGATTGAACGAAGCGGCTCCTCAATGCCCGTATCCGTTAACGCACCTGCCATACAAGACAACCATGCCTCTGCTCGCTCCTCCGTTACGGGAAACTTCATATGTCTGGCACGTAACATCGGATGACCATATGCATCAGAAAAAAGGGACGGTCCTCCAAAAAACTGACTCAGGAACATATACTGCTTTTCCTTAACCGGTTCCATGTCTTTAGGAAACAGGGGACTTAACAACGGATCTTTATAAACTCTCGGGTAGAAGGCCTCAATAATAGCACGAACACCTTCCGCACCCCCAAGGTTGTCATAAACGCTCAGGCTAGGATTCACTTTTCCTCCAACTTTCTGTGCTATGGTAATAAATATACACCCGTATTATAACAAAAAACAAAAAATGACGCTAAAAATAAGCGTCATTTTATCAATTTAACATATGAAGAGGGTGTGCTTCATTGCACACAGCTTCGTCATTCTATAAATACAATTAATAACTCCGCCAATCCTCTTCACCGGGATGGACGAGAGAGGCACGAATAACATACACAAAAGCACATACGAACAGACCGGCAACGATACTCATCCTGATCACTCCATCCTTAAGGTTATGGATCGTTGTTTTCCTATTTTAACATACTATTTACAAAAATACAGCATTAGATGTAACCGTTTTCTTTGATTTTTTTGTACTCTTTGTCCATCCCCGACATAGGTATATTAGTACAACTCCAAAGGAGGGGCCTCTATGTCGCTATACCGTCGTTACTCGCTTCCTCTGCTCATCCTTACACTGCTATTCCTATTTATGCTTATGGCTGTATACCCGCAATCTTCTCTGAATGCCGGGCTTCGGGGGCTTGCCATCTGGTGGGACGTGCTGTTTCCGTCTTTATTCCCGTTTTTCGTTATTTCCGAGCTTCTCCTGGGTTTCGGAATTGTTCATTTCATAGGCGCGCTGTTGGATCCGCTGATGCAGCCTCTATTCCGTGTACCTGGCTGTGGAGGTTTTGTCGCTGCGGTCAGCTGTGCATCCGGTTACCCGATTGGAGCTAAACTAACAGCCAAGCTGTGGGAGCAAAAATGGATCACACGCATTGAAGGAGAGCGTTTGGTCGCGTTTACCACTTCCTCTGATCCGATATTTTTGATCGGTGCGGTTTCCGTTGGCTTCTTCCATCAACCAGAAATTGCACTCGTACTGGGCACGGCCCATTATGGTGGCGTGCTCATCATCGGACTGCTTATGCGCTTCCACGGTTCCCGTTCAGGAGAAACAGATACTCGCAACGACCGCCCTCAACCTACTCAAAAAGCCTGGTCGAAGTCCAAGAATACAAAAGTAGCAGATCGCAATAGGCAGCCTGGACCCCTACGCCAAGCATTATATGCCATGCATACAGCTCGTTTGGAAGATGGTCGCCCATTGGGTGAGTTACTTCGTCAGGCGATTACTTCCTCCCTACGCCTTATTATTGTCGTAGGAGGGCTAGTTGTATTCTTCTGTGTCATTTTAGACGCTTTGACGAACTCCGGTTTAATGAGCGGGCTTCATCTGCTTACGGCAAGCCTATTGACTGCATGTGGTCTTCCTCCTACGTTAACGGAGTCCATTGTGGGTGGTATTTTCGAAGTCACTTTAGGAGCGCAAGCCGCAGGTAAAGCCACGGCAGCGGCGTTACCATTCAAGGTAGCCGCAGCCGCTTTTGTTCTCTCCTGGGGCGGGCTGTCGGTTCATGCGCAGGTTGCAAGTATTTTAAATATGACGGATCTTCGTTATATGCCATTTTTGTTGGCCCGGGCTGCGCACGGCATCATCTCAGCACTGCTAGCTCTCGTGTTATGGCGGCCTCTTATGGGACAGGGAAGCTCTCCAGTCTTTTCTCCGATATACGACATCGCGTGGTCTCCTGGCTTCTCGTCCGTCATGTTGTTGCAAAGTCTGCTGTTTCTTGCCTTTATACTGGCTGGAATGCTTAGTCTCTCATGGTTGAGTGTGGGTACAAGTCGCTTATATGTACGTTTGAGAAGAACACACAGGCAATGAACGATTGTGTTCTTGCTCATAATTGATTATGATCGATATATACCCATGACAAAGGAGCTTTTCATCTTGAGATATTATGTTCTGGATCGCGGGGATCAGCACTCCATGGACCTGAGTCAGCAATTTCACCGTCTTGCCCAAGAAAAGAATTTCAAGCTGGATGCCGAATCGCCGGAAATCGTCGTGTCTATTGGAGGCGATGGTACGATGCTTCATGCGTTTCATACCTTCATCGACCGCATTCCGGATATTGCCTTTGTTGGTGTACATACCGGTCATCTAGGCTTTTACGCTGATTGGCGTGCGGACGAGCTGGAGGAGCTAATCCACCTGATGAGCCAAAGCGGATCTGAAGGACCGCTTAACCCGAGAATCGTTAAGTATCCACTGATTGAGTTGGAAATTCACAAGAAGTCAGGCAATGCTTCTTTTATTGCCTTGAATGAATTTACGTTAAAAGGGGTGGATGGCACTGTCGTTGCCCAAGTAGATATTAATGATATCACCTTTGAAATGTTTCGCGGTGACGGTATATGTGTTTCTACCCCCTCAGGAACGACCGCATATAATAAAGCACTTGGCGGAGCTATGGTTCACCCCACCATTGAAGCATTGCAATTGACTGAGATCGCTTCCATTAATAACCGCGTGTATCGGACACTGGGATCGCCATTGCTACTGCCCAAACACCATCATTGTGATATTTTTTCACGGAAAGATCAGCGTCTCTTATTGACAGTAGATCACCTCAACTTTCCTGTGGATGACTTAATCTCTGTTCGATGTCAGGTCGCAAGTCAGAAGATCAGCTTCGCTCGTTATCGTCCTTTCCCATTTTGGGATCGAGTACGCAACGCTTTTCTCAATTAGAACCTATAAAAGAGCCGACTCTGGCTCTTTTTTTATAAACAAAACGGCCCCTGAAAATTCAGGAACCGTTTTGTTGTGGAGCTGTATATGATTTATTCTTTTTGCTACCCTCAGCTCTTTCGGCTTTAGCAGCTGGCTGGGTCTGCCGCTGGCCCTCAGGTTCACGTGAGACACGAACTTGCCGTCCCTCCCGATTTTCCTTTGGTTGACGCTCATAGCGTGGCCCACGCGATTCCTTTTTATCGAAACTCCCTTGCTGATTGCGCTGTCTACGTGGTTCCCGGGCTTGCTGCCCTTCACCCGGATTGCGTCCATCCTTTGTTTCACGTGGTTCTCTTGGCTGGCGCGAATCACGTGCTTCACGCTGCCGATTTCCTTCACGTCCTTCTCTGGATGGACGACTTTCGCGAGCTTCACGCGGCTGTCGTTCACGTACCTCCTGGGCATCCTTCAGTTCACGACGTTGCAACTCGCGTGGTTCCCGGGATTCTCGAGGCTGCTCCACTCGCGATTCCTCCGTAGCTGTGGAATCCTGCTGTGGTTGCGGCCACTCCTGTTCTCCAGCTGTATGTTGCAATACTTCTTGCTGCTCTTCGGGTTCTAGCGTTCCCGCTTGTTCCCTCTGAGCATCTACCAACTGCTGAATATCTGGAGCAATGATTTCATCATTGACCCCGTTTTTATTAACTACTTCACGGCTTTTTTGCAACACAAAATAAGCACAGCCAAAATTGCAGTATTCATTAATGTAATCGTCCAGTACCACTATAGATGTATCCTTATTTGCTTTGGGATGACCGTCTCGATAAAAGCCCTTCAGACGTAGCTGATTGTAACCCCAATCACCAATAATGTAATCATAGCGATCCAGCACTTCACTATACCGATCACGAAACGCTTCGGGATTCCACCCGTTCTTGTGATCCTGCAACAATTCATAGTTTTTACCACCGATTTGAAACAAGCTATTCTGACCGCCTTTCCCGGATCAAGCCTGCGAAAGGGCGCCTTCTTCCTTATGCTGAGCGGCTGACTTCACCTGCTCATGCGCTTGGTAGGAGCTGCGGACCAACGGTCCAGATTCGACGTGGCTGAATCCCCGCTGTAATCCCTCTTCCTTTAACTTCGCAAAATCTTCCGGTGGATAATATTTTTGCACATATAAATGTTTCTCGGACGGCTGCAAATATTGACCAATTGTCATAATGTCACAATCGACTTTACGCAGATCATCCATGGTTTGTAAGATCTCGTCCCACTCTTCCCCGACACCTAGCATGATGCTTGATTTCGTTGGAATAGCCGGATTTAATTGCTTCGCACGTTGAAGCAGCTCCAGAGAGCGACGGTATTTCGCTTTAGCCCGAACCTTGTCGGACATGCGCTCCACCGTTTCAATATTATGATTCAGAATATCTGGTTTGGCATCCATGACGATTCGCAGCGATTCAATATCGCCCATAAAATCGGGAATCAATACTTCTACACTGCAAAAAGGTAATCGGCGGCGAATCGCACGAACCGTTTCTGCAAATATAGTAGCACCCCCATCTTTCAAATCGTCGCGAGCCACACTGGTTACGACACAGTGCTTCAAATTCATGTTTTCAGCCGCTTCAGCGACGCGTTCAGGCTCCTGCAAGTCCAGTTCCGTAGGCATTCCCGTATTTACTGCGCAAAAACGACACGCACGCGTACAAGTATCACCCAAAATCATAAATGTAGCTGTCCTATTGGCCCAGCATTCATATATATTAGGGCATCGTGCCTCCTCACATACGGTATGTAATGTCTTGGAACGCATCATGCTCTTGATTTCCTGATAGTTATCGCCTGTCGTAAGTTTAATACGAATCCAGTCGGGCTTAGCTTCCTTCACTTTTCTAGACAATGGCATAGACCTTCTTTCTGATAAGCTTAAGCTGTCATTGCCATACATTATAACATGAAAGCCATGGAAAAACCTCCATTCATTGTTCCCTTTTTGATATGACATTGATGCCGGAAAAAGTAAACTCTGTACATGGATAAAAGCGGCGGATATGGCTCAATCTAAACAAAAGCGCCCTATTCACGCTATTGAATACGGGGCCTAGAATTTACCGGGCGATTAAGCCCTTCTATAGGAGGTCGGTTCACGTGCCTTACCCTACGCGGACAGCCCGAGCTGTTCGTTTGTTATCGCTGCTGTTATGTGCTACTACACTGACAACGGCCTGTCCGCTTCCTGCCCATGCCTTTGCCAATCACTTACAGTCCTCGTCCGCCAGAAGCAGCCTGACCGCAAATGTAGATGCTTCACATGTTCAGTCCTCGTCGTATACGTCCAGGCTGGCTCTATATCATTCCATCGAAGCTTTGACTGGAGTTCCTTGGTACAGGCTGGCCGCCATCGACCAGTATGAACGCACACTTACAGTGGCCCATCCCAGGGATCGGAAGCATGCGGAACGAATCATAGGTATTTTCATCACGGGACCAGTCTGGTCCGGCCTGATGAACCCTGATTCGGAGGATCAAAATCCGCGTTCCATTGAACTATTTTCCGGGCTGGGACAAGACGGTTCAGGTGATGGAATCGCTGACCGTAATAATGACAAGGATCTGCTATTCAGCATCGCATCTTATCTCGGAAAGTATGGAAACAACGAGGATGAATTTGGTATTGCCGTTTGGGAATATTACCATAACAGCCGCGCAGTTCAAAGAGTTCAGCAGTTTGCCAAGCTGTATCGGACGTATGGCAAGCTGGATCTGGTCAGTCAAGCCTTCCCTCTTCCTTTAGGCAGCATTTATAGCTACCGCAGCACATGGGGAAGCCGTCGCAGCTGGGGCGGTTACCGTATACATGAAGGAACTGATCTGTTTGCTGGCTATGGAGTTCCAGTTCGCAGTACCTGCTACGGTGTAGTTGAAATGAAGGGCTGGAATCCCTTCGGAGGATGGCGAATCGGAATCCGAGATCTCAACAACCGCTATCACTACTATGCGCATCTTTCCGGCTTTGACAAAACCGTCCACAACGGAGACATCGTTACACCCGGTCAGACGGTTGGCTGGGTCGGAAGCTCGGGCTATGGAAAACCCGGTACCCAAGGTAAGTTTCCACCGCATCTGCACTATGGTATATATCGGGACAATGGCTGGGCAGATTGGTCCTTTGACCCGTATCCGTTATTAAGACAGTGGGAGCAGTCCGAACGCAAAGCGCTCAAAACAGGAAAAACAAAAGGGACCTCCTCATAGGGTCCCTTTTGTTTTTCCTGGGCAGCTCACGTCACTCCCCTCGGCTCTATGGCGTTGGGGACTGGCTAGAGGTGTTTTGGTTTTCCTCTACCTCTGGAACACTTTCTATGCTGGAATCTATAGCGCCGCTACTCTCTATGGAATGGGGAGGCAACGCCAACTGCGGAGCGGCTGCACCATTTTTACCCACTGGTTTCCCCTGATTGTCATAGTAGTACATCGGAACGTTGCCCACCACCAGCAAATACGAAACTGGGATTTCCGTCTCTACAATCTGAGGTTGCATCTCAAACGGTATAACCACAGACACTTCCGTCGTAATCCGAATATACACTTCCACCAAAATCATGTTTATGCCCGCATCCTGTTGACGCGTATTTAAATCCACCTTGATCGCTCCATGCGGCTCCACCTTTAGAGGGACCGTTGGTCCATAAGCTGCCAACAGTGGACTGCCCAATGCCTGACCAATCGGAACACTCTCATCAAAATGGCTCATGCTGTCCATCGTTGCCTTGACTGCTTTGAGCGTGTCTGACGTAATTCTCATATGCTCTGCGTAATTCAGAACAAAGCCAGAGGTTCTTCCTTGTGCATCCGTTCTCCATTCGATCAAATTATCAGCCGTCTTCCCCTGCTCTACCTGTGCTGTAATTGCTGAATTAATAGCCTCCGTCGCCATTTGTTTGACCCGCACTTTTGCCAGGTGCATCATAGGCGGCTTCAAATGCTGCTCCACATAAGCAGCCACCTGTATGATTCCTACCAGCAGCGCCAGTACCACAATCAAAAATACTCTACGTCTGCCGCGTTGCCTTCTATTGGGTGCGCTGTGCCATTGCGGTCTTCTCATCATCCGATCCCCCCGCAGCGTTGGACTTACCCTACAAGGATATGCAAGGGAGGGACGAAAAAGAAGCCGCCCGTCCGGCAGCTTCTCTAGATGGAATACATATACAATTGCAAATTTCAGGTACACTTATTATTTGAAAATGTGGTCAATCTTTTCGATATCAGCCTGACTCAATTGGACATTTAGCGTCTTCAGGTTCGCAAGCACCTGCTCCGGCCCCTTCGCCCCTGGAATGAGGGCATCAATCGAATCGCGGGTCAAATACCATGCGAGCACAACATGAGCAACCTCTGCATTCAACGCATTGGCAATCTCCCGTACCTGCTCCACTTTGTCCAAATTACGAGCAAATGCATCTCCCTGAAACAATGGATTTTTTGCTCTAATGTCTGTGAAGGTCATGTCTTTCGTATACTTACCACCCAGCAATCCTGAAGCTAGCGGGAAATAAGGCACAAACGAAATGCCATTTTCCTTGGTATAAGGCAGCAGATCCTTCTCAGCTTCCCGTTGAAACAAATTATATTGGGATTGGAGCACATCTACATAACCGTCGCTATTCGCATCCTTAAGTTGTTCAATGGAAAAGTTAGATACGCCAATAGCCTTGATTTTGCCTTCGTCCTTAAGCTTCTTCAATTCTCCAACTGCTTCTGCCTTCGGCGTAGCTTCGTCCGGGAAATGGATATAAAACAGATCGATATAATCGGTCTGCAATCTTTTCAGGCTGGATTCAACGGATTCACGTAAAAAAGCAGGCGAGTTGTCAAAAACAACCTCTCCGTTCACAAATTTGTGTGCCCCCTTGGTCGCAATGACCGCTTCCTCACGTTTGCCCCGCTCCTTCAGCACCTCACCGATCAACCGCTCTGAGTGCTCAGGTCCATAAATAAAAGCCGTATCCAGAAAATTGATGCCGTTGTCCAAAGCTGTGCGAACAACTTCTTTACCTGTTTCATCATTCAAACCGGAAAAGAGATTATGTCCTCCCACCTTATTTGCACCCAAACCGATTGGTTTTACATATAGATCTGTTTTGCCAATACGCACTTGCTCTGCCAATTCACGTCATCTCCTTTTCGAAAGTTACTTCCATTTTAATATTAAATTCCAAAAAAATCAAAGTGCGTACCTGGCAGTTGTTCTCATCCTTTAATCCCCGTCAAAGCAATCCCTTCCATAAAATACTTCTGTCCTATGGCAAAAAGAATAATAGCAGGCAAGACTACAATTAAAGATGCGGCCATCAAAACACCCCATTGAGCCGAATATATTCCCTGAAATTGCTGCAGCCCAATCGCCAACGTAAATTTGCTCTCATCATTAAGGTAAACCAGCGGCCCCATAAAATCATTCCATGTATTCAAAAACGTAAACAATCCAATGACCAAAATCGCCGACCTCGACAAAGGCAAAATAATACGGGTGAAAATCGTAAAATGATTGCCTCCATCCACAAATACAGCTTCATCCAGTTCTCGCGGTAGAGTCATGTAGAATTGTCTTAGCAAAAAAATATTAAAAACGCCTCCACCAAAAAACGAAGGTAATACCAATGGAACGTACGAATTAACCATGCCTAATGCCTGCCAACCAATAAATGACGGAATCAGCGTGACTGCAAACGGCAGCATCATGCTGCTTAATAACAAGGCAAATACCTTATCTCTTCCCTTCCATCTCATTCGCGCAAAGCTATAGGCAGAAATGGTACTCGACAGAAGTACACCCGCCAAAGTACCCGCTACGACGATAAATGTATTCACAAAATAGCGCCCAAAGGATAACTCTTCAAACGGCTGTAAAAAATTCTCGAATACAAAAGGCTCTGGAATCCATTTCGGCGGGATCAAAAAAATCTGACTTAAATCCATCATAGAGCTTCGCACTAGCCAGTAAAAAGGAAACATACAAAACAGTGAGCCTATTATGAGAACTGTGTAGAGTAAAACCCTGCTCCAACTCCAACCGCGTTTTTTCATGTTCATGCCCCCCCGCCTTCGTAATACACCCATTTTCGGGCCGTCTTGAACAGAAAGGCAGTGAATACCAAAACGACAATAAAGAGCACCCAAGCAATAGCACAGGCATAACCCATATTTGAAAAAGTAAATGCCTCGCGGAACAAATAAAAGGTATAAAACAAGCTGGAGTTATTGGGTCCACCCTGAGTCATGACGTAAGGTTGAACAAACACTTGAAACCCACCGATGAAGCCCATAATCGTATTAAAAAAAATAGTGGGCGATGTCAATGGAATTGTAATATACATAAGCTTATGAAGAGCGTTTCCACCGTCAATTTCAATGGCTTCATAATAATGTCTAGGTATATCTTGCAAGCCTGCCAGAAAAATAATCATGGTTCCTCCAACGGTCCACAAACTCATTAAAACCAGAGTAGGAACTACCGACCCTTCGCTATAGATCCACTGACTTTCAGGCAAATGCAGCGCACGCAGCACCACATTTAGCAAGCCAAGATCCGGATCAAACAGCCACATCCAGATCATAGACGATGCTATGAGTGGCACAATGGTAGGGAGATAGAAAACAGTCCTGAAAAAAGCCAGACCTTTTACCTTTTGATTAAGTAATATCGCCAAAAAGAAAGCTACAATAATTTGCAGGGGCACACTCAGGAACACATAATAAAACGTAACCCCGAGTGATTTATAAAAAAATTGATCCGTACCGTCAAATAAGTGGACGTAATTATCCAGACCGATAAAATGGGCCTGTGAAGCAACCTTGTAATCGGTAAGACTGAACCAGAGACTAGCGATCATCGGTCCCAGAACAAAAATGACAAAGCCGAGAATAGCAGGGGCGGCAAAAAGCCACCCCAACCAATTTTCCTTCTTACGAATAGAACATAATGATTGCATTCTATCCCTCTCTTTCTGTCAAAACACTCACCCTATTCTTTTGGATACGTCCCTTTAAATTCCGCGTTGGCCTTTGCGGAAACCTCCTTAAATGCTTGCTCCACCGTTTTCTTGCCCAACCATACCTGATCTAGCGCCGGGTTAATGATGGCATTGATTTTTTCCGAGTTTTTCAGATAATAGTCGTAAGAATTGACACCGTTATGCAGCGTTTGGTTCATGACAGCATCACGGTAACCATCGGCATGACCTGGTTTGACATCCGCCCATTTGCTAATAAAGTCTGGTTCGGTGTACCACTTTTTCATGACAGGCATCCACAATCCGCTGGAATGCATGTCAAGTCCGCTTTCAGCATCCAGCAAGAATTTATAAAACATCCATGCTTCTTTAGGATGTTTGGTTTTGGCAGAAATCACTTCCGGTTCACCAAACAGGATCGTTTTGCTGCTCTTCAGCTTGGGTAATACGCCTACACCAAAATTCACCTTCGATTCTCCAAGATCCAATTGAACCCACTGTCCATCCAGATCCATCGCTACACGCTTACTTTGTAGTGCTACGGCCGGGGAAGGTATATTTTTGGACTGTGTTGGCGACGGTGCCACATGATAAACGTTGATCAGATCAGCCATTTTCTGAACAGCTTCAATCACATCAGGGCTCTCAAGATTAAGCGAGTCCCCTTTGTCTGAAATGACACTTGCGTTATTGGAAGGCACAAGCAAATGCCACATCCATGTATCAAACCGAACTCCATACTGTTTAATGTTACTTGCATCGAAATTGGGACTGAGCGCATTATTTCCCGCTTTATCAATGGTGAGCTTTTGTGCTGTCTCTAAAAACTGCTCCCATGTCCAAGCCTCTTCAGCCTTTACTGGCGGCAAAGCAACACCAGCCTCATCAAACAAATCTTTATTGTAATAAAGCGCGAAAGCTTCCTCAGTTACCTTGACCCCAGCCACTTTGTCCTTATCCCAATAGATGACTGAATTAGGAATAAGACTTTCCTTCGTTAGCTCCTTATCCTCCTTCAAAAATTCATTTAAATTATATAGTTTGCCTTGTTCAGCCCATTGCAGAGCCTGTGCTTTATAAATTGGAAATACATCGGGTGCCTGATTGGCAGCAAACATCGTCGTTAATTTGGTTACGTAATCCCCGGGGATATGCATATAGTTAATTTTGATCCACGGATATTTCTCTGTAAATTTTTTAGCGATTTCCTGCTGAACCTTCTTTTCATTGGTGCTACCCCAACTGGCATAGGTCAGTGTCACTTGCTCGTGACCCTGCAAATCAACTGGTTTGCTGCTGCTCTCATTTGAACTACAGGCTGACATAAGCCCAACGATCAAGCACATGCAGACGATCCATAACTTTCGTTTTAACATGAGTAACGCCCCCAAACCGTTTATTTTTTTACCTTTTCGTTTGTTGCTTCGTCACTAAACTCATTTTAGCAAACGCTTACATTTATAAAAGTCGTACTCTCATTGGATTGGTGTCATTTGATTAGATCTATGAATTTCTCCGATGCGAATCAGGACGAATGTCCCTTTACCTGCTGGCGAATGGAGCGTAACGCCATAATCCATTCCATATAATAGCCGTACTCTTCTGTCTACATTTTTAATACCCGTTGATCTGATTTCTCCAGCTTGAATTCGGCGTATATGTTCTTCTTGAATTCCTGATCCATTATCCTCCACTTTAAAACACACCAATTGCTTCTCGATCCAGGCTGTGATCTTAATCAGACCCCCTGATTCCATTTCGGCGAAGCCGTGAATAATTGAATTCTCTACAAAAGGCTGTAAGAAAAGTTTGGGAACCTCCATCTGAAGCAAAATGGGATCAATATCATATTCCACCGTGAACTTGTCCTCAAAGCGATTCTGCATAATAAAAATGTATTTCTCCAGCCAATTCAGATCGGTTTCCAAGCTCCATGTATCGTTTTTGTTTCGAG
This sequence comes from Paenibacillus sp. S25, assembly GCF_019454085.1. Taxonomy (NCBI): domain Bacteria; kingdom Bacillati; phylum Bacillota; class Bacilli; order Caryophanales; family Paenibacillaceae; genus Paenibacillus; species Paenibacillus sp. S25. The sequence goes on from NZ_CP073683.1 coordinate 4,848,588, forward strand.
TAGTAATTTGCAGCATTTCTGCCAGACTAATGATCAATTGGCCTAGCTCCTGCTGTTTATGTTCTAACGCGATCCAATACATGGTCGTTAAAGTGTTATACAAAAAATGGGGATTCAGCTGTAAATTAAGTGCCATTAACTCCGACTCTTTGGCTCGTAGACGTGACTTGTAATTTTCCTCGATTAAATCTTTAATTTTTTCATTCATTTGATTAAACCGAATCACCAGGTCTCCCAATTCATCATAGCCACGCACAGGAATTCGAATATCAAAATGCCCTTTCTCCATTACTTTCATCGCTTGTTTCATATCTGTGATGGGCTTACTGATATAAACAGACAGTAAATAAGCAAGAATAACAGCAACGAGCATCATAAAACCTAAAAAAAACACCGTGTAGGTGCGAATCGTTGATAGATGTCCCAATACATCTTCCATGGGAATGGCTATATAAGATACCCAGCCCGTCGTCTTCATCGCTTCGTAAACCAGTAATATGCTTTGACCTTTAACGTTTACCATTTTCATCCCTTGTTCCGAAGCAATGGCATCCTTAAGCCAATCCGCCACGGGCTCCCCCACTTGTTGCTGTCTATCCGAACTCATGACCATCCCATTTTTATCATGAATCATGCCATAGGATAGATGTGCAAATCCGCTGCGGGCTGCATAATCTTCAAAACCCCCTTTTAACAAGTCAGGACGAAAATTCAGTATAAGTATAGGTTTTTCCTTTCCCTCCGGAAGCGTATGAAAGGTTCCTGCATCATCTAATGCAGTCAAATGAAGCTGCTTTACCACAGCAAATAAAGAACTAAACTCATAGGAGCCTCGTTTTAAATCTTGCTGATGGAATGTATCGGCATACGAATAAGCCGGAATCCACTTGGTAGCCCCTTCTGCTTCCACCGCCGTTGTTGCCAACGGAGAAGAATAGAACGGCTGAACGGGAATATACATCCGATCAGTGCTTCCATATGCATAATTTTGCGTCATAATTTGGGAAGCGTACACTTCCTCCATATTGCCAAAGTATCTGTACAAAATTTTTGTAATGCTGCGATCTGCTCGTAACAGCGATGAAGAATCCGTAGTATCCACGTTCGTAATGTTCTGAAGAAGATCATGGTCGATCGGAATCATATCTACGGTTTTTTGAATAGCTGTCAGCTTGTTATCCAGCAGCTGGTTATTACTACGCAGAACGCTTGTAACGCTATCTGTTACATTTGTAGTAATATTCCGTGCGCTCGTTTCAAAGTAAACGAAACCTAGAATCAAAACGATAAAACCAGACAACAAAAAATAGGACAGCATCAATTTCGTACGAAAGCTACTGTCCAAAAATTTTTGATACATATATTTAACTTGGCGCATCGTATCTTCCTTTCACCTAACAATCAGTTGAATTTCCTACGAAATTCTTCCGGCGTGTGCATTACATTTTTTTTGAACACTTTAAAAAAGTATTTGATATCTTTATAACCAACCTGTCTACTAATTTCTGCGACCTTGGCGTCTGTATGCAGCAGTAAGTGCTGAGCCTTTTGCATTCTGAGCTTCACCATATATTCCGTGAACGAGAGCCCGAAATAATTTTTGAACAGAATGCTAAAATAGGACGCATTATAGTGGAAGCGCCGGGAGACGATCTCCAGACTTAGGTCTTCATGTAGATGTGCATCTAGAAATTCCTTGCACTTGTTCATAATGGGTTCGCCTTTGGAGCCGCTATGAAGCTCAAGAATCAGCTCTTTTAACCATGTTGCAACACGATCCTCAAGATTCCGAAGACAGGTGGCCTTTTCGACAGCTTTGTTCAAACGTTCCGAGAAACGTGAGTAGACTTCCTCACTCCACCCTATATTTAACCGTTGTAAACTAACCAACAGAAGGTGTACCAATTTTGCTTTAAGCGCTTCAGGTGCAGGATACCCTTGTGTCATTTGTCCAATGAAATTTTGCACCCGACCCAATAGCTGATCGGGCTTTCCATTAGAGATAACGCTTTCAATAAATTTAAAAAATGCCATTTGTTCGTGTGCGCTCATTTCCTGTACTGGCTGCTCATCATCTGAAACGACAAGGTTCAAACATCTGATGTGAGGTGTATAAAAACGCATAGAGATCAGGCCAACGGCCTTTTCGTGAGATTGGCTTATTTGCATTTCATCAAAATTAAAAGGCTGACCCCAAGCAAACCAGATTGAAATAGCTTGCTGTTGCTCCAACTTTTTCAGCCCAGCTTGCAGGGCACTTTTGGCCTCTTTGCTTTCAGCCCTATCCTTCCAATTCACTACTGCAACCACATGGTCTTTACGGGATTCGAGTGGAAACACGACAGAAGACGCCCAAGGTCGCAATATTTCAACAACCGTATTACGGAGCTGAGAATCCCACATATGTATATCCTCCGGGTGGGCCGCCGATGCTCCCAACGCGAGAACTTCTCCTATCCCATGCCATCCAAAGTGACTCTTTAATAGGATTTTCTCATTAGGCTGTAATTTGTCTGTCACGCATCTGCTAAACAAATGCTCCACAAATGCAGGCATACTCTGCTCGATCTGATTCAACGCTGTTTGATTCCCAATCAGTGCTTCCTGTTCCTCTACAATAATCTTCTCCATGTGTTGAATCACTTCAATGAGCTGCTGCGATTGCACCGGTTTCACCAAATAATCATTCGCCCCGTACCTCACCGCCTGCTGTGCATAGCTAAATTCCTGGTAGACTGTCACTAAAATAACTTTGGTCTCATGCTGACCGGATGTTCTCAATTGTTGAAGATACTCAAGTCCATTCATGATCGGCATTTGAATATCTGTAAAAACGATTTGGATCGGTTTGGATAACGTAATGGTCAGAGCATCTTTCCCGTTCTTGGCTTCCCATACCTCGTATTCGGGACGTAGATCCCTGACCATGGCAGCTAAACCTCGACGCTGTCTAGTTTCATCATCCACAACAAGTACTCCCAGCGGGATCGAATTCACTGACTCCCCTCCTGTCGTTTTCATACACGCATTTTTTTTCAGTATAACACTTACAGGTGGGAGCCGATCCTATTTTCTTTTTCGCTTCATACCGCGAATGGTCGTTTTCGTTGCCTGATCCACCCGATATGATTCTGTGATTTTTTGCAGTGCTTTGTTGAAGGTAAAATCATCCAATGTATTATGACTTAAATACGCCACTGTTATCTCGGGCAGCTTGATATAACAGATCGATATCGCCCATGCTACTGCCATTTGTACATAATAATCCTCACGATGGGTCTGTTCCAGTAAAGTAAACACCCGATTCATATACTGTTCCTCAATATAAAAATTTAGAAGCATAACCACACCAAACCGAATTTCATATTCTTTCTTGGAGAATAGATAGGGCTGAATGAACTCCCATACCCGTTCTTTATGATGTTTTGTGATTTTCAATCCGGCACAGAAACTGTCACATACGGACCAATTATCAATTTTAGGAACAAACTTGGCGGTATAACTCAAAACTTCCTCTATATCTGTTTTTACAGAACCAATCACCATACCTTGCAGCATTACTTCTTCGAAGTGTTCACTTTCAGCGGTCTCCAGGTAGAGACGCCAATCTCCTTTGGCAATATCTTGAGCTAGCTTACGCAGTACCGGCAGACGTACACCCAGCACATTATTAATCGTCGGAAGCAATGCAGCCGTAAATTTCTGAAAATCCGCATCCACGTATGACAGTATCTGTTCTCTGATTGTTTTCTCCATCGTTTCCACTCCCTGATTCTTAACGAAATGAAATACTCCACAAATAAATGGAGGCCACCGAACCATAAGGTGAATAAACTCGGCGGTACTCCTCAAATTGCTGCTTGGTCAATGTATCTAGATGGTACAGCTTCATCATTCCCCGTCGAATAGCCATATCGCCCCAACTGACGACATCTGGACGCTCCATACAATTAATCAGCATCATTTCAGCCGTCCAAGGTCCTATCCCTTGCAGCGAGGACAATTTCTGGATCACCTGTGCATCGGAAAGCTCATATAATTCCTGTAAATCCAACAAGCCCTGCTCGATCGTTTGGGCTATATTAAGGATACACGTGGCCTTTTTCATGGTGATGCCACAGCTTTGAATTTCTAAAGCCGTCTGAACGGCTATATTTTGTGGAGTAATCGCCCCTAACTTCTCCTGCATCCTTACCCATATGGTTTGAACCGCCTTGGCCGATATAAGCTGCCCCACAATCGCATGAACGAGCGCCGCAAACAGATCGGGAATGATTACCCGTTCTACCTTGCCCATTTGCGTCATCGCTGCACCAAGTACGGTGTCTACGTTTTTTAGATAATCGATTTCCTTTTCCCCATAATCAAAGTTTTTGGTCATTACGGTTTGCATTCGTTCTCCCGCTGCCCCCTTATATGGTCACTCTTGATTCAATGGCATGGACTGCTTTTACATCAGGGTTCGAATCCTTCTTTGCTCACATAGAGCTGCTCTTTCGGGAAAACATGAAGAAAACGCTCATAAACCGCCTTATAGGCAGCAGGATGGTACCATTCTTCCAGCCCCAATGACTCGTACAGCGTACCAATTTTTAAGCTACGCGTTCGTCTCCCCCCACTGCCATCTCCCATAAAATAATCATCAATACAGACACGGTTGACCAGAGGCAAAAGCTTGTCTGCAAAATGTTCACTGCTTGGAAGCATCGGAGCAATGGTAGCTTGCGCCGATACACCTGCCTCCTTTAAGAGATGTAGCGTTTGGAGACGAGCCTCGATGGGAGGAGCTTCCGGGGTAAAATGTTTGCGTATATTTTCTCGATCTGTTTCTACAGTCATACTCACACGTACACGATCCCCCAATCGGAGTAGTAAATCAGTATCCCGCCGTACCAGTGGACTGCGCGTCTGTAAAAAGAGAAAATCCGGTGGATCCTCCACCATCACCTCCAGCAGAGACCGGGTCACCTCTTCCTTATACTCGGCAGGCTGATAAGGATCTGTGCTTGACGACATGAAAATCGTGACTTTACCTTTGGATTTGGCTCTACGAAGCTCCTTGCGAAGAATATCTGCCGCCTGACTTTTAATATCAACCCATGTCCCCCACGCTTCCTTACGAAACGTGGAGACTGGCAATTGACGTACATAGCAATATGAGCAGCCGAAGGTACAGCCTGTATACGGGTTCAACGAGTGTGTATACCCTGACAAGAAACCTGTCCCTTTATTCAAAAGAGTCTTGGGGGATTTGTAATACTCATTTTTCATACTGAACCGATGCCACACTTTCCTGTTCGAGCTGTAAAAGCTTCACCTTCATGTCCAAACCACCACGATATCCGGTCATAGCTCCATTTTTACCAATGACCCGATGACAAGGGACCGTGACCAAAATTGGATTAGCACCGATTGCAGCCCCCACCGCACGAACAGAGGCTGGCTTTTGAATAGCGTTGGCAATGTCTGAATAGGATAGTGTTTCCCCATACGGAATATCACACAACGCATTCCAAACCGCCATCTGGAACGCAGTCCCATGAAAGTCAAAGGGCAATGTAAATTGGGTGCGCTCCCCTTGGAGATATTCAATCAGCTCCTTAGCATAGGGCTGTAAAGCAGCATCCTCTTCAACTAAAGGACTGCCGGGAAATCGCCTTCCCGCCCATGAAAACAATTCCTCTACAGGTTGATTGGGCGAACCTACATAACATAGTCCTTCCGATGTAGCTGCAATATATAAATTCCAATCCTCATGTGTCAACAATGACCAATAGATCGTTTTATTTATTTGCTGTGCCATGCTGTGTACCTCCATTTCGTGTTGCTTTCGATTTGAGTTGGCGATATTGCAATGGGGTGTAGCCTGTATTCTTTTTAAATAACGTAATAAAGTAAGATGCATTGGACAGACCTACGTTCTCCCCCACTTCCGCAACAGATATATCTGAGCAAATGAGCAGCTTCTTCGCTTGTTCCAACCTGGTCTGCTGTATATATTCCATTGGAGTTAGATGCATAATCCGCTTGAAGGTACGATGTAAATGATACGGACTTCCATGACTTATCTCAGCCAGGATGTGCAATGTTAAGTCCTTCATATAGTTAGAATTCACGTATTCTGTAACCAGTGCGATCCATTCATGATCAGGCAATCGTTGTCCTGTCGGTTTACATCTTTTGCATGGACGAAAATGCTGGGCCAATGCCTGCTCTGCTGTTTTAAAAATACGGATGTTCTCTCTTTTGGGAGGTCGGGATTTGCAGGAGGGGCGACAAAATATTCCCGTTGTCTTCACAGCGTACAAAAATACCCCGTCATATGACTTGTCGTTTTCTACAATAGCTCTCCACTTGTCGTCAGTTATGGATAAATCGGATGTGCTCATTCAAATCACCTCTCTTGTGCAATGTGGCCTCCCCACATATCTATGGCAGAATTTTTCTAAATCCGTCTGTCTAAATTATAGACTAAATAGTGAACGTATGTACCCCTCTTGGAATGTAAAGGCAAGATAACGAAAAAAAGATGACTCCTCGCGGAGCCACCTTTGATCTTACTTATCTATCTTATTTAGGCTTGCAGCTTGCTCGGTTTGGCGGTAATCGTCAACTCATCTGAGGGAGGCTGATATTCCTTTGACCAATACTCGGCATTTGAAATACCTGCCTTCTCCGGGTCAAACACCGGGTCCAGCCCTTGCCTCTGCTGCTGTTCATAATCCTTAAGTACAAGAAGAGCAGGCTTGGCTAACAGAATCATAGCAATCAGATTCACCCAGAGCATAATACCGACCCCCATATCCCCCAGTGTCCACGCCAACGCCGATTCCTTGACGACCGTTCCATAGAACGTCGAACCCAGGATAACCAGCTTTAGAACGAACATGGGCCATTTGGCTTTACGGTCGGCAACCAGGTAGGCCATATTCGTTTCTGCGATGTAATAATAGGCGATAATGGTCGTAAAAGCGAAAAAGAACAAGGTAATTGACAGCAGACTCGAGCCAAAACCCGGAAATACTGATTCAATAGCAGCCTGTGTATATTGAGTTCCCTCTTCAACACCCGGGAGATGCTGCACAATAAAATCGCCACCAGGTCCCTTCACGTTGTACATACCTGTGAATAAGACCATAAAAGCCGTAGACGTACAGACTAAAAAGGTATCCACATACACGGAAAATGCCTGAACTAGCCCCTGTTTTGCGGGATGAGACACTTCCGCGGCTGCTGCCGGATGCGCACCTGAGCCTTGCCCGGCTTCGTTGGAGTAAATGCCCCGTTTTACGCCCCAGGCAATCGCCGTCCCTGCCATACCGCCAAACACAGAATCCACGCCAAAGGCACTGCGAAAAATCAGCGAAAATACATCGGGAAGCGCAGTAATATTCGTCATCATAATATAAAAAGAGACAAGGATGTAGCCAAGTGCCATAAACGGTATGACAACCTGAGCCACATTGGCAATCCTTTTTACACCTCCAAAAATGATAAGCGCCAGCAACACGACTACTACTATCCCGGAAACCTTCATATCCATGCCAAACGAGCTATGAAAAGCTACGGCAATAGAGTTCGATTGAGTTCCCGGCATCAGTAAACACATCGCGACCAACGCAGCAACCGCAAAAATGACGGCAAACCATTTAAAGCCTGTCCCTTTTTCAATATAAAAGGCCGGGCCGCCACGGTACTGACCATCGCGCTTTACCTTATATACCTGAGCCAGTGTGGATTCAACAAACGCAGTAGCCGATCCGATAAAAGCCATGACCCACATCCAAAATATCGCCCCGGGTCCACCCATACCGACTGCCAATGCAATCCCAGCAATATTTCCCGTCCCTACACGCCCAGATAGTGCCATCGTAAAGGCCTGAAAAGAGGATACACCTGCCTCTGAACTTTTCCCTTTAAATACTAGACGGATCATCTCTTTGAAATGCCTGATTTGTAGGAATCGAGTCATGATCGAAAATAATAGTCCCACACCCAAACAGACATATACCACAGGATTGCTCCAAATGACGCCGTTTACTGCCTCTGCCCACTGCTCTAACATTCCTTGTATTTCCCCCTGATCAATCAATTGATTTTCTAGTCTATGTTTTCAGAAATTTTGCATAATTACAAAAAATTATAGATTAGTTTTTACCCCCATACAAGTTAATTTAATTGACATATTGTCAATTACAAGTGAGCTTACTGGCTACATAAAATGACGACAAAAAAGCTCTGATGATCCGGGAATGTGGACCATCAGAGCTTTATTCTTAAGACATCAGGCGATGCCCTCTTTCTCATTTAAAGCACTAGACAATTTCAACAGTGGGGACTGCTCCGTTACCTCTCCTTGAGCGATTGGAAGGATCTCAACATATTGGGAAGAGTTTGTAATGATAACTGGCGTAATCGTAGGATAACCCTCTGCCCTGATTTGCTCAACATCAAACTCAAGCAGTAGATCCCCAGCTTTTACCTCGTCTCCTTCTTTGATATGGGAAGTAAAATATTTACCGTCAAGCTTGACTGTATCTACTCCAACATGAATCAAAACTTCTGCGCCATGGGGTGAAACAATCGCAAGCGCATGTTTTTTCTTGAATGCCACAGTGATGATTCCGTCGAATGGGGCTACGACTCTGCCCGTTGTCGGTTGGATGGCGATACCTTTGCCCATAGCCTCTGAAGCAAATGCAGGATCTGGAACTTCAGTTAGAGCCACCACAGTTCCTTCAATCGGGCTAAGTACCTCTTCATTGGAAACATCGGTTGGTGAGGTTGATTCTGTAGCCGAATTGTCGGTGGTTTCTTCCGCTTCGACCGGGTCCTCAAATCCTAAAATATAGGTCAAAATTGCCGACACCAGGAATGAAACCGTAATCCCTAAAATCAATCCCGGGAATCCTTGCCCACCGGGGCCGTAAAAGATCGGCAAGGTCAGCAATCCAGGTGCGCCGGAGGCAAATGCTTGCGTTCCTGCTTGACCGATAATGGCACCACCGATGGCACCGCCGATAATACCTGCAATAAACGGACGTTTCAGTGGCAGCGTAACCCCATAAACTGCTGGCTCCGTGATGCCGAATAAAGCGGTCAGTGTGGCGGAACCCGCCAAAGTTTTCAGCTTCTTATTTTTGGTTTTCAGCATAACACCAAACGAAGCGCCGGTTTGAGCAAAGATGGAAGCCGCAGCGGAAGGCTTGATTCCGTCTCTGCCATTCACAGCAATATTATTAATGAATACAGGTACAAGACCCCAGTGAACACCGAAAATAACGAGCAGCTGCCAGCAAGCACCAAGAATTGCTCCAGCCAGCAACGGACTAAAGCTAAATGCAGCAACGAGTGCAGTAGCGATCGCGTTGCCCACATACACCCCGACTGGACCAAACACGATCAGGGTTAGAGGAAGCATAATTACGAGTAGAATCAAAGGTGTAATAAAGTTTTTGACGCTCTCATGGATCACTCGATTGCACCATTTTTCCAGCTTACTCATGACGATGACGGCTAAAATGATCGGAATAACGGTAGATGAATAACTCATCATAACAATAGGAATACCGAAAAAGTCCGTAGGTGTACCTTCCGTTTTTAGCGTGACAATGGTCGGGTAAAGCAACCCTCCGGCAATGGTCAGGGCAACGAAGATATTACCTCCGAATTTCCGTGCCGTTGTAACCGCTAACAAGAGAGGAAGAAAATAAAACAAACTGTCGGCCGCAGCATACAAAATCATATAGGTAGTGTCTTTCGGTAGCAACCAGCCGAGGTTGCTCGCAATCAGCAGCAGACCTTTCAGAATACCGGACCCCGCCATAACTCCGAGCAACGGTGCAAAAATGCTGGAAATTACGTCAATTACGGCGCCAAATCCTTTGTTGCCTTTAGCTGAATGATCTTCTTTTCCAGTTTCATTCAAAATATTGGATACTTTGCCGATTTCATTATATACCTCTGGTACTTTGTTGCCGACTACAACCTGGAACTGACCACCGCTCTGCTTTACCGTGATAATTCCATCGGTTTTTTCCAGCTTTCCCTTGTCTGCTTTTGCCTCATCTTTTAGCACAAAACGCAGGCGAGTAGCACAGTGAACGAGTGATATTACATTTTTTTCGCCACCTACCAGGTGTACAATTTCCTTAGCCAGTTTTTCATAACTCATGATGGACACCTCCATGTTCTAAGGGGCTTTTTACATATTTAGGCACACAAAAAACCTAAGCCTTGAAAAATGGTGGGCACTTTATTCCCGCAATTTTTCATGACTTAGGTTTTGCCTGCATAACCAGTAACAATCCCAATTAAAACTTTTTAAATTCCTGTTACTATCATAATATAATTAATCTACCATATTTGTCAACAAAAACTTTTAAACGTATATTTTTGATCCTTTTTCGTCGAAAAAGTTCGACTTATCTATTCACCACCCGTTCAATATGCACGGTCAGATACAGCTTTTCTTCGTTCGTCAATTCGTGGTTGTATTCTTTTTGCACAAAAGCACCGATTTTCTCTGTGCAAGCAGCTGCTTCCTTGTGCTTTTCCTTAATCATGTCATACAAATGATCATAGTTATTTTCGTAGTGATTTCCCTTAAATACGCGCTGGGCGAAAAATTTCAGATGCGTAATAAAGCGGAAATAGCTCAGAGAGTCCTCGTCAAAATCGACCTTAAAATGATATTTTGCGATATTGATAATTTGTTGGATAAACTTCGTGATACTCATGGTCGTAATGACTTCCTCGTTCATTTCAGCATTCACGATGTGAATCGCAATATAAGCCGCTTCGTCCACAGGCAGTTCAATACCGAGCCTTTGTTTGATTTGCTCCAACGTTTTCAGACCAATCGCGAATTCTTCTTTATACAGCTGCTTGACTTCCCACAATAACGCGTTTTTGATTTCCAATCCTTCCCGGTATCTTTCAACAGCGAAATTGATATGATCGGTCAGCGAAACATAAATATTTTCGTTCAGCTTTCTGTTCAGATTATGCTTGGCATCATTAATGACTTCCTCCACAATCACGATCAAATCAAGCGGTACCTCACGCAACAACATTTTAAAGTTATCGGACGTCTGCTTGTTTTTCAGAGCAAATACCTTCTGAATTCTGGTTTCGTCTACTTTGTCTCCAGGCTTTTTCTTAAAAGCAATCCCCCGACCCATTACCACGAGTTCGGTACCGTCCGTCTGGTAGACGCTGATTACATTGTTGTTAATGACCTTTGCTATGTTCATCTCGATCCCCCGTTCCATATGCCAGCAAGAGCCACACATGCTCCATCCTCTTTATTGTAAACAGAAAAAAACCGAAGCACGCCAAATAAACAAGACTGTTACATCTTCTTATTTGTGGCTTAGGTTTTGCCTGCTACGCAGTAACAATCCTAAAAATGATGGAATTGCGTCAAGTATAGCCCGAAGAGGAACGATTGTCAACGCTTTCAATGAAGAAACGAAGATCGGAAATCCCCGTGGGCCCGGGACGTCCGATCCTATTTCAGGATTTTGCAAAATTCGATTCCAGTCGCTCCAAAGTGCAAAATATAGACGAACTAAACCATTTCGATCTATATCTTGTTCATTGGAAGTCGCTTATGGGATTTTTGCAAAATCCTCATTTACTTGTGGTACGATTATTCGCCCAGATTTTCGCCGTCGGAATGAATTACGTTTTTGTACCAGTGGAAGCTTTTCTTTTTAATACGTTTCAACGAACCGTTGCCTTCATTGTCACGGTCCACATAAATATAACCGTAGCGTTTTTTCATTTCTCCTGAGGAAGCGCTGACAATGTCAATAGGTCCCCAACTTGTGTACCCGATAATTTCGACTCCGTCTTGAAGAGCCTCACCCATTTCGGCAATATGCCGCTTGAGATAGTCGATCCGGTAATCGTCGTTAACCTCTCCTTCGGGCGAAACCACATCATTGGCACCAAAACCGTTTTCCACTACGAACAGAGGCTTTTGGTAACGATCATGCAATTGGTTGGCTGTGATGCGGAATCCTTTTGGATCGATCGTCCAACCCCATTCGGACTTGTCCAGATATGGATTGGCCACAGAGCCAAACACATTGCCGCTGGTCATGTTCTTGACGATTTCCGGGTCTGTGCTGGTCGTCCGGCTTGAATAATAGCTGAATCCGATATAGTCAACGGTATGATCTTTCAGAATGGCTGCGTCGCCTGATTCCATCTCAATGTTTAATCCATGATCCTTGAAGAAGCGCTTCGCATAACCAGGATATTCGCCGCGTGACTGTACATCAATGAAGAAGTAGGACTCGCGGTCTTTTTCCATGCCCTGATACACATCTTCGGGATTACACGTATACGGATAGAAGCTGCCGGCAGCAAGCATACAACCAATCTTGGCATCCGGGATAATCTCGTGACACGCTTTTACAGCCAGCGCGCTTGCCACAAGCTGATGATGTGCAGCCTGATACTGAATTTGTTTAACGTTTTCACCTTCTTGAAAAACAAGACCGGCGCCGAGAAACGGCAAATGGAGAAGCATGTTAATCTCGTTGAACGTCATCCAGTATTTCACTTTATCCTTGTAGCGGGTGAATACTGTTTTAGCATAGGTTTCAAACAGGCCTACCAGCTTCCGGCTCCGCCAGCTTCCATATTTCTCGACCAGATCCACTGGCACGTCAAAATGAGCGAGGGTAACGACTGGCTGAATGCCATGTTTATGCAACTCGTCGAACAAATCATCGTAGAATTGCAAACCTGCTTCATTTGGAGTAGCATCTTCTCCTGTTGGAAAAATACGAGCCCAGGCAATGGAAACACGCAGCGCCTTAAATCCCATTTCCGCAAATAGCGCGATATCTTCGCGATAGTGATGATAGAAATCAATGGCTTCGTGGGAAGGATAGAATTCGCTTTCAAGTGGAGTCAGCGAAGGAACATTCCCTTTCATTATGTTTCTTCTCTTCTCTCCGGTAGGCAGCAGATCTACCAGACTCAATCCTTTACCGTCTTCCAAATAAGCACCCTCGGCCTGATTGGCAGCAAGAGCACCGCCCCATAGAAAATCTTTAGGAAAAATATAAGACATAAACATTCTCCTTCCAAATGTGTGATAAAAGGGATATCCGAGGGTAACAGATAATAAAAAAACCCAAACCAGCCTGTATACACTTACAGTGTAAACAAGCCAATTCAGGTTATGCCCTATCGGTAACATCCCATGAAAAGGTTATACGTATTTGATTGAAACTCTAACAAAGATTTGGCAACCTGTCAAATTCATTTGATTTAATAGCACGCAATTAACAAACCAACAGCATTATTTCAATCGCCTATTGAGTAATGAATAGAACCATGAAAAAACCAGATAAACGACTTTACGAAAGATACCTGGCTGTTCATCTTTGTCTGAAAGGGCACACGTTTTCAAAGATCGGTGATCTACTCAGTCGCTAATTTAAGATATTTTGTTGCAAGAAATTTAGAAAATCCCTTTGCATAGAGCCAAGAGGAATAATTTTTTTGATTATCTTGAACCTCCAATGCTGTCCTTTAATGTTAAATGACCATATTGCAGAAGACAGATATATGGAATGATATTTTTGTTCTTGTAAATCAGCTACTTCAAATTCAACTTTTTCTACTACTTTAGACGAAAATAGATTGAGGAACAGGATAATAATCCTATCATTATTTAGAAGTAATATAGCTCGACTTGTACAAGCCGAAAGACTTTGAGGAGTTGAATAGCAGATATGCATGTTAGACTCTCTATGTGGTTCAGTTAACTTATCCATAGTTTTTTTGTTAATGAATATCATAGTCAAATACCTTTCTATTGGTTACTACATAAACCGCAATTAAGATCATAACCTAACCAGTAGCCGACCAATTGTTTCTAGCGGTTGTTCATTGATTGGTTTCATAAAACAGCCGGCATGAACTTAATCTTAAACTTCATAAAAAACACGTTATCCACCGCATTGGATTTAAGTCACAGCCATAGCCCCGTGTTCATTCACTTAGTTTCGTTGTCTCATCGCCTCAAATAATAGCACCGTAGAAGCCATCGCTGCGTTCAGTGATTCCGCTTGCCCCTGCATCGGAATGAATACCGACTCATCCACCATGCGCGCGGTAGCAGCAGAAATACCTTGGCCTTCGTTTCCGATCACAAGCCAAGTGGAAACACGCAAATCTATGGTATAGCATGACAAGCTCGCATCCAGCGAGGTGCTGATCAGTCGGGCACCTTTGCTTTTGGCCTGTGGTAAAAGCTCCTCCAGACTGCCTTCAATCACTGGCAGGTGAAACAACGATCCCATCGTGGAGCGGATCGTTTTGGGATTGTACAGGTCGGCGCAGCCATGACCCAATATTACGCCTGCGGCTCCAGCAGCGTCCGCGCTGCGGATGATGGTGCCTACATTGCCGGGGTCCTGCACCCCGTCCAGCACCATCACCAGTGCATCCGGCTGCTCCAGCAATGCCGAGAATGCGCTGCGCTCCTCCTTACGCACGATGGCAAAGACCGACTGCGGCGTCTTCGTATCGGTGCATTTTGCAATGACCGCCGCTGACACGGGAACCCATTCCACTGGCTGGTCGGCTGGATCCAGGCCATTCAGCTCGGCGGGAATGCCCTTGTCCAAATCATAGGCGACGGTTTCGACAGCCGCGTCCGAACGCAGCGCTTCCTGCACCAGATGAATACCCTCGACTATATATTTATGCTGCCGTGTGCGATGCTTTTTCTCCAGCAGTTGCGCCCACTCTTTTACACGCGCATTATTTGGTGAAATGATTTCCATTCGTTTAACCTTCCGTTTCTGTGTCCGTTTCTATAAAAATAAATGATGTTTCACTTGTACTTGAACATCAAGCCTTCATTAGGCTGCAAATGCCAGCTCCAGCTTGGTCAGATCATCCTTGTGGCCCACAATGACCAGTATATCACCCGGCTCCAGACGATCTTCGGCATAAGGCGAAATGTTCATTTCCTGATTTCTGCGAATCGCCATCACATTGCAGCCGAAGCGTGCACGTATGTCTAGCTCCTTCAGATTTTTGCCAATCATGGAATCGGCGGCTCTCATCTCCAAAATACTGTAGTCCTTGGACAGTTCGATATAATCCAAAATGTTGGGAGATGTCAAATGATGGGCTACCCGTAACCCCATATCCCGTTCAGGATAAACGACTTTATCCGCACCTATTTTTTGCAGCACTTTCCCGTGCAATTCATTTTGTGCCTTGACCACAAGGGCTGGTACGCCCATGTCCTTGAGAATCAATGTCGTCAGAATACTGGCCTGTATATCTTCGCCAATCGCAACTACGATTACGTCAAAATTACGGATACCCAGCGCTCGCAACGCTTCCTCATCCGTCGAGTCGGCAGACACCGCATGCGTCACAATATTCGACATTTCCTGTGTACGCTGCTCGTCCGAGTCAATAGCCAGCACATCAAAACCCATCTCACTCAGCGCACTGGCAACACTGGAACCAAAACGGCCCATGCCAATGACCGCATACTGTTTTTTTGCCATTCCTTCTTTACCTCCCGATCACCATACTGTCCGTCATAGTATAGCATATCATGCTGCAAACATAAATTTTGACATACTTATGCCAAATGCTTCTCCATGTATACTGGACAACAGCCCAAGCCATAATACATTCGACCACTACTACAACATACGGGAGGTACACATGCCCATTACAATGGATTTACGACAAGCAATTGTTCACAAAGTACACGGCAAATCAGAAGCTGATCTTACGGACATGATTATTGGGTCAGTGGACGGACCGGAGGCCGCTTTGCCTGGATTGGGTGTCATTCTTGAAATTGCTTGGAAGCATATGAGTCCAAACCAGCAGCACGATTTCGTCCATTTGGCACATGAACAAATCGATAAAATCAAACCCGTACCCTTAACCTAGCTCTAGCTATTTAACTTTTTGTTCCGATTTAATTGTGCTCATTATTTTACCCGTATTCGAAAATGAGAATAGTCCACTCGCATTAACATCGAGTGGACTATTCGTTGTATACACTAAATGACTGAGATCAAACAGTTCTGCATACTCAATCTTATGGAGCCATTTCCAAAAACTTAGCTGTCGGATTTTTCTCCATAGCCGTACGCATGGCATACTCGTTTTCGAACAAGGCAACATAATTGCCCTTCTTATCCTTTACCAGCGTAGAGTTAATACGGAACTTGCTCGGATCAATCTGATCATCCACAATCCAACGTGCAAATTGGAATGGCATACGCTGAAGCTGTACATCAACTCCATATTCACCCTTCATGCGGTACTCAAATACTTCAAATTGCAGTTGACCGACAACACCTAGTAACGTATC
Source organism: Paenibacillus sp. S25 (assembly GCF_019454085.1). Classification (NCBI taxonomy): domain Bacteria; kingdom Bacillati; phylum Bacillota; class Bacilli; order Caryophanales; family Paenibacillaceae; genus Paenibacillus; species Paenibacillus sp. S25. The sequence goes on from NZ_CP073683.1 coordinate 4,864,966, forward strand.
GTCAAAGCTTACCGTACGGAACACCTGAATCATACCTTCCTCGGTCAACTGGTCAATGCCCTTCAGATACTGCTTGTGCTTCAAGGCATTTTTCACCGTTACCTTGGCAAAAATCTCAGGCGAAAAGGTCGGCAATTCATCAAACACAACCTCGCTACCTTGGCTGAGTGAATCACCAATACGGAAAATACCCGGGTCAAACAATCCTATAATATCGCCAGGAAAAGCCTCCTCGACAATATCACGGTCCTGTGCCAGAAACTGCTGTGGCTGGGACAGCTTAATTTCCTTGCCCATCCGTACATGCTTAACACTCATCCCGCGTTGAAACTTACCGGAGACAATACGCAAAAATGCAATACGGTCACGGTGAGCCGGGTTCATGTTCGCTTGAATTTTAAATACATAACCGGTAAACTTTTCGTTTGTTGGCTCAATTTCCCCAGCTGTACTACGGCGCGGCTCCGGCTTAGGAGCAAGCTGAAGGAAGTTTTCCAAAAATGTTTGTACACCAAAATTATTAATCGCACTGCCGAAGAATACAGGTGTTAATTCTCCGCGTTGTACTTTTTCCATGTCAAAAGGGTCACCCGCGACGTCAAGCAACTCCAAGTCTTGGCATAACTGGTCATGCAAATATTCGCCCGCCATCTCACGAATGATCGGATCATTGTAATCTTCCACTTTTTGTACTTTGATCGTGGAATGGTCATCTCCCTGAAACAGCTCGACCTGATTTTTGACACGGTCATAGACACCGCACAGCTCGCGTCCTGTACCAATCGGCCAATTCATAGGCACCGAACGGATGCCAAGCACCTGCTCCAGCTCCTCCATCAAATCAAAAGGACTGCGTCCCTCACGATCCAGTTTGTTAATGAAGGTGAAAATCGGAATTCCACGCTTCGCGCAAACTTGAAACAGCTTAATCGTTTGCGCTTCCACACCTTTCGCTACGTCAATCAGCATGACAGCACTATCTGCTGCTGTTAATGTACGATACGTGTCTTCACTGAAATCCTGGTGACCTGGGGTGTCCAGAATATTGATGCGGTGACCATTATAATCAAATTGCATTACTGAGGATGTTACAGAGATCCCCCGCTGTTTTTCAATCTCCATCCAGTCACTCGTGGCGTGTTTGCTTGCTTTACGCGCTTTAACTGAACCAGCAAGACGAATCGCGCCCCCGAACAGCAGCAGCTTTTCCGTCAGTGTCGTTTTACCCGCATCCGGGTGAGAAATAATCGCAAACGTACGCCGTTTGTCGACTTCCTGTTGAAGTATATCTGTTGTTTTACTCATTTCACATATCCCTTCATGATCAAATCCATTGCATTACTGCTCAAGCTATTCATAAAAAGGCCATGACGCACGCCTGTTTTCATAAGTTCATCGGCTCTATCAGCTATATTGCCGTTAGCTCCAGTATTCGGCGTACTCCGTTACCATATTCATTATAAATACGATCTATTTACATGTTTTAGCCTGCCTTTAACTTATAATCAGTTGCAAACTGAAAACCTGAGACTAAGCTATTATAGCACACTCCGAACGCAAAGCATCCCCTTACGTCCTGAACAGGACATAGGGGGATGCAGGACAAATCGGGATTACTGAACGCCGCCTACTCGCCAGATGACATTATCTTCATCCTGACCGCTAACCGGCCACCACTTGAAGCCATCCTGCTCCAATAGCTTGTGAGCACCTTCCGGTCCCCATGAGCCTGCAGCATAGGTTTCCAGCGTATCCGGGGTCTGCTGCCATGCCTTGGCGATTCGATCGACGAATCCCCATGCCGTGGCAACCTCATCCCAACGCGTGAAGTATGTCGAATCACCCTCAATCGCATCCATCAGCAATCGTTCATAAGCCTCCGGTGAGTTGATACCTACCATACAACTTTGGCAAAAATCCATAGCCAGTGGCTCAATATCTGATTCGGAACCAGGTTTCTTGGCATTGATTTTAATGTAAATGCCCTCCATTGGATTGACCCGAATCACGAGCAAGTTCGGCTCCAGCTTATGCTTTTGACCGAGGTACACGTTCGTTGGCATGCTCTTAAATTCCACAACAATCTCCGTTGTTTTTACAGGGAGACGTTTGCCCGTACGAATATAGAACGGTACGCCAGCCCAACGGAAATTATCAACAAACACGCGTGAAGCAAAATAAGTCTCTGTGTTCGACTGTGGATCAACCTTGTCTTCTTGGCGATACCCCGGCAACTGCTGTCCGCGATAACTGCCTTCGGTGTATTGACCACGCACCACATTGGTTTTCACATCCTCAGACTTTTCAAAAGGGCGCAGCGAACGCAGCACTTTTACCTTTTCATCACGGATATCCTCAGGCAACAAACGACTAGGTGGTTCCATCGCAATCATCGTTAGCATTTGCAACATATGGTTCTGTCCCATATCCCGCAAGGCGCCGGAATGATCGTAGTAACCTCCGCGTTCCTCCACCCCTACCGTTTCACTAAGCGTAATTTGCACATTGGCAATATGCTTATTATTCCACAGTGGTTCAAAGAAGGCGTTCGCGAAGCGGATTACCTCAATATTTTGTACCATTTCCTTGCCAAGATAGTGATCAATCCGATAAATTTCTTCTTCGGCAAATACCTCTCGTATTTCAACGTTCAATTCTTGTGCAGATTCGAGGTTATAACCGAATGGCTTCTCAATTACTAGGCGATTCCATCCTTTTCCATCCATCATGCCGCCATCTTTCAAGCTCTTCGACACGCTTCCGAATAATTCAGGAGCCAAGGCCAAATAAAACAACCGATTTCCCGGTATGTTAAACTTGCTTTCTATAGACTCCGTCTGCTGTCTCAGCTCATGGAACCCTTCGACATTGTTGATATCCAGCGATTTATATTCAAAATGCTCGGCAAATGCCTGCCATTCTTGATCATTTTCTGCTTTGTAGCGACTAAACTCCTGTATAGAAGCGTATAGGTCATTACGGAATTCTTCCTCAGTGCGAGGACGCCTTGCTACACCAATAACGGCAAAATCTTCAGCAAGCTTGCCTTCGCGGTACAAGCTGTAAATAGCAGGAAAAAGCTTACGACGAGCCAAATCGCCCGTAGCGCCAAAAATAAACAGAACTGCGCCTTGCGTCACAACAGATTCTTTAGCAGGTATGTCAGCCATGAAGTACCTCATTCTTCCCATGTCAAGATTCCGCAATCCACAATCCCCGAAATCCGCATGTAGTATTGTGTATATTTATACAAGATCATACTTGATTTTCGAAAAACATGGAACTAAAGATTTGATGATATTTTATCATATCCTACATGGATAAGCTATCCGATGAATCATAAATTTACCTTATAAGTCAGTATTCAATCGTGATGAGCGGGAAACCGAGCGTTATACGTGTATCCTGCTGCTCCCTATCTTCATGTACAGCCATCTGCATCTGGACCTGATGCTCACCGCTTTGAATCATTAACGGCAGCTCTGGAGCTTCATAGGATATAGCCACAGTAGTCGCATCAGTATACCTTTCTTTGGCCTGCATGAAGATGTCCTCTGCTAAGCTCGCCTCTGTCAGTTTCAACAGTTGATCCTTGGATTCCTTTGTATGCAGCGAACACTGAAGGGCTGTGTTCCACTGCGCTTGAATCCCCATAGATTTTAATTGCTCAGCACAAAGCTTATGAAGCTGAATCAACCGCTCACGTCCTGCATTGTTGCTCTCCAGTTGAACAACTACATACCATTGTCCAGTTTGACGTTCCATCACATTTAAGCGGATTCTTAGATCCTCACTATGACGAACAGAACGATAAACCGTGTGTCCATTTTCTACGAGTTTGTTTACTGTGGGTATATTCAGCTGATCAGCTATCTGTGCCGCCACATCTGCCGGCTCTTCATGGTTAGAAATCCAATCGCCTTGCCACTTCACAACCAGCTTATCCAACGTACCCGGGGCCTGGTCCGAGATGATTAACAATGAACGTAAAGCCGTTTCTGCTTCGCGGGAATCATATCGGTTTGTCTGAAGGGTTCCGTAGCGCCAGCCAGCCAGTACCAACACCGTTCCTAATACCAAAATTGCAATAATCCCCTTTTTAATCAGCTCTGCTTTTAACATTATCGTTCCCCCCGCTCCACAACCATCCGATTCCCACCTACGCTCTGGTTACTTTCTTTTTCGGCTGGATTGAAATCTATGAATCTATCAATAGCATTCCCGTTGTCAGAGGTTTTATACACACAGCAATACGGCAAAGCCTTATAAAATATTCATCTGCCTACTGGGTGTTCGACCATACATCGTAGGCACCGTAAGAATAGACTATGATCACAATGCATCTTACACCAAAAGAGGTGAAATCATGTTTCCGATTTATCCTGTAAATGAAGCCAATGTGGCACCTCATGGTGGACGTCTGGTCTGTGCCGTTATGCGTGATGGTACACGACACATCGGCATCTTAAGTGGGTGTAGCAAAGGCAAGCTGATGTTGAACGGATATCCACCCTCCTTTCCTGGCAGTCTCTATGCCGGGAGCTACAGTAACAAAGGAAAACAAACCCCCAAAAAGATTTCCTCTAAAAAGAAAAAAAGGAATCCTAAAAACAAAGCTCGTACCTCTGCCAAACTAAATGCCTTAATTAAGCCGCCCAACGCACCTCTGAGTCCATCCTTCCCTTATGACGCGGGCGGATTTGCTGGAAATGGCTATAGTAGTTATGGAAATGGCAGAGCAGGCTATCGCGGTGGGTACGGCGGATATGGATACGGGGCAGGGCTTGCACTAGATCTGGCTTTAATCGCCTTTTTATTCCTCCTGATTTAAACACCTTGTTATGGAACACAAAAAAACCGGAGGACTATTGTCGTCTCCGGTTTTTTTTGTATTCGTTTATTCTACATTCTACTCTGCTAATCCGTTCTTATAAGCATAGATCGCCGCCTGTGTACGGTCTTCTACTCCTAATTTAGCGAGAAGGTTCGTGACATGGAATTTTACCGTCTTAATCCCGATAATCAGCTCATCTGCGATATCCTGGTTAGACTTCCCTTGTGCCAACAGGCGAAGCACCTCCATCTCGCGATCAGTCAGCTCCGTATGCGCGGGTGCCTCAGCCTGTGGCTGGCGGAATCGATTCATCATCTTGGAGGCCACCTGTGACTCTAGTACGGACTGTCCGCGTGCAGCTGCACGGATCGCATCCGCTATCTCGGAAGCACGAGACGTTTTGAGCAAATAGCTGAATGCCCCTGCCTCAATGACCGGATACATTTTCTCATCGTCCAAATAACTCGTCAGCACAATCACCTTGGTCTCTGGAAGCAGGCGAGTTACTTGGCGTGTCGTTTCGATGCCATCCATGCCATCCATGACCAGATCCATCAAAATCACATTTGGCTTGTATTCGGAAGCCAACCGTATGCCTTCTTCTCCGCTTCCGGCCTCGCCGACCACTTCAATACCTTCTTCCGTCCCCAACACCGCCGCAAGACCAATCCGTACCATTTCATGGTCGTCTACCAGCAGTACGCTAATCGGTAATTCCGTTTCCATGATCATCGTTCCTTCCGCTTTCATCATTAATAACTGGCACGGACACCTCGATCCGTGTTCCTTTTCCTGGAGCGGTTATATACTGAATAGCTCCCCCAATTTCACTGACCCGCTCCTGCATCGTAGATAATCCATATGAAGTCTGCTTTTTCTCATCCAGTTCAAAACCAATACCGTTATCCCGAATCGTCAGCCTGATGGAATCCGGGCGTTGCACGATACGAATTTCCATGCGGGTTGCTTTGGCATGGCGCAATGTATTAGACATCGCTTCCTGAACAATACGAAACAAATGGTTCTCAATGCCTTTAACCAACTGTACTCCGCTTTCAATCTCAAAATCAATCTCCATCGGTACCTTTGCCTGCAACTCCTGTACCAAATCACGCAAACCCTGCTCAAGCCGTTTTCCTTCCAGATAGACAGGCCGCAGATGAAGTAGTAACGCCCGCATTTCGGATTGTGCCACGGAAGACATTTCTTCAATTAGCGCAACTTGACGCTGCGCTTTATCAAAATCCTTATCCAGCGTCCTCCCCACAGCCGTCGCCGTCATTGAAATAGCAAATAATTGCTGTGATACGGCGTCATGCAACTCTCTGGCCAGCCGCTGCCGCTCCTCCACAATCGCAGTCATCCGTGCCTGTTCTGCCAGCTGAGCATTATCCGTGGATAAGCGTTGTAAGGACGTAACTTGTTCCTGCCATTTACGCCCAATCCGTTCCAGCTGCTCTCCCAGCCTGCCAAGCTCATCATGCCCTAGGGGCGGCAACTCACGTGCAGGGGTTCCCTTTTCCCACATCAGCAACGTCTCTCTCAACATTTCCAGTCTACTTTTAAAGCGGTAGCTTTCATAAAATCCGTACATTGCCCCTGTACCAATCAACACCAGTATAACGGCTCCTGCAACTTTCAATATCATTCCCCAGGTTGGGAACGACTTCACATATCCATATGTATACAGCATATAAAAGACAACTACGCCCACAACAACACACAGGAGGATACCTTCACCCATACTGCGGGTTACCATGTTGGACGTTTTTTTATGATTCATCCCGGCTCCTCCTGATTCAATAAAATCGGACGCGGACATCGCCCGCCAAGTAAGAAACGACAAACTTCACTTTGTACTCACTCTGCTCAAAATGGGGAGACTTCCAAACCAGTCGATTGAGCATCCCCGCCTCATGATCCCGGTCAAACTGAATCTGTCCGAACAATATGAACATCTCCACCTCTACACCGTAATTATCCGGTAGCGTGATGTCAATATCACCGAAGATCCCCTGCAAAAATATGACGGGTTCACGTTCCTCTGGGAGAGCCAACGTCAGGTCGGCATCCACGTCCCCAACCACATGCCATATGCTTGTGCTGCGCAGGCTCCAAGGCACTTCATCCCATTTATGATTGGATATAAAATTGTGCTTGAATATGGAGCTTTGACCTTTATGCAGCTTCCTTGAACGTGAATAGAATACAGCTAATGATGCTAGTGTAACTACCACAAACAGGAACAAATGATCCAGCACTAACAATCCAGCACCAATCGCGAGCATCGTGTAACCCTTTTTGATTTTGGAATTGCGGATCTTATATATTCCGGCCAACATTAGGATCAGTGCAACCACGGAGAGGAACCCAATCCACTGACCGAATAAAATGATAATCCCGATGCCAATCCCTGCCAGTGCCAAGGCTGATTTTTTTCTCTCCATGCTGCACCCCCTTTTGTTTATACAGGACGGAAAAGCCATAGTGGCGCGACATTCCGCCATATGGCTTTCCCGGACCATACAGATTGAGCACGATCATCGACCAATGTCCATTCCATACAGCATATCATAATGTCTTGTTTCCGAGTAGTCAGTCCTTCTTCATATCGACTGGTTTAGCACCTGTCTGAATTTTGGACTTAAGCTGTTGAAGCTGCTCATCCACTTTAAACTGTTTTTCAGCCTCAGCTGGATTAATATATGCTTCTCCTGGAGCTTGACGGTAAGGAGCACGCAGTACGTCAGCTTCAGCTTCCATTTGCATGATTTTTTCTTCCATACGGTGGAAGCCCAATGAAGCAGACCCACTTTCAATCGTGTGCAAACTATTGATTTGAGACATTTGCTTTTTGGCTTTCGCCATTTGAGCACGGGATACCAACTCATTGCGCTTGTTGCGCATTTTATAGAATTCATCTTTCATGTCGTGAAGCTGCTGTACCAATTCTTTTGCTTGAAGCTCAGCTTGTGTATGCAAGTCGCGGTATTCGTCCTGCTTCTGTACAAAATAAATCTTCTCTCCCAACAGCTTGCGCGCTACTTCTTCCTGACCATTTCGTAATGCGGATTCAGCTTGCTTCTCACGCTCATTGGATACACGCACCGCTTCCTCCAAACGCTGTTTCATACGACGTTCATTCGCCATTTGCTTGGCAACCGTTACCTCAGCCTCGTGAATTTCCGCCTCCATATCGCGCAAATATTGATTCAACATAATAATCGGATCTTCCACTTTATCCAACACTTCATTCACCGATGCTCTTGTCATATCCTTCATTCTTTTAAAGATCCCCATTATTTACGATCTCCCTTCTCAAATTGCTCTACTTTTTTGCGTAACTCTGCTAATTCTTTTTTCATTGCCTTTTTCTCGATATCTTCCATCATGGAATCCAGGTCACTGTTCTGACCTGTGTTAAATTTAGATGAGTTGCGGGCATCTTGCCCAAAAAACGGGTTCGAATTGCCATATGCACCGCCCTGGTTGTAACCAGTTCCTTGCCCATACTGCGATCTTGTATTGTTACTGCCATAATAGCGTGGATCCTGTTGATTGTAAGGTCCGCTGTCAGGGCCAAATCCTCCATCAAAAGGAGATCTCGGCTCCTTGGAGATAACCAGTGCCGCAATCACATAAATCATAAATGTGGTTCCTGCTGTAATAAAGAAACTGATCACAACCAGAATACGAATCCATGTTGAGTCCATTCCTGTTGCGTCAGAAAGACCGCCACATACACCTGTTATTACTCTATCCCGGCTTGATCTGTAAATTCGGGTCATTATCAATTTACTCCTTCCCGCTGTTGTTCAGCTTGCTTTTCAGTCTCGCCCACTCTTGTTCGAGCAGCGATCCACCGCCTTGAGCATCCTGTGCATGGTCGCCCTCACCCCGACGTAAATCACGCAGACTCATCGTTTCTGCTTCCATATCGGCTACCCGATCTTCCAAGCGGTTGAACATTCGGGGAACATTTCGTCCACCGTATGTACCAGCCCGTTCGTTCATTTGCTGCTGGAGTCTCAACGTCTGTACACGTGCCGCATAATACTGACGCTTGCTGTGTACCGTTTGATATTCTGTCTTTAACGTATCTAGCTGTTGTTCTAGCTCACGTAGTGATTCACGGCTCTGCTCCCACAGTTCTCTATACTGCTCTTCTTTTTCTGCATATAGCATTTTCTCCTGAAGGGCCAGCTTCGCGATATGTTCTTCATCAGCCTTCAAAGCCAGTAGCGCCTGTTCCTCCCGTTTGGTCTGCATGGACAATGCATGATCCAACTGCTGCTTCATCTGTCTTGTATGCATCGCATACTGTTGATGGAGTTTTTCCGCTTCGGCAATTTCCTGACGGGTATTATACAAGAACTGGTCAATCAGTTGCACCGGGTCTTGGCTTTGTTCCAAATGCTCATTGAAGGTCGCTACCGTGATATCACGCATTCTTCGAAAAACACTCATTTGCGTCTGCTCCTTTCACAATTCGTATTTCCATAATTCACCACTTCGTTGCTACAATCTTTTTTCATTCGCCAAACTGCTAAAATCAGTAACGTCTTCTACGGTCACTCAGCAGGGAAACACCAAATATGATCAACCCGATTGCCAGTAGCGGTCCCAGAAGCCAGGACAGTTTGCCAAGCAAAATCAGTACCCCGAGTACAAGTACGATCCAGCCGAAGAGCGCATTTCCTTTTTTCACACCGTAGTAGCCTAGCATGACCATAGCTATCGGAATTAAGTAACCAATCAGATGTCCTAAAAAGTGACCGAAAAACGGAGTAAACTTACCGAGCAGCATAATCGAACCCAACACGATCAGTACAATCGCTAACCCATTCCCTTTGTTAACTCTCATCATCTCTCACCGCCTTTCACTGTGTCTTGCTTATGTTCTTATTGTACGCTGACCTAGCGTTCGACAAAACGGACCCCAGACGGTTTTTGAACCTAGACCTAAGTCGGGGATGAGTATAGACCTGCGGCTATCACTCTCTATGCTGTTCTGCTGCACGGGCTATCGAGTGTTGCTCACCCGCTTGCTTGGAACGTAGTGAAAGGACGAGACAAGCCAGTAACGCTATAGCTGCAACCATATAAGGCAGATTAATATGAACATCGAATAACAGTCCTGCAATTAATGGTCCAATCACATTACCCAAGCTTGTATAGGACGAGTTCATGCCTGCCACAAAGCCTTGCTCATCTCCGGCCTGCCGCGATAGAGAAGTGCTTACTGCCGGGCGAAGGATATCCATAGCCAGAAAAATGATGAAGGTCGTCAGCATAATCATCACGTACTGTTCAGCAAATAGGGTTAGAAAGATGAACAGTCCCCCAATAGCCAAACAGAGGTGAATTACTTTTTTCTCTCCAAAACGATTAATAATCCATCCAAATATAGTCGCTTGGACAACTGCTCCCAAAATGGAGCCTGTCGTTATAATGATGGCAATATCCATTGGTGTAAAACCATATTTATGGTCAACAAACAGTCCAAACACTGTTTCAAAGTTCGCTAACCCAAAAGCAACGACAAATACAATGAGTAAACCCATGAAATATGGAGATTGATATGACTTGGCAAATTGCTGCAAAAGATTTTCTTTTTGCCGTGGAAGTTCTCTATTATATTGTTGCTTTTCCTTGCTTAAAGACTCAGGCAGCACTAACAGAGACAAGATAGCTGCTATTCCCGCAGCTCCTGCTGCCGCAAAAAAGGGAATACGTATTCCATATGTGGCAAGCAATCCGCCAATCCCTGGCCCGATTATGAAGCCTGTGTTGATCGCTGCATTGATCATGCCCATTCCCTTGCCTCTTTCCTCAAACGAGGTCACGTCAGCGACATAGGCCATAATAGAAGGAGTAAGCAACGCTGCCCCTGCTCCACCCATGATTCGTGCTATGAACAGAGTAGGAATAGAACTCGCCAGTCCAAAAACAAGCTCTGATAACATGAAGATGAACATCCCAGAAACAATTAACTTTTTACGTCCATAACGATCAGACAACTTTCCTGACAATGGTGATAACAAAAGCTGTGTCAACGCAAAAGCTGCAACCATCAGTCCCATCGAGGAACCATTCATCCCTAGCTCACTTATAAACTTAGGTAACACAGGGACAACTAGGCCAATCCCCATGAATGCCAAAAAAATGTTAAGCATCAATAACAGCATTGCTCCTCGATTTCTTGTGAGTATAGACATATTTCCACCCTTCCTTTTCGTATCTCTTTATTCAACATCAGGTAAACTTCATTATTCTTTTTCAAAAACAATTGAAACTAAAATTGTTTTCTTAGTTTTCATATACAAAAATGGCCTCTTCAAATATGCAGCATATTGTTGAGGCTATTTTTTATTTTTCGACCAATCCGAACAACAAAATATCTACAATAGAATAAGTTGCTTCCTCTACCGTCACACTGTTATCCAGAAAGAAACGCTGATCAAGCGTTAAATTTACAGATTCAATAATAAGCTTCATGATCAGAGCCTCATTTTTATTCACAATAATTCCTTCTCGGATGCCTTCCTGAATTAATGTTCTAATCGGAGACCAGTCATTTAAATCGGCATGCACCCTTTTCCATTGCTCAGGATAATACTTTTTCATCTGGTCCAATATTCTTAAATCGTAAAACTTATAATACAGAGGCATGACCCTAATCGACTGCTTAATCTTGTCTAACAAAGATAATTCATTATTCCCAATAATTTGATCTGTTTTCCGAATCATATCATCATTAGTACGCTCAATAAGTGTTTCTAAAATAAGCGTCTTAGACGAAAAATGTTCATACAACGTACGCTTACTAATGGCGAGTCTTTTCGCAAGATCATCCATCGTAAATTTCAAACCATTTTCATGAACTTCCTCTACAAAAGCCTCCAAAATTCTTTCCTGCATATTCGTCCTCATTTCTTTCGCGCTCAGTAAACTAGAAAAGTTTTTTCAGTACCATCATCTTACGATAAGATCAAAGCGCTGGTCAAATCCATGTTAACCTTGTTGCTAAAATCATGAATATATAATAAAAAGGATGATAAAATGCCTTTAAGCATTTTATCATCCTTTTGTGTATACCGACGAGAGGACTCGAACCTCCACGGTTTCCCACTCGATACCGAATACAATCTTGATAATACTTTGTTTGATAAAGTAAAAAAGTGTTGCTCGTCGATTTCGACCCGCAAGGTAATCTGTCGATGTACTTTGGTATTGAGCAGCGGGATCAACTTCCGTAGCTATGGTCTGCGACAGGACTAACTCAGTTGCTCAGTATCAAGGAATTTAGAATACTTGTACAACTTCTTTAATATCATCAATTTCCTCAAGAATTGCGCGCTCAATAGCAACCTTTAACGTAATCGTAGCACTTGGGCAACCATTGCAAGCTCCCAAAAATCTTAGTTTTGCTATACCGTTCTCAACCTCGACCAGTTCAGCATCTCCACCGTCACGCAGTAAGAAAGGACGTAGTTTGAGAAGAACTTCCGATACTTCATCGAATAAAACTCCATTTTCATCCATTATGTCAACTCCTCCCATTGTTTTACCAACCGTCAATTCAGACCTTTTTTCACCCTAGATCGTCTGAGTGATCCTTTGCTTTTTGCCTAAGAGTGACCTCTTGATCCGAAAGTTCCCTTATAAGCGTATGAATAGAGTCTAAAGGTATCATCACACCACAACATGCGCTCAATCCTGACAGCATATTGAAGCAGAACTGAAGTTTTCGTATCTCTCGGGTAATTTGAGCTAGTTCTGAATCGTCCGAATTATTTTTCTTCATTACTAGCACCTCGCACTTCTTTAAAGAATGATAAAGGTTTGATCTATTAAATTAATGAATCAACCGATGCTTCCTTCCATCTCAAATTGAATCAACCGATTCATTTCAACGGCATATTCCATTGGCAATTCTTTGGTAAACGGTTCAATAAAGCCCATTACAATCATTTGTGTAGCATCTTGTTCTGTAAGCCCGCGGCTCATTAAGTAAAACAATTGTTCCTCGGACACTTTGGATACTGTTGCCTCGTGCTCCAAAGTAATCTGATCGTTTTTAATTTCATTGTACGGAATCGTATCTGATGTTGACATGTTGTCCAATATCAACGTATCGCACTTAATATTGGACTTGGACCCTGCGGAATCGCGGCTGAAGCTGGACAACCCTCGGTAGTTTACTTTTCCGCCCTGCTTGCTGATGGATTTGGATATAATCGTAGATGTTGTCTCGGGAGCAAGGTGAATTACCTTCGCGCCAGCATCTTGATGCTGATCTTTACCGGCTACGGCAATAGACAGGATGGACCCCTTGGCTCCCCGTCCTTTCAATAATACTGCCGGATACTTCATTGTTACCTTGGAGCCGATGTTGCCGTCCACCCATTCCATTGTGGCATTTTCTTCTGCCACAGCCCTTTGGGTTACCAAGTTGTAGATATTAGGAGCCCAATTCTGAATGGTCGTGTAACGGACACGGGAATCTTTCCGGCAAATAATTTCAATAACTCCACTATGCAGAGAACTGGTACTATAAATAGGTGCTGTACATCCTTCAACATAATGGACAAAGCTGCCCTCTTCGGCAATAATTAATGTCCGCTCGAATTGACCCATATTTTCAGAATTAATACGGAAATAACCTTGTATAGGAACCTCGCACTGAACACCCTTCGGAATGTATACAAAGCTACCGCCTGACCAAACCGCACTATTAAGCGCCGCAAATTTATTGTCGGCGGGAGGGATGATCGTCCCAAAATGTTGCTTAAACACTTCGGGGTATTGCTTTAATGCACTATCCGTATCAAGGAAAATAACGCCCTGATCCTCCAGTTCTTTCCGCATGCTGTGATAAACTACTTCCGACTCATATTGAGCGGATACGCCCGCCAGGAATTTTTGCTCCGCTTCAGGGATTCCCAGCTTGTCAAAGGTTGCTTTGATCTCGGAAGGAACCTCCTCCCAGGTCTTTCCCTGTTTTTCAGAAGGGCGAACGTAATACTGGATGTCATCAAGATTTAGCCCGGTCAAATCCGCTCCCCATTCAGGCATCGGCATTTTGTAGAATTGATTTAAAGCTTTCAACCGAAAATTGAGCATCCACTCCGGCTCTTCCTTGATTCGGGAAATTTCCCGGACAATCTCTTCCGTCAGACCTTTTCCAGATTGAAAAATAGACTGGTGCTTGTCGCGAAACCCATATTTATATTCGCCCATATCTGGTGCTTTTTTAGCCATTAGTATCACTCCTTTTTAACCTTTCAAGATTCATTTTGATTTGCTATGATCTGCCGAGCTTGCTTTCCACTAAATCTTTTAGGCGACTGCGAACACCTTCCAGTGGGATCTCCGAAATGACAGGAGCGAGAAATCCGAAAATAACAAGATGTTCGGCTTCACTCCGTGATATCCCGCGCGACATCAGATAATAGATTTGCTCTGCATTTACTTGCCCCACGGATGCAGCATGACCCGCGGTTACATCATCCTCATCTATCAGCAGGATCGGATTGGCATCACCGCGAGCTTTAGGACTTAGCATAAGCACGCGTTCTGTTTGCTGACCATCACAATGGGTTGCACCTTTTTCAATCTTTGTAATGCCGTTGATAATGGCCGTAGCTTCTTCAAGCATGACTGCACGCGTAATCATCTGGCTTACCGAGCTTCTGCCAAAATGCTGAGCTTGAGTTGTATAGCTCGATTTTTGATTGCCCGTGCCAATAGCAATCACCTTATTGTCGGAGACCGCCCCGTTGCCTTGTAGCAAAGTCTTGGTATCGCTGGCGGTATAACCATTGTTCATCTCACCGATAATCCATTCCACACCCCCATCAGCAAGAACGACCGCCCGTCGCTGGGTGAAATCTGTTGTAGTTGCAGCAAGCTGATGAACCGAAGCTACTTGCACCTTTGAGCCCGCCCCCGCGAAGACCTCCGTCACACCGTTATGCAATACCTTGACATCATCACCACTCGATACACAATTATCCACATAAGTGATCTTGCTGTTGCTCCCTGCCACAATTAAGACGTGAGGAGCAAAACACACACCGCTTGTATCGTTAAGAAAGATCGCTTGAATAGGTGCTTCAACCTCTACACCGTCTGGGACATATAGAAAAACGCCACCACTCCATAAGGCACTGTGTGCAGCAGATAAACGATGTTCTTCTGGCTTTACTGCCTGAAAGAGATAACGTTGAACCAGCTCCTCATGCTCTTTTGCCGCAGTATGCAGATCCGTTAAAATGACTCCCTGGGCGGCTAAGCTCTCGGACAATTTCGTATACACTACATCCGAGTTGAACTGAACGATTAGTCCGCCTTTCACCGGAGAAGCAACCAAACCTCGAACAACCTCCGGCACTTCCTCCAAACTAGACCACGCATTCTCAGCTTTGTAATCTCCACTTTCGTAGATATCCCATTTTTCAAGATTGATTTTCTCCACTTTAGGCAACTCCAGCGTCCCTGCCAGTTCGAGTGCGTGAACGCGGCGTTCAATCAGCCAACGAGGTTCATCCTTAGCGCTTGACCATGCGCGTAAATCGTCCACATTCATTGAAACTCTAGCTTGTATATCCACGTGCTGTTCCTCCTCTCCGGCTTTTAAGCTTCCCTTACCGTCTCATCCGTAATCCCAAGTTCCTCCTTCACCCAATCGTATCCTTCAGCCTCCAAACGGTGGGCAAGCTCCGGACCGCCAGATTTAACTATCCGGCCTTGCATCATGACATGCACAAAATCCGGGGTAATATAATTCAACAGTCGTTGATAATGGGTGATGATTAAAAAGCCTCTATCCGGGCTGCGCATCTCATTTACGCCATTGGCCACAATACGCAGTGCATCAATATCAAGCCCTGAGTCCACTTCATCCAGGATCACAAACTTGGGTTCAAGTAGCATCATTTGCAGAATCTCATTCCGCTTTTTTTCACCTCCAGAGAATCCCTCATTCAAATAACGATGCACAAATTCCGGGTTCATCTCCAGCCCCTTCATTTTGCTCTCCATTTCACGGATAAAACGGATTAAGGATATCTCATCGCCTTCTTCACGCCGTGCATTGATGGCACTTCTGAGAAAGTCCGAGTTGGTCACGCCAGCAATTTCACTTGGGTATTGCATAGCGAGGAACAAGCCTGCCTGGGCTCGCTCATCCACCTCCATCTCCAGAAGGTCTTCATTGTCCAATGTCACCTTACCGCCAGTAACCTCATATTTGGGATGGCCCATTAAAGCTGAAGCCAATGTACTTTTTCCCGTCCCATTAGGCCCCATAATCGCATGAATCTCTCCGCCATGAATCTCCAGTGTGAGCCCTTTTAAAATTTCTTTCCCTTCAATCTTGGATCTTAATTCCTCAATCTTTAATGTCGTCATTTATCGTAAACTTCCCTTCGGAGTATTCTTCGGCACGCGCCACCAAATCACTCATAAATTTTCCAATAGTCTGCAGCTCAACCTCTGAATAGGATTCAATGAATTGGTAAAACCTTTCTTCTTTTTCTTTGTGCAGTTCTTTATGCAAATGATAAACGTGTCTTCCCTTATCCGTTAAACTAAAGTAAATCTCCTTACGATTGCTGTTCAGTTGACTTCTCATAATGAAGCCCATTTCCAGCAGCTTTGCACTAATTTTAGTAATGCTGGCTTTGGACAACCCCATCTTCTCCACAATCCCGGTATGATTTATCGGTTCATAATCACCAATGCAATCAATAACGTGTACACTAGTAATATTGTTGGAGAGCATGTCAATCTGGTACTTTCTGGCCTGTTGCCGAAACGAGTTAAATTCTTGTTCAGTATACAGCTCATTCAGATGTAGCATTTTAATATATTGCTCGTAAAGATGACCTTTAAAATGATTTTGAAACTCCAATTTCCCAATCTCCCCTCTCTTGTAGTAGTTGCAGACCAAGTTCAGTGTCACCATTAGATTATTTTTTGTTCACTAGTGAACAAAATTATATTAACATAATTGATATTGATAATCAATATCAATTATGTTAAATGTGACGCAATTTTGGAGGCGCTTTTCATGGGTTTGTTGTCATTGTCATCGGCCTCATGCTGTGTTTTGACTAGGGCACGTCCCGGAAATGGTTTTGCCTACCTCTGATCAATCCTGCTTTGAAAATCCATTCCGAAGATCAACCGGTATTTGAAAAAGGATCGGGTTCACCCTCTGGAGTTATTGAAAGAGGAGAAAGCGCAACGGGACATCCGCCTAACTGTAAAGATGAGAATGGTAAACGATAACCAAAATGGATCCCTACGGGGCTTAAGATAAAAGGAACCAAGAAAAGAGCCGAAATCTTGCTTCAGGAAGCCAGGAAGAATTATCATATGGAAGGACAAGCACTCGCGGTTGAAAACGAAGATATGCTGTAAGAGTAAAAGCGGCTACCCATCCAGTAATAGCAAAAGGCTGTTCGCAGACTTTATGCTTCAATGGCTAGAGATGATGAAAAACAGTATCGGGCTTATCTCCTATTCCGACACTGTAAAAGGCCGCGTAGATCCTTTTTCCGAAAGAAAGGGATGTATTGCTTGATGATTTAACTACAGAGGATTTTCAGACCTTGTATACCCATGAAATGAATGTGCAAGGTGTCAGCGCCAATACCGTTATTCATTACCACGCGAACATTTGCAGAGCCCTTCAGTATGCCGTGAAAATAAAGCTGATTGTAGCGAATCTCCCTGACTTATTTGAAAGCCCAAAAAAGAACAATTACGTCGTGAGCTTTTACAATGCCGAGGAGCTGGATCAACTCCTCGCAGTAATCCGAGGCGAAAGAATTGAGCTTTCCGTTATCCTGGCTGCCTTTTATGGGTTAAGCCGAAGCGAGGTCGTAGGATTAAAATGGTCGGCTATTGATTTATTGAATTGGACTATTAGTATTAAACATACCGCCACATCGGGCAATTTGAATGGTAGATATATTGAAATTGAAAAGGACCGAACCATGAATAAAGCCAGTCGCCGTATACTGCCACTGGTGGACACGTTCTATGAGCTTCTGATTCGTATGAAGGAATAACAGGAATCCTATCGCTTATCTTCTGACAATTCTTATTGTCTTGAATACCTGGAGTATATTTATGTAGATGTATTAGGGGTAAGCATGAAAGAAGTTCAGGAATGGCTGGGTCACAGTGATTACGCAATAATAGCCAATATTTATTCGTATTTGGAGTACAACTCGAAAGTATCTTCAGCTCAAACAATGAGTGAGGTACTAAAACTCGAATAAAAAAAGCTCACTAGAGAATGTCTCTAATGAACTCTTTTAGTTAATACCGGCGAGAGGACTCGAACCTCCACGGTTTCCCACTCGATTTTGAGTCGAGCGCGTCTGCCATTCCGCCACGCCGGCGTATTCAATTATGGAGGCGCCACCCAGATTTGAACTGGGGAATAAAGCTTTTGCAGAGCTTTGCCTTACCACTTGGCTATGGCGCCAGAGTGTAACAAAGCGGACGACGGGAATCGAACCCGCGACCCTCGCCTTGGCAAGGCGATGCTCTACCGCTGAGCCACGTCCGCATAAAGATGGCTGGGGATATAGGATTTGAACCTATGCATGACGGAGTCAAAGTCCGTTGCCTTACCGCTTGGCTAATCCCCAATAAGTAAAGGGCGGCCGATGGGGCTTGAACCCACGAATGCCGGAGTCACAGTCCGGTGCGTTAACCACTTCGCCACGACCGCCGCAAGTAATGAATAATTGGCAGGGGCAGCAGGAATTGAACCCACACCAACGGTTTTGGAGACCGTTGTTCTACCTTTAAACTATGCCCCTATAAAACTGGTGGAGGATGATGGATTCGAACCACCGAACCCGTAAGGGAGCAGATTTACAGTCTGATGCGTTTGGCCACTTCGCTAATCCTCCAAAAATGGTGCCGGCGAGAGGACTTGAACCCCCAACCTACTGATTACAAGTCAGTTGCTCTACCAGTTGAGCTACACCGGCACATAAAATATTCAATTAAAAGTGGCTCGGGACGGAATCGAACCGCCGACACGAGGATTTTCAGTCCTCTGCTCTACCGACTGAGCTACCGAGCCTTATTATAAGGCTCTTCATTAAACATTGTATTACTAATGGCGGAACTGACGGGATTCGAACCCGCGATCTCCTGCGTGACAGGCAGGCATGTTAGGCCTCTACACCACAGTTCCATAATAAATTTTAATTGGTTGCGGGGGCAGGATTTGAACCTGCGACCTTCGGGTTATGAGCCCGACGAGCTACCGAACTGCTCCACCCCGCGACAATAATAAATATTTAATTTTCAAATGGTGGAGGCTGAGGGGCTCGAACCCCCGACCCTCTGCTTGTAAGGCAGATGCTCTCCCAGCTGAGCTAAGCCTCCACAATTAAGCACTTCTCATATTATACCATAATGAACTTTTTATTGCAAGTTCTTTTATGATATTTTTATGACCCGTAGGGGATTCGAACCCCTGTTACCTCCGTGAAAGGGAGGTGTCTTAACCCCTTGACCAACGGGCCATGCAATAAAATAATTATGGCGGAGAGAGAGGGATTCGAACCCTCGAGACGCTTTTGGCGCCTACACGATTTCCAATCGTGCTCCTTCGGCCAACTCGGACACCTCTCCATATGGCTCCCCGAACAGGACTCGAACCTGTGACAACTCGATTAACAGTCGAGTGCTCTACCAACTGAGCTATCAGGGAATATTAAGCATTTGTTTCAAGGTTACACCCTGAAAACTGGATCCGAAACTCATTTGCGTTTTATTTTTAGGATAAGCCCTCGACCGATTAGTATTGGTCAGCTCCATGCATTACTGCACTTCCACCCCCAACCTATCTACCTCGTCGTCTTCAAGGGGTCTTACTAATTGGGAAATCTCATCTTGAGGGGGGCTTCACGCTTAGATGCTTTCAGCGCTTATCCCTTCCGTACATAGCTACCCAGCGGTGCTCCTGGCGGAACAACTGGTACACCAGCGGTACGTCCATCCCGGTCCTCTCGTACTAAGGACAGCTCCTCTCAAATTTCCTACGCCCACGACAGATAGGGACCGAACTGTCTCACGACGTTCTGAACCCAGCTCGCGTACCGCTTTAATGGGCGAACAGCCCAACCCTTGGGACCTACTTCAGCCCCAGGATGCGATGAGCCGACATCGAGGTGCCAAACCTCCCCGTCGATGTGGACTCTTGGGGGAGATAAGCCTGTTATCCCCAGGGTAGCTTTTATCCGTTGAGCGATGGCCCTTCCATGCGGTACCACCGGATCACTAAGCCCGACTTTCGTCCCTGCTCGACTTGTAGGTCTCGCAGTCAAGCTCCCTTCTGCCTTTGCACTCTTCGAATGATTTCCAACCATTCTGAGGGAACCTTGGGGCGCCTCCGTTACTCTTTAGGAGGCGACCGCCCCAGTCAAACTGCCCACCTGACACTGTCCTCGCACCGGATCACGGTACCAAGTTAGAACCTAGATACGATCAGGGTGGTATCCCAAGGATGCCTCCTCTCAAGCTGGCGCTCAAGATTCAACGGCTCCCACCTATCCTGTACAGATCGTACCCAAATTCAATATCAAGCTGCAGTAAAGCTCCATGGGGTCTTTCCGTCTTGTCGCGGGTAACCTGCATCTTCACAGGTATTAAAATTTCACCGGATCTCTCGTTGAGACAGCGCCCAAGTCGTTACGCCATTCGTGCGGGTCAGAATTTACCTGACAAGGAATTTCGCTACCTTAGGACCGTTATAGTTACGGCCGCCGTTTACTGGGGCTTCGGTTCATAGCTTCGCCCCGAAGGGCTTACCACTCCCCTTAACCTTCCAGCACCGGGCAGGCGTCAGCCCGTATACTTCGCCTTGCGGCTTCGCACAGACCTGTGTTTTTGCTAAACAGTCGCTTGGGCCTTTTCACTGCGGCCCCCTCGGGCTATTCACCCTACCGAGGCACCCCTTCTCCCGAAGTTACGGGGTCATTTTGCCGAGTTCCTTAACGAGAGTTCTTCCGCGCGCCTTAGAATTCTCTTCTCGCCTACCTGTGTCGGTTTGCGGTACGGGCACCTTCTCCTGGCTAGAGGCTTTTCTTGGCAGTCTGAGATCATGACCTTCGCTACTACAATTTTCGCTCCCCATCACAGCCCAGCCTTAACGATGTGCGGATTTGCCTACACACCAGCCTCACTGCTTAGACGGACATCCATCAGTCCGCGTCACTACCCTACTGCGTCACCCCATCGCTCATAACGGATTACGGTGGTACAGGAATTTCGACCTGTTGTCCTTCGACTACGCCTATCGGCCTCGCCTTAGGTCCCGACTTACCCTGAGCGGACGAACCTTCCTCAGGAACCCTTAGGCTTTCGGCGGATCTGATTCTCACAGATCTTTTCGTTACTCATACCGGCATTCTCACTTGAATGCAGTCCAGCGCTCCTTACGGTACACCTTCAACCCGCATTCAACGCTCCCCTACCCCTGATGCATAAGCATCAAGCCATAGCTTCGGTGGTGTGTTTAGCCCCGTTACATTTTCGGCGCAGAGTCACTCGACCAGTGAGCTATTACGCACTCTTTCAATGGTGGCTGCTTCTAAGCCAACATCCTGGTTGTCTGTGCAACTCCACATCCTTTCCCACTTAACACACACTTGGGGACCTTAGCTGATGGTCTGGGCTGTTTCCCTTTCGACAATGGATCTTAGCACTCACTGTCTGACTCCCGGAACTAAATCTATGGCATTCGGAGTTTGACTGAGCTTGGTAACCCTTGCGGGCCCCGCACCCAATCAGTGCTCTACCTCCACGATTCTTTTTTCCGAGGCTAGCCCTAAAGCTATTTCGGGGAGAACCAGCTATCTCCGGGTTCGATTGGAATTTCTCCGCTACCCCCACCTCATCCCCGCATTTTTCAACATGCGTGGGTTCGGGCCTCCAGTGCGTGTTACCGCACCTTCACCCTGGACAGGGGTAGATCACCCGGTTTCGGGTCTACGTCCACGTACTCAAGTCGCCCTATTCAGACTCGCTTTCGCTGCGGCTTCAGCTCTTCACCTTAACCTTGCACGGGAACGTAACTCGCCGGTTCATTCTACAAAAGGCACGCCATCACCCATAGATCGGGCTCTGACTTCTTGTAAGCACACGGTTTCAGGATCTATTTCACTCCCCTTCCGGGGTGCTTTTCACCTTTCCCTCACGGTACTGCTTCACTATCGGTCGCCAGGGAGTATTTAGCCTTGGCAGATGGTCCTGCCGGATTCATACGGGGTTTCACGTGCCCCGCACTACTCGGGATCCGTCTCGGAGAGAACAAGTTTTGAATTACAGGGCTTTTACCTTCTCTGGCGGGCCTTTCCAGACCTCTTCATCTAACCGGTTCCTTTGTAACTCCATGTGAGACGTCCCACAACCCCAAGGAGCAAGCTCCTTGGTTTGGGCTAATCCGCGTTCGCTCGCCGCTACTGACGGAATCACTATTGTTTTCTCTTCCTCAGGGTACTTAGATGTTTCAGTTCCCCTGGTCTGCCTCTATTCTGCCTATGTATTCAGCAGAAAGTGACTGTCGATGAAGACAGCCGGGTTTCCCCATTCGGACATCCCCGGATCAAAGCTTGCTTACAGCTCCCCGAGGCCTTATCGTTGTTCGCCACGTCCTTCGTCG
>NZ_CP073683.1:4890000-5170000 GCF_019454085.1 Paenibacillus sp. S25
GAGCACGACGGTAAGATCCAATTGGAGATTCTTTAGCTCAGGATGGTTAATAAGTTCATTTATAGACCAAGGTTCCCGTCTGCTGCCTAATATACGGAATAGCGGAGATGAGCACTCCTCCATTTTTGACATAACTGAAAATTCACAAGCAAGCAGTACTAGTTCAACCCGTTGTTCCAAGGTTTCCGTACTTAATGTGAGTTCATTATACAATTTGTCAATCGTTCGATCCAGAGGCTGTACCTGAACCCATAAGTGAATCTTTGGATAAATCCCCCGTTCAATGAGTTCAATAGATGCCCAATGATCCAATGCTTTCAGAACACTTTGATAAGCATCAATGATCCGCCCTTCTCGCACCGCTCTTTTACCATGAACGTAATTGACCAGAAAGCGGGAGAACTCATGAAATCGCTTCTGCTCCCGCAGTGGATCGTTAAAATCAACAATTTCCTGTCTTAAAAGACGGACCCTGTCATCCCGTTCCCAGACAATACGACCTTCTAGCACATAATCTATAATGTTGGCTTGTTCACCAGCGATAATCCATTCCTTCAGACAACTGAGCGTTGCATACAACACTTGGCATCTTAATCCATTCATAAATAAGTGTTGAATAGAACGAACTGGCTTGGTGTCTTCTCCAATAATTAGAATGAGTTCATCAAAGTCATACAACATCGAACCGTGAAAATACTCTCCCGGCTTTCTGTACGAAATAACACCTATCGAATCTTCCTGCAACAATTCATCATACATCAGGTTTAATTTGGTTAGCTGCACTTCTCCCTCCATACCTGCAAGGCGGCTATGACCGCAAATTGGATATTTGGATACATGTGATCATTTCTACATAAATAAGAGACTTCCTTCTTCAATTGTATAAATTTTTATCTTATTCACTTATTTTTTTCAGTGTTACCCAAGCGTTTGCATCAGCAAAAGTTCGATTCCACACACCAATTCCTCCAAGCTTCAGCGATTTGGCAAGTTCTACTCTTGCCTCCAGAGATACCTGATCCTCCAGCCAAATCTTTTTGACCACACCATCTTCTGTATACTCAACATAATTTTGACCTTCGGAAGCTCTAAACTTAGGCTTCAACTTAAATTTGGCTATGATATCCGCTGCTGCCTCCATACCAAGTGATTTGGAGGTGACCTTAATCTTCCCTTCTTTGGGAGTCTCGGACCACACGCGAGTATATAATGGAATACCTAAAACCACTTTTTGAGGCGGCACTTCATCTTCCTGAATAATTCGCTTAATTGACGCTTCCGTCCATGGTAGCGAGGCGACAGAACCAGCCTTTGGACTAGCCGCCCAATGTTCATCATATGCCATTACCATGAGGTAATCTGTGATGGTGCCTAATGATTTTCGATCTAAAAAAGCTGACCACATCTCACTTTGAGATTTAGGCGTTACATCAATGGATAGTATCAAATCGTGTTCCCGAGCCATCGGTTTAAGTTCCCGCAAAAATTGGGTGACATTTGGGCCATCCTTCGTATGAACATTTTCAAAGTCAATATTAATACCGTCCAGATCATTTTCTAGGGCTAGTGAAATCATCTGATCTACAATCGACTTTCGACGTTCAAAGGTGGACAAAGCTTCAGTTGTTAATTCGGGATTAAAGCTGTTGCTCAACAAGCCCCAAACCTCCATCCCCTTGCGATGTGCCCAACTGACATAGGCAGGATCTGCCTTGCTTTCTACAGTGCCTTCATGATCGACGACACTGAACCACGTAGGGCTCACCACGTTTACTCCAGGCATAGGATCAAACTTGGAAGGATCGGGCTTGCGATTATAGACAGCTTCCCAAGCGAGGTTTACCGATCTATCCTCCCAATGTTTTTCCGAGATGGACAAATCGTCCTTAACCGAAGGGATCACAAGCTCTTCTCCTTCAGCAACATGGTCTGACTTAATGTATCCCGCATAACCATTGTCTAACTGAACAAAATACCAATCGCCCTGTTTGGACCAAATACGCACCTTCGTCCGTTGAGATATATCTGTCAAAATGAAAGATAGGCTAGAGGCTTCTTTACGTAAGGCGATTCTAGCATCCTGTGAGCCATCCTTCTTTTCCACACTCCCCAGCCTGACCTTCTCTCCAGCCTTCATTAGGATGACAGCACCAGTCACAGGGTCTTCGTGTATAGAAACGCCGTATACTTCACGTACAGCCTCTATCGGGATATATACCTCTCCACTGATTACCTGAGGGGTTGCGCTCAGCGCATATGTTTTACCATTCAGTTCCCCTTGTGCCTTCGAAACCTTCATATTGAGCAGGTTTTGTCTCGTCGCCATAATGACGGTTTGGCTGTCATCCTCGTAGCGAACCGTAGGATCAATTTTACTTTGCACCAATTTAAGCGGCATCAGCATGTTCTTGCCGGAGCTCTGAGCTTCATACCCAGTCAACTTTCCCTGCATAAAAATAGGACGGACACTGCCCTGCCAATCGGGTTTCTCGTGAAGGGGATTACCAAACCATACGACAGTAATTGCACATATAATCGCTGCAAATAATAGCAAGCTTGCCGCTCCTTTGAATCGTGAACGTTTACGGCGGCGTCTGGAATGATTTCTGGCCAATATTGAACCTCCATTGTATGAACTTTGAATTTCCGTATTTTGTAACCTCAACAGATTACTTAAAACAAAAATAAAGTGATTTAAACAAAAAAACGCGGTAAATCCCCGCTTATGGGGAATTCCTCACGTTTCCAATCCATTACAATATATACATACCGCACAAAAAACTTCTATTCCTTGTTTCGTTACGTTTGTTTGTTACTACAAGCTTTGCATACTCCGTGTAACTCCATACGATGTCCATGCACCTCGAAGCCTGTTTCCAACGCGGCATGGCGTTCCACATCGGCCAAATACGGATAACTGAAATCTTCAATCTTTCCGCATTTTTCGCAAATGATGTGATAGTGCTCCGAAATATTGGCATCATAACGACTGGCGTTATCTCCATAGGTCAACTCATGTACCATACCCGCTTCTATAAACATCTTTAAGTTATTATAAACCGTAGCCACACTCATACTTGGAAACTTGGACTCAAGCGCTCGATATATTTCATCTGCAGTCGGGTGCCCCATAGTTTCCATTAAATAGTTTAATATGGCATGACGCTGGGGTGTTATGCGTACACCTGTCTTCTTCAGAAGTTCCAAAGCATGCTGGACGCGTGCTGCCATATATGTCCACCGCCTTATCCCTTACTTACGATCCTATCAATTACCACGCATCTATTTACAATTCACTTCTAAACCTACTCACATTGTACGGTCTACTCAAGTTTCTTGTCAACGCGCCGTATTGTCGCCGGATATTCCTATAGAGGTATCTGTCTCAGAAGCTCCGGGTTCAGCCGGAGAGCTTGCAGATGTATCGGGCGCAGTCGTACCCCCGGAATCATCCAAGTCGGGTAACGACGGCAACAGTAACTTTTTAATGGTTAAATTACTGTTGCCCTCTACGTTGATCGCATACTTGCCTGTCCCGTTTTGGCCTGAAATACTTTTACTATCTATTTTAAATGGAAAATCGGATTGAAGATTACCATAACTGCTTGAACCCTCTAACTGAAAATCTCCATTCGACGGAAGATCCAATACGATATCACCGACAGCACTGTATATTTTCCAATCTCCGCCTATCTGCTCGCTATGCACTTTGATGGAGCCATTAAGCGAATTTGCATTCAGCTTGGCTGTAGAATTCAGCACATTCATGTCACCATTCTGAGTATCTACGGTGATGTCCCCTTCCGAACGAGCGAGCTGAATATCACCTACCATGGTGTGCAGTGTCACAGCTCCTTCAATATCGCCTGCTTGCATGTCGCCACGGTTCGTGCGCACATCCACATCTCCAGAAATTCGATGCAATTTAACCTGACCGTTCAACGTGCCTCCCTTGACATTGCCGATAGCGTCATTAACAGTGAGATTTCCATTACCGCTCTCGAGCCGAATGCTGTCAATCGCATCAACTCCATTCAAGGAAATATTCCCGTTGGAGGTTCTAATCTGCACATTGAACCGCCGGTCCTCCGGCACGGTGATCAGCATGTTCACACGGGGCTGACGTTTGCTTGATGCTCCGTACGACTTTGCCTCCGGACGAATCTGGATAGTCTTGCCGTCGGTAGAAGTCAGTGAAGAAGCTTGAGCAATCTTGTCCGCTTCGGCAGCAGGCGCTTGATCCACCCATAGAGTCCCTCGTACCTCTATATTGGACACAGGCCGTCTGATCAGTGTTACATCACCATTAACCGAATCAACTACTAAATCGGACGTCTGCATAGTTACAGGTATCAGCACACCACCCATATCATACCGATTCTCTTTAGCTTGGCTAAAATCCATAGAGGCTGACGTCAGATTGAGGCTGACCCGGTTCCACAGATACATATAATGATTTTGCTGGGTCACGATAAAAACCGAGGCTGCCACTACCAAAGCGGACAGAATCCCCTTTAGGTCAGGTCTGAATCGCCTTCCGTTGTCAGACTTGCCTTCTTTCCGATAGTACACGGCAAAAAAAATCAGATACTCCAGTCCCCAAAGCACAAAGATTACGGGCCACCAAACGAGGAGCTGAAGCATATATTCAGTATTTTGAAACACATCTACAATAAGCAAAATGCCTACAGCCATCAACAGAAGCGAAGAGGTGTAGCGCCCGACTCTTATTTTGCGGTGCACGCCAGCTTCACCCTCTTTCTTTCAACTTTTTACGCTTAAAGGTCAGAAAGGCTTCCCTTAGAAAAAGGAATAAACCGATCATCATTAATAAAATGGCCAGCGTAAGGAATCCATAATCCTCAAAGAAATTACTCAACCAGCGAGGTTTCATGCGAAACAAAATCATAAGCCCACCGCCTGCCACCATCAGCACAGCAAAAGCAAAGCCTCTCTCCCATGCATAAAAAGGACTACTTTGCTGGCCTCTAGCATCCATTCGTGCATAACGATCTGGCTTACGCCGATAGCGAACCATGTAATCTGCTGACTGTAAGACATCATATACATTATAAAAATATAAAACGGGTATGAACAATCCAAGTAAAATAAGTAATGGAATGTTGATCCTCAAGCCGTCAGAGGAAACATACAACATCGCAAAAATATCTAGCAGGAGCAATACAATAAAACTAAGCCCCCTAATAAACAGCCCTAAAAAAAGATGTCCCAGTCCGGGTAACAATGCCGCCATGATAATAGCAATCACTTTGCGAAATTTAGCGTATTTTAGACGTTTCCCCTGTCTGGGCTGTTCCCGCTGTTCCGATGCTTGTAGCTGTCCAGCCTCTCCAGACGGTAACGGTTGTTCCGAGTTCATGCCATCCTCCCCTTTGAATCCCATGCGTGGCTCCGCTGAAAATGCTTCGATGCTTACATAGTACCCCAATCGGATTTAAGAGTAACTGTTAAAAAAAGGTAGACTATTACTCAACGGAGACAGCAGCTATATCTTCCCATTGTCGTAAATCAGCTGCAATACGTACGGGATTAAAATCATGACGGGCCAGCACCTCTAGGGAAACCTCCATACTCTGCCGATCTGGGTGTAATTCGTGAAATGGGACATTTTCATGTTCTTTAATCATTATTTTACGTATTTCCACTTTTTCTTGCTCTAAATAAGTCGAAATCTGCTCTAGCAGTCCGTGAGAGGACAATCCGTACAATGTAATAAGATGACGCTTGCGTCCACGCATATACCGAAGTTCAACTTTGTTAAACACCCATAAATTTAAAAATACGAGCACTGTCGCCGCTATAGACGGGAAATAAAAGCCTGCTCCCACCCCAAGGCCAATAGCAGCCACGACCCAAATGGAAGCCGCAGTCGTTAGGCCGGTAATGGATTTACCTGTGAACATAATCGTCCCTGCACCCAAAAAGCCTACGCCAGTGATCACAGCCGTAGCCAAACGAGCGGGATCTATGCGTACATTAGCTTCTTTAATAAAATCGGCAAAGCCGTAAATGGAGAGTAGCATAATCAGCGTCGAGCCAAGGCTGACCATAATATGAGTCCTCAAACCAGCTGCGTGATTGGAACGTTCGCGTTCAAAGCCAATGAATCCACCGAGAAGCATGGACAGTAAAAGCCGTAAAATGATATGTGAATCGTCTATAATCCACGGATTATTCATTCGAGTCTCTCCTCCCGGTTATGTCGTATTTCCCACTCCGGGTACGCGATTTGTGGGCTTATGTGCATTTTTAATGACAATTTAATGATATCTCAATGCTATTCCACCTTATGCAGATGGTAGGTGGTTAATTCCACGTCTGGAGCGACCTCGGCCGCAGATACGGGGCGAAAGCCATGTTTTCGATATAATGTCACCGCAGGAGTATTTAAAGTTCCTGTAGAGACGATAAACAAAGGGATATTTTGATATTCATTCAAAACATGCTTCATTAAAGAGTCTCCAATGCCTTTACGAAAATGATCCGGGTGAACCATCATGCGTGTAAGGGTAAGCGAATCGGGCGACTCAGACTGCACAGCCAGTGCTCCTAGCAATTCACCGTCCTCCAGCCACCCATAAAAAGACTCTCCACAGCTTCTCAGCGTATCTAATGTATCCATCAGTGGAGGAATCTCATCAAACCCAATCAGCTCAGCCTCCAACCTATAGGCAACGTGCTGTAGACGCCATATCTGACTGACGATATCATCATCTTGCAATGAACATAGGGTAACCATGCTGTTTTCCCTCCTAAGGAAACTCATAAAATGCCATCAGGATTCTAAAGCTTGTTCGCGCTAACCGTTCTCAGCGTCTATGCAAAAGGGGCCTGTCCCTAAAAGACAAGCCCCTGTCAAATCTATGCCATTAGCGGTTCAGCACTTCCGTCAGCAACTTATTAGCAAGGCCAGGGTTTGCCTTCCCCTTGCTCTCCTTCATCACTTGACCGACTAGGAAGCCGATGGCCTTTTGCTTGCCAGCTTTGTAATCTTCGACCGATTGCGGGTTAGCTGCTACAACTTGTTCGACAATCGTCAGGATTGCACCCTCATCACTGATTTGTACAAGCCCTTTTTCTTCAACAATTTGCTGTGGCAGTTTATCACTTTCCAGCATTTCCTTGAAGACCGTTTTAGCGATTTTGCTATTGATCGTTCCCTTCTCCAGCAGTCCGATCATTTCACCCAAGCCCCGTCCGGTCAATTTAACCTGCGACAGCTCCACACCGGCACTGTTCAAATAACCGAGTAAATCCCCCATAATCCAGTTGGATACTGCTTTGGCATCCTTAGTGAATTGAAGGCTATCCTCGAACAAATCGGCCAATGGCTTGGAGGACGTAATCACCTGGGCATCATACTCAGGTAATCCATATTCCGAAGTGTAGCGTGCTTTACGCTGGTCAGGCAATTCAGGAATCGAAGCACGGATGCGTTCTTTCCATTCCTCATCTATATGCAGTGTAACAAGATCCGGGTCCGGGAAATAACGATAGTCATGAGCCTGTTCCTTACCACGCATGGATAAAGTTTTACCTTGCGCTTCATCCCAACGACGTGTCTCCTGTACAATCGTTCCGCCTTCGTCCAGCGTCTGTTCCTGCCGGAACTGTTCATATTCCAGTCCACGCTGTACGCCACGGAAGGAGTTCATGTTTTTCAGTTCCGCTTTAGTTCCCAGCTCTTTTTGTCCATGCGGACGAAGACTGATATTCGCGTCGCAGCGGAGTGATCCTTCCTCCATCTTCACATCGGATACGTCACAATACTGCATAATGGCACGTATTTTTTCCAGATAGGCCTTGGCTTCTTCCGGTGAAGATATTTCCGGCTCCGAAACGATTTCGACCAATGGTGTACCGACCCGGTTAAAATCGACCAAAGACGCATAGCCACCATCAACATGGGTTAATTTTCCTGCGTCCTCTTCCAGATGCAGTCGGGTAATACCGATACGCTTTGTCTCACCATTCACTTCAATATCAATCCAGCCATTTTCGCCAATGGGTTGATCGTATTGTGAGATTTGGTAAGCCTTAGGTGAATCGGGGTAAAAATAGTTCTTGCGGTCAAACTTGCTCACATCAGCAATGGTGCAATTCAGCGCCATTGCTGCTTTCATCGCATAATCAACGGCCTGACGGTTCAATACCGGTAGCACCCCTGGATGACCGAGACAGACCGGACATGTATGAGAGTTGGGTGGTGCTCCGAAGGAAGTTGAGCATCCACAAAATATTTTAGACTTCGTGTGCAATTCCACGTGCACTTCAAGTCCGATGACCGTCTCATACTTGGATGTAGTTGTAGACATGAATAGGTTCCCTCCTTTTTCGCAAATTACAGCTGCGGACGCTGCTTGTGAAATTCGGTATTTTGTTCAAAAGCATGAGCTACGCGTAGCACGGAAGACTCGTCAAAGGCTCTTCCGATAATTTGTAGTCCGACTGGCATTCCATCCGCAAGACCACACGGAATGCTGATGGCTGGCACACCAGCCAAGCTTACCGGAATCGTCAAAATATCGTTCAAATACATTGTTAATGGATCGTCTACTTGCGAGCCGATTTTGAAAGCAGTTGTCGGTGCAGTAGGTCCGATAATCACATCATATTGTTCAAATACACGATCAAAATCCTGTTTAATCAGTGTGCGCACTTTTTGAGCTTTCAAATAATAGGCATCGTAGTACCCGGAGCTGAGTGCATAGGTACCCAGCATAATCCGACGCTTCACCTCGGGACCAAACCCCTGCGTACGGGACTGATGGTATAGATCAAGCAGGTTGTCCGGATTGTCAGAACGCACACCATAGCGCACGCCGTCAAAACGGGCCAGATTGGATGACGCTTCGGATGAAGCCAGCAGATAATATGTAGCTACCGCATATTCTGTGTGAGGGAGAGACACTTCTTCCCATACAGCACCCAGTCCTTCCAGCGTTTTCAGTGCATCCAGCACCTTTTCCTTGACCTGAGGATCGACGCCCTCACCAAGATACTCTTTAGGCACAGCGATACGAAGTCCTTTTACATCCCCGGTTAAAGCGTTCAAATAATCAGGAATGTCTACCTTTGCAGAAGTGGAGTCCTTCTGGTCATAACCTGCAATGGCTTGCAGGACATAGGCCGAATCCTGAACATTTTTAGTAATGGGTCCAATTTGGTCTAAAGAGGAGGCAAAAGCCACCAGTCCAAAACGGGATACTAGACCATAGGTTGGTTTCAGGCCAACTACACCGCAGTAAGAAGCGGGCTGGCGAATGGAACCACCTGTATCCGAACCAAGCGTGAAATAAGCCTCACCCGCTGCAACAGCCGCAGCCGAGCCGCCACTGGAACCGCCGGGAACACGTTCTAAATCCCAAGGGTTACGTGCAGGGAAAAAGCTGGAGTTCTCGTTAGAGCCGCCCATGGCGAATTCGTCCATGTTCATTTTACCGAGTGTCACAGTTTGCGCTGCGCGCAACTTGCTAACAACTGTGGCATCGTAAACGGGATCAAAATTTTTCAAAAACTGACTGCCACATGTTGTACGCAGCCCTTCTGTCACAATATTATCCTTAATACCTACCGGCAGACCAAACAACAACCCTCTTTCCTCTCCGGAAATCAGCTGATCATCCAGCTGACGTGCGGATGCACGGGCCTGTTCCTCGTCAACGGTAATATAAGCTCTGATCTTGTCTTCCCGCGCACCAATTGTCTCCAGAGCGTGTCCCACCAGATCACTCACGGAAATTTCCTTTTGATGCAGCTTGTTATGTATCTCGGGCAATGTGTTATTGAACAAGCTCAATTTGCATCCTCCTTTCAAATATGAGATCTATTCCAGAACAGCAGGAACCTTAAACTGTCCGTCTTCTTCTTCAGGTGCATTGCGCATCACTTGCTCATGTGTCAAACTTTCGCGAACTTCGTCGTCTCGCATGACATTGCTGACGTGCAGCACATGAGTGGTCGGTTTTACCTGCTCCGTATCCAGCTCATTCAGCTTCTCCGCATAATGGAGAATGGCGTTTAATTGTCCTGTCATCGTTTCTTCCTCAGCCGCGGTCAGATTCAACCTGGACAGCTTGGCTACGTGACGGACATCTTCCGTAGAAATGTTCATACAAAACCCTCCTCATGTATATGAGGATTTTGCAAAAAATCCAATAAGCGACCTCCAATGAGCAAGATATAGATCAAAATGGTTTAGTTCATCTATATCTTGCACTTCGGAGCAACTGGAATCGAATTTTGCAAAATCCTGATATTAAAAAATGCTGCACCGAACTTCGAAATAACGTTTTTAATTATAGGATAGAACCCTTTACAATTCAATCTTTGACGCGGTACAGAAGCAAACTGTACATCAATGAGGTAAATGTTGCTAAAAGAATATAAAAAAAGCACCTCTCGGTGCTCTTTCGAGAAAACTATAGGAGCTGAGATTGTGCCCATTATATATTTTTAAAAAGAGTCGGCAGTAGCCGACTCCTATATCCAAGCACGCAAATTGACTTGTCTGATAAAATCAGCCTGTGACAACAACTCTGCCGCGGTTTCTTCTTCCTCTTCAGTCTCTACCGAATCAAGACCACCGTTCATTACATGCTTGAACAGTTTCTCATTATGAGTAGCAAGGGCGTAATCTATCAGCGCTTCACGCTCAATCCGCTCGGCTTCCAGCTTGAGAATACTCTCTTCCAGCTCGATGTCCCCGGATGGTACAAAAAAATTGCGGTTCACCTTCGGTACGCGAATGACATAGTCAAAAGCATTGTCCGCATTACGGTCGTAAGCAATGATATAACCATGTTCGCCCACAGGAAGATTCTGCTCAAAAGCATCCGCGACGATCATAATTCTAGCTCCTAAATGATGCATCGTTAGCCCCCCCGTTTGTCTGAACTTATCTGCTAAGTCTACTAAAAAAAAAGTAGCTTGTCTATATCATCTATGTATCTTCATAATCGACCGTCTCCACGTCCCAGCCTGTGTTCATTCAGCCTCACATGCCAGTTTTGTGAAGGGATTCCGCCCCGTCGTTTCACCTTTTTCCAAGTTATGATCTTCGGCTCGGAACCTACCACAGAATCTTCAATATCTATTATATTGGGAACACGGAAACTACCTCCAATCTCACGTTGTACCCCGTATATATGTTTTCTTTTCATTCTTGCTCCCCCTTGTGATCTGACGGCCTCATGCCTCTTTATCCTCTTAATGGGCAAAAAAAAGAACGCAAACCGGGATTCATCCACAGCTTGCGTGCTTCGCGAGTTTAGTATGTAACTTTAATAAATTTATGTTAACAAAAATAAAAACCTTTGTCTATACATAATTTATAATTTGTTGTCGAAATGGGGCAAAACCTGTCATACCTTTGATTTTGCCCCTACAGAAAACGTTTATCACATTTACCGGATATACGGATTATTAGCTTTCTCATAACCGATGGACGTTTTGGGACCGTGACCGGAATAGACTGTAACGTCATCTCCGAGCGGAAACAATTTGTTCTGAATAGAATCGTATAGATCCCGTTCCCGGCCACCCGTCAGATCCGTGCGTCCGACGCCCTGACGGAATAGCACGTCCCCGGAAAAAAGATCTTTGCCGCACAAAAAGCTGACACTTCCGGGTGAATGGCCCGGTGTATGGAAAACCCGGAACGTGTGCCCGATCAGGTTCAATTGCTGACCTTCTGCCAAATCATATTCGGCAGGTTCCGTCGAGATCGGAGGGGATGCCTCTGGCCACATCAAGGAACCATTCAGCTTAGGAGATGTGAGCCAGTCTTGCTCCAAGGCGTGCAGATAAACCGGGCAGCCTTTGGTATTGCGAATCTCCTCTACTCCACCGATATGGTCAAAATGGGCATGAGTCAGCAGGATAGCTTCAATGGTCAGTGGCTCGATAGCTCTAAGCAAAGGACCCGGATTCATCCCCGGATCAATAATAACGGCGCGCTGCGGATCATCCCCTTGAAGCAAATAAGCATTTGTTTGGAGAGGACCGAGATTAAAGCTGCGAATAGATAACGTCATAAGTTAAAATCCCGAGATCAGCTCGCGTAATTCCTGAACAATCACAGGATGGACCTCGGTTCCCTCCCCATATTTTTCAGCCATTTCTTTACGAGCAACTGCGATTTTTTCTTGATAATCATCAGCTTCCCGATCTGGATTTTCACGTTTGAATCCGATCATAATTTGTTGGACATGTGCAGGGCGTGGTCCCCAGTGGCCAAGTACGTGACCTCCTGTATCCGCAAAAATCACAATCGGAACAGCACGTCCGCCCATTGTCAGGAAGTCATCCATCAGCGCCTGATGGTTTTCCAAGATTAATACTTCGGTCGGAATCCCGCTATTCTCCAGCGCGCGGAACACAACTGGCACATTGCGCACCACGTCCCCACACCAGTCGGCAGCCAAAATAAGCACACGCAGATCATCCCGATGGTTCAAGCTTTCAAAATACTCTCGATCCTCTTCGCGATTCCACACAAACTGATCGTACCCAGAGCGGAAGGCTTCTTTGTTCTTTTCCATGCCCTCCATAAACTGTTCAGGGCTTAAGCCCTTTCCGAAGTATTGCGATACATTAGTACGGCTCATGTTATACACTTCCTTTTTTGTTTTTGGACAAAATCCATTTGATAACAAAATAAATGATCAAGAGTGCAAGGGCAACCAGCAAAATCGGTTTGATGTAAGGTGCTGCCACTTCGTCAATTTGCTCCCACTTGTCTCCTAGCAGCATACCTAAATATATAAACAAAACAGACCAAGGTATAATCGCTAGCGTTGTCAAAATAATAAAGCGCCATACGTTCATTCGAGCCAACCCGGCAGGGATTGAGATGGCATGACGCACAACAGGAATAAAGCGAGCTGTGAAAATGACCCCTGTGCCGTATTTGTTAAACCAGGCTTCAGCATGGTCGACATGACTTTTTTTGATAAGTATGTATTTCCCATACTTATCTAATACCGGTCTGCCGCCATAGCGCCCAATCCAGTAAATGAACAACTGGGCCAGCACCCCGCCAATCGTTCCAAAAACGACTGCGCCAAAAAAATTAATATGACCCGAGGATACCAAAAAGCCACCATAAGCGAGGACAATTTCGCTTGGAATGACCTCAACCATCAAGCCTAGCATAATACCAAAATACCCAAGACTACGAATGATCTCAAACAAATAATTAATGATACTAGATATTTGGTCCATCTCTCTTCCCACTCCCTGCCTGCTTCTCTATTTTCATTAGTGTATCACAGCGGCAGAACAAGTCGCCACTTCGCCCAAATAGGGAGGTCAGTGACCCCGCCCCCTCTGCCCGCATAAGTTGAGAGAGAGAGGAGGGGGTACAATATGCCTCCCGGCAAATTCCCCAAACATGACAATTCACAATCCCGTTTACCCACGGCTCGTGGTATCCGCCGCGCATGTATCAAAGAGTTGTATCGAACCTGCAAACGTCTGCCTGTTCACATTGCTCCTGATCTGGTCAAGCAGGGCGAGGAGCTATACTGCCGCAAGGTCGTCGGACACCTTATCTGGATTGCGGAAAACCATAGTAACCGCAAACTACTATGTGACTGGTGGGACGAAGATGTCAGCGAGGAACTCGCGGCATTGTGGAAGGTGGATCGCGATGTTTTGTGCACCGCTTTTAGAAGTGCCTATGGCGGATAGATGTTTGCGTACTGCAACTGTGAACTACAAAAAAAGTGGAGCCACCCCGCAGTGGCTCCACTTTTACTATATTCCTAGCTGTGTGTCTGCTTCTTCCCCGCTCCTTCGGGAAGCAAATCCGCACAAGCGCGTTCTAAATAAGGATTAGCATGAATAAAATCCCGAAATGCTGTATATTCACGCCACAGAACGGATTGTTCTCCCGCTTGCCCTTTGACGGCACGAATCAGAATATTTTTAGGTGTATGCTCCATGTCGATAAATTCCAACAGCTGTGTCCGATATCCCATCATATCCAGCAGTTTGGCCCGGATTCCATCCGTTGCCAGTGCTGAAAAACGCTCCTTTAAAATACCATGGGAAAGCAACGGCTCCAATACCGGATTTTCCAGTTGGCTGAACAGCTCATGCTGGCAACACGGAACCGACAAAATGACGGAAGCTCCCCAGCGGACGGCCTTTTCCAGCGCCGCATCCGTTGCTGTATCACAAGCGTGCAAGGTAACAACCATATCCACCTGTTCCAGTTCGTTATAGTCTGCGATATCACCGACCAGAAACTCCAACTGTCGATATTGCAGCTTTTGAGCCAGAACATTACAGGTTTCAATGACATCTGCCTTCAAGTCCAAACCAACGATCTGCAATGGTCGCTTTTGCTGTACAGCCAAATAGTGATACAGCGCAAAGGTCAAATACGATTTGCCACAGCCAAAATCCACAATCGTCAATGGGCGGCCTACCGGAAGGCTAGGCAATACATCCTGCACCATTTCGAGAAACCGGTTAATTTGACGAAACTTATCATACTTGCGGGCCAGTACCTTACCATCCTCATTCATTATCCCCAGCTCAATCAGGAAAGGAATTCGTTCCCCTTCTTCGAGCACATATTGCTTTTTGCGATTATGAGACAGGTCGGCTTTACTTTTGCTCGGTGACTTTGTCAGAATGGATACTTTATATTTTTTACTGATCAGCACTTGGTAATCTGCATCCTTGGCGCATAAAAGTCCTTGGCGGAACGTGTCCTCAAACAAAGCAGTCATACGCTCATTAGCTTCGTCAGGGGTCAGATTTTCATGAATGACTTTGTTGCTATAATGAAAAGCAAACTGGTAATGCAGCTTGTTTTTCAATTCTACAGGTTTGATTTGCACTTTAGTAAAAGAAGCATCCTCCCGTTTGCGAAGCTGACTCAGCGTCGCTGTTATGAGGGATCCTCCCGTGGTCAATTGGTATATAAGTTCGCGCAGTGAATCCAAAAGGTACATCTCACTTTCTTTCATGTAATTGGGTGATCTCAGTCAAACCCTCGGTGACTTCCTGGCGTGAAATTCCACCCAGCTCCAGCTCTGCATTGGTCTTATCCAGTAATTGACTATAAAACGTCTCCGCTTCCGCTAGCAGCTCTGGCTGCTCCCATGCCAATCCAAACCAGACATCGGCGGCTTCGTCCAGCCTGTTTTCCCGCTCGTAATGAACAGCCAACAGCTTGCTGGTTTCAGGGGGAAGCTCATATTCATGCACCAGTTGCACGATACACGCTATTCGTTCAGGCAGGACCTGCAGATTACGAGTCGCGCCATTCAAATCGCTGTACAAATATAAATGAAGAGATTTCATCAAGATTCGTATGCCCTCGTCTGTTCTACTGGTTTCCAGGTAAATCACGGCTTCTTCCTCTAAAATGCGAGCCACCTGCTGGAGCTTGTCTGCTTCAATTCCAGGGCCCAATCGGAAAAGCTCAATAATTTGTTCCGGCGGCAATCGTCTGAGCAGATCTGAACGAAGACGAAACTGCTTGTTGAGCAGGTCATCTAGCTGTTGTAGCGCTTCGACGTGTTTATTTTCACGCCTTAGACCGAGCACTGATGCTACTGCGGATGTCAATTCTTCCATCATACTGAGTAAATAATCTTTTCTAAGCAAGCCGTTCCCTTCCTTTCATCCCAATGCCTAGACAACCAGAAACTCTGTCTTCTGATTGTATGACATCCTTGTCTAAAAGCCAAATGCCCCACCATGCAGAAATACCACTTGTAACCTTCACCCTCAGTTAATAACCTCAATGATCAGGTAGTCAGAATGCTCACGTATGGCAGTGAAATTCCTACGGTACAGTACTTTGTAGCAAATCATGTGAATAGCGAATGACGACTTTTTTTAATATCAATATTGCTTCTTTGTTAGTGTCGTGATATTTTTGTTTCATACGAAACAAAAATATCATCAGTATATTTAAACATTCCATAAAATAGTTCATAGTAGTTATTTTCCTTAGAAACAAAATTTATATGAATGTTTTTGTGAGAAAGGATGATGGAGTTTGGGTAAACAATTTAGCTCGATATTACCGGAACATCAAGAGTTTATACAGCGGCAGCACATTTTCTTTGTAGGATCAGCACCACTATCCAAGACAGGGCATGTTAACCTTTCCCCCAAGGGATATGATTCCTTTCGTATTCTATCGGCCCAGAGGGTAGCCTATCTCGACTTGGCGGGAAGCGGCAACGAGACAAGCGCCCACATTATCGAGAACGGACGGGTAACAATCATGTTTTGTGCATTTGAGGGCGCTCCCAGTGTATTAAAGCTCTATGGCACTGGTACAGTCGCGCTGCCTGATACTAAGCAATGGAATGAGCTGTACCCACTCTTCAATCCGCTTCCCGGTGCAAGACAAATCATTGTCGTGGACGTTCACATGGTGCAGAATTCATGTGGTTTTGCGGTTCCCTTCATGACATACGAGAACGAACGGGAAAAGCTGAAGGAAGTCTCGATTCAGATGGGAGAAGAAGCACTTAAAAAGTATGCCTATGAGAAAAATTTGGAGAGTATTGACGGTTTGCCGACAGCGTTTGCCTTTAACAAAAGCAACATAAATTAGACACCTTACACACCTTAAAATAATTGACTACACAAAAAACCGGGACCTTCTGATTATCGCCTCAGACGGTTCCGGTTTTTTGGGCTTCCCTTAGTCTATTTTTTCAAGTTCTGCTCTAAAAATGTCAAGATAGCGTTCGCTAATAACTCCGGTGCTTCGAACAGGCTCATGTGACCTGCTTCCGGTAGGGTAACCTGAGTTACTCCGGCCCGATCTGTTGTAAACGTCCGCGCTGGAGGAACCGCCTGATCCTGCTCACCCGCTACTAAAAGGGCTGGCAATGCAGAAGCCGACAATACATCCCGACGATCAGTACGCTCGCGCATAGCCAGTGATGCTCCTACGGCTCCTTGTGGTGGTGTTTTGTAGCCAATTTCTTTGACTTTCAGTAATTGGGTGGACATCGACTCCACATGATCAGGAGCAAATAGCCCCGGTACAAGTTCATCTACAAAGGTCGTAATCCCCTCCGTTTGGATGGTGGATACAGCCTTATTCCGCTTTTCTTTACCTTCGTCCGTATCTGCATAAGCTGTGGAATGAATCAGTCCAAAGGCTGTAAGGCGCTCTGCATGTCTCTGCACTGCCGAAAGGGCTAGATAGCCTCCTAGGGAGTGACCAAACCAGGCAGCCTGAGGGATGTCCAATTGTTCTTGAAGTTTAAGCACATCATCTGCCATTTGATCAATAGTATAGGCTCCTAGTGGAGCATCGCTGCGTCCGTGTCCACGCAAGTCTGGAACAATACAACGATAGCTTGGGGATAGCAATGGAACAACCTCATCCCAGTAGGAGGAGCTTCCGCAAAATCCGTGCAATAAAATGATCGGATCTCCTTTTCCCTGTTCGGCATAGCAGATCGTCGTTCCTTCGCATAATACCTTTTCCATATGGAACCCTTCCTTCTCTGTATATAATCTATTGGAGCTGAATATATTATTAAGTAGAACAATGCTGATGTATATTATTAAGCAGACCATCAATATCTGAAACGGTAACCCTCTGGAAAATCTTGCGAAGCTGTTTTCAAACCAAATTCATAAGCCGCCGCATTAGCAATATACGCAGCCATTGTCATGACCAAGTGAAGCGACGTCATTTGGAGTGTCCAATAGGGTTTGGGGCTGCGCTCATTCACAATCGCTGCAACACTATAATGACCAACAGACGGCAGAGACAGCCCCACCGATCGCGCAGGAGTTAGCGGTTCACGCGCAACAAGAAACATTCCCGTTGAGCCGTGCTGTCCAAGACAAGCATCTATGGCGATCACATGATGATCTTGGGGAATGCACTCCAAGTATGAAACCAGATGATCTGCGTCACAGGGCTCCGTCATTGTGCCAATCACGTGCGGAAAGCCTTGCTCCTTGAGCATGGTGCCTACTAGTGGCCCAAGTGAATCACCCGACGAACGATCTGTACCGATGCAAACAAAAGTCAACTTATCTATAGCATGCTGATGATGAATTTCTCGAAAAAACGGCGCGAGTCCATCGCGATCTGTTTTCTTTACATTATGTTCTAAGGACAAGCGACCGGGTGCGGAAGCTCGATTATACAAAGACAACTTTGTCCATCCTCCTTGATTCGGTTGTATATCGGTAATCTGGCTTTCAGTACATTCTAC
The DNA here is from genome assembly GCF_019454085.1 of Paenibacillus sp. S25. Taxonomy (NCBI): domain Bacteria; kingdom Bacillati; phylum Bacillota; class Bacilli; order Caryophanales; family Paenibacillaceae; genus Paenibacillus; species Paenibacillus sp. S25. The sequence goes on from NZ_CP073683.1 coordinate 4,908,240, forward strand.
AACAAAAACATGATACAATACAGGCAACTTCCCCTGTTATGAAAGGATGGAAAATTAACGATGGATTTGTCTGTACCGTCTCATGCCAACATTGAGTATATGATTGAAGGTATTAAAACCAAGCTCCGTATGGCAAGTGGTGCTGCTATGCAGGCTTCTGCTTTCTCGCTGGAGCAATACGAGGACATTCATGATGTCTATGATATGGTGATAAGCAAGCCTAACCTGAGCATTTCAGAAGTTGAAGCTATTGTTTCTGAACTGGGCAGATTGCGAAAATCCTCCTGAATTAGCTTATAGGAAGACAGCTTAGCTGTATTACAACCTATCATCATGAGCAACAGCCTTCATGATAGTGGCCCTGTCAGCATAAATAAAGCTCGTATCTCCGGTCGTCTCAACAGACGTGCAACGGGATACGAGCTTTATTTTTTCGATTGCATATATGCATTTTCATACACTTCTTCACTTAAGGATGCTTCAAGGCAAATCCGCTAACACCAGTTCAGATATATCCTCATTACCTGTAGCTAGTATCTTTAATGTACAGCTTTTTTGAATTCGCGCGGCATCACCAGGCCCTAACTGAAAATCCCCATCCTGGCATGTAACTTCTACATGACCGCTAACTACATAAATGTGGGTGCGGCGCTCCTCTTGCTGCGGATATTCAAGCTGCTGTCCTTTTTCCAATCTGCTCAGATACAGATTTATATCCTGCGCGATGGATAACGCCCCCTCCACTTCTGAACCAGACACAACAGGCTGAAGCCGATTTAGACGTTCACTGTGCTTGAATCTTTGCACCTGATAAGAAGGCTGAATGTCAGGGCTCTCAGGTAAAAACCACATTTGCAAAAAGCGAACCGGTCTTTCATCCCCAGTATTTCGCTCTTCATGCTCAATTCCCGTGCCTGCACTCAGAACCTGTATCGAGCCGCTTTTCAAATCCTGCTCATGTCCCAAGCTGTCGCTATGATGCAGTTGGCCTTCAATTACATAGGTGACGATTTCCAAATCGTGATGCGGATGTCTTTTGAAGCCTTGCTGCGGTTCAAGCTCGTTATCATTATGGGCTAGCATACAACCAAAATGAGCATTGCTCGGATCTTCATAATCGGCAAACGAAAAGCTAAACTCACTATGAATCCATCCTTTATTTGAGGTATGTCTTTCTGCCGATGTCACTATTTTAATCATCCTTAACACCTCCATGGATTCCAGTTCCGTAAAGCAGCCTTGCTTTGTAATGACTATCCCACTTCCGGCCCTGGCATTTACAAACGCTGTGATACGATCCCTTTACCCCGGGCTTAAATGCCTCAATCAGCCTGTCGTCTCCGTCGGGTTTTGCTCTTAAGTTCATTATTAGTTAAGTTAATAGTACGAAAAATTGAGTCTATCACAGCCATAAGGAGGAGATTTATTACATATGCTATCCCATGAACCCCAATCATCCCGGTTCCTACCAAGCTATTTGCGTCGTAGTCTGTATGCATCTATTATCATGATCGCTGTGTTGCTTCTCATCGCCTACTCTGTGAAATGGATTGGCACAGCTCCTTTTCTATATTGGGATGAACGCATACAGAATGTCGTTTTTCCAGACACAGCAGCTGCTCGTTACCAACTGTTAACCATCGCTGTATTCATTACATCTTTCGGTTCATTCCGCATGTCGTTGATCATCGCCCTCGGTGCTGCCACCTTGTGTTGGGTCAGTCTTCGCTCAAAAGCTTATTCCTTTGCGATCCTAAGCAGCTTTACGGCGATGTGGGTGCTGAATACGCTAATTAAAGAAATTTTGCAACGGGAACGCCCGTCACTTCAACATTTGGTTGAAGCCGGGGGCTACAGTTTTCCCAGTGGTCATGCGATGATTTCCATGGGATTTTACGGAATGATATTTGCCATTTGGGCCATAGAACGAAAGATTCGTGGGCGCTCGCTCTTTCTTCCGTGCGTTCTTGGTGCACTACTGATTCTCCTGATTGGACTAAGCCGCGTATATCTAGGTGTTCACTTTCCTACAGATATTGTGGGTGGCTATATTGCAGGTATTATTTGGCTGGTGTTTACCGTTCCTGTGATCTATTGGCGAGCGCGTATGCAGCATCCTTCCACTCCCCACCGGTAAATGTCCGAGACGGCTTTTTGTTTCACTCCGGGTCACGACGTTTATATACGAAGTAAGCAAGGCACAGCAATATCGAAGCTCAGCATCATCAAAAACGTTATGATTTTGTGAACTTAGGATAAGGGAGGCGATCCTTGTGTGGGGAATTGTACTAAGTATTGTAATGGCTATTATTATCGGATTGATTGGCGATGCACTGGCTGGTCATGAAATGCCTGGCGGCATTGCGGGCTCTATGATTGCTGGATTTGTAGGAGCTTGGCTAGGTGTCATGCTATTGGGAGACTGGGGCCCGGTCATCGGAGATTTTGCAGTCATTCCAGCCATACTCGGAACCGCATTGTTCGTGTTCTTGCTCGGACTTGTGTCCAGGCTATTAAGAAGGGCTACCTAACATTTATATATATTTTTTATTCTATAAGAGGAGTGATATAACATGAGTAACATTGACAATCAAAATATGGCAGGTACTTCAGGTTTTGCAAAAGGTTTATTTATTGGAGGTTTGATTGGTGCTGCCGCAGCCCTGCTGTTCGCGCCGAAGCCGGGTCGTGATTTGCGTAGTGATCTGTCTGATAAAATTACAGTTGTCTCCGATAAAACAAAGGACGTGGCATCTGTAGTTAGCAGCAAAGCAACAGATTTGGCCAAAACCGTTTCCACCAAAACAGCAGATGTAGCCAAAACGGTATCCGAGAGCAAAGACAATATCGTTTCCAGCGTAACCAAAGCTTCTGCCGATGTCGCTAATGAAGCGGCCAAAGCGGATAAAGAAGTTATGGATGCAACGGCTCAGGCGGCCAAGGATACACAGAAACAATTGAATGCTAATTCCTAATAGTTACACATTCAGATGAAAAAAAATAAGCCCTAGACACTGAACAGCCAGCATGCAAGAAGCTGGCTGTTTTTAAATGATAGAAAGGCTGGGATGACAATGAGCAAGCCAAACTCCTATGGAGATGATCTTTCCGCGAACAACAAAAGAACCTTTCATCCCCTACAGGCTCAAGATCAGCCAGATGAGGTTTCATCCAAGCAGGCTTCTTCCACTCCTGATCATGTTAAAACGCATGATCAGGAGAGAGACTTTGATGTAAATGAGCATCCTTTTGAGCTGCGCCATGAGGTTAAGCGGCTTAACAAACGCTTAGATCAAATAGCAGATACGCTTGAAAGAGCAGAGTTTAAAGATATTCTGGAGAACTACTCCAGCACTAAAAGAAGAATTATGAGCAATCTGACCGCAGGGATTGCACGTGGTCTCGGCCTTACGCTGGGTACAGTGGTCATACTCGCCTTGCTCGCTTGGTTGCTCAGTTTCCTGGTACAATTAAATCTTCCGGTCATCGGAGATTTCATCGCCGAATTATTAGGATATATCAAAATGAGCCAAGGTACTAAGTAATTGTCCCTATCTCATTTAAAAACGATCCATCGTAACCGGTAATAGACTCCTCAAAGAGCCTCCAGTTACGATGGATCGTTTTTTATTTGTAAAATAAAACAGATGTAGTCAGCCGCTACAATTTGTTGCGCTTGTTAGCTTTCAATAAGTCTCCTGTCCACCCCTTCATCATCAGCCAGCCGTACATTCCCGCCATACTTAGCAATGTGGCAATAATCACGGTGGTAAAACCCCAGCCTGTTTTAATCCAAGGCAGATTTTCAAAGTTCATGCCCCATATAGCGCCCACTACAGTTGCTGGTGTAAATACGGCGGTGACAATGGTGAGCGTCTTTGTAATCTCATTCCCCCTAAATGCAGAAATGGCGTCGTCAATGGAGATCAATGTGTCGATTTCCTTTTCATAATGCAGGAAAAGTCCTTCCATCCGAGTAACACGGTAAAGTAACTGCTTAAAAAAGCGATTCTCCTCCAGTTTATCCAGATATGCCTCCCGAGAAGCCGTTACCAGCTCTGAAAAAGGAATGAACATATTGCTCCAATACAACAGCTCGAAACGTGCATTCAATATAGAATCCATCAGCGTCCGAGCATTCCTTATTTCCATGTCCTCTTCCAGTTTTCTCAGGTTGATCTCGAACTTATCCATACCTGTATGAAAATAATGAAGCACGGCTCTCGCCAATACAAACATGCCGTCAGCTGCATCCTCACACTGTTCCAGCATTTTTTGACGTTCCGCTGTGTGCATAATTTCACGGGTATTTTGATCCAAATTTAACGTCACTAACTTCTGATTTAGGACCAGAAAATAAAACTTGTTGCAATTGCGCTGACTGTCGATCTCCTCCTGAACGGAGTAGATCAGCGACCCGTACATTAAGGGCTGATTGCCATCTGGAAAACGCACAGATATAAAGCTGGATGGAATGTCCTCTACCTTGTCCAGCCATTCTGAGACTTCTGGGAGCTTCTCCTTCAAGTGCTGTATGACCGAATCTTGCCAATTCTCAGCACTGATGTCCCACCATTCCCATCCTCCACGAAAGGAAGAAATCTGTTCAAATGCAGTCATGGATTCCAACCTTCCTCCCAACCTTTTTCGCTTTATAAAAAGGACACGCTTCCCATATCGGAATAACGTGTCCTTACGATGTGACGTCAAATATTTTAAGCCATATAATCTGCCATCTACTCATGAAATAGAGGAATTAGACATAATCTGCTTCAGCTTTTCCGTTGCCCGCTTCTGAATACGGGAAACGCTCATCTGCGATACGCCCAACGTCTGTGCAATCGCACGTTGAGATTGACCGTCCTGAAATGCCAGAAGAAGCACCTTTTGTTCCTGCTCCTTCAGTTGGCTTAAAGCCTGCTGCAAATCCATTCGTTTTTCCACAGTGTCATAATCGTTAGCATCCGAGCTAATGAGCTCGCCTAACGTAGCTGCACTCTCTTCCTGGGATAAAGGCGAGTCCAGTGAAACATAGTGATAGCACTCACGACCAGCAAGCACCTCAATCGTTTCTTCCACGGTAAGATCCAAATAGGTCGCAATCTCGTCCACATTGGGTGAGCGTTCCAATTTAACGGTCAGTTCATCAATAGCATGTTGAACAAGCGCACCCTTTTCTTTAATGCGGCGAGGAACCTGGATGTACCAGGATTTGTCGCGCAAATAATTTTTCATATGTCCCAGCATACTTTTCATAGCGTACGGTTCAAATGGGATACCCAAGCTGATATCGTATTGCTGAAGCAGACGTATCAAAGCCATCTGACCGGTCTGATATAAATCCTCGTATAAGTCCGGACGGTTACGGGAGATCTTCCCGGCAGCCATCTTGACCATCGGCTCATACTTACGGATCAGCACGGTAGCAATCTCGTTATCTTTTGTTTGCTGGTACTCCCAGATTAGACCAACGGCTTCATCCATCGACTCCGGGGGAGTTACCTTTTCATTCATACTCTTTCCTCACTTCTAGTCAGTCGCTTTACAAGCACCACTTCGGTGCCTTTTCCTGTCTCATTCAAGATATGGACATCGTCCATAAGCGCCTGCATGAGATAAAAGCCTAATCCGCCTATCTGTGCATCATTCAACTCCTTGTCATGCAAGGATGCGATGCGGGACGGGTCCTCCACACGTTCAAAGCTCTCCCCTTCATCTTTGACACGAATGGACAACGAAACTTCATCAAATTCGAATATTACTTCCACGACTCCCCCCTCATGACCATATGCATAAAGGACAGAGTTATTACAGGCTTCCGATACAGCCACTTTCATGTCTTCAATATCCTCATAAGAGAATCCCATTTTCGCGGCAATACCGTATAAATTTAATCTTACAATATCAACAAAGTCAGCAGTTGCCGGCAAATTAAGAACTACTTTTTGAATTTGAGCATTCATTTCTTTTTCTTTCCTTTCCTATTGGGAATTCTCCTGGGGGACAAAGAATTTGGCAATACCGGTCATATCAAACAGCTTTTGAATTTGAGGCGGTACCTCTTGAACAGCAAAGTGGGACTCCATCCCGTGCCTTGCTTTTAAAATGGATAACAAGATACCAATACCCGTGCTGTCAATGTATTTAAGGTCTCTCAAGTTAATAATCAAATCTTGGCTGGACTCCCCCACCAATGGCTCCATCACCAGACGAAAATCAGGTGCTACCGAAAGATCCAACTCTCCACTCAGATAAACAGTATTTACGCCATCGGTTGTTTCTGTAATTGCATTAAACTTCTCATTTTTATTTGTATTCATAGGCCTACTCTCCCGAAAAAAGATTTCCCTACATACTAACCCATTATACGAGCATTTGAATCACGGTATAACTTTTTAAACACTACCAAATACCACCATCTAAGCTTCATTGATTTGATCTTTACCCGACTGCATTGGAAAATGGTCTGGAGAATGCCGTAGCAACGCCTGTTTTACACTGCTGATTTTAACGGGCTTACTAATATAATCGTTCATCCCAGCTTCAATACATCGAGGCTGAATACCCTCCATCACGTTAGCCGTCATGGCAATAATGGCAGGTTGGGATCTTCCCGCCAATTGCTCACGCACTCTACCCGTACACTCTAGACCGTCCATCACAGGCATCTGTAAGTCCATAAAGATATAGTCATAGTCCTGATTCGCCATGACCATATCAAGCGCCTGTTGCCCATCTGCTGCCACATCTGAAGCTAAACCGAGCTTATCCAGTATATTTACCATCAGCTTCTGGTTAATCGGATGATCATCTACGACCAGTACAGGTTTACGGCTTGGAGATTCCTGGTGTGGAATTTCCCAATCGTGGCTGGACTCCCCCTCCAGTTCATTTTCCTGAGCAAAGCCAAGCTTCATTGTAAAATGAAACGTCACGCCCTGTTCTCCACTCGTATCTACACGGATATCTCCGCCCATCATATTCACCAAGGTTTTACAAATGGCGAGTCCTAGCCCAGTTCCACCATATTTACGCGTCATTGAAGAATCCAGTTGGGAAAAGGGCTGAAACAGCCTTCCAACCTTAGCAGGATCAATACCAATGCCTGTATCCTTCACAGAAAACTCAACGGTAAGTCCGTTATCTCTACGCTCTTTCACAGATGCGAAGACATACACCCCACCCTGGTCTGTAAATTTGACGGCATTGGATACCAGGTTAATCAGTACTTGACGCAATCTCCCCATATCTCCATATAACACAGGAGGCATCTGTTCATCGAGAAAATAAACCAGTTCCAAGTTCTTTCGGTTCACCTCTACCGTAAATAGGCTGAAAACTTCCTTGATACAGGAAACCAGATCAAAAGGATATTCCTCTACCTCCATTTTGCCTGACTCCAGCTTAGTGAAGTCCAGAATATCATTAATGACTGCCACCAGCGCGTCTGCACTACGACGGATAATATCGGCATATTCCTGTTGGTCACTTTGCAGCTCCGTCTCCATCAGCAAATCAATCATGCCAATGACGCCGTTCATAGGTGTGCGGATCTCATGGCTCATCATCGCCAGAAATTCCGTTTTGGCATTGGCAGCAATCTCTGCTGCCTCCTTGGCGGCAATCAGTTCGCTGTTCATCTTCTCCAGCTGCTGGGTCTTCTGATGAAGCAGCATGGACTGTGTCTTCAAGCGCTTGTTTGTCAGATACATTTGTACAAAGCCTTCAATTTTGGACTTGAGAATTTGAGGGATGAACGGCTTCACCATATAATCAATACCGCCCGCTGAATACCCCGCAAATAAATGCTCCGCTTCCTTGCTGTTAGCTGAAATAAAGATAATTGGAATATCCTTCGTTTTCTCTCTGGCCTTGATTAACTTTGCGGTCTCAATTCCATCCATACCCGGCATCTGTACATCGAGGACTACGATTGCAAATTCATCTTTTAATAGACATCGCAGCGCTTCTTCCCCGGATGTGGCCTTTACCAGATTATATTGTTCACTCTCCAGCACCGCCTCAAGAGCGAGCAGGTTCTCAGGTCTGTCATCTACCAGCAATATATGAATCGGTTCATGAAGCCCCATGGAATCCTCCTAAGCATCTCTATTTAATCTTCCGGTAAATTTTTTCTATCCGGTCCAGCGGCTCGTAGGAATCACTATAATCGGTAAAATGTATGGATTCCTTGGCCCCAAGCACCAACACACCAAAATGACTCAAGCTATCATAAAACAACCCATGTACGTGGTTGCGAAGTTCGTCGTTAAAATAGATCATGACATTCCGGCAAAAAATAACATTGAACTCGTTAAAGGACCGGTCCGTCGCTAAGTTGTGCTCAGCAAAAATAATATTTTTCCGTAAAAAAGGATGAAACATCACTGAATCATACTTGGCTGTATAATATTCAGAGAACGATTGTGTGCCCCCGGACTCCAAATAATTTTTGGTATACAGCTTCATTCGGTCAATCCCGTATACGCCTTCCTTCGCCTGCTGTAAAGACAGGTTATTCATATCCGTCGCATAAATGCGGGCCTTATCATATAAGCCTTCTTCATGCAGCAAGATCGCCATAGAATATACTTCCTCACCAGTGGAGCAACCTGCATGCCATATTCGAATGTACGGATACGTTCGCAAAATAGGAATGATTTTCTGCCTGAAATTCAGAAACAGCTCCGGGTCACGGAACATCTCGGTCACCGGAATAGAAAGGCTTTGTACCAGTCTATCGAAGGCGCTGCGATCATGCAGCACCTTCTCCTGAAGTCCTGATATCGTGCTTACATTCTCGGACTGCGCATGATAATAAACACGCCGCTTAATCGATGGCAGAGCGTAGTTACGAAAATCGTAGCCGTACAGCCGATGTATACCTTCCAGCAACAGCTCAATCTCAATCAATTCCCGCTCAGTATCATTCGATTTCACTTCATTAGCAGCATTATCCGCCATATCCTTAGATGTCATAATCTCTCTCCAATTCCTAAATAGGTTTTGCCTGTGCCGCTCCAATCATGTGTCGATTTATATTACCCATTTTTTTGGGTTACGAATACAACCACACCCGCATTAATGATAAAAGCTGTTCGGTTTGAATCGGTTTTTTTACATAATCGGAAGCGCCTGCCTCAATACACTTGGAACGATCATCCTTCATGGCCTTGGCTGTCAGGGCAATAATAGGCAACTTCTCGAATTGTGGCATTAGCCGGATACGTCGCATCGCTTCATATCCATCCATTTCCGGCATCATCATATCCATCAGCACCAGATCAAAATCAGGTGTCTGTTCCAGCAGTTCCAGTGCTTCTCTTCCATTTTCCGCAAAGGTAACCTCCATACGATAGCTTTCCAGCACACTGGACAGAGCAAATACATTGCGAATATCATCGTCTACCAACAATATTTTTTTACCTTCAAACAGCTCTTCCTTGTTGTATAGCTTCTGCAAAATTTTGCGTTTATCCTCAGGAAGATTCGCCTCTACACGATGCAAGAACAACGTTGTTTCGTCTAAAAGCCGTTCCGGCGATTTAACATCCTTAATAATAATAGACTCTGCATATTTGCGAAGTTGCGTTTCTTCTTTGCTATCCAGATCTTTGCCTGTATAAATAATAATCGGCAGGTCAGTTAGCTGCTCGTTCTCTCGAATACGATCCAGCAGTTCAAAACCAGTCATGTCGCTCAGCATCAGATCCAGTACCATGCAGTCATACCGCTGGGTAGCCAGCTCATTCAGTGCTTCCTGACCTGTCGATACCGCCGTAATAGCAACATCATCATGATCGATCAGCTCAATAATGGATTTACGCTGATTATCATCATCTTCAACCACAAGGAGACGTTTAACCATTTGGTCCGTATACGATTTTATATGTGAAAATGCCTTATCCAGACTTTCCTTCGAGGAAGGCTTTTTGAGATAGGCAATCGCGCCCATCATTAAGCCCTGCTTCACATCATCTATGACCGAAATAACATGCACTGGAATATGACGTGTCGATGAATTTCCTTTTAGCTCACCCAAAATGGACCAGCCATCCATTACAGGTAATTGAATGTCTAGTATAATAGCGTCCGGCAAATAAGACTGAGCCATGTTGAGCCCATCGTCTCCTTGGAGAGCGATCAGTGCCTTAAAGCCCCGGCTACGGGCCATATCGTACAAAATATTAGCAAAATTAATATCATCCTCAATAATCAGCAACACTTTATCCTGCGAGGTAATCTCGTTTCGGTCGTCCCCCGGATGTATAATGTCCTCCACTTTGTTTTTCGAAGGCATCTGATATAATGGCAATCGTTTAGCAGGCATAATCATGGGAAGGTCCGTTTCTACCGAGGCTGCGACATTTTCAAAATCCGAATTCACATCCGCACCGTTAAATTCCTCTCTCGAATGAGAATCCATATCCTCAGCCGTTGGCGTTTGTTCCGGCAAATACAGTGTGAAGCAACTGCCCTGTCCCTGCTCGGATTCCACCGTAATAACGCCGCCCAACAATCTGGAAAGCTCGCGGCTGATCGACAGACCTAGTCCTGTCCCCCCGTATTTTCGGCTGGTTGTACCATCTACCTGCTGGAAGGCTTCGAAGATCAGATCCGTTTTATCGGAAGCAATCCCAATGCCCGTATCACGCACAGATAAAGCCAGATAGGATCTTCGTGGATTTAGCAGACCAGGAAGCTGCTCTCCGTTTGCCCGAGATACAATGAAACGAATAGAACCTTCCATGGTGAACTTGAAGGCATTAGACAGCAAATTACGTAAAATTTGTTTGAGACGATAACCGTCACTGATAATGGCATCTGGCAAGTTCTCTTCGATTTCGGTATGCAGGTGAAGCTCACGTTTGGCTGCGACCGGAGCAAAATTCTGCTCCACAAACAGTTGCAGTTCCTTCAAATGGACCGCTTCATGGTTAATATCCATTTTTCCAGCGTCCACTTTGGATAAATCCAGAATTTCATCAATCATTTTCAACAAATCCGCGCCTGACATATAAATGGTTTGTGCATATTCCACCTGCTTTGGCTTGAGATTGCCTTCCTTGTTCTCAGACAAGAGCTGAGAAAGAATAAGCAAGCTATTTAGCGGAGTACGCAGCTCATGAGACATATTAGCCAAAAACTCGGATTTGTATTTGCTAGTAATTCCTAGCTGCATTGCCTGTTGTTCCAACTGAGCTCGTGCATGTTCAATCTCGTCGTTCTTTTCTTCCACTTCTCGAACTTGTTCTTCTAGCGCTCTAGTTTTGGCAATCAGTTCAGTATTAAAATGCTCCAATTCTTCCTGTTGACGCTGTAACAATTCCTCTGAACGCTTGAGCTCCTCTGTTTGCTCCTCCAAATTTTCGTTGGAGCGCTTGAGTTCCTCTTGCTGAGTTTGTAGCTCCTCGGACTGGCATTGCAATTCCTCAGTAAGTGCCTGGGATTCGCGCAACAATTGCTCTACACGCATTCGTCCCTTGATATTGTTCAGAATGATTCCCAAGCTCTCTACTAATTGAGCAAACAGCTTCGTTTCCAGATCACTGAAGCGATCCAGTGACGCTATTTCTATAGCACCGATGCACTCATCCTCGAACAAAATAGGGAAGATCATAATTCCCACTGGCTTACTTTCTCCTAAGGCAGAGCCTATGGACAAATATCCGTCAGGAGCCTCTGTAATCAAGATCGGCTTACGATCCAGAACACATTGTCCGAGTAATCCTTCGCCCACATGGATAACGTCCCTAATCGAATTTTCGCCAGTCACCTTTGCATAGGAGCCGTATAACTTAAAACGGTTGTCTTCTACATCTTTTCCTTGCAAATAGATAGCTCCATAGCTGCCTCCCAAGATGGGCGTAAACTCACTAATGAACATCTGAGCAACCTGCTCCAGTGAATTCACACCGCGGAACAGCTCAGTCACCCGAGCAGTATTGGCATTAAGCCAAGTTTGATCCTTCTGCGTTTGAAGGACGGAATGCTCGAATTTCCGCTTTTCTTCCAAGTCTCCGGCCATTTGTTGAAATACACGAGCGACTTCACCGATTTCATCTTTGGAGGCAACACTCATTCGGCTGATGGCCCTGTACTTTCCCTTGCCAAAACCATTAATCATGAGATTAACGATATTTAGACCTTTGGCAATGCTTGGGAGCACCCACAAAATAACCAGTAAGCCCATGATCAGACCGGCGGCCATCAGAATTGTGGTAATCTGCACAGATTCCTCATAGGCCTGATTGGCTTGCTTCATGTCGTTATCAATCTCCCGATCCTGAAAAACGGCAAGGGCATTAATGCTGTCCATTGCCTCCTCTTGAGCAGGCAAACCAGTACTGTTTCGGAAAGCGTTAGCCTCATCAATACGATCTTGTCCCAACAAGGAAACTAACCTTTGTTCGTAACTTAGAAATTCATTCCAGGCGACGGCTACCCGATCAACCTGCTGCTGCTCTTCACTGGTGCCTGAGTTTGTTTGCAGACTTGCCAGCACTTTCGTTCCAGTAGCGGAAATATCATCGAGCTCACGTTTGGCCTCGCCGACAGAGGAGCCCGGATTTAAAAGCAGGTTGGCCATAACTTTGGCCATATCATTCACCTGACCACGAATAGCCGTTGTTTTCCGGACCTTCACATATCGGTCCTGGTAAACCTGATTCAGCTGCTCATTCAGGCTCCCCATACGGTCATAGCTGATTAGCGTCAGCACAAGGAGGATCGCCATAAGCGATCCAAAGCCGATCAGCAGTTTATTTCTGATTTTCATGCAAGCTCTCTCCCTCTTTCAATGAAATCCAGATCAAGCACTTATCATCATCGCGATCCTGTGGCGCTTCATTACGAAAAAATGCATCCAGCATCGCTTCTTCATTCCAATCCTCATACTTACGTAGACACTCAGTCAGATACTCCAACTGCTCCTCATATTCACCTTCCACCGCTTCCAGCAAGCCATCCGTATACAAAGCGATATGTCCAGTTCCTTCATAATAAATTGTGTGCATTTCTGCATCAATCTTATCAAACAAACCAACCGGGCTACATGCACGGTCAAATTTGATAATGCTTCCATCCTGGTTGAACAGCAAACCGGGAGGATGTCCCGCATTTACATAGTCAATTCGCTGTGAACGGGTATCAATCACCATATAAATCGCCGTAAAATAATACTGTACCAGCTGCTTGCCCAGATCCAGTTGATTAAAACGACGATTCAGCTCTTGTATGACTTTCTCAGGCTCCACATATGTGGTCACCGTATCCTTAAGTACAGACGCAATGAACATGCAGAACAGCGAGGAAGAAATGCCATGCCCCATCATATCAAGCAAAATGATGGCATATCTTCCCTCCCCTAACGGATACCATGAATATAAATCTCCTGCCAGCTCAAAGGAAGGCTGATAGAGCGCATTCACTTGCAGCACCGGGTCCTGAATGGCAGGACTAAGCACCGCCTGCTGTACCATCGCGGCCAGCTTCAACTCATCCTGAATTCGCTGATCCCGATCCTTATGCCAGTCCTTCTCCTGTTTGAGACGCAAAGCAGACCGGATTCGCGCCATTAGCTCTACCTTGTTGATCGGCTTCGTGACATAATCGACGGCTCCCACATCCAGAGCTTCGGCCAATTTTTTGGAATCGCCTACTGCCGTTACCATAATAATCGGGATATCTTTTAAATGCTCATATTCCTGCACAATACTGCAAGCTTCAATGCCGTCCATTTCAGGCATCATCATGTCCAGCAGCACCAAATCAATGTCTGAAGGACGGGGTCGAAGACTAATGGTACGATCACCGATTCCCAGATGCTCCAACATTTCTGCGGCCGAGCTAGCAGAGATCACATCCCGATAATTTTCTTTTTTCAGTATTTCACGAATAATAATGACATTCGTCGGGTTATCGTCAACAATTAGAATTCTCATTGGCCTCTCCTTATCTGTAACTCATGTATTATACTATACCTGCTTAAACGGCAACACCCTTGTTCATTAGAAGTAGTGTTTCCGTAAGAAGGCATTCCAAAAACATAGATAAGGAATGAGGCTGGAACCCCATTCCTTATCTATGTTTTTGGAGGACCCGCGAAACACTTGTGCTGCGGTCAACATCCTCTTTTTCGAATCTAATGCCACTCTGCTTTTATGGTGAACAGCAATATCACGCTTTTTTAGCAATGACCAGCACTTTACCCTGATCCAGTTCTTTTTCATAAAAGTCAGCTTCGGTATCTGTAAATCCCAAGGAAGTAATTTTAGCGCGAAGCTCATCGCCGCGGGAACGGAACAAGTTGGCTAATGAGTCGAAAACGCCCTCTTCCTTAATCCCGATTTCCTTGGCATCCACCGTATCAGCAATACGATCTGTCCGATCCTGATCATGAGCGAGCACGAACACATCCTCATAACGATAGCCCGTGTTACGCAACTCATTTACTGCTTCAACGGCTTGTACACCGTTATCTACCACTTTGGCATAAGATTTATGATTGGTCTGATTCATGTTTCTCACGCTCCTTTAAGGATTGACTTCTCTGACTATTACACTTCACACATCCATTTGAAACTTCCATGTTATGTCACGCCTCGGAAATATCAATTACCATTCCGTTTCATCAAAAAACTCGACATACTTAGGTTTATCAGACGTCTCATCCATAAACACTTTGATTGCACGTTGTCCGCGTACATAGACCTCTCCGTCTTCCGCCGTGAATTGCGAGCCACCCAGCGCCTGATCCAGCGTTTTCCGTTGCAGCGGCAACCACTCATCATTTACCTTGATTCGACCGGCAGCAGGGTCTACATGCACATAAGAAACGACGTCCTCACGCATACCAACTACAACATCTGGATATTGGTATTCTGTAGAAAGCAGCAGCGTATCCTTTTTGACTCGTAGTGGCTTGCCCAGCTTTTTCAATACATCGGCACGTGTATCATCCAAAGATATGCCGTTTAAGGTATGAAAATCTGCTGGTACAGCATGTGGAGCGGGTATCGTCTGCACAGTCCTAACCATATGCCCCGCTGTTTGCGGGGAAACGGTTTGCTGAACCATATCCTGTCCGGAAAAGGGAGTGAGCAAACCAGCAGCTAGTAATAACGTCTTCATCATAAATCTCACCCTTTCAATGAATTTCCTGTAGTTTACGGTTCAGCCACTATGCTACTGACGCATTTTCTGCCACACCCCAGCAGCGATGTCTACATAACCCAACCAGTTTTTACCCGGCTTGGTCGCTGGCTCCTCATAAGTCGCATTGTAGCTCTGAACCGTTCGCTCCGTTGCGGTCAAAGGTCTATTCGGTGTCGTTGCCTTAATCGCGTTATCCGTTCTGGAAGTATTACTCGCAGCGCTTTGCGATTTCTGAAACCGTGTCATTAACGCTGTTGAAGCCTGCTTGGCAGCCAGCGTCACTTCGCTGAGTACCTCTCCCAAGTTTCTAACCGATTCCATCACTGGCTCCACTTGCTTCAATTTATGATCAACATCTGCGGTGATGTCATTCGCATGTCGAACCGTTTGTTTTACTTCATAACTCAGTTCATCTACCGTTTTTTGTACATCCTGTAAGGTTTGAGTCACCTTATCCAGTGAGCCTTGTGCTGCTTTCAACGTTTTAATGAGGAAAATAACGAGAACTGCAAATGCGATAGCAATAATAAAAATGCTGACCTGTGTTAACATGGCGTAACCTCTCTTTCGTCTTTCACGATGATGTTTATGATTACTGCATAGTTACCCTTTAGATTCAGACACGAAACAACGTCCAGGCTGGCTTCTTCTCCGCTCCAAACGTTATGATTCACGGACTCTCGCACCGTTTAAAACAACATATAACGATGGCACAGCCACGAGTAATCTATAGAAGTCACCGTCATCTGCAACCACGCTCTATCGGGGCGTGAGTATGCCACATTATATACAATTAAAGGAGGATACAGAACATGCTAAAATGGTCCGCTTTATTCTTAATTTTTGCTGTGATCGCCGGAATCTTAGGTTTTTTTGGTATCGTCGTGTCCATAGCTGCTACAATTGCAAAAATATTATTTGTGATATTTCTGGTGTTGTTCGTCATTTCACTCTTTACCGGAAGAAGACGGGTTTCATAGTTATCGGATGATAGCTGTACAAAAGCAATAAATGTTTATCAAAAAAGGATGTTCCCACCCTGGTCAACAGGGCTGTGGAACATCCTTTTTTGATGCAGCTTTTTTACGGTTAACGGCGCTTTTATTGAATCACGCTACCCCCAAACAGGAAACGGTCCTGCCAAGGCTTGCTGAAATCCGTAACTTTTACACCGCCACCCGCTACAGAAAACGTATGGAGAAGTTTGTTGTCTCCCAAATATACAGCTACGTGTGTAATCGTTTGGGAGGAATTATCCAAGGACGTGTACGCCCCGGAAGATGCATTATAATTTGTAAAGAAGAGTAAGTCCCCACGCTTCAGCGTAGTCATGTCCGTATTCGGCTGACTATTTTGCTTGATCCACTCACCCTGTGAACGAGAATCTGCCGGAAGCTGGATACCTACAGCCTGACGGAAAATTTGACGGGTAAATGCCGAGCAGTCAAAAGTAGCCGTACTGTTACGATCCGAACCATATTCATATGGAGTTCCGAGATAAGTCATCCCCGTGTTAATAACCTGCTCTATTGCAGCCGCTGCATCACCGGAAAACATGTTCATAGTTGACGCAGGAGATGCTGTCACAGGTATTGCGGTAGTATCAGGAGTGGTTGTCACCGGAGCAGACACAGGCTGCTGCACAACGACGCCCTCACCAATACGAATATACTGTGGAGACGAGCTGACGTAGCCTATCGTACCATCAGCATTGGTAACCTTGAACCAATAGGCATTACTTGGATCGGTAATCGTAACGACATCCCCTGCATTCAAATAGCCCAAAACCTCGGAAGAAGTGGATGCCTCCGCCCGCAAACGAACGGACGTTTGAATCGTGGCTTTCGTTTGACCGGCAGAACTATTCACTGAGGCTACAGCCTCTTTAGCTGAAACATTTTTAACTGACTCTGCGGCTTCCGGTTTACGGCTGGCAGATGAGGTGACAGCAGCAGCGACGCTGGTAGCGCCAACTTTTATGTACTTGTCGGAGCTGCTAGTATATCCGGTTACTCCATCAGAAGTCTTGATCTTATACCAATAGCTGTTTGTTTTCTCCAATACCGTTACGGCCTCTCCCTGCTTCATAAAGCTGACTACATCCCCTGTAGTCGAAGGACCGGACCTAAGCTTTACAGCCGCCTGAATAACTGCCTTCTGTCCTGTGGATGCTGTTGATGCCGCTGCGTCAACCTGACCCGGCGCCACATGAATTGCTGCCAACAGCGCGGCTGACGTCATGAGCATTCCCATCACGCGTCTTCTCAATGTTGCACCTCCTGGCTGTTTTTACGAATTTGAAGAGCATATCCAATTCCGACGAATATAGCCGGACATGCCTTCATTATAGTAAAAGCAGCAGGAAGAGAGATATAATCCAAACGTCACAAAAGGAAGCGTATACGCCTTTTGCATATAGGTCTAAAGTCACTTTTAACACTAATTATTCAATAATTAATCTATAATTTGGGTTCTACATGGACATGGACATGCATCGTATTATGAACCTCTTGCAGACGTTCCTCAATCCGGTCGCTGATTCGATGCCCTTCAATCAGGCTGAGTTGCGGATTGACCTCAATGACCACATCCACCAGCGCATGATTGCCGTGTACACGTGCCTTAACGTCCCGAATCCCCTCTACTCCAGGTATACAGGCAATCGTACTCCGTAAGTCAGACAGCTCTTGCTCATCAAATCCATCGGTCAAGCTGTGCGTGGAATCCTTAAAAATATCCCACGCTGTTTTACAAATGATAAATCCTACCGCAATCGCAGCTACAGTATCCAGCCAGGGTAGGCCGAACTGTGCGCCGATAATGCCAACTGCTGCCCCAACACTGACAAGTGCATCCGATAGATTATCCTTGGCCGCTGCCAGCAAAGCCTTATTGTTAATTTGCCGTGCCAGTCTGTTATTGTAAAGGTACACTCCCAGCATAATCACTGCACAAATCACAGCTACACCCGCGGAGGTGATATCCGGTATTTGCTTTCCGCCCTTGAAAATGCTCCCGATTCCATCAATAAGCACCTGCAAACCGACGACAGCCATAATAAAGGACGCCAGCAGCGCCGCGATCGTTTCTGCCCGAAAATGTCCATAGGCATGGTCAGAGTCCGGTGGCTTTTGGGAAATTCTCAGTCCAACCAGTACAGCAACCGACACTACAATATCGGTGACATTATTGAAGCCATCTGCCCGCAACGCGCTAGAAGCAAATATATATCCGCTAATCAGCTTAAAGGCGGACAGCAAGAGATAAGCAGCAATGCTCACCCACGCCCCGCGCTCACCTTTTCGTATCTCTTCATAGACATTTACCACAACGCAGGACACTCCTTCAAATATATAGTTCCCAGCAGAACGATCTTACCGGGCCCAAAAATAAAAATAGCAGCGTTGCTGCCCTGAATAATAACAATTTTCTTTTGTTAACTGTTATTTTCAGGATAGCAGACGAACTTTGTGTGGGTCTAGAGAAACAGTCTTTCCGCTCTGCATCGCTGTAGTAACAACGAAAAAGTATTGCCAGGCCCCATTCCTGTAGGTTATACAAAACATTTTTTCCTTCACGCAAAAAACAGAGGTTTTCTCTTCCACCCCACCCCAGATGTGTGTTATCATTGTTGCCCTTGTCCCTTCTTTTAAAAACGTATAAAATGAGGACACAGCCGCGTTTTTATTCAATCCAGCATGATTGACATGAATCTGGCGGCAACAGGAGGAATTTATTCATGAGCGATGCTAATGAACCACGTAAAGTTAATCTCGCAGATGCCATTCGGGAAAAACTGGCACAAAAAAAACAGCAGTCCGGCGCTTCACAGCAGGGCGGCTTTCAAGGCGGTTCCGCCAAAACACTGAAAAGCCAAAATACGAAGAAGCCGAACAACCAACGCCGTCGTACAGGCGGATCATAAGCCACCCCATAGTATATATATAGTACGCAAAATCGGACGAGGTCTATCTTACCTCACTCCGGAACCGAGTAAGCTATGGGTCATGGCACAAACGAAAAAAGAGGAGTCTCCCGACCATATCAATGGCCTAAAGGAGCTCCTCTTTCGTTTATCTAGTTGTTGAAGTTAGCCGGTTTGGATTCTAGCCGATTTCTACCGGATACATACGTTCACGCAATTTCGCGATTTCTTCATTTTCCAAGTATTCATCATAGCTCATCGTACGGTCGATTACGCCGTTTGGTGTAATTTCCACGATTCGATTTGCGATAGTTTGAATAAACTGGTGGTCATGGGATGTGAACAATATAGTACCGTCAAAATCAATCAGACCATTGTTCAGCGCTGTGATGGACTCCAGATCCAAGTGATTGGTCGGTTCTTCCAGCAACAGCACATTGGCACCGTTCAGCATCATTTTCGCCAGCATACAGCGAACCTTTTCGCCCCCGGACAGCACACTTGCTTTCTTAAGCGCTTCTTCTCCAGAGAAAAGCATACGTCCCAAGAAGCCGCGCAGGAATGTTTCGTCCTGATCCTTGGAATATTGACGCAGCCATTCCACAAGGTTCATATCCACACCTTCAAAATAGGTGGAATTATCTTTCGGGAAATAAGCCTGGCTAGTTGTAATCCCCCAAGAGAATTCTCCGCTATCCGCTTCGATCTCGTTCATCAACACCTGGAAGAGCGTCGATTTAGGCATGCCGTTCGGGCCAACAAACGCGATTTTATCGCCTTTGTTCACAACCAGACTGAACTCATTCAGCACTTGCTCGCCTTCAACGGTTTTACTGAGGCGGTCTACTGTCAGGAGTTGTTTGCCTGCTTCGCGTTCAGGCTTGAAGTTCAGGAAAGGATATTTACGGTTCGATGGACGGATGTCATCCAACGTAATTTTATCCAGTTGTTTTTTACGTGAAGTAGCCTGTTTGGACTTGGAAGCATTCGCAGAAAAGCGCTGAATAAAGGCTTGCAGTTCCTTGATCTTCTCTTCCTTTTTCTTGTTGGCATCACGAGTCAAGGCAAGCGCAAGCTGGCTGGACTCATACCAGAAGTCGTAGTTACCGACGTACATCTGGATTTTGCCAAAATCAATATCCGCAATATGCGTACATACCTTGTTCAGGAAGTGACGATCATGGGATACGACAATGACGGTGCCTTCATAGTCCATCAAGAAATTTTCCAGCCATTGAATGGATTCCAGGTCCAAATGGTTGGTAGGCTCATCGAGCAGCAAATTGTTCGGACGACCAAACAACGCTTGAGCCAGGAGAACACGTACCTTGTCATTACCACTCAGCTCAGACATGTTCTTGTCATGCAGATCACGGGGAATACCAAGACCGATCAGCAAGGAAGCTGCATCCGGCTCGGCATCCCATCCGTTCAGCTCCGCAAATTCACCTTCAAGCTCACCGGCACGTAGACCGTCCGCTTCGGTAAATTCCGTTTTGGCATACAGCGCATCCTTTTCCTTCATGATTTCATACAGACGCGTGTGACCCATAATAACGGTTTCCAGAACCGGGAATTCATCGTATTCATAATGGTTCTGCTTGAGGACTGCCATCCGTTCACCCGGTGTCATGTGAACCTCGCCAGAATTGGCTTCGATTTCACCGGAAAGAATTTTCAAAAAGGTGGATTTACCCGCGCCATTCGCCCCAATCAGGCCGTAGCAGTTCCCAGGAGTAAATTTGATATTTACGTCTTCAAAAAGTGGGCGTTTACCATAACGAAGCGTTACGCCGCTTGTACTGATCATATAAGCATACCATCCTTATCATTAGTAAAGTGCTAAACACAAAATTACCGACGGCAATAGTATAACACACAAAAGATCGGATTCGAACCGTAGTATAAGTATAACCGCCCCTGAATCTCATCCAATATCTTATAAATAAAATAAAAAATGCTTCTGTCTCCACCATTGTCACCTGACAAACACATGGACCAGAACCATTTTCATGTTTTAAATTCGTTAAGATACCACGAGGAAAGACGTGTTATTCAGTCGCAGCATTGACGTTCTGCACGCTTGTAAATGTCAGGAAACCCCGACACCTATCGGAATGAGGTACATGCCGGCTTCATCATCCTGTTTGATTACGACCTCCACGTCATAGACCGCCTGGATCAGTTCAGATGTAACGACCTCTGTAGGTGGGCCGTTCGCTATAATACGCCCTTCCTTCATGGCAATCATCACATCGCTATACCGAATAGCCTGGTTGATATCATGCAACACCATCACAATTGTCAGTCCATGTTCCTGGTTTAACTGCCGAATGAGTTCTAAAATTTCAAGCTGGTAGTACATATCCAAATAGGTGGTCGGCTCATCCAAAAATAAAATTGGCGTCCGCTGTGCCAAGGCCATTGCAATCCATACACGCTGCCGTTCTCCTCCTGAGAGCTGATCCAACGTGCGAGTTCTACGTTCGTTCAGGTTAGTGCAGGCTATTGCCCACTCAATCGCCTCCTCATCCTCGTCACGTCTCGCTGTGAACATGTTCTTATGCGGCAACCTGCCGAAGCTGACGAGCTTTTCTACTGTCAAGTCGGAAGGTGCCTCGTTCTGCTGATGAACTACCGCCAGTTGACGGGCCAGTTCCTTGGGCTTGTAGTGGGCTATCTCCTTGCCGTCCAGAATCACCTGGCCCAAGCGGGGAACAGCATTGTTGGACATCACGCTGAGCAGCGTCGATTTGCCGCATCCGTTGGGACCAATAATGGTCGTAATCCGTCCCGACTCAATAACAGCATTAATAGCATGCAGACGATCTGTTTTCCGATCATATGAGAAGGTTATATCCTTAATGTCCATAGGTGCGATCCGCCTTTCTGATCAGGAATATCAGGAACGGCCCGCCAATGACGGCCATAATAATAGAAGCCGGGATTTCATTGGGAGCAAGCACCGTCCGCCCCAGTGTATCCGCGAGCAGCAGCAGCAAGCCGCCGCATAAGGCGGAAAATGGAATCAACCACTTATGATCCGAGCCAACTAGGTAGCGGGCACAATGCGGAACGAGCAGGCCGATAAAGGCAATCACTCCCGCGATGGCTGTAGCCGTTGCTGCAAGCAGCACTGCAATCACAGAAATCAAAAGTCGTGCACGCGTTACATTGAATCCCAGATTTTTAGCTGTTTTATCTTGAAGGGACAAGAAATTGCACCAAGAGAACACGAGCATGGCTAAAATTAGCCCAATCCCGCCATAGGTCACAATAACCTCGACATCTACCCATTTTTTCATAGACAAGGTTGAAGTGGTAACCTGATTAATGCTAGTGACTGCATAACTGCCTCGATAGTTAAACGACTGACCTAGTCCAGAAAAAATGGCGTTCACAGCCACCCCGATCAGAATGAGACGAATCGGATGCAAGCCAGATTTCCATGAAAAACCATAAACCATTAGACAGGCTAACGCCCCGCCAATAAATGAAAAGAATGGCATCCAGAAATAAAGCGCAGGAAAGACCGTCACCGCAATCAGCGAGATCAATGCCGCTCCCGAAGAAATGCCGATAACCCCTGCATCCGCCAGTGGGTTTTTCATGACGGCTTGCAGCAAAACACCCGCTACTGCAAGTGCTGCACCTGCCATCACGGACACGAAAATTCTCGGTAGTCTCAGGTCCTTGACCACATTCACCTGATCATCTACACCTGTCCACAATCCGGCCACCAACTGACTCAAATTCACCTTGAGACTGCCTGTCATCGCTGAATAAAGCATAACGCCGACGAGCAAGACAATTACAACAATAAGGCTCCATACTTTTTTGGACATGTCATCAGCTTCCTTTAATTCGAAGGATACAGCATTTTCATCAGCTCATCCAGCGCCGAGTTTGCCGCTAAATTCCCTGTTGTGCCAAACAACGGTTCAGGCAGATCATAGACATGCCCATTTTTCACAGCGTTGAAATGCTTCCAGATATCGTTAGTTTTAAACTCTTCATCGAACATTTTCACTACTTCATCCGGCATCCCGTGTGCAGCGCGCAAAATGATATCGGGGTTGGATTGCTGCAAGGCTTCGGTATTGTGGGCAATGAACTCCACCTTCTCGCCCTGAACCACATTTGTTCCTCCTGCAATTTTGACCAGATCCCCGATATAGGAATGCTCGGTAGCCACCAGATAGCTTCCCGGTACTCCCAGCAAAATCAATACTTTAGGGGATTTCTTCCCTTTGATTTTTTGTTGAATCTCAGCTACTTTGGCATCCAAAGCTCCATTAATCTCTTTGGCCTTATCGGCTTTGTCAAACGTGTCTCCCAGCTTTTGAATCTCTTTTTGCATATTCGTGAGACTTTCAAAATTCAAAAATTCGGCATTAATTTTCAAATCTTTAAATTTAGGCTCCAGATCATATTTCAGTGTCGTTACCGACAGTACGTCCGTCGGCTTCAGTGACATCACTTTTTCCATATCAGGACTCATCGGATTACCCACATCAGGCACATCCTTGTAACGGTCAGGCAGCACTTTTGTGCTTGTCGGCTTGCCTGCCAAATCCAGGCCCAGCGCATCCGTGATTTCCGCAATGGCTACCGTAGTTGCCACAATACGAGGAGCTTGAGCTTTACCATCAGACGACTTTCCGGTTGTATTAGATGTTGCCGCTGATTTCGAACCATCGCTCTGATTCTGTCCAGCCTGTGCTCCTCCCGAACACCCAGCCAGCAACAAGATCACGATGCCGATTAACATATACAAACAAAACGATCTTCCTTGAGCCCATGCTATATACCGTTTCATGAAAATCCAGTCACCTCAATTCAAAATATAGAACAACATTAGGAACCCCAACTTTTCGGGATCTGGATTTTGCAAAATTCGATTCCAGTCGCTCCAAAGTGCAATATCTAGACGAATTAGACCATTTCGATCTACATATTGTTCATTAGAAGTCGCTTATTGGATTTTTGCAAATTCCTCGGGTATGTAAATGCTGACAAGTCTTGACGCCGGGGCACCAAGACTTGCTCGCATACAAACTTTGCTGTTATTCGTGCTTCATGAATGTCACAACCTGAGGCTACTTCGCTTTCAGGCTTGCTTCATCAAATTGAAACTGAACTGTATACCAGTGATCATACGGCACTCCGCCAAGGACCAAGCCAGGCACAATGACGTGTGTGTAAGCACTGATTTTCTGGGACAAGTCCCCTACCTCGAATTGAACGACACGTGTATCGCCGGATGTCGAGATCACTTCTACATCTTTCAGGGTACCGTTTTGCTCCACTTGGAGGGCTGGCATCCAGGAGCTATTTTTCAAAGTCACTTGAATATAGCGCTTGTCTCCCTTTTCAATCAGTGTAGCTGGCTTGTCGAGATAACCGTCCATAACGGAAGCTTCACTCGTTTTGTCTTTAAATACGTTGTAATTAATCGTGTATTGCTTCTCGGAAGCCGTTTGAGCCGGTTGCTCAACTACTGATTTTTTTTCTGCCACAGGTGTGGTCGGTTCTGCTACCTTGTCCGTAGAAGCTACTATCGGTTCAGTTGCGGTTGCAGTTGTAGCCGCATTGACTCCCTCACCTTTTAGCGATGCACGGTCAAATTGAATCTGTCCGCCGAATTTCTCATTTAGAATGTATTTCTCAGGCAGATATACCTGTGTGTACACGCTCAACTTTTTATCCAGATCAGGCACTTCGAATGCAATAGTGTGCGTGTCACCTTTGGTGTCCGAACCCATAATCGTCGGATTGGCATAACGGCCTTCAAAATCCGTTTGGAATAGCTTCAAAGCCTGGTTGTCCGTAACGGTTACATGAGCCTGAACCTTCCCATTTTTCACAATCAATTTCGCTAGACTCTGTACAAAAGGAGCCACTAGAGAATCCTTGTCCGTTCCGTTCGCCAGCACACGGAAGTTCGCACTGTACTCTCCATCCGCTAAGTTGTTTTTCCCTTGCTCTACTTCGTCTGCTTTAGTTTCGTTGTAGTAAGAAACATCACTGGTGTTAAATTTAAATTCAAAATCGTAGACCTTCTCCACCCGATCCTCAGTCTTAAAGACCATCGGAGTGGCAGTTGCCACTTTAGGGGCTTCATAGACAACCAATTGGCCTTTTACATTGTTTTTAAAGTCATTCACACTAAACCGAACGTGCTTCGTATTGCTTGCTGCATCTTCCTGGGTCACTTCTGCGTCTCGATAGTCCCCGCTTGCGTTGTCCCAAATGCGTAGCGCCTTCACTTCATTACTGTTTTGCAGCTTTAGACCTACAAACCGTTTGTCGCCTTCCACGACCAATTGCGCCGATTCGTCAGTGATGAAGCGTTGAGCCGGAGAATCCACTCCTGTGGAACCATCAGACAAAATGATACTGAATTTCAAAGCATATTTACCATTGGCAAGCTTGTCGAAATCCAATTTAACAATGGGATCAGCTGCACCCGAAGAGGAAGGCTCGACAAAGCTGCGAATGGTAGCAGGCTCGAATTGATACTGCACATCATATACGTGGTCATAAGGGATGCCACCCAAATCCAATCCAGGTACGATAACATGCGTATTCACTGTCACTTTATCCGACAGATTTGGTACTTCGAATTGTACTGTTCTTGTATCTGCGGAGCTCGATTGATCGACAACCTGAGCCTCTGCACCATTTACTTTGAACGTTTTAATCCAGCTGCTCTTGTCCATTTTAATCTGAATCACATTTTTACCGGACTGTCTTAACAGCGTGGCTGGTTTCTGCATATAGCCATCCATCACAGATAATTCATTGCTTCCATTTTTGAGTACGGAGAAATCAATGCTGTATCTGCCGTTTTCAGTCACGGGAGTTGTGCCGCTATCTGTTCCTTTTGCCGCAATGCTGCTGCGGTCAAATTGAAGACGAAGCTTATGGTCCATCTCATAAACCCCACCTGGATAGGTCGTGCTCACATGTACCTGTGCATTCATAATAGCGTCCAAATCGGCCACTTTGAATTTCACAACACGTGTGTCCGCTTTCTTGTCCACGCTTACGATATCTGCATCTGTTAACGTTCCGTTTTGTTCTGTTTTGAACTCCGTCACTGTGGCGCTGTCTTTGATTGTGAAGGAAGCTTCATAGTTGCCTTTCGATACCGTCAGTGTTGCCGGAGATAATAAATATTGCGCCATTGCCGATTTTTGATCTTTTGTTGCGTGCAGTGCATTGAACTGGATCGAATACGTTCCATCGGCTATAACCTTTCCGGGCGTACCTGGTGTACCTGGCGTCTCAGGATCAACCGGGGATGTTGCCGTTCCTAATTGGAGATCGACATTATATGTTTCCACATAGTTGAACTCAGGCCAGTTGATGCTTACCCATGCGTTTAGCTTGGCAGGTACTTCTTTTACTTCAAATTCAATAACTCGTGTATTCGCAGCTTTGTCTTCACTTACTACGGTCGTATTCGTCAATACTCCGTTTTGTTCTACTTTAAAGCCGTCAATTTGCTTGCTGTTTTTCAAAGTAAAACGAACATACCTCTTGCCTTCACGTTCAATCAAAACGCCTGGTTTCTCCGTATATCCATCCATCATGGACTTTTCACTCGAACCGTCTTTTAACAGCGTGAAGTCCAGATTTGACGTTACTGGAGATGAACCATTGTCTGATCCCGAGATACTGTTTTTATCGAACTGAAGACGAAGTTTATGATCCATTTCATAAACCCCACCTGGATAGGTCGTGCTCACATGTACCTGTGCATTCAGAATAGCGTCCAAATCTGCTACTTTGAATTTCACAACACGCATATTAGCTGTCTTGTCCTCACTTACAATATCCGCATCCGTCAACGTTCCATTTTGTTCTGTTTTGAATTCCGTTACTGTAGTGCTGTCTTTAATGGTGAAGGAAACTTCTTTTTGTCCCTTCGCTACCGTCAAAGTCGCCGGAGACAACAGATACTGTGCCATGGCTGATGGCTGATCTTTTGTGGCGTGCAGCGCGTTAAAGTTAATCGAGTACGTTCCATCTGCCAAATCTGATGGAGCGGGTATAGAAGCCATTTGAAGATCTACATTATAAGTATGCACGTAGCCCAGCTCAGGCCAGTTGATGCTTACCCATGCGTTCAGCTTGGCAGGCAGATCTTTTACTTCAAACTCGATCATACGTGTATTCGCAGTTTGATCTTCACTTACAACAGAGGTGTCGGTTAACACTCCATTTTGCTCTACCTTGAAACCATCAATCTGCTTACTGTTCTTTAATGTAAATTGGACATATCGTTTACCACCACGCTCAATTAGAGAGCCTGGTTTCTCCGTATACCCATCCATCATTGACTTTTCATTGCTTTCATCTTTCAAAAGGGTAAAGTCCAAATCAGCGAGTTTCTCTCCTGTATTAGGAGGCGTTACCGGTGGTGTTACAGGTGGAACCGTTGGATTCTCTGTTGAGTTTTTAAGTCTCAAACTGGAAGGATCAAACTCAATCCATTCCTTCACTGAACGGTCTGGATCGGTATCTACATACCATGGAGAACTGCTATTAAATCCAAACTCCGTATTTACATTTTGATGAAAATCATAAACATCGAAGCTTACAGTCCCGGAAGTTTTTCCAGAATCCACCTCTATTTTTGCGGGAACTGTCTCCCCGTTTTGTTCTACTAAAAATTTCGATAGACCTTGAGTTTCCGCAAACTTAAATGAAAAATGGAATTTTCCATCTTTAATGATCAAGTCTCCTGGAAAGGTATAGTTTGTTTTGAAACTCGAATCTCTGGTGCTACCGCTGACCGTCTTTCTTAAAGGTTTGTAATCAATCAGGTATTCTCCATCTGCATAGGTCGCATCGGTGGTGGTTATAACATTGGTAGGCTCAGCATATGTGCTGGGTACTTCTACTGGAATTTCATAAGTAGCATAAGTAGCACTAGTGACTGTAGTGCTTGAATCGGGCAAATTCGACGATGTAGACTCATCCTCTGGTGTTGCTCCTACGTACGGTGAAAATAAAGAAAACAACATTAGAACAGCAGCAAATGTCGTTATAAATTTGTTAAATCGGCTTTTCAAGGTGATGTATCCCCCTACTTAAAATATACTCATTTGGAGCTTTGAAACTAAGCTCCAAATGAGTATTCAATTCAAAATTATATTTACAAAAAGAAGTCTTAGATATCGCTGTCGTCGAATTGGAATTGAACAACATAGTCGTGATCGTACGGAATACCACCCGTGTATTCTGCAGGCACACTTACATGCAGTTTAACGTTCAATTTTTGAGACGGGCTAGTTACAGGGAATTCGACTATTCTTGTATCCCCTGATGTGCTTACTACAGTCGCATTCACATACTGACCGTTTTGTTGAGTTTTGAATTCAGTAACCCAAGCACTTTTGGTAATAGCTACTCTCACTTTATATTGACCATTCGTAACAATCAGTGTGGCTGGTTTTTTCACATAACCATTTGTATCCATGTAAGATGGCTGAGTGGTTCCATCTTTATAAACGGTATAAGGCAATTGATACGTTCCATTAGGCAAAGCCGCGTTCGCTTTATTGGAAGAAAATGGAGCTAGTACCACAAAAACAAGCGCTGCCATCAGTACAGTAAGCATTACTTTTTTCAAAGACAATTTTTCCATACGATTCATAATCATGTTCATGTTTTTAATCTCCTTTTACGTTTTATTTTGGATTAGATTTCGTCGAATTGCAGTTGTACATCGTACTTGCCTGTGTAGCCGATTACTGGAATTGTGATTTCAGCGTAAGCATTTACTTTTGCATTCAGATCAGCAACTTCGAATTCCACTACACGAGTGTTGCTAGCAGTATCTGTGCTTACTACAGTCGCATCTTGCAGTACGCCATTTTGCTCTACTTTGAACGTTGTAATCAGATTGCTGCTTTTCACAGTCAGACGAACGACATTTTTGCCATTAGCTACTGTAACCTGAGCAGGCTTCGTCAGGTAGCTATCCAATCGAGAAGTCTCATTGGTTTGATCCTTCAGAACGGTATAGTCTACGTTATACGTGCCGTCGGCTGCTGCCGCTTTAGCTGAGAATGGAGCAACGAGTGCAAAAACAAGCGCTGTCATGATCAATGCGACGAATACCTTCTTAAAAGAAAATTGCTCAAAGCGATTCATTACCATATTCATATCTACACACACTCCTCAATTTTTTATGCTTGAATTTATGTTGATTTTATGAACGATAAAGATAACTTGAATTTACTTCTTGGAAGATTTAGTTGATTTCGCGGGCTGAACGGCTGTTACTTTTTTGACGCTTTTGGAATCAAAAGCGAAGCGGATCGTATAGTCATGATCGTAGTTATACGCAGGGACAGTAACATGAATTTTAGAGATTAGCGGGCTGTTCACACTCGTAATTGGAAATTGTACGGTGCGGGTATCGGTTTTGGCATCCTTATGGATGACCTTTGTATCGATGATTTTGCCTTTGTAATCTACTTTAAACCCGGTTGTCCATTCGCTATGATTCAGCTTAATTTGCATGGTCATTTGACCTTTTTTTACATACAACTTAGCTGGTTTTTCAAAATAATCATTAGCCATGGACACTGAATCATTTTCTGCCTTGAGAATATTGTATTTGAGCGTGTATGTACCATCCGCCAATTTTGGAGAAGCCGCAGCGGCTACTACAGATGACGAAGTTGGCCAAAAGCTCAGCACACTCACCAGCAGAAACACAGCAATAATTGCAGAATACCCCTTCTTCATTTTGACAGCAGTCCCTCCCCACGAGAATTTAAGTAATTGATTATCATTCTCAATTGATAATTAAAAAAAATAGCTCTTTTTGAGCCGTGTCTTCCCACCTTTCTATTCCAGAATTTCGCAAAATAAAGTAAACCCATCACCAATATATCTTACACTTTTCGAAAATGTCAATATGTATTTGCATGTACATAATCCCTTGATATATGCTATTTTTTAAGAAAAATTTGTGGTTCCTTCTTCTATAAGTAGAATAGCTACCTCTTATTTTTAGTTCAAAATTTATTTAAAAATTTGCTTTTTTCAATTGACAATCCCCAGTGATATTCATTATCATTCTCTTATACATAAATGAAAATGATTATCATTATTGTTTAACTCGAAAATTGCAGGAGGAATAACATGAAATCTTATGTGTTGTGGTCGTCCGCAGCGCTTTTATTGGCAGTTACCGGATGTAGTAATGGTGCCTCGACCGCAGATCACAAACCAACCAGTGCATCCGTATCTGCCACTTCTGGCACGCCAAGCGGTGCGGCGATTCAAGTTATTGATTTTTCAAAACGGACGTTAGCGTTTCAAAAGGCCCCACAACATATCATTGCGCTCAGCAATGGCGATCTGGATATCATATACGCATTGGGTGGAACTGCCGTGGGCAGACCCAACTCCAATGGACCTGCCGTCGTACCTGCTGCTGAGAACGTTCAGCAAGTAGGCTCCACCCATGAAGTCGATCTGGAGAAAATTACGATGCTCAAACCGGATGTCGTGCTAGGCAATTATCCTATGAATGAAAAAGACATTCCAGCCATTGAAGGAGTCGGTTCGCAGCTGCTGCTGACGGGAGCCAATTCAGTTCACGATATTCAGTCGCAAATTACGCTGTTCGGACAATTACTGCAAAAGCAGGCTCAGGCCATGAAGCTGAACCAGCAAATTGACCAACAAGTAGCTAAGCTGCAAAAGGAAACTGCTTCTGCCTCCAAACCGAAGGTGTTGCTAGTCTACGGAGCCCCGGCTACGTATATGGCGGCACTGCCAAATTCACTAAGTGGAAACATTCTGGAAGCTGCGGGTGGCTCTAACATCGCCTCTGATTTTCCGGGCCTGCAGAATTTCCCACAATATGCGCAGCTGAACACAGAACGCATCATACAGGCTGACCCTGACTACATCTTTATCATGACCCATGGCAATACGGAAGATGTTAAAGCCGCATTTATAAAGGAAATGCAGGAAAATGCAGCTTGGAACGGGATCCGAGCAGTCAAAAACAATCAGGTCGAGGTTTTACCTTCAGATCTGTTCGGTACGAATCCGGGCACACGTGTCACTAAAGCGCTGGATTTGATGCATCAAAAGCTGTATCCGGCGAAATAGGCGATGGAGATGAACAAACTACAGCGCGCCAGAAGACGCACCATCGCCTGGATTACCCTTCCGATTCTACTGCTGGCCGTCTCTGTGTACGGTCTGGCCTACGGTTCGGTATCGATTCCACTTCAAGAAATTAATCATGTTTTGCTACATAATGATGAATCTACATATCGCACGATCCTGATGGATCTCCGGCTACCCAGAGTATTAGTAGGTTTACTGGTAGGAGCTTGTCTCGCAGCTTCCGGAGCACTTCTTCAAGGTGTTATGAAAAATCCATTGGCTGACCCTGGCATTATTGGTGTATCGGCTGGAGGTGGACTTGCCGCCGTCATTACGATGGTGATGCTTCCACAGCTCAGCTACCTTCTTCCGATAACCGCTTTTTTGGGAGCCTTTCTGAGCGCAATCGTCATTTATCTGCTGGCTTGGGACCGAGGGGCATCGCCTGTTAAAATTGTGCTCGCTGGCGTTGCGATCAACGCGCTGCTGGGCGCACTCACCAACGGCGTAATGGTCATGTACAGCGACCGCGTACAGGCCGTTCTTCCTTGGCTATCCGGCGGATTAAACGGAAGAAGTTGGCATCATTTAGAGTTCATGGCGCCTTACGCCATTATTGGCTTAATCGCCTCTCTGTTTGCGATTAAACCAGCTAATTTGCTGCTGCTGGGCGACGATTCAGCACAGCTACTGGGCCAGCGAGTAGAGCTTCAACGTATGCTCATTATCTTGCTTTCTGCCCTGCTTGCCGGTACAGCAGTCAGTGTAGCCGGGTTGATCGGCTTTGTAGGACTGGTTGTTCCCCACGTCATACGGCTGCTAATCGGGGAAGATTATCGTTTCCTCCTTCCCCTTTCCATTGTGGGCGGCGGAACGCTGGTTATTCTCGCAGATACGGTGGCGCGATCCTGGTTTGACCCGATTGAACTGCCTGTCGGTATTTTGCTGGCCGTCATCGGGGCACCGTTCTTCTTAATCTTGCTCAAGAAACGGGGGAATTTCGGATGACAGCCATTCAGGGTGAGCATATCTCCTTACAACGTGGGTATTTCAAGCTGAACGATGTGAATATCACCTTGCCCGCTGGTCAGCTCACTGCGATCGTCGGACCGAACGGTTCAGGCAAGTCCACGCTTTTGCGGATTATGACCCGGCTGCTCAAGCAGGATCAGGGTCAGGTTTCCGTCCTGGGCAAGCCCGTGCAGGAATACAAACGACGTGATTTGGCCCAGACGATTACAATGCTACCGCAAATGAAGGATATGCTGCCGTTATTGACGGTCCGCGAGCTGGTCGCTTACGGAAGATCTCCTCATGCCAAGGGCTTGAGGGTACGCCATACCGGACAGGACCAGCAAATCGTGGACCATGTCATGAAGATCACGGGCATCCAGCCCTATGCAGATCGGATGTTCCATACTCTATCGGGAGGTGAACAACAAAAAGCACGAATTGCAATGGCCTTGGCCCAACAAACGAATATTCTTTTGCTCGATGAACCGACCACTTTTCTGGATATCGCCCACCAATTTGAAGTTATGGATATGCTGCGGCGTATCAATCACGAGTCCGGCTTGACGATTGTTATGGTACTGCATGATTTGCAGCAAGCTGCGGCCTATTGTCATCATATGATTGCGCTTAAAAAGGGACGCATCGCCGTTGCCGGCGAACCCCGTGAGATTTTGACGTCTGCTTTTCTTCGCGACATTTATGAAATGAACGCTACCATCAAATTTGAGAATGGCTATCCGGTTATTATACCGACCATACCACATCATTCAGGAGGAAATTAATATGGTTATCGTTACAAATACATCTAAAATCACACCGGGCAATGCACATCTACTCATCGAAAGATTTAACAAAGAAGGAAAAGTTGAAAAAATGGAAGGTTTTCTCGGTCTGGAAGTGTTGCTAACTGAAAACACGAAGGATTATGAGGAAGTAACGATCAGTACACGCTGGAAAGAAAAAGAGAACTTCCAAGGCTGGACGAAAAGCGAAGCGTTCCGCGAATCCCATAGCCACCGGCAAATTCCAGACTATATTATTGAAAATAAAATCACGTTCTATGAAGTTAAAATCGTTCGTCATCCCATCGCCAACAGCGATTCCTCTTTGGCGAGTGATACGGAAGCAGTTTAATCCTGCATCACAGCCTAAAAACAAAAAAAGCGACTCCGCAGACAACATCATTTGTCCGCAGAGTCGCTTTGTTTATCAGGATTTTGCAAAATTCGATTCCAGTCGCTCCGAAGTACAAGATATAGACGAACTAAACCATTTCGATCTATATCTTATTCATTGGAAGTTGCTTATTGGAGTTTTGCAAAATCCTCTTATATAAGGATTATGTCGAATTCCTCAAATTGTAGTTGAGCAGCGACGTCCAATTTTCAGCGTCTCTCCGTGCCCCAGAACATGAATGCGTTCCTTCGAAATACCCATACGCTCACGCTCCGCTTCGAGACGATCCAGCGCCTCTCTTGGCGTATCATCCGCTAGCTTGAAGGCTCCGTAGTGCATTGGAATCATCTGATCTGCGCCGCAATCTACAAACCCCTGCAATGCCTCCTCCGGTGTCACATGCTGCGAGGTCATGAACCATTCCGGTTCATACGCACCAATCGGCATAAAGGTCAGGTCAATGGCAAAGCGCTCGCCAATCTCCTTAAACCCACGAAAATATCCGGTGTCTCCCACAAAATACAACGTCGGTGTATGCTCTGAATCTGTATTCGAATGAGGATGAGATTCCGTGACGGACGTGGCAGAGCCAATCACCTGCTGCTCATTTTGCAGAACGTATCCACCCCAATGTGAAGTATTCGTATCAAACGGCGTGCGTCGTGTCCAATGCTGGGCTGGAACAAACGTAAATCGTACCCCTCCTACCGTAAAATGCTCCCACCATTGCAGCTCATGACAGTTACGAAAACCTTTGCGGATCATTTTCGCCTTTAACCCCGTGGGTACGAGCATCAGCGTATCTGCACGATATAATTTCCGCAACGATTCTAAATGTAAATGATCATAATGTGAATGAGACAGCAGAATGATGTCCAGTGGTGGCACATCCTGAATACGAATGCCAGGCGGAGCCAACCTTTTATCAAAAGCCATACGCTCTGCCCATACCGGATCGGTGACGATATTCAGCCCAAGATACTGGATGAAAAAGGTGGAATGTCCCACCCAGGTGGCTGTCGCCATCTCCCGATTGCTATGCAGAAACTCCAGCTCCGGGGGATGGTTTGGCACAACGAACGTATAATCCTTTATTTTGCTGCGTCGCTCCTGCCGCCATTGTCTGAATTGCTTGATTGTTTTATCGGTATTTACTTGATCCATATTGTTAAAACGAACTTTGGGCATGATGCAGCTCCCTCCCTGATGAACCCGTTCTCCAAAAAACGCAGCGGTTCAATTTAACTATATATTGTCACTCGAGTGTGAACATAAAATGATGCAACATCCTGATATATGTAAAGTATAATTCAATCACGTCTGTAAAGGAAATTCTGCGATAATACAGCAAAAACAGACCTCCCGGATCAATCAGGAAGGCCTGTTCCACCTGTTGTTGTCAGTCTTGTGGATTTTTAAAGCGTGCCGAATAAATAAACAAAAACACAATCGCCACGACAATAATGATAGGTGACTCGTACATAATCGTAAAATGCTCGAATGCAGCCACTCTAACTCACCCTTTCTTCCCTTCATGTCCGCGCACATATTTTGCATCGAACAGAAACAATCTTAATATCAGGATCAGCGAAGGGATCAGCACCAGCAGACCCGCAACAAACGCCGTAATCAATGCATACGCCATCGTAGAATTTGTAAAGCTGTCGTAGACATTAATGTAGGGATACAGAACATACGGGAGATGCGAGCGGCCGTAGCCATACCAGGCAAATGCAAATTGCAGCATCACCAATATGAATGAAACCCCCAGATGCCGCCGCTGCCATACCAGATAAACTGCTCCTGCAAAGCATATGAAGGATGCAACAAACATCCAGGCTATGTTCAGCATATTGGTAAAATGATCTGGATTTTGTTTGTTAATCTGAAAAAATGCGAGCAGACTCGCCAAAATCGTAGGAGCACTCCAAAGCAACGCGTATCCTCGTACGATTTCGAAAGCAACCTTGTCCCCCGCCCTTTTGGCATAAAAGGACAAAAACATCGCCGAGATATACAATACACTCACCAGCGCCAGAATAATAACCGCCCACGTGTAGGGGTTGCTTAATAGCTGGCCCCATTGCAGATGAACACCTGTGCTGTTTTCTACAATAATGCCGCCCTCCGAAATAGCGAGAACTGTGGACAGTGCCGCCGGAATCAGCAATCCTGTCGCACCGTACAACGCCATGTAGACGATATTATTCTTACCGGAATGCCCATACGTATTGTATGCATAATACACTCCTCGGATGGCAAGAAGCACAATCGCAATACTGCCGGGAACGAGTAACGCCGTACCATAGTAATATGCCGCATCCGGGAAGAACCCGTTTAATCCCACCACAAAAAAGATGAGAAATACGTTTGTTACCTCCCACACCGGGGACAGATACCGTTGAATGATATTGTGGATTTTGTTCTGGTGGCCTGTTAACACACTGTAAAAGCTGAAAAACCCTGCACCAAAATCAATGGATGCCACAAGCAAATATCCGAACAGGAACGTCCACAAAATGGCGATACCTACAATCTCATAGCTCACTTGCCTTCAGCCCCTTCCAGGCCCAGCTGCCTTATCTCTTCCACCGCATCCTTATTGCGGAATAGCTTGCTGAGTACCTTAATGGCCGAGAAACACAACACCAGATACAAAATAACAAACAACACCAGCATCCACCCGACACTCGTAGAAGTGGTCGCTGCTTCGGAGACCTTCATATATCCGCGTAAAATCCACGGCTGTCTACCGACCTCCGCAAACATCCATCCGAGCTCAATAGCTACCATCGCCATCGGCCCCACCAGAATGAGCGCCAACAGCAGCCATCTGGGGTATGGTTTGCGACCTGGCAAACGCTTGCGGATCAGATATAACAGCGGAATGACGAGAATCAGCACCCCTGTGGTGATTTTGAGGTCAAACATATAATGGATAGACAGTGGCGGACGCTGATCTACGGGATAATCATTTAAGCCCTTGACCTCCGTACTGGGCAGGTTCCCGGCCAACACACTAAGTGCATAAGGCACTTTCAGCGCATACTTGATTTCACCGTTCTTATCCATATATCCGCCATATACGAAGGGCGCGTGCGTCATCGTATCAAAATGCCATTCGGCGGCTGCCAGCTTCTCTGGCTGATATTTCGCCAGAAATTTACCGGATGCGTCTCCAATCATCACGGTACTGATGGCAAACACAATGGTACAGGTGGCAGTCAGCTTCAGCGCCTTTTTGAAATAAGAGTGATTACGTCCCCTCAGCATACTGTAAGCAGCCAGTCCCATCAGCACCCCAGCGCTCAATGTATACGAAGAAGCCAGTACATGAGAAACTTTGGTCGGGGTAGCCGGATTTAGCATGGCCTGGATGGGATGAATATCAGTCATGACTCCATTTTTGAGTGTAAAGCCTTGAGGTTGGTTCATGAACGAGTTCACAGTCGTAATAAAAACCGCTGAAGCAGATGAGGCAATCGCTACCGGGATGAGCAGCATCAGGTGAAAATATTTACTTTTAAACCGATCCCAGGTATACAAGTAGATGCCCAGGAATATAGCTTCGATGAAAAAAGCAAACGTCTCCAAAAACAGAGGCAGCGCAATCGCTTGTCCAGCCACCCGCATAAAGGTGGGCCAAAGCAAGCTGAGCTGTAGACCAATGGAGGTGCCTGTAACGACACCCACGGCAACGGTAATGACAAACCCTCGCGCCCACCGTCGGGCCAGCAGTGTATAATGCGGATCACCGGTTCGCAGCCCACGCCATTCTGCTAGTGCAATCATTAAGGGTACGCCAACGCCGATGGATGCAAATACGATATGAACAAACAGGGTAATTCCGGTCAGCATCCGGCTTAGCAATACAGGGTCCAATGAAGACAAATGGGTTTCACTCCTTCATTTCACATTTTAAACATCGCGGATCACTCTGGATTACCAACTAAGGAGTCAAGCGAGCTATGCTTTTAATTACGGCATATAGCATAATGGCCGCAATTACTATACATACAATAATGAGCGTTCTTTCCTGCTTGCGGAACATAGGAACGCCTCCTTCACTTATCTATTGGCGCAATTTGGTAACCTATTCACAGTTTGGTTCATTCTTCCGAGTTTTAACCCTGCTTCTGCATTGAATGTAGCCGTATTTCTTTTTAGATATTGTCTTATGCATTTCAATACGTTATATTGATATATAATTAGATAACCTAATTATATGAAAAGAGTGAACTTATGCCACCAAAACAAAGTAAGGGGGACACCGTCCAGCAACCCCTTCCACGTCTGGGTCCAGAACCTTATCTGGAGTTAATGGATCAAACTGCCCTTGCAGGAACGGACCGACAACTTGCCCGCATTGGTCTCTTCTTGCTGTGGACGGGTGATAACGTGCTGGACGCGATCGATCTAGATCTATCTGCCTACGGCCTCACAGAGAGTAAGCTAGATCTGTTGTTGCTGTTGACACTGCACCAATCTCAGGCTCAGATGAGCCCCTCTATGATTGCCGACCGTCTAGGAATCCGTCGTGCATCTGTTACATCAATCTTGGACTGGACAGAGCAACGAGGATGGATTATCAGAGAACATAATTCTACAGATCGACGCAAAATTCACGTACGCATTACAGAAGCGGGGACTCATCTTGTACAGCAGGTGCTTCCTGTATTTTGGTCTTCCTGTGCTTCTCTAGCGAGTATTTTGGAGCCAGAGGAGCAGGTCGTTTTTTCGCGGATTATAGAAAAAATCCATCATCATATGGAAAGCAGATTGGGGGTGGGCAGATAAATTTTTTTAAACATATAATTAGGTTATCTAATATAATTAATTGCGCGTATCAACAAGCTGCTTATTTTATGATCAAGGAGTGTTCAACTGATGAGTAAATTACGAACCAATCATACCGTTATACAGAAAGAAAATGTGGCTCTCCCTTATGCATGGATGACTGTAATCCTATGCTGGTCAGCGGTTGCAGTTATGTCCAGCCTGTATGTGACAATCCCTTTGGTCCCTCTTTTTGCTAAAGTGTTTGGAAAAACGCTTGCTGAAGCAGCCCTGCCGGGCAGTATCTTTTCCTTAGGCTTTGCGGTGGGATGTCTTGTTTATGGTGGATTGTCTGACCGCTTTGGACGAAAGCAGGTTATCGTCACCGGACTGCTCGCATTAACGATTATTTCGTTATCCATCGGCTTAACCAGTCAATATTCTGTATTAGTTACACTGCGCTTACTTCAGGGTTTAGCTGCGGCCACCTTTTCTCCCGTTGCTCTTGCATACGCTGTCGATATGTTCCCGACCGAAAAACGGGTAACGGCTATCGGCTTTATCAGCACCGGTTTTCTAGTAGCAGGCATCGCTGGTCAGGTATTTAGTATTGTCATTAGCGAACAAATGGGGTGGAGTACGGTATTTCGGATGCTAGGCATTTTATATGCAATTACCTTCCTAATCGTCCTTTTTTTCCTGCCTAAAACCCCCTCCCCTCAACGAGGTGTTCGTATTTGGTCAGCTTTCAGTCAGTTAGGGACCGTTCTGCGCTCGTATCCTTTATGGTTAAGCTATACGGTTGCTTTTGTTCTCCTGATGTCCTTTGTGAGCATGTACACGGTTTTGGGTAGCTATCTTGGCGGCCCTGAATTTGGCCTGAATAGCCGACAGATGCTTTATGTCAGATCCGCTGGTATCATCGGCATGCTCCTTTCACCATTCGCCGGAAAGCTAGCCCAGAAATATGGTGTGGACCTTATATTACGTACAGCCCTTATTCTTTCCATTCTGAGTTTGGCGCTGATGGGAATGACACACTCTCTTATGACTATCGTGGTATTGAGTGTATGCTTTGTCAGCGGCATTGCCCTGAGTGTTCCTTCACTCATAGCAATCGTCGGCCAGCTCGGCGGTGCAGCGAGAGCTATAGCTGTCTCACTATATACCTTCATCCTGTTTGCCGGTACAAGTCTAGCTCCTGTGCTTTCCATTCGCTTGATGGATAATGGCGGTAATCAGACAACTACATTTATGCTGCTGGCAGCTGTTCTGTCTCTAGGCTTTATCGCCTCCCTGCTCATTCGCAGCCACCAGAACGATCCGCTGAAGCGGAATGCATAGACAGCATCAAACTATAAACCGAACTTAAAAGCTACCTATAGTGCCACTGCGCAGTCGGATGGTGCTTCCCATCGCCACCGCCCCCGGATTTCTAGAATAAAGCCTATGATTAGGGTAGAAATCCGGGGACAAAAGCGACCACTACGCTTGTACAGCACCATTCCGCCTACTCCGTTTTCATGTTAATTTTTCGAGTTTGGCTTATATAGCATCCTGTTTTTATTAAAAAAACTCCATATTCATCAGCCATGTTTACATGAATTAGTGTGAGATATGTCATTGAGTTTTCCTCGGAAACACGAACTTCTCTTTGGAGACATTCGCAGAATGAGTTACAATACAGATAAGCTATATATGGAGAACTTTTGAACAGGAGGCTGTACTGAGCTATGAAAATAACATCTATCGAGCCAACTCCCAGTCCGAACACCATGATGCTGCATCTGGATGAGCGACTGGAAGCGGGTATCCGCAGAACATATACACGGGACAATGAGCGTTCCGCTCCCCCATTTATCCGGCGCATGTTGGGCATTGAAGGGGTCAAAAGCGTGTTTCACACGACCGACTTTGTTGCCCTTGACCGCAAAGGGAATGCAGACTGGTCCACCATTTTGGGTCAAGTCCGGGATCGGCTAGGCGAGGAAGGCGCTGACGCCAATTGGGATTTGCCTGAGGAAACCTCTGGAGAAGCATTTGGCGAGGCACAGGTCTTTGTGCAATTTTTTCGCGGCATTCCTATGCAAATTCGAGTCAAGGCGGGGCAGCAGGAGGAACGAATTTCCTTGTCCGATCGCTTTGTGCAAGCCGTTACCCGTGTAGCGAGTGCAACGCTGATTAAGGAACGCAAGCTGAGTGATTACGGCGTCCGCTATGGTGAACTGCCGGACATTGCACGCGAGGTCGAGCAGGAATTGGAGGCAGCCTTTCCACAAGAGCGGCTGGAGCAGATTATCCAACAGGCGATTGCCCACGGCGCAAACAACAGCGAATTCGTAGAGGAACGCCGCGAGTGGAGCGATGCCGAGCTGGGGCAGGCCCTGCAGCACGAGGATTGGCGCACACGCTACGCTGCGCTGGATCGGCTGGAACCGACGCCCGAGCATTTGCCGCTAATCCGGCAAGCGCTGCATGACGACAAAATGCAGCTGCGGCGGCTGGGCGTCGTCTATCTGGGCGATATTCGCTCACCGGAGGCGATGGATCTGCTAGCCGAGGCGCTGCGCGATCCTTCAGCGGCAGTACGCCGCACCGCAGGCGACACGTTGTCGGACATCGGCGACCCGGTCGCTACCAGCGCAATGATCGGAGCCCTGTCGGATAGCAGCAAGTTGGTGCGCTGGCGGGCGGCACGTTTTTTATACGAGGTTGGAACCGAGGATGCGCGTGATGCGCTGGAGAAGGCCGTCGATGATCCCGAATTCGAGGTCAGTCTGCAGGCTAAAATGGCGCTGGAGCGCATCGAATCAGGTGAACAAGCCGCGGGCACAGTTTGGCAGCAGATGGCCAAGCGGAACTCTTAATTTAAGATTCTACGAGTGATTTTCAAAAAATTGTCGATTGTCAGAAGATATACAGGTACGATATACTGTAGTTCGCTATACAATAAAATATCATGTCATACACCTCATCAACCCTGTTTTATGATGAGGTAGAGGTCGCGGATGTAATCAGTACACTGGAGGAGACGATAAGAGCCGTCTGAGATTCCAGTGGAAAGGTACACCCGCCGAAGTATGCGGAGCTGACTCTTTGTAAATACTCCGAATGCTGGGGCTGCTAACCGAAAGGAGCAGAACTGTCACACGCTGTCCTAACACAGACACGTGTGTTGAGCTATCTTGTTATAGAAGAAGGTATGGTGCGGAATGCATAGACAAGACCGCAGGCGTATTCCCTGCGGTTTTTTGATTTATATACTCCCCCTCCTTCTGGCTCTTGCCCTGACATGAAATACAATTTCATGAAGGAGTGTTTGAACGTGCAACACAAAGCAACACCTGACGCAACCTTGCGTAAAAGTCTCAAAGCCCGCCATATGACGATGATCGCCCTCGGCGGCTCTATCGGAACAGGCCTGTTCCTCGCCAGTGGAGGCGCGGTTGCCGAAGCTGGACCCGGTGGTGCCCTGCTGGCTTATGCAGCAGTTGGTCTCATGGTCTACTTCCTCATGACCAGCCTTGGTGAGTTGGCTACATTTATGCCTGAATCTGGCTCTTTTAACACCTATGCAGGTCGCTTCGTCGATCCGGCTTTTGGTTTCGCCATGGGCTGGAACTTCTGGTACAACTGGGCGGTGACGATTGCTGCCGAATTGGCAGCAGCGACCGTGCTCATCAAATATTGGTTCCCGGAAAGCCACTCTGCCTGGTGGAGTCTGTTATTCCTAGCCGTAATCTTCGCGCTCAACGCGTTGACCGTTAAAGGCTACGGTGAGTCTGAATACTGGTTCGCCATGATTAAAATTGTGACCGTGGTCATCTTTTTGACTGTAGGTGTGCTGATGATCTTTGGCATTATGGGTGGTCCTGCGATCGGCTTTGCCAACTTCACGGTAGGAGACGCCCCGTTCCATGGCGGATTCTTTGCTGTATTGGGCGTATTCATGGCAGCGGGCTTTTCCTTTCAGGGAACGGAGCTGATTGGGGTAGCCGCTGGAGAGAGCGAAAATCCGCGTGAAAATGTGCCGCGCGCCATCCGTCAAATCTTTTGGCGCATCCTGTTCTTTTATATTCTGGCGATTCTCGTGATTGGATTGATCATTCCGTACACCAATCCGAATCTGCTGCGGGGAGATATCAGTGACATCGGGGTCAGCCCGTTCACGCTCGTATTTGAAAAAGCAGGGCTTGCGATTGCTGCTTCTGTTATGAACGCCGTTATTTTGACTTCCGTATTGTCGGCAGGTAACTCGGGTATGTACGCGGCGACTCGGGTACTGTACGCTTTGGCACGGGAAGGTAAAGCCCCGCGTTTCCTCGGACGTATCAATAGACGCGGTATTCCTATGAACGCGCTGCTGATCACGACCGCTGTCGGTATGCTGGCCTTTCTCGCCTCTCTGTATGGAGACGGTGTAGTCTATAACTGGCTGCTGAATGCCTCCGGAATGTGCGGATTTATTACGTGGGTCGGGATTGCGGTCAGCCATTATCGTTTCCGCCGTGCCTTTACTGCACAGGGTCACAGTCTGAGTGAGCTGCCATACAAAGCCCGCTGGTTCCCGTTTGGGCCGTTGTTCGCCTTCGCTCTGTGTATCATTGTCATTATCGGGCAAGGGGCGGATGCCTTCACCGGACAGGAAATTGATTGGAAAACGATGATCGCTACGTATATGAGTGTGCCGCTGTTCCTTCTGCTGTGGCTCGGCTACAAATGGATCAAACGTACTAAAATCGTTCCGTTAAAAGAATGTGATTTGAGTCCGGATGCTTCTTCGGATAAATAATAGAAAACAGTAAAAAAGCCCGTCTCCACATATCAGGGAAAACACGCTGGTAAACCTGGTCCAAGACCGTTTATCCGCATTTTCACCTGTATATGCCCGGAGACGGGCTTTTTCTGTTTATTTGGAAGAAGAAGCTGACAAAGACATGGATAAGGCACGACGACTAAAAATACCGTATATAACAGCAATCAGCGTCAGCACTGCAGAAAACAAGTACAAATTAACGATGCCCAGATGATCTGCAATCCAGCCCATTAACAGCAGCGATATACAAAAGGTCAAACTTGTCAGTGTGGCCTGGGCAGACAGCACCTTGGGCAAATCATGTACGGACACACTCATTTGCATCATCGTGCGGCGGGATACGACGGACATTTCCGCAGGTAGTCCCATCAACAACACGATAAGCAGCGTCAGCGGCGGTAATGTGTTCAGTGCATACCACGCTGTCAGCAGCCCGTAGCCTACCATCCCCGCCAGCATGGCGGGCAGCAGTCTGCGCTGCAAATGCTTGACGCAAGCGAGGACAACGATGCCGCCGCCAATCGCTCCTGCAAAATACGCTGCATTGATGTATCCCCACCATGCCTCGCTCTTGTGCAAAACCTGCTGAGCGAAAGCAAGTGTGAACGCGCCTACCCAAACCGAACCCCCTAGAAGGTCAATCATATCCATAAAAATAAGAGCTTTCAGTCTGCGACTGGCTCCGATGAGGCTCCAGCCTTCACGGAGTATTTCCTTTTTACGTTTGGGAGGTAGTGCGGGGCTCTCTGATTCCGGGCCATACAGTGTATCTTCCAACTGTGCAGGAGGCAAGTCATGATGCCCTTGCCCGGACTCAGATACAGCTTCGGAAACTGAGACATCTCCACCTCGCACCTTTGTTCCAGGTTGCAGCAAATAATGGGCTTTGCCCTCTAGTGGATCTCGAATCAGGCTGGTGAAGATCATTGCTACCATATACAGCCCGCCAGCCACCAGTAGTGTTTTTTCTGAGCCTAGCATGGCTACGAGCACACCACTAAGCCCCCACCCCGCTAATTGCACCGTCTGATCGCTGACCGATACCAGACTATTTGCCCGCATGAGTCCTTCCCCAGACGCAAGGCGG
Source organism: Paenibacillus sp. S25 (assembly GCF_019454085.1). NCBI lineage: Bacteria > Bacillati > Bacillota > Bacilli > Caryophanales > Paenibacillaceae > Paenibacillus > Paenibacillus sp. S25. The sequence goes on from NZ_CP073683.1 coordinate 4,952,337, forward strand.
GGAATCAGCGCATTACGCGCAGGCGTGGTCCATCCGTCCAGAAAGGACATGGCTGCCACCAACGTAAACACCATCACCCATATCGGCTCCGTACCCGCTGACCACAAGTGGCCCAGCAGAACAGCAAAGAAAGCCAATTGCCCGAACTGAGAAACGAATAAAATAAAAGGAAGCTGGAATCGGACCAAAATGAGCGGTGCTAAAAAGCCGCTGATCATCTGTGCCCCCATTCGCAGCAACGGGACGAGTACCGAAGAGAAGATCGAGTCCGTTTCATGAAAAACCAGAGACACAAGTGCCATAATGTAAAGAATGTCGGCCGCATTGGACATAGTCTGCGTGCCAAGCAAGTAGGTAAAGGAACGCTTGTGCATATAAATAGAATACTCCTTTGTTAATGTAGCTTTTTACAGCAAGATGATTAGGTCCATTTCAGGGTTACACGAAGATTGCCGGTACTTCCTAGATCCGTAATTTGATAAGAAATGGATTTCAAACCGAGTTGATATAAGGATTGTAAATCCTCCTTGAGACTTCGCTCCGTTCCCTGATAGGCAAAGGTAAGTGTTGTCCCTCCCTTATTTACAATCTTACGCACCTGTTCCTTAATGTCGGCGGATGTTTTAACCAGACCCTTGCCGTCTTGCAGCGGATATTCGAGGGTATTGTACAGTTTTTGATACACAGCAGCCTTTGATCCTCCGGTAGCCACCAGAACTGATAAGGTTTCACGATACGATGTATTCGCCTGAGGATACGGCTTAACCCATGAGTGATCCCGCCGCATTTCGGTATCCGTCAACAGATAATATGAAGTGCTTACCTCGTTCGCGCGATCCGGGGTTGGATCATCCCATGTCGTATCCATGTGATACCATCGACCATCTAATAAAACAAGATTCCAGGCATGCAGCTGGCCCCCTGCTCTTCCTTCCACAATCCGGTTCGTAATGCCTGCACGTTCCAGCATTTTATAGGCCAGCAGTGAATAACCCTGACAGACCGTGCTTCCCGTTTTTAGGCCATCATAGGCTGTGTACTTTTGCTGTGTTTCATCATACTTCAGGCGAACGACGATCCAATCATGAATGGCCTTTACCTTCTCATGATCCTTCATTCCCTTCGTAATAATATCCCCCAGCACTGCTTTAACTGTGCTATCCACATATGCTGTCTGTTCCTTCGTCTCCCGGTAGCTTAAACGAATCGTAACCTGAGCGGAGGTCGTTGTGCCTGTATAGCTGAATGCGTAGCTTTTGATCGTATAATTGACATACGGATCACTCTCCATGGCCTGTTGGATGGCCATCTGTAATTGTTGCTTGAGACCGTTCACTCGCCCTTGATATGTAAAGGTCAGCGTTTCACTCCGCGTAGCCATTGCCTGTAAAAGCTTGTTCTGAAGCTGCTGCGATGATACGGATGGAGCCGGCTTGGTCGATGCCGCATACACATTGCTGCCCCACTCCACAGCCTGCGGCAGCAACACAGCCAGCGCTGCACCCGCAACCAGACATTTTACAAGCCTAACCCCGATTTTTCTGTTCATACAGAGCGTTCCTGCCCTTCTTAGCATAGTTGTAAACAGCTATATCTTACCATAAAAACAGTTGCCCCAAACGCTCTAGTTTTGTCGGTTGCAGACGAGTAAGGGTGCAGTTCAAGACAGGTTGTGACATCATACTCGCCTATATAACAGATGGGACAACGAGCAGACTTGTCGTTCGCAGAGAGTTTTATCACAGCAATCTAGGTTTCCTCATGATATGGTACTGGCATCGGAAGTAAATGATATTGATTCTCATTCTAGATCAGAAAGGCTGAGTACCATGCCAGAATGTATCTCACTCCTTCGTACGCCACTGGGTCAGACTGTGCGCTTGCAATCTCTTGCCCCTCTTCATCCCTCATTGCGCCGCCGTTTAACAGATATGGGCATCAACGAAGGTTCCATCATACGGTTAAAGAAAATCAGTTTATTGGGCGGTCCTATCGTCATTGAATGCAACGGCCAGCTGGTCGGCCTCCGCCAAAATCAGGTGAAACAACTGGAGGTTGTTCCAACATGGACATGATCGCTCTATTCGGTAATCCCAACACAGGAAAAACCTCATTATTCAACAAGCTGACTCGTACGTATGCAGAAGTAGGAAACTGGTCCGGCGTCACAGTGGAAAAGAAAACAGGAATCCTGCGTGACAAGTCCGCCGTATTGGTGGATTTGCCGGGCGCCTATTCTTTACTCCCTCTTTCGCTGGATGAAGGTGTCGCAACCCGATATTTGCTGGAAGAACCTCCTACGGCCCTGATCAACATCGTGGATGCCTCCCAGCTCCAGCGCAATCTCTATCTGACCGTACAACTACTGGAGTATGGCCGTCCGCTTGTACTTGGCTTAAACATGACTGACGTAGCCGATGCCACTGGTCTTCGCGTAAACAAGGAATTGTTAGCCGATCAATTGAACGTCCCCATCATTCCTATGGTGGCGCGTACAGGCAGTGGAAGTAAGCAAATGCTCGCTTCTCTTCGGGAGGTAAGACGTACATCCAATGCTTTTCAATTGGACTACGGTCCTGTCGTTGAAGCTGCCATTACGGATATTTGCAACTTGCTGCCAAATGCACCTGTGCCGCAACTGCGGTGGGCCGCACTGCAATGTCTGGAAAACAATCCTGTGGTCATGGAATGGATGACGAATGAGGTACAGCGTGAACAAGTAACTGCTCGCATCCACCGTTGCGAGGAAGAACTTCTCGGTGAAGGCCATGCCATCACCCCTGCTCAGCATATTCGTTCTGTACGAACCGCATGGATTGCTGATCTGTGCACCAAGGCACTCGACACCTCCAAACTCAGACCGCACAGCTTGACGGATAGGCTGGATTCACTATTAACTCACCGATATCTGGGGATTCCGATCTTTTTGCTGCTGATGTACGCTACCTTCAAGTTCACCTTCGATTGGGCGGGTACGATCCTTTCAGATATGCTGGATGGATTTTTTTCAGGGACACTCAGCACTTGGATTTCTGAGTTACTCGTTCACTTGAACGCGTCCGCTTTTACGCAAAGTCTAGTCGTGGACGGCATCGTTGCTGGAGTCGGGGGTGTGCTTGTTTTTCTGCCTCAAATTGCTATTTTATTTCTGATAATTTCAGTGATCGAAGACTCCGGATATATGGCACGGGTCACGATACTAATGGATCGCCTAATGCAAGCCGTAGGCTTGAACGGGAAAAGCTTCATTCCCTTCATCATCGGATTTGGCTGCAATGTCCCTGCGATTATGGCGGCACGCACCATTGAACAGCCCAGAGAACGTCTCATTACAACGTTGCTGGTGCCCTTTATGTCGTGTTCGGCCCGCCTGCCGGTATATGCGTTGTTTGCGGGTGTGTTTTTCCCAACACATGCGGCAAGCATCATCATGCTGATGTATGTGTTAGGAATCATCGTTTCACTTATACTTGCCAAAATTTTTTCCAAAGTATCCATTTTGTCGGGTGAGCCCTCCCTCTTCATCGTGGAACTTCCTCCCTATCGAGTGCCGCAGGCTCTTACACTATTCCGCAGCACATGGGAGAAGGTCAAAGGCTTCGTCCGTAAAGCCGGAACCATTATTCTTGCAGGTTCCGTTGGCATCTGGCTCTTGTCCAATTTTGGTCCGCAGGGCTTCGGGGCAGACATGGATGACAGCCTGCTTGCCACCGTTGGAGGTTGGTTCGCTCCATTACTGGCCCCTCTCGGTTTTGGCACCTGGCAAGCAGGTGCTTCCCTGCTCACGGGCTTTATGGCCAAGGAAGTTGTCGTATCAACGATGAATATTATTTACCACGTTCCTGATATGCAGGGACTTGAACTACAAGTCAGACAGGCCTTTACACCGCTTGCTTCTTTTAGCTTTATGGTGTTCATTCTGTTGTATGTTCCGTGTCTGGCTACGGTAGCGGTCATTCGTAAAGAAACCCTTTCGTGGCGTTGGACCGCATTTTCTGTAATCTATCCTTTGACCGTCGCATATATCATCGCCGTCTTAATCTATCAATGTGGCAGATTATTAGGTTGGGGTTAAGTCAGGCCCACAGTAAATAGAAGGAAGTGGATTCCATGATCAATATCATCATTTTACTGGTGATCCTCGGTTATAGTGCGTGGGTGCTGGTACGATTTTTGCGAAAAAGCCGTCAAGGCGCCTGTGCGGGGTGTTCGTCGAGCAAGTCATGTCCTGGCTGTGCCGGGAGTTCTATGAATGAAGATCATGCAAAAATCAAGAAAAGTATTTAATTCAAACTCATCATCACATGAAAAAAGCGGCTCCGGGGGTTTCTTACACCCGAAGCCGCTTTTTATTTTACGCTTAAAGCTCACCGTATTCACCGATATACTGCCAAATGCTCACTTAGCTCTCGCGTGTGCAAGTAAACTTCACGGTATAGCTCGTATAGGCCTTCATACCGTGCCACACGTTCCGGGTTCGGTGAATATCTCGCTGCTTCACGCAGAAAAGCTTCAGCACACGCTTGCAGAGATTCAAACCAGCCACTACCATAAGCAGCCAGCATGGCCGCTCCCAAGGCAGGTCCCTGCTCACTCTCCAGCTTAATGATATCCGCGTTAAAAATATCTGCCTGCATTTGCAGCCATGCCTCATTACGCGCACCGCCGCCGATGGAAATCACTTCATTCACCGTTTTACCCGTTCCTCTGAGAATATCAATGGATTCCTTGAGCGAAAACGTAATTCCCTCCAGTACCGCCCGTGTAAAATGCGCAAGCTTATGCCCCGCATCCATCCCGATAAAGCTGCCTCGAATGGTTGCATCCGGATGAGGTGTACGTTCGCCGACGATATAAGGCGTGAACAGCAACCCTTGGCTGCCCGGTTCAATAGAGTTCACATCTGCCAACAGTGCATCAAAAGAATGCTCTGGTGCAAAGGTATCCTTAAACCAAGTCAAGCTGTATCCTGCCGCGAGCGTAACCCCCATAATATAATAAGCATCCTGCTCACTATGATTAAAAAAATGCGCCCGCCCCTGCACATCAATATCCTTGCGTTCCTCATAAGAAAGTACAACCCCTGATGTGCCGATGCTGCACAGGGTGCGGCCTTCGCTCAAAATGCCGGCGCCAATCGCACCACATGCGTTGTCCGCACCACCTGCAAAGACCTTCGTTTCAGGCGAAAGCCCGCTCTGCTCCGCAATCTCCGGCAGTAGCGTACCCGTCTGATCAAAGGATTCCACCAGCGGTGGGAACAGCGATAATGGTAGATCAAACGCAGCAGCGATCTCTTTGCTCCACTGCTTGTTCGCAATATCGAGCAGCAGCGTGCCCGCCGCATCCGAATACTCCATCGCCAGCTCTCCTGTCAGACAATAGCGTACATAATCCTTGGGCAGCATAAAATGGGCCGCACGGGCCAGCACATCTGGCTCATGCTCCTGCACCCACAGCAGCTTGGGCAGCGTGAAACCTTCCAGTGCTCGATTACGTGCGATGCGCAGCAGCTCAGGTCCGAGCTTTTCTTCAATACGACGGCATTGTGCTGTTGTACGCGTGTCATTCCACAAAATAGCGGGACGAAGCACCTTGCCTTCCTTGTCAGTCAGCACAAGCCCGTGCATCTGTCCCGAAAAGCTAATGCCGTCTACGGCATCCGTACCGCCGATTCCGGCCTTCTCCACAAGCTGTTTCAGTGATGCTAACGTGCCACTGACCCAGTCCTCGGGATGCTGTTCGCTATACCCTGCCTTCGGCTGATGGAGCGGATAAGACTGTGAGGTTTCATAAGCTACCTGCCCCTTGCGGTTAACCAGCACCGTCTTGACCGCGCTGGTACCCAAATCTACGCCGATGACATAGCGCTCCTGCTCCTGATTTAGCTTTTCCTGCATTGGAGTTCCTCCTTCCCTGTTATCGCACAGCCCTTATTACATCAGGATTTTGCAAAATTCGATTCAGTCGCTCCGAAGTGCAAGATATAGACGAACTAAACCATTTCGATCTATAACTTGTTCATTGGAAGTCGCTTATAGGATTTTTGCAAAATCCTCACATATATATGTTCTAGCACTAGTCAGCCAAAATGTATTGATTTAATGTTGCTTTCAGATATTCCTGACGACCGGATACATTTTTGCGTGGTGTTTCGTTCGCCAGAGCATATTCAGCCAGAGAAGCAAGCGTTGCTTTTCCGGATACGATGTCTGCTCCAATACCTTCTTTAAAGCTGCTATAGCGCTTCTCAATAAAGTCTTCAAACACACGATCCTCGATCAGTTTGGCGGCTACCTTCAGTCCCTTCGCATACGTGTCCATACCTGCGATGTGTGCAAGGAACAAGTCTTCTGGCTCAAATGATGCTCTGCGCACCTTGGCATCAAAGTTGATGCCACCGCGGCCCAAGCCTTCATTTTGCAGCACTTCATACATAGTCAGTGTGGCATCATACAGATCAAGCGGGAATTCATCCGTATCCCATCCCAGAAGTAAATCTCCCTGATTTGCATCCAGTGATCCCAGCATGCCGTTAATCCGTGCTACACGTACTTCATGATCAAAAGTGTGACCCGCCAAAGTTGCATGATTAGCTTCCAGATTAAGCTTGAAATGCTTATCCAGATCGTATTTTTGCAGGAAGGCAATCGTTGTCGCCGCATCAAAATCATACTGATGTTTCGTTGGTTCCTTCGGTTTTGGCTCAATCAGGAATTGAGCGTCAAAGCCAATTTCATGCGCATAGTCTACAGCCATATGGAACATCCGTCCCAAATTGTCCTGCTCCAGCTTCAAGTCCGTGTTCAGCAGTGTTTCGTAACCTTCACGGCCTCCCCAGAAAACATAGTTATCTGCGCCCAGACGTTTACCTACTTCAAGTCCCTTTTTAATCTGAGCAGCTGCGTGTGCGTACACATCTGCATTGCAAGTTGACGCAGCTCCATGCATATAGCGTGGATTGCTAAACATGTTTGCTGTGTTCCACAGCAATTTTTTCCCCGTAGCTTTCATTTGTTCCTCAATCAGGTCCACGATAGTATCCAGATTGTTGTAAAATTCCTTCAATGAAGCGCCTTCTGGTGCAATGTCCACATCGTGGAAAGCGAAATAAGGTAAATTCAGCTTATCCAGCAATTCAAAGGCAGCTTCCACACGTGCCTTCGCCAAATCCAGTCCTTTAAACTTGGACCATGGACGTTCCGCTGTCTCCAAACCAAAAGGATCGGAGCCGCCTGCAACCAGTGTATGCCAATAGGCCATGCTAAAACGCAAATGCTCCTCCATCGTTTTTCCCGCTACAATTTCCTGAGGATTATAAAATTTGAATGCAAAAGGATTGTCGGATTGCTTGCCCTCAAAGTTAATTTTAGATACCTGTTCGAAATAAGCCATTATAAGTTCCTCCTTTGTAGTAAACGTTTACAAAAATGATTCTAACACAGCCAAAAGACTTTGTCTATTGCTTAAACTAAGTTTGTTTTTATGATATAATATCAGGAATCACACCAACAGGAAGTGAATTAACCATGAATGTCACTGGAGATCAGGCGCTTGTCAAAAAGCTGAATAAATCCATTGTGCTGGAGCGTATTCGCCTTCATGCTCCGTTATCTCGGGCACAGTTATCCAGTCAAACTGGATTAAACAAGGCCACCGTTTCCAATCTGGTGGCAGAGCTCATCACCGATGGACTTGTGTATGAGACGGGATTAGGGGAATCCAGCGGCGGGCGTAAGCCTTTAATGCTGCTGTTCAACAGCCGTGCAGGCTTTGTATTCGGTATCGAGGTGAGCGTACAGTACATTAGAGGCGCCCTGACCGATCTGGCAGGTACCATTGAAACTGAGCTTACCCTTGCCCTAACCCAGCATGATCCTGCCTTTATCATGAAACAGATTCGAAAGCTCGTTCAGGAGCTCATGCAGCTCACTCCTCCCTCCCCTCATGGTATCGTCGGTATTGGGCTGGGGGTACCAGGTATGGTGGATGAAACCGGAACCGTTTTGTTCGCACCCAATCTGGGCTGGGAAGAGGTTCCGCTGCGGCAGCAACTTGAGGCCGAGCTAGGTCTGCCCGTCGTAGTGGATAACGAAGCCAACGTCGGCGCACAGGGCGAGTTGTACTATGGGATGGACGGTAATCACCGACAGCTGGTGCGGGATCTGGTCTACATCAGTGCAGGGTCCGGGATCGGGGCCGGGATTATTATTGACGGCAAACCGTATCAAGGAGCTTGGGGGTACGCCGGAGAGACGGGTCATATGACCATTGATTGGAACGGACGGCTCTGCTCCTGCGGTAGTCGCGGCTGCTGGGAGCTCTATGCTTCGGAGAAGGCGTATGTAGCATCCACATTGAAACTGCCTGCACATAATACAGCGGAATTACTGCCGTTTGCTCAGCAAGGTGAAGCGAGTACATTAAGCGTCCTTGGTGATATTGGGCGATATCTGGGTGTGGGTGTTACCAACATTGTGAACAGCCTCAACCCCGGAATGCTTATCATCGGCGGTCCACTGGCGGAAGCCAGACCCTGGTTGGAGCAAAGTATGCGTGAAGTGATTGACGAACGTGCTCTGCCCTATCACCGTCGGCAACTACAGATTCGTTTCTCCACGCTTGGCAGCCGTTCGACGATGCTAGGTGCCGCTTATGCAGCAACCGCTCCTTTTCTCGGGCGTGTGCGCGTATCCTTATAAGAAAAGAAGCGTACGGGAACACTTAGGTTCCTGTACGCCCACTTTTCTCGGGATTTTGGAAAATCCCCTTCTTACAACCCGTTATTGGAGATAACATCCTTATACCAGTAGAAACTCTTTTTTCGTTTTCTTTCAAGTGTCCCATTACCGTCATTGTCTTTGTCCACATATATAAATCCGTATCTTTTTTCCATTTCAGATGAGGAATAACTGACCAAGTCGATCGCTCCCCAGCTGGTGTAGCCCATGAGTTCAACCCCGTCTAGAATCGCTTCATGCATTTGTTCAAAATGTGCACGGAAGTAATCAATACGGTAATCATCCTGAATACTACCATCTTCCTCCAACTTGTCGTATGCCCCCAAACCATTTTCTACAATGAACAATGGCACTTCATAGCGGCTGTACAGCTCATTCAGAGAGAGTCTCAAGCCGACCGGGTCAACCTGCCAGCCCCAATCACTCGTTTCCAGATAAGGATTTTTAACGCCGCCAATCGTATTGCCACTGACTTTTTCCATGCCTTCACTATACGCACTAGCAACCAACGACATATAGTAACTAAAGGAAATAAAATCCACCGGATGCGTTCTCAAAATTTCATCGTCACCCTCGAGCTTTTCAATCACGATTTCCTTTTCACGGAAGAAGCGTTTCATATAATGGGGATACGCTCCACGAACCTGTACATCCGTAAAAAAATAGTTGAACTGATTATCTTTAAATGCTGCCAAAATATCCTGCGGATTACAGGTGTGCGGATACGTCGTTAGCCGGGTTAACATACAGCCGATTTTAGAATCCGGAATGATTTCGTGGCAGTATTTTACGGCCAGAGCACTAGCTATAAATTGATGATGCAGACCCTGATAAACCGCTAGCTCTACATTTTCAAAGCGCTCTGGTAAAATACCACCGCTCGTAAACGGATGGCGCACAATACTATCTATTTCATTAAAAGTGATCCAGTGCTTTACTTTGTTTTGGTATCTTTTAAATACAGTCTTACAAAAATGGATAAAGAAATCTACAACTTTCCGTTGGGTCCAGCCCCCGTAATGGTTTACAAGATACATCGGCATTTCGTAATGGGACAGGGTGACAAGTGGCTCTATCCCGTTTTTATGCATTTCATCAAACAGCCGATCATAAAATTGCAGTCCAGCCTCGTTGGGCTTGTCCTCATCTCCGTTGGGGAAAATACGCGTCCAAGCAATAGAAACTCGCAACGTTTTAAATCCCATTTCACCAAACAATGCTAAATCTTCGGGATAGCGGTGATAAAAATCAATTCCCTGACGTTTGGGATAATCATGATCTGACGTGTCCTGCATCGCCTTTTGGATATGTTCCTCAGTCATTGAATTGTGTTTTTTATAGTCAGCTTTGCTCACATTCTTTTTGTAAATAGCCATATCTGCTGTAGATATCCCTTTACCATCGACATTCCAGGCGCCCTCTACCTGATTTGCGGCTATCGCTCCTCCCCATAAAAAGCCTTTCGGAAATGTTCTTTTTATTTCTGTCATCTCTAGCTCCTCCTCTTAATTTCTGCTTATGACTCGTTTTAAGTGAATGATCAGATACATAAGTTCTTCATCCGGGATCAAAAGTTCGAATTTGGCTTCAATATATTGTTGAATCGATAACGCACACTTCTCTTCTTCAGGGTACTTGTTCACAATTTGGCTCATTAATTCTGGATCTTGAGAATCCAGCATTTTATGTTCGAGTAATCTCTGAACAAAAAATTGAAGGTGCGTTAGAAAACGCGAATAGTTGATGCTGTGGGTATCCAGTTCGATTTGGTAATGCAGTTTAATGATGTTCAAAATGTCTTTGACCGTATTGGTCATCAATAAAACCTGGTTCATATTGTTATCGGTCTGTTGAGCATTAACCAAATGAAAGGCAATATTCGCCGCTTCTTCCTCAGGCAGATCTAGACCGATACGCTTTTCAATCAAGGTGAGCGCATACAAGCCAATACCGAACTCTTCCGGATAAAACTTTTTGACCTCCCACAGCATCCGATTCTGAATCTTTATATTTTCTTTAAATCGTTTGGTCGCCATATACAGATGGTCTGTCAGGGATACATATAAATGCTCACTCAAGTGACTGGATAGTGCATTTTTGGCATAAGATATGATTTCGTCTGCCAGAATCAAATACTCTTTGGGTGTTTCCTTCATTAGCGCTGTCAGATCGGAAGACATGCTTTCATTTTCAAGTACATATATCTTTTCAATCTCGTTCTCATCGACGAAGTCACCAGGTTTGCTTTTAAAGCCGATCCCTTTCCCCATCACGATAATTTCTTTGTGATCCTCACGTTTGGCAAGAACAATACTCGTATTGAGAACTTTAATTACTTTCATATCCAGCGACATCTCACTTTCCAGGCTTGATTCCCCCAACAAACACAATGTTAAAGTACAGTAATTAGAGGCTTCTCCGGCCCTGTCTTTTCTGAACTTTCATGACCCATGATTTCCAGATAGTCCGCCGTGTTGGTCACAATAATCGGAGTTATCGTATCATACCCCGCCCTTTGTATAGCTTCAAGTTCAAATTCAATCAGAAGTTGTCCATGCTTAATTTCGTCCCCTTCCTGTACATGCACAGTAAAATGCTGGCCTTTCAGCTTAACGGTATCCAAACCGATGTGAATGAGCAGCTCTACGCCTTCAACTGATTTTAAGGCTATGGAATGCTTGGTACGGAATACATTTATTACGATGCCGTCAAAAGGTGCAACCACTTTTCCGCTACTTGGTTGAATAGCCATCCCTTTGCCCATCGCTTCCTGAGAGAATGCTTCATCTTTGACCTGCTGTAAGGGAATTACGGTGCCCTCCACAGGTGCGAAAATAACGGTTTTAGATTTGAAGCTTTTACTTATGTTTTGTGCTTTAGCAGGCTCGGGGCGAGTTTCTATTTTAGCCGGTTCGGTAACCGTATCTTGAAAGCCGATCACATAGACTGCAATAAACGTCACAATGATCGAAATGGCCATCGTAATAAGCGCATATACCAGGTTAGAGTGATCTTCACTGATAAACATCGGCAGTGATGCAAAACCTGGACCCACAGCTGCATAAGCTTTTAAATTCATAAGACCTGCAAATAGCCCGGCAACCCCGGCTCCAATCATACAGGCGAACAGTGTTTTTTTCAGGCGTAAATGTACGCCATACAAAGCGGGTTCCGTAATGCCGAATACCCCTGAAATACCTGCGGACAAAGCAATTTGTTTGAACTTGGGATCTTTCGTTTTCAGCGAGACGGCAAATGCACCCGCGCCTTGGGCCATATTGGAAGCCAACATGGCAACCAGTACCAATGTTTCATATCCTGGTGAAGCCAGCGCAGCAAAAATAATAGGATAGAATACTTTGTGCATGCCGAACATGACGATTAGCGGCATCACGATAGACATCAATACGACTGTAAGCCAGCCGATTCGTTCCTGAATCCAGAATACACCGTTGGACATACCTAAACCCAAATACGTACCTAGAGGTCCTAAGGCAATGAGAGAAACAGGTGCGACAATCAGAATGACGATTAATGGTTTTAGAAATATTTTCACAGGTCCGGGAGAGATTTTATCAGCAAATTTCTCAATGTATGACATAAGCCATATGGTCAAAATAATAGGAATAACGGAAGTAGCGTATTGTACCGATGCTACGGGCAGGCCCGCAAATGTGACAGCTTTCTCACCTCCTAGCAAACTGATTAAGTTCGGATGAAGTAGCACACCCCCTAGGAGTACGGATACGAATGGATTAGTCTTGAATTTCTGCGCGCTGGAGAAAGCCAGCAGCATAGGCAGAAAATAAAATGCCGCATCCGAGATTACACTTAGGATCATATATGTTTGGCTTTCCTTGCTCATGATTCCGGTTACTGTGCATAGCAAGAGCAGTGCTTTTAACATCCCTGATGCAGCAATGGCCGGAATAATGGGCTGGAAAATACCTGCAATCATACTCGCAAAACTATTGAACAATCCCTTAAAGCTTCGATCCATCTTCACTTTTTCGGTTTCATCGGAAGACGATTGATTCGGGTCCAGCAATTTGACTAGCTCATTGTAGACATAGCCTACATCATTTCCTATAATGACCTGATATTGTCCACCGCTATTCACGGCTCCCATAACTCCGTCCAAAGCTTTAATTTCATCTGTTTGTGCCAATTCCGGCTTACGAAGCGTCATCCGCAATCGAGTAGAGCAATGAATGACACTGTTAATATTATCGTTCCCGCCCACTTTGTTAAAAATGGCTTGTGCGATATCTTTATAATTCATGAGTTACACCTACCTTCTTAAAATAAGGAACAAAAAAAGACCTAAAAAGGGTAGGGAAAAATATCCTACCCAATCTAGGTCTTGCCTGCCGAACAGTAACACGCCTTTATTGGATATTGTGCTATTTAGTTAATTAGAAGTCATAATTGATGGTATTGATGAATTGTTACATAAAAGCAACCCGGGTTTTAAGCGCTTACAATTAAAATATAGCACCTATTATCTACAGATGCAATACTTTTCGACAAAATTCTCACTTTGTAAAAAGAAGTAAAAAGACCCCCATCGCAGCATGTAACTGCAATGAGGGTCTTATTAAACCATATGGCGATCATAGGACCGTCATCTGCTGTTAGGTTGGATTAAGCGTTCAACACTTTTTCAAACTTGGTTTTGTTCATACCGGAAATACGTTCTTCCCCGATCAAAGTCAATGGAACGGCACGAATGCCCATATCCCAAACCTCTTGAGCAAAAGCTTCATTGGTTTCAATGTTGCGTTCTTCGTACTCCACGCCTTTTTCACTCAAGTAGCTTTTTACTTGACGGCAATGCGGGCAGTTTGTCGATGTGTATACAATTGCTTTTTCCATGAATATCACCTCATCATTTATTTTGTTAATCATATTTATTCATACTTAAACGGAATATTACAGGGCCAAAGCGCTGTGCTCCAGGCTTTCGATGTATTTCTCGCTGTCCATAGCAGCCATGCAGCCACTACCTGCTGCGGTAATTGCTTGTCTGTAGCGTGTATCCTGTACGTCGCCACAAGCGAATACGCCTGGCACGTTTGTTTCGGAAGTACCCGGATTTACGACGATATAACCGTTCGCATCCGTTGTAATTTGCCCCTCTAGGAAGCCTGTATTCGGATGATGACCAATCGCCACGAATACGCCGCTAACTGTAATGATCTCCTCTTCGCCTGTTGCATTATTCAGCACTTTCAAGCCAGTGACTCCGTTCTCGTCAGCGATCACTTCTACAGGAGTACGATTAAGCGCCCATTCAATTTTGTTGTTCGCACGAGCACGATCCTGCATAATTTTGGAGGCGCGCATTTCTTCACGACGATGCACCAACGTTACTTTGGAAGCAAAACGAGTCAGGAAATTGGCTTCTTCCAATGCAGAGTCTCCACCGCCGATGACAACAATTTCTTTGCCACGGAAAAAGAAGCCGTCGCATGTTGCGCAAGTGCTTACGCCACGTCCGATATTATCCTGTTCACCGGGAATACCCAGATATTTGGCAGTCGCCCCTGTGGAAATAATCAGTGTATCGGTAACCAGTTCACCCAAACCTTCTACATCCAATGTAAATGGACGAGCAGTTGTGTCTACCTTGTTTACCCAACCTGTGCGGAATTCAGCGCCAAAACGCTCCGCTTGCTTACGCATATTATCCATCAAATCGGGCCCCATGATTCCTTCAGGAAAACCTGGGAAATTTTCGACTTCCGTAGTCGTGGTTAATTGTCCGCCTGGCTGTGGTCCTTCGATCACCAGTGGGCTCATGTTAGCGCGTGCCAGATAAATTGCAGCAGTCAAACCGGCAGGGCCAGTACCTATAATAATGGACTTGTACATATCTTGGTTCCTCCTAAAATATCATAAGTATTATATAACGAGTTTTCGGAACCGGGCGCTGGGCAGATGCATATACTCTAAAAGTAATTCCGCCAGAAGCTTATCCCAAAATGTGGACACCCGGATATTACAAAAACGAATCACTTGTTTTGTAGCCTCTTATGACTTAGACTGATTCTAAATCCTAATTTCATTATGCGGAAATAGCTGTAAACAGTCAAATGAAGTTTTCATGAAGCGAAGCATAAAGATAAATCAGGTATGGAGGGATTATCCCGATTATGAATGACGTTTTTGTAGGTAGCTTTATTTCTGCCCTGTCCACTGGACTCGGCGCCGTGCCCATACTATTTATGCGTAATATCACGCATCGGCTTCGCGATGTTCTGTTGGCTTATGCCGCAGGAATTATGACCTCTGCATCCGTATATAACCTGATTCCCGAAGCGATCCAGCATTCCAATTGGTTCGTGCTGACTGCGGGAATCCTGCTCGGCTGTCTCGTATTACTGGTGATGGAAATGTACATTCCCCATGCGGATTTGGAGGACCCAGACTCCAAGACCTTTCATCTGGAGTCCAAATCTTTTCTCATTATCGCAGCTATTACATTGCACAATTTGCCAGAAGGGCTTTCCGTTGGAGTCAGCTATGCGAGTGAGACTCACAATCTCGGCAATCTGATCGCCTTCTCTATCGGCCTGCAAAATGCCCCGGAAGGCTTTATCGTAGCACTATTTCTTGTGAATCAAAACATCGGCCGTTTCAAGGCATTGGGCATTGCTACCCTCACTGGAGCCGTGGAAATCATAACGAGTCTGATCGGCTTTTATTTGAGCAGCTGGGTGAACGGACTGGTACCTTATGGGCTTGCTTTTGCCGCCGGAGCCATGATGTTTATCGTCTACAAGGAACTGATTCCCGAGAGTCACGGGGATGGCAATCAGCGGATCGCCACATTCTCTTTTATTCTCGGCTTAATTACGATGATTGGGCTAACCGAATGGCTATAGCCGAGCAACACAAAAAGGCTGCCTTCTGCCTGTAATCCAGACAGATAAGCAGCCTTTTTGGCATGTTCAAATAGAGATACCTCATTTTTTTTGGTTCATGGAGCGCAGTGCTTCACGGTACTGCTCGTCCTCACTTTTGTGCGTCTCCTTCTCTCCATTGGATATTTGGGAACGTCCATCCTTTTCTTCGTCTTTTCCAGCAAAACCACGTAAAGCCGCACGATAATCCTGATCTCCGTAAGCATCTTTGATGTTCTCGCGATCCTTTTCCACCTTCTTATCCGTCTGGATATCAGGCATATTGCGATGCTCCTCGGCATGGTGTTCTTCGACGTCGAGATTTTTATGCTGCATCTCTCGCGTATGATCTGTCAATTCACGCACCTCGGGTTCCACCTGCACAGGATAAGGGCGTTTGCTTCTTTGCCGTGTATCCTCTTCGGTGGGGTGAGTCTTGGGAGAGGACTTGCGCGTCATCTTCGTATTAAATACCAGCAAAAAAATAAAGGCAACCGCAGCTACTACGATAAAAGCAATGGTCATCGGCGGCCTCCTATTCTCTTTCAGCGCTGCGGTACCGTCCCGCTATCTCAGCGACCCGTTTGCCCAAAGAGCGACCTAGTGCAAGATCATCACCCGTTGGAAAATTAGGCGGTCCATTGGGGTCTGTCTCCACCGGACATGTTATCCCTACGCCGTAATAGGAGCCGTATAACGCATTTTCCGTAATATTAGCGGGCAGTCCTACAATAATCATGCCTTGATGAAGCATCGGAGTAATCAAATTCAGAAGCGTGGATTCCAATCCACCATGAACGGTAGCGGTTGTGCAAAACACAGCGCCGATTTTATCCACCAGCTTGCCCTGTGCCCACAGATACCCCAGCTTATCAATCCAGCTTTTCAGACCGCTGCTAATGGTACCAAAATGGCCCGGGCAACCCCATATAATCGCGTCCACATTCACTAGCTCATTCACATCGGCCTCGTTCACATGCTTTAGCAACACTTCCGTGCGCTCAAGGCGCACGCCTTCTGCGATGGAACGAGCGAGACGTTCGGTATGCCCATTTTCACTGTCATATACAATCATGATTCTGGTCGTCATTATGCGCATCATCCTTTGTCAGCAAAATCATCCTTTTCGCATGCGCTCTTAACCTTGCCCAAAATCCATCTGAATATTATGAATCATTTGACGCATACTTTGAAAATCCAAGAACTAGGGAGGCATGTTACACATGAATTCACGCGCCATATTAGTCAACCTGCTAGTTATTATCATTATTCTGGCAGGAGGTGGAGCCGCCGCCTATTACTACAATCAATCCGCAAACTACATAAAAACCGATAATGCCCAAGTGAGCGGACAAGCGGTTACCGTTGCCTCTCCAAGCGCGGGTAAACTCACAGGCTGGAATGCTGAAGTTGGTAAAACCTACACCGCTGGAAGCACGCTTGGGAATGTAGAAGGAGGCGGAAGCCGAATTAGCGTTACGATTCCAACCGATGGTACCATCGTGCAGCAATCTGCGGTCAATAACTCGATTGTTGGGGCAGGCACGCCTTTAGCGAAGGCTTTTGATCTAAACAATTTATGGATTACCGCCAATATAGACGAAACGGCTGTACAAGATCTTCAAGTAGGACAGACCGTGGATGTATATATTGATGCTTACCCGGATACGTCCCTGAGCGGTAAACTCGAAAAGATCGGTCTGGCGACCGCATCGACTTTTTCACTACTGCCCACTTCCAATACCACTGCCAACTATACCAAGGTAACACAGGTCGTGCCTGTCAATATTTCCATTCAAGGTTACAAGGGGCTGGGTATTATCCCGGGAATGAGTGCGACCATCAGAGTTCACAAGTAGGAGGCTGTCATGGATCAAAAAATGTCCGTCGGACGTATTCTGTCCGTGCTACTGCTAGGCGCCTTCATTTCGATTTTGAATCAAACGCTGCTTAACGTGGCCATTCCACACTTGATGAATGATTTCAATGTATCTGCAACGACTGTTCAATGGCTATCCACCGGATATATGCTAACCAACGGGATTTTGATTCCAATCACCGCTTTTCTGATTGAGTCATTCGGAACACGTGCGCTGTTCATATCCGCGATGGGGTTATTTACTGCCGGGTCTGTCGTCTGTGCTGCCAGTACCGGCTTTGCGCCTATGCTGGTTGGACGCGTTATCCAGGCCAGCGGAGCGGGCATCATCATGCCTGTGGTCATGAACGTGTTCCTGACTGTGTTTCCTCCGGAAAAACGGGGCGCTGCCATGGGTACCATGGGAATCGCCATGATGTTTGCCCCGGCGATTGGACCGACTTTATCCGGCTATATTGTGGAGCATTACAGCTGGCGGCTGCTATTTTTACTTGTTATTCCGCTGGCGGTCATTGATATTCTGTTTGCCATACGCTGGCTAAAAAATGTATCCAAGCTAACAAAACCTAACTTTGACCTGTTGGGAACCATCTTCTCCACCCTTGGGTTTGGCTTTCTGCTCTATGGCTTTAGTTCGGCTGGAGACAAAGGCTGGAGTAGCAATACGGTAATACTTACACTCGCTGCCGGGGTTGTGTTTATTGTAATGTTTATCGTGCGTGAGCTGAACATGATACAGCCGATGCTGGAGTTCCGTGTATTTAAATATGATATTTTCACCGTATCGACCTTAGTCGGGGCTACCGTCAACATGACAATGTTCGGCGGGATGCTGCTGCTGCCGATCTATTTGCAAAATATACGCGGTTTTACACCGCTGCAATCCGGTCTGTTGCTGTTGCCGGGTGCACTGCTGATGGGTGTGATGTCACCGATATCAGGGGCAGTATTTGACCGTATAGGCGCAAGGCCGTTGGCGATCATTGGATTGATCATTACGGCAGTCACGACATGGGAATTCAGTCTGCTGACCGATGCCACCACCTACGGACATATTATGATCATCTATACGATTCGCAGCTTCGGAATGTCATTGTTGATGATGTCCGTCCAGACGGAAGGGTTAAACCAGCTGCCTCCCCATCTCGGCAGCCATGGTACAGCCATGTCCAATACAGTGCGGCAAATTGCTGGGTCTATCGGTACCGCTTGGCTCATAACTGTGATGAGTAGCCGGTCCACGATTCATGTAGCAGATTATGCGAATGTCGCTACCACCGCCAATGTCCCTTTAACCGAAGGAGTAGCACAGTTGGGACAAACCCTCGCGCAAACGGCGGGCGTTTCAACAGAAAGTGGTTCAGCGTTGGCGCTACAACAGGTGTACCGAAGTGCTGTTACGGAATCGACGATCCATGGCATTAATGATGCCTTCATCATTGCTACAGGGATTGCACTAGCGGGGCTATTGTTTTCCTTGTTCTTGCGACGGTCTACGCCGCGCCGAAGATAGACGTACAGCGTTGGCGAACTAGAGGTATGAGATGAACTTGCCTTTCAGACAGATAGGCTGGTACTGTAAAAGAAGGAGCATTCACCCCCTTGGATTTTAAGAGGTATGAATGCTCCTTCCTGTTTGTCATCTTGTGATTATTAGTCCTATGACCGCAATAAGCGCAGGCCATTCAAAATGACAAGTAATGTGCTGCCTTCATGCCCAATCACCCCAAATGGCAGGGCTATATCTTGCACAAAGTTGCTGATCACAAGCAGCAAAATGACACTTACCGCGAAGATCATATTTTGTTTGACCACCCGCTGCGCCTTGCGCGCCAGTGCTATCGTCGGAGCGATCTCCTCGATTCCATCGTTCATCAATACCACGTCAGCGACCTCTAGCGCTGCTCCGCTGCCATGCATCCCCATGCCTAGTCCTACGGTTGCCGCAGTCAACGCTGGAGCGTCATTCACACCGTCGCCGACCATGACGACATGCCCGTACTGCTCCCGCAGCATGCGAATATGGCTGACTTTGTCCTCCGGCATTAAGCCAGCATATACGGCGTCGACTCCAGCCTGCTCCGCGATCACAGCAGCCGTTTCTGGGCGGTCTCCGGTCAGCATGACGACCCGGATCCCCTGCGCTTGCAGGCGTTTCACGGACTCTTGGGCCTGCGGACGCAACTCGTCGCGTAGTGCCAGCATCCCGGCAATCCGATCATCCGCGAGGATAATGGACACGGTTTTGCCCTCAGCTTCCAGCCGGGCCCGACTCTCCATCCACTGTGGCTCTGCCAGAGGACCAGATCCATCCAGTACATTTGTACGACCGATTTTCCACTTCACCCCGCCTATGATGCCTTCCATCCCCCATCCGGTGAGTGCCTGCACTTGCTCGGCTGTGAGAAGCTCTCTCTGTCCCAATTCAGCTTCGGCTTTGGCTACAATTGCTCGCGCCAGCGGATGCAAAGAATAACTTTCAATTGTAGCGACAATGTGCAGTAGCTCATCGGCATCGTATTCTGCGGCGGTAATCCAATCCGTGACGACAGGTGATCCCATCGTTAACGTGCCTGTTTTGTCAAAAGCAACAACAGAAGTCAATGCCATATTCTCCACATGTGCACCACCTTTGAACAGGATGCCCCGTCGGGCACGGTTGGAAATGGCCGATAGCATCACTGGCATAATGGATGACACGAGCGCACAGGGTGAGGCCACGACGAGGAACACCATAGCCTTGTAGAACGCTGCTGCCCACGTCCAGCCTAATGCTATAGGTGCACCAGCAATGACGATCAGCGTGACAGCAACAACAATTCGGGCGTACACCGATTCGAACGTTTTAATAAACCGCTGGGAATCGGGAACTTCGGTCTGGGCCTCTTCCACCATACGAATGATTTTTGAAAATAAAGTGTCCTCCGAGGACTGACTAACCTCTACATATAGCACACCTTCTCCATTAATGGTGCCGGCATATACTTCGTCACCTTCCACCTTATTTACCGGAACAGATTCCCCGGTAATAGATGCCTGATTCACTGCCGAAACGCCCTTGGAGATTCGGCCGTCCGCCGGAATCAGTTCGCCCGGCTTCACCAGCAGCAGGTCGCCTGGCAACAGCTGCTCAATGCCGACCGTTTCCGTCCCCTCGCGAGACAAGCGCAAAGCCGTTTCCGGCTTCAACGCCATAAGCTCAGAAATATCCTTACTACTACGCTCGGTGGTATAACTCTCCAGCGCACCGCTGAGTGCAAAAATAAAGATCAGCATGGCTCCTTCATTCCAATAGCCAATGGCCGCAGCTCCTAGGGAGGCAGCGATCATGAGCAGATTAACATCCAGATCATGTTCCCGGATCAGTGTTTCGACCCCTTCTCTGGCTTTGGACCAGCCCCCAAGGGCATAAGACACCACATACAGAATGACCGATAGCCATTGCCACCAATGTGAAATCCCCCATGCCATTAGCATTAGCAATCCACTACCTAGAGCAGCTTGCATCTCCTTGTTTTTCAGCATGCTTTTAAGCTGAAATTGCGGCTTGCGATTCGGACCGGGTCGTCCGCTGCCACTGTTTTTTGAAAGGGTTCGGTTAGAGGAAGACAATGTATCTTGTAATCGTTGAGCAGCTTGCATCATGTCACGTTCCTTTCCATATTTTGTTCCTTGTACTAGCATCTCATTGAGAATGATATCCATTGTTAAGTGCCTTAAAATAGCACATGCTGCTTCGGGAAGCCCGAAGCAGCATGTTTGGCAATGAGAATGATAATCATTTTTGCATCTATACAATTATTTTGGTTTAGCGAAACTTTTGTTTTATTATATACCTTTTCTTTTCCACTTGTAAACCAGTAATGGCCTAAATAAAAAAAGATACCCGCGCAAACACCGCAGGTATCCTCCATATTTGAAGCATCCTATTCAGGATTTGCAAAATTCGATTCCCGTCGCTCCAAAGTGCAAGATATAGACGAACTAGACCATTTAGATCTATATATTGTTCATTGAAAGTCGCTTATTGGATTTTTGCAAAATCCTCTATTACAAGAATTCGGGTTATCTTCAGGCTAAAGGAAACTTCCACGCATGGTTGTGTGCAGTTCCTGAAGTGTGCTGACGATCTGCGGGCTGTTGCAGTTCCAAACGCGCAGCCGCAAGGCGTGCAGCGGGAACTGCTGTGTCCGAGCAAATGACCCCCGTCAGCTCATTCTCCCAAATCGAAATCCCATCTAGAGACTGGTTAATTTCATCTATTGCTACCCATAAAGGAAGCTCGGGCTTTACACGCCGAACAGCCTCCATAATGCATTTTATCATATCACTAGTATTCACATGACCATCGACACCGGATGGAATCAACTGATTCTCAGCCCTAATGTCATCGGATGGAGTTGGTATGACTTCTAAAATGATCGTATCGGAAAAACGTGCCAGATCTGCAGCTTGAGCCACCTGCTTGATCTGTCGCGCACCCACTTCGGACATGTTATTGGGGTTGGCTGACTCCCCCGACCGTGCGGCTGGCCTGTTCCCTGTTTGGCTTACGTTAGGCACCAAAGATGGATCAACTGTCAAAAGCACGCCTACCCGATATGGAATACACCGAAGACGTCCGCATAAGGTCTGCTCCGCAACGCCGTCAATCCAGTCTCGGGTTGCCCGGAATTCGTCCACATCAGCCGGATTGCGCACTATAATCTCCAGATTGGGTTCTCCCCCCTGCCGCACGCTCCGCAACGCCGCACGCAGTAATGCCTCCAGCTGCATATCTTGCAGGCTTCCAATACCCACTGCATTATTCTGCTCAATTAGGGCTATAGTGAGTGGTGATCCGTTCAAAGACTCGAATAAGCCTTCATATTCTGTTTCCAGCAAACTAATAATTCGGCGAGACAAATGCTCACACAATCCAGGCAGGCCAGATGCCTGGTTAAAGGTTTTGTACGTGTCAGATGCACGTGAACCGGGAATAAGGATGGGATCGGGCTCCCCGTCAGGGGCATGAATCGTCTGTCCAGACTCTGCTACCTCCAGATAGGCATAGCATAATTCTCCCACGCGGCCAGATGCCTGTGACAAGGGACCATGCAGAAGACTATAACCGTCAAAACTGCTTATTTCTGATGCTGTCTCTGTACTTATGCGACTCAAACTTGCAGGAGCATCGGCATAAATCCGTATGGAGGTGCGCCTGTATTCATCGCTCCATTTTAGGAGTGTGCCCATTGCTTCCCCAATATCGTTGCCGTTATTCAGCATCGTTTCCCAAAGTAATTCCGAATTCGCAGCCATCAAAGCCTCCGCTCGACTGATTACGCCCTGCTCAGCTAAACCAACCAGCCAGCCCAACGGATCTTCCTCCTGCGTAGCAGATACTTCATGGATGCCTGCCCTTAGCGTCTCCATAGCCAACCTCTGTGCAGCAGCCTCCGTACCCGACTCTGGAACTTTGAGATCCCGGCTATTTTTGCCAACCAACAGCTCTGCGAATACATGCATCAGTTTAGCCTCCATGCCATTAATCCATCCTTTCTTCCGTCAGCAAGTTGGCACACACGAATTCGAGTACCCCTCCAAACAAAGAAAACGCTTACTCATTATGGAGCAACCGAATCTTACATGGGCCTTACCTGTAAAGCCCCTACCTTAACGTATTAGGCACGCCACACATTTATACATTTCGGCACAACCACCCTACATCCCAAAATAAATCTCTATACTGCTGGCACAAGACCACTCGAAAAAGGAACCTATAAAATAAACACCCCCGGTCTTCACAGGATGCCTACATCCGATGTTACCCGAGGGTGTTTATTATTTACTCGTAAGAACGAACCTTCAATACACGCATCACATTCAATACGGCTAGCAATGTTACACCTACATCGGAAAATACAGCCTCCCACATAGTAGCAATACCGAATGCTCCCAGCGTAAGAAACACAGCTTTGACACCTAGCGCAAATATAATGTTTTGCCATACGATACGACGTGTGCGCTTGGCGATATGGATCGCCGTAACCAGCCTTGAAGGCTCGTCGTTCATGATTACGATATCTGCCGCCTCAATCGCAGCATCCGATCCCAAACCGCCCATCGCTACACCGACATCTGCCAGCGCCAGTACGGGTGTATCATTAATCCCATCGCCTACGAACAAAATTTTGTCGCTCGTTTTTTTACTTGCGGACAACTGCTCGATGGCTTCAGCTTTGTGCTGAGGTAACAGCTCTGCCCGTACTTCATCCAAACCCAGCTGTCGTCCTACAGCCTCGGCAACTGTCCGATTGTCACCCGTCAGCATGATGGTTTTCACCACACCCAACTTTTTCAGTGAAGCAATCGTTTGGGCTGCGTCTTCCTTAACCTCATCTGAAATCAGAATGCACCCAGCATACGTTCCGTCTACAGCCACATGTACGACCGTTCCTTCATCCAGCGTCCCTGCTTGCTGCACCGCGTTAAAAGCCACATGCTCCCGCTCCATCAGCTTGGCGTTCCCGGCCGATACCAGACGACCATCTATTTGTGCCTGAATCCCGTGACCGGATATTTCACTATATTGCTGAACCCGGTCTGCTCTGAGCTCTTTACCATAGGATTCACGCAAAGACGCAGCAATAGGGTGTGTGGAATGCAGCTCCGCCAAAGCGGCGGTTTCGAGCAGGGTTTCGTTTGTATAATCTCCGGCAGGATAAATCCCTGTTACACGGAAAACACCTTTGGTGAGTGTACCTGTTTTATCAAAAACAGCGTATTTCACATGATTCAGAGCTTCAAGATAGTTCCCGCCCTTGATCAGAATACCTGAACGGGAGGCTGCACCGATTCCCCCAAAGAAGCCCAGTGGAATGGATACCACTAGTGCACAAGGACAAGAAATAACGAGGAAAACAAGCGCACGATATATCCAATCTGCAAATTGTGCACCTGGCACAACAAGCGGTGGAACAACCGCCAACAACAGCGCTACAATAACCACTACTGGAGTATAGTATCTGGAAAATTTCGTGATAAACTTTTCAGTCGGCGCTTTTTTCGCACTCGCATTTTGCACTAATTCCAAAATTTTAGAGACCGCAGATTCACTAAATTCTTTGCTAACCTCTACCGTTAGAAGTCCGTTCGTATTGATAAATCCACTCAACACACTGCTTCCCGGCTCTACAGTACGAGGCACCGATTCACCAGTCAACGCAGAGGTATCCACATGCGATTTACCATCTATAACCTTACCGTCCAGCGGGATCTTCTCGCCCGGCTTAATTACAATCAAATCCCCAATGCGAACGTCTTCTGGGGACACTCTCCGTACGGACTCAGCCGTCTTCAGGTTGGCATAGTCTGGTCTAATATCCATCAGATCACTGATGGATTTACGTGAACGGTTAACTGCAATGCCTTGAAACAGCTCTCCGATTTGATAAAAGAACATGACAGCTACGCCTTCCGGGTATTCCCCAATCGCAAATGCACCCACAGTAGCCAGCGTCATCAGGAAGTATTCGTCAAAGGCCATCCCACGCACCAGACTGCGTGCAGCCTGCAAGACAACATCACCGCCAACGATGATATATGCCAATAAAAATAGGGCCAGCTTGCCTACGCCTTCGACTGGTAACCACCAGGCAACAGCCGCAATGACCGCACCAAAAGCCAAACGCGCAATCATGCGGCGCATACCGTCCGTACCGTGATCATGCGTATGCCCAGCGTGGCTATCATCTCCATGAGAATGAGAATGTGAATGAGCGTGGGTGGCTTCACCATGTTCGTGCTCTGCATGGTGGTTGTGATGCTCGTGTGCATGATCGCCGTGGTCGTGTCCATCGTGCGTGTGGGCTTGCTTATCATGTGCTCCATGATGATGACCAGCGTGGCTGTGAGCCGCATGTTGCCCGATCTCGTGTGTATGCCCTTCACCTTTACCATCATGCTCATGACTGCATGCACAATCCTCTGTGCTGTCTGACTGTACTGCACCAGCATCGCTTCGGCTGTCTTCACGCAGACGACCACGGGCACTTTTTACCACCATCCGAACATGTGGCTCAAGTCTGTGAACCTTCCGTTCCGTCTGGCGAAAAACCTCTTCTTTTTGATCCGAACTTGTGGTCATCGTCAACGTTTTCGTAACAAAATTGACCGAGCAATCCAGGACCCCTTCTATTTTACTGACTCCATTTTCAATCTTGAGAGCACAGTTGGCGCAATCCAAACCTTCCAAAATCCATTCATGCCGTTCCGTTCTTTTTAGAGCATCCATAATCATTGGCCTCCAATTAACTATATATGAGCAACTGTTCATATATTATTTGTTAAGGTCATTATATTCAGGATCAGGGTCAAAAGTCAATGACTCTAGCCCTTTTTAACAAAAAAATCGCCTTTAACGGACAAACGTCAAAAGAGCGCCAATCACTTGGCGCCCTACTGTTGTTTTATTCCAAAAAATCATTGATGTGATATGTGCTGATGGGTTTGCAAAAAGATCTGCTCCACATGATTATCATCCAGTGAATAAAACACCGTCTTGCCTTCCTTGCGTCGTTTGACAATACGCAGGTTGCGCAAATAACGAAGCTGGTGGGATACCGCAGATTGCCCCATGTTCAACACCTGGGTCAGATCATGAACACACAATTCTTTTTGTGCCAGGGCATAAATCAACTTGATTCGTGTCGGGTCACCCAGTGCTTTAAACAGCTCCGACATTTTGTATGCGATGGAATCCTCAACAAGGGAAGATTTTATGCGCTCGATTTCCTGATCTGAACCGTGACAAGCCGGCTCGCAATCCAAAGCTTCCGTTTCAGAATTCATCCTTTTCACCCCGTGTATTTCGACTTGATGCTTCTATTATAGCAAATTCGTAGAGTTTACGAATAGCTTATATTACAGCTTGCCCTGTAACAGAAAACTTCCAAGTCTCAATGCTTGCCTAACGCTTTAGCTTTACACTACTTAGAGCTTAATAAAGCTTAATTCAACGTTTTTAATACTTCATCACTGTAAGGAATAATTTCATCTATTTGTTGATCACGTAACTTCACCGCAAACGCTGGATCAACCAACAAAGCACGCCCAACCGCAACCAGATCAGCTTCCTCTCGTTCTACTTGCCCCACGAGTTGTTCTAATCTTGCCTCTACATTACTGGATTGATCGGTTTGACGATTATTATTTTCCAAATCACTCAAAAAGGCCTTCTCCAAACCAATCGAGCCTACAGTAATCACTGGCTTGCCTGTTATCTTTTTGGTCCAAGCTGCCAAATTTAGATCAGACCCTTCAAATTCCGGTTCCCAAAAACGGCGGCTTGAGCAATGGAATACATCCACCCCTGCCTTCACTAATGGAGTGAGAAACTGTTCAAGTTCCTGTGGTGTCTGTGCCAGCTTTTCTTCATAATGGTACATCTTCCACTGGGAGAATCGCAATACAATTGGGAAATTCGGCCCTACTGCACGACGACAAGCCTCAATGACCTCCACCGCAAACCGAGTACGCTGGACCAAATTGCCTCCGTATTGATCGGTACGCTTATTGGTTTTGTCCCAGAAAAATTGATCAATTAAATAGCCATGTGCTCCATGAAGCTCAATGCCGTCGAAGCCCACTCGCTGGGCATCGGCAGCGGCCTGAGCATAAGCGGAGATAATATCCGCAATCTCAGCCTCCGTCAATGGCTCAACCACCTTTTCGCCGGCGGGAGAAATTCCGGACGGACCGACAGGCAATGCCTCGGGATTCGGTTGATTATCTGCACCTATTTTACGAGCCGTACCCACATGCCAGAGCTGCGGTATAATCTTGCCACCTACCGCATGAACCTCCTCAACTACCTTGGCCCATCCCTCTAATCCCTCTCCATAAAAATTAGGAATGCTTGTGTGCTCCACAGCTGCAGGATGATTAATAGCAGTGCCCTCCGTAATAATCAATCCAACTGCATTTTCCGCACGGCGACGATAATACGCGGCCACTTCAGGCCCTGGAATACCTTGAGGAGAAAAATTCCGTGTCATAGGCGCCATAACAATCCGATTGGGAAGAGATAAATTACCTGCCTTAAAAGGTTTAAACAGTAATTCTGTGTTCATTAATTTTTCCTCCGCTCTCCACTAGTATTATCGTTTTCACTCTACTGTTATACAATTCCATTTTACACATATGTAAACTTGAGTTCAAGAAGCCACAGTTTTAAACTTAATAAGCTACACAAAAAAAAGAAGAAGCAGCTCTAAGTCCGCTTCCTCTTTCCTAATTCGTTTGTACATGAGTGATTTTGCAAAAATCCGGACTTATTAGTGTGCTACCATGTTGTATTCCATAATCCATACAGAACCACCAACAACGGTCAACAGGATAACTACCCCAAAAATCAAAGTCATGACATTCCAGCGTGGTCCATTGCTCTCACGAATGTGCATGAAGAAGAAAAGCTGAACCAGAAATTGCAGCACTGCCGCGGCTAAAATAACAACCATGGTCGAAGTGCGGCTCAACATATGATTCATAACCACACCGAGAGGAATGATGGTCAGTACGATGGACAGAATAAACCCGATAACATAGGATTTCACTGAACCGTGAGAATCATCATGACCATGAGAACCCGCTCCTGTTTGATGCTGTGCCATCTACATCACCCCCATCAAATAGACGACTGTCAGCAAGAAGATCCAGACAGCGTCCAAAAAGTGCCAGTACAAGCTCAATGCCGAAACTTTCCCCTTCGTCTCTGGTGTAAGTCCGCGTTTTTTCAACTGGAACATGAGTCCAATCATCCAAACCAGACCTAACGAAACGTGAAGTCCGTGCGTTCCGACCAAAGTGAAGAATGCCGACAAGAACGCGCTGGTTCCAAAATTGGCTCCTTCGTGTACCAACTCAACAAACTCGTAAACCTCAAAACCGATAAAACCAAGACCCAGGATCGCCGTCACGATTAACCAGTTGATTAATCCCTTCATGCTTCCTTTGTTCATGGCCAACACAGCCAGACCACTTGTGAAGCTGCTCGTGAGCAAGAGGAACGTTTCAATAATAACGCCCGTCATGTTAAACAGCTCTGCGCCACCCGGTCCTCCGGCTGTGTTGTTCCGAAGGACGACGAAGGTTGCGAACAAGGTACTGAACAGGATTACGTCCGTTACAAGGAAGATCCAAAAACCAAGCATCTTCAATTCTTGCGGATCGTGATGCCCGTGGTCATGATCATGGCTTTGGTGTGCTGTAGCTTGTGCCATTATACAGACCCCCTTATTGCCGCTTCCGTGCGTTTTACTTCATCCGCAGGGATATAGTAGTCGCCATCATAGGAGAAGAACGAACGGCAAATCATACAAATTGCCACACCGATCAGCCCTGGAATATAGAAGAACGACCATCCGAATACGAATCCGAAACCTGCAATGAAAAAGAATACCGACATAATGAATGGAATTGCCGAGTTCTTCGGCATATGAATCGCTTCAATTGGCGGTTGCTTTCTGAAAATACCTTTTGCACGTTTATCTTTTTCTGCCCACCAGTCATCACGTTCTTCTACTTGTGGAATGGTAGCAAAATTGTATTCCGGTGCAGGTGAAGGAATCGACCATTCCAACGTATGGCCACCCCAAGGATCGCCTGTTGTATCCTTCAGCTTGCGGTAATTCTTGATGCCCAGAAGAATTTGAAGAACCTGGAACAAGAAACCAATCCCCATCAGGAATGCCCCAACGGTCGAAACGAGGTTAAGCGGCTGCCAGCCGGTATCCCAGCCATAAGTGCTCAGACGACGCGTCATCCCCATCAGACCGAGAGAATATTGCGGAATAAAACATACATAGAAACCGATGTTCCAGAACCAGAAAGCCCATTTACCAGGCGTTTCAGGTAATGTGAAACCGAACATTTTAGGCCACCAATAGTACAGACCTGCCAAGTAACCGAACACTACACCACCAATCAGAGCGGAGTGAAAGTGAGCGATCAGGAAGTAACTGTTATGGAACTGGAAGTCAGCAGGCGCTACAGACAACATGACGCCCGTCAAACCAGCAATCAAGAAGTTCGGAATAAAAGCAATTGACCACATCATAGGGGTCTTGAACGTAATCTTACCCCGATACATCGTGAACAACCAGTTAAATACTTTAACCCCTGTTGGTATTGCGATAACCATCGTCGAAATCGCAAAGAATGCATTAACATCTGCGCCTGATCCCATCGTGAAGAAGTGATGCGCCCAGGTGAAGAAGGACAAGATCGCAATAATGAACATGGCGTAAACCATCGACTTGTATCCAAACAATTTCTTTTTGGAGAATACACTGATGACCTCTGAATAAATACCGAAGGCAGGCAAAACTACAATGTATACCTCAGGGTGACCCCACATCCAGATCAAGTTGATATACATCATCGGGTTACCGCCAAAATCAAGCGTAAAGAAGTGTCCTCCTCCAAAGCGGTCAAGGAATAGCAAGGCTAAAGTAACCGTCAGAATTGGAAACGCGAAAATGATAATAACACATGACGAAAATACGGACCACGTAAAGACAGGCATTTTCATCCAAGTCATACCAGGTGCACGCATTTTAATGATAGTAACAATAAAGTTGATCCCCGTAGCCAATGAACCTATACCCGAAATCTGAATACCCCAGATATAGAAGTTCTGACCAACGCCGGGACTAAATTGCAGTTCTGAAAGCGGTGGATAACTCAACCAACCTGCATCTGGCGAACCACCGATAACGAAGGACAGGTTGAACAACATCGCTCCCATAAAGAAAAGCCAGAAGCTCAATGCGTTCAGGAAAGGGAACGCAACGTCGCGCGCACCAATTTGAAGTGGTACGGCAATGTTAAACAAACCAAACATCAACGGCATCGCCATAAACAGGATCATGATCGTGCCGTGAGTTGTGAAAATCTGGTTGTAATGCTCAGGATGCAGAAGTGTAACATCCGGTGTAGCCAGTTGAACACGCATCAATAATGCATCCACGCCTCCGCGGAATAACATCAAGATGGCCGCAAGAATATACATAATACCGACTTTTTTATGGTCAACAGTAGTCAACCAGTTTTTCCAAAGCCAGCCCCATTTTTTGAAATAAGTGAGCACAAACACGATCCCGATCGTCGCTAATGCGATGGAGACGTCCGCTCCATAGATCATCGGGTCTCCAGTAACGAAGAAAGTGGATGCAAACTCTTTTATTTTGTCAAGCATTGGGGGCCTCCTTCCCTATAATCATTTAATTGTGTCCGCTCATATTCATATGACTCATGTCCATTGCCGCATGATCTTCTGTGCCGGACTGAGAAGAACCTTCTGTGGATGTAGCTTCACCATGCCCAGCATGTGGGTTAGAAGCACCCTCCACTACATACTTGTTAACAATGTCTTTGAACAAGCCATCTGGAATCGAAGAATACTCATCAGGCTGGGACAAACCTGGTTTTGCAAGCGCCAAATAGCCGTCTTTCGTCAGCGGCTTAGACTGCTTCTTGATATCAGCGACCCAGTTTTTATACTCTTCATCCGACTGGACCTCTACATCAAAACGCATTTGTCCAAAATGCTCACCGCTAAAGTTTGCACCCGAACCAAAGTAAGTTCCTTCGTGATCGGCCTGCAAATGCAGTTTCATAGCCATGCCTGACATGGTGTAGATTTGTCCGCCCAATTGCGGAATCCAGAACGAGTTCATCGGTGCGTCAGCAGTCAGTTCAAAACGGACTGGAACACCTTTAGGAATGTGAACTTGGTTAACTGTAGCTATACCTTCCTCTGGGTACATAAAGAGCCATTTCCAGTCCAGTGAAGTCACTTGAATGGTTACTGGCTTTTGCGTACTTGCCAACGGCTTGGAAGGCTCCAGCAAGTAGGTATATCTTGCAGTAATGACCGCAATAATACAGATAACGATAATTGGAATAGCCCACCATGTAGTCTCCAGCTTTTTGCTGTCATCCCAGTGGGGTTGATACTTCACCTTGTTTGTCGGTGTATCACGATACCGCCAAATGATGAAGAAAGTCAAAATCATGACCGGTACAATTATTAGCGCAGACAATGCCGTTGTAAGAATGATCAGCTCTTTTTGTGCTTGCCCAATGGGTCCTTTCGGATCGAAAACAACGTATTTTCCGCCAGCATAAAAACACGTCCAAATGAGCAATGCTACCGTGAGCACGGTCAAAACCAACGCAATAATCGCTTTTGGTTTTTTGTTCATGTTGTTCCCCTCTCCTTAATAATAAATTACTCAACACTTTACGAACTCCTGTAATGTTGCCCCTATATAAGATAGCAGAAAAGTGGCCACTTTTTTTATTGTTAACAGAATTGTCGATTATTTGTCCGTTTTTTGTGAAAAACATCTCTAAAAATAAAATTTCTCTTGCAAATTCAAAATTTCTTATTAATACAAAGATGACATAATAAAAACGTTATTTGTATATCTTAAAGAAGTTATATTAAAGAAAAATGCGGGACTCCTTACAGTTATCATCCTACACTGCTCGAAGCCCCACATTGTTGTTTTCGGTATATATTTGCTTTAAATCATTTTTAAATTTATTAACTGCGGCCGTTTTCCTGGTCTTCCTTCTTGCGGGCAATGACAAATGATTTCCCAACCAGAAAAATAAAAATCCCGGCAACAACGCAGCCAATACCTGTCATTAAATATATATTTCGATCTGTTAAATTCCCTATATCAAGCAAAATAAGGATAATACCTGCAATACAGGCGATCCAAGCGATAACAGATACCGTCCGGCTCATTTGCCCGTCAGTTGATCCTGATTTCCTAAAATTTGCAGCCATACCCTCCACTCCCTTCGGTCTAAAATAATTTTTAGCGCCCTCGTCCGGTATTTTTGTCAGTATGCACATATCTTGCTTCTTTATTCCCCTTTGGTCTCTACATACCTGAAACAACCCTCTGCATATCTTGACTATTATTACCCCGAAAGACCCAGTGTTCAAACAAAAGGGAGCAGAGACAGGCCTAAATCTGCCTATTTACAAAACATCTCTTCGTTTATCGTTTAACGTCTAGTCTCCAACCAGTTATTACTTACTACATTTCGATACCAATAGTAACTATCCTTCGGGGTGCGGACCTGTGTGCGGAAATCGACATGAATCATGCCAAATCTCATATTATATCCCTCTGCCCACTCAAAATTGTCCATAAGTGACCATGCCATATATCCTTTGACATGAAGGCCATCATGAATAGCCCGGTGTACCTGCACCAAATGCTGCTGCATATACGAAATGCGACGGTCATCCTGAACCTTGCCATTCACGACATCATCGTTGATGCAAGCCCCATTCTCTGTGATATAAATATCGAGGTTACCGTATTTTTGCAAATAATGCAGTACCTCGTACAGCCCACGCGACTCCACTGGCCAGCCGATATCCGTTACAGGTAACCCCATATTGATTTCTTCAGATTGAAGAAACCCGGCTTCAGGATTAAAACGATTAACTGACATAGCATAGTAATTGATACCGATCATATCAATAGGCTCGCCGATAATATCCATATCCCCATCCTGAATAGGCACGGTGGCTCCCTGCTCCGCAAACCAGTCTACCAAAAACTGAGGATACGAGCCTTGATAAATAGGTTGAAGAAACCAGTCACTGTGCAGGGAAATGGTGCGCGCACAAGCGGCTTTATCTTCCTCAGATGTGCTGTAAGGAACAGCCCAGGA
Source organism: Paenibacillus sp. S25 (assembly GCF_019454085.1). Classification (NCBI taxonomy): domain Bacteria; kingdom Bacillati; phylum Bacillota; class Bacilli; order Caryophanales; family Paenibacillaceae; genus Paenibacillus; species Paenibacillus sp. S25. The sequence continues at coordinate 4,985,603 of NZ_CP073683.1, forward strand.
GACATTGGGAGCGATACCGATCTGACCACTGGTGCCCAGCTCGCGGAAACGGCGCACAGAAAGACCATGCGCAACTAGTAGATGATGTCCTACATCAATGGCTGTCTGAAGATTTGTCAGACCCGGGGCATGAACACCCAGCATATTGGATAAAAAGGCGATGCACCACGGTTCATTGAATGTTAGCCAATGGTGTATTTTACCGTGAAACTCGCGGAACATCGTTTCTGCAAACTGGACAAATGCTTGAATCGTGCGACGATTCTCCCAGCCTCCAGCATCCTGAAGCGCTTGAGGCAGATCCCAATGGTACAGTGTACAAAACGGTTCAATCCCATTTTCGTTCAACAAATCGACTACGCGATGATAATAGTCCAATCCTTCTTGATTGACTTCACCGTCACCATTTGGAAATATACGCGGCCAGGACACTGAAAAACGGTATGTACGAATGCCCAGCTCCTTCATTAGGCGGATATCTTCCTCGTAGCGATGATAGCTGTCACAAGCTACATTGCCATTATCACCGTTGAATACTTTGCCAGGCGTATGGGCAAAGGTATCCCAGATCGATAAACCTCTCCCATCCTCCTCATATGCTCCCTCGATTTGATAGGCTGCCGTCGCAATCCCCCACATAAAGTCCTGCGGAAATTGAAAAATGGTCATATTGTCTCTTCCTCTCCTTCAATTATAATCGTATGTCCGTTCGTTATTTCCTGCTCTTTGGTAAAAATCCATGACAAAATGAATCCTCCGTGCTCAGGATCAGGCAGAGCCTGACGAGCATCTGCACTAAACGGATGTGCGCTCCGAATCGTGCAGCTTCCTGCTGAGATGGATGTGACCAGTTCAGCGCGGACAAGCCGGGAACCGGACCATTCCATGCCGACCGTCATCCCGCCATGTCCCTTCAATCCACTGACCCGTCCCTCTGCCCATGCCGTTGGCAGGGCAGGCAGTAACGTCAGCTCTCCCGGACGGCTTTGTAGCAGCATTTCTGCGATCCCCGCCGTCACACCAAAATTACCGTCGATCTGAAAAGGCGGGTGAGCGTCAAATAAATTAGGATAGGTCGATCGCGACAGCAACGTGCGAACATACCGATGTGCGGCGTCGCCATCTTCCAGCCGAGCGTACAGATTAATCAACCAGGCACAGCTCCATCCGGTATGCCCACCACCGTGATCAAGCCGTCGACGCAGTGATATGCGGGCCGCCTCAGCCAGTTCCGGGGTATCACGGATGTGAATTAGTCGACCGGGATATAACCCATATAGATGCGAAACATGTCGATGCCCAGGCTCCGCTTCCTCAAAATCGACAAACCATTCCTGTAACTGACCGTGACGGCCAATTTGATAGGGCATCAACCTGTCCCGTGTCTCCTCGCAGCGGGTGCGGAACTCATCGTCTAATTCCAGCTGGTCCGCAGCTTGAATACAGTTACTCAACAGCTCCCGAATCAGCGTCATATCCATGGTGGAGCCCATAGATATACTGCAATCTTCGCCGTCTGGCGTTTTGAATTTATTTTCAGGTGATGTGGATGGGGACGTCACAAGCTGACCCTCCGGGCCTTCCACGAGCCAGTCCATGCAAAAGGCTGCCGCCCCCTTCATGAGGGGATAAGCTTGTTCTGCCAGATAGGCTGTATCCAGGGTAAACAGATAGCGCTCCCATAGGTGAGCAGTTAGCCATACACCCCCAAGCGGCCAAAACGCCCAACTGGCATGGCCCCCTGAAGGTCCCGCGTATCTCCACACATCTACATTGTGATGAGCTGCCCATCCTTGAGTACCATAATTGATGGAGGCTACCCTCCGGCCTGTACGGGCAACTTCTCCAATCATGTGCAGCAATGGTTCATGGCACTCGGCAAGATTGCATACCTCTGCGGGCCAATAGTTCATCTGAGTATTAATATTGGTTGTATAATTACTGTTCCACGGCGGCTGCACCTGGTCATTCCAGATGCCCTGAAGATTGGCAGGCTGACTCCCCGGGCGCGAGCTGCCCATGAGCAAATAGCGGCCATACTGAAATAACAGCACCTCCAGCCCCGGGTCGGCCTGACCTTTCTGATAACGTTCTAATCGCAGATCGGTCGGTAGAACGCAGTCGTCGGTTAGAGTATCACCTCCCAGTTCTAATGCAACGCGGTCAAACAGCTTACGATGATCCTGTTCATGGCGTTGCCGCAGCTGCTCACTTCCCAGCGAAATTGCTCCGTCTAAAATGACTTGACATGCTTCTGCTGATTCCGTTGCATCACTATTCGGCATAGCGTGAAATCCCTTAAATCCGGTAGCTGCTGCCAAATACACCGTGATTTTATCCGCTCCCGAGATGATCAGTTCTCCATCAGCACCCTCCGTCAAGGTTCCTCCCTCGGGAATAACCCTCGCCTGAACTGCAAAAGCCATCCCCAAATTATTTTCATAAATGACAGACTGTGGATGATCGCCGTGATAACTAGATTCCACATGACTGGGCGCTCGTCCAGTCAACGTAATAAAGTCTCCGGACGGCTCCTCGGAAGGATCGTCCTCCTTATCGCTATCCCATTTGGATGAATCACCAAAATGTATATCCTCTCCAACCTCATCTTCACAAGGATGGAGGGAAGTGATGCGCACGGATGCATGGATCTTCCCAAGCTTATTCGCAGTCAGTGACACCATAATGACTCCATCTGGCGCACTGGCGATAACTTCACGGGTATAGCAGACCCCATCACTCTGAAAAGTGACCGCTGCCGTTCCGGTCAGCAAATCCAGTTCCCGTTCATAATGCGCAATTTCCCCTAGGCCCTCCTGCGTAATCCACAAATCTCCCAAAGGCTGATAGGCTTCCGTATCGCGACCTAGCATATTCGCATTAATCAGTTGTTCCGCTTCCTTGTATTTTCCATCTGCAATCAGCTTTCTGACAGGCTGCAAATATCGCAATGCATCATACTGAACGCCGTCTCTGGGAAATCCGGACCAGAGCGTATCCTCGTTTAATTGCAAATGCTCCTCTCTGATTCCTCCAAATACCATAGCTCCCAGCCGTCCATTGCCGACCGGCAATGCCTCCTCCCATACCTCAGCAGGCTGGCGATACCATAAACGCAGGGACTGTGATCTTTCGCCTTTCGTCATATCAAACCCTCCCTATCAAGATCAACAGAGCGCTAACCCCGTATGGACCACAAGGACAAGCGCTCTGTCATTCCGGCATTCAAAATTTCGTTAAAAGCAGTCAGCTATTTAGAAGCCTTGCCACTCCATAACTCCACTCTGTCCTTCACCAGTTGCGTGTATTGCTGTTCCATTTGGACAGCTCCGGCGGCATCCAGTTCTTTAATCATGTTGTCGTATACCGTATCAAAATTGGAAGCTGGTGCTAAAATAGCTTCCGGTATACGTTTGCGGATAATGTCTGTCGTTTTTTTGAATGTAACGTTATAGTTCGATTCATTGTCCGTTGTCAGGTTATAGGCTGCGCCCCAAGGCTTTACATCAAATTCTTTTTTGTCTGGGAACAGTTCTTTCCACGTTTTTACGCCATATGCTTTAAGGGATTCTTTCTCCGGCCCCGAATAAGCCGCGATAATTTGTTCTGGGAATTTGGCTGTGTAGTAGTTACCCGTAGGGTCCTTCACGCCGTCACCATAGTGTCCGCTGATGAGCGTGTACAAATCTATACCCGTGGATTTGCTGAAGTTGGTTGCATTGTTCGTTTTTTGCTCCAGCACATCAGCCGGAATGACACGTTTGCCATCTTTGATCTCATAATGCTTGCCCTCGATCCCCCAGTTCACTAGCACCTGTCCTTCATCAGAAGCTAAATAATCAAGGAATTTAATGGCCCGCACCGGGTCCTTGCAATTTTCCGTAATACCTACACCATAACCGGATGCGAAGCCCGTATCCTGAAAGGAACTATCCTTGTATTCCTCCGAAAGTGTAACTGGAAAATGCGCATAGCTGGAATCGGCCTTGCCTGAGGCCTTTAACGCATTTTCGGCATCCTGATACCCCCACTCCTGGTCGATCAGACCGAGGACACGACCGCTAGCAATTTTGGATTTGTATTGATCACTTTTTTGCACAAACGAATCTTTATCGAGCAGTCCTTCATTGTACATGTGGTTCAACCAACGGAAGTATTCCTTTTCCTCCGAACGTTTGTAATGAAGCTTGGCTTCAAATGTTTTGGGATCAATAAAATATTCACCATCATCCGGCGCTCCAGTCGTCTGGAAGGCAGGATTCGTTACGGTAATCATAATTCTCCAGTCGTCTGCATCCAACGTGAGTGGGATTGTTTTTTTACCATTAATTGTTGGATGCTTGGCTACATAGGTTTTGAGTACGTTTTCATAATCCTGTAGCGTTCTTACCTTTGGATAGCCTAATTCCTTGAGCACCTTATGCTGGATTTCAAATCCCCCCGTGGCGTCAAAATTCTCCTGTCCCACCCCTGCATACGTAGGAAGGACATAGATGGCTTGATCTTTATTACTGTATTTCAACCGATCCATATAGGGTCCATATAGCTTTTTGAGATTGGGTGCATGATCGTTGATCAGATCTGTCAGATCAATCATGGCCCCCGCATCCACAAGCTTGTTAATATTCGCTTTAGGAGAAACCAAGTCCGGGTATTCTCCACTTGCTGCCATCAAAGCGATTCGGTCATCTCCACCTCCACCGCTGACATCAAATTCCGCATTCAAGGTTACACCTGTTTTCTTGGTGATTTCCTTGCCTATTTCATCCTTCATTCCATTCCATTGTGGGCTTGTATCTGCTCCGAAGAAGCTAAACGTAATTGGGTCTGTGCCGCTGGATGTGCCTTCCTTCGCTGTTTTATCGCTTCCTCCACAACCTGCGAGTGCGGTAAGGGACACCGCGAGCAAGGGAATCAGTGCAAATCTAGACCAGTGTTTGTTCATATATAAATCCTCCTATATTCCTATGATGACTTCTCCTGCAAATAACTGCTATTTTACGACCGGAAACCCGGCTATTATGATTTCACTGCCCCCAGTGTCATCCCGCCTACAAAATACTTTTGCAGGAACGGATATACCATCAGAATGGGAAGTGTAACCGTAATTGTAATTGCCATTTTAATCGACTCTGGTGAAATTTGGGCCATTTGCTTAGCCATATCGTTACTATTCGTCATACTGGAGCCGCCTTGCTGCGTACTTTGCAGTATCTTCATCAGCTCATACTGCAGCGTCGTCCATTGCGGCGCCCCACCATTATACAAATACGTATCAAACCAAGCATTCCACTGACCTACTGCCAGAAAAAGAGCAATCGTTGCCAATACTGGTTTGCATAGCGGCAAAATAATTTTCCAGTAAATCGTAAAATCATTCGCCCCATCGAGCTTGGCAGACTCCTGCAACGCATACGGCAAACCGTCCATAAAGGAACGAATGACAAACACGTTAAATGCGCTAATTAAGCTTGGAAAAATGTACACCCAAAACGAACCCAGCAGATGCAAATCCCGCATCAAAATAAACACGGGCACCATCCCGCCAGAAAAGTACATCGTCAACGCCAAAAACGTAGAAATAAACTTACGAGCACGAAACTCGACCCGGCTTAATGTAAAAGCAAGCATAGACGCACAGATTAACCCGAGTACCGTCCCAACCAAAGTACGAAGAATAGATACTTGCAGTCCCTGAAGAAGGCCATCGTACTGGAAAATCGTTTTGTAATTTTCGAGCGTAAATTGGCGGGGCCATATATAAATACCCCCGCGAACCGTGTCCGTTGAATTGTTCAGGGAAATCGCAAGTACGTTCAGAAACGGGTACAGCGTCAACACCACGATCAGAGCCATGAGGATATAATTGAACAGGTCAAACAGCTTCTCAGACCGGGTAGCATTAAATGCCTTATTCGTCATTTCGCTTCTCCCTCCTTACATGATGCTTTCTTTGGTCAATTTTTTGAATATACCGTTCGCCGTAAACAACAACAAAATGCTAACCAGCGAGTTAAAAATACCAATTGCCGTCCCATAAGAGAAGCGACCCAAATTAATCCCGTAATTGAGCGCGTACAGATCCAGCACCTCGGAATAATCCGTCACGAGACTGTTGCCAAGCAAAAACTGCTTTTCAAAACCGTTGCTCACCAGATGCCCAATCGCCATAATGAACAGAACCGCAATCGTCGAGCGGATACCCGGAAGTGTAATATGCCACATCTGTCTCCAGCGGCTCGCTCCATCCACGCGCGATGCTTCATACTGTTCTTGATCAATTCCGGTGATTGCAGCTAAATAAATGATCGTATTCCAACCTGTCTCTTTCCATATGTCGGAAGCGGTTACAATGTACCAAAACCAGCTCCCCTTTGCCATGAACTGAATTGGTTCATCCACAATATGGAGCGCTACCAATATATCGTTGACAATGCCTCCGTCAATGGACAGCATCTTGGTGACCAAACCAGCCACAACTACCCAGGATACAAAATGCGGGAGGTAGGATATCGTCTGCACAAACCGTTTGAACAGCATACCACGCAGCTCATTTAACAGAATTGCAAAGAAGATCGGTACGACAAATCCAAATATAATCCCCATCAGGCTCATCGCCAGCGTATTACGTAATACTAGATAAAATCGTTCGTCCTGAAATAGCTCGATAAAGTTATTCAGCCCTACCCATTTCTGGTCCGTAAAGGATTTGGCTGGCTTATAATTTTGAAACGCCATCGTCCAGCCCCAGAGCGGAAGATAGCTGAAAACAAACACCCATATGACGAAAGGAATGGACATAAAATAAAGATATTTTTGCTGCTTCACACTGTCCCACAAGCCTTTTCCACCACGTTCAGGCTTCGGGCCGCGAGCCTTGCGTGGTCTTCCCCGGTTGGATTCAGGAATCACAGCACTATCGTTGGAAGCGGTTTCAGTTGAAGATCCCATAACAAGCTCCTCCTCATCTCTAGATACTATTATCATACTTTGCTGGCTTGGAAGCGGATACCCGACGAATTAGGAGAAAAATCAGTTCAAAATTAGATATATGGGATGAAAAAAATTACATTCGTGCCACTACGCATGCGGATGGTGCTTCCCATCGCTGTTGTCCCCGGATTTCTTGAATAAGCAACCAAAGGTAGAAATCCGGGGACAAAGGCGACCGCTTCGCTTGTCCAACACCATTCCGCCTACTCCGTTCTCATGTAAATTTTCTGATAGAAGTCTTGTAAAAAACAAAAGATCAGCAATGTAAGCTGATCAGAGGTAAAGGATAAAGGATAATGCATATTGCACCACAGGTGGATGATGGTATATATGCACACTGTCGCAATTAACCTAAATGATTAAAGGGAAAAAAATAGCTTTCTAGCATCAATGTGCTAGAAAGCTATTTTGATTTATTTTACTGTGATCGTCCCGTAGTACATGTACATGCCACAATTATACTCATATACCCCTGGCTTCAAGTCCTTGACGGTAAAATAATTATTTTCGTGATCCAGGTAAACGTCCATTCCGATCTTCAACGACTGCACTTCATCAATGCAAGTAAAGGATGTAATTTTCTTGAAATTGATTTTGGTTGGAACGCCGGCTTTCACTTCAATATTTTTAGGATAGAAACCGTCCCCTTTTACACCCACTGTAACAATCTCATATTTGATCTTGTCCGGCTCTTCCTGAGCTTGTTTAGGTTGAGTGGCCGGAAACGACGACACGCTCCCCTGGAAATAAAATAAGACAAACCCGCCCATGCTCAGGGCTACAAAACCAATCAGCATCAAATGCCAATGCTTAGAGATAAGTGTTTTCATTCATATCAGCCCCTCCGGTTGAATGTCTACATGTGACACATCAACTCTAACCAGTATATAAAAGTTAATCGAAATTTTAAATACCTCGTTTCAAAGCTTCTATTAGATGAATCATATCATCCGACACGGTGAGGATCATCACTATTTTTACATGCGGGAACAAAAGCTTAATCAGCGCCGGCTCAATCTATTCCTATTTCACAGACTCGGATGATCCAGCTCATACAGGTTGCGGTATCGGGGCTGCTCCTGCCACAGCTGTGCATGACTGCCCCGCATGGAAATGGTGCCCTGTTCCATAAAGATCACCTCGTCCATATGCTCCATTCCCGTCAGATGATGCGTGATCCAGATCAATGTTTTGCCCTTCAGCACACGAAACATCGTCTGCATGAGCTCATGCTCTGTCAGCGGGTCAAGCCCCACTGTCGGCTCATCCAGTAAAACAATCGGGTGATTTTGCAGCAAAATCCGCGCCAGTGCAATTCGCTGTTTTTCTCCACCGGAAAAACGAAGACCCGTCTCCTGCATTCGGGTATCGTAGCCCTCCGGTAAAGAATCAATTAGGGTTCCAAGCCCTACCTGCTCTGTTACTGCACGAACCTCTTCCAGCGTAGCATTGGGTCGTCCTAACCGAATATTGTTCGCTACCGTCGTATCGAACAAATACGGCTGCTGGTTTAGCACCGCAAACAGACTGGAGTATGCTCCACCTGTATATACGGGAATCCCTGCGACAGTGACGCTCCCTTCATCAGGCTGCAATGCACCCTGAATCAGGTTCAGCAGCGTTGACTTGCCCGCACCACTGCGGCCAAGCAATGCAACCTTGCCCCCCTGCGGAACGTGCAAGGAGATATTACGCACGCTCCATTCCTGCGTTGCCGCATAGCGGTAGCTTACGTTGTTCAGCAGCAGGTCTCCTCCGTGGCCCAATCGCATAGCGGTAGCCTGTTCCTCTAGAATGTCTGCTGTTCCGCCTGCTCCAGGTGTAGGTGTGTCTTTCTCCGAATCCTTTAACCGTCGAAGTGAATCCTGATACTCCGGCGCATGAACCACCGCTTCTCCCGCGCGAACGAAGGCATCCAGCAATGGAAAAGCCACAAGGGCAAAGGATGCCAGCCATGTGGCTTCTATACGATTCTGTGCTACCAGTCCCCCGGCCCACACAGTCATAATCACAATCCCGCCGCCTACAACGCATTGTGCGATCCAATGAGAACGCCACTCACTCCGGCGAAGTGAATTTTCCATCACGGCAGCCCTATTGTGCCGTTGTGTAAAGGTACTCAGGAAATGCCCAGTCCGTCCGCTCAGCACCAGATCACTCATGCCGAACAGAGCATCCGTCAGCTCCTGATAGGCTTTACTCCGTTCCTGCTTGAACATACGCCGTTTGGCGAGTGAGGTCCATAGTGAGATAGCTGGGGCAATAAAAAGCAAAAACCCGCCATATAGCGCCATGAGCAGGGCAAAGGTTCCGTCCATCCGTCCGAGCGCCAAGATGCCTGCTGCATAAATCAGCAAAGCCGATAGCGCAGGCAGAACTAGCTTCAGATAGATGTTTTGAAGCTGCTCAATATCCTCTGCCAGCAATCCTAATAGATCCCCTGTACGGAATTTGCTGCGAATCATCAGCGCCTGCGGTTCTACTGCCCGATATAAGCGTACCCGCATACGGGACACCAGACGCAGTGCGGCATCATGTCCTACCAAGCGCTCCAGGTACTGAATAACCGCTTTACTAAAGCCAAATGTTCGCACAAGCACAATTGGAACGTACACCATTAATATATTTTCCGGTTTTAAGGCCGAACGGGTAATCAGATGGCCGGACGTAAAGAGCAACGCGCCCGCACATCCAATGGCCAGCGCGCCCAAAAGAGCAGCTATCAGAAAGGCCCAAAAATATTGTCTCAGATACGTCACAAACCAGCCTTGACTGCTATTGTCCGTTACTCTCATATCGTCCGTTCCCTCCTTCCGACATCCCCGTCAGCAATCGGTAATATGCCCCCTTACGGGCAATCAATTGCTGATGGGAGCCTACTTCTTCCAGACGACCTTGATCCATCATCCAGACACAGTCCATATCCGACATCCAATGAAGCCGATGGGTGGCAAGAAACATTCTTTTATGTTTCAAAACCGATAAAATCGTCTGTTTTAGCTCCCATTCTGTCTCAATATCCAGATGGGCCGTAGGCTCATCCAATAAAACGACCGGACGATTACTGAGCAATGCCCGCGCCAACGCAATCCGCTGTGCCTGCCCTCCGCTCAGTGTCCGACCTGCTTCACCAATGGGCTCATTCAATCCACCCGGAAGACCGTCTACCAGTTCACGCAGTCCAACCGCGTCAATCGCCCACTCTACCTGCTGGTTGGATGCCTCCGGTTCATAAAAGCGGATATTATCTGCCAGAGAAGCGCTAAACAGGTATGGATGCTGTGGAATATAGGCAATATGCCGTTGCCATTCAGCTTTGGCATCCCCAGCCAATCCGCATCCATTCAGGAGCAACTCGCCTGAAGTCGGATCAACAAAGCCGCCAAGCAGACTAAGCAGCGTCGTTTTACCTGCACCGCTAGCTCCAACGATGCCAATCATGTTCATGTGCGGTTCAACATTTGCAGACACATGTTCAAGCCGAGCCGAACCGTCTTCATTAAGAAGGCACACATCAGATAGCTCGAAAATATCCTGTCCCGTGATGTCCAATCCTTTATCGTTAGCTGCCTGTTTATTCGGCTCGTTCGCATCATCTTCTGTACTAAGAATGGAGCGTATTGCTCCCCAAGCCTCCTTACCATCCAGTGAAGCATGATAGTCTGATCCCAACTGGCGTATGGGCATAAAATATTCTGGTGCCAGAATAAGCACCGCAAGCGCTGCCTCCAGACCCACCGAGCCACTAATCAGGCGCAGCCCCAAGCCTACCGCGACAAAAGCGACCGATAGCATACTAAAAAAATCGAGGGCAAATGAGGAAAGAAACGCTACCCGCAGCGTGCGCATCGTTGCTGTGCGGTATTGGTCGCTGACCTTCCCAACCGTTTCCCCATGCTCTTGGCTACGACCCAAAAACCTTAGTGTCTGAAGTCCACGCAGCGAATCCGTGAAATGGTGAGATAACAAACGATAGGAACGCCACTGCTTGTCTGCCTGCTTCCGCGCCGCCAAGCCGAGCAAAATAAAGAAGCCCACCAGAATCGGCATCGTAGTCGTCAAAATCACACCTGAAATGACATCCAATGTGAAAACATACACAAGCACAAGTATAGTTACAGCCATCATGTCAATCATTCGAGGAATGGACAGTTCCAAATACGTGCGAAAACGATCCATGCCGTCCAGCGCTAGCGTCACCAACTTGCCGCTGCCTTCCTGCGCTGCAAAACCCGGCCCCCGTTCGAACAAACGTGCAAGCAGACGCTCCCGTAAGGAAGCGCCTGAAGCTTCGGCAAAACGGCCGGCTGTCCGGCGTTGCAGCCAGATCATCGTATGCCTCATTGCAAAAGCTGCGAAAAACAACGCCAGCGACGGCCAAGCCATCACCAGCGGATTTTTATCAAATAAAATCGTAACAGCCTTTGCCAAGAAGACTGCTTGTGCAATCACAGCAGCCCCCTGGAGCAGGGAAAGGGCAGCCAGTAGCAGCATTACTGGCCGAATGCCCTTTAATTCAAACCATGCCTTATCCATTAGTATTCCAAATGATCCTTCTCACTGAGGCGCTTATGGAAAACAAAATAGCTCCACGCCTGATAAGCCAGCACAAAGGGTAAAAGCGTTGCTGCAACAATCGTCATGGCTTTCAGTGTATAATGACTGGAGCTTGCATTATAAATCGTCAAATCAAAAGCACTGTTAATTGAGCTCACCATAAATCTTGGGAACAAACCAACGAATAACGAAACGAAGGTCAGCAAAATCAATGCCCCTGTCATCCCGAAGGCCCATCCTTCGCGGCGCTGCTTCAGGAAGTACCACGTCAGCACATAGGCGACAATTCCCACTGCTACCGCAGCATACATAAAGGGACCGCGACGTGCAAATAAATCCGTTACAAAATAAGTCCATACCACCATGCCAGCGAGTAAAATGCCCAATACCGGGAGAAATTTGGACGCAATCACGCGAGCACGATCCCGTACTTCTCCAATCGTCCGCAGGGAAATAAACGTCAGCCCGTGCATTAGGCACATTCCGACCACTGTCAGTCCAATCCATACGGTGTATCCATTGAATACATCGGAAAATCCAGCTTTCAAATCCATGTTTTGCTGAATAGGTACACCTTTCACCAAAGCCGCAAAAGCCATACCGAACAGCATCGGCGGTAGAAAGCTACCCATCAGAATGCAGGCATCCCACGTTCCTGTCCACCATTTCCCTTCAGCCTTGCCGCGGAACTCAAACGAAACTCCACGCAAGATCAAACCTAGCAAAATAAAGACAAATACCAGATAATATCCGCTGAACATGGTTGCATAAAAATGCGGGAAAGCGGCAAACATCGCACCTGCTGCTGTAATCAGCCACACTTCGTTGGCATCCCAGAATGGACCAATCGTATTGATCATCAAACGTTTTTGTTGGTCATTACGCGGCACCAATCCTGTGGCCATTCCTACGCCAAAATCAAAGCCTTCCAGAAAAAAGAAGCCGGTAAACAGCACAGCAATCAATAAGAACCATAAATCATTTAGCGACAATGGTGTCACCCCCTTGAGCAAAAGGATCATGAATTACCGTTTGCTGATGCGGCTCAATATCCGGACCTTTGCGAGCCGTACGGTAAAACAGGAACGCCAGCACACCTGTTAAAATTAAATACAATGTGGTAAATGAGATGAACGAGAACAGCACTTCTCCAGCCACAACAGTAGGCGAAACAGAATCTTTTGTTTGAAGTAAACCAAATACCGTCCACGGTTGGCGACCTATTTCAGTCATGATCCAACCTGAAGTATTCCCAATGAATGGAAGGGATATCCCCCATATCATAAGACGGAAGAACCAGCGATGTGAACCTTCCAACTTTTTACGGAACGTCAGGTAAGCTCCATATAAAGCGAGTGCAATCATGCCACATCCCGCCGCAATCATAATGCGGAAGCTCCAGAACGTGGTACGTACTGGCGGGATATAATCTCCCGGACCATAGGTTTTCTCATATTCAGCCTGAAGCTCATTCATACCAGGCACAGAGCCGGTAAATTTACTATAGGATAGAAAACTCAAAGCAAAAGGAACTTTAATCTCAAAGGTATTTTCCTTTTTTCCAGGATCAATCCATGCGATAACTGTCCAAGGAGCGGGGTCACCACTGTTCTCCCATAAGCCCTCACTGGCAGCCATCTTCATCGGCTGTGTTTTCACTAAATATTGAGCCTGACCATGACCAAACAAAGGAATAGCAATGGCACTGATTAAAGCAACAATAATGCTCAATTTGAAAGAAGGTTTAAAAAAGTCCATATTCTTTTTGTGCATCAGCTTCCATGCACTGATACCCGCGATCAGAAATGCCCCCGTTGCAAAAGCAGCAAACAATGTATGTGGGAATTCCCATAACAGTTGTTCGTTCGTTAACAGAGCAGCAAAATCTTTCATTTCTGCACGTCCATTTTGAATCTCATATCCTACTGGACGCTGCATGAATGAATTAGCAGCTAGAATCCACAATGCCGATAACATCGTACCGATAGATACCAGCCACATACAAATTAAATGGACCGTTTTGGACAATCTTTCCCAACCGAATACCCATAATCCGATAAAGGTCGATTCCAGGAAAAATGCAAGTAGCGCTTCAATCGCCAGCGGCGTACCGAATACATCACCTACAAAACGGGAAAAGTCCGACCAGTTCATCCCGAACTGGAATTCTTGCAAAATCCCGGTGACTACGCCCAGTGCAAAGTTAATCAGCAGAAACGTTCCCCAGAATTGAGCCATTTTTTTGTACAAGTCATTTTTCTTGATAACATACATAGTCTCCATAATTGCCACCAATAACGACAATCCAATGGAGATCGGCACATAAACAAAGTGAAGAATCGTTGTGGTTGCAAACTGCAACCGTGCCAAATCCAATACGTCCATGATGTTGCCCCTCCCCCTGCACTTCTCTTAACATTGATTTATAGTGTCTTGTAATCTGAAGTCTCCTACATTTGTGATAGTATTCACATTCTTACATATGTAGCGGTCATTTTTTAGAAAAATAACTCACTCAACTACCTTCACCATGGTTGTCATGATCCGGCTTCAGATTATCCCCATTATATAGAATAAATTTAAATGAAATAGAATCGAAAATGTGAACATCGTGTCAAAGCTGTGTCATTACGATGGCGATTTGATGAAAACGACCTAAACTCTATAATAAATGTGACATTTTCGATTGATCTATCCATTTTTCTACCACAAAAAAAGCCTCTCTTCGTTCGGAGGTCGTACCTCCGACATCTGTAAGAGAGACTTCATAGCGTTAAACCTAGGGATTCTATCAACAGCCATCTGTTCCTCCGTTCTTTTGAGCCCGATTACGGTAGGAGGAAGGTGACATTCCAATATACTTTTTAAATTTACTATGAAAATAATCTGCATTCGCATATCCTACGCGTTCCGCCACCTGGTGCACCTTAATTCCTTGAGCAAGCAATTCTCTTGCTCGCTCAATCCTCACCTTATCCAGGTAGGCATTAAAGGCCTCGCCCGTATGACTTTTGAACAGTTTGCCCAAATAGCCACTATTGTAATTGAACATATCTGCCAGTAACTCCAGTCGCAAATTTTCATCATAATGACTATGTATAAAGTCAATCATTTGTTTCATGATGATGTCCTTGCCACTAGGATCAGTCTGGCCAATCCATTGCAACACATGCTCCAGCGAGTGATCCACCAGCTCGCCCAATGTGGAATAAGCATATACATCGGTTATAAAGCTGGAGTGCTCCTCCAGCACGGTTCGGCTGTGATCCTGTCCGGCTGCATACTTGTTCAACGCCAGTGTGAATGTTTGGGCGAACGCCGCCTTAATTGCAGATTCTGTGCGATAAATCCGTGGAAATTGGCCTTCCATTTCCTTAATGACACGGGTTGCAGCTTCACTATTAGCCATATCTAGCGCATAGTAAAGCTTTTCTGCATAACGTATGGGATCATCTGTGGCACTATCAGGCGCTCCACTTATTTCAGTCTCGATGATCTCCAATTCGTGTAGGTCTCCTGAAAGCATGACTCTTTCTGCCCGGAACAAAAACGTACGCTCTAACAATCGTAGTGCCTGCTCAAAGGATCTGGGAATGTCGCTAAGAATGGCTACAGGATCACCGGCAGCCACATAAATTTCCGTAGCCCACGGCTTTAGCTCCTGTCGCCAAGCAGCCAGCAACTGAACAGCATCTTTCTCCGTTTTTAACGTGGCGGGAAGCAAGAGACCCATATATTTTCCCGCCTCAAACACGATACCTCTGCCCTGCTCATGGCACAATTCTGTTAGCCGCTGCTTTGCTGCCGACTGCCGGGCTTGCCGATCCCAGTCAGGTATACGTAAATCCAGCAGAATAACCTGATAGCTACTCCAGTCCAATGCTGGTAACGCTGGCTGTTGTCCATGTTTTCCGTTACCGCTTTGATGTTCAGCTTGCTTGGATGCTCTGTGCAGAAAATCAATGCTTTCCATAGCATTACGAGCATGCTCTTGATGAACAGGAAACAATAGTGCTTCGATCCAATTACGCTCATGGGAAGGTGGACTTCCCCATTTGCCGTCTTCTTTCTCGTCCTCAATGTTTTGCCGTACCCGTTTCAACTCTGTCGTCATTTCTTCCTCATCAACTGGCTTCAGTAGGTATCCATCCACCCCGAAGCCCATGGCTTGCCGTGCATAATCAAAGTCTGCATATCCGCTTAATATGAGAAAGTGAAACGGCTCTCCGTTCTTTTCACGTATGCTTCGTATGACCTCCAGCCCACTCATCCCTGGCATACGAATATCTACAATGACCAGCTCCGGCCGATGCTCTCCGAACTTATCCAGAGCCTCGCGTCCGTTCCCTGCCGTATCGACAATACGGAAGCCACAATTCCCCCAGTCAATAATGGAGGACAATCCTTCACGAATCGCAGGCTCATCATCTACAATCATTGCTTTATACATTCGACTCTTCCTCCCGTGGTATGGAAAAATATACGGTTGTTCCTTCTTGTAATGCGCTTTCAATATGCAGTCCATGATGTTCGCCGTACATTAATGTTAGACGTTGATGTACATTACGCAGGCCAATACTACTCCCTTCCGGCTCATCTGTCCCCCTGATCCGAGCTAGCAGACGGGTCAGTTGCCCAGCTTCCATGCCGATCCCGTCATCTTCTACTTTAATTTTCAGTTCTCTTTGTTCTATTGTAATATCTACCTTCACGGTAACTGGCTCTTCCTTATTTTCCAGGCCATGAATGATTGCATTCTCCACCAGCGGTTGTATGATTAAGGGAGGAATCGACAGGTCCGTCGCGCTTTCTTCCAAATTCACTTCATAGATCAAACGATTTCCAAATCTGAACTGCTGAATTTGCAAATAGGATCGCACCATATCCAACTCCTGTTGAATCGTCGTTTTACCACTGCCAATCTCCAGATTCCGGCGCATCAACCTGCCAAGTAAACGCACCGTCGTTGCAATTTCCGCTTCCCCATTCAGATGTGCTTTCATTCGAATGGATTCTAACGCATTAAACAGAAAATGCGGATTAATTTGGCTGGCCATCATTTTTAGCTTGATATCTTTTTGCGCCAATTCCAGTCTGTTGTTGTGCTCACTCGTCTCATAGACCTGCACCATGAGTTGGCGTATACTGCTCACCATATAGTTGAAACGACGGGATAAATCCCCGATCTCGTCCCTTCCCTCCACACTCGATACCACATGAAAATCGCCCGCGGCTACCTTACCCAGCTCATAGCTCAACCGCTGTAGGCGTTTGGTAATCAGCCAGGAAATGATAGTGATCAGAATTAGTGCTATAACCAGCACCGCAAGAATACATAGAGCACCAATCAAGCTGATTCGGTTGGCTCCCTGTACAATATGCTCCGTTGAAAACACTGAAATAATCGTAAATCCGCTCACACTGGAGGCGGGCAGCAACTCATCCACGATGATGTTGGAGGGCATTCCGTTGATTTTCGCTTCATATATCCCCTTACCCGCACGCTGGACATCAAAGCCCAAATGTAAATCGCTCAACGTCTGACCCACCGACTGCGGACGAGTAGCTGCGACCACAATCCCGTTACGATCCGTAATCAATGTTTCAAAAGGCTCCTTGCTCAGCATATGATTCAGCTCGGTCTGACTCAGCGATATCATCAGAACTCCCTTGGTATTGTATTCAGGAAATGGAATTTGCCGTACCAGGCTCAGGCGATTAACCGGGTTATCTTCCTTATCCTGAATGTAAAACCAGTTAATCGCCGTCCCCTTCAAAGCCGTTTGGAACCACTGCTGCCGCTCAATGTTAGAGTCCACTGGAATAAACTCCAGGTTATTGACAAGCGTCGGATTGTACGAATAGAACCGGATGGTAGCAACCTCTCTATATTGTTGAGTGTACTCATTAAAATCCTTGTATTGATGATACGCATTCATCAGCTCTACCATACCCGGATACCGTCGGTTCGCCATCTCCCTCAGCCTCTTATCGAACATGAGCCCATTTGAAATATCCGTTGGCACACGCAGTAAATTTGCCGTCTGGCTCTTGATCTTTTCCACATTGTTTACCGTCTGGGCAATTGCACTATTCAATGCCTGCTCTCGCAAATAAAAAGTAACGCAGCCGCCCACCACCAGCACCGGGATCATGACAATCAGTACATAGGAGAACAGCAGCTTATTCCGCATACGCATGTTATTCATCAGAAGCCGTACTCCACGATTCATGCCATCCCTCCCATAAGATAAGCGCTTACATTTTTATGTATTTTCACATCCTCTATCACGAGCTACATGTTTCCAGTTTAAAGCTTCGTAACCTCTATATCTATATTTTTTTGCAAAATTAAAAAAATGTGGCGAACGGAGTCACCACACTTTACGGATCATGAGCTATTTACGTACAAAAGGTTCGATATGCACTCCCTGCGGCAGCTTGTGCGGATCTTCCGGGTTGATACGGTCATAAAACATAATGCCGTCCAAATGGTCCATTTCATGCTGTACTACAATCGCTGCATAACCTTTGAAAGTCAATAGCTCCTGTGTTCCGTCTGGCAAATTGGCCTTAATACGAATTTTTTCATAACGCGGTACATATCCGGCTACGTACCGATCTACAGACAAGCACCCCTCACCTTGTTCCAAATAAATCATGGACGTGGAGTGGCTGACCAGCTTCGGATTAAACAACGCATACTCTACCGTTTTGTCCCCATCTTCATAATAAATAGCGCACATTCTTTTGTTCAAACCTACCTGGTTCGCAGATAATCCCACACCCGGGCGCAGTTCATAGCGGGTAGCCAGCTCTTCATTTTGGCTATTTTTCAGATAATCCAGCATCCATTGCATCTGTTGAAGATCCTCTTCAGACAGTGGCAAGCATACCGGATCAACCTTCGTACGCAAAATAGACTCCCCTTCACGCACGATATCCTTCGTGAGAAGCATGTCCATCGATTGATTACTCATTCGTCAGCCTCGATTCATTAAAATAAATATACTTTCATGTTATTCTGCAAAAGTTAGGGGAGTGAGTTCCCAATATTCCTACAAGTTTTATCCCATAAATTATATCTATTCATGAAATGAATTGTCAAAATGAAGCGGTAGTGGAGTGTAAGCAAACAATATGGCTTTTAATAAAAAAATAAAACCGCTCCTTAGAACGGTTTTATAAACTATATTAATATACTATTTTGAAAGCTTAAAAGATGTACTATTTCCACTAATTGTGACTTGAGTATTGGCTACTTCATCTTTAACTGGTGTTTTGGCTATCCCGTCAATTGATATTTCACTTAGAGTAGAATTCATCTGCCCGCTTGCTCCGGAACCAGCAATAGTTGCTAACAACTTATAATTAACTACACTGTTCACTCCAATATTTGATTTAGAAAAGATAGTTGTCAGCTTAGTATCACCATGTCTTGAACATCCAAGATCCGCACATATAGCAGTTCCCGCAAGTTTTAATCTTACAGCGTTATGTTCAACACCACTAGTATAGTTCCTCCATAAGTCCATCTGAACTGGCTGTCCAGTAATATACCCATTTTTATATTGTACCTGATTATAACCATCAAGTAGATATGAAGTTGACAGTGGATCGTCCCCACCTATTTTAAGATAAGGCTGCCAAACTCCCGGAGCATCTCCTTTACTATAAGCCAATCCTGCATCAACTTCCAATCCCCTTGCTGTAAACCCTGTATACATATACGGGGTTCCATTTGTAGCCAGCAAAGTAGAGTTACTTGATGTAGTAATGGCCCTAGTCTCAATGTAGTTACCTGTCGTACTATTGACCAATACCCTTCCTCCAAATCCTCCTTGTATTGCTTGTGGTTTAATAACGTGTGTTTCCTCTCTACCATTTTCAACTGGTAAAATAATCAACTCTGGATCTTTAATTGAAGAATCCTCATAAAAAAAGAGGTTAGTATCGTCCAAATAACAGTAGTCAACAGTTTCATATGTAGAAGATTCAATAGATGCATTCAATGATTGACTATTTGCTTTTTCTTCTCTAACAACTTTTTTGGCTTGAATAATAAAGTTGTTTATCTTTTCCTGGCTAACCTCAGCATCATTTTTTACTGTAACATTTTTAGAATGTTCTAATCCATAAGTTGATTGCGTTACTGAATCGCTAACTTTTTCCGTAATATCTTCGTTATTAGCCGAAGCAGTAACACCAATTGAAGAGAATAACAGAAAGATAATTATTGAGAACTTTACCTTTTTCATTCACTCTCACCTCATCCTAATTTTTGAGAAAAATTTTTGCTATCCTCCTTCCCTAATATTGTAAAAATTTTCACCCAAAACATATAATAGTATTTCATTATTCATTTGTCTACATTTTTTATGGAAATAAATACATATTCTCTGGATTTATTTGCAATTTCTTTCTTGTTTATGGTTATATGATATTAGAAGTTATTTCAAAAAAGGAGAGAGCATATTTTGAAAAATCAAAATTTAAAGCAATGTTTCATAGCTTTATCAGTTATTTTACTAATTTTCTCCTCTTGCTTAGTTTCAAAAGAAGCATATTCAAACGAATATGTAAAACCATCTCCAGATATAGTTCAATTTTCAAGCAGTGGTGAACATACTTACGCTATTGACAATCAAGGAAAGCTACTTGCATGGGGGCGTAATGAAGATGGGGAATTAGGCTCAGAAGACGGCATAAATCGTTCCGTACCCTCTCCTGT
This sequence comes from Paenibacillus sp. S25, assembly GCF_019454085.1. Taxonomy (NCBI): domain Bacteria; kingdom Bacillati; phylum Bacillota; class Bacilli; order Caryophanales; family Paenibacillaceae; genus Paenibacillus; species Paenibacillus sp. S25. The sequence goes on from NZ_CP073683.1 coordinate 5,005,884, forward strand.
GGTTTCTATGTCATCTGATACTTTTAAACAGGTCACCACGGGTCGCTTTGGTTCTCTAGCCATAAAAACAGATGGTACCGTTGTTAGTTGGCAAAGTAAAAAAAATCAAGGTCGTAGTGTTGCCCCTAAAACCTTCTCAAGCCTAAAAAATGTTGTTAAAATTGCCGCCGGAGGAGATCACTTTTTAGCATTAGATCAAAGTGGGCAGGTTTGGGGCTGGGGTGATAATTCTCGGGGACAATTAGCCAACTTTAAGTCATCTTTCATCAATGAACCAACTTTAATAAAAGATCTACCCATGAATATTGTGGGTATAGCAGCTACGAATCAGGGTTCCTTTGCACTTTCCAAGGATGGAACATTGCTCTATTGGGGCGGCGACAATGAAGATGCGAATATTAAAGAACCACAGCTGCTTAAACAACTTAAAAAAATTAAAATGATTAAAAGTGGAGATTTTGCTATAAGTGCAATTGATATGAATGGCAACGGGTGGACATATAATCCGCTAGAGAGCAAAACTAAACAGTTTAAAATTCCACAGAAGTTAAAAGATATCTCTGCTCAATTCGACCACACTGTTTCATTTGTAACAACTACTGGCGATGTCTGGATTTCTGCTGGTAATTCCAATCCAGAGAAAGTAAAGGGGCTTGCTAATATATCGGAAGTAAACTCTGGAAACGACTTTACAATCGTAAGAACGGAAAACAATAAATTATGGAGTTGGGGGAGCAACGTTAACGGTCAACTTGGAATTGACTCGACATTGAAAAATGTAAAGCAACCGACTATTGTAGTGAAGCCTATTCAATTGACCGTAGATGGCTCTATCATGGATCTGACTACCACTCCCAAATTACTGAACGGCTCAGTCTATGTTCCTTTCAGAGGAATATTTGAAAAATCAGGAGCTAAAGTCATTTGGAATAATAGCCAAAGGGATCATGTCACCATCACAAAAGGTAAACTGACTATAGAACTAGTTGTAAACCAAAAATTCGCATTGGTTAATGGAAAAAAAGTAAGTCTCGCTGCTCCTCCAAAATATATAAACGGGAGTATTTTGGTACCGATCAGATTCATTTCTCAAACCTTGGGTGCAAAGGTAAACTGGAACGCATCAAAATATGAGGTAACTGTCAATAATCAATAGAAGCCAAGAAAGAAAGAACGAGCGATCATCCCATTAAATATGAATAGCCTTAATAGTTCACAAGCTTAACTCTTAACTATCCTTATTAATTTAACACAAGCAAAAATCTCCTATACCAATGAAATGGTCAGGAGATTTTTTGCCGTTATCATACCTTTGAAATTAATCATACGTATCTTTTCTTACTATTAAGATGGCTGCTCCAACGCACTTGGAGCTTCACTAAACAGCTGCGCTTTTGGATTCGGCTGTGTCCAGGTATTATAATATTGCGAGTTCTTGCCGTAGGAATTGTCAATGACAACGTGCGGCATATCAAGCAGACAGGCCAGAATGTGACCGTGCAGCCGTGAAGTGCGAACCTCGCGGTAAGAGCTGAACAGCGTAACCGCTTTGTTCATGAGATGGTCTGTGTACTTGTACCAGAACGTACGTGTAGGCAACGGTCCACCGATTTTCTTATCCAGTCGATAAAACTTCTGGAAATAGACAATTCCCTTCACTTCCAGCGGAGTAAACAAAGTATCCCAGTCCAGCCGGTGAGCGGCATCTGCCTCGTCATCGAACTTCTTTTGTCCACCCACCGTTTCAATATCAGTCCGCAGGAAATACAATACATCCTTCACTGTTTCCGTAGTCGGCTTCAATGGCCAGAGCTGGTGCGCCATATCAGGGCATAGTGTGATACTGCACTGGTTCAGCTTGTCCTTAGCCCACTGATAAGAGCGAGTATCCCGCACAAACATATGTAGATCCGGGTGAGCATTAAACAGGGCAGCGACCTCATTAGCCTTCTGTTCAGATTGAAAGTGGATCGTTTGCGGCATAATCACAATTCGGTGGTTAGGGAAATCGCGAACGATGCGTTCCCGCAAATTTTGGTGATTTGAATAGAGATCGCCGAAGTTGCCGCCGCCGTGGCACACGATAATCCAGTCACCCGGAATTTGAAGCTGATCGGGAATATCCATGGCGCTATAACGGGCACGGACACGGATGCCATTATCCTTGAAGAACGCCTCGGTGCCTTTCATGATGAGTACATCCCCACCGTTATTATAGACGGGATAGTCGACATAAATGATATTCGAACCTTGGGGGACTACGTCGAGAATGACGCTCAGCTTATTTTTCAGTTTAGCCATGGGATGCAAATTCGGCATCTTTCAGTTCTCCCTTCCTGCGCTTCTTTTGTATAGTCTGAATGACAAATGTAATATCACTTTTATCAAAAATGATCCGTGATAGCGGAACATTGAAAAACATGGGGAACGAGAACAGTGAGAATGCCAACCGTACACAAGCGCCTACAAGCAAAGCAATCGCAATGCCGTCCAGACCAAAGATCGGTGTACAAATAAAAAATAGACCGACGGTGATCGCATAGGCTACAATTTGCCGGAACAATACCAGTCCCGGACGTCCCAGAGCGTTAAAGGCCGAAGCCAGAATCCATGAGCCACCACCAATGATACATTCCAGTGACAGCAGGTAGAACGTTAGCGATGCTTCCAGGAAAGCGGGGCCGTACAGCAAACCCAGCATGTATCGTCCAATGAAGAGAGCAGGCACAATGACGATTAGCATCGCAGCCATAGAGATGCGAAAAGCACGACCTACTGTTTCGACAATCTTGCTGTGCTCCATCCCCGTCACCTTTGGAAAGGTAACGTTAGTGACGGCGTTTTGCACCACATTGAACACACGAGACAAGGCGTAGACGACAGAATACAGACCGAACGCTTTGGGTGATAGCAGCGCCACAATAACGATTTTGTCCGTTTGTGTGGACAGCGTCCCCATCAGCTCCATCCCGTAAACCCTCGCTCCATAGCTATAATAAGGACGAAGCACTTGGCGGCTGGTAAATGGGCGGAAAGCACGCAAATTCATATACTTGCGCAAACGGAGGAACGCCCATACTAGCGCAAGGAAACTCGCGGCAAAATTCACTGCTCCTGCCAGCTGCACATTGAGCAGGCCCATCAGCCACAGTGTCACCAGACCGATGAAATTCAGTAACGGGTAGTAAAACAGCAGGCCGTTATATACGCTAAATCGATCCAGCCCTTGCGACAATGCTGTCGTCAGCGCTGTAAGCACTGCCAGCGGTATGGCTGCCGCACAATAAAGCTGGGACAGCTGGATGATGTCCGCACCATAACCATTCAACCACAGCGGCATGCATATCCAGGCCACCGCTCCCGCCAACAAGCTGGCAGGCAACTGAATCCAGAGCGACAACGCCAGCAGTTCTTCCGTCGTGCCTGTTTTCTTCTTGATGTTATAAATTAACGACGTTGGTAATCCGAAGCTCAACACACTGCCGATCAGCGTAGGCCAGAACAGAACTGCCGCCAGTTCTCCTTTCCCCTCTACTCCGAGCATACGTGCGGTCAGGATGGAAGTCAGGGTCGTGACGATTAGCACAAAAAAATTGTTAAAGCTCGTGCGCATGATCGTTTTGGCGAGACTGTCACCCGTGAATACTTTCCTTGCTGCTGTCCATGTGCTCATGTTACGTCCAACTCCTGTTCCTTATTAAGCCTCTCGTCTCTATGCTCACATTGCGTCTTTTGACGCACCTCCATCAGCCTACCGTTTTTTTGGAATTGCGCTCAGGCAACTGCCCGCCAACAGGCTCCTTTGGAATTGAAAAGATCGCTTTCAACGCTCTTCTATAGCCTTGAATGGCAGTATGATTTTTTTTGGGCTTTTCTCTCAATATCTGATACAACGTCGTCCAGTATAGTGCTGCATAACCAATCGGCCCAGATCCCTCGTCACGCAGCAAATGAATATGATTCATCACCCGCATATAAGTAACCTGCTCCATATTGTCGCGCGAGGACGGCGATTCGTGATGAAGCAGCGTAAGCGCCGGGTTAATGTATAACGGACCGCTTTTCATTGCGATGCGTGAAAGCAATAAATCCTCGCCTACGCTATAGCTTTGCAACCAAGGTACCGGCTCCAGACTGCGAATCGCCTCACGGCGAAATGACATATTGCAGCCATGAAAAAACTGGGTTCTAAACGTCTTCTTGGCCTTATGCCAGTTATACATCGAGCCGGACTGACCGCTGAGGGACAACCTCCCTTTGGACAAAGACTGCTGGAATGACAGCAAGCATCGAATCGTTCCCATGAAGCTGTTAGTCATTCCCTGTGCAATACCGCCGACACCAGCGGCCTGCGGGTAGGCCTCATAGGTACGCATCAACTCATTCAAATAGTTGCTCGGCAGCTCAACGTCATCGTCAAGGAACAAAATGATGTCACCCTGCGCAAGTTCAGCTGTCTTTACACGAGATAACCATAATCCCGGCTGCTCCTTGCGATGATATCGGTAGGTAATTCCCGCTCTGCCCAACTGACGCTCATAACGTTCCAGCACATGTTTCGGCAGTTCTCCGTCGTCAATAATCCATAGCTCGGTTTCACATGCCTCCGGTGCTCCCCCAATGGCAATTGAATTAATGCATCGGGTCAGATCATCAACTCGATTTCGGGTGCACAGAGCAATGGACAAGCTTAACATCATACTCCCCCTTTATCCTGTCAGTGTGTAAAGAAAACAGTTTACTGAACCGCCGGGCCTAAATATTCGTTATATTTTTGCTTGCGCGGATTCAGAATGAACAACACCCCCTGCTTGTATCCATCTGCGGCATTAAAATTGCGGCGCAGCATTTCTTTGAGCATCAAGTAGGATAAGGTCCATAAAAGGGCTCCATACTGAATCACTCCAGCCTTTTTCAAGGCAAGAAAATAATAGTGGTTAATCGCTGTAGCCTTGGCTACTTTGCCCGCCTTATCGCGCGAGCTTGGAGATTCATGATGAATGATGGTTAAGTCAGGATTGATAACCAATTTGCCGTAACGGCTCGCCAACTGGCACATGTACAAATCGTCAGCCACGGCATAACTGGTCATCCACGGATACGGCTTCATGTCCCGAAGCGCATTCCTCCGAAATGACATATTGCAGCCATGGAAAAATTCTGTATCGAAAACCTCAGTCGCTTCGCCCCAACGTAGCAAAGAACCTGCCAGACTACTAGGCGAGAGCTTGCCGAGGGATGAAGACATCTGAAATGTCAAAACGCCCAGCAGCTTTCCTGCCCGGCTCGAATGTAATCCCTTTGCAATCCCTCCAACACCCACAATCGTTTCATCCTGATCATAGGTATCGAGCAAGCGCCGGATATAGAGTTTATCGTCCAGTTCTGCATCATCGTCAAAATACAGCACAATATCATACCGCACAAGGGACAAGGCCTCATAGCGGGATAACCAAACGCCGGGACGACTTTTTTTATAATATTTCAAAACACTTTGAGGCAATCCGGATACCATGTGACGGTACTGCTCGATCTGTTGGTCGGAAATATCGCCGTCATCAACAATCAGCAGTTCTACAGCCGTATGCTCCAATTGCTGCTGTACTGCAATAGATTGTATACAGCGTGTCAGGTCTTCGATCCGGTTGCGGGTACAAATGATGATGGAGACATCGGACATGCCATTACCTCCTGTGTGTGTATCCAGATGCTTTGGAAGAGATATTCAAAGTTTTTCCAATTGCTGGATTATATATGTTTATTGTATCTTTGACAGCGTTTTAGTGTATATACCTCTTTTGTATACTTTTTCAGTCTCCAAAAGGGTAGACAATCCTCTAAAAAGAGCAAAAAAATAGGATTGGCTTCTAGTGCCAATCCTGATTTACCCCTGGAAGTCCAGAAACAACGTCGCATTCACATACCGACGTGCCATGGACAAAAAATAACTATTTTGCACCGCTACTGCTGCCACCAGCAAAGTATTACGCACCGCTTCACACTGGTTAGGGGTCAAATGCTGTAAACGGCTGGTGTATTGATCAGCCGCCTGAACCAGCAGCTCCTCTGTCGCACCTTCCTGACGCTGCTGTCCTGTAACGGAATTTCCGTTGTCCTTTGCATAGCCTGCTCCAGCAACATCGAGCAGTTGGTCTCCGTTCGCATCCAGCTCCTCAAACAAAGTTGAATAGGCGGCGTACAAATCGACCGGCTGAATCAGATCGTCCGTATCATCTTCGGGTTGTTGGAACAGGATATGAAATAGCTGACGAATGGATTCAAAATCAAGACATGATTTTAAATCTTCCACAATGAGCAATATAGCTGCCTGGTTGACCGAGTATTTTTTGCCGATCTTCGGAGCGCCGAGAAATTCCTTGAAGTCGCGTTTGACCCAATTTTGCATGGATGCCAGTGAGACATGGCTGTATTCGACCAGTTGACCCAGGGAAACGATCTCCTGCAGCGAAAAGGCTGCGCTGTGCTTACCCTTGATGATTTTATCTAGCACAGGTGTCACGTCGGTGTATAAAAATGTCGGCATCGTGCTCCCGGAACGGGCGAGATGGCTATGAGTGCGCCTCCAGGCGTCCTGCAGAACGGCCAAAGGCTGCAATTCGCGGCGCCCTTCCATGGCCAGCAGCAAATGGGCCATATCACGACGAGTAAGGGTAAAAGACTCCATCTGCTTTCCTCCCTTTATTACATTTCAAGTTCATTTGAACTCATCATACGCCCTCAAACTAGGCTTGTAAAGTGAAGCAATGAGACGTCCGGGTTCTATTATGCCTTATTTTCCGTGTAAATTGGAGGTAGGTGACCTGCTACGATTCCATATGAACCTTGTATATTTTCTTTTAAGTTCTTAAAATAAGTTCAAGTGAACTTAAAATGGAGTTCCTTAAAAAATTGAACGAAAAAGGGATGAGTGAAAATTATATGGGTATAGGTGTCAGTCTATTTTTGTTTGCGGTGTTGATTTTATTTAGTGCTTTCTTCGTGGCTACCGAGTTTGCGATTATTAAAATCCGTTCCAGCCGGGTCGATCAGCTGGTCGTGGAGAACCGTAAAAACGCACTGGCGCTACAAAAAGTCGTCAATAATCTGGACGGCTACCTGTCCGCCTGTCAGCTTGGTATTACGATTACAGCGTTGGGACTCGGCTGGCTCGGTGAACCGACCGTAGTCAAATTGCTGGAGCCTCTCTTTCAACAGCTCAACATCAATGGGGAATTTTCACATATCCTGGCCTTTATTATTTCATTCGTCATTGTAACTTACCTGCACGTGGTGATCGGCGAACTGGCTCCCAAAACATTGGCGATCCGCAAAGCGGAAGCTGTCAGTCTGTTAACCTCCCCAGTCATCGTGTGGTTTAACCGGATTATGTATCCGTTTATTTGGCTCCTTAACGGCTCGGCCAATCGTCTGGTTCGTCTGTTTGGTCTTCAACCGGCTAGTGAGCATGAAGAAGCGCACTCTCAGGAAGAAATTCAGATCATTTTGTCCGAAAGCGTGGAAAGTGGTAAGATCAATAACACCGAATATGGCTACGTAAATCGTATCTTTGCATTTGACGAGACCGTTGCCAAAGAAATTATGGTGCCACGTACAGATATGGTATGCTTGTTTACGAATCGCTCGCTAAAAGAAAACATGCTGACTATTCACGAAGAGCAGTATACCCGTTTTCCGGTGGCGACAGACAGCAAGGATCAGATCATTGGTATGATTAATACCAAACAGCTATTCCTTGAGTATGATCGCAATCCCGAGCTTGTTTTCGACAGCCTGATTCAACCGATCTTGACCGTTCCGGAAGTTATGCCCGTCAACACACTGCTGAAACGTATGCAGAAGGAGCAGGTTCATATCGCTCTCCTGGTCGATGAATACGGTGGAACCTCCGGCCTCATTACCATTGAGGACATTTTGGAGGAGATTGTTGGCGAAATTCGGGACGAATTTGATAAGGATGAACGGAAGGAAATCGAGAAACTGACGGAGAACAGTTATTTGATGGATGGTAAAGTGATGCTTTCCGATCTGAGTGATCTGACGGGCTTGACATTGGACGATGAAGACGTGGATACTGTCGGAGGGTGGGTGTATAGCCGGGTTCCGGAACCTAGACAGGGCAAGGAATTCATAGAAGAGAATGTGAAATTTATCATTCGTGAAATGGGTAAAAATCGTATTCGTCGGGTGGAGATTATTTTACACCACACATCCCCCGCATCTGAATGGGAAGCAGAATCGGACACTTCTTCCCGGGAGTGAACCGTGTGACCTGAGCGTGTATCTTTGCACTTGACACTTGTGTTCACTCCTACTGAAATGACATATTTCCAGGGCAAACGGCTTAGGTCGTTTGCCCTGCACGCGTGTAAGGAGGAGCTAGTAAAGTGGATATTTTATCTTCTATTATTATGGGAATTATTGAAGGACTGACAGAGTTTTTGCCGGTCTCTTCGACGGGTCACATGATCCTCACGGCTGATCTTCTAGGATTAAACACAGAGAATGATACGGTCAAAACGTTTGAGGTTATCGTGCAATTAGGTGCTGTGCTGGCGGTCGTCGTATTATACTGGCGCAGATTTCTGAGCCTGTTTGATTTTAGACGCAAAATCTCGAGCCAGCCACGTCTAAACCTGTTACATATTATTTTAGCCATGATCCCTGCAGGCTTGATTGGCGTACTGTTCCGTGATGTAATCAAGCAATACCTGTTTGGTCCTGAAACGGTTCTCTACAGTTTGGTCATCGGAGGCCTGTTGATGATTGCGGCTGAGAAATTCCATCCGCCCATTAGATCACATACGTTGGATGAGATCACGTACAAACAGGCTTTTACGATCGGTTTGTTCCAAGTCCTAGCCCTATGGCCAGGTTTTTCCCGTTCAGGCTCAACCATGTCTGGGGGCCTATTCGCACGTGTAAGCCATACCGCAGCCGCGGAATTTACATTCCTCGTATCTGTTCCGGTCATGCTGGGTGCATCAGGTATTGATATGATCAAAAGTATGGATCATCTGTCTATGAGTGATTTCCCAGTGTTCGCGGCCGGCTTTATTACTGCCTTTATCGTCGGGATGCTGGCGATCAAAACATTCCTCGGTCTGCTCAAACGCTTGAGCCTGACTACATTCGCCATTTACCGCTTTGTGCTGGCGGCTGTGTTCTTTTTCATTATTTTATAAGCCATCGTTTGGTACCAATAAATAAAAAAAGGGATATCCATAGGGTCTGAATGATCAGCCTTGGATATCCCTTTTACTATTTTGCAGAAAGGATAGATCGTACTGAACTATCCCTATCGTGCGTTCTGATTATTGTTTGGATTCCAGCGTAGTCAAATATTCCGAGATTTGAGCTGGCGTTTTAGCGTATTTGCTGTGCAAATGAGCAATTTTTTCGCCATTACGGAACACGAGCAGACTCGGAATGCCGCGCACTTGATTTTCTTCTGCAATCGGCTGGAATTTCTCCGCATCGAGGGCAAAGAAGCGCTTATCCGCGTTTTCCTCAATAATGCCGTCCATAAATTTATCCAGTGTCTTGCAATCCGGACACCAGGTTGTATCAAATTTCACGACAGTCAGCCCGTCACCGTTAATTAAATCCTGATATTGCTGCTGAGATTCGATGCGTTCCATTCGTTGGTCCCTCCTAGAGTGTATTTATAACGTCTCCATATTCACATATGAATTATAAACCGAGGCTTATTCCTATATTGTAATGATTCTTTTATAAATTGCAACTGGGACGGGTACATGTTTGACACTTGTCCTATTATTGCTCGGATTAGCGGTATTGCGCATCATAACGATTGGCTCGGCTGATTTGCTGTAGTGTCTGCCGCTCTTGTTGAGTTAGCGGTGCAATATCCGCCGCAGAAATATTATGCTCCAATTGTCCCAAAGAGCTTGCACCCGGGATCACAGTAGCAACAGTCGGATGTGACAAGCTATAACGAATAGCTGTCTGCCCCATACTACGCTCTGATCCTGCAAAAGCCTTTAATTGCTTACGTACGTCCAGCAGCTCTGCTTCTTCGTAGTCCAGATACCCCTTGGCTACCTTTCCTTCTGCTTTATCGGCCAATACGCCGCTAGCCACAGGCCCACGTGCAATCACGCTAATTCCCCGCTGCTGAAGCAATGGCAGTACCTCTTCCTCTGCACGCCGATCCAGTAAACTATACTGATTCATAACACTAACGATATTCGATCGTTCCACATATTCACGGATGACATGAGGGCGAATCGAGGAAATACCATAATAACGGATGGCGCCCTCCCGCTGTAGCTGCTCAAAAGCCTCTATAGTTTCGTCCATCGGATCGTCAATCGTCCCTCCGTGCAACTGATACAGGTCGATGTAGTCCGTTCCAAGGCGGCGCAGGCTCTCTTTAACAGCAGACAGAATATATTTCTTGGATGGGTCCCATCCCCAGCCCTCCTGCCCCGGTAGACGCCGATTGCCAACCTTGGTCGCCAGGATGACCTCCTGTCGCCGTCCACGGATCGCTGCACCTACGATTTCTTCATTGCGTCCGTGCTGGTACAAATCTGCCGTATCCAACAGGTTTACGCCCCTGTCTAGCGCTTCATGAATCAAGTAAACACCTTGCTGCTCCTCCGTACCGACCGACATACATCCCAGACCAATTTCACCTACCAGCAAATCCGATGATCCCAGGCGTTTTTTTTTCATTTATGCTCCCCTCACTTCCAACAACATATAACTTTAAATTTTTAACATTTCTCTATTGAATCAATTTCATAAATGATTAAACCAACGAAGTGTATAATACATATAGACAAATTAAACCATTTTGATCTATATGTACTCTTTATTAAAGCTACTGAAGGTATTATGAAATTGATTCTATTATACGAAAAAAATATACAAAAAAAACAACCCCAAAGACATAGAGACTCCACGCTCTCCAATCCTTTGAGGCTGTTGTATGAGATCCGTATACCATTCATGCTATCCGAACAGCCATTGGACGGCCTTAGGAAATTGACGCTGAAAACAATCCACACGATGCACCGCATCCTGATCCAACTCAAGAAGCACATCTTTTGCATCCAGTCCCTGTGTCCGCAGCACCTCGTGTGCCTCGAGGGTCAGCGGAACCATATCTTTTTGTACATTCATCTTCCCTTCACCTTCACGGGTCCCAACAGATATATAAAAGCGATGTATCCCCTCCCTCACAGTTGCACAAGATGCAGATTGCATATAACCAATCATACCCGGATACCAATACGAGCCTGAGATGGAACCGACACGTCCGAATACGTCCTTATACTTGAAGACGGCATACATGGAAATTAATCCGCCCAATGAGGCGCCGATGATTCCCGTATGCTCCGGTCCGGTTTTTACCGGATATCTCCCCTCGACGTACGGCATTACTTTTGTAACCACAAACGCCAGATAGGCATCTCCGTCACCACCAAAAGCAGGTCTTCCTTCTACTAAAGCAGCTGCCTTCCAAGGCGTATAATCATCCAGCCGATTTACGGGCTGTATACCTACCAGCACGACACGGGGCAACTCTCCCGTAGAAAAACCTCTTTCCAGCTCATCCAACCCGCTTAGAAATAAAGAGCTGCCATCCTGCACATACAGCACAGGATACAGCTCATTATGACTCACGGAGACGGGAGGTGTATAGACGTGCACAAGATCCCCATCTAATGAAATTTCATCTACATGACCTTTCATCCTACACAGTCCTCCATGATGTGAATGTATTCATTACAGTGCAGCATCCATTTCCTTAATCATTTCAGATACGGATTCCAGACCATTACCTGACAGATACCAGTAGTTAGGATCAAGGTATACAATATGACCGTTTTTAAATGCATTGGTTTTTTTCACCAGTTCATTCTCAATGGTTTGTTTACCTGTAACCTGTTCCTTGCCTTCCTCGACCACAACAGCCCCACGGTCAACGACAAAAATATAATCCGGATTTTTTTGCTGTACATATTCAAAAGAAACCTTTTGCCCATGCGTGGATACTTTAATGTCAGGATCTACAGGGGTTACGCCAAAAGCATCATGAATGATACCGAAGCGGGACTGTGAGCCATATGCGCTCAGGCTTCCTTCATTCGTCAGCACAATCAGTCCTTTAGCTTTGCTCGCTACAGCCTTGTCATGTACGGCCTTGATGGAGCTATCAATCGCAGCCAGCTCCTGCTTGGCAGCAGCCTCTTTATCGAAGATTTGACCCAATGTTTCAACGTTTTTCTTAAAGGAATTGATATAATCCTTGGTGTCTACAGCCATCGAAATGGTCGGTGCAATTTTACTCAACTCTTTATATGCATCAGCTTGTCTGCCGCCGATGATGATCAGTTCAGGAGACAGATCACTGATTTTCTCGTAATCCGGTTCAAACAGCGTGCCCGCGCTTGCATATTTGGAATCTTTATATTTGCTCAAATACGTAGGAAGATCCTGCTGCGCTACTGCCGCAACGTCAACACCCAGCTTATCCAGCGTATCCAATGAACCAAAATCAAAGACAACGACATTTTTTGGATTAACTTTGACTTGGACCGGGTTTTCATCCAGTCCGTGTTTGACCGAGATGGTTTTGGATTCCGTTGTTGCCGCAGAGGAGCCGTTTCCAGTCGCTTCCGGTGTTGCCGGAGCTGCTTTGCCACAGGCCGCCACAATCAGTACCAATGCAAGCATCAGCGTTAAAAACATCATATTTTTCTTCATTTAACATTCCCCCTAAGTGAAATAAACGCAAATTTTATGATCACCGATCTGTTGAATCGGAATATCCATATCGTACAAATCCTTTAATACCTGACTATCAATCATCTCGTCAGCCGTTCCTTGTTTTAGCAACCTTCCATCCTTCATCCCCACAATATAGTCTGAATAGCAGGATGCAAAATTAATATCGTGAAGCACAACCAGAATCGTTTTGCCCAGATCATCCACCAAACCGCGCAACGTCTTCATAATCTGAACCGAATGCTTCATATCCAGATTGTTCAGCGGCTCATCCAGCAGGATGTATTCTGTGTCCTGAGCCAAAATCATGGCAATAAAAGCCCGCTGTCGCTGTCCCCCACTGAGCAAATCAATATGCTTGTCTTTCATATCCTCCAGTCCCATGTAAGCCATAGACTGCTCCACCATTTTGCGATCCTCGCTGTTCAATCTGCCCTTGGAATACGGAAAACGGCCGAAGCTAACCAGCTCCTTCACGGTTAAGCGGATATTGACATCGTTCGTCTGTTTTAAAATAGATATCTTCCGGGCTAGCTCCTCACTTTTCGTCAGACTCACGGCCTGCCCGTCAATGAGGATTTCTCCCTCATCACTGTCAGTCAGGCGACTGATCATCGACAACAAGGTGCTTTTTCCAGCGCCATTAGGTCCAATAAAGGAGGTAATCGTACCTTTAGGTACAGTGACGGATACCTGATCCACCACATTTTTATTCCCGTAGCGTTTGGATACGTTTTTGACTTCTACCATGATTTGTTCTCCCGCAGCAAAAGGTACAGGAAGTACACCCCCCCGATAAAGTTAATAATGACGCTGACCGTTGTCGATAAGTCAAATACTCTTTCTGCCAGCAGTTGGCATCCTGCCAACGCAATGACGCTGACACAGATAGAGGCCGGAATAATATAACGGTGCTGATAGGTTTTCATCACCTGATAAGCCACATTGGCCACAATTAATCCGAGAAACGTAATCGGCCCGACAAGCGCTGTAGAAATGGAAATGAGAATCGCTACGATTACCAGCAGCCTTTTAATGATAAAACCATAGGGAAGACCCAGGTTAATCGCATGCTCCCGTCCGAGCGACAGCACGTCCAGATACTTGATGAACCTCCACGTATAAGCGAATACGAGAACAAGAATGAATACAGAAAGCCACAATAGCTCGGTATTTACATTACTGAAGCTAGCAAAGCTCTTGTCCTGGATTTTCGCAAATTCGTTCGGATCAATCAGTACCTCCATAAAGGTAGATAAACTGTTGAATAGTGTGCCGAACACCAGACCAATCAGCAAGAGTACATAAATCCCGCGTCCATCTTTGCGGAAAATTAATTTGTATAGCAGTCCTGCGAACAGCACCATCAGCCCCACCGACAGCAAAAAGTTCAATTCTTTGCTGGTCGAAATGAAAGGTACGGAACCAAATGCAAAAATAATCGTCGTCTGAATCAGCATATACAGTGAATCCAGTCCGATAATACCCGGAGTCAAAATTTTATTATTCGTAACCGTCTGGAAAATAACTGTTGCAAAAGCAATGGAGCCACCTGTCAGAATGAAGGCTGCGATCTTTTTTAATCGTCGTGGCAGCGCGTAGTGCCAGGTATGCGGAAGATCTATAAACACGAAAGCAGCAATCAACACAAGCGCGGCAGCGGCTAATATTCCGATTTTTAATTTAGGATTCATAGGCCCTTCTCCTCAGCAGCAAATACAAGAACAACGCGCTCCCGATCACACCAACCGTAAGCCCTACAGAAATTTCATACGGATAAATGATCACCCGTCCCAAAATGTCGCAAAACAGCACAAAGACGGCGCCCAAGATCGCTGTATGGGCCAGGCTTTTTTTCAGATTATCCCCCATATACATGCTGACCAGATTGGGTACAACCAGCCCTAAAAAGGGAATCGTCCCAACGGTTAAGATGACAACAGAGGATACCAAAGCCACGATCACCAAACCGACATTGACGGTGCGCTTGTAATGTACACCCAAGTTGGCCGCAAAATCCTCACCCATGCCTGCAATTGTGAAACGATTCGCATATATGTACGCCAACGCAACCAAAGGAACACTAAGATATAGCATCTCGTAGCGACCACTCATGATTAGAGAAAAATCCCCCTGCATCCACGAAGAAATGCCCTGGATCAGATTGTATTTGTAAGCAAAAAAGGTCGTTACCGAATTTAAAATGCCTCCAAACATCAAACCGACAAGCGGGATAAATACTGGGTCCTTGAAACGGATTTTATCCAGGATTTTCATGAAAATCAGTGTTCCCCCTAGAGCAAATCCGAAAGCCGTCAGCATCTTCGTCCAAAATCCCGCCGCTCCAAACACCATAATAGCCATCAGCACACCCAATCGTGCCGCGTCCATCGTCCCCGCAGTGGTGGGAGATACAAATCGGTTCCGGGTAAGTTGCTGCATAATGAGCCCACAGATACTCATACTCGCCCCTGCGATAATGATACTGATCAAACGTGGGAATCTGCTAATCAGGAGTACCTGCGCCTGATCGTTGGTTAAGTGGAACACATCAAGTGGAGTTACATCATGAACACCGATAAAAACCGAGGCGAAGGCCAGTACCAGAAAAGCCAGTATTAAATAACGCAATTTCATGTTCTAACCAAGGGAGCCTGTTCTCCAACAACCTGTACCAAGCTTCGGCCCTGTCCTCCCCTCTAATAATGATAATGATTATCAAAATCAACTAGCATAAATTATATCAGTGATATCGTATCTGTCAATGTGATGAGGTTTTAAATTCAGGACAAAAAAGCTGCTGAGAATTTTCTCAACATCCCACCTGGACAACCCTGGGAGCAAATAAGAGTAAAATCCGGTAAACTGGAAATAGAGAGTTTGGGGAGCCCTTTTTTATGTTTATGGTGAGCAGTTCTGGAAACCGAGTTCATTGACTTTGGTTAGTAAAAAATAGGAGGAGAATGATGAATCACATATTAATCATCGAGGACGATATCGCCTTGAGTAACGGTATTGTTCTTGCCCTTAAAGAACCTAACAACGTATTTACGCAAACGTATGACATAGCTACTGCAAAAGAACATTTGAACGTTACTGCCTTTGGCCTAGTGATTCTTGATGTAAATTTGCCGGATGGAAGTGGACTCGACCTGTTAACCCATATACGAAAAAAAACAACTATACCCGTCATCGTTCTGACTGCGAATGATATGGAAACAGATGTCGTCACTGGTTTTGAGCTGGGTGCTGACGATTATATCACCAAACCTTTCAGTCTTATGGTACTGAGAGCAAGAGTTGGCGTTCAGCTAAAGAAATCCAGATACTCGCTTGCAGACTCCATTCAGCTAGACAATTTTTCTTTTTCATTCGAGAGAATGGAATTTATTAAGAAGGGTACGCCCATTGAACTAAGTAAAACGGAACAAAAATTGTTGCGCATCCTAATCAACAATCGAGGAAATACCGTTTCGCGTGATCATTTGATAGACAGCATCTGGACTGACGGGGCTGAATATGTAGGTGAAAATGCCTTGTCAGTTACGATAAAAAGGCTACGTGACAAGCTTGAGGATCATCCTTCTTCCCCACAATATATTAAAACGGTTTACGGGCTAGGCTACACATGGGCGTTGAAATGACAACACTCCTATATATATGTATTGGAATTGCCGTTGTTGCTGTATGCACCGCTGTGTGTGCTATTATGCTTTATCGCAGGAGCATCCATAAAACAATGAAAACTATTGAGAACATGCTGGATGCCGCGATAAATGGCAGCTTCTCGGAGGATGTCTTTGATGAATCCGTTCTCTCTGCAATAGAAGCTAAATTTGCGCGATTTCTTTCCATTTGTTCCGTGTCCTCCAAAAATCTGCTTGCCGAAAAGAATAAAATAAATGAGCTGATTTCCGACATTTCACACCAAACGAAAACACCATTGGCCAACATCCTGCTTTATTCCCAACTACTTAGCGAATACGAACTATCACAGGATACCTCCACTTGTGTGAAAGCTCTATCTGCACAGGCTGAAAAGCTTAACTTCCTGATTCAGGCATTGTTGAAAACATCGCGGCTTGAAACGGGGATTATCACGGTATCGCCAAGGCGGGAATCTGTTCAAAAGCTCCTTGGTGCTGCACTGGAGCAAATGATGCCAAAAGCAGATGCCAAAGGGATAACAGTTGTTATGGAGGACACAGTTATCCATGCTTATTTTGACCTAAAGTGGACGAGTGAAGCTGTCTATAACATTATGGATAACGCCATAAAATATACAGAGACAGGCGGAAGCATGAATATAAAAGTAATGGCATACGATTTGTTTTGCCGAATTGATATTACCGACAACGGCATAGGGATTGCAGAAGATGAACAAGAGAAGATCTTTACCCGCTTCTATCGCTCCCCTACTGTAAACACGCAGGAGGGTGTAGGTATTGGCCTGTTTTTAGCTAGAGAAATCATCGCTGCGGAGGGTGGTTACATCAAGGTACGGTCACGCTACGGCAGTGGCTCCACCTTTTCTATTTTCCTTTCTATGGATACTTAATTCTTTCAATACCGTTAGATTCCAGAAAGATTGTAGAAAGATTAGTGTGTTAGTGTCTGTACTGTAGATGACTACGATCCAGACATTTTTTTGTGAAGGAGAACGTATATGGCTCTATTAAAAACACAGGAGTTGAAAAAGTATTATGGTAACGGGGATCATACTGTTCATGCTTTAGACGGTGTGAACCTGGAGGTGGAAAGCGGAGAGTTTGTGGCCATTGTCGGTACGTCCGGGAGCGGCAAATCTACCCTTCTCCATATGCTGGGTGGACTTGATCGTCCAACCAGTGGAAACGTTACGATTGACGGCAAGGATATTTTTACACTGAAGGACGAAGAATTGACTATTTTTCGCAGACGAAAGATTGGCTTTGTTTTTCAAAATTACAACCTGGTGCCCGTTTTAAATGTCTACGAGAATATTGTGCTTCCTATTAAACTGGATGGTAAAGAGCCAGACAAAACCCACATAGATAAAATTGTACATACCTTGGGTCTTGACCAAAAGTTGAATAACCTGCCAAACAATCTTTCCGGTGGACAACAGCAACGTGTAGCTATCGCCAGAGCACTGGCAGCCAAACCCGCCATTATCTTGGCAGATGAACCCACCGGAAATCTGGACAGTAAAACCAGTCTGGATGTGATGGGATTGATCAAAGTATCCAGCCAGCAGTTCCGCCAAACGATAGTGATGATCACCCACAACGAGGAAATTGCGCAAATGGCAGACCGGATCATCCGTATTGAAGACGGTAAAATTGTCGGCGGTGATACAAAATGATCAAGGTAAAGAACAAAAAAGTAATCCGCAAGCTGGCAGATAAGAGCTTCAAAGTAAACAAAGCACGTAACCTCATTGCTATTGTTGCCATAGTACTAACCTCATTGCTATTTACAACACTTTTCACTATGGGGATTGGCGCTGTGGAAAGCTTACAAAGGGCGACCATGCGCCAGGTCGGTGGAGATGGACATGCCGTACTTAAATATATAACGGATGACGAATTTAATCATGTCAAGGATCATCCATTGATCAAGGAAATAGCTTATAACCGTATATTAAGCGACGGAGTTAAAAACGATAACTTCCTAAAACGCCATACGGAATTCTGGTATTACGATGATGTAGGGATGAAGCTTGGTTTTATTGAGCTTAAAGAGGGGCACAAGCCTGTGGCGGAAAATGAAGTGATTACAGACTCCAAGACGTTGCAGCTATTGGGTGTTCCACTGGAGGTTGGAGCACCTTTGAGGCTAAAGCTTGACATACGGGGTAAAGAAGTACAGCGTGATTTTGTCCTCTCCGGCTGGTGGAGAAGTGATCCTGTGGTTAACGTAGGACAAATCTTGGCCTCCAGGTCCTATGTGGATGCTCATTCCAAGGAACTACAAAGCACCTATAATAAGGATCACTTCTATACAGGAACCATTAGTGCATATATGATGTTCGACAATAGCCTTGATTTGCGGGGAAAGCTCAGTAAAGTGATTACCGAAAGCGGGTATTCGCTTGACGAAGATGCACCGAACTATATCGCGAATAATGTAAATTGGTCATACATCTCAACCAATTTTAGTATGGATGCAGGAACAATCATGGCACTTACTTCCGCCCTGATACTGATCGTATTTACCGGCTATTTGATCATCTATAACATTTTTCAAATATCGGTGATGCGAGATATTCGTTTTTATGGTCTTTTAAAGACGATCGGCACAAGCGGCAAGCAGATCCGCCGGATCATTCGCAGACAGGCGTTAGTTCTTTCAGGGATAGGAATCCCGTTTGGGTTAATAGCAGGTTTTTTTGTCGGTAAAGCACTTATACCACTTCTTATAAACCACACTACTTTTGCTGGTACCGAGGTATCGGTATCTCCCAACCCATGGATTTTTATAGGATCGGCTTTGTTCGCGCTCATTACCGTAATGATCAGCACTTTCAAGCCAGGCAGAATTGCGGCAGCTGTTTCGCCAGTTGAGGCAGTAAGATACACAGACGGAAATACCAAGGGCGGCCGTAAGCTGAAAAAATCCACTGACGGCGCTAAGATGATCCACATGGCTCGCTCCAACTTGGGGCGCAATACAAAGCGTACCGTGTTGGTAGTCATCAGTCTTTCGTTGAGCCTTGTACTTCTTAACACGGCCTTCACCCTGTCTCAGAGCATTGATATGGATAAGTTTGTATCCAATTTCAATGACACCGACTTTCTCATTGCTCATGCTGAATATTTTCATAGCCCCTATTTTAGAGGCCCTGAAAATGAGACCTCCGAGAGTTTTATTCAGGCTGTACAGACACAGCCCGGCTTTGAAGAGGGCGGTCGTTTGTACGGCGGCAAATTAGTGCTTACTGTCGAGAATGGAAAAGACACCAATGAGGACGATGTGACTGACTCTCGCGGCAACTTCATGGCGACAGTATATGGGCTGGAAGATTTACCACTGCACCGTTTGCAATTGCTAGACGGTGAGCTTGATTTTGAGAAGCTGGCTTCTGGTAAGTATATATTGGAAGGGGTAGATTTAGATGACCATAACATCCCCCACATGGAAAAAGCTCTGTATAAGGTGGGTGAAAAGGTCACGCTTCACAGTTATATGGGAGCAGCAGAAGCTCCGCTGGATAAAGAGTATACTACGCATGCATTCACAGTGCTTGGTCATGTTGCAATTAAATATATGACCAATTCTGATCGCCTTTCAGATAAGTATAATTTTTATCTTCCAGCGAATATTTACAAGCCGCTTGCGGAGCAGCCTGCTGTGATGAGCTACGCCTTTAATGTATCCCCTGATCAGGAAGAGGCCATGGAGAGCTTTTTAAAAAGTTACACCGAAACTACAGAGCCGGTAATGAATTACACATCCAAATTCACTTCAATGAATGAGTTTTCCGGTATGCAAAACACCATCATGATGATCGGTGGCACGCTCAGTCTGATTATCGGCTTAATTGGTATCCTCAACTTTGTAAACGCAATTCTGACGAGTATATTGACACGGCGTCAGGAGTTTGCCATGCTGCAAAGTATCGGCATGACCAAAAAGCAATTGCGGGGTATGCTGATCTATGAAGGGCTATATTATGTTCTCGGCACCGCCCTATTCTCCATTTTATTAGGGATCATATTCTCTATTTCAATTGTGAAACCCCTAAGCAGTATGATGTGGTTTTTGAGCTATCACTTTATAATCTGGCCACTTCTAGCCTCATTGCCTTTACTGTTATTGCTGGGGATACTTATTCCAGTAGCAGTCTATTCTATGAACGACAAACAAAGTATTGTAGAACGACTTCGGGAATCAGAATAGATTTACCGAGAAAGTCCAAAATACCGGTGTGGATTATAAAAAGATGACTCCTGATCAATTCAGAGGTCATCTTTTTATGCATAGAAAGGTACTTTGTATGCATATCTACAATTCCCATTCTTCCCGTAGAAGCCCCATTCGGATCGAATCATAATACTCTCCATTATAATATCTGCACTTTCGAAGCCTGGCTTCGAGGGTCATGCCCAGCTTCTGCCCAACCTTCATCATCCGATGGTTTCCTGACCATGTTGTAAAGCCTACTCTTACTAGAGGTAATGTATTAAACAAATGCGTGATCCACAGTCGAAGTGCCCTCGTACCATACCCACCGCTCCAATACTGCGAATCAAAGATACCTATCCCCATTTCAAGCCATTGTGAAGGCTGATGCTCCCAATAGTAGCTCACTGATCCAATGACCTTGTCTTCCACTTCAATGATCCAAAAATCATCTTGCCCGATTCGTTTTTCCTTCTCTTTTAAATAATCATCAAAAGAAAGTGACTTATGTTCATAGTAGGGTGCATCCCACTGCTTCCATTCCGGTGCTTCTTCCTTAAAAGTTAACGTCCAAAGAGCCGGCAGGTCTTCTTCTGTAACAGGCCTAATCGTTAAATCCTTATCCGTATACATTGAGTAAACTCCTTTAGTATTAAATTCATTCTATCTATATTGGGCTATATTGGACTTTATTGTATCTGCTTTTGCATTATTTCGAATTTCTATTTTTGTCCGTCTTTGGAGCCAGTGCAAATTCAAGTTGACAAACAATCAAAAATAATATATCTTAATATCAAGATAATAAATATAAAGAAAAGTTTTTCGACTGTTTATTTTGTTTAGAAAAACCTAATGATATATAAACCAAGGAGGACAAAGACATGAAACTATTAGGATTGCATCACGTTTCGGCGATTACTGCGGCGGCGGCTAAAAATGTTGATTTTTATACTCAGGTAATGGGACTTCGATTGATCAAGAAAACGGTGAACCAAGACGATGTTAGTGTGTATCACCTTTTTTACGGAGATGAGCGTGGAACTGCGGGTACGGAAGTCACTTTCTTTGAAATTCCACATGCGGGGCAAACTCGTACAGGAAATAACAGCATTTCAGCGCTCTCCCTACGGGTACCGAACGACAAGGCACTGGACTACTGGAAAAACCGCTTCGAGCAGCTGGATGTAAAGCATGGTGAAATTACGGATCAAGCAGGACGCCTGGCACTTTCGTTCGAAGATTTTGAAGGACAACGCTTCTTCCTCGTTTCAGATGAGCATGATAACGGAATGCGCGGTGGCACGCCTTGGGAGAAAAGCCCTGTCCCTGCCGAGTACGGCATTGTAGGGCTTGGACCGGTTCATCTGACCATTCCTAAAGCGGAGAATACCATTCTCATTCTTGAACAGGTTATGGGCTTCCGCAAAAAAGGCTCCTATCCTTCCCCTGTTGCTGAACAACCGGATGTGGTCATCTACGAAACGGGTGAAGGCGGTACAGGAACCGAAGTCCATCTGGAAGAGCGTAACGATCTGCCACAAGAACGACCAGGACGCGGCAGTGTGCATCACGTAGCCTTCCGTGTTGAAACTGAGGAAGAGCTCAAACAGTGGGTAGACCGTATTGGGCAGCTGCAAATTTCCAACTCAGGCTTTGTAGATCGCTTTTACTTCCGTTCATTGTATTTCCGCGAGCCGAACGGCATTCTGTTTGAATTGGCAACCGATGGGCCCGGCTTTGATACGGATGAAGAACTGGAGTTTCTGGGTGAATCGCTGGCGTTACCGCCATTTTTGGAATCGCGCCGTGCCTCTATTGAAGCCAATCTCAAACCGCTTAATACCAAACATTAATTGAAGTTTCCTTTACACAAAAGGGCATTCCGCTATCTGCAAGCTTTTAGCTTTGACAGGTAAGCGAAATGCCCTTTTTAGTTATGCTTACAGCTTTTTATCATCCACACTGTTCAGCCATGCTTCGATTTCTCCGATTACAGAGGCGATACAGCCATCTTGGAACGGCGAGATTAGTCCAGCCAACTCAACCAATCCGGTAAAAGATCGACTTCCCCCGGCACGGCATAGCTTCAAATAATCTTCCCACGCAGCTGTCCGGTCGATACTCATGCGTTTCCAGAATTGGAACGCACACAGTTGCGCGAGTGTATAGTCAATATAGTAGAACGGGGATTGAAAAATATGACCCTGTTTGTGCCAAAACCCGCCCTGCTCCAGATACTCGTTGCCTTCATAATCCAGATGCGGTTTATACTTACGTTCAATGGAGCGCCATGCGCTTTTACGTTCGGCGGGGGTCCAGTCTGGATGTTCGTATACGGCATGCTGGAATTCGTCCACGGCTACGCCGTAAGGCACGAACAGCAACGATGAGGATAGATGTTCAAAGTGATATTTATCCGTATCTTCCTCGAAGAACAGATTCATCCAAGGCCATGCGAAAAACTCCATACTCATAGAGTGGATCTCAGCCGCCTCCATGGTTGGCCAATGGTACTCAGGAATTTCAAAATGTCGGCTTTCATAGACCTGGAAGGCATGACCTGCTTCATGCGTCAATACGTCGATATCTCCGGATGTACCATTGAAATTGGAGAAAATAAACGGCGTGCCATATTCGCTCAAAAATGTACAATAGCCTCCGCTTTGCTTGCCCTTTTTGCTGATCAAATCCATCAATCCACGTTCAATCATAAAGCTGAAAAATTCATGTGTTTCCGCTGAAAGTTCCTCATACATACGTGCTCCATTGCGAATGATCCACTCCGGGTCACCTTTAGGCGTAGGATTGCCTGACAGGAAGTTGAAGCCCTCGTCATAATAGCGAAGCTGATCTACTCCGATCCGTTCGCGCTGGCGTTCCTTCAGCTTGGTTGCCAGAGGAACGATGTGCTTCAGCACCTGCTCGCGGAAATTGGCTACCATTTTGGCATTGTAATCTGTACGTCCCAAGCGAGCATAGCCCAATTCTACGAAGTTGTCATAGCCCAGCTTGTGTGCCATGCGCGTGCGTACCTTCACCAGTTCATCATAGATCCGGTCCAGCTCGTCCTCATGCTCACTCATAAATTGATATTTAGCCTCGGAGGCCTGTTTGCGCGTCTCCCGGTTGGTAGCCATTTCAAAAGGCAGGAGCTGCGACAATGTGCGTTCTTCTCCCTCGAACGGGATCTTCGCTGAAGCAATCAATTGAGCATATTCCGAGGTCAGCTTATTTTCCTGCTGCAAATCCTCAATAATATCCGGATGGAACGACTTGAGTGCTACCTCGGCAATACTGAAAAGCTGGCTGCCCCATTGACTCTCCAACTCGGTTCGGAATGGAGAATCCACCAATGCCCGGTAGTAATCGGTTACATACTCCTGAATAACCGGCATGAAATCATCAGCGTACTCTTGCTCCGCTTTGTAAAAGGCGTCCTCCGTATTAATGGAGTGCCGAACTTCCACCAATTGCAATTGCGTTTCCACGTTACTGCGCAGCTTGTTAATCGCATGAATCACTTCATTTTGACGTTCTACGCTGTCCGCTTCACGAAACTGCTGCAACAGCGTTTTAAACCGCTGTTCAATTACAAGTTGCTCTGGTCGGCTGTAAGCCATTTGGCTGAATAAGGTCATTGCTTCGGTTCCTCCTTAAATGTAATAAATCTGATGCCTATTATACAGTACGATTAGACCAAACTGGAAGCTATAATTCCAAAAAAATACAACCTCAAGAGCCGCAATACCATGTATTACGGCTCTTGAGCCTCATCTAACTCTATATATCAAAAAAGTCATGGTCTAAAACAATCTAATATATATTCAGCCTGATGGAGATTTATAAGTCTTTCTAAGATCGCAGACATTTATGCTTTATTGATTTTGCAAACGATGTGCCGCATGCAAAGTCGGACCGACGAATTCATTCAGCTTGAAGCTACCTTCAATGGCCTGTGTAATGAATCTCTTGGCCTGATCCACTGCTTCACGTACAGTCAGACCTTGAGCCAAACCAGCCGTTACCGCTGCCGAAGTGGTGCAGCCTGCACCGTGGGTAAAGTTTGTTTTTACAACATCGGCTTCAAACCAGTCAAAAGTGATTCCGTCATATAGCAGATCCATCGCTTTACCTGCGCGAATTTTGCCACGGTCCTTGATCAGTACATGCTTAGCCCCACGCTCATGAATAATCGCAGCTGCTTCCTGCATCTGCTCCAGTGTCGTGATCGGTCCATTCTTCGCCAGTTGCGAAGCCTCGAACAAGTTCGGTGTTACCAGGTCAGCGCCAGGAATCAATAATTCCAGCATCGCCTCTGTATTTTCTGGCTGGAGCACTTCATCCGTGCCTTTGCAGACCATGACCGGGTCAATTACGATCCGCTTCAGATCATGCTTTTTCAAATGGCTGGCTACCAGCTCGATAATTTCAACGGAACCAAGCATACCGGTTTTCATCGCATCAAAACCGATACCTTCCAATACAGTACGCAGCTGCGCTTCTACCACATCCAACGCAACAGGATATACAAGATGGTCCCAGGTTTTAGGACCCATCGCTACTACGGTTGTCAATACGGTCATACCATATACACCAAGCTCCTGAAAGGTTTTCAGGTCTGCCTGAATACCCGCTCCACCGCTTGTGTCGGAGCCGGCTATCGTTAATGTTTTGGGAATCGTCATTTGTTCATGCTCTCCTTCACTTTCTGTGCTGCATTTATCCTAATCCCGCTTACGAAACTTGTCAACGCGCAAAACGGTCCTCTCTATGCTAAAAGTCACAAGCGACAGCATCAGCTTAAAAACGAGAACATCCCCTTTTGAAACGGGAACATCCTCGCAATAACGTGTTATATGAAGAATTCGAATGGAATTTAGAATTATAAATACCCACCAGTACTGTGATCATAGGCATGATTCTTTTCATTTGCACGTACGCCCAAGCACAGACTCTGATACAACTGCTGCTGTTCCGGTGTAGCAAAATTCCGGTGCTGCTCAAATAAAGCCATACAACCAATGATATGTTCGGTATAGCTATTATCGACAGACAGTTGCAAGCAATGCAGTGTTTGTCCCACTCCCTCGGGGTAATCGCCTTTTCGGAAATAATATTCTGCAAACACCTTACAAAAGGATGCAAAGCGAAATGCATTAAAATGCTTACGATAATGAGTGTCCCATCGTTCCGGTGCAAGCTCCCAGAAGCTCTTGAGTTGCTGACCAAACAGTCCCAGTTCGGCATCCACGAAATAACCGAACCGGTTCGCCGATTCGAGCAAGGTGTTTAAGCCTTCCAGTGTCTCATCCGGATGCTCACGCAGGTAAGTAATGTATTCATAGATTGCAGAAGTGTTGCCCATTTTAATTTCAATACAAAGTCGGTTACCCCGTGCATATACACGATGTAGGTTGACCACTTTCCAGCCTTCTTCGTCTAAACCCTCAAACCAGCTCAAATCTGCATAACCCTCAATCCATTGCTTGGATTCCTCATATCTGCCCTGAAACTCATAGCAGCTGGCCTTGAGCAGATGCCCCTGAGCATAGTAATAAACGAGCGGCTTAAGCAGCTCCAGGTGCTCATCTCCAAAACGGTTCCGATTGCGATACAATGCCTGCGCCAGCTCTCTTAGCTCGTCCGCATACATTTCCATCTCGGACCATTGCATTTTTAAAGCAAACACTTGAGATAGCATATGTAAGCCTTCCAGTGCGTAAATTTCCGGTAGACGACTACGGTACAAATGGAATTGTACAGCAGCTTTCAAGTTCCGTGTGTTATCCTTAATCTGGATCTGGAATATACGGAAATAGCTGATCGCCAATCGTTCAGAGTGGGTATACTTCTCACTCTCGATGACACAATCATACAGAAGCATGGAAGCTTCATGTCTGCCATCCTCAAACATCGCTTCTGCGGTCTCAAAAATAGCAGGAACGTTCGATAAATCGTCCATCAAATAGCCAAGTACACTGCGTATACACTCCAGCTTGTTCAACTCTGAGCACCGTAGGAGAAAAGGACGCAACCTCCTCCAGTGTGGTAAGGAATGAATAAAACATTCATCCACATACATCTCGAACAAAGATCCTTCTTCCAATCCCATGGCTTCGGTAATCAGATCAAGCTGATTGACTGAGATAGGCCGTGGTGGATTTCGATTAAGTATACCGCTAAGTGTACCCGGATTTACCTTGGAAGCATCTGCGAAACATTGCATTGAAATGCCTTCACTTTGAATATACTTTTCTATTTTTGCGCGGATCGTGGTGTTTTTTTCCAAAGGGACACCCCCTCAAACGAATGATGGTGACTTTTTCATTACCTTTTAAACCAAAATTTGTTTAATCAAAGTATATGTCTATTTATACGAGAGGTCAATAACTTTAAACACGACTCAGGACATATAAAATCACGAATTTTGTACGATTTTAAAACTGTTTTATGAAAAAAGACCGTCCTCTGTGGGACAGTCTTTTTCTATTATTTTGATGCTGTGGACTTATAGGACAAAAACAAGTTAGCAGTTCTACCGTGAACGTCCGAAATCGATGGCAAACTTAGCGTATCCCTCTACCGTTAACCCTTCATAAATCAACTCTGAATAGGCATTAGCGGCATCCGTTGCTTGCGGTGAGGTCAGGAAGGTCACATGCGGACACCCTGACCATGGGGCGAGGGACCAATGGCCATCAGCTTTTGGCGTCAACGTCTTCATATGCCGCACGTATTCAGTCAGCACATGACGGTTCTCATCCGGTGAAGCAAGTATAATTCGCTCTCCACCCGGATTGACTAGCGTAGAGGAAAACGCGCGATAGTTATTCGTAACAACCAGATAATTTCGCTGCATATCCATCGGTTCGCCATCAAAAGCCATCTGAATGATTCTGTGTGCATCTGGGTCCTTTAGGCCCCCGTCAGCATCATATCTGGCTGGCTGTGTTACATCAATCTGATACCTGATGCCGTCGATGATATCGAAATTAAAGCTTGGAAAATCAGAATTAATCAGCTCTTGCTCTTGTTCTGCTGAAGGATCGATTTGCTGGAATTGTCCAGCAGACCACTCCAGCCATTCCCGAATTTCCGTTCCGGTCAGTCGAACGACATGCAGCGTATTCGGAAAATTGTACAGATCGGCGATATGCTTGATCGCAAACGTCCCCGCCGGAATATGGGTATAGTACGATGGGCCATATCTGCCGCCTGTTTTAAAAGGAGCTGCTGCCGACAGAACGGGCAATCCTTCGTACTCGCTCCCTTGCATCTGCTGCTTCACATACCACATTTGCGCATCATTCACGAGCTGAACCGAAGCATCATCCATCACCTGAGCAAAAAAGCTGTTCACCGCCACCGTCGTCTGACCTACAGGTGCACGAATATACTCCAGTGTTCCGGCGTGTTCTTCTGCTACCGCCAGCTGAATGGCAGTATCCGGTTGTACCAGCGCCTCCTTGTGTATCGGATCATACACCGGGCGTACCTCGGCAGCAGATGCAGCCACTTGCCACTTCCCTCCACTAAAGGTCATCTCCAGATCAATGATACCCAGATGATCCCCCCAAAAGCCCGGCTCCACTGCTGGGATATCGTAGATGGTACCTCGCTCAACATCAACACCTGTTTTCCCCATAAACGAAGGTCCGGGAAATACTTTATGTGCATGACCAAACACAATGGCATCGATCCCTTCCACCCTGCTCAGATGCAGCACCGCATTTTCCATATCAAGCGTTTCGGGAATATCCTCAAAGCCTGCATGGGGCATAGCAATGATGAGATCGGCTCCCGCCGCCTTCATTTCTGGAATAAACCGTCTTGCCGTTTCCAGCATATCTTTGACGATGATTTTCCCCTCCAGCCACGCCTTGTCCCATTGCATAATTTGCGGAGGGACAAAGCCGATGACCCCCACCTTCAACAGATGCTTACCACCTGCTTCATCCTCTACCGTCTTATCCAGCAATAGATAAGGTTTAAAGTAATTTCGTTCTTGTTCTCCCGCTATATAAATGTTGGCATTCACATAAGGAAATTGCGCTCCTCGAAGGCAAGTCTGCAAGTATTCCAGTCCGTAGTTAAATTCATGATTCCCGATATTGCCTGCCTCATACCCAAGCAGATTCATGGCTTTATAGGCGGGATGCACCGCGCTTGGGTCCTGTTGGATTCGCTGTACAGCATAATCTCCCATTGGATTCCCCTGAATCACATCTCCGTTATCCAGCAGCAGATGATTGGGTACCTCCGCCCGGGCTATTTGAATCAAGCTGGCTGTTTGCGCCAGACCATAATGCAGCGTCTCCTGATCCGTATAATAATCGTAATTCCACAAGCTGACATGCAAATCGGTTGTAACCATAATGCGGAATTTCACTTTCACAAGGCTTACATTTCCCTGGTCTGCCTTTTCGTTAATATCCAAAATATCCAATCTTGTTCTCTCCCTCAGCTTCGGTCATAGAGCTTGAACAAGTCTAACAGAGCACTGTTAAGAGAATGTTAAAAAAAGCAATTTGTATAAATCTAGAATGCAGTTTCTAGCATACGATAAATTTTACATCATTTTTACCAAAGTCAGGAGTAATTTTTACCCTAGCTGCGGGACTAGCTGTTAAGATTTGGTTTGTCACAGCATTTACAGGTTTTTTATTATCGTTATCACTATGTTTAGGGGGAAATTATTTTGTTCAAAAAAGCACTGACCTTGTGCATGACCTTCACACTGGCAGCGGGTCTAGCCGCTTGTGGCTCCAATGCAAGCAATAACAACAGCGCGTCCACTCCAGGTACAGATGGTACAAAAAGCGAAAGCACAGCCTATGTTCCTAAGGAGTTAAAGGTACAGTTCGTCCCTTCTCAAAATGCAGATACGCTCGAAGCCAAAGCCAAACCGCTCGAAAAGCTGCTGGGTGACAAGCTTGGAATCCCGGTGAAAGTAACGGTATCTCCTGACTACAATACAATTGTAGAAGCCATGTCTTCCAAACAGGTAGATGTAGGATTTCTTCCGCCGAATGCTTATGTACTGGCCCACGATAACCGTAAAGCAGCCGACCTGCTGTTGCAAGCTCAACGCTACGGAATTGAAGATGCTACAGGCAAGGACACGACTGAAAAAGTAAACTTTTATAAAGCAATGATCGTGGTGAAAAAGGATTCTCCGATTCAAAGTCTAGCTGATCTGAAAGGCAAGAAGGTTGGCTGGCAAAATGTAACCTCCTCCGCAGGCTACGTGTACCCTGCAGCAGAGCTGAAAAAAGCTGGCGTGGACCCGGACACGGACGTGCAGGGTGTGACAATCAAAGGCCACGATGCTGCTATTCTGGCATTGCTGAACGGTCAAGTTGATGCGGTAGCTGTTTTCCAGGATGCACGTAACACGGTGAAGAAGGAAATCCCGGATGTATTTGAAAAAACTCGCGTCATTCATTACACAGCTAAAATTCCAAATGACACCGTCAGCGTACGTTCTGATATGGATCAAGCGTGGAGAGACAAGATCAGCCAAGCCTTTATTGACATCGCTAAAGATCCTGCAGGCGGCGAAATCATTAAAGAGATTTACACCCATGTAGGTTATGAAAAGGGCGACGATAAAAACTTCGACTCCGTGCGTGAATACGCCGAAGCCGTTGGTCAAGCGGTTAAGTAATCGGAACAAACAAGGTACTTTAATGAAGTAACAGCTACGAAACAGGCTTTACGAATGACAGGGCAGCACCGTCCATGTATTCATGGCGGTGTTGTTTTCATTCCACCCCATCGGGGGAGAAAGTTGGGAGCATATGATCGAATTCCGTAACGTATCGAAAACATACCCGAATGGCACCAAAGGGTTGAACAATATTAATTTGACGATTCAGGAGGGAGAAATGGTCGTCATTGTCGGCTTATCCGGCGCAGGTAAGTCTACCCTGCTGCGTTCCATTAACCGACTGCATGACATTACGTCCGGCGACATTGTCGTGGGTGGCAGGTCTGTCACGTCTGCTGGAAGCAGCGAGCTACGGCGCATTCGCCGTGATATCGGCATGATCTTTCAAAGCTTCAATCTGGTTAAGCGTTCGACGGTGCTCCGCAATGTACTTTCCGGCCGCGTCGGCTATCATTCAACGCTGCGAACCATTCTCGGCCTCTTTCCGAAGGAAGATATCGAACTGGCACTAACGGCGCTGGAGCGCGTAAACATCCGCGAAAAAGCCTACAGCCGGGCAGATGAGCTGTCTGGTGGCCAACAGCAGCGCGTATCCATCGCCCGTGCTCTGGCGCAGGAGGCTAAAATCATTCTGGCGGACGAGCCTGTCGCATCGCTGGATCCGCTGACCACCCGCCAGGTAATGGATGACCTCCAGCGCATCAACCGTGAAATGCAGATTACAACCATCGTCAATCTGCATTTCATTGATCTGGCGCGCGAATATGCAACGCGGATCATCGGATTGCGCGCCGGAGAAGTGGTCTTTGACGGCACACCGGAGGAGGCTACGGATGAGGCCTTTGCGGAGATCTACGGCCGGGCCATCAAGCATGATGAGCTGCTGGGAGTGGGATCATGAAGCCCGACTCTACTGCCCAGCCGCTCTCTTCGACGCAATCGTCACCGCATGCTGGACCGCCGCAGCCAAGTAAGCCGCCCGCAGGGCCACCTTTGCCAGGACGTTACAAGCGTTATGCCACCTGGATGATTTTTATTGTGGTGCTGGTAGCCTGCTCCATTCATACGGATGCCACACCTTACCAGTTGATCGTCGGCTTGCCGGAGATGGGCAAATTGTTGGGCGAAATGTTTCCACCCGACTGGAGCTACTTGCCTACCATCTGGAAACCGATGCTGGAAACGATCCAGATCGCCATTGTCGGCACGACACTGGGAGCCATATTGGCGATCCCTGTCGCGTTGCTGTGTGCCTATAATGTGATGCCGCGCAAGCTGATTTCGCTGCCGATGCGCACGATCCTGAATCTAGTACGGACGATTCCCGATTTGCTGTTTGCCTCGATCTTTGTGGCGGTGTTCGGCATCGGGCCGTTTGCAGGTATGCTCGCCCTGCTCTTCTTCTCCTTTGGCATCATAGCCAAGCTGACCTTTGAGGCGATTGAAGCCATTGATCCCGGGCCGCTGGAAGCCATGACCGCTGTTGGCGCGAGCCGCATTCAGGTCATCGCCTTTGGTGTGGTTCCGCAGGCTCTTCCTTATTTTGTGTCGTACTTGCTGTATACCTTTGAGGTTAATGTGCGCGCGGCTTCCGTTCTGGGCCTGGTCGGCGCTGGCGGTATCGGTCTGTTGCTTGACCGTTCCCTTGGGCTGTTCCGATATGATCGGGCAAGCATCATTATTCTACTGACCCTCGTCATCGTCCTTGCGATTGATTACGGCAGTAACCTGCTACGGAGGAAATTATTATGAATGATCCTACGCTTCGCAGACCTATTGGCTCCCGCCTGCGCCTATGGGCGATAGCTATTCTGCTAATCATCATTTATATTTGGGCTTTTCGCGGGATGCAGTTTGAAGGATTACAGGGGACGGCCAGAAGTGTCTCTGTCGCTATATTGGACGGCTTCCTTCATCCCGACTGGTCGTTTGTCTACATCCCTGAGGGAGAGGATTTGCTGCGCGGGTTGCTGGATACGCTGGTCATTTCAGTGCTCGGAACCTTCGTATCCGCATTTGTCTGCCTTCCGTTCGCCTTTTGGGCGTCCAGCAATATGACCCGTCTGCGTACCTTATCGGGTAGCGGGAAATTTGTGCTTAGTGTCATCCGGGTATTTCCCGAAATGATCGTCGCCATCTTGTTTATCAAAGCCGTAGGGCCCGGCTCGTTTGCGGGTGTTCTCGCCCTTGGCATTCACTCCATCGGCATGCTGGCGAAGCTTTTCTCGGAAACGATCGAAAGCGTCGATCACGGGCCCCAGGAAGCTTTGATCGCGTGCGGCGCCAATCGTTGGCAGGTGATCTTCTTTGCCGTGCTACCGCAGGTGATTCCACAGTTTCTTTCGTATTCGCTTTACCGTTTTGAAATTAATATCCGTTCCGCTACCACGCTCGGTCTGGTCGGTGCAGGCGGTATCGGTACTCCGCTACTATTTGCACTCCAAATGCGCAACTGGAACCGTGTAGGCGTTATTTTGCTCGGCATTGTGGTCCTGATCATTTTGACGGATCTTATTTCCGGCTGGCTGCGCAAAAGGATCGTATAATTAGAACTCTAAACGCCAAAAAGCCTCTCCTGTGTAAAAAGGGACATGTCATGCTCCCATTCACTCGGAAGAGGCTTTTGTCGTTCAACATCTCACTGCCAATTCATCTATGACCCGTCGGACTTCCTCAGCCGTATTGTAAAAATGCGGAGCCACACGGATAACATCCTTTCGTGCTGAAACGATCATATTTTGGCTTCTCAAATTCCTCTCCACAGCTGACACGTCGGCTACTTCAACAGCGAGCAAGCTTGGTAATGTGCCTCCCCTGTAAGGTACACGTATGTGTAACCCTTTGCGCCGTCCATATTCAACGGAAAAATCCAACAACTCACTCATATAGGCCTGAATATTCGTGACTCCAATCTCCAGCAGCAGCTTTAAAGCCGCATTGGCGGCAAAAATGCTAATAAAAGAAGGCAATCCCGTCTCAAAGCGTCGGGCTCCCGCCGCCGGAACCGGGTGAGCAATATCAAACCGGGAAGCAGGCTCCTGCCCAAGCCAGCCCGTAAGACGGGGCTTGAAGCGGTCTATTCGGTCCTTGCTTACATAAAGAAAAGCCACGCCCGGAATTCCCAGCATATATTTGCGTGCTCCCGCGACCAAAATATCTACGCCCATTGCCTTAACATCCACTGGAACGATCCCTGCAGACTGATAAGCATCCACAAACAGCAACGCCTGATTTCGATGAGCTATATCTGCAATGGATTTTAAATCCTGCTGAAATCCGTTGGTATAGTTCACTTGTGACACCATAACGAGCGCAGTTTTCTCCGTAACATGCTCCTCATACTGCTCTATCATCACTTCTCCCTCGATGGAGGGGATACAGCAGATGTGATCACGAAACATCTCCTGTGCGTGCCAGATGTGTCCCACCGTCGGAAAGTCGGTATCCGCATACACAATGCCTTCTTTACCTGGTACATAAGGAAGGGCTGTAGCCACCCCAGCAATCGCCTCAGAGGCTGAGGACAGGACCGCAATTTCGTCAGGCTCCGCCCCAATGAGCTTGGCAAAATGCCCTCTGGCCTCCTCCAAACGTGCCATAGACAGATCTCCGTTATGACCGTGTTGCAGCAAACTTCGATGATATTCCTCAATGGCAGCGGAAACCGGCCTCGATACGGCCCCCTGGGAACAGCTCCCTACATGGATATGTGAGGATAGCACTGGAAACAGCTGACGGTAGGACTGAAACGGATGTTTCATTTTTCCCTTCGCTCCTCCTAAGCACACCAACGTGCCTTGATATGATCATTTTATTATCCATATAAGCCACCTTAGAACAAGGGCCTCTCTTCCCATCTTCTCGCCGTTAACAGACGATAGACGCAAAGAGAGGCCCTGAGGGATCATATACAAAATCATAAATTAATGCACGCGTTTGCGTCCAAACCAGCTTTTAAGCACCAAAGTAGCCAGAGCTAGTAACAATAACAACGAGGCCACCGCAAAAGATGCCGAGAACTGATATTCGTTATACAAAATTTCTACATGCAGCGGCAGTGTATTCGTCTCTCCCCGGATATGTCCGGAGACGACGGACACTGCACCGAACTCACCCATGGCTCGCGCATTACACAAAATGATGCCATACAGCAGACCCCACTTGATGTTCGGCAGCGTCACTTTCCAGAAAATGCGCCAGCCGTGCGCGCCCAGCATGACCGCCGCTTCTTCCTCCTGCTGTCCCTGATCTTCCATCATTGGAATGAGTTCTCGCGCCACAAATGGAAAGGTGATGAACAGCGTCGCTAAAATAATACCAGGCAAAGCAAATATAATTTTAATATCATGCTCGTCCAACCACGGTCCAAGCCAGCCCTGTGCGCCGAACACTAATACATACATCAGCCCTCCGACGACAGGAGAGATGGCAAAGGGTAAATCAATCAAGGTGACTAGCAAGCCTTTGCCGCGAAATTGAAATTTCGTGATCAGCCAAGCGGCAGCTACACCAAATACCGTATTCAGCGGTACCGTTATCGCTGCCACCAGCAGCGTCAACCGCAATGCAGACATGGCATCTGGGTCCCGTAACGCTTCGACGTATACGCCCCATCCTTGCTTGAGCGCTTCGGTAAGCACGACGATTAGCGGCAATACCAGCACCCAGAGCAAAGCTAAAAAAGCAGCACCAATCAGCGTCCACTTCACCCAAGCGGCCTCGGTCGTGACCCTGTTGGGCGGTGCAGATGAAGGCACTGGTGCAGAAGCAAGCTCCTGCCCAGTTATCGCTTGTGACATGGTGTATCCCTCCTTAGAACGTGGGTATCATGCGCAGCCCTGCATGTTAATGTTAGATAGTTACATTAGACAGTTGAGTTTAGGCAGTACGCCGCCGTGACCAGCGCTGAATGCTGTTAATCACGAGTAACAGCACGAATGAAATCACCAACAGCATCAACGCTACCGCCGTAGCTCCTGCATAGTCATTTTGCTCCAGCTTGGACATTATGAGCAGTGGAGCAATTTCCGTCTTCATCGGCATATTGCCAGAGATGAAGACGACAGAACCATACTCGCCAATGCCACGGGCAAAGGCGAGCGCAAAACCCGTCAGCAGCGGTGGCACCAGCTCCGGCACAATAACGCTGCAGAAGATACGCCATCTGCCAGCTCCCAGCGTAGCAGCGACCTCCTCCTCGTCCTTGTCTAGCTCCTCCAGCACCGGCTGCACTGTCCGTACGACGAACGGAATGCCAATAAACATCAATGCTAGCGTAATCCCCGTCTGTGAGTACGCCATCCTCCATCCAAGCGGTTCGAACAACGAACCGATCCAGCCATTCTGCGCATACAGAGCAGTCAAAGCAACCCCTGCTACCGCAGTAGGCAAAGCAAAGGGCAGATCAATCACCGCATCAAAAATTCGTTTCCCCGGAAACTCATAACGCACCAGCACCCAGGCTATCAATAAACCGAGAAACAGGTCGATCAGCGCCGCAGCCGCGGCACACAAAAAGCTTACCTTGTAGGAAGCCAGCACCCTGACATCAGTCGCCACGTCCCAAAATTTCTCCCACGTCAGTCCAGTTGAATTCAGAAGCAGTGCCGATAAAGGCACCAGCACCACCAGACTGAGATACAGCACACTATAACCCATTGTTAACCCGAACCCGGGAAGTACACGTTTTCGAGTGGCTTGCACTTGACTCATGTTCTGTCCATCCCTCTCTGAATCCATTCACTATGACACTCGCGGCTATCGATCCAATCCCTACACAGTCCACCTATTTTATGAACTGCCGGGTACATAAATCTGGTCAAAAATGCCTTTGTCGCTGAAATGCTTCTGCTGCGTCTCCTTCCATGTCCCGAATACATCCTTCAAGGTCACGAGCTCCAATTTAGGAAATTGATCCTTGAACTTTGCCGTCACACTCTCCAGTGTTGGGCGATAATAATTTTCAGCAGCAATGGTCTGCCCTTCTTCACTGTACAAATATTTCAGGTATGCGTCCGCCACCTCGCGTGTACCTTTTTTATCTACCACCTTATCGACTACTGCTACCGGAGGTTCCGCCAAAATACTGATCGACGGATACACGATATCAAATTTGTCCGCACCCAGCTCCTTTACAGAGAGCAGTGCTTCATTTTCCCATGCAATCAGTACATCGCCAATTCCACGCTCTACGAAAGTCGTTGTCGCTCCACGTGCTCCGCTATCCAATACCGGCACATGCTTATACAGCTCCTGTACAAACTGCTGGGCCTTGGCTTCATCGTTATTGTTCTTCTTGAGCGCATAGGCCCAGGCTGCAAGATAGTTCCAACGTGCTCCACCCGAAGTTTTAGGATTCGGTGTAATAACTTGCACATCGCCACGGATTAAATCATCCCAGTCCTTAATCCCTTTCGGGTTCCCTTTGCGTACCAGTAACACGATGGTTGAAGTGTACGGGGCGCTGTTATGCTCATATTTACTTTGCCACCCCTCTTTAACGATTCCTTTTTCCTGTAGCGCATCAATATCATAGCCCAGGGCCAGAGTTACCACGTCCGCATCCAGTCCATCCTGCACAGAACGACTTTGCTTGCCAGATCCTCCGTGAGATTGCTTGATCGTAACCTTCTGCCCTTTCTCCTTCTCCCAATGGGCGGCAAATGCTTTATTATATGCCTCATACAGCTCACGGGTCGGATCATAAGAAACATTGAGTAACTCCACGTCCTTGGAACCAGCAGCAGAGCTACCATCCGCCTGCGTCCCTCCCTTGCTTGCCCCGCAAGCGCTTAGCATAATCGTTAAAACCAAAGATAGTCCGAGAATAAGTCCACTTTTCCATTGCCTCTTCATCAAGACACCCCGAATTCTATGTAATTTGTATTCATTTACGCCTGTTATTGACAGACATAATCAAAAAAAGAGCGGAGAATTCCCTGATGCAGCCCTGATAGGTCAAACCTGTCACGTGGACAGTGTCTGCCTGCTGTTCCTAGAGGTTCTCCGCCAAAATGGCGAGATCATACTTTAATTCTTTAATTCCTACCTGTTTAATGAGTTATATGGATATAATACGAGAGTTTAGGAGTGATGTCAAACCTTTTTTTGGTATGTATCATCTGGACTTTTCTTTCTTTAAGGGGGGGCAGTCAGAAACATTATATATGTTTCCGACCGTTTAGAGGTCATTTACACACGAAGTACGACTTAGTTGGCAACCGTTTCAAGATTAATCGAAAAGACTCCAAAAAGCTTCGGATTGTCCGTAGCTCTTCTCAACCACAGTTCACCCGATCCCACCATGACTCCCTGATAATTAACAAACAAATCATCTGTCTTTTGATTCACCAGCGCCTCGCGAATTGCGTCCGTAAAAATCTGATCATACTTGGCCATAAAATCTTTCTTATTCGGAATCGTTAGCGACTTTTCACTATCATTAACACGCAGAGGGTACAAAATATAATTGGCCACTTTTTCCTTGTCATTGTCGGCAACTGCCTTCTGCAGCGCTTTGAACGTGTTCAAAAACGCTTTAGGATCTTGAATACCTGCTACCTCAAATGGATTTTGCGATGGATTGGAGGCTGCCGGAGAAGAAGATGTATCCGATGAAGCAGCTGGAGCCGAAGGAGTTGATTTTTGTGCATCAGTACCGCTGTTTTCTGCACTCTCGCTCTCTTTCGCTGCTTTGTCACTTTGGGCTGAACCGCTACGATTACCACCGGCTCCGTTCTCGATTACGCTTGTACTGCTTCCAGTATCAATGGTTTCAGCATTCTTATCCTGACCACAGCCAGTAAGTGCTACAAAGGTAAGTGTAAGTAAAATGGCTGTGAGTGACAGCCTCCGTGACATCTTTTGATTACCGAATTCATGGTTTTTGGGCACAACGGGCCATCCTTTCTGCTTTCTGCTCTGACCTATTCTGTTCATTAAGTCTTCAACCGTTCTATTGTAACATAAGTAGACTAATGACCGCATGTCGTGCCCTTTCTGGAAGGAGTTTACAGTGTAATATATGCGAAGGTTTTAACGTTTCCTTGCGATCCATCATCCGTACTTACTTTCAAAATCATCTCTTTTAAGGAGTCATTTGCAGCTTCAACCTGTCCCTCTGGCTTTACAAACACCAGATCGTGGCGTTCTCCCGGCTGCAACGTTCGGCTGGAAAACCCGCTCGTTGTACCTTGCAAGTCTAATCCATTCGCACTATTGAGCTTGTATTGTACGGGTTGCTTACCTGTATTCTTGATACTGATGTATAACTTGCGCCCCTCTTCAAATCTAAAGCTCGTTTGTCCTTGTCCTCCAAATTGCATTCTTTGGTCATGTACGATACGCTTCGCTACGCCCCCTTGCTCATTCTGCTTGCTAAGCGGTACTGCCTGGTGCGTTACACTCGCCGATGATGTAGTATACGTGTTCGTCGGAAGACTAGCAAAAGTCGCATAACCCACAATTGCCCCTGCAACCCCCATCCAAACCCATTTCTCCACCATTTGATTTCCTCCTCTTCTTATCTTTCCTTCAGTCGTCACCGTGATTGCACAAAATGTTCCTGTGTGTAGGCAATGGAATGCATGCCCCTAATTTCCTCATATGAGTGTGTGGACAGTAAAAAAGGTTTCAATTGCTGTAGTAATTCCTTGAACAGGATATCCTGGTCGATCACTCCATTCTCATCCTCTGTCGCCCATTTATGTAGGCCTAGCATAAACGTGTCTGCCCGTTCCATAGCATATTCAATCAGTCCTTCATAGGCTGCTCTCCGGACATCGCTGTATAATCTGAACATGTCTCTCCCCCTCTGTGCTGCCCTTCGCTCTTACAATAAAAAAAGCCGAACTCATAGCTATTATGAGTCCGGCTGTCATATTTTTCAAACTTGATCAAAGACACCCAAACGCAAGCGCTCCATCATACATTTTGTATTCCATAACAATAGCTTATACGTTCAATGTGTTACGGGACTTTTTCTTATCCAATACACTATACACCACAAATATAATTAGATAAGCCACAATCAACAAAGTGGAGAACAAATACATTGTTTTATAAGAGGTTAATCCAGCAACCATTCCTAGAACTAAAGAGCCCCCTCCAATCCCCAAATCGAAGAAATTATAAAAGGAGCCTACAGCGTCCTCTCGCTCATCTTCGCCGACCACACTGATTGCCCAAGCCTGCAAAGCCGGGAAAATAGCTCCAAAACTCAAACCATACAGCACAGCAGCGATCAAAAATTGGAGCTCGGTCCGCGATGAAGCCACCATAACGATAGCGGCAATCAGCACGATCCCTGCGGGAATCAGGATATAAGCCGGGCCTTTGGTATCGAAAATTCTACCGGACACCAGCCGGACGAGGAAGCTTGCCATAGCTACAGTAAAGAAGAACCATGCCGCGTTGGTGAAGCCCTGCTCCTTGGCAAATAAAGCCACGAAAGACATCACTCCACCTGCCACCACGCCAACCAGCAGCGCAAGACAGGATTGCAGTAGCACTCTTTTTTCAAATAATTTAAATGGAACCTTCTGTTTACCCTTCACTGTATCCGCCGTCGTGGGTTTCGCAGAACGGCGACGAACCAATACGCTCATAATGAGCGATAACAGTAGAATTATAGCTCCCGTGGAAAACAGCCCGTTAAAACCTGATGCATGAAGCATCCATATACCAATCAGTGGCCCCACTGAAATCGCTACGGTTTCACCTACGCCAAAGTAGCCCATTCCTTCCCCCATACGGTGAGGCGGCAAATCATCTGAGGCTGAGGTAGCATACAACGTGCTCGCAATGCCGAATCCAAAGCCATGTACCAGCCGAAATACTAACAGCAGTACCAAACTACTGGAAAGCATGTAGCTTCCCGTTGCCAGCATACAAATCACAACTCCGATAATCAGAACATACTTCTTGTCCAAAAGCTGGATCAGCGTACCTGAAAATGGACGAATCAATATAGCTGAACACATAAACACGCCTGTCACCAATCCAATCTGGGATGGGCTACCGCCAAGACTTTCCACAAACAGCGGTAGCGTAGGCATAAGCATTTCGAATGCCATGAACAATAAAGCGTTGGATATCATCAAAAATATAAAGTTTCTGGACCAAAAGTTTTCTTTCACAGACACAGTTCTCTTCCCCCCAATACAATCATGTTTACTTCAAGTGATCAGTTGTTCAGGCCTGAATCAAGCCATGCCAGTAAATATCCCAAGAGCTTTCCAGACGCGGATCAAAACCGTCGGTGCCGTTGTACACCAGTTCTACCAACATGCCTTCAATTAAATTCATATAGGCTGTCGCGGCAGTTTGAGCCGGAACGCGAAGCTTAACCGATGTTTCAGTTGTTAGTCGCTCGTGTACCAAGCTGGTTTTATGCTGTACATAGCGTGTGACCAAAGCCTGAACCTGGTTTTCCAGCGCAGATGGAATTAGAAAGCCGACATATAGAATCAGACGCAAATTCATTGCACATTCATAGCGTTCCTTAAATTCGACGATTAGTCCGCGCAGAACAACTTCAAGTGATTGTTCGGATTGATCTTGAAAATAACGATCCAGTTCCAAAATCTCCTGATCCACCGCATCCGCAAATATGTCTAAAAACAATTCATCTTTGCTTTTAAAATGAGCATAAATAGACTGCTTTTTAATCCCTACCTCATCAGCAATCAGTTGCAGAGAAGCCGCATCGTATCCCTTTTTCGCAAATTGCTGCAAGCTAGCTGTTTTGATTTTTTGTAGTGTCATGTTTTTCCTCCAATTACCTTACGAACGGTCGTCAGTTTATAGGTTCAGTATAGTGTCCACACTAGAAATTGACAACCGCATTTTTTAACTCTGCCGTTCAGTTGCCTGAGAACGTGAACAACAAAAAAGCCGGAAGCCCCCAAACTGAGGGCTCCCGGCTTCATAACCATGCTACTATTACGACTTTATGAATAGGGCTTATCGCTTACTCTGTCACTGTTCCGTAGATTAGCACTGGCGCTTCCGCGTGATCCGCAATACGGATGTTCGCGTAGATTTTCTCCAGCACTTGGGCTACATCTTCACGGTTCGCATGAATAGTAACCAGTGAATCGCCTTTTTGAACAGCATCCCCGACCTTTTTGTTCAGCATCAAGCCGACAGCCAGATCAATCTCGGATTCTTTGGTCGCACGTCCTGCTCCAAGCAACATCGCTGCGGTACCGATTTCGTCAGCCACGATTTCAGCTACCACACCGTCCTGCTTCGCAGGCACCTCAATAAGATACTGTGCTTGCGGCAAGCGTTCAGGATGATCCACTACAGAAGCGTCTCCGCCCTGATTCGCAATAAACTCTTTGAATTTCTCAAGTGCTTTGCCATTGCGAATGACTTCTTTGAGCTTCTCTTCGGCGTTTTCGAGGGAATCTGCCTTCCCTGCCAAAAACACCATCTGACTGCCCAAAGCCATACACAGCTCTTCCAGATCTTTTGGTCCTTCGCCACGCAGCGTATCAATCGCTTCTTTCACTTCCAGCGAGTTACCGATGGCCAGACCCAGCGGTTGACTCATATCGGAAATGACTGCCATCGTTTTGCGACCCACATTGTTACCGATGCTCACCATGGCATGTGCCAGTGCTTTGGCATCATCTACGGTTTTCATAAATGCGCCTGCACCTGTTTTTACATCGAGCACGATGGCATCGGAGCCGGCAGCGATTTTCTTACTCATAATCGAGCTGGCAATCAGTGGAATCGAGTTTACCGTCGCTGTAACGTCACGCAAGGCATACAGCTTTTTGTCCGCAGGTGTCAGGTTGCCGCTTTGTCCGATGACCGCAATTTTGCTGCGATTCACCAAATCCACGAATTCATCCTTGCTGATTTCGACGTGGAAGCC
The DNA here is from genome assembly GCF_019454085.1 of Paenibacillus sp. S25. Lineage (NCBI taxonomy): Bacteria > Bacillati > Bacillota > Bacilli > Caryophanales > Paenibacillaceae > Paenibacillus > Paenibacillus sp. S25. The sequence goes on from NZ_CP073683.1 coordinate 5,048,102, forward strand.
TGCAATAGCTTCCAGCTTGTCGATCGTTCCTCCGGTATGTCCGAGGCCGCGGCCTGACATTTTGGCTACCGGAATGTCCAAGGCCGCTACGAGCGGAGCCAGTACCAGCGTTGTCGTATCACCCACACCGCCAGTGGAATGCTTATCGACCTTTACACCTTCAATCGCGGACAGATCAATGGTATCACCCGAATGAACCATCGCCATCGTCAGATCAGCGCGTTCGCGTTCAGTCATATCTTTGAAGAAAATGGACATCGCCAATGCACTGACTTGATAATCAGGAATTTCACCCTGAGTGTAGCCTTGGATAATAAAATTAATTTCCTCTGTACTCAGTTCTTTTCCGTCACGTTTTTTCTCAATCAAGTCTACCATTCTCATATGTCATTTCTCCTCACTGTGCGTATGATCGTTTACAGAGATACTGCTGTATCCAGTGCAACTTCCATCATTTCTTTAAAGGTTGTTTGCCGTTCTTCTGCGGTCGTTTCTTCCCCCGTCAGCAAATGATCGCTTACCGTCAGAATCGTCAGTGCGTTTACGCCAAACTTGGCTGCCAACGTGTATAAAGCCGAAGTTTCCATCTCTACACCCAGCACACCGTATTCCATCAGCTTTTGTACCACTGATTTGTCATCACGGTAGAAGCTATCTGAGCTGAATACATTGCCGACATGCATGTTCAAGCCTTTGGCAACACCGCGATCATAAGCGCCCTTCAATAGATCGAAGCTGGCAATCGGCGAGTAATCGTAGCCGCCAAAGATATGGCGGTTCATGCCAGAATCCGTACAGGATGCTTGTGCCAAAATGACGTCACGAACGTGCACATGCTCCTTCATTCCGCCGCATGTACCCACGCGGAACAGGTTTTTCACACCATATTCGCTAATCAGTTCGTTGACATAAATACTGATAGAAGGCAGCCCCATCCCAGTTCCCTGTACAGACAGGCGTTTGCCTTGGTACGTACCCGTGAATCCGAGCATTCCGCGTACCTCGTTGTAGCAGGTCACGTCCTCCAGATACGTTTCAGCAATAAATTTTGCCCGTAGCGGGTCTCCTGGCAGCAAAATCGTTTCTGCAATTTCTCCGGGTTTGGCTCCAATGTGTACACTCATGTTTTTTTATTCCTCCGTCCCATTTGTCCATGCTTGTATCGTTATTTATATCGTTACTAGTAATCTTACTTGTAATCTTACTTGTACTCTTGCTGGTTCTTGATTACTGAAGCTCCGCCAAAAAGCTCGTTCCGTGTTCAGGCAGTTTCACACCAAAGTTATCCGCTACGGTCGCTCCAATATCAGCAAAGGTTTTACGAACCGCAAGCTCCTTGCCCCCAGCTGTAAAACGCGGGGAATATGCCAGCAAAGGTACATATTCGCGGGTGTGATCCGTTCCCCGATACGTCGGGTCATTCCCATGGTCCGCAGTGATGATTAGCAGATCGTCATCGGTCATTTTGGCAAAAACCTCTGGCAGACGCGCATCGTAATCGTCCAAAGCCTGACCATATCCCTGCGGATCACGACGGTGACCGTATACGGCGTCAAAGTCCACTAAATTTAGAAAGCTTAATCCGGTGAAATCCTCATCAAGCGTAGCCACCAGCTTATCCATGCCGTCCATATTGGACACCGTACGCACCGCCTTCGTCACACCCTCACCGTCATAAATGTCGGAGATTTTACCCAAGGCGATCACATCCAGACCTGCATCCTTCAGCTCGTTCATGGTGGTGCGACCAAACGGCTTGAGCGCATAATCATGTCGATTGGAGGTACGGGAGAAGTTCCCTGCCTCGCCTACGAATGGACGTGCAATAATGCGACCTAGCATGTACGGATCTTCCAGTGTGATTTTACGGCAGAACTCGCAAATCTCATAGAGCTCTTTCAAAGGTACAACTTCCTCATGTGCCGCAATTTGCAGCACAGAGTCCGCCGAGGTATAGATGATGAGCGCTCCAGTTTTCACGTGTTCTTCGCCCAGCTCATCCATGATTTCCGTTCCGCTGGCAGGCTTATTGCCAATAACTTTGCGACCTGTGTGCTCCTCAATGCGCTGAATCAGTTCATCCGGAAACCCATCAGGAAATACACGGAAAGGAACGGCAATATTCAAGCCCATGATTTCCCAATGACCTGTCATCGTATCCTTGCCATTGGACGCTTCCTGCATTTTAGTGTAATACGCGAGCGGCTTGTCGGCCGCAGCCACCCCTTCTATGGAACGAATATTGGATAGACCGAGCTTACCCATATTCGGCATCTTTAGACCACCGCGTTCGCGGGCAATATGACCGAGTGTATCTACATCGTAATCATCGAACCGGGCAGCATCCGGCGCTTCGCCGATACCAACCGAGTCCATAACCACCAAGTGAATTCGTTTGAATTTAGACATTATAAAAATCCTTTCCTGACTCGCTGTTTTTTTTACAAAAACAACCCTGCAATCGTTGCCGACAGCACGCTAACCAGCGTTGCCCCGTACAACAGCTTCAGACCAAAGCGGGCCACCACATTCCCCTGTTTTTCATGCAAACCCTTTACAGCCCCGGAAATGATACCGATGGATGAGAAGTTAGCAAAGGATACGAGGAATACCGATACGATCCCGACCGTGCGCTCCGACAAGCCTGTTTGCTTGGTCAGATCAAGCATGGCCACGAATTCGTTGGATACGAGTTTGGTAGCCATAATGCTGCCCGCCTGAACGGCTTCGTTCCACGGAATACCCATGACAAAAGCGAAAGGCGCAAACACATATCCAAGCAGCGCCTGAAAGCTGATTCCAAACAACCAGGAGAAAATCCCGTTAACCATGGCAATCAGCGCCACAAAACCGATCAGCATTGCAGCTACCGTAATAGCAACCTTGAAACCGTCCATAATATATTCCCCGAGCATTTCGAAGAAGGACTGCTTCTCTTCCTCCTGAACCTCCAGTAAATCGTCTTCCTTCTCAATCTTGTACGGATTAATAATGGAAGCGATAATAAAGCCGCCGAACAGGTTCAATACCAAAGCTGTGACCACATATTTGGGGTTTAACATTTGCATGTAAGCTCCCACAATCGACATGGACACCGTAGACATCGCAGACGCACACAGCGTATACAACCGATGTTTTGGCAGCAGACCAATTTGCTTCTTAACGGAAATAAACACCTCGGATTGACCCAAGATAGCCGAAGCTACAGCGTTGTAGGATTCCAGTTTACCCATTCCGTTTACTTTGCTCAAGACAAGCCCGATATATTTAATAATAAAAGGTAACACTTTTACATATTGCAAAATACCAATCAGCGCGGATATGAACACGATTGGCAGCAGTACACCGATAAAGAACGGTGCTGCTCCTTCATTCGCAATTCCGCCAAAAACAAAGTTAATCCCTTCAGTTGCATATGCCAAAAGACTATTAAAACCTTTTGCAAAGCCTTTGACCAGAAGTTCGCCAATACGTGTATTTAATAGCACACAAGCAAGCGCTGCTTGCAGAACAACCATTACTATCAGCGGACGATACCTGATTTTACGCTTGTCACTGCTGGCAACGTAAGTAAGTGCAAATACAACGAGCAGTCCCACCAGAGCGATTACATATTTCATTTAATTTCCCCCTCATTACATTAAGCGCTTACATTCCCCGTAAAAAGAATGCGCTCCAAAGAGGCATTCCTTTTTTTTATTTCCCCAGATCCGCTGGTCGAAAAGCACCCGGCAGTAATTGATCCACCGTCCACTCTTCCGTGTTGCCATGAAGGTTTGTCAGATAAATTTTGGTATCTTGATGAGCAAATTCGGAAATAACCTGACGACAGGCCCCACATGGAGACACAGGTCCTTCCGTATCAGCTACTATCGCAATCGAATCAATTTGACGGCAGCCTTCGGATACCATTTTGAAAATCGCTGTCCGCTCTGCACAATTGCATAAGCCGTAGGAGGCATTTTCCACATTACATCCGTGGTAAATCGTGCCATCGCTTCCGAGAACCGCAGCACCCACCTGAAAATTCGAATACGGAACGTATGCCTGTTTACGCGCCTCAAGCGCTCTCTGAATCAATTGATCCTTCATCGCGAATCCCTCCATGACTTTAAAATAAACTTAGTAGGAAGATGTTGACTGCTCGCCCTCGATGATCTTCACACCGGAACTTGCACCGATCCGACTTGCGCCAGCTTCTACTAATTTTTGCACGTCTTCCAGACTGCGTACACCGCCTGAAGCCTTGACACCAATCTCAGGTCCTACCGTTTTGCGCATCAAAGCCACATCTTCCGCAGTAGCTCCACCTGTTGAGAAGCCTGTCGAGGTTTTCACAAAATTCGCTCCCGCTTTGACGGACAGTTCACATGCCAGTACCTTCTCTTCGTCTGTCAGCAGGCATGTTTCGATAATCACTTTTACCAGTGTACCGGCAGCTGCCTCCACGACCGCACGGATGTCCTGCTCGACGAGCTGTACATTACGTTCCTTCAAAGCGCCTATGTTAATAACCATATCAATTTCAGTCGCTCCGTTAGCAATAGCATCTTTCGTTTCAAATGCTTTCGTTGCGGACGTGCTCGCTCCCAGCGGGAAACCGATAACTGTACAGATGGCTACGCCTGTGCCTGCGAGCTGTTCTGCTGCATAAGCCACCCACGCCGGGTTCACACATACAGAAGCAAACTGATATTTTTTTGCCTCGGCAGTCAATTTCGTAAATTCATCCTTCGTCGCATCTGCACGCAACAATGTATGGTCGATTAATGCTGCAATGTTCATATCTAAAAACTCCTTCATTAGATAAATAGTGTAAAGACAAAAGTCTTTTATTTCTCTGTGATGAGACCATCATAGCACGCCTTTGAACATATGTAAAACACATTTTGAAATTATGTTCAAGCTTATGCGCAAGGCGTCACCTACATTTCATATTACCCTGTAGGGAAACGCCATAACCGTGTATTTTGCTGGATTGAAACGACTTGCTCTATTGTAAAAGTGCTTGTGCCGTAAACTGATCCGTCACCAAGATATTCGCATACTTGCCACGCAGCGATGCCCGAATGGCCTCCACTTTACGCTGGCCTCCAGCGACGAGAATGGACTTCTCCTTCTTTCGCAAATCAGGCAAATCAATCCCGACGGTACGGCTATTGATTTCCTGACTGCATATGTTGCCCTCAGCGTCAAAAAAGCGTGAACAAATATCGCCCTTGCCAATTCTTTGCAGTAGCTTCTGCTCTTCCCCGTTAAAATAACCCAATCGGAACAGCAACGCATCCTCCTTGACCGTACCCACCGTAAACACCGCGATGTTCGCCTGCTTGCCAAGTTCAATAATACGCTGAATATGCCGATCCTCCTCGACCATTTTCTTAACGGCGTGACTGTCAAAAATCACAGGCAGCGGCAAATACCTTGCTATGGTATGAAAGGCTTCTGCGAACAAGTTCACTGTTTCCACGGCATATGTGTTGACATGTGAATGGCTCACGCCTCCTTTGAGCTGAACCACCTCAACACCCTTGACCTGCTTTTGTTGGAGATGAAGCGCCACGGCATGCATTGTTGTTCCCCATGTCACACCAATAATATCAGCATCCTGTACCGTTTCATGCAAATAATCGGCTGCTTTTTTGCTAATATGCTTCTTGATTTCCTGATATTCATTTAACGGCGAATAACAGACTAACACGGTATCCAGTCCGTACTTCTTCTTCACCTGCTCTCCGAGCGCGTCCATATCCTCCATCGGGTCCACAATACTGATCCGCACGTATCCCTGTTCCTTGGCAGCCTGAAGTAACCGTGATACCGTAGGACGCGAAACCCCGAGTCTGACCGCGATATCTTGCTGACTGTAGTCGTTTAGATAGTATAATCTGGCTGCCTCGATACTTAATCGCTGCTTTTCATGATCCATTCTACCTCAACCCGCTTATCTTAAAATGTAGTGCCAGCGGACACAGCTTTAGTCCCAAACATTATATATGAAGGGAAACTTGAAGCCACGCCTTGGCCGTATGATTGTTAATTTGGAAGATTTAACTGCTCGTTTGTGATATTCTGTGATTAACTACAACTACTTTACCGCATCCTCAACTTTATCGTTCCATCTGTCAAAACGCAATAGTTAACCCATTTTACCGCTCATTCACAACCTGTGATGGCTTATCTGAATATGTAAGGAGAATTGCTATGTCTGAATTTATTGTGTGCAGTCTGGCGGACAAAAAGTTCGCGTTAAACTTTGTGGAAGTAGAAGAAGTCATGAATGCCAAAAAAGGGACACCCCTTCCCTTTTCCGAGGCGTGGCATGAAGGAATGGTGACTATTCGCGGCAATGTATTTACGATCCTTAATTTACGCAAAAAGCTGCTTCTTCCTGCATCAAGCGATTCCTCCGAGGACAAAATGATTTTGCTCAGCCGTGCGAAGATTGCTCTGCTTGTCGATCAGGTGGAGGACACGGCTTCTGCCGAGGACAGTCAGCTACAAAGCAATGAGGAAGAGTGGCAGCGCGAGTTGTTCCCTACCGTGATGGAGCATCAGGGTACCCTCATTCCGGTGATCGATATGGACGCTTTTCTTGCATCCACCAAGACGAACTAAAACGCAAAATACTCCCAAACCTTGAGCAGGCTTACACTCATCGTTGGGGAGTATTTTCAGTTATTGGAGTCCCTGCCCCTCTTTCATGTGAACCAGCGTGTTCAGCTGCTCCAGCAACGTATTTCCGCCAGTCAGCGAAATCGTGCCAATCTTCTCGCAGATTTTTTCCATGAATTCCAGTTCTTTAAGACGATAGAGGGTCGCATTCTCGTCCATCAGCTTGGCCGTATTGAGCAGACTGCGAGTGGATGCCGTCTCTTCACGTCGTGTGATGAGGTTGGCCTGTGCCTTCTTCTCTGCCAACAGCACGGTATTCAGAATATCCTTGATATCCCCCGGCAAAATAATATCCTTCACCCCTGCTGACGTAAAAATTACTCCATATTCGCCACTCTGCTCATTCAGTCGAGTCAAAACATATTCTGCAATCTCCTGCTTCATTTTCAGCAAATCATCCAGCTTCATCGTGCCAACGTATTCGCGCAACAGCAGTTGAAGCATAATGTACATTTGCTCCTCGTATGCCCGGAATTCCGACGCCCGCAACGGGTCGATGATACGGTACTGACAGACGAAGTTGAGGCGCAGCGTGATTTTGTCCTCTGTCATGATTTCCTGTCCCATCAGGTCCATCTGCTGTTGTCGCATATCTATCGTTTTGATCTCTGTATTCACTGGGGACATCCAGAAATAATATTTGCCCGGTTTCAGCTCACCCTGCAACACATTATCGTAATATAAAAATCCCAATTCATAGCTGCCCACCTGAAGTGCCTTCCAGAAGCCCGGTGTCTTGGACAAGAATGCTTGGCCCAATGCCTTATCAATTGCAGGCTGCCGAGTATCTGCACGAACAAACCGATGTTCCTTGAGCATGTTCCAATAAGCATATTTCCCAGCCGTCAGCAGCTCCACAAACCGATTATCCTCATAATGCAGCACATATTCATGGTCTTCCACATCAATGACATTCAATTGCTCAAACAATAGGGGATCTGTTAAAAACAAACGAATGTCATGATCAGGTACAAAAAAAGGTTCGGCTACATTCAAAATTTCAACTGCTTCCTGCTGAAATGTCTTCAATAGGTAAGTTCCTGGGTGCAACAACTTGTGGTAGCTTCCTTTTTTGAACAGCAGCCCGCGCTCATTAGATTTAATCGTTATCTTCTTAAACATCGTATCACTCCTAGTATTTAAAATCCTCAACTTAAAAATGTACATTTCCGCGTGTAGCGGCTTCACGTTCCATTTGATCTTCCGATCGCTGTTGCAGTGGAATCCCTTCAATTACATAAAACATTTAAAGGTAGGAATTCCACTGCAAAGGCGAACGCTAACGCTTCTTCTGATTCAAAATGGACCGCTCCGCTGATCCGCATGTTATAGTAAACACACATTTTTAAAATGAGGATTTTTATTTTTATTTGTTGTAGTAGGATTAGTGACCCTTGCAGAGCATCCCTTCGGTGTGGACGGCGGGGTCAAGCTTAAGGAAAAAGAAAGATACCGCCTGTTTCCGTGTTCTAGGGATGGGATTCATCAGCCCAACATCGACTGTGAATCTGTATCCCCGAAGCCTCGAACCCTGTCGGCGCTTGCTCTCTCCGGTATCCGCTGGCCGCATAGCCATCGCCCCGGTACCTGTCATCGAGACCAGACATGGGATGCTCTTATCCGGGTCTTTTCATTGTTTTTATTCGATCATTCGAATACTCTACCAGAAGTCGCGTGGAAGGCGATTGGGAATTGAACCCTAATGTTGGTGGATACATCAGAATTACAGGATACCTGACCCCATCAGGGCAGGCACTGCGGGACCTTTGGAAATCCACGCCTCGGTAATATCTTCCTGTATCAGCCTTTATCATTATTGCGCAACCTGGAACTCACGAACATGGCGAAAGTATTACGACCCTATAAAAAAACAAAAAAAGACACAGGAGAAGCGTATGTGCTTCCCTTGTGTCTTTCTATAGTTAACTGTCGCGTTCGTATCTTAAGCCTGATCCACCTAGGATGTTTTTTCGAAAACGGGATCAACGCTCGGTAGTGGAAGTTGTGGAACGTCTGTCGTTGTAGAAGCAGTCTGCTGGTGTGTATAGCTGAATGAAGGGGTCTCGTATTGCAATCCCGCCTTTTCATAGGTAAACCAATAGCTGACAGCCTTCCCGATATTGAGGTCTGTAACCCGCTGCTCCCAGACACCGCCATTGTTTGTCATTCGGTAATTGAGCTGTTGTCCACCAGTTAAAGTATAATGCACGTCAACATAGGCCGAGGCTGTTTTGGGTGTGAATTGAAGCAATGCTTCATGATCGCTGACAAAGCGAGCTCCTACTTTATAATCCTCCGTTTCCCCGCCACCCTCATTACCACCAGATGCCGGCTCTGTCGTTACCCCTACCGCATTGCTTGCTGCAGATAGGTTACCAGCTGCATCTCGAGCCTTAACGGTAAAGCTGTAAGTGGAAGCTGCATTCAGCCCTGTAATTGAAGCGGAAGTACCGCTTATCTCTGCTGCCTGAGCCCCATCCTTATAAACGATATAACCCGTAACGCCAACATTGTCTGTAGCTGCATCCCACTCCAGAGTGACCGCCGAAGCCGTTTTGGTCGTAGCTCGAACATTCGCCGGGATGGATGGAGCCTCCGTATCAGGTTGCGGATTGCCACCGCCGCTTCCATTTCCGGTATTAAAGCTATTCGGCTGCACGGTAATACTGTGCCCATCTGAGAAGGTTACCGTTTTGACCTGGTTTGTAAAATTGTAGGCCACATAAGTTTTTACACCACTTTTATGAAATACGGCATAAATAGGTGAATTAGCGGTGATGCTGCGGTCGATGTTGCCTAAAGCATCCAAATTGTAGATCCAGTGGTAGGCATTCGCCTTGGAATTCCCCGCTTCCGGTGTCATGGCCGCTACGCGTGCACTGAATTTGGCCTTGGCATCGGACGGGTCCGAGATCGCTCTGTACATATACACAATATCTTCCCATGGACTGAAATTCCCACCGCTTTTTCGCAGCAGATCGTTATAATTTTTAGCCGCATACTCCGAATATTGCGTCAGATACAAGGAGGCCGAGGTAATTGGCAGCCAGTTGATACCATGCACCTCTGCGGCATTATTGGTCCACCATGTTGCATTCCCTACCGTTTTACCGCCCCAGATCATGCTTGCCGTCGCGCTTTGCATCCCTGCTGGGGTGTTTGTGCCATGCACATCAAACCAGTATTCGTTAATCGCATTCATTTCAGTTGTATATAGATAAATGCCCAGATCACGAGTTTGAGTATTTCCCGTCGCCTCGCCCCATAAAATAAGACCAGCCCAGGCATTCATCGCTTCCGAGGAGGATTCATTGTTGTTGCCATCGCCAAATTTGGCATGGCCGGAAGCCCAGGTATGCCCGGCATAGGGATCAAAATTACGCAAATATGGAAATTTCGAATCAGACCTGTCGGTATTGGCGATGTCACGAATGAGCAGCTGTACCATCTGCCCCCATTGGGAATTGGATGCCCAGCTCTTGTCCACACGTGCAATTTCGGCTGCGGCCTTGATAAAGTATCCATAATGGAAGTGATGGTCATTTAATTCTACCGCACTGCCAAAGCTGTCGGGATAACCGATCAACGTCCCCCAATTGTTGTTATACACAAATAGACTGGAGCTTTTCAGATTACCCGAGCTGTCACTGGCCTTAAACCAGTCCTGCAGCCGGCTTTTGATCTCATTGCGGAACTGGGTCGCTGCTGCGGTATTGCCAGCCTGGTCGGCAATCGGCGCCAGCGCTGCTAGCTTGCCAAGACGTTTTCCAATCCAGTACGTGTCTCTATCGCCGGAGTAGACTTCCGCTTTCGCTTCGTCTATATAACTGTTGAGCGTATTTTTATCGTAGGCCCCCAAGTCGGGCAGGGAAGGCAGTACCCCTGTAAAATTCATTTTCGTTTGAAAAGAAGCCCCCTCTGCTGTTTTCATCAGACCGCGTACCGAATTGTACGTATAGCCTAGCAGGGGTTGTGATGAATTTTTCCACTGATGTGGGTATAAGGCAAAAATAGTGCCGCTTTGCGTGCCTTCTTTCGTTGTTGTTGCAACAGTAAAGGTGGTCGTCACCTCGGAAGAGGCTTCGTTATAGCTGTACTGTGCTTTGGAGTTTGTAACGAAAGAATAGGCGTACTGCTGAAATTTGTCCAATGTCGCGGTTGTTTTGTCAGGCAAAGCCGCCACTGTAAAATAGTTTTTCCCGTTCAATTGATTGATCAGTGTACTCGTTCCGAGACCAGACCAGGTGCTGCCGGAAGGACCAAACAGACCATAGTGTGAGCCATTAACCGTAATGCCAAGCACAGGGGAACTAGCTGACCCAGACCAAACCTCTGGCACCCCATTAAATGAAAGCTTGGGATTGCCACCGCCAAACTCAAAAAAAACATAGGGGGAGCCGTGTCCATAGGTAGCGCTCATTTTATTGCTGCCGCTTTGAAATAATGATTTGACAAACCAGTCGCTGAAACCGTCCACCTTGGCATCAGGAAATGAAGCGCTTACAGAATGGCCGACGGAAAAATCGTTCACATCATCCATCCAGCCTGCGATATATCCCGGATTTACCGTAATTTTCCCACTAGGGTTAAAGATGCGTAAACCGTTTTGCTGATTTTTCAAGGCAAGGGGATGCGGATATTGAGCCTCGGAGTACGGTACCCAGGCGAGGCTGCTCCACCAGTCATTGGTAGGCATTGGGCTGGTTACATTCGCTGTTTTGTAAATCTCGTTTTGCGGTGTTGCTGCTCCGGCAGGTAGTGTGGTTGAATATGAGCCAGCGCCTTGTGTGATCTCACCCGAAAAGGCTTTAGTAGAAACCGGTGCAGCTAAAAATATCAGACTGGCACTTAACAAGCATAATATCGTTTTTTTCACAACCTACATCCTCCTTTGAATTCTATAATTCCTTTCACTGCAAGGCTTTTCCCTTCTCTTCCAAGTTGAATTCAACTTCATTGTGCTTGATCTCAATTTCCAGGTCAATCCTTTTATTTCTATATTCTAACTAAACGAGGCGAAAGTCTCTAAAAATACATAAGAAACCAGGACGAAAAACCTAAGCATGCGTATTTATGTTATCTCAAATTCACCCCATTAGACATTCACTCTATGAGTTATTCATCCCATTAACCATTCACCTCAATAAACGTTTAGTATATAAAAAAAGAATCCTCCAGGCCTTTTAGCCCTTCAGATTCTTTGTTCTTTTAAGTATAAAGCTTTTGAGCTTTTGAGTATTTAAGTCCTTTTGCCCTTCCCATGCCCCACACCATTTCGGAAAAAGAGTGACTTTGCGGCGGGCAGTAGCGGAGCGAAGGGGTTGAATCTGGAGAAGCGTAAGCGTTCGCCTTTGCTGTGGATTCATACCTTTAAATGTCTTATACAATCCGAAGAATCCCACTGCAACAGCGATCGGAAGATCAACCCCTTCGCGGAGCCTCCTCCACCCTCAATTCACTCATTTTTCCCGCTCAAAATACCCTTCTAGTTTCCAGTCTACACCAACCTGTGTCACGCTCAAATCATGCAATGCCACCGCATCGCTCATCGCAGACACGCCCTCTCCCCCGAGGAATCCCGGGGCTGCGTGTCCTCCAACCAGCTTTGGTGCAATGTACAGCACCAGCTTGTTTGCCAGCCCTTGCTGCACGAACGAAGCGTTCACCTCGGCTCCACCTTCTACGAACACGGACGACACCTCCGCTGCCCCTAGAATATCCAGCATTTGCGGCAGGTTAACCCGATCACTGTTTTCATCCTGTGTCGGATATACCTTCACACCCAGCTGTTCCAACTGGCTACGCTTGCCTTCATCATAAGCGCGTCCTGTGAATATCCAGGTAGGCGCCTCCCCATCTGTAATGACACGGGCATCCAATGAAATTCGAAGCTTGCTATCCAAAATGATACGAATCGGATTCCGTCCTTCCGGTAGACGAGTCGTAAGCTGAGGATTATCGTGAATCACCGTCTGTACACCAACCAGAATTCCCACATGCTCGTTACGAAGACGATGCACATCCTCCCGTGCAGCCTCAGATGTAATCCATTTGCTTTCCGAGGTCCGGGTTGCAATTTTACCGTCCAGTGTTACTGCCGATTTGATCGTAATAAAAGGACGCTTGCTCACGATATATTGATTGAACACTTCATTCATGCGGATGGATTCCTGCTCACATACTCCGACAATGACCTCAATGCCCGCATCTTTCAAAATCTGTACCCCTCTGCCGGAAACCAGCGGATTCGGGTCCAGCGCTGCAACCACCACCCGACGAATGCCTGCCTTCACAATGGCTTCCGCGCACGGGCCTGTCCGACCGTGATGGGAACACGGCTCCAGCGTTACGTAAATTGTCGCTCCCTGAGCGTGTTCACCCGCCATACGCAACGCATGAATCTCGGCATGTGGCTCGCCGGGCTTCAGATGAGCGCCGATCCCAACGATACGACCGTTGTTGACAATGACTGATCCGACGAGCGGATTCGGTTCGGTTTGCCCTTTAGCACTTCTGGCATTTTCCAGTGCCAGGCGCATATATTTTTCGTGAGTGGTCATAGAACCTCCCTGAGATCGGAATCCCGCAAATGGCCGGATCGTTCCACTTTTGTATTCAAATACCGTTCATTATATTGCGACACATCGCCCCAGAGCGGCATGCGACCCGCCACATTCATACCCGATTTCTTCAAGGCATCCAGTTTTTTGGGATTATTTGTGATCAGGGTTACTGGTTTTTGTCTCAGGTGACGAAGCACACTAATGGCATCCGCATAGTTGCGTGTATCATCTTCAAAACCCAATTGATGATTGGCTTCTACAGTATCCATGCCTTCTTCCTGCAGAATATAAGCCATTGCTTTACTAAACAAACCGATTCCCCGGCCTTCATGGTTAGCCAGATAGAACAATGCACCCGTTCCATGTTCCACAATCATTTTCATGGATTGGTGGAGTTGAAATCCGCAATCACAACGCTTGCTACCAAAAATATCTCCAGTATGGCAAATACTATGCATGCGAACTAATGCATTTTCCGACTGTTCAAGATCGCCATACACCAAAACGCTTGACTGTTGTCCCTCTGCCAAATCCAGTGTGGACAATCGCTTCACAATCGTCTCAGCGGTGGCATTCAGTAAGTCCTGACGATCTTCCTCATCCCGTACAGGCAACCAGCAGTACCACTGAAAAACAACCGTTTCTCCTTCCATATTAACTGGCAGCTTGATCGGTCCTACCAAAATCGTCGAAGATTGCTCTCCGCGAACGGTTTGAATTTTATCGTTAAGTAGCGTAGCTACATCCTTTTGGTTCATCTCTCTGCACCATCCTTTATATGAGCTCTATATAGAAAATGCCTAATTTTTCAGAGGCTAATCGTTATTGTCAGGATCATAAATCATTGAACTATGTGTAAGAAATGTTCATGAAACGTGGATTCCATCGTCAGCTGCCGTTCCTGAAGCTCGGTGACAGCCTGTCGTCGTCCGTCTTCGAACGCCTTTAGGTCTCCTGCGGTATAGCTCTTCTGTCGTAAACGAAGAAGCTCACTGGCTAGCACATCGGCATCCTTCAAAGCTGCATTCAAGCCAAAAGCTCCGGTAGGTGTCATGGTATGCGCCGCATCTCCAATAAGGACCAGTCCGTTCTGCGCCCAGGTATCACTGCGGCTGCTGAAAATATCCAACGGTACAAAGTCCTTCCATGAACGAATGTGATCATGCACACTATGCTTCAAATCTGGAAAAGCCTCGGTAAACCGTTGTATAAATGGTTCAAAAGATTGCTTAAACAGGGTTGGAAAGCTACCTTGCTCCACATTCCAGCCAATTTGAATATAGCCCTCAGTCTGCGAGAATAAAGCCAACTGCCCTCCGTTGACCCGTGCCAGACGAGTGACGGGCTCCCACCCAGCAGGTGCCGTGATTTTCGCCCATAGCAGATCATAGCCGTGTCGAATGTTTGTCACAGGCATCTGCGCTAGCTTGCGCACAGTCGAATAGCGGCCGTCTGCCCCTACAATCAACGAACTGTCAATCGTGATCTCATGACCGTTCTTATCGCGGGCGATCAAGCCTGTGTACCCCTGCTCGCTGTTACCTTGCAACGCAGTCACAGTTGTACCCGCCAGGTAACGGAAGGACTCGTAAGTTGACGCCTGTTTGAGCAGAGACTCCAAAAATCGAGGCTGTGGAATATGAACCCCCACATTACCATCTACTGATGCTGGCTTGACCGTCTTCACTTGCTGCTGATGCTCCCAGTATTCGATTCTAGTGGAGGCGAGAACATAGTCCTCATGAATTTGTTCGAGCAGCTTATGCTTTTGGATCACTTCCTGACCCTCATCATTTAAAATTTCACCGCGAAAGGCCTTTCCCGCTATGCTCTGCCGCTCAATCAATATCGTGGATACACCCTGCTCTGCCAGTAGACAGGACAACAAAGTCCCTGCGGGTCCTCCTCCAACTACGCACACTTCACATTCCAACTTCATCTGACTTCCCCCTACGCCCGAACCATGGCCTCAACTGATAGCCCATACCTACAAAACTATTTTTTATAAGCCGTAATACATATTCATCTTGTTAAATCTTCATATATAAATCTCCGTGTCCAATCCAATGAGTTACTTTATGTAACAAAGTATATTTATATCATTCAATTTCGTCAAGTAATAAATTTATGTAAAGTAAAATCATTTACTTTTAACAGTGAATCGTTAATAATAGGAGCATGAGGTGATCACATGAACATTCCGCAGATGTGCCCACGGTTTGAAAAAGCTATGGAGCTACTGAGTAAGCGTTGGACGGTGTTGATCGTATTTCAACTAACCAATGGTCCGCAACGTTTCGTCGCTATTGAGAATTCAATCCCTAATTTAAGTGGAAAGGTCCTTTCCGACCGTCTAAAAGAGCTGGAGGAAGAAGGAATCATACAACGTATGGTCTATCCTGAGAAGCCCGTACGGATTGAATACTCTCTTACAGATAAGGGACGCGATTTAGCTCCTTTGTTTGACCATATCGGTACTTGGGCTACACGTTGGATTGAGGTTCTACCAGCACTTGAAAAGCAATGATCCATAGGGGCTACAGCTATTTTTCTTAAACTAACATGATAAAAACACACAGACTGCTAACATGCCAAAGAACGCCTTTGCTCTAAGTACAATTTGTACTCATAGTGCAAGGCGTTCTATTTTTTATATGAAGGAACTTTATTGATTCACCTACATATCGATTCCATTATTTAAACGTTTCCCTCACCGCTGCGTTGCATTTCCTCACGAATGGATTGCACCCGTTTTTTCCCCCAGTCATACATCATCTCCACAATGGGTAAAATCGTCATCCCCAGCTCGGTCATCGAATACTCCACCTTTGGAGGTACCTCGGGATACACTTCCCGGTGCACAATGCCGTCCTCCATCAACTCCCGCAGCTGATTGGTCAGCACTTTATGCGACAGCTTCGGAAACAGCCTTTGCAGGTCACTGAAACGGTGCGCCCCTTCTACACCCAGATGCCATAAAATGACGACCTTCCACTTTCCGCTTAAGACCGAAAGGGTCAGTTCCTTTTCGCAGTTATAGTCTCCGTTAACGATCTTCTCCCGTATTTCTTCTCTTAGCGTATCGGACATATATCAATTAACCCCTTCTAAATCATCATGGTTTTGCACTCTAATAGTAACCTGCAGGTAACCTCCGTACTTGAAAGTGCATTCTTCACAGCCTGACGAAGCCATCCTACAATAGTAGATATCGTTTCACATTCAAGGAGGAATGAAGTATGAGTAAAAAAGCTCTTTTTATTATACCCCCAGAGCGCTTTAATGAGGATGAATTGTTTAAACCGAAGGAAGCGCTGGAGCAAGCAGGCGTTACTGTTACGCTAGCTAGTACAAAAACCGGCGAAATCACGGGTGACTACAACGGTAAAGCGACAGCTGATCTTGTTTTTACTGACGCTGTGCTGGCTGATTATGATGTGGTATCTGTGATCGGCGGATCAGGAACGAATGATCATCTTTGGAATAACGCGGATCTCCAAGCTCTACTGAAACAAACGCATGAGCAAAAGAAACTATTGGCTGGCATCTGCGCAGGCTCTGTGGCCGTGGCTCAAACCGGACTACTCTCTGGTAGAACAGCTACATGCTATCCTGTGGATGTACAAAAGGACCAGCTCCAATCGCATCAAGCCGAATATGTGGCACAGCATGTCGTTGCGCATAGCGACATTATTACAGCCGACGGTCCAGATGGTGCACAGGACTTCGGCGCAGCACTTGTCAAAGCCCTGCAATAAGCACATCTTTGAGGTTCTAGGTGGGCACTTTAAACAGCACTCCAAAAAGCCGCATCGCGTCCTTTTAACTGAAAGGGGACTGGATGCGGTTTCTTTGTGCCATTTCCGTGCCGAAGTGTCCAAATCAATTGTCGAATCTGCATTGTCGTGCTATGTTAAAGAAATCGACGTTTTAGCATAGGAGGCTTATGCCGTGATTATGAAAGGCAAAATCCATTTACATCAGGTAACGTCCGAATCGTTACGACTGGGCGCCTTACTATCATTAGTAGGGGGCTTTTTGGACACATATACCTATGTTGGGAGAGGCGGTGTGTTCGCCAACGCACAGACAGGCAATATCGTGCTGCTGGCTGTCAAAGCCATTGAAGGGCACTGGATTCAGGCGTTAGCCTTTATCCCGCCCCTGATCGCCTTTTCACTGGGCGTTTTTGTTGCAGAATGGATTAAAAGAAAATCAACTCACCGTTTAACTCCAGACTGGGCCCGCGCTATTCTTTTACTGGAAATTGCAATTTTTTTCATCGTGGGATTGATTCCACAAGGAGTTCCCAATACGGTAGTGGTGGTGATCGTCTCGTTTGTCGCTTCTGTACAAATGACTTCCTTCCGCAAGCTCATTGATGTGCCATACACCTCTACTGTCAGCACCGGCAACCTCCGATCTGCTACAGAGGCGCTGTATGTCGCCATAACGACCAAGGACACGAACGCTGCCATTCGAGCAATGCGTTATGGTGTCATCCTGGCCGCCTTTTTGGTCGGGGCTTTGCTGGGGGGATTTCTGACTTTGACGATTGGAGATAAAGCCATTTGGGGCGCTGTTGTTGCACTTATTTTTTCTTTTATTTTATTTACAGAAAAGGAAAAGTGGAAGCTTCCCCTTCGCCACTAATCCTCCATTACATCAACCCTGAATGAACTGCCGCTGGGCCGTTTCAAAGAAATTCAAAAGGTCTTCGCGGGACGAGAATGCAGCCTGAGCAGATTGGTTGCTACCGCCCCCCTTACCGTGAAACGCGCCCAGATTCTCTTTCAAAAATGCTCCGCAGGCAACAGACTGGGTGCCGTTATGTGCCAGAATAATTTTGTTTTCTGCTGTTGTGGCAAATAAAACAAGTAGATCATGCTCAGCTGTCAGCTTGGTAGCCAATTGCTGCATGTCCTGAAGGGATTTTTGTTCGAATACATGAGCAAGAACATGCCCCTGTACAGCAGATAGTAACTCTTTCGCCTGGTACGAAGCATTTTCCTCTTGTAGGAGCTCCACTTGCGCCTTGAGCTGCTTGTGCTCCTGCTCCCACTTTTCGAATCGGGTCAAAATATCCTTTCGCCCGGTATTAAACTTCGTAGATAACACATCCAGTATCTGAACACTATCGTTAAAGTCCTGGAGTGCGCGAACGCCACATTTGAAATGGATTCTTGCCATCCCCTTCTGCTTCTCCCATTTTAAGCATTTAATAATCCCAATTTCCCCGGTCTGAGCTACATGAGTACCGCCGCAAGCATTATATTCAATGCCCTCGATCTCGACAATCCGAATATTTTCCGTCACTTTGGGCGTTTTCACAAGCGGAATATCCTTCAATTGCTCACTGGTTACAAAAAAACTTTTTATGCTACGATTACTATAGATTTGCTCATTTACTTCCTGTTCGATTGCTGATAGCTGCGCAGGTGTTACATCCGAACAGTTCACATCAATCGTGGCATATTCTTGTCCCAGATGAAAGCTTTCAGTACGCGCACCCAACAGTTCCAGACAAACCGCTGACAGCAAATGCTGCCCGCTATGCTGCTGCATATGATCAAATCTGCGCTCCCAATCCAATTGGCAGGCCACTTTTCGATCCTCCGGCAAATGCTCTACCTGATGCCAAATGTCCCCATCTTCGAGGACAACATCTAATACACGGACGCCCTGAATTGTTCCTGTATCACAAGGCTGGCCTCCACCATGCGGATAAAAGGCCGTTTCCTCCAGCATAACCAAATATTTTCCGTCTCTTTCCATGCTCTGTGTAATATGAGTGTCCCACTCCGTAAGATTTGGAGCAGTGTAGTATAATTTTGTCGTCATTCCAGATTCCTCACTTTTGGGTTCTTGGTCTCGTGCGATATCCACTTATTATCAAGCACTTCATTGTAAATATCAATGTAGGGAGAAGCTTGAACCATTGCACGAACAACCTCCATATGGTGAAAAATCTGCATGACGATTAACAAAATTTAGCTTGAAATTCATTTTTGAATAGATTAAGATTAGTCGGCTAACTAATTTGTCGATTGGAACATACTGTAAGAAGAAAGGAGAATCCTATGGATTTTGATTTACGGGACTTGCCCACTCGTGAGGCGCTGCAAGAATTTTCTAAGCGTATCCCCGAGATTGATGTAAGAGCGACAGAAGCTATGCTATTTTTTATGCGAGTATCTTCCAGTGTTTTTAAAGTCAGTTTTGAGGGCTTTGAGAAGTTCGGTATATCTCATGGAAAATTTTCAATACTAATTCTTCTGTACCGCAACATCCATACAGGATTGCTGGCTACAGAGCTTGCGGAGAAAGTAGGGGTTAGCAAGCCTACCGTTACCGGTCTGCTTGATCGCCTGGAACGCGATGGGCTTACTATGAGATCCGTACACCCTTCCGACCGCCGTATGAGCATTGTTAAACTGACCGAACAAGGAACAGAAATGATGGAAAGACTGCTGCCTATACACTTTACAAGCACTTCCACACTGATGAGCCACCTGTCCACCGATGAAAAAGAGCTGCTCCTGATGTTACTGAAAAAAATAGAAAGCGGCATCCCTCAAGCAAAAGAGATATATAAAGCAGCAAAGCCAGAATAAGTTTTAATTTTGTATTTTAGTTAGCCGGCTAACTTTTTAATTATTAAATAAAAGAATAAATAAAATGTACATATCAGGATATTTATTCGAGTCTATGTTTAACTCATTTTAGGAATTTAAGGAGCGTATTACTTATGAATCGCACACAAGTCGCCAGCCTCATCATCCCTGTCATTTCTATTGCCTGCCTTATCGGCGGGGGGTTCCTGCTTCAGACCAACGGACAAGATCAAGTCAATGCTTCTCGTTCCGTTAAAGGCACAACGCTTAATTCGGATAGCATTCATGTATCGTTTGAACAAGTAGGCGGCAAAGTCCTGAACATCCCGGTAATAGAAGAAACTAAGGTAAAAAAAGGAACTGTCCTTATGACTTTGGATTCTAAAGATGTGGATTTGCAAATTGAGCAACTGCGGACGCAAATCGCCCAGTTCAATACGCAAATCAGCCAACAACAACAATCCATCCATTTAGGGTATACACGAGCAACAACTCAGGAAAAACAGGCACAGCTAGATATCGCGCAAGCTCAAGTGACTGAGAGTAAAAATCAGGCCGCATTGCAGCGGGCACAAGCGGCTGAGCGTCAAGCCACTGCTGCGGAACAACAGGTCAATAACGGGGCTCGGGATGAAGATGTTCAGCAGCAACGAATTGCCGTAGCATCAGCTACCAAAAACGTTCAGACAGCGCAGACCAACTATAAGCGTAATAAAGCACTCTATGATGCAGGAAGTGCATCCAAAGCAGCGTTGGATGATGCCGAATCCTCCTTGACTTTAGCGACAAATCAGTTGAGTCAGCAAAAAGAGTCTCTTCAAAAGCTACTTCATGGCGCCACTTCTGAAGAGCGTATGCAGGCCAGTGAACAGACGACACAAGCAGCCGTTTCGGTAAAACAAGCCGAGGAAGAAATTCGCGGTGCCCAATTGTCCGTCGATCGTTCCAAGACCCAACTGGAAACCATTCAGCAGAGCCGTCAACAGTTGGCGGACCAGAAGCTGGCTATTGACCTCTTAAAGCAACAAAAAGACACACAGGAAGTTCAGCTTAAAACGTTGCTGCTCAAAAAGGAACGCCTGGTGTTAAAAGCACCACAGGATGGCAAGGTTACTTCGATTAGTACCAAAGTCGGCGAAAATGTGGCGCAAGGGGCTCCTGTGATTACCCTGGAAACCAACGATTTATATTACGATCTCTATGTGAATGAAGAACAAGCGGGTAAATTCAAGGCCAAACAAGAAATTAAAACTCATATCTCTGGTCTCAATAAGGATTTGAAAGGTACTGTACGCTATGTAACTGCTGCGCCACAATTCGCTAATGTGAAGATGTCCCGTGAAAAAGGAGAAGCAGATACCGCTACATTCCAGGTACGTGTATATGTAACAAGAGAAGCAACTTTGCTACCAGGCATGACAGTTGAGGTGAATACAAATGAAATCTCTTCGTGATGAATGGTTGTATCTGGTTCACTCCAAGTATCCGATCATAGCAATAATCTTCCCGTTGATTGCCGTACTGGGGTATTCACTGTTGCTCCCAAGCAGCCAGATTAACGACGCTAACGTGGTAGTGGTGGATCAAGATAACACAGCTTACAGCCGTGAGTTCATTCAGAAAATAGATGCTTCTCCGTATATGAACGTAGCTGAGATTGTGTCGTATACGGACAACCCTGAACAATATTTTTATCATGAGCAATATTTGGCTGTTATTTCCTTGCCGCATGGTTTAGAGGATAATCACAATCGCTCCCTTTCCAGCCGCGTGGGTCTCATTCTCGATAATACCAATGTACAATCTATTACTTCGATTCGTACAGCTATGCAGGAAATTAGCGTTTCCGAGAATATGGAACTGTCTGTTCCAGCTATGTTGAAAACCGGGATGAACGCAGAACAGGCCCAAGGGGCCCTCAATGGTATCGCCTTGGAGGTGCGTTCCCTGTTTAATCCAACGAATGACTATCAGAATACGACGATACTTGCATTCACTTGTATGTTCTCTTTTATGATACTAAACATAAATAGCTTACCTCTGGTCGCTAGACTCCGGGTTTCCAAGAGGCTGGCTGCTGAGCTGCAAAATCCGTTCAACATACTACTGCGTATGCTTCCTTATACGCTGTTTTCGACGGCTGGCTTAATCTTCTCTCTCGGGATGCTTAAAGTGTTTGGAGGAGGCCGTTTCGAGGCCAATCCGATTCTCTTTATAATTCCGGTTGTCCTGTATGTATTCGGTACCGTTTGTATCAATGTCCTGGTTGCATGGGGCGCTGCACATCCGGGAATAGCCATTGGCAGAATGGTGATGATACTCATGCCTGCTTTTGTTTTATCAGGGGCTGTTCTATCCAGATCACTGTTTCCACCTTTAGCGATTCAAATCGGTGATTTCTTCCCCTTTGTATGGATGTATAAATTCCTGCGCACCATGGGTCTGCGTGGTGCACCTTTGCAGGAGATGCTTCCCGAACTCGGTTCTCTGTTACTATATGTGGGTGTACTCTCCATGCTGGTTATCGCCAGAGCCCTATGGGAAAAACAAAAGCTGGCCAAGCAAACTGCGGGTTCTGCTTCTGAAAAGGGCTCACCACATCCCGTTATTCCAGCAAGCACAACTGGCGGCGGGTTATCTATGCAAGGAGCACCGTCAGCACCTATGCACGAGCCTATAAAAGGATAGAGTCTCGTCTATAAAATAAAAATGGGTTAAGTGCCGTCTAACGAGCCTTAACCCTTTTTCAATAATTAGGATTTTGCAAAATCCTCAATAATATTAGATCCTCATTGTTATCAGAATAAAATTCACTTATATGCCCGACCTAATTGATAAGCGTGCTCCAGTAAACCTTCAATGTATTCTTTCGATTCGGACAAAGTATCATAGAAGAACTCTACCTTGGACTCTCTTACTCTTGCGTAACCAGCAATGGCTTTATTCAAATATTGAGTAACCAAATCGTGATATTCATACTTGATCAGATGTTCTTTAGTCCCTCCCGCCAAGCACATCCACAAAACCTGCTTCGTCGTAAATTCCTCAAGTAAACCTATGTTCCATACTTTATCCAGGTAACCTTTTAGCATGGAAGGAACACTGTACCACCATAGAGGAAATACAAAGACCAGAGCATCCGCAGCAGCAATTCTGTCCATCTCTTTCCGTGTTTCAGGAGCATATTGTTTATGAGGCGTATTCCAATCCAGCTCATCTGCCGCGCTATATACCGGATTAAACCCATCCCGATACAAGTCCAAAATATCTACCTCGTGCTTATTCTCTTTCAATCCCTCTACAAAACGATTCATGACCGCAAGGGTAAGTGAATCTTCTCTAGGATGCGTGACGACCAATAGAACTTTCATGTATCCGTAACCTTCTTTCTCCTCATAATTGTTGAACCCTGTCTACAGATGCTATTATGGATGTTATACATTAAAGTGTGAAGTACGCACTTCAATGTACTGTAGGTACTTTAAGGTTCCTTAGTGCCTTTTGTACTACAGATCGGAGAGGGGGAAAGTCTATGGAAGACAAAGCCAAAACCTATATGCTCGGGATCGAGGCAACTTTGGAGGTCATCAGTGGAAAGTGGAAAGGCATTATCCTACACCATTTAACCAGCGGCAGAAAACGTACATACGAACTTCGTCAACTCATTCCGAAAATCACCCAAAAAGTGCTCACCCAACAGCTTAGAGAGCTTGAAAAGGATGGAATCATCCACCGTATCATTTATAACCAAGTCCCCCCCAAAGTGGAATATGAGCTTAGTGAATATGGATGGGATTTTAAAGATCTGCTTGATCGTTTTTGCTTATGGGGAGAAGATCATTTGGATAGGATCTATGGAGATAAAACAAAGGTACTGGAAGAGTATTCTGTAAAGGAAAAAAACGCCAAACAAGCACCACCTCTTTAAGGAGGCGTGCTTGTTTGAAATACTATAGCTGTGCACCTTGTTTATTCACCAGTCTCCGCAAATTTCCGAATACGAGTCCCTACTTCATCCCGTACACGCTGGAATACGCTCCATTTCTCTTCTTCTGTTCCTTGTGCTTTAGCCGGATCATCAAACCCCCAATGTTCACGACGAACGTGCGGAGGTGTGATAGGACATTTATCAGCAGCATCTCCGCACAAGGTCACAACTAAATCAGCACCATTCAGCAAAAAAGAGTCAATAATATCTGAAGTTTGACCGGAAATATCGATCCCTATTTCATTCATCGCTTGCACCGCTTTAGGGTTAAGGCCGTGTGCTTCAATGCCCGCACTGTATACATTCCAATGGTCTCCCAAGTATTTTTTGGCCCAGCCTTCTGCCATTTGACTGCGACAAGAATTACCAGTGCACAAAAAGTAAATTGTCTTCTTTTCCATCATTACCGTCTCCTTCAATGTTCAATTATGAAATGATTAACCACAGATATAGGCCCAGTAGGGTAATAAAAAGTGTAGGAATAGTTAAGACAATGCCCGTTTTAAAATAAGTCCCCCAAGAAATTTTCACGTTTTTCGAACGAAGCACATGCAGCCACAATAATGTGGCTAACGAACCGATTGGGGTTATCTTCGGCCCGAGATCCGACCCGATGACGTTAGCATAAATCAGCGCCTCTTTGACTATACCGGTTACATGGGTGGCATCAATGGCAAGCGCATTAATCATGACCGTAGGCATGTTATTCATGACTGAAGAGATGATCGCCGCAATAAAACCCATGCCCATGGTGGCCACAAACATACCTTGATCGGCAGCCGCTTGAATCACATGGGCCAGCAGATCCGTCAAACCGGCATTACGTAGACCATACACCACAACATACATTCCGATGGAGAAAAATACGATAGCCCATGGAGCGCCCTTGATGACTTCTTTCATCGGCACTGCAGGGCTTCTACGCGCCATCAATAAGAAAAAGATAGCAATAATACCGGCCACCACCGAAACGGGAATATTAAAAAATTCGCATGCAAAGTAGCCAACGAACAAAACCGCGAGGACGATCCAGGACATACGGAACATCTTTGGATCTTTAATCGCTTCCGCAGGCGTGATTAATTGTGTCGCATCAAACGTTTTCGGAATTCTTTTGCGGAAAAAGAGATACAGTACTCCTATACTGGCTGCTAAAGAAAATAAATTAGGTATAATCATGCGACTCGCATATTCCATAAAGGTGATCCCAAAGAAATCGGCTGACACAATATTAACCAAGTTGCTGACCACAAGCGGAAGCGACGTCGTGTCTGAAATAAAACCGCTCGCTATGATAAAAGGAAAAACCATTTTCTCATCCAATTTAAGTGCCCGAACCATCGCCAGTACAATCGGTGTCAGTATTAAGGCCGCACCGTCATTCGCAAAAAAAGCAGCAACAACGGCGCCAAGAATGGTCACATAAACAAACATCCGGGTTCCACTTCCTCGCGCAGCTCGTGCCATGTGAAGCGCCGCCCATTCGAAGAAGCCGATTTTATCAAGCACCAACGAAATCAGAATAATGGCTACAAAAGCCAGTGTCGCATTCCAGACAATATGAGTAACTTCCCAAACATCATGTAAATCGACTACACCCACTAACAAGGCGAGTATGGCACCGCCGCAGGCAGACCATCCGATGGACAGATTTTTAGGCTGCCAGATCACCAACACTAAAGTGGCTAAAAATATAATGCATGCCAACAAAATCAATTTTTTAAAACCTCCATTACATTACCATATAAACATATACTTATATTAAAAACACCGTTTATCCCCAAGGATATAAACGGAGTAGACTTTAGGATGAACAAGCTGAGGAATCCGGTCCACAAAATGCGATCGGCTCCTCTTTATTCAGCCATTTTAAAATCTGCTTGCAGTCTGGCATACTCTCAAGAACAGCTTGAATATACGGCTTGTCGTCTACATTTAAGGAATAGTACACCCACTGACTTCGTCGTTCTTCTTTTACAATTCCTTGCGACTTTAATTTTCTCAAATGTTGGCTAATGGCTGGCTGAGACATATCAAAGATATCTACAAATTCGCAAACACACCATTCTCTCTCTCTTAGCAGGGAAAGCATAGCCAGCCGAGTTTTATCCCCCAATAGCTTTAAATGATCGGCTACATAACCAAGTTGATCCAAGGTGTGCCCCCTTTCCACTCATATAACTATATGCTTATATACTAATGGAGTACAGTTTTAATATCAAGCACGAATAATACTTGCAATTCGCAAATGAATAACGTATAACTAAGGCATGAGGTGAAACATAAATGGAAAATACACGAGAATTATTTCAAAACATGACCCGTCGTTTAGGTTTACTGAACAAAAACTGTTGTACCGTGGGTGGGCATGACATTTCTCCGGTTCAAAGTCATATTCTTTATGAAGTTGACCGTCAGCATAAACCCTCTATGCAGCAGATTGCAGAAACCCTTGGAACAGACATCACAACGTTCAGCAGACAGGTTCAGAGTTTGATCAAGATGAATCTGGTTGAGAAAACACCAGACCCTAGCGATCGTAGAGTCTATACTCTATCCCTCACAGTAGAAGGTAAATATGTAGCGACTACTATTGACGCGCAAATGAATGACTACTTAAACGAAGTTTTTTCGTATTTGACTGATTTTGAAAAAGAAACTGTGATTCGATCTGTGAAACTCTTTAATGGCGCGATGGCCCAATCAAGCAAGTGTTGTTTTCCAGTAACGGGGTAACATCCTCCTCCAATACTTGCATTTTACAAGTATAAATTCATATAAGTGGGTTTTTTTTTAGTTTCGTTCTACCTATCCAACCTAAAGGAGTGGTTAATATGAATAAACTTACGAATGATGAAATCCGCCAAAATGTACGGAACCGCTATCAACAGATTGCCATTAAGGAAGTCAGTACACCCCTGGCCGGCAGTTGTTGTGGGGGGCCGTCTGATGCGGATACACTATCATCGCAAATGGGTTATTCCATCGCGGAGTTAACAGCTGTGCCTCAAGGAGCAAATCTCGGACTTGGCTGTGGTAATCCGCAGGCCATTGCAGAATTGAAAGCCGGAGAAGTCGTCCTAGATCTGGGCAGCGGTGGCGGATTTGACTGTTTTTTGGCTTCCCGCCAAGTAGGAGACAGTGGCAAAGTGATCGGAGTCGATATGACGCCAGATATGGTCAGTCGTGCCCGAAGTAATGCCCTCAAAGGAAAATTCACAAACATCGACTTTCGTTTAGGAGAAATCGAGCACCTTCCGGTAGCGGATCGCACAGTGGATGTGATCATCTCCAACTGCGTGATTAACCTTTCACCAGATAAACAGCAGGTCTTTCACGAAGCCTTTCGTGTTCTGCAATCCGGCGGCAGATTGGCGATCTCTGATATCATTACGACCACAGAACTCCCCCCTGAAATAAAAAACGATCTGGATGAGCTGTATTCCGGGTGTATTTCCGGGGCTTCATCGTTGGAAGAAGTAGAATCTATGCTGCAGCAAAGTGGATTTACGAGCATTAGTATCGAACCTAAAGACGAATCCAAATCATTTATCAAAGATTGGGTGCCTGGTGCAAACGTGGATGATTACATTGTTTCCGCCGTCATAAAAGCCATCAAAGCTTAGAAATCAATGTGTCAGGGGGGAACATTGCTATATAGGCGATCCCCCCTTATTCGTTCACCAATTGCATAATCCAGTCTTTTATATCAACGATTCGCAGTGTTTTGGGGCGTGTATTCGTTCCGGAAATAATTAATGGGACAAGGGAATCTTTTTCATGCAGCGATCCATGAGCTCCCCCTCCGATGTGGGTAGGAGAACTTTCGCCGACGAGTTCATATCCAGGTTGGACCGTGACGACAACATATCTTCCTTTATGTGAATTCATTGCCCCGTGTAGCCTCGCCAACACGTCTGGATATTTTCCATATTTGATCCGGTTGTTATTCACCGTAATATCCACAAGGTCCTCTTCGCCCGACAAGGTCCACGATTGCCCATATTCATCGATGAATTTTCCACCGGGATGATAAGAAAACAGCTTACCCTTTTTCCCCTTTGTAACATGAATATTGTTTTTACCATCTTTCATAGCGATAATGTCGAGCTTGTCCTCATTTTGTAAAAGCTTCACCACGTTGGACAGCTCTACGTTATCGTTTATCGCATAGATATAAGCCATCCGTTCATTAGCGGAAATTACTATTTGATCCTCGTTTCTTACTGGTTGATTTAATTTTGCAATGCGGTAATGATTCAAAAGCGACTTTAAATCAACCGTTGCTACCTGTCGATCATTATAAATAGCGCTTTGCGCACTGTCACCCATGACAATCCATATGGCATTGTTTACCGCCTGTTCCCACGAACCATATGCATTCAACACAGTTTGCAGTGCTTGATCCGCTTTTTCGATTCCCTCCAGTTGAGTCGGACCCTTTCTATGCGCCAAATTATCATTCTCTGGAAAGTATGTGATGGTTACGTCTGGGAGTTTCTTCTGGCTTATTAGAAAAGCGGTATCTTTTGCGGAAAATTCATCGTTCATCCCAAATTTTTTCCACAAAGGAGTATTCCAGCTATTTTTCGGATTCAATTGTGCCAGAGCTGCATAAGATAACCATTTAGGCCCTGTTACTATCATTTTTTCTGGCACCCTGTTGCTATTCGCTATGAAGTCAGGCACTTTTAAGGCATGTTTCGTTTTCCCTCTAAAGACAATAGCATTGATGGACGCGGATTCTTTTCCTTTGTCGGCCAATTCCTCATGTATGGTTTTCGTTTTTTTATTCAAATGAACTTGGTTTAATTGGTAAATTGCGTCTAAGAATACTTGCAGTTGGTCTATCTTCAAGGCTTCTTTAACACCATTGCCGTAGAGAATCATGCGTTTCTTTGGGTCGCTGTACCAAACGAGTCCGGGTACATGATGTTGGTCTGCATACGTTCCCGTTAATAATGTACTGTCGATTGTCACAGACATCGTGGGAAATGAACTCACTACATGCGGGAAATATTGCCCTTGATTAAGGAGATATTGCATTGCCGGTGCGCGGCCTTCTTGAATCGCATCTTGCAAAGGTTTATCCATTAAAGAATCAATTAAGATCACAATGACAGGTTTTTTGCCCATTTGATTTACTGTGATAGGTGGCTTCACACTCTGTTGTTTTAGCTGTTGACTGGAGTCTGCTCTACAGCCCAAGATCATCAACAATAAACTCAGCACTAGTGCTATGGTAACCTTATTTTTCATGCCCATGTATGCGTCCCTTTCTTAGAAAAACTTGATCCTCTTATTTTTTCTTGTACTAAAAATATTATTCCTGCATTGGATCATCGGGACAAAGGTATCTCATACAAGCAATTAAAGTTACACCTCCATGAATTTTTTGGATCTAATAAGCCAAATTTAAGATCAAACCATTCAGGGAGGGAGCATAACCATGACTACTACAAACATAAACGAATACTCTATGTATTACATGGATTCCGGGGAAGGAATGGCCATCCTATTCATTCACCCTCCAGTACTCACAAGCTTAAATTTTACATACCAATTCCAAAGATTATCATCCGATTTTCGAACTATAGCTTTTGATATCAGAGGACACGGTAAAAGTCAGCCTTCCAAACAAACAGTTACTTATCCTCTCATCGCCCTGGATATTAAACATTTGATGGACCGGATGAGCCTGGATAAAGTATTTTTGTGTGGCTATTCTACCGGAGGCTCGATAGTACTTGAGTTCCTCTTGACTTATCCAGATCGGGCATGGGGAGGCATTGTTATCAGTGGAATGTCGGAAGTAAACGAATGGCGACTAAGAAACAAAATTTCTTTGGGCATTGCTCTTTCCAAAATCAGCGCAGTCGGTACGCTTGCCCTTTCTATTGCTTGGTCACAAACGAAACAACTATCTTTGTTCCGTAAGTTATTCAACGATGCGAAGCAGGGAAATCCCAGGAATGTCGAACAATATTACCGTTACAGCTTGAAGTACAACTGCACCTCACGGCTCGGGGAAATCCATCTTCCTGTCCTGCTCATTTATGGTGAAGAAGATAAGCACTTTCATCCCTATGCCAAAATGTTGCATCAACAGTTACCAAATAGTGAGCTGGTTTTCCTTAAGAAAGCTGATCATCGCCTTCCTACGAAGGCCGCCGGATTATTGAATGAACTGATCAAGCAGTTCGTAGATCGCTTCAGTCTTTAAGGCAAATCCTACAGGAAAATTTCACATACATATCTACACCCCACTCCTGTTACGTAAGCATCAAATAGCCCCCACCTGTTCAACTAGATGAGGGCTAAGTTATGCTGAATTATGATTTAACAAGTTAGCGGAAGTGAAGCTGACCGAGGTGTTTCGGTCAATCTCGCCTTTGAACCCTCCATAAACGAAGCAAGAAGCCGAGTTCTGAAAATCATTGTATCGGAGATTGGAGATTGAGCTGTCTTCACAATTGTGAAACAAACAACCCCGGCCGAAAGGCAGGAATCAGCACATTACATGCCGTTTTCTGCGCCATCGTCGCGCAACCTTACAAGAGTGTAAGGCCATTGTCATCTAGATCAATGGTATCAACCTAGCTGCTCCTCTATACTAATCCATTGATAGGATTATTTTTAAGGGGGAGTTGGCGTGAGGTTTTTTGAAATGCTGCTATTCTTTTCAAGTGCTTGTTTGTTGGCACTCCTGTTCATTTTCAATCAACGTATCCGAAGACCAGCTTTGCTCCTGACAAGCGGAGCAGGCTCCATTTTTTTAGTGATACATTTGCTTGTCGAAGGATACAGGGTTCAGCTTTTATTTTTATACGGATTTACGATCCTGATGCTTATGCTTTCGCTTATAGACGTTTTCATAACGCTGAAAGTCGTTCGGACTGCCTCGCGAATCCGTAGGGTGCTGGGCCGCCTTTTTATCGTGATTGGGCTAATCGCAACGGGGTGCTTCCTCTATGTGTTTCCCGTATTCGACTTTCCGGCGCCAACCGGCGAGTTGAAGGTAGGCACGCAAGTCTTTCATTTCATCGATCCAAGCCGGGAGGAGACATTTGGCAAAACCGCGACAGGCAAAAGGGAATTGATGGTTCAGGTATGGTATCCGGCTCAAGCTGGCGCCGACAAGTACGCTCCCTTTATTCCCGATACCCAGATTTTACGTTATATGGCCGCGGACTATGGCCTTCCCGGGTTTACTTTTCAACACCTGAAGTACGTATCCAGTCATGCTTATTCGAAGGCCGAAGTCTCTTCGGCACAGACTTCATACCCGCTGATCCTTGCGAATCCCGGCAACGGCTCTTCCAGGTTCCTCCACACGTCGCAAGCCGAAAATCTCGCGAGTCATGGATATATCGTGGCAGTGATCGACCACACCTACAATACATTTGCAACCGAGTTTCCGGACGGGCGAATCACGACCAGCACAACCAACGACTTATTCTCGCCCGCCCATGATTATCAGACGAGTAGAGGAAATCGCGACAAGTTGGGACAAGTTTTAACCGGCGATGTGGCGTTTGCGCTGGACCAATTCGAGCTCATCCAATCGGGGCAGATTCCAAGTCATCTAAAAGGGAGGATTGATCTCGGTCATGTCGGGGTGTTCGGTCATTCCATCGGCGGAGCGACGGCCTATGACGCTTCTTACGATCCGCGAATCGCGGTTGGAATAGACCTTGATGGAGGGCTTTATCGACTGCGTGACAGAGAGGGTCTGCGAAAGCCGTTTTTGTTCATCAACTCGGAAAGCTATTTCGAAAAATTAAAAATGGTGATGGATAACCGGGTCTACACGGATGCAGAGCTTAACCGTATGGGCTCAACAAGAGAGTGGGAGGATCAAGTAACGGAAGATAAAAAGTTGGAGCTTGAACGGATGCGCGAAACGGTCGACGAAGGGGGACAAGTCCTCTATATCGAAAATACGGAGCATTTGAATTTTGCCGACGTACAGTTCATTTCTCCGATTTTCGAAATGCTGGGCATTACAGGAAAGATTTCGCCCGAAAGAGCGAACTCCGTTATCAATGCCTATATGCTGGATTTCTTCGATAGATATCTGAAAAATCAAGGCGGAATCTTAATGAAAGGACCGGATAACCGCTTTCCGGAGGTGAAGTTCGTAACCTCGCTATTATAAATTACGGAACAGGCTCCCGATTTTGATATGCTCCCCTTCAAGTAGACAGGTTTAATAAATAAACCGCTACTTGAAGGGGAGCTTTCCTTTGTCTAAGAAGAACGAATAAACGTTGTTCTTCACTGTCTTGCCCACGATCATGACTACCGGAAGACAGCGGAACAGTATCAGGTTTCCTATCATCAAGTATACCAATGGGTCAAGAAGTATAAGGGGCACGGTCCAGATGATTTGCGAAGCACAAAGCTTTCATCGTGAGACCACTTGCCCGATAGGCTACGATACGAGTGTGCCAATCTTGTCTGCGTTGTTCTTTGGCATTCATGAGTTCCCCTCCGTATTCAGGTTAATCTCATGATCTCATAGCTAGGTTAGTAGTTGAAGGTGTGGAGAGTTTGACGCTTTGCCTATTACTGTATCTTCGCCTGTATTGACCTGCTCATCAAAGTGAGAAATAATATATAATATTTTACAACGTGTAAATATACAAATTATGCTAAAGTCATATATAGTTTGGTTGGGATTGATATGTATTCGGAAGGAGTGTAAAAATGAAATGCTAAAGCGTATTCAGAATCTTTTTGTTATCCCTAACTACCCATTGTTCATGCTCTGCATGTTATTGCAAGGTATGGCTATATCCATCAGCGCACCTTTTTTAGCTGTATATTTTACAAGTACACTTGGCGTATCTGTGGGAACCTTTGGTGTATTTACAGCTGTGACTTTGATTTGTGGCATATGGATAAGCTCTCTGATTGCCAAACGGTCTGATACCGGATTAGATCGTAAACAAATTTTGGTAATTTGTACGTTATTTAATGCCACAGCCTTTGCAGGATATCTTGTAATCCAAAATTTTTATGTACTTTTTGTTTATATGACGATCTTTACGGCCATTGGTGCTCCTGGGATGCCGCAGTTATTTGCCAGTGCACGTGAAGCAGTAGATCGCAGTAAATCTGCGGATCACGCCTT
The DNA here is from genome assembly GCF_019454085.1 of Paenibacillus sp. S25. Classification (NCBI taxonomy): domain Bacteria; kingdom Bacillati; phylum Bacillota; class Bacilli; order Caryophanales; family Paenibacillaceae; genus Paenibacillus; species Paenibacillus sp. S25. The sequence continues at coordinate 5,081,078 of NZ_CP073683.1, forward strand.
TGCTAATTCAACGCTTCGGTCTATGTTTTCTCTTGGCTTTATTACCGGGCCGCTTTTTGGTTCCTTTTTGATTGCACATACGGGCTTTAAGGGTATCTTTATGGGAACGACCTCTATTTTTGTTCTCATTGCTGTTCTTTTATTCTTTTTTATCAAGCAGCCTCCCGCTCAGCTTAAACATAAGAATCAACTTTCACTTCATCACATTACTTTACATAAAAATGTTGAGATTCTGATCCCCTTTTTAGTTCTTACTCTGCTCTATACGTCTCACTGGATGAACAGTTTAAATATTTCCTTGTTCATCATTCACAATTTAAAAGGTGACACGAGTGACGTTGCTCTAGTATCCAGTATTTGCGCAATTTTAGAAATACCCTTGATGCTCATGCTAGGCGTACTAGCAGCTAAATACTCCAACCGTTTGCTTGTATTTTTAGGGGCATTAACAGGAGTTGCCTATTATATCCTTGTCCTTATGTCTACGGAGATGTGGCAGCTATTCGTGGGGCAGCTTCTTCTAGCCTTCTTTGTTGCAGTGATTTCTGCCATTGGCATTAGTTACATGCAGGATTTATTGCCCTCTCTTCCAGGGTACGCATCGACACTATATTCCAATGCGACAACCATTGGAAGACTGGTGGGGAGCTTGATGGGCGGATTAACCGCTCAATGGATTGGTTACCGAAACACCTATTGGGTATGTTTGGCCCTAATCATCTGCTCCCTTGGTCTTCTGGCGATTTCAAAGAAATTAGAGTTTGAAAAATCTGCTGCTTTAAAAGAAAGGAATCACAGTATATAGACTGCGCCTTATTTTTCTATGGTGGAGAAATGACTCATAATTGTATCTGCCGCATGTCTATACCCACCAGCCTGGCGTAATGATTCGCCGATCACGTGAGCCTGTTCTTTATAGGTTGGATGACTCAATACCTCTAATAAGGCAGCTCTCAAACTAGCGGGTGTAAGCTCATTTTTATCCACAACAACACCCGCTCCCAGTTCCTGCACCCGACTAGCTACGATCGGCTGATCCGATGTTAAAGGAATCATGACCTGCGGCACATTGTAATACAGGGCTTCACTTGTACTGTTCATCCCCGCATGTGTAACAAAAGCGTCCACATGCTGAAGCATTTCCAATTGCGGAATATAAGGCTTGATTATAAAATTGTCAGGGATATACGGGGCCAATGGCTCCATGTCTGTATAATTGCCTGAAGACAGCACAAACTGCACAGGCAAATCGCGAAATGCTTCAAAACAAAGCTTATAAAATTCCAAGTCTTTATTCAAAATAGTACCCATTGAAATGTAAACCGCCTGTGGATGCAGAACACGAAGTTGTTCGAACGGGAAAGATGGAGCATCTTTACGCGGTACAATAGAAGGACCTGTAAAAATAAAACTGTGATCCAGTTTTTCGGCTTGCGGTTGAAAATAGCGGCTTGTATAAACTATTCTTAAGCGCCCGCCATGAGGAGCAATCTCTTCTATAGCCGGAGCGTCAACCTGAAGCTCCTTAGCTAGTTGATGCGTTATTTGCATCGTAGCCGTGTACAACTTTTTTACCTCCGGATCATTGTCATTCATGCCTTGCCCCGATCCCAATGGATCTACGAAAGCAAAAGAAGCGATAGAGCACACAGCAGGGATTCCCAGCCTCTCTGCAATAATCGTGCCTCCCCAACCCATCAAAGAATCATAGATTAAATAATCATAGGTTCTGTTTTCAATAACTCTCAAAACCTCTGGAATAATCGGAAGAATCATACCTTTTACCATCATGTACAAAAATTGATAATGATGTTTGTATTCTGCTGGCTTTAAATCAGAGTCTTTAGAAAAAGCATCATCAACAAAAGGGTAGGTTATCATCTGTGCTCCTGTCTGTTGAATTCTCGTACGATATTCTTCCGTACACACATAGTCAACATCCTCCCCACTGTCTACCAACCTTTTCACTAATCCTAGTGTCGGATTAACATGGCCTTCAGCAGGCGTGATCACTACTAATACACGTGCCATACCTTACACCTCCAAATCAATAATAAATTACAATTTGAAATAAATGCACTTTTAACATAGCAAACATTTTCCATATAAACAAGTATTTTCAACACCGAAAATTAAGTATGTATCCTCTACTCAAACTATAAAAATAAGCGAGGCTGAACGCTAGAAGCGCTTGCCCCGCTTAACCATTGAACATCAAATTTAAAGACGCCAATCCCAATGATCTGTCCCGCTCAGAACAGCTTCAACGGTGTACTGGCTTGCTTCATCGGCGGTAAGCTGTTTGGCCCAAGGTACACGCCCGCTACTTTCTGCACCTGGCCCAAAGTTGTCAAACTCTCCAAATCTTGCGGTCTGCTCATTGGATTCCTTGCCCCAATTGTTCCAGCCGCCCGGCTTGATATGGTCATCCATATAGGTCTTCAAAAAAGTAACATGAGCGTTAGGGCGCCATGGCCGTCCGAGATCCACCTTGCCTGTCAAGCCATTTTCTGTTGTCAGACGACATTGAATAAATACAAAACCCGGCTTGTTCTCTTCTGTTGAAGCTGCTGTCACATATCCAGCACGCAGGCTGTGTATGATCGAATTATCAAACACGACAGGTGCATTGCCAAATATAAAATCTACACTGCCACTGATGTAGCTGTCCTTGAAATACTGTCTGCCACGGTTCACAAGCAACGTATCCTGTAGGCCAGTAATTTTGACATTGTGATACTTACCACGATCGCCTTCGGCATATAACGCTACAGCCTGCACCTGCCCGGTTCCTTCTGTATTGGCAACCGTGACATTCTCCAACACAAAATCGGGACTTTGCACACGCATTGTATAGCTGTTGCTTGTTCCTAATTCTTTTCCGTCCACCACGGTTTTGGCCGTATCGTCAAAAGAAATGATCGTTTTGTCGCGATCTTCTCCGATAATGCTCAGATTTTTTTTGGAGGAATTCACCTTTATTTTTTCACGATACGTACCGTTTTTGAGATGGATAACTGTCCTTGTGTTACTGTCGTCAGGGACTGCGACAATAGCTGCCTGAAGAGATCTAAAGTCAGCAGGGCCATAGGTCGCCACCACCACACTAGTGGGATGAGTTCCTCCTGAGTCTGTCAGGTTGCGGATGGTGACATTGCTGAATTCCGACGTATTGTAATTCCATACATCGTTTTGTTGTTTGGATGCATCGGTAGCCAACCCGATCAATAGCGGCTGATTATTCGGCACATCTATAACAGTTTCGCCAACCTTCTCCCAGTTCGTCACACCATCTGCGGATACCCAGCCGGTAACCTTTTGTCCTTGTCGTACAAGACGAACCGAATATGGCGTTGCAATAAAAGTCTCCATTGACGCACGTTTCGTCGTGCCATCCGTTTGATCACGACTGATAAGAATACCCTGTTTTCCATATTTAACAAATGCTAAAGACATAAAAGCCATTTTTGATCCAGCCTTCAGCGATTCACGAATCATTACACCCGCTTCAGCATTATCATCCACCGGGGTAATTTGTTCCACACGGGCTGTAATTTCAGTGTCGCCTTCCCATTTTTGATAAGCATAATGGAAAATATCTGCCTTACCGTCCACGTCTCCCGCTGACTTCAGTCTTATACTGCTGCCGCTTGCATCTTCTTTTAAGACCTGAGTATGCCCTTTTATATAACCATCGTTGCCCTCAGAGCCAATCTCTTCGCTGAGCCAACTTCCCGATGGCGCAGTCGTATTGACGTGAATGGTAACAGGATTGGAAAATACAGCAGTCCCCTTGCGGTCGGTCACCCGTACAATAATATTATGGGTACCGTCTGTTACATGATTCCAATCGAGATGATAAGGTGCGGTCTCTACTTTACCAACAAGTTTGCCGTCAATGATAAATTCAACGTGAGCAATACCATCTTTGTCCTTGGCTGTTGCTGTTATGGTCGCATCCCGGCCTGCTTCCAAAATATCGTTATGCTTTAGTGGACGTCCGTCTGCATCCGACACCTTAACGACGACCTCTGGATTATCCACCTCATTTCCATTCGACAGCTTCTCAATAAGATCATTTAAATAGACCTCCAGATTGGTATACCCCTTGGCAAAATGAGCATACGCCCCTGTGCCGGCAAGCCCCTGACCGTTACGGTCATCTGCATTATTGGGGTCCAGCCCATGAGCACGTTCCCATTCATCCGGCATTCCATCATGGTCACTGTCAGAAAGCTCCGTCGTCGTTACGTTATAATCGTCATAAATCCACCCTGCTTCACGCGGAGAGTTAATAAACGCACCCATTCCATTCTTCACATCATTCATAATTCGGGCGTCTACCGCATCTCTTCTTGGCAGCGTGGCTCCTGAGCCGGCAAGCACCTCAGTATATGCGGTTTGTGCATCTGTCGCTTGATATGGACCATACGCATCTGGTGAGATTCCGTTGTCGTATTCCCCTCTGACTTCAATCGGCTCCGCCAAACGGGTGGAAGGATCAATAATTGACCCAATGGATGTTCCAAGCTGCCAGTTGTCTTTTGTAACCGAGTCATTGCCGTACATGTAGTTACCACCAATAAAGATGCGTGTTTTATATTTTTTACTACCCACGTCCACAAAGATTTGACCGCGAACGTCCTGATATGTGTTGGGGCCATACTTATAATAGTTATTTAGCACATTATACGATCCTTCACCGCCGCCGTATGAAGAGAAAAATCCCCAGTTATAAATGACATTATTGGTCATTTCCACAGCGTCGATTTGTTTTTTATCGGTTGGAAAACGCGGATTACGGCTTGCATTGTGAGCCAACAAGTTATGATGATAGGTGGAATTTCGTCCGCCCCATATGCCGCCATAGCCGTGGCGACCTTTCTGGTGCGTAGTCATTAGCATACTTTCTGACGCAATGGACCATTGTACCGTTGTATTAACGTTGTCATACAGGCTCAGTACCTCATCCACCGACCAGCTAAAGGAACAGTGATCAATCATTATGTTTTTATGGTATCTGGCTCCTAACGCGTCATCCTCACTGGGGTAACGGTCGGTCAATCGGAAACGCAGGTAACGGAGAATGACGTTATCTGCATCAATCCCTGTTGTGTAATCGCTTACAGTTATACCGTCGCCAGGAGCTGTCTGACCAGCAACCGTCAGGTTGTTTCCCAAGATTTTAAGTGGCTCCTTGAGGTGAATCGTTCCACCCACCCGGAATACGACCGTCCGATTATCGGAGCTGACCGCTGCGCGAAGAGATCCGGGTATTATCTGTTCCCCTTTGCCGTAGTCTGCCAGCGTGGTGACCTCATACACTTCACCTCCACGTCCACCGGTAACATATTTACCGCCACCCTCAGCCCCCGGAAACGCCGGAATATCCGTCGCCACTTTTGACACCTTTGCATTCTCTGTTCCTACCGCAGTCTCCGCTTGGATTAGTGGTGGGCACAAGGTCAACAACAATGAACCCACAACCACATTACATAGCACCTTTTTCCATGTACGCTGCTTGCTCATATTCTGTTTCCTCCCTAAGATTTTCTTCCACATCAGCGCATATTTTTATAAAAACACGATTCGAGACGTTCAGAAGCGCCTTCACCTCCTTTCATCAATCTTTTCTGCTTTTATCATTGGCAGGTTGTCATATATACTGTTGGTATATGAATGCGCTTACTTATCTTAATTTGTAAAGGAAGAAGCACATGAATGAAATGAAAGAAGATAAATATGTCATTGGCGAACAACAATTTTCCATTCATCACATCTATCGTACCGGTTTCACAGTCATGCCCCGGCCTCATGTCCATGAGAACTATGAGCTGTATCTCTTACTGCGAGGCGAACGCATCTATTTTATGAATGGCAAGGTATACACCGCTCGCAAGGGGGATCTGATATTCATCCTTCCTCATGACTTGCACTCTACCGCCAGTACGCAATTGCAGGAAACAGAGCGCATCTTGATTCATTTTTCTCCGACGTTTCTCCCACAGCAGGATCATGACATTCTTGACCTGCCGCCGTATCAGCAATCCGCGTTGCTTCGCTTACCTGCGAGAGAGCAAGTGGAAGTTGAACGTTTATTCCTACAGATGAATACCGAATGCAGGAATAAGCAGCCTCTGCATGACCGTTGCGTACAGCATCTACTGCTGGAAATGCTGATCCTGGTGCACCGATCGGAAGCGATTGAGCGTAGTGAACCTGTTTCCTCTCATCCCATGCATCAGAAAATCACGGAAATTTCTTCTTTTATTCAGGATCATTACAATGAACCGTTAACTCTCGAACAAGTGGCCGCCTGCTTTTTCATTAGTCCAGCTTACCTAAGCCGTATCTTTCTAAAGTTGACTGGTTTTCATTTCAGCGAATACATCCGCGTAGTGAGGGTCAGGGCGGCCCAAACAAGACTTCGAACCACCAAGGACAAAATCCAGCATATTGCAGAGGATGTCGGGTTCGGTCATGCTTCCCACTTTAATAAAATCTTTAAAAAAATAACTGGGCTCTCCCCTCTTCAGTACCGCAAGCAGGTTCGGTAGATATTCAGTGTAAAGAATTAGACGCCGATTTTATACCTCCGCTCTTGTCTTGTTTTTCCATTTTTATATCCACTTGCTCTTTCATGGAACTAAAGACAAGCCGCTTTGGAATAAGTAAAATGCACAAAAAAAACCATACTTCGCTGCAATGCATGCAACGAAGTATGGCTATTACATAGTCATTCTACATCTTTAAAATTATAAATTACTCTTTCTATGACCTTTATCGCAATGCTTTTATATCCTGAATCAGTAATTCAACATTTTCTTTCTTTGTAGCCCAACTGGTACAAAATCGAACAGCACTATGTGCATCATCAACCTTTTCCCAAAAGGAGTAAGTATATTTTTCACTCAATGCCTTTAGTATACGATCTGGTAAAATCGGAAACTGCTGATTGGTTGTAGAACGGTACTGAAAAGAAAAACCTTGCTCAGATAATCCGCTTTGAAGCAGCATGGCCATATCTATAGCGTGCCTGGAAATTTCAACGTACAAACCGTCTTCAAACAAAGTTTCGAATTGAATGCCCAACATTCTTCCCTTAGCCAGCAGTCCTCCTTTTTGCTTGATCATATATCGAAAATCTTTTTTCAATGTATCATTTAGAATGACTACTGCTTCTCCCATCAATGCTCCAACTTTTGTCCCGCCAATATAAAATACATCGCAAAGCTTTGCTATATCTGCTAAAGATACATCGCTATCTTCGGCCACCAAGCCATAACCTAATCGGGCTCCATCTATAAACAGTGGTAAACCACACTCTCGACAGACTCTACTTAATGCTTCCAGCTCTGATTTACTATAGATGGTTCCATTCTCAGTAGGTTGGGAAATATAAACCATCCCGGGTTGTACACTATGCTCAGGAGCGGCATCATTCCAGTGAGCGTCATACAAATCTTGTACCTGCTCGGCCCGGATCTTCCCATCCCCGCTTGGCAAAGTAAGTATTTTATGTCCAGTAGCTTCAATCGCTCCGGTTTCATGAACCGCAACATGTCCAGATACTGCCGCAACGACGCCTTGATGTGGACGCAGAATAGAAGAAATGACGGTGGTATTGGTTTGTGTACCTCCAACCAAAAAGTGTACATCCGCATTTGGGGAGTCACATGCTTCTTTAATATATGCTCTGGCTTTTTCACAATGATCGTCCACGCCATAACCTGGAGTTTGTTCATCATTAGTCTCCAGTAGTCGCTTTAATATGCGCTCATGGGCACCTTCGGTATAGTCGCATTCAAATCGTATCATTCTGTATCCTCTCCAAATTATCCAATTTCTTCTGAATTAACAACATAGAAGCATGTAATTCCTTTATCTCTTCTTCTGAAAGTCCTTGAACTAATTTTAGAATTTGTTCATCAGACCTTTCATTCAGTTGGTTATAGAACTCCTTTCCTTTAGGAGTCAAACGAATCAGATTTGTTCTATTATCCAACGTTGAATTTTCCTTAACAAGAAAGCCCTCTTTGCAAAATTTAGCAATGATCCTACTCATATAGCTGCGATCAATTTTAAGAGATTCGACTAGAGTATTCGCAATACATGGCTCGATCAACCCGATCTCTATAATGACACGGGCCTCGGTAAAGGAATATCCGCTATCCAGCACATGTCTATCTAAAACACCCAGTATATTCGTATAGAACCGATTAAAACGCCTCATATCCGCTATCATATTAGCATCTATATTGATCATAACTCCCCCAATTTAGTGGACTTTTGCAACAATTATAGTAATGATTTTTGTGGACTATGTCAATGAAATAATTGTTTTATGAATTAGGCGTTTGTCTTTGAGAAGGAGCAGAATTTAAGTATTCATCGGTTATTTTTGAAAGATTTAAAACTCCATTTTCTAGCATATCATCTTCTAAATAAGAAAAATTTAGCCTTAGATGATTGTTTTCCGGTTCTCCTGCAAAACAAGCTGATCCTGGAAGAAAAAAAATATTTTCTTTTTGACATTTTAATAGCAAGTGGTTGGTATCCCATCCGGGTGGAATAGACAGCCAAATATTTAACCCACCTGCTGGCTCAATCCATTGTATTTCTTTAGGCATATATGTTTGTAAGTACATTAGAACCTTGTCTCTTCGTAGCTTTAAAGTCGATCTCAACTTTTCCAAATGATTCTCCATCCTTTTAGAATAAAAAAATGGGAGAATTGCTTTTTGTGTTAATAATGGGCTGCCCAAATCTGCATTAACCTTAGATGCCAATAAACGGGTCAAAAGAGTACCATTAGCTGCAAGCAGACCAATTCGACAGCCAGGAACTAGAGTCTTGCTTAACCCTTTTAGATAAATGACAAAACCATTCGTATCCATACTTTTTATAGGTAAAGGTGGTTTTACATCAAAAAATATTTCACTCCATGGGTCATCTTCGACGATGATGATTTGATGTTCCTGGGCAAGAGTTAGCAGTTGCTCCCTTCTTTCTTGAGCTAAAACTATTCCTGTAGGGTTTTGAAAATTAGGGATGGTATATATGAGCTTGGGTTTATGCACTTCACAAATGTTCAACAGAAAGTCCATCCTAATCCCTGATGTATCTAAAGGGACAGGAATAATAGTAGCTCCCCGAGCCCGAAATGTATCAAGTGCTGCTGGATAAGTAGGAGATTCTACAACCACAATATCTCCAGGACCTAAGAATGTTCTCGAAACCAAGTCTATTCCTTGTTGAGTACCATTGGTAATTATTATATCCTGGTCGTTAACATACACATTTTGCTTTCGTAGCTGTTCACACATGGCTTGTCGAAGTTCTTTGTCACCTTGTACAGGGCCATATTTCGCCAAAATGCTGGGGTCTTTCTGTAACACCAATTGAATTTCTTTTTCCAAGTAACGGGTTGGAAGAAGCGAAGGTGAAATAGCTGCAATGGAAAATTGAATGCTGTTTTCGAACGAATCATAATAGGTAGCAAACTGTTTTCGAGGGAGATAATCGGGTATGGATATTTGCCATTGAAAATTATTTTCCTCTTCATCCACTTTGCTTTTTGAGAAAGAGCTTGTTTTAACAAACGTACCTTTTCCTTGAATACGAATAATCAGCTCATTTTTTTCTAACAAGTCATAGACTCGTACAATGGTCAGGAAACTTACTCCTAACTGCTTAGCCAACCCTCGAACTGAAGGCAATCGTTCTTCTTCAATCAAGGTCCCCGATCTAATTCGGTCCGATATATTTTCATATATTTGTTGATTAATAGATATATGGGAATTCCGGTTTATTTCAATTCTCATGATATCCCCTCCTTCTTTCAATCATTTATGTGTTATACACCTATATTGACTGTTATACATGCACATACGGTAAAGTAACGTTGATCTAAACGCCGCATACATATTTCGATATTATACAAAGAAAATTTATGTATGCAAAATTTTGTTTTTTTAGGATATTACATGAAAATAAAACCTCAGCATATTAAAATCACAAGAAAAAAGGCGGAAAAATCATGAAATATTTTGTTGTAGATGCATTTACAGATAAAGTTTTCGAAGGAAATCCTGCTGGGATCTGTGTTATGGATGAATGGCTTCCGGATGATCTTATGCAAAAAATCGCGATCGAAAATAACCTTTCCGAAACCGCATTTGCGGTAAAAGAAAAAGATGGTTATCGCTTAAGATGGTTTACCCCAGGGAACGAGATTGATCTCTGTGGACACGCAACCTTAGCAACCGCTTATGTCATTTCCAACTACTATGATCTGAATATTAAAACCATCAAGTTCCACACTTTAAGCGGAGAACTTGTTGTGGTCAAGAAGGATGACCTTTACTAAATGGATTTTCCTAGCAGAATGCCGAAAGTCTTTCCCCTGTCAGAGCAAATGATTGAGGCTCTTGGTGTAAAGCCTGTAGAGACTTATTTAGGCAGAGATCTAATGTTTGTATTGGAAAAAGAAGAAGATGTGTATAACGCTTCCCCCGACTTCTCCAAATTAGCGAACCTACCGGATGGTCTAGGCGTTACGATTACAGCGAAAAGTGAAAAATACGATTTTGCTTCAAGAAGCTTCTTTCCAAAACTTAATGTAAATGAAGACCCGGTGTGTGGCTCAGCTCACTGCAATCTTATTCCCTATTGGGCTAAACGTCTGGGCAAGGTAGAGATGGTTGCCAGACAACTCTCCAAACGCGGTGGAACATTATACTGTAGATATGACGGGGATAGAGTCAAGATTAGTGGTTCAGCAGCACTGTATTCCATTGCCGATATTCGCATTAAATAAGTTATCTCTACCTTTTAAAAGCCTCTACGTCAGTCTCGGCTTATCAACGACAAAAGAAAAAATCGTACATTAAGACACTCGTCTAATGTACGATCCCGCATTATTAAAGGAAAAATAGAGTTATTCTTTTCTATATTTACCTACAAGGTCAATGAGCTATCGCTATTTATAGCCTTTTCCTTCTTATGCTTCCGTTTCAGCTTCAGATGAGCTACGACCATATAAAGAGTCGGAACTACAAACAACGTTAAAATGGTTGAAAAAATCAGTCCGAATATAATGGTCGCTGCCAATGGCTTGAATAGAATTTCTCCCATCGTAGCAATCGGTATCATTCCGACGATCGCAGTTAGCGAGGTGAGCAAGATCGGACGGAAACGGGCAGAGCATGCCATTAAGATGGCTTCTGTTAATTCTGCGCCTTCACGCCGTGCATCTTCAATAAACTCGATCAATACAATACCATTGCGCACGACGATACCGGCAAGTGAAATGATACCCATAATACTCATAAAACCGATTGGCATACCTGTAATAAAGCTACCAAGCACTCCTCCTGCTGCTGCCAGGTACACAGTCGTCATTATAATGATCGGTGTGGAAACCGAGTAAAACTGCATGGTGATCAAGAGCAGAATGAGAAAAACAACGATAACGGCTAATTTGCCTAAATCCTTAAACAAATCGGACTGCGTAGATGTTTCCCCGTCCATTTCCCAAGTGTACCCCGAATCGAAATGTGTACTTGTAAGCTTGCTACGGATGTCCTGGGTGAGCTCCGTAGCCGTACGCCCTTTTGCATTGGCGGAGATCGTTACCGTCCGTTCCAAATCATAGCGGTGGATTTGCTGAATGGAAAAGTCCGGTTTCATCGTGGCTAACTGGGATAACGGGATCTGCTCTCCTCCCGCATTAGTGACACTTAGCTGTTGGAATAACACCTCAGGATCATGGTTAGGTTTATCCATGTACATATTGATATCCAGCAGTTCCTTACCCGTGTCAAAGTCCGTGACCTTCACTCCGTCACCCATTAGCAACAAAGTGCGGGTTAAGTTGGAATAATTGACCTGATATTTATCCAAGGCCTGCTGGTTGACTTGAAAATTCAAATTATAGCTTTGCATCCCCATATTATCGGTCACATCTACAGCTCCAGAAGTTCCCGCAACAATTTCTTTTATTTTTGTGGTCATCGTTTGCAACTTTCCAAGGTCTTCTCCTTTAATACGGACAGATACTGCACTACCGACTGGGATGCCTAATTGAGGAACACGTATACTTATTAATGCTGCTGGATATTTGGCTTGCAGCGTACTTGTCCAGCTGTCCACTGTTTTTTTGATATCAAAGACTCCCTCTTTACCAACAACAGTAAGTTGTCCGTGTACCGCTCCCACGGAGCCACTACCAGCTACTATATCGCTGTACATTTGAGGTGCTCCACCACCTGCCGTTGCTGCCAAATGTTCGGTTTCTGGCTGCTTTTTAACCCAGTTCTCAATCTCGGTTATAACCTGATTGGTTGCCTGCAACGACGTTCCTTCTGGCATCGTTACGTTGATTGTGGCATCCGGTTGGTCCGATTCAGGAAATAATTGAATGGGCACAATAGCAAGCAGTCCATAAGCTGCCGTACCAATCATAAGACCAATAAGCGCAGTGAAAAGTGGTCGACGCAGTATTCTCGGCATCCAGTTTTTAGCGTATACATTAGAGAGGGACTGAATTTGATTGCCAAGAAGCCCTGGAGGCTTGGTCGGTTTGCTACGTTCTTTACCTTTATGACGGTTATCGTACCATTGACGGAAAATAGGAATGATCGTAAGCGACATAATCATGGAGGCCAGCATCGTTAACGAAATAACGGTAGGGATCGGTTTAATAAAGTCTCCCATATTGCCCGGTAGAAATAAAAGCGGGGCAAATGCTGCAACCGTAGCCAGCGTGGCTGTAATGATCGATAAGGATACTTCTTTCGTTCCTTTAATTGCCGCCTCCGTAGCATCTTCCCCAAATTCAGAGCGTCGGCGTTCAATGTTGTCGTTTACCACAACGGCATCATCAACCAGTATCCCCAGTACGATGATTAATCCGATGACTGAAATTTGATTCAGCGTCGTTCCTGTCATCGGCAAGACAATAAAACCGATGGCAATAGAAACAGGGATAGCCAAGGCCACAAATGCAGAGGTCAGCAAGTTCAAACCTAATGTACAAATCACAATAACCGATGCAATAGCAATAATCATCTCTTTGGAGAGATTACCAAATATTTCACTTACACGGTCATTTTGAGCGAAAAGTAGTTCAAAATGTACATCCTTAGGTAAACTACTCGCAAGTTCGTTGATTTTGGCTGTTGCCGCTTTGGATACCGTTGGTACGTCTGTGCCTTTATCTCCACTCAAACTGATTGAAATAGCAGGCTTGGTATTCACATACGTATAACTCCCCGTTTTTTTTAAAACAAGCGAGGCTGAACCTATATCCTTCAAGGATATAGGGAACCCTTCTTCGTTGCTTGAAATCTGAACATTATTTAAAACATTGGGATCAGTTGAAGCATCTACTGTCAACTGATACGTACGCTGATTGAAATCCAGACTTCCTGTAGGCACTCTATCGTTTTCATTTTTAATGGCTTGAACGACCTGTTCCCAGGAGATGTCATATTGCTGCATTTTTTGAGTGTTCAGGCTTATCCGTACTTCTTGTTCTGGAATTCCTTGAATATTAACTTTTGAAATTCCTGAGACCGTTTTTAATTGATCTTTCCATTTATTCATCAATTCATTTAACGCATACAAATTTTCAACTTTATCAGAAGTGATTGCGTATGACCCGATGAAGGAGCCTGCCATACTATCATTGATAATGGGCTGCATCGCATCGTCCGGAAGTTCAGACTGCGCATCCTGTACCTTTGTACGAAGATCGGCCCACACTTTTGTCGGATTTGCCTCATCCAAAGCTTCTATACTTATACTAGATTGGCCCTTAGATGAAGTGGAAGAAATAGTTTTGACACCCTCCACTTCTTTAATTTTCTGTTCCAATATCTTCGTAATGGTTTGTTCGATTCTTTCAGGTGAGGCCCCTGGATACACAGTTGTGACACTGGCTGACATAGGAATAACGTCGGGCATCTCCTGTTTAGGTAACGATGCAAAGTTGTAAATCCCTAGCAAAATACACATGCCAAAGAAAATAAGTGTGATTTTCTGCTTTTTAACGATATATTTAATCATTCGGACGACTCCTCCGATTTCCCAAGTACATCATTCCCAATTAAATCACCATTAAATAAGGTTCCTGCTCCTTGCGTAACGATTTGATCGCCTGCCTGTAGCCCAGAGACCACTTCGAGTTGATTATTAGTCACTTTCCCCAGTTTAATCGCGGCTTTTACGGCCTTTCCATTCACAACTTTAAAGACATACGGGTCATTTTCCGTACTAATTACAGCCTCTACGGGTACTAAAAGCGCTTCGTTTTGATTCATGCTTTTAGAAGCACTAATGACTTGACCAGGCTTCCAATTCAGTTCAGGATTGGGAATGCTAACTTCCACATTGATGCTTCCCGTTTTGGAGTTAGTCGATGGATAGATCTGGGTAACAGTCCCTGTTCTAATTTCATCATAGAGAGACATATTTACTTTTTGGTTTTTCTTCCACGATAAGATTTCACTGTCCGGTACGGGGAGGAGTACTTTTAAAGTCTTGATATTCCCGACAACAAATGCCTCACTCCCGCTGGAGCCCAGTTGACCATCAGATATCTTTTTTTCAATCACAACACCTGTGATCGGGGAGGTTAAAGTAGCTTTTTTCAGTGACAAGGATGACTGTTCATAAGCAGCCAGTGCATCCTCATAGGTAGCCTGCGCCTGAGCTTTACTGGCTAGCCCTTGTTGCCTAGTAGCCCTAGCTGACTCCAGCCCTGCCCTGGCCTGATCTACGCCGGCCGAAGCTTGGGCACGCTGTTCCTGAGAGGCTCCCGCAAGCAAAAGGGACAATTGCTCTTGTGCGTCGCTTAAACTTTTTTGCGCATTTGTTAATTCTAGCTGTGCACTCTCATTTTCTGTCAATGATGCTGCACCTGCCTGGAACAGACTTTGCGTCCGGGCTGCATCTGCCTTTTTCTTATTGTAAGTATTGGTTGCTGCAGTAACCGCATTTTGAGACTGTGCAATCTCCTGCTTTTTGGCGCCATTGTTCAATTCCTGCAATTTGGATTGGGCCGCATTGACCTGGGATTGTGAACTATGAATGCCCGCCTGTGCCGATTGAACAGAAGCCTCCGCTTGGCTAACACCAGCCTTTGCCTTTTCCATGGTTGCCTTTGCCCGATCCAGCTGTAACTGGTAAGCAGATGTATCTAACTTCGCAAGGACACTTCCTTTTTCTACTGAATCCCCAACTTCGACCATAGTGTTCAATATACGTCCATCCGCTTCAAAGGAAACATTGGCCTCATTACTTGCCTGCAATGTTCCCGCCAAATTAAAATCATTGGCCAAAGGTTTCATTGCAAGTTTCTCAATTTTTACCGGGTGACTGGCTTCTGTTACAGTGTTCTCCGATGCACTGGAGCAACTGGAAGCTACTAAGGCTAATGCAACCCCTGCAATCATTATCCTGATTTCTTTTCTCTTCAACTAATGTCATCCTCTCTGATTCTCTCTTCTAAAGGTGCTATCAGCAACCCGTGGGTCAAGTAAACTTTTTCATCCTTTTTTCATGTTATAACAATGAACAAACAAAAAAATCGTACAAAGGGGCAAGCACCTTATGTACGACTGGGCAAATAAATAACATATTTTCAGTTATTATTTCTAAAGCTGTAAAATACCACGTTCCAACGAAACGGCAACAGCTTCGGATCTGGAATCAACACCAAGTTTGTTATAAATATTCGTTAAATGTGCCTTTACGGTACGCTCGGAAATTCCCATATCAAACGCAATTTCCTTACTTTTATAACCATGTGCAACAGACTTTAATATGTGCTTTTCCTTATCAGTCAGAACTAAGTTTCTTTCGTGTGACTCTATCTCAGCTTCTCTCTTATTCGTGGCAGCGAATACCCTTGCTGTTATTTCTGGCTGAAGCAGCGTTTCACCCCTTAGCGCAGACTCAATAGTGCGAAATAAGTTTTCTCGACTGGTATCTTTTAATAAATATCCTTTTGCGCCCAAAGAGAGTCCCTTAATCATTAAATCATCTTCGTTATAGGTCGTCAGGATAATGACTGGTGTTTCATTTTGTTTTTCTCTGAGGGCTTTCATGGTTTCCAAACCACTCATTTGTGGCATATATAAATCCAACAATATGACATGCGGCTGAAGTTCTTCGATCAATTTAAGAGCCGTTGCACCTTCTCCGGCTTCACCAATAACTTCATAACTGTCATTGGTCTCCAGCACCAGCTTTAATCCTTCTCTAACTACCCAATGATCGTCGACGATTAAAATCTTGTATTTCATGATAGGTCTCCTTTAGTAAGAGGCGCCTCTATTTTTATAGCTGTACCTTCTTGAAATATACTGCTGATATTGATTTTTCCACCCAGCATCCGCACACGTTCATGTATACCTATTATTCCGTAATGCCCTGTTTGCTTGGCAATAATATCCGTATCAAATCCTTTTCCATCATCGCGAATCTCGATTTCAATCTTACCTTCGTTATCTAAAATATTAATCCATACGGTATTAGCATGCGAATGCTTCGCTACGTTGGTTAAACACTCGCTTATAATAAACAATCCATGTTCGAATAACAGTCTGGGGACTGAAGCTTTAATTTTGATATTGCGTATTACACGAATGCTCGTAGCCATTGTAAATCGCTGTATTTCTTCCTCCACTGCTTCTGCAAAATCAACTTCCGAGATGGTTTTCGAACGCAGATTGTCTATAGCTCGCCTTGAATCAGACAATGTTCTTCGCACTTGTGACATCGATTGTTGGACGATCTCCTGAGCTCTTTGCGTACTTCCTTTTGTCAGATGGGCATCAATGGCTTCAAGCTGCATGATTAGCCCAGCAAGCCCTTGAGCCAGCGTATCATGAAGATCACGGGCCATACGTTGTCGTTCGTTAGCAATTGTAAGTTCTTCGACCTTTTGATGTGCGATTTCAAGTTCTTTAAGAACGTTTTGCGTTCGGATTCGTGCTTTGACTTGTTTGAGAAAAAGAACGGCATAAGCTACTATAACAACTGCAATTAGAAAAAACAGCGGGATGAACAACACAAATTGCTTGCCATCATTATGCCAGACCACAGCCACACAAAAAAGTACATAGGAGATCAAAAATACAAGAATAACCTTAAGCGGCTTGTAATAAATGCCTATACTCTGACCCACCAAAACTGGCATTAACCCAACCAGTACAATGGAGAAACTTTCAGGTAGAAGAAATGCACTTGAAAAGATCAATCCCCCTTGCACAACAAAATAAGCCCATGAAAAATATTTTGCAACTCTTTGAGCATGCAAGTACAAGAGGATGTGCAATATGATGATTACAGTGAATAAGACACTTTGCGGCAGATTTAGACCGCTGGACAAATGTTGAAGAATGACAGACTCACTATAAATTATAAAAATCCATATTATAGTTAACACTTTTGAAATATCTTTCTTCTCAAATTCACCTTCACTTTCACTTATTTCTGGATCTAGATTTTGAATCTGTTCATTGAATACATCAATCATAATTCCCTCCTACAATTCTGAATTCGGCTTTTCAACTTATTAGAGACAACGCCGCTATGAGAGCACCTGGTCCATTTAGTTTGAACAGAAATCATTTATATATTATTTTACAAAAAAACAAAAAGAAAAAAACGTACACATGGGCAATATCATTTGTACGTTTGGGCATTAAATACTATTTGTTCGATTCCAGCCCAATATGTGTCATATAAAAAGCACGCAACAGGTTACCCTGTGCGCGCTCGGTCATTCTCTATTTCTCCTCCAACTCATCCGGTATATCGTATTTATTGATATGCGAGGTTATTGCTGCAACTGCTTCGCTGGCATCCGTCGTGGCCGGTACTTCTCTAACCACATCATCCGTCTGGTCACGAAAATTCAAACGGTCTGCCTCGACTACTTTCTGTTGATTTGGTTTCATTTTTCATATCGCTCCTTTCTTATTCCAGTGCCTGATCTCGTTCCGTTAACGTGTACAAAGGTACTTCCCGTTCCTCTTCTGGATGGTTCAGCGCATAAATGCGTGCCGTCTCACTCTGCTCGTTCACATGCTGAATATAAATGGGTAACCCATCACACAACACATTCGCCATTATGGAAGAGGACGCTATTTCTTGCGCTCTTTGAACATTCACTTAGAAAAAACCTCCCTTGCTAAGTAGAGTTCCCCCTTACTATGCACGAGGTAAATATTTGTTATACACATTTCATGCCAACATGTGTTTTATGATCATGAAAGGATATCATTTGAAAATATAAATATTATTGTTATTATGGATTGAGAGATTCAGTGAAAACTGCAATCTTAATTGTAGAGAAAAGGAGTAATGATGAATGTTAAACATATTAATGGTTAACTTTCCGGCAGAAGGACATGTGAACCCTACGATCGGGATGACGCAAGCCTTTGCAGCACGAGGGGACCAAGTACATTACATTACAACTGAGAAATACAAGGACAGACTCGAAGCCGTTGGAGCAACAGTTCACCTGCATCCCGATCTGATCAGGACTGCTTCTATTCATACCCATACTCCGGCTGGGTTGAACGCATTTATGAATATTCATATCCAGACTTCAATGGACATATTAGCAATCACTAAGCAGCTGTCTGAAAGCATTGATTTTGACTTTGTATTCTATGATAGATTCGGAGCTGGCGAGTTAGTTAGAGACTATTTGAAAATCCCTGGTATTGCTTCATCCCCATCTTTTCTGATTTCACAGAATCGGATGGCTACCAATCTCTTTCGCTTTAATGAAAAAGTGCCATTTCAACTTGATGAACATGCCACGACCTCACTACATCTTATGAAAGAAAGATTCGGTGTTGCTCCCAAAGATATAGTTCAATTTATGAACAATACAGGGGCTCTAAACGTTGTATACACCAGCCGATATTTCCAACCAGACGCTGACAGCTTTGGTGAAGAGAATCTCTTTATTGGTCCCAGCTTCCCTGAGCGCAAAGGGGAACATTCTTTTCCTTTGGATGCACTACAAGATAAAAAAGTTCTGTATATTTCGATGGGAACAGTATTGGATCATACTGAAGACTTTTTTAACACCTGTATTGAAGCATTCTCTGATTTTGAAGGCATCGTCGTGATTGCTGCTGGTGAGAAAGCTGACTTTACGAAAATCAATCCAGCCCCAGAGCACTTTATGATCTCGCCCTATGTTCCCCAATTGGAGGTATTACGTCATTCAGATGTATTTATTACTCATGGTGGAATGAACAGTGTGAATGAAGGGATTCACTTTAATGTACCCTTGGTCGTACTGCCTCAGGACAAGGATCAGCCCATGGTCGCACAGCGGTTAACAGAACTTCAAGCTGGCTATCGTATAACCAAAGACCAAATCAATGTACAATCGTTAAGAGATGCCGTACATGAGGTAATGTCGAACGCGGCGTATAAAGAGGGCGTACAAAAAATAAATGATAGCTTCCAGCAGTCCGGCGGTACAGAAGAAGCCCTCGCAAAAATTGATGCCTATCTTCAAGATAAGCTTGTGTAAATCACACGATTACAATTCTACAAAAAAACAGGAGCCCTGACCATCATTGGTCGGGTGCCTGTTTGTCATGCATTTCTATGTGGATATATCCCACTTCTGAAACGAAGCCATCGTACACTTTCCGCTCGCGAACGCTCGAATGCCCGTAGATTCCACTCCCGGATACACTCTTCCTGTGAGGACGTATTCACCGTCGCCGATGAATATTTCCACCGAGCTTTTATCGACAAAAACCCGAAGCTCTAGACGGCCCTCGTGTAAGTCAACAGGCACTCTTCTCTCTCCACCCGGGCCTATACCGGCACGTTCTCGGTTGAAACGGAACAGACTATCATCGGGACGGTACGACAGTACAGTCTCCTCTTCGCTACCCACCCGCAGTTTCAAACCGAATTCATCGGTGTTATTGGCCTCAAACTCAAATACGACCTTGAGTTCGTAGCTATCTCCGCGCGTGTCCATAATCTGCTCACCTGTCAGTAAGATATCTCGCTGCTCAAACTGATTGCATCGGTAATTCTTTACCTCTTCAAGTGGACGGAACAGCAGCCTGGCGCCGTCGATAACCACTTCCCGCGGAAGACTCATCGCACCAGCCCAATGGTGCCCCTGCTGGGTCGGCATCTCCGACTCCCACATATCCATCCATCCGATGACGATACGCCGCCCTTTATCATCCAAGGTGGACTGTGGGGCATAGAAATCGAATCCGTGATCCACCTGAGCATACCGCTCTGCCGTAAATGTTCCGGCAGCGGAATTGAAATCACCTATACCGTACATAGTGGAATGCAGATTGCGGTAAGCCTCCCCCTGCGCAGGCATGCGCTGCGGGGAAAGCATAAATACGTGTCGACCACCGAGCGGGAACAGATCTGGGCACTCCCAATTATCGCCGAAGCCTCCGTCACTCGCAGCTAGTACATTGACATACGTCCAGCTTTTCAGGTCTTCAGAACGGTAAAGCAGTACAAGTCCGTTCCCTTTGGCATCATTAGAACCGAGAACGACGTAATAATGATCTTCGTGCCTGAACACCTTAGGGTCACGGAAGTCTTTACGACTGATCGTGTCTGGTACGGCGTCATAACCGATGACCGGGTTGCCCTCCCACTTTTCGAACGTTACTCCGTCTTCTGATACTGCAATTCCCTGTGACTGCTTGTAATCCTGATCTTTGTCAGGCCCGGTTACAACATGTCCGGTATACATCAGGACAAGCTTCCCGTCCTGCTCAATCGCACTGCCGGAGAAGCAGCCATCCTGGTCGAACTCACCGTCTGGTGCCAAAGCGATCGGCAGATAATCCCACTTCATAAGATCGCGGCTGACTGCATGTCCCCAGTGCATCGGCCCCCATACTGATTTATACGGGTAATGTTGATAGAACAGGTGATACTGCCCGTTATATTGAATGAAGCCGTTCGGATCATTCATCCAGCCGAATTCAGCCATTAAATGGTAGTGCAGCCGATAATCTGGCCGAAGCATATGCTTTGATTGGGAAATAAATTGATCTGCACATTCTCTCGTATACGTTCTAGTCTGCTTGATAAAGCATCCTCCCCCCTGCAGTTATTTAATCGAACCTTGCATAACACCCTGAATAATATACTTCTGGGCGAACAGATAGATGATAATGATCGGAAATATCGTCAGTACCAAACTTGCCATCAATGGACCATAATCCACTGTATAGGTTCCATAAAAGTTGTACGTGGACAACGGAAGTGTCCTTTGCTCCGGATCGACCAGAATGAGGGAAGGCAGTAGAAAATCATTCCAGATCCACAGCACATTGAGAATGGAAATGGTGGCAGTCGTGGGCATCAGTACCGGAAACACGATCCGGAAGAATGTCTGAAACCGCGTGCAGCCGTCAATTAGCGCCGCTTCCTCCAGTTCCTTTGGAATACTCTTTACAAAACCATGATAAATGAAGACGGCCAGCGAGCTACCAAAACCGATATACATGTAAATCAGCGACCACTTACTGTTCAGCAGATCAAGTGACCCGTAGATTTTCACCAATGGAATCATGATAGCCTGAAATGGAATGATCATGGATGCAACCATCAGCATAAAAGTATATTGGTTGAACCTCGTGTTATTTCTAACAAAATAATGAGCCGTCATCGCCGCGAACAGCGATATAAACAGAACACTTAACACCGTTATGACCAATGAGTTGGTGAAGGCAGCGATGTAATTCATTTTATCAAATGCATTCATATAATTGACCATACTGAAGCTCTCTGGAAGCGATAACGGATTCGAGGTGATGGCCATGTTTTCCTTGAACGAATTGATCAGCAGAAAGACGAACGGTACGATGAACAATATGAGTATGACTGTCAGCACAATGAATTTGATTACGGAGGAAGCAATTCTTTTTCTTGTCATTACGCCTCCACCTCCAACTTCTTACTAAAATAAACCTGAAGCAGAGTGATGAGAGCAACCATCAGGAACAACACGAATGCTTCTGCCTGCCCCACACCATAATCACGGGAAAGGAATGCCTTTTCATACACATGCATCGACACCATTTGAGTACTGCTGAACGGCCCACCTTTCGTGAGCGCAAGGTTCACGTCATAGACCATAAATCCGCGCTGCAGGGACAAAAATATACATACGATGAAAGAAGGAACCATCAAGGGCAGCACCATTTTCCGCAGTCTGGTCCAGCTGTTCGCCCCATCAATGCTTGCGGCCTCCATAATATCATTCGGCACACCCGTCAATCCCGCGATGTAAATGACCATCATGTAACCCGCGTTCTGCCACACGGTTACAATCACGAGTGCCCAGAACGCTTTGTCGGGATCAGCCAGCCAAGTCGTGCTGAGCGACTGTATGCTGGCATGTTGTCCCAAATAGACAAGCACATTGTTGAATATAAACTGCCATATAAAACCGAGTACAATGCCGCCGACAAGGTTGGGCAGGAAAAATCCCGCCCGGAAAACACTCTGTCCTTTTAACCCTTTAGTCAGCACATAAGCCAGCATAAACGCGATCACATTAATAAGAACAACGGTATAAAACACATACTTGAGCGTCAAGCTGAACGATTTCCAAAACTCAATATCTCTAAAAACAGCCAGATAGTTTTGGATGCCTACCAGCGATAGTGTGGTGGAAATACCATCCCAGTTTGTGAACGTCAGATAGATGCCATACAAAAATGGAATAATCATTACCGTTATGAAGGCAAACAAGGTTGGGCCGGTAAACAGTAGCCGCGTCCGCAGCCGGTTCCATACTCCTTTTTCCGTAATCATGATGATCCCTCCCTTTGTTCCGGGTTTCTCTCTCTATTCCAGGTAATTTGAAAATAACCTTATTTAACCGTTTTCCAGTAGTTTTCGATTTCTTTAACCAGTGTTGCACGATCGCCCTGTTTCGCCAGATACTTTTGCATGGAAGATCCTGTCTTGGACCAGTGGTCGGCAGGCAGCATGCTCATCGACTGCTCTGACTTGCCTTTTGCAATATAATCCTGGATGGACTTGCCAAGCGGGTCGGCCGCAGGCAGTGTAATATTTTTGAACGCCGGGATAATGTTCGCTTGGTTCACGAGGAAATCCTGGCCTTTCGCATCATATACGATCCAGTTCAGGAACTTCTTCGCCGCCTCTTGCTGTTCCGGAGTAGTCTTCTCCTTGTCAATAACAATGCGCTTGGATACAGCGGACGAAATCTCCTGATTGCCGTAGTCATCGGCATTGTTACTGATGGGTACAGGCAAGAAACCATATTCTTTATTAGCGGTATCAAAACTGTTGATTTGCGGCCATGCCCAGTTGCCCATGAACCAAATGCCAACTTCACCTTTGCCGAGCAGCTCCGGTCCGCGTTCATAAGCTCCTGCTAGCGGAGAAGCCTGATCGATGTTGTATTTCATCATGAGGTCGAATGTATCCATAAGTCCGTTAAATACAGGATTATTAGCCAAGCTAGCCTGGCCCGCTTTTAGTGACGCCATGAATTTGTCCACTTCAGCCATGTCTTTGTTCTGGCCTGCATAAGCAAGAGGCAAATAATGAGCGCCCAGAGACCAATCCATTGGTGAAATCACCAATGCTTTCTTACCAGATGCCTCGATTTGCTGAAACAGTTTTTCAAGGTCATTTCGGGTTTTAATTGTGGTGGGATCAAAGCTTCCGCCTACCGCTTTATCTACAACTGCTTTGTTGTAAATGAATCCGTAGCCTTCAACAGCCAACGGAAACGCGTAATTTTTACCATCAAATGTCGTAGCAGTGGTAGCATTTTCAACAGTGTCCGCATTCCACTTTTCCCCACTTAGATCGAGGATACGGTCCTTGAATTTCTCAACATCACCTGTATCTAGCATGGTCATGGTCGGCGGGTTTCCTGATGCATACAATGCAGAGGCACGCTCAAAAGGAGATCCACCAGTCGGAACCGGCTGGATTTCAACAGTAATGTCCGGATTGTCTTTCTGGAACGCCTTCGCGGCTTCCTCCAGCTGTGGAAGGATTTCGCCTTTGGAGTTCAAAAGCGTAATTTTGACATTTTTCGAATCCCCTGATCCCCCTCCAGAAGCCGAATTACCTTCTCCTCCGGAGCCACCGCATGCAGACACCACCATAACCAAAAGAAGCAGCATTACCATCCATTGAACTCTTTTGAATTTCCTCACTGTTGTCATCCCCTTATTTATATAATGGCTCTGAACACTTAAATAAAACGCTTACAAACGGATTATATGTCAAAGGTTTAACTTGTGTCAATCGTTTGACATGTCGAAATTTTAACATGTACTAAAAAAAATCTGTTCCCCTTGTTAGAGGAACAGATTTTCATTCAGGTCGTTGCCCGCTCAATTAGTTCAACAGGCAGCAGATTGACAGGTTGTACCTGCTCCCCTTCAGCCTGCCTGCGGATCAGCTCGACCGCCAGTCTGCCGATGTCTGCAATCGGCTGTCTTACCGATGTAAGTTCCGGCGTCAGCCAGGAAGCAACGCTTACATCATCGAAGCCTACAATGCGCACATTCCCTGGCACATGCCTTCCAGCGCGAATATATTCTTTCAGCGCAAAAGCAGCAATAATATCACTTGTTGCGAACACTCCATCCACATCTGGATGTTCATGAACGAGTTTTGAAATGATTCGCTCGTACTCCTTCTGATCGAACACATTCAA
This sequence comes from Paenibacillus sp. S25, assembly GCF_019454085.1. Taxonomy (NCBI): domain Bacteria; kingdom Bacillati; phylum Bacillota; class Bacilli; order Caryophanales; family Paenibacillaceae; genus Paenibacillus; species Paenibacillus sp. S25. Next base: position 5,105,826 of record NZ_CP073683.1, read on the forward strand.
GTCTGTTTGAACGATCACATGCTGGACACCATCCCTGCCCACGACATCCCGGAATGCTTTGGTCCGCTCATTGGACAGCATGTTCAGCTCCAGATTTCCGCATATATGCGCAATTTTCTGGCAGCCTTTGCGAATGAGCAGCTCCGTAGCCAGCTCGCCTCCGCGATAATTATCCGAGGATATGTAAGGAATATACGGGTCAATCTGCCTATCAAACGTCACGATCGGTGAATTCAAATGTCGGTACTCTTCTACTTCTAATGTATGGCTACCCATAATGATGCCATCCACCCGGTTCCGCTTCAACATATCGATATACACTTTTTCCTTCACGGGATCCATATGTGAATTGCACAGCAGGACCTTGCAGTCATGCTGATAGGCATAATACTCGACCTGATTGGCAAGCTCACCGAAGAAAGGATGCGAGACATTGGGAATAATAAGCCCAATAATATTGGACTGCTTACGTAGCAGAGATCGTGCTATTTCATTCGGTTGATAATTAAGCTCCTCCATTGCGTCAAACACTTTTTTGCGTGTAGTTTCGCTGATATATCCTCGATTATTCATTACACGGGATACTGTAGTGACTGACACGCCCGCTTTTAATGCTACATCATGAATTGTCGCCATATTAACCTCTTCCCGCACAAAATAAATACATACAAACTATACTCTCTCCTCATCATTTCAACAACCTTACATAACGGAAGGCCTCAAAATGGCCGTAAATGTTAGGTGACTGAACTTTGCGAATCCCAAATTAGAGGTCACAATTGCTCTAAACCATAATGATAGCAAGACCCCCTTAAAAAGGTCTTGCTTTCTTTTCTTTAACCATCCTTCTTTGATTCAACTTCCCTGACGTAGGGGCTCTAGTTATCGGGGTGAGTAGCGATCCAGCGGAGCATTTTTAAACCACAACTTGATAAAATTTAGGTTTTTTAAAATTATGCCTCAAGCGTTAAGTTTTCTATTGTGGACGACTCAATTTCAAACTACAATGAAGATACCAAATATGGAAGCGTTTTATATTTTTCCCGGTAAGCTGGTCAATACTCGAAATAATGTATCATTGTCAGCCATTGCTTTCATGTTTGGTCAATCTTTTATGGAGGTGTAAAATGAAAAAGAAATCTTGGTTTACTCTACTGGCAACTGGAATTCTCTCTCTGTTTGTTTCGGTAAGCGTTTATGCGGGGAATGTTTTTTGGGAACCACTTAATGGTTTCAATTCTGGTGCATGGCAAAAAGCGGATGGATATTCCAATGGGAACATGTTTAATTGCACTTGGCGTGCCAATAATGTCAATTTTACAAACGATGGCAAAATGAAGCTTGGCTTAACGAGTTCTGCGTACAATAAATTTGACTGCGGAGAGTATCGATCGACGAACACTTACAGATACGGCTTATACGAGGTCAGCATGAAGCCTGCTAAAAACACAGGGATCGTATCTTCCTTTTTTACGTATACGGGACCTACTGATGGCACGCAATGGGATGAAATAGATATTGAATTTTTAGGCAAAGACACAACAAAAGTGCAATTCAACTATTATACAAACGGGGTCGGTGGTCACGAGAAGATTGTTGATCTGGGCTTTGATGCATCAAGAGGCTTCCACACCTATGCTTTCGATTGGCAGCCAGGGTACATTAAGTGGTATGTTGACGGGGTTCTAAAGCATACGGCAACCACGAACATACCAAGCACGCCAGGCAAGATTATGATGAATTTATGGAATGGCACTGGCGTTGACGACTGGCTAGGTTCGTATAATGGAGCGAATCCGCTATACGCCGAATATGATTGGGTAAAATACACGAGCAATTAGCCTGTAGTACAAAAGCAGCCCTGTATGAAGTGCCCCCTTAAAGTTAGACAAATATTTTTATGCAACCAGTTGGGCATGAGCTCGGTATTGTACCGGGCTCATGCCTTTTAGTTTGAAAACGGTCAGATGCTGTATCGAAAAATGGGTTACCATGAAGTCGGCATTTTTGAAAAACAAGGGGTTATAATAGCGACAGCCAAGGACGAGAAAATAAAGTCCTAGACTGTCGCTATTTTATTGAGCTAACGTCTCCCGTTAGCGTAATCGATATTATTCTTGCGCTACAACACGTCGCTCCTTCGGGCAGTTACCTACGACAGGACGAAGAATAATGGCAGCCTATCAGGGCTTCCACTCCAACTTGAGCATAGCAAATAAGAGGGCAGTTGATGGCCTCAAGTCCTATTTAAGGATTTATTACATACTTCATCCATAGCCCACCATCGTCCAGTTTTTCTACACTCTTCAAAAAGAAATTTACTGGCTTAGTTTTTTGAAGATGAGCACTCGTTTCAAATAGCGTCAAAGAGTTAGAAGCACCATCTACTATCGGGACTAAAACTAAACTAATCTCATCAATTAAACCTTCAACAGTGAAATTCAAACTTTCTTTTCCTTCAAAAATATAAGATATACCCAGCTTTTTCAAATGAGCTAAATAAGCATCCGATGCTTGTTCGGAAAGTACTTCTATAATATGATGACCGAATCGATCATCATCATTAGAAATGATGTTTTTTGTCCATCTAATTTCTCAAAAAGATCTACTGCAACTGCATAGGTTTTAGCATTGGGATTCGCTACGTAATCTGTTCTAGGGATCGTCGGAGTATTGTCTTGATCTAAATTTATTTTTTTTCCAAAAGTGAAGTGTTTCTCCATGGTAATCCTGCCGCAAATCCATGCTTGGCATTCGTAACGATCATGAATTCCCTTGTATTTTTTGGTAAAATATGCCGTTAAAATTCTCTTCTAAAAAATCTCCAACAATTTTGCCATCTAGTGATGTTAGCATGTGACAAGTAATATAGGGTCTCTCCAAATTAATCCTTATCAATATGTTCTCCTGTCTTTAACTTTCCTAATATTTCCTTACCATAATACCGCTATCTATTTAAACCAAAGCAGTCGTCCCCTGATTTTAACAAAAGCCGATGAACAAGTGTCATAGGCTTTTGACTTACTAAAAGTAATTCTTATACTATGTTTTATTAATATTTAGTATACAACTTTATTGTCCGCTGACAGTTGTTTACGATTGAAAAGCGGTTTCTGATAGAATAAAAGGATCATACAGAATGAACGAAGCCATCTATTTAAATAACAACTGGAGGTATATCCATGCAAACACTTGAAACCAACCGATTGATCCTGCGGAATTTTGCCGCAACTGACGCTGCCGGATTGTTGGAGTATACAGCTAATCCAAGAGTTAACTGCTTTATGGATAACCAGATTTCGACGTTGGAGGAAGCTACAGCGGAGGTCGAAAAAAGAAGCAGTGACGACTCCCATATCGCGGTCTGCCTGAAAGACAGCAACGAACTGATCGGTGAGCTGTTTGGTATGAAGGAAGAACGAGATTCGGATACGTATGGTATTGGATGGAATTTTAATGCCAGATTTGAAGGGAAAGGGTACGCAAGTGAGAGCGCCAACGCCTTCATAGAATATCTTTTTACGCAACAGGAAATAAGAAGACTGTACGCCTATGTCGAGGACGATAACTTCCGTTCCCAGAAGCTGTGTGATAAACTGGGCTTTCGCCAGGAAGGCTGCTTCATGGAATTCGTTTCATTTGTTAAATATGAAGACGGCACGCCGAAATACGAGAATACGTATCAATATGCATTACTGAAAAAAGAATGGCTCTCACAACGTGCTAATCAGAAATAAAGAACAATAGGTTAATCTCATTTTTAAAACTAAGAAACGTTCCATAACAAATACGGCGACTTCTCTCCAGTGGATTCCAGGGAAAAGTCGCCGTTTGGTTTTAAGTTTCGATATAGGGTCTGGTTTAGCTATCCCAAAACGGCTTTGCAATCTGCTGACCTTAATCGATCTTCGTCCTTACACGGCTTCACAGGTTGTTTCCGCAAGCTACCAGTCACTCACAAGTTGCTATAAGTTAGAACACAACTTTATTGTCTGTAGACAACAACACCACACAAACATTGTGAGGTGTCATAATTAATGAGAAAACAACAAGCTGAATATATGATAATTCAACGATCATTTCCATAATTAGTGAGAACTCATTGACTCGAAGTTATTCGGTCCACCCTAATTTTTCAAATTTTATGAGAATATACGCAACTCTAAAAGTGCGTATTTATACAATTAATAAGAAGTTGTACTACTTCTTCATTGTCAATTGTTAGCGAATAATAATGTTTTAGACTAAACAATAAAGAACTAGACTGAGATAATAAAGTTATAGACTGGCGACGCGTGGCCCGCATGCGTGGCTGCAGTTGCGCTCCCCAGCTCTTCCGGAATGAAGTCCAGCTTTGCGATCGGCGCGCTAGCGACGGCGGCCGGTGTAATTAGAAAATATAGTCTTATACTGGAAAATAAAGTATTAAAGATATAAACTACGAATATGCTTTTTTCTTGAATCCTCTCATATGATGAGAGTAATTCAGTATTCGAGGAGATGATCTTGATGAACAAGAACATAGGGATTAAGGATATTTTGGTAAGGTTCGACGAGATTTCGAAGCATTATGTTCGGGAGCTGGACAAGTATAGTCTGGCGGAACTGTGTCGCAAGCCAAGCGAGAACGAATGGTCGCTTGGGCAAATGTACCTACATCTGCCCCATTCCACGCTGAACTTGCAGCTCAGTCTTGCGGAGCAGTGCATGGCGCTCGGTGGCGGCAGCGAGGAGGGCGGCGGGAAGACGGAGGCCGGCCATGGCGTGTTTGAGCAAGGGAGCTTCCCACCGGTTCGCATTCAGGTACCGGCCGACTTGCAATATACGCCTCCTCAGCCAGAGAGCAAGGAGCAGCTTGTCGCCAAGCTAGAGGAAGCAAGGCGCCGCATGCATGAGATTGGGGCGTCGCTGCAGAACATAGACCCAGAGCGGCTACAGCGAAAGGCGACTCATCCGGCCGTAGCCTTCGGCGCGTTAAACGCGGTCGAATGGTTCACGATGGTGGAGATGCATTACCGTCATCATCTTCTTCAAAAGGAGCGGCTGGACTCTTTCTTACAAACTGCAGAGTTATTAGGCTAACAGGACACGATAGTTGAATGTTGGCCACAACAGCGGCCAGTCTAGGATTTTATTTTCGCGTCCTTATCTGCCGCTGTTGCATTTGTCGGATCAGTCTAAAACATATTTCTCAAAAGCTGACGACCTTTGAAATGGACAATCGCGTAAAATCAGCAACCCCAGTCTACAAATTTTATTTTCTTCGAACATCAATTATGATAATTTTTCTCGTTCAATCTGTAAATTTCCTCACTAATTATGACACTTTCTTCGAAAAATAAAGTTGTGTACCAAAATCCAATATTTGTGTTTTGTATTTTTTTAATAAAATTTCAAAAATATGTACGTTAAATCCTTATAAATATGTTCTCCTGTCTTTAACTTTTCTAATATTTCTTTACCATAATATCGCTCTCTATTATTTAAACCAAAGCAGCCGTGTTTTTAATAATCTTGAGTTACCAACACTAAATCGTAGTTACCAACATTAATGTGTTTCTGAACAATTAGTGTCAGGCGATAAAAAAGCGTGAACCAATTTTGTTGATTTTACTGCGTTTGCCAGAGCACGTGATAAACACGAAAAATAAAAAGTCTGAAACCACCACAAATTACCATAAAAAGAAAGTTGGAAACTTGTACTATTACGATAATATAATTTTCATAACCATTTCCTCAATATACTAATTCATTATTCACTTCTTTCAATGAAGCCATTATATCTCTAGCTAGTTTATTAATTCTCTTTTTTTGTTCGAATGATAGCTTGATTTTACTTAATTCTTTAAATAGTGAACTTACGGAAGGTAGATTACTATTCCAGCCTCCTGACTCTAATACTGAAAAAACGTTTCGGCATAATACCAAAAGTCTTCTCCAAGAGCTTCACGCTTCCTTTTTATCTCTTGATACCCTAGAAAAATTGCCCTGTGAATCGGTTGTTTCCATCATGCGAAGCTTGTGCTTCATCCGCTTTTGCGTGGAATCTACCAGCACCCATTCATCCATGGTGACCTTGCTGTCCTCTGGAATTTCAAGCGATTGGAGCGGTTCGATCACCGCGTTCTCCTTCAAGCGAGTCACGAAGTATATCCCGTCCGAGCAATAACGATCGTATGCTTTGTAGTCCACGTAACCGAGGTCAACACATAGGTGATTCCGGCATCTTCGATAAGGTCATCCATCTATGTCCGGTCATTTTTCTTGGCTGTCGTAATGGTTGCCTTCTCTGGCAGGACCTCATGAGCATCTGCAAAAGCAAGGCGGAGGTGAAGCTTTATACCAGCCTTGGTCTTGCGAAAGTCGGCCCACTTGTACCTCCGCAAGCAAAGAGCAACGGTGGTAGAGTCGATAATCCGGAGTGCTTTGCGGTCTGCTATCGAACAGCCATGCCTAGACAAAATCTGCATAGCCAGCCGCTCGAAAACCTGCTGGAGCAGGTCCTGATCCACCTGATTATGCTTGCGGCATAATTGTGCCGGTGAGATCGATTCCAAGCCTAGCATTCCTGTTGAAATTCCTTACTCAGAACGTCGTCGGCTATCTCTCTCAGCACTTCCTGCAGCCTATTTCGGCCATTGTATTTCGGAACTTTTCCCCTATGAGGTAGTAGTAAACGAGTAGCCGCGGCGCACGTTTTAGATATCTGTATTTTTTCCTGTAGTCTTCATGTGCCTTTTGTTGTTCTTCTGGTGTCATAGTCAAAAGATTAAACTCGTCTGCAACGATCGGGAATTACTTCTTTTCGTTTTTCGGATATTCGGATTTTATGGTGGAATTATCTCTGTTTAAATGGTTTGATTCTTAGTATACCCAAGGTAAACTACAATTTCTGTTGTGTTTTGTCGATTTTTCAATAAATTGAAATCGTTACTCAGCGGCACTTGACGTCAGATTCCTGTGGTGGATTTTTCCCTTTCATTTGAAAAAAAACACCCGGCAGGATGCATACCGAGAGAAATACGGCATACACCCAAGCCGGGTAAGGGATTAGAAAATAATATCAATGGCCTCTAGCACATCTTGCTCCTGTTCGGATTGCCCGTTCAGGGAAATATCCTTCAACAGCACCGAAGGCTGTTCGCAAATTTGAGTGATGATCACGAACAGGTCCTGAGCGAAATTGTCGATCAGATTGCGCGTAAACAACTTGGTGGCATATTCAAACTGTCCGTTCATTCCCTCATCCAGCAACGAAATGACCAAGGTAAGATCAAATTGGGAAACCGTATGAGTTTCCGGATAAGATTCGATCTTGATATCCCCGAAGCTTTGAACGTTATCTTCCTTGGTTTCCAGAGCAAACATGACATCGAATACAGGATTGCGGCTTTGATCTCGCGGCGCCTGCAGCTTTTTCACAAGCTCCTCGAACGGATAATCCTGGTGGTCGTAGGCCCCCAGCATCGTTTCTTTGACTTCGTTCAAGTAAGCGAGGAACGTCTTCTCCCCGGACGGATAATGGCGAATCGCCAAAGTGTTGACAAACATTCCGATGAGCGGCTCCAGGTCGGCATGTGTGCGGCCCGAAACCGGCGTGCCTACAATGAAGTCTTCTTGTCCCGAGTACTTGCTGAGCAGGATTGAATAGGCCGCCAATAACACCATATAAAGGGTGGCACCGTTCTCATCGGCGATGCGCTGCAAGCTGTCGGTCTTCTGCTTGTCGATGCTAAAAGGCAGCACATCTCCCTCAAAGCTGCGAGCAGCAGGTCTGACAAAGTCCGTAGGCAGTTCAAGCGTCGGCAGTTCGCCTTCCAGCACGTCCAGCCAGTAGGCTTCCTGACGTTTCAGCCGCTCTTTTACAGGTTCGGACTGCTGCCAAGCGGCGAATTCCTTGTATTGAATCCGAAGCGGTTCCAGAGTCTCGCCGTTATACAGGCGCAGCAGCTCTTCGACGAAGATGCCCATCGACATGCCATCCGTGACGATATGATGAATGTCCAGCATGAGCAGATGCCGTTCCGTTTCCCATTCGACTAAGCCCACACGCAGCAGCGGCGGCCGCTCCAAATCAAAGACGCGCACAAAGCCGTCTACGATGCTCTTCGTTTCACTTTCCGTCGCTTTCGTATACTCGACGGCAAACTTCAAGTCCGGATAAATCCATTGTACCGGTTCGCCGTCGACCATTTCGAAGCTGGTTCGCAAAATTTCGTGACGAGCTATCAATCCTTTGAGCGCCGCCTCGAATTGATTCCGTTCCAAACGCCCGACGAGAACCGTCATGCCGGACATGTTGTAGCTCAGCTCGGCGCCTTCCATCTGCTGCTGGATGTACAGCCGTCTTTGCACGGAGGAAAGCGGATAGTAATCCCTCTTATCCAGAACCGGAATGGAGAGGTGTTCCTGCCGCTCCAATTGGCTGATCGCTTCGGCCATCGCTTCGATGGTCGAGTGCTGGAACACATCACGTAGCGGCAGGTTCACGCTCAGTTCCTTGTGCACCTTGCTGACCAGCGTCGTCGCCCGCAGGGAGTGCCCGCCGAGGTCGAAGAAGTTGTCCGTCACGCCAATCGTGACCGGCCCGAGCACGTTCTGCCAGATGGCGACCAGTTTCGCCTCCAGTTCGGTGCGCGGCGCCACGTATTCGCGGCCTGCGCTTGCTCCCCCTTCCGGCGCCGGCAGCGCCTTCCGGTCGATTTTCCCGTTCGGCGTCAGAGGCAGGCGCTCCAGCTCGACGAAGTACGACGGGATCATGTATCCCGGCAGCTCGCTGGCAATCGCCCGCTTCAGGTCCGCCGCCGTCAAGCCTTCTTCCGCTGTATAATAAGCGCACAAAGCTTTCTGACCTTCTTGATCTTCCCTGACGACGACGACTGCTTCCTTCACGCCACCTACACTCAGCAGCTTCGCTTCGACTTCGCCCGTCTCAATCCGGTACCCCCGGATTTTCGCCTGGTTGTCGATCCGGCCGATGAAGTCCACGTTCCCGTCCTCCATCCACCGCGCCAAGTCTCCCGTGCGATACAGCCGCTCGCCCGCGGCGAACGGGCTGTCTACGAACTTCTCTTCTGTCAGCTCCGGACGGTTCAAGTACCCGCGCGCCACCCCGACTCCGCCGATAACCAGCTCGCCCAGCACCCCGACCGGCACCGGGTTCAGATGCGCGTCCACGATGTAGAATTTCGCATTCAGCCACGCTTTGCCGATCGGCACATGGCCTGTCTGCGGCAGCTTCGTCAGCGGCTCGTCGTAGAAACTTGAATCGATCGCCGCTTCCGTCACGCCGTATGCGTTGATGATCCGGAACAACGTGCCGAAGCGTTCCTGCAAGGTCCGGTAATCCGCCACGCTGCAGCTGTCCGAGCTCGTGATCAACAGCTCCATCCAGCTCATATCCAGTTGCTGCTCGTGCACGTAATCTAGGAACGGCACGATCAGCGCCGGCGTCGATTCGAAGAGGGTGACCCGCTCCCGCTCCATCCAGTGGTGCAGACGAGACGGATCGATCCGGTCGTCCTTTGGCACAATCACCATCGTGCCTCCGTTGTACAGCGTCCGGGCGATATCTCCCACGAACACGTCGAACGAGAAGCTTGCGAGCTGCAGCAGCCGCACCGGGAACTGATCCAACCGGTATTCCCGCCGGTAGCCCGCCGCCGTGTTCACTAGGCTGCGGTGCTCGATCATCACGCCCTTCGGCTTGCCCGTCGTTCCCGACGTATAGATCACGTACGCCAGATCCTCCGGACGGGCTTCATGGAAGCTGTCGGTGCCAACATTCTGATGGCTCTTATCGCCATCGTCCACAGCATCCGTCAGCTTGCCGGAGACAATGCCGGAGACAACCGACGCATTCGCCCGCTCCTCGCTGTACGACGCTTCGTCGTCCAGGTACAGCACCGCCGCCAGCGCCAGCTCCTCTTCGTCGAGCCAGGCTTCAGCACGCTCTCGCAGCGGCGTTTGCGTCAGCAGTACCTTCGCTCCGCTGTCTTCGAGCATGAACCGCACGCGGTCCGCCGGATAATCCGGGTCGAGCGGCACATACGCCCCGCCCGCTTTCCAGACGGCCAGCACGGCCACCAGCAAGTCCACCGAACGCTCGGCGAGAATGCCGACGATCGTCTCCCGGCCGATGCCGCTTGCGCGCAGCGTGGCCGCCAAGCGGTTCGCCCGCTCGTTCAGCTCCGCATACGTCAGCCGGTCGTTCTCGTACACGACGGCCGCCTCTTCCGGCGTGCGCTCCGCCTGTTCCTCGAACAGCCGGTGGAACGCGGCCGCAGGAGCCGCTCCCGGCTGCGCCGGGTTAAACGCGCCGAGAATTTGCTCTTTTTCCGTCGGTGTCAAAATGCCCAGCTCGGCAATAGTCGCCGACGGGTTGCGGAGAATGGATTCAAGCAGCTGCAAGTAGTGAGCGGCCAATTTCTCCACCGTTTCGGTTTTATAAAGAGCAGTGGCGTATTCAAACAGATATTCCAAGCCTTCCTCGATCTCCGTGACGTCCAAGCTGAGATCGAATTTAGAAACAATTTCTTCGCTGGCATACGTCGACAAATGGAGTCCGGGAAGCTGGATTTCCAAATTCTCTGTATTCTGCAAAGCAAACATCGTATCGAACAGCGGATTGCGGCTTAAATCGCGAGCCACGTTCACCTTATCCACCAGTTCCTCAAACGGATAATTCTGATGTTCAAAAGCGCCCAGCGTCGTCTCCTTGATTTCCTTCAAGTAGTCAAGGAACGTCTTACCGGCTGCCGGATAACTGCGGATGGCCAGGGTATTGACGAACATCCCGATCAGCGGCTGAACGTCGCTGTGATTTCTTCCCGCAATCGGCGTACCGACCACCACGTCTTCTTGCCCCGTATATTTATGCAATAATATTGTATAACCAGCAAGCAGAACCATGTAAAGCGTTGCCCCGTTCTCGGCTGCAAGCCGTTTCAGACCCTCGCTTTTCTCGCTATGCATAAACAATTGCAGCGTGCGGCCCTCGTAGCTCTGCATAGCCGGGCGCGGATAGTCCGCCGGCAATTCCAAAACCGGCAGCTCTCCGCGGAACATGTCGAGCCAGTAGGCTTCCTGCTTGGCAAGCTGAGCTTTCTGCTCGTCCGATTGCTGCCATACCGCATAATCTTTGTACTGAATGCGGAGCGGCTCCAACGGCTCCCCGCTGTACAAGCGGACGAACTCTTCGATCAGTACGTCAATCGAAACGCCGTCAGATACGATATGATGCGTATCGAACATTAGAATGTGCCGGTCCGGCGCCAGTTCGGCAAGGCCTACCCGCAGAAGTGGCGGCTTCGCTAGATCAAACGGACGAACGAATTGGCGCACCGTTTCTTCCGCCTGCTCCCCGCTGATCTGCACATATTCCACCTGGAAGGCGGCTTCTTCGTAAATCCGCTGAACCGCTTCGCCTTTTACCATCTCAAAGCCGGTACGCAGCGTTTCATGACGAGCTACGAGCCCGCGGAACGCTTCTTCAAACCGCTGCCGGTCGAGCTCCCCTTCGAGCAGCATAGCTCCCGGTATGTTGTAGCTCAGCTCGGCTCCTTCCAGCTGGTTCAAGATATAGAGACGTTTCTGAGCGGAAGAGAGCGGATAATACTCGCTAGGTTCCGCAGCCGGAATAGCCGTGAACGAGCCGATCTCCAGCAGCTCCATAGCCGCGGCCATTTCCTCAACCGTCGAGTAGCGGAATACGTCGCGAAGCGGGAATTCAACGCCTAGCTCCTTATGCATTTTGCTGACAAGCGTCGTCGCCCGCAGGGAGTGTCCGCCGAGGTCGAAGAAGTTGTCCGTTACGCCTACCGCCTTCTCCCGAACAAGAACATCCTGCCAAATGGCGGCCAGCTTCGCCTCAAGTTCGGTGCGCGGCGCCACGTATTCGCGGCCTCCGCCTTCCGGTGCCGGCAACGCCTTCCGGTCGATCTTTCCGTTCGGCGTCAGAGGCAGGCACTCCAGCTCCACGAAGTACGACGGGATCATGTACCCCGGTAGCTCGCTGGCAATCGCCCGCTTCAGGTCCGCCGCCGTCAAGCCTTCTTCCGCTGTATAATAAGCGCACAAAGCTTTCTGACCTTCTTGATCTTCCCTGACGACGACGACCGCTTCCTTCACGTCACCTACACTCAGCAGCTTCGCTTCAACTTCGCCTGTCTCAATCCGATAGCCGCGAATTTTCACCTGGTTGTCGATCCGGCCGATGAAGTCCACGTTGCCGTCCGGCATCCAGCGCGCCAGGTCGCCCGTCCGGTACAGCCGCTCCCCAGCGGCGAACGGGCTGTCTACGAATTTCTCTTCCGTCAGCTCCGGACGGTTCAAGTACCCGCGCGCCACTCCGACTCCGCCGATGACCAGCTCGCCCAGCACCCCGACCGGCACCGGGTTCAGATGCGCGTCCACGATGTAGAATTTCGCATTCAGCCACGCTTTGCCGATCGGCACATTTCCTGTCTGCGGCAGCTTCGCCAGCTCCTCGTCGTAGAAGCTGGAGTCGATCGCCGCTTCCGTCACGCCGTATGCGTTGATGATCCGGAACAACGTGCCGAAGCGTTCCTGCAAGGTCCGGTAATCCGCCACGCTGCAGCTGTCCGAGCTCGTGATCAACAGCTCCATCCAGCTCATATCCAGTTGCTGCTCGTGCACGTAATCTAGGAACGGCACGATCAGCGCCGGCGTCGATTCGAAGAGGGTGACCCGCTCCCGCTCCATCCAGTGGTGCAGACGAGACGGATCGATCCGGTCGTCCTTTGGCACAATCACCATCGTGCCTCCGTTGTACAGCGTCCGGGCGATATCTCCCACGAACACGTCGAACGAGAAGCTTGCGAGCTGCAGCAGCCGCACCGGGAACTGATCCAACCGGTATTCCCGCCGGTAGCCCGCCGCCGTGTTCACTAGGCTGCGGTGCTCGATCATCACGCCCTTCGGCTTGCCCGTCGTTCCCGACGTATAGATCACGTACGCCAGATCCTCCGGACGGGCTTCATGGAAGCTGTCGGTGCCAACATTCTGATGGCTCTTATCGCCATCGTCCACAGCATCCGTCAGCTTGCCGGAGACAATGCCGGAGACAACCGACGCATTCGCCCGCTCCTCGCTGTACGACGCTTCGTCGTCCAGGTACAGCACCGCCGCCAGCGCCAGCTCCTCTTCGCCGAGCCAGGCTTCGGCGCGCTCTCGCAGCGGCGTTTGCGTCAGCAGCACCTTCGCTCCGCTGTCTTCGAGCATGAACCGCACGCGGTCTGCCGGATAATCCGGGTCAAGCGGCACATACGCCCCGCCCGCTTTCCAGACGGCCAGCACGGCCACCAGCAAGTCCACCGAACGCTCGGCGAGAATACCGACAATTGACTCCCGGCCGATGCCACTTGCGCGCAATGTAGCCGCCAAGCGATTCGCCCGCTCGTTCAGCTCCGCATACGTCAGCCGGTCGTTCTCGTACACGACGGCCGCCTCTTCCGGTGTGCGCTCCGCCTGTTCCTCGAACAGCCGGTGGAATGCGACCGCAGGAGCCGCTTCCGGCTGCGCCGGGTTAAACGCGCCAAGAATTTGCTCTTTTTCCGCCGCCGTCAAAAGCTCCAACTGATTCACGCGCAAGTTCGGGTTAGCTGCAACCTGCTCCAGTGCCCAGGTAAAATGACTGTAGAGCTGCCTGATGTCATCCTCTCTGAACGTCAGCGCATTGTACGTAAACCGCAGCAAAATATGCTCTTCCGGAATGACAGTAATGTCCAAGTTGTAGTTCGTTTGCTCCGGCGACTGGATATTAGCGATTTTCAGCGCTTCTTTGTCTCCTCCGACGACCTGCTCAATTTGTTCTTCCATCGGATAATTTTCAAACACCATGATGTGGTTGATCAAGTCACGCTTTTGCTCACTCAGCGACTGAATTTCGAACAGCGGGAACGTTTCGTAAGCTCTCGATGCCAGCGCTTGATCCTGGGTTTTTCTCAAGATAGCGGCTACCGTCTCCTCGGCTTTGCCTTGAATACGGACGGGGATCGTATTAATAAACAGGCCGATCATGCTTTCGATACCGGGAATCTCCGCTGGACGCCCGGATACGACGGAGCCAAATACGACATCTTCGCTGTTGTTGTATACCTGCAGAACCAGTCCCCATACGGTCTGCATGAATGTATTAAGCGTCACCTGATGCTGGCGCGCCACCCGCTCGATTTGCCCGGTCAGTTCCTTGCTGAGTTCCACATCGATCTCAGCTGCTTCAAAAGCGCCCTGCTTCAGCCCTGTTTTCTCCCAAGGCAGCTTGGTCTGCTGATCGTAACCCGCCAAATACTCGGACCAGTAACGCGAAGCTTTCGCGGCATCTTGAGCTTCCAGCCATTCGATATACCGGGAGTACGAGGTAACCGGAGGAAGCTCCAGCGTCCGCTTCTCCTGGAACGCGAAGTAGGTGTCGAACACTTCCTTGATCATGAAGGACATGCACCAGCCGTCCATCAAAATGTGATGGTGACTCCAGATCACATGGTAGGACTCGTCGCCCGTGCGCAAGACGGTCACGCGCATAAGAGAGCCTCGGACCAAATCGAACTTGTTCGCTTTATCCGCGCTGACGAAATCGGCTATCGTCTTCTCCGGGTCTTCATCGCTTACCAAGCGAATATCTTCGAAGTACACTTCACACTTCCGCTCGCGGAATAACCACTTGAATCGGCTCGTCTCTCCAGCCGGTAATAAAGTTGGTCCGCAGCGCCTCATTCCGCTGCACCAGCGTATCCAATCCTTGGGTGAAGGCTTCGACATTCAGGCTTCCGTGCAGATCGAAGGTCACCTGTTCGAAGTAAGCTTCCGAATCGGCATCCAGCAGGCTGTGGAACAACATCCCTTTTTGCAGCGGAGTCAGGGTGTATACATTCTCCAGTTCGCCGAGCGCCGCCGTATGTTCGGCCAACCGCTCCAGTTCCTCCAACGTCACATCTTGAAGCAGTACGTCGCTAGGCGTAAGCTCCGGCCGCTCTTTCG
This sequence comes from Paenibacillus sp. S25, assembly GCF_019454085.1. Classification (NCBI taxonomy): domain Bacteria; kingdom Bacillati; phylum Bacillota; class Bacilli; order Caryophanales; family Paenibacillaceae; genus Paenibacillus; species Paenibacillus sp. S25. Next base: position 5,120,826 of record NZ_CP073683.1, read on the forward strand.
ATATGCAATGGCTGATGATATCACGCAAGCTCGAATGAAGCAGGGTGCCCAGGCGTTCTACCGTTTCCCGTTTATACTGGGTTCCCCCATAACGGATCGTGAGTTCCTGCACTCCTTTCGACACCATACCGTTGATATCGAGGACATAATCCATCACTGCATTCGGGCTTGAATCGGAGCCCGGGCTGAACGGAGACGGCCTCGAGCCGCTGCTTTCGTAATCCTGGTCGAACTGACCCAAATAGTTAAAGCTGATCTCCGGCTCCAAAGCGAAGCGCTCGCCGTCACGCGGCGCCGACAAATAACGCAGGATGCCGTAGCCGATTCCTTTGTTCGGAATGCGGCGCAAGCTTTCTTTAACCTGTTTCACCTGGTGACCGAGCGCCTGGGCGTGACCCGGCTCCAGAACGACAGGGAATTGGCTTGTAAACCAGCCTACCGTGCGCGTAATGTCCACATCCGGCAAAAGTTCTTCCCGGCCGTGGCCTTCGAGATTCACCAGCACGCGTTCCCGGCCGCTCCAAGCTTGTACCGCGAGGCCAAGCGCGGCAAGCAGCAAATCGTTCATTTCCGTATGGTAAGCACGGTGTGCCTGCTTCAGCAGCTGTTCGGTTTCCTCCGCCGTCCAGCGAACGGTCACGAGCCCGCTGTCCTTCAGCTTGGATCTGCCTTGTTCAAAATCTTTCGGAAGCGGCTCATAGGTCAATTGCTCGATATGCTGCCAATACTCTCTCTCGCTTTCCAACGCTGGACCGTTCGCATAATCTGCGAGCTGTTTCGCCCACATTTGGAATGAATCCGTTTTGAGCGGCAGACGGATCGGCTGCCCTCGCAGCGCCTGCTCATAGCCAGCAGCAAAATCCTCAAGCAGAATCCGCCAGGATACGCCGTCTACGACCAAGTGGTGGATCGCGATCAGCAGATGATCTCCATCCGCACAGCGGAACAAGCCGAGCTTCAGCAAAGGCCCTGCCTGCAGGTCAATGCTGCGCTGAAGCTCGTTCGCCTTGGCTTCGATCGCCTGCGCGCAGTCCATCATTCCGCGGAAATAGGTCACTTCCAGGCTGTAGAGCTCGCCGTCGCTTTCCACGATGCCCCGGTTCCATGCCGCATACCCGCTCTCGGTCCGGCGGAAGACGAGGCGCAGCGCATCGTGATGCTCGGCCAGCTTCCGCACGGCCTGACGAAGCGCCGCTTCGTCGTAGCCTTCCTCCCGGTACAGCATCACCGCCTGGTTAAAGTGGTGCGGCTCGGCGAGCGACTGCTCGAAGAACCAGCGCTGAATCGGCGTCAGCCGCGTCTCTCCCGTAGCTGCCCCCTGATCGGCGCGTCTTAAGACCGGCTGGAGATACGGGCTTAATTCCGCTACGGTCGGATATTTGAACAAATGCTTGATTTCCAGCTTGTACCCGGCCTGATATAGCCTGGACGACACCTGGATCGATTTAATCGAATCCCCGCCGAGCTCGAAGAAATTGTCCATCACGCCGATCGGACGACCCGTTCCCAGCACCTTTTGCCACACCGCAACCAACGTCTGCTCCGCCGGCGTCCGGGGCGCCACATATTCCGTTCCCACGAGCACACTGCTTTCCGGTGCGGGCAGCGCCTTACGGTCGAGCTTCCCGCTGTGTGTGAGGGGCATCCGCTCCAGCTGCACGAAGTAGGACGGAATCATGTACGTGGGCAGATCCTCCGCCAGCGCGCTTCGCAGCTCGCTCGCCGCAAGCGGCTTGTCCGCCACGAAGTACGCGCAGAGGTGCTTCTGACCGGCTTCGTCCTCTCTGGCGATGACAACCGCCTCTTGGACGGACGCCACTTTCAGGACCTGCGCCTCCACCTCGCCGAGCTCGATCCGGTACCCGCGGATTTTCACCTGATGGTCGATCCGGCCCATATACTCGATGTTGCCGTCCGGCAGCCATCTGGCCAGATCGCCCGTCCGGTACATCCGCCCGCCCGGCGTAAACGGACACTCTACGAATTTCTCCACGGTCAGCTCGGGACGGTTCAAGTAGCCTCTAGCCAGGCCTTCGCCCGCGATGCACAGCTCGCCCGGCACGCCGATCGGCTGCAGCGCTGTCGTCCCTTCCTTGACAATATGCAGCCGGATGTTCGAGATCGGCTTGCCGATCGGCACCGATACATGCGTCTCTTCCGGTCCGCAATCGTAGTACGAGACATCGACCGTCGCTTCCGTAGGCCCATAAAGGTTGATCAGCTGCGCTTGATTCACGGATGACGCAATCCACTGCCAGAATCGGCTCACATGCGACGTCGCCAGCGCTTCCCCGCTTGCAAACACCCGTTTCAGCGAAGACAGCTTGTTCCCCAGATCTTCGCTCGGCTGACGCTCGACATATTCGAGGAAGGCGTGCAGCATCGACGGCACGAAGTGCATCGTGGTGACGGCTTGCCGTTCGATCGTGTCCAGAATCGTCTCGGGATTCTTCTCTCCGCCCGGCGGCAGCAAGCAAACTTTGGCCCCCGTCCAAGCCCACCAAAACAGTTCCCACACGGAAACGTCGAAGGTGATCGCCGTCTTTTGCAGAATCGTATCCCTGGAGTCGATCGGGTAAGCATTCTGCATCCACAGCAGCCGGTTGATCACCGGACGGTGCTCCACCATGACGCCCTTGGGCTTGCCAGTCGAGCCCGATGTGTAAATGACGTAGGCCAAGTGCTCCGGTCCGCTCGCCGGCTCCAGGTTCGAGCCGTCTTCGTCATACGCGAATGGATCGTTCAGATCGACGAGCGATAGACCGCCAAGCGGCTCAGTCCCGGCAAATGACGCGTTTTCCCTCAAATGGCTCTGAATCAGCAGCAGCCTAGCGCCCGAATCTTCGAGCATGTAGCGGATGCGCTCCTGCGGGAATTGCGGGTCGATCGGCACGTAGGCGCCCCCGGCCTTCAAGATCGCATAGATGCCGACGATCATCTCCAGCGAGCGCTCGGCCATGATCGCGATCGGCTGATCGGCCTGCACGCCAGAGACACGCAAGGATCGCGCCAGCCGGTTGGCCCGCTCGTTCAGCTCCCGGTAAGTCAGGCGGCTGTCCTCATAGACGACGGCCACCTGCTCCGGCGTTCGCTCTGCCTGCTCCTCGAACAGCTCGTGGATCGTTCTCTCTCTCCACGACTCATCCGCTTCCAAACCTGTACCCTCTGCGGCGGGTTGCTTCGCCAGAGCCGAAGACGACACGTCAAACCCGACCAGCAAATCATGCTTTTCGCTGTCCGTCAAGATATCCAAATCCGAAATCCGCGCACCCGGCTGAGCCAGGATCGACGCCAAAAGCTGCTCGTAATGACCCGCCAGCCGTACCATCGTTTCCTGTCTAAACAACGAGGTAGCGTACTCGATCTTGCAAACCAGCTCGTTATCGGCTTCCACGATATCAAAGCTAAGATCAAACTTTGCCGTCTTTTCCTCGATGTCGAATGGCGACCATTGCAAGCCTTCCAGAGTTAAATCCAAGCTTTCGTGCTTTTGCAAAGAAAACATGGTGTCAAACAGAGGATTCCGGCTTAAATCCCGGCTCACCTGAATAGCTTCCACCAGCTCCTCGAACGGATAGTCCTGGTGCTCGTAGGCTCCAAGCGTCGTTTCCTTCACTTCCTGCAAGTAATCCAGGAACGTCCGCTCCGCCGCCGGACCCAAGCGAAGGGCCAGCGTATTGACGAACATGCCGATAATCGGCTGCAAGTCGGCGTGAGAACGGGCGGCAATCGGAGTGCCGACCACTATATCTTCCTGTCCCGCGTATTTATGAAGCAATACGGAGTACGCAGCCAGCAGAAGCATGTACAGCGTCGTCCCCGAATCGCCGGCAAGCCGTTTGAGAGCTTCGCTTTTCTCCGCATCCAGCGTAAACGTGAGCGTTTGACCATCAAACTGCTGGACAGCCGGGCGGGAGAAGTCGAGAGGCAGCTCAAGCACCGGAAGCTCGGAGCTGAATACCCCGCGCCAATATTCCTCCTGCCGTTTGATGCGCTGGCGCTGCTCCTCGGATTGCTGCCAAACGGCGTAATCCTTGTATTGAATCCGCAGCTCCGGCAATTCTTCCCCATTGTATAGCCGCACGAATTCGCGCAGCAGCACGTCCATGGAAAGGCCGTCGGAACCAATATGATGAATATCCAGCGCGAGCAGGAATTTCTCTTTCTCCAGTTCGATCAGCAGGGCTCGCAGCAAAGGCGGCTGGGTCAAGTCAAAAGGCTGAATAAAGCCTTCAAGAATGGCTGCAACCTGATCTTCGCTTGCTTGAAGCTTCTCGACCTTGAAAGCTGCGAGCGGATGAATACGCTGAACCGGCTCCCCATTCACGATTTCAAAACCGGTGCGCAGCATATCGTGCCGGGCCACCAAAGTAGTCAGCGCCTTTTCCACTTTGGTCTCGTTCAAAGCCCCTCCCAATTGCAAGGCGCTTGGGAGGTTGTAATTCAGCTCCGAGCTATCCATTTGGTGCAGGACGTACAGCCTTTTTTGTGCAGAGGAAACCGGATAGTACGCTTTCTCTTCCGCTTTCGGAATCGAGCTGTGCCGCGTTTCTTCCAAGCTGCCAATAGCCCCGGCCATCGACTCTACCGTCATATAGCGGAACACATCACGCAGCGGAAGTTCGACGTTCATTTCCTTCTGAATCTTGCTGACAAGGTTCGTCGCCCGCAAGGAGTGACCACCGAGCTCGAAGAAATTGTCCAGGACTCCAATGCTGCCGGAGTAGCCCAGCACTTCCTCCCAGATCTTCACAAGCTGGGACTCCGTCCGGTTACGCGGCGCTACGTATTCGACGCCCGTTTGTATGCCGCCTTGCGGCTCCGGCAGCGCTTTGCGGTCCACTTTGCCGTTGGTCGTCAGCGGCATGCGCTCCAGCTGCACGAAGTACGACGGGATCATGTACCCCGGAATTTCCTGGGCCAGCGAGGTTCTTATTTCGCTGACCGTCAGTGTCCGGTCCGCCACAAAGTAGGCGACAAGCGCCTTCTCCCCCCCGCCGTCCTGACGGGCGAGCACCACCGCTTCTTCCACGCCCTCGACGTTCAGAAGCTGCGTCTCGATTTCGTCCAGCTCGATTCGGTACCCGCGGATTTTGACCTGGTGGTCGATCCGGCCCAGGTATTCGATGTTCCCGTCCGGCAGCCAAGCCGCCAAGTCGCCCGAGCGGTACAGCTTTTCCCCCTCCGCAAACGGGGAATCGACGAACTTCTCCGCCGTCAGATCCGGGCGGTTCAGGTATCCTCTCGCAAGGCCTTCCCCGGCCACGTACATTTCGCCCGCTACGCCGATCGGCACAGGGCGACGGTTTTCATCCAGGACATATACGCTCAGCGTCGGGATCGGCTTGCCGATATTGCTCTTCGCCGCCTCCATTTCCACCCACGTGATTTCCTTATACGTAACGTGAACCGTCGTCTCCGTAATGCCGTACATATTGATCAGCTTCGTCTCCGGGTACTTCGTCTTGAAGCCCTTGAGCAGCAGCGGACTCAGCGCTTCGCCCCCGAAGATGACGTTGCGAATCCGCAGATCGTACGGATGGTCCGCCAAGACCTCACGCAGCAGCTGGTAGAAGTATGTTGGCGTCTGGTTCAAAATCGTGACCTGTTCGCGGCCCAGCAGCGCCAGGAAATCAGCTGGATTTTTCGCCGTGAGCGGCGGTACGATGACCAGCTTGCCTCCGTTCAGCAGCGCTCCGTACATTTCCCAGACGGAGAAATCGAAGCAGAACGAGTGGAACAGCGTCCACGTGTCGGACGGCCCGAAGTCGAATAGGTTCTTGTCGTTGAACAGGAGACGCACGACGTTCTTATGCTCGATCAGCGTTCCTTTCGGTCTGCCGGTCGTTCCCGACGTGTAGATGACATATGCCAGGTTGCCCGGCCCGGAAATCGGCTCCAGGTTCGCAGCGTCCAGCGTATCAGCGGCGTCCCCCCCTCTGTCGCCCCAAACGAAATCGTCCAATTCGAGGCGTGTTCCTGCGAAGTCGGTCTTCTCGTGCAGTTGCTTTTGAATCAGCAATAACGGCGCGCCCGAATCCTCGATCATGAAGCGAATGCGCTCCTCCGGGTAGTCGGGATCGACAGGCACGTATGCTCCGCCCGCTTTGAGAATCGCCAGGATGCCGACGACCATATCGAGCGAGCGTTCAGCCAGAATCGCTACCAGCTGGTCCGCTTCTACTCCCGTCTCCCGCAGCTTCCGCGCAAGGCGGTTGGATCGCTCGTTCAGCTCGCGGTAGGTCAACTGCCGCTCGTTCATGACGGCGGCCACGTTGTCCGGGTAAAGCTCCGCCTGCTCTTCGAACAAGCCGTGAATCGTCTGCTGCCGCGGGTAGTCCGCCTCCGAATCGTTGAAACCGCGCACCAGCTCGCGAATTTCCTCCTCCGTGAGCATTTCCAGCGAGGCAATATCCCCGTCCGGCGCTGCTGCGATGGTTTCGAGCAGCTTGTCATAATGTCTGGCGAACCGCTCCGCGGTCTCCTGTTTATACAAAGCCGTAGCGTAATCCAACCGGCATTCGAGCTGACCGTCCAGCTCCGAAATGTCCAGGAGCAGCTCGAACTTGGTTGTTCGGTTTTCCAGCGGATAAAACGATTGCTCCAGCCCCTCGATAACAATTTGCTCGTTCTCCGTATTTTGCAGGGCGAAGAACGTATCAAAGAGCGGATTCCGGCCGGTCGCGCGCGGAATGTGAAGACTTTCCACCAAGTCTTCGAACAAATAATTTTGGTGTTCGAAGGCCCCGAGCGTGATGTCCTTGATTTCTTCCAGGTACGAAAGGTACGTCTTGGAACGCTCCGGACGGCTGCGAATGGCCAGCGTGTTGATAAACATCCCTACGATCGGCTGCACTTCTTCCTGCGTTCTTCCGGCAATCGGCGTTCCTACGATCAGATCTTCCTGACCCGAATATTTATGCATAAGGATGGTGTAAGCCGACAGCAGCACCATGTACAGGGTCGTCCCTGTCCGTACCGCCAGCTCTTTCAGCTTCTCCGTCCGATCTTTCTCGATATAAAACTTCACGGTTCGGCCGTCAAAGCTTTGCACCGCAGGCCGCGGGAAGTCCGTCGGTAGCTCCAAGACCGGCAGCTCGCCCGACAGCTGTTCCAGCCAATACTCCTTCTGCGGCTGGAGCATCTGCCCGTAAGCTTCGGAATGCTGCCAAACGGCATAATCTTTGTATTGAATGCGCAGCGGGGCCAGCTCCTCGCCCCGATACAGGCGGCTGAACTCGTCGAAGAGCAGCGCTGTCGAAATGCCGTCCGAGACGATATGGTGCATATCGAACAGCAGAATGTGGCGATCCTCGGCGACTTCGATCAGACCGATGCGGAGAAGTGGCGGCTTGGTCAGATCAAACGGGTGATAGTAAGCTTCCACCACTTGCTCTACTTCCCGCTCGCTCGCTTGGAAATAATCTACAGCAAACTCCACCTCGTCATAGATGCGCTGGACAAGCTCCCCTTGAACCTGCTCGATCCCGGTACGCAGCGTCTCATGGCGCTGAATCAGCGCCCGGAACGCGTGCTCGACGCGCGTGCGGTCCAGCTTGCCTTCGAGAAGAAGCGCCGCCGACATATTGTAGCTGCGCTCGGCCCCGTCAAGCTGGCGCAGGACGTACAGACGCTTTTGCTCGGATGAAACCGGATAGTACTCGGCCTCAGCCGCCTTTGTAATCTCATGCGTCTCCTGCTGCCTTAAACCGCCGATTCTTTGGGCCAGCTGTTCGATCGTGGTGTAGCGGAAAACTTCCCGCAGCGGAACCTCGACTTGCAGCTCTTTCCGAATCTTGGAAACCAGCGTGGAGGCCCGCAAGGAATGACCACCCAAGTCAAAGAAATCGTCTTGGACTCCAACTTGCGCAATACCCAGCACCTGCTGCCAAATGAGAGCAAGTCTTGTTTCCAGCGTTGTGCGAGGAGCCACATACTCACGGCCTGCTTCTACCTCTCCGGTCGGTTCAGGCAGCGCTTTACGGTCAATTTTGCCGTTCGGCGTGAGCGGAAGCTTATCAAGAGACACCAGCCGGGCCGGGACCATGTGGGCCGGCAACTCTTGCTTCAATTGGGACAGCAGATCGCTCAACTGCAAGGAAGCATCCGCCGCCACGTAGCCGCACAAATACTTTTGCCCCTGCTCATCCGTACGGTCGGTCACCACAGCCTGCTTGACGCCTGGGAAACGCAGCAGGGCCGTTTCAATTTCGCCCAGTTCGATACGGAACCCGCGAATTTTCACCTGATAGTCGATCCGGCCGATGAAGTCGACGTTGCCGTCTTCCAGCCAGCGGGCCAAATCGCCTGTCCGATACAGACGTTCGCCCGGCACAAACGGGCTGTCCACGAACTTCTCAGCGGTTAGGTCCGGACGGTTCCAGTACCCGCGCGCCACCCCGGCGCCGCCGATGACAAGCTCGCCCGGAACCCCTACAGGAACCGGCTTTAACGCGGCATCGACAATGTAAAACCGGGCGTTCAGCCAAGCTTTGCCGATCGGTACATGACCCGACGACGGCAGCTTATCCAGCGGCTCATCGTAAAAGCTGCTGTCAATGGCCGCTTCGGTAACGCCATAGCTGTTGATGATGCGGAATTGTCCGCCGAATCTTTCCTGCAACAATCGGTAATCGGTGACACTGCATGCATCCGAACTGGTAATCAGCAACTGCATGGAGCTAACGTCCAGCCCTTCCTCATAAATATGCTGCATGAACGGCAGGATGAGTGCAGGCGTCGATTCGAATACCGTAATGTTTTGGTCCCGAATCCAGCCGTATAAGAGGTTCGGATCAAGCCGGTCATCCTTCGGCACAATCACCATCGTGCCTCCGTTATACAGCGTCCGCGCGATGTCTCCGACGAACACGTCAAACGAGAAGCTGGCCAGTTGCAGCAGCCGCACCGGAAACTGATCCAACCGGTACTCGCGACGGTACGCATCCGCCGTATTCACGAGACTACCGTGCTCGATCATGACGCCTTTCGGGCGTCCCGTCGTACCCGAGGTGTAAATCACATAAGCCAAGTCTTGCGGGGCGCTACCGACAGATTCAAATTCCACGGCTGAGGCATCCCCGTTATAAATCTGTTCATCGTCCATGGCGTAGACAGCTTGAAGCTTCAGCCGGTCATCGGCCAACCAACCTCCGGCCCGCTCCAACAGATGACGCTGCGTAAGCAGCACCGATGCATCGCTATCGCTGAGCATGTACTCAATCCGCTCCGCCGGATAATCGGGGTCCAGCGGTACATAGGCTCCGCCGGCTTTCCAAACGGCGAGCACCCCGATCAGCAGTTCCACCGAACGCTCCGCCCAGATCCCCGTAATCGTCTCCCTTCCCACGCCCTGTTCGCGAAGGAGAGAAGCCAGCCGCTCGGCGCGTTCGTTCAATTCGCCGTAGGTCAGCTGTTTGTCCATATAGACGACTGCCGGATGATCCGGAATTTCCCGGGCAAACTTTTCAACATACCGATGAAACGCTTCTCCCTCGCTCAGCCCTGCCACCGGCGGGTTAAAAACGTTGAGAATGCGGTGTCTCTCCTCATCGCTCAGCAAAGAAATATCGCGTACCGGCAGTTCAGGATTCTGAAGAAACTGGTCCAGAACGGTTACATACTGTTCCATAATCCGATCAATCTCGGCTGTCTCGAACAGGCCGGTACGATAGGAAGCATGGAGAATTACATGGCCTTCATTCAGCATATGGTCGAAGCGCAGCAGCAAATCGTCCATCTCGTGCCTAGCAAAGTGAGCCTCCAGACGTACCTTGATTTCTTCGTACTCCACGATTTTCAAAGGCAGATATTCCAGAGACGTGCGGAACAGCCCCGAAAGATCGTTGCGGCCGTGTTGTTCGCGTAAATCCTGGATCAATTGGTTATAAGGGTATTTCTGATACCGCAAATCCGCCGTATTTTCCTTGGAAACCGTTTGGATCAAGGAAAGCACGTGTCTGTCTGGATTCAGACGAGTCCGCGTAGCCACGGTGCTGACGAACATGCCGATCGTTTCTTTTTCTTTCTTGCTGGTGCGATTGGCGAAAACCGTGCCGACCGGAACATCGGTGCTGTCGGTCAGCTTGTACAATAAGGCGTACATGGCGGACAGAAATAACGTATATAAGCTGACCTGATATTGTTCGCTGAAGGCCAGAATGCTTTCATACCGGGAACCGTCCAAAGTGATGGCCAGTTTATTGGATTCGCTGCCGATCGAGAATTGCGGATACGATTTAATGCCGGTCGTTTCAGGCAAAGTGTTGTACTTCGTCAGCCAGTATTCCTTGCCCTTTTGATAACGCTGGGATTGCTCATATTCACGCTCCGCGGAAATATAATCCAGATAGGAAGGGGCCTGGTAACTGCTGGAGATGCCTTTGCGCAGTTCCAGGTATTTTTCCATCACCGCATGCAGCAAAGCATTGACGGACAAGCCGTCGGCGATAATATGATTTACCGTCAAATTGAGCCATACTTGGCCGTTCGCAAAATGGATAATCGTAAATTGGTAGAGGTGTTCGTCGAACACACTGGCTGGTTTTTCGCTTACTTCTTTCACCCAAGCATAGAATTGTTCGGTTGTGCCTATTTCGAGGCGGCTTATCCTAGCTTGGACATTCTCTGGCTCTTCGAACCACTGCGTTGGATTTTGCAAATCCCCGCTAATGTGGATTCGGAAAGCGTCATAGGTTTTGACGATCTCTGCCGCCGCTTGCTCCAGAAGCTGTGTGTCGATCTCACCCGTAATTTGGTAGGTCGCGGAAAGCATCGTGATGGACGTTCCCGGATTCATAATTTCCATGAACCATATTCGGCGCTGGGCTTGCGTTAATCCATATTGCTCGTTGGTATTCTCTCTCACATCGACACACTCCCGGTTTAGAGATTTTTTATAGATAGGCTTTGTACCTAGATGTCACTTAGTCACTCTTAGAAGAACCGCGCAGGCCATTCCCGGAACGGCTCCTTCGGACTCTTCCTCCTTTTTCGTGTCTACGTTTTCTGGTAACTACCGGTTATAAAGTCATACCTTGGATTACTAAAAGACTCTGTCGCATTCGCAAGCAGGAAGCCGCCCGCCGTAAAGCGGGTCTAGCCGTACAGCCGGGCGTAATAACCCCCGAGCGCCAGCAGGTCCTGATGGCGGCCCCGCTCGACGACCGTCCCTTGGTTCATGACGGTAATCAAATCCGCATGTTCCACGGTGCTGAGACGGTGGGCGATCAGAATGGTGGTGCGCCCCTTCATCAATACGTTCAGGGCCTGCTGTACCCAATGCTGGGATTCATTATCCAGCGCGGAAGTCGCTTCGTCCAGCAGCAGAATCGGGGCGTTTTTGAGAATCGCCCGGGCGATCGCAATTCGCTGCCTTTGTCCACCCGACAACGACGCTCCTCTCTCTCCCACCGGCGTTTTATACTGTTCAGGAAGTTCCTGAATGAAATGGTGAGCGTACGCCGCTTTGGCCGCTTCGATCACTTCTTCATCCGTTGCATCTGGGTTGCCGTAGCGGATGTTTTCCTCAATCGTGCCGGTAAACAAGAACGGCTCCTGCGGAACGTATGCAATCTGCCTGCGGATTTCGTCCAGCGTGTAATGGCCGAACGGTTTGCCTTGGAGCAGGATTTCTCCGCTGTCCACAGGATAAAAGCCGAGCAGCAGCTTGATCAGCGTACTTTTGCCGCTGCCGCTGGCCCCCACGATAGCGGCGACCTGGCCGGGAAACACCTGCATGGACATGTCGACAAGCACCTTTTTATCCGCCTGATAGGAAAATTCCACATCGCGAAACTCCACCGCAGCCTCCGACACGAGCTCGCTGTGAGGAGATCCCAAACGCTCCGGTTCCTCTTCCTCTCTTAGTACCTCTTGAATCCGGTGAGCGCCCGCGAGCGAATTTTGGATCATCGACAGAACCATCCCCAAGTTCAACAAGGCGTGCGTCAGATTCACTTGCAGAACAGCCAGGGCGGCGACGCTTCCCATTCCCATCAATCCGTAGGCATAAAGAAGACTGCCGATGACGATGATGCCGCAGAACGTGACGTAGCTGATAAAATGGTTCACCGCAGCCTGCATGCCGTTCTTCTGTGCCGTTTGCCGAAGCGTCTGCGTCATTTGTTCGTTCAACGCCTCGTACTGGCCGTAAATCGTGCGGATGCGGAACAGCTTCACCAATTGAATGCCGCCCATAAAATCTTTGAATTTTTCGGTCATTTTACCGAGCGTTTGCAAGCCTTGTTCGGACAAGACGCGAACATCCCGCGCAAATTTCAGGCTGACCACGGAGGACAGCAGCAGAATGACAAAGGATACGCCGGCAAAACGCCAATCGATCAACACCATGGAGACAATGGAGCCGATGCAAAAGACAACTTGAAGCAGCAAAACGAAGTAAACCTGCGAGAATGTAAACTCAACGGTCGTTACGTCGTTGTTCACTCGCGACAGCAAGTCCCCATGGTGCGTCTGCTCCAGAAATTTCGGCCGCACCCGGCACAGCTTGTCATAAAGACGTTCGCGGATATTCAGCACAGTCAGCTCTACACTGCGCTGGTATAAGTAAATGAACCAGGGAGAAACTATATTTTCCAGGAACAGGGACACGCCCAAAATAATAAAGGCTTCCACCATCAGGGACGTATCTCGGGACACGGAGAAATCAACCAAGTTTTGTACGACCAAGCTGAAGGCGATCAGGAACAATGTCTGGGAGAGCGCCGTCACGACCAGGCCAATAGCGTACTGGGTTTTGCGCTTGCCGTTCATAAACGTCAGCAAGTAGCAGAGTTCTTTCACTTGCGAGAGCCATCCGCCCTTTTTCAAGTGTACGCCACCTCCCTGCGTTCGGCAGACTTGGTAAATTCCTGGTAGTACGACTGGGCGTACAGTCCCTTCATCTCCAGCAATTGTTCATGAGTGCCCTTTTCCACAATATTTCCTTGTTCCATGACCCAAATTTCGTCGGCGTTTTGTACTGTGGAAAGCCGGTGGGCAATAACCATCGTCGTTCTCTGCTTCATCAATATGTTAAGCGCTTCCTGAACCGCGCTTTCCGACTCCGGATCAAGAGCCGACGTTGGCTCGTCCAGCAGCAGAACGGGAGCATCCTTCAGAAAAGCCCGGGCCATTGCAATGCGCTGGCGCTGCCCGCCGGACAAAAAGCCTCCGCGCTCTCCGACATACGTCTGATAGCCGCCAGGAAGCTGCATAATGAAGGAATGCGCCTGAGCGGCTTTGGCGGCTTCGATAATCTCGTCCATCGACGCTTCTTCCCGCCCGTAGCCGATATTTTCGGCGATCGTGCCGCTAAACAAATATGAATCCTGGGTTACCACGGAAAAATACGACCGAAGCTGCTCCGGATCGGCGCCGTGGATCAGGCTGCCGAACACGCGGATTTCGCCCTGGTCCTCCGGAAGTGGATAAAAGCCGCATACAAGCTTAAACACCGTGCTCTTCCCTCCGCCGCTCGCTCCGACAAGCCCGATCGTCTTTCCTTCCGGCACTGAGAAGCTGACATTCCGCAGAATCGGGGAGTTCTCCTCATACCCGAAGGTTACGTTCTGAAACTCGATGGGGGCGGCGCTTGCTTTCGGAAGCGAACGGCCATTTTCCGTTTCGGTCGGCTGCTCGACGATTTCGGAGACCCTTCTCAGGGCACCGGACATTTCGAACGTCCGCGTGATGAGCTCGGGAATATGCTCCAGCGGCTCCAGACACAGATTCAGCAAGTACAGGAAGGCAATCAGCTCTCCCGCACCTAGCTGCCCGTTGTAGATCAAATAGCTTCCGTAACTGACGGCGAAAATGATCGGGCTGATCATCAGCGTGGAAAGCAGCGGGTTGACCCAGGCTTCCCGCTTTTTCACGGCCAGCTTTTTTTGGGCCGTCAATTGCAGCAGCACTTGGTAGGAGCGAGATAACATGCCGGATAGCAGGTAGCTTTTTACAATAGGCATACCCCCAAGCGTATCCTGGAGGTTGACGTTCATTCGGCCCATGTTCACCTGGGCTTCCTCCGTTAACCGCTCCAACTGCTTGCCGATCCATTGGGAAACCAGCAGCGCTAAGGGAAATAACAGCAGGCTGTACAACATCAGCTCCCATTGGAGGTAGATCAAATAAGCGAAACAGCCGATGAACAAAAGCGGATGATAAAACCACTGGGCGAAATCCCGAACCATAAACTGCTGGATGAGCTGCAGGTCGTTGTTGACCCGCGACAACACGTCGCCGGAATGCTGCTTTTCCAAATAGGAGACCGGGAGTTTGCCGATATGACGCATGACATGATTGCGGATATCCTGCACCGCAGAGGCGCTGCTTCGCTCCACGCCGAAGCTCATGAAAAACTTCGCCGGCACACCGATCAAGATGACCACAAAGACCGTGTACACGATTTGCAGAACGACTGGCCCCGCCCCCTTCTCGGCCTGGGTGGTCAGCTGCTCGATCAAACTTCCCGTCCATACCTCAATAACGGCGGTGGCAATCGCGGACAAGATACCGACGATCATCCAGCCTTTGTGACGGCTTACATAGGACATCAGCCAGCGGAACGCTTTCCAGGCGGCGTAAGCGGTTTGGCGCCTGGAAAGCGCCGCTGTGCCTTGTTCTAGAACAGACGGCTGCCGGTCAGCTTCCATGCAGTACCCCGGCCTCCGCTTCGATTTGCCGCTTGACTTGCTCTAAGATGTCCCGGATGACGACGGCCGTTTCTTCCACGCGCGCGAGTTCCAGCAATTCCTCGTGCGCGCCCTCCAGCCGGTAATCGGCGTAAGCTTGCGTCGTTGCCCCCCGCCAGGAAGGCAATTGGTACTTCAAGCGGAACTCTTCGCTGTCCTTCGCAATCAGTTCGTAAATCCGGGCCGGGATCGTGCCGGAATTAATAAGCTGCGCTTCGTACGCCAAGGTCGCTTTGACCTTCCGATGAACCCGCTCCCGCACGAGCGGGTTGCTCATTAATTCCTTCTCTTCTTCGTCGAAATCAGCAAGCATTTCTTCAAGCTCTTTCTCCGACGTTTCGGAAGGCGTCAGCGCGTCCTTAATCCACGAGTCCACCATGAGCACGTCCGTTACGGAATACCCTCTTTTCTCCATCGTTTTGGCTACCTCGAACGTCAGGTTGCCTCCGAAGCAGTAGCCGAGCAGCACGTAAGGTCCTTCCGGCTGGATGCGGACGATCTCGTCCACATAACGGTTCAGCATGGCCTTGTAATCGACGGCATCGTCGATAAAATCAATGCCGTAGAGCACGAACCGGCCGTCGAGCCTGCTTGCGAGCTCTCGATAACCGATGCCGAAGCCGCTGCCCGGAGGGAAGCAGAACACGTTCAGATCTCCTGCTTTATTCAGCTTAATGAAGGAGTCTCCTCCTTTATCCAGGCCGAGATCCCCCTCTCCGAAAGCCATGGCTTCAACTGTTACATTATGGAATTGGCGGTTCAGCGGTATCTCAAATCCCGTTTCATCATAAACGGCTTGAACGAGCCTCATCAGACTTAACGAATTGCCACCCAACTCAAAAAAGTTATCCTTTACGCCGACCTGCGGAACGCCAAGCGTATCCTGCCAGACGCGGGCGATCTTCATTTCAAGCAGCGTTCTCGGCGCGACATATTCCGCTCCTCCGACCGCGGCTTCCTCCGGCGCGGGCAGCGCTTTGCGGTCGATTTTCCCGTTCGGGGTCAGCGGCATCCCCGAAAGCTGCACGAGGTACGAAGGAATCATATACCCCGGAAGCTGCTTGGCGAGCTCCTCCTTGAGTTCATGCGCCGCCAGCCTCGTTTCCGCGACATAGTAAGCGACAAGCTGCTTTTGGCCGTTCGCGTCGTCGCAGTCGAGCACCTTGGCTTCTTGCACGGCGGCGATCTTCAGCAGTTGCGTCTCAATTTCGTCCAGCTCGATCCGGTACCCGCGGATTTTGACCTGGTGGTCGATCCGTCCCAGGTATTCGATGTTGCCGTCCGGCAGCCAAGTCGCCAAGTCGCCCGAGCGGTACAGTTTCTCCCCCTCCGCAAACGGGGAATCGACGAACTTCTCCGCCGTCAGATCTGGACGGTTCAGGTATCCTCTCGCAAGCCCTTCCCCGGCCACGTACATTTCGCCCGCTACGCCGATCGGCACAGGGCGGTGGTTTTCATCCAGGACGTACACCCTCAGCGTCGGGATCGGCTTGCCGATATTGCTCTTCGCCGCCTCCATTTCGACCCACGTGATTTCCTTATACGTCACGTGAACCGTCGTCTCGGTAATGCCGTACATATTGATCAGCTTCGTCTCCGGGTACTTCGTTTTGAAGCCCTTGAGCAGCAGCGGACTGAGCGCTTCGCCCCCGAAGATGACGTTGCGAATCCGCAGATCGTACGGATGGTCCGCCAAGACCTTACGCAGCAGCTGGTAGAAGTACGTTGGCGTCTGGTTCAAAATCGTGACCTGTTCGCGGCCCAGCAGCGCCAGGAAATCGACCGGATTTTTCGCCGTGAGCGGCGGTACGATGACCAGCTTGCCTCCGTTCAGCAGCGCTCCGTACATTTCCCAGACGGAGAAATCGAAGCAGAACGAGTGGAACAGCGTCCACGTGTCGGACGGCCCGAAGTCGAACAGGTTCTTGTCGTTGAACAGGAGGCGCACGACGTTCTTATGCTCGATCAGCGTTCCTTTCGGTCTGCCGGTCGTTCCCGACGTGTAGATGACATATGCCAGGTTGCCCGGCCCTGAAATCGGCTCCAGGTTCGAAGCGTCCAGCGCATCGGCGGAGTCCGCCCCTCTGTCGCCCCAAACGAAATCGTCCAATTCGAGGCGCGTTCCTGCGAAGTCGGTCTTCTCGTGCAGATGCTTTTGAATCAGCAATAACGGCGCGCCCGAATCCTCGATCATGAAGCGGATGCGCTCCTCCGGGTAGTCGGGATCGACAGGCACGTATGCTCCGCCCGCTTTGAGAATCGCCAGAATGCCGACAACCATATCGAGCGAGCGTTCGGCCAGAATCGCTACCAGCTGGTCCGCTTCTACTCCCGTCTCCCGCAGCTTCCGCGCAAGGCGGTTGGATCGCTCGTTCAGCTCGCGGTAGGTCAGCTGCCGCTCGTTCATGACGGCGGCCACGTTGTCCGGGTAAAGCTCCGCCTGTTCTTCGAACAAGCCGTAAATCGTTTTCCCCCGCTCGAACTCGGTTTCGGTGTCATTAAATCGCTTCAGCAGCGTCTCCCTCTCGTCTGGGGACAGCACATCGGCTTGTCCGAGCTCCAGATCCGGCTGAAATAAAAGCACGGACAGCAGCCGAACAAGATGGTCGGTCGCCTGTTCCATAAATGCCCGCTCGTACCGCTGCCCGTCAAAGCTTATTTCCAGCTCGATGGAATGGTTTTGGCGGTCGAAGCGAAAAACCGTATCGGCCGCCACCCGGTTACCCAGCGGTTCCGGATGAATCGGGGCGAAGGATGCGACGGTGTTGACGACCGGGAGGCCGTCCCCCGTATAGTCCAGATGGAGCGGCTCCACCATTTTCCGAAAAGGCAGGTGCTGATGCTCCAGCGCCTCGCCGATGGAGGCTTTGATGCCCCCGAGCAGCGTTTTCAGCGTAGTCTGGTGGCTTACGGACGTCTTGATTACCAAAATGTCCTGCGGCGGCGGAGTCCCGTCAGGGTCTGCGCTATAAGAAGGCATGCCGACCAACACCTGGTCCCGCCCGGTATATTTGAACAGCAGGCTTTTTACTCCTGCCAAAACAATCATGTACAAAGCCAAATCCGAACCGTTGGCGAGGCAAATGATTCTCTCCGAGAGTTCGCTCGGCAGAGTACGGTGAAGCAAGCCCGGCTCGGCCGCAGCTTCCCCGTCGGCGGATAATTTGGAGGATTGACTGTAGGGAAGGAAGCTCAGGCTGTCATCGGCATCAAACTTGCCGCTCCAGTACCGTTCTTCCTTTTCAAACAAAGATTTCATTTGTACCTCCCCTAAAAATGAAGTGACCGCATGCCCTGGCGCAGGTCCGAAAAAGCTTGCTTTCGGCCTGCGCGTTTACGGGCTTGGACGTTGTTCGTCGTCTTCCTTGGGATGCGCGCCGCTTTCGCTTGACGGCGGAGGCGCGCTTGTAGGATTAGAACGCGAATTCGATCGTATCGACGGCACTCTTTGCGCCTGCCGCCGGTTTATGACATTCAATCCGGCTTAGCTCAAGTTGTGGATTTTCCGCAATTTGAGACAGTACCCGCAGGTAATCCTCGGTCAAGGTGCGGATCATCGCTTCTTTGAACAGCTTGGTGGCGTAGAAGAAGCCCCCGCTCAGCGCCCCGTTGTTTTCATACATAAACAGCGTCAGATCGAACTTCGCTTCTTCCAAATGGTCAAGCTCGTAAGTCTTCAGGCTGACCCCTTCCAGCTCGGCGTCTCGTTCTTCGATATTTTGCAAGTCGAAAACGGCATCGAACAGCGGGAAGCGGCCCGGCTCCCGCTTCACATTCAAACGCTCCACAAGCTCGTCGAATGGATAATCCTGGTTCTCAAAAGCACCCAAAGCCGTTTCCTTCACTTCTTCCAGGTAGGACAAGAACGTTTTGTCGCCCGACGGACGATTGCGGATCGCCAGCGTATTGACAAACATCCCGATGACCGCTTCCAAATCGGCGTTCGTTCTTCCCGCCACCGGGGTGCCCACGATTAAGTCCTCCTGCCCGCTGTACTTGGACAGCAGCACGGTATAAGCCGCAAGCAGCACCATGAACAGCGTGCTTTCACGCTCGGCTGCCAATTCGCGCAGCCGCGCAGAGAGAGAAGCTTCGACGTCGAACTCCAGATGCGCGCCTTCGTAGCTGCGAGCCGCAGACCGTTCGTAGTCCATCGGCAGGTCCGCCGTCGGCAGCTCGCCTTCGAAGGTTTGCAGCCAGTACGCTTCCTGCCGCCCGATCCGCTCTCGGTGGGCCTTTGACTGCTGCCAAACGACATAATCCTTGTATTGAATGCGCAGTGGCGGCAATTCTTCCCCGGCGTAGAAACTCGAGAACTCATCGATCACAATCGCCATCGATACGCCGTCGGACACCATATGGTGCATGTCGAAAAGGAGAATATGCAGGTTCGGCTCTAGCTCGATGGCCCCGGCGCGCAGCAGCGGCGGCTTGCCGAGATCAAACGGACGAACGAAGCTACGGACGATCTGCTCGATTTGAGCCGCATCCTCTTTATCCGCTTGATGATGCTCGATAGTAAAATCGACCTGCGGGTAAATCCGCTGAACCGCTTCGCCCTTCACGATTTCAAAACCGGTGCGCAGCGATTCATGCCGTGTTATCAATTTCCGCAAGGCGGCTTCCAAGCGGTCTAAATCAAACTCGCCTTCCACCTGCACCAGCTCCGGCATGTTGTAAAGCTGATCCGCTCCATCCAGCGTGTGCTGAATGAACAGCCGTTTCTGGGCGGAGGATAGAGGGTAGTACTCTCTCTCCTCAGCTTGAGGAATGGCCTCATGCTCCCGCCGTTCCATCCGTGCGATCGCCTCGGCCATCGCCGCAATCGTCGAGTGACGGAATACGTCGCGCAGTGGCAGGTTGACGTTTAATTCCTTAAATACCTTGCCCGCCAGCGTTGTCGCTCGCAGGGAGTGGCCGCCGATGTCGAAGAAGTTGTCGTGAACGCCAATCTCCTTCGCAAGCCCCAGCACCTCCTGCCAAATCGCCGCCAGCTTCGTTTCCAGCTCATTGCGCGGTGCGACGTACTCCGTTCCGCTTCCCGCTTCCCCTTCCGGCGCCGGCAGCGCCTTCCGGTTAATCTTTCCGTTCGGCGTCAGAGGCAGGCTCTCCATCTCCACGAAGTACGACGGGATCATGTAGCCCGGCAGCTCCTGCGCCAGCGCGCTGCGCAAATCGTTCACCGCCAGCTCCGCTCCGGTATCCGGCGTGTAATACGCGCATAGCGCCTTCTGCCCGTTCGCGTCACTTCGAACCAGCACCACCGCTTCGCGCACGCCTTCCAACCGCAGCAGCTGCGACTCGATCTCGCCCGTCTCAATCCGGTACCCCCGGATTTTCGCCTGGTTGTCGATCCGGCCGATGAAGTCCACGTTGCCGTCCTCCATCCACCGCGCCAAGTCTCCCGTGCGGTACAGCCGCTCGCCCGCGGAGAACGGACTGTCTACGAACTTCTCTTCTGTCAGCTCCGGACGGTTCAAGTACCCGCGCGCCACGCCGACTCCACCGATGACCAGCTCGCCCAGCACCCCGACCGGCACCGGATTCAGATGCGCATCCACGATATAGAATTTCGCATTCAGCCACGCTTTGCCGATCGGCACATGGCCTGTCTGCGGCAGCTTCGTCAGCGGCTCGTCGTAGAAGCTGGAGTCGATCGCCGCTTCCGTCACACCGTATGCGTTGATGATTCGGAACAACGAGCCAAAGCGTTCCTGCAAGGTGCGGTAATCCTCCACGCTGCAACTGTCCGAACTCGTAATCAACAGCTCCATCCAGCTCATATTCAGCCCCTGCTCGTACACGTACTCCAGGAACGGCACGATCAGCGCCGGCGTCGATTCGAAGAGGGTGACCCGCTCCCGCTCTATCCAGTGGTGCAGACGAGACGGATCGATCCGGTCGTCCTTCGGCACAATCACCATCGTACCTCCGTTATACAGCGTCCGCGCAATATCTCCCACAAACACGTCAAACGAGAAACTTGCCAGTTGCAGCAGGCGCACCGGGAACTGATCCAATCGGTATTCCCGCCGGTAGCCCGCCGCCGTGTTCACCAGACTGCGGTGCTCGATCATCACGCCCTTCGGCTTGCCCGTCGTTCCCGACGTGTAGATCACGTACGCCAGGTCCTCTGGACGGGCTTCATGGAAGCTGTCGGTGCCAACATTCTGTTGGCTCTTATCGCCATCGTCCACAGCATCCGTCAGCTTGCCGGAGACCATGCCGGAGACAATCGGCGCATTCGTCCGCTCCTCGCTGTACGACGCTTCGTCGTCCAGGTACAGCACCGCCGCCAGCGCCAGCTCCTCTTCGCCGAGCCAGGCTTCGGCACGCTCTCGCAGCGCCGTTTGCGTCAGCAGTACCTTCGCTCCGCTGTCTTCAAGCATGAACCGCACGCGGTCCACCGGATAATCCGGGTCGAGCGGCACATACGCCCCGCCCGCTTTCCAGACGGCCAGCACGGCCACCAGCAGGTCCACCGAACGCTCGGCAAGAATGCCGACGATCGCCTCCCGGCCGATGCCGTTTGCGCGCAGCGTAGCTGCCAAGCGGTTCGCCCGCTCGTTCAGCTCCGCATACGTCAGCCGGTCGTTCTCGTACACGACGGCCGCCGCTTCTGGCGTGCGCTCCGCCTGTTCCTCAAACAGCCGGTGGAACGCGGCCGCAGGAGCCTCTTCTAGCTGCGCCGGGTTAAACGCGCCGAGAATTTGCTCTTTTTCCTCTGCCGTCAGCAAGTTCAGCTCGGCGATCTTCGCATCCGGACGGCTTACGATCGTTACGAGCAGCTGCTCGTAATGTTTCGCCAGCCGTTCGACCGTCTCCCTTTTGTAGAGAGCCGTCGCATATTCGAAGCTGTAATCCAAGCCGCCGTTCTCCTCGCCCACATCCAAGCTGATATCAAACTTCGCGGTATCCAGTGCGCTCGCATAAGGAATCAGGCGAAGCCCTTCCAGCTCAAATTCCTCGTTCTCCGTATTCTGCATCGTAAACAGCGTGTCGAAGAGCGGATTGCGGCTTAAATCACGGGTGACTTGCACCTTGTCCACCAATTCTTCGAACGGATAGTTTTGATGTTCGAAGGCGTGGAGGGTCGTTTCTTTGACTTCGTTCAGGTATGACAGGAATGTCTTCTCCGAAGCCGGATAACTGCGGATAGCCAGCGTGTTTAAGAAAATCCCGATCAACGGCTGCACATCTCCATGATTCCTTCCGGCAATCGGCGTACCGACGATCACGTCTTCCTGACCTGAATATTTATGCAGAAGGACGTTATACGCCGCAAGCAGCACCATAAACAGCGTCGTGCCCGTTTCCGATGCCAGCTGCTTCAGGCCGTCGGTTTTCGAAGCGTCGAAGAAAAACTCCAGCGTTTGGCCTTCGTAGCTCTGCACGGCCGGACGCGGATAGTCGGTCGGCATCTCCAGCACCGGAAGCTCGCCTTGGAACATGTCCAGCCAGTACGCCTCCTGATGCTGAAGCCGTTCCTTCTGCTCCTGCGAATGCTGCCAAACGGTGTAGTCTTTGTACTGAATGCGCAGAGGCTCCAATTGCTCGCCGCCGTACAAGCGGACGAATTCTTCAACAAAGATTTCCATCGAGACGCCGTCGGAAATAATATGATGCATGTCGTACATTAGAATATGGCGTTCCGGAGCCAGCTCGACAAGGCCTACCCTCAGCAGTGGAGGCTTCGCCAAGTCAAACGGACGGACGAAACGGCGAACCGTCTCTTCGGCCTCTTGCTCATCCACTCGATAGAACTCCACAGCAAAATTCACGTCATGGTATAACCGCTGCGATGCTTCGCCATCCACCATTTCGAACCCGGTGCGCAGCATTTCATGCCGCGCCACGAGCTTACGGAACGCTTCTTCGAACCTTGTTCGATCCAAAGCACCTTCCAGCAGCATCGCTTCCGGCATGTTGTAGCTAAGCTCCGCGCCTTCCAGTTGATTCAGGATAAAGAGACGTTTTTGAGCAAAAGATTGCGGGTACACCTCTCGGTCATCCGCCACCGGAATGGCAACGAATGTCTGCTCATCCAGCCGGGAAATGGCGGCCGCCATGCTCTCGATCGTGGAATGGCGGAACACGTCGCGCAGCGGCAGATCCACGTTCAACTCTTTATGAATCTTGCTGACCAGCGTCGTCGCCCGCAGGGAGTGTCCGCCGATGTCGAAGAAGTTGTCGTGAACGCCAATCTCCTTCGCAAGCCCCAGCACCTCCTGCCAAATCGCCGCCAGCTTCGTTTCCAGCTCATTGCGCGGTGCGACGTACTTCGTTCCGCTTCCCGCTTCCCCTTCCGGCGCCGGCAGCGCCTTCCGGTCAATCTTTCCGTTCGGCGTCAGAGGCAGGCTCTCCAGCTCCACGAAGTACGACGGGATCATGTAGCCCGGCAGCTCCTGCGCCAGCGCGCCGCGCAGATCGTTCACTGCCAGCTCCGCTCCGGTATCCGGCGTGTAATACGCGCATAGCGCCTTCTGCCCGTTCGTGTCACTTCGAACCAGCACCACCGCTTCGCGCACGCCTTCCACCCGCAGCAGCTGCGACTCGATCTCGCCCGTCTCAATCCGGTACCCCCGGATTTTCGCCTGGTTGTCGATCCGGCCGATGAAGTCCACGTTCCCGTCCTCCATCCACCGCGCCAAGTCTCCCGTGCGGTACAGCCGCTCGCCCGCGGCGAATGGGCTGTCTACGAACTTCTCTTCCGTCAGCTCTGGACGGTTCAAGTACCCGCGCGCTACCCCGACTCCGCCGATAACCAGTTCGCCCAGCACCCCGACCGGTACCGGGTTCAGATGCGCGTCCACGATGTAGAATTTCGCATTCAGCCACGCTTTGCCGATTGGCACATGGCCTGTCTGCGGCAGCTTCGTCAGCGGCTCGTCGTAGAAGCTGGAATCGATCGCCGCTTCCGTCACGCCGTATGCGTTGATGATCCGGAACAACGTGCCGAAGCGTTCCTGCAAGGTCCGGTAATCCGCCACGCTGCAGCTGTCCGAGCTCGTGATCAACAACTCCATCCCGCTCATATCCAGTTGCTGCTCGTGCACGTACTCCAGGAACGGCACGATCAGCGCCGGCGTCGATTCGAAGAGGGTGACCCGCTCCCGCTCCATCCAGTGGTGCAGACGAGACGGATCGATCCGGTCGTCCTTCGGCACAATCACCATCGTGCCTCCGTTATACAGCGTCCGCGCGATATCTCCCACGAACACGTCGAACGAGAAGCTTGCGAGCTGCAGCAGCCGCACCGGGAACTGATCCAACCGGTATTCCCGCCGGTAGCCCGCCGCCGTGTTCACCAGACTACGGTGCTCGATCATCACGCCCTTCGGCTTGCCCGTCGTTCCCGACGTGTAGATCACGTACGCCAGGTCCTCTGGACGCGCTTCATGGAAGCTGTCAGTGCCAACATTCTGTTGGCTCTTATCGCCATCGTCCACAGCATCCGTCAGCTTGCCGGACACCATGCCGGAGCCAATTGGCGCATTCCCCCGCTCCTCGCTGTACGACGCTTCGTCGTCCAGGTACAGCACCGCGGTCAGCGCCAGTTCCTCTTCGCCGAGCCAGGCTTCGGCCCGCTCTCGCAGCGCCGTTTGCGTCAGCAGCACCTTCGCTCCGCTGTCTTCAAGCATGAACCGCACGCGGTCCGCCGGATAATCCGGGTCGAGCGGCACATACGCCCCGCCCGCTTTCCAGACGGCCAGCACGGCCACCAGCAAATCCACCGAACGCTCAGCGAGAATGCCGACGATCGACTCCCGGCCGATGCCGTTTGCGCGCAGCGTGGCTGCCAAGCGGTTCGCCTGCTCGTTCAGCTCCGCATACGTCAGCCGCTCGTTCTCGTACACGACGGCCGCCGCTTTCGGCGTGCGCACCGCCTGTTCCTCGAACAGCCGGTGGAACGCCGCCACAGGAGCCGCTTCCGGCTGCACCGGGTTAAACGCGCCGAGAATTTGCTCTTTTTCCTCTGCCGTCAACAAGTTCAGCTCGGCAATCTTCGCATCCGGACGGCTTACGATCGCCGCAAGCAAATGTCCGAAATGAGTCGACAGCCGCCGGATCGTGCTTTCTTTATAAAGAGCCGTTGCGAATTCAAAGCTGCACTCCAGGCCGCCGTTTTCTTCCGTAACATCCACACTCAGGTCGAACTTGGCCGTGCCGTATTCGCTAGGGTACGGGGACAATTTCAGTCCTTCCAGCTCAAACTCTTTATCCTCCAAGTTTTGCAGGGAGAACATCGTGTCAAACAGCGGATTGCGGCTCAAATCCCGGCTGACCTGCACTTTATCGACGAGCTCTTCGAATGGATAATTCTGATGCTCGTAAGCGCCTAAGGTCGTTTCTTTCACTTCTTCCAGATACGACAGGAAGGTCTTCTCCGAAGCCGGATAATTGCGAAGCGCCAGCGTATTGACGAACATTCCGATCAAAGGCTGCGTGTCTCCGTGCGTTCTGCCCGCAATCGACGTTCCGACGATCAAATCGTCCTGACCTGTGTATTTATGCAAAAGCACGGTATATGCCGCAAGCAGCACCATATACAGCGTCGTTCCTCTTTGAGTAGCCAGCTGCTTCAAGCCTTCGTTCGTTGCCTCGTCCACGAAGGACGTCAGCGTTTGTCCCTCAAAGCTCTGCACGGCCGGACGCAGATAGTCCGTCGGCATTTCCAGAACCGGCAGCTCGCCCCGGTAACGGTCCAGCCAGTAAGCTTCCTCGCGTTTCAACTGCACTTTGTGCTCGTCCGACTGCTGCCATACCGCATAGTCCTTGTATTGAATACGCAAAGGCTCTAATGACTCGCCGCCGTACAGACGAACGAGTTCCTCGACTAACACGTCCATCGAAACCCCGTCGGAGACGATATGGTGCATGTCGAACATCAGCAAATAACGTTCGGCTGCCAGCTCTACGAGCTCCGCCCGCAGCAGCGGAGGCTTCGCCAAGTCGAAAGGCCGGATGAAGGCCTGCACCACTTCGGGCGCTTCTTCTTCGCTCGCATGACGGTACTCGACGGCAAAATCGACGCTCTCGTAAATGCGCTGTACTGCTTCGCCTTGTACGATCTCAAAGCCGGTTCGCAGCGTTTCGTGCCGTGCGATCAGTCCGCGGAGAGCCTTTTCCAGCAGAGTCCGGTCAATCGATCCTTCCAGCAGCAGCACGTCCGGCATGTTGTAGCTCTCATCGGCCCCTTCCAGCTGATTCAGGATAAACAGCCGCTTCTGAGCTGAGGAAAGCGGATAATATGCTCTTGCGCCTGCCAGCGGAATCGACGAGAACGACTGCTGTCCGATCCGGAAGATGGCGAGAGCCATCTCTTCGATCGTCGAGTAGCGGAATACGTCGCGCAGAGGCAACTCAACGTTCAGCTCCTGATGCACCTTGCTCACCAGTGTCGTCGCCCGCAGGGAATGGCCGCCCAAGTCGAAGAAGTTGTCCAGGACTCCAATGCCGGAGTAGTCCAGCACTTTCTCCCAGATCTTCACAAGCTGGGACTCCGTCTGGTTACGCGGCGCTACGTATTCAACGCCCGTTTGTATGCCGCCTTGCGGCTCCGGCAGCGCTTTGCGGTCCACTTTGCCGTTGGTCGTCAGCGGCATGCGCTCCAGTTGCACGAAGTACGACGGGATCATGTACCCCGGCATTCCCTGGGCCAGCGAGGTTCTCATTTCGCTGACCGTCAGTGTCCGGTCCGCCACAAAGTAGGCGACAAGCGCCTTCTCCCCCCCGCCGTCCTGACGGGCGAGCACCACTGCTTCTTCCACGCCCTCGACGTTCAGAAGCTGCGTCTCGATTTCGTCCAGCTCGATCCGGTACCCGCGGATTTTGACCTGGTGGTCGATCCGGCCCAGGTATTCGATGTTCCCGTCCGGCAGCCAAGCCGCCAAGTCGCCCGAGCGGTACAGCTTTTCCCCCTCCGCAAACGGGGAATCGACGAACTTCTCCGCCGTCAGATCCGGGCGGTTCAGGTATCCTCTCGCAAGGCCTTCCCCGGCCACGTACATTTCGCCCGCTACGCCGATCGGCACAGGGCGACGGTTTTCATCTAAGACGTACACCCTCAGCGTCGGGATCGGCTTGCCGATATTGCTCTTCGCCGCCTCCATTTCCACCCACGTGATTTCCTTATACGTAACGTGAACCGTCGTCTCGGTAATACCATACATATTGATCAGCTTCGTCTCCGGGTACTTCGTCTTGAACCCCTTGAGCAGCAGCGGACTCAGCGCTTCGCCCCCGAAGATGATGCTGCGAATCCGCAGATCGTACGGATGGTCCGCCAAGGCCTCACGCAGCAGCTGGTAGAAGTACGTTGGCGTCTGGTTCAAAATCGTGACCTGTTCGCGGCCCAGCAGCGCCAGGAACTCGGCCGGATTTTTCGCCGTCAGCGGCGGTACGATGACCAGCTTGCCTCCGTTCAGCAGCGCTCCGTACATTTCCCAGACGGAGAAATCGAAGCAGAACGAGTGGAACAGCGTCCACGTGTCGGACGGCCCGAAGTCGAACAGGTTCTTGTCGTTGAACAGGAGGCGCACGACGTTCTTATGCTCGATCAGCGTTCCTTTCGGTTTGCCAGTCGTTCCCGACGTGTAGATGACATAAGCCAGGTTGCCCGGCCCGGAAATCGGCTCCAGGTTCGCAGCGTCCAACGCATCGGCAGCGTCCGCCCCTCTGTCTCCCCAAACGAAATCGTCCAATTCGAGGCGCGTTCCTGCGAAGTCGGTCTTCTCGTGCAGATGCTTTTGAATCAACAATAACGGCGCGCCCGAATCCTCGATCATGAAGCGGATGCGCTCCTCCGGGTAGTCAGGATCGACAGGCACGTATGCTCCGCCCGCTTTAAGAATCGCCAGAATGCCGACGACCATATCGAGCGAGCGTTCGGCCAGAATCGCTACCAGCTGTTCCGCTTCTACTCCCGTCTCCCGTAGCTTCCGCGCAAGGCGGTTGGATCGCTCGTTCAGCTCGCGGTAGGTCAGCTGCCGCTCGTTCATGACGGCGGCCACGTTGTCCGGGTAAAGCTCCGCCTGCTCTTCGAACAATTGAGTGAGCGTCTTCCCGCGCGGAAATTCCGTGGTGGTGTCGTTAAAACGTCCGAGAAGGTCGGCCTTTTCGGCCTCCGTCACAAGTTCCAGCTCGCCCACTGTAATTTCCGGGTTATCCGTCACCTGCTCCAGCAGATGGACGAGATGCCTCTTGAGCCGCTCAATGCTGTCTTTATCGAACACTTCGGCGTTAAAGTCGAACCGAATTTCGATCTCGACTCCCGGCACCACGGTCACGGTGAAGTTATAGTTCGTCTGCTCCTCCATCTGAACGTCAGCGATCGTCAGGTCGCCGTGCTGCTGGTCGCCCGCCTGCTCCATCTGCTCGTCCACCGGATAGTTCTCGAAAGCGATGATATGGTTGATCAGGTTCTGCTTTTGCAAGCTGCGGGCTTGAATTTCATACAGCGGATAGTAATCATAACGCCCGGACTCCAGCGCACACTCTTGAAGCTTCGCCATCAGGTCGGCGAACACAGTGTCCGCTTCGCTCGTGACGCGGACCGGTACCGTATTGATGAACAGCCCGATCATGGACTCGATACCCGGGATTTCTGTCGGTCTTCCGGCCACGATACTGCCGAATACGGCATCGTTTGTTCCGTTATATTTTTGCAGCATCACGCCCCAAGCGGCTTGCAGCAGCGTATTGACCGTAACCAGGCGCTGTTTCGCCACCCGGTCCATCCGCTCGCTCAAGTCCTTGCCCAGCTCGGCGGTGACGTGATCAGCCGTAAATCTGCCGTTCGGCGCCATTTCCTTTTGTCCCGGGAGTACGGTTTGCCCTTCATAATCTGCCAGGAATGCCGTCCAATAGCCGGATGCCGCCTGATCGTCCTGTTTCTCCAACCATTCGATATAGGCGCCATAATCCGATCCCTTATCTCCCGCTGGCTGCTTGCCGGATGCCAAGGCCGAGTACGTCTCAAACAGCTCCTGCGTCAGCTGCGACAGGCACCAGCCGTCCATCAAAATATGCTGGAAACTCCACAGCACATGATAGCTTTGCTCTTCGGTGCGCAGGATCGTAACCCGAACGAGCGCGTCATGTTCCAGATCGAAGCCGCGAAGCTTGTCAGCCTCAGCCTTTTGATCCAAATACGTTTGTTTCTCGACCGCCTGCAAATGAAGCAGTTCTTCATATTCAAAGCCGACCGGCTTGTCGCGGTATATGATTTGCAGCGGCTCGCCCGCCGGTCCTTTCACAAAATTCGCCCGCAGCACCAGATGACGTTTCGCAAGCTCCATCCAGCTCCTCTCGAAAATCTGGACGTCGAGCGCTCCCCGCATCGTAAACCGCGTCTGCTCGAAGTAAGCTGCCGTCTGCCGGTCAAGCGCGCTGTGGAACCACATGCCCTTCTGCATCGGCGTAAGCGAGTAAATGTTTTCGATTTCCCCGAGATGGCCCGAGCGCTGAGCAATTTGCTCCAATTCCGCGATGGTCAAGCCTTTAAATTGCACGTCGCTAGGCGTCAATTCGGTGTTTTCTTTGCCTGCGCAGTGGGTAATGAGCTCTCGGAGACTTTGCTCAAGCCGCTGAGCGAAGGCTTCCATCGTTACCTTGCGATACTGCTTCCGGCTGTAGCTGAGATCAAGCGATAAAGCGCCGTCCAGTACCATGCCGTTGATATCCAGCACAAAGCTGCGGGCCTGCTGGTTGCTGGTTGGGCTGCCGCTGGAATAAGAAGATATGCCGATCTCGTCCTGATTGGCATCATCGTCGAACTGGCCGAGGTAGTTAAAATTAATTTCCGGCTCTGCGCCCCAAACAAAGCCATCCTCCGATTTGGAGAGATAGCGGCATACGCCGTACCCAAGCCCTTTGTTAGGAATGCGGCGCAAGCTTTCCTTGACCTGTTTAATCTGATAGGCCAAATCCCGGTCGGTTTTCGGCTCCAGGACGACCGGAAACTTGGTCGTAAACCAGCCGACTGTGCGCGTGATGTCGATATCCGTTCCGATCGATTCGCGTCCGTGTCCTTCGAGATTGATCCGCACCCGTTCGTGTCCCGTCCACTTGCGAACGGCTATGCCAAGCGCCGTTACCAAAATATCGTTCATTTCGGTGTTGTAAGCCCGGTGAACCCGCTTCAGCAGCAGCTCCGTTTCTTCGGGAGTCAAACGAATGAACAGCGATTCGCTGTCCTGCTGCGTCGTAACGTCCTCCTCCAGATCCTTCGGCACGGCCGGAACCGCAATTTGTTCCACGGCCTGCCAATAGGCCCGTTCCTTCGCCATCTCCGGGCTTTGCACGTAAGCGGCCAGTTGCTCGGACCAAGTGTGGTACGCATCCGTTTTCGCCGGGAAACGAATTTCCTCGCTTTTGCCGGCCTGCTCGTAACCCAGAGCGAAATCCTCCATCAAAATGCGCCAAGACACGCCGTCCACCACGGCATGATGAACCGCGAGCAGCAAATGATCGCCGTCCGCGCACTGGAACAGTCCCGCCCTCACGAGGGGCCCGTTCTCCAGATCAATGCCCGCTTGAATGTCCGTTGCCTTCGCTTCCACAGCCTGCTCGGTATTTTCCGCATCCTTGAAGTCGAACACGTCCAGCGTGAACAGCCCGCCTTCCTGAATTGCGCGGTTCCGCGCGCTGAATCCTTGTTCCGTCTTGCGGAACACCATCCGCAAGACGTCATGATGCTCGGCCAGCTTTTGCAGCACCTGACGTACCGTCTCTTCGTCGAAGCGCTCCTTCCGGTACAGCATCACCGACTGGTTGAAATGATGCGGGTCTGCAAAGGAGCTCTCGAAAAACCAATGCTGAATCGGCGTCAGCGCCGTTTCACCCGTTATTTCGCCTTGATCGATGGTACGTCCGATCGGTTTCACATGCAGGCTGAGCTGTGAGATAGTCGGATATTTGAACAAATCCCGAATTTCCAGCTTGTACCCGGCTTGATGAAGCCGCGAAGATACTTGAATGGACTTGATCGAGTCTCCGCCCAGCTCAAAGAAATGATCTGTTACCCCAACGCGATCGGCGTTCAATACCGCCTGCCACACATCGGCAAGCGTCCGCTCGGCTTCATTGCGGGGAGCTACGTACGCGCCGCCGATCAGCGCATTTCCTTCCGGGGCGGGCAAAGCCTTGCGGTCGATTTTGTCATTCGGCGTAAGCGGCATCTGCGGAAGCTGAACAAAATGCGCCGGAATCATGTAATTCGGCAATTTTTGCGCCAGCCCACTTCTCAGCTCGCCGACCGTAAGCGGGCGGCCCGCGACCAGGTAAGCGCACAGCTCTTGCCCGCTTTTGCCTTCCCGCGCGATTACGATCGTCTCCTGCACGGAGTCGATCTTCAGAAGCTGCTCTTCAATCTCGCCGATCTCGATCCGGAAGCCACGGATTTTCACCTGATGGTCGATCCGGCCCAAGTACTCAATATTTCCGTCCGGCAGCCAGCGGCCGAGATCTCCCGTCCGGTAAAGGCGTTCTCCCGGCGCAAACGGATGTTCCACGAACTTCTCTGCCGTCAGCTCCGGAAGGTTCAGGTAACCTCTCGCAAGTCCCACGCCTGCCACGCACAGCTCGCCGTCTACTCCCGGAGGCACAAGCTGCAGGTGGGCATCCAAAATAAAAATCCGGTGATTGGCCAGCGGACGTCCGATCGGAATGACTCTGCGCTCCGGCTGCTCCTCATCCGCATCCCAAAGCGTCGTAACAATCGAAGCTTCGGTAGGACCGTAAGCATTGAAGTAGTGGACCTTCGATTTCCACTGCTGTACGAATTCGGCCGATACCGCCGAGCCTCCCGTTACGAGCTTCGTTAAGCTGGGAAGGCGGTCCGGGTTCAAGTAAGCGCTGTACGTCGGAGGCAAAATCGCCGCCGTAATCGCATGCTCGTTCATATAACTCTCGAACAGGCGGTTGTCGAGAATCGTCTCGGCCGTCGGGATGTACAAAGCCGCGCCAAAATAGAGCGCTTCGAACACTTCCCAGCAGGACGCGTCGAACGACAGGCTGGCGAATTGAACAATCCGGTCATGCTCCGTGATGCCCAGTCTGTCCGCGAACATCAGCTTCAAGCTGACCAAACCGCGATGCTCCAGCATGACCCCTTTGGGGTTGCCCGTCGTACCTGACGTATAGATGACATAAGCCAGATCATTCGGACCGCTGACCGGCTCCAGGTTCGAGCCATCGTCGCTGTAGGCCTGCTCGTCATCCAGCGCCAACACGATCCCTTCGAACGGCACCTGCTGCAGCAGTTCTCTTTGAGTCAGCAGCAGCTGCGCGTTCGAGTTCTCCAGAATGTAGCGGATGCGTTCTTCCGGGTATTCCGGGTCGATCGGCACGTAGGCACCGCCAGCTTTCAGAACCGCCAGAATGCCAACGACCGTCTCCAGCGATCTCCTGGCCATCAAGCCTACCAGCTGATTGGGCAGCACGCCGACCGATCGCAGCGTCCGTGCCAGCCGGTTCGCCCGTTCGTTCAGCTCCCCGTACGAAAGCCAACGCCCCTCAAAGACAACCGCCGTCGCTTCGGGCACCCGCTTCACCTGCTCCTCCACAAGCTGATGAATCGTCCGATCACGGGAATAATCCTTCTCAGTATCGTTAAAGCTTTGCAGCAATTGAAATTTCTCGTCCTCCGACAGCATGTCCGCCCGCGCGATATCCAGCTCCAACTCGTGAAGCCCCACGACCAGCAGGCGATTCAGATGGCCGACGACCCGAGTCATGAACTGAGAGTCATATAAGTGCTCGTTATATGACAGCGCTAGCTGAATCGTCCCACCGGTTAAGCTGAATTCAAAGGAACAATCCGTGACCACGTTTTGCCCGATTTCGTCCAGATGCAGCTCCTTAAGGGATACTAGCGTATGGATGACGGGTATCCCGTCCGCATGTTGCAGGTCCAGCTTTTCCGTCATTTTCAAGAACGGAATATGTTGATGCTGAATCGCTTCCGGCAAGGAAGTTCTCAGCTCGCTCAGAAGCGTTTTAAAAGTCGCACCCGCCGAAAGCGAGTTTTTCAAAATGACCGAATGATTAACGGATCGGCGCGTCTCCGTCGGTTTCCGTACAACCGGCATGCCGACCAGAATGTCAGAGGCGCCTGTATATTTATGCAAGAGTGACTGAACACCGGCGAGCAAAATCATAAAAGCGGCCAGCGGAGCTCCCTTGCTCATTTGAAGGACACGCTGCGCCGCTTTCTCCGAAAGCGAACCGCCGACGGTTGCCAGCATGGGCGGCAGGGAGCTTGGAGCTTTGCTGTAAGGCAGCCGCGTCAAGGTATAATCGTCGCTACCGAATTTTTCGTTCCAAAACAACGTTTCTTTTTCAAAAGCCATCTGGATCGTTCCCTTCTCTTCATCGGTAAAAGCAATCCGGCGGAGCATATGCGGCAGCAACGCTCCCCGCCTTTTCAAACATGTGACAACAATATCAATGGCTTTCGCCAGGTCACCGCTTCACTTGCCCGGTTGATCGCATGCGGCAATTCTCTGCCTAGCAGTTGTCCCGCTCGGCTACCATGCGTGAAAGACAACAAAGAGCATCGTTTTACGCAAGAGATGCGTCTGCTTCCGGCTCCTCTGCTTCAATATGCTTGCTGCGGACGAGCCGCCCGAAGACGGGCTTTGGTTTAACATTGGGTTCGGAATTGAATTTGGGGGTAGACAAGGGATGTTCATCCCATCGATGTAGGCTTGCTGTAGGGTTACCGGTCGGCCAGCAGGAAGTCGGCCGTACCTCCGGATTCGGCACCGGAGCTGCCTTGGTCGAAGCTTATATTTAAGGGGTATTGATACACTCTATGTACGATTTGTGTATTTCCCGCAGCCCTGGTGTGGATAAGTAAAAATTCGGCTGCGCGGTAGTGAGCTTTTCCTGACGATTAGATGTGACGAATGGTGCCGCTTCCATCGCGTTCGTCTCCGTCGGACCGCAGATTTGAAGCTTGTCATTCAGCTTCTTCGGCTCCAGGATCCGCTCCGAGAGGCTCTGGATGAATTCGCGATTGGCCATTGTATACATATCCAAACCGTGCATAATCCGGTCGGAGGTCAAGTAATCGAGAACCCGGTCCTTAATATAATCGTTGTTATGACCGAATTCAGCGCCTCGACACCTGCCCAAAGAATCAATATAGGCTTTTCCGTCCTCAGAATATATCAGGTCCCTCTTGGCCCGGTCGAATACCACCGGAAAGCTTCTGAAGTAAGGTCTTACGTTGGATTCCAGCTATTCAAAAATGCTCACGCACTTCATCCTCCATCGGAATTGGGATAAGGTTGGCTTCATCCTTTCTGAACCTTCTGACGTCATGGAGCAACATATTCTGCGCCGTCATTTTCCACAATTGTCGGTTCCTGCAAGCCGGGTAACCAGTGGACTGGTCTCTCGCGCACAGCTTGGATAGGTATAAAAACCATCCAATTCTATTTTATATCATAATTGGAAAGTCGATCTAGGTAAAATTATATCAAAATTCCGAAGAATGTATAGTAAAATTTTAGTTAAATTTGGTCTGTCTAACATAAGCTGTTAACATCTTGCCTAGAAAGAGCGAATGGAAAAGAAACGCTGGGAATAGTTTGCCATCAATCGAGGAATTCGAAGCGTGTCGACATTCAGGCGGGGTGCTAGCGATTTGGGAGATCTTCCCTGTAAATATTCTCTACCGGTGCTCCGAATCCTTTCGCTTTGCGATAACTTAACATAAATACCTAACGAATTTCTGGAAGCCTGGCTGGAAACGTGACTGGATATCAGCTGGATATTCCGCTGGAAAATCCGTTGGATACTCGGTTGGAACACCTGATGACTGTCCGGCTGGAAGCTGGCCGCAGCGTCCGCCCGGATGACAGCCGGCATAGTTTTTTCCAGCCGTTTTCACTGCCCCTCTGCTAAGTAAAGAGCAGATAAATTCTGCCCCTCCTCATCAAACCGTACGTGAGGTTTTCCCTCATAATAAAAATAGTGTTCTTTGATACAGGCGTATCTCCAAAGATTAACCACTCTATATAGGAATTGAAGTTTTCTTTAATTGCTATAAGTACATCAAGAGAGGATTTGTATTTATCTTGCTCCAGCTCACTCAACGTTGCTTGAGAAATTCCAATTATATTTGCAAACTTTATTTGATTTAAATTGTTTTTCTAATAGTTCGAATGCGTTGGCCTATGGTAGACATAATTGCCCTCCTAAGCAAAAAAAGATCCCGATATATCATCGGGATCTTTTTTGATGTTTGCAAAATGACTGGTTCCACACTTTTTATCACCAGAAATTTAATTTAATCAGCGCTTTACTAAAGCTTATTCTACAGTAACACTTTTCGCCAGGTTACGTGGTTTATCAACGTCATGACCCAGTGCAAGAGAAGCATAGTATGCCAACAGTTGGAGAGATACAACCGAAATTGCAGCAGACAGGATTGGAAGTGTCTTTGGAATGGCAAATACCTGATCCACGGACTTCAGCAACTCAACTGCGTGCTCTTCGTACGTAATCGCAAGAACATCTGCACCACGAGCCTTAACTTCCTTAATGTTGCTCACGGTTTTCTCCAACACTGATTCCTGTGTTACCAAAGCGATAACCGGAATGCCGTCCTCAATCAATGCCAGTGTACCATGCTTCAATTCACCCGCAGCATAAGCCTCGGAATGAATGTAGGAGATTTCCTTGAGCTTCAGGGAGCCTTCCTGTACTACAGCATAGTCCTGACCGCGACCAATAAAGAACAGGTGCTTGTGGCTTGCAATTTGCTCAGCATAGGCTTTGATCGCATCCGCTTTACCCAGCATCTCTTCCACTTGCTCTGGCAGGGATTCCATAGCAGCCAGCACATGAGCTACTTGCTCATCCGTTTGTGTGCCACGCACCTGAGCGAGGTACAAACCAAACAGATAGAAAGCAATCAACTGCGAAGAATATGCTTTAGTGGAGGCTACGGCAATTTCTGGTCCTGCCAGTGTAACCAACACATCATCTGCATCACGGGCGATGGAGCTACCGACTACGTTGGTAATCGCCAGTACATGAGCGCCGTTTGCTTGTGCTTCACGCAGTGCTGCCAACGTGTCAGCAGTTTCACCGGATTGGCTCACCACGATCACCAATGTCTCTGGTGTTACGATAGGTGAACGATAACGATATTCGGAAGCCACATCATTTTCTACCGGTATACGAGCCAGACTTTCAATAACTGTACGACCAATCAAACCAGCATTGTAAGCTGTACCACACGCGACAATTTGAATGTTGCGGATATTTTTAATTTGTTCTTCTGTCAGCTTCAGCTCAGGAAGAACAACTTTTTTAGTATCTTTATCGATACGGCCCAACATTGTGTCACGATAAGCCTTAGGCTGCTCGTGAATTTCTTTCAGCATGAAATGCTCATAGCCGCCTTTTTCCGCTGTTACAGCATCCCATTCGACATGAATCATTTCCCGAGAAATAAATTGGCCTTCGATTGTCATTAATTCGACAGCATCACTGGTCAAAACAGCCATTTCGCCATCGTTCAAAATAAATACATTGCGTGTATATTTCAGAATAGCCGGAATGTCGGAACCGATAAAGTTCTCGCCTTCTCCCACACCAATAACCAGCGGGCTAGCTTGACGAACAGCAACCAGCTTATTAGGCTCATGCTCTGTCAGCACACCCAGTGCAAAAGCACCGCGCATAAAGGTAATAGCTTTTTGTACTGCTTTAACGATATCCCCTTTATATTCACGCGCAACCAGATGGGAAATAACTTCCGTGTCCGTTTCGGAAATAAAGGTATGACCTTCGCTGATCAGCTGCTCCTTCAACTCCAGATAGTTCTCAATAATTCCGTTGTGAACTACAGAGAACTTTTGGCTCTCATCCAAATGTGGATGGGAGTTTTCATCAGAAGGCTTACCGTGCGTTGCCCAACGTGTATGTCCGATACCTGCATGGCCTACCAATGGCGTACCATCCAGTTTAGCTTCCAGATTTGCCAGACGACCTTTAGCCTTGGCTACTTGCAATCCTGAATCTGTAAATACGGCAATACCCGCAGAGTCATAACCGCGATACTCCAGCTTCTTCAATCCGTCAATCAATACCTCTTGTGTATTCTGATTACCAATATATCCTACAATGCCACACATATTCGTTATCCTCCCGATCATCATTTCACAAGACGACTCATCACAGGACTAACGTGTGCGGTAGATTGTGGAATAAAGTTCATTCATCTATGAAGTTGTCAATGATAACTATAGAATTTACAGGCATCTCTTCACGAATGTAACGAAATTCCCAAACCGCGCACGCCAATGATGATGGCCGCACATTCATGAAATGAATCTTATAATTTAGGTTATAAAATAATAAAGGCATCTACCGGTGCGTTGTGTAAACAGTTGCCTGTTCATTTTCCGCTGCCGGTTTACGGCTTGATGCTTCACCGGAAGGTCCCCGCCGAATGTTTCGAACACCTTCACCTCGTCAGCTTGTTTTGTCGTGAACCGATTTGCGAGCAACTTTATCTCAACTGAATCCGTTGCTTCTCCACCAAGTTCCCCCGCACAAAATCAAGCTCTGGCGCTTGTATTACGTTACCTTACAACCCTCGCTTTCTCTATCTGAGTCACAGCATCCCTATATTATATTCAGCTAAGTATCATTTGGCAATGACACTTTATTCATAATTACACTATGAAGGCCATAAATCGTTAGTAAATAACCGCAAACGCCGTTGCCTGCTTCTTTTTCACAGGCAACCGACGTTTACAAAATTTTAAACTAATTCTTTCTTCACGACATCTACGATCTGACCGACAAATTGCTCAAGTTCGTCCTTATCCGGGCCTTCGGCCATCACACGAATAAGTGATTCTGTGCCTGAAGCACGGACCAATACACGCCCATTATCGCCCAATTGTTGTTCCACCTGCTCAATTGCTTCTGCAATAGCAGGATTCCCCTCGTAATTGCGTTTGTCCTGCACACGCACATTTACGAGCACTTGCGGATACTGTTTCATGAGCGATTTTAGCTCACTCATTTTCTTGCCAGAAGCTTTCAAGGTATCTACCAGCTGAATCCCGGTCAGCATGCCATCGCCTGTCGTATTGTGATCCAGGAAAATAACATGACCAGACTGCTCACCGCCCAGATTAAATCCACCCCGACGCATTTCTTCCATCACATAACGGTCCCCGACCGCAGTTTTTGCAGTCTTGAGTGCCAGCTTTTCAGTAGCTTTATAAAAACCGATATTACTCATCACTGTCGAAACAATGGTGCTATCCTTAAGTTTTCCCGCGCGGTTCATTGCATCTCCGCAAATGCAGAGAATATAGTCGCCGTCTACCTCTTCCCCGTTCTCATCAATCGCGATCAGACGGTCGGCATCGCCGTCAAAGGCCAGACCAATATCCGCTTTCAAGCGGCGCACTTCCTCTTTCAGCTTTTCAGGATGAGTCGATCCGCAATGATCATTGATATTCAAACCGTTTGGCTCGGCACCGATGGTGTGTACCTCAGCTCCCAGTTCTGCAAAAAGCTTCGGCGCCAGCTCATAAGCTGCTCCGTTTGCACAATCCAGTACAATTTTTAACCCTTCAAAAGAATGGTTAATTGTTGTTTTCAAGAACTCCAGATAATCGTAGCGGGAATGCTCGTCTACAACAACCGTTCCCAATCCGCCGCCAATCGGACGAGGAAGTTGGTCTTCTTTTGCATCCATCAGCTCTTCAATTTTCAATTCCGTTTCGTCTGTCAATTTAAAACCGTCGCCGCCAAAAAACTTAATGCCGTTGTCTTCAACTGGATTGTGGGATGCTGAGATCATCACACCAGCGTCAGCTTTCAATTGACGTGTGAGATATGCCACCCCAGGTGTCGAAACAATACCTAGACGAACCACATTAGCCCCAATGGACAGCAAACCGGCTACAAGAGCCGATTCAAGCATCAGTCCAGATATCCGTGTATCCATACCAATAACAACTGTCGGTTTCTCTACATTACCTGCTAAAACATATCCGCCGCAGCGGCCAATGCTATATGCCAGTTCGGCTGTAAGTTCCTGATTAGCAACGCCTCGTACACCATCTGTACCAAAATATTTCCCCATGTAAAATGACTCCCTTTTTTTGTCTAATAAATCATGATTATTTACTACAGATAAAACATGTTATGGCTGACTGTTCTCCGAGGTTCCATTCGCAGAAGAATCTGCGCCGTTATGAGGATTTGTTTTATCCTCCGCAGTTGCGTTGTCCCCGGTATTAGCGTCAGAGTTTCCACCTTGATTGCCTTGCCCCTCCTGTGGCCTCTCCTGCCCCTTATCGCCACTACCAGAGGGGTTTGATTCATTCTCACTATTCGGATTCGTTACAGCAGGCGTAGAAGGGCTCTCAATGTTGACCGTTGCCTTTAGTTGGCCAGCATTCCCGGCTTGCGTAATATATTTAGGCAAGCCTACTTTCAGAGTAACCTCGTGTTGACCAGCGGCGAGGCCACTTACATTTGCCACCAAACTAATATCATCATTGGTTAAATTGTTTACCATATCCTGCGGGCCCTTCACAGTAACATCCATCGTCTTGCCTGCGGGCGCTGTAACAGTCGCCGTCGCTCCATCTCCTGCACCTTGTAAAACGATTGGGATGCCTGACAGCGTCCGTTCCGTATCTGTGACTTCATTGGAAGGAACGACGGTCACCTGAATTTGTATTGACCCTGGCTCGATTTTATCAGAACCTGAGGGGGCTGCCAAATTAGCTTGAACTGCACGGGTCCCCGCTTCCGTAAATTGACTTAAATCCAATGTAGCCGTGACGTAAGAGCTAAGACTGCTCAATACATCCTGCGATGCATATACCGCCGCTTCTTTCATGTTTGCATTGACTTTAGAAAGCGCCAATCCGTCTGGCAACTCTCCGGAATAGACAATCTTAACAGGCACAGATTTCGCCTGCTGAGTTACCGGTATTTCAACGGACACAGTGGATGGCTCAATGACCGCTCCTGTAAGTTCCTGTCCCTTTTTGTTATAAGCCTTCAGTTTTACACGCTTCTGTTCAAACTTTTCTGAGATGCCATCTGTATTAACAGCCCCCTGAACGGCAGTGACGGTACTCAACTGGCTTTTGGGCAAGGTAACCTTCACGGTTTGAGGAGCAATCACAGGCTTACCAAGCTGTAGTCCCGCATCTGGATTTCCTTTAGGAACTATAGATACATTAAATGATTTCGTTTGTTTTTCCTCAATCGTC
Organism: Paenibacillus sp. S25; assembly: GCF_019454085.1. Classification (NCBI taxonomy): domain Bacteria; kingdom Bacillati; phylum Bacillota; class Bacilli; order Caryophanales; family Paenibacillaceae; genus Paenibacillus; species Paenibacillus sp. S25. The sequence goes on from NZ_CP073683.1 coordinate 5,160,790, forward strand.
ACTGTAACACGGTTAGGAGTCATAGATACCAACTCCACTCCATCCGGCAAGTCCGGTTCGAGTGACAATGTTTTAGTACCTGCCCCTAAGCCGTTTAAGTTTAGCTTTGCCTGATAATTATCCGCGAAAAAGGAAGTCAGCACAGAGCGCTGTCCTCTGACCTCCATCTTAACATGGTCAGTATCCATGGTTGACAATACATATTTTGAATCATCCAGACCACTGGCCTGAATGCCCACATTATCTATCACTTTATTATTATAAGAAACGGTCAGCGTAGATGAGGGTGTCCCTGTATCTAGATGGACCATTCCCCACAGCAGGATAGCAACCGCAAGCGCCAATATCTTGGAAATCGTATTATTGTTAATCCATTTGTCCATCATGAATTTCCACGGCCTCCCCTCCGATTCCAGAATGAGCCGCGTTTTTCCTTCAAAGACGGTGTTGGCCGCAACTCCTCATACAGCTTGGAGATTAGGGATTCTTCCTTAATGTCGCGCACGACCTGTCCATTAATGGCCAAAGAAATTTGCCCTGTTTCCTCTGATACTACGACAGTTACGGCATCCGTTACCTCACTCACCCCAATCGCAGCACGGTGACGGGTTCCCAGCTCCTTGCTGATGAACGGATTTTCCGATAATGGTAAATAACAGGCCGCAGAAGCAATCTGTTTATTTTGAATAATCACTGCACCATCATGCAGAGGTGTATTAGGAATGAAGATGTTAATTAGCAGTTCAGAACTGACTACAGCCTGTGTCTTGATACCAGACTCTGTATATTCGTTTAGCCCTGTCTCACGCTCAAATACGACCAAAGCTCCTATTTTCCTACGTGATAAATAATTCAGCGCCTTAATCATTTCTCCGATTAACTTGTTAATCTCTTCATCATCCGCAGACGAACGCCCAAATAGTTTGCCACGCCCCAACTGTTCTAGTGCACGACGCAACTCAGGCTGAAAAATAATAAAGATAGCCACCACACCAAAGGTGAACATTTGGTTCATCAACCACTTGAGCGTATACAAATCAAACCAGGTACTAACCGCCCAAATGACAACCAGAAACAGAATCCCTTTCAACAATTGAACTGCACGCGTTCCGCGAACAAGTAAAATAAGCTGATACATAATATAGGTTACGATCAAAATGTCGATAATATCTTTAATGGACTCTTTCCAAGTCAGGTCCGCAAAATAATCCAACATGCGCATGCCCCCGCAATTTTCTGTAGTGAGTGGGTGTAATATGTACACAGTATGCTCTCTCTATCTAGGTTATAACGATCAGGCTCACGTTGCAAGCTGTGTGACAAAAGAACCGCTAAAATCAGTAAAATACAGTACAATTCGCCAGCTTCATATACAAAAAAACGCCTTTTCCAGCGGAAAGAGGCGCTCGATATCGTCCTTGCCATTTCAAGCTTCTTTTATGGAGAAGAAGGTCCCCCGAATAAATCAGTAACCTTGTACCATATCCAATCCAAGGTTTGATCAATACTTTTAACCTGTCCTGCAATATGAGCGGTGGACGCTTGATAATAAGAACCATCAATTACAGTTACATTTCCTTCCACATCGCCGTATACACGGGCTTCACCATTTTGCACTGTTAGATCTCCGGCAATGGATTTCCCTTCAGGCACAATCACAGTATCACCCTGAATAACGACTTGATCCAGTTGGCTTCCTTTGACTACCAATTGATGGTCCGTGCTAGAAAAGCTGGCCATGCTTGAGCATATAACAATAAGGAAGAAGGCAGCGGCTGTTACAGCGGGATGCCTTTTCACCCACGTCAGCATAGGCACCGCAGTCTGTCTTTTATGCGGTGGCAAAGCATTCATAATGCGAAATGTCAGCTCATCTGATACACACGGCACTTGATGATAGCGTGTACCGTAAAGCATCGCATCCGTCCGCTCCAGCTCTTTAAAACGCATGCGGCATTCCGGGCAGTCTAACAAGTGCTGTTCCAACTCATGTTTGTCCTGCTCAGACAGGTCGCCATCTAGATAGTCATGCATAAAAGAGACGGCTTGTTTGCAATCCATATGAGCCAATCCTTTCTAATATTCTTCCGTGTTTCTTAACATAACATGCTCCGGCTTAGAAACTTTGCTCATCTTACATACGTTACAACGAGCATTATGTTTCATAAAAACATCTACGCAGACTCTTTTCCTAGAATCTATGCGCATGATCTATAGCTTGTGCTCCAGTTTTTTGCGCAGAAAATCCCGGCCCCTGTGTACTCTTGTCTTAATCGTGGTGACTGGGAGATTGAGCACATCGCTGATTTCCTGTAAGGAAAGCTCCTGCAAGTACCGTAAAACCATAATCGTCCTATATTTATCCGGAAGGCTGTCAATGGCGTCATGAATTAAAGCCTGCGTTTCGGACAGAAGCGTACTCCCCTCGGGGGTAAGCTCTTCACTGGCGAGCATGGCGTACCCATCGACACCTTCCTGATCATTCATTTCAGCATCAAGTGAGTATGTAGGTTTTCTCCTTCGCAGACGATCAATGCACAGATTTGTAGCAATTCGATAAATCCAGGTTGAGAACTTCTGTCCATGATCGTATTTTTCCAAATTACGATACACACGCAAAAAAGTTTCCTGCACCAGATCCTCCGCCTCATGGCGATTACCTAGCATCCGGTAGGAAAGATGAAAAATCCGATCTTTATATAACTCGACTAACTCCGCAAAAGCTCGCTGATCGCCTTTCTGTACCAGCCTCACCAAGCGGCTTTCCATATTATCCACTCTATACTCCCCCAGACTTGCTGATGGGTTACTTACTACATGTTTATGATTATTCATCGTAGTTTAATTTTATCCGGAAATCAACTGTAGTATTGTTACTAACTGCAAGCACACCTGCCATTAATATACAAACAGCACAATCGGGCACCCCATGAGTACCCGATTGCCTGTATTCGTACAACCACACTATATCAGCCCGTATTTCTTAAGCCTGCGGCAATTCCGTTAATCGTCAACAATACCTCACGCAGCATTTCAGTGTCATCACCGTTCTGATCCCGCAGCTCCCGTAGCTCACTTAGCAATTGAACCTGCAAGTAACTTAACGGATCGACATAAGGATTACGTAACCGGATAGATTCCTGAATAACCGGCACGTCGTCCAAAATCTCGGATTGTCCGGTTATTTTCAAAATCAACTCAGATGTCAGCTTGAACTCCGCTGAAATCTGCCCGAAAATGCGCTGCCGGGCCTCTTCGTTATCCGACATCCCAGCGTACTCTTCTGCAATCAGTAAATCCGCTTTAGCGATTGCCATTTGCAGTGTATCAATAAGTGACCGGAAGAAAGCAGAGTCCCTAAACATCGTTTGCAGCACTTTAAGGTTATCCTCATTGTTTTGATAGAAGCTTTGCAAACCTGTTCCAGCCGCATACCATGCAGGTAATAAGTAACGGCTTTGTGTCCATGCAAAAACCCATGGAATGGCACGCAAGTCCTCAAAACGTTCGCTGTTCTTACGCTTGGACGGACGAGATCCAATATTCAGCTCGCCCACCTCAGGCAACGGTGTAGATTCTTTGAAGAAGTTGAAGAAATCTGGATCTCGGAAAATCAAATCCTGATACTTATCCAGTGATACTTGGGAAATGCGGGCGATAATCTCCTCCCAGCTCTCCTCAAACACTTCCTTCTTCCCGGAACGATGATATGCCACAGCCGTAATCAGCGCCGATGTTGCCTGCTCCAAGCTCCGGTATGCGATGCCTCTGAGCGAGTATCGCGATGATAGTACTTCGCCTTGCTCCGTAATCTTGATTCCGCCTCCAATCGTATGAGGAGGCTGAGCCAAAATACTGCGATTAAGTGGCATCCCACCACGACCCAGCGCACCTCCACGACCGTGGAAAAACTTCACTTTTACGCCAAACTCATTAACTACTTCCGTAATGCTGTTCATAGCAACCCGAAGTTCCCAGTTCGCTGTAACCACACCGCCATCTTTATTACTGTCCGAGTATCCCAGCATAATCTCCTGAAGCTGGTCCATCGCAGCCACAGATTGTCGATATACAGACAGGTTCATCAATCTTCTCATAATATCAGGTGCAGCGTGCAGATCATCTATCGTTTCGAACAAAGGAACAGATTGCAGCGTACAGATAACAGTGCCATCCTTCTCGATGCGGAACAGGCCCACCTCTTTGGATAAGACCATAACCTCCAGTAAGTCACTGGCTCCCTGAGTCATACTGATCAAGTAGCTTGTAATGGACTGCTTGCCGAATTCCTCCTGAGCCAAATAAATCGTACGATATACGTCAAGACATTCCTGTGTGCTATCGCTATATTTTAAATACGGTGAAGTAATCGGACGAGGTTCATTCAGCAGCTTTTCCAGCAGATTTATTTTTTCTTCTTCTGACAGCTTACTGTAATCCGACACAATATTCATTTTAGAAAGAATTTCAGTCATCGCATTTTCATGTTCTTGACTATGCTGACGCACATCCAGCGTAGCTGTGTGGAATCCAAACAACTCTACCTGGCGAATCATCTTTTGAATATATGTGTTTGCTACATAATCGGCAAAATGATGACGCAGGCTGTTGTCAATAACATTTAGGTCTGCAATGAGCTCTTCCGCAGAATTATAACGCTCATTGGTGCCCTGTTTGCTTTCATCCAGGATGTTGTTCACTTTAGCAATCATAAATGCTAGTTTAATGCGATAAGGCTCTTTTTCGTTATGCCATACTTCCATCTTTTTAAGTGTAATGTGAGTACGGTCTTCTTCAATAGAAGCAAGCAGATCATCGGAAACTCGCACAATGCTGGTGCTGAAACTCAAGTAACCCATGAGTTCCTTTAACGTGTGCTGATATTCTCTCAAAGCCAGCTTGCGCTGCATACGTAACGTTTCCCAAGTCACATGAGCTGTCACAGACGGATTGCCGTCTCGGTCTCCACCGATCCAGGAACCAAATCTCAGATAAGTGGGTATATGCCATTTTTGTTCGGGATAATATTTGTCCAAGCATCGTTCCAATTCTTGGTATACATCTGGCAGTACATGAAACAAGGTCTCGTGAAAATAATACATTCCGTTTCTTACTTCATCTAATACAGTTGGCTTGCGATCACGCAGCTCATCTGTCTGCCACAGCGTAATTACTTCGTTAAGCAGATTCTCCCGTACCTGTTCACGCTCACGCAAGGTAAGCATCGGATTATCCAGCAGCATGACGTCCTCGGAAATGCGCTTGTGGATATCCAGAATTACTCGTCGTGTCGCTTCTGTAGGATGTGCGGTCATGACCAGCTCCAAAGAGAGCTCTTTCAGCAAGTTGCTAACGTCCTCAGCGGAGAAGCCACCTTGTTTAAGCTCCTGAACGGAACTTTCAATGGAACCGGGCTGAACATCTTCACCAGCGGAATGCTCATAATCCCGCTTACGACGAATACGATGGTTTTGCTCAGCGATATTCACCAACTGAAAATAAATCGCAAACGCGCGAATAACCTGGTGACGAATATCCGTATCCAGTCCGCTGACCATTTGTTTGAAATTCTCATACAACTCCGGCTGATACCCGGCACGTAACGATTTACTTGTCTCACGTATTTTCTCCACGATATCCAAAAGTTCGTTGCCACCCTGATGAACCAAAACCTCACCAAGAATATTCCCTAGAAAACGAACGTCCCGCCGTAGCAGATTGTTGGATTGGTTTTTGTTAGCGGTTAACGTAAGCTCAGTCATGCTTTTCCCCCCATCTGATCTGTTCCACACCATATACAGTTGTAGCAAAGGTACGTATACACACGAAATTTGACACTTTCTTAACATCATACAATAAAAACGCATGAAAAGCTGTAAAATTTACAGTAAAAAATCATCTTTTTGAATTACTTCTTTCGAGAAAATATTGGATTGTTATGAATAAATATGAACTTAATAAATAGAAATGAATGTATACACTAGTGATGCGTGAAACATTATGCACAGCCTCTTATAAAGAGTGTGTTTTTAAAGGTACAAATTCATGCAACATGGTGTGCATATGTTTATTATTTGTTGACAAAGTCAACTCTATTAGCCTTCTATCCACAAAGATATACACAAATTAGCCATTTTCTCAGTGTTTCTAAGGTGTTTCCTCTTTAACACTTCGATTTTTACCCACATAAATAAAGGGAAATGTGTACAACCCAAGAGCAACTGTCGAGTTATCACCATGAATTCATACCATAATAGCTATAGGATTCCTATATTCAAAGGATTTGATCACGAAATTAGCCTTACTGCAGAAGAAAGGGGTACGTTAGAGGGGAAATTCGGGATCTAGGTGTCAAAAGTAACAAGAGCCTATGTACAATATGCACAAGTCATCCCCAACTGTGCATGACAGGAGAGATAATTGCACTAGCTTATATACATAGAAGTACATGTAATGTGGACAAAATAAAAAGAAGCCTTTCGGCTTCTAAGTAATCGGTAAGCGGGTGATGGGAATCGAACCCACGCTATCAGCTTGGAAGGCTGAAGTTCTACCATTGAACTACACCCGCAAAATAGTATCGGGATGACACGATTTGAACATGCGACCCCCTGGTCCCAAACCAGGTGCTCTACCAAGCTGAGCTACATCCCGATATAATTTTTTAAAATATGGCGCGCCCTGAGAGATTCGAACTCCCGGCCTTTTGATTCGTAGTCAAACGCTCTATCCAGCTGAGCTAAGGGCGCAAATATGGAGCGGACGACGGGAATCGAACCCGCGACCCTCGCCTTGGCAAGGCGATGCTCTACCGCTGAGCCACGTCCGCAAAAACAAGATGCGCGTGGAGGGACTTGAACCCCCACGTCAAAGACGCTAGATCCTAAGTCTAGTGCGTCTGCCAATTCCGCCACACGCGCATGTAATACAATGGTGAGCCATGAAGGACTCGAACCTTCGACACCCTGATTAAAAGTCAGGTGCTCTACCAACTGAGCTAATGGCTCTTAATGGCTGGGGATATAGGATTTGAACCTATGCATGACGGAGTCAAAGTCCGTTGCCTTACCGCTTGGCTAATCCCCAATATGCATATGATTCACAATTCCCCAAGATTTCATCCAGGTAAGAGGATGAAAAATGGTGGAGGCTGAGGGGCTCGAACCCCCGACCCTCTGCTTGTAAGGCAGATGCTCTCCCAGCTGAGCTAAGCCTCCATAATATCCTATGACCCGTAGGGGATTCGAACCCCTGTTACCTCCGTGAAAGGGAGGTGTCTTAACCCCTTGACCAACGGGCCATCCTATAACAAGCTCTCAACCGGGTTCGAACCGGTGACCTCATCCTTACCATGGATGCACTCTACCTGCTGAGCTATGAGAGCAAATGGCTCCCCGAACAGGACTCGAACCTGTGACAACTCGATTAACAGTCGAGTGCTCTACCAACTGAGCTATCAGGGAATATTAATCATAAAGCTCTGCTTGGCGACGTCCTACTCTCCCAGGACCCTGCGGTCCAAGTACCATCGGCGCTGGAGGGCTTAACGGTCGTGTTCGGGATGGGTACGTGTGGAACCCCTCCGCTATCGCCACCAAACATGAATTTGCTGTGCAAATTCTACCGTACGGTTATTCGGTTCATCACTTATCGTGTGAATGAATAGCCATGCGCTTGTCGTATGTCACTTGTACATACCTTCAAGGTTACACCCTGAAAACTGGATCCGAAACTCATTTGCGTTTTATTTTAGGATAAGCCCTCGACCGATTAGTATTGGTCAGCTCCATGCATTACTGCACTTCCACCCCCAACCTATCTACCTCGTCGTCTTCAAGGGGTCTTACTAATTGGGAAATCTCATCTTGAGGGGGGCTTCACGCTTAGATGCTTTCAGCGCTTATCCCTTCCGTACATAGCTACCCAGCGGTGCTCCTGGCGGAACAACTGGTACACCAGCGGTACGTCCATCCCGGTCCTCTCGTACTAAGGACAGCTCCTCTCAAATTTCCTACGCCCACGACAGATAGGGACCGAACTGTCTCACGACGTTCTGAACCCAGCTCGCGTACCGCTTTAATGGGCGAACAGCCCAACCCTTGGGACCTACTTCAGCCCCAGGATGCGATGAGCCGACATCGAGGTGCCAAACCTCCCCGTCGATGTGGACTCTTGGGGGAGATAAGCCTGTTATCCCCAGGGTAGCTTTTATCCGTTGAGCGATGGCCCTTCCATGCGGTACCACCGGATCACTAAGCCCGACTTTCGTCCCTGCTCGACTTGTAGGTCTCGCAGTCAAGCTCCCTTCTGCCTTTGCACTCTTCGAATGATTTCCAACCATTCTGAGGGAACCTTGGGGCGCCTCCGTTACTCTTTAGGAGGCGACCGCCCCAGTCAAACTGCCCACCTGACACTGTCCTCGCACCGGATTACGGTACCAAGTTAGAACCTAGATACGATCAGGGTGGTATCCCAAGGATGCCTCCCTTCAAGCTGGCGCTCAAAGTTCAACGGCTCCCACCTATCCTGTACAGATCGTACCCAAATTCAATATCAAGCTGCAGTAAAGCTCCATGGGGTCTTTCCGTCTTGTCGCGGGTAACCTGCATCTTCACAGGTATTAAAATTTCACCGGATCTCTCGTTGAGACAGCGCCCAAGTCGTTACGCCATTCGTGCGGGTCAGAATTTACCTGACAAGGAATTTCGCTACCTTAGGACCGTTATAGTTACGGCCGCCGTTTACTGGGGCTTCGGTTCATAGCTTCGCCCCGAAGGGCTTACCACTCCCCTTAACCTTCCAGCACCGGGCAGGCGTCAGCCCGTATACTTCGCCTTGCGGCTTCGCACAGACCTGTGTTTTTGCTAAACAGTCGCTTGGGCCTTTTCACTGCGGCCCCCTCGGGCTATTCACCCTACCGAGGCACCCCTTCTCCCGAAGTTACGGGGTCATTTTGCCGAGTTCCTTAACGAGAGTTCTTCCGCGCGCCTTAGAATTCTCTTCTCGCCTACCTGTGTCGGTTTGCGGTACGGGCACCTTCTCCTGGCTAGAGGCTTTTCTTGGCAGTCTGAGATCATGACCTTCGCTACTACAATTTTCGCTCCCCATCACAGCCCAGCCTTAACGATGTGCGGATTTGCCTACACACCAGCCTCACTGCTTAGACGGACATCCATCAGTCCGCGTCACTACCCTACTGCGTCACCCCATC
>NZ_CP073683.1:5175000-5958851 GCF_019454085.1 Paenibacillus sp. S25
ATTGAATAGTGCCTGTACTTAACCATCCCACCATAATACTTGTGCAGAAAAGAAGTGCAGAGATTAAAATTAACCGTCTTGTCGTGTGTAAATCGTGAAAAAATGCTTTTAGTCCCATTTGATAATTCCTCCTATTAGCTCAATGGAATAATTGACAACCCCCGGCATAGCTTTAAGTAAACAAGCACTTCTAGGATGAAAGGGGCGTTATTAACCATGAATTCTTTTTTCTATGTATTGAACGGTAAAAAAATCAAACGATTCTTAATCGTAATGGCTGCAGCCGTCTTTACCGTTGGAGTCATTTATGTAGAAACCGATAATGTTACGGTTTTTTCCGAGGAAGCACCAACCGCTATTTATAGTGTACCCACGGACAAAAAGCTGATCGCTCTCACCTTTGATATTAGTTGGGGTGATAAGCGCACTGCTCCCATCTTAAAAGTCCTTGAGGATAAAAAAGTGACCAAGTCCACCTTTTTTCTTTCTGCCCCTTGGAGTAAAACACATCCAGAGCTTGTGAATCAGATTAAAGAAAGTGGATTTGAGATCGGCAGTCATGGCCATAAACACGAAAATTACAGTAGCTTAAGCGATGAAGATATTCGTAAGCAGATTTCAATTGCTCATACCACATTAACCGAACTGACGGGACAGTCCCCGAAGTTGATCCGTATGCCTAATGGCGACTTTGATAAAAGGGTTCTTCAGGTTGCTGGCACTTTAGGCTACAAAACCATTCAGTGGGATACAGATTCCCTAGACTGGAAAAACCCTGGTACTCAGGTCATAATCGACCGTGTTGTAAATAAAGCGCATCCTGGCGATATCGTCCTTCTGCATGCCAGTGATTCCTGTAAACAAACGCATGAAGCCTTGCCCGTCATTATCGACAAGTTGCGCGCACAAGGCTATGAATTCGTGACTGTATCTGAACTGCTTCAACAGGGTACAGTAAAAGGCAAAGAAGTACGCGATCAGGCACTGGGTCTTTAAGGAGTTATTTTACAACGTTCTCAGCTAAAAACCAAAAGCAAATCGACATATTTCTCCGCATTCATCCGCATACTATCCACATTCATGATGAAGGAGGAATACGGCCATGAATTGGACTCGTTTGCGATTTGTTAGCATGGTATGCGTACTGGGCGTTGCACTGAGTGGCTGCGGCTCGGATCAGGGTTCTGCGCCCCCTCAGAACAGTTATAAAGAGATGAAAACGATGGTTGTCGATATCTTGAAAAGCGATGACGGAAAAAAAGCCGTAGAGGAGGCTTTAACCGGGGAAAGCACTTCAAAAGAAGGACAATCCGGTCAAAGCAGTGAAGAGGGTGGAGCTGGTGGTGGATCTGGTGGCAGCCTGGGAATGAAAATGCTTATGCCCATGCAATCGGCTGAACAAATGAAGATCGCAGTCAAAGATACTTTAGTATCACCTGAATATAAAAAAGAAATCGAAAAGATTATGACTGATCCGCGTTTTGCAGGAGAATTTGCCAAAGCCATCAACAGCCAAAGCAAACAGCTTCATATGCAACTTATTAAAGACCCTTCTTATCAAAAATCAATTGAAGCGATGCTTAAGTCGCCAGAACTGACCAAGATGTATATGGACTTAACTAAAACTCCTGAATATCGCAAACAATCTATGACAGTCATGCATGATGCCATGCAGAATCCGATTTTTCGGCTTGAAGTCATGAATTTACTTAAAACTGTCGTACAAGAGGAACTCCAACCTAAGGTTGAGAAAAAAAGCGGTGAGCAAGGTGGCTCTGCTGATCAAAAGCAAGATGGTGGTGGTGGAGGCGAAGGAGAACAAGGTGGAGGCCAATAATAAAAAGGCTGGTTCAACAACCAGCCTTTTTTTCTTATTCAAATTCCGCGTGCAACGTCGTAATTTGAGCAGCAATATCATTGTAAATTGCCCCCGTCGCCGACTCGGATTTATATACGGATGGAGAAAAGTCGGCTTCTGAAGGGTGATTGTCTGGGATACCCAGCGGAATTTGCGCCAGCAGTTTCGTATGAAGGGTATCTGCCAGCATAGCCCCGCCACCACGTCCAAAAACATAGTCCTTTTCTCCGGTGGAGGATACATAATAGGACATGTTCTCCACAACACCAATGACCTTATGATCCGTTTGGAGCGCCATAGCCCCTGCACGTGCAGCTACAAAAGCTGCAGTTGCATGTGGGGTAGTGACAATGATTTCTTCACTCTGCGGAATCATTTGATGTACGTCAAGCGCTACATCGCCAGTTCCTGGTGGTAAATCGAGTATCATATAATCCAGTTGTCCCCATTTAACATCACTAAAAAACTGTCTGAGCATTCTCCCCAGCATGGGACCTCTCCAAATCACCGGATTGTTTTCTCTGACAAAGAAGCCCATAGACATGATTTTGATACCGAATCGCTCCACCGGCTGAATGATACCATCTTCGACAGAAGGGACATCCTCCACTCCGATCATATCCGGCACGCTAAATCCATAGATATCCGCATCAATTAAACCCACACGCTTCCCCTGTCTAGCTAAAGCAGCAGCCAAATTTACAGCTACTGTCGATTTTCCGACACCACCTTTTCCGCTTGCAATGGCAATAAACCGGACGCCAGATGCTGGGCTAAGCAGCTCATGTTCTTCCATACCAACAGCATGTCCTTTGGTCAAAACCGGGTCAGCGGCTTCCTCGGTATTCTCCACAGCTTGAATTGCGGACTTTTCATGCTCAGATGCCTCACGAATACGAATATGGACGTGGCTTAATCCCGCCTCTTCTAACGTCTGCCGGATTTCCCGCTCCAGTTCTGCACACGTCTCTTCCTGGCTATTCAGACTAATAGCGGTCAAGGATACCCGATCCTCTTTAACAACCACATCCCGAATAAAATGGAGATCGACTAGACGGCGTCCTGTTTGAGGCTCCCGCACTTGTTGAAGTAGCTCTATAACTTGCTCTCTTGATTGCATGAATTATCAGCACCTCTGCTTTAATGAATTTACGGAGTGGTAAACACTTACAGTATACCACTATCTGGCCTCAGGTGCTGGTGAGATCCCCTTTTCCCCGGCACTGTAACGCAAAATCCCCTTATATATGGACGCCGCCACCTGCCTTTGATAGTTCACATCACTTAGTCGTCTGGCTTCCTCTGGATGGGACAAAAATCCGACTTCTACAAGGGCTGATGGCATTTTGAGAGCTTTCAATAAATAAACTGTGTTCACGGTCTTAGCCACTCTATCTGTATTTTCCAAGTTGCGTTTGATCTCTTCCTGAATTAAAGACGCCAAATTCTCGTTATCTGCATGGTTAGGTACGTAAAAGGTCTGGGCTCCACTCCAACGGCTTGACGGAATACTGTTCATATGAATACTTAGAAAGAGGTCCGCTTTCTGCTCCTCAATTATACGCACACGCTGCTTCAAATCCTCCGTTTTTCTTCTGGAATAACCTTTCGTTTCTTGCTGCGCCAGGTCGCGGTCATCCTCACGTGTCATGACAACAACAGCACCTGCTTGCTGCAAATAATCCCGCAAATAAAAAGCGATTGCCAGATTAATATCCTTTTCAATAATTCCTTCTTTGCTGACCGCCCCTCCATCAGGCCCTCCGTGTCCAGCATCTATAGCAATTACTTTACCAGTAAGGGGTAAACTCCAATGGGTCCAAGCTCTCGAAGCAGGTATCTCATACAATGCCAATGTAATAAACAGAACGGCGAGACAACAGCCCAACAGCATTTTTTGCAACGTCCGATAGCGAATCCACAGTGTAACCTCGTGTTTACGATTATTTTTTTGCATAACAAAACGCCTCCGTCCTATACAGATACTAATAATCTATATGGGACGAGGCGTGTAGATAGTACAACTCAGGCATGAACAAATTCTTTCATACCTTCAATCAGCACTTGAGCGACTTCCGGTCGTGTAAATTCAGGTGGCGGGCAAACCCCAGAGCGCAACAATTCCCGTACCTTGGTGCCTGAGAGCGTCAAATGATGCTCCTTGGGATGTGGGCATGTTTTACTTGAGGCCATATTTCCACATCGGGTGCAATAAAAGCTGTGTTCAAAGAACAATGGAGTAATCCCCAGCTCTTCAGGTGTAAAGTGCCTGAAAATTTCCTGTGCTTCGTAGGTACCATAATAGTCTCCTACCCCGGCATGATCCCTTCCAACAATAAAATGGGTGCAGCCATAGTTTTTTCGCACAATAGCATGGAAAATGGCCTCTCTAGGACCCGCGTATCGCATGGCAGCAGGAAATACCCCCAGAAAAGTCCGATCAGCCGGATAATAATTGTCCAGCAGCACCAGATAGCTCTTCATACGCACATCTGCCGGAACGTCATCTGACTTGGTTTCACCAACGAGTGGGTTTAGAAACAAAGCATCCACAATCTCCATCGCACTTTTTTGGATGTACTCATGTGCCCGATGTACCGGATTTCGTGTTTGAAAACCGACCACTGTTTTCCAGCCTTTTTCTGCAAAATAGTCGCGTGTCTGTGATGGTGTATAGTAAAACTCACTAAATTGTGTGGGCTCCGGCCGATTCAGCACTTGCACAGATCCACCAACATACGTAGCAGGTCGATCTAACAGTTTGTTTACGCCAGGATGAGCCGGGTCATCGGTCTTGAATACTCGTCTGGCTTCCTCAACCTGATCTACCTGATAAATACTTTCAATATCAAGTACAGCATAGATAGTACCGTCTGTTTCACCCACCAAAGCCACCTGCTGACCTAATTTCAGTTCACTGGCTACACTTTCTACAACCGCAAGAGTAATAGGAATACTCCAGACTGTACCATCGGCAAGACGCATATCTGTTACCACCGACCGATAATCAGGTTCATTCATAAACCCCGTCAAAGGAGAGAAAGCTCCCACTCCAATCAAATCCAGATCAGAAATGGTCCATGAGTTTACACGAATAGGAAACAATTCTCCTGCGGCCTGCAAAAGTGCTTTTTGCTCCGGTCCTGTAATGATTTTATCAACAAGTGTTCCGCCATGCGGAAGAATTGCAGTCATAATGCACTTCCCTTCTCTTCATAAATACGACTCATAGTTACCTGAATACCATTTTATTGATGGAGCCCACACTCTGTTTTCTCATTGCCTGACCAGCGACCTGCACGAGGGTCTTCACCTGGTAGAACTTCACGGGTACATTGCTCACAACCGATACTGGGATAATTGCGGTCATGCAATGGATTATACAGCACTTCATGAGTACGGATATAGTTCCATACATCCTCGGATGTCCAGCTTGCCAGAGGATTAAATTTAACGAGTCCAAACTTTTCATCATACTCTACCTTTTTTGAATTCGCACGGGTAGGGGCCTGATCCCGGCGAATACCAGTAATCCATGCATCGTATTGTGACAAAATGCGTGTCAGCGGCTCAACTTTGCGTATACCACAACATGTGTTAGGATCTGTTTTCCACAGTTCCTCTCCATGCTCAGCCGCTTGCTCTTCAGGAGTAATTAAGGGAGAGACCCTGACAAAATCCAAATTATATCTGGCTTTCATCTGATCTCGCGTATCGTAAGTTTCTTGAAAATGAAAGTCGGTGTCCAAGTAAAAAATGTCGGTGGAAGGACTAATTTTTTGAAGCATATCTACTAGTACTACATCTTCTGCTCCGAAGCTACAAGCAAAGGTAAGATTGGGAAATGTAAGAACAGCATACTGGATAACTTCCTCTGGCGTAGCCTCTTCCAGTTCAATTGCCTTGACTCTAATCAACGCTTCTTTCTCCAATAAATTCATTATCAATGCGCCTCCATATGAAGATTCATAAATAAGTGTCATTTCAATACCAACTAAACTAATAAGATTAAATACAGTATAAAACTTTCACAATCATTGTCAATCCAAGGCAAAATGTCCTGATGTAAGCATTTATCCACCCAAATTTGCAGGAATGTTGCTCTGTCAGCATTCTTTAATGCTTTCTTGCGTATCCAACCAAGTTCATTGGCTTTATATAAAATATTCTTATACCAAACACTTGAAAAAGGATCTTAGGTTCCTTCTTGGATCAAGCAAGAACTATTTTGTAGAAGAAAGCAAACGTTGTTTTTGGATTTAAAATTATCGTGGGATGTTAAGCTAGGGAATAAAAGTAAATTTAGATTTCAGAGCTCTTATTTTGCATTCCAAAGATGAAGTCCGTATGTGGACGAGTTCAGATGAGGGCAAAATAGCCTTTACTCAAATTTTTAGCCAGATAAAATCCACTACACTATTCTGCAGCTCTGGCGTCAGCGATGCTTTCATTGTGGAAATTATAAAAGAAATAACTGCGTGCTGAACTCTTATTCTGCCTCTATCCCATCCTAAAGAGCTTGTAGAGGCAATTCCCGAGGAATTGGTCCACTGGACACAAGCAAGACTCTTATCGCTACTGGAAGCCTATTTAAAGCCTGCATCAAGGGGGAGCAATTTTGTGAGGGTAGACACAGTCGGACAATACATGGTACTCCCGGTTATAGTTTGGAGCGATTGCTGTGTAGACTATTTCCATTACCAGTAACCTGTACATCGCCGTTGCAATTGCAGTAGCGTAGGAAGCAGACATTGCTAGACTAAGGAGCGTCCTTCTCTCAGTGCACACAAATAAAAAGAGGTAGTCCTTGCCGTATCCCTAGCTACGCTCAAAACAGCTGCACAAGAGGCATAGACAGTATCAGCCAGAACATATCAAGGAACTTTACATAAACAAGTGAAAGCAAAGTATCTCGTAAAACAGCACTTTGCAGAGAATATTAAGATGAGGCTATATTGAATAGTCGAACATTATATTTTAGTCACAGGTTATAAACATTACAGAATAAACTCCGTTGAAATAACAAACTGTATCTGTGTATAACAATATCGCCTTCAATTACATCGTGGATAACTTTTCGTGTTCCATGCATTTGCATGCGGTTATTTATGTAATCGCAGAAACATACTGAAGCCCATGGAATTTTAGAGTAGGTCTACTTATCCACATGTGGATAATGATCAGGAAATGACTAAATAAAAAAGAACCCTTTCCATAAGGAAAAGGTTCTTCTGTATTCGAAATATTAACGTTTCGAGAACTGTGGTGCACGACGAGCGGCTTTGAGGCCGTATTTTTTACGTTCTTTCATACGTGGGTCACGAGTCAAGAAGCCTGCTTTTTTCAAAGCTGGACGGAATTCCGGATCTGCTTTCAACAGAGCACGGGAAATACCGTGGCGAATTGCGCCGGCTTGACCAGAGATACCACCACCATGAGCGATAACGAGTACGTCATAGCTGCCAACTGTTTCTGTCAGGTTCAGTGGTTGTTTTACGATCAGTTTGAGAGTTTCCAAACCGAAATATTCATTAATATCACGCTTATTGATGACAATGCGTCCTTCACCCGGTACGAGACGAACACGAGCTACCGAATGTTTACGACGACCTGTCCCATAGTATTGTACTTGTGCCATGAAACTGTCCTCCCTTTTAATTATCCGCGAAGTTCGTAAACTTCAGGTTTTTGTGCTGCATGTGGATGCTCAGTGCCTCTGTAAGCTTTAAGTCTCAGCTTCATTTTCTCGCCTTGACGAGTTTTAGGAAGCATACCGTGAACAGCCAATTCCAACATACGCTCAGGCTTGTTCTTAACCATTTCTTGTGCAACCGTTACTTTCAGACCACCCGGATGCAGGGAGTGACGGTAGTATTTCTTGTTCTCCATTTTTTTACCGGTCAATACGATTTTTTCCGCATTGATTACAACAACAAAATCACCTGTGTCCACATGTGGTGTAAATTGTGGCTTGTGTTTGCCGCGAATCAACGCAGCCGCTTCGCTTGCCAGACGGCCGAGCGTTTTGCCTTCGGCATCAATGATGTGCCAGTTGCGCTCAACTTCATTTGGCTTCGCCATATACGTAGTACGCATGAAAAGTATCCTCCTTAAGTTCGTTAACAGAAATCATCATTTATCTTCGTTCGTTAAGTTGCTGCATTATTGATGGATTAGATGTTAATTTAAAGTGATTATCTTAATTGGGGCTGTGGGAAAGCCATTAAGAAAACACAACTTTTATATTACAGGATAACCATCAATTCCGCAAGGGTAAAATCAATGTTTTTTGATGTTTTCGTCGTACTCTACATTCCAGAGCGTTAAAGCATGTCCAACGGCCGTAGGTCCGGCCTTTGAACGATTTTTCGCCTCCAAAATGGAAGGAATATCATCCGACGATTTTTTGCCTTCTCCCACTTCCAGCAAAGTACCCATAATAATCCGAACCATGTGCTGCAAAAATCCGCTACCTGTAATATAAGTATGGATAATTCCCTGATCATCCGAGTCCGGACGTGAAAAGGAATGGTCTACTGTCATATAGGCTTCGTAAATAGTGCGAACATGATTCGTCTTTTGGGAACGTCGAGATGCGAACGAAGTAAAGTCAAAGGTGCCAACTAAATGAGCTAACCCTTCCTCCATCGCTCTTACATCCAGACTCGTTGGATGATGGGCCTGTGTACGACGGTGAAAGATGTCCGGAAACCGGTTCGCATTAATACTGTACCGATATGTCTTCCGCTTCGCCATGCGGCGTGCATGAAAGGACAGTGGCACCTCTCTCGCATCCGTAACGATGATATCACGAGGCAACCAGGCATTAAGTGCCAGACACCAGCGCTGTAACGGAATCGGGGATTCAGTGTGAAAATTGAATACCTGCCCGTATGCATGTACACCTGCATCTGTACGGCCTGAGCCTGTAATTTTAAGACGCTCGCCCGTCAATGAGTAAATAGCATGTTCAAGGCAGTCCTGAATGGTGTTACCGTTAGGCTGCGTCTGAAAGCCATCATAGTGGGTTCCGTCATAGTTCACCTTCATGCACAAGTTCCGCATGCTTCTCACACCTTTGTAGGGGTAGTCTCTGGCCTCACAAGGAATAACCGAACATAACAAAGGAGAAGCCCCTCAAGGACTCCTCCAAGAGAAAAAAAGGGTTGTTCAGAATCAAGCCGATTCTGTCCACCCTTCCCTCATCTTCGCCTGTTTACGCGCGGTCAACCAATTCCAGATATACCATTGGAGCGGCGTCGCCACGACGAGGTCCCAATTTCAGGATACGAGTGTATCCACCTGGACGCTCAGTGTAACGTGTAGCCAATTCGCTAAACAGCTTTTGGATTGCATCCTGCTCACCATCCAAAGTTTCACGGCGAACGAACGCAGCCACTTGACGACGTGCGTGCAGATCTCCTTTTTTCGCTTTGGTGATCAGTTTTTCAGCAATAGAACGAACTTCTTTCGCTTTAGCCTCAGTAGTTTGGATACGCTCATACAAGAACAGATCGGTTACCAAATCACGAAACAAAGCTTTACGGGCACTGGAGTTACGGCCCAATTTTTGGTATGCCATGTAATTTCCCCTCCTTCACAAAAACGTTGCTGTACTATTCTTCCGTACGAAGTCCTAAACCAAGTTCCTCGAGCTTCTCTTGTACTTCTTCCAAAGATTTGCGACCCAAGTTACGGACCTTCATCATATCTTCTTCAGATTTAGTCGTGAGTTCTTGTACCGTATTGATACCAGCGCGCTTAAGGCAGTTATAGGAACGGACGGAGAGATCCAGCTCTTCGATCGTCATTTCAAGAACTTTTTCTTTCTTGTCTTCTTCTTTTTCAACCATAATTTCAGCATCTTTTGCCTCGTCCGTGAGACCCACGAACAACATCACATGCTCGGTCAAAATTTTGGCTCCAAGGCTCACTGCTTCCTCGGGACGAATACTTCCGTCAGTCCAAACCTCAAGTGTCAGCTTGTCATAATTCGTAACCTGGCCGACACGCGTATTTTCTACGCCGTAGTTCACGCGTGCAATCGGAGTGTAGATGGAGTCGACGGGAATGACGCCGATCGGCTGGTCATCACGTTTGTTCCGATCCTGCTTAACGTAACCGCGACCGCGATTGGCAAAAATACGCATGTGAAGTCTCGAACCCGGTCCGAGCGTAGCAATGTGAAGATCCGGATTAAGAATTTCCACATCACTATCCGCACGGATATCTCCTGCCGTTACAACTCCTTCGCCTTCCGCATCGATTTCGAGTACTTTCTCTTCATCCGAGTGGATTTTAAGCGATAAAGCTTTCAAGTTCAGAATGATCTCCGTTACGTCTTCCTTCACACCGGGAACCGTTGCAAACTCGTGCAGAACCCCATCGATCTGAACCGATGTGACTGCTGCCCCCGGTAACGAGGATAACAGAATACGGCGAAGCGAGTTTCCCAGCGTCGTACCGTATCCGCGTTCCAGCGGTTCTACTACGAATTTTCCATAGGTGCCATCATCATTGACGTCAACCGTCTCAATTTTCGGCTTTTCGATTTCTATCACTGCAATATCCCTCCTTCAAAACGTCGCTCCTATATGAAACATTCACCTTATCCATAGTCTATCATGCAGTATACCTAAACATCCATTCTTGGCAGTTTGTGCCGGATCTATACTACACGCAGAGGAGAAATCTCATTAGACGCGACGACGTTTTGGAGGACGGCATCCGTTATGAGGTACCGGAGTTACGTCTTTGATCAGGTTAACTTCCAAACCAGCAGCTTGCAAAGAGCGGATTGCTGCTTCGCGACCTGCACCAGGTCCTTTAACCATGACTTCGACAGTTTTCATGCCGTGTTCCATAGCAGCTTTAGCAGCAGTTTCTGCGGCCATTTGCGCTGCGAATGGAGTAGATTTACGGGAACCACGGAATCCCATGCCGCCTGAGCTGGCCCAAGAGATTGCGTTACCGTGTGGATCTGTGATCGTAACGATCGTGTTGTTGAACGTGGAACGGATGTGTGCCACGCCAGTCTCGATATTTTTACGGTCACGGCGTTTTGTACGTACAACTTTTTTCGGTTTAGCCATTGAATGTTATCCTCCCTTCTTATTTCTTTTTGTTCGCTACAGTCCGACGAGGACCTTTACGGGTACGAGCATTGGTTTTAGTACGTTGTCCGCGAACAGGCAACCCACGACGGTGACGAACACCACGGTAGCAGCCAATCTCAGTCAGACGTTTAATATTCAAGGAAATTTCACGACGCAGATCGCCTTCTACTTTAACTTCTTTGTCGATCGTTTCACGTAATTTGCTCACTTCATCTTCAGTCAAATCACGAACACGCGTGTTTGCACTGATGCCTGTTTCCTTCAAGATTTTCTGAGAAGTCGTTTTACCGATTCCGAAAATGTAAGTCAAGGCGATCTCAACGCGTTTGTCACGTGGCAAATCCACACCAGCTATACGAGCCATTTTACGCTACACCCCCTTCTATTAACCTTGTTTTTGTTTGTGTTTCGGATTTTCGCAAATAACCATTACGTTCCCTTTGCGGCGAATGACTTTGCATTTTTCGCAAATAGGTTTTACAGAAGGTCTTACCTTCATGTTGATTACCTCCTCCAAGCTTTACCCTGGTAAAACTCGCTTCGTGAACATTCACATCGTTTTGCCGAGCAAAACAAGTTTTTTAAATGACATACGTTTAATAAAAACCTGCATGAATTACTTGCGGTACGTTATACGGCCTTTGGTTAAATCGTAAGGCGATAACTGTACAACCACCTTGTCGCCTGTCAAAATACGGATAAAGTGCATCCGCAGCTTTCCGGAAACATGAGCAAGAATTTGATGACCGTTCTCCAGCTCTACCTTGAACGTAGCGTTCGGCAGTGGCTCGATTACCGTACCTTCAACCTCAATGACATCTTCTTTGGCCAAAGTCAGTCTCCTTTCTCTTCAGCTTGGTATTCGGACGAGTCCAGGAAAGTTTTCACTGCATGGCGCAGCTTTCCATTCGTCACCCGACCGCTTTCGTTTAAACTGTTTACAATCTCGCTACTAATCTTTGGCTGAGGCACCAAATGAAGAACATTTTTCTTCTTCGCTTGATCAAACTTTCGTTTATCCCCATCCGCAATATATACAAACCTGCTATCTGCTACTGAAACGACAACCGCAATCTGTCCGGCACCTCTGCCTTTCAGAATCTTCACCAGCTGACCGATTTGCAGGTTTCCTTGCTGAATCATTCCAATCACCTACGCACTCAGTTTCGTGAAAATGTCCATGCCGCCCGTTTCGCACGTCACCGCTTGCTCGTTATGAGCACATGAGGTTACGTTCATCGTAACGACCGTCCAGTTGTCTTCCAGCGTCCCTACATGGTGAGAACCTATCTGAATCATTGATTCAATAGCCAGCCCAATGCCGGTTTTCAGCCTCGGCCCCTGCTCAGGAATACCACGGTTTGGATTCTCAATATATTGCCGAATGGCATGCGACATTGTAAACTGGCGAGTTTTCGCGATGATATCGCCTTTGTTTAACTTGCGTTTGCCGGGAAATCCGTGCACCAGTTGTTCGTTGACTGAAGCGCAAATGCTAGCAGGAAAACCGTTATAACCTTTAAAAGACGGCACAGCTCCCTGACTGCGAATATACCGATCAGCTAAATGATCAAGTTCACCGGTCGTAATACCGGGCTCGATGTGTCCTGCCAAGAGATGATCCGTTTCCGTATCTATTCTCTTAGCTTTCCTCATAAAGCTTGATTCCGTCCCCGACTTGCAAATGATCATTACAGCTAACCCCGCAACAAGGACACGATATTTTGGGAAACCACATCAATATCCTGTTCTCCGTCAATATGACGCAGAAGATTCTGGTTCTCATAAAACGTGAGGAGTGGTGCTGTTTTATTACTATATTCGTCAAGTCGTGTTCTTACGCTATCTTCATTATCGTCAGGACGCTGATAGAGTTCCCCACCGTCTTTATCGCAAATGCCTTCAACCTTAGGAGGATTAAAGACAATATGATAGCTAGTTCCGCAGCTTTTACAAACCCGCCGTCCAGTGATTCGTGCCAACAAGTTGTCACTATCCACTTTCAGGTTGATGACGTCATCTAGCTTCGTATTCAAACGACCCAAAATTTGATCCAAGGCTTCAGCTTGAGCCAAAGTTCTTGGAAAACCGTCCAGCAAGAACCCTTTCTTGCAATCTGGCTGTTGTAGCCGTTCTTCAACGATACCGATTGTTACGTCATCCGGAACAAGTTCACCCTTGTCGATATATTCTTTAGCTTTAATGCCAATAGGTGTTCCCTGTTTCATCGCTAGGCGAAAAGCATCACCTGTCGAGATATGAGGAATGCCGAATTCCTTCACAATGACATCTGCTTGTGTACCTTTACCAGCCCCCGGAGGGCCCATGATCAAAATATTCACAATCTGTCACTCCTCAAGACGACCCCTACACAAGAAACAGCACAAAAGGTGCCGGTAAGCATGCGAACATCCTAAGCCGGTACCTATTGCCTATTTGTTGATGAAGCCTTTGTAATGGCGTTTGATCAGTTGGCTTTCGATTTGCTTCATTGTATCCAATGCTACACCAATGATGATGAGCAATGAAGTACCGCCAATTTGCACGGACCGAGGCAAGCCCGAAAGCGAACCGAAGAATACCGGCAAAACGGATATGACTGCCAGAAACAAAGCTCCTGTCATTGTCAAACGTGACATTACTCGTGTCAAGTATTTCTCCGTGGCTTTACCCGGGCGAATTCCCGGAATATAACCGCCGTTTTTCTTCATGTTGTCGGCCATTTGCTGCGGATTCATCTGTACAAAGGTATAGAAGAATGTGAAACCGATAATCATTACGACATACAAAACCATGCCCAGCGGCTTGTCATAATACAAGTAAGTGGTAATCCACTTAGCCCAAGCGTGATCTGCCCAGAAACTCGCAATAATTGTCGGGAATTGCAGCAATGATACCGCAAAGATTACCGGAATAACGCCTGCCGCATTAATTTTCATCGGAATATGCGTATTCTGGCCACCGTACATTTTGTTGCCAACTACACGTTTCGCGTATTGTACCGGGATTTTCCGAATACCTTGCTGGATGTAGATAACACCAACAATAATCAGAACAATCACCAGGGCAATTATAATTGCCTTCAGAATATTCATAAACAGCTGATCTGCCTGAATAAACTGAGATTCTACAACCGTCCGAATATGTCTTGGAATACCCGCCGCAATCCCTGCGAAGATAACAATAGAGATACCGTTGCCGATTCCCTTTTCGGTAATTTGCTCACCGAGCCACATAAGGAACGTAGTTCCTGCTGTAAGCACAATGGCAATGACCAGATAATCTGCAAAAGTGGCTCCTGGAATCATCGCTGCACCGTACAGTCGATTAAAGCCAATCGACGTTCCGAATGCTTGAATCAGGCCAAGTATTACCGTACCATAACGCGTAATTTGAGCCAACTTCTTTTTACCATGCTCTCCTTGTTTAGCCCATTCCGCAAGTTTCGGAATCACGTCCATTGACAGCAACTGTACAATGATGGACGCTGTAATATATGGCATAATCCCGAGGGCGAAGATCGAAAACTGATACAATGCGCCCCCTGAGAAGGTGTTAAGGAGTCCAAACAACTCGCTTCCTGCCTGATCCTGAGAAGTAAAGACTTGCTTGTTCACGCCGGGAACCGGCACGAAGGAGCCAATACGATATACAAAGAGTATAAACAGGGTAAACAGGATTCGGGTTCTAAGATCCTCAACCCGCCATATATTTTTCAGGGTCTTGAACATTAGATCACCTCGGTTTTACCGCCGGCAGCTTCAATTTTCTCTACCGCAGATTGAGAGAACTTGTTCGCTTTAACTGTCAACTTCACAGTGATTTCACCGTTACCCAGAATTTTAATTCCGGATTTGGCGTTTTTCACAATGCCATTGTTCAGCAAAAACTCAGGGCTTACTTCAGTACCCGCTGCAAAACTGTTCAAATCTTCGATATTCAAAACCGCATACTCTTTACGAGTAGGATTTACGAAACCGCGTTTAGGCAAGCGACGATACAGTGGGTTTTGACCACCCTCGAAGCCCGGACGTACACCACCGCCGGAACGAGCGTTTTGACCTTTATGACCACGACCAGAAGTTTTACCCGTACCGCTACTAGGACCACGACCCAAACGTTTACGTTCTTTGCGGGAGCCTGGAGCTGGGGAAAGTTCATGTAACTTCATCGTTCGTTGCACCTCCTTGATTATTGTTAAAATACTTTATTTCTTAAGCCTCAATTTCTTTAACAGAAACCAAATGGCTAACTTGATTAATCATCCCGCGAATAGCTGCATTGTCGGGTTGAACTACTTTATGGTTGATTTTACGCAAGCCGAGCGTTTTAACAGTCGTTCTCTGATTACCAGGACGGCCGATCAACGAACGAACGAGGGTAATTTCTAATTTCGCCATGATATTCCCTCCTTAGCCCAGCAGCTCTTCGATGGATTTGCCGCGCAATTTTGCAACTTCTTCAGCGCGTTTCAAGCGGGACAAACCTTCCAAAGTCGCATTGACCATATTCATGGAATTCGAAGAACCCAAAGATTTTGTCAAGATATCACCTACACCAGCAAGTTCCAGTACAGCACGAACCGGACCACCAGCGATAACTCCAGTACCTTCCGATGCCGGTTTCAACAGAACCCGGCCAGCACCGAACTTACCTGTAACAAGGTGAGGAATTGTTGTTCCTACGAGTGGAACGTGAACCAGGTTTTTCTTAGCATCTTCAATACCTTTGCGAATTGCATCAGGTACTTCGCCAGCTTTACCGATTCCAGCGCCTACCCAGCCGTTGCCGTCGCCCACTACTACCAGAGCACTGAAGCTGAAACGGCGTCCGCCTTTGACAACTTTAGCTACACGATTAATATTTACTACTCTTTCAGTCAGTTCCAAAGTATTCGGATCTACACGCAAGTCGTTAACCTCCTTTTGAGAAATGTCTTAGAATTCAAGGCCTGCTTCGCGAGCTGCATCAGCCAAAGCTTGAATCCGTCCATGATACAAGTATCCACCACGGTCAAATACGATGTTAGCATGACCTTTTTCTTTCGCACGTTTAGCAACGAGTTCGCCAACTTTACGAGCTGCTTCTACACTACCGCCGTTTTTGATTTCGCTGCTCAGTTCTTTATCCATAGTGGATGCAGATACCAATGTTACACCAGCTACATCATCAATCAGTTGTGCGTAGATATGCTTGGAAGAGCGGAATACGTTCAAACGAGGACGTACAGCCGTACCTTCGATTTTCTTACGTACACGCAGATGTCTTCTGACACGTGCTTTATTTTTATCTTGTTTTGTAATCATCTCAAGTTTTCACTCCCTTCAGTTTGCCTTTTAAAACTTTATACTAAGACGCACTGGGTAAAAAAGAAGTACGAAGTCTTTCCAGCAGAAAGACCGCACAAAGTCGGTAAGAAACTTATTTCTTCTTACCGGCTTTACCTTCTTTACGAATGATGCGCTCGCCTTCGTATTTAATCCCTTTACCTTTGTACGGTTCAGGTTCACGAACGGAACGGATTTTAGCAGCGTAGGCACCTACACGCTCTTTATCAATTCCGCGAACGATAATTTTAGTGTTCGAAGGAACTTCGAATTCGATGCCCGCTTCCGGTGTGATTTCAACCGGGTGAGAGTATCCAACGTTCAAAACGATTTTATCTCCGGATTTGCTTGCACGATATCCGACCCCAACCAGCTCCAGAGATTTTGAAAACCCTTCAGTTACACCACTTACCATGTTGTTGACAACGCTGCGGGTTGTTCCATGCAAAGAGCGGTGAAGTTTGTTGTCCGAAGGACGAACTACATTAATTTCATTGTTTTCCACAGTAACGGACATGTCTTTATGAAGCTCACGAGTCAATGTTCCTTTAGGACCTTTAACTGTGATCGCTGTGTTGTTCAAAGTCACGTCAACACCACTTGGTACTGTGATTGGTTTACGACCAATACGGGACATATCTGTTGCACCTCCTATCTTTTAAACGTTATCTTACCAAACGTAGCAAACAACTTCTCCGCCGGCTTTAGACTGACGTGCTTCTTTGTCGGTCATGATACCTTTGGATGTTGAAATGATTGCGATCCCGAGTCCACCCAGTACGCGTGGAATCTCATTGCTCTTCGTGTAAACGCGAAGACCTGGTTTACTGATTCTTTTCAAACCTGTAATAACACGCTCGTTGTTCGCACCGTATTTCAAGAAAATACGGATGATCCCTTGTTTGCTATCTTCAACAAATTCCGCATCACGAATGAATCCTTCACGTTTCAGGATGTCGGCGATTTGTTTTTTCATTGTAGATGCAGGCATTTCTACTGTTTCGTGACGAACTGTGTTCGCGTTACGAATACGAGTAAGCATATCTGCAATTGGATCAGACATAGTCATTGTGTATAAACCTCCTTCCCAAACAGGACTTTTTACCAGCTTGCTTTTTTCACGCCAGGAATCTGGCCTTTATAAGCTAATTCACGGAAGCAAATTCTGCAGATCTTAAACTTTTGCAGTACCGAATGTGGACGACCACAACGCTCGCAACGAGTGTAAGCACGAACTTTAAACTTTGGTGCGCGTTGTTGTTTGACTTTCATTGAAGTTTTTGCCACTTAGCCTGACACCTCCTAAATAGTTTCGGAGAACAGGGTGTCTTTAAAATCAGACGCCCGAAACGTTATGCCAACATTATTTTGCGAAAGGCATGCCCAGCTGAGTCAGAAGCTCACGGGACTCTTCGTCAGTTTTGGCAGTCGTTACGATAACGATGTCCATACCACGAACTTTATCAACTTGATCATACTCGATTTCCGGGAAGATCAACTGTTCTTTCAGACCAAGTGTGTAGTTACCACGTCCGTCGAAAGCTTTTGTCGATACACCATGGAAGTCACGTACGCGAGGAAGAGTAATGTTGAACAATTTGTCCAAGAAATAATACATACGCTCGCCACGAAGTGTTACCTTTACACCGATCGGCATGTTTTCACGCAATTTAAAACCTGCAATAGATTTTTTTGCGCGAGTGATTACTGGTTTTTGACCAGCAATTAGCTGCATGTCGTTGAGAGCTGAATCAAGTACTTTGGAGTTTTGGACTGCGTCGCCAACACCCATGTTGATTACAACTTTCTCGATTTTAGGCACTTGCATCACTGTTGTATAGTTGAACTTCTGCATCAAAGCAGGAGTGATTTCTTTCAAGAAACGTTCTTTCATTCTTGTTGTAGCCATGAATCATATACCTCCTTTCTTCAAAAAATAATTAGTCGATCACTTCGCCAGAACGTTTTGCAATGCGCACTTTTTTTCCGTTGTCCAAAACTTTGTAACCAACACGGGTTACTTTTCCGCTCTTCGGATCAATGTGCATAACGTTGGAAACGTGAATCGGAGCTTCTTTCTCGATGATGCCGCCTTGTGGATTCAGCTGATTAGGCTTTTGGTGTTTTTTAATCATGTTAACACCTTCCACAAGCACACGGTTTTGACGAGGGTAAGCAGCGATAACGCGACCTTTTTTACCTTTATCTTTACCTGTAATCACCAGAACAGTGTCGTCTTTTTTGACGTGCAGCTTGTTGTTATGGGATTCCAGAACTTTTTTCACTTTTGGCATTTCGTACACCTCCTACGGGCACATTTTAAGGTGAGTTTAGATCACTTCCGGAGCCAAGGAAACGATTTTCATGAAGTCCTTGTCACGAAGTTCGCGAGCAACTGGTCCGAAAATACGAGTACCACGTGGGCTCTTGTCTTCTTTAACGACCACTGCTGCGTTCTCGTCAAATCCGATGTAGGAACCGTCTTTACGGCGGATAGAACGTTTAGTACGAACAACAACCGCTCTTACTACATCACCCTTTTTGACAACGCCGCCTGGTGTTGCTTGTTTTACGGAACAAACGATCAGGTCACCAATTTGAGCTGTACGACGTCCCGTACCACCGAGCACACGGATACACATCAGTTCCTTCGCGCCGGAATTGTCAGCTACAGTCAAACGTGTAAATGGTTGAATCATTTATTTATCCTCCTTTCGGAAAAACTACACTACATTAGATTATAACAGCTTTTTCAACGATTTCGACCAGTCTCCAGTTTTTGTCTTTGGACAAAGGGCGAGTTTCCATGATTTTAACAGTATCACCGATTTGTGCAGTGTTGTTTTCATCATGAGCTTTGAATTTCTTAGTTACTTTAATGCGTTTATGGTAGAGATCATGTTTTTTGTAAGTTTCTACAGCAATCACAATCGTTTTATCCATTTTGTCGCTGACTACTTTACCGACTAATACTTTACGGGCATTACGTTCGCTCATTGTTGGCCTCCTTCCTAATTACAGGCGGATTTCCCACCCGGTCTGATATCTTAGCTAATCCCAAGTTCTCTTTCACGGATCACAGTTTTAGCACGAGCAATTTCCTTACGCACAGCGCCGATCCGAGTCGGGTTATCAAGCTGACCGGTAGCGAGTTGAAAACGAAGGTTGAAAAGTTCTTCTTTAAAACCGGAGATCTTTTGTTCGATTTCAGCAGTGGTTAGGTTGCGGAATTCACTAGCCTTCATTTGCTTCACCACCCAATTCTTCACGTTTCACAAACTTAGTTTTGATTGGCAGTTTGTGAGCGGCAAGACGCATTGCTTCACGAGCAATCTCTTCCGGAACACCAGCAAGTTCAAACATAATCTTGCCTGGTTTCACTACTGCAACCCATTTTTCTACGTTACCTTTACCACTACCCATACGAACCTCAAGAGGCTTCTGAGTAATTGGTTTGTCAGGGAAAATTTTAATCCAAACCTTACCACCACGTTTGATGTAACGAGTCATCGCAATACGAGCAGCTTCGATTTGACGGTTAGTAATCCATGCAGGTTCAGTAGCTTGCAAACCGTACTCACCAAAGTTCAGTGTAGTACCGCCTTTTGCACGACCCTTCATATGACCACGTTGTTGTTTACGATGTTTTACGCGTTTTGGTACCAACATGATTAGTTGCCTCCTTCCTGAGGAGCTTGTTTCTTAGCTGGAGGAAGAACCTCTCCACGATAGATCCATACTTTTACGCCAAGACGACCGTAAGTAGTATGAGCTTCCGCTGTACCATAGTCAATGTCAGCACGAAGTGTATGCAGTGGAACAGTTCCTTCGCTGTACCCTTCGGAACGAGCGATTTCGGCACCGCCAAGACGTCCGCCTACTTGAGTTTTAATTCCTTTTGCTCCGGAACGCATAGTTCTTTGAATCGCTTGTTTCAAAGCACGACGGAAAGAAACACGACGTTCCAATTGTTGTGCAATGCTTTCAGCAACCAGAATTGCGTCCAGTTCAGGATTTTTAATTTCAGAAATATTGATGTGTACCTTTTTACCGCCTGCGATTTTAGTAATTTCATTACGCAGATTTTCAACTTCGGAACCACCCTTACCGATAACCATACCTGGTTTCGCAGTGTGAATCGTTACGTTGACACGGTTAGCTGCTCTCTCGATTTCAACACGGGATACAGCGGAGTCTTTCAATCTTTTTTTCAGATGTTCACGAATTCTAACGTCTTCCAGCAAAAGATCACCGAAATCTTTGCCTGCATACCATTTGGATTCCCAATCACGGATAATACCGATTCGGAGTCCGACGGGATTTACCTTTTGGCCCACACGTTTTCCCTCCTTATTTTTCAGATACCACCAGAGTAATATGACTGGTGCGTTTGTTGATGCGGCTTGCACGACCCATTGCACGCGGGCGGAATCGTTTCATTGTAGGACCTTGGTTTACAAAAACCTGAGATACTACCAATTTATTTACGTCCAAAGAGTAGTTGTGATCTGCATTTGCAATCGCAGAATTCAACAATTTCTCAACGACTGGAGAAGCGGACTTTGGAGTGTGACGAAGAATTGCGATCGCCTCACCAACCTGCTTACCGCGAATCAAATCGATAACAAGTTTCACTTTGCGAGCAGAAATCCGTACGGACTTAGCATGTGCTTTTGCTTCCATTGAGTTTACCTCCTCTCAAACACTACGCTGTGTTGATTATCTTCTTGTTTTCTTATCGTCATCCGTATGGCCTTTGTACGTACGTGTTGGAGCAAATTCGCCCAATTTGTGTCCGACCATATCTTCCGTTACGTATACTGGCACGTGTTTACGGCCATCGTATACACCAAACGTATGTCCGATAAATTGCGGGAAAATCGTAGAGCGACGGGACCAAGTTTTGATTACCACTTTTTTGTCCGACTCGTTCAAAACCTCTACTTTTTTCAACAGGTAACCATCAATGAATGGTCCTTTTTTGAGACTGCGACCCATTTATGAATCCTCCCTTCGTTAAAACGTAGTCGTTCCTTAATATGTTAACGTGCGACTTAAGCGCACGTTTTATTACTTAGTACGACGACGAACGATGTACTTATCAGATGCTTTACCTTTTTTACGTGTCTTGTAACCAAGGGTTGGTTTACCCCATGGAGACATTGGAGATTTACGTCCGATTGGAGCGCGACCTTCACCACCACCGTGTGGGTGATCGTTAGGGTTCATTACAACACCGCGAACTTCAGGACGTTGTCCCAACCAGCGACTACGACCGGCTTTACCGATTTTCACCAGTTCGTGGTCTTCGTTACCTACAGAACCGATTGTAGCGCGGCAAACTTTCAGAATGCGGCGAACTTCACCAGAAGTCAAACGAATTGTAACATACTTTTCTTCTTTACCAAGAAGTTGGGCTTCCGTACCAGCAGCGCGAACAAGTTGGCCACCTTTACCCGGTTTCAATTCGATGTTGTGGATAACCGTACCTACTGGAATGTTTTCCAATGGCAAGGAGTTACCGATTTTGATATCGGAACCTGCACCGGATACCACTTCGTCTCCTACTTTCAGACCTTTAGGAGCGATGATGTAACGTTTTTCACCATCCACATAGTGGATAAGTGCGATGTTGGACGTACGGTTTGGATCATATTCGATCGTAGCAACGCGGCCCGGTATTCCATCTTTGTTACGTTTGAAGTCAATAATACGGTATTTACGTTTGTGTCCGCCGCCTTGATGACGAACTGTAATTTTACCTTGGTTATTGCGTCCAGCTTGCTTGCTCAGAGGTGCCAGCAACGATTTCTCGGGCTGATTAGTTGTAATCTCCTCGAAAGTAGATACAGACATAGCACGTCTGGCCGGGGACGTTGGTTTATACTTTTTAATTGGCACTGAGTTTCCCTCCTTACTTTACAGTTTCAATTATACCGTTTCAAAAAACTCAAGCGGCTTACTGTCTTTGCTCAGCGTTACGAACGCTTTCTTCCACTCGCTCGTATAGCCGGAATGACGTCCGTAGCGTTTTGGTTTTGCAGGAACACGAAGCGTATTTACGTTACTTACTTTCACGTTAAAAATGGCTTCGATTGCTTTTTTAACTTCGACTTTGTTAGAACGAATGTCAACCTCGAAAACGTATTTCAAGTCATTCATCATACCAGCCGTACGTTCGGTGATAACCGGACGTTTGATAATATCACGAGGATCCTTCATTACGCGAGCACCTCCTCTACCTTCTGAACTGCTTCCTTCGTAATGATCAGTTTGTCGTGTCCGAGCACATCAAGAACATTAATGCCGTCTGCGGCTACAAACTTCACACCAGGAATATTACGAGCGGACAGTGCTACATTATCATCATAGCTAGGAGCTACGATCAATGCTTTACGATCAGCTTTAAGGTTATTCAAAATGGCTGCGAATTCTTTCGTTTTAGGTCCGTTCAGTGTAAGAGCGTCCAATACGATAATTTCATTCTCAATCACTTTGGATGACAACGCCGATTTGATCGCCAGACGACGAACCTTTTTAGGCAATTTGTAAGCATAGCTGCGTGGAGTGGGACCGAATACAGTACCGCCACCAACCCATTGCGGCGCACGGATCGAACCTTGACGAGCGCGGCCAGTACCTTTTTGTTTCCAAGGTTTACGTCCGCCACCACGTACTTCAGAACGTCCTTTTACTTTGTGAGTACCTTGACGTAGGGAAGCCAATTGCATAACAACAGCGTCATGAAGAACGTGCTTATTCGGCTCGATACCGAACACTGCGTCGTTCAATTCAATTTCACCAACTTGGCTGCCGCTAATATTAAATAGTGCTACTTTTGGCATTTCGTGTTCCTCCTTTCTTCAGTTGTTTATTTTTTCACCGTTTCTAATACTTTAACGAAGCTATTTTTAGGTCCTGGAATGGAACCTTTCACGAGCAACACATTACGTTCTGTATCGATCTTAACAACTTCAAGACGTTGGATCGTTACCGTTTCATGCCCCATGTGTCCTGGAAGGTGTTTACCTTTAGGAACGCGGTTAGCTTGAATGGAACCCATAGAACCTGGACCTCTGTGGTAACGCGAGCCGTGTGCCATTGGTCCGCGGCTTTGTCCCCAACGTTTGATAACGCCGGCAAAACCTTTACCTTTAGAAATACCTGTTACGTCAACGAACTCGCCTTCTGTGAAGACATCAGCCTTCAGTTCTTGGCCAACCTCGTACGCAGCAAGGTCGATGCCACGAAGTTCACGAACGTAGCGCTTAGGTGCAGTATTTGCTTTTTTCGCATGTCCTGCTTCAGGTTTGTTGGATCTTTTTTCTTTTTTATCAGAGAAACCGAGTTGGATAGCTTCGTATCCATCGTTTTCCAGATCTTTCTTTTGCAGAACAACACAAGGACCTGCTTCGATAACCGTAACAGCAAGTACGTTACCTTCAGGGGTAAACACTTGAGTCATTCCGAGTTTTTTTCCTAAGATACCTTTCATGTTGACACCTCATTTCTTTTCCTAATTACATATTACAATTTAATTTCGATATCTACACCGGACGGCAGGTCCAAGCGCATCAAGGCATCCACAGTTTGTGGAGTCGGGTTAACAATGTCGATCAAACGCTTGTGTGTGCGCATTTCGAACTGCTCCCGGGAATCCTTGTACTTGTGTACCGCACGGAGAATAGTAATGATTTGTTTTTCAGTTGGCAGCGGAATTGGCCCGGATACACCTGCGCCCGAACGTTTAGCTGTTTCAACAATTTTCTCAGCGGATTGATCAAGAATTCTATGATCGTAAGCTTTCAAACGAATACGAATTTTTTGCTTTGCCATTTTAGTCCCTCCTTCTATCGCCCAATTTGGTATCGGACATACTCCGTGAAAATTTTCCGACAGCCCTCCCATGGCAAAGGGGCCGGGTGTGTCAGTAACCTCTCACATCATCGCACAGTCACAAACAACATTAGTTATTATATCGAATAGTTCTGCCTATTGCAAGCAAAAACGAAAAAACAATGCATCTTATTTTGAAAAGATACAATTGTGCTCGCAGCTTGCGATTTTTTCAAGAGAAAAGCCCCCGCACCAGGGCAGGGGCTCGTTTAGCTTCGTTCCAATACAATGTTACTCGTTCCAGTACACTGTTGCTCTATTTAAAGGCTAAAGCCTTCTTATTTGGAGATTGTTGCTACGGCACCAGCGCCAACTGTACGTCCACCTTCACGAATAGAGAACTTAGTTCCTTCTTCGATAGCGATTGGGTTGATCAGTTGAACAGTAACCGTGATGTTATCACCAGGCATTACCATTTCGGAACCTTCTGGCAAAGTAATGATACCAGTTACGTCAGTTGTACGGAAGTAGAACTGTGGACGGTAACCAGTGAAGAAAGGTTTGTGACGTCCACCCTCTTCTTTAGTCAAAACGTAGATTTGAGCAGAGAATTCTGTATGAGGTTTAACAGAACCTGGTTTAGCCAATACTTGGCCACGCTCGATTTGTGCACGATCTACACCACGAAGCAATGCGCCGATGTTATCGCCAGCTTGAGCAGAGTCAAGCAATTTACGGAACATTTCTACGCCTGTTACTACGGATTTACGGGATTCTTCTTGAATACCGATGATTTCGATTTCGTCGCCCACTTTAACTGTACCACGCTCTACACGGCCTGTAGCAACTGTACCACGACCAGTGATGGAGAATACGTCCTCGACAGGCATCAAGAAAGGCTTGTCAGTATCGCGTTCTGGAGTCGGGATGTAAGTGTCGATTGTTTCGAACATTTCAACGATTTTCTTAGCATAGTCGCCCTCTGGGTTTTGCAGAGCTTCACGAGCTGAACCGCGAATGATTGGAGTGTCGTCACCTGGGAAGTCATATTCGCTCAGCAAATCACGAACTTCCATTTCAACCAATTCCAGCAACTCTTCGTCTTCAACCATGTCGCATTTGTTCAGGAATACAACGATGTAAGGAACACCAACTTGGCGGGACAACAGGATGTGCTCGCGAGTTTGCGGCATTGGGCCGTCAGCTGCGGAAACAACCAGAATCGCTCCGTCCATTTGTGCAGCGCCAGTGATCATGTTTTTAACATAGTCGGCGTGACCTGGGCAGTCAACGTGTGCATAGTGACGGTTAGGTGTTTCATATTCCACGTGTGCAGTGGAGATTGTGATACCGCGTTCGCGCTCTTCTGGAGCTTTATCGATTTGATCGAATGCTACAGCAGCACCACCGTAAGTTTTGGACAATACAGTTGTGATTGCAGCAGTCAAAGTAGTTTTACCATGATCGACGTGACCAATAGTACCGATATTAACGTGCGGTTTGTTACGTTCAAACTTAGCCTTTGCCATTTGAACAATTCCTCCTCAATAACTTGTTTTATTTTAGGCTGCCGGATGCCCTTTTGGTAAAACCTCAAGCATACCGGTCAGCTGATACATTGTATTACTCGCCGCCTTTGGTTTTGGCAACGATCTCTTCAGCAATGCTCTTCGGCACTTCTTCATAATGAGAAAGCTCCATAGAGAACACGCCGCGTCCTTGTGTACCGGAGCGAAGTGTAGTCGAGTATCCGAACATTTCGGACAAAGGCACCTTCGCACGAATGATTTGAGCTCCACTACGGGAATCCATACCTTCAATCCGACCACGACGGGAGTTCAACATACCCATTACGTCACCCATGTATTCCTCAGGAACCGTTACTTCAACTTTCATAATCGGCTCAAGCAATACTGGTTTACATTTGTCTTTCGCTGCTTTCAGCGCCATTGATCCGGCAATTTTAAATGCCATTTCATTGGAATCGACATCATGGTATGATCCGTCCACGATTGTAGCTTTAACGTCCACAAGCGGGAAGCCTGCGATAACGCCGTTTTTCATTTGTTCCTCAATACCAGCAAGAGCAGGTGCGATGTACTCTCTAGGAACAGAGCCGCCGACTACCTTACTTTCGAATTGACTACCAGTACCTGGTTCGAGTGGTTCGAACTCAACCCATACGTGACCATATTGACCACGACCACCGGACTGACGAACGAATTTACCTTCGACACGTGCTGGAGCACGGAACGTTTCACGGTAAGCAACCTGTGGTTTACCCACATTCGTTTCTACCTTGAACTCACGACGCATACGGTCAATGATGATGTCCAAGTGAAGCTCACCCATACCTGCCAAGATGGTTTGACCTGTTTCTTCGTTAGTATGAGCGCGAAGAGTTGGATCCTCTTCAGTCAACTTACCGAGAGCTACAGACATTTTATCTTGGTCAGCTTTGGTTTTAGGCTCAACCGCGATTTCGATAACCGGATCAGGGAAATTCATGGACTCGAGAATAACAGGACTCTTCTCATCACACAGTGTATCACCTGTACCTGTATCTTTCAAACCTACGGCAGCCGCAATATCACCAGAGTAAACTACAGTGATTTCTTGACGACTGTTCGCATGCATTTGAAGAATACGTCCGATACGTTCGCGTTTACCTTTTGTTGCATTCAATACGTAAGAACCGGATTGAAGAACACCGGAGTATACGCGGAAAAATGTCAACTTACCAACGTAAGGGTCCGTCATAATTTTGAATGCCAATGCGGAGAATGGCTCTTCATCGGAAGAGTGACGTTCAACTTCCGTACCGTCTTCCAGATGCCCTTGAATACTTGGCACGTCAGTAGGAGCCGGCAAATAGTCTAGAACAGCATCCAACATCAGCTGAACACCTTTATTGCGGTAAGAAGATCCACAGATAACTGGGAAGATTTTAACTTCTACAACACCTTTACGGAGAGCGGCTTTAATTTCGGCAACCGAAATTTCTTCGCCTTCCAGGTATTTCATTGTCAATTCTTCGTCCAGTTCAGCAACCTTCTCGATCAATTCATTACGGAGTTCTTCAACCTGATCTTTGAATTCCGCAGGAATTTCTACTTCTTCGATATCTTGACCAAGATCATCTTTGTACATATGAGCTTTTTGTTCAACGATATCGATAATACCAGTAAAATCATTTTCTGCGCCGATTGGCAATTGAATCGCAACTGCGTTCGCTTGAAGGCGATCACGCATGTCGGAGACAACATTCAAGAAGTCGGCACCAATGATATCCATTTTGTTTACATATGCGATCCGTGGAACGCCGTAGCGATCAGCCTGTCTCCATACGGTTTCAGACTGAGGCTCAACGCCTTCTTTCGCACTGAAAACACCAACTGCTCCGTCCAATACACGAAGGGAACGTTCAACTTCAACAGTGAAGTCAACGTGCCCCGGGGTGTCGATGATATTGACGCGGTGACCTTTCCAGGCAGCGGTCGTCGCAGCGGAAGTAATCGTGATTCCGCGCTCTTGTTCTTGTTCCATCCAGTCCATTGTCGCAGCGCCTTCGTGAACTTCACCGATTTTGTGCGTACGGCCTGTGTAGAACAAGATCCGCTCTGTTGTTGTGGTTTTACCCGCGTCAATATGAGCCATGATCCCGATATTACGTGTATTTTTCAAGGAGAACTCTCTTGCCATGAAATGGGTCTCCCTTCAAAATTGAAGTTATTTTTTTGAGCTGAATCCTACCAACGATAGTGAGCAAACGCTTTGTTCGCTTCAGCCATTTTGTGCGTGTCTTCACGTTTTTTCACGGAAGCGCCTGTGTTGTTGGAAGCATCGATAATTTCAGCCGCCAAACGCTCTTCCATGGTTTTCTCACCGCGGTTGCGGGAGTAGTTTACGAGCCAACGTAATCCCAGGGACGTACGTCTTTCTGGTTTTACCTCGATTGGTACTTGGTAGTTGGCACCGCCGACACGGCGTGCTTTAACTTCCAGGACTGGCATGATATTCTTGATAGCTGCTTCAAAAACTTCCATCGGGTCATTCCCCGTACGTTCTTGGATAAGCTTGAACGCATTGTACAGAATGCTTTGAGCAACGCCTCGTTTTCCGTCGAGCATGATGCGGTTGATCAAGCGGGTAACCAACTTGCTGTTGTATACCGGATCTGGCAACACGTCTCTTTTGGTAACTGGACCTTTGCGTGGCATGGATATCCCCCTTTCTTACATGTTAAACCGACATACGCGGTTTATATCTCATTAGGATTTTTTAGCTTTAGGGCGTTTTGCGCCGTATTTGGAACGAGCTTGCATGCGGTTGTTTACGCCTGCAGTATCCAAAGCACCGCGAACGATATGGTAACGTACACCCGGAAGGTCTTTTACACGACCGCCGCGAATCAGCACTACGCTGTGTTCTTGAAGGTTATGTCCAATACCTGGAATGTAAGCAGTCACCTCTACACGGTTCGTCAAGCGAACACGAGCATATTTACGAAGTGCGGAGTTTGGTTTTTTCGGAGTCATAGTACCTACACGAGTGCACACTCCGCGTTTTTGCGGGGCACTGATGTCGGTAGCTTCACGTTTCAAGGCATTAAAACCTTTTTGCAAAGCCGGTGATTTCGATTTCTCGATTTTGGCTTGACGTCCTTTACGAACCAGTTGGTTAATAGTTGGCATGTTGGTTGCCACCCCCTTCCTCAATTTTTGCTGTTACTTTACAAACCTTATCTAAGCCCACAGACCCAGGCGGTTCATAAAAGAACAAATGAAAAGTCTTTGCCGCCAAGAATAACAATTCCTTAGACAAAAACGTTCCTTACCCTATTGTTTTACGATAGCAGCCATTGCGGCTCCCACTTCAATCCCACATGCAGCTCCGAGATTTTTCATTGTGTCTACGAGAGTCACTTTGACTCCTTGCTTGTTGCACAAAGCAATGATGTTGGAAGTGAGACGCTGATCTGCGTCTTCTGCCACATATACTTCTGAGGCAAAGCCCAATTCTACCATACGAATGGTTTGTTTGGTACCGATTTTGACATGAGCATCTTGCAGTCCCTGTTCTTTAGACATATCTCATTCCTCCGAAAAGACCCAATAGCATATAGGCTGCTCACGCACCTTTGCTATATTAGCATTGACTATAAGTAATGTCAAGACAATTATAAACTATAATTCATTTAAACAGAATAGTACGATTCTTTTTTGAAAAACACCGGAGCACCGTCTGCTGTAGCTTTTATGCAAAGCTTATGTCTACGGTGTTCCGGCAATCATACTATTTTTATATTACTCGGCCGAAATAGGTTCGAGCTCCTCAGATGGAGACTGTCCCTCTTCCGGTTGGGCAAATTTCACACTACGGTAACGGTTCATACCTGTTCCCGCAGGAATCAATTTACCAATAATTACGTTCTCCTTCAGTCCAAGCAACTGATCGACCTTGCCTTTAATAGCTGCATCAGTCAGGACACGAGTAGTTTCCTGGAAGGATGCTGCTGACAAGAAGGAGTCAGTTTCCAGAGAGGCCTTGGTAATACCGAGCAGTACCGGCTTAGCTACCGCTGGTTCCTGACCGCTGAGAATCGCTATCTTGTTTGCATTTTCATACTCATGGACATCAACAAAGGAGCCTGGAAGTAAGATCGTGTCACCCGCATCAATGATACGGATTTTACGCAACATTTGACGAATCATAACTTCTACGTGCTTGTCGTTGATTTCCACTCCCTGGTTCCGGTATACGCGTTGAACTTCCTGAAGGATATAGTTCTGTACCCCGCGAATACCTTTAATACGCAGCATTTCTTTAGGATCAATTGAACCATCCGTCAGTTCGTCCCCAGCTTCAACAGTCATACCTTCGCTTACGCGCAGGCGGGAACCATACGTTACTGAATATGTTTTCGTTTCGGCTTCACCCTGAATGTCAATCTCACGGCGGTCTTTACCTTCACGAACTTCTTTAACTGTACCGTCAATTTCACTAATAGTTGCCTGACCTTTAGGATTACGTGCTTCAAAAAGCTCCTGGATACGAGGCAAACCTTGTGTAATATCGTCACCCGCTACGCCGCCTGTGTGGAACGTACGCATAGTAAGCTGTGTTCCTGGCTCACCAATGGATTGTGCAGCGATAATACCAACTGCTTCACCAATCTCAACGTGTTTACCAGTAGCCAGATTGCGACCGTAGCATTTCTTGCAGACGCCATGTTTAGCACGGCAACTTAGTACAGAACGAATCTGAACTTTGTGTACACCGGCTTTAACAATCGCTTCAGCTTTGTCGGAGTCAATCAGTTCGTTACGTCTAGCCAAAATCTCGCCAGTCTCAGGATGACGTACCGTTTCAAAGCAATAGCGACCTTCCAGACGGTCATAGAGATCCTCAATCACTTCTTTACCGTCCTGGATACGACTTACTGTGAAGCCTTTATCCGTTCCGCAGTCTTCTTCGCGCACGATAACATCCTGTGCCACATCTACGAGGCGACGAGTCAGGTAACCGGAGTCAGCCGTACGGAGGGCTGTATCCGCCAAACCTTTACGCGCTCCGTGAGTGGAGATGAAGTACTCGAGTACTGTCAGACCTTCACGGAAATTTGATTTGATTGGGAGTTCGATAATACGTCCGGATGGATTGGCCATCAGACCACGCATACCGCCGAGCTGAGTAATCTGTGATTTGTTCCCCCGCGCTTTGGAGTCCACCATCATCATGATAGAGTTGTAGCGATCCATGGACTTCATCAATACTTCGGTAATATCATCTTTTGCTTTAGACCAAATGTCGATAATCCGGTCATAGCGTTCTTCATTCGTAATCAGACCACGACGATACTGATTCGTCACAACTTGCGCTTTGTCCTCAGATCCCTTAAGAATCTCTTGTTTTTCCACCGGCACGATTACGTCCGATACAGCAACGGTTACCCCTGCACGAGTGGAATACGTAAAGCCAAGCTGCTTGATTTTATCCAGAATTACAGCTGTTTCTGTTGTATGGTAAGTCTCAAAACAACGGGCAATGATATTACCAAGGTAATCCTTGCCTACCCCGTTAGCTTGCGGAGCGTTTTGAATGGCTTCTGTAAGATTTACACCCTTCTCGTAAACAAAGAACTCCTCCGCAGTACCATAAAGCAAGTTCGCACGGGTCGCATCATTGATGTACGGGAAGCTTGCCGGGAAAATTTCATTAAAGATAATTTTACCAACCGTTGTGATCAACATCGCTTCCTGTTGTTTTTCCGTAAAACTCGTTTTATTCAAAGCTTTAACCGGAATAGCTACACGAGCATGAAGGCCAGCTGTACCGCGTTGGTAGGCCGATATAGCTTCATTCATGTTGCGAAGGATCATATTGCTTCCTTCTTCTTCTTTGTTATCCATAGTCAGATAGAAAGAACCAAGAACCATATCCTGAGAAGGTGTAACAACTGGCTTGCCGTCTTTCGGATTCAAAATGTTGCCGGATGCTAGCATAAGCAAACGAGCTTCAGCTTGAGCTTCCGCAGACAACGGAACGTGAACAGCCATTTGGTCACCGTCAAAGTCGGCATTATATGCAGTACATACGAGCGGATGCAGACGAATCGCACGACCCTCAACCAAAATCGGTTCGAACGCCTGGATACCGAGTCTATGCAACGTAGGGGCACGGTTCAAAAGAACTGGATGCTCCTTGATTACTTCTTCCAGCACATCCCATACTTCTGCACTCACACGTTCTACTTTACGCTTCGCGCTCTTGATATTGTGCGCCAAACCTTTGTTCACTAGTTCTTTCATAACAAAAGGTTTGAACAGTTCAAGTGCCATTTCTTTCGGCAAACCGCATTGATACATTTTCAAGTACGGACCTACAACGATAACGGAACGACCAGAGTAGTCAACACGTTTTCCGAGCAAGTTCTGACGGAAACGTCCTTGTTTACCTTTCAGCATGTGGCTGAGGGATTTCAAAGGACGGTTACCTGGACCTGTAACAGGACGACCACGACGACCATTATCAATCAAGGCGTCAACAGCTTCCTGCAACATCCGTTTTTCATTTTGTACGATAATATCTGGCGCACCTAAATCTAACAGACGTTTCAGACGG
The DNA here is from genome assembly GCF_019454085.1 of Paenibacillus sp. S25. NCBI lineage: Bacteria > Bacillati > Bacillota > Bacilli > Caryophanales > Paenibacillaceae > Paenibacillus > Paenibacillus sp. S25. The sequence goes on from NZ_CP073683.1 coordinate 5,207,262, forward strand.
TTATTACGGTTAATAACACGACGATACAAGTCGTTAAGGTCAGAGGTAGCGAAACGACCACCATCCAACTGTACCATTGGACGAAGCTCAGGAGGAATAACAGGAAGTACGTCCATGATCATCCAATCCGGTTGGTTGCCGGAGTTACGGAATGCCTCAATAACTTCAAGGCGTTTGATTGCACGGTTACGACGTTGTCCTTGAGCTGTACGCAGCTCTTCTTTCAAGAATTCCAACTCTTTGTCTATGTCCAAATCTTGAAGAAGCTTTTTAACCGCTTCAGCACCCATACCTGCCTGGAAGCCATAGCCGTATTTCTCACGATAGCTACGGTATTCTTTCTCGGACAGGAGTTGCTTTTTCTCCAAAGGCGTATCTCCTGGATCGGTTACAACATAAGATGCGAAGTAAATGATCTCTTCCAGAGATCTTGGAGACATATCAAGAGCAAGACCCATACGACTTGGAATGCCTTTAAAGTACCAAATGTGCGATACGGGAGCAGCCAACTCAATATGGCCCATACGCTCACGGCGAACCTTAGCGCGAGTAACTTCTACTCCACAGCGGTCACAGACAACACCTTTATAGCGTACACGTTTGTACTTACCGCAATGACATTCCCAGTCTTTCGTAGGTCCGAAAATCTTCTCGCAAAATAGTCCTTCTTTTTCCGGTTTAAGCGTACGATAGTTAATCGTCTCCGGTTTTTTGACTTCTCCGCGGGACCAAGAACGAATCTTTTCGGGGGAAGCAAGCCCGATTTTCATATATTCGAAATTGTTAACGTCCAACAAGGAGCAACCCTCCTTAACCAAATCCTGAGTTTTTAGGTTTGATACCGCCCAGCAGCACCGGGCGGTATCAAGAAACCTGATCCATTCTAGAATGGATCAAGGTATATAACAAAGCTGATATGAGTCAGTCAGCAGTCAAACTACTCTACGCCAACCTCAGAGCCTTCGAGATTCAAACTCAGCTTATCGCCAGTTGTGTCATCCTCATCATCAAGCTCTCTCATTTCGATCTCTTGTTCGTCTTCAGACAGAATCTTCACGTCCATACCCAAGCTTTGCAGCTCTTTGATCAGGACCTTAAATGATTCTGGAACACCCGGTTCAGGTACATTTTCACCTTTGACAATGGATTCGTAAGTTTTAACACGTCCAACCACATCATCGGATTTCACAGTCAAAATTTCCTGAAGCGTGTACGCCGCGCCGTAGGCTTCCAATGCCCATACTTCCATCTCCCCGAAGCGCTGTCCACCGAATTGAGCTTTACCACCCAATGGTTGTTGCGTAACGAGGGAGTAAGGACCTGTAGAACGAGCATGGATTTTATCATCGACCATGTGCGCCAGTTTGATCATGTGCATGACACCGACAGTAACTTCACGTTCAAAACGATCACCCGTACGTCCGTCATACAACACAGTCTTACCATTACGCTGCATGCCTGCCTCTTCCATTGTATCGAATACGTCATACTCCTTGGCACCATCGAATACTGGAGTTGCCACATGAATACCAAGACGCATTGCAGCCATACCCAAATGGACTTCAAGCACCTGTCCGATGTTCATCCGTGAAGGTACGCCCAGCGGGTTCAGAACGACCTGTACTGGTGTGCCATCCGGCAGGAACGGCATATCTTCTTCAGGCAAAATACGAGCAACGACACCCTTGTTACCGTGACGTCCAGCCATTTTATCGCCTTCGGAGATTTTACGTTTTTGAGCAATATATACACGAACCAACTGATTTACACCTGGTGGCAGTTCATCACCATTTTCACGTGTAAACACCTTAACATCTACAACAATCCCGTCTGTTCCGTGAGGAACTCTCAAAGAAGTATCGCGAACCTCGCGTGCCTTCTCACCAAAGATTGCGTGTAAGAGACGTTCTTCAGCTGTCAATTCAGTCACACCTTTAGGTGTTACTTTACCAACGAGAATGTCACCTGCGCCGATTTCGGCACCAATACGAATGATTCCACGCTCATCCAAGTTGCGAAGCGCTTCTTCACCGACATTTGGAATGTCGCGAGTGATTTCTTCAGGTCCAAGCTTCGTGTCACGAGCCTCGGATTCGTATTCCTCAATATGGATCGAGGTGTATACATCTTCCTTAACCAGTTTCTCACTCAGCAGGATTGCATCCTCGTAGTTGTAACCTTCCCAAGTCATGAAGGCAACGACAACGTTACGTCCCAACGCCAACTCACCCATCTCTGTAGATGGACCATCCGCAAGAATATCGCCAACTTTGACAATATCTCCTCTGTTCACAATCGGACGTTGGTTGATGCAAGTTCCTTGGTTAGATCGCATAAATTTGTGTAATTTATACTTAACAATGTCGCCCTTCACTTCAGCGCCATCTACAGTTTCGATACGACGCAACCAAATTTCGTTGGCCGAAGAACGTTCGATAACTCCGTTGTATTTGGATACAACGCAAACACCAGAATCTTTTGCAGACTTGTGCTCCATTCCTGTTCCGACCAATGGAGACTTCGGAATCAGAAGTGGGACAGCCTGACGCTGCATGTTGGAACCCATCAATGCGCGGTTAGAGTCATCATTCTCCAGAAACGGAATCAATGCAGTCGCGACCGATACGACCTGTTTAGGCGATACGTCCATGTAATCGACACGGCTACTAGCCATCGGAATAATGTTATCAGACTGTTTGTTATAACGGACAATGACGACCTCATCCTTAAAGGTGTTTTCCTCCGTCAATTCCGCATTCGCCTGAGCTACGATGTAGTTATCTTCTTCATCAGCAGTCAGGTAATCAATCTGCTCTGTAACTTTTCCGGTTTTTGGATCTACCCAACGATAAGGTGCTTCGATAAATCCGTACTCGTTGATGCGTGCAAAAGTGGACAAAGAGTTGATCAAACCAATGTTTGGTCCCTCTGGCGTCTCGATAGGACACATGCGGCCGTAGTGACTCGGATGGACGTCACGTACTTCCATACCCGCGCGTTCGCGCGTCAAACCGCCGGGTCCGAGTGCAGACAGACGACGTTTGTGCGTTAATTCAGCAAGCGGATTCGTCTGATCCATGAACTGAGACAGCTGCGAGCTACCAAAGAACTCTTTAATCGAAGCAATTACCGGACGTATGTTAATCAGCGCTTGTGGCGTAATTACATTAGCATCCTGAATCGACATTCTTTCACGCACTACGCGTTCCATACGGGACAAACCGATACGGAACTGGTTTTGGAGCAACTCACCTACAGAACGCAAACGACGGTTACCCAAATGGTCAATATCGTCCGTACTTCCGATTCCGTGAAGCAAGTTAATAAAATAACTGATGGAGGAAATAATATCGGCAGGCGTAATATTCTTAACCGATTTATCAATATTTCCGTTAGCAATCAGTTTTACTACTTTACCATCCTCAATTGGTGAGAATACATCGATCGTTTGAAGTGGAATATCATTGCTTTCTAGCACACCACTCGCAACATGATACGTACGATGTCCTACTGATTCCTCCAGTTGGGCCAAAATCTCGTCCAACAGGCGGCGATCTACCATTTGTCCGGCTTCAGCGATGATTTCACCAGTTGTTGTATCAATCAAAGTCTCAGCAAGTCGTTGATTGAACAGACGATTTTTGATGTGAAGCTTTTTATTGATTTTGTAACGGCCTACGTTGGCCAGATCATAACGTTTTGGATCAAAGAAGCGCGCAACCAGCAAGCTCTTTGCGTTATCCAGTGTAGGCGGCTCACCCGGACGAAGACGCTCATAAATTTCAATCAGCGCTTTCTCGGTGGAATCCGTGTTGTCTTTATCAAGTGTGTTGCGGATATATTCGTCATTGCCGAGCAAATCCAGAATCTCAGCATCAGTGCCAAAGCCCAGCGCACGCAGCAACACCGTAACCGGAATTTTACGGGTACGGTCAATCCGGACATAGATAATATCCTTCGCATCCATCTCCAGTTCGAGCCAAGCCCCCCGGTTAGGAATTACCGTTGCGGTGTATGTTGTTTTCGCATTCTTGTCGACTTTTGTGCTGAAATAGACGCTGGGAGAGCGAACCAACTGGCTGACAATAACCCGTTCCGCACCGTTAATAATAAACGTACCCGTTTCAGTCATCAGCGGGAAGTCTCCCATGAATACTTCCTGCTCTTTCACTTCCCCGGTTTCTTTATTAATAAGCCGGACTTTTACCCGAAGCGGTGCTGCATACGTAACGTCGCGTTCCTTTGCGTCGTCAACGGTATATTTGGGTTCTCCGAGAGAATAGTCGATAAACTCCAGAATCAGGTTTCCAGTGAAATCCTGAATTGGCGAAATATCCCGAAACATTTCCCGTAATCCTTCCTCCAAAAACCAATCATAGGATTTTTGTTGGATCTCAATCAGGTTCGGAACCTCGAGTACCTCATTAATACGTGCATAACTGCGCCGAGTGCGTCGACCATATTGAACAAGATGTCCTGCCAACTTAAACTCACCCCTCATGTCTACTCACTTTAAAAATACATTGCGAACCTCTGTTTGTGACCTTATAATAAGACACATACAGAAGATTCAATCTTACAAATACAGAAAAGCCCTTACTCGAATGCATTCGAAAAAAGAGCAACGTATCTGCAGAATCCTCTTACCGGAAGATCTTCATCACTTGTAGATTTGCCCAAAATGGTTGTATTATACGTAATAGAGATAAATACTATACCTACTACGCATAAATCTATTGACATTTCAACAAACTAAAGCCATGGAGGGCATCCTAATACTGACATTTTATAATAATATCACAGACCAGGATTCAAGTCAATGGTCCTATTGCATTTTCTTAAAAACTTTTTTCAGCCTTCAAAATTCGATAACCTTTATCCTTTGTAACTTCCTCTACATGACCGAAAAGGCTCTCTATCTTAGCACTCGCCGAAGGGGCCCCCTGCTTTTTCTGAATGACTACCCACAAAGCTCCACCCTCGTTTAAATGCTCATAAGCAAACTCAAAAATGGTATGCACTGTTTCTTTTCCTGCGCGTATAGGAGGATTCGTCAAGATCACGTCAAAACGTTCATTCTTCACTTCCGCAAACAAATCGCTTTGCTTAATGGTGACATTCTTAACCCCATTACGTTCCGCATTCTCTATCGCTAGTTGAACGGCTCGCTCATTAATATCAACCATTGTGACGTGTCCCTCGGGGACAAGCGCGGCTGCCGCCAAACCGATCGGCCCATAACCGCATCCTACATCCAATACCGAAGCTTGTGCAGGAAGCTGCATCGCTTCAATCAGCACACGACTCCCGTAATCAATTCCCTGCTTCGAAAAAACGCCTGAATCGCTGGCAAAACGGTATGACCGCCCCCGAAGCACTGTTTCCAGGCTCCGTCGTTCATGCGCCGTCTCTGGCCGCTTGGAGTAATAATGATCAGCCATTCATGCCCACCTCTTTCGGTTGTACTACCATCATAGCCTTTACAATAACCTTTCAGACATGCTGGTACTACCGTTTTACAGCAACAAACCCCTTGAAGATCACCTCAAGGGGTTTGTTTTAGTTCATTGTCTGCTAGAAAGCAGTCAATTATTTTACTTCTACAGAAGCGCCTGCTTCTTCCAATTTTGCTTTAATGGATTCAGCTTCTTCTTTAGCGATTTTTTCTTTCAGTGGTTTTGGAGCGTTGTCAACCAGTTCTTTTGCTTCTTTCAGGCCAAGACCTGTGATTTCGCGAACTGCTTTGATAACGTTGATTTTGGAAGCGCCAGCGCTTGTCAAGATTACGTCGAACTCGGATTGCTCAGCTTCTGCTGCGCCACCTGCTGCGCCACCTGCTACAGCTACTGGAGCTGCTGCAGTTACGCCGAATTCTTCTTCGATTGCTTTCACGAGATCGTTCAGTTCCAATACGGACATACCTTTAATCGCTTCCAAGATTTGCTCTTTACTCATGGTTGAACCTCCATTTAAATTCGTATTTTTTTGTTCTCAACTACTATACAGCAGGTTTAATCCCTAACTCATGCGCTTTGCTCTTCTTTTTCTGCAACAGCTTTAACTGCAAGCGCGAAGTTGCGTACAGGAGCTTGAAGCACGCTGAGGAGCATGGAAAGGAGACCTTCGCGGGATGGCAGTTCTGCCAGTGCTTTGATTTCCTCAACACCGATAACGCGACCTTCTACAACTGCACCTTTCAGTTCCAGTGCATTGTTCTTCTTAGCGAAATCGTTCAAGATTTTAGCTGCAGACACTGCATCATCTTTGCCGAACGCGATTGCAGTAGGACCTGTCAATACTGCGTCCAGTTCAGTTAATTCTGCTGCCGCAGTTGCACGGCGGAGCAGTGTGTTTTTCAGCACTTGAAATTCGATTCCGGCTTCGCGAAGCTGCTTACGCAGCTCAGTTACTTGGGCAACATTCAGACCGCGATAGTCTGCAACCACAGTTGTTACGCTCTCGCGCAATTTTGCAGCTACAACTTCAACAGCTTCTTGTTTTGCTTGAATCACCTTTGCATTTGCCAAACTGTACACCTCCTGATCAATTTATCCGCTTTGTTCGAAGCACCCGATCTGGTGATCTTACAAAGCTTGCTTTCATAAGCATGAAAAAAGCCTCCGTAGAGTACGAAGGCTTGATAAATCTACATGGACGGGACAAGCCCGTCACATGAAACGTTCTATCATAACACCTCGGTAGGAAATTAAGCCCGAAGGCACCTACTGTCTACGGTAAGCATATTCAACTTTATTGGTCAGTCACAAGGACTCACAACTTTTATAGAATAACAAATTTGATTGAGTGTGTCAATCAAAATATTATCTGTAAACAGATGCGTTCACACGTGCACTTGGTCCCATAGTCGAAGAAATAGCGATGTTTTTCAGGTATACACCTTTAGCAGCCGCTGGCTTCGCACGGTTCAAGGCTTCAACCAAGGCTTTAAGGTTCTCGTTCAGCTGTTCAGCACTGAAGGAAGCTTTGCCGATTGGCGCATGAATTTGACCGGCTTTGTCGAGACGGTATTCGATTTTACCGGCTTTAATTTCTTGAACAGCCTTGGCAACGTCGAAAGTAACTGTGCCTGCTTTAGGGTTAGGCATCAAACCTTTACCACCGAGCAAACGACCCAGTTTACCAACCTCACTCATCATATCAGGTGTCGCAACGCAGACGTCGAATTCGAACCAGCCTTGTTGAATTTTGTTGATCATATCTTGATCACCAACAAAATCAGCGCCAGCCGCTTCCGCTTCTTTCACTTTGTCACCTTTTGCAAATACCAGAACGCGTTGTGTTTTACCCGTACCATGTGGCAGGACAACAACACCACGAACAGCCTGGTCTTGTTTACGGGAATCTACGCCCAGACGAACTGCCGCTTCAACGGTTTCGTCGAATTTAGCAGTCGCTGCCTTTTTTACCAGTTCAACGGCTTCTAAAGGCTCGTAAGTTGCTTCGCTGTCAATCAGCTTAGCAGCTTCCAGGTACTTCTTACCATGTTTAGCCATAATGTTTTCCTCCTTATGTGGTATTAGCGGATATTCCTCCCACACTTGCCGGACAGTCAAACTGCCGGCACACGTAGATTAATAAAATTAATCTACGATGGTGATACCCATGCTGCGAGCAGTACCTTCAACCATACGCATTGCCGATTCTACGGAAGCTGCGTTAAGGTCAGGCATTTTTTGCTCTGCAATTTGACGAACAGCAGCGCGATTTACAGTTGCAACTTTCGTTTTATTCGGTTCACCGGAACCTTTTTCGATTTTAGCAGCAACTTTCAACAGAACAGCAGCCGGTGGAGTTTTGGTGATGAACGTAAAAGAACGATCCTCAAATACCGAAATTTCAACCGGAATAATCAGGCCTGCTTGATCAGCAGTACGAGCATTGAACTCTTTACAGAATGCCATGATGTTGACACCTGCTTGACCCAAAGCTGGACCTACTGGAGGCGCTGGATTAGCTTTCCCTGCAGGAATCTGCAGTTTTACCATTTTAATTACCTTTTTTGCCATGGATGACACCTCCTTGACTCAATAGTGGTAGACGGACCTATCGATCCTCCCACAAGAAACCTGTAAGAAAAATCTATATTTTCTCCACTTGAGTATAATCTAACTCAAGCGGGGTTTCCCGTCCAAACATGTTGACGTGAACCTTAAGCTTGCTCTTCTCAACCAAAATTTCTTCCACGGAGCCCACAAAATTCGCAAAAGGACCAACTTTAATTCGCACGGATTCCTTAACATCGAATTCAATCTTCGGTTTCGGCTCTACCATGCCCATATGCTTCAGAATCTGTTCAACTTCTTCTGGAAGCAATGGCGTCGGTTTGGAACCCGAGCCTGTCGACCCTACAAATCCCGTAACACCTGGTGTGTTGCGTACAACATACCAAGAGTCGTCGGTTTGGACCATTTCGACTAAGACATAACCAGGGTAGACTTTACGCATAACGGTTTTTTTCTTACCGTCCTTGGTTACCAGTTCTTCTTCCATAGGAACAAGAACACGGAATATCTTGTCTTCCATGCCCATGGACTCAACGCGTTTTTCCAAATTGGCTTTGACTTTGTTCTCATACCCTGAATAGGTATGAACGACGTACCATCTTTTTTCCATATCAAGCCACCTGGAACCCTTCCTAGATAATCGCTTCGATCACAGCGGAAATGCCGATATCGAGAACCCAAAAATAAATCGTGACGAACGCAATTGTCCCTATGACAATCAGCGTATAGTTGGTCAGTTCTTTACGATTGGGCCAGCGAACCTTCTTGAGTTCAGCCCAGCTTTCAGAGAAAAAGGAAAACAGAGACTTGAAACTGCGTTTCACGCCGACTACACCTCCAAAAACTATCTGGTTTCCCGATGAGAAGTCTGTTCGTTACAGGACTTACAGAATTTCTTCATCTCCATGCGGTCGGGGTGATTACGCTTGTTTTTCGTCGTTGTGTAATTTCTTTGTTTGCATGTTGTACAAGCCAAAGTAATAATTACCCGCATGATGTGCACCTCCCGAAGACATCCAACACCGGAAGTCTCATAATTGATCCTAAAAAAAACCGCGAATTTAGGCCTACCTAAAACACTTTATCACACGGGGTTTTCCATGTCAACGAATGTTTGCATACAATTCGCAGTCCCGGCTGTGGTGCATTTTAACATCTGTGCATCCTTTAAAACTGTTCTCTGAAAAGCTGCTTCAAAAATCAAGGCGATATCTATTATTCATCTTTTTTAGTATAAATCATTTGTAACACTTATAAACCTGCATAATCTACCTATAACGAATAAAAAAAGACTCGGACTCGAGCCTTTTCCCTGTCAGCCTCTACTTTCAACTATCTCTTACTTCCAGATACTTTTCAAGTTTACGCTTGACCCGTTGCAGCGCGTTATCAATGGATTTCACATGGCGGTCAAGATCCTCTGCAATCTCCTGATACGAACGTCCGTCTAGATACAACATAAGTACCTTGCGTTCCAGCTCGCTCAGAATCTCGGACATCTTGTCCTCAAGGCCCACAAACTCTTCCTGATTGATTATCAGCTCTTCAGGGTCACTTACTTGTGTTCCGCAAATCACATCGAGCAACGTCCGGTCTGACTCTTCATCATAGATGGGCTTGTCCAGAGACACGTAAGAGTTCAGAGGAATGTGCTTTTGTCGTGTAGCCGTCTTAATTGCCGTAATAATCTGTCGTGTAATGCACAACTCGGCGAAAGCCTTGAACGAAGCAAGCTTGTCTCCCTTAAAATCACGAATGGATTTGTAGAGACCAATCATGCCCTCCTGAATAATATCCTCGCGATCAGCACCAATCAGGAAGTAGGATCTAGCCTTGGCCCGCACAAAGTTCCGGTATTTGTTAATCAGAAACTCCAGCGCTTCCCCATCACCTTCATGGACTGCTCCGACAATGTCTTCATCATTTTTGTAATCAAACTTTGACAACATGATATCCTTGAGGTCCACACTCACTAACAATCCCTCCGGCTGCAACGCAAGGTACCCGTTACTCTCTCAAATATACGACAAGTATACGCGATGTAACCTGATACCGTCAACCACAACAACCTAAAAAAGAAGAGCGCTAACAAAATTGTCAATGGTTTCAAAATGGAGGAGGGTCCAATTATTGGTTTATTCTCTTCTCCATCGTTCAAACAACTTTCGAAGCTCCGGACTCAGTTTGGCATCTAGCGAGTTACGAGACAATTTGGCACTATCCTGCTGGATTCGCTTCTGCACTTCCTTTTCGGACTCCTCAATCTCGATCAGTAATTCCCGCGCCGACACCCTGAGTGCACCTTGCCCAAATGCGACATGTTGCTCTACCTGATCGCTTGTGGCTACGTAAATACTTCTTCTTTTACTGCTCAGCTCCCGAACCAATCGCTCGATGCACTCATCAGCAGTTTCTTTTTCTCTGGTAAAATAAATTTGGACTTTGCTCTGGGCAAAGGTTTTACCTAATCCTGGCACTCTGTAAGCATCAAATACGACGATGACTCTTCTGCCGGAATACGCCTGATGATCCGCCAGCCGTTCAAGAAGTCTGTCCCTCGCTTCCTGCATACCAGATTGTACCAGTGCGGAAAGTTCGGGCCAGGCTCCAATCATGTTGTAACCGTCCACAAGCAGAACATCCCGCATGTCAGCCATATCGTTAGCCCCGCGCCTGTCGTCCGCGCAATACTTCGTACATGACAACACCTGCAGCTACAGAAGCATTAAGGGAATTAATTTGCCCCGCCATTGGCAGCTTGACGAGTACATCGCATTTCTCACGGATCAAACGGCCCATTCCTTTATTTTCGTTACCAATGACAATGGCTACTGGTCCCGTGAATACTCCATTCCCAAAGACAGGGTCTGTCGCTGTAACATCCGTACCAACTACCCATACACCTTCTTCTTTAAGACGGTCAATGGTTTGTCCCAGATTGTTTACACGCGCCACCGGGACATACTCCACAGCACCTGCCGATGTTTTGGACACCGTTACAGTTACAGCTGCAGAACGCCTTTTCGGCACAATAACACCATGCGCTCCAGTACAGTCCGCTGTACGAAGGATGGAGCCCAAATTATGAGGGTCTTCAATCTCATCCAGCAAAATTAAAAACGGCTCTTCTCCCTTATCACGAGCAGTGGCGAGCAATTCTTCCACTTCAACATAGGCAAAAGGCGCAGCTTGCGCGACCACTCCCTGATGCTGAATGCCCGGAACCATTTGATCCAGCTTACGCTTGTCCACCTGCAAGACAATGATTCCTGCTTTTTTCGCCTCAGCTGTAATCGGCAGCGTCAAATGTTTTTGTGCATTATCCGCAATCCATATTTTATTTATCGTTCTGCCTGAACGCAATGCCTCCGTTACCGAATGCTTACCGGCAATCCATTCTTCTTCCATCTCTAGCTTCCTCCCGGGAAACGGACGATGCTTGTTCCATCCAGTCCGTTCCCATTTATAATTTTTCTGTATTTTCCATTTGTGCAATTCCGAACGTAATCAACTCTCTTAATCTGTCCAAATGTCCATCACAATAAAGAGATCCAATCAACCCTTCCAGTGCAGTGGCATGCCGATACTCAAGCACATCAGCATTTTTGGGCAAACTTCCTGATTTAGCATTTCTTCCTTGTCGGACAATATCGCGTTCTTCTTCCGTCAGTACCTTTTCCAATAGCCCCAACATGCGACTCTGCGCCTTGGCGGAGACTAGCCCTGTGGCTCGCCGATGCAGATGATTTGGACGCAGGTTAGGCTGAGCCAACAAATATTGCCGGACAGCTACCTCGTACACTGCATCACCAATGTAAGCTAGTGCAATGGGGGGCATCAAACGGGCTGGCTTGGATGCAGGGTACGGGAACCAGTTCCCCGTACCTTCCGATGCTCCTGAGTTCAGTGGCTTATCACTCATTTTCGCCGCCACCGCATCCCCTGCGCCGTATCTTCAAGCACAATGCCTTTTGCAGCCAACAGATCACGAATTTCGTCAGCTCTACCCCAGTTTTTGGTCTTACGAGCTTCGACACGTTCTGCAATTAACTGCTCAATTTCGTCATCCAGCAACTCTTCACTCGGTTCCGAATAAATGCGAAGTACGCTATTCATCGAATGAAAGGTATGCAATACAGCTTGTAGTTCCGCCTGATGTACGACATCTCGCTGCAACAAATGGTTTGCTTCGCTAACCCAATCAAATACAGCAGTAATCGCATCAGGTGTATTAAAATCATCATTCATTTTTTCGCCAAACTGCTGCAAAATTCCGTCGAGCTTCGTTTGCAGTTCCGTCGATACTCCCCCATTACCTTCCAGCGCATTAGCTAAACGATGCTTCACATTGGCAACTGCATTGGCGATCCGCTCGACACTGTTCTCCGCCTGACTCATAGTCTCTTGGTTATAGTTCAACGGATTCCGGTAATGTGTCGACAACATAAAATAACGTAAAGCCTCCGGCTTGTGGTGAGCGCGCAAATCTTTAACCAAAATACCATTACCGAGTGATTTCGACATTTTTTCATTATCTATGCGAATATATCCGTTATGCATCCAGTAGCGAGATAAAGGCTTACCCGTAATCACTTCAGATTGTGCGCATTCACATTCATGATGCGGAAATTGCAGATCCTGTCCGCCCCCATGAATATCCAGTGTATCCCCCAAATAATGGCGAGCCATAGCAGAGCATTCGATATGCCAGCCTGGTCGTCCATCTCCCCAAGGGCTCGACCAGTGAATTTCACCCGGCTTCGCTGCCTTCCAGAGTACAAAGTCCTCGGCATTTTCCTTGCGTTCATCCACATTAATGCGAATTCCGAACTGAAGCTCTTCCAGATTTTGACCTGATAGTTGTCCGTAATCTTTGAACTTTTTGGTCCGATAGAATACATCGCCATCATTTTCATAAGCATAGCCTTTGTCTACCAATTCCTTAATAAAATCAATAATCAGGTCCATGCTCTCTGTTACACGAGGGTTCATGCTGGCAGTAGGAACATTCAATCCTGCCAGATCCTCATGGTAGGCAGCAATAAATTTCTCAGCAACTGCCGAAACATCCATATCAAGTTCCCGAGCTTTGCGGATTAGTTTATCATCAACATCCGTAAAATTCACCACATAGTTTACATCATAGCCCAAGTACTCCAGGTAGCTGCGCACCACGTCAAATACAATTACAGGTCGTGCATTGCCAATATGAATGTAATCATACACGGTAGGTCCGCATACATACATTTTAACCTTTCCAGGCTCCAGTGGCACAAAAGGCTCCCGACTCCTCGTCATTGTATTATAAATTTGAAGCGGCATTGTTATGTTCCTCCCTCATGAAAATCATTTTTCTAATTTATTCTCTTGGGTCACCTGATGTTTCTGAGCGGATGGCCCATCCTTCAAATCAGATATTTCTGCACGCAAACGTTCTATTTCCCGTTGAAGTTCTCTCATAGAGTCCACAACCGGATCAGGCAACTGATGACTAAGTCGGTCTGGACGCCTACCATCCTGTCTGACAACTCGCCCCGGGATTCCTACCACCGTACTGTTTGGTGGGACTTCTTTGAGCACAACCGAGTTGGAGCCAATGTTGGACTGTGCTCCAATCGTAAAAGAGCCCAATATCTTCGCACCAGAGCCGATAACAACATTATTTCCAATGGTCGGATGGCGCTTCCCTTTCTCTTTCCCAGTCCCGCCGAGTGTGACCCCCTGATACAATACGACATCGTCGCCAATCTCACAGGTTTCACCGATGACAACTCCCATGCCATGGTCAATGAACAGCCGATCTCCGATACGAGCGCCAGGATGAATTTCAATGCCTGTCATAAACCTCGATACCTGGGATATAACACGGGCTAGAGTACACCAGTTTCGCAAATAAAACCAATGTGCGATTCGGTGTGCCCAAAGGGCATGAACGCCGGAATACGTAAAAATGACCTCAAGCATACTCCGGGCGGCCGGATCATTATCCAAAACAGTCTGAATGTCGGATCTGAAATGTCTGAACATGTCGCCCTCCTATTCCCTTCATATCCTTGCCGCATCATCACAACACTTCACGTTCCGCCAATTTCCGCATCCACCAGCACTCTTCGACATTTTTCTATCTATAATGAGTCTGAGTCTGATAAAAAAGAAAAAGCGCCTCCGCAGCCTAAGCTGCAGAGACGCATGAACGTGGTCCCACTCTGCTTCGAACATATCTGCTGCATAAAAAGCAAAGCAGTCCGTCTTTGGCGTCCTGTAACGGGAACGACTCGGCACGCCCTTGTCACATCAGCATTTGAGCTAATGAGAGTTCGGGCGCACGGCTCCCAGGCGCATTTCCTCCGCAGGTCATCTGGACGGCTCTCAGCCCGGGGTTTCCCCTCGACCGTCCTCTCTGGCAGATGCCCATATGCAGTGTACTTCTCCTGTTCGCAGCCTTTACACGTAAATATCAATCCATATCAATGGAGTCATTATAGCGAAAAGACAACAAATTGACAAGAAATATCAGCCTTTAATTTGTGCCTTAAGACGATCCAGTACCTTGTCACGTCCGAGCAAAAAGATAGTTTCATTCAGATCCCGTCCATGCGTTTGCCCTGTAAGAGCCACACGAATCGGCATGAATAGTTGTTTTCCCTTAAAACCAGTTTCCTTTTGAACTTCCTTGATCAGCTTAGCCATTTGTGGAGCTGTAAATTCCTCGCTCGTTTCAACTTTACCTGCAAAAGCTCTAAGTACCTCAGGAACCTGCTCTTCGGCCAATACAGCTGCTGCTTCAGCATCCAGTTCCAGATGTGAACGGAAAAACAACTCAGACAACGCTACAATATCGGATGCAGAAGTCATCTGTTCCTGGTATAAGCGAACAAGGGCCTTAGCCCAATCCAGTTGTTCCGCAGACAGTTCAGTCGGCAACAGTCCCGCTGCCTGGAGATGTGGAATCGCCATGCTGGCAATTCGCTCAGGATCAGCCTTTTTAATATAGTGATTGTTCAGGTAAGCAAGCTTATTTGTATCAAACACAGCTGGACTTTTGGACAAACGATTAGGATCGAAAATCGAAATCAGTTGTTCCCGATCATAGATTTCTTCTTCGCCTTCCGGGGACCAGCCCAGCAGTGCAATGAAGTTGAATATAGCTTCTGGCAAATAGCCCAACTTGTCATACTGCTCCATGAACTGAATAATGGATTCGTTACGCTTACTGAGCTTTTTGTGATCCTCGCCTACAATCAGCGTCATATGACCGAAGCGTGGCGGCTCCCAGCCAAGAGCTTCAAAGATCATCAACTGCCGCGGTGTATTGGAAACATGGTCTTCGCCCCGTAGTACATGCGATATTTTCATTAAATAATCGTCAACTGCTACTGCGAAGTTATATGTCGGAATACCATCCTTTTTGACGATAACAAAATCGCCGCTTTCCTTGGAATTGAACGTAATTTGACCTTTTACGATATCGTCAAACGTATATTCACGATCTTCCGGTACGCGAAAACGAATACTTGGTACACGGCCCTCTGCTTCAAATGCCTGGCACTGTTCTTCTGTTAGATCACGATGTTTCCCAGAATAGCGTGGTGTCTCCCCACGTGCCGTCTGCTCTTCACGCTCGCGCTCCAGCTCTTCTTCAGTGCAGTAACAACGGTAAGCCAAACCACGGTCCAGCAAATCCTGCCAGTACGTTTTATATATGTCCAAGCGTTCAGTCTGACGATAAGGTCCAAACTCGCCTCCCACGTCTACGCTCTCATCCCAGTCCATACCCAACCATTTCAAATATTTAAGTTGGCTTTCTTCTCCGCCCTCAATATTGCGCTTCACATCTGTGTCTTCGATACGAATAATAAATTTCCCACCTTGATTGCGGGCAAACAAATAATTAAATAATGCCGTTCTGGCATTTCCAATGTGCAGATGCCCTGTAGGGCTTGGTGCATAACGTACACGAACTTCCGTGTTCATATAATCTCCTCCAAATTGAATTACTCAAGATGATAGCATTTACTTAATAAGACAGACAACCGATTGAGCGGCGATTCCTTCACCCCGGCCGGGAAACCCGAGTTGCTCTGTCGTGGTCGCCTTGACGTTCACCTGGGATAGCTCCTCTGCTTCCAGCGCCCGAGCGATGACTTCATTCATCTGCGGAATATAAGATGCCATTTTGGGCTTTTGTGCGATAATCGTAGAATCAATATTCCCCAAGCGATATCCTCGCTCTTTAGCTAGTCCCCACACATGCTCCAGTAGCTTAAGACTGTCGGCATCCTTAAATTCTGGGTCATTATCCGGAAAATGCTTCCCGATGTCTCCCAAGCCAAGCGCGCCCAAGATGGCATCGCTAATGGCATGCAGCAGCACGTCTGCATCGGAATGGCCCAACAAACCTTTTTCATACGGAATATTCACACCTCCGATGATGCATGGCCTTCCGTCCACCAGCTGGTGGACGTCAAATCCTTGTCCCACTCTGATCACTTGATATCCTCTCCCTCTGTTTTTACCCATAATGCCGCCATATCCAAATCCTCAGGCGTAGTAATTTTGATGTTCTTGTAGCTGCCTTGAACGACAGTAACCGGAATTCCTAGCCGCTCTATCAGCATAGAATCATCTGTTCCCAAGAAGCCCGACTGCTCCGCTTCCTCATAGGCTCGCAGCAGATCGGAAAGACGAAAAGTCTGTGGCGTTTGAATACTCCACAGACTTCGGCGATCCGGCGTTGCTGTAATGATACCATCCCCGTTCACTTGCTTGACTGTATCCTTTACAGGTACTGCCGCTACAGAAGCACCAGTACGCTGGGCTGCCTCAAGGCATGAACGTACAAGCTCAGGTTGAATTAGTGGACGCACACCATCATGCACCATCACCCAATCCGCTTGTAAGTGGCGCAGACCGCGATAAACCGAATGCTGGCGTTCACTGCCACCAGCCACCACCCGTACATTTTTACCGATTTTGTATTGATGAATCCAATCTCGGCAACGTTCCACATCTCCTGTCCCAGTCACCATCACCATTTCATCCACTTCGGGCATAGCTGCGAATATTTCAAGTGTATGTATGAAGATGGGCTTGTCCCGCAAAAGCAGAAATTGCTTGCTCTCCTGCGTCCCCATACGGGAGCCGCGCCCTGCTGCCACAATGACAACTCCTACCCGATTGTTCATTCAAATAACTCCTGCCCTGATCGCACTTGGACGATCCGTATGATAACACATCTACTTCATCATACCGCGTTTATTGAGCTTTTTCCAATAATTTCGGTTTGGCAAAGATCATACGGCCGGCTGAGGTCTGAAGTACACTCGTGACCAGCACCTCCATCAGAGAGCCAATATAGTCACGCCCGCCTTCTACAACAATCATCGTGCCATCATCCAGATAGGCTACACCCTGCCCATGCTCCTTGCCGTCTTTAATAATCTGCACCATAATTTCCTCACCGGGCAGTACGACAGGCTTCACTGCATTCGCCAAATCGTTAATATTCAGCACCGATACACCTTGAAGTTCGCATACTTTATTCAGGTTAAAATCATTAGTTACAACTTTACCCTGTAACACCTTTGCCAGCTTGACCAACTTACTGTCGACCTCTGAAATCTCCTCAAAGTCACCTTCGTAAATGAGCACATTCACATCCAGTTCTTTTTGGATTTTATTCAAAATATCCAAACCCCGCCGTCCACGATTACGCTTAAGCAAATCTGATGAATCTGCAATATGCTGAAGCTCCTCCAGCACAAATTCAGGAATTACAATCGTTCCTTCAATAAAACCCGTCTTGCAAATATCCGCAATACGCCCATCTATAATGACGCTGGTGTCCAATATTTTGTGTTCCTCCAGCTTGCGTTCTTCTACACCCGTTCCCCGACCAAAAAAACCAGAACTCCAAAAGGATGACAACTCGTCACGCTTTTCTAGTCCAACCATTAATCCTACATATCCGCATATCACGGTAACAGCCGTCTGGATAAGTTGACCCGGAGCCCCCAACCATGAAAAAAGCGGGTAAACTGCTAAGGAAAGTATCAATCCCACCGCTAAGCCGATCACACCTGCCATCATTTCGTTCATCGGAATTCGCACCAAGCCTTCAATGCCCTGCTGCAATCGATTCGCCACAGATGCCCCTGCGAATGAGCATCCAGCCATAAATAGCACTGCTCCCGCCATCATCCAAACAACCATTCCTGGTAAAGATCCATCACTCAACCATTGTGGCATCCACGATACAATGCCTCCTACCCGCTGGTATAACGTATAGCCAAACCATGCTCCGCACAATCCTGTAAAAGTTAAAATAGCCTTTCTCCACATTGAGTCTCTATACCTCCTTTGTTTTCTTTTCATATAGTCTGCTATTTATTGGATACATAGCATTTGTATTACCAGTATGATCCATTTTCAACATAACTAACCCTGTGTTTTCACTTTTTATGCATAAAAAAAGCATTTATCTCCCTGAAATGATTCAAGGAAATAAATGCTTATTCTTATTCTTGTTTCTGCTTGATACTAACGCTGTGAATGACGATATTGATCGTCCTGTTCTTCCTGACTGGAACGCTCCCGATCACGTCCACGTCTGCGTGATAGCTTACGAATGTTCAGCTTCATACCATACAATGCATACAGCACCAGCGGTACAAAAATCAGCTTCGACAGCTGATCAGGGAATTTAACAGCCAACACCACCGCTGCAATTACGACCCATGGAGCCACCCAAATTGCTTTTTTCGGGAGGCCAACCTTTTTAAAATTCGGATATTTCATGGAGCTGACCATCAAATAAGAGACCAGCAACATGGCAATCGACATGTATAACAAAGAAATATCGTTATGGAATAAGGACAAAGTGGCTAATACGCCACCTGCTGCCGGAATTGGCAAACCCGTAAAATAACCTGGTACACCAGGCCGTACGTTAAAGCGAGCCAAACGCAACGCTCCGCACATCGGGAAAATAGCAGTAACCGTCCAAGCGAGAGCAGAATTCGCATCATGAAAAGCAACCATGTACATAATAACTGCGGGAGCAACGCCAAAAGATATCATATCTGATAAGGAGTCCAGTTCTTTACCGAATTCGCTTTGGGCATTCAGGACCCGGGCCATCCTTCCATCCAGTCCGTCCAACAACATGGCGACAATAACCATAATAGCGGCAAGACTGTATTTTCCGTCTACAGCCAATAAAATGGCGATCATTCCGAGAAACAAGTTACCTAAGGTACACATGTTCGGAATTGATTTGGTAATCATCTCTTCACCTCAATGTATGAATTGTTCCATTATAATCCTTTCACTGTATTACATTTACATTTGCCTGTCAATGAAAACTTGTTCCTGCAAACGTTTAAGACCTTCTTTAATCGTACGCGCACGAACCTCTCCAATACCATCCACTTCATCCAGTTCTTCTATCGTTGCTGTGATGACATGTGGAAAACGTCCAAACCGCTCCACCAGATTATGAATAATCACATTCGGCAAACGTGGTATCTTGTTAAGCACCCGATAGCCGCGTGCAGCAATATATTCCTCTGATGTCGCAGCTGAAGAAGGGTAGCCTAGTAAACGTACGATATGATTTACATCCAACAGTTCGTCGTCCGTAGAACGTTTGAGTCCCAATATAATCTCGCGAATCTTCTCGTCGCTATCGTCTTTGGCATAATCCTTATACAGCAACCATGCTTCTTCCTCAATATTGCTGACAAGCTCTTCCATCTGCATACTAATCAGACGGCCCTCATTTCCGAGCTCATTAATAAATCGTTTGATCTCCATTTTGATGCGCAGCACCATTTCGATCCGCTGGATGACATTAACGACCTCCGGCATGGTAACCAGCTCTTCAAATTCAGAAGCTGTCAAATTCGTAGAGGCTTGCCCCAACACGGATCTATATTTTTCTAACGTCTGAATAGCCTGATTGGCTTTCGTCAAAATAACCCCGATTTCCTTGAGCGCATACCGTAAGGTCCCCTGATACAAGGTAATAATATTACGCCGCTGGGAAATAGACACCACTAGTTTGCCAGTCTGCTTTGCAACTCGTTCTGCTGTCCGATGCCGAATTCCTGTTTCAATTGAAGAAATGGAGGAGTCCGGAATCAGTTGCGTATTGGCATATAAAATTCGTTTTAAATCCTCGCTCAATATGATTGCGCCATCCATTTTAGCCAACTCATACAAATAGTTAGGCGAAAAATCACAATTAATGGAGAAACCGCCATCCACGACTTCCATAACTTCTGGGCTATAGCCAACGACCAGAAGAGCACCCGTTTTGGCACGCAAAACGTTTTCCAACCCGTCGCGAAAGGGAGTTCCCGGTGCCACAAGCCGCAGCAAATCGTTCATTTTATCCAGTTGGCTCGCTTCTTTCATTCTCAATGCCCCCTAATCTAATGCGGCTGCCAGTGCATCTGCCACCGTTCCTACTCCTATAATTTGAATCCCTTTCGGATGTGTCCAGCCCTTCAAGCTTTTCTCCGGCATGATCACCCGTTTGAAACCTAGTTTCTCCGCTTCCCGTACTCGCTGTTCTGCTCGGGATACCGCACGTACCTCACCTGTCAGTCCCACCTCGCCAAAAATCACATCGTACGGCTTGGTAGGAGCATCCCTAAAGCTGGAAGCAATGCTCACAGCGATAGCCAAATCCACCGCCGGTTCATCCAACTTCACGCCTCCGGCTACGTTGAGATAAGCGTCCTGGTTTTGCAAAAACATGCCCATCCGCTTTTCTAGCACGGCTATGATTAATCCCATTCGATGATGGTCGACTCCTGTGCCCATTCGGCGCGGAGATGGAAAATGCGTAGCTGCAATCAATGCTTGCAGTTCAACCAATACAGGTCGGGTTCCTTCCATACTGGCTACAACAGTAGAACCCGCCACCCCCAGTGGTCGTTCAGACAGGAATAGTTCAGAAGGATTTGACACCTCACGCAAACCGCTTTCAGCCATTTCAAAAATACCAATTTCATTTGTAGAACCGAAACGGTTTTTAACTGCACGCAAAAGCCGATACGTATGATGACGCTCTCCTTCAAAATAAAGCACACAATCAACCATATGTTCCAACAAACGTGGACCTGCAATGGCTCCTTCCTTGGTCACATGTCCTACCAATACTGTAGCAATACCTAGCCCCTTGGCAATTCGCATAAAGCGTGAAGTACACTCCCGCACCTGAGCCACACTACCTGGTGCACTCGTCACCTCAGGCAAATATACGGTCTGTATCGAGTCGATGACCAAAAACTCCGGCTTCAAGCTGTCCACCGCTTCTTCAATCGTCTCCAAATTCGTCTCACATAATACGTATAGGCTGGGGGACAAGGCACCGAGCCGATCTGCACGTAGTTTCGTTTGACGGACAGATTCCTCACCAGACACGTATAGCACCTTTAAACCAGTTAAAGCTAGCTCATTAGATGTTTGCAGCATAAGCGTAGATTTACCGATTCCCGGATCACCGCCCACCAAAACGAGTGAACCCGGCACCACACCTCCACCGAGTACTCGATTCAATTCTCCAATTCCCGTCAAAATTCGTGTTTCTTTGCCACTCTCCACCTCTATAATAGGGAGTGGCTTGTCTTTTGTGCTATGAGTAAGAAGGGAAGACCCCATTCCTTGAGTTTTTACAACGCTTTCCGTTTCTTCGACCATGGAATTCCATGCCTGGCATCCAGGACATTTTCCGTACCATTTGGGCGATTCATAACCACATTCCGTACAGGAAAATTTAGTTTTCACTTTAGCCATACTTTATTCCTTGGCTCCTTATTGACGACGATGATGTCAAATTTATGTTCATACAGCCCAGAAAGAGCTGTAACAATAAAAGTTTACCATTGAAGCTTGGCGGACGTAAAGCAATATCACAAACTTTCCCAAAGCATTTACCCAACCTTTTCACCGTGTTTTATACACAAAAAGGGTGTCTTCGCAATAGCTTTTCAGCCTGCGAGACACCCTTTTCTACTATTTATTTAGTAAACTGCTTTAGGACTTGGCAGATACATTATCCTTTTTCGTTACAGTCAATGCGCCATTCTCCTCATCAATGAAGAGAGAGTCACCTTTAGTAATATTGCCAGTCAACAGTTCCTCGGACAGGCGATCTTCAATATGCTTCTGGATTGCACGACGCAATGGACGCGCACCATACGCTGGATCAAAGCCTTCCTTGGCAAGGAATTTTTTAGCGTTGTCTGTCAACTCGAAGTCCACCTCATACTCATTCAGGCGCTTACGCAGCTCCTCAGACATGAGTGACACAATTTCGGCAATATGTTTTTCTTCGAGAGAATGGAAAACGATAATTTCATCAATCCGGTTCAAGAACTCAGGACGGAAGCTTTTCTTCAGTTCATCCATCACTTTGCCCTTCATATTATCGTAATCCGCCCCGGCGTCCACTACAGCTGTAAAACCAAGCGTGGAGTTACGTTTAATCGCCTGTGCACCAACATTAGATGTTAGGATGATGAGTGTGTTACGGAAATCGACGACACGACCTTTGGAATCTGTTAGACGACCATCTTCCAGCACTTGTAGAAGAATATTGAATACTTCTGGGTGTGCTTTTTCAATTTCATCCAGCAACACAACAGAGTATGGCTTACGACGTACCTTCTCAGTCAGTTGACCGCCTTCTTCGTATCCAACGTACCCTGGAGGTGCTCCTACCAGACGGGACGTGGAGTGCTTCTCCATATATTCGGACATATCAATACGGATAACCGCATTTTCATCTCCAAACATGGATTCAGCCAAGGCACGTGCCAACTCTGTTTTACCAACCCCAGTTGGGCCAAGGAAAATAAAGGAACCGATTGGACGCTTCGGATCTTTCAGTCCGGCACGTGCCCGACGAATTGCCCGGCTTACTGCCTTAACTGCTTCATCCTGTCCAATTACCCGCTCATGCAGCAACTCTTCCATATTCAACAAGCGGTGTGTTTCTTCCTCTTTCAGCTTGCTGACTGGAACACCTGTCCAGATTGCAACGACCTGAGCGATATCCTCTGGTGTAACTTCAGAATCTGTACGACCCTGTTGTTCTTTCCATTGGTTTTTCGTCACGTCTAGCTCTTCACGAATTTTTTGCTCTGTATCACGCAGCGCTGCCGCTTTTTCAAACTCCTGACTTTGTACCGCTGAATCCTTTTCCTTACGGATATCTTCCAGACGGTTTTCCAGCTGTTTCAGGTTTGGCGGTACAGTGTAAGAATTCAGCCTTACTTTGGAGCCCGCTTCATCAATAAGGTCAATAGCCTTATCTGGCAGGAAGCGATCGGTGATATAACGATCTGACAATTTTACGGCCGCTTCAATAGCCTCATCTGTGATCTTTACACGGTGATGCGCTTCGTAACGGTCACGCAGACCATACAAGATTTGAATCGCCTCTTCTGGAGAAGGCTGATCCACTGTAATGGGTTGAAAACGACGTTCCAAAGCAGCATCTTTCTCAATATATTTGCGGTATTCATCCAGCGTGGTCGCACCGATGCATTGCAGCTCGCCACGTGCCAGAGCAGGTTTCAGGATGTTGGACGCATCAATTGCGCCTTCCGCTCCACCAGCACCAATCAGCGTATGCAGCTCATCAATGAACAACACGATATTACCCGCTTGACGAATCTCGTCCATAATTTTTTTCAAACGATCTTCGAATTCACCACGATACTTGGTGCCTGCTACCACAGAACCCATATCCAGCGTCATTACGCGCTTGTCGCGCAACGTTTCGGGAATCTCATTCGCTATGATTTTTTGGGCCAATCCTTCGGCAATCGCCGTTTTACCTACCCCAGGCTCACCGATTAGAACCGGATTGTTCTTTGTACGGCGGCTGAGCACCTGAATTACGCGTTCAATTTCCTTGCTACGCCCAATAACAGGGTCCAGGTTGTTTTCCTTCGCAGATGCCGTCAGATCACGTGCCAGACTGTCCAGAGTTGGCGTGCTGACATTAGCTGGAGCACCGTGATGACTGGAAACAGCCTCGCTGCTGCCGAGCAATTGAAGCACTTGCTGACGCGCTTTGTTCAGACTGATGCCCAGGTTGTTCAGGACACGTGCTGCTACGCCTTCGCCTTCACGAATAAGACCAAGCAAAATATGTTCTGTACCTACATAGGTATGACCCAGTTTGCGGGCTTCATCCATAGACAGTTCGATGACTTTTTTGGCGCGTGGAGTATAGGCAATGTTCGTCGGTTGCTCTTGACCGCGTCCAATCAGCGTTTCCACTTCATCCTGGATCTTTTCCAGTCCCAGCCCTAAACCGATTAAGGCTTTCGCGGCTATTCCTTCACCTTCACGAATGAGGCCTAGCAAAATGTGCTCTGTGCCAATGTTGTTGTGTCCCAATCGAACAGCTTCTTCCTGAGCCAAAGCAAGCACTTTCTGTGCACGTTCCGTAAATCTTCCAAACATCATATATCCTGCACCTCCACAGTGTGTATTTCAGATCATTCTATATATTAAAGGGTTGTGCCTAATTTTTGCCGGATCAGCTTCGCCCGGTACATATCGCGCTCTTCGGTATTCATTTTATCCCCAAAGCTTTTTTGCAGGAACCCGGGTTGTGTCATCACATTCAGCTCATTCATCGCTGCAGTGGAAGGACGCTCCAAAATTCCTAAATCTACGCCAAGACGTACATCGGATAGCCGCTGTGCAGCCTCCTTGGAATCCAATACTGCTGCATATGACAAAATACCGAATGAACGCATCACCCGATCTGTAATTCGCAGCATAGATTCATTCATTAGCCTTTCTCTGGCAGAACGCTCGTGCTCAATAATTTGTAGCACCACGCCATGTAGATTTTCAATAATCTCCGCTTCGGTTTGTCCCAGTGTAATCTGATTAGATACCTGAAACAAATTTCCGACCGCTTCGCTGCCTTCACCGTAAATGCCACGAACTGTAAGACCTACCTGTGAAACAGCAGACAATATACGATTGATTTGATGAGTCATAACTAATGCAGGCAAATGCATCATCACCGAAGCTCTCATACCTGTGCCGACATTCGTCGGACAACTGGTCAGAAAACCTCTCCGATCATCAAATGCATAATCAACATGCGCTTCAAATGCATCATCAATAACCATAGCGCGTTCCCAAGCTTCCCTAACCTGACATCCCGGATATAAGCACTGGATACGCAGATGATCCTCTTCGTTTATCATAACACTAACCGATTCATCATCGCTAATTAAAACAGCACCGTTACGAGATTCGTTCGCCAAATTTGGGCTTATCAAATGCTTCTCAACCAGCACCTGCTTGTCGATCTCATCCAACTCGGATATTTTCAACGTATGAAAAGTACCAAAACCGCCTAAATCATCATACTGAAGGATATCCGTCAAGCGTTGAAGTGCTTCTTCCGACTGCTGATTGGTAGCAAGCATGGGAAAAGGCAGATGCTGCAAGTTACGCGCAATTCTCACCCGGCTGCTAATGACAATCTCCGAATCCGCAGCATCACCACGCATCCAGTCACTTAGCGGCTTCTCCGTAAACCGAATATTGGGCATTACGCATCCCTCCTACTCTTCACAAACTTTACTCTTCAGTCATTTCTTTTTCAAGCTCTCTGATTTGATCCCTAAGCTCAGCAGCTGATTCAAATTCTTCCTGTACAATATGCTGTTGCATCTCTTTTTTCAAATCGTCAATTTGCCGTTTAACCTTCAGTCGGCCTCCAGTGCGAACCGGAACTTTACCAACATGATTCGTACTGCCATGCACACGCTTGAACAGAGGGTCCAGACGACTATCAAAATATTGATAGCACGATGGGCATCCGAAACGTCCCAGCTTACTAAACTGTGCATAGGTCATGCCACAATCCTTGCATTGCAGGTTCTGCGGACCACTGTGGCCTGGAGACTGGCTCTTTGTACTGGAGTCAAAATCCAACATCCCCGACAACAAGCTATGAATCGAAAAGCCGTTAGGTGTTCCAGGGATCATCTCCCCTTTTTCCTTGGCACACGTCTCACAAATATGAAACTCTGTCTTTTCGCCATTCACAATTTTGGTGAAATGCAAAGTTGCCGGCCGCATATTACATTCTTGGCACAGCATAAAAGCACCTCCTTCAATGTCAGGATTTATACCAATCCCTACATCCAAACGTTAGTCTCTATTCACATACTATTTGGTCGCCAGCAACGAGATCAGCATAGCCTTAAGCAATCTTGCTCGCAGTTGATCACGATAGGGAAGCTTCAGTAATAATGTATCCCTTGATAAAGCAGCCTTCATTAGATTAGCTTCCCTTTTGCTTAAAAAATGGGCTTCCTCTAACTGATAAATCAGTCCTTCGGCTGCCGATTGGCTTATTTCCTCCCCGATGCTCTGATGAAGATGTGTATGGATGGCATGCTGTGCAGGCAGCTGAATCCGCTGAATACGAATGTAGCCCCCGCCACCGCGTTTACTTTCCACTACATAGCCTTTTTCCAGCGTAAACCGGGTGCTAATTACATAATTAATTTGCGACGGCACGCAGGAAAAGCGATCAGCCAGATCATTGCGCTGAATCTCCACTAAACCTTGGGGACTTTCCAGCAATATACTCTTCAAATATTGTTCAATAATATCGGAAACATTGCGCATTTCATCATCCTCCACTAACGGAAACGCAAGTATTCAAGTACATTTTACGCTCCACAGAGTCCGCCGTATATTGAACTTAACCAAACGGTAAAGTCACGAATCTAAGCTGTATTCAGGCTATTGCCTTATCTACATCCATTGGAATTGTACCGTTTTGTCTCTAGTGTGGCCTTTATTTGCGATTAATCATACACTTCTCTTATGTTCATAAGAGTCAGCTCCTAACTATACGCAAATCATTTCGATCCTCATTTACTTCTTTGCTATCAAAATTACCTTATACAGCCAATCCATCAACATAATACTTCTACAGAATCACACGAGGTTTGATTGACTTTGACTTTCTTTGACTATATTCATATTATAGCACATTATTCATTTTTGCCAAGGGGTCAATACCATTTTTCGCAATCTAATTATGTTTTATACAATATCATAAAAAAACTCTTCCCATTACAGAAAGAGTTTTGAAAATTTTGATAACCACACAAGTCATGCTCCCTGAAAGATGAAGCCTAAGAAGAACTAAATGGCCTTTATCAGAAAAAATCCAATAAGAACGTTTGTTTTACCGGTATTACACGTTTAATGGCAGACACAGACTCACTGCTGCCTTCAATACGCCCCCATTTATACAGATCATCAGCCTGCTGGTAACCAAGCATCAGAGTCATCAGTGACTGAATCCCAAGTTTCAAGTCAGCTACTATGGCGTTTTCAGATGAATTGCTTATATCCACTCTCTCCAGATGTCCTTGCCCCTCCGTAGTAATCGTTAATCTCCATAATCCATCATTCCATGGAGCATACCGATCAGTCAGATTTAAGGTTAAACTTGTTTCTTCTCCAATCTGTTCAAAAGGGTATCTTTCTATAAAAGCAGCTGCATCCACAATACGACCCATAAAATAAGGCACAGTTTCTTGTTGAATTCGTGGATCATCGAGTAAAAATGGTAGATTGTCATCTGCTGGAACGTAATTAAATTTACCTTGGGCTATCATTGAGTCATGATTTGCAAAATAAGTCCATAAAGCCCGACGAGCCGTCTCATTTTCATATACCAACTCATCACAATTCAACTGTTTATCTTCAATTTTGTATAGCGCATATCCCTGAGGATCGCCTGTTTCTGAGTAATATACCGCAGTTCGATAGTTCTCATTTAAAATCCGCTCTTGCCACCATTCCTTATCTCGTACCAGCGTGCCATTATAACGAGATGCATACGCTTGATACACTTGGTCCAGTTCTGAAATATCTTTGACATCACGTTTGACTGTACCTTCTGTTTTAAGTTTTGCAGGGAATTTATCAATGGGAATGACGTACTTTTTATATTCAATATACGTTTCCCAACCAAATTTACGATAGAAGGCAAAGGAGAATGGATGCAGAAAAGAAAGGCTTTGTCCCGCAGACTTCATCTCTTCAAGCGCATGCGTCAACAAACGTGACACCATGCCTCCGCGACGCTTTTCTGGCCACGTTGCCACACCAGCAATGCCCCCCATATCAAAAACCTGACCGTTTATGTATACCTGTAGGGGTAACAAAGTCAATTTAGCATTCAAGTCATGTCCGTCGAATATTCCCCATGTTTGCTCTGGTTTGAATTTCTTCTTGGATTTTTCCAGATCCTCCAGGGACATTGTAAACTGAAAAGCATATTGAGATAATTCAATAGCCGCTTCAAATTCCTCACGTTGTAATTGTCTGATCTCCATAACTTCGTCACCTCGCTTGTATACTTGGGCATCCATAAAAAGATTACACACTAAGAGTGTGGCAAACCCCATTCTCTCTGTCAACCTTAGAAACAGGTGGTCATCTAAAACGCATAAAAAAAGAACCATAATCTCATTGAGATCATGGTCCTCTTTACTTGTTGCTTGGCGACGTCCTACTCTCCCAGGACCCTGCGGTCCAAGTACCATCGGCGCTGGAGGGCTTAACGGTCGTGTTCGGGATGGGTACGTGTGGAACCCCTCCGCTATCGCCACCAAACATGAATTTGCTGTGCAAATTCTACCGTATGGTTATTCGGTTCATCACTTATCGTGTGAATGAATAGCCATGCGCTTGTCGTATGTCACTTGTACATACCTTCAAGGTTACACCCTGAAAACTGGATCCGAAACTCATTTGCGTTTTATTTTTAGGATAAGCCCTCGACCGATTAGTATTGGTCAGCTCCATGCATTACTGCACTTCCACCCCCAACCTATCTACCTCGTCGTCTTCAAGGGGTCTTACTAATTGGGAAATCTCATCTTGAGGGGGGCTTCACGCTTAGATGCTTTCAGCGCTTATCCCTTCCGTACATAGCTACCCAGCGGTGCTCCTGGCGGAACAACTGGTACACCAGCGGTACGTCCATCCCGGTCCTCTCGTACTAAGGACAGCTCCTCTCAAATTTCCTACGCCCACGACAGATAGGGACCGAACTGTCTCACGACGTTCTGAACCCAGCTCGCGTACCGCTTTAATGGGCGAACAGCCCAACCCTTGGGACCTACTTCAGCCCCAGGATGCGATGAGCCGACATCGAGGTGCCAAACCTCCCCGTCGATGTGGACTCTTGGGGGAGATAAGCCTGTTATCCCCAGGGTAGCTTTTATCCGTTGAGCGATGGCCCTTCCATGCGGTACCACCGGATCACTAAGCCCGACTTTCGTCCCTGCTCGACTTGTAGGTCTCGCAGTCAAGCTCCCTTCTGCCTTTGCACTCTTCGAATGATTTCCAACCATTCTGAGGGAACCTTGGGGCGCCTCCGTTACTCTTTAGGAGGCGACCGCCCCAGTCAAACTGCCCACCTGACACTGTCCTCGCACCGGATTACGGTACCAAGTTAGAACCTAGATACGATCAGGGTGGTATCCCAAGGATGCCTCCTCTCAAGCTGGCGCTCAAGATTCAACGGCTCCCACCTATCCTGTACAGATCGTACCCAAATTCAATATCAAGCTGCAGTAAAGCTCCATGGGGTCTTTCCGTCTTGTCGCGGGTAACCTGCATCTTCACAGGTATTAAAATTTCACCGGATCTCTCGTTGAGACAGCGCCCAAGTCGTTACGCCATTCGTGCGGGTCAGAATTTACCTGACAAGGAATTTCGCTACCTTAGGACCGTTATAGTTACGGCCGCCGTTTACTGGGGCTTCGGTTCATAGCTTCGCCCCGAAGGGCTTACCACTCCCCTTAACCTTCCAGCACCGGGCAGGCGTCAGCCCGTATACTTCGCCTTGCGGCTTCGCACAGACCTGTGTTTTTGCTAAACAGTCGCTTGGGCCTTTTCACTGCGGCCCCCTCGGGCTATTCACCCTACCGAGGCACCCCTTCTCCCGAAGTTACGGGGTCATTTTGCCGAGTTCCTTAACGAGAGTTCTTCCGCGCGCCTTAGAATTCTCTTCTCGCCTACCTGTGTCGGTTTGCGGTACGGGCACCTTCTCCTGGCTAGAGGCTTTTCTTGGCAGTCTGAGATCATGACCTTCGCTACTACAATTTTCGCTCCCCATCACAGCCCAGCCTTAACGATGTGCGGATTTGCCTACACACCAGCCTCACTGCTTAGACGGACATCCATCAGTCCGCGTCACTACCCTACTGCGTCACCCCATCGCTCATAACGGATTACGGTGGTACAGGAATTTCGACCTGTTGTCCTTCGACTACGCCTATCGGCCTCGCCTTAGGTCCCGACTTACCCTGAGCGGACGAACCTTCCTCAGGAACCCTTAGGCTTTCGGCGGATCTGATTCTCACAGATCTTTTCGTTACTCATACCGGCATTCTCACTTGAATGCAGTCCAGCGCTCCTTACGGTACACCTTCAACCCGCATTCAACGCTCCCCTACCCCTGATGCATAAGCATCAAGCCATAGCTTCGGTGGTGTGTTTAGCCCCGTTACATTTTCGGCGCAGAGTCACTCGACCAGTGAGCTATTACGCACTCTTTCAATGGTGGCTGCTTCTAAGCCAACATCCTGGTTGTCTGTGCAACTCCACATCCTTTCCCACTTAACACACACTTGGGGACCTTAGCTGATGGTCTGGGCTGTTTCCCTTTCGACAATGGATCTTAGCACTCACTGTCTGACTCCCGGAACTAAATCTATGGCATTCGGAGTTTGACTGAGCTTGGTAACCCTTGCGGGCCCCGCACCCAATCAGTGCTCTACCTCCACGATTCTTCTTTCCGAGGCTAGCCCTAAAGCTATTTCGGGGAGAACCAGCTATCTCCGGGTTCGATTGGAATTTCTCCGCTACCCCCACCTCATCCCCGCATTTTTCAACATGCGTGGGTTCGGGCCTCCAGTGCGTGTTACCGCACCTTCACCCTGGACAGGGGTAGATCACCCGGTTTCGGGTCTACGTCCACGTACTCATTCGCCCTATTCAGACTCGCTTTCGCTGCGGCTTCAGCTCTTCACCTTAACCTTGCACGGGAACGTAACTCGCCGGTTCATTCTACAAAAGGCACGCCATCACCCATAGATCGGGCTCTGACTTCTTGTAAGCACACGGTTTCAGGATCTATTTCACTCCCCTTCCGGGGTGCTTTTCACCTTTCCCTCACGGTACTGCTTCACTATCGGTCGCCAGGGAGTATTTAGCCTTGGCAGATGGTCCTGCCGGATTCATACGGGGTTTCACGTGCCCCGCACTACTCGGGATCCGTCTCGGAGAGAACAAGTTTTGAATTACAGGGCTTTTACCTTCTCTGGCGGGCCTTTCCAGACCTCTTCATCTAACCGGTTCCTTTGTAACTCCATGTGAGACGTCCCACAACCCCAAGGAGCAAGCTCCTTGGTTTGGGCTAATCCGCGTTCGCTCGCCGCTACTGACGGAATCACTATTGTTTTCTCTTCCTCAGGGTACTTAGATGTTTCAGTTCCCCTGGTCTGCCTCTATTCTGCCTATGTATTCAGCAGAAAGTGACTGTCGATGAAGACAGCCGGGTTTCCCCATTCGGACATCCCCGGATCAAAGCTTGCTTACAGCTCCCCGAGGCCTTATCGTTGTTCGCCACGTCCTTCGTCGGCTCCTGGCGCCTAGGCATCCTCCGTGTGCTCTTTGTAGCTTAACCTAGTATTTACATGGTAAATACGATTTGCTTTGAATTTCGGTTCAACACTTACGTGTGAATGGAATTCAAGGCAGCTACCTTTATTTCACTTGTTTACACAAGATCAGCTTAAAGGAATATTCTAAAACGCAATTTCGTTTCGGTATCCAGTTTTCAAGGTGCAAAGCTGTTTGATTATCAGTCAATCTCCAAAGAGTTAACGATTCTCATACAGTTATAGATGAAATTGTAATTGGTGGAGCCAAGCGGGATCGAACCGCTGACCTCCTGCGTGCAAGGCAGGCGCTCTCCCAGCTGAGCTATGGCCCCTCACAAGTTCCATCAAAACTGAACAAATGGAATGATGATTTTTTGAAGCTTACGCTTCATATTTGAATGTTTCCGTTGCAGGAAACGATTCTCCATAGAAAGGAGGTGATCCAGCCGCACCTTCCGATACGGCTACCTTGTTACGACTTCACCCCAATCATCTACCCCACCTTCGGCGGCTGGCTCCCTTGCGGGTTACCCCACCGACTTCGGGTGTTGTAAACTCTCGTGGTGTGACGGGCGGTGTGTACAAGACCCGGGAACGTATTCACCGCGGCATGCTGATCCGCGATTACTAGCAATTCCGACTTCATGTAGGCGAGTTGCAGCCTACAATCCGAACTGAGACCGGCTTTTCTAGGATTGGCTCCACCTCGCGATTTCGCTTCCCGTTGTACCGGCCATTGTAGTACGTGTGTAGCCCAGGTCATAAGGGGCATGATGATTTGACGTCATCCCCACCTTCCTCCGGTTTGTCACCGGCAGTCTGCTTAGAGTGCCCAGCTTGACCTGCTGGCAACTAAGCATAAGGGTTGCGCTCGTTGCGGGACTTAACCCAACATCTCACGACACGAGCTGACGACAACCATGCACCACCTGTCTCCTCTGTCCCGAAGGAAAGATCTATCTCTAGACCGATCAGAGGGATGTCAAGACCTGGTAAGGTTCTTCGCGTTGCTTCGAATTAAACCACATACTCCACTGCTTGTGCGGGTCCCCGTCAATTCCTTTGAGTTTCAGTCTTGCGACCGTACTCCCCAGGCGGAATGCTTAATGTGTTAACTTCGGCACCAAGGGTATCGAAACCCCTAACACCTAGCATTCATCGTTTACGGCGTGGACTACCAGGGTATCTAATCCTGTTTGCTCCCCACGCTTTCGCGCCTCAGCGTCAGTTACAGCCCAGAGAGTCGCCTTCGCCACTGGTGTTCCTCCACATATCTACGCATTTCACCGCTACACGTGGAATTCCACTCTCCTCTTCTGCACTCAAGCTCCCCAGTTTCCAGTGCGACCCGAAGTTGAGCCTCGGGATTAAACACCAGACTTAAAGAGCCGCCTGCGCGCGCTTTACGCCCAATAATTCCGGACAACGCTTGCCCCCTACGTATTACCGCGGCTGCTGGCACGTAGTTAGCCGGGGCTTTCTTCTCAGGTACCGTCACTCTTGTAGCAGTTACTCTACAAGACGTTCTTCCCTGGCAACAGAGCTTTACGATCCGAAAACCTTCATCACTCACGCGGCGTTGCTCCGTCAGGCTTTCGCCCATTGCGGAAGATTCCCTACTGCTGCCTCCCGTAGGAGTCTGGGCCGTGTCTCAGTCCCAGTGTGGCCGATCACCCTCTCAGGTCGGCTACGCATCGTCGCCTTGGTAGGCCTTTACCCCACCAACTAGCTAATGCGCCGCAGGCCCATCCACAAGTGACAGATTGCTCCGTCTTTCCTCCTTCTCCCATGCAGGAAAAGGATGTATCGGGTATTAGCTACCGTTTCCGGTAGTTATCCCTGTCTTGTGGGCAGGTTGCCTACGTGTTACTCACCCGTCCGCCGCTAGGTTAATTAGAAGCAAGCTTCTAATTAACCCCGCTCGACTTGCATGTATTAGGCACGCCGCCAGCGTTCGTCCTGAGCCAGGATCAAACTCTCCATTAAAGACCAACCGAAGTTGGTTTATAGAAAGAGCGATAAGCTCATTTTTAATGCTAGCGATTCTTCTTCATAAAAGAAGAAATCTTTATTTCATCATCCATTTGTTCAGTTTTCAAAGAACTTGTCTGTTCTCGTTCGTTCAACGAGCCAGGAATTAGATCATATCATGTTAGTTGTTTTCTTGTCAAATCTTTTTTTGATTATTTTTTCAGCAACCTCGCTTCAAGAAATGTTATTCTCAAAGCAACGTCTAATAATATATCATGCCTAAAGTTATTTAGCAAGCATTTATTTATATCTATTTTATTTCCTACGATACAACAGATAATAAGGCAGCCACCCCGCCCCAGAGCGGAATGACTGCACTCATTGCAAAACTATTTATTCTTGTTCCAGCAGTCTGATAAATTCATCCTCATCTTCTATGGTGTCAATTCCGAGCTGTTGGGCCTTAACTAGCTTACTCCCAGCCTTTTCACCAGCTATGACTAGATCCGTCTTTTTCGATACAGACCCCGCAACTTTCGCTCCCAGCGCCTCCAGCTTGGATACAGCTTCGTCACGCGTAAGCTGATGCAAGGTACCTGTAAGCACGACCGTTTTTCCACTGAAAAAGCTGTCTGTCTTCTTCTCCTGTGGAGCTTCAGGGGCTTGAGCTTTCACCCCTAGAGACAGCATCTTTTCAATTCCCGCCTGAGTAAAAGGATCGGCAAAGAATGCAACAATGCTTTCGGCTACAATCCCGCCTACATCCGGTAGTTCTATCAGTTCTTCTACCGTAGCGGACATCGTCTTGTGCAAATCACGGTAATGCTCAGCCAACATGCGTGTTGTCGCTTTACCGGTATTCGGTATACCCAGAGCATAAAGGAAAGAAGCCAAATCTCTCTCTTTACTCTTTTCTAGTGCCGCTAAGAGGTTACTGGCCTTTTTCTCACCAAACCGCTCCAGTTTCACAAGATCATCATATTGGAGTGTATACAGATCCGCAGGCTCGCGCACTTCCAGTTCGTCGTGTAGCTGTATGGCCGTTTTGTCACTAAAAGTCTCAATATCCATAGCATCACGTGAAGCAAAATGGGAAATACGAGCCACAATTTGTGGTTTACACCCCAGCTTATTGTCGCAAAACAAATGGGCACCTCGCTGCTGCAACGGAAACCCGCAGGCTGGACAATGATCTGGTACGACAATTTCCTCCCCGTCGTTCTCAGACGTTACCTTTCCTAATATCTCCGGAATGACATCGTTTGAGCGACGGATAAACACACGTGCACCCAATGCAAACTTCAGGTTTTTGCGCTCGATGTCACCAGCATTGTTCAGTGTACAATTTTGTACAGTGACTCCCGCCAGCTCTACCGGCTCTACCCTTGCGAGTGGGGTGATTTTACCGGTTCGTCCTACATTCCACTCAACCGAGTTAAGCACTGTAGTTGTTTCCTCAGCTTCGAACTTATATGCCACAGCCCAGCGTGGGAATTTATCGGTATACCCGAGAGCCTCACGTGTGCGCATATCTGTAATTTTCAATACTGCCCCATCAATGAGGTAATCCAATCCGGCACGAGATTCTTCAATCTCAATCAGTTGCTCCATTACATCTTCAAAATTATCAAAGTAAGTCAGGTAAGGGTTTACCTTAAAATGATTTTCACGCAGGAAAGTCATCATTTCCTGGTGGCTGTTAAACTGGATACGATCTGCATATCCCACATTGTAGAAAAATGCATTCAAGCGCCGCTCTGCTGTCACTTTGGGATTCAAGTTACGCAAAGCGCCAGCTGCGGCGTTGCGTGCATTTTTAAGAGGGTCCACGGCAGTCTCATTATATTTGGACAATACAGAGAGATTCATTATCCCTTCTCCCTGTACTTCAATTGTTCCATTTCGAAAAGGAATTGTAAGTGGCACGGATTTAATCGTCTTCACCTGTGCCAGTATTCCCTCACCCACCACGCCATTACCGCGGGTAGAAGCCTGTACCAGCTGTCCATCAGTATACGTTAGGTTCAGCGTCAGTCCATCGAATTTAAGTTCTATCGCATAGCCTGGAGATGGCAAAGGTTTCTCCGGGTTCTTGGTATTGTAATCATTAACCAGCTTCACAACACGCGCATTCCATGCACGCAGCTGTTCCATATTCTGAGCTTTATCAAGGCTCCATAATGGGGCAAGGTGGCGATGCGGTGTGAAACCTTTGAGTAACTCCCCACCCACACGCTGTGTCGGCGAATCCGGCAGCACAAGACCGCTCGTCTGTTCAAGCGCTACCAGTTCGTCATAAAGCACATCATATTCTTTGTCGCTGATCTTGGGTTCATCCAGTGTGTAGTAATGATAGTTATATGTGTTCAGTTCAGCAACAAGCTGCTCCATCCTGTGCATTGGGTTCATGCAGGCGTATCCCTCCGGGAACTTCATCAGGGCAGAGGCCTAAGCCAAGCTGCCACTCATGAGGTTCGAGATTTAATGATGTTTGAGATTTATTCTACTTTTGTAATTGGTGCAAAGCCAGCCAGCAGTCGTTTAACCCCTACTGGAGCCGGGAAAGCAATTTGAAGCTCCATATCATTACCCGTCCCTTTTACAGCGACAATGGTTCCAATTCCCCATTTGCCATGCTGTACCTTGTCTCCAGCAGCAAAAATGGAGGGGCCTCCTGCCGAAGCAACCGGAGTTGCTTTCGCGGATGAAGATGTCGTTACTGTTACGCGGGGTGACGCCGAAGCGGACGAACCACTACGGCTCATCGTATCAAACGAGCGTTCTCCACCAAAGTTGCTACCACTACCTTTATTCAGTCCGCGCCCACCATAAGATCCGCCTACATTGCCTGAACGGCGGTAGCGGTCACGTTTAATGATCGTATCCTCTTTTAACTCATCCGGAATCTCTTCGAGAAAGCGGGAAGGCGGGTTAGCTGTGGTGCGGCCAAACAAAGTGCGCATCTGCGCGCATGTAAGGAACAGTTGCTCCTCTGCACGGGTAATCCCGACATACGCCAATCTGCGCTCCTCCTCTAGCTCTTCGTTATCCAAAAAGGCACGACTATGAGGGAATACTCCCTCCTCCATACCGACAATAAATACGATAGGAAACTCCAGTCCTTTGGCGCTATGCATGGTCATCAATACAACCGCATCGCTTTGCTCTTCTTCATCGTCATTCATGGAATCAATATCGGCAATCAGAGCAAGGTCGGTCAGGAAGGAGACGAGTGACTTGTCTTCCGCTCCTTTTTCAAATTCCATGGTTACCGACAGGAACTCATCAATATTCTCCAAACGCGAGCGTGACTCGAGTGTATTCTCGTTTTGCAGCTCCAATCGATATTGGGTGGTTTCCAGCATTTTTTCTGTTAACTCGGTAACCGACAGGTAGTCTACCATCCGACTTAAACCTTCGATCATATCGTAAAACTCGACCAACGCATTGCGCGTACGTCCTGCAAAGCCCAAATCGTCTACAACTTGAAGGACACGGAAAATCGAAACTCCACGTTCCGCTGCAGCTGCCTGCAATTTGCCGACGGTTGTGTCTCCGATGCTTCGTTTTGGCACATTAATAATTCGGATCAAGCTGATGTCGTCGTCAGGATTGGAGAGCAGGCGAAGATACGCCAGCAAATCCTTAATTTCTTTACGATCATAGAACTTGATACCGCCCACGATCTGGTAAGGAATATCCGATTTAATCAAAATTTCCTCGACAACCCGAGACTGAGCATTCGTACGGTACAAAATGGCATGATGGCTATAGGTTTTGCCTGCATTAATATTCTTATGAATTTCGGAAGCGATAAAGTAGCCCTCATCATGCTCAGAGTCAGCACGATAAACTTTAATCTTGGCGCCACCTTCTTTGTCAGTCCATAGTTTTTTCGGCTTGCGGCCTGTATTTTGACCAATTACTTCGTTGGCAGCATTGAGAATATTCGAGGTGGACCGGTAGTTCTGCTCCAGCAAAATGGTACGCGCTTCCGGGTAGTCCTCTTCAAAGTTCAAAATGTTGCTAATATCCGCACCCCTCCACCGATAGATGGATTGGTCACTGTCACCTACTACGCAAATCCGGTGATGCTTGTCGGCCAGCATTTTGCACAGCATGTACTGCGCACGGTTCGTATCCTGATATTCATCAACATGAATGTATTGAAATTTTTTCTGGTAGAAATCCAGTACCTCAGGTACTTCTTTAAAGAGCTGAATCGTTGCCATGATCAAATCATCAAAATCAAGAGAGTTGTTGTTTTTAAGCCGTTGTTGGTACTTGGTATATACCTTCGCCACAATCCCCTCAAAATAGTCGCCAATCTTGCGCTCATACATTTCGGGAGTGACCAGTTCATTTTTAGCCGTACTCATCATAGACTGAACCGCTTTGGGTTCAAACTTTTTGGTGTCTATATTCAGATCCTTCATGCAGCTCCGAATGACAGACAATTGATCCGTAGAATCCAAAATGCTGAAATTGGAGGTGAAGCCAATCCGCTCGATATCCCGACGCAAAATACGCACACACATCGAGTGGAAGGTGGATACCCACACATCTCTCCCCTGCGGGCCAATCAGCTTGGATACGCGATCTTGCATTTCACGCGCAGCCTTGTTCGTAAAGGTAATCGCCAAAATGCCCCATGGAGCCGTCTTGCGGGTCGCGATGAGGTAAGCTATTCGGTGCGTGAGCACCCGTGTTTTACCACTGCCTGCGCCAGCCATAATCAGCAGCGGACCATCTACCGCCTCCACAGCCTGACGCTGAGGCGGATTAAGGCGAGCTACCGCCTCGTGTATATCTATTGATTGCATGCGTGCATGCTCCTTTCCCTGAGCTTCCATAAATTCACGTTCTATACTTCCAATTTCACAGCTATCGTCTCCAGCGCCTTCGCCAAATCACGATAAATGATGTTACCTACTACAATGGTGTCACAAACAGCAGCCGCTTGTAACGCGGTAGATTTATCCACGATTCCTCCTCCGTATAGGACACGAGAGCGCTCCGTACTGCGATGTATTTTTTGCACCAGCTCCATATCCCCAAAAGCACCGCTATATTCCACATATACAATCGGCAGATGCATGAGCTTGTCAGCAATCTGTGCATACGAGGCCGCAGATGAAGCACCCAGCGAAGTATCTGCTCCGGTAAGCTTAGCGACCGTAGAATCACCGTTCAAAACAATATATCCTTCCGCCACAAGCAAATCCCACGGGATCATATAACCAAACTGTTCAATCGCACGTTGGTGCTGCCCTAGAATCCAATTACTGTCAGCGGTATTCAGTACCATGGGAATCATATATAGATCAAACCCTGGCACTACAGCCTCCAGATCGGACACCTCAAGCACACACGGCACCTCATAACGCCGAACCCGTGACAGCAAATCCACCGTATTTTCATAGGTTACGCCCGATGAACCTCCTACCATAATGGCGTCCGTACCAGACATACACACGGCGTCAAGTGCCTCATCATCCAGTTCCTTGTCAGGATCAAGCTTAAACACATGCTTCCATGATTGAATTGAATCTGCCAACACACATTCCTCCAGCATCCATTGCTTTTGTCATGATCCAGTCGAGCCGAATTCCAATATCCAAAAGCGTTCTATGCTAAGTCTATGACAGTGCTTAAAAGGTGTCAATGTTCGTATCAAATGGGAACACCCCGTTCAGACTACTCATGGTCGTAGCGCATACAACCAACTG
Source organism: Paenibacillus sp. S25 (assembly GCF_019454085.1). Lineage (NCBI taxonomy): Bacteria > Bacillati > Bacillota > Bacilli > Caryophanales > Paenibacillaceae > Paenibacillus > Paenibacillus sp. S25. The sequence goes on from NZ_CP073683.1 coordinate 5,246,736, forward strand.
CGTTTACTAAGTTCTTTTTCCGTTAAAATATCTGTATAGAAACCTCGCACACCCATCTGTTCATACTCAGCCGCATCCTTCAACTCATTAATGGTATTTACGTAGCACACTGCTCCTGCCTGGCGCAAACTTTCCACTAAAGTACCACTCACCCGATTCTCTGGTAAAGTTACTGCCGTTATATCATTTTGTTGTACAAATCGAACGATTTGGTCATCTTTATCCTCTGTGGCATAGAGCGTATAAATAACGGATGGATAGGGATAAATACTCCGCAACGTTTGCAGCATTTCTTCATTGTAAATTTGAGGAACAATACGGGACAAAAGCTTGGGGTTTTTCTCCTGTGCCTGACGGGTCAGTTGTGCAAACAACTGTTTGATTTGGGCAGGGTCCTGTTCTTTCGTATCGGTCACAATATAAGCATCCGGGTATGTTTCCAATAAATCCAATACATCCTTCCAATCTACTGGGGTATAGGAACCGTGTATGGGTGTGTTCTTAAATTGGTGATAGCTCCAAGGTTTTCCGCCCTGTTCTGTAGCAACTGCGTGTTCCTGTTGCATTTGCTCTATAAAAGATTCTGTCCATTCATGGCGCGCCACCAATTGTCCATCCGAAGTAAACATCAGGTCGACCTCGAATACGCGGCTGCCTTTTTTATAATTTTCCACAAACGCTTCACGCGCATTAGTATAGGCCAAACCATCAACAGCTCCCATGGCATGCGAAATCACGCGGTGCGTGGTAAAGCCAGTATGTTCTTCTGTAGATTGCCCTTTGTAAGCCAGTAAAAACGTGCCGATTAACATTAAAAGAATGACCGTAGCAATCAATCGTTTCATAGGGTGTCACATCCTTTTCGTACAGGTCAATACCCCACATACGCATACTCAAAACAACTGCCAGACGCAAAAACACCCTCCGGCTAACCGAAGGGTGACTCTGGATTAATACGCGTTCTTGAAACCATTGCGAATCGTACGGAAAATAATTTTAATATCGAATAAGAGCGACCAGTTCTCAATATAGAAAATGTCATGCTTAATCCGTTCCTCAATAGATGTATCTCCACGCAACCCGTTGCTCTGTGCCCAGCCTGTGATTCCGGGACGAACATGATGCTTCACCATGTATTTTGGAATTTCCTCACGGAACTGATCCACATAATAGGGTCGTTCTGGGCGTGGACCAACGACACTCATATCACCAAGCAGAACGTTGAAAAATTGCGGCAGCTCGTCGAGACTCGTTTTACGAATAAAAGTACCAAAACGTGTGCGTCTTGGGTCATTAGCAGTCGTCCAGCCCGTATCTTCAGTTCCAGGGGGCAGCACCTTCATCGAACGAAATTTGTACATTCGGAAGGTGCGACGGTTCAAGCCTACCCGCTCCTGCTTAAAAATGATTGGCCCTCTGGATGTAATCATCACACCAATCGCCACTGCCAGCATGATCGGAGAGGTCAGGAGAATCGCGAATAAAGAGAATAAAATATCGAACAGACGCTTAAACAATCGATTCCCCGCCACATCCAGTGGAATATCCCGTACATTGATCATCGGCATACCTGCAAAGTTATCAAAGTACGGGCGAGCCGGCAAATAATCGAAAAAGTCGGGGATTATAAGCGTGCGCACTCCAGCCTTTTCACACATGTTGATAATCTTGGGGTACTTATCATGAGCATCCAGCGGGAGCGCCAGAATGACCTCGTCAATCATCAGACGCGACAGCGTAGCCTCCAATTGATCTAAGCCTCCAAGAATCGGGCGGAAATGTGCCTCTTCCTCTTCACTCCAATGCCGCTTATCATCCAGAAATCCTACTACTTCATATCCTAAATCAGGATACTGTCCAAGATTATGATAAAATCGTTGGCCTAGAGTACCAGCCCCGAGAATAAGCATGAACTGCTTGTTGTATCCTTTTTGACGGAGAGCTTTAAGAACTTGCTTCAAAAAAAATCGGTAAAACAAAATAAGCAGCACGTTTCCAAGCATATAGATTGCCAGATAAGAACGCGAAATGTCGATTTGCTTCACGAAGAACATCACACTCAACAGCACGAACAGGCCAACGATATGAATCTGGGTGACGCGGAATACGTCATCTGCAAACCGTTTTTTGCGTTTGGGCGAATAGAGCGAGAATAACATCCCCAACACTACAGCAATCAGGCCGTAGATTAAGCTCCATCCTCCATATACTTGAATAGGAAGCGGTTCTTTATAGGTGATCCATTCACTTTCAAATTTGAAAAACCAAGCGATCAGAAAGGACAACTGAATGACCGCGAAATCCGCCACAATATATAATTGGGTTAAAAAACGCTGATTTCTGCGTATCATGCTTTCACCTCAGTACGAGATTGTTCCCCGCCGTCTGGCTTGACCGGTGTGGACAACTTATTTTTTAGAAAGGCCATTCCAAATTTCACGGTAATTCCCGCATATACAGCCATATTGGTGATCCAACTGTATTGCTGTTTATAATGCTTACGATGAAATACCCACATTGCTCTATGAAACTCATAAATAATTTTCAAAGGACGACGGCGAGCGCTGCCCCCTTTGATATGAATAATATATGTGCGCGGATAGTAGTAAATGCCCCACCCGGCTTGCTTAATCCGGTAACACCAGTCAATATCCTCACCATACATAAAAAAGGTTTCGTCCAAACCCCCGACCTGGTCAATCGTCTCCCGGCGCACCAGCATAAAAGCACCTACCAGTACATCTACAGGATACTCATCGTCCGGGCTTAGATGCCCAAGCTGATATTGATTGTACTTCGGGTTATCCGGGTAACGCTTCGACCAGCCGAAAGCGTAGTAAAAAGAAGCTGACGGCGTTGGAAATCCTCGCTTACAAGCCTTGTCTAATGATCCATCCGGCAAGATGACCTTGCAGCCCGATGCCCCCATCTCCGGATGCGTATCCATAAACTGAAGCATTGTATCCAGCGTGTCCGGTTGCACCAACGTATCGGAATTCAATAACAATACATAACGCCCGCTAGCTACTTCCATCCCCTGGTTGTTTGCCTTGGCAAAACCTGTATTATCCTTGTTGGCTATCAACGTAATCTCCGGGTATGCAGCACGAATAGCCTCAACAGATCCGTCACTGGAGTGATTATCAATAACAATCACTTCATATCGGTACTGCGACTTTGACGCATACACCGACTGCAAACAATCCAGCGTCAATCGACACGTATTATAGTTGACGACCAGTATGCTTACATCCATATTTAAAACGCTCCTGACAAATTCAGTAATCTATTCTACTATCGCCTATTATAGCATACCGCACAGACCACGGGGCGCAAAAAAGCACATAACTTGTAACCTTACATAGTTAGTAGAATTTCACAAAATTCGATTCCTGTCGCTCCAAAGGGCAAATATAGACAAACGAAACCATTTCAAACTATATATTGTTCATTGGAAGTCGTTTATTAGATTTTTGTAAAATCCTCGGTTGAGGTCTAAAATTCATCGTGGTAAGATATACATGGAAAAAGGGCTGGTGCCAGCCAGCCCCTGCGCAACCAACGCTCCAAGAGCGGACGGTTTTGGAACAATCAGGCCGAAAATAGACCCTTCCTTGCGGGGGCGGTCTATTTTCGTTTGTTAAACTCTAACAGTGTGACGATTAACGCCCCGAACGTCAGCATTAAACTGAGCGCCTCAAACACTGTCACAGGCTTCACCCCCCTCCTCGGGAGAGTTAGCCGACCGCCCTTGCCAGCTCTATCGGTTGCACGTTTCAATTATACTATATTTTTCCATAAAGGAACACGCATTCGATGGTATTTTATCTAGTATTCATTTGCACCTTTGACTATTTGACGCTCATATATGGAAAAAAGTTTCAATATTTTTTCTTTCCATACCTCTATAACTTCCTCATTATGAAAACCAACTTATAAATCCAGTTGTCCAACCGTGACTGCCTATAAAATGGGGACTGCCAAATATATTTCATACGAGAAATTACGCCCTTTTGGTAGCAGTCCAGGAATTGATCCATATCTTTATACATTTGAGGAGACATGTCTTGTTCATAAAGTTGAATAAATTGCTGGGCTTGTTTGCTTAAAATATAGCGATTTTTTCCTTTTAAAAATCTACTTAGTCTTTTCCTCCACTTGCTAACCCAGCCATCGGTAGAACCTCCCAGCACATTGTTTTGATGCTGCCGATACCAAATGGACGGCTCGGGGTCAAAAACAACCTTACCAAAAGAGGAGGTGCATAAGTAAATCCACCAGTCATGCATAATAATGTTATCCAAAGAAGTCGGAATTCTCTTTTTCACGAGCTGGAGGGTTTCTGTATTGATCACCATGGTACAACCTACACACACATTCTCAATAAGAGCATTATAGAAGGATACAGGTCGGGGGATGCCAGCTGGCCATACTTTAAGTGGTTCCAATGTTTGAGAGACCATTTGTGTAGCAGAACAGTACATCAGCGGCCGGCTCCCATCCTGATCCCTGAGATGAGCCACAGCCTGAGCAAGTTTGTTCGGCATCCACACATCATCCTGATCACAAAAAGCGTAATAGTCGAATGTCTCAGACGATCTTTGAATCAAATCAAAAAAGCTTCTAATAACCCCTACATTGCTCTCGAGGCATAAAATAATCTGTTGAGGATAACGTTGCTTCAGCGCTCTCAACTTGGCAACCGTATCATCTGTCGAGCCATCATCACGAATTAGGATCTGAACTTCTACGTCTTTTTGATTTATGAGACTTTCTATTTGCTCATCTAAATAAGCTGCTCCATTATATGTAGACAATAAAATTTGTATGTTAGGTCTGTTCAGAGTAATGACCTCCTTCTTTAAAATGTGTAATAGTGGGGCACTAGGTTCCATCTGCTTATACATTATAATGCTCAGCGACCTTAATCAACATAGGCTTTAATATAATAAAATCTCCCAATCATGAACTGATGGGAGATTGTTGATATTTATAATAAGGTTTTATTTACTCGGGTTTACTAAGATACTCCCGCAAAAAATCACGCAATCCCTCACGCCAATCGCGCAAATCATTTAACCCGTTGGTTCGGATCGCTATATGCTCCATAACAGAATTAAGTGGCCGCGCTGCCGGTCTGGGGAATTGCTCTGTGCTGCACGGCTCCAATTTCGCTGTGATCTTGGCATCTAATATTTCCGCCGCATCCTGTAAAATAGCTTGCGTAAATTCATACCAGGTACAGGAGCCACTATTGGATGCATGGTATACGCCATACTTCTCCGTTTGAATCAATTCCGCCAAAAAACGTGCCAAATCCACTGTATAGGTAGGTGAACCCTTCTGATCATTCACCACCTGCAGGAGCGGCTTCTCCTGACCAAGCTTCAGCATCGTTTTGACAAAATTGTTCCCGTACAATCCATATACCCAAGATGTGCGAACGATAAAATACCTGGAGGAAAGTGTTTGGGTCAATACCTCTCCTGCCCGTTTGGACTTTCCATAGATACTCTGCGGATTGGTATTATCGTACTCATGATATGGCTCTTTTGCCGTTCCATCGAAAACATAATCTGTGCTGATATAAACCAGCTTGGCTCCAACCTTTTCCGTAGCCAGTGCCATATTACGTGTACCTGCCGCGTTGACTTGATAAGCCCCGTCTATATCAGTCTCTGCTGCATCCACAGCCGTATACGCTGCACAGTGGATTACGGCGTCAGGTTGATATTGTCCTACAATCTTCACGGTCTGCTGCAAATCCGTGATATCTAATTGTTCCCGATCGTAACCAAGGACATGATGTCCTTGCTCCTGAAAAACCTTTACTACGTCTTTACCAAGTTGGCCGGATGCTCCAGTAACCAATACCTTCATTCTAAGCATCCCCCAAGCGGGAACCATACTGCTTTGCATAGTATTGTTGATATTCGCCAGATTGAATGCGAGTCCACCATTCTTCGTTGTCTAAATACCAGCGAATCGTTTCTTTAATGCCGGTTTCAAAAGAGTGCTTTGGCTTCCAGCCCAACTCATTCATCGTCTTCGTTGGATCAATACCATAACGGCGGTCATGACCTGGACGATCCTGCACATACGAAATCAGAGATTCTGGCTTGCCCAGCTCCTCCAATACCGTTTTGACGATATGCACATTTGTCCGCTCGTTATTCCCCCCGATATTGTATACTTCACCCAGTTTACCCTGATGAATGACCAGGTCAATTGCGCTGCAATGATCCTCTACATACAACCAATCGCGAATGTTCAAGCCATCCCCGTATACTGGTAGCTGTTGATCGCTCAGTGCACGAGAGATCATTAGCGGGATCAATTTTTCAGGAAACTGGTATGGACCATAGTTGTTAGAACAGCGCGTGATATTCACTGGTAAACCGAAGGTTTCATGATATGCACGAACTAGCAGATCGCCACCTGCCTTGGATGCAGAATAAGGACTATTAGGCTGCAACGGAGTTTCCTCCGTAAACAATCCTGTTTCTCCCAGAGAACCGTACACCTCATCTGTTGATACCTGTACAAACTTGGCCACGTTATATTTCTTGGTTGCGTCCAGTAGCACTTGCGTACCCAATACATTTGTTTTCACAAACACTTCCGGTTCCAAAATACTCCGATCCACATGTGACTCCGCTGCAAAATTAACCACCACATCAATTCCCTGCTGCATCAGCTGGTCAATCGCTTGTGCGTCGGTAATATCTACTTTGATGAAGCTATGTTTGGGGTTATTTTCAATGGATTTCAAATTTTCCAGATTACCTGCATAGGTGAGAGCATCTATATTTACAATTTCATAATCTGGATGGTGTTTTAACATATACAATACAAAGTTACTACCTATAAATCCGGCACCGCCGGTGACAAGAAGTTTCATACAGACCTCCTAAATCTTATATTCGTCTAATCAAAATTAATGTCTGCATCGCCCAGTGCTGGATGCTTCTGATCCTTCTCTGAAAGAATAGCATGAGAAGTGGGCCAATCAATCCCTAGTGCAGGATCATTCCACAGAATTCCACGATCATTTTCAGGTGAATAATACTCGTCTACCTTATACAGCACTTGAGTATTAGGAACAAGCGTACAGAACCCATGAGCAAACCCCTTAGGCACCAGTAGCTGACGTCTATTATGCTCGCTTAAGATTACCCCAACCCATTGACCGAATGTTGGAGAACTTTTACGAATATCCAAAATCACATCGTAGATAGCTCCAGAAAGCACACGAATGAGTTTGGTCTGCGCTTTAGGATTAAGTTGGTAATGCAAGCCCCGAATCACACCAGCTTCTGCAGACAAGGATTGGTTATCCTGAATAAAAACATGGTCTATTCCGTTTTCTTTCATGATTTGTTCATTGTAACTTTCCATAAAGAAACCACGGTGATCACCATGAATCACGGGTTCAATGATTTTTGCACCTGAAAGTACTTCCTTTATTATCATTCACGAAACCTCCAACATCTTGAGTATATACTTTCATTTATGATTACTATAAAATTAATAAGCACACTATATTGGGAGGGAATATGCTTTTGAATTTATCGAGAGTTAATAAAAATTTTGTTTGGTCCTATTTGGTTTTGATGTGGCTACTTATCCCGATTCTAATACTGTTTAAAGTCGATTCTTACTATATTTCCATATTATTCGGTCTAAATATTGCGCAGTCGTTTGTCATAGGTGCTACATACATTTTACACATTAGTGGTATCTTAACATATGCCAAGAAAGAAATAATGGTGCAATACCTAGCTTTTGGCGGTTATCTAGTTGGGATAATATTCATTTACTCCTTCCTTCAAAGGGAACATTTCATTTATTATTGGGACTTTTCAGCCTATTGGAATACATCCATACAATTTAATAACCTTTTAAGTACAGATTTTATAGCAGCATCTAAACAAATCTATGCAAGCATTTTAAGAGACGATTATTCCGTTTTCCCAACAGTCTTTCTCTCTTTACCATTAAAGTTCTTAGGTACAAGCTACATGAGCTATGTCTTGGCAATCTATACCTGCTTCTTGTACCCTTCTTGTTTGATACTTTTCTTATTATGTATCAAGATTGCCGATCAAATCCAGTTAAACACAAAGTTGAACGTCTTTATGATCTTTGTACTTACATTTACCTTTCCAATTATGATAGCTCCTATGTTAGGTGGATATCTGGATTCTATAGGACTTATTTTTATTTGCTTGTCCCTTGTTATCTTATTTAATAATGATTTTGAACGCTTAAATTTAAAAGCAGTTTTACTCTTAGCAGCTTGCTTGGTATTACTAACATTCACAAGAAGATGGTATGGGTTCTGGATCGTATCTCTTTTTGGCTCGATCAGTATCGCTTTTTTGTTCAAATGGATCCTAGAAAAAGAGTTTCGCTTCAAACAGCTCTTGCAGGTTATTTTAAATTTTTTCATTATAGGATCTTCAAGCACATTATTTCTTATTATATTCTTCAATGAATTTATTCAAAGAGCCCTAACCAATAACTTTAAAAACGCCTACTCAGCTTATTATTTTGGTGATGTCTTAAGTAACTTACAGAATTTATTTTATCATTATGGTGCCTTCATTTTTCTGATAGCTCTTGTTGGTTGCATAGGCTTGTTATTTATGAGTAAAACTAGGTATATATCAATCTTTCTAGTTACGAACTTATTTATTACGTACTTTCTTTTTACAAGAATTCAAAGCTTAGCTTCTCAGCATTATTATCTTCTTACAGTGAACGTATTAATTCTATTTATTTGTGGCGTTATTCTTATTCTAAACTATTTGTCCAAGATAAAGTATGCAAAAAATGTTTTCTTAGTTATTCTAGTTTATTTAGTCGCTTGTAATTTCTTGGTAACATTCACTAATGTAAATGCACGGCCTGTTACCTATTTTTCTTCTTTATTCAGTGACTTTAAACAAACACCTAGAGTAAGAACGGATATACCTGTTTTAAAACAATTAACGGCTTATCTTAAGGAGATCTCATCAGAGCAGCATAAAGTATATGTTCTGTCCAGCTCTGGAATTCTTAATGATGACATACTTAGACAGATTGAAATGCCTGACAATAGCAACGCTCTTCCGTTTATGAATCTGACCCATCACGTTGATTTAAGAGATGGCTTTCCAGTGTCGTTTTTTGAGTCCGATTATGTCGTGATCGCATCACCTACACAATACCATTTAGGTGAAAGTGGTCAAAAAGTTGTAGGTATACTCGCAGAAGAGGTGATGAACGGATCTCTTAAAAATAATTATATACCTTTAAAGAGCTATACTCTTGATAATAGCGTAAAAGCCATAGTCTTGAAAAAGACATCATCCATCACGAAAGAAAAAATTGAACTTATACGTTCACAATTTAAAAAAGTATACCCTGATAATCCAGATCTTTTCTAATTCAATACAGATGTCGATGCATACAAAAAAGCCCTCAAAAAAAATCGGGGGCTTTTTTGTAAGTTAATTATCAAGCATTCTTATAAGGAATAGTCGTTGTTTTAGAACTGCCAAAACTAAATTTTTTGCCAATCAGGAAAGGTAAGAATCTATTAAATAGTTCAATAAAAAGAATACAACTTAAGAAGACAAGTAAGGTGGAAATAACAACAAATGAAATACCGTCTAAATACATATTTGTTTTAACAGAAAACTTCTCGTAAAAATTCACATTCTCCCAGAAGCTAAGTATTAAACCATGCAGACCAAATATAATTAAAGAATTTTTACCAAAATAAGACAGCAAGCTAGATGACTCTATTTTTTTGGATACGTATATATAAAATATTAAACTAGCCAACACTGACAGATAAAATAATACATAATTATGTCCATAGTAATTCCCTGACATGCCTGGTTTATCATTTATTAAAAATAATAAAAGACCCAGGAAACCTGCCACGTAAGCAAAATATGGTTTGTTAATTCTGATTTTTTCAATAAAATATTGTTCATTCAACTTGAATATATAACCACAAATAATTAAAGACGCTGCATTAATTGACGTGCCAAATGACCAAGGAAGTGCATGTGTGTCAAGCTTACTTAAGAATGCACCAAGTATGGTTAGCAATATCCAAAATACATACATATAACTTCTTTTAGACGAAATTTTCAAGACTAAGTACGAAATGATCTGGGCTAAGAAGAGACAAGGTAGGAACCAAAGTGACATATTTAGAATACTCAAGTGATTTCCATCTGCATATAAAAAAGTTTCAATAACAACCATTGGATCAAGCGTTCCGACAATCCCCATCCAATGCATCCAACCAAAATACAATAATGAGCATATATAAAGAGTCGTATATGGTAAAAGAATTGTTTTGATTTTAGACCACAAAAAACTACTAAACTTATACTTCTGAAAATTAGAAGTAAACCCAGAAGCAAAAAAGAAAAGAGGCATATGGAAGGAATAAAAATAGCCTATAATAAAGCTCTTATCCATCATCTCATTCTCTTTAAAACCATGAGGCACCAAATGTGAGAAAACTAAGAAAATAATTGCCAATCCCTTTAGTACATCCACCCACTTTATTCTAGTTGGAAGAGCATTCACAATTTGCATTTAAACAGTCTCGCTTTCTTAATTATTTAGTATCACCATAAGATGTGTAGTTCTATGATAATACTAAGAAAAAAGCTCATAATTCATTTCACTTACTAATTTGTTAGCAAGCATCAATGAACTATGTGTTCCTGCATCAGTCCACCAATTCTCTAAAATATCAAATGTAAGTTGGTTTCGTTGAATATAAGCGTTATTAACATCTGTTATTTCATATTCTCCTCTTGCTGAAGGAGTCAAGGTCTTGATGATATTGAATACCGAGTGGTTGAACATATAAATGCCCGTAACTGCATAATCACTCTTAGGAATCTCCGGCTTTTCTTCAATATTTACAATGTTATCGCCTTGTAATTCTGGTACCCCATAGCGGTTAGCATCGGGCACTTTATGAAGTAGTAATTTCGCTCCTGATTCTTGAAGTTTGAATTTTTCAACAAACGATGATATATCATCTTTAAAAACATTGTCCCCCAAAATAACAACCATCTTGTCATTGCCAACAAAGTGCTCAGCTAAAAGCAAAGCCTGTGCAATCCCCCCGGCTTCATCTTGCACTTTGTAAGTCAGAGTAACTCCAAGGTCGACACCACTTCCTAAGAGATTAACTACATCTCCCATATGTTCTTTTCCGGTAACGATTAAAATATCATTTATATTCGCCTTTTTGAGCTTATCAATAGAGTAATATATCATCGGATATTTACCAATTGGCAATAAATGTTTGTTTGTAACTTTAGTAAGGGGGTATAATCTAGATCCAGTCCCTCCAGCTAATATAATCCCTTTCATGTCTAAGTCCCTCCTATTGAAGCTCTTTTATAAGCAGCTCCATAATGGTTTTTGCACGAGCTTCCCAATTGTTATGGACTACGAAGTCCTCCAGCTGCTCTTGATCATAAAAAGGGCATTGCAGGGTATCTATATCCTTTAGATACTTTCTTATTTCCTCTAAACTATTATATAGATAAATCCCTTCCTGATTTAAAAACCTTGTTTCTTCGCTATCCACCGCTAATATCACTTTATTAAAACTCAAATACTCATAAACTTTTACTGGATTGATCGTATCAATTCTATCCGAATTCCTCAAAAAGGGGTATAAACAAACATCAAAAGCATCAATAATCGCACCAATTTCTGATTTAGGGACAGTCTCATAATATTTAATCCTATTATGCTGTTCAAAATTATAATTCAGGTTATTTCTCCCAACCAAACATACAACAAATTTCTCATCAAATTCAGTAATAGCCTTAACCGCTTCCACATCAAACCAGTGGTCAATCGCCCCTACATATCCAAAAATGTAGTAGCCCTCGTGCTTTAACCATTCTAACTCGCTAACAACCAAGCTAGCTACATTTATATTTAGTATAGCTTTATCAACAGCATTTTTCACCAAATAAGATTGTCTACACAATGTTTGAGAATGCTTATGCAAATGGTTACTTGTAGAAATAACAAGATCCGCCTTGGCAAGTAATTCAAGTTCCCACTTTCCGAGCAATTTCTTCATCAATGCATTGTTAGTTAGAAATACATAGTCGTCCATTCGATCAAACACAATTTTCTTATTATTATTTGATTTTATAAGAGGATAAAAGACTGGACTTCCCAACCAAATGATATCTGCACTGGAAACTAAATCTTCCAACTGTCTCTTTTCAAACCATTGATTCATATGAAATACGTCTAAGCTTTCAAAGCTTCGGGGTAATCTCAGACTGCCCGAAGGCCTGAATATTTGAAGACTATCATTTATGGTTTGATTTCTTTTTTTATAATCTGAGTTCTGCCTTACAATACTATTAAGTATACTAATGGATGGTTCTACAAAGGTGATGTGAACCCCCGGCATTTTAGCAAACTCTTCGGCCAAATGTTGCGGACGTTGTTTTAAATCATTCCAATAGATCGGAGAAAAATATAAAATTTTCAATTTAACCGCTCCATACTAATAAAGGCGCCCCTTATTTTTATAAAAGAGGCGCCTTTAAAGTTTTATTAATTATCTATACGATCCTGCCAACTGTTTTCGCGAATTCATATCGTTTTCCTTCATTTGTATTAACTCTTCATACGCTTCAACTGTGTATTGCTTATACAAAATATCAATTTCAACGTCTCGATTTTTAGTCGGAATCTTCTGCAAATGATCTAATTCAGCTTTAACAATTTCGAGGTGATTCTTATCTGCCTCAATATCCGATTCCATCGGCGCATACAGATCCTTTTGCAATTGGTAATTGGTTAAAATACTGTTTCGCATTGTCTTTCTAACATGCTCAACAGTATATCGGGAGGTGTCCACATCATGAATGACCTTCATCTTAGGATTAAGACCAACCTTATAGCCGATTTCTCTCATAGCAAAAGATACAACAATTTCTTCTCCTCCAGCGTAATTGTTTCCTTTACGCCCATAGGCGCTTCTAAAGCCCCCAATTCGCATTAGCGCAGCATGTCTAACCGCAAAGTTGGCTCCATAAGGGAACTCCCACTGAAAATTAGAATCGATAATTTCGTCGCCTTCCACAATAAGCTGACTCCAGTATGCTTCAGTACCTGGTTTAACCACTTCAGGCCGTTCCTCGTGTAAATTGAGTATGATATTCCCACCCATGACCCCGATATCGGGACGATCTGAGAATCCTCTGATGGTTTCCTCAAGCAAGTTGGAGTTAGCGATAGCGTCATCATCAATATAGAGTATGACCTCCCCCTCTGCCCCAAATAAACCAACATTACGTGCAAAGGAAAGACCTTTTAATGGAGCCTCCATATATCGTAGGAAGGATTCGTCAATATTATAGGTTGCTCTGAACTCACGAACCAAATGATGAATCTCATCATTCAGATAATCATTATTTACAACAATAATTTCATAGTCCGCTTTATCCAACGACTGTTCTATGACAGATTTAATTGCATTAGAAAGTTTCTCGCTCCGCTGGTACGTGCAAATAATAACTGATAATCCCTTGTTATAAACAGGTTCACTTTCAATTACCGCCTCAATACGGTACAAGTGATCGTTCTTAACCTTCGTATTTATAAGAGAGAACAGAACTTCCGTATCCTGCGCAAAAAAGTCATAGTTGCTATCCGTTTCACCATTCATTTTATCCTTTATTTTCAGATTCCAAGGATAGTCAGCTACAAATGTATCTGTTGACTGCTCTGATTTATCTATAAGCAGTGCATACATAGACGATAAAGCACTAGAATCAATAAACTCAAAATCATGGACTTCGCCTGTTTTTATATATAAATAGCAAATAGGCGTTACCAAATTAAGACCAATAATCGTATTGACTTCATCTCTTCCAACCACAGTATGTCCTTTAGTCAGAACATATTTCTTAAACTCACCAGCTTCAGTAGCATCTCCCTCAATGATCCATACTAATGGGGTCAGATAAAAATCTCTTCTAAAATCATCAAGTACCATGAGTTTATATCTGTTAGAGGTGATGCCCAGTTCTTGATCTAAAGCGGTCAGTGACTTATCGTGCCAGCGATAATCATATATAGGCTCATCAAATGTCACATGTTTGAGCTCAAATAGAGAGTTCACTCTCATCCAGTAATCGTAATCTTCAAGGGTATGCTTATAACTAGAATAGTCACCCAATAACTGGGTTACCTTGGCCCTATACATAAAAGCTGCACCAATCGTATTGTTAGGATATACGTTTAACTCCAATGCAGACTTAGGCAGCATAACATTGCCACTAAACTGTGGTTCTTCATACCAGCCATGGTTGGAAATCACTTGACCGGCAGAGTCGATTAACCTCATGTTTGCATATACCATACCAATATTTTCATCACTTTTAAGATCAGCAACCATCTTCTCCAGGAAATTTCCAGGGAGGATATTATCTGCACTTGTCCACGTATGATATTCACCCTTGGCTAGCTTAAAACCCCTGGATAATGTTCTTGGTATTTTACGATTTTCCTGATGAACTACTCTGATACGATGATCTGCTTTAGCATACTCATCAATAATTTCTGCCGTTGAGTCTTTTGAACCATCATTAATAATAATGAGTTCAAAATACTTGTAAGATTGCTGCAGAATACTATCAATAGCTTTTGAAACATAATCCTCACCGTTATATACAGGAAGGACAACCGATATAAGATCCTTCTCAAATTCAATCTCGAACTTATCAAGCGCCAGAGAAAATGAGTTGTCTTTAGATACTTTATAATTGTAAAATTTATACTCATACCAGGTTAATAACTGATTGTAATTCCCTACATCTTTGCGTAGATCAATCGGCTGATCCCCTGCGTTAGTTCTTTTAAGCTTATGCGACACTTTAGATTTTATCTTTTTCAGTAAGATAGTGGTGCCATAACTTTTCCATACTCTATATCCCTTAAGAACATATATCATTTTGGACTTGTGTAAGATATGTTTCAGTTTATTCGCCATTTTCCACCTTTTAGAGTTATAAATATTATGAATCTCTGTAGACAGTCTTCCATTATATTCTTCCAACTCACTGAACTGGGTGTTCAGTTCATTATATTGACCAAATAGTTGCCTATATTGATGATTTAATATATCCAAGTTGTTTTTTTCATTATTATAGTCCTGTGTAAGTTGAACATATTTCTGTTCTAATTCATCTTTCTTTTCAGACAGAGATTTAAAATCTGCTGACATGCTGCTTATTACATTTCCCTGATGATCTCGCGTTTGAATCAATGTGTTAATCTGATCCATATGCTCAACAATGTGTTGTTTTTGCTGCTCTATTTCTTGGCTTTGAGTTTGATTATGAGTTTGTAATTCATTAAATTCATTTTTCAGGCGTGTATGCCCTGCTCTATAAGCATGGTCCACGTCATCTTTTAGAAATCTGTTAATTACATCCATACACTTATCTATCGTCTCTCTTCCTTTAACCGGAAACATCTCTAAAGTAAATTTCCTTCTTTGTTGTATTAGTTGTTCATCTAAGATTGCATTAAGTAAAGTTTGTTTAATATTGCCGTTATCGCTCACAAAAGGAACAATGTTTTGCTGAACTATTTGCTCTTCCAAAGGTAAAATCCCCTCGAAAGATTCTGTTTGGGGATGTTGGAATATTACAATTGGAGTGTCCGTAAACAGCGCATCAAATATAGCCCCAGAGCCGTCAGACAATATCACATCAGCTTCCTCTATTAAATGAACAAGAGAAGCCTTGTGATCAAGCACATCAGGAATATGAGACTTAACTAGACTAACCCGATCATGCTCCAAAAAAGAAGTGCCATGATGCAATTTCACCTTCATATTAAAGGTATCTGACATTTCTTCAATATGGTTCATAACAAGCTCAATAGACGACTCATTCCCATACGTAGGCAAATAAAGCAAATTATATTTATCCGTTTCGCGCTTCTTCCTTTGAAATTTAGCGTATTTAATCATTCCAACGATTTCAGTCTGAGTGTACGCTGCCAGAACCGAGGAATCATACAGCCCATTACAAAAGATAAAATCGAAATTCCGACTCCATGTATCTAAATTCCAGTTTGGTTTAGCCATTCCATACTGATATCTAAACTTATAATCGGACTTAACTTCTAAATAATAAGGGAGATAAGGATAGAAGGCTATTTTATATGTCTTGTCAGGTACAGAGCTTGTTAGAGTCACTTTTATACCATTGTTCTTCAAATAATGATAGGTATCTAAGGACATGTTGCCCCAATCTTCTTCTTCAATGTGAGGGACATAAATATCACAAACGATCTGCTTTCTTTCACACTCCTCAATTAAAGGCTTTATCGTTTCATATAAAACTAGATTGTGAATGACAAAAGCTATAGATCTGTTCATATTCACTGCAAAACCTCTTCCTTTCAGGCAAAAATCTTATACTTATTTTCTTAATTTCAGTAATGTCTCATTCAGTAAAGTCGATGATGTACTCTTCGTATAGGGAAAATATATAATTTTCACTCCAACTTCCTTAAATTGCAACTCATACTGGTCCCAACGTTCATTTTGAAACCAATCATCACCAACGAACATTACGTCATATTTTAATTTTTGCCAAACCTCAAATTTATCCATGGAGTCCTGAGGAATTACAGTATCAACAAAGCTGATGTTCCTGACAATCTCAATTCTTTCCTCAAAAGGAATTACTGCTTTTTTGTACTTATATGAAACTAACTCATCTGTTGTCACACCAACAATGAGTTTATCACAGAGTGATTTAGCATTTCTCAACAAATTCAAATGCCCAATATGAAATAAATCGAAGACCCCGGAAGTATAGCCGATAATCATAAGATTTCTCCTAACGTAGTTAAATTGAAGTTAAACCATTTGTCGAATGTCGTCTTCCCTTCAATTTTCTCAGAAGATAGGACTTTTTCAAGTTGAACAGGAAAACCCACCTTTTTTCTGTTTACAATCTCTGCAGGGACAATATCTTTAAAAATTCTCTTGAGAGGAGCCTTAACAACCCCATCCTTCATTTTGTACAGAGAGTTTACACCTGCAAGCCTTTCAATTAATCTATAATCCAAGAAAGGGGATCTTGCTTCTACGGAATTTAACATTGAGGCACTATCCAGCCTTTTAAGTAACCCTCTCAAATGGGCTTGCTGGAAGAATGCAGCTACGATTTTTTGAGGTGACTTTAACTTCATGAAAGGTGCCAAAGCGTCTTCTACAATCTCTATATCATCTTCAGATCCGTAGGTGTAGAGTTCACTAAAGGCTCGGATATCAAAGTCTGTAGCGCTACTAGCCCATCTGAAAATACGGTCATACCCAAAGAAAAGCTCATCAGCGCCTTCTCCGCTTAATATGACTGTATTTTTGGCAGATGCTTGCTGAGTCATATGATACAGTAACACTTCGTTGGGCACAGACAGAGGCTCTTTTTTTACAGTTATAAGCTCTCGAGCTAATGATAAAAAGTAATCAGGTTCAAACAATATCGGATGATGAATGGTATTGTATCTTGTTGCTGCGATTTCAGACCACTGAAACTCATTATAATCTTCAAAACCAACAGTCCAAGTATGCTCTACTCTGGCAAGTGCAGTAATAATCGTACTGTCCAATCCCCCGCTTAGGTAACTTCCAATTTCAACATCTGCGATCTTACGGTACTCTACTGCAGAGCGAATTAGAAACTCAAGTTCCTCATCGGAAGGAGGTTCATTTTCAGAGTAATCAATTTCCCAATATTTAATAAATTCGCCATTCTCGTAATAATATCCTGGTGGAAACTCTTTTATTTCATTATAGATAGTACGATCATTAAAAAAGCATCTCATCTTTTTATATTGTCTTACGGCTTCTTGATCAATAGAAATGTTGTGGACTAATGGGAGCAATGGAGCAATTTCAGAACTGAAAATGAACTCTTCCCCATATCTGCTGTAATAAAGCGGTTTTACTCCCATACGATCTCGTGCTACAAAAAATGATTTCTGCTGGACGTCTAAAACAATAAAACTGAACATTCCATTAAGCCAATTCAACATTTGGGGACCATATTGAATATAAAGCTTCAATAAAAGTTCAGTATCTGAGTTTGTTCTCATTTGAATTGAATAATTGGAGGCTAATTCTTTATAATTATAAATCTCTCCGTTAAATATAATCACATATCTTCCGTCATCAGAGAAAAAAGGCTGATCACTTCTCCGATCCAAATCTAAGATACTCAATCTGTTATGCCCCAGCATAAAGTTTTCACTCTGATATACACAAAGTGGGGCCGTAGGCCCCCGGTGTTTCATTATATTTAAAGAATTAAGAAATACTTCTTTATTTATGGCTACATTAGAAAACAAAATCCCACACATTTTATCACCAGCCTTAATTAATGACTTGCAAATCTATTGTGTTATCTACAAATATTAATCCTGGTACGTAATTATTCTCTGGCTTAGGAACCTCAAAAACAGCTGCTATACTTACGCTATCCAGATAAAGAGGCTCAAAAGGCTTAGGCTTCAAACCAATAGAAATGGTGTATTTACCACTTTCAGATAATAGATTACGGAAATTAAAGTTAACCTCTAGAATGCCCCCCGCTTGCATTTTCGGAACTAATTTTGCTTTATTATAGATATTCATGCCAAACACATCGACACCAGTATGGTTTCTAACCATGTAGCCAATGGTTCCCTCAGAATCTATATCTTTATAATATTGTGCCAATAAACGCAAAGTAACCATTTCGCCAAAAGGGACCTGGTTAACAACTTCTCCATTGACTAACAAGTCCGCTCTTATAAAGCGCGCATCTCCCGTTCCAGAACGAAACTCATTGGCACGTTTTGCAAAAGCAGGGTCCTCTTCTAATAGCAACAGCGAGCTCTTCTTATCTGTTTCAGAATTAACAAATACATCCAAAGATTGAACACGTTTCATATCTGCAATTTCCTGGTTAACAATGTTTTCATAAATTTGTGCTACACGTTTCACTGGACCAATTTCGACCATGTGTCCTTTATCAATCAGCAGCGCTGTATCACAAAAACTTTTAATGGTATCCATGGAATGTGAGACAAATAAAACCGTACTTTTTTTGGAGAGCTCTTTCATTTTGGTAATACATTTTGCCTGAAAATAAATATCTCCAACAGACAAGGCCTCATCCACAATCAAAATATCTGGATCAACATTGATAGCTACTGCAAAGGCTAAACGGGCAAACATACCACTGGAGTACATTTTGACTGGTTGATTAATGAAGTCCCCGATATCCGCAAAGGATACAATAGATTCAAGTTTACCATCCATTTCTATTTTGCTATACCCCATAAGGGTTCCGTTCAAATATATGTTTTCCATTCCTGTTAAATCCGGATTAAAACCCGCGCCCAATTCCAAAAGAGCAGCAACTTTCCCATTCACTTTAATGCTTCCGTTGGTGGGAGTAATCACGCCTGTGATCATCTTTAAAAGAGTCGATTTTCCAGAACCATTTTTACCAATAATACCAATCGCTTGTCCTTTATTTATGGAAAAGGACAGGTCACTGATGGCCTTAAATTCAGAATGATACTTTTTTTTAAAGGGGTGAACAGCCTCTTTTAATCGCTCATTGGGATTATCATATATTTTATATATTTTAGTGACGTTATTAACTTCCACAGCAACTGTTTCTGTTTGATTCATCATTTTCTCCTCACAATACATCTGCAAAATGAGATTTCATTTTCTTGAAAATTTTGATTCCTATAGTACCTGCGATAATCACAATAGCCCAAAAGTAGATCGTCATTGATGGGTGCTCCCAGAACCATTTGTGATCAATAAAAGTATCCCGATATCCCTCGACAATATAAAAAACAGGATTTAGTTTAAAGAAAAATTGATACTTATCCTCAACAATATTTAAATTCCAAAAGATCGGCGTAAGCCAAAAGAATAGCTGAATAAATACCGCAACAACTTGACCAACATCCTTTACAAAAACAACTAATGTCGCTGTTATGTAAGAAATGGACAAGGAAAGAAAAATCGTGGCTAATAAATAATAAAGGATTTGAATGTTATAAATCGTAAATTCAACATTGTATATTTTAAACATAATGAAAAGAACAATGATAAAAAATACATGTACAAAAAGAGCAGACAAAATTTTCACCATCGGTAGCAAACCAACTCGGAAAACAATCTTCTTTACCAAATAATTGTTTTCTATAATACTATTGGTTGCAGTTGCTAAGCTTTCAGAAAAGAATAACCAAGGCACCATTCCTGTTAATAACCAAAGTATAAAGGGAGTATCTCCAATAGGTACATTTTTAAAACCAACCTGAAATACGACCCAATAAACAAGTATAGATACCATAGGATGTATAAAAGCCCAGAGTACCCCCATAAATGAACCAAGGTATCTAGATTTAATATCTTTTTTAGACAATTCCCAGAGTAACTTTAAATTCTTCGAAAAGTTTTGAGTTAAATTCATACGAGTGTGTCACGACCTTAAACATGGTTTGGTAAGTCTCTTACAATACAATAATGTAAAAATTTGACAGTGTTATTCTTGCGATATGGCTCTAACAGCTACGATATGCTAAAATGTTGACGTATCTACAAGAAAAGGAGATTGTAAACCTTGTCGAATCCAGTATACGGGAAACAGGCCAAAACGTCGACCCGTGACGATAAAAGGCCGGCTATGTTTTGGGTGTTAATTGTTGGCATGATTCTGTTTTTAGCTTGGGCTCCCTTCCAGGCTGCACTTTTTAATGGGCAGATGCTCGATTTTGAAAAGCCTCTCTATTGGGCTGTTATCATCGCCTCGATTCTGTTGATCCTGGCAATCGTATCTTATTATAAGAAATTCAAGCTGGAAGAGCAAAGGGATTGGCTGGCTGTATTAGTACTGCTGCTTCCCCTTTCTTATGTGCTTTCACTGACTTCAGCAGCTTCACATTACCTGGCCATGAATATGGTGGTGGTACAGTGCATATATGCCGCTCTGTTTATCATCTCAATCTATCTACTACAAGATCGCTTAGGCAATAAGATTATTCACAACCTGATTATGACTGTTGCTTATGTCATTGTAGGCTTTGGCTTTATTAACTGGTTTGGACAGTGGGTACTTGCCGGCAAGATGGTAGGCTGGTTTACCCAATATGTGTATCAATATCGTTATACCAATGCAGTTATGACAGATACAAATGGTCTCCGGCTGACATCAGTGTTTCAATATGCGAATACATATGCGGCCTTTCTAATGGCTTTCCTATTCGCTGCCGTTTTCTGTCTGATGAAATCAAAACTATGGTATGGCAAGGCTATTCACGGCTTCATGTTGGTACCTATTCTGGTCTCGTTATTCCTGACCTTGTCACGGGGCGGTCTGGTTATGTTACCAGTCGTTTTCGTACTGCTCTTGCTCTTCTTTAAACCAGCACGTCAGATTATATGGATTTTGCATTGTGCCATTGCTGGTGTAGCGTCAATATCTATCTTGGCGCCAATTACAAATATGGGTTTACAACTCAACAAGACCTACAACGGCGGAGAGGCTGCGAAGGCTTGGGGGTTACTTATTGGGGTCTCCCTGGCTGTAGCTGTCGTACTGTGGCTTGTTGAACGTTATCTGGCACCGAAGTTGGAAAATGCCCTCAAAGGATGGGCCTCCCGCAAGTTATCCAACCTGTGGCTACCTGTCGGATCTGTTGTGGTGATTGGCTTGATGGCTTTTCTGTTTATTGGAACTGGCCTGCGTAGCGTACTACCAGAAAACGTCCAGGTCCGGTTTGAAAATATCAATTTCCGGCAGCATAGTGTACTGGAACGACTTGTGTTCTATCAGGATGCTGCCAAATTGATTAAAGATCATCCTGTTATTGGCACCGGCGGCGGCGGTTGGGCTACTTTATACGAGAAATACCAAGATTATCCTTACACAAGCCGTCAGGCCCATAATTTCTTCATGCAGTATCTAGTTGAAGTTGGCATTCTCGGCTTCGTAATTTTCATGTCATTTATCTTATATATTTTCTATAAATATATCCGTAGCTATATGAGACAAGATGATGAAGAACGAGATTCTCACTTCCTGTATCTCATTTTGGCACTCTCAATCTTACTTCATAGCTTGCTAGACTTTAATCTGAGTTACGTGTTCATGGGCATACTGGTATTTGTGAGTCTCGGTGGTATGGCCGCTGCTATGGACAGCAAGCCGCTTAAACGCCTGTCCATGAGTGCTTCCGGATTCCGAATCATGTATAGTGCAGTCATCGGCATTCTAAGCATTGTGGTGCTTTTTGCAGGTCTCCGCTTCGTGCAATCGGCCAATGCTGCCACATCTGCCAAACAGATCATGGCGGTCAGCTCATCTTTTGAGGAAATCCAAAGTGCCATTAATAAGGATCTTGAACTTCGTCCTACGCACCCAGATTCGGTTATAAGATTGGCTGCACTGTACAAGAATGTGTATGATCAAACGAAAAAAGAGGAATTTTATAACGCTGCAATAGAGGTACTTAATACGGGCCTGAAGGCAGAACCGTATAATAAAATCATGTATAACTCCAAAGTTAACCTTTTAAAAGCAAAAGGTGAACATGAGCAAGCCTTCAGTATTTTGGAAAATAACATTTCCAACTTTGTCTGGGACAATGACTGGTACAATATGTTGATTACCCAAGCTTACACTATTGGTAATAAGGCACATCAGCAGAAGGACACAGCCAAGGAACAGAAATATTTCCAAGCAGGTCTCGCTGCTTATCAGAAGGTTCTGGATGGGGTAGCTCATATTAAGACGGTTCCACCTGAAATTGAGTTGACACGTACTTTTGAAGTAACTCCAGGTATTGCGCTCAGTACTGGAAAAATTGAGTTCATGTTAGGTAAGCCTGCTGAGGCTGCAAGCATCCTCAAAAACGGCTTGAAAGACGACCTGAGCGACGCTACAAATCGTGAGGTTGCTCGCTATTATATTGTCGCTCTGCAGCAACAGGGGCAGGATGACAAAGCATTGTACGATAAGCTAATAAAAGCTGATCCGACGGAAAAAGAGCAAATTGCTCAGTTAAAATCGGAGAAATAGTAGAAAAAAAGAGACTATCAGATGATGTTATATCATCCGGTAGTCTCTTTCTTATTTTAATAAAGTGAGGTTGGGTGAGATGTCTATTTTTGTTGATCAATCTTTTCAATAACCTGTCTCATATAAGCCAGTACTTCATCCTTGATTTCGTTATGCTGCAGAGCATAATGAATAGTAGTTTCAATGAATCCCAATTTCTCGCCAACATCATGGCGATTCCCGTCAAACTCGTAAGCCAGGATCGGACTCTTTTCTCCCAGCTTGGACAATGCGTCCGTCAATTGAATCTCCCCGCCTACTCCCGCAGATTGCTGACCCAGGATATCAAAAATATCAGGCGTCAAGATATAACGTCCCATAATCGCCAAGTTGGAGGTTGCTTCTTCCTTCTTTGGCTTTTCTACCAATCGTTCCGCCTCAGAGATTTTGGAAGTCAGTGCATGACCTTCAACTATGCCGTAACGATGTACCTCGTTCCAATCCACTTGTTTTACACCTACAACAGAACGCTGATACTCATCGAACACGTCAATCATCTGTTTGAGGCATGGATTCTCAGACTCAACGATGTCATCCCCTAAAAGGACGGCAAAAGGTTCGTCACCGATAAACTTACGTGCACACCAAATCGCATGTCCCAACCCTTTAGGTTCCTTTTGACGAATATAGTGGATATCTGCCATTTCCGATGGTTTACGCACTTCATTTAGCAGGTTCCATTTTTCCTTCGCAGTCAAATTATGCTCCAGCTCAAAAGAGTAGTCAAAATGATCCTCAATCGCCCTTTTGCCTTTACCAGTAACGATAATGATATCCTCAATACCAGATGCAACAGCTTCTTCAATAATATATTGAATTGTTGGTTTGTCTACAATGGGAAGCATCTCTTTAGGCATCGCTTTTGTAGCAGGAAGGAACCGGGTTCCTAATCCCGCAGCAGGAATAATCGCTTTACGGATTTTCATAGGTTAAACTCCTTTTCAACAAAACTTACTAAATTATTCAATAATTCGAGTAACGTTTGTAAATTGCTAATAGTTTATTATAGCACTTAGTCATTGCAATGTTATATACTTTAAGTAAACCATATTATAAACTAAAAAAGATAGAAATTTGAGTACCAGATATGCCAAAATTTGAGGAGAGAGTTCTTTGGATTCAATAATCAGTAACCCTGTTTTAACGTTAGTTATTCCCTGTTATAACGAAGAAGAAGTACTGCCTGAAACTATAAGCAGACTTACGGTCATTCTTGAGGAGTTGGCAGAGAGTCAGCTCATTTCTAAACATAGTAAAATGTTGTTTGTTGATGATGGTAGCCGTGATAAAACATGGGACATCATAGCATCATATAATCTAAAAAATCCTTTTGTCAGTGGTCTCAAATTGGCGAAAAATGCCGGCCATCAAAACGCCCTATTATCTGGGTTAATGGAAGCTAAAGAGACATCTGATTGTGTGATATCCGTTGACGCTGACCTGCAGGATGATCTCAATGCCATCCGAGAATTTATAATAAAATTCAAAGAAGGTTATGACATCGTATATGGGGTTCGAAAAAGTAGAACCACCGACACATTCTTCAAGCGTTCAACAGCCCAAGGTTTTTATCGTGTTATGAGTAAGATGGGAGTCAATATTGTATACAATCATGCGGATTACCGTTTAATGAGCAAAAGAGTTCTTCAGGAATTAAGCAACTTTAAAGAGGTCAATCTTTTTTTACGTGGTCTAGTTCCGTTAATAGGTTATAAGTCTACTGAAGTTTATTACGATCGACATGAACGCTTTGCAGGAGAATCCAAATATCCTTTAAAGAAAATGCTCGCTTTTGCTTTCGATGGAATCACTTCATTTAGTATAACCCCAATCCGGCTTATCTCAGCTGTAGGTTTTGCAATGTTTGGCATAAGCTTATTAATAGCTGTGTATACCATTATTAGTAAGCTCCTTGGAACCACTGTCTGGGGCTGGTCTTCTTTAATGTTGTCCATCTGGTTTATAGGTGGTCTGCAACTTGTAGCACTGGGGCTCATTGGCGAATATATCGGTAAAATATATAAAGAGGTAAAACAAAGACCCAAATATATTATTGAGACCCTATTAGATTCCCAAAGCACCCTAGATACTGAAAACACAAAAAAAGTGAAAAATAGTGAAAGGGAAGCTGTGGCTGTCCAATAAACAGATGCGAACAGGTGACTAATTTGACTTTATTTCAGAATAGCTTTTTCCGTTTTCTTGTCGTAGGTGTCCTAAATACAATATGCGGCATGTCCGTCATGTTCCTGCTCTTTAATACTTTAGGGACTAACTACTGGATATCGACCTTCATTGGTAATTCTGTAGGTGCCACTGTAAGCTATTTCTTAAACAAAAGATTTACTTTCAAAAACAATGCAAGCCATGGACAGACCATTTGGAAGTTTGTCTTTATCATATTGATATGCTATTTATTATCGTATTGTCTCAGCTATTTAATCAGCCACTTCCTGATCTCAAGTCTGAGTATTAAAAACAATGCTATTTTAGGCAACCTGTCCATCCTAATCGGGAATATCTTTTATACTTTAATTAATTATATCGGACAAAAGTTCATTGTTTTTTCGAAAAAAACGAAAGTTCAGAAAGTATAACGATACGAGATTCACAGTAGTTCAAATGAACTTATTAATAAAAACAGGGTATGTGCTCTCAACGCACATACCCTATTTTTTCTTTTACTACGTTCAAATATCAAAATAAATAACTGTGATAACCTATAGCATCCTTTTACTTCACCAGCTGCCCACGTGTAACACCCAACTGATTCGTTGCTTTAAGCGTCTTCCATACTTGTGTTCCGCTGATTTCTCCGCGCAGGGCACGGTTATAGAGATCAATAACCTCATGCACTTGCTCCGGTGTCTCCTCCAAAAATTCCACGCGGTAACGGGACACGCCTAGCTCCAGGAAATTGGACAGGTATTCCGCGCCGGATTGCTCAATCGCGTTGTATACCGTGTTGCGGCAGCCTTCGTCCACACGGACCGGATGAGACATACCAATTCGATCACGCAGGGATGCGCGATGGTCCTCACACGGACGTCCACAGTTAGTGTAGTCGGTGCCTTCACTCATAAAGGTACAGTATACGCAATGTTCAGTATGGAACATTGGCATATGCTGCTGGATCACAATCTCCAGCTTATCGGTACGCGTACGTCTGAGCATATCGACCATTTGCTGAATGTTCAGATCGTACGAAGGCGTAACCAAGTCGCAGCCGGAATCCAGGAACAGATCAGCCGCTTTATGATTGGCTATATTCAGCGAGAAGTCACCAATCAATTGCGGGTGATGTGCGTCCGGGTTCTCCAACCGGTGTCGCAAGTAGAAATACAGTGCCCCTGGATTGCGTACCAACACAGCATCCGGCTTCAGGCGTAGGATGTTGTGGTGGTAGCCATTTTCACCCGGCATGTGAATACGCGGGGTCGCTAGCGCAATTCGGCGGCCTACAGCATGCACAGCCTCTACGGCTGCCGGGAATTGCTTGATGAATTCGAAGTCGGCGTAAATGAATTCCACGCCGGCCTCGAGCGCAGCCTCCACCTGAGGGAGGCTGCGGCACAACGCGGTCAGCTCTGCCTGACCGCGTGCCACAGACGATGCCGGAGTCGATGCATCGTCATACACCTCGACCGTCCGCTTCGTGTACACGGGCGGTTTGGGGCGCTCACCCGCGAGCAGTTCCACCGCCTGACGGCGGATACCGTTCAGCTCGCGCATCGGCACGATGACGTCCCCATGCAGATGGACGTCCAGCTCTTCCAGCTGGAACACCGTTCCGCCCAGTCGTCCGAACTGCTCTTCGAGCAGTTCGTGCGTCATCGGACGCTTCTGGGCAATTTCGAGTTCCAGCTCAGAGTCCACGCGGACCGTTGTGCCCTTCTGCACGTCGGTCCACCATGTCGACAGCGGTTGCCCCGGGGAGCCGCTGACCCGCACATGTACCGGGAAGACACGGTACGGCTTGTCCGTGTCATACGACTGGCGCAGACGCTTGTCCAGCGCCGGGTCGTTGGTCTTCCAAATGCGGTCGCCCACGTGTACACGGCGCAGATCCACATCGTTGCGTCCCGCTACGATGTCAATGATCCAGCCTTCTCCGGCTTCGCCTTCAATCTTCACGCCCTTGCGACGGATATCGTATACGCGTCCGCCTTCTTCTTTTTGCGTGGGATCTCCCGCATCGAATACAATACCATCGCCACGCTTGAGCGGTGCATCAATACGGCACACTACGCCATCACGAAGAATTTGTTCCACTCGCCCCAGATACACACCCCGGCTTTTCGGGAACGTACCGTCAACCAGCTTCTTGTTATTGGTTCCTTCGAGAAAACCGTGCGTAAAGCCGCGTGAAAAGCTCTGCTGCAGCTCGCGGATATCTTCTTTGCTGGTCTTGGACGTATCGCCATCAAAATACTTATCAATGGCCTTGCGGTACTTGCTGACCACATTTGCCACATATTCAGGTGTTTTCAGTCGCCCTTCAATTTTAAAAGAAACAACACCCGCGTCGATCAGTTCAGGCATCAAGTCGATCGCTGCTAGATCCTTAGGTGACAGCAGATACGTCACATCTGCCATTGGTTTCTGCTCTCCATCCACCATCAGATCGTAAGGCAAACGACATGCCTGTGCACACTCACCACGGTTAGCAGAGCGGCCGCCCCACATTTCTGAAGTCAGGCATTGGCCAGAATAAGATACGCATAACGCTCCATGTACGAATACCTCCATTGGAAGTCTCGCCTGATCGCCTATTTTTTGGATCTGTTTCAAGTTGTTTTCGCGTCCAAGCACGACCCGTTCCATATTGTACGGCTTTGTAAACTCTACCGCTTCCGGCGAGGTAATCGTCATTTGGGTAGAACCATGAATCGGAAAATCCGGTGAAATGTCGCGGATCATTTTCACCAGGCCCATATCCTGGACAATTAAAGCATCGACTCCAGCATCAATACAGGCATCGACCAGCTCCTTAGCGTCCTCCAACTCGTTTTCAAATACCAATATATTGAATGTTAAAAAACCTTTAACCCCATAGCTATGCAAAAACGCCATAATTTCAGGCAGTTCCTCCATGCGGAAATTATTCGCCCGTGCTCGTGCGTTGAACTTTTCCACCCCGAAAAAGATCGCATCAGCCCCGTTTGCCACCGCCGCACGCATACAATCCCAGTCACCGGCTGGTGCCAGAAGCTCAACATCTTCTCTTCGTACTACTGATTTCATCTTTGTCCTCCCTATATGGAAAAATAACTGATTAACCTTGAGCTAAACGTTATTTTCCAGAGCAGCGATGCTGCTTATTTTATAGCCCTATGAATTATCATCCTATCCGATCATCCCCACTCTGAACCACTGGCTCGAGGGATAAATGGCATCCAACTCAAAAAATCCGCATCACGAACATTTGCGGCGTAATCATTCTTATCTTGTAACTAATCTAGTGTACCAGACTGCGCCCCAAGCTTCTACACTTTCCAAGCGATTCCTCGTAAAAATATCTTACTAAAACATAAAAAACACCCCCATTCCCGTCAAACGGTACCTTGGAGGTGAGGAATCATATAAAACAAAAGGAACAACGAAGAACAGTGATATTCAACAGGTAGGCAAATAGGAAAAAGACTAGGCAATTTAGACGCGCTAGTAAGCCACATCTCAGCCCTTTAGAAAACGGCATCCTTGTGGTGATACCAGCATACTAGACAATGAATCCGAGAAAAGGCGTTCGTATTCGCTGATCTAAGTACGTAAATAGCTGCCTTCTCTCTTCCCTACTTACCTCACTCTTTAAAAAGATTGGAAATCTTATGGCGGGCGCCAGCGAAGCGGGCCATTTGAATCCGTAGAAGCGTCAGCGCTCGCCTTTGACCTGGGATTCTTACATATTAAATCCTTATACCATCCAAGAATCCCGGGTCAACAGCGATCGTAGGATCAAATGGCACGCGTAGCCTCTTCCCACCATACCTCGCGAATCTTTTACCCACATCCTCTACTTCACAAAATTAAACGAATTTAACGTCGAATCCAGTGCATTAGACTGTACAGCCGTGTTGTTCGCATCATTCAATGTCGTTGTCACGGTATACGTTTTTCCATCACGTTCCAAAACCAATTGGTGGCCTGTGTAGCCGATGCCTTCCTCTATACGATGGAATGTAAAGGACACTGCCGGAACACCAGCAAACGTTACGTCCTTAACCTCCTCAACTTTGAGGTTTTTGTAGTTCTTTGCTTGCTTATCATAGAAGTCCTTGAGCTGGGATACCGTTAGTTCAAATGACTGATCGTTGTCGATTTTGACGGAAAAACGTCCTCCAGTAAACTGGTACTCTACATCGCCCAATTCAAATTGATCGCTAATCGCGGTCCAATATCGTGGGATATTCACCGTATATTCATAGGCTTTTGACGTCTTTTTGATCGTTTTCGTCTTGTCTGTCAAATAGTCGTCTTCTTCCAACTGTCCAAAGTTACTCGCTACGGTTTGAAAATCGATTTGAAGCGAGGAAATGAGCGCGTTGAACTGATCATTTCCTTTGCTTACTTTTTCAGGCACTGCGTATTCAGCCAAATAGCGGTATCCATTTTGCTGAATTAGCACATTGTACTCCTTGATCCATCCATCGCCAAAATTATAACGGTACTCCTGTACTAACCCTTGAACGCCTGCAACCTCCAGCGGATACGTCTTCTGTGCCTCATAAGCCGTAGACACAAAGGAATCCCTCAGCCATTTTTGCAGCTGCTGGCCCCAGTTCTCCAACTTCCCATCCGCTGGAGCCGAGGTTATTTTCATGCGGAAGCTCGATCCATCATTACTTTCATATTGCATCCGTTGATCGTCCATTTTCCAGCCTGCGGGTATGCTGAGTGACACACCGTAGTCTGGATTCCCTGCCTCGCGTGTGCCTCCTACAACAGTAGACAAGTCTTTAATACTTTTATCCTGCGCATTAAAGGAGGTCTTGAAGGAATTTAAAAGTCCTGCATACTGGGCCAGATCTTTATAATTCGTTGCTTTAGCATCGGAAAAATAAACTACATATAATCGTCCGTTGTCATAGTACTGACGATTTTCCCACAATACGCCGTCCCCATCCTTCGTAATGACACGAGCATAAGGTACCTTCGCTTTCGGGAAGGATTTTCGATCGATCACAGTTTCTCCCGTTTCCTTGGCTGCCTGCACTAATTGTTGCAACAGATCGTCCGCATTCAGTGGAACCGGCTGTGACGCTGTGTGCACTTCCATATAGTACGCACTGTTCTCATCCATAAAAGTGGAGATACTCTCATCTCCACCTCCCTGACCGATGACGAGCCCTGTTGGATAGTTCATAGACCAGTCATAGTAACTGTTCCCGATCTGCGTCTTGCCCTCATCATTATCAATGTTTGGTGTCTCTTCAGCTACCGTGCCCGCCTCTTCTTGTGCTTCCATCCGAATAATGATTCCGGCACCATTCTTC
Organism: Paenibacillus sp. S25; assembly: GCF_019454085.1. Classification (NCBI taxonomy): domain Bacteria; kingdom Bacillati; phylum Bacillota; class Bacilli; order Caryophanales; family Paenibacillaceae; genus Paenibacillus; species Paenibacillus sp. S25. Next base: position 5,277,436 of record NZ_CP073683.1, read on the forward strand.
TCCAACTTACCGCCAAGCCCTTCTGCTACTTGACGCAGAGGCACCATGAGAATACCTGCTGACATTTCCGGTGGAGCTGGAAGTGTTACCTTGTGACCTCTCACCCATGCTGTACGGCTACCAATGGTCAGCGATACAACATGAGTTCCGCTGGTGATTTTAACCACATTATCTTCAGCCAATCGAATTTTGCTGTTAAATGCCTTTTTAAACACACCAGCCGGAACCATCAGTGCACCACTTTTGGAATAGGGCTTCGTGATATTTGCATTTTGGCCGTTTACGACGGCTGTATTGCTGCCGCTTTGCAGACGCAATTCCAGCATGTTTTTATCTTGATCTGCTGCAACTGCTGGCAAAGCGGAAAGCAGAAGGGACAATGCGACAGCGCCGACCCCCAGCTTACGCATCATTTTTCTTTGAATATGCTTCACAGTAAATCTCCCTTTAGCTTTATTTTATAGATTCAAGAGCCCTTATTGTTCACTTTCCAGTAGTTGCCCCTTGAGCTGGCTCCGATGTTTCCTTAGAAAGCGCTATGCCACCATCTTCAGCGGCTTCCGAACCGTTCGAATCTTCACCATCGTCTCCAGACTGAATGGACTCATAGATTTCACCATTATCCTGTGTCAGTACCAGCTTGCGCTTCACAATATCACCGTCCGACTGCATAAGCACATTCACCGTTTGACCCGGTTGATAGTTTTTAAGTAGCTCATTGACGTCAATGGCCGAAGCTACACGCTTACCGTTAATACTATACAGCTCATCGCCTTCCTTGATTTTGGCCTGAACAGCATTGGCTGAAGTAATTTTCGTTACTTTCAAAGGATCCTCGGTAGGTAATCCGACGATAGCTGACCAGCTCTCTTCCAGCCCTAGACCAAGACTGGCGCGCCGAACCTCTCCGTATTTGAAAAATTGGCCGATGACATATTTCACTGTATCCGACGGAATCGAAAAGCCCATATTTTCAATACCGACCGCCGAGAATTTCATCGTATTGATCCCGATAACCTCACCCTTGAGATTGACCAGTGGACCGCCGCTGTTACCAGGATTGATCGCGGTATCGCTTTGGATCAAACGATAAGCAGCATTGACACCGCGGTTCAGCCCGCTAACAACACCCGAGGTTGCCGAATTGCGAAGTGAAAAGGATATAGGCGTACCAATAGCCACTACCTGCTCACCTACCTGTAGACTGTTCGTTGAAACTGCCAAGGTAGCGGGTTTGAGGCCGCCTGCCTTGATTTTGACTAATGCCAAATCACTGATCGGATCGCTGTAGCTGTCGGTGATTCCGTAAGATTTTCCGTCCGAGGTTACGACCACGGCATCACCTAATCCTTCGATAACATGCGCATTCGTCACAATCCATCCATCTGTACGAATGATGACACCCGTGCCGTGAGCTAGGTTGTATCGATCTCCTCCTGCTACGGTCTCTCCTGTGGCTGAACGGCCAATGATACCGACCACAGAAGGAGATACATTTTTAACAACCTGCGGCACACGATCGGCCGATAACGTATATGTACCATTTGCGCTGTTATATGCGCCGCTGGTTCCTAATGCTTTATTCATATCGCTTACGTTAACATAGACCCCACCATTAATGACTTTGGCCTTTAACGCAGTTCCACTGCTAGCTGCACCTGCCGTTCCAGAAACACATAGGGCGCTGCCCAAAGCCAGTACAACTGCCCTTTTCCCCATCTTACGCATATACTCACCATTTCCTCTCTTACATGACCCTGTTCTATCAGTTAGTCCAAATCTACCATAGAGGGGACACGTATACAATCGCTTTAAGCCCTATCTTTTTCTAAAAGGCTCCGTTTGCTACATCCCTGTCCCCTCATGCTATTTATATTATAAATTTTCCAAATCCTTATATCAAAAAAATAAGCAAAAACGATAAATAATCGTTATACCGATTAGGTCATTCCTTCGTTTACGGGCATAACCAACTATGATACCATCACATTATATCTTAGTTTTATTGTCGGAAATAAAGAATAAAATCATGAGTCCTCTTTCCAAAACACTAAAGTATAAATAAGCACTTAAAGGAGGTTAAAAGAATGGCCTACGAACCAATCTGGAACGCTCATCCCGATAAGCTTAACAAATTCGAGCTGGTCAAGCTGGAAAAGGACGGTCTCGACGTTATCCGTACCATTATCGAAAACTATGCCAACGATGGCTATGACTCGATCTCTGCGGACGATATGGACCGTTTTAAATGGGCTGGGGTATATCAGCAAAAGCCCAAAGATGGTCATTTCATGATGCGGGTCCGCATCAACACAGGGATCATGACTTCAGCACAGGCACATGCATTGGCGGACATATCCGCGCTATACGGACGCGGACTTGTGGATGTCACTACTCGCCAGGCGATTCAATTTCACTGGTTGACGGTCGAAAGCTTGCCCGATATTTTCGAAAGACTGGAAAAAGTCAATTTGTATTCCTTTGAAGCCTGTGGAGACTGCCCGCGTACCATTGTTGGTAATCCGCTGGCTGGCATCGATCCTAATGAATTGGTGGATACCCAGGAGATTGTAGATGAAGTAAATCGTTTTTTCTTATTAAATCGAGACTTCTCCAATCTGCCGCGTAAGTACAAAATGTCTATCTCCGGTAATACGTACAACAATGCACAGGCTGAAATTAACGACCTGTCCTTCACTCCGGCCACCAAGATCCTCGACGGAAAAGAAGTGGTCGGCTTCCATGTGATGGTTGGTGGAGGTTTGTCCGCCAAGCCGCATATGGCACAGTCTCTGGATTTGTTTGTTCGTCCTGAGGAAGTACTGAAGGTTGCTATTGCTGTCACCACCATTTTCCGTGATTACGGCTATCGGGAAAAGAGGCACCATGCCCGCCTAAAATTCCTCGTTGCCGATTGGGGCCCGGACAAATTTCTGGCTAAGCTCACCGAGTACATCGGTGAAATGCCCGGACGCGGTGAGGACAAAACAATTGGCTGGCAAGCCGCCTATTTTGACGGTGTGCATCCTCAAGCCCAAAAAGGCCTGAACTATGTCGGTCTGAACGTGCCTGTTGGTCGCCTTAGTGCTGACGAGTTGCATGAACTGGCCGACCTAGCTGACCGCTATGGCGATGGTCAGATTCGTACCACGATGTCGCAAAATATTTTGCTGAGCGGCGTGCCGAATGAGCAAGTGGATGAACTACTGGAAGCCCCCGTGCTGCAACGCCTGACACCACAGCCCAAGCATTTTATGAGCCGTACGGTATCGTGCACAGGAAATGAGTTTTGCAATCTGGCAATTGTGGAAACCAAAAAACGGGCGGTTGACGTTGCCGAGTATTTGGATCAGCACGTACAATTGGATGAAAAGGTGCGCATTCATTTTATCGGTTGCCCGAATTCCTGCGGTCAAAAGCATATTGCGGACATTGGTCTGCAAGGCTCGCTCATAAAGACACCGGAAGGCTTGGTCGACGCGTTCGACATCGCTGTCGGCGGAGCGCTTGGAGCAGGCGCCCAATTTAACAAGGCGCTCAAAGGTCGCGTACGCGGGGATCAGGTTGGACCTGTACTGGCAGAGCTCATTCTGTTCTACAAAGAAAACAGGAACGCTGGCGAAAGCTTTTACACATATGTACAGCGTGTAGGGATTCCGACTTTTCAGGAAAAGCTGTCTGCTATTTTACAGTCCAGCCACGTTGCATCCTAAATATAGAGTCTATTAACAGCCTGCTTGTATGACATATACAAGCAGGCTGTTTCTTATCGCCATACAACCCCTCAATATCGTTTTCCTCACTTTCACAAAAAAAAGACACCGGATTACTCCGGTATCAATATTTTCGCAAAATCGAGTACTGTTGGCTTATGAGCACCTGTTGTAGATGTCACCACTGCGTAGCCTGAAGGTATCTTATATATCAATCCCGTATCATACCGGATGCCGAAGGAATTATCCTCCTTATAATGAGTCCTCGTTTCCCACACCTTCGTACCGTTTCCTTTCAAGCCTGTAATGGTGATGCCATGCATCTTCGTGGTTTTACCCAGTGGATCATATTGATCACTGAACTGGACATACAACTGCTCCTCAGGCAGATACACCCGGTCAGCCGCATAGTCCTCTGTATTACTAAATAATTGCAGACCATTACTTAGCACCTGTGTACGCTTGCTGTTTCCTTTAAGCCCTGTTACAGCAATATGACCACTCGGCAACTCACGTACTGCGGCAATTTCTTTACCTGATCCTAAGTCCAGATGGATGTCACGGATATCGCGACCATATACATCTGCTTGTACCCCAACGGGACCATCTGAACTGTTCAAAAGCGCATAATATCCATTGTGACTGCCGACCAGCCAACCCGAGGTCACTCCGGCCGTCGTTCGATTCCATTGTATATCGCCAGTTTCAGTGTATTTGAGTACAGTGAAGGACTGTTCCGCAAGGTTCAGATAGGAGACCAGGAAACTGCCATCCTCCAGTGGCTCTAAACCAACCTGCGAATCCTGTCCATGAGATATCAAGCCATCTGTGGGTAATGTTTTGGACCACAAGGTGTTTCCATCCTCGTCCAATCGTGAAGCCTGCACATCTCGTGTTCCGTTCGGTTTTGTATAATCAACCAGAAACAGCAAGCCCCCATCCGACGTCTCCCGCTGGACTCCACTGCTGCTTGTTCCGGGTTGTACGTCCAGATCCTGCTGATGTTTCCATACAGCCTCCACAGAACTATCCAGCTTGCCATATGTGACGTGTACTACACTTGCTTCTGTATCGTCCTCGACATTCAGCATAAAGAACCCACCATTCGCTGCGGGTTGAATGTAATTGTGAGCGTTTCCTAAATCCTTAATGCTGCCAATTGCCGCACTTGTTTCGATTTCGGCTTGTTTGGGCGCAAACGCCTCAGACACCTCGGAGGCATAGGACGGTGCAGCACTAAATCCCATCAAACATGCCGCCAAAGCAGCTCCAGCTGCCCATGAATATACACGTGTACGTAAAACTCTACTTTGCTTAATCTTCAAGCGTTCCAGCTCCCTTCATGACTTCCTCAGAGATGTGGTATGAACCTTAGATGTGATAAAACTTCAGACGGTTTCGCTTCAACTTGTAATGGTTGTCACGCGGGCACGGAACTTCGTATGATGCTATATAATCATGAGTTATATATTTACCTCTTCAAGCCCGAGCCTAAACACCAAAACTCCAGAGACTACTCAGAGACTTTCTGTCGATTGAATATACGTATAGACTTATTATTCCAGCGCTTGGTAAAGTATGTGTCACATGCTTTAACGCAGGAATTTGATAAAAGTTTTCTTTTTTTACAAAAAAAATAAAACCCTGCCAAGGCGAAGACATCAATACACTAGTTCGTATTCTGCCTTCCTGCCTGTGCAGGGTTTTTAAAACTATGCTAAACGGTATCTATAGATCGACTGTCTGAAGCGCTTGACTACGCTGGGTATCCCGTTCAAGGATCGGCTTTAAGTATCGACCTGTATAGGATTCTTCGACTTTCACGAGCTGCTCCGGTGTCCCCGTAGCCAAGATCGTTCCACCGCCACTTCCGCCTTCCGGTCCCAAATCAATCAGATAATCGGCTGTTTTAATCACATCCAGATTATGCTCAATGACCAGCACCGTCTCTCCTGAATCAACCAAACGATGCAGCACCGTCAATAATCGGTCAATATCGTGAACATGCAGGCCGGTTGTCGGCTCGTCCAAAATATAAATGGTTTTGCCTGTACTGCGACGATACAATTCGGAGGCCAGCTTCACACGCTGTGCTTCACCGCCAGACAAGGTAGTCGCAGGCTGACCCAGCTTGATATACCCCAAACCTACATCCATCAGTGTCTGGATCTTGCGATGAATCTTTGGAATATTTACAAAAAACTCCGTTGCATCCTCTACCGTCATCTCCAGCACATCGGCAATACTTTTCCCTTTGTATTTAACCTCTAGGGTCTCCCGGTTATAACGCTTGCCTTTACACACTTCGCATGGAACATACACATCCGGCAGAAAATGCATCTCAATCTTGATGATGCCGTCGCCTCTACAAGCTTCACAACGACCTCCCTTAACGTTAAAGCTAAAGCGGCCTTTCTTGTAGCCTCGTACTTTGGCCTCGTTCGTCTGCGAGAATAAGTCACGGATATCATCAAATACACCAGTATACGTTGCAGGATTGGAACGCGGTGTACGACCAATTGGCGATTGATCGATCTCAACAACCTTTTCGATATGTTCTAGTCCGCGAATTTCTTTATGCTGCCCTGGGCGTACTCTCGCCCGGTTCAGATCACGCGCCAACGTTTTGTACAAAATTTCATTGACCAGCGTCGATTTTCCAGAGCCGGATACACCAGTAACAGCTGAGAAAACACCCAACGGAATTTTGACATTCACATTTTTGAGATTGTTCTCCTTGGCTCCGCGAATCTCCAGCCATTTATCAGCAGGCTTGCGCCGCTCGGTATTGACCGGAATGAACTTGCGTCCGCTCAAATACTGCCCGGTTAAGGAATTCGGGTCTTCCATGACTTCCTGCGGGGTCCCCTGCGACATGATCATCCCACCATGAATCCCAGCTCCTGGCCCGATATCAATGATATAGTCCGCCGCCATCATCGTATCTTCGTCATGCTCCACCACAATCAACGTATTGCCAAGATTCCGCATATGCTCCAAAGCACTAATCAGACGGTCATTATCTCGCTGATGCAGCCCGATACTAGGCTCGTCCAAAATATAAAGCACGCCCATCAGACTGGACCCAATCTGTGTCGCCAGTCGGATACGCTGTGCCTCACCGCCTGACAACGTCCCTGCCGCACGGCTTAAAGTCAGGTATTCCAGACCAACGTTAACGAGGAATCCCAGACGGCTGTTAATTTCTTTTAAAATGAGATTGGCAATCGACTTCTCCTTCTCACTCAGCTCCAGTGTATGGAAAAAGTTTGAGGCTTCACCGATAGACAAAGCTGTCACAAAAGCTATATTACGCTCTTGAATGGTTACCGACAGACTTTCTTTTTTCAGTCGGTGTCCCTTACAAGTGTTACATGGCTTTGCACTCATAAAGCCTTCAATAAATTCACGTATACCCTCAGAAGCCGTATCACGATAACGACGCTCCAGATTGGGGATAATCCCCTCAAAGGTCACATAGGCTTCCTTACGTTGACCAAAATCATTTTCATAGCGGAAACGGATCTTCTGCTCACCCGTTCCATGTAAAATAAGGTTCATTTGCTCTGTTGTCAATTGACTAACAGGAATGTCCTGCGGAATACCGTAGTGCTCGCATACTGACTGTAAAAATTGAGGATAATAAGTGGAAGTTCCACCACTCCAAGCCTGAAAAGCCCCATCCTCGACACTTTTTTCAGGATCGGGAATGAGCAAATCAGGGTCAACTACCATTTTAACTCCTAACCCATCACAATCCGGACAAGCGCCGAACGGACTATTAAAGGAGAACATTCTTGGAGACAGTTCATCTATGCTGAATCCACAAATCGGGCATGCAAAGTTGGAGCTGAACCGCAACTCCTCTTGCCCCATAATGTCTACAAGCAACTGCCCACCTGAAAGATTCAGTGCCGTCTCAATAGAGTCAGACAGACGCGCACGCACATCTTCCTTGACTACGATGCGGTCTACGACCACTTCAATCGAGTGCTTCTTGTTCTTTTCCAGCTCAATCTTCTCAGACAATTCACGTAGTTCTCCATTCACACGTACCCGTACAAAGCCCTGCTTGGCTATATCCGTGAACAGTGTTTTATGCTCACCTTTGCGGCCGGATACCAATGGAGCCAGAATCTGTAGTCTTGTCTTTTCAGGATACTGCAAAATGCGGTCTACCATCTGTTCAACGGTCTGTGAAGTAATTTCAATGCCATGTTCAGGACAATGAGGATGACCCACCCGGGCAAACAACAACCGCAGGTAATCATAGATTTCGGTAACCGTTCCGACGGTAGAACGCGGATTCCGACTTGTCGTTTTTTGGTCAATGGAAATGGCAGGAGACAGACCGTCAATCGAATCAACGTCTGGTTTCTCCATTTGCCCGAGGAATTGACGGGCATACGCAGATAAAGATTCCACATACCGACGTTGCCCTTCCGCATAGATCGTATCGAAAGCCAGTGACGATTTACCTGAGCCACTAAGCCCTGTCAGGACGACGAACTTGTCCCGTGGAATCGTCACGTCAATATTTTTGAGATTATGCGCGCGTGCGCCTTTGATGATGATGCTTTCATTCGCCAAATGTTTCATCTCCTTAGCCGTAGTTCACGTCATGCTATATCGCATTGGATTATCCCATGGAAGTGATATATCGCAAAGAGAACGACCACATAGGCCGCTCTCACTATTTTTAAAAGCAAAGCAATCAAACATTTTATTTTCATATGTTTCTCGATGTTTAATCAGCCCGCAACTCCAGCAAAGCGTCACGCAGCTCGGCGGCCCGCTCGAACTGTAGGTTCTTGGCGGCGTCTTTCATCTCTGCTTCCAGACGCTGAATGAGTGATTGACGCTCCTTCTTGGAAAGTTTACCCGTCTCATTAGGAAGGTAATCATTCTTTGACTCTGCCACCTTAGTTGCTTCAATAACATCACGAATCTTTTTACGAATGGTTTGCGGGGTAATCCCATGTTCTTCATTATACTGAATTTGAATCGCACGACGACGTTCCGTTTCCTTTAGCGCTTTATCCATAGAATCGGTAATCTTATCGCCGTACATAATAACACGACCGTCACTGTTCCGTGCTGCCCGTCCGATCGTCTGAATCAGAGAGCGCTCAGAACGCAGGAAGCCTTCTTTGTCCGCATCCAAAATTGCAACTAGCGATACTTCCGGCAAATCAAGACCTTCCCGCAACAGGTTGATCCCGATTAGCACGTCGAAGGTCCCCAGACGAAGATCCCGCAAAATAGCCATCCGCTCCAACGTCTTAATCTCGGAGTGCATATACCGAACCTTGATGCCCACTTCTTTTAAATAGTCAGTCAAATCTTCAGACATCTTCTTCGTAAGTGTGGTCACCAGTACCCGTTCCTCACGTTCCATGCGAAGCCGTATCTCACTAATGAGATCGTCAATCTGCCCCTTGCTCGGACGCACCTCAATAATCGGATCAAGAAGCCCGGTAGGACGAATAATCTGCTGTACCATCGTTTCGCATTTCTCCATCTCATAGGGTCCTGGAGTAGCCGATACATAGACGATTTGACTTACCTTGTCCTCGAACTCTTCAAACTTCAACGGGCGATTATCCAATGCAGATGGCAAACGAAATCCATGTTCTACCAGTACATTCTTACGTGCCTGGTCACCGTTATACATGGCACGAATCTGCGGCAACGTAACATGGGACTCGTCAATGACGATCAGCATATCATCCGGGAAATAATCCATCAGCGTATATGGTGTTGCTCCTCGCTCGCGGAACGTCAGTGGACCTGAATAATTCTCAACACCGGAACAAAAGCCAACCTCTTTCATCATCTCGATATCATAGCGGGTACGTTGCTCCAAACGTTGCGCCTCTAACAGCTTCCCTTGCTCTTTCAACTCCGCTAATCGTTCTTCAAGCTCACGCTCAATGTTGACCAATGCTACCTTCATCGTATCCTCATGAGTAACGAAGTGAGATGCCGGGAAAATGGCAATATGATCACGTTCACCGATCAATTCACCCGTAAGCACATTAATCTCGGTAATTCGTTCAATTTCATCCCCGAACAGTTCTACACGTATAGCGTGTTCCCCGTGGGAAGCCGGGAATATCTCGACAACATCCCCCCGTACACGGAAAGTACCCCGCACGAAGTTGATATCGTTCCGCTGATATTGAATATCGACCAAGCGGGACAAAATCTGATTGCGGGGTTTCTCCATGCCGACTCTAAGCGAAAGCAGCAAGCTTGAATATTCTTTCGGGGAACCCAAACCATAAATGCAGGAGACACTCGCTACAATAATAACGTCACGACGCTCAAATAGAGAGCTTGTCGCTGAGTGACGAAGTTTATCAATCTCCTCATTGATGCTGGAATCCTTCTCAATATACGTATCGGAAGACGGAATGTATGCTTCCGGTTGATAGTAATCATAGTAGCTGACAAAATAATCGACTGAGTTATTTGGAAAGAACTCTTTAAACTCACTCGCCAGTTGAGCAGCCAAAGTCTTATTATGTGCAATAACCAGCGTAGGCCGATTCAACTTGGCAATGGTCTGTGCGATGGTAAACGTCTTACCTGTTCCCGTAGCACCCAATAGCGTTTGATGCTTCTTTCCTTCTGCAATTCCCTCTACCAATTCAAAAATGGCCTGAGGCTGATCGCCTTGAGGTTGGAATTCCGACTGAATTTCAAAAGTCTTATCGCTAACAACGATATCACTCATTGCCCTGCATCACCCTTATCGTCTAAAATGGAAACATCATGATTTTACACCAGTCGAGCTTTAACGTCTTTGCCTGTAACTCTATGTCGATATTTCCCGAGCAATGATACTTGGGAAATATGGTTGGATAAGAATGTTTGTTCCCGTATTATACCTCTTTCTTACCATGGATGCAAACGATAAGTCTTGAATAGGAGTGAATTAAATTTTGGATATCACCATCGTATTGGGCATCATCGCAGGGATCATAGCATTAATCGGTGGCTTCTTATGGGAAGGCGGCGAATTTACAGGGCTGCTTCAAGGTACATCGGCTCTAATTGTATTTGGGGGAACTTTCGCCGCAGTTGTGATCAGCTACCCAGCTTCCAAGCTGAAGACGATCCCCACCGCTCTACGGATGGCATTTAGCCGTGAGGACAATCCTACGAAGCAATATATAGAAGATTTGGTTTCCATGGCTGCCACCTCACGCCGATCCGGTGTGCTTGCGCTAGAGCGTACTTCATCAGAGCATCCGAATGCATTTTTGCGTGAAGGTCTTCAGTTGGTCATCGACGGCACCGAGCAGGAGCAGATCAAACAGATTTTAGAGCTTGAGTTAGATGCCATTGAACACAAACATGAAGGGTACGCCAAAATATTTGAATCCGCAGGCGGTTATGCCCCTACGATGGGAATTATCGGTACTGTCATGGGCCTGATCCATGTACTGGGCAGCCTGACCGAGCCTACTGCGCTTGGTCCGTCCATTGCTGTTGCTTTTATCGCAACACTATACGGCGTTGCTAGCGCCAATCTGATTTTCCTGCCCATCGCATCCAAAATAAGAGCAGCCAGTGAGATTGAAATTATCACTATGGATTTGCTTTTGCAAGGTATTCTGGCTATTCAAAACGGAGAGAATCCAAAGCTTGTACGCAAAAAGTTGGAGTTCTTTATCCGCTCAGAGCAAAATATAGATCGCAAACCGCCTCGTCGCTCGCGCACAGAGGAAGCTTCTCCAAAGGAGGACTTCCATGAGAGCGCGCGGTAAGCGCCGTGGAGGTCAAGGAGGCGGCGGAGACCATCGTGACCGCTGGATGATTACCTATGCCGATCTGATCACCCTGCTGCTCATATTTTTCGTTGTGATGTATGCCATGAGTAGTCTGGATGCTAAAAAATACGATGTCGTTGTTCAATCCCTCCAGGATACGTTCCACAAAGGAGATTCCATTTTGGAACAAGGCTCGGGCATTACAGGTACTGCCGATCGTTACACCAGCAAGAATCCACCCACGACCAAACAACCGGCAGCCGATAAAAAGGAAGCTGGATCGACTAAGCTCACCGAACGTGAACAAGCATTCCGAACGCAGGAAAAAGAGCTGCAAAATTTAATGGGTGTCATTCAAGAATATATTACGGACAACAAACTGGAAAACCAGATTTTTGTGTCAGATCAGCCGCGTGGTATTGTCATTACGCTGAATGACCGCTTTTTATTCGATCAAGGTAGAGCTGCACTCAAACAAGGCTCTGCCAACACGCTATCCAAGTTGGCCAGTCTGTTTCGAGATTTGAAAACACCGATTAGCATTGAGGGCCATACGGACAACATTCCGTTCACGCGCTCCTCGAACTCATCGACGTATAAGGACAACTGGGAGCTTTCCGGCGCACGGGCACTGTCTGTACTCCGATTCTTTCTCGACAGAGAGCAACTTTCACCCTCAGGATTTCAGTATGCGGGTTATGCAGATACCCGGCCGGTTGGTGACAATAGCACCGAAGCTGGACGACAAAAAAACCGCCGTGTCGAAATCACCGTACTACGCCAGCTTCAACAGTAAAACCCAAAAACCTCCTGAGTCACGCCATAACGTGAATCGGGAGGTTTTTTTGATACATATTTATCATTAATACATGGCTTCCGCTCAGATGTAGACACAGAACAATAAACCGTACGAACAACGTGTATAAGAGCGGCGTACGAGATGCAATAGAGATTATTTTGTTTATTCTATATCCCACTATGTATTAGAAGCCCTGGTGAAGTTAGGTTTTATCTTGTCATGATTCTTGAAGATTAATAAGATAGGACAAGCTCGTGTTGCTTCTCTTGTATTTGTGAACTTTGAGGTACGTTCTGTTGTCTACGATAGCTATATTTCCAGTCGCTGTATTTATTAAGGAGTCGATCCAACTCCATGGACTTGATTAACACCCGCCGATCCTTCAATCCCACCTCATTCGCCAAATCATTTAGTTCCTTCCGCTTTTCTTCGATGCATTCCTCCAATTGTTTCCATTTCACATCAATAAACCTCCTGTTTGGTGTGGTATTTACATTAGTTTACAAGCTGATACCTTCCCTACAGGTTAAAAATATAATAAAACCCAATTCATCCCTTTAACGGGATGAATCAAAAAACCAGCCTTACTGAGGCTGGTTTTTTGATAACTATTAAGCTCCTGCACCATGTCCAAAAACAATAATGTTATGAGAGAATGCTAAAAAGCTAAAAACTCCTAAAATCAGGATGTATTTAAGGTTTTTTACTCGCATTGACTAAAACCTCCTCCATGATACTTTCATATTCTGATTTTTGGTCTTTTGTCGCTTTGTCTCTAAATCTTTCAAACAATGCTGTACAAATCATAAACTTTTCTTTATTGCCGATTTCCAAACATTTCCTCAGGCTTTTTAACACATAATAAACACCTTTCTCATGAAAAAGGTTATTAAACATATATATAGCCAGTTGGTAACACAAATCAGCATAAGTATTGTAACTAAATGACTGCTTATAATAACTGGTTCCAACAGATAATTCATTATTAAAAGACGCCAGTTCGCTAAAAAACTGCTGTAGAATATGTTCTATCATAAAACCATGCTTGTTAGCTGACTCTACTATCGTTAATAAACCCAACAAAATCTCGGGTGGGTTATTTTTCAGAAATTGAATATACATTGGTAAACTACTTGTATCGCCCATAAGAATATTCAAGTTAAGTTGATTAGCATTTGCCCAAAGAGTGAATTTTTGCACTTCTTGCTGACCAATTCCCCCTAAATCTGCAAACCAACTCAAATCAGCATAGCCAGAAATATACTTCATAGCTTCTTCATATCTTTCTTGTTTTTCCAATGCAATTCCCTTCATCAAATAACCTTGACCGTAGTAGACAACTAAATGTCTTTCAGTTTTCAATGTAAAACTCTTTTTATTAGTTTCTCTACTTTTACACACAATAGTTGCAAGCGCTCTTAATTCATCCGCATAACGCTCCGCCTCTTTCCATTGATGCAAATTGTGATAAAGATTTAACAGTTTAAGTAGACCATCTAAATGATAATCTAGAGGTACCCGATTTCTAAAGGGCACGAATCTTAGCGCAGCTTCCACATCTATTTTCATATTTTCACTAACAGAAATTGAAAAAATCCTATAATGACTAATTGCCAACCTCTCTGAATGTTGATATTTTTCATTTTCAATGACACATTCATAGAAAGGAATTGCCTCTTTTAACTTCCCTTCTTCATAAAGCTCCTCTGCCAAAGCAAAGATTGTTGGAATGTGGTTAAGATCTTCCATTAAGCGTGAGAGCACTTTCTCCACGCATCGCAGATTTCCTACTTCAACACAACGAATCAGGAACGGCTTGACCCTTTTCCAATGTGGTCTTCCATCATAAAAACATTCATCCACATACAGGTCATACAACCAGCCTTCTGGATAATTAAAGGCTTTGGTAATCAAGTCCATTTGTCTTACCGAGATAGGTTTAGGCGGATTGCCGTTAAGCATAGCACTAAATATGCCCCGGTTAAGCCCCGTAGCTTGTCCAAAACTATTAAAAGTGTAGCCACCTAGTTTTAATTCTTTCTCAATTTCCGAACGGATCGTGGTTGCATTTTCCAATAAAAACACCCCCGGCGTATTCAGATGATTTTAAAAAATCACCCTCCTCGACAATCAATTACAATATACTAGAAATTATATGAATAAATTGGATAACGGTCAACCCCTTTTCTACACTGTTTTATTATATTATGGAATTTGATGTTATTAAAATAGTTCTCACAAGAACTAAATACTGAATAATTAAGGCAATTCAATTGCCTCCACGCTTAATCTAGCTTTGTCTACACTCATACTATAGGAGTGTGGATGTCTATGGAGACAACGAAACTATTAGGAACGAAAATCCGTCAATTTCGAAAATTACGGGGTATCACACAAGAACAGTTGGCAGAAGTATCCGATTCAACAGGTTCCTACATAGGGAAGTTGGAACGTGGTGAAGTCAATGTGCAGATCAAAACATTAGAGAAAATAGCAGAGGCGCTGGACACAAACGTATTCGCATTTTTTGATTTTAATCCTTTTAAAGAACTCAAAAGTCAGCCCTGGATATGGGAATGCATTCATATACTCTCCCAGCAGAGTGAAGCGGATCAAAATAAAGCTTATCGGATTTTAAAGGAACTGTTTACCTCTTCAGAGAGTGAGCTTTCTGAAAATAACCCTGAAAATTTAAATGGTAATGAAAAAAATTAGATTTCCAGATGGTCTTGCTATTTAAATATCAAATAGGCTATGTTTCTCTACCTAATAATAGTAGAAGGGCACATAGCCTTTTATAAGTTTCAAGAAGTCATTTGCTTAATATTACTTTCAACAGTTTTAAGTACTTTTTCATATTCTGCCCGTTGCTCATGTGTCGAATGCTCTTTGTATTTCTCAAACAACAACGTGATAGACTTGATATAGAAAGCTTTATCATTCAACTGTGAGGAAGCTTTGAGACTGTTCAGCATACTGTCGATCGCCTCAGAGTAGTTTCCCTTATTAAAATGGTATCGACTAAGCTCAAGAAAAAAACGAGAATAAATCACTAGATTATAGTTCGTCTTATAATAGGAAATATTTGTGCGTAGGTTCCTAGATTCATTAATATTCTCAGCAAAAAGGATCAGAATATCGTCTATTGTGTAATTGTAAGTATTGGCGGACTCTATTATGGTTAGTAGCCCAAGTAATATTTCCTGAGGATTATTCCTAATCAGTTCCACATAGGCGGGTAAATTAGTCATATCTCCCATTAGAATTTCTAAATTCAAGCGGTTTGCCTTTGCCCACATTTCAAATTTCCGCGCCTCTAGAATTCCCACTTCATCTAGTCCTTCAAAAGCAGTCAAATCTTCATAGTAAGGTATGAATTTCATCGATTCTTCATACAGTCCTTGCTTTTCAAGGGCAACCCCCTGCATTAAATAAGCTTGACCATAATAAACGATGAGATGTCTTTCTGTATTTAAACGTATATCTTCCCGATTCTTCGCCCTCGCTTTAGCTTGATGCCAATTAATATTTGTAACTAGTACCTCAAGCTCCTTCGCATAGTGTATAGCCGCCTCATACTCATAAAATTGGAAATAGCAGTTAGCTAATCTTAACAAAGCATCGAGTTGGTAATTTTCGGAGAGATTCTTTCGAAACGGTGCAAACTTTATAGTTGCCTGTCGATTATTATCCAAGTCAGTATTCAGAGAACAACAAAACAAACGATACTGGCAAATTGCCAACCGCTCCGAGTGGTAATATCTCTCATTCTCTATTACACACTCGTAAAAGGGGGTAGACTCCTTTTTCCTTCCTGCTTCGTGTAGTTCTTCTGCAAGCTCAAATATCGTCGGTACATAGGACAAGTCCTCGGTTAGTCTTGACAGTACCTTTTGAATACAGTCTTCCCTTCCTAACTCTACACAACGCAATAAAAAAGGTTTAATCCGTTTCCAGTGTCCTTTTCCCTCGTAAAAGCATTCATCTATGTATAACTCATACAGCCAGCCTTCGGGATATCCCAATGCCTTGGTAATCAAGTCCATCTGCCGAACCGAGATCGGCTTGGGTGGGTTGCTGTTCAGCATGGTGCTGAATGTACCACGGTTAATACCTGAAATTTTGCTAAAGCTACTAAAGGTGTATCCCCTTAGCTTTAGTTCGGTCTCTATCTTCGAGCGGATCGTAGGTGTATGTTCCATGCCAATCCCCCTCAATAAGTTTTAGATATAAGAATACCATCTCCATACAAAATAACGAAAATAGTGAAATATATGGTCTATATAGTTATTTTATTTTATGATGCCTTACAAGGAAGTCTTTTTTTAATGAATTCCGTGATAATTAAAAAGTTGAATGAGATACATAAAGAGAGCACTAAAAGCAAACTTCAAGTTTTTTTATTTGAATGTCACAAAAGCATGCCTTTTTCAGTTATATAGGCAGAAAGGAGGGAAGTTGATGGAAAAATTAAATGCAAGTAATCAAGACACAGATATCAACCTTGTCATAAAGCAGGTCCAAGCTGGCGACAAACAAGCCTACACACATATCATTCGGCGTTATCAACAACAGATCTTTTTATATTGCTACTATTTACTTAAAAATCAGGAAGAAGCAGAAGATGCCGCTCAAGAAATATTTATTAAAGGGCTTGAGCACATTGAGCAGTTCGTACCTACAGTCTCTTTTTCAGCTTGGCTTTACAAAATTGCTCAAAATCACTGCACTGACTTACTAAAAAGAAACGCTAGAACATTCAAATCCTTCATTCAATACAAACTGAACCTAAAGCAACAACCAATACATGAATATACAAATTTAATTCACGAGTTACTAGACCAGCTAACATTAAAAGATCGTCAAATTCTATTATTACGCTCGCTTGAGGATTACAACTACGAAGAGATTGCTACAATTATAGGACTGAAATCATCCACGATTCGAAAAAGATATGAGCGACTCCGTAAAAAGCTAATCAACTACAATGAAAAGGGAGGAAAAACATATGAGCATTCCTTTAAAATCGGAAGATAAAGAAATCGAACATTTACAAAAGCTTATTCGGAATACCCCATTACAAGTGGATTTAATTGATAGAACTATGGAACGTTACAATAAAATGAAAACAAGAACCTATCAGCACTCTAACGCTCGTTCAAAAAGAGTTCGCAATACCTTTTTCGGAACCTCCGCTGCACTTGTAGTAGCGTTTGCACTTGTCATTAGTACTGGATTTATTTCACCAACAATGGCTTCGTCCTTGAAACAAATTCCAGGTATAGATTCTATATTCCAGCTTGCTGGTGATCTTGGTTTACAAACAGCAGACGAAAAAGGGCTAGTATCAAAACCAAATCTTAGTGACACTCACGATGGCCTGACTCTCAGCGTACCGGAAGTTATGTTTGATGGAACACGTATATCCATTGCCTTAGAACGGCAAACCACTGACAAAAGATTTTTAAACACCGAATTACCCTTATTACTTGATGACTTAATATTTTTTATTAATGGAGAAGAAATCAACTCTTCTTATGCGCCTGCAAACACTACTAACTCTATTGACCCATATATGATACCTGGAAAAAATAAAAACTCAACAATTATACAGTTTTCAGATTTACGTAACCAAGGGGGTAAATCTTTCCCAGATAAGTTTGATTTAACAATTTCCATGCCTGTCTCTGGTATTAAGCAGCCCTTCAAAATAGAAATTCCAGTGGAAAAAAACACAAAAAATAACCTAACTTTTACGCCATCCCTTAAGCGAAAGTATAAAAACATCGACTATACTCTGGAAAAGATTGAGATCACGCCGATTACAACCAGCATCACAACTCGCATAAAGCTACCTGACAATTTAAAAATTTCTTCGTCACTTCCTTTTTTGAGTTATGAAATTTACGATGACAAAGGAAAGCAACTAAATTTTATAAGCAACAACGGTTGGAGTGCTACGGATGGAAACGTTCTGATAAGTGATTCACGTCTTGAACCTTTCACCTCTCTCCCCAAAGCAATTACTATAAAGGTCTACAAAACTATCTTAAAAAAGGATGATAAGAGTAAATTTGAACTAGACAAAGATGGAAATCCGAAAATAGAGTATTTCCCTGATCTGGAGATTACTTACCCGATTAATCCATGATAATAAATAAGTGAAGGAAGTGAAGCGTACTTCACCTCCTTCACTGCATATAAATACTATCTTTCAACCTTAAAAGTGTAAACTCCAAGTTTGTCTCCATTAGATTTAAAGGCTTCAACCTGAGCTGTACCATAGCCAATCATCTTAGCTTTATTTCCATGAAGTTCGACAACATCACTTCCATACAAAATCATCCAGTTAGAACCATCCATTTTATACGTGCTACCTATTCCTAAACGAAGTGGAGGAGTATCCTGCTTTGTAATGGGCGCTTTTTCTCCTTTTGCAAGTTCAAAAGTTACCGTAACTTTTGCTGGGGTTACAGATGATGCCGTTGAACTTACTGGTGAGGCGGAGGCTACTCCCCCTAAAGATAAAGCTAACGCAGAAATTGATAGTGCTAAGATTGCTTTTTTCATTTGTCATTTCTCCTCTTTAATTATTTTCCTTTACTCAATAAAATCTATAATTATTATGCTAGGTTTAATTCATATAACATTTACTTGAATTGTCTTGATAAAAATACCTGAACTATTAAATACTTTGACGTCAGCCGTTCCATAGTTCATACCTTTAATTATAGATTTACTTTCGTTCACTAAAACTCCATTGTTGCTGACAATGACCAAGGAGTAGTCTCCAAGTCGAAGATACCCTCCTTTGGTTATTTTGTATAAATCTTGAATTGATGTAGTGCCTAATGCATTCTTTGCCTGATAATTGTCAAACGTTAAAGTACTTCCCGAAGCAAACACCGAACTACTAAGCGATAAAGCCAGTACACAGATTGCTAAAGCTGAAACTATTTTCTTCATTTTCCCATCTCCTTTCTTCTAATTTAATCCCATTATAATTCTTGATGTGTTACAACTAGCAATAAAATAAACATATCATTTCTTTTTTTACAAAATAATCAATAAATAAGACCAATCCCTTAAAATTGGCCTAGTCTAATTGCATATGATCTTGAAGACTCTCAATAGAAACTGGTGCCTTAAACCAATTCCTCTGCTGAGATAATGAAAGATAATCTATAGTATCCTTTTGTCCTTTTAGTATTCTTCCACGTCTGTAATGATAAATGGCAAGCTGATACATGTAACAATAATAATAAGTCATTTGTAAGCCAGTTTTTTTAATTCATGATCGTACTTCTCTACCACGTCCCATTTGTGTAAGTAAAAATATATATTTGTGATCTTATGAATCGCCTCCAACTTATAATGCTCAGGAAGAAGATTACGATGAGGTATATCTCTTGGAGGGTTTTTGTACAAAAAAATGAGCAGGTGGGATACTAAATCCCCTGCTCATTTCAACGATGGACGTCTATCTTAATTAGCTGTCGGTTCGGTTCCCCAAACAAGTACGCCATTATGATACAACGTAGCTTTCGTATGATCGGCATATGAAGTTTGCGTGCCTTTATACGAGTAATCGTCACTTTCATTATAGTTCGACCAGTCTGTTTTATGAATGCGGGTTTGAATTTCGCCCGTGCTTCCTCCAGGTGCTAACACGCCTGCGTTCGAGTTGAAGCTGACTTCCAAATAATAATCAGCACCGGTTGCAGCTTTATCCATTTTAACCAGCTTACCATTCAGCTTCGAGCAGCTCACCACCGCATAGTCGCAGTTAAATGTCTGGTCACGGTCACCGTCGATCGTGTAGTAGTAGCGAAGTTTCAACTCGTTGATCGGTACGGAGGTTGTACCTTTATTTAAGATTTGGAAATGCGGCCTCAAGTTATTGTCATTCACATTTGTATCCGCTACGCGATACTGGACCAACAGTCCCTTTGTCGGCTGCTGAGTATCCGCTTTCGGCGCTGCGCTAGCCGTGTTGGAAACCGTTTGTCCTGCATCATTCTTCGCTACGACTTGGTAATAGTACGTCGTGTCTGCTGTTACGGCTGTGTCGGTGTAGCTGCTTCCGTATACATCGCTCGCTACTGTGGCGAACGCGCCGTTTTCAGCCGTCGAACGCTTCACTTCATAGCTTGCCGCATTCGCCGATGCTGTCCAGCTCAGCGCTACTTTCGCCGTTTCGCCCGCCGCGTTCAGCGTGAAGCTGCCCGGTACTGACGGTTGCTCGGTAATGCCATACGTTTTTAAGTTAGTCGGGAGCTTTTCAAGCGTAATGACGTTCGGATGATTATACACTTTTTTCAGATGCTCAAGACTGTTTTGTTTGCCGTCTCTCAAGAAATCCCCATACCATGTAGCGAACCAGCTCCAATGGGCTTGATACGCTTTCATCAGATCAGGGTCCGGGATAGGTCCGTTTTCGCTCATAGCAACTAGCTTTTTGTCCTTGCCCAATGTAACAAGGTCTTCATATTTTGCAATTTGCGGGCTGTAGTCGCCTGCTTGCGGATAAGAGTCGAAGCTCAAAATATCCACATACTCATCTCCCGGATACCAGTCGGGAGCAACAGAGTTCCAGACCCAGATCAGATTGTTCAATTTGTGCACATTAGTCAAACGGTCGTGCATCAAAATATACAATTTTTTAACAGGCTCAGGACCTTTAGCGCCCCACCAGAACCATTTGCCTTCCGCTTCGTGCAAAGGACGGAACAGGACAGGAACTTTCGCATCCTGCAGCTTCTTCAATTGCCCTGCAATCACATCGATGTCGCGAATAAGCAATTTATAATCTTCGGACTCTGGATGATTCATCGCATATTCGATATCGAATGTAGTTGAATCGGCATAAAAGCCTCTCCACCATTCTTTTCCCTGCGTATCGATCAGACCTTTCGGCGCGTTCCAATGCCATGCAAAGGTAACAATGCCCCCTTGCTTATCCCATGCAATCGCCTTTTCCGTCTCAGTGGAACTAAGACCGTGTTCCGCCCTGCTTGGCGAATAGTCGATCAGGTCAAGCGCTGCAATTGCCGGTTTTTTACCTACATTGGCTTGAAGCCAATCAATTTCGTTTATTTCCTCCTGACCAGAGAGCATATTCTTCCCGTATTGATCAACCAGGTAGTTCATCAATGCTTTTGCTTCTACCGTCGCATTCGGATTAATGAGCGTTTTGGTTACCGCATGCGGTGGACGGTCAGTAGCTGGCTCCAGCTTGACATAGTCGATATCATACCAGCCCCAGCCTGTTTCAAAACCGATCGTATTGGCCCCTGCATTCAACAGAACCTTACCACCGGACGTTTCTTTAAAATCAGCCGTTTTCCAAAGTACCAGCTCGCCAGACGCTTTGCCGTTTAAAGAGAAGTTCGTGCGTTTGTCATCATGAGGAGAACGGTAGCCGATTGTAAGATTGTACAAGCCTGCCGCCTCTGCCTGAATCGTCATCGTCAGGGAATCCCCTGCATTGTGGAAATTGGTTACATAACCAGTACCTGAGAAGCCGGTCCCGCTGGACTCCACAATGGTTCCCTTCAGCGTACCATCTTCGGCTTCATAGCGATTTTGTCCGTCTATAGGCGTTCGCGGAACCGCTTTCAAAATATTGGATTCACTTGTTCCCGCCTTTGTTTTTGCGGTTATTTTATAATAATAAGAAGTGCCGTTCGTTACGTTCGTATCCGTATAAGACGTTTCGACCAAGTTGGATGCTACATCAGCAAAAGGTCCGTTTTCATATGTTGCCCGCTGTACACTGTAACTTACAACTTCGCTGGAAGCGTCCCAGGATAAATCGACTTTCCCATCGCCAGCCTCAGCCCTCAGCGCAAAGGACGTATCATTGCCAGCAGTCAACACGATGTGATAAGCCGTCAAAGGCGGTACTGTATAGGTAAAGCGGTTGCCTGAAATTTGCGTGATTGGCGCTGCTTCCTTAATTTGCGAGCTATTTTTGTCGAAGCCCCATACTTTACCGGAACCGTAAGTCGTCTCACCGGAAAGATCAAATTGGGCGTCGAATGCGCTGTCCATGCTTTTATTCATGACGACGAGGTGCAGTTCTTTGTAGGATGCATCCGTTACGGAAGCATGCACCGAGCTATTAACAATATCCGACGTTTGCGCATTAACGCTGATATCACCGAAAGTTGAGCTTTTTCCGTCATAATTGCGATAAAGCTTGTAAGCGGCACTAACGTAGTTGTTGGCACCCTCCTTTAACTTCCAGTAGTTTGCCATATAAACGTCGTTTTTGCCCAAGATGCCCAACACATCGGTCATAGCGATACCGCCGGAAATATCATTTTCGCCGCCATAGCTATACTCAGTCAAAGCCAGCTTGGTTCCCGGGTAATACTGATCCACCGACTGCTTTAATCGAGGCAGTAAAGGCAAGAATTCGCTGTTCCATTGTGCGATCCAGCTATCTTCCTTGTAGGTCGGATCCCACAAAGTACGAGGCGCCTGCATTCTGGCTTTCTTCGTTTCGTCATTGCCTACCTCATTCGTAATTCGTATGCCTCCACCCATCGCTTCGGGATACCAGTGCACATCGAAAACATCCAGCAATCTCTTGCCTTCAGCTTGCGAGCTGAGGCGCATTTGATCGAGGTAATAGTCCACGAACCAGCTGTAGTTGCCTTTTACAGAATTCCAATCAGGTGCAGTTTGAAGATCTTTATAGGCGCCAAAACCGTAAAGAACGGGCCCAAAAATTTCCGCACCGGCGTCAACCGTCTTAACGGCTTTGGATAAACTTACCGACCGCTCTACCAACTCTTTCGCACCGACCTTTTCACCATGAATGCGCGGATGCGTATGCGACCAGAGAGCGGGTTCATTGTCGAGCGAGTATCCTTTCACACCTGTTTTTGTTGAAGCAACGCCATACTTTTTCACTAAAAAGTTGACGAATTCATCCGCATAAACCTGATTATCATTCAGATCAGGCTGTAGTTGGAACGGCGCATTTTTAGCGTTTACGACCTGATTCCAACGAGCAGAAGGGGCTTTTTCACTTTCCTGCACACTTCCATTTCCATCTTTGGCCACATAACCGGCCATCGGCAGCGTAACTAAAGAATAAGTGCCCAGCTTCAGCGATTGATCATGAAACGAAGTCGTCACCGCCCCCGGCTTTTCACATTCAGCTTTTGTCAGACCGCCATTGTTGCATAAATAGTTATCGCTGGATTGCTCCCAATCGCTTCCTGCATTGGACATATTGTTTTCCCAGTTATATCCGGTCATTCGATTGCCACCAAGTCGTCTGGCAGTCAGATTCTCATCGCCTGCCAACTCCTGATTCGTACCGTAAATATAAGGGCTAATAGGCTTACGATCCTTGGATGTATCGACTTTAATGGTAACGGTTTTTGCCGTTTGACCGTGAACTACAGATGGAGCCGGTAGAGCACCCCCTACTATAATCGTGCATGCCATGACGACAGGCAGCCATTTGGAACGTTTGGACCAAACACTACTACTATTTTTCGCCTTCATGCCGCTTTCCTCCTTTAAGTTTGAAAAGAGCGGCACCCATACGAGTGCCGCTCCGTCAGGCTTTAAGGCTCCTGACTCCAAACGAGTTTATCGTTCTGGTACAGCGTCACCTTACTCTAATCTGCCAATTAAATTTTTTGTAGGATCGTAGGAGTATTCATCTGCCACATTGTAGCTCGTCCACTCGTTTTTGTTAATACACGCTTGAATTTCGCCATTCGAAGCTCTAAGTATCCGGTTGACTACACTCTCCTCTCCGTCCGAAATCCAGAATTGGCCCGGATCTTCAAGTGTAGCAACAGCCGTATTCACACCGCACATGATGGGTTTGCCGTTTGCATCAAGGTAGTACCATTATCGGCTTCTTGTTGAGAAATGTGTAATAGTACAGCTCTGCTATACGTTCTACCGACCAAGCCTGCATATCGAACCATTTGTTGGACGGAAGGTCCATATCCAAAGATTATTCTAAATAGCCATGTAGTAGAACATGAACTCGCCGCAAAATTTCTAGCTATGTCATCGTCTTTCTTTGAAACTGGACAAACTTCGATAGGTTATGTATTTATATATGTTTAACAGAAATAAACCCACACATCTGAATTACCTGTGGAAAAACAAACCGGTATTTATCTATGGATTGCGATATTGGTGTAGAAGGATCCTATTTTCCTTTATCAGTAGCAGCTATTTACTGGAGAGAAATGAAACGAAGGGTATGGAGAACGGGGATTCATATCAAACTATTTCTAGTAAAATTACAGAATGAAGAGTCCCCGGCATTTAAATCATAGTGGTGTAAGAATGCTGTATTGCCTTCCAAAGCTTTTACGATACATCCACATCCATTTCTCCTACCGCACTTTATCCTTTTGAATAAGCTTATAATAGATGCGTGCAGGCTCTGATTCTCCAGTGGATAAAATATATTCTGCCAAAGGTGCGCACAGCTTTTGGAGATAGAAGGAGTATAACAGCTCGGCCGTGTCAAAATGAATTTTCAGCACTTGCTTCATCAAGCCTTCGAATTTGGAATAATCCAGTTCTTCCGGGGTAATATCAAACGGGTACTCAGGAAAAGTTTTTTTCTGAATTTCAACAAACTGCTCCCTAAGCTTCGGTTGATTGCCTGAACGGGCAGCCGAGAAATTCATCATAAAAAAAGATACAAAATCCGTCTCACGGTCACTTAACTTATAGTACTCACACCAACGCATGAATATCAGCGGTTTTACCATATATAAATCTCCTTTAACAAAAGTTCAGATTTATCATGAATCCTACAAAAAACTAGCGGGTTCCATCTTATGTAATATATAGGTTAAGCCCCATTTTAAAATATGATTCCTTAAATGAATTTTGCTTTTTAACATATCCCCTTATCTTCTATATCCATGAAAGTGTACAACAAAAAAAGACTGTTTCAGCATTTTAATGACGCTGACCAAGTCTTCTCATAATTATCCGTATATTCACATTCGTATTTATTCTAGTCCTCTACATAGCTGCAAGGTTACAGGCTGCAAGTGAACACATAAGCGGGAGGGACATTGTAGTTTACCTTTTTAATCTGAATGTCAGCAAAAAAGGTGCGGAAAAAATTGTGTTTGACCTTGCTGTACTGGAACGTAATAAATTTGCCTTCCTGGCCCAAAACCTCAGCCGTTTGTCCCAAAATGAGGCTGGATAACGCAGCGGGTAAGCTGGTGAAAGGGAGCCCTGACACGACATAATCCACTTTTGGGACCTCATACTGTCGTATATACTGAGCTACATGCTCAGCCGATCCATGAATGATGTGTACCTTCTCCAGGTGTCCATACTTGCTTTGTAATGTTTTATAAAACGATTCATTAGCTTCAATCACTAAAAGTAGCGTTTCTGGACGCTTGTTCAAAATCAGCTCTTGCGTAAACACACCGGTCCCTGCACCATATTCAATAATGCACGATGCTTTGTCAAAATAAATCGGTGTGGCAATTTGTTTGGCCAACTGTCTTGAGCTGGGTATAACAGCGCCTACGCTACGTGGATGCCTGATGTACTCTCGAATAAAGTGAATCGCGTTCATCTTTTCCTCTCCCTGCTTGACACACATGATAGGCATTCGGTTCATCAACGCTTCTTATTACATATTCATTGTATACCGATCAGAATATTGATTTCAAGCAGGCTTCTGTCGGCATATAAAAAGAGCGTAGCCTTATTCGACTCTAATCAAATAATGACTACCCTCTTGTTGTAACATCTATTTGTCCATGGTATCCAAATGTGCACCCTCTGCCTGCGATGCCTGTCCAGCTTTACGTCGTCGTGCGCCTATATGCATGGCAACAATCCGATAGATGGAGGCCGGCTGTATGGATACGGCCCAGCTCGCGTCTGCATCCGGTGCAAGCACGACCCCTAGCTGGTGATGATCGCCATCGTACATGCCTCGCTGCACAAACTTGCTCTCGCATTGCAGATTGCGTACCTCCAGCTTGCAAAAAGCAGAGTTGATCCGCAAGGCCTGGTGTAACTCGGCACGGGTATTCACAACAACCCCATTCACGCGGTAAATGGCCTCGCCCGGCAGTATGCCCATGGCTGTCGCTGGACTGTCTGGCAGCACAGCGAGAACACGCATCCCTTGCTCCGGATGGACAAACATCGGGCTAAGACGACTTTCCTCTATATTACCATACCAGATCAGCGCCTCATGAGCCAGAAAGGAGAATAACGCTGCTAACAATATCAGCGGACTCCACCATGCAGCCAGCAAGCTCAGCAGAAGCAAAGCCACACTGTACAGGAGCAAACGGTTCGAAGTAAGTACCGCCTTCTGTCGTGGTAGCTGGCCTAGCGTCACGCTGCTGAAGCCCATCAGGACTGGCAAGGCTGCCAGCATATACCCGGTTCCGGCATCGCCACCGAACAAAGGTGTCCAAGGAAGCGTGAATCCTCCCTGAGTCGGTACCAACAACAACAACGGAATGGGCCAGAGGTCTTCCATACGATAACCGCCAACCAATCTTCCCCGTTTGCCCTCGACAAACAGCGGAGTGGCCGCCTTTCCCCCTTGCCAGCGAACCAACAGCGCCTCAGCCACATGCAGCACGGCGACCAACACCAACAGTGCTGGAATATCCAATCCGCGTATGGCTGCTACTGATGTTCCGAGCGCTCCCTCAGGTTGCCAGCCACTGGCCACGTTTAAGAAAAATTGAACCACTCCTAGCAGACCTACCGAATAAGCGAGACACAGGTAACGGACGCGTACCAGCATGAGCAGTAATGTCGCTACCCACAGGCACACGATGGAAGCCGAGTTCAGATGCACACTGACGAACATTCCCAGAGCAGATAGCGCCATTCCAGCAAGCAAACCACTCCATACGACACGCCAGGTCTCTGCAGCCCAGCTATGCATTTTGGTATGAAATAGCTTGCGCTCCAGCAGCATTTGCCGACGATAACCAAGTGCGACAATGAGTATCGAGATATAATAAAAAGGCTGCAAAAGCAGGTACACGCAAGCATTCAAGACGCTCCATCCCCATTGTAATGCCCATTCCAAGTCCATTCACACTCCTTATGCCCCTGGCCCGCTGTATAGCGGATCACGTACATTTCATATCCATTTATTCTATATGAAATTGCCAACGTAGGGAAGACAAACCGACAGACTGCAAATAAATCCCAATATAAAAGGAGGCTGTTTCCAGCCCCCTTGTTGTAGCCTCACTATTATTTCGCTACGCTTGTCTTCATTTCCTTCCGAATCTCTTCAATCCCCTGCTTGAGCTGATTATCATTTTTCGGATCACGAATTTTCTCAATCAACTTGGCTTCCATCGCTGCTGCTGTCTTCGCATCAATGATGCCGCTAGCCGTCAGCTTCGCTTGTTTTTGGAAATCAATAACAGAGCTTTCCGTTACTTTGTCAAAATAGCCATCCTCGCGACCTGGTTTGTAACCCAAGCCTTGCAGAATGATTTGTGCATTTTTCACATCACTGCTATTCATATTGTATTTCAAGGACTTTTCCTTATTCAGCGGTGCTGCTGTGAAGTATTCAGGCTGTTCCACCGCGATATTCGGCTTAATCCCTTTTTTATGAATCCACGTTCCATTTGGCGTTAACCATTTGGCAATCGTGATTTTGAGCAGGCTACCGTCACCCATTTGCTTGTCATAGCTGGTTTGTACAGTACCTTTACCAAAGGAATTTTCCCCGATCAACACAGCACCTGCTGATTGCTGGAGAGCACCTGCCAGAATTTCGGACGCACTTGCGCTACCTTTATTCATTAGCAAAGTCACTGGATAGTTCTTACGTGATCCTTTGGATTTCTCTTCTTCACGCTTCTGATTCTTGTCTTCCACTTGTACAATCGTTTTGCCGGAAGGTACAAATTGCTGTGCAATATCAATGACGACGGAAAGCACGCCGCCCGGGTTATTACGCACGTCAATGACGAGCCCTTTTAACCCTTGCTTTTCGAGCTTCGCCAACTCTTCCTTGAAACGTTCTGCTGTATTCAAAGAGAACTGGGTGATCGTGATGACGCCTACACCGTCGCTTTCCATATGAGCCGTTACAGTTTCCATATCAATGTTGTCACGGGTAATCGTGTATTCGAGCGGATCAGGAGAGCCACTGCGCTGAATTTTGACTTTTGCCTGACTGCCTTTAGGTCCACGGATTTTGGAAACGGCCTTGTTTAGATCCAATCCGTCCAGTGTTTCACCATTAACAGACAAAATAATATCCTTAGAGCGTAACCCTGCCTTTTCAGCCGGGGAGCCTTTAATTGGCGTGACTACAACTACTTTCCCGTTTTCGGCCGCTACTTCGGCTCCGATCCCGGTAAAAGAACCTTCAATGGATTGCTCGAACTGTTGTGCAGTTTCTTTACCCATATAAGAGGAGTACGGGTCGCCAAGCGACTCCATCATACCATTGATGGCGCCATCCACCAGCTTGGTACGGTCCACATCCTGATAATATTGTCCCTGAATCAGGTCCATCGCCGTCTCGATTTTGCGGATATCACTTCTGGAGGTAGAACTGCTACCTGTCACACTCGCCAGCAGTCCTTCGCCCAGAGCGCTGTTCCCTACTGTAGTCGTTCCAGTATAGGCAAAAGTGAGCAGACTGCCGCCAAGCAGCCCGATCACCATCAAGAGTATCGCTGTACTTTTTTTCAACATCTAATCGTCCACCGCCTTCTCATTATCTTGTATCCTATTGCCTTACAACGCATGTCCATCCACGAAGTATACGTCTAGCTTGTACGGAATATGTTAATTGTATCCTACTCCGTGTCTCAATGCACATGTTCTTCATCGGATATTAACCATTACAGCAAAGCCCTATCTACAACCTTAATGGCTATAAATAGGGCTTACCTTATCTACTATAAATAGTTCATCGGATTTACAGGTTTGTTATTTTCGCGCACCTCAAAATGACAGTGAGGTCCTGTGGAATTGCCCGTCGAACCAACTTCTGCAATTTTTTGACCCCGTTTCACAGTCTGCCCGGTATGAACCACCGTACCACCATTGCGAATGTGTCCGTATAGGGTCCATAGCCCGTCTCCATGGTCAATCACAACCGTATTTCCATAGCCACTCCACCATTCGGCAACAATGACAACACCATCTTCGGCTGCATGAATATCGGTTCCCTGAGGAGCCGCCATATCAACACCTGTGTGGCCTTTAAGCTTGCCGGTAATCGGATGTACCCGCATGCCAAAAGTAGATGAAAGTCGGTAATGGGATACAGGCGAAGCCAAAGTGCCCGTTCCGCCTGTATACGTACTGGCTGCCGCATGGCTGGAATTCGAGGCGGCACCTGAGGATGAAGATGCATATCGTTTGGCTTCAGCCGCACGTGCAGCCGCTCTAGCGCGTGCTGCTTTGGCAGCCTGCTCCGCTCTAAGCTTGTTCTTCTCCTGCACCAGACCCACACGCTTGTTAGCGAGTGCTACCAGCATGTCATTTTGCTCTTCACTAATTTCATCTGACTCAGCAATATCATGATCGTAATTGGAAATCAGTCTTTGTTTCTCTTTTTCCTTCGAATTCAGTTCTGCTTTGGCGTCCTGCTTGAGCGCATAGAGCTTCTTGGCATTTTTATATTCCGTGTCCAGCTGTTTCTTCTTGCTTACGACCAATGCCTTGTCCTTTTTATGCTCGTCCAACAGGATCTGATCCTGCTCCACGATCGTTTTCAGGGAATCTACCCGGCTGAGAAAGTCACTAAAACTGGACGAAGACATAAGCACGTCCATATATGAGACGGTTCCATCCGTATACATCAAGCGCACACGAGTTTCCAGCATTTTTTCCCGTGACTGGATACGATCAATGGCCTCAGCTAAATCTTTTTTGGTCGCACGCAGATTATCTTCCGTTTGATCAATCTGAACCGCAACACGAGTCAGCTGATCACTGACGCTGTTAATCTGAGCAAGCACAATTTTCAGGTTTTGCACGGTTTTATTTTTGTAATGTTGAGCATACTGTTTATCTTGAGCAGCCTTTTCCTGTTGTTGTTTGGCAGATTGGGCCTGCTTTTCCAATTGGTTCAGCTGCGAATTGATTTCACTCATGCTTTTGGCATATCCGTCAGAAGGCTGGATTAGCAATGCGGCTACCAAGGTAGCGGCCAACACAGATCCTGTTTTTTTCAACTTGCACTCCCCATCCTTTATCGCAAAATAACACCGGGCTTCCCCGTTCTAATTGATATCGACCACGACGTCCAGCCAACGCTTCTTTATACTTTTAAGAACTTGCGCATGGACAGGGTACTGCCAACAATTCCGACCAGCATACCCAAAATAATCAGCAATGCACTCAACTGAATCCAAATGCCTTCAAGTGGCATAAGCTTCAACATATTTAGAGCTATATCGCCCTGAACGGCGGTCAGCAAACGCTGATAGCCAGTAAATAAAATACCTACGGTAATAAGGGAACCAATAAGACCAATAAGCGCGCCTTCAATAAAAAACGGCCAGCGTATAAAAAAGTTGGTCGCACCGACCAGCTTCATAATGCCAATCTCTCTGCGTCGTGCCAATATGGTCACGCGAATCGTATTCGAGATGAGGAACATGGACATGATCGCCAGTCCGGCGACGAATATAAAGCCTACATTACGAATGAGCTTCGTAATCGTAAAGAGTGTCTCTACGGTGCCCTTTCCATAACGAACCTTTAAAATCGGTTTCTCTGGATGCAACGTATTCAGCTTCTCAATCTTTTCGGCTACAAATGGAACCGTTGTTGGTTCAATAACCTCTACCACAATTTTGTCTGGGAGTGGATTGCTGTCCTTGTCAAAACCCTCCAGCAGCTCCTTGCCGCTGTCTCCCAAATCTTTGCGCAGCTCCTCCAAACCCTGAGCTTTAGTCACAAAGGTCGTTTTGCTGATTTCCGGCATCGCCGCGATTTCCTTTTGCAGCGTTTCACGCATGTTTTGCTCTACATTTAGCTCCAGAAATACGTTAACCTCTACCTGACTATCTGCCTGATCAGCCAGGGAATTGACGTTGAGCACCAGCATGATAAATACGCCCAATATAAGTAATGACACAATAATCGAGGTGACGGATGCCACGGACATCCAGCCATTGCGGAATATGTTTTTGAAACCTTCCCGCACATGACGCAAGAAGGTATTAAAAGTCATATCCGTACTCCCCTCTTACCTGATCCCTTACGATGTTGCCATTCTCAATGGCAATTACGCGTTTACGCATGGAGTTCACGATGTCCTTATTGTGTGTCGCCATCACAATGGTCGTACCCCGAAAATTAATTTCGTCCAGCAACTGCATGATCTCCCACGATGTCTCGGGGTCCAGATTTCCCGTAGGTTCATCGGCAATGATCACGGAAGGATTGTTTACGATGGCCCGTGCAATCGCTACACGCTGTTGCTCCCCACCGGAAAGCTGGGCAGGCTCACGGTTCATTTTTGTTTTCAAGCCAACCAGTTCAAGCACTTCTGGTACCCGTTTGCGAATCAGCTTCTTGGGAGCTTCAATAACTTCCATAGCAAAAGCCACATTCTCATAAGCCGTCAAACGCGGCAAAAGCCGGAAATCCTGAAAAATGACTCCGATGTTACGACGAACGTAGGGAATTTTACGCTGCTTGAGCTTCCCGATATTAAAACCATTGACTGAAATTTGCCCCTTGGTAGGTACTTCTTCTCTATAAATAAGCTTCATAAAAGTCGATTTCCCCGCTCCAGACGGGCCGACTACGTATACAAATTCATTACGGTCAATTCTGACCGATACTCCTTGAAGTGCGTGGGTTCCGTTAGTATAGGTCTTCCACACATCCTGCATTTCAATCACTCGATCACTTCCCGCTGCTTAATCATATTACGCATAACCTAATATCCATTCGACATATTCCATGCATTTCCTTTAAAAACTTCTCTATTTCATCATACCGTTTATCATTGTAACAAATTTGTTACCTAAATAGTACCGAAAGTTTTCTGCTTTTGGCACATATATATGAATATTATGGCACACGAGTACGCTATCAAGCTTATCAGACAGGAGACATCTGCATTATGAAAAAAATTCATTTATCTGTCATTTGGATATGGTCTAGTGTTCTGGCGCTGGCCATGTTGTGGGGGGGACTTCATCTGTACGCCGACAGACAAACGCTGCCGGAGGGAGTTAGGGTCGGAGGAGTCAACGTAGGAAGCATGGATCACACAGCTGCTCTTCGGCTGGTGGATAAAAAGCTGGATGCATTGAAGCAACGCCCACTGCTTCTGACGGACAATGACAGCAGTGCACAGGATATAAAAATTACACTTGGGGAAGCAGGGATTCGTTATAAAGCGGAGGCATTTCGGAATGCCGTGAAGGCGCTCAGCTCGGAGCATCTATGGACTCGTGTGCAGACACGTTTTAGCTTCGAAAAGGAATGGTCTATCGCATCTTTCCGACAGAAGGAGATATTGAAAGCCCAATTCGGAGCCGATTGGGAGGAGCAACGATATGGCATGCCTATCAATGCTGTGCGTCAGATTGACGGGAATGATCAGGTTCGTTATATTCCGGGGCGCTCTGCGCGACGTCTGGATTGGCCCAAGCTGGACGCCGCACTGGATAAGGCGCTGCCCAAGGATTTTACCGTTTCTGAGGAGCCGATACGAGTGGAATTACCGTTCCGCCAGCTGGAGCCGAAAATTTCGGTGGACAGTCTACGTAACGAAGGGATTGAGCGTAAAATCGTCCAGTTCTCCACCAGTCTTGGCAGCAGCTCGGAAGGACGTGTGTATAACGTCAATTCAGCGGCAAGCACCGTTGATGGTTTAATTCTCAAGCCGGGCGACATATTCGACTACGGTCAATTGATTGCCAAGGCTGAGCGCACTCATGGCTTTCGTGAAGCTCCAGTGATCGTGAACGGTCGGTTGGAGTCCGGCATAGGCGGCGGGATTTGTCAGGTATCCAGCACGGTGTATAATGCAGCACTGCGAGTCGGTTTGGACATTGTTGAGCGCCGCAACCATTCTTTGCCAGTCAGCTACCTGCCCAAAGGTCAGGATGCAACTTTTGCTACAGGGTCCATTAATTTTCGTTTTAGAAACAATACAGGCAAGCATTTACTACTTCGTGCGGCTGTCCAAAACCGAACGCTTACTGTTAAATTTTTTGGTACATTTCCGTCCAATGTTTCGTATGAACTGGAATCCCATACGGTTCGCGTACTTCCCATACCGGAGAAGAGACTCCGTAATGACTCACTTTCCCCCGGCTTCTATCAAGTACTTCGGCAGGGCAAGGAAGGGTATGTGGTAGAAACATTCCGGGTAAAAAAGGTAGACGGAAAAACCGTAGATCGCACCCGAATCAGCCGCGATACGTACCGAGCGCAGCAACGCATTATAGCTAGTTATGGCGGTGGCACATCGTCTGAGCCACAAACACGTGAACCCGAGAAGTCTATTGTCGAGGACGGTATAAGCGAATAAACGAAAAATCCCCCTTCCACTGTCAGCTGGACTTGTTCCAGACAGAGTGAAAGGGGGATTTTAGCTATAAATTACTCGCTGCGTTTACCCAAAACAGAAATTTCTACAGGCTCACTTTCGTTACCGTCTGCATCTTTAGCTTTGATTACCAGCCTAACCGTTGCTTTTTGAGTAAGCACACTGATACTAAATGTGCCATCATCTTTGGCTACTGCACTACCGATAGGCAGTTCGTTGGAATAGGCCGTTACTGTGGAACCGGCTTTAGCTGTTCCCGTAATTGTACCTTCTCCATCATACACATTGTTGACTTTCAGTGCTTCCGTAGTTGCAGCTGTGTCTGTAGTGCTATCTGTAGTCGTATCCGTAGTTGTGTTGGTATCTATTGTTGTAGAGTTGTCCGTAGTCGTGCTATCTGTGCTGGTACTTGTGCTATCTTCTGTTTCGCTGCCAGAAGTAGTCGACGTGTTACCATAAGTGGAATCTGTCACGTTGCTGTATGTGGAATCCGTCACCGTTCCACCAGGAGTCGTCGTCAGATTATCAACAGGGCTCAGGTTGTAACCGGAAGCAGCGTCCAGAATAGCAATTGCCTCTGCACGAGTCAGCGACTTCAGTGGCTGGAATTTACCATCTGGATACCCGTTGATGATTTTTTGCTCCGCAGCTGCCGCTACGCTTTTCTTCGCCCAAACTCCAATTTTGTCGGAGTCAATGAATTTAGTAACATCTGCTGCGTTACCTGCAGTGAGTCCAATAGCTTTGCCTACGATAGCCGCAGCCTCTTGACGTGTTACCTTACCATTTGGTTTGAGCTTGTTATCTGCATAGCCGCTTATGTAACCTGCATTCACGGCACTTGTCAGCTCGTTGTATGCCCAGTGCGAAGCTGGTACATCTGTAAACGTTCTACTTCCATTACCATTTACTTTTACACTGTCCGCATACGTTACGTCTGTCACAGCTGGAGTATCCTGCGTGAACGTACCCAAGCTGCGATTCAGGAGAACAATAAACTCTGCACGTGTGATTGCCGCATCTGGTTTCACCGCGCCGTCCAATTGTCCTGTGGCTGACCAGCGTTGCACCTGATCTCCTGCCCAATGACCACTTGTAGTTTGGGGAGCAGCTGCCGCTGCGCTGAATGCGCTAAGAATAAGACCTGTACTCAATACACCTGTAACTGTGTTTCTTAACTTTTTTCCCATGCTATAAATTCCTCCTCTGATTGGATTCATCATTCTTTTTTAAACACTTTACCAGAAATCAAACCCAAATAACCCCCAAATTAAAAAAATCGTCCCATATAACCATACCCCCTCCTTATGTAGGATAAATAAGAAACGGGACTTAATGCCTAGTTATTCACTTGGATATTTATATTTAGACAGGCTAAGGTATACTGAATGAGTACTCGGTCATATGCTGGAACACTGCAATGAGGTCACAAAACCCTAGGAAACGAGGTCTTCTTATGGCTCTTATTCAATGTCAGTTTTATTCGGAAGTTCTTGGTCTGAGCACATCCATGAATGTTATTCTTCCTCAGGCAACCCGTTCGCAAATTGGACTGGAAGGCAAGCAAGGAACCGGGCCACATCCGACGCTGTATTTGCTGCATGGCTTATCGGACGATGATTCAATCTGGTTGCGTCGAACCTCCATTGAACGCTATGTCGCCTCATTGGGCCTAGCTGTCGTCATGCCCCAAGTACATCGGAGTTTCTATACGAATATGGAGCAAGGCGCGGCTTATTGGACCTTTATCAGTGAAGAATTGCCGGCTTTGGCACGTTCATTCTTTCCTCTGTCCGACAAGCGTGAAGATAATTTTGTAGCCGGGCTTTCTATGGGTGGATATGGTGCTTTCAAACTGGCACTCCAGCATCCAGAGCGTTTTGCAGCCGCTGCCAGCCTTTCGGGAGTCATGGATTTACACGCATCACGCACCGATCCTATGCAAAATGCGATGAGTCCAGCCGAATGGCTTAACATTTTTGGTCCAGATGAAATACGTGGAACGGATCACGATTTGCTGGAGCTGTTACAACGTCACGCTGCCTTGGGGACCTCACTTCCCCGGCTCTACCAATGCTGCGGCACAGAAGATTTCCTATATAAGGGAAATCAGGCTTTTCGTGAAACATGTAATACTGCCGGAGTTCCGCTGACCTACGAAGAAGGTCCTGGAGCTCATGAATGGGGATACTGGGACGCGAAAATTCAGGATGTACTGGCGTGGCTACCGCTCAAAGAGCACTAAACAGGTAAAAAAAATCCCCGCAGCTTCCCTCATCGCACTATGGCGAAGGGATAGGCTTGGGGATTTTATTATGCACATTAGGGATTTGTCGTGGTCTCCGTCGATGGAGATCCTTTAGTTAGTGACTTGGGTAGCACCTTGTACAAGCGCCACTCACCGTTAAACTCACGTTCAAGCTGGACCCAAGGAGCGCCTTTCTCATATAAATTCGGATATACCATATTGATTTTACTCAGTGGCATGCCTGACATAATCTTAGGTACAAGGATATAATCCACATGGCTATCCTGCGGATAACTTAATGCCTTATTGAACGAATAATCACTGGTAATCAGGAAGCGTTTGGGATATTCGCTGTAGACAATCATGGTGTAGGCTGAAGCCGAATCGGTCATAATGGTAGACTTCGGCAGATGCTCATCCAACCAAACGGCAATCTTACGATCTGACTCCTGTCTCACGTAGTTCACATTACCCGTTCGTGTGAGAAAGCTGTTCTCATCCGGTGCAATATCCGGGCGAGTCAACGCATAAGAAAGTAATCCAGCGGTAAGCAGCAGACTGACGGACACCAGGCCAAAGGCTGCCCTCCGCCATCGTCCCTGAAGCTGGCTCAGCTCATAGGGCAACCAGGCTACGGTAATTGGGAACACGTACATAAAATAACGAAACCATCCGTACGAAGATTGCTTCATCATGAGTAAAAACTGCAACCCCGGCACTGACAGGAACAACAGCAAAATAATCAATGTTCCCCATCGGAACAAGCGCCCACTCAACAGACGAATGAACAGAATAGCAAACAACGGTACCGAATACCAGAGTGTTTTGGAAGCAATAAATTTCAAGGCCACCAGCGGATTGGAGAAAATCTCTACAAACTTATCATCATTCAGCAGCTCTGCCGATTGGGCCGTGTTCGAATACTCCGAATTCAGGAAATAAAAAGCATTCCCCATAATGAGATAGTTAAAGAAAATCCACAACAGTCCGGAAAAGACCACGGGGAGCAGAAGCAGTAACCAAGTTGCCTCGACCTTGTGCAGTTTTTCTCGCAAGGCCAGTTCACGTCTGCCCATGTTTCGATGAAGAAACATGATCGCCAATACCACTCCACCCGCCATTGCTACGCCCAGAGGAACCGCTTCATAGCGAGTCCAGAACGCCATGGCAAGCGCTAATCCAGAAACAATCAGACTTGCCGTCATGCGATCCTTGAGCCACAATGCAAACTCAATCACCGTCATCATAATGAAGTATATGTATAGCGAATCGCTCAGCCCATTGGCACCAAACAGTAAAATAAATGGATTCAGTGCATACAACAGTGCCAGCAAGATGCTCATCCCTGAGCTAAGCCCTGTTCTGATCCCCGCCCGATACAGCAACATAGCGGTCAAAGCGGCAAAGGTAGCACTAAGAATGACAGCAGCCAATCCATAGGTGGCTAATGCCGGAAAGATTGGATACAGCAGTAGAATCACCATTTCCAGAAGACTGGGTAGTGGATTCCAGATAAATCCGATTGCGCCCAGATGCGGGTCACGGCTGTACAACACATAAAATGCATTAGCTACGCGACTGAGCGCGTCTGTGTGCATATATCCCAGAACATAGCTGAAATAGATGCCCGCAGACAGTTCCAATGCAAGTATAAATACAAACAGACCTATAGCCATCCATCTGCTTGCAGACCATTTGCGAAAGGACATTCCTCTCGTTCCCCCTCAAACTTCTTGCGGTGATACAGCTGTACCCTACTCACACCCTACAGCTGTATGCTTCCCTCCGCTACGATGCACTAAAATATCATAATTATTTTGATTCTTCATGCTCTATCTTGTACAGTCGCCACTGCCCGTCAAAGTCATGTACCAACGAGGCCCACGGCGCTCCCTTTTCGAACAAATCAGGATAGTTCCGGTTCACCTGATCCAGCGGTACCCCATCCACCAAGCGCGTAACCAAGACATAATCCACCTTGGAAGCAGGCAGATCCATTAGAGATTCCCCAAAGTCAAAATCACTCGTAATCATAAACTTCTTCGGGATTTTGCTGCTCAAAATGATCGGATAGGCGGCATAAGAATCTGTCAAAATGAGAGATGAACCATAATGCTCATCCAGCCACGGCGCTATTTTCCGCTCAATAATTTGACGTTCGTAGCTTTCATTACCACTATGCGTCAAATAGCTGTGTTCATCTGCTGCAATCGCGGGGTTCGTCAGTGCATAGGATAACAAGCCTGCTGTTACCAACATTCCTGCTGTTACTAGTGAAATTCCGATCCCCCTCATTTTCCCCTTCAATAAACTTAGCTCATACGGCAACCAGGCAACCGTAATCGGGAATACATACATAAAATATCGGAACCAACCAAAAGAAGACTGCTTGAGCATCAGCAAAAGCTGAAGTCCTGGCACCGATAAAAAAATGGCCAGTAGCGTTAACGTGCTCCAACTCAACAGACGTTTGTCCAATAGTCGTATGAGCAAAATGGCAATCAACGGAGCAGCATACCATAAGGTTCGTTGCCCGATAAACTTTAGCATCAGCACAGGGTGGGCAAACATGGCCACGAACCGTTGATCCTCCAACAAAGCCGCTGATTGTGTGGAATTGGAATATTGCGAGCGTAAAAAGTAAAGCGGATCGCCCATGATAATCCAGTTAAAAAAGAGCCACAGCAGACCGGAAAAGACAAGTGGCAACAACAATAGAAGCCATGTCGCTTCCACCTTGTACAGGCGCTCTTTTAAAGACAATTCCGTTCTAACCCTCTCTCTGTTTGTACGCCACCGATGCAGAAAAAAGATCGTCAGCAATACACCCAAAGCCATCGCAACGCCAAGCGGGACCGCTTCATAGCGTACCCAAAATGCCAATGCAAGCGCAAAACCGGATACGATCAAATTCGCCGCCTTGCGATCCTTCAACCACATACAAAATCGACTCACTGTCAACAGGATGAAAAAGATATATGGCGAGTCACTTAAGCCGTTGAAGCCAAACAGAAACATAAATGGATTCAGTGAAAATAATAGCGCAATGAGCAAACTGGTTGCACCGTGAAGCCCCAACTGTTTGCCCGTCGCATACAATAATGCCGCGCTCGCCCCTGCAAACAGGCTGCTCACAATCACTGCCGCCAGCCCGTGGGAAGCGAGTACCGGAAATAAAGGATAAAACAACAGCACTATCAGTTCCATCAAACTGGGCAGCGGATTCCATACAAACCCGATAGCACCCAAGTGTGGGTCACGACTGTATAGCACATAAAATGCATTAGCCACTCGACTGAGCGCATCGGTATGCATATAGCCAAGATGCCATGCAAAATACACACCCACGGCCAGTTCAAGAGCAGTAATACAAGCAAACAATGATAGCAATTTTCCGTGTTTTCTTAAAATCATGAAACCTCTTTCTGACGCTGTTGCGGAACGGAGAAGATCCAGTAGCGGTTCCAAATATAATTATGAACAGGCACGATGATGGTAGTTAGTACTTCACCGATCAGATACGACCAACCGATCCAATGAATGGTCACGTACATCAGAGCGGCATTTAAGAGCAAGCCACAGGTGCAGACCAACAAATATTTAAGAAACTGGGTGCGGCTTCCCTCGCCGGTAGGCTCGAACGTCCAGTTTCGGTTCAGCACATACGAAACGAGCAATGTAACCACAAATCCGATTGTAGTAGCCATTACTGCTGGTACCGTAAACAACTCCACCAGCAGCACAAGCACACCAACATGGATACCTGTGCCCAGCAGCCCCACAATACCGTATTTAATGATTGGATACTTTAGATATGAACGTCTGATCATGTTGATTAAACTCCCTGTCCACCCACAATCGGTCAGCATTCGCCCGTTTATCTGCTATCAGATAGCGAGGCCTAGCTTTGACTTCGTGATATATGGCGGCAATATATTCTCCTACCACACCAATTGACAGCATGAGTACACTGCCAATAATCAAGAGCAGCAAAATGACAGTGGTAAAACCGGTCACAGCATCACCCGTTAATTTGCGCATTAAGGTCTGAATCCCCAATACGACTGAAATCAGCATAAAAATGAGGCCCATCAGACTCACTACCCGCAATGGTACTGTCGAAAACGAAACGATCGCTTCTGCTGCCAGTCGAGTCAGCCCTAACGGACTCCAGCGGCTTGGCCCCTCTTCGCGTGGAGCCACCCGGAATGAAATCTGGGTTTTGCGGAAACCTAGCCAGGCCGTCATCCCGCGGAAAAACGGCATACGCTCTGGCATCGCCATCCAGGCATCCACCACTCGTCGATCCAGTAGCTTATAATCGGAGGCATCCTTGAGATTAAAGCCCGTCAAGCGGTTCAAGGTCGCGTAGAACAAAGAAGCTCCGAGCTTTTTGCCCACCGACTCTTCTCCCCGAAATTCTTTCACACATTCGACCAAATCATAACCTTCATTTTGCCATAAACGTACCATTTCCCCAATCATCTCAGGAGGATGCTGCAAATCGCCGTCCATGACAATAATCGCATCGCCAGAGGCATTTTCCAGACCTGCGCACAACGCCAGCTCCTTGCCGAAATTCCGACTCAGCCGGAGCGCGAGCAAAGAGGGCATACGACGGGACAATTCGGACAGCTTGAGCCACGTATCGTCTTTAGAACCATCATCTACTATGATGAGCTCATAGCGTGAGGTGACAACAGACAATACCCCATCAATTACCTTAAGTGAACGCTCGAGATGCGAGCTTTCATTGTACATGGGAATGACGACGGATAAAAAAGGTGTTTTTGTCTCCATTCTTGCTCCTTCTTTCTTCATATTCAGGAGGACTGTGCCGGGGTATCATCCAAATCGTGCATATCGGTCAGACCATGTGTCGTCTTCTCCCAATAGAACGGCTTGGTAATGAGCTGCCAAGCGGCTTTCACCGCAGCTATACTCATAAGTACCCAATATAACGGCGAGAGTAGCCCATATTTGACCATCGCGTATGAAAATGTTCGTTCACCGCGCTCTTCCAGTTCCCCGATGACCCAGTACATTCCGGCCACGTTACTGAATACGAACAGAAAGTTACCGATATAAAATTCCGCGCTGGCCAGGTAATACACATACCCCGGGAACAGCTTGGGAATAAAGGACAATTCCCAGCCAAACCATAAAATAAGCAAACCCCAAAAAATCGGATTCAGCAACGGCAACATCGGAGTTGCCAAAATCATCACCTGAAAGCCGAAAAAGCCCTTCCAGCCCACTTCGCGCACCAGCTTAACCGGATTGCGCATATGAACCAGCCATGTCTGCATATACCCCTTGATCCAGCGTGACCGCTGACGAATCCAGTTGCCCACGCGGCTGTTAGCTTCCTCCCATGTGCGGGAATCGACAATAGCCGTTTTGTAGCCGCCTTTATACAGACGTATGCCCAGATCGGCATCCTCGGTTACATTGTAGGGGTCCCACGCATTAATATCTTTCAATACAGATACCCGAAAATGATTGGATGTGCCGCCTAAAGGAATTGGGGTATCTAACTGCATAATACCCGGCAGCAGCAGCTCGAACCACATACTGTATTCTTGAGTGAACCAGCGGGTCAGCAAATTTTGTGTACTATTAAAGTAGTTGAGCTTCGCTTGAATACATGCATAATGCTCAGGGAGTGAATCGAACGCTGCAATGACCTTTTTAAGCTGATCAGCGTCAGGACGATCCTCAGCATCGTAAATCACGACAAACTCGCCACGTGCCCGAATAAGTCCATAATTACATGCCTTCGGCTTGGTTTTCGGCAAACCGTCTGGAACGACCAGTGTCGTGTAATAGGCTGGCAGCTTCATTTCCCGAAGTAGCTCGATCGTCTCAATGTCATCCTCTTCAATCAGCAGCCGCACATCCAGCTTGGACTTTGGATAATCCAGCTGCTCCAAATTCCGCAACAACATCGGAAGCACGCCCGCCTCCTTATACATAGGTACAAGAATGGTATAGATCGGCAGTTTCTTTTCATCCATGGCGTCAACCTCTTCCTTCGTAAAGCGAAGCTGCGCCCCACGCCGGGAACCGAGGTAAATAATGCCAAATTTAAATAGCGTCATCGCAAAATAAAACAGCTGAATCATCATATTGATGATCAACACCGTTTTCCAACTGTTCCACAAGAGACCGAGCAGTGTAATCATACCCATAGCTGCGAACACCCAAAGTTGTCCCTTTGTAAAAGTCGTCCGCGCCGAATTGTGCGGTTCTTTTTCCAACAGCCCGGTCGTGCTCTCCTGCATCATTTCTTCACCGTAGATTTTACCCCAGAGCTGCTCCATCTCTTCCTTCGTAGCAAGCACCTGCTCTACCGGCATACCCAGAATTTCCTCCAGCTTCAAGCGTCTCTCTTCTGGCAACGGATCGCTAACCGCCACAATATATCGGTTCATATATTGATGGATGACGACCACGCCATAAGCCATTGCCACTTGCTCGGGTAGTTTGTACGCCGCATCCAGCGCGAGCTCCTCACCAATACGCCCGATTCGGTTCTGTGTAGCAATCGCGCGGTACAAATCGGCAGGTTCCAGCATTTGCAATGACAGCAAGATGTCGCCCAGCAGCCCGCCGCTCTTCGCCTGGAACTCCAGTGCGCGCTCCAGTTGTTCCGGTAGTATATAGCCGGAACGAACCAGCATATCGCCTAGACGCTCCTTGGACTCGTCGCCGTCAACCTGCTCCTGGAGCTGCTCGGCTGTAATGAAGCCCATCTCTACAAGAATATCGCCCAGCCTGCCACCGTAACGCTTCTGGTTGCGGATGGCATCTGTCAGCTGATCGCGGGTAATCATCCCGTTCTCCACCAGTTGATCCCCTAGACGGGCCTTGCCGTTTCGTCCGCTCTGCGTTCCTGTTGCGGCCTCTTCGCCTTCTGTACCAGGGATACTGGAAGCAGCGCCCATAGCAGCTCCTGCTGCTATCTGTTCCTGCCCAGAGGCATATTGGACTTGAGCCTCCTGCACCTGTCCATCCTGTATCCCTTCATCCAGCAATTGTTCCACAG
The DNA here is from genome assembly GCF_019454085.1 of Paenibacillus sp. S25. NCBI lineage: Bacteria > Bacillati > Bacillota > Bacilli > Caryophanales > Paenibacillaceae > Paenibacillus > Paenibacillus sp. S25. The sequence goes on from NZ_CP073683.1 coordinate 5,320,572, forward strand.
CTGCTGCTGTATCATGGGCGTTCTGTATCGCCTGGATACGAAGTTCTGTATCCTGAAGTCGCCGTTCTAACTCTTCAATATGAAAATCAAGCTTGTACAGCACCGGGGCCTGCTCTAACCGCTGGGCCTCTAGCTGTTGTTGCAGTTGTTCGATTCGCTGACGCTCTTCTTTTATTCTTCTCTTGGTTTGGCGAATTGAAACTCCTCCAACCTGCCACCTAAGCTTGTCACCCATGAATTCCCGCCCTTTCAATCCAGCGCCGCTCTTCCGCAAGCGCATCCGCAAGCAGCTGCTTTAACTCCGCATCCCGCTGCTTTTTCCGTTCCAGCGCCGCGTGGAAAAGTTCCCGCTCCTCACGCAGTAACTCCTCCGCTTGCACCCGTTCCTCATGCAATGAAGATATCAGTTGATCGGCTTCAGAAGCGCGATAACCGAACCAAGCGCTCTTTAACTGACGCGCCGTCCTTTTAGTTCTCATAATACCTCCCTGGATCATCCCGACTCCGCCTTCAGCTACGTCGCTACTTTAGAGCTTTTACTTGCCGTTCTCCCGAAACCAGGACATACCTATGTTCTCATTCAAGCCCTTCATTTACACATTTATGAAATTGACCTAATCAAAAGTGCCTCTAGTAACTTGACATTTATTTATTGAATATAGTTCTTGCCCTATTGAATTGGTAATTCAATGAAAAACTTAGTGCTATTCTACCATAATCATCGTAGGCGTAGTATACAAAAATGTAAATTCTAGAAACTTTCACACTAGCGTATTAATAGGTATTTAGAACTATAAATTAAACACTATGAAAAATACCCTTCCAGGAAATCTATGCATTTCATGATCATTGGGATCATGAATAAAACAAATACCTCAAAAAGCACAAAAGACACCGCGAACGGTGCCTTCGAAACCTAGATTGCTAATTCCTTAAAATCTGATTTTACACAGCATCCCGCTACTGTGCAAGACAATAATATCTTTCTTTACTGATTAATTTTTCGGCTTGTGCCCTTCAAACCATGTTGATGTATTCGCCAAGAGCTGTTCACTGCGCCCAATGGCTGCCTGTACCTGCCCGGTAGCGGTTCCACCATATACATTCCGTGCATTAACTACCGCTTCTGGTTGAAGCACCTCATAGATGCGCCCGTCGAACAGATCCGAAAACTGCTGAAATTCGTCCAGCGTCAGATCAAGCAAATATTTTCCATGCTGGATGCAATACAGCACGGTTTTGCCAATGACCTCATGCGCCTGACGGAACGGAAGCCCTTTGCCGACCAAGAAGTCCGCAATATCAGTTGCGTTGGAAAAATCCTGATTGACCGCTTGACGCATACGTTCCTTGTTCACCTTCATCGTGGCGATCATCGGTGCGAACAGTTGCAAGGCTCCTTCCAGCGTGGCAACGGTATCGAACATCCCTTCCTTGTCCTCCTGCATATCCTTGTTGTACGCCAGCGGCAAGGATTTCAGTACAGTCAACAAGCCTACGAGGTTTCCATAGACACGTCCGGTTTTACCACGTACCAACTCCGGTACGTCCGGGTTTTTCTTCTGCGGCATAATGCTGCTGCCTGTGCAAAAAGCATCATCCAGCTCGATAAAACCAAACTCCGTGCTGCTCCATAGCACTAATTCTTCGCTCAGACGAGACAAATGCGTCATAATCAGCGAGGCGCCAGCCAGGAACTCTACAATAAAATCCCGGTCGCTGACGGCATCGAGGCTATTTTCATATACGCCATCAAATCCCAGTTGCTCGGCTACAAAATGACGGTCGATCGGAAAAGTGGTCCCGGCCAAAGCGCCAGCACCGAGCGGCAACACGTTAATCCGCTTGTAGCTGTCTTTGAGTCGGTCAATATCACGCTCCAGCATAGACACATACGCCAGCAAATGATGTGCAAATAAAATAGGCTGCGCACGCTGCAAGTGTGTGTATCCAGGTACAATCGTATCCAAATTATCCTTTGCCTGGCCGATTAATGCAGCTTGTACATCATGCAGCATACCCACCAGAGATACCACACGTCCGCGCAAATACAAGTGCATATCCGTTGCTACCTGATCGTTACGGCTACGCCCAGTGTGCAGCTTACCCCCGACCGGACCAATGGCCTCGATTAGATTTTTTTCGATATTCATGTGAATATCCTCATCCGAAACAGAAAATTCAATTTCCCCACGGCGGATACGCTCCAGGACCGTGTGCAGTCCTTCCTTGATCGTGTCTGCATCCTCCTGCGGAATAATTCCACATTTCCCCAGCATGGCCACATGAGCCAAACTGCCTTGAATATCTTCTTCCGCCAACGCCTGATCAAACCCGATAGAAGCCGTATATTCCTCTACCAGCTTGTTCGTTTGCTTCGTAAACCGTCCGCCCCATAGCTTACTCATTGTATAATCCCCTCTCTGCAATACAAGCCGCCCTCGTCGTTTGGACAAGAACGGCCCGTATCCCGTACATTTTTTAGGTTACATCATTATTTATGATTTTGTGTTACGCCCGCGTTGACCTTCAAACGCAGAGCATTCAAGCGGATAAAGCCTGTTGCATCGCCTTGATCGTAGGCTTGTGTCGGATCAGCTTCCATGGTCGCAATGTCCGGATTGTACAAGCTAACCGGACTTTTAACGCCTGCGCCGATAATGTTACCTTTGTACAGCTTCACGCGCACGGTACCACTGACATTTTTCTGACTCTCATGAACCAAAGCCTGCAAAGCGACACGTTCCGGTGCGAACCAGAAACCGTTGTAAACCAAGGTAGCATAACGGGTAATCAGACTATCACGCAGATTCATAACCTCGCGATCCATCGTGATAGATTCCATTTTACGGTGAGCTGTGAACAGGATCGTACCGCCCGGCGTCTCATAGACTCCCCGACTCTTCATACCAACAAAACGGTTCTCCACCATATCCACACGTCCGATACCATGCTTGCCGCCCAGTTCATTCAGTTTTTCCATCACTTGCAGTGGATTTAGCTGTTCTCCGTTCAAAGCGACGCAGTTACCTGCTTCAAATTCCAACTCCAAATATTCTGCTTCATCAGGAGCGTCCTCAGGCGCGCTGCTGAGCAAGAACATTTCTTTATTTTCAGGGGCACTTGGATCAAACCAAGGGTCCTCCAGCACGCCGCTTTCATAGCTGATATGCAGCAGATTACGGTCCATGGAGTATGGCTTGGCTGCAGAAGCAGTTACCGGAATGTCGTGTTTTTCCGCATAGGCAATCATTTCTGCACGGCCCGGGAACTGATTGCGGAACTCTTCCAGCCGCCAAGGTGCGATCACCTTGATATCCGGCGTCAACGCCGCCGCGTTCAGCTCGAAGCGCACCTGATCGTTACCTTTGCCTGTTGCCCCGTGAGCAATGGCTGTTGCTCCCTCGGCAATCGCAATATCGACCATCCGCTTAGCGATCAATGGACGTGCAATACTCGTTCCGAGCAAATATTGTCCTTCATATAAAGCACCCGCCTGAAACATCGGATAGATAAAATCCTTGGCGAATTCATCACGCAGATCATCAATGTACACTTTGGAAGCCCCCGTAGCAAGTGCTTTTTCCTCCAAACCGTCCAGTTCTTCCTTTTGACCGATATCTGCGGTGAATGCGATGATTTCAGCATCATAAGTTTCTTTGAGCCATTTCAGAATGACCGACGTATCCAGACCGCCGGAATATGCGAGTACGATTTTTTCTTTTGCCATTGTTGAAGTCCTCCCCGATTGCTTACCTTTATCTTCTTTACCTATCAATACCTATCAATCTTATGCCATTAAAGCAACTAACAGCGCTTTTTGCGCATGCAGACGATTCTCTGCTTCATCAAAAATGACGGAATTCGGACCATCGATTACGCCTGCGCTCACTTCTTCCCCACGATGCGCAGGGAGACAGTGCAGGAATAAATAATCCGGCTTCGCCAGCTTGACCAGCTCCTCATTCACCTGGAAGTCGGCAAAAGCAAGCTCCCGCTCCTTCTGCTCTTCCTCAAACCCCATGCTCGCCCACACATCTGTGTAGATCGCATCCGCATCTTGTACTGCTTCCTGCGGACTTTGGGTTATAACGATCTCACTACCTGTCTGTTTGGCAATTTCACGAGAAGCTGCGACCACACTCGGGTCAGGCTCGTATCCAGCTGGACTTGCGATGGACACATGCACTCCAAGCTTCGCTCCCCCAATCAAGAGAGAATGAGCCATATTGTTACCGTCTCCGATGTAAGCCAATTTGAGCCCTTTTAGCTTACCCTTTTGCTCATACAAGGTTTGATAATCAGCTAGCACTTGGCACGGATGAGCTAAATCACTCAATCCATTGATCACAGGAACGGACGCATAACGTGCCAACTCTACAACATTATCGTGCCCAAAGGTACGAATCATAATGCCATCCAGATAACGTGACATGACTTGAGCCATATCGCTAATCGGTTCGCCGCGTCCCAGTTGAATGTCATTTTTGCTGAGGAAAAGAGCATGCCCACCCAATTGATACATACCGACTTCGAAAGATACCCGTGTACGTGTAGAGGATTTTTCGAAAATCAGTCCAAGCGTTTTCCCTTTTAGCGGCTGATAGGTTTCCCCGTTTTTGTGCTTACGCTTAATTTCAATGGCGAGATCAATTAAATAATGGATTTCCTCTGGAGAGTAATTGTCCAGCTCCAGGAAGTCCCGCCCCTTCAAATTCATCTGCTGCAGTGCGCCGCCCTGGCTCATGCTATCGTCTCCTTTTACACTCTAGTCTAGGATGATTTGACCTTTATACTAGGCCACATGCTCCCGAATCAACTCAGCAATCAAGGTTACAGCTTGATCTATTTCGTCTTTCGTTACATACAAGTTAGGCAACAGACGAATCACGTTCGGTCCTGCTGTAATGAACAGAATGCCCTTCTTCTGTCCTGCCAAAACAAGCTCCGCTACCGGTTCGGCACACTCAATACCGACCATCAGACCTTTTCCACGGATATCCTTTACAAAAGGACTATCTCCAAGCTGCTTTTGCAGACTATGGAAAAGGTAATCTCCCATCTCAGCTGCACGTTCTGGTAGCTTGTCATCAATAATCGTTTCAATAGTAGCTTGAACCGCTGCCATAGCAAGTGGCGTACCCCCAAAGGTAGATCCATGACTGCCCGCTGTGAACGCTTCACGCAAATACCCTTTGCCTAGCATCGCACCCACAGAGAAACCACTGCCCAGTCCTTTCGCCAATGTAAAGATATCCGGCTCTATACCATAATGCTCAAAGGAAAACAGCTTGCCCGTCCGTCCCATACCTGTTTGTACCTCGTCAATGATCAGCAGCAAACCATGCTCGCGGCACAGCTTTGTGATCACATCTACGAAAGCAGGGTCTACCGGATACATGCCGCCTTCGGCCTGCACCATTTCCAGCATAATTGCCGCCGTATGCTCACTGATGGCTGCTTCAAGCGCCGTCTGATCATGAAGCGGAACACTTTTGAACCCGGCGGGAAGCGGTAAAAAGCCCTCTTTAACTTTATCCTGACCCGTAGCGGTCAAGGTTGCCAGCGTCCGTCCGTGAAAGGATTGCGTGAACGTAATGATTTCGTAGCGACCAGTCTGCTTTACCTTCTGGTGGTAACGACGCGCCAGCTTAATTGCAGCTTCGTTCGCTTCGGCCCCGCTGTTGCAGAAAAACACAGCATCCGCGCTGCTATTGGCTGTCAGCAAGGCAGCGGCTCGTTCTTGCCCCGGAATATGAAACAGATTGGATACATGCCACAATTCATCGATCTGTTTTTTCAATCGCTCAGCTACTGCTTGAGGCGCATGGCCGAGATTGGTAACGGCAATGCCCGACATGAAATCCAGATAACGCTTGCCCTGATCATCCCACAGCCAGCTTCCTTGTCCTTTTACCAGTGTAAGCGGGTATCTTGCGTAGGTTGGAAAAAGGGAGCTTTCTGTCTGCGCTTTTGCCGACACCTTATCCGTTTGCACTCCGCTTCCATCCGTACTTGGCATTTCCTCGCTCACCAGCGTATTCGGTTCCTTACTCATTATGTTCACGCTCCTTTATCGTTTGGTTATATAGGTCGAGCTATATATTGTAATTACTGCATACGCACGATGCGTGTTCCAATCGATTCTCCGCCCAGCACACGGCTTAGTACCTGCGGTTCGCTACCGTTCACAATGACGACTTCCTTCACTTTGCCGTGGATACAGGCAATAGCCGCTCTCACTTTCGGGATCATACCACCGTATATTTCACCTGTGCTGATCATATCCTCAATCTCCTGTACGGTGATAGAATCCAGCACTCTCTTTTCTCCGCCATACTTCTTCAATATGCCTGGTACATCTGTAACGACGATCATCCGACTGACCCCCAGATGAGAGGCTACCGCACCCGCCGCTGTATCCGCATTAATATTGTAACGCTGACCCGATCGATCAATCCCGATAGGTGCAATAACAGGCATATAGTCCATATCCAGTACACCTGTAATAATCGAGGCTTGAACGGATGTTACCTCTCCGACCCAACCGACCTCTGCGGCATTCGACACAGGCTTGGCTTCGATTAAATAGCCATCACTGCCTGACAACCCCAACGCTCGGCCCCCATGCATCCCTATTCTACGTACAATCTGCTTGTTAATGCTGCCAGCCAGTACCATTTCCACGACATCTAACACGGGTTCAGTCGTTTTGCGTAATCCATGAATGAACTCTGTTTCGATCCCCAGCTTCGCCAAGTTGTCGGAGATCGCAGGGCCACCGCCATGTACAATGACAGGTTGAAGACCTTCCGACTGCAAACGCGCCAAATCTTCAAAAAAGGAATCAGGTAACGCAGCCAGCGTACTTCCTCCGCATTTCATCACAAAATTACGACGTGCCACTCCCGCATGATTCGCTTGATCCGCGTGTTCCACTGCCGATTGCATATCATCTCTCCTTTTCTTATCTGCATATCCGTGCCATTTTTAAATGATGCTGGGCTTACATCCGCTCGTTGCTTCTATCAACTACTATCCTAATTCAATCCGTATTTTATTCTGGTATCTATGTCCGATAAGCTGCGTTAATCCGCACATAATCATAGGTTAGGTCACAGCCCCATGCTGTAGCGGTTCCGTTCCCGTGATGCAAATCAACAATAATTTGCACCGTATCTCCCCGCAAATAGGCTAGCGCCTCTTCTTCGTCAAAAGCGACCGGACTCGATTGGCTTAGCACAACAATATCACCCAAGCGAATATCTACCGTATCTGGATTAACTGGCTCTCCAGCACGCCCTACGGCCGCAATAATCCGTCCCCAATTCGCATCTGCTCCGAAAACGGCCGACTTGACCAGACTGGACCCCACCACTGTCTTGGCTATCGCTTGAGCGGACGCATCGCTTACCGCTCCGCTTACAGACACCTCTACCAGCTTCGTAGCACCCTCTCCATCGCGAGCAATTGCCTTCGCCAGCTCTCGGCAGATATAGGTGAACGCCTCGGCAAAAGCGTCCCAATCGGGATGCCCTACGTGCAGTTCACGGTTGCCAGCCAGTCCGCTCGCCATGGCGATTAGCATATCGTTCGTGCTCGTATCCCCATCCACCGTAATCATATTAAAGCTGGTATCCGTTGCCTGCTTTAATAGTTGATGAAGCGCCGTCTGTCCGATCACTGCATCACAGGTCATAAAAGCGAGCATCGTTGCCATATTCGGATGTATCATGCCCGAGCCCTTGGCCGCCCCGGCGATGTGTACGGTCACACCGTCCACCTCAACCGCCACACACGCTTCCTTTTTGACCAAATCCGTTGTCAGAATGGCTTGGGTAAATTGCTCCGCTCCATCGTTTGCCCCGTTCATACGGTCAGGTAAGGAGGATATTCCGCCAAGCACACGATCCATTTTCAAATGCTCGCCGATCACGCCCGTCGAGGCGACGGCTACATTGCTCTCAGCAACACCCAGTTCACGAGCCGCAGCCGAACGCATAGCGTAGGCATCCTGCTCTCCTTGTTGTCCCGTGCAGGCATTGGCGTTCCCGCTGTTCACCACTACTGCCTGCAATCGACCATCTGTCAAGCTCTCGCGGGTCACCTTCAGTGGTGCAGCCTGAAACGCATTGGTGGTGTACACCCCAGCAGCTGTCGCCTCTACCTCGCAACGAATCGCGCCCATATCGTTGCGGTTCGTATTTTTTAGTCCGCAGTGTAATCCCCCGGCTGTAAAGCCACGCGGAGTTACGATGTTGCCCCCGTTTACTACTGTAAACACTACTTTGCCCATAATTATGTGCCCTCGTTCGCAACATATTCAATGAATGACAGCTGCCTGTATTCGAAATTCCGCTCGCTGACGTTTCCTGCATCTTGTTGCGGTTACTTGCTACTTACGGATATACCGGTATGAAGCCCAGCCCGAGGTTCTCCTCCCATCCCATCATCAAATTTAAATTCTGAATCGCCTGTCCAGCGGCACCCTTCACAACATTATCAATGACAGAAATAATCGTAAGACGCCCGGTCCGGGCATCTGCTGCAAAACCGATGTCGCAGTAATTCGAACCCAATACTTCCTTCGTTGCCGGCCATATACCTTCGCCACGTACCCGGACAAAAGGATGCCCTTTATAATAATCCCGGTATAACTCGATAAGATCCTGATCTGTATGGTCACCCTTTAGCGTGACATAAATTGTACTCATAATTCCTCGGGTCATGGGAACAAGTTGTGTCGTAAACGTAATCGTAACGTCCTCGCCCGCAATATCACCCAGTACCTGTTCGATCTCAGGGATATGCTGGTGCTTATTTACCTTATAAGCCTTGAAATTTTCGTTCATTTCCGCATAATGCGAAACGAGGCTTGTTCCCCTACCCGAGCCGGATACACCGGATTTGGCATCCACAATCAGCGACCGATGGTCAATCCAATCCGCTTTCAGCGCAGGAATAATGCCCAGCAATGTTGCGGTCGGATAACAGCCTGGATTTGATATAAAAGAAACGCCCGCCAGCTTTTCTGCATACACCTCGCTGAGTCCGTATACCGCTTGCTTGAGATACTCGGGTGAAGCCGCAGGCTTTTTATACCATGCTTCATACGTTTCCCCGCTTCGAAGCCTGAAGTCCCCGGAAAGGTCAATGACTTTCAGTCCGGCATCAAGAAGCTGCGGTACTAACTTGGTACTAACGCCCGATGGCGTAGCAGTGAAAACCAGATCGGCCTTGGCAGCAATTTCGTGGACTTCGACACCGTCCAAATCCTGCACCACAATGTCCGTCAGATGTGGAAATCCGTCACTGATTGGGACACCCGCGCTGGATGAAGAAATAACAGATACAATCTCTACTTGCGGATGATGAACCAAAAAACGAATCAGCTCCACCCCGCCATACCCGGTGGAACCGACAATTGCCACTTTTAACTTGCTGCTCACAGACCTTCCTCCATTCCGTTCCTATGAAATATGTATTATTATACGACTCTATTCATATAAATACAACACCTCATGTCATGTTATTCCTCCAAATTTAAAATATGCACTCTTGCCTATTCTTTTGACGGACAAGCTGTACGAGCTATAATAAAGGAAATAAAAAATAGACAGAGAGTCTCTTGAATACAATCTGCCGTTTTGCATAAAGAAAAGGGGGGATATTCCCTTTAAATTATCTCATATATTGGTATTCATCTCGATTGGCCGTTTGCTGCACTTTATGAACTTGTTGAACATGAATGGAGTACACATAGCAGTACACACAAGAGAAAATCACATGGGCTGCATCTAGTGAATCTGCGCAGAGGAGCCGGTGGAGCGGATAATTGGGGTCGAAAAATAAACTTAAACGTTAGGGGTGCTACACATCGAAACATATACAGCGAATATCGTTATAGATGCAAAAGCAAAGTTAGGCGAGGGTCCCAGCTGGGATCAGCAGTTTCAACGTTTATTTTGGGTCGATATTGAAGGTTTTCAATTGCATATCTATGATCCTTCTACGTGCACAGATCGTACAATAGAGGTTGGTGAACATATTGGTGCAGTTGTACCTTATCTCAAAAATAAAGTGATCGTAGCGCTGATTAGCGGTCTATATTGTTTGGATATTGAGACAGGGGCCAAAGTATTGATCCATGATCCTGAGGAAGGTAAACTAGGTAATCGTTTTAATGATGGAAAATGCGATCCTACAGGACGTTTTTTAGCAGGAACAATGAGCCTAAATGGCGAACACGCGCAAGGAGCATTGTATAGTCTGAGCACAAAAGGCAATGTCTCCTTACTGGTTGATAAAGCTTCCATATCTAATGGATTAGCCTGGAGCGCAGATCATCGTACAATGTATTACATTGATACTCCAACATTGGAGGTCGTCTCCTTCGATTACGATGTGGCACAAGGCACGATTAGGAATAAGCAACTGGTGGCTAGATTGGATGAAAGTGAAGGGTATCCAGATGGCATGACAATCGATGCAGAGGGCATGTTGTGGGTCGCGCGATGGGGTGGTAAACGTGTCTCCCGTATCCATCCTGCTCATGGAGAAGTAATTGCTGAGGTGTCACTCCCCGTCAATTGTGTGACTTCGTGTGCTTTTGGCGGTGAACATCTGGATGAGTTATATATTACGACTGCTCAAGATAATGATAGTGCCGATCAACCATTAGCAGGCGGTCTATTTATGGTCAAAACAGGGGTAAAAGGAACGCCAACCTCGTATTTCAATCAAGGACAACCGGCAAATTGGCTTGAACGATTAGTAAAAAGAATCTAGTAAAGCTATTCTGAAGAGAGGAGCCTACTACATTAGTGGGCTCTCCTGCTCTCCTACATTAATTCAGTTAAGAGCAAGTCTCCAGACATGCCACTTTGTTTTAGCTTTCCTTCTTAAACCCTTCACCCAATACCTCACGAGTATTACTAATAATCACAAAAGCTTCAGGGTCTACCAAGCGGACGAGCGTCTTGAGGCGAGTTACCTCGTTTTGTCCGACTACAACCATAAGTACAGGACGTTCTTCGTTCGTGTAACCGCCCCGTCCTGCCAGCTCTGTCAATCCTCGGTCCAAATCCTGCAAAATAGCCTGCGTGATCGTTTCTTTCTGATTGGATATGATGTAAGCTACTTTGGAGTAACTCAGTCCCATTTCCACAGCATCAATGACTTTGCCAGTTACAAACAAGCCAATCAACGCATACAGCGCACGTTCCGGCGAGAGGGTAAAACCAGCCAGTGTAATCACCGTTCCATCCATCAACATGACACAGAGAGAAAGACTAAAACCCGTATACTTTTGAATAATCTGCGCCAAAATAGCCAGTCCACCCGTCGAGCCCCTGCCCCGAAATACGGTGCCCAAACCCAACCCTACTCCGATTCCACCATATAGCGAAGCCAGCAACGGATTTGTTGTCGGAACTGCCCAGTCCTTCGTCACATAAACGAATAGCGGCAGCATAATACTTCCCAGCAGGGAACGCAACCCGTATTTTTTCCCTAACAGCAGTACTCCTGCTATAAATAACGGAATATTCATTCCCCACTGCGTATAGGCTGGTTCCAGGCCAAACAGGTCCTCACCCAAGATAGACAAGCCCGATACACCCCCGGATGCAATCCGGTTTGGAAGCAAGAACATGTTAAAGGTCAGCGCTGTAATGAAAGAGCCGAGTATAATCAGCAAAATGTCGGTCACGTTGCGTGCGGGTCCGCTGGCGGCAATCAGAGGCTTGCGGCGTCTTCGACGGGTAGCGGGGGGATTCAATTGAGACATCATTCGTGTTCTCCTTTAGTTAAAATACCATTACACAAAAATTCCTACAGTCCGCAGGCACATGGTCTGCAGACTGTAGGAAAACGTACAGGCTATTATTCTGCGTCCAGCTTAATTTGGCTGCGCAGGTAACCGTCGATGAACGGATCGAGATCGCCATCCATGACAGCTCCTACGTTGCCAGTTTCCACGCTAGTACGATGATCCTTAACCATGCTGTATGGATGGAACACGTAGGAGCGAATTTGACTGCCCCATGCAATATCGGACTGTTCTCCGCGGATTTCGTCCAATTGCTGACGCTGCTCTTCGATCTTACGCTCGTAGAGCTTGGAACGGAGCATCGTCATTGCCTGCTCACGGTTCTTGATCTGGGAGCGCTCATTTTGACAAGTTACAACAATGCCGGAAGGAAGATGCGTAATTCGGACGGCTGAGTCAGTCGTATTAATATGCTGACCACCTGCACCGCTGGCCCGGTACGTATCAATTTTAAGATCCTCTGTGCGGATCTCAACGTCCACATCATCGGCAATTTCCGGCACCACATCACAGGATACGAACGATGTGTGCCGACGGCCGGAGGAATCAAATGGTGAGATACGAACAAGCCGATGTACGCCTTTTTCCGCTTTCAGGTAGCCGTAGGCATTATAACCTTTAATCAATAGGGTTACGCTCTTAATCCCTGCTTCATCACCCGCAAGGTAATCCAGCGTTTCCACCTTAAAACCGCGTTTTTCTGCCCAGCGTGTATACATCCGTAGCAGCATTTGACCCCAGTCCTGCGACTCGGTTCCACCTGCCCCCGGATGCAGCTCCAAAATGGCATTAAGCTTGTCATATGGCTGATTCAAAAGCAATTGGAGTTCAAACTCTTGAAGCTTGCTCAGCAAGGATCTGATACTGTTTTCAATTTCTCCAGCCAGTGTTTCGTCGCCTTCCTCATCAGCTAGCTCAGCCATCATCCCCGCATCCTCATATTCCTGACGGAGCTGTTCATAGCTGTCTACAGAAGACTTAACCGCATTCATTTCCGCGATCACGGCTTGAGCTTTATCGTTATCATCCCAAAAATCAGGCGCAGCCATCTTTTCCTCAAAGTTTGAGATCATTTCCTGTTTGAGATCTAAGTCAAAGAGACCCCCTAAGGTTTGTTAGTTTCTTGCCTATTTCTCTTAAATCATGTTTTACATTTGGATCTATCATGATGACATTCTCCTTTTAATATAGGGTTAGGGGGAGTAAAAGCGTTGTGAGTTACGGGCTGGTGAAGAGACGCTGCGCGAATGATTCGATCTTACGATCGCTGTTGCAGCGAGATGCCCTTGATTGGATTAACACATTCAAAGGTGGGCATCTCACTGCAAAGGCGAACGCTGACGCTTCTCCAGATCCAAATCCTCCGCTTCGCTGCCGACCGCCGTAAAGTTAAACTGCTTTTAAATAACTGGCTCTGGTTATGTGAGTCAGATTAACTGCTGAATTAACTGACAAACAAGCAGATACCTGCTTGCTTGTCATAATTATAGAAATAGGGACAATCTTCTCAAGAAAAAAATATTCAAACCGATCCTCCAACAGAGACCTATAAGTTGAAAACATCAGTCTCACCCCTGTATGGCACAAAATGGCCGACGGTCAGTGGTGAACTGCCGCCTGCCATTATATGCACTGCAGGGAATAGTGTATCTCAAGATCTCTCCCTTAATTTCAATCCGTTATTTTCTACGCGGACGCGAAGGAGCGGATTTCTTTTTAGGAGCCGCAGGTTCACCACTCGTCGAGATTTTGTCTTCGTCGATGACAGCCTGACGCTCTTGATTGGATTCAATTTGTGCTTTCATGATGTATGTCGCTACTTCCTCTTGGATGCTAGCAATCATAGCATGGAACATTTCGAAGCCTTCAAATTGATATTCGCGCAACGGATCGGTACCGCCGTAAGCACGCAAGTGAATACCTTGACGCAATTGATCCATAGCATCAATATGGTCCATCCATTTGCTATCGACTGCACGCAGTACGATAACCTTCTCGAACTCGCGTACCATATCTTCGCCAATCATTTCTTCACGGCTGTGGTATCTGTTGGTAACTTTTTCGAAGATCATATCCACGATCTCCTCTTTTTCCTTGCCCCACAGGTCGTCACGCGTAAGTGCATTTTCCTCAAGCAGGTTGTTGTTCACATACTCTGCTACTTCTTCAAGCTCCCAGTTTTCAGGAATGTCATCGCCGCAATGAGCTTCCACTACGCGCTCAATGACAGGCTTGATCATGTCGAACACAATTTCCTTGATGTTCTCTGATTCCAGAACCTCACGACGTTGTTTGTAAATAATAGCACGCTGCTGGTTCATTACATCATCATACTGGAGAACGACTTTACGCTGATCAAAGTTGTTGCCTTCGACGCGTTTTTGAGCTGATTCGATAGCACGTGTAATCATACGGCTCTCGATAGGTTGGTCTTCCTCGAAGCCCAAACGCTCCATCATATTCAGTACGTTGTCCGCACCAAAACGCTTCATTAACTCATCGCCCAACGATAAGTAAAACTGTGTGGAGCCCGGATCACCCTGACGTCCTGCACGTCCGCGAAGCTGATTATCAATACGACGGGATTCATGACGTTCTGTACCGATGATATGCAAACCACCGAGTTCTGATACGCCTTCGCCCAGTACGATGTCAGTACCACGTCCAGCCATGTTGGTAGCGATGGTTACTGCGCCAGCCTCACCTGCACGGGAAATAATCTCAGCTTCCTCAGCATGATACTTAGCGTTAAGCACTTTGTGACGAACGCCTTTGCGTTTCAACATTTCAGAAAGAAGCTCCGAGTTTTCAATAGAAACCGTACCTACTAATATCGGCTGGTTCTTTTTGTTGCGCTCCAGGATTTCATCCACCACTGCATGGAATTTTCCTTTCACGCTCTTGTACACTACGTCAGGCATATCTACACGCTGGTTAGGCCGATTCGTTGGAATTTGAAGTACTTCCAGACCATATATTTTCTTGAATTCTTCTTCTTCTGTTTTAGCCGTACCCGTCATACCCGCCAATTTGCGGTACATACGGAAATAGTTTTGGAATGTAATCGTCGCCAGCGTCATGCTTTCATTTTGTACAATGATGTTTTCCTTCGCTTCAATGGCTTGATGCAGACCATCACTATAACGACGTCCAGCCATCAGACGACCTGTAAACTCATCGACAATCAGAACTTCACCGTCAGCTACGACATAGTCCACATCCAAACGCATAATAGCGTTAGCCTTCAATGCCTGTACAATGTGGTGATTGATTGTAACACTTTCCTGATCGTACAAGTTTTCGAGACCAAAGAAATTTTCAGCTTTGGATACGCCGTTTTCGGTCAAAGCAACCGACTTCACCTTAATATCCAGAGTGTAATCTTCTTCAACACTCAGGCTCTTCACAAAACGATCAGCCGCAAAATACAGCTCTGTCGATTTCTGAGCTTGTCCTGAAATAATCAATGGTGTACGAGCTTCATCGACGAGAATGGAATCCACTTCATCAATGATACAGAAGTACAACGGACGTTGTACCATCTGCTCTTTGTAAAGCACCATATTATCGCGCAAATAATCGAACCCGAACTCGTTGTTTGTACCGTACGTGATGTCACAAGCATAGGCTGCCTGCTTGGCGCCATGATCCATATTAGCCAAATTCAGCCCTACGGACATCCCCAGGAAGTTATAAATCTGTCCCATTTCTCCGCTGTCACGTTGCGCCAAATAGTCATTGACCGTAACCACGTGCACGCCTTTGCCCAACAGAGCATTCAAATAAACCGGCAGTGTTCCTACCAGTGTTTTACCTTCACCGGTTTTCATCTCGGCAATTTTACCTTCATGCAGCGCAATACCGCCGAGCATCTGTACGTCATAATGACGTTTACCCAGCACCCGCTTGGACGCTTCGCGAACCGTTGCAAAAGCTTCCGGCAAAATTTCTTCAGCCGTAGTCCCTTGTTCGACCCGAGCTTTAAATTCTGCCGTCTTCGCTTGCAACTCCTCATCCGAGAGCTTTTCGAAATCCGGCTCTATCTTATTGATCAGTTCAACCGTCTTCATTAAACGCTTGACGTCACGTTCATTGGTATCTCCGAAGATTTTCTTAACAATTCCTAGCATGGTTTACCCCTTTCGCGCAAAACAATTAATAGAATCAATTTCACAATAAGAAAGGGTCCATGATGAAATTGATTCCCGATATGTTTGACAGGCCCGGCTGTACCAGCCCATCGTGCGATGTTCTTTGCATAAATTGTAACAGTTTGTAGGACATGCCGCAACACAAGCAGCCTCCAGATTTGCATCCGGTTAAAGATACCAAAACAATTGACGCACGAAATACACAACTTGGTTATACTTATCCAAGTTTAAATTTCCTTACATTTACAAAAAAACATATAAAAGAGCCCTATCCCGCCAGGTTCGCAAGGATAAGGCTCGTGTTGTTTTCATTTTCCTAATATCCATGAAGCATGCTTCAATCAAAATCGTTCTATTCATTTTAAAATGTGAAAAGTTCCTACTTCACAGGCTATTCCCGTTCGATCAGACCGTATTTACCATCATTGCGCTTGTAAACTACGTTAACTTCTTCGTTGTCAATATTGGAAAACACAAAGAAATTATGTCCAACCATGTTCATTTGAAGAATAGCTTCTTCCACATCCATAGGTTTCAATAAGAAACGCTTGGTGCGGACAACTTCCAGCTCATCCAGTTCTACATCCTCATCTTCAGCAACAGCCACGCCACCTGCTGGATCTTCCACAAAAAGGGTTTTCAAGCTGCCTTCCTGACGGAATTTTCGGTTTAGCTTGGTTTTGTGCTTGCGAATTTGCCGTTCAAGCTTGTCTACCACGGCATCAATGGATGAATACATGTCATCGCTCTCGTCTTCGGCACGGAGTACAAGCCCCGGCAAAGGAATGGTTACTTCTACAGTGTGCAAATCTCTGGTTGTGCTTAACGTTACACTTCCATCAGACGTCGGGGGTGCATCGAAATACTTTTCAAGTCTGCTGAATTTCTTATCAACGTAGTCCTTCAAAGCGTCGGTAACCTCGATCTGTTGACCTCGTACTGTTAAGTTCATAGGGCACGCCTCCTTTGCTCCTTCAGTATAGCACATATGTTAACGCCAAGTAAAAAAAGAGACCAACATTTCGAAGCTATTTTACAAATTTCTTCTTTTTTCGCTAAAACGCTTCCTATAACGTCATTCTTTGAAAACAGGTATGTTTAAAATTGACTTGCATACATATGTGAATAATGACTGCATATAGATATTGCCCCGCTGAAGTCATGCCAAACAACTATTTTGGGCTTCATGCTAAGCGATTTTATCGGAAAAGGGGGTGACCTTTTCCCGCTGGATTAGGTACATGGGCTTGTGCGGTATGCAAGGCCTGGTTATAACGCAGGCAATTTATACGAAAGGATTATTACACCCAGCCTAGCTGGCTCTTCCTATACGGAGATCCTAAGATAACGGATTTGGAAGAGATGGAAAGTAGGAAGCTAATCCATGGCTTTTATTCAGCGTTACGTAACGAACCAGACGGGGGCTGTCACCTTTATAGGGAATACACTTGGGCTGGCACGCTCTAATTCGGTAGGAGTGCCGGGAACAGCGACCAGCATTGGCGCGTTCATCACAACTAATACAGCCTCTCGCTTCGGTACGTATCCATTTGGCACGACTTCTACCTTTACCAGTAACTCATCGACAGCATTCCTTGTGCTCCCTGCGGGCAGTACGGTGCTGTATGCTGAGCTTATTTGGGGAGGAAGTTATGCCAACGGCAGTACCAATGTATTGTCCAGCGCCAGCAACCCGGTCACATTTCAGACACCTGCTTTATCTACTACAGTCAGCCCTGAATCGGCAACATCAGTCAACGTCACCAGTCTCAGTACCTATGTGAGAACAGCGAATGTCACAAATCTGGTCATTCAAGGCGGTGCAGGGGCATACACGGTCGGAAATGTGACGGGCACCATCACGGTTCCCGATTCCACCAACACCAACCATGCCGGATGGACGCTGGCTGTGGTGTACAATAACCCGTCTCTGCCCTTCCGCAACCTGTCGCTACGTGTTGGTGGTGAAGGGGTCAGTACCGCTACAGGCTCGGTCAATGTGGTGGTGAGCGGCTTTGCCACGCCCGTACAGGGGACTTTGCGCGGTAGGGCGCTGATTAGCGCGCAAGAGGGTGATGTTGACATTACGGGTGACCGTGCGTTGTTTGGACCTACCACATCCAGTTTGACTGCGCTGTCTGGGCCTAATAATTTTTCGACTAATTTTTTCGCTTCCCAAATAAACGGAGACGACGGTACATTGGTCACGACCGGGACCTTCGGTACAACTAATGCCGTGAATGGGGCACCTGGCACACAGGTGACGGGCGGACGGCAAGGTTGGGACATTACCAATGTCGATATTTCCTCCACGCTGCTCAACAGCCAAACCACAGGTGTCCTCCAGCTGACAACAAATGGCGACATTTACACTGTAAATGCCAATGCCATTCAAATTGATATCAATGCTCCGCTGGTGACCCTGACCAAAACTGCCAGCTCTACAGGCTTGGTTATTGGCGATACAGTGACCTATACGGTTAACATTTCGAATACGGGGCTCGTCAGTGCTTCCAACACAGTACTTACCGATACCATACCAGCCGGGGCTACCTTCGTACCCGGCAGTGTTGTTGTCGCGGGCACAGCCCAGCCAACAGCCAATCCCGCTACAGGTATCACAGTGGGTAGTGTTGCTCCTGCTTCCACGGTGACCATTACATTCCGTGCAACCGTCACTTCATTGCCAGCAAACACCCAGCTAGGCAACCAAGCATCGGCATCCTTTTCCTTCCAAACCGTACCGGGAGGACCTGTCATTTCTGGCAACGTTCCGTCCAACACTGCCAGTACACCGATCTACCAACCTGTTATTGGGATTGTTAAAAGTGCCAATACAACGGCTGCTACAGTTGGAGATACGATTACGTACACGTTTCAGATATCCAACACGGGCAGCATTGCTGCAAATCTCAGCTTTTCGGAGAGCATTCCCGCCGGATCATCCTTTATACCGGGCAGTGTGACCATTGGTGGTTCTTCCGTGCCTGCTGCCAATCCCGCTACTGGTTTTTCAGTAGGAACGATTAATACAGGTGCTACTATACCTGTGACCTTCCAGACCCTCGTCAACGCGGTTCCCGCCTCTGGTAATTTGACCGATCAGGCGGCTTACACGTATACCTTCACACCGCCTGACGGACGTGTATTGAACGGAAGCGGGACGTCCAACACGCTCACCATTCCCGTATCCTCACCAAATGTGACCGTGACAAAAGCCTCTTCCCTGGCGGCAGCCGCGGTCGGAGAGACTGTTCAATTTACCATAACCGCCACAAACAACGGAATCGCCAATGTGACCAATGTAATCATTACCGATCCGCTGCCAAGCGGAGTTGCCTTTGTACCTGGCAGCGTCACCGTGAACGGAACTGCTTCTGCGACTGCTACACCTGTGAACGGTATTCCGATCGGCATTTTAGCTCCAGGCGCATCGGTTACGGTTGTATTTCGGGTAGCCATTAATTCTCTGCCTTCTCCTGCACAGATCAACAATCGTGCAACTGTCAGCTTCACTTCCGGAGCCTTTACCGGATCATCTTTGTCCAATCTTGTAACCATACCTGTCGTTATTGCAGCGCCGACGATTACCAAAAGCGCCAGCTCCAACCGTGCCAGCGTTGGCGGGACGATTACTTATTCATTTCTCATCGCTAATACCGGAACTGCCGTATTAAACACGACCTTGACGGAAACTGTACCGACAGGCTCCACCTTTATTCCCGGAAGCGTCATTGTCGGCGGGTCCTCAGTGCCAGGTGCCAATCCTAATACGGGAATTTCAGTAGGCACCGTCAACCCTGGTGCACAAATTACAGTCTCGTTCCGGACGACAGTGGATTCGCTACCACCTGGGGGTGGATTAAACGATCAGGGCCTACTCCAATATTCATATCAGTTGCAAGACGGAAGAACCCTGTCGGGCTCGCTTCTCTCCAATATTGTTTCCGTATCGATTTCGCTTCCCAACGTAGCAGTAACCAAGTCTGCGGGGTTCACATCCGTTAGTGTTGGCGAAACGCTAACCTACAGTGTGAACGCCGTTAATAACGGAATTGACCCCATCACAAACACCGTGATTACCGATCCACTCCCCGGCAGCGTGTCATTTGTACCCGGAAGCGTAACCGTCGGTGGTTCACCTGTGAGCACAGCCGACCCGAGAAGTGGCATTCCAGTCGGCACCATTGGCGCAGGCGCATCCGTGCAGGTGTCCTATGCTGTGCTGGTCAATGCCGTTCCATCCGTGCAGCCGCTGCAAAACACAGCCAGTGTCAGCTTCACCAGCGGTGCTTTTACCGGAACATCCCAGACAAATACCGTCTCTGTGCCGGTTTATCAGCCTCGCATCAGTGTGACCAAATCTGCAAATACAACAGCAGCTACGATAGGCGACACGATTCTGTACACTTTGCTGGTCACGAACAGCGGCAACTATAATGCTTCTGTAACGCTGACAGATGCTATTCCTGCCGGGTCCACGTTTATGGAGAACAGCGTGGTAATCAATGGCGTTAGTCAGCCCGGAGCCAGTCCAGCAGCAGGTATTTTCATCGGAACCGTGTCGCCGCAAAGCCCTATCACACTGACATTCCAAACTGTAGTGGCTTCTCTTCCAACACCATCCCAACTGACAGACCAGGCCACCGCCGCCATTTCCTTTACGTTGCCCGATGGGCGAGTGCGAACAGATAGCACATCGTCCAACGTGTTATCCATTCCTGTGTCAGCGCCGAATGTGTCCATTTCGAAGACTGCAGACCGTTCCACCGCCATTCCGGGTGATTCGGTGTTATACACCCTGACCGTACTCAACAACGGAATTCAGACCGTGAGCAATGTGGTCGTTTCCGATCCTATCCCGGCTGGCTCTCAATTCACTGCCGGTAGCGTAACGCTGAATGGCTCCACAATAGCCAGTGGAGATCCTTCTTTAGGTATCGTAATTGGGAGCATTGCCGCTGGAGGGGGAGCTACAATCACTTTCAGGGTAACAGTATCCTCTCCATTACCAAGTCCGCCGCAGCTCACCAATCAATCGCGTGCCAGCTACACCAGCGGTGCTTTTTCAGGCGTATCAGTATCTAACCCGGTGACAGTAGCTTTGAACGCTCCGGTATTAAGCGTAAGCAAAACCGCAGAACCTATATCAGCCACAGTCGGGAACATCGTAACGTACTCTGTGGCAGTAACCAACAGCGGTAATATTGCAGCTGCTGCCACATTGACAGACAATATCCCCGCAGGCTCAGCACTGGTACCGAACAGTGTGGTCGTCAACGGTGTTCCTGTTCCCGGTGCCAGTCCCGAAGCAGGTCTGTCTATTGGCTCCATTGCACCTGGAGCCGTGACTCAAACAACTTTTCAGGTGGTGATTACTTCCGTGCCTTTACCTCCCCAACTCACCGACCAGGCGAATATCAGCTTTTCCTTTCAACCGCCGGATGGCCGGATTGTTAACGGCAATGTTTCGTCCAATATTGTTACAATTCCTGTATCGTCACCCAATGTACAGGTAAGCAAAAGCGCCTCGGTAGCTGACGCCGTTCCTGGGGATTCGATAACCTATACCATTACAGCTACCAATAGCGGAGTCCAAACCGTGACGGATGTTCGGGTAAACGATACGATCCCGTCGGGCTCCACTTTTGTTCCTGGCTCGGTTATTGTAAATGGAACGACATTGCCGTCAGCCAGCCCCTTAACAGGGATCCCAATCGGTTCCATCGCTGCTGGAGCGTCAACAACCGTCACCTTTTCCGTGTCTGTCAACAGCCTGCCTGACCCACCTCAGCTGAGTGATCAGGCTACAGTTTCTTTTACCAGCGGTACACTGAATTTCACATCGCTCTCCAACACAGTTGTCATCCCTGTTTACCAGCCTATTATCAGTCTTGTTAAAACCGCAAATACGGGTCAAGCAACGGTAGGCGACACCGTAGTCTATACACTCACTGCTCAAAATACAGGTAACCTAGCAGCGACCGCCACCTTCACCGATGCCATTCCATCTGGTTCCTCCTTTATACCGAATAGTGTCACCGTGAACGGTCTGCCTGTGGCTGGAGCCAATCCCCAATCAGGAGTATTGGTCGGAAACATTGCAGCGGGGGCTTCTGTCGCTCTTACCTTTCAAGTGGTCATTAACGCTGTCCCTACTGGCCTGGGTCTATTAAATCAAGGTTCGGCCACATTCACCTTCCAGCCACCTGACGGCCGCACATTAAATGGAAGCGCACAATCGAATCCGGTGTTCATTCCCGTATCCAATCCGAATGTCACCGTGACCAAAACGGTCAATCAGACCTCTGTAGCCTTCGGCGATACCATTACGTATACCATTAACGCAGCAAATAGCGGCATTACACCCGTAACAGGGACGGTCTTTATCGACCCGATTGCTGATGGCACTACTTTTATACCTAACTCCGTACAAGTCAATGGTGTCACTATACCGGGAGCCAACATCGCTACAGGTGTGTCCGTAGGCACTGTCCCTGCTTCTAGCTCAGCAACAGTCACCTTCCAGGCTACGGTAACATCCTTGCCAGCATCAGGTTTGTCAACGGATCAGGCTACGGTCTCCTTTAATTCAGGGGCTTTCGCAGGTCAATCCGTCTCGAATCAAGTCAGCCTACCTGTACTACAGCCGATCTTGAATGTGACCAATACCCTCAGTGCAGATCGTGCGACCGTAGGGAATACACTCGGCTTTGTCATCACTGTAACCAATACTGGCAACGCGCCTGCTGAAACGGTCGTGCTTGATCTGTTGTCCAGCTCGCTTAGCCTGAATCAGAATAGCGTACTGGTCAATGGTGCGCCCATTCCCGGAGCAGACCCTATTACAGGGATCAATATTGGTTCGGTTGCCCCAGGTGCGACGGTAACCGTGTCGTTTAGCGCCGTGGTCATATCGGTACCACCTGGCTCCATACTGACCAACCAGGCAACTGTGATCTACACGTTCCAATTGCCCGATGGACGAACGCTGAGCGGAAGCGGAGCGGCCCTGCCTGTATCCATTCCGATCTCGTCACCGAATGTAACAGTCACGAAGGCAGCTGATGTGGCTGTCGCTGTCGTGGGTGATTCTGTCCCCTATGTCATAACTGCGTTCAATAACGGACTCGATCCTGTTACTAGCGTAATCGTCACGGATACCATTCCTTTTGGAACCGCCTTTGTCCCGGGCAGCGTTACAATTAATGGTACTCCTGTTGTTACAGCCAACCCACAAAACGGCATTCCTGTCGGAACGCTTGGAGCAGGTGGCGGGGCTACCATTCGCTTTTTGCTTAACGTACAATCGCTGCCGTCACCAGCGTCCATTACCAATGAAGCGACCGTCAGCTTTACTTCAGGTGCATTTAATGGATTTTCGGTATCCAATCCCGTTACCATCCCTGTGTATCAACCGATCGTCACTGTAACTAAAAGCGCGGGAACGGGAAGAGCTACGGTTGGAGATACGGTAACCTATACATTCTCCGTTACAAACTCTGGAAACATCGGTGCAGATACCGTACTTAGTGATCCCATTCCGGCAGGGGCTGCTTTTATACCTAATAGTGTAGTGATCAATGGCACCGCCGCACCCGGTTCAGATCCAAGTGTTGGGATTCCATTAGGTATCATAGGTGCAGCTACGACCGTGACTCTGACCTTTCAGGCAGTCATTACCTCACTGCCCGCATCAGGTACATTGGTCAATCAGGCAACCGCAGCTTACAGCTATCAACCTCCAGATGGTCGTGTCCTGACTGGAAGTGCAGTATCTCCGTCCGTGACCGTCTCGGTCTCTTCGCCAGATGTGGACGTTATCAAAACAGCTTCCGCTACAGATGCCGTAGTCGGAGATACCATTACGTATACTGTGATTGCTACGAATAACGGAATCAGTCAAGTCGTCAATGCCGTTGTATCTGATCAACTACCGCCCGGCACCAGCTTTGTCCCGGGTAGCGTAACCGTAAATGGAGCTTCTGTACCTGCTGCGTCACCAAGCTCCGGTATCCCTGTAGGCACCATTGCAGTAGGTGGTTCGGCAGCAGTTACATTCCAGGTCTCCGTCGTTAGTCTGCCTCAGCCGCCGCAAATAACCAATCAAGCGACCGTCAGCTTTACTTCAGGCGCGTTGACCACGTCTTCGCAATCCGATCCGGTCACCTTGCCCGTTTATCAGCCGATCATCGGCCTGACCAAAACCGTCAATACCGTCAACACACAGATTGGATCAACATTGGTCTACACCCTGACGCTCACCAATACCGGAAATATTTCTGTTATACCTGTGCTGTCGGATAACATTCCTGCTGGCTCTGAACTGCTGCCTAACAGCGTAGTCGTTAACGGCATCCTTGTACCAGGAGCTTCGCCAGTTACAGGCATAACGCTCGGATCACTGGCCCCTTCAGGCAGTATTACAGTGAGCTTCCAAACCATCGTCTCGTCTCTGCCAGCTCCGCCTATATTGACCGACCAAGGGCAAGCGAACTTTACGTACTCACCACCAGATGGTAGGGTGCTGAGTGGTTCCGTCACATCCAATACAGTCAATGTTGCTGTGTCTGCACCTAATATTCAGGTGACGAAAACATCCAGTCTGGCAGCCGCTGTAGTCGGAGATACGATCAGATATACACTGAGCATCACGAATAGCGGTGTGGATTCAGTCACAGATACTGTTGTAACCGATACAATTCCTGCAGGTACCTCCTTCGTTCCGGGCAGTGTCCTAATCGACGGAGTAGCCTTCCCTAATGCCTCTCCGGTTGCTGGAATTGCCATTGGAAACGTCGCACCTGGAAATACATTCGTCGTCAGTTTCCAGACGACCGTCCAGTCTTTGCCGCAGCCACCACTGCTCACAGATATTGCAGCCGTTACGTTTACTAGCGGAACATTCACTGGCACTGCCTTTTCCGATCCACTCATCGTGCCTGTGTTCCAACCGTTAATTGCAATTACTAAAGCATCCAGCACTCTTAACGCCTCCGTCGGCGATACACTGACCTACACGATTACGGCCGTGAATAGCGGCAATATTACAGCAGCGCTTACCATCAGCGATAATATCCCAGCCGGATCGACTTTCCTTGCCAACAGTGTCAGCATTGCTGGCAGTCCGCAACCTGGGTTGTCCATCGAAACCGGCGTTCCAGTTGGGTCCGTGTTACCAGGCGGAACGGTATCCGTAACGTTCCAAACCGTTATTAATACTCTGCCTAATCCACAGGTGTTGGTCGATCAGGCATCTGGCTCATTCACTTTCCAACCTCCAGATGGCAGGACTGTATCCGGATCTGCGGTATCCAATTCAGTGAGTATCTCTGTATCCTCACCAGACGTTAGCATCGTCAAAGGAACGGCGGCTACCGACGCCATTATTGGCGATATCATCACCTACACACTGGCTGTCTCCAACAATGGGATCAGTACAGCCAGTAATATAGTGGTTTCAGATATGATTGCGGCGGGAAGCTCCTTTGTAAATGGCAGTGTTACCATAAACAGCACTTCCTTCCCTGATGGAAACCCTGGATTTGGTATTGCCATTGGTACACTCGCTCCAGGAGCTGTTACTACCGTTACGTTCCAGGTTCGAGTCGATTTCTTGCCCACACCGGCACAATTAAACAATCAGGCATCCGTTAGCTTTACCAGCGGGGCATTTACTGGTAGCTCAACATCTAATGTAATAACCATTCCGGTCTTCCAGCCGATCCTGACAGCAGTCAAAACAAGCAATACCAATAATGCCACAGTCGGAGACATCATCACTTACACGATTGTCGTATCCAACACAGGTAACATTGCAGCCTCAACTACTGTAAGTGACAATATTCCAGACGGCTCTGTATTCCTTCCGAACACAGTCTCAATTAACGGCATTGCAGCTCCCGGCGCAAGCCCGGTTTCCGGCATCCCGACTCCAGCCATACCACCAGGACAATCGGCAACCGTCACTTTCCAAGTGCTGGTATCTTCCATCCCTGCAACCGTATTACTGGTCGATCAGGCTGAGGTAGACTATCGCTTTAATGCACCAGATGGACGAGAGGCAGGCGGTTTCCATTTATCCAACATTGTTGAGGTTGCCGTGTCACCGCTAGACATCACATTAAGTAAAAGCGTAAGCTCACCTTTCGCCACTACTGGTGATACCTTGACGTATGAACTCGTGATCCTCAATGAGAATGCGAATACCGTGCAAGATGTCCGTTTGCTGGATACTCTGCCAGAGGACATCGAGTTTATTACAGGCTCAGTTCAGATTAATGGATCTACGGTGGCAGAAAGCGATCCCGGCACTGGCATATCTTTGCCACCGTTAAAAGCGAATACCAAGACTGTCATATCCTTTGATGTCCGTATCACAGCGACAGAACAGCCAGGACCACGTACGAATCAGGCGCGCTTGTTACTCTCAAATGGTGAAGAAGCGAGTGCCGTTTTGTCCAATGCTGTCACCATTGCCTTACTTCAGCCTGTGGTGAAACTGACGAAAATAGCCAGCACGGAGAGCGTACAGCCAGGCCAAAGCATCACCTATTCCATCGTCGCAGAAAATACGGGAAATATCGGTGCGTTTGGCTTGTTAACGGACTCATTGCCATCGGAGCTTTCTTTTGTTCCCGGCTCTGTTTCGGTTAATGGAATCCCTCAATATGGGGTCAGTCCAGGGCAAGGTATTGCCCTAGGTACCATCGCACCAGGAAAAAAAATGAATACCGTCTTCTCCGCGCTTGTCGTTCGTGCCTCCGAGTCTGGCACACTGGTGAATCAAGCTGCGCTGGCTTACTCCTACCAGCTGCCGGACGGACGAAGCACGAATCTGGTAACTGCTTCACCTTCTGTCTCGGTTAAAGTAGCCCCTACTGCTAAAGGGGCCTTGTCAGCGGTGCTACGCACAACAGTGTCTACTGTCGTATTAGGTGATGCTGTGCCTTATCAGCTGACTCTTGTTAACGATGGAGGCTCGGTTATTACCGATGTAGTATTAGCCGATTACGTACCGAATGGAACCATCATAAACCCAGACAGCTTGAGAATTAACGGATCTCCACCTACTTCTAGCAAGCCAGGTGAACCATTATTTATCGGCAGCTTACAGGCGGGACAGACAATTGATGTATCCTACAGCGTGAACGTTCAGTCTCTGCCCCTCGGAGGACGTCTAAACAATAGCGTACGGCTTCAATATGCTGGCAGTGACGGTGCGAGCGAGGTTACCAGCAACACCGTAACTATAACTGTTTTTGATCCACAGCTTGCCGCAAGTATCTCTACGGAAAATACGGAGGCCATCGCAGGAGAAAGCCTTACTTATACGGTACTCCTCAACAACTTTGGCAACGTAACATCCGAAGTTACACTGCAAAATTTCATTCCTGCTGGAACTCTATTGATTCCTGACAGCATACAGTTGAACGGTCAATCACTGTCGGGAGCCGAACCTGCTGTCGGTGTTAGCCTGGGGTCTGTGGAACCTGGACAGTCATTGACATTGACTTATCAAGTGACCGTATCGGAGACGCCTCCATCTGGCTACATCGTAAATCAAGCTGCCTTTACCTACTCGTTTACGTTACCTGGAGGAAGAGTCGTATCAGGGACATTGACTACGAATACCGTTACCATCCCAGTTGTATTCCCACTGCTCGAATTAGTTAAAAAGGTGAATACCACGGATGCCTCTGTAGGAGACATACTCACCTTCACCATTCAGATTACAAACAAAGGAGGAATCCCAGCACAGTATCCGCTGTTCACAGACCCGTTGCCGCATGGACTCATTTATGTACCCAACAGCCTAACTATCCAAGAAAAAGCACAGCCAGGGGCTAATCCCGCCGCAGGTATCACGCTCCCGGATATTGCACCAGGGGAGACGCTCACCCTTACGCTCCAGGCACAAATCCGTGAAGCACCAGCAGAGGGAACATTCTGCAACCAAGCTACCATCGAATATACCTCACGTCGTAGTGGAGGAGAGACCATCCAGGAAACAACCCAAACCAACACCGTCGGCGTGACCGTTATTGCCGCCATCCCTAAACTTACGCTTAGCTCCAGCGCTTTGCGTGTCGGCCAAGAAGATACCCTGTCCTTCACCGTCCATGTGGAAAACATCGGCAATACTCCCCTGGAGGAACTATTGCTCACAGCACCATTCTCAGCCGAAGATTTCCTTGTACTGAGAACCGTCACCGTGAATTCTGTGCCGCTTCCGCATCCTAACCTGCTCCAAGGTATTCCGTTAGGTCGGCTTGACCCAGACCACAAAGCCGTCATCGTCTTTTCTTTCGACATCGAATCTGCGCTGCGCGCGTATCTGATCGCACAGGTCATCCTGCGCTATCAATTCCGCTATCCAGACGGAAACGTAGAGAAACAATCTGCCTCCTCCAATACCATTTTTGTGGAGATGGCTGACTTTGATGGTTCTCTAGAGTAAAAGTTCTATTGTGTCGAGCTCCTTACCATCGGGTAAGGGGCTTTTTTATGTAATTAGAAAACATAAAAAAGCCCTGGAATATTTTCCAGGGCAGTTGCTAGCGCGTTATCCATTGCTAACCATCTTACCAATTATGTAGGTCGGCTATGCCGGGGATGATTATAATTTGGTTACGTTAGCGGCTTGTGGTCCACGTGCGCCTTCGACAATGTCGAACTCCACGTCTTGTCCTTCTTCAAGTGTTTTGAAGCCTTCTGTTTGAATTGCGGAAAAATGTACAAATACGTCGCCGCCGTCAGACGTTTCAATGAAACCATAACCTTTTTCTGCGTTAAACCATTTTACTTTACCTTGCATGCACTAACATTCCCTTCGTCATCAAATGAAGTGAAGCTCTCGCCCACATTTCCGACTATACCACCCAAAGTTATCCATTGTCAATTGGAATTGATAATGTTTTCATTCATAGTTATTCCAATTTTACAAAGTAATCTATTTCTATAGATTGAAATGGTATATTAAGCAAAGAGTTTACTATACAAGTATAGTAAACTCTTTGTGAATGTTTGAAACTCCTAGGGAAAAAACTTTGAAAATTTTTGTTATTTCTTTTTTACTTAATTATAGTAAACTACCGTTGGCTGGGGCTCAATTCCTTTTGCATAGTAGTAATTCAAGTTACTTACAAAATCAATTACTTTCTTTGTATCGAGATCATACACAAGAATGTCTGGATCTCCAGCCATATCAATAAAATCCAGGCGTCTCGGCGTAGTTCTGCCACTGGTGTCAACAAAAGAGGAACTGTGATACGGTGGATTGCCAGAACTATATGCAGATTCAAAATAGGTAAAAAGCGTATCTGCATTTAGAACAATCAGAACAGCATTATCCGAGCTTGCATAATTTGAGGTATACTTCACAGGCGTAGTGATGCTTTTAACCCGAACATCTGATACATCATGGCTCCTTGAAGAATAACTGCCACCACTAGAGAAGTTGAATTCTCTTGACCATTCCAAATTCGGGTTCGCCACCGTTGTATTGGCAATTGGGGTCCCATTCACCTTAATATCTCCATTTGGATACTCAATGACCGTATATAACAAATTGTTGGAGTAGGATGTTAGCTTGGCCGCCTTACCATTAATCGGTGTATCCGCTGGCGAGGCCGCATTCATGTGGATACTATAGCTTTCACCTACCGTTCCTGTGGAGGTAACACGAAGTCCCCAGTCCCCTGCTTTTAAGTCTGTAGCAAACTTCACTTCAGAGGCCTTGCCTCCAAAACCAGTCAAACTTGCTGTTCCCGTGCTCCAATCAACCGAGTACAAGTCAAATCTATAATTGGGATTACTGGATTTGATCTGAGCCAGAATGCGCCGTTGCACTTGATGAGCTGGCCTCAACTGAGGCTGGAGCTATTGACATACTGCTTAAAACTAAAATGGCTAATAAAATTCCAGAAACATATTTCCCCCACTTCATAAACATCATCCCTTCTCAGAATATTTAAAATTATTCATAGATTGAAAATAATTCCTATGGATGATGTGCTAATTCTATAACATACTTAATTATTCTTTATTCTAAGATTTCGTCTTAGACGATCTTACGTTGAATCTATGAACGAGCATTGATCAGCACTCTTATCATATAAAGAGAGCACTGTCATCTGGGGGAGCTAGGAAGTTTCACTTGCATCTCTTCTCTCCCCGTCCAATAATACCAACTTTCCATTTTTTGAATTCTATAACTGCACTTTATATATAAATTCAATGCATCGTAATTTCGACCTTGTGTTGAAACTACTAGTTGTTCAATCGGCCTACTTTAGTTTATATAACTCATCCACTTTTTCTATATCAAATATGTGGATAACAAGAATATCTACTATTTTCAAATAATCCAGTCATCATATTTTGTATAACAGGAAAGTCATGTTCCGTCGCTAATACAAGAGAACTTTTATTTTGTGCATTAGTTTCTATTCTAGTCTCAAATGTTACTTTAGTATCCACTATACAAATCCTCTTACCATACGACACCTCCATTAGTAGTTAAGCTCTTTTATACTATATTGATAGAAATGTCGAAGTATTTCGTATGTTGTCGCAACATAATAAATAACTGCCAGTTATTCAAAGACAGACCTTATTACGTCCTAAAATTAAATCCACTATTAAACTTTATTTTGAATATATAGACATTAATGTTTAGACATCCCTTTTGTTCTTTTGTATTCTTGGTAAGTAAATTAACTCAAAGGAGAATATAAATGAAAAAGATTTTTATCCCACTCTTACTTTCCATGTTTTTTGCATTATTTATCGTTTCACCCACTTTTGCTGCTACAAGTATTGGGTCAGTATTAGAGCAACCCGAACAAGGTTGGACAAGATATAATCACGACTCAAGTGAGATAACCTATTTAGGTGGAAAATGGACGCTGGATTCATATTCAAAATCTTATAATTCTACAATTGGCAATAAGGATACAGGCATTAAATTTAATTTTACTGGTTCTAAAATTCGATATATATCCACTACATGGTCATCTGGATCATCTAGTAATGATGTTATAATCGACGGTCAAGTTGTTGGTAAAATTAACTTTGCTGGTCCTGAAGTGTATCAGAAGAAAATGATGTTTGAAAAAACGGATTTAAGTCCAGGTGAACACTCATTCGAATTGAAAAATAATGGTACCAACTATATTTTCTTCTATGGTGTGGACATTGAAGGAACTTTAAAACCATTCAATCTAATAAACCCGACTCCTGTGGACCCCGTGCCTGTAGATCCAACGCCTAATCCTGATCCAACACCAACACCAAGTCCTAATCCTGATCCGTCTGAACCTACTGAACCTACTGAACCAACCGAACCAGCACAACCAACTGGCGACCGAGCTATTCTGACTGTAACCATGGACAATGGATTTGATAAAGAATTCGATCTTAGTAAAAAAGAATTGAATGCCTTCATCGCTTGGTATGACGCTAAAGATGCTGGTAGAGGTGCTTCATTCTTTGCCATTGATAAGCACAATAACAACAAAGGTCCATTCAGCAACCGTAAAGACTACGTAATCTTCAACAAAATCCTTACGTTTGAAGTAAGTGAGTATTCAACTAAATAATAAACAACAAAGGACTCCGTACTGGGTTACATACCAGCGGAGTCCTTTTTCACATCTACTCTAAATTCAAACTGCTTACGGAAGAATAAGATCCATTAATCTAATAGATTCCGGCGTTATTTTCTCAACTACTCCTCCGCAGTCTACAATCCCCTTCCTTTGTATCCCTAAGAATTTCTTGTGCTGCATCCTCTACGACTGCCAAATTGTATCTATTCGCCAAATCTAAAATTTTATCCATGTCACAAGCTAGTCCAGCATAATGCACCGGGACAATTGCTTTTGTTTTATCTGTGATCGCATTTTCTATAAGATCTTCATTAATATTCATGGTATCAGGTCGAATATCCACGATACAATCTTAGCTCCTCTTAAAACAAAGGCATTGGCAGTAGATACGAATGTATAAGAAGGCATGATAACTTCATCACCTTGTTGGATATCCGAGAGAATAGCAGCCATCTCCAGAGCATGTGTGCAAGAATTCATTATTAACGTTTTTTACATCAAAAGTTCTTTCAAACTAGTTTGCACATAAACTCGTAAATTCTCCATCTCCCGAAAGATGTCCACTAGAAAATGACTTTTCAACATACTCTCCTTCTTTACCTACGATTGCCGGTACATTGAAATTTATCATTATCATCTCTCATTTCAGCAAATTATATGGTAAAATCTATGCCTATGTAGCTTAATAAAAGTGTGGTGATTTAGTCACAGTCTCTATAATCTGTCTCATAACTTTCTGTAAAAAATTTCATCCGTCCTGTTTATTGCTAAAGATCTTTCCGCGTCCCCTAAATACAGGATTTCCCCATTTTTTTATAAATGTCTTTACATTCAAAACTGTTAATATGATAGTACTCTCCTGCCGTGTGAGCAACATCTCCGAAAGCATATGTAAAAACGGGTAGAGCTTGCCGTAAAGCAATGGCAGCAGAAGTACCGCCTCCAGATCGAACTGTGTTTAAATAAGCGTCACACGGGGTATGGTCATTACATTTCAATAGATCGTCTAGTTCTGTTAAAAAAGAATTAGGTCGGAGCTTAGATTTGAGCCTTAGATGGACAAAACAAAGAGCGGCTTAAATGCAATATCAACTCTTATTAGGATATAAAAAAACAAGGGACAAACACAGTAGTTCGTTCCTATTCACATCACTCACAAATACGATGATGTCCCTAGAGGAGGTAGACGTATACAGTCTATTCTATCCATCCAAAACTCTCTGTTGTCAGAAATCCCCCCTTCTCTTGTACTGAAAGCACCAACAAATCCATTCTGTACTAGAACAGGAGTTAGTTTGTCCAACATTAACTTTTGGTTAACTCCACCACCAAAAGCAGGCGTATACCAGATCGGGTTTATACCTAAAACACTCTTCATCCAATCTTTACAAGGGCCGATTTCAATATCATAAAATTCCTGTGGATCGCCATTGTAAGGAATATGATTATGAGCATGCACACCTATAGTCATTCCTGCCTGGCTCATTTCAACTATTTCTTCTGTACTTATATAAAAATCATTTATAAATTTTTGCTTATCGGGAAACAAGGACTGAAAAATAGACTCGAGAAAGATAGTTGCTTCCGTAACAGATAATTTAAAATTAAGCATAAATTTATTGTATCTGCGGAGCTTTTTCTGTTCATACTTATAGATTTGGCTCTCCTCTTCCACACCGCTCGTATCATATGTCCCACTCAATAATTCCCATAACTCTTCATCGGATTTGAAGGAGAGCACCGTGTGTACCAAATGAACTAATGGAACGTTACCTGTGAGGTGTGGACCAGACATGATTGTAAAATATGCAGGAATTCCTTTTCTTTTTAAGATGTCAAAAGCAAACGTATATTGGTCTTTTGTACCATCATCAAACGTTAGTACACACCATGGTTCCGAGTTGGACTTATCAATCTCGTCTAACGAGATAATTCGATGTGTCTTGCTAATTAAATCTAGCTGTTCTTCAAAGTCATGGGGATGCATGGGAACAATCCCACCCCATCCCTTCTTCTCACGTACATAGTGGTACATCGCAGCAATATTACCCATTATCAATTCCACCCTTTAGGAAGTGGCCAAATGTTGGGACGATCCATATCTCCGTCAGTTTTAACAAGATATATGTCATTCACTTCCGTATTTTGAAAGTAACCTTCATTTTTTTTAATTTTCCATACAAAATTAATGGGATTAACACGATAACGAAAAGGCTGGAACAGGCCTGCCAATCCACATTCCTTTGGCGTGTAGTCTATATTTTGTTTTTTAAAACCGATGGATTCCAGAACATGCTCTAAACGATTTGAACTTAACTGAAAATCCGCCGCAACACACCCTTGGTCTCGAGCCCATGACAAAACCCCAGATACCATCTCAATCAAGCGATGATCTGCTATTCCTTCCCAAACATCCGCATTAGCTGGGATGATTTCTATAATCCTTAACACTTTTGTGCCGTGGATACTCTCTTCTGGAGCATATACTCGATCTAGACGTGCAACTACAATCCCTTCAGCAGTGGAATCACCGAAAAATAAATACTTATAGCCCGCACTATTTATATATCTCCATTCCCAAAAAGAGGCGCTACGGTATTGTGAAAGTGAGAACCGATGTTGAATACTTTTAATGTATAATTGCTCTAACTCATCACCCGTAATATTGAGTATTGGGCTGTATGAATGTATCAATCTTTCCTCAACACCTGACATCCATTGTCCAATATCCGAATGATCAAATGGATCATTTAGTAGGTTAACATAACCATTGGCGTCAAGCGGAATGATGTAACGGTTCAAATGATCTGAGTAAGAATACCGCATACGTTCATACATAGGTACCACTTGAAGATTACAACCTAAGGTCAAGCACACCGAATTGTACTTTTCAGCTTCTTTCATAAGCATAATGCCCAAGCCACTGTTTCTGTACTTCTCTGATACAATCCACATGGCGAAACTGATACCTTTATATTGTTCTCCGTTAGAACTATACTCCCCAGGAATGACCCCAAGGAATCCCTCAATACAGCCATTGTCGATCAGCAGTAAACTTTCCGATAAACCATTCTCATCAATCCGATACTGCCAATCAAATAATTCTTTATTATAGATAGCATGCTCTGGAGACCAATTAATTCTCATAAACGCAACCAGCGACTCATAATCAGAATCTTTATATTTTACAATTTCCAATAGCTTTCCCTCCTTTTCACGCGTTATCTTTTTCTACATAACATTTCGAAGGAAATATCAATTATGAATATTATTCAAAATATGCAAAATGCTTTGCACTGAATCTATATTAGCTATTTCATCAATGGGAATAGATACATTAAAATTAGCTTCAAGTTCCATCACTAAATTCAATTGATTGAGCGAATCCCAATTTTCAAAGTCACTTTTTACCGATTCCAACGTCACTTTTTCGACAGACACATTCATAATTTTAGATATTATTGATTGAACCAACTCAAATTTATTCAAAAAGAGCACTCCTTAAGTAAGATATGATGAGGTAAGAATATCTCTCCTAGATCTAATTCATTGTTTTTAGATACATCCCTATACTTCTTTGAAACAAAGTCGTAAAAAGGGTTATTCTTTTCTGTTTTTATATACGTAGCCTTAATATTATGGGGGGAAAAATGCTTGATAACTAAATAAAGCATTGCTTCCTCAATCCCTTTGCCCATGACACGACAACTCATAACAAAATCATGGATTTCAGCCTGACCTTCATCATCACATGAAACCGAAATCAGTCCTGTATAACCTGCATTTCCAAATTTGTCTTCCACCTCAAATAAGATTGCATGATTATTCGGTAGTTCACTCCAGGACCAATACTCTTCAATCGTAAACCTGCGGGTCGCCATGTTAAACTGATTCGTTTTATTCATTAACTGGACAGCACGTGTTAGCAATATTTTATTCAATTTATGTGGAGTCAGCTTAATTTCAAGTGAGTGAAGCCACTCTTCCAATGACCCTACGTTTAACTTTATCGACTCCCGTTCTTGCTCCTGTTTGAACCAGTCTGTTCGTTTACGATCCTCCAACGTTATAGCAGGAGTCTCAAAACAATCCAGTTGGCTAATAAAAACAGGATATTGGGTTACATCTACAGGTAGATCAGGTACATATATTTCAGGAAGAGCTTGCTTGATACGATCTCTTTCAGATGGATTATCATCCAAAAACACAACAGATTGCAGACCTAGATTGAGTTCTTTTACAATTTCAACTACATTGGCTGCCTTGTCGTTCCAGTTGATTCGAATTGAAGAAAAGTCCTTTTTTCTCAGAATCATTTCTGGATGCTGTTCTATCATTTCTAGTGCTATCGGTTCGCTGTTTTTACTGCAAATAGCCAGAATGACACCTCGGTTACTCAAGCTGTACAATTCTTGCTGAAAAAGCTTGAAACTCTCACCGACGGGATCAATCCCCCCCAGTTTGATGTTGTCAATGCCATCGTCACCAATCACGCCACCCCAGAGTGTATTATCCAGATCACAGATAATTAACTTTTTACTTTGTCCGTATAGACCACTAATGATTGATTTTAGCTCATTGGATACAAAGAGAAAAAAATCGCGAGAGAACTGAATTTTCCCAAGTGCATACATTTTAGCATCGTAGCTTTTTTGCTGGATTGCTGCATACCAATAGCTAGAATCAAGAATGATAACATGCTCGTGCTCTTGTAGTCGTTCTGAAAGACGTAGATTCATTTGCATAAGTACATTGCTTAATCCTACATTGTGCTTTAATGTCATCGATTGTATCCAACGGTAATGAGGTGGGAGGGACCAAGACACAACAAAAATATGTTTTGCTTTTCCCTCAGCTCTGATAATAAGCTCACAAAATTGATCGACTTCATTAAGAACATCACCGATATTAACTTCCTTATATTCCAGCAGTTTATTAAAAGAAGGAATTACTTTCTCAGGACTTGTCCATAAAAGCAACATATCCTTTTTTTCCGACCATACGGAGTGATCAGAATTCATAAGAACCTGATTTACTTGATTATAAGGAGCTTCTGTCACTTCTAAAGTCAAATCTTGAAAAGATCCCTCTAGAAAACGAACCATCGGATTTAGATTAGAATCAGAGAGGATTAATAGTTTATTTTTTCTCATTTATTTTCTCCCCCATAAATCAAGGTTCAACTTACTTCATAATGGCGACACTACCACATAAGTCACTTATAGGCGTGTACTTAACACCATGTTCTCTACAATACTCTCTAACCGCCTGTTTTACACCATGAAATCGAGTACTGTTGTAGTCATGGATTATAATATATCCCCCATCTGACATCTTAGGATAGAAAAATTTTAATCCTTCGAGAATAGGCTGATACAAATCAACATCCAAACTAACAAATGCAAAAGTTTCATTCACGTCACTTGCTGATTCTGGAAAATACCCTTTTTTCACAATACAATTTTCTTTATACATCATTTTATTCAGTACTAAGTCCACATCCGAATTGCAAAATTCTCCTGCAACCGAGTTTGAAAAATCCCCTTTATTCTCGTTATCAATATCCTTTTGATCAAAACCGCTAAAGGTATCAAATAAATATAATTGACGATCAGGAAAAACCCGGTTAATATACTTAGAAAATTCCCCCTTAAACACACCGAGCTCTGCTACACTTCCCTTTACTCCGCACTCATTTATTTCATCAGCAATTTGCCGTAATAGAGCCAGCCTAGTATCAAATTTTAAACTCATAAAATAGTCAATAATTTTTTCCTTTTCAATCGACAACTCTTCAGTGAGCTGCTTGTACACTGATTCTCCATGAATATTCGCTATAATTACATAATCGAATACAAGCTTACAAATTTCATTAGGAGCAACGACCGGTTTGGACAAAAATTTCGAGCCTTGTTTAGATACATCATTGTCTGCAAATGCGATAACCTCGAATTCATCACTTAATAGATAATGAACACGAAATCCTCCGTCACCTGCACCAAAAATAACTACCTTTGCTTTATCAATCAAATTCTACACCTCTCCCGAAATAAGCATCATAAACATAATGACTGAATAAATGCTCTTTTTATGCAAAACATAGCTGTGCTAATTGAGTTCAATATTATATTCATCGAAAAAAAGCCTTCATTTGATTAATAACAAAGCTCTGCTCATCCACCGACATATTTGTTCCAGAGGGCAAACAAACTCCTTTTTCAAATAATATTTTGCTAATATCCAAGCCACCTTCATGAGCAAAATACACGGCATCTTTAAAGAGTGGTTGCAGATGAAGCGGCTTCCATACTGGTCGAGATTCAATATTATCTTTTCCTAAATAACCTATTAAATCACTAACGCTTGTACCAATAATCTCAGGGTCTATTATCATTGTTGTCAACCATCGAGTAGACTTACCAAAACTCTTTTCCGGCATAAATTGTATTCCATCAATTCCTGATAGCTCATAGCTATACTTTTCAAAAATTTCTCGTTTCTGTTGAATGCGTTCGTCCAACACACGAAGCTGCCCTCTTCCTATACCAGCCAGAACATTACTGAGACGATAATTGAAGCCTACATCCTCATGCTGATAATGTATCGCCTTTTCCCTCGCCTGAGTTGCGTAGTGTCGCGCTCTACTTAGTGCTTCTAAATCATCTGAAACCAGCATGCCACCACCTGAAGTAGTAATAATTTTATTTCCATTAAATGAAAGAATTCCGAATTTCCCAAGCGTTCCACTCATTTGCTTGCCGTAAGTTGCTCCGAGTGATTCCGCAGCATCTTCTACAATTGGCACCTCGTAATAATCACATATTTTTTTCAAGCGATCGTAGTCTGCACTCTGCCCGTACAAATTGACTATAACTACAGCTTTAGGTTTCTTTCCCTTATCTGCATAAGTCTTGAATGCTCGCTCTAGTGCCTCAGGGGACATATTCCAACTGTCTGGTTCCGAATCGATAAAGACAGGAATTGCACCTTGATATAAGATCGGATTAGCACTGGCAACAAAGGTAAGAGAAGAACAAAAAACAATATCATCCTTCTCCACACCAAGCAATATTAAAGACAAGTGAATCGCTGCTGTTCCAGAACTTAGGGCAACTGCGCCTCCACATCCTAAGTAATTTGCCACCTCTGATTCAAAAGCGTCTACATTTTTACCTAGTGGAGCAATCCAATTGGTTTCAAAGGCCTCTGCGATATATTGTTGTTCAAGCCCGCCCATATGCGGTGAAGATAAATAAATTCTATCTCGATTGGACATTTTGTTTCATCCCTTATCCTTATAGGTTTTTTATTACTTTGGCCGGACAACCCACAGCTATGACGTTCTCTGGCAAATCGCGGATGACACAAGAAGCAGCACCAACGATGGTATCGCGCCCAACACGAACACTAGGTATAAGACTTGCACCTATTCCGATATGAGCACAACACCCGATCTGAACTCCACCTGCCATATGTACACCCGGGGAAATATGCACGAAGTCTTCTATTCGGCAATCATGATCTATAGTAGCCGCCGTATTAACAATGACATGCTCTCCAACGTACGCGTCAGCGTTAATTACAGCATTAGGCATGACAACCGTCCCTTCCCCAATGAATGCGCTGGGTGCGACTACAGCACTTGGATGAACAGCAGTACCAAATTGGATTGAAGCAGCTTTTAATTGACTTACAATCTTCCTTCTGGTTGTATTATCTCCGATTGCCACAACGAACAGTGCCTCTGGATACAGAGATAATAGTTGAGCAATCTGATTACGGCCCCCCAAGATCGGCAATCCGTTCCATGCTTCTTCTTTACAATGGTCATCCAGAATTCCTATGACTTCTTCACCACAGGACCGTAAAATATCCACGATAACCTTGGCATGCCCTCCTGCTCCAAAAACAATATAGCTCAAGGCCGATCCTCCTTAATAGGTAATTGTCTTTTGAATAAGCTGCTCTGACTTGGATGTTCGGTTCAATATATCTACGATGCGAGAGCTGGTGTTATCTCTACTGTAAATATTGTCGGCTGCTTTAACAATTTGTTGGAAAGGCTCAGACATTGCGTACTCTATTGCAGAAGTCAATTCGAGCTCGTCAGCTGAAATATCTATTGTGTTCACAGAACGCTCTCTGCCTGTCTGGCGAGTTCCGATATTAATGACTGGAACATGAAAGGAGGCGGCCTCAATAATCCCCGATGAAGAATTTCCAATTAATATTTTTGCATTTTTCAACATCGTCAGATAATCAAGTTGCTCAAAACTGGTTACAAGGTGCATCCCTTTTCTTGCAGCAAAACGATTATATACATCAACAATCGCATCAGCTCCAGCATCCGAATTAGGCATCACACAAATTACCTCATTCTCCCCAGCCAAGAGAACTTCCATCATCTTACCAAGGATGTGCATATCCGCTTCTTCCGTGGTGACAGGATGATAAGCAAACAGCACATAATCGTTATCTATATTCAGATCGTATTTACGTTTCGTCATCTCTAGCTCAGGCAGGGAAGTGTTCATCATCGTTTCAATTCTCGGAGCACCGACTACATGAATTCTCCAAGGTTCTTCGCCAAGCCTAATTAGGCGCTCTCTGCTTCCATTTGTAGCCACAAAGTGAATGTGGGCCAACTTACTAATCGCATGCCGTACAGACTCATCAATCGTGCCGGAGACTTCTCCACCATGCAAATGAACAAGCGGAATGTTCATGTGAGAGGACACAATCGCAGCTGCAAGCATTTCTCCCCGATCTCCTAATACAACAACAAAATCTGGTTCCAAAGCTTCTACGGCTTGTGTCATGCCCATGATTGCTATTCCAATAGAGCGAGACATATTAGCATGAGTAGATCCCTGCAGTAGACAATCTACCTTAGCAGATACACGAAATCCGTCCTTTTGGATAGCGTCCAATGTATACCCATGCTGTGGAGATAAATGCATGCCTGTAACCAACAGATGGAGCTCCAGAGCATGTTCTTCCTCAAGAGCCCGCAAAACCGGGTAATATATCCCATAGTCAGCTCGTGTTCCGGTAATCACCAATACTTTTTTCATTGCACATCATCCCATGATAGCAAATAGTCTTCATGTACATCCTTTAACAACTGTTTACCAACCAAGTCATCAAAATATTTAGGCTCTATTCCAGTGCCCGGACGCTTGATAACTAGATCTTCTCGAGTTAATTGCTGGCCTGTTTTTTTAGGTGTTGCCATCACAATACTTTTTCTTGCAACGGCTCTGGTACTTTCCTCGGAAGGCATACATCTTTTAACACCATCCCCTAAAGCCTGCTCCACATTTCGAATCGCAAGAACCATCTTTGAAAAGTCAGCAGGCTCCAGTGAAGCCTTATGATCAGGACCTGGAAGATTTCGATTCAATGTAAAATGCTTTTCAATAATTCTAGCTCCCAGTGCTGAAGCAGCTACAGCGATCTCAATTCCAGCCGTATGATCTGAGTAACCTGTGACCTTATTAAAGGCTGTAGATATTGTCTTCATAGCTAGCAGATTCACATCTTCTAAAGGCGCCGGATAGTCAGAAGTACAGTGTAGTAATAGTACTTCACTTTTTTTAAATGCTTGTAACGATTCTCCAATTTCATCTAAATTAGACATCCCGGTCGATAGAATAATCGGACGCCCATAGCTATCAAGCTTCTG
The DNA here is from genome assembly GCF_019454085.1 of Paenibacillus sp. S25. NCBI lineage: Bacteria > Bacillati > Bacillota > Bacilli > Caryophanales > Paenibacillaceae > Paenibacillus > Paenibacillus sp. S25. The sequence continues at coordinate 5,361,849 of NZ_CP073683.1, forward strand.
AAGAAAGGGGATATTGTTCATATCTCCTGATCCTACCTTGAATGCGTCAATATGAATTGAATTCAGAAACTCAGCACTTTCTTCATCAAAGGGTGTGGAAAGGAAATCTATCCCTTTATCCTCACAGTACCTTTTCAAAAGAACAAAATCCTCAAAGCTCAATTCCAACTGTTTTAACATATCTAGTTGGCTTTCAGCTGAATTGGTATTTTCCGTCTGATAATTAGCCTTCTGGGCGTACTTGGTTACCAGCTTTTCGCTTTTAAAGGTTTGGAATTTCACTGCATCGGCACCGCATAAAATCGCTTGATCAATACACTCGAATGCAAGCTCCAATGATCCGTTATGATTGACTCCTACCTCCGCGATAATATAGATAGGGTGGTTTTCATGATTTGATAAGAAGTTTTGCATGTTATATTCCTCACTCCTACTGCAAGGATTCCTTGTGATTGGATTCTCTCCAAAAATACTCTGCCATTTTTAAATCAAACTCGTCATCTATGTCAATAGATCGTTCTTTAGGCATAATGTAGCCACAATTATTAGGACCAACCAGAGTGTCACTATTCATCAACAGATCTCTTTTTACGATATAGATGGCTCCGTTTAGAGCATGTAGTTCTTTCAGGTCTTGTCTCCTCAAATGCTCCCGTTCACCTTTCAGGTAGGGCGTAAGCCGACCGTTATCCATTTCCCTTAGTAGATAGGGTTGCACTCCAGACAAAGTGACACTTTGAAGTGAATCAGCCTGATGATCTAAAAATATTTTATATGCTTCTTTAATGTCCATAGCATTTCGCAGTGGAGATGTGGGCTGCAGCAGCATAATAACATCAAAAAATTGATTTTGCGTCTGCTCATAAAATTCAACTGCATGCTTCAATACATCAATGCTTTTGGCCTCATCGGTAGCTAGTTCATCGGGCCTTATAAACGGAACAGCCGCTCCGGCTTGGCCCGACACACGAGCAATCTCTTTACAATCCGTTGAAACTATAACTTCGTCCACACAACCACTATTTAGTGCAGCTTCAATGCTATATTGAATGAGCGGTTTATCATGTAACAATCTTATGTTTTTACCGGGTAAACCTTTTGATCCACCCCGCGCAGGAATAATAGCCAAACATTGGTGATTGCTCATCATACAATACCTTTTGTGAAGCCCAATCCGTTCTGTTCAATAAGCTCCCGAATGGCTTTCGGGAAAATCTGTGGTGCAGTCATCGAAGAATATTCTTGACGAATTGCCCTTTGAAAACCTTCATATTCTTGCTCTGCTGTATGAAATAACGAAGGAATGATATACATTTGTCCATTCTCCAACGCTCTTTCCGATTCCTCAAGCGTCATTAATTCCTCATATAGCTTCTCACCCGGCCTGATTCCGGTCTCAATGATTTCTCCACGATAGGGCTTACCAACTGCCTCTTCATACGAATCAACCAAGCATTGGGCCAAGTCCGTAATCTTGAGAATCGGCATTTTCAGTACAAATACTTCTCCGCCTTGCGAATAGTGCGCCGCATCTATGACCAATTGAGCGGCTTGAGGAATAGACATCATAAACCGAGTCATCTCTGCATGTGTAACCGTCACCGGTGTCCCTTTAGCAATCTGATCACGGAATAAAGGAATAACAGAGCCCCTGGATCCCATAACATTTCCAAAGCGGACACAAGAAAAGATGGTACGTTTGCTCCCTTTATACAAGTTGGCGGCAGAAATTAAACGTTCTGATAGCAGCTTCGTAGCTCCCATCGTATTCGTTGGATTTACCACTTTATCTGTGCTGATGGCTACTACTTTTTCTACATTATGCTCAATAGCCGTCTCTATCAGATTTTGTACACCAATAACATTCGTTTTCACTGCTTCCATAGGGTTATACTCGCATGCTGGCACATGTTTGAGAGCAGCAGCATGAAAAATATAATCCACATCCTCCATAGCATAACTCAATCTTTGCTTGTCCCTGATATCACCGATCAGATAGCGGATATTCGTATATTCTTTTAATTCCTGCTGCAGATCAAACTGCTTGCTCTCATCCCTGCTAAAAATCCGTAAGGCTTTAGGGTTATACGATAAAATATTACGTACAATTTCGCTTCCAATCGAACCTGTGCCGCCCGTAACCAGTACAATCTTGTTGGTAAACATAATGACCTCCGGAGTGTAAAACGATTAATTTATATATCTTTATCGATCACTGCATCGCTATCTATTTTTTTATCTAAACGGCGAACCGATTCCGAAAACATTTCTTCGAGTATCGGAATTTGTGTTGTAATATCCTTTAAAATCTTACTAACGTGCTCGTAGATTAAATCAGACTTACGAGTCAACTGATGTTCTGTCACAATGACAGGAAGCACCTGATCAAAACGAGCAACTTCGATAGGCATGATAGACTCAAATATAGGTGAGAACCATGTTCTGTTAGCTATTAGCCCCCACATCTGCTCTATGGATTCCATCATATTTTGAGCCTTTGCTGGTTTAGTCCGGCTAAACTCGCGTAGCTTATTCATAAGCTTGTGAATAGCTGCAATCTCAGAGCGTACATTGGAAAGATCCTCAAGTGTCACTATCAGCTTGTCTCTGACGTCCTGCACCTTATTCATATCAACAGCAAGATTTTTTTTGTTTATCAAATCAGCAATTGCATCATTGTCAACATGTTCCGAAGCCATGAGATCGTAGATCTCTTCCATAGGCTTAAATGGAGCACCCTCAATCGCTGCACCGTTGCGACTTGAATTGACGAATTCAAGTCGTGGAAGGGCAGCAATCAGATTTTCGAGCCCATCCTTCATCAGGGAGAAACTCTCATCTGTAAAGTTGTATGTCCCCTTTACATTCAGCACTTTCTTTGGTGCTTCCTGCACTATCTTATCCGTAGTTTCGGCTGCAAAGTGCTCTATCCCATCTGCGTAAAACTTATTATCAGGAAATGATAAATCCTGACCTGCAAGTATAATTCGTTTAGCCCCTAGACAGGCTGCTACCTGAATAGCCGTTCCTGCAACTGTTTCTGTAGGCGATATAAAAAGCTCTTCTCTACTGAGTCCTAGGAAATACTGAGATACATCATCGCTTTTCATAATACTATGAATTTTTTCTGCGCAATTCTGATCCGAAATCTCATAATAAGATGAGGAGGTAAACAGTAAGGGCTGTTCCCTCGTTGCAGAGGAAGCAAAGATCTTTTTATTCACTGGATGTCCATCCATAATGACAGCAAGGTGAGGCTGAATTCCATGCTTTATTAATGCCTGAATACTCGAGCCTGCTGAAATAATCAGTACATGCGGACGTAATTTTTTCAGGCATTCAATATCCTCCTGTAACGATGGTCCCGAAGATACCACAACCGCCGTTGCACCTTCAAAAGCATAAAAAATTTGTTCAATGGAAGGAGTGTACAGTACATCAGATAGATGATATAAAAAATTTCGAGTCCATTCTTCTCGAAAACGATGCTCTGTATGTTTATCTACCAAAAAGCTATAGCGATATTCCTGAAATTGTTCCTTTACTTCACGCAGCATACTCATATCATCGGTTAGATACTTACGCAGCGCAATAAACACTAAATCTTCCATCATGTAACTACTCAGCATGTGAAACATCATATCGAGTTGAGAATCACCAACTGCTAGCCAGTATAAATTGGGATGCTCCAATAAAAGACTGAGGTCATAGTCTGTTATTGCCTTCCTAAACAGCTGCTCATCCGGCTCGTATACAAACAACCAGTGGTTCGGGTACAATTCGAGGAGATCAGCAATACTGAGCCCTCTTTCAAACCCGTATACAAAAATAATCTTCCCATTCCCAATAGATCCATCAACAGCATTGAGCCAAGCGATATCCCTTTCAAAAGATTCGGTAAACAAAGGTATAGATAAGTCATCATTCGGCAAACTATTTAAATGGGTTGCAACATGAGGAAACCTTTGCTCTAGAATTGTATGGTTTATTTGTAGTTGAGACAAGGTAATACCACCGTTTCGCATTAAGATTTGTTAATTAGTATATCGGATTTACTCTTAATGGAATGAACCTTTTCACAAAAATACCCCTATTCTAACCGAATAGGGGACGCTCCATAAAACATTTTTTATTTGCGATGATCAATAAACAAACTGTCTACAGAATAAGCTTGTTGGTATGCATGCTGCTGCACACGAATGGCTCCACGTTTCTCCATCCATTGACCAGCCTTATCCTTTAGTACATGCATACGCTGCAAAATTACAGAATCGTTACTTAGTATATCACGAATTTTCTGCTTATCATTTTCCGTTAACGATGGTTGATAGGGCTGCATCTGTTCTACAATGCGCTGCCTTTGATCTGCAAACTGTTCAAACTCTTCCTCACTTATATTCAGAAGGTTAGATAACACTGCTTCTGTCCTATGTTGCAGCTCTTCAAGGAGTACTTGCATATTAGGATCTGCCATCACACACTACCAACTACACCAGGCATTTTCATGGCTTCCAACCAAGCTTCCCGTAGGTCAGTCAAATGTTCCAGCACCTCTTGTGCCGGAGCGGCTATTTTGTGAACATTCGCCTCAATCAGCTCATGCAGCATATATTCATACACTCGCAATAAGTCATGGGATATTGGATACTCAAAATTCAACGCAGATATCAACTCGTGTACAATCGCTTGCGCTTTACACAAATTATTATTTGCTTTCTCGTTATCCTTATTCTCTATCCCCTCAATTCCCGCACGAAGGAAACGAATAGCCCCATCGTACAGCATAATTAGCAGTTTAGGCTTGGAAGCAGTTTGCGCTTGAGTCTGCCGGTATTTCTGATAGGGTGTATTGATCAATTGTAAAACCTCCTTTATGACGACATGCCAGTAAGACTCGAAGATGTACTATTATACTTGCTGATTGCCGTCTCCATCGCGGTGAATTTTTTGTAATAGTTAGTTTCAATCATCGTTAGACGGCTAGTCATGTCACTAATTCGACGGTCCAGGCTCGACAATTGCTCTCCCATTGTGCTCGTAGAAAGAAATGAAGCAGTTAGGTCCTTACTTACTTTTGAAGTACCAGCTGTATCTGCCATTCTTTGAAGTGAGGTATTCGAAATTTTCTTTAATTTAGCAAGAACACCATCTTGTTGTGTATATTTATTTGTTAATAGGGTACTTGGGTCCTGTTTCCCGAAAAAGTTCGCGACAATATCTGGATCTTTTTCTACCGCTGCACGCAATTTGTCTGCATCTAGAATAAGCTTGCCTTTGGTATCATACGTCCCCGTAGTGATTCCTAGCTCAGACATCATTAAGGGCTTATTCTTACCATCCGCGTCAACTCTGCCGATATCTACACCTTGGATCATAGCACTACGCATCTCAGATAATGTATCCTGCAGGATAGGATCGTTTCTAAGCATGCCACTCTTGGCCTTGGTTGTCCAGAGCTTGGCTTCATCATCACTCATAGCGGCTCTTTGTTCCGTCGTAAGCGGAGCGTATTTTTTATATCTCTCCTCACCAACCTTGCCATTGAGTGTAGCGAGAACATCATTATATGCATCGACAAAGCTTTGAATATTCTCCACAATCTTATCGGTATCTTTGGTAGCTTCGATTTTTGTAGCAGCACCACCGGCTGCCTTTAGTGTAATATCAATGCCATTAATGGTAAAATTATTTGATGACTTTTTGACTTCAAGTCCATTTACCTTTAGCACAGCATCGGTTCCATTCGTTGAAGACAGTTTAAACTCACTACTAATTTGAGCGTCGATATTGAATGCTTGTGAACCGGTAGTTTTGCTCGTTAATGACAAACCCGATTTGGGGTCATACAGGGCCGTTACTCCTGTCTTACTGTTATCATTAATTTTTTTAACAAACGACTCAATGGTTTCGTTTGCATCCACATCAATAGTAGCCCCACCAACCTGAACCGTGCGAGCTGCTCCATCAGAAAAGGCAAGTTCAGTGCTTGCCTTCTCCGACCATGAACTGTCTGAGACAGATCTTGCAGCAGTAGCGAGATTGGTTACGGAGATATCCAGTACTCCACTGGCAGATGATGAAGCTGATGCAGACAAGGCATCACTATTGCCCGTCACGGTTACTTTCTGGGGATTTATTGAAGCAGTACGGCTTAATGTCGTCAGTTTATCTTGTAGAAATGAAACTATTTTAGTACTGCTTTCGCGATAATTTTCCCTTTTCCATTCCATTAATTGTTTCTGTTGATTCATTTTGTCGAGTGGTACACGCTCAGCTGTCATCAGCTTTTTAACCATTGCATCAACATCCATGCCTGAAGCAAGCCCACTTATTCTAGTTACCATGGTTGTATATCCCCCTATACTTTTTTATCGATAATAATCCCTGCAATTTCCATCATTCTAGCCGCTATATCTAAAATTTTTTCGGGAGGTACCTCACGAATCAGATCGCCCGTTTCCTTGTTCATCACTTTTATCATGATTGCATGCGTCTTTTCATGCACAGAGATCTCAAACGTCTTCTGTGGGCCTTGTATAGCATCAATTACTTTCTGTAGCTCCAAAACTGCTTCCTCATGTGACGGTTGCTTCTGACCGGTGCCGCCTCTATTGGCTGTTCGGGGAGCATCTTGTGTAGCAGCATAATTTGTTTCGGCATCCGAAGGGGCTTCACGTTTTATTCCTGCTGATGACTGAACCGGCAACAGATTCCCGGTGCTAGGGGGGATCATCGAGTCCATAGAATAACCTCCATTAGTATTTTTAAATACAATAGAACCGTTCTATATTTGAAAAGCCAATACATTATATATCGGTAAAAGCGTGTAATTATTTATGAAAAAACTAAAATAAAACAAAAAAAGATCCTGCAAAAGCAGGATCTTTTTTTGTAACGGCTGTCGTTTAAAATTAACGCAGCAACGACAGTACGCCTTGTGGCGCGGAGTTTGCTTGTGACAACATGGATTGCGAAGCTTGCAGCAAGATGTTGTTTTTGGACAGAGCAACCATTTCTTTTGCCATGTCAGTGTCACGAATACGGGATTCGGAAGCTGTCAGGTTTTCTACAGTTGTGCCCAAGTTATTGGAAGTATATTCCATACGGTTTTGCATAGCACCGAGGTTCGCACGTTGCTTAGCAACCGCTTCAATTGCAGCTGTTGTAGCAGACAAAGTAACTGCAGAAGTAAGACCTCTGAAACGAGCGGAACTGATACCTTTAATAGTAATTACGAACTTGTCATCATCAGCTTGGATTTTAACGCCTGCTCCGCCAGAAATTGAAATACCGTTGAATTTTGTGTTGGACAGGATTGCGTCAATTTGACTACCCAATTGACCAAGCTCTGCTTTGATGTTGGATTTATCGCCAGCACTGTAAGTATCATTGGATTGTTGAACGCTCAGTTCTTTCATACGAGTCAGCATGGAGGATACTTCGTTCATTGCACCTTCAGCTGTTTGTGCGAAAGAGATACCATCTTGAACGTTACGTTGTGCTTGTTCCAGACCACGGATTTGACCGCGCATTTTTTCGGAAATGGAGAGACCAGCAGCATCGTCAGCTGCACGGTTGATACGCAGACCTGAAGACAATTTTTCCATGTTTTTGCTTGCTGCCGTGTTGTTCAATTGCATGTTACGGTGTGTATTTACTGCCGGTAAGTTGTGATTGATAATCATTTTAAATTTCCTCCCTGAAATGGTTTGATTCCCACGTCCTTGTGGTATAAGCGTCTTCACAGGTCGGCCGCCCTGAAGAATTACCGCTCTAAACTATATATCGACCCTTAAGCTAGAATTGTTTATAGCATTCAAGCTTTTTTTCGAAATATTTTCTTAGAAGTTTACGACCCGGTTATTTCGATTTAAAATCACCATTTTATATAATGATGACCTTGCCCAAATCCAACCTATAAACATAAAATTTAGTCAAACAAAGGCCGACACTTTACTCGTGTCGGCCTTTCTCAATGAATGTGCACTACTATCATTGGTGGATCAGGACTTTCTTTTCTCCATCTCCAACATAGCACTTTGAATGGCATTGGAATCCATAACTGCAAATTGATTATTTAGCTGAATAGCCTCAAAGACTTCCTTTCGATAGATATCAATATCCTTAGGAGCAGAAATACCAATTTTTACAGTATCGCCATCGACAGAAAGAACCGTGACGACAATATCATTCTGAATTACAATGGATTCACCCTTTTTACGTGTTAATACCAGCATTAGGACTCACCGCCTTTGCTGGACTCTATTTTATTCCACAAGGGATGCTTAATTGTATAGTTCGTATTTTGCAAAACAATTTGCTTTCCCGTCTGCTGTTCAATGTTAAAAATTAAGGGCGCAAGCAAATTAACTGTTGTTTTGGATTGATCACTGTTCCATGTACAAATACATCTTACTGCTATCTGTTCTTGACTGGTAATTCCAATATCCTCTAGGGCATCATCAGATAGTTCAAATTCATAATCTTTAAAGAAATCAAATGGATTTACAGTAATAAAAATAGTCGCAGGCTGCTCTACTGCACTGAAAAGACTAAATAATTCATTATGCTCCTGTAGCTGAAATTCCCGAAGTTGTTCAAATCCTGGTATTCCTTTCGGAAACACATAAAGACTAGTATTTTTATCTTGGTTCTCTTCATCTAATTTCTGTTCTGGGGTCATAAGTAACTCCTCCTATATATAGTAACAAAAAAGCTACGGACCACTCGTCCATAGCTTCAAATCACAAATGTCAAAGATAAAAATCAGCTCATAAAATCCATCAAAGATGGCTGCATGATCTTAGCTGATGATTTCAGGGCGGCTTCATAAATGGTTTGGGCAGATGTAGCTTGAATCATCAGACTAGCAACATCCGCATCTTCCGTTTTAGCTTGAAGTGTCGTCAAATTCAAATTTCGCTCTTCCAAACGGGATTGTATCAGTTCAACCCGATTCGTACGTGCGCCCACTTCAGACAAACTGGTCTGCATTTTAGTAAAGCGGGATTCAATACTTGAAAGCTGACTCGATATTGCTGTACTATTTCCGCTGCTTAGTGCAGAAGATATAGCATCCATGACCTTAAAAACATTATCAGCATCTGTCGATTTCCCAAAAAAATCGCTACCGGATGTATTTACCCGAAATGCATCTTGGTCTCCAACTGCATAGCTGACAGCGGCTTGATCCGGATTGATCTGATCATAACTTGTTACTGTTGCAGAAAGCTGATACGGCATCTGATCATAATTTTGTCCATTAAAAACATACTTCCCACGAAGCTGGCTGTTACCAATATTCATCATTTGTTCTTTTAACTGATCAACTTCCAATTTAATTGAATCCAATCCAGATTGAGGAAGCGTTTCACTTGAAGCCTGAACTGTCAGCTCTTTAAGACGCTTCATTACATCACTGGCTTGTTGCATGGTTGTATCAGTGAAATCTAACCAGCTAACAGCTGCATCTGAGTTTGTCTTGTATTGTTCATTAGAAGCTAACTCGGCTCTGTAACGTAGCGCATAAGTTACCCCTACTGGATCATCTGAAGGCTTATTCAACTTTCGACCAGTCGAAATCTGATTCTCCATTTTACCCATATTATTATTATTTCGATTCAGGTTACTGAGCAGTTGCATACTGGTCATCCCTGAAGTCACTCGAATTGGCATGGCTTACTCCACCTTCTCATTATACTAGAGACCTACGCGGCCTGTACCATTAATCAGTTTGTCCAACAATTGATCAAAAGTTGTCATGAACCGGGAAGCTGCACTGTAAGCATGTTGAAACTTGATCATGTTCGACATTTCTTCATCCAGTGACACCCCGCTGACGGATTGGCGGTTCAAGTCCACTTGCTCGGTCAACAACTGCGCATTTTGCGATTGACGCTCTGCTTCCTGGGTTTGGACGCCTAATTGCCCAACAATTGAACTGAAGAAGTCATCTACCGTAGTAGATTGAGCTTGAGTCGTATTAAAACCAAACTTTACATTTTTCAGGCTCGCCATAGACAATGCCAAAGCATTGTTACCCACGGTTACCTTCTCATTGGCCGTCCCCGTTCCATCTACACGCAAAGAACTGGCAATTTTATTGGGATCATCTTGAATATCCTTATTCAGCGTAATGTTACCGGCTGTAATAGCAGCTCCATCTTTCGAGGTAAAGAACGCCCCCCCTTTTTCTGGAGTTGTACCACTAAGTGTGTATCCCAATTGATGGAGTCCATTAATTCCTTGTACGGTTACTTTCAAATCCGCGGTCAAGGTTCTGTTGTTATTCGCATTCGAGTAAGTAACTGCTGCATTGTTGACACCTGAATTCAGTACCGTTCCCTCAGGCAGAACTGTACCTGCGGGTAAAGTAATTTCAATGTTACCATTCGCCAATGTATTAGCTAACTGGTCCATCTGGGTTCTGTAATCTGCCACATATTTATCTCTGGATAAAATCATTCCGTACACTTCGCCACCAGTTAACGTTCCACCTTGATATGCAGCCTCAAGGCCAGCCGCCGTAATAGCAGTTACCTCTGTGCCTGCTACGGCTATCTGTCCTGCCACCGTTACCTGATAACCGTTATCCAGCTGAGTTACCTGCACATTCGCAAGCTTGGACAACTTATCAACTGCATAATCCCGCTGATCACGCAAGTCATTCGGATTATCCCCAAGTTGTTCCAACTTGTAAATATTACCATTCAAGTCCGCTACAGACTGCAATAACGAATTCATCTCGCTTGTTTTTAATGTAACGTTAGTAGTCAAATCAGAACTGAGTGCATCCAGTTGCTTGCTAGCCTGGTTCATCGCATCTGTCAGAGCAAGTGTAGTCTCTTTTACAATTTTGCGATTCGTGACATCCTGAGGGTCTTGGCTCAGATCGGACCATGCATCCCAGAAATTATCCATGACCTTACGGATACCTGTATCCGAAGGCTCATTCATAATGGTCTCCAGCTTGTTCAGTGTGTCATAGCGAATGTCCCATCCACCTTGAGAAGAACTTTCATTACGATACTGATCGTCCAAAAACGTCTGACGGACGCGTTCAATAGCAGTGAATTCAACCCCTGTACCCATTTGACCTCGTACAACGGAACGATTCAAACCGTAGGCTTCCATAGAGTCTGAGGCCTTCATACTGACCACTTGTCTTGAGTAACCAGCTGTGTTGGCATTTGAGATATTGTGTCCGGTTGTATTAAGTGCCGCCGTTTGTGTGTTTAAGCTTCTTTTCGCAGTTTCTATACCATGAAATGTTGAGACCATGTTTTCCTCCTTCAATTAGGCGCGTGTATCAAATAGTCCCGCTCGTACAGTAGAGGTGCTTTTGTCAGCTGGACGCTGATAAACCGCTTCAGATTCCGCATAATATGACATACTCTCAATAGAAAAATCAATATAGGAAAGCGCTTGTTGTATAAGCTGTTGATTCAACTCATTTAATTTTTTCAATTCTACAAGCGTATCCGCTAGATTTTTTTGAATTTGAAGGAGGCGCTGCTTGTCTTCTACATCAAACACAAGACGAGACAACTCCGTAATATTGAGATTCAACTTGGACTTAATACCACGTTCCTGCAAAAATTCATATGCTGCCTGCAGGCGTCGCTCATCCAGCTGTTCAATGTGTCTGGACATCTTCGATTCCTGGTTCATGACTAGAATGAGCTGATCTACCTTATTTGATATCAGTGCTTCTTTTTTTTGATTTCCTAATGCAATCAACTGCTCGTGAGCCTCTCTAAGTTGCTCTAGCACATCAATCAATCGCTCTAAAGGCATATTCCTTCACCTAGCTTTCAGAAGACTGCTTGAAGTAAGGCAACAGCTTCTCTGCAATTTTATCGGCATCCACACGATAGGTACCAGAAGCTACTTGCTGCTTAAGCTCCTGAATTTTCTTAACACGGTCTGCATCACTGCTGCGGTTCAGCATTTCCATTGCTTCTGGAGAAATCGAAACCTCGTCCTTACGGCGGGACTTCTTAAGCTCCTCTTGACGTCCTGTTTCAATATTGCGTTGATATGGATTAATAGCTCCGATGCGGTTGGTCTCGTTAATTTTCATAACTTCCACCTTCCTTAGTTATTTGATATGGTCAGAATGTATCAGACGACATAGCGTCGAACATGGTTCGTATTATGCCTTACTTCTTTATTTTGTGCATGGTTGCTAAAAATAAAAAAACCGATAAGCTCTATAAAGATTATCGGCGGTATTTGAAACTTTTTGAATAGCTGAATGCGTTTTTAATTCCCCTGTACTACTTTCCACGAAGTTTATCAATCGCGCTGTAGGTACCTGAGCCCATATTATTACTTTGATCCTGATTACTACTTTCGCGTACAGCCTGATGCAGGTCTTTAGTCAGACGTGTTCGACAAGAATCGCACATATGCCCTTCACGAATCGGTATCCCGCATACCTCGCAAGGATACGTCATATTGGGCGCATTAGCAATGGAAATACGTCCCTCACGTATAAATGTCGTGATTTGCTTTACGGATACCTCAGTAGCCTCTGAAAGCTCATGCATATGAATGCCCTTATTTTCACGTATATGTTTGACACAGCGTTCGTATTCAAATTCAATTTCTTTAATACAGTTCTGACAGATTCCCCTGACGTTCTTAATAAACAGCTTTCCACAGCGAGGACAGTTATCCAAGTTCATCCTCTGTAGCGCCCCTTTCCAATTTCCGATCTTTAATTACTTTTATCCTTACATTAACTTATAATGAAGAGCCTCGTCTAGCAAATATTTCAAAAAAGATTTTCGGATTTTACACAATTGCACATCTTAAAAGTTATCATAGTAAAAGAATAAGAGAGAATGATCCATCAGCAAAAGTTTCTCTACATCTATATACATCAATATGCAATGACATAAAAATAAAGAAAGCCTATGAAAGCTAATAGCTCAGCCTATTGCATGTGTCTATTTATCGTCAAACATTGCTCCATACTTTAGAATAGAAATAAAATAAGCGCCATTCCAGTTATTTTCGGGAATAGCGCTTCATTATATAATTAAAATAGCTATATATGAATATGAGTAAATGTAGAAATTAAATATCAAGATGAGGGAAAAACCGGGCGAAACAATCCTCAGAAGAATTCATGTTCACCTGTGCCCCGAATGACATCAAGAAAGCCCTGTAAATCCGGGGGAACGGCGCCCATACGAATGCTCCGCACATGGAGTGTGGGTATTCATAAATCTCATGGACCTAACATCATCTCAACTTATAACCTATCTGAAATCAAGCTAGATGCACCAACGGAAATTTGCAGCCCAAAAAAACAAGCTATTTCACAAATAATTATTCAAAAAAGCATTGTTTTAATAGAGGCCTTCCCGTATACTATAGTCAAACGCTTGGTTTAAAAAACACACTTCATTATTCATTTATAATGATAATTATTTATTTGTGTTTGCTTGCGGTACTTGCAATTCTTGACCTGCTTTAACCAGGTTGTTGATTTTAACCAGTTCTTCAACAGTTACACCGTATTTTTCAGCAATAGAAGCCAATGTGTCGCCCTCTTGAACATTTACAGTGATTGTATTTACAGTTGCTGGTGTTTCAGTTGTAGTCGTTGCTGGTTTTGTGGTTGTTGCTTGATTGTTGTTCTCAGTAGCTGGTTGAGCTGGTGTTGTAGTTGCTGCATTTTCAGTAGTTTCAGTTCCAAAAAGTTTTGCTTCAAATGCTTTTTGTGCTGCTTCTTGTTGTTGAATGATCAGTTGTTCTTCAGCTTGGTCTCTGTTGCTTTCTGTGTTCGATTTTGCCATTACTTGACCTGTTGCAAGTGGACTCAACAAAGATACTGCACCTAAACTAACTGCCAACATGCTAGATACTGCTACTTTTTTCATTACGTTTTTCATGATTTTTTCTCTCCTCTTTTTAGCTTTAAATTTTAATTAACTGCTTTACTACTGAGCGAGACACTCCCAATGTCCGCTCTTTAGTCATTAGCTAATCACTTATTACCAATCATGTTAGCTATCAACAGATAGAAATTGTACTCCTATTTTCCAAAAAAATCAACCTCTAAATTGAAATATTCTGTTTTCATCCCTCACTTCCTTACTTTTTGTTTGTCTCTATATTTTTATTATATACCTCTCTCTAGCTCGTTGTCAAATCCTGCTGATTGTATGGTTTAAATGGCTTCTGCTCTATCATCTAATTCTTCCATTAAGGGAATTATACCCTTTTTTCATAGTTTCAAGCAAAATAATCATGAGAAATACTGGAGATTGGACTTATGATCTGGCTAAAGTCAGGCAAAAAATAGTCAAATGTATTCCTTGCTCTAATGCCTTTTCTCTCAATACACGTGCACACGCCTGCAATGTGCTCCCCGTTGTATAAATATCATCTACAAGCAAAACGGTAACGAAAAGCTTACCCTTCGTAACACATTGAGATTCAGCTTTTAAAATAAAAGACTTCATCAAATTTGTCATGTTGGGGTCGACAGAAAACGCATTATTCATTGTGTTCATGCGTTCCTTTTTTGATTTAAAGCTTTGTTTGCCTGTATCTTGTGGACGAGAAAGTAATGATAGGAAGGGGAGCTTATTCCGCCTAGCGATCTCTTCTGCCAATATCCGAGCCTGATTGAAGCCTCGCTCTGTCAGCCTTTTCTCACTTACTGGGACACAGGTCACTACATCCACACTCCACAAAGATCGCTTGAAACGAGAATGTTTAAGACTTGCAAACTCACACCTCATCGCCTGATAGGCTCGATTCATGATCTCACCCAGCAAGGAACCATACTTTTCATTCCCGCGATATTTGAACTGTCCAATCCATTCTCTCATCATCGGCGTATAGCTGGTTGCACTCCGATTGCATACAAAGTAACGTTCTAATCGGTCAAATTTTACGCAATCCGGGCAAAACGTCGGACGTCCGCAATGAACACAACGAATGTTGTAAACCCAAGGAATTTGAAGCGAACAAGAAGTACATATCCCAGAGAATTCAGAAAAACGTCCTGTGAAAGTGCCGCAAGCGATACATGTTTGGGACTGACGTTGGAATAACCAATTCAAAAATAGACGGGTTCTTGGAATCATCCCCATACCAGAATGCACCTTTCTTGGTAGTTTACGTACTGACATTGTTTCAGGTTTCACATTTCCAAAAAAACTTTTTTTATTTAATACATTTAGTGCTTCAACTCCTTCAGGTATCCTTTTTTCCGAGCCAGTGCATTCATTCGTTTAATTTGTCTAATCGCTCTCTTTTGGCCTCGAGTCCATTGGGGCGATGTAAAAATAACACCTCCACACGGATCATCCTT
Source organism: Paenibacillus sp. S25 (assembly GCF_019454085.1). Classification (NCBI taxonomy): domain Bacteria; kingdom Bacillati; phylum Bacillota; class Bacilli; order Caryophanales; family Paenibacillaceae; genus Paenibacillus; species Paenibacillus sp. S25. Next base: position 5,377,183 of record NZ_CP073683.1, read on the forward strand.
GGACCTTCCCGCGCGACCAGCCATTTGGACAAGAGAGGCTTCATCAAAAAGACTGCTGTCCGCGTCTAACACATACACATCACTCCGTGGAACAGTCACCCCTCGCTCCAAAATAGTCGTTGTGACCAGAACTCGTATTTCAGTAGCTCGAAATAAGCGCACTTTAGCGGTCCTTTCTTCATCCTGTGAGGAGGTTCCAGCAATAGTTACATCAGGCAATTGTTTAATCAGCAGCTCCACAAGTCCCTGAATATGTGAGATTCGTGTCACAAACAGGAAAACCTGTGCTCCACGTTGTATGGATACGCGTAGGCGTTGAATAAAGGATGCGGGAAGCCGACCTTTTTGCAGCCAATGTTGCACTGAAGCAGTCCCCAGGCGAAATGGGACAGGTAGGGGATGACGATGAAAACGAACGGGAACCTTGGCGTGTGGCAGTAAACCGCGTGCAGCCTCTTTCTGTAAAGCATGCGGTGGTGTAGCAGACAAATAGATAAACTTGCCCTTTGGCTTACATACTGCTCGTGCAGCAAAAGCAAGCATAGGATCATTGTGATAAGGGAACGCGTCAATCTCGTCAATCACAACCAAATCAAAGGCTTGACGATAACGCAATAGCTGATGTGTCGTTGCCAGTGTAAGCTGTCCCCTTTGCCAGCGTTCTGCGCTTCCCCCATAGAGCGTCACCATACTCACATCGGGAAAAGCAATGGCCAAACGAGGGGCTAACTCCAGTACTACATCACGGCGTGGTGTTGCCACAAGTGCCGTTCCTCCATGGTCCAACACATATTGCAAGAGCGGAAACATCATTTCCGTCTTGCCTGCGCCTGTTACAGCCCAGAGCAGAAAACGTTCTACCGTAGTACCGTGCCCTTGCCGATCAGCGCTATACCTTGCATCTTCGCCAGGTTTCTGCGAAGACTGCCTGCTGTGGGCAAGGTTGCTGCCCTGCGAAGAGGCAGCATCTGATCCCCGGCACGCAACCATGTCGCGCCGGAACAACGCCCGGAGCCCACCGCCTTCCGGGCGAAAACGTCCCCGCACTTCGCCGTGCGGTGCGGCCAAAAAGCGCAACGCCGCTTCCGCGGCGGCACGCTGTGCAGGGCTCAGCCCCCAGCGGTCGAGTTCCCTCGCCGGGGCTGTGCCTGCTGTGTGTGGCAGGGCGGGTTTCGCTGCACCGCGCAGCAGCAGCGAGCATTCACGGCTGCGCCCCAGCGCGAGGCATGTCTCGCAGTAAGCGCACGCCTTACGTCCGCACGATGCACAGCTCGTGCGGTGCACTATCCCGCTGCCACAACGGTTGCAGCGGAGTTCATGCGTACGCGCGGCAGACCAGCGCGTGCGTGTTGCTGGAGCGAGGCCAGCAGCAAAGCTGAGTCGGCCTTGCAGATATGCAAGCTGTGCAGCGGATCGCCAAGTACACTCCAAACCTGGCGCTGCCTCTGCCAGTAGCGCTTCGGCTTCCGGAACGAGTAACTGGCGGCCTGACAACAAATTAACCAGCTCATTCGCTTGTCGTGTTAAACACTCCCTTTCCAATCCATCAATTCCCGTGACGAGGCTCCTTTTTTGAATAGAACGTAAACCTCCGTTTGTTTCTCGTCCCTCATTCCTACTTTCTGTGCGAGAAGTCCACCCTTGTCCACCATCCCAAATGCATATATTTTCTACTCCTCTAGATAAAATCCGTTCTCCGTTGAAAGGCTCAGGAGCCAGTCCACTTTTTAGCTGTGCGAGAATATAAGCCCACCACTGCCGTTTTCCCCATCGCTCCATATCTGCTAATTCCTTAAATGTTTCGCACAACTTAGTCCCCCAGGACAAGGGAAGCTCATCTCCTAATAACACCCATCTTTCGACAACATTCTCTTGCCCCTCATCTTGATTCATCCACCATGTCATATCTACTCGAATATCCACAGATAATCGGAGAGTCCAATTCCCTTTATAACTCACTGCATATACTGCAATTTTCACCTTCCCCTTCTCCTCCCATTCATAATTTTTGCGGTTCTTGTCACCCCAGAGAACAGCAAAAAAGCACACTCCTATGGCTAATAGCCTGAAGTGTGCTTCACATCAAGTAGATCTCAACGAAATCCCTGTCGTCTTGCCTATGCAACTGTTTATAAACATTTATATCCGATTTTGACCACGATGTCCACAATCCCCTGTCGCTAAGGAACAAGTGGGGCGTCCGCCAACGACTTGACCGTTCTAAGATCAATAACAACCTGTTTTTCACCGCCTGACTTCGGTAAGACCGGGTTCCCCGGTGAAAAACGACTTGAAATGACTGAAACATCCATATGACTATAGCGCACTAACCGTGTCAGAATCGGTAGCGTATCGTCCATAGATTCATCATCCAGTACTGTCACATGTAGCGGCCTCCGGTGTAACCAGGCAAGTATGTTCAGCGAACGCATCACCCATTCCACACGATCTCCGTCATTGGACGTAATCACAATATAGCGAGTCGCACGATGACCCGGAGATATTGCGCGTGAATCTTCACCATTGTGATAAGCCTGAACCGCCTGTCGTATATACATAAGATGAACGACTGCGGCTCCCACACCATATATAAGCAATATCCAAACCAAGTGAGCCGTCACGAGGGTTCCACCTCCTCCTATAGCGACAATATATGCCGTATAACAGGAAGAGGTGTCACGGTTATGTACTGGGTTTCCGTATGAGCGGACATATCGCTCCAAAAGAAAGGCGGTACAGCATTCATATCTATTAGCAGCTGCATCGTCTAATGCATGGAAAAACTACACTTTACAGCGTAACCCATCCATATTTGATTGAGTTAATAACTGCTTGTGTACGGTCATCAACCTCCATTTTCTGCAGAATGCTGCTGACATGGTTTTTGACCGTTTTCTCACTAATGAATAAATATTCACCGATCATCTTGTTGCTCTTACCTTCAGCCATCAGACGCAGCACTTCAGCTTCACGGCGGGTCAATGGATTATTTTCACCTGCGACAAACTTCACGCCGGCTTCCTTCGTATGACCTTCAGCCATAGCCCCTGTTTCGTTCAAGTAGGTCATCCGGCGAAGCTGCTGAATGAGTTTACCCGTTACCTTCGGATGGATAAACGCATATCCTTCATGAACCGAACGAATTGCATTAATGAGAGACTCGGCCTCCATATCTTTTAACAAATAACCATTGGCTCCCTTGCGCAACGTCTCGAATACATAGCTTTCATCATCATGAATGGATAAAATGATAACTTTGACATCCGGGAACATCTCACGCAGTTTTTCAGTTGCCTCTACACCATTTTCAATTGGCATATTAATGTCCATCAGAACAATATCCGGTTTCTCTACGTTACAGAATTCCAACACTTGAATGCCGTCGCCACATTCTCCGATGACCTCAATGTCGTCCTCCATATTCAAAATACGTTTAAGTCCTTCACGGAACAACTGATGATCGTCCGCTAAGAGAACTTTAATGGGTGCATTACTAATTTCCTGATTTTCCATGTTGTTACTCCTTTCCCTTTTCCACGTTGGTTGGGATATGAATCACTATCTTGGTGCCTTGATTCTCAGCTGATTCGATCTCCATTCTCCCCTCGAGCAGTTCAACCCTTTCCCGCATACCAATCAGACCAAAATGCCCATGATCTTTGCTTTTTTGCTGAAAAAGCTCTGGCTTGAAGCCCAAACCATTATCCTGCACCACGATTTTTACAAGCTGCGCCTGATAGGTAATCTCAACAAGCACATAGGTAGGATAAGCATGCTTGGCAGCGTTGGTCAAAGCTTCCTGGATCAGACGGTAAATGGCTGCTTCCATCGCGGAAGAGAGACGGTGTTCCTTGCCCCTTGTTTCAAAAAGCGATCTAATCTTTGTTTTTTCTTCAAAATCCTGCACATATTTCCGGAGCGTCGGAATAAGTCCCAGATCATCCAGGGCCATAGGACGCAAATTGAAAATGACCTTTCGCATTTCCTCAAGACTGGAGCGAACCTGTTTCTTCAAGTCTACTATTTCGTCCTGAACCATCTTAAATTCCTGCTTGGCGATCATTCTTTCCACAATTTCCGTCCTAAGCACTAGATGCGCAAGGAGCTGCGCAGGTCCATCGTGAATTTCACGGGATATGCGCTTGCGCTCCTCTTCCTGAGCTAAAATAATTTTCAGACCAATAAACTGCCGATTTTTGGCCGATTCGATGATCCGCGTCACTTGTCCCAATTCGCCCGACAAATATTCTAGCACGACCCCCATCTGCGAACCGATGGTTTCGGCGCGCTCGACAGAAGCCTCGACACTTTTGGCCCGCTTTTGAAGATCATCTCTTCTGGCTTTGAGATACATTTCCTTCTCACGGAAAATCATCACATCGAGTTGAAGCTGTGTTGCCTTCTCATAAGCCTGCTTGATATCCTCTTCCGAATAGCGCACGAAGTCACGGCTGACCTCAGTCAAACGAATGCGGGACCGCCGATAGTTCATTTCCAGCTGGTCCACCTTTTCGATCGTTTCTGCCGTTTCCTTCAAGACGCTCTGGAGCTCCTGATTTAACGTGACCAGCTCGGTCCGGGCCGTGTCCAATATTTCGAACATCTGATATTTGCTGTTCTCCATCACCTGGATGGCATTTTTAATGACTCGGTCTATGATATCGGCTTGAAAGTCCACAAATGTTCTACTCCAATCCTAGCATTTCAAGTATATATCATACCATATCATGACTGAAGGGTGATGGTCTTCGTTTCCTGTTCCCATTTTACAGTCATTCCTAACTGCTCAGACACGAGTCTTAATGGGACTAAAGTCCTACCTCCTAGCACAACGGGTGCAACATCAGTGCTTTGACGCTTCCCGTTCAGAACAACTTCTTTTTTCCCTACGGTCAAATCCATCAGTACACCGCCGCGCATAATGGTGATCCGCTGATCGCCCGCATTCCATTTGGCTTGTCCACCAAATGCGTCCAGTACATACTTGATCGGAACATACGTTGAACCATCGCGAGTCATCGGAGCGGCATCAATCGTGGTCGGCGTTCCGTTCACCGTCATTGATTTTTGCCCGATCGTCATTTGAGCTGTTCCTTTTTTGAGTCCTTCTGTACCGACCGTTCCCGGTGTATTAAAAGAAATATTATCAAAAGCAACCTTGCCTGTTTTAGCGCGCTCGTCCTGACCCTCTGCCACATTGACCACATAAAGACGCTTCAGCTTCGCAGGATACGAAATATTCAAACCGCTCATATCTGCATTAATGGTTTTCCAGCCGTTCCAGTCGATCACTTTAGCGAGATCAATATATGCTGTTTTGCCTTGAGCATCCTCTAGCTCTGCACGCAGCCAGTTCAGACTCTTATCCCCTCTGACATCAATCGAGATGGAAGTAGCCGCCTGTTCAAGCGTTTTCCCAGATGTGCCGTTCAATTGAGCGTAAGCATACATTTTACCGCTGCCGTTCGTCATATCGTAGTTCAGCTCTAGCACTTTGGAATTGGCATGGTCGCCATCTCCTTGTACAACAGCCGCTGTGCCGGTAACACCTTCCACATTCGAAGTAAAATCAACCGGATACGAAACATTTTCGAAGTTCTCCCAGTTGTTTGTACTTGCTCCGCCAGCAGACAGGAAGACGACAGCGCTGAAACCATCATAGCGACCGATGGCATAGCCCGTTTTCACACCTGCATCCACCGTATTTACTGTAAGCTGATTGTCCTTGACACTTCCCTTAAAGCCGATGAACTCCCATTTGAGCGCATCTGACGTAATGCTGACACTCTGTCCATCTTTTGTCTTTGCCGTTACCGGTACAGCGATTTTAGCTCCAGCGGTAAGCGAGCCAGTTCCAGTGCCTGCGGTAAGTGATGAAATTTCATCTGCTCCAAGCACCGTGACCTTGGTTGTAGCGCTGGCTGAGCCACTGGATGCCGTTAAAGTAGCCGTTCCTGGTTTGGCTCCCTTTACAACGCCGCCGCTCACTGATACAACAGCCGGATTGCTGGATTTCCACGTCACTTGTACTTTCGAGGTATCAAATGGATTGTAGTAGTTGTCATACCCTTTGAAGGAATAGCTTCCGGTCTGTCCAATCAGCAGCGTTTTATTGCCCTTGATGGTGAAGCCTTTGAGCGTTCCTTTAGGAGCATTGGTATATACCCCTACTCCATTTACAATACTACGTTGCTCTGTACCATATTCTGTATTGAACGTAAGCCCCGCTGTCGTATCTCCCAAATCACGGGTCACCATGGTGGTAGAGCCGCCCCCGTCAAGGTTCATCCCCTTCCAGACGCCAATATCCTTCATCAGCGTTTGCAGCTCGCTCAGGGATACACCAACGCTGTTCCCATTCTTCTCAACAGCTATGACATAAGCGTAACGCTTATCACGAGAATATCCCAGAGCTGTACGCGCACGCGTCCCGCCTATGCTTGTTGTGCTCCGAGAAAATGAGGTTTTCTGACCGTCATTTACTAATATGGTATGTCCACCAATCATCATCTGAAGGTTAGAAGGATCTACTTCACTCCCTGTCGATTTAACACGAAGATGATAGCTCGTTTCTACGGTTTGTCCCACGGTCAGATGCGCTTTGGCATAATCAGCAGCTTTACCATGAGTACGTAAAATATAGCCATCCTGCGGAACGGTCATATTCAACGTAGCATTGTCAGAGACTTGTGTAACTACACCATTTTGTACCAATATCTCGGTGGGCGTTGTCGAACTGTTTTTGGGGCGCTCAATTGCTTTCCAAGAAGATGTATATATATACATAGCATTAGAGTGACTATAGTTGCCCCCACTCGTCTCAGGGGAATACGAAGCCTTGTTCATCCCCGCCAAAGAGAAGGACGACCCATCTCCAGCTTTCACTGTACCTTCAAAAGTAAACTGCTCCACCATCGGAGAACCATCCTTGGTTACAGCAAAGGCATACATACCCGTTAAATCAGACGGAGTAGACATCAACACACCCTTGGATACTTGTCCACCGATCGGCGCTCCCTCGCTGGAGGTATTAAAATAATCCCCGTTTACACCAGCAACCGCCCCGGTCTCTTTTGCCATGCCACCTGTGCTCTGACGGGTCGTAAACTGTCCATTCTTCCCCGTCATGACATCCAGCTTAACGTACGGATTTTGCAAGTCCACTCGAATGATATCAGCTAGCGCTGTTCCTTTGGAACCTTTAAAACGATATTTCAATAATGTTGCACCCGAAGTAATGATCTCTTCGCCCAATTTGACAGTTGAACCAGAGGCTGCACTTGCAATTGGAGCAGACATCCAACCATTCAAGGGGATTAGAGCCCCAGTTCCAGCAACCGGACCGACCCATAATACCCCTGCCAGTGTTAACACGGCCCATCTTTTAGCGATTCCTCTGCCATTAACTTTCACTTTACTCTGTTTCTTATTACTTAAAAACATTTGGATAATAGCTCCCATCTTCAATGTATTCAAACGGTTTTGTTCCGCACGTGTACTCTATCAATAAACAAAAAAATCCTCTTATGTTAATAGACTTATTATATAGGCAAAAGTTACGAAAATCCCGTCAACTAATTCGTAAAATCTAAAACGGTGAATTGACGAATGCAATATTGGCGCACTATAATACATTTGAACTAATAAGTTCAAATAATACTGATTGGTTCAAAACTCTAATTATGACCCTACTCGGAAGGATTGATAATCATGAATAAACAACGAGTCATCATCATATTCACTTTATCCCTGAGCATCGCAATCACCGGATGTTCTACAGAAAAAAAAGATGCCGCTCTAGGTTCATCTGCACAGCCAACCGTTGTACGCACTGCAATCGTCAAATCCACGCCCCTTCATACAGCCTATAACTTGTCAGGCACTCTTCAAGCCTATGAGGAACGTACGCTGGCTTTTCAGAACGGTGGTATTGTCGCTAGCGCAGAAATCACTACCGGTACAGCTGTACAGAAAGGTACAACCATTGCCCGTCTAGATGACGCTGACTATAGACTGCAGGTTGCACAGGCGACAGCCTCTATTCAAGAGGCCTTGGCCGGTATGGATAACGCACAGGCTAACCTACAGGCAGCTGCCTCTGCGATCCAATCTGCCGATGCTGGTATCACGAGCGCTCGCGCAAATGTCAGCAAGGTCAATAAGGGCGCACGTGCTCAGGAAAAACAACAAGCGCAAGCCACTGTAGATAAGGCGCAAAGCGCCTATATCAAGGCAAAGACAGATAGCGAGCGTACACAAAAGCTGTTTGAGGCGGGCGCAGCCACCGCGTCGGATAACGAGAATGCCCGCCTGAACGAAACTGCTGCTCTTAAAAATCTGGAGCAAGCGAAAGACTCCCTGTCCCTTTTGCTAGAAGGGGCAACAGCCGAAGACCATCAATCGGTCCAGGCTTCCTTTCAGGATGCGCTTGCAGGTAGAACTAAAGCTCTTGCAGCCACTGAACAGGCTGAGGCTTCCAAGAAACAAGCCAGTGCTAACTACCAAAAAGCTCTTGTCGCCAAGGGTCAGGCAGAGCTAGCACTATCACGCACCCGTTTAACCTCTCCCGTGAACGGCGTAATCTTAGATAAAATCGTGAATACAGGTGATTTGGTCGCGTCAGGGCAAGCCGTCTATCGCATAGGCTCCATCGACCGTCTCAAAGTACTGCTTCCTGTACCAGACAGTGAAATTAAGGATTGGAAAAAGGGACAACAAGTGAAAGTTGTGCTCTATGAAGAAACTCGTCAAGGTACGGTGTCTAACGTCTATCCTTCAACCAGCACCGATACAGGAAGGGTTAACGTAGAAATTGTTATAAACAATCCACAGCGAGACTGGTTACCCGGCCAGGTCATTAAAGCTGCTCAACAGGTGACAGACAAGAATGGGATTCTCGTACCTGCCGAAGCGGTCATTAATACGGGCAGCAAACCTTTTATTTTCAAAGATGTTCAAGGAAAAGCTGTAAAAATTCCTGTGGAGCTTGGTAATCAGGTTGTAGAAAATCAGTTACAAATCGTATCGGGACTCCATGAAGGTGAACGTATTGTCGTTAAAGGGGCAGAAAGCCTGTTTGATGGAAATGCGATTCAGTCGGAGGAAGGCGGACGACCATGATTGAGTACATTGTAAAAAAACGAAAAATTACATTGCTGTTTTTTGTCATGCTGATTTTGGTCGGAATCTTCGGCTTTTTCCAGCTACCACAGCAGGAAATGCCGGATGTCACCATACAGAATGCTATGGTAACAACAGTCTACCCTGGTGCTTCACCACAAAAAGTAGAACAAACCGTAACCAAAGAGCTAGAGAAACGCATTAAGGAAGTAGAAGGTGTTAAAACGATTAGTTCGACTTCTGGTAACGGATTCTCCTCTATTTTAATCGAATCCAAAAACGGAGTTGATCCTCAAACGGTTTGGGATAATATGCGTAAAAAGGTGCAGGATGCACAAGCTGATCTTCCTCAAGGCGCTGAAGTGCCTGTTGTAAATGACAAGCTAACCAGCTCTTTTATCGGCTCCTATGCCCTAACAGCTGACTCTTCCGCACCACTGTATAAACTAAATGATTTAACAACAACTTGGAAAGATCAGCTTAATACCATTTCTGGCGTATCTAGCGTCAAATTCAATGGTCTCCCTGATCAAGAAGTACGTGTCCATATTGACAACCAGAAGCTTCAGCAATACCAGCTGTCATGGGGACAAGTAGCTCAAGCGATCCAGTCTCAAATTGATCGGGTTCCTACCGGTAATATTGAATACAACGGACGTACCTATCAACTTATTGTTCGCGAGACCGAAAAAGCTGATGAATTGAATCAGGTTCTTTTGACACGCACCAAAGAAGGTAATCCTGTTTATTTGAGAGATGTCGGCACAACGGAGCTGGCACATCCTAATGCAGAATACTTTGCCTATGTAGAGGGTAAACCGGCCATTACGCTAAGTATCGGAGCAGAAACAGGCACAGATATCCCTTCTATGAGTGAAAAGGTTAATACCAAGCTCAAAGAACTGGAGAAAACACTTCCCGCAGGTGTTCACTTTCAAACTCTTTTTGCACAAAAGGATCAGGTAACTCATATCTTTGACGACTTAAAGCGTGAAACGATTCTTGCGATTGCGGCCGTTATTCTCGTTTGTATGTTGGGGCTGAATATGCTCACCTCTGCATTTGTCGCACTGGCAATTCCTATATCGGTTTCGATTGCCATTATCTTTTTGCCTATGTTCGGCATTACTCTAAATCAGATTTCCGTTGTCGGTCTGATCATCGTACTCGGCATACTCGTGGATGATGCCGTAGTTGTAAATGATAATATTGAGCGTAGACTTACGGAATTAGGAGAATCGCCCTCAGTCGCAGCTGTAAAAGGTACCAAAGAGGTCATGCTTTCTATTTTGGTTGCAACTCTGGCCACCATCTCAGCTTTCGCGCCATTGTTGTTTCTGCCGGGAAACGTAGGGGCCTTTATTAGACCCATTCCCGCTATTGTCTCCCTGACCATGCTTGCCTCTATGATCATGTCGCTTACCATCATTCCTATTTTTCGAGAATGGTATGAGAAGCGCAGACAGGCTCGTCACCCTCAGGGTAAATCTAAACCAGCAGGCTTGCTCGGCCAGCAGATTCATTCTTTAAACAAGCTCTATTCACAAAAACTGATGCCTAAGGTCATTCAGCGTCCCTTGCTGACAGCCATGGTCGGACTCATGCTTGGAACAGCCGCCTATGGATTAGTTCCCTTTACTTCAGTTGAACTATTCCCTGAGTCGGAAGATCCTCATGTTGCACTAAATATAAAAATGCCTGTAGGCACTTCAATTGCGGAAACCGACCAGGTCGTTAAAGACCTTGCAGGCTGGGTGAAAAAGCAACCTGAGACTTCCAAGGTCGTCTACAGCGCTGGAGGGACTGCCCCACAACTGTTTAGTGACATTAATAGTTCGGGTGGAAATATTAGTTATAACGAAACGGTGGGGCAGATTGCTGTCGTCGGCAAAGAAAACGTATTCGATCTCAATACGACAGTGGATGCTTGGGAACAACATGTTAAGAAATCCTACCCTGGAGTTACAGTTACGATGTATGTTCCTCGTCTCGGGATTCCAGTGGGTAAGCCCGTTTCTATTCGTATCTCAGGTCAGGATCTGAATGAACTGCAAACCCTTGCCCAAAAAGCAAAGGAGCAGATCGCGACAGTAGAGGGCACAACAGGCGTCGTGGATGATATAGGAATTGAACGATATGCACTGGAGCTTGAGGTCAACAAACAGGCGATGGATCAGTACCTAGTAAGCTACACCGATTTGACTCGCACCCTGCTTCTATTAAAAGAGGGAGCTCAAGTCAGCCAATTTGATACTGGAAATAGTCTAGTAGATATTAAAATGTATTTGAATCACAGTGACGAGGAGCCAAGTAAGCTTTTCCAACAATTAAGTGTAGTTAATGCAGCTGGTAAGCAAATACCATTAAACCAGCTCGTCCAGATTAAGCCGTCATTTGCTATTCAGCAAATCAAGCATTACAATATGGAGCGGACGATTACGGTGGAAGCCGACTTGAATGGACGAACTGCAAGCGAAGCGATGGTTGACGTTGAAAGTAAGCTGGCGCAAATGAAGTTCCCAGAAGGCTACAAATGGGAGGTTGGTGGGGAAACCTCTGACCAATCGACCATATTCAAGGACTTAGGACAGCTGGCGATCGTTGTAGTCTTGCTCATTTTACTCTTGATTACCATGCAATTTTATTCTCTCTCCATTCCTATTATTATTATGACGACCGTGTATCTGGCAGCAGCCGGCGGGATTATTGGTATTTTCTTGACTGGTATGCCTATCGGTTTTATGAGCATCATGGGAATTATTGCTCTCGCAGGCATTGTTGTGCGGAATGGGATTGTGTTAATTGAATTTATCGAGGATGCACGACATGAAGGAATGGAATTAAAGGAAGCCGTAATACAGGCAGCCGCTGCTCGCTTCAGACCGATTTTATTGACATCTTTGGCAGCAATTGTAGGTATGATTCCGTTAGCACTATTGGGAAGCCTGCTCTTTAAGCCACTGGCGTTTACCGTCATTTTCGGTTTGTTATTCTCGACCTTGTTAACCTTGTTTGTCGTACCGTCCTTGTATATGATCATGGCCAAGTACAAGATGCGCCGTCAACTCAAAAAACAGCAGCACACAGTTATCACACGTGACCAACCTTTGTGAGGTATGAAGTGAATTCGCATGCTGTCGAGTTGGTCGGTCCCTAGGGGGAAGTATGTATGGAAAGTAAAAAAAATGATATTTTACAAGCGGCCATTCGGCTGTTCTCCAGAAAAGGCTATTATTCAACATCTGTTGAAGAAATCGCCAAAGAAAGTGGGATGGCGAAGGCATCCTTTTATAAATATTTTCAAGGAAAAGAAGAACTCCCTCTAGAAATGTGTATCATTCTGGAAAATAACATTGAACAAGACATCCGGGCTCTCTACAGTAAACCTGATCTTTCTAAGCATGATAAACTGCACGGTTTTATTGTACTTTACTTGAAAAATCTCGTTGAAAATAAAGTGTATCTTATGATGGATCTTCCTGAGCCTTCTATGCTTATTTTTCAGAATGAACAACTCAATTACGCGTTCGAAAATCATGAATATAAATTGTACAAATGGGTTCGCGACTGCCTGATTGATATTTTTGGACCGAGCATTGAAGATCATGCATGGGATATGACCTTTGTACTTAAAAGCATTGTGTTTGAATATATTCGCTTCTTTGCCGATCGGATGAATGATGAAACGATTGAACATCTAACACAGTTTATCATCTTCTTATCCAGTTCCTTGGCAACCAGCCTGAACAATGCTGATTCAGCTCCACATTTGTTCTGGAGCAAGCAAGGCTGGTTACCTGAAAGTGCTCTAAGTAATCCCTTTGACCAAGGTCGTCAAATTAACAGCCTTCTCCACTCCTTGGAAGACAGTATACTGCTGTCTTCGTGGAGTTCAGAGGAGAAACAGGAGTGTCAGCAAATCTACGCTCATTTAAAGGAAGAGGCTCTGAAATCGAACCCTCAAAAAGGCCTCCTGAAAGCCCTTTTTGCGTATTTGGAGCAGTACAAGGAACTGCAAAAGGTTTGTCGTTTACTTAAAAATTTATTGGACCATGCACCGATATCCGAGTAGTCACTCAGCATTCGGTACATCGGAACAAATTCATACTTAACAGCGAAAGACATCAAAAAAAGACTGTTCATGCAAAGCATGAAACAGTCTTTTTGGGTTATTGCTTTTATTTTGATAACATACGAGGAATTACAAACCCGCTTGTTCTTTTAGAATTTCAGCTTTATCTACGCTCTCCCATGGTACATCCAAATCTGTACGGCCAAAGTGACCGTAGGCAGCAGTTTGCTTATAAATTGGACGACGCAGATCCAACATGCGGATAATGCCTGTTGGGCGCAGATCAAAGTTATTTCGGATCAATTCAACCAGCTTCTCATCACTTACTTTACCCGTACCGTATGTATCGACGTTAATCGAAACAGGCGTAGCTACACCGATGGCATAAGCAAGCTGAATTTCCACTTTGTCTGCCAATCCAGCTGCTACGAGGTTTTTCGCTACATAACGAGCAGCGTAAGCAGCGGAACGGTCCACTTTAGTCGGATCTTTACCGGAGAATGCTCCCCCGCCGTGACGTGCATAACCACCATACGTATCCACAATAATTTTACGGCCTGTCAGACCTGCATCTCCTTGAGGGCCACCGATAACAAAGCGTCCTGTCGGATTAATGTAATACTTGGTTTGCTCATCCAATAATTCGGCAGGGACAACTGGCAAAATAACCTTTTCTTTGATGTCTGCTTGAATTTGCTCCAAAGTAGTATCCTCTGCATGCTGCGTAGAAACCACAATAGCATCAATACGAACAGGTTTACCATTTTCATACTCTACCGTTACTTGGGTTTTACCGTCTGGACGAAGGTAATTCAGCGTTCCATCCTTACGTACTTCAGACAAGCGTCGTGCAATACGGTGAGACATAGCGATAGGCAAAGGCATCAACTCAGGTGTCTCGTTCGTAGCAAAACCAAACATCAATCCTTGATCCCCAGCCCCAATATTATCCGTTTCTTTATCTACTTCAGCAGGATCACGGCTTTCCAAGGCAGCATTAACCCCCTGAGCAATGTCCGGCGACTGTTCATTCAAAGAAGTCAATACAGCGCAAGTATTATAGTCGAAACCGTATTTCGCACGTGTATAGCCAATTTCCTTAATCGTATTACGTACAATGGATGGAATATCCACGTATTCCGATTTGGAGCTGATTTCACCAATGACGAGAACAAGACCAGTAGCTACCGATACTTCACATGCTACCCGTGCATTAGGGTCATTAGCCAGAAAGGCGTCCAATACAGCATCGGATATCTGATCACAGATTTTATCCGGATGGCCTTCTGTTACAGACTCGGACGTGAACAAATGACGGCCTTTTACAGACATGAATTTCAACCTCCCACAATTAAAATACATGAGGATTTATAAAAAAATCCTGACATGGCAATGGTATTATTCAGATACCTTCAAGCCAACAAATGGCGGGAGATATCTTGTTACACCTGATTAATAAAAAATGAACCTTTTCCGTTAGGAAAAGGTTGCGTACAAGCCTCAAATGCCATGATATCCTATTTAAAACAAGGTGTCAATTCATACAGCCCAATTACAACTTTCGAAATTGAGGTAAGTTTACATGCAAACCATTTTCGATTCACATGTAAATAACCCCAGTTTATACGCTACTATATAATCAAAAACTGTAAAAATTATTGCAATTTACAATGTACCATATTCAGATAAGCTGCGTTCAGCAGATTGTATCAATCGCTTAGTAATTTCACCACCAACTGAACCGTTCTGTCTTGAAGTTAAATCGCGCCATGCTACATTTTCGACTCCTGCAAACTGTCCCAATTCTGCAGCAAACTCACTGTCAGCCTTAGGTTGTATATGTGTATATTGGGGATTATAAACAGGCAGCCCAAACTCAGCAGCGATCTCATACTTCAAATCATCTAACCTGGCACGGCTTTCAGGAATTAATCGTCTTTGACCTCTTGATGCCATCGTATACACCCTCCACTAAACGTATTGTCTTTCATGGGGTTAGTGTGCAGCGATTAGGTTCAACTTAGCCAAGAACAATTTGCTATCCCAAGCAGTATTTAAGAAAAAGAGCCACCGAAAGCTGCTTATATACAAAACAGTTTACTGAACAGTATAACCGCCTCGTACCATAACAACCAGACCAAACTTCTGACCTTCTTTTACTTGAATACCTCTTCCTTCTCTAGGAAAGGATAATAAATGATTTTTCTCGACAGCCTGATTATGGACAATTTCCGTTCCAGAAGTAATATCAATAGCACCACTGGCATCCATACTATACACAACGGCATAGCCATTACGTAAAATAAATTCCGAGCCTGCTTTGGCAATCAGTTTTTGACCAGGCTTTACATCAACTACCTTTAAAGCTTCTGTCTGTTCTGGTGTGGAAGTTTTTCCTGCACCAGAAGTTCCTGACGCCGTTGTGTTAGAAGTAGCGTTTGTTGCTGGAGCATTCGAACTAGTCGTTTTACTACTCGTGTTACTTGCTGGTACTCCACCTTTAATTGCCTGAGCAATTTTTTGGTCGACATAGCTTTTGGTTACGACTGGATCATCAGCTGTACCAGGTTGTCCAGAACTGGAGGCACCATTAACTGAATTGTTCATTAAGGAACCAGCAACAATTCCTCCTCCAAGTAAAACAGCAGCCAACGATACTTTATAGCGTGATTTCATGAAGTCCTCCTACAGCAGGTTATAGCAAGTATAGTTAAGTTTTAATTATTGTGCGCTAGCTCCAGAAGAACCCTGCATAGCCCAAGGCTTATCAAATGCCAACTTCAATGTATCAATATTTGTAACTATATCTTCGGCCTGTTGCTCAGCAGTAGTCACTTTCAAATTAGCTTCATAAACCTGTAGCTCTGTAGCCAACCCAACATCAAATTGCTTCTTAGCCATATCAGCCGCACTTCTAGCACTCACCAAACCAGCTTGAATCTGTGAGTACTGGCTTTCTAATGCTTTGATGTTATTATAAATTGTTCTTACTGCTTCTTCGAGTTGTCTCTTTGTACCCTCTGTTGCATACTGAGCTTTCTCGACATTAAGTTGTTCAGCTTCGTAAGGTGTGTTTCCTGGCGTACTAAAATTGTAGAGCTTCAAGCTCAATTCAGCTAAATCCACTTTTTGCTCGCTCAGCCAAATGGCCGTGCTGCTGGTAAGTACTTGGCTTACTTTAGTTTCCACATTATCTTTGAACTCAGAATATGCAGGTTTATCCTTTAATTCATAACGTTGCTCTGGTTTGTAACCAATTACTTGGTTCAAAGATACATATGCACTATCTAGATCTTTTTTTGCTTTCTCTAAAGCAGCTTGATTTTGAGTCACCTGATTAGTTGCTTGCGTAACCTCATAGTCACTCGACATCTGATTATCTCGTTTAATTTGTGCTACTTTCAGTTTGCGCTCGGCATCTTCAATATTCAAAGCAGCCAGCTTAACGGCATTTTGCTTTTGAAGAAGCTTATTGTAAAGATCCTTCACATTGTACTCAATACCTTCTTTAGTCATATCCAAGTTCTTTTTAGCAGCCTCATAATTAAGGTTCGTTTGGGCATAACCTTTAAAAGCTTTGTCTTGTGCTTCATCACCTGCTTCTGCTGGAACAAAGTTAATATCCTTGCCAGCTTCTTTCATGATTTTTCCAGCCTGATCGATATTCGTTGCTGCTGTTTTAACTGAAGTACTATCAGCTACGGCCAGTTTAACTGCATCCTTATAGGTCAAAGAATCATTATAGTAGGTATCATAAGTAACTTGGGTCACAGGGGTTGCGAGAGGCTTACTGGACAAACTATTGGTTTGATCACCAGTAGTGCTACCATTAGCTTGATTGGAAATGGTCACTGTTCGTGTAGCCTGATCCCAATTTACTTTGGCGCCTAATGATTGGCTCACAAAACGTAAAGGAACGAGTACTTGACCCTTTTGAATTTGAGTTGCTGCATCGAGCTGCACAGGATTACTATTTTTATAAGCAAGTTTAGAACCAACATTTAAAGATAACGTATCGTCATTTTTAGATGCTGTCACTTTTTTAGCTTTGCTGTCCCAATCGACTTTCGCGCCCAAGCTTTCAAAAACACCACGCAGAGGCACCAAGGTTGTATTTTGACTAACAACCGGGGACTGGGTATATTGCTGAGTTACACCGTTAATAATAACCTTTATATCACCTGGTTGAGCTCCTGCAAGACTGGCGAACGCAGAAGAAAGAACCAATGTGGACAGTACTGCCACTCCAAAACGTTTCATAATTTCTCTCCTTTGTCAATAAGACTAATAAAAGAAAAGGGCTCCAAAAGGAACCCTCTTCTCATCTAATTCAGTTAACTCAAAAGAGTTGCTCTTAAATTAGTTGTTGTTTTCAACAGTTACTGTTTTAGCAGTTGCATCATAGTTGATGGATGCATCCAACGCTCTGCTCACCCAGAAGATAGGCAGTACAGTACGGTTTTTGTTAGTTACAGCTTTAACGTCCATACGAACCACAGAACCGTTAATAGTCAACAGGTTTGTGTTCAGTTTGATTTGAGCAACGCGGTCACCTTTAATCAGGGTAACTGTGGAAGTCGCTTTGTCAAACAGGATGTTTTGTGGGGATACACCCAGAGCTTCAGCTGCATAACGTACTGGCAAGTAAGTGCGTCCGTTTTCAGCATAAGCAGCTACATCAGAAGTTTTACTTTCGCCGTTCACAGTGTAGGAAGTACTTCCCAGTGTGAAGACAGCTTTAGTTTTAGTAGCACCTGGAGCTGGAGTTCCAACAGTTGCGATTGCTACTTCAGCAGCTGCAGTGTTGTTGTCTTTCCAGTTTTGAGTGTTGTCAGTTGCGCCTTTGTATGCAGTGTAAGAAACTGCGCTACCTTTCAGCTTAGCAACGATGTCGCCTTGAGCTACAGTACGGTCAACAGTCAGCTTAGGAGCTGAGATTGTGATTGTACTTGGAGTAGCACTTTCGCTATCGATGTAGAAGCTCAGACGGCCTTTGTTGCTTTCGCCGTAAGTATCAGTAGATACGCTCTTCACTTTAACGTCACCAGCTGTAACTTTTACTTCTGGAGTAGCAGCAAAACGTACTCCTGTTGGCAATTCCAAGATTACTTCACGGCTACCGTCTTTCTTAACGAAAGCTTCTTTAGCAGCTTCAGTGATTGTGATATCACCAACTTGTTGATCGCCCAGACCGATTGTCAGGGTTGGTTTGGAAGCAGCAGCCAGAGTAACTGCTTGTTTCACAGTTGCAACCTTAACAGTACCGCTCAGACCTTGGCTACCAGCAACATCAACGTTCAGATCGCCAGAGAAACCTGGTTGCGTAGCAACTTCAACGTTTTTCAATTTCAGACTACCAGCATCAGTTGTGCTGTTAGCGTTGTTGAAAGTCAATTTCAAAGTACGTTTGTCAGAGTCAGTATAGGAAACCTCTGCTCCACCCAAACCGTTAGTGTTCTCCATAGAACCGGAGAAGTTGCTTCCTGGGTTATTGCTTTCAAAAGTTGACTGCCAACGAGCACCTTCAGGCAAACGCAAAGTTACAGTACGTCCTTTTACGAAAGAACCAGCAACAGTTTCTTTAATTGTAACATCACCAATTTTTTGCTCATCATGACCAGCAAGAATTGTTGATGGAGTAGCAACGGAAACGCCACCACCGATTTGACCATAGCTACCAACTACGAGGGAGCTAACATCAGTTGTTGCATTACCAGAGATACTAACTGTAACGTCGCCTTCTTTTGCACTGTTTTCATCATCAACATAGAATCCTACAGGCAATTGGAAAGATGTTTGGTCGTCACTCACTTTTTTCAAAGACAAAGTAAGCGTATCGCCATCAGTAGAGTAGTTCACATCTGATGGTTGAATTGCTTTGTCTGTCTTAGAAGTAAACAAAATAGTGGCTGGGCTTTTAGGAGCGGAATCCCATTTGAAACCACTAGGCAATTTCAACTTAATGTTGCTATTACCCAAAGAACCAGCTGTTTCTTCTTTAACTTTCAAAGTTGCAGTAAAGTTCTCTTCACTGGAAACTGTATCAGCAGCAGACAAAGATACTTGACCGGAAGAAACTACGTTTGCAATTGTTGCTTCACCGCTAGTGAAACCACTTGCAGAAGCTGCATCAAAAGTAGCTTTTACAGGTCCATTGCTAGGTCCGTTAACATTAATTTTACCAAAGTTCAGGTAAAGATCAACGCTATCTTTAGAGTTAGTAAAGTTGAAAGTCACTCTTGCAGAGTTATTAGTGAGCTTCTCTACAGTCACACCTTCGCCCTTAACGTATCCAGTTTCTGCACGAGCTGCAGCATCCTCATCGTTATCGCCTGGAGCAATGTAAACACCCAAACCATAAGTAGAATCAATAGCAGTAGGGACAACACCAGGATTAGTAGCAAATTCAAAACCTTTAGGCAATGTAACAGTGAAAGATTCATTTTTGCCAACAGAAGCTTGGCTTATGTTAACTTTTACTCTACCCAGAGTAGTGTTAGTAGTTTGGCTTGAACCAATGCTAGGAGTATTAACAGCAGAGTAGCTAGATGCTGCATGGATTGCAGTTGGTGCAGTCAATGCTGCGATTGGAGCTGCAACACCAGCAACCAATGTTGCTGTTGCCAGCACGTTGATCATTTTTTTATTAAACTTTGTCATAACCTTTTTTTCTCCTCCTTGAATATAACCAGAAATATTATTTTTGTCTTTTTGTCGGATCTTGTCACTCATCAGTCGTTACACCTCCTTTCCGAGCTTTATGAGAACCCTTATAAAATGATATCTGTGACAATATCACAGAAGCTTGGAATCTAGTTGAAAGAAAGCGTCCATTTATGACGTACTCCAGTATTATACAATGTGATAACAATGCAGTAAAGATTTTTTTTAGCGAATTTTGTCTTTACGCTTTTGTACCCCTTTGTTTCATACTCACCCAATTAGACGTAGCATGGGTTCAAAAAGTTGCGTCTGTTTCAAAAAAAATTTTTATTTTTTTTGATTATGTATTCCGCTTCCCACAGTAATAATTATACTATTAAACCTGTTCCTCCGTCATCCTACAACTTTTACCTTATCAACCTTAAATGTACAAGGGTCATTTTCGTACATTTAAGACGGTCTTTAATGGAGTATATTCGTTAAGAATTATCCATAGAATATATAAAGCACATAAAGTCTATAGATTCCCTTGAAACCTAATACTCTAATACACTTTAGATAGTAGGAATGACGGAGTAACAGTGATTTACGGTAAATATAACCGAGACAAATTACTTCACTACATTAATCTTCGCGCCATCCGTAAGCAGACTAACGCCCTTAACGACAACATTTTGTCCTTCAGCAAGCCCCTTGGTTACCTCAATCTGCTTGGCACTTTCCTGGCCTGTCTGCACCTCTACCCGCTTAGCCACTGTTCCTTCCACTACATAAGCATACTTTTTCCCTGCCTGCTCCGTAATGGCATCCTGCGATACCAAAATGTTTTTAGGAGCTTCTGATTTCATGTATACAGTTACAACCATCCCTGATTTTAATTCACCTGATCCATTAGGAACCGAAATCTCGACAGGATATGCCTTGAGATCATTATCCATTACCGGATTGACGGCCGATACTCTGGCCTCAATTCGCTTATCTAAGGAGTCCACACCTACAGTCACAGATGAACCCACCTGCAACTTAAGAAGCTCAGATTCAGAAACGTTAACTTTAGCAATAATAGGATTGGTATTCGCTATTGTAGCAACCGCGGATTGTGCACTAACCATTTGCCCCTGGGTTCCTGTTACTACCGATATCGTGCCGGAAATCGGAGCTTTGACTACAGAATCCACCAGTTGACTACGTGCTGTGTCTAAACTGGACTTAGCTTGATTGACAGAAGCACGAGCTACGTCAATGCCGGTTTTCTGTTGTGCAAGACGTAATGATTTTTGAGCATTGCTATATGTTGTTTGTGCACTTTCCTTGGACGTTTGCGCATTGTGAAGTGTGATCTGTGCATTTTCCACCGCAGTCAAAGCTCTTCTATGCGCTATTTGAGACTGCTCTAACTCGGATTGAGATAGAGCGCCCGCACTAAACAACTGTTGGTTGCGATTGAGCGTATTTTGAGCATCACGCACGGAACTCTGAGCATCAACCAGACTGGTCTGAGCTTGGGTGATGGTGTTGTCTTGCTGGACAAGCGCACTTTTGGCTTGATCCACGCTGGATTCTGCCTGCTGCACCGACTGTGCTGCACCAGACTCAGCCTGCTTTAAATTAGCCAAGGCAACCTGGTACGATTCCTGGGATTGCTTAATCGCGTCCTGCAGGTCCTTTTGGTCTATAGTAAACAATGTGTCGCCTTTGCTTACTTTTTGCCCCACTGTAAGATTAATACTTTGAATCTTACCACTAATTTTCGGAGACACCTGAGCCGTCTCTTTGGGAGCAAAGCTTCCAATAATACCTGTTGAATCGTTAATACTACCTTTAGCCACTTTTGCTATTTGAACTGGAATGGCTTGCTGCGCCGTAGTCGTTGCGGCAGGGGCCTCTCCCCCACCGCAACCTGCTAATGCAACTGATAAAAGCAAAGTTGTAGCAATCAGAGCACTTTTTTTATTCATTATGTTTCTCCACC
Organism: Paenibacillus sp. S25; assembly: GCF_019454085.1. Taxonomy (NCBI): domain Bacteria; kingdom Bacillati; phylum Bacillota; class Bacilli; order Caryophanales; family Paenibacillaceae; genus Paenibacillus; species Paenibacillus sp. S25. Next base: position 5,399,010 of record NZ_CP073683.1, read on the forward strand.
TCACCTTATATATGAACACTTTTTTGTAGTTTCGCTTCTTTTTTTAATTCTCTCTTCGCTTGTCTTTTTAATTTCCGATTCTTACGTTTTTGTATCATATTATCCATGATGACGTAGACTACCGGAATAAGAATCAATGTAATAACAGCTGCGAAGGATAACCCGAATACAACAACAACAGCCATCGGTGCTTGTGTCTCGTTACCACTGCCTGTAGCAAATGCCATCGGGAGCAAAGCTAGTACAGTAGCCAGCGTGGTCATCAAAATCGGACGCAACCGCTCAGACGCTCCATGAATAATAGCTTCATCCCGATCTTGGCCGTCTTTTCGGAGCTGAATTATAAAGTCAATCATAACAATGGCATTGTTGACGACCAAACCGACGAGCATGATGTAACCTGTCAAAGCTGAAACGCTGAGACTCGCCCCGGTTACAGCTAAACCGATAAGCACACCAATTACCGTAGGTGGAACGGAAAACATAATAACAAACGGTGTGAGCAACGATTCGAACTGTCCTGCCATAACCATGTAGATGAGTACGACAGATAACAAAATAGCTATCGCCAAGTTCGTAAAAGACTCCAGCATTTGTTCATTTTGTCCACCACCCGTATCTGCACTGTAGCCCTCTGGGAAGTGAGTACTCTTCAAAAGAGCATCTATTTTTTGATTAATAGTAAGAATATCCCCTGTTCCATCAATATCAGCTGTAATCTGTACTTGACGCGTTTGGTCTTCACGAGTAACAGTATCGGGTACAGTCCGTTTATCAATACTTACTACGGAAGACAAAGGTACATCAATACCTTGCGAAGTGGTGATCCGTAAGGCTTTTAGATTTGACAAATCATGGCGGTTTTGCTCTGGCAACGATATCTTCACATCAATCTGATCTTCACCTGTACGATAGCTTGTGGCGACTGATCCATTAAAAGAAGTATTCACTGCAGATAAGATTTGGGTCGCTGATAAGCCATATCGACTTGCAAGTTCCCGATTAACGGTAATCTCATATTCTTCGCGAACAGCACTCAAGGTACTTTTCACATTGACCGTACCCGGTATGTTTTTTACGTCCGCAACGAGATTGTCCGAGAGTTCTCTCAGGACGTCAATATCGTCACCTTTTAAGTTAATATTAACAGCCGCTCCGCTTGAAAGGCCTGTTGTAGACGCCATTGTAATCTCTGCATCCGGAATGCTATCAAATTTTTTACGAAGGCCATCAACTATAACATCTGTTGCCTGATGTCCATCCTTCAGTGTTACACTTAGATCTGCTGAGTTGGTTGGAGCCGCCCCTGAATAACCAGAATTGCCACCAGAACCAACAGTCACTGTCATTTTATCTAGATCCGGAACTTTCAAAATTTCTTTTTCTATATCTTGAACAACCTTTTCCGTTTCTTCCAAAACCGTTCCATTAGGAAGTTTCACGTTAATTGTGAATTCCCCAGTATCGGATGCTGGGATAAATTCAGCCTTAACGAAAGGAACTAGAGCCCCAGCTGCCACAAACATTAATAAAGTAATAATTAACACAGATTTTCTATGGTTAATTCCCCACTTCAGTATACGGCGATACCCACTCTTAAATTTCTCGAAGCCAATATTAAACCACACAATAGGGTTAACACCCTTATAAGTACCTGAAGAATAGATGGATTCATCTGGCACGGTAGGTAGCCAACGTGAGCCCAGCATCGGCACAATCATAAGGGATACAAGCAAGGCTGCAATGTGAGAGAAAATAACTGTTAACGCCAACGGTTTAAATAGAACTCCCGCAATTCCGTCAACAAAAACAACTGGTAAAAATACTACGATCTGCGCAAGTGCAGATGCCATAACGGCATTACCCACCTGCTTGGAGCCATCAATAGCCCCTTGTAGCATGCTTTTCCCTTCATGTCGCTGTCTAAAAATATTCTCAATAATAACAACCGCAAAATCGACAAAGGATCCTAACCCCAGAAGCAAACCGCTCAGTGAAATAATATTAATGGTTTGTCCGGTGAAATACATCATCATAAACGTAGCTACGAAGGAAATTGGAATAACGATAGTAGCAATAATGGTAGAACGTATACTATTCAAAAATAACAGCAAGACAATAGCTGCGATAATAAGTCCCAATATAGCATGCTCTACTAATGAGTGTACGGAGTCGCTAATGGGTTTGGATGCATCTGTTACCATCTCCAATTGAGTTCCCGGAGGCAATTCCTTCCGTATCGAATCTAAACTATCCTTTACAGAATCGGCGATTGAAAGGGTATTCCCCCCTGTAGCTTTAGTAACAGAAATATTGATACTTGGCTTTCCGTTATAGGTAGAAATGGTTGTAACATCATCCAAGGAATCTTCAACTTTCGCGATGTCCTTTAGCTTAATGCTTCCCTTCCCTACTGGAATTGGAGTTTCACCCATTTCTGAAACAGCTTTGTATTCACCTTGAACCCGAAGTTGGATTTCTGTATTGCCTCGGTACACCGAACCAGCAGAACCCGCTACGTTATTAGACGATAGCGCTTGGCTGATTTGATCTAGCGTAATGCCATAGCTTTGAAGTTTGGCTTGATCTACGGTAATCTTCACAAGCCGAGCTTGCCCACCTGACATGTTGGCTGCAGCTACTCCCGCAATTCTTTCAAGCCGCGGCTCAATAATATCTTCAGCAATAGGCTTCAACTTGTTAATATCCTGGTCTCCTGTAAGAGAGAGCGTAATAACCGGCGTTGCGTTGAGATCCACCTTAAGGACACGCGGCGAATTAGCCGCCTTGGGAAGAGACCCTTTAACCCCATCAACTTTATCTCGCATGTCGAGGGTTGCTTGATTGATATCTACTCCCCAGTTAAATTGAATCATGACCATAGATGTTCCTTCTGAAGACTCGGACATGATTTTATCCACGTTCTCAATAGAAGCCAGACTTTTCTCAATAGGTTTAGTAACCAATTCCTCAACTTCTGTAGGCGTTGCATTTGGAATACTGGTCACCACTGCAGCGAATGGCAGCTTCATATCCGGCATTTGCTCTACAGGAAGTCTTAACGCAAAAATACCGCCCCCGATTAACAAAGCAATAATTAACATAAATACTGTTACAGGACGGCGTATTGAAAACTGAGACATCTCATCACTCCCCACTCACTTCTCTATGTAATATTTAAGCACACACATCCTCTACTACGATGAAATAGGCGTAAAGTTTCAGATAAATGTGCAAAAAAAACATATAAAAAAATAATAAACACATTTTGAGATAAAAGCTAAAAAAAAAGCAGTTAATTACAGACGTTTAAGCAAAACCCGAAACCAAAAACGTTGTAAGGCAATCCAAAGTTTTTACCTCATTGATATTATGGCATAGGCCCTTAATCCCAGTCAAATAGCTGATTTATAAAAAACATCCCTCTCATGTATATGAAAGGGAATTACCATTTCGCATGGAGGGATGTTTAATAATTTCAGGTGTTTTGTTGATTAGATTTTAGGAAGCAACTTTTTATCAGCCATAACTTTAGCTACAATAATCGCTGCATCTCCGCGCAAGGTCAAGGAAGTAGGATTAAACATATATCCTTTTTTCAGATCACTTGCATCCACAGGTGACCCTGTTATAAAGCCCTTCTTGGCGATAGCCAATATAGATGCTTGCGCATAGTAATCAATTTTGTCCGCATCTTTAAAGGTCTTAGACAGGTTCTTCATGATCTTGTCATGATCTGTTTCCAGCTTCAAATTCAATGCCTTGGCAATAATGACTGCTGCATCTTGGCGTGTGATTACATCTTCCGGCATAAAGATTCTTGGTTGCGAACCTTTGACAATACCGGCGCGTGCAGCTGTTTCAATATAACGATAATCATAGAGCGCATCTGCTGATATCGTATTTGGAATAGACACGTCGTCAAAATGCTTCGCTCCGCTGAAATTAAGTGGAATTTGCAGACCTTTGACGATCATAGACGTAAATTCGCCTCTTTTAATGTAGCTGTCTGGTCCAAAGCTATTAATTGGATCCATTGGATTCATAACACCTTTAGCCAAGATGGCTTCGATGTAATCTCTGGCGTATTTATGCTTAATGACATCACTATACGTTTCTCCAACTTTAGCAACTACATAGTAACCGAAACGATCAAACGGTACCTTAATGGTATGTTTCTTCGGATCCACCACACCACCAATGTTCTGCCAATCTTTAAGGTCAGAATCAAAATAGAACACCGTCATTTGTTTCCCTGCATCCTGAGCGATACTGTTATCATACGTCAAAGTTAATGTTGCACGCTTGGATGGTACTAATTCATTAGAAGGATCACGCCAGTAGAAGTTTTTAATCTTGCTACTGTCATTTTGCGACTTGTTAGCCAATTGATAAGGATCGGCACCGTAAGTTACCGGATCGTAATCATCTGTTTTAATGTCATCTGCTGTACCTGGGTCAATCCAGAATACTGGACTTGACTTGGTAAAACGATTTGGGAATTCTCTGTTGAAGTATCTACTTCCATCTGCAATCAAGCTCTGCATATCCGACAATGCTTTTTCGGTTTCAAATTCATGACGATCGACCACACCATCTTCGCTATTTGCTATTGCAAAATACAAAGTGTGACCAGAGAAAACCTGGTTTTTGAACTGTTGCGGTTGATCGTAATCCCGACGAATCAGACTCGTTCCCTTTGCAAAAGCAAGTGTAAGATTGCCATCGAACACTTTGTGCGATGTTTTCATCGCTTCCATGTACTGCTCACCAGGAATATTAGTAGGCACATATTTAACAGTAATGGTCTGTTTCAGTTTTTCCTTGCCTACAGTAACCACTACGTCAATTTTATTATCTTTGTTGGCTTTTAGACCTGTAACGATGGCTTTGTAAGTAGATGGATAATCAATGGTACCATCATAATCAGAGTCGAATCCCTCTTGAACTGCTGTTTCTTTACCTACCGTAACACTATCTGCATTACCTGCGTTTACAACAACTTGCACAAAGTTTTGATTCACGATTCTCTTTTCAGGGAGCGGACGCAAAATATCAAAAGATGTGGATTGACCTGATACTTGCAATCGGAAAGTAGCAAATGGTCCGCTCTTGCCGCTATTGTACAAGGTAATGTTATAAGCTACTGGTGTTCCATCTTGCGAAATAGTTTGGTTTTTCAACACAAAGCTGAAATACTTTTTGTCCGGATGGTAGTACACAAGCAGGTCTTTTAAATCTTTATTTGTAAATTTATCTGTGGTAGAACCGGAATTGTATGTTGTCTTAGCATCTTCTGCTGAGAAAAACTCGTTACTCAGCGTCCAGTTGACTTCGCTGTCATCCGATCCCTTAATCTCCAAAATATATTGATCTTTATTAGCAATATCACTTAACGAACCATTTACCTGATCTGCTTTACCCAAATCAGCAATACTGAAAGTACCAAATACATTGATATTTTTCAAAGATGTATTGTAGTTAGTGTCATCTACTTTGGTGAAATTAGCATCTTTTGATTTCGGAGCAATTTCGTTATATTTCGGCGTATTGCTCAAGCCACTAACTGGTGTAAAAGGGATGATTCCTTGTGTATTCGGAACAGGAATTACTGGAATATTCGTCTGTGTAAAGTTTACTTTTACCGTATTGCTATACTCAATACCTGGCTTGTATACAAACTTGATTTCATTATTCCCGTTCGCCAAGGCATTGGCTGCGGCTGTCTCTGAGGAAGCAGCAAGCTTGAAGTCCGCTCCTGAACCATCCAGATCAACCAATACATTATTAACATATAGGAATACATTTCGGTTACTTCCAGTGTAATGAATATCTGCTGCGTTGCTCACATCAAGCAATTTACCTTTAAAGTAGCCCAGTTGAGTCAATTTATAGGTATTCAAGTTTGAGCTGGATGTATTCAACGGAATTTGTTGCCCATCATAAATCGTATCGTATTTCATGAACGGACCCTGCAACAGATTCACCGTTGCTTTAATTAACTTGGTCGAGTCACCATTCAGATAAAAATTCAGTACATTTTGTCCTTCTTTAGGCAAAGAATCTACATAAGCAACAACTTTCTTCACTTGCGTTGACTTACCATTGATTGTACGAATTACATCTTGAGGAGACCCTACGGTATGAACCGATACTCCGGAAAGCTCATTAATTGAAGAAGGTGCGCCATTAACAACGATGAACTCCATACCTACAGGTACAGATGCAGCATCTGTAGTCTTGTTCTTCATAGAGCTACCTGTTAATTTCATAGCTTCATCTAGAGCAGCTGCCTGATCAGACCCGCTTCCATTAATTCTGTTCAACAATTGAGTATTAAAATCAGGAAGATAGCTAACATCATCAATATACGGCTGAGTGCTACTGCGCAATGTAAATTGGACAGCCGATGGAGCTGGAGGTGTACTGCTATCCGTATAAGTTATGCCCAGGGATGCCCTGGTCAAATGATCAAGTACAGCTTCCGAAGGTACAGTCACCTGAAATGGATATACTTTATAGCCATTTGATGTAACTATATTTGCAGTATCAATTGTGGCATCAACCCCAGTCGCACTACCCACAGCACTACCATTGTTACTCACATCGGTAAAACGTGCATTGATTGTGGCCACTCCTGGATCGGTCGCACCAGCTGGTACCAAAACGTTACCTTTTAAAACCACACCACTTGTAGACGATACAGTAAAGTCAGGGGAAGTGGTCAGATCGGCAGAAACATTCCCATCCTTGTTCAAGGTCAAATCAGAGAATTCCGGTTTACCCGTATAAATCGTAATTTCACGTGTAACTGTAAGAGCCTGAGTTCCGTTATTCACTTTAATAGTCACTATATTTTTACCCGGACTCAGTACAACACTACCTGTTAGTTTATAGCCAGTGTAAGAGGATACATTATACGTATTACTGCTTTTTGCAGACGTGAGCGTTACACTGTCAGCATTAGGAGCCGTACCTTGAATGACTACTTTTACATCATCCGTACCGCTATTGCGTGCGTCTGTCAGCACCGCTGTCTGATTCTCTAGCAACTGCTCGGTTGCACCATTCAGCGTAGCAGATAGATCATAAAGCTTAGGCCCATCCTGATACTCAATGTAAATGGAGTCCTTCATATCAGCCGAATTTTGGCTGCTTTGAAATGTAATCCGGTTCAAACCAGGAAACAGTTTAATGTCTGTAACTTTAAGCGTAGAGCCACTGACCGTAATTCCGCCTTTTTGACTCTCGTTTTTATTAACCACGTTAAGGTTTGTTCCATTTTTAGAGAGTTGGAATACACTATAAGATATAGTACTTCCGTTCACTCCGTTAATCGTACCGTTAACTGTAACTCGGTCAGTGTTTACCATTCTAGCCGAATCCACATCATATTTTTCACTCGGAAAAATAAAATAAGTTCCCGTCGCAGCATGAGCCGTACCTACCAGGGCCGCCGGCACCAAGCCAATGATGAGACCAACCGTCAGCAACATGGATAGCAATCGTTTCAAATCATTGTCCTCCTTTGATTCTGTCGCACCTTGGGGTACGTAATCATTCAATACTTTTTTTATCGGTAGTAAACATACAAAAAATTAGTAAATTCTCAAAAAAGGAGGGAGTTTTTTTACAGCAAACATCAAAAAAGCCTTCAAACCCGCGGTATACCGCCAAGCTTGAAGGCTTACTTTTAAATTGAAATTATAATTTCGAACGTGTTTGGGAATCTGGCTTAGCCAGCAACCGAATCAGTGTATTAATAACTGGGCGTTTGGTTTTGCCAACAAGACCAATAACCTCTGCACCGATCTGTAGGAAGAACATCATAATACAAATCACGACAAAGGTGACCCAGTTCGCTTCATTAAGCGCAGCAGACGATTGAATCACGGCCAATACACCGAAAAATGCAGCAATACCGTAGATAATCAACACTGTCTGTCTGTGACTGAAACCTAGTTCGCGTAAGCAGTGATGCAAATGACCTTTATCCGGAGAAAAAATCGGTTTTTTCTGCAACTTGCGACGAATGATAGCGAAGAATGTATCTGACAAAGGTACACCGATAATAATCAATGGCGTAATAAAAGATACGATAGCAATTTGCTTGAAACCAAGCATGGATAGCATGGCCAGACAGAAACCTAAAAATAATGACCCTGTATCACCCATGAATATCTTTGCAGGATGAAAGTTAAAAAATAAGAATCCGATAATACTGCCCAGCAGCACAAGACAAAGCATAGCTACCATGTAATTGCCCATCAGTACCGACATCACAAAAATAGTTCCAATCGCAATTCCTGAGACACCTGCAGCCAGTCCATCCAGACCGTCAATCAAATTGATAGCATTCGTTACACCTACGATCCAGAAAATCGTAAGCGGAATGGAAATCCAGCTTTCCAAAGATGAGTATGCATCCTGAAAAGGTACATTTACAAAATCTACACGAATATCAAAAGCAAACACGACCATACACGCAACGGCAATTTGAGCCAAAAATTTCAATTTTGCATTGAGATCAAAACGATCATCGAGAGCACCAATCAGTGTAATCAGCGTACCGCCAATCAGAAAGGCTGCGATAAAGTTAATATCCCGAGAGGACAGCATTCCGTCAGGCACAAAAGGTAACACCGCCAATAAGGACAACAGAAATGCCAAGAAAATCCCCAGTCCGCCAAGACGCGGCATAATTCGGGTATGTACTTTTCGGGCATTCGGTACATCGACGGCTCCAACCTTCACAGCGAATTTCTTGACGAGCGGTGTCAGTAACAGCGCAAGTCCCAGTGCCATGATGAACCCAATAATATAGATCAATAACATTTGATCATTCGACCCCCAATTTTAAAGCAATCCCTTTTCAGATGTAACCGCATTGAATTATACTCTGATCAAAAATAAATACCAAGCTTCATATTCTGGCAAATTAGCGGGTTTTGAAGGCAGATTCAAGCTATTTATCACACTTTTGTGACGTTTTCTTTTTCGCGCATCACTTTCGCGGCGAATTTCGGCAGCGCAAGCATTCTTTTGTAACGGCTTGGCTCTTTGAGGAGTCTATATAACCATTCAGCCCGTAGCTTTTGAAACAATTTAGGTGCGCGTTTAGTTCTGCCTGATATAACATCGAAGCTACCGCCAACCCCCATCATCACCGGTACACCCAGCTGTTCCTTATATTTACCAATCCAGGGTTCCTGCGTGTCCGCTCCACGTGCTACAAACAACAAATCAGGATTTGCTTCACGAATGGCTGCAATCACGGCTTCATCCTCTTTAGGTCCAAAAAAACCATCACGCTTGCCACAAACCGTAATTGCGGGATAAAGCTCATGTACCCGCTTTGCGGTCGCTTGAATCACCTCAGATGTTGATCCCAGTAAATAAACCTTCCAATGATAGTTTTCTCCTGCTGCAAGTAATTCATGTAACAAGTCAAAGCCCGCTACCCGCTCAGGTACAGGATGTCCTACATAGTTTGCAGCCCAGACCACGCCAGTCCCATCCGGAACAATCAACTCTGCCTGTTTCATCACGTTCATGTACACTGGATCTTCCAATGCAGCCATTACCATAATCGGATTGGCAGTGATCACTTGATGGGGCTGGCGAGACTCCACTGCTTGAATTAATACATTTAATGTATCTTTCATATTAAGCCTTGATACCGGAACACCGAAAATCGGGACGGTAGGCACATTCGTAACCTTATCAACTGTCACTGTATCCATCATCCTTTGCGACACAAGTAATTAACGATATGCTGTGCCGGTAAGCGAGCCTCACTTTTTAACAAAGCAATGTCCGCTCCCTGGCTCTCGATCCATTGACTTCGCTGATCTAGCAACCGCATAGACTCATTAGCCAGTTTTTGTCCATCCAGTGCCTCTGTAGTGCCTACAGGCTGGCTACCGACACGGCTGAGGAAATGGTCAATTTTAGGATCGTAGGATATCCCCAACGGAGGCACCTGGTGGGATGCTGCATAGATCAAGCTGTGTAATCGCATCCCGATCATCAAACTGCAACGGCTGACTTCCAAAAGCATCTGTTGAGGATCGGTGACTTGATCACACATGCTGACAAGGCTCCCCGTCCCCCTAATATCCCCCAACAAATCCATTACCATCCTTGAAGCCTGCTCGTCATCAGGCAGATGGAAAGGTAAAAAGCGTAAGTGTACACGGCGCTCAGCAGCTAATTTTTTTAAGCCGTCCGCAATAGCCGTTAAATCGCGACGTTCCTTATCCCAGTAACGTACAGATACGCCAACGATCGGAAGTTTATCCTTATCAGTCTCAAATGCTGCTTTATGCAGCTCGGAACCCGGGGGCAATGGAAGCCCCATTACCGGATCAGGAACAACTTCGACAACCGGGTGCTTCAGTTTCATAGTGCCCAGCAGTGCGGCAGACTGCTCATCTCTTACAGAAACATATTCACAGCGCTGAAACACAGAACGGATCATAGGATAAAATATCTTCCGTTGTACCGGACCAATGCCCTGAGCATATACAAACGTCGGCCTTCCAGCCCATTGGGCCAGTTTCAGAATCGCCAGATAATACGGAATACTTTTAGGGCTTGTTGCATCCTGGAGCAAACTCCCGCCGCCACTTATTAGCCCATCGCTGTTTTTAATCGCTCTACGAACTTCCCCCAGACTCATCCGCGGTACAGCTTCTACTCCGTACATTTTCTGTGTCCAGGCGGGGTCAGAAGACAGAACAACAGGCTTGATTGTAATCCCCGCCTGACGACTTTCCTCCTCTAAAGCTGTCAAAATCGACTTGAGCACCGCCTCATCTCCACTATTGTGAAAGCCGTAATAACCTGAGATGATTATCGTTTGAGCTGTGGTGACCATTTCTTCCAACACCCTTCCAGCACTTGCCACACGACAATTGCGATGATTCCCAGCACCAGACCGAAGCCCAATCCTAACAGCCCGCGACTAAGCGACAGTGCCGCTGGAGAGTGAATGTGAGCAAAGGTATCCACCATAGAGGCTTGACCAATAGCAGCTATAATCAGCAAATAGATTGCTTTGCGATATTTCAAAGCCAGGAACGCCCCTGCAATAAACAGTGGGTGAGCCATCAAAAATTCCTTATTGCGCGGACGTACACCAAACGCATTTTCAAGGAAGTTCCGGAAAACCAGCTCCGTGTTCGACACCGTACCCGCATTTCCGGTACGAGTCAAATAGTAATAACCTGCGGCTGCGATAATAGCCAGTGCGATAACCCACAATACAGTAATCGGCGTACGTAGCAACTTGGAAATTTCCTCTCGTATAGAAACACCACGATAAAAGAAAATATATATCGCTGCTAAGAAGATCGGCAGAATGTGAAGCAGGCTTACACCTCTAAATTGGTTCAGCACAAGGCTGTAAGCAATACTATTCAACAGAGCAATAACAAAAGGCACTGCAGCCAGCGACAAAATCGCTGTCTGTACGTACAGTATAAGCGTTTGAATCAAACGCTGACCTACAGAAAGTTCAGCCCCCTGTTCACGTTTAATTCTAATCGTACGCACGGCGATGATCATTGCAACCGTAGGTCCGCTAATCGCCGCGAGTAGGGCTAGACCTTGCTCCATCAAGCTGGAGTTCAAAACATAAAGTCCTGCTGAACCTACCAAACCGAGTGCAAATGCCAGCAAAGTCAATGCTGGGACGAAATAGGACACCATAATGGAGAAGAATGCCAGTGCACCCAGTACGACAATCATTTTCAGATAGCGCTGAATGGACGAATCGACTACTTGGAATGGTTCAGCCTGTCCGAGTTCAAACCCCTTTTTCTCCATCCGTTGTACAGCGTTACCCGGCTTGTCCAGGCTATGGATCAGGTTATCTACCGAATCCTTCACCTTGGCTTCAGCAATACTACGGCTAGGCGCGGTATTCAGATACAACATGCGAATATTACGGTCCTTGGTGGCCAGTGCAAATCGATCGGCCAACGTTTCCACATCGAGCGTTGAATCTTTATCGCTCAATGAGTATAAACGCACAACGTTATAGTGGATATCGTAAGCGAGCTTATTGAAGCCTGCTTGCGGTTTTTTTAAGTTTTCGATAGCAGCTAGGCCAATATCGTATTTGTTCAGCAATTTAGCAAATGCCGCTAAGCTATGCTCTTTCTCGTTATCGGTGAAGCCTTTGACTGAATCACCTTCAAACAATATGCGTTTTACACCATTCTGCTGAAAGGAAGCAAGCATCTCTTCCGTCAACTCCTGGTTGTAAGGAAGACTGTCGCTCATCCGTGGAACAATAAAAAATCCTTTGCTTCGAAGCTGCTTCATCGCAATCGGATCAGGCTGCATGGGCTTGAGATACGCATCCTCTGGGGATGTTTCCACAACTAAGCCTTCCTGCCCCTGATAAGTCCAAGGTTTTACATTGATGTCCAGGCTTGTAAAAGTACGTAAAATTAACGGCTTTAATGCCTCGGCATTTTCTTTATCAGCGAAAACAATATACGTAAAATTCTCATTTGCAGGTGAAAGCCGTTTTTCCATATCGGCAACGTTCTGAGTCGTATAGGTTACGACGCGACCCGCTTTACGGAAATCATCCAACGTACTTTCATACATCGCCATGCTGTTTACACCCGCTTGCTGTAAGCGGTCCAGTTGCTCATTCAGATAGTCCTGCGGGTGAGCCTGATACGAGGCTGCCTCCGTCAAATCCCGATAATCGAATACAATCTCTACTTTTTTACTCGAGGATTCTGTCTTCACACGATCGGCGATGACCGGAATGGAAGCCAGCAAGCCGACAGCCACCAAAATCCATAACCATTTTCGAGAAGCCGTATTCCAATACTGCCATTTCTGATACACCAAAGAACCTCCTTAATATTCGGGATTTTGCAAAATTCAATGCTGCCCACCTTGCCGTACTCAACCTTTTGGTAGGTCACTCATTGAATTTTGCAAAATCCTCCGTTGCCGGAATAAGCCTATTTTCCCAAAGCCTCTTCCAGGTTATTCTGCAATACAGAAATGACCTCCACGGCGTACTGCCCTTTGCCGTGAGAGGTCACCGATTACTATATCTTATCCAATTACCTTAACCTATTCTATTATAAAGGGATTTTTCTCAAGCGTCTACGCGAGCCATAACAGCATCGACCAGGTGGCTGATTCTTTGCTCCGCGTCTGACAGCGATGAACCGCGTACCGCAAAGTATATTTTGATTTTTGGCTCCGTTCCCGAAGGGCGCAGGCAAAACCACGAACCGTCCTCCAGTAAAAATTTGAGTACATTTTCCTGTGGAAGTCCGTCCAGACCTTGTGAGTAGTCCAGTACCTTGTCTACCTTCACGCCTGCAATCTCTTGAGGAGCATTGCTACGCCAATCGGTCATTTTTCCCTGAATTTGTGCCACTCCATCCTTACCCTTAAGGGTACGAGACTCCAGCTTCTCAAGGAAGTAGCCAAACTGCTCGTACAGCTCTTGTAAAACATCATAGAGCGTCTTACCTTGTGTGCTGTAATAAGCAGCAGCTTCAGCGATCAGCATAGCCGCCAAGACAGCATCCTTATCGCGAGCATAATTCCCTGCCAAATAACCATAGCTCTCTTCATAGCCAAACAGGTAGGTGTACTCGCCAGTTTCGTCAAACTGGTTCATTTTCTCGCCAATATACTTGAAGCCAGTTAGCGTGTTAAACACAGTTGCTCCAAAATGTTCGGCAATGACTGCACCCATTTCGCTGGTTACGATGGTTTTGATAACCGCTCCGTTATTCGGAAGCTTGCCTGTTTCTTTCAGCTGATTCAACAAGTAGTAAACCATGATCGCGCCAGACTGATTACCGGACAATACCACATATTCGCCATCACGGTTTTTCACAACTGCACCCATACGGTCAGCATCAGGGTCTGTTCCGATCAACAGATCCGCACCAATTTTCTCACCCAGCGCGATTGCCAGTTTAAACGCATCACGTTCTTCCGGGTTTGGCGACTTAACAGTCGAAAATTCAGCATCTGGCAGCTCTTGCTCAGGTACAATATGCACCTGTTCAAAACCGATTTTCTCCAGTACACGACGAACCGGTACATTTCCAGTACCATGGAGAGGTGTAAACACAACTTTGAAGTTTTTGCCTGGTCCGGCTGCAATCAGCTCACGGTTCACACTCACACTGGCTACCGTATCTACAAACGCTTCATCTTCCTCTTCTCCAAGCCAAACCAACAATCCCTGTGCCTCTGCTTCTTCACGTGTCAGACTGCGAATATCGGCAAAAGAAGGAACCTCACGGATATAACCAATTACCTGTTCAGCCTGATCAGGAACAAGCTGACCCCCTTCATCGTTGTAAACCTTGTATCCATTATACTCAGGAGGATTGTGACTCGCTGTCACAACAATCCCTCCACTGGCTCCCAAATGACGTACACTAAACGAAAGCTGTGGCGTTGGACGCAAGGAAGGGAACAACTTAGCCACGATACCATTGCCTGCCAGCACCAAAGCTGCATCCAGAGCAAACTCCGGTGAAAAATGACGCGAATCATGTGCAATGACAACCGAAGGTTTGCCTTCTTTACCAGCATGCTGTTCTAAAATATAGCGAGCCAGCCCTTGAGTCGCACGTCCAATGACGTAACGGTTCATCCGGTTACTTCCTGCCCCAATCACTCCACGCAGACCGCCTGTACCAAATTCCAGCTCTTTGTAAAAGCGATCCTCCAGTTCCTGCTCGTTGCCTTCCAATGCGCGCAACTCCTGTTTGGTCTCTTCATCAATATAAGGGTCTTGCAGCCAGCTCTCAATGCCTTCTAATGCTTTTTTACTCAACTGCGTCATACGGAATTTCCCCTCTCCATTTTTGGGTTGTCAAAACAGGATTTCTATGTACACATGCACTCAGTTCAGACGTCGTGCTTATGTCGGCAGAGCTTTATTTATTGGGGAGGGTCAGATAAAGCAAACATAATTTCGCCCTCAGCTACTACCGTATCGCCTACTTTAGCCGTAGCTTTCCCTTTGCCAAATGCGCCTTTGGAACGAGTGATTTCCACTTCAAGCGTCAGCGTATCCCCAGGAACCACCTGTCCACGGAAACGGAAACCATCCAACCCTGCCAAGAACCCGATTTTGCCACGATTGCTCTCTAGGTGCAGTAATGCGACAGCCCCTACTTGAGCCAGTGCTTCGGTGATCAACACACCAGGCATAACGGGATACCCCGGAAAATGTCCAATGAAATGAGGCTCATTCATCGTTACATTTTTAATGCCTACTGCTCTTTTCCCTTCCTCCAGCTCAATAATACGATCCACCAATAAAAATGGCGCTCGATGTGGGATAATCTCTTGAATTTGATTAACATCCAATTGCAATTTGTCCATTTACCTTAATAACTCCTCTCGCTTGCAGTTTTGACTCTGTATCAGTCATGAGTTACTGCAAGCATAATATTACCCCGCCTGCGCTGCATAAAAACAGCTCTTAGCGGTAACAATGTTAGATATCCTTCACCTACTGCAGAAGTGGAGGTTGAGATAAGGGGCTTTTTCCGCCGGTTATGCAACCTGAGGCGCGAAGAAGCCCTTTTGCCCGTGCTTGGTTTTACCCCGCAGTGTTATAAACTTCCCCATCATTATACAGTTATCAGATGCAAAAAGAAAATTACGCGGAAGTACCATATTGGGTGCTCCTATTATGGAGTGAAGCGGGAATTCATTCGAGCTAAAGGGAAGGGCTACGGGGATGGATCATTCTTCCGATCGCTGTTAACCTCGGATTTTTTCTTTATATAAGAAAAATTCAAGGGTAAAATCCGAGGTTAAAGGCGAACGCTATCGCTTCTTCAGAACGATTCCATCCCCTCCGCCGAGTTACTTTTAGCTCAAAAGGAAAGCCTCGCTTCAATAATGCTCGCTTGTCGTGAAGAGCAAACAAAACAACCGAAGGCCTCTGCGATTGTGTCCAATGGCGGCAAGCTGCCCGTCACTGCGTTTGAAGGCTCCTGCCTGAAGGAATAACAAAACCCTGCGCCACTGGCACAGGGTTTTGTTATATACTCCCCACACAAATTGCGGGTGGTTTATTTTAATAAAAGTGGCCCTGATGGCGGGTAGCCAGCGGAGCGAAGGATTTGAATCTGGAGAAGCGCGAGCGTTCGCCTTTGCAACGGGATTTTTACATCTGAATAATTTATAAAATAAGAAAATCCCGCTGCAACAGCGATCGTAAGATCAAATCATTCGCGGAGCGACCTTTTCCCGCCCCCACTCTTTTAAAGTAAACTTAAGGCGCAAATATAAGATCAATGACATGCTGCCAGGTTTTCCATTCGAATACGCCTGACAACCCTTGCTTACCTACAATTACATATCCTGCAATTAAGCCGCCTAACAGCGATAACAAGAACAGCAACGGAACTATGAAATAACGAGCAGTACGCCAGCGGGACTTCGTCTTTTCAGGCACCGGACGGGAATCAGATTGTTCTTCTTTCATCACCAAATCCTTAAGCCCTCAGATTGTTGGCCAAGTTCATCATCGTATCACTAGAAGTTAATGCCCGTGCCGCCATTTGATACATCCGCTGAACTTGCATCATATCCGTCATTTCGCCCGCTAAATCCACATTAGATTCCTCAAGATAACCGGAACGCACAGATACGTCCGCTGGAACAGCACCCGCCACACCTGCTGCTCCGAATACATTTGCCTCTGTTACACCATTTAACAACACGAACAGGTTATCATCCCGCTGTTCCAGTCCTTCTGGACGCTGTACATCCATTAGCTTGATTCTCTGACCAACTGTCGGAGCTCCAGTTCCATTAGCACGAATCAGCAATTCGCCATCCGAGTTAATAGCCACCTTGGAACCCGCTGGAGCAGTCACAGGAACATCATTGTTATCCAGCACGGAATAACCTTCAGCAGTGGTCAACATCATCGTCGCACTATCATTCGGATCAGGAACAAAATGAAAGCTACCGTCACGGGTCCAAGCTTTTTGCCCATTTCCCTGAACTTCAAACATGGCATTACCTTGAATCGCAAGATCCGTAGGAAGTCCCGTCTCCTTGAGTGGACCTTGCTCCATATTTTTCATGATTGCGGCCGTTTTAACTCCGTAGCCCAAATTATAGCCGAGCGGCATGGCCCGTCCATTTTGGAGATACGTTGAAGGCTGTTGCTGCACATTAGCCAATACATCTTCAAAGGAACCCTGTTTACTCTTATAACCCACTGTATTGATATTAGCAATATTATCGGCAATTAAATCCAAACGCTGCTGCACACTGGCCATAGATACCATTGCGCCAATCATGGAGTTGTTCATCACTTACCCCCTGTTATACACGGCCTACTTCATTAACGGCCTTGTCCAAGCTTTTATCATAAAATTGAATTACCTTCTGATTTGCCTCATACGCTCTTAACGCAGCCATCATATCCACCATCGACTGTGAAGCATCTACATTAGATACCTCCAGATAACCTTGACGAACGGATACAGCATCGTTAGCAGTCATCATTCTAGCTGTAGCACCGTCAGTATCATTCAGGCGAAAATTCCCATTGCCCTCACGAACGAGCTGGTATGGACGATCAATGACACTAATACCGAGCGTCGTCCCCAATGTCTGGTTGGACTGGCTATCTACCAATTCGCCCCGCTCATTTACTTTAAGCTCTGAGACAGCCCCCGTCAATTGAATCGGGTTTCCATTCGTATCCAGCACCGCTGAGCCGGTCGATGAAAGCAATGCTCCCGCTCCATTTACTTGAAAATGTCCATCACGTGTATAACGAACGTTACCATTACTATCCCGCACCGTAAAAAACGCTTCTGGACGGTAGGTGACTTCACCGTTAGCATTGATGAATTTCCCTGCCTGATCAAAAGCCATAGGTTGACCAGTAGCTGGGTCGTTCACATTAATATTGGACTGTATCGCAAAATCCGTCGCTTGTCCACTGTCCTTTAATGCTCCCTGAATGTAAGGGGAGAGGCTTTCCTCAGCAAAAACGCCAGTATTGAGCTTGCCGACCGTACGGTCCGGGTTATCAGGGTTACCACCCGTCATGGAAATAAGCATTTCGGGGAAAGAACGCTGAACACTGTTCTCCTGTTTGTATCCCGTCGTATTCATATTAGCAATATTTTGCGTCACGGTGTCATGGCGTCGTTGTTGTGTCATCAATCCGGCGGCCGCAGTATATAAACCTCTCAACATGTATCGTGCACCCCAATCCTATACTCTGCTAAAATCATATGCTCGCGCGGAGGCACGAAAGCCAAAATGCTAGGCAACCTGTCTAACCGCACACGAGTCTCTTATAGTCACTATCGGCAGATTAGAACTTTTTCTTAACCACATGATCCAAATTATCCAGCATAATTCCTGTACCTTTAACAACACAATGCATCGGATCTTCGGCAACCAGTACCGGAACACGCAGTTCTTCAGCAAGCAGCTCATCCAATCCGCTAAGCAAGGCACCGCCACCAGTCAAAATAACACCACGGTCAATAATATCAGCTGACAGTTCCGGTGGGGTCTGCTCCAATACAAACTTGGCCGCAGCAACAATCGCCGACACAGGATCTCTAAGCGCATCCTGCACTTCATCCGCAGAAATACTTAACGTTTTAGGCAATCCGGATACCATATCCCGTCCACGGATGTCCATCTCTGCACGACGTCCGCTCGGATGCACGGTTCCGATAGCAATCTTGATATCCTCAGCCGTACGTTCCCCGATCAGAAGCTTGTACTTCGTTTTTACATATTTCATGATGGCTGTATCAAATTTGTCCCCTGCCATTTTAATGGAAGAAGCTGTTACGACATCTCCCATAGAGAGGACTGCAACATCAGTCGTTCCACCACCAATATCCACTACCATGTTGCCGCTAGGCTCAAAAATATCCATTCCTGCTCCGATGGCAGCCGCTTTTGGCTCTTCCTCCAAAAATACTTCCTTGGCCCCGCTACGCTCCGCCGCTTCACGAATCGCTTTTTGCTCCACTGAGGTAATGTTCGTCGGCGCACAAATTAGAATACGAGGGTGGCTGTACCAGCTTTTTCCCCCTACCCGATTGATAAAATATTTTAACATCGCTTCTGTTACTTCAAAATCGGCGATGACACCATCACGTAATGGACGGATGGCTATGATATTACCAGGAGTACGTCCCACCATACGGCGCGCTTCCTCTCCGACAGCCAGAACTCTTTTTGAATCGCTTTCTATCGCGACAACGGAAGGTTCGTCAAGAACAACCCCCTTCCCTTTGACGTGGATAAGCACGTTGGCCGTACCGAGGTCGATACCGATATCATTACTGAACATATTAAAAAGGCCCCCAAAGTGATATTTTAAAAAGCTAAGATTCGACAAGAAGCGGCAAATATATGTATAAACCTACGGTTACATGTCATTTTTCGTCTTGTACCATCTTTTAACATATCATACTTCAGGGGGTTGATTCAATGGCTTTGCCAGCCAATTCACTATATATTTTTAGGACTTGCCAGAAACGAGAATCTCCCTTCGTTTGCCACTCGTTTTTTTGTACTTAATTTTCGTCGCTTCTCCTCCCCGCAGATGGCGGATGGATTTATGGTATTCGAGAATGTGCTTCACCTGATCGGCAAGATCCGGGTTGATTTCAGGCAGCCGTTCGGTCAGATCTTTATGCACCGTGCTCTTGGAGACACCAAATTCCTTGGCAATCGTACGGACCGTATTCCTTGTTTCCACGATACAGCGACCGATTTTGATGGTCCGTTCCTTGATGTAATCGTGCACGCTCCCGCCTCCCTACTGTGGATAGTTTGGTACATTATATGAGGAGCGTGCCTATATATTCGCGGTTTGGCGGGAAGACATGCTTCGGAAGGCCTATTTATTTGGCAAAAGCAGCTTATGTTTACCTTATGCACAAAAACTACACAAGAAAAAAGCAGGGAATATGGATTCCCCGCTTTGCATGCACAGCCATGACCAAATTTATTTTTTAGGAAGCAGACCTGCTGGATTCACCGGCTTGTCATCCTGATACACTTCAAAATGCAGATGTGTTTTCAAATCCTTTTCAAGCTCGTTACGACCCGCTGAAGCAATCACATCGTTTTGTTTCACTTGATCGCCTTCTTTTACTTTCAGATCACTCAAGCTTTGGTACACCGTTTTGAGATTATTATCATGCGTGATTTCTACGACATTACCTACCAGCGGATGTTGTTCCACACGAGATACTTTGCCACTCAGGGCGGCTCTCACTTCAAACGCCTGATCGTCGGCCCGGGAAAGATCAATTCCAGTGTTAGCGGTAAATGTTTTATCATACTCTACCATAGCTGCCGCCTGCTCATCAGCGGTCGCGTTCTCATCAAAGAACGGCTTTACAACCTGTACTGCGCCAGCATCTGCTACTGGCCATGCGATATTTTCCGACTGGGCAACTACTTCCACGCTTTCTGGCTGTTGTCCGTTAACATCGGTATTCACTGCACTTGTGCTTTGTACCGATGGACTAGCTGGGTCAGGTTTGAAAGTCTTCTGGCTGGCATCCTGATAGACCCACACTAAGGTTAGTATAATGGCTGCTGCGGCAATGTAGGCTGCCGGGTATGCCCACCTTTTGGACAACAGCTTTTTCCACGAAGACGGCCGTGAAGCTCTTCCACCCTGAAAGGTTTTGGGTGTTTCTTCATGATTTTGGTTCTGGTTTTTATTTTGTTCATTCATTTGCTCATCACCTCAGTAACCAGTGTTACCGGGTGCAACTCTTTTATACTTCAAAGTTTCGAAATATTTACTAACTTAGAATACGAGAGGCTTGCGCAAAAGAAATGCCAGTATAATAGTGAAGGAGAATTTGAGTGGCAGTATGACCTTCCTTGGCCATTCCATTGGCTCCCCACTGACTCATACCAACACCATGACCATAACCATAGGTTGTTATAGCAATCAGATCCCCTTCAGCCTTCCACGTAAACTCAGCCGAACGCAGCCCCAGTTTGTTACGGATTTCCGGCCCTGTAAAGATTGAGCCACCAACCTCAATCTTCTTGATGCGATGTCCTTCTGTCTTAGAGAGTATACGAATCTCTGGCATTCTCCCTCCTCCAGTAGAAGCAGCTATCGCAGTACGACTCAACCCCAATCTATCGAACACACTCTGACGACTCAGTGTGACGGTTTCTGTATAACGCGGGGCCAACTGCTTGTCCCACGGACTTGACACACTTCGTAAATAGGGCACTGCCTTCGCCCATACATCCTCTGAATTTTCTGTATAGCCATTGCTAGTAGAAAAAAAAGAGGCCGTAATGGGCTTCCCCTCATATACCATGATCGTATCCTTGGTGTCTCGTACAGCCTGCTGAATTTTAGCCAGCTCTGCTGATTTACCAGAATGCCCCCATTCTCTAGTAAGTTTAGCTTTAGAGATATAAGCCTGATGTTTAACAGTATCCGTCACATCTGCTCCCGCCGGAGCACCGCTGGTGTCATCAGCCAGCAAACGCCGTGCAATGAAGGTACGCGCGGCAATGGCCTGCGCTTTCAGTGCCTCTCCCTCGAAGCTGGGCGGCATTTCGGCGGCTACTACGCCGACAATGTATTGCTCCAGCGGTAACGTCTCCGTGCGACCAGTAGACGTGACGTACACACGAACATCCGGCTCTGCCGCCACTGGCACGCTGCGCGTTGGAGCAGCGGGCACCGCCGGTATCGGCGGGACACCCGGCAGGCGCGTGACGGGTGTCTCGCCCTTTGCCGTTACGCTAGGCGCAGCCGGTGCTGCCGTGCGACTGCTCGGCGGCACCGGCTGCGCCGTCTGGCGAGGCCACGCCATCAGCGCGGGCACAGCCATGGCAAGCACCAGCACCCCTGCCATGGCGGCGAATGGCAGCCATGGGCGGCGATTGCCCCAGCGCGGGGCGCGCCCGGCGGAAGGACGCAGGTGCGGCAGCGGCACCTGCAGCGGACTTGCAGCGCGTGTGTCATGGACCGCTGCTCCAGCAATAGTCAGAGCCGTATCAACGGAGTTCACAGCGGAAGGCATGGCTGTTATACGCCGATTGGGCTTGACGCCACCCGACAATGTACCTCTTGTGTCCGGTTGCTGTTGCATAAGCTTAATCTTCTGTAACGAAGTAGCTATAGAGCCAGAGCCTT
Source organism: Paenibacillus sp. S25 (assembly GCF_019454085.1). Lineage (NCBI taxonomy): Bacteria > Bacillati > Bacillota > Bacilli > Caryophanales > Paenibacillaceae > Paenibacillus > Paenibacillus sp. S25. The sequence continues at coordinate 5,421,208 of NZ_CP073683.1, forward strand.
CCTCCGCAAGTGAAGCCTGGCGATGTTCCTTAGGATGATGAATGGGTATACGGATGCGAACCTGTGAATCTTTCATAGGCTGAAACCTCCATCAAAGGGCTAAGTGTCCGGCTGGAAGTACAGATATACTCCAGCAGATATTTTCAATCATATGAAGTCGTCCACTTTGATAGAACCGTTTTAAGAGAACTGAAAGAATGAAAAAGACTGACTGCAAACAACAAAAAAACCAAGCCCTTTCGGACTTGGTTCCTTATTGTTCAAGAATATACTTATGCAACATGAAGCTACATACGTTAAAGCTTAGGCGAGGGAAGGCTGGATCTTCTTAAACAAATTCCCCGACGTCTCTTCCGGCATTACGCGCTCTGTACTGGGTGAATGATCCAGTTTGGACTCTTCCACGGTCACTCTGTAAATGTCCGCTCCCAATCCAGTCAGCTTCTCAGCCAAATGAACGTAACCGCGATCGATGTGATGTACGCCGGATACCTCCGTTGTACCTTCCGCAATGAGTCCGGTCAGAATTAACGCAGCACCTGCACGCAAATCTGTAGAGGTTACTTTCGCACCTGTCAGCTTAGCATTACCAGTTACAATGGCGGAACGACCTTCGACCTTAATTTCGGCATTCATGAGATGAAATTCATCCACATGCATGAAACGATTTTCAAACACGGTTTCCGTAATAATGCTCGTTCCTTCAGCGGCAAGTTGAAGTGCCATCATCTGAGACTGCATATCGGTAGGAAAACCAGGATAAGGCAACGTCTTAACATCAACGGCCTTTAACGGCTTATCTGCAATGACACGAATTCCGTTCTCATCAGGTTGAATGGTTACACCCATTTCTTCCATCTTGGAAATAACCGGTCCCAAATGATCGGATATTGCGCCTTCTACATATACGTTCCCGCCTGTGATCGCAGCAGCAACCATATAAGTACCTGCTTCTACCCGGTCGGGAATGACCGTATGTTTTACACCATGCAGCTTCTCAACGCCTTCAATACGAATAACGCCCGTGCCCGCACCGCGTACTTTGGCACCCATTCCATTCAGGAAATTTGCGAGATCAACAATCTCAGGTTCCTTAGCAGCATTCTCGATGGTAGTTACGCCCTCAGCAAGAGTAGCGGCCATCATAATATTCTCGGTTGCTCCTACGCTGGCTACATCCAAATAAACTTTAGCTCCACGCAGACGCCCGTTACTTTTAGCTTCAATAAAACCTTGGCCCAGGCTAATCTCCGCGCCCAATGCCTCAAAACCCTTCAAATGCTGATCAATTGGTCGCGTTCCGATTGCGCATCCGCCTGGAAGCGAGATTCTTGTACGTCCCAAACGTGTAAGCAGCGGCCCCATAACCAAGAATGATGCGCGCATTTTCCTAACCCACTCGTAAGGGGCTTCACAGGAAATTATCTTCCGCGCGTCAACACGAATGACCTCATCTTGGTATGTAACGCCTGCTCCTAAGGACTCCAGCACTTTGTTAATGGTCATCACATCGTCTAGAGGAGGTGCATCAATAATAACACTTTCTCCTTCTTCTCCTAGCAGAGAAGCGGCGATGATCGGCAGAACTGAGTTTTTGGCTCCGCTGACTTTGACACTCCCGGTCAATCTGTTGCCACCGCGGACGATAAATTTGCTCATCTATGGTTCCCTCCGCGCGTCATTTCTCTTTTCCATTCTGAAAAAAAGAACATATTCCGCTATTTTCATGCCTTGCTTTTTCATTACATAAAAAAACAAGGTTTTACTAATACCCTAACTGCCATCATACCACTGATTAAAACAAGTATACAAGCGTTTTTTGTACTTGACGACCATTGTACTCTAACTGATTCAGCCAGCTATACATGTATGGTTCTTTTGTTTACCATTGTTAACAATATGACGCGATGTTATTCGACAATTCCCGCAGAGACACAGTCATAAGGTCATATAACCCGCCCACTTCATGTTAAAACAAATTCTAGAGCATCTGGCTCCAAGAGATGTAGCTCAACAGGAACCCGGAAACCAACTGTCCCAAAATTATAGCAAGAAACAAGTGTAGCAATCTGCCTTGCGGTCCTTTGGGTTGCCGGATTAACAAATCCAGCTTAAAACTCTGTAAAGCCCACCAAGCTAACGCTATACAGATGAGCGACACGATCATGGAGATCAGCGCGGTCATACTCGCCGATTGACTTAGCTGTTCAGCCAATTGCTGTTTCCCGTTCAACCATAATTCCTCCCATCTGCGTCACAGACTTCTTTATAATACTCGGCGAACGCCTAATATGCCAGTGCTATTTCTGTTTTTAGGACATTTATTTCGACAAAATGTGATTAATCACTTCTGTTTCGCGAATTTAAAAGGTACTAAATACCTAGCAGCCGGGCAAGAAATAGGACTGTACATTTGGTAATAACAGCTAAAAAAGGGCCCGATCACAGTGATCGAAGGAAGCAAGGTTCTCCCTCACCTTCTACCGGACATTCTTTGGCAGAAATTATGAAGTGGTCTCCTTGTCGTTCCATCCGTATACTATGCCGAACCCTTTTAAAATTCCACTTAAAATCCAATATTAATTCTTATTGGTTCTGATGCTTGTAGCATTTAAACGGTTAAGCGCCCGTTGCAGAGCTACTTCCGCTCGATGATGATCTATCTGTTCCTGCTTGCTCTGGAGCCGCAGTTCTGCCCGCTCCCTTGCCGCACGGGCACGTTCCACATCAATTTCTTCGGAACGTTCCGCACTCTCAGCCAAAATGACCACTTTATCCTTGCGGACTTCAAGAAAGCCCCCATTGACCGCGATCACTTCGGTTTGACCACCGATTTTAATGCGTATCGGTGCAATCTTCAAGGGAGTGACCAAGGGAAGGTGTCCAGGTAAAATCCCAAGATCGCCTTCCGAGCCGCGAACACTGATGCTGTTTACCTGTTCTGTATAGACCAGGCGCTCCGGCGTCACAATCTCTAGTAAATACGTGCTCACTTGAATCCCTCCTGGAAGCTGTCCGTAGACAGCTCACTTCGTAAGGCTCGGCTATTCTTTGCCTGTTGTTTACAACGTTTTAGCTTTTTCAACTGCTTCTTCGATGGCTCCTACAAAAAGGAAAGCCGCTTCTGGAAGATGGTCATACTTGCCTTCCAAAATTTCTTTGAAGCTTCGTACAGTTTCTTTAACCGGCACATATTTACCCGGGAAGCCGTTAAATGCTTCGGCAACGTGGAAAGGTTGAGAAAGGAAACGCTGGATTTTACGTGCACGTGCCACCAACATTTTATCTTCTTCACTCAGCTCGTCCATACCCAGGATGGCAATGATATCCTGAAGCTCATTGTAGCGAGCCAAAATTTGTTTTACCCCTTGTGCTACATTGTAATGTTCTTCACCCACAACGTCTGGAGCCAAAATACGGGAACTTGATGCGAGTGGATCAACCGCCGGGTAAATACCCATTTCGGAAATTTTACGTTCCAGATTCGTTGTAGCATCCAAATGGGCAAACGTTGTAGCAGGAGCCGGGTCAGTGTAGTCATCCGCAGGCACATAGATCGCCTGAATGGAAGTAACAGAACCTTTTTTAGTAGAAGTAATCCGTTCTTGCAATTGACCCATCTCAGTAGCCAGCGTAGGCTGGTAACCTACTGCTGAAGGCATACGTCCCAACAGGGCTGAAACTTCAGAACCTGCTTGGGTAAAGCGGAAAATGTTATCAATAAAGAGCAACACGTCACGGCCTTCTTGGTCACGGAAATATTCCGCCATCGTCAGACCTGTGAGAGCTACACGCAAACGTGCACCCGGAGGCTCGTTCATTTGTCCGAACACCATCGCTGTTTTGTTGATAACGCCGGAATCTCTCATTTCATGGTACAAGTCATTTCCTTCACGTGTGCGTTCACCTACACCCGCAAATACAGAAATACCACCATGCTCCTGAGCGATATTGTTAATCAATTCTTGAATGGTTACGGTTTTACCTACACCAGCACCACCAAACAATCCGACTTTACCACCCTTAGCATAAGGAGCCAGCAAGTCGATAACTTTAATACCGGTTTCGAGCATCTCTGCTTGAGTTGTCAGCTCATCGAAAGAAGGAGCTTGACGGTGAATCGGATTTCTAGCCGTTTCACTCATATCAGCACCATTATCAATTGGCGTTCCAAGCACGTTAAATACGCGTCCAAGAGTAGCTTCGCCGACAGGTACTGAAATAGGTGCTCCCAGATCTATGGCTTCAGCTCCACGAACCAAGCCATCTGTGGAAGACATGGCAATACAACGCACACGGTTGTCACCTAGATGTTTTGAAGCTTCGAGCGTCAGATCAATTTTGACTCCGCTCTCCAGCACAGTCCCAATATGAATGGCATTCAGGATTTCCGGAAGCTGTCCACGTTCGAACTCAACGTCGACAACCGGACCCATGATGCTCACTACGCGTCCTTTGTTCATCTTTTGGTTTCCCTCCTACAAGCTTGCACAGCCGCAAATCCGAACCACTCTGATTTGTTTTGCGCCCGCAATTTATCATAATAGTGTAGACCCTGCTATAAAACAGTCGCAACAAGCCTGATTAAGACTGAGCGCTTGCCCCTGCAACGATTTCCGTAATTTCCTGGGTAATAGCCGCTTGACGAGCACGGTTATAGGTCAAGGAAAGCTCACCAATTAACTTGGAAGCATTCTTCGTAGCAGATCCCATCGCCGTCATCTTCGCTCCCAGTTCACTAGCTTTACCATCCAGCAAAGCGCCGTAAATGAGCGTTTCCGCGTAACGCGGCAGCAATACTTCCAGCACTCCTTCTGGTGAAGGCTCATACTCATAGTTAATTGAGGATGAAGCTGTAGCTGAATCCAGTGTTGCCATTGGTAACAGACGGTCAACTGTTGGAATTTGAGTCAATGCGTTGACAAAGCGGTTATAGCATAGATAAAGCTCATCAAATTCTTTAAGTTCAAAGCCTTGTACAGCCTTGCTTGCAATTGTTTTGATATCTGCAAAAGCAGGTGTATCCGACAGATCTGTTACCGATTCAGCGATAGGAAATTCACGACGTCTGAAATAATCCCGTCCTTTTCGTCCAATGATGAAAATCACAAATTCATCCTGTGAACGGTGACGTTCAGAAATCGTCTGCGTAACCTGTCGTAAAATATTGGCGTTATAACCACCAGCCAGACCACGATCAGATGTAATGATGAGATAAGCAGTCTTTTTAACCGGACGCGTTTCCAGCATTGGATGCTTGATGTTATTCGCTCCAGAAGCAATGCTACTCACAACTTCCTTAAGCTTTTCCGAGTAAGGACGAGCCGACTCCGCTTTCTCCTGAGCTTTTCTCAGCTTGGATGCAGCGACCATTTCCATCGCTTTCGTGATCTGCTTCGTACTCTGCACACTTTTAATCTGACGTTTAATCTCGCGCATACCTTTTGCCATGATTTCACCACCTTTAAGCTCCAGCAAAGCCAAAGCTAACTTCGTAAGCAATCCCTTAGCTTGGGCCAAGTCCAAGCACTTCGTAAGATTCAAATCCAGCCGGACATATGTTAAAGGGCCTGTTATTGAGGGTAAAACATGCCAAGGAAGCCAAAACCCGGAGGGCACGCTTCCTTAGGACATCTTTCATCATAAACAGACAAATTCCAATGTATTAAACCGACGTGGCGAATGATTTTTTGAATTTCTCGATAGCCGCCTTCAAAGCCGCTTCGTTATCAGCAACCAAGTCTTTCGTGTCGCGGATAGATTGAAGCACGTCCTGATGGTCAGACACCATGAAAGACAGGAAGTCTTTTTCAAAACGTTTTACATCCGCTACAGGGATATCATCAAGGAAGCCTTTTACAGCAGTGTACAAGCTCACTACTTGTTGCTCTACAGCAAGCGGTTGGTTAACACCCTGTTTCAGAATTTCCATCATGCGCGCGCCGCGATCCAGACGGGCTTTTGTGGATTTATCCAAGTCGGACCCGAATTGGGAGAACGCTTGAAGCTCACGATATTGAGCAAGATCCAGACGCAGGGAACCTGCTACCTTTTTCATCGCTTTAATCTGAGCTGAACCACCTACACGAGATACGGAAATACCTACGTTGATCGCCGGACGTTGCCCTGCATAGAACAAGTCAGCTTCCAAGAAGATCTGTCCATCCGTGATGGAAATAACGTTGGTTGGAATATATGCAGAAACGTCGGAAGCCTGTGTCTCGATGAACGGCAATGCGGTAAGTGATCCGCCGCCCAACTCATCATTTAGCTTCGCTGCACGTTCCAGCAAACGAGAGTGAAGATAGAAAACGTCACCCGGATACGCTTCACGACCTGGTGGACGACGAAGCAACAGAGACAGTTCCCGATAAGCTGACGCTTGTTTAGTCAAGTCATCATATACTACAAGGACATGCTCGCCTTTGTACATGAAATACTCACCCATGGCGCAGCCAGAGTAAGGAGCAATGTACAGCAATGGTGATGGTTCGGAAGCAGATGCCGTAACGACAATCGTGTATTCCAGCGCACCGTGACGACGCAATGTTTCAACAACTTGAGCTACCGTGGATTGTTTTTGACCAATAGCGACATAAATACATTTCATGCCGTTACCTTTTTGGTTCAAAATTGCATCGATTGCGATAGAAGTTTTACCTGTTTGACGGTCACCGATGATCAACTCACGTTGACCACGACCAATCGGAACCATCGCATCAATAGCTTTAATCCCCGTCTGCATAGGCTCATGTACCGATTTACGGGCCATAACGCCTGGAGCCTGACTTTCAACTGGACGGAATTCTGTTGTAGCAATCGGCCCTTTACCATCTACTGGTTGTCCCAGTGGGTTAACTACACGTCCGATCAATGCTTCCCCTACAGGGACCTGCATGATCTGACCTGTACGTTTTACTTGACCGCCTTCACGAATGTCGGAGAATTGACCCAAAATAACAACACCGACATTGCTTTCTTCCACGTTGAGCGCCAAGCCCAATACGCCAGTGTCGAATTCAACCAATTCACCGGCCATAACTTTTTCCAGTCCGTAGACGCGGGCAATACCGTCGCCGACTTCAACAACAGTGCCGACTTCAACGACCTCGATATCATTTTTATATTGTTCAATCTGACTTTTAATCAATGAACTGATTTCCTCAGGTTTGATACTCAAGTGTGTTCACCCCTATCTTCTATACTCGTCTGTTAAAGGATTTCTCGAGACGATCCAGCTTGCCGGCCAGACTGCCGTCGTACAGTGTATCGCCGATAACCACTTTCAATCCGCCTAGTAGACTCGGGTCCACTATATTTTCTACACGGATTGTTTTATGTTCACGGGCTCCGAATTCCTCGGCTACCGCTGTTTTTTCCTGATCACTTAAAGCATAAGTCGAATACACCTTTGCATGAGCAATTCCCAGCTTGTATTCCTGAATATCGAGGTATCCGGCAAGGAGAGATTCAAACAAATCTGCTCTACTACGCTGAATCAACAGCTTGATCGTGTTAATTAGCGAGGCAGAAAGCTTGCCTTCAAAACTGTTAGCCAGAACTTGAAGCTTGACCGCTTCCGTAATGTTAGGAGAATTAATGAATTTACGGATTTCAGCATCCCCCGATACAGCCTCTACAAAAGCACGTAGCTCCTGCTCGGTTTCCATAATGGTCTGTTCCTGCTCTGCCACTTCAAACAAAGCTTTCGCATACCGTTTGGCTACTACCGTATCCCGGCTCATGCTTTGCCTCCTACCTCTTTAAGGTATTGGTCGACAAGCTCTCCCTGGACTTGGTCTTCCTTGATTTCCTTTTGAATCAGTTTGGAAGCAATTTGTACCGAAGCTTTACCCACTTCGCTGCGCAGTTCGGCAACCGCCTTATTACGCTCGCTTGTGATTTCACGAACAGCTTCGTCTTTCAGGCGGACAGCTTCGTCTTTAGCCTGAACAATAATTTGCTCCGCTTGTTTGTTACCTGTTTGTTTTGACTGCTCAATAATGTCGTACGCTTCCTTACGTGCCTGCTGGAGAGCCTGCTTTTGCTCCTCAACATAAGCAGCAGCCTGTTCACGCGTCTGTGCCGCTTCATTCATTTGCTGTAATACAAGCTGACGCCGCTTCTCCATAACGGAAAAGAGAGGGCCGAATGCATAACGCGTCAGTAACCAGTACAAGATCAAAAATGCAATGATTGTGAAAACGATACTTGTCCAATTTAAACTCAATTGAAGTCACTCCTTTCCGGTGAACGTCGGTTCTGGATCTTTCATGTTCAAACGAACAAAGAAGGCGCGGATGGCTGTGCCTTCCCCGCCAAACCTTGCTTCCATTCAATTAAGCACCTGCGTAGAAAATGAATGCCAGAACGACCCCGATGATTGGCAGGGCTTCGACCAGACCTACACCGATAAACATTACCGTTTGCAACGTTGCTTTTGCTTCAGGCTGACGAGCGATACCTTCAACTGTTTTACTTACGATCAGACCGTTACCGATACCTGCGCCCAAAGCGCCCAAACCTACTGCGATTGCAGCTGCGATATATGCCCAAACTCCCATTTTAAAAATCCTCCTTAGTGATGTGTATTTATATTGTACATGTATTTGCAGTTAAGAGCGAAGCGTACTCCTGAACTTAACTAAAAACCGGAAAACGAGCTTGTCTAATGCTCTTCTTCATGCGTGTCAATGGACTGCGAAATGTATACAAACGTCAGAATCGTGAAGACGAACGCTTGAATACTGCCGACAAAGATACTAAATCCTTGCCAAACAACGAGTCCCAATACGGAAGCAATCCAGCCTCCTACACCAAGTGCTGTCAATTTCAGCAGAACACTGATCAAAACCTCGCCGGCAAAAATATTACCGAATAGACGCATACCATGTGTCAACAGTTTTGAGAACTGCTCAATCAAGTTAATTGGCAAAAAGAATGGAAATGGCTGAACGTAATGCTTGAAGTAAGCTTTGGTATTACGGAAGATCCCCAGGAAATGAACCAAGACAAAGATCATCAATGCCAGTCCAATCGATACCCCTGCATCTGCGGTAGGTGATTTCCACCAGCTGATGCCTACATGGGCAGCTTCGCCCGGGTGAGACGCCTGTGCTTGTTCTAATGCTTCTTTGACTGGAATGATTTCATGTCCAAATACTTGGGCACTTTGCGCATTATCGAATTCGGTCACAATCCCGAACGGTAAGCCCAGCATATTCCCCACGAAGATGAACATAATCAGCGTCATCCCCAAGGAGAGGAATGGCTTCCCTTTTTTCAAATCCATCGTGCTGGTAATCAGTCCTTGAACGAATTCTACGACCCATTCCATAAAATTTTGCAGTTTGCTTGGATTGTCCACAGACAAATTGCGCGTTGCAGCAAATGCCAGTCCAAATACAATCGCGCAGGTCACAATCAGCATAATAATGACGGACAAGTCAATGTTAAACCCGCCCAATTGGATAATCGGTGATTCATGCAACATGTTTTCTCACCCCTTTCTCAGTTGAGCTATCATTTTTCCTGAAGCGCGAATATGATGCCTATAATTAACAGAAGAAATTGCCCAGTCACCAGGCTTGCCATTACAGCGATCTCATGGAAATAGGCCGGAAATTCTATCGCCAGCACTACTGCCAAAATTGAGGTCCCTAATCGAACGCCAAAGCCAATACCAAACACTCTCTTCTTTCTTTCACCGGCGGCCGCACTCGCAACCTGTCGAATTTTGTAGGCCATATACAGCACATTTAGACAGCTTACTCCCGTTCCCAGAATGATTCCGTGAGCAATGTCACGGTGTTGGGGCATGAAGGCGGAGACCAGGAAACACAGAGCCATAATACCAAGCGCTACGATCCATAACATTTTTTGCATACGGGTCATCTCATTCATGGTTATCCCTCAGTACCTTTCCGATCACAAGGGCAATACTTAACGCGCCTACAACCAAGCCTGCGAGAACGCTTACGCCAATCCAAATTCCGGAGCCACCAAGTTTGGCATCAATCCATTTTCCGGCATAGAAACCACCCAGTGTGCATATCGCCAAATCAATGCCGATCGCGCTCACCAGTCCTATAGCCTTGAAGGCATTTCCGGTGTTATTTCGGTTGTTGTTTTGCTTGGAAGGTTTGACCACTTTTCCATGTCACCCCTGCAATTCCAGTCCATTTTACTTAAATATAAGATGCTTTGTCAATTGAGATATTTTAGCGCCCTAAAGTATAAAATCAAACGACAAAGCATCTTAAATTGCTGTATCCCTTGGTAACCGTACAGTTTAACTGTATGCTTGCCTTGTAAAGAATAATTATATCGGACGAACACCTTTTGTGAACATTGTGTGAAATTCTTCAGGACGTTCGGATTGAACACCATAATGGTGCAAAATCGCATTGACAATTCTTACTGATGCTTGTCCATCGCCGTAAGGATTCGCTGCCTGACTCATAGAATCGTACAACGCGGAATCTGTCAAAAGTGCCTTGGTCCGATTGTACACATTCTCTTCGCTCGTACCCACCAGTTCCAAGGTGCCCGCTTCAATTCCTTCCGGTCTTTCAGTCGTATCACGTAGCACTAGAACAGGCACTCCGAACGAAGGTGCTTCTTCCTGAAGCCCACCGGAATCCGTAAGGATCAGATGTGTATGCGGATAAAAATTGTGCAGATCTACGACATCCAGCGGATCAATCAGCTTAATACGCGGATGGTTACCTAAAATCTCAAATGCAGGTTCCTTCACAGCCGGACTCGGATGAACCGGATAAACAATAGCGATATCCTCAAACTCATCCGCAATTCGCTTAACCGCATTAAAAATCTGACGATGTGGTTCCCCTTGGGATTCCCGGCGATGTGCTGTCATGAGAATCAAGCGTTTGCCCTGAGCCCATTCCAGTACGGGGTGCTCGTAATCCTGGCGAACCGTATATTGAAATACGTCAGTTACTGTATTGCCTGTAACATATATTCGCGATTCAGGCTTGTTTTCCTTCCGTAAATTTCCAGCCGATAAAGAAGTAGGCGAGAAATGCAGATCAGACAGCACGCCTGTGAGCTGACGGTTCATTTCTTCAGGATATGGAGAAAGCTTGTTCCACGTCCGCAAACCCGCTTCCACATGCCCTACTTCAATCTGCTGCATAAAGGCTGCATAGCTGGCGAGGAAAGTGGTCAGCGTATCGCCGTGAACCAACACGATATCGGGCTTGGCCTCACGCAATACAGGCTCCAGACCTTGAAGTACCCGTATGGAGATTTCATTCAGGGTCTGGCGATCCTTCATTACGTCCAGATCATAGTCAGGGTGAATATTGAAAACTTCTAGAACCTGATCAAGCATCTGGCGATGTTGAGCCGTAACGCATACCACGGACTCGATATGCTCTGGGTGACGCTGAAGCTCCAAAATAAGAGGAGCCATCTTAATCGCTTCCGGACGCACACCAAAAATTGTCATCACTTTGATTTTGGACATTCTCTGTTGAACCCCTTTTCATAATAAATGTCCGCTTCACAGATCTTCCATTATTCAGAAAAACGACCTGTCATAACGTCCATAGATTTTGCCGAACCGCCAAAGGCAGTCTACTTGGTTCCGTACAAGCGGTCTCCCGCGTCACCAAGACCCGGAATGATGTATCCGTGATCATCCAGACGCTCGTCCAGAGCAGCGACATAGATATCTACATCAGGATGCGCATCCTGCACAGCTTTGACTCCTTCAGGAGCAGCAATCAGATTCATCATTTTAATTTGAGTGCAGCCTCTCTTTTTCAACACATCAATCGCCGCAATTGCCGAGCCACCCGTTGCAAGCATCGGATCAATCACGATCAATTCGCGTTCAGTTACATCTGTAGGCAGCTTCGTATAGTATTCTACGGGTTGCAGCGTCTCAGGATCGCGGAACAGTCCCACATGGCCTACCTTTGCTGCCGGCAGCAGCTTTACTACGCCATCCAGCATACCCAAGCCTGCACGCAGAATCGGAATAAGACCCAGCATACGACCCGAAATCACTTTACCTTCTGTCTCAGCAACCGGTGTCTGCACCGTAATGCTTTCCAGCGGGATATCCCGTGTAATTTCATAAGCCATCAATGTTGCTACTTCATCCACCAGCTCGCGGAAATCCTTGGTGTTGGTCCGCACATCGCGGATAAATGTAAGTTTGTGTTGGATCAAAGGGTGATCGCAAACCACCAGTTTCGCCATAATATATTCCCTCCGGTATTATCGTCACGTTCTTTCGCGCCAGCATATCGAACTATCCTGAGTCGAAAGGATCTATGTAACCTATTTGTACAAACCAAATAAGCACAGATGCAATGCGTGCCTGTAAATCCTGTTTATTATAACATTCCCTTGATTGATTTAACACCTGCCACCACAACCTTTTGTCAAGGGAAAGATATGACATGTAAAATACTTAATAGGACCGTTTCAGGTGTGACTTTTGTCACATAAAAAACACATCAAAAAGGCCCTGACGGCACTTGACCGTCAAAGCCAGTGGACTTTAAGCTTCCTGCCCGAGCTATAGCCTTTGCATTCTCTTGCATCATTCTTTTATCTATACTTCAAATTGTCCCATGCTTCCTGAAATTGCTGAAGCATTTCATCCTTCGTGATCACCCCTGCGATATAGGCTTGCATACTACTGCTTAAATCCTGATTCAGTCCCTTCGGGAAGCGTTGGAAGTTCCAGCTCCATATCTTGCCTTCCCTCACGTACCGAGATATTTCTGCACCTAGATCGCCTGTCGTCTCGTCACTGGACGTGATACTTTTGAAGGCGGGAACAAACTTAAATTCCTTGGTGATATAATGCTTGCCTGTTTCTGATGTGACCAACCAATTGAGAAATTCTTTTGCCTCCTGCTTCACAGGCGAATTTTTGTTGACCACCCAGTTCGAGGCTACTCCCACAGCAAGTCTACCTCCTGTGGAGGGATCATTGTCTATAGGCGCAGGCAGAATACCCAAATTCAAGTTAGAATTAATTCCATCCATTTGCGGTTGCGTCCAGTTCCCCTGGTGCATCATAGCAGCCTTACCTGTCGAAAATAGTGTCACTTGTGTATTGTAATCCGTCGTGAGCGGATTGCGGTTCCCATATTTTATAGTTAGGTCAAGCAACTTCACCCACTGATGGAACACGGGGTTACCGGGGATGCGAGCCGTTCCTTTGTTTAAATCCGTAACATAACTTTCCGGGTTCGGCTGTCTGGCAAACGGGATATTGATAAAATGGTTCCCCAGAACCCACCATTCCGCATACCCGTTAGCAAAAGGTATAATCCCTGCCACTTTCAGTCGCTTAGCTGCTTCCTCCAGTTCATCTATCGTCTGAGGCAGTTTGGTTATGCCCGCTTTTTTGAACAAATCCTTGTTATAAACAAAACCAAATCCTTCTAGGTTCATAGGCTGTCCATAAATCTTACCGTTAACCGTCATCGGCTTACGAGCGAAATCGTCCAGAACCTTCACCCATGGCTGATCCGACAAATCCTCCAAGTACTCCAACCACGTATCGCGGTCCTGGTAGCCCTCATTTGTAAAAATGTCCGGCTGATCGCCTGATGCGAATTTAGCCTTCAACGAAGCACCATAGTCCGTACCACCACCGACAGATTGGATATCCAGCTTGATGCCTGGGTGCGTTTTTTCATATTCTGCCTTCAGCTTATTTAGCGGTTCCGAAATCTCTACTTTGAATTGATAAATGTGTATTGTTTTCGTCTCACTCTGTTTAGCCTTCGTATTTCCACAACCTGCAAGTGTACATGCGAGCAGCACCATCAAGGAGATGACAAGTAACGCTGTTTTTTTCATCGGTTATCCCTCCCTTCAGCCTTTGACCGCACCGGCTGCAATGCCAGAAACGATGTATTTTTGCATCACCAGAAAAAACACAACAACTGGCGTGATCCCCAACACCAGTGCTGGCAACGCCAAGTCCCATTGCTTGGTGTACTGACCAAACAACATATAGGTTGCAATCGGAATGGTGCGCAGCTCAGGATCATTCAAAATGAGCGAAGGCAATAGGTAGTCATTCCAGATCCATAAGGTATTCAAAATAAGTACAGTTACGAACATAGGCAGCAGCAGTGGACAAACGATGCGAAAGAACACCCCGTACCGGGATGAACCGTCCACCCTTGCTGCCTGCTCGATCTCAATAGGTACCGTTTTAATAAAGCCATGAAAAAGAAAAACGGATAAAGGCGCTCCAAAACCCAGATAACATAAGATCAGTCCCGGTATACTGTTGTTCAAGCTCAATACGTTGGACACTTCCATAAGCGGCAACATAATCGATTGAAAGGGAACTACCATCGCAGCCACAAGCAAACCGAATAGGAACCGATTAAAAAGAGTGTCATGCCGAACCATCTGGTAAGCGGCCATCGAGCTGATTAGAAGCAAAAGCGCATTACAGACGATCGTGACAATCAGTGAATTCCCCAGTGCTGTGGGAAAGTTTATTTTATTCCAGGCATTAGCATAGTTTTCAAAACGGAAGGTTGTCGGCCACGAAGCGGAATGGGCCAAAATGTCGCCAAAGGATTTAACGGAGTTTACGAGCAAAAAATAGAACGGAACCAGAAAGATTAACCCGATCACAATAAGCAATATTTCAGCAACCCATGTGCCCAAGCGATAGTTTGACGTTTTTCCCATTACATTTCGACCTCCTTTTTCTTCGTGAGACGCACCTGAATGCTGGTAATGATCGCAACGACCACAAAGAAAATCATAGCTTTGGCAGTCCCTAATCCAAGTCGATTATTTGTAAACGCTTCATTATATATGTCCAACGCTACAGACTCTGTCGACTTGAAAGGTCCCCCCTTCGTGAGAGCCAAATTCAACTCAAATACTTTAAAGGACCAGGATATCGCCAGGAACAAGCAGACAGTCACCGCTGGCATAATAAGTGGCACTACGATATGACGCAAAATCTGTCTTCGGCTCGCACCGTCGATTTGGGCCGATTCAATAAGGGCATGCGGGACATTATTTAACGAGGATATGTAAATAACCATGAGATAACCTGCATATTGCCACACAAACACTATGACAGTTCCCCAAAAAGCAGTTGGCCCATCACCCAGCCACGGCAGTTTAAAAAAGGAAAGCCCTGTTGCCTCCCCTACTGCAGAAAAGCCCCGTACAAATATAAATTGCCAGATAAAGCCGAGCAGCAAGCCGCCAATCATATTGGGCATAAAAAATACAGTTCGCAGTGCATTACGGGTACGCAACGGTTTGGTAAGTGCATAGGCTAGGAAAAAACCAATCAGGTTCGTCAGAATGACACCACATACGGTAAACCGGACCGTAAACCAGAACGCATTACGGAAATCTGGATCATCCCTAAAAATATGAACGTAATTCCCTAGCCCGAGCCATCGAATATTTTCAGATACTCCATCCCAGTTCGTCATGGAATAATACAACCCCAGCAGGAACGGAATGACCATAATCAAGACGAAAAACAACGCCATCGGTCCTACAAATACGATTTGCTGCAATAATTGCGCGGATTTTCTTTGACTCAATGCAATCACTCCTTTGTCGTAGATCATGAAGGAACGCGCGCCATAAACCCTTACTGTAATCGCTTATTACCCAAAAATGTAAGTTTCGAGTCGTTCGGAAGCAAAAAAAGGCTGTTCTCCTCCGGCTTAAGGAAGGAAAACAGCCTATAACATAAAGATTATGAATGTCGATGAATTAGTATTGAGTTCCTGGATAAATTGGGAACTTATCTGTCAACTCGCCAACCGCTTGGCTTGCTTTGGACAATACAGTATCATCTTTCGGGTTTTTAAGGGTTTCGGCAATGATTTTACCGATTTTGACCATAGCCTCTTCATCCATACCACGAGATGTTGCAGCAGGTGTACCAATACGAATTCCGCTTGTTACGAATGGACTGGTCGGGTCAAAAGGAATCGCGTTTTTATTGACTGTGATGCCCACGGAATCCAATACATGCTCCGCTTCTTTACCTGTGATATTCAAATTGCGCGTATCCAACAGCATCAGATGGTTATCCGTACCACCAGATACAATGTTAATCCCCTCAGCCAGCAGTGTTTCAGCCAGCACCTGTGCGTTGCGAACTACGTTTTGCGCATAGGTTTTGAACGATGGCTGGAGCGCTTCACCCAAAGCAACCGCTTTGGACGCGATCACATGCATCAGTGGCCCCCCTTGAGTACCAGGGAAAATAGCTTTATCAATCGCTTGCGCCCATGCTTTACGAGTCAGAATCAGACCCCCACGCGGACCACGTAGCGTTTTGTGTGTCGTTGTTGTTACAAATTGGGCATGCGGAACTGGACTTGGGTGAATTCCCGCTGCCACAAGACCTGCGATATGTGCCATATCCACCATGAACAAAGCACCTACATCATTGGCAATGGAAGCAAAAGCTTCAAAATCAATAGTACGCGGATATGCACTCGCGCCAGCTACAATTAGACGAGGGCGGTGCTTAAAGGCTGCCTTGCGCACTTCATCGTAGTCGATGCGGAAGTTGTCTTCGCGCACACCATAGGCAGCAAAGTTATACAACAAGCCGGAGGCGTTTACCGGACTTCCGTGTGTTAAATGACCACCATGCGCCAGATTCATACCCAGTACAGTATCTCCAGGTTTGAGAGCTGCCAGATACACCGCCATATTGGCTTGTGCTCCAGAGTGAGGCTGCACGTTAGCATGCTCGGCGCCGAACAGTTCTTTCGCGCGGTCACGTGCGATGTCTTCAACGATATCTACATGCTCACAGCCACCATAGTAGCGCTTGTTCGGATAACCTTCAGCATATTTATTCGTCAGCACGGAGCCCATGGCTTCCATTACTGCTTCACTGACAATGTTCTCGGATGCGATTAGCTCGATATTGTGGCGTTGCCGTTTCAGTTCAAGTCCCATTGCTTCCATCACTGCCGGGTCACTTTTACGCAGGTGTTCCATCATGATTGATTACTCCCTCTCCATAGTCAATTGTTGGGTATACAAGCAAACGCCTGTTCCTCTGTTGGGTACCTCATCATCAATGCAAAAAAGATTAGTACAAACATGCCGCCATGCCAAATGCTAATCGCAGTTTCCGCCGACTTCTTGCTCCAGACTGTACACCGCCCGTTGTCCGCCAATAAGTGGAGGACGGGTGAACGCTGCTGTCACACGTGCTTCGCCAATCCAGCGAAGGCTTGGGCGAAACGGAACGGCAATGGGGCGCAGATGCATGCCAATCAGCGTTTCGCCGATGTCTATCCCGGCATGAGCCTGCACGTTCGCCGCCAAACACGCGTCGATCATAGAACGATAGGCGACGGTAGCCATAGAGCCTCCTGCTGTACGAACAGGAACAGCTGCAACCTCCATCAGTCCCAATCGCTCCAGCACAGCCCGTTCAACGACCAGCGCTCGATTCAAATGCTCACAGCATTGAAACGCCACATCAAAGCCATACTCCCTGCGAACGGACTCTACTCCAGACAACAGTTGCTGAGCCACATCGAGCGCTCCCGCCGTACCAATCCGACTTCCAGCCACTTCACTTGTGCTAACGCCAATAACCAGCAGGCGACCAGCCTTGAGACTGGCTGCTTCTGCGATTTCCCGCACGACAGAAGTGGTCTGTGCTTCCAGCGGAATCTCATGATCTAATTGTTCCACCATTGGAACCTCCTTTGGTTGAACAGCCTCTCAGAGACTAGGCACGGTCTCATGCCCCAAGTTCAACACACTCTCTCCTGATCACAATCTGACTATATTATAGCCGATGTTTCAGATTTCGAGCAGAAAAAATGGAAGAACCTTTAATGGAATCAACTCTCAGCTAAAAATCTGGCATAACTTGTATATGAAAAAAAGAGCAGTCCACACCTATGTGGAATTGCTCTTTTGCCCAGGCGACCGGCCGTATATCCGATGCTCCATCGTGGTTAATCCCACTTTTGTCGCCAGTCACATCGGATTCTCATTTTTCCACCTTATCTTAACGGATTAACCGCCGAAAATCAACAGATTCCGTACAAACAGATGAGTAATACCAATTTTATTCGGAAGAAGCCTTTAGCTTGTCCAGCAGCTTATGCAGCGCCGTACGGATTTCCGCAGCTGTGACATCGTAATCTTCCCGCGAACCGCCAAACGGATCAGAAATATCAAAGCCCGGAATCCGTTGGTGTAATTCAATCATTCGTTCACGCTCCTGCGCCGATAGCTCTTGTCCGAGTGAAGCCATCAACTGCTGTGAAGCATATAAACCATCCAACTCCTGTACATCATTCAACACCGCATCCCGGTTCTCCACATATTCCTTAAGCGTAAATACTTTGCCCGCCGTTTGGGGAAAGCGCTGAATTACGTGCTGTTTATGTCCTTGCGTCAAGGTTAAGATCAGATGCGCCCACCCGGCAAGCTCGTCGCTCAAAGGGGTGGAAGTGATCTGATCGGATATATCATGATCACGTAGAACCGCCTCTGCATGTCGGGATAACGGCGTGCCTTCCATCGCGGCTACTCCCGCAGAACGCACTTCCAGTTCTAGCCCATGCTCAGCAGCCAACTTACGCAGCATCCCTTCAGCCATTGGACTGCGACAGGTATTCCCTGTGCATACGAATAAGATATTCTTCAACGTTTTCACCCCCCGTATGTTAAAAAAATATATAAACAGAGGATTACTATAATTCTAATCCCTTACTATAATCCTGCATTTATTTTACACTGTCTACGCTAAAATCAAAACATAAACATAAAGCCGAATGCCAGCAAAATGGCACCGCCCACTGCTTCTCCATAATCTCCTAGATTGCGGCTGACCTTGCGACCCAGCAACAAGCCCAACATTGCCATTGCTCCCCCGCAAAAACCAAACGCCAGAACGGACAGCACCAGATCACTCTGGAACATACCCAGTGACACTCCTACAGAAAATGAGTCAACGCTCACCCCAAGTGCAAACAGCAAAAGGCCTAAAGGCGAACGATGATCCAACACCTGTACGCCGTCCCCTTTAAAGGAATTATACACCATATGCCCGCCCAAAAGGATGAGTAGACCCCCTGCGAAGTAGGCCGTCACATGACCTAATAAAGAACTCATATAATGGCCTGTGAACATTCCCAGCAATGGCATCAGAATGTGAAAAAAGCCAATAACAGTACTGATGCGCAGCACGTCTCGCAGGCGTATCCCCTTCATGCCGATCCCTACGCCCAGCGATAACGCATCCATTCCTAGCGCTACCGCCATGATCAGAATCGTTACAACCTGCCCGGCATGGGCAGAGGCTGCCAGCATACTCCATCCCTCCATTATCCGTCTGTTCTTGTACACGTTATGCGGACAAGGGGGAAATCAGTACAAGCATACACTGAAAGTACCCCATACCGAGACGAGGAAGGAGGAAAATTTAATATAAGAGGCTCTGATTCGACAGAAGCTACAAGCGGACGATTCGGTGACCTGCCGCTTTAAGCAGGCGGTTCATGACGGCGTCTCCCAATCCTTTCGGCGGACAGGATTCCGACAAAATGTAGGTGACGCCGTCCTCGTCGCAACAGCGCAGCACGCCATACAGGCGCTGCGCTGCCTCATGGAGCGCGTCCAGCTTGCCTAGCGTGTAGACGCGCTCTCCGGCGTAGCCGGCGGCATGCTCGTCGAACGCGAGCACTGCCGTGCGCTCCCCGCGCGCGGAAGCCTCCACCAGCGCGGCGCGAATCCAGCCCGTCACCTCAACGGACGACGGGCCTTGTACCACGCTCAAGCGGCCTCGCGGCGCGTAGTGCGTGTACTTCATGCCCGGTGAGCGCGGCGCCGGGCTGTCCGCGTCTTCCCCAGGCGTAGCGGCCAACGCCGGGTCCAGCACGACAGCGCGAGCAACCGCAGCGAGCTGCTCGGCCGTCACGCCGCCGGGACGCAGAATGGTGACGGTTCCGTCGTCACCCGCCTGCACCACCGTGGACTCCAGCCCCACCCCCGTGGGACCTCCGTCTAAAATGCCGCCGATGCGGCCCTCCAGATCCTCCCGCACATGCTGTGCAAGGGTGGGGCTGGGCCTTCCCGACCGGTTGGCGCTTGGCGCAGCCAGCGGACAACCCGCTTCAGCGATCAAACGAAGCGCTATCGGATGATCCGGCATGCGTACACCAACCGTGTCCAGTCCGGCTGTCACACGCGATGACAGTGCCTGCGGCACCACTGGCAATACGAGAGTCAACGGTCCCGGCCAGAACATATTCATCAGCGCTCGGGCTGTATCATTTATTTCTGCTACCATACCCTCTAATTGATCAGCATCAGAAATATGTACAATGAGCGGGTTATCGGAGGGGCGCCCTTTGGCAGTGAATACCGCCTCCACCGCTTTTGTACTACGAGCATCGGCCCCCAGGCCGTACACGGTCTCCGTAGGAAAGGCTACCGTCTCTCCAGCTTGGAGGAGTAAGGCGGCCTCGCGTATGCCCTTTTCCGCCGCGATCCGAGTCTGTTCATCCCAAATTTCATCAGAAACATCCCCGTCAGTGTTGCTCACAGGAACCAAACATCTTACATCCCACCATTGTGTATGGGAAGACTTCAATGCCTGCTTCAGCTCGCGAATTCCCTGTTCACCTAGCTTTTGCTCAGGTTTTTCCTTTTGCACAAATTCTCCACGCAAGTCTTGCATTTGATTCGATTTATCGCTCATTCAGATCATCCCATATCTTATTGTCATACAAGCCAGTTATTTCGTTTGATCCCCATAAAGCTACTTTGAAAGATCAGTTCATTTGGCTCTGCCATGTGTATATCTATCGTAAGTTCCATTATAGCATATGGGGAAACTTACACTCCTCAACGTTTAGGCAAACAAACCACTCACCCAGTTACACAGTCCCGCAAGTGCATCCCACAGAAAAAAACGTACTTCCGGCTCCTTGTCAGTAGCATTCGTCCGACTATCTCCGTGATTCGTTTTTGCTGATACAGTTTGTGCCGTTGCTTCCCCACTGCCTGCATCAATAAAACATAGCGGAGGAAACAGCACGCACCACCAATTTTGACCTTTTCCTTGCCCCAGCGTAACCCGAAGTGCTTCATAATTCCCTGCCGGGTAGACAAGACCACCGTACATTTTCGTTGGGAAAGGTACGCTCGCCAGTTCCACCTGATGATCATACGCAATGCCGCGACGAGCCAGTTCCGTACCTACCAAACGGTCAATTTCAGGTAAATGAGTACCAATCAATGATCTCGCTTGGTCTAAGCTTTGCGGGTTTTCCAGCTCACCCACCCAGGCATTCATCTGCTGCACAATAGCGTCCCGTATTTCGCGTTTAACCAACTGATCCTCCGGGCGATCCGAATTGGCCAAAATACGCAGTCGAATGGAGTCATGTGGAATCACTTCCAGCCCTGCTGTTGCCACTCCTGATGCTAAGGTTCCTCTTGTTCCAGTGGTCATAGCAGCATCCGTCTTTTGACCTTCCCAAGACATCATTAATAACGAAATACAAAATAGTATCATTGCGGCTTGCTTTACCCAACTTCTCATTTTCGTCCCCCCAAACCCAAACTCTATCATGTCTATCAGTCTGTCCGGTTTGGGAGAGTCTAAACCTATAATTCTTGTAAAAGATTCAGGACCACTTTACAGATTTTCTTCAATATACCCTTAAACCATGCTACACCAAGCTTCTGACCCTCACCGAGGAATATGAAAAAGCCCAGATTTCACAATCTGGACTCTCTCGTTGCACCGTTTCAACTCACACAAATACCAATCATTATCTAGCCACATTCCACCTATACTAGGCTTTTTTTGCCTTCGTCAAGCTTAGTCTGGAAGGCTGTGGCAGATCATCCTCCAGCTCTTGACCGTGCACCTTAATACTCATAACCAAGCCGATACTAGCCATGTTAATAAGCAACGAGGTACCACCATAACTTATGAACGGGAGCGTAATCCCCGTAAGCGGCATAATGCCCAGAAACGCACCAATATTCTCAAAAATCTGATACAGCAACATAGACACAATCCCGACAATAATATACGGTCCGGCGCGATCCCGGCATTCCAGCGAAATCAAGATCATTCGGTGAATCAAGATAAAATATAGCAATAGCAGCACTGAAGAGCCTACAAACCCAAATTCCTCCGCTACGACCACAAAAATAGAATCCGCGTACGTATAAGGAACACGCCCGGACTGTACCGAGGTTCCTTGCAAAAAGCCCTTGCCCATCATCCCGCCAGAGGCTATCGCCAGCTTGGCATTTTTGGTATGATAAGACGCCTTCGCGGTTGCCTCTTCCGGTACCAACCAAGGGTCCAAACGCTCAACCCAGTGACTACGGCCAATCCCCTTCATAAAGGAGTCAATCTCATCGTGAAACGAAATATAAGCTTTAATCCCGCCGCCAACAGCGACTGCAAATACTATAAATCCGATCAACGCATGGGATGCCTTCACATTACCAATCCATAGCATACCGATGACGATGACAATGTAACCGAGCGCATTACCCAAGTCATTTTGTGCCATAACCATGGCAAACGGGACAAAGCTCACCAGAGCGACTGGAAGAACATCCTGAATAAAATACAGCTTGCTCTTGCGCTTTTTGATCAGCATATAGGTTAGAAAAATGATAAGGACCAGCTTGAATACCTCAGCAGGCTGAAGATTCAAGCCCCCAATTTTCAAAAAGCCCTGAGAGTTGTTAACCGTCCCGCCAAAAAATCCGAGACCCAACAAGAATATTCCGCCTCCATATACGTACAAGGCTTTTTTAATGAATATCCGAAAATCGACCATCGCTAAACCCAAGATCGCCACAAAACCCAATATATAATACCCGATCATCTTCTGGTAGTCATTGCCGTGCTCTGCCAAGTTCGTAGGGCCCCTACCTGCGCTGTATACCGTTATGATACTAATCGCCATGAGCAAAACCAGAATAAAGATAACCGGACCGTCAATTTTTTTCAATTTCTGAAGCATGATTTCCCCCTGAGCCGTTTCTCGGTCATACTCCTCTTATTCTAAAGGAAAGACTCGCAAAAAGAAAATGCAGCACTACTCCGAGACGCCTAGGACATGTCGTTCGATCCCTGCAAGGTCAGGAACGATAATAATATTCTTCCAATGACCTGCCTGTTCCAACAGGCCAGCCACGTCTCTGGCCTGTCCCATCCCCAGCTCAAACCCGATTAGCCGGGGCGGAGCCTGAAGGAGTCCGAGCTGCTCCAGCATTGCCCGATACGGGCCGAGCCCGTCAGGACCACCATCCAACGCCATCCGCGGCTCATGGTCGCGTACCTCTGGCTGTAAGCCAGCGATGTCAGCAGCCGGGATGTACGGCGGGTTGGACACGAGAATGTCCACTGCCGTTCCCGCGAACGGTGCCAGCAGATCGCCCTCGCGGAATTCTACGGCTGTGCCGTTCGCAGCAGCATTATGAGCCGCTACTTTTAACGCAGCAGCCGAAATATCCCCTGCCGCCACGCGCCAGCTCGGTCGCTCAGCCGCCAGCGTCACGGCAATCGCACCGCTGCCCGCGCCGATGTCGAGCGCCTGCGGAGCGCCGCTTGGCCACAGCCGATCGCCGTGCTGGAGTATCGCCTCGACGAGCAGTTCTGTCTCGGGGCGCGGAATCAGCACCGACGGCGAAACCGCGAACGGGCGGCCATAAAATTCCTGCCGTCCGATAATATACTGCGCTGGTTCACCCGCAGCTTTGCGGGCTATAATCTGTTCCCACTCCTCCCTGACGGAGGAAGGGAACGAATCACCCAGAGCAGCGTAAAACGCCGTGCCTTCCAACCCGAGCACATGCTCCAGCAGCAAACGGGCATTGTGCTGCGGCTCCAGAACGCCACAGCTTCCTAAAAAAGAAGAAGCCTCAACTAAGGCTTCTCTGACACTCATGTTCCGTTCCGGCGACATCCGATACACACAATCGCGTTC
The DNA here is from genome assembly GCF_019454085.1 of Paenibacillus sp. S25. NCBI lineage: Bacteria > Bacillati > Bacillota > Bacilli > Caryophanales > Paenibacillaceae > Paenibacillus > Paenibacillus sp. S25. Next base: position 5,445,207 of record NZ_CP073683.1, read on the forward strand.
GTTCCCCAAAACTTAAACCTCTTGTTCCATCAAATCAGCCTGCTCTGCAATCGTGAGCGCTGATACGATTTCTTCGATCTCCCCGTTCATCACCTGGTCCAGCTTATGCATAGTTAGGCCAATACGATGATCCGTTACACGGCTTTGCGGGAAGTTGTAGGTCCGGATACGCTCACTGCGGTCTCCAGTACCTACTTTGCTCTTACGCTCGCCTGCATATTTGGCTTCCTCTTCCTGACGCAACATATCCGAAATACGGGCACGCAAAACTTGCAGCGCCTTCTCCTTATTGGAGTTCTGGGATTTGCCGTCCTGACAGGTTGCCATAATACCTGTTGGCATATGTGTCACACGCACCGCCGACTTGGTCGTATTAACGGACTGCCCGCCTGCACCGCTGGAACAGAACGTATCCACGCGAATATCCTTGTCGGAAATTTCAATATCCACTTCTTCTGCCTCAGGCATAACGGATACTGTAGATGTCGACGTATGAATACGTCCACCTGATTCCGTCGTAGGAATCCGCTGTACGCGGTGTGCGCCGCTTTCGAATTTCATTTTGCTGTATGCACCACGGCCGTTAATCATGAAAATAACCTCTTTAAAGCCCCCGAGATCATTCATGTTCGCGTCCATCAGCTCTACACGCCAGCCTTGGGTATCGGCATAACGAGTATACATCCGATACAAGTCAGCTGCGAACAGTGCCGCTTCGTCACCACCCGCTGCACCACGAATCTCAATAATAACGTTCTTATCATCATTCGGGTCCTTCGGCAGCAGCAAAATACGGATTTTTTCATCCAGCTCCCGCTTGCGAACACTTAGTTCATCAATCTCCATTTTGACCATTTCACGCATCTCGTCGTCCAGCTTTTCACCCTGCATGGTTTTTGCAGCTTCCAGCTCTTCAACGACATTTTTATATTCGGTATATGCTTCATAAGCAGGCTGTAAATCAGACTGTTCTTTGGAATAATCTCTAAGTTTTTTGCTATCGTTCGCTACATCCGGATCGCAGAGCAGTTCGCTCAGTTTATCGTAGCGGTCCGCCAATGATTGCAATCGGTCCAACAAGCGATTCACCTCTTCAGTTAAATTAATATGAAACCAGCTTCAATTTCACTGGCTACAGCTCTTTATTATACCAACTAATTCATGAATTAGCTACAAGAAATACTGACTAATTTAGGATTTTGCAAAAATCCACACAACATGCAATACAATAAAAAAGTCGCCGCCCTAATATAGGCAGCGACCACGTAATCTAGCACATTTCAGAACACACATACATTGAGTTATCGTCTTTTATATATCCGAATCGAGCATTGTGCTCTGGAAATTATTTATTAAACATTAAAACGGAAATGCATAACGTCTCCGTCCTGCACCACATATTCCTTACCTTCCAGACGAAGCTGACCACGTTCCTTAGCCCCGTTCATCGAACCAGCAGCGACCAAATCGTTGTAGGATACAACCTCGGCACGAATAAATCCGCGTTCAAAATCCGTATGAATTACGCCCGCAGCACCCGGTGCTTTCGTTCCTTTGTGAATAGTCCATGCACGTACTTCCTGCACACCTGCTGTGAAATACGTATACAGGCCCAGCAAGCGATAAGCTGCTTTAATCAGACGGTTCAATCCGGATTCAGCTAATCCCAGCTCCTCAAGGAACATCGCCTTGTCTTCGCCTTCCAGCTCAGCAATTTCAGATTCTACCTTGGCGCTGATCGGCACCACTTCTGCATTTTCATCTATGGCAAAATCGCGTACCTTTTGCACATATGGATTGCTGTCAGCTTCCGTTACGCCATCTTCGCTGACATTAGCTGCGTACAATACAGGCTTCATCGTAAGCAAATGAAGATCGCGTACAATCAACCGTTCTTCATCCGACAATTCTAAGCTACGCGCCGGTTTATCAGCATACAGCGATTCCTTGATCCGCTCCAGCACTTCAACCTCTTGGGTGTACTGCTTGTTGCCACCCTTCATGTTTTTGCGGGAACGTTCAATACGCTTGTCTACGCTTTCGATATCCGCCAGAATCAGTTCCAGATTAATGGTCTGAATGTCGCTGATCGGGTCAATTTTGCCGTCCACATGGGTAATGTTCTCATCTTCAAAGCAACGTACCACATGTACAATCGCATCCACTTCACGAATATGAGCCAGAAACTTGTTACCTAGACCCTCGCCCTTGCTCGCACCGCGCACAAGTCCTGCAATATCAACAAATTCAAATGCCGTTGGCACCGTTTTATTCGGTACAACCAGTTCAGTCAGCTTATCCAGCCGCTCGTCCGGTACTTCAACGACACCCACATTCGGGTCAATCGTACAAAATGGATAGTTTGCGGATTCCGCACCCGCCTGCGTTATTGCGTTAAACAGTGTTGATTTGCCCACGTTCGGCAGACCCACAATCCCCGCTTTTAAAGCCATAATCAGAACAACTCCCGTTTATATAAAATATGCGTTATGCCATCCGTTAGTTTACCAACCCACATTATATATGAGAACCTATACACGCGGCAAGCTTACGGTTATGAAATTCAGGATTTTGCTACATCCCTATTTAGATTTCTTTGCTCATCTGAATATCCGTAACCCGATAGCCCGATTTGCGATATACATGCAAAGCTCGCTCATTATGCCCAAATACATGCAAACCGATGCGAACAGCTCCCAGTCGGCGAGCCTCTTGTTCCAGAGCCCCCATCGCCATCGTGCCAAGGCCCCTTCCCTGATATGAATCGTAGACAAGAATATCCAGTAGAAAAGCTTCTTTTCCTTGCGCGCCATCCGTAATATTGAACCAGATATAGCCAGCTTCCTCCTGACTCTGCCCCCCGGCATCGGAAAACATCAACATATACAGGTGAGCATGAGGTGTGTCTAGTCTCTGTGGCAGGTATCGAGCAAAACTTTCTGCCGCACGTTCTGGTGCTTCTTCTACCGTCCATGTACCTGCTTGGATTTTCTCATCCGCATAGTCGGCAAGCGAGCGTTGTTCAAATCGATCATATTGCTCCGCATTCATCGGAACCAATGTAATAAGTCCGCTCATCCGTTTACCTTCTTTCTTAGTCGAGTCGTATCTTTAAGCCCTTCTATTCCATCTACCCCAATCCCAAACATGACCGTTCGGAGTTCCAGCTCCACCTGCTCTAGGCGTGCTTCCAGTGCTTCGCTGGAGGCAACCGCCGAACCGAGCAAAGAACGCCCGAAGCCTGCCATGTCAGCCCCCAGAGCGAGTGCCTTAGCTGCATCGACACCGTCTCTCAGTCCACCGCTACCGATCAGAGCACCATGTGGCTGAGCAGCTCTAACTTCCACGATACAATCAGAGGTCGAATTGCCCCAATCCGCAAACGCCTCCGCCGCGGCACGACGCACAGGATCAGGATTACGAAATTTCTCCACTTGGCTCCAGCTTGTCCCACCTGCGCCAGCGACATCAATAAAGGCAGCACCCGCATCATACAGTCTCGATGCAGTCTCGCCATCTATGCCCCAGCCTACTTCCTTCACTCCTACAGGCACTGAAAGCTGACGACACAACTCCTCGATGCGCTGAAGCAGGCCGCTAAAATCCAAATTCCCTTCGGGTTGAAAAATCTCCTGCAATCCGTTCAAATGCAGCACCAACATATCTGCTCCAGCAATCTCCACTGCACGGCGACAATCGTCCACGCCAAATCCGTAGTTCAGTTGCACCGCACCCAGATTGGCAAGGATCGGGATACTGGGTGCCAGACGGCGAACCGCAAAGGTTGAAGCTAATTCTTTCCTTTCCACCGCAGCCCGTACCGAACCGACGCCCAATGCCCAGCCGCGTCTCTCCGCTGTCTCTGCTAACCGCTCATTAATCGCTCCTGTCTCGGCGCTGCCGCCTGTCATGGAGCTAATAAGCAGTGGTGTTCGTACAACCTGTCCTAAAAAAGTAGTATCCAGACGAACCTCGTCAAAATGTACCTCTGGCAGAGCGCAGTGCTTAAAGGCATATCGCTCCAGCCCGCTGGTGATGCCTTGTCCGGCCACATCTTCTTGCAAACAAAGGCGGACGTGCTCAATCTTCCGTTCGCCTGTCCTCGCGGCAGGCAACAAAGAGCCGGATTTATTTAAACCGTCAGGTGCTCCTTTTTCATTTTCTGTACTACTCATCTATGTTCCACCTCATCCAAAGTCACTCTGTTTAATGTATCAAGTTCAAGAAGCACAAATAAGACCGTTCCCAAACACGGTAACCGATCTATGTATCGTCTCTTATATCAAATATCGTAGCCCTTAAAGTGGCTATTTTAAGATACTTTCATTGTATCATGGATGGAAAAATATATACACGATCGTGAACATTTTTTCTTACCCATAGGTCATGTTCAAAATTCGCAATAAACCAGTTATTTCGGAAACTCTACAGAAAAGCCGCTCTTAATTGAGCTGCCGCTTTTCTGCAAAATGCCTACTCGAAAGGACGATCCCTATCCCAGCAAGATAAAGGCCATTTACAATCTCCTCTATCCCTTCATCGAATCAGGTACAGATGAAATGCTTTCTGCTTGCTCCTTCGTACGCCCATGTCCAAATTTGAATACGAGAATACCACCGATAATGACCAATACTCCGATCAACTTGTTAAAGGTAAACGGAATCTTTTCTAATCCCAGCCATCCTAACGAATCCCACAGCAGGGCGGTACCTAATTGTGCCGTCAATACAATGGAGATCGCATAGGTCGGGCCAAGTCGCTTCATTCCTTGCACCAGACAGAACACAACACCGACACCAATCATGCCACTGAACCAGTACCACGGCTGCATATGCTGTAAAGCAAATGTATTTTTCCCTTCAAAAATAAGACTCCCGAGTAAGGAAGCCAAGAACCCTGTACCCAGCACCAATGTTGTTGTGGCCCACGATCCTGTCCGTTCATTCACCTTATTATTGAATATCGTTTGCAGACTGACCAAGGCACCTGCGATAATCGCCAATACAATTCCTAATAACATATTTTAACTCTCCCTTGATGATCCCTGATATTCTTCTGCCTTTATCCTAAATGCTCCTATTACAATGATTCATAAATATTATGTCCTGCCAGTTCACTCAAACCTTTTCTGTCCCGAATGACAATGTAGCCTTTTGTCCGTTCAACCCATCCATCTTCAATCATTTTGCGAATGACACGGTTGAGATGTCTATAGCTGGTTCCGATCAAATTCGCCACATCTACCAGACTAGATGCACGTAATTCCTCATGAAAAGCCGTATTCGATTCGTCAAAAGAAACCGATAGCAGGTAGCTCGCCAGCCTGACTTCCACCGGATACATGAGATTGAAACTGGAAAAGTCGGAGTCCAGGCAAAACTTTCGCGTGACAATGTCCAATAGAAATTGCAGCAAAGGAGCATAGTCTCTGCCGTATTTATTCATCCATTGGTGGTGAATACCGATCACATAGATCGGAGACACTGCCTCTACTGTGTTGATAACGTGACTACTCCGAATATATTCAACATCTCCAATGACCTCGATCGGTGTTTTGAAGCAAAGGATCAGGGTCTTCCCTTCTGTAGAACTGGTATAAATCTTGACCTTGCCCTGCACCAGTATATATAGATGTTCGATGGAGTCCCCCTGTGAACAGAGCCTTTCCCCTTGCTCCAAACGATGCAACGACAAATAAGGATGTAGTGGCTCGTAGAGTATGGATTCCAACTCATGCAGCTGCAAAAAATATTTTAGCTGCTCTTGATCCTGAATTGCTCTCATTCCTAAGCTCACCTTCAATTTCTACATACTAAGCTTTCTTTACAAATTAAAATTCTATTTTAGAGCTTCAGAATAATTACACCCGCGATCATCATACCAATACCTATAAATTGTGGCAGCTTCATCTTTTGCTTCACTATACCGAACCATCCCTTAATATCTACCAGGAAGGTTAAACACAACTGCGCAATCAACAACGCCGAGATCGTGAACGTAACCCCAATATGTTGGATTGCCGTGACTTCACTAAATATAATAATTGCTGCAAAGGCACCGCCCCAAAGATACATTGGCTTTACCTGTTTCATTTCGGCTACATTGCCATCCCTTGTAAACATCCAGACTAATGCTGCCAAAATAAAGCCTATTAGCTGAGTAACAGTGGCCGCCGGCCATGTACCGATATCCTGACTAATCCGAGTATTCGCTACCCCCTGTAGCGTAATACACGCTCCTCCCAGAAAAGCAAACAAGATTCCTCTCATAAATCGTTATTCTCCCCATGTAAATGACTTTTCTATATATTAAAGTATAGGGCAGACTGTCTATAAAGGACATATGTCCTCAATGAATAGTAAAACATCCTCCATTTCATTCCATTCAGCATCCGCGTCAATCCTGCACACTTGCGTTAATAACTTGACAGTATCGCATCATAAAACTGCATGTTCCGGAACGATAAAATGGAATGCAGCATCCAATTGAGGAGTTGATCGTCATATGACTACACGTGATCCACTGCATTCTGTGCCGGAATATCGAAGAAGAACCAAGAAAAAGGGTCGGGCTTTTAAAATCGCTATTCTGGTACTTATTCTCTGGCTGATTACCGTCATGCTGTATCAGACCCATAAACCATTGCCTCCGTTCGTCTCCTATGAAAGTCAGGAATATTCAACCCATGAGGTAAACTTCTGGACGGATTTGACCTATCCCACCGGGGATGGAAGCACTGCACAGCATGAAGGACAAATTTTGAATCGTATGCTCGGGATCATTGACGAAGCCCAACAATTTATTGTCATCGACCTGTTTCTGTTCAATGACTACAAGCATAAAGGTCAACGCTTCCCCCAAGTCAGCGCACAAATGACCGATCATCTTATTACCAAAAAGAAAGCTCATCCTGATATGCCTATCTTTTTCATTACAGATGAAGTCAATACCAACTACAATTCTGCCCCCAATCCTTTGTTGGAGAATATGAAGCGAGCAGGGATTCAAGTCGTGCAGACCGATGTAGACCCGTTGCGGGACTCCACACCCATCTATTCGGCGGTGTGGCGTACCTTTTTCCAATGGTTCGGGCAGCAGGGCACAGGCTGGATTCCCAACCTGATGGCCAGTGACGGACCTGATGTTACGGCCCGCTCCTATCTTAAGCTGTTGAACGTCAAGGCCAATCACCGAAAATTGGTTGCCAACGAACAGACAGCTCTCATTTCTACAGGCAACGTGCATGACGCGAGCGCTTATCACTCCAATGTAGCGCTGGAGGTGAAGGGGCCTATCATCGGAGACATTTTACAAACGGAGCAAGCGGTGTTGGACTTCTCGGGCGGTGGGCAGCTTCCTGCCTATACACCACAGGCCGAACCCAAAGCTCCATCGAGTAAGGACAGCTATCGGATCAAATATCTAACTGAGGGCAAGGTGTACACCTCGGTTCTGGATGGCATCGGGCAGACGAAGAAAGGTGACAGCGTTCATATGGGCATGTTTTATTTGGCTGACCGCAAAGTATTGAATAGCCTGCTGGCTGCCTCTGCGCGCGGTGTAAATATCCAACTGCTGCTGGACCCCAATGAAAACGCGTTTGGTCAGGAAAAAATCGGCATTCCCAATCGTCCGGTTGCCCAAGAGTTGTCCGATAAATCGGGCGGAAACATTCAAATTCGCTGGTATCATACCACTCATGAGCAGTTCCATACCAAACTGATTTATATCGCCAAGGCGCAAGGAGAGCATATCATTTGGGGTGGCTCTACTAATCTGACCCCTCGTAATCTGGATGATTTGAATCTGGAGAATGAATTGTGGGTGGCCGCTCCGGCGGACAGCAAGCTGACCCGACAGGTTGCGGCCTATTTTGATAAGCTATGGAATAATCAGGGGGCTGAATACAGTTTGGATCTAGCAGCTTACGAGGATCATTCAACATTTTGGAAAGATATTATATATCGTCTACAGGATATTCTAGGCTTTACTACATTTTAACTACGGAATACTGCTGTAGCGAATTCGTTTATGTTACAGCAGCGGTGAAAGCAGCCGCGCGAGCGATTCCATCAAACGTTTGAACAGACGTTTTTTCATGAATTCTTCGCGTACGATCAGACTGGCAGAGTGCAAATCTCGTTCGTAGTCTGTTACCATCTGCTGCACACTGTGCGTTTGAATTAACAGAGCGTTAACTTCAAAATTCAAATGAAAGCTACGCATATCCATATTGGCTGTCCCGATGGTTGCAACTTCCCCGTCAATGATGAGGAGCTTGGAGTGGAGGAACCCTTTTTCATATTCATATACCTTAACTCCAACCTCCAGCAACGACTGGAAGTACGAATGAGACGCGAGAAACGGTAGCCATTTATCCGGTTTTGCGGGAAACAGAATACGCACGTCCAACCCGGACAGAGCAGCCATCCGTAAAGCAGTCAGGATATCTTCATCCGGGATAAAATAAGGAGTGGCAATCCAGACTGATTTTCGGGCGGACGTAATCATGGAGAAAAACAGATTTTTGAGCACTCTCCGCTCATTATCCGGGCCACTGGCAATAATCTGCACGCCTCCGTCCGTAATTGGTTCAATATCAGGAGACAGATATTCGCTATCGAGCACCGACTCACCCGTCATGTGAAGCCAATCCTGTAAAAATATAAGCTGCAACGTCCGCACAGCTTCGCCCTTCACAATCATATGCGTATCACGCCAAAAGCCGTAGGCTTTGTTGCGACTGAGGTACTCGTCTCCCACATTTAGGCCGCCGATTAATCCGATATTACCGTCGATGACTACAATTTTACGGTGATTACGATAGTTTACCCGGCTGGAGAAGAACAAGATCCGAGCGCCGCCGTACGCAACAACCTCTACTCCTGCATCTCTCATTTCCTTCAAAAATGACTTCGATAACTGAATACTGCCCACCGCATCGTACATAAACCGAACCTTAATACCCGCTTTGGCCTTTTCGATCAAAATTTTCTGAATGCTGGTACCGATATCATCCGACCGGAAAATGTAATATTCCATATGGATATGATGCTGCGCCTTGCGCAGTTCTTCCAGCAAAGTGGAGAAGGTTTCATCTCCATTGTTCAGAATTTGAGTTTCTGTCGCAAAATAAATCGGGGAGCGGGCCAGTCTGCGTGCCAAACGCATCAACTGCTGCTGCTCATCTGTAAAGCAGGTTAGATCCCGTTTGACTCGCAAAGCATCCTTTTCAATGCGGTCGTACGCCTGTTGGTCACGCAATGCCTTTTTATCATACTTGCGACGCTTGAATACATTTTGCCCAAACAAAAAATAAAGAGGAAGTCCAACGACTGGCAGCAATGCCAGCAGCAAAATCCAGGACATCGTGGTGGAGGGATTACGATTCTCCGAAAAAATAATCAGACTGATGGAGATCACTGTCAGGGTGGAAAAAATACTGATGACAGTTCCTTCATTTTTGCCGATGTAATTAAACAAGCCAAAATAATAAATAATAAACACCATAGCCGCGATCAATACGGCCAGTAAGCTTCGCCTCATAACTAACCTCACTTCCAGTGGACTGCATTTGACAGGTATTCTTCATTATATTGTACATGAGCCCCTTATTTCTTCCCACTTTTTTATTAAATTGTTGATAAAAAAAATCCAAAGAAAAGCTTTATACAAAACGCAATGATGCTGGGTTGACACTTATTTTTTTTCGTGCAAGAATAAACTAACGAACGTTAGGTAGGTGAAAATAATGGGGATGGAAGAGATTCGAAAGGCTGCTCTTTTTCAATTTGCCACCAATGGGTATGAGGGAGCCTCCTTGAGCAGTATTGCCACTGAGGTCGGTATCCGAAAACCGTCTATATACGCGCATTTCCAAGGCAAGGAGGATCTGTTTCTACAGGTGGCGAGGTATGCTTTTCAAGAGCAGAATTTACGTATTTTCGAATACTTTACGGAACGTAAAGATCAGCCGCTTAAGCATACCCTGCATGACTTCTTGTTTTGGATGGGACAGGAATATGAGAGCAACGACTCAGCCAAGTTTATGCTTCGCTTTTCCTTCTTTCCGCCTGTATCGTTGTATCACGAGGTGCTGGATATTGTTAATCCTTTTCTGGATAAAATGGAGCGAAAATTAACTCGCCGCCTCCGGAATACACGGGATCGGGAACCCTTTGGGCATATGGAGCCAGTGGATGTGGCTTTAGCCTTTATGACCCTGGTGGACGGAGTCATGGTGGAGCTCCTGTACAGTGGAAGCATCAACTACCACCGAAGACTGAACGCTGCATGGCCTATTTTTTGGCGTGGGATTACGTTAACAACCTCACCTCATGAAGCGTGAAGCCGTCGAACTTATAAAATTTATTTTTGAGGAGAACATTCATCATGAATCGCAGTTGGATTTACGTTTTTGTTGGCGGCCTGATTGAGGTCGTATGGGTATCGGGTTTGAAGCATGCGGATTCTGCACTCGCCTGGGCTGTAACTGTGCTGGCTGTGGTGGCTAGCTTTTATTTAATCATGAAGGCTGCGAAACGACTTCCTGTAGGCACGGTGTATGCTGTATTTACCGGACTGGGGACAGGGGGAACAGTCGTAGGCGAAATGCTGCTATTTGGGGAACCGTTTCAATGGTCCAAAACGCTGTTAATTGCCCTTTTACTGGCAGGTGTGGTCGGCTTGAAGTTAGTTACCGACCGTGATGTTCAGGAAGGGAGTGGTGCATAATGGCTTGGATTGCATTGGTTATCGCGGGATGCTCGGAAGTGTTAGGAGTCATCGGTATGAAGGGAGTTACAGTGGGCAAAGGCTGGAAGTCCTTAGTGCTTATGGTCTTATCCTTTGTTCTTAGCTTCTCTCTACTCAGCTATGCCATGAAAAGTTTGCCTATGGGAACTTCCTATGCGGTATGGACAGGCATCGGAACGGTTGGCAGCACGATTACAGGCATGTTCTTGTACGGTGAACAAAAAAGCGTACTGCGTGTTTTATTCATCGCCATGATTCTTGCCGCAGCATTGGGATTAAAGCTGATATCTTAGCATGAGCGAATAGCATCAAATGTTGCAAATTGCTGATCTTAAAGGAGTGATGCCTTGTGATTACCACCGTAACGCTTAACGCGGCTGTGGATAAAATCTACACGGTTGCAGGCTTCGGTTTGAATGCCGTCCACCGCATTAAAGGCGCCCTGACGGTACCGGGCGGCAAGGGCGTGAATGCCGCTCGCGTCATTCGCACGCTCGGCGAGCCTGTACGAGCGACCGGGTTTGCTGCCGGACACACCGGACGGCTGCTCATTGACGGGTTGAGCGCAGAAGGCGTAAGCGCCGATTTCATTGAAACGGCACATGGGGAGACCCGTCTCGCCATTACCGTGCTCGACCCGTCCGCACGCACGCAGACCGAGCTGATTGAGAGCGGACCGACCGTTGGGCCGCTTGAATTAGCCGCACTGCGGCGCAAAATCGAGACCCTTGCCGAGGATTCGGCTTGGGTCGTATTCTCCGGCAGCCTGCCACCCGGCTGCCCGCCCGATCTGTACGCCGAGCTGTGCACGCTGGCGAAGGCGCGCGGCGCGCGGGTGGCGCTCGACGCGAGCGGTGAGGCGCTGCGCTTGGGGCTGCGCGGAAAGCCCGACCTCGTGAAGCCTAACGAGGACGAGGCCGCCCACTTCGCGGGAATCGACGCAGCGCGCCCGGATGCCGCTGAAGCGGCGGCAGCAAAGCTGCTGGAAGCCGGAGCGCAGCTGGCCGTCATCTCGCTCGGCGCGCGCGGGGCGCTGGCGGTAACGAGCGATGCGCGCTACCGCGTGAGCCTGCCAGACGCGGACATTGTCAGCGCGCTCGGCAGCGGTGACGCCATGGTCGCCGGGCTGGTCACCGGCGCGGCGACGGGGCTGGATCTCCCTGCCATGCTACGGCAGGGAGCGGCCTGCGGCACAGCGGCAGCTCTGCACGCCATGGCTGGGAAGATCGAGCTCCAGGACGTGAAGCGTCTGGAGCAAGGCATTACGGTGACGCTGTTGTAATTCAGCGTCACTTTTTTTTTATTTCATCCAAGCATTCGCTTATCTTTATTTCACAAATACAGTTATTCCGAATGCTCTATATTCCAAATGTTCGGTTCTCCGATTGGCTTACAGCAAAACCCTGTTCTCCAGTATATTTTTCATACAAATATGCGACTTCGAAGGACCCAGCTTGACTAGTGAATCCTGAAGCTCTGCAATTTCCTCTACCGACGCGGTTTGTACCTTAATGAGATAATTAAATTCCCCACTAATGCGAAATAAATCGGTGACTTCCTTCGCCTCTCTACAAAATTCAACCAGCTCTTGGCAATGTTCTGTCTTTATTAGAATAAATGTAGTCGTCCCTCGATTCATTTCCCGTAAATTAAATACGGTACTATATCCGGAAATAATCCCTCGTTCTTCAAGCTTGGTTATCCTTTCTTTAACAGACGGCTGTGACATCGAGATTTCTTTACTGATTTGGGAAATAGTTATCCGAGCGTCATGATGTAGCAATTTCATGATTTTGTGATCTATATCGTCTATGTGATGCTGCATATCGAGCCTCCTGACCTGAATTTTAAAAAATAATATTTTTCATCCCAATTAACTTTTATTTAATAATTAATATAGTATAAAAACCTTACTTTAAATATATAAGCACCACATAAATATTCATATAATAAGGTTTACTTACATGAGGATTTTGCAAAAATCTCATAAGCGACTTCCAATGAACGATATATAGATCGAAATGGTTTAGTTCGTCTATATATTGCACTTCGGAGCGACTAGAATCGAATTTTGCAAAATCCTGAATCAAAAGGAGGATTTGAAATGAGCGTAAAGGGACTAGCGCATGTTGCCATACAAGCCCGTGACTATCAAGCGACCATTGCATTTTATACCAAGGTATTGGGATTTAAAAGAGGACATCACTGGAGTCTTCCGTCTTTTCGAATTCAAGAGGCTTCCATGCTGATCTCACCCGATCAGAGAACCTGTCTCGAAATTTTTGATAATGATGCTGTCATTCCTGCCCAAGGAAAAAAAGCTTCATCCGAGCAAGATATTGCTCACGGGGCTTTATTACACTTGGCATTTTACGTAGACAATGTAGATGAAATATATCAAAAAGCCCTTGCCCACGGAGCAAGAACCTTTGTGGAACCCAATCAGCTTACACTTGGCGAACCTCCTCTGGTTGTAACAAATGCATTAGTCCACAGCCCTAATGGTGAGGTTATCGAATTTATCAAGGATGTTGATTTTGACATGTCCCTATCGAGCAAAAAGTAATTATCCTAGATATAAAAAAGATCCACTTCCCGGTGAAGTAGGATCTTTTTATATCCATACAGCTCTGCGTTATCTCTATGGAAGAATTAAACTGTTCCTAAAAAATGTCCGATATATTGATTATCGCTTATTTAAAGGAGTAGATTATCATCTCCATTGATTTCAATGTGTATTGGTTTCATTTTAGCTCCGATCTGCTGATGCCATTGTTCAGCTTGATTGGACTGCTACTCATCTATTTTGGATTCAGAACGATCCGTCGTCATCGTTATCGTAAACGCCACTGGGTCCGTACCAAGGGGCAAATCGTTGATGCGCATATCGAAGTAGATATTGATGTCGTTCCCTTTGACCGAGATGATCCGGTAGATACTAGCTACACCCGCCGATTAAAGGTGCGCTTCTATACAGCTTCAGGTGAAGCCGTAGAATTCTGGAATCCTTATAGCACCAACCTAAGCCTCAACCGGGTTGGCAGCAAGATTAAGGTATTATACAATCCATCCAACCCTCTGGACGCCCGAATTGCAGGCGGTGTAAATGGTGCTGGCTGTCTGGCCTTTATGCTGTTTTTGATCGGTGTTCCCTTTGCTTTGAGCGGGGTATTCGCTGTTTTGAAGTTTTTCCTCTAACCAGGCTTGGATCACATACTGGTAATAAAATTTATCGCCATATACATTGCCAGGCCTAAAATAATCAGTGCCGATATTTTGTTGAGCACAGTCCCAAACTTCCCTTCTGAATCCATACGTCCCACGAGACGCCCCGCCGTTGCCAGACCGATAAACCATATCCAAGATACGGACACGGCGGCCAGACCAAAGGCCCAGCGTTCCCCGCCGTCATATTGAAGGGAGCTGGTTCCAATTACTCCAACAGTGTCGAGTATGGCATGTGGATTCAATAGCGATACCGAAGCGGCAAAAATCATCTGTCGTTTCGGGCGCATCGCCTGGCTTTCTCCTGAGGAGACTGCCCGCGATTTCCAAAGAGTCCAGGCCATATACAGCAGAAACAAACAGCCCGCTGCATAGAGTACGTTTGTGAGCCATAGAAATTGCTGCAAAATAAGAGATACGCCCCAAACCGCAAGCGTGATCAGGATTGTATCACAGATACCCGCTGTAATGACAGCAGGCAGTGCATTGCGAAACCGCGACTGGGACGCCCCTTGATTAAACACAAATACATTCTGTACCCCCAAAGGCAAAATCAAACCCAGCGCTAATAAAACAGCATGGATAATAGCTTCCAACATGTTATGTACTCCCCTCAAAACCATTACACTTCTTCTCTCTCATCTTCCGTTATTTCCTTTCGTTCTTGATGTAGTTATCGTTCTGGGTTTTCCAGGTTCTGTGCACGTTCGGTACGTTTTTGTATATGCTCCAATTGCTCCACTGTAGTCTGATAATCTTGCGGGTAGTTCATATTAAATACAGCTTGCCGCCACATCTCTAAGCTCGCACCTGGCCAATCGCCCGCTGTCTCATAACGAACGTTCAATGAATCTAGCCAGTCGATCAGACGAAGACGTCCACTACGCAGACATTGCTCGGCAGACGGCAACACACTTTGATGGTATATGCCTAGCAGCGGATGTATACGTCCATCCACAGAGGCAATCACTGCCTGTAATGCTGGTTCTGCTGGCTGGGGCGATGAGCCTTTTCCTGTCAAGGGTGCATGATCCCCCTGTACTTGTTGTTTTCCTTGTTCACTACTTGTCTCTTGCGCCGCTGTCCAGTTCGTTGCGTGAGTAAGCAAAGCACACAATATCTCTGGCTGCACGAAGGGCATATCGCAGGCAACGACAATGCCCCACTCCGTTCTGGAAGCAGAAAGTCCCGCATGAATACCGCTCAAAGGCCCTAAGCCGGGATACAGGTCTTTTGTCGTTTCCAGATCAAGCTCCCTATACTGCTGCGTATCCCGAGTCACTACAATAACCCGTTTTGCTACCTGCCCCAACACAGCGGCTATTCTCTCCAGTACCGTAACACCTCCCAGCTGAAGTAGCGCCTTGTCCTGTCCCATTCTGCTAGAGCGCCCACCTGCCACGATAATTCCAGTCACCTCCACCATCACCATCGCACCTCCTTTTGCTAGACAAATTCTATCATTAAACACGGATAAATCTAATAATATCATCTATATAAAGTATAAAAAATGGCGATCCACCTGGATCGCCAAAAAAGAGGGTGCCTATTCGTCTAGTTCATTACTTTTAATTCGTGAACTTAATAAGTTGCAAAAATCGTTTTATTATGGAAGTAGCCTCCGCCCGGGCCGCCTGCTGTTTGGGCGCAAGCAAGTCGGGAGAGACCCCCTTAATTAAGCCTTGCTCTGTAGCCTGCGCCATAGCATCTTGAGCCCAAGGAGAAACAGTAGGTGCGTCGCTGTAAATCTCTTTATATTTCTCATTAGCAGGACCAGCATTCAGTGTTTGAGCGTAATGTGCAGCCTTTTCGGTAATAACCACGATCTCCTCGCGAGTAATCAATCTTTCTGGTCCAAATGACTGATTCCCGTAACCACGGATCAGACCAGCTTCCACTGCAGCTCCAACACTACCAGCATACCAGGCATTTTCTTTCACATCTGTAAAAGGCTCCGTTAACGGCTTTTCCTGCATACCAAGCCCACGCACAAGCATTGCCACAAATTCAGCTCTTGTTACCGCCCGATTCGGTTCAAAAATATCAGGCTGAACACCTTGGACAATCAACTTGTTTGCCAGCATCTCTACATCTTTCTGCGCCCAATGATTTTCTAGATCCTTAAACTTTTTGTCTGCTGAGACTACAGCATAAATGCTGTTATGGTTTGACTTAATAATTGCCTCTAATTGCCCATCCACATTCTGAATCAACACGGGAACAGACGACAACACACCTGTCTTAGGATCGAACCAAACGGCCGCTATATGCTTAGGATCAACTTCATGATCGAGAATCAATTTCCGTTCCACATAATGCCCGAAAAATTCAGTGATCTCTTGATCTCCAGCCATAAGCTTGAAATCAACCGGGTTTACCACAACATTCGCTAAACCCGTGTCAGCAATAGCTTGTCGCACTTGTGCACCGTTTTCGCCTGACAACGCTGAAATTTCGACGATCAGGTTGTCTTCAGGATATAATGAGACCAATTTGCCAACCAATTCAGTAGAAAGAGTAAACTGGGCTACTGCTGTGTGAATGCTAATCGGCACCTTTGTATTTTCTTTCTCATATTCCTTTAAAAAGGTAGAAGGTATACTCACTTTTGCTCCTTTATTGTACCCCGAGGCGTCCACGACCAACTCTTTCTGCTCACCGATTGTAACATTCAGGGCTTGGCTGACGTCTCCATCGTTCAAACCAATAAGTTGAATAGTGCGGCTCTTATCGGCTACTGTCTTAGCGTCTGTTAATACGGCCCCCGTCTTAGTCTCTGTTTGGGAAGCCGCTGACGAAGTACCCTGAGCTGACGTTTCTTTATCCTTAGAACGATGTGAGCGCTCATCTCGTACGCGGAACGTCCACTCCTCTGGAGTATGCATACCTACATACGGATTCATTGCCAAATCCGTCAGTGCTCCCGAGGTAATTTCCAGATAGTACGACTTTCCTTCTTCCAGTCCACCCGATAGCCCAATGTACGCTATATTTTCCTCGCCTTTTAACGTAAAATTCGAATTCCCGGCTCCGGATACCCGCAGCTCTCGCACTACAGCCCCACCCGAAGCTTCACGGAGTCTTACGTAACCGTGGTTCCACTTCATCGGCTCATTAAACTCCAGCATAAAGCCTGCATACTGGCCTGCCCCACTAAGCTCTGAACCTTCCGGTGATACCTTCCTTACCAGTTTCGGCGCGGTAGTGTCTGCTGTCTGGAAGCTCCACGTATTCTTGCCCCAAATGGAATTTGTTCCCTGACCCGCGCGATCTACAAACATACCCGAGCTGACCTCCACATAATACTGGGTACTATCCGCCAGTGGATGATCCAGTTCCATCCGCACATGCTGACCACTGATATGTACCGTGCCACCTACGACTGTACCTCCGCTCACGTTAATCCGGCCCGCCTCACTTCCATCCTTCTGGTGCACCACCAGATGGCCTGTGCCTAGCTGCACCTCTTCGCTGAATGCCATTCCCAACTCAGGTGTGAGCGTCCACATATTTCCGTGAGGAGACATATAGGTATAATAAGGTCTCTCATCTTGCACGCGGAACGTCCACTCCTCTGGAGTACGCGTACCCACATACGGGTTCATTGCCCAGTCCGTCAATGCTCCCGAGGTGATTTCCAGATAGTACGACTTTCCTTCTTCTAACCCGCCTGACAGCATAAATTCGACTACATTATCATGTCCTTCTAGCGTACTGTTTAAATTCCCTGCACCCGATACTCGTAGTTCGCGAACCACTGCCCCACCTGATACTTCGTGAAGCCTTACATAGCCTTGGTTCCACTTCATCGGCTCATTAAACTCCAATATAAACCCTGCATACTGGCCTGCACCACTGAGTTCCAATCCTTCAGGCGTTCTTCTCTTTACCAACTTCGGCGCAGTGGTGTCTGCCGTCTGGAAGGTCCACATGTTCTTGTCCCAAATCGCATTGGTACCTTGACCCGCGCGATCTACAAACATACCCGAGCTGACCTCCACATAATACTGGGTACTATCCGCCAGTGGATGATCCAGTTCCATCCGCACATGCTGACCACTGATATGTACCGTGCCACCTACGACTGTACCTCCGCTCACGTTAATCCGGCCCGCTTCACTTCCATCCTTCTGGTGTACCACCAGATGGCCTGTGCCTAGCTGCACCTCTTCGCTGAATGCCATTCCCAACTCAGGTGTGAGCGTCCACATATTTCCGTGAGGAGACATATAGGTATAATAAGGTCTCTCATCTTGCACGCGGAACGTCCACTCCTCTGGAGTACGCGTACCCACATACGGGTTCATTGCCCAGTCCGTCAGTGCTCCCGAGGTGATTTCCAGATAGTACGACTTTCCTTCTTCTAACCCGCCTGACAGCATAAATTCGACTACATTATCATGTCCTTCTAGCGTACTGTTTAAATTCCCTGCACCCGATACTCGTAGTTCGCGAACCACTGCCCCACCTGATACTTCGTGAAGCCTTACATAGCCTTGGTTCCACTTCATCGGCTCATTAAACTCCAATATAAACCCTGCATACTGGCCTGCACCACTGAGTTCCAATCCTTCAGGTGTTCTTCTCTTTACCAACTTCGGCGCAGTGGTGTCTGCCGTCTGGAAGGTCCACATGTTCTTGTCCCAAATCGCATTGGTACCTTGACCCGCGCGATCTACAAACATACCCGAGCTGACCTCCACATAATATTGGGTACTATCCGCCAGTGGATGATCCAGTTCCATCCGCACATGCTGACCACTGATATGTACCGTGCCACCTACGACTGTACCTCCGCTCACGTTAATCCGGCCCGCTTCACTTCCATCCTTCTGGTGTACCACCAGATGGCCTGTGCCTAGCTGCACCTCTTCGCTGAATGCCATAGCCAGATTTGCGGACAAAGAAACGCCACTTTCCTGAGGTGAAAGCCATGTATAGTATGGAGGCTCGTCCATTTGCGCCTGCATATAGACTGATAAGGCCACAGGGGATGAGGAAGCGTCTTGTATGAACCCGTCCGACACCGACACATTCTCCGTCATATTGTCGCTTACGCTCTCCGATGCAAACGTCGCTGAAATATATGGGTTGGCTAGATTGAGCACCTGTGTTGTCAGTACACTTACCTTAATCATTCGATTTACATGATTCTTACTTCTATTCTTATTTCTACTCTTCTTGCTCATATACGTGCTCCTTTTTATCTAGGTGAATGGAATGGTGAAATTCATGGATCTCATTCTTGATTCCCATATAATCCTGCTGGCATTTCCATATGAAATCCCCGAAGTACAGCAGAATTTGCTCCCCTCTGATTAGAGGATTCCTACTGCTCTGAATGGCGCCCATTTTACTGTACAAAAACTCATACAGCATACGATGGCGAGGAAGAACATATATTTTGAAAAAACAATTACCTAATAATGAGGCAAATAAGTCATCAAACTGTCCAAAGGACACGTTCAGCATATTGGCCTGCTTCAGACTGAGCTTATGTTTGATACCAAGCAAAACATGATGAATCTGTTCCATAATCGCTTGAAAAGCCTCCTCATCCCGCTGAAGCTCTTCAATCCGTGACCCCAGAAACAAGAGATCGTATTCCGAATTGCTGTTGGTTTGCAGCCACGCATCATCAATAGCACCTTTTAATCGCGCCTGGATTACCTCTTCCAAGTTCTGAAAAGATGTCCCTTTTATAACAGCGCCTTCACGCGTTGTGTTTATAAATTCAGTTCCCTTCACTGTGCTAATGTAAAACTCCATTTCTGTTTTCATTTTAATAAAAGAATGTCGTGTAACTACCTGTTGGCCATGAACACCCTGTACACGCGGCAAATCGGCACTAGCTGTAACACCTTGGGCATGAGTAATCCCCTCAGCATAATATTGTTCATCCCGATAAGCTAAATTTTGCCCTACCAACACAACAGGGTCTGCTTTCATCTGGATCAGACATTGGAGTGCAATGACCGCTACTGAAGGAGCATCGTTAATAATCGTTGGTTTATTTCCCTCCGGTGTACGCAATACGTGTTTGGAGAGTTCATCCTGAGAAATGATGATATGCATAAGACGACCTGGATAATGATCGAGTGTGTGTTTACCGACCGTACTGCCGAAAATAAGTGGAATTGAATCAATTCGCTTGTCGATCACCTTTTGAATTACATTTACGTTGTATTCGTTCGGGTCATAACTGAATGTGCCGTGCGGATAAATGCCATGCTCCACCAGCGTGTTCACTGCCGATCCTACTGTAAACAGATAAGCAAGATTGTTCTCACGAATATGCCGTAGGTGCTCAATTTCGTCGTTAAGCGAAGGGCCAGCAGATATTACTAAGACTGGCTTGCCCCTAATATGCTCTGAGCCTGCGTGCAGAAAATCTGAACTATGTAAAATATAAGGAAAATTATGAATGCTGTTTAAAGCCCATTTTTTTTCGTACACGTTATTGATAGCCATTTTGTCCTTCTTGTTAGAGACCATTTTATACAATGTTTCATTAAACTTCTTCAGTTCCGCAGTAAATAAGGAGCGATACGGGAGCCATGGAACAACTAGGATCCCAGATACACGGTCGATCAACCTATGCAGTGTACCGATTGTCTCTCCTGTCATTCCTCCTACCATAACCTCTTCGATCATCTCATCAGCCAGCCAATCGTTTTCATTCAGATGCTGCAAAAAAATATTCATCAAACCAGTGTCTGGCTCGACGATGGAGAAGCTGGTATTCGGGTACTTACGTAGAAATTCACGAATATGATACCCAAGTCCTACACCAAAAAAGATCACGTGCGCTTGAGGTGTAACCTCGTTAAAACCCAAAACAAATAATTCTGCTTCCCGCCCAGGCTGCTCAGGATCATGTAAATAGTATGATTGTCCCTCACGAGTCAGTATTACATTGGGCTCGTTGGTTTCAGAAGTCACCAACTCACCTCCTTCTCCTGCCTGAAGCAAAAGAAGCCGAGGAAATCGGTGGTACAAGGAATTGTCTCTATGATGCTGTAATGCCATTTTCCATCCCTTTCCACCCGATATTTCATAAAACCAACTATACAGGCCAGTCGATTAAACCTATATCATTTCTTATGAAGCATAGTATTCTGATTTTATGTAATATCTGCGACAATGTATTTTTATTCAGAAAAAAATAATCCTAAATTCTCCTGATTATGGATTAAGTATCGGCTATTCTATGTATAAACTTTAGGTCTTAAGAACCTATTTATAAATAAAGATTTTGTAACTAACCAAGCATTTACTAGGACTAACCATATATAGTTTCAAATGCTGTAGTTCGTCTACATGTCGCCCCTTGGAGCAACAAAAACAATAACTAGTAAAATAGCAAAATAATCATTAAGTTTGCATAAACAAATATCAAACTAGTATCTTCTAATAATTATTACATAATTGTTAATTTATTGGTTTGTTAACCCTTTCAACACATGATACATTGGAATAAAGAACCTCCCACAGATCGGCATCGATGCGCAATTCTCTATCGGGCTAAGAAAGGAATGGCTTGTCTTGCAAAAGAGAGAAATTCAAGAGACTCCTCTATATTCCTTAAAACTGTATAATTTTTTTCTATATGGAGCTATGGTCATTTTCTCCAGCTTCTTCCCGTTGTATCTGCAAGATATCGGCATGGACAAGCTGGAGATCGGGAGTCTGATGGCTATCGGACCTTTTGTATCCGTATTCGCGAACCCTTTTTGGGGCTATACAAGCGACCGGAGCCGTAACCTCCGACGTATTCTGCTATTTATGATTATAGGTACCTTGTTATTACTACAGGCTTTATTTCATGTCCATACGTATATCATGATTTATGTGGCGATGATTGGTTTTTATTTTTTCCAAAGCCCTTTATTTGCGCAAAGCAACAGCCTAATTCTCAGCTATATTGAGGGCACAGACCGGAAATTTGGTTCATTCCGTATATGGGGTTCCTTCGGCTGGGCTGTGACAGCGGCAGTTGCTGGCATAGTTATTGACCAAACGGGGATATCCAGCATATCCACCATCTTTACGGTACTTCTTCTGGCTGCATTGATCTGCACCTTGTCGATTCCACCATTGAAAAGCACTGTGGAGACAGCAACCATTCATTTGCGTGGCTTTGGCAGCGTTTTAATGAACGGATACTTTATATCCTTTATTTTATTGGGCATCCTTGTATCCATCCCGAATTCGATCAACAGCGCCTTTATGTCCCTGTATATCACCGAACTGGGTGGGTCCAAACAGATGCTTGGTTTTGCTGTTTTTATGTCATCGGTATTCGAAATTATTGTATTTTTGCTGTTTGATCGCTTCTTGAAGAAAAGAATGACCGTGATGGTCGGCTGTTTGGCACTCGTCAGTTTGCTGTTTGCCTTACGGTGGGAACTGATGGCTCTGGCCACAGACCCGATTCAGATCGTGTTCATTCAGGCACTTCATTGCGTCACCTTCGGTGGATACTTCTATGTAGGCACCCAGTTGACCGTCCTATTTACCCCTGCAGCATACCGATCATCCGGACAGGCCGTATATACCTTGACCTGGAGTGGTATATCCGGTATCGTAGCAGGTTTTGCAGGAGGTTGGCTATTCCAGAACTTTGGCGGAGAAATGATGTACCATGCAGGGGTCTTTTTCGCCCTACTTGGCTCTGTGGGATTCGCTATCATGTGGTATATGCTGTACAAGAACGGTTATCAGCCAGGACTGCCAGCGGGCACAAACGAATAGAAGAAGCCCCTAACAACACTAGAGGAATGAGCTATCCCCTCTTCCCTTCTGGCTTGTTAGCAAAGACAATAGAGTATCGTCAAGTCAATGATCATGGATAAAGAGTGTGCATGCGTAAAATAAAGGAGTCTGCCGACGGCAGACTCCTTTTCAACTTGGTCGCATGAAGCTACCATCTCTCCCACACTTTCCAACAACCTATTGCTTAGGCAATTGGAAAGAGCTTTTCAACGATACAACACGGTTAAATACAGGCTCACCCGGCTTGGACAGCTTCGGATCGACACTGAAATAACCATGACGGAAAAATTGGAACTTGTCCTGCGATTGAGCTTCTTTCATGTTCGGCTCGACATAGCCATGAGCAATTTCCAAAGAGTTCGGATTCAATTGGTCAAGGAATGTTTTTTCCGATGCATCCTCTTCAATCTCTTCCGTGTCCTCTGCGTTAATCAAAGGCTCATACAAACGGAATTCGGCAGGTACAGCCTGAGTAGCCTCTACCCAGTGGATCGTGCCTTTCACTTTACGTCCAGTAAAGCCTGATCCGCTCTTGGTTTCTACATCATAGGTACAGTGAATCTCCGTTACATTTCCGTCCGCATCCTTAATCACATCGTTGCATTTAATGAAGTAAGCATGTTTGAGACGTACTTCATTACCAGGGAACAAACGGAAGTATTTGCTCGGTGGATTTTCCATGAAGTCCTCACGCTCAATATAAATTTCACGGGAAAACGGAATTTGACGTGTACCGAGTTCCGGATTTTCAGTATTATTTTCCGCCTCCAGCATCTCAACTTGTCTTTCAGGATAGTTTGTGATAACCACCTTCAACGGATCTATGACTGCCATGGTGCGAGGTGCCTTAAGCTTCAAATCCTCACGTACAAAATGCTCCAGCACCTGCAAATCGATGACTCCGTAGGCTTTGGAAATGCCTGTCTCATATACGAAGCTGCGGATGGCCTCCGGCGTGTAGCCGCGACGACGTAAACCGGAAATCGTCGGCATACGCGGATCATCCCAACCATCTACGTGCTTTTCATCGACCAGAAGCTTGAGCTTACGTTTGCTGGTTACGGTTTGAGCCAGGTTCAGCCGTCCAAATTCGTATTGGTGCGGTACCTTTTCCATCTCGCATTCAGCTACAACCCAATCGTACAGCGGGCGCTGATCTTCGAACTCCAGCGAACAGAGCGAGTGCGTTACTCCCTCAATCGCATCTTCCAGCGGATGAGCATAGGAGTACATTGGATAGATGCACCATGTGTCGCCTGTATTGTGATGTGCTGTGTGTGAAATGCGGTAAATAACCGGATCACGTAAATTAATGTTTCCTGAAGCCATATCAATTTTGGCACGCAGCACCTTTTCACCATTTTGGTATTTGCCTGCACGCATCTCTTCAAACAGCTTCAGATTGTCTTCCACACTGCGATCCCGATAAGGGCTATTTTGCCCCGGTTCGGTCAGTGTGCCACGAGTTTCGCGGATTTGGTCCGCGCTTTGATCATCCACGTAGGCTTTACCCTTTTGGATCAGCAGGATAGCACGCTTGTACATTTCTTCGAAATAATTGGAGGCAAAATGTTTTTCCTCCCATTCATAACCGAGCCACTTCACGTCCTCCTGGATGGAGTTCACATATTCCGTGTCTTCCTTCGCCGGATTGGTGTCGTCAAAACGCAGATTTGTGCGTCCTCCGAATTCATCTCCCAGCGAGAAATTGATCCAGATAGCTTTGGCATGTCCAATATGCAAATATCCGTTAGGTTCAGGTGGAAATCGTGTAACAACCTCCTTTACCTTACCCGTACGTAAATCCTCTTCAATAACATTTTTAATAAAATTGGGGGGAGTGATCGGCTTCTCCACGCTAATCAACCTTTCTTCCGTATAATCTGTGTAAAACCTGTTCCCTTAAATATACCCTTTCACACCGCATAACTCAATAAAATGAAAATCCTTATGCTCGCTTCAGCAAAAAAAGTGACAAGTTATGAAAAAGAGTTAACATTTTCGGCAAATAAATTCGTTATAGTGTATATATCTTTTATTTTGCCCGGAAAAGGAGACCCACCCGTGTTTAAGCTGCTCATTGTGATCCTGCTGTCTATGCTTTTGTCCTCTTCCGTCATGACTTCGGGCCATCCTTCACCGGACCCGGTGAACGAAACCGTACAATCTCGTCCGCTAGCCCGCGCTCCAGAAGACTCATCCGTCCGCTTATATGCTGTTAATCCGTCACAGGGATTATTCCATTCAGCTGTACTGGAAATCGGTCAGCAACGCCGCACATTCCGATGGTCGGGCTCGGCAGATATCTCCACCGTACCACAATTATATTACAGGGATGTGAACGGGGATGGTGTTCGTGAAGCCGTCGTGATTATCACACGCGCCTCGGGAACGGGTGTCGAATTGCAGGAATTGCATATTGTTAACGCACGCACGATGGAAGAATATGCGGTCGAATCGGCAGCAGATGCTGTGTCCCAGCGCGTACACAGCTCAGTGGAGCTACGTGACCACAACCGCCAGGTCCATATTGCTGTTACGATTGACGGTGTTACACACACGATAGACCCTAAAGCATCCGTATTTTACGATGATCCAGCCCAATTTACAAAACATCTCGATTTTAGCTCTGTCGTCATGTATGATGCCGAACAGCTTCCTCTGCAAGCCACTGTATCTGGCAGTGTATCCCCAACCGAATTTGTAGGGGATTTGGATCTGAAATATGTATACGAGCACGAACGGTTCCGGGTGGGACCTATAGAATTTGAAGCTTCCTCTCCCTTTTGACGACTCTCGCAGAATAAGGTAGCATGGGATTAAATGCTAGACTGGCTGGTTTAGCGATTTTCCGAGTGAAAGAGGGGATCAATCATGTTTACATATGCGTTGGACGAACGCACAGTCCTTCGGCCGCTCACCAAGGAGCATGTGCAGCCTCTGTTTGAGCTGATCGAAATGTCCCGTGACCGCCTGCGTCAATGGCTTCCATGGGTAGACTCTACCACGGAAATCAGCCACACAGAGCAGTTCGTGCAGGGCGCCTTAAAACAAGCCGCAGAGAACGGTAGTCTGACCGCTGGAATTTGGATAGACAACGAGCTTGCTGGCATCATCAGCTACCATGAGATCAATTGGACTCACCGCTCTGTTAGCATCGGATACTGGCTTGGACACGGGTACGAAGGACAAGGTCTTATGACCAGCGCCTGCCGCGTATTCGTTGAGTATGCTTTGATGGAGCTGAACTTACATCGGGTCGAAATCCGTTGTGCAACTACGAACCGCCGCAGCCGCGGTATTCCAGAACGTTTGGGCTTTGTGCTCGAAGGCATTGTACGCGAAGCGGAATTGCTGCCCGACGGCTACATGAACCACGCAGTGTATGGTATGCTCCAAAATGAATGGAAGCAACTTCGGTAATATTGTATTGTACAACAACGCCGCAGACCTGATCAGGCCTGCGGCGTTGTTTGTTTAGGCCGGGCATAAAAGCGAATATTACTGTCTGTAGCCTCCCGCCTATTTTAAAAAATAGGCCATTAACACATCATCCACGAATTGGCCTGCTATGTAAAACTCCTCATGCAAACGTCCTTCAATCGCGAAACCACTTTTTTCATAAAACATAAGGGCTTCCGTGTTGCATGAGAGTACACGCAAACTCAACTTGCGTATGCCCTCGGCAGCTGCAATGTCCTTCATGGATTTCATGAGCGCTGTCCCAATACCTTTACGATGGTAAGCTGGATGTACAGCTATATTTATTTCGAGTACATGACAATTACTAGCCAACAGCGTTGGAGAACGAAATCCAATATACCCGCAGAGTACTTCCTGTTCGATGGCGACCAGTTGAGAGCCTGGAGGCGTATTGCGCAGAAACTCTCCGCGCGACTTCCAAGACAGCGAAGCGGGAGCCGTGCGTTCATTCCATACCAATTCATCCAGCGCAATCAGATCAGGAGCATCCTTCATCTCCGAATGACGTATTGTCAAGGGTTGACTTGTAAACAATTCCTTTCAATCCTTCCTGTGAAGGCTTTCCTGAAGCAATAACTACAACCATTCGTCACTTATTGTACCATAATTACAGCATATTACTGCACTTTTATTAGGACTTAAGAACTGGGAGCATCTACCTTGGATGTCGTAGTATCCAAAGTATCCGAATGATGCCGGTAACGGTTCATCCAGCTATGCAGGACGAAAAACAGGATCGACAACACTGCTACGCCTGATGCCAGCCAAAGTGTAGGCGGTAACCCACCGCCATCATACAACTTCCCCATAATATAAGGCCCCATTACCCGTCCGGCTGCGCCAATGCCCCCCACAAGCCCAATGTAAAAGGGTGCACCCCGACCTCCATGATCAGACAGGAATGCTGGAACCGCAGGTGCAATCAGCATTTCTCCCAGGGTCGCCAGAACCATAGCGAATATCATTCCAGTATAGTTCTGTGTGCCCAGCATGACAATATAAGCCGCCAAATAAAATCCTCCGGCCCATGTCATTTGCGCTGAAGCGTGATGAGCGTACAGTCGTTTTATCCAAAAAATAATGGGTTGTGCAGCAAAAATAAGGATACCATTCAGCGTCCATAGTAACCCATACATCGTTTTAGGCAAGCCCTGCTCAATAATATGGGGAGACACTCCTGTATTCCAGATCGAATTGCCGAACCATAAAAAAAGCGAGCCTAACCCCACAAAGAGATACAATCTGGTATCACGAAACAGCAAACGAGCTGGCATTTCCTCTCTTTTCTTCACGGACTTGCTGAGCTGTACTTCTCCCTCTTCCCGATCCACCCTACTTAGATAAGACCAGAAGAACCCGGCAAATACCGCAGAAGTCACCCCGTTCATCACAAAGCTGAGCTGATAGGAAAGGTCAGCCAGAACGCCACTCAATCCCGTACCCACTGCAACCCCAATATTGTTAGCGACATAAATAATATTAAACAGCTCTCCACGACGGTCAGCGAAACGAAAACCTACAAAGGCCTGAATCGCAGGCACAGATACGACATTAAAAAAGCCGATAAAGCCCATCATGATGACAAACGCTACCCAATGACCACTGGTAAATGGAAGCGTGAGAAGTCCCAGCGCGTTCATCGCCAGCGAGCCAACAATCAATTTTTTGGCTCCAATACGATGATAGAGGGCTCCGCCCAGCACTTGACCAAAAATCCCGCCCAGAGACTGCACTAAAATCGCAATCCCTGCATCTCCCATACTACGGTTCAGTTCGTCAAACACATACATGCTAACCAACGGCCACATCAATGAACTTCCAGCGGAATTAATCAGGCTAGCAACGAGAAACACTTTCACTTCTTTCGGATAAGACTCCAACCATTTCATATCTTTTGTTTCTCCTTTTGCATCTGACGCCATAAATGGCATTATCTCATTGGCGCTTCACATTCACCACCGTTGAGAAGAAAGTAGCCCCCTGTCCCATATCCGACAGCCGATCAGAGGTTAACACATTGGCACGCTGTCTGCGTCCTTTGCCTTCCCACCATAATCCCTGGCTAATCACTGTACCGGGCAGCATCAGATCGGTGACTTTGGCTTTCAGCTCATACGTCCCCCGATCATTCCATACGGTAACCGGTTCCCCATCCGCGATGCCTCTGGTCTGAGCATCCTCCGGGTGAATTTGTAGCAAGGGCTCCCGCTCCAGCCGCTGATGCTTGGGTAAGTTAGCGAAAGTAGAATTCAGAAAATTATGGTTTGGCGGTGAAATAAACATTAATGGAAACCGCTCGTCCGCTTGCGGTCGATGCTCGCCATCATACCCTTCGATCAGCGGCACATATGAAGGCATCGCGGGCAGACCTGCTTGTTTCATTTTTTCCGAATATAGTTCAATCTTGCCTGAAGGCGTGGTTAAACGATCCAAATAAGTGGCCTTTGGCGACATATCGAGCTTTACAAAAGGTGACTCTTTTAAGGCTTCCAAGGTTACACCGTTGAGATAAGGGTTCGTTGGATTATCAAGCGCGCCTGCGATCATGTCCTCTTCACTTTCCGTAAAGGCAGCTTCGTCAAAGCCCATAGCCCGTCCGAGCAGGCTAAACAGCTCATAATTGCTTTTGCTTTCCCCGAGTGGAGCAATGACGGGTTCCTGCATCTGGACATAGTGATGCCAGTAGGATTTATATAGGTCCGTACCTTCAAAGGAAGACGCTGCAGGCAGCACAATATCGGCATAACGGGCCGTATCCGTAAGAAACAGGTCATGTACGACTGTGAACAAATCCTCTCGTTCAAATCCTTCAGTCACCCGTTCCGAATCGGGAGCTACAACTACCGGGTTACTGCAGTATACGAATAACGCCTTAATTGGCTGTTCCTTCTGTAGCAGCGCTTCTCCGATCCGGTTCATGTTGATCACCCGGGCATCCGGGTTCTGTCGCAGATCAGGACGTGCCAGATTGGCGCCGTTAAACTTGCCATAAGCACCATTAGAGCGTGATGCTCCCCCGCCGTGCTTCAGCCATTGTCCAGTGAGCGCAGGCAAGCACGTAACCGCACGTACATTCATACCGCCATTATCATGATGCTGAAGCCCATTGCCGATATTGATATACGCTGCTCGCGCAGTTCCGTACATTTCCGCTAAACGGATAATATCTACTTCCGGCACGCCGGTAATCCGCGAAACTCGCTCTGGTGTATATGTCTTAACATGCTCGCGCAGTTCCTCATGGCCTACCGTGTAGCGATGTAAAAATTCGTCGTCCGTCAGTCCCTTAGCGAACAGCACATTCATAACCCCCAGCGCGAGCGCCGTATCCGTCCCCGGATATAACGGAATGAACCAATCCGCCCATTGCGCCGTCCGGTTGCGATGAACGTCAATAACGACCACCTTAGCACCTTTTTTACGTGCTTTCTCAGCCAAAACGACCTGATGCATGTTGGTACTAATGACATTTCCACCCCACACAATAATGAGGTCTGCATCCTCCGTATCCTCCGGGCTGGTGCCGCCCTTAAAACCCATAACGGACGCCCAGCCTTCATTCCCTGCCACACTGCATATCGTCTGATCCAGTTGGCTTGAACCCAGCGCATTAAAAAATCGGCGATCCATTCCATCCACACTCAATACGCCCATATTGCCATAAAAGCTGTAGGGGAGAATAGATTCCGATCCGTCCGTACGTATCAGCTCCTTGAACCGACCTGTAATGGTATCGACCGCTTCCTCCCAGCTAATTCGTTCAAACTTCCCTTCTCCTTTGGGGCCTATACGTTTCAACGGATAGAGCACCCGATCAGGATCATATACCCGCTCCGTCATATTGCGAACTTTGTTACAAATAGCCCCTTTGGTAATAGGATGATCCGGGTTCCCAGTCACCTTGACTATCTTTCCATTTTCCTTGTGAAGCAGGAGCCCACACGTATCCGGGCAATCTAACGGGCATACAGCCGGAAAAATACCGGCCTGCTGCTCCGTCATCCGCTGTCCCCTTTGTAAGTCTTGTTGAAGCGTGGCCTCAGGAGGCGCGCTATTGCGATGATCCATAGTGTTGATGCTCCTTTCCGTTACCGTTTCCAAAAATTACACTGATCTTATCATATCTACAGCTTTGACCTATGGCAAGAGAAGGATTTTCCCACACAGCCGCTCTCCAAAATATTAAAAAATCCGTCTGCTGTATACAGCAAAACGGATTTTTAAAAATCATAATTATTTTTTTATCACCCTGTTTCATCATTTCTTACCGAGGGTAAAAGAGATCAAGGCATTATGGACGAGAGCACACTCATCCTCCATGCCAAATCATGGACCACTCCCAAAAAAATCCGCCATGACAGGTTTCGTTCCCCCGGGCCTGTCATGGCGGATTTGCTTTGTTCATTGCTGTTTAAAGTACCATAATTAAGCAGGATCACTCAACGGATTTGATGTGCAACCGAAGAAGTAGTTGGAGATTCATTCACTGGATGTGCGTTGGCTTGAGGCTTTTTCAAATAGGCCAACCAGTAGGCTCCAGCCACAAACAGGCTACCTCCTACCAAATTCCCCAGCCATACCGGAATGAAGTTCATAACATAATCTGCCCATGAAAAGTGGCCTGCAAAAATAGCCGCCGGAATGAGAAACATATTGGCAACAACGTGCTGAAATCCAATAGCGACAAAGGCCATTGTCGGGAACCAAATCCCCATAATCTTGCCACCGATTGAGTCTGTGCTATATGCCAGCCATACAGCCAGTGCTACGAGCCAGTTACATCCTATACCCGATATAAACGACTGCAAAAAGCTTTCATGCAGCTTATGTCCTGCCATATCCACCACTTTGTCCAAGTAAGGGCCCGTCTCTGTCATACCCAGCACATGCCCAAAGAAAAATGCAACAAATAACGCACCTGCAAAATTACTGAGCGTAATAATGGCCAAATTACGGAACATAGCGCCGGTCTTAATCCGTCCTGCCCATCTCGCCAAAGGGACAGCCATCATATTACCGGTCAGCAATTCTCCGCCAGCGATCAATACCAACACGAGACCTACAGGGAACACGGAAGCTCCAATAAAGGTAGCAATACTCCCCCATTCCTTAGGTGCGCTTGCGATGACACGTATATCCAGCAAAAACCCGAGTGCAATAAATGCACCTGCCAAAAATCCCAATACCACCGACACAGTCCACGGGTTGTTCGCTTTAGCCACTCCTGTTTCTACCGTCTTTTCGGCAATTTGCCCCGGCTTATAGCTTGCCATATGTTCCCGCTCCTTTAACATCTTTTTACTCGAATATTCTTCTCTCATATTTTATTTAAAATCAGTGATTATGTTTGTGAAAAAAATCACTTTATTAACTATAAAAAAAACAGCCCTTGGAAAAAGGACTGTCTTTCTGTATTATTGCATCTACTGCGCTACTACGCGCTTTACATTTAATTGTATTCTTCCTTTTCAACTGCTCTCAAGAACCAAATAACTCCACCGAGGCCTACCAGCGCCACGACTACAAGAAAAAGGATATAAAACAAACCCATAAGCTACTTCCCCCCTGATCCTTATGCTACTCTATATTGTACTATAAGGATTCATTCGTACGCCTCAGATTGTTGACAAACTTATGAACAATGTCACAGACAAACCGAATTATACAGTAACTGGGTTCCGTTCGGATATTGTAGGCAATGCTTGTAAACCTGCTGCGTTCAGGAAATTCCAAGGCTTGTTATAATGCGGCTGGAAGAAGAAATCGACAAAGGCCAACTGGTCAATAGTCATATGATTTTGAATGGCTACAGATAGCGTGTTAATGGATTGCGTCAAATCCACCTTCGACATAATTTGAGCACCCAAAATTCTTCGTGTCTCCTGCTCATATACCACTTTCAGTAATACCTTTTCGGAGGTTGGCATAAATTCAGGCCGGTAGCTGTCCTCAATGGTTACAGCTTCTACAGTCATGCCTTCGTCCTTTGCCGCCGCTTCCGTCATGCCTGTTCCTGCGATATTGTCTTCGTAAATTTTGATACCCGAAGTTCCTTGGGTTCCCATGTAGGCAATGGTTGGTTGTACCAGATTACGTGCTACCAGCGTACCCATACGAACTGCGTTGGTTGCCAAAGGGATATAAGCCGTTTTGCCTGTCGGATTATAGCGGATTGCACAACTGTCACCTGCTGCAAACACGTCCGGGCAGCTACTTTGCATATAGTTATCCACAATGATCGCACCGTTAGGCAACATATCTACCTGACCTTTGAGCAGATCCGTTTGAGGTCGGAAACCGATGCAGAGAATAACAAGCTCTGTTTCATATTCTCCTTTAGAGGTCACGACTTTACTCACCTTACCGTTCGTACCCTCAAAACGACTCACCGTCTCGCCAAGTACCAGCTTAATGCCATGCTCCTTCAGGGAACTTTCAATCCGGTCTGTATACTCATGGTCCAAATACTTATTCAATATACGATCAGCACTGTCGATCAGTGTTACGTTTTTACCGTTCATTTGGAAAGCTTCTACCAGTTCAACACCAATGTATCCAGCTCCGACGACTGTAATGTTCTGTACGTGCTGGGCTTTCTCAATGATATCATTCGAATGATTATAGTTTTTACAGAGCAAAATATGATCAAGTTCAATGCCTTCCAGCTTCGGAATAATGGGCCATGATCCTGTAGTCACAATTAATTTATCAAATGTGTCTGTAAATTCTTCGCCTGTTTGGAGATTACGTGCATGCAGCGTCTTGCCTGCCGTATCCACACTCGTTACCTCATGAAGCATCTTGGTCTCTACACCCAAGTCAGCCAGTTGATCTGGAGACGAATAAAACAGTCCGTGCGGATCTTTGACGACACCACCTACGTACAGAGCAATACCACAAGATAAGAATGAAATATTATCATTACGCTCATAAACGGTAATTTCGGCATCTGGATAACATTTAGCTGTGTTGACGATAGCTGCCGTGCCTGCGTGTGTACATCCGATAACTGCTACTTTCATGTTAAATTCCTCCTTGGTGTGTGGGCATAAAATGTATAATAATTGTGAATAGTTTCACGTAAACAGCTCGTTAACGTTTGTGATTTATTTCACTTCATGCGCTTATTATAGTGTGATATTTTTCACATTACAATAGCTTTTTAAGATATTCACAATTTGTCCACATTTAAAAAAGAAAGGATAGCCGAGTTCGGTCGTTTGCTGAAATGTTTCTTTGCTCCATCCAGTTTTCCCTGTAAGCCCCCTGATTATGCCCTTGGAATCGACCTTCACATGATGCAACACTCCTTAGACAAATGTATATGTAGAGAACAAAAAAGGTCCGTTTCCCGAAGACATTCCGGAAATCAGACCCTTTTTAAACATATACATTGGAATTAAAGCGAAGCTACTATAGCAATTGCTCAATAGCTGCTTTCATCGCTTCTGGTGACTCCTTCGGTTCAAAACGACCCACAGGTACACCTTCACGATTCACAATGAATTTCGTGAAATTCCACTGAATTGTCCCATCTTCCTGTTCTCCAGGCTGTTGCTTTTTTAAATATCCAAACAGAGGCGCTGTATCCGGTCCGTTGACGTCCACTTTGGCGAATACCGGGAAACTAACCCCGTAATTCAGTTGGCAAAATTCAGCCGCTTCCTCGCTGCTGCCCGGCTCCTGACCGCCAAATTGGTTGCAAGGAAATCCTAATACAACTAATCCCCGATCCTTATATTCGTCATAAAGCTTTTGCAAATCCCCATATTGCGGGGTAAGTCCACATTTACTGGCGGTATTCGCAATAACCAGCACCTTACCGGTGTAAGTATTCAGAGAAACCTCCTGATTCGCTGGTGTTACGGCATTATGTGAATAGACAGACATACAGCATCCTCCTTCGTGTCGCTTGGTTTAGGTTACATAACCTATTTTAGCCAAAACGTGACGGACATGCCAACATCCACAGTGACTTTACCGTGATGCCATCACTTCGAGTCTGCGTTCTTCGCGTTCGGAAGCGGACATTTTTGGGCAAGCATAACAATACCGCTGACCTCCACCTGTCTTGTAATATTGGCAACAGGACGGTTTCATGTAGGTATTTTCACCGGGACGGTAAGGATTGTCCAATTCAATGAGACGAACCGTAAACGGATTTCTTTTACGCCCGAATACCTCTCCCTTCAGCTCACGTGTCACATACATATAATCTTGTTCAAAGCGCTCCACATCCTGAGGATCAGTCAACGATGGCTGTACTCTATCCTTAAAATACAGCAATGTCAACGGAAACTGTCCCCACATTTGCCCAATAGATGCGCTCCCCACTGCAGCTATTGCCTCCAATATGGGCCGCATCTGCAAACTGTAAAAGTCACGTAACACTTGCTGAGCCTGTTCGGAAGAATAGTCATCCCCATTGTTCCGCGTATTGTCCAGCTCTGTTAGGTCGATGACCTGGAGGCTAATAGAAGGATATTGACCTTCATAACAAATATGAAATCTGAGATTGGAAACGGACAGATCCAAACGACGTTCACACAGTGACACCATAAAATGCTGTGCAAACACGAGACCACGCAACTGGTTCACAAAATAAACGGCTGCGGTTAAATCGTCTTCAGCACGCAGAAGATCGCCGTAATACTCCATCACAGAGTGGATTTTATCTGGTTCAAGCCATTCGGCCACTGGCCCGGAATATACTGCATCCTCCGGCGTGACTCTCACTATTTTCGCTAGTTGCTCAAGTTGATCGTAATCCAGTGGTCTCATGGTATGTCCTCTTTAACCTCTTGCCGCTACTTGTGCTCTAGCATCACGTCGCTCAGCAACAGAACCCACAGGTTGCTTATCTTCCATATTCATTTCTTTTACTGCTTGGCTTACCGCAGGCTGTCCAGCCAAAGCATACGGAAGACAGAGCGGTACACCCGTACGAGGATCTGTTACAATATCCGCTTCGATCCCGAACACCTCACGCAGCACATCAGGGGACATAACCTCAGTTGGAGTTCCTACCGCCTCGGCCTTCCCTTTTTTGATCGCAATCATATGCTGAGCATACCGAGCGGCATGGTTCAAATCATGCACGACCATAACAATAGTGCGCTCCTCCGAAGTATTCAGATACTCTAGCAAATGCAGCACTTCCAGTTGATGCGCCATATCTAAAAATGTCGTTGGCTCATCCAGAAACAAAATATCCGTATCCTGCGCAAGCGCCATAGCAATCCAGGCACGCTGACGCTGGCCGCCAGAAAGCTGATCAATCGGACGATCGTGGAACTCGCTCATTCCCGTTACTTGAATGGCCCATTCTACCATTTTGCGATCTTCCGCTTTCATGGAACCAAAGCCTTTTTGATAGGGAAAACGTCCGTAAGATACCAGTTCCGTCACGGTTAATCCTTCCGGTGCAGTCGGATTTTGTGGCAAAATAGCCAGCTGTTTAGCTACTTCCCGGGTGGATTGCTTATGAATGGATTTACCGTCAAGCAGAACACTGCCGCCCTTAGGATTCATGATGCGAGCCATCGTCTTCAGAATGGTGGACTTGCCAGAACCATTTGCGCCCACCAAGGCTGTGATTTTCCCTTGCGGTATTTCCACGTTCAGATCTTCTACAATCAATCGATCTTCATAAGCAATATCCAGATTTGCCGTTTTCAGACGAAACATTTGGAATCATCCCTTTCCCTTATCCAATATATATAGTCACGGGCTTAACGCACGACTTTCATCAAAACTTCATTCTATCTTTATATAATAAAGATATTGATAATCATTATCAAGTGTTAACTCGTTTATTTCCTATATCATACAGTGCATATCATCCAATATTTCCTCAAAAAATTCAAAAAAAGATCACAGCTCCTCGAAGCTGTGATCTTTTAAATCCGGCGAATCGCATTATGATTGTACAGAAGACAGTCCAAATGCTTCAGCCATGAGACGTATAGATTTCATTTTGGCATCAAAGTCGTGAATAATGCTCGCAACCATGATCTCCTGGGCATTATAGTCCTTACTTAATTGCTCAATCTGACGCTTCACCTGTTCGGGCGAACCGACCACCATACGTTTGCGATTCTCACGAATACGCATCCGGTCAAACGGCGTATACGGATACGCCAGTGCCTTTTCGACGGAAGGTGTTCCAGCGGAGCGCATTCCCTGCTCTAATAGTACAAGAGACAAGTCCATACTGGAAGCCAACCGATTCGCCTCCTCTTCGGTATCCGCACAGATCGCAAATACGGCAACAAGCGAACGCGGTTGGTCACTATGCCGGGAAGGCTGGAAGCTTTCCTGGTACTCCTTAATAGCACCTGTGCCGCCTTCACCATTAATGAACTGCGCAAACGCAAAGCCCACGCCACGCTCGGCTGCCAGACCTGCGCTATCACCGCTGGAGCCGAGCAACCACATTTCCGGTACAGTTTCTATGAGCGGCATCGCCTGTAGCGAACCGAAACGGTGATCATGGCCCGTGCTGTCATGCAAATAAGCTAACAGGTCATCCAACTGCTCAGGGTACAGATCAACACCACCCCGCATTTTGCCTTCTTGCAGTGCTCTGGTAGCAATGGGCATTCCTCCAGGCGCTCGTCCCAGACCCAGATCAATGCGTCCCGGATACAACCCCTCCAACACACGGAAGTTTTCCGCAACTTTATAAGCGCTGTAATGGGGCAGCATCACACCGCCTGACCCCACTCGAATGGTTGAGGTACGGGCAGCCAGATGCGAAATCAGTACCTCTGGACTGGAGCCTGCTAGATTTGCGGCAGAATGATGCTCTGATACCCAAAAGCGATGATAACCCAAGCGTTCCGCCTCTATAGCAAGCTCAGCGGTCTTTTGTAATGCTTGTGCATGCGTCATGCCTTCCGATACCGGCGATTGGTCAAGAATGCTGAGTTTTATCATAAAGTCTGACCTTTCTATTTTGGAATAAGGATAGACATTAATTATAGCACGCAAAGCCACAGTTACCCAAGAGGGGTCAATATCGATTTTATAGTGGAAAAGTTTATTTTTCGTAAAGACTTGTGTTCACTTTATCCGCCTCATAGAGATGCGAACGCTTTTTAAAGAAACTGTACAGATGTGTAACGATTACTTTCAAGACAGCGTAACCTGGAACCGCCAGTACGATTCCCACCACACCAAACAAATTGCCTGCCGTCAGAATAACGAAGATAATCGTGATCGGATGTACTCGAAGAGATTTACCCATAATTTGTGGAGAAATAAATTTACCCTCAATGAGCTGTACGACTGTCCATACGATAACCATCTTGAGCAGCATAATCGGTGAGGTGACCAAGGCTACAATTAACGCAGGTGTAATGGCAATGACGGGACCTAAGTAGGGGACAACGCTCGTAAAGGACGCAATGACTGCAAGCGTCAGAGAGTAGTCCAATCCAATGATTAGATAACCAATATACAACAGCGCCCCAATACAGAAGCTGACAATAATCTGCCCACGAATATAGGAACTGACCTGATGATTCATTTCGGTCATAATGCGGTCTGTTTCTTTACGAAACATAGGCGGGAGCATTTTCAGGATAAACTGTGGCAGCTTGTGTCCATCTTTTAGCAAGTAGAACAGAATAAATGGAACCGTGGCAATCGCAAGTACCGTTTCTGTAACCACGCCCAAGAAGCTGCCCACGCCCGTCCATGCATTATTAATAAAGCTAGATAACTTTTCAGAAGCTTTGGAGGCCAGCTCAGATGGATTAATTTGAATGGTGTTCTGGAACTGGTTTACAAAATCGCTGCCGATCAGTTTCTCGAATTGTCGTTGTACTTGTTCGCTATAGGCAGGGAAATTCTGGATAAGCCCCTGTATTTGATCGCGGATTACAGGCACCACCGATGTAACCACAATCGCAATAACCCCTATAATGAGCAAAAACAGTACAATAATGGAGTATATTCGTTTCACCTTGTTACGCTCCAGTACATCAACCAACGGATTGAACAGATAGTACAACACGCCGGATAAAATGACAGGGAGAATTATCGTTTTCAGCAGCACCATGACAGGTGTGAATATGTATGAAATTTTGGTAAGCACCAAGATATTCAAGCCGATCAGCAGCAGTACCAGCAGGAATAACACAAACTTGTTGTTCAGAAAAAACTTCTTGAATCGGTCTTTCCATGCCGGAGTTATTTCCACACCACATTCCCCTTCTCTTTACACAATTGAGTATACGTTCTTCATAGTTACGATATATTTTTGGAACAAAATATACAAGGTTATACCCAAATAAACACAAAAGCAAACAAAGTTGTACGTCATCGTACGAACTTCGCTTGCTTTCGAGGGTTATGGAGTATCATTAATTGTAGTTGCAGCATCCACCGTCGTGGTCACAGGTTTGTTCTCCTGTTCAAAAAGATTCTGTATGAAGCGCTTGAGCTTTCTTTCGTCCACACCCAACACCTGCGCACCCTTAATGGTTTCCCCGCGCACCAATTCATTCGGCGGGATTTGCTGCTTCGCTACTGTTGTTGCATCAATATTAAAGCCCAATGAAGCCAATTGCAGCATTTCCGTAGTACTGAGATTCGTTTCAATATAAGGAGAAATGCTAGTTAAAATACTTGGCAGTTTAATTAGAGACGAGGTTGACTGAATTTTACCGCCAAGCTCGGTAATGAATTTGCGTTGCCGCTCCGTACGCGTAAAATCGGAAGTCGCATCATGACGGAAGCGTACATATTGCAAGGCTGTTTTACCGTCCATGTGCTGCATTCCCTTTTTCAAATCAATATCAAACTGGTGTTTATCTGCCTTGGAGGTATAGTGCATATCTTTTTCGACATCCAGGTCAATACCACCCACAGAATCAACCAGCGCAATAAAGCCATTAAAATCAGTATATACATAATATTGAATCGGTATGCCCAACAGATCGCTCACGGTCTGTCTGGTTAAATCCGGTCCACCGTAGGAAAAAGCAGCATTTAATCGACTTTGCCCATGACCTGGGATATTGACGTACGTATCACGAAGAATCGACATAAGTGTAGCCTTTTTCGTAACCGGATCAATAGAAGCAACCATAACGGAGTCAGAACGCCCTGAATCCTCTCCACGGGAGTCGCCGCCTAGCAGCAGAATATTCACTCTTTCTGTCCCATCCCATTCCGGTGGGAGCGATACCTCTACAGGTTGTACATTGGTTTGAGTTTGTGCCTGCGGTTTGAATTTCGAATCTTGCCCGGAAGCAACCGAAATTTGATTCGTAAAATGATATATAGAATACGTATAATATCCGCCCACTAAAAGAACCGCCGCAGTCACAGAAATGCCTAACCATTTTAAAAATTTTCGCATATTTTCGGGTAACCTCGCTTTTATTCATCATCGTTCGGCTTTTAAAAGCATACCCTCCCTGCAAGTTATCTGTCAATTCGCGTCGTCTGTTCTAGTGGTCGTCCGCATACCATGGATTCAAATGGACAAGCACCTCATAAACCCGCGGTTCCCGCTTCATGACAGCCCCCTTAATTAGTCGGATAATATCGTGTCCCTGCTGAATCGTCAAAGAGGCATCCACTGAAGCGCGGATATCCACGATAATATAATGGCCGTGCTCACGGGCACGGATACGGTCAATACGTTGAACCTCGGCTACACTCAGTGCGGCTGCGGCGTAGCTTTCAATTTCCTCCGTTGCAATCGCTTTTTCCATAAGCACATCTATGGATTCACGGCCCATTTCCCACGCCAATTTCAGAACTAGCAATGCCACTACGAATCCCGCAATAGGGTCGCCGTAGGATAAGATTGAAATGCTCCAGTGCTCCCCAATCAGCCCCAAACCGATACCCAGTACAGCAGCCCCAGAGGCGTACACATCAGCGAGATGATCTTTTGCCGTTGCAATAAGACCCTGACTATTGGCCGCTCTCCCGATACGAATCGTGTAGATATACAACCACTGTTTCCAGAGCAAGGAAATAATGGCGGCCACCAATGCCAGTATATGCTCCTGTGGCATCGGTTCGAACAGTGCTGCAATCGAATGATAGCCGATAAATATGCCCGCTCCAAACAATATGACCGCCACCACGCTTGCACCGATCACTTCTGCTTTGCCGTGACCATAAGGATGATCCTCATCCGGCGGCTGGCTGGATATGCGCATCGCTCCCAGTGCCGTTGCAGAGGCAATCACGTCCCCGGCATTATGCACGCCATCGGCCACCAGCACCTTGCTGTTGAACATAAGTCCTGTAATAATTTTAATGCCGGTTAATAGGATGTTGCTAATCAGGCTGATCCATGCTGAGACCATGGCGCGTTTGCCCATATCCTGTTCCTGCATGATGTATAACCCCTCCAAATTTATCTTTTGAAAAATGTATCCTAAACGCTAATCGTTTATTTCAAGGTAGCCCCGCTGCTCATGTCATCTTATGGTGCTGCTCCTTCAAACGTTATGGGTGAAGATTACAATAGCCCCGGAAGATGAGCCTCCCCGGGGCTATTATGATAACCATACAGGAGTATTCTATGAGAATACTCCTGTTTTATCTATCTGGACCGTCCGCGACGGCCTCCTTGTCCTTGACCACCACGCGGGCCGCCTTTGGCTTGTCCACCGCGGCCACCTTGGCCTCCGCGTGCAGAACCACTGCTGCTGCGGTCATATCCACCGCGCTCGCTGCTTTGTCCTGCCGAGCGACCTTGGCCTCCGCGTGCAGAACCGCCGCTGCTGCGGTCATATCCGCCGCGCTCGCTGCTTTGCCCTGCCGAGCGGCCTTGGCCTCCGCGTGCAGAACCACTGCTGCTGCGGTCATATCCACCGCGCTCGCTGCTTTGTCCTGCCGAGCGGCCTTGACCTCCGCGTGCAGAACCGCCGCTGCTGCGGTCATATCCGCCGCGCTCGCTACTGTCGCGGCTAGAGCGACGTTCGCCGCCTATGGCATCACGACGGCCCGCCTGTTCGCGGCCGCTGCCCCGGCGTCCACCGCCGGAGTCGTTGCCGCCGTAGGAACGGCGGTCGTTTCTGCCCGAACGGCGTTCTCGCCCCTGTCGATCAGCCGTATCGGAAGCAGGTCTACGCTGTCCGCCGCCCTCACTGCTGGTGAATGTGACACCAGCAACTTTCTGGATGTTCCGAAGCTCTGGAACATCTCTTGGTGTAGCGAGCGTCACCGCCACGCCTTTGCCTCCGGCACGGCCGGTACGCCCGATGCGGTGGATGTAGCTTTCGGCATCCTGCGGCATGTCATAGTTAAAGACATGCGTGACGCCTTCTACATCCAGGCCGCGCGCAGCTACATCAGTCGCTACGAGCAATTGGAGTTTCGCTTCCCGGAACGCCTTCATCACTTGCTCCCGCTTGTTCTGGGACAAATCTCCGTGAAGCTCACCGCTCTCAAAGCCCAGCTCTTGCAGTTCTTCGTTCAGTTTGGCAGCCCGGCGCTTCGTACGGCAGAAAATAACAGCCAAGTACGGACGATCCGTATTCAGCATATCCACCAATGCCTGTTGCTTACCACGGTCTGTTGTTTGCACAACGACCTGACGGATTTGGCTCACCGGAACGGAAGAAGCGGATTTCACTTTGACATCTACGGGTTCGTTCATATATACACGAGCCAGCTTGCGAATACCGGCTGGCATCGTAGCAGAGAACAGCATCGTCTGCCTCCGGTACGGAACTTCCTGAAGAATCGTCTCTACGTCGTTCAGGAAGCCCATGTGCAGCATTTGGTCGGCCTCATCCAGCACCACCATTTTAACACCGCTCAAATCCAGTGTGCCGCGTCTCAGATGGTCCAGCAGTCGTCCGGCTGTACCGATAATCAACTGTGCGCCGCCCTTCAGCTTGCGAAGCTGACGCTCTACATCCTGTCCTCCGTAGACAGCCAGCAACGACAAGCCTGGCTCCGTAGCCGCCAATAAGTTCGCTTCCTGTGTAATCTGGAGCGCCAGCTCACGAGTTGGAGCAATCACGAGCGCCTGCGGGTGTCGCTTATCCAAATTGAGCTTTTGTAGAATCGGCAGTAAAAACGCAAGCGTCTTCCCTGTTCCCGTATGTGCCTCGGCGATAACATCCTGACCTTCCATCAACAGTGGAATCGACTCCTGCTGTACAGGAGTTGGGGATGAAATCCCCTGTTCTTTCAAGGCTTCTACCCAATGCTGCTCTACGCCTAATGCTGCAAAGTTCTTCAAGTGGTATTCACTTCCCTTATCTGTATTCAATATGTGTCACGTAAAATAGGTTCATGTGCCATATGACATCTATCGTTCCATAGTTCAGAATTCCCATTTTTGTATCGGTTCTCATTCTACCCTTTTCAGGAAGGGAGCTTATCCGTTATCGTTGAATCTGTTCATGTAACCAACATACGGCCGCAATGCGGCTCAGGCCCGTTCCATCTATGACTTTCCTAGTATACGCGAAGTTGAACTGGTTTCCAAACGATTTTAATGAACAGTACCACAGTCAATGTAAAAGGTGAATTCGATCTTCATGTCATATATTATGGTATATGAATTGGTAATTCATGAATAAAGGATGGATGCTTGTGGTTAACAACCTGCATTATAATTTCATAATGACTGGTTCCTTGTCGGAGGAGCACACTTTGTTTGCCGAAGAGTGCTTTACTAACCTGTTCGATTGTTTTGAAACGCTCCTGAATATATCAGGAATCCGCAATACCCGTGTGTCAGTCTATCAAGCCGGAGCTAAAAAGGCCAAACACGGTAAGATTCGCTGGGACAAGCAGGAGTTGCTTCATATTGTAACCGATGATGAATTGATTCCGCTGATGCTAGCTATCGAGGCTCCCAGTATCAAATCATCCTATAACAAAGGGACAACGCCGGAAGTGTACATTCTTTTGTCCAATGACCCCATGTCCCAATCATCCAATAATTGCGGCATACTCGTTTCGATCCGTCAGGACGTTTATGAACGTATCGACCAAACAATCGTCGAAGACGTTATGATGCAGCTGAGCCAGTGGATAAAGGCAAACAAAATGTTACACAGCTCGCGCAACTTTTATGCTGGCAGTAAAGCACGTGCCATTATGGATATTCTTCCATTTATGCTCGAAAAGGATACTCCGGATATGAAGTATGTTTTTCAATCGTGGACTCCGTTCCCTTTACCACACACTTAAACAATCCGTCATACTATTAACCCCAGGAGGCTGCAATTTATGCAAATTCAAGTTCAAAAGGTTGAAAAAAAAGAGAACGAATATCTCATTCATTATCAAGCCGGGGGAGCGTTGCCGTTCGTTCCGCATGATATTGTTCTGATCCATAGCAAACAGTATTTTATAGGCACGATTTTGAAAGTAGAGCCGGAACAAGCCCTTGTACGTATCAATCCAGAATATGAAGACCAACTGACAGGGTCCATCGGACTGGAACTGGCTTTCTCTCCAACCGTTTCTATTCAAGGTGCAGACAGCATTGTCGAAAAGCTCGGCTATTTTCCTCCCTTTCATTATGACCGAATTACAGCTGCTAATATGACGAAAGACCAGATTACGCTGACGATTGAGCTATCCTACGCTAGCGTGCTTGTCCCTAAATCACCGGATCTGGAGCCTTCAACTGAGGCACCTGTAATCCCTGAAGCTCCAGTAAAAGACGTCCCACGCTATGCAGTGACTTTTACATTTCTGGAAACCAAAGAGCATGTATTAACTCCTGTAGAAACAGAAAACATCATCTTGCAGCTTGATTTCCGCTATGAAGAAGCAGACATGGTCGTTGATATCGATGCCTTATCGGGACTGTCAGGTAGCTTTCTGTGCAGAGGTATCCGCGCAGAGATTAAGGAACTGAATGAATAAACAGGAGGCTCGTGAGCTATTACGTTGTCATTCTTTTATTCACGATGATCTGGATCATCCCAAAATGCAAAACGGATTTCTAGGGATGCTTCGTCCCTTCCAAGGCGAACTGATCGAGGACAATTTCCATGAGCTGATGACTATCATTGAAGTTCTGGCAGATGAGTTGGAGAAACCATCCGTAGAACGAGAGCTGATTGCCGCTCTGTGGGGGATATGTCAATATACACGGGCATGGGCATTGTATCCTGATAGTATGCTGCAGCGAAACAACCTGCTGACCGTAGAGCAGATCAACACCCTCGACGATTGGATTGATATGATCTCCTATGCGGTTATGGTGCTGCTGGAGGGTGGCGGACCGGAAGAAGCCTTATCGAACTACAGACATGAGAAAAGCTAG
Organism: Paenibacillus sp. S25; assembly: GCF_019454085.1. Lineage (NCBI taxonomy): Bacteria > Bacillati > Bacillota > Bacilli > Caryophanales > Paenibacillaceae > Paenibacillus > Paenibacillus sp. S25. The sequence continues at coordinate 5,489,713 of NZ_CP073683.1, forward strand.
TATACAATGCCCAAAAAGTAATCTGGATAAGAAATGAGGGGGATATATGTCCATACAAACTGATGATGACGGAAAGACATTTTTATCTGTTTTCCCTACACTATCGTATGAAGATCAATTGGTATCATTACGCGAATTAACAGCAATCCCCCAGCCCGTGGGGGACACCGTCGCATTACTTTTGCAGCTTGTACAGCAATCGTCCGCGGATGATCTGCTTCGTATAGAAGCGCTGAAGGTCATCGGACTATATGCAGATCAGAGCCAGCAGCCGACGATCATGCGAGGAATTCGCGAGCTGCTGTCCAAGCCTGAGGAAGATGATGATGTACGAAACGCAGCTTTACAAACTTTGGCATGGATGCCTTGTTCAGAAGCAGAGCTACGTTTAGCTTTGGACTTAATCCGCAGTGATACATATATCTTAGTCAAGGGGGCCGCTTTTGCACTGCTCCGCGCACATAAAGCCAACCCTTTCGCACAACATGCGCTGAAACTATTATTGCAACATGAGGAATTCGGCGCATCTGCCCAACGAGAGCTGTCCACATAATCGACAACCAAAGGAGAATTACTCTACTCATGCGTGTAAGAATATTTATATTCATATTGATTATCGGAATTATTTGTGTGCCTGCCTATTTTATTATGAGTAGCTTTGGATTATTTCAAAATGAAAAGGTGCTTGTACATTACAAGCTTGCCATTGAGGTAAAGGGTAAAAAGTATGATGCCTGGCCTTTAATCAGCAGCTATACCGCGATAGATAAAAAAGGGGACCCTCGTCAGCTCTACTATCAGGCAGAGGGCTCAGGTATAGAGTATCTGTTTCAACTAGCCTATGGACAATATGAACTCAAGCCCTCCAAGGAAAATCCTTTTCTGGACGGGGGAATTCGCTACACCATGGACCATCCTGAGTATGTACGTGAGGAAAAACAGTATAAGAACGCCAACGACTATACGGATTTAACCCATTATTACAATCAACAGGAGCAGGTTATTTATACTTACAACCCTGAAGCCCGGCTCGACAAAACCTATGTGCGCTCCATCATCACCGCTGGGATGACTCGCACCTCTGGTAATTCAAGTAGTGCGGTAAAGGATGACTATATCAATATCAGTAAGCTGTTTAAGGACAAGCTGGGAGTGAATGTGAAGGTAGATGTGGATGAGGACAACAAAATCGTCACCCTATCCATGACATGATCTCACAAACGATGCACCGCTGCATCGTCTCATTTTCAAAAAAGAGATCTATGGTTTACTAGGATCAAGGAGGCTGATTGTTGATGTCATTCGCAATTGAATCAGGGCTTTCGCCTGCCCAGATCGCGGCATTGGAGGAGCAAATACAGCGTATATTACCTGCTGGCTATACACGTTTTCTTTCACAATATAACGGCTTTTATGTAGCCGCCCCTTTTTATTGCAATGTGCCCTTCGATCGCGTGGATAACGGAGACATTGATTTGACTTGTTTTTTCGGATATGAGGTATCCAACAAAAATCATGACCTTCTAGCGATTAATGATGAATTTTTGAATGAAATCAATCATGTCGACAACGCTTTGTTGATTGGTGCAGATGCGGGCGACAATTCTTACGTTCTAATATGTAATGAATACACCCCGTATGTGTACTACTGGGACCGCACACATCTTCATGCTTATGATGACAAACTGAACTATGATATTGCAGAGCAGGACGAATGTGGACATTTATATCTGGTGGCAACAGACTTTACAACGTTTTTTAATCAGGTAATTGAACGACTCAACGAGCAGAAAGGGAGGCCTACTGATGACAGAAATACATAATCCTAAATGGGGACCGGCTTATTTGGAAGGTTGGGTTGTACCCAAAAACCCGGAGGCATGGGTCGAGCAGGAGTGGACTGGTACGCTTCGTTCACAGGCAGGACATACGAAATTCCACATTTTTTATTATGGAGAACTTATGGACGAGCTGATCACTGGAACTGAATTTGCACCCCAGCTTATTATTGCAGAAGAGGCAGTCACAGGTGAACAGATCGTGATTTTTGACGGAACCCGCCATGGTTACGATGCTCTACTATGCGAAGTTTATACCAAGGAACAGCAGAACAATCGCACTCCCCTGCTGCCCTATCTGGACGAAGATGGTGAAGATACTTTCGAGGTAAGCTTGACCGCTTTTTATAATGTGGATTGGGATGACGAGTTTGCAGACGATGTGGATGAGAATGGACAGTTAGAGCTGATCAACGGCGAACGATGCGATTTTGAAGATGCGAAGCGGAACGGCTATGATGCGATCAGCATTACGATTACCAGCGCTAAAGGTCTAAAAACAGAGATCATTCAGGAAGAGCTGGCCTGACGATGGTGTTCAAAAGAATCAAGCATCGGGAAGGCGATATTTTTGTTATCTCCCTGCATGACGGCCGATTTGCAGTATGTCAGGTGATCTGCGCACTGTATGGTAGATTCAAAAAAGCGTTCTCCTTCGGGGTTCTATCCATAGGCCAGAATCAAGCGTACGAGGGTGAAACGACATATCTTCCGTTTACAAATTATCGCGGCCGATTTGAAGTTATATTCACTGCCACCCAAAATCTGACGAAGGGAGTATGGCCTATTATCGATCAGCGCCCTCTATCCGAAGAACAACAGCAGCTAAAATATTTTAATTGTGCGGGCCATCTGTACTGCGGGGATGAATATATACGTAATCTGGAATTGGAAGAATATAATCAATATACTGTAATGGGCGTGGCTGGATATGAGTTGGTACAGCAATATTTAGCCCAATATGAAGACCACTAGCAGAAGAATAGCAGCGCAAATAACCACCTTGAAGTTTGATACCAAGGTGGTTATTTACGCTGCTAAAAGGGCTCGAACGTATAAGAGAATGGTGTACGCTCTGTCCCCAATACCGACTTCACGCGCTCTTCATCCACCAACGCTTCGACGAGGCTATACAAATCCGGGGCTGCATACCGAAAATTGCCCCATGTGTGTAGATTCAAAGCATAGACTGCCTCATCATAAATAAGCCTGAAACTGCGAACGTTGCAGCCCTGTAAAAATGCTTATGTTCCCCTCTCCTTTTGCACGTCCTATTCACCTTTTCACCCTTCAGCGCATTGATAAGACCATTTTCAAGTGTTAATGTTGTTAAGGAATATTATAACATACGACTCGTAAAACGTACGTTTTTACGCTCTTTTCGAAAAAGGAGGAACGAATATGGAGCAAAAGCGCTTCAAAGATGAACATGGATATAAATATGACTTTAGCGCCGTGATCAGGAGAGGAGAACAGGTAGCTGTTCATTGCCCTCGTTGTCAGGGCCAAGCTTTCATTTCCAACTCAATGGAAGACTGTCATTACGTCGTTCGATGTTCTCATTGTTACTACACATATCAGCAGCCAGAATCTTATACATTCTATGCACGCGGCGTATGCAACCATTGCGAGCGGTATTTTAATATCGAAATCCATGATGACCGAACGAAACTCCATAAAAATACGAATATGAACTGCCCACACTGTGAGACACGCAATCAGGTTCCGGTGCATCGTGTCCAATCACGCGAATGGCATACGGACGTGATCCAAAACGGAAAAGACCCTATTTTCCAGCTTCAGCTGTACTTCCTTGATTACTATCGGGGTAAACCTGTCTGGGCTCTTAACCGGATACACCTGAATTACCTGCTCTCCTATATCTCTGCCGAGTTGCGAGAAAAGCCTACATCCGGTATGATGCGTACGGCTTCCCATTCCATTCCCAAGTACATTAAGGATGCGAAGAATCGACAGGCCATCTTGAGAATATTACAAAAGCTACAGCATAAGCCAGCGACTAAGGGAGGGGCCTCCATACATGAGCATACAAACTTTTGACAGCCTTGAAGCATTGATTCGTGCCGTTGGCCAAACAGAGATCAATGATTTTTTTATGGAATAAGCGTTTCCAGCAGCTCTTTTACCTCAGGGACAGCCTGCTTCAGGCTGTTTTTTAGTTTCTTCGTGCCACCCCATATACGATAAACAAGCACCTCTTGTTCGTAGTCCTCCAGCTTCTTAAGCTCCTCCACCAGTACCTGTGCCTGCTCTACGGTTTCGATTCCGGATGACTTCAGTGGTTTGGCAGACTCGTTGCCTGCCAGTAGAGCCCTCGTCCAAACGGGTATCGTGTCCGGTGTCAGTCCGTGTGCGTCAGCAAATACAGCGGCGTAACCGTCCTGTACGGACTGATGTTCACTGTCCACCAGCTTCATATAACGATTCACTAATGGGAAATAGTTCTTTCCTTTTAGGCCCAGTCCCATCACCGCATAGGTTCCCGGCATCGCCGACTTTTCACCGGGCTCTACATCGTTATACCACTTGAACTCTTCCATCACGACCTCAGCATATTCAGCCAGCAACGGATGCAGCGCAGGGTATTCAAGTGCATTGGCGAAGAAACGATGTAACGTAGATTTAGCCAACTTGGGTACAGGCAGGTAGTTTTTCACCTTGCTTTTGAACTTCATCCGATATTCCTTGGTAAAACCCTTTCTTAAAATATCGCATAAATATACAAGTGCTTCTCTATAGCTCTCTTCTTCCTCTGAACGAATCTGAACCTCCAGCGTTTGCAAAATATCATTGGCTTGGCAGATGACTCGCTCACTTGTATATAACGCTGGGATGCTTCCTGATCCGCTCTCAAGCCACACGGAAGCCTGCTCCGAGCCTAACTGTGCAGCAATCTCCAAATACTTCTGCCGTGCATCGGCATCGGTCGAGCCCACTCGCATCGCGGTAAGCAGGAACATCTCCATGGCTGGCGCGGGAATTTCCGAAGGAAGAATATCGGGCTTCACTTTATAATCCAGTCCATAGCTTTTTTCCCGATCCGCATACTTCAGCAGAAATTCATCCTCAGCCCAATGCTTTAAGCCACTGCTGAGCTGATACCTCCATGCTTCCTCACGCTTGCGGCTGACCTTCACTTTGGCATCCATTCGATTCAGCAGCTCATTCATCCGCTGGGCGTTTACAGGGTACAAATGAGGATCAAGCAAGTGCCTCACTAAGAAGAAATCGTCCTCTTCCTTCGGCACAGCTTTACTGGAGGGGTCGAGCTTTTGCTCCACAAACTGTTCGATAGTGGCTAAAAGTTGCTGCCGTTTATCTTCATTTAGGAGCGAGAATGTAAAATGACTAGCCTTATTCTCCAAGACTACTTCCAGATGAAATTCCAGCCGATAACGAAAGAACATGGAACTAAATTCTTCCGACTTAAACAGAGCCTCTATCCGTTCCCTAAACACAGGCATCCATTCGTCCTGTACCTGCTGCAATGTTACCCCATCTGTAAACCCAGAAATTTTTGTATCCGGTCTACGATGATCCCAATCAAACGGTTCGTAGGTATCCACCCACAGCCCATCCTTCTTACAGGTAACTTTTAAGTATTCATGAATCCCTTCGTGAAGGACACTTTTGATTTGGAATTCGGCGATGCGCTTTTGCTCAGAAGCGTACGCCTCATCAATCGCCTCAAAAATTGGATCTATGTAGGCATGTACCCCTGATGTCATAAGATGTGTTCCTCCTTCGTCCCCTCACAAATTGTAGTTCCTATGAAATTAAGATAGACTAATCTATAACTATTTTATTTCCTGATTATAGCATATCTCTCATTTACTTTTGGGCTCTATCCCTATAGATAGAGTGCCGGAAAGCAGGTGTATTCTACATGTATTGGGTTTCCACACAGCACACACCGGTGGCTACCGATGAACTGACAAATTTTGAGCATACCTATGGAATAACTTTACCACTTCCCTATGTAGCATTCCTCACCCGCTACGGGCCAGGCACCTATTGTGGCCTGCTGATGATTGAAAGGCCCGATCCTCAACTATTGCAATCCTATACGGATTACGAACTGTGGACGCATGATGATAACTGCCCAATTACAGCACAGCAGCTGGGCGAGTGCGTAGTCATCGGCAGCTCCATAGATGGTGACTTCCTAGCCATTCACCCTCAGGTTGAAGGCTTGCTGTGGCTGCCACGACACTCTGAGATCATTACTACAAAGACTTTAGATGTTCAAGTTCCATTCACAGAGACATTAGAGCATATACTACAAGATGAATTTGGAAGAACAGAGCCATTCCCCCGTTATTTCGAACCTGTCAGCCCAGACAAAACCGCTACATTCCTACTGTTTAGTCCCCTGGATACGGCCGAGGCCTACAATCCAGCCAATCCGGGCGATCAGGCGCTGAATTTTGCTCCGGCATCCTTACAAGCATTGGCTCAGCGATTTAAACAGCATTTTAACTCAAATCTATGGATTGAAAATGAGCATATCTGCATGGCTTTTCTTCAGACTCTTGGCGGATACGTGCGTTTTAACTATGCATATGGACGCGAAGTGGCGATCATTTATGAACCTAAGGCGATAGTACTTCGTGATGAAATTCTAGCATTCTTGCAAAAAGAGCATTGCCGGGTTGTAGAGTAAGAGGAGGACGAATACGAATGACAGTACATTTTGCACAAACCTTAGAAAAACTGGAACAAATCGTTGATCGTCTGAGACAAAGTGGGATGCCTGACGTGGTATATCAATGGACGGAGGGGATTTCTACAGGTGAACTAACTGAGCTGGAGGAACGGCTGCAGATGCCTTTGCCTGCCTCCCTGTCTGAATTGATACAGCGGTGTGGCAGCTTAAATTTACTATGGTGCCTCCCCCAACACTGTATTGTAGCTGATGGACCAGAGTGTTCATATAAAAACAGCAAGGATCTTGAACAAGAGCAGCGTATCCTAGACGATATCACAGGAGAGTTTGGCTGGAATCATGAGTATATTGGCTATTTTACATCCTATGGGGAAGATACCGACTCAGCAGCGGACGAGCAACGATATCTGATCCTTAATTATAATGGTGCGGGTGATCCGATACTGCTTGATATGGCGACATCCGCAACAGAGCCAGCGGTATTATGCTATCATCACGAGCTGGACCAGTTCACGCTGCTCGCGGAAAATCTCCCCGCCTATATAGACACCATGCTCACCTTGCACGGGCTATGGCTATGGGATTGGTTTAAAGTGGCCGATGAGCATGGCATTCAGCTAAACAGCCCACCACTGCAACTGTGGCAACGCTGGTTGAACATGTTTTGCACGATGAAGCTGGAGGATGCGAAGTCGTTGGAGACGCTAATCCATTACACCACCATGCATGGCGTAGATCATCCTGCTGTGTTGCAGGCTTTTCAAGCCTATGATCCAAAGGATATTTTTCTTGCCTGGGAGCAGCACTGGCAGAACATTCAACATAGCCAGGTTCCATTCTCTACTTGGGCCGTTTTGGTAGGGAAGACTGCGGGGATTGGGGCTGCTGATTGGGTCCGCTCCTTGTGGGAACCAGAAACCGAGCAATCATGGACATCTTTAGCTCAAAACAATCCCCTACATGCTAAGGGTGCATTTGCGTCCACACGTGCCTATCTGAGCGCCTGCTGCCTACCCGAGCAGGAAGGCTTGGTATGTGTTTGCAATCACCTGCTACAGCATTCGGGCGCAGAAGACAAATTAGAAGGATACACCGCTAATGGGCAGCTACAACATTTTCGTTCACCACAGGTCATTAACTGGATGCGGGATAAGGTCAATCATCCGGTGGATGGCTGGGCAATACTTTTCGCTCACTCCCGTCCTACAGCTGAGCAGTTGATTGAATGGCTATCCGATAGCGAGCTTCATCAGAAAATTGCAACCGAGGCGCTGGATATCATGATTCATCGGGATCTCCTTCCCGCTCTGGAAGCAGACGCTTGGGCCAATATCTCAGATCTGCTTCTTGCTTCTTTGCAGCTCGTTATGCTCAAAAAAGATAAACGTCGTATTGAAGCCGTGCTTAAGCAGCTTTCAAATTTGGAACTTCATTAATCTTTCGGAATGGTCGTATGCGGATTCACATGTACAGTGATGTGAGGTAAAGAAAGTTAGCCGCTGCGTCAGCGGCTTAACCCCCTGAGGAAAGTATCTATAGTGAATGCGATCAATTCATCATTGGATTTTGACATAGGAAGTTCAAAATTCAGGAGCAAGGAAGTCAATCCGTGCAGCATGCTCCATACGGATGTGGCGATCAGGCGCTCATCTCCTTGAATAATGCAGCCCTCCTCCATAGCGGCTTTGAGCCCCGCTTCAAGCAGTTCAAAGCCTTTAAAACGCCCACTGTCTATAAGGCTGACCAAGCTTACAGATTCCAGGTTGCTGATAAACAGGATGTTGTAATATTCGGGGTTAGCCGTCCCAAAACGAACATACGCATCAGATACCGTTTTCAGTGTGTCCAGCGCATTCGATCCCGCTGCCTGTGCTTCATCCACACGCTGCTGAAGAGCCTGTAGGAACAAGGTATTTCCTTCTAGCAGCAGTTCACGGACAACGGCTTCCTTATTGGCAAAATAATGATAAATAGTCGTTGGTGAATATTCGATCTGATCCGCAATTTTGCGCATGGAGACTTCGGCATACCCTTGATTCAGGAAAAGCGACCGGGCGGCCTCAATGATTTTCCGGCGGATTTCACTGTTTTCACGTTCTCGGCGTTTGATATGTTTCATGAGTAGATGTACTTGCCCTTTCTGCCTACCCCAATTTGGCGGCGATACGATCAGCTTCCATTATACCCGAGTTCATAGCCCCTTGAAACCCGCCCCCAGGCTGTGTCCAGGCCCCTACCAATGACAGACGGTCTACTGCTGACTTGTGCTTCAGTCTTTTTATACCGGACTGCCGGACCGTTTGTGCGTAGCCATAAACGGCCCCGTCGGGATTAGCGGTATAACGCTGCATCGTGCGCGGTGTGCCCAACTCGGCCACCACTACCTTGCTGCCAAAACCCGGATACAGCTGTTCAAGACATCCCAATATCTGCTGTGTCACGGCTTCTTTTTTGGCTTTATATTCGGGACGTGCGACAGGCCAGTTCTCCAATCTGTCCAAAAATGTAATTGCGATGACACCCTTTCCCGGCTCATTAAATTTAGGGTCCATGGCGTTATAATTGGTGAGCATCCAGTTGCCTTTCGTATACTGGCCGCTCATCATAACTTCATAATCTGTCTCCGAATCCGGCTCATTACGCAGGATTAAGTCTTCTTCGGTGATACCAAGCTCATGGGGTTCACATGATAATCCCAGATATAGCTGGGTGAGAGACGTGCCGTTCTCCAGACTGCTGACAGCTTCCATCTCACGACGGGCAGCATCATGATTTTCCAGTAGGCGACCATACGTATGATGGGGACTGATACCAGACACAATCCAGTTGGCTTTATATACATCCCCTTTTTTCAGACGAACACCAGCTGCTTTACCGCGTTCGAGTATAATCTCAGACACCTGACTGCGTAGGTGAACTTCTCCTCCCGCTGACTTAATAGCGTCAACCAGTGCACTGGATAAAGCCTGTGCGCCTCCCTCAATGTAATATGTCCCCTCCAGATGATAGCCGATCCAAGGAATGAAAAAATACAAGGCCGCAAGCCGCTTCGGAGGCAATCCATAATAAGCCCACAGCGCGGTGAAAAATTCCGTGAATCGGTCAGACAACCCGAACTGGCTTACAGCTTCCCAGGTAGTCATTTGCGTCCAGCGGAAGAAGGTTCCTGCTTTGAGCAGGCCAGCCGCCTTGCGCCAGGATGTGAGGGAAGAAAAAGCAGAGAAGCCTGTTTCAAAACGGCGAATGCCCGCGAATAGACTGTCAATGGCTTTCACCTCAGCAGGAAACATGTTTTTGAGGAGCTGCACATACTCCTGAACATCGGACGGAATATCAAGGGTCTGCCCTTCCCAACGAATGGAGTAAGGGTGCTTTTTGCGGAGAGGGACAATTCGCTGGTCCACATTGCAGTCCTTTAACAGCCGACCGAAGCTGCCTTCCTCGAGTCCACCGACACCATGCAAGGAGACATCAAAAGTGTAGCCCTTTCTTGTAAATTCAGTTGCGAAACCGCCAGGCAGAGTGTGGCTCTCAAAAACAGCTGTTCGGTAACCGAGCGCGGAGAGTCTTGCTGCACAGGACAAGCCACCCAGTCCTGCACCGATGACAATAACATCGTATTGGTTCATGATTTCATCCCCCTTTTGTTAACATTGTTATATAAGTTAACAGTGTTAAGTTAAGGAGATTATATACCACAATATTACCATTGAAAAGCCCGGTATCTTGGTTGCCCGCTATAGAAGAATACAATGAGTTCGATCTATCTACTTCTAATTGCAAGCCGTTTTAAGGATTTTTGTAGAATCCTCCCGTTGTGAAGGTAAAACTTTTTTTATAAAAAAGATCCAAAAATGTAGCGCTTTCACTTGTCAGAATCCAATGAAGGTGCTATCCTTCAAGTGGGATTGTTACTGAAAAGGCAAAACCCGAGTACACTTGTGTACCCGGAGTTTGCCTTTTTTTGATTTGTATGAATTCCACAGCATACAGTCAACCATCCCGAACATGTAGTAAGCGCTTTAAAAAATGACACCAAAGGAGATTAATCTCATGCAAAGAAGACGTTTTGCCATTGTTTTATTATCTTTCGTGTTCCTGCTTACGATCTTTTTCCCATCCTCCAGCTCTGCCGCAGCAGCCGATGTCCCAGCGCCACAGGCTACCCTGCTTACGCAGGTACAGCCCTTGGGTGAAGTCGTATCTGCTGTTGTACTGAAATACAGCACCAATATTGACGGGGCATCCTTATCCACTTCCAGCTTTCAGGTTCAATCTGTACTCAATGATGTATATACAGACAGAACCGTGACCGGTGTATATACCAATGATACCGGAGCTATCACCAACCGCAGTACTCATGGTAAATATGTCGTGATTGAGCTGGACACACAAGATAAAAATGCAAGTACCCTTACTTATGATGCAACAAGCGCAGTTAACCGCATCAACACGTTGAATTATAATATTAGTCAAAAGAAAGATATTGCAACTTCAAAGAAAACAGTCATTCCAGCCTCTGCACAGACTGTAAAAGCAACGGATAAAATCACACCGATCGTAGACGATTTCCAAAAAAACACCTTTGAAAATAAAGAAGGCTTCAAGCTGAACTACTTTACGTTTGAGCCTAAAGTAGAGCCCGGCAAAACCTACCCTCTGGTTGTGTTTCTGCACGGAAACGGCGAACGTGGTGACGGAAACGGAGTAAACCTGCTGGCAAATGCCGGAGCTGTTACTTGGGCTTCTCCTGAGCAGCAAGCCAAACACCCATCCTTCGTAATCGCTCCACAAAGCCCGATTGACCTGGAGCATAAATTCATTTGGGCGGATGAGCCACGCAACAGCGCTGTAGCCGATTTGGTACGTGAAACCGCGTTGAAATACCCGATCGATACCAACCGAATCTATATTGTTGGTATTTCTCAAGGAGCTATGGGAACGTGGAGATTGTTAGAGAAAAATCTGGACTTGTTCGCTGCAGGCGTACCGATTGCCGGTTTGACCAACTATGAAAAAGCCGTTAACATGTACGCGCCTGTTGAACCTACACACGTCGAGGTATTGAAAAACGTTCCGATTTGGGCCTTCCATGCTGCAGACGATACCACAGTAAGTCCTAAAAACTCGCAAGAAATGGTCGCTGCCATTAAAGCACAAAACGGAAACCTCATTCACTTCACTGAATACGATGCAGGGATTATCAAACCTACAGGACACTTCTCCTGGGTTCCGGCTCTGCAAAATCAGGATATGATTGAATGGCTGTTTGCACAAAAGAAATAAAATTGTTTCCATAGCTCTAAAAATAATGCGCCAGAACGGTTCAATACCCGCCTGGCGCTTTTTTATATCTATAAAAAAAGGCACCTGCCTTCCTGTGTACCACCATCAGGAAAGTAGGTGCAATATCAAAACGAGGAGACTGAAAATTTGACACTGGTATTGCCATTTGCAGTTAACTTGGAACCTGCTACTTCGCCCGTTTCGCAGCTTTGATCGTTCTCAAAGCTCGTCTGCGAGTTACCTTGTTCGGACTCTGACAGTTGCCACATCTGCTTTAGCCATGTGCACATTACCATCCTATTCACTTAGGCTCATATTGGGAGCATGCACCTAAAGACTGTTAGTAATGATTATGATTCTCATTATCATTTAAGATTATATAATGAAATCTACTAGCATGCAAGAGCTTTTGGGTAGAGTATGTATCTTTATTAAGGAGTTGCCAAAGACACCTTTTCCCCATATTAATAAAGAAGCGTTGGGCTTGCTATCCCAACGCTTCTTTATGGTAAAACAACAACTTACAATAATTAATCCACTTTGCCGCCCTCTACGACCAATTGATCTGTAAAGCCTTCTCCGTAAACAGAGGTCAGTGTGTCCTTGTAGGCTTGATGCACAAAGTTTTCCTTGCCTAATGTAGCCAGCTCATTGTTGATCCAGTCTAACAACTCCTTATTTCCCTTTGCTACTGCGGGTGCAATTGTATCTTGACCACCAAAGGCCGGGATGGTTACGGTAAAGCCGGGGTTGGCCTTGGCCCAGGCGATCAGCTCTGTATTATCGTTGGCAATCGCGGCGCCGCGTTTGTCTTTGAGGGCTGAGAAGATTTCTGTGTATTGATCGAATTTAAGCAGCTTGATGTCAGGATAATTTTTCGTGAAATAGGTTTCAGCCGTCGTTCCCTTTGCGACAATCAGCTTCTGGTCCGAATTCTTCAATTGGTCAATCGTGGTGATTGGAGCGCTGTCAGGTGACACAATGCCAAAGGATAATTTCATATATGGATTGGCAAAATCGACTTTTTCTTTACGCTCATCCGTCACCGTAAAGTTAGCCATGATGATATCTACCTTGTTGGATTCCAAATAGGCGACCCGGCTGGCAGCATCCACCAGGACAAATTCCACCTTGGACTCGTCGCCCAAGAGATCTTTGGCAAACCGCTTCGCAATGCAAACGTCAAAGCCTTGATTCTTCCCTGCCGAATCCACGTAGCCAAAAGGCGGCTTATCTGCAAATACACCTATTCGAATCTTGCCACTCTTTTTAATGTCCTCAATCGAAGCAAATTTAGCCGAACCTGAACTACCGTTGGTATTTCCTGCTCCTGCACATCCTGCCAAACCAACAAGCAGCAAGCTCAAAGCCAGTAATAACGTCGTGAACTTCATTCCTTTTCTCATCTGTATTCATCCCCCTGTTTATATCATTTCGTACTGAAATATATCCAGAAAGTGCTGGGCACGCTCTGTTTCCGGTTGGGTAAAAAATTGCTGTGGCGTAGTCATTTCACATATTTGCCCTTGATCCATAAAAACGATACGATCTCCTACCGACTTGGCAAATCCCATTTCATGCGTCACGATAATCATGGTCATGCCCTGTTGTGCCAGCTCTCGCATGACATCCAGCACCTCTCTGACCATTTCCGGGTCCAAGGATGCGGTGACTTCATCAAAGAGCATAATTTCCGGGTTCATACACAGGGCGCGCACAATCGCAATCCGTTGCTTTTGCCCGCCTGATAATTGTCTCGGATACGCATCTTTGCGATCCAGCAGACCCACTCGCTCCAATAGTTGCTCCGCTTGCTCAAGTGCCTCCTGCTTGTTTCTCCGCTGAACTTTAAGCGGGCCGAGCAATATATTTTCTAAGACCGTCATATGCGGGAACAGCTCGTAGTTCTGGAACACCATACCGATATGCTGCCGCACCTCACGCCAATTCACTTTCTTATCCGTCAGGTCCTGCCCTCTATAACGGATAGCTCCACTCTGGACTGGTTCCAGACCGTTGAGACATCGGAGGAGTGTGCTTTTTCCACATCCCGAAGGACCGAGAACGACCACGACTTCCCCTTTCGTTACGTCCAGATTAATCTGTTGCAATACTTTTCGGTCTTCGAAGCTTTTGTGCAGCCCTCGAATTTCGAGTAAAACCTCCACAGCCTCTCCCATGACACCCACCCCATCCTGCTAATTTTGCCATCTGCGTTCAAATCTTTTGGAAAGTCTGGATAACGGATAGCATACGAGAAAATACAATATGAAAATAAAGCCGTACACCCAGAAGGATGCGGAGGGCGCTTTGATTACACCAAGCTCAATAATCTGCTGTCCGACCTTGACCACTTCCACTACACCGATCAGCACCACTAATGAAGTGGTTTTGATCATCCGTGTCGCCAGATTAATAGAACCGGGAAGCATTCGGCGCATCGCCTGGGGAATGAGCACATGGCGGTATAACTGTCCATATGTCAGTCCCAATGCCTGCCCGGATTCCACCTGATGCTTGGGCAGTGATTCCAATGCACCACGAACGATGTCACCAATCTCGGCCGCTCCCCACAGGCTGAATACGATAATTGCTGTCAATTCCCCGCTGATATTCACATTCAACAAAGGAGTAAATCCAAAATATACGACATACAACCACACCAGAATTGGAATAATGCGGAATGTCTCCAAATATAATTTCAGCACAAACCGAATCGGTCTTGATTTTAAGGTGCGCAGCAACCCCATCAAAATGCCTAATAGAGTACCGATAATAATGGAAAGTAGCGCAATCTCCAGCGTAACGAGTAATCCCCCTAATAGACGCTCGAAATTGGAACCTTCAAAGAGCACATTAATCCCCGAATTCAGCATATCGCACCTTCCTTTCCACCCACGTCAGCAGTATCGACAAAGGTAAAAGCAGAACGAGATATGCCAATACCAGCAGAATTAGCGATTCTGTTGTTTTGTAGTACATGCCGATCAGGTCTTTTGCCACATTCATCAGATCTAATAAAGCAATGGCGCCAACAATGGAAGTCTCCTTGAGCAAAAAAATCGCATTCGCTCCCAGAGACGGAACACTGATGGCAAAAGCCTGTGGCAAAATAACATATCTCGCCAGTTGTACCTTGGACAGTCCGAGACTCAGCCCGGATTCCGTCTGGGTTTTACTCACTGCTTCCATCCCCCCACGGAACGCCTCAGCCATATAACCCCCGCCCAAAAAGGTCATGCCCACAATGGCACACGTCATTTCGCTCATATGCAGACCTATTTTCGTAAACCCGTAATACAAAAAATATAACTGTACAAGCAGCGGCGTATTTCGGGAAAGCTCAATATAGGCAACAATGATGCCGCTAATTCCCCTTACCTTGTAATACAGTACTGTGCTGCACAGCAAACCGACGACTAGTGAAAATAGAATAGCAAAAAAGGCGATCTTCAACGTCAGCCACATAGCTTCTCCATATAACGGCAAGCTCTCTACAATAAACTCCCAGTCTAAGTTCATATATGCATACCTTTCAATTTTCAATTATTCCTATGTATTTGCTCTGCTTAATAACAATGATTGTATTCCTGCCCAATTATTACGTCAATACTTTGACGAAAATTTGTCATAATTATCTATGATTTAGGAAGAAAAGTGTTGTTTTATTTCGGAAACAAATAAAAAAAGCTTGAAATGAATAAATTTCATTTCAAGCTTTGATTTATGCTATACGATTCATCACACGAGTGGCTCTGTAACTACAGGACCGCCAAGCTTCTCTATAATTAAACGGCTTTCCTCATTTAACCCTTGCAGGGTAATAGATTTGCCGGATTTCGTATACTTTTGCAACACCTTGCCGATAGCAGTAACCGCGGAGTGATCCCAAATATGAGAATGGCTAAAGTCCACAACGACACGTTCTGGATCATCCGAAGGTTCGAAATGATCGACAAAACGAGTTGTTGATGCAAAAAACATCGGACCCCTGACATGGTACACCTTCTCATCGTTGTTCTCCGTCGCGCTAATGCGAATTTTAGCCATTTTCCAGCCAAAATGCAGGGCACTGAGCAGTACGCCCACGATCACGCCCTTGGACAAATCATGCGTAGCCACCACAATGATCACCGTGACTACCATAATTAACGTATCTGCTTTCGGAACCTTGGCGATGTTTCGGAGCGATTTCCAATCCACAGTTCCGATACACACCATGAACATGACTCCCACCAATGCGCCCATTGGCACTTCCTTTACAACCCCGCCAAGCACGAGCAGCAGAAAGGCCAAGAATACCCCAGCTGTAAAAGTGGACAAACGCCCTCTTCCACCTGAGCTGACATTAATGACGGATTGTCCGATCATGGCACAACCACCCATACCACCAAAAAAGCCATTTACAAAGTTAGCGATCCCTTGTCCGCGGGCTTCCCGGTTTTTATTGCTTTTCGTTTCGGTCATTTCATCCAAAATACTGGCTGTCAGCAGCGATTCCAGCAGTCCAACCAGTGCCATCGTAAAGGAATACGGCAGCAAAATCCGCAAAGTATGCCACGACCACTCAATTTGCGGCAAATGGAATGAAGGTAGCGAGCTGGTTAGCGTACCAATATCTCCTACCGTTTTCACATTCAATCCAAATACATACGTAATGATCGTCATAATGATGATTGCGGTCAATGGTGCAGGAATGCTTTTCACAAATCTCGGTAAAATATACACAATAAGCAGCGTCCCCGCTACCATCGCGTACATGATCCAATTAGCTCCATGAAAGTGGGTGAGTTGTGCCATAAAGACGAGGATCGCCAGCGCATTCACAAATCCGGTCATAACTGGCTGCGAAATAAAGCTGATAAAGCGACCTATTTTCAAAACACCCAGCAGCACTTGTATGATTCCTGCCAAAATGGTAGCTGCAAACAGATATTCCACGCCATGATCCTTCACCAGGCCAACGACCAGTACAGCTACGGCCCCGGTCGCTGCCGAGATCATCGCCGGACGTCCACCTGCAAAAGAGATGACAATTGCCATTGAGATGGAAGCGTACAGTCCGACCATGGGATTGACCCCCGCAATGATCGAGAAGGCAATCGCCTCGGGAATTAGTGCTAGCGCCACAGTCATGCCCGCAAGTATATCGGCCCGGATATTACCGAACCATTGTTGTCTAAGATTCATACTGTCTCGTTCCAGCCTCCTATATTTACAGAGAGTAGCGTGTTGACTCGCAACCCGTGTGTTTCGGGCATCCGTCCAGCTGCCAATCGCCAAGGCTCTCCTATCATTCAGCTCGTCTCTCTCAAACGAACCCGGTCCGTTACATTCAGTCCATCATTATAACGTAAGGAATTCGCAGAGACGAATGAGTTAAAAGGCTGTTTACAGAAAGAAATCATCTATTCCCTTGAAATATCGCTCATTTTCTTCATCTTATTCGTTTTCTTATATTTAAAATTTTCGCAATTCCTGTACAAGTTCCGATAGGGGTTCAGCAATCTCCGAGTCTGCATGGTGCTGGAGTAAGCTTTCAAAGTCAGGCAGTGCTTGCTTCAATAATCGATAGCTATAGTCATAATAACTCCAAAAAGCTACCGGATCATAACCGCGTGCTTCTTCCTCTTCCCACTCCAGTTCATCTTCTTCTGGATCGCTGTCTGCTGGCCATAGATATTTTTCGTCCAGCAGCATGGTTAGAGATTCCACAGACTTCTGTGAATCCTCTTGTGCGTTTTCCATGTTCAATGCTCCAACAACCGTATGGTACAGTTCCAACTCACTCAGCGTGATATCATCCAAATTTCTCGTATGCATATTACGTAATAAGAAAAGTAACACCCATGGCGTAACCTGCCACAGTGTGCCTTGATGCTCTATCAGATCAGCAATTGCTGCGTACTCCCCGTTGGATATCAATTGTGGCAACTCCGTGCCCCTACCATAAGGAGTAGTCAGGCGGTGCCATGGCACCTCTGCAATTTGGAGACTATTCATCTTATGTGTATCCATAACCCCTCCTTTCTGGTCGGTATCTAAAACCTTCCCGATTTAAAAATGGAATACAGTAAAAAGGCAACCATTAAGAGAGCTACAACAAAGCCGATTTCAATGGCAGGTACATTCCACAGCATGGTCGCCTGATGATTCAGCGATGAACCGATAATCAATCCGACCATAATAATGCTGAACGCTAACAGCACGATACTGAATGACAGGCGGTTGCTGATCTGATCCAGCCTGCGCAGAAGCATTTCCAGCTCCGGCACAGTAACCTCCAGCTTAAGCTTGCCCTTGCTGATAATCGAGGCCAAATGTCTCGCCTGTCCTGGCAGTTCCATCAGCGTCTCCACCAGCTCGGTTGCACCACCCAGCAGCTTGCCTCGGATACGACGACCACTAAAGCGTTCCTTCAACAGCTTATTACCAAAGGGCTCAGCCAAAGCGATAATACTGAGATCAGGGTCCAGATGCTCCACGACCCCCTCCAGTGTCAGCAACGCCTTGCCTAGCAACAGGACGTCCGACGGCAAACCAATCCGATGGCGCTGCGCTGCGCCAAATAGGTCGTTCAATGCATCACCAATACTGACCTGTGAGAAAGGAACGTCTGAGTAATCTTCGCGTATCTTGTCCAGATCGGCACGCAGCGCATTCAGGTCGGTGTCCGGTTCGACCAGACCCAAACGTTCGATAGACCGAACCATGGCATCGGTATTTTTGCGCATCAGGGCAATAATGAGGGAAGCGAGATGATTCTTCATCTCTTCGCTCAGCCTTCCCGTCATGCCAAAGTCCAAATAAGCGAGACTGCCATTTTTCAGAACGAGTAAATTCCCCGGATGGGGATCGGCATGAAAAAAACCTTCCATAAAAATTTGATGCAGCATGCTGTTCACCAGCCGCTGCGCCAGTTCTTTCAAGTTATATCCACGGCGTAATAGCTCTTCACGACTACCCAAGTGAGTTCCGTCTAGAAACTCCATGGTCAGTATACGGGAAGAGGTATGATCCCAGTATATTTTCGGAATATAGATATGTGGGTCCTGCTCAAATTGGAGCGCAATCTTCTCTGTGTTACGGGCTTCATGGTTGTAATCCAGCTCCTGAATGAGCGATCTCCCCAGCTCCTCTACCATCTGGCGAAGCTGATACCGCTCTACCCATTCCCAGCGCTTGGCTGCCATAGCGGTCAGTTCCCGCAAAATGTCCAAATCTCGCCGAATAATGCGATTAACGCCAGGACGCTGGATTTTAATGGCGACCATTTCGCCGCTGTGCAGCTTGCCCAAATGCACTTGCCCAATCGAAGCAGCGGCCAGCGGAACATCGTCAAAACGAACCAGTATGTCCTCTAATGACGTGTCCAGCTCCTGCTCCAGAATGCCACGCGCCGTTTCAGATGAAAACGGCGGTACCTGATCCTGAAGCTTAACCAGCTCACGGATAATAGGCTCCGGCAGCAGGTCAGCACGTGTGCTTGCCAACTGTCCAAGCTTGATGAATGCAGGCCCCAGATCCTCCAGCACAAGTCGAATCCGTTCACCTAACGTTTTGGACTCGGGAGTTTCTCTCGTCAGCCACTTGCGAGGCAATGACAGCAGCTGGAACAGTCCCATTTCTTCCACCATATAGCCAAAGCCATGACGCGCCAGCGCCATGGCAATTTCCCGGTAACGACCGGCGTGCTTCATACGAACCGCCATTTTAATCCAGCCGGTTCGCTTCTTCAGCGTCGCTCGAACCCGTAAGCGCCGCCTTTTCTTTTTCCAGCTCCGCTACCTGTTTTTCCAACAATGCCACACGCTGCTCCAAACTTGTAACATCATTTTCGGTAGGTACTTCCAGCTCCTGCAAAATGCGGCTAACCTGTTCGCGGATCACTGTTTTGAATTGTCCCTGTTCCTCTGCCCCTCGTTCGATCAGACGATCGACCAGCGCTTTGGATTCCGAGGGCGCAAGTTCTCCCCGGTTTACGAGATCCTCGACGGCTTTCTCCACCTTTTCTTTGCTGACAACGGTGAGGCCCCACCCCAATGAGATGGCTTTTTTGAACAAATCGCTCATAATATATCCTCCCCTACCTGTGATTACCTATAGTATAACCTGAAAAGGGGAGCCGCATAAAGCTCGCAGCTCCCCTTCCTCAATGAATGGAATAATCTATGTTTAACCTGGAAAGCGTCCAGCCCACTTAGCAGCTTGAAGCAGCAGCTTGCGGTATCCCTCGTGCTGGAAGCTTGGCTGATTATGTCCAGGCATCAAATAGACGACCCGACCCAAGCCATAGGACAGTGACCATGCCGCCGGCCACCACTCGCCCTCGTGTTCATATTCCATCAGTAGTGTTTTTTCAGTGAATGGATCAAAGTCAAAACGATACGGTTCCTCTTGGATCTCAAACGGCTCGATTCCTTCCATAATCGGATGTTCCGGCGCCGTTACTTTGAAGGAAAGCGGTCCGGCAGCCGGATGCCGCAAGAAACGCGCCCCCATTAATTGGGCAATTTCATACCGTCCTTGCAATGTGATTCCGTTATGCAGCACAAGCAATCCACCCCCGCCGCTAACATAGGACAGCAATCCTGCTGTTTGTTGAGGAGACAGAACCTCCTTGCGGCTATCACAGTACGAGATACATAGATCGAATGGAGTTAGATTTTCCTTGAGCAGCATTTTACGATTCTCACTGCATTGTACGGTCATCCAATCCTGTAAAATATGGCTAATCTCTTCGTCCACCCCTTGCAGCGGGTGAAACTCCGGATACGAATAATCCCCTAACAACAATGCTTTTCTTTTTTCCATGATAAATCCTCCTTGCCTGACTTGTATATAAGGACTTTAAAGGCGGGACCCGTGTCATTTATTCTTGTTTGTGGGGTCAAAACGCTCAGAAAATTCCGTTTGGCCCTCATCCATTTCCCATAACACCGCCATCATTGTCCGAGCTACGGCATATATAAATAATTCTACAGACGGCCTATTAAATCCTTTAGCAGAAGATTATAGCATATATGTTCGCTCGGGATAAACTTATTCAAAACTTATTCAAAATTTATAAATCTGAACGATGGCGATTCGGCCTGTTTATGGTATACTCGTAAGAAAAAAAGTGCGTCCATGCTTGATTAACAATAAAGGGCCGCTTTTTGTAAGAATTTATGCTTGCGGTTATAGAATTGATAAGAATTGCCTCAAACCTTATACATTCTATAAATCTTAAAAAACCGGGGAGGTTGCATGAATGAAAAGGACTGGAATGACCCGGCCCTTGGACAGCTTGGGGCGAATTGTGCTACCTAAAGAGTTGCGCATGACGATGGAGATTGACATCGGCGATCCATTAGAGTTTTTTATTGAAGACCAGACACTCATGCTCCGTAAGTACAAATCAACCAACTGTATTTTTTGCGGTGCGGTTGATACCAATACCTACTTTAAAGATCAGTTTATCTGCGATGAATGTGCAGCCTCGATGAAAACGGAAGATTTACTTCCGGTCACAGCGACTGAAACCCATTCACCCCCACTTAAGCAAAATATGCATATGAAAAAAATTTATCAGCGCACAGATGTTATTTTGGAGAAAATGAGAGAGCTTATGGAAGAACATCCAGCATCTTCACAAAAACAACTCGCCTCCATGCTTGGCGTGAGTCAGGGAAGGATTTCCCAGCTGAAAAAGCTCATGTAAGCGAATCACCAAAAAAGTAATGTATACGCTTCCAATGTATGTAAGGTTTAAATCTATTGAAATTTAGAAAAGCCGGACCCTTTAGGGGAATCGGCTTTTTTCGTTTCTATGAAGTATTGGACTCGTTTGCAAAACTATTGACCGTAAGCCCGGCATTGTTCCACCCAGCGTACTGCCGCTTTGGGAAGAGAAGCGAGATGAACATGCGTGTAGGCTGCCAAAAGGTTCCCTTTCGCATAGCCCTCGCTCTGGAGACCACGCATCCCCTTGGTTTGATAGGCATAGGAGTAGGGGGCGGATGATTCATCATAGTGCATGACAGAATAATGAAATTCATGTCCCCGAATGGTCTCTCCAGCCTCCAGCAGCAAGCAATCCTGCAAAGCGGTTGCTTCCCGGTATCCCAGTGCGGCCCGTTTCTCTTGCATGCGGACGTCCGACGGAATAACCCCGGCCATGTGATGGGAATTACCCATACGATCCGTAAGTGTCCGTGCCAGTACCATATAACCGCCGCATTCGGCGAATACTGGCATATCCCGGCTCACCGCGTTGCGGATATCTTCCAAAAAGCCTGTATTTGCAGCGATATCTGCGGCAAACTCTTCGGGGAAACCGCCGCCCAGGTATAGGCCGCTTGCCTGCTCAGGCACGCGTTCTCCCGCCAGAGGACTGAAATAGACAATCTCCGCTCCCGCCTGACGTAGCAAATCCATATTTTCCGGGTAGTAAAAATTGAACGCCGCGTCTCTGGCGACGGCGATGACGGGACGTTCCCCGGTATCAGCTTCATGCCCTGCTGATGGAAGCCAGTCCAGGGGAAACAACGGTTGTGCGGGCAGAGACAACGGTGGAGCCGAATCCGCCAATGCCCGCAGTGCATCCAGATCCGTACCCGCGCGGATCAGCTCTGCCGCCCGTTGGAAAAGCGGCTCCAGCTCGCCGCGTTCCACAGCAGGTACTAATCCCAGATGACGCTCGGGAATATCCAGCCCGTCATCACGCTTTAACCAGCCGAGCACGGGGATGCCACACTCCTGCTCAATCGCCTTTTTGACGATGCCATAGTGCCCTTGGCTACCGCAGCGATTCACAATTACGCCCACAATGCGCAGCTTGGGCTCCAAGCGCTGAAAGCCGAGCACAATAGCGGCGGCGCTTCGTGCCATACTGCGCACGTCGACCACCAGCAATACAGGGCTGTCCGTCAGCATGGCGATCTCAGCGGTCGAGCCGGTGTTGCTGAGCGGGTCCTTGCCGTCATACAGCCCCATGACGCCTTCAATCACGGAAATATCCGCGTCTTCGGAAGCACGGATAAAGATTTCACGCACCGTATCTGGTGAGGTCATCCATGAATCCAGATTACGGGAAGAAGTACCGGTCGCGGCAGTATGATAGGTCGGATCAATATAATCCGGTCCGCACTTAAAACCCTGCACTCGCAGGCCGCTATCGGCGAACGCCTTCATCAGCCCGAGGGTAACAGTCGTTTTGCCTGCGCCGCTGCCTGTTCCAGCAACAACAATACGGCTTCTGCGCGTAGCGGCAGATGGATCAGACTGTATAGCCTGCTTCATGACGTCAGTCATAGGAAACCCGCGCTACAGACAACGTCATATTGCCGCTTTTTTTCTTCTCCAGCAGCCAATGGTCTGCACCAGAAGACAACAGGGCTGATGGTTCACTGACCCCATATGCGCCAGTGTATTTGAAGACGGTTTCCGATGGATTGGGAAGCTGCACCGTATTCAGCTCTGACGGAGTATACGTCACCAGTTCCCAACCGTATTTGGCGCAAAGAGCAAGTAAACCCTCTTCGTCCTTTTTCAGATCAATGGTGGCAATATTCCGTACGCTTTTCACGGACAAACGCAGCTCTTGCAAGGTGTCCAGCACACCCGCCTCCAGCTCCTCTAATGCAGTCCCACGGTTGCAGCCGATGCCAAGCACCAAGCTTTTCGGACGGTACAGCACGCCATTAGAAAGAAGCTGCTCCTCTTCCTCCGGCTCCAATAAACGGTCACTCACGACCAACGCGGCGTTAAATGGTTCTTGTAATGCTTCTGCCGTCGAAGCATATACCTTGATATGTCCAGGTACAGGCTTGTCATAACGCCACCAGTTCCGTTCGCCTGTCTCTTGTATGAGCGCAACAGGCTCCTCGTTCACAACAGCGGCGCTCACAGGAGTGGCCTTGTCAAAGCTATCGACCACCCAACCCAATTCCCGACCAAACATGTCCACCGGAATCGTGCCCTGCACGTCTGATGCAGTCGTGATTACAGCACGTGCGCCTAGTACAGCCGCTACATGGCGGGTCAATTCATTGGCGCCACCCAAATGGCCAGACAATACGCTAATGACATGCTCGCCGCGATCATCAATGACAACTACCGCTGGGTCTACCTTTTTATCCACCAAAATTGGTGCAATCATACGAACTACTGCACCGAGAGAAATAAACAAAATAATACCGTTATATTGTTTAAATAAATCCGGCAAAATCAGCTTGACCGAGCCTTCGAACAACTGAATGCCACGCTCCTGCTCGTCGCCACGCTCAAACTTGGACATGTAATACACATCCGTGCCCGGAAAGCTGGCTCCCAAATTGCGGACCATTTCCACTCCATGCTTCGTGATCGCCACAGCGGCAAATGGATTACTCACCGGGCTTCACTCCCTTCCGGTAGCCATGGGTGAACGACTTGTCGTACAGCTTGGAACGATGCGCGTCCTTGTCCACCAGTCCCGGGTCGAGCGCCCAGCCTGCCAGAATCATGGCATGCATCGTAATGCCTGCTGCACGCAGATCAGCTGGCAATTGGGCAAGCGTCGTGCGCACGATCTTTTGATCCGGCCAGGTCGCGCGCTGTACAACCGCTACAGGTGTGTCCTCGCTCCAGCCTGCCGCCAGAAACTCAACGACTACCTTCTTTGCCAGCGTTGCGCTGAGGAATAAGGCCACTGTGCAGTGATGGGATGCTAAATCACGCAGCTTTTCCCGATCCGGTACAGGTGTACGGCCTTCGGCGCGCGTCAGAATGACGGTCTGCGTCAGGTCAGGCACAGTTAGCTCTGCACCCAACACGGCCGCAGAAGCAAAGACCGAGCTGACGCCCGGCACGATTTCGTATGCTACTCTGCGCTGCTTCAGCAACACCATTTGCTCCAAAATGGCTCCGTATACTGCCGGATCGCCTGTATGTACGCGAGCTACACTGCGTCCAGCCTGCACAGCCTCGCTCATAATCTCGACCTGCCGCTCCAGATCCATGCCTGAGCTTTGCAGTACCTGTGCCTCTGGTTTGGCCGTGGCAATCAACTCGTCGTTCACGAGTGAATCCGTGTACAATACCACATCGGCCGTGCGTAAAATCCGGGAGCCTTTGACAGTAATCAGCTCCGGGTCGCCGGGACCTGCTCCTACGATATATACTTTGGGCTCCAACGTCATTTGCTCACCACCATTAAACTCAAATATTCAAGTTCCTGTCCGCGCAGCTCACGTGCGTTGCGCCATACCATTTCATAAGGAGAAGTGACCTTGGTAATGACTGATGCACGGTCCCCAAGATTAAGTTCATCCAGCACATCCAAAATCAAATCCAGCACCTTGGCAACCTTGATAAACACGACCGTATCGTGATTCTCAATCGCCCGCTTCATCGCTTCCCAATCATCCGTAGCCGGAATTATACCGACCTGCTGATCTCCGTCTGCCAAAGGCAATTCCAGCGCTGCCGCCGCTCCCAACACAGACGAAATGCCCGGAATAGATACAATCGGCACCTCTGGATGGAGATCCTTCATGAGCCGTGCCAAATGAATAAAGGTACTGTACAGATTAGGGTCTCCCTCTGTGACAAAGGCTACATCCTTGCCTTGACTCAGTGCCTCCCAGCAAGCAACCACCGTTTTGTTCCACTCACGCTCCAGTACAACCGGGTCCTTGGTCATTGGAAAAATGAGTCCCAGCATCTCCTTTTCCTCCGGGTTGACGTACAACTCCACGATTTCGTGAGCATACGACTTACCTCCCCGACGTTTCTTCGGATAAGCCACAACTGCACATTCCTGAATCATGCGATACGCCTTGACCGTAATCAGCTCGGGATCACCCGGCCCCACGCCTACGCCGTAAAGTGTTCCTGTTGCTGCCGTATTCATGCTGTCTCTCTCCCCCTCTTGAATTACCAGCTTACTCCCCTGCTACTTCGTCAGCCACGTCCACCGACGGCTGTCCTGTAATAACATATATCGGATTGAGTCCGTCAAAACGCGTCATATTCAAAATCGGCTTGCTGCGCGCTGTTTGCAATAACGTCACCGAAGTTTCGAGTCCTGCTGCTTGCATCGCCTTCATCCCATCATGCAGCGTCTCAATCGTTGCAGCATTCACTACAATTCGTCCATCCTTACGCAGACGGGAAGCACACAGACGAATCAGCTCCGCCAATTCTCCCCCGCTCCCACCGATAAACACCGCATCCGGGTCTGGCAGATCTTCCAGTCCGGCAGGCGCTTTGGCATGAATAACCGGGAAATCGGTACGGAATTTGATTTTGTTCGCTTCCACATTAGCCAGATCGCCTTCGTTCTTCTCAATGGCAAATACTTGCCCATACTTGGCTAGCCGCGCACATTCCACCGCTACAGAGCCGGAGCCTGCGCCGATATCCCATACGATGCTTCGTTCGGTCAGACGCAGCTCGGACAAGCTGAATACGCGTACTTCACGCTTCGTGATCAGCCCTTTTTCCGGCTTGCGCTGGTGAAATTCTGCATCCTCGAAGCCAAATCCCCGACGAATTGCAGGCACGTCTTCTCCCTTACGGCGGCGTAAAATAACCACATTCAATGGTTGGAACGTTCTCTGCGCCATCTCTTCCAGCGTATAATGCTGATACGCCTCATCCGGTCCGCCCAAATGCTCGCCGACAAAGGCATCATATTCCGTCATGCCATAATGCAGCAGATAGGCAGCGACGGCGGCGGGATGATTTCGGTCATCCGTCAGCAGCGCGACCTTGTTCTGTCCGTCGATCCGCTGCGCCAATCCAGTCATCGGACGGCCGTGTACGCTTTCCAGCACCGCATCCTGCCAGCTTTCACCGAGACGCGCAAACGCCAGCTGAACCGAGCTGAGATGCGGCAAAATATCCAGATGTTCAGCCCCCAGCTTGGCAGACAAATAACCTGCAATTCCAAAAAAAAGCGGATCGCCTGACGCAAGCACGACAATATCCTTGTCCTCACGCAACCGTCCCAATTCTTCTACCACGGCAGATAAGCCGCTCTTTAATGTTCGTTTTTCCCCTGCGAATGCCTTGAAAAAGGCTAGCTGGCGTTCTCCACCAACCAGCAGGTCGGCACGCTCAATGTGCTCCAGCGTCTCCTGCGACAGACCTGCCGCTCCATTTTCACCGATACCAATGACACGAATCACTCTACTCACCGACTCTCGCCCTCCCCAGCACGTTCCCTTTCATCGTTACCAGTACCATTTCCACGACAATTCCACCACCTGCATGGTCCAGACAATGCTGACATCCATAGGTACACAGCTTTTCAAAAAAGCTCAGCGCATTCGCTTCGGTCATCATATCCGCCACCTGCGTAGCTGTATTCGCCTCTGCCACTGCCGCTGCAAGCGACTCGTCCACACCTGCTTCACGCGCGACCTCAGCCAAAAAGCCAAAGTCCACCGGAGCACTCTTGGAGTGAACCATCATGACACCTTGAGCTACCTTCGACAGCTTGCCGGGCATACCGACGAGAATAATCTTTTTCATTCCCAGCCGTTTCCCGTGCTTAATGGCAAAGCCGACAAAATCCCCCATCTGAATAAAGGCCTCTTCCGTCAGCTGATCGTACATTTGCATGGCATATTTTTCACTGCTGCCACCTGTGGTCAGGACTATTTCCTGGCATTTCATCGCTTGCGCAACCGATATGGCCTGCACGACACTGGCTTTATAAGCTGACGTGGAAAACGGAACGACCACACCACGCGTGCCTAGTATGGAAATACCGCCAAGAATGCCAAGTCGTCCGTTCAACGTTTTCTTGGCGATTTCTTCGCCGTCCGGTACGCTGATGACGACACGGACACCTTTGGCCGATCCGTGCTCTTCAAGCACGTCTGTCACAGCCTCCGTAATCATACGGCGCGGCACCGGATTAATCGCTGCTTCCCCGACAGGCACAGGCAGACCGGGCTTCGTTACCCGCCCAACGCCGATGCCACCGTCCAGCTCAATGCCCGGCTCCTCGCGCCAGCTAACAGAGGCGCTAATTTTCGCCTGATGCGTGGCATCTGGGTCATCGCCACCGTCTTTGATCGTCGTGCAAGAAGCTTCGTCCGCGTCCAACACAGGCTCGATCAGCTCAAACGCATGATCAAAGCCCGCGGGCAGCGATATCACTGCTTCCTTCGGCGGAATGCCCGTGATGAGCAGTTGTACCGCTCCTTTGGCCACTGCAGCCGCACAAGCTCCAGTCGTAAAGCCTGACCGCATTGGCTTGTCCGGTGCGGGAGCTTCACCGCTTTTCATCCGTTTGGGCCTGTCGGCGGACGCCGCTTCCTTTTCCATCCCAATTCCTCCTTAACCTCTTCTGCTGATCATGTTCCAATTCATTTCATGATACAGCAAACGGACAACCGCATCTAGCGGACAGCCATTAAGGAGATCGCATTCAATGCTGCTACGACAATTGTACTGCCGCCCTTGCGTCCAATATTCGTAATGAACGGAATATCCAGCTTGCGCAGCTCGTCCTTGGATTCTGCCGCCGAGACGAAACCGACGGGCATGCCAATTACTAGTCCGGGCTTAGCCGCTCCTTCTTTCACCAGACGAATTAACTCCAGCAACGCTGTCGGTGCATTACCAATGGCATAGATACCGCCTTCGCCCGCCTGAATCGCTTTGCGCATCGAAATAATGGCGCGTGTCGTATTCAGCCTTTTCGCTTCTTCCATGACGTCAGGGTCAGATATGTACACATGCACATCCCCACCAAATTGACGGATACGATCCTTGCTCAGCCCCGCTTGAATCATTTGCACATCCGCCACTACCTGCTGTCCTGCACGAATAGCTGCAACCCCGGCTTCAATCGCTTTTGGATGAAACACCATGCTGCGGCCCAGCTCAAAATCAGCAGATGCATGAATGACACGCTGTACAACAGGATATTGCTCTGCTGTAAAAGGATGCTCTCCCAGTTCTTCTGTGATCATCTCGAAGCTTTTGCCCTCGATCTCCTGCGGCTGTACCGTTAGCGGTTTGAAATCTGTTTTAAAATCCATCGTATCGACCACTCCCTTATGGAAAATTAGAAAATTAAATTAGCTTAGAACATTAAAGTTAACTATTGTTCCACTACGCAGTCGGATGGTGCTTCCCATCGCCACCGCCCCCGGATTCCTTGAATAAAACCTATGATCAGCGTAGAAATCCGGGGACAAAAGCGACCGCTACGCTTGTACAGCACCATTCCGACTACTCCGTTTTATGTTCATTTTTCAAGTTCGTCTTATATAGGGAAAATGACATTCATGTTAAGGAGTTACAAACACCTCTACACAAAAACTACACATTTTAAGATGACTATATTTTAAATACACGCCAGAAATCGTTCTGAATTCATCGGATTGACTGGACCGACCAGCTTCATAGGCTTATGTCTTAAAGCACAGACTCCTCTTTGTCTATACGCAGTGCGTCAATCACTCCGTCGAAATGATCAAATACTGTGCCAAATTCCACTTCCGGCCTGGAAATCAAAAGTACGTGAATCCCCAGCTCCAATGCAGATTGAACCTTTTCATCCACGGCTCCCGTGCGTCCGCTTTCCTTGGTGACCATCACGGTCGTACCATAGTGCTTGTACAATGCTTCATTCATCTCGCGGGAAAAGGGTCCCTGCATGGCAATAATATTCTTTTGTTCCATGCCCAGTTCGCCGCATTTCTCCATATTGTCCAGGCGCGGCAGCATGCGTGCAACCAGACGAATCTCCGGGTCTCCGAGTAAATGCTTGGTGAACGTACCGAGCGTCTTACTGCCCGTCGTAAGCATTACAGAGCCCTTGAGTTGCTTCGCTTCTAATGCGGCCTCTTCATAGGAAGACACGATGTGGAGCAACGGATGATTGTCATACACCAGTCCCGCCCGCTCGTAGCGAATATAAGGAACCCCGGACTCGCGAGCGGCTGCCATCGCATTCGCATGTGCTTCTTCTGCAAAAGGATGACTGGCATCAATAATCGCCTGTATTCCCTGCTCCCGAATCATTGCAGCCATTTCATCGGCTGTCATTCGGCCTGTACGTACGTCTAGTCCCGCTTCGGACAAGCTGGCTGCCGCGCTTTCGGTTACGACCGAGGTCAATACGTTGAAGCCATTGTCACGGATTTGCAGCGCCAATTCCCTAGCGTCGCTCGTTCCGCATAGCATGAATATCATGAGCCCACCTGCCCGCTTCCGTTCACTACAGATGGCGTATGTGAATGCTCGTGATGGTGATCATGGTCATCATGGCTGTGAGCATGGACATGCTCATGAGTGTGATCGTGGCTGTGTGTATGGTGATCATGATGATCGTGCTCATGTGCATGATGATGATGTTCATGGTCGTGCTCATGATCGTGATGGTGGTCATGATGGTGATCATGATCGTGATGGTGATCGTGGTGATGATGATGGTGCTCCTGCGCCTCCAGACGGAACTGACAGTTATCACAATTGGCCGTAACCTTGCCAAACAAGCCTTCCTTAGCTCGCTCCAGCACCAGTTCAATCAATTGGGGATGGAAACCAAAATATCCGCCCATCTCCACTTGTAATGTAGGGTGAGCCTCGGCAAATTCCTGGGTCATTTCTCCGATGCGCTTAATCAGCACACCCGTGAACAGAAAATAGGGAAGTACGATAATCTTTTTGGCCCCCAATCGCACACAACGCTCCAATCCATCGGGAAAAGAAGGCTGCGTTACACCGATAAAGCTGCTCTCTACCCACGTATAAGAAAGCTGCTCCCACAGCATACGGGTGATTTTGAAAAAGTCACTGTTCGCATCTGGATCGCTACTTCCGCGCCCTAATACAAGTACCGCCGTTTCTTCGTCGGATACCTCGGCAAATGCCTCTACAGCGCTATTCATTCCCGCTGGAATTGCAACCGGACGTGCCTCTTTCAAGCGGCTTTGTAGAATGCTGACGATTTTCTCATGAACACCAATCGGACGTCCGTATACAAATTCCACCTGCGGATATTTCGCCTTTGCTCGGTCAATAGCCATCGGAATATCAATTTTGGCATGTACCGCTGCGAACAAGATAATCGGTATAAGAACGACACGCGTCGCCCCTTTCTCCACACATGTTTGCATCCCATCAGCAATGCTGGGACGTGCCAACTCCAAGAAACAGGTTTCCACGCACATATCCGGTACCCGGTCTGCCACTGCCTGTGCAAATTCCAGCAGTTCCTGGTTCCCCTCCGGGTCCCGACTTCCATGTCCAACCAACAATATTGCATCCACTGCTGTTTTTTCCTCCTCTTTAATAGGGATAACCTCATAACGCCCTATTTTATATATATGCTTGTATCCAGTTCATCAGGCCTTCAGTCCATTAATCACCACAAACCGCGTTCACTTCTACCGTTGCTGGTGCATCTTCATGCCGGAAACCCGCAACGACACCTACACGTTTAAAAAATTTATGAAAACGCTCATTCGGATGCCCTTTTTCTTTATATTCAGCAATGACGTTCTCCACGATGTCAGTAATCTGATCGCCCGGAATCCCTTCCGCTACGGGCTGAGCGGCATGAGCATTGCGACCGAATTTTTTGCCACCGAGGAAGAGGTCGTATCCTCCCTTGCGATAGACGATTCCGATATCCTCCAGCACCGCTCCATAGCAGGCCATACCGCATCCGTTCAAAGCAATGCTCGTTTCCTTGGGTGCCTGTAATCCGCCAAGTACAACCTGTAGATGCTCAGCCACAGGCACAGCGTCATCCTTTTCCATATTGCAGAAGTCGCACGCCTTCACCTTAAACACATCGCCAATCGGCATGACGATGAATCGTTCATCCCGCAGCCGTCCGACCAGTTCCTCGGGGTCTGCGCACGGTACGCGCAGTACGATCTGATGATCTGGCGTGTATTCCAGCTCGCCGTCATCACCCGCTACCTCGGCGAGCAGCGCCATCTGGCGAGCGGTGAACTTCTTGTTTCCCACCCCGGGGGAAACGCCCACCTCAAATAGCGCAGGCTTGCCAAAGCCGCCTGTCGCCATTCCAGCCGTAGCCCCCGCTCCGGCCACCGCTGACGTTCCGGCGGTGCTCTCGAAGGTAGGCGCTTGCCCGCTCCAGCGAGCGTTGGCTGCGCCAGGCAGCTTGCCGCCAACAGCGAGGCGGCTTAGTGCCTCTGCCGCCAGCGATGCTGGGGCTGCGCCGGTTTGCACAGCATTCGTTGCCTGCACGGCAGCCATCGCTTGCGGGCGTGCCTGCGTCGCAACCGCAGCGCCGCTCGCGGAAGGCCCGCCGGGCGTAGTCGGGGCTGCGCCTGCCTGCGGTGTATCCTCTTGTGCGCCCAGTGACCACGGCTCCGCTTCCGTGCGGAGACGCTGGTGCGGCTTGAGTGCCTGCTCGGTCGCATCTAATGTGTATTTGCGCTGATATCCGCGCGGAGTCACGATCAAGCCGTCATACACCGTCGTCGAGGAATTGCCGATGATTACAGTCGTCAGCATCCCGATGTCATGATTCAGCATATCCTCCAGCGTCGTTACAATAACTTGCTGACGTTCACGATAAGCACTTTTCACCAACCCGACTGGAGTTTGCGGATCGCGGTAACGCAGCAAAATGGACTGCGTCTCCACAATCTGGCGGGTACGCCGACCACTGCGCGGGTTGTATAATGCAATTACAAAATCGGCCGAAGCCGCTGCTTCTACGCGCTTCACAATCGTTTCCCATGGGGTCAGATGATCACTCAGACTGATCGTGCACGCATCATGCATAACTGGCGCCCCCAACAGTGAAGCACAGGACTGAATAGCCGAAATCCCCGGTACGACTTCTACCTCAACTCCGTCCTCGCGTCGCCAGCCTTTTTGCATCAGTACCTCATACACCAGTCCTGCCATACCATAGACTCCCGCATCTCCACTGGAAATGACAGCTACCTTCTTGCCCATCTCTGCTTGGCGAACCGCCTCCTGCGCACGGCTCACTTCCTCTGTCATCCCTGTGCGTACAATCTCCTGTCCGTTCAACAACGGACGGATCAAATCAACGTAGGTATTGTAGCCGATAATGACCTCACTTTCGGCCAGCGCATCCAGCGCCCGTTTTGTGATATGTTCCATATCTCCTGGTCCAAATCCAATCACCAGCAATTTTCCTAATGGGCTCATCGTGCTCCTCCTATTCATCCTTTTCAGGGCAGCTATGCTATCTATTTCAATGATTTATGCACATCGTGTAACTCAAAAAAACCCCATCCTGCCCGGATGGGGTTTCTATGTACGCATCTCTCATCAGACGAACAAACAGCGTAAGAAGACACTATTTGTCTTCCTCCAGCCTGCCGTTGTCCTCCATCTGACTGTTTACGTTTCAAACGCTGCTGCACGTTCATATCCACGCAAACCTCTAGCCAACATGGAAAAAGCAACGTGTGCCTGATTTCCTGATTTCGTACACCCATCCTCTCCGCGAAGGTTAACGGTGCATACAGTTCAAGGTAGGTCTCCTGGCTTGGCATCAACGGATTCTTTCGTCTTCCCCGTTTTTCACGAGTGACCATTTTAAAAAATCCTCTTCCTTACAGTGGCGGGACCGCTCGGGATTTGCACCCGATTCCCTGTTACCCTTTGCTCAACCGCAAAGGCACCTTGTCTGTCCGCTATTTGATTATGGGTCTTATCATAACCTTGCCTCAATCAGTTGTGCAAGCACGAAAAACGCTTTATTTCAAGTTCTCTGCTTTATTTTTTAGCATATGTAGCAATTCGTCCGGGTCCGCAGAGATACTTAATAACGCTGGGTGCTCAGCCCCGGTAAACCCTTCTTGCACGCTATGACGTACCATTTCTACTAACGGGTCAAAATATCCATTCACATTCAACAGCCCAATGGGCTTGCGATGAATCCCGATTTGCGCCCAGCACAATACCTCGAATAGCTCCTCGAAGGTTCCCAAGCCACCTGGAAGGGCGATAAACGCATCGGCCATCTCGCTCATTGCCGCTTTACGCTCATGCATGCTTGCCACCTCAATAAATTCGGTAACTCCCCGATGAATGATCTCTGCATCAAATAACAGGGTAGGCATAATGCCAGTGACCTGACCGTCACCCGCCAGCATTCCATCTGCCACCTCTCCCATCAGCCCCCTGCTAGAGCCACCATAGATCAGACGGATATGATGGCGAGCCATGGCTTCCCCCAGCTTGCCTGCAGCCTCAACATATACCGATGAATGTCCAGGTCTGGACCCGGCAAATACGCAAATAGAATTCATTAACGTCTCAGCTCCTGTCCTAAGTATCATGCATCGAAACTTATTCATTATATTAGATAAACATTTTCGCTATAACAAAAATCTTTGTCGATGCATGTCCAACAAAAAAAGATAAAGACCTCGTAGGCCCTTATCTTTATTTTACTCTGTATCCCAAAATATAAGTTCATTTTTTAGCATACTGCATTTATAATTTCCAGCTCATTTCAATGACCATTCACGATCTTCAGACCACAGCCATGCACCGAATCGTTATGTTCAAAATATTTGCCCAGCTCCACCATCATCGCGCCCATGCGCTCTTCGGTTGGAAACACGACTCGATCAATCCCTTCTTCCACAATGGACTGTGCAGTCACCTTCCCTACGGATACAGCAATCACATCCTCACGAAAAGCTTCCAGTAAATCCTCGATTCGATTTTGCTCTCTGGCATATTGGGCCAAAAATCGGATTTGCGGACCACTTGTGAACGTAACAGCATCAACATTACGATGGATAACATCCTCCAGTAACGCCTGCAACTTTGCTTCCTCAGGTGGGATATGCTTATAAGGAAGTACCTGGCGGGTCACTGCCCCCTGCTCGTCCAGCCACTTTACCAACCGTGGAGCTGGATCGCCATGCAGTTGCAACAATACTTCCTTCCCCTTCAGATCGTATGGGGCGAAAGCTCCTGTCAATCCGATCAAACTTCCGTCCTCGTCTCGTACTGCTGGCGTAAAGCCACGCTTTTTGAGTCCATTGACCGTCTTGTAGCCCCGCGCTGCAATGTTGGAGGATTGCAGCAACTCCATAATCTGCTCGGCCACGCCCATATCCTCTGCCATATCGAACAAGGCATCCAGCCCCATTCCTGTCGTGAAGATGTACCAGTCTGGAGGGTGCTTCACCCACGATACAACAGCGTTGCGCAGCTCGATATCATCCAAAAAAACGGTGCCCTGGGCCGGGCGCTGTACTGGCTCACCCCCCATCTTCACAACTAGCAGCGCCATTTCTTCTGCCTTACGGGGACCAGCAAGAGCGACTCTCTTACCTGCCATGCGTTGTGCCATTCTGTTGCCTCCCTTGTAGAAGTCATATTTCTTTCTACCAAGTATACAATCAGAGGGGTAAAAGACAAATAAGAATTACTTTTCCGATAAATACAGTAATCTTATAAGTGGTCGTGTCCTGTTCTGCCTCCATGCTGGCTTTCTTTCTGACTACTGCTATCCCGCTCTCCGTTAAATGCCTTATCATCTCCGCCTCTTCCTTTAGATTTGGATCGGAGCAACATCCATAGCAACAAGGGCATGATAACAAAAAAAATGATCATCACCACGGTCCACTCCCGGCTGAAATCATAAATTTGCACGATATTGGAGAACAACATAAACGAGCAGACGTAACCTAACAAACCTACGGGCCAAACCATCAGACTTCCCCATGCATGGGCAAACATACGCTTTACCGCCAAACTGGTAACGTACAGATCAACCCCAATCTTCGTAAGAAAGGTCGGTACAGTCAGTGCTGCCACGAACAAGTCGAACCGATCCAGAAAGTCCGTTAGCTGCAATTGACGCACTAGTTCATAGGATGGATAAAATAGCCGGGACAAGATAGGGACACCAATAACCAACTCCGACAGCAACACCAGCGTGATCAGAAATGCAGTTCCGAGCAAATGCCCATACCACGCACTACGCCCATTATAGCTCTTCCCAGAAATCACAAAGGGAACCATCATGATATCGGCCATATATCCCAGCATGCGCCAGCTGCCCTTGATCACTCCCTCTACTTCTGGATGTAAATAGGGTCTCAGTACCGAAAAGTCCATATTACGCCCGAAAAAAAGCGGCATGGTCAGCAGCGTCAGAATCAACAACGGTACAAAAAGCTCCGCCATATTGACGATGGTGCTTATTCCACCTTTGGCCATAAATGCCAGAGTCAAAAGCAAAATAAGAGATACGATAACAATCGGAGTCAGCGGCAAAAGTACAACCTCCACCAAATCCGTGATAATTCTCAAATCCCGTGCAAAAATAATCAGGAATAAAATAAGGTAGACTGCAAGCAGCATACGTCCTAGCACAGGGTGAGAGCTCACCATCGCCTGCATCAGGTCCTGATCAGGAAAACGCCGCTTGAGTTTCAACATGGCCCAGATCGGCAAGCATAGCACGATAGCCGCAATTATACAGGTCCAGTAGGCATGTTGATTCGCGTAATCTGCTGCCTGCGCCGGAGCATGTACAAGGGTAATACCGACCTCCATCAATACACCAAGCAGCACGATTTGTCTGGTTGTGAACTGTCTCATGCAGGTACATCCTCCTTTTGCCCGCAGGCATCCATTACACGATTTACAACGTAGGGGGGAGCCACATGTCAATAAAACGGGTCAGCCATGTAGCCACATAAACGGAGCTCTTCGTCGATGTCCCGTAAATCCAGATACCAATGCTAATGACATACAATACGCGTGCGATCCAGCGATTGACGGCGTGTGCATTGTTCATACTTTTACGGTCGATCAGA
Organism: Paenibacillus sp. S25; assembly: GCF_019454085.1. Lineage (NCBI taxonomy): Bacteria > Bacillati > Bacillota > Bacilli > Caryophanales > Paenibacillaceae > Paenibacillus > Paenibacillus sp. S25. The sequence goes on from NZ_CP073683.1 coordinate 5,526,312, forward strand.
TACATGAAGAGCATAGCCAGCAATAAAGGTAATAGAAATACTTTATTCATTCTGGATTTGCTCCTTTTTGACCCCGAATGGTTTGGTGACCGCACCGATATTTTCAATATGCACGACCGGATCTATAGTAACCTCCACCTTGGGATACAGTTGATCCCATTGAGGTTTAATCCGTTCCCATTCATCCGGATGACTCGTAATAATAGCCCGGCCCAAACCAAGTATGTCTGAGTGATATTTTTGCTGGATCACCTTGACACCCTCTCCCAGCTCCCTCTTAATTTCCTCGGCTGTCTGCTGTTCCAGCCACTTCAAATTTTCCTCGTTGGAAATATCGAAATCCGTCTCATTTTCCTTCACATTCCCGTTACAGTTCATATGAACGGTCATTCGAATCTCATCCCCGCGAATATTGGGCCTGATATGGACTTTATTTTCGATGAGGTGTACAGAAATGTAGCCTCTACCTTTGGGAGGGGGGATAAATATTTCTGTCTCCTTGGCTTGCTCCATACCCAAAAGCAGAAATCGACTGAGGTGGTTATCTATAATCCCTGTTAATCTGTCTTTCCGAAATACAGCTAGTCCATCGACTTGAATATTTGTCTTCTTGTCTTTAAGGTTAGAGGGACCATTCTTCACCAGAGACATTACTGGCACCACCGGGTCAATGCCTTCCAGCAGGACGGAATTCATCAGCAGCTTAACGGAACGAGGTTTTTTCATGTAGGAAAAGTTGAGCTCACGTACCATTTCTGCTGGATATTGCTCAATCGGAGCATCTGCCTGAAGCACTTCCAGGGCTGACCCCTTCGTGATAACAACCAGGGAAGACAGTCGGTTCTGCGGAACACGTGCCAGTACATCCATCATTTTACTAATCCCTTCTCGTGCCAGCGCCTCGCCGAACAGCAGCACCCGCCGGTGGGAGTAATTCAGTGTTCGCGAAACTCCGCGCTGTTCCTCAGTGCTTGCTCCGCGAAAGCTTGGACCTGTTTTGGACTCCAGGTAGTAGGACTTCGTACCGCTTGTACCTCCCCCTCCTCCTGTGCTGCCCGAAGATCCAAGTTGTCCGGGCAGAGCAATTTGCATCGTTATCCGGTATTGATCGCCTTCCTTGTCCAGTCCGGTACCCATCACAAAGGCCACATCATTCACTTCACGACGATCCCAGCATCCTCCCAAGAGAACTGAACAAAGCAACAGACAACAGAGTACAGCCGCTTTACGTACTTTTCGTGCATCGGATTTGGACTTCATCACCATCCCTCCTCGGTTGTAGGCGATCCATTCATCTTTTCCTTCGCTCGTTTGTTGTTGTCTTTACCAATCCAGGAAGGACGTTTAGTCATTTTCCACCAAGGCGCACGGACGATGATATCCTTTTGATCCATATGGTTGTACGGGCTATACCCGCTCATATAAGGAACACCAAACGATGTTAGCTTGGTTAGATGCGTAGCAATCAGCGTGGTCGCAATAATGATCCCAAACAATCCGAATAATCCCGCCATCAGCATAATTGGAAATCGTAGCAGACGAACCGTGATGGCAAAGTTAAAACGCGGGATGGTAAACGACGCAATACCTGTGAGCGACACAATAATAACCATTGGGGCCGATACAATCCCCGCCTGTACAGAGGCCTGACCGATGACGAGCGCTCCAAGGATACTGACAGCCTGACCGACCGTTTTGGGGAGACGAATCCCCGCTTCTCGTAACGCCTCAAAGGAAATTTCCATCATCAGTGCTTCCACCAAAGCGGGGAAAGGGATAGACTCACGTGCTGCCGCAATACTCAAAATAAGCGTCGTGGGCAGCATATCATGATGATAGGTCGTCACCGCTACATATAATGCAGGCAGAAAGAGAGCCAATATGAGAAAAAGAAAACGAATCCAGCGCACCATATTACTGATAAAAAAACGCTCATAATAGTCTTCGCTCGCTTGCATCATCTGCCACATCGTGACTGGCCCAATCAGGGCAAAGGGCGTTCCGTCTACAAAAATAGCAAAACGTCCTTCCAATAATTGCGCGGTGACGGTATCAGGGCGTTCAGTGTATTCCATTTGCGGAAACGGCGAAAACGGATGATCCTCAATCAGTTCCTCGATATATCCAGTCTCCAGAACACCATCAATTTTAATATCGCTAAGCCTTTTTTTTACATCCTCCACCAGCTTCGGATCTATGATCCCTTCAATATAAGTAAGGACGACGCTCGTTTGAGTTTCTGTTCCGATGGTCATGCTGTACATCTTGAGCTTGGAGGTTTTCAACTTGAAACGTAACAGTGCCGTATTGACGCGGAGTGTCTCTGTGAATCCCTCACGTGGTCCACGAATAACCGATTCGGTCTGCGGCTCCTCCACTCCACGGCGGACACCTCCCTTGGCGCTGAAAATATACGCACGAGGTGTGCCATCTACGAACAAGGCGGCATTGCCGTCCAGTATCGCTGCCGATACCATCTTCCATTCGTCCATCGTTTTGGTCTGGGACATGGAGATACGAGTTTCATCCAGCGGCTCCAATTTGCCGTTCACTTCAGGGTCCTTGAGCATCATGCCCAGAATAACAGGCCGCAGGATATGATCCTGCAAATCCTCCGATTTTACCGTACCTTCAAAATAAGCCAATAACCCTTTGCGTTCAGGGGAAATCATGAGCTCTCGATAGACGATATCAGAGCAATCCTTGAAAATATCACGCAAAGCAATCAAATTGTCTTCCACACTGCTACGTAGCGGCTGTTCCAGCCACGAAGACTCAGGCAGTCCTTTAGGCACATTGGAATTTCGTGTCTTGCGGTCTGCGGCTGGAATCGCTCTCCGGCTCCACGGTAGCTTCGGCAACTTGGGAAAGCGCCCTTTCTTCATCGTTATTCCCCCTTTACGAATGAGCGGAACAGATAATATGACATATAGGATGTACCAGCCTGCAAAGGATTATGTATCCAATGAACTCAACATGTTGAACAGATAACAAAAAGACCCTGCAATGATGCAGGGTCTTCGGAAATCCATTATAAATCTAAAAATTTATTATAAAAGAATGATTAATCTCCCCAATACTCCTCGGGATGGTATTCAATCTCAGAACTAGCTTTGAACGTAAGCTCATCTGTCTGATCATGATATTCCACGCTTTCCGGGGTGACGTAATACCAATGCTTCACCACGGGTCCATCGTCTACCGGCGTTACAAAACGAAATACGTTCAACTCCCCGCTATAACGCACAATCGCCTCCGCCGTCTCATGCGGCAGTCCTTGAAGCGTAAAGCGAAACACGCCGTCCGCCGATTCCAAATGGCAATCGAAAACCTGCTTGCGGCTGTCAGCAAAGCTACGTCCCGTAACGGCATGCTTGATCAGCCATGTTTCCTGCTGCGCCATTGTGCGCACCTCCTTTTAGGGCAAATCAATCAACATATAAAAAACAGAATCTTCTGCTTTCAGTGAGAGCTTCGGCTCCTGCTCAATACGAGCGGAATCGCGTCCTTGCAGAATATGTTCACCGTTCACACGCAGCGAGCCTTCGATGACGAATAGAAACACGCGCCGACCCTCGGCCTGTGTGAATTCTACTTGCTCTCCAGCCTGAAGCTTGCTTAAATAAATCGTTAAATCCTGGTTGATTGCAGCTATTTCACCCTCTGTGCCTGGTACACGCTTTCCGGCAACCACAGGCAGAAGCTGACCGTGAAGACGCTCAGGATTGAACGCTGTAGCCTCATATGACGGTTTCAGGCCTCTCGTATGCGGGCTAAACCACAATTGTAGTAGACTGACATCCTCCGTTTGTGAAGCGTTGTGCTCCGTATGAATGATACCGTGGCCCGCTGACATTCGCTGAATGCCTCCAAAATTGGTCACCGCTACATGTCCACGGTTGTCTTCATGACGCAATTCCCCATACAGCACAATCGAAACAATCTCCATATCACTGTGCGGATGCGCCCCAAAGCCCCGTCCCGGTGTGATGACATCGTCATTACAGACACGCATAGGACCAAACGCTGTATTGTTCTCATCCTGATACTCCGCGAATGAAAAGCTGTGACTCCCCCGCAGCCAGCCCTTATCGAAGCTGAATCGGGAAGCCGCCGGATATATTGTAAACATAATAGCCCTCCTTCAGGAAGAAAAATGAGATCAAATCCCTCTCATTGTAACCGAGCCCAAGCGATAAAGCTACGCCTCTGTCTGAGTGATAATCTCATCTATAAAAGACTGCAAAGTACTGGTAACAAAGGCTTCCTTACGCCGGATAAACACCGTTGTTACTTCATTGTACGGCTCAGGCATCGCATGACCGCATACAAGGCCTTGAGCCACCAGCCCGCTGATCGAAGATTCGGGAAAAACAGTCATTCCAATACCAGCCGCCACACTGCCGATAATTGTCTCAAATGTCCCAAACTCCATAATCTGCTTAGGAATAATCCCCTCCATTTTGAGCCAAGTTTCCAGCCGTCCCCGGTAGCCGCAGCCTTTTTTATACAGCAGGAGTGGACGGGTTGTAAGATCCTCAACAGAAAAGTCATCTCCTTGGGAAACAAGGACCAGTTTTTCCTGAAATACATCAAACTGTTCAATCAGCGGATGCTTCACCGGCCCGGTCACAAAAGCTCCATCCAGCCGCATTTCTGCAACCTCCTGCACCAGAGACTCTGTAACCCCGGCCTTGAGGGACAACTCGACATCCGGGTACTTGCTATAGTAGGCATGTAAAATGGCCGGGAGGGCAATGACAGTCTCCACAATGCCAATCTCCAGCACCCCCGAAGGTGCAGAGGTATTCTGAAACGCATGTTTCATTTCCTCGAATTGCGATAAAATGCTTTTCGTATATTGCAGCAGACGCTTGCCCTCGGCATTGAGGATCATTCCCCGCTTATGTCTATTAAATAAAGGCGTTTGCAGTTCCTTTTCGAGCAGCTTGATTCTGGCCGTTACATTGGACTGGACATAGCTAAGCTCGGCTGCAGCCTTGCTGACACTGCCATGCGCAGCCACCGTCTGGAAAATGTTTAAATCGTTCAGATCCACTACTGCTCCCCCTTATTGTGAAGGACAATGGGCCATCAAAATTGACGCGCCTTGTCACTTATTATCATTTTAAATGATCATAATGTTTATTTTCAATCATTTTACCAACAGCTTCCTATCCTTTATGATGTGTCCATAAGATATGTCCGCTGAGATCGGCAAGGAGGAGCTTTTGTACACCATGAACAGACAAATCATGACCGGATCTTTATTATGCCTAATCGCCAGTATGTCCTGGGGGGCGATGTTTCCGGTTTCGCACATTGCATTACAACACATCAATCCACTGTACTTTTCATTTTTGCGCTATTTATCGGTTACACTCATTTTAGTTGTGCTATTGTGGCTCAAAGAGGGACGGACAGCATTTCGCTTTGAGGGCAAGGGCAAGACGTTGTTATTCTTCGGGACCATGGGATTCACCATTTATAATATGGCCGTTTTCCAGGGACAGCACGCGATGGGGGCAGCAGGTACTCTGGTAGCCTCTATAATGGAAGTGCTAATGCCGATGATTTCCATTGCGATGGTGTGGATCATGACCCGTAAAATGCCTCCGAAATATACACTAATCAGCATGGTGATTGCGCTGGCTGGGGCTTTACTTGTGATCACGAACGGAAAATGGACCTTTTTCACGCTTGCCGGACAACATTTACTGCCGCTGCTGCTTATTTTCGTAGGCGTCGTCGGATGGGTCGTATATTCCATGGGAGGCAGCCATTTTGCAGGATGGTCTACTCTACGGTATTCAACCCTAACCTGCATGCTCGGAACTCTCGTCTCCTTCGTAGTCGTCACATTTGCCTCTGCTTTCAACTGGATTGTGGTGCCGGACTGGCAGGCTGTGTGGTCAGTTAAATACGAAATGAGCTTTATGATCCTGCTTCCAGGGCTAGCTGCCCTGCTTAGCTGGAATGCTGGAATCCGAAAGCTGTCTCCACTGAACGGAATTCTATTTATTAACTTTGTACCGATTACCACGCTGGTACTCATGTACTTCCAAGGTTATGCTATTAGCCGTTTTGAACTATATGGTACAGTGCTAGTCATTTTCGCACTGATTCTGAACAATATGTTTCAGAGAAGTTCGCTACGTCCTTCCGACAGCTCTCGGGATGTCCGTTTCCGTCTGGATCGCCGCAAGTCCTTCCAACGTTAACTTCTAACCCTGCAAACCAAAAATTATGCTAAAAACATTAAAAGCGCCTGGATACAGAGTACAATCTCCTGTATCCGGGCGCTTTTTATTCATTTCAGGATTTTGCAGAATTCGATTTCAGTCGCTCTGAAGCGCAAGATATAGACGAACTAAACCATTTCGATCTATATCTCATTCATTGGAAGTCGCTTATTGGATTTTTGCGAAACCCTCATTTTAGGATTTTCCTTCAACCTGAAAACGTCCAACCAGTTCGCGCAATTCCTCTGCCATTTGGCTCAGGTCCGCTGTAGATGAAGCAATTTCCTCGATAGAAGCGAGCTGTTGCTCAGCTGCCGCTGAGATCGACTCGGTGTTGCTCGCTGCCTCATCCGAAATGTGGGAAATATCGCTCATAATATCTACGACACCTACAGTCCCCCGTGCCATTTCCTGAGTCACTCCGGTAATGTCATTGATATGCTCCATAGCTCGTTCCACGGCTTGGCTGATTTCCGCAAAGGATTGCTCAGACGTGGTTACCGAATCAATGCCTTCCGTCACCCGTGTCCGCGCTTGATGCATAGCGCCCAGAGCATGATTCATATCCACCTGCATCGCTTCAATGCGCTCCGAGATCAAGGTAGCCGATTTGGCAGATTCCTCAGCTAGCTTACGCACCTCCGTAGCGACCACGGCAAATCCCTTACCATGATCCCCAGCGCGTGCGGCCTCAATGGACGCATTCAGAGCTAACAGATTGGTCTGTTTAGCGATACCGGATATAACGCTGATAATATTCACGATTTCACCGGAGCGCTCATTGAGGGAGTCCATCGCTTGTCCGAGATCGTTAACGGTCTCGTCGATGTCATGCATCTTCTGTACAGCCTGCGTAGCAGCCTTGCTACCCTCCTGAGCCGACTCGGCGTTCATCTTCACATGTTCAGATACGCCCACCATACGCTCGGATACGTTCGCTGCTTGCTGAGCAAGCTCCTCCATATGTACAGAACCATGCTTGACGCTCTGCACCTGACGTTCACTGCCCACAGCTACTTCCTGGATAGCAATGGTGACATGCTCAATCGCTTGCGTTGTCTGATCTGCACCCGCAGCCAGCTCCTCCGCTGAAGAACTTACCCGATCTGTCGTTTCGTGAACGCTTCGAATCATCGTACGTAAACTGTCGACCATGGTTTGGAAGTGAGAAGACAATTCGCCAACCTCATCCGTTTTTCCGGTTTCCAAATCGCCCGTCAAATCTCCTTCACTGATTCGTTCTGCTGATTTTTGCAGCTTACGAATTGGTACCAGAACAGAACGGGTGATCAGGAAAATCGCGATAAGCGCAATCACCAATGAGGCAGCCAACACAAAAATGGTTACATAACGCATGGCAGCGGTGGCATCGCTGATCTCGGATTGATAGAAGGTACCTGCAATTTTCCAGCCGGTATCCGTATTCGTTACATAGGTCAAATATTTCTCGTGACCTTCATACACATATGTATACTGCCCGCTCTGCGCTGCATACATATTATTTATAAAGCTTGCATCAAGAGATGTACCCGGCTTAGCCGTAGGGTGGACTACAAATTTTTTCGTATGATCCAAAATGATGATATACCCCTCCTGGCCGACTTTGATGGAGGCCAGTTTGCGTACACTTTCCAGATTTAGAGAAATACCGATAACCCCGGACTGGTCGGAAAGCGTCTGAGATACCACCACAACAGGAATACCCGATGAATTGATGATAACAGGGGTGATCGCTACCTTACCGGGTTGCTTCATCGCTTCGATGTACCATGGCCGTGTACGAGGATCAAATGTCCCTTCGTCCTCCTTGGGCACCCCCCGAATCATCAGCCCCTCCGGTGTTCCAACAAAAATATCCGTCGCATCTTCGTGCAAGCCCTTGTATTGAATCAGTTTGGGCTGAATCAATGGGCTGTTTCGACCATCTATCATTGAGGCGTCCAGACGCTCTGCCAAATACTTCGCATCTTTAATTTTACTGGCGATTGCGTATTCAATAATCGAGTTAGCCGTCGCTACACCCTGATTTGCACTGCTGTAGAGCTGTTTTTCCATAGCATTATATGATGATTTATAGGTCGCAATGGAAATACTTAAGCTCGGAATCAGCAAAACAAGCAAAAAACCTAAACTTAGCTTGTTCCTGAGTGTCCATATAGTTTTTCTCTTTCGCGTTGTTCCCATGTTTTTTCCCCTTTGCTCATAAAACATTATATTTGAATTAACATTCAGTGTTAGTTATATCGGTTGAAAGTAACAAATGATTTACAATAAAATTTCACAAAGGAGAAAAACAAAAACCACGCCCTATGAGACTAAGGACGCGGTTATATAAACATTTAGACCTGTACGTTACTGTTTTCAGCCTTTTTACGGCCAAATAACTGATCCACTGCCAGAAACCGTCCACCGACAAGCGCTTGCTGAAGGCTGGTGAACAGAATCAGCAGATCAAATTCAATCGAGCCAAAAGGCTGTCCTTTTTTAGCAGTTAGCAATACACCGATCATAACGATAGTCAATGCCGCTCCAGCCAGCCGTGTTCCGATACCCAGAACCAGTGCAATACCCCCAACCAGCTCAACGGTAGCGACCACAGGAGCCATCCAGCCAGGGAGTCCGATGCTTTGGAAGAAACCAGAGGTTCCGTCTAATCCCTGAAACTTTTGTGCACCGTGAACGATAAAAATAACCCCTGTAAAGATTCGTACCAACAACAATCCAATATTCATAAGCGTTTGATTCATTTGCTCATCTCCTTTTAAGTTGTATAAAAATTCTGTAAAAAAAACTACATAGTGTAGTGTATTGAACATCGAGAATCGGGAGCGCGAAAAGCGCCACCCGTAAGAAACATCTTGTCCAACTAGATTAGCGCCAGTGCGAACATAAGTGTCAGCATCACTAGCACATAGCTGGAAAACATAATCGAACGCCAAGGCATTTGAATGACAGGTTCTTGCTGAGGGTCTAAAATACGTGAGATACGATAATTAATGGACGTTTCTGCAAACGAGGAACAAGCGGCGGAGTTTACCAGGCGAGTATTGGCAGGCGTCATACTCAGAAGCTTGAGCAATGCGCTCCCAATCCCAACTGGGGAACCAGCTCGATGAATCGCTTCGTTATCAGCCAAAATTTCACGGGCCGTCTTATAATGATTGGTAATGTGACGCAGTACCGGCAAGTAAAATAGCTGTTTAGCACACACTTGCAGCAACCAGGTCTTCAACGGATCATAATGTTTCATATGATAGGCTTCATGGTATATGACCGCTTCTTCCTCGTGCTTGTCCAGTACGGACAATAGGGCAGAGGACAATACAATACGTGGCTTCCATAATCCCATGGTGAAGGCGGCTGGCTTGGCATAATCAATGACCCATATCCGATCGGTCCCGAGTTCACGATATCGCTCACCCAGTGCTTCGGTCAGCGGCAGGTCACGCATTCGGTGCAGTCTGCGAAAAGCTGCCCTGGTAGCCATACACTGTCTGACTGCTTCTCCTCCGGCGATAGTGAAGGTAACGAGAACCAGCCCGCTGAGCGCATCCACCATGTAGCCGATTCCGTAGTGCTGCAACAAGCTTCTGCATATTTGAAACACGTTATAATTCAATTTCCAGCCGAAAACATGCTGCCCGGCGTACATACCCATCTGCATAAGGGCGAAACCCGAAATCAAGGCGCCTGCTGTAAACAGTAATTTAGAACGTGTTTTCCACATCGCTACATATCCTTTTTCCATTGTTTAATTTTTTGTTCCAGACGTTCGATCAACTTCGGATCGGCCACCTCCAGAGCATCAATCATATGATTGACAGCAAGCGGACCAAATTCATCCACCAATTCGTGACTCAGTCCCTTGGATTGCTCATCCATGAACTCATCCCTGCTTAATACTGGACGATATAAAGACGTTCTCCCACGTATACTCTTACTCAGTATTCCCTTTTCCACTAAACGGTTCATCACGGTCATTACCGTATTGAAGTTAAAGTCCCGATCCCCCTCCAACGCGGTCTGCACTTCTTTGATACTCCGATCCGAAGTGGACCATAAAATATCCATAATTTTGGCTTCCAGAGGTCCGAAAAATCGGTTAAGCCCGGTTTCGCCAGCTTTAAAATTCAGTCGTTTCATAAGAAGCACCTCACACTACCGATTGTAGTGTATATATCCGGCTAAAGTCAACCGTCACACCTAATGTCAGTTTCTTCATGGAATCATATACAAACCGCCGAATGTCTCCATCCGACGGAAATTCATCGATATTCATAGCCTTTAGTTCAATCTGCCAATCTGTATCCTACACCTCTTACGGTTGCAATATATTCAGGTTCCGCAGGTCGATCATCCAGCTTCTTGCGCAAACTTTTGACATGCACATCTACAACGTTGCTGCCTCCTACAAAATCCGTCTCCCAGATATCGTGCATCATTTGCTCGCGGGAGATCACTTTGCCTTGAGCATCAATCAGCTTCAGCAGCAAATCGTATTCTGTTTTAGTCAGATTCAATTGACTCTCTTCTTTATATACCAGCATTTTATCTCGGTCAATCCAGATGTCCTTGAATACCGTACGACGGCTGGCTTGCGCTGCCTGACGGGAAGCTGCAGGATGGCGTACAATCATCCGTTCAATGTCATGCACCATATGATTGGAAGCCAGCGGCCACACCAGCACCTCTTCTGAAGGGAGCAGCTCATGCGCATGTACAGACACCCGATCCTGAACCACATACATAACCGGTGTGTCTTTCATGTGTTCTACCTCGAGACGATTGCGGATATCCAGTAATTCACTCTGTGGTTCGGTGGCGGTCAAATCGTAAATCAACAGATCGCTTCCCAGATGACGCTGCACTTCAGGTTCCCAGCGATGAAAAACCATCACATCAAAACACGCATCTGACAACGTACGCACCAACCCATGAACTACACCCGGTACCGAACTGATCAGAATGATACGACGTGTAGTCGGACAATACAAAGGCTCATTGGAAGGAACCGTCTGCACCGTAGGTGTAGAGGGAGCTGCTAACATCGATGTCCAACTGCCCTTCACCCGTCTAGGCATATCAGCCACTTTGAAACGATTCGTTATCTGATTCGTTTGCTTTGACATTCCTTACACACTCCTCCGAATACGACATGGGCATGGGCAATATTATACCCCGTTTCATGCGCAACCGTGTCAATCCAATCATGTGGGACTTCACTCATCACTTCATCTACTCGGCCGCATACCTGACAAATAATATGCTGATGATCGTCCATCCGTCCGTCATAACGACTAGCAGCTTCCCCCAACTTCAATTCACGGATTAGTTCCTTATCCGTCAAATAACGTAGGGAATTATATACTGTTCCATAGGCCAGATTATATCCGCGCTCCATCAACCGATTCATAACATCGGCCGCAGTAGGATGATCGTGGGCTTCACGAACCACATCATATACCGCTTGGCGCTGTGAAGTTAAATTTAAAGTTCTCATACCGCATCTCCCTTAACCAAAGCAGATTATATTAATTACAAACTTAAAATCATATCAAATATCAATTTAGAATAAGTATAAATCTTAATTTATTTCAAGTCAATGGGATCGGATAAATTGAACGACTTTGCAACACAATGTATACATGGTACATGCTTGGCTTATATAAATATCGGAGGGATGCTTGTTGAAAACACTTTGGATATTCATGCTTTTTATGCTGCTAATGCTAGGAACAAGTATGTCGATAAAATGGCTTTTTGGTGTTCATCATCCTTGGGAGCCTATTTCATTGGCTTTTCTCACGATGCGACCATCAGAATATATCGTCCTGATAGGAATGCTCATGGTGCTTCTTATAAATGTGGGCAAAAAGCAAATAGGAAACGCATTTCGCTTCCTTTTCTCACAATGGTCACGTTTCCTTAAAGTTTCTACTTCCTCCTCTGCCTCTCCGCAAGAGAGTCATCAGAAAGAACAAACAAGGGAAAACATAAACAAATAATGGATGAATATAGATGAGGGACAGTGCTGCACATTCGCAAAGGTGCTTAATAATGGAAAGATCGAGCGTTCCGTTATACTCGTACCCAGCACGGTTACATTTAATATTGCAACTTCAACTAATACGATACCTCCGGCTAGAATACTCCCATATCCAGCTTTGATGAGCTGTGAAGGCCTTTTTACGCAGAGAATCATCAGAAAAGCCACGACCAGGCTTGGTATTTTTTCAGTAAAGATAATGACCGCATTTCCATGAATAAAATCGAACATCAAAATGAGCATTTGACCGATACTGTTGTATGTTTTGTCGGCAAGACAATGTCTCATGAGACATTGTCCTCTCCTTTTTTATTTCGGGTCTTTCTCAGCCCACACACGATTAGCAGCAAGATAGGAAAAAACACGGCAAATATCGGAAACAGCCATTTCAGCACTAACTCGCCTGTTTGAAGGTGATCTTGATAGTTCAGTGTCATCAATACACAAGAGACTAACATGATAATCCCAAATGGCAGGATCAGTTTATCGTATGACATTCTCAATACATCCTCTGCGGCTTTAAGCGCGGCATAATAGAAGATGAAAATTTTAAAAAAATCAAAGATAATAACGCTCATAACGCCGATGACATCCACTCTGTCGATAAAATCAGATATTTCGACCTTGCTGATCATCGAGAGTAGCGGGTAAGTCGCCCGTTTAAACACATCCTCTCCCAGTGCAAGCACATTAGACAGTGTAACAATAGACAGGAGCAGCCCTCCGAACAATATAGCAGAGACCCCTACCCCATTGGCACGATAGCCCTTTTTTAATGTGGGAAGAATCATCGCAAACGTAACCATCTCGCCGTACGGTAGCATCACGGCTTGCGAATAAACAACTTGCCATATCGGCTGCCAGCCATGCTCGGCTATGGGCAATATATTGCCCACATCTACAATGCCTGCCAACAAAATTAATATATTCGTAGCCAGGCCCAGCAGTAGCAGCAAAATCAACATGATGATGGCCGTTCGGCCTGCAACCTCGATTCCCAAATACACCACATACATTACAAGTCCAATCATTAAAGCACAAATGACTGTCAACGGCGTATGCTGAAGTGTCCGGTCGGCAATCAGGATCCCCGTGTCCCGAAGATCCCGTGCTCCGCCGTAAAGAAAAAACACGATATATAAAAAAGCAAGCGCACTCCCTGCTTTCTTGCCCAAAAGGGTTCTGCAGTACTGTGTCATGAGCAAGTCGGGAAAGCGTCGGTGAAGGCTGCCATAGCATACAAAAAGCATTGCCCCCAAAACCGTGGAAATGAGGATGGCGATCCATGCATCCTTGCCCGCATTCCTTCCGGGAATAGACATCATGGATGTACCCATCTCAAACAACACCATAAGAGAGATCATCTCTTTTGCACCTATCTGTACCCTTTTTTTCATGGCCTTCCCTCCTTGTTCTATTTTTCACTAGTCTGATTCCCCCTTGGAATATGGGTTAGTCCGCGACTGAGTGTGTTTCAGTATAGAAGTCACTTGAATACGAACGGTACTTTCCGCAAAATAACGGCTCCAATCGTGAGAGAGCCTCTTCCATTGTTGGGGATGGCTCCTCTCCAGCGCAAGGCCAAAGCCTATTACATCGCTGCGGGTACGCTGAATGTCCCTGACTGTTGAAGCGATTACTTTTTTCGTCTCCTCTGTCCATTGCTCCTGCAGTCTTTTCATCGCCTCCGGACTCTGTAAGTTAATCGAGCACTCGGCTTCCTGTACTGCCCCGGTCTGTTTTAAGTTAATCACAAAAATAGGCTCTCCTTGCTCCATCCGAGTGTGTATCTTGGTTGCAGAAAACAAGGTTTCGATGCCAATGGTTTCCCTATTCTTACCGCAGCTCAGTGTTGTTTGGGCACCTTTCACCTTGTTGTTGATCATAGACAGTCCAATGGCCTGGTCATCGTCCAACCAGTGGACAAGCCGATCCTTTTTGAACACCCCCATTCCGTTAATATGAACAATGGCTTTCGGTAAAATATTGTCCACATTGTTCTTGCTTGCAGCCTGCTCCAAATTCCCATTGACCCCTATGCCCGTCAGCACAGGACCGCCACCCTTATGAGACATGCTGCGAATGACATCGTCGATAGTCACCGCGTAATCCCCGGCATACAAACGCTCCGATGTTTCCAGCTTTCCTGAAATATCATTGGCCGGAATACGGCCGATCGCGGTCATGATTGCCAGTACATCCTTCCCAGTATTACCGCGTGCCACCAGCATTTTCACCGGCAACCGGATTTCTGTAGACCTTTCCAAAGAATCCATCATATCGCCGATTCCAGCCCGTGCCAGCTTTTCACCAATAACGACCAGTTTGGTGTGCGCCAAAGAAATGATCCTCGGAACCTTTTGTGAGGCTCTGCGGAGCGCTTGAAACAGATTTTTTCCCTTTTCCCGATACAAAACGACAGGAGTATCTCCTCTCGCTTTGGCTCCGGCGATTTCATCTGCCACGATCACCTGTAGGGAAACTTCGTAATCTGACTCCCCAACCATATCAATTCCTATCCCCGCTACTACTGCTCTCTGGTTTAACTCCACAGAATCCCAGCAACCGGATAACAAGGGAGCGAACAGTAACAGGACCAAACACAGTCTCCCTATACTCCCCTTAAAGGTTACTGCCCTTTGTTCATTCCTCTTCCCCTGATACACCCTGATTGCCCCCCTCCTGCATCGGTGTGGTTTTATCAGAAGGGGAATTCCCGCTTCCATCCTTCATTCGTTTCTGGTTCTTAGACGTTATGCTTTTAGGACGTTTCTTCATCATCCAAAATGGGAGTCGCAATACGGCATCCTTTTGACTCTCCAGCACAAAAGGACTGAAAGGCGCCATGTAGGGCACCCCGAAGGAACTTAGACTGTTCATATGAGCAATCAACGCAATCAGCCCCAATGTAATGCCGTATAGCCCCATAAACGCTGACAGTATCATGAAAATAAACCGGCACAATCTCCCGGCCACTGCCATGTTATAGGCTGGGATTGCGAAACTGGCTATTCCTGTCAGGGCTACTATAATTGTGAGCAGCGGGGTGACGACTCCGGCTTCCACGGCCGCTTGACCCAACACAAGCGCACCAATAACGGATACCGTTTGACCACCCGCACGCGGCATTCGAATACCCGCCTCACGCAAAATCTCAAAGGTAATCTCCAAAATAAACGCCTCTAGAAATGCCGGAAAAGGAACGGATTCCCGCTGAGCCAATATGCTGATCAGTAGTGGAGTCGGTATCATTTCATAATGGTATGTTGTTAAGGCAATGTAGAGAGAAGGCCCCAGAATAAGAATAATGAAGCTGATATATCTAATGAGCCGAACAACAGTCGCCATATCGTAACGCTCTTCATAATCCGAAGAACTCTGAAAAAATTGGGCAAATATTGTAGGCATCACCAGTACAAACGGAGTCCCGTCTACGATGAGCGCTACTCGGCCCTCCATAATATTGCTGCTGATGGTGTCGGGTCTTTCCGTGTTAAAAATCGTTGGGAATGGTGTGAAATGATTTTCCTGTATCATCTCCTCAACCATGCCGGACTCAAATATAGCGTCAATATTGATGTTTTCTATCCGTTTACGAACCTCATCTACGACGCCTGGATTTGCAATATTCTTCATGTACAGCATGGCTACATTCGTGAGAGACGTGCTTCCCACTTGGAACATCTCCAGTGTAAGATCGGAGCTTTTAATCCGTCGCCGGACCAGAGAAATATTCGTGAACAGGGATTCTACAAATCCTTCTTTCGGTCCTCTGACGACTGTCTGTGTTGTTGGCTCGCTGACTGCGCGTGTCTCTCCCCCACGCGTGCCGCACGCAATGGCTTTTTCGCAGCCTTCCAATAAGATGATCGTGTCCCCCATTAACAGTTGTTCCATCATGGAACTCCAATCATCGCAGTCCGTCACTTCTCCCAGTGCAAGCGCATGACTCTGTATTCTTGCGTACAGCGCTTCTGCATTCTCCGCCTCAGCAGCCACTTCAGCAGATGGGCGGCTAAGCATGGATCTCATGATGAGTTCATTCACCGTATCCGTTTTAGCCATACTATCCAGAAACACAATAGCGGCGGGAACATCCGCCCTCAGCCCTAATTTAAAGCGGCGAATCAGAAAGTCTGGGCTATCTGATGTCAATTTCTTAATTTGCTGCAAGTTGGTTTCCAAACAAGTATCGATTTTTAAATAGCGCGGAGAATTTTCATTGTTCTTGCCCGCACCCGACTTTTTATTATGTTTGCGATAGGGATAGCGAATCATGAGCAAACCTCATCTCCAGTAAGGCAGCAATAGATACCGCCCATTTTTCCTTATTCTTGTATCTTTGGAGTATGCTCAATCTATTCCCAGTTATGCACCAAACACATGAACGAAACGTTATAAGCGCATCAACGTAATAAATTTCAATAAATTCTTCATTTTCAAGCTTAATGTCAGTTTTTTTGATAAAATGAAGAAATATGCCTCTCGGGAGGGTTAGCATCTTGTTCAGTACGTTTTTTGTAAATACCTGTATCCTTGTCACCTTTTTGTACATAACTGGCCTCATATCACAAAGATATAAAATCCGTCTGCACACCTTGAAGCGTAAGATACATTGGATCGGAGGCGCTCTTTTTGGGTGCTATGGCATTGTTATGATGTACTATTCAATTCCAGTAGGGTTTAATACGATTGCCGATCTTCGTCATTTGGCCATCGTAGCTACTGCAACGTACATCGGCGGCCCAGCAACGCTCATGGCTACCCTATTTATATGTGTAGGTAGATTATTGCTGTTTGGTATTAACGCTCAAGCCATCGTAGGCGCTATTTTTATGATGCTCGTTGGGCTGGGGTGCGCTTTGCTGTCACATCTGTCCTGGTCACGTTTACCTAAGCTGATCATTATGAACGTTTTTGCTTTGGGCATTATATTCTGTCCCCTTATGATTAATTTGAAAAATCTTGATGATGTTCTGCACGTTTATCCGCTCCAATTCTTCATTTCCATGGTCGGCGGATGTCTGCTGTATCTCATTGCTGAATCTATCAACACATCCAATGAGCTATTACTTCGTCTGGAGCATACCTCCTACACAGACCATCTCACTAATTTAAGTAACAGAAGACAGCTTGAGTTCTCATTGGAAGAGAAGCTCCCTCAAGCTCGCCAACGTCATGAGCACTTATCTGTACTAGTGTTGGATATTGATCACTTCAAGGAAGTCAACGATACCTATGGGCATGCAGCAGGAGATGCAGTGCTGCGCCAGCTTGGGCAAATTTTAATGGAAAAATGTCGTTCTAATGATGTAGTCACCCGCAGCGGGGGGGAAGAATTCACCGTGCTTTTGCCTAATTGTGCTTTTCGGCAAGCGTTGCGCATAGCTAATCAAATTCTTAGTGGAGTAAATCAGCACGAGTTTATTTTAGCGGACGGTCTTGTTCTCAAGGTCACGGTGTCCATCGGCGTGACGACTTTTCCTGGTACCGGGGAAGATATGTCCGGGGCAGCCCTGTTAGAGCAGGCAGATAAAGCACTATACGAAGCTAAAAATGCAGGACGTAACCGGGTTTGCTCGTATGAAATATAATTTGAGACATGACCATTTCATAGAAATAGCCGATACCCCCCTCTCTTGAGAGTCGTATCGGCTATTATCATTTTGAATGAAAATGTGTTAATCCCTCTGGGAAGGAGACTTGGCATCCTTATCTTCATTATGATTGCATTTTCCCACCACGAGTGATGTACGATTGGCAAGCGAAGCCAGCGTATGGGACCCCCATACTTCCAGCATACGTCGTTCGCTCTCGGCTAAAATTTCGGATACGGCTATCGCCAACTCCTCACAAAAAGGATTGGTTTCCGGTTCATGCATCATACCCGGGAAAATCGGATCACATATTTCAATGGCGTGGTATATATCGGCAAGTGTAATATGGTCGGCCGAACGGGTAAGCACATAGCCTCCCTCACGACCTTCGCGTGCTGCAATCAAATCTGCCTGTACAAGTCGCGTCAGCACCCTGCGCACCAAAGTGACTTCGCAGTCAATGGAACGGGCAATAGAACCGCTGGCACAGAGTTCTCCGTGCTTTTCCAAATAGACAAGCGCCTTTACCGCCACCCCAAGCCATTTGGGCGTTGCGGTGCGTAGTCGTTTTTCACTATTCAAATGAGATGACACCCCTAAGCTGTAGAAACTTCGTTGAATGCATTGTACGTGATGTCAGAAGTAAGTTCAAGCCTGAAAGCCGGAATCCTCTGTAGCATTAGCGCCCAAAGTAAAATGAGCTAGCCGCACTTCTCCGCTCAACAACAGGTATACATCACGTGTGCCAGAGACTGAATGTACCGCTTCCGAAAGCGTAACCCAGGCTTGCGCTCCTCCTGTATTACCCACGTTCACACGTGCCACAGCTTCGCTGTCCGGTGCATCCAAACGCAGCTCAATTGTGGCATCGCTACTGTCGCCTGACACGCGGCACTGAAGCTCAACCACACTCACCGTATCCATGTCTACGCCATGAAAGGCAATCCAACCGGAACGTTGAGGTGTGCGCGGACGCACACAGGCCTCCCTTTGCTCCTTGCTTTCATCCAGTACGATGTCGGAGCAATCATCAAAGTTTTCAGCGCGGATACTTCGTCCGGCTTGGCGTGGTGGAATAACTTCGCCACGAACGTACACAGGGTGCTCTAACCGGATATCTGCTGAGGAAGCGCCTGCCAGCAGTGTATATTCACCCGATTCAACGCAATAGCAATCCCGTGTAACATCCCAAATCGCCCAATCCTTCATCCGAATCGTAAAGGAAACCGTTCGCGTCTCACCTGCCTCTAAGCGAATCCGTTGAAAACCGCACAATGTCTTCAATGGTCGCTTTACTCGTGAGGCACCAGGCCGTACGTAGAGTTGTACAACCTCTTCACCAGCAGCTAAGCCCCTATTCGTCACCTCTACCCACACCTGGAGCGTATCCACGGCATCCAGTGCGGCAATAGATTTTACGCTATCCTTTGGGGCATCCGTACGCAGGTCATTATATTCAAAAGGCGAATACGTCAATCCATGGCCAAACGGATACAAGGATTCACCTTCAAAATATTGATAGGTACGACCACCACGAATAATATCGTAATCTTTGATGTCGCCCAATTGATCCTCGCTCTGAACCCAGGTCATGTTCAAACGCCCCGCTGGCGCGTAATCTCCAAATAACACATCCGCTATTGCCGTACCATGCTCTTGTCCCGCATGAGATGTGTATACGATCGCTGGAATATGCTCCTGAACCCAAGGGATGGAAAATGGATAGCTGCCCGTCAGAACCACAATCGTATTCGGATTGACGCGATACACTTCTTCGATAAGCCGTTGCTGGGAAGCTGCCAGTTCCAAGCCTGGGCGGTCATTCTCTTCCTTTCCATTGATGAGCGGATGATTTCCAACAAATACAATTGCTGTATCTGCCGCTTGCGCAGCGGCTATCGCTTCCGCTAAACCATCAGACACCGTCTCTACCTGGAATGTTTGGCTCTGTCCTGAAACTGTCGAGGCTGTCGAGGCGTTACTCTCTACAACGTTAAGTGCAGATTTTTCAGCCTCCACTACCTTTAATGAGCCCTCCGTTCCGGCAATCACTGGTTTGCCATTCCATGTTGTCCACAGATGCTCTCCTTGTCCAACAGGAGTCAGCCCAAAGACCTCTTTGACATACCAGCCATACGCTTCATCAGCTGTCACACGGAGCGTTTCCTCATCACTCGTCACGTAAGTACCCAGATGCTCATCATGTAACGTCACACTGCCATAGCCCCAATCCGTCATGGTCAATACTGTGGGCTCTCCATCCTGGGATAGGCGCATCTCGCCAGAAGAATCAACTGCGAGCTTCGCTCCGTCATTCGCCGCCGTCAAGGTCACGCGATTCTTGGCATCACGGTACACGACGCGTTCCTTTGCGTCCTCGCCTTCCAGCTTGGCACGAATCGCCTCCAGCGGTGTAACCCGGTAGGGCAGCGTACCGGAATACCAGTCGCGGTATACCTCATTGCCATGCGTACCAATGACCGCTACTTTGCCACACCGGGCAGGGTTCAATGGCAAGAGTTCATGCTCATTTTTAAGCAGTACGATCTGCTCCCTCGCAGCACGCAACGACAATTCACGGGCTTGCTCTGTCATGAGAGCTTCCTCTCCGATCGAGGTATAGGGATTGTCTGCCGCTGGGTCGAATTCCCCCAAACGAAAACGGACACGGAACGTATGGAACAATGCCCGATCCAAGTCTTCTTCTTGTAGCATTCCTTGCGCCAAAGCTTCTCGAATCGCCTGCTTGGAAAGCTCCGCATCATCTGTAATGCTGTCAATTCCCGCTCGAATAGATTCGGCCACGCCAGGCGTATGGGAATCGTAATACTGATGATCATTGACAATCCCCATGACATCACCCGCATCACTTACAACAAAGCCGTCCATCCCCCATTCGCCCCTGACAATATCGTTAACCCCATGATATAACGTAGCAGGCGTTCCATTAATCAGGTTGTAAGAAGTCATCATCGACTGGGCTCCGCCTTCTGTAAAAGGCTTCTCAAAGGCTCTTAGGTAATATTCTCGCAGGTTTCGTGGGTCTATACTGGAGGAGCCGATTCCCCGGTCCACTTCATTGTTGTTACCCAGAAAATGTTTTAAAGTGGCAACCGCTTTCAAATATACCGGATGATCCCCCTGTATGCCCTTGACTAACTCCTTTGACAACTCTCCCGTCAAATACGGATCTTCGCCGTAAGCTTCCTCATTGCGCCCCCATCTCGGGTCACGCTCCATGTCCACCGTAGGTGCCCACAGGGTCAGACCGTTTAATTTGGGATCACGGCGATAGTAAACACGTGCCTCATCTGCAATAACAGAGCCGATTTGGCGCATTAATTCCGTATCCCAAGTACATGCCAATCCTACAGGATGAGGAAATGAAGTCGCCTCACCCAACCACGCTATCCCGTGTGCCGCTTCCGTACCGTGCTTGTAAGCTGCGACTCCCAATCGGTCAATGGCCGGCTGGTATTGCAACATGGATTCAACCTTTTCCTCCAAGGTTAGTCGCGACACGAGATCCCGTACACGCTCATCCAGGTGAATCTTCGGATCTTGAAATAAATATTCGATACCCGTTGTTTCATGACTCATATCCTTCATCTCCTTAGCTTAATTAAGATGATAAAAAGTACTTTTATGAAAACGTTTTAATATATCATAGCTAAAAAGGAGTACCCCGGCAACAATACCGAAAACATCCTATACTGGATGAAAGAGAGACCCCGGCATAAAGACAAAAAAAGTTGTATTTTACCTTCAATATACAAAGCTAAAAATAATATTTTTTGGTATAATCAGGATATATCATTGAAGGAGGAAGCGCTAATGAAAAATACCGGAATGACAAGGCCTCTGGATCAATTGGGGCGGATCGTACTCCCTAAGGAAATGCGCACCACAATGGATATCAATATCGGTGATTCACTTGAATTTTTCGTAGATGAAGAAGGATTTGTATTAAGAAAATACACGGGTGTCTCCTGCAAATTTTGCGGCGCGGTGGATCATTTAACATATTTTCGGGACAGCTTTATTTGCGCAGAGTGCATCCAGGTATTAAAGAACGATGAAAATGTGCATGCCACAAGCACCGATGCTATCCAGGCTCAAGAACATTCCAAGCCGACCCGAACCAACACAACCTGGCAGCCCAAGCAATCTAGAGTGCAGCAAGGTGAAATGGTAAAAAAGCTACGCAAGCTGATTCAGGAACACCCGAACCTGCCACAAAAAGTGTATGCCGAAATGCTAGATATTTCCCAAGGCCGGGTGTCCCAGTTGAAAAAGCTACTCTAAACCTTCTCAAAACAATATCCCAAGATCATATATTATGTACTCGCAAGCCTATCATTTTCATCGTAACTATGATTGCCAGATATAGAGTAAGGTACATATCCGTGGATGTGTCCCTTACTCTGTATCTGGCTTTTTTATACCGCCCACTCCTATCAATGTGACAATAGTCACATACTCTCAATGTTTACGTATATACAATATATAGATCGAAACAATTGGTTAACACAAGATATCATCAATATGTTGTTTTTGTGAAAAATATATATATTTTACTATATGGAGGGTTTTACGATGAAGGTGCTGGAGGAACATCAATTATACGACATCGGCGAGCGGGTCATTGGGGCACAAGATCTGGACATGCTACGGGAGAATGCGAATTTGAATGGAGAATCGTTCAGTGGCAAAATGAGCAAGCTTGGGTCCGAGTATGCCAAATGGTATGCGCGCCTGCGGGTACTTCCGCCTGAACTGACGAACGCGATTGACCACGGATATGTATATGTTCACGATTTGGACCAATATGCGCTCGGAACTACGAATTGTATCTTTATCCCTTTTGGTCGTTTACTGCGAGACGGCTTCAATACAGGCAACGGCTCTGTGCGCACACCGCAAACGATTATGTCCGCTATGGCACTGGTCGCCATCATATTCCAGTCTCAGCAAAACAGCCAATTCGGAGGTGTCTCCGCCAATAAAATAGATTGGGACCTTGCCCCATACGTTGCCCGGTCCTTCCGCAAGCATCTGCGCAAGGGACTACGGTTGTTCGAGGAAGAGATAGAATCCAGTCTGTCTGACGACGAACTACATATGGCCAATCCCTATTTGCAAGAAGTCTGCCCTCGTTCATACGCATTCGCACGCGAAGAAACGGAAACGGAAACCCGGCAGGCTGCCGAATCGCTCATTCATAACCTGAACACCATGAGCAGTCGGGCGGGTGGACAGATTCCATTCACTTCACTGAATTACGGAATGTGCACGTCTGCTGAAGGACGGCTTGTTACTCAATCGCTGCTGGAGGCCACTATTCGCGGCTTGGGTAGCGGGGAAACTCCTATTTTTCCGCAGCATATTTTCCAATGCAAAGAGGGAATCAACCAGGCAGAAGGCGACGTCAATTATGATTTGTTCTTACGGGCGGTAGAATGCTCTAGCAGACGGATGTATCCCAATTTTGTGAATGTGGATGCCACCTTCAACTTGCCTTTTTACCGTGCTGATGACCCGGATACCATTATAGCGACAATGGGTTGCCGTACCCGTACCATTTCTGACCGTTTCGGCAGAAACCGGCAGAGTGGCAAGGGAAATCTCTCCTTCAATACCATTAATCTGGTGCGGCTTGGCATTGAGTATGGTATTTGCACAGGCAAACGCCTGACACCTGACCGTGATCGCTTTGATGCGAGACTGGAAGAAGTTATGCGCATTGCAGTGGATGGCCTAATCCATCGCTATCAAATCCAGACCAGCCAGCCGGCCAAAGCTTCGGACTTTATGATGCGTGAAGGGGTATGGGAAGGTGGAGAAGAACTGGCGCCAGATGATAAGGTGGGAAGCGTACTAAAGCACGGTACGCTTTCGATCGGGTTCATCGGGCTAGCTGAGTGCATGAAGGCACTATACGGGAAACACCACGGGGAGGATGATTTCGTATACCGCGAGGCACAGCGAATCATCACTTCCATGCGCGTGTATTGCGATCGAATGAGTGAACATCACAATTTAAATATTACATTGTTCGCTACGCCTGCCGAAGGTCTGTCGGGCAAATTCACATTGCTGGATCAACGTGATTTCGGGATTATTCCTGAGGTAAATGATCGAGAATATTACACGAATTCTTTTCATATTCCCGTGTATTACACACTCCCGGCTGCTCGTAAAATCAGCTTGGAAGCTCCGTTTCATAACCTATGCAACGCTGGTGCGATTTCATACATCGAGCTGGACGGTAATGCGCGGAATAACCCGGATGCGTTTCTTAAAATTGTTCAGTACGCGCTGCATCAGAACATCGGCTACTTCTCTATCAACCACCCGGTGGATCGTTGTACGGAATGTGGTTATGAAGGGATTATCGGGACAAGCTGCCCCCAATGCGGCACAGATGAGGAGCATACACACTTTCAGCGCTTACGTCGGGTAACCGGATATCTGACAGGAGATTATACCGTTCGCTTTAATGCTGCAAAACAGGCAGAAGTTCGAGACCGGGTGAAACATAAGTGAATTTGTGTGGCTATATTCCGGAATCTCTGAACGAAGGATACGGCCTGCGCACCGTCGTGTTCATTAGCGGTTGCCGCCATGCCTGTCCCGGATGCTTTAATCCAGCGTCGTGGAGCTTCCGTGCAGGTGAGCCATTCACACCCCAACGACAACAGGAAGTCATTCGTGACATCATGGATAATCCGTTGTTGGACGGACTGACTCTCTGCGGGGGAGATCCGTTTTTCTCAGCAGCAGAATGCTCGCAATTTGTGCGTGACTTCCGCGAGGCCTGTCCCGACCGAACCGTGTGGGCTTATACTGGCTTTGTCTATGAAGATTTACTCACAGATCAGGAGCGACAGGAGCTAGCGCTTTTGTGCGATGTGATTGTGGATGGTCGTTTTGTAGAACAGCAAAAGGACCTGACCCTTCCCTTCCGGGGCAGTCGCAACCAGCGTCTGGTGGATGTGAGAGCCAGTATTCAGGCAGGCTATACCGTTTCATTGGCATAAGGCGATGTCTACCCAGAAGGCAAGATGCTATATCTAATGTAAGGCAAGTCCCCCTCACGGGTAAGGCTTGTCTTTTTTTCATATGCTAACAGATTCCATTGGAGTTTCTATTGCGCATCCTGTAAGTTTCACTTATGATGGTGAACAAGTATACGAGTGCATAATTATTCGTCATACCTCAACCGCATAGCTTGGAGATAGGTGTCTGTTCTATTCAGATCAGGCTTAAAAGGGAAGCCGGTGCAAATCCGGCACGGTCCCGCCACTGTAAACGGGGAACTTTCAGCTGTTCATATATCCACTGGTCCACAGACCGGGAAGGAATGCTGAGAGTCATGATCCGTAAGTCAGGAGACCTGCCTGTTTTAACAACATCGCAAGTACCTACGGAAGATAGGGAGGTGTTAAGAGCAGTCGCCGTATTTTTGATTTTTCAATCACGGAGGCATTCTTTCCCCTACTTATTTTTAACTCTGGGGGGAAGAATGCCTTTTTTGGTACGTAAAAATAAAACAGCTACCCACTAGGAGGAAAAGTACATGTCCATTATTGAATGGCCTGAATTGTCCGGCTTGATTAGCAGTAATCTGGGATATCCACGTATCGGCGAAAACCGGGAATGGAAGAAAGCACTGGAACGCTTCTGGAACGGCAGCATTAACGAAAGCGAACTGCAAATGGAGATGAAAAGATTAAGGTTGGAGCATCTGAGCAAGCAGCGTGACAAGGGGATTGATCGCATTCCTGTCGGAGACTTCTCCTATTACGATCACATGCTGGATACATCTGTGATGTTCGGTCTGGTACCCGAACGGTTCAACCATCGTCCCGCAGGTCCGGTTCCTCTGTCCGTGTATTTCGGGATCGCTCGTGGACAGAAGGGAGCAACCGCCAGTGAAATGACCAAATGGATGAATACCAATTATCACTACATCGTTCCTGAATTGGCAAACGCAGTCCCGGTGTTCACTGAAAATAAACCTTTACAGGCTTATCGTGAAGCAAAACAAGAACTAGGCATTGATGGGAAACCGGTCCTCATCGGCCCCTATTCATTCGTTACCCTTTCCAAAGGCTATGATCATAAGGATTTGGCCACCATCGTACGAAGCTTCCTGCCACTGTACACCCGTATCCTGTCTGAACTAGCGGCAGAAGGCGTTCAGTGGGTCCAAATCGATGAACCTGTCCTGACCACCTCATTCCCGGCAGAGGATTTGGACATTATTCAGGAAGTCTATGAAGCTTTAACTCAAGCTGCGCCCTCTTTAAATATAATGCTGCAAACCTACTTTGGCAGCCTGGACCATTATGAGCGTCTGTCCGCACTTCCGGTACAGGGACTGGGTCTTGATTTTGTGTATGATGATGGCGAAAATCTTCAGCATATATTACAGCATGGCTTCCCTAAAGGAAAAACGCTGGGCGCTGGGGTCATTGACGGGCGCAACATATGGCGCAGCGACCTGAACGCTGTGGCTGCCCTGCTGGGTCAGTTAGCAGAACAAACCACTGCCGCACAGCTTATCGTACAGCCATCATGCAGTCTGCTGCATGTGCCGGTCAGTCTGGAGGCAGAGCAAAAGCTGGACAAGGAGCTGGTGCAAGCGCTGGCCTTTGCCGATGAAAAGCTGGAGGAAATCGCCGTCCTGACGGCTGCACTTGGCAAACACGATCCTTCCGCACTCGCCAAGCTTGAGCAAAGTGCGGATGCGGTAACCCGTTTCAACAGCTCAGCGGCACGCGTACAGACAGCTGCAGATCTGGCCGACCTGTTGGCAAAAGAGCCTCTGTCACGCAGCGTTCCTTTCGCCGAGCGTCGTGAGATTCAGCAAAATAAGCTGAAGTTGCCTCCGCTGCCGACGACGACCATTGGTAGCTTCCCGCAAACCGCCGAGATCCGCAAGGCCCGCCTGCACTATCGCAAAGGAGAATGGTCTGCCGAGCAATACCGGGCGTTCATCCAACAGCAAATTAAGGAATGGATTGATATTCAGGAGGACATTGGCATTGACGTGCTTGTACACGGCGAATTTGAGCGGACCGATATGGTTGAATTTTTTGGCGAAAAGCTGAACGGCTTTGCTTTTACGCAAAACGGATGGGTGCAGTCCTACGGCTCCCGCTGTGTCAAACCGCCGATTATATACGGAGACGTTTCCTTCGATCAGCCCATGACCGTGGAAGAAACGGCATTCGCCCAATCGTTAACCTCCAAGCCTGTTAAGGGAATGCTTACAGGCCCTGTGACCATTTTGAACTGGTCTTTTGAACGCAACGATATTCCTCGTAGTCAAGTTGCTTTACAATTGGCTCTGGCATTACGGGCAGAGGTAGAGGCACTGGAACAAGCGGGCATCGGCATGATTCAGGTCGATGAGCCTGCAATTCGTGAAGGGCTTCCACTGAAAAAAGAACAACAGCAAGCCTATCTGGATTGGGCGGTTCAAGCCTTCCTTGTGACCACGGCCACCGTTGAGCCTGCGACCCAAATCCATACGCACATGTGCTATTCCGAATTTCAGCATATGATTCAGTCCATCTCCGATATGGATGCCGACGTTATATCTATTGAAACTTCACGAAGTCACGGAGAACTGATTGTCAGCTTTGAAGATCAGGTATACGACAAGGGCATCGGTCTAGGCGTGTACGATATCCACAGTCCGCGCATCCCCGATGTATCCGAAATGCTAAGCATGATCCAGCGTGCCCTGCGCGTACTGCCATCAGATTTGTTCTGGGTTAATCCAGACTGTGGTCTGAAAACCCGCACCAAGGAGGAATCTGTCGCCGCCTTGCGACTAATGGTACAAGCGGCTCAAGCAGCCCGGGCTGCATTGGCTGTTTCCAACTAATTTTTTTATCGTATCGAATAGCGCCATCATTTCACCTTATCCTATTCCCCTTCCCCGCCCTTTTTGCTAAAAGCCGGGAAGGGGGATTTATTCTAGGTCATATAATGTATAAACGCCTTGAATATGCTCCATTTTCATCTGCTTCATATGTACGCCTAAGCCATGTTCTCGATCCCAGGAACAACTAAAATTCAAATACAATTCATCCTTTGCCGATGAGTCGGAAATTAGTATAGACATAAGTTGTATTCGATCCAGCAATTGTTCCGGCCGCTCCACATAAGGCGCATATTCATCGGGGTCCTCTCCCCATGTACTGTAAGCATTCCGGTACTTTTCCACTATGCCAGCATAATGATGGTGTATGGACTCCAACACTTGAGGATGAATAGCTGACGAATATTCCATATACTGCTCCCATGTCTTTTTTTGCAGGTCTGTAGGTTCTGCTATAGCCTGTGCCTGTTCTTCGGAGTCGGCTCCCACGATAAATTCAACTTCTACTTCCGAGGGTTGCCCGCAAAAATTAAGATGCACTACACCACGCAGAACAACCTCCTCAGATACATCCCAAGGCTCATCATCCTGTTCCAGTTCCATATACCAATGTTTCCAGTCCACCCTTTACCCACCTCTTCATAAAATGTAATCTATAACCCTATTGAATACTTTACAATCTATCATTTTAATGAATGAAATTAAAGTAGCATCCTATTTGTGCTTCCAGCCATATTTCGAGGAATTCCCAAATAAAACTACTTTTTTCTACAACATTCGCTATTCATTGAAGCCTTCAAGAAAGAAAATCCGCCCATTTTGGCACAAATATTTTATTATTAAAAATTTAGTACCTTGCATTAATCAGTACATGATGTTAAATTATACCTGACTACTGTTCTATAATTAGTACCCGTGACAAATTATGCACAAACACACGTTTCTTCCCCTTATTCCGAACGACACCTATGAACTATTGATAACATCCAGGAAGGGAGCACCGCTCGTGAATGTGAACATCCAATTCAAAAAAGGGGTACTGGAACTGTGCGTTCTAGTTCTAATTGGACGCAGAGACCGTTATGGCTACGAGTTGGCTCAAGCCGTCTCCCGTCATATTGAAGTAGCTGAGGGAGCCCTATATCCACTGCTTCGCCGTCTGGTATCAGAAGGATACTGCACAACGTATTTACAGGAATCTACCGAGGGGCCCCCCCGCAAATATTATCGGCTGACTGATACTGGAAGCCATTATACAAAAATACTTACGCGGGAATGGAATGATTTTGTCCATCATGTCGCAAGCCTACTGGAGGAAGGAAATTCCGATGAATAGAAAACAGTTTCTTACAGAGGTGGAGCAGCGTCTTTCTCCTCTCCCTGCAGAGGTACGCAATGAGCTGCTTAGTGATTTGAGCCAGCATTTTGACTACGGGTTGGTCAATGGAAAAAGCGAAAGTGAGATTGCCAATGAGCTGGGTAACCCAGAGGATATTGCCCGAGAAGCGTTGGATGATCCCAATGCAGCTTGGAACGCTTCTCCTCCGCTTCGCCAGGGAAGCTTCGCACGCAATCTTTTTACTTTCTTAGGGCTGCTGTTTCTTAACTTGCTGATCTCCATCCCGATTATGGCTACCCTATGGGTAGTATGGGTTTCATTGACCGTGGTAGCGGTCAGCTTCATTGCAGCCCCCCTTCTCGCCGTTACTGACTATGCGCTAAACAGTACCTTTTACCCGGCCAAATTCTTTTTCTCTATCACGTTGACGGGTATAGGTCTATTGCTGCTGTCTGGAGTACGTTATCTCTTACTCCTTATGGTCAAAGGCACAGTACGATACTGGAAATGGAATCAGACTACCCTGAGGGGAGCTTACTAACAACATGAATAAAAAGTGGTTTATTACAGCAGGCCTGTGCATTGTGATCGGTGCAGTCGGAATGGTGGCTTACGGTGCGCCATGGAGTCAACAAGTCATGAAGGAAACAACTGCGATTAACAAAAAATGGACGTTCACACGTGGTCAGCTACAGAAGCTGAAAGTGGACAGTTCTGATGATGTCTCTATTTTGTTTACTCCTGGCTCTGGCGACCAAGGTACGATACGCATTAGTGGAGAAGTTCAGACAAAGGTAGCCGACCAAATTCATAATGCCCGAATTGAGAACGGTATGCTTACGATTCAATCGGAGCCGGCCGCTTCCTTGTCATTCCTTTCGATCACCCCTGATGTGGATCAAACGATTACCGTAGAGATGCCCTCCGGCGAAACACTAACTGACCTACAGGTAGATGCACATTCAGGGAATGTAAAGCTTCAAGATGCCTCCGTGCAGAATACTTCCATCACCGCTACTTCAGGCACTGCCGAGATTACAAACCTCCAAAGTACCCACCTGATCGCAAATTTAACATCCGGCAATTTTACAGCCAGTCAGCTTGCAGCAGATATGGAGTTGAAGCTTACTTCAGGCGATGTTACCATCCGCGATTATAGCGGTAATGGCCTTATTTCCCTAACCTCAGGAGAGACAAATATTACGCAACGTGCCGTAGCCAACTTGGAAGTGAATGCTGATTCTGGTGACGTGAAGATTAAGCAAGCTCCCGATTTTAAAGGTGTTTATAATGTCCACTCTGACTCTGGGAGTATAGATACTCCCGAATCTGTTCCCGGTAGTGTGAAAGTGATAAAGGTAGAAACCACCTCAGGGGATATTAATATTTCCAAATAGGAGACCTCTGGATGAATACCTCATCAGAGGCGAAGTTTGGTTCAATGAGTTTAACCTTGTATAATGTAACCATGTGCTCACATGCACAACCACGTTATGGAGTGAAAAGGAGGAGACTGGATGGAACTTAAGAATAAAACAGCCATTATTACAGGGGCCAGCAAAGGAATCGGTAAAGCAATTGCCGAAACTTTAGCTAAGGAAGGCGTCAACCTGGGATTAATTTCACGCACATTGACTGACCTGCAAAAGCTGCAGGATTCGCTGGGGAGTACATACGGTGTGAAAGTGGTGAGTGCCGTTGCAGATATATCGGATCGCGCACAGGCCGCTGCCGCTGTAGCTTCACTGGAACATGAGCTGGGCGCTGTCGATATTTTGATCAATAATGCAGGCATTGCTACCTTTGGCACAGTCGCAGATATGGACCCCGAAGAGTGGGAACGTATTATTCGCGTAAACCTGATGGGAACCTATTATGTCACACATGCTGTTCTTCCAAGCATGCTGGCACAAAAGAGCGGAAATATTATTAATATTTCCTCGACGGCAGGAGAACGAGGTTTTGCAACAGGGTCGGCATATTGCGCATCCAAATTTGCTTTGATGGGCTTCACGGAAGCACTGATGCAGGAAGTTCGCAAATCTAACATTCGCGTCACCGCGCTGACTCCAAGCACTGTCAATACAGAACTGGCGGCAAATGCAGGATTGCCTATTGGTGATGAAGATCGCATGCTTCAACCGCAAGATTTGGCCGATCTGACATTAGCTGCATTGAAACTGCCTCCACGGGTTCAATTAAAAGTAGCCGGTATTTGGACAACCAACCCACAGTAATTCGACACGACATCTTAGATTCATTGGCTGTACAATGCTCCGGCAGACGTAATTGTTCGTCATGCCGGAGCTTTTTTTCAGCATAGCTATACCAAAACAAACTGTAATATAAGCGCTTTTTACTTCCAGCATATATACATACAATTCCTACAACTATAAGCGCATTTCAGGAAAGGGGAAAAATGATGAAGAACACAGGAATGACACGGCCATTAGACCATTTGGGCCGCATTGTGCTGCCCAAGGAGCTGCGCAATTCTATGAATATTAATATTGGAGATGCTCTCGATTTTTTTATTACCCCAGAGGGACTGATGATTCGCAAGTATACGGGGGTTTCTTGCTATTTTTGTGGCGCCGTAGATCATTTGAGCTATTTCAGGGATCATCTGATATGTAAAAGTTGTATTGAAAATCTGAAGAGCGATAATCCTTCCAGTCATTTGAGTGAAGCACGTTCTGTCCAGCCCAAGAAAAGAAGGAGTTACAGAAATCAGAATGATCTCCTAAATAAACTAAAACAGCTCATGCAGGAGCATCCTAATGTATCTCAAAAAGAATTAGCCGAAATGCTCGAACTATCCCAGGGACGCGTGTCGCAGCTTAAAAAGCTACTCCTTTAAATGATCCGGCCCGATCTCGTCTGTTATTATCAACAAAAAAAGAGCCTGACGGCTCTCGGATCATCATCGTTACGCAATGTCAGAATGCTCCATAACCGGGACTCGATAGGCCAGCAAGGACTCGTCTATTACGGCAGAAATAAACGTTGCTTCTATTTCAGGCACCAGTCTAAGCGCATAATTCCATGCGTTTTCTTCAATTTGCAGCGCAAGTCGTTGCCGGGTCCCTATCCCGCTCTCTTGCTCCAAAGCATCGGAGAGATCCACTAATTCCGTATCGGCGGCGTGCCCGATCTCATGTGCAAGCACAACCGTAAAATACTCCTCAACTCGATCAACGCTGCCGAACATTTGTAAACACTGTGTTTCAATAACGTCCGTATACATGGTAATGGCGTGAGCATTCATAGCATATTTGCCCCCAATCAGCCTTCCACCAGGAAAACGTTTCTCCAGCTTGACTGTTACACCTATAGCAGCCCGTTCCAAAAGCTCAGCGACAATGCGCTCTGCCTGATATCTTTCCAACTTAGCTTCGCTCCTCAAACCAGGATATATAAAGTTATATTTACTCTAAACTCATGAAATCATGGATGTGTTCATACCATACACAGTACGATATTATACCTTTTTACAAAGGAGAATACCATGTCAGAAGATTATTATATAGGCTGGGGAACGCTTGCCCTTATTAATGCCGGTTTGACACAATCCAAAAATCGGAGCGGGCTAAATTGGTTTCTGCTCTCCCTATTAATAGGACCACTGGCTACCCTTTTTATCGTTGCATGGGATAAGCTGGAATCCTAATCCAGCCATTAGGTCATTCTCATCGTTATTCGGAATGAAAAGGGCAACCTTGGCGCTTCTGCTGAAGCACTGTATCTGATGCTGTATTAGCCTGCCTCGACATATACGGCTTATCTTGAACTCCGAAATTCGGCTTCACAAGCCGATTATCGTAGGAACTATGAAAAATATGCGTTGTCGCCGGGGATAGCGGGGGGATCAGCCATGTCCAGTTGCCTGTCAGTGTGCGCCCAGCCTTGGCCTCCCGTTCCTCAAACAGCTTGAATTGTGCCGCTGCGGTATGGTGGTCGACAATGCTGACTCCCGCCTTTTTAAAAGAATGCAGCACAGCAATATTCAATTCCACCAGCGCACGATCACGCCAAAGCGTTGTTTCACTCGTCGTATCTAGCCCCATCAGCTTAGCCACCTGTGGCAACATATTATAGCGGAAGGTATCCGCAAAATTACGGGCGCCGATTTCTGTTCCCATATACCAGCCGTTAAAGGGAGCCGCCGTATAGAGGATACCGCCAATCTCCAGCGTCATGTCTGAAATCATAGGCACGGCATACCAACGCAATCCCAAGGAAGCGAAACCCGAAAGTTCTGGATGCTCAATGTCTACCTCCATCACCAAATGTTCGGGAATATCAAATAGCTCGGGAGGCCGCCCGCCTGCTTCCACAACCAGTGGCAAAATATCAAAAGGAGTCATCGCTCCTTGCCAGCCCATATCTTTACAAGCATTGGTAAAATCCACCGAAATCGGGTCCCCGATAATCCCTTGATCGGTTTCATATCCAGCGTAACGAATGAGTTGATGGTTCCAGATGCGAATATTCGGCTGCCCCGGCTTGGAGGCGCGAAATACAGTAAGCGTTGGCTTAATTTTACCGCCATTCGTTCCTATGCGCATATGCTCCAGGAGCTCGCGGACCACCTCCGTCGCATCTGACGCGCCCCGCGCATCCCTGACCAAAAGCTTGTCCCAAAATAAGCGCCCGATGCAACGATTGCTATTGCGCCAAGCCATGAGTGCTCCGTGCTCCAGCTCTTCGTACGTATGATCATACGTTCCAGTTGTCTCTATGTCGTGACGAATATGAAGAAGCCGGGCTTCCGCTTCATCGCGGCTTCGGCCCAGCTCCTCATAACATGTATATATAAACTGCTCCGCTTCATGCAAAAGCTGTTGTTTCACTTCCATAACACACACCCCATCCCGGCAGCTCTATGACTCAAGAGCCTGTGGTCTTCCACGCCTTCACGTTATTATACTCCAGTGGCAGAGTGGAACCAACGGGATGTGTATCTTGTTCACCTGATCTCCATATCCATGTAAATATATACCAAGATCTTATCCCAAATACGCACTCAGCATCCAGATATGTTTATCCATTGCTTCTCTCAAGCCGTTAAGAAGATCCTCTGTCGCTTTATCCTGTGCTGCTTCAGCTGCTTCCATCCCATTAGCCAGTTCAACAGTGATGGTTTTAAAATCAGAAACAACGGACTTCACCATATCGTCAGCTGTCTGCTCACCTGCGGACTCCTGAATAGCCGACAGTTGCAAATGCTCCTTCAAGGTCGCAGCCGGACGGCCACCAATAGCCAACAAACGTTCAGCAATCGTATCTAGATTAGCTGTTGCTTCATCGTAAAGCTCTTCAAATTTAGCATGCAGTGTGAAGAATTTAGGTCCTTTCACATACCAGTGGAAATAATGCAGTTTCGTGTACAATACAGACCAGGTAGCTACCTGACGATTTAATGCCTTGTGCAATTCTTGAATAGCCTCTTGTGTAGGTGCGTTCGTATGATTTAATGTACTCATGTTAAAATCCCCTCTCGTTATCATTCAAAATATAGTTGGTGTAAAGCTTGGATACTCGTTAGCAGTAGTGTCTGATTTTCTTCAAAATCCCATGCGTCAATCCAATAAATATTAATTAATTAATTTAGACTTAATCTAAATCCTGTTTTAATTATAACACTGTGTCGATGTTTTTCAAGTCTTTATTCGGTTTTAATCATGAAGATTACGTGAATTGATTGTAAATCTAACTCTACATGCAATCGGACACCCACAATCAGGACTTGTTTATCTTTTATACATAGGTTACATCAATAGGAGGATAGAAGATGTTAATTTTGTCTGCTAAAGCATCTTTATTTTAGGCAAAATCCATAACCTACCTCATACCTAACCACGACAAAAAAGAGCCGGCCCGTAAAAGGGGCGGCTCTTTTATTATTCTTGTATCTCTAAAGGTTCCACGATTAAAGGTACAACCTTGCCAGCATTTACATCAATCAGACCATGATCGGTAATCTTCAAGGCTGGGCTGACCGGCAAAGAATGCGTACTCAGCGACATGATTGGATTGTAATGGCGGTAGCCCAGCGACAGCAAGGCTGAACGCAGCTCTTTCACATGCGCTGCAACCATTTCCAGCGGTCCTTCTGTTAAAATCCCGCCTACGGTTAACGGCAAATGGGACAGCACCTTGCCATTTTCAACTACGCAAAAACCGCCTTGGCTGGCAAGAACCGTATTCGCGGCCAATATCATATCTTCCTTGTTATGCCCTACGACCAGCAAGTTATGGTTATCGTGCGAATAGGTGGTTGCCACTGCCCCACGTTTAATCGTATCTCCCCCGATCAAACCGTAAGCACGGTTGCCATTCTTTCCATATCGCTCAAACGTAGCGATGAGTCCATGTTCACCATGTTCCCATACCAGTTCACCCTGCTCCACATGTGCAGGTGCAATCCGTTCACTCGTAAAAGTTGAGCCATCCTTGACCATCATAACACGGCATTGATGTGTGCCATCAGCTACATCCATCTTTACAGTAAAATCCTGCTCGGTGAGCGGATTGAGCTTCACACTTTGATAAAAATGGGCGGGGAAGCGACATTTTACTGGTGCCTGATGGTATTCCTCGAATTTATCAAAAACCTTGTGTCCGTCCTTATAGACTTGCTCCACATCAAACTGACCAAGATCGGACAGCAGTACAAAGTCAGCTATTTTTCCCGGTGCAATGGTTCCGCGGTCATGCATACGCATCCGTGTAGCAGGAGTAAACGTAGCTGCATAAATGGCATCCTCAGGCTTCATGCCCATTCCGATAGCTTTACTTACAATATGGTTCAGATGCCCTCGTTCTACGAAAGAGTCTGGCATCACATCATCCGTTACGAAGCAAAAATGTTGTGCCACATCTTCCTGAATAAGATAGTCCATCACTTCAGAGGTCATGGATTTTTCCTGGATTTCAATAAACATCCCGGCAGCCATCCGTGCCTTCATCCCTTCAATACTTTGGTGAGTATGGTCTGAGCCTATTCCCGCATAGATCAACTGATGCAGGTCCAGATCAAGCAACTGCGGTGTATGGCCTTCAATGATCAGCTCCGGGTAATGCTCACGAACATGGCGTAGAATGCGATTCGTCTTGCTTTCCGGATCACGAATGACGTCCACATAGTTCATAATTTCACCCAGGCAGATCATTTCACCGGTTTGCAGCAGGGCATCTATCTCGGGAATACCGATCTCGCCTCCTGAGGTTTCGAGCGGCGTTGCCGGGACAGAGCTTGGAATACCGTAGAACATATCAGCCACGCAATCTTTGCTGGCTTCCATCATTTCCTGAATGCCTTCCAATCCGAAAACATTCGCCATTTCGTGCGGTTCCGGTACAATCGTCGTTACCCCATTGCGAATCAGCCCATAGGAAAAGGTTGCCGGTGTCACCATTGTGCTTTCGATATGCAGATGGATGTCAATCAGGCCGGGAATCATATATTTCCCATGCCCCTCCACAATCTCAGCCACCTCGAAAGATTCCAGACCACGCTGACCGATATACATAAACTTACCGTCAAGTATAGCTACATTACCTTCTTCGAACGTCTTGTAGTAACTGTTATACACCTTAACTTGTAAAATCATTTTGTCTGCACGCATGATGTATCTCCTTCATTGAACCCGCTGATTATTGGACCAGCACCATTTTATCTGCCGGAAAATGCAGGGTAACCCGTTGACCACTCAGGTAAGGCGTATCCATTTCCTGATTAGCCGTAAAGTTGCCTTTCGCCGTTTCTACCACATACTGATAGCTACGCCCCAGGTAAGTACTTACCTTAATAATACCGGGAAGCTCATTTTCCCCTGTCTCGTTGCCTTCTGTTCGAATGACCAAATCATCCGGGCGAATAGCGCCCTGACGAGCACCCGGCTGGGCAGTACCCTGATTACGCGCTACGCCGAACGAAAGATCGCCTGTATTCAGTTGAATACGATCCCCTTCTTCAGTACGCTCGTCAAAACTCAGAAAATTATTAAACCCAATAAAACGGGCGACAAATTCGGTCGTCGGATATTTAAAAATGGTCGATGGAGCATCTAATTGTTCGATGTTCCCCTTATTCATAATCGCAACCTGGTCAGAAATCGAAAAACATTCCTCCTGATCATGCGATACATATACGGTAGTGATGCCCAGTTCCTGTTGAATACGGCGGATTTCCACACGCATGTTTACACGCAGGTTAGCATCCAAGTTACTCAGAGGTTCATCAAACAACAGCAGATCGGGTTCAATCACAAGCGCTCGCGCAATCGCAACACGTTGACGCTGTCCGCCTGACAATTCACCGGGGAAACGTTTTTCAAATCCCCCCAGGCTAACCGTATCCAGCATGGCCATAACGCGGCGCTTTACATCATCTTCCTTTACCTTGCGTAACCGCAGACCAAAGGCAACATTATCAAAAACGGACAAATGCGGGAAGAGTGCATAACTTTGGAATACAAAGCCGAAGTTCCGTTTATTTACCGGAACCCGAGTATAATCCTTATCGCCAAACAAAAATGTTCCTTGTTTAGCTTCGAGAAATCCTGCAATGAGACGAAGTGTGGTCGTTTTGCCACAACCACTCGGTCCGAGCAGCGAGAGCAATTGCCCCCGTTCGAGCTGCAAATCGAAATCCTGCAAGATCAGTTGGTTGTCATAAGCGACCGATACGCGATCCAGAGTAAGCAGTGCCATAAGGTTGAAGCCTCCATTACCTTTTAGTGAAGTAAGACAATCCCATCAGTCGTTCAATCAAGAACATCAGGATACCGGTCAAAATCATCAGCATAACCGAAATCGCCGCAATCGTCGGGTCAAAATAATTTTCGACGTAAGTCAGCATTTGAATGGGCAGGGTGCTGAAGCCCGGTCCTGTCATGAAGACGGAAATGTCGACATTGTTGAATGATTCCAGAAAGGCAATCAGGATAGCCGCAATAATACCTGAGCGGATGTTAGGCAGAACCACCTTGAAAAAGGTTTCCAGCCGTCCAGCCCCCAAACTAAGCGCTGCTTCCTCAATCGCAAAATCAAAGTTAGACAAACTGGATGCAATGACTCTAATAATGAACGGCAACATAATCACCGTATGTCCGATCAATAGTCCAGCATATACTGGTAAATGGTAAACAATGATCAAATAGCGCAGCAGTGTAAAACCAAGAACAATACCTGGTATAAGCAACGGGGAGAGGAACAAAGCATTCAGCGCATCCTTCCCGCGAAACGAAAAACGACTAAGTGCATAGGCGGCAGGCATACCGATCAACAGTGCCAAGATGTTGCCTAGCAGAGAAACGACAATGGACGTTTTGAACGTGGACATAAACAAATCCACTTCAAAAATATTTTCATACCAGCGCAAAGAAAAGCCCTGCGGAGGAAATTTTAATACCGTGCCCGGCTCGAAAGAAGTGACCGATATGATCAACAGCGGACCGAGCAGAAAGATGAAGACCAGCAGGCTAAAGAAGCCTAGTCCGTAATGTTTCTCCCGCATATCCACCTACCCCTTCGGATTGAGTTTATGGGCCGCCTTATTTAAGAGACCGACCACGATAAATGTAATAACAATCATAATTGTTGCAATAACAGAAGCTAAAAACCAGTCGTTTAGCGTCATCGCGTTCTGATACAAAAATGTAGCGATAACCCGCTGTTTTCCTCCAAGTAGTGCTGGTGTCGTATATGCAGTCAGGCTGCCCACGAAAACGAGAATGCTTCCAATGATCAGGCCTGGCACAGACAGCGGAAATACGATTTTACGAAATGCGCTAAATCTGGAGGCCCCGAGGCTCTGGGCAGCATGAACAAGATCACCGTCGATATTTTCGAGTACACCAATCAGTGAAATAATCATCAGCGGTAAAAACAAATGAACCAGACCAATAATCATCGCTGCCGGAGTATACAAAATATTCAGCGGCTCATCCACGAGTCCTAAACCGATGAGCACGTTATTTAACAGCCCCTTGCGACCCAGAATGACCATCCAGCTGAATGACCGCACCACCGGACTCGTCAACAAGGGGAAGATAGCCAGCGCTAGCAAAATCCCTTTACGACGCGGGGCCTTTTGCGAAATATAATAAGCCGTCGGGAAGCCGAGTAATACGCACACGAGTGTCGTTACGACACTGACTTCCAGCGTAGTCAGCAATATTTTCAAAAAATAAGGGTCCTTGAAGAAATGGAGATAGCCTTCTAGGGTGAATGAGCTGTTCTGTACGAAGGTCGAACCGATCGTCAACACAATCGGAATGACCATGAACACCGCCAGAAAGAGCAGACCTGGCAGCAGCAGCCAATACAAGTATGTTTTCTTCATGGGTAGCTCCTTGCGGTTATCAAAATGTTATTCCTTATTCAGCACCTGGATAAACAGCTCCAGAAAAGCTTCGCTGTCCACCTGTTCGCACACATTCATATTAGGGCTATGATTGAGGCGGTTCTGTACATCGCCCACTGTTTGTCCGTCACATATGCGACTCGAGGTTTCCACGTCGACATACAACAGCGAGGTATTTACTAACCTCGAATTCAACGCGACACCCACGGCAAGCGGGTCATGAAGCGCACACGCTTTTACCCCGTTGCGTTCTTCATAACGCTTGGTATAAACGGCCGTGCTTTCAGCTACATAATTACGAATTGCTGGGCGGGTCAGACGAGCAATATGATCCACAGTCAGCAGAGCCTTCCGTGTTACATCCAGTCCCACCTGTATCAATCGACCAAATCCTGCATGAAATACGATTCGTGCGGCTTCAGGATCAGCATACATGTTGTACTCCGCTACAGGTGTAATATTGCCGCACCCGTGAATAACACCGCCCATAAAAATGACCTCATGGACGTGATCCGTCAGCTCGGGACACTTCAGTAGCGCCAGTGCCAGATTGGTGAGTGGACCGGTGCAAATGAGCGTCACTTCCCCCGGGTGAGCCATCACGGTATCAATGATGATATCCGGTGCAAAACCTTCGGACGCAGACATGGCTGGTACTACTCCACTCAATGCACCTCCAATGCCGTCTTCTCCATGGACACGGTGCTCGTGCAGACCTTTACGTATTAAGGGAGCCTCTGCCCCCCGATAAACCGGAATATCCGGTCTATCCAAAAGGTCGAGGATTTTGCATGTGTTCAATGTTGCTTGTTTAAGTGAAACATTACCGCATACTGTAGTAATCGCTTGGATATCCAGCTGACCACTTTTGGCCGCTAGTAAAATACCCAACGCATCATCAATGCCCGTATCTACATCTAATATGACCTTTTTCATTATTGTGCAACTTCCCGGTTCCAACGATCTGTCCATGCCTTGATATGATCGTTAACGAACTTCATATCCAGCTTGGTCAGCTTGTTCACTACATCTGCACCGTACGTAATTCCCTCTGTATCCGCACCGGATAGTACCACCTGCGTATTCACCGGGGAATCAACCTTTGCCTTGGCGGATTTTTCTTGAACTTCTTTGCTCAGCTGCCAGTTGATAAATTCCTCAGCCAGCTCCTTCTGGTCGGAGCCTTTCACTACATTAATCGTGTTCATTACTGCGTAAGCACCTTCACTAGGAGCTACAAATTTCGCTCCTGGCACAGCCGCCTGCAAATCTTTGAAGTACATTTCCATGATCGGACCGCCCGCAATTTCCTGTTGACTAAACATGTTCACGAACTCGGACGTTTTACTATAAAACTTAACGATATTCGGACTCAGCTCTTTCAGTTTTCCGAAGGCTTGGTCTTCATTAAACTCCTTACTACCCGCTACTTTGGAGGCTGCATCTACCATCATTGGTCCGGCAGTCGCCGTAATGTTCGGCAGAGTCACGTTTCCTTTGAACTCATTCCCCCACAGGTCAGCCCAAGAGGTCACATTTTTTTTCACCAGCTCCGGATTATAGGCAATACCGAGACGCCCAACTGTATAAGCAGGACCATACTCCTCACCCAGTGGTGCTTTGGCAATGTCATAAATTTGGTTCAGATTCGGCACCTTGCTGCGATCCAGCTTCTCAAACAATCCCTGTTGAATTCCCTGTTGAGCATAATAATCAGACAGATAAATCAGATCGACATCAGTGCTGCCTTGGCTGATTTTGTTCAACCGTTCTGCGTTATTTCCAATTTCGACTACGATGTCAACGTTATGTTCCTTTTCAAAAGGCTCGTACACTTCTTTATTAAAAAAGTCCTCGGAAAAGCCCCATGTTGAAATAACTAGTTTCTTTTTCCCATCAGCTGAGCCATCTTTTCCATCTGTCTGACCGCCAGTAGCATTGCTGCCGCAACCTGCCAGTACCACAGATGCCAAGGTCACAGCCATAAATCCTTTAAACCATTTTTTCATATGAAACTCCCCCTGT
This sequence comes from Paenibacillus sp. S25, assembly GCF_019454085.1. NCBI lineage: Bacteria > Bacillati > Bacillota > Bacilli > Caryophanales > Paenibacillaceae > Paenibacillus > Paenibacillus sp. S25. Next base: position 5,567,828 of record NZ_CP073683.1, read on the forward strand.
TTTTTTATTCTGCACACCTTATGACACAAAAAAGAAAAGTACTCTTGTAAAACAAGAATACTTTTCTTCGTAAACAAAGAATAAGTTGATCCCGCTGCGCGTTATAACAGGTTCTCCCCTCAGATAGATCCGAAGCGAAAAGCCGAATATCCAATTTTATTAGGATTCTTTCAGTATGATGTTCGTAATTGCCCACTGCGTTGCTGCATCATAATCGCGCAGTAAAGCTTCTATATCGAGCTCCATATCCTCAATCAGCTTCTCGCGAAGTCTCTTCTTGTACAGCATGGACATTCGGAAATCCACTTCCAGCTTCAAGCCGGGGGCTTCCACTTCCAATGCTGCCGAGCGTGGAGAACGCCGGTGCTTCGCCACAAAGGTAACAATGTTGTTCTCAACGGTGGCCCGCAGCAGCGTGGTCCCGAAGCCGAACAGTTCCTTTGAAACTTCATTGTAAATCTGGCACATCCGCTTCTTGCTTTCGTTACTGTCGAGCAGCGTCAATGAACCCACCCTCATCAGCATATTACGTACAATCAATCTTTCAACACGATAGATTATACATAAATATACGATAAATAGCAAACAAAAATCCCTAATTCAATAACATATGATGCGAAAAAGCGAACAATATGTCGAACTTTGTAGCTTTTCAACATTTTTACACTTTATTTAACTCATCTCCAAGCTTCCGAACGCTGCTATATTCGCTCACAGGATAATTTAAAGTAGACTCCGGTAAATCTCTGGCCAAAGGTTTTATCGTCGTCACTCCAGAGGAAATTTTTTTCTTCTACTATATATGTGGTTTTTACTTAAATGCATTTAACCGTACCCCGCGGGAGTCCCCTAGCGATTGTACGGTTTTTTTATGTTATGTAGCTGACTGGACCAGATGGGAACCCCTTCAAGAAAAAGCCGATTGAATCCATGAGGACACTACAAGAGTAGCTGGCCACAGCAGCATAAAGTTAGCTATGATATACGCCTTCTTAAAAGCATAACGATGATAAAAATACCAACAGCTCCACGATATGAATATTCCTATCGGGTAGCTCACTATGACATAGGCAAAAATATAACTGATGAGGTAATCTCCAGCTGTTGGTGCATCGAAAGAAAATGCGACCACCATCAGCATGGCCGGATAGGCAAATAACGTTAAGCTATAAACAATATTCAATATAAGTAAAATGACAAATGCATTTTGATCTTTCATGATGTTCTCCTAACTATTGCAGTCCGTCTGTATCACCATTGTGCAGCCCGTTTGCGTCTCTCCTCACGCCGATCAGCTTCTTCCATTTTCCGAATATAGCGTTTCAACTGCTCTTTATGCTCGTCCAATTCTTGTATTCGTACCGTGGTTCCTTGGAGAAACGCCTCCATTTTACGTGTTAATTCAGCAGCTGATTCTCCCCGCCATTCATGCAGCCGACCATATATATTTTTCATCTGCTGCTCCTGATGCTGAAGTCTTTGCTTTAGCTGTTCGCATTGTTGTACAGCCCTCCGCAGATCCCCCAGGCTCAAAGATATTCTACCCATCTCTTTTGCCCCCTGTTGTGTTCTTACAGCTGATCTATTACTGATCCACCATCGTGAATTCCTGACCCTTGCGATCTATATACTCTGCGATCTCCGTAATCGATTCCTGATACCAGCGATTAATCCGATCTAACGTTGCCGTTGCACTATGCGCAATTGGGGTCAAAGACTGACTTTCACTCGTCCCGATATGAGCCTGAAATAACTGGATGGATGCTCGGGTATCGCTAGAGAATCCATGCAGGCTGGAACGCATCTGGTTAGCCGCATGCTTTAGCTCCTCAGGTGTTAATTGAATTGTGCCCCCATTTTTGTTGCCCACAAAATATGCCCCGCCATGGGTGCGACCATTTTGCTGTCCTTCTCCCATCAGATTCACTCCCAGTGCAGTAGCAGCAAACTGCCCGAAGGCACCCATTTGCTCACCGTAACGTTCAACCAGATCGCCCACGACTTCCTTAAGCTCTGCTCGCGCGGCCAGCATCTGCTCGTATGCCTGCACCCGTGGGTTACCTTCTACTAGTTGCCCGTCCATGGTGTACAGTGGATTGCTGATATTTCCATTTTCATCAAATGTAAAGTTTTCCATGCTATGAGTGTGCTCTCCACCTAATACAGAATTATAGAATTTGGTGAATGCATCTTGCTGCATCATAGGCAATGTAATCGGAACATAAACAATAGGAGTCCACTTGGGTCCAAGAAAAAGTCTTTCCAATTCGGTTTTTCTTTCCAAGGGAATTGAAACAGGAATAGTAAACTTGGCTACATTGGCAGTCTTATAATCACTCCCAATATGATACGTTTCCCCCACATGTTGGTTAGCCTTAGTGGCTCCCCCACCAACGCTATCTCCGGGATGGGCAAAAGCCACATTAGTCTTCTTGAATTCTCCTGCTTTTACCCTCTTTTGAAGATCTTCAGGCAATAAATGTACAATGCTCGGAGCAGCAAAACTCACAGATGATAAACCATTCTTCACTGCAACATATTCTGCTTCTGCACCGCCTAAAGAATGGCCTGTCGTAGATATTTCGGCAGCGGGATACTTCTTCTTCACTTCGTCGTACAGAGTTTGAGCTTTTGTAAATTGATTATCCTGATACTGGGCCTCATACTGATGAAATGAACTTTGTACCTGTGGGAGGGAATTTTTTATCTCTTCTTGATTATTTACATAATAATCGTGAACTTGATTTAAATTTTTTGCTCGTCCGCCCACGACATCGCTAATATCCGTTCCTATGTCCATCGCTCTACTCCATATTGGTCTTCCTCCTGGTTCAGTTCCCCTATATCCTATAATCACCTGATTGCTATTCTCATTGTGAAAAACGGTGGCATCAAATCCAGAACCGTTCGTGTCATGTAATAGTTTTTCGTCTAAATCAGCAACCCTCCAACCAGGAATGTTATTATTTCTATAAGTCTTTGGATCAATATTCAATTCGTAAGCTTCATTCGATATGATCCAGTAAGTTTCATCTTTAACGTAATTCAATTTTTCCCCACCTTGTCTAAATAGCTGAGATATTATAAAGTTATAAAAAGTCATTATTTCCATTAAAGGAGAAAAGAAAATTGAAAAAGAAAATTTGGCTTTCTGCTCTTACCTTGGTTTCAATCCTTGTTGGAATCTTTTATTACATGCAATATACGGCGAATGTACAAAAAGAAGAATACGTCCAATCTGGCATACCTATTGGAAAAGAATACATTAGGAAACATTATAATGCCGAGTTTATATACAAAAATTACGACTTTATTGGCGGCTATGTTAACTCTACCGTTTATCTTCGTGGCTATATAAAAGGACATGAAGGTCAGATAATCTCACTAAATTACGACTATAAGAAAAAAAAGGTACTCTACGTAACTGGACCGGATTGGTTCATCGATAGTCAGGATCCCAAGGAGGACGTATCTATTCCATAAAATAAGATTCGCTTTATTCAGTAAATAAGTTCACTCTTCCATTCTCAGGAAGCAATATCATTATAATGTATTATATTTATTTCGAGTATCAATCGGAACAGAAATGAGAACAAAGTCGGAGAGGATTGTATTTTTGGTGATAGTTCTTACCTAATAACGATTAGGACTTTATAGCTGTATGTTAGGAGAAGATTACGTAAATGAACATACCTTTTAAGTTGTGTCTAATATTTCTATGACGCCGCTTATTCTGACAGGATTCGGTTTCTCAGTACCTCAAGAAAAAGAGTTATAGATGTCGCAACTCCCATCGGCATCAACCTTATCCACTACAAACTATAAACTACGCTATATTAGAGGTCACGAGAACAGCAAAATTACCATTCACTACACTTATTAAACTAAAGAAGTGATCAACGTTTCTGGACCGGGTTGGTTTGTTATTGGTTTATTAATAGTAGGGTTATAGATGAGGATGCTCCTTATTCCTAAGAAAGCGTGTAGCATATTCACTCCCAATTCTAAGGAGATTAATTCAACTTGAAAAAGAAACAATTATGGCTTTTTGTCTTTATATTACTTGTCATTCTGGTAGGAGTCTTCTATTACATACAGTATGCATTGAATGCCAAAAAAGAAGAAATCGTTCGAACAGGCATACCTATTGGAAAAGAGTACATCAAGAAATACTATAGGGCAGATTTCATATTTAAGAGTTATGACTATGTAGGTAGCTATGTTAATAATACGGTTCATCTAATCGGTTATATAAAAGGGCATGAAGGCCAATCGATATCTATCGCTTACGATTTTGAAAAGAAAGAAGTGTCTAGTGTAACCGGACCAGATTGGTTCATTGACAGCCGTTATCCCAAAAAGATTATTTTTCCATTCTAAAGTCAAGTCCAGTATCCAAATAATCAGCCCTCTAACAGATGACTTTTTCCTAAATATGAAGAAGTAATATCATTAAAATACTTCCTGTTACTGAGAGATATTTGCAACAAAAATAAGAACCAAGTCATTGTTCACTGCATTCTGGTTGTAGTTCACATTAAATTATAAATAGCATGTTAGGGGAATGTTGCGTAAATGAACACAATCCTTAAATGTTGCACAGTTCTCATCATAATATTAACCATTCTGGGCGGTTGTGGTTTTTCTACCGCTCAAGAGGAAGAGATAGTGGAGTCTGCTACTACTGTCAGTATCAAATATATTAAAACTCACTATAATACGGATTTCGTATTAAAAAATTACAATATTGAAGAAAACAGTGTCTTTGCAAGAGTACATCTTTACGGCTATATAAAAGGAAACGATACAGACTTAATTAGGATATCCTATGACTTGGACTCAAAAGAAATCGTAAATGTTACGGGACCGGATTGGTTTATTGATAGTAAGGTTATAGATAAGAATGCACCTTATTCCTAAGAAAGCGTATAGCATATTTAGCTCAGTTTTAAGGAGAATACTTCAACTTGAAAAAGAAGCAACTATGGCTTTTTGTCTTTATATCACTTGTCATTCTGGTAGGAGTTTTCTATTACATGCAGTACGCATCGAATGCCAAAAAAGAAGAAATCGTTCGGAAAGGCATACCTATTGGAAAAGAGTACATTAAGGAATACTAAAGGGCAGATTTCATATTTAAGAGTTATGACTATATAGGTAGCTATGTTAATAACACGATTTATCTAATAGACTATATAAAAGGACATGAAGATCACTCGATATCCATCGCTTACGATTTTGAAAAAAAGAAGTCCTAGATGTATTAGGACCGGATTGGTTCATTGACAGTAGGAATCCTAAAAAGAATTAGAATATTGAACCATGATTGCAGAAAAGGCTCCCTAGGAGCCTTTTCTAGTCATCGTTAGTCATATTTAACGCTCTTCACTTTTGGTGCTATGCTTAGTTACATAAATAAAAGGATATTCGCCTTTGCTTATTTTACGTTTCCATTCTTGAATCATATCTTCTTGGGTAGCCGGTTTCTCATTCACGATTGCTCCTGTAGTTACTTTAGCCATATTCTTTACCCTCTCACGATGGATTTAGTTATTGCGTCTTTATCTTTTCTCCAGTCATTTTGATGTTACCATCCATTTCTACCAAACTCGTTTTACATTTTAAACCGATAGCATCCTTCGCAGTGACCTGTATTGTGTTACCCGCATTGAACACCAGGTTCCCGTCTGCTTTTACACGGATATCCTTTTTGCTTCGCAGTTCAATTCCATGGTCATCCAGCAGTCGAATCACCACTTCATCGTCGTTCCCCGTGATTAAAATCTCATTTTTCTCAAAAATAATAGCTTTGCGGTACTTGGTCATAAAGATCTTTGTCGACGGGTCCTTAATAAAGTCACCGCCTTTGGATCTCTTACGAATCGAGTGGGTCACAATAGCGTCTTTTTCTTGCGCCGTCGGAAAGTAGATATCTACAAAGTCAAACAACTCTGGCATGCAGTACCATCCCGTATTCCCTTCTGATGTATAAAATGTAGCCGTTGGAAAAGCGAAGGTTTCCTTGACGTTAGGCTTGACCTTATCCATTTCATAAAAGAAAACTTTCACATGATCCTGTTCAATTCCAATGACCTTGGACTTCAATGAGATGCCACGAATGGGCTCATTTAAAATTAAATCCTGCTTCATTCCGTCCGCTGTAGTCAGCACATATTCATACCACAAGACGTTATGCCGTATAAACGCAACAGACTGCAGGACGTATAAGGCTTTCCCTTTGAACTTGACTTCTGCACCAATATGCAGCAGGACATCTTTGGCCCCAGTCGTCTGCACTTTATAATACAAAAGGTTGTCGTCCTTGCTGGCCCCTGATTTGCTTTTTCTGGTCATGGAGTAGTTATACTGTTTCAGCTCGCCTTGATTCACACCATCCGGTAACCCAAAATAAAACTGAGGTTTTTCTCCAATCGGATCAGGTATCAGTCCCCAACCAAGCCGAGACGCGATGCGTTTCAGAAACGACCAGTCCGTTTCGTCGAATTGCATCGTAAATTCTTGTATAAGCTGATCTTTTAAGCGGCTCGTACAATTGGCTTTGGGATATGATTTGAGTACATGTTCAAGTAATGCCTGCACCTTCATCTTCACATTTTGAAAAGATTGTCTATGAAGCACTTCATCCAGCTGGCTTGTATAGGAGAGGGCTTCGACGACCAAATGGGCTACATTGGACACCAGCTTAATTCTGAACTGCGTGACTAATCCCCTAAATAATACAATCTGCTTTTGATCATCATTCACATAAGAAACGACTAACTTAGCCCCTGCCTCCATATGATCTGTGTACTCTTCCATTTGGGCACCCGTTAACACACCTGTCAAAAAGACTTTCACATGCTCATTCATTTTCTGTACAACTTTAACTTTCGGATTTTTAAGAGATAAAACCGTTCCGTTATACTTTATGATTGGATATCCCATGTCTCTGCCCCTTTTTGTCGGTTAGTTTACAATTATCCGTTGTTTGCTTACGTATTGAATGACATCTTTAATGGTCTGATTATGCTCCTGATCGTTGAGAGCCTGATCCAATGCAGGGAGCGTGGTAAAGGTTTTATTTTTTTTCTGAAAATATATGTCCGCTATAGGAAATTCATCAACTCTACCAGGTCCATGAATCCCGTTGTCAACATCGGCAATGATGATAACATCCTTCAATCCATCCTTATTCACATCCTTAAAGGCCACTGCTTCTACACCTCCGTAACGTGCAACCCACTCACGGTTCCCGTAGAAATCGGGGAATGGATACAGAATATGTCCTTGGTCATCCAATAGGAAGAAAAAGAATTTACGAAGACCTTCCGGATACCCATATGTGGATACAAACCGAACTTTTCCAAAACCTTCGAGAGTAGTGTGAAAAGACTGCGACTCTTCAATTTCATATTGATCTGTATCCAATTTTTCACCGCCACTAGCGGAAACAGACTGATCCACAACAGGACTTAGCTCACTCCATAGTTCCTTATTTTGCTTGATATTATCTGGAATTTGCCCAAAACGAATCTCATACTCCGCATGGTCCCCTACCACATGAGCCATAGGTACACTCATCCCCAACGAATCATTTGTGAGATAACTAAACGATTCCATTTCTACTTCCACAAGCGAACCTTTGGTTACATCCGCGTTTGCTAACAGTTTAATCAAATCATCTTTTGTGAAATCACCGATTAACCCTTGTTGCTCTGGCTGAACAGCTGTAATCTTCCCGCTTTTTATAAGCTCAATAAAAGGTTTCTCGATCTTTACCAGATCCCTCAATCTTATTCTTGAAGCCTGCTTCATATCCAGATTCGTCGTATAAAACATATGACTAGGATAGGCTGCGTCCTTCACATAATGAATACCCGTATATTGAACACTCAAGAATCGTTCACTTTGTCGTTTGATCTCATAATCAATTTCGACATGGACTCCAGAATTGGAATCCGCATAGTTTTGTAATCCTTCTAAAGCATCAGTCTTAAGAATTTGGTTTAAAGATTTCTGCTTTGCAATATCCTTGAGTTTTGTAATTTGAGGGTATTTAATCATGATCCCATGTTCTGAATATTTCTCTTGAATGAGTTCATAGCTTTGCTGTTCACTAGTATTCGAGGCGGTGCTATACTCAGAATCAATACGGACTTCTCCACTGGTGGAAAACTCAATGATAAGGTTCTGTTCAGAATCATCACTGTTTATTAAGAAGCCATCGCCGTGGTCTAAAACTTCGATACTCATGCTATCATGCTGCCGATTCTCTAAAATAAACTCATCTATATCCTCGTTCAATTCCCACGCATCTGGAAGCTTTATCTTATCTGTTACTATTCCTTTCTGTGTCCATTTTTCTCCGGAGAATTCCCACAACGCAACAAATACGGGGTCTGGATGATATATTGAAACATATCCCCCTAACAACAGCTGTATTCCCTGGTCTGAATCCCGAACCATAAAATCTGTAGCTAATTCTGGCCTGTCTTCCTCAAGCATCTGGGCATGCACAAGTTCTTTCGTACTCCACCACTGAATAAATGTATATTTGCCTCCGATCGTACCCGTTACCGTAGTGGGTGCTCTATAATTCACAACTCTCACATTTAGCTGCCCACTTTTTAACTGAAACGATTTTGTTAAGATAGTAAGATTGTAATTAAATTTTTCTACTAATTCTCCATCCTTCAGCTCTGCACTCTCCGGTTCGTTTAACAACAAATTGAGTCCCTGTACGAACTCCTGAATCTTGTTTCGTCTGACATCAGAATCCATATTTTCATCATTGATTATATGAAGTGTCTCTAGCAACGTATTCAGCCTTTTCGAATAGGAAATCGTTTTGGCTTCATTTTGGAGAACAAGCGCATGATTTGTTGCTGCTTTTGAAGAATCATTTCCCTTCGTACATCCGTTCAGTACCACGAAGGAAAATAACAATAACAGGACGAAACATATACGACCGCCCTTGAAGTGACTCATGCTGGATATCACACTCTCTACGATTTATCGTTTAACTCTATGCTCATAATCCTCCACTTGCCTGACTGTTTTTCTAATGTAAATACAAGTCCTTGGTTTGATTCCTCCTCTTCTGAGTTACTCTTTACCAAAAATGCCCGCTGATCAGCCTTATTAGCAATCTCTTTTATATTCAGATCTAATCCCGTATAGTCCATAGTTGAAAAATCTATGATATCTTCAAAAAAATTATTTTTCGGGTTTTCTGACAAAGCTGTGAATTCCGCCATTTCGGGCAAGTGTATCAAGAAGCGATTCATAAGATAATGATCTTCCAAATAATTTTGGATAATATCTTTAGGAACCGTAGGGTATACAAATTTTTTATCTTTATTTCCATATAATACTTCTGATCTTTCTGGTCCAGTCCTGTCAAATTTCTGATACGTCATGATTGTATGTTGTTGAGTATCCTGAAAACGGTAATAACTCACATCCTCAAAAACACTATCTTTATTAATATCCTTCAGCTTCCTGATTCCTTGCCCTGTTGCTTCTGGATAATTGTAATTCAGGTTGCTAATTCGGTTATGGTCTAAAGTAAATATAGAGAATCCTTCGGCCTCATCCACTTCGCTAGTGGAATATACTACGATGAAATCACGCTTAGTTTGGTCTAAATGCATAACCTTAACGTCCTTATTAATATGCTCTGTAACTATCGGATCATCCAATTTTCCAATTATTTTAAGGTGGTCATCCTTATTTCTTACTACATATATAGATTCTAAATGATCCGATTTTTTCCCAAAAGCAATCACAAATTCTAAAGTACCTTCCTTATCAATATCCTGTTTTATTAATTTTTGTAATTTCATATTAGCGGGTTGAATTTTCTTAATAAACAGATCTAATTTATTCGATTCTTGCACAATAGCTTTGCTTGAATCATACGTTAGCTCATGGCTACTAGCAGTCGATATAGCTGATTTAGAAACTGTGCCCTTTTCCTCAACTTCTTTCTTCAGACCACAACCACTAAAAATTAGAACAACTAAAACAAGCACAAATAGCTTCTTCAATTACACTCCCTCTTCTTTCGAAACATAAATTTTTTATAACCTGATTACCTCGACAAAGGTTGTGTAGGCTCGGGGAAAGCAGTGTCCAGCATATTTTTATAAATCGGGATCCTAAAACTAAGAGGTGCATCAACAGTTTTAAGACCTTTTGAAAAACGGTCAGCTTTCGTATAAGCATCCATAATATTCGTAGCATATTGTTTACTAATAGTTCCGTTCTTCTTGAATGAATTTACATTCCACTTTAAGCTATAGAGAGTATCTTGTCCCTTTTGAATATAATTCTCATTAATCCACTTACCTCCACCAATTATCGCACTATCTACAGAGTTCCAGTTCTCTGACTTGGCTTTTTTCGCACCCTTTATACGTGCATTTCCATCATTCGCACCAATGCCATACATATTGTACCATCCCATATATCCTGGAACCTGTCCTCTTCCTAAAGTTGAAGTCCCACCTCCTGATTCGACCATGGCTTTTGCCGCTAAAAATACTGCACTCGCCTCATTCCCTCCTGCCTTTAGAAATACATCTCCTTTATTAGCTAGACTTTTGCTTAACACTTTATTAACTGCCTCTTTATTTTGGGTGCTCTTATCATACTTTCCAGATAAAAATTGAAATACACGAGATTCAGTCAGAAAGTTACGTGGATCTAAAAAATATGAAACTGCTTTAGGGGAAGCGGCGTTATAATCATTATCATATTTAAGCTTCGAGTCCCTCCAAGGCGGTGAGTATCCATATTTGCTCACTTCGGTACATACCAGTCCATTTTTCATTTCTGCCTTGAGAAAACTATTAAAATCTACGTTCGTTTCTTCCGCTATAAAACGCCAAGAAGGATGCTGCTTGTGTAATTTTAACAGCGCAGACCTGTATGATTCCGGGAATTTAGCAAGTTCAGCTTCAAAACTATCATTTCCTGAATTATCAGGAGGTACTTGTACAGGTTTAGAATCATCCTCCTTAGGTACCTCAGGATTTGGATTTGGATTTGGATCGATCAAACCTAGCTTCTCCCGTAAAGCTCGTCCCGCTTTCTCAGCAGCTAACTTTTCCATGATATTCCCGCTTGCCTCCGCAGTCATCCAGCGGACGGTTTCTTTTTGCATCTGTTCTTGAGCCCACTTGGGAAACGTGGCCATTTCGCGTAGTTTGCTTCGCAGTCCCTCTGCCAGCTTTTGCGCTTTACGCATGCCTACCTCGTCGCCATTTGCTTGAGCGATATACCAATCTTCTTTGTATTTATGCATCCAGGTCTGGGCCCAATCAGGATAATTCAGTTTCTGTTTCTTTTGTTCTGCGGCCAGATCAAAAGCCTTTGCTTTCCTGTGTGCATTAGCAGTTGTTAAAGCTTTCAACATAGGTGTTGCACCAAACGTTGGTTCTTTCCACTTCATATGCCTTCTCCTTTGTTCGAAATGCTTAGAAGAATCGTATCTCCGACATACAGGTATCGTGATATTTGCTTCCTTTCTCTACTGCCTCAATCGTTATTTTTACGAATGAACTATGAATGGCACTACCTGGAAACTCATTACTTAAAAAATCATTATCTACCATTATGGTCTGCCCATTCGAGAACTCTAGTTTCATTCGCTTAACTCTGTTATTTACTTGGAAAGCATTAGATGACTTAGCCAAGCCATTGATGAGCTCAAATCCCTTCAGTTCTTGCATAGAGCCGAAATCAATCTTGACCCACTCCCCAATCCCGTCTCCCTTGACTCCTTCACACCAAGCTGTACTCGCATCTCCATCCACAATGTTTCTAGCAGCATAGGTATTTCCTGCTTGATCAGAAAGCGTAGAAGATGCGCTGATCTTCTTTGCCGGGATGCTTTTTCGATATTTCTTCAAATCCGTTGTAGTCTGTACCCATTGTGTAGGGGACACGTTATAGCCTATCCTGTAGAATACATTAGAGTATTTTATAGGCAGACCTGTTTGAATATCTTGTTGTTGCATTTCACCCTTGGAGTTCAGAAAAGCAACCCTGTGGTTATCCAAGGTTATAACAGGAGAGTCTGTGGCTTTCATTAGTTGTTTCTTCTCCCCTGTCTGTATATTGAACATATACGACTTATCAGTATCGTAAGAAGAGAGAAGCAATTGATCGTTATAAAGCCACTGTTCGATCTGTATTCCTTCTATTCCTAGCTTGATTTGTTGAATTTGCTTATTCTTGGACAAATCATAAATCAATACATTATAGTTACTATCTACAAGGGCAAATTGATTACCGTCAGGCGAAAACACTGGAAGATTGAGATAGTGACCATCATTTAATTGCCCCAATGCTTTAGTTTCCTGCCCCTGGTTCATAAGATAAAAAAAGGCTGCATCCCCTGTGTAAACACACTTGCGTAAGTCAGGAGACATAACAGCGTAGTCCCTATTTGGCACCTTAAATTCATATAATTTCTTTGTAGTAGATAAATCAAAGATTTTGATCATTAAATAATTCAAATCCTGCGACTCTCTACATAAAGCGATCCGCCTACCGTCATCCGAGAACCTAACCAGATACAACTCAGATTCAGGATACGCTTCACCTTCACTTGCATATAATTCAGCTATAATATCGTCTAAATCAATATAGGTATTGCCTGTAGGATCATCCATATCAGCGAGATAATCCATGGGCATGTTTCCATTTTCCGCTTCAAAAAGCAACCAATTTACAGCCATTTTTGCTGGAGGAAGTCTCTTGGACTGAGAGACTGAAGCATGAGATTCCTTTCGCTCCTGTACTGCTTTTTGGCCCTCGCTCGATTGTATACACCCGCATAGCATGGAAAAGATCAAGACGAATAACGTAATTTTACTTATCCATACCGCAGTTTTATTTCGCTTTCTACTGCTCATCACAATAACTTCAGCTCACCTATACAAGTATTTGGGAAATCCGTGCCTTTTTTCACTTCTAGAATGGTAATTTTAACGAAAGATGTTCGTATAGGTTCATCAAATTTGAAGCGTGTGTCATTGTTCTCAAGCACCACAGATTGTCCATCCGAAAAATCAAGTTTCATTTTTTGGATTGTATTCACGTTTAAATACTTATTGTTCACTCGTATAATGCCGTCGACCATCTCCATACCTCTGACCTCTTGAGTTGGACCCAAATCCATAGTTACCGTTTCTCCTACCCCGCCTTCCTTCGTTCCTTCACACCAAGGGGTTAAGTTATTATCGTCCGTTAAATTGTTCACATTAAAAGAATAGTTATTCTGATTAGGAAGTGTGGAAGATGCCGTAATTTTTTTCACTTTAACCTTGTTGCTATATTTCATATAATTAGTTTTTGTTTCGATCCACTGTATTGGAATTACCCAAGTTCCTTCACCATTTACAATGGACGTAATATCTTCTTTTTTTCCACTAGCTACATCAATCATGAACATTTTTACAACCTCATCATCTGCCAGTACTAGTTTTTTTTGATCTGGAGATAGAATAAATTCGCCCTCATTTTTAGTTATAAACTGTACTTTTCCAGTGTATATATCTAGTGAATAAATATCATTTATGAAAGTATTATCTTTTTTATAAGTGGTATAAATAAGTCGGTTCCCCTGATCCCATTGCATAATACTCGAGACATCAGTGCCTGCAAGCAGAAGCTTCGTACCACTATCACCAGATAGATCAAGCATTACGATCCCTGTCTGATCATCAACAAAACATAACTTGGTGTTATCCGGTGAAAACACTCCCTGAGCAATATTACTAACATCCGCTTTGCCTTTGTTAGTCTTCAATTCTGTAGTTCTTTTACTTATTGCATCATATAAATACAAACGTCCGTCCATTACGTATAGATATTTGCTTAAATCAGAAGAGATCACAGGATATTGAGCCGTTGGCGGCAATTTAAACTCTCGTTCTTTTTCTCCCGCATCCAGATCGTACACTTCAATAATGAGCAGCTCCTCTGGTTGCTCCCCATAAACGTCTCTTATAATCGCCATACGGCTGCCGTCACTTGTTATTTTCCCGACATATACTTGTGAGCCGTGATATTTTATACGTTCTTCCCGAGTTTGCATGGTGTCAATCAGATCGTCGATACGAATATTAGTTCTTCCAGTAGGATCATCTAAATTGGTTAAGAATTGAACTCGATCTTCTACGCCTTCTTGACCATTCAAAAGCCAACTTGCTTTTTTTTGAGTTGCCTTTACATCATCCTGATCTGCCTTAATTTCATTACGTGATGGTATATCGGAAGACTGCGAAGATATAACATTGTCCCCACCTGTGCTTGCTCTACATGCAGATATCAGTACTGAAAAAACAATAATTAAAACTACTTTTATACAACGCATGATTTCTCCTCTCTTCTACACTCTCTATAAAGTTTCCTCATTAAGCGGGTTGGCTCAGTTCCTTTACGACGATTCTGTACTTCCTTATCCCTACTTATTTTTAATAGATCCATCGTCTTGGATAATACGCTTAACTGCTATTACGTTTGTATATATACGACCGTAAGACCCCTTCCAATCTTTGCTTAATTTATCTATCGTTACATTATGAGAAGGCTTTTTATCTGAATCCATTTCACTAGGCTTAGTTGCGTTACCATGCTCGTGAATAAATTCCCCATTCCCGATATACATGCCTACATGATTCGGTTGTCTCCCCGTTCTTTTTTTCCAATCAAATAATATTAGGTCACCTAACTTTAGGTTTTTATAATCCCCACTGGATCGTAAACTTTTGTAGTCAACCTCTGTTCCCCGATGGATTTGATCTCTTGTAGTACCGCCTATATGCACATTTAATATGGTCAAGTACACTGAGGAACTGAAATCAGAGCAGTCCATATAAATAGGTGGATTGTTGGGATCAAGCTTCATTGTTGTAATTTTAGTATCCATACAATAAGGAATCTTCCCCAAAAACTTCTTAGCGAATTCTACGATTGCTTTCCTTTTCTCCTCGGCAGAGCTGTTGGATGGAGTAGGCTTCGTTTCCTCCTTTGACGGCTTTTCAGGAGTAGTCGGCGGCTTCTTGCCCGGTTCCGTTTTCGTTGTTGGAACAGTCGGCGTTGCAGCCTTGCTAACCTTGGGCCATGGAAGAACGCCATTGGCTACTTGATGCAGGTACACTGCGAGCACATCACGGCCGTAGCCCTTATTGTCCAAGCCGTATTTCTTCGCAAAATCCTGCAATGCGGCGTTAAGCTCCTTATCCCAATCGCCTGTTGTTGGTAGCTTGTACGAGAAGCTGTCTGGATACTTCTTGGCAAGCTTGTTCAAATTCTCCCTGGCAAGCTGGCTGTTCACGCCATACTTACTCCGCAGAGCAGCTGCTTCCTTGGCTAGAGCCTTTTGATCAGCAACGGTCAGCTTATGGGCCGCATCTGCGTATTGTCCAGACAGCTCCTCCAACCGATTCGCATCGAGATAGGAGTTGGCAGAATGCCCGCGAATCAGCTCGTTGATTAGCACATTGTCGCGCAACTGATTGGCGAGAAGATGCATCTGCTTTTGCTTGGCCTTGTCATTTGCACCGTACGCTTCCCACCACTGGGACGTGTATTCATGCATTTGTGCTCTGGCCCAGGCAGGCATACGATCTATTTCTGCCACCTGCTGACGCAATTGCTTGGCCTTGGCCGCTGCTTCCTTGGCCCCCTTTTGGTCCCCGGCTGCCACGGCCTTGTAGTAGTCCGTTTTATATTGAAGCAGCAAGTCCTGTACCCATTGCGGATACCCCTTCCCTTTCAATTCTTGAACTAGGGATTTATAGGCTTTCAGCTCTGCATCTGGCACCTGATTTTTCATGAGCTTACTAGCCTTGATATGAAGCGTTCCATCCGTTCGGATATGACTGGTTTTGCACGTCAGAGATATTTCGCGAGTAGCGGTCATCTGTACCTTTTTGCCATGCAGCACTAGATCTGTATCGGCGTGAAAGGTAAGATCGTGATGACTATACACGTGAATGCCGGAAGCAGGATTTAAGCGTACAAGTATCTTTTCTTTTAGGGTGGAAAGTGCTACCTCTTTGTCATCGAATCTCGCCACTTTTTGAGTTTTGGTATGAAACAGCTTTCTTGACGGCTTGCTGATTTCATCTCCTTTGTAGTCTCTCTTACGCAGGGATTGAACCACACGAGCTTCCTTTTCTTTGTTAGAAGGAAAATACAAATGAACATGATCCCCTAACTCAGGCATGCAATGCCAACCGATTCCATCACTGGTATACATGGTGGGGTAAGAAAACCAGCAACCCTCAACTTTGGACTGCACAGAGTCCACGGACAAGTGAAGTTTAACGGATTCATTTTCACCATCTAACTCAATGACTTTCCCTTCAATAGAGGTACCTTTGATAAACGGGTTATGTATAACCTCCCTCGGAATACCTGCTTCCGGAACGAGAACGTAGCCATATGTCATGATGCCTTGCTTCATCTCTGCATGAATCTGATCAATAACCCAATGCTTTCGTTGAAACACGACGACATCTCCAAGTTCAAAACGCTTCGTATCCTCCACTTCAGCATACGTATATTCTGGACCTGA
This sequence comes from Paenibacillus sp. S25, assembly GCF_019454085.1. Taxonomy (NCBI): domain Bacteria; kingdom Bacillati; phylum Bacillota; class Bacilli; order Caryophanales; family Paenibacillaceae; genus Paenibacillus; species Paenibacillus sp. S25. The sequence goes on from NZ_CP073683.1 coordinate 5,584,422, forward strand.
CTTTGTTTTTTGGAGGGAAAAGTTAATGCTGCGCAGTTCACCTTTCACCTGTTCTTTCGAGGTACCTAACCATAGTCTCGGGAACACGGATGTAATCTCGGCAATGAGTCCAGCTTGCAGATGAGAGGCCATTCTTTTTAAAAATTCCCAATCGCTCTCCCCATACTGAATAATAAAGCCGTCCAGTTTTCTGTCGCTGTCCGTCAGGTCAATAAAATCCCCGTGTGGATAGGCATCTATAAGTTCGCGGAACAGTTGATAATACGTCAAGTTGCTATTTTGAAAAGAACGGTTTTTCCGTTGTTGATCCATTAGATATGTAAAAGAGGCAGCCTCTATGTACATGTGATATACGCCATTCTTGAATGCAATTCTAATATTGGTGACGATTCCTTTAAAAATGCTAACTGTCCCTCGGTCTTCATCCGTCTCATATACCTCTAGCACATCCTCATCATGCGCTAAACCGTCATACTTCGCATGATCCTCATCCGGTATGAGAGCAGTAATGTACACCTTGCCGTGCTCATTTATCTTCTGTGTCAATTCAAAATCAAGCAGCCTGATAATTTCATACGGTGCATTCACTCTAATATTTCCATAAGTCAGCACAGTTCCTGCCAGTCCCATCTTACTCCCCCCGTTTGCTTTTCATGTGATGCAAATCCTACAATCTGCTAACTATTCCTGCCCGTCTGTGGAGAACGAGATTTTTCCACACCACATGCATAAGTTCGTGGAGCAGCTCATAAGAGCCGGAGATTGATCTACGTATACATCCTTTTTCCCATTCAACCAAGGCATAGAAACGCTCGGTTTGCAGGGCTGCGGAATGATTTTTCCGGAATTTCCTTTGTTAGCAGAAGAGACTGCAGGATTATGCATACTACGGCACATTCCGAAAGAAGGGATATGCGTCTGCGGGTGAAAATCCTGAATATTCCCTTGCAGTTTGTCGCCAATACTAATCCCCCTGTTAGCTGAAACACTAAATCTTTCCGTATGACTTCCATAGCTGCAATGTATCTGTGCCCCGTCCACTACATAGCTCTCACTCATTCTTAGACTCTCCTTTGTATAGATGGCCCCTCTGTATCGACCTTTTGTAATTTCAAGCCTGCCAGATTGAACTTCAAAATACATTCAGCCACATCGAGGTCTACAATAATATGATGATTGGCATCCTGAATCCTGAATATTTTATGATTCTCCACTGCATGTTCATCTAGAATGATTTTCTTCAGTGTACCGTCCCTATGATATTCACTACATGGTGATAAACACATCAGGCTAGGCGGATTTGCTAGCCAATACCTTGTTTGCTGCATTCTCTGCATATCGGCTAAAACAACCAACTTCCAGCTTAAACCAGATTGATATATATCAAAGATTTCCTTTAGTTGTTCAGAAACGATGGATACCGGATGCTCTATAAAATCAATATAGTCAGCATCACCTGATACATAAAATTGTAAAATAGATTCTTCATCAGTACATAATGAGCTTTCTGCCCATTCCAATAACTGCCTGCGATTCGTCTCTACTGGATACATATACTCCGTAATACGATTATCCTGTTGAATCATGTAGTACTCCATAAGCTGTTGAATACACCACCTCACTGATTCCTTTATACTCCCCTATTCTTACTTCCAATTCGTCCTCGCATTTCAACGCCTTGAATTCAGGTAAATGTACAGCCTGCTGAATAGCATCTTTCGCTAATTTCAGAATATATTGATGAAATTCCCCTGCAGCCTGGAGTACAAATCGCTCCACATCAGGCTGAAAAATCTTATTCATATAGGGTTTTCGAAGCTGATTCAATTCACCCTCCACTTCTGCTAAAAAGCGGAATACCCAGCCTGCATCATAGATTCCATAACAAGGTTGAGGATCAAAGAACCAATTTTTATCATAGGCTTCGACGACATAGTTATAGTTGCGATCCATCAGATACGTGCGCCTCATAGAATAAGTAATGTATCCGATCCTTGTCTTGGCCACTTCTGCGGAATGGGCTTGCAGGCAGATCGATTGAAAAGATTGAATAAAAGAAAAAATGAGCTCATCTTTTCTTTGTTCATACAAATACGCTGCTTGATGTAATTTCTGGTTCAATACATCTTCCGCATAGGTCTTATGGAAGTGTTCTAGGGCTTCCAGTCTATTCATAATTCCACCTCTGAACCTATTATATAGAATATTTACATGATATTACTGGTCCTATTCTCCTATTTAATTACACTTTTTTCATATGATGAGATTGCCAACGAATGTATAAAAAGCCAAAAAAATAATTAGATAATTTCATGAATGTGTATTCGCATACACCAAACCCTCAAAAAAACCTCCTCACTAGACCTAAGAAATGAAGGTTTGCGCAAGCGAATAGGTAAATGGAAGTAGAAAGATCGGTTTATAATGAAATAATCATGTATAATTAATGATACGCTCCAAAAACACATTCAGAGGATCGGGAATGGGATACACAAACTGCTAGAGTTTTGGATAACCACCACTTTGCATCAGGATTGGAGATACATGATTACTTCACCTACAGGTTTTTATAATAGTATTCAAGAGGCTACCGCGCATGTCATTGATGTGCTAAGCGGTATTTTACATGTAAACACCATTTTTATTGCCGCTAATGACGGCATTACGAATGTGATTGTAGATTCATTTAACCGGGAAGAGGTGCTCGTTAAGGAAGGAGATGTGCTCCCTTTCGAGCTTAGCTATTGTAGTCTGGTGTTGGACCATCCTGCGGATCACCTCACGATTACAGAAACGACGATTCACCCGCACACATGCAATTTAGATGTGACTAAAACCATTGGAAACCACTCGTTTACAGGAATCCCTATTCGCATGAAAAATGGTCAGGCTTACGGAACCATTTGTATCTTGGACGCGCCATCTGTACATTTGACAGAATCCGAACTGAAGGCCCTTCAGGCTATGGCTGTATTTCTGGGCTATGTGGTGGAACTGGAGAAAGACAAGCTAGATGCTGAAATCTCTTCTATGAGCAAGCTGGATTTGATATCTTCCCTGAGTAATAAAATTCGGTTTTCGCTAACCGAAATATGGGGAGCCACCGATCTCATGCTGACGACGGAGTTAACAGAGGAACAACAGCAGTATATGAGCATCATGGAGTCGAGCAGTCGCTCGCTCATGACGTTGTTGAGTAATATTTTGGATTACAGCAATATAGAGTCCAGGCAGATTGATGATATTGAAGATCCGTTTGATCTGAGAACAATGATGGAAAATGTATTGAGCCTGTATACAGAGGTAGCCGCGCAGCGGAATCTAGAGTTGAAGCTCGACTGGAATCTCACCAGCTCGCCTATTTTTATCGGGGATGAGTCTAAAATTCGCCGTATGCTGATTAATTTGGTAGATAATGCAGTGAAGTTTACAAGCACAGGAGCTGTCACTTTATCTGCAACCACCCAATCCGTGACCGATGCACCTGAGGTTGAACTGGAATTAAAGGTGAAGGATACCGGAGTCGGTATATCTCCAAATAAATTAAAATTGTGGCTTGAACATGACCGGGGGTATTCGCCCTCATATGGTAATCCAGGCTTGGGTTGGCAGATTACCAAACATCTATTAAAACGAATGAAGGGTAAGATGACAGGGATCAGTGAACCTGGTAGCGGCACAGAGATAACGCTCCAGTTCACCCTGAAAATATATCAGGAATCTGCCTGAAACAGAGATTAGCTTGTGATATATAGAGAATCATGTAATAGAAGCCCGTGACGCATAATGTCACGGGCTTTATGTTATGAGTACGTATCACTAGGCAGTATTATCGCCCTATGCCGTACGTTTGTGCATAGCCAGACTTAGTAACGTTTGGGAGCAGCTAGCTTGGCCAAATCCGCCATATACGTAAAGAAGGCTTCTGGATCTGTATCATATACCAGGTTCACAGGACGTCCATCTGCCTGTTCCACTGTTCTGCCCTGACTTGGTCCTTCTGCGATAACGCTGCAATGCACCGTCTTTTTCTTGACAATGTCCGGGCGTCCTACGGATGCAGTGGTCAGCACATCCCACAAGTAGTAGGTTGAGTTCGTTTCGCTATAAACGAGCGGCGGACATCCTGCATAGCAATTGCCCAAGAAATCCACGCCCTCATATCGGCGCTCGGCAGCCCAACGATTGCGTACTGCTGGAGTTAATGGCACTTTGCTTGTGCTTTCCAGCGCTACCAGATCAATCGTGATGCCGCTTTGCCACACCCGATATGCCGCTTCTGGGTCCCAGAATACATTCCACTCTGCTGTGCCGTCATGCTCCGGCTCTTCCACATTCCCTTTTTCAAAGGTGCCGCCCATCCATACCAGCTTTTCAATCTTTGCTTCAATATCCGGTGCTTCATCCAGCGCTCGCGCCAGATCGGTTAGCGGTCCAGTGAATAGCAACAGCGTCTTACCTTCAGCTCCGCGTACCTTTTCGATCAGATGCTGATGAGCTGGCAGGGATGAAAGCGGTGCTTCCATACGCCCTGATTCATTCAGTACGGGTAATGCATCCACATAGAAGGAATGTAAACGCCAAGCGGCAGGAAACGGATTTTTACCGCGTGAATTAGACTTTGCGACTTCCACAGGCCCTTTATTTTGTCCAAAACGATCAATAATTTTACGGCTGGCATCCGTTGCAGGCTCCAGGTAACCATCTGCTGGAATCACCGATACTCCGGTCAAATGAACCTGCTCCATCTGAAGCAGCATAAAAAGGGATACTAGATCATCCACTCCACCATCATGATTAAAATAAACGTTTGTCTGACTCATCTGTCTCTTCCTTCCTTTATCCCCGTAAAACAGGCTTGTTCTTATCGGCAACCATCCTTCATTATGCCTGATCGCTTCACAGGAGTAAATGTGGGATAGTGCGTGAATCAGGGATTTTTTGCTTACTCCATGCTTAAGAAAGGTAGAAATGTGTGTAATAACAGGGTAGAATCATGGGTCCTAATCGGAAGCGTATGAAGGAGAGATGCATATGACAGCCCGAACAATAGAAGAGTTGGAGCAGATCCGTAAAGAATGTAAATCCATGGTGACGAAAAGGGCTGCGGCCTCAGGTGGAGCGGTATTAGTTCCAGTTCCTGGGGCTGACGTTCTTGCTGATGTTGGCATTTTGATGCAGCTACTGCCAGCTATTAATGGCAAATTCGGATTATCTGAGAAGCAGCTGGAAGGTCTGGACGCAGAAACAAAATCCATGGTGTATGGTTTTATCACCTCGATTGGCAGCAAGCTGATCGGGCGACTCATTACCCGTGAAGTCATCGTGCAGATTTTGCAAAAAATGGGCATTCGTATCGCTACCAAGCAGGTTAGCAAGTTTGTCCCTCTTCTGGGGCAAGGGCTAGCCGCGGCAATTGGCTTTACTGCTATGCGAACCATTGGTAATCGGCATGTCGATCAATGTTATGAAGTAGCCAAACGCTTGCTGGAGCAGCGAACTGCCGCAGATATCGCGCGCAACTGGACGGTTCCACAGCAACCGCTAGAGCCTGTGGGAATTGATCATTTGCCAAACCGGGACCCGGAAGCAGCAATTCCACTACTGCCGGCATCCACTAAAGATTAAGTCCTTCAAATTCAAGTCAACCATCCATTTCACCCACACGGGGTACTGCAGATCGAGACAGCTCTTGTATCCCGTGCTTTTTAGCCTTCCACCTTGGCACCATAGGAGCGGGCCACCGCTACTGCCTGCTCGATATCCAGCTTGGCTCCAGTGATGTCCAGATCTTTAAAATTCACACCATCCATCTTCGCACCGCGCAGGTCTGTTCCTTGAAGATGGGCTTTGTGCAGTCTTACTCGGGTAAGATCCGCCTCCCGTAAATCTGCTTTTTCCAAATTGCATTCGGATAAGTCAGCTTCCTTGAATCGTATTTTTCGCAAATCTTGTTTTCTTAAATCTGCATGACGCAAATTCGTATAAGACCAGTCTCCGCCCGTAATTGTGATACCATCCATATTCGCCCCTGCAAAATCTGAACCTACCAGCTTGCAGTTATCAAACCGGACTACAAACAGATTGGCGCTGGTGAACAAACAATTGGTAAAAGCCGACTCCTTGTAGTGAGATGCATTCAGAATGGCTCCGGTAAAATCACAGTCCACAAAAGTACAGCCTTCCACGAGGGACTCATTCATCTCCACACCCCGAAAGCGACATCGGGTAAACTCGCAATTTCTCCACTCGCCTTCTCTGGCATCCATTGATCCAAAATCACGGGCTTCATAGACCTCATCTGTATAAAAGAACATGTTCTCTCTCCTATTCCTTATTCCTTATATTAGGAATTCAGCATTTCGGCAAGGACCGCTCAAAACCGCCTTTCATTTTTCCCAGTAAACCCTTCATCATCTTATGATCCTGCGGCGTAAACTCAGACATACACGACCGAATCAACTTCGTATAATAAGGGACTATCTTACTTAACAACTCTCGTCCCGCCTCTTTTAATCCGACAGTCACCATCCGCCCGTCACTCTCATGAGCCACACGTTCAATCATGCCATCTCGCTCTAATCCGTCGATCAACCCCGTCATGGTTCCACGCGTCACATCAGCTTTTTCCGCCAACTCTGATGGTGTCATGCGATGCGGCGAATGGCAATGCAACAGGCTAAGAACAATAATCCGGCCCTGAGAAGCCCCCAACTTGCTAAAATCGGTATCCATTTCTCTGAAAATCCCGTTAGCCAAGCGTGCAAATGTCACAAAAGTCTCTATATTATCCACTTCGGCATCTTCATGCCCAAAGCTACGCAGCACCCCGCGTATGGAGTCATTATGAAAATTAAAGTTCATAGTCTATCCATTCCTTCCTTAATCCCGCTTGTTCCGTCAGACGGTAGCTTTTCCATTCGTCTGGCAGCAAAGAAGCATACGGTTCCTTGGCAAAACGATCATCTACCAGGACCAGCAATCCTTCGTCGTGCTCTGTGCGAATAAGTCTGCCACCTGCCTGAAGAACCTTGTTCATCCCTGGATATACATACGCATAGTTGAAACCATTCCGTCCCTGTTCGGAAAAATAATCCCGCAGCACATCCCGCTCTGCTCCAATTTGTGGCAAGCCGACGCCGACGACCACTACCCCATTTAAGCGATCCCCAGGTAAATCGACACCTTCAGCAAACACACCACCCAGTACGGCAAAGCCAAGCAAGGTGTGCTCTTGCCCAGGCTGGAAAGCCTCTAGAAATCGATCCCGCTCTGGTTCGGTCATCCCCGGACTTTGTACCAACGTATTTGCGGACACGTCCCGAAGCATGAACTCCTCATATACCTCACGCAGATATGGATAGGACGGGAAAAATACAAGGATATTTCCTTTCCGTTCCACAACCAATGCAGCCAGCATATCCGCAATCGCCCCTTTGGAACGCTCACGATCCCGATAACGGATGGAGAGCGGCAGCAGACGTACATCCCACTGCTCCTGATGGAAGGGGGAAGGAACCTGTAACGTATAATCTTCCTCGTTTGCTCCGAGCATGTCCCGGTAATAAGCAAGCGGTGTCAACGTTGCGGAAAAATAAATGGCTGAGCGGTAGCCCTTAATAGCTTGTCCCAGCAAGTGAGAAGGATCGAGGCAGAACAGCTTGACCCTCACTTCACTGCGCCCCGCTTCCACATAAGTAACGTACCGTTCATCATATAAAGCAGCAATTCGCAGCATATTCTGAGCGGTAAAATACGTATCTAGAAGCAATGCATAAGCCGTACCCTCACCGCTTGCGTGGCTTGTACTGTCCCCCGTCACCAGTTCACGTTCAGCTGCTTCCACAAAAGGCGCCAACAGCTCCAGCACCTCTTGCGGTGCTGCTGTCTCCACTGCTTTTCCTGTATCTGCATATTGCTTGCGTAGCGTAATCATATGTGCGTTCACTGCACTCGCAGCCGCAGCAATCTCTGGACTTAGCAACTTAAATTCTCGTTTCAGTTCTAAAAAAGAAGATTTCAAAATTTCCGCCGAAAACATGTCCCGGCCGCGTTCTACCAGATTATGCGCCTCATCCACCAGTACAACACCTTTTCGCTTGTGCTCCTCCAGCAATCTTTTCAAAGAAATCCGTGGATCGAAAACATAATTATAATCACTGATTATACCATCCGATGCATACGCCACATCCAGCGAAAATTCAAAGGGACATACCTTATGCTTGCGCGCATAATGCTCAATCACCGCTCGGGTCATTAACGTCTCATTCGCCAAAATATCGGATATCGCACCGTTGATCCGGTCGTAATAGCCCTCGCACATGCTGCATGATCCAGCATCACAATCATTTTCATCCTTAAAGCAAATTTTATCCTTCGCAGTCAAAGTCACCACATGCATGTGCAGCCCTTGGCCCTGCATTCTGGCGTAAGCTTCTTCGGCTGCTGCCCGAGTGGTGGTACGAGCCGTTACATAGTATACTCGCCTAACCTGCCCCTCACCGATAGCCTTGATCGCAGGAAACAAGGTGGATACCGTTTTACCAATACCTGTAGGCGCTTTGGCAAACAGGTTAACCCCTTCGGCAATCGTCTTGTACACCGAACCCGCGAGAGTTCGCTGACCCGAACGATACGTATCAAAGGGAAAGTTCAACATAGCAATGCTGGCATCCCGCTTTTCCGCATGTGCTCTCAGCAGGAATGCATACGGTGCATAACCAGCAATCATGTCCTGTGCGAAGGCTTCCAGCTCAGTAAAGGATAATTCTCGTCTGAATCGGCGAATGTCTTCACTGTGTGCCTGTACGTAAGTAAGCTGGACCTGCATGGAATGCTGTTGTTCCTCACGAGCAATCATATAGGCATACAGAAATGCTTGTGCCCAGTGTACGGGTTGACCGTCACCCTGAATATCTTCGAGGGGCAAAGAGATCGATTTAATTTCATCAACCGTCCATACGCCATCCAGCTCAATCAGTCCGTCACAGCGGCCTTCAATGATAAATAATTCGTCCTTATACGAAATTTCTGTACGTAAATGTACCTCTTTGCGGTCATGCTCCTTGTAACCTTTCTGGATAACCTGATGCACGCGAGTTCCTTCGAGCATACTGCTATTCGAGCGAAAGCCGCTATGAATGCTGCCGCTCCGATGTACATATTCCACAAGTGGACGCACCGATATGTGAATTGGTTCCTTCATACGATCACCCGTTCCGGTCATAGTCCTCTCACTGTACCACGTAGATAAACGAAACGTAAGGGACATAAGAATCGTTTGTGGTCGATTGGTATTCACTCATGCCTACTTTTTACCGAAATATAGAAACGAGGCCTTCTGCTTTATTCCCAACGATACTACAACTCTCATTACAGCATAAAGGATAGGGATATGTTAAAAGAATTAATTAACAATTTTGCGCTATTAACGAGCTTCTTATTCTTTGGAAATTTATTTTCCCGGAAATATGAACGTTACCTAGAAAACCATGTATTCATTTTTCGGGTAATGAACGGTTTAATGCTGGGTCTGTTTGGCATTCTGTTAATGATGACCGGTTTATGGATTCGTGGGCACTTTGTAGTCGATCTGCGCCAATTGGCGATTATCATATCTGTTTATATGGGAGGATCGGTATCCGGTCTGCTGACCACCCTAATCATTAGCCTGTACCGTATTTACATCACAGGTGGTTGGACAGATGTCTCTTTGACTGCTACCGTCAATTGCTTCATGACATTGGGCATTTCACTTATCTTTATTCGAGAAAAAAGCCTAACACTCCGCAAGTGGATGTCGGCCGTGCTTGGAGCTGCTATAGTGTCGCTGTTATCTACTTTCTATGTGGCTAATCCTCCTGATAATGAATCTATGATAATAATCACAACCTTTAAGTTACTTGGCGGCCTATTCACTTATTTTATGATGTCCCATATCAAAAAAACAGAACGGGCTGTTCATCTGCTGGAAGAGGCTGCAAATCGGGATCATTTAACCGGACTCTACAGTCCGCGTGCTTTCGATGCGCTATTCGAAGAGGTCTTTCATACTTCCAAGACTACAAAACAACCCTTTGGACTCGTGATGCTGGATATTGACCACTTTAAAAATATTAATGATACGTATGGTCATTTGAACGGAGATACCGTCTTAAGCCAATTGGGAATGCTGTTAACCCGGGAATCTACAACGAGGGCGTACCCCTCCCGTAAGGGCGGAGAGGAATTTGCCATTCTGATTGGAAATTGTGATAGTCAGAAAGCAGCAAGCTTTGCCGAAAAGATTCGGAAAGCTGTGGAAAATGAACGTTTTCTTTTGAATGACGGAACCTCGATCTCGCTAACCGTATCCATCGGAGCAGGCAGTTCACCTGTCATTGCATCGAGGCACTTACTGGAAAAGTCAGATGAGGCATTATATGAAGCTAAACGTTCAGGACGCAATCAGGTGAAACTGGCAAAACCATAAATATTAGTCGCTAAATGTCAGGAAAGCTGGATTATTGTTAATAAAAAGTGGTAAAATGGAAATAACATCGTTATCAAAAAAACTTCTGCCGCTAGTGGAGACATGCCTTACAATCGACATGGGGGGTGGGCTTTGTGAACCTCGAACAATTGGAAAAACTCATGGAAAAAGAACGCCGTGAACTGAATCGCATGGCTGACTTACACGGATTAAAAGATGAACGTGTATTGGACAAATCCTCCAGACTTGACCGTATTATGGACAAGTACCTTCACACCAAGCGTGCAATAAACCAAACACACTCATAGAAGCAAGCTACATCGCTGCCCCTCAGGGCAGCTTTTTTATGATGTAAGCAGTATTCGTCGTCCTTCGGTACACATCTGCATCGTACTCACCTTCTCGTTGACTGACTATTTTCCGCCATATTCCGTCCTCAACAATTGTTGTGTGAACGATATCCATTCTCTGGCGGCAAAGGACAGATAACGATCGTTCCGCCAGATCATCCCCAAATGCCAAGGAATGACGGGGTCCACCAATGGAAGAACACGCAAGCGCTCGGAATCCAGATCTCGGCAAATGGCCTCCGGCAACAGCGCTACTCCCAGGTTTGCAGCAACCATTTCGCTAATCAGATCCCATTGTGAGCTTTCGTAGACTACACGCGGCTGAAAGCCAGCACGGACACATTCGGCAATGATACGGTCATGCAGCGTAAAATCCTCACGGAACAGTACAAACGCCTCCTCCGCCAACGCAGATAACGGTACCTCCTTGCACTCTGCCAATGCATGCGTAGGATGAACGAGCAAATTCAGCTTTTCCTCCACAAACAGAAATGTCTCAAACATATCTCCAACCGCAGGCAGCACAATCACTCCGATATCCAGTGCCCCGGCTTCTACGTCCTGTTCCACTTTCTTCGCCCCGTCCTCAAATAATTGAATAGTCACATCAGGATATGCCTTATGGAATTTTCCAATGACACGCGGGAAAAAGCTCGATCCGACCATAGGGGGCAGGCCAATACGGATATGTCCCTTTTTCAGGTTCATCAAATCACTAAGCTCCGAGGACAGGCTCTGAAAGGACTTTACAATCGCTTGTGCTTGAAGCTCAATTACCTTTCCCGCGTCCGTCAGTTCGATTCTTTTGCCAATTCGGTCGAACAAAGCGACCCCGAGTTCATCTTCCAGACTTTTAATCGTCTTACTGATCGTCGGCTGGGTAATAAACATGCTCTGGGCTGCCTTTGTAAAGCTACGCAACCGCGCGACTTCCAAAAAATATTGTAAATGTCGGATATCCAAAGCTACACCTTCTCCCATAGACAAACGGAATAGATTACATTCTTTATATGCATTTTACTCATGAAAGCTTGTGATGTAAAATTTCATTACAGTTTGAAAATAACCGATCTCAAAGATAGGAGCCATTATATATGAAAAGCTTCATACGCGGTGTCCTCCAGATCGCCGTCCTGATGGCCTTTTCGCTCATCCTGAACGCGGTAGTCTCCTGGCTCCACCTGCCTGTACCCGGTAGTATCATTGGTATGCTGATCCTTTTTATTCTGCTGCAAACCGGCTTGGTCCGGCTAAGCTGGATTGAAGTTGGCGCAAATTGGTTGCTGGCCGAGCTGCTATTATTCTTTATCCCCTCCGCTGTCGGCGTTATGAATTATTGGCCGATGCTAGAACACGATGGTATGAGTATCATGCTGGTCGTGCTGCTCGGCACCTTTCTGGTGATGGCCTGCACAGGTATGGTCGCCAGTCTGCTTGGTAAACGAAAGGAGCATAAATCATCATGACCGGTCTTCTATGTATTGTATTGACACTCGCTATTTACTGGATGGCCAAACGCATGTACCGCACACTACCCAAGGTGTATTTGTCTCCATTGCTCATTACACCTATTGTTATCATTTTGATTTTGACGCTGACGGGTGTGAACTACCGTTCTTATAATTCGGGCGCTCACTTGCTGTCTATGCTGCTACAGCCAGCTACGATTGCATTTGCTGTCCCTTTGTACCGATATTTCCCTGTGTTAAAAAAACACGCGACCCAAATCGTGCTTAGCGTGCTGTCTGGGTCTGTTGTAGCCGTGTTGTCCTCCATGGCGCTTGCTAAGTGGATGCACCTGAATGCTTCGCTGCTGAGCAGCCTGATTCCTCGCTCCATTACGACGCCCATTGCGATGAATGTATCGCAAACGATTGGCGGCAATCCGACGGTCACGGCTGTATTCGTTATTCTGACCGGATTGAGCGGTCTTATTATCGGTCCGATGATTGTAAAGCTGTTCCGTATCGAAAATGAAGTCTCACGTGGGGTGCTGCTCGGTACCGGTGCTCATGGTACAGGCACTTCCAAAGCATTCGAGTTCAGTTCGCTGACGGGGACGATATCCAGCATCTCGATGGTGCTCGCCGCTCTCTTTACCTTGGCGGCTGCCCCGTTCCTGTTCCACTTGATGCTGTAAGCAATCTGTATACAAAAAAGCAGCGATTCTCTTGTTATGAAGAATCGCTGTTTTTTTTGCTTTCAGTCAAAGTTTCAAAGCAATGGACGGCTCAAGGATATATAACCCTCGCGGCCTCAAATAGCTTTAACGTCACCGGGTTTCACCTCTGCCTCTATAGGCGTTACAGCTTCATATAGGTAAGCATCCAGCTCAGCCGTATATTGTCGCTCTTGCGCGGCGCTCCAGCCTGCACGTTCAGACATCCATGCGATGGCGGGCTGTTTCCAACGCTTCACCTCGTCAATCTGGAAGAACAGCGCCCCGGTTCGGCGTATAAAAAAATCAGACGGTGTCACTGTCATTTCCTGTTCCATCGCATACAGGAGCGGGGCACGCACTTCCACAGGCAGCGCCGCTTCCTGCTCGGTAGCCTCCTTCATGCTTTGTGCCGCTATGGCAAACAATCGCTCTGTGTTGGAGCCATAGCGGGTAGCCCATGCTTTAGCTATATCCGGCGATAGGCCGAGCGCAACACCTGCTGCAGTTTGCTTACCTACGTACGCGTCCCAGCCCGCTGAGCCTCCTACGCTACCACCCGAAATCGGGATATGTCTGGTGCGGCATGCCCGGAAGCTCTGCCCATGCAAGCGCCCCAGCTCCCGTACCGCACGATCCACGACGAGTTCGGACATTTTCCGGTAGCCCGTCAGCTTGCCGCCTGCAATCGTGATCAGACCTGAACGGGATTCCCAAATTTCGTCCTTACGTGAAATTTCCGAAGGGCTTTTACCGTCTTCATAAATGAGCGGCCGTACCCCTGCCCAACTGGATTCTACATCCGTAACAGTCAGCTTTACATCTGGAAACATTCCGTTGATCGCTTGAAGCACATAGGCCCGATCTTCGGCGGTCATCCGGGGATGCGCCGTATCCCCCTCATACACCGTGTCGGTCGTGCCTGCATAGGTTTTTCCATCACGTGGGATGGCAAATACCATACGTCCATCCGGTGTATCGAAGTACACTGCCTGTTTGAGTGGAAAGCGCTCAGCATCGAACACCAGGTGAATACCTTTTGTCAGGCGAAGCACCTTTCCTTCTTTGGAGCGATCCATTTCCCGCAACGTGTCTACCCATGGTCCGGCTGCATTAATAACCAGCGAAGCTCGAATTTCGTATAGCTTTCCCGTTACCCGGTCCGTTACGCTTGCACCGCTTATTCGTCCTTCGTCATACAGCAGCTTGTCAGCCTTGGCATAGTTCACCGCCAGCGCCCCTCGTGTAACAGCTTCCTTCATGACCTCAATCGTCAGGCGAGCGTCATCTGTGCGGTACTCCACATAGCTGCCGCTTCCCTTCAGTCCGTCACGCTTCAGCAAAGGCTCGCGCTCTAGCGTAGCCTGGATGTCCAGCATACGACGGCGCTCACTACGCTTAACACCAGCAAGGAAATCATATACCAGCAGCCCGACAGAGGTGGTGAATGCGTTAAACGTGCCGCCCTTGTGAAAAGGAAGCAGCATACGCTCCGGTATGGTCACATGTGGACCATTTTCGAATACGATTGCCCGTTCCTTCCCGACCTCGGCTACCATCTTAACTTCAAACTGCTTCAAATAACGAAGACCACCATGCACTAGCTTGGTCGAGCGGCTGGACGTACCTGCTGCAAAATCCTGCATCTCCACCAGTGCCGTCTTCAAACCACGATCCGCCGCATCCAGCGCAATACCCGCCCCTGTAATGCCGCCGCCAATGATTAAAATATCAAAATGCTCATGTCCCATACGTTCCAAAACAGCGGTTCTCTCCTGCGCAGCAAATCCCTGTTCTCCCATCATTTATCCCTCCAGCTTTGTATATATCCACGATGCAATCTGCCAACCGAATCATCATAAGGTACAAAAAAAGACCACGAACATCGCTGCGGCGGATGCCGAGCGGTTCATGGTCTCTCCAAGTCTCCTGACGAGTATTAACTTATCTATATCGTAGCACACACGGTACGCTATGAAAAGGGAAATCTGCCTGTTGCCAGATGGCTCCCTTCTATCGCAAAACCGTCTCTACTTGAACGCCATTGCGGCATGAACTGCCTTTTTCCAGCCACCATAAAGCTCAGTCCGCATATCCTCACTCATGGACGGAGTAAAGGTATGATCACTCTGCGCATATCCCCGGACTTCATCCAGACTGCTCCAAAACCCGACTGCCAGTCCCGCTAAATACGCTGCACCGAGTGCAGTTGTCTCGTTCACAGCAGGTCGTTCTACAGGCAGATCGAGAATATCGCTCTGGAACTGCATCAGGAACTCGTTCATCACTGCGCCTCCATCTACACGCAATGAACGCACAGGATGTATTGTTACCCACTTGATTCAAATAAAAGCTATTGCTTATAATGCTCGAACAGTTGTTTATTGGAGGTCGTAACTGCTGTAGCTCCCGCAGCCAACGCCGCTTCCACATCCTCTGGGGTGCGAATAAGTCCGCCCGCCAAAATAGGAATGCCCGTGCGTTCGCTGACTTCCCTAATCATCGGTGGAACAACACCGGGCAGCACCTCAATATAATCAGGTCGTGTTTTTTCCACCAGCGTGTAGCTTTTTTCCAGCGCAATCGTATCGAGCAGGAACACGCGCTGTACAGCAAGAATCCCCTTCTTTTTAGCGGTTGCAATCACCCCGGATCGGGTCGAAATAATCCCAAACGGCTTAATTTCCTGACACAAATATTCAGCCGCATACTCGTCATTCTTCAAGCCTTGCACCAAGTCGGCATGCAGAAGCATTTGCTTGCTGCGACTCCTAGCCATCTGGTACAGGTTGCGCAGCTGCGCTACATGCGTATCCAGAAAAACCGCATACTCATAAGAGCTGTCCAAAATACCCTCCAGCTGCTTCATATGCTTAGCTGCAGGTAAAATGCGTTGTCCCTGAAATGGCATGAAATCCCCCCTTAAAGCTGAATGTCGGTCAAACTCGTTCAAATTTTATATTATCACTCTGTTCGACGAAGGTGAAGCGGTTTCATTGCAGATATGTATAAAGGCCGCCTTCCCTGCAATAGATGTTAGCAGGAAGAAGACAGCCTAATCGTTCAAAAAACTGGATCAAATCACACGACGGCACCCTTAAAATGCTCTATAGTGCACTAGCCCTCAAACCCTTGGCGCAGCCATGAGGTAGCGAGCGTGATCGCCCCGCGCTTGGCCGCGGTTTCCGACAATGGGTTCAGCATCACAAAGTCGTGTATGATGCCTTGAAAACGTGCAGCGGTCACATCTACCCCCGCTTCACGCAGCTTGTTCGCATAGGCCTCACCTTCATCGCGCAGCACATCGGCCTCGCCTGTAATGACCAGCGCACGCGGTAGCCCTTTGAGCTGTTCTGTGGTGGCACGTAACGGGGACGCCGTGATCTGCGCTCGTTCGTTGAGATCCGTCGTATATTGATCCCAAAACCATTGCATTCCTTCGCGGCTCAGGAAATATCCTGTGGCGAACTCCTGGTATGACTCCGTGTCAAAGGAAGCGTCCGTCACCGGATAAAATAACAACTGCTGCCGGATGGAAGGACCACTGCGTTCTTTGGCCAGCAGCGTTACGGCCGCGGTCATGTTACCGCCGACACTGTCTCCGGCTATCGTCAGCGTATCAGGCTTCAGTCCATGCTCACGACCATGCTGTGCCACCCATTGAACGACCGCGTAAATTTCCTCAATTGCCGTCGGATATTTAGCTTCAGGTGACAAGCTGTATTCTGGGAATACAACTGCTGCCTGTGAGCCGACTGCCAATTCACGAATCAGACGATCATGCGTATGGGCATTACCGAATACCCAGCCTGCTCCATGAATATATACAATGACCGGGAGATCGCTTGTCACTTGTTGTGGGCGAACAATTCTGACCTTCACCTCGCCGCCAGGCCCACCTGGAATAGTTAGATCCTCTAAATCTGCGGCAGGTTTGTCTGCTGGACCGGATTGGACTTCATTGACCGTTTCACGTCCTTTTTCAGGACCCAAATCATATAGAAACGGAGGCTTGGCATTATCGTCTGCAAATTTCTGTGCTGCGGGTTCAAGCTGTACTTTTTTACTCATATCGGTTCACTCTTCCTTTCTTATCTGTGGTCTACATATATCCAATATGGCTAAGTTTGCTCATTTAGTTTCACCTTATATATTTAAACGAGTTCCTCTCTTTCCAATCGGAGGACTTTAGTTTGCCCAACAGAAGAGCTTGACTTTTATTTTATATTGTAACTATAATAGTTACATATTAAAGTTCGTAAATGCACTGAGTACACTTACGATCAAACGAATGAATCATCCACATCATATTTATAGGAGGCTATCTATTATGAAAATTGCAGTTGTTGGTGCAGCCGGTAAAGCAGGAAGTAATATCGTAAAAGAAGCATTAGACAGAGGGCATGAAGTAACCGCCATCGTCCGTGATGCGGCTAAAGTAACAGAAAGTCGTGCTACTGTAGTACAAAAAGACGTTTTTGATCTGAAAACAGATGATCTGAAAGGTTTTGACGTAGTAGTTAATGCATTTGCCGCTCCACTCGGACAAGAGCATTTGCATGTCGATGCAGGTAACGTACTAATTGAAGCCCTGCGTAATGTATCCGGTACTCGCCTGATTGTCGTAGGTGGTGCAGGCAGCTTGTTCACTGACGAATCCCAAACACTTTTGGTAAAAGATGCTCCTGGCTTCCCTGATTTCGTATATCCAACAGCAAATAACCAAGGAAAAAACCTGGAAATTTTGCGTGGTACCAGCGACCTGAACTGGACTTTCATTAGTCCTTCTGCGGAGTTTGCTCTGGGTAAACGTACAGGCTCTTACCAAGTGGGAAAAGAAACGCTGTTGGTTAATTCCAAAGGTGCAAGCTATGTCAGCTATGAGGATTATGCGGTTGCCGTAGTAGACGAAATCGAAAAACCGCAACATCTGAACCAACGTTTCACTGTCGTATCCGAATCCTAATTTCCCTATTCTTGCAGCACATTTAGCATAAAAAAGACCCTTCGCCCATTTTCTCATGCTGCATGGAAATATGAATCCGAAGGGTCTTTTGGTATGGCTTGTTAGTACCAGTCTCTTACTTCTCTATCTGGTTTAAGACTTCCTATCGCTAAAACATAGCTTAAGAAACGGAGGTGCAGCCAAAGTCGTCAAAATGACAGCAATGATCACGGATGTGAAATATTGCTGTGCCAGCAGACCCGTTTGCAATCCGGTAGCTGCGATAATAAGTGCGACCTCGCCACGTGATATCATACCGGAGCCAATCGCGAGCGAAGAAAGATTATTAAAACCCGTCAGCCGCGCGCCGATACCGCCTCCCACTAACTTCGTCACCAACGCTACCAGTGTCAAAATAACAACAAATCCGAGCTGCTGCCCTACTCCCTCAAAGGAAACATTTAATCCGATGCTGACAAAAAATACAGGAACAAAGATGGAATAAGCGATGGGCTCCACCTTTTCTTCAACGACGTGCTTAAAGCTGGTTTGTGCAATGGCAATCCCGGCAGCAAAAGCCCCGATAATCCCTGCCATCCCCAATATATCCGCAAAATACGCAAACCCAAAGCAAATAATCAACGCGGTCGTGATGACTGCTTCAGTCACCTTGAGTGGAGCAAGTATTTTCATAATCCATGGAACAACGAACCAGCCCCCCAGAATAGCTACCACGAAGAAAACTAGCTTTTTGCCAACAAGAAGCCCCAGCGAAGTTTCTCCACCCATACCGAATATACTCATTACTACCGCTAGTAGCACCACGACAAGCACATCATCCAGCACTGCCGCACCCAAAATGGTCGAGCCTTCCCGGGTATTCAGCTTATTCATATCCTTGAGTACCTGTACCGTAATGCTTACAGAGGTAGCACTCAGAATAATTCCTAGAAACCAGCCCTCATGCACCGAGAATCCAAAGGCTTCCCCTACACCAAAACCGCAAATTAGCGGTAAAATAATACCTCCAACCGCCACAGCTACCGCAGGCTTCCAGTTACGTCGAAGTTGATCCAGGTCCGTCTCCAGTCCAGCAATGAACATCAGCAGCAGCACTCCGATTTCAGACATATTATGAATCAGCGAATCATTCTGAACCCATCCTAATACGGCTGGGCCCAGCACAATTCCTGCGATCAGCTTTCCCAACACCGCTGGTTGACCGAGCTTGACAGACAAATGACCCGCGACTTTTGTGAACAGTAGAATCAGCAGAAGATATAGTATAAATTGCATAGACTGATAACCTCCTTTTATTTAATCCTTGAACTCATCTGCGCATAACCCACAATATTGAATAAAACTGATAATCGAGGATTTTGCAAAAATCCCATAAGCGACTTCCAATGAACAAGATATAGACCGAAATGGTTTAGTTCGTCTATATATTGCACTTTGGAGCAACTGGAATCGAATTTTGCAAAATCCTGAATCATAAAATGCTAAACAAACGTGCAAAATATGTGTCTGACCTTAACGGACAACTTGCAAAATAAAAAGGGGAACCCGAGATACAGCACAGGTTCCCCTAAAAAAGACATAAAGGAGCCTTGGTGACAGGCTCCTCCGGTAATTCATATATTCATTTGATGTTGTCGGTTATACATACTTGCGCAAACAAGCAACTTTATCTTTTAATTGTATCTCTTCTGTGAACCTGTGTAAACGTGCTGAATCAATTTTCTGCTTTTTTCACATAGCGGTCGCGGTATTCGTGGTCCAGCATACCCATCAGAATCGAATCATGGTATTCATAATTGTAGAATAAAGCATCCCGTTGTACACCTTCACGCTGAAAGCCTACTTTTTCATAGCAACGAATGGCACGTTCATTAAAATCAAATACATTCAGCTCAATCCGATGCAGATTACAGATACCGAATCCGTAACCCAGCATGAGTACAAGCGCTTCGGTGCCGTAGCCTTTCCCCTGATTTCCCTGCTCATTGATTGCAATACGGATGTTGGCGCTGCGGTTCAAGCTGTCCATATCCTGCAGGGCTATATCCCCAATGACACGATCATCTTCGCGAAGCGCAATCAACAGAAGCAGGCTTGAGGCATCCTGTCCTTTAGCTTCAATATAACGGGCAATTTGATCCTTGGTAAAGCTGCGTTGTGTGCCTGTCAGCCGCCGCACATCCTGATCGAACAATGTATTATAGTATAGCTCGGTGTCCTCTACGTTAACGGGACGCAAGTATACCCGTGATCCTTCAAGTAACCGTGCCACAGGCTCTGAGGCTGAAGTTTGTTGAGTCATCATGATCTCTCCCATGCTAAAAATATAAATGACGAAAATCGAAGCAAATTATTGCGCAAGATCGACTACGCAAGGTCTGCATTTTGCTCCGTAGTCAGGCTAGAATCAGCGAGGGCCTCGCTCCAGATCACGGATTGAAACAGTAGTCCTGCCAAACCCAGGACTCCGATAGTCATTCCGACCCAGACGAAGGCCGTTCCCACCCCTGCTATGCGGATCAATACTCCCCCGGCAAGCGGTGAAACGACCATAATTGCTCCAATCATGGTACTTTGGATACCAAAGACGCGCCCTACCATATCAGCAGGAGTCTTGGTCTGCAATATATAGTTTTGGGTGATAATGTACAGGCCATTGCCTACGCCCAGCACGGCCCCAATTATAAGCAGTACAGGCCATCCTGTGCCGGGCTGCGCCCAGCCTAAAGCAGCAATAGCTCCGCCAATAAGCACAGACCCTCCGCCGAGTCCCCAACCTGCGCTTATGCGATTCAAGCGATTAAGCACAAGCATGCAGCCGACGGCGCCAGCGCCAATGGCTGAAATCAGCCAGCCAAGCAGCGATTCATTAGCCGGAGCGAGCACCCGCAGCAATGTAGGGAACTGGTAGTCAATCATGAGAATGGCGATCAAGCCGAAAAGTCCGAATATGAGCGTATGCAAAAGCATTCGACTACTCCATAAGAACGCCCAGCCCTCGCGCCATTGATTGAAAAAACGAGATGCGCGGACATGCTCTCCCGGCATTTGGGCTTCATCGGCCTCAGGCGCCGTATGCGCTGCCGACTTCCCTTGCTGCTTTGCAGCAACAGCTTGTCGGTCTGTACTGGTCAGCACCGGACCGATTCCGCGCAGCGGCCACAGCAGCAGGCCCGAGCAAAGACGCAGCGATGCATTGAGAATAATGCATACCTGGGGGGACAACACAGTCAAGGTCATAGCGCCCAGTAATGGCCCTGCCACTTTGGAAGCCTGATTGACCATCCCATTCAGCGAGGTCGCCCGAAACAGGTCATCGCTGGCGACTACCGTGCGGGTCAAGCCTTGCTGTGAAGGCATTTGGAATACGCCAACTGCTGCGCGCAGACCGAGCAAGGGCAGCAGCCATACCGGGCCTGGGACGGCGAGAATCGCTAGCGTCAATAAAGCGATAGCTGCATCACAGACGATCATCAGCCGGGCCTTCTGTACCCGATCGGCTAATGTGCCTGCGATGGAACCCAGCAGCAGGCCCGGTAGCGCCATCACTACCGGAATCAGCGCAATTATCATTGGATCGGCTCCCCAACGGTAGGCAACAAGCACCTGAATAGCGATAGCATCAAACCAATCGCCAAAGGAGGCAGCCGTATGCGCCGCAAGCATCCGCCGAAAACGGCCATTGCGCCAAATGCTGGACGTGGATTTTAGTTCTTTCTTTTCCTTCAATTCTATTCACCCTGCTCTCATTTTCAGCTTCTTTAGCAATAAGAACATTCTAGCGGGTCTATATCAGAGGAAAATCAGACAGCTAAAAACATCAGACAACAGAAAGTGTTTGTTCCAACCAGCGCCTTAGCGCTGGACGATGCAGTGTTAAACTGTTATCCCGGTCAAGCCGATCATATTGAGCCACATATTTCTCTTCCAGCGTGGGATAGGAGCCGCAAAGCTTCAAATAACTGCGGATTTGGCAGACCGCCTTGATTTTTAGCAATTCCTGTTTAGCCATATCAAGGGTGTTCAGCCCTTCATCCATGAGCCGCTCGGCGTTGCCCACATCTCCAGTACGTAAAAGCATAAGTCCGCGCATCATGCGATAACGGCCCAGTTCGCGCAAATACGGAGCCTCCGACAGCATGCCTTCCAGACGATCAGACAGTTCCGCAGCCTTTTCCATATGATTGGAAGCCAGATGCATGTACATCTCCATCAGTGCAACAGGCATCACAAATTTATCGAGATCATCCCGCTCCATGACCATCAAGGTCAGTGGTAGACCTTCCTGTGCGCGTTCAGGTTTTCCATTTTCCACATAAGCCTCCAGGATGTTGAGAATGCGTAATTCCCGTTCCTGATCACTGGACAGCAGCCTGCTGGAAAGCGCACACTCGCATAGAGCAAGCCCCTCATCCGTCACCCCTGCTGTGCACATATATAGCAGCAGCATCCAATACAATCGGTCTGCGCGTGTAAAGTCCTCCCGCTCCAAGAACCAGGACACATCCGCCTGTACAAAACGGGTATACATTTGATAAAAGACAGACAATTCAAAACCCATCTGCTCCTGCTGGGCAGCCAACGCTACAATGGAGTTCCCCTGCCCCAACAGCTGGTATTTCCGGAATAGTCCATGTACGGCGTCCTGCACCTCCTGATCGTGCAAGGACGGATGATTTTGTGGCTGCACGTCAGTCAAGGTCAAGCTGTAGCCATACCCTCTGACCGTATGAATACGGAGCACATCCCATGACTTAAGTTTTTTGCGCAATCTGTAGATATGATCATCCACCGTACGCTCCACCGGATACTCCAGCGGCCACACACGATCCAGCAGTTGTTCACGGGTGAACACCTGGTTTCGGTTATCGTACAGAAAGCGCAACAGCGCAAATTCTTTAGCCAACAGCATAACACGATCTGCATTACAAACCACACTGTAGCCATCTGCATCAAATTGTAGCCTGATCATCCACCTCGCCTCCGACATATCGTTTCTTGGCTGCACCCAGCCCTATAAACATAAGCAGAACACTCAGGCACAAGAGCAGCAGCAGCGGAATGGTCCAGCCTTGGGTCGCATCATGCAAATAACCAAACAATGTCGGCCCGGTCGCTGCTAGCAAATAACCAAAGGATTGCGCCATACCCGACAGCTCTGCTGCCTGCTGCGGTGTCCGCGTCCGCAAATTAAAGAACATCATCACTAGCGGGAAGGCAAAACCACCCGCTATACCGATACAAATGACCCAAATCACACTCCACTGTGTAGCTCCAAGCAGAAATCCACCCAGACCGATAAAATACAGCGCAGCCATAATCAGAACCAATACCCGCTGATCCTTCACCCGTGCCGCCCAAATAGGCACAATAAAAGTAAATGGCATTTGCGAAAACTGCAGGACGGACAGCATCCAGCCCGCAGTCTCTGAATCCATTCCCTGTCCGCTCATCATTTCTGGAAACCAGGCGGCAGGAACATAGAACAGAGCAGATTGCAGCCCCATAAACAGCGTCACCTTCCAAGCCAAAGACGATGTATATACATTCACAGTTCGGGCAGACACTGCCGCTTTATTGGCTGTTTTGCGTGCCTTAAGGAGCTGGGGCACCCAGAGTAAAATACCTACGACACCCACAATCCCCCATACTCCCAAAGCACCTCGCCAGCCCATACCTCCATTTATAGCCAGCGGTATACTCAGGCCAGATGCGGTTGCTGCGACCACATTCATGGATACTGAGTATACGCCAGTCATTAGTCCGCTGTTGCGAGGAAACTCCTCTTTGATCAGACTGGGCAGTAACACATTACACACGGCAATAGCCAGTCCCAGCATGGCGGTCCCGACAAATAATGCGGTCACCCCCAGCGTTGAGCGCACCACAATACCTGCGGTCAACAGCAGCAAGGCTGCAAAAATAATAAGAGACGACCCGAAGCGGCGCGACAGTTTGGCTACAAAAGGCGACAACAGGGCAAAAGCCAGCAACGGCAATGTCGTTAATAGGCCACTCAGTGTATTCGAAATATGCAAAGAATCCTTAATCAAACCGATAAGAGGTCCTACCGAGGTAATCGAGGCGCGCAGATTGGCACCTACCAGAATGATCCCTACGGCAAGCAACCAAGGACCGGCATGCCACAAAGATTTGTATACCAAAGCACGTTGGTGTTGCTGTGAACTCATCTCTCCATTCTCCAATCCATCTGTATTATGCTCAAAGGCTCCAACCAAGTGTACGGCTGGAGCCTAGCAATTTTTATCTCATTAAATTATAAAGGCATTCGTGCCATATGCATAGGACGGATCGACACAGCGCCCCAAGTCTTCAAGTTCACCATATAGCTTCATTGAAAAAATAAAAGCTGCCTGAAAGGATAGTTTCCTTTTGAGGCAGCTTTCAGTTCATAAACCTCGATGCGACCAGCGCTGCTTAACGTACCAACCAGCCGCCGTCCACCGCCAAGATATGACCGTTCATGTAGTCGGAACCCTGACTGGCGAGGAAAACCACAACTCCCATCAAATCAGACGGATCGCCCCAACGACCTGCAGGAATACGCGACAAGATTTCTTGATTGCGACTTTCATCCGCACGGATTGGAGCCGTGTTTGCCGTTGCAATATAACCCGGCGCAATCGCATTGATCTGAACGTTATGAACCGCCAGCTCGTTCGCAAATGCCTTGGTCAAACCAGCTACCGCATGCTTGCTCGCTGTATACGGCGGAACGAATTTGCCACCCTGAAAAGCAAGCATAGAAGCGACATTGATAATCTTCCCGCTTTTTTGCTCTACCATTACCTTTGCCACTTCCTGGCTCAGATGATATACGGCATTCAGATTGATCTCCATGACAGCGTCCCAATCCTCATCTTTATACTCCAGCAGAGGAGCGCGACGAATCGTACCTGCATTGTTTACAAGGATATCAATTTTACCGAATTCATTGACGCATTCTTCTACAATTTTTTTAATGGATTCTTTTTGCGTCAGATCTGCCTCATGAAAGACAACCTTCACACCTGTAGGTTCGACCAGACGTCTTGTTTCTTCATAATCATCATTGTTAGCTACAATGAACAGGTCTGCACCCGCTTTGGCCAAAGCTACGGAATACCCTTGACCCAAACCACTGTTGCCTCCTGTTACAATTGCCGTTTTACCTTTCAGACTGAAAAAATCCAATGAAAAATTGTCCAGACCCATGCCTACGCCTCCATCACAATTTAGTATAAAAACCCATATTTCCTGAAGCCTACAGCGCTGCGCGTACTTCCTTATATTTAGCTACATAACGTGCTGCATTTTCTGTGATCAAGTCGTAGCGACCCTCTTTGGCTGGAGCCGTCAAATTACCCCCAATTCCCACGGCTACACATCCGTTACGCAGCCAGGTTTCCATATTGTCCAGATCAACGCCACCGGTTGGCATAATCTGTACATGAGGCATTGGACCTCTTACGGCCTTAACAAAGTCCGCCCCCATCGCACTGCCTGGGAACAACTTCACGACATCGCTACCCAACTTCATGGCTTCCTTGATCTCATTGAGCGTCATACAGCCGGGCATATAAGGAATCGCATACAAATTGCACAGCTTCGCTGTTTCTTCTTCAAAAGAAGGACTCACGACAAACTCTGCTCCGGCCAGAATAGCAATTCTTGCCGTCAGTGACTCCAGTACCGTTCCTGCACCAATCACTGCCCGATCTTTAAATTCGTCTCTTAATCTTCGAATGACCTGATCCGCATCCGGTGTCGTAAACGTAAGCTCAATGTTATCCAAGCCCCCTTCAATGCAGGCTTTAGACATGAGATACGCTTCCTCTGCCGTGTTTCCCCGAATGACTGCGACGACACCTACTGAAGTGATATGTTCCAAAACTTTCTTTTTCGTCATGTTCCTGATCCTTTCCACGAATGGGATGACCATGTACCCTCAGCCGCTTGCAGGTCTACGCTCCAATACACTGATCGGATTAGCGCAACTCGCTCATGGCAACCTGATCCATGTCTTTGTATGTTTTATTTTCACCGGCCATGCCCCAAATGAAGGTATAGCTGCCCGTAGCCGCACCGCAGTGAATAGACCAAGGTGGAGAAATAACGGCTTCATCATTCTTCATCACCAGATGGCGCGTTTCGTTCGGTTCACCCATCAGGTGGAACATTCTCGCATTCTCATCCAGTTCAAAGTAGAAATATACTTCCATACGACGGTCATGAACATGTGTCGGCATGGAGTTCCACACACTGCCGTTCTCCAACGTCGTCATCCCCATAACCAATTGGCAACTTTGAATGCCTTCATCATGGATAAAGCGACGCAACGTACGGTTGTTGGCTGTTTCCTGCGAACCCAGACTTTCAGACGGTACATCGGCAAAAGACTGCTTCGTCGTCGGATACGTGGTATGAGCCAAAGCTGAAACGATATAAAATTTCGCAGGCTTTTCACTGGAATCGCTTTCAAAGATCAACTCCTTGCCACCTTTACCTACGTAGAGACAGTCTTTTGTGGCCAACTCGTAAGTTTCACCGTCTACCTTGACCGTACCACTGCCCCCGACATTAAAAATACCCAGTTCGCGGCGCTCCAGGAAAGTTTCCGCTTTGATTTGATCGTTACCTTCCAGTGCAACAGATTTATTCACGGGATAAATGCCCCCGATAATGACACGATCTTCATGCGTATAGACCAGCTTTACCTCCTCAGGTACAAACAGTTCCTGGATCAGATAGTGCTGACGCAACTCTTCAGTCGTAAAATGCTTGGCATGTTCGGGATGAGTTGAATAACGCATTTCCATAAAAACATTCCTCCTGTTTAGATAAACTTTTTTATCAACGGAATTGTTATAAAAGCGGTTTCTAACTCTACTTCTTAGCTAGAATTGTAATAATTATCTAAGAGGGTGTCAACCCAAAACTTCACCATTCCTAGAAAAAACCTTAATACACACGAAGTTTTACACGCTTTTTACCTTTTGATAAACAAAATCGATTTTTTTATCTATATTACCCAAAAAGTTTTTAGCAAATATATCAACTTCATCATTGTGAAAAACCGATTTATGTGATAATTTCAATTTATTCAGTTGGTGCATGCGCTTACAGATTAAGTTTACTAAACATAAGGAGGAATACAAATGACCGCAACATTGGATGCTGTTACCTTCGGAGAACCGATGGCCATGTTTTATGCCAATGAAGCAGGCTCTCTGGATGAGGTGCGTTCATTCACCAAAGCGTTGGCCGGGGCAGAGACGAATGTTTCAGCCGGTTTGGCGCGTTTGGGTCTACGGGCGGGACTCGTGACCAAAATCGGCGAGGATACGTTCGGCAAGTTCATTGCCAGTGCGCTACGTCAGGAAGGGATCGACACCCAGAACGTCATGTTTACCAAAGACCACTCTACCGGCATGCTGATTAAATCCAAAGTTACAAGTGGGGACCCAGAGGTGGAATACTTCCGCAAACATTCCGCCGCTTCCACATTAAGCATCGCTGATTTTAACGAGGCTTACTTTTCCGGAGCTCGCCATCTGCATTTTACAGGTATTTCTGTCGCCCTCTCCCCTGAGTGCCGTGATTTCGCACGACATGCGCGGCAATTTATGAAAAAGGCTGGCAAAACCGTATCCTTTGATCCGAACCTCAGACCCAAGTTATGGCCTGACACGCAAACGATGGTGGAGGCGATTAACGAAGCATCTGAGGGGTGCGACTGGCTTCTACCCGGCATTCATGAAGGTAAAATATTGACAGGCTACACCTCACCGGAGGATATCGCTTCCTTCTATCTTGACCGAGGTACCTCGCTGGTCATCATCAAGCTGGGAACCGAAGGTGCATATTACAAATCCGCAGATGCTGAGGGATACGTCAAACGCTTCCGCGTAGAGCATGTCGTTGATACCGTAGGCGCGGGTGACGGATTTGCCGCAGGTGTTATCAGCGCGCTGCTGGAAGGCTTGCCCCTGGCAGAGGCCGTCAAACGCGGTAATGCCCTTGGCGCACTGGCTGTCATGTCAGCCGGAGACATGGACGGCTATCCGACACGAGCCGAGCTGGAATCCTTTTTGCTCAGTGCCAGCACGAATTAATCCGGTTTCATTCCCCGCATAGCCTTCACCGCTATTAGCGCAAGCTCAACAAGGCCGAAAGAAGTCGGCCTTAACCTTCAATAGCCCGTATTCGCATTTGTGTGACCTGAGTAGCATACGCAAGCTCAGGTCGTACAAAGGAATACGGGCTATTTTAAATATATGACATGATGCTCGTCTACAACGTTTTAACGGATTCTCCCCGATTAATATCCGGCACAAATCGGTAGATAATCGGAACCGATTCGCCGCCCTCCTCAATGCTGGACAGCAGCGTCTTTGCCGCTTGCTTCCCCATATCCGCAATCGGTTGCGTAATAGTCGTAATCGGCGGATTGTAAATATGGGCAAACTCCGCATCGTCAATGCCGATAATAGACAACTCCACCGGAATGCGTATACGGCGGGCATTCACATATTTCAGCACCTCTGCTAGCACAATATCATTCCCGGCCAACAGCGCAGTCGGCGGCTCTGGCAGCTGGAACAACTCCTTCAGTGTCTGCTGGATTTCTTCTCTCGGCACACTGCGCATATACTCTTCTCGAAATGGCAAGCCATGCTCCTCCAGCGCCTTTTTGTATCCGCTGAGCCGCTCCACCCGTGGAGTAATCCGATTCAAGCCAAGGGGCAAAGTAATCAGCGCAATTCGCTCATGTTTGTGAGCCACAAGTTCCTGAATCGCCAGCTTAATCGCCATTTCGTTATCCAGCAACAGGCTGCGCGTATTCACCCCGTCTACCAAACGGTCCAAAAACACTAACGGATACTTTTCACGAATGAGCTGGTTGTAAATATCTGCATGCTTGCCTGTCGGGAAGATGATCAGGCCGTCCACCTGCCGAGCCTTGAGCATCTCAATATATTGGCCCTCCTTGTCCGGATTTTCATCGGCGTTGCAAATGATCACCTGAATGCCAAAACGCTGCAATTCCTCCTCAATCGCACGGATAGACTGGATCGAAAGGGTATAGTCAATGTTGGCTACAATGACCCCCACCATAAACGTCCGGTTTTGCTTCAAGCTGCGGGCCAGCCCGTTAGGCTGATAGTTCAGCTCTTGAATAACCTCGGCAATCCGGTCTCTGGTCTGGTCGCTCATATATTTATATCGTTTGTTCAGAAATTGCGAGACAGTGCTTTTAGACACTCCTGCCTTCTGGGCAACATCTTCAATCGTCGGCTTCTTCATCGGTACACTCCTTGTCTTTCATGTACTGCGTTAGTGCAACAAAAGTATATCTTTTTTTTAGTAAATTTACCATACTTCTATTTATGAATGCCATTATGATATAAGTCGAACTTCAAAGTTGCCTATCGTGCCACCGTGTAGAAGTATGGTTCTCCAGGAGCAAAAAGAGGCAGTTCAAGATGTTCTCTTGAACTGCCTCCGCGTAACCATAAATACTGCTCGGATCAGTGTGCCGGAACGGGCGTTACAGACTGATCTGGTGTATCGTGCTCGACCAACGCATGCTTTTCCCATAACCGGCTTTTCCAGCGGGCATACATGATGACAGCACGAGTCCATTCATCAGCAGCAATCGCCAGCCACACGCCGGCAAGCCCCATGTCCAGCTTGAATACAAGCAGATAACCAAGCGGCAAGCTCATGCAGACCATGGAGATCAGACCCATAAAGACCGGGAACTTCGCATCTCCAGCAGCACGCAACGAGTTAATAATGACGATATTCGTTGTCCGGCCAGTTTCTAGCAGAATGCTAAGTAAAATGACCTGTGCTCCCAAACGAATAATTTCAGGGTTTTCCGTGAACAAACCAAGCAAGGGAACACGGAAAAAGATGACCACCGCATCAATAATCACGGTCACGAGCAACGCCCATTTCACACTGGTCAGTACACGTTTATAGGCAGTATCCTTCTGTCTGGCTCCCACGAGCCTTCCTACCACAATAGCCGTACCCATACCGACTGCCATACTGAACAAGTAAATATAGCTTGATATATTATTCGCATATTGACGTGTCGCCATTGCTTCTGCGCCAAGATAAGTCACGTACAGTGTGAAGATGAGCTGACACGACTGATACATAATGGACTCCAGCGCGGATGGTACACCAATACGCAATATTTTAGAGATAAACTTTTTGGACAATTGGACATAATATTTCCACTCGACACGAACCTCAGTGACCCGGTACATCAACCAGAAGAAGATCAAGAGACAAATAAAGCGGCTACCTACTGTAGAAATAGCAGCACCTTCTACACCGAGTGCTGGCATTCCCCAATGCCCCAAAATCAAAACATAGTTGCCGACCACGTGGATCACATTCATAAAAACCGATACATACATCGTTTCTTTGGTAAAACCGTGCGTACGAATGGTCGCCGCCAGCGCGTTAATCAATGCCTGAAGGAAAATAGCCCCCCCGACGATGCTCATATAGGATTCCGCATACGTAAGAATGTCCCCCTGGACATTCAGCCATTGCAACATATGCGTACCAAACACAAGAAAAATTACGCTTAGCAAAAGACCTACCATCAAATTCAACGTAATGGCCGTACCTGTAACCTGGGCCGCTTCGACTAGTTTCTTAGAACCGATATATTGAGCTACGACGATAGCAGCGCCGTTGCCGATAACCTCCAGTACAAGGATAGCGATTGAAATAATTTGATTGGACGCGCCCACACCCGACACTGCATTATCAGATACAGAGCTGAGCATGAATGTATCGACGCTTCCCATTAACATAAACAGGAATAATTCAAGGAAAATAGGCCATGTCAAACGGAACAAATTCAGTTCCTTGGCTTCGGACAATACCGAACCATTTTTTAGTGCTCTGGTTGTCATTCATTCACCTTTCTTCATAGATTTATTTAACGATCAAAAGGTATGTTAGCACAGTCATTCTGAAAATACATCCCGTTTGCGTAAAATGATTTGCAAAATGCGTAAGAATTCATTTATCACTCTCTTTATAATTGATTATCGAACTTTATTGAAACAGAATATTGAAAGAATATACCAGGAATCTGGTCTTTTCGACGTAATTATGGAGCTAAAGAGTATAATAGAATACGAGCCTGTGAGCATTGCCGCTGACAGGTTGTGAAGATTGTTGTATGCTTCCTAAGCATAATTTGTGAATTAAAGATGGAATATATAGGACATTCATAGGGTTAAAAGGTAATAAAGGAGGCTTTTACAGATGACTCAATCATTTCAAGCTCTTGTCGTCGATCAGACGCAGGATAATGAAGTTCAAGCAGAGGTACGTTCTCTGGAAGCTAGCAGTTTACCTGCTGGAGAAGTATTGATTCGTGTCGCTTATTCCAGCATCAATTATAAAGATGGGCTTGCTGCCCGCAAGGATGGCAATATTGTCAAAGCCTATCCGTTCGTACCAGGCATAGATTGCTCGGGAACCGTCGTCTCTTCGGAGGACAGCCGCTTTAGCGAAGGACAAGCGGTGCTCGTTACCGGATACGGGCTGGGTGTGTCTCAATTCGGGGGATTCAGCCAATATGCACGCGTGCCTGCGGACTGGGTGGTTCCACTTCCAGACGGACTCACGCCGAGAGAGGCGATGATATTCGGAACAGCCGGATTCACCGCAGCCCTGTCGTTATATCGGCTGGAGCAAAATGGTGTTACTCCAGAGCAGGGCAAGGTACTCGTCACTGGAGCGACGGGCGGCGTAGGCGGGGCAGCTATTGCCCTGCTGAACAAGAGAGGCTACCATGTCGTAGCCAGCAGTGGCAAGGCTGATGCTCACGATTACCTCAAGGCGCTCGGAGCAGCCGAGATCATTTCCCGTGAGGAGGTCTACGACGGTGCGGAGAGCATCCGCCCGCTGGGCAAGCAGCTTTTTCAAGCGGCTGTTGATCCTGTAGGCGGAAAGCCGCTCGCTTCGCTGCTCAGCCAAATCGCCTACAACGGCTCTGTAGCCGTGAGCGGCCTGACGGCAGGCACCAAGCTGCCTACGACAGTGCTGCCGTTTATTTTGCGCGGCGTAAGTCTGCTGGGCATAGACTCTGTCTTCTGCCCATACGACACCCGCGTAGCGATCTGGAAGCGAATCGGCAGCGAATGGAAGCCGGAGCGGCTGGAGCAGCTCGTTGAGCGCGAAGTCGGATTGGCTGACCTGCCAAGCGCGCTCGAAGACATCCTTGCAGCCCGCTCGCAAGGAAGAACGCTAGTACGGCTGGTTGACTAAGCGGAGTAGGTCCGCAAGCTATCCATTGACGGTTTTCGCGTGAAGAAGTGTCATCCCATAGAGTCTAGCTTAGGAACATATGAGAAGCCTGTAAATCTGCAGTTTTGAGATTTACAGGCTTCTTTTTTTCGTGTGGTACATTTGAAGCAGACGGTTTACTTTTCGCAACCAAATGAACCTTTTGAGGACCTCAGTTGTTATATAGATAAACTGCACGAGAAAGGAGAGCACATCATTGGAGAGTAATCGAGAGTTGTTTGATTTGTATCAACGAGATGTATACCGAACCTGCTACTACATGGTACATAATGCATCGGATGCAGAGGATTTAACACAGGAAGTGTTTATCATCCTGTTTCGCAGCAATCGTCAACAGATCGAACAACTAAAAGCCTGGATTATGAAAATTACGGTCAATCATTGTCTGAATTACCTTAAACGCCAGAAAAGCCTGCATTTGAAGGTATCGGCTAATCCCTATCTATTTAGCGGGGCGGAAGGTAAGCCTGTAGACAGGCTGGTGGAAGAACGCGAATCAGCAGAGGAATGGGCCGTTTATATGAATCGACTTCCAGCCAAAATCCGCGCTGTGCTGACACTCCGCTATATGCATGATTTCACGCTGGCGGAAATATCAAAACTGCTGGAAATTCCGCTGGGAACCGTCAAATCGAGGACTCACAAAGGACTAAAGTTATTGGAGCAAATACTGCGGGATGCAGGGGTACAAATTCCCGAGATGGAAGGAGAGAACTATGAACAACATAGAAAAGGCATTGAAGCGCAAGTTAAATGATGATTCGGAAATGGCCTATCCTGACTTCGATGAGATGTGGAACCGGATGGAACAGACAGGGCATACTGCCCCTGAGCTAACCGACACTTCTGATTCATTCACTCCGCACCGACACAGAAATTGGCGTAAAATAGCTATCGCCGCCTCTCTGAGTGCACTTCTCGTTGCCGTTCCCGTCTATGCCGCCATCCATTATAATTGGGGCGATCTGCTGCACGGAAGAAGCGGCATTCAGACGGCACTAAATCAAGACCTTGGACAGCCGCTGGAGCAATCCGTAACCAGAGACGGAGTGAAGCTGACGCTGCATACCGCTATTGTCGATGAGAACCGGACCGTGATTCTGTACAGCTTGGAGGTCGGAAAACGCTCAGAGAACGAATTTTGGAATGTCAAAGGCGTATCGCTTAAAAGTGCTGCGGGGAAAAGCAGTGCAGGCGAGTATAACTTTCAACAATGGGACGAGAAAAACCAACGTTATAACGGCTACTTTGAAAGCGATTGGACACCGCAGCAAGAAACAGAGGACGTGCGACTGACCCTAGATCATATTGAGCTCACCAGCGTTCAGGAACTGGATTTGCCACTCGATATCAAATCGCCTCAGATGCAGACGTTCAAGCTGGATCGTAACGGCTTACAAGATTTGAAGGTACAGGTATTCGAACAAGGGAAGGATAAACTAATGTTGTCCTCGGCCATTACCTTCGATTCGTCCAAGCCGAAGGAATGGGACAATCCACAAATCATTGCCTACAAAGGTGGAGAACCTGTGAGACCTCAACCTGGAGGAGCTTTTGGTACACCCGGAGAGAATGGGGAATACACAGCCCAGCAGTATTTTACTAAAGCAGATATACCGGAAGGACAGACTACTTTCAAACTGCAATATGCGCAAACTGAGAAAAGTATAAATGAACCCATAAACTTTGATCTGCAGCTAAGCAAAAAGAAAATGGAAAGCGGGACGATTAAAAGCGTGCTGAATACCCCGTTGGAGAACGGCAATCCGAATTTTACGCTAGAACAAATGATTGTCACACCTACACAAATCCGTGTCACGATCAGAAGCGAAAAGAAATTCGCCATGTTACCTTATCAAAAATACTTTCTTTCTGTGAACGGCACAACGCTAGAGGGTAGTCGTTGGTCTTCACCTGATCAGGAACACGATCTGAACACGATCCGTTTTGAACGACCGTCCAATCTTGTGATTATCAAGGACACTCCTGTTACTTTTACAGGCAAATACAAGGTTACGACCCATTCGGATGACAAAACGCCACAGCGTTTAACTGATATTTCTGACCAAAAGCAGACGCTAACGACGCAAATCGGTGGCTATCCTGTGAAGTGGACCTACTACAAACAGGGATCGGACTTATTCGTAGAAACCGAAAGCGAGGACGCTCACTTTGGAGGGATTAACCAGACGCATATTGGCCTGGGTAAAGAACGGATTATCGGCAAGCCGATCACAGCCAATTTCGCCGGAGACGGCAATAACAAGGCAGTGGATGTCTACAAGAACTTCAAAGGGAAGGAAGCTTCTATCTATATGTTCTACTATACAACGGACGACCCGGAAGCAGAGACAACCGTACCCTTGCAGCCTCTGACAAGCAACAGCGAAGCATCTAAATAGCAATGCTATAAAAAGAGGGTCCTCTATACCTGTGTGAACCGTGGTATAGGGAACCCCTTTTTAATTTCCTAGGAAGGCACAGTCTGCCTGAAACGATTGACTCCCGCCCTACTTCACAGAACCTTGCGTAACGCCATTGATAATCCATTTTTGTGCAATCAGATAGACAATAATCATCGGCAGCAAGGCCATCAGGTACGAAGCAAAGGCCAAATTAAAGTCGGTATTGAACTGCCCCTGAAATACATACTGGACGAGCGGTAGTGTATACTGCTCCGCATCACTGATAATAATGAGCGGCAGCAGGAAGTCGTTATATGTGGACAGACAAGTGAGAATCCCCACCGTAGCACTAATCGGCGCCATCAGCGGGAATATAATGCGCCAAAAAGTCCCCCATGTCGTCGCACCATCTACCGTGGCTGCCTCTTCCAATGCCACCGGAATGGAGCGAATATAACCGACATACACGAAGACATTAAACGCCAAACCATACACCGTATGCAGCATAATGAGACCCAACAGATTAGTCATATGAAGGCCCGAGGCCAGTTTTACAATCGGCAGCATGATGATCGGGAACGGTATAAACATGGCGCTCACAAAGTAAAAATATAATCCCTTAAAAAAGCGTCGCTGCATATTACGGGCAATCGCATAAGCGACCATTGAATTGGTTAGCAAAGTGAGTATGACCGTCGATGTCGTGACCATCACACTGTTCTGAAAAGCGCTGAAGAAATGGGTCATTTCAACTGCACGACTAAAATTCTCCCAATGCAGCTCGGTCGGAAAGGCAAAGGCGGACTGCGCCATCTGCTCGGGATTTTTAAGTGCTATCGTCACCGTCATATAGAGAGGAAACAGAATAAATATTGTTCCCAACGCTACCAGAAGCAGCACAGGCCAGTTGGTACGTCTGCTTGTCTTCATCAGTTATCCATCTCCCTTCTCTGGAGGAATCGCAGCTGTAAGATGGAAATGATCGCGATCACAATAAAGTAAATAACAGAGTTAGCCGACTGATAAGCAAATTCTCCACCTCTAAATCCCCCGGTGTATATCAGGTGGGAAATCGACTGGGTGGCCCGTCCCGGCCCGCCATTCGTCAAAGCCACGATCTGATCGAACACCATCAGGGAGTTTTTCATCGCCAATACCATATTGATCGTAAAAAATGGAGCAATTAACGGAAAGGTAATGCTCCAGAATTCGCGCCATTTACCCGCACCGTCCAGGTTGGACGCCTCATACAGACTTGTCGGAATGGTTTGCAGCCCGGCCAGATAGAGAATCGTATTAAAGGCAATCCCCTGCCATACAGCTACGATGACAACCCCCACCCAAGCCAGTTGCTCGCTGCCCAAAATGTTCGTCGACAATGAGGTAATCCCTAAATTTTGCCCCCAAATCGTAAACACGTTCGAGAACAAGTAATTGAATATGTAACCCACGATTAGCACGCTCAAAATATTAGGCAGAAAATAAATACCGCGGAAAAAGTTACGAAACCGTATTTTAGCATTCAGCCCTAGCGCAATCAGCAAACTAAGGATATTAGTTGCAATGGTAACCACAATCGCAAATTTGAAAGTAAACCAGTATGCGTTCCCCACATTGTCATCCTGAAACAAATTAATATAGTTCTTAAACCCGACAAAGTGATACTGATGACCAAAGCCGTTCCAGTTCGTAAGCGAATAATAAAAGCCCTGCAAGGCAGGCAAGGTCAAAAATACAAAAAACAAAAGCACCGCCGGCACCGTCATCCAGTAAAAAGTCGTTAGTCGCTTATTCATGTCTCCTCCTCCTCTCCTATCGGCGGTTAGCTACCTTATTCCACTCACTGTCTAGCTTGTCCAGATAAGCGTCGATGTCTCCGTTTTGCAGGAAGGCCTGCACAATAGAATTCAATTGGACCGCTTTGGGAATATAGTGATCGGCAAAATCAATGACGCGGCCCGATTTAAAATAAGGCAACAGCTCCGCCACACTCGGATCATCCTGCGTAACTCCCTTCACCGCTGAAAACAGCGTTTGCTCTGTAATGTATTGCTTGCTGTTCTCCGGCTTCAACAAGAAGGCAATGAACTCCTCGGCTTCCTTTTTATGCGGAGTGCTCTCCGATACGGCTAATAGTGTATCTATACCGGACACCAGTTTGACCGCCTTTTCGTCATTCCCTGTTGGTAATGGGAAAAAACCAAGCTCCACTTGCGGGTTGGCTTTGCGAATTTCAGATATGGCCCACGAGCCCTGAATGTACATCAATCCCTGCCCGTTAGCGAAGGCACGATTACCGTCGGCATAGTTTTTGCCAAAATTATCACCATGCCCGTATTTCAACAGCTCCAGCTGCTTTTCAGCAACCTCGCGGTACTTGTCCTGAAAGGTGACCTGATTTTCACGCCGTTGCAGGAAAAAATCAATGCCCACCAGATTCGGGCCCAGCGCATTAAAGGGGAGGTTTGTTTGCCAATCATCTTTATATGTAAAATAGAACGGGATTTTCCCAGCAGCCTTAATCTTTTGCGCCGTTGCAATCAGCTCATCCCACGTTTTGGGCACCTGTAATCCCATTTCCTTAAAAAGCGTTTTGTTATACATCACACCATTCGCATTCGCAGCATAAGGAATTCCATATACGGGATCGACCCCGGTTACATCCTTAAGCATTTTGAGGTAAATCGGGTCAATTGTACGTGGCAATTCTGTATTCGCCAGATCCGTAAAAATACCGCTTTGTGCCAAAATGGAGTAGGTATCTGTGGCTCCAAGCCCCACAATGTCAGGTACATCGTTTTTGACAACCCGGGTCAATAACACGGTCTCTGCCTCCGGCGGGTTGACCTGTGTCACTTCAATACCGGGATGTTCCTGATTGAATTGAGAGATTAGCTTATCGAATGAACCCTTGGCCTCCGGCTTGTTTTGAAAAAATTCAATTTTCACCTTACCTGAAGCATCGCCTTTGTTGCATGCGCTTACAAAAACAGCCAACAAAAGGATCGCCGCCAGTGTAGACAGCTTTTTGACCCAACTCCACATGCTCATACCTCCTTTTCCCCTATGTCAATCTATGCGGGACTAGACAATTAATACCCGTCCCTTATGGAAAAGAAACGATAAAAGATCCAACTGACCTCAAGCAGTCGATTGGATCTTTCTTTTACTTTTATGATGTTCAGGCTACGGATGCCCCTAATACAGATAATCATCAGTCACAAAACGGCGGTATGCGCCCCAAGTAAAAAAGATAAGATATAGACTAACCACGGTGATAATCGCTCCATTCACAGACAAATTCCCCATTAAGGACCTATCTAGTCCTGTATGCTGCATATATGGAACAACCATAAATGCAATCACATTGTATAAGTAGGGGATATGAGAAACCAAAGCGGCCAATTTTAAATACAATGAATCAAACAACAGTGAGCCCAGATTGTATACCATACAAACACCGATGGCATACGTCACACTTTTGCTATACATAGCGATAAAGCAGTAAAAGGAGCTTATTGCCAATAATGAGGCAAGCGCCCAACCATAGTATTTAAGCATCTGTAGTCCTTGAGATCCGGACAGTCCCGCATCACTTATATGATATGAAAGAGTCCATACTTCAACGATCACCTGCGAGGATACTGCAAATGCAATGAGAAGAAATAAGATAGATGTATTCAAAACCAACAGCTTACTCCAGAAAATCTGACCGCGGGTAAATCGGCGTATAAATAACAACCGCAGTTGCCCGCTTCGAAATTCCTCTGTATATACAGCAGCCGCTAAAGTAGCCACAGCTATGTTGCATACTAAAAACAAATTCTCACGCAGACCCGAAACGACAAAGTTTAAGGATAATAACTCTACAGGAACCTTCATCGTGCGCAAAAAATATACTCCTGTCGAACAGGCTAGAATCGGTGTACATAATACCATGAGCCAGAACCACTTTCGTCTCCACAATCGCTCGAACTCGCTGTATATTAATGATTTCATAGTCCCATCAATCCCATAAAAGCATTCTCTAGCCGCTGACTGTCCTCGACTAGCTGCTCAGCAGGTCCTTTCCAGGCTAGCCTGCCTCCTTTGATAACAATGAGCTCATCACATATCTGTTGTATTTCATCCAACAGAGGACTGGAGATAAAAAAGGTATAATTCGCTGAAGCATGGAGCTGTAGCACAATATCTCTCAGCTCACGCTTCCCGATAGGATCAAGCCCATTAGACGGTTCATCCAGCAATAAAAGCTCAGAAGCACCCAGCATGGACTGTGCAATACCTAGCCTTTGTTTCATTCCCGTTGAATACGCTTTCAATTTGTCATCTCCCTGTGCTTCCAGCCTCACCTTTGTCAGCAACTGTTCAATATGGGTCTCTCGATCTGAGGGTGCAATTTCAGAGTGTAACCGTGATAAATTGCGTAAAACCTCTCTACCTGTCATATAGTCATAAAATACCGGAGATTCAATAATAGCCCCCACCTTGGACAACGCCTTTTCCCGATCCGTCTGTACATCATAGCCGGCTATCTTAACAGAGCCGCTGGTTGGCTGCATTAATCCGGTCATGATTCGCATCATTGTCGTTTTACCCGCTCCATTAGGTCCGATAAATCCATATATCTTCCCTTTCTGAAGCGTAAAGGAAACATGGTCCAACCAATACCTTTTCCCCATTTTTTTCGTTACCTGACTGACCTCCAGTAAGGAGTCCGACATACCATTCCCTCCATCCATACAAATCACAACATAGCTCCAACGCGTGTATTTGATATGTAAGATCATGATGGATAACATAAGCTTCATGTAACATTGGATGTTATAATTGGTTCAATTAAAAAATATCACATGTTGCGAAATGTAAACGGCTAGCTTTATATGTAAAATATAATAGCAATAATACATCAATACC
Organism: Paenibacillus sp. S25; assembly: GCF_019454085.1. Classification (NCBI taxonomy): domain Bacteria; kingdom Bacillati; phylum Bacillota; class Bacilli; order Caryophanales; family Paenibacillaceae; genus Paenibacillus; species Paenibacillus sp. S25. Next base: position 5,624,035 of record NZ_CP073683.1, read on the forward strand.
CATTATCTTAATTAACGGTTATTAACTTTTGTAATGATATGTTTGTTTTTACATTTCAAAAAAGGACAGCCCTTTAGTAAACGTTCTACTTCAGGGCTGCCCTCTATATAAAAACTGTTATTTAACCAGTGACTCCCCGCCTGTCACCTACTCCAGTTCAACCCACTCGCCGAGCAACGCGTCCAGCTCAGCTTGCAGTTGCTCACGCGCGTCCCATAGCTCCGCCATGTGCATCGTGTCGTCGCTTGTGCCAAGCAGCTCCAGCTCTGCATCCGCTGTCGCCAATTCTGCTTCTTTGGCGGCGATGGCCCGCTCCAACCGCTCGCTGGATGCAGCGGGCGTACGTGATGGCTCCGCAGCCTTCGCTCCGCGTGACCCAGACCCGGCAGCAGGCGAGCCCAAGCGATCTGAGCGTGTACGGCTCGCATCGGCTCCCGCAGTCGCTCCCGTATGCGCAGCCGGCCCCGTGCCATTGCTCGCTGCACTGGAATGTGCAGCTGAGCCCGAGCCTGAGCCGCCACCGGATGCAGCACTGCTTGCAGATGTTGAGCGTGTCCCGGTGTCCCCCTCGCTCTGTAGACGAGCATTTTCCAGCTCCCGCTTCTTCGCTCGGTACTCATCAAAGCTGCCCAGATAAAAGGTCAGCTTTCCAGCCTCCAGCTCCCACACGCGTCCTGCCAGCTTATTCACAAAATAGCGGTCATGTGAAATCGCCAGCACCGTTCCCGTGTAGGTGTCTAACGCTTCCTCCAGCGCCTCGCGTGAGTCAATGTCCAGATGGTTCGTCGGCTCATCCAGCACCAACAAATTTGGCTTTTTCATGACCAGCAACGCCAGCCGCAAGCGGGACCATTCGCCACCGGACAGCATGCTCACGGGCTTAAACACATCGGCACCGTAAAACAAATACTTCGCTAGCAACCCGCGTGCCTCGCCTTCTTCCACCCCTGCTTCCTCCTTGAAGTAAGCAAGCACAGTCGCCCGGCTATTCCGTTCTCTCTCTTGCTGCGCCAAATATCCGTACTCTACGCGCGCACCCCACTGGACCGTGCCTGCATCCGCGCTTTCCTGACCAAGCAGCAGCTTGAGCAGCGTCGTTTTGCCTGAACCGTTATCACCTAGTAAGGCCACCTTTTCACCGAACTCCAGACTGCCCGTTGCCCCGTTTAATATCTGATGCTCTCCATAGGCTTTAACAATTTCTTCAAACTGAAGCACCCGGCGACCGGAACGATCCTCCAACTTTAAGTGAAATTCCGCCCCCTGCGGGTCCAATACAGGCCGCTTCACTAGCTCCATACGCTCCAACGCCTTACGAATAGAGGCTGCTTTTTTGAAAAACTTTTCGTTGTCGCCATTGCGCCCCCACTCTTCAAAACGCCGAATGGCCTCTTTCATCTTTTTAATCCGCTTTTGCTGTTCCTTATAATCTTCAAACTGCAGTAGCAATCGTTCTTCCTTTTCCTTAACATAGCCGCTATAGTTCGTATAATACGTAAACGCCTCGCCATCCTCAAGCTCAATCATTTTAACGGCGACCCGATCCAGAAAATAACGATCATGAGATACAACCACACACGCACCTGTGTAGCCCTGCAAAAATTGCTCCAGCCATTCCAGCCCCTTCAAATCCAGATGGTTGGTCGGCTCATCCAGCAGCAGCAAATCCGGTCGTCCGATGAGCTGTGATGCCAGCGCTATTTTTGTTTTCTCTCCACCCGACAGCGAGCCGAAGCTGCGCGTATACATTCCTTTGGGAATACGCAGACCATCCGCCACCTGATCAATATTCGCATCCATTTCATAGCCGCCGTTGCGCTCAAACCGTTCCTGCAAGGCAGCATATGATTGCAGCAGCTTCTCCAGAAGGCCCACGTCTGCTGCCACAATCGGATCTGACATTTCCTGTTCCAGTGTGCTCATCTGATTGCGGCAATCCTTCAGCTCACGATAGGCGTAAGCCAGTGTTTCGTACACAGTGAAGCTCTCAAACTCCGCCGGAATTTGCGGCAAATAGCCAATTTTCGTATCCTTGGCGATGACGAGCTGCCCTTCATCCGGGCGGGACAAACGTGCGATTAGGCGTAATAGGGTGGTTTTACCGCTTCCGTTGCGGCCGATGAGCCCCACCTTTTCTCCCGTATGGATATCAAACGATGCACCATCCAAAATCAGATTGGCAGCGTGGTATTTTTTCAATTGTTGACCGTTTACTATATACATGTTCAGGCTCTCCTTTATTTAGGAAGACCCTTACCCGTGTAACACAAAAAGAGCCGCAGGAGCAACCCCGCGACTCTTCGGAAGATACAGAAATCCGTTCGAGTTAAGGTAGGCGTCTTCTCGCGATGTTTACAACCGTATGATTAAAATTGGACAGACTTCTCCCGTTGGATGGAAAAGCATGAACAATGCCAGCCATAGCAATCGGTAGCTGGCTAATACGGTTGTTCAGCATCTCGTGATTCACCTACCTCACCTCCTTCTTCATAATTGTGTGTAGTATAACATGTTTGCTCGCATTATAAAAGAGGGCGAGGGTCCAGCAAATTATGAAACAGAGTGGTGCCCTCTGACAGCCTGCGATGTCCCCGCTCTGGTAATCGAAAATACGCCGCAGACAAAAGCAACAATCACAAATGCCCCACCCACCCAAGCGTTCGTGGCAACAGATTCACTATTTTCAATCACTACTCCTCCCAAGGCAGAACCTAAAGCAATCCCGACCTGGAGTGCGGAGAAATTAAAGCTTTGCTGAATACTACCCGATTCGGGTGCATTTTCAATAAGATAACTTTGCATCGGGGGCGACAAGGCCCAACTCAGTATGCCCCAGATGATCAGTAGTGGCGCAAATACATAAATCGAGTGGATTGAGAATGGCAGCAAGAACATCACGGCGATAAACACGCCTACGACGACTAGAATACTTTTCGCTGTGCCGAACCGATCTGCCAAAGAGCCGCCAATAAATCCGCCGCTCACTGCCGCTAGCCCAAAGACAAAATAGGCCACACTAATCCACGAAGCGTTTAAGCCCATCATATTTTCTAAAAATGGAGTGAAATACGCATATAACGTGTAATGGCCCGCCAGTGTCAGCGTGGTCACCAGATGAGCACTGATGACTTTAACATTTTTTAAGGATTTCAGCTGATCGCGCATAGGCACAACATGTTCCGTCGGAATCCGCTCCATAAACAAGTTGATAACGATCATAGCAACGACCGTCAACAAGGCAATGATCAGGAAAAGCACCCGCCAGCCAAACGCATTTCCAATCAGCACCCCGGCTGGAATACCTAGAACGATGGAGGAGCTAACCCCCATGGAGATGACACCAAGGACACGGGCCTGATAAGCCTTGGACACCACTTTGACTGCAATGGTCAATGACAATGTCACGATCAGCGACCCGCTTGCAGCGGTAATGATACGAGATAAAAACAAGACAGCATAATTCGGACTCCAGAAGGCCAGCAGACTTCCCAGAATAAAGATAAACATCGACCACAGGTACAGTCGTTTTCGTTCAATTTTGGCGGTCAACGCCAACAAAGTTGGCCCAGCAATAGCATACACAAGCGCATAGATCATGATAAGCTGTCCTGCCGTGCTTACGGAGACATTCAAATCCTGTGCAATTTGGGGTAGCACGCCACCGATAATCAGCTCCACCAAACCCACCGTAAAGGTCGCAATCGTTAAAATAACTACTTTGAAGTTCATTACATTAGCTCCTTTGCTGTCATGTAAATCCCTCGTATTACGCAAAAAAATCCTGACCACAAGAAATGTACAAGACGTACACTTTTTGTAATCAGGATTTATCGGTTCCTGGTAGAGACCCTCAAACCATATTATTGAGGTTATACAAATGGGGCATTCATTTATTACGCATTCACGAAGGTTATAGCTATTACTATAAAGGAGCCTGTGGCTAAGTTCAACCCCCTACAGCCGCAAAAATTCGCTCATGGCACGATCCGACAGATAGGGTAGATACTCATGACCGTATTCATGATACAGGAGTATTTCCTTGTCTGATACGATTTTATTGTACACCGCAAACTGCGTGGAGGGTGGACAGATGGTGTCTGACAGCCCTGTCACAAACAACACACGACCACGAATACGATCTGCCAAATGTTGAATATCGATGTAGCCTAGTCGGTGAAAGAGCTCCTCCTCGCGCATATGATTCGGATCAAACCAACGAAAATAATAAACCAGTTCTTCATATGCAGATGTAGTGGCATCCAGCGCCCAAGCTCTTTTATAGTCCGACAGAAATGGATATACCGGAACTGCCATACGGACACGTGGCTCCAATGCAGCGCAGGCAACCGTTAAGGCCCCTCCCTGGGAGCAGCCAAATGCGCCAATCCGTTCAGGGTCGACCTGCTCCATAGACATTAGAATACGCACCGTCTGCACGGTATCCAAAAATACATTGCGGTAATACAACCGATCCGGGTCCGGGTCGTCAATTCCACGGATGATATGGCCGCGAACCGTCGTTCCTTGAACCTGCAAATTGTCCTCAGACAGGCCTCCTTGCCCCCGGCAATCCATGGCCAGTACGGTGAATCCGTGTGCCGCATAGCTCACCTTGTCGAACCAGTCGCCACTGTCGCAGGAATATCCATGAAACATGGCCAACGCTGGCCCTTGTTCCGTAAGGTGCTTGGGACGAGCCAGCTTCCCATGAACCTTTGCTCCGCCCACTCCAGTAAAATATAGATGGTAACACTCCACCATCGGAGAGACAAAATCAGCAGGCTCTAGTGTATAATCAAGCGGCTGCCGAGCCAGCTCCTGTAATGCCCGTTCCCAGTATGCGTCAAAGTCTGGCGGCTTCGGGTTACTCCCCATATACGACTGCAATTGCTGTAAAGACATATCCTCTGGCATTCAAGTTCCTCCTACATCCGGCCCGACTCACGGTCGTCTGCGACCACTTCATCCGTTGCGATCACATACTTCATAATGTCGGACACTGTCGTGTATGCAATACCTACATACGTATCAGCGGCTCCGTAATAAATCGCAATCCGCCCGGTGTCCGCATCATGCAGCGTAGCACACGGGAACACCACATTCGGCACAAAGCCCCGTTCTTCGTACCATTCCTCTGGGGTCAGCACGAAATTAGAGGAACGATATTTAACTTTAGACGGATCATCCAGGTCAAGAACGGCTACGCCCATACTGTATACCAGCCCATTGCACGTGCCCGTCACCCCGTGGTAGAACATCAACCACCCCTCGGTCGTCTCAATCGGGGCCGGTCCGCCGCCAATCTTTACCGATTGCCACCAGCCCTGTCCGCCCTTGCTCATGACATGACGGTGCTTGCCCCAATAGACCAAGTCAGGACTTTCACTTAGAAAAATGTCGCCAAACGGTGTATGTCCGCTGTCGCTCGGACGGGATAGCAACATAAAGTTTCCGTTTAGCTTGCGGGGCAACAGCACACCATTGCGATTAAACGGCAGGAAAGGATTTTCCAATCGTACAAAGCTTTTAAAATCCTTTGTTCGGGCTATTCCCAACGCCGCACCGTAAAAATCTGTACACCAGATGATATAATACGTATCCTCCACGCGGACCAGACGCGGATCGTAAGCATAATTAGGCTGGTAATCGCTTCCTTCCTCATCGACCAAATGCAGACGTTCTGTCTCAATGTCCCAAGCCAACCCGTCGTCACTCCAGCCTAGATGCAAATGCGGACGTCCATTAATCGTTTCAGCCCGGAATACCCCTACAAACCGTCCCTCATACGGAGCTACTGCACTGTTGAAAATACGGGCAATACCTGGCACCGGATTGCGTCCAATGACTGGGTTTTCAGTATGCCTCCACACCGGAGCCTCGCTACCTTCCGGCTTATCCTGCCACGGCATTTTCGACAGACTTTCTCCCACAATTCGTACGCTATTTACATCCAAATCCACATTCAATTTACTCATACGTATATTCTCCTCTCACCGAGATACTTGATCTCATCATTTTTCTATTTCGCCATTATTCTATTTCACTGAACCCTGCGCGAATCCGTTATAGATATATTTTTGTAATGATAAAAACGCAATCAGCGTCGGAATAATGGCAATGATAATTCCCGCGCTAATGACTTCCCATTGCGAGCCATATGGCCCTTTAAACTTGAACAGCGCCGTCGATATGACCTGAAGGCTTGTTTTGGGCATATACAGGAACGGGGTATAAAAGTCGTTGTAAATATTAACGCCCTTGATAATGATCACCGTCACAATGGCAGGCTTCAGCAGGGGCAAGATAATGCGCCAGTAGATCGTCAGATAGGAGGCCCCATCCAGCATGGCCGATTCATCCAGCGCCACCGCAATGGAATCCAGAAATTGCAGAAAAATATACACCGCAATAATATCCGTTCCCAAATACAGCAAGATCGCCGCCCAAGGCGTGTTAAACAGCTCCAGCTTGTTGATAATTTGAAATGTCGATACCTGTGTCGTTACCCCCGGAATGAGGGTCGCGAGCAGGAACGCTCCGAGCATAAGACTTTTGCCCTTAAATTTAAAACGGTTCAAAATATACGCGATCATGGAACCCGTTAACGTGGCTCCGATGATCGAAATCAACAGGATAAAAGCTGTGTTCACAAATCCGGTCAGCATATTTCCGTTAATAAAGGCTTTGGTATAGTTAGCCCAATTCAGCCAGTTCACGGGGGGAGTCAGAGGACTGGTTGCCGCATATTCAGTCTTCGTCTTCAAAGATGCAAACAAGATTACGACAATCGGCAGCAGTGCAATGAACGCACCTAGTAGTAGCGCGGCATACTTGATGCTGCTAGCCAGTATTCTTTTCAGCTTATACATGATTAGTCCTCCTCTCCCCGAATTAGCAACCGTTGAAGCAGCGTAACAGCGATTACAATCAGCAGCAGAACAACCGCCATCGCCGAGGCCAAACCGACCTTGCTGTATTTGAATGCCACATCAAGAGTTTGAATGACGAATGTTTCGCTACCGTTGGAGCCACCGGTCATAATATACGGAATATCGAATGCACTGACCGCACCGCTAATTGCCAAAATGAGGTTCAACTGCAAAATCCGCTTGATGCTCGGCAAAATAATTGAACGGAACTGATGCCAGCGGTTGGCTCCATCGATGTCGGCTGCTTCATACAGATCACTGGATATGGAAGAAATCGCACCCAGAAACACAATAAAGTTAAAGCCCATGTATCTCCAGATCGACGTGCCAGCCAGCGAAATATTGATAATCTCCGGGTTGCCCAGCCACAGCTTGACATACGAACCCAGCCCCATCGCCTGAAGCAGTGTATCGAGCGTGCCGTCTGGCTTAAAAAAGAAAAGAAAAATAAAACCAATGGCCACCCCATTCATCAGGGAAGGAAAAAACAAAACGCCTTTAAAGAAATTTTTAAACCAGGTCTGAAAGCTGAGAATGGTTGCAAAATAAAGGGCCAGACCCATCTGTACAAACGTGGCTACAAAGTAATACAGACTGACCTTAAACACCGAGAAATACTCGGGGTCGGTAAAAATTTTGATATAGTTTTCAAAACCCACATATTCCAGACGCTTACTATAGCCGTTCCAGTCCGAAAAGCTGTACTTAAACATATTGATCACCGGCAAGTACGCAAAAGTGATCAGCAGCGCTAGCGGAATAAATGAAAAGGCAACAATAATCGCCAATCTTTGTTTGGAGTAGCTGAGATTCGAAAATTTTAACATGCTGCACCTCCTGGCTATCCGTCCATCGACTGCTACGTCGATCCTTTCTTTTCTCGTCAGTTCAGATGGCTATTTTGCTTCCTTTGCAGCCACTTCAGCACGCGCCTTCACCCATGCATCGTTCAGATCCTTCATAATGGCATCATACGATTCCGGGCGGTTACCAACCGCTGCCTCAATAATGCGTTTCTTGAAATCAGGCTGCCACAAACCAATTTCGCCCATTTTATCTATTTTATCAACAATTCCTTCCTGTCCTTTCAGGGACGGAGTGAGCGTTTCAAAAACGACTCCCTGATCCTCGTACTGCTTCAAAATGCTAGGCATTGGGGCACCCTTCAGCGGACTAATACTGCCTGCCTGCTCTACAGCATAGTTGGACTTTTCGGTAAACCAGTCCACCCAGGCACGGGCCGCCGCTTTATTTTCACTGTTTACGTTAATACCGAGATTAAAATCACCCGCTAGCGGTACAAGTACCTTGGAGGCATTCGTCGGGAAAGGCATAAAACCGATATCATCCTTGTTAGGAGCTGTGCTTTTGATCTGGTCAATCGCCCAAGAGCCAAGTACCATCGCACCGATTTTGCCTTGAGCGAGATCCGCCTTGGAGGTCTCCCAATCCGTAGTCGTTGGATCTTTTTCAATCAGGCCTTTTTTAGCTGCATCGTACAGGACCTTATACAGTTCATAGTGGGGCTGGCCCTTCGTGAAATTGTCATCTGTATTCGGCTGTGTGACATTCACGTATTCCTTCGTACCCGCCAATGTTGCCAGACTAGACTCCCACTGGGTCAGTGCCCAACCAGAGGCATAGTTCGTAAACAGCGGCACTGCCTTGGTTTTGTCCTTAATCTGCTGTAACGCTGTTAGGAATTGGTCCGGTGTTTTGGGAAGCTGCGTGATTCCTGCGTCCTTGAACACCTTTTTGTTATAAATCACACCAGAGTAAACCATCGCAATCGGAATACCGTAGCTGTTATGATCCACCGTACGTTCTTCAAGGCCGGTAAACTTGTTTTTCATCTCCTCATAAGTACCCAGTGGCTCGAAAAAATTGGGCAGCTCTTCAACTGGAATACTGCCAGGAATCAGCAAAACATCTCCGTAATCCCTGGTCCCCATCCGGATTTTAATTTGGCCCTCATAATCGGCCAATGCCTGAAAATTGACCTTCACGTTCGGATAAAGCTTGTTAAATTCCTTGGCGTAGTCCTGAAACACCGTATCCACAATATCTGTCCGCTGTGTGATAACCGTAATTTCACCTTCCACATCCTTTGGATCAGAGCTGGCTGCTGGTGTATCCGCTGCTTTTGGAGTACAGCCTGCAAACAAACCTGCTACTAGTAGTACTGACAACAATGGCATCAAAACTTTAGACAACTTCATGAAACGACCCCTCCCATTTTTTTAAATAAGGTTATCGTTAAGCTAACAAAAGTTATTTTATTATGATAACGCTTACTATGTCAATTACATTATTTTTTTGTACAGTACACTAGGCTATTATCTTATAAACAAACACAAGACGAGAATAGTTGACAGTTTACAAACACCTAGATATGATACTTCTGTAAAGTTAACGATAACTTAATAACTCATTTTCCGAAGGAGGCTTTGTCTCTTGGAAACACTATTGGACGAAATTAGACAGGAATGGAAGGAACACATACTCCCATTCTGGCTTGGACTGAAGGATGAGACACACGGTGGGTTTTACGGCGAGGTGGATGTGGATCTGCACACTCATAACCAAGCCGACAAAGGCGGGATTGCCACTGCACGGCTACTCTGGTCACTCTCGGCGGCTGCCCGTGTAACAGGGGAAAATACCTATGCAGAAGCCGCACGACATGCATTCACATTCTTGCGAGATCACCTGCTTGATCCATTACATGGAGGAATGTACTGGATGGTGGACTACACCGGGCAACCCGTGGACACGTGCAAGCATGTATACGCGCAGGCATTCGCGATCTATGCGCTAGCAGAGTATGCACGTGCCACAGACGACCCGAATGCATTGCCACTAGCTATGGAGCTGTTCCACCTGCTGGAGCAAAAAGGATATGATCCCACCCGCCAGGCATACGGCGAACAATATGACCGCTTGTGGAACACGCAGCCTAATGAGCTACTCAGCGAAAATGGAGTTACCGCGCATATCACCATGAATACGCATATTCATGTTTTGGAGGCGTATACCCAATTGCTGCGCGTCTGGCCAAATGAAGAGGTTCGAGATGCGCTGACGAACGTACTGGACATTTTATATCATCGTGTTTACGATGCTTCTGCCCGACGATTGGGGGTATTCTTCGATCGTGAATGGCGCTCTCTGCTTGACCTGACCTCATATGGTCACGACATCGAAGCCAGCTGGTTGATTGAGGACGCTATGAATGTGCTGGGTTATTACCCGTCAGAATACGTGGATATGGTGATGGATATTGCCAATGCGGTAGCAGAGCGCGCTGTTCAGCCGGACGGATCGCTCATCAACGAGCGGGAAGGAGAGCGGGTAGACACCTCACGTATCTGGTGGGTACAGGCCGAGGGGATGGTTGGTTTTTACAATGCATTTCAACGTACAAAAGACGAACGATTTTTGCAAATTGTCCGTAATCTGTGGGCCTATACTCGGCAATATATCATAGATCCGCGCCCCGGAGGCGAATGGTTCTGGTCAGTTCAAGCGGATGGTAAGCCTGATTCGAGAGAAATTGCAGGCCCTTGGAAGTGCCCTTATCACAACAGCCGATTTTGCATAGAAATGTTAGAAAGGATGGAGAATCAATGATCCATAACAAATACAATGAGCTGCTATTGCAGCAAGAGGAACTGATTACACGCCCCAATGAGGTTAAAACTACCTTTTATAATGGTATCTACGAACGCTATCTCTACCCAGTGCTCACACGCCATCATGTTCCACTTCACTGGCGGTTTGATCTGGATGCGCAAACTAATCCCCTTTTCATGGAGCGGCTGGGTGTAAATGCGGCATTGAATCCAGGAGCAATCTATCATGAAGGAAAATACATTCTTGTTTCGCGTACCGAGGGACTGGATCGAAAGTCATTTTTCGCTTTGGCAGAGAGCGATAACGGCATTGATCAATTTCGATTCATTGACGCCCCCCTAGTCTGGGAGGATATCGACCCAGAAGAAACAAACATGTACGATATGCGGTTGGTGAAGCATGAGGACGGCTGGATTTACGGTATTTATTGCTCAGAGAAAAAAGACCCTGACGCGCCACCTCACGATACCTCCAGTGCTGTCGCTCAGGCTGGACTGGTCCGTACTCGTGATCTTCGTACATGGACCCGGCTTCCCAACATCACTACCCAGTCCCCACAGCAGCGCAACGTTGTTCTGCACCCTGAATTTGTGGACGGTCAATACGCCTTCTATACTCGTCCCCAGGACGGATTTATTTCCACCGGCTCGGGCGGTGGCATCGCCTTCGGCCTGTGCAAAGATATTACACAACCCGTGATTGAACACGAAACCGTCATTGATGAGCGTTGTTATCATACGGTGTACGAAGCCAAGAATGGTCAGGGCCCTGCCCCGATCAAAACCAGTCGCGGCTGGATTCATATCGCTCACGGGGTACGCAATACGGCCGCCGGGCTGCGGTATGTGCTGTATACCTTTGCCACCAGTCTGGAAGACCCCACGCGCGTCATCACCAAGCCCGGCGGGCACTTTCTGGCTCCTTATGATGGGGAACGCGTGGGCGACGTTTCGAATGTTATTTTTTGCAATGGGGCAGTCGTTAACGAACAAGATGAAGTCTTTATCTACTACGCATCCAGTGATACCCGTATCCACGTAGCGACGACCACCATCGCTCGACTGGAGGACTACACCTTCAATACACCATCCGACCCGTTGCGCTCTCTCAGCAGCGCCGCTGTTCGCCGTGAGCTGATTCACCACAATGAAGCGCTATTGCAAGCACACTCCCGTCCTTCCCAACGGACATAAGCCGCAGGCTTTATCCTGCTTGCGGAACCATGTATACTATCCATAGAACAACTGTTACCCGCAGGCTAATAGTTTGTTCTATGGGCAGCCATGCTGCCAGTCTTTGTATCTTTACAGGACAGCAACCCTGCTAAATCTTTTTGGATTTTTACAGGCGGCTAAGCTACCGATATATTCCCCAGCATTTTGCATCCATTCTCTGGATTAGGCAAAATGCTTATCTTTTTAAAATTGGAAGGCGGAACAGGAATGAAGAGCAACGTAACGATGCGGGATATTGCAGATAAGCTGGGAGTAAGCAGCGTGACCGTGTCGAAGGCGCTCAATGACAAGGATGGGGTTAGCGAGGAGCTAAAAGAGCGTATTAAGTCGCTCGCGGGCGAAATGGGTTATCGTTTCAATACCGTTGCCAAGTCCATGAAGGAGGGCCTCACCTATAACATTGGTGTTGTCATCCCTGAACGGTTTACCGGCCCCGGCCAATCGTTTTATCTGCACATCTACCAGCAAATTTCACGGGCACTGGAGCCATATGGCTACTACGGCATCCTTCACATCCTCCATCGCGAAGACGAAGAACAGCTTAATCTGCCACGTATCTATTACGACCGCAAGGTGGACGGCTTCATTCTCCTGGGCCAAGTGAGCAAGCCATATATTGAGCTTGTACAAACCATGGACCTGCCCAAAATGTTTCTCGATTTTTATGATGAACATGCCGATATCGACTCCGTGGTGACGGATAATTTTTACGGAGCCTACGAGCTGACCAACTATTTGATCGCCCAGGGACACCGGGATATTGCATATGTGGGTAATATCTATTCCACCAGTAGTATTCAGGATCGTTTCCTCGGCTACTATAAATCCTTGCTGGAGCACAGGTTGCCCCTCCGTAACGAGTGGGTGCTCAGTGACCGGGACGATGAAGGTACTTATGTTGAAATGGAGCTTCCTCAGCCGCTACCAACTGCCTTTGTATGTAACTGCGATCAGGTCGCTCACAATCTGGTGCATAAGCTCATTGGCCTGGGTTACCGCGTACCTGAAGACTGCTCTGTGGTTGGCTTTGACAACGATGTATACGCCACTCTTATTGTTCCGCAACTGACCACGGTCGGAGTAGACATCGAGCAGATGGCACGTACCGCGATTGATTCGATGATGAAAAAAATAAGCCATCCTGGCAGCCGCTTTGGTCGAGTCCTGGTGCAGGGACATATTGTATATCGTGATTCGGTGCAGCCCATCCAGAGACCATGATCAACGCATACCTTACTTGGGACAGGTCATCCCTACTCTAATTTCCACAACCAAAAGCCGCTCAGCATGTCGCTGGAGCGGCTTTTGACGTTCATAAATTCTACAGTGTGATCATCGTACTCACATTCAATTGTAGATTTTGCAAAATCCTGGATTAGGAGCGCTGGGCGACAAAGGAATTGCCCGCCCGATTGAGAATCGGCAGCATTCGCATTTCCTGCCCCATCGAGGCTTGGCAAAGTGGACAAGCCGGCTCATTCAAAAAGGTGAAATCCGTTCGCATCCAACCGTTGCAACCCTCGTTTGTACACGACCAAATAGCCGTATTTTCCTCTGGAATGATTTCCGGGGCCTGGCGTCTGTACATCTATATCCCCCCTCGGTTTTTATAGGGTAATATCCCCTGTCGGATTACCGTTAATTTCTACCTGCCCCATTATTTTTTCAAAAATTCGATTCCAGTCGCTCCGAAGTGCAAGATATAGACGAACTAAACCAATTCGATCTATATCTTGTTCAATGGAAGTCGCTTATTGGATTTTTGAAAAATTCACCTGTGCGGGTATTAATATGCTCCAACCTCCAAAAAATATGCGCAATTTACCAAAATGTTTATTTACGGATAGCCTTGGTCCAGAAGCCGCCATGAAACTGCTTCGGCTCTACCGTAATGACAAAAGCCTTAGGATCCAGCTCCAGAATGGACTGGTACAGCTTATTCTGGTTTTTCCGTTTAGCCAAAATTTCCATCACTAGGCGCTCTCCATCACGCCCACTGCCCAGCCAGGCTGTAACACCGTATCCTTTGTCCCGCAGCGCATTGGCAATTCCTCCATTGATCTCATTACTGATCACCTTAACGGTGACATAACCAAGCGCTATTTTTTCCTCAATCCATGCTCCAATAAGAATGCCCAATGCATAGCCAATGGCGTAGACTGCAAGACTTGCCACTTGATCCAGATACTTAAGCACAACGTTCAGGCCCAACACATAGACCGTAACCTCCACGGTGCTAATGAGCGCAGCAATGTACTTCTGTCCTTTCAGCGTCAGAATCATGCGCAGTGTATACGCCGATACGTAAATAATTTGAATAACAAGAATAAACAATAAAATTTTGAGCATACGCTCACTCCCCACTTCACGTTCTGATTTAACCCGTATCCAACATTATACCCCCGTCTGTGATATACAGCCTCTGGTTTCGTATTACCCTCGCTCGGGTAATGACTAACTACAGCATGCTGAATGAAAGTTCGATCACATAAGGAGGGCTACAACATGAAGGATAACGGAACTAGCGATAAAATCAAAGGTAATGTGAACAAAGCCAAAGGTGAAATCAAGGACCAAATCGGGAACGCTACCGATAATAAGTCCCTTCAAGCCGAAGGTAAACTGGATAAGGCCAAAGGCCATCTTCAGGAAACAGCAGGCAAACTGAAGGACGGCAAATAATCCTGAATGGATAACCTCGACGCACTGTTTTACCAACAAGTCTCGCTGTCTTGTGCAGCGGGCTTGTTTTGTGTTGCTCGGATACTTTTGGAAAAACTTTTGCGCAAACAGGGCAACTTTTACGGTTGCTGTTGCGTCTAACCAATATAAGCACAACCCATAATGACTCTCCAAGCTGTTGGATTTTGTAGGCATTAATGTTACTCTAGTCTATGAACCAGGCTATAATTCTTAAATAAAGGGGTAGACCAACGAATGAAATCACTGAAATCTATCAAAAAACCTGTCATCATCACTGCCGTATCCGCCTTGGCCATATCCGGGGCTCTTTTCAGCCAATCCACATATGCCGCACAAGTGACTAAGCCGATCCAAGCAGTATATAACAATATCAAAATCATCTACAACGGAACCGAGGTTGCTTCTGATGCCAAAACAGAACCGTTCCTGCTGGATGGCGTTACGTATATCCCACTGAAGCTGGCAGGTACAGCTTTGGATAAAAAAGTAACATGGGATGGCACAAACAAACGCGTAGTCATTGCTGACAATGGTGTTCCCATTGATCAATCTACAGTTACGGCGCTGAACAACCAGATCACGACGCTGACTCAAGAGCTCAACACAGCAAAAGCAGCAAACACAACGAAAGACGCTACCATCGCTCAATTGCAAAAAGACAATCAGACGCTAAAAGATGACGCGAGCAAAAATAGTTCTAGCTCCTTGAAGGATCTCCAAAAGAAGCTGAACGATGATCACAGCGATGACTACAACACCAACTCGGATATTACGTTGGATGGTAACAAAAACGATATTACGGTAACCATTGAAATGACAAAATCCAGATGGACTGACCTAACCGACAGCAGAAAGAGAAGCTACTTGGAGGACATCGTGGATGATATTTTGAAAGAGTACAAAGATGCCGATGTTGAAGGCACAGTGAAGAACTCTAGTAATAGGGATAAAATGGCAACATTTACAACCAACAGCAGAGGCGATGTTACTTTGAAGGATGTAGCTTCTTCCTTGGATGCAAGTACGATTCAACGCGATTTGGTTAATAGATATGGCAATTACGCTGGAGTTGGCTTTGATTTCACCGTAAGAGGCGACAGCAGTGAAGCTAGCGTGGATGTATATGTAAAGACTGACGCTTGGAACAATACACTTACTAATGCGCAAAGAAACTCTCTTATAGAGAACGTTCTTTATGAGCTTAAGAATAGAAACTCGGTATCTCGAGTAGTGGGTAAAATTAAGTCCAGCGAAAACAGCAACACGATAACTTCATTCTAAATTTCACTTTTTCAAAAAAGCGACAAAGGCCCTAAAGCCTTTGTCGCTTTTTTAATGATGTACAAGCAACCTGCATTCAATTATTGAATCAGCCTGCCTACGGAAGTGATATATTTTATATAATCATTATCAGCGTCAATTGTATCGATATTCATTGTATAAACCAAATGACCGTGGCTGGTTATTTTCACTTTGTGAAATGAACCGGGTTTAGAATAAGGATCTACAGTATAGGTCCCTTTGCTATACACAATCATAGGATTAAAGTCAATTTGCTTGAAGGCGGGCGATAAGTCGCTCTTATACGTAGCATTAATATTCAATACACCTTGCCTTTGATCCCAGTCAAAGGAAATAAGATCAAATGCATTCGCATCAATGACTTGGGCCAAGTCTTGTCCCTTAAACCTCATAAGAACTGGACTTTCCGTAAAGCTATCATGTCTTAGTTTCAATAAGCCACGTTTGGGATCCCACTCCATCTTCGCATCTGTATCTTTCAACAGGATGGATACCGGCAAAAACATTGCATTACTTAGCATGATAGGGACTGTATCCATTGTCATGGGTTCGCCGTTAACCGATATTTTGGGTGATCCAATCGTTGCCGTTACATTACGGTCCATTAGATCAACAGAAGCGGTTTTGTTCGCTGCATTATAAGTTACTTTACCGCCCAGTATATCCTCAGCTACTTGGAGCGGTATAAGCAGTCTTCCCTTCTTATCCACAAAGGGTGATGCAGGGTAGGTGTATAAAACGTAATGATCATTGACCTTCAGGTGTATGGGGGTATGATCTTGAGCCGATGCCAAATTCGGGTTTGTAGTAGCAAAACTTAGTACAATCATAATACCGATTAATAACCTGATTTTCATAATGCCCTCCTAATCATTTGTTTAGGCTCAAAACCAAAATTATGGTGGAGGAGCCCAGTTGAGTAAGCTTAACATGGAAAAACATCTGCCAAGCCACATTGTTGTAAGTCCCACCCAACAACAAAGGAAATGACAGATGCTATTCAGTATATTTTAGCTTGAGCCATTGTTTAACTAATTGTTCTTATCGGTTTGGATTTCTGATCCACACACTTGTGTCAAAATGAGTAATATAATCGATGGGCCAATCAATCGTACCGAACCACTGACTTCCATCCCAAAAAGAGTAATCCCGATAGTTATCCCATGGATAATAATAATCCGAATTGAATTTCGAGACTACCAAATCTGAAAAGTCTCCACCGATAGCATTTCCATAAATATTACTGCCATCAAAGTTTTCTTTCGCTATTGCCGTCACTCTCTTAACAGACATAGACGATAGGTCCGAGGAATTAAAAGAGGTTTGCATAACGACGATTTGATTGTAGTAGGCTAACAAATAAGCGTTATAGGTACTATTATCAATATAAAATTTAACTGAATTATATCCCTCCCCATTTACCCACGAATCTGTAGAATAGTTATAAACTCCATTTTTAATGTATCCTAAGTATCTTTTTTGGCCCGTTTGGAAGGAAAATCCCCCCTCAACTTTCTTCCCATTCTTCGCATCAAAACCGTAATACACCCATGGCTGTTCGTTTGCTCCTAGATCCCTAACGGTTGGCAAAATCACACGTGCATTGACCCCATCAAAGCCATCATAATCCAATTGAACCCTTGAAAAAGCTCCTGTTGTTCCTCCACTCACTTGCGATGGAGTGGGATTATTTTTACTTGATTTGGAAACATCATGATTGTTGCTTGGTTCACTCAAAGAGTTTGTTTTCATATAAGTAGCATCCGTTACACTATCTTCTTTTGATTCAACTTTATCTGCCATGCCTACATAACCTTTTTCTGAGCTGTATACTTCTCCATCGAGCGTAAGATATATGTATTCCGACTTGTTAAGCTTCTCCAGATTTTGTTGTAGATCACTATTATTTTTACTCTTTAGTGATGTACTATCGGCCGTGTTCAGTAGTTCAGTAATAGATGCTTTCGGATTAACGGCAATCTGGTGTTCTTGAAGTTCATGGACAATGGCCCGCTGTTTGAGATTTTGAAAAAAAGCAGCATCGTACGTAGTGGACTTAGCTTCCGCATAAGCGAAGCTTCCCGAGAATGCCGAACACATGAGGATAGTTGCTAATCCCATGCCAATAAACTTATTTTTCCTAAACATACACAAACCTCCTAGTTATTTTTCGAAACTAGCATACCTCCACAAATATATAACGTCAACCATAATTTATAAATTTTACCTAAAAAGAGAGCATAGTATTTTACAAATCATAGTGTATAGAAGGATCAACTACGTATAAAAAGAAAGTGTGGAGCAGTGGCGTCAAGGTCGCTTAGATGCTAAAACCTTCCTTGCATCTATATAATTCATAAATACATTAATAATATTTATAAATATAAAGGTATTTAGCGATGAAAATAGAATATATCACTGTATTCCAATTTAGAAAGGGGCAAATGTGTATGATGAGAAGTTTTGTTAAACGTAAAGTCAGGAAAAGTATTGCAATAACACTAACATTATTATTAGCAATCGCAAGCGCACCATTAGGTGCAATAGACGCGGCGGCAACGGTGCCAGACCAGAACAATAAGCAGGATGCGCCAACCTTCTCTAATGTATCGGTTCATGACCCTTCCATTGTCAAAGACGGTGACACTTATTATGTATTTGGGTCACATATCTCAGCGGCGAAGTCAAAAGATCTTACAAATTGGACTTCTTTTGCAAACGGTTACACTACGCCTGGGAACACACTTTACGGGGATTTATCGAAGAATCTGGCCGGATCTTTCGCTTGGGCGGGTGAGAATGATGCGGACAGTAAGGGAGGATTCTCGGTATGGGCGCCCGATGTATTTTGGAATGAGCATTATGTCAATAAGGATGGGACAAAAGGGGCATATATGATTTATTATAGTGCATCTTCCACCTACATTCGTTCCGCAATCGGCATTGCAGTTGCACCGAAAATCGAGGGTCCATATCAATATGTGGATACCATTATCCACACTGGTTTTACGAAGGAGACTGCATTCGATAAAGATAGCAAAGTGGATAAAAAGTGGACAAATACGCCGATTCAACAACTCATTAAGGAAGGCAAGCTTGAGGGTCCCAGACCGGGATGGTTTAATACCGATGGTTCTTATGCGAATCGGATGTTCCCAAATGCAATCGATGCAAGCGTTTTTTACGATGCAAACGGGCGCTTGTGGATGACGTATGGTTCATGGTCCGGGGGAATATTTTTACTGGAGCTGGATAAGGCAACTGGCAAACCCATGTACCCAGGTAAAGATGGAACTACAGAAGACGGTCGGCTCATTGATCGTTATTTTGGCACCAAGATTGCAGGTGGATACGGTGAGTCAGGGGAAGGTCCGTATATTGAATACAACCAGGAGACGGGTTATTACTATTTGTATATAACCTACGGTGGCCTTGCAGCGGACGGAGGGTATAACATGAGGTTATTCCGTTCCAAGAGTCCGACAGGACCTTATAAGGATGCCAAAGGGCAGAATGCTGTTTTGCCAGCAAACACCAAAAATATAACTTATGGCAACAAGTTGATAGGTAATTTCTTGTTCGATAGTAAAATAGGCGACCCCGGTACAGGCACTGGCTACGGCTATGTTTCCCCTGGACACAATTCTGTATACACCGATCCTGCTACTGGACAAATGTTTGTCGTCTTTCATACCCGATTCCCTCATCAGGGGGAGACACATGAGCTGCGTGTACACCAAATGTTCATGAATCAGGAGGACTGGCCTGTCGTAGCTCCTTATCGTTACGGTGGCGAGACGCTTACAAAGCTGGATGAGAAACAATTCATTGGCGATTATCAATATATTAATCATGGCAGTGATTCTTCGGCTACGATCAAGAATACACAATTCATTCAGCTTAGAGCAGATCATACCATCGAAGGCGATGTGCAAGGAACATGGCGCAAGTCGGGGGATGCGAATATCCAATTAACACTGGATGGCGCTGTATTGGATGGGGTGTTCTTAAGACAATGGGATCAGGTTACGAATCAATACATCCTGGCGTTTACAGTTTTATCGAATAAAGGTGAGATGGCTTGGGGCAGTAAGCTCCCTGATATGACCGATACAACAGTAGTGGACAGTGTGTATCGTGAATTAGATCTTGGCGATACAAGTCGGGTGACGGCTAGCCTGAATCTTCCGAAGGAAGGCAGTCGGCAATCCCGGATTACCTGGAAAACTTCAGATCAAAGCGTCATTACGGATACAGGTGAAATCAAGCGTCCAGGAATTGGAGAAAAGGCTGCATCTGCCACTTTGACAGCTACCATTACCAAAGGAGAACGTAGTCGGGACAAAATTTTCAACATCACGGTATCCCCTTATGAGAAGGCAACATGGACTGCGTCATACACATTTGAAAATAATCTGGAGGATCAGCAAGATGCTTTTGCTAATGGCGAAGTTATCGGTGACCGAATCGATCGCCAGGGCGGAAGTGTGTCCTACGCTGAAGGCGTAAGAGGACAAGCTGTAGTCCTTGATGGAAAGTCAGGCATTGCTCTGCCTGAAGGACTCATATCCAGCTCAGCATATTCCGTGTCACTGTGGGTAAAACCAAGCGAATTGACTGTTCATACACCGACTTTCTTTGGAGCTATGGATAGTAATCACTGGATCAGCCTTTTACCCAGAGGACCTGAGAAGGATAACACAATGGTCTGGTCTGGCAGCTCACCTTGGTATACTGGCAGTACCGGCCTAAAGATCAATACAAATGAATGGACCCATCTCGCCTTCACTGTAGATCGTGGGGTGTTAGCCGTGTATGTGAATGGCAAGCTTCAATTTACCGGCTCAGGATTCCCAGATGTCTTTACCTCCAAATCTGGAACATTCAGCTTAGGTGTCAACTGGTGGGACCCTGCGTTCAAAGGATCTATTGATGAGCTGAATATATTTGAAGGTGCGCTCCCTCCTGCACAGGTGGCAGAGTTAGCGAAGATTAAAGTGAATTAAGACTAATGAATCGTGAGTATCGCTAGTACCGAAAAGAAAAGCTACAAAAAAGAGAGCGCTGAATAGCGCTCTCTTCCAATGAACCATATAAAATGTAAGAAATATTAATAGGCCAATGCAAAAAGTCCTTTGATGTGGGACAAGTAACGGATGTTACTGCCTTCCTTCATCAAAGTGGCTACAGCGCCTTTCAGTTGGGTGCCATTCGCGCCTACAGTACCGATCGCGTCTGTTCTGCCCAAGCTGCCCAGTGTACCGGAGAATACTGGTGTAAAGCGTTCCATCTTCGCTCCGTTGAAATAAGCGAAGATGTTGTAACCAACTAATTCGCCCATTTGCCAAGCCAACTGTGCAGTTGGAGGGTATGGACGCTCGCCTTCACCCGGGAACACCACTGCGCTGTCGCCAGCGAGGAAGATGTCTTCGTGAGAAGTCGATTGCAGTGCACCATTCACAGTTGCGCGACCACGGTTTACTTCGATACCAGATGCGCCAACCAGTGCATTACCTTGTACGCCGCCTGTCCAGATCAGTGTGTTCGTTTTGATCGAACGTCCGTCTTTCAAGAGAACTTCGTCAGCTTTCATTTCTGTAATCGGTACACCCGCTACGATTTGAACGCCACGTTTTTCAAGGCTTGTTACTGCACGATCAACCAGTGGTTGAGGGAAGCCTGCCAAAATAGATGGTCCAGCTTCTACGCAATACAAGTTGATATCTTCGTAGTTAATACCTTTTTCGCGACAAATTGCAGGCAATTTGTCAGCATATTCGCCCACCAGCTCAACGCCAGTCAGACCGCCACCACCAATAACGATTGTAGCGTCAGCTTGGTTACCGGATTGCTTGTAAGCATCCAGACGAGCTTCCACATGTGCGCGAATCCGATTGGCTTCTGCCACTGATTTCAGCGTGAAGCTATGCTCTTGCAGTCCTGGAATACCGAAGTAAGCCGTTTCGCTGCCCAGGGAAATAACGAGAGCGTCATAGCTCAACGTAGCGCCACTGGCCAAGGTTACTTTTTTATCGTCAGGCTTGATTTCGGAAACAGTATCCACTTTCAGGATAATTTCTTTGTTACGCAGCAGTTTTTCCAAAGGAAGCGCAACAGCTTTTTCAGCAATTGTACCTGCCGCCAAACGGTGCAGTTCCGTAATAATTTGGTGCGACGCAAAGCGGTTAACCACTGTAATGGTTGCTTGGCTAGCGTCCATATGCTGGCGTGCTGTAAGAGCGGCCAGCAATCCGCCGTATCCGCCGCCCAAGATCAAAATTTGCTTCGACATGTCCATCCTCCGTTCTTGATCAGGTAATTATTTGCTTTCGCGTTGGCGCTCATTCAGAATATCCAGGAAGGCCTGGCTGAAACGCAGCGTTTTTTGTACATTCGGATCTTTAAGCATTTTGAGCAGGCCAAACAGACCTACACTGCCGTCCGTAGTTTGTACACGGTCATTTGCTTCAATTGCAGCAGAAGCCAATCCTTTAGCCGAATCTGTAACAGGCTTCACAAACTCTCCCATGGAGCTTTTCATATCTCCGATAAAGACAGGGTCAGTCGCCAGACTGCGAGCTACATCATAAGCGTCGGTCATCAAAGTAACCATCTCAGTCAACTTGGGCAGATTTTCTACCAGCACGGTCAGCGATTGCTGAACCTCTGGTTTCATCAATTGGTCCAATACATCCCGAGACTCTTTGGTAGCTTCTTGTGTTACTGCCACCTCTTGTTGGTTTTCAGACATGCGTGAACGTCCTCCTTTACTGTGAAAATAGAAGTCCATTCCTTTCTCGTAACCTGTATCCATAAACTCTAGCAATAAAACGTTCATTGAATTCGCGCCCCTAAACATGCAAGAAGCACAGCTAAAACCGGCCTATACCCTAAAGGGCAAGACTGATTTATCGCAGATGCCAATTGTATATTGCTCAGACGGTATTCTGTTGTTACTGCTGCGGAATATCCCACGAAGCGCTCCTTCGTGACTACAACAGGCCGAAACGGAACCCTATACCTCTATATTACACCTTTCACAACACAATCGTCGAAGAAATTTTAAATTTGCACAAATTTCTGCAAAATTTTTATTGTTATTTTAGATAAAAATTAGAATAAGCTCGATTTTTGTCCAAGTTTCCCTTAAAAAAAGGGTCATTTTATGCTAGAGGAGGGTAATAGAGAAAGTGCGTTTCAGTTCAACAATATGAAAATAACACAAAATATATTCATACGGAGGTTTTACACGATGGCTAAAACATTTGGAGATATGGTTCAAGAAGCAAGACAGCACGTTCAAGGCATTGATTCACAGGAGGCACGTCAGCGAATGGAGGCAAATCCTGATACATTCGTTATCGATGTACAGGACTCCCATGATGCAGGCGCTTGCGGTCTGATTCGCGGAAGCGCCAATATTTCATTGGGCATGCTGCCCATCCGCGCTGACTTGGAGGTTCCACAGGATTTGCGTGACGAACGTCTACGTGACCGCAACCGCCCGATTATCACCACTTGTGGGGCAGGCGGACAAGCTGCATTGGCAGCTTATACACTCCAGCAGATGGGCTTTACCAATGTAGCTTTTATCGAAGGCGGAACAACAGCCTGGAAGGAATCCGGCTTTGAAGTAGAACTGTATTAAGGGACCTACGCTCCAAGAATCGCCCTACGTATGTAGGGTGTCTTCAGAAGCATCCGGATTATCAGGTGCCTCGAAATCATCAGGGGATGGCTGCGGCACACCAGACTCAATGAACTCATCTACATCGCGGGCAGCCTTAACTTGATTGCATTCATTGCAAGCACATACACAATTGACTGGCGTCGTGTGCCCCCCTTTTGCCCGAGGCAGTAAATGATCAATCGTGTCACCGTAGTCTCCGCAAAAAAAGCAAGTATAGCGGTCACGCTTAAGCACATATTGACGAAATTCCTTGTTACTATACAGTCTGCGCACGGTGTATGGATTAACAATCACCGCCATACGCTCTCTGACCAAGGTCATGGCCAGATCAAGCTCAATCTCTTGATGCCAGCGTCTCCCCTGGTCGGTTTTGCCTCTTAGCCGAATCATGCCATTGCGATTGAGCCGCAACGCCCGGGTATCCGCAGGCTTCAGCCTGCTAAGCAGATGCCGAACCCGTTGCCGGTGGCGCTCACGCGCTTTATCCGTGACCGGCTTCCTGCGGGGGCGTTGTGCCTCCATAGGTAGTGACGCCTCCAGGTTGTGCGCAGCCGTATTTGCATCAAGGCTATGCTGCGTCACGGGAGCAGCCGAGGGGTTCGTTTCCTCGCCGGAAGGAGCGGACGTAGCCGCACGTTCTTGTGGGGCCAACCCCCGACAGGAACGGCAAGGACCACGCCGGGAATAAGGACCAGCCCGGCGACCCGTTCTGCGCTGAAAGTCCGTTAAAGGTTTCATTTCCTGACAATACGTACATTTTTTAATCAGCGGTTTGCTCGCTCCATCCTTGTTCTGCTGCGGTTCTGTCACGTCCACCCCTCCTTTCCTCTGTTGCTCGTGCTTTACGGTTTTCACCAAAACCCGAACTATTGTTAAGTTAGATTCATTTTACCGTTTTCACGTTCCCTTTTCTAGCTACCCGAGTCGTTGTGAACACTTAGGTATAACAAATTTTAATGATTCAGCATACGTTATACAGCGATCCTTGTTCTTCATTCAGCATCATATTGACCGTCTGACGTTTAGCCCCCCTCACTTGGTGGGTAACTTGTTATATATGAAGGAGGGACGCACATGAAAAGGAACCATACGATGATGCAATTTTTCGAGTGGAATGTCGAAGCTGACGGTTCTCACTGGAAGAAGCTTACCCGCCTGGCACCGGAACTGAAGGCCAAAGGAATTGACGCGATATGGATTCCACCTGTCACCAAAGGTCAATCGCCCGAGGATACGGGATACGGCGTCTATGACCTTTACGATCTGGGCGAATTCGACCAAAAAGGTGCGGTGCGCACCAAATACGGAACCAGGGAAGACCTGCTGGAGGCTGTTGCCGCCTGCGTTCGCCACGGTGTGGCCGTCTATGTCGATCTGGTCATGAACCATAAGGCTGGCGCGGATGAAACCGAAGTGTTCAAGGTCGTCGAGGTCAATCCGGATAATCGCAATGAGGTCATTTCCGAGCCCTTTGATATCGAGGGCTGGACTAAATTTACGTTCCCCGGCCGTCAAGGTCAGTATTCCACATTTCAATGGAACTTTGAACATTTTAACGGAACCGATTACGATGCAAGCCAGGACCGGACAGGAATCTATCGTATTTTAGGTAAAAATAAAAGCTGGAGCGAAAATGTAGATGATGAATTCGGCAATTATGATTATTTAATGTTCGCCAATATTGATTATAATCATCAGGATGTGCGCAAAGAGATGATCCGCTGGGGCAAATGGCTGGTAGATACTCTGCAATGCAACGGATTCCGTCTGGATGCAATCAAGCATATTAATCATGAATTTGTACGAGAATTTGCTACAGAAATGATTAAAAAACGCGGACAGGATTTTTATATGGTAGGCGAGTTTTGGAAACCGGATCTGGAATCGTGTCAAAAGTTCCTGGATACCATTGATTATAAAATCGACCTATTTGACGTATCCCTCCACTACAAACTACATAGCGCTTCCTTGGGTGGCAAGGATTTCGATTTAAGCACCATTTTCGAGGATACGCTTGTTCATACCCATCCCCTGAACTCGGTTACTTTTGTCGATAATCATGATTCCCAGCCGCATGAAGCGCTTGAATCCTGGGTGGAGGACTGGTTCAAGCCTAGCGCCTATGCACTGATCTTGCTGCGCAAAGACGGTTATCCCTGCGTATTCTATGGCGATTACTACGGTATCCAGGGACAAACGCCCGTGAAAGGCAAGCAGGCTGAGCTAGACCCGCTTCTATATGCCCGGTACCATAAAGCTTATGGTGAGCAAAAAGATTATTTCGATGATCCCCATACGATTGGATGGGTACGTCAAGGCGTGCCTGAGCTGGAAGGCTCCGGATGTGCTGTGGTGATCACCAACGCAAATGACGGGGAAAAGCGCATGTTCGTAGGCAAACAACATGCAGCGGAAGAATGGATAGATTTGACTGGGCGTCACGATCATACCGTAAAGATTGAGCAGGATGGCTACGGCATATTTCCCGTTCGTGCCGGCAGTGTATCGGTGTGGGCACTTCCCGCAGATGAAGACAGCCAGGAAACAGAAGAAGAAGCGAACGCTTAATCTATACCCAACACAAAGAGGACAGGATGCGAGGAAGCGCCCTGTCCTCTTTGTGTATGGAAAGTCACTCCGTTACCTTGCTTTGGTTGGCCACAGCCTGCTTCTTAGCCTCTACATGACTCGGATCACCGAGATAAAAGCGCCGGATGGGATCTATATGCTCATCCAGCTCGTACACCAGTGGAATGCCTGTCGGAATATTCAAATCCAGCAATGCGGTTTCGTCCAGATTCTCCATATACTTGATTAAGGCCCGCAAAGTGTTACCATGTGCAGAAATGATAACTCGATCCTTTTTGAGAATCAAAGGTACAATCCGCTGCTTCCAAAACTCACCGACCCGATGCACTGTGTCCTCCAAACTTTCCCCAAGCGGCAGCTCTTCTGGCTTAATATTGCGATAACGTTCTTCCCGATGCGGACTCCGCTCGTCCTTCTCATCCAGCATGGGTGGCCGCACTGTTAGGCTACGCCGCCAGATATGAACCTGCTCCTCGCCGTATTGCACGGCGGAATCCAGCTTGCTAAGCCCTTGAAGAGCACCGTAATGGCGTTCATTCAGCTTCCATGACTTCTGCACAGGTATCCACAGATGATCCAGCTCATCCAAGATGTGATACAGCGTGCGGATAGATCGTTTTAGCACAGAGGCAAATGCCAAATCAAACGTATATCCAGCCTCCTTAAGAATACGTCCCGCCTCAATGGCCTCATGAGTCCCTTGTTCAGTCAGGTCCACGTCCGTCCAGCCCGTAAACAGGTTTTGTCGGTTATACACGCTTTCTCCATGCCTAACCAGCACCACTTGATACATACACTCACTCCTCTCCTGTTTGTCTTTATGTTTTACCCAACTTCTATGTATTTAACGTAAAATGCAATTTTTAAACCGTCTATTTAATACAAAAAAGGACGGCATTCAGCCATCCTTTTCTTCTCACTCTGCACTTAGTCCCTCTTACTGAACTTGGCCAACAGATCCAAAATCCGTACATACAGCCATACTAGAGTCACCAGCAATGCAAAAGCACCATACCATTCCATATATTTGGGTGCACCTTGATCCGCTTGCTCTTCAATAAAATTGAAATCAACCAGTAGATTCAAAGCCGCAATGATCACGATAAATAAACTAATACCAATACCCAGCCAACCCGTTTCATGGATATACGGAACATTCATACCGAAAAGATTCAAAATAAAATCAACTAGCGTCACCAGAAAAATCGCCATCGTACACAGGACAACGAATGAGATAAAGCCGCGTGTCACCTTGATGATTCGCTGTGTGTACATAAAGAGCATCAAGAACAAAATACCCACGGTCAGCAAAATAGCATTGGCTACAATTCCAGGGTACTCATACTCCATAAAAGCTGAAATGCCACCCAAAGCAAAACCACTCAGAATCGCATATACAGGAGAAAGTAATGGAGCCGTTTTTGGAAAAAAGGATATCGCAAGTGCTACGCCTGCCATACCAATAAAGCCTGCCGTCAGCAAGGATAGCACCTCTACGGTTCCTTCGTAGGTCATGTACCAGGTAATACTTCCAGAGACGATGAGCAGAACCAGCAGAAGTAACGTTTTGTTCACCGTTCCTCCGATGGTCATGCGTTGTTCGCTAACTTCTCTTTCATCTTCGCGCAAAAAGATGTCATCACGTAAAACCGGATTGCTAAAACTCATACAGGGTACTCCTTTTCGATGTTGTTGTTTGCTATGCTATATGTATATATCGGCACAATATGAAAAAAGTTTCAGAAAATTTCAACAAAAAAACTCTAACCTTGCCATACGGCAAAGCTAGAGTTAGAGGGTCAGGCCGTTACAGGTTAAAAATCAGCAGTAGCAATTTGGATGGTGCCCGTCACAGCTCCAGCTGGAGTAGCTTGGAGAGCAGCAACCAGCAACAAAGCCACTTCTAACGTCAGACTGTTGGCTGCCGGGATAACATACGTAATCACGGGAGCATTGACACGGGTAACAACCAGATCCACCGGATTGGCACCCGTATTATTCACGGTAATTGTTGCATTATTACCGCCTTTCAAATTTTCAAAATAGGACTTACCCACACCAGCAGCAAGATTGTAAATTTGCGAAGGTAAAAGGATCGCCATAGAATTCACCTCCCTTGCGTTTGATAGTGTATTCTATGCTTCCAATCTATGAGTGTAACGTTAAGTGACTCAGTAATAAGACACAATTCAAAAGACTCATAGATTAGCATACCCTAAACTATGCCAAAAAGGAGTTGCCCTCTCAGATCCCTTTCAGAATCTGCGGACAACTCCTTTTTTAAATAATGGAAGTCTCAAAAGGTATAAAAGCAGCTAGTAGGATTGTATGTTGCCTTTGCTTCCTTATTGCACGTCAATGCTCAATTCCTGCGAAGCGAAACGGGAAGATGCGGAAACCTTCACGCGGATATTGCCAGCCTCACCCTTTGTACGAATCCAGAATGCAATACGTCCACCAATGAGGGATAAGCTTGAAGGACCGATCAATTCACCCACTCCCTCGACCTCTACCGAAACAGGATCTGCATAGAACGGCAGGGCATTGCCGTATTCGTCCAGCGCATCCACTACTACTCGGGTTACGTCCCAATCGCCAGCTTCCAGCACCATATCATCTGTAGCTACCCGTAGCTCTGTCGGCACCGGATTACGCGAATAGTATTTGCGGATCACTTCTTGCCCATCTACGTACCCAATGAATACAGCGTCTTCCCACTTCATGCCCCAGTGGCCTGTCAGCTCGTCGATCACGACAGGGGGGTGAGGAAGCGCCGGGTACTTCTCTCGGTTCGGACGATAAACACCTTTGCGCTCATGACCGTAGATGAATTCCACCTCATCGCAATTGGTGAACACAACCAGCGGCACGATGCCCCCGATATTCCGCTCGCCACGCGACCAGTAAGTGACCGGCTCCATAACGATTTCCTGTTCGACGTTCTTCTGGCTCCGGTACACACTCGCTGCAAATTTAGGGAGGCGGAACATATCCATGACACCGTGGTAGCAGATTTTATCACCGGAACCAAAATCAGCATGCGTGTTATAGTCAAAAGCACACCAACCAATCGCCCCGGCAATGCCCTCATCGGCATAGGAAGCATTTTGGACCCGCGTATGGCGCAGTGCATGCTCCATTACCCGTTCCTCCTGGTCAAAACGCTTGGTCGGGTACATATGCCCGTTATATTCCGTTACCAGATAAGGGACCGGATGATCCAGCTTTGTAACGAGAGACGGCTGGCGCAAGCCTGTCGTTTCGCCATCTACGCCTTCTGTATCGTCATACGTATCAAAATTGCGGATTTCCTTAGCCAAATATTTTTTGTGCCCACCATCATGAACAAAATCATTTATCGTATATACATCTTCCAGTAGCTCACTGCCTACAATATAACGCACACCGCCCGTAGCACGGGTCGGATCTAGTTTTCGTGCTAGCTCATTGGTATGCGTGTACAGATCATGGTCATCCTGCGACTCATTAATTCGTACCCCCCAGATTACAATGGAAGGATGATTACGATCACGGATAATCATGTCCTCTACGTCCCTCACCGCTTGCTCCTTCCACGCTTCACCGCCAATGTGCTGCCAACCCGGGATCTCTTCGAAAACGAGCAATCCGATCTCATCACAACGGTCTAGAAAATGACGGGACTGAGGGTAGTGGGATGTCCGTACCATATTCAGCCCCAGCTCCTCCTTGAGCACATCTGCATCACGACGCTGCGCTCTTTTAGGCATAGCATAGCCAACGTACGGATAGGACTGGTGACGGTTCAAGCCAAGCAGCTTGATCTTCCGCCCGTTCAAGTAAAAACCGTCCGGCTGAAATTCGGCCTCGCGGAAGCCAAAGCGCACGGTCACCTGATCCAACTTTTCTTCGCCTCGTAGCAGCGTCAGCTTCGCTTCATACAGCTTGGGATCATCTATATCCCAAAGCTGCAGGCCGCGCAGCTCTTTCAGCTCCAGCGTTACTTCCGCCGCCGTCATCGCTGCCAGCTTAGCCTCCGCCTTCACACTCGCTCCGTCCACCAGTTGCAGCGCGACCGTCAAGTCGTCCTGCTGATCGCCGATGCCCTCCAGCTCCACGACCACGCGCACCGTCTTGCTTGCCGCAAGCGGCTCCGGTGTCTGAATGAATACCGTTCCCAGGTGTACAGGCTCTACTATTCGCAGCTGCACTTCGCGGTAAATACCGCCGTAGGTCAGATAGTCAATGACTGCCCCAAAGGGAGGGATGTCGTCCCGTTCCGTGGAATCGACAATGACCGTGAGCACATTGGGGCCGCCATACTCGGCAAGTTCGGTCAATTCAACGCTGAACGGTGTATATCCACCTTTATGCTCCCCCGCTTTTACCCCGTTTAGATACACCTGGGCATAGGTCATGACTCCTTCAAAATCAACATACACTCGCTTACCTTTCGCATCTGCCGGAATGTTCAGCTCTCTTTTATACGTAGAAATAAACTGAAATGCCTTGTCGTCAAAATAATTATACGGAAGCTCTACATTGGTGTGCGGCAGCTGAATTGGCTCATACCGACTTGTATCAATGCCTGCGCTTACTTCGCTCTCGACATATTCAGGAAGGTAAAACCATTGGTCATTCAACGGCAAAATGGTACGCATGGGCAGTCACCTCAACCTTTTATTTTTCACTCTTATACCATAGTAAAATATTTGAGTAAAAATGACGAGTAAAACTTGGTAAAATAAATATATGTTCAATGTAAGCATTTACAAGACAATTGTCAATCCATTTTTGTATCTTTTTATATCAAAAAAACAGCCCCGGTAAGCCGGGGCTGTCCAAATCAATAACGTTGATTTTATTGGGTATCGGTATGTAGCGGCGCACTGCTGTTGCGAATCATTAGCTCGGTCGGAATGATGACCTTGCGCCCCACCTCGTTTGCACCGTTGCGTACCGTATGCAGCAAGAGCTGAACGCCCGTTTCTCCCATCAGTTCGGTGTGCGTTTTGACCGTTGACAGAGATGGGGTCAAATATTCCGCTGTCGGAATATCATTGAAGCCAACAATTGAGATACGTTCCGGCACCGCAAGATGATGGTGCTCCAGCGCCTTCAGCGCCCCAATAGCCACCGAATCGCTCGCGACAAAGAAGGCTGTAGGCAGGTTTTCTGGTCCCGCCAGAATAGCCGCTTCCATCGCACGGAAGCCATCTGCCGCCGTTCCGCCGCACACATGAATATCATCCGACGTGCACAGCCCGTGCTGTTCCTGATACCGCAAAAACGTCTCATAGCGGGCATCTAGCTCGACTCGTTCGGAATCACGGGACTGCTCATCCTTGCCCATACCTACATATCCGATGTGACGATGGCCCACGCCCATCAAATAATCCAGTGCATCAGCCGCAGCGTGAGCAAGGTCAATGACCACATAGTCTGCCCCTGTACGCTCTACCGGATGATCCAGAAAGACGCAAGGAATGGGCAGTTCCAGCATACGTTCTACCTCTTCGTTGCTAAAATGCCCCAGCACGATCAGCCCATGTAGCCCTTCGGATGACGCCTTCAGCGCAGTCAGGTCCTCTCTTCTGAAAATACGCTCCAGCTGCGCCCCGCTTTGGCGGCACTCTTTTTCCACGCCAAACCGGATAGACAGATAATAAGGGTCTTCCAGTTCCTCGTACGCGCTAAACCAGTGCACCATACCCAACCGGATGGGTCCCTCTGCCTTCTTGCGGGGCTGACGACCAATACCGCCATTTTTACGTTTAACAGTCGTATATTTCATGCGCTCGGCAACCTCAAAAATTTTACGCCGCGTTTCCTCAGATACAGACAGTGTTTCATCATAATTCAGCACTCGGGAGACCGTGGATATCGAAACCTCTGCCTCCTGGGCGATATCTTTTAACGTAGGCATTGCAGACTCCTTTAATGGTTTTACTCTATTTTTACTTTTATTTTACTATTATC
This sequence comes from Paenibacillus sp. S25, assembly GCF_019454085.1. Taxonomy (NCBI): domain Bacteria; kingdom Bacillati; phylum Bacillota; class Bacilli; order Caryophanales; family Paenibacillaceae; genus Paenibacillus; species Paenibacillus sp. S25. Next base: position 5,656,074 of record NZ_CP073683.1, read on the forward strand.
TTACTCGTCTCCCCTGTGTAACACAACCCGTCATTCCTAAAGGGTCAACCATTTTTTTCATATTATAAGCCTAATCATGATAAAATACGTACCATAATAGAAATGACACCAAGGAGGATACACACATGAAACAGGAATTGATTGACCGCCTGACTACATATGTTCAGGTAGATACCCAATCTGATGAAAGCAGCCACACTTGCCCCACTACACCCGGACAGCTCACATTAGGCAACCTCTTGGTGGGTGAATTGAAAGCCATCGGTATGACAGACGTGACCATTGATGATCATGGTTATGTGATGGCGACCCTTCCCTCCAATACGGATAAAGAGGTTCCCGTCATTGGTTTTCTCGCTCACCTCGATACGGCTACCGAGCTGACTGGCGCAGGGGTAAAGCCGCAATTGACGGAAAACTATGATGGGGGCGATATCACGCTGAATGCTTCGCTTGGTGTGGTTCTTTCTCCACGTGAGTTTCCCGAACTGACTCAATATAAAGGCCACACCCTGATCACAACAGATGGTACCACCCTGCTCGGTGCAGACAACAAAGCCGGGATCGCAGAAATCATGACAGCTATCCACTATCTGATTGACCATCCAGAAATTCAACATGGCAAAATTCGCGTCGCTTTTACACCGGACGAAGAGATTGGAAGAGGACCGGAACGCTTTGATGTAGCCGCTTTTGGCGCTGAATATGCCTATACGGTAGACGGCGGACCGCTCGGAGAACTGGAGTATGAGAGCTTTAACGCCGCAGCCGCCCATATTACCATTCACGGTGTGAACGTGCATCCCGGTACGGCTAAAAACAAAATGATCCACGCTGCTAAAATCGCTATGGAGCTACACAGTCGGTTACCTGCAAACGAAGCCCCGGAGTATACAGACGGATATGATGGCTTCTATCATCTCTTGGAGTCTACAGGCACGGCAGAACAAGCTAAGCTATACTATATTATCCGTGATTTTGACCGCGAGAGCTTTGAAAAACGGAAAGCTTATTTAACAAATGTAGTCAAAGAGCTGCAGGCCGCTTATGGAGAAAACCGTATTGCGCTGGAGCTGAGAGATCAGTATTACAACATGAAAGAGAAAATAGAGCCTGTTAAGCATATCGTCGATGTCGCTTATGAAGCAATGACAAAGCTGAATATCGAACCCATTATCAAGCCGATTCGTGGCGGTACAGACGGTTCACAGCTATCCTACATGGGACTGCCTACACCGAATATTTTTACAGGTGGGGAGAACTACCACGGTAAGTTTGAATATGTGTCGGTGGACAACATGGTACTTGCTACTAAGGTTATTGTGGAAATCGCACAACTGTTCGAGCAACGCGGCAAGTGAACTACCTATACACAGCACTGACACGTTAAGATTAAATAGAAGGCATATCGTTCCGTAATGGAAACGGTATGCCTTTTTTTCTGAAGCTTTCATCTCACTTTAAATTTTCAATATCTTTATAACTTTTATCCGTCTCTAGACCGACAACTATATACGAGACTATAAAAAATATATCTAGTAAAGAAAGGTAGGTTATCTATTTGAATACAATAGATGCATTAATTGCAGCCATTCCCTACATACAACAGATTATGCGTGAGAAAGTGACCCTTGCTCTCTTCGACCGCACTCATGTCCTTATGTATACCCAATCGGAGGGTATGGATCTCGGCTTTGAAACAGGCTCGGAGCTGCTCGAGGACTATAAAGATTTTGCCATGCTTAAAAATGGACGTGAGCCCAGCCTGACCCACATTCCTGCTGAAATTCTGGGGTTTCCTCTTGATATGATCAGTATCCCTGTATTTGACGAGAAAGGTGAAGTCATCGCAGCATTTGCGGCCTCTTATAATTTGACTAACAAAAATCAACTGGATCAAATCGTATCCGAGAATCGCTCCATCACCGAGCAGCTCATTGATATGGTACAGCATGTGGCGGCTCATTCCGAGGAGCTTCAGGCAACCAGTGAACAGATTTTGAAAAACACTCAAATCGCCGTACAAAACTCGGGTAAAATCAATCAGGTAGCTGTGTTCATCAAGGAAATTTCCGATCAGACCAACCTGCTTGGATTGAATGCAGCGATCGAGGCCGCGCGTGTCGGAGAAGCAGGAGCAGGCTTTGGTATCGTCGCTCAAGAGGTTCGCAAGCTATCCGTAGAATCTAAAAAGGCGACGGTCGATATTGAAGGAGCCCTTAAGGATGTACAAAACTCCATTCGTCAAATGGAGCAGGAAATTGAGCAAATTGTTTCTTCTTCTCAGGAGCAGGCGACTCTGGTAGGCTCCTTCACTGAAGTGATGGAGCGTATGCAAAAGGCGAGTGAAACGATGCAACATCTGGCCAATGACCTGACTTCGTATGCCGTAAAATAAATCTTGGCATAAAAAAGGGGAGCACACTGATCGCAAAATGCGTAAAAGTGTGCTCCCTTTATGTACAAAAGCCCTATCGGGCTTGAAGGTCTAAATCTGAAACTCAAGTAATATAAGAAAAAACACCATGATTTGAAGGAATCACAGGGTCTAACCCTCCTACAATATTTCCCACCGGAAGAGCAATACTAAGAAACGCCAAGACCATAGTTACCGAGATTAATGCCTTTTTCATTATGAAGCCCCCTTAATAAAATGGTTTGGTATTGCTCTTGCTGTGATGGTGTTGCCAAATCTCGATAAGTCTCAAACAGAGCAACCAATGTCCTGAAATCGGCATCCGCTTCTACATGGGCAGAGAATTGCAAAGAATCAAGGACATAATTTAAGGCAACGGAGTACTTCTTCTTCTTGAAATGGTAAATGGCCAATTGGTTGACCAGTTTTAAATAATATACGCGGTTTGCTCTATCTTCATAACCTTCAAATATCTTAATATCATCAGCAAAATCGTTCAGCAGGTCGTCTATATTCCAATTATTCAAGTTAGCCGCTTCGGCAATACCAACCAATCCTGGAAGTAGCTCCTCTTCATTGTCGCGAAGAAATTGAACGTACTCAGGCAAAAGTTCCCTTCTCCCCGAAAGTAATTCAATCGTAAATAAATTGGCCTTGGCAAGGAAACGGAATCTCTCTACTTCTTCGTGACCGCTCTGATCCAGCCCCATAAACCAGCCCATTTCGCTATACTTCATAATATAGTTTCTGGCTTCCTCATACTTTCCCATATTCTGATAGTAAATAGACTTCGCCAGATAACTGTAAGCATAATAAAACACTAGCGGGTGTTTGGTGTCCAATGTCTCATACTTGCCGTCTGCAGCATTTCTCAGTTGGGTGTGATACAGGCTTTCAGCCAACGTATGCAGATAATCTGCTACTTTGTTCGCTTCATCCCAATCATTATGTGTGTAGCTGATTCTAAACAACTCACAAGCTTTATCGAGTTCGTGGCTGTCCGACAACAAATAAATGGCTTCCCTTTGGTTTAGGACCTCTTCCACTAAAACCCGCCTCCCTATCCTGAAAATTGCGATTACCCCTTAGCACAGCGGCTACTCTTCAGGGTAGTTATGCTCTTAGCCTCCATTTTTTGCATACCAGTATATTACAAATATAGTCAAAACCTAACTTGAAGTCAATTCAATCATCGCTACCTTCTTTTTTGCAACCTTACATTGCTATGTATGGTTATGGATTTTGCAAAATTCGATTCCAGTCGCTCCGAAGTGCAAGATATAGACGAACTAAACCATTTCGATCTATATCTTGTTCATTGGAAGTCGCTTATGGGATTTTCGCAAAATCCTTGGTTACGAATAGTCGACTCCCCTTATAGAAATAATGCTAAAGAAGACAAAATGTAGGCTCTCTCATGGATGGTTTTTATGATGCTATAGTATCGTCGGGGTAACTACGTTACGAATTAGTGCGTACTTTTCAATCGGATATCAGGGCCTTACAATCAAACCTGTGCATGAAACCAAAGTATAGAGTAATACTCAACAGAGCATGTACCTGTTCAACAAAATATAAATTCACTTAAGGAGTGAAGTTAATAACATGGAACTTCAATTGGCTTTAGACTTAGTAGATATCCCGCAGGGTATTGCATTGGTAAAAGAAGTAGAGTCGTATATTGATATCGTAGAAATCGGTACACCGATTGTCATCAATGAAGGACTTCATGCAGTAAAAGCAATGAAAGAAGCATTCCCGAATCTGAAAGTGCTAGCTGACCTGAAGGTTATGGATGCAGGGGGCTATGAAGTGCTAAAAGCTTCCGAGGCTGGTGCAGATATCGTTACGATTTTGGCTGTAGCTGAAGATGCAACAATTAAAGGTGCAGTAGAAGAAGCGAAAAAACAAGGCGGCAAAAAAATCTTGGTGGACATGATCGGTGTTAAAAACCTGGAGCAACGTGCGAAAGAAATCGACGCTCTGGGCGTTGACTACATCTGTGTGCATACAGGCTACGATCTGCAAGCTGAAGGACAGAGCCCGTTCGAAGCACTTCAAACCGTCAAAAAAGTCGTGAAAAACTCCAAAACTGCCGTGGCTGGCGGTATTAAGCTGAGTACATTGGCTGAAGTCGTGAAGGCTCAACCGGATCTGGTTATCGTCGGCGGTGGTATCACTGGCGAGGACGACAAAAAGGCTGTAGCTTCCCAAATGCAACAGCTCATCAAACAAGGTTAATCCCAATGGAGACCTCTCAATATTTATCCGAGGTACTCAAGGAGCTGCAATTGGTTCCACAATTGATCAGTGATACAGAATCGGAGCAGCTGATCCACTCCATCGCCGCTGCAAACAAGGTATTCGTGGCAGGTGCGGGCCGCTCAGGGTTCATGATTCGCTCGCTGGCGATGCGGCTGATGCATATGGGGATTCAAGTCTACGTGGTCGGGGAAACCGTAACTCCTGGTTTGGGCGAGGGCGACCTGCTCATTATTGGTTCAGGCTCTGGCGAAACCAAAAGTCTGACCTCCATGGCAGAAAAAGCAAAGAAACTTGGGGCTTCTCTGGCGCTTCTAACCACTTCCCCGGGTTCCACCATTGGCAAACTGGCCGATATCATCGTCAAGCTGCCTGGTGCGGCCAAGGACCCGTCCAACAAGGACTACCAAACGATTCAGCCCATGGGCTCATTGTTTGAGCAAACCCTGCTGTTGTACGGTGACGCATTGGTACTCAGAACGATGGAGTTGCGCAAGCTGACCTCCAAATCTATGTTTGGCCAACACGCCAATTTGGAATAACACTGTAATTCCTTTACGATAACAAAGCAGGCTGTCCTTTACATGTCACATGTGAAGGACAGCCTGCTTTTATGCTTGTATAAGGCGACGTTCGATACAGCATAGAATAAGGCAAAACAAGCCCGGCATGTATTTAAACCATTTATTCGTTATTCCCTGCTGGCAACGGCGGGACTTTGGATGGATCAGCAAGTGCCCAATAGGCATATTTGGCCTTTAACCGTTCGTCGAATAGTAGCGGCTTATCCAACCGGGCTATTGGAAACGTGCTGAGCCACGTATTTCCATCATCCGTACCCCAAATCGTCACATTGCTGATATGATTTTGCTGCCTTGAAAACATATCGAACAGCTCTTGATAGCGGTGAGCCTGCCGGATCAGCATAGATTCTGGAATCGTTTCATAGCGATCTGTGTCATTGGAATAAAGACCCATATCCAGCTCGGTAATCTGATTATCCAGACCAAGCGAAGCAAACTTTTCTATGGACTGCTCAATCTCGCTAATAGCGGGAAACTCCAGGCGGATATGCGATTGGTGGCCTACCCCATCAATCGGTACACCTTTAGCGAGCAGATCACGTACCAAATTGTACAGAAAATCCCGTTTCTTCGACTCATGTGTGTTGTAATCGTTAATGAATAGTCGTGCGTTCGGACCCGCCGCTTCCCTCGTGACACGGAATGCTTTTTCAATATAATCAGTACCGGTAATTTGATACCACTTGCTGCGGCGCATGCCATCCGGCTGATCAGGATCAATGACCTCATTCACCACATCCCAATCGGTGATGACATTTTTATATCGCGCTGCAACAGCGCGAATATGCGTCTCCAGCCGATCCAGCAAAAGCTTTTTATTCTCAGCAGTCGGCGTCATCGGCTGTCCATTCTTATCCTTGAACATCCAATCCCCAGTTTGGTTATGCCACACCAAAGTATGAAAGCGAATTTCCAGTCCATGTTGTCTAGCAAACTGCACAATTTGGTCGGCTTCCTCCCAATGGAACTGTCCCTCGGACGGTTGTAAGGAGATTGGTTTCATCGCATTCCCTGCAACGACGCTGCTAAAATGCTTCTGTATTAACTCTCCATAAGCCCCTTCGGTCTGGAAAGCTTCAATCGCCGTGCCGATGCTAAACTGTCCCCCATATAACCCATGTAAAGAAGGAATGTCCTTTTCAATAGCCAGTGGTGGTACAAGTGACAGCTCGAAATCATCCATATAAAAGGAAGGCGTTCCTTCCGCTGTTTCAAAATACATAGAAACATTGTCCGCATCATACGCGAGCGTATACATACCAGACAAATGCATCCATCCCCCAGCGGTAGTAGCCGTGTCACCTACAACAGTTTCATACGCACTATCCCCTTGGTGATCACGCTGTACACTGAGCCTCACCTTGGCAGGCTGCTCACCCGGCGCCAGCTTCACCCAAGCACTGACCGTATATCGGCTGCCCTTTTTCATCATAGCAGTCACATCTAGCTTGGGTCCGGCATATGTCTCTTGTCTGCCTGTTGTCAGCAGACTGTATGTGCCGCTTCGTGCAGCAGCATTCGAAGCCTGCACGGTCTCGGTCCCCATACGGGACACCCATCCTTGAGCCGTACCATCTTCAAACCCTGATACGATTCCACGGCTCGGCTCCGCCGGGGGATTCGATACCTGTGTTATTTCTACCTCATCCACATAATATGCCTGCGCGGGATTCGAGCTTTCCACATACAGCTTCAATGCATCCATCCCCCCGGTAAAAGTATATTTCCCCTGAAGTTTAATCCACGATGTATCCGCCGTCTCCGACTGCGCTACCGTCTTCCATGTCGTAGTCCCACCTGTCGGCTGCTGCTCCACTGTAAGTTTAACCACACTTGGAACCTCAGCATTGCCATCCAGCTTTACATAGCCACTAATTTCATACTCCACATCCGGCTGCAACAGTGGCTTCACATCCAGCTCCGCTCCGTTCCAAGCTTCTGTGCGGGCGGTTGCCTTTAGACTATGTGTGCCACCGTAAGCGGTTTCTGTGACGGATACAATTTGGGTATAAGTTCCCCGAGGTTTCCAGCCGTCACTGTTTCCCTCCTCAAATCCATACGTTCTAATGGTCTTATGGACACTGCCCGCCGACAGCGCCGTACCCACAACAAGCGGAGAATGTTCTACAGACGCAGATGCCTTCGCTACAGATGCCCCCCACCAACCACCAGGTGATAACAACAGCGCTCCAACCAGCAACAGACTAAAAGGCTTACACCAACATAACCGCAAAGCAATCCCTCCCACACTCAAATTTTTTGAATTCGTATTGGGCACACCATTGGATTTCAGTTACTATCCTTTGACACCTCCCAAGGTCATACCCTTCACAAAGTATTTTTGCAAAAAAGGATAAACTAAAATAATAGGCACTGAAGCGACAATCGTCATCGTGGCCCGAATCGAGGTAGGCGTGACCGACTTCTCCAGATTTTCCGAACCAGCGAATTGGCTCGCATAGTCCTGAGTGTTAACAGACGTGTTGGAATTTTGCAGTATTTTCATCAGCTCATATTGAAGAGTGCTTCATTGCTCATATGACGAATTGTACAAAAACACATCGAACCAGGAATTCCATTGCGCGACCGCTGTAAACAGCGACACCGTCGCCAGTACGGGAACACACAGCGGCAAAACGATGCGCATAAAGTGGCAAACTCCCCAGCCCCGTCAATACGCGCCGACTCCAAAATCCCTTCCGGCAATCCCTCAATAAAGGAGCGAATGCCAATCAAATTAAACACCCCGATATTTAAAAACGGATACAGCGTGAACACTATCAGGCAGAGCATAAACAAGATATTGCACGCACCAAAAATTCGATCCGAGGGGGCCCGAAATCGCCCGTGTAAGGCCAGCGAAGCGGCCTTCTCCCCCATAACTCCCTTTATTCTAGAACAATCTTCCCTCCCCTAACCGCTTCGCAACATGATTGGCGCTGAACAGTAAGATGAAGCTAACCACCGTTTTGAACATCCCGGCAGCAATCGAAAGCGAGAAATTCCCCATCTGGATACCATATTTCAGTACGAAAAAATCCAGATTCTCCTAGTAATCTACGTTCATACCGTTGTCCAGTAAGTATTGCGGCTCAAAGCCGGATTCCAGCAGATTGCCGATGTTCATAATGAGCAGGATTATAAATACAGGCTTCAATCCGGGTAATGTCACATGCCAAATCCGCTCAAAACGCCCTGCTCCATCCATCTCGCCGCTTCATACTGCGAAGGATCAATCATCGTCATTGCGGCCAAATAAATAATTGTATTCCAGCCCACATCCTTCCATACCTCCAATGCACCGAGGATACCCCAAAAATAGCTTCCCTCGCCCAGCCACAAAACAGGTTCCTTAATCAGCCCCAGCCGCATTCGCAGACAACGCCGTACTGATGATGCTAGCCGCGACCACCCATGAAATAAAATGCGGCAGATAGCTAAGCGTCTGTACTACCCGCTTAAATACGACCTGGCGAAGCCCATTTAACAAAATCGCTAATGTTATAGTGGTGATAAAGCCCAACACCAGATTAATAAAACTTATTGCCAGCGTATTTCGCATAACCCGTAGAAAATGTTCATCCTGAAATAAAAAATAGAAACGCTTCAATCCTACCCATTGCTGATCGAGCAGCTTGCGGGCAGGCTTAAAATCCTGAAAGGCAATCGTCCAGCCCCAGATGGGAAAATACTTGAAGATGAACAGCCAGATTAAAAAAGGGATGGATATCCATACCAAGTCCGTTGCTGAGTCAGCTTGTGTATAAATCCCCTGAAGCCGGCTCGTCTTAAAGGCGGCAAATGATGCGGGGAGAGCGTGGTAGGTGGGGGTAACGAGTAACCCATAGCTGCTGCCTCCTTTATTTCTCACCGGAATTTTTGATTTTTTGGGCAACCTCCTTCGTGATCTGTTCCTCATACGCCTTTACACCCAGCTTTCTAAATTCAGTGGTGTATTCATTCCAAATCGCATCAAACTGCTCTGGTGCAGACAGCACCAAACGCGGGAAATATTTGCGCTGCAGTCCCCCCCTCTGTTGCTGGAAGAGCTGCGCAGTTGAGCCTTGGGTAATCGGGATACTCCAGGCTGGAAACCAGGGGCGCTTGTCAGGTGCGGAAAACATTTGCGAGAAGGACTCTACACCGTAGACTTTTAGTAGCTCTTTATCTCCCTTTGTGTAGGACATACGCGCAACCTCAGGCTGTCGTCCGGGAGCAACCGAGTTGCCATCAGGCAGGGTGGAACCACTACCGTATCGCGGCCAACTGTATTCAAAATATTTAAACCCGAACGATTCGCGGAACGCGTCTTGACCAGTCCGCTTAATTTGCTCCTCGGTCCGGTAAAAGCGTCCTTTTTCATCTACATCATAGGTTTCTCCCTTGATTCCCCAGTTGGATAACACCTGGTTTTCGTCCGTCAGCAGATTGTCAAAAAATTTGATGATACGTACCGGGTCCTTGGCACTGACCGTAATTCCTATACCACGGTTATTAACGAACGATGACGGATCAATGTATTGATCCTTTATATTCTGGTCGTATACAATAGGCAGTCCTATATATTCCATATCATCATTGCCCGATTTCTTAGAAGCCTCCTGGAGGTTATTTAAGGCCTGTCCCGCCTGCCAGCGGTAGTCGAAAAAGCCCAATACCTTACCCGAGGTCAGCTTCGCCAAGTATTGATCATAATTGTCCACAAAGGACGATTTATCAAATAAGCCCTCTACATTGAGCTGGTTCAGCTCTTTCAAATATCGTTTAGTGATTTCCATATCTCCATAATCCTTGGCCTGGTAAGATTTCATATCAATGAGCGTACCGCCATCATTCGGATAGCCTGCTAGATGCATCGGCGCGTTTGTAAGAGCATAAAACCTATCCTGCGTGGTTAACGCCAGGTACCCCGTCAAGCCTTCGTTGGCATGTTTTTTAGCATAATTACGAATCAGCGCCAAATACTCATCAAGTGTTTTGATTTTTGGATATCCAGCTTCTTTTAATACCCTGCGTTGCACCCAAAAGGCTCCTTGCTCTATATCAGGCGCAGGTAAATAATTGCCTACCACCGCACTGAGCGGCAGGAAGTATATATTTCCATCCTCCGCCTTCATCAAGTTGTAGTACGGTCCATATACACGCTTAATATTCGGTCCATATTTATCGATTAAATCATTCAGGGGAATAAAAGCCCCGGCATCCAGCAGCTTATCGATTGTGCCATCCGGTACTATCGCATCAGGGTAATCGTTACCGGCAATAAATGTACCGATCTTCGTATTGGAATCACCCACCAAATGCTCCAGCTTCCAGTTTACCCCCGTCTGATCCTCCAGGATTTTGCCGATCCGCGTTTCTTTGGTATTAATGTCCTTTCCCGCAGTGGCATTAAAATACGTGAACGTAACCTTCTCTTTGCTATCTCCTGACTCAGGCTCCTTACCCGAGTTCCCTGAGCAAGCAGTGATCATAGCTGCCGTCATAACCACGACCAGACTAATGATTCCGAACCTTTTACTTGCCATACTAGACTCTCCTCCTTCGCCCTCTTTTGCCGGTTATGTGAATCATGCGGACATGCCGCAAGCATTAAGAATCGCGCATACCTCAAAATGTAAGCACTTTCATTCTATAAAATGCTGTTCATTTCGTTCAACTATCAATTTAAAGGTATTACTTAGGAAACTATAGGTTAGCGTTTTTCAAGGCTATAAGGTACTGTTCTCACTCCCGTTCCGCTGGAATCCTAATTTGGATCTCCGTACCCTCGCCGGGTACACTGCGAATGGTAAGCTTAAATCGGCTCCCGTAGTAAAGCTTAAGGCGATAGATGACATTTTGCAGGCCTATATGTTCACCCATTTCTTCCTGTCTTTGCATGTAACCATATAAACGTTGTACCTGTTCCGCAGACATGCCAACTCCATCATCCCGAACGGTTAAAAGCAGTTGTTCTTCCTTACGCTCGAAATGAATCTCAATGCGTCCTCCATGCTTTAGCGGCTCAATGCCGTGGATACTTGCATTTTCGACCAATGTCAGCACGACCATTTTGGGAAGCAAATTGTCCAAGTCCTCAGGGCGCGCCTGCACTTCGTACTGTATCCGCTCTCCAAAACGATATTGCTGAATTTCCAAAAAACAACGGATTAGCTCCAGCTCCTCCCCCAAAGTAACCCGATCCTTGTTCCACACCAGCGAATTGCGGAAAATCCGTGCCATGTTATGAATAATGCGCGATGTCTCATCCTCATGCTTCATCAAGCTCCGCATGCGAATCGTCTCCAGCGCATTGAACAGGAAATGCGGGTTGATCTGGCTGTGAAGTGCATTCAACTGGGCATGTCTGCGCTGAATTTCTAGATTTTTTCGCTGAATATCGGCCCTATAAACATCGTTAATCAGTCGCCTTATTTTCAACGTCATTCGGTTAAACTCACCTGTTAATTGCCCGATTTCATCTCGCGACTCTGTACCGGGAATCAGCTCAAAATGCTGGTTTTTCACCTTTTTCATGTGCTTTAAAATACGATGAATCCTCACGTTCAGCGAACGTGTAATCCAGATAATAATTAATGTAGGCAGCAGCATATTTACACAGGTTAACAAAAGCACTGAGTTGCGGGATTCCCGCATTTCATACAGTATTTGATCTCTGGATACCGTAGCCACAATGCTCCAGCCGTTCAGATTATTCCTAAGCACATAATTCGTCTTGAACTCCATAGTGTCCTCGGACAGTTTGAGAGCGCTATAGGCTACATTTTTCCGGTTTATATCCACTTTAGGGTCTGTTGTATATTCGATTTCCCCTCGTTCGTTCAACAGAAAGAGACTTCCCTGCAAATTCAGGTTATTGAAAATATCCCGAATGGATGACATTCGCAGTTCTATTTTTAGTATTTTTTCACGGTCCTTTTGAGAATAAAAGTAGTCCATCCGCCGAATTAGGCTAAAAGGGTGTAGCTGTTCGCCTGTGCTGTCCTCGGTGCGTACAAATATGGGCTTGGACTGCCGTCCGGCAGGGATTTTGTTATACCAGGGCAAGCTTCTGACTCTCTCATCTATAAAGCTGACTCCCCCGGCATCCAGTAGCGTCGGATTATCTGTGTAGATCGTAATTCCACCTACGGAATGATATACAGGGCTAAAAGTATTGTTCAAGATACGACGCAAATAAGAGTCATAAGCAGCGATATAGTCAGCGGGCTGGGGATATGTTTCCTCCAGAACCTCATTAAGCTGATGATCGGTATAAAAGTTAGATGAGATTTCCAGTGCATCCTCAAACTCACGGTAAAATTCAATTTTAACCTGTTCCAGTGCTCGCGAAATATCCTGCATACGCTGTTCTTTCACATTTTGCGAAGTAACATGGTAAAAAATCAAATTGGTTAACACTACAGGCGTAAAAACACAGAGAAAATAAAGCAGCAGCATTTTATCTCGCAGTCGCACATGATCAAGAGTCATTCTCAGCATCTTCACTCGCCGGTCCTCTCTGTCTCGATGCCAACACTTAGGCTGTTGCGGTATTCGCTTGGCGTGGCATGCGTCATCTTTTCAAACTGGGTAACAAAATAGTCTGAACTGCCGAAGCCCACGCGCTCAGCAATTTCATAAATCCGCAAATCCGTCTGCCGCAACAAGCGTTTCGCCTCCTGAACACGCAATTTCAGCAGAAATTCGTTAAAGTACACACCATATGTTTTCCTGAACAATTGACCGAGGTATACCGGGTTCATGTAAAAGCGAGCCGCAATACTTTTCAAGCTTATATTCTCGGCGGCATGCTGCTCAATGTAAGCACGGATGTGCTGGATGCCTCCTTGCTGACAATCCTTGCGCAGAACCCAAATATACCTTCCACTTTCCTCTACAAAAGCTGTAAACAATCGCTGTAGTTCACCCATTGACAGGTTCATGTCCTGCCAGTTCATCATCGGTTCTAGTGACTGAAGTGAGCGCTCATCTCCCTGCATGTTTTGAATGACCCGAACGATACTAAGTAAGCATTGATGCAGACTCATTTTCATAGCCTCAGGTGCATAACACTCCTCCCGAAAACTGCTAAATAAATAATCCACGGCCACACGTAGCTCATCCAACCGCAGTTCCTCAACTTGTTCCGTCAAGCGATCCAGCACGTCCTGAGGGATGGTCTTATAGTGAAGTGGTGGCATTTCCTCCTGTAGATATACAACAATACCCCCATCGTCATAAATGTATTTATGGAGCACTGCTTCCTTCGCACAGGCATAGGACTGCTGGATATCCTGCAACCGATTCACAGGCTTTCCTGCATAAACGAAAACCCGACTTCCCAGCTGATCTTTTAGTGTCTTCATCCCCTCTATCTCTCGTTGTAGCGCTTTCATAAAAACTTCGACCTTGCCTTCAAAACACCCCAAAAAGAAGTCCGGTACGATAAGACCAATCCGGTTACGATGCTCATGAACATAGAAAGGGTACTTGCCATCCATTAAACGATGAAGCGCTTGCTCTATAAGCTCCCTGAATTGGAAAAGCGATAGCATGATATTATTGTCACCGGAGCGCCAGGGATGCTGGTCATTCAGCTCGACGAGTACATAGTACATATACGCGGCTTCCCCAAGCCGTAGCTGCTGCTCCCACTGTGTCACCACTACATCATCCACTGGGTTCATCATCACAGTCTCTAACAGCCCACCTGCATGGTGATTCTGATATCGTTGTGCATTCTGTTGTTCACGATGCAGTCTTTCACTCAGCTTGCGCAGTGTAGCCGAAAAGTCACCCTCATCGATCGGCTTAAGCATAAAATCATGAACCCCATAGCGAATTGCCTGCTGCGCATAAGCAAAATCACTATAGCCGCTCAAGATAATAAACGCGGGATGGTCTGTACTCTGTTCGAGCACAGACCGAATCAGCTCTAATCCGTCCAGCACAGGCATACGAATATCCGTAATGACCAGGTCCGGGTGAACACGGCTGATTAGCTCCTGCGCATCCTCACCGTTATCAGCTTCTCCTACGATTTCAAATCCACAGGCTTGCCAATCCATGAGTTGAAGCAGCCCTTTACGAGTAAAGGTTTCATCATCCACCACAATGGCTCGATGCAGCTTCATAACAGGCTTCCTCCTTTTGATGTATGCCTATTTTATTATTTTAGTTAACTATTCCAATGATCTCAGTCACTATGGTAATGTAAAACATCAGGAATTGGAAATTTTCTTTACACCTATTATATGACGAATAGAGGGGTGAAAAGCATGCACACTCCAGCAGCCAGGCCAAAGCAGCAAATATACAAAAAGGAGACGAATCCCTGAATAGGGGTTCGTCTCCTTTATTGCTATTGCATAAAAAGCTTTATTCTCTTATTCATGAATTCAGGCTATCGCTCAGCGATGATACTGACCGCTTGCAGATGGTCGGCGTACTTTACAAACTGCTTGCGCATACCCATAACCCTTGTTCGGGCAGCATGGTTACGCATAAGGTTAAAGACAATTTTCCCAAATCTCAACCAGCCCTCGTCCTGAATGATACGTGGCAGATGCAATAAGTGCATGGGAACCGTATAGATTTTAACGACCTTAAAGCCTTCCTCTTTCAGCAGCTGTTCCCACTCTGACACCGTCAACGGTGTCGCATTAACTCTCATGGCTGTAGCCAAATCCTTGTAAATTTGTTTTCTGAGCGCAGGCTCAATATGGTTAGAAGCAAGGCACATCTCATGAATTGCATACTTCCCGCCTACTTTCAAAAGCCGCCTAGCTTCCGAAATAATCTGCGCTTTCTTGGCCCTTGTGTGCATCGTCAGCATGGCTTCCCCATATACCACCGTCGCAGAGGCATCTGGCAACGGAACCTGTTCAGCATCGGCAATAATGACTTCCCGGTTTGCTCCGCTTGCATACGTCTTTACGATAGAAGCCGCCTTCTCATTCTGTTCAATCGCAATATAACGACGGGGATTAAGCCGCAATGTGATTTGGGCAGTTATACCCAATCCGGGGGCAAACTCAATAACCTCATCCTGCCCGGTTACGTCAAGTCCCTCTATCATCCAACGTGTTGTTTTTAACCCTCCGGGCCTAAGCACGCGCTTACCGAGACTTGCTAATATCCAGTGCCCTGGCACCTGTTTGTAATCTACTGTCTGCATTGGTTATTAACACCTCTTCTTAAAATTTGATAATGATATTCATTATCAATATGAGTGAAAAAAAATAACCATTTTCTTTTTTTATATGAGCATGTTTCTGCTGTGTCCTCTTTTATATGTTTTGCGCATAGCTTTCACTTGGCGTTTGGGTCAACACTACATGCAGACTGGAATTCGCCTCTGCACCGCCACGATAGGAAAAGTGCTCATCCCCCGTAACATGAATGATATCCCCTTGGATAACTTCCGTTGCTTCGCCGTTCACAGTTACAGTACCGCTGCCTTCAAGAACCAGCAAATATACATTCGCTCCTGGGTGATTATGTGTTGGCAGTTCGGCATTCGGAGTAAAGTTGAGAATAAATATTACATTGTCGGCTTCCTTATGCACAATTCGTTTTGTAAACCCAGCTTCTTTATATTCCTGAAACTGAATGAGGTTTGATTTTTTCATATTGGTTCACGCTCCTGTTTGAAATTAAATTTGCTTAAGATGGATTAATACCTTTATTGTATTGGATTATTTCGCTCGCCTTGTGATTGCAATCACAAAACTAAATTTAAGTAAAAATACTTTTAAAATATTTAAAAATTTGATTTCAATCATCTTTTTCATCGACACATCCAACTAGAATCAAATTGTGCTAGATAAACAAAACAAGCAGGAGGTTATTTCATATGAAGCCTGGATTCAAGCTGGCAAAGGATATTTATTGGGTAGGAAAAATTGATAATCGTGAGGTACCCTTTCATCGTCTTACATTATCTAAGGGTACAACCTATAATGCATATCTATTGAAAACTGGAAAACCAACCATTGTGGATACCGTAGATATGGCGTTCGGTAGAGAATTTGCCGAAGCTGTGGCCGAATTGATCGATCCATTGGACATTCAATATATTATTGTCAATCACACGGAACCGGATCACTCGGGCGGATTGGCGGCACTTGCTTCCAAGGCAACGAACGCTACGATTGTCTGCACTGAGATTGCCGTTCCGGAAATTCAACAAATGTACAAGCTTCAGCATCGTAACTTCCTCGTCATCAAGGATGGGGATCAACTGGACATTGGAGGCAAAACGCTGCTATTCAAAGAAACTCCTTATCTGCATACAGAAGAAACCATGATTACGTATTGTATAGAAGATAAAATCTTGTTCCCTTGCGACATTTTCAGTACACATGTGGCTGTAGAGCATCTATTTGCCGATGAGGCTGGTTTTGATATCACCGAGGACTTTATCGGATACTATCAGGCTATTATTCATCCGCATCGCAGATATGTGCGCACATTAATCGAAGCTGTTGCCGATCTGGATATTGAGATGATTGCACCTTCCCACGGCTTCGCGATCCGGCATGATATTTCCAAGTTTATTGATTTGTACGCCTCTATGAGTACCGAAACCAAGGATGATAAAAAAGTAGCGATTGTCTATGCCACCCTAAAAAATAACACTAAAAAAATGGCAAACATCCTGAAAGACTGCTTTTTGGAGAACCAAATCAAGGTGGAGCTATGGGACGTGGATAAAGCCGCTGAAACGGAAATATTGAATAGTATTGCCTCAGCAGATGCTGTTTTCGTCGGTAGCTCTACCAAATATGCCGACATGACGGGCAAATTGGAAGACCTGTTGCAACAAATGCAAAAGATGAATCTGGAAGGCAAGCTGGCTGCTGCCTTTGGTTCCTACGGCTGGAGCGGGGAAGCCATTGAAGTTGTACAGGATTACTTGAACGGTACTAATATGAAGGTTCAAAGCACTTCAGATGTAATCAAATCAACGGGTATGACCCATGTGGAATTCCCGGTACGTATTCGTTTCTCTCCTACAGAAGTTGAAAAAGTGAAGAAAATTAAAAATGCCGCTGAATTTGTCTCAGATCTACTGCTTAGTGTTATTTAAAACACAGTAGCGTATAGCGAATAGGAGAGATACTGAATGGGTAACCAACATTACGTTATTATCGGAGGCAGTGTCGCCGCCGTCAACGCGGCAAAAGCGATTAGAGATCAAGATGAGCTGGCCGAAATTTCTATTTACGGGGAGGAAGCATCCTTTCCGTATAACAGAGTCAAACTTTCCAAGGGACTATTCACTGATTTGCACAGTGACAAAATCCTGATCAAAAAGGAAAAATGGTTTGCCAATCAACGAATTCATGTGTATTCCGGCATCAAGATAACCGAGATACATCCTGAGGACTGTACTATCAAAACAATAGATGGACAAACCGTTGCTTATGACAAGCTGCTGCTGTGTACAGGAGCTCACAACCGTAAGCTTGTGCTAGATGGGGCTTCTCTAAGGAACGTTCACAATATCCGTTTTCGACAAGATACAGATCGCCTTAAAGCGGAATTGCGACAGGGAGACCGGATATGTATCATCGGCGGCGGTATTCAAGGCGTGGAAACCGCCTGGTCCTTCCAGCAAGCAGGATATTCTGTAACCATACTGGAAGCTTCGCATCGGCTTATGCCCCGTCAGCTAGATGAAAAGGCCTCCGCTATTTTGACCGATCGAATGACCGAACGGGGTACTCAGGTACACCTTGGGCAAGGCGTAAAACGTATTAAAGGCACAGATCACGTAGAAGGTGTGGAACTACAGGACGGCTCTGTTATCCCCTGCGAGCATGTCGTGTGCTCTATCGGAATTGTACCGAATACGGAGCTTGCTCGCCAAATCGGCCTTGATATTGGACAAGGCATTCTGGTGAATGCGCAGATGGAGACCAGCTCCGCCAACATCTATGCAGCAGGTGATGCAACCGAATTTCAGAGTAGAGTAGATGGTTTATGGGAAAGCGCAATGGAGCAGGGAAAAATAGCAGGCGCTAATATGGCGGGCGCATCCGTCAGCTATCAGCGTCCCCTCCCTGTAACCCTTTCGAACTGCTATGAATCTCCTCTCTTTTCCATCGGTCTAGTAGATGAACAAGTCTGCGACACCAGCCTAATTACTAAAAATCAAGCTTCTTATACACGTATGTTCATACAAAACGGCTCTATCTGCGGCGTGATTGGCTTTGGGGATGCCCTTGCTTCACTACCATACAAAACAGCCATCATGCAGGGACTCAAACCGGACGCACCAGAGCTTACAAAAATTTTGAATGACAAGGAGAACTAGAGATGAAAAAATATGTATGTCAGCCCTGTGGATACATTTATGATCCTGCTATCGGTGACCCCGATGAAGACGTTATGCCCGGTACAGCGTTTGAGGATCTTCCAGAAGACTGGGTTTGTCCAGTCTGCGGTGAGGATCAAAGTCATTTTGCCCCAATAGATGATACAGAATAACAACCATGCACTATAACCTGTAGTTTCCGGTTTATGAATGGAGTGAATGAATGTGAATGAGATGTCCTGTCCCTGCCAGTGCGAAAAGGAGCCCTGTGCCCGCAAAGTTCCTATCTTTTCCTCTTTGTCCTGCGAAGATTTGTGTAAGGTCAGCTCCATGATCCGACACCGAAAATATCAGAAGGGTGAAGCCCTGATTATCGAGGAACAAGCATCCGATACGCTGTACATTATTAAAAGCGGGCATGTCAAGCTGCTGAAGATGACGCCTCAGGGCAAGGAGCAAATTCTGCACATTCTGACAACTGGCGATTTTTTTGGCGAGTTGAACATATTTAACAGCGATGAGCTGAGTAACTTTAGTGCGTATGCCTTAAAAGATACTGATATTTGTATGCTCACCAAGGATGATATGGAGCAGTTGATTCGCAACAATCCCGATATCTCTTTGAAGCTGCTCAAAACCATTACTAAACGCTTGGCACATACCGAAAACCTGGCTCAAAGCCTAGCTACCAAAGACCCGGAAATCCGCATCGCCTATATGATTCTTGAGCTTGGACATAAATATGGGAAGCCGGATGGTTCCTACATTAAAATAAACCTCCCCCTTTCACGCGAGGAAATGGCTAATTATGTTGGTGTCACACGCGAAACCATCAGTCGCAAATTCGGAAAATTTGAACAGCTGGGGATTATTCATAGCAAGGGTACACGAGAGATCACCATCTGCGATGTACAGAAACTGAACGAATATATGGATTGAGACACATAGATACAATGTTACTCCAACATGAGGACAACGAAAAACCGCTTCTTTAACTTATGGATTGCAGTTGATCTATCAACCACTTCCATTTCGTTAAAAGGCGGTTTTTTAGCATATTTTATACTCCACTAACTATCAATTGTCGTGTTCACACCTTGGGAAGTTGCTCCCCATGCAGGCCGCGCTGAAGGAAGTTCTGGCGAAACTCTGTCTGTGGAAGGAGCAGTCTCAATCGTGGTCGATTTGGAGCAATCCCATACTACTTTGACCAAATACCCAAACAGCAACACGTTCAACAATGATGTCACACACAAAATAATACCGTATGAATCGCGAGCATTGGAGCTATAGAAGATATCAAAGGTGTTCAGGAAAATGGTAAGACTGAATCCACCCGCAAGCCACAAAAATCTGCGGTCTCGTAAATACAGATACGCTAGTACAGCTAACGCTGCCGCAGGGAACAAGTACCGTTCATGCATGCTGGAAGCGAAGGTAAATACACCTGCAATGAGCACCAGTGCAGCTGCCGCTGCAAATTGTGGTTTGCGACTGCGGATATACATCCACCACGTAAACAGAGTCACCAGCACAATGCAGATCATACCCCATGTATGGTAACTGAACAGGAACAATGTTGTAGTGTCCTGCGTATAATTGCCACCGATCAGTGCAAAGAAATTATATGCGTTCACCGAAGCATACGGATACTCGCCGACCGTTCCCTTGTATAGGTCAAGCAGCCATAACGGCTCCTGCCCCCACGAAAATGGCAATATGACCAGAATGGTCGTCACAACAGCACCGCCAATGGACAACAGCCAAGGCTGTATTTTACGTTGTCTCAGCAGTTCAAAGAACAAAACAGGCCCATAAATAATCCCCTGCGGCTTCATCAATACGGCTACCGTAAACAATACAGTCGACCAGCCGACCCGGTTTTCCACAAGCAGCACAATCATGCCCACAATCAGCATAGTAAAGAAAGAATCCACCTGTCCCCAGAAGGTCGAATTGATAAATACAGCTGGGTTAAACACGTAGAATATAGCCAATCCAAGGCTTATTCCATAGCCGACCCGTTTGCTCGCCAACCGGTACAGCATGTACGCTGTCACGATATCGGCTAATATATTGGGAAGCCGCAGCAGTACGGACATGTAGGGACTGAAAGCATCCGTAGAGCCGATTTGACCGATCACATATAAAATATAAATATAGAACGGCGGATAATCACTTGATCCGTTCGTGTAAAAGCCCGATAAGCTATCCGCTGCTGTCGTAGCCCAGTTCCGGAATAGCATCAAATCCATATGACCCGAGATCCATGGGGCGATCGCCATTCTTAAAAAGAACCCCACGCCCAGCACTGTCCACAGCATCAGTCCCCGATTACGTTCCCCGAGCTTCCATTCATGAGCCCGAAAACAGTACGCAATAAACACGAATGCACCGAAGAACAAAGCGGCGAAAATCGCCAGCGGAGTAGCATAAGCAGATGAGGAGTTGCCACTTCTTCCACCACCCATACCACCGCCAGGACCGCCCATGCCAGATCCGTTACCAGACATGCCACCGGGGCCTCTGTTCTGTCCGTCTCCGGCAACACCACTGCCGCCCGAAGACGTATCATTTCCGGCCGTTGTACCTTTGTCACCCGATGTCGATGTCCCCTCAGTGGAGGAGTTGGTAGTTTGGTCTGTCGTCCCCTGATTTTTGCTGTCAGCACTATTCGCCGAATCCTGCTGATCTTGTCCTACATTTCCTGCTCCACGGTTCCCCGCGGTCTGACCGTCAGAAGGACGTTGCCCCGGTCCTCCCATACCTCCACCAGGTCCGCTTCCTCCTCCGAACCCACCGGATGGGCCCTGCCTAACAGTCGCAGACTGGGACGCAGAACTACCTGAATAACTCCATAACGAAACGACACTAGCGACAGCACACAATATGAGACTAAATAGAAGTATATATTTCAGACCGTTCGCTTTCCAAACGTTCAAATCCGATGCACCTCTCTCTGTTTCTATTTTCCCATATTGTATCTGCCTTAGCTTAGGACTTTGTGAGTTCTGGCTGAATGTTGGCTGAATACGGAATCATCACACTGAAGATTGTCGTTCCATCTCCATAATCGCCCTTTCCAGCTGAGATTGTGGATGCTTCAGCATGTTACCGTGACCAACAGCTAGTAAAGATGGATTGAAACTCGCCAGCTTTTTGGCGCTTTTCAGCGACAGTTCTTTATTCCAGGTAGCCAGTGCCGGAAAAGGAAACAGCGGCTTAAGCCTTCCCGATACCGCTATACCACCTCGGGTCTGGAAAGCGTCGCCTGCAATCAACGCGCGGGTACGAGTATCCAAAAATGCCATCGAGCCCGGCGTATGTCCTGGTGCGCTGATCGCCAACAGCGAACCCACATGATCCCCGTCCTCCAGTAAAACGTCAGGCTGGGTAAGAATATGCTTCGGTACATCGCCTCGAATAGGAGTATCCGGTTCTCCTGCCTCCAACGATACATCGCCCTGTAGCAGCGGTGCGTCCCGCCTGGAAATGAATACTTGCGCGTCAGGATACCTTGCCTTGAGCTTATCTAATGCACCCACATGATCCCCATGGGCATGGGTAAGTACAATTCGAATAATCGGCTGCCCGATCCGCGCCGCAGCCTGCTCTATACCACGAGTACTGTATGGCAATCCGGCATCTACCAAGGTGAGCCCCTCTTTCTCCTCCACCAAATAACAGTTCACCGGGAACAGGCGGGGCATAAATGTCAATTGATACACATGCTGCACCTGAACAATACGCATTTTAGCTCATCTCCTTGTTTTAATCACAAACTAATCATATTAGTATTATAAATAATATAATTAGTTTTAAGCAAATATTTTTGCCGCTATTCACCCGGAGTTGGAGCTTGGAACTGCTACGGGGACGATCATACTGAGGAAACAGCAAAAAAGCATCCTCGGAACTCTGCTTCCGGGGATGCCTCTCAAAACAAGAATTAACCTTTTCCTCCTGTTATTAATAATGAAGCCTTCTTGGCTATTTCCTCTTTATCAAACGGAGTATTTCCAGATGCCCATAAATAACCAGCCTCATGTACGATATTGGCATAAATAGGTACATAAAAACTCTTCTCTGAGTCTGTACAGATGTTATCTAAACTTTTCACTAAATATTTTTTCAGCTCAATTAACATTTTTTCTTTCAACAGAGGCGCAAGACTTAAATAGCTACGACGACATTTAATTTTCGGTTGTTGATGAAAGTCACATACTGCTAGAACGAGTTGATTTATGGTGTCCTGATCGAACTCTACTACTCCTAATGTTCGTTTTTCAATGACGTTCGAAGCAGAGTCGTCAATCATGTAATCCAACATTTCGTACTTATCATTAAAATGTGCATAAAATGTAGCACGATTCACTTGGGCCCCTTTTGTTAGATCTGCTATTGTTATCTTTTCAAAATCCTTTTCATTCACTAAATTAACAAAAGCATTAATCAACGATCTCTTTGTATGTGTCATTCGCATATTTTTTACTTTTGTCCCCACATTCTGCCCTCCTTATTTTACACATTTTAGTTTTTTATTTTATAGCAACATTCTCATTTAATTGTTGGTTGTTCCGTACAGTAAGCGGGCTTATACTTACTAAAACAACATATGTTGCTTTAAAATATACCACAAATAAGGAGTTCATATAAGATGAAAACTATTGCAATCATTGGTGCGGGACTCGGGTTAGGTTTATCTATCGCGAAAAAATTCGGGGCACAGGGGTTTAAGGTAGCTTTAGTTTCTCGTAATCCAGAAAAATTGGAAATCATCACAAATGAACTAAAAAGCCTGAATATTGTAGCGCACTCTTATGTCGCGGATATTACGGATTTAAACGCGTTAAAACAAGCCTTACTGGCTGCTAAAAAGGACTTAGGCAGTATTGATGTACTCGAATTCAGTCCTTATGCAGGATGGAGTAATTTCACAAATATTTTAGAAACAACGCCCGCAAGCGTCTTGGAACAAGTCAATAGCATTGTGCTTCCTGCAGTTCTATCCGTGAATGAAGTATTGCCCGATATGATCAGCAAGGGTTCGGGTGCGATTCTATTTACAACAGGCATATCTGCCATGTTCCCTTTGCCCAGTCTTGGGAATGGTGGTATCGTGATGTCCGGTCTTCGGAACTATGCAACTAACCTGCATAATGAACTGAAAGAAAAAGGAGTTTTTGTAGGACACCTTTCAATCGGCACTTTCATACAATCTGGTACGGCAGGAGATCCAGATATCATCGCAGAAGCTTGGTACAACTTATACGAGAAAAAGCATAGCTTTGAAGAAACATTCCCAAAAGGAATTGATCCAACCAAGCTGTAAAATTATTAAAGCGAGAAGATGACCATGGATGGCCGTCTTCTCGCTTTTTTGTCATTTATAAGCGTCCTCTGTGCAACAACTTCATCCGTAATTATAGCCGGATTGCCTCAGCAATAGGTGTACTGCCAGACACCAAATTAATTGCACGATGATACGTCTGCTGTTCCTCCAGCGCTGCTACCACCGCTGCCGCCACATCTTCACGGGAAATGGTGTGGCTGGTGAGCTCCTCACCAGTAGCAACTTTGCCGGTTCCCACATCATCCGTCAGGCCACCCGGACGAAGAATCGTGTAGTCTAGGTTGCTCGCTTCCAACAGGCGGTCAGCGTAATGCTTCGCCACATAATACGGTTTAATGGATTCGGGCCACTGCTCCCGATTCTCCGCATGTAGGGCGCTGACCATAACGAAGCGCTGAATACCCGCTTGCTCAGCGGCTTCCATCGCTTTGACCGCTCCATCCAGGTCGATAAGCAGCGTTTTATCTGCACCTGTATTCCCGCCGGAGCCTGCTGTGAATACGACAGCATCGCTGCCTTTTATAGCTGCGGCAATTTCGCCAACCGTCCCTTCGAGGTCAGCTACCACCGTTTCTGCTCCCAAACGTTCAAGCGCTTCGGCCTGATCCGAATTTCGGATCAACGCCTTTACGCGATGCGATTCATTTTGCCCCAATAGACGGACAAGATGTCTGCCTACTTTTCCATTTGCACCAATCACCAGTACGTTCACTCATATCCCTCCTGTATTCGCAGTCTCTCATCTACATTATACAGATGTATTTTACCCTTCGGGTCTGCGACACAATCATGTTAGCTGCATCAGGTTGAAATCAGACTTCTTTGGTAAGCTCGACATCTCACTTTTGCCGCACACGCAGACCTGCCAAAAAGGTAGCCATCATCACCTCAATACTCCGGTCCACCTCCACAGGTAAACCAAAGCCGCCCTTTTGTTCAAGCGAGGCGAATCCATGAAGCAGACTACGGAATCCCCTCGCTGCATGAATGCAATCTTCTTCCTTGAAGCCATAACCACTGGACAGGACGGTAATGACCAGCTCGGCCACGCGATCCGCAGCCTGCCTCATTTCGGTATCATTTCGATCAGTTGCATACAGCATCGCTTCATACAAACCGGGTCGCTCCCGAGCATACCGCATATACGCCTTCCCCATAGCGGTCAGCGCATCTTCGCCCGCTCTACCAACCGCTGCGCTCATCAAAGCTTCCTCCAACTGTTCGAGACTGTGCAATGCCAGTACTTGGCGCAGTCCGTTCAATCCGTTCACGTGGTTATACAAGGACGGAGGGCGAATATGCAGCTTTTGCGCCAGCGTGGTGAGCGTGACATCCCCCATCCCTTGTTCATTGGCAATGTCCTCGGCAGCCCATAGGATATCTTGCAGCTTTACTCCGTTTCTAGGCGACATCATCCTGTCTCCTTTCATCGAATTTCTATGTAATCCGGTTCCTTATACCTATACATAATTGATCTAGATTCTATTTTAACTAATCCTGTTAGTTTATACAAAGAAAATGCCGTTTAAAACAGCCAACCTGCTGCATCGAACCTTTATAGAAGAGCATAGCAGTTATTACTGATATAATAAAAAAATAAGATTATAGAACGGATCTGATCCCTTTCTCGATCCCCTACAAAGGAGCTAGCTATATCTATGGAACCCAAGCCACTTCCAGCTATTGAATTCAATCACATTCTCAAATATTTCGCCGGGTCTGGACAGCAACGTACGGTTCTGAAAGGGATTACGGCAAAAGTTTCCCCCGGCAAAATCACCACGTTGGTCGGTCCATCGGGGTCTGGTAAAAGCACGTTGCTTTCACTGTGCAACCTCCTAATGACACCGGATGAAGGGGACATCCGTGTCCTCGGTAAACCGATATCGGATTGGGAAATCCCTGAACTGAGACGGAAAGTAGCATTGGTTTTTCAGGATGCTCCCGTGCTTCAGGGAACTGTCCTGTACAATCTCCAAACTGTAGAACGGCTGCACGGTACAGTGCTGGATGATCCTGCCGGCCTGTTGGAACGCGTAGGACTCACCCGCGATCTGTTGGAACAAAAGGCGCAGGAACTGTCCGGTGGACAAAGACAGCGCTTGGCCTTGGCGCGGACGCTCGCGAACCGCCCGGATATTTTACTGCTGGATGAGATTACTTCTGCACTGGACCCCGCCTCGGTCAAAGAGGTTGAGGAACTGCTGCTGCAAATGAACAAAGAAGAGGGAACAACGATGATCTGGATTACGCATCATATGGAACAAGCCCGCAGGGTGGGCCACGAGACATGGCTGATGATCGACGGAAGACTGGTAGAACAAGCGGATACGGAGACATTTTTTAATGCTCCGCAGCATAGTGAGACCCGCAGGTTTGTAGCAGGAGAATGGGTATGACGATTGTTGCCTTGATTCTCTCTCTCGGTTTTGTATTTATCGCCATCGTCATGTCCAAATCCTTCAAACTCGGTCTGGACCGAGACATTATCATCGCCACGATCAGAGCGTCGGTTCAACTGCTGGCGATTGGATATGTATTGCATTTGATTTTTGGAATGCAAAGCTACGGATTTATCGTATTATTCATTCTGCTCATGATTACCGTAGCCTCACAAAATGTTGCGCGCAAAGGACGATTTATCCCCGGTCTCATGTGGAAGTCATTCCTGACGCTGCTGTGTGTGGAAATCGTTACGCAGGCATTCCTGATTGGCCTGCATATTATTCCGGCGACAGCCCGATATATGATTCCGATTAGCGGCATGATCATTGGCAGCTCCATGATTTTGTCCAGCCTGCTGGTGTCCCGGCTCAAGTCGGAAGTCCTGCTGCGCAAGCCTGAAATCATGCTCATTCTGGCGCTAGGCGGCACGCCTAGACAAGCCATCTTCCCTATACTCAAGGATTGCATACGTTCCAGTATGATTCCAACCATTGAGGGACAAAAAACGCTCGGGCTTGTCCAGCTTCCCGGCATGATGACCGGGCAAATCATCGCAGGTGCCAATCCGATTGCCGCCGTGCGGTTGCAATTGCTCATCGTATTTACTACCATGACCTCTGCTATTTTGACCAGCGTGCTGCTCAGCCTGTTCATTTATCCGGCATTATTTAACCGCCAGCAACAATTGAACACAGAAGCATGGGAACGCTGATCGAGGCGGATATATCCAGTTATTTACCAGCCTATATAAAAAAGTAGACATGTTTAATTCCTGACATGAAGGTTAATAGATACACGAACACGCTTTACTAAAATTCGATGAGGAGTGATTGAACATGGCTAACAACAACCAAAATGGCAAACTGAGTCGCGAAGAGGCAGGACGTTTAGGTGGAGAAGCTACTGCTAAAAATCACGACAAAGAATTTTATCAGGAGATTGGCGAAAAAGGTGGCGAAGCCACTTCCAAAAATCATGGCAAGGACTTCTATCAGGAAATCGGACGCAAGGGTGGCGAAGCCCGTGGCAATTCAGACCAAAGTGATAGCGACGGGAGAATGAGTAGGGAAGAAGCTGGCCGTAGAGGCGGCGAAGCCCGCGCACGTCAGCGTAGGGATAACTGACAATAGGGAATGTGTGGTCGGTGCAATTGTAATGTAGAGGCACAGACTGCGTATAAACACGAAGTATAATGGAACTTTATGTTATAAAAGCCTATCTGCCTGAACAACGGCAGATAGGCTTTTTGTGTGAAAGTTACTTTCATCATCGGATCATACACCTTACAATATACATAAACAGGTTAAATAACCAATCATACATATTTTATTACAAATGAAAGAATGAATTGTAGGAGGTTTGCGCGAATGTTGATTACAAAGAATAAAACAGTTGCAACTATTTTAAGAATTATATTTTTTTCACTGATTTTCAGCTGGATTTATTATTATTCAGGTCATCACTCAGCAGAAACCGCTAAATTAGTTAAAACTACAGATGATTACTTGGTCATACAGAAAGATGCTTCTAACGGAGGTGAATATAAAGAATTATATATTTCCTCAAAGTCTGTGATCCCTCCTCTGGTTATAGGCAAACAATATTATTTCGTGTCTGATCAAAGGTACTTTCAACGCCCATATATCCGTTATGTAGAGGAATAAAATAGAACAAGACAACAAGGACTAACATAGCCCTTGATTAAAGCTTCATGAATACAAAAGAGTGCATGCAACTCAAGTCAAATATTCCTGCATTCCGGCTGTTAAGATGGAGTCGAAAGGAGGGAACCCTCGTGTACGAATGGAACGAAATGGTCCAGCTCATGATCGATTGGATTGATAATAATCTTACTTCAGCACCTTCGTTGTTGAGAATGTCCGATCAGTTAGGCTACTCCCCTTACTACTGTACAAAACAGTTTCATTCTCTTACAGGAATGACGTTAAGGGATTATGTGTGGATGCGCCGGATTAGCCGTGCTGCACTGGAACTCCGGGATAGCAATGTCCGCATCCTCGATGTTGCAGTAAAGTATGGGTTTTCTTCACAGGAGGCTTTTACACGGGCATTTGTAAAAGCGTTTGAGGTAACTCCGGCTGTATACCAGAAGGAGCCCCGACCTATTCCGTTAGCCATTCGTGTTGAGGTATTCTCTCCTTATCATTACCATTTGAAGGAGCGGGATAAGATGGTTAAGGATCATTTGCAAGAAGCTGAAGTCAAAATCGAGCGTATACCAGCACACAAATTTATTGGAATTTGGGATACTTCTTCACGAAACTACGGTGATTTCTGGAGAAACGGTCACAATTGTGATGAAATTTGCGGAACATTGGAAAGCATGTCTCATCTCAAGCTTCCCGAACAATTGGGTCAAACTGCGGGCTGGTTCTATCAGGATGGTCAGAAGGGCTATCTCTATGGAATACCGGTCGCCGCTGACTATGCCGGAGAGATTCCCGCAGGAATGAAGTGCCGGGACATCCCCGAATCAGATTATCTGGTGTTTTTCCACCCACCCTTCAATTATTTAAAAAACAATGGAGACGTTATGAGAATGGTGGAGGAGAAGGCTTGGAACTTTGACCCTAGCAGCCTGGGGTATGAATGGGATGAGGGAACGAAGCAGGATTATCAGCGGCATTTCCCGGAAGGATACGGCTACGCAGTGTTACGTCCAGTGAAAAAAGTGTAGAGAAAAAGAATCCGAAGTAGCCGCTACGATCAGAATGCTGTTCATCCTCTTGCTAAAGTCTGTTAAAAAATAATAACAGTTTATTACTAACGGGTTCCATTTTAGGTGCAATACACATCGAATTGACATTGTGGACACAATAGGATGTAAATATAGAATAAACCGATCACTGAATCATACAGTTGTCGGTTTATTCTTGATCAGTATTTTTATTTTGCAAGTAACTATCAATGATTTTAACCCAGCTATCAGCAAGTATCCTCTCTATGGTAAAATCCCGTTTAACGATTAGATTACGAATTGTACTCTTACCACTTCCGTTGTTTCCTGCGAATACAAACATAGTAGCAAACGGCTCACTCATGATAAAATATCCTGTTCTTTAATTCGTTCGACTTGACCATCACTGTACTCTTTAACAAATTGACCATCCGGCGTTTTGTAGACGATATATGTGCCATTTGCTTTAGCGTCCAGTTTTGCTCTATCTCCAGTTAGTTTGATTAGCTTGCCTAGATCGTGTGTACGATTCATTCAGCCATCACCATCCCATCCAAATCATATATCGAGAGTATATCATAAATCGAAAAGTCTGAAAGAATCCAGCGTCACTCAAATCCATATAAATACCGCACGGCTAAAAATCGTGACATGTAAATAGGATCGAAATATCGTTCTTTTTAATACATTTTAATAAATAAATTTGGAATAAATGCTACCTTCAGCCAGGCAATGAAATCTTTTCGTGTTTGGCTGGTCCTACTCTCATGTCTAGTTATTACTGTAAATATTACGGGGTACGACGACTACAATATACTATTAGCTATTATTAGCCCGTTGGTTTGGATGTATGAATCATTTCGATTTGTGCGAGAGGCAGACATCCCCATAGCCATTGTTTACTTCACTACACTAGTTTTCTGGTATCTCATTGGATACGCTTTGGACCGTTTGATTAGAAAATTGAAAAATTAAAATCACTTGAAATTATCTTCCAAAATATTATCTACCTTCTCAGGCTCGTACTCGACCGTTCTGTAGTCAGGAGATGAAGGAATCATATTGATCACAACATTTCTCATTCGTAGTTGGTACTTTCCTTCCTCAAAAGCAAGAATATGCTTAATGGGAGGTAACTCCATATCCTCATACTTCGTTATCGACGAAACAACAATCTTGGAAGGGTTAGAGTCATCCACAGACACGATACGATAATCAATCGGTGTTCCCTGAGCTTTTAGAAAGTTAAGCCGTGCCTGTTCTGTTTTAAAGCGATAATCATCAGACAGTGAAATCATCTTATCGTAATCGCGACTCATAGAAGCGTTCATATATTCTGAAAATGTCGAGACAGCAGCCTCTTTGGGCTTATCGGGAAGTTTATAAGGTTCCTTATCCCCTCCAAAACCTGTAGCAATTACGGTCAAAATCCCTCCTAGGACAACCAAGCAAGCCAACTTATTACACGATACAAGCCTCAATAAATAACCCCCCCTTTGTTGTAAATTTTACCACCTATTTTCAACGTATCTCAACTTAAAAAGCCACTGTAAAACGCAGCATAACTTCTTGTTAAATCCCATTCATTTAAATCCAAGGCCATTCTTTTAATATAATTTTATTTTAACGCTAATAATCACTGAACACCTTTGTTACCTTATGTAATGCCGTCTTCCCATCCTGTAAACTAAGTTCCATCAAGCGATAACCGCTGGATCATAGAGAGGATGGGATATTTATGAGTTTGGATAATAGAGTTTTTGCGATACAAGCTGGTCTGGACGGACGTGTAAATGCAGTTATAGATCAAACCCTTGCCGAGAAGCGCCTGATCGGCGCAGTCGTCATGATATATATGGATGGTTCACCCGTGTATGTCCGAGCGGCGGGGCTGGCTGATCGAGAAGAACAACGTCCTATGCATGAGGATGCTTTATTTCGGCTTTCTTCCGTATCCAAACCGATTGTATCGACTGCGGCTTTGGTTTTGGCAGCCCAAGGATTGATTAAGCTCGATGAATCTATTGAACGCTGGTTGCCCGACTTTCGCCCCCGATTAATCAGTGGTGAGCAGCCCTCCATTACAGTACGCCAATTGCTAACACATACTGCCGGGTTGACCTATGGCTTTTTAGAGGAAGAAGGCGGCGGTCCCTATCATCGTGCAGGCGTATCAGATGGCATGGATTTTTCAAATCTTACGCTGGAAGAGAACTTGCAACGTTTGGCTTCTGCGCCTCTGTTATATGCACCGGGTAAAGCGTGGGGATATTCGATTGCTACTGATGTGCTCGGCGCGATCATTAGCCGTGTATGTGGCACAACCCTTGATGCAGCTGTTAAAAAACTCGTTACAGAACCTCTCGGTATGCACGACACCAGTTTCGCGGTCGCGGATGCCGGACGGCTTGCGGCTCCTTATGTCAACGATATATCAGAACCCCGGCGGATGCGCGAGCTTGAGGTTGCGCAGGTTTTTGAAGGCACCGCTGGACTTCGTTTTCAGCCTGCACGAGCCTTTGATCCCACGGCTTTCCACTCTGGTGGCTCTGGTATGATCGGCAGCGCAAAAGATTTCATGCTGCTGCTGGAAACACTGCGAAACGGCGGCAATCCGTTACTTTCAGAGGAATGGGTCCGTGAAATGGGCACCATCCAGACCGGGAACCTCCCCTTGGCAGGTTGGCCGGGGCGGGGCTTTGGACTGGGATTCACCGTACTCCAAAATCCCGACGAAAGCGGAACAGCAGAATCACCCGGAACGTGGCGTCTCGGAGGAGCTTACGGTCATTCATGGTTCGTTGATCCCGCACTAAGACTCAGTGTGGTCGCCTTTACCAATACAGCATTTGAAGGGATGTCAGGTCCGTTTACAACCGAGCTTTGCCAAGCCATTTACGATAGCTCAAATAGGGTCTAATAAAGTGGGAGTTACATGTTTATGGTTCACAGGCGAGGACAGGACAATTAACGTGGTAGAGTGCCCGTGCTTTCCACACTCATCCCCGAACTGCTCCAGTTTGAGCATAGACTCAACCATGACTTTCAGTAAGTAATTTTGCTCGCCGCTGATTCTATGGCATTCAATGACTTCAGGTGCAGATTGGCAAAACTCAACAAATGAATTGCATTGATTCGTATGCACGAGCACGTGAGCCATGATCGGCTTTCCAACTTTCTCATGTGAAACTATGGCACGATACCCGGCGATAATACCTTTATCCTCCATGCGCCGCACTCTTTCCGTTACGGCAGGCTGGGAAAGCCCAACCTCCTTACCCAGCTCGGTCATGGAGATACGCGCCTGGTTTTGTAGACACAACAAAATTTTATGATCCACTTGATCCATCAAATCCATCTCCTTAAGTCCAAGGTAATATTACAAAAACACAATTATTATTATGTATTATTCCGAATATTGCCTTATTATTTTATGATTTAATGAAATATTAGCATGCAAAATCAAGGACGTAAAGCAGGAAGAAGTGGAGAAGGAATGAAACTAATGAAATATAGTAAGCCCCTGCTTTTCATTGCGCTTGGCCTATTTGGCGTATACACGATCGAGTTCGGTGTGGTTGGCATTTTGCCGGTCATCATTGAACGTTTTCATATTACGGCAGCTCAGGCCGGGTTTCTTGTCAGTTCATTTGCATTGATCATCGCGCTGTTCGGTCCCTTCATGGTGCTATGGATGTCCAGGTTTAACCGCAAACGAATCATGACAATGTCGTTGTTTGTTTTTGCCGTAACAAGCTTGCTGTCAGCCTATACATCCAACTTTTATCTACTAGTAATTTTACGTATCATTCCGGCTCTGTTTCACCCGGTGTATTTCTCGCTTGCCTTTGTCGCCGCCACTGCGTTGTATCCCCCGGAAAAAGCAACGCAAGCTTCCGCCAAAGCCTTTCTCGGCACGAGCATGGGGATGGTACTCGGTATTCCAATTACGGCTTATATCGCCAATCAATTTTCATATGAGGCCTCCTTCTGGTTTACTGCGGTAGCGAATGGGATTGCAGGGATCGGTATTTTATTTATGCTGCCGGATACACCACAAGCCGAAATGTTCTCCTATCGGAAGCAGCTTGGTATTTTGCGTAAGGCGTCGCTGTGGCTCAATATCGGGGCGGCTACTTTTATTTTTGCAGCCATGTTCTCGGTGTATAGCTATTCTGCCGAATATTTGGGGCAAAATACAGGGATGAGCAGCAATGTTATCAGCTTTCTGCTTATTATTTTCGGCATCGGCGGTATGCTCGGCAATCTGTTGGCTGGCAAGCTCATGGGCTTGCATAAGGTACGCACCGCTCTTTTTCATCCAGTAGCCTTGGGAGGCACCTATTTGCTGTTGTACGGGATCAGTTCTTCATTTATCCCTACGCTCTTCATCATTATCGTGTGGGGGGCCGTTCATACCAGCGGACTGATTGTCGCCCAGATTTGGGTGATTGATGAGGCCAAAGAAGCTCCCGCGTTTGCCAACAGTCTTTATATCTCGTTTATTAACCTAGGGGTCTCACTGGGCTCGCTGGCAGGGGGGTGGTTTATGGTCAGAGCGGGGATCCATGGGACGCTATGGAGCGGTTTGCTGTTCGCCATGCTGGCGATGGTATGCATCGGGTCTAAAGTGATTTACCCACGTATTTTGCGAAAATATAAAGGGTTAGATGTACAAAGCTAAAGAGTTGCAAGAGGGCCAAGCCTGTTATCATAAAAAACCGGTTCAACACTTTGTATGGTGTTGAACCGGTTTTTGTTTGAAAATTGATTCCTGCCTGTCGGATTAGATCAACGTATAACCGCCATCCGGGAACAGCACGCTTCCGGTGGTAAACTTGTTCGTCATCAGATACAACACAGTATGTGCGATCTCCTCATTATACCCCACTCGACGGAGCAAGGTTACTTCCTTGTATTCCTCAAAAGCCTGTGCCCGCTGCTCACCCTCAGGGCCGTCTCTCCAGATCGTGCCAGGAGATACGACATTAACCCGTACTGGGGCCAATTCTACTGCCAACGCCTTGCCCAAACTTTCAATCGCGCCGTTAGCCGCTCCATATGTAGCACCAAACCCCATCGGTCGTTGACTGAAAGCTCCGGACATGAGGACGATCGAGCCGTCCTTGGAGATATGTGGTACCGCATGCTTGGCAGCAAAATATTGCGGCCAGAATTTCCCCTCGAACGGGGTTTTAGCCTTTTCCGTATCTATCGTGATCGGACCACGCGTGTAGCTTGCTCCCGGTGTAAACAGATGGTCGAATGCTCCGACTTTTTCAAAAAACGCTTGAACCTCTTCCTCTATCTGATTATTCAGTTGGAAGGTTTCCACCGATTCGGCAGGGATGACCTTCTTCGCCTGTTCCAGTTTTTCCGCGGAACGCCCAGCGATCACAATGCTTGCCCCTTGCTTTGCTGCTTCTATGGCTGTTGCCAGCCCTATACCTGCACTGCCGCCAATCACGACGACACGTTGATTATGTAAATTCATATTATTCTCAGCTCCTTTATAAGGATTATATCATAACTATTTTAAAGACATACTTATTTTTATTCGAATGGGCTTTCCTGCACCGTGCTTTTGCGATAGGATGTCGGCGATTGGCCCGACCAGCGCTTGAACTGTCTGCTAAAATGCGCAATATCCCCATAGCCGAGCATATCGGCAATTTGTTGCACCGACCATTGCGGATCAGCCAACAGCAACTTGGCCTCATGCAGCACAAGCCCGGATAGATATACACGGGGAGATACGCCGAAAACGCTACGGAATACACGATTACAATGGGACACGCTAATACCTAGCTCGGATGAAATCCCCTCGATCCCATCCTGCTTTTCCACCGAGCCAGCCTGTCCATAAGGCTGATTCACTCTGCCCTGAAGACGACTGGCAATCTGATGGGCAAGCTCTGCCTGCACATATCCACGCTCCGGCAGATGGGCCGCTTCACTGGATACAGCCTCCCACAACGTTGCGAACAGTTCAAACACAGCAGATTGAATCCGCATTCGCTTTGCCACCGAATCACTACCTACTCCTATGTCTTCCGGCGTTGAAAGATCGAGCAATTTGCCCAGCGCTGGTCCCATCTGCCCTGCCACTGTTCCTTCAGCTGGAAACAGCACCTGCTCCAGACGACTCAGGAGCGAGAGAAACAGCTTATCATCAATGTCGAAATGCATACAAAAATACGTAAATCCCTCTCCGTTACTATAGCTGGAGTGGACAATCCCCGGTCGCAGCAGCACCAGATCACCCTGTCGCTGGGTATAGCTGCGACCATCTACAACCATGATCTGTTCTCCCGCAAGCACGATGTTAATCTCATATTGAGGATGCTCGTGTAGCGGATATCTCCACTCTCTTCCGACACTTCGTGTATGAATAGCAAACAAATTGACTGTGGTTCGCACATCGGGAAAAAAGAATTCCTCTCCGGCAACTGTAAGGTCTGGATGATGGGGGCGCTTCGGTAAACGTGATGTCGACATGTTTTCCCTCCTGGCTTACTTGCATGGATATACTCCAGTATATCGCTTTCAGCGCGATTTGGATAAATAGTTGAGCGATTTGACAATGGTTCCCCACCACATGACATGCTAGGCTCTAAGTGAAGTTACTCAAAGTTAAACTTTATCATGAAAGGGGTTTCATTATATGTCGAAAAATATATTTTATAACACACAGCATGCACCTATCGGTTCTTTTTCCAGCTTTACACTTGGGTTTAAGGGTAATCGCGGCGGACTTGGTTTGGAGCTGGGTAAGCCTGCCGATGAAAATGTATATATCGGGCTGCAATCTAGAGATGGCGGAGTATACGAGGCGCTTCCCTTTTTTGCATCCACACAGGATGAAAGTGCCCGCTACGACGTGGAGAAAAAGGGTAAACGAACGGAACCGCAGCTTATGGCCTTTGCCGATTCAGACATTACCCGTGAGCTAAAAGTAGGAACGGATACATGGCAGGCGGGCGATTTGACGTTCCGGCTGTACTCTCCTGTTCGCCCGGTGCCCGAGCCGGGAACCGCAGGTATGGATGAGCTGCGGGCAGCGTTGGTCCCGGCGGTATTCGCCGAGCTAACCGTCGATAACACACAGGGGACTGCAGCGCGAAGAGCTTTTTTCGGCTATCAGGGCAGTGATCCGTATAGCGGCATACGCATTATAGGAGAAGATCCGCGTAGGGACGCTACGGATTCTACCCAATTAGAAGAAAGACTTACAGGCATCGGCCAAGGACGCAGCACAGCCATTGTGACCAACAGCAGTGAAGCAGTGCCTGCCAGCGGATTTACAATAGAGAAACTGCTTGGAGAGACCATGGCCGAGAATTTATCCTTTGGCCTGGGCGCGACGGGTGCGCTTCTGATGGACGTTCCCGCAGGTGAGAAGCGCACATATACCTTCGCCATATGCTTCTATCGTGGCGGCATTGTGACAACAGGCATCGAAGCTTCGTATTACTATACCCAGCTGTTCAAGGATATTGAAGACGTGGGAAGCTATGCGTTGAAGCATTTTTCAGACCTGACCGCAGCCTGTGTTCAGGCTAATCGCTGGATGGAGTCGGCCGACCTGAGCCCGGATCAGGAATTTATGCTCGCTCAGGCGATTCACAGCTACTATGGCAGTACCCAACTGCTTATTCACCAAGCGGACGGAGAACCGATCTGGGTTGTGAACGAAGGCGAGTATCGGATGATGAATACACTCGATTTGACGGCAGATCAGCTCTACTATGAATTGATTTTAAATCCATGGACGGTACGCAACGAGCTGGAGTGGTTTGTCCAAAGGTACAGCTATCGGGATGAGGTACGCTTTCCGGGAGAGGAACAGACCTATACCGGTGGTATCACGTTTACGCATGATATGGGCGTGGCAAACGTGTTCTCCCGGCAGGGGTACTCCTGTTATGAGCTGGCTGGGATTGACGACTGCTTCTCTTACATGAGCCATGAGGAACTGGTGAACTGGCTTTGCTGCGCCACGGTATATATCGAGCAGACACAGGATCAGTCATTTACAACACGTATGCTGCCTGTCTTGTGTGACTGTTTCGAAAGCATGCTGCGGCGGGATCACCCCGACCCGGCACAACGAAACGGCTTGATGGGCTTGGACAGCTCTAGAACCCGGGGAGGCGCGGAAATTACGACCTACGACAGTCTGGACGTATCTCTGGGTCAGTCCCGCAACAACATTTATCTAGGCAGCAAATGCTGGGCAGTATATGTTGCACTGGAAAAGATATTTGCCTCAAAAGGGCTTAACTCCC
The DNA here is from genome assembly GCF_019454085.1 of Paenibacillus sp. S25. Classification (NCBI taxonomy): domain Bacteria; kingdom Bacillati; phylum Bacillota; class Bacilli; order Caryophanales; family Paenibacillaceae; genus Paenibacillus; species Paenibacillus sp. S25. Next base: position 5,693,426 of record NZ_CP073683.1, read on the forward strand.
TCTCACAGGAGGCTGGCTCACAGGCGGACAAATGCGCAGCAGCGATCACAGCACATATGACAGACAAGGGCTATATTCCTGCAGTTATTAAGGAAGGTAATGATTCGCAGATTATTCCTGCCATTGAGGGGCTGATCTTCCCTTACTTTACAGGATGTGAGGCTGCGCTTAAGCCTGATGGACGGTTCGGTGGATATATCCAAGCACTGCGGCGTCATTTGGAAACTGTACTGGTACCGGGAGTTTGTCTGTTTGAAGACGGAGGCTGGAAGCTGTCCTCGACCAGTAACAACTCCTGGCTGAGCAAAATCTATCTGTCACAGTTTATTGCCCGCGAGCTGCTGGAGCTGCCTTGGGAAGAAGCTGGGCAGGCCGCAGACGCTGCCCATGCCTCATGGCTCCTTCACCCTGAAGAATCCTATTGGTGCTGGAGCGATCAGATACTCTCCGGTATTGCTCACGGCAGTAAATATTATCCGCGCGGAGTTACCGCTATTTTGTGGATGTATGAAGGCAACGGCAACCGTCTGACTCTCCCTCAGCATATGAGTCAGGATCAGAAACAGCATGTCTGAGGATCATCTTCACCTGCCCAAAAGGAGGCTCCAATATGAGCAAGCTGATGGATATGCCAAAAGAGAGCGGCTATGCGGCTTGGCTGCATTACAGCCGCAATAGTAAGGTAGAAAAGCTGCCCGCTTGGTGCAAGGTCATCGTGGTCCATGGGACAGATGAAGTGCTTCAATCGGCTGCGAGTGAGCTTCAGCACGGATTGACCTCCATGTTTGGACAGCAGCCGAAGATCAGCTCCGTTCCTGTGAATACGCCATTCATTGCGCTGGGTACGTTCCCAGAGCATCCTTTGGTCGCAGAACGATTCAGCGCAGAGGAACAGGCCGAAGTAGGAGCCGAAGGCTACCGAATTCGCGGGATAGGGATGAAAGATCCCGCCTATTCGGCTTCGCACGGTAGCGATGAGTTCGAAGGGCAGTTCGTCACAGTCGCGGGGCAGACCTCCAAAGGCGTATTATACGGAGTCTTTCATCTGCTACGCTACCTGCAGGGAGGACTTGACGGGAAGTTAAAACCCTTTGACGAATCAATTCAAGCACCCATTCTAGACCAACTATCCAACCCTACAAATCCCATCCGCATGATTAATCACTGGGATAACATGGATGGTAGTGTAGAACGCGGGTATGCTGGCCGATCTATTTTCTACGATAATAATGCCTTTACGACAGATATGAAGCGCCTGCGAGACTATGCCCGTCTACTCGCTTCTGTAGGCATTCAGGCGCTATCCATTAATAATGTAAATGTTCATCAGGTAGAAACCGAGCTGATTACAGATAAATTCCTACCGGATGTGGCTAAAGTAGCTGCGGTGTTTCGCGCCTATGGCATACAGATCTACCTAAGCATTAACTATGCCAGCCCTATTCAGCTAGGCGGTTTAGCTACAGCCGATCCTCTGGAACCTGCTGTAGCTAAATGGTGGCAGGTCAAAGCCCAGGAAGTTTACGCCGCCGTTCCCGATCTGGGTGGTTTTGTGGTCAAAGCCGATTCCGAAAATCGGCCCGGACCCTTCAGCTACGGGCGAAATCACGCTGATGGAGCCAATATGCTGGCAGAGGCGTTGCAGCCCTATGGCGGACATGTAATCTGGCGCTGCTTTGTCTACAACTGCAAGCAGGACTGGCGCGATCGCAAAACGGATCGGGCTCGCGCAGCCTTTGACCATTTTAAACCGCTGGATGGGCTGTTTCGAGATAATGTCATTTTACAGATCAAAAATGGTCCTATGGATTTTCAGGTGCGGGAGCCTGTCTCCCCCCTGTTCGGTGCACTGGAAGCGACTCAGGTGCTACTCGAATTTCAAATAGCGCAAGAGTACACCGGGCAACAGAAACATCTATGTTACCTTGTTCCGCAATGGAAGGAGGTATTGGATTTTGACACCTATGCCCAAGGAAAAGGCTCCACCATCAAGCGTATCGTGAGTGGCGCTCTGCAATCTCCCAAGCAAACCAGCTATGGAATAGCTGCTGTATCCAGTATTGGTGCAGACACCAATTGGACTGGACATTTGCTCGCTCAGTCCAATCTTTATGGCTACGGTCGATTAGCATGGGACCCAGAGCTGTCCGCAGACGAAATCGCTGATGAGTGGGTTCGGCTGACGTTTGGCAAACCAGGAAAAAGCGACGGCGGAATAAATTTAGTTTCTACCATTAAGCAGATGCTGCTCGATTCATGGAATATCTACGAATCATACACCGCCCCCCTCGGGGTCGGCTGGATGGTCAACCCTGATCACCACTATGGGCCGAATGTAGACGGGTACGAATATTCCATGTGGGGCACCTACCATTTTGCTGATTGCCGGGGGATCGGGGTAGATCGCACGACCGCAACCGGAACGGGCTATGCGGGACAATATTTTTCTCCCCCTGCCGATATCTACGAATCTACGGACACCTGCCCGGATGAGCTACTCTTATTCTTTCACCATGTTCCTTATACACACTTGCTCCACTCCGGCCAAACTGTCATACAGCACATCTATGATACCCATTTTGAAGGTGCAGAACGTGCGGCCCATCTCCGAGACACATGGGTTAGTCTACGAGGGCAACTGAATGCTGCCATGTATGAACAGGTGCTGGAGCGGCTGGAGCATCAGGCAGAACATGCCAAAGAATGGCGGGATCGGATCAATACGTATTTCTACCGTAAAAGCGGCATTGCCGACCAGAAGAATCGCCCTATTTATTAAGTAAGCAACTATTAAACAAGCCACCTCTGCAATACTTTCATACAGACTGGAACAAGGCTTTTATACGCTTAGGTTCACTTTCTCCTATACTGGCATTGGCTATCCGCACATCACTAAAAGGCATGCGTCTTACTCAGACCTATGCCTTATTTTTTTTGCCTGGAAACTTTTAAGCACACGGTTGCTTACGTAAAATGTCATATTTGTCCACTCTGAGTGTGCAATAAATTCTTCTTTTTATGCAACCGCTTGCTTTATACTGTTTTTGTAGACGTTTACAAAATGTTGTCGAATTAGACTATGCTTTGGGGAGGATGATCGGTTTGACCTTGTATCGAAGTCTATGGAACAAAGGGTGCCTGATTCTACTAAGCCTTGTGCTATCTCTGACCGCCTTCATTGGCTCACCCTCCAATACCGCGAGTGCCGCGGTTGCTGATGATTTTCAAGCTTCTGTCATGGGACCGTTGGCGAAAATTAATGACTGGGGGGCCTTCAAAAAGCAACTGCAAACGCTGAAAAGTAACGGTGTATATGCCATTACCACCGACGTCTGGTGGGGCCATGTGGAGAGCGCAGGAGACAACCAGTTCGATTGGAGCTACTACAAGACCTATGCAGATGCCGTAAAAGAAGTGGGATTGAAGTGGGTTCCTATTATCTCTACGCATAAGTGTGGGGGAAATGTGGGGGATGATTGCAACATCCCGCTGCCAAGCTGGCTGTCTAGCAAGGGCAGTGCAGATGAAATGCAGTTCAAGGATGAAAACGGTTTCGCCAATAACGAAGCCCTCTCTCCATTATGGAGCGGGACTGGTAAACAATATGACGAGCTATATGCCTCATTTGCTCAAACCTTTGCTAGCTACAAAAGCATCATTCCCAAAATTTATTTAAGCGGTGGGCCCTCTGGAGAATTGCGATATCCTTCATACTATCCGGCAGCGGGATGGAGTTATCCTGCACGGGGCAAATTCCAAGCCTACACTGAAACAGCCAAAAATGCGTTCCGCACGGCCATGAATGAAAAGTATGGATCAATGGACAAGATTAATGCAGCCTGGGGTACCAAGCTGAGCAGCCTTAGCCAAATCAATCCGCCGACTGACGGGGACGGATTTTACACGAACGGCGGGTATAATTCCACGTATGGGAAGGATTTTCTGTCGTGGTACCAAAGCGTGCTTGAGAAGCATCTGGGCGTCATCGGAGCTGCTGCACACAAAAACTTCGATTCCGTGTTCGGTGTCCGTATCGGAGCCAAGATTTCCGGTCTGCACTGGCAGATGAACAATCCTGCCATGCCTCACAGCACAGAGCAAGCAGGTGGATATTATGATTACAACCGTCTCATCGAGAAGTTCAAAGATGCGGATCTGGATTTGACCTTTACTGCACTGGAGATGAACGACAGTGGTACAGCACCGAATTATTCCTTGCCGTCCACATTAGTAGATACCGTCTCCTCGATCGCTAATGCCAAGGGTGTTCGCCTGAATGGTGAAAATGCACTCCCGACTGGCGGCAGCGGATTCCAAAAAATTGAAGATAAAATCACGAAGTTCGGTTATCATGGCTTTACACTTTTACGCCTCAACAATCTCGTCAACAACGACGGCTCACCAACTGGTGAAATGAATGGATTCAAACAGTATATTATCAGCAAGGCCAAGCCTGGCGGTAATGACGGGGGTACAGGTAACAAAGTAACGATATACTACAAAAAAGGCTTCAACTCACCTTACATTCACTACCGTCCGGCTGGCGGAAGCTGGACTGCTGCGCCTGGTGTGAAAATGCAGGATGCCGAGATTAGCGGCTATGCCAAAATTACCGTCGATATCGGGTCTGCCTCCCAATTGGAAGCCGCTTTTAATGACGGCAATAACAGCTGGGACAGCAACAACACCAAAAACTACTCCTTCAGCACGGGCACTTCTACTTACACGCCTGGTAACAGCGGCAATGCGGGAACGATCACATCAGGCGCTCCATCGGGCACGGTTCCCGGGGATGGCGGCGGTACAACTAACAAGGTAACGGTATACTACAAAAAAGGTTTTAACTCGCCTTACATTCACTACCGCCCGGCTGGCGGAAACTGGACTGCCGTACCTGGTGTGAAAATGCAGGATGCCGAGATTAGCGGCTATGCTAAAATTACCGTCGATATCGGGTCTGCCTCCCAACTGGAAGCCGCTTTTAATGACGGCAATAACAGCTGGGACAGCAATAACACGAAGAACTACCTTTTCAGCACGGGAACTTCTACCTATACGCCCGGCTCTAACGGAGCCGCAGGAACTATCCGAACGGGGGCACCTTCGGGGAGCATCCTCAGCGTAGGGACTTCCACCTACACAACCAACCTCAACGAAGTTGTAGGACCTATCCAAACAGTGGAACTTTCGGGTGCATCCTTAAACGTAGGCACTTCTACGTACGTACCCAACTCTAACGGAGTTGAAGTAACTATTCAAACGGAGGCGCCTTCGGGCGCCTTCACTCCTATAGATCTGAATACCCTCTCCAAGCCCACTCCCCTCAACACAGACTGGAGCAAACAGAGCATTTATTTTATCATGACAGACCGATTTAGCAACGGAGATCCGTCCAACGATAATTACGGTGGCTTCAATTCCAACAACAACGATCAGCGCAAGTGGCATGGTGGCGATTTTCAAGGTATTATTAACCAGCTCGACTACATTAAAAATATGGGATTTACCGCCATCTGGATTACTCCGGTAACGATGCAAAAGAGCGAATACGCTTATCACGGCTATCATACGTATGATTTTTATGCGGTAGACGGACATCTTGGTACCATGGACAAGTTCAAAGAGCTGGTTGGTAAGGCACACGACAAAAATATCGCTGTTATGCTGGACGTAGTTCCCAATCACACCGGCGATTTTCAACCTGGGAACGGCATCGCCAAGGCTCCTTTTGACAAAGCGGACTGGTATCATCACAATGGCGACATCACAGGAGCAGACTACAGCTCCAACAACCAATCGAAAATCGAAAACGGTGATGTGGCTGGATTAGATGACCTGAATCAGGACAACCCTGCAACAGCAAATGAGCTCAAAAACTGGATCAAATGGCTGTTGAACGAGTCGGGGGTCGACGGATTGCGGGTGGACACTGTGAAGCATGTACCCAAAGGGTTCCTGAAGGATTTTGACCAAGCCGCCAATACCTTCACCATGGGTGAAATTTTCCATGGCGACCCCGCCTATGTGGGCGATTATACCCGATATCTCGATGCCGCGCTGGATTTTCCGATGTATTATACAATCAAGGATGTGTTCGGACACGATCAATCTATGAGGAAAATCAAGGAGCGCTACTCAGATGATCGTTACTATCGCGATGCCCAGACCAACGGTGTATTTATCGACAATCATGATGTAAAACGTTTCCTGAATGACGCCTCTGGCAAGCCGGGTGCTAACTATGACAAATGGCCTCAGCTCAAGGCCGCCTTGGGCTTTACTTTGACCTCACGCGGGATTCCTATCATCTATCAAGGCACCGAGCAAGGCTTTAGTGGCGGAGATGATCCTGCCAACCGGGAAAACGTTGTGTTTAACGCCAACCATGACCTGTATCAGTACATCGCTAAGCTGAACTCTGTGCGCAACAACCACCCTGCTCTGCAAAACGGCAACCAAAAGGAAAAATGGGTGGACGACTCCTTTTACAGTTTTCAGCGCTCTAAAAATGGCGACGAGGCCATCGTCTTTATCAACAACTCCTGGAATAGCCAAACCCGCACGATTGGCAACTTCGATAATCTGTCCAACGGAACCCGCCTGACCAACCAGCTAAGCAACGACTCCGTTCAGATTAACAATGGCTCGATCACCGTAACTCTTGCTCCAAAGGAAGTTAAAATTTTCACCAAATGAGTTACATCGGTTATTCAATTGTGCTCAACTAAATGATAGAAGGATATACTAAAAAGAGCATGGATGCTGGTAACATCCCTACTCTTGGCAACAGCCGCTTTGAAGAGCGGTCGGCTGATAAGGGCTAGCTATTAGAAATAGGCCGTATTCCCCTCACCAGGGCGGTCTATTTCTTTTTGTTTTGGTTCAACGCAATACAATCGTAACGATTAATCCGATCAACGCTATTAATAGCGTTCTATATGATATACAAAATATAACCACTACTACGTGTAAGATTGCTTATACTGTACCATCTGTCCATAAAACAAAACAGGCACCTGACGAAGCGTACACTTCGTTGCAGGTGCCTTGTTTATATATAAACAACGTGGGATTACTTAGGCCTCAGTAGCCACGTTGATATTGTTCAGGTATGGAAGGCTTCTCACCGCGCAGCGTCACTGCTGCATGAATCGCCCAATATGGATCGCGCAGCAATCCGCGTCCCACAGCGACCAGATCGGCATCCTCGTTGCCGATAACGGACTGCGCCAAGGCTGGGTCATCCAACGAGCCTACAGCAATCACCGGGATGTTCAGTGCCTCGCGAATTTGGCGTGCGAACGGCACTTGATAGCCCGGATAGTTGCCCGGCTTTCTGACGCCAGCAGGGCCTTCCCCGCCCGAGCTAACATGGATCACGTCTACGCCTGCCGCCTGATATGCACGGCTCAGCTCAATGGCATGATCCACATCGTACCCACCATCTACGTATTCCACTGCGCTGATGCGTAAGATTAACGGCATACCCGCAGGCATTTGCTTACGTACAGCCTGAATAACCTCAACACCGAAACGGGATAGCTCCTGACCATACACGTCGTCTCGCTTATTCGTAACTGGCGAATGGAATTGGTGAATCAAGTAACCATGTGCCCCGTGAAGTTCAATCGTATCCATGCCCGCTTGAACCGCACGCCGGGCAGCGTCTGCGAATTTTTGCACCATGCCACGGACTTCCTCCGTGGTAAGCGCGCGTGGCTGTTTATAATTCGCATCCGGGTATGCAATGGCCGAAGGAGCAACTGGCTCAGCTGCATCCTCAGCTTTACGGCCCGCGTGAGCAATCTGGATGCCTACCTTGGACCCGTGCGCATGAATGCCATCAACCAGCTTCTTATACGCCGGAATATGCTCATCTGACCAAAGACCCAGATCATAATCTGTAATCCGTCCATCCGGTTCTACGTCCGTCATTTCTATAATAATCAGGCCCGTACCTCCAATAGCCCGACTCAGGTAATGAACATGATGCCAATCATTCGGAATCCCGTCCTTGGCTGTCACCGAGTATTGGCACATCGGGGGCATTACCACACGGTTCTTTAATTCCAAATCTTTCAGTGTATACGGTGTAAACAACGAATTCGTCAAAACGTTCATCTCCTTTTTACCTTTACTACATCAATGAAAATGCGTTTCAAATTACACGGTCTATTATAAACATGATCGGCATAGCCCAAACGGAATAAAGAGATTCCCTCAAACGGGGGATCTCTCACATTTGCAACTTGCAGTCATTATGTATGTCGTATGTTGTAGATATATTGCACACAACCTATTATCCACAACTCAATAACTTTTTGCAAGTAAATATTTAATTATTATTAAATATTTTTTTGTCGACGCCTCTCCACCTCCTAGCTATAACACAAAAAGACGCCCTTACGGACGCCTCTGCGGAACCAACCTTATTGTGCTGAACCTAATTGTACCCATGCCTTCTCGATCTCTGCAACCGCCTGATCCTTGTTCATGTTACCGCTGATATATGCTTGCATCAGCTCGCCAAATTTTTGGTGGAACGTATCCAGCGAGTAGTTAACAGACAGATCACCGGACTTCGACGTTTTCAAAATGCTTTCCATTTCCTTAGGCATTTCCAGATCAGGAAGCGGTGCATCCTTAATTGGAGGAATCACCTTCGCTACCTGGGAGAACCAGTTCTTGCCGTATTCCGAAGTGTACAGCCAGTTGAAAAATTCAATCGTTTCCTTCGATACTTCGGAATCCTTGTTGATACGTAGCGCCTGATCTGCACCGGTAATGATGACCGATTGATCAGCTTTGTCACTCACCGGATACCCCATAATGCCAATCTTGAGATCAGGATTAATTTTCTTGATTGCTTCCTCATCCCACGCACCTTTACCCGTCATAAACGCAGCTTTTCCGGATGCAAAATCACTTACTTCCGCATTGCTGTCCCGTTCCAGCGGCTTATCTGTGCCATGTTTCACCGTCAAATCAATGAAGTTAAAGAAGTTGTTGTACAGCACTGGGTAGTCCTTAATTTTTGCTTTGCCTGCGATAAAATCGCTAACGAGTTGCTTCGGTTCCACGCCTGCATCCTGCGCAGCAGCGTCTACATAGTGTTGGAAGATATGCTTCCATACCCACCACTCTTTATATGCATTGGCAAATGGAGTAATGCCCTTCGCCTCTAGCTTGGTGACCGCATCCTGCATTTCTGCAATCGTCTTCGGCGGGGAGGTTACCCCAGCCTTGGTAAGCAAATCCTTATTGTAAATCAGCGTAAACAGGTTCCCCTTCACCGGGAATCCCAGCACTTTGCCGTCACTGGAACTCATATTCGCTCGAACAGCATCCGTCATGGCTGCTGCCAGCGGCTCATTGGTCAGATCGGCGCTATAATCCGCATACGTGTCGATGTCGCCTCCTGCCGTCGTTTGGAATACATCCGGTGTACTACCTGAGGCAATTTTCGACTTCAAAATCGTGTTGTAGTCTGCCTGCATGATCTCCAGATTGATCTTCACGTTAGGTTTGACCTTCTTATACTCCTCGATATACGCGTTAAAAGCATCGGTATACTCCGGTGAGGCTGTGAACATATTTATTGTAACCGTTTTCAAATCTTCTTTGCCGCCAGCACTTTCTTTCGACGCATCCGTACCGCCGCTGCTTCCACATCCACTCAACAAACCGACCGTCAAAAGCAAACTGCCGGATAACGCCATCATCTTCTTTAACATGGATACTCCCCCATTTGTTTGTGATCAACGTCCATGCGCTCATTCTAAAAAATATACTCCAATTTAAAAAGGCAGATTAGTGAAGCGTTAAGGGTAAAAAAGTGGTTTATTGCAGGCTCACGCGATACTCAGACGGTGACACCTGATAATAATTACGAAAAGCCTTACTGAAATAATTTTTATCTTTGTAGCCGAGCATATCCGAGATTTCCTGTATTTTCAGGCTAGAATCACATAGCAGCTCCTTCGCCTTGTCCATTCTAACCTTCTGTACATATTCGTGAATACCGTAACCAAACTGCTGCTTGAACAGCTTCATCAGGTATTCCCGACTCAAAAAATAGGTTTCAGCAAAAAACGAAATTTTGATATCCTCAAAATAATAACGGTCGATGTGCCTTTTGATATCCGTTATGTCAAAGGGCTGGTTCCCCGCTTGAGCATGTTGGACCCCAGCAATGTAAAGCTCCAGCATTCGATTCAATCTCTGACCGTAGTGGACAAAGCTCGTAAAATCAGCAGACAAATCGCCTTCACCCCCGTGCTCCGGTTCTTCCAAAGCTCTATCCTGATTCAACGCTGACGTAGACGCACCCAACTCAATCGCAGCTTCTCTCAGTAAAAAATGGAACTCCTTCATCATTCGATCCGCATCCTGCAAACGGAAAATAGGGCCTGATGCCAATTGTTTCAGCAGATCGCCCAGCAGTACCTTTGCCCGGTTTGCCTGACCTGTCTGAGCATCCTTTTGGATCGACAATAGTCGCTCTGTCCATGACATTTCCTCTAACGTACCCATTTGCCGTGGCACTGTATGAAGAATGGACTCCCCTTCCAGCTTCAGCACATCCGTACTGTGGATAAGCGTCTTGGCATCCATATAAGCAGACGCTAGCTCCAATACATCTGTACAGAGCTTACCCAATCCGGCAGCTACCACCATGCTGAACAGCCCATGCAGGTTCGCCACCGCCTTCTGTGTCACTTGTGCCAATAGTAAGGCCATATGTTCTTCTTGTCCTGGGGCCAGGGTACAGATCGAAACGACCTCACGCTCCCGTCGCGGATGGGAGAAGCTAAAACAACTCAACCGTTCATCTGACGTCTGAGCTAACACATTGGTCACAGCAAAATCCATCAGATCGGCATCGCCATGAAAACGTGTCCTGCGAATCTCATCCCTGTTCAGCAGCCGCAGCACGATCACCCCAAAGCGATTCCCCGGCTGATCCGCTCCAATCAATGGGAGCAACGCCGTATTGGCCTGCCTTTTAAAGCTACCGTCCAAAATGGACAAGTATAGCTTCTCTTTCAGCTTCGGCAGTGACATATTCAGCGTAATGTTCTGGCTAATGAACTTGTTTTTGCTTTGCTCTCGGCTTTCCAGAATGTCCACTGCTTTGCGCAGTGCCTGGTTCAGATCCTGACGATTGATAGGTTTGAGCAGATAGTCCACCACCCGGGATTGAATCGCCTGCCGTGTAAATTCAAAGTCGTTGTAGCCGCTAATGACAATCGTCAGCAGATGGGGATATGCCTTTTCGATCGCGCGAAGAAATTCGATACCGTTCAGCTCAGGCATTTTCATATCGACCATCACCACATCTATATGGTGCTGACCCAACAGCTCCAGTCCCAATCTTCCATTCGTCGCCTCATAAATATGTTCGATGCCCAGACGGTCCCAGTCCCCGATAATACGAATGGCTTCGCGCAACGGCTCTTCATCGTCAATAATCAATACGTTATACATGACTACTTCCTCCCCGGGGAATTTGCATTCTCATTTCCGTTCCCGTTTCATCCGTAAGTATGAATAATCCTGCCTGATCTCCATACAAAAGCTTCAACCGTGTGTTCAGATTTTTCAAACCAATATGCTCGCTCTCCCGTTCTTCCCATTTTTCATGGAATGAATCCAGCACCAGTCTCAGCTTGTCCTCTGAAATTCCAGGTCCGTTGTCCCTGACTGCAATTGTGGCATTTGTAGAACTCGATTCGGCTGAAATGACGATCAGAATATCGCTTGATACTTTTTCCAACGCATGCTTGATAGCGTTTTCCACCAACGTCTGTACGGATAATCTCGGGATCGGCAGCTCCATCAGCGCTTCCTCCCATACCACTTCGACCCGCAGTCTCGCCCCGAACCTTGCTTTTTGCAGGCCTATATACCGTTCAATGTGCTTGAGCTCTTCGCGGGCAACTACGATATCCTTGCCGTTGATGGAATACCGCAACGTTTGGGCCAATGCATCCACCATATCCGCCATGTCGAACATCTCCCGCTTTAATGCCTGTGTGGATATGGCTTGCAGGGCATTGTAGAGAAAATGAGGATTAATTTCAGCCTCCAACGCCTTGAGTATGGCATTCTTTTCGACCAGCTTCATGCGATAGCGCTCATTAATAAGTTCTTCGGTTCTTTCGACCATTTCGTTAAAATGCAGCGACAAATATGCAATCTCGTCATGTCCCTTCACAGGAGCTGTTGCCCCAAAATCTCCGGTGCTAAACCGCTTCATCTGGGTGGACAGCTTATGTAAAGGTCGGGTAATGGCGTTCGAGGTCAGTGTCACTAATATAATAGACACACCTAAAAATAAAGCCCCGATGGCATAGCTCCAATTCCGTGTTGTCGTAGCTGCTTCATAAATCTGGCGGTATGGGATGGGCTTGATGAGCTGCCACCCATCTTTTTCACCAGCATCATAGACGACCAAATACTCCTGATTGCCACTGCTATCTGACCACGTTACTCGCCCGCTTCCTCCCTTGCCGATCTGTGCCAACACTCCGGAATCACGCATCCGCTCATATAGCGGAAAGCTATTCACATAAAAGGGAACCCCTTTAGGGCTCATTAGCATCAATTGGTCCCCTTTGCCCAGTGGGATGTTCTGCATGATTTCATCCACGGCGCTCGTATTGTAATAAAAGGACAGCACCGCCTGCGGGTGACGGGATGCAATCGACCTTAGCACTCGATGGTATGCCATAAAGCTGGCCTTTGGCGCCACATAGCCCATATCAGAGCGGGACCCCACAAAGGATTGAAATGATTCGTTCGTGGTACTAGCCATCGCCTCTTTATACCAAGGAAGCTTGGGAATATCCGTGTTCATTCCTTTGCGCACCGTAATGTTGTACGTCTCCCTGGTAACCACATAGTATTGATGTCGGTCCGCCACGTACAGATAGATTGCTTCCAGATCATTACGCGAATAAAACATGCTGCGCAAGTAATCTTCAATGACCATTCGCGAAGCATAGTCCCGGTTCTCATTGGCAATCGCGTTCATGATATCGTTATAACGTAGCTGTGGAAGAGCCAACTGCTGCATTCCCTCCAAGTAATCCTCCAAATTCTGATTGACCAGCAGCAGATTATTGGTCGTGCTAGCGATACTATGGTTAACCGACTCCTTTTCAATCATCTGATAGGAAATAATTGTGAGTGAGCCCGCCACCAGAATAATCACCGAGGTAAAAAGAAGAATGAGCTTGTTCACTAATTTTTGCGTGATCCTCCTCCACATGGAGCGAAGAATCGTTCCTACGCGCTCTGACATCATGATAACCGCCCCTTTTGAAAGCGTACACATTTTTACCCTCAACTGTTTTCTTAAATCCATTGGTCCGGCCCTAGGGGCTATCCTATACTTTCATTATATCTTAAACAGCTTGGAGCGAAAGAGCGGAAAATGTTGAGAAAAAGAGGTGCGTTATGCTGAAAAAAAGGGGAACCTGGGGCGACAAGGGTAGTAAACTGGAATTCGGTTTATTCACACTGCCCGTAATCTTGTGCATTACGATTGCATTTTATATTCCGTTTTTGATGACGATACGCTATTCCCTGACCAAGTGGAACGGCATATCCAAACATCCGAAATTTGTAGGTCTGGATAACTTCAAGCAAATCCTGCTTGGGGACGCCAATTTTGCACATGCAGCCTGGTTTACCGTCAAGTATGCCATCCTGTACATTGTATTGGTGAATGTGCTGGCCATTTTGCTGGCGCTCGTTCTCGATATGAAGCTGAAAAGCTCGGCTTGGCTGCGGGCGGCCTTCTTTATCCCGTACATCCTCAGTCTCGTGATTGTCGGCTTTATATGGAAATTCATCTTCATGCAAGGCTTTGAGTCACTGGGACACAGTACAGGCTGGGGCATCTTCCAGCTAAGCTGGCTGGGTGAGGAAGGGCTCGCGTTTGTTTCCATTTTGGCAGTATCGATCTGGCAATCCATTGGCTTTTACATGGTCATTTATATTGCAGGCTTACAATCTGTGCCAGAGGATCTAAAAGAAGCTGCCATTGTTGATGGCGCGGGGCCGATTCGGAGATTTTTCAGTATTATTCTACCGATGCTCGCACCTTCCATTACGATCTCAGTCTTCATGGCACTGACCAACTCGATCAAAGTGTTTGACGTCATTTTATCTCTGACCGGCGGTGGGCCGGGAGGTACGACATACAGCATTGCGTATGATATTTACCGGGACACGTTCCAGAACAATCTGTATGGCTACGGAACAGCCAAAGCATTGATTTTATTCGTTGCAGTCCTGATCATTACGATTATTCAATTGTCTATTTTTAAACGCAGGGAGGTTGAAGCCTGATGCAACGCAGCCGTACGGGACGTATTTTGCTAGAAGCGGGCATGATTGTATTATCACTGTTATTTTTGTACCCGCTGTTTCTCGCCATTAACAATTCGTTCAAAAGCTTCGCTGAGGTCATGACCGACGTCATTGCGCTGCCCAAGCAGCTTTCGCTGGATAATTACGTATATGTATGGAAATTCATCGACTATCCACGCCTATTTCTGAATAACACCATTATTACCGTCGTCGGCCTGGCAGGTATCGTGCTGATATCTTCCATCGCGGCCTACAAGCTGGCAAGAACCAAAAGCAAATGGAGCTCCGTGATTTACATGCTGTGCATTATGCCGATGCTGATTCCATTTCAGTCCATCATGCTCACTGTCTTGCGACTGGCGAAAGACTTAAATCTAGCAGACAGCACTTGGGGCCTTGGCTTGCTGTATTGGGGCTTCGGCGCACCGCTGGCAGTGTTTATCTATCACGGCTTCGTGAAAGGTATTCCGGCTGAGATCGACGAAAGCGCTAAAATCGATGGGGCCTCGGGCTTCCGGCTTTTCTTTTCCGTGATTTTTCCCTTGCTGAAATCAGTCACCGCCACCATTGTTATTATCGACGTGATGTGGATTTGGAACGATTTTCTGCTTCCGCTTCTCATGGTTAATGGCTCACCTAGCACCAAAACGCTGACGCTGGCCGCCTACACCTTCGTCGGACAGTATACGTCAGACTGGCAATATGCCATGACCGCGATGGTAATGGCAGTGCTACCTTCCATTATCGTATTTATTTTTCTGCAAAAATACATTGTCAAAGGCGTCGTCGCTGGAGCCGTCAAAGGCTGAGTCAAGTATTCGAAGCCAGATGCAAAAAAGAGGACTTGCGTGTTGCTCGCGCAAGTCCTCTTGTCTTCGTGATATCCATCATGGGCTTCTGTACAAATTACCTAAAATTTTAATTATTTTTGATTTGAAAATTAATACATTTCTTATCAGGTGACCTTACCTTCCTTGACAATTCCTCTTAATAATGATTTACTATTTTTACTATTCGTAATTATTACGATTAAAGAAAGACAAAGAAAGCACATCTGCTTTCCTATCTTGCATGATAACCACTACAGCACATTCGACATTTCATGATACTTTCGAAGGGAAGAGTGATTACGTTGGCAAACGCTATGGAATTGGAAAAGAAAATACCGGTCACGGTACTAAGCGGGTACCTCGGCTCCGGCAAAACTACCCTGCTGAATTATGTGCTGAACAACCGGGAAGGCTTGCGGGTAGCCGTCATTGTCAATGATATGAGTGAGGTAAACATTGATGCTGATCTCGTTCGTGACGGCGGAGGATTATCTCGTGTGGATGAGAAGCTGGTGGAAATGTCCAACGGTTGCATCTGCTGTACCCTGCGGGAAGATTTATTAAAAGAGGTAGAGCGACTGGCACTCGACAAAAGGTTTGACTATATTCTTATCGAGTCCACGGGTATAGGTGAGCCCATTCCGGTAGCACAGACCTTTAGTTATGTAGATGAGGAAAATGGAATTGATTTGACCAAGCTGACCCGACTGGATACTATGGTCACCGTCGTGAATGCACCGGAATTTTGGAAGGACTTCTACTCCAGGGACTCTCTCAAGGATCGCGGACAGGAAGTGGCAGAGGAGGATGCACGCGGCATCGTTGATCTGCTCATAGAGCAGGTGGAATTTTGTGATGTGCTGATCATTAACAAATGCGATCTGGTATCCCCTGAGGAGCTGGAACGACTGGAAAAAGCGTTACGCGGCATTCAACCAAACGCCAAAATCATCCGTTCCGAGTACGGTAAGGTGGACCCAAAAGAGATTTTGAACACGCATCGCTTCGATTTTGAAACAGCTAGTCAGGCGGCAGGCTGGATACAGGAAATGAACAAAGAAGAGCACGTCCCGGAGACAGAAGAATATGGAATTGCTTCGTTTGTGTACAAGCGCAAAATCCCATTTCATCCCGAACGTTTGTTGAAATGGCTGGCTCAATGGCCTGCTGAGGTTGTACGTTCCAAGGGATTGGTGTGGCTCGCCACGCAGAACCGCACTGCTTTTACATTCAGTCAGGCGGGTAGCTCCAAACAATTTGCACGCGCAGGACTGTGGATATCTGCTTTGACTGAAGAAGAACGCCTATACTATCTCGGCGAAGATTTCGAAAAGACACCTGACTGGGACGAAAAGTATGGTGACCGGGTGACCAAGCTCGTATTTATTGGTATTGATATGAACCGGGAAGAAATCGAGCGCACCCTGGATGAAACACTGCTGACCCCTGAAGAAATGGAGCAGGATTGGCGCAAGCTGCCTGACCCGTTTACGAAAAAAATATAATGAGATTATAAAATAAAAGCGCCTTAAGTGAGGAATCCCCCCCTCTTAGGCGCTCTTATATTATTTATGCTTAACCCATTGCGCGCTATCCACCGGCCAAAAAATCACATCCGCACGGCCAACGATATCTTTAATAGAAACAAAGCCAATAGCACGACTATCCCTACTATTATTGCGGTGGTCGCCCATCACAAAAATATAACCCTCAGGTACCTTGGAATCGGTTATGGTTCCATTTGGAAAATCGACATTGTTATATAGTTCTCCCTTGGCGTGCGCATCCTGAATAGCTCCCTGAATGTATGACTCCTCTACTTTCTTACCGTTCACATAAAGATGATCGCCTTGATACTGAATCGTATCCCCAGCCACTCCAATAACACGCTTAATAAAGTCTTTTTGTTCCTTTCTCACATGGAATACAACAACCTCACTCGGCTTGGGATCACGAAAATCATAAATCATCTTGTTCACGACCACTCGTTCATCTGTCTTGAAATTCGGTTCCATGGACGCTCCCTCAACAATAAATGGCGCAAATAATAGCCAACGTATAATGAACACGAGCACAATGGCTACAATAATGGCTTTAAGCCAATCTATCATCTCATTTCTCACTCGTGGCTGCTTTTCGTGCAATTGTTCGACAGTTGGCTCCGTCAAATGATTCCCACTCTGCATGCGCTAAACCCACCTTTTCTCACAGTTTTCATTTCTATTATATGTATAATGTTTAAGTATAATCAAATTTTCCCAGTCTGGCAAAACTGCATTTTTAGTTGAAACAAAAGTGTGAACTTTTTTTCACAATATCAAAAAAACAGTAAAAAACTGTTGATGCAAACGTTAACATATATTACACTGTGCTTATACTTCTTAGAGCGTTTTAGACATAAGTTAGATCAATCTGTCACCCCAGGAGGTGTCCTGTTTTTACTGAAAAGACAGCATGAGCCACTTTTATAGATGCTATCTTCTTTTAAAATAAGAACTCAAATGAGGAGGAATTTACATGTTTAAACGGAATGATCGTCCAAAAAACGGTTTTAACGCTCTAAGGCTCGGTGTTTCTTTTGTTTTCGCTTCTTCTTGTATTATTGGAACCGCTTACGCAGATACGTCATCCAACGACATCCCTTCTTCCGCACTCACAGAAGAGGCAGTTAGTACAACCGACGCAACAGCTGTCTCTACAACGTTAGCGGCAGGAGATTTATATGTGGCGCCAAATGGTAACGTGTCCAATCCGGGTACAATATCCAGTCCTACCACGCTCGAAGCAGCACTTACACAAATTGCTCCTGGTAAAGCCATTTATCTGCGCGGTGGTAACTACACTTACTCCTCAACGATTACAATTCAGCGTGAAAACAGCGGCAATAACGGCTCACTCAAAGGGTTGGTCGCTTACGGTAGTGAAAAGCCGGTACTTGATTTCTCTGCTCAAGCCTTTGGTTCAGCCAATCGTGGACTTCAGCTTAACGGAGACTTTTGGCTAGTAAAGGGCCTTGAAGTCAAGGGGGCCGGAGATAACGGTATCTATATCGGCGGCAGCAATAACCGAATCGAAAACGTGGAAACCCACCACAACCGGGATACTGGACTTCAGCTTGGACGTTACTCGCCTAACGCTTCCACTAGTGAGTGGCCTTCGAACAATTTGATTTTGAATTCTTACTCTCACGATAACGCTGATCCCGATAATGGTGAGGATGCCGATGGCTTCGCGGCCAAATTAACTGTAGGATCAGGCAATGTGTTTGATAACTGCTTGGCTGCGTACAACGTAGACGATGGCTGGGATTTGTATAGCAAAACCGAAACGGGTCCCATCGGCGAAGTAACCATTTTGAACAGTGTGGCCCACCACAACGGGCAGACCTCAGATGGAACGTCTACCGCGAACAGCGACGGCAACGGCTTTAAGCTGGGTGGAGACAAAATCAAAGTCAACCATATTGTGAAAAACAGTATTGCTTTCCAGAACAAAAAACACGGCTTCACCTACAATAGCAACCCCGGCAGCATTACGTTGACCAATAATACCTCGTGGGACAATGGACAAAGTAATTTTGCCTTTGACAAAGGTGATCACGTGTTCATTAATAATCTTTCCTTTGAGGGAAGCGCCAGTGACAAAACAAGTGGTACAGATCAAGACAACTCTAGCGTTTGGTGGAAAAACAAAAAATCGACGAATGCCAAAGGCCTGGTAGTCAGTGCAGACGACTTTGTTAGTCTCACACCTTCTATCACTCGAAGTGCAGACGGTTCCATCCAGCTAGGTGATTTCCTTAAGCTAGCCAAAGGAAGCGATCTGATCGGCTCGGGTACTCCGAGCGGAAAAAATATAGGGGCACGTTAAAAGCCCCGCCTAATCAGGACGCCCTGGCCCATCTACCAACTCAGACAATTTTGCATAATATAGCGACCGGTGATTGTCCTCATAACCAGACAAAATATGAGGTGAACAGATCATGGAACGAAGAATTACATTGAAACATACACTCGCCTATGGAAGCGGTAACATGTTGGGAAGTGGCGCACTTGCTATTAGCGGTGCATGGTTAATGTACTTTTATACAACCTTTTGCGGACTGTCTCCCGTTCAGGCCGCAGCCATTTTCTCTGTTGCCAGCATCATAGATGCAGTCAGCAATCCGATCATGGGCTTTATCAGCGATAACTTTCACCGGACCCGCTTGGGCCGTAAATTCGGCAGACGACGCTTTTTCATCATGATGGGTATCCCGCTGATGCTCGTGTATCCGATGCTTTGGGTAGATGGGTTGGGCTTCTGGTATTACCTGAGTACGTACGTGCTGTTTGAACTGGTGTATACCTCTGTCATGGTGCCGTATGAAGCACTAGCGTCAGAGATGACCCGAGATTTCGGCGCACGCTCCAGATTGACCGGATGGAAGGCCATGTTTGGCAAAATCGCCAATTTTGCGGCTGCTTTTATCCCTGGTCGTTTTATTGCTGAGTATGGCAAAGACTCTCCATTGCCTTTCTTTTATACCGGTCTCGTTTTTGCAGCTATTCTGCTGATTGCGATGGCATTCTTGTATAAAAACTCCTGGGAACGTCCAAGTGAGGAACTGCAAAAGGAACTGGAAGGTGAAGCTCCGCTTTCCTTTATAGATTCGATGAAAAAGTTGTTTGTCGACATTTCCTCTACCTTCCGAGTCAAGACGTTCCGTCATCATCTCGGGATGTACCTGGGCGGCTTTTCAGCTGAGTGGCTGTTTACTTCTGCTTTTACGTATTTCATTGTCTTCTCCTTGTTCCAAAGCTCGGAGATGGTATCCAATTTGAACAGCTTTAACTCTGTCATTCAATTGATTTCTACCTATTTCTTCATCCAATTCTGTGTGCGTAAAGGGTTCCGTATGCCTTTCATCGCCGCACTCGTTGTCGTTTGCTTCAGCGTAGCAGGTTATGGCCTGCTCTATATAACGGGAGCCTCTAATACGATGGTATGGCTATATGTCATCACCCTGTTCATGGGACTTGGTACAGGGGGCGTCTACTACATCCCTTGGAATCAATACACATTCCTTGCCGATGTGGATGAAGCGTTGACTGGCCGTCGCCGGGAAGGTATCTATGCGGGTATGATGACTTTTGCCGGAAAAATGGTGCGGGCCGTTGTCGTCTTCATTCTCGGCTGGGTTTTACAGCATTTTGGCTTTGTATCTGGGGCCGATAGTCAGCCAGTCGCTGCTCAGCACGCCATCTTTTATGTACTCGTGGTCGGTACCATCGTTCTTGCGATCATCGGTATGATTGCGTCTGTCGTGATGAAGCTGGATATCGACAGCCACAAGAAGCTAATCGCCGAAATTGACCGCCTCAAAAATGGCGGCTCCATGAAATCAGCCAAACCGGAAGCACGAAAGGTATTCGAGGAACTTACAGGTTTCCATTACGATCGGTGCTGGGGCAACAATAATGTGGGCTTTAAGAACAAACCTGTTGACCCTAAAACACACACTCCGTCTATGTAATAACAAATACAGATTAAACATTTACTAAAGAGGTGACTGTATCATGGCAAATCCAACATCACAACCAACAACCAGTCCTACAAAAACGGATTCTTGGGCAGTACGTATGGGCGATTCCGTTCTACAACGGAGTCCAGAATTTTACGAAAAATGGGAATATGACCACGGCGTCATTTACAGAGGTCTGGAATGGGTTGGCGAACTGACAGGCGATCCTAAGTATATGGAATATATAAAGAAACATATGGATCATTTTGTTGACGAAAATGGCGTTATTCAGCGCTATAAAGTAGATGAGTACAATATTGACCATGTGAATAACGGTAAGCTGCTCTTCTCTCTGTATCGTGCTACAGGAGATGAACGATATAAAAAGGCAGCCTACCAATTACGCAGTCAGCTGGAAAAACACCCGCGCACAAGCGAAGGCGCATTCTGGCATAAGCAAATTTATCCGTATCAAATTTGGCTCGACGGCTTGTACATGGGTGCCCCGTTCTACGCTGAATTTATCCGTGAATTCGGAGATCCGTCAGAGTTTGACGATGTGACCCTGCAATTCAAGCTCTGCTACGAACATACACGTGATCCTAAAACAGGCCTGCTCTACCATGCCTGGGATGAGAAGGGGGAGCAGCATTGGTGTAACCCGGAAACAGGCTGCTCTAAGAATTTTTGGGGACGCTCGATGGGTTGGTTCGTTATGGCACTCGTTGACGTGCTGGACTATATTCCAGAGGATCATGCAGACCGTCCCGTCCTGATTGATATGCTGACGGAAACACTGGAAGCCCTGCTGAAAGTGCGTGATAAAGAAAGTGGAGTCTTTTATCAAGTGCTCAACCTGGGCCATGTGAAAGGCAACTATCTGGAAGCCTCTGCTTCCTGCATGATTCTCTATGCTATTGCCAAGGGCGTTCGCAAAGGCTATCTGCCAGAGCAATATCGTCAAGAGGCAGAAATCATCCGTAAGGGAATTATCGATGAATTTATCACGATTACTGAAGAAGGACTCGTGAATCTGAACAAAACGGTACAAGTAAGCGGTTTGGGTGGTAAAGATCGTCGGGATGGCACCTTCGCTTACTATATCAGCGAGCCGATTATAACCAACGATCCCAAAGGTATCGGAGCCTTCATTCAGGCGATGGGTGAAGCAGAACGCATCTAAACACGCGAACTATAAACCTTAATTGCAAAAAAGGACGGTGGCCATCAGCCCCGTCCTTTTCTTATATATAAACACATCCTACTTCATAACCTTAAACTCATATCCCTGTTTCTTTAGATATTCTATAATTTGAGGCAAAGCTTGTGCAGTTTCTTCTTTACCATAGGTATCATGCATGAGTATGATGGCTTTTTCTCGACCTTTGACTGACCTTATAAACTGGTTAATTAGTGCCGGTGCCTTCTTGGATTTCCCCTCTGCATCCTTCGTTAATACATTCCAGTCCACCTGATGGTAATCCTTTTGAAGTAAAACCTTATCCAAAGCAGCCATTCCCTGTGGATCTCTTCTGTTCCATGTCATGTGCCCCCCGGGGAATCGAATCATTCTAGTGGAGAATTCTGGCCCCAGAATACTTTTTAGAACCTGATTGTTCTTCTCGATCTCCTGCATAACATGATCCGTATTTACTCGTCTGTTCGGATATAAATACTTATAATTATGAGAGTACGTATGGTTTCCTATCGCGTGACCCTCTTTAACAATTCTTTTGATAAGGTTCCTGGTATGCTCATTTTCATTGGCTTCTTTACCTACAATAAAAAAAGTTGCCTTGACCTTCTGCTTTTTCAGAATATCTAATATCTGAGGTGTGACCGTCACGGATGGACCATCATCAAAGGATAAGTAGGCCACTTTTTTACCATCAGCTCCATCGGGCATCTGCCCTAGCATTTGCTGTTTTAAATATTTTTCGACAAAGGCACCATCTTCTACTGCGGGGTCGCTTTTTGGAGAGACTGCTTTACCTTTTGATGAGTCCTTGGATACGGAATCTGTTTTTTTTGCAAGCTCCTGTGTTGGCGCATGTGTTTTGTTATCTGAGACCTTTATCGCAATGAAAGTAATACAGCCTGCCACAAATAATATAATAGCAATTAAAATTAGTCTTTTTCTGTTCCTCTTCAAGCGGTGTTCTCTTGTCCTACTATGTGAATAGCCCTTTTCCATTAGCTTATGTACCTCCCACTAAAATAAGAAAAACCACCGGATCAGGGTTGATGTACACACCTTAGAATGGACATGGGAAAAACCCTTAGGTTTAGCCGATGAAAATTTAGGGATGCACTTCAACCAGAGGACAACCTACTCCCGGTGGCTTTCTTGTCTTGCATTTGCATAATTTATGAGTATCATTGCAGTTTATTACGATTGCTTCGTTAAGGCCTGAGCCAACAAGGACGCATAAGCTTTAGCACCACTAGGTTTTAAATGTACTCCGTCATGCTCGAAATATGAATTTTTACCAGAGCTGGCTGCATACCAGTCAATCATTGTAATTCGCGGGTCCTGGGACGCTGCATCGGCAAGATGCTTGTTCACAATACTCTCCCACGGCCGAGGCACACGGGTATTCACGAGTATAATATGCTTCGTATCCTTCAGACTGGCCAGCAAATTCGCTAACTGATCCTTGGTGAAAGCGCCGTTCGTGCCCAGCTCAATAATAACTGTCTTACCCAGCTGTCCGTTCTGTCTTAGCTGCTCCAGTACGGCAGGCGCCTCCGCCATCTGACGGCCGATCCGTCCATCTACAACAGCTCCCGGGAAGGAATCCTGAATGTACGACTGTACATCCAACATGACAGAGTCTCCAATGGCGGTCACATTCGACCCATCACCTGTAATAGGCGTAGCTTCTTTGGGTTTGTCCGAAGGTTCCGACGGTTTCGTAACATCGTCCGTAGTACCAGCCTGGACCTTCGTGTTTTTAGGCGTCTGGGCTTGAGACGGGACTGAGGTCTGCACCTTGCTGCCCTCGGCCCCTTGCAGCTTGATGGCTTTGGGCTCCTTGGAAGCCACGGATACCGTTCCGTGAAGCGGCGGCATCGCCTTTGCCTTTGCGACTGGCTTCTCATCACTTGATGCTGCCTGAATCGTTGCATCAGGAGACGCCACGTACAGGTGGGCGGTACCCACGAGAATACCTGCAAAAAGCACAGCCGCTGTGGTTGTAGGCATCCATCTCCACCGCGCCTGTATACGAACCGCTGAACGGATTTCTGTGATCCAGTGGCGGAATCCTCCATGGCGAATCGGCTCCTCGATATATTTAAATGAGAGAGACGCCAGCAATACGGTAGCTAGCAGTTGTAAAATGATACGCATCACATGCACACCATCGGTATCTACTTGAGGCGTCGTTAGCGTAATAACCGGAACATGCCACAGATACAGTCCGTAGGAACGGGCTCCAATCCAGCGTAGCGGCTTGATTCCAAGGAGACGACCAAGGTGGCTTACCGGATGTGCCAACGCTGCGACCACAATAGCAGTGACCAAAGCTATGCCCAGCAGACCGCCCCGGTACAGAGATGGGTCATATTCATTCGAGGCCCACGCCCAGTGACAAAGCAGCAGCAAGCTTATTGCACCGATGCTGTCCAAAAGCATACGCGCCTTAGGAGAAGCTTGCTCTTTCAGCTTGCCGCTCGGCCATACCAAGGCCAGCGCCGCACCAATCAGCAGAGCAAATCCGCGCGTATCCGTGCCATAATACACCCGGCTCGGGTCGCTTCCTGGTACGTAAATCACTGCCATCAGGAGTGCAGATATTAACGCCAGACAAGTCACCCAGCCTGCGAGCACAATACGCTTGGGCATGAATTTTAGCCCAAGCGCCAGCAGTAAAGGCCACAAGATATAAAACTGCTCCTCCACCGCCAGCGACCACAGATGCCCGAGCGGAGAAGGTGGGCCGAAACTTTCAAAATACGAAACCTGATGGAAGATAAACCACCAATTGCTCATATACACCAATGCGGCAGGTACATCTCCGCGCAAGGCCGTTAGCCGTGACGGATCGAAAAGCAACGAGCACAGGACAATGACAGCCACAACCGTCAACATGGCAGGCAGCAACCTTCTGGCACGACGCAAGCAGAAATCTTTCATTTTAAAACTATGATATGTATCCCACTGA
The DNA here is from genome assembly GCF_019454085.1 of Paenibacillus sp. S25. Taxonomy (NCBI): domain Bacteria; kingdom Bacillati; phylum Bacillota; class Bacilli; order Caryophanales; family Paenibacillaceae; genus Paenibacillus; species Paenibacillus sp. S25. The sequence goes on from NZ_CP073683.1 coordinate 5,718,304, forward strand.
CTCACCAAAATATCTGTAATCAGATACCCCGACAAAGTAAAAAACACGCCTACACCCAACAAACCACCCGGCAACCAATCCGGATTCAGATGATACACAATGACTGCGATGACCGCCAGCGCTCTTAATCCATCCAAACCTGGCATATAACGACGTTGTGACGGCAATTGTTTAGACTTCATTTCAGCCGCCGTCCTTCTTGCAAATTCAAGCTCCCTGTCTGTTTCAATGCTCTTCTGCCCTTTCCCTCTCCTGCACATCGTCTGTGCGATGCCCTGTAGCCTTTTCATTCATTATATAAAACTTCATAATCGTAATGATTTCAATGAAGTTAAAATTAATGACAATGTTTTTATTATATCATTCCTTTCCACAGTTAGGTAACCACTGATAGATATACAAAAAAAGGCATCTCTTCCCTTAGGAAGAAAGTGCCTTTTTATTAGTATTCTATTCTCTTAAAATTTGATGATACCTGAGGTATGAAGGAAGACCAACAACATCAGGATCGGTGCAACATACCGAAGACCGAATAACCATACGTTGAACCAGAAGGGTTTGATGTTCGCATGCTCAGCCGCAGTCTTCCAGTAATAACCTGTGAATATAACAATCAACAAACCGCCTAACGGTAAGAAGATGTTGGACGCGGTGAAGTCTACGAAATCAAAGAATGATTTATCCCCCACTTTTAATTCCGGCACCAGGCCCATGGACAATGCAGAAGGGACGCCCAGCATCAAGCACAGGACCGATACGACAATAACGGAGCGAACCCGGCTCCAACGCATACGCTCCATGACATAGGCTACTGGAACCTCCAGCAAGGATACCATAGAACCTAATGCAGCAACCGCCAGCAGTACGAAGAACAAACCACCGAAGAATGCACCAAAAGGCATTGCCGAGAAAGCAGCCGGTAAAGCAATGAAAACCAGCGATGGTCCTTGAGCTGGGTTAATTCCGAAGGAGAAGGTTGTAGGGAAAATAATCATACCTGCGATAAACGCATAGATTAAATCTCCGCCACCAACTGCCAGCATGGCTCCACCCAGCGATTGACGGCGATCCACGTACGCACCGTACGTGATCATAATTCCCATCCCTAGTGAGAGTGAGAAGAAGGCATGTCCCAAAGCAACCAATGCAGACTCTATACTTAGCTTAGAGAAGTCGGGATTCAGAAAGAAGGATACGCCCGCACCAGAGCCTGGCAGCATAAGAGCGTTAATCATCAACACGAGCAACAGGATGACCTTGGCAGGAATCAAAATTTTATTGAACTTTTCAATCCCGTTTGATACCCCAAGAGTAACCACGACTGCTGTAAATGCAAAAACAACTAACAGCCAAACCAACGGCGCATACCCGGAGGAAAAAGAAGCGAACTGTCCAGCAAAATCATTATTTGAAAACAGATTTCCGCTAAATGCCTCTACGGCATAATGCAGTGTCCAGCCTCCTACAATGGCATAGAACGATAAGATAACAAAAGGCACGATAACAAACATGATGCTCATCTTGCCCCAAATCGGATGACCGCCTACTTTTACCATTGCAGAAGCAGCACTTCCTCGACCTGCACGACCAAGCGCAAGCTCTGCTAAAAGCACAGGCAAACCAACAAGCAACAGGCAGACAATAAACAATAAGAAAAATGCAGCTCCGCCATATTGTCCTGTAATATACGGAAATTTCCATATGTTACCTAGTCCTGCCGCACTCCCGATCGCCGCCAATATAAATCCAGCAGACGAGAAGCGTTCATTTTTATCAGACAGGCTATTCTGCCCCTTGCTCAAATTCATTATATCCCCCTCATTCTCTCTACTTACGCATAAACATGAGCATGCGTACATAAATAATTTTTACTCATTATAGCGTAAGTAGGATGTAAGGTCATGCATAATTTTTCACTATTACCGGATTTATTTTCATAATGTTCCGTATCTACAAAATACAACAGAAAACTACATATTTTCTTCAACATCCTTCTTTATTATGGTCTCTCCCATGCGATTAGATACTTTTTGATAAATATACGAAATCGCCAACAGTACAACACCAAAAGAGAAGTAGGCTACAATCGTGCTCCCCGTCGTTAACAGGTGCAGATCATACAACAGCAGCTTACCTGTCGACAGCAAGGTCAAGCCCAATCCAAATCTGCGAATGTAGACCACTCGCTTGAGGAAGCCGTATACGATATACAAAATGGCCAGCAGCAAATACACCAGACTGAACACAAGACCAGCATCCCTCAGGCGGAACTGAACTCCGAGAAAGGCGGTCAGGATGCCCAGCAAATATACACCCATAATGACCGGATACAACTCATTACTTCTATAATGTCGAGTCATCAGTGCGTTCAGGAAATCCCTGCTACTGAAGAATACCAGCACATTAAAGGCTGCGAGTACCATCAACGCCACATAATCAGCAGCCGTATTTTGCACATAATTTTCATGCAAGGTTGGAACCGTTACGGTGACTACCAGTGCCAGCGCGTAGCCTATGACGTACAACGCCAAGCTGTAGTATTTAATCACCCGATCATACAACAGCTTCACTTTAGGCAGGAAATAAGCCAACACCAGCGATACGCAGGTGTACAATAACACTTTGTACAAGGTGTAATGGACAAACCCGTCGGATACAACGATGTTATACCAATGCCCGGCTTCATACAAAAGGTAGAAATACACGTTCACCAAAGCTACATATTTAAATCCTTGCATGATATGCATTTCGTACAAACGATTGTTTTTGAAAGCATTCGGACGACTAAATTGAATCGCATAGAAGACGGTAACGATCAACATTCCCAGTGTAATGAGCGTATATTTGAGTCCAAAATAGTCTGTCTCAAACCCTGACAACAGATATATAGGTAAATCGACGAAAAAGAATGCGCCCAGACACAGTAATAAAATGCCCCATCCAGCTCGTTCCAATTCCTTCAACCGGTAACGGTGGCCATATAAGGTAAGAAGAACCGCTTCAATTAACCAGCCCATGGATAACCATCTAATTCCAAACTGGAACGGCACCATAAGGACGGCAAAGGTCAACGAAGTCGCATAAAATAATATTTTGGTTTGTTTCTCCTCTGGAATATATCGACGGACCCATTGTCCCAGACCCCCGTACACCAAGCAAAAGACGAGAGCCAGCAAGCCTTTATAATCATCCAGGCCTGCATCGCCGAACAGAGAATACAGAACAGAACAGCTCACGACTGTATTCAGAGCCAATAGGGAGAAATCCAGCCATGACAGTTTTGTTTTTAAACGGAACGGCACCCACAGCGTCATCCCGAGGTACATCGCAAATGTAATGACTGCATACAGCATGCTCGCTACGGCGCTTTCCGATAACCATGCCAGCACAATCATCAAGGGCGTATTAAGCAAAAAGCTGATATATTGCACGACGACCCACCGTTTGCGGAAGGATACAAGCAGAATCAGCAAGTTTAACAGGAACAAATAGCCCATGGCGATATACACGGCGTTCCCTTCCAGCCCGTTCGCTGCCATATAGGAAAAGAGCGGGAGATATCCCCCTACTAAACCGAAAGAGCATATCGTTCGGGATTCATACCTTAATGACAGTAGCACAGCGGTCACCGTAACGAGTACGGACAAGCCTATGCCTGTATACATTCCTATGATTTCTAACAAAAAGTAGCTGTAAAAAATCGATCCGTACAGTACAGAAATACCGCCGCCCAAAATACCGAGCGCAAAGGTCTGCTTCTGCTTGCGGTACAGCCATTCGCCGCCGCCCAGCATCAGCGCTCCTAGCAGAAAGAAGGCCACGCCCTTCATATTTCCTGTAAACCAGTTCGAGTATGAATATTTAAAAGCGGCTCCCACACCCAATATAATGAGCAAAATCCCCAGCTTGTTGATCCAGTTCAAGCCTAGCTTCATTTCAAACTGATTTTGCTTCATGCGCTTTTGCATCGTTTCTTCGCTGATCTCTTCTTCTCCGAGTTGCTGGAACTCGCTTGCCGTCTGATGAAGCAATTGACGCTCGGCCTCCTGAAACCGCTCGCGTTGCTCCATGATTCGGTCACGAATCTCCTCTGAGAACAGTCGTAATCTGGCGACGATCTCGTCCTGATCCTCTTTAAGCTCATGCGTAGTTTGCTGAATAAGCTGTTCCACCCGGTTTTTAGCCCCATATTCAAAGGATGTCAGCCGATTCTTCCCTTCTGCGGTTCTGGAAGCAAAATAGGTCTCCAGCTTTTCACGCGAAATGCGAATCATATTCGCCTTTTCACTCAGCATTTGCTCCGTCAGCGCAGTGCGCAGCTTTCCATTTTCCTGCTCAATATGTCGTACTCGCTCTTCCAAGTGAATGCAGCGAGCCTGATAATCCTCGAACTTTTTTCGCAGAACCTCATTCTCCAAAATAATATCTGAGGCTTCATAGTCCGCGATTAATGTTTGATACTCCTTGAGCAGCTTGTTCTGTTCTTGGCGGATCGTATGTAAACGATCTTTAAAATCCTCCATGTTCTCCTCCATCGCTGTCCATTTTGGTAATCATTACATTTTACATGAAATTAAAAAGGCATTATAGAGACTATAGCCCATTTTAAACGTCAAATTGGGGCTTTTACTTAAATATTCTTCCAGTTCCATCATCACAGAAAAAGTAGGACGTATATACATAAGAAATAAAGCCTACCTTTCCCCCTTCGCAAACATGAAATATGGATAATGTATAATTAAATTCCCAGTTATAGTCGTATATTACCCTATAATATTATATGAATCTTATTTGCGCATGAGTTTTAACAATTCATAAAGGAGAGATTTACATGTATTCAGTAAGCGGTACTATAGCTTTGATCTCAAGCATGTCTATGTTTTGGCTTTTATACTATTTAAGAGTCACCCATTCCTCAGGGTTTAATGATGCTTTTTACTTATTTCCACTTATCTTAATCTTTCTTTGTATTTATTTTTATTGGAAGGATCATGATGAAAAAAGTAAGTCATAAAAAGAAATAAAGTAGAGTGTATAGTTCAGATTTATCTAAGCGTTCTAGATTTCCACAAAAAAAAGAAGAACCCCGTAGGATTCTTCCTTACACAAAATTAATACTTTTTCATGAAAGTCGTCACAGACTTTAGAGCTTTCTGCATGTCACTTAAAATTAGCTTTCTTATTTTTTGTAATGAGTGTAAATTTTAACGATTGTTATTCTTCCTTAACATAAGTACGTCATATGCAATAATTACTTTGGTTTTATCTGTAGCCTCTGAAACATTGTAAACCACTTCATTTTGACTGAAGTTTTTTTACAAATAATTCATCCTTCGTTTTGATTCTGTCAGGATGACTGAGAGGGGTAAAAGAAGTGATGAATATTGATAATCTCCAAAAGTTGATGTGCGCAACCTTTTGGATTATAATAATCATGTTTATATTTTTTGGATTTATTACATAAAATTATAAAGGGTGATGACAATGAATAGGGCTGCGACAGGAACAATATTCTGTTTTATATCTGCTATATTGTATTCTTCTTACTTTCTTAGTGCATCAATTATAGGAGCCGGAACGTTAAATCCTAATTATAATGTAACGTTTGATTCTCTAAAAGTTTTTGCCGTAATAGCTTTGATTATTGGAGTAGCTTACTTAGCTGTAAGTGAATATGAATATTTTAAAAAAAAGAAGAAGGACTAGTCCTTCTTCTTTTACATTATCAATTAATTACTATAGCTTTGTTTCTACTACAGTGATTACACCTTGTACTTTACCACCCGCAAGTTTAACAGGGGTTTTGATGGTAACATTACGGAGGCGCTCTAATACTGTATCCACATAATTATAGCCAACTAGGTCTCCTGTAACCACTTTATAAAAAGGGGTAAATTGTAGTTTCGCTTGATATCCAGGCTTAACAGTTAGAGAACTAGTATAAGTATAGGTATCACTAGTCGACCAGCCACCTCCTAGAACTTGAGTTATTGCGTCAGACCATTTAAGAGAAATGGTCATATTCGCACTCCACGTAAAACTTTTTGACCAACCTACCGTTTGCGTTACTGTGGTAGTTTTGCTTTTATTTTTAATATAGTCAGTTACATCGCTTTTCTGGTTTACTTGTAATTGACTAGGAGAATATGAGGACTGAATTAATTTACGCTTAGAAACAAAATCAAGACCAGTATCAGCCGTTGGACTAATCCTATTTCCAGTATCATAAACTTGAGCTGTAACTGTCTGTGGCTGTTCTTGAGAAAGAAGTCTTTGATACTCATCTAATGAAATTTCTTCCAAACCACTGTCTGTAGTTATGTAGGCTTTAACTACTTTGGGCTGTGAAGTAGCTGACTCACTAACAGCAATATTAGAATTAGTCACCTCAGCATTTGCAACAGATACAACTGGAATAGAAAATAGAGCTACTGATAGAGCAAACAACGCAATACTTTTCTTTTTCAAAGCAATCCCTCCAAATAATATTATTTTATAGAAACTTTTTTTGCATAGAAACTTACAAAAAAAGTGACTAACAACGCTAATAAATATGTGAGTATGTAATGTTATGTAATCGAGCAAAAAGTAGAGTGAAAAAATTTGCATGAGAAACCATATAGCAAAAGTATTGAATTATTATTATAATTTTTAAACAAAGGAAATATTTATAATAATTATTGTATCACAAAACTTCTATTTTCCTACCATAAAATTCAATAACCCCCTATAAATGAATCCCCTCTCCTAGATAGCTAACCTTCCAAAGCTTTTAACAAGATGGAATTTCCATTTCCTTTAGGTCAAAGGATAGATTTTAATGGTCATTGGTTGGTTTTTGAAATTAATATATGCATCAATTCTTACCTATACCTTAAAATTGATTACATTTTATTGCATATTAATGTATTTCACTTTAAAAAAATCCATTATATAGAATGATTATATTGATTAGATGAGAGGAGGAATAGTTTTGCATAAGTCGAATCTGTTTCATTTATTTAAACGGAACTAGGCATAAGACAAGAAAAGCAATATAGCTGATGTGGCTCTGAAAGCATGAAGATGTCTAGTTATATCATTTGGGTCAGCTTCTTGGTCTGAAACATACGGTTGTACTGATTTATCAGTTCATCCAAAAACATAGACTGTTCAAGCACACAGGCATGTCCGAAACCATATTGTTCGTACAGATCATGCAATCGTTGCCGGGCATCTTCCAACTGTTGATTTAGCGTTTCATCTGTATTCATATCACGCCTATTCCTAATTAATATCATTTTAGGTTGGAATATGGAAATATGAATTGCTATTTTTGCAATCAAACATAATATAATAAAAAAGACCAGCGTTTAGGCTGGTCAGTGGTAATGAAATTAGAACCTGAATCAAGCTGTACCAATGTGTTCTTGCAGTTTGGCTTTGCCAAGAGTTGAGTCTTTAGCCTGAACCGGTAGTACCAATACCAGTAAAAAGCTAGTAGTTACCAAGAGCAAAGCCATCTTTTTAATCGATTCCTTTCCACACTTTTTGAAGTTTTCTTCCTGTTTCAAGGACAACATTATCGTGCACAATTCGTTAGTCGCACTTCTGCTCCAATGGTTAAGAAACCTGCACAGAAAGGAAAGAGAGTAAACCAATCATCAGAAAAATTAATCCAACGCCTAAGGGAACTTCTGCATGAATATCCCCATGCCAAGCAGGGCGAATATGCACAGTGGCTTGGTGTGTCACAAAGCCGTATATCGCAGCTCAAAAAGTTGTTGTAGCTTGATTACCCTGCCGAAAATCCGTATACTAAAAAAAAAGCAAACGATATTATGCCTATGAAGAGCATCCAACTCGGAGGCGTTTACGCCAAGGACCATACGTTAGCGTAGGATATGGCGATATGTACCTAAGTAAACCGGAGCCGCCCGTTACAGCGGAGCAAAGTGGATTGGAGAGTTATGACATCTGTCATGCTGTCTGGTCAATTTGGGTGGCACCGCGAGATCAAAGCGCTCCTCGTCCCATGTGGATGAGGGCGCTTTTTGTATTTTTATCCGAAAAGGAGTGCGGTGTCATGTTGGATATCAAATGGATCAGAGAGCATCAAGAGCAAGTTCAGACGGCAGCAGACGGCAAAGGAATACAGGTATCGGTCGCAGAGCTGTTGACCCTGGATGATCGGAGAAAACAGCTACTTCAGGAAGTGGAACAGCTTCGACAGAAGCGTAATCAGTGTAGTCAGGATATTGGCGCGCTAATCCATTCCGGCAAGAGTGAACAGGCAGAAGGGGCAAAGCAGCAGGTCAAAGAAATTAACGGACAGCTAGATCTTCTGGAAGCCCCGCAACAGGAAGTAGAGGAACAGTTTCAACAGCTTTTGCTTCTGATGCCTAATATCGTATCGCCAGATACGCCATGGGGAAGATCGGATGAGGATAATGTTGAACTGGAGCAGGTCGGGTCGGTTCCGAACTTCGGATTTGAACCAAAGGATCATATGACGCTCGGTGAGCTTCACAAGCTAATCGATGTCCCTCGGGGTGTCAAGACAGCCGGTACCCGTAACTACTATCTGACGGGGGCAGGGGTTGCATTGCATCGGGCTGTGCAGCAGCTTGCGGTGGATCTGCTGACTGAACGCGGATTCCAGTTGCTGGATGTTCCGCTGATGGTACGTGCAGAGGCCATGCGCAGCACTGGTTTTTTCCCGCTTGGACTAGATCAGACGTACCGCATCACAGGTGAGGATCAGTGGCTTGTAGGCACTTCGGAAGTACCACTGGTCTCGTATTACAGCGGTGAGATCGTGGATGTTACAGACCCGATTCGGCTGGCAGCCGTGTCCGTATGCTTCCGCAATGAGGTTGGCTCGGCCGGAAGGGATGTGCATGGACTGTATCGTGTGCACCAGTTTGCCAAGGTTGAGCAGGTCGTCATCTGCGAAGCCAGCCTGGACGCTTCGGAACAGATGTTTCAGGAGATTACGCGCAATGCGGAAGACCTGCTTCAACTGCTGGAGCTGCCCTACCGTAAGATGGCTGTCTGTACAGGCGACATGGCGCAAAAAACCTACAAGCAGGTGGACATTGAGACATGGATGCCCAGCCGCCAAGCTTACGGCGAGACACATTCGTCGTCCCAGCTACTTGATTTTCAGGCGCGCCGTTCCAACATCCGGTACCGCAATGCGGACGGCAAGCTGAAATATTGTTACACGCTCAACAATACAGCGGTCGCTTCGCCCCGGATTTTGATTCCGTTGCTGGAGCATCACCAGCAAGAGGACGGTTCGATCCGTATTCCGGAGGCTTTGCGCCCATATATGCCGCGAGGTATGGAATTTTTGCGTACTCCCTTGTTATGAAAACAGGAGCGCACTTTGAAAAGTAGTACCCAATGAGCAGGATTTCCCATTGTAATCATCGCAAAAAAAGACGGAGGACAAATATCCTTCGTCTTTTTTGATGTCTTATTGTGCTTCTGCTTCCCATGCGCTGGCAGGGCCAAAGAATTCATAGTGGATATCCGAAGCAGGGATATTCCAATCCTTCAACAAGCCGTATACCGATTGCATAAATCCCTCAGGGCCGCAAAAATAATATTGTGCGTTACGTTCCGGTATCACGGATTGCAACCAGTCCAGATCCAAACGGCCTTCCTTGTGAAAAGCCTGTGTCAGCCGATCCTGCTCCGTTGGTCTGCTGTAACACCAACGAACTGTAAACTGTGTATGTGTGGCGACCAGCTTTTCCACCTCATTGCGCAGAGCATGGTTGTCCCCGTTGACTGCTGCGTGGACAAAGGTGATAGGCCGATGCGGAGCAGATTTCACCAAGGAAGCCAGCATACTGACTATCGGGGTTAGCCCAACCCCGCCGCTGATCAGCACGACAGGTCTGCGATCTGCCCGATCCAGCGTAAAATCACCCGCCGGTGCAGATACCTGAAGCACATCGCCCTCTTGCACCTGCTCATGCAGATACACGGATACTTTACCTGCCGGACGGGACTCTACAGCATCCTCACGCTTTACAGATATTCGGTAGTGAGGTTGACCCGGTGCATCCGAAAGACTGTATTGACGAATGTGAGTATTATGTTCTCCCGGGATTTCCATCTTTAAGCTGATATATTGCCCAGGCTCGAATTCAGGCAACACCTGTCCATCCTGCGGCACCAGATAAAAGGACGTAATTTGGTCGCTTTCCTTAACCTTTTTCTGCACAACAAAGCTCTTAAAGTCTGACCAGCCTCCCTGCTGCTGTCCAGCCTCCTTGTACATTTCAGCTTCCACGTCTATAAATACATTAGCGATCACACCGTAGGCCTCGGCCCATGCGGCAATGATCTCGTCTGTAGCCGCATCTCCCAGTACGTCCTTGATCGCAGCGAGCAGATATTTTCCGACGATAGGATAATGTTCCGGCTTAATTCCCAAACTGCGGTGCTTATGTGCAATCTGACGTACCACCGGAAGAATTTCCTCCAGACGGTCAATGTGCTGCGCAGCTGCGTATACAGCATTGGCCAGCGCTCCCTGTTGACGTCCTTGTTTCTGATTCGCGTGATTGAATATATTGAGAAGCTCGGGATGGGCCTCAAACATCATCTGGTAAAAACGCTTGGTGATTGTAGTTCCGTGTACCTCCAAAACAGGTACAGTCGATTTGATCGTTGCAATGGTTTGCTCACTTAGCATCTGTGTATCCCTCTTCTCTCCAAAATAAGATCAACAAAGGGTGTTCCAACATTAGCACCCATTTGTAACCCTCAATTTAAAGCAAGTATACCCAGATAAAGTAACCGTTTATGTGATTCCAGTCACTTTAAATTTGAAATAATGTGAACGTGTCAATGACAAAACGCACATTTAAAAACAATTCCGATATAACTGACGAGCTTTCCCCAAGTAGGTAAAAAGGGAACGCCTTTCGGTCTGAGCCAGGTTCTAAAGACTTCAATTTATTCCACTTGTAAACGCTTTCAATTAGGATAAAATCGAAGATGAGGTGCCGGACAAGCTGTTCCGGCTCATCCTATCCGAGTTAAAGGAGGCAGATGATATCGTGAAGTGGATCAACAGCAACAAATGGTTAGCCGCATGGCTTTGTATTATGTTCGCAGTGGCCAGTGCGGGTCTTCAACCCGATGCAGCACATGCCAATACAACAGGCGTTACGCAAGCAACCTACGGGACCGAGGTGAACCAAGCGCTGAATGGTTTGGACGTCGCCAATGCTGAACTATCCCTGAGCGCAACAGCAAGCACGGCCATTACGAACGGAACGGATTGGAAAGACACGGCAGGTAGCCCAATTCAAGCGAACAGCGGTAATATCCTAAAAGTAGGTTCTACTTATTATTGGTACGGCGAGCACGCCGAAAACTGGAAATTTGAAAAAGTGAACGTATATACCTCAACCGATTTGAAAAATTGGTCCTTCCGCAGCAGTATTCTCACCAAAGATTCCGCCCCTGAGCTGAATTCGAGCAAAATCGAGCGTCCCAAAGTCATCTACAACAAAACCACCGGAAAATATGTACTATGGGCGCACTATGAAAATGGCACGGACTACTCACTAGGTCGTGTAGCTGTCGCTACCAGCGATACACCCGACGGAAATTTTGCCTACCAAGGCAGCTTCCGCCCACTGAATTACGAGTCTCGTGATATGACGGTGTTCACGGATACTGACGGTAGCGGCTACCTTATTACAGCTTCCCGTAAAAATGGCGGCGCCAATGATACGATGGCGATCTTCAAGCTGACAGCCGATTATACAGGCGTGCAGTCGTTCGTTGGCTGGATTTTTGAAAATGGCTATCGCGAAGCTCCTGCTGTTGTGAAAAAGAACAATACCTACTACCTGTTCACCTCGCAGGCATCTGGCTGGTATCCGAATCAGGGGGCTTACGCAACCGCCAGTTCCATGACTGGAAGCTGGTCTGCTCTGTCACCCTTCGGTGATCCGGCAGCTTACGGCTCGCAAATCCATTCCATCGCCACGATTACAGGTAGCGCAGGAACCAGCTACATCTATATGGGCGATCGCTGGAATCCGCTCAATCTGAGCGACCACAAATTCATCTGGTTGCCACTAACTCTGAATGACTTCAACAAAACAGCAACCCTGAACTGGTACAGTAGCTGGGATCTGGATGCTGCGACAGGCACAGTAATCCTGCCGTCCCTTGTGAATCACGCACAGGGCAAAACAGCGACTGCTAGCTCAGCCGCATCCAGTTCTCCAGCTTCACTGGCGAACGATGGCAGCGCCCAAACCTCGTGGAAGGCTGCTTCTGCATCCTGGCCCGCTTGGTGGCAGGTCGATTTAGGCAGTACCAAAACCATCAGAGAAGTGGATATTTCATGGTTTATGTACAAAGGATCTGAAGCGTATTACAAATATAAAATTGAATACAGCACGGATGGAGTTAACTACTCCACGATTGATCGCACAGGTAATACCACATATGGTTTTACCAGTGACAAAGTCAATTTTCAAGCTCGCTACGTGCGAATTAACCTTGTAAATGCAGTGCTATTCAATAATCCGAACAACTGGTATACCCCGACGGTGCATGAAGTAAGATTGCTTGGCAATTAACTTGCTTCATTAAAAGAACATGGCAGGAGAGCACCCACATAAGATAGGCTTCTTCTGCCATGTTTGCTTTACCATCCGTTTCGTACTCACTCGCTCAACGCATCCGATTCACTGTGGTAAACACAAATTTATCGTACCGATGCCGCGAGAACGAGTATTCAAATGGTATACCCGTATCCAGATAACCCACCTGCTCAATTTCCAAGATTGGATCGTCCGCTGCGCAGTCCAAATGCTCCCGATCCAGTTCCGTCGACTTGGATGCCCGGATGGTACGGTGTGAACCGACAATATTAAGTCCCAGCTCCTCCTTAATATGTTTGTACACCGAGCCGTACAGCACCTCCTCTGTAATACCGCTGATCAGCTTCGTGGGCATGTATGTGCGCTCGATAACGTAGGGCTCACCCTCCACGACACGCAGACGGATCACATGATATACAGGAGAATTGGCATCAATAAATAGATGGGTCGCTACCTCTTCGGATGGAAATTGAACATCAAAGGCGACGATTTTATTTTTGATCTCTTTCCCGCGCAGTACGTTGGTTAACCCCAGCATTTCATTTACGACAACGTTAACAGGGCCATTGTGAACTGATTTGACGATAAAGGTTCCGTGTCCTCTTTTACGATTCAGCAACCCGTCCATCACCAAAGTGTCCAATGCCCGCTTAATCGTCATCCGACTTACACGAAACTCTTTTGCCAGTGAGATCTCATCGGGAATCGGATCATCACTGCTATAGGTCTTATTCATAATCCGCTCTTTGACCTCTTGTGCAATCCGCTCGTATTTGTTCATCTGTCTACCACCTGTACTAAAAATTATTTTATGTCAGCATTTTACCAAAACATCGGTAGCGCTGGTTCTTTTTATTCTGCAGGCGGGACGTTAAGGTATTACGGTATAAGTAAGTATACCGAACATTATACTTTCTCACCAGCGGCGTACAGCACAGTTCATTGACGATGATGAAGAAAAAAAGGCGGTCCGGAGGACCACCTTAGAATCCGTTATTCTCGATCACCTGTTTGAACCAGTGCCCACTCTGTTTAACGGATCTCTTGCCACCGTTCTGAAGATCGACAGACACAAAACCATAGCGATTCTTATAAGCATTCGTCCAGGACCAGTTGTCCATAAACGTCCATAAGTGATAGCCCTTCACATTGGAGCCTTCTGAGATCGCTCGTTGGACCCATTTGAGATGCTCACGGATAAAATCAATGCGATAGTCATCGCGGATCATGCCCTGTTCATCTCTGAACTTTTCTTCACCTTGAACACCCATTCCGTTTTCTGAAATGAAGCATTCAATGTTTCCATAATTTTCTCTAACATTAGTCAGAATGTCGTAAATGCCTTTTTCATAAATCTCCCAGCCCCGCATCTCATTCATCTTGCGACCAGGCATGACGTAATAATCGAAGAAACGTTCCGGCACAAAAGGCGCATCCGGGTTCGGCAGACTTTCGCGAGCCTTGACTCTGCGCGGCTGATAATAGTTAATCCCCAGCAGGTCCACAGTGCCCTGGCGTATAATCTCCCGATCTCCGTCTTCCATGCTTGGTACATATCCCTCTTGGCGTAACAGCTCCACGAGCAAAGGATTGAATTCTCCCGTCACAGATGGGTCTAAAAAGGAACGGTTAAAGAACGCGTCGCATATTTCAGCAGCCTGCACGTCTGCCGGATGCTGACTACGCGGATAAGTCGGCGTCAGGTTCAAAATAATTCCGATTTTGCCCTTATAACCGCCTTCTCTGTAAGCCTTAATGACACTGGCGCTCGATAACAGGGTATGATATCCCACCTGTACAGCTTTACCGAAATCCACTTCATTCGGATAGTGGAAATCGTATAGATAGCCGCCTTCCACCGGGACAATCGGCTCGTTATGCGTAAACCATTTGGCTACACGATCCCCGAATAGCTCAAAGCAAGTGTTAGCGTAATCCACGTAAGCTTCGACCGTCTCCCGGTTCACCCAGCCTCCATTTTCCTGTAAAGCCATCGGCAAATCAAAATGATACAAGTTCACAAACGGCTCAATACCCGCCTGATGCAACTCCTCAATGACGGAAGTATAGAATTGAACCGCCTGCTGGTTTATTGCACCTTTCCCTGCCGGAAACAGGCGTGACCAGGAAATAGAGAACCGGAAAGAGTTGTGGCCAAGCTCTTTCATGAGTGCAATATCCTCTTTGTAACGGGTATAGAAACGGGACGTATCGGCAGGGCCAACCCCATCATAGAAACGGTTCGGCTCCTGCTCAAACCAATAATCCCAAATGTTCGGTCCTTTGCCGTCTCCCTCTACGGTTCCTTCTGTTTGGGTAGCCGAAGCTGAGGAACCCCACCAGAAGTCTGATGGAAAACGGTATTGAATGGTTTGCTGCTCTATATCTTTCATTTCGGTATGATTCACAGCTCTACTCCTCTCTCTTTTGCAATGAATAAGCTGCTAATCTAGCAGCTTATTCACATTACATTCCAACAGTTTGATCCTTACCAGCAATGGCTGCTTGGCTAAGCTCCTCTTCCTGCTCTTTACGAACGTTCATCCGATCAATAATTTTCAGGAACGGGAACCAGATGACAAAGACGACAGCCATATTAAACAACTGCAGCACGCCACCCATCAGGGAGCCCGTAGCCATCATTCCACTAAAGAACAACGGCATCGTCCAAGGAACCTGAATTCCGTTTGGCGGCGGCACAATCCCGGTGGTCATGGCAAAGTAAGTAATCAGCGTAACGATCATTGGAGAAATAACCCATGGAACAAAAATAAGCGGATTCATCACAATCGGCAGACCGAATATGACGGGTTCGTTGACATTAAACAGACCCGGTCCAAGGGCCAGCTTACTGACCTGCTTCAATTGCTTACTCTTCAGGAAGATCAGAATCGAAAGCACGACAGCCAGTGTCATACCTGTACCACCGATACCTACGGTGTAAATATCCACAAACTGCTTGGTAATGATATGCGGCAGTTCTGCTCCTTTGGAGTACGCTTCATAGTTTTCAAGTGCCAGCGTATTCCAGATTGGGTCCATAACCGAGTTAATAATAATTTGACCATGAAGCCCAAAGAACCATAAAAGCTGAACAAAGAAAATAGCAATCAATGTAGGTATAATGCCACTGCCCAAATGCACCAGAGGTGCCTGTACAGCATGATAAATCAGATCATGCAGGTTATTATGAAGGGTCAGTGTAACTACAACATTAATGATCAAAAATATGCCCAATGTAATACATGCCGGAAGCAAAGCGGCAAATGATTTGGCAACTGCCGGCGGAACGCCTGGAGGCATTTTAATGACAAAATTCCGCTGCGTCACCTTTCGGTATATCTCTGCCGCGATAAAAGCGACGATCATACCAAGGAACATGCCTTTGGCGCCGATCCGATCAACCGGAATGACACCAGCAATCGTGGCACCGCTTTCTTGTGTCAGCACAAACGGGGTGAGCATCAAGAAACAGGCCAAAGCAATCATGCCGCCAAATATGGGCTCGACCTTATAACTTCGAGATAGGTAATAACCAATCCCGACGATTACAAATAAGGTCATGATATTCAGTGTGGCATTAGGCGCAATGTTCAGCAGACTGCTAAAAGTCGCATAATTGCTATCGCCCATCCACCCTTTTAGAAACGGCAGATTGATAATAACGACGATAATGGATCCAAAAACTGTTAATGGAAATGACAGCATAAATGCATCACGCAGTACAGTAAGATAGCGGTTATTGTTCAGTTTACCGGCAATAGGTATCAGTATCCGGCTTAATTTTTCAAACAAAGCCTATTCCTCCCCGCGAAGTGACTTGCATCAATAGGGTTGCAAGCTTTTCATGTCCCAAATTTCACAAACTTACATGTTTCGTTATAAATTTCTGGATTTGAACAGCTCCAGCAATTCTAGAACCAGATCCTTCATGGTAACCGTGGACATCAGATGATCCTCGGCATGCATCAGAAGGAGCGAGAAAGGAGTTTGGGTACCTCCCGCTTCCTTCTTAACCATTTGAAAATGGATATCATGCGCAGCACGTAAATCCTGCTTGGCTTGTTTGAGCAGTTCGTCCGCACCTTCTACATTCTCATTTCGGTATTCGGTCAGCGCCTGAATTACTTTACTGCGAGCGCTTCCACTATGAAGAATAAGTTGGAAACTAATTTGCTCTTCCGTCAGTTCAGCTATATTGACTTTATCCATTTTTGCGTTCCACCAGCTTCACGGCCTGTTCATAGGCTTTCTTACCATCAACCATTCCGTAGGCCATCATGTCGATTACTTCTACATGAATACCATATGGAGCTGCTTCCTTTTCCAGTTGTCCTTTCAGAAAACTCATTTGCGGGCCAATCAATACCGCGTCAGCCTTAGCCATGTCTTCTGCCGCCTGATCTTGACCTACTGCCCAAATTTCAGCCTCGTCCCCAATGGACTTAGCATATTCCTGCATCTTAGTAACCAGCAAACTTGTAGACATACCTGAGCTGCACGCCAGTAAAATTTTCTTCATGGTTATTCCTTCCCTTCAAGGTCTTATTGGATGTTAAGTACTAGAAAACGTTTACAGCGTAATTATAAATCCAGTCTTTTGATTTGTCTATACATTTAATTTATATGTATAGACTTTTTTTAAAATGACACTACTTCTTCACTTTTTTTCTTGAAAATGAACATGATCTCTTAACTTTAATCTCTCAATAATAATCGATTTTCACTATAAGAGATCCTGCCTAATGATATGTTATTCGATTCTATAAAATGTTAACATGGGCTTACGGAGTAAACTTGATAGCCCCTCCGTAGCCAAAGAATAGCTGAGGTGAGAAGAGATGAGTAGAGATGAGAAGAGTCAAAGTAAAAGCAAGCAAGAGTTAGACCGGGTCGTGTTCATCGGCCGCACGTTTGAGGAGTACGTACAAATGTTCAATTTGCACATTCCTGAACTTGTAGGCAAAAAGATTTTGGACTGTCCTGCGGGAGCATGTTCATTCACCGCTCTGGGCACCAAAGCCTCGCTGGATATCACCGCAAGTGATATCGCCTACGATCACAAGATTGATGATCTGAAACGCAAAGGCCTATTGGATATTGAGCATGCAATGGAAACGCTAGAGCGTGCTAAAGATAATTATGCTTGGAGCTGTTATGGAGATGTGCAAGGGCTTAGCGAGCAGCGCCATCAAGCACTCCAGGATTGCACGCAGGATATGAGGAAGCACCCGGAACGCTACGTTGCTGCGGTACTGCCGGAGCTTCCCTTTGAAGATGAACAGTTTAATATCGTGCTGTCTGCCCATTTTCTGTTTATGTATAGTGATCGACTCGACTATGAGTTTCATAAGAATACCGTACACGAACTGCTGCGAGTGGCTTCAGAGGAAGTCCGCATTTTTCCTCTGACCGATTTAACGGGAACTCGTTACGACCTGCTAGATCGTTTGATTCTTGAGCTGGAGGCAGAAGGCTTACGGGTGACAGAGACCAAGGTTCCGTATGAGTTTATGCGTAACGGTAACTCTCTGTTGAGCATCCGAAAGATATAGGGCAATTTTAGGTGTAGAGGGAGCAAGCGATTAGCTTGCTCCCTTTCTGGTTATTGAGATGATAATTAGAAAATTTTAGAATATCAAGAAACATTCCTACATTTTTATCGTCTATATTATGGAAGACCTTACGTATGAGGGTAAGGCTTTTCGAAGCCCAAAGTTAAAAAATCAACTCACAAAGGAGCTTATGCATGTTAAAAAAGTTAGGATTAGCTGCATTGATTCTGGTTACTAGCCTCTCCGTTATTGGAACAGGCTGGGCCGCATCCAGTACAACAACCATTGAAGTTTCTAAAACTGCTCTGGATTACAACGTTGCTCGCCCGCTGAGCGATGGTGCTTTTCATGATGGCTTATTAGCCGCTGAAACATCCGCTGGAAACCTCGTGTATTACAATTCCAAAGGAGAGAAAGCTTTCTCACTTCCCGCCGAGCTTAAACCCATTGGTGATTTTCATGAGCAGCGAGCCGTCGTGAAAAATACAAAAACCAATCTCTATGGATACATTAACACCAAAGGGGCACTGATCATCCCTTGCCAATATACCGAAGCCAATTTCTTTTCTGAAGGAAAAGCCAAGGTAACCATAGCAGACACCAAAGAAAATGCAATTATAGATCGAACGGGAAAAATCCTTTCTCATTTTAAAGAAAATGTGGAGTCAGAATATGTATTTACAGACGGTCTGGCCCTCGCCTATGCCCCCAACACTGGCAAGATCGGTTTTGTGAATGCCTCTGGTCAACTAGCAATTCCTTATAAATATAAATACAGTCGTGGTTTCTCGGATGGCTTAGCTATTGTTCAGAATAGCAAAGGGCTATACGGGTATATCAATACAGCAGGGAAAGAAGTCATTCCTCCTCAATATAAATCCGGTGGAGACTTCTCGGAAGGATTGGCGCCGGTGCAAAATACCAAGGGGAAATGGGGATTCATCAATAAGCAGGGAAAAGTCGCGATTCCCTTTAAATTTACGGATGCCCAAGATTTTAGTGAAGGCCTGGCGAGTGTGAAAAATGCAAAAAACGAAGTCGGATTTATTGATAAAAACGGAACGCTGGTCATTAAATATCAACAAAAATATGATGTTACCTCTCCGTTCAAAGAAGGCCTTGCTTTAGTCGGTAAACAAACACAATCATTCGTCTCAGACGGCAAATTCGGTTACATCAATCGTCAGGGGCAACTGCTGACTAAACTTGAGTACAGAGCGGAATCCTCCTCCTTCTCCAATGGCTATGCTGTTGCTTTTATCAAGCCAGGCAAAGCGTTCATTGTATCTAAACGTCCGCTTTGAAAATAAAAAAGACGACCCCGGAGACAGATCGAGTGAATCTGCTTCCGGGGTCATTAAATTTCCAATATATTGAATATAATTAGTCGTGTGTGTAGAATTTCACTCCAGGCAGATCTGCTGCCACCCACGAATAATTAATGGTATTACTGTTATAATTTTTGGTTCCCGCCTGAGCGACCTGTACCTCTTTCAAAATCGTAATCGATGAACCCTTCGGTCTGACAACGACTACATGACCATGACCATCCGCTTTTTTGATTCCGATGGTAGGATACCCTAGATTTGCTCTTTTTTGAGCATCCTGAAAGGTTACAGAGTCCCAGCCCGGCGCCTTTTTATTCAGTAAAGCATCAGCCATTTGATTGGCTAAACCACTTGGCAAGGGTGCCGACATCGCAGACATCACATCTTGCGCGAAAATATTACATTTCGTTCCACCTACTGGTGAATACTTTTTGTTCGTTTCTACCTTAAAACCGTCAATTACAGATGCGTAAGTACTTGCACTTCTAGCCATTGAAATTCCCCCTGAATATAAGTTGTAGAGGAAATGACGGAGTCGCTTGAACATCTGAATGGCTCCACATTCAATTGATGTTGGCCTCAATTCCCTCTCAACTATTAGGGTGAATTCCGGCTTACTTTAACAACGTAATACCATAAAAAATTACCTTCATTCTCATAACTGAAGGCTTTCTTCACTGATTACGGTGGGAACGATAAGCTCAGGAGGAGTCGTAGGCTTAACTTGTGTTAAATAGTCTGCTGCCCCCACCATCATAGCGATGCCGATAAATAGCACGATCCAATTACGATTCTTTTTCATCATCTGTACCTCTCATTCTTCACTCCGCCCGTTCAGCCACTTGAACCAATGGAGCAGATGACTGAATCGGTATTCATGCTGCAAAGCATACGTCCATACTTCTGGCTCTTCACCGGGCTCCTTCCAGACGAGCATGGAAAAGTGACCCTCTTCCTCGCTCGCAACCGACAGCAGCGAAAGACGATCATCCCCGAATCGGTATGGAGCCGATTCCACCCAGTAATTTCGCATATCGCTGATCCAGCTGCGGAACTGCTCTGTACCTGCGATCCGCAGCACTTCATCTGGCAGGAGCAGATGCTCATCGATGTCCTTCCAATCCCCCGCATATCGGTATCGTGCTGCCAACATTGGACTGAGTGGTCGGGTTTTACCGGGGGCCAACGTAGGCATACAGGCGACGGGAACGACCGGACCAATACTCTGGATAGCATAAGACTGACATTCCTCCTCACTCATTCCGTAGGACATAGCCTCCGCGAGAAAATGGTTTCGTCTTACCCCAAACTGATGCTGATACTGTGACATCTCATCCTGTAGCTCCAATACCATACCCTGTAATGCATCTGTTCCGATCATTCCCAAACACCTCTCATTCCAAAATATAGTCGTGCAATTCCCGTTGCGCTCGATACTTTGCCCAATTGAATTCAGGCCAAGCCGATTCTTCTCTCGTCATGCTCGTCAAACGGGCTTGTAAAAACTCATCCAGCGCTCCATGTTCCTTACGGCTAAAGTCAATCAGCAGCGGAATCGCGTCTGCCGATAGCTCACTCAAATATTCCTTATCTATCACCGATGTCGTACGATACCGTTCGAGATTATTTTCAGCAATCCGTATATCAATGCCCACATAGTTCACGACGACATAGGCAACCAGAGCGAGTATAATATAATATTTCGCCAACGGCAGTTGACGGAAATGAATGCGTACTGCTGCAATAAGCAGTAGCAAGCCCAGAAAAATCATAAACGCGTGTACCAAATAGCGGGTGTACGTATAGCCGTATGCTTCTTCGTACATAACCAGCCGGGTATATCCCGAGTACAGCATCACACCCGAACAACCCACGAGTATGTACAGCAGGCCGCTGTTCATTTTTTGCACTATACCTGAGCCAAATTCAGTCCACTTCAATACACTGATCATCAGCACAAAGTTGATACCTGTTACCATAACCAGCTCCCCGAATCCTCTTCTCGCATATTCAGCATACGAGGTTCCTTCGGGCAGAGCACCTTCCCATGCACCAAACAGATATCCGAACTGCAACACAACGAATACAACATACACCAAATTCATGACAATCAGCACCGTAGCGGTGATTACAGGATCAAACTTGATCGCAATCGGCTCGTGGTAAGGCACCGTTGGTCGGTCAATCATCACTGAAGAGTGACCATCATGCTCGGTGGTTTGGCCATTCGTGCGCTCATCTAACCCGTTCCTTAATTGGGTCTCTCTCTGCGTATTACGCGGAGCAGGCTGTACAAATCCCCACAAGTAGCAGAAGAAACAGAAGGTAAAAAAGCAGGTCCAGATCAGTCGCAGCATGCCACTCCCAAAGGACAGTGTGCCGATCCAATCGGGTATGCCAGACAACAGCTTTTCGAACATCCCATCTGCCGAAGCCAGCAAAGATATGATGATGAACAGTAGCGGCAAGGCAATAAGCAAACCGATTATCACTTTGCCCAATACACGCTTACGCTCATCCTTCACATTCCGAAGGGCTACTGTCTTGACCATCCGAAAGGGGGTCACGATATGACGAAAGTTTTGATAAAACCAATGGCTTAACGCCTGAACAATAATACCGGGTTCCGACCAGCCATGCCTTTTCTCCCCAAACAGCAGCACCATGTGTACGCTAATCAGAGCAGGTATCGCCAGCGCATTTAACACATATAGGACCGGATTATTGAACAGCGCATATGTCAATGCCAGCATGAAAATGATCACAAACAGCAAACGCCCTATCCATGATCTGGGCTGGAAACGATCTCGATTAAAGGCATACATATAGGCGTAAAACACAATAACAAAAATTGGCATAGACACGCCCAGCCCATGTCCGTAAAACAGATATTGATGAACCAGCGCCAACACAATTGCGCCAGCAAAGGCGGACAGAAACGACGGTTTCGGCAAAGACGTTCCATTCATCTTGTCATGCATGGTAAATACCTCCACAAATATGCTTTATAACCCTTATTGTAGATGATAAAATAAGAAGATAAAGAGAAATTAATTCAAACAAAATTTCCTATTTTATAAAAGCGGCTACGCCTTTTAATCAAATATAGGGGAAACGGAGCAACCTTGAATGAAACTCCATGCCCAATTTTTACGGCTTCACTCACACGCAGCTGACGACAAGGACGAAAACCATACCATAGAGACGACGCTGGATGAGCTGGCGGCTATTTTTGACTGTACTCACCGTAATGCCTTGATGATCATTCAGAAAATGGAGCAGCATGACTGGATACAATGGACTCCCCGCCGAGGCAGAGGTCGCCGCTCCAGTCTGCGCTTCCTTATTCAGCCGGAAGACATTGCCGTTCAATCCATGATGCAAGCCATAGACCGCCATGATATCAAACGCGCGCTGGATGAGATCCGAGTCCATTCACGCTCCTCCACCATGCAGGAGCATTTGCAAGGCTGGCTGCTGAATTATTTTGGGCATCACGCGGAGGTGCGAAGTGATCAGCAGCAGATCGACACGCTGCGTCTGCCTATTCGCCAGCAGCTCTATACGCTGGACCCGTTGTACTTGAACTGGCTGGCCGAGTCCTTCGTATCCAGCCACGTCTTTGATGGCCTGGCCCGCCGGGCGAACGAAAGCGGCGAGATTTTGCCGGGATTGGCGCACGCTTGGGAGGTGGACGCCACTCGTACACAGTGGACCTTTTTCCTGCGTAAAGAAGTGCTATTTCATAACGGAAAAATACTGACCGCGGAAGATGTGGTCTATACCTTTGAGCGACTGAGTCGGGCGCCGGGAAGGAGACTTTACCATTTTATCGTCCGGCAAATTCAGCACGTCCAGGCGTTAAGCCCGACGATGGTACGCTTCGTACTAAAGGAGCCGAACGAGCTATTTCTATCCTTCCTGTGTACCAGCCGGGCTGCGATTGTGCCGCGTGAGCTCAATCAGGTGGGTGAAGCCGCCTTTGGCATCCGCCCTATCGGTACAGGAGCATTCAAGGTCACGGAAATGAACGAAAGCCTGTGTACACTGGAGGCTTTCGCACCTTATTTTCAAGGCCGAGCTCATCTGGACCGAGTGGAAATTGTCCAACTCCCGTGGGCGACTAAGCTAGAATCATCGGATACGGAAGACACCGCTTCTTCTTTTCACATTATCCATAATCCCGTATCGGCGGGAGATACGGATACCGCATGGAGCCAGATTCACTCGGCGGCTTCGGTACGCAAATTTATCACATGTAATACACACAAGGATGGACCGTTGCGCAACCCAGAAATACGTGCCCGCATTGTAGCATGTCTGGACCATCGCTCCCTTCCTCCAGCAGTGGATTCATCTAACGATTCTTATGAACCACTGGCGGCGCTGCAAATTGCTACCATTCCCGAGTATAAAGCGGACGCAGACCGGGTTGCGGCTCAGCTCGAATCCTGTGGGTATACCTGTAACATCGTGGCCGCATCTATGAATGAATTCAAAAGCTCATCTATCCGTATGGAGTCAGACTTAATCATCTTTTCTCTCTTTCGTGACCGTGATGAGCAATTACGCCTGTTTGACTTGTATCTCAATGTATCCGGGCATGTGGAGCCTCATAGCCGTGTGGATATCGAAAGACTGCTGCGTGAAATTGCACGGGAGGCCGATCATACTGTTAGGGCGCAGCAATTTGAACGTATCGAAACTCGGCTCATGGATGAGCACCAGCTGCATATTTTATATGAAAAGCCTGTTCAGACGGCCTATCTCCCTTCTGTGCGTGGCGTATCTTTTAACAGTCAGGGCTGGGTAGATCTGCGTCATGTCTGGTTTCCGCCTGCTCAACTTCCAACTCCCCACTCTTGACGGCAAAAGTGCTCCTTCAAATGCACTTCACATCAAAAAAAGGTATCCTCTTCTTCAGAAGAGGATACCTTTTGGAGTGCCGTTATCTAGAACCTCTAAGCCGATGGTTCAGGAGTTGAAAGTGCCCAGCCACCTACCCCATGACTGTGAACATCACTCGGATCTTCTACAGGGGGAGCAATAGGTGAAGAAGTCAGGATGATAAAAACGTTAAATACCAGCAGAGAAAAAACGAGCTTTTTTATCATGGAAGTATTCTACCTCTCCAAGTAGATTTTTATATTCTGCTTTGTCCTCAGAAGAGGCAGTATGCCGATATTTTTCGAATAATCCTACACATTTAATCGTTACAGGATTACCGTTCAGCACGACGGAATAGGAAAGGCTCTCAAGCAAGAATTTCATACCTTTGGTATAACGATGTTTGTTGAGATCATAACAAGCCATCTCTGCCAAAAATCGTGCATAGAGATCTGCTGACATTTGCTCCGTATAGGTGCCTACCTTGACATGCTGATCTGCAAATGCCGCAATTTGTTTTTCAAAACGTTGCAGTACATGATCCACATTAAAATCATAACGATTGGCTGCCACCATAATTTTGAGCAAACCTACCAGAATTTCGCCTTCGTTTCTTTCCAAATAGTCCACGTACTGTGGAATCACATCCAGACTGCCGGACATCAGCTGATATAGATATCCGTTGGCCTCAGCCCAGTTACTGCACTGATCCTTCAAACGACGCGCTTCTTCTGTATCCTCCTGTACCCAGCTCAAATCAGAATACAAGGATACATATTCCAGTGCTTTTTGGTAATCCCCGCGCTCATCACACACCCCGGCACGCAGCACGTAAGAGTATACAATATACATAAACAAGGGACCTTTGGGTTCCTTGCCACGCTCGGATTTTCTCGTATTTCCGTATTTTTGTTCATATTGTACCTTGGCCCTGTGACCCATTTTTTCAGCTAACCACTCTACTTTATCCCAACGTCGCAAGGAAGCATAGGTATTCGCCAGGTCTTTTAAGGCATCCAGCTGATCTGCTTCACCCAATCGTTCCACAAAGCTTTCAAAGTGTGTGGCTGCCCATAAATTTTCGTCCTGGTCATCGCCAACGGCAATCGTAAATAAACGGTATTGGCAGAGCGCCAGACGCTCTGAATGTTGGTACTTCTCACTTTCCGAAACATTTTTATAAATAATTGCCGCAGCCTCGAACTTGCCTTCACTGAATAATTCTTCTGCTGTCTCAAACAAAGCTGGGGCGTATATGAGATAGTCCATCATAAACTCCACGACTTGCTTAATACAATCCAGTTTGTTCAGCTCTGCACAGCGATGCAAAAAGGGACGAACCCGTCGCCAATTCGGTGCCGTATTCCGTATAAATTCATCAATGTATAACTCATAGAGGCTTCCTTCTTCAAGCCCCATGCCTGCAGCAATCCGATCCAACAGCAACATCGCAATCGGACGATTACCGTTAATAATGGCACTGATCGTTCCTGCATTAATACCTGTGTTCTCCCCAAACTTACTAATCGTAATTCCTTCTCGTCTGATGTACTGCTCCAGCTCTGCGCGAATTGTGGTTGTTTCCTTCAAATCAGGCACCCCCAGGGATTACTTGCATGATTACAATACAAAAAAAGAAAATTCCCGTGAATATTCCCTTAATTATACAAAAGAAAGTCCGCTTAGCCAACCGCTCAAGTAAATTTATATCAAAAAATTCAATAATTCTCCGAATTGCCGTATACTACGGGGAGGTGAGCCGAATAGCTACACCCAATCGGTACGCAGGAAAGGATACGACAAATGGACAACACCCCTACAACAGAACAAGAAATTGCACAATGGATGGTCGCGCAGATCCGTGAAGTGGGCACCCTGAAACAAGAAGATGCAATTGCATATGTACGCTCTGAGTATGGAGAGCAGTATGTGTTTATAAGCGAGCATGGTCATGTATCTCTGGAAAAAGAAATCAAAAAAGCATTCCGCAAGCTTCATGGTGGTAGAATTGCCTGGGATCGTGACGGATTTCTCTGGGCCTGGACTTAACAAGCAAAAGCATCTGCCCTAGGCAGGTGTTTTTTTAATAATTTATCCATATATCCTCTGGAGTCGGTTAATTTCTTCCTTCACAAACTGTCGGAGTGCTACAGGCTCCACAACTTCAACCCTACCGATCCAATCCATAGCATCGCGACAGGCCGCTTCATAACTATACATGTTGACCGTTAGAATGAAATGACTGCCTTCCTGTACAGACTGGATGATTTCCATTCTTTTCGCTATAATTCCCGCTTGCTTCTTATTCGTTCGGATCAGAACGGGATAGTATTCTTTCTCTGTACAAAGCTGCTTAAACGTGGTTTCTTGCCTCATCCAATGATGTTCCAGCGAAAAATCCACCGGAACCTCAAAGACTTCCGCAGACGGCTGAACCTCCTTGATTCGCTCACACTTAAAGGTCCGAATCTCCTGCCCAACTTCACAGAAGGCAATGAGATACCAATCTCCTTTTTTCACCACAAGTCCGTAGGGATGCACATGACGGGAAGAACAGATTCCATCAGCTTTCTCATATTGAATGGTTATTTTATGGGACCCCCACACCGCAGTTCTTACGGATTCAAGACAAGGAATTGCTATACGTTCCGTCCACCACGGCGTATCATCAAAATAAAACCGCGCTTTGGCTTTCTTAATATCGGACTGATACGGGTCTGGCATCGTCTGTTCCAGTTTGAGCAGAGCATTCTTTAACTTCAAACCCGATTCGGTGGGTCCGCCTGTATAAATGCCCATCCCTGTTAAATACAACTGAATGACATCCCCGCCATTCAACTGTTTCAGGTTCGCCGTATAACCCTCCATTAAATAAATTCCGCCCTTCGGGCCGGATGCGGTAACAATCGGAACGCCGGCTTCAGCCAGGAGGTCGATATCCCTGTAAATGGAGCGTACAGAGGTTTCCAGTGCCAACGCCAATTCCTTGGCCTTCATTCTCCCTCTAGATTCGATACATAATAAAATCGCGATTAAACGATGCAGTCTCACAATCATACCTCCACAATAGATGGTTAACCCGAATTGAAAAGATGATGCAAAGATTGTTGACACCCTGTTGGCAGTAATAGGTGTGTATCATAGAAGTAAAGGGGTGTAATGGATGATGAATATTGGAATATTGGGGACGGGATTCGGCGCGTATCATGCCTCACTGTTAAACAACCATCCCAAGGTAAACAGAATCATGGTATTTGGAAGGAACGAAACCAAGCTGCAAAAGCTTAAAGAGGAGCTAAACGTAGAAGTCACACAAAATATAGAGGATATTCTGCTGGATCCAGACGTGGATATCGTCGATCTATGCCTGCCCTCCCACCTGCATAGGTCATATGCTGTGGATGCGCTGAAGCACGGTAAGCATGTATTTTGTGAAACACCTGTTTGCTTTAGTCTCGAAGACGCTCTTCTTATGCAACAAGCTGCGGAGCAATATGGCAAAAAGATTCTGGTCAACCAGTTCATTAAGTTTGATCCCGCCTATACCTATCTGTATGAGGCATACCGCCAACAGAAATACGGGAAGCTCATCTCCTTATCTTTGAAAAGAGAAACGCCTCCTCTGTGGGGGGATCTTGGACTAAGCTCCATCCCTACTCAGTTCATGATTCATGAACTGGATTTATTGACCTGGCTATTAGGCCCCTGTGATCCATGTACAGTCTGGGGTACAGAAGTTACCCATCCTGAACAAGCACAGGTTCGAGCTTACTTTCAGCATCGGGATACATTCACAGAAGTCATCGCCTCATCCCACATGCCGGGAAGCTACCCCTTCACAGTGGCCTATGAAGCCTATTTCGAAAAGGCCAAGCTAGTATTTCATGAAAGCGACGAAAACGATCTTATACCTACCGCATTATATGAGTATACCGCATCAGGACAGCAAAAAATCAACCTCGAATCTGCCAATCCATACGAAAAAAGTTTGGATCATGCACTTGAATGTTTTGGTGGACATTCGGAAAGTCTGATTCCACTGGAATCGGCTGTACAAGCGCTGAAAGTGGCTATTGAGATTAAAAGCAGACTGGGGCAAGCCCAGCGTTAACCCGGTATCTACGGAAATCAGCTTCCTATAAGGAAGCTGTATCCGCAGGCAGGGAAACTTCGTCCGCGTAGTTCGTTGCCATAATCTTGGCTACCCCGGCCGGATCGGTCGTCTGCCCCAACGCCCACATCATTTTCGTCACCAGCGCTTCCGTTGTCATGTCATACCCCGGAATAACACCCTTCTCCAGTACCTTTTGCCCCACTTCGTAAATCGTTAAATCCCCGCCCTCATAAGGACATTGAGTAGTCACGACAATACTCATACCGTCCTTCATCAGTTCCTCGATTTTACTGATCAGACTTCTTTCTTTAAAAGGGACGCCGCCCATACCAAAACCCTCAATGACGATACCTTTATAGCCCAAGCCCTGAATGGCATCGAAAATCGCCGGGTTCGTACCCGGAATCAGCCTGAGCAGAAATACTTCGGAAGCATACCCGTCGTTATATGGATGACGAACGGTACTGCGATTTGCAAATACGCCCTCCGTATAGACCACCTTACCGTTCTCCACAAGGCCGATGTACGGATAGTTAATACTCTCAAAGGCGTTATAGCTGCGTGTTCTGATTTTCGAGCTGCGGCTACCATTGATAATTTTGCCGTTAAACACGACAAAAACCCCGGCCACCTCGCCACATGCGGTCAGGAATGAGTCGATTACATTTTTTTTGGAATCGCTGTGCTCCGCCAAAATGGAAACTTGTGAACCTGTCACAACGACGGGTTTGTCTACGGTTCCCAGCATGAAACTCAAAGCTGAAGCCGTATAAGCCATCGTATCCGTACCGTGTGCAATGACAATACCGTCGTACTGATCGAGCGAACGATGTACCATCCCGGCGATGGAAGCCCAATCCTCTGGTTGTGTATTTGTGCTATCAATGCTCATCAGATTATGGGCATCAATCTCGCAAATCTCCTTCAGTTCCGGAATTTCCGCCAAAATATTTTCAGCCGATTGGGTCGGTGTCAGGCCGTTTTCCTGATAGGAGGAAGAAATGGTCCCTCCGGTATTAATGAACAAAACCTTTTTCATATGCCAAGTTCCTTCCCGATTACATCTTCACTGTATTGTTCTTAGAATTTATCATGAATAAGTGTGATAAGCTACTTTGCAATGGAAAAGAATTTGGGATAAGAGGGGCCAAAAAAGCACGACAAACAAGCGCGGGCTTTCCTTCCTCCTGCGACTTGTCTAACGTGCTTTTTACTATAGGTGCAATAAGTCTACAGCGTTGTACATACCTATAACCCATCCACGTACTTTTTATGGGGATACAGGCTGATCCTGCGGCGCTCTCTGTACCAACGCTTTGCCCAGAAACTGCCGTGTCCGTTCTTCCTTCGGATTGGTGAAAAACTGCTCCACGGGTCCCTGCTCCACGATCACACCATGCTCCATCAGCACAACCCGATCCGCTACATCTCTCGCAAAACCAAGCTCATGCGTGACAATAATCATCGTATTTCCTTCACTCGCCACCTTTTGGATCACGGACAGCACTTCATCCACCAGTTCAGGATCAAGTGAGGATGTCGGTTCATCGAACAACAACACCTGCGGATTTAGTGCCAAAGCACGAGCAATCGCAACTCGCTGCTGCTGTCCACCCGAAAGCTGGGCAGGATAATAGGTCATACGATCCTTTAACCCGACCTTCTCCAAAATGCCTTCACTGATCTCCCTCGCCTGCTTACGATCCAGCTTTTTCACACTGGTCAGACCAATCATCACATTATGGAGTGCATTCAAATTTTTAAACAACTGATATTGCTGAAATACCATTGCCGTTGCCATCCGTAGTCCGAGAATGTCCTTTTTTCCCGCCTTGGCGGCATCGACCTTTACACCGTTAATTTCAATGACTCCGCTGTTTGGCTGTTCCAAAAAATTAATGCTGCGCAGCAGCGTGGACTTCCCCGATCCGCTTGGGCCCAGGATGACTACAACTTCTCCCTTGCCTACCGTCAGATCTATGCCCTTCAACACATGATGCTGCCCAAAATGCTTATGAATTTGATGAAGTTGAATCATACCCTTACTCACTTCTTTCGTAAATTCGAATACGCTTCTCCAGCACGACAAGCCCGCGCTCAATAATAATGCACACCAACCAGTAAATCAGAGACACCGCAACATATACCTCAAAAAAAGCCAACGCCCGCGCGCCCATAATTTTAGCCTGTCCCATCATATCGACGACACCGATCATAAAAATAAAAGACGTATCCTTCACCGTACTGATCAGCGTGTTTCCCAAATTGGGCAAAGCCACCGTCAACGCCTGTGGTAGCACAATTTTGAGCATAATCTGTGTTTGACTCATCCCGATGGAATTGGCAGCCTCAAATTGTCCCCGGTCGACTGAATGAATCGCCGCCCGGAACGTCTCCGACAGATACCCCCCGAGATTTAGTGAAAATGACAACAATGCGAAAACCTCGGGTGGAATCACGTAGATATTTAATTGCTGTAAGAAACCGTATTCGCTCTGAAAATAATATAAAAACTTGGGTATTCCATAATATACGAGAAACAGCTGCACAATGAGCGGCGTTCCCCGGATGTAGGAGACATACAGCGTAGACAGTTGCGCCAAGACAGGCACCTTGTATATCCGTATTAACGCCGTTGCCAACCCGATAATCGTACCCAGCAGCATGGACAAAAAAGCAATCCATAGCGTAACGGGTAGATACTCAACGATCCGAGGAAGGCTTTTCAGCATATAATCAAGGTCAAACAGCTTTTCCATAGGAACCTCACTTTACCCTTTACATTGTTATTATTGCGGGATATATTCTCCGCCTGTCCATTGTTCAGACAATTTTTTCAGTGTTCCGTCCGTTTTCAACTCTTTAATAATCGGGTCGATTTTAGCTTTCAGCTCTTCGCCCTGCTTATCCTTTTTGAACACCAGATTGATATCATCCGTTTGCACAGGATTACCTATCGCTTCGACCTGCAAACCTTCCTTCTTGATCGTAGCAGCCGTCATGACTGGATCATTCACATAAGCGTCCACCCGGCCATTTTGCACGTCTTGAAGGTTATCGGACGAAGTGCCTGTATCATTGTATTTCAAAATAATTTTATTCCCATTCTTCGCATTATATTGTTCCAGCAATTGTGTGTAGGAATCGCCTACTGATGCGGCTACCTTCTTGCCTTCCAAATCCTTGAGAGAGTGTATATCCGTTCTGCCTTTTTTCACAACAATGACGGATTGTGCTTGAAAGTAGGATTCATCCGAGAACAAATATTTTTGCTCGCGCTCAGGATTTTTGGCGATTTCATCTGCTACGACCTGAATCTTGTTCGATTCCAGCGCCATGAAAATTCCGTCCCAGCCAGAAGGTACAAACTCAAACTTGTAGCCGTCCAGCTTCTTGTCGATCTCTTTGACTACTTCCACATCGTATCCGGTCAGCTCGTTTTTTTCATTCGTAAAAGCAAACGGCGGGTAGTCATTTTGTGTGCCGACATAGATTACCTTATCCCCCGATGCCGCATCCTTCGAAGAACATCCACTCAAGGCACCCGTTAATAACACAAGAGACAGGCCAATCGCTGCTACCAAAGCAGATTTCTTCATATATGACATCCCCTTTTTAATATCCAAGTAATTTACTATGATTTTATATTATAACGGGTTATTCAAATAATACAACAAGTAAATTTCATTTCGATTATTTATCCATATGTTGCACAAAAAAAGGACCCTTGCGGGTCCACTCTTATCCATGAAGCGGAAAACGCTCTGCTGGATGTTCCGGCAAAATGGACGATATCAACCGTCGTACAGCCGGATGAGCAGATTCAAAAATCTGATCCTTCTCATCACAGCGCTCAATCAATCTCCCTTGCTCCATCACAGCAATGCCATCACAGACGGCATATGCCGCCCGAATATCATGCGTGATGAACAGATATGACAATCCAAACGAAGATTTCAGTTCTCCCAGCAGGGATAAAATGTGCATCTGGTGAACCATATCGAGGCTGCTGACGGACTCATCCAGCACGATCAGCTTTGGTTTAAGCGCAATCGCTCGTGCAATATTGATCCGCTGCAATTGTCCGCCGCTGAATTGATGCGGATATTTAATCCGATCCTCTGGCTTGAGGCCGACCCGTTCCAGCAGGCTTTCGACCGTTCTTTTTTGTTCCTGCGCCGATAACCGTTCGTAATTGTCCAATGGCTCCCCAATAATCTGCCCGGCGGTCATTCGGGGATTTACAGCAGAGTAGCAGTCCTGAAATACGACCTGCATATCCCGTCGCAGTCCCCTGCGGACTTGGGGGCTCGCATTATAAATGTCCTGTCCCTGGAACAGCACCTGGCCCTCCTGTGGCTTTTCCAGCCCCAGAATAACCTTGCCCAGCGTGCTTTTACCGGCTCCGCTGGTACCAAGTAAGCCTAGGCAAAACCCACTTTCTATAGTAAGCGAAACGTTAGCCAACACAGGAGGACGTGGTTCAGAGCGGTCCAGCCATTTGCGCCTTCCATAGCTATGAGTTACTTTCTTCACTTGTAGCATGCGCATTCGCTCCCCTTTTGAAAGTGTAACCGTCGAACAGGCGACTAACCACCTACCTGATTTATGCCCTGAATGGACAACTTGGGTCTGACATGCAGCAGCATTTTCGTATATTCATCCTGCGGGTGATCGAACAACTGATGGACCTCAGCCTGCTCAACAATACGGCCCTGCTGCATGACAGCCACTTCATCTGCCAATTGGGAAATGACGCCCAGATCATGCGAAATCAGCAAAATGGACGTATCGTATTCCGTACGCAAGCGATCCAGCTCTCTCAGCACCTGTAGCTGATTGACCACATCGAGCGCCGTCGTTGGTTCATCCGCAATAACCACTGCTGGCCGCAGGCACATGGAAATGGCGATCATGACCCGTTGCAGCATCCCGCCGCTCAACTGAAACGAATAACGCTTCATCAGCTTGGCTGGATCGGGCAGATTCATATTTTCCAGAGCCGTTATGGCAAGTTCATGGGCCTGTCGTTTGGTTAATCCGGTGTGCGTGCGGACCGTTTCCATAAACTGAGCTCCGATCGTATACACTGGCGTAAAGGCGCTCATCGGATTTTGCATAATAAACGCGATTTCCTTGCCTCGAATTCGCCGCATCTCCTCGGCCGCCATTCCGTTCAGCTCACGCCCATTCAGACGGACACTACCTTCCACGTCCATCGTCTGGCGATCCAGCAGTTGGAGCAACGCTTTACAAGTCACTGTTTTACCGCTTCCACTCTCGCCGACAAGGCCCAGTACCTGTCCCTTTTTCAGCTCAAAATGAGTTGGCTCCAGCAGAGATACCGCCCCGGCATCGGTTTTGAGCTTCACCTGTAAGCCGCTGACCTCCAGCACCTTCGCCCTGTCGTCCATCGTTGTAACTCACTCCCGTTTTACTGACGTTTGGCAATTCCGTATCGGTCGGACAGCGCCTCCCCCAATATATTGAAGGCCATCACCACCACCAGAATCATAACCCCCGGATATATCATTAATTCCGGATGACTGCGGATGTATCCCGTTCCTTCATGAATCATGGCTCCCCATTCGGGGGTCGGCGGCTGAATGCCCAGACCAAGGAACGACAACGCGGAAATATCCATGATCGCCCAGCCCATTTCCAGCGTACCAATGACCACAATCGGCCGCAGCACATTCGGAATAATATGCCGCCGGATAATGGAACCTGAGGAGGACCCGCTAATCCTTGCAGCAGCTATAAAATTCCGTTCTTTCAGACTGACGACCATATTGCGGCACATTCTGGCATAATACACCCACTGCACCATCATCAAGGCAAGCAGTACCTGCATGAGGCCCGGCCCAAAAATACCGACAATGCCCAGCACAAGCACCAAATTCGGAAACGCCATAATACCTTCGCAAAACCGCATCAGCACACTATCGACCCAGCCGCCCACATAACCTGCTAGCGACCCGATCACAACGCCGATGCTAAGCGAGGACAGGAAAATTAATGTCGCAAAGCCAAGCGAAATCCTCGCTCCATACAGCAACCGGGATAAATTGCACCGACCCAAATGATCGGTTCCCAGCCAGTATTCTTTCGAAGGTCCTTCTAGCTTGTGCAGTAAATTGACTTTAACCGGATCATGGGGAGCCAGCCAAGGAGCTAGCGCCATAATGATAAAAAGAGCAGCCAGTACGACAGAGCAGACCACGATTACCTTTTGACCTTTGAACATTGTACGCAACCTTATCATCACTGCTCTGCTCGTCCCTTCGATGAAATTCGGGGGTCCATATACAAATGCACCAGATCAACGAGCAAATTGCATACGATGAACAGGCATGCCGCCAAAAACACATAGCATTGTATGACGGGAATATCCCGGTTAAAAATCGCTTCCACAAAATAACGGCCAAACCCGGGCCATGAAAACACTTGCTCCACAATAATTGTTCCGGTCAGAAGCTTGCCCAGATTCATACCCATACTTGTAATCAGTGGAGCGATGGCAATTTTCAGTACATGCTTGAGCATGATCACCCGCTCACGAATTCCTCTAGTTCTGGCATACTGCACATACGTTTCCTGAAGCTGCTCCAACACACTGGAACGCAGCAGGCGCGTATATAAAGCAATCAGAACCAGCGACAGGGTGAACGTGGGCAACACCAGATGCTGCCACGTTCCTCGCCCCTCTACAGGGAGCCAATCCAATCGGACAGAGAAAAAGAAGATTAACAAATATCCCAGCCAGAACTGGGGTATAGACGCGCCAAAATATGAAATTCCCCGACTAAGCATGTCGATCCAGCCATTTTTACGCATTGCCGCCAGCACGCCCAGCGGAATACTCACCACAATAGATAGCACCATACTGCTCACAGCCAATTCAAAAGTGGCGGGCAGCCGAACCTTAACCTCATCCCACACTGGCTTGTTGGTCAGATACGAAGTACCAAAGTCCAATTGACTGATTCTTTGAAGTGTATGCATATACTGCGTCAGCAAAGGCTGATCCAGCCCGAACTCATGTCTTTTCTGCTCCAGAATCTCTGGAGTAGGATAAATATGAGCAGCCGTCAAATAGGCCTCAGCCGGATCAACTGGTGAAATATGAATGAGTGCAAAGGTAACGAGAGTGGCAAAGAGAACAATAGGAATGACCGCTACCATTCGCTTCCCGATATAGCTGATCATAAGTTGTCCTCCTATCCTGTAAACTACCGTTACCTATCGGCTTCAGCTATTTTCCGATTTCAATTCCCTCGAACGGATTTTCATCCCGATTAGCCGGGAATACAAAGTTTGTAATCTTTTTCTGGTACACTGCCGTTTTCTTAATATACGAAATAGGCACAATGGCAGATTGCTCCTGAAGCGTCTTCAGAATCGAAGCATACAGCTCTTGACGCTTGGTTTCATCTGTCGATGAGAGCGCTTCGTGTACTTGCTGATCCAGATCTTTCTTCATCGGAAGGGCACTCAGCACCTCGGAAATTCCGAAGCTCTTTTTGGCAATGACATTAATAAAGGAGTGCGGATCATAAGGCGCACCATAGTTGTACCAGAAGTACAGATCAAACTGGTTGGATCTAAGGCGCTTAATTTGAACCGTCAGCTCCAGTCCGGTCAGGTTCACTTTGACACCCAGTTCTCCCCATTCGGCCTGAATGGTTTCAGCCATCGCCTTTTGGATCGGATCAGTCTTATCAAAAATCAGCTCAAAATCCAGCTGTTGTCCGTCTTTTTCCCGTACTGTACCGCCTGCGGGCAGCTTCCAGCCAGCCTCATCCAGCAACGCTTTGGATTTTTCCACATCATAGCCAACAGGCTGTAAGTTTACATTCGTATACGGATAGTTTTTAGATAAAACCGTATCCGCTTTTTCCTCCAGCCCCGAGGTCACACCTTCCACCATTGCCTGCTTGTTAAAGCCATGCTGGAGTGCCAGACGTACCCGAAGGTCTGCCAGCTTGGGATTGGATGAGTTGAGTAACAGGCTTCTTGTACCGACAGGCTCGGACAGCGTGGTAACATACTGATTCGTGTCGCGAAGCTGTTTGAAAGCATCCAGACTAATGACACCCTCTCCATAAATCAGATCCAGGTCGCCTTTTTCAAAGGCCATTACACGGGTTTCGCCATCGGGAATGATTTTTACCGTAATTTTATCCACCTTCGGTGCAGTACCCCAATAGTTCGGATTACGCTTAAAGGTTGCATATTCATCTTGCTTGTATTCATCCAGCATCCAAGGTCCTGTACCTACAGGTTTCTTGATTCCTTTGGACGTATCTCCATCATCCGGGAACCCAGCTTCACCCAGAAAACGGAACGGGCGAACGACAGACAAATCCTGAAGCACTGGGTAGTATGGCTCTTTGAGCGTCATTCGGAAGGTGCTGTCATCTACAGCTTCAGTTTTGTCGAGAACGCCTACTATACCAAGCCAGCTGTGCGTTTTCTCATTTTTCATAATAGCGTCAAAGTTCTTTTTGACAATGGCCGCATTAAATAGCGTTCCATCCGAAAATTTCACACCTTTGCGTAGCTTAAACGTATATATTTTGCCGTCCTTGGATATAGTCCAGGATTCAGCCAAAGCAGGCTCCAGCTTACCTCCTTGCTTGTAGCTGACTAACGGCTCATAAATCATAGATTGTGCAAAAAGTTGGGAAGGATTGTATACGTGAGGATTCATCGTACCAATGTCACGCGGCCACGATAGTGTGATAGACTTTTCATTGGCAACTCCGTCAGTTGAGGTGGATGCAGGCGTGTTCTCCTGCTTCGCACAACCCAAAACAACGGATAATAAGAGGAGCGCCACCAACATAAGGGTGGCAGTCTTGCGGTGTCGAACGGACATCAATGTATTTCCCCTTTTCTATATATGTGATAATGATTATCATAATCATATTTAGAATAGGTACCACGTTCTATTTTGTCAACAACATTCGACAAACAATCCTCATATTTATTTTAAATTTGTGGAATATTAAATTTATGGCTTAATTATCCAACGTTTGCAACAGAGTACGCGTGTACTCATGCTGTAACAAGTCTTCATCCCATTCCTTAAAGATTTCCACGATCTCCCCCTGAACCATGACGGCAACTCGATCACAAAACTGACGAGTAGATTGGAGATCGTGAGTGATGAATAGGTAGGACAACTGACGTTCCATCTGCATTCTTTTGAGCATGTCCAGTACAGAAGACTGCGTTGTCGTATCCAGATTGGCGATCGATTCATCGAACAAGATAATATCCGGCTCCACCGCCAACGCTCGGGCAATACATACCCGCTGTTTTTGCCCGCCACTCAGCTGTGCTGGGTATTTTTCCAGACTGTCAGCCTCCAATCCTACTGATTCCAATAGGGACAGACAAATATCCAGCGCCTGCTCTTTTCGCTCAGGAAAATAGTTGTGGATCGGCTCCATTAAAATATCTCGAATGGTCATACGAGGATGCAATGAGGAGGACGAATCCTGTGCAACCAATTGGATTCGCTTGTACAGCTGAACGTCCTTCATCTTTTCGAAATGTATAGGCTGATGATCCAGCCAAATCTCCCCTGAGGTCAACGATTCCAGCCCTAGAATACATTGTGCCAGCGTGCTTTTGCCACTTCCACTTTCCCCCACCAGTCCAAGACATTCCCCCTGTCGTAACTCCAGACTCACCTTCTTCACGGCCTGCTCGCTATCTTGCTTGCTGAACCAGCCTTTTCTCCGTTTGCGGACAGGGTATGCTTTGGTCACATTCTTCAATTCCAGCATCACTGGTGCATCCTTCCTTCCGGGCTCATCTCCAACACTCGATCTGCTATGCGGCTCATCCCCTGGCGATCATGTGAAATCAACAATATGGTGAGATCAAAGTCTTCTCTCAACTGTTGCAGCAATGCCAGAACCTTGTCGCGGTTGATAACATCCAACGCCGTAGTAGGCTCGTCGGCAATAAAGAGGCGCGGACCTGAGCTTAACATTGCAGCCAGTAGCACCCTTTGACACATGCCTCCGCTTAGTTCAAAAGGATATGACGACAAAA
Source organism: Paenibacillus sp. S25 (assembly GCF_019454085.1). NCBI lineage: Bacteria > Bacillati > Bacillota > Bacilli > Caryophanales > Paenibacillaceae > Paenibacillus > Paenibacillus sp. S25. The sequence continues at coordinate 5,756,879 of NZ_CP073683.1, forward strand.
TATGCTCAGGATCTGCAAACCCAACCTTGCGGAGCAGAGAGCACAAATAGGCCTCCCGCACTGGAGTAGCACCTCCTCTGGCTATCTCCGTGGCACGGCTCAGCATCTGCCGCATCCGTGGCAGCACGCCCAGCGGGTGGACTTGCTGCGGTGCAGTGTGGGATGGGACAGCATCAGCGTGCTCCGGCACTGCCTGGTTGTGCGGCATCCGACGCCGCCCGTGCAGTCTAAGCGTATCCATCAGCTGGGCGCGGACAGTCCGGATCGGGTTCAACCCGCTCAGCGATTGTTGAATGAGCAGGGCAATATCGTCTCGGCGCAGCCTTTGCCAGCGCCGTTCCTGGAACGGGAGAATGTCTTCCCCGTTATAGTAGATATGCCCTTGCGTAACACCGATACCTGGCTCCAGCATGCCTGCGATTGCGTGTGCGGTCAGACTCTTGCCGCATCCGCTCGGTCCGGTCAGGGCCACAATTTCCCCTGAATATATGGAAAAGCTCACATCACTCAGCAGCGGTTTGCTTCCGCTTTCGCTTGTTCCTACGCCAGTGCGGCAGATCTCTAAATGTTCCACGTGTAACAAAAGTTCTCGCCCTGCCACTTGTTCTATCGTATCCTTGCACCCAAGGGCTATTTGATCCTCCACTATTTGGTCGCCCCCTTTTCCGAAAAACGGTCGCCCAAAAGCTGGCAGGCAAGTACGAATAACATAATCGCCAAGCCTGGGAAAATCATGACATGCGGAGCCACCTGAAAATATGAGGTTGCATCATGCAGCATCACGCCCCACTCTGGCTTGGGCGGCTGTACACCCAGTCCAAGAAAGGACAGCCCAGCGATCATCAGCACCACGCGTCCGATATCCCATACCGCATAAACCAACAACTGCGGCAACGCTTGTGGCAATACATAACGTCTCAGTATACGCGCGTGTGAATTGCCGGATAAACGGGCATACCGAACGTAGTCCTCCTGACAGGCTTTTTGAACCAGACTACGGATATACCGGACATAGCCCGCCCACCGTACCGCAATAATCGCAAGGGTCATGTTAACAAAACCCGGGCCCAAAATGCCCACAATTGCCACCGTTAAAATAATATCAGGAAAAGCCAGTACGCCGTCGATTCCCCGCATAATCAGCTGATCCACGCGTCCGCGCACATAACCAATGAGCAACCCTATAGGTAGACTGAAGCACAGCGTAGCTGCAGTAATTGCACATGCGATTAGCACGCTCGTCCGAATCCCGTAAATTAGCCGTGACAGCACATCCCGACCCAGATGATCCGTACCAAAAGGATATTTCCGACTGGGTGGTGCCAGACGGTTCAAAAGATCCACTTGAAGAGGATCATGAGGAGCGACCCATGGAGCCAATAACCCAAGCAGCACGATCAGACCAAACAGTATGCCTCCTGCCAGCAAGCTCCCTTGAAAGGAAAGCCGTATCTTTTTCATTTTCAGCTTCCCCCTTAACGCAAACGTAGCCTCGGATCTATCGCCGTCTGGACCACATCCACCAAACACTGAACTCCTACAATTAAAAATACGGCGAAAATAACATACCCCTGAATCACCGGATAATCTCGCTGGGTAATCGCATCTATAAAATACTTGCCCAACCCCGGCCATGAAAAAATGGTCTCGACGATGACATTACCTGCCAACATAAATGATAGATTGGTACCTAGCAGTGTAATCATAGGCAGAACCGCATGCTTAAATATCTCAAAAAACAGGATATGCATACGTGAAAAGCCTCGAGCCTTCGCTGCTTTCACAAAATTCCGGTCACCCAGCTCCAGCATTTGAGCGCGCAGTACACGGGCTTGCACCGCTCCCAAACCTGCGCCAAGAGTCAGCGCTGGGAGCACTAGATGCGCCCAGTCCTCCCTTCCCATGGATGGGAGCCAGCCCAGGCGAACGGAGAATAGATAGATCAACAGAAACCCAAGCCAAAAAGAGGGAATCGACGATCCCAGCAGGGCAAACAGCCTGCCCAGACGATCCAGTGGGCCGCTGATTTTTAGCGAGGCAGCCAGTCCCAGCCCCAGCGTAAGCACCGTCATGACGGCAAAGCCCGCAGCAGCTAGCTCCACAGTAGCAGGCAGTCTGTTCCATAGTTCGGCTAGCACGGATTCCTTGGATACATACGAGGTGCCCCAATGCCCCGTGAACACATCTCGCAGCCAGTTCACATATTGAATATGAAGCGGCTCGTTTAAGCCCAGTTCCTGCCGTAGCGTCGTCAACGCCTCCTCAGAGGCAGGGACATTATGCGCGGTGAGCAAAATAGTAGCAGGGTCACCAGGAGCCAGCCGCATCAGTACAAAAGTCAGCGTGGATACAACGAATACAATGATGAGCAGCTGCGCCACACGTTCCAGTATAAAACGAATCATAGGATACGCAGCTCGTTATTCCGCAATATCAGATTGCGCTGTAATGTAGTAATACTCGATCGGATGGGGTGTAAAACCCTCCACCCCTTTTTTCACACCAAACACATTATCAGGATGCACAATGAACGACTGTGGCAAATCCGCATTGATGATATCCAGCGCTTGTAGTGTCACAGCATTACGCTGCGCTGTATCCTTCGCCAGCTTCAAGCTGTTAAGAATACTCTCTAGCGGTTTGGAACTATACCGGCTTACATTGGCTTCGCTTTTCGAAGAATAAAACATGTCCATAAAATATTGCGGCTCTCCTGTATGAGCAGTAAGCATACTGTACATAGCAAAATCCCAATCGTTTTTGGTCAACGCCTCGTCGATATTTTCCACCTTGCGAATCTTGACCTGGATTCCCTCTTTCAGCAATTGGCTTTGGATGACCTCAGCCATAACAGAGAGCTCCGGACGCTGAGGGAAAGTCAGCAGCGTAACCTCGAACGGCTTGCCTTGCTTAGTCCATGTCCCTTGGGCGTCCTTCTGCCAGCCATCCTTCGTCAACAGCTGCTCTGCCGTTCCCCCCAGCGCTTTACGCTCAACTTTACCAAAGGGAAGAATGCTCGGGAACGGACTGCTTGCTTCCGTACCGAAGCCTCTCATGACGGCGCTCACAATCGATGTGCGCGGAATCAGGCTGTCCACCACCTTACGGTTCGCCGCATCCTTGAATACTGGCGATTCCATATTGTACACGATCATATGGGTGCGCAAGGAGGGAGCCGACAGTACTTGTAGCTTGTCGTTCTTTTTCACTACCTCTGTGTTATCAACCGGAATATCGGTCGCTACGTCCACCTCGCCGGATTGCAGCGCCATCAGGCGCGAATTCCCGTCCGTAATGAACTTCATCGTCGCTTCAGCCAGTCGTGGCTTCTCGCCCCAATATCCGTCATAACGCTCTACGACCAACGATTGGTCCTTGTTGAACGCTTTGATTTTAAAGGCGCCTGTCATCGCTGGGTAGCTCTGCTCATCTTTCATCGATGCCACATCCAGTACAATCGTCGATGGATCAGCTAGATTGGACACCAACGCCGCATTCGGCTGGTTTGTCGTGATTTTCAAAGCCAGCGGGCCGCTTACATCAATGGACTTCACATTCAGTAAATCCTTCGCCAGATGGCTTTTCTCGATAGAGCGCAGTAAAGATGCTTTTACACTTGCTGCATCCATACTCTTTCCATCATGAAAAGTGACTTTATCCTGCAAGCTGAACGTCCAAACTGTAGGACTATCCTGCTTCCACTCCTTTGCCAGCCAAGCCACAGGCTCCAGCTTTTCATTCAAACGGACAAGTGTCTCACCTGCACCGGATCGCATCACATCCCAGCTATTATCTCCGTGCGGGTCAACGCCCGACGGTTTCCATGTATACGCCATTACCAGCTTTTTATCTGTCGCTGTTTGTTGTGCTGACGCGTTTTCACCCTTACCGGAGCTATCCGACGTCTTATTGCTGGCACATCCCGAAAGAGCCATAACTGCCAGCAACAGTATCACCCCTGTACATATCAACCATGAACTCCTGCTACGATTGCTAATCATTCAATGAATCCCCCTCTATCTTGTAAAATCATATAAACCTAACGCAAAACGCGAAAAAAGCATTCCGGACCACTTGATCAGCAGTCAGAAATGCTTTCATTATAAAATGTCAAAACTCACCTCGAAGCCAACTCCAAAAACATAGAAGGGATCAGATCGGTTTCAGACATTCCGTATGCAGCACGCCTAACCACCTCCCCAGCATCCCGTGGGTCTGACAGTGATGTCAAAACAGGCAGGTCTCCTGACTCCAGGCGCATCTTTCAGGCCTTCCCGGTTCTTCACAGTTCCAGTGGCTGTTCTGAAAGCTCCAGCAGTATCCTGCTAAGGCCTGTATACAGTGGCGGGCCCGTGTCGGAATCAACCGAACTTCCCTTTTAAGTGAACACGCTCAAAATCCATCTACATGGTCTCAACAAAACCCCGTACACAGAGTCGTCCGGCTCACACCTGTTTTCTTCCTTTATTTCTTTCCATTACGATCTTATTTTGTTGTCACAGGCTTGTCAATAAATGCTGCACAATAATTTAAATTTGAACGATAAGGTAGAAACAAGACGTAACCTCCAATTGCGTGCACGCAATTGAAGTGTTAAAATTAGGTATAGAGTAAACTACCGTGTCGTATACTAAAAAGAGTCTTCGCCGCGCCAACGGCAAAGACTCTTAGGACTTGAAAGGCTGTGGATCACCACCACGGCGCGCTGCATAACTAAATGTCAATGCAAACGAAACCCACCGTTAGGGGCCAACCTAATTACGCGGTGGGTTTTCGCTTGTTCCGAAATTTCCGACGTAGCCAGCGATAAAGTTTACGAATACTAAACACCAGGCTTAGTAACGTAACCATCCAACGCAACACATCGTAGCACGACACAAGTGTGACCATCGGCTTCACCCCCTTTCGGGAAGCTGCACCGTGGTCCGAAAACATCCACCACTATTCAAAATCCATAAGGTAAATTATACCACGACCTTGCCCACTACTCTAGCAAATTCCTCTAGTAGATAAATCAACTTAAGAGTTAACTTTAGCGCCACTGCACAGTCTCTATATGTCCCCAGACGGCAAGGGTATCTACTATTTAGGCAGCGCCTCTCAGAAAAATCAGGATGAAGGACGCGGCGTGTACTATTATGACTTTACTTCGAAAATCCAAACCCCGATCTTTATACAGGAAGAGGGTTTCATCAATAACTTCATGCTGCTAAATAAATAATCAGTTCTGGATAACTCCATGCCAAAAAGCCGGAAAAGAGGCATACGTCCTCTTTCCGGCTATCTTATTTTTTCCTAATCATCAAACCTTCTGTGGAACCTCCTGAACCGTCACGCTTTTGACCGATTCGCCCTGTTTTCTCGTCAAAACGATATTCAAGACAATCGCTGTAACCGAGCCCGAAACGATACCATTTTGCAACAGCATTTTGGCAAAGCTCGGCAGCTGGTCGAACATTTGTGGCAGAACGGCAGAGCCTAGGCCCACGGCAATGCTGCATGCTGCGATCAGCAGATTGCTTTCCTTCCGCAGATCCACTTCTGACAGAATAGACATGCCTGATGCAGCGACCGAGCCGAACATGACGATCATCGCCCCGCCCAGCACAGCGTTAGGAATCACTGTCGTTAAGGCAGCCAGCTTAGGAAGCAAACCAAGAACAACCATGATACCGCCGGCAGCAAAAATGACGTTCCGCGATTTGACGCGTGTGAGCGAAATCAGACCAACATTTTGCGAGAAAGCTGTATAAGGAAACGCGTTAAAAATACCCCCAAGCATAATCGCAAGTCCTTCGGAACGCAGACCATTGACGATCTGCTTCTGCTCCACCTTCTGATCAATTGCTTTGCCTACTGCCAAATAAACGCCTGTAGACTCAACCATACTGACAATATTGACGATAATCATCGTACAAACTGCCATAATGCTAAACTCTGGCTTACCAAAATAAAACGGCTGCGCAACACTCACCCATGAAGCCTCCGCCACGGGAGCAAAATGCACCATTCCCATTCCATAAGCAACCACTGTGCCCGCGAACAACCCAATAAGCACGGAAATCGAGCGCAAAAAGCCTTTTGCCAACCGATTCACAAGCAGAATAACCAGTAGTGTGACTAAGGCCAACAGCAAATTACGTGGCTGTCCAAAATCCGAACTGCCCTGACCCCCTGCTACATTGTTCATCGCCACCGGAATAAGGGATAGACCGATAATCGTAACCACCGAACCCGTAACCACCGTCGGGAAAAAGCGTAGCAGCTTGCCATACAACGGTGCCGCTAACACCACGAATATACCAGACAAAATAATGGCACCATACGCTGTCGCTAAATTTGAGGTCGAAGCAATCGCGATAATGGGCCCTACTGCCGTAAACGTACAACCTAAAATGACAGGCAGTCTACTACCGAAAAAGCGTGTGCCCATAATCTGTAATAATGTAGCAATCCCGCAAGTGAACAGATCGGCAGCCACCAAATAAGCCATCTGGGCTGGCGTCAGGTGCAATGCTCCCCCTACAATTAGAGGTACAGCAATTGCTCCAGCGTACATCGCCATGACATGCTGGAAGCCCAGCGCGAATAACTTTTGTTTACTTAACATCCCACATTCTCCTTAACGGGAGGAATCACCGCGCCAGCTTCCTCTATAAAATGAACCTCGCCCGGTGCCATGGAAGCAATACGCGCAAGAGAGCGCACAGCAATGCCTCTTTGCTCCAACAGTCCACGGCCTTCCTGGAAGCTCTTCTCAATCACACAGCCAACCCCAGCCAGCTCCGCTCCTGCTTCCTTCACAATATCCGTAAGTCCGACCAATGCTGCGCCAGTAGCCAAAAAATCATCTACGATTAGCACATGGTCGCTGGCATCGAGATATTTTTGGGAAATACTCACCTGATAAGTTTCCTGCCGAGTGAATGAATGAACCTCAGCGAAGTAGACCTGCTCATTCAGCGTGATTGCCTTCTTTTTCTTCGCATAAATGAACGGGACTCCCAAGGCAATAGCAGTAGCCATAGCAAATTGAATACCACTAGCTTCAATTGTAAGCACCTTGGTGATAGGAGCACTGCCGAAAAGGCGTGCAAACTCCTTACCAATCTCCAATGCTAATGCTGTATCTACCTGATGATTCAAAAATGAATCTACCTTTAATACGGTGTCAGATAAAATCTGTCCCTCTTGACGAATACGTTCCTCCAAAGCTTTCATTATGCGAGTATCGCTCCTTCTGTACTTTAAAATAGTATAAAACCTGCCAAAACCAAAAAAAGGACAGGCTCCCTTGAGTTGTTTCTCAAGTGAAGCCTGTCCTTGGGGTTATAATCCCTGACGGATTGGCGCACAAATAAATGCCCGCATTCATCCAAAGCCGATGCGCTATCACTCATAGTCGGACGATTACAGTGGTCATCCGGTAGAAACTTTTGGGCCATATCCCCAATATTATACGAGTCATATGAAATTGATATCTTGTATACTACACCCTCTGGCGGGCGGTTTCAAGACTATTTTTCATACAGACAGCGGCATTTGGAGAACCTTCCACAATTGGAATATCGTAAAATCAAATCGACCTTTGTTCAAGATATATATATTGCAAGGACTTTGCATAATCCTGATTGTAGAAAACAGATTAAAAAACAAAAATACATACAAAACAACATTTAATTTTAATTATAATTTTAGAAAACAAAAATAAAACCACAAATTATACTTCCGTTTCTGTTGACTACAAAGAAAAACGGAAGTAGTATGGAGTTAGTTAAGAAAACAAAAAGCAGACTTTCAGGCTGCCAGTATTTTATCCATGCAAGGAGATTGGGTATGAATAATTATCTTGCTGTTGATATTGGAGCTTCAAGCGGAAGGCTCGTAAGCGCAACTCTGCAAGGTGACCAGCTACACTTGCAAGAGCTTCACCGTTTCAACAACTCCTTTACCGAAAAAAACGGACACGATTACTGGAATATCGACGAACTATTGAATGAGATTATTCAGGGCTTGCAAAAAGCTAAACAGACGGGGATTCATTCCTGTACGCTCGGTATTGATACATGGGCTGTAGATTACGTGCTGCTTGATCAGAAAGGAAACCGCATTCAGGAGGTATACGCTTACCGGGATGCACGTACCCTCCATGCGCCCGACAGGCTGCACCAGATCATCAGTCGAGAGGCTGTGTATGAGAAAACAGGCATTCAGGAACTAAACTTTAATACCCTGTATCAACTGTTTGTCCATGATCGGGAACAGCTTGCCCAGGCGGATAAAATATTGATGGTCCCCGATTATCTGTACTATCGCCTGACAGGCACCATGATCAATGAAATGACGAATGCGTCCACGATGCAGCTTCTCAACGTGAACACACGAGAGTTTGATGAAGACCTGCTGTCCCTGCTCCAACTGCGACGCAATCAGTTTTCAGAGCTTTCCGAGCCTGGACGGGTTCTGGGTTCTCTTTTGCCGGAGCTTGTTCAAAAATACGATCTTCCGGACTGTCAGATCATTCTTGCGCCTACTCACGATACTGCATCGGCTGTTGCAGGTGTTCCGTCACAGCGGGAAGAATCTTGGGCTTTTATTAGCAGCGGAACGTGGTCACTACTGGGAATGGAACGATCCGAGGCCTTAAATACCAAGGCAGCCATGCAGGCGAACTACACGAATGAGTGGGGTGCTTACGGTACGTACCGTTTTCTGAAAAATATTATGGGATTGTGGATGATTCAGGAGATTAGGAGAGAGGGCGGTTCCGCACATAGCTTTGCTGAATTGGCCGAACTGGCTTCAGCAGAGACACCGTTTATCAGTCTCGTCCTCTGTAACCAGTCATCCTTCTTAAACCCGGATAGTATGACCCTTGAAATTCAGCGATTCTGTGAAGAAACAGGCCAGCCCATCCCCAGGACGCCGGGTTCACTCGCCCGCTGTATTTTTGACAGTCTGGCCTTAAGCTACCGCGATGCCTTACACGAACTGCAACGTTTAACAGACGAAACGATTACCAGATTGCACATTGTCGGCGGAGGTGCTAACAACGAATTACTATGTCAGCTAACAGCCGATCTCTTGGGAATTGAGGTTCAGGCAGGTCCTTCCGAATCTACGGCCATCGGCAATATTGTCGTGCAATTAATCAGCTCTGGTGTTCTTGAGGATCTCAAAGCTGCTGGCCGAACCATCGCCCGCTCCTTTCCGACTAGGCTATATGAGCCGCAATCGGTGGAAGGCATGCAAGAGCTTCTGGAACGCTGGGAGCGCCTCAAGATACAAGCAACATCCTCTATTCAGATATCTCAATAAAGGAGTAAAGCCATGAACAAAGCTATTGAAGCCAGTTATAACGAAGCGAAAAAGCTGTATGCCCGCCACGGTATTCAAGTTGACGACATTTTACAGAAGCTTTCACAAATCAAAATATCACTGCACTGCTGGCAGGGAGATGATGTTCAGGGATTTCTGTTCAAAGACAAACAGCTTAGCGGGGGGATTGCCGTAACGGGCAGCTACCCGGGCAGAGCAGGCACGCCGCATGAGTTGCGTCAGGATTTAGAAAAAGCTCTATCACTCATTCCGGGTAAACACAAGGTCAATTTGCATGCAATCTATGCGGACACCACTGAACAAGTGGATCTGGATCAACTGGAGCCACGCCATTTTCAGAACTGGGTAGACTGGGCCAAACAGCAAGGGCTCGGGCTTGATTTTAATCCAACTTTGTTCTCTCATCCCAAAGCCGAAGACGGCTTCACACTGAGTCACAAGGATTCGGAAATCCGTGATTTCTGGATCACACACTGTAAAAAATCACGCAGGATTGCAGAGCATTTTGGCAAAGAACTCGGTCAGCCCTGTGTCACTAACCACTGGATGCCGGATGGCTATAAAGATACTCCGGTTGATCGGTTGGCTCCAAGAGAACGTCTGCGTGATGCGCTGGACGAAATTTTCAGCGAGGAAATCAGTGAGGAATACAACATCGATGCGGTTGAAAGCAAGCTGTTCGGCATCGGCTCGGAGAGCTATGTCGTGGGCTCCCATGAGTTCTATATGGGCTACGCCCTAACGCGGGGTAAATCTATCTGTCTTGATTCTGGTCACTTCCATCCGACGGAAGTCATTTCGAACAAACTGTCCTCTGTGCTGATGTTTACCGACCAATTATTGCTCCATGTCAGCAGACCGGTTCGTTGGGACAGTGATCATGTCGTGACAATGGACGACGAATTGCTGGACATTGCCCGTGAGCTGGTTCGCGGTGAATTGCTCTCCCGAACCCATATCGGTCTTGATTTCTTTGATGGAAGTATCAATCATGTAGCAGCATGGGTCATCGGAACACGCAACACGATCAAAGCGCTGCTTCGCGCTATGCTCGAACCGATTGAAGCATTAAAGCAGGCGGAAGAGGAACGGGACTTTACCACTCGTCTTGCTCTGGTCGAAGAGTTTAAATCGTATCCGTTTGGTGCCATATGGGATTACTATTGCGCTCAAAACGGCGTTCCTGTTCGTGAGGAATGGCTGGCCGAAGTAAAAAACTATGAACAACAAGTACTCTTGAAACGATAACTGCTGAAACGGTAACTAATGACTGATAATGCTTATATTCATATCATACAAAGGGAGAGATTATCCATGACTACTGTGCTGGAGAATCAAAAAGAACGCAAATCGGGACTAGATATCCCATTTGTTCGCGAGATGGCGGAAATTACACAAAACATGTGGAAATTCGGCTGGGATGAACGCAATGGAGGTAATGTAAGCTATATTCTGGATGAAGCTGAGGTTGCAAAATATATAGATATTCATCAGGTCATTCGGACGATTAAACCTGCTTTCCCGGTGAATGAACTGGCTGGTAAATATTTTATCGTCACCGGATCAGGAAAATATTTCAAAAATGTAATTGCAGATCCAGAAGCTAACTTAGGAGTCCTTCGTGTCTCCCAGGATGGTGAGCAATTGGAAGTCTTGTGGGGCCTCAAACACGGGGCGGTGCCTACCAGTGAGTTACCTTCCCATTTTATGGGCCACATTGAGCGCTTGAAGGTCGATCCTAACCATCGTGTTGTGATTCATAATCATGCCACCCATGTTATTGCCATGACCTTCATTCATAGTCTGGACGAAAACCAATTCACCAAAACACTGTGGGAAATGTGTACCGAATGTATTGTCGTCTTTCCAGACGGTATCGGTGTAATCCCTTGGATGGTACCGGGTTCCAGCGAAATCGGCCGCGAAACGGCTAAAAAAATGAAGGATCATCATGCTGTATTATGGCCTCATCATGGCATTTTCGGAACGGGCAGCTCCATTGATGAAGCGTTTGGCCTAATTGAAACGATTGAAAAAGCGGCGCAAATTTATATGCTCATTGCTCACCATGATATTCAGCAACGTATTACAGATCAGGAATTGGCCGATCTGGCCAAAGCCTTCAACGTTACTCCAAAAGAAGGAATCCTGAACGTATAAATGTAGGCTAATCTTCATCTCATAATACAGAACTTAAAAGGCTCCATGGCTCGTCTCAAACCGGCCATGGAGCCTTTGGCATACCTAGTTTTAATTATATAACCCTTAATTCCAATGAATTAACTTGTAATTATGCTTTCCTTTATATACAATAAAATCAAAATTCCCTTATCTCCACCAAAGGAGAGGTGACAAGTTATGAAAAGAGCAAAAAATGAAGATCACTTCGACATCGTGGAAGACCATTATTTCACAGCTACCGAACTGGAGAAATCCAGCGCCATTTGGCCAGTCAGACTGGGTATGGATATTTCGAAAACAAGCTGCCATGTTGGTCCCAAGGCTGTTCCTTATTTTTATTTGATTTTTGTACTTGAAGGTCAGGCTGAGTTTATTTATAAGCAACAGAAGTACCGTGTCCAAAAGTCTGATTTATTCTGTTTTTTTCCGCATCTTGCCCATGAATATTACACCGATCACGAGCACCCGTTGCAAAAGGTATGGATTGCCTTTGAGGGACCCAAGTCCCTCGCACTGCTGGAGCGGATCGGAATTAATCCCTCTACGCCATTTATGGCTAACGCAGTGAGCGAGGAAATCCTCGAACTTATCTCCAACCTGTTTTCCATCGTAAACGACAACAACAGTCAGGGTAGCGATCTGGCCCGCTTGATTACACTGCATCAGATCTTCCTGGAGTTGTCCCGCAACACATCTGACGTGCTGCGCAACTTTGTATGCTCTGATTATTGGCTCCAGCAGGGGAAAGATTACATTGAAATGCATTATTGTGACCGTGTTACGATTGAGCAAATTGCCGAGCATGTAGGTGTGGATCGTGCGCATTTTTCACGTAAGTTCCATTCCACCTTCCTCATCTCTCCCGCCAAGTATTTGCAAAACCTCAAGATTAACGAAGCCAAAAGATTACTGGAGCAGACAACCTACAATTTGTCAATCATAGCCCAGTCCATCGGCTATACCGATATGTCCACCTTTTCCAAGGCATTTAAGAAAACAGCAGGGATTCCACCGCGTGAGTATCGCTTCCGACATCAGTCCCGGCAAGAGATTCGTACCGTCAACGCTTAGTCGGAATCCAGTAACGTTAAAGAGAGCCACAGTATACGGTGGCTCTCTTTTTATGACCTGATCCTAATTTCCACTTGGTTCTGAGCCCTTTCAACGCTATAATAGGCATCAAACCAACAGGAAAGGTACGTGAAATCCATGCTGCGATTCAATGCGATACGTACGGGTTATCTGCTGGGCATCTCACTGATACTGGCCGCAATTATTTATTTTTTCGCCTCCAATTGGGGCGGACTGGATCGGACATCCAAGATTGTACTTGCTGCTGCGCTTATTGTTCTGTTCTATGGCTTGTCTTTTGTATTTGCACGGATACGTGCTGTTCCCGGCCAACAAGCTTTTCTGTCTAATATGTTTTTGGTGGCTGGCTGTATAGCCTTTGGCGTTTCCGTGGCATTGCTCGGTCAAATTTACAATTCCCATGCGGACAGCTACGGATTGTTTTTCATTTGGTCGGTGCCGGCTCTACTGCTTAGCTGGATTACTCGCTACAATCCTTTTTATATGCTGTCTTATGTACTAATTCATCTTGGTTTGTGGCTTTATTTTTACCCTACGATGCAAAGCGCGCCTTATAGCGAGCTGGAATCGTTGTCCATTGCCGGAATATTCGCAATAGTCAATCTGCTGCTATTTTTATTGACGTTCCTTCATCGTATACACTCTGCTCCACTACAATATATGAGCTTTACGGTTTTCCATATAGCCATGTTGGCGATGACCAACTCTTTTGCATTTGATGGGTATGGCCTGGTTATGAATATACCGCATATCGCTGTGATTGCTTTAGGATTTTATATATTTACCAAGGTGCAGCTGAATAAAACGCTACTGACCTTGAATGCATTGGCACTCTCGGCTTTTGCCGTCTTTAAATTTATAGAGCTGGCTGAGGCGTACTCCTCATCTCTGTTTTTTGTTTTTGGTTTGATTTTTGTGGCGCTACTGCTGACGGGTAACGTGTGGTTTTTCCGTTATTTGAATCATTTGGGAAAAACACCGCCGGAAGCAGATGAGATATCCAATGAGGAAAAGGGAAGTATCGCGAAATCTGATACAGGGACAACGGACATCAGTACATCAAAGACTGAGACGACCGTTACCGAGGAACGTGGCAGTGAATGGATCAGCAAAACCGTATCCCGTGTAATCAAAGTGGTTGGAGTGCTGATCGGTAGTATTTCTCTCATCGGATTGATTATGATTAGCACGAATGTAAACCACACCGAATATGTACTGTTGGTTGTGTCGTTGCTGCTTATGATTTCGATGATTGTCATACCGGAATCCAAGCTGGATTCGGTAATACGTTTTACACTGCTGACCATCAGCTATATTACAGGCTTGGCGGCCATTCTTTGGTCAGATCAGACGTTGCTTTCGGTATTATTTCTGATCGTTTCCATCGCTGGATGGTTTCGCTCCAAAGGGAAAAGGCAGTTGTTTTTTGCCTACACCTTTGTAAACCTGAATCTGGCGACCATTTTATTTCAGCAGTATCAAGAGTGGGATGGTTGGAACTGGACCTATAAGTTCATCATCTTCTCTCTTTTCATCGTCAATGCCGTGTTATATGGGGTAAGTTACTTTATATTCAAGACGGAGTTAAAAGAACATCTGCGGAATAGCTCATTGTTTTTTAGCTTGCTGTTCCTGTTTTGGGCGACGTTTTTCGAGGATGTCATTCCACACTCTTATATGTTCATTAACATTTTTTATTTTGTTATCGTTACCGGGATGGTCTTTGCCTTTGCCCGTCTGAAACAAAAATCGGAGACCATCATGAGCGTTGTCTTCTGGTTTATTTTTATCGGCTTCAAATACTATGATTTATTGTGGACGCTACTGTATAAGTCTTTTACGTTGGCGCTTCTGGGGGTCATTGCACTCGGCTTGACCTGGTGGGCGGATCGGCGAATGGCCCATAGCGGCAAAGCAGCATTTGATGCCGACCACCGCAGCTTTAGCTTCATGCGCTTAAGCCCGTTACTCATCGCTATTGTCATCGTGCTACAGCTGGGGATCATCGGCTATCAGACGTCGAGAAGTGAAACCCTGCTCGCCACAGGGGCTTCCATTAAGCTCAAACTGGCTCCTATAGACCCGCGCTCCCTGCTGCAAGGCGATTATGTGGCACTGAATTACGACATATCTACCCCGCCTTCCAAGACCCCTCTTCAGGAGGAGGAATGGAGCCGAGGCAAGGTCAAAGTCGTTCTCACACCAGATAGCCAAGGAGTATACGTCGCGGATCGCCTATATCAAGATGGTGAAAAACTTGCCAGTCATGAAGTCGTTTTAAATGGACAATGGTATGGTTCTCGTATTCTGTACGGTATTGAGAATTATTTCATCCCTGAGGGAACCGGACGTACTGTAGAACAGAACGCACATTTTGCCCATATCCGGGTGAGCCGTAATGGAGACGCACTACTGGAACGTTTAGCGGAAAGCTGACCAGATCGGCGCAGGTAGTAAACAAAGCAGGCTGAACCAAGCTGCTCCATTGCCGGAGCACAACTTGGTTCAGCCTGCTTGTTCTTTTTCGGGCCATCGAGTTATCTCTTATAGATAACCTTTATCCCTGCGCTACGCTTATCCTCGTTTATACATCTCTCGTCCATGATGCTATTTCCTCAATATCCAGCGGCTGAGTCCGGCAACAACCGCCAATCAGACGAGCTCCCGCTTCATACCATTGGCGGGCACTTTGTCCAAACGTCTCTGCACAAGTGCTGCCGTGCCATGTCTTGCTGACCGGATCATATTCCTCCCCCAGATTGGGATATACCACCACAGGCTTATCCGTGTGGCTGCGTATTTCGTGAATAAGCGATGGAACGAATTTCGGCAAAGTGCAATTGATTCCTACAGCAGCCACTTGCTCATGCCCATTCAGCCACTCAGCACATGCAGCGGCAGACTCACCATTGCTGATATGCTGTCCATCCTTTGCGCTAAAGCTGATCCAGGCATACGTGCCAGGGAATTCCTTCAGCAATCGGGCAATGGCCTTGGCTTCAACCAGACAGGGTATCGTTTCACAGGCTAAAATATCTGCTCCCGCCTCGATCAGAACTTTCATACGTGGCCTGTGAAACTCCACTAGCTGTTCCTCGCTCAGCTTGTAATCGCCGCGATACTCTGACCCATCTGCCAAAAACGCCCCGTAAGGGCCAACAGAGGCCGCGACTAGCGGCTTGGGACGATATCGCTGACTAGCAGTAGCCTTCATGTCAGCCCAAAACTCATCGCGTGCCTGCACAGCAATCCTCACCGATGATTGAATCAGCTCCAGCGCCTCATTTTCGCTTAGGCCTCGTTTAACATAGCCTTCAACGGTAGCCTGATAGCTCGCAGTAATCGCACAGTCTGCCCCAGCTTCAAAATAATCCCTATGTACACGCTTGATCGACTCCGGATGCTCATGGAGGATTTTAGCTGACCATAAGCTATCGTTCAGATCATGTCCATGACGCTCCAGCTCGGTCGCCATGGCGCCGTCCAGCACGATCAGCTGAAATTCGTACAGTATATGTTGTATCGGATTCATACGGCCCCTCCTGCTATCTTTTCTATTTAACCCACTAATCAAGTAGGGTTTAATGATTTACATTATAGCACGGAAGTTGATGAGCACTCACAAAGCCAAGAAATAATCATTCCGTGAAGACGTCCCCTCTCGTTTCATTTGCCATCTGATGTAACGTATAAATTTTTTAAATTAGTTTCATAAGTTAAATTAATTAGATATTGTTCTTTTTTTCACAAAGTCATTTTACTATAAAAGTGCAAACCAACACTTTGGCCAAAAGATCAGGGAATTGCATCGTCACATTCTGCATCGTCATTTATGTGAAAAAAGGTACAAGAGAGGGTTTTATCTATGTCTTTACTAGAAATGATTACAGCGACCTTAACAGATAACAAAATTCTCAGTTCTATCGCTTCCACCGTTTTTATTATCCTTCTTGGTTTCTTTTGCCGCAAAAAGGGGATTTTTAACGCAGCAGTAGGAAAGATGTTATCCAAGGTTGTTCTAACCGTGGCTCTACCAGCACTAGCCTTTAATTCTTTTATGCAGGGTATTAATCCTACAATGTTAAAACAAGGAATGAATGTTTTAATATGGGGAGTTTTAATTTATATTATTCTCATCTTTATTTCTAAACCGTTCTTCCTGAGCTACAACAAGGATAAACAGGATGTTTTGCGGGTATTAACCATTTTCGGTTCTACTACTTTCTTCGGAATTCCAATTGTCGGAGCCATTTACGGTCCTACCGGAGTGATGTACAGTTCCATTTTTAACATAGGGTACCGCATTTTCTTATACTCCTATGGCTATATCAAAATGAGCGGCTTGAAAATGGAGCTTAAAAATCTCAAAACCATGTTTTTGAATCCCATCGTTATCGCCACGTTTCTAGGCTTGTTTGTTTGGTTGTTTCAAGGTTATTTGCCACAGATGAGTGTAGCTACTGAGGATGGGGCCATTCAGCAGTTCGCCTTTCTAAGAATTGATCAAACCGCTGTCTGGCTGTTCAAGCCCATGACCTACCTAGCTGGACTAGCTTCTCCATTAGCCTGGTTATCGATTGGATCGACATTGGGGGAGATCAGCTTCAAGTCGGCAGCTACTGATAAGACCTCTTGGTATTACAGCATAGTTAAGGTTTGGCTTGTTCCTATTGTTAACATCGTCTTGCTGGCTTTGTTGACTGTATCTCATATTCTGTCAGTCGATTCTGTCGCTTTAGCTACTATTGTCATCATGATGGCTACTCCTACAGCTACCGTAGCCGCAGCCTATGCCATCAGTTTTGATAAGGAAGCCATATTAACTTCTAATGCATCGCTTCTATCTACTATCACTTCTGTCGTCATGATTCCAGTGTGGATCATTACGCTCAATGTCATTGATAAAATTGGAATTTTCTAAATCAGGGGGAAAACAACATGTTAAAAATCATTTGCTATGGTGTCCGTTCTTATGAGAAACCCTATTTCCAGAATCTCAATAAATATAACTTCCAACTAACGCTGGTAGAAGAGTTGTTAACCACCAGCAATGCAGAATTGGCACAGCATCACGATGCCGTTTTGCTAAGAGGAAACTGTGCTGCCAATCGGGAAAATATCACAAAATTCAATGAATACGGCATTCAATATGTTTTCACCAGAACAGTCGGAATCAACCACATTGATTTGGATGCCTGCAGCGAATTCGGAATGAAGGTGGCACGCGTGCCATCCTACTCTCCGAATGCCATCGCCGAGCTCTCCCTAACTTTAGCAATGATGCTGTTCCGACACACCGCTTATATGACTACCAAAAGTTCGTTCAAAAATTTTATTGTGGATGAGCATACATTCAGCAAAGAGATCCATAACTGTAAAGTTGGGATTATCGGGGTGGGTCGCATTGGTCTGACGGAGGCCAAATTGTTTAAAGGATTGGGAGCCTCTGTTATTGGTTATGATGTGTACCAATCAGATGCGGCCAAGGAAGTCATTCCATTCACGACCTTGGATGAATTACTGGCAGAGAGTGATGTCGTTAGTGTGCACGTTCCTTATCTGCCGGGACAGAACGACAAAATGATTAACGCCAGCTTTTTAGCAAAAATGAAAAAGGGATCTATTCTCATCAATACCTCACGTGGAGAATTGCAAGATAACCAAGCCATTTTGGACGCTTTGCTCAGTAACCATCTGGAAGGCTTCGCTACGGATGTCTTCCCTAAAGAAGATGAATTATTCTTTAGAGCATTTGAACCATGGCAAATGCTCCCGGACCCAACGATCCAGAAGCTTGTCGAGCTATATCCAAGAGTTTTGGTAACGCCTCATGCTGGCTCGAATACCGTTACGGCGTTATCCAACATGATTGAAACTAGCTATGACAACTTCCATGATATCGTTACAGCTCATTCTTCGGATAACCTAGTCCCACTTCCTGTTCTCTCTATGAAATAATTAGGAAGCTCGGTACTCTTGTTGAACAAAAAAAGAACCGCTATTTCCAGACTACATCGGAAATAGCGGTTCTTTTATATCAGGATTCAACTGATAGAGCATTAGCGGCCTGCCAACCTTGTGGTATTCTATCGATTCAACCAGAAAGCCATCGTCCACCAGGAACTGAATATATTTTTTTACCGTGATACGGGACAAGTCCACTTCTCTGGCTAACGTTTCAACCGAGAATGGTCCATCCAGCTCTTGAATACTCTTCAGTATCGTGGTCATGGTCAGTTTGGACAAATTTTTAGACAGGTTTTTCGGTAGATTATGCGATGGATGTTCAACAGGTTTTTTCTTCTCCACACCCGCATGCTCTTCTTTATTAAAATAATGGTCAATAACAGCCTGATTAATTCCGTTCCCTTCCTCCATCACCGTCGCCAGACGCTGGATTTTCTCAACAGCCAGTCTAAAGCGTTCGAATGTAAAGGGTTTAATTAAATAGTCTGCAACACCATAAAAAACGGCTTCCTTCACCGTCTGAATATCTTTTGCAGCCGTAATTAAAATAACTGAAGCATGATACTGATGCTCCTGCATATGTGATAATAAAGTTAATCCGCTTTTTCCAGGTAAATAAACGTCCAGTAATACCAGATCCGGTGACCATTTTTGAAGGCAATCCTGTGCTTTCTTGACGGTATCTGCCTTACATACAACGTCCAAATTGTCCATGCGCTCGATAAACTGTTGATTGAGCTCAGCAACCATCGGATCATCCTCAACAATTAGAACTTTCATTCATTTGTCACCTCCAATGTACAGGGCAACTCTACATATATACTTGTTCCGAGACCCGGTTGGCTATCAAGCTCAATGATTCCTTGATGATTTTCCACCATGGTTTTAACCAGATTCAAGCCGTAGCCTCTGTCTTCTCCTT
This sequence comes from Paenibacillus sp. S25, assembly GCF_019454085.1. Classification (NCBI taxonomy): domain Bacteria; kingdom Bacillati; phylum Bacillota; class Bacilli; order Caryophanales; family Paenibacillaceae; genus Paenibacillus; species Paenibacillus sp. S25. The sequence goes on from NZ_CP073683.1 coordinate 5,776,380, forward strand.
TGGTTGAAAAGCCATGCTCGAATATTCTTTTTTGCATCTCAAAATCAATCCCCATACCATTATCTTTCACTTTCAAAATGAATACATTTCCCTCACACTCATAGTTCAATTTCAGTTCAATTTTGCCGGGTTCTTTTTTTTGTAAGATGGAATCTATGGCGTTGTCAAAAAAATTGCCCAGGATGTGTATGACATCATGAACGATATCCTGCATCTCCACATTAGAGACATCCGAGCTTTCTGCAAGAAGAACCGAAATATTCTGTTCGCGTGCTTCGTTGATTTTACCCATAATAAAACCTGCTAATGCCGGAACTTTAATTCTCTCAGTCAAAAAGCCTACCTCATCCTGATACCGGTGATTTAGCTGCTGAATATATTGACTGACCTCCGCATATTTCCTCATTTCAATCAGCCCGGATATTACGTGCATTTTGTTCATAAATTCATGGGTCTGTCCGCGAAGGGAGTTAATATAATATTTTGTACCACTTAACTGGTTGCTGAGATGGATCATCTCGGATTGGTCGCGCAGCGTTGCAACTGCCCCAAAAAACTCATTTTCAATATATATAGGGGTTACTGTCGCAATGACTTCTATACCATTCACATAAAATGAGCGATCCTTGATTTTCTTTTTATCATCAAACACTCTCTTGAAGAGCACGTTATAAAAGTTGGTATCTAGCTGCTCGCCAATCGGGGCTTTCATCTCTTGGTTTGCCGGTTGATACTTGGCCTGAGCTTCTTTGTTCATGAGCATAATTTTCTTGTCAGCCGAAATGGCTATAATTCCTTCAGCGACCTCATTTTCAATAATTTCTTTTTCACGCAATCGTGTTGCTATCTCTTGCGGCTCAAGCCCAAATAAAATCGTTTTGATTTTCTGAGCCAGAATGATCGCGCCCAGAACTCCACTGAAGAGCCCCAGCATCAGTCCTCCAAAAATGGTATACTGCGCTTGCATCAAATCATGATTTAGGGTTCTCATGGTCAGCCCTACACATACAATGCCAATGACCTCATGCTGTTGATTAAATATCGGCGTAAAATATCGGTAACCTTTGCCCAAAATACCTATATTCTCAGAAAAATGTCCCTGACCGGATAGCGCTCTTCTGGCATCATTCAAATCAGAGAACGGTTTGCCAACCATCGTGGCATTCGGATGAGATAGCCGAATTAAATCGTGGTTCAAAATGACAACGAAATCCACATTAACGTTGTGCATGACTTCAAGCGAGTAGTCTTGGATCTGCTTCACAGGAACTCCCTGCTCAACATTACGAATAACATCGTTGTCACTGGCAACCATCTTGGCAATACCCGAAAGTTTTTCCTTCGTATTATCAAAATGCTTGTTAATCACGAAATTACGAATGAGAAGCAAGGATATAATTAAAGAAATAATGATAACTAAAACAACCAAAATAATAATCATGAATTGTAGCGAAACCTTGAATTGTCGTCTCGGTTTCGACTTACTTTTTAATCGCAACCCCATCACCTAGCTTCTTTGTTAAGCTCTCCATTAGGAAGAAGAGCTTATCTCTGACCTATATTCCCTTGATATTCGACATCATTTGACAATTTCCTTCTTATTCTGCAAGCTCTGCGCGCTCCACCGACAACCAAACGTATCCTTTATCTGAAATAAAACGATATGCTGAATAAGGAAAGATCAATTCTCCATAATAAGGACGTATACCTAATGAAATGGAGGATATCGGATGATTGACAATCTCGAAAGCAATTACAACTGCGCTAATGCAGGACAAGACCTTCATCAGCTCAAGCAGGAACTCGCTGCGCTTCAGGAACAAGGTGCAAACGACCAGGCGTCCGAGGAAGCCATTCATCGGCTGGAAAATCAAATTTCGTTCATCTTGAACAAGTGCGATATTAACCACTAGTTGAAGCTTGGCTATTTCAGTAAAATAAATAAAACCGACTTGTCTTTTAAAGACAAGCCGGTTCTATATGAACTAGTGTATGCTAAAAGGTTCCAAATTCACAAAATTCCCCGTATCTCATCCAATGACTGCACCTTTTCCCGCTGCATCCATTGTTCAAGGCCATGTACCAGCTCAGCCCCTGCATGTAAATGGACAAAATTGTACGTTCCCACCTGAATGGCAGCGGCCCCTGCCATGGTGAATTCAATAATATCCTCCACCGAGCTAATCCCGCCCATCCCGATCACCGGAATCGACACCGCCTGTGCCACCTGGTGAACCATGCGCAAGGCAATCGGCTTAATTGCCGGGCCGGAAAGACCAGCATACGTGTTGGCGAAGACACTGCGACGCCGGCGTATATCTATTTTCATTGCAGAAAATGTATTGATCAGCGAAACTCCGTCTGCGCCTTCTTCCTCGCACATAACCGCCATCTGTGTGATGTTCTCTGCGTTTGGAGACAGTTTGACGACCAACGGAAGAGCCGTCACATTGCGCACCTGACGCACAACCTCCCGCGCTACCTCCGTCTGGATACCAAATTGCATTCCACCCTGCTTCACATTGGGACACGAAATGTTCAATTCCAGCATATCAACGCCTCTGCGGTTCATCGTGCGTCGTTTTTGCGCGTTTTCCGTAATCATCGCTACGGCCTGAACATATTCCTCTAGATTGGAACCACCCACGTTGGCAATAACAGCCGTGTTCCAGTGAGTCATGTCATCCAGCTCATCCTTCAAAAAGGCGGCAATACCCGGATTCTCCAGCCCCACACTATTGAGCATACCCGATGCTGTCTCATGTATTCGTGATCCTGTATTACCAGCCTTCGGATGCAGGGTCAGTCCCTTGCCGACGATACCACCCAATAATTCAGGAGAATAAAATTCCGCATACTCACGTCCGAATCCAAACGTACCGGAAGCCATGATGATCGGGTTCTTGAACGGTACACCCGCAATATTACACGCCATGGAGATCATCGAACTCCACCTCCTCCACCGGGAATACAGGCCCTTCTTTACATACCCTACGATTGCCTCCACGGGTACGCATCGTACAGCCCAAACATGCGCCAATACCACAGGCCATGTGTCTTTCAGTTGAAATATATAAACGGGATGACGTATCCACCGTTTTCATGGCGAGTGCTTGCAACATCGGAGTTGGTCCGCAGGAGAACATATTTGCATAGAGCGTCGGATCGACCTGTTCGACGATGCTTCCCCCTACCTTGACCTGCACAGATGCCGCCACAGCTTCGAACGCTTCAACCCCGAAGGCTTGCTGTGCAAACCCCAAATAAACGTGCGCATGCGTGTAATACTTTGCAGCCAACAACAACGGAGCTGTACCCATGCCACCGCCGATCAAAGCCAAACTACCCTCTACCTGCGGAAAACCGTTTCCGAAAGGTCCTTCTAAATGAATCTCCTGACCAGGCTGTAATTGGGAAAACAAATTTGTCCCCTCTCCAACAACCCGGTACAAAAAGGAAATACTCTCTTCCCCGATATCATAAATGCTGATGGGTCTGGGCAGCAGTGGGTAACCTGTCCCGCTGCGCAGCATGTAAAACTGCCCCATGTTCCCTTTAAACTTTCCCTCTATTTTCATCACATAGATGCCCGGTACGAGCGCCACATTCGAAATTACGTTAGCCATATAACCCCTCCACTAACCACTCACTATAACGTAAAAGCAGCAACTATTACGTGACTATTTTCACATTTTCGGGTAACGTTTCGCCCTGCGGCTCGTGATATAAAAAAGCGTACTCCTGTTAGAGAGTACGCTTGTGAATTTAACTAATGGCTTCGCGCTCCGCATTGCGGCTACCCTTGGCATCCTTGCGGATTTGCTTGCTGCGTAGCTGTCCGCAGGCTGCGTCAATATCGACTCCATGCTCCAGCCGAACACTACAGCTAATGCCTTGTTTTTTCAGAACATCATAGAAGCCAGTAATCGACTCCGACTCACTCCGCTGGTATTGACTATGCTCATCCACCGGATTGTACGGAATCAGGTTTACATTGGCCAGATTACGGCGATGGCCCACCAGCTCAGCCAGTTCGAGCGCATGCTCCTTACCGTCATTAACATCCTTCAGCAAGATGTACTCCAGCGTAATCCGACGATTTGTTTTGTCCAAATAATAATCAATCGCCTGCATTAGTTTCTCAATCGGAATCGCCCGGTTGATCTTCATAATGCGAGTACGAATCTCATTATTCGGAGCGTGGAGGGAGATTGCCAGATTGACATGTAGGTCGGAATCTGCAAACTCAATGATTTTATCAGCCAATCCACTTGTGGAAACGGTAATATGCCGCGGCCCAATCGCTAGCCCTTTGTGATCCTTAATGACCCGAATGAAATCGGACAGGTTCACGAAGTTATCAAACGGTTCGCCAATTCCCATCACAACAACATGACTGACCTGGTCCCCCGGACGTTCCTGATCTAGATACAGCTGGACCTTCATAATTTGCTCTACAATTTCACCGCTGGACAGGTCACGGCTCTTCTTCAACAATCCGCTCGCACAGAAGCTGCACCCAATGTTACATCCTACCTGCGTAGTCACACATACGGATAAGCCAAACTTATGCCGCATCAATACCGTCTCAATCAAATTACCATCCTGAAGCCGGAACAAGAACTTGACCGTCCCGTCTGCTGACTGTTGCTTCACGTGTTCTTCAAGTGTTTCTATGGAAAAGTGCTCGGTCAACAGGCGAGTACAATCCTCATGAACCTCTGCCATCGCTGCAAAATCAGTAACCCGCTTCCGGTACAATGCGTCCCATACCTGCAATGCCCGAGATTTCTTATGTCCATGCTCGATGAGCCATGCTGTCAATTGATCTAGCGTTAATCCATAAATGGATTCTTTTTTCATGTTCGATCCTCTTTTCAAAACATTCAAATTCGTCTTCCTCTATATGAAACTAAGCACGCACCATTCGTCTCAACCATCATTGCATCATAGCATGTTTAAGTAATCTGCGCTATTTAAACGCCTCTTCCATTGTCCCAAATTTTAATTATGAACACAAGGGGGCAGGCACATTGTTTCTCCAAAATTTTAGCGTGAAATTATATCTTGAAACAAAGTACAAGCCACATTAAACTAGGCGACAGAACCTGTTCAACAAGAGCACGCAAAGACAGGATTACAGATACTCCTAATGATATGATTACAACTAAGGAAGGTGATGCGGTTGGAATGGTTGCTTCGGATCAAGAACGCACTGGATCTGATGGAAGAGAGAATGCAGCATCCACTCGATATCGATGAAATTGCAAAGGCAGTCTACTCGTCTCCTTTCCATTTTCAGCGTATGTTTCATATGCTAACCGGCGTCACGGTTGCAGAATATGTGCGCAAACGTCGATTGACCTTGGCTGCTCAGGAATTGAGTCTTTCTTCCGCCAAGGTGCTGGATGTAGCGTTCAAATACGGATATGATTCCCCCGAATCTTTTTCTAAAGCGTTCCGAAAGGTACACGGTATTTCTCCCTCTGAGGCCAGAAGCCCTGGGGTAAACCTGAAAGCCTTTCCACGCATCACCTTCCATCTATCGTTGAAGGGAGATCAGGAAATGGATTACAAAATTGTAGAGAAAGCGGCCTTTACGGTCATTGGCAAGTCCATTCAAGTCACCACTAAGAACGGCGATAATCTTCGAGAAATCCCAAAATTCTGGAACGAACTGAATGCGGATGGTACATCGGATCGGATTCATGCCTTGGGGACAGGCGACGATATCCTCGGTATTTGTTTGGATTTCAAACATGGAGAGGAGAAATTCACGTACCTGATTGCCGCAGAAGGCAGCGAAGACGTAGCGACCGCGAATGGGCTGGAATCCAGAACCATTCCGGCTTCAACCTGGGCAGTGTTTACATCCATCGGCCCTATGCCTCACTCGATCCAAAAAGTATGGCAAAGAATTTTTCAGGAATGGTTCCCTGCCAGTAATTATGAGCATTCAGGCGGCCCGGAACTGGAAGTGTATACTATGGGCGATTCACATGCTGAAGACTACCGAAGTGAAGTTTGGATTCCGATTAAGAAAAAGTAAACAAACGAACCGACTGCCTATTGCAGTCGGTTTTATACCGTATTGCATTTACATCATAAGGTGACAGAAAACACAATTCCCTGCATACTCGCTACTCTAGCTTAATGCTCCCATGCAACTCCCCAAGCTCCTGCTTCAACACAGAATATAGCCTTGAACCTGCCGGCTTTAGCGGATAGTCTGTTGCTTTGCAAAGAAGGCCGAAGGTCATATCGATCAGGCTGTCGCTTAACTCCCTCACCGCTGTTCCTGTCGGGACAGAACTGACCAGAATTTGTGGCACAAGTGCAATACCTAAATCGCTCTCCACATAAAATTTCAGAGCCGTCATGCTGCCAATTTCCATCGTGTTTAACGTGGTTATTCCATATTCCTTCATGACCATTTCAAGTTTGCGACGATATGGGCAGGTGGCCGACGTAATAAGCAACCGCTCCCCCTGTAAATCCTCCGGCCCAATCTTTTCTTTTTGCGCAAGCGGGTGATTTTCAGGCATTAATACTACAAATCTCTCCCTAAATAACGGTTCAAAATATAGCTCTGTGCCCAAATCCGGTGCGGAGCACAGCGCTAAATCAATATCCCCCTTGAGAACACGCTCGCTTAGAGTAGGAGTATTCCCAAACTCAACAGAAACCCGAATGTTCGGATAATGGGTTAAGAATCGTTTTAAAATTCCTGGTAGTCGGTAACTGGCAGTCGGTTCGGTCACTCCTATACGAAGTTCGCCTGCGGTTCCTCTTTGCAGATTGTCCATATTTTCCTGCAATTGCTCCATATCCTTTACAATATGTAGACTTTGCTCGTAAAACATCCTGCCCGCTTCAGTTAACTTTATTTTCTTGCCCCGTTCGATCAGTTGAATTCCCATATCGGACTCCAGCTTCTGTATTTGCATCGTCACGGTAGATTGTGCATAATTCAACTCTTCTGCTGCACGAATAAAACTCCCGTAATTCACAATCATTTGAAATGTTTTGAGTGTTTTAATGTCCATTCTCAAACTCCTATATGCACAATTAATTCAATTTTATTGAATTGTAAATTCAGTTAATTCAATTATACAGAATACAGTGCATCCTCTACAATGATACATATCAGATCATATTATTTTTCAGACGCAAGATGAACTGGATGGGAAGGAGCGAATATATATGGATTTACATCAAAAAGTAGCACTGGTTACAGGTGGAGGTACAGGAATTGGGAGAGCCGTATGTATGGCCTTGGCAGATCGAAAAGCTACAGTAGTGGTAAACTATTCCCGCTCTAAAAACGATGCTGAGGAAACTGTACGTATGATCCTTGAAAAGGGCGGACGTGCTATCGCATTACAGGCAGATGTTTCCCGAGATCAGGAAGTTCGAATTATGGTAAACCAGATTGTCCAGCAATTCGGTACGATTGATATACTCGTGAATAACGCTAGCATTACACATCACATTCCTATGGATGATCTGGAGGCAGCCACGGAAGAGGTATGGGATGATCTATTTGATGTAAATGTAAAAGGCATGTTTTACTGTGCCAGAGCCGTAGCTCCTTTTATGAAGCGTAGTAAACAAGGAGCTATCGTCAATCTGGGAAGTATAGCAGGGCAAACAGGGCTGGGTTCCTCGCTTCCCTATGCGGTATCCAAAGCGGCCGTCCACGGGCTGACCAAATCTTTAGCACGAGCATTGGCACCGGATATTCGCGTTAATTGCATCGTGCCGGGAGCCGTAGCGACAAGATGGTGGGCAGGCAGGGAAGAACAAATGAAGCAACTGTTTCCTCATTTGCTCCTACAGCGCATTTCTACACCCGAGGATATTGCCAGCATGATCTGCTCTGCTTTGGAACAGGAAGCCATGACAGGCCAGATCATTACGGTGGACAGCGGACAAACACTGTAAAGATACTGGGACTTCTGCGTAAAAACAAGCCGCCTTCTCAAACAGAAGGCGGCTTTTGAGCTATCGTATTATCGTATACCGTCGTTGACTACGTTTTAGCTTAGAGATACCGCAATTCGTGTACCTTTCACGAATTTAACAAATAAGTACCGAACAAGCGGCCCTACAATTAAGAGCTGCAGAGGGAAAGCAAAAATAAAATTCTTAAAAACTAAAGACAAGTAATTTTTAAATAATGACTCTCCCGAAAGACCATTAAAAAAGTAAGCCGTCCCCAATCCATAAAGTGACATACAGAGAACCATTCCAATGACCATACAGCATGAGAGGGACAGAATCACAAATACCTTTTTAGATTTGTCGTATGGTAATGAGAAGGCTATTTTCTTTGCTAGCGGGCCGACAATAAATAATTCCAATACGAAAGCAATGATAAAACATAAAATAAATTGAAGAAACATTACTTTTAGAGATATTGTGCCAATCAAGTCATTTGTATATAGATTATAAAATGTCATGAATACAACCATCCCTAAGCACATCATTAAACCAAAATAAAAATCTTCTTTCTTCGTTGTTGGCAATTCCATCATCCCTTCTGTGTACCTTGGTAATTATATAAATAGTCAAAACCTCCACATAAGTGAACTTTCTGTGAACTTTATAGTAAACGCTTCCTTATATATAAGAAATAGGCATCGTTCATCTCAACGATACCTTGGAATGTTGCAGTCATATCCCTCAATGATCTGCTTTTAAATCCAAGCCAAATCTCTTCAGCTCAATAAAAACACCTTCCAGTCGCTTCCCTTTTTCCGTTAACGAATATTCAACACGCGGGGGAACCTCGGCATATACCTTTCTTTCTAACAGGCCGTTATCTTCAAGTTCCTTCAGGCGTAGGGAAAGCGTTTTGGGACTAATCCCCTTCATGGATTTCTGAAGTTGGCTGAATCTCAGTGTTCCTTCGATAAGAAGGTCACGAATGATTAAAAAAGTCCATTTCGTTCCGATCAAATCAAGTGTTTGGGCAATAGGACACGGCTTGCCTGGTATTCCTTTGGTCAATTCAATAGGTTCTTGAGCGTGCATAGGAACTCCTCCAAAAAACATCTGTTAAATCCAATAGTATCACAATAGTTCCCTTAAGGAAACTATATGAATTAAATATCACTACTTCCCTAAATAAACTTACTACGTATACAATATCGCTGTAGCAAATCATGTTTTCTCTAATACGAGGACGAAAACAATGTACAGCTACAAGCCGTATTACATGATTAACAAAACCAGATGAACACTAGGAGGGAATCCATTTGCAAAACCAAAAGATTGTCATTATTGGTGGAAGCTCAGGTATTGGTTTAGAAACAGCTAAGCAAGTCATTTCGCTTGGAGCGGAAGTGGTAATCGCCAGCCGCTCGGAGGATAAATTGCACAAAGCCAAAGAAATGCTGGGCCCTCGTGCTGCAATATATGTGCTGGACACGTCAGATGAGCAGCAGGTAAAATCTTTCTTCGGAAAAGTCGGCCCCTATGACCATCTTATCGTTAGCGCGGCAGAAACCTCAGGTGGGTCATTCCTTCAGTTGGAGACGGATCAAGCCCGCAAGCTATTCGAAAATAAATTTTGGGGCCAGTATTATGCAGCTAAATACGGAGCTTCCCAACTTTCAACCGAGGGTTCCATTACCTTATTTTCAGGAGTGGTGGCATACAAGCCGATGATTGGCTCCTCTGCGCTCGGTGCTGTGAATGCAGCGGTTTCGAATCTTGGTCAAACCTTGGCGTTAGAGCTTTCTCCCATCCGCGTGAATGTCGTCTCACCCGGCATTATTGATACACCTTCACGCAGCAAAATGCCTGAAAATACGCGCAATCAATTCTATGATACGGTCGCGCATAAGCTTCCCGTGAAGCGAGTTGGACTTGCGGAGGATGTTGCACGAGGTGTAATTTATTTGATTCAAAATCAGTTTGTGACCGGAACAGTCCTTCATGTGGATGGCGGACACATTTTAACATAAAAGCTTCGTCCTAAATCCGTCAGTCATTTAACAAAAAAAACGGAGAACGCTCCCGCATCTTTGCTTGGGCGTTCTCCTCTTTTCTTATCAATGAATGATTTCGCAAACTTTATCCTAATGATGAATACGACGTTTGTTTCTCAAAATGTTGCGAATCATCTTGTGATTGGGGAGCTGCCTGAACAACATATGTCCGGGATGCGGATTGGCCTCGATAATCCAGATTTGACCGCTCTTTTCAATAGCAAGATCGATGCCCAGCTCGCGAACCGGATGATTTTTATCTATCGTGTCGGCAATGATTCTAGAAAGCTCGGTGATCTGGTCCAGAATCTCTTTCATTTTTGTTCTGTCATTTTCAAAGACCCTTAAAAGCACTTTGGACAACGGCGCCGCATGTCCTCCCTTCCGATAGTTGGTAACGACTTTTCGAGGTGCAGCGACACGGCCGGTTATTCCTGAAATGACCCATTCCGATTCCGGCTTCTGCATATACACTCTGGCATCAAAAATGGAACCTTTGTACTTGGCTAACTTAAGTCCTTGCTGTACCAAATAACGGCGATGAGGTCTCCGATAGGTTCTAACTGCTCTTCTTACGGCGTGGGATCTAACGACTCTGCGACTGGAGCCACAACGAACCTCATATTTCCTCCCCAGCTTTTTCGCACGTATGATGCCAGTTCCTCCACTCCCATAATTAGGCTTGATGAAGACTGTGCGATAGGTATCCAGCATCCGTAAAGTCCTTGCATTACTGATCCAGCGGGTTTCGGGCAAGTGAGAACGTAAAATGGGATGTTGTCGCATTTCCTTGTATTGAATCATCTTTCCAATGGGCACGAATATCCCTCGATTCTGTTGGGTTTTTGCACACATTACATGAATATGCATCTATATTCTATCTTGGTAACGGCGAATGCCACAGTTTGCTATGAAAGAGGCAAATCTCCTACTTTCTTTAAGGCGAGTCTTCTTTGATTTCAAGAGAGAAATGGACAATGTGTTCTTTGCATGACGAAGTTATTGTAAATACCTATAAAGTTGATTCCAACAATATATTAGACCAATAACAATTCTGGATATATGATGTATTAAAAAAAAACGTGAGGAGGAACGTTAATATGTCTATTTATGATTTTCAGGCAACCTCAATTAACGGGAAACCGATTGAATTCTCAGACTACAGAGGAAAGGTTCTCCTCATTGTAAACACAGCCAGCAAGTGTAGCTTCTCCAGTCAATTCGCTGATCTGCAGAGGCTCTACGAAAGACGGAGGGAACAAGGTTTTGAAATCCTTGCGTTTCCTTGTAACCAATTCAATGAAAAAGAGCCGGGTAGCAATTCGGAGGTTCAGGGATTCTGTCAAATTAACCATGGAGTAACCTTCCCGCTATTTGAGAAGACGGATGTAAGAGGCTCATCTCCTCATCCTTTATTTCAATATCTGACCCAACAGGCACCGTTTCAAGGCTTCGATACCCAGACCAAAGACGGTCAATGGATGGAGGATTTCCTGCGGGATAAGTATCCAGAAATATACGCTGGCGACGGTATCAAGTGGAACTTTTCTAAATTCTTGGTCGATCGCGATGGCCATGTAAAAGGAAGGTTCGAAGTAACAACCGAGCCCTGTGCCATTGATCCTGTCATCGAATCGCTATTGTAATTTTTTCGTTCACTTCTTTGGATTCTTAAAAAAAAGAGTATCAAATGACAAAAATGAATATTTGTCATTTGATACTCTTTGTGTTATCCTGACTTCAAGGAGGTGACTCACACGGCACTTGACCGTGTCCCTATGGAAAAATCCTCAGATGTGTTAACCAAGGAACAGATTCTCATCGCTACAGAAGACACCCTTAGACGTTTTGGTGTAGCCAAAACCTCCGTGACCGATGTTGCCAAAGTACTGGGAGTAAGTCATGGCACCATTTACCGACACTTTAAAAGTAAAGCCGAGCTTCTAGAAGGCGTGACCGAAAAATGGCTGAATGAAAAGATTATTGGCCCGTTAACGGAGGTCTGTCAGAATTCATCTATACTGGGAGCGCCACATTTAAAACGATATATACAGACCTTGGTCGAACTTAAGCAGTATTATGCCCGCGACGACGAGGAAATGTTTGAGATGTATACGAGGGTCACCGAGCAAGCCGCTGATTTAATCGACCAGCATATCGCCCACATTGTGGATCAGCTCGCTGATATCATTGCACGCGGGGACATCACATCGGATCAGCCAGCCCAACTGGCGCGTACCCTTTTCTATGCCACAGCCCGTTTTCATCATCCCGCTCATGCCTACGAATGGAAGAGTCCCGTGATTAATCAGGAGTTTTCGGATGTGTGGATGCTTTTAGAAAAAGGAATCACTTAAAATAGATATGGAAAGAAGGACAAAGCACATATGAAGCATTTGGACGGAAAAACAGCAATTATCACTGGGTCCTCCAGAGGGATTGGGCGTGCCATTGCCGAGCAACTGGCCGATCTGGGCGCTAATGTAGTCATCAATTATGCCAGCAGTCCGGACAAAGCCCAAGAAGTCATGGAGAGCATTATTCAAAAAGGCGGCAAAGCCATAGCACTTCACGCTGATCTGGGCAAAATGAGTGATATTGAAGCATTATTTACAAATACGATTGCTGAGTTCGGTAAAGTGGATATTCTGGTTAACAACGCTGGGCTGATGATCACCCAACCTCTGGCTGAGGTAACCGAAGCAGATTTTGACCAACAATTCGCACTGAATGTAAAGGGCACTTTCTTTGCCTGTCAGCAAGCCATGAAATATATGGAGAACTACGGAAGAATCGTGAACCTGTCCACATCCGTGATCGGACAAATGTTCCCGGCCTATAGCGTATATGCAGGTACCAAGGGTGCAGTGGAGCAATTTACCCGTCAGCTAGCCAAGGAGTTCGGAAGCAAGCAAATTACGATCAACGCTGTGGCTCCCGGTCCTGTGAACACCGAGCTTTTCCAAGCAGGAAAATCCGAGCAGCAAATCGAAGGCATGAAAAAAATGAATGCTATGGGTCGGCTCGGCGAACCGGAAGATATCGCTGATGTAATTGAGTTCCTGGTCAGCGCCAAATCACAGTGGGTAACCGGGCAAACGATCCGCGTCAATGGCGGGTTCATCTAAAAGCTGGAATACATGGAATGGAGGCTGTTTACGTTCATGATATTACACAAAGGCGAGACCTTATTTCGACAAGGAGAATCCGGCCCTTTATATCACTTAAAGAGCGGCTTGTTAAAAATTGTCCGAGTCCATGAAGACGGCTCGCAAATTTTAGTTAATGTGATTGTGCCCGATGAAATCATCCCGCACCACTCCCTGATCAGCCCCAATCCTTATTATGGTACAGCGGTGGCGTTGGTAACCTCTGAGGTCGAGGTTCTGTCGCAAAAAGAATGGTATCAGGCGCTGGAGCAAGATCCGGCTCAATGTCGGGCTATCGCTTTGCAGCTACAGGACAAGTTGCGCATGATGCAGCAACGAATTGACCAACTCACCGAGGTGTCACCTGCCGAGAAGCTGCGGAAGCTCCAACGCTGGTTCCACTCCTACATCGCACCCGCCACGTTAACGGACGTGCTGACGCAGGAGGAAATCGGCCAGTTTATTGGGCTGCGTCGGGAGACGATTAATCGGCTATTGCGTGCTTCAAGCGCTCCTTCTGCAAAAGATGATGACGATAATGCATCTCGATGAGCGAAAACCACTCTCCAGCATTCAGCGCGCCGAATCTGGGATGAGAGACGGTAGACGGCCCTGTTGATTTCCCAACGGTCGGCTCAATCTCTCTCATCTTACGGATCACGTCGTTTAATCCCTCCACAATTTCTTCTTTGCTAGTGGGTTGTTGGGGAGTGTACTGTGGGGATGGTGGAACTTGGATACGCATTGGCGGAAAGCTCCCCAGATTAAAAATGGCCGTACCTGCCTCCGTTTTAACTCCTGTCTCCCCATTTGGCTGTAGACAAACATCAATGTTCTTAAGATGCATATACAAAGCAGAGTTCACCAAATGAAGGTACATTTGTCCAAGTGACCATTCGTCCTCCTGCGGTGTGTACTGCAATTGCTCCAAGCTGAAGCTGTCCAATTCAAGAAGATAGTGTTGTGCCGTTTCTTCAAAACGCTGCAATGTTTCACTTGTATTCATATATTGTAATTGCTCCTCTCTATCAAAGTAGCTTTACTATACAAAAATGCTACTGACAGCATTATGTCAGTAGCATTTCAACATTTTTTCCACTTCCGTACGTATCCGCTCCCGAAGCGACTCAGGCTCCAGCACAACCATATCCGCACCCCATCCAAGTACCCATTGCAGTAATTCCTCCGGCTGTCTGACGCGGAAGAGTATATGCAGTCCATCTGTACGCTCCTCTATGGCCTCCATATAAAAGTTGTTCGCTTCCTTCACCTTATCTGCAATATCTGAACGTGCTAATATGCGAACAGTTACATGACGGTCATCGGTTTGCTTGTAATCCTGCAAATGAAAATCGACAGGTAACTGAAACCTGTCCTCCAGCACGATAAGCTTGTCCATACGTGACAGACGGAAATGGCGAAGCTGCTGCCGCAATTCGCATTGCCCAATTAACACCCAAGAACCACGGAGCAGTACAAGACCATAAGGTGCGACCACACGCACACTTTGACGATTCCCGTCAGCCTCTGGCATTCTTTTGGAGTAGCCAAACTGTACTTTCCGTTTTTCCAATACAGCGAAACGCAGCGTTTCCAAATAGGTTTTCTCGCTATGGTTTGCCCCTTCACCCACCGCGAGCAATCTGATGGTCGTACGCACCCGGGAGACTTCCCTGCGAACGCTCTCCGGTAATATGGCTTCAATCTTCCTGCGGGAGGTTTGCGCCTTGATACCGTAGTCTGTATCAAATTTTTGTTCGACAAAATCCGTTCCAATTAGCAACGCCACAGCCTCTTCTGCGGTAAAGCTCAAGGGGGGCAGGAAGTACCCCTCCATCAAGGAATATCCAATGCCCGGTGCTCCTACAATCGGTACGCCCGATTCACTTAGAGCCTGAATATCCCGATAGATGGTCCTCACACTCGTTTCGAATATGGCTGCCAAATCCTCGGCTCGTAAAATATCCTTACGCTGCAACTCTAGCAAGATCGCTAGCAAACGATCTGTTTTGTTCATACCACAGCCCCTCTCTGGAAGGATCTAAAATGCAGAAATACAAAAAAGCAATAAGGGCAGTACAGTCACTGCGACTTATTGCTCTTTTTTTTTCATACGGAAGTTACTTCATTACTTAAAAAACACTTTTTCGACGTTATATTTAGCCTTTTGTGAATTGATGATGTAGGTTTCATAGATTTCTCGCTCTACCGCATCTTCCACAATACAAACCTCAATAATCGCTACTTCGTTCCGCTTGTCCTTGATCGGCGATACGGTATCTTCAAAATGCTTTTTGATTCTTGGTCTCAGCTTTCTTGCTTTACCAACGAACAGCAATTCCTCCTGTGTGTTGTAGAACATAAAGATACCAGCCTTATCTCTAGGGATCAGGTGAAAGTCGGTAAATCCGTAAATATGGCTGAGCTCAGGGTTAACCTGTTTGGTAATTGTGATATCCGGAGTTGGAATTGTTATATTAATCACTATGTCACTTCCTCATTCTATATAGGTGTAAATATTATCACAAATCCCGATGTAACACCATTTAATAATCCTTGTCCCATGACTAAAACTCCCGACTTAGAAACTGTATGAGAAAAAGATGACTCTGATGAATACAGAGCCATCTTTTCATTTATGTTATCCATTTTTGTAATCCGTAATGCGGTAATACATCGTTTTATCCTTCAACTTACGGAAATGGGACCTGGCCGGATAAAGATTAGCTTCAATAATCCCAATATGTCCTTTCCGGTCTATTCCAATGTCCAGTCCATATATCCGGTGCCCCGGAAAATAAGCGCTTAGTCTCTTCGCGGAGCGAATGGAAACACGATCAATATGGGACTCTAATTTACTGGCAGACAGGTGCCGAACGGAAGATTGTCGAATGCCGGAATTAAAATGGAGTAATTTCCCCTTACTCCGTGTATTATTGGAAACAATATACCCTTTGCCTGCAACTTTGATAACCTTTCCTGTGACTACCCATACAGATGAGCCAGTTCTCCGTTGAATGATGACTCTCATATCAAAAGGGCGTTTGTTGATGGTCGGACGGGTAATTCTGCGTTGAACCATATAACTGGCGTTCCCGATTTTTCTTCTAATATAATGATACGTATTGGTTCTACCCCTTACTAAAACTCTTTTATTCTCGTAATGTACGATGTACTTATGGTTTCCTAACCAGGAGACCTGGAAGATCCCCCGTCCACGACTCCCCCACACCGGTTTCACAATAACATGCACATACTTGGAGAGAAGTTTCGAGAAATTATGCCTATCCAGGAGCCTCGTCTCGGGGACATAAGACCTCAGAGACGCATACCTTCTCAATAACAAATATTTGTACCACTTATCTTTTGCTCCTGATGCCATGGGGACTCCACCTTTCTCATCCGCATTTTATGCTACTGAGATAGCGTTCAAGCAATTCCAAAAATAACTCCATTTCCTTATACGTAATATCACCTATATTGGCAATCCGGAACGTATTTAGCTTCTCAAGCTTGCCGGGATAAATCATCATGCCTTTGCTATAAAAATAATCATGCATAGATTGAAAATCATAACCTGCACAATGAGGTTCAAGAATGGAAGTAATAATCTTGGAATGATGCTCTTCGGGAATGATATAGGTTAGACCTAACCGGGCTAACCCGTTAATTAAGGTTTTCCAGGATGTCGCGTACCTTTCGTACCTTTTATCCACCCCCTCTTGCTTTAATTCCTCAATCGCTTGTCTAAGCGCATATAAGGTTTGGACTGGGGGAGTAAACCGCATCTGCCCATGTTCCACAAAATAGTTATATTGAGCATACAAATTCAAATAATAGCTTCTTGGTTTCTGGCCTTTCAAATTCTCCAATTTGCTTTTTTCGGCGATCACAAACGAAACCCCGGCCATTCCCTGTAAGTTTTTGTTGGAGCTTGCCGCCAGGTAGGCAATGTTCATTTCCTTCAATTTAATTGGAACGGCCGCAAATGAGCTCATGGCATCCACGATCATGTCGATTTGATATCTTTTGCACAATTCTCCGATATCCTTCACCTTGTTAAGCAGGCCAGTTGTCGTCTCATGATGTACGACGGCCAGATGGGAGACAGTGCGTTCGGAAGATTGGATAAACCTTTCTAATTCAGCCAAATCAATCGCATCATCGGGGGGACTTTTGAATTCAAGATAATCTACCCCATAAACCTTCGCTATCTCGCACATCCGTTTTCCATAGGCCCCATTGCTGACAATGATTACTGCATCGTGATTCGGGACCGAACTGATGATGGATTCCACCGCTGCAGTACCTGATCCGCCAAACAATACGGTCGCATAATCATCCGGGTCAGCAACCAACCGGGTCAGTTCTGTAGAAATATACTCCATGATTTGGCCAAACTCGGCTTCACGAGGACAAATATCCGGAACCACCTGTGAACATTTCACACTTTCTGTAGTCGTTGCCGGCCCAGGGGTAAGCAAAATGTTTTTCTTGACGACAGAACTCATGAACCGCCCACTTCCTTGCCCTTCAAAGGATCGTTATGAATAAAACGCTGCAGACGTTCTTTTACTTCGTGAGGCTTCATATGCGGACGAGCAAGCTGATCCTTGGAATCTTTGGATATTTTCAGGCACAAAAACGTAAGTTCTCTATTCATTTTCCATTCTTGTAAAAAGAATTTTAGTTCCTCGAGACTGTGAACAAGAATCGACTTTGTATACCCACAGGAAGCAGCAATATCTATAAAATCAATATTATGCGATACCGTACTTTGCCCGCCTGTTGATTCATGGGCATTATTATCTAGCATAATATGAATCATATTGGCCGTATGGTAGTACCCGTTGGTTGCCAGGCTCCCCATACGCATCAACAGAGATCCGTCTCCGTCAATCACGACAATATTTTTGCTTGGTTGGCTCAGAGCTAACCCCAGTCCAAAAGAACCGATGCACCCCATAGAACCTACCATGTACAGGTTGTTATCTGCATCTTCAATTTCATATAGTTCGCGCCCGGTTTTACCAGTTGTTGCGAGCTGGACGGTATGGCTGTCTTTCATGGAGTTAATCGCACATAATGCATCATAGCGCGTAGGCATTTGATGATTCGCACGACCATGCTGCCGGATCTGATTTAAATGGATGGAGGTTTGCTGTTTTTTCAATGGCTCTTTGTCGAACGTGCCTTTCTTAACGACAAAAAAGAACGGGCGATTCCGAGCAATTTGCTCATTAGCCTGGATCAATTGATTTCTTACCTCCTCTAAATCTTTGGAGAGATACTGCCATTCCACATCCATCAAATCCAGCATTTGCGTTGTAATCTGGCCCATCAGTTCATGCTGAGGCTCGTCAGGTATCCCCGGTTCTCCGCGCAGGCTGACAAATCCAAGCAGAGGAATACGAAAAGGGTAAGTAAGGGAGGTCAATGGCGAAACAGCGTTGGTCAGCCCCGAATTTTGCATAAGGACTACCGATTTCTTCCCCCCTATATAAGCTCCGGATGCAATGGCGACCGCATCCCCTTCGTTAGCCGCTGCAACATAATCGCATTCGTTTATGGCATAATTGATCAAGCTTTTCAAGAAGGAGCATGGAACACCGCTGAAAAAGGTAAATCCCAATTTTTTCAGCTCTTCTCCTAACAATTTCGTGTCCATTATACGCGCTCACCCGAATCCGGTTCTGACGATGGAAGGTATTTTTTTTCCGCAGCTTGCAGCTCTTCGACCCCTTGAAGCCGGAATACTTCTTCGAGAGTTGCGACTTCCTTTTCGACATGAACAAGGCTTTCATCCCGATAAATTCGGCCAGATAATTGTTTCATGGCTTGAATGGATGCTCTCAAATTATGGTTTGCCCAAATCACAAGGCTAATCGCCATCTCCTGAAACCTGATGGTTGGAGTCGTATAGTATTTGGTAGGCACGATCACTACTGGCAATCTTCCAGCCCATTCCTTCATGAACGCTTCAATCTCTGCGGCATCCGATCTTTTGCTGTGTATAAATACGGCATCGGCTCCTGCCTTCCGATATGCCTCCGCCCGCTGCAACGCCACTTTAAGCCCACTCCCGGTAATAAATGCCTCTACTCTGGCCACCACCGTAAAATCCGTGTCCGTCTGCGTATCTTTCATCGCTTTAATTTTCCCGGAAAACTCTTCGATATCAGCCAAAGTCTGCTCTTGACCGTTAATGAAAGAATTCGTTTTGGGGAACCGCTTATCTTCGATACATACCCCCGCAATATGGCGCTGCTCCAGTTTCTTCACCAAGCGCCTTGCATTGTTGAAGTTGCCGTACCCCGTATCTCCGTCCAACAAAATCGGGATGGAGGTAGCGTCACTCATGAATTCCAAAACATCCAAAACCTGCGTCCAGGAGGCCTCATTGTTGTCCCTTACTCCCATCGCTGCAGAGATGGATAACCCACTGGCCCAAATTCCTTTAAATCCTGCCTCCTCCACAATTTTGGCTGACAGACCATTATGAGCCTCCATGATAAACTCTGGCTTTTGTGAATTGACCAAGTCTCTAAGTTGCTTTGTTTTTTTCATTGAAACTTTCTCCTTCTCCTCTAAAAATAACGTGCATGGAATCTACTTTCGAATAAGACTCTTGTTTCTCATGATGGTGTTGATCATAGTAGGATCGGGAAATTGAGTAAATAACATATGTCCTGGGTGTGAATTGGCCTCGATAATCCAAATATGACCTTTTTTATCTATGGCAATATCGACCCCCAATTCGCGAACCGGATGCCGTTCATTGATCTTTTTGGCAATAATGATGGATAGTTTGGAGATTCTACGAAAATAGGCATCTGCTTTCGCGCGGTTGTGCTTAAAAAGGCTGAATAGCACTCGATGCAAAGATACTGCATGCCCTCCTTTAAGATAATTGGTAACATATTTATGAGGTGCCGCGACACGGGCAGCCACGCCGGAAATAACCCATTTCCCCCTTGGCTTCTGTAAATATATCCTGGTGTCAAAAATCGACCCGTGGTACTTAGCCAACCGAAGTCCTTTCTGTACCAAATACCGGTGTCTGGATTTCCGGTATGACTTAATTGCTTTTAAGACAAAACGAGATCCAACAAACTTTCGACTTGAACCGCTACGAACCTCATATCCTTTTTTCAATCTCTTGACCCGGATGATCCCGCTGCCACCACTCCCGTGATTGGGTTTTATGAAGACCGATGAATAAGTATTCAGCATCCGCGAGGTCCTTGAATCCGTAAACCAGTGGGTTTCAGGTAAATGCGAACGCAAACCGGGATGTTGCAACATTTCTTTATGCTTTTTCATTTTTCCAATAGGCACTAGTCATCCCTCTTATCTTTTTGGGTTTTTGCGCATACAGTATGCATATGCATCCAGATCCCCTTCTGCGTGGGCCGCTACCTCTGCTAGAAACCAAGATTTATGTCACAAAAAGGC
Organism: Paenibacillus sp. S25; assembly: GCF_019454085.1. Lineage (NCBI taxonomy): Bacteria > Bacillati > Bacillota > Bacilli > Caryophanales > Paenibacillaceae > Paenibacillus > Paenibacillus sp. S25. Next base: position 5,796,979 of record NZ_CP073683.1, read on the forward strand.
ATGTCCCAGCTGTTATAAATACGCCCCCCTTGGAGACACCCTTTTGAACAGACTCGGGGTTCGGACCACAGAAAATAGGCTGTCACACACTTTACTTGAAATAAAACCCATTTTGACCGAAAATATAAAGGGTAATTATGTAATTAATTCAACTATTTTGGCGTTAAAGCCAACTCGAATTCCTCACAGTCAAAGGAAATTCAGAATGCTTTAAAGTATTTCTACGACCGAGGAATGGAGGGAACCGTCTATTTTCCAAAAGGAACATACTTGGTTGACGAATCTATTCGTTTATATGCCGGGGTTAGCCTGAACGGTGACGGAATGGGAAAAACGATTTTCAGGCAGTCATTCGCCTTGCTGACGCAAACAACAACAAAGTTATTGGTAACGAGATGACCACATACTCCGGGTTCTCCAATATAGGAATACGGGTCACCGATTCCAACTCCAATGAAATTAAGGATAACATCACAGATACTAGAGGCAAATCAGTCAGTATTGAAGGCGGGCGTAATAACGTCAATACAGGCAACCGCAATCGGTAGAAATTTTATGAATTACCTACTATGCGAGTACGTCGGTTTCCGTTACAATATGTCAGTGTGATTCTGGCATCGGCAGATTGACGCGTACTTGAACATTATTGGAGGCTTCTATTTTTTCATGCAAAATGAATCTCATTCTAACGTAAAAATCATAACGGCCGATCCGAGTGCGATCGGCCTGTTTGGCTTGGCTATTGTAACGCTTGTGGCTTCATCCCAAAAGCTTGGTCTCACCGAAGGCCTAAGCTTCATCATCCCTTGGGCTATCTTCCTTGGTGCCTTTGCGCAGCTGTTTGCCTCCATTCAGGATGCAAAACATAACAACACCTTTGGTATGACGGCTTTTGGTGCTTACGCCTTCTTCTGGTTAGCCGTAGCTAGTAGCTGGATGATCAAAATGGGCGTATTCGGCTCAGAGCTGGCGTCTGCTGTAGACGGCAAGCAGCTTGGCTTTGCCTTTGCGGGCTATCTCATCTTTACGCTCTTCATGACCATTGGAGCGATGGAGACGCATAAGGTTCTATTCTTTATTTTTGTGTTGATTGATTTTCTGTTCCTCGGTCTTAGCTTCGATGCATTCGGCGTTGCACCAGAGATATTCCATACCATCGCCGCTTATGCTGAAATGGGCATTGGTCTACTCTCACTGTACGGTACAGGAGCTGCCGTTCTGAATGCTCATTTCGGCCGTACATTCCTGCCCGTCGGGCGTCCTTTCGGCATTTTCAAGCCACGTCCTTAGCTGTATATGTAAACCCACAAAGCCGCCTTTCGCGCCGATCCGCGTAAAGGACGGCTTTTGTTTTGGGATTAATATGTTATCTTCATTATTCAGCTTGCCAATTCGGCATCCGCTCTGCAGGATAACGAAGGCCTGCTGCCATTCCTTTTGGAATGATTGCGTTAATAACTTCCATTTCCTGTGTGGATAAAACAACATCGATGGAACCTGCATTTTCCTCTAAATACGTAACCCGCTTGGTTCCTGGAATCGGTACAATTCCCTCCTGCGCAAGCAGCCATGCCAACGCCAGTTGAGAAGGTTTGACTCCTTTTTGGGCAGCAAGGTCCTTAACATGCTGCACGAGGTCCAGATTTTTCTGGAAATTCTCAGGTTGGAAACGTGGCACCGTGCGACGGAAATCATCTTCTGCGAAATCATCAAACTTCTGAATTTGCCCGCTCAAAAATCCGCGGCCAAGTGGACTGTAGGCCACAAATTCGATGCCCAGCTCCTTACATGTCGGTATCACTTCATCTTCCGCTTCCCGGCTCCATAAGGAGTATTCTGTCTGCAACGCTGTAATCGGGTGTACCTTGTGAGCACGTCTGATCAGTGCAGGAGACGCTTCGGATAGCCCCAGATAGCGGACTTTTCCCGCTTGAACCAGATCACTCATCGCCCCTACTGTTTCTTCAATAGGCACATTCGGATCGACCCGGTGCTGGTAGTACAAATCAATCACATCTACACCCAATCTTTGCAGGCTGCGATCACATGCCTGCTTTACATATTCAGGACGGCCGCTAACACCCAGGAATCCCCCATCCTCTCCGCGCATAATGGAGAATTTGGTAGCCAACACCACCTCATCCCGATGGCTCCGTAGGATTTGGCTGATCAGTTTCTCATTTTTCCCCACACCGTAGACATCGGCAGTATCCCAGAAGTTTATCCCTAGCTCCAGCGCACGATGAAGCGTTTTGATCGACTCCTGATCATTCGACTCACCGTAATATTCGGACATTCCCATGCAGCCCAGACCCAGTGCAGATACTTGAAGGTCGCTGTTACCCAGTTGTTTCTTTTTCAATTTTTATCACTCCTAAATTATCAGAATAGTCATCGCATTTCCTAATCACTACGTCACATTCCGTATGTTACTACTTAAAGTTAACTTGAAGTCAAGCATTGTCTTGTATATGCTATTTCAAAATTTTTTAGAAAAATTTGATTTCCGGGTTGTAAGAGGCAGCTGTAAATTTCCTATATATATGAGAAACGAATTATCGCGCGAGGTTCGGTTTCAAAATAATCCAATTGGAGGTTTAACATGCCAGCAAACTACTCTTACACCAAAACGTCCGATGGTTTCCATGTTATCATCACGCCAGCTTCGAATATTCAAAATAAAAATATTCGAAGCCGGATCACACAGCAAACCGATTACGGGATTAATGGAGGCTTCTTTAATCCCATCAGCACAACCAAGGCGCCGACCGAATGTTTGTCTATCGCGGTCACGCCTAATAATACCCATGATACGAAGGCAAATGCCAAAGGAAACAGCCGTGGTACGGCATTTATCTACACAGATAGCAACAAAACAAAAATGGGAATTGTCCGTGCTTCAAGCGTAACGGATCTCAAAAAACAAATGGGGACTTCGATTACGTATAAGTCTATTATTAGCGGCGGTAGCCTGTCGCTGAAGAAAGAGGAAGAAGCATGGCTTGAGGATTTAAAAGATATTGAAAAATTTGATCTGAACGGAACGTTGCGATACACCGATTCCACCGGGCGAACTGGCCTGGGCTTCAAGGTCGTAAATAATGTTTGGCAGGTCTACCTGGTTGTTCATGAAAATGCGACACTGAAACAACTTCGCAATTATTTTATTAAACAGGATTGCTTTGAAGCCATTCTTCTTGATGGTGGAGGCTCCTCCGGTATTCAAGTTAAAAACTCTGCAGGCACTATGGTTAAGTATGAGCAAACACGTTATATCTACAACATGGTAAAACTCATTAATATCACCTAAGCCCTATGATATAACGTGCTTGTATAGGAGTAAGGAGGCCTTATCGGCCTCCTCTATAAATCATCCAGCACAACGATTTCCAATGCCAGGAAAACAGGTGTTACAGGGTACAGATAAGAAACTTCAATCGGTTGCCCCGCTTGTAATTGTGCTGGATTGATTATTTGCCTCCGCTGACCATCCATTTGCTTATAAATATGTGTATCTGGGACAGATATATAGACCGCTTGGATAGGTTTTTCCGTTGGATCATCACTTTGGGGTAGTTCTTTGGCAAATTGAACAGGCTGTTCAAATCGGACCAAATAGTCCATGGTGGGGGCTGCTAAGGGTTGTTCTACTTCTTTTTCAATTCTTTCAATACTTTCGATTTTGGCACGCCCTGTGTATACCGTTGTGCTTTCCAGACGGTCTAAGTCAAAAATAGATTGAGCCACCGCTCCATTAGATTTGTTAACCGGCGTAGCCGATTCTGTTGTAGAACATGCAGGCAGTAATGCTGCCGCAAGTAAGACAAAAACAAGAGCAGAAGCTCTATTTTTCATAAGTGATCCTCCCGAATCTGGTTTAAAGAATATGTTCATTATTAAGACGCAAACAGGAACAATTTGGTTGCTTTAATCTGTATTTATCTATTACATTCTGAAAGGTGTGCAATTATATGTTAAAAAAACTCGGTTTAGCAGTCCTCGCTGCATCAACACTTTTAGTAGGAAGCTCTATTACGGCAAGCGCTGATTCTACTGTAAATTACGATCATTTGCTCTCGGCAGGGACCACTAACGCTTTCCTGGCCATGGAAGATGGATCTTCATTTTATGCAACGGGAAGTAACGGTAATGGCAAGCTCGGCGTGGGTGCTGGCGGAGGGAATAATAAAACAAGTCCGATGCAGGCTCATGTATCTGATATCGCTATGATTGATGCCGGTGCTCTGCATTCCACCTTGCTCAAAAAAGACGGAACCATCTGGTCTTGGGGCTTTGCAGGTTACGGGGAGCTAGGAACAGGGATTAAAAAGGGTTTTGTAAATGAGCCTGTTAAAAACAAATATATTAATGATGTGAAGGAAGTGAGGGCGGGTGGTCAATTCACACTTGCCCTCAAAAATGACGGAACCGTGTGGGCCTACGGAGAAAACAACTTTGGCCAACTGGGCATTGGCACAAAAGGAGCTTCCGCCTTTTCCGTTAAGCCTGTGCAGGTACAGGGTTTGGAGAATATTGTAGCCATTGACGCTGGCGATAGCTTTGGGGCAGCCTTAGACAAAGATAATCAGCTATGGGTATGGGGGCGTGGTTATGATGGGGCAATGGGGCAGGATGATAAAGAAGACCAGCTCACCCCTGTTCAATATCGAATTGATGACATCAAAAATTTCACTGCCGGAGCTGACCGCATTTACGTATTAACGAATAGCGGAGAAGTATACGCTTCCGGTAGCAATACTTCAGGAAAGCTTGGGGATGGAACCTCTACTTTTAGAAGATCACCCGTATTGATCAATGTTTCCAATGTAAGTAGACTGAAAGCAGGCAAAACTCAAACTTTTGCACTTAAAAATGATGGAACTCTTTGGGGCTGGGGAACCAATAATGAGGGACAGGTAGGTGACGGGACCGATGTATTTTCTGTTAAAGTCCCATCCCAAGTTGTAGATGACACAAACACGCCACTAACCGATGTAGTAGCATTCAGTGCAGCAGGAACCCACTCCCATGCTTTGACAGCCGATGGGACGGTCTGGTCCTGGGGATTTAATAGAAATGGTGAGCTTGGAATCGGTAGCACCAAGGAACAATATTCTGCCACGAAATCGAATTTCCCGAATCCATTTTCCAAATAAGCATAGCTCTTCCGTGCTTCTCAATCTAAAAGAAGCCAAAGTAGCAGTTCGATCAACTGCTGCTTTGGCTCTTTTATTTTACTTAGGAACTGCTTATTACAAATAAAACTATGATTATGTATGAACAGAAGCGCTTCAGTAGCTTCTGGACGGTAGGGAAATTCATTTACAGAGCTAAGGCCTCTTCCGTAATCTTTTTGATATCAATGGATGAAGGCGTTTCTTCCTTGACCATATCGGGCAGGATATTTTCCAAAAAATAATCAACGCAGTGTAACTGAATATTCTTGATTTTCACAAGCGCATTACGATACATGACTATAAATTCTTTTTCAGTATTTCCCCGCTGTAGTTCGGCAAATGCTTCGTACACCTGATCCATCTTGTCAGCAACTTCAAGGATCAAACCTTCTACTGAATTATCTTTGCCTTCCCTTAACTGCTTGCGAAAAATAGCTTTGAAATCCTCGGGAATATTCTCTTCAATAAAGTACTCAATCATACCTTCTTCGACCTGCTGGATTAATAATCGTAGTTCCTTAGAGGAATGCTTAACAGGCGTTTTGATGTCTCCAATAAAAATCTCCCCGTAATCGTGACTGCTCGTAATCTCGTATAGTTTTCTCCAGTCAATACTGACACCATTTCTCTCTTCAATATCAGCCAGCGTTTTAGCGTATTGTACTACTTTCCAAGAATGTGCCGATACGCTGTGTTCCTCGAATTTAAACTTACCGGGACAACGGATGATTCTTTCTAGCTCATTTAGCGACCGAAAATACGTGTGAATTCCCATCATTGCATCCATCCTTTAACATATATGAGATAGTCAATATAAACCCCACTATAAACCTCAACTATTAACAGCAGATTATCGCAATATCAAGTTGAATCCACACATGTAGCACATATACAATTTTTGCTATACACTTTATATAAGAAGGGTTTGCAAAAATCCAATAAAAGTAAAAAGTGGTGAAATCGTTGTTCAAAATCTTACTAATTGAAGATGATGAAACTTTGTTCCATGAAATAAAGGACCGGTTAACTCAGTGGAACTATACTGTGTACGGCATCCATGACTTTAATAAAGTCATTCAGGAATTCACGGTGATAAAGCCTGAACTGGTCGTGATAGATATTCAATTGCCGAAATTTGATGGTTTTCATTGGTGTCGAATGATTCGATCCCACTCTAACGTCCCCATCCTTTTCTTATCATCACGAGATCATCCTACGGATATGGTGATGTCGATGCAGCTTGGAGCGGATGATTTTATCCAAAAACCGTTTCATTTTGATGTACTCATTGCAAAATTACAGGCGACACTTCGCCGCGTATATAATTACAATACAGAGCCTGTCTCTCTGAAAACATGGCGTGGAGCGACGGTCGATTATGAAAAAAATGTAGTAGCCAATGAGACTGGCTCCATCGAATTAACCAAGAACGAGATTTTTATTTTGAAGCTGCTGATCGAACAAAAAAATAAAATTGTCGCACGAGAGGAATTAATTAAAAGCCTCTGGGATGATGAACGTTTTGTCAGCGACAATACCCTGACCGTCAACTTGAACCGCCTGCGCAAAAAATTGGACGAGCTGGATTTGGGCCGTTTCATTGAAACGAAAGTCGGGCAAGGCTACATGGCTACAGAAGAGGCACCTGCCTATGATTAAAAAATACCTTATAGAGAGGCGGAGCTGGATTCTACTGTTTGTGTGTCAGCAATTCCTGATCCTGTTCATTGCTTATGTGGATGCAGCAATTCCGTTAACGCCGATTCTTTATATCGTCTTCTTATCTATGATGATTTTCTTGGTTTTTTTAATCATTCGCTATCCCAAGGAAACCAGATTTTTTACCACACTAGAAGAATGGGAGAGCCCTCTCGAACTAACGGGTATAGGCGAACCGGGGAGTCCGTTTGAGCAAATCATTGAACAAAAAATCACTGACCAGACCGAACGGTTACAACAGAGCATCTCGCAAAATCAATTGACACTTGAACATGAAAAAGATGAATTGTTATCCTGGATTCATGAGGTAAAAACACCTTTGACCACCATGCATTTGATGATTGAGCGGTTGGACGATAAGCCCCTAAAAGCTCAGTTAACCTATGAATGGCTACGAATCCACTTACTGCTGGATCAGCAGCTCCATCACAAACGCATTTCCTTTATTGAAAATGATCTATATGTCGAGCAAGTGAATTTAAAATCTCTGGTTTTTAATGAAATCAAAGCATTACAGTCATGGTGCATCCAAAAAGGGATCGGTTTTGACATCCAATTGGAGCACATGGAAGTGCTGAGTGATGCCAAATGGCTGGCTTTTATCATCAGACAGCTCTTAACCAATGCCATCAAATATAGCGATGCCAGTGATATTATCATTCATAGCTATGTACAAAGGGATCGAATACAGCTTGAGGTCCAAGACTTTGGGCGCGGTATTGATCCGAAGGATATACCCCGTATTTTCGAGAAAGGTTTTACCTCCACAACCCAACATTCTGATCATACTTCAACGGGTATGGGGTTATATTTAACGAAAAAGGCAGCACAGTCCTTGCTCATACATATAGATGTGCACTCCAAACCGAATGTGGGTACAACCTTCACTTTAATTTTTTCCAAACGAAATGATTTCGTGAGCATGGTGAGCATGTGACAGAGATGTCACATGCTTTTATGTATTGTTCGCCCAATCAAAGGAAAAACATCGGCTCTATTTTTATAATAAGGCTTACAAGAACAATAAGGAGTGCATCGAAGTGAATATTTTAGAAGCCCATAAAATTCATAAAAGCTACGGTAATAAGTTAAATATGCAGGAGGTTTTGAAGGGAATAGATATCCTTATTGAAGAAGGGGAATTTGTCAGTATTATGGGAGCCTCCGGTTCAGGTAAAACCACACTGCTGAATGTTCTTTCCTCTATTGATAAGGTGAGCCAAGGCTCCATTAAAATCAATGATATCGAAATGACGAAAATGAAAGAAAAGCAACTGGCTGAATTTCGCAAACAGCATTTAGGTTTTATTTTTCAAGAATATAATCTGCTGGATACGCTAACTGTGAAGGAGAACATTCTCTTACCCTTATCCATCACCAAAACGCCTAAAAAAGAAGCCAACCAAAAATTTCAGGAAGTAGCTACAGAACTGGGAATTTACGAGCTCAAGGACAAATACCCCAATGAAATCTCGGGTGGACAGAAGCAACGTACATCTGCGGCCAGAGCGTTTATTCATGAGCCCAGTATTATTTTTGCCGATGAACCAACGGGGGCGCTGGATTCCAAATCGGCTTCCGATTTACTAAATAAGCTGGGCCAATTAAACCAAAAACGCAAGGCAACCATTATTATGGTCACGCATGATCCTGTCGCAGCCAGTCATTGCAGTCGAGTCATTTTTATTAAAGATGGGCAAATGTATACGCAGCTTCACAAAGGCGGGCAGGAAAGACAAAGCTTCTTCCAGGACATCATGAAAACCCAAGGGGTCTTAGGCGGGGTCCAATATGAACATTAATCTGCTCATTCTAAAGAATTTGAAAAAAAACCTGAAAAATTATTACCTGTATGTTTTTGCTCTCATTTTTAGTGTTGCGCTCTATTTCGCTTTTGTCACATTACAATACGATCCCTCCATGGACGAAGTGAAGGGTTCTGTTAAAGGTGCAGCTTCCATACGGGCAGCTTCCGTTTTACTGGTCGCCATTGTCTGCATCTTCCTTTTGTATGCTAATAATATCTTTATAAAAAGACGCAGCAAAGAAATTGGCCTATTTCAATTGATCGGAATGACTAAAAATAAAATTTTCCGCATCCTGAGTGCTGAAAACTTAATTCTATACTTCAGTTCACTATTCATCGGAATTGGGGTTGGATTTTCCTTTTCCAAATTAGTGATCATGATTTTATTTAAGACGACGGGCATCGAAGCCATTGCCACTCTATATTTCTCTAACCAAGCTCTGATTCAAACACTCATCGTTTTTGGTATCATCTACCTATTGATTATGCTCATGAATTATTCATTTATCAAAAGACAGAGTATTTTGTCTTTGTTCAGAGTAATCTCAACCACTGAAGGGAAAATCAAGAAAATATCTATCTATGAGATGATCATCGGGATCATTGGAGTTTCATTCATCGCTTTAGGATACTATGTTTCTTCCAAATTGTTTGGTGGAGACTTTACATCCATGAATGAGTTATTTATGGCTATGGTGTTTATCCTGGGCTCTGTCATCATCGGAACACTCCTTTTTTATAAAGGATCTATCCGCTTTATTTCAAATATTATTAGAAAAAGTAAAGGCGGCTATTTGAACATTAATGAGGTGCTGTCTCTCTCGTCCATTATGTTCCGCATGAAATCCAATGCTTTATTGCTGACCATTATTACAACTGTATCAGCACTTGCCATGGGTTTACTTTCCTTAAGCTATATCGCCTATTATTCTGCGGATCAAGCAGCTGAGGACAATGTACCTTCCCATTTTGCCATGACGAATGTACCGGATGCTGAGAAATTCACAACGTTACTTCAGGAGCATGACATAAAGTATCGTGAAAAGAAAATTGAAGTGATTCAAGTCAGTGTGAAGACAGCGCAATTTATGGAGACTCCTATGGAGCAATTAAATGATGGTACGGATTCCATGACGCTGCCTGTCGTAAGCGACCTATCTGTGGAGGGTACGGATGTATCTCCAGGCCAAACGGTTTTAACGGGCTATAATGATATGTTACAGAAATTCATGTCCTTGAAAAACTCAGGTCCATTGGATTTGAAGGGAAATAAGGAAGTCATACACCAACAATATGTGGGTCTAAAAAAGGAGTACGTGATTCCCTACTATTTTACAGCCGGGGGACTACCCACTGTCATTGTAGACGAAACTATCTTTGAACGGTTAAAGAAGGATGCAAATCCTCGGATTCAAAAAAAGTCATCCTTATATATCGGAATTGATATGATAAATGCAGAACAAATGGAAGAAGCCAATCGTCTCTTTACAGCTGCGAATTTTAATGATCAACAAACATCACGCCTTGAAATGAGCAGCAATCAGAAGCGGAACATGGGAGTGATCATGTTTGTAGTTGGCTTTTTAGGATTGACCTTTCTCATTACATCAGGCTGCATCCTTTACTTTAAGCAAATGGATGAGAGCGAAGACGAAAAGGCCAATTACACCGTGTTAAGAAAGTTAGGGTTCACACAGAGCGACCTGCTTAAAGGCATTAAAATAAAACAACTCTTTAACTTCGGCATCCCATTAGTGATTGGCCTTTCGCATAGCTATTTCGCCGTCCAATCCGGCTGGTTCCTATTTGGAACCGAAATTTGGATGCCTATGATCATCGTTATGGTGCTGTACACCGCCTTATATTCCATTTTCGGGATACTATCCATCCTGTATTATAAAAAGGTCATTAAATCCGCATTGTAATCGGCAAAAAGCAAAAAAAGCCCCAGGCGAAAGCGCTGGGGCTTTTCCAAATATTTGAGCATTTTCGTTCCTATGTGTACAATAAAATAACTATCATCGTTACCCCAAAGGGGGAGAGCTTATTTTATTGTTAATCATCAATGGCATCGGCATCGTAGCCAATATCATACTCGGTTCCTCTGTAGGCGTGGCTATTATCGTAGGAATCGTCTTTTTCCTGATTGGCTTGCCTGAGTTTAAAAGATCGCCGAAACTCACGAAAGAGGCTAAAAAAGATATCACCTATATTATGTCAACTCTATTAACTCTCCTTATATTCGTAGTTATTGTTTCTTGGAATCTCCACACTTCAGGTGACCTGTTTCTTGAAGGTCCGCTAACACCGCAAATGAAGTTTCACTGGGGACAAAAGGTGTTGCTGCTAGGGGTACTGGAGGGCTTATGGGCTGTCATCAGCCTAAAATGGCTGTTGCCTATCTTTTTTGATCCGCTGGATCTCAGTAAGAAGCAAATCCTTGTTTTAGTAAGCGGGATTGTATTTAGTGTGGTTTCAGGTATTTATGCCATGCTTGAAGCAAGTTAAAAAGTCTCGCCCTTCTCTGTTACGCACAGGAAGAGCGAGACTTTTTTATTAATGGTTCCTCTCTACAGAGGCTCATGTGAATGCTTAACGCAAAGGTTCAAAACCCTCTGCTTGCTTGAGAATCCGCTCAATTTCCGCGCATGTCTCCGGTTGCAGCGTCACTTCGACTGCTTTTACATTTTCTTCGATTTGTGCCGGTTTAGTGGCCCCAATGAGCGCAGCGCTGATACCCGGTTCTCTCAGAATCCAGGCAAGCGCGAGCTGTGACAGGGTGATACCCAAATCCTTCGCCAGCTTATCCAGATCCTGAACACAGTTTAGAACGGTATCGTTCATGTAACTGCTGATGACATTATTGACAGAGGCATCAGCTCCGCGGCTGCCCGTCGGTAAAGGTTGGCCAGGCTTGTATTTACCCGTGAGAATACCTTGAGCCAGAGGCGAAAATACAATCTGACCGATACCTACCTGCCCGGATACGGGAAGTACCTCATGTTCGATATAACGCTCGAACATATTATAAATCGGCTGATTCGCAATCAACGGCCGCAGATTCAGCCTTTTTCCAATCCCATAGGCATCCGTGAGCTGGGCAGCACTCCATTCACTGACAGCAGCGTATAGAATCTTACCCTGAGCCTGAAGGTCATCGAGCGCTCGCAGCGTCTCCTCCAAAGGAGTGTCCGAATCATAACGATGACAGAAGTACATGTCGATATAATCCGTGCCAAGACGCTTCAGACTCGCTTCACATTGCTCCATAATGTGCTTGCGTGACAGTCCCCTGTCATTGGGACCAGAATCCATAGGGAAGTACACCTTGGTAGATAACACATAGCTCTCTCTTCGATAAGGCTTCAAGGCAGCTCCCATAGCCTTCTCGCCTTCTCCCCGGTTATACGCGTTCGCGGTATCAAAGAAATTAATCCCGAGTTCAAAGGCTTTGGCAATACAGGTATGAGCTGCTTCCTGCTCGGCAGCTGTACCGTACGTTAACCAGCTCCCCAGACCGATTTCACTAATTTTAAGACCACTGTTGCCTACATTTCTATATTTCATATCTACTCCTTCTTTCATAAGAAGATCATATTTTTATATTTTAACATGTAAACCCTTTCATTAAAATCATTGATAACGGACTCATGGAGTTATATGAAGGATATCTACCACCCTGACTGTTAGGGTGGTAGATGCTTATAGCCTCACAATCTCAAATCATATTTACTTGCTTCCTACAGGAAAGAGCGCATCATATGCAGGACAAGGCAGTTTGTCGAGAAACTCCTGAAGCTGCTTCGGTTTATTTTTGTAAATATCCTTTAAGGATGTTCCATTATAAATATTGCCGATGACCACAGGATGGCATAGCTCACAGATCAGGATGTCCCCGTTCCCGTGAAGATGGAGCTGTTTTTTACCATCAACACAGTTGGAAAAATAAACACCCGGCTGTTCCTTGAAGCCCAGCGCTTCTGCAAAACGGTCCATACAGGTGAAATACAACACAGTATCATCTTTTTTATGTGCAATCAGGTCATGAACGGAACGGACGAGCGCTTCCTTGGTGGAAATAGCATTCCAGTTCGTATGATCCATCACAATGCTGTTTTGGATTTCATGAATGCGCACACCGAGTTCATATACCTTTTCGCTAATAGCTGGCATGTTGTTCTGTGTCTCCGCAAACAGCAACGTCTCCAGCACCGTTTCCAGCTTGGCTTCGGTACATAACCGGATATTTTGAACGATTTTCTCATACATGCGAGGATGAACATGATAATAGGTTGCATATTTATCGGCATCCGTGAAGTTGAAAGAGATATGAATGTTGGAAAGTCCTGCATCACGTAGTTTCTCAATTCGTTCAGGGCTGAGCAAGCTGGCATTGGTATTGAGCTGGGTAGCGATGCCCTTGCTTGAACAGTGAGCCACAATGTCCAGACAATCCTCATACTTCAAGGTCACTTCTCCCCCGGACAGTCGCACACGTTTTAACGTTGGAATATCATCAATAATATCAATGACCTCTTTGCTGCTAATACATTGCCCATCGTTCCGCTGATACGCGCAGCAGTAATCACACTTGAAGTTGCAATTAGAGGTGACCCCGACTTCCAGTCCCTCCAGCTCGTAGATGCCCGGCGTTTCCAGTTCAAGTGCTTTATATTTGTTGTCTATACTCACTTTCTCATGATCCTCCCGATCTCAGGCTTATGTCTTGAATTCCCTTGAGATTATACAGAATAGGAGCGGTTTGTAGATATGACATTGGTAACGGTGGGGCCAAACAGATACCATAGCGGTAACGGCCTTGGAATCCTCCTATCAGCGCTGAAAAATTAATTTGACAAGTAATGCCGAACTTTAGTAAATTCATATTAGTTAAGCCCTTAACTACATTTATGGTGGTGATCGTTTGAAAAACCTACAGAATTACGTACTTGATTTGCCGCTGCATTCACTGGTTTTCTTTTCACTGGTGGAAACGACAGCCGGATTAGTTGATGTCTCAGAAAAATACTGGCATTCGAAGGGAACCAATGGAGCCAGAATTCGAATTCTGGTTGAAATCATGAAGGAAGGAGGTACAATTCTGCCATCTGTGCTCGCCCAAAGGATCGGTGTCACCAAATCAAATATTAGCCTGCTGCTCACCCCGCTCGAAAACGAAGGGTTCATTCGCCGGGAAGGCCATCCCATGGACGGCAGAAAATCGGTAATTTCTATAACAAACGAAGGGCAAAGCCTCCTGTTGCGTAATTTACCCGAAAACCGGCAGAGGATTGCGGAAAAAATGCAAGTGTTGAATGATCAGGAATTGAAGCAGCTCCTTTCCCTGCTCAACAAATTAAAGAGGGCGTAACGGTTTTTCTACTCAATTGGTTAAGTCCTAAACTAAAATCCCATTTGTATAAAAAGGATGATATTCCATGTCGATCGTTATCACTGGAGCCAATGGTCAATTGGGGAGCCTAATCATACAACAGCTCCTTCAAAAAGTCTCACCTCATGACATTACCGCTTGTGTTCGCCACCTTGAAACCGGAAAACACTATGAGGCACAGGGAATTACAGTACGATTGGGTGACTACGATCAACCCAATTGGCTTGAGCAAGCATTCGCGGGTGCTTCCCAACTGTTATTGATTTCAAGTTCACATCCCGACGATACGATACGTATTCGTCAACATACCCATATCATAGAAGCAGCTAAAAAATGTGAAGTAAAACACATTTTATACACCAGCTTTGCCTTTTCTGAAGCTAGCTCTATCCCCCTCTCGCATCTGCATTTGGCTACAGAACACGCCATTTGTACCACCGGAATTCCTTACACTTTTCTACGGAATGCATTATATACCGATTTTGTCAAAACTCTTGACCTGAACACCGCCATAGCGAAGGGCGCACTCGATATTTACCCTGGGGAGTGGGAATTTAACACCGTCACGCGTTGGGATCTTGCCAGAGGGATCGCAGCAGTGCTATCCGGTCCAGACCGCCATAAGAATAAGAAATATGAATTCGTCTCCTCCAGTCCCTGGACCTTTTCAGATTTGACAGCAGCTTTGACCGAGCTTACAGGCAAATCCATCTCCCTCCGTCATGAACCCCAAATCAAAAATTGGATATTTGGGTTTTTGGGCAAAATAGATACGCGCTCCACGTCGGATGATTTGGAACAGTTGATCGGTGGTCCGCTCACTTCACTAAAAGAAAGCATCCGCCCCTTTATCTCCACATGAAAAGCAACGCTAAAAATTTTCTTGCCAACATCCACTTCATAAATTGTGAGCGATATGTGAACTGGGCATACTTCTCATTCCCAAATCCATACTGAATATATCTGTTGGTAATGGAGGCGGGAATTGTGGATAAAAGGATGAATCTGCTTATGTTCAGCGGCGATTATGATAAGGCAATGGCTGGACTGATTCTGGCAAATACAGCGCGGGAATTGGACGTGGACGTGACGATGTTTTTTGCGTTCTGGGGACTATTTCTGGTTCGTGATCCTGACAAGATGACGTTTGAGGACAAGACGATTTATGAAAAAATCATGGGCTGGATGACTCCAAAAGGACCCGAAGAGTTGCCGTTATCCAAAATGAATTTTAGCGGTCTTGGCAAGCTGATGCTGACGGAAATGATCGAAGATAATGAAGCCCCGAAGCTCATTCATTTCCTGAAAGGAGCGCGGAAGAAAAATGTAAAATTTTATGCCTGTAAGCTATCGGTCGACATTATGGGTTTTAAACCGGAAGAATTTATACCTGAACTGGAAATTATCGAGGCCAAAACGTATCTAAAAGATGCGCTCGAATCCGATATGCAGTTGTTTATATAAGATAGACTTGCGCCTTATCCGGCTGTTGGATGAGGCTTTTATTGTGACTAAATGATGACACTCGCCTATTTTTTTTAACCTATTCGGGCCTACCTACGTACCCTAAGAAGACAGAACGACTTGGGAGGCGCCGTATGCTCATGGCTCGAATTGGAAGCAGTAATTGTAGATATCAGCCTTCTAACGAGGCTTATTTCCAAAGGTATCGTGAAAGTACAATCGGATATCGCCAGACCTTTGAATCTCCATATGGGCAAAAAAAGCTGATTTATGCGGATTGGGCAGCCAGCGGCCGTCTGTATGGACCCATCGAGTCGAAAATAGCTAATGAATTAGGCCCTTTTGTGGCGAACACGCATACGGAGTCTAATTTGACAGGAACTCTGATGACCCAAGCCTATGAAGAAGCGAAACAAATCATTAAGAGCCACGTTCATGCCAATGAGCACGATATCATCCTGTTCGCCGGGTCAGGTATGACAGGTGCAGTGAATAAGCTTCAGCGATTGTTAGGATTGAAAATACATGAAAAATTAAAGCCCCTCTACCCCATCGCCGAAAAAGAACGTCCCGTTATTTTCGTTACACACATGGAGCATCATTCCAATCATATTTCCTGGGCAGAAACCATTGGTGACGTTGTCTGTCTTCCTCCGGGTCCCGGCGGGATTGTCGATCCAACTCATCTCGAACGACTGCTGCTTCAATTCCGGCATCGCCCTATCAAAATCGGCGCCTTTACCGCCTGCTCCAATGTTACAGGGTTCGAAGTGCCGATTTACCAGCTAGCCCGCAAAATGCACGAACATGGTGGCGTTTGTTTTGTTGATTTCTCGGCAAGCGCACCTTATGCCGAGATCAACATGCACCGCACAGATCCCCTTGAGAAACTGGACGGGATTGTATTTTCCCCCCACAAATTTCTTGGGGGTCCCGGTACAAGCGGCGTTTTAATTATGGATTCGAGGCTGTGCCTCAATTGTGCTCCGGATCAGCCAGGAGGGGGCACAGTTAGCTGGACCAATCCTTGGGGTGGATACGAGTATAAAGATAATACTGAAGCCCGTGAGGATGGAGGGACGCCTGCCTTTCTACAGGCCGTTCGAACGGCGCTCTGCATTCGGCTGAAGGAACAAATGGGACAGAAGCGCCTGTTGGAGCGCAAAAAGGAACTGACATCATTATTACTAAAGAGCTTGAGTACCATACCAGACCTACACATTTTAGGAGGGAGTAGCCAAGAACGAATGGGAATCGTTTCTTTCGTTGTCGGCCATATTCACTATAACCTGATTGTAAAACTATTGAATGATCGGTTTGGCATTCAGGTCCGGGGCGGCTGCTCTTGTGCAGGCCCCTACGGACATTATTTGCTGGGCATCGACCAGCAAACATCTAAACAAATGACAGACCTGATCCATGCGGGAGACTTATCTCGAAAACCGGGCTGGGTGCGTCTGTCGCTCCATCCCATGATGACGAATCAGGAAGTCTCCTATATCGCCTCTTCCATACGGGCAATCGTGGAAAACATCATGACCTGGCAAAAAGATTATACCTATCAACCAGAATCAAACGAATGGCGATCTATGAATGAACATCACAAAATAGACATCAGCAAATGGTTCAATTTCAGCGATTAAGAGACTCATGTCCGTTCCCTTCTTTCAAAACTCTCATAGGATACACTGTAAATTACTATATGAGGAAAGAAGTGACGACAATGGGTCTCAATTTTCGCAACAGTACTAATGCGGCTATCTTTGTAGTCTTTGCCTACCCGGACTTCAGCTGTAGTCCTGTTAACTATTCTAAAGCAGGCTGGTACCGTGTTAACCCTGGACAGACTATTCAGGTTTGGAGCGGCTTCGCAGGAGGTAATACATTCTTTTATTACGCCGAAGATGATTTTGGACGCGAATGGAGGGGGACATACTTCACTCAAGTTCCTGAGAATGCCTTCAATTGGTGCTGGGATACAGGCTGTACCACTTGTAGAAGCGTGGGACTGCGGAGAATCGCAGTTAGTCCGTTCGTCTTGGACTACACCATCAACTTTGTAACGAGCAGCAGTCAAAGAAAACCTGCATCATCCACATTCCGCATGACATTGCCTTCCAAAGCAACCCAAGAGAAACCTATTTTGCGCAGAGTTCCTGCAAAACCTAAGAGACTAAAACAAGGGAAGCCTCAATTACAGAAACGCATCACGCATAAAAAACGGACCAAATAAAAAATGATCTGATCAGCTCGCATATAGTTTTTTAGAACCCAAAAAAGGAGCGACCTCACCCCCATGGCCTGCTCCTTTCTCTTTTATCTATGAGGTAACCCGCTTATTTACTCTCAGATTCCCACTTGGATATCTCTTCACGAACCCGTGGTGCTACCTCTGTTCCCAATAGCTCAATAGCTCTCATGACATCATCATGCGGCATCGTACCGACGGGTACGTGCAACAGAAAACGTGTAATGCCTACCTGTTTACGCAGATGAATAATTTTCTTGGCAACCGTGCCGGAATCGCCTACATACAACGCTCCTTCAAAGCTGCGTGCGGCATCGAAGCTGGAACGAGTGTAAGGGCCCCAACCACGTTCACGCCCAAGCACATTCATGCTCTGCTGAGTGGAAGGGAAGAACTTATCCGCTGCCATCTCAGTAGTCTCTGCGATAAAACCATGCGAGTGTGATGCAACCGGAAGTAGCGATGCATCATGACCAGCATGCCTAGCGGCTTTTTTATACAGTTCTACCAACGGAGCAAACTGTACAGGGCTACCCCCAATAATCGCCAGAACCAACGGCAAACCGAGCAAGCCTGCACGAACCACAGATTCCTGATTGCCCCCACTCCCAATCCACACAGGCAACGGATTTTGAACTGGACGCGGATACACGCCCAAATTGTGAATTGCAGGCCGATGTCCGCCTTTCCAGGTGACTTTCTCGGAATCTCGGATTTTCAATAACAGCTCCAGCTTTTCATCGAATAACTCATCGTAGTTATCCAAATCATACCCAAATAACGGGAACGATTCGATAAAAGAGCCCCGGCCTGCCATAATCTCAGCTCGTCCATTCGAAATACCGTCCAGTGTAGCAAAATCTTGAAACACACGTACGGGATCATCCGATGAAAGCACCGTAACTGCACTGGTTAACCGAATTCGTTGGGTCTGTGCTGCAGCAGCAGCGAGGATAACGGCCGGAGCAGATGCCGCATAATCTTTACGATGATGCTCCCCCACGCCGTACACATCCAGCCCTACCTGATCTGCAAGCACAATCTCCTCGACCACTTCACGTATACGTTGTGCGTGACTGATAACCTCACCCGTTTGGGTATCCGGCGTTGTTTCTACAAATGTGCTTATACCTATCTCCACTTGTTCTACCCCCTATTTTCATGCCTCATTCTCATACGACTGCTTTCGAAGCCAATCATTTTAAAAACCGATATCTTTATATTGAACCTTTTTTGCATCTTTTTCAAGCTCTCCTTTTTTGAGTCTGAAAACCAGCCAAGGGAAGTGTCAAGATTCACCGCAGGAAAAGAAGTCTCTTTGTCGAATATTTTATGGAATAAAGAAGATTCCCATCCCCACAACATGAATACAACAAGGAGGCACATACATTTATGGCTTTTGTCATTAATAATTTAAAGGATAACAGCAATGTTGCCATCACTGACCAATTAGGTGGGTTTACGGTACTAGAATACATAACAGATTTGAGTTCTACCTCGGTTATGGCTGCGAAAGACAATTACTATATGAGTAAAAGTAACATGCGCCGCAAACAGCTCATGATCGAAATCAACAATAGTGAGATTATGATGAAGGCGGGGGCCATGCAATATACTGTGGGTAGCATGGAAATGACTACCGGTGTAAAAGGCGTTGGAGGCTTGATGCGAAACTTGGTGTCCGGTGCTGTAACGGGAACAGGCGCCATTAAACCACACTATAGAGGCACGGGTACCATCATGCTGGAGCCTACCTACCAATATATTTGGCTTATTGATGTCGATAATGATGATATTGCCATCGAAGACGGCTTGTTTTTAGCTTGTGACACGACGCTGGACATTTCCGTCGTTGCACGTAGTAATCTTTCCTCTGCCGCACTGGGTGGAGAAGGTTTATTTAATTTAAGCGCCCGCGGAAAAGGAGTTCTGGCACTTCAGGCGCCAATCCCTTCCGAGGAAGCGGTGGTTATAGAATTGCAAAATGATGTGCTGAAGGTGGATGGTAACTTTGCCCTCATGTGGTCCAATACCTTACAGTTCACCGTCGAAAAATCCGGGAAAACCAAAATGGGCTCGGCTGCTTCCGGCGAAGGGCTGGTGAATGTATACAGGGGAACAGGAACCGTATGGTTAGCACCATTGTAAATAAAAAAAGGAGAAGCCCTCGGCTTCTCCTTTCTTACATTTTAATTCTTTTTTACAAACTCCGATTTTAGCTTCATTGCTCCAAAACCATCAATTTTGCAGTCAATATCGTGATCGCCATCCACCAGACGGATGTTTTTTACTTTGGTGCCGATTTTCAAGACGGATGAGCTTCCCTTCACTTTAAGGTCTTTAATGACCGTTACAGAGTCACCATCCTGCAGGATGTTACCATTCGCATCTTTAACAACCATTACGTCTTCACTGCTTGCTTCTGACTCGGTAGACCACTCATGAGCGCATTCCGGGCAAATGAAAAGACTGCGATCCTCATAAGTGTACTCTGAATTACATTCAGGACAATTTGGTAAATTAGACATGGTATTATGTACTCCATTCATTTTCAAATTCTACTGCTATGCTAAGCTTCCTTGATAGACCAAGCCTGCTCCAAGTCTTCCTTGGAGTTCCCTACAAGTATATTGGATAATCCGTCACGATTCCACTCATTGATGAAACTAATCTGAGTATTGTTGTATCTTATATGTAAGCGTTCTGTCTACTGAAAATGCCCAAAGGTGAACATGCAACTAAAACGAATGCTGCCTTCCTAGGCAGCATCCTTTTTTATGGCACGTTTATTATGCTTGGGTTTGCTTGATCAGTTCACTAATTCCTTGACTAAGCGGCGTAAGGGGGCGTTTCAACAGCTTCTCGAAATCGTTGCTTACGACATCCAAGGCTCCTTCACGAATCGCTTGTTGAATACCGACCACAATAGGGATTGCACCTTCCGGGACTCCCGCACCGAGCATAACCTCGGCATACGTAGCATCATCCACCTGCTGTACAGGAACGTCTTTGCCCAGAACCTCAGCCAGTACCGCTGCAAACTCTTCTTGGGTAATCGGCTTACCGGAGAGTTCGTATATTGTATTCTCATGCCCTTCGCCAGACAAAACATTTGCAGCTGCTTGCGCATAATCTGCGCGGGTAGCCCAACCTACTTTACCGGACCCTGCCGAGGTTAGCCAAGGAGCCCCCGCGAGTACGGATTGGATCGTGCCTGCCTCATTCTCCAGATACCAATTATTACGCAAGAAGGAGTAAGGAATACCTGACTCTCGAATGAACTCTTCCGTGATACGATGTACGGGTGCAAGGAATAGAGTGCTGTCAGCGGCATTGGCAGCGCTAGTATACACGATGAAGCCTACTCCAGCACGCACGGCAGCATCAACAGCCGCTTTATGCTGACGGATTCTAGTATCATTATCCCCATCTGCGGATATAATCAGCAGTCGATCTACTCCAGCAAACGCTTGATCCAGCGTCTCCGGTTTATCAAAATCGCCATGACGAACGTCAACACCACGGGACCGTAAGTTCTCTGCTTTTTCTGGATTTCTTACGCTAACAATAAGATCGTTTGCGGAGACAGATGTAAGTAACGTATCTACCACGATGGAACCCAGTTGCCCCGTTGCTCCTGTTAATGCAATTTTCATATGAAATCCTCCACTCAAATTGTATTTACTTTTATATAGTAACTAAAAATATAACACATGTCTAATCTAGAGTCTAAAGGTCTGCTTTTCGGGTAAGAGAGTTGGTAACCCAAACCTTCCCCAGAGAAAGGAACATGTATATGAAGAAAGCTATGCTTATTGTAAATCCCTCTTCCGGCAAAGAGGAATCCCTCCAACATGTCAGAAGCGTAGATGAGATTCTACGTGATCAAGGATACGCTGTTACGGTTAAAGAGACGGCAAAGGAACTGGACGCCACTCGTTTTTGCGTCAATGCGTGCGAGGAAGCTTGTGACCTAGTCGTTTCCATCGGCGGGGATGGCACACTTCACGAAACCATCAACGGTTTCATTGATCAAGACCACCGTCCAAGACTGGGTGTCATCCCCCTTGGGACAGTCAATGATTTTGCCCGTGCCTTGCAAATTCCGCTAAGTCCTGAGCTGGCGATCCGTACACTGACTTCTACCCGCGTGAAAAACGTAGATATGGGTCTCTTAAACGGCCGGATGTTTGCCAATGTGGTTGCCACAGGTTCGCTTGCTGAATCGCTATCAGCTGTATCATCAGACGATAAATCCATGTTTGGCACGTTTGCCTACCTCAAAGAAGGCATGAAAGAGCTTATCAGCCATCCTGCCCACTCACTTATCGTCAACTACGATGACAAAACCTGGGAAGGGAAATCCCCGCTCTTTTTGGCTACTTTAACCAACTCAGTTGGCGGATTCGAGAAACTGGCGCCCGATGCGGCTGTTGACGATGGTCTGCTTCACTGCTTTATTTTCAAAAACCTCAATATATTGAACACCGTGACGGCCAGCATATCCTTATTTTTAGGCAACCTGAAGGATCATAGTGATATCGTTTACTTTACCGCAAAGCATGTAAGTGTCAGCTCTGCAGAAACGGTCAGTACGAATGTAGATGGTGAGGAAGGGCCGTCTTTGCCTATCGAGCTTGGTATTTTACCACGTCATATTGAGGTAATTGTGCCGGAAGAGGTTTAAGTAATGGGTGCTGGTCCTCAAGCTTGAGGATCATACTCGCTCAATTTCCCCTCGTAGACCAAATGGAATCGATCACTTTGACGAAAATCGTCTGGCGTAACAAGAGCGGGCAGCTTGTTCCATATTTTTATGCCAGATCGCTGTAAAATTTCTGCGACGAATTGCGAACAAAAATAAGAATTGCTGAACTCGACTGGCTCTTTGAGTGCAATACCAATCAAACCCAGTAAGTTATACATATATTTTTGACGACTTCGGATAAATACATGTAAAACTCGCTTCATTTTTTCAACTTCACGGTCGGTTACTTGAAGCTCGTAGATAACACATGTTGTATTCGGAAATCTGCTGTATGTACCTGTCTTAATATCCTCTTTCACGAAACCACCATCCAGAGGGTTATTAGGGGTCTTTCTCCCGAAGCTGTATAACTCCGAAAGTTCCCGGTTGAAGGAAATGGAGGCGTGATTGTATGGCGCTCTCGTATAGCTTTTAATGACTCTCGTAAGAAACGTTCCCGTATTCGTAAGCAAGATAAAGACGGATGGATCTGCTACCATTTACGAAATTTCCCCTTATCAAGTTTGAATTATTCCTTCATAATAACATAGGAACCTTAATGGAATCCTATTTCGCGATAAGTTGGTGAGTGGTAATGGACAGTTCGCTATTAACGTTAATCCTTATTTTTACAGCCTTATTGGTCATCTATCTGATTTACATAGTAGTAGTCAAAACACAGCTTGATAAAGACTATGCAGCGATTGGGCTTCGTATCAAGACATGGTGGGGTATGTTCTTTATCTTTTGCTTGGCAACTCTTTTCAATCCGATCGTTTCACTGCTTTCCTTGATGGCACTCACCTTTTTTGCGCTAAAAGAATACTTTTCCATGATTAGATCCAGAAAAGCTGATCGCAGATTGTTTCTATGGGCGTACTTAGCGATTCCCGTACAATTTTATTGGATTTATATCGGGTGGTACGGAATGTTTATTGTCTTTATCCCTATCTATGTATTCTTGCTGCTACCGCTCCCGCGATTGATCAACAAAGGAACGGTTGGTTTTTTGCGCAGTGTCAGCTCGACCCAATGGGGACTCATGCTGATGGTTTTCGGGTTGAGTCATCTGGCCTATTTTCAGTTTGCTACGCCGCAATACGGAGCGAAACTTGTACTTTTTCTAGTGGTACTGACACAGCTCAATGATGTCGTACACTATCTAGCATCACTCTATTTCGGAAAGCGGAAAATCGTCCCGACATCCAATCCCAATATAACTTGGGAAGGCTTCGCATTCGCTTTTCCCGTAACCATAGCGGCTTCCTATCTTATCTATCCCTATCTGACGCCGTTTGACCTGAAATTTGGAATTATTTTCGGCATGCTGATCAGCTTGAGCGGTTTCTTCGGCAGCTTAACGGTTTCCGTGCTGAAGCGGGATTTATTAATCGGCGATGATGATAAGTTCGATGCTTTGAAAAAAAGCTACTTAAGTCGGGTGGATAGCTTGACCTACACCTCGCCCGTCTTTTTTCACGTAATCCGTTATTTTTTTGACTTTATGTAGCGATTACATGGCTCAAACCTCGTATGAATAGTGATCATGGAACACGATATCTTGTTGTGAAAAAAGCAGCCTATCCTCACCCAAGGATAGGCTGCTTTTGCGTGTACTACCGTTGCAGGGCATTCCTAATCCTGCTAACCCCTTCACGAATTTCATTTTCCTTTAGATGCCCGTAGCCCATTAGCAGTCGGTTTCCTTCGAGCTGTGCCGCAAATACATTTTTGCTACGGAGATGTTCTAGCAGATTCTCTCGGAGTGGGAACTGAAACTCTGCTACCAAATGTAAACCAGCCGATCGGCCACATACCCGGTATTGCCCTGTAAAATGCTGTTCCAGGCTATCAAGCAGGACCTGACGACGCTTGGCGTACACTTTTTTCATCTTATGTACATGCTTATGAAGGAGTCGCTTCCTGATATACCGACTCAACACAATTTGTTCCAGGCTCGCTGTCTGGTAATCCGCCAGTTGCTTTAAACGGATAAAATCAGCGACTCGTGACGGGGGAAGAACAATATAGCCGATCCGCAGCGCGGGGAACAATATTTTGCTAAACGTCCCGACATATAGCACCCGTTCTGGGTCCAGACTCTGCAAGGAGTGGACAGGCGCCCCGTCATACCGGAACTCACTGTCATAATCATCTTCGAGCAGAAGACATCCTGTCCGGGCTGCATACTGAATAAGCTCGATCCGCCTTTGGATCGGCAAGATACCTCCCAGCGGGAACTGGTGCGAGGGTGTCAGATATGCCAGTTTGGGGTGTCTCTTTTGCGGCAGATCGGCTGTTATAACTCCCGAATCATCAACAGGCATGCTCCGCAATGTGGCTCCTGTGGCCGCCAGAATGCTTTTTAAATCTTCATTTGTCGGTTCCTCTACCAGGGCTTCGTCTCCAGCTGACAGTAACAGACGGGTGACAAGCTGAATCGCTTGTACTGCTCCGCTAGTGATTACAATATGTTCCGGGCTGGCTTTCACTCCTCTGGTGTGAACCAAATAGTCGGCCAGCTCCCTGCGTAACTCAGGCTCTCCAGCAGGATCGCCATAACCTAGTGCCAGATCAGGAGCCTCTTTGCATACGCACTGAAGCAAGTCAGCCCATGATTTGCGCGGAAATAATTCCAATGCAGGAAGGCCTGTTCGGAAAGAAATTACCGACATCTCATTTGAATATGCAGATTCCACTGCAGACGCAGACGCCTCGATAGGCGGTGTGGATACATAACCTGGAAGGACGGCCCCTTCGGCTACATAGGTACCTGAACCCGAGCGCGCAATGGCTAAGCCTTCGGCTAGCAGCATTTCATAAGCTTCGAGGATAACATTCCGAGAAACGTTCAACTGTAAGGCCAGCACCCGAGTCGAAGGAAGTTTATACCCTGCATTCAGTTCTCCAGCTAAAATACGGTCCCGTATTGCTTGATATACCTGACGCAGCATCGGAACTGTCACATTCTTATCGATAGATAACCACATAGCTGCCCCCCAAGCGGTACTGTCAAAAACCTCTTCATCTGGATCTACAAGTGCCCAGTTTCTATTGCTACAGTATATATCAATATCTGTACAAGAGGTGAGATGAAATGAACAAACCAACCTTTTCGACTTACATGGAATTAGTGATCGCAACCTCCATTGTCGGCAGTTCTGTGGTAGTCGGTAAACTGGTCGTGATGCAGCTACCTGTTTTTTTATCGCAATCTGCCAGTCTGGCTGTTGCCCTTCTGTTCTTGGTACCCATTGTATTCATCAAGAAGTATTCACTAAGGATCAGCAAACGGGATGCCTTAATCCTGTTCATTCAAGCACTGGTCGGCATGTTTCTCTTCCGTGTCCTAATGCTGTACGGGCTGACCTACGCCTCTGCTTCCGAAAGCGGAATTTTAACTAGCTTAACCCCAGCTATCGTTGCACTTCTTTCGTATGTGCTGCTGAGAGAAAAGATTGCGCTCCGTTCCGGACTAGGGATTGCCTGTTCGCTGCTCGGTGTTTTGGCACTGCAAGTACCTCACATATCGGCGCTCTGGTTCAATGCTCCTAGCGCAACCTCGTTCATTGGCCTGCTGCTTGTTCTGTCTGCTGTGTTCGGAGAAGCGGCACTGACAGTGTTACGCAAGAAGCTATCCAGCCAAGTCTCTTCCCTGCTCGGAACCATGTATATAACACTCTTTTCATTCTTCATGTTCCTGGCTTGTTCCTTTGTGGAGGCCCAACAGTTCAACTTTAACCACGTTGGTGTAGGGGAGATTGGGCTAGTCTTATATTATGGTATCTTTGTCACCGCATTAGGCTACGTATTATGGTTTCGGGGTGTATCAAGAGTACCGGCTAGTACAGCAGCTGTATACACGGGTTGTATTCCCGTCAGCACACTACCGCTGTCCTATATCATCCTCCGTGAATCCTTCTCATTTGCTCATCTAGCTGGTGCAGGCTTTGTGTTTCTGGGCATCATGCTCATGTCACGCGGTGAACGCCGCTGACGCACGCAAAGACCTTCTCAAAAAAGAGGCTCCCGGCTGTAACTTCGGGAGCCTCTCTTCTTTGATTCAAGTTCTTAGCACATTGAATTAATGCACCTGATCCAGCAATTGGTATGCTTCTTCCTTCGTTGCAGCTACTAGAAGCGCCTCTCGGAAATGATCGTCCATCAGCTTACGTGATAACATTTGCAGCACTTTCAGATGCGCATTTTCCTTGCTGTTGCGCGGTACGGCAATCATGAAGATCAGTTTTGCTTCACTTCCGTCTGCACTATTCCAGTCAACACCATCCTGCTTGATGCCGAAGACCACGCTTGGCTTCAGGACAGCTTTCGATTTGCCGTGAGGAATGGCAATATTCATTCCAATGCCTGTGGAGCCTTCTTCCTCTCTGGCTAATATCGCCTGTTTGAAATCACTGGCAGAGCTTACGGCTCCAGTTCTCTCAAGTGCTCCGATCATTTCATCAACCACAGCATCTCGTGTCGTTCCTTCCAGATCCAAATTAATCAGATCCATCGTTACAATATCCGTCAGTTTCTCAATGTGAATGGCTTGCGAAGACACGACTGGCCCGTTATTTGTGACAGTTGTTGATGCAGATGACTCCGCAGCGGCCGTTGTAGTAATCGCAGATTGTCCAGCTCCTGTGGTAGAATGTCCAGGCATCGCTTCCCCAGCAACATCCGGAGTTACAGTTGCTGCAATATCTTTTTTCAGCAAGCTTATCAGGACAACCGATACAGCTACGCCCACAATAACGGCAATGAAGAACATAAGCACATGGTCCACTGCACCAAGTACAGCTACAATCGGTCCACCGTGAGCTACCTTATCACCTACATTTCCCAACATGGCGATGACAGAGCCGACCATGGACCCTACCATGATACTGGGAATAACACGTAGTGGATCTTGCGCCGCGAATGGAATTGCACCTTCGGTAATACCGAACAACCCCATCGTGAATGTTGCCTTCCCAGCCTCGCGTTCTTCAGGTGCAAATTTACGTTTGTTGATCATCGCTGCAAGTCCCATCCCAATTGGCGGGATACAAATCGCAACGGCGATTGGGCCCATAATTTCATAATTCCCTTCGCCGATCATAGCCGAACCGAATAAGAAAGCGACTTTGTTCACAGGGCCGCCCATATCAAAGGAGATCATCGCACCTAGAATCAATGCCAGTAGAATTGAACTTGTACCTTGCATACCTGCAAGCCAACCTGTTAAAGCTTCAAACAATTGTGCGACTGGAGCACCAATCACAAAGACAAAGATTAATCCTACAATTAACGATGCCAATACAGGGATAATTATAATAGGCATGATCGGCTGTAATGCTCGGCCAACTTTAATTTTTCGAATCCCAAGTGCAACATAACCCGCCAGGAAACCAGCGATAATCCCGCCGATAAATCCAGCCCCCGCCTCACTTCCATAAAAGCTGCCGTTCGCAGCAATGAATCCGCCAATCATACCCGGTGCAAGCCCCGGTCTATCCGCAATGCTCATCGCGATAAATCCGGCGAGGATCGGTATCATAAAGGTAAACGAAGCCGAGCCGATATCCTGAACCGTCTTCCAGAATGAACCGTCCGGTATAACCAGACCGCCTGGTGTCTTCTCACCGCCAATCGTCAACGCAATGGCAATGAGCAATCCCCCAATGACGATGAAGGGTACCATATAGGATACACCGTTCATCAGATGGCGGTAGATGGGATTTTGTTTCGGTTTGTTCTCCTGTGAGCTAGCTTCGGCAGAACGTGACTCTGCTTGGTACACAGGTACATTGCCTTTCATCACCCGCTGGATCAATTCTTCCGGACGGCGAATACCATCCTGTACGCCAACGACCAGCAGTTTCTTACCGACGAAGCGGTCTTTAACTACCGTCTTATCCGCTGCAATAATAATGCCATCTGCCTCACGGATCTCCTGCTCGGTCAGTTGATTTTCGACTCCAATGGAGCCTTGTGTCTCGACCTTCATCTCGATGCCCAGCTTCGCTGCTGCCTTTTGCAGATTCTCAGCTGCCATATACGTATGTGCAATTCCGTTAGGACATGAGGTAATCGCCAATATCTTCATAGTCATTCCCCTTCTCTCTGGTGTTTCCGCTTACATTGATAGTATAAACGCCTATCTTGCTGTTATCGGACGAACTTTTTACCGGAACTTTCAGAAAAACGGAATTATACCGACAAAAAACAGGACTTATCTATAAGTCCTGCTCCAGAACACAGCTTTTGATTTTAGTTTATCCCTTCATTTTCCCTAATAGTCTCATTGCATCGGTCTCCTTAGATAAGGCATGAACCAAAGCAGGTTGCTCACTGATCAGGGACAATTCCTTGAATAACTGACGCATCTCTTCCCGCCCATCCTGTTTAACCGCAAGCAGGAACACAAGCTCTACTTTCTCGGTTCCCCAGGTAAGCGGCTGCTTCAAGGTAGCGATTACAATGGAGGACTGCCTTATCCATTCAGAACCGCCATGCGGGATGGCTATGCCTCCCCCAATCGTCGTAGCCGACATTTTTTCTCGCGCCAGTACGCTATCCACATAACCGGGCTCCACATATCCTTTGTCCTCCAGTATTTGCGCCAGCTTGGAGATCAATTGTTCCGGATGCTGCACTTCCTGCTGGGGAAAGACCAAAAAAGGTGTTGTATATTTAAAAAATACAGATTCTTCTGCCGCCCTATGTT
Organism: Paenibacillus sp. S25; assembly: GCF_019454085.1. NCBI lineage: Bacteria > Bacillati > Bacillota > Bacilli > Caryophanales > Paenibacillaceae > Paenibacillus > Paenibacillus sp. S25. The sequence continues at coordinate 5,826,245 of NZ_CP073683.1, forward strand.
CCGGCTCATCCAGTCGTCGAATCACTTGCTCCAGCCGACGCTCGTCCTTGGCATCCAGTAAGGGAGAGACGAGAATGTGCGGAACGTTCATCTCTGGGAGATCTACAGTGGTAATGACGAGATCCACCTCCTGGGCTGCCAGATAATCCTCGACTTCTGCTTTGGAAAGGGTTGTCTCCACATGTACAGCCGGAAATTTACGTTCCACCTTGGTGCGCAGCAGTTGGGACATACCGATGCCCATGTGACACACGATGATGGCTCTTTGGGGATGACTCTCTCTCTGGTGCAATCGCTCCACAGAAGCCTGAAAATGCAGCGTTAAATACGCCGCTTCCTCCTCGGGGAAGGATAGCCGGATCCATTTCCCCACCTCTTCCAGCGTAATAATAACCCGGTCGAACATGTAGGGGTACATCTTCTTGATCTCGGCCAGCATAGGATTGGACACGGTCAACCCATATTGAAGACGGTTCAGGGTCGTATATAAATGGACATTCAAGCCTTTCAGCAACATCTTGTCCTTGGAAAAGGCAATCATATTCAGCTCGGACATCCGCCGGACTAACTGCTCAATCAACTCAGGCAAAAGCGGGTGACTATCTGCCAGCTCGCCTTGTTTTCCCCTTCTTTCCTCCTGCTGGTAACGGAACTTCCCACTAAGCAGATGCAGAGTTAAATACGCCGTCTCTTCCTTGGAAAAAGGCACGGCAAACAACTTTTGCAACTGCTGCAAAAAAGATGTAGCCCATGTAAATTCGCGTCTCTCCTGCAAAAAGGCAATGTCCTGCTTGGAGAGAGAAATGGGTTGTCCCATCTTGGTTCGTTTGACCATTAAAAGGATATGCAGCATTAGAGCTTCGAAAGCTTCGTCAGTAAAGCTGAGCTCATGGCGTTTTTGAAATGCTTTTAATTCATAATTTATGGTTGTAATCTCGTGCGATTCAAACTGTTTGCGCATCATCTGTCCCGTTAACTCAGGACTGTCAACCAGCTGGTTCATCCGCGCCAATGCGATTCGCTTATTTTTCTCAGAGCCTTGAATGGTCAAGCCTACGCGCTGCTTGGTAATCAAGGCCAGGTCAAAACTGTGCAGCCAGCCATCAATCTTTTCCATATCTCTACGGATCACCGTCTTGTTCACATAATACTGTGAAGCTAGATCCTGGATGGTCACAGGCTTGGCATTCATCAAGAGCCGATAGGCGAGATGCAGCACCCTTTCCTCATCGGACTCGTGTTGGGCTGTACTCTCATCCGCATACAGTCGATGGAACAATTCATTCTGATCCGCTTTACCCATCTCCAGATAAATGCCGCGTCCCGGCCTTCTCACCAGATTGGCATCAGAATGTTTAACGATATAATCTTCAATTACTTTCAGATCGTTGCGGATCGTCTTTTCAGAGCAGTCGGTCAGATCCGCCAGATCCTGCGCTAACCACAACCGGTCCGGTTCAGTTAACAACATGCGTAAAATTTCCATTTGCCTTTTATTCATTCCATTCTCCCATCTTCCAAAATAAAGAATGTCCAGGGCATTTCAAGCTATATTTTTGCTGGTTTTGTGTTGACTTTAAGTATAGCTAGGCGATACTAATTGTAACCTTACAACAACATAAGGTGTGTATAATAAGACAATCCAAATATACTGGATTTTCAGGAGGAATAACAGTGATCACCTATATGAGATGCAATGATGTCAGCATGGAACACATTTTTCAAGCATTTTCGCTTGGGTTCTCGGATTATTCCATTCGGCTGACCGCGGTTCAGGACGATTTCGCAGCACGTTTTTTTGGTCCTGAGGGTAATACACGGAATCACTCTTTCCTTGCCATGGATGAGAATCAACCGATCGGCTTAATTCTCGGCGGTGTCCGGCAGTTCGACGGGTACAAGACTATGCGTTGCGGTACACTATGCGTCGCTCCGGCTTACCGTGGTCAGGGGATTAGCAACAAGTTGCTGGAATTACACAAACAAACAGCCATCTCCGCAGGCTGCCAGCAGCTATGGCTCGAAGTCATCAAGGATAATCATCGGGCCGTCAAATTATATGAAAAGCAAGGCTATCAGCCACGCTATACGCTGAAATACTACAACGGCACTCTGCCCTCCGCACCACCCGCTACCCTCTCATCTTCGTATATTCTTAAGGAAGTTACATTTGATGACGTCGCAGCTTTTCGTAAGACCCTCACCAACTGCCACATCCATTGGCAAAGTGACACACCTTATTACGCCACCAGTACACAGGAAGCTTTTCTCGGCATCTACGAAGTGAATCAAACGTGTCTCGGCATGGTGAGCATGAGTGCTCAGGGTAAAATCAACTTTCTTTGGGTCGATCCTAAGCATCGCAACCAAGGATTAGGACGCGCCCTCCTTCATAGAGCAGCAGAGATCCAAAAGATTGAGAAGGTGTACATTTGTCTGTCCGACAATGACTCTCTTGAATCCTTTATCCAAAAAATAGGTCTCTCGAAAGACCCCATTGAGCAATATGAAATGTGTATGCCGCTGAAGGTTGATCATGTTGTACAATGATCAACCTTCTTCCTATCCATGCTCCCCCGCTTGATCCACCTACATCTATCATTTCTGAGAACGATTGATATACTCTGATTTGACTAAGGCGCACATGTAAAGATCATCATATTTCCCGGACGTAAATTCATATTGGGAGAGGAGCCCTTCTTGCCGAAAGCCCGCTTTTTCAAGCAAACGCAAGGATTGTGCATTCTCTGGCTCTACTAGCGCCTGAATGCGGTTCAATGAGAGGGCATTAAACCCATAATCGATTACAGCTGCAAGTACCTCCGACATTAACCCTTGGCCCCAATAGGCTCTGGATAATTCATAGCCTATTTCTGCCCGGTGATGACGTTGATCCCAGTTATGAAATCCGCAAGAACCGATGATTTTACCTTCATTGGTTTGAAGAGCCCAGCGGGTTCCCTGATCTGTCTCAAAAATTTGATCATACCAACTGATCTCATCCAGTGCATCCTGTTCAGACTCAAACGGGCTCAGTCCATAAAACTTCATAACCTGCTCATCTGAAAAGTATTCCAACATGTCCTTGCTGTCCGTCGCTACCATTTTTCGTAATACGAGACGTTCGGTCGTTATAACCGGAAACTCACCTTTCACATTCTCACCTCTTGCCGTCTTATTCACTTTTGCCAGATTTTCTTGCATACCTATGCCTCCCGAGTCTATCGTTACTTTCTTCTTCCAATTATAGACTAAGTGAGAGGAAGGGATATTTATAATAATTTCTTTGTTTATAGAATGTTTTCCTAAACATGGATTATAAAATGACCGTTAATATAAGGAGTATGTTTTTAATTATTAAGAAGAGGTGTATTTTTTGGACGAACAGCACATATCACACAATCCGCAGGAAACTGCAAGACAGATGTACATTCGGCATGGTCAAAATTATGGGGCAGACACCAATAGAATGGCCGAAATATCAAAAACGTACGGGAATTCTACTCTGTTTAGACGGTGGGGAGCAACGGTTTTTGATTGCATATTTTTTGTAATCGGATATATTTGTTTTTTTATTTCTGTCATTCAAATAACGGATAGATGGTTTTTGCCTTTAGCGATTGCAGCCCGTTGTATTCTGCTTATTGCTTTCTTCAGCTATTATTTGCTTTTGGAAGGTTATACAGGCTATACGCTGGGTAAGTTCGTTTTTCGTATTAAGGTAGTTAACGGGGAAGGAAAGCCTCCTGGTTTTCTTAAATCACTCATTCGTACGCTGCTCAGGCTAATAGACACCAATCCGTTGCTAATGGGTGGGATACCTGCTGGTATCAGTGTGTTAGTAACTGCATCAAGACAACGAATTGGTGATTTAGCTGCAGGTACATATGTTGTAAAGGTACGGGATTTAGAGCCGATTAGCAAAAAGACAATGCAACGTTCGCTGTTTATATTTTTTACTGCAATGGTGATCTTGGGGGCCTCGTTTGTAAATGCTATTTTTATACTGGCAAACAATTACGTGCCTCCTGAAGCTCCGGTGAACAAGAAAGAGCAAAGCTATATAAGTAAAGATGGACGATTTCAAATCACGGCCCCATTGGACTGGTCAACAGACCCGGATCGTGAAGGAAAAGCAGAGATTGCGATATTCAATCCGTACATCCAAAAGTCCGTCGTGGTACTATCCCACTCGAAAAAGCAATTGGGCAATATAACTCTTCAACAGTATGGTAAGAAAGCTGAAAATAACTTAATCAAAGAGTGGAACCTGTCCAGTGTAGGACCTGTCTCTAACACAACCATTCAAGGATATCCTGCCCTTGAGTTTGTGATTAAAGGTAAAAAAGATGTGGACAAATATGTCACCCATGTAACGATTATTGAGACCGAAAAGAAGTACTACCAGGTGCTTGGATATGCACCAGCGTCTAAAGACGGCCGTTTAAAGAAAGAACTACACGACATTACCTATAGCTTCCGCGAGGTTCGTCATTAGACAGCGTGGCTGGCAATAAAAAGGAAGAGACACAAAAAGCAGGTGCTCCTTAGAGCCCTGTTTTTTACGTATAACTATACTCTCCTCCTTAAATTACAACTTAATACTAAAATATATAACATCATCTAATGGATTATCATAATACGCTGCAATTTCACATCTATGATAAAATTGACTGACATGTTCAGCGTCCTGCCTTATCATATTGTTCAGATGCACAATAAATTGGAAACCCTTTCATAAAGGTGGTACATTACTATAGATAAAGGAGGAATCCTGATTTGTTTCAGCTCTCCGTAAAACAAGCCCAAGACATCGTAGACAAAATGATGAAGGATATTCCATACAATATCAATATTATGAATGAACGAGGCATCATCATTGGCAGCGGCGAGAGTGAACGAATCGGAACCATTCACCAAGGCGCTGTTCAGGCGCTCGAAACTGGGAAAATGGTTGAAGTGTGGCAGGACGGCCACTATGAGAAAAAGGGAACCAATGAACCGATTGTCATTCATCATGAGTTAGTTGGTGTCATTGGTATTTCAGGCAATCCTGATGAAGTGCGTCCTTTTTGCAATATTGTTAAAACGACGGTGTCTCTCCTGATTGAACAGCGCATCTCATTGGAGCATCTGGCCCACGAAGCCAACCGCAAAAAATCTGTGCTGGAAATGTTGTTAAATCATCAGGGAGCCTACACGCAAAAAATAAAAAAAGAAGCAGCTCAATATCACATTGATTTGCTTCTAAAAACTTCGGCTGTATATGTAAAGTACCTGCCTGCTGATCCAGCTCATTTAGCCGAGTTGTCCAATATATTCATGCAGCATCCATCCTTTCGTATGGAGGAAGACTGCTATCTCATTCTAATACAAAATCAGGAGCCGACAGACAAACTGCTAGAGCCACTTGTGCGCAGCCATCCCGATGTGCTGATTACGGTCAGCAGACAAGAGCACAACATCGCGGATGTCTATATGCAAGCCAAGTCAGCTATGAATGTTTTACTGGCTTTGCGCCCGCCTGTGCAAAAAATTTCTTTTGCGGAAGTCGAATTTCTGGTCAGATTGAGTCAAACGAACCTGACGAACACGATCTATCTGGTAAGCAAGCTGGAAGATACCGTGGATTTGCTGGATACGCTGCGAAGCTTTATTAACCATAACGGTAGTGTCTCCTTTACCGCAGATGAATTAAATATTCACCGAAATACGCTGCAATACCGCCTGAAGCGCATCCATACCTTAACCGGTAAAGATCCCCGGAATCTCCTTCAGCTTTTTGAGCTTACGCACGGCTTATTGGCACTGTATCAATGAACTGCTGTGTCACGCCAGAGCATGCGCCAGTAATACCATATTTTCGCTCGCCGTCACTCCCAAGTTTCTCAGTCAATCCGGCTTTGGCTAAGTTCGGGATTACAGGCGAGCGCTCGTATTATATCGTATTTGTATTATGCCGTTTTATATTTATAGCCCGCTTCTCAATCTGTTCATTTCTCGCTGAATTGAAGTACTCTTGCGATATTCTCGCACGTACGCTCTACGTTTTGCGGCCCTTCGAGCAGCAGCTTACCGAGCTCCGAGGCTCCCGGTACGATGCCGAACACCGCATCTATTCCTTCCTTGTACAACGTATCGATCCCTTCCCCGATATAACCTGCGACCGCAATGACCTTTTTGCCAGACTGTTTTGCCGCCTGAGCTACTCCATACGGGGTTTTACCGAATTTGGTCTGAAAATCAATACCGCCTTCCCCCGTCAAAACGATATCGGCAGTGGCGAGCTTTTGTTTTAAACCGGTGTATTCAATCACAATTTCAATGCCTTTTTGCAGCGCCGCCTGAGTGAAAATCAATAAGCCCGCACCCAATCCACCTGCTGCACCTGCGCCTGGGAGATCGCGCACATCCTTGCCCAGCTGCTGCTTCACCACATCGGCGTAATGAGCAAGATTGGCATCCAATTGCTGCACCATCTCCGGAGTTGCCCCTTTTTGTGGCCCGAATACTTGAGATGCCCCATGCTCTCCGCACAGCGGATTTGTCACATCACAGGCTACAATCAGTTGTACCTGCTGCAAGCGATCATCCAGTGATGAAATATCAACACTGGTCAGCTCGCCCAGACTACCGCCGCCGCGCGGAAGAGTATTGCCTGTTGCATCCAGAAATCTGGCGCCCAGCGCTTCCGCCATTCCTGTACCACCATCATTCGTCGCGCTTCCACCAATGCCGATAATAATTTTTCGAATTCCCTGGTTCAGACATTCACGGATTAACTCCCCTGTGCCGTAGGTTGTTGTCTTTAGCGGGTTTTTGTTATCCTTGTTCACCAGATGGATTCCACTAGCGGACGCCATCTCGATTGCCGCCGTAGTGCCGTCTCCCAGCAGGCCGTATGCAGCAGTTACAGGTTCTCCAAGCGGTCCTGTCACCTCGATATAACGAATCTGTCCCCCTGTCGCATCCACCAGTGACTGCACCGTTCCTTCACCGCCGTCCGCCATCGGTACGTGGACATAATTCGCTGCCGGATAGACCTTGCGCAGTCCCTTCTCCATCGCAATACACACTTCTTTAGCCGTCATGCTTTCTTTAAAAGAATCTGGTGCCAGTACAAATGTTTTCTCTCTCATCTTCTCACCCCATCGTAATTATTAAAGTAAAAATCCATACATGAGTGTCGCTACAATTGCCATCGTTCCACCCACAATAGCTTCGTAAGGGATCAAGCCCATCCGTTGTTTAATGCTCATCTTCATGCTGTCTGCCGTGACGTGAAAATAGTTGCCCTGCGGCAAGGAATCAATGACTGTAGCTCCTGTATGCACCATCACAGCTGCAGCGAGCGGGGCCGTTCCCATGTTCAGAATGGCTTCCCCAAACGAGCCTGTCGCCAGAATAACTCCCGTCGAGGTGGACGCCGTGGCAGCTGCCATCAGAATACCTGCAAGCGGTGCCAAAAATGTACCGGAAACTCCCGAAGCTTCAATCAGGCCAACCACCTGAGCAGACAAGTTGGAGGCAGAGATCAGCCCCGCAATCCCGCCTGCACCGATCAAAATTAGCACGGTCGCCGTCATTTTATTCAAACCGGAGGCCGAATACTTCAAGATATTGCGCCCTTGTCCCATGGCCAGCATACCCACGATCCCGGCGATCGGCAAAATGTACATCGCATCCACCTTGAAATTTGAAAGTGCTTCAATACCGGAGATGGAACCAATCGGGTTAATCATCAGCAAAATAACAGCTACCAGCGGGGCTACAATCGCCCGTCCCAACGCCGGGTATTTCGATGTATCGACATCACTGTCCATGATATCCTGATCGGACACCTTCACACCTTTGGTTTTCAACATAGACGCCACCAGGACAGTCATGATTAAACCACATATCGCAGGAACCACACCCGCCAACATCACGTGGCTTAAATCCAGATTAAATCCGCGCGCCGCTGCAATCGTATTAGGATTGGGAGAGATGATGTTCCCCGCTTTTCCGCCTCCAGACAAAGCCAACAGGAGCGCCAGCTTGGAAATCCCCATTTTGTTACCGACCGACAATGCAATAGGTGCCACGATCAACACGGCAACGGGAATAAATACACCTACCGCCGTAATAATCATCGTCGCCAAGGCTAATGCGAGTATAGCTTTACTGCCGCCGAACTTCTTTACAATAGCCTGCGCAATCGTCTCCGCCGCCCCGGATTCCATCATTACGCCTGCCAATACACCTGCGGCAAGCACACGAATGACCGTCCCCATCACACTTTGCGTACCGCTTATTAACACGCTGATCGTCTGCTCCAGATTGGCTCCGCCCAATAAAGCGCCTACAATAGCTCCCAAAAACAAAGCGTAAACCGGATTCAGCTTTCTTAATATCAAAATAATTGCAATAGCCAGCCCTGCCAGAGCTCCTATCCAACTGATCGTCAATCCTTCCATCTGTCTAACCCCCCGGGCAATTTTTGATTACGCTTTCATTATATCGATTGCCGCACGTTAAAAATATTGAAGAACAGACGAAATTGATTGTGCATTTGCACATAAAAAAGTCCATGTTTCCTCTCCGGAAACTGGACTTATAATATTACTTATCCAAACGATTAATACATATGCTGATCCTTTATTCGGACCAGAACTTTCCCAAAGCGTCCTCCTTGCTGAACAGGGATTCTCTTCCCTGCGTAAGTCTTTCTTAAATAGGCTTCTGCTTTCTGTAGCGACTGTTCATCTGTTGGCATCCCGAAGAATGAGAACCAGCCTAGTGTATGTTTTACCGCCTCGTCCACCGACATCATTACCGTTTGGGTTTCACGAGTAATCAGGGTTTGAAAAGAGTAGCCATATATATTTAATAGTTGGATGATATATGCCATATCTGACGTTTGTACTAGGTCCTCTTTTATTCCGACTACAGGGCGCAGTTCCTGAATCAGACTATGCTCCTTAGGCCCGGCACTCGTACTGATGTAACAAAACTGGCTGGCACAGGCGAGCGCCTTCTCTACCATTTCCCAACCGAAAATGGCTGGACACATAGATGCAAACACCAGATCGAATTTGTTTTTCCATCCATTCGTTTCAATAGATAACTCCTCAAATTGTTCCCGCACGATTTTAACGTTTCCCTTTATCGATGGCTTAATACTCTCTTCCATTAAGGCTGTCAACGGTCCTGAAGGCTCAACGGCGGTAACATTTGCCCCTTCCTCTGCAAAAGGAATACTGAAGACACCGGAGGCAGCACCAATGTCCAAGATAGAGGAATTTTCAAAGGTAACTCCCTGTGTCCTTAGCCATCCCATAATTCTGGTTGTTCTCTTTATTCCCTCTTCATTAAATGCCTGCTCGTGGAAGCTTCTTGCCCTCGTCATATCATCAAATGAATGAGCCGGTACCGTTCCCGCTCTAAGCATTCGATTTACACCGGCTTCCGGATCGTTAATCCAAGCAGCCTTCCATACTTCGGGATCAAATAAAGACTGGGTCATTAATTATACTTCCCTTCTACTAAATAGATTTTAAAGTCTACTAATATCTACAATGATAAAAAATCATGTCATAAAAATTTAACCTGAGGGTCCTTGTTGAACTCCTTAATCATAGAACTCTTTAATTATAGAACTCTTTAATTATAGAACTCCCTCCTTACGTATGTGGATATGAAGCATTCTACAATAGATATTATAGACTTATTATATCTGTAATTCAATCAAAAAAATTTACATGACTAAAATTCATACCCTCACGCCGTGCGGCACAAGAACTTTCTCGACGAATGCCCTTATGCCTTCAAGCGTGCTTGTATCCTCGGTCCGAAAATCTTTATCTCATTTTTGAACGATTGAACTAGTTGCTTCTGTTGTACCTTTTGCCTCACCATGTCCTGCACCAAATAGGTTCAGTACTACTACGCCAATAACAATTAAAGCAATACCTGCGATGCTTCCTGTATTGATTTTTTCTTTCCAAATCAATACTGATATAAGCGTTGTAGCAACAGCCCCTACACCTGACCAGATGGCATAAGTCATATTTAAAGGGAGCGTCTTAAGGGATAAGGAGATAAAGAAGAAAGAGATCACAAACGCAACAATTGTGAATAGAGTCGGATACAATCTGGTAAAACCTTCTGAAGCCTTAAGCATTGAAGTTCCAATAAGCTCACCAACAATAGAGATTGCCAAGAAAAGATAAGCCATTATTCATTCTCCTTTATATATGTTTTTAACTCTTCCATCATTTTTTGCCTCATTTCCTTATTAGGAGGAGCAAGCCCAAACATTTCGGTAAACCACAAGCCGTCTATAGCTAATCGGACTATCGTGGAACGAACGGGATCTAATTCGTCGTTTTCAATTTTATTTTGGATATTCTCATACTCGTCCTGAAGTAACTTTAGCATTTGAGGGTTCGTAAACTGTGCTGCTGAGAGAGCGGTATACAGGTCACTTGCATTCCGATCGCCAGAAAATGATGTATTCATATACGCGCGAGTCCATCTTCCTTTGGAATGCATATCGTTTTCTGCTCTCTCATTAAATTCGGAGACAAAGCTGGTCGATAGTTGCTCAACCATTCCCAAAATCAATTCATCCTTATTCGGAAAATGGTAAAGCAATCCTCCTTTACTTATTCCCGCTTTCTTAGCCACCGCTTCTAACGTTAACTTCTCTACTCCTTCTTCGTGCACAATTATGGAGGCCGCTTTAAGAATTAATTCTCTTTTTAATGTTTTTTTAGTTGTATTCATTTTGATCACCGCCCACTTTATTATACCGTCCAGACGGTTTTATTTCAAGTGAGTTTGAAATTATTGGATCGGGTATGTAAGCCTAATTGAGTTGGATTAGGTTTTGATACGTTACGTTTAAGCTAAATAAAAAGAAGCCTTTGGCGTATAGCATTTCAGCCAAGACTTCTTCAAATAAACATCTGCTCAGCCCATACATTTAGTAAAAGTTCTCATCTGTTGGGTTTTAAGTGCCACCTATAGCTTAACTCTGCACATATTGTCTCAGCCATTGGAGTGCGGGACGTTCCGAGCCGTTCGAGTTCAGCAGATGTGTGTTCGCCTTCCAGGTTTGTCCCTGGATATACCCCCAGAGCGTAACTCCCTTCACTGAAGGATGTTGCCAGAGTACCGGAAACTTCTCTTTGTATCTGGCAAGTTGGGTGTTGTCATCTCCAGTTATATCTAGTTCCGACACATAGATCGGCAACCCGGTCGCCGACAGCTTATTTAGTACAGTATTCATTGTGTTGACTGAGACGGTGTCCATACTGAACTGGTGGCATTGAATGCCAATTCCGTCAATCAGACCTCTACTCTTGAGCTGATTAATAATATTGACATATTGGTCGGTTAATGAAGGGTCGTTGATAATTCCATATTCATTTATAAGCAGCTTGGCATTGGGAAAAGCTTGTCTGGCCTGTTGGAACGACCATATGACCCAATCCCATCCGGTCGACCCGTCACCACCAATGGCATTGCGATAGGACGGCTTCTGATGCAGCGGCTCATTCACCACATCTACAAACTCCGCATTCGGATAGCGTTGACCTGCTGCTTTAATCCACTGAGTCACTTCCGCTTTCTGATCAGCAACCGACAGCCCCCTAACCCATCCTGGCTCCTGAGCACCCCATACCAACGTATGGAACTTGAACGGGAAGCCATTGCTACGGGCATAATTGTAGGCAGTATCCGCCTGTGACCAGTTCATGTTGTTACGATTGCCTTCAACCGATTCCCACTTAGTCGAGTTCTCCGGCGTCACTTGATTCCAGTATGTCCCGTAACTAGGAGGGACACTGCCCGCAATGACATTCCCCAAAAATTTGCTTCCATTTGCCAGTCCAGCATCAGCCTGGTTTACCAGAACAGAAGATAACAACACACCCGCCAGAGCCAAGCTACTCACCAACTTACCCACTTTAATTCTCAACATAAAATCTCCTCCTCACACATATAGTTTGATAATACTCATCCCTTAAATTTAAGCGCTTACATTTCCAATTATAAGAATGAATAGTTGTTTTCTGCTACATGTGAAAGTATAGATTTAACCCGAAAAATCTTACATCATTGCAGGACAGTCACAACACGAATCCCAAACAACTCTGAAACGACAAAAAAGATTACTGCAAAAAGTGATATACTCCCCTTTTACAGTAGCAAGTTTTATTATTTAACCTGTCTACTTTTTTGGAAGCATATCACTTTGGAGACTACCCATTTAATAGTTTAAGGATTAAGCGCTCTTGCAATCGCGTCCACATAACTTTGGCTAGCACGCTGGCTTACTTCTGCTTGCGGAACCATCCCTTCAAAGTTGTGGAATGTGCCGGGATACAGATGGAATTCAACGTCTACCCCAGCTTGGGCAAGGCGTGTCACATATTCAATCGTCTCATCTCGAAACAGATCGAGCTGGCCAATGCACGTATAGGTCGGCGGCAGCCCAGCTAAGTTTTCCGCCCTCGACGGCACAGCGTATGGGGACACCTCGGTGTCTTCAGTACGATCGCCCAAGTACATGTTCCAGGCCGCCAAATTGTTCGTCCGGTTCCAAGTTGCGTTATCGGCCGTAATTTCATGACTTGACGCCGTAATATTACGGTCATCGATCATCGGATACAGCGGCATTTGGAAAATGAGGGCTGGCCCGCCTTTGTCACGTGCCATTAAAGCAAGTGCTGCGGTCAGACCGCCGCCCCCACTTGCTCCGGCAATTGCGATCCGATCTAAGTCGATGCCCAGCAGTTCAGCTTCGTCGGTCATCCACGTCAAAGCGGCATAACAGTCATCGATGGCAGCTGGGTAGGGATGCACGGGAGCAAGTCGGTAATCGACCGATACGACGACACATTTGGCCGCCTGCACGAAGCGTTCGCACAAAGCATCGTCCATATCAGGATGCCCCATCACATAGCCTCCCCCGTGAATCCACAGCATGGCCGGAAGCCTAACGTCAGTTCGCTGGTCAGGTTCGTAGATTTTGACTAATATCTCGCCTGCTACGCTCGGAATCATCCGGCTTGTCGTGCGTACGTGCTCCGACTGCTCAATGGGAGGACTCGACAAATAGCTTCTACTCAGTTCTAAATTTTCTTCCAGTTGAAAGCCAGGAAATTGTGCAATTACCGACCTAAATTCTGGGTACAAACGATTTTCAAAATCCATGTGAATCACTCCTATGTTTGGTTTTATAATCTTTTTTCCGTCTCTGCTTCCCACTGGGCTATTTCCTTCCGAACTCGGGGTGCTACCTCTGTTCCCAGCAGCTCAATGGCTCTCATCACCTCGGCATGCGGCATTGTACTTAACGGAACATACAGCATAAAGCGTGTAACACCTACATGTTTGCGAAGGTGAATGATCTTCTGGGCAACAGTCTCAGGATCGCCAACATACAGCGCACCTTCAAAGCTGCGCGCGGCATCGTAGCTAGAACGATCATAATGCGCCCAGCCCCGCTCCCTGCCTAATCTATTCATACCTGCCATCGTAGAAGGGAAATATGTATCTGCAGCTCGTTCATTATTCTCTCCGACAAATCCTATCGAGTGCGATCCAACCTTAAGCTGCGATTCGTCATGGCCAGCGTGCGCTGCTGCCTTCTTATAAAGCTGTACAAGCGGTGCAAAATTCATTGGATTTCCACCAATGATCGCCAACATCAAGGGCAGTCCTAACAGACCTGCACGGATAGCGGAATCCTGCCTGCCCCCGCTGCCAACCCATATCGGTAAAGGATTCTGAACCGGCCGTGGATACACACCCAAATTGTTAATTGCTGGCCGATGTCCACCTTTCCAGGTTACTTTTTCGGACTCCCGTATTTTAAGGAGCAATTCCAAATGTTGTTCAAACAGCTCATCATAGTCTTCCAAGTCATAGCCAAACAGTGGAAAAGATTCAATAAAGGAACCTCGGCCCGCCATAATCTCCGCACGTCCATTCGAAATACCATCCAGCGTAGCAAAATCCTGAAAAACGCGAACGGGATCAGCTGAAGAAAGCACTGTGACTGCACTGGTCAGCCGAATCTGTTTCGTCTGCGCTGCAGCCGCTGACAGCACAATCGCTGGTGAAGATGCCGAATAATCCTTCCGATGATGCTCACCTACCCCAAACACATCAAGTCCCACTTGATCAGCAAGGATAATTTCCTCGACAACTTCGCGCAATCTCTGTGCGTGACTTATCACTTCACCTGTCTGAACGTCAGGCTTTGTTTCTACAAACGAAGTAATACCTATCTCCATGGTCCATCTCTCCTATTCTAATAGCTTTCTTTGTATGACAATCAAATACCTATAAAATATCATACCGATCGGTAATATATTTTCCCAGTAAATATAACTCATTAAAAAGAATACTGTCAATAAATATAGTAAAAATACTTTGATTTATCCTCACACTTATATCTCCTTGGTGCGATAAACCAATCTGCATTTGACAATATAACGGGCTAATTATAAGATAATAACATACTAATTGGTACGCAAATAAAGACCCCAGACAATTATAATCAGAGTTATTGAGTTAAGAATAAAATTACGAACAATGAGAGGTATTGATTATGGGACGAATCCGCAAATTTGACGAAGATAAAGTATTAGATTCAGCAATGCGAATATTTTGGGAGAAGGGATATGAAGCTACCTCACTGAGTGATTTAACTTCCAGAATGGAAATTCAACGACCTAGTATATACTCCACTTTTGGAGGCAAAAAAGAATTGTTCGAAGCTGCGCTGCGCAAATACATGATGTCCCGTGCTTCTCTGATCCGAGCCAAGCTTCAAAGCAAACCATCTGTAAAAGAAGCATTTCGAGCTTTTTTTGAAGGTGTGGTCGATGAGGAATATACAGAAAACCCTAGAAAAGGATGCTTTTGTATCAATACAATGGTTGAACTTGCACCTCATGATGAGAAATTTGAAATTCTTACAAGGGAACATCAAATGTACCTATCGATTATATTTCAAGAAACCATTGAACGAGGTATACAATCAGGTGAGCTTGAGATCGGGCTCAATGCGAAGGCTGTATCACAGGCGCTAGTCGTATCGTTAATTGGACTGACCGTAATGATAAAGTCTCGTCCAGAACGATCATTTATTAATAACACGATAGATGTGACACTTACACTTCTTAAGTAATTCAGAGTGAATTCAATTTTAACGAATGGGAATCACTATACAGCAGTACAAAGGGCACCCAATCGGGTGCCCTTTGTACGTAGGAGGAGACTCCTTTCCTCCTTACGTCCATTCGGTAAATGTTCCAAGGATTCAGTTAATATGGATATGTATTAGAGTAAACCTGGATATAGAGTATACTAGATGAGTATAAGTTCGATACACGATGACATTATATATGTAATGGTATTCAAATACAGCGCAGAAGAGGTTGAAGATGAGTCAGAAGCATTTTACAGATTACGCATTAAGTGAAGAAATTGTAAGAGCGCTCAATAGCTTGGGCTATGAGACGCCAACAGAGATACAGACGGAAGTCATTCCTGTTGCGCTTGAGAAGAAGGATCTTGTCGCCAAATCGCAAACAGGTAGCGGCAAAACAGCAGCATATGGTATTCCAATTTGTGAGCTAGTAGATTGGAATGAGAATAAGCCCCAAGCTTTAATTCTGACGCCAACCCGTGAACTCGCATTACAGGTCACCGAAGACATCACGAATATTGGACGCTTTAAGCGGATAAAAGCAACACCCCTTTATGGGAAACATCCTTTTCATATCCAAAAGGCTGAGTTAAAACAAAGGACGCATGTGGCTGTAGGTACGCCAGGACGTGTACTGGACCATATCGAACGAGGCACGCTATCGTTAGATCGGATTGCCTACCTCGTGATTGATGAAGCTGACGAGATGCTGAATATGGGCTTTATCGAACAAGTCCAGTCGATTATTCAAGCGCTGCCTAGTGACCGGGTTACCATGTTATTCTCCGCTACCTTCCCTGAAGATGTAGCCACACTGTCACGTAAATATATGAAAGATCCTGTTAGAATTGAGATTAAAGCAACTGGTATAACGACCGCCACAATTGATCACTCTCTTATTCAGGTGAAGGAGTCAGACAAGCTGGCACTACTGCAAGATCTGCTCATTGTTGAGAATCCTGACAGCTGCATTATTTTCTGTCGTACGCAGGAGAATGTAGATACATTATTCAGAGCATTGGCTGATCTCGAATATCCATGTGATCGCATTCATGGTGGCATGGAGCAAGACGAGCGATTTGAGGTAATGAATGCATTCAGAAGGGGTCAATTCCGTTACTTGATTGCGACAGATGTCGCAGCCAGAGGGATTGATATCACGAATATCACCCATGTCATTAACTACGATATTCCCCTTGAGAAGGAAAGCTATGTTCACCGCACAGGACGTACGGGACGTGCTGGCAAAACAGGGAAAGCCATTTCCCTCATCACTCCTAAGGATGGCAGAAGATTAGCTGATATTGAAGCATATATTGGATTCGCGATTCCGCAGGTAAAGGCCCCCTCAGAAGAGGCTGTTGATCTCCGTAGAGAAAATTTTGAGCAGAAACTGCATGTAAAAACCGCACTCAAAAAAGATAAGCGCGAGCAATTAAACCAACAGATTATGAAGCTGAATTTTAACGGCGGTAAGAAGAAAAAACTCAGAGCTGTCGACTTCGTGGGGACCATCGCTAAGCTTGATGGAGTCACCGCAGATGATATCGGGATCATTACGATTCTGGATTATGCGACAGATGTTGAGATTCTGAATGGTAAAGGTCCACTGGTGCTTGAGATTATGAAGAATACGACCGTAAAGGGTAAGCTGTTAAAGGTACGCAAAGGGAATAAGTAGAAGATACGCTGCATTAAAGAGGGTGAGGCAATCCCGCCCAGCATAGCCGATGGTTATCGTTAGCTATACGGGCGGGACTGCCGAGTTTACCTCTTGATCGTTTAATTCATCTTTCCATTTTTTCTGCAATGCAATTAATGCCCTTCTTCTGACATATTCGTGTTCATCATTGGAGAGCTTAGACAAAAGACTATTTACTTCATCCCTCATTCCTTTTACTTCACCTAATCCATAGGCTATTTGCCACCTGGCTTCGTAATCAGAGTATGTAATTGCACTGTAGGCTAAAGACAAAAATATTTTGGGTCGTACAATTAGCAACTGCAATACATTCTCAACCTCATTATCCCTTGCCAATGTGTATAAGATCAGTTCATAAACTTCTGTCTGCCATTCAGCTAATGAAGTATGTTCTAACACTTCCTCAACAGCATTATAAAGCTTATCCCAATAAAGATAATTCGTTTCCCATTCTCCATGTTTTTCAGCTATGCTAGCACCCCATTGTTTGAATATTATGACTTGCTCTTGAAGAGTGCGGAATAAGGCATTTTCTCTATTATCATAAAACCCCATTTCCCATCCCCTTTTTTCTTTACAATCTATTTTCACTTTTTTGATAGGTATATTTTATCATTCTATTTATTTCCACAATATAATTTCAAGCTCTATGAAATCAACAACGTTGGTGATAATTGTTCTGCTTTATCGTATTCTCTTAGAGAGTTAATTTAATACTTAAAAAATTTTAGAAAAGGTGTCCCTTTCGGTCCTCTTCATTTGTTATACAGATATAGTTTTCTTTTTAATCAGAGGGGGTGCCTAAATCTTTGAATGAGGAAATCGAATATAGAATTAAACGGGTCCAAGCTGGCGAGATCCAGGATTACGCCTACATTGTAAAGGAGTATCAGCGTCAGATTTTTGTGTACTGCTGGCGACTATTAGGCAGTGAGCAGGAAGCGGAAGAGGCTGTACAGGATATTTTCGTTAGTGCTTTCGAGAAAATCAGTATGTACAAGCCCACAGTGGGTTTCTCCTCCTGGCTGTATAAAATGGCTTATCATCATTGCCTGAACCTGATTCGCAGGAAGAAACTACAGCGCAAATTTAAAATGACCCTGTTCACCTCAACTAACATGACTTCAGACAGTGCTGCGCAGGTTATGGAACGTCAGCTTTTCAGTGAACCGCTGAGCCGGGCATTGGACCAACTGAATGCAGAGGAGCGAAACCTGTTGGTGCTGCGCATTTTTGAAGAAAAATCGTTTGGAGAAATCGGGGAAATTATGAACAAAAGCGAGGAAGCTATCAAGAAAAAATACGGCAGAACAAAAACAAAGCTCAAAAAAATGATGGAGCCCATAGAGGAGGACCCAAAATGCGTGAATTACAAGACAGAACTCAGGAACAAGGCCTGAAATACACCGATCTAAAAGACAGAGGCTTAAAAAACATGGACATGCTGACAGAACCAGAGAGTGTCCTAAAAATCCAAGCTTTTGACGTCTCTGACAAAGTGATGGAACAGGTCTACCAAAAGGCGAAACCCAAAAAGGGATTCATTGTAAAAATGCGTCTTCAGCCGCGCATCACCGCTCCTATCATGATCTTGCTTTTTGTATTGGGCGCCTCTGTGACTGGATACGCCGCTTCGCAATATCTGGAATTCCGTAACAGTAAAGGCGATGTCGTATTAAATACCGCCAAAACACCTGCCGAAACGGATGCTTCCAAAACGTATACAACCACCTACACACAGTGGAACGAAGAGGTGACAGACCGTCTACAGCCTGGAGAGTATGCCGCCTATTACGTTAAGGACGATTCTATGAATCAACAAAATTCGTCTAATCCCGTCCTGTTTGCCTACAAACCAGCTGAAATTTCTAGCTTCAGCAGTCTGCAGGATGAAATCAAGCGGACAGAAGCTCCTCTGTTGCATAGTCCCACTCATCTGCCGAATGGCTACCGGTTTGATTTCGGATACGTCTATCCAGTCGCTGCATATCCTGGGATGATGAACAAAGAGGAATATCGCGCTTTAACGGATAAACTGACGCAACAGGCTAAAGCTGCACAGGAAGGTGAAAATCTGTTTATTCAAAAGCTGAGCTGGGACAAGTCTGACTTCACCCTCGCCCGGTATGCGAGAGGAAATGACTATGTAAACATCACCGTCACCAAATACGCTCCCGAAGTCACAAAGACGACCGTGATGCAAAATGAACAGGATTCGGCTGAGGAACTGATGATTAAAGGAACCAAGGCCTATTACATCAGAGCAAGCGAAACAAGCAAGCCCTTGGAGGTAGGAAAAAATCGATTGGGATGGCTCGATGAAAAAAGACGTTTACACTACAACATATCTGATAACCAGGACAGCCCGCTGAGCAAAGAAGACTTGGTAAAAGTAGCTGAAGATTTGCTTAACGGTTCACCGCAATAGTTATAAAAGAAAAGTTTTGAAAAGAGACCATCCTTTTTTAAGGGTGGTCTCTCTTTGAAGAATAGTCCTTATACCTTTTCCTCACAAACTATTACGGCATGTTCCACAATCTTTTTACCTCAACTAATTCCTGATCATTGAATTCCATTCTGTATACGTCTGGTTTGGATGTGTGTAGTAAAAAATTCAAATCGAACTGCTTGTCATAATACTCCATCATTAAAGTCATTACAGCTCCATGAGTGCCTAATGCGACTTTCCTTCCTCGGTAGATTTTTAGCAATTCCTTTAAGACTGTTATACTTCGGTTCTGACAAACTGCATTAGACTCTCCTCCCGTTAAAGCAAAGTTGGGATCAGAAAATGACTTATCTAACAAAGGGAATAATTCATCATCGGGCATTCGGTTGTCTTCACTAGAAAAAATTCTTTCTTTAAGATCCTCGAATATTAAAACTTCTTGTCCTGAGACTTGAGCTAATTCTTGAATGGTCAGGATTGCCCGTTGATATGGACTTGAAACGAAAACCTCGATCCCCTCTTCTCTTAATAATTCAGTTATTTGAAAAGCACCTGACTTGCCTTTATCAGTCAAACCTCTTGTTCTTTCATTTCCTTCCGTCTTCGGTGATTCGCCATGTCTCACCATGTAAATGAAAGTTTTCATAGTATCCTCCATGAAGAGCTGATGAATTTTTATTACATGATATTCGTGACTAACTACCAAGTCACCTTTTGCTAAGGTGGTTTTCTCTTGTTTCTTATTGCATAAATTTTTCTTGAGGGTGACGTTACGTCATTTGCTATACTGACTGAGAACGACACGCTAGAGCAATCAATTGGATGTGAGCAATGGATGGACAAAGAGAACTGTCTGACGACAGGACAGCTTGCCAAACGTACAGGGATAACGGTCAGGACATTGCGATATTACGATCAAATTGGACTTCTGAGTCCAGGAGGTCATCGCACTGGATCCATAAGACTGTACAACATGAAAGATATGGAAAGATTACAGCGAATTCAGATGTTGAAGTATCTAGGGTTATCGCTTCAAACAATAATGGACATTTTAGATGCAGAATCACCATCCAACGGAGAGATCAGACACTCGTTGCAAGCACAACTCGATGTTTTACAAAAGAAAATTGCTCATACAGAGCACGTAGTACATGCAATACGAGATGCTATGGAAATGTCGGCTTATGGCTCCGATTGGAGCCATTTGGCGGATGTTATTCAAACTGTGCAGAGTGAGCAAAATTGGGGGGAGCAATATCGGACGGCGAACCGTCTGCAAACACGGATACATCTTTACGACAAGTACAGTACGAATCCCCAAGGCTGGCATCGTTGGATCTTTGAACAACTGGAGGTGCAGCCGGGAGCCCACATTCTCGAGTTGGGCTGCGGCGACGGGACCTTTTGGATAAGAAATGCCGAAAGAATTCCAAGCAGCTGGCGTATCACGCTTACCGATATGTCAAGCGGGATGGTGGAAGAAGCACGTTGCCGCTTGGGAAGCAACCATCCGCAGTTTAAGTTTTTATCTGTTGACGCGCAACAGATCCCATTCCATGAAGAGCAATTCGATATGGTTATCGCTAACAACATGCTGTACCACGTGCCGGACATCCCTAGAGCAATCCGCGAGATGCACCGTATCTTAAAGCAAGGAGGTATAGTATGCACCTCTACAATGAGCACTCAACACCTACAAGAGGTCGAACACTTGGCGGTTTCGTTCGATCCTGAGCTTCATGTGTTGGATCATGCTATTAAACGGTTCCACCTGGATAACGGAGGGGACTTGCTGTCTTCTTGCTTTTCCGATCTTCGGTTGCTTCGATACGAGGACTGTCTGTTGGTCGACGAAGCGGAACCCCTGATCGAATATATAATTTCGACTCCGATGAACGCAAGAGAGCGACTTGTCGGAGCAGCTATTGACAAGTTTCGAGACCACGTCAATCGGCTTCTGCAGCAGAACGGAACTCTCGAAATGACTAAAGAGAACGGAATCTTTCTAGGGAGGAAATGAGATGAAGGCACAACAGTATCACCCAAGAGTACGGATTGTAAAAGAGGAGCTTCTATCGGATAACTGGTACATCCTAAATAAGGTCACATTCGAGTTTGAAAAAAATAATGGACAATGGGAGACACAATCCCGTGAAGTGTACGATCGCGGCAATGGTGCAACGATCCTGCTCTATAATCGGCACAAACAAACCGTTGTGCTGACCAGACAGTTCCGGATGCCTACTTATCGGAACGGCAATGAAACTGGGATGCTTATCGAAACCTGTGCAGGACTACTCGATAAAGAAACACCGGAAGAAGGTATTCTTCGGGAGACGGAGGAGGAGACGGGATACCGTATCGACCGTGTGCAGAAAGTTGGCGAGGCCTATATGTCACCGGGCTCTGTTACCGAAATCCTGCACTTCTATGTGGCCGAGTATAGTGAAGATATGACAACGGGTGGCGGTGGTGGCCTTGACGAGGAGCAGGAAAACATTGAAGTGATGGAACTCCCGTTTGCTCAAGTGCTAAACATGGTCGAAAGCGGCGAGATTCGCGACGCCAAGACGATAATGCTGCTCCAATACGCTCAGATCCAAGGACTCTTGAAAGTGAAATCGAAACCGCTTCATATCCTTATCGCAGGCCCGTATCGATCTGGAACGAATGATGATCATGTATTAATTGAGAAGAACGTCAACTACATGAATGAAATTGCTCTTCAAGTTTACGAGGCTGGTCATATGCCGGTGCTGGGGGAGTGGTATGCTTTGCCCCTTATCGCAACAGCTGGTTCCACTACTCTGGGAGACGAGACCTTTAACAGAATCTTTCATCCGTCTTCCATTCGCCTGCTTGATTACTGTAACGCCGTGCTTCGAGTTGGAGGACCCTCTCAGGGCGCCGATGAAATGGTAAGGGTGGCGAAAGAGAAAGGATTGTTGATTTACGAACGGCTCGACGAACTTCCGTTGGTGTGATATATCCTCTCTAAGCAGACCAAAGACAACTTGCCTCTGGGCATCCCCCACGGTTGTTTCGAGGACTGGGAGGACATGATTGATGTCAATATTAAAGGCGTTTTGTACGGTATAGCCGCAGCACTGCCTATCTTGCACAAACAGGGTTCCGAACATTTCGTGACCATCGCTTCTGTAGCAGGACATAAGACTGTGCCAAACCAGTCGGTCTACTCCGGTACGAAGTTCGCCGTGCGCGCCATCTCAGAGGGGTTAGCGCGCTACATCATTACTGTGATCACTGTAGCAGACATCGAAAATGCGGAAGGATTGCAAAACTTTGTATTGTTAAACAAACATTTTAGCGGTGGGGGCTCCCCACCGCTTGGTGTTGTTGCTTATTCGACTTTAAAATATATCGTAAGATTACTGTACATTTTATTAAAAAGTAGTGGGATGATCCAGTTACCAGCCATGCAAAATCAACGATGAAGCGGCTCTTTTTCGCCCAGACCTAGCACCTCCGTTGTGGAATCATAAATTTCTTGGTAAAGCTCTGGATTTTCCGCTAGTGACACCCCATAAGAAGGAATCATCTCTTTTATTTTGGGTTGCCACTCTTCCATATGTTGTGGGAAGCATTTTTCCAATACTTCCAGCATAACGTGAACAGCAGTAGAAGCACCCGGAGAAGCGCCGAGCAGTGCAGCTACCGAACCATCAGCGGCACTAACCACTTCCGTGCCAAATTGAAGTGTTCCTTTACCGCCCTCCGTATCTTTGATCACCTGCACACGTTGACCCGCTACCACAATCCCCCAGTCCTCGATTTTGGCGTTCGGAATAAACTCGCGTAATTCTTCCAGACGCTTTTCATTCGATAACATCACTTGCTGGATCAGGTATTTGGTCAATGCCATCTCTTTTGCGCCTGCCGCCAACATCGTGATGAGGTTATTGGGTTTTACAGAACCGATCAAATCCAAATTTGAACCCGTTTTCAAGAACTTCGGTGAGAAGCCGGCAAACGGTCCAAATAACAGTGCTTTTTGGTTACTGATGTATCTTGTATCCAGATGCGGAACAGACATGGGAGGAGCACCAACCTTAGCTTTACCGTATACTTTTGCATGATGCTGGGCGACAATCTTAGAATTGTTACATACCATAAATAGTCCACTTACCGGGAATCCCCCGATATATTTGGACTCAGGAATACCAGTTCTTTGTAGCAAAGGTAGACTTCCACCCCCACCACCGATAAAGACAAATTTGGCATTATGGTATTCGATTTTGCCGTTGTCCAGATTATGGACTTTAACTTTCCACGAGCCGTCGCTCGCACGTTTAATATCCTTTACACTATGCTTGTATTTGATGTCGACGTTTTTACTTTTTAAATGCTCGAACAACATGCGTGTTAAAGCACCAAAGTTGACATCTGTTCCAGAGTCGATTTTGGTTGCCGCGATTGGTTCATTCAATGTACGGCCTTCCATAATCAGCGGAATCCATTCCTTCAGCTTTTCAGGGTCATCGGAGAATTCCATGCCTTGAAACAGAGAAATAGTTGAAAGCGCTTTAAACCTTTTTTTCAAAAAAGATACATTTTTCTCTCCTGTTACCAAACTCATATGCGGTATTGGTTTGATAAAATCCTGTGGATTACGAATCAAATTGCTGTTTACAAGAAAAGACCAAAACTGTCTTGAAAGCTGAAACTGCTCATTAATGTCTACAGCTTTACGAATATCTATAGATCCGTCAGCTTTTTCGGAAGTATAGTTCAGCTCGCACAGTGCAGCATGGCCTGTACCTGCATTATTCCATTCGTTAGAGCTTTCTTCTCCTGCGTTTGCGAGTTTCTCAAACACTTTAATTTCCCATTCCGGTGCTAACTCTTTCAGCAATGATCCCAGAGTCGCGCTCATGACTCCGGCACCAATTAAGATAATGTCTGTTTTTTTCTGAATGCTATTCATAAAAACCTTCCTTATCTCTTATATTTGCAAAAAAGAGCAGGCCCTCCTGCTTAGGTGATCCAAGAAGCAAGGCTCCACTCAGGAACATATCTTTTCTGTCTCTATTATAACTAAAATATAATCTTTTAAAAATTATATTGTCTATTATCTGATAATTATAAATCATTTCTGCTAAAAAGTGAGAATTTTCTTTGCAGAAATAATAAGAATTGATCTCAACACGCTGTATTATTTGAGCTTCACTTACTAGCAGTAATAACAGACACCGACAATTCTTCGGTAAACACACCCGTAGAGTCCATGTATATGAATAATTCGGTAAAATATGTCTTTACGGGATAGGCCCTTTCTAATTGCACTAACGTTTTCTGGAATGAGCTTCACGGTTTATAAATACTTCATCATGATATTCAAAACGGTCTGTTGTTGATTCTCCCAATCATAATCGGAGTTATCCATAATAAATGATTGAAAAGGGAGTTGCTCAATGATTTGCAATTCTAGATCACGTCGATGTTCAAGGAACTGAATATATCCTTCGTACCCGTGCAAACCCTTCCTCTTTCCATAATCTTGCTCCGTATGGTACCAAATCGCGAAATCTAACCATTCTTGAGATCTCATTGTTTTAACTCGCTCAATCGTCTCACCCACATTCGGTTGCTTCAAATAGAACAAAATTGGATTTAACTCCTGAATTTGCTCCGCAATCTGTAATACATGCTGAATAAAACGATCTTCTCCAGCATCATGCCGGGCGAGTAATGCACACCCTGAGTTCTGTAAAAAACAGCATTCGAGTATGGTCAGCTTTTCTTTTTCTCGTTGATCTTTAACAAAAGACTTCCAACGTTGAATCATCAACCCGCAGTGCTTTTCTACAGGTACTCCATCGTAGATTTCATAACGCCGAATTTCCTCATACAAACTAGAAGGAATTTCATTATGAGCTGATTGTTGCGCAAGCGCATAGGCGATTAAAGAGTCGTTGCCATTCAAAGATACAAAAGGATCAATGTAATGAAACACCTCGGAATAGATTGATCGAAGCCGTTCAAGTTCTTCGTTTGGCATACATGCAACCGATTCATAATCAGCGGGATGTCGTAAGTTCCCTTCTAAAAATAGTTCCGATTCTATTTGATGTGTGTTTACCATGTCATGTATGTACCTAGATAATGTGGATTTGCCAGAGCCAGGTATACCTTCAACGATAACCAATTTCGTTTTCGTAGCTGGTAAACTCGCCATAGTATCACATCCTTATGAATTAAATGATTACCTTAAGGAGAATCCTATTGTTTCGTTATATCGCCAGATAGCTTAAAAACCTCCCCTTATCTCGACATCCTTAGAAAATCAATAAAAAGCATTGGGCCCTGAGGACTGACCCAATGCTTTTATAGATGACTATCTTCTAGTTACTTAATAATCACGTATTCCAGGTTAACCAGTTTTGCATAAGTAACAATTTGGTCTGTGGTTAGATTCAAGGAAACCACGGTATGGTGACCGCCGCCGTTCTCAATCCATGCTTTAACCCCATCTTGGAAGTTTGGCTTCACGTTCCACAGTACACGGGCCACAGGAAGATTTGGAGCAGGAACTGTCGGTTCAAATGCAGTAACCTCATTGATCAGCAGTTTATAGTGCGTGCCAAAGTCAGCCATGGAAACAACCACACCGTCTCCTGCCTTGCCGTCAAACACTAGACGGGCTGGATCTTCACGATCGCCGATACCTAACGGAGAAACGATGATTTTAGGCTTGTTGCTTGCCAACGTTGGGTCAACTTCAAGCATATGGGATTGAAGAATCGATTCCTGACCAGCCGCTAATTCATAGGTGTAGTCTTCCATAAAGCCAGTGGATTGGTTATGGCTCATTACTTTAAGCAGACGATCGAGCGCTGCCGTCTTCCAGTCCCCTTCCCCGGCGAAGCCATATCCTTGTGCCATCAAACGTTGAACCGCAAGACCAGGAAGCTGTTTCATACCATAGAGGTCTTCGAAGTTCGTAGTGAAGGCAGTATAGCCGCCATTATCCAGGAACCGTTTAAGGGCAATTTCATAGCTTGCTTGCACTCTTACGCTGGCTTCCCAAGCTTCCTTGCTGTAAGTACCATAATCAAATTCATAAAGTTCGGAGTATTCCGCAAACAAAGCATCAATCTCTTCTTCTTTCACAGCATTGACGTACTGAACAAGGTCGCCAATTCCGAAGTAGTCAACGGTCCATCCAAATTGAATTTGAGCTTCGACCTTATCACCTTCCGTAACGCCAACGTTACGCATGTTGTCGCCAAAGCGGGCAACTTTGATATTGAAGCTTTCGTTATAAGCAACCGCTACATCCATCCACTCTGCGATTTGCTTCTGCACTTCCGCACGTTCCCAGTACCCTACGACCACTTTATTCTGTTTCTTCAGACGGGCATTGATGAATCCATATTCACGGTCACCATGAGCTGCCTGATTGAGGTTCATGAAGTCCATGTCAATCGTAGCCCAAGGAATGCTTTCATTGAACTGTGTAGCAAGATGAAGCAGCGGCTTCTGCAGCAATTTAGTACCGCGAATCCACATTTTTGCAGGTGAAAAGGTATGCATCCAAGTGATGACACCGGCAACCTCGTCACGATAGTTGACTTCTTTCATGAGGTTGGTGATTTTGTCTGCACTAACCGCCAGATCCTGCAATACAAGCGGATAAGGCAGAACGCCACTCTTATTTAAGGCATCGGTCATTTCTTGTGCGTGTGCTTTGACTTCTGCTAATGCTTCTTCTCCATACAGATGTTGTGAACCTACGACAAACCAGAACTGTTTTGTACCTACTGTTGACATCATTCATCCTCTTTTCTTAATTTTTTAGTTTATATTACTTTTGCCCGTAATACGCGTCTTTCCCATGTTTGCGTAAATAGTGTTTATCTAGAATGCGCTGCGGCAATTCTTCAGCAAAATGATTCAATTCTCGTGCGAATAAATTCATTTTCGAAACTTCTTCCAACACGACGCTATTCATTACCGCCGATTTTGCATCTTTGCCCCAAGTGAAGGGAGCATGACCCTTAAGTAGAACACCAGGCACTGCTAAAATATCCAGCCCGCGCTGCTCAAAAGTCTCGATGATGACACGGCCGGTTTCCGCTTCGTAACCACGATCAATCTCCTCTTGTGTCAAGAAACGGGCGCAAGGAACAGAACCATAGAAGGTGTCTGCATGAGTAGTCCCCATTACAGGTACATCCAGGCCTGCTTGAGCCCAAATGGTCGCCCAAGTCGAATGCGTGTGTACAATACCGCCGATCTCTGCATAATGCTTATAAAGTACAGCGTGAGTCGGTGTATCTGATGAAGGTCTCATTTCTCCTTCAACAACATTGCCATCAAAATCAACAACCACCATATCGCTAGGTTTCATCGTGTCATAACTAACACCACTAGGTTTGATAACGAATAAGCGGCTCTCACGATCAACAGCGCTTACGTTACCCCAGGTGTATTTCACGAGTCCATGTTTAGGCAAATCCAGATTGGCTTGATATACTTCTTCTTTCAGTTGCTCTAACACGTCAATCCCTCCAGTTTTCCACTAGATTATCTACAGCAGCCTGTTCAATCGCTAGACCTTGTGTGTAGCGTTCCATGAATGCTTCGAATCCCTTAACGTCGGAACTGTCAGGAGAAATTTCTTGCCCCTCAGCATCTCTAAATACTTTTTGGTCGAGGAAGTCTTCCAGGCTTTCTTGCTGAGCCTTGTTCATCATGTAAGAAGCCAGAATAGCAATACCCCACGCCCCGCCTTCTCCAGCTGTTGACATCACTGATACCGGGACATTCATGGCAGCAGCAACAATTTTTTGTCCGACAATAGGGGTTTTAAATAAACCACCGTGAGCCAGAATGCTGTCAATTGCGACATTTTCTTGCTTTGTCAAAATATCCATTCCGATTTTCAAAGCAGCAAACGCAGTAAACAGATGAGTCCGCATGAAATTGGCCAAATTGAAACGGCTCTCAGGGGAGCGGACAAACAATGGCCGGCCTTTCTCTATTCCGGTGATATTCTCTCCTGACAAATATCCGTAGCTAAGTAAGCCGCCGCCATCTGGATCTGCTTCCAAAGCCTTATTCAGCAACACACTGAATAATTGATTCGGGTCCACCTTTTGCCCCATTGCCTCATAGAACTCACGGAACAATCCCAGCCAAGCATTGAGATCGCTTGAACAGTTGTTGGCATGAACCATTCCGACCGGATTACCATTCGGTGTAGTCACCAGATCAATTTCCGGATATACCGCTGAAAGATCCTTTTCTAATACAAGCATGGCAAAAACCGAGGTTCCCACAGAGACGTTGCCAGTCCGTTTTCTCACACTATTCGTAGCGACCATCCCTGTTCCCGCATCGCCTTCTGGAGGACAAAGCGGAATACCTGGTTGTAAATCTTCGGATTTATCTAAGATTTTGGCTCCAGCGGCGGTTAGTACACCTGCCTGATCGCCTGAAATATAAACTTTAGGAAGAATTCCTTCTAACTTCCAATCGTAACCTTTGGCTGCAATAAGTTCATCAAACTGCTTAACCATCGATTCGTTATAATCATGTGTAGTCTCATCAATTGGGAATATGCCCGAAGCATCTCCGACGCCAATGGCCTTATTGCCAGTCAGCAGCCAGTGGATATATCCAGCTAACGTCGTCATAAAATCAATTTGAGGGACATGTTGCTCTTCGTTCAATATAGCTTGATACAGATGAGCAATACTCCATCGCTCAGGGATGTTGAATTGGAATTTATCAGTTAACACTTTTGCTGCAGCACCAGTTGTCGCATTCCGCCAAGTACGGAACGGAACAAGCAACTCGCCCTTGCTGTCAAAAGCCATATATCCGTGCATCATTGCAGAGAATCCTATAGAACCAACGGTACGAAGGGTGATTCCATATTTCCGCTCAACCTCTTGCTTCATTTCACTATAAGCCTCTTGCAGACCCGTAATAATACTCTCTAAGTTGTACGTCCAATAACCGTCTACCAAGAGATTTTCCCACTCATAGCTTCCAGATGCGATTGTTTCAAAATGATGATCAATCAGCACTGCCTTAATACGTGTGGATCCAAATTCGATACCAAGTGAAGTTTCTCCCTTAGTAATCGCTTGTTTAATGTCTTGATCCATGCTCACGTTACTCCTCTCTCTGAACAACTGTTATAATCGCAATAATTGAAAGAAGGCGCTTTCTTTAATTTACAACCTTAGTATATTTTTTGTTCGTACATTTGTCAACACACATACATAGTTATACATACAAATATTCTGATAAACCGAGTATTTATCTACTTTTCCTTTATTATTAATGCATGTTAGGCTATGGATTATAATAAGCTCATAATTATGCTAAAATATGTACATACAAATATTATGGGTAGGTAAATTAGTATTAGGACAACCAGGAAAGAAGGAATAAAGTGAAACCAAAGTATCAGGTCATCCTTGAGGATATAAAGAGCAACATTCTATCAGGAGCATACAGCGTAGGAGAGCAAATTCCAACGGAATCGGCCTTGCAGGATATGTATAAAGTTAGTCGCCAGACGGTACGAAAGGCTATTTTAGAACTATCCAACGAGGGTTTTTTAAGAAGTGAAAAAGGATCGGGCACTTACGTCAGCAACCAATTCCGATCAAAAACCGGCGGGAATTCCAGTAATAAAACCATCGGAGTCATCACGACCTATATTTCCGATTACATCTTCCCTTCTATTATTCGCGGGATTGAAGCTAGATTGAATGAAGATAATTATTCATTGCTATTAGCTAGTACAAATAATGATGTCGCACAGGAAAAGAAAGCTTTGGAGATGATGTTGTCCTTTGGTGTGGATGGCTTGATCATTGAGCCTACGAAGAGCAATCTATATAATCCCAATATCTCTTACTATTTGACGTTCAAGGAGCAGGATGTTCCGTTCATCATGATAAATGCTTATTATGAGGAGTTGGAAGTTCCTTTCTTTTGTCTCGATGATGTACAATCCAGCTATCTGGCAACAAAAGAATTGATTGCTAACGGACACACACACATTGGTATCATTGCCAAAATGGATGATTTACAAGGAAAGCATCGAATGAAGGGCTATATCAAAGCGCTTGGAGAAGCCAAATTACGGTTTCACCCAGAGCAAGTGCTCTCATTCTATACAGAGATGAAGCAGGACCTGTCCGCCAACTTAAAAAAATTCCTAACCGAACAAAGAGACGAGTTAACCGCAATTGTCTGCTATAACGACGAGGTAGGATTAGAAGTTGTACATGTATGCAGACAACTTGGTATATCTGTTCCCGAAGACATATCCATTATTGGTCAAGATAATTCCTATATTTCCAAGAATGCAAACATCAAACTAACGACATTAACACACCCACAGGAACAAATGGGACGTGATGCCGCCGATTGGGTTATTAAGAAACTGCAAGGAAAGAAGGAGCTACGCAACCACACCTATTATCAACCTGTATTAATTGAAGGAGAGACGGTAAAGAAGAGACTGAAGTAGATGGTGCTCATTTTACCTCCAAATTATGAACCGCCAGTTTGCCATTAACATTAGGGTATGCTGGCTTGAATTTATGACGGGAATCATATGAAAACAAGCATGGAAAATTTTCAAAAATATAATACCCAACTATTGAGTATCGAATATGCTGCAATCACAGATATCCAAAGCTTGTTAAAATTCATCCCTTCATTTAAAGAAAATCATCCAAAGATTAAACTTGAATTAAATAAAGTATTGCTAAAGGATATCGCTGAGTATCTGCAAAAAGGAATACATGACGTAGCCATTGCCTTTGACTCAGAGTTTAAAGGGAAAGAAGAAATCCTAACCCATACATTATATAGCGGACGCTACTGCGCGGCTGTAAGTAAACAACATCCTCTCTTCAGTTTTGAGTCCATCTTAAAGGAAGAGTTATATAAGTATCCGCTTGTCATGCTGAATCCAATGGTTATTGGAGATTGATCTTGCTGACCTGAAAGAAGAGGTCCGACTCATTCCTGCAACAAATACAAAATTCGTTTTAGCAATAGCCCATAAGTTTTTTGTATTATACTTTGTTATTTTTTTCACATAATATATAAGTATAGTTCATTTCAGCAAGGAGTGACGACAAACATGGGTAAGTTATTATTAACGGGTGTGGATGGCAATCTGGGCAGACAAGCAGCTGAATTTTTATTGAAATTAGTAGAAAAAGACCAAATTATTTTTTGTGCATATGATCCGGCATCTTTACAAGGGTATGCCGAACAAGGTATTGAAACGCATGTGACCAATTTCAATACAATAGACGGTCTTGCAGAAGCTTTTGCTAATGCAGATAAGCTTGCTTTAATCTCTATGCCTTTTGTGGGGGTAAAACGCCAAAATGCACACAAAAACGTGATCGATGCGGCGAAAGAAGCTGGAGTAAAACAAATCATCTATACTTCATTGGTTAACGCGGCGGATGAATCCAATCCAAGTATTGAAAAACTGGACCACGTCTATACGGAAGATTATATCAAAAGTGTCGGGTTAGATTATATTTTCCTGCGTAATTCGCAATATGCGGAAGCCATGGTTACCAATTACTTCACCTATGTGAAGTCTGACGGCGTGTTGAAAAATAATCAGGGTGACGGCAAGATGGCCTATATCTCACGGAAAGATTGTGCCAAAGCTGTCGCTTATGCATTAGCAGCAAGCAATTATCATGAGGCGATATTAAATATAAATGGTCCTGAATTAATAACAATGTCCGACTTTATTGAGATTGGAAATGAAGTAACGGATCATCATATTACCTACAAGCAGATCACGGATGAAGAAAACTACGCCATATTTGATGCCATGGGTGTTCCCAGAACAACGGATGGCAAATTTGCGGAGGACTCCGAAGCCCCCTTCTCTTCTGAAGGTATGGTTACCTTTGGACAAGCTATTCGCTTAGGAAAAATGGATATATTTACGGACGACTTTAAGAAGCTGACGGGCCAAGGTCCCGTAACGGTGAAATATATGTTTGAACATGCGAATGAGTACCAAGTGGGTGAACGACACTCCAAAGATAAATAATCCAAGTCATGATCATGTTTGCGGAGAGATCGGAAGCTGATTTACATCCGATTTCTCCAATTGCGCTTTTGCCTACTTTAGTATTCTCCTTTAATTACAAAAAACGAACCCCGAATTGTTCCAGCTAGTTTTGACTTCTGCCTAGCAAACTTAAACTTCCCTTCTAGCTCCTTTGGTACCTCCATCCCCTCAGAAAGCTTAAACCCAACGGCCCGCTTCTTAGTGTCATCAACCGTATACATGACGTTGACCTCAAGACCATCCTCATAAAAGACATAAGCAAATTTAATATTTTCCACTTGAAAACGTGACGTTTCTAAAGGTTTGGCCGCAAACTCTATATCACGCTCTTTCAGAATTCGGTTCACATAATCAAGGGTCTCCTGACTTTCACTAGCTGACACAACCGTAAATTCATGCTTGTATTTGTTCATAAAGTAACGGGCTTCATTAGCGCGCAAACCAGCAAGCGCTTCTACTACAGGTGAAGACTCTAAACCAACCGTAGACACATTATTAAAATCAACGATATAGGACATTTCCACCTCTCCTTTTATCTCATTATGCCCAAAAAAACTTGCCGCTACTTATGGTACGGTTCTGGAGCTCACAACTTACTGGTACACATAAATCGTCACCGATCCAAAGGAATATTCTCTCCAACTTCCTTCTGTCTGAGGGAACATGGGCGTTGGGAAGCATGTCAATTTGAACTCAGTTAGGGTATGATCGGCAGCAACAAATAAGAATCAAATTCATCCCCTGTATACAGAGTAATGTCTGCATCCCAAACCCTGTCATCCCCCGTCTGAGTCAGCAGTGCGCAGCCGCTTTGATTCTGGCTTCCAATTTCCAGGAGCAATCGGTTTCCTTTAGCTACAACAATTGCGCTATCCCATATCTCAATATCCAAGCAATAGACTTCGCCTGGAACCAGCTTTTGAAACTCATCGAAGGTGTAATAAGGCTTATACTCTGTAGATAATTCATCATCAGTTTTACGTAAAGAAGCGCGCAGCCAGCCCTGGCTAATTGGAAATTTCTCTGTTAGTGCTCCTGAGTTAACGACCTCATTGCCTAGTGAGTCAATATTTCGCAAAGATACGAAAATGTCCATATCATCTGTAGTTGACGATGCCCACAAACGGAGCTTGATAGGCCCGAGAATTTCTGTTTCGTTATCAAACAGATCGGTTTCAAACAGAACACGCTTTGAATTGTTTTCCTCTCTCGAGAATTCTCTCACCATAAATGGCTTCGCCCAGTGCTTTGACTCGCACTCCTTATCGCCTTCATAGCAAAGCTGCGCCTTGGCTTGCGGAGGCTCTTGCGAAAGCAGATTCGAGCTTGCATCAAGGTAAAAGCGGGTCCATTGGGTGCGCTTAAGCGGATACTCGTTCTCGTAGCGCCATGTGTAGTTATTGCCTCCGCGAGGAATGGCAAGCTTCACTTTCGGTTCTCTCATTATGCCAGTATCGATTCCTTTAAGCCAATAATCCAGAAATTTTTTCTGCAGTTCCCGACCCTGAGCGGTGTAAAATGCACCAACATGGCTCCCAATATGTACTTCAAGCCACTTGTGCTCTGATACCGCATTCTGAAAACCCAGAAAATTTCCACGGGTATGCATTCCGGCGCTAAACCAGTTGCTTGCGGATAATAAAGGTACCTCTACTTTACTCAAATCAGAAAATCGATTCGTCCACGATTGATCACGTAATGGATTGTTTTTTACCATCTCCGGGAAATCAGTGCGATTGGCTTGCAATTGTTCTTCCGAGAATTTTCCATCGGGATTGTATTGATGCGCCAAAACTCCGTTCTTCCACCAGAATGAAAGAAAACCGTTCGCCTGGATTCCGCCCGGATAACAGAATTCAGCATAATAATCTACTGTACCTTCCCACGGTATGATACAAGCTAAATGAGGAGGTTGTTCGGATGCCACGGCCCATTGACTCATAGCCAAATAGGAGATGCCCAGCAGTCCTATCTTTCCATTGCTCCATGGTTGCGTTCCAGCCCATTCGATTGCATCATAATAATCCTTCTTCAAAGAATTTGATAATATATCCAGCTTTCCTGGAGAATTACCGATACCACGTTCATCTACTCGCAAGACAGTATAGCCTTGCGGCACCCAAAATTCAGGATTTGGTGTTTCCCAACTAATTAAGGGCCCTTTATCCTGCGAGTGTGCATATTCTATTGCGATCGTTGGATTAGCAGGAGCAAATTGCGAGAAATGCAGATCCTTTCCGTACGGACACATCGTCATGATTACTGGAAAACTCCCATCCACATTAGGCTGATAAAGATTTGCGGCGAGATAATTCCCGTCTCTCATAGGAATCCGTACTTCTTTCCAAGTAAGTTCATAAAAGTGATTACTTCTTTCGTTAATGTCGATAGGTAATGGATTCATAGCTTGCCTCCATTTGATAGTTTTTCTTCAAACCAGTCAATCAATAAGCAGCGTGCTTCTGTATCCTGTTCAATCGCATTGTGAACTTTCCCTGGATATATTACTAGGCTCTTATCCTTGCTGGAAGCCTCATCATAGAACTGTTTAATTCCATTAACATCAAACAGGATATCTCCTAGGTCTCTTTCTGATTTCTTGCAAGTGGGTTCACTCCCTTCAATAATTATTCAGAAAAGTTTTAGTACACGTGTACTAAAATCAGTATATTCCTGCAAATACAGCAACTCAACTCTGGTCTTTATTGGGAATGGCACTCTTGGCTGAGGATTTTCGCAAATTATCTCTCGAATTCTTCCGTATTCTTAATCAAGCTACTTATTTCGGCTTGAAGGAACAATTTATGATATAATGCTTTTGATTTCAAGTGCATAGCACAAACGCTCTAAAGGAGATAGAAATGGATATTAATTTAAGGGATAAGATCCTTGAGACTTCAATTGAATTATTTAATAAAAAAGGATATGCATATGTAACATTGAGGGATATTTCCGATGCATTAAATATAAGTCCTGGTAATTTGACATACTATTTCAAAAAAAAACATGATCTTATGATTGGTGTTATGGCAATGCAGTATGAAGAATACCAAAACTTAAATTTCTCAGCGGAGATTTCTATCGAAGGGCTGAATCAGCAGTTTTTAATTCTTAATGCATTCCGTAAAAAATATTTCTTTTATTTCTCCAGTTTTACAGAATTGCCTAAGTTGTATCCGGAGATAGCTAAAATGCAAATTAAGGTTGTTAATGATTTCTATACACTTTTCACCAACATATTTAAGGGGTTTGTTAATAAAGGAATTATGAAAGAAGAATTATATGCCGGGCAATATGAAGATTTGTCTATTTCTTTACTATCGATAAATATGTATGGCACACAGGAAATAATTCTTCTCCAAAAATTTCTTACAAATTCAAAAAACATCTTGTCCATCCTATGGAGCCTTATACTGCCTCATCTAACCAAAGAAGGAATGGCCATGTATTGTCGGATAACGCAGGTTGATAAAACTATCACCCCCAAGCTATGCTACAAGCCAGATCAATCGGATGGAGGCTTGGAAGGCTCAACATGAGGCCGCCAAGGCATCTACTTGTAGCGGCAAGTTTTTGAATAAGGACCATCCCGATAAAAGGATGGCCTTTAGGACCGCTAATCTACTATTTTAATTGCCTCGATATAAAGTTCGATTCTCACTTCATTCCCGACAACAATCCCGCCTTTTTCCAGATGCGAGTTGAATGTCAAGCCAAATTCATTGCGTTCGATACTGGCTGTTGAATGAAATCCTACACGTTCCCGGCCGCGAGGGTCTTTATTTAGTCCTTCAAAAACGGTATGAAAAGTGATGGCTTTTGTTACTCCATGCAAAGTTAGATTGCCCGTAAGTTCATATTGCCTTTCGCCAGCAAGGACGCAGCTGGTGCTTTGAAACGTAATGGTTGGATACTTGGCTGCATGAAGGAAGTCGTCGCTCTTCAGGTGCTCATCTCGTTGCGATTGGCGAGTTGTGATACTATTTGCGTCTATGGAAGCCTGAATACCCATGGTTGTTAAATCATTGGGGTCAAAACTCAAGATCGCTTGGAAATGCTCGAATACTCCTTTGATTCTATTAATCATTAAATGCGTCACCGAAAACTCGACGGAGCTGTGATCCCGATCCACTTCCCAATTGATATTGCTCATAATAAATTCCACCTCTATGGTAAGATTTGAGAAAGGTCACCCTATCTCCAAAACACTGCGCTATTCGCATGCTCCTAATATACAAAAACGCTACTGACAACGGGATGTCAGTAGCGTTTTAGCATTTTTTCGGCTTCCTCGTATATCCGATTTCGAAATGTTCAAGCTCCGCCACGTCATAATTAAATCGAAGGTGAAGCTCGCAGGTATC
The DNA here is from genome assembly GCF_019454085.1 of Paenibacillus sp. S25. Classification (NCBI taxonomy): domain Bacteria; kingdom Bacillati; phylum Bacillota; class Bacilli; order Caryophanales; family Paenibacillaceae; genus Paenibacillus; species Paenibacillus sp. S25. Next base: position 5,863,067 of record NZ_CP073683.1, read on the forward strand.
GATCATCTGAAGACTGATACTCTAAACTTATTTGTTGACATTTTATGGAGAATACTGTATATATTCAAAGCTAATACGAAAGACAGGAAGGGAGGATCTGCATGCACAGAGTGATCAAAATCAAATTTATGCTCTTTTACGGTGAAGTGCCTGAAGCAAAATGTTACGGGTACTTGGAGTTGAATCAGGATGGAAATATGATCGCGCTCTACAATAGGTACGGTGAGGAAATAGACATGTATGGCGGACATGAATTTGTTAGGGTACGGACACTTGGCAAATTTGATGACCAAGACCGTGATAATTTTTATTCTTTGTTAGAAAGTGATGGTGTAGGATAATCTGCACGATAGGCTGACGATTCCGGTGCCAAGGCACTACGAAAAGTCAGCCTTTTTGATTTTATTTGCCTTGTAGAGTTGACCGGCACGTTATCATAATCCCCTAACCTCATCTTGTCAAGAAATAATGCGCGAATGAGCGACACCGTGGGGGAGCCCCCCTTATGCTTTCGAAATATGAATGAATTTCCGAGTATGCTGAGCAATTTCGCTTTTTCCAATTCACCCCACTTCACGTAGAATGATCTTCAGGCGTTGCGGGATAAGCGATATACAAACAATGGACGGAACTTAATGAACAATCGGGAGGTAGAAGATGGACAATCAGGCTCAAGGTGCAAGAGGAATGAAGAGAGGGGCAATATTAACCGCTCTACTCATCGGTACATTTGTCGCGTTTCTTAACGAAAATTTACTTACCAATGCGTTTCCTGCGTTGATGAGAGAATTTAACGTTGCTGCTTCGACCATACAATGGTTATCGACGGGTTATATGCTCGTGATCGGCGTACTGGTGCCGGTGACCGCATTACTACAGCAATGGTTCACGACTCGCCAGATGTTTATGTCTGCGATGGCGTTATTTTTGGCCGGTACCTGCTTGTGTGCAGTATCCCCGGGATTCGGAATCTTGCTGATGGGCAGGGTTGTTCAGGCTTGCGGGACAGGATTATTGATCCCGTTGATGATGAATACGATTCTCGCCCTCTATCCACCAGAACGCCGGGGTGCCGCCATGGGTCTCATGGGGCTGGTCATCATGGTCGCCCCTGTCATCGGGCCGGCTTTGTCTGGCTTAATTATCGATACCTTTCAATGGCGATGGCTGTTCTACATGGTGATTCCTGTCGCACTGTTTTCGATGATTTATGCATTCATTTACTTAAAGAATGTGACAGAACTGACCAAGCCAAGGGTCGATCTTGTATCCATTGTGATGTCAACCGTCGGTTTCGGCTGCGTCACCTATGGCTTCAGCCAAACAAGTGTCTCTCTTGAGCCAGAAGGTTACGGATCGATTGCAATAGGTAGCCTTTTCTTGCTCTTGCTTGTATGGCGCCAGCTTAAGATCAAAGAGCCGTTGATCGATCTTTCCGTATTCCGGCATTCCACTTTTTCTCTGGTTGCGGTATTGATTGTAATTCTGATGATGGTTCTATTCGCCACAACAACATTGCTGCCGTTCTATATGCAGGATGTGATGAAGTTGACCGCATTCGCGACAGGCTTACTTCTAATGCCAGGTAGCATTTTGAACGGAATGCTGATGCCGGTATCGGGGAGATTACTCGATAAATTCGGGCCGAGACTCGTAATTGTGCCCGGACTGTTCCTGATCGCCATATCGTTGTGGCTGTTTACCGGCATCGACAGTGATACAACACAAGGTTCCGTTCTCTTCAATCATATCCTCTTATTCTTAGGCATGTCGTTCGTCGTCATGCCGGCTCAGACGACAGGATTAAATCAACTTCCACGTCACCTGGTTTCTCATGGCACAGCCATATACAATACGCTCCAACAGATTGCAGGGGGAATTGGCATCGCATTGTTCGTCGGCATCATGTCGTCTGGAGCCAATCGTTATCTTCACCATTCGCTCAATCCCACTGCGATGCATGAGAAGACACAAAGCATGGTTTCCGGTCTACAAACAGTTTTTTGGATTGAATTTATTCTGGCAATACTTATTCTGGTGCTGGGTTGGTTTATAAAAAAGCCACCTGAACATAATTAATTCATTACTAGGCACAGATTGAATCATAAGTTTAACACCGTACAAGAAGCATGGGGCTGTCTCATAAGGGGCGGCCTTTTATTTCGTTGTACCTTGGAACCCCGAATATAGGGAGAGCCGATTTCTGCCTAAAAGTTTATTTTCGAGAATCAAGAATAAACATAGATGCATCTTGTCCCATGAATATTTTACTTCCATTATAAAAAGTTTTGGATTGAATACCTCTATACCCTATTTTAGTCATAACGTCAGCCAGCTCTTCTTGATTAAATCCGTTATGAACTATATCTGAAACTACTTTTTCATTTTTATTAAAATCTACAATTAGTAAATGTCCTCCCTCATTTAGAACATCAAATAGCCTTGATAAAACGAATTCAACATCATGAATATGGAGCAGAACCTGAGCCATAAAAATATAGTCAGCATGTAAATCCGTTAGACCTTCCTTTTCAAAATCAAAACATAATGTATCTGCATTCTGAATATGAAGATCAGTAATTTTTTGTTTTATTTGATTAATCATGTTTTGTGAAGTATCCAGAAAAAGCATAGAATTAAAATCGTTTAACAAGTTCATTCCGACAAGGCCCGTTCCACACCCAAAATCAATAGCATTCTTACTATTAGCGTCAACTACATATTCACGAATGGCATCAGATGATGCCTTTGCAATCTGAATTCTTTCAGAAGTGTCATATACATTAGCTATCATTTCAAACTTATCCGTATTTCCCATTTTACCTCTCCAATCTGCCTTAATAAAATCCTGAATACAACAGTATAGAATGATATTCTATCAAGCATTAGCATTTAATCCCCATTCTTATTAGTGCTTATGGAAAAACAAAACCTCTGTATGAATGGAGGAGACAACCTTGGGTTGATTCATGTACACCTTCTTCACGATTCGTCTTTGTCGAAATAATCATCTAGCAAATGCAGTTCTCGCAAACAACCGATAAATTTTTCTCTGAAATTCGGATTGCTTTTATATTCTGGCCATACCGCCTTATAGTAAGGCAGCAACTTCTCGTGTGGAATAATGCCCCAGTATAAAATCGAGTTATTCAAAACCTGCGGGTCGGCCCCCATCAACATCTGTTCAATGATCTGCCAGCTTCCCTGCTTGTTTTCGCAACTGCGCGCGGCATAGATGGCAGTGGTTTGCATTTTCGGGTCAGCGTGACACAAGAAAGGCGCAAAGTTATGGAGAGTAATCGCACCGTAATCTTCCAAGATATACCCTGCATAACGCAACGTTTCCGGGTCGTGAATCCTGTCAAGCCTTTGCAAGATCACTGGAATATACTCTGTTATATTCACAGTTTTACTGGAAGAATGCAAAATCTGTAAGGCTTGCAGAAAATCCTCATGTTCATCCGATTGCAACAGCTCCAGAAGATATTTCCTACCCGTGCCAAAAGAAGTTTTGCAGATGAGCCAAATGGCTGTGGTCCGATTTTTTGGGCTTTGCTCCGCAATATTTTTCAAAAAAGCAAGGGTTGGCTGAGAGACTTTCTTAAACTTGAACATTCCATCAAGCGCTTTGGCTTGGATTTCTTCGTTTGGAGCGCTCTGATAAATCTGGATCAGCGCATTCTCATCACCCGGCATTCGACTGCCAAACCACCCGATATCATAATCCAGAATAATTTCATCCAGCCAACGCTCGTACCAGTCCAGAAAGCTGTCTTCATAGACAAAGAAAAAAGGATGATCGAGATGAAAATCGGAGGTGTACACAATTCTCCCCCTGTATTTCCCTTTAAGTACGAGATACATGTCGTATTCGCAACCTTGTGTGCCTATGCACAACATGCCGCCCAACACCTTATTACAGGTGTCGTCGTATTCCTCATCGGGAATGTCCTCATCCTTGGTCAGGGGCTCAATTAGATGGTTCCATTCCTCTTTGGTCATCCCGGGATGCAGAACGGATTTTGCAAGGAGTGCCTGGTGCTCGGTGTAGGAAGTTGCCTTTTCAATTGAATAAATTCCATAGTAGGGGCCAGCGCCACCGTTGCCGATTTTCGTTAAAAATTGCGCGTAAGGCTCAGGAAGTGTGACATGATTGTGGACTTGCCAGTCCGCCAGCTCTTTTGCTGTAAGCTTCTCTTTAACCCTATATTGATGTGAGGATGCTCCAAACACCGAGAAATCCGCGTCTTTGCGCATGGCTTGACTCAGTTTGTTTTTTATTCTATCCAGTTGCGTTTCTTTCTTCCCAAACCACATATTTGAACCCTCCTGTTGACCATAGCCAGGTTTCCTTTGTTTGCTTATCCAGTAATTTTTTTCTATGGGTCGTACCTCTTTAAAATAATATGTATCTTTAAGTAGTCTTTCATTGTACTTCTCTTAAGGTCACCACTGGACCACCCTAGAGTACCACACAAAAAATGTATATGAAAGGAATCCATATATGGATTAGACTATAATCACCTTGTAATTCATGTAAGCCACTACTCATTTTCATGGAAATTAACGACATAATTATTTAACTAAACTCAACAAACGCAGATCACTTTTAACCAACATATAGTGAGGGGGAAAATAATGAAAAGCCAATTAAGAAATATTACGGTCGACGGTCATGCCTTCGTTTATTGGTACTCAGGCGGGTCTCGCTTCATCTTAAACCTATCTCCCAAAGAGAATAAAAACATCAAAATCACGCTCATCTTTCAGGCAAATCCTCCTGAAGAAGAGCCTCATACTTTTTGGTCCTTTTATGACATTTCAGCCCAAAATAATGAAATAGAAACTGTCATCCATCTAGGTAAACCCAAACATATTGCTGAAATCATCTCTTACTTGATGGCAAAACGACAAGAGCTTTGGGTCCAGGGGAAGCCTCACGTTCTGGATCATGCCTGGGATTTACTAAAGGAAATGGGCTATTCCGAGTTAAAACCGATTTGGATTAGACAGTGGTAGCGATAATGGTTTGTGGACTAGCCCCCTTTGACCAATCAAAGGGGGCCTAAAGTTCACAGATATACGATTATTCGTTATCTGGCGTGGCCGGACTGGCCGAGGGCATCAAGCCTTTAACGGCGCCGAGAAACGGGCGAATGGACTTGATCATGCCATAGCCCATCTTCACGACCGGGACAAATTTCTGGATCATGCCGAACAGCCGCAAGCCGCCGCCGAGCATACCGCCAAGACCTCCTGCGCCCGCAGTGGAGCCGCCCAGGCCGCCTAATAGCGAGCCCATCATCGGCAGGAATGCCGACACCTTGGCGTCCGGCCCACGGGAGCGCGAACGGCCAGACGGCTTACGCGCGCCGCTTTTTCGGTTGCCAAGACGTACGCCCGGGACATGCGCACCAGCTCTACGTTTGGAAGATCGGGAGTCTTGCTTCCCAGAAGAAGCGCGTGGGGGGGCTCCGGCGCTGGCAAGCACCATCTCTCCGTGATTAACGTCGGTGATGTATCCGACGTAAGTCTCTCCGCTGTGCAGGGTGACACAGACCGGACGGCCCTGAAACTTCTTAGCCCGTGCACGCATCTTTTTCGATTGTGCCATGGAAGTTCACCTCGCTCACTGATTATAATTCAGTTTACGCCAGGGGCAGACTGCCCGCTTGTGCGAATAGGGCATACGCACGCCAAAAATCGCTTGATGGGCTCGTCGTCATCGGGGCTTTAGCCTGATAACAGCACCTTATCCAGACATACAATGCAATATTGAATTGTCAACAGAAAACTGGACAACTATTATGAGGAATCTTTCTGGCCTACACCGGCACGAGGTATCCCAGTGTACCATGGATACGCTGATGTTCGAACCGTTGACATAATAACTAGTTGCCAACCTAACTGCTTTCTACTCTCAGATGTAGATATCTGACTATTCAATCCACAAATTACGATTTACATAATATGAAAATTACGGTAACCTATATTTGTATACGCTTACATTAATAGCTGAGCATTGCTTTGATTCTTGAGCATGGGTGCTGCGGGTAGGGGGAGGGGAAGATCACTCAGTTTTGAAAGGGATTACAAATTAATAGTAGCAAGGAGAATAGCTTCTGAGAGAGTAACAGAACAGAGTGAATCAGCGTTCACTCCAAACTAGCAAGGCCAATAGAATTCACAAATCAAGGAGGAAAAGTACAATGAAGAAAGCCTTAACTCGCATTTTAAGTCTGGCTTTGGTGACTACGTTGCTGGTGCCGACAATGTCCTATGCTGCATCCGAAACACAAGATCAAGATCAGAGCAATTCTGCTGTTGCAGCTACCAGCGGATCCGTAATTCCGGCTCCGCGGGGATATGATGCTTACCGCCAAAATATCCCGCACGGAAACGTGCAGCAGATTTCCTATTATTCCACAACAGTAGGCAAGTCTAGGAACGCGATGGTGTATACGCCTCCGGGCTATACACCTTCGAAAACCTATAACGTCCTCTACTTGCTGCACGGTATTGGTGGGGATCAGAATGAATGGCTCAATGGTATGAATCCGAGAAATATCCTCGACAACCTCTACTCCGAGAACAAACTGGAGCCGATGATTGTGGTATTCCCGAACGGCCGCGCAATGAAAGATGATCGTCCGATAGGCGATATTTATGCTCCGGACAAGGTAGCCGCCTTCGAAAGGTTTGAGTTCGATCTGATCAATGACCTTATTCCTTACATCGATTCCCATTATCCGGTGTATAAAGATCGGCAGCATCGCGCGCTGGCCGGCTTGTCGATGGGAGGCGGACAAACGCTGAACTTCGGATTAACCCATCTGGATAAATTCTCTTGGATTGGCGCGTTCTCATCCGCTCCTAATACGAAGTCGGCATCGCAGCTCATCACCAATCCATCTCAGGTTGCCAGCCAACTGAAACTGCTGTGGCTGTCATGCGGCTCTTCGGACAATTTACTGGGGGTCAGCCAAAATTTCCATAATAGCTTGAACACCATGAATATCCCGCACATGTGGTATCTGGATGTGGGCGGACATGAAGGGAAAGTTTGGAGCAGCGGGCTGTATCAATTTTCGCAACGTATCTTTAAGTAAATAAAACTATAGCGATTGCGCGTTTCTTACGTAGCATAAAGCCCATGGGACTGTACAATAAGTCCCTAAAATGAAAGCTGGACAAAAAACGTGAGTTTTCCGTCCAGCTTTTTTTGCGTATCTACTTTGCAGGAATACAGCGAACTAATATAGCTCAGCATTTTTCTTGAAAGAGATAACTTATGCCTTTCTCTTAACAGGAATCCAAACAGCATCTTACAACTCCCCCTCGAGAAGCTTAATGAGGTGCATTTCAAGGCTACGCTAGGAACTCTGTAAAGTTGCATGAATCCGCATAGATTTGGTGCTCCACGTCATAACCGCCTATCAGGCCTTTTTCTTCGGATTACTTAAACGCGAATGCCCTTACTCTGCCGCTTCCGCCAGCCATGCTTGCATAGCCGGAGACTCCGCCCGATTCAAACGCAGGGCGATTTCGGTATTGATCTCATCGGGTGGCATGACCTCGACAAGAACGCATACAGCCTCTCGCGGTTGATTCAAGGCAAACACGCCTTCATCATCGAGCATTTTCATCGCCAGCTCCATGGCCTTCAGCCTCGAATCAAATTCACGATTCCATTCGTCAGCTTCAAGCTCCGCAATGGAAGGACGCTCCATAAACAATTGTTTAACATCATCGAAGCTCTCATCCTCGTAACAACAATAGGGTGAATCGGCATAGGACCATTTGATGAGTTCTGCAATCGTTGATCCCGGCGCGTCGCTTTCGTCTCCTTGCCTGGCCGCTTCCCTCTCCAAGGCCTCCCATGACCAGGCGGAGATGCTTGGCGCATGTCCCTCTCCAGTAGTAAATAGCGTGCAGTAATAGTAACGTTCGCCGTTTTCAAAAAGAGTGCGAAAGGACGTCCTAGCCACATCGGCAATCTCTGCCGCCAGCGCCTCTATTCCTTGCGTCGGTTTCATGACATTCGCCCCTTAGCCCTATAAAATATATATCTTATTTCCATTATAAAGATTGTTCATCCTAAATCTATCTACTTTTCACCTGAATCCTGGACATATGCGCGATTCACTCCCTCATGATAAAAGAGGATGTCTCTCCGTTACTTTTCGGACTTGAGACACCCCCTTTTGAACTATTTCGCATTCACTACAACAATTTTACCGTCACTTGAGGTATGAGTTTTCGCTCTCCTACCAGGAGTTTCATCCCCATTAGAGCACGCTCATTCAAGATTCTAATTCAAGGTGCATCTTGGCTTCTGCCTCATCCCATGGCACTGAGTAACCCGCCCCCTTGGCGCAAAAGATAGAGGAGGATGTATACAGTGGGTCCGCCCCTTTGCGGTAGCCCATCCGCTCTATGACTTCCTCCGTATTATGGCAGCGGTCGTAGCCGCTGAACACGCAGCGGATACTGCCTCGTCCATGCGTAAAGGATGCAAATTCGGCACTGTAGTTCATGAAAGTCGACACGGGTACCCTGCCCGTGACTACCGCTTGCGTTCCGATTGTCTGCGGCGGATTAAAAATACCTGAAGCACGCTGAATATCGGACAGCACCCTGCCCATTTCATCGATAGCGACCTTGATTTTAAAATCGTAATAGGGCTCCAACAGCACGTTGTCCGCCTTCTCCAGACCCTGCCGTAGTGCTCGAAAGGCAGCCTCACGAAAATCGCCGCCATGGGTATGTTCTTTGTGCGCGCGGCCCCTCAGCAGCGTAATGTTCACGTCGGTGACTGGCATGCCGGTCAGCAGTCCGTGATGCTCCCGTTCATAGAGATGATTCCGAATCAAATTCTGATAGCTGACATTCAGATCATCGGCATGACATCTGCTATCGAACATGATGCCGTTGCCCCTTTCTCCCGGTTCAATCAGCAAATGCACTTCCGCATAATGCCTGAGCGGTTCAAAGTGGCCGTACCCTTTCACAGCCGATTGAATCGTTTCCTTATACAAAATTTCCGGTTGTCCAAAAGAGATAGCAAAGCCAAACCGCTCTCTAACAAGCTGCTCCAGCACTTCCAGCTGAATCAATCCCATGACGCGGATAGAAATCTCCTGCAACTTCTCATCCCAAACGACGTTCAGAGACGGCTCCTCCGCCTCCAGCGTGCGAAAAGCACCGAGCACCTTCTGTACATGTATCGAATTGTCGAATACTACCTTCGATTGTAACGTCGGCTCCGAATCGTAAGCTAACTTGTCCGATATCGACCCCAGGCCTTGTCCGGCCTCGGCGGCAGACAAGCCGGCAACTGCAAACAAATCGCCGGCCTCCACTTGTTCCACTGGCTGCGATTTAAGACCGTTAAACAAGAAGATTCGCGTAATTTTTTCGTCATATTGAACGTGGCCGCTCTCGTAACTAAGCTGTTCTCTCACCTTCAGCCGACCACCCAGCGCCTTAATGAACGTGAGTCTCGCTCCGCCTGCATCGTGCCGAATTTTATAAACCCGCCCCTGGAACGAAGCATTCTCGTCATAAGTGATTGTCGTCAGCAGATGCAGCTGATCCAGAAATTCAATGATGCCTGTATCCTGAAGCGCAGAGCCGTAAGCACAGGGGAAGAGAAGACCCGTCGCTATCATCCTCTGCAAGGCTTCTAGCCAAAAGCCGGAATCCTCTCTCCCCTCCAGGAATGCTTCCAGCAAGGCTTCGTCCCGCTCCGCCATGGCCTCCCGTAGCGGCTCGCCGACTATGCCGTCAGAGAGGCTCTGTGTAATGCAGCATACTTCCCCCGTCAACTGCTGACGGATATCCGCCTCGGTTCTGCCTGCATCCGCGCCGATTCGATCCGTCTTGTTGATAAAGAAGAACGTTGGAATCCGATGCTTGCGCAGCAGCTGCCAGACCGTCTCCGTATGACCCTGGACACCTTCAACTGCGCTTACAATCAGGATGGCATAATCAATGACCTGAATCGCCCGCTCCATCTCCGGGGAGAAATCGACGTGTCCGGGCGTGTCTATTATGTAATAGCTATCTCCCTTATATTCTATTACCGCCTGATCTGCGAACACCGTAATACCCCTTGCCCGCTCGATGTCGTGGCTGTCCAGAAACGCATCCTGATGATCCACCCGCCCCCGCGACCGGATACTGTTCGTATGGTACAGCAGCTGTTCCGCAAAAGTTGTCTTACCTGCATCCACATGGGCGAACAGGCCAATCGTTAGTCGCTTCATAGAATCCCACTTTCAACGCTTCTTGTTGATACTGCTCATTTTATTAAAGCATAGAAATCGGGAGAGTGGGTAGGAGTTGGTTTTGAGATAGGCTCTTTTTTCATAGACAGAGGATAAAGGCAACGAGTTACATTTATGTTGAGTGATTTATCCAGATTATAAAGTATAATTAATATACTATTAAAGGAAAATCCCTTCGAATCTACTCCAACTTGGAGAACTTCGCCTAACCATCATTCCCGACCTTATTATTGTTATAATCGTCAATAATTGACATCGTTTTATTTGCCACTTCACTACCGAGTGAGGCATACAATTTCTTATCGCCAATCACATAAAATTCTTCTTTAGCTCGCGTCGCTGCAACATTCATCATATTGGGATCAGAGACAGCCCATCTTGCTGCCCCACTGCTATCAGAGTCCGCTCCAAGAACAAAGTAGACGACTTTGGCTTCTTTCCCTTGAAAAGTATGAACTGTACCAATATTCGTTGTCTTCCCGTTTTCTCGTTTTGTGAATTTAATTTCATCTAAAACCTGGGCAAGCTTATAAGCCACATTTCTAAATGGGGTGATCACATAGATTTCATCCGCTAAATCCGGATCTTCCTGCAAACGTTTATCAATCATTCTTTTCAATAAGTCAGCTTGTTCCTTAACAAATTTGTCATTTGCTTTACCGGTTGAATCATACCATTGTGATTTCCCTTGTGCCTCATCTGCTGATTTACCTTGTACCATCAACCCCTCATACGAAATTTCATTTGAAATCGTAAACATCGGATAGTTCGAGCGTCTGTGTACCCAAAGGGGTATGCCAATCCATTCATCCTCATTTTTTTGGAAACCATACTGACTTGTGGCATCCACAATGGTTTGAGTAGACGCATCAGCAGAAACAAATTTCTCATCGACTTCATAGTGTCTTCCAATTAAGGTTAAAACATTTGAACCTAGCGTCATTACGGGTTTTATTTGTGATGGATCCCCAACGACCATAACCTTTTTACTTCTAAAAATGGCACCAACACTAGCTTGTGGCAGTGCTTGCCCCGCCTCGTCTACAAACAGATTACCTATTGAATCTTCATTAAGATTTTTAAACATTCGACCAAAACTAGCAAAAGTAGTGCTGACAACGGGGATCGTGAAATTCAACCAATTCCATGATTCTGAAATTAGCTGCTGTCCATTCTCTTTTCCCAAGTATTCAGACTGCCTATTCCAAATATTTCTCGCGGCTTTTAAATTCCTTCTGTTTTCATACAGGAATTGCTTTCTAACTTTTAAAGCTGAAATAAATAGCTCTGATTGTAATTTACGGAATTTCACTGTAAACCATGGATTAGACTTTTGCAGCTCATCATACGATTGTGAAAAATCTGGTTCCTTAATGCCACTTTGATACTTGAGTTTTTCTAACAATACAATTTCACGTTCCACTTTTTTAAAACCATTTTGTTGTTTGATCATCCATCGATCGAAGTTAGCTCTTGTGTCCTGAGTTTGTTTTTGAACATACTCACTTTTCGCAACATTTTCCCTTAACCTATTTTCGAGTCGCCTACGGTCATTTAACCATTTCGTTTTTTGTTTAGATAGATCATTTAAATGATCATTCGCATTATTCAGATCTTTGAAGTACTGCTCAACTTTTGCCTTATTAAATATTTTCTGAAGCCACAAAAAACTTAGCTTTTGAGAAGTAACTACGTCATAATTCCTTTTAGCTTGAGCTTGTAGATCAATTAGGTTTTCTATCTCAACAGAAGCATTTGACCAATCCTCTTGGAGATTTTCAATTTCTTGTCCCAGACTTTCTAGTTCACGTCTCGCTTCTTCTTCCTGTGAGATTAAATTTGTTCGTTTCTTTTTTTCTTCTTGTTCAAATGCAAACATTTGCTCTTTATGCTTGGTTTTTAATTTTCGAAGAGCATACATTTTCTCGCTATAGTCTTGCATTTTATCTCTTTCGATTTTTAATTCAGCATACAGACGGGAGAATTCTTGATATACACTTTCACCTGTTTCCGCTTGATCATGATCCTCTAAATCTTTTTCGATTGCTTTAATGGTTAAAAGCAACTTGCTCATGTTTGTTGACGCACCGCCCTCTAACGAGAACACACCCCAATTTTCCTCATGTAAAAGCTCTCTTTTAATCTCGCGATTCTGTCCAAAACCTTCATCGGTTAATTTAGAATTGGAAACCTCTTTAAAATAATCTGCTTCATCTAATAGCTTTTGAAAATCGCCCGCAATCGTTTCTTTCTTTGGTAACTCCTTAACAATATTTTGGACCGCCCCATTGTTTGAACTTGCAACAACAATGTTTTTATCTGACATGGAATGTGGTAAAACACCAAGCTTATCTTCCCGATAAGTCAGACTCCCTTTAATTCTTTTATCAGAAAGCTGCACAATTTCCGCTGCCTGTCGTACGACTAAATCAGCAAAAATATCTTTTAACAGTGTTGTTTTCCCTGTTCCTGGCGGGCCATTGACACTACGAATATCATTTTTATCATTTAAAGCTAGATTCACCGCAACCTGCTGCATAAATGAAAGCGCGAAACCAGGATTACTTGGGAACCGCCCGAGTGGATAGAACTTAGGTTGTAAAATAGTTTTCTCGAAAATTCGGGGGTTATAATGAACGGACTCTTTATTGCCATCCAGATTGTGCCTATGTCCCGAAAAGCCATTAAAATATCGATCCAAATTTTTATTAGTGATTGTCTTTGCTTTGTTCAGATCTTCAATAAAGAACGAATGTAGATTTACATCTCCGTTATCCAGGTTTTTCACAAATGCATAGCGGAAATTTTCTACGGAAACATGATATTTATGAAAAAGCTCAGAGATGGTGGTATGAAAACCTTCTTCAAATTTGCTGTTCAAATCTTCTCTAAATACGTTTTCAACTTTCAAAAAATCTTTCGGTAATTCACCATGTTGGCGGATGTAACCGCTCATTGTATAAAACAATTTGTCTGCTAGAAAATTCAATTCGTTATCAAAATAGATAGAGAAGGTGAATTTGTAAGATTTACTAACTTCCTCGTAGGTTTTAGCAATCTTGTATTTCCCCCTCAATAGTTCAACAATTTCTTGAAAATCAAAAATATTGAAATATAATACTAAGCCCGATTTCTTAAAGAACTTATCTGATACTTTTTGTTGTTCTTTTTGCTTCATTAAAAAGTCTGAAAAAAACTGATTCCAATCCTCTTCCATTGTATGTATGAGCTTTAGCGATTTGTCTTTTTTATTAATAGAACCTTCGGATAACTGCTCGATCGTAATCCAAGCATTTATAATATCTTGCCGTTTATTCATGAGTCTCCCCCCATTATCATCTGTAATTACTATAATAAAGCTCTCACCCTGTCATCTAAAGACAAAAAGAAAAGCTCCCCAACTTAGAGAGCTTACCAATGTACCATTCAATTATATAAGATTTCACTGCTTTTAACAGTGTATTGTATTCCATTCTTATTCCAGCTCTGTTTTTGAGTTAATCTTAATGACATTGTGCATGTGCAGGTTTACTAAATGCTTGTCATTTCCTGTTGTTATTATTTTTCAGAACGCCCAACGAAGCGCTGAATATCTTCCCCAATCAAGGCCAGCGCATCTCTCCAGAACTCTGGTGAACACACATCGATACCCATTAACTGCCCGGCATCTGCAACCATGGTGGTGCTGCTGGCGGCCAGGAAGGCTTGAAATTGCTCGGCGAATCCGCCTTCACGTTTCTTATACTGCGCGAATAGCCCTTTAGAGAACAACAGCCCAAACGAATACGGGAAATTCAGAAACTCATTGCCTGTCATATAATAACCAGCCTTGCTAACCCACTGGTAGGAATGAATAGAATCCCGGTCAATACTGCTTCCATAGGCCGTAGAAATGGCATCCTGCATCAGGCTGTTCAGTTCTTCCACCGTTAGCGAGCCTGATTTCCTATGCTCATAAAGCTGGCTTTCAAACAGATAACGGGCATAGAAATCAACGATATAATAACCGGCATCCGAGAGACTCCGCTCCAGGATCGGCAAGACTCCTCCTTCCGATGCACTCAGCAGTAACTCTTGATTAATCAGACCCTCACAAAAGATCGACGCCGTCTCGGCAATCGGAATCGGATAATCTATATTGACCATAGTCTTTCCGGCAAGACAGCTGCTATGGTAGGCATGACCAATCTCATGCGCCAGTACACCAACATTCATATAGCTCCCGGTGAAGCTGGTTATAATCCGGCTCTCTTGGATTGGTGCGATATCAATGCACATGCCAAAGTTCCCTTTTCCTGCCCGTGACTCCGCATCGATCCATCTGGAGATGAACACCTTGCGGGCGAACGCACCCAGTTCTGTACTGAACGAGTTAAACCCGGCAACAATAAGCTCTTGTGCCTCCGGGTAGCTAAATTTGACGGAAGAATCCTCGCCAACCGGAGCAAAGATATCATGGAAAGGGAGCGGTCCTGCGTGGCCCAGAAGCTTTGCTTTGTGAAGATAATACTGATGAAAGGCAGGCAGACTCTCCTTAATCGCTTGCAGCATTGCTTCCAGCGTCTCCTGATCCATACGTGAGGTCTCCAGTACTTTATGCAGCGGCGATTTGTACCCTCTTAGCTCATAGATTCCTATCGCCTCTCCACACACCGCATTAAGACAAGCTGCACTCTGTTCGGCAACACTGCGGCAAGCCTTGGCTTCCGCTTCATATGCCGCCTGCCTAACCTGAGAATCATGGTCGTACACCAGATTGCACAGCTCCGTCAAAGACAGCTGATGCGCTACCCCTTTCATCTCCACCTCTACACGCAAGGTAGACTGTATCTTCATGTACAGCCTCTCCCACGCTTTGGCGCCGGTAAGCTGCATCCGGGCAATGACTGCCTCAGCTTCTTCACTGAGCAAATACCTTGACTGCTGCTGCAGCTGACGCAAATAAAAAGCATGCCGACCCACATACTCACCCGAGCCAATAATAGTATCAAGCTCTTCCCCACTCATGCTTGCCAGCCATTTGCTGAAACTTGCTAGAGCTTCTTCGGAACCCGCGGCCATTTCTTCCAATACATCCATCTGATTTGCAGCTTCTGTATTCCCGTTGTCAATGCTGAATACCAGTTCTGCATAGCTGAATAAGCACAGATACACGCTCCTGAATGCATTATATTGCCTAAGAAAATCTTCCGTTAGAATCGCAGCCTTCTCTTGAGTGTGTAAATGAAGCTTTGCCCTCGCACCAAGTTCATCTGCAAGCTCTGCTGCATGTTTATAATCCTTTTGATATTTCTCCGACTGGAATGAGGAATACAGACTCTCCAAGTCCCATGTTAAGTTCATCGCCGTTAATCTCCTTATCGTAAACACAAGCGATGCTATACGTATCCCGGCAACCGGCCATATCGAACGTATAGCAGGCTGCGTTATATTTTATTGGGATAATTCGAATATTGTATTCTGCGGCTAAGACTTACATGTTTCCACCTCTTCCGGTACTATGTTAAGCAAAGTTAATGTCAAGTATAACACGCCCACTTATTCCCTAATATGTGATAAGTCGCTGACCAATCTTCTTCTTCACTCACACCAAAAAGCCCCGCATCCGCAGGACTCGTCTCATTTTATCTTATTCATACCCCTATGCGGTGATGGTCAGACCATCAGGTACTCCGCATTCTTTTCGCATTCTCGTCTCATTCAGCGCACTTGGTCGGCGGCCCCAATCCGAGAATTCGTAAGCGTACATCCTCTTTTCTGTTCAAGCTTTCTGCAACAGCTTACGCAATAAGAGTACCATTGGGTATTTCAATATCCGGCTTCAATAGAATGACATCTCCTTTTTCCGGAACGCCTCCCAAAACTAATACCTCCGATTTGAATCCTGCAATACGCCGAGGAGGAAAATTAACGATCGCTATAATTTGCTTCCCTACCAATTCTTCAGCCTTATACCGCTTAGTTATTTGTGCGCTTGAGGATTTCATCCCGATCTCCGGTCCAAAATCAATCTTAAGCTTTATCGCAGGGATCTTTGCTTCTTCAAAAAACTCCGCTTCCTTAATCGTTCCGACACGAATATCTAGTGCTGCAAAATCATCGATCGTTGCCAACGTTTTGCCTCCTCCACTAAAGTCTTTAACCGCTCACGAAAATATCTCTCACGCTTTCCGGCAGAACTTAATGAGTTCCGCTCGGTGTTGCGTTTTACTGCGCTGGGCGGAATAAAAGGGGTCAGCAATGCCAACAGTTTGCGCAATTTGTTGTATAGGCGCATCACTTGTAAGTAAAATTTCTTGCGCCATGTTTATACGATATTTTAATAAATATTCTGCTGGTCCCATACCTGCATGCCTTCTAAACACGTAAGAAAGGCGATTCCGATTAACGTTATTTTGTTCTGCAAGTGTTGCTATTGTAAGGCTTTGATAATAGTATTCTTGAATATAATTGGATACCCGTTCGAATAATGTATACGATCCACAACTATTTTGCCTATTATCAACACATAATAAGGCTTCATTCAGTACATCGCGAAACAGCATCTCGGTCTGAAACATCGAAATGCCTCCACGCTGATTATAAACATGCCAAAGACGCATAATTAATTCATTAAGACGAGGAGATTGCCCTGTTAATAATTCAAAATGCTGATGCGAAAAGCTTGACTTTTCTAGTTCTGAGTTACATATCCGGTATAAAACCAGGATATATTCCCAATCAGTTTTACCAAACACTTTTTGGGCCAGTTTCATTTTTGCACCCCCATGTAAAACTTTCCCTGGCGAAAAGATATAGGGCGTACCATTAAATTGAAATTGTATTTTCCCTGTAAGAGGAAATACAAATCCAGGAAAAGAATCTGTATAGTCAGCGTGAGGCACACCTGGATTTCTAGCGTATCGATATACTCCTTGTACTTGAAAAGGAGTGTGCGCCAGATGCTCTGCTAACTGATTAACGTTGATTTTCACATTGTATACCTCATTCCAATAGTAATCGACCGTTATAGCGAACTCCTTTCTGCTCAAGCATTAGAAATAATATTTTTCACAAATAACGCCTTCACGTTCCTTTTTCAATCAAAATTTATTAGTTATTTATGGTACGGCTCTCCGCGCTGTCTGTAACGGCAGTTTTTAGGCCGTCCCTTGCTGGATGGCCATTGAACGTGTCTCGTTAACGAAATGCTTAATCAGTTGACTCTCTGGGAACACCGAGTATTTCCAATGCTGCTTCCATTTCATAGAGTTTTGTTCATCGGAATAATCTTCAAACTTTATTTTTTGTTGTCTTCTGCAAACATCGATCCAATGGTTAGTAGCTACACGAAAAAGATACGACTTTGGGTGCAATATTTGTGTGCGAATGGAAAGGGAAGACAAACGGGTAATCTAAACAAATGATCGTTATACTCTTTTCGTTCGTTTGGAACCGGTTCAAGAAAATTTTGGGACATATATCATATTCGTGACCCAGTACCATGACCCCTTTTCGAGGGGTCATTTTCATTTTCAGGAGGGAGGTACGAATGCGGATCATCAAGACCCCGGTGTACGTCGGGAAAATCAGGTACAACGTGCGGGACGACGCTTGGAGCACACCGCGTCCGCGACACGCTCAAGGATGGCACTGTTGTCAACCGAAGGTACTACGTATGCAATAACTTCCGCAGCCGTAGAAGCCGAGTTTGCAGTTCGAACTCCGTCCGAGCCGACATGGTCGAGAGCTTTGTCTTCGAGCGACTTGCTGAGGTCGTCCAGAAACCATATGCTCCCGCAAATAAATTGAATAATACGATTTGAATACTCATCCCAAAGATAATCTTTATTTTCAATAATTAATTTTGGGATTTCCCATGACCAAAAAAGAGCGACAAGCATAGATGCAAGATCATTAAACTAACTAATGATTTCAATCTATACGGTCGCTCTTTATGCTCGTATTATTTATTTTTGTGGCTTTACAAAATTTAAAATCATATTCATTGTATTTTGCAAAACAACGGAAGTCTTTACTTTTTGGTCAAGCTGCAGCAGCTTGCTACGTAATAGATTACGCTGTAGAGATGCCATAACTATGTTACTGATCGTATATCCAATTTCTCTAGCGTCAATATCCTGCCGCATAGATCCATCTTGTATACCAGCTTGGATTAGCGAGACAAAAGGATGTGCTCCACTTTGCAAAAACGATCGAAACTGCTGCTCTAGCTCCGGAGTAGGATAGTTATTTAGATATAATGTATCAAACATAGCAGTAAATCGAATCGTCTCCATGTTTTTATCAGCATCTAATAACTGCTTTTTAAGCATGTACTCAAGCTTTTCATAGCTATTGTTACCTTTTAATTTGGTCTCTTTATTATTATCCACCCAACCCGATAATATATCTATTTGCACTTGAAAAATAATTTCATCTAATGAAGTGAAATATTTATATAGCGTCACTTTACTGATGCCACATGCCGCTACAATATCTTTTAGGGTTACTTCGGTTAAGCTTCGCTCAATGAACAGCTTCTTCGAGGTCTGGATAATATCTTCCCTTCTTTGGTTTCTGTGTTGCTCCAGATTATCTTTCCACATTATGTAGAATACCCCCCTTTCCTGGTTAAATATACATAAAGACCTTTCATTTACAATTATCTGTATGTCATAGTATATGCTTTAGAACTGAAAAAGATTCGCGCAGTTCATCTATGTTGCACCCGCCAGCGTATTCAATCGAATTATGCAAAATACTATGAATAGAATGCTCGCCTAACCTTTATCTAGAGTATATTACAACCTATTTCTAGATACAAAGTTTAGCGAGCACCCTACATATTATTGTGTTGATTACTCCAAATATATAGATTTTAAAAGTGCTTGTTTATCTGGTGTTAGCTCTAATGCTACCTCTATATATTGATTTAATGAGCCGTATTGTTTTACGGCTTCTTCAAAGGCTGTATCCAGATAATTGGGTTCTACTAGCATCATTTCTGAAATAATACTAAGCTCCTCTACATCTCCAATAGCTTCTTTAATAGCAGCAATCCATTGCTTATTTGCTTCAAGTCGATTTTGATTGCTTCGCAAGTAATCCTCTCTAATCATACTAAGAGGTACACCTAATACGTGTAATAATATCGCTGCTGCAAAACCGGTACGATCCTTACCAGCAGTACAATGCCAGAGTACAGGCTTGCCGTTAGCTTCTAACAGTAAATGAAAAAAGCGTTTATAAGCATCTTTAGCTTTAGGAGTAGAAATAAATTGCTTATACGCTCCAAGTAGTAACGAGCCTTGTTTTGCAGCCTCCCCCATACTTTTAATGTACGAAAACATTTCTTGCGGATTTACAGATCCGCCTAGTGCAGGCAAACTAATACCTACAGCCTTACCAATGGTTGGATTTGGCTTTTGCTGCTGCTCACTTTCTGTTCGAAAGTCTACGATATAGTGAATCTCTATTTCTTCTAGCAGTTGTAGATCATTTTCATTAAGTGCATACAGTTCACCTGAGCGAAACAAAAGCCCATTTTTAATAACTTTACTGTCTGTTGTGTAGTATCCGCCAAGCTGTCGAAGATTGGCTCTGTATTCTAAATCGTTCCATTGCTGATGGATCTGCGTCATCTTATCACCTACTATTTCATAAGTTGTGGTCAGAGCGTTTAAATGCTATAAGCTAGATATAAGCATTTAGTTGAAATATAGTTTACAAATAGCGGGTGATAACTAGTGTTTATCTGATAGAGCAGAAATAGATAGTTTCATATATTCACCACGAGGACGTGGCAAATCAATATACTTAGCTGTTACACCATCCTCATGAACAGTAACAACACTATAGCCACACAAGTCAACAAAGCTAATATACTCTTTATTTCCAGTAAACTCTGCTGTGAACGAAGTACCAGCTGCCGCAATATGCAAAACATCGTTATAATTCGCAAAATAATTGGAGTGAATATGTCCAGAGAAAACACCAACGACGTCAGTTCCACTAATCGCTTGCATGACATCATTACGATTTTCTACTAGCATGCCAGGTGCAGTATAATCGCCCAAATAAATAAGCGGGTGATGCAGAGCAATAACAGTACCTTTAACTGCAGGCTCTTCTAGCTGTTGTTGTAACCACACTAATTGCGTCTCATCAATGATCCCCCCTGGTTGCCCTGGGATTTGGGAATTTAAACCGATAATACGTAGCCCCTCTACATGCTGAGAATAGTAATATTTATCAGATGATGGAGTTTCACCCAGGTACCCTTCTCTAAATGCAGGTAAATGATCATGGTTGCCTAACACGACATAAATAGGGACGCCTAGCTCCTCAGATGCCTTATTAAAAAGTGAGCGGATAAAACGGTAATCCTCAACATCTCCTCCATGCGAAATATCCCCTGTAATAAGTACAAATGAAGGCTTTACATTCGTTTCTTGAATATGACGAAATGCTTGCTCTACTTTTTCAACATGGTGAGCAATTGGAAACTGTTTTGCATTTCCCGGAGCGTTAATATGTGTATCTGTAATGTGTATAAATTTCATAATCTTTTGATCCTCTCTTTATTTAGTCTGTGCCCATTCATCTAATTGCTTTTGTTTTTCAGCAATAATTTTATCAATACCAGATGCCTTCAATTTTTCGATAAACGTAGGAAGATTTTCCACAGGGTCTAGCGTTCCAGTTTCTAATCCAAGACGAAATTCAGACATAACATTATTTACTGCAGCTACCTCTGTCTTCACATTATCTACATGGAATAAGAATCCAAGCGCTTTTGATTGTGTAGCAGATTTGTTAAAGTCATCAATTTTTTTGTAGATATCTGGCTTCTCAGTTGACCATGTATAGGAAAGGAATTGATTCCCGAACATATAAGGCGTATTAAAATTGTATCCAATGTTTTTCAAGTCAACAGCTGGTGGATAGTCAATAACGTTGTCAGATGTTTTTACATAGTGCTTGTCCTGAATCCCCCATGCCAATAAGTTGTAAAAGTCCTTATCTGAATAAAGCAAATTTAATACCATCATTGCTCTTTCAGGATCACTGGAGTTTTCAGGTATAGACCACATTAAAGAATCAATAAGATCCGTAGTTGTATGAGCTTCCGTTAGAGGAACAGATACAAATTCCACACCTAATCTTCTTGAATTTTCTTGGTCAGAGCCAGGCTTCATATTAGAAAGGAAAGAAAATGCCTTTCCTGCTTTAATTATTTCTCTTCCATCCTGCTTACTAGTAGCAGCATCCTTTAATACATATCCATTTTGATACCAGCTTCTAAGTAGCTTAAGCTGATTTGCATACTCTTCTGTTTCAAACCAATTCACAATTTTTAAGTCATTATCATAATGAGGCAAGACACCAATTCCATCACCTAGAGAATCATAGGTCGTATATCCAGCAGTAAATGGAGCAGTACCTGGATTTTTTACGACTAATGGCACGACATCAGGCTCATTCTTCTTGATGATTTCAAAAACACCGTCTAGATCATTAATCGTTTTTATTTTGGTTAGATCAATTTTATATTTGTCCACGAGGTCTTTACGCATATTAATCCCATAATAAGCAGCCATATCACGGACATTGGCAACTGCGTATTTTTCTCCGTTGATTTGAGAGGCTTCGAGCTGATAAGGAGCAAGTGCGCTTTTAATACCAGTACCGTATTTATCTAATAACTCATTAAGTGGTCTAAGCTGCCCCTTCGCTACCTGTGATGCATAGTTAAACAAAGTTGAAGTAAACATAAGGTCCACTTTCTCATTACCGACAAGCATTAAATTAGTTTGTTGCGCCCAAGCACTTAGACTAATAGGCATTAGCTTTACTGTTGCATTAAATTTCTCTTTCGTGATTTTGCTCATTTCATCCTGTACTGCTTGTAAATCGGTTTGGTCATTTCCATAAAACGCAATAACTACCTCATACGGCTTAAGATTTTCACCCGCTGCATGGGATGAATCATTCGAATTGGCATGGTCCATGTTGCCATTACCATTTTTGCTACTACACCCTCCAAGCAGCATAACTGTTGCAATTACAATTAATAACGTGGTAGTAAAGCTCTTCCTTCCCATGTTTGAACCTTCCTTCTGTTTTTTTATGCTAACCGGTATGAAGCTGGTGTAAGCCTTAGCCTTTTACTGCACCAACGGTAAGTCCCTTTACAAAATATTTTTGGAAAAATGGATACACAATTAAGATCGGCAAGACACCAATTACCGCAAGCGCCATACGTGTAGATTCCTGTGGAATGTCTGCTGCCAGCTCTGTTTGAGTCCCAAAGTCACTGCTAGATAAAAACTGAATATCAAGTAAAATACGGTTCAATAGGTTTTGTAAGCTGTATAGCTTACTGTCTGTTATATAAACCATGCCATTAAACCAATCATTCCAGTATTGAATCGTTAGAAATAAACCAACGGTAGCAAGTATCGGCAAGGACAGAGGTAACACGATTCTTAAAAAGGTGAAAAACTCACCCGCTCCATCTATTTTTGCTGACTCAATAAGAGCACTAGGAATAGATGTCATAAAAAAGGTTCGCATTAACATGATGTAAAAAGCATTCGTCAGCAAGGAAGGTAGAATTAATGCCAGCATCGTGTTTTTTAAGTCAAATAGCTGGGTATAAACGAGATAGGTTGGCACTAAACCACCATTAAACAGCATCGTGAAGAAAACAAATAATGAGAAAAATTTATTTAGGGGCATATCTTTTCGTGATAACGGGTATGCAAGTGAAGCAGTAATAATTAATCCGCATACCGTACCTATTAAAGTAACCATGATCGTAATGCCATACGCGTGAAAAATCCGATCTGCATCTTGCCAAATATATTGATAAGCATCAAAACTAAATTTTTCAGGTATAAAAGAATAACCATTCAAATAAATAGTCTTTTCATCTGTAACAGAAGAAATAACAAGTAAAATAAAAGGTAGAATACACATAGCTGAGATGAGAAAGAGGATCACGTGCATACTTATTTGCCAAATTTGTTGTCGCTGTTTCAAGCTAGTTACCTCCTTAGAACATAGCGTTATCTTTGTTGATTTTTCTAACAATATAGTTGGATATAAATACAAGCACACAGCCTACAATCGACTGATACAAACCTGCAGCAGAGGACATTCCAATGTCTCCTAGTGTCATTAAAGAACGGTACACATAAGTATCAATAACGTTCGTAGTTGATTGCAATGCCCCTGCATTTAACGGTACTTGATAAAATAGTCCAAAGTCAGAATAAAAAATTCTACCAATTTGAAGTAAAGTCATAATCGTGACAACAGGCATTAAAAGTGGAATTGTAATCGTGCGAATTTGTTGCCAGGTTGTTGCACCATCTAATTTTGCCGCCTCATAGTATTCATTGTCGATACCAACAATAGTGGCTAAAAAGATAACACATAGATAGCCGGCACTTTTCCATATGTGCACGATAGTTAAAATGTAAGGCCAATATTTTGCCTCGCTATACCATGAAATATCTGATATGCCAAGCCAAGGTAAAATAGTTTTGTTAATAAACCCAGTTTCAAGACTAAGTAGTGCAAATACGAGATAACCCACGATAATCATCGAAATTAAATAAGGCATAAGTATGGCGGTTTGATAAAAACGTGACATAAAGCGGTTTTTAATTTCGTTTAAAAAAATAGCAATACTTACGCCAACAATAAGGTTTAATATAATAAAGCCGCCATTGTACAGAATAGTATTTCGTGTAATGATGTAAGCATCCGTTGTTTTAAAAAGATATTCAAAGTTTTCAAGTCCGATCCATTCACTTCTAAAAATGCCTTGTGAGTAGTTGTAATCTTTAAAGGCAATGATAATGCCAAATAGAGGTAAATAATTGTTAATAATCAAATATGCAAGTCCAGGCACCATCATCAGAAAAAGCACAAAGTATTTTTTCGTTTTGTTCATTCGCTTTTGAAATGCAAGCTGAGTCATGAAACAAATCCTTCCCTCTTTGTTGTAGTAAGTCAGTAGTATCACAGAAAGGTTTACCAGAAGTAACTAGGTGCTTACCGTAAGTAAACATCTTGATTATAAAACAGCTTTATTAATACTAAATTAACTACGTGTTAAGTACGTGTAAATATAGTAGTTTCCTAACTTGCTCTTGTTCTCATAAAAAAAACACCTTCAAGATCATATCTTACGACATGATCTTGAAGGTGTTTTGATGAGTTTCACGTTTTGGGGGGCAGTCCCCGTTCACTTTGCAAGTCCTTAAGTATCCCCTGATAAACGGGCGAACTGCCCATCGTTTGACATGACTACATAATCGCTAACTAAGCTACTATTATTGGCTGATTTCAACCAATTTTTGTACAAGATCCTCGACCAGTGCCAACTCAGATAAAAAATCTTTATAAAATGCCAGGTCAGGTTGGATTGGAGGGTAAAAAACGATAATATCTCCATGGTTCAGATCGGTTAATGAGCCTCGCTTTCAATTAGCCCTATAGACCTTACTCAGTCAATATAACCTATGTGCACCAACATCTGTTTTGTTCATGCTGCCGTACCTTTCCCCGAAAGAATATTTTATACTAGACTTGCTGCTATCAGGCTTCAGTGAAATAAAATAAAAGCGCCCCAAGTGAACCACTGACCACGGCAAGAGCTATCAAGAAATCAATGCAGTAAAAAGACACTGAGATTCTATTCATCAGTGTCTTTTTTATTGATACTTTTCCACCAACATCATGTTTCATCGTTGAACTCGAACTAATTCACTTTAGCCCTATTCGCTGTAACTGACTTCACTTTCTTGTAATCATTTCAATCAGAGAGTTGTAATTTAAAGCAACTTAATCAGCTCTTCTAGCTCATCAACCAATACTTTTGCAAGTTCAAAATCAGTATCTTTTAAAGCCAATTCTATTTTCATTTCAACTGATTTTTTCTTTTGTTCAGTTTCTAAATAGTCTCTATCAAAATGACTAGCATAAATCATCTGTCTAAATTTTCGCATACTCATTTTTCTAATCGTCTTATCGTCAATGATTAAAACATAATCCATACCATTTACAACAGAATAGAAATCGTGAGAAATCATGAGAATCGCACCCTTATAGTCTTCTATGGCTTTCTCCAGTGCTATCTGTGTATATACGTCTAAATGGCTTGTCGGTTCATCCAGAAGCAATACGTTTGCTTTACTGGCAGATACTTTAGCCAGTTGAAGCATGTTTTTTTCTCCACCGGATAAAGATTGAATCTTTTGATCGAGGATTTCTCCTTCAAAGCCATAGTTTGAAAGATACGATCTAACTTCATCATAAGTTGTAAACCCGGCATCGATGAATTCGTTTAGTATTGTATTAGAATCCTTTAGCATTTCACCTTGAATCTGAGATAAATAAGCCACTTTAACATCAGCATTTATTTCAATTGAATCATGATTATTTTTAAAGATTTCTCGGAGTAAAGTCGTTTTCCCGGTACCGTTTGAACCGATAATGGCTACTTTATCTGTAGATTTTATCTCAAAGTTAACATTGTCTAAAAGCAAATCATCAAAGGCAACACTATAATTATTGACATTCACAACAATGGTGTCTTCAATTTCATTATCAATACCAAAACTAATATTCGGTTGCTTAATATCAACAAATGGCGCTTTAATTCTACGCGCTTCCAATCTTTCTTGAAACTTAACTCTAGCTTTTAACGCTCTACCTCTAGATTCTTCTGCATTATAAGTTGCGATAGCTCTAAGATTATTGATTATGTTCTCGTTTCTCTCAATTTCTTCATCTTCAGCGATTGTGAGTTCCTGTAACTCAATTTTAGTCTGAAGTAATGAGAAGTTATAATCAATATATCGCCCATCAAACTCTTGGATCTCCGTGTTTTCAAGGTGTATAATTTTGTTGAAACAATGATTCAATAGATATCGGTTGTGTGTAACAACTAGCAGCATTCCTTTATGGGAATTAATAAGTTTTTTAAGCGCATTTAGGTTTTCAAAGTCTAAAAATACATCAGGTTCGTCCATAATCATTAAGTCTGGACTACTCAGCATTTCCTTCATCACTTGAATAAGCTTGAATTCCCCGCCACTTAGGTCGGATACCCTAACATTTTTTAGCTTCATGAGGTTGGCTAGATTTAGTTTCTTATTAATGTTGCTTTCAAAATCATCCCCACCCATTGAATACAGTGCGTCTAAAGCTGATTGATACTTTTCCAGTAACGAATCTATATCCGATGAGGTTTCCATTTCCATACAAATCGATGTTATTTCATTTTGTATCTTAGTAAATTCTTCTACCATATATTCAAAAACGGTTATTTCTTTAGTATTGTCTACTTGCGAGAACTGACTGACATACCCGATTCTGCAAGTTGGGTCTATCTCTAACTTGCCATCGAACAAATATCTTTCTGGATCTATCAGTATATCGATCAACGTACTTTTCCCACTGCCACTTGTTCCTATAAAAGCACAATGTTGGGCCTCTTCAAGTGTAAATGAAATATTTTTATAGAGTTCTTTTTGCGGAAATGAGAAGGACACGTTATTAACTTTTATCATACTGTTACCTTTCTTGATAGCTAAAATGGTTACTATTATTAGATGTATTGCAGAACATAGATTTTGAGTTTACCGTTGTTAGAGTAACACTGTTTACCACCAAGTTCAATCCATTTGTAGCCCTTACCCTCACTTCCAAATTTTAATACTTTCTGTAGAATGGTGGCTTGTTTGCCGATTTCATGCTGCGAAAGTTCAAACTTCACTGGAATGGCGCCGAGTCTTATGTTTATATCCTAAGCTCACTTTATATAATAAAAATACAATTTGACTTAAAGTCCACTTTAAGTCTTATCATTATATTGAAGAAATACAGCCACATTGGCTTATAGGGGTAACAGGTTACATCAGCGCATGGATTGCCAAATGTGAACTTTTACAAAGCAAACCTAGGTGAAACAGAAAATTGGCATGAAGTTTTAATTGAAGCGAAATGGATTTTTAATCAGGAAAGGCTTGTTCGACCACAATATGGTTTCAAAAACGATGGAAGAAAAAGCAACCTGGTCGTTTAACCAATCCATGAAAATACATCAAACATAATCATGACAACGATCCACCCAACGCATGTTATGGGACCCAGCTTTGTGACTTGGCACAATGATATGATTTATGCCATGCTTCGCGGCGATAGAGCTATAGCAGATTCGCAACTATATGGGGTTGATGTGCGCGACGCAGCGACAATGAACATTGCGTTGATGAAATCGACTGCAACTGTATACAACATCTCTCAGTAAATTATCCCAATTGAAATATCCGAAGGAAATATAATATTTATTGTATGACTAGTTTTGCCCTACTTGTGATACGGTTCACCGCGCTGACTATAACGGCAAGTTTAAAGGGCACCTCCAATAGGTGCCCTTTAAACTTATATTGCTTTCTAAAGCAGATAATCCAACTAATCATGCGGCTATATGGTTGCGGAGATAACACTACAGTTTGCTTATTTTCTTCATCAGCACATAGCACCAACCTTTTGCTTACCTGCTTAATCTGCTTTGACTGGCTTGGAGGTCATTATCTGTGAAGGAGCGGTGTCAGGATGCTATCAGATGTAGTAAAGCACCTATCGCATTGGGCAGGTGGTTTTTATTGAGTATAACTTCCGTACTGGCCTGATATACTTCAAAAACCGCTCCGGATCGTGATAAACGTAAATGATTCTCCCAGGGGAAGTATCAAAGCAGTAACCAGTGCCTGCAAAATCAAAAGTTGCCATTGCCCTTTCCATCTTTTCCTCTACTCTACGATTTTCCTGCTCATAATTGAATGGCCCATGTTCAAAAACAATATACTCGACTTCGGGAACATCAATCATAAGTATTTGTGGTGGTACTTCACCTTTATAATCAAAAGGAAGACGTACACCAAAACACTCTGTACGTGCAATACCCCAATCGCAGAGTCTGCCATCCGGGTCATTAATGTAAGCCATAATCTGACCGCTGCCGCCGTTAGATTCACTCCCGCCATCGTCATCCAATTTGCCCTTGATACTATCGAGTAAGCCGCAAATTGTTTCGCAGTCCTGTCCCGGAATAAGACTTTGCTTTTGCCAAAAATCCCAATACCCATTACTCTCATAGTTTTTAATGTGCAAAAATTTGTGTGCGGGAATGGTTACAAAATAAATGTTAACATCATCTGCAGATTTGATCATACCAATCTCTCCAAATCCGAAAAAGTAGCGGTCGAAAGAGTTTATTTTTGTACGAAGGGCGACAGGCATAGGCTTTTTTCGGTATTCACTTGGAGTTACACCATATGTTCCCTTGAAAGCCCTGGTAAAAGCTTCATGTGATGAAAAACCATAATCAAAAGCAATATCCAAAATGCTTCTTTCACTATCCCGAACCTCTTTTAGTGCAAAGGCTAATTTTCTATGCCGCAGATAATCCCTAAATTGCATACCCGATATTTCCTTGAATTTTCTCGTAGTATGAAATTCCGAATAACCTAACTTGCGAGAAAGAAATCGTAGCGTTATTACTTCACTGTTACGATTCTTAATACACTCGTCAATTTCATTAACGATTATTTGGATTTGCTTGTGCCACTCGTACATTCGACTGTTCACCTCGTTTCAACCACTCTATAGTCATTGTAGAGTAATGGAAATCGCATTTCTTGATTCTACTTGCGGAAAAGAGAGGATATTTTTTCCCTTAACTCGCCTTTGGATAATATCAACGTTATCTTCAATGACAATTCAAACGTTTTGGTCTACTTTTTCGGATTCTCATCATGAAGGTACCACTATTTCGTCTGTACCATATCAATTAAATTAGCCGAATCGTTAAGGAACACATGTTGAATCTCAGACACCTGAATCCTCATGTTACAGTCTCCTTATTCCTCTAGGCAACGCATATTTTATCATCCGAATAAGCTTTTGAAATCTCTGCAAGCTTTTCATTGAAAACTTGCCACTACTTATGATACGGTTCACCGTATCATCTCTAACGCGAAATCATTTGTTGTTTTTTCTATGTATTTTTAATAGCGCGAAATCAAGAAGCACCCTCTTAGGGTGCCCTTATTGTCCTTCTATGTTTTGCTTGCTAAGCGACTCTATTCAGCATCATCGCGGCTTGCACTGTGTCAGCCGGTAGATTGCTAAGAATGTTGTTATACAAGTATTGTACCGCCGTGCACCGCGTGCGGCGGGATCGAGCCCACTTCTATCCAAGCGACGAAGTACTCGGAGATCAGACCCATGAGCCTGATCATGCCCCTTGCCCTCCTTCAACACGCTGACCACACCGAACGCCGCCCGCATGGCTCACGACCGCCACACCATTAGAAGACACGTACTAGCCCAACCGGGGTTGCGGTGCCCAATCAGTCACCTCAAAGACGGTGGCCGCGTCTCATTCCACCCTCCGGTCAAGCCGTAGGGCAGGCTCAGCCTTGAAACGCTCTTGGGACTAGATGGCATTCTGCTGTTCCAGCCATCTCAAAATCGCTTGGTTTGTTTCTTCCGGCTTTTCTTCCTGGATCCAATGACCGCAATCCAGATTGACCACTTCCACATTGGGTACGAACTTTGTCAGGTTTTCAGACTTCGCAACCACATCCCGGTCGCCGTAGATCATGAGGGTCGGCTGCTGGATGATTGGGTTCACTTTCGCCAATAATCGCCAGTTGCGGTCAAGGTTCCTGTACCAATTTATGCTGCCCGTGAATCCTGATGTTTCAAAAGCGGAGACGTAAACGGCCAGCTCGCTTTCGCTCATTACGGGCTCACCGAGCGGTGTTTCTGCTCTGGCGAGATTGATCAACGCCATACCTGGCTCAGGTGCTCTGAGAGGCTCGTTCTTCCGGTACAGGTTGCGAAGGAACCTGTATGTATTGTCTTCGAATACGGCGTCCGCGACGCCTGGCTGTCGATTGAAGTGGACGAAATAGAAATCGCCGCCAAGTATTTCTTCCATGAACTCGATCCAGGGTTTGTCTCCGCGCTCTTGGTAAGGCAAGCTCAGATTTATCACTTTATTGACGCGGTTTGGATGCAACAAGGTCAGTCCCCAAACGACAAATGCACCCCAGTCATGACCGACAAAGGTAGCGTCCTCGTATCCATAGTGATCGAGAAGCGCGATGAGATCACCTGACAAGTGTTCAATGTCATAGTCTGTTACTTCGGTCGGACGGGATGAGTTGCTGTAACCCCGCTGGTTGGGGACGATGACATGGTAGCCCGCTGCGGCAAGGGCGGCCATCTGATGGCGCCAAGAAAAGGCATGCTTTGGCCAGCCGTGGCAGAGTACAATAGGTTTTCCTACGTTTTCTTGGCCTGCTTCAAACACTTCGAGTTCCACACCATTGACTGAAATAAGGGTGGGCTTGGGAAAATCGGTTGGATTAAACATTAAATCAAAACCTCCTTCTTGTGATACATGTAGTATAATGGATAAACGGTGACATCTTATTGTCACCGTTCTGAATTCATGTAGAAAAAAGAGGGCAATTATGGACAAAGTGGAGAGACTCATTTCGATTATCATGATATTGCTGAGTAAAGAGATTGTTTCTACAACGGAATTCTCACAACTATTCCATGTTTCCAAAAGAACGATCCTTCGCGATATGGAAACATTGAGCTTATGTAACATCCCGATCTACTCTGTCAATGGCGTCAAAGGCGGCTACGGCATAATGGACGAATACAAGGTCGATAAACGCCTTCTAAGCAGCTCCGATTTACAGAATATATTGGCTGCGCTCGGCGGATTGGAACAACTCCTCCTTACTGAAGAAGTGGAAAGAACGATAAAAAAAATAGAGGCAATGGTTAGTCCATTGTCTCTGAATCGTTCCATTCAACTGTCGTTTTATGATTGGGAAGGTCGGTCCGAGATTCTTGAAACCTTAAAGACATGTCAAGAATCCATATCAAAGAAAAGGCTGGTTTCGTTTGATTATACAGATAAAGACGGGGCTGTAACGGATAGAATGGTTGAGCCCTATGAGCTGCATTTTAGCGAATCGAGTTGGTACTTGAAAGGATTCTGTTTACATCGACAGGGATCTCGAACATTCAAGTTATCCCGGATCGATCATATTACTATGGATGAACGCGCGTTTCATCCTAGAAACGATTGGTCTGAGCAAGGACACGAAGCAAGTTATCTACCGCAATTCGTCACGATTAAGGCATGGATATCGCCTAGCATAAAAGATCAAATCATCGAAAGGTATGGTCGACGAAGTATTGAAGACCATGGTTCTGGACTTTTATTAGCAACCATATATGTCCCTCAAAATTATATGGGATTTCAACTTTTAGCAAGCTTTGGCACTCATCTAAAAGTTGTAGAGCCCAAAACCTATGTTGAAGACTTTCGAAATTATTTATATCAAATGGTGGAGAACTATTCCTGATAAAGGTCTCGTCTCGACATATATGACCAATTCCACATGAGTTAGGTCTTAACGCGCTTCTTAATAGATTTAGCATTGAAGCTTCAACCCTCAACTCAACTTTTCGCCATCACTTATGATACGGTTCAGCTTAACGGGCCTATCGGCGAAAAAAACAACCATTGACGACTTCAAGTCATCAATGGTTGTTTACATGGCTTTATTCATGCACAGAAGACCGCCGAATTACAGCCTCTATGTCATTAAGGTTTCGATACGGACACGAGAAGCTCGTTATCCCCAGAGATGACCGTCACTCCAGGCGGTAGGATTAGGTCCTTCACGAGGCGTGTATCTCCGATTTCCATCGCACTGATGTCCAGCTCAACGGTAGACGGTAGGTCCTTCGGGAGAGCCTCTACTTCAACATAAGGATCCTGGATTTGCACAACTCCGGCCAACTTCGTTCCGATCGGAGTACCTACGAACTTCACACCGAGCTTCGTACGAATGATCTCACCCGTCTGAACGAACTGAAAGTCGACATGTATAAGATCACGAGTTACCGGGTCTCGCTGAAGATCCTCCAGCAGTACCGTTATTGATCGGTCACCTTCCATCTGCAACTCAATAAAGCCAGATGCCTCTTTCTTCAACCATTTTTCAAATTGTTTAGTGGAAATATGAATGATTTCGTTATCTGCGTTTTTGCCGAACACAACCCCTGGCAAACGCCCCTTTTGACGTAAATTACGTAGTCCTGAAGAATTTAATCGCGGACGTCTTTCTGTATGAATACATGCATCCATTCTCTACCTCTCCTTTACATGAGTGATCTTCGCGCTGTAACAGCAGCCGTCGAATCTCCCCTGAACGGGGATCAATAGAGAAACATAGCATCCGGACCTCCATCATTTCAGATAGTAATACATTAAATGTAAAAACCCGCAAATATAGACGAAGGCACCCCACTCCGAGGAGTGGAATGCCTTTGGGTTCCATCCATCTAATATACCATGGATCGGCGGATATTGAAATGGCTGTAACGATAAGTTTTAAGACCATCCTTTTGGGATGGCCCTTCTTTTCTCTCGCTTTGTTCAATGATGTCTCTCGTTGCTAAACCATCAATATTAGACACTCCACATGCATCGAATGTGTATATTTAAGCTCCTAAATGGATATTTAACATCCATGCCTCTACCTTTAACACAACTTTCTGCTTTACCACTACTTGTGATAAGGCTCACCGGGATGGTTGAAGCGGAAAGTATCTTTAATATAATAAAGACCGCCATAATGGCGGCCTAAAATTAAATTACGACTTTCTTCTAACCGGAATCCATACTTCGCAAATCGATTCGGTGTGATCATCATTTACCCAATAGTACTTCTCCATACATGGTCCTTCAACTTGTTCAAAATTCGAGGATGGGAACCACTCCGAATAAATTCGTTTCCAGACGTTCAAGATTTCTAAACCGATCTCCATGTCTTCTGGAATCGATTCTCGACTATCGAACACCGCGTAGCTTTGATTAGGAATCTGAAGGATGTTTAGCCCATCCGGTACTCCTCTTCCTTCTGGCAACTCGAAACCCATCATATACCTCTTAGTGCCATCCTCGCTGAAATCAAAGTAATATCCATTTAACAGAGAACCCACAGGCCTGCCAACAGTCTCGTTAATCTGATCATGCGTGCCATTCTTCCAAATCAACTCCGTGAAAGCCGGTATCTCCATGAAAGGGTCTCTCTTGACGATGACGACCTTGCCGATTGCTGTTGAAGCCTTTTCCTCAACAATGCGATAGTTCATTTCTGTTTCTCCTTTAATCTGAATTTGAAAGGAGATTCGAGGAAACGCTTTGAGCTTCACATTCTTTTTCTTTGCCGCAAGTGGCGTTACGCCATGCATCCGTTGAAATGCTTTGGTAAATGCTTCAGGACTTTCGTAACCATATTTCAGCGCAATATCAATGACCTTACTATCTGATCCGACCAGATCTTCCGCCGCAAGCGTGAGCCTTCGGTTACGCATATACACTGTCACCGTAAAGCCCGTCAATGCATGGAATATCCGCTGAAAATGGTACTTCGAAGACATCGCGGACCTTGCGATATCATCGATCTCAATATTCGATTGCAAATTCTCTTCTACGTAATCTATCGCCTGCCGAAGCAACTGAAGCATTTCCACTCGCTCTCATCTCCTTTCATTATTCAGTCTAGAAGAACGGCTGAAGGAATTCCTGTTCGAAAGTGCTTCGTTTTGTCTGAAAAACTTGCCTCTACTGATGATACGGTTCACCGCGCTGTCTGTAACAGCAAGTTTAGGGCCACCCTTTGTGGGATGACCCTTTCGCTTTGTTCAACTATCGTAATCCATTAGGACAACCGTTACTTTTTCTTTACTGGTATCCAGATCTCACCCTGTGTATGCCCTGGCATTCCATAGTACATTTCGAATTGAGGACCCTGAACCTGTTCGTATCCAGATGTCGGGAACCACTCGGTATATATTCGTTCCCATAGTTTTTGCAGATCACATTGCGGCTCCGGGAAAATAGCCCATGTTAAAGCTGGGACAGAAAGCTTTGTAAGTCTCTCCGGAATTCCAAGTCCCTTCGGTAAATGATAGCATACCATGTACTTGAATGATTCTCCCGTATGGTCATATAAGGCAGCGTGCAACACGGTATTACCAAACCGCCCTAGCAGCTCGTTCATTAGATCCACACTGCCGTCGTCATCACATTGTTTACGGAACTGAGGAACATCAGTAAATGCCGTTTGCAAATCCTGACTAACATGACCATAAACGCCGAACATGTCAAAAGCCCCTCTTTGTTCAATCCTGTAATTCATCTCGACATCTCCTTTTATTGAGATATGAAAGGACATTCGAGGATAGGCTTTCAAGGAAACGCCTTGATCGCGCGCAGATATCGGCATAATCCCATGGAGATTCTTGAACGCCCGTGCGAACGCTTCCGGCGATTGGTATCCATATTTCATGGCTACATCGATCACCCTTGCATCGGTTGTCTGCAGTTCAAAAGCCGCCAATGTCAATCGTCGACGTCGGATATACTCGGATAACGTGATTCCGGTAATGAACGGAAACATTCGTTGAAAATGATACGTAGAGCAACAGGCGATCTGCGCTATGTCATCATATGAGATATTGTCCGCCAAATTCGTTTCGATATAATCCATGGCGCTTATCATCCTCTCCAACCAATCCATCGTTCTCCCTCCCTTCGAGTTACATACTATCGCAACTAAAAATGACTTGCCGTGCATTTCCTGCACGAAATTGTCAGCATCGTTCTGTGACCCACAAAAAGCTCGCGAAATCCCGTTTGTACCTACTTTCCACCAAGTATGGCTCATCCTGAACCCATGTCTGGTAAAGCGCCTTTCCAAGACTGCTGCGGGATTTTCCGAAAAGACTTGCCGCTACTTGTGGTACGGTTCGGTGTAACAGGCCTATCGGCAAATAACTGTGTTAAACTACTAAAAAGAGAATCGCCTATCTATCATAAAGAATGCTTCACAACCGGATATAGGTAGGTATAACGCCAAGCATAGTTAGAAAGGAGCTGCCATGCGTAATTTCCTGAAACAAATGATGAAATCATTACTAGTACCAACGATTCCAGGTGGAATCATGATCATTCTAA
This sequence comes from Paenibacillus sp. S25, assembly GCF_019454085.1. Classification (NCBI taxonomy): domain Bacteria; kingdom Bacillati; phylum Bacillota; class Bacilli; order Caryophanales; family Paenibacillaceae; genus Paenibacillus; species Paenibacillus sp. S25. Next base: position 5,898,479 of record NZ_CP073683.1, read on the forward strand.
TATTTTCTCTTGATTATTTCCAATTCGAACTTGTTGAAAAATTTCTACTGTTTGCGGCTTTCGTCATTGTACCTCTGGTTATTTTACTTTTGAAACATGACGAAAAGAATAACCATCAACGGATGATTTATGCTGCTATGAAGCTGTTTCAATTTCCCGCAGCGCTTCTTACTCTGGCCTCTGTAATGAGCAGTAAGGCGTGGGGGTTAGAAGGTACGGCTATACCGGGGACTCTCTCCCTTGGTTGGCTACTGTTCACCTTGCTGCTTTGCATTTATGGGATAGCCACTATAGGGATACATAAGAGAAAAATAGCGGAAATTGCGATTGGCGCAGGGCTCGTTTATTTTTTTATCGGAGGCATTTGGTTCACCTTATATCAGTATCAATTTAACCTCTTCCAAGCTAATCCTGCAACACACGCATTAAGCTCGGTCCACTTTCATTTTTCATCTGCTATCGTTCCGATTTTTATTGGCATGCTCGGACGGATCATGACGAAGAAAAGCTGGTATCCCTGGGTCGTTGCCATCGATATTATCGGACCCATATTGATCGCTATCGGTATGATTTTCTCCAAGCCAATGGAGTACATTGGTGTCACTTTGTTTGCTTGTAATATTGTGATTTACACCACTTATCTCCTTACTTACTTGAAGAGAAACTCTTTATACAAAAAGGCAACCTTCTTTTTAGTTCTTTCTTGCTTGGGCTTTTACACGGTTGTCGTCCTCTCCATTTTCTATCCGTTGCTGAAAAACATGTTTTCCTTAACCATACTTGATTTCATTCCCGTTTACGGATCGCTGCATGCGTTTGGATTTGTTTTATGTGGACTAATCGGGTGGGTGTACATGGTAGACTCTCTTAAGGAAAAAAAGCTTTACAACTATCAGTAACTTTATAGGCGTTGCAGAAATAACGTCACCGAGTGCTTGTTCATAAAACATCCATCTTCCGATCTCTCCCATTATATTTATTTTCTAGTATAATAACTGAATACAACAATAATTTTAAAATTAGCCTGCCTTCAGCTTGTAAGGAACTCTTACGACTTTGTAAGGTGGGAAGGAGGAGAGTTGTTATGGAATATCATGTATCCATACATGGGAATGATCAGCATAAAGGAACAGCAGATCAACCCCTTCGTACAATATCACGCGCTGCGGCTCATGCCATGGCTGGTGATTCAGTCATTGTTCATGCGGGAGTATACAGGGAATGGGTTAACCCGGCTAATGGAGGAACAGCGGAGCATAGAATCATATATCGATCCGCAGGAGACGGGGAAGTAGTAATTACAGGAGCCGAACGGATTACCAACTGGAAGTCTGAAGGAGACCATGTTTGGAGCACAGAAGTGCTCAACTCTATCTTTTCCGTTCGTAATCCCTTTGAGGTGGAGCTCAGTGGAGACTGGTTGTTTGACGGGCCCTTCCCGGTTCATCTCGGTGATGTATATTTGGATGGAAAATCATTGTATGAATGCGATAGTGTTGAAAGCGTTCACAATCCTGAACTTTGGCCCGAAGCTAAATATCCCAAGGATTCACTGTTAAAATGGTATGCCGAGGTTGGTTCTACGACAACAAAAATCTGGCCCAATTTTGGCGAAAAAGATCCTCGTAAGGAAAATGTAGAAATTAATGTACGTCCTTATTGCTTCTGGCCTGAGAAACCAGGACTTAACTATATCACCGTAAGTGGCTTCACACTTCGTCAAGCCTCTCCTCAATGGGCGCCGCCTACTGACTATCAGGAAGGTTTGATTGGACCTCACTGGAGCAAGGGCTGGATTATTGAAAACAATATGATCAGTGAATCCAAATGCGTTGGGATTAGCCTGGGTACCGAAATCGGTACAGGTCACAGCAAGTCTTTGGAGAAGCATAGTAAAGGCGGTACTCAACGTGAGCAGGAGGTTATTTTACGAGCATTACGCTCCGGCTGGCATAAGGATAGCGTCGGCAGTCACATCGTTCGAGGTAATGTGATTCATGATTGCGAACAGGCAGGTATTGTGGGTCATATGGGAGTAGCCTTCAGCCGCATATATCAGAACCGTATTTACAATATTCACCACAAGCGGCTCAGACACGGTGCCGAAGTAGCGGGAATTAAACTGCATGCTTCACTGGATACTCAAATTAGTGAAAATATAATCTATAGCTGTTACCGTGCGCTTTGGCTTGACTGGCAAGCACAGGGCACCCGCATCAGCAGCAATGTATTTTTGGACAACCTTTCTGAGGACCTCTTCGTTGAGGTTTGCCATGGTCCGTATATGGTCGATCATAATCTATTTCTCTCTCCCATGAATTTCAGAAATATGGCACAGGGCGGGGCATTTGCTCATAATTTGTTTGTAGGTAGATTTGTAGTTCGTTCCGAGATTACCCGTATTACGCCATATCACTTCCCTCACGAGACGGCAATGGCGGGATACTCCAATATCACTGGTGGCGATGACAGATACTACAACAATATCTTTTTGGGTGATAATGACGCTCATAAGGAACCTGTTCCAATAACCTTCTTTGAGCATCTTCCACTTAAACCAAGGGATGAGGCTGGAGAGGACGGGAAAACTGTCATGGATGGTATTCCGGACAATTCCATTTGCTATCTGCATGCTGTGGGACTTGGCAGCTACGATAAACATCCTGATGTAAAAGATAAGAAATGGTGGGAATACACCAAAGAGGAGCTTATGGAGCTTGGCGATGCCGCGAAGGATTTCTTTATAGGAAATGCAGTTCTTCCGGTAGCTATGGGTGGTAATTTATTTCTTAACCATGCGGTTCCAAGTCGTCACGAATCCGACGCGAAGATATACACACAGAAGGGCATAAAAGTTGAGGTTAATCCTGCGCAAGGTAGGGTGCACATTCAGATCAATGAGCCCGAATTGCTTCGGGGAACCTCTGCAATGTTGGTTACCACTGACCTGCTTGGAAAGACGTATCACGCCGATATGAAGTATGAGGAACCAGACAGCACTCCATATCATTTTGACTCCGACTTTTTCGGAATAAAGAGGCCCGATGCAGATGTCACACCTGGTCCGTTTGAATTAACCGAAAATGGTACCATTGATTTTGAAATTTAGTTTATTATTGAGGATCCAGTCATTTTAGGTGATTGGATCTTTTTCGTGTGTAAAGCCTCTACTCCGCTAATCGGGATAGAGGCTTTAATTGGTGAACGCGAGAAATAACAGGATCCCTAACTGCTCTGTTTTCTTTGGGGTGAGCTCTGTTTTCATCAAAAAAATTTTCGTCCTACTTGTGGTATGGTTCCCCCCGATTAATCTTCACCGCCCGATAAATCTGTTCTACCAGCACCAACCGCATCAGCTGATGTGGCAAGGTCATTCTTCCGAAGCTCAGCTTCTGTTGGGCACGGCGGAGGACTTCGTCAGAGAGACCGTGGCTACCGCCAATGACGAAGACAACATGGCTTGTACCGTAGGTGCCGAGCTTGTCCAATTCCTCTGCGAGTTCTTCCGAGCTCCACAGTTTGCCGTCGATGGCGAGTACAATGACGTGTGCTTCGCTTTTCACATGAGCAAGGATACGCTCTCCTTCCCGCTCCTTGACCTGTCGGACTTCCGCTTCGCTCAGTGTGTCAGGAGCCTTTTCATCGGCTACTTCGATCATTTGAAACTTAATGTACGGGCCCAGCCGTTTAGCGTATTCCTGAATTCCCATGACCAAATACTTCTCTTTTAACTTGCCAACACCTATAAGCTGAATAAACAAATTCCATACCCCTATCTATGTCGAATGATAACGTAAAATCGCATTTACGATCCCTAACTTAAAAACATACCTGTAACATAGTTATTTTAGCACCTGAAACGTCTCTTACCTATCTATTTCCTCTCCGTTAAGAGCCTATCCCCTGTTCAGACCATAGCGGATCATTCATTTTCCTTTTCACAATGAAGTGCCTACCCGTTTCATAATCATCAAGACTCTGCATTAGTATCTGTCGATATTCGCTGATTTGTTCAGCTGTCGATGACTCCCGTAATGATTCGAACAATGCTGTACATTTCTTAAATTGACCATCATTGCCCGATTGATCGGCTAGTTGCATCGCCCGCAAAGTAAGTCCCACTGCATCCTGTAATCTGCCACACTTCCGATAGTACAAAGCCAAATGATAGCAATAGCTATAATAGTAAGATACGTTCTCTGCGTCTTCATAACTCCCGAATTCATCAATCTGCTCTGCAAACGTATGTAAAATATCTCCTACATCCAAATGATACATAAGCGCTGCCTGTAATATGGTATTCAGCCCCGGTAATATTTCCTCTAGATTATCCTGCAAAAAGGCTACGTATTCCTCGACAAGCTCTATATTTCCAGACAAAATATCTACTGCATATAAATTAGTTTTGGCTAAAAACCTGAATTCCTCCACAACCTGATTGTCTTCTTCCTTTAAATCCTCCATCCACCCCAGCTCAGCATACTTATAGATGCACTCCCTTGCCTGCTCATATGTACCTTGGTTCTGGTGAGCCATTCCACACATCAGGTGACTGAGCCCAAAATAATATACCAACGGACGTTCTAAATTGACATGCGGGATGGATAATTTCATTGCTTTATGATACTGCCGTTCTTCGTAAATGCGTTGCACACGGTTGTATAAAATGCCAGATGTAGTCTCGACCTGGGCCCAGTTTCCGAAGGAATAAGCCATGTTTAACAATTATACAATCACATCTGGTTTGAGTGATTTTAGAATATCTTCCTGCAAAGGTATTACCTCCTCAAGTATATCCTCATTATTGATTTAGAGTTGCTGACCACTCGTGTAGAGTGACTAAACAGATTAATTATACTACTTAAAATGCGTAATATAAACCATTTTTACTATATATTTTGACCTGACTTTTACACTTCATCTTCCATAAGCTTGTTATGAGGTGGTTATATGACAGAATTACGCAAGCAAATGGGTACAAGAATCCGGGCTATTCGAAATGCAAAGGGACTTACACAGCAAAAACTGGCTGACATCGCAAGCTTGGACTATCGATATATTGGTGCATTAGAGCGTGGCGAAAGAAACTTTTCGATTGATACCTTGGAGAAAGTGTTAACTGCCTTAAACGTGTCTATCAGTGAATTGATGTTTTCCAAAGAACATATGACTACAGACGAAACGATTCGGCAAGAGGCGGTAGATGAATTTGTTGCGTTGACCAGCAGATTGAATGAGGAGCAAATCGGCATTCTCAGACGAGTTAGTAAAGAAGTTTCACGCGCGTTCGAGTAAGCCACACCACCCTAAAAAAGCCTTAAATGAAACCAAAAAAGAGCACCTCACAGGTGCCCTCCATAAATCTTCACAAACATACTCAAGCGTACAACATAAAAAAGCTCACTTCATGTCCCAGTTGCTTTAGATAATTATAAATCTGCGAGCGATGATGGAATACGTGGGTCAAGGTCTCAATCTGCCATTGAACCTGTAAATGTCCGTGCTCCATATAGAAAGCCTTCGTCGAACGGTTCAGATAATCGTCTTCGCTAAGCGAAAGAATGTAAGCCTTATAAGCCTCAAAATTCTGCCTGAAAGTCGCAGCCAAGCGCTCAGGATCTTCCACCCCGGACAGACTGTTTTCAATGCTTCCCACTTCACCCTCAGACTTCTCCTGCATTATCGCAAGATCCGAAGCTGGAATAAGCACAAAGTGATGCACTAACTCCAGCAGCGAACGGAAATTATCCTGTGGACGAAAGCTCCAATCCTCTGGACGAATTTTACGGATCAAGGCTTCCCCCGTCCGTACTCCGGTCTCCAGCTCATTCAGCAAATGATCGCGAACTTGCAGTGTTCCACTCATATTCACATCTCTCCTTTGCCATTCTTATTCATATTTTGAGTATAGCCGAAGCCTCTGGGCGTGTATTGTAAAAATCGGACAACTTCCGTAAATCCTTAGCCGCAGTAAGCGGAGAATCTCCATAAAACCTGCGGAAATCGCGAATTAAATGCGCCTGATCGAAAAAGCTGTGCTTCAATGCCAGCTCCGTCCAATCCAGATCCCCGCCGCTTTGGATGCTGTGCAGAACACTCTGGAAGCGGACGACTTCACTGAACTTCTTGGGGCTGATTCCGATCCATTGTCCAAACTTGCGGTTAAGCTGTCTTTCACTAATCGCCTCACACTCCGCAAGCTCCTTAACCCCCACACTCCCAGCGCTCACAAAGATGCGATGCAGCAAGTTTTTCATCAGGTCACAATCGTTCGTGCGTTTGCGCAGCAGAAGCTGGTTAAGATACTCATCCATTATGCGCACCCGTTCATTGAAATTCTGCGCTTCCATAATGCGCTCACCTATGACGGCGATGCTTTCGGGCCAGAGATCTTCCAAGCGATAATTACCACCTGTAAACAAGTGAGTCGGCATACCGTGAAAATAATGTGCCCCACCGGGAAAAAATCGCACCGCAAAAATGCGTGTCTCGGACCCTGCTTGTCTGGCAGACACAAACGGTTGCGTAAATGTCCCACAGTACGAGAGTTCCTGACGCTTACTCACCGGGTCGTATTCAAATAGAACATCCGTACAGCCGTCAGGTAATACCCGCTCCATGGTTTCTTCCTGCGGCAGGCTTAACGAAGCAGTGTCTTCGCACGAAGCTGCTAGATTCTCTTCTACCACCCTATTAGCCGGACCGGACTCCCAATAACAGGCCACATAAGCTTTCAGCGCAGCAGACGGCTTTTGTTCGATATAATACGTGGAGAGATCACTTCCATTGACTTGAAGCGGACGAAATAGTGAATGCAGCAAAGGGTCCATCCATCGTTCACTCCTGTCTCAGCACGTGGTGGGAATAAATATAGCTCTATGTATGGAGTATTTTGCAAAAAATCCTGGTATACAAAAAGGACGTTTCTGCCCGAAACGCCCGTGCTTGTTTTTTAGACGACCAAAAACTCGGCTTTCTTCTCACATTCCTTGCACTTCACTGGAGGGTCCCAATCCGAAAATTTCGTTTCCTTGAGATCGACGACATCCGGTGCATCCTCGTATTCATCGACGAACATATCAATTGCTAGTTCCACATGCTCTTTACATACCACGTACATTCCAATTGCATCCCTTTCCGTTTGAAGCTCTTCCTGTTGTAGATGTGCTAAAACTGCCTTCTTTTGTTCTACCACACTTAACGCGGAAAGGAAAGGGCTTGCTTTTTACCCCAGGCGTCTGGTTGTAAAAATAAGAAAATTACTGACATTCAGGTCCTCGTGAAAATGGGGATATTTCTCCAACATTTCGGCAGAAGGCTTGGGTTCGATCATCCCTTCCAACAGCAAACCCGCCTCAATAATGGTCTGTACATAGCTGCTCAGCGTACGGTGAAAGTACAAAATTTTTTCTTCCTGATCATAAGGGATCGCTTGCTCCAATGGGCCTTCGTTGAAATATTGATCCACTTTCCAATACAGCTTTTTTCCTGTCTCATCCTTCACCCAACCACTCTGCGGTGTCTGAAAGCACGGATGCAGAATAGAAAAAATAAAGCGGCCCCCTGGAACTAATAATCGCTGCATTTCGGCAATCGCCTGCTCATAATGGGCCAAGTCCTGTATGACCATATTGGACACGATCAGATCAAAGCTCTGGTCCCCGAACATCTGCAGCTTTTCCAGATTGCCATGATGATATGTAATTCCCATTGATGATGGTGTTCGCTCTTTGGCTAGCCTCAGCATCTCTGTCGAGTAATCGACAGCCTCTACCAACGCACCCACCCTGGCCATTTTACGGCTTAGATAGCCTTCGCCACAGCCGGCATCCAGCACTTTTTTGCCCCCGAGAGGTCCCATACAGGCTTGCAATGCCGGGTTCAGCAGTACTTCGCGAGATCGATCTCCTTCCTCAGTGTACTTGGCAGTAAAGTTTTCTGCATGCATATTCCAGCGTCGAATGGCCTCTTCCGTGTCCCACTTATTCATATTCATCTCCTTCTTTCTTTTGTATTTACAAATCCGATCCTATACTACAATCCACGTAGGGCCATAGATTCTACACTCATTTCTATATTTTTTCAATAATAACGCTTACAAAATTAAAATATCTAATTAACACATGATTTTTACATTAATTATACAGGTATTCCATATTAAAATAGTGTGGTAGTGTTTTATTAGAAAGCGCTTTCAAAAATAACTTTGTAAAGGGGCCTGTTATGTTAAAACGAAGACCCGTTTCATTGCTGTCGTTGACGCTTGCCATTACCCTGTTGTTATCTACGTTCGCATCCGTTGCCGCTGCTGCCGAATCTGACGGACAAGCACCACAAGCTGCGGCTGCGAGCAGCCTGCAATCGTATGTGGAAGCCATGCAGCCTGGATGGAATTTAGGAAATTCTCTGGATGCTGTCGGGGCGGATGAGACAGCCTGGGGCAATCCGCGCATTACCCAGGCGTTGATCCAGCAAATTGCTGCCCAAGGGTACAAAAGCATACGCATCCCGGTCACCTGGGATAAACACATTGGAGCAGCACCGAACTATACCGTTGAGTCTGCCTACATGAATCGTGTGGAAGAGGTTGTCCGCTGGGCACTGGATGCCAATCTGTATGTCATGATCAATGTCCATCATGATTCATGGACATGGGTAAGCAGCATGGAGCCCAAGCATGATGAAGTGTTAGCTCGCTATAACGCATTATGGACACAAATTGCCCAACGCTTTAAAGATCAACCTAACAAGCTGATGTTTGAAAGTATTAACGAACCCCGTTTCTCTGAAGGGGGAACAACGGATGAAGCAAAAATGAATCAGATGCTCCAAGAACTGAATGTATCCTTCCACAAAATCGTCCGCGCCTCCGGCGGTAAAAATGCCACTCGCCCCCTTGTTCTGCCTGGCTTGGATACATCACCTGCTCAGGCCAAAATCAACGAGCTGTACAACACGATAACCAAGCTGAATGATCCCAATCTGATTGCAACCGTCCACTATTATGGCTTCTGGCCTTTCAGTGTGAACATTGCCGGATATACTACATTTGAGAAAGATACCAAGAACGATATTGTTCAAACCTTTGATAACGTCTATAACACCTTTGTAGCCAAGGGGATCCCGGTCATTGTCGGTGAATATGGTCTGCTCGGCTTCGATAAAAATACAGGCGTTATTGAACAGGGTGAAAAGCTAAAATTCTTCGAGTTCCTAACCTATTATATGAAAGAGAAGAAAATAACAGGTATGCTCTGGGATAACGGCCAGCACTTGAACCGGACAACGTACAAATGGTCTGACCCTGAACTCTTTAATGTCATTAAGTCCAGCCTAAAAGGACGTTCCTCCAATGCAGCCAGTGACCTCATTCACTTGAAGAAGGGCACTTCTGCTCAGGACACCAAGGTCATTTTAAACCTGAACAGCAATCAGCTGAAAACACTCAGTGTGGGCAGCAAGCAACTGACACAGGGCACTGACTATACGCTGAGCGGAGATACATTAACCTTAAAAGCCAGCTTGCTCACCAGCCTGACCACTTCCGGTAAATATGGGGAGAATGCCGTCATTACCGCTAAGTTTAACAAGGGGGCAGACTGGAATTTCAAAGTAGTTGTGTATGATACTCCAAAGTTAAGTGCTGTCGAAGGGACTACACAAGCCTTTACCATTCCAACGGAATTCCGCGGTAGCCAGCTTGCCACAATGGAAGCCGTTTATACGAGTGGTGGCAATGCCGGTCCACAGGATTGGACACCTTATAAAGAGTTTGGCAATACTTTTGCCCCTGCCTATGATGCCAATGGCATCAAGCTGCTGCCTGAACTTTTTAATAGTGTAAAAGATGGTGAAGTCACGCTGAAGTTCCATTTTTGGAGCGGCGATGTGGTGACATACAAGATCACCAAGAGCGGAACCCGTGTAACGGGAACGACATCTTAAACTAAGGCGCAGCAGAAGATCGAAAAAAGGCGTTCCCGGGAATGAGCCGGAGAACGCCTTTTTTATGGTTAAGCCTATAAGTTAAACCTTAGCCTTCCGGCTTATCTGTTAATTTTAACGTCACCGATTCTTCCTTGCCTGCCCGGTAAAAAGTAACTTTCAGCTCATCGCCAATCTTTTTGTTATCGTACAAGTAGCGACGTAAATCAAGCGTAGAGTTAATCGGTTCGCTATCAAACGCTGTAATGACATCGTTCAGCTTCAAGCCACCCTCCTTGGCAGGACCATGGGCCTCCAGAACGACTGCCCCATTTTTCACGCTGTCAGGCAACTTGAGCTCCTTGCGCTGAGTTTCATCCAGCGGTGCATATTCATTGTTGAGGTCTACCGTGTATACCCCCAGATAAGGGCGGATGATCTTGCCGTCCTCAACCAGTTCATTCACCGTCTTCATTACCTCATTGGCGGGAATGGCGAAACCAAGTCCCTCAACACCTGTATCAGCGATTTTCATCGTATTGATGCCAATCACACGTCCGTCCAGATCGACCAGCGCGCCGCCACTGTTTCCCTCATTAATCGCCGCATCGGTCTGGATGACATGCTGCTCCCAGTCATATACGCCATCCTGGTTAATTGAAATCGGAATGATGCGATTCGTATAACTCACAATACCGGAGGTAAGCGTGTCTCCCAAGCCGAGCGGATTGCCAATAGCAATGACCGTCTCACCCAGACGAAGTTTGCTGGAATCGCCGATATCCGCTACCGTGCTAATGCCTTTATCGTCCACTGCGAGTACAGCGATATCACTAATGCGATCCTTTCCGATCAGCTTTGCCTCTTTTCTGACACCGTCTACCGTTACAATATCCAGATCATCTGATCCTTCGACCACATGGTTATTCGTCATAATGAAGGCTTTGCCCGAACTCACTCGGAAAATGACACCCGATCCAAGCGCGGATTGTTCCGTGCTTTTACCATCTTCCTCTTTCAGATTCACGATGCTGACGACGGCTGGACGCACCTTGGCTGCCGCCTGCACAATCCGATCATACGGATCACCCGCTGCTTGCCGCAAGGGATAGTGACTGGCTCCGGTTACCGCTGTAGTGGAGGGCAGACCTGTAATAAAGCTGAACAACAGCACAGCAACCACTGCACTGACTGCACCGCTAATGACAGCAGCTTGCACCGGACTTACTCCACGCTTCCTGTGTGGCCAACGTCCCCGTCCTCCACGGCGCGCCTTAAATGCCATTTTTTTAGCCGCACGTGTGGATACCTTTGTTGAATAAAAATCGTCCTCAAACAAGCCCATGCTAATCCTCTCCCCTTCGTTGTCATGCACCGACACTCACTAAAAAATTAGGGCTATTCGGGCTTGCGCCAACCTATGCTACAGAGAACCTGCTCCGTTGAACATCTCAAATGGATTGAATATCCCTTATCATCGGAATCCAGCAACCAATCGTTCCGGCCTACTTATTAATCACCACAAATGATGCCTTCCTAAGCAACCGAATCTCATAAATTAGCATACACGCCGAATCTGACCCCGAATAGAGGAAAAAAGAGGAATGATTTCCAAACCAATGGACTACAATAGTAACAAGTCTTCTATTCTATTACAAAATGATCGTCTCATAGAGACGTTCTGGCCTGTTCCCGTCCGCTTAAAGCTGCCTATACTTTCGATGAGAGCCTTCCTTCAGAAAGCTTTCCGTTGTTAGCTTTATTGTATCACAGCACCCAGCAAAACCACAGGCAGAACCAAGCTCATTGCACGCCATTTCTAAAATATTTTTACAGGAGGAATATATGATGAATTCACATCGTTCAGCTATGGATGAAGTTCGCATGGCTGCCAAGCTTGCGGATTTGAAAGACGAGCACTACCGCAATACACTGGCGCTAAGTACATTGATTGAACTACTGGTGGACAAAGGCGTCGTGACCCGTGAAGAGGTAGAACGCAAAGCCGCCGAGCTGGACAGCTTTATGGCTCACTTACCTTATCCCAAGGTGTAGGACGATCATAGTACGTATCGCACAATCGAAACTCACTGTCCTTGTAAAAACAGCCGCGGTCTTCCATCGCTCCACGTACAGTCAACTTCGCAAGTTCCATCATATTGTGGTCGCGGCTCAAATGTGCCAAATACGTTCGCTTCGTACGTCCTGTCAATAGCTCGCTAAGAATGGCGCCCGCCATCTCATTGGATAAATGACCGATATCGCTGAGAATACGGCGCTTGATGTTCCACGGATACCGCCCCATACGCAGCATTTCCACATCATGATTAGACTCCAGCACCAATACATCCGCGTCTGATATCGCCTGTTTCACTTTGTCACTGACATAGCCGAGATCGGTGGCTACACTGAGCTTCTCTGCCCCATCATAAAAGCTATATCCTACAGGCTCAGCCGCATCATGGGATATGCCAAAAGACTCCACGCGTAATGACTCAAATTCCCGCGTTGCGCCTGTCTCCAATATTCTGCGGTTATCGTCTGCAATTTGCCCAACAGCATTACTGATGGCAAACCATGTCTTCTCGTTAGCATATATAGGTAAATTATATTTACGCGCCATGGCGCCTAGTCCTTTAACATGATCGGAATGCTCATGCGTGACCAAAATACCATCCAACTCTTCTCCGCTCAGATCGCGTTCTTTCAGCAATTCGTCAATACGCTTCGCGCTGAGACCTGCGTCGATGAGCAATGTCGTGTCTTCGTTCCGCACAACGGTAGCGTTGCCGGTCGAACCGCTCGACAGCACGGTAAATGAAATCCCCATATCTGTTCAAGACCCTTCTGTATGTTCTGTCTTTGGACTAATGACATCTCCGTTCATCTGCACATAATACACACCTTTCCCGTTGTCCAGCATAAACCGCCACACGGGGGCAGCCACCTGGCTATCGGAGTTAAAGGTCTGTCCGTAATAACCGAGCCGGATATCCTTCACAATCGAGTCACGCGGCAAATAGCCATCGATCAGCCTTGCCAGTGCTTTGGACGCAGGCAGCATTTTCTTTGCCTCATCCGAAGGCTGGAGATCGACCTTAATTTTGCGATACCCTGTAATCTTCTGATTGCTGTAAAACAGAGCCAGTTTCACATTAAATAGCGGCCATTTGCCCTGAACCAGCGGATGAAGCACAAAAGCATCTGCTTGTCCGGATGCCAAATCCTCCTGAACATCCAGCGGATCGTACTGAAAGTTATCGATATCCTTGATTTGTGGCTCCAATGCCTCAACTAGCGCGTCATGGGTGAATACCAGTTTGCTGTCCACCGGCTTCACCAGCTGCACACGATCATCCTTTTCTCCACTATGAACGTATGTGTAAGAAAGTTTAGGCAGCTGCGGGGTATCACCGGGAATCGGAGCCAGCACCTGAATGCTTTTTTCTTCCATTAAACGCTGCGTATTTTCATCCAATGAAGTAAAATCCAGATTCGGCCCTGCTGTTTCCTGCGCATCATGCCACAATTGGTAACCCAATACCACATTGAGCAGCAAAAATGTACAAATCAATACGTTCTTAGCGCGGCTCCAATCCATTCCCGTTCCCCCTTCCTGTCACCTCTTTGTCTCACGGTCTGGCTTTGTTTGTGTTGCGTTGGATGCTATCGTTCCAGGAACAGCATGAATTTCTGCAACAGAACCGTCACTGAGCGTAACGCGCCATTCAGGAGCAAGCTTCAATCCATCATTGGTCAGCTCCGGTTGATACACGGGAGTCAGTTCTCGAATTGTCTTCCCTTTGCCTACAGTCTCCAGTTGCTTCTTCAAGGGCTCGCCGCCCGGCAGCATAACCTTCTTTGAGGATTGCTCCCCGCCCTTGAGGAACAGTAACGAACGATCATAGACCGATGCCGTTTCCTGCTGGATTTGCAGTGAAATCGTACCAAAGCGGAATGATGGTGTGTCCAGCACTGGATAAGCACCATAATACTGCTGAAACATCACAGTTGTACGATTTTCATCGCTGCTTCTCAATTTCAGCTGATACGAAGCATCCCAACCGCCATGCTGATTCACAAAATCAACCGCGGCCAGCACATCCCTAATCGGACTGCTTCCACCCGCCCCCGGCGCACTGGGATCGGTATAGCTCATCCAACGTTGCTCCTGCTTGATTTGCAGACTACGCTTGCTGTCTGTATAAATTTGGGAGCCGTCCTTCTCCTGAATATTGCGCGTAATCCCCGGATCGAAGAACAAATTCCGCTGCATTTGCTCCGTCGTAAACAACCCGGCATACACCACAGGCTGCACAGTTTCTAGGCCATTCACGGGAATGTAGTACTGATTATCCACCAGCTCGTACAACGGGGCATTTTCACCGAAATTCACATGCTGCCGGATGTCCTCTACCGTCATATCGAACTGGTTCGCCTCATACACCACATCGCCTCTGGCACTGAAAAAGAGTGCGTGTGGCTTGGCATTTTTTTCGTCTATATAGATCCAAATGCGGTTAATCGTCTCTCCCTGAAACACTGAATCCGGCGTCAGACGCATGACCCGTTCCAGTAATGAAACCGGGACCCCGCCTGAAAAAGATAATTCGATGCCTTCATTTTCGCTGCGAATCTGCGCCCAGTCTGCCGATTGAATACTTCGACGTTGAAAGTTGTTAAAGCTTCGGCTTTCCAGCCGTGTATAAATTAAATCGTAAAAAGTAACACCCGGATAAAAAACGGTATGTTTCTTCTCACCTTGGTGAATGAGCATTTTATCAGGAAACACGAGGTTCTCAATCTTTTTCTCCTGTCCCATGCTTTCGGTTTTGACATAGTTCGTTTCTGAAGTGAGTACAGAATCACTGCCCGGAAGGCGGTAAATCAAAAAATAAGTCTGTACCAGGCTGGAAGCAACCAGCAAAATAAGCGTCCAGGACTTCAAACGTTCCTTCACTGTGCTTCCCTCCCTTCACTCGACATGGGTAGCGTAAAGGTCGTGCAGGTACCCTGACCGTATTCCGACTCCAGGAAAATCTGGCCCCCATGCGCCTTTACAATTTCCCGGGCAATCGACAGTCCCAGTCCCGTGCCGCCCATATTGCGCGATCTCGCCTTGTCTACACGATAAAACCGTTCAAAAATCCGGTCCAGATCTTTTTTGGGAATACCAATTCCGGTGTCTTGTACCGAAATGGATAGCATCCCCTCACTATTGCGGCGAGCTTCGATCCGAATACTCCCGCCATCTGGCGTATATTTCAGCGCATTGGACATCAGGTTGTCCAACACCTGCTCAATTTGGTCCCGGTCGATCACGACTTTACCGATTCCCTGCTCTACGAACATCCCTGAGCGAATGTGCTTTTGCTTCATTTGAAAAGAAAACCGATCTGCGACTTCGTCCAGCATCTCCATCACATCCGCAGGCTGCATCCGCAAAGGCGCTTCATTGGAATCAAGCCGTGACAGATGCAGCAAATCCGTAACCAACCGGATCATACGCTCTGTCTCGTTGCGGATCACGCCCACGAAACGCTCTGCGAGTTGCGGTTCAGCCATCGCGCCGTCATCCAGCGCCTCAGCATAGCTGCGGATGGTCGTCAACGGAGTGCGCAGCTCATGTGATACATTCGCTACGAATTCCCGGCGTGTCGTCTCCATCTCCTCCTGCTCCGTCACATCTTGGAGCACGGCAATCGTTCCCGTAATGCCAAATTCCCGCCGATGAATCGGTGTGAATGTCACGCGGATAACGATCGGTTCATCCTGACCGGCTGGCTCCAGCTGCAAGAGTGTGGAGGCCGAAGAGCCGCTATACAGGGCCTCGGTTTCCTCCGGGTCGATCCCCAGCAGTACCGCGATATGCCTGCCGGTCATTTCGTTCTCGTTTACGCCCAGCATGGCGCTGGCCCGACGGTTGACCAGAATAACCCGGCCATTGTCATCAGTAGCGACCACACCGTCGCTCATATTGGTCAAGATGGAGGAGAGCTTCTCCTTCTCCTCTTCATTTTGGGACAGCGCCTCACGCAGACGGCCTGTCATATAGTTAAAGGCCACGCTGAGCCTGCCGATCTCGTCATCACCAAATACAGGCATCTGCTGGTCGAATTTGCCCTCGGCAACCTCCGTTGCATGACGTGTCATCACCTTAATCGGGTGCGTAATCGTGTGGGCCAATACCACGCCCAGCACAGCCGTCAACGCGAGCGCAATGAGCATACCTGAAAGAAACACATTGTTAATGCGTTTCATCGTATCGTACAGCTCGGTCATCGAAGCGGCGATGTACACCGCGCCGACAATCTTGCCTTGGCTGATAACAGGCTTGGCGACGACCTTCTTGCGAACGTTATCCTCGTCTACCATGTATTCCTCGTTATCACGGATACCTTGGAGTGCGCGGCTGACCACTGTCTGCGTATTTTTGCGTCCGACATAATCGGCGTGTGAACCTTGGGAAGTAATTAATACTTTGCCGCTAGCATCCAGCACCTGAATTTCCGCGCCGCTGAAATCAAACAAATTATTCACACGTGCACGCAGGCTTTCCACGCTGTCTTCTTCCATTTTGCCGTCACTGCCACTCAGATCCTGCTCTGCCAGCACGGACAGCATCTCCGCCCGTGCTTGCAAATCCTGCGTAAAATTACTCGTGAGAGAGTTCTTCATCGAGCTGACAAAATAGACCCCAATCAGCTGCATAGCCACCAAGATTAGCAACACATAGATAATAATCAGCTTTGCATGAATGGTACGAAAGAAAGACAGCCATCTCATGCCCGCAGGCCACCTTTGCCCCCGCTTACAATATATCCAAGGCCACGGCGTGTCAGGATGGTCTCCGGCTTGCTCGGGTTCTCCTCAATCTTCTCGCGCAATCTCCGAATGGTCACATCTACTGTCCGCACATCCCCGTAGTATTCGAAGCCCCATACCGCCTGGAGCAAATGCTCCCGCGTCATGACTTTTCCGGCATTCTTCGCCATGTAGTGCAATAGCTCATATTCGCGGTGCGTCAGGTCAAGCGGTGTTCCGTTTTTGTAAGCTGTATACATATCCGTATCAAAAAAGAGGTCGCCCACGCGCAGCCCCTGCTTATCCTCCTGCGGTCGGCTTTCCGACGTGCCTGCCCCGCCGCGTTGCTGTCTGCGCATCTGTGCCTTCACCCGTGCCAGCAATTCCCGTGTGCTGAACGGTTTTGTCACATAATCGTCCGCGCCCAGCTCCAGCCCCAGCACTTTGTCGATTTCCCCGTCCTTGGCGGTCAGCATAATAATCGGCGTCTGGAGCTGATGCCCGCGCACCTCACGGCATACATCCATGCCGTCCATGCCCGGCAGCATCAGGTCCAGTAGAATCAGGTCAGGCTGTTGCTTGACTGCGATATCCACCGCGGTGATTCCATCGAAGGCGCAAATCACCTGGTAGCCCTCTTTTTCCAAATTAAATTTCAAAATATCAGCAATTGGCTGTTCATCATCCACTACCAGAATCGTTCCTTGCATACAGCATTCACCTCTTTTCACGGATCATCATCTATAATTAACTTTCGTTTGTCAGTACCTATAAGATGTTTATTCTATTCTATCATACCCGTGCGCCATTCCATTACTTCTCCAGACCCTTTTCTTTACGCAGAAAAAAACCATGCCTGCACCTAATGTTAAGCATGCAGAAAAACATGGCCTTTCCCCTTGATTCTCATAAATCATGTAACTCTCGTTATAAACATCCAACCTATCTTAAATACGTCATTGGGTTGCGTGGCGTATTATCTTTACGAATTTCAAAATGCAGATGCGTTCCGGTCGAGCGTCCTGTGTTCCCCATGACCCCGATCGACTCACCTTGCTGAACCACCTGTCCTACATGAACGCCAATGCTGCTCAAATGTCCGTACACGGTTTGGTAGCCGTTGCGATGATCGATCATAATGACATTGCCGTATCCATTCTGCTGACCTGCAAATGATACCACGCCTTCATCTGATGCGTGAATGTCAGCACTACCGACCAAGTCGACACCCTCATGCATACGTCCCCAGCGTGCGCCAAAGCTACTCGACATCGATGCGCCGGACACCGGCCAAGCGAACTGTCCTGATCCTTCTCCCACGACCTTCGTTCCTCTAAGAACCACCTCAGTAATAGACGGCTGCAACACCTTTTGACCGAGCCATTCCTCTTGCACGACCTCACCGTTCTCCTTGGTCAAACGATAGTCCATCTCTTTAAGACCTGCTTGTCCCGGTCTGACCACTTTGGTAACTCCTGCCTTCAGCTCATCACTCTGGCGAATCTCAACCTCAGGCTCGATGGCAATCTGTTCGACGACCTTCTCTACTGTTCGCACCGTAACCGGAGCCTTCGGAGCAGTAAGCTTCAATTCGTCCCCAATTTGCAAATACAGTTCACGCGAGCCGGGATTGTTCTGCTTAATCTCCCAAGCGGTCATATTAAATTTAGTTGCAATCGAAGACAAAGAATCGCCTTCTTGCACAGTATACGTGATAGGAGCCTCACGTCCCTCAGTCAACACTTTGACTGCTTCAGCTTCTGTCAGCACCTTGTTCGGGTCTGCTTTCACAGGCTCGTACGCGATTTTCTCACGGATACTGGCAGACTCCAGCCATGCTTTAGGGGTTTTAGTACTAGCACTCGCATGGCTGCTGCCCACGGATGTTTTGCGAACCAGCCCTTTGATGCCTGTAGATGTACCCTCACCCACAGGTGTGTACTTCTTCTGTACTTGCTTTAAAGCCGCCTGCGCAGTCGCTTTGTCCTTTACAATGCCAACCGTCTGACCGTTGACCTTCACTTCTACCCCTTTGGCATACGCTGTCAGCATACCATCCAGCTTCTTCAGCGTGGCTACACTGTCGATATCCGCTTTATATGCCTTCTCAATGTCTGTCGTTACCGCGCTCGTATTGAGCACCATATCGACGCCGGGATACTTGTCCTTATACTGTTTGCTCTTCGTTGCGTACAGCTGTTTAAGTTGTTGCTCATTCAAGATATTCCCGACCTCGACGCCTTTTACATACACTTTATAATAAGGAACTGTGTTAGCCCCGACATACTGATTACTCGCAAAAATAAGACTGCCTGCAATCACCACACCGCCTGCCGTCCAGCTCAACCATTTTCTCCGACCGCTCCACCACTTTGCTATTTTCCCCGCTTCCACAGCAGGCTTGTCTGCAACGTTTGAGTCTGCATTCCTACTGTCTGGTGAATCCTGCTCCTTCAAAACCTTCATGACTCTCTCCTTTTCAGCATATCTTATCTCTATATAAATGCGTTCGTTATTGGTCTTTCACACTATGAATCTAGCCTGTATTCACAAGCATCTATGATATTAGTCGCTATCTACCATTGCATAGTTGCGTAAAAGGTTTCAAAAATTTAACCTTTTCACAACACTGTTTACTTTAACATAGCCTTTACAAAGAATTCAACTACACTCCAATTCCTTCCTGACACGCAAAAAAATCCGCGCATGGCGCGGATTCTATAGTCCTATTTTGAGCATAAACATTTCCCATGAATTCATCTAGACGAACTAACCCATTTCGGTCTATATCTTTTTCATCGGAAGTCGCTTATTAGATTTTTGTAAAATACTCATTTAAGCAAATCCATCAGCTTGTTATATTCCTCTTTGGTCAAATATTTCGCAAGCACCTGCTGAATATCCTGAAGCTCCTGCTCGGTGAGACCGCCTTCCATCGCAGCTGATATTTTCTGCATCTCCTCCGGCGGTAGCTTATTCATCAGAATCGCAAAAATTTCCTGCTTCTGTGCAGCTGGTAAGTTGTTCTTCTTCTCCGTCAAATGGTCGGGCGTAATCACTAAATCATGGCCTTCAATACTCGTTTCGGGTGTAGCTGTACCTTCTGCCTGCTTCCGTGACTCGTTGCCAGTTGTTCCGGCCGACGTGGCCCCCTCCTGAGATACCTTGCCATTGTTGGCTGCGCCACCAGTCTCACTTCCGCTTTCTTCTACGCCCTGTCCCATGACAGGCAACGCATCATCAGGCGGTGTTACACTTCCCGAGCCACTTCCCGTCGTCTTGTTCTTCCCCGTGTTTGTGCTTTGGTCAGTACCAGCGCTGCCTTTTAGCCAACCCAATCCCCATATGGGCTGATGATCGAGCTGAATGTTAAACTGCCGCAGCAGCGATTGAACATAAGCATTAACGACTACACCTGTCACTGCAAGCGTTAGTGCGCTAACCAACACCACCGTCATTCCTTTTTTGAGCAGCCATCCAAGCCACCTCATATCCCGTTACCTCCTTATACGCATCCTGCCATGTGTGTATCATCATGAAGTGAAGTGCATATAGATCAGTATTGACGAGATATGACGATTTTTAACCCATGGAATATGTAAAACTAGCACGATTCAATAGGAGATACCACATTCTGATTGAATCAGCGCGTACGACGCACCCAGAAACGGAAAATGTCACTGCGGACATAATCCAGAGAATACAGCACCTGCCTGTTCATTTCATCATAGTGAAGCTGCTTCAATAGTAATACCGTGGCGTGCGGATGTTTCAGCAGACGTGTCATATGTGCGTCGTCATAGTTTGGAACAGTAAGCTCGGAATATGCTCCGACGATTCGCACCCCCGCCTTAAACTCAAGACTCTGAAAAAGCGAGCCTGAAAAAGAGTCACCTTCCAGAATGGGTCCGGCTAATTTCTCTGGCATCCAGTTTATAGAGTGGGCTACAGCCTCTCCGTTGGCAGTGCGTGTACGCTCTAGAGCAATCATGGGCTCATTCTCGGAAAATCTCATCTGTTCGGCAATATCAGGAGGACAAACCGAAATTCTCTGAATGGATTCCAGCTGCTCGTCTTCCCGTAGCCCTGCCGAACGAATCATGTCCCCGATGCTATACAGGCGGTCCAGCGAGCTTGGGATACTCGGCAGCGGGCAAGTAGCAAACGTGCCACTCCCGTGTTTTACTAGTAGCTTACCTTCCGATTCCAGTTGGCGAATAGCTCCCCGTAGCGTCGTACGCGAGACACGAAACGATTGGGAAAGTGCAGTTTCCGACGGCAGCCGATCCCCCGGACCCATTTGATGAACCTTCATATATTCTTCTATACGCTGCTTTATGTTCTCTTGTTTTGTTGACACCGTCCGAAGCCCAGCCTTTCTATTGTATTAAGCCATATAAATCGGATTCGTAAAAGCAATCATCATCACGCAGTCTTCCATGCAGCCGTAAAGCTCGGCTCTTATCCAGCCCTTTCCTAGCGGATCTTGCAATGACAGCGTATATTCTCCTGTTTGAGCAGGGATCTGAATCTCGGAGCATATTCCATAACTACTTGTCAGCAGAAGACGAAGATTCTGAGGCTTGAGGTTATAATGGGCTGCTCTTGCTTCCACATCCAATTGAACCGTCACCGATAGTGAATCCTCTTCAGTCAGCTCTATACATTCGCCGATGTGATAACGATGTTCTCTACCCTTAATCTGTGCCCACATCGTCAGTAACGGTCCCATCGTAACTGACACTGAACCGTGGCGAATCGCCTCAACTGCCCGGCATGCTAAACCTTCTCGCTCTTCTGTTTCATCATGAACCCCCAGATACGTAACAGCTGAAAGCGCATCATCTGGTTTAGATACATGCCAGTCCCGACCGCTTACCGCAGTGATGCGATACCCCTGATTCAACAAATCGGTCCACATGGCAAACGCCCGCTGGCTATCCCGCTTAATAGATGGCATAAGCGTTGACCAGACCTCTATATAATCCACCTCATGCCAATCCTGAATAGTGTACTCCCAAAAGCACCCCGTACAGATCGGACTTCCGATCCTGAACGGATGGGCGATCCCTGCAATGCCTCCCTGCTCATGCACCTGCCGAATTCCCTCATGAATTTCATCTGGTCCTAGCACACGCCAGTCAATAAAGCGGTCAACCCCAAGCGTCAGCATATGCCCGTAAAAGGTCGTCCACTCCATCCCTGAAATGATCGGGAGACCGAACTGCCGCTGAACCCGTTCCTGATCCGCAAGTGCCGATTGCGTGTTGTGATCCGTCATAGCGATGCATTCAAGCCCCAGATTCACTGCGCTTTGAGCAAGCTCCTCCAGCGTTTGCTTTCCGTCGCTGTGAAGCGTATGGGTGTGAAGCTCAGCTGGAATCCATTTAAGCATATGCTGCATCCTCCCCCAATACATGAATTTGGTAGGCAAGCGTCTCGGTCACAACGGCATGCAGACTGACCGTAATCCGCCACATGCCTACCGGATGATCTCCTGCAAGAAATCCCGGCGAAGCCGCAGACGAACCGAGCCAATGCTCCTGCTGCATCTCGGGACGGTGCGCATTTCCGCGGTGACGGAGAGGATCATCGACAGACAGCGTTAATAAATTTTGCAGCGGTATATACTTCTTCCATAGATCGGATGAATGCCCCGGCTCGTCGTATCCGTATTTGCTCATGCTTTCCTCTATGATTTCTCGTGCTTGCTCTTGATCCTCCAATAACTTGGGCGTGTAAGAGAAGTGAATACGTATCGTTTCAGTCGGCTGTGGAATATGAAAAGAGTACGTAATATGGCTCTGGGTGCAGGTTCTGTCGACCGTTCCTTCCACATACAGTAGTCTGCTCATGACTCCCCATCCTGGCTAGACGGTTCATCCACAACATGTTTCACCATATCATTCACAGTATGGTCTTCATCACCTGACCTGTCTTTGTCTGCCGCCCATAAAACACCTACGGGTTGAAGCCGCGTCAGCTCAATCACCCGGTCTGTACGAATACCTGGAAACTGCGGGAGGTTATCCTCGTTTAACGTAAAGGCACACAGTCCGGCTACTTCCATGCTATCCGCACCGCCTTCCAGCAATACGGCCCTGATTTCAGCTATATCCTCAAGCACAGCTTCTCCAGACAGCTTGACCGTGGTAGAAAAATGTGACTCTGCACCCTCATAAGCGGCTCTAAATTCCCCGAGTCTCAGATCATGATGGCAGGACGAATACCACTGCTCCGAGCCGTGAAGGCGAAGCTGGACATCGACACAGGCATCTTCCTCGCGCCGATTGAAGCCAGGCTTGAACCCTGGATACAATTCTCTGCCTGAATCCCGTAAGGGACGTTTTGAAGTCTGGATAAACACATAGCTACGCTGGTGTGCAAGTGTAATGGAAGACGCCTGTGATGGCATTTCCAGCTCCTGCTGACGTTCCATCTCCCACCCGGTGACCTGATAGGCAAAAGGAAAACGGCTCATGACGGCCTCACGCGGCTCTTCCTCTGGTTTCCACTGGAAAGCAGGCGGTAGCATAAAACGATAGTCCGATGTAATGTCATCCTTAAAGTTTCCGTTGGTTGTTGCGGATTGGAGAACAGGATGCCCGCCCAGATCATAATTGCCATTAAACGCAGTCGTAATATGATGTGCCCCTTGAAAAACAGCTTCCAGAACATTGCCCCCTGCATCCAGCTCGACGCGGTACATCCATTCGATATCGGTGGTTCTTCCCCATTTGCTCATAAGTAGCGACGCGGGCGTTCCCTCATCTTCATGGCTGAACATCATTTGGAATTCGATGACCGTCTTCCCCTCGTTCACTTCTATGGAATAGAACAAAACAAGCGGTGTATCCGTAAAGCGATTCTCATAGGGATGTGACAGATTGCGGCCATATAAAAGCGGGGTATGGCGATAAATCAGCGACCTTGGAGAGGAATCAGCCACGCAGCGCAGTTCAACCCCATCGATCCATGCTCGAGATACAAGCGGAGCCGATTCCAGTTCGCGGAATTCGGCATAGACCTCATAATCGCCTTCTTTTAGATACCCCAACAAACGGGTGTACACTCCCTGACTGCTGCCATAGTACAAAATGACATCTTGATTATAGGCTTCATTCAGGTAGAGACGTACGAAAGCAGATTCTCGATCTGTCGCAGCCCAGTCACTGTCTGATCTGGCGAACAGATCAAGCTCCGCATATCCGTCTTCTGGCATGGAAAATGTAAACCGGAATCCGTTTCCCGGACTGAGCTCAACCTCGGCCTTGTGTAAGGCAATCCGATAACCGCAATCCAGCAAATCCTTTTCCCACGCTCGCCCACTAAACCCGGTAATTTGCACCTCTGCTTGGCTGTTCATCCCTGTAACCTCCTTAGTGTATAACGGCGGTCTAGCTGGCATCCGCATCCTTCACCATTGTCCGAATATAAAAGTAGCCCATAAAAGAACACAGTAAAAACATAAACACTGCCATTGCACTGGCCGTATGCGTCTCCTGATAGCTGGAAAACACCTGCTGCATCGCAACACCCAGCACTTGTGGTGAGTTGGCACCGATCAGGAAGGGAGCCGTAAAGCTGCCCATGATTCCCATGAAAATGAAGGTCACCGCAACCCACATCGTTTTGTAGGAAAGGGGTAAAATAAAGCGCCCAAACAGCTGCATTGTGCTGGCTCCGGCATCTCTGGCACTTTCAACGACAGCGTTTGGAATGCTGGCAAGTGCCGAGCTGAGCAGCATGGTTGCGAACGGAATGTTGAACCACAAATTAGCCAGTATCAGCCCTTTGTAGTCATAAATAATCCTCGGAATCGTTTCAATGCCAAGCGGCAGCAAAAGACGTGCAGCCCAACCGTGATTGCCATACATAGTAATGATCGCATACGTTGCAATTACACCGGGAACAAACATCGGAATAAAATACAGCCGGCCTATCCACTTCACGACAACCCCTTTACCAAATCTCAGATAAACCGCCAAAGCATAGCTGATGACCAGAGTAAGGGCCGTCGAGACTAACGTGACATTAATGGTATACATGATATTTCTACGCATGGCAGGTTCCGTGAACAGCCGAATATAGTTGGCCAGTCCGTAGCCCGTTCCATATTGATCAATCAAGCTTTCCTTCACGGCATAGAGAATCGGAATAATAACGACGACCAGCAAAATGAGAAAAGACGGGATGACCAGGGCAAGCCCCAGCATCCCCCTTTTGGACAATGAACTCATGATCAACCGCCCGCTACTTCACTTTGCCAGCGTTTGTAGATTTCCTGCTGGAGTTCTCCACTGTTAAAGCTGCGGTATCCAGAAGATACACTGTTAAATTTCTCTTGCAGCTCCGTTGGCATCAGATTCCACTTAATCCCCGGATAGCCGTACATTTTATTAATAACCACCGTTTGCGCTTCAGGCGTCAGTATATAATTCAAGAATTCCTGAGTTGCTTCTTTTTTGGAGGAAAGCGAAGGAACCATCAGATAAGAGGGTCCACCTGTAAAAGCAGGGTCGATCTGTGTCAGCTTCACCGTGTCTGGAAGCAGCCCTTTAGCCAGTTGTTCGAGCGCCATATCAGACCATGCTGGAACCATGTCTACCTCTCCACTTGCTAAAATATCAAGCGTACCTTGGTTCTTCTTAGGATAGACTCCTTTTTGGTACATTGAAGGGCCCAGTTCCTTGAGCAGTGAGAAGCCTTGATCCCATTTCTTCATATTTGCCGGATCATCACTGTTCATCGCCTCTGGCGGAAGGAAATTATAGATAACCGTGTTCACAAATGAGCTGCCTGATCCACCTGTGGACGGGTCATTATAGGCAAACTTGCCCGGATGCTGGCGAATCCACGTGTACAGCTCGTCGGCTGTTTTCGGAGGTGTCGCTACTTTTGCACTGTTATAGGCAAGTACAACCGAAGAGGCACGGTATGGAATGGCCTGATTGTTGACTTGCTTGAGATACGTTTCATCAACATTCTTCAAATTTGGAACCTTGGCAGCATCCACCGTTTCCCACAGTTTCTCGCCTACCCCTTTGGTGATGTCATCCAGACTGCCTTCGTACAGGTCGATATCTGTATCGGTTTGTCCGCTTTTCTTGGCTGCGATCAGACGATCCAGTGTAGATGCGCCTCCGGTCCCTGCTGGCAAATACACCAGTTTGACCTTAACGTGATCATTTTTAGCTTCAAAATCCTTGATTAACGTTTCCCACAGCTCTTTGACATTCAGGGACCCTCCAGTGTACAAGGAAATTTCCGTCGTTCCCGTAGCGGCTCCCGCTTTTGTAGACTTGGCTTCCCCTGTAGCCGTGGCGGTATTACCGCCGTTTCCACAGCCAGCCAACAACGATAAACTAAGTACCCCTGCCAAAACCAGACCCATATTCTTTTTCCCAAACACGTTGTTGCCTCCTTTAGATAGTTACACAAGTTCGCAGCATCACCAGATGATGCGTTCGTGATGGACATTGATGCGATATAGAGGTTGATCGTGAATCTTCACTGTGCTGCTGGAAAAGTAACAATTTTACTGAAGCTGAATCTGATGTGCTCTCCACTGCGCAGCTCGGCCGCTCGTTCACGCGGCACAAACATTTTCAGATGATGGGTACCGCTATCCAGCGAAACTTCCGCATAATGCCCGAGAATCATCACTTGTCTGATCGTTCCGGCGAGAGAACCATTTTCTTCCGTCGTCAGAACAATATCCTCTGGTCTTACACCAACCATGGATTCACCTGTGTATTCATGCTCTTGTGCAAACGGTATTCCGCTCACAGAGACACTGCGACCTGTGCTCACCCCCTTTAATAAATTGATACGGCCAATAAAACCCGCTACAAAAAGTGACTGTGGCTTGTCATAAATCTCCTGCGGTGAAGAAAGCTGCTCAATTCGGCCCGCATTCATAACGACGATTCGGTCGGAAATGGACAGCGCCTCCTCCTGATCATGGGTGACGAACACCATCGTCATCCCCGTCTGGGTCTGGATATCCCGCAGCTCCTCCCTCATCTCCATGCGCAATTTGGCGTCAAGCGCGGAAAAAGGCTCGTCCAGCAGCAATACATCAGGCTTTAGCAGCAGAGCCCGAGCGAGTGCTACCCGCTGCTGCTGACCGCCCGAGAGCTGTCCCGGCGTTTTACGCTCTGCGCTCTCTAGCCGAACCAGCGCTAGCGCTTCCTTCACCTGACGATCAATTTCTGTCTTCTTCACCTTTCGAATCTTCAACCCGAAAGCCAGATTGTCATATACGGTCATATGCGGCCACAAATTATAACTTTGGAACACCATAGCCGTTGGACGCTTTTCGGGCGGCAGCTTGAGTACGCTTTTACCCTGAATCTGAATGTCGCCACTGTCCGGGTCCAAAAAGCCGCCAATGGAGCGAAGTACGGTTGTTTTACCGCAGCCGGAAGGTCCCAGCAGTGTCACTAGCTCTCCCTTCATCACGTCAAGCGAAATGCCTTTGACTCCGTCTCCTGTCTTGAAGCGTTTGGTTAACTCTTGAATGGATAATTGAATGGGCATTAGCTTAGGCTCCCTTTTCAGGATTTTGCAAACTCCTCTTTTGACCAATTACGTTATTTCACCTGAAATCCGCCTGCCAGTACATCCGCACTTACAAAACGCTTGGCTGCCAATAGCAGAATGATCGTTGGCAGAGTAAGAATGACAGAGAAAACAGCGCCCGTTGTGCTCGGATAATCAGCAATGATGGAATACATGATGACTGGCATTGTTTTATAGTCCGGTGTCCCGACAAGGAGTGTCCCCTGTGCTTCATCTAGTGAAGCAAGAAAGGTAAAGATGGAGGCGACCACAATGCCGGGCAACGCCATAGGAAAGGTGATTTTCCAAAACACCCGGAATGGTCCGGCTCCAGCATCCCGCGCTGACTCCTCTTGTGCACGATGTACGCTGCGGAAGGCAGAGGAAGGAATCCAGGTCATATACATGAGCGTGTTTACCATATGGATAAGCACAATACCTGCAAAGGTGTTCATCAACCCGAATTGGTAGAATAGTACGGCAATGGACACATACAAACCCATTTTCGGAAAAGCATGCGTAAGCAGGAATGAGAAAAGAAACCACTTACTGAACGGGAAAGAAATTCGTGCGAAGGCATAAGCAGCAGGAATACATACGATAATGGAGCAGACCGTAACGGTAATCGCAATCAAGAAGGATAGGGAAATCGAGCTGAGTACATCATCCTGGGTAAGTACAAACTTCCACCATTCCAGTGACAGGCTCTGCGGAAGCGGTGCAGGATACTGCCATTTTCCCGAAACCGCCAAAAGGAGAAGATTGGTCAGAGGTCCCAGGAAAAAAATGACGAAAATGACAAGCACGATGAATTCCACAATTTTGCGTGTGCCGAGTGAGCGAAGATACCAGTTCATAATTCATCCCTCTCAAGACGTCTAGACGTCCGAATCTCTTTTCTATTTGGATTATAGAGAGGGTTTGTTATCACAAATCGACAAGGAAGATAAGATTATGTAAAGGGGGAGGAACCATTTAACACTTCATAGAATAAAAAAAGGAGAGAGGCTGCTAACAGCCTCTCTCCTTGAACATGTATCAATAGCTATATCATTCTTGTCCTACAAATAAATCGGAAGCACCTGATTTGTTTGATCGCGATTACGCCCAACCGAGAAAATAGCAATTGGGATACCTGTCAGATCAGACACGCGTTGTACGTAATTGCGTGTAGTCTCAGGCAGTTCCTCCAGCGTTTTCACACCAGTGATGTCTTCGCTCCAACCTGGCATTTCTTCATATACCGCTTCGCACTCCGCCAGCATTTTCAGGCTAGCCGGATAATGCGTAATCACCTCACCGCGGTACTTGTAACCTGTGCAAATTTTCACTGTTTTCAAGCCAGTCAATACATCCAGCGAGTTCAGGGAAAGACCCGTTAACCCACTGACACGACGGGCATGACGCACA
This sequence comes from Paenibacillus sp. S25, assembly GCF_019454085.1. NCBI lineage: Bacteria > Bacillati > Bacillota > Bacilli > Caryophanales > Paenibacillaceae > Paenibacillus > Paenibacillus sp. S25. The sequence goes on from NZ_CP073683.1 coordinate 5,927,180, forward strand.
ACAACGCTGTCAAACCAGCCAACACGACGAGCACGACCTGTAACCGTACCGTACTCATGACCTGTTTCACGAATGTAATCGCCGACTTCATCGTTCAGCTCAGTTGGGAAGGGTCCATCACCTACACGAGTGGTGTACGATTTAGCTACACCGATGACTTGTTGAATCTTGGACGGGCCTACACCGGAACCAATACATACGCCGCCAGCCGACGGGTTGGAGGACGTAACGTACGGATACGTACCTTGGTCGATATCGAGCATAACGCCTTGCGCACCTTCAAACAGTACCTTTTGATTTGCGTCAATCGCATCATTCAACACGACAGACGTATCTCCTACATAAGGACGGATAAATTCAGCATATTCCAGATACTGTTTCAATATTGCTTCTACATCCAATGGCTCGCCGCCATATACTTGTTCAATCACTTGATTTTTTTCTTTCGTTTGATGGCGCAGCTTCTTTTCGAATTCCTCTGCATCCAGCAAATCAGCAATACGTATACCGTTACGCGCAGCTTTATCCATATAAGCAGGGCCGATCCCTTTACGGGTAGTACCAATTTTGTTAGGACCTTTGCGGTCTTCTTCCAGCACATCCAGCGTCATATGGTACGGCATAATCACATGTGCACGGTCACTAATGACCAGATTTTTTGTGGAAAAGCCATTATCATGAATGTAAGTAATTTCTTCAATAAGAGCGGCCGGATTGACTACCATGCCGTTGCCAATAACACACTTTTTATCTTCATAAAAAACGCCGGATGGAATCAGGCTCAGCTTGTACTTTTTACCGTCAATGAGAATCGTATGACCAGCATTGTTTCCGCCTTGGTAACGGGCCACCACTTCAGCGCTTTCCGCTAGATAGTCCGTGATTTTACCTTTGCCTTCGTCTCCCCATTGTGTTCCCACAACGACTACAGTTGACATGTTTCATTCCTCCGTGGAGTGCCCACAGACACTCTGATTTTGAGCTGACACACTACGCATATCCGACTTCAACCGCCTGGGCGGCAGATATGGAGCGTTCTCGGACAGCAGGAAAAAACGTCCGTCGTAGACATTCCGTAGGTTCGGAAAGCCCCGGGCGTAATGATCTCCCCGCTGCGTTGAAGCAGCACTATAAGTGTAACAGCACCATTTTTTAAAGTCAAATAAAAAGCGAACATTATATTACATGAAAATAGTATTGTTCGTAATTGAGAGTTTCATTCCTTATATGAAAATACGTAAATTCTATAAAAAAGGACCCTTTCGAGATCGCGAAATCCGCGTCGAAAGAGCCTTTTCTAATGATACTAATATGTTATCCGGCGAACGCATCCGAATGGGCACGCTCGTAATTAGCGAATTTATTATAATTTTTGAGAAAGACCAACTCTACCGTACCGACCGGGCCGTTACGCTGCTTGGCAATGATAATCTCAATAATATTCTTCTTTTCTGTTTCCTGATTATAGTAATCATCCCGGTACAGAAACGCCACGATGTCAGCATCCTGCTCAATGGAACCCGATTCCCGCAAGTCACTCATCATCGGTCGCTTGTCTTGACGCTGCTCCACACCCCGGCTCAGCTGGGAAAGGGCAATTACAGGCACTTCAAGCTCACGGGCGATTTGCTTCAATGTCCGTGAAATTTCAGATACCTCCTGTTGCCGGTTCTCGCCTGCTTTGCCTCGTCCGTGAATAAGCTGCAAGTAGTCGATTACGATCATGCCCAGTCCCTTTTCCGTCTTGAGACGGCGGCACTTGGCACGGATATCAGCCACAGTGATGCCGGGCGTATCATCGATATAGATTTCCGCCTCTGACAAGGCTGCAATGCCCATCGTCAGCTTCGCCCAATCGTCGTCGCCTTTAAATTCACCTGTCCGCATGACGTTCGCGTCCAGATTGGCCTCGGCACAAATCATCCGCTGCACGAGCTGAGCGGCCGACATCTCCAGACTGAAGATGGCTACTGTCTCTTTTGCCCGAACTGCAACGTTTTGCGCAATATTCAGAGCGAACGCTGTTTTACCTACGGATGGACGGGCGGCCACAATGATCAAGTCATTGCGCTGGAAACCCGCCGTCATCTTGTCCAAATCAACAAACCCGGACGGAATCCCGGTCGTATTGCCCTTGTTCTGATGCAGCAATTCAACGCGGTCAAACACTTCCATCACGACATCGCGAATGGCAATAAAACCACTACCTGAGCGCCCGTTGGATATCTCCATAATCTTGCGCTCAGCATCGCTCAGCATACCAGCGACATCCTCGCCACTGCTATAGCCTTCGCTCACAATCTGTGTAGCTGCACGAATCAAGCGACGAAGCATCGCTTTTTCTTCAATGATCTGGGCATAGTAATCCACGTTAGCCGCTGTTGGCACCCCGTGAGCCAGCTTCGCCAGATAACTGACACCGCCGATATCCTCTAGCTGTCCCTTGTCCTGAATTTTCGAGGTCAGCGTAACCAAGTCAATCGGCTGTCCGGATTCACCCAGCTCAATCATTGCTTCGTAAATCATCTGATGAGCCTTATCATAAAAGTCCTCGGTCTGCACCCGCTCCATTGCGGTAATCAGTGCTTCAGACTGAAGCAAAATAGACCCGATAACCGCCTGTTCAGCCTCCAGATTTTGCGGAGGAATCCGATCAAAAAATTCGCCGCCCATAATTATTCTTCAGTCACCTGTACTTTCAGCGTAGCTTTGACCTCAGGATGAAGCTTAACGGTCATTTGAGTCACGCCCAACGTACGAATCGGTTCTTCCAGCTCAATTTTACGTTTGTCCAGCTTGATGCCAGTTTTAGCTACTGCCTCCGCGATTTGCTTGCTTGTAATCGCGCCGAACAGCCGTCCACCTTCACCAGCCTTCGCCTTGAGCTGAACCGTTGTCTCTTCCAGCTTTTTGCCGAGCGCTTGAGCCTCTTCCTTTTCCTCTTGCTTGCGCTTTTCCTCAGCAGCATTCTGATTTTCCAGCGTCTTCATATTTCCTTCTGTCGCTGGACGGGCAACACCACGCGGCAACAGGAAATTCGCTGCATAACCGTCCGACACTTCCTTAATTTGCCCCTTCTTGCCTTGGCCCTTCATATCTTTAATGAATATCACTTTCATTCAAATAACCCCTCTTCCCCATCAATTTCGGCCAGCACGTCGACCACTCTGCGCTTAGCTTCCTCCAGCGGGCAATCCAGCTGAACCGCCGCATTCGTCAGATGTCCTCCGCCGCCTAGCCGTTCCATGACGACCTGTACGTTCATGCGTCCGAGTGAACGGGCGCTGATCCCCACCAGGCCGTCAGGACGTTCACTGACCACAAAGGAGGCCAGTACATCCGTCATATTGAGTAATGAATCCGCCACCTGAGCAATCAGGAGCTGCGGTATTTTCTGTCCGGGCTCAGTTACCGCAAATGCGATATGCCCATATATCATTTTAGCATGCTTAATAATTTCCGCCTTAGCAATATATTCATCCAGGTCCTCTTTTAACATGCGCTGGATCATAACTGTATCTGCCCCGCTACGCCGTAAAAAGCCGGCTGCCTCGAATGTACGCGAGCCTGTATGCAGGGAAAAATGCTTGGTATCCACCGTAATCCCCGCCAGCAGTGATGTTGCCTCCAGCGGTGTCAGTTGGACCTTCTCATGGATATATTGCAGCAGCTCGGTCACCAGCTCACAGGCCGATGACGCATATGGCTCCAAGTAGATCAGAACCGAATCGTTAATAAATTCCTCGCCCCGACGATGGTGGTCCACAACAACCACCCGGCTGGCCGTCTGCACCAGTCGAGGCTCAATCGTCATCGAGGCCTTGTGCGTATCCACCACGACCAGCAGACTGTGTTCAGTCATCAGCTGGAGCGACTGCTCCGGCGTCATGAGCGCTTGCGACAACTTCTCATCCTTGTTTACCTGCTCCATCATTCGGTCGATAGACGGATTTGATTTATCCAGCACAATATGTGCCTCTACATTGTAGAGAGCCGCAGCCTTCCATACACCGATGGCCGCTCCCAATGCATCCATGTCCGGTATTTTGTGTCCCATAATCAGCACGCGGTCGCTCTCCTGCATCAGATCACGCAACGCATGTGCAATGACTCGGGCTCGTACCCTGGTACGCTTCTCGACAGCATTGGACTTGCCTCCATAAAAGGACAGGCGTTGTCCCGCCTTCACTGCTGCCTGATCGCCCCCACGTCCAAGCGCCATATCTAGACTGGATTGGGCCAGCTCGCCTAGCTCCTTGATGCTCTCTGCACCGAAGGACAAGCCAATACTTAGTGTCATTGGTACTTTTAAATCCGCCGTCATTTCCCTTACGGTATCCAGAATGACGAATCGACTTTGCTCCAGCTCCTGGAGGGCTTTATGATTTAGCATAATGAGATAACGCTCAGAAGATAATCGACGCAAATAAATATTGTACTGATTAGCCCAGGATGTAATCTCGCTTGACACCTTCGCAATAAGCGCGGTGCGCTGCTGATCGTCCATTCCCTGAGCAGCCTCGTCCATATTATCGAGCATGACGATACCGAGCGCCAACCGCTCGTTTTCATACTGCTTGCGTAGCACCGCCAACTCCGTTACTTCATACAAATATATCAGACGCTCATCGGGCACGATCAGAAACTGATAATGACGCTCATCATGCTGTAGCTCCACCTTCAGCTCACGAGCAGGCTCCTTTGTTTCCTTCTTGGTGCTTAGAGCACCTGCGAGTTGAGGAAACAAATCTTGAAGAGACTCACCAATCAGCGATTGCTCCTCGAACATCTCCCCGGCAAACCGATTGTGCCATTCTACCGTTCGATTTTCACTGTATAAAATGATGCCGAACGGCAATGTACTAATCGCTTCCCCTTCCACCCGCTTGATTCGGAAGGAAAGACCGCTGATATATTGATTCAGTTCCCGACGAAAATCCAATTCCGTCTTCAGCATCAGCCCGCCGAGCAAGAATGACAGCAGCAGTCCTATCACACCCAGTTCCCAGTTGTACATGGAAATACATATGACAAGCACCAGCAGCAGTAAAAACGCCCAGACCGTCTGATAGCCGTGCCAGCGTTTTTGTAGAAATTTAGGCATGACTGTTCACCCTATTTCTTTGATCTAGTAATAGCTTCACGCAGCGGAAAGGCCAAATCAATAATACCTATAATGCGGAGCGGCTGGAACACCAGAACGACGAGCGACAGCAGCAACGCAATCACCGGGCTCATTTTACGGCTATGCGTCCAGAAGTATACAAAACCAATCGTCTGGATAATAAAACATGCATGAATCAGCGGTAGCATACTAATGGAAACCATTTGAATCCAGCTGCTATCGGAAGACCCTGCTATCCATTCAATTACAATTGCCAGCAGATAATACCAGATCAGCGCGCGCGGTAGCCTCCACTCGCGGGCAGGCTTCATTTTGCGTACCGGTACATCGAGACTGCTCAATGCCGGACGTGCCAAAGCATGCGTAATCACCGCCAATATGAACGAGGTCATGATCAGCACATACGGAATTTTTCCAATCAGCATTGTGCCGAGTTTCTGCGTATCCTCTGCCGTCCAATTCATGTTTGAAAACATCGGATTAGCACTCAAAACCTGCTGTACTATACTTGCCGATATCGCAGCCTGATCACGAAGGTACTGCGAAAGATCAAACCCAAAGGAATACGTAGCGATAAACAGAACAACCAACAACTCGGCTAAAATAATGCCCATTCCGGTCATCAACGCCTGAAAAGCAGGTCCTCCCTTTTTATATATCCGTCCCATCATTATTGAAGGAATCAGAAAGTAAATCGCAGGGAGCAGCGAATACACATCGAGTAGCGCTATAATTAACAGCACCGGTATGACGTGAACCAGAAATCCTTTGAAAGGCAGCGATGAAAACAATACAGCGCCAGGCACAATCAGCAAAAATACGGTAATGATTCTTAATGGTGTCAATAGAGTCAGCAGCAGAAGCAAATAAATGACGCTCCATGCTACAGTTGCCAAGCGGAATTTCAACGTTTTCACCTCTTACGCATATGTTCTTCCAGTGCGGAAATGTCCTGATACCAATCCTCCAGCTGGTGTCCTTCTTTTCTGTGCTTTCTTAGCTTGTCGATGAGTAGATCATCCAATTCACGGTAAGACACTCCAAGGCGCCTTCCCAAAATATAACTGCTCATCACCAAACTCGCCAAACAATCACCAATGCGGGCTGTACTGCCTTCCCACATCGCCTTAAACAGACGGGAGACTTGGTCAAGCACCTCTGTTTTAAGCCATTCAATAACCTTGGCTCGTTTAACTACATCCATTTCTTTAGGCATATGATGAAGAGTCACACCCCTCTGAAAAAGCTTTATTCTCCATTATAGCATATCCTATTCTGAAAATAACTGTTACCCCATAGGGTAAATCGTTATTTTCGGAGCAGCTCTGCTGCTTATTTTAGCTTGAAGTATTAAGCGATTCCCTGGATACAAATTTTTCACAATACTCAATAATCTGGCTGCGACGTACAATGCCAATAAACCGTTCCATATCATCCACAACGGGCACAAAGTTCTGTACCTTAGCCAAATTAATTAAATCCTCCATGTTCGCGTCAATGGATACGGGCTTCATCGTAACCCGCAACGGAACGTCCTTAAGCATAAACTTAGAAGCGTTTTCAAAGGTGATTTTCCCCTCGGACTCTTTCATATGCCACAGCAGATCACCTTCTGTAACTGTACCTGTATATCTACCTTCCTTATCCAAAATAGGAACTGCTGTAAAACGGTGATATTCCATCCGTTCCAACGTTTGCCGTAAAGTAGCATCCGCCGTTACACAAGCAACTTCCTGTTTGGGAAGCAAGAAAAAAGCGATGTTCATGAGAAACGAATCCCCCTCAAAATCAAATATAAATCAATTGATTAGTCACTGAATGTCCTGCTTGTCGGGAAGCCTCAGCGTCTGCGGGGTTGTATCGGAATCTAGCCAGTTCGCAATCATAAGTCTGGCATATTCAAGTTCCTGTTCATTAGCCCGGTCATAATACAGGCCCTTCTTCTTGAACCCTTCCCCCGTAATCGTAAAACTTGAAATTTGTGGATTCCCCTGCGAAATAGCCTGCTTGCCAAGCCCAGTAATAAAAGTAGGTTCCATATCGGTTTTGAAATTGGCTCCCATAATATCGAGCAACTCCGGGATTTTGGTAATTCCGTTGATATTCAGTAACTTATCCGCCATAGCGTTCAAGAAAATTTGCTGCCGTTTTGTGCGGTTGAAGTCGCTATCTTCCCGATATCTAACATAATACATGGCTTCCTCACCATTATAAAGCGGCTTGCCCGCCTCAATACGGAACTTGATATGCAGCGGGTTCTTATTCTCAATGGGCTTGTCGATGGGAAGCACAACTCCACCCACTGCGTTCACCGCCTCCTGAATACCCTGGAAATTAATCGTAGCATAATAATCGGCCTTATGCTCCATCAACTTCTCTACTGTAGCCATGGACATATCTGCGCCTCCGAACGCATAAGCATGCCCCAACTTATCAAAATCATCCTCGCCATCGCGATTCGGATCATGTCCAACAATCTGTACGTACGTATCCCTTGGAATGGAAATCAAAAGCACACGCGATTCTGCGGGCCGTACTACTGCATACATAACCGTATCTGAACGACCACGGGCCTTTTCATTTGGCCTTTCATCTGTACCCAGTAACAGCACCGAAAAAGGTTCCTTACGGTAAGCTACTGTCTCTTGCTGTTGCTGTTCCCCGGATTGTCGCGGTTGATAGGATTTCTCCAGCTTGCTTTCCAACGTCGGTGATACAAACCACTCAAAAGCCACCAGTGTCAGCTGTTTGCGGAATAGGTAGCCTCCCACTGCAATCAAAAATAAAACAATACATGAAATATATAGAGCGGTAAACCTCTTTTTCTTTTTGGGCTTTCCACTGGTCCTTCTCTTATGTCTTCTCTCCATAACAGGTACCTTCCTTCTTTCCGTCACAAATCCCATCTCTTCATTAAACCGAATTGGTCCCTCATGAAGCGAAAACTTCCCCTCAAAGCATAAAAGGTCTGCTACCTTGTTGTCAAAAGTATCATGGCGTGGTCAGCTTCTCAAATTCATACCAAAAAAGGCTTCGACCTCACGGTCAAAGCCCAAATTCATGTTTATATTCGTATCCTATGTAGCTTTCAAAATCATTTTTCACCTTAATGTGGAGCCAGTTTCACCAAATTTTGCAGTCGCACCGGGAAAGAAGTCGACAGGGCAAAACCATAATCGAACAACCTCCGGGTCTGCTCAAAACGCTCCTCCTTGCTCGGTGCACCCAGCACCACAGCAACTAGCCGTCTTCCATGCTGCTCAGCTGTACCCGTGAAGCAGTATCCAGCATCGCTTGTGTACCCTGCTTTCAGTCCGTCCGTTCCCGCGTAAGAGTACGGTCCAGCCAAGGAAGGCAGCATCCAGTTCGTATTACTAATGTAGATGCCTTTATCTTTCAACTCCATCTGTGTACGGCTGGACGTTCTCAAAATCTCCGGGTGTGACGTAATCAAATAGGAGGCCAACTTCGCCGTGTCGCTTGCTGTCATTTTCGTTTCTCCCCGAATATCCTCAGGGTGATTTGGCCCCAATTCACTCTGACCTGCCCCAGAGGCATTGCTGAAGCGACTATCGGATGACAACCCGATTTGGGCAGCTTTTCCATTCATACGCTTCACAAAAGCTGATTCATTCCCTGCTGAACGCTCCGCTAACGCGACAGCGGCATCATTCGCTGAATACACAACCATACTCTGGAACAATTCGGATACGGTCATCCTTTCACCATACCGGAGGGACAGATTTACACCGCCCACCGTACTCGCGTAACGGCTAATTCGCACTTCATCATTCCAGCCTAACCGTCCGGCCCGAATATCCTCCAGCACCAATAGCTCAGTCATGAGCTTAGACATATTTGCGGAAGGCATAGGCGTATCGCCGTTCACATCCATCAGTAATTCCCCAGTATGCATGTCCATCAGCACCGCAGCCTCTGCATCCACATTCGGCTTTCCGATCAACAGTCGGGGTCCAAGCGTAATAAAAATCAATATAATAAGTACCGGGACGACAATAGCCCAACGTAACCAATGTTTTTTCATCATCGTAATAACCTCCATACTTTATTAGACGATGAAAAATCCATTTTGTCTGCAATTTTTCGAAAAAAAGATACAATTTTTTTACCTTTTTTATTTCACGACAAAATATCCGTCAATGCTGCTTTCAGAATGACGGATATTTTGCTTCCTAATTATTATATTTTAGGCAAAATGACAGGCTACAAAATGCTGATCGCCCGCATCGCGGTATACCGGAATCTCTGTTTTACAACGTGCTTCTGCCATAGGACAACGTGTATGAAACTTGCATCCTGAAGGCGGATTGGCCGGAGATGGGATGTCTCCTTTCAACACAATCCGTTGTCTCTTGATCGTGGGATCAGGAATCGGTACTGCCGATAGCAGCGCCTTCGTGTACGGATGAAGCGGATTACTGAACAGTTCCTCCTTGGAGGAAAGCTCTACCATTGAACCTAAATACATCACACCAATCCGGCTACACAGATGCTCGACTACACTTAGATCATGCGAGATGAACAGATAGGTCAATTGGCGTTCCTGCTGCAAATCACTTAACAAGTTAATAATCTGGGCCTGAATAGACACATCTAGAGCAGATACCGGCTCATCAGCCACAATAAAATCAGGATTCAAAATCAAAGCCCTTGCAATCCCGATCCGCTGACGCTGGCCGCCAGAGAACTCATGCGGATACCGATCATAATGATACGAGGACAGCCCACAAATATTCAGCGTTTCATTGACCCTCTTCCGCAGCTCACTACGATCAATCAACCCGTGATCCAGCAACGCCTCACCAATGGCTTCGCCGACCTTAATTCTCGGATTCAGTGAGCTAAAAGGGTCCTGAAAGACGATTTGCAACTTCGGACGAAGCGCACGAATCTGCTCTTTGTTTAACGCGTGCAAGTCTTCGCCTTTGTATCGTACCGATCCCTCGGTCTTATCCATCAATCTGAGAATCGTACGTCCAATCGTACTTTTGCCACAACCCGATTCTCCTACCAGACCGAAGGATTCACCCTTATGAATGTTAAAGGATACATCATCGACTGCTTTCACATGTCCGACAGTACGCTGAAAAATCCCGCCTGTGATCGGGAAATACTTTTTCAACCCTTCCACTTGAATCAAAGGCTCGCTCATATCCGTTGCCCTCCTTCTTTCTCATATAGCCAGCAGGCAACCTTATGACCATTCTCCTTTTCATTCAAAGGAGGAGCCTGATCCTTGCAGATTTGCATACAGTGGGAGCACCGATCATGGAAATGACAATTTTCCCCCAACTCAATTGGGTTTGGAACCTGTCCTGGGATGGAATACAGTCGATCCATTTTCTGATTAATGACGGGCTTCGCCTTTAATAAGCCTTGAGTATATGGATGCTGCGGATTTTTAAACAGCTCAATGACAGGCGCCTCTTCAATGACGTTTCCAGCATACATAACGACCACATAATCAGCCATTTCTGCCACGACACCCAAGTCGTGGGTGATGAGCATAATGGACGTTTTAAGCTTATCCTTCAAATCCCGCATTAAATCCAGAATCTGTGCCTGAATCGTAACATCCAGTGCCGTTGTTGGTTCATCCGCAATCAATAACTTCGGATTACAGCTTAATGCGATGGCAATCATGATCCGCTGGCGCATACCGCCACTCAATTCATGAGGATAGGAATGAAATATTTCTTCCGATCGTGAAATCCCCACCAAATTAATCAGCTCAATTGCCCGAGCATGTGCTTCTCTTTTACTCATTAATGTATGCATCAGCAACGGCTCCGTGATCTGTTCCCCAATCGTAAGCACGGGATTCAGAGAAGACATCGGCTCCTGAAAAATAATCGAGATGTCATTGCCGCGAATTTGCTGCATTTGACCCTTATTGAGTTTTAGAAGGTCCTTGCCCTCAAACCAGATTTGTCCGTCTGAGGTGTGGGGAGAATCAATCAACCGCATCATCGTCATCGCTGTTACACTCTTACCGCAGCCAGATTCTCCTACCACACAGAGCGTTTCACCCTCACGAATTTTAAAACTGACGTCATTGACCGCTTTGACAGTTCCGTTAGAGGTATGAAAGTGGGTTTTCAGGTTACGAAATTCAATCAAAGCATTTTCCATAAACGTTCGTCTCCTACTTCTTCATTTTAGGGTCCAGCGCATCACGCAAACCGTCGCCAATTAGGTTAATTGCTACAACTGTAATTAGAATACACATTCCCGGTGGGACCCATATCCAAGGCCGTTTGCGGAAGTCAATTAGGTTATTTGCAGCCGATATCATGTTCCCCCACGAAGGTGTGGGCGGCACAACGCCGATTCCCAAGTAACTGAGCGCAGATTCTGTAATAATCGCACCCGCTACTCCAAGCGTAGCCGTAACAATAATGGTAGGAATCGTGTTCGGCAGCAAATGTCGGAATATTTTGCGACGGTCTCTCAAGCCTAGCGCTTCCGTCGCCTGCATAAACTCCTGTTCACGCAGCGTAAGAATCTGCCCCCTGACCAGACGAGACAAGCTAGTCCAGCTCAAGACCCCGATAATGAGCATCAGAAAATAAATGCGATTCGACGGATCGACCTTCAAATCCGACAGAACAGCACCTAAAATAATAAGCAGCGGTAATGTAGGGAGTGCCATGAAAATATCGGCAATCCGCATAATAACCGTATCCACGCCTTTACGATAAAACCCTGCCAGCGCACCCAACGTTGCTCCGATCATGACCGAAATAAACGTGGCGACTAGTCCCACCGTCAAGGAAATACGGCCGGCCAGCATCGTACGCAGCAAAATATCTCTACCAAACTTATCTGTACCAAGCCAGTACTTAGCATTAGGCGATAAATTTTTGTCAGCTAGCTTGTAATCATCTAAATGATAAGGTGAAATCATCGGTCCAAATATACAAATGATAACCATCAGAATTAATATAACGAGACCAGCCAAAGCCAGACGGTTTTGGTTAAAACGGCGAACGGCGATTCTCCATGGAGACGCTTCAGGACGGATCGCCGCCTTTTGATTCGTTTCAATCGTGACTGTTTCTGCGGACAATAGTATCCCTCCTACTTCAAGCGAATTCTTGGATCTGCCATGCCATACAATACATCAGAGAGCAAATTACCGATAAGCGTAAGCAACGCTAAGAAAATCGTGAAGCCCAACATAAACGGATAATCCCGCATACTAATCGACTCCAGATAGACCTGACCCACACCCGGCCACACAAATACCTTCTCCAGAATCATCGCCCCACCAAATAAGGCCGGAAGCTCGAAGCCAAGTAGTGTGATGGCTGGAATCAGTGCATTGCGCAGTGCGTGCTTGAAAATAACCGTACGTTCCTTCAACCCTTTGGCGCGTGCGGTACGAATATAATCCTGACGAATGACCTCCAACATGCCTGTACGGAAATACCGGGTCAGACTTCCTGTGCTCAGCATCGTAAGTACGAGCGTCGGCAGGAACATATGCTTGAGAACATCCACCATATAAGCCCACGAGCCTGGCTCCATTCCTGCTGTGGTCATGCCCCCAACCGGGAGAATTCCCCACTCCAGGGCAAATATTTTGATGACCAATAGACCAATAAAAAATGAAGGTAGCGACATACATAAGAAAATGAATAATGTGACAAACTTATCGAATAACGAATATTGGAACTTGGCTGAAAATACCCCTGCAATAACCGCAATCAACCAGCTAAATATAAGACTAAAAAAAGCGATAATAAATGAGTTCCATACATAATTGCCAATGACCTTCGTTACCGGCTGCTTATGCTGTAATGAATCCCCCATATTCCCCTTTAACATATTACCGGCCCATATAAAATAGCGTTGGTACTCCGGTTTATCCAGCCCGTAGATATGTCGTAGCTGCTGCGCCTTTTCGGCCGTCATATTCGGGTTCTGCTTGGCTGTAATATAATCACCCGGCACCATGGCTGAAATCGCAAATACGATAATGGATATGCCAATAAGTGTGGGGATGAGTTGCAGCAGTCTTCGAATAATGTACTGCTTCATATTCATTCCTCCAGACGAATAAAGTGATATGCCCAGCTCGTGAGAGCTGAGCATACGATTGGCAACCCTTATTGAGCGATCTGAGCGTTATGCAGAGTGAACTCAAAATCTTTGTATGGCGTAATTTCTAAGCCAGATACACGTCCATTAACTGGCCACATATCTCTGCGTTGGTACATAAAAATAGTTGGTAGATCTTTGTTCAGCTCTTGATAGAGCTGTTTGTAAATCAATTTGCGTTTCTCTTGATCCAGCTCATGCTTACCAGCAACCGTTAGTTCATCGACCTTCTTATTGGAATAGCCGATATCATTTTGTGCACCATTCGAAATAAAAGTCGTTGTATCCGGGTCTGGTGTTAAGCCCCAAGCCGCGAAGAACATATCAAACTTGCCTGTGTCCTTTTTATCCATAATGGCGTTAAAATCTAAAGTTTCGGAAGTCAGCTTGATGCCTAGCTCCTTATAGTTATTGGACATGATCGGCAGTAAGGCCTCTACTACTGGATTATCAGCAGTTGCAGAGAAGTTAATGGTCAGCTTTTCGCCGTCCTTCTCACGGATTCCGTCAGCACCAACCTTCCAGCCTGCTTCATCCAGCAAAGCCTTCGCCTTAGCTGTATCAAATTCATATTTGTTGATACCTTCATCCGTATAAGACCAAGATTCTGTAGATTGTGGAATGTTAATAACATTCGCATATGGACCATACACGCCCTGCACAATCTCCTTACGGTTTAAGCCAATCGTTAGAGCCTGACGTACTTTAGGGTCCTTAAATTTCTTTTCCTTATGATTAAACGCAATATATCCATAGCCGTTTGTCGGCATAATATTCACGTCCAAGAAGCCCAACGCCTTTAATTCCTCTACATTGTCTTCAGTAACTGTGATGTTGTCCATGTCCGTTTCACCTGTTTGCAGCATAGACAGATTTGTTTCTTCTGTTGTTGTTTTGAAAATGACTGACTTCACTTTTGGTGCGCCTTTGAAGTAGTTTGGATTCGCATCAAATACGACTTGTTGACCCGGGGAGAAGCTCTTCAGTACATACTGACCAGAGCCGATCGGCTTATTATTAAGTGCCTTGATGCTGTCCAGGTTACCCTTTTTGAATCCTTTTCCATAATAAGCTTCTGGCATGAAGTATTGCTCACCCAGAAAATCCTTTGTATACGCTGTTGCTTCTGTAACGGTTACCTCTACTGTATTATCATCAATGACTTTGATACCAGAGATATCATTCGCCTTGCCATCGTGATACTCTTTACCGCCTTTAATCTTAAAAGATAATACATCTGTTTCTCCGTCATAATTTGGATCATGCAGTACCTTGAGGACAAAAGCATAATCCTTCACTGTTACTGGGGTACCGTCACTATACTTCACGCCTGGTTTCAGATGGAATGTATATTTTAGACCATCCGGCGATACATCAACCTTGTCAGCCAAGCTATTTTCATATGTACCATCCGCCTTCACCTGTAAGAAGGAATCAAATACTGTTCTGACTACATATAAATCGTAGGTCGTTTGCCAGAATAGCGGGTTAAATACCCCTTTAGGTGATGTCATACCTACTACAATGTTATCTTTCCGATTAGTCGCTCCGGGAGGATTTTGCGTCAGATCAGTCGCTTTAATAACGCCCTCCGTAACAGGCACACTTCCTTCATTTCCCTCTGTTTTATTGTCCGCATTGCCTTGCTGTGGCTGTGCCTCATTAGCACCTCCGCTACATCCTGCAAACAGAACACCAACGATCGTAAGCATCATAAGCAAAGAAACCCATTTCTTCGTCTGCATCATCCTGTTAATCCCCCTTAGTCGGTTCTTTATTTAACAGCCTGTCTCATTCCTGCGGTGATTCGTTAAAGCTTGAGGTTTGAAAATGAAGTTGCACATCCTCCTTACTGCCTTAATAGCGTAAACACGTGTTTTAGACCTCTGGTCAATTTCGTGCGCTAACAACCATTACATTTTTATTAAGGTTTATCTTAAGTGTAAAATAATATCACGTCAATATCTTTTTTTATGTAATATAAAAATGCAAAATATCTATTTATGTAAAGTTTATGAATTTTACTTGTGGAAAATGACAAAAAACAGGATTTCATGTAATATAAAATAACATTTAAGAAGGCCGAAATGTTTACTCTGGCGAGTTGGGGAGCTTGCAATTTCACAAGCCATTAAAAGGTATAGTATGGTTTATGGGTAAACATGGATTGTATTATTAGTAAGTTACAATAGATGGGACTTGTTGTCAATATAAAAAATCACGAAAAAAGACGCTCCCGGGATCGGGAACGTCTCTTTTTTCCATCCACTACTATTCAGTAGTGTAAGGAAGCAATGCGATTTGACGGGAACGTTTAACAGCGATTGTCAACATACGTTGATATTTCGCACTTGTTCCAGTCACACGACGAGGAAGAATTTTTCCACGTTCGCTGATGAATTTTTTAAGCAGGTCTGTATCTTTATAGTCAATGTGAGTAATTTTGTTCACAGTGAAGAAACATACTTTACGACGTTTGTTGCGACCACCACGACGAGCTGGTCTTTTGTTATCGTCTCCGCCTTCTCTTTGTCTGAAGCCCATTCTTTGTCAGTCCTTTCCCAATTAAAATGGTAAATCATCATCCGAAATATCGATCGGTTTTCCGTCATCGGAAAAAGGATCCTGATTGTTTCGCGAGTTATTATTCCCGCGTCCACTATTGCTGTTACCGCCTCCGAAAGGAGACTCCTCACGCGCAGCTCCACCGCTATTGCCGCCACCGTTACCGCCATCGCGGTTAGATTCCAAGAAACGCACATTATCAGCTACAATTTCAGTCACGTATACACGTTTTCCTTCATTGTTCTCATAATTACGCACCTGAACACGGCCTTCAACAGCCGTTAAACGACCTTTGCGAAGATAGTTAGCGCATGTTTCAGCAAGCTGACGCCAGGTTACGATCGGCAAGAAATCCGCTTCCCGTTCGCCGCCTTGACTCGTAAACGGACGGTCTACAGCCAGGGTGAACTGGGTTACTGCTACACCAGACGGTGTATAGCGCAGCTCTGGATCTTTGGTCAAACGACCGATCAGAATGACACGGTTCAACAATCCAATCCCCTCCTTTGAGCGTTGTTCATTACATAATCACGTACAATAATTAAGCTACGTCGTTCGTAATGAGATAACGAATTACTTCGTCAGAAATTTTCATGATACGCTCAAGCTCAGTAACAACAGCAGGTTCTGCTGTGAAGTTTACCAGAACGAAAGAACCATCACGGAATTTCTTGATCTCATACGCAAGACGGCGTTTAGTTACATCGTGACTCGTAATTTCGCCACCGCCGTTAGAGATGATACCTTGGAATTTATCGACTGTCGCTTGAACAGCTTCTTGTTCAATGTCAGGACGAATAATATACATCGCTTCATATTTGCGCATTCTTTACACCTCCTTATGGACATAAGGCCCTCAATCTCAGTTGAGAGCAAGGAACGAGCCTAAGCTCGCACTAAAACAGTTTACCAAATCCAACAACTGAATGCAACCTACAAATTCAATACACAAGCCTAAAACGGCTAAAAACACTGCATATCATCATGCTTTATACAATTTTATAGAACATCAAAAATTTCGCATATATAAAGGAAATCATTTGATTCACTCACTATCTGTATACCCGGTTTCGCATGTTTCTGTTCAAGACAGCGCACAATAACCGTTGCAGTCCAAATTCATTTATCTAAGGAGGCACAACCGTATGGGTGAAAAGACTGAGTTCGAACCAGGGGATAAGGTCCCAAACGACGGCGTATACATGGAGGTCGGAGAAAAGAGCTTCCATACTGAAATCCAAAACCCGCAGCAAGTAACGCTGGAAAGAGGCGACTCTTTTCCAGAGACCACCAACCATAATCGCAAATGGAAGAAAAAAACGAAAGCTCGTGTCCACTAATGTATATTTCCTCGCTATCCTGGCCATATTATGATTAGGCGGTACAACAGAGAGGTGTGGTTCCGTTGGACGACGTAGCCGGACAGACTGTTAGGAGATCCATTCCGGGCATTAGAAGCGTTAGGTTTGTGTAAAAGGACACTGTCTTTTCAACACGGTATTGCTTGTCAGTACACCGAGTTTCATGATGTGATTGGACAGATCGTATCCTGTTAAAAATGTATCGCCTACGATGGAGGACCTTTGTGGTCCTCCTTTGTTGCATTATCGGACTTTTTGCATATACTGGTAAAATGCAGATTAATTCAGCTCCTTCTGCTAGAATATATCCAAGTACAAAGACCTACTATCTACGGAGGTTTAAAGATGAGCTATTCTCGAATATTAAAGTGGATATCAGGTATATTCGAATTGGTGCTTGCCGTACCGATTGTGGGGGGAGCTATTGTCATGGGGACCGGCTACTCGGCTCTGGGATTTATGCTTGTCCTGCATGCAGTAACACTTATCCTGTCGTTACGCAATCAGGAGGCGATCTACGGCTCTGTATGGGGGGTACTCACTTCTTTGCTGGCCTGGATACCCTTTGTAGGCTGGGCTCTCCATTTGATTGCAGCGATCCTTCTGATGATCTCTGGCTCAAAAAAAACAAAACGCTATCACTACCCGCCTAACCAGCTATAACAAAAGAGTGCTCCTAACGGCAATGTTTCTCTGCTGTCAGGAGCATTTTTTTGTTATCACGCCTTATTCATCCCCCAATAGACTCTTAATCATTTCTTCCATCTTACCTTCTTGGTTTATCTTAGTCTTTTCACTTATCACAGTCTGTTGACCTTTTATTCACAAACAAAAAATCCCCTACGTCACAGACGTAAGAGATTGGTTTATTAAATGAAGTTAGTGGCGGAAAGAGTGGGAGTCGAACCCACGCACGCCTTGCGACGCCTAACTGATTTCGAGTCAGCCCCCTTAGACCTCTTGGGTACCTTTCCGCAGCAAGGATAATTATATCATCATTGCAACTGTGACGCAAGTTGATTCTGGTTCATCGCCATTCATCCTTCTTGGCTCAATTTGCTTCCGTGTTTTGCTCGTCGGCGTTGGCCTTTGATCGCAGCACTTTCTTCATATTCTTTTCGAACTTGGCACGCGGAATCAGCACACTATGCTGGCAACCGACACATTTGATTCGAATATCCATCCCCATGCGGATAATTTCCATTTCATTCGTTCCACACGGATGAGGCTTCTTCATCTGTACAATGTCCCCTAGTTCAAATGACTTACGCTCCACCCTTCTCTCCCCCTTTTCTTCCTTGCTCATCTTCTTTTTCTAGGGTTATCGCCGTCTCCAAGGCGGCCTGACGATGTTCCTCATCCTCTAGGGCCTTCTTGATGTTATTCTGAATATCACGCTCTACCACGGCCCCTGTATTTGGCATACATTCTGCCACAACACGCACAATATACTCTGAGGTAGTCATGGACTGAACCCCTAACACATCTGGTATATTAAGTATCTGTACATTGGACTCTTCAATGCCTTCGATTGCCTGTTTTACCAAACCAACTGCTTCCTCCAGGCTCCGCTCGGCCTTCATTGGCACATCCACTACCGCCAACGCGTTGGACATGGAGAAGTTCGTTACCGTTGTAATTGAGCCGTTTGGTAAAATGTACACCTCACCTTTCCAGCTCACCAGTCTGGTTGTACGCAGCCCGATCATTTCCACTGTACCCTTGAAAGTACCTGTCTGAATGACGTCTCCTACGGCAAATTGATCCTCAAAAATAATAAAGAATCCGGTAATTACATCCTTAACCAAGCTCTGTGCCCCAAAACCAACGGCTAATCCAAGCACTCCAGCTCCAGCAATCAGAGGGCCGAGATTAATACCCATTTGAGATAGCACCAGCATAATTAAGATGAAATTAAATACAATATTGGTTACATTTTTCAGCAGTTCCCCAACAGTCGTTAACCGCCTTGTATTCAATCGGAACCTGCCGTTATCTCCTTTTTGTTGCATCGACTTATCTATAATTTTATTAATAACTCGAATAAAGATACGTGTGATGATAAAAATAATCGCGATTTTCAAAATTACAAACAAAAAGGCCGACCACATCGCACTATCGGTAAGCCATTTCCATACAACATCCTTCCAGTGAATCGCACCTTTCACTACGTCATCGGTTTCTAAATTACCGGCCAACCAATGTATAAAGGTCATGCTGTATTCCTCCTTAAACAAGGGAACTACTCTTCCTGCTTCCCAAATTCTATTTCCTACTATATAAGCTTATCTACTGACTTTAAACATATGGCTATGAATAATCTACTTCCTTCGAGTATAAAAGCACAAGTTTATCCATATACTAGCTACTATCTTGAGAATAAATGTTACCCGCAGGCTAATTGTTATTCTCCAAGGTACAGCGAGCGCAACCTTCACACTCCATTACAGAGCGAAAGGAAGATTCCATGACTCATCCATCTGACTTCATTCCGGGGCAAGAACCCCTAAGCTTAAAAATATCACACACAGACCCCGGGATCCAATCAGCCATCATCCATCGTCTGCTGTTCCATCTGCATCAGGCGCCGAGTCTGCAAAATATCGTCATTATTTGCATCGGCACCGACCGTTCTACTGGAGATTGCCTGGGTCCGCTCGTAGGTACGCATTTATCACGCTACAAAAGCCCTCTGTTTAACCTATACGGTACATTAGAGGAGCCTGTACATGCTATGAACCTGCAAACGACGCTGAATAGCATACAAGCCCGATATGAACAGCCTTATATCATTGGTATAGATGCATGTCTTGGACAAACCTCCAGCGTTGGATGCATTCAGGTTTCAGATGGTCCTCTCAAGCCTGGGGCAGGTGTAAATAAAGAATTACCGCCGGTCGGCGATATCCATTTGACTGGTATCGTTAACGTCGGCGGCTTCATGGAATACTTCGTACTGCAAAATACGAGACTAAATTTGGTAATGAAATTATCAGATATCATTGCTGGCAGCCTATACTCCGCGATTAAGGAGTGGCATTACCGTTCTGTCCTGCTTGCTGCGCAAGAGTAACGGCTTCTTTTTCTTCAGGTGATAAGGAATAGGTGGATTGTCCCGCTTCTAGAGGCTTGGCATACACATATGAGCCATCTCGGTTATAAATGCCGGTTAAAACCATACCATCCTGATTGTCGTCTACAATAGCCAGAGAAAAGCTTAAATCGCTTCCTCTCTCACCAAAGGCATTATAGCGTTTGATACCTATATGTCCCTTCAAGCCAGTCAGTTTACTACGTAGTGATTTCATACTTGCACGATGGGTTTCCTGCTCATCCTCAATCGTATCCATCTGTACCTTCAAATCAATCAGCAGCGTTTCCAAATTCTCGACACCGCTGCCTGCCATCATGGTTTCATACTTTCGCCGCATCTTCTTCAGCTTTGCACCCTGCACGATAATAACAATCAACAAGATGAGCAAAATAAGCACGATCCCTGCAACGATTCCGGCAAGCTGTTCCATGATTAGTCCATTCAATTCAGCCATATGCTTGCTTCTACTCCTCTACCTCAAAAATCATGTTACTGCATACTTATATTTTATACGTTTGAGAACAGCGAAACAAATAACACAAGGCTATTAGTTTATCCATCAAAACCATTCTAATTCCTGCAATTCCAGACAAAGCAAAGACATATCTCACTTTCCATTTTGCTCAAGGAGACATGTCCATATTTCAACAAACTACTGTAATAGCTCCAGTAATCTTTCCAAATCCTGCTGGCTGTAATAATTCAATTCAATTTTGCCTTTATCCTTATTGTGCTTGATCTTCACAGTTGTTTTAAAGCGTTCACGCAGGGACTCTTCCATATGGTCAATATAGGGGTCCTTTTTTCGCACCTTTGTTTTGGCTTTCGCCTCACCAGGCTTATGATCCAACTGCTGTACAGCTTCCTCCAGTTCGCGAACACTCCACTGCTGTTCAATACATTGCTGTGCTAACTGTTTCACCATGTCTGGATCTTTGAGCCCAACAATAGCTCTGGCATGTCCCATAGACAATGTTCCACGTGAAACATGATCTTTAACTTCTTCAGGCAATGCGAGCAAGCGAAGGAAATTGGCAATATGAGAACGTGATTTTCCCACTTTCATGGACAACTCTTCCTGAGTTAAAGAAAACTGATCCATTAATCCCTGATAAGCTACTGCCACTTCCATTGCATTCAAATTCTCACGCTGTAAATTCTCAATCAGGGCAATCTCCATCACCTGCTGATCCGTAAAATTGCGAACAACTACAGGTATAGTCGGATTCCCACAAAATTGAGAAGCCCGAAAACGTCTTTCCCCGGCTATGATTTCATATCCTCGCAATACACTACGTGCAATAATAGGTTGGATAACACCGTGCTGACGAATGGATTCGGCTAATTCCTTAATGGACTCTTCATCAAACGTTTTTCGAGGTTGGTACGGATTCGCACGCAACTGGCTGAGCGGAATGTCAACAACCTTATCCTCTTCATTGACTGTAAGGGAGGGAATGAGTGCATCAAGTCCTTTTCCCAACCGTTTACTCATAAGATACCACTTCCTTTGCCAACTCAATATATACCTCTGCCCCACGGGAACGGGGATCATACGTAATAATGGACTGGCCATGTGATGGTGCTTCGCTGAGTCTCACATTGCGTGGAATAATCGTCTGATAAACCTTGCTTTGAAAATACTTTTTCACTTCTTCAATCACCTGAATACCCAAGTTCGTGCGGGCATCAAACATGGTTAACAACACACCTTCAATTTGCAAAGAGGTGTTCAGATGTTTTTGCACTAATCGCACGGTATTCAACAATTGACTTAATCCTTCCAATGCGTAATATTCACACTGGATTGGAATAATGACTGAATCGGAAGCCGTCAATGAATTAAGCGTCAAAATACCTAGAGATGGCGGGCAATCAATTAATATATAATCATAATTATGCTTAACGAGTTGAAGCGATCTTTTTAATCTCAATTCGCGAGAAATGGTCGGCACCAGTTCAATTTCCGCGCCTGCTAACTGAATGGTTGCCGGAATAATATCTAATCCCTCAACCTGTGTACTCATAATAGCTTCGCTAGGATCAACCTCGTTAATAAGTACATCATAAATGCAATTTGCCACATCCGCCTTATTGATACCCACACCGCTGGTTGTATTACCTTGCGGGTCGATATCCACGAGCAATACCCTTTTGCCGAGGGAAGCAAGTCCGGCGCCCAAATTAACGGAAGTAGTTGTTTTGCCTACTCCGCCCTTTTGATTGGCTACGGCTATTATTTTTGACACTTCATTCACCTCATAATTTAATCGGAATCCTGCTACACTCCATAACTACAAAACGCTCTATGGAGACGTTACTTAGTCCTTAACTTACGGATAACGGCAATTTCAGAATAGAATTGAGTATGCTGCGGTTTTATTCGGCGTTAGACAGAAAAAGCGGCAATTGCTGCCGCCTGTACGCTTCATCCCTTACTTACGTTTGGGAATTTGAATGACAATCTCATAGTGATCCTCATGATCAGATTCCTTGGTTTTGATATCCAAGCCTGAGCCAGACACCATATCAATGGATTGACGTATCGTATTCAGCGCAAGTCGGACATCCTTGGTAAAGGAAATCCGCTTCGATTTCTTATTCGTGGATACTTGTTTATAAAAGGCAACTCGTGCCTCTGTCTGTTTCACATTGAGTTCCTTGGCAATGACTTCATCTAAAACCTTGTACTGTAGTTCTTCGGTCTCTAATGACAATAATGCACGAGCATGACGCTCGGACACCTTCCGTTCCATTAGAGCCTCTTTCACTCTCTCCGGCAGATGAAGCAGCCGTATCTTGTTAGCAATAGTGGATTGGCTTTTACCAAGTCGTTGAGCGAGGCTTTCCTGGGTGAGCTGATGTAGGTCAATCAGCTTTTGGTAAGCAACAGCCTCTTCAATCGCAGTTAACCCTTCCCGTTGAAGATTCTCAATCAACGCGATGGATGCAGCTTGTGAATCATTAAACTCACGAACAATGGCTGGAATAGTTTCCATACCCAGCTTGGTGACAGCTCTCCAACGACGTTCCCCTGCTATAATCTCATATTGTCCATTACGGAAACGAACGACAATCGGTTGAATTACACCATGCGTCTTAATGGTCTGGCATAGCTCATCAATCTTCTCATCGTCAAATATGGTACGGGGCTGATAAGGACTGCTGACAATATCCCGAACTGGAATTTGTTTTATTTCGTCCCCAGTAGATCGCTCCGTCAAACCAAATAGCTTGGAAAATTGTTCTTTCATTCCGTATAATACCACCTAATTTCATAATAGCACCATACTAACAGCGCTTCGTGAAAAACAGTTCCTTACGCGGATCGTAGACCCTTTTATATGAAACAGCGCCGTAAGCGGGTACACTCCACGTACTCCCCTGACATTTGTTGTCCCACTCCCCTATATGTATATCTGAATTCATGGGTACAGGAGCAGTCAACTTACATTAAAACGATTATCTCTATTCTATCACTTTTCCAGCCATAATCCTATCGTCTCTACCAGCTTTTCGGAAGGATCAGAGAATAAATTATGCATCTTCTTTGGTAACTATCATCCATCTTCTTCCCCAAATGTAAACAAGAACGCATGATAGCTAAGAGTCTTTTATGTAAAGAGTCTATCAGCCATAAAAAAAGTGAATGTTTCACGTGAAACATTCACTTTCTTTCAAACATTTACACTAACGGCGCCTTCAAAGGAGTACCCGGCTTACGTGGATATTTTCGTGGTGTAGCCGCTCTTTTCTCAATAATAATCATATGTCTGGCTGCATCTTCAACAGGTAGCTGGAAGGCCTGAACATGTTTGATTTTTCCCTTTAGCTCTTTCAAGCTGTAGGAAGCTTCCTTAATTTCCTCTGTAGGATCACTGCCCTTCATCGCGGCAAAGTGTCCTCCTTCACGGACAAACGGCAAACAAAATTCATTCAGTACCGCGAGGCGGGCAACCGCTCTGGCTGTCACTAGATCATAGCTATCGCGGTATCCTGGTTTACGCCCCAATTCCTCTGCCCTGCTATGAACCAGTTCAACATTTTCCAAACCCAACTGTTCTACCACATGTGCCAAGAATTGTATACGTTTGTTCAACGAGTCTACAATAGTCAACTGAATCTGCGGAAAGCAGATTTTCAAAGGAATGCCCGGAAAACCCGCACCTGACCCAATATCAGCCAGGCTTTCCACATCATTTAACGGAACATAAAAGGCCAGGGAAAGAGAATCATAAAAATGCTTGGTGTACACTGCATCGCGCTCAGTAATACCCGTCAGGTTCATTTTTTCATTCCACTCAACTAGCACACGGTAATATGTTTCAAACTGTTCTAACTGACTGTCATTAATCACAATACTATGCTCTGCCAGCCGCTGCTTAAATTGCTGTTGTATCGCGTCCATTATGATCCCCTTGCTGCCGTTACGCGGTTATAATGCTCCAGATAAACCAGCAAAATGGAAATATCTGCAGGAGTTACACCCGAAATACGGGATGCTTGGCCAATCGACATCGGACGGATCTTTTCAAGTTTCTGCTTGGCTTCAATGGCCAGTCCTTGAACTTCACTGTATACAATATCCTCTGGGAGCTTCTTCTTCTCCATCTTTTGCAGACGCTCAACATGCATCAATTGCTTTTCAATGTAGCCCGCATACTTAATTTGGATTTCCACCTGCTCCTGTTCTTCCTCAGTAAGAGCTATAGGTGAAGGCGAGATTTGTGCTACTTGCGCATAACTGATCTCTGGTCGACGCAGCACCGTTAACAAATTACTTCCATCCTGTATTGGTGCAGATCCGCCTTGCTCCAGCATCTCATTTATATCAACCGGACGAACCTTCGCCAAGCGTAAACGTTCAATCTCTTGCTCTACCTTTTGCTTTTTATCCAAAAAGCGCTCGTATCGTTCATCCGTAATTAGACCAATATCATGCCCGATCGGAGTCAATCGCAGGTCCGCGTTATCATGACGCAACAACAGACGGTATTCTGCACGCGACGTCAGCAAGCGATAAGGCTCATTCGTACCCTTCGTCACCAGATCGTCGATCAGAACCCCAATGTAGCCTTGCGAACGGTCCAATACTACAGGCTCTTTGCCCTGCACCTTGCGAGCTGCATTAATCCCTGCCATAATCCCTTGACCCGCAGCTTCTTCGTAACCGGAGGTACCGTTAATCTGACCTGCTGTGAACAAGCCTGGGACTTTCTTCGTTTCCAAAGTAGGCCATAACTGCGTAGGTACCATTGCATCATATTCGATAGCATAGCCATTGCGCATCATCTCTACCTTTTCCATCCCCGGAATCGAACGCAGCACAGCTAATTGCACATCCTCTGGCAAGCTGGTCGACAAGCCCTGAACATAGTATTCAGATGTGTTTTTACCTTCAGGCTCCAAAAAGATTTGGTGCTTAGGCTTATCACTGAAACGTACCACCTTATCTTCAATGGATGGGCAATAACGTGGTCCCGTTCCTTCAATCAGACCAGAGAACATGGGCGCACGGTGCAAATTATCATTAATAATCTGATGTGTTTCTACTGAAGTATATGTCAGCCAGCAAGGAAGCTGTTCATTATCTGAAGACTTCGTTTCATAGGAAAAGAACTTCGGTTGATCATCACCCGGTTGTATTTCAGTTTTGCTAAAATCAATCGTGTCCTTATGCACACGTGGCGGCGTTCCTGTCTTAAATCGAACCAGATCAAAACCCAGCTCTCTCAAATGCTCAGACAATCTCAACGAAGGCTGTTGATTGTTCGGACCACTCTCATACATCAGCTCGCCCATAATGATTTTTCCGCGCAGATAAGTGCCTGTGGTCAGGACAACTGCTTTACTTCGATACTCTGTGCCCGTCTTCGTAATTACACCTACGCAATGACCGTCTTCCATAATCAGCTCTTCAACCATACCTTGGCGTAATGTCAGATTCGGTTCCTTTTCCATCGTTTCCTTCATCGCATGCTGATAAGAGAACTTGTCTGCTTGTGCACGCAATGCATGAACCGCGGGACCTTTACCAGTATTCAACATTCTCATTTGGATAAACGTCTTATCGATATTCCGACCCATTTCGCCGCCCAGTGCATCAATTTCTCGCACCACATGCCCTTTTGCAGGACCGCCAATAGACGGGTTGCAGGGCATGAACGCGACCATATCCAGGTTAATTGTGATCATCAACGTGCGGCAGCCCATCCGCGCTGCTGCCAAGGCTGATTCTACGCCCGCATGGCCCGCGCCTACGACAATTACGTCATAGTCGCCTCCTTGGTAACCCATACCTTTCTTACCTCCTTATACATTCCGGTCTTCACGCCGAATATGCTCTTGTATATATAACGATAGCAGGCTTATATCAGCCATGCTTGAAAGTTCTATTTGCCCAGACAAAATTGTGAAAATATTTGATCTATTAGCGCATCATGCGCAGTATCGCCTACAATCTCACCCAAATGCTCCCATGCCAGCCTTACATCAATCTGGATCATGTCGATAGGAACAAATTGATCAGCGGCTTCATAGGCATCTACCAGCGATTGGCGCGCCTTCTTCAACAAAGCAATATGCCGTACGTTGCTGACATATGTCATATCCGCTGATTCCAGCTTGCCGCTAAAGAATAAATTTGATATAGCCTGCTCCAGTCGGTCCGCTCCCTCATTTTCCTTCACAGACATCGGTACGATAAGCTCTTCGGGAACATAACGCAGCAACAAATCCCGGTCTACTTGGGCCGGTAAGTCCATTTTATTCATAATGACAATCGCTTGTCTACCGCGGATTTGTTCCATTAATGCCATTTCATCCTCATGCAGTGGTTCGTTGGCGTTAATGACGATGAGCAGTAGGTCCGCTTCAGTAACCGCCGTTCTCGAACGTTCTACTCCGATCCGCTCCACTACGTCTATCGTTTCACGAATCCCAGCTGTATCCAGCAACTTGAGCGGAATACTATTAATCGTCACATATTCCTCAATAACGTCACGGGTTGTACCCGGAATATCGGTCACAATTGCCCGCTCGCCCTGAGCCAATGTGTTCAGCAGTGACGATTTGCCCACATTTGGCCTTCCAACAATCGCTGTGGTCAGCCCTTCACGTAAAATCTTTCCCTGCTCCGCCGTATGCAGCAGCCGATCAATTTCCGTCATAACCTGACTGCTTTTATCCTTGATTAAATCAGATGTAAAAGATTCAACATCATGCTCAGGATAATCAATGTTCACTTCAATATGAGCAAGTGTCTCCACCAAAACATGACGCAAGCGACGAATATTCTGGGACAGTTGTCCATCCACCTGCTTCAAAGCCACCGAAAAAGCTTTATCTGATTTCGAGCGAATCAAGTCAATGACACCCTCCGCCTGACTCAGGTCAATACGACCATTCAAAAAAGCACGTTTCGTAAATTCACCGGGCTCAGCCAGACGTATATTTTGCAGCAATAGTAAATCCATCACCCGTTTAACGGCTACGACCCCGCCATGAGTGCTGATTTCTACGACATCTTCTGTCGTAAAAGAGCGTGGCGCCCGCATCACTGTAACTAAAACTTCCTCCACCTTTTCCTGGCTTTGAGGATCTATTATATGTCCATAATGTACCGTGTGAGTTGGAGCCTTGCTTAGAGGCGTTTTACTACGGAACAAAGCCTCCACTTCCGTGACCGCTTCTGGACCGCTGATCCGTACAACTGCAATGCCGCCCTCGCCGACAGCCGTTGCAATGGCAGCTATAGTATCGCTCAGCATAAAGTTTCTACCTCCTATCAAGTAGAAACGACATTGCCGTCCTTCATCAAGGACGGCAGCCGTTTCAGCGAGAAATATAAGAAAAAAAGCAATGGCTTCTGCATCTTGCAGAGAGCCATTGCGTCGGATTATTTTTTAGCAATGACGACGCGCCGATTGGGCTCGTCCCCCTTGCTGTATGTTCTAACCAGCGCATGCTGTTGGAGCTTGGCGTGAATCAGCTTCCGCTCCTGTGACGGCATTGGCTCCAGTACCACTTCCTTGCCATAACGAATAGCCTGGTTTGCCAACCGATCTGCCAAATCCTCCAGCGTTTTTTGCCGACGTGCACGAAATTGCTCGGCATCCAGCACAATTCGGATGAATTTGTCAGAATGACGGTTGGCAACGATATTCGTCAGGTACTGTAATGCATCCAATGTCTGTCCTCTGCGGCCGATCAACATACCGAGTGACGGACCGGAGATATCCAGTGTACTTTCATCCTTGCGGTGGCGGACATCAACTTTAACGTCCAATCCCATTCCTGCTGCTGTTTCACGAATGAAACGCACCGCCTCTTCATAAGGATCTATATGTCCCGAGGGTGCTTCCATGTTCATCTGTGCTTCCTGTGCAACAGGCCCAGTTTCTTCAGATAAAGCCTGTCCCACGCTAGAAGGTGCTTGAGCCGATACATGAGGTTCAGCCGCGTGTGTGGTTTCAGGAGACGGCTCAGAGAGCAGCGTAAGCTCCACCTTCGCCTTCTTGACCCCGAGCCACCCCAGGAATCCTTTTGACGGCTGTTCCAACACGCTTACGGTTACCCGTTCACGGCTTACTCCCAGCTGGGAGAGTCCTTGTCTTACAGCATCTTCAACGGTTTTTCCTGATGTCACGACTTTGGTCATCTCGACTTTTTAGCCCCCTTCGTGTTTTTGCCACCTTTTTTCTTACTATTGGAGGAACCTGTTTTCGCAAGACTGGCTGTTTTCACATTCGCCAGTGCTGCTTCTTTATCCTTATTCCGATAAAGGAAATAGTTTT
The DNA here is from genome assembly GCF_019454085.1 of Paenibacillus sp. S25. Classification (NCBI taxonomy): domain Bacteria; kingdom Bacillati; phylum Bacillota; class Bacilli; order Caryophanales; family Paenibacillaceae; genus Paenibacillus; species Paenibacillus sp. S25. The sequence continues at coordinate 5,956,244 of NZ_CP073683.1, forward strand.
GAATGATCGTGTAAATATTACTGTAGAACCAGTACAACGGCAAAGCGGATGGGAAGTTGTACGACATAAACAGAATCAGCACCGGATAGACGTACAGCAAAAATTGCATCGGTCCCTGCTGCGGCGTCGGATTCATTTTCATCATCATCCAGGTTTGGACAAATGTCGTAATCGCTGCCAAAATCGGCAGGATAAACAAGTGATCCGGTTTACCTAACTGGAGCCACAAGAAGTCATGATCCCGCAATGCCGAGTTATAATAAATGGCATTATAAAGCGCGATGAAAATTGGCATCTGTACTACCAAAGGAAGACAGCCAGCCATCGGGTTGACCTTATTTTCCTGGAACAACTTCATCGTCTCTTGCTGGACTTTTTCAGGCGTATCCTTGTACTTCGCTTGAATTTCTTTTAATTGCGGCTGAATGGCCTGCATAGCTTTGGAACTACGTACTTGCTTGAGTGTAAGCGGCAAAATAATGGTTCGCACGATAATCACCAGAATCAGTACGGCCAGGCCATACTCTCCAGAAAACCATTGGGCAAATGTATCTAACGCATACGAAAACCAGTAAACGACATATCTTTGCCAAAACGATCCATTGGCCAAGTCTGCCGTCGTGTAAGAATTGTGGGCCGTCTGAGCACATCCGGACAGCACAGCAACAAGTGCCAATAAGGCAATCAGGAGGAACCATTTTCCCCGTTGAGTCTTCAAACGCGACACTTCATAACCCCTTTCTTAACCAATCCATTCCAACGTAAATCATACCATATCCTGTAGGACAAAGATACTGACTATCGGCGTGAAGACTTGAGCAGCGAGGCTTTGCGTAGAACGTGCAGCACGCTTTTCTCCAGCTCTTGATACGACATTGTAACCGCACCCTTACGAACGATAAAAATCAGGTCAATCTGCTCCACCAATTCATGCTCATGATGGCGCACAATTTCCTTAACGATTCTGCGCATCCGGTTGCGAACTACTGCATTGCCGATCTTCTTGCTGGCCGAAATTCCGACGCGGAACTGCTCTACCTCTCTGCGGCGGAACCAGTACACCACAAACTGATGGTTGGCAAAAGATTTGCCATGGCGGTATACGCGCCCAAAGTCCGCCCGGTTTCGTAGACGCAATTTTTTTTGCACGGCGCTTCTCCTTGCTCATCTCATTTACACATGTCGGTAAGCTAACCTTTACCTTTTATATAGTAAGAAGTATGGACAACATTCCAACATGGTAATCTCGCTTATTTTATATCCGTTTTCAAAAGCTTCATCTAATATAGGACAGGATGCTGGACTTCCCCCTCTTCTTTCACTACATTTTTACAACAATAAAAGAAGGAATCCGATCCCTGAATACCTCAATTATGAAAAAAAAGACCACCGTAGTGGTCTTTATGCACGCATTACGCACTCAATACTTTTCTACCTTTTTGGCGACGAGCTGCCAAAACTTTACGGCCATTCTTCGTGCTCATTCTTTTACGGAAGCCGTGAACTTTTTTACGTTTGCTGACATTCGGTCTGAAAGTCGGTCTCATTGTGCTGCACCTCCTTACAAGGAATACGTTTTATATGGAATATACCTAACGTAGCAATCTCCACAAAAAACACCTTTGTACATTTAACCACAAATAGCGGCCAAAGTCAATGTACTTGTGAATCCTCTCCCTCTTTTTGCATTCAGGAAGCCTCCCCCGCTCACTCACTTCACTCTTTTATTCCCTTACTTCATAAAATTTCTTTCACTTCCCCTCCATCATCAGCATTCTATTTGTCGTTTTCGCTCCTCCAAAAACTGTTTTTTACATTTATTCATTCTATAACTTGAATCCATCCTATTTTCATATCGACGTTATCAGGTTCGTTCAAAAATAATGTCGGAAACGTTACCGGAAATTTTCAACAGAAAAATAAGCCTCTGTGACCAAAAGGCAACGGCTGTTATGCACAGATCCACAAAAAGAACTGAATTGTGATTTAATTGGTCATAACCTGTGCATAACATTTTAGAGTAAAAAAGAGTTATTGTCGAAAACTGAACAAATTATAAACAATATCTTGTGTTGTGAATAAAAATTGTACACAACAGATTGAATTTGTGGATAAATAACCACGAGTCATTGAAATACAAGGCTTCTTTTGCTATGATGATATTACTTTTGAATGTGAATATGTTGTTTTACCCTCCATATTATCAACACCCTGTGGATAAAGTTGTGAACAAGTTCAATTTATCCATCTTTTTATTTTTGTGCGGATTCGGGATTCTGGGGATATATTCTACATTTTTCATTTGATTTCGACATATTGCAGTCCCGTTTTGGCCTGCGGGATCAAGAGAACGGATCGTGCCGCACATTCCCTCCTGAGAAATATCGCCTTTCTTCTGCTGATCAGCAGCGGAATTTCCATTAGCTATTTTTCAGGGTCATTTTGTGCTGCGTTCTCTCACCACACTGCCGCATGATTTAGGCGGCGGTATGTCTTTTTATGGCCTTCAACAACATTTTTGGGATTTTAGGCGTTTTGCCGAAGCGCCGAGAGCAGCTCTCTGCAGCTTAATTCGGTAAAATGTCAGGATTTAAAAGGAGTGACGTCT